>NZ_JBPWQJ010000001.1:0-1812500 GCF_051810905.1 Tardiphaga sp. 619_E2_N8_4
CCACACACGCCATCGCTTGTAGTTACCCCCCCCCCCGGCCCCCCCCCGCAAGGGGGGAGGGAGCAGAAAGCGTCTCGCCCGTCTTTCGTTTGCGGCTACTGTTCGGCGGCTTGCTCTCCAGCATCAGCCGATCGAGATGCATCCGGATGTGATCGGCCTCCGCCGACGTATTGGCCAGCGCGATGGCGCGGTTGAAGCTTTCTCGCGCTTCATCGTTGCGGCCGAGCTGCATCAGATAGGCGCCTTGCACCCCGAAGAAGTGGAAATAGTTCGAGAGCTTTGCGGCCAATGGCGCGATCATCTCCAGCGCGGCTTCGGGACCGCGCACTTTCGAAACCGCCACCGAGCGGTTGAGCGTGATCACCGGCGACGGCTGCAGAATTTCCAGCGAGCCATAAAGCAACTCGATCTGCGCCCAGTCGGTGTCTTCCGGTTTCGCCGCGCGGGCATGCAACGCGGCAATGGCAGCCTGGATCTGATAGGCGCCGGTGCGGCGATGGCGCATCGCCTTGTCGATCAACGCCAGGCCTTCGGCGATCATCTTGCTGTTCCACAGCGTGCGGTCCTGATCGTCGAGCAGCACCAGCGCACCATTGGCATCGAAACGCGCCGCCGAGCGGGCATATTGCAGCAGCATGAGCGCTACGAGGCCCATGATCTCAGGCTCGGCTGGAAACAGCTTGAGCAGCAGCCGGCCCAGGCGGATTGCTTCCTCGCATAACGGCGCGCGCAGATCGATGCTCTCGCCTGACGCCGAATAACCCTCGTTGAAGATCAGATAGAGCATGGCGGCCACGGCAGCGAGACGCTCGCTGCGTTCCGGCGCGCCCGGCGTCTCGAACGGCACATTGGCCTTGGCGACGGCAGATTTGGCGCGGGTGATGCGCTGTTCCATCGCGGCATCCGAGACGAGGAACGCGCGGGCGATCTGCTTCACTGTCAGGCCCGAGACGATCCGCAGTGCCAGCGCAATCTGCTGCGTCGCCGGGAGTTGCGGATGGCAGCAGATGAACAACAGCCGCAGAATGTCGTCGCGATAATGCGAGCCATCGAGACGCTCGGCGAGTTCGCTCTCGGCATCGTCCAGATCGGATATCGCGTGGTCGTCCTCCGGCAGCGGCTGCTGCTTCGCGCCGCGGCGGATATCGTCGATAGCGACGTTGCGACCGACCATGATCAGCCAGGCCGCGGCATCGCGCGGCGGGCCATTTTGCGGCCAGGTCTTCAGCGCGCGCAGGCAGGCGTTCTGGAACGCCTCCTCCGCGGTGTCGAGGTTACGGAAATAGCGCAGCAACGCACCGAGCGCCTGGGGACGCGCCGAGGTCAGCGCCGCATCGATCCAGGCGACATCGGTCATGGCTGGAACGCTCCGTGGAAGACGCCGATCGGGCGAATTTCATAGGCGCCGCCGGGATTGGCGCGGCCGAGGTCCTGCGCAATCTCCAGCGCGCCGTCGAGATTTTCTGCCTCGACCACATAGAAGCCGAGCAACTGTTCCTTGGTTTCAGCGAAGGGGCCATCCAGCACCACCGGCGGCTCGTCCTTGCGCAGCGTTGTCGCTGCGGTAGTCGGCAGTAGGCGCGCCACCGGGCCGAGCCGGCCCTGCTGCGCGAGCTTGCCGTGCACAACGGCAAGCTTCGCCATCACGGCGTCGTCTTCGTCCTTCGACCAGCCGCCGACAACGGCTTCATCATGGTAGCAGAGGATGGCGTAAAGCATGGGGTCTCCTTGGATGAAAGACGGTCGGCATCGTGCGATCCCGACAGGTTAGCGGAAATTATTGTTGGGAGCGCGGCGACGTGGAACACGTCATGCGGAGGACCGGCATAACAGGCCGACCGCCTTCTGCAGGAACGCCTCCAGCTCTGCGCGCGGAACACCGGCACGGGACCGAATCGAGAGCATATTCAGTATCGCAGACGCCATCTGCGACAGCGTGGGAACATCGATCGTCTCCGGCAATTCGCCGCGCGCGACGGCGGTCTTGAAACACCAGCCAAAGGCGTCATCGAGCTCGACAAAATTTTCGCGCATCATCGCGCCGATCTCCGGATCGGCGATAGCGTCGGACGCCACCGTCATGACAGCAAAACAGCCGCGCGGCGCGGTATCGCCTGTGGTGTAGATGTCGAGTGCCGCATCGAAGAACCGGCGCAGCCGCTCCCGGATGTCGATATCGGCCTTGAAGATCGCGATGACCCGGACGGTGTAGTCGTCGCGATAGCGCTGGTAGCTCTTGATATAGAGCGCGCGCTTGTCGCCGAAGGCGCCGTAGAGCGACGGCCGGTTCATGCCGGTCACTTCGCTGAGATCGTCCAGCGACGTCGCCGCATAACCGCCTTTGCGAAACAGCGCCAGCGCCTGCCCGATCGCCACGTCGGGCTCATAGGCGCGTGGCCTGCCGCGGCGCTTCGGCTCGGTGGCCACCTCCGGCTTCGCCTCGACAACAGGTTTTTTCTTTTTTTGTACCATTTCGCATTAAATTCCTTGACCGAATTTATATTATGCGAGACGGTACGAAAATCAACCGGCGGACAGGTCGTAACAGTCCGCCATCTCAAGGAGGCTTCCATGGATCTGTATTTCTCCCCGATGGCCTGTTCGATGGCCACCCGCATCGCGCTGTATGAGGCCGAAGCCGGCGCCGACGCGCGATTCTTCGAGGTCGATCCACTGAACAAGGAAGTGCGCAACGACGGTTCGGATTTCCGCGACGTGAATCCGCTCGGCCTGGTGCCGACACTGCGCACCGACGATGGCGTCATCCTCACCGAGAATGCCGCGATCCTGCAGCATGTCGCCGACTGGTTTCCGCAGTCCCCCATCGCCGCGGGTTCGGGCATCGACCGCAGCCGGCTGCAGCAGTGGCTCTGCTTCATCGGCACGGAACTGCACAAGGGGCTGTTCGTCCCGTTGCTGGCCAAGAAGGCGCCCCCGGAGATGAAGGCCTATGCACTACAAAGCGGATTGTCGCGGCTGACCTATCTCGAAAACCATCTCACCGGACGCGACTTCCTGCTCCACAGGTTCAGCGTCGCCGACGCCTATCTCGTCACGGTGCTGAACTGGACGATGGTGTTGCCGGAAATCGATCTGAACAATTGGCCGGCGATCAAGGCCTATCACAAGCGCCTGCGCGAACGGCCGAGCATCGTGCGCGCGGTTGCCGAAGAGTTCGAACTGTTCAAGGCCGAACAGGAGCGCCACAAAGCGGCGGCGTGATCAACTAATCCACCCTGGATCTAACTAGAACTCGTCATGCCCGGCGCCATGCCGGGCATCCACGTCTTGGCCGCATACAAAGACGTGGATGGCCGGGACAAGCCCGGCCATGACAGAATGTGTTGTTAGGCCACCGCGCGGCGACCGATGATGGCAAAGCGCAATCGGCTGGAGATCCAGTCGATTGCCGCCACGGCGACCAGGATCATCAGGATCAGAAACGAGACCTTCTGCCATTCCAGCACGCGGATCTGCTCGGCGAGCTGAAGACCGATGCCGCCCGCGCCAACGATACCGATGATGGTGGCGGAGCGGGTGTTGGACTCGATGAAATACAGCACCTGCCCAGCGATAACGGGCAGAACCTGCGGCATCAGGCCGAAACGAATCTCGTGCATCGCGCTGCCGCCGGAAGCGCGGATGCCCTCGACCTGCTTCTTGTCGGCGGCTTCGATAGCTTCCGAGAACAATTTGCCGAACGCGCCGAAATCCGAAATCGCGATCGCCAGCACGCCGGCAAACGGGCCGAGACCGACGACATTGATCCAGACCAGTGCCCAGATCAGCGTATCGACACCGCGGATCGAATCCAGAAACCGCCTGACCGGAAAGCGCAGCCAGGCCGACGGAATGACGTTGCGTGCGGCGAGCAGGCCGACCGGCAGCGCGAACACCGCGGCCAAAGTCGTGCCCAGCAAGGCGATCGACAGCGTCTCGCCCATCGCCTGCAGATAGGCAGGCAGCGACGAACCGGGATTCGGCGGGATCATCATCATGGTGATCCAGCCGAGTTCGCGCAGGCCGGTCCACATCCGCGCCGGCGAGAAATCGAGTTCATTGAGCCCGAAGATGAAAAGCGCCAGCGCCGCGACCAGGATGGCGGGCACGCCAGCGCGCGAGGCCATCGGGCGGTTGAAGACATCGGGATAGCGCCCGCGCAATGCGGGGGTATTGATGTCAGGCTGCCTGTTCATGATCTGGCTTCCTTGCCGAACAGACGGCCGCGCAGCCAGCCCGTGCCGATGTCGATGATGAAGACCGTGACGATGATCATCAGCAGGATCGCACTGACGTCGGAATAGTAGAACTTTCTGACAGCAACGACGAGTTCCTGGCCGATGCCGCCGGCGCCGACGAAGCCCATCACGGAGGCACCACGCACATTGATCTCGAAGCGCAGCAGCGTGTAGCTCGCAAATCCGGCCGCGACCTGCGGCAGCACCGCAAAGCGCATGCAGTCGATCCAGCCCGCTCCGGTCGAGCGAATGCCTTCCACCGGCTTCATGTCGATATTCTCGACGATCTCGCCATAGAGCTTGCCGAGCGCCCCAACGCAGTGGATCGCAATGGCCAACACGCCGGCCATCGGGCCGAGGCCAAAGGCGATGACGAAGATCAGCGCGAACACGATATCCGGCACGGTCCGGCAGAATTCCATGAAGCGGCGCACGGCAAAGCGCAGCGGCACTGAGGGCGCAGTGTTCTCGGCCGCGAGAAAATTCAGCCCGAAGGCCAGCACGGCGCCGATCAGCGTGCCGACATAGCTAATCAGCACGGTCTCGCCGAGCAGCGACAGCCACTTCTTCCAACCCCAGAACCATTCATTGACATCTGTCCAGACCCGGGTGCCGGCTTCGAGCGTGAAGATGCGATCGAAATAGCTGCCGAAGTTGCCGATCTTCTCGATGAAGGTCCTGAGATTAACCTCGGCGCCCAGCGCCGCGACGAACAGCGCTGCAAAGCAAGCCACCACAACGAACAGCGTGCGCAACCGCCGGCGTGCCACCGCCTTGCGATAGGCGTCGTTCAGCGCAGCGAGCTGCGGAGCCGGAAGAATGGAAACGGCGGCGGACATGATGTGCGGGCCTATCTGGGATCAAACACAGAAAAGGAGCCGGACCATTTCTGATCCGGCTCCCTTCAATCGTCTGGCGATCAGGACGCCTTCTTCTTGCGAAGCGCGTCCACGAACTTGATCAGGTCGATGGTCGCGTCCCAATCCTTGGTGGTCGCGGCGTGGAAGCCCTTCTTCTGGCCGTCCGACAGGCGATCAAAAGCCGCCTTGTCCTTGGTCGGTGCATCGACGAAGGCCTTGGCGATGGCGACCTTCAGCTCTTCCGGCAGGTCGGAGCTATAGGCATAGGGGCCGTTGATGATCGGGGCCGACTTGTGGATGATGCGGAAGTCTTCCTTCTTCATCGGCGTGCCGTCGGCATTCTTCAGCATGCCCTTGGTCAGCATCTGCTGCAGCGTCGAGTCGTTGTCGTTGGTCCACTGGTTGGCGGCGACATCGACGGTGCCCTGCGACAGCGCCAGTAGCGCATTTTCGTGGCTGCCGGTGAACACGACCTTGCTGAAATAGGTGTCGGCATCGGAGATGCCCATCTTGTCCAGCTCGAAGCGCGGCACGTTGTTGCCGGAGGTCGAATTCGGATCGACCAGACCGAGGTTCTTGCCCTTCAGATTATCGATGGTCTTGTAAGCGCTGTTCGCCTTGACGAAGAACACCGAGTAATAGCCCGTCGAGCCATCGATGTTGATGTCGTTGGCAAAGGCATCGGTCTTCACGCCGGTGAGGCGGGCGCGCGCGAACGAGGCCGAACCATAGCTGGCGATGTGGATGTTGCCGGAGCGCTGGCCTTCGATGACGGCTGCGTAGTCATTGGCGATGCGCAAATTGACCTTCACGCCGAGTTCTTTCGACAGATAGGCGACGAAGGGCGCCCAGCGCTCGGTGACGCCCGAGGCGTTTTCCGCCGGGATGATGGCGAAGGTCAGTTCCGGATACTTGGCCTTGTAATCCTGGGCCGAGGCCGAGGTGGCGGCGAAAGCCAGCGCCGCGGCGCTGAGCAGAATGGAGCGACGGTTGATCATGACAGTCCCTGTTTTGATCTGAGGTGAAACGTTTTTTCTTGGTAGAAGGCGCGTCTATCGCGGCGATGCCATCGTTACGATGACGTCACCGCGATACTTTCAACGCACGGCGATCACGCGACGGCGGCAACGCCGTATTCGGGAACGCGGGCGGGCGTCGGCATATGCGCCGATCCCATCACCTCGTCGGCTTCGAGATCGTAGAGTTCGCGGGCGATATGTTCGGTGAGCGCGGAAGGCGCGCCATCGAACACGACGCGGCCAGCGGACATGCCGATCAGGCGATCGCAATAGGTGCGCGCCAGATCGAGCGAATGCAGGTTGCACATCACGGTAATGCCGAAGTGCTTGTTGATACGCAGCAATGCATCCATGACGATGCGGGTGTTGCGCGGATCGAGCGAGGCGATCGGCTCATCGGCGAGGATAATGTCGGGCTGCTGCACCAAGGCGCGAGCGATGGCGACGCGTTGTTGCTGACCGCCGGAGAGCTGATCGGCGCGCTGCGAGGCATATTGCGCCATGTCGAACTGTTCCAGCGCCGACATCGCCAGCGCACGGTCGTCCTCAGGCCACATCTGGGTCAGCGAGCGCCACTGCGGCATCTCGGCCAGACGGCCCATCAGCACATTGGTCAGCACGTCGAGACGGCCGACGAGATTGAACTGCTGGAAGATCATCGCCGAGCGCGCGCGCCACTTGCGCAGATCGCGGCCCTTGAGTGCGGTAACATCGGTGCCATCAAATACGATACGGCCTTCGGTCGGCTCGCACAGGCGATTGATCATGCGCAGCATGGTCGACTTGCCGGCACCGGAACGACCGATCACGCCGACGAATGCGCCGGGCTTGATCTCGAACGACGCGTTATCGACGGCAGCCTTGGCGCCGAAACGGCACGTCAGCTTATCCACCACCAGCATGAGCCACTCCAATGACAATAGACATCGCCACCGGTAACGCCCGCGTTTAACAATGATGTGACATGTGCCCTGCGCATACGGGTTATCGTCGTTGCGGGAAAAGGACGCCCGAATTCATGTGAACGTCACGACGCCGTCACGAAACCGACCGAAGAGGTGCCCGCGCGCCAGCGCACACTCTAATATATCACCCACCGATTCCTCTTCCGTCGCACGAGCGTCACATGGCCGGAAAACAACTCTCGCTCACGCCAGCGGTCGATCCCACCGCGAAACTCGTCGATACCGAGCTCGGCGCCTATACCGAAGTCGGCGCGCGCACGATCCTCAATGAGGTGACGATGGGCGACTATTCATATGTCGTGAATGACGGCCAGATCACCTACACGACGATCGGAAAGTTCTGCTCGATTGCGGCGATGATCCGGATCAATCCCGGCAATCACCCGATGCACCGGGCGACGCAAGCCCACTTCACCTATCGCGCCAGTGCCTACTTCCCCGGCGAGAGCGACGACGCCGACTTCTTTGCCTGGCGACGCGAACATCATTGCACTATCGGCCACGATGTGTGGCTCGGCCATGGCGCCATCGTGCTGCCCGGCCGCAATATCGGCACCGGCGCGGTGATCGCCGCCGGGGCCATCGTGACCAAGGACGTCGCCCCCTATACGATCGTCGCCGGCAATCCGGCGCGGCCGGTGCGGCGACGATTTTCGGAAGCCGTGGAAGACGGGCTGATGGACCTCGCCTGGTGGAACTGGGACCACGAGATGCTACGACAGGCGCTACCGGATTTCCGCAAGCTCCCGGTCGAGGATTTCTTGAGCAAGTATAAAGGCGTCAAGGCGCCCAGGCAGATGGCAGTGACATGACTGGACTTTTCATCGACGGCGGACGCACTTTGCTCGGCCAGGACATCGCCGAGACTTCGCTGCAGATTGGGGATGGCGTGATTGCGGACATCGGATCGGATGCGCCCCATGGCGCGCTCGGCCTCGATGCCTCCGATCTGCTGGTGCTGCCGGGAATCGTCGACTTGCATGGCGACGCCTTCGAGCGGCAGTTGATGCCGCGCCCCGGCGTCGACTTCCCGGTCGATGTCGCCTTGATCGACAGCGACCGGCAGGCCATCGCCAATGGCATCACCACAGTGTTTCACGGCACCACGTGGTCCTGGGAGCCGGGCCTGCGCGGCGCGGAGAACGCCCGCAAGCTGCTGGATGCCATCGAGACGCTGCGGCCGAAGCTCGCCTCCGACACGCGCTTCCATCTGCGGCAGGAGACGTTCAATCTCGACGCCGAAGATGAGATCGTCGGCTGGCTGCAGGCCGGCCGCATCGATCTGCTCGCCTTCAACGATCATATGGACATCGCCGGCATCTCAAAGCCGGCAAAGCGCGCGCGGATGGTCGAACGCACCGGCCTCACGAGCGATGCCTTCGACCAGCTGGTCGATCGCGTGCTGTCGCGCACCGATGAGGTGCCTGCCTCGATTGCCCGCCTCGCCAAAGCGGCGAGCGCTGCCGGCGTGCCGACGCTCTCGCATGATGACGCAACGCCTGCGATGCGCGATGACTTCCGCAGGCTCGGCGTCAATATCGCCGAATTCCCGATCAACGTGGAAACCGCACAAGCCGCCGCCGATGCCGGCGATTTCATCGTGTTCGGCGCGCCCAATGTGGTGCGCGGCGGCAGCCATACCGGCTGGACCAAGGCGTCCGACATGATCGCCAAGGGCCTCTGCTCGATCCTCGCATCGGACTATTATTATCCCGCGCAATTGCTGGCCGCATTCCGACTGGTCGAGGATCGTATCCTGTCACTCCCGCAGGCCTGGGCGCTGATCTCGTCCGCGCCCTCAAAGGCCGCCGGACTTATCGATCGCGGCGAGATCGCAGGCGGGCGCCGTGCCGATCTCCTGCTCGTCGATGACAGCGTCGCGCTGCGGCCGCGCATCGTCGCCGTGATTGTAAAGGGCAAGCTCGTGCATCTCACCGATGCCACACGGCTTCAGCCGGTGCGTGCCGCGCAACGCAAAGCTATTGCCGCAGCGTGACGCGGCTTTATGGTGCGGCCATGAATGAATTCCCGCGCTACGCGATCTATTACGCCCCCGACACCGACAGTGCCCTCTCCCGCTTCGGCGCCGAAATCCTCGGCTACGATCCTTTCACCGGCAATGACGTGCTGGTTCCCGGTGACCTCATCATACAGGCGCCGGACTGGCCGGCTGTCATCAAGGACCCACGCAAATACGGCTTTCACGCCACGCTGAAGGCACCGTTCTCGCTAGCACCAGAAGCCACCGAAGCCGACCTGATCGCAGCCTTCGATGACTTCGCGCGAATGCCCCGCGCCATTCCGAAAATCTCGCCGGTGGTTCGTATCATCAGCGGCTTCACGGCTGTGGTGCCGGATGCGCCCTCTGCTGAACTTTCCATACTGGCTCAGGCCTGCGTTGAGGGATTCGAGGTGTTCCGCGCACCGATGACGCCCAACGATCGCGCGCGCCGCAAACCGGAGAACCTGACGCCGCGGCAGGTCGAGCAGCTGGATCGTTTCGGCTATCCCTATGTGCGCGACGACTTCCGCTTTCACATGACGCTGACCGGACGGCTTGCACCCGAGCGCAGCGCCGCGGTACTGGCGATGCTGCAGCAGCGGTTCGCTACACTTGATCTCACCTCACTGCGGATCGACCGCATCGGCCTATTTCACCAGACATCTGCGACGTCGCGCTTCCAGGTGCTGTGCCACGCGCCGCTGACGGCGACTTGACGCGTCACGAGAACGCCATCTCGTCCGTCCGCTTCCATGCCGGAAACGGATCGACCAGCGCAGCCCAGCCTGCGATATCCATGCCGGGCTTGCCGGGCACGAGGCAGGCATCGAGCCGACGACGGATATCGCTCTCATCCATGTCGGAACCGATGAAGACGATCTCCTGACGCCGGTCGCCATAGATCTCGTTCCAGTTCTTCTTCAGGGACTGCCGCCAATACGGATCGTCCGGCCAGCGATCGACGGGGACATTGGCCCACCAGAATCCCATGCCCTCGGTGCGCACGATGGCACCGGCCTGGCTGAGCTCCCCGACCCATTGCGGCCGCGTTGCCAGCCAGAAATGCCCCTTGCTGCGGATCACGCCGGCCCAGCTCTCGCGCAGGAAGGCCTGAAACTTCATGGGATCGAACGGCCGCCGCGCGCGATAGACGAAATTCGTCACGCCATATTCTTCGGTCTCCGGCACGTGGTTGGCGAAGCCATACAGCTCCTTGTGCCAGAGCGGATGCTGCTGCGCCTTTTCAAAATCAAAACGGCCGGTATCGAGCACGCGGTCGAACGGCACATTGGCAAAGTTTGCCTCGATGATATCGGCATCGGGATTGAGCGCACAGATGATCTTGCGCGCGCTGTTGCATTGCTCAAGCGTGGCGTCATTGACCTTGTTGAGCACCACGACATCCGCGAATTCGATCTGCTCCACCAGCAGATCCACCAGCGTCCGCTTGTCACCGTCGAGGGCCTCGCCGCGGTCCTGCAGGAAGTCGGTCGAGGAATAGTCCTTCAACAGGTTCACCGCATCGACCACCGTCACCATGGTGTCGAGCTGTGCCACGTCCGACAGGCTGTCGCCGTTCTCGTCGCGGAAATCGAAAGTCGCGGCCACCGGCAGCGGCTCTGCAATTCCGGTGGATTCGATCAGCAGGTAATCGAACCGCCGGCTCTCGGCGAGCGCCCGCACCTCCTTCAGCAGATCGTCGCGGAGCGTGCAGCAGATGCAGCCATTGGTCATTTCGACCAGCTTCTCATCCGTCCGCGACAGGTTGGCACCGCCATCGCGAACCAGGGCCGCATCGATGTTCACCTCGCTCATGTCGTTCACAATCACCGCCACTTTCAGGCCGTGACGATTGTTCAGCACGTGGTTCAGCAAAGTTGTCTTTCCAGCCCCGAGGAAGCCGGACAAGACTGTGACGGGGAGTTTTTGCATCGAGATCGAACAGTCTTTTGAGGGTACGGTACATCAGGCTCTTTATATTTGTAATGTTATAACATTACATTCCTTTATGCCTGTCAACCCGCTCGCACCGATCCTGTCGATGCGCTGTCAGCTTTTCCGATCTGCAGAAAATCTTATCTGGCGCGGCTCAGCCCACGCTCATTGCGTGGACGCTAGCCTGCCCGCGCGATTGTCTCGGCATCCACCGGCTTGGCAAAGGTCACGCGGTTTCGACCGCTGGCTTTCGATGCGTAAAGTGCCCTGTCGGCAGCAGGTGTGAGATCGCAGGGATCGTCACCCTCGCGGCCGATGGCTATTCCGACGCTGGCGCCAACGGTCAGTTCCAGGCCATCGATGATGAACGGCTCCGAGAGCGTCCGAATGATGCGGCGGCCCAGCAACATTGCCTCCTCGCGATTGCCAACGACGGATTGCACCACGACGAATTCGTCACCGCCCATGCGCACCGCGAAGTCGCCGTCGCGCAAAATTCCGCTGAGCCGGCTCGCGACCGCCTGCAGCAGCGCATCGCCTACGGGATGGCCATGCACGTCGTTGACCTCCTTGAACCGATCGAGGTCGACGCTGTGAACGGCAATGAGACAGCCCACCGCCCTGGCGCGCGCGGCGATGATCGCGAGGCGTTCCTGAAAGCCAAGCCGATTGGCCAGGCCCGTCAGCGCATCGTGCCGCGCGAGGGTCGAGAATTCATGCTTGAGCGAAATCTGCTCGATATTCTGCCGATAGATGAAACGCACGGTCTCGAAGCTGCCGAGCAGGAACGCGATCAGGATCACCGCATAGAAAGCCAGATTGCTATCGACGCGGGCGAGCGCCGCGAACGCCGTCGGCAAGGCGACCAGCATCAAGGCAGGCAATGCGATCCCCGGCCGGACGGAAATCCGACAGACGATGCCGGCCGCATAGCCGAACACCAACGCGGTCGCCAGGAGTTGATGAGCCGGATTCTTCGCCCAGAAGGTTGCTGCGCCGAGTATTCCGATCAGCCCTGCGAAGACGTAGCTGCTCCACGCGTAAAGCCGCTCCCATCGCTCGGCCGCGGCGATGGTGAAGCTGCGTTGACCCTTACTGCGATGATAGACGCCTTCGGTGGCCACGCGGAAGATCGTGACGATCACTCCGGCTGCACTCAACCCGTAGAACCATGGATTCGCAGAACTAATGGCGACGTGACACGAGACAATGGCCAGTGTGAAGCCGGCAATCGAGAGCGGCACACGCGTCTGGAAGAGCATGTCGATGAGTTCGATCCGGACATGGTCCGGAACGCCTACGAAAATTGATCTCCAGAATTTGACCACGTCGCTTCTCCCCGAAGCACCCGATACCGCCAAAGTCTGAAATTTTCATCGGCGAACTCGGTCAAAATCTAACTGAGTTAACCGGCAGTTACCAATCGCACGCTTGTCCGCCAGGCGCAGAGCCTCTTCCGCTGGATGCAGAGAATTCGAGCTTATCGGTAGAAGACTGGCGAACTCCGGACCAGTCACGGCGCGATGGGACCTGAAATTCGCCATCGCGCCTTGTCCTGATCGATCAGAAGCCGAGTGCGAGGCCGTCCTTGCGGTGGTCCGAGGCGCCGAGCAGCACGCCACGCTCGTAATCGATCTGGATGGCCTGGCAGCCACCGATGCCGGTATCCATCATCTGCAGCGTATGGCCGCGGGCGGCCAGATCGTTGCGCACCGCTTCCGGGATGGTCTTTTCAAGCTGCAGCAGGTTGTTGGTCGCGAACGAGCGCGGCGCCTCGGCAGCGGCCTGGATGTCCATCTTGCGGTCGATCACATCGGATATGAACTGGGCATGGCCGGTGGCCTGATAATGGCCGCCCATCACGCCGAACGGCATGACCGCGCGACCGTTCTTCATCAGCATGCCCGGGATGATCGTGTGCATCGGCCGCTTGCGCGGGCCAAGCGAATTCACATGGCCGGGCTTGGCGCGGAAACTCCAGCCGCGGTGATGCAGCAGCACGCCAGACTTCTTCGCATAGATGCCGCTACCGAACGGGCCGAACAGCGAATTGATCAGTGACACGGCGTTGAGATCGCGGTCGACCACGGTCAGATAGACGGTGTCCTTGTGGATGACCGAGTCCCAATGCTCTTCCGGCGAAGCGTGCTTCATGTCGATCTTGGCGCGAAGGTCACCGATAAATTTGTCCGACAGGAAGCGCTCGACATCGACCTGGCCATAGGCCGGATCGCAGAAATACGCATCGCGCGTGCGATAGGCCGCCTTGGTCGCCTCGGCGAGCACATGGATGCGGTCGGCCTCGCTCAGATTGGCCATGTCGTAGCCGGCCAGCACGCGCAGGATCATCAGTGCGGCGAGTCCCTGGCCGTTTGGCGGGCATTCGGCGACATCATAGCCGTGATGATTGGCCGAGATCGGCGTCACATAGTCGGAGCGCTGCTCATTGAAATCATCGGCCTCGTGCACGCCGCCAACGGCACGCAGCGTGGTGATGATGTCGTCGGCCACCTGGCCTTGGTAGAAGCCGTTACGGCCCTCGCGCGCGACCCGGCGCAGCGTGGCAGCGAGCGCCGGCTGGACGCGCTTGTCGCCGACCGCGGGGGCATGGCCGCCCGGCAGGTATTGCGCGGTCGCGTCGGGATGCAGTTCCAGCTTGCGGCGCCATTTGGCCCAGTCGGCGGACACGCGCGGCGTGATGAGGAAGCCGTTCTCGGCGGCATCGATGGCGGCGGCAAACACGTCGGCCAGCGGCTTCGAGCCATGATCCTTGCTGAGCGTGCACCAGGCATCGATGGCGCCGGGCACGGTGACGGTCTCGACGCACGTCTCGGGAATGTCGCGGGCGCCGGATGCCGCATATTTCTCGGAATCGATCTTGGCCGGCGTACGGCCGGAGCCATTCAGCGCGATCGGCGCGCCGCCTTTTGGCGAATAGAGGGCGAAACAATCGCCGCCGATGCCCGTCATCGCAGGATCGGCCACGCATTGCACGGCGACCGCCGCCAGCGCCGCATCGATGGCATTACCGCCCGACTTCAGCATTTCCACTGCAGCCAGCGTCGCCAACGGATGCGAGGTTGCCGCCATCCCGTGCTCGGCAACGGCGACGGAACGGGCAACGGCCATGAAATCACGCATGAGAGTCCTCTATCGGTACGAAGCCGCCTGGCGCAGATCGCGCGATGAGGCGGGAGAGATGCGGCCGAGCGCCGAGCAGATCGGCCCCAGGCGCGCGGGGATGGCGTGTGGTTTAGCGTGTGAATCGGCAGTGCGGTAGCCGTTATGACAACAATGAGACTGGCAGCCGCTACCGCGAATACGATATCGCGCCGCAACCCAGCCGTGCATCTGACTAGCTAGCTCCCGACTGAACGGCGCGGCGCTGAGCGCGCAGTCTCATATTCATCGCGCGTGCGGGCGACCAGCGTCGCTACGGGCTCGATTGCAGCAACACCAGAGACAGAGTGGCCTGCGCTCCAGACGTCGCGCCATCGCTTGACCCCGGACGTCGCCTGCCGGCCATAGAGCGCATCGGCGCGTTCTTTGGTCATGTCCGTCGGCAGATCTTTCGGATCAAGGCCCGCGGCGACAATCGAGGGAACCAGCGTATTGGTTTCCAGGCCGGTGAAAGCCCGTGACAGCAGGACATCGTCGAGCTCGGACGTGACGAGCATCCGCTTGTACTCGTCCACCGCCATGCTCTCCTTGGTGGCAATGAACTTGGTGCCCATATAGCTGAGATCACAGCCGAGCACCTCGGCGGCAAACACCGCCTGCCCGTCCGACACACCGCCGGCCAGCACGACCGGCCCCTCCCAGAACGAGCGAACCGCACGCACAAACGAAAAACCGTTGACCCAGCCGGTCTGCCCGCCGGCACCCGCCG
The DNA here is from genome assembly GCF_051810905.1 of Tardiphaga sp. 619_E2_N8_4. Classification (NCBI taxonomy): domain Bacteria; kingdom Pseudomonadati; phylum Pseudomonadota; class Alphaproteobacteria; order Hyphomicrobiales; family Nitrobacteraceae; genus Tardiphaga; species Tardiphaga sp. 619_E2_N8_4. Next base: position 14,909 of record NZ_JBPWQJ010000001.1, read on the forward strand.
TTAGCAAGACGAGCCCATCGACTCCCGCTGCAATGGCTTTCTTCGCATGCCGGATCGAAGCTACATCGGCAAACACCATACAGCCTGCCTCATGCAGCGGACCGACGACCGCATCCGGCGGTCCGACGCTGGTGATCACCATCTCGCAGCCATGCCGGATCACCGTCGCCAGATCATCCTGCAAGCTCTCGCGACGAATGATGAGATTCGGACAGAACGGCGCGTCGTCCGGCCCGAGCGCGCCGAGAATGCGCGCTATCCAGCCATCGAGTTCATCATCGGTTCGACAATTGGCCGTCGGAAACGAACCGATCACGCCAGCCCTGCACGCGGCAATGACGAGTTCCGGGCCTGACACGCGAAACATCGGCGCTGCGACCAAAGGCACCGACAGCCGCGGCCGAATTGTTTCCGTAAACCGCGCGGCACTCGCTTTGCCGCTGAGGTCGTCGATCCCGTGGCGGTCGCCCGAAGACAGCGGCATTTGTTCCCATCCCTCTCATTTTTCGGGAGGATAGCCGGAATTCCCTGGCGACCGCTATAAGCCGGACGGAATGTCCGGCATGATGCGGCTACTGCCCGGCATGGTGTTCGCCAATGATCACTTCAGGCTGATGGCGGATAACAGCTATCGCCTCAACCGGCGCATGCTCAACACGCGGATCGAGTTGGCGATCGCGATGTTCTGCAGGCCTGCCTGATTACGTATCCGATTTCTTAACCGATTGATCACCATAATCGGCCAAGCTGCGCCATTGCGCGGCATACCGCCGCGCGCGCTTGGACCGGATACGGCATGTTCCAGATGTTCCTGCGGGCTCGTGCCCAGAACTATCTTCGCAGCCTTGTCGGTGAGCGTGAGTTCAGGGCGCGTTCGGCTGAGCGCGATGCCGAAACTGATCGCGAGCGGCTGGATTACGTCCTTTCGGCCCTCGATAGCGCACTCAGCAATGCCGAAGCCGAGCAGGCCGGCCTCACCCGTCGCGTTGACGATGTGCTGGCGCGCGCGGCTGTAACCTTCGGCAATGGGGACGATGAGTATCTGACCCGGGAGAAGCTCGACAGCGATCACCTGGACCTGTTCGAGACCGAAATTTCAAACGGCCAGCGCCGGTTGCGTGACCTTGCTGTCAGCATCTCGCACTTCAAGTTCCTGAAGACCGCCATGTTGTCGCGGTTTCCGGATTACAAAGGGCCGGGGTCGCGGGCATCATCGTAACGGCAGACGCCTATTCGCTTCGAGCGGAATCCTTGGCATCGCTCCAGCGCCGCTTGAAGCCTGCCGCATCCGGCGAACTGCCATCGCGATTGCGCCGCCGCTCACCGCTGAATGTCCGCATGTGGTCGTTCACAAATGACATCAGTTCGTTGCGGAAACGCTCAGCCGAGAATTTCTCGGCTTGCATCCGGCAGTCAGCACGCGAAAATGAGCTTTCATTCGCCACGAAGGCACGGACGCATTCCGCAATCGCTTTCGGCTCGTTGGAATCGAAGAACATGCCGGTGCGCAATTCGGGAGAGGCCGAAACCGTCTCGCGCGCGCCGCCGCGGCCGAACGCCAGAACCGGCGCCCCCTCGGATTCCGCTTCGACAACGATGATCCCGAAGTCCTCCTCGGCGGCAAAGACGAAGGCACGCGCCGTTGCCATCAATTCGCGCAGCTTCTCATCACTGACGAAGCCGACAAATGTCACGTTCGGGCCAGCGATTGCCTTCAGCCGTTCCGCATCCGGGCCGTCGCCTGCAACGATCAGCTTCTGATCCGGCAGTTCGGCAAAGGCTTGGATCACGGCCTCGATCTTCTTGTAGGGCACCAGGCGACTTGCCGCGAGGAAGTGGTCCCCGACCGGCAGATCGGGCGGCAGCTTCGACATGGTCACCGGCGGATAGATGACCTTGGCGTCGCGGCCATAGACCTTCTTGATCCGCTTGGCGACGAAATTGGAGTTCGCCAGCATGGCGTCCGGACCGTGGGCCGTGCGCACGTCCCAGATCCGGATGCGGTGCAGCAGTGCCCGCGCCAACGCGCTCTTGATGCCGGCGGTGTAGCCGCTTTCATTCAGATAAGCGTGCTGCAGATCCCACGCATAACGCATCGGCGAATGCACATAGGACACGTGGAGCTGGTTCGGACCGGTAATCACGCCCTTGGCCACCGCATAACTGCTGGAAATAACCAGGTCGTAGCCCGACAGATCGAACTGCTCGATCGCGATCGGCATGAGTGGCAAATATGACCGATGACGTTTGCGGATGAACGGCATCTTCTGCAGGAAGCTGGTACGCGCCTTCTTGAAGCCAATCTTGGCGCGATCTTCCGGCGTCAGCACATCGAACAGCGTGAACACATCCGCTTCCGGATAGCACTGCAATATCTCGCGCAGCACCTGCTCGGCACCGCCCAGCGTGTAGAGCCAATCGTGGACGACAGCGACGCGCATAGGACCTCAACGGCGGAAACGACGAATGTGGGCTGACCTGAAAATAGACCAATGCGCCCCTTCTACAATCCACTCCTACAACTTGCGTTAATTCGATTGCGAACTGTCGGTAATAATTGAATCAATTCAGATGCGTTCTGATAGCCTCTGCAGAAAATGCTACCCGGTTCGCAGGACGCGGTCGGTACCATGTCCATCCAGGGCAGACGAGCGCGCATTCTGGCGCACCATCCGCGCCATTCAGCATAACGAGAGTTTTTGCGCATGATGACGTTACGCCAGGTTGAAGTGATCCGCGCCGTCATGGTGACGGGCACCATTGGCGGCGCTGCCAAACTCCTGAATGTGTCCGCGCCCGGCATCAGCCGCCTGGTCAAATACACCGAGAAGTCGCTCGGCATCCGCTTCTTTCAGCGTCAGAACGGACGCTACTTCCCGACGCCTGAAGCGCAGAATATTTTCGAGCAGATCAACGGTGTCTACAAGAAAGTCGACGATCTCACCGAGATCATCTCGAAGATCGGCCACGGAACACTGTCGGAACTGCGCATCGGATCGGTTCCCAGTATCTCGCAGGTGATGGTGCCACGTGCCATCGAGCAGGTGCGGCGGCGTTATCCCGGTCTGCGGATCGACATCAACATTCTCAAGCTTGAGGAGGCGATCGACTATCTGCTGCTCGGTCGCGGCGACTGCGTCGCCATGAGCTATCGGCTCGAACATCCCGGGCTCGACTTCATGCCGCTGGCGTCCGGCGAATTGTTCTGCATCGTGCCGGAGGGACACGAACTCGCAGGTCGCAAGCAGGTGTCGGCCAAGGAGATCATCCGGTATCCCCTCATCGGCATCGACCCCAACGACCCCTACGGTCGGATCATGGCCGAGATCTTCGCCCGCAATAAACTCAAATACGACATCACCATTCGAGCGAGATTTGGCACCACGGTCTGTGCCCTGGTGAAGGCAGGATTGGGCATCGCGGTCATCGACCAATTCACGGTGGCCCATGGCGGCTATCCCGGCGTCGAGGTGATCCGCATCGTCGAACCCACCCGGTTCGATACCTACATCGCCGTGAAACGCGGCGCGCCGCTGTCACTGCATATCGAGCATTTTATCGACTGCCTGCGCACCGAGATGCGCGCAGTCGGCTCTCACAAAATTGCCGCTGCAAAGCCGGCCTCGCGCGTCCGTAAAAAATAACATCATGTTATGTTTGTTGTATAACAGGGTAATTGTGTTAGATCGCCGCCGCGCTATCTTCTGTCCCGTTTCTGATGATAATTGACAGTATTGGCCATCCGTTCATGACCTCTTCGACGCCCCATACCCCAGCGACGGGCCAGCGCTTCCTTACCGGCCTGCTCGGCGCGCCGATCGCGCATTCAGCGTCACCGGCGATGCATGAGCGGGCCGCCGAGGCCATGGGCGCCCGCTGTCACTATCAGCTGATCGAGATCCCCGGTGCCGACCGCGGCGATTTGCGCGCCATTCTGGACGGCGTCCGTCGCCTCGGTTTTGCCGGCATAAACGTGACCTTCCCCTATAAGGAAGCCGTGGTCGATCTGCTCGACGAGCTCTCGCGCGGGGCCAAGGCCATCGGCGCCGTCAACACGGTCGTGGTCCGCGACGGCAGGCTGACTGGCCACAACACCGACACCACAGGCTTTGCCCGCGCAGCCAGACAACTGGTCGCCAATTCCAACCACGGCCCGGTCGCGGTCATCGGCACCGGCGGCGTCGGCAAGGCCATCGCCTTTGCGCTGGCTGATCTCGGCGTTTCCGAGATCAGGATCTTTGATACGGACGCGGCCAAGGCCCGGCATCTCGTTTCCCTGCTCCACAACAAGCAAAGCATCCGCGTGGCGGACAGCGTCGATGACGCCGTTCGCGGCGCGGTCGGCATCGTCAACGGCACCCCCATCGGCATGTTGCCCAACTGCGGCACGCCAGTGCCCGATGCGCTGCTGCATGCGGAAGCGTGGGTTGCGGATGCGGTGTACTCCCCGCTGTGGACGCCGCTGCTCAACGCGGCCAAGGCCAAAGGCGCGCCGGTCATGACCGGCCGCGATCTGGCGATCTACCAGGCCGCCGATGCCTTTGAGTTGTTTACAGGATTTGCGCCTTCACCGACTGAAATGGGAATTGCTTTCGACGCCGTCATGGTCAAAAGGTACCCGACACCAAACGCAGCCTGAATGAAGCGGCCGCTCATAAGGCCGCGCCCACAAACACAACAATAGCAACAGGAGGATTCCATGAAGCCAGTGTTTTTGGCGAGCGCCCTGCTCGCGACTGTATTGACCGGTGCTGCCATCGCGCAGTCCGGAGCACCTATTAAACTCGCCAATGTCGCCGAATTGTCCGGCGGCGGCGCCACCGTCGGCACCAACTGGAAGAACGGCATCGATCTCGCGATCGAAGAAATCAATTCCAAGGGCGGTGTACTCGGCCGCAAGCTGGAAGTGACCCATGCAGACTCGCAGTCCAACCCCGGTGTCGCCCGCGCCCAGGTTCAGAAGGCGCTGGACGCCGAGCCTTATGTGCTGCTCGGGCCCGGCTATTCCGGTTCGGTGAAGGTCACCGCGCCGCTCGCCGCCGAAGCCGGCATCGCACAAATCATGGGCGGCGAAGCCGCTGAACTCACGACAACCGGCAACAAGTTTCTGTTCCGGACGTCGTTTGGCCAGCAGTCGTCCATGCCCAAGGTCGCCAAATACATCAATGACGAATTGAAGGCGAAGTCGGTCGCCATCGTCTGGGTTAACAATGACTTCGGCAAAGGCGGGCGCGATTCCATCAGCAAGGAATTCGCCAAGTACAATATCAAAGTCGCGGCCGATCTCTCCACCGAAGCCGGCCAGGCCGACTTCGCGGCCGATGTCAGCAAGATCAAGTCGGCAGCGCCGGATGCAGTCTTCGTTTACGTCAACGAAGAAGAGAGCGCGCGCATACTGAAGGAGTTGAAACGCCAGGGCATCACTGTGCCGCTGGTCGGCGAAACCACACTGGTCGGACAGAAGGTCGTCGAACTCGCCGGCGACGCGGCCAATGGCGCGCGCGGCCATGTCGGCCTCACCACCGACGCGCCGGTCGAACTGATCAAGGCGTTCCGCGACAAGTTCGTGAAGAAGTACAACTACGTCCCAGACCATAACGGCCTCAAGGGCTGGCTCGCGATCTACATGATCAAGGCCACCACCGAGAAGATGGGCAAGGTCGATTCCAAGGGCTTCGCCGATGCCCTGCACGGCTTCACTATCACCGCCGCCAAGGAGCCGGGCATCCTGATGGACGCGACTTTCGACGCCAATGGCGACATCGATAGACAGGGTTTCCTCGTCGAGATCGTCGAGGGCAAGCAGGTCGTCAAGCAGGTGCTGCCAAAGCTCGGCAACTGAGGCCTCGCGTACTTAACCTCTCCCCACTTGCGGGGAGAGGTCGGAGCCGAGCGGAAGCGAGGCTTCGGGTGAGGGGGAGCGAGTGTTTCACTCGCAAGAGCCCCTCACCCCAGCCCTCTCCCCGCAGGCGGGGCGAGGGAGCGCGCGGCCGGTGCTTTAGCTGCCGGCCATTTGGAGAACCACATGTCCAACCTTCTCGATCTCCTCATCGCAGGTCTTGCCACCGGGGCGATCTACGCGATCGTCGCCGTCGGCTTCACGCTGCTGTGGCAGACCTCACAGACCATCAATTTCGCGCAGGGCGAATTCGTCATGCTGCCGGCCTTCCTGATGCTGGCGGTGATGCATGCCGGTGCACCATTCTGGCTGGCGATCCTGATTGGCATCGCGCTGTCGCTGCTGCTGCTGGGCCTCGGCTTCAAAATGTTGCTGGTCGATCCAATGCTGCGCCATGGCGTGCTGCCGCTGGCGATTGCGACCATGGCCCTGGCCATCGGCATCAAGGAAGCCGCCAAGCAATTCTGGAGTGCCGAAGCCTCGCCATTTCCATCGATCATCCCGGGCGGTGACGTCACGATTTTCGGCCGCGTCGTCGCCTTGCAGAGCATTGGCGTGCTGGTGCTGGCGATTCTCGCCGTGCTCGGCCTGACAACGCTGCTGAACCGCACCTCCATCGGTCACCAGATGCAGGCTGCCGCGCAAAACCCGACCGTCGCGCGCATCATCGGCGTGCCCGTTGAACGCATGATCCTGCTGACCTTCCTGATCAACGCGTTTCTGGTCGCGCTGGCTTCACTCCTCATCACTCCGATCTATCTCGCTAAATTCTCCAACGGCGAAGTGCTTGGCCAGGCCGCATTCATCGCCGCCATTGTCGGCGGCTTCAACCAGGTCCGCGGCGCCATTGCCGGCGGCCTGCTGATCGGCGTCGTCGACAATCTGTCAGCCGCCTATGTCTCCACCCAGTATCGTGCCGCCGTGCCATTGGTTCTGCTGATCGCGATCATTCTGTTTCGGCCACAGGGCATGCTCGGCCGGCCCGAGGAGCGCACCGTATGACCGCGGCGAAGACCCTCAAGATCGGCTTCGGCATCGTTGTCATTGCCGCGCTGATCATCGTCCCGATGAATTTCAACCGCTACGGTCTGTTCATCCTGAGCCAGTGGGCGGTGATGACCATCGCCGCCATGGGGCTTAACCTCACGCTCGGCTATGCCGGGCAGGTTTCGCTGGCGCAGGGCGCCTTTGTCGGCATCGGCGCTTATACGGCTGCGATCATGACATCGAATGGTCTGCCGCTCATCGGAGCGCTCGGCGTTGCCATCGTGCTGTGCTTCGCCATCGGCTGGATTCTCGGTTACCCCGCGCTCCGTGTACAGCATCACTATCTGGCTTTTGTCACCCTCGCCTTTTCGACGCTCGCTTTTCTCGTGTTTCGGAACGAGGATTGGCTGACCAAGGGCATCTACGGCATCAGCAACATCCCTCGCCCGGAGATTTTCGGCTATCCGACGCGGCGGCCGTTGCCGTTCTATTATGTCTGTCTGGGATCGCTCGGCATCGTCTCACTGGCCGTCTGGTGGCTGATCCGTTCGCCGTGGGGCCGCGCTTTCATTGCGCTGCGCGAAAATCCCGTTCGTGCGCTTTCGCTCGGCATCGACACACGGCGCTATACGCTGATGGCCTTTGCAATCGGTTCCGCACTCGGCGGCGTCGCTGGCACGCTCTATGCGCCGCTGACCCAATATGTTGATCCCGTGCCGTTCCACCTGTCGCTGTCGCTCGATCTCTTGATGATGGTGATCGTCGGCGGCTCCGGTTTCTTCTTCGGGCCGTTCCTTGGCGCGATGATCGCCGTGCTGTTGCCTGAATGGCTGCGCTTCACGCAGGGTTACTATCTGATGCTCTATGCCATCGCAGTGATCCTGCTGCTGATCTACTCACCCACCGGTATTCTCGGCATTCTCGATCGTTACATCTCCGAACGCCGCACCAAGGCAGCGTCCGCATTACGTGCGGTCGCCAAAGCGAAACTGGAAACAGCGCCATGACCGCGGTTCTCGAAGTCAGCAATATCCGCAAGAGCTTTGGCGGCATCACCGCCGTCAACGGCGTCTCGTTCGATGTGCAGGAAGGCGAAATCCTCGGCCTGATCGGGCCGAACGGCTGCGGCAAGTCCACTTTGTTCAACTGCATCCTCGGCCAGCTCACGCCAAGCGCCGGCGAAGTGAAGGTCGACGGCAAGGTGGTCACCGGCATGCGGCCGTCAGAGCTGAACGGCCTCGGTGTCAGCCGCACGTTTCAATTGCTGCAGGTATTCCCGAAGCTGTCGGTGCGCGAAAACCTGATCCTTGCCGGTCAGGAGCACCAGGGTAACATGTTCTCGCGCCTGCTCGGCCCATCCGATGCCGGACTGACCGAGGCGGCCAACCAGATGATCGGCTTCTTCAAGCTCGACCATCTCGCCGACGAGCCCGCCGGCGGCCTCTCTTATGGCCAGCAGAAACTGCTCGATGCCGCGATGGCCTTCATGGGCGGACCGCGCCTCGTGCTGCTCGACGAGCCTGCCGGCGGCGTCAACCTGACCATGCTCGCGGATCTCAAGGATCGCCTCGCGGCGATCAACCGGGAGAAGCGCGCCACTTTCGTTGTCATCGAGCACAACATGGAATTCGTGATGTCGCTCTGCACACGCGTGATGGTGATGGCCGAAGGCAAGGTTCTTGCGGTGGGGCGACCGGACGAAATCCGCGCCAATCCTGCCGTGATCGAAGCCTATTTGGGACATTGAGGATATAACGCTATGAGCGATGCAATCCTGGACGTTCAGAACCTTGTCGGCGGCTACGGCAAGATGACGATCTTGAATGGCACCACTTTCTCGGTGCCGGGTGGGTCGATCACCACCGTCATCGGGCCAAACGGCGCCGGCAAGTCCACGGTGTTCAAGGCGATCTTCGGTCTGCTGAAGTTGCGCGAAGGTAAAGTCATATTCAAAGGCAAGGATGTCACCGGTCTCAGCCAGCGCGCACTGCTGACGGCAGGCATCTGCTATGTCCCGCAGGGCCGCAACATCTTTCCGGAACTCACGGTCCGTCACAATATCGAACTCGGTGCCGTCGCCGCCGGCCGCGACATCACCGATCTGCCGGCCCGTATCGAGGCCGCGCTCGACAAATTCCCAGTGCTCCGCACCAAAGCCAAGCAACAAGCGTCAACCTTGTCCGGCGGCGAGCAGAAACAGCTCGAAATCGCCCGCGGCCTGCTGCTCAATCCGCAGCTGGTGCTGATCGACGAGCCCTCCATCGGGCTGTCGCCGCTGATGGTGTTGCAAACGTTCAATATTCTGAAGGAGCTGCGTGACCGCGGTGTCTCGATCCTGATGATCGAGCAGAATGCACGCTCGGCACTCGAGATTTCCGATTTCGGCATCGTGCTCGAACTCGGCCAGACCCGCTTGATGGACAAGGCCGACCGTGTGCTCAACGATCCGCGCATCGGACAGTTGTTCCTCGGCGGCGCCATGACGGAGACCGCGGCATGAACAAGCTCTCGATCGCTACCGTCTCGCTATCAGGCGCACTGGATGAGAAACTCCGCGCCATCGCTGCTGCCGGCTTCGACGAGGTCGAGATCTTTGAAGCGGACCTTCTGTCCTTCAATGGAAGCCCGCGGGATGTCGGCCAGATGTGCCGCGACCTCGGCTTGACCATCTGCGCTTTCCAGCCCTTCCGCGACTTCGAGGGCATGCCGGAGCCGCAGCGCAGTCGCAATTTCGCGCGCGCGGCGCGCAAGTTCGACCTGATGAAAGAGTTGCAGACGGATTTGATGCTGATCTGCAGCAACATCTCGCCGGCCTCGCTTGGCGGTATCGACCGAGCCGCAGCGGATTTCCATGAGCTTGGGGACCTCGCCGCGCAGCATGTCATGCGTGTCGGCTTCGAGGCGCTCGCATGGGGCGCTCATGTCAACGACTATCGCGATGCCTGGGAGATCGTGCGCCGCGCCAATCACCCGTCCATCGGCGTGATCCTCGATAGTTTCCATGCACTGGCTCCGGCATTTCCCGTCAGCGCCATCGCATCGATCCCGGCGGACAAGATCTTTCTGGTGCAACTCGCCGACGCGCCGAAGCTGGGCCTCGATGTCTTGTCCTGGAGCCGGCATTTTCGCTGCTTTCCCGGTCAGGGCGACCTGCCCGTGGCTGAGTTCATGGAAGCGGTGCAAGCCACCGGCTATAGCGGCGCGTGGTCCCTCGAGATTTTCAACGACCAGTTCCGCGCAGGCTCTGCCGTTCGCACAGCCACTGACGGATTGCGCTCACTGATCCTGTTGCAGGATCAACTGGCAAAGACACCGGCCGACGCCCTGCAGCCAAAGACATCCACCCGCGGCGTCGGCTTCATCGAATTCGCCGTCAATGAGACCAAGGCGACAGACCTTGCGACGCTGCTCAGCCAACTTGGCTTTCACAAGACTGGCGCCCATCGCAGCAAGGACGTCGAACGCTGGTCGCAAGGCGCCATCGAACTCGTGATCAATTCAGAGCCGGACGGTTTCGCGCATTCGCATTACGTAACGCATGGCCCCGGCGTGTGCGCCATCGCACTGGAGGTCGGCAATACCAAGCAGGCCATGGCGCGCGCGGAAGCCTTGCAGGCGCGGACATTCTATCAGCCGGTCGGACCGGGCGAACTGGAAATTCCGGCGATCCACGGCGTCGGCGGAAGTCTTCTCTATTTCCTGGAAGCGGCCGGCAAGAACTGGGACGTAGATTTCGAGCCGCTGCAGAGCAATGCCGGTACAGACCATCTCTCCGTCGTCGATCACATCTCGCAATCGATGCCCTATGACGAGATGCTGTCATGGCTGTTGTTCTACACCGGCATTCTCGACCTGCAGCGCCTGCCGCAGATGGAAATTCCGGATCCGGTCGGCCTCGTGCAAAGCCAGGCGCTGATATCAGCCAATCAGTCGCTGCGCATCATCCTGAACGGATCATCCGCAACGCGCACGCTGTCGAACCGCTTCATCTCGGAGTTCTTCGGTTCCGGCGTGCAACATATCGCGTTCTTGTGCGACAATATCTTTGCTGCTGTGGCCGATATGCGCAAACGCGGCGCCAAATTCCTGCGCATTCCCGACAATTATTACGATGACGTGGAAGCCAAATATGGGCTCGATGCCGAGCTGATGGCTGCGCTGCGCGACAACCAGATCCTGTATGATCGCGAAGGCGACGGCGAATTCTTCCAGATCTACACGCCGAGCTTCGATGAGCGCTTCTTCTTCGAGATTGTCGAGCGCCGCAACTATCAGGGATTTGGTGCGGCTAACGCCGGTATCCGTCTCGCAGCTCAAACGCGTGACGCGCGGCCTGTGTCCGTGCCGCGCGCCTGACGAACTCGTTAAGGCTTACTTCGGCCGAACGCTTTGATCGCCACCGGGACTGCCGGGCGGGGGAATCACCGGCGTATTGCTGCTATCTGAATTCGGCGCGCGTGCCCGCATCGCGGGATCGACATTGCTCGGCGGGCACAGAACGCCATCTGATTTCGCGAGTTTATCGCCCAACGGCTCCGGGCTCTGGCCGGTCGTCGTACCGCTCGGAGCAACCGTCCCCTGTGGGGTCGTTTGTGTGGGTGCACAATTGGCATTTGCGCGCTCGGCCGATGGCGGCGCGGTCTGTGCGGGAGGTGTGGCAGGCGTCGGCGGCGCCTGCGCGAAGGCGGCGCAGGAACCGGCGATGACTAGACCTGCGATGACGAGCGACTGTTTGATCTGCATCCGGAGCCAACCGCGGGCGCGAACGGAGGTTCCGGTCCCGCGCTCCACAGTCAGGATTTAATGTAGCGGATCAGCGAAAAATGCCCCATCGGCGGCATCGGCCGCCGCTCGGCCAGTGTGATCCCGCCATGGACCGTTGCCCAGTCCACCAGCCGCTTCCACGGAAATTCCGGTCGCCAGCCGAGTCGGCGCGCCAGCGGCGCAAAGGCCAGTTCGAAAATCTTGCGCGGACCGCTTTCGGCGCCGATGTGATTGACGAGAATGAGCTCGCCGCCTGGTTTCAACACGCGGATGAAATCGTCCAGTGTCGCTTCCGGATCGGGTACGGCAGTGATGACATATTGCGCCACCACAGCATCGAAATGATTGTCGGGGAATGCGAGGTTCTTCGCATCCATGACCGCCAGCGTTTCGACATTGGTGAGATTGTGGGTGCGGACGCGCTCATGCGCCTTGCGCAGCATCGGCTCGGAAATATCGACGCCGCAAATCTTCGTGGTGCGGGCGTAATCGACCAGCGACAGACCCGTGCCGACGCCGACATCCAGGATGCGGCCGCCAATGCGATCGGCCTCGATAATCGTCGATTGCCGACCGCTATCGAACACCTTGCCAAAAACGAGATCGTAAATCGGCGCCCAGCGCCCGTAAGCCTTCGCGACCCCCGCGCGGTCGATATCGCCAGCCATGCCCCTACCCTGAACTCTTACACACGCATTGCTGCGACGGCAGGGACACTAGCATCGCGGGGGGAGGTGCTGACAGGGCTTTTCGCCGCAGCGCTCTTGATGAAGCCGCCGCCGAGCACGCGGGCCTGCCCGTCCGGCGCGTCGTAGAACACACAGGCCTGGCCGGGCGACACGCCCTCCTCGCCGCCGACCAGTTCGATCTCGTAGCCGCCATTCACAGCACGCAGCCAGGCCGGCTGCGGTCCACGGGTCGAGCGCACCTTGACGAACAGCTCGAGGCCATTGCCAACAGCGCTATCGAGCGTCCCGCCGCCGATCCAGTTGACGTCGCGCAGCACAATGCGGTGCATCCGCAAGGCCTCGCGCGGGCCGACGACCACGCGCCGGGTGACGGCATCGAGCTTGATCACATAGAGCGGCGCGCTCGCTGCAATACCGAGGCCGCGGCGCTGGCCGATGGTGAAATGGATAATGCCATCGTGGCGGCCGATGACATGGCCATCCATATCGACGATCTCGCCCGGTTCGAGCGCATTCGGCTTCAGACGTTCGATCACGTCGGTGTAGCGGCCGGACGGCACGAAGCAGATGTCCTGGCTGTCCTGCTTGTCGGCGACCGACAGATCGAACTGCCGGGCCAGTTCGCGGGTCTGCGGCTTGCTCATGTCGCCGAGCGGAAAGCGGAGATAATCGAGCTGTTCCTGCGTAGTCGCGAACAGGAAATAGCTCTGGTCGCGATCGGCATCGGCAGCGCAGACCATAGCACGCGAGCCGTCAGCAAGGCGGCGTGAGGCCACGTAATGCCCGGTCGCCAGCGCCTGCGCGCCGAGATCGCGCGCGGTCGCCAGCAGGTCGCGGAACTTGACGGAACGATTGCACTCGATGCACGGCACCGGCGTTTCGCCGGAGGCATAGCTCGCGGCGAAATTGTCGATAACGGACTCGCGGAACCGGCTTTCGTAATCCAGCACATAATGCGGGATCCCGATCCGCTCGGCCACGTCGCGGGCATCATGGATGTCACGGCCGGCGCAGCAGGCGCCCTTGCGATGGGTGGCGGCGCCGTGATCGTAGAGTTGCAGCGTAATACCGACGACGTCGTAGCCCTGCGACTTCAACAGCGCAGCCGTCGCCGAGGAGTCGACGCCGCCGGACATGGCGACCACGACCCTGATGTCCTGCGGACGGCCTTCGAGATCGAGACTGTTGAGCATGGTTTCGGTCACTGATGCGACCGCGCTGGCTGCAAACCGTCGCGATCAGGAAAACGGAGCCAAATCCCGGAACTTAAGGTCGGTCCGACAATGGGTTGGGATATGGCACTTTAATATAGGCCGCCTTGCGCTCAATCAATCACGGCGCCTCGCCGGAAACGGCAATTCTTGCCGCCGGGCAGAAAAGATAATGCCGCGACGGTCCCCACGGAGGTTCCATCCGAATTACAACATACTGATTTATATAGATATTTTTATAAAACGAGAGGTGGCCCGGTCCTTGCTGAAAGGAGGATAGAACTCTTCTGGAAAGGCCGCCCGTGGTTAGCGTCACGTCCGATATCGTCTCAAACGTCTCGTTTCAGAACGCACGATCGAATTCGTCCCGCGACGATCAGCGGTCGGACGCCGACAGCTTCGGCTCGCTGGTCGACAGCAACACCGTTGCCAGCGCCAATAGCGACCGCGCCGCGGCAGCCCAGCCTGATCTGCCAGCACCCGCACGGCGTGACGACACCCGCTCCTCAAGCAATGACCGCACACGGCAGGCCGACGATCGCGCCGACGACGCGGCCGCCAATGCACGTGACCGCGACACCCAGGCAGCCGATGCCGCACAGGACTCCCGCAAGGCGAAGGAGAGCGACCCGAGCGACACGAAGGCCAATTCCAAGACTGACGCGAAGACAGGCGACAAGACCGACATCAAGGACGCCTCGTCCAAGGATACCGACAAGACCGCAACGACCGACGCCGACGCAACGGCCTCAACCGAGAAGCCCGTCGCGGTCGCCGCCGTCGCCGTCGCGATCCCCGTGCCTGCGGCCACGACCGATGTTGCAGTAGCTCCAACAGCGCCCGAAACCACCGGCGTTGCCCAGCCTCTCGCCATCGCTGCAGCCGTTTTGAAAGCCCAGACGGCAGTGACCGAAGCCGCAACGGTTGACGCCGAAGCGGCGCCTGCAGCGGCGCCCCCGGAAGCCGACGCGAATTTCGCGGCACTTATCGCATCCGCGACACCCGCGGGCGGCAAAGCCGGCGCGAAGAAGACCAGCGCAGCCGATGCGACAACGGCATCAACGGCTGAGGTCAAATCAGAAGACAAGACCAAAACCACCGAGATCGCGTCCGCGCAGCCAGCCGACGCGGCCGCAGCGTCGACCGTCGGCAAGGATGCCAAGCCGGGCGACAAACTCGTCGATGGCGTAGCAACTGACGCGACCGCCGTTGCACCGGAAGCTACAAAGCCTGCGGCTGGCGCTGGCCATGAGCGTCGCGCCGAACACACCGCTCAGGCTGCAGTACCGGATGTGACTGCGCCGACCACCAATAGCTTGCAGCAGCAGCCGTTGCAGACCGCACCGACGCCGCTTGCAGCTGCGACCCCGCAATTGACCGCCGCGGTCGCAACCAACGCGCCAGTGCCTCTGGACGGCGTCGCCGTCGAGATCGCGCAGAACGCCAAATCGGGAAAGAGCAGCTTCGACATCCGGCTCGACCCTGCCGAGCTTGGCCGTATCGATGTCCGCCTCGAAGTCGACAAGCATGGCAATGTCACCTCGCACCTCACCGTCGAGAAGCCGGAAACCCTGACCATGCTGCGCCAGGATGCACCGCAATTGCAGCGCGCGCTCGAACAGGCCGGTCTCAAGACCAACGACAGCGGATTACAATTCAGCCTGCGCGATCAATCGCAAGGCCAGCAACAGAACAGCGGCGAGAATTCGGGCCGCAACACCCAGCGCCTTGTGATCCACGAAGACGAGTCCGTGCCTGCGATCGCTGCGGGCCGCGGTTATGGCCGCATGCTGGGATCCAGCAGCGGCGTCGACATCAGTATCTGAGGAGTGAACCATGGCAGTTGATGCAACGACTCCAAGCCCTGTCGTATCCGGTACTACACCGGTATCGAACTCGAGCAGCAGCTCCGGCTCGACGACCACCGGCATTGCCGATAATTTCCAGACGTTCCTGACACTGCTGACGACGCAGCTGCAGAACCAGAACCCGCTCGATCCGCTCGATACCAACCAGTTCACGCAGCAGCTGGTGCAGTTCGCGGGCGTCGAACAGCAGCTCAAGTCGAACGATCAGTTGAAAGCCCTGGTCGATCTCGGCAAAGCTACAGAAGCGACGCAGGCGCTTATCTATGTCGGTAACAACGTCGCTGTCGATGGCAGCACGGCGCAATTCAAGACGTCGGCGACATGGAATCTACTCGCCGACAAAGACTCGACAGCCACCGTCAACATTACGAATTCAGCTGGTAACGTTGTCTACACCGGCAAGTATACGTTGAAGTCCGGCAACGGCACTTTCGTATGGGACGGTAAAGGCAATGATGGCGTTCAGTATCCCGAAGGGGCCTATACGCTGACGGCAACGGGCAAGGACGACAACGGTCGCGACGTCGCCATCTCCACGGAAGTCCAGGGCGTTGTGGATTCCGTCGATCTGTCAGCGAGCCCCGCCCTGCTCTCAATCAACGGCGCCAACTATACCGTCGACAAGATCAAGCGCGTGGTGCGTCCGACGACTCCGACGACGCCAACCACACCGACAACCTGACGCTGCGCCGCATCATCTTCTCGGGACGATTATTTCGAACCAAATCCAGTTCTATTCGCATTGGAGTTGTAGGCTTAGGCAAATTTTAAGTCGCTGGGCGTAGATTGTTGAAGTGAGTTCAGTGGTTGAGAGTTTGTGAGTACGCCATGACAGAACCCCATCGCCCGAGGGTCAAATACGTCATCGGGCCTGACGGCAGTCCGTTAACAATTGCGGATCTGCCCGCGCCCGGAACCAAACGGTGGGTCATCCGCCGTAAAGCCGAAGTTGTCGCCGCCGTCCGCGGTGGCCTTCTGTCTCTTGAGGAAGCCTGCAGCCGCTATACGCTGACAGTCGACGAATTCCTCTCCTGGCAGTTCTCGATCGACCAGCACGGTCTGGCAGGACTGCGGACCACCCGCATCCAGCAGTATCGTCAGTAAACGAATCGTTAATATCTCCAATTCGATGAAAACCGGCTCCCTCATGGGAAGCCGGTTTTCGTCATTTGGCCATATTTTTGCCACCCGTTAACCGCCGTTAACCATATCGAAACCATACCCCGGCAAAATTTGCCCAGTCGGTCTTTAAGGCCGAATCTCAGGGGCTGGTTCGTGCAGAGTCTTCTAAGTTTCCTTAAGGGTCTCGGCGCGGCGCGCCTGATGGCGATGGTTGCGGTGACCGCCGCACTCATCGGCTTCTTTGCTTTCGTCATCATGCGGGTCACCACGCCGCAGATGACCACCCTGTTCACGGACCTGAGCGTCGAGGACTCCTCGGCGATCATCAAGGACCTGGAACGCCAGGCTATCCCCTATGAGCTGAAGAACGACGGTGCCGCCATCATGGTGCCGAAGGACAAGGTAACTCGCCTGCGCATGAAACTGGCCGAAGGCGGCCTGCCCAAGGGTGGCGGCGTCGGCTACGAGATCTTCGACAAGTCCGACGCTCTCGGCACAACAAGTTTTGTCCAAAACATCAATCACTTGCGCGCTCTCGAAGGTGAATTGGCGCGAACCATCCGGGCGATCGACCGGGTGCAGTTTGCACGCGTCCACCTCGTCCTGCCGGAACGCCCTCTGTTCTCCCGCGAAGCTCCCGAGCCTTCGGCCTCGATCGTCGTCCGCGTCCGCGGCGCCCTCGACCCGCAGCAGGTCCGGGCGATCCGCCATGTCGTCGCCTCGGCCGTCAACGGCCTGAAGCCGGCCCGGGTTTCGATCGTCGACGAAGCGGGACAACTGCTCGCCGACGGCGCAGCCGACGCGACCATGGAGGGCGCCACCGGCGACGAGCGCCGCGCCGGCTTCGAGAAGCGGATGCGCAGCCAGGTCGAAGCGATCGTTTCCTCGGTGGTGGGCGCAGGCCGGGCCCGGGTCCAGCTCACAGCCGACTTCGACTACAACAAGGTCACGCAGACCTCCGACAAATTCGACCCGGAAGGCCGGGTCTTGCGCTCCAGCCAGAGCCGCGAAGAATCCTCCGCCGTCGGCGAGCGGGATGGCCAAGTCACCGTCAACAACGAACTGCCAGGCAATCAGGCGGCCGGCAACACGGGGACGGCGAAGGATCAAAGCAAGAAGTCGGAAGAAACCAACAACTACGAAATCTCCCGCATCACCAAGACCGAAGTGACCGAAGCAGGCCGTGTCAATCGCATCTCGGTCGCGGTACTGGTCGACGGCAGCTACAGCAAGAACGAGAAGGGCGAGCAGGTCTACGCCCAACGCCCCAAGGAAGAACTCGATCGCATCGCAGCGCTGGTCCGTTCGGCCATTGGCTTCGACCAGAAGCGCGGCGATCAGGTCGAAGTCGTCAACCTGAAATTCGCCGAGGGCCCAACTGTCGTTCCGACGCCGGAGCCGACCGGTCTGCTCGGCATGATGCAATTCACCAAGGATGACGTGATGCACGTCATCGAACTCGCGGTCATGATGCTGCTCGGTCTGGTCGTGATGTTCATGGTCATCCGCCCGCTCGTCCGCCGCGTCCTCGCCTCTGAGCCCGTCCCGGCGCTCCCTGCAGCCAACGCTCTCGTTCTTCCCGACGGTGTCGCCCTCAGCGCTGACGGACAGACCGTCATTCCCGCCAGCGGCCCCAACATGATCGACGTCGCCACCATCCAGGGTCAGGTCCACGCGCAATCCGTGCATCGCGTGGGCGAACTGGCCGATCGTAACCCCAACGAAACCGCAGCCATTGTTCGCGCATGGCTGCAGGAACCGGCGTGATCTGAATGGCATCCGTTCCGCAAACCACCGGCGACAACAGCAGCGACATCGCCAGCGTCGTCGCTTCGCTCGCACAGCGCCAGGGCGGCCGTGCGCCCGCGAAGCCGCTCAGCGGCCCGAAGCGTGCAGCCATCCTGATGCTGGCGCTGGGCGAACAGTATGGCGGCAAGGTGTGGGCGCAGCTCGACGACGACGAAGTGCGTGAGCTTTCACTTCACATGTCGTCGCTTGGAACCATCGAGCCGGAGACGGTCGAAGATCTGCTGCTCGAATTCGTATCGCGGATGTCCGCCTCCGGCGCCCTGATGGGCACTTTCGATGCCACCGAGCGTCTGCTGACCCAGTATCTGCCGTCCGAGCGCGTCAGCGGTATCATGGAAGAAATCCGCGGCCCTGCAGGCCGCAACATGTGGGAAAAACTCTCGAACGTGCAGGAAGAGGTTCTCGCGAACTACCTGAAGAACGAATATCCGCAGACCGTCGCCGTGGTGCTATCGAAGCTGAAGCCGGAGCATGCGGCGCGCGTCCTCGGCATCCTGCCCGAGGATCTCGCGCTCGACGTCATCAACCGCATGCTCAAGATGGAAGCGGTGCAGAAAGAAGTCATCGAGCGCGTCGAACAGACGCTGCGCGTCGAATTCATGTCGAACCTCTCGCAGACCCGTCGTCGCGACGCGCACGAAGTCATGGCGGAAATCTTCAATAATTTCGATCGCCAGACCGAAACGCGCTTCATTACCTCGCTGGAAGAAGACAATCGCGAGGCGGCCGAGCGCATCAAGGCCCTGATGTTTACCTTCGACGACCTGATCAAGCTGGATGCCGGCTCCGCACAGACCCTGATGCGCAGCATCGACAAGGACAAACTGGGTATCGCACTGAAGAGCGCCAACGAGGAAGTGCGCGCCTTCTTCATGGGCAACATGTCGTCCCGCGCCGCCAAGATGCTGACCGACGATATGGCCGCGCTCGGCCCGGTCCGTCTGCGCGATGTCGACGAGGCACAGGCACTGCTGGTGAATTTGGCCAAGGATCTCGCCGCCAAGGGCGAAATCGTGCTGACCAAGAACCGCGCCGACGACGAGCTGGTGTATTGATGGCCGCCCCCGCAAAATTTCTGTTCGATATGGACTTCGCAGCGCCCGACAAGACGCGTGCGCCCGCGATCACGCCCGCCGAGATCGCGGAGAAGGTTGCCAACGCCGAAGCCCAGGCCTATCGCGCCGGATTCGATGCGGCCCAGCGCGAAGCCAAGGCTGAAAGCGACCGTCGCGCCGCATTGGCGCTGGAACAGATCGGTGTTGCGATCTCCTCGATCTCGTCGCGCTTCGGGGCCATCGAAGAAAAGATGGAAACCGAAGCTGTCGATGTCGCGGTGTCGGTGGCACGCAAACTCTGCAGTGAATTGATCGCCGTTGAGCCGCTCACCGAAGTCATGGCCCTGGTCCACGACTGTTTCAAGAATCTGGTGTCGACGCCGCATCTCGTGGTGCGCATCAACGACCAGCTCTATGACGAAGCACGCGAACGCATCGAGAAACAGGCCAAACAAAGCGGCTTCGCCGGTCGCCTCGTTATCCTCGCCGAGCCGGATATCGAGAACGGCGACTGCAAAATCGAATGGGCGGATGGCGGCGTCGTGCTGGAGCGCGCAACCATCGACGCCAAGATCAACGAACTCGTCGGACGCTACATGGCGTCGCGCAATCAGGCCTGACAGGGCTGTGAGGACTAGAATATGAGCGATCCACAGGTGCCGCTTCCCGATCTCAATGCCCCCGATCCCGGCGCAATGGGGGACGTGGGCTATGCTGACGAAGAACAGGTCACGCGTATTGCCGCCGATCTCGAAGCGGTTTTCGACGTTCCAGTCCAGGTCTCGGCCGTGCTCGGCCGCTCCAAGATGGGTGTGGGCGAATTGCTGAAGCTCGGGCCCGGCACCGTGCTCGAACTCGACCGCCGCGTTGGCGAAGCGATCGACATATACGTGAACAACCGCCTGGTGGCGCGCGGCGAAGTCGTCCTCGTCGAAGAAAAACTCGGCGTCACCATGACTGAAATCATCAAGGCTGAACGCAGCTAATTCGAGACAAACGGCGCCTCAAGGGCGCGACCAGGATATAACAGGAGATCACCATGCGGCTTCTCATCGTTGGTACCCTCAAGGGCCAACTCACCACCGCCACCAAGATCGCCATGGATAACGGCGCCTCCGTGGTTCATGCCGAAGGCCACGATCAGGCGATGGGCGTGTTGCGCGGCGGCAAGGGCGCAGACCTCCTGCTGGTGGATGTCGCCCTCGACATCCGCGACCTCGTGATGCGGTTGGAAGCCGAACACATCCATGTACCGATCGTCGCCTGTGGCATCACCACCGATGCCCGCGCCGCGGTCGCCGCGATCCATGCCGGCGCCAAAGAATACATCCCGCTGCCGCCGGATCCGGAACTGATCGCCGCCGTTCTCGCTGCTGTCGCCAATGACAGCCGCGACCTGATCTATCGCGACGAGATGATGGGCAAGGTGGTCAAGCTGGCGCAGCAGATCGCCGGCTCCGATGCGTCGGTGATGATCACGGGCGAATCGGGCACCGGCAAGGAAGTGCTCGCGCGCTACGTCCACACCCGCTCCAACCGCGCCAAGAAGCCGTTCATCAGCATTAACTGCGCTGCAATCCCCGAGCATCTCCTGGAGTCCGAACTGTTCGGCCACGAGAAGGGCGCCTTCACTGGCGCGATCGCACGCCGCATCGGCAAATTCGAGGAAGCCACCGGCGGCACGCTCTTGCTCGACGAAATCTCGGAAATGGACGTGCGGCTGCAGTCGAAGCTGCTGCGCGCCATTCAGGAGCGCGTCATCGACCGCGTCGGCGGTACCAAGCCGGTGCCGGTGGACATCCGCATCATCGCGACGTCGAACCGCAATCTGTCCGACGCCGTGCGCGAAGGTACGTTCCGCGAAGATCTGCTGTTCCGCCTCAACGTCGTGAACCTGAAGATCCCGCCGCTGCGCGATCGCCCGGCCGACATTCTCGAACTGGCGCAACATTTCGCCAAGAAATATGCCGACGCCAATGGCGTGCCGGTGCGTCCTATCTCCGCCGAGGCGCGGCGCGTGCTCACCGCCAATCGCTGGCAGGGCAACGTCCGTGAACTCGAAAACACGATCCACCGTTCGGTGCTGATGGCCAACGGCGACGAGATCGGCGCGGATGCCATCCTGACCCCGGATGGCGATCGTCTCGATCTCGCCAAGACCCCGCCGGCCGTGGCGCATGCAACCATGGCGGCAGAAACCGTGACCCGCGCACTGGTCGGCCGTACCGTAGCCGATGTCGAGCGCGATCTGATCCTGGAGACGCTGAAGCACTGCCTCGGCAACCGCACCCATGCGGCCAACATTCTTGGCATCTCGATCCGCACGCTGCGCAACAAGCTCAACGAATATGCCGATGGCGGGTTGCCGATCACACCGGCGGGAGCAGGCGCCGGCGACTATCGTGCGGCCATGGGCGCGATGTAATTACGCGAAGAACGACAACGACGCGCCCTGCGAATAGCTCGGCGCGTCCTGCTTGCGAAAAATCTTGATCGGATCGCCCGGCGTCAGCTCCTGCCGGGTGAACATCGCATAGGCGTAGAGCGCGAGATAACCGATCGAAATCGCGCCGATCACATAGACGATCCCAATGCCGATCCGCTTCATGCGACCGCACCCCGCCGCACGAGATGGCGGAGCCACAGCCAGATCATCGGGACGACCACGAGTTCGCCGATCAGACTGATCAGGAGTCCCACGGTCGGAAAGCCATGACTGAGCACGGCCAGTAGACGCGCGGCAGCGCCGAACACGAGGATGAAGGTCACGATCGAAATCCGCTCAAAGCGTTTTTCGATCTGCGGGATCGCCGACCAGTAGATCAGCCCGACCGCCACCAGCACGCCTTTGATGAAGCGCACATAGCCTTCCATCGTCACGCCGAGCCTGACGCCCGAGAGGCTGGTGCCGAACAGCACGCCGGTCAGGCCGAACAGGATGGCCACGAGGCCGACAATCGCCAGCGCGATCTGAAGCAGTCTGCGTTCCAAAATGGGCTCCCTGGGCTCAAGCAGCCTAATAACTGCGTCATAGAACGACAATGAGCAACCGGCCACGTTGGCGCACACAACTTGGGGGTCTCCGGCTTGCGTCAGACGCCTGAATGGTTAGCTTTCCCCGCTGAGTCGCGGCAAAATGGCTGCGCACCGCTTTCCAGAGACGCAATGCCGACCTTTACCCCGCATCAGGATGCCGCGCTGAAAGCTGTCGACGACTGGCTGAAGGCGAAGCCAGGCCGCAACGGCACACCGCAGGTGTTCCGGCTGTTCGGCTTTGCCGGTACCGGCAAGACGACATTGGCGCGGCACGTCGCCGACAATGTGGACGGCGAGGTGAAATTCGCAGCCTTCACCGGCAAGGCTGCGCTGGTGATGCGCAACAAGGGCTGCGACGGCGCCTCCACGATTCACTCGCTGATCTATCGCGCCCGTGAGAGCGGCGAGGAGCAGCCTAATTTCGAATTGTGGGATGACGCACCGGCCTCGAAGGCCAAGCTGATCGTCATTGACGAATGCTCCATGGTGGACGCCGAACTCGGCCGCGACCTCCTGTCATTCGACTGCCCTCTGCTGGTGCTCGGCGATCCCGCGCAGTTGCCGCCGATCCAGGGTGGCGGCTTCTTCACCGAGACCGAGCCCGACGTGATGCTGACCGAAGTGCATCGCCAGGCCGAGCACGATCCGATCGTGCGCATGTCGATGGATGTCCGCGAGGGTCGGTCGCTGCAGCCCGGGCAATACGGCCTGAGCGAAATCGTGTCGCGCAAGGCACTCGATCCGGACCGCGTGATGGCCGCCGATCAGGTGCTGGTCGGCCGCAACAACACGCGCCGCGCCTACAATATGCGTGTGCGGCAGAAACTAGGCATCGAGGACCTGCTGCCGGTGGCCAATGACAAGCTGGTCTGCCTGCGCAACAATCGCAAGAAGGTGCTGTTCAACGGCGGTCTGTGGCGTGTGAAGGCGCGCGCTGCCTCGAAGTCGCAGATCATCACCATGCGGATTTCGCCGGACGAGGATTTTGGCGGCAAGGTCACCAAGGTCTCCGTGCGCGCAGACTGTTTCTCGGGCGGTGTTGAAACGTTGCCATGGGAGCAGCGCAAGCCTTACGATGAATTCGACTATGGCTACGTGCTGACCGTGCACAAAAGCCAGGGCTCGCAATGGGACGACGTCGTCCTGTTCGACGAGAGCTTTGCATTTCAGGAGAGCCGCGCCCGCTGGCTCTACACGGGCATCACCCGCGCCGCGAAGCGCTTAAGCATCGTGGTTTAACGCGCGTATTTTGCAATCAATCGCATGCGCTGATCTGACGCGTCTCGGCTCACTAGGCTTCGTGGAACAAGATGCCCGCCCGAACGTTTGGGCCACTTACGCATAATAAGGAGCTCGATATGCATCCCGCAAAAATCCTGACGATGGCCACGATGATCGGTGCGAGTGCGTTGGCGTTTTCGGCGCCGGCAACATCAGCGCCATTGCTTAGTCAGCCTGGCCTCGCCAGTGCCGTACCGTCGGCCACCGAGAACGTGCAGTATTATCGCCGCTACGGTTATGGCCCACGCTACGGCTACGGTCCTGGCTACTATCGCCGCGGACCCAGCGCTGGCGCCGTCGTCGGCGGCCTCGCGGCGGGCGCCATCATCGGCGGCGCGATTGCGGCCAGCCAGGCCAACGCGGCAGCCCAGCAGAACGCAGCCTATTGCTCGCAGCGCTATCGTTCCTACGATCCGGCGTCAGGCACTTATCTGAACAACGACGGCAATCGCTATCCCTGCCCATAGGCGGACAGCGCCGTCCCCAAACAAAAGCCGCGAGACTCACGTCCCGCGGCTTTTTCGTGCCTTCGTCAGATCCTCACGAATTCGTGTGCGGCATCGCGTAACAACCGGCACCCTCTTCCGTATCTCGGATGTGCCCACCGGAAATGCCGATTGCGAACCACGGGCTCCGGTCTAGACTGCCGGTCATCCGGCCATCGACCATCCAAGAGGACCTGCTATGCGCCGCTCCCTGTTCAGCCGCCTCTCCCTCTGCGCCTTTGCCGGCGCATTGGCGATTTCGACCGCCCTCGTGGCTCCTACTTTTGCCGCCGAAGAGGCTGTCATCATTCCCGCACCCGCCGCGGACACACCGGCCGCGACCGGCATTCAGACTGCGGTGATTGCGGGTGGGTGCTTCTGGGGCGTCCAGGGCGTATTCCAGCATACTGCGGGCGTGGTGAACGCTGTGTCCGGCTATGCCGGCGGCTCCAAGAGCTCGGCCAATTACACCGCGGTCAGCACCGGCTCGACCGGGCACGCCGAAGCGGTTGAGATCAAATACGACCCGCAAAAGATCAGCTACGGCAAGATCCTGCAGATCTATTTCTCGGTGGCACACGACCCGACCCAGCTGAATCGCCAGGGCCCGGATTCGGGTACGCAATATCGGTCGGAAATTTTCGCGACGACGCCGGAGCAGAAGAAAGTAGCGGAAGCCTATATCGCCCAGCTCAACGCTGCGAAGGTCTACAAGAAGCCGATCGTCACCAAGCTCGGAATGCTCGAAGCCTTCTATCCGGCGGAAGCTTATCATCAGGACTACCTGACGCTGCACCCGAACCAGCCCTATATTGCCTATAACGATATTCCGAAGGTCGAGAACCTGAAGAAGATCTTTGCCCAGAACTATATCGAGAAGCCGACGCTGGTGAGCGCGTCGAAGGTCACGAACTGACCTGAGCGCTCGCAGCCACGGCCAATCGGGAAGGAGAAAGAATGACCGACACCAAGACCACATCCGGCAAGGTCGAAAAGAGCGAAGCCGAATGGCGCCGCGAACTGACCCCGATGCAGTATGCCGTACTGCGCGAAAAGGCGACGGAGCGACCGTTCACCGGCGAGTACGAACATGACCACACGCCGGGCACCTTCGTCTGCGCCGGCTGCGGCCAGACACTGTTCGAGTCCGATGCCAAGTTCGATTCCGGCTGCGGCTGGCCGAGCTTCACGCAGCCCTCACGAGAAAGTCATATCGACGAAGAACGCGATGTGACCCACGGCATGATCCGCACGGAAGTGCTGTGCTCCAAGTGCAATGGTCATCTCGGACATGTGTTTGACGACGGCCCCGGACCCACGGGATTGCGATACTGCATCAACTCTGCGGCCTTGAAACTTCAGCCTAAATAAATACGTATCCCCTATCGAACTGTTTCAGTGCCCCGTGCGACTCATCGAAGTCTCGCGGGGCATTTCTGTCCAATACTTGTCCGTAAGCGGCTTCGCCTATTGCCTGTTACTTGAACATGCCTCAGCGGCATGCACGTTTGCGAAGAAGAATAAGAAAGTACCAAGATGTCTACCCGTTCAAACCGTTTGTTGCTCGGCATTGCCCTTGCGGGTCTCATTCTCGAAAGCTTGGTGTCCCACCCCGCACTGGCGACCGACAAGGTGTCGCTGTTCAAGGTGATCACGGCCAAGGACGAGATCATCATCGGCATTAACGATGACCAGCTTTCCACTTTCGAAGCCAAGAACGCCGGCGGCGTCGCCAAGCATCTGGTCCAGAAGGGTACGCTGACGGCCTGGCAGTACGCCGTGCGCAAGGCTGAGGCCGGGGCGCTGGAGCAGGCGCCTTTGCGGCAGGTGGGGCTTATGTCGACTGAGGCCCTGCGGGTCGAGCCCTATACCACCCCCCTGAAAATCGTGCCGCTGCCGGACGTGACCGGACAATAGGCAAATATTGCGCCGCGCGCGCCGCTGCCCATGCCTTAAGCGCGCGCTAAGCTCTTTAAATCACAAAGCTATTACGGCAATACCGTCTGCGCACGGCGATTCATCATGCTGTATCGCAGGTGTCGCAATCGGCCAAAACGTGCTTATATTGGGGTCTGTCCTGAAATGATGTTCCGCGCGCCGCCGGATCGGCTGCATTGCGAATGAAGCGTCGTTTCGTTGCGTATTCAGATGAGGTCCCCGACCATGGCAGCTTTCAGCTACAACACCGCAGCCGAACTCTTCCCCGCCGCGATCCGCAAGAAAAAACGTGCCGGTTTCGCCTATCGTCGTTTCGATACGGCCGCCGCCGCCGTCCAGTTCGCGATCGAGGAGCTACCGGCTGACTCGCTGAACGGCGCCTATCTGCAGGTCGAGGAAGCGCGTTTCGACCAGAGCGGCATTCGCTCGCTCTATGAGAGCCAGGACTTCCCGCTGGAGCGCCGCGTGCGCGCCGAAGAGCCTGCGACCGACGACGCCGACGCAGCTTGAGCTTCACGAATTGAGACGATCGCAGCCCGGACTCTGAACTAGAGTCTGGGCTGTTTTTCGAGCCACTTGCGCAGCATTCTGACGTTGCGGACATTGGCCCGGAACATCACGTCGAACGCATCGCCGATGAACGGCACGATGCCGACGGCGCCGTCCACCGCAACATTGCCCAGCATCCGCGCCGTGAGATGCCACGGCGCACCGAGCGCCCGCGCCTCGCGCACCACCCATAGCGAGATCGCCGTGGTGATGATGTCGCCCACGATCGGAATCAAGCCGATCAGACCATCGATGCCGTAGCGGATCTTGGTGCCCGGTACGATGAAGGCGACGTCGAGCAGTTTCGCCAGCGCATCCAGCCGCGCCAGCCGTTGCTCGCGCGTGAGATTGGCAAACGGATTGGCGCCCGCTCCGAAGTCGAACCGAAAGCCCTGCACATCCGGCCGAAGTTGCTCGGGCCGAACCTCAAAACCATCCTGATCGATGATCGGACCATGCGCGGACGCCGGCTTGCGCGGGCGGCCGGCGTCGTAAGTGGTTGATTGACCTGTGCTCATCATGGCCATGACATGGGGGACAGGCGCCAACTCTGCAAGCGGCATCGCGTCACGCCTCATCGGGCGATTCACCGCGATCTCCATATTTGCCGCGCAGAAATTCTCCAACCACCGGTTGAATTGCAAGGAGCCCGCTATATTCTGGCCCCGCCGGGAACGGGTGGGGATGAGCGATGCGACGACCCTTGGGTGACGTGTGCCTCGATATTGCAAGCTTCGCCCGGGAGCGGAAGCACGAATTTCTCTCCTACATCCTGCGGCTCGCGGCAGCAGAGGCCTACCAGACCACGGCCGAGGACGACGCGTTCGAGATGCCGATGCCGCGCCGGCTCGCCGCCCGTGAACTGATCGCCGGTTTCTGGGACTGGGACATCAGCAACGACCGCAACTATCTCGATGCCGGGGCGGCCCGCTTCTTCAATGTCGATCCCGAAACGGCCGCGCGTGGTCTGCCGAACCGCGGCAGTCCATCCCGATGACGTTGATCGGGTGCACGCGGCGGTCGCGGCCGCAATGCGATCAGGCGGCATCTTTGAGTGCGAGTGTCGGCTGATCAAGAACGACCGGATCAGCTGGGTTCTCGCGCGCGGCAGTTGCACGCTGGACGGACATGGCCGCCCCGTCCGCCTGCCCGGCGCGATCATCGACATCACCCACGACAAGACGATGAACTGAAGCGATCAGGCCAGCTTGCGGGCGCGGTCGATGGCTTCGTCCATGTTGAGAGCCGGCACCATCGACGGCGCTTCGAGATCGCATAGGGCGAAGCGGTTCTTGCCGTCGTTCTTGGCGGCATAGAGCGCCTGGTCCGCCGCCGCGATCAGTCGCTCCGGATACTGCCCGACCTGCGGGTGCCACTGCGCCACGCCGATGGATGCCGCAATCGGAATCTCGCCGGGCGCACAGCCTGCGGCGTCGATGCGGCACACATCGAGAATGCGGCGCGCGATGTTTGCCGCTTCATGTAGCGTCGTCGCCGGCAGGATGATGCTGAACTCGTCGCCGCCGGAACGCGCGAGCAGATCGCCGGGGCGGAGCTTGCTCTGGGTCATCAGCGTGAAGTGTCGCAGGCAATCGTCGCCGGCGGCATGGCCGTGGCCGTCATTGATTTCCTTGAAGCCGTCGAGATCGATCGCCAGCAGCGCGAACGGCTTTTGCGTGCGGCGCGCCAGCGCGCATTCCTCGGTGAGACGCTGCACCAGGTGACGACGATTGGCGACACCGGTGAGATCGTCGACCAGTGCGAGTTCGGCGACTTCGCCGCGCAGGCGGTCGATGGCCATCAGGAGGAATCCGAAATTCCACGACATCGCCAGGAACACCAGCACCAGCACCATCATGGCCTGGAGATTGTTGAAATCGGCAAAGGTCATATTGCCGCCGATATTCGCCAGTGCCGCGGCCGAGCGCACGGCATGCGCAGCAACGAGCGTGATGGCGAGCCAGCCGGCGAGACGGGCGCCGGCATTGCCGCCGCCATCCTTGCGCGACAACAACAGCGGCACAGTCATGACAACGGTGACCGACTGGCCGGCGGAATAGATCAGCACGCGCATCGTCATGTTGTCGTGCCACAGCGTGAACAGCAGCAGGCCGGCCAGGCTGGCGGCGATGATGACGGCTTGCGCGCGCCAGCCCGCCGGGCGGCCGTAAAACTGATTCATGCCGATGGCGGCGAGGCTGGTGGCCAGCAGCAGCAGGCCGTTGCCCAGCACGATGGCGATCAGCGGATCGACGCCGACGCCGCGCAGCACCGAGATGCTGTTGCCGAGCGCCGCGGCGAACGCGGCGGCTGTCCAGTAACGCGCGGCGTGCAGATTGGGATAGCTGGTGGCCACATAGGCCCAGACCACGCCGAGGGCCAAAAAGTTGACGGTGAACACCGTGAACAGCGTGCCGACGTTCAACATCGGCGGCACCCGCCACGTTGTGCGTCGCGCTTCTGCGCGCTGCTGTCGATCCCCGCCATCACTCTCACCACTCGTTCCCAGCAGGTGGTAAAATGCGTCGGCGACGCTTAACGGAATCTGACTCGCGGCAGATAATCCCCAGTGTGGTTTTGAAAGAGTGAAAGGGAATGAGTTAATCCGACTTTCACCATCGGGGTTCCCAGAGTTCGCCCGGCGGCCGCGCGGCTTAACAAAAGTTTAAAACCGCGCGCGCCCTCCCTATCGTGCCACGACCTATCGGCCGGCCGCGAGGCGATCGGCGAAATAGCCGATGGTCTTGCGGTAGATCGTGGCCCTGTTCCACTCGCGCATCGCCTCGAAATTCGCCGTGCCCTCGCCGTAGGGCTGGCCGCCTTTGAAGCCCGCGGTCTTCAAGAGGTTCGCGGTCGAGGCCAGCACGTCCGGCACCGAATGGCGGAGATCGACATGGCCGTTGCCGTCGAAATCGACGCCGTATTTGATGTAGCTCGACGGCAAAAATTGCGTCTGGCCGAGCTCGCCGGCATAGGCGCCGATCAGGTCGCGCTGCGGCAGGTCGCCGCGCTGCAGGATCTTCAGCGCCGCGATCAGCTCGCCCTGAAACAGCTCGGTGCGGCGGCAGTCATGCGCCATGGTGGAGAGCGTGCGGATCACCGGCATCTTGCCGATGTCGCCCTTGCCGAAATCCGACTCGAGGCCCCAGATCGCCACCACGATTTCAGGCGGCACGCCGAAGCGCTGCTCGATGCGCGACAGCAGCGAGGCGTGACGCTGCATCATCTGCAGGCCCATGGAGATGCGGCCCTGGCCGACGCGGGTCGAGACATATTGCTCGAAACTCTTGTTGAAGGTGCCGCGCTGGCGGCGATCGAACGACAGCACCGCGGGGTCCTGCGTCACGCCGGCAAAGGCCTGCGAGATCACGCCCTGCGACACGCCGGCGGCGGCCGCCTCCTGCGACATGGCCGCGATGAAACCCTGGAAGTCGCCGCCGCATTTGGCGGCCTGCGAGGATGTGGCCGTCAGCGCAACCGAGACGAAGGACACAGCGGCAATGGCAATGGCGGTGATACGATTGGTCATGAAAAACCTGTTGGGTTGGCGATACCGGAGTGTGGCATGACCGGTGTGTCCGAACAACGGCGCGCCTTGTCCTCGTCATTCCGGGGCGCGCGCGACGCCGAAGGCGGCAAGCGTGAACCCGGAATGACGTGCGTGGGATCTTCAGACATGCGTCATCACCCCTGTTGTTTGCGGCGCGGGGGCGCCCTCGTCTGTCGCATTCCCACCCTCCTGAGAGAGGGCGTGCGGAACGCCAGGTGCCCGTTGCACCCGTGGGCCTGATGCGAATGCGGTCTTCCGCAATTGTGAGTGCATCAGGACTTTCGGAGGCGCCGAGCCAGTGCCCGACGTTCCGCATACGGTGTTTTTTCGGTTGCTTGCACATCTGCCATGGCGAACGGTCCCATCACCAAAATTAATGTCCCAGGGCGGAGGGACAGGGTAGCCTCAAGCGAGTAAGCCGAACGCGTTTTGACTTGGTCGTCCGTCACGCTGTCCAGGGAGTCTTTCCATCCCAAGATCGGCCGTCTCCTTGCCAGTGGCAGTGCTGGCGCAGATCCGTCCTGCCCGAAGACAGACGTTCCCCCATGAACCGCGTGACGCCGCATCTCCGGCGTCCACCGCATCCCACCCCGCGAACGTGACGATCGCGATCGCCCCTCTCGGTGGGGCAGGACGGAGGGGATAATAATCCTTATTCCTGAAACGTCAAGAACAAACCATGAACTTTTGGTCGCCGGCCGGGCGGCGCGCCCCGCCGGTAACCACTGCCCGCTTTTGCCCACAGATGCATGCACGCTTTGCGCGCTAAGGCTTTGACTTCGCCTGCGCCATCCCCCACTTAACCGCCATGGCCAAAAAACCCGGTACCAATCCCAAAGGCGAATTCGCCTTCTTCAACGTCTTCTATGAAGACGGCTCGCAGCGCTCCAACCGCCGCGTGCCCTCCGAATTGCTTGGGGGACTCGACGGCGACGAGCCGGCCAAAGCCGCCATCGCCGAGCAGGACCGCGAGATCGCCGAAAAGTCCGGCCGTCCGGCGCTGGAGATCAAGAGCGTCGAGCGCGTGGGCGCGAAGAAGAAGTAGCGCCTCTCCTCTTTCCCCTCGGTATCCTCCCAGTGTCATTCCGGGCGCGCCATCTGGGACCGAGCTCGGAATCTCGACTTTAGAGTCTCCGAGCTTGAGCCAATCCAGAATTCCGGACACATGCCATTCTGGAGAGCGGCCTCCCGGAATAACATCAAAAAGAAATTTGGGCTTGGCATGCAAATATAGCCAAGCTTTAAGCATGGCTAGTATGGCACATGCATGCCTAGCTAGTCACACGCATCACGAATGTGACTGATCCTCAAGAAATTTATGAGGATTCTTGAACGCAAGTAATACTAGCACCTCGTCATTCCCCACACGAAAAGACTCCTCGGTCACCTCATATCTAGATGCGTCACGCCTGCTAAACCACGCCGACGCGCTAACAGATTTAGTCGGCATAGCATTAGGAGCCTTGCCATAAATCATAGTGAAGGCCGAACTTTCCGGACTGAGATCATTATTTGGAAACCAATCGTCTGCAACGACTTTAGAGCGGGCAAACCACTTCCTGCCATTCGGCGCGTGGCAAACCAAAAACATGGGAAGCGCGCTTGTTTCTACTAAGCGAATAGTCGCCGCAGTTTGACTGGTATTAAATGATCTGGACAGCTTGCATGCAGCACTCATACTTGGGCGCCCAAAACTCTCCGCCATAGGGACGAATAAATAACTAGGCATCAGCAACTCGGAAGCAAAACGATCTGCCGCCCGTTCAACGCTTGAGGTTTCCAAACTTGGCCGCTCAATATCGCTCCCCTGACAGAGGAGTATGCGCCGCCTATGATAAATCCAATGTCCAAGTTCGTGGCAAATAGAGAACCTCTGCCTCTGCCGAGATGATGCTTTGTTTACTGTGATGACAGCAGCATTGTCTGTTCCAATAATTCTAGCCTCACATCCTTGGAGCGCCTCATAGCGAACTTCCGCCCCTAGATGCCAAGCGATAGCCTCCACATCTATTTCCGCAGGGTCTGTGACGCCAAGCACCCTCAAAATATGCTCTGCTTTCGGCGAACTTCCAAAATTGTAAGATTCCCCAGAATGACCGCAGCTCTGCAAGTGACACAGGTCCGACAAGGCGCTGATCATGTCCGTTTCTGCAGAACCTCTCCCCTTACGAGCAGCCATAGTTAACCGGGACCGGCCGTCCTCAGACGACAGAAATTCATCAAGCAGTCTCTTCGCATTCTTGGCATCGACCTCGTTCACAACAGGACGCGCCTTATAATCAAGGACAGCAGAACGAGCATGCGACAACTTATCTTTGGCTACGCTGGTTATGGCAGCATGAATCTCGGACCGAATATCCGCCAGCACCGCATCTATTTCACCAACATCTTCGATGAATTCAGAAACGATATCATCATCGCAAGTCGCCTGGAGATCTTGGAAAAGGTCATCCACCAACGAGAGAAAGATTTCGTCTTTTCTATTCCTGCTCATCGCTTCCATCCCTTCGGGAAAGCCTTGTCAATTCGGCGGCGAACAAGACGACGTTTCGTAGCAAAGTCGACTTCACTTAGACCAACAAACTCGCGCAATTCCCGACCTTCCATGCCTTCAATCATGCCCTCGACCAAAGTTTGAGCGACAAGATCATCTTCGAAAAGAGAAAATAGCACCCTCCTGATTTCCTCCGGCCCTTCTTGCTGTAAGAGTTCATCTTCAGGACTAAGGCGATAGTCTCGTCCTTCAAGGACGGTCACTCCTTCGGACCCCTGCTTGGGAACTGCTGAGATTTCTTGCGAACGACAAAGCGCTTTGCGGTCTGCTGACGCTATGCTGCGCATTGCGCCGTATAGAAAAATCACAACATTCAATCGCCGAGGACATTTGCGGCTTCCCGCGACTGCTCTCTTGATCGCTTCTTGGCGAAGATCTTGAGGTGAGCGAGATCCACCAAAACTCAGGTATTGTGATGCCTTCGCAATTCTCAGCAACTCTGCGTCGGATAGATTCGTGATGATCTCGGTGATCTCGACTACCGAGTACGCGTCATCCGTCAAAAGACTAGTTGTCGCCATGCAAGCATCCTTTGACACTCTATGCGCCGCCAAACAGTGCCCTCAGACAGCCTTTCAATATTTTTTTAGTTTGTCTGAAAAGACCCCAATCTGTCGCCTTCGGGGGTATCCGGCAACAATGATGCTGCCGGCGCACCGAGGGATATAAAATGATCTACGCAATCAACTACGATCTGAAAATGCCGGGCCGTGACTACTCAGGACTCTACGAAGCTATCAAGTCGAGCGGAAGCAGTTGGTGGCACTATCTTGGCTCCACTTGGTTGGTGGACACGACGCGCAACGCGAGCGGCATCTGGAACCATCTCCAGCCCCATGTCGACAAGAACGACTATATGTTGATTATCGGTGTCACCAATGACAATTCCGGTTGGTTGCCGAAGGAAGCCTGGGATTGGATCAACAGCCGCATCAAGAAGGCGGCTTAGTTACCAATACAAAGTAATCGGCCGTCAGATCAGTAAATCGACGGCCGTTTTCTTGCCAACACTTACACGCTCACCCCGCCCCGCCCGCCATCTGCCTGTTCGTCATCACCTGCGCCGCGATGATGATCCACGGGAGCACCAGCTCCGGCACCAGATAGGTGATCCACAAAGCATGCGGTTCGGGCAGGCCAACCTTCGCGATCGACAGCACGCGGCCGAGGCCGCCGACGAACACCGTCGCCGCCATCAGGACAACCAGCGTGTTGTGCTCGCGAATGGTCGATGCCGCCCACAGGCCCATGACGCCCGACATCAGATAGATGCCGCCCATGAAGCGATGCACGTTGTCGAGCCGCGGCGCGGTCTCGGGCTGGCCGAGATACATCTGCAGCGAGCCGCCGAAGCTGGCGATGGCGCCCACCAGAAACAGGCAGACCTGGGCAACGCGCTGACTGAGCAGCATCGGGGCGAGCGACGTCATGGCAATGTCCTCGGATGAAAATGTGCTTCAAGACAATTGATCGGGCAATGCGTGACGCTAGCGCGGGACGCGGCACAATCAAAGGGTGTGGCGGAATTATCAACGTGGGCTGCGTCGTGTGCGGCGCCCCTCTCCCGCTCCCGCGCACAGCGAGCTGTGCCAGGCGGGATGCGGACATTCTCCCGGTTCGAGACGGTGCGACCCGAAAGGTGGCGATTGCGGCTGCGCTGGTGACGGCCCCTCACCCGACCGGCACCGCCGGTCGACCTCTCCCCGCATGGCGGGGAGAGGTTAAGAGCGCGCACGATAAACAAGGCGGACCTTGCGGTCCCGCCTTGTTTATTCGGTCATCCCTTCGTCGCGGAGAAGTATCTCAGGCCCCTTGTCACGCCAGCCTGAGCGTGAGCTGCTGCTCGCGGCCGGCGTGGCGCTGGACGAAGTCGTCGAGCGACGAGGTGACGTCCTCGTAATTGCGGTCGGCGCGGCGGCGGATCTCGCGGGCGACGTCTTCCGACACGTCGTCGGCCCAGCGCTCGGCCGTGTTGAAGGCGATCACGCGCTGCGGATCGTTGTACTGGCCGGACATCAGGTCGGCGATGACGGTTTCGAGATCGGTCGCCGCGACATCGGCCTCGCGCCAGGCGCAGCCGGCGCGGTCGAAACAATCCAGCACGAGATAGACGGTCTGCTCGCCGGCATCCGGCACCAGCGACGGGGTCCAGGCGCGCGTCATCCCGCCCTCCTGCCCTTGGTCACCCCTTTGGCCACCGGCCGCACCGCCTTCTTCGCCGGCGCGGGCTCTTTCTTGCCGGTGATCGGCAGCAGCATTTCCTTCTGGCCGGTGGCGCGCTTCGGCGGCTTCTTCGCCTTCGGCTTCGGCGCGGCGCCGCCGCCCTTGAGACTCTGCTGCAGGGCGGTCATCAGGTCGACCACATTGGTGCCGGGCCGCGCCTTGCCATGCGGCTTGAGGGCGACACCGCTGCGCTTCTGGTTGACGAGATCGACCAGCGCGGACTCGTAGCGATCCTCGAATTTGCCGGGCTCGAATTCGGCGGCCTTCTGCTCCACGATATGCCGCGCCAGATCGAGCATGTCCTTGGTAACCTTGACGTCCTGGATGTCGTCGAAATACTCCGCCTCGCTGCGCACCTCATAGGGATAGCGCAGCAGCGTGCCCATCAGCCCGTTCTTCAGCGGCTCCAGCGCGATGATGTGCTCGCGATTGGTGAGCACGAGCCGGCCGATGGCCACCTTGCCCATGTCGCGGATGGTCTCGCGGATCACCGCATAGGCGTCATGGCCGATCTTGCCGTCGGGCACGAGGTAGTAAGGACGGATGGCGTAGCGCGGGTCGATATCGGCCTTCGGCACGAATTCGTCGATCTCGATGGTCCGGGTGGAGTCGAGGGCGATGTTGTCGAGTTCGTCTTTCGACACCTCGACATAGGTATCGGTATCGACCTTGAAGCCCTTCATGATGTCGTCCGCCGCCACCTCCTCGCCGGTATCCGCATCGACCTTCAGATATTTGATGCGATGGCCGGTGTTGCGGTTGATCTGGTTGAAGCTGATCTTCTCGGAATCCGACGTGGCGGGAAACAGCGCGACCGGACAGCTCACGAGGGACAGGCGCAAAAAGCCCTTCCAATTGGCACGCGGGGCCATGACAATACTCCAACTCACACGACGCGACACAATCCCGACTCAAGCGGGACCCGCCTGATTTGTTCCCGGTGCCGGAACCAGTTCGGCAGGCCGACCTTTGCAATCGACAGCACGCGGCCGAGGTCGCCGACGCGCACCGCAGGTGCGCGCGCCCATCTCGATGACGAGAGCTGTCGGGCTGACCAAATCCAGGCCGCGACTACAGCGCCCGTGTAAAGAACGCGACGATGTCGCGATCGAAGCGCTCATGAAATGCAGCGCGGTCGAACCCCGGCCTGCTGGTGCAGATCGCCGGCACGCGTGTTGCCAGTTGCGCGGAGCATGGCGTCAAGAAATCGTAGTGCCCGGCATTCGCCACGACATGCGCCTCGGGCGACGTCGGCAAAGCGAGGCGGACGGCCTCCGCATAATAGGGATGTGGCAGGACCTGGTCGTCCTCGGCCCGCCAAAGCTGGACCGGCTGACGGACCGCCGCCAGGCCCTTGCGACCGAAGGCAAAACCAAGGGCGGGCGCCGCGGAGACAACCGCCTTGATGCGCGGATCGTGGGCCCAGACGATATCGGCATCCAGCGGAAGCGGGTGCCGTTCGACGATCTGGCAATCTTCAAAAGCGGGATGCGCCCTGCAGTGATCCCCGAGAGTCCGCAGGTCCGGCTCGCCACCGGCCACCGCGAGCACCGTGAATCCGCCGGCCGAGAAGCCGAACGCGCCGACGCGCGTCGCATCGATACGCCCATGGTCACCCCATGCGTCCAGCATATAATCCGTGACCAGCTTGAATTGGCGCGGCCGTTCCCAGATCGCGGTGGGGTTGCCCGGGTCGCGCCAGCTATCGCCG
This sequence comes from Tardiphaga sp. 619_E2_N8_4, assembly GCF_051810905.1. Classification (NCBI taxonomy): domain Bacteria; kingdom Pseudomonadati; phylum Pseudomonadota; class Alphaproteobacteria; order Hyphomicrobiales; family Nitrobacteraceae; genus Tardiphaga; species Tardiphaga sp. 619_E2_N8_4. Next base: position 51,640 of record NZ_JBPWQJ010000001.1, read on the forward strand.
TTATGCGTGAGGGCGGCGACGACGAAACCTGCATTGGCCAGAGCCATGGCGGTGTCGAGATGGGATATGACCACCAGCGGCAGGCGGTCGCCCGCGAGTGCCGCATCGCGGGCAACCATCTGTTGATCGGACTCAAGCGCCTGCAGCTTCGGCGCAGCGCCGGTGGGATACCAAACGCCGACCTCGATGGGTGGCCCTTGTGGATCGCTGATGCTGAAATGCTGGAAGCCGACCGCGGCGTCGGCCTGGCTGGCGGCGGCGATAGCAATGAATGCGACGAAAACCTGTGCGATGATGCTGCGCATGGAACCTCCTGCGGATTGGGATGACACCCGAGTTCTGCAAAGGGCGACGCCCTGCGCCAGCCGTTGTTCGCCAATGGGCGAACGGGTTCGCCGGTGGGCGGACCGCTGCGATGAGACGTCATGAGCAACGCTTGGCAACGTGATTTTCTGCGGGATTGGGCCGTCGACCTGGCGATCGCGACCGTCTGCGCCATCTTCCTCGGCCTGATCGGACCATTCGGCAGCTATCTGAATGGACCGGCATGGCAGCGCGTGGCGTTTCAGCTTGCCTGCTTCTGGCCGGGAGTCCTGCTGTATGGCTCCCTGATCCGCGTGGTGCTGCGATTCCAGTTGAGGCCGTGGATGACGTGGACGGCGATCGTCCTCGGCGCCGCCATCCTGACCGTCCCATTTCAGATCTGGACCGCGTGGATCGGCGTATCGATATGGCCGTTCCTGAGAAGGCTGGGCCCGCTCGACTGGTATGTGCAAGGACTGATCACCGCCCTTCCCGTCGTGCTCGGCTTCACCCTGTTGCTTCAGGCGCGACGACACAAGCGGCACCAGGCCAAGGAAGCCGACGACGCGCCGCCAACGGCTTTCGGCCTGCTCGGTGCGCCGCCCTTCGCGGTGCTTTGCCTGCAGATGGAAGATCACTATGTCCGCGTCCACCATATCGCCGGCCACTCCCGGTTGGTGCTGGCAACGTTCAATCAGGCCATGACGGCTCTCGGCACCGCTGACGGCCTGCAGGTGCACCGGTCATGGTGGGTCGCGCGAAAGGCCGTTGTGCGCGTCGTGACCGAGGGCCGCAATCTGCGCCTGCAACTCGTCAACGGGATCACCGCCCCTGTCTCGCGCTCGGCCGTGGCCATGGTGCGCGAGGCCGGCTGGCTCACGACAGAGACCGCGCCGGACAACCGCGGCGTCGAACCAGCGCGCGCAGGGCCGATTGGCGACACGTAATCCGCCATCCGCTCCGCAGCGGGTGAAGGACACGCGCGACACAAAGCCTCTTGACGAAAAGAACAGATCATGAACATATTTATAGCCACATACCTCGGCAACGAGCGCGTGAGAGCGCGGCACGCCCACACGAAAATGCCCGGCGCGAGGCCGGGCATCATCAGAAGGATCGAGTGATCGACAGCGACCGTTAGTTATCCAGGAACGACCGCAGCTTGCGCGACCGCGACGGGTGCTTGAGCTTGCGCAGCGCCTTGGCTTCGATCTGGCGGATACGCTCACGAGTCACCGAGAACTGCTGGCCGACTTCTTCCAGCGTGTGGTCGGTGTTCATGCCGATGCCGAAGCGCATGCGCAGCACGCGCTCTTCGCGAGGCGTCAGCGAGGCCAAAACGCGCGTGGTGGTTTCGCGCAGGTTGGACTGGATCGCCGCATCGATCGGCAGGATCGCGTTCTTGTCCTCGATGAAATCGCCGAGATGCGAGTCTTCCTCGTCACCCACGGGGGTTTCGAGCGACAGCGGCTCCTTGGCGATCTTGAGAACTTTTCGAACTTTCTCCAGCGGCATGCCCAGCTTCTCAGCCAGTTCCTCAGGAGTAGGCTCGCGGCCGATCTCGTTGAGCATCTGGCGGCTGGTGCGCACGATCTTGTTGATCGTCTCGATCATGTGCACGGGAATGCGGATGGTGCGGGCCTGGTCGGCGATCGAACGCGTGATCGCCTGCCGGATCCACCAGGTCGCATAGGTCGAGAACTTGTAGCCGCGGCGATATTCGAATTTATCGACGGCCTTCATCAGGCCGATATTGCCTTCCTGGATCAGATCCAGGAATTGCAGGCCGCGGTTGGTATACTTCTTGGCGATCGAGATCACGAGACGGAGGTTGGCTTCCACCATCTCCTTCTTGGCCTGGCGGGCTTCGCGCTCGCCCTTCTGCACGCCGTGCACGATCTTGCGGAATTCGCCGATCTCAAGACCCGTGAGGGCCGCGAGCTGCTGGATTTCGCCGCGCAGTTCCTTGATGCGGTCCTTCTCGATGGCGACGAAGTTCTTCCAGCCCTTGGCCGAGAGTTTCGAGACGCGGTTGAGCCAGCGCGGATCGAGCTCCGAGCCCTGATAGTTGCGCAGGAAGTCCTCGCGCGCGACGCCGTGGCTGTCGCCGAGGCGCAGCAGGCGGCCTTCGAACGACACGAGACGCTTGTTGATGTCGTAGAGCTGCTCGACGAGTGAATCGATACGCGCCTGGTTGAGGCGCAGCGACTTCACCTCGACGATGATCTCGTCCTTGAGCTTCTTGTACTTGCGCTCCTGCGACGGCGACAGCGAGGGGCCCTGCGAGGCGCTCTCGAGCTGGTTCGCGATGTCCTGTTCCTGCAGCTTGCGCAGCTTCTTGTAGCTGTCGGCGATCTTGTCGAAGGTCTCGACCACCTTCGGCTTCAGCTCGGCCTCGATGGCGGCGAGCGACATCTGGTTCTCGAACTCGTCATCGTCCATGTCGCCGTCGGCAGCGCCTTCCGACGTGCTTTCGCCGGCAGGGGCCGCAGCAGGCGCCGAACGCGGCGGCGCGGGACGGAACGGCGTGGCGGACGGCGGGGCCGCAGGCGGCGCGGCAACGGCTTCGGCGCCCTCGGCCACTGCTTCGCCATCGCCCGTGGGCGGAGCGATCAGCGCCGGGTTCATGTTGTTCTTGGCGTCGGGGCCAGCGTAAGTCGCTTCGAGATCGATGATGTCGCGAAGGAAGATCTTTCCTTCGTTGAGTTCATCGCGCCAGATGATGATGGCCTGGAAGGTCAGCGGACTTTCGCAGAGGCCTGCGATCATTGCCTCGCGGCCAGCCTCGATGCGCTTCGCAATGGCGATTTCGCCTTCGCGCGACAGCAGCTCGACGGTGCCCATCTCGCGCAGATACATGCGGACGGGATCGTCGGTGCGCTCGCCGGGCTCCGACTTCTTGACTTCGGTGACGGCCTTCTGCGTGACTTCGACCAGTTCGTTGTCGGTATCGTCGTCCTCGTCCTTGCTCTCTTCCTCGCCGTCGCTGTCTTCGTTTTCGGAAACGTTGATGCCCATGTCGGAGAGCATCGACATGATGTCTTCGATCTGTTCAGGAGAGGTGGTATCGGACGGCAAGACATCGTTGAGCTGATCGAAGGTCACGAAGCCGCGCTTCTTGGCCTGCTTGATCATCTTCTTGACGGCAGCGTCGGACAGGTCGAGCAAAGGTGACGGCGCGTCTGCGGAGTCCTTCTCCGGCGTGTCAGCTGCCTTGTCGTCTTTTTCCTTGTCCTTGGTCTGCAGCGTCTTTGCCTTGGTGGCCATTCAATGCTCCTGAAACGCGCTCACGCCGGGGGCGTCACCGCCCCGCTATCAATCCAGGGGGCGCACGCGCCCCGATCCAATCATCGTCACCACTTGACGCACAAAGGGCGGCGCATATCCATCGCCACCCCCGACGTCGTCTTCGCGGTTTTCACTACTTAAGCCCAGACCCTTAACGTGGAGAGCCTTAAGCCCGGATTAACCCTGTTTTTGCAGCCAAACCATGGGTTTGGCGAGTCTTTTCGCGGTTTGCCCGGGCACCATCCGCAGCAAAGTTGCTTCACGAACTGCGCTGGAACCGCCCCGAGGATTCTCCGAACCCCTCGATCAGCGCCTCGATCCCGTCGACCTCAGCCAACCGGGCCTTCACATCGCGCAACCAGCCGTAGTTCGTTTCGCTCGCTTCTGCGCCCAGAGCAAGCTCCGCGTCTTTAAGCTCCCTAAGTAATGAGTGCCACTGGCGATGCAAGGCAACGAGCTGCGTCCAGGTGGAAAGAACATCCTCGCGGGCCGCACCAGGCCGCGCCGCCCACACCGCCTGAGTGGTAACTGCCTGCTCAACATGCTGTAATTGCTCAGAATATCCGGCTTTAACCAGATCTGAACGCATTTGTTCACTTTGCTCGGCCTCATCGCCGTGATGATGCTCATGGGCAAAGGCCGCGATGATCCCGGCACGCAGCCGGTGCATCTCGGGATGGGCGAGTTCCAGTGCCGCCACCTCCTCCAGCCGGTCATGCAGCAGCCAGGGATGGTTGATCAGCGACTGCACGATCAGCGCCTCGCGCCTCGAAATGGCGCTGCGCTGGCCGCGCATGATCGACGACGTCGCAAGCTGTGGACTGACCACCTGATAGGGCCCGCGCTGGATGGTTTGCGGCCCGGCATTGGCCCCGCCCCGCCCACCGCCACTGATTCGCCCCGCCGGACCGGGGGTAAACGGACGCGGACTGCGCGCAAAACCGCCGCCTCCGCCGCCCTGCTGGAAGCCACCGCGGCCGCCGTTGTTACCGCCGTAGTTTTTTGGGCCGGTGCCGAAGGCGCGCTGCAGCCGCTCGGTCATGTCCTGGCGGTAGTATTTCTTCACGACATCGTCGCGGATGCCGTTCGACAATTCGTTGATGCGCGCCTCCAGCGCCGCGCGGCGCTCCGGCGTCGCAAACGTGCCGCCGGCGATCTCGCGTGCCCAGATCAGATCCGACAGCGTGCCCGCCGCCGCCATCACGTCCTCGATCGCCGCGCGGCCGCCGGAGCGCGCGAGGTCGTCGGGGTCCTGCCCTTCGGGCAGCAATGCAAAGCGCAGGCTCTTGCCGGGCTTGAGATGCGGAAGCGCCAGCTCCGCCGCGCGCCATGCCGCCTTCTGCCCGGCCTTGTCGCCGTCGAAACACAGGATCGGCTCGTCGGCCATCTTCCAGAGCAGTTGCAACTGGTTCTCGGTCAGCGCCGTGCCGAGCGGCGCAACGGCGCCGGGGAAGCCGACGCCGACCATGGCGATGACGTCGACATAGCCTTCGACCACCACCAAAGGCGCACCATCATGCGCGGCCTTTCGCGCCATCGGCAGGTTGTAGAGATTGTCGCCCTTGTGAAACAGCGGCGTTTCCGGCGAGTTCAGATATTTCGCCGGCGCATCCTTCTTCAGCGCGCGGCCGCCAAAGGCGATGATGCGTCCGCGCACATCGGAAATCGGAAACATCACGCGATCGCGAAAGCGATCATAGGGCACCGGGATGTCCTCGCCGCCGATCAGCAATCCGGCCTCGACCATGTCGGGCACCGGCACGCCGGCGGCGCCGAGATATTCCTTCAGCGCGAAACGATCTTCGGATGCAAAGCCCATGCGGAACTGCAGCTGCACCGCGGGCGTGATACCTCGATCGGCGAGATAGCCGCGCGCACGGGCGCCCTCGCGCCCCACCAGCGTCTCTGCAAAAAATTTCGCGGCGAGATCCATGACGTCATACAGCGTCTTGCGACGCTGCTCGTGGCGCGCGGCATCCGGCGTCGCCGCCGGCAGCGCGACGCCTGCCATTTGCGCCAGCCGCTCGACTGCCTCAACGAAGCTGGCGCCGTCGGTCTCCATCACGAAATTGATGATGTCGCCATGCTTGCCCGACGAGAAGTCGTGGTAAAATCCCTTCTCGTCATTGACGAAAAACGACGGCGACTTCTCCTGCTGGAACGGCGACAGCCCTTTCCACTCCCGCCCCGCCTTCTTCAACTTGACGCGCTTGCTCACGACTTCCGAAACCGGAAGCCGGGCGCGCAGATCGTCGAGGAATTGGGGCGTGAAGCGCATGGGGTGTACTGCATATAGGGCGCGCGGCGGCAAAGGCCAGAAATCGCAGCCCGCTGCCGGGTTTCGTCCCATTATACACAGGACGGCCGGGACTTAGTGGCAATCACTGTCATTCCGGGATGCGCGGAGGCCGGCAAAGCCGGTCGGAGCGCAGACCCGGAATCCCGACATGTTCATCATCTCTATCCACCGGGAGGTGATGAACATGACGAGATTCCGGGTTCGCTCACAGCTGGCGCTGCGCGACGCCGGAATGACGAGTTTGTGTCAATTTGCTTGAACTCGCACCGGTTCCACGATCACATATCCCATGTTCACGACATTCCGCGGCGGAAATACCGGTGCATGGCAGGTGATCTCGATCTCGCCCGTCAAGGGCGAGACGCTGAAACCCGTTGCGGCGCTGTCCATCACCCATGCCGATGCCATCTCACTGCCGCTGCTGCCGTCGCAGACGTCGTGGCGCCTCGCCGGCGTCGCCAGCCACGTCCGCTATGTCGAGCGGACCGAGAAGATCGCACTGGTTGCGGCACAGGCCGGCCTTGGCCGACCCGAGGCAACCCATGGCGCGCTGATCCCGATCAGGAAGAACGCGGCGTGGTGGGACATGACCCAGAACGAGCGCCGCCGCATCTTCGAGGACAAATCCCGCCACATCGCCGACAGCCTGAAATACCTGCCCGCCATCGCGCGTCAGCTCTACCACTCCCGCGATCTCGGCGAGCCGTTCGATTTCCTCACCTGGTTCGAATATGCGCCGGAGCACGCGCAGGAATTCGAGGATCTCGTCGGCGGCCTGCGCGAGACGGAAGAATGGAGCTATGTCGAGCGCGAGGTCGATGTGCGGGTGGTGAAGGCGGTGGTGTAAACGCGCCCCACTCGTCATTCCGGGATGAACGTCGGTCGGCAAAGCCGGCCAAAGTTCAGACCCGGAATCCCGACATGTTCTGAACATTTCGGGATTCCGGGTTCGCGCAAAAGCGCGCCCCGGAATGACGAGGCTAGACCGGAACGGCAACCTGCATGGCTCCCATTCAAGACGCCGCACTTCTGGCATGGCATCACATGCGCCATATCTCTCCCACCGCCCCGCCCGCCCGAAAGCCTCCATGTCCTCATCGTCCGAACATCCCGCCCGCGACTCCGGTCCCGGCGGCTGGCTGATTTTTTCCTTTGCCGTCGCCTGCGGCGTCACCGTCGCCAATATCTATTACGCGCAGCCGCTGGTGGGGCCGATCAGCGAGAGCTTCGGGCTCGACCTGTCGTCCGCCGGCATCATGCTGACCATGGTGATGTTCGGCTACGTGCTGGGCCTGCTGTTCCTGGTGCCGCTCGGCGATCTCGTCGAGAACAAGCGGCTGATCCTGATCACGCTGGGCAGCCTGATCGTGAGCCTGCTGATCGCCGCAGCCGCCCCCACTGCAGCGATCTTCATCGCCTCGACCTTGCTGCTCGGTATCGCCGCCGTGGGCACGCAGATGATCCTGCCGGTGGTGGCGCATCTGGCGCCGGAGCAACGGCGCGGGCAGATCGTCGGCACCGTGATGAGCGGGCTGCTGTTCGGCATCCTGCTGTCGCGGCCGCTGGCCACCATGGTGGCCGGCTCGTTCGGCTGGCGCGCCGTGTTCGTGATGTCCGCGGTGCTGATGTGCGGCGTATTCGCACTGATGGTGATCGCGCTGCCGCGCCGGCAACCGAAGCATGAGCTGACCTATGCGACGCTGATCCACTCGCTGTGGGACCTGATGCTGACCACGCGCGTGCTGCAGCAGCGCTCGGCCTATCAATGTCTGCTCTATGGGTCCTTCAGCCTGTTCTGGACGGCGATGCCGCTGGTGCTGGACCAGCCGCCATTTTCGTTCGGCCATATCGCCATGTCGGCCTTCCTGCTGTCGGGCGCTGGCGGCGCGCTGGTGGCGCCGCTTGCGGGACGCCTCGCCGATCGCGGCCGCGGCGATCTCGTGACCGTCACTGCGATGCTGCTGGTGCTGGTGAGTTTCGTGCTGACCTGGATCGGCGGCCATACCGGCGGCGCGACTGCCGTGACGCTGTTCGTGATCGCAGGCATCCTGATCGACGCCGGCACACAGGGCAATGTCGTCGCCGGGCAGCGCGCCATCTATGCGCTCGCCGGCAACATCCGCAGCCGGCTCAACGCGCTGTTTCTCGCTTGCGCCTTCTTCGGCGGCGCGATCGGTTCGGGCTTCAGTGGATTTGCCGTGGCATCAGGCGGCACGTCGATGATCGCACTGATCGGCATCGGTGCATCGCTGATTGCGCTGGCACTGTTCGGGCTGGAAGTCGCCAGCAGACGCAAGGTGAGCTAGGGCGCGAGGAAACGCCCGGACATGATGCGCTTCGTTTCATCGACCGGCTTGTTGTAGATATAGGTCCAGGCTTCGCTCACGCTGCCATCGGCGAGCGTCACAGCGATCCGCTCACGCAGATACAGATTCGGCTGCGGATGGCCGGGCCCCACGCTCTCATAGTCGTCGAGCGCGCCCATCAGCTCATTCGGCTTGCGCAGCCGGAACAGCTCGCCGAACACGATGTCCCCGGCATCGTCGGAATGCAGCAGGCCGGGATAATGCGCGACCATGTACAGCCTGCCGCGGCAGGAGGCTTCGCCGAGAAAATCGGCGCCGGACGAGAGCAGCTTCGACATCGGATGATCGAAACCGCGCATCAATGTGCCATAGACGAAGACGCGATCGGGCATGCGGCGGCTAGACTTTCTCGGCCAGTGCAGCGGCGACATCGTCGCCCGCGGACACCACATTGATACTCACATCCATGCCGAGAAACGCATCGGCCGAGCCCATATAGGTGCCGTGCAGTGGCACCGCCTGACGCGGATCGCGCGCCACGGCGACGCGAATGAGATCCTTGCTGCCGATGATGCCATTGGTCGGATCGAATTCGATCCAGCCTGCGGCCGGCAGATAGACCTGCACCCAGGCATGGGTCGAGCCGCCGCCCACATAATTGTGCTCGCGATCGCCATGGATGAACAGATAGCCCGACACGAAACGTGCGGCGATGCCGAGCCGGCGCAGCGCCTCGATCATGAATAGCGCAAAATCGCGGCAGGTGCCGGATTTGGTCTGCAGCGTATCGAGCGGATGCTGGGTGCCGTGTTCATAGCGCTTGCGATAGGCGAACTGCTTGCGGATGCCGAGCGTCATGCCGGTCAGAATATTGACGGTGGGCGTGCGGCCCTGCGGGTCGAGAAATCCGCGCGCCCATGTGGCGAGTTCACCATCGGGATCGCCATATTGCGGCCGGATGAATTCCTGCAGATCGGGCAGTTCTTCGCCGTCATACAGGAACGGATAGAAATAGGCCTTGTCATCGGCAGTCAGCGCGAACTCGTCCGACGGCAGATGTTCGATAGTCGCGGTGGAGACGAAGGTGAGCTTTCGCGCGTGCTCGTCGAAGGTGGCGATCGCCACTGAATTGCCGAACACGTCGTGGATCCAGCGCAGCGACAGCGGCTCCGGCGTGATCTCGAGCTTGCCGTTGAGCATGCGCAGATCATGGCCATCGCGCGGCCGCAGCATGATCCGGTGTTCGCCGAACGCGACGGGATGCGCGTAGCGATATTCGGTCTTGTGATGAATCGTGAGCAGGGGCATCAATGGTTCGTTCATGCGTGATTTGTCCCGTGTAATTTATACGGAAGCCTGCAGAATCACAGGCCGGGATGCCGCATCGTTAGGCAATATCGGGAAAAAGCCTTGGACAGAATTTTGGACAGAGCCTTGGATAGCAATCAGGACACATCCCTACGTCTCGGCTCCCAGGAGGTTCCGCCCGTTCTGGAACTCAATACCGCCGGAAACTCCCCTTTTCTCCTGACCTGCGATCACTACGGCCGGCTGATTCCCGAGATGCTCGGCGAGCTCGGCCTGCCCGAGAGCGAGCTCGTCCGCCACATCGCCTGGGATGTCGGCATCGCCGGCGTCGCCGAGCAGATGGCTCGGGCGCTCGATGCGCATCTCGTGGCGCAGCGCTATTCGCGGCTGGTGATCGACTGCAACCGCCCGCCGGACGCCGTAAGCGCGATTCCGCTGATCAGCGAGGCGACCACCGTGCCCGGCAATGACGGTCTCACGTCCGATGCGAAGGCGCGCCGGCGCGAGCTGATCTTCGATCCGTATCACCGGCGCATCGACGAGGTGATCGATGCAAGGCTGGCAAAGGGCCAGCCGACAGTGCTGGTGTCGCTGCACAGTTTCACGCCTGTCTATGCCGGCATTCCCCGCCCCTGGCATATCGGCACACTCTATCAGCACGACAGCAAACTGCCGCCATTGCTGCTGCATCATCTGCGCGCCGAAGCCGATCTGGTAGTGGGCGACAACGAGCCCTACGCGGTCTCCGATGCCACTGACTACACGATCCCCGTGCATGGTGAGAAACGCGGGCTGATGAATACAGGCATCGAGATCCGGCAGGATCTGATCACCGATGTCAGCGGCCAGACCGAATGGGCGGAGCGGCTCACGCGCATCTTCAGCGAGATCGAGGCGACGCTGATCACGCCGCGCGCGTCGCATCTGTAGCCTTTGATGCCGGCGTAGCTGCCAATGCGCCTGCGCGGCGTGAGGTGCCTAGCCGTGCGTCCCGATGAAATAGGCCACCACCATAAATCCCGCCGCGACCGCCCATAGGAAATAGGCCGCGCGACCACCGGGGCTCAGCGTCGAGTCCGACGGATTGTCCGGATTGACGAAGACCTTCACCGCGTCACCGTTCTTGTAGTCCATCCCGAACAGCCGCAACTGCCATGGCGGCGGGTTCGGGTTGCTCGTGCTCAAGCTGCCGGCGGATCCGATATAGGCGACATGCTTGAAGCGATAGTTGTATTGCACGTTCCGGGTCTGCATCACCGGCCCACTGCGACCGGTGTCGCTGTCCCGACTCACATAGGTCTCGGGCGCGCCCAGTTTGACGGTGCCGGGCACCACCGGCCACTTCTTGGCCAGAGATCCCTGCCGGTGTAGCGCCAGGCCGAACAAAGCAACGAGGAAGCCGAACCCGCAGAGCGCCGTCACAATCGGCGATCGTTTCGGATCGGCAAGATGGTCTGCAATGAATTCGTTGATGCGGACGCCGCCAAAGATGCCGCCGACCACAATCGCCAGCACGATAACTGCAGCGATGCCAAGGCAGCCGCCGATCCCCTTCGGCATCTCGCGATCGAGCACGGCGTCGCGTGGGTGCCGCGGGTTGTAATAGACCATCACCGCGGTGCCGACCGGATAGCGCGCGATTGTCTCGGCGACTTCGAAATTGCCACGGTCCTCGCCGATACTGACGCGGTTGTTGGTGAGCTTCTGTCCGCTAACGGTGTATTCGTAGACGATATTCGCAAAATTGCGTTTTTCGGTACGCTTGCGCTCCTCGCGCGTGTCGTCGAGCACCTTGACGTCTCGCACTTCGGAGGTCGAAACGATCACCTTGCCGAAGGTGGACGGCCAGTCGCTGGCAGCGCGGACCTGCAGATATTTAGTGCCGGCAGCGATCAGGATCAGGCCGAACGGCGCCAGCAGCATGGCATAAACGAACCAGGGAATGTCGGGCACGGCGAAACCTCATGGCACGGCGCGGCGCGCCCCGAGGTTTGACGTGGCCATGCAGAGAAAGGTTCAGCGCGACAAAAGATTCAGCGGGCTCGTGTCAGTGCCAGCCAGACCCCGCCGCCGATCATGAAGCCGCCGGAGATGCGCGACAGCAACCACGTCCGCCGCGCCGAGAAGAATTGTCGTGCGCGGCCCGCGGCCACCGCGTAGACGATATCGGTGAGCGCGGCCGTCACCATGAAGGTCGCACCGAGAATTCCGACCTGCAGGATGTGGTTCTTCTCCATGTCGACGAATTGCGGAATGAAGGCGCCGAAGAACACGAGCACTTTCGGGTTGCTGAGCAGCACCATCATGCCCTGCAGGAAGAAGCCGCCACGCGGCGGCGCCGGCGGTGTATCCGCGTCGATGCCCTCGACCGGCGCGCGGACCATCTTGATGCCGAGCCACACCAGATAGGCGGCACCGGCAAAGCGCACCCAGTCGAACCAATAGCCCATGGTGGCCATCAGCGTAGCAAGCCCAAGCGCAACGATGCCGATCACCACGGCAAGCCCCGCTTGCGTGCCGGCAATGCTGATCATCGCCGCGCGCGTGCCGTAGCGCAGGCCGTTGGCGATCACCAAAGTGACGTTCGGGCCAGGGAGCAGCGCCAGCGCGATGCAGGCAGCGACAAAGGCGAGATAGACTTGCAGGGACATCGGCACGCTCCTATTCCGATTTTATCTACGTCATGGCCGGGCTTGTCCCGGCCATCCACGCCTTCACTGCAGGCTAAGACGTGGATGCCCGGCACAAGGCCGGGCATGACGACGGTGTGTTGTCTTAACACTAGCACTCGTATTGCTCGCAGCAAAACACACTTGCCCGGCAGGGCGCCATCTGGTTGCCTGTCACTGCACGCATGGAGCAACGGCCATGATCGATATCAACAGGTTCCGGCCCGCGATCGTCTACACGATCTATATCGCCGCCACGCCCGAAAAAGTCTGGCAGGCGCTGACCTCGGCGGAGTTCAGCCGGCAGTATTTCTCCGGCTTCGCGGTGCAGCTTGAGGGAAACGTCGGCGGCGCGTTCAAGGTGCTCGCGCCGGATGGATCGCTGCATGTTTCGGGCGAGGTGATCGAGCACGACCCGCCGCGCAAGCTCACTATCACCTGGGACGTCAACTGGCCCGGACTTGTCGAAGCGCTGGGCTCGACACTCGTCACCTATGATCTCGCGCCATCGGGCGAGACGGTGAAGCTGACGATGACGCAGGCGCATGATCGCGTGTTGAGCGACGATATTCTCTCCGGCGGACGCGCAGGCTGGCCGGCGATCCTTTCGAGCCTGAAGAGTTTGCTGGAAACGGGCAAGGTCCCCACGATCCAGATGGAGCCGCCGCTGAGGCTGCTGGCGGCGTTGAAGGAGATGGGGATCAAGGTGCCGGGGATGTGAGGCAAGGCGATAGCCGTGCGCTCCCTCTCCCCGCACCCGTGCGAAGCGAAGCTTCGCTAGGCGGGGGAGAGGGGTGGGGTGAGGGGCAAGGGCACGTCGACGGCCCGGAGCTTATCTCTCGAGTCGGCCGATCCGAGAGTTGTGTGATTGGTGCTGGCTGCGTGCCCTGCCCCTCACCCGCCGCGAAGACGCGGCGACCTCTCCCCGCACTGCGGGGAGAGGTTAAGAACTACCCCAGCGCCCGCAATTCCCGCCTGAGCACCTTGCCCGTTGCCGTCATCGGCAGGCTCTCCGCGAACTGCACATGGCGCGGATATTCATGGGCGGCGAGTTGCGACTTGACGAAGTCCTGCAGCTCGCGCGCCAGTGCGTCGCTGGGTTTAAAACCAGGCCGCAATACGATCCAGGCTTTCACGGCTTCAGTGCGGATCGGATCGGGAATACCGACCACTGCCGACAGCGCGACCGCGGGATGCTTCAGCAGCGTATGCTCGATCTCCGACGGACCGATACGATAACCTGCGGATGTGATCACGTCGTCTTCGCGTGACACATACCAGAAGTAACCGTCATCATCCTGAATGCCGAGATCGCCCGTCAGAAGAAACTCGCCGGCGAATTTCTTCGCGGTGCCTTCGGGGTTCTGCCAATAGCCGAGCATGGTACAGGGATTGGGCTGCCTCACGCCGACAATGCCGCGCTCGCCGCGCGGCAGTTCCTCGCCTTGCTCATTGACGATACGCACATCGAAGCCCGGCGTCGGCTTGCCCATCGAGCCCGGTTTGATCGGAAACAGATCGGCATTGTTGCCAACCACGAGATTGCACTCGGTCTGGCCGTAGATCTCATGCGCGTCGATGCCGAACGTATGGCGCACCCAGTCGAGCAATTCCGAACCGAGCGACTCGCCGCCAGTCAGCATGCTGCGCAGCTTCACGCCATCATGTTTGACGTTTGCCTGCCGCATCAGCTTCAGCGCCGTCGGCGGCAGGAACACATTGCGTATCTTGTGATCGGCCATCAGCTGCATCGCGGCGTCAGGTTCGAATTTCCTGGCGCGATAACCGACGATCGGCACGCCGTGATACCAGGCCGGAAACAGCGCATCGAACAGCCCGCCGATCCACGCCCAGTCGGCCGGCGTCCAGTAGACGTCGCCCGGCTTGGGGAAGAAGCCGTGCACCATCTCCACATTGGGCAGATGGCCGAGCAGCACGCGATGGGCATGCAGCGCGCCCTTGGGATTTCCCGTCGTGCCCGAGGTGTAAATGATGATCGCGGGATCGTCGCAGGACGTATCGACCGTGGTGAAGTCTTCGGACGCCGCCTCGATCGCCGACCAGAACGATTTGGCACCGGCATGCGGTGCACTGTCCGTGACATAGATATCTTGCAAATGAGGCAGCCGCTCGCGGATTTTCGACAACTTGTCCCAGCCACTCGCGTCGGTGACGATGGCCTTGGCTCCAGAATTGGCAAGGCGGAATTCCAGCGCATCCTCGCCGAACAGCGTGAACAGCGGCACCGACACCAGCCCGGACCGGAACGCCGCGAGATGCGCCACCGGCAATTCCACCGATTGCGACAAAAACACCGCAATGCGGTCGCCGCGCTGCAGGCCATCCGCCTTCAGCACATTGGCGAAGCTGCGCGAGAAAGCCTGCATCTCGTCGAAGGAGAAACGATGCGTGCCGCGGTCCTCGTCCACATAGATCAGCGCCAGCCGCCCGCTACCGTCGGCATGACGGTCGCAGGCCACCGTCGCGATGTTGAATCGCTCCGGCACGTCCCAGCGGAAATTGCGGGCGAGCGTCTCATAATCCGTGGTTTCGACCAGCATGGCAGGCGGCTCCCTGCGGCGTTGCTTGCTTCTTCTCGTTATACCAGGGGAGAAGTCTGAACGGCCGCGGCCCCATTCTTAAACGAGGAGTCCCGTCCGCCAAAGTGCCTTGAAATTCCCGGCCCGGCATGGTCTCAAGCACCCTATTCGGAACCCGGCGCTATCGGCGCCTTCGCAAGCTCAATCCGGCAGAAATACCCCATGGCACGCAGGTTTTCGGCCGCTTACCAGTCGGAGCCAGTATCCAGCCTGGCGCTGTGGGCGCGGCGCCTCGCAGTTTTCGCCGCCATTGCCGCCATCACCTCGATCATCATCGTCCGCTTCGGGTTCCTCGAAGTGAAACCGGCACTGATGACCTTCTTCGGCGCGTTGGGATTCGCCGGCCTGTCGATCCTGGTGGCGCTCGCCGGCTTTGCCGCGATCTGGCAGAACGGCTCGCGGGGCATGAGTGTGATCATGGTGGCGCTGATGCTCGACGTCGTGATCCTGGCTTATCCTGGCTACCTTGCGTACCAGTACCGCAAGCTGCCCAAGATCCACGACATCACCACCGACCCCGTCGACCCGCCGCGCTTCGAGGCGCTGGCGCGGCTGCGGACCGGCGACGGCACCAATTCGGCCGTCTATTCCGGCCTCTACTCCGCGGAGCAGCAGCGCACGGCCTATCCGGATATCGAGCCGGTGGAGCTGGAGGTGCCCGTGCAACGCGCCTATGACGTGACGCGTGCTTTGGTGGAAAAGCGCAAGTGGATCGTCATCGACGAGCGCCCGCCGCAGCCGCCGCGCCGCATTGGCCGCATCGAGGCGGTAGCGCGCACCCCTATCATGGGTTTTCGCGAGGACGTCTCGATCCGCTTTACACCCGACGGCGAAGGCTCACGCGTCGATATCCGCTCGTCGTCACGCTATTTCGAAGGCGATCTCGGCAGCAACGCGGCGCGCATCACCAAGCTGATCGACGACATCAACACCGCCGTCGACAGCGCGCCGGCGCCAAAGAAGGCGGCGACGCCGGCGAAAGCTGCGGCAAAGGGCGTGAAGAAGTAAGCTCCCGCCCCTCCCCGACCAGCTCTCACCCCCGCGCGCGTTTCTCCACATTCGCGATCCGCTCTGGCACACCGAACTCCTGCCGGCAGACATCGGCGAGAACCGCGATCCCTTCGCGGATTTCGTCATGGGTCGGACTGGCGAAGCAGATGCGAATGTGGCTGTGCGCATAGGCCTTGTCGACAGACCACTCCGGGCCGGGATTGATCGACACGCCGGCCTTGAGCGCGGCCTGATAGAGCTTCATCGCATCAACGTTGGCGGGCAGTTTCACCCACAGAAAGATGCCGCCTTTGGGTTCGTCGAATTCCGCCGCCGTGCCGAACTGCTCGTTGAGCGCATCCATCAGCGTCTCCAGCTTGGCGCGTAGTCCGCGCGTGGCCTTTGGCACATGGGTGGCGAAATGCGGCACGCAATATTCGGCGAGGACCATCTGCTCCAATGCGCCGGAGCCGGCATCGGTCTTCAGCGCCAGCATGCGTGACATGATCTCCCAGGGCGCGACGATGTAACCGACGCGGAGAGCAGGCGCGATCGACTTCGAAAACGAGCCGATATGGATCACGCTGCCGGTCTTATCCATCGCGTGAATCGCCGGCGGACGCTCGCCGTTCCAGATCAGGTCGGCATAGCAATCGTCCTCAAAGATGGGGACGCCATATCTGGCCGACAGTGCCAGCAGCTCGCGGCGACGGCTTTCCGGCATGATGGTGGCGGTCGGGTTCTGCACGGTCGGGATCGTATAGATATATTTCGGCCGGATGCCCTTCGCCTTCAGATCTTCCAATGCTGAGGCTAGCGCGTCCATCCGCATGCCGTCGTCATCCAAGGGGATGCCGACGATATTGACGCCGAGACGGGTGAGCCGGTTGATGGAGCCTTGATAGCAGTCGCGCTCGATGATGACGGTGTCGCCCTTGGCCAGCAGGCTGTGATTGACGAGGTCGAGCGCCTGCAGCGAGCCGGAGACAACCAGGATGTCATCGGCGCTGCAATCGATGCTTGCGTCGCGCTTCAGCTTGGCGGCGATGAAAGTGCGCAGCGGCAGATAGCCCTGCGGACCGCTCGCCAGACCGTAGGTTGCCAGCGTGCGTCCCTCGCGCAGCATGACGGCATTAGCGGCGGCAGTCAGACCCTCCACCGGCACCTGGTCCATATCGTTGTTCCCGCCGACGAAGCTGTATTTGGCGAGACCGGTCCATTTTGCCGCAGCCGCGGGCAGGCCCGGAGGCAGCAATGGCGCATAGTCGAACCGTGCAGTGGTCATGAACGTCGTCTCCCTGAAGCCTTTTATGACGAAGGCTGCCTCGTTGGACCGCCCTCCGCGTGTATCGCGCGCCGAATGCCGGATATTACCCCTTTGCCCTCACGCGGCGCACCATTAGAGTGCCGCCGAAATGTAAGGCTTTTCCGGCAGGGGCATGCACGACTTAATCCGCGATATCACGCTGTGTATCCTGTTTGCGTGGGGCATCGGGCTTATTGCGCATTTCACCCGTCAGCCGTTGATTCTTGCTTATCTGATTGCCGGCTTCATCATTGGGCCATTCGGCATCGGCTGGGTCAAGTCGGACGAATCCATCAGCACGATCTCCGAACTCGGCCTGATCTTCATGCTGTTCATGATCGGTCTCGAGATCGATCTGAAGAAGATCATCCGCGCCGGCAAGGTCATTCTGTTCGCCGCGGGCGGCCAATTGATCGCAGGCTGCGTGCTCGGCGCGGCCTTCTTCATGGCACTCGGGCTCAAGCTCGGTGGCGGCGGGTTCGACGCGTTGTATCTCAGCGTCGCCTGTGCGCTCTCCTCCACCGTGGTCATCGTCAAGGTGCTCTACGAGAAGCGCGAGCTCGACACACTGCCCGGCCGCATCACGCTCGGCATCCTGGTGCTGCAGGACATCTTCGCGATCCTGTTTCTGGCAGTGCAGCCGAGCCTCGCCGACCTGCAGGTCAGCGTCATCGCGCTGTCGATCGCCCGCGTCGGCGTACTGGTCGCCACTGCGCTGATCCTGAGCCGTTACGTGCTGCCGGCGCTGTTCCACCAGATCGCGCGGCGGCCGGAATTGGTGCTGCTGGGCGCGCTGGCCTGGTGCTTCCTGATCGGCGAAATCGCCGAGCGGCTGCATCTGTCGCGCGAGATGGGCTCGCTGGTCGCCGGCGTATCGCTGTCGACCTTCCCCTACGCGCTCGACGTCACCGCCAAGGTGACGACGCTGCGGGACTTCTTCATCACGCTGTTCTTCGTCGCCGTCGGCATGACGATCCCGATCCCGAACGGCGCGACCATCGGTCTCGCCCTGATCATCGCCTTGTTCACCGTGATCAGCCGTATGCTCACGACCTTCACGCCCCTGTATCTGATGAAGCAGGGCCTGCGCGCCAGCCTGCTGCCGGCGCTCAATCTGGCGCAGATCAGCGAATTCTCGCTGGTGGTGCTGCAAACGGGAATTGCCGCCGGCCATATCACCACGCAGACCTCCAGCGCGGCATCCTTCGCCTTCGTGATCTTGGCGGTCCTCTCGACCTTCGCGATGATGCGCAGCGACCAGATCACGCGCCTCTTGATCGGCCCGATGAAGCGCATCGGGCTGCGCGACCTCGATCACGGCCAGGGCCGCGAGGGCGATCATGCCGAGGGCCATGGCGACGCCCGCCGCATCGTCATTCTCGGCTTCTTCCGCACCGCGTCCGCCCTGCTCGCCGAGATCGAGCGCCAGAACGCGTCACTGCTCGACCAGATCAGCGTCGTCGACTTCAATCCGAACGTCTTCCGCACTTTGGTCGGGCGCGGCCAGCACGTGATCTATGGCGACATCAGCAATGTCGACACGCTGGTGCATGCCGGCGTCGGCAAGGCCGAGATCATCATCCTCAGCGTGCCGGACTCGCTGCTGAAGGGCGCGAACAACGAGAAGCTGGTCCGCCATGTCCGCTCGATCAACCCGAACGCCAAGATCATCTCCACGGCGGACGTGCTCGGCGACGTGAGCGATATTTACGCGGCCGGCGCCGACTACGTCACCGTGCCCCGGCTCAGCGACGCCCATGCGCTGTATGAGGTGATCGAGGCCGCCGATCAGGGCCTGCTGGACGATAAACGCGCCGAAATGGACACGCAGCTGGCGGAGCGGCGGGAAGTGCTGCCTTGACCTCTCCCCGCTTCGGGGAGAGGTCGCCGCGTCTTCGCGGCGGGTGAGGGGGACTTTCCATCCACTCATCAGTTCGTGGAACGTCCCCCTCATCCGACCCGATCATGCTTCGCAAGCTCGGGCCACCTTCTCCCCGCAAGCGGGGAGAAGGCAAACTCCCCATTCCGCACTGCGAACCCGCATACCGCCCCCCATTTCCGCGGGTTGCACCGCCCCCCGCTCTGCGCCATATGGACTTCACACAGAGCAAGAGTGCATCCGAGGCGAATTTTATGGCCGACCCGATTTCAGACGTTCTGCAAGCCTTTGCCGCCGGCGAAATGGTCGTGGTGACCGACGATGACGACCGCGAGGGCGAAGGCGACCTCATCGTCGCCGCGTCGTTCTGTACCGCCGAGAAGATGGCCTTCATCATCCGGCACACCTCCGGCATCGTCTGCGCGCCGATCACCACCGAGGATGCGCGCCGCTTGCGGCTCGATCCGATGGTCGTCAACAACGATAGCAACCACACCACCGCCTTTACCGTCTCCATCGACTACAAACCCGATGGCGGTACCGGTATTTCAGCCGATGAGCGCGCCTCCTGCTGCCGCGCACTGGCCAATCCGAATGCAGGCGCCAATGACTTCGCCCGTCCCGGTCATATCTTCCCGCTGATCGCGCGCGAGGGTGGCGTGCTGATGCGCTCCGGCCATACCGAAGCCGCCGTCGATCTCTGCAAGCTGGCCAATCTCGCGCCCGTCGGCGTCATCAGCGAATTGATGAACGACGATGGCTCGGTGATGAAGGGCCAGCAGGTCGTCGACTTCGCGGCCAAGCACAAGCTCAAGCATGTCACGATCGCTGACATGATCGCCTATCGTCAGGCCCGCGAGAAGCTGATCGAGCGCGTCTCGACCTTCACCACCGACAGTCCGATCGGCCCGCTGCACGGCTATTCCTATCGCTCGCCGTTCGATCCGATCCACCATGTTGCCTTCGTTTACGGCAGCGTCGGCGACGGCAAGAACGTGCTGACGCGCTTCCACAAGCCCAACATTGTGCGCGACGTGTTTTTCGGCCCGGCCAAGATGCAGCCCGTGCTGGAACGCTTCAAGAAGAACGGCAGCGGCGTGCTGGTCTATCTGCGCGATGGCGCCGCGGGCGTGCCCGTCGAGCCGCTCGATGCGCCGAAGTCGGCGGAAGCCGACCGCAACCGGCAGTGGCGTGAAATCGGCGTCGGTGCACAGATCCTGCGCGATCTCGGCGTCACCTCGATCCGCCATCTGACCTCGTCGACCCATGACTACAAGGGCCTGTCGGGTTTCGGCATCGAGATCGCCTGCAACGAACAGCTTGATGGCGATAGTTCAAAGACCTAAAATGCCGTAGCACGCAATGCGCGGGTGCCGCCTGAGACGGCACCCTGTTGAGCGAAACAGCGCTTGCGACCAGAACACGCGCAGCCAATGCGCATTACTCAGCCATGATGTGAAAGGGATTTCGATGAGCGTTGCCCCCAAGGCAAAGGACAAGCCGGCCGCTGCAAGTTTCCAGTGGGACGATGCGTTCCTGCTCGATAGCCAGCTCACCGAAGACGAGCGCATGATCCGCGACACCGCGCGCGCTTACGCCCAGGACAAGCTGCTGCCGCGCGTCAACGACGCTTATCTCAATGAGCATACCGACCGCGAAATCTTCAACGAGATGGGCGAGCTCGGCCTGATCGGCATCACGCTGCCGGAAGACTATGGCTGCGCCAATGCCAGCTATGTCGCCTACGGCCTCGTCGCCCGCGAAATCGAGCGCGTCGACTCGGGCTACCGCTCGATGAACTCGGTGCAGTCGTCGCTGGTGATGTATCCGATCTACGCTTACGGCGACGAGAACCAGCGCAAGAAGTACCTGCCCAAGCTCGCCACCGGCGAGTGGGTCGGCTGCTTCGGCCTGACCGAGCCCGATG
Source organism: Tardiphaga sp. 619_E2_N8_4 (assembly GCF_051810905.1). Taxonomy (NCBI): domain Bacteria; kingdom Pseudomonadati; phylum Pseudomonadota; class Alphaproteobacteria; order Hyphomicrobiales; family Nitrobacteraceae; genus Tardiphaga; species Tardiphaga sp. 619_E2_N8_4. Next base: position 72,515 of record NZ_JBPWQJ010000001.1, read on the forward strand.
CCGGCTCCGATCCCGGCGGCATGAAGACCCGCGCCGAGAAGGTGTCGGACGGCTACAAGCTCTCGGGCTCCAAGATGTGGATCTCGAACGCCCCGATCGCCGACGTGTTCGTGGTGTGGGCGAAGTCCGCCGCGCATGACAACCAGATCCGTGGCTTCATTCTCGAGAAGGGCATGAAGGGCCTCACGGCGCCGAAGATTGGCGGCAAGCTGTCGCTGCGCGCCTCGATCACCGGCGAAATCGTCATGGACGGCGTGATCGTGCCGGAAGAGAATCTGCTGCCCAACGTGTCGGGCCTCAAGGGTCCGTTCGGCTGCCTCAACCGCGCCCGCTACGGCATCTCCTGGGGCGTGCTCGGCGCCGCCGAGGACTGCATGGCCCGCGCCCGCCAGTACACGCTGGACCGCAAGCAGTTCAACCGCCCGCTCGCTGCTACCCAGCTGGTGCAGAAGAAGCTCGCCGACATGCTGACCGAGATCTCGCTCGGCTTGCAGGGCAGCTTACGCGTCGGCCGCCTGATGGACGAAGGCAATTTCCATCCGGACATGATCTCGGTGGTCAAGCGCAACAATTGCGGCAAGTCGCTCGATATCGCCCGCATGGCCCGCGACATGCACGGCGGCAACGGCATCCAGGCCGAATACCATGTGATGCGCCACGCGCAGAACCTGGAGACCGTGAACACCTATGAGGGCACGCATGACGTCCACGCGCTGATCCTGGGACGCGCCATCACGGGTATCCAGGCGTTCGGTTAAGCGTCTACGCTTCAGGTTTCAAAGCTTCGAAATGCCCGGCCTCGCGCCGGGCATTTTTCGTTTGAAGGCGCAGAGCTCTCATTTGTCGTGCCCGGGCTTGACCCGGGCACCCATCTTTGGATCTAGCAAGGCAAGATGGATGGCCGGGTCAAGCCCGGCCATGACGGAGTGTTGCATATCAGCCGCGACCCGCCGCCGTTTGCTTTCCCCGCTCCCCTTGCTAGTCATCACAGGCGAAGAACACCCTGGGAAGGATCGACCATGAGCGACAAGGATAACGGCGCCAACGACGACGTTCCGTTCAATCGCGATTATCCGCTGAAGCCCGGCGTCGTCGATCAGGTCCGCCCAAACGTGCGCCGGGTTCTCTGCAACAACCCCTCACCTTTCACCTTTACCGGAACCAACAGTTATATCGTGGGCACCGGCAAGGTTGCGATCATCGATCCGGGCCCGGCCAATGATGCCCATCTGCAGGCGCTGCTCGATGCCGTGAAGGGCGAGACCGTGACGCATATTTTCGTCACCCATACCCATAGTGACCATTCGCCGAACACCGCAGCGCTCAAGGCTGCCACCGGCGCCACGGTCTATGCAGAAGGCCCGCACCGCGCCTCGCGGCCGCGCTTCGAGAGCGAGAAACATTCGCCGGAGTCAGGCGCCGACCGGGACTTCAAGCCGGACGTGCTGGTCGCCGACGGCGAGGTGATCGAAGGCGACGGCTGGGCACTGGAAGGCGTGGCGACGCCGGGCCACACCGCCAACCACATGGCCTTTGCCTGGCGCGAGAAAAAATATCTCTTTGTCGCCGATCATGTGATGGGCTGGTCGACCTCCATCGTCGCGCCGCCCGATGGATCGATGATCGACTATATGGCCTCACTCGACAAACTCGCCGCGCGTAACGAGGACCTGTATTTCTCCGGCCACGGCCCGGACATTCCCGACGCGCAGCGCTATGTCCGCTTTCTCATTCGCCACCGCCGCGCCCGCGAAGCCTCGATCCTGCATCGCCTCGGCAAGGGCGAGGCGGATATCCCGACCATCGTCCGCGCAATCTATATCGGCCTCGATCCCCGCCTGACCAACGCCGCCGGCTATTCCGTGCTGGCGCATCTGGAAGATCTCGTCGCCCGCGGCATGGTGCTGACGGACGGCGATCCAGTCATCGGCGGAAGCTATCGGATGGCCGCCTAACCTCTCCCCGCATTGCGGGGAGAGGGAGCGAGAGGCCGGTGCGTCGGCTCGAAGTGAGACAGTCCTTACGGCAGATTCACGATCTCGACCCAGTTCGGATTCTTGCCCACCGCGGTTTCGCCCAGCTTGGTCAGGCTGCCCGTCGCCTTGTCGATGGAATAGGTCGTCATACTGTTGGACAATTGCCCGACCGCCAGCAGATAGCGACCTGACGGATCGATGTTGAATCCACGCGGCTGCTTTTCCGTGGCCGTGGAGCCAAGCGATGTCAGCGCGCCGGTCTTGGGATCGATACGAAACGCCGCGATCGTGTTACTGGTGCGCTCCGACGCATAGAGAAACTTGCCGTCCGGCGTCAGATGGATATCCGCCGCCCAGGGCTTGCCGTCGAATCCCTTGGGCAAGGCAGAGGCGACCTGCGTTTCTTTCTTCAACGTCCCGGTCGCCGCGTCCCACGGAAACACATAGATCGCGGCATCGAGCTCGTTGAGCAGATAGACGAACTTCTTGTCCGGCGAGAACACCAGATGACGCGGGCCACCTTTCGCCTTCACGCTCACGGTCGGCGGATCGTTGGGCGTCAGCTTTCCCGCCTTGGCATCGAATTTCTGCTGATAGATGACATCGCCGCCGAGGCTCGTATGCAGCACATAGCGATTGGTGGGGTCGACGATAATGCAGTGGGCGTTCGGTTCGGTGGCGACGACCTGCTGTGCCGGCGCGATCACGCCATTCGGCCCGATGGCGTTCACCGTCACCTTGTTGCCGCCATAGGAGGCGCTCAGCAGAAATCGCCCGGTGCGGTCGACCGCGATATAGGCCATGGAATCGGCCAGCGGCCCTGGGCCAACCAGTTTCAGTTTTCCAGTTTTGGCATCGATATCGAAGGTCACCGCCGTGTAGGGCTCGTTGCGGAGGCCAGCATAGAGCCGGTGCTTCTCGGGACTGATGGCCAGCGGCAGCGAGCCGCCGGGCTTTGCCGGCCCCGGCACCGCCACGGTGTCGATCGCAGCGAGACTGCCATTCGCCTTCAGTTCGAGGATGCTGATGCTCTGGCTGTCGGCATTGCCGACATAGACATAGGTGGCGGCACTGGCCGATGACATGATGAGCCCTGTTGCTAACGGGAGCGAGACGATCGCCAGCAGCGCCTTCAAACCGGCGTTGGCACGCGTGAATGGCCAACGGCGCGAAACGGAACGAACCCGTGCGAGCATCAACACCTCCCTGCCTCTTTCCATTGGGAGGGATGATGCTACCGCCTTCTGGAATAGGCAAGCTGCGCTGCGGCAAAGTCAGAACCGCGAGATCAGAACCGGCCGGCCACCGTCACCCGCAAGGCCAGCGGTTCGACCGGATGCAGCACGCGATCCATGACGCCGGTCTGGCACACCGCGGCAGGTGCCGTCGGCGCGCCACCGCCTGCCGGGAAGCACATGGCGAACAGCGAATCCGATTTCAGCAGCGAGCCATAGGCATAGGTGATCTGGTCCGACTTGCTGTCGAGCATGTTGAAGGCATCGAGCTGGATGCGCCAGCCATTATCGAAGCGGTAACCAACCTGGCCGTTCAGCAAACCCGTGGCTGGCGAGATGAAGGCCGCGTCTTCCGTCAGCGGACGCGGGCCGAAATAACGATAGCGCAAGGCGCCAAACCAGCCGGTGGCCTCGCCCAGCCGGATGCCAGCCGAGGCGATCATGTTGGGAGCGCCGGGAATGAAATTGCCGGGCGCGTTGCCAATCTGCGAGGCCGGATAACCATCGAGCTCCGCATAGGCCGCCGCCTGATCGGCATTGCTGCCGCGGAAGCGTGCGCGCGTCATCGCGAGATCGGCTTCAAGGCTCAGCCATGACGTGGGCTTGTAGTCGTTGGTCCATTCGAAGCCGACGCGGCGACTTGGACGGCTGGCTTCGGTATCGCCGGCGTCGCCGACGAACAGGATTTCGGAGGCCGAATCCAGCATGAAGAGCGCGATCGAGCTGGTCAGCCCTGGAATGAGCCTGGTGCGCAATCCAATCTCCGCGCCCTTTGTCTTGACCAGGAACGGCGAGCTATCGACCGGCGAACCATCCGACGGTGATTCCTTGATGGTCACACCGCGCGCGTCGTTGCTGTGAAAGCCCTCGCCGGCATTGAGGAACAGTTCGGTCCTGGCGAAAGGACCGAGCACGAGACCTGCCTTGGGGCTGCCGATGGTCGCCGTGGCACTGCCGGAATTAGCGGGATTGAAGAGCGAATTGACCGTGGTGTCGTAATAGTCGCCGCGCCAGCCGATATTGGTGCGCAGCCAGTCAGTCCAGAACGTCGTGTTCTGCACGAACACGCCGACGCTGCCTTCCTTCACGCCATCGCTGCGCGTGGTGGAGAGATATTGCCGCTTGACGGTGTTGCCGAGGCTGACATTGATATCGTCGTAGCGGCTCTGGATGCCGACTTCGGTTTCGTTGCGGAAGCCCGCGATATTGTACTTGAATGTATGCGAGGCGTTGATGCCGCCGAGCACGCGGTCGTCATATTGGTGAAACTGATCGCCATTGACCGGATCGCTCAGGAAGAACGTGAAGTTGTTCCACAGATTGAGCCTGCTCTTGACGACGTAGAAATCGAGTTTGGTTGCGCTGTCGAGATCGGTTTGCCGGAGACGGCCGGACAGCGAGAAACGCTCCGAATTGCCCCCATCGCTCGGATCGAGCGCGCCATAGCGGCCGATCGCGCCGGAAGTGATCGCGCGCAGCGGCACCTGATCGGTGGAATTCCACTTGTTGCCATAGGCCATGCCGGTCAGCGACAGGCCGTTGTCGGCCGTGCCCTGGCTGTAGCGGATCACGCCGTTGAGCTTCTGGAGCTTGTCGGGATTGTCCCACGGGCCGTTATAGATATTGGCCTCGGCGGCCACCAGTAGCGTGCCTTCGCCGACTTTGCCCGACGTCACGCCGAAGGCCCGGTTGTAACCGAAGCTTCCTGATGTGATCGACGCCATGGTGCGCGCGACGCTGTCGATCAGGCTGACATGGATGGCGCCGACCGAGGAGAAGTCGCCTTCGTCGGCGAAATACGGTCCCTTGCGGACGTTGACTGAATTGATCAGCTCGGGGATCAGAAAATTTGTATCGGCATAGCCCTGGCCGTGACCATGGGTGCGCATGTTCACCGGCATGCCGTCGATGGAGATGGCGAGATCCGTGCCGTGATCGAGATTCACGCCGCGGAGGAAATACTGGTTGGCTTTGCCCTCGCCCGAATGCTGGGTGACGATCAGGCCGGGCGCGACTTCGAGCGCTTCGGCCGGGCGCGACAGCGGCCGCGCATTGACCTCGGCACCGCTGACAGTCTTCTCGCTGGCAGAGGCGACCGGCGCCTGCGCTGCACTGGCGCGGGGCGTGACACTCATGCCGCCGGCCCCCAACGTCGGTGCGGCAACATGGCGTGCCGCTGGACGGCCTGCCTCGCGCCCGCTGCGCGGCACGCGTGGCTTGGCTGTATGCCGCGGCGGGGCCTCGACTTCGACCGGAGACAGCACGATTGCCGGTTGGGCAGGTGACGGCGTGACGGCTGCGAGCAGTGAGACCAGCGAGATTCCGGCCGATGAAAAGAGAGAGCGATGCATCGGTCAGTCGGCCGGGCTATGCTGGGTTCAACGGGAACACACTGACATGCTGAGTATGACAAAGTCAAAGATTCGTCATACTCTTTGAGAGGACCGATGCAGCGCATTACGATCACGCTCGACGACGACCTGATGGAAGAGCTGGACGCGATGATCGCCGAACACGGCTATCAGAACCGCTCCGAAGCGATCCGCGATTTCGCCCGCGCCGGCATGCAGCAGGTGGCGCAGGAGAAGGGCAAGACCGGCGAATGCGTCGCCGCGCTGGTCTATGTCTATGATCACGCCCAGCGCGATCTGTCACGCCGTCTGGTCGACACCTATCATCATCACCACGATCTCTCGCTGGCGACGCTGCATGTCCATCTCGACGGCGATAACTGCATGGAAGTGACCGCGCTGCGCGGCTCCGGCAGCGAAGTACAGCATTTCGCCGATCACATCATTGCGGAGCGCGGCGTGAAATATGGCCGCGTGGTGATGATGCCGACGGGTAAGAAGGTGGAGGGGAAGAAGCCCCATTCGCACAAGTAGCCCGTGCGCATCTTCCCCTCTCCCCCGCGAAGCGCAGCTTCGCTAGGTGGGAGAGGGTGGATCGAACCGCGCAGCGGTTCGAGACGGGAGAGGGGGCGCCACAGGCTCCGTACGTTGTGGCGCCCCCTCTCCCGCCTTCGCTTCGCTCAGGCACCCTCTCCCACCTCGCGAAGCTGCGCTTCGCGGGGGGAGAGGGGAAGACAGATCAATCCCAATCCGGCGCGAAGCCCGGATTGACCAGCCGCTGCGTCTTCGGCAATGCCGCGATCGCCTTGCGGTCGTCGACGTCCAGCGTCACCTTCAGCGCATCGAGATTGGCCTGCTGGCTTTCCTTGCGCGACGCCTTCGGGATCGCAGCGACGCCGTCCTGATCGAGCAACCACTTCAGCGCCACCTGCGCCGCTGACACGCCGTGCTTGGCGGCGATCTTTTTCATCACATCGTTGTCCGCAAGCCGGCCCTGACCGAGCGGGCAATAGGCCACCAGCGGGATCGACTTCGACCGCAGGTAAGTCAGCAGCTTCGTCTGGTCGAGCAGCGCATGATATTCGACCTGATTGCAGGCCACCGGCGCGCCGATCTCCTCGACCGCCTGCTTCATCAGCTTGACCGGGAAATTCGCGACGCCGATGGCGCGGACGCGGCCCTCGCCCTTGAGCTTCAGCAGCGTCTCGAAGATCGTCGGGAGATTCATGCCCTTCGAGGGCCAGTGCACCAGATAGAGATCGATGACATCGAGTCCGAGCTTCTTCAGGCTGGTGCCGAAGGCGCGCCTGATGGCATCCGGCGCGAGGTTCTCGTGCCAGACCTTGGTGGTGACATGCAGGTCCTTGCGCGCGATGCCCGAGGCCTTGATGCCGGCGCCGACTTCCGCCTCGTTGCCATACATTTCGGCGGTGTCGATGTGGCGATAACCGAGGCCGATAGCGCTTTCCACGCCGGCGACGCAGCCGTCGCCCGTGAGCTTGAACGTGCCGAGGCCGAGCTTCGGCACCGAAATGCCCTGCGTGTTCAGATTGTCCATGTCACTTCCTCAAGCATGTCAATTCTTCAATATGGCGAAACCGTCCGAGACGACGGCGCCTGAAGTGTTTGATACGGTGCCAGCCTGCAACGATAAACTCAAATCACCGGGAGAGTTTCAGCACCATGGAAAAGGCATTACGCGGATGGCTCGACTCCCACGGCCTGCTGGCCATCACTGCGGCCGTGCTCGGGGTCATCAGCCTGCTGGCCATGATCCTGGTGGTGGGCGGCTTCTGGCTGGCGCGCTAAAACGGCATCATCTCACGATGTCGCTGATGGGCTTCTGAATGTCGTCCATGGACTGGTGTCGCTTCCCGAAATACGCGACACTCCGGGCCTGATCGCCACCCGGATTTTCCATGCGCTATTCGCTGACGTCGCTGCTCAGGCAAACCCTCACCGGCCACAAAGGCTGGACGCCGCAATGGCGCGATGCTGCGCCGAAGCCCGAATACGACATCATCATCGTCGGCGGCGGCGGCCATGGGCTGGCGACCGCCTATTATCTGGCCAAGGAATACGGCCTCACGAACATCGCCGTCCTCGAGAAGAGCTGGATCGGGTCAGGCAATATCGGCCGCAACACCACCATCATCCGGTCCAACTATCTGCTCTCGGAAAACATCTCGCTCTATGAGCTGTCGCTGAAACTGTGGGAAGGCCTCGAGCAGGACTTCAACTACAACGCCATGGTCAGCCAGCGCGGCGTATTGAACCTCTATCACTCCGACGGCCAGCGCGACGCCTATGCCCGGCGCGGCAACATGATGCGGCTGAACGGCGCCGATTCCGAGCTGCTGGACCGTGAGGGCGTGCGCAAACTCTATCCGTTCCTGAATTTCGACGCCGCGCGGTTTCCGATCCAGGGCGGCCTCTTGCAGAAGCGCGGCGGCACCGTGCGCCATGATGCCGTCGCCTGGGGCTATGCCCGCGGCGCCAGCGATCGCGGCGTCGACGTGATCCAGAATTGCGAGGTCACGGGGATCGACATCGTCGACGGTCGCGTGGTGGGCGTGCAGACCTCGCGCGGCGCGATCAAGGCCAAGAAGATCGGCCTCGCCGTCGCCGGCTCGTCATCACGCGTCGCTGCGATGGCCGGGATGCGACTGCCGATCGAGAGCCATGTGCTGCAGGCCTTCGTCTCCGAAGGATTGAAGCCAGTCATTCCCGGGGTCATCACCTTCGGGGCCGGGCATTTTTATATCAGCCAGTCCGACAAGGGCGGACTCGTGTTCGGCGGCGATATCGACGGCTACAACTCCTATGCCCAGCGCGGCAATCTGCCTGTCGTCGAGGATGTCTGCGAAGGCGGCATGGCCCTGATGCCGGCGATCGGCCGCGCACGCATGCTGCGCAACTGGGGCGGCCTCGTCGACATGTCCATGGACGGTTCGCCGATCATCGACCGCACCCATATCAATGGGCTCTACCTCAATGCCGGCTGGTGCTATGGCGGCTTCAAAGCCACGCCGGGCTCCGGCTTCGTCTTCGCGCATCTGCTGGCGAAGGACGAACCGCACGCTGCCGCCAATCGCCTGCTGCTGGACCGGTTTCGCTCAGGCCGTGTCGTCGATGAAAAGGGCCAGGGCGCCCAACCGAACCTGCACTGAGGCCCCATGCGCATCCCCTGCCCCTATTGCGGATCTCGCGACGCTTCGGAATTTTCCTATTCCGGCGACGCGACGCTGACGCGACCCGCGCCCGAGACCACGGACGCGATGTTCGACTATGTCTATCTGCGCGACAATCCAGTCGGCGTTCACAGGGAATATTGGTATCACGCCGCCGGCTGCCACGCCTGGCTGAAGGTGACGCGCAACGTCTCGACGCATGAGGTAATCGACGCCGTGCTGGCCCATGATGAGGCTGCGTCATGAGCATCTCGCGTCGCCTCGCATCCGGCGGATTGATCAATCGGTCCAAGCCGGTCAGCTTCAGTTTCGATGGCAAATCCTATGGCGGCTATGCCGGCGATACGCTGGCTTCGGCGCTGCTCGCCAATGACATCATGCTGGTCGGCCGCTCGTTCAAATATCACCGGCCGCGCGGCATCTTCTCCGCCGGACCGGAAGAGCCGAATGCGCTGGTGACGCTGCGCTCGGGCGCGCGCGCCGAACCGAACACCAAGGCCACCACAGTCGAGCTGTTTGATGGCCTGGACGCATCGAGCCAGAATTGCTGGCCGTCGCCGAATTTCGATCTGCGCGCCGTGCATCAGCTCGCCGGCCCGCTGCTCAATGCCGGCTTCTACTACAAGACCTTCATGTGGCCGGCGGCGTTCTGGGAGAAATTCTACGAGCCGGCCATCCGCGCCTCGGCAGGCCTGGGTGCGCTCAGCGGTCTCGACGATCCCGACACTTATGAGAAGTCTCACGCTTTCTGCGATCTGCTGGTGATTGGCGCCGGCCCGGCGGGCCTTGCCGCAGCGCTCGCCGCGGGACGCGCCGGCGCGCGCGTGATCGTGGCAGAGGAAGACTTTGTGCTCGGCGGTCGGCTGCTCAGCGACACCGCGCTGATCGATGGTGTCTCGGCAGCCTCATGGGCGGCAATGGCCGAAGCCGAACTCAATACGCTCCCGAATGTCCGCATCCTCAAGCGCACCGCCGTGTTCGGTGCCTATGACGGCGAATATGGCGCCATCGAGCGCGTCAGCGATCACCTGCCGGTGCCCCCGCCGTTCATGCCGCGGCAGCGGCTGTGGAAGATCGTTGCGAAACAATGCGTGCTCGCCGCTGGCGCGCAGGAACGACCGCTTGTATTTCCCGGCAATGACCGGCCCGGCATCATGCTGGCCTCGGCATTGCGCACTTACGCCAACCGCTTCGGCGTGGTGCCGGGTCAGCGCATCGCGATTTTCACCACATCGGATGATGGCTGGCGCAGTGCGTTCGAACTGCAGAAGGCCGGTGCTGAAATCGCGGTTGTGGTCGATGCACGGACAGACGTTTCGCCTGAGGTGCGCAAACTCGCAGGCAACGCACCTCAATTCCTCGGCGCGCATGTGTCGGACACATCGGGCTATCGCAGGCTTGCCAACATCACGATCACTGACAGCGCTGGCCAGACGCGTTCTGTGGCCATCGACACGCTCGGCATATCCGGCGGCTGGTCGCCGAGCATCGGCATCGCCACGCATCTGGGCGGCAAGGGCAACTGGTCGGAGGAGCGATCGGCGTTTCTGTGCAGCGACACGCCACCGGGCATGCAGATCGCAGGCGCCGCAGCCGCGCAATGGTCGCTCGCGGACGCGCTTGAGCACGGCGCGCTGGCCGGCGCAAAAGCTGCTTCGCATGTCGGTCTCGGCCTGCAGACACGGAAGCCCATCGTGGCCAGTGACGAAGCATCCGGCAACAATCCGGTCTGGCTGTTCGCGGGATCGCGCCGCAAGGCCTTTGTCGATCTTCAGAACGATGTCACCGCGACAGACGTTGCCCTTGCCGCGCAGGAAGGCTTTCGCTCGGTCGAACAGCTCAAACGCTACACGACTTTGGGCATGGCGACCGATCAGGGCAAGACGTCCAACGTCAACGGCCTCGCGATCCTCGCCGGCGAAATCAAAAAGACCATCGCCGAGACCGGCGCGACGCGGGCACGCCCGCCGCATGTGCCGGTTGCCATCGGCGCCTTTGCGGGCCTGCACAGCGGCAAGCATTTCAAGCCGACGCGGCTGACGGCGAGCCACGCGGCCTCCGCTGCGGCGGGCGCCACCTTCGTTGAAGCCGGCCAATGGATGCGCGCGCAATGGTTCAACGCGCCCGGTGAGAGCGACTGGTTGCAGAGCGTCACCCGCGAGGTGAAGGCGGTGCGCTCCAGCGTCGGCATCTGCGATGTCTCGACGCTCGGCAAGATCGCGCTGTGCGGATCGGATGTCGGCACGTTCCTCGACCGCGTCTATATCAACACCTTCTCGACGCTGCCCATCGGCAAGGTGCGCTACGGCGTGATGCTGCGCGAGGACGGCTTCGTGATGGACGACGGCACCACCGCGCGGCTCTCCGCCGATCATTATGTAATGACGACCACCACCGTGAATGCCGGCAAGGTGATGCAGCATCTGGAATACTGCCATCAGGTGCTGTGGCCCGAATTCGACGTGCAGATGGTCTCGGTCACCGAGCAATGGGCGCAGTATGCCGTCGCCGGGCCTAAGTCGCGCGAGCTGCTGCAGGCCCTGCTTGGCGATGCCTTTGACATCTCCAACGAAGTCTTCCCCTATCTGGCTTGCGCCGAGTTTCGTGTCGGCAACATTCCGCTGCGGCTGTTCCGCGTCTCGTTTTCCGGCGAACTCGCCTATGAGATTGCCGTGCCAGCGGGCTATGGCGAAGCGCTGTTCAACGCGCTGATGCAGGCCGGCAAGCCGCTCGGCGTTACGCCCTATGGCACCGAAGCGCTCAGCGTGATGCGGATCGAAAAGGGCCATGTCGCCGGCTCCGAACTCAACGGCCAGACCGTGGCGCGTGATCTCGGACTTGAGCGTATGATGTCGGTGAAGAAGGACTATATCGGCCGCACCATGGCGGCGCGCGAGGCGCTGATCGATCCCGACCGCCCGACATTGGTGGGCCTGCAGCCGATCGATCGCAGCCAGCGTTTGCGTAATGGCGCATTGCTGTTCGCGCGCGGCGTGACGCCTGCACCGGACAACAATGCCGGCTTCATCACCTCGACAGCCTTCAGCCCGGGCAATAATCACTGGATCGGGCTCGGCCTGCTGGCCCGCGGACCCGAGCGGCATGGCGAGATCATCCGCGCCTGGGACCCGGTACGCTCCGGCGACTATGAGCTCGAAGTCGTCGATCCCGTCTTCGTCGATGCAGAAGGAGCGCGGCTGCGTGCTTGATCTCGCTCACATCTCTGCCTTCGCTGAGTTGCGCTCCATGGGCGATGGCCGCGGTGTCGTCGCCAGGGAGCGTCGCGGCATCGCCATTGCGACGGTCATGGCCCGCAAGGGCCAGGGTGCCGCGCTCGCTGCTGCCGTGAAGGAACTGTTCGATATCAACCTGCCACTGGGACCGCACGGCTCCGGCAGCGACTCGACCTCGTTTCTAGGCACCGGTCCCGGCCGCTGGCTGGTGACCCACGATGCGGGCACACCGCGTTTCGTCGATAGCCTTGCGCAGCAGCTCGGTGGCCTCGCCTCTGTCGTCGATCAGTCCGACAGCGTCGGCCTGCTCCGGCTGTCAGGTCCGGCCCTGCTCGATGTGCTGGCCGAGGGCGTCGCCGTCGATCTCAGCGCCGCGGCGTTTCCGGCCGGCAGCGTTGCGGTGACGCAGATCGCGCATATGGGCGTGACGCTGTGGAAGGTCGACGAGGCGCCAACTTTCCACATCGCGGTCGCGCGCAGCATGGCTGGCAGTTTCCTGCACTGGCTCGAAGCGTCGGCGGCGATGGTCGGGCTGGCAGTGGACGCGTAAGCTCAGTATCCCCGGCTACGATCCACCGAATCCTTCGGCTGCACACCCGCCTGCACCGCCTCGGCCGTGGCGAGGATGGTGTCACCAATGGCGGTCATGGTGACCTCGCAGGCGTCATGCGGCGTCAGCACGATCTGCGGATGCGACCAGAACGGATGGTCCTTGGGCAGCGGTTCGGTGTGGAAGACATCGAGTGTCGCGCCGGAGAGCTGTCCGCTGGCGAGCGCATCGAGGATATCCTGCTCGACGGAGTGCTCGCCGCGACCGACCTGAATGAGATAGCTGCCGCGCGGCATCTTCGCAAACAGGCTTGCATTGAGAATGCCGCGGGTTTCCTCGGTCAGCGGCAGCAGGTTCACCAGCACCTCGGAGCCCGCGAGCATCGCATCGAGCCCGTCGCTGCCGTGGAAGCCGGTCACACCCGGCGGCGTCGGCTTGGCCGAGCGGCTCCAGACCCGGACGGGAAAGCCGAGCATCGCCAGATCGGACGCGACGCGCGCGCCGATGGCCCCATAGCCGAGAATGCCGATCGGAACCTCCGACGGGCGGCGTCCGCCGCCGAGGCGCTTCCAGACGTGATCGCGCTGGTTCTGCAAATAAGTCCCGAACTGGCGCTGGTGATAGATCACGTTCCAGATCACAAAGCTCGACATCATCTGCGCTTGCGCAGGCTCGACCACGCGCACCACATCGATGCCGTCGCGCAGGCTCGGACAGTTCAGGATGCTGTCGGCGCCGGCGCCGATGGAACACGCCGCCTTCAGGTTCGGATAGCGATCGAACGCATCGGCATGCGGATGCCAGCTCACCGCCATGTCGATTTTAGCGGGATCGGTGCGGTCGAGATGATCGACAAAATGCACCTTGCCGTCGAGCCGGGCGATTTCGTTGGTCAGGTATTTGCGCAGGTTGATGGTCCTGCTCAGGAAAACGCAAGTCACGGGAGACGTCGGCATAAGGTCAGGCGGCCTGGGATGGCGAACTCTGGCCGGGGACGGCACCGAGCAATTCGCGGGTGTAGGGATGTTCCGGCGCCGCAAACAATTGCGCCGTCGGCTTCAGCTCGACGATCACGCCGCGCTGCATCACCGCGATACGGTCGCAGATCTGCGCGGCAACGCGCAGATCGTGGGTGATGAAGAGCATCGACAGACCGAGGCGGGCCTTGAGGTCTTCGAGCAGCTTCAGCACCTGCGCCTGCACCGAGACGTCGAGCGCGGAGACGGCTTCGTCGGCGACGATGATCTCCGGATCCATCGCAAGCGCGCGGGCGATGCCGAGACGCTGGCGCTGGCCGCCGGAGAACTCGTGCGGATAGCGGTCGAGCGAACCGGCATCGAGGCCGACCATGCCAAGCAGATCACGCGCACGCTGCATCGCGATCTTGGGATCGGTGCCGCGGGCGATCGGGCCATCGGTGATGATCTGGCCGACCCGGCGACGCGGATTGAGCGAGGCGAACGGGTCCTGGAAGATCATCTGGATGCGATGGCGTTGCGCGCGCAGCGCCTTGCCTTCGAGTGCCGTGAGATCGACATCGCCGATGCGCACGGTCCCGCGGTCGGCCTCGATCAGACGCATCACCAGGCGCGCCACTGACGATTTGCCCGAACCGGACTCGCCGACCAGGCCAACGGTCTCGCCCTGCATGATGGAGAACGTGACTTCGTTCGCCGCCTGCACGCGGCGATCCGGCTTGAACCAGCCGCCCGAGGTCACATAGGTCTTGTCGAGGCCGATGACCTCGACAGCCTTCGCATTTTCATCCAGCGACGCGCGCATCGGCGGGTGCATCGACGGCACAGCAGCCAGCAGCGCCTTGGTGTAGTCATGCTGCGGATTCCTGAAGACAGCGTCGATCGAGCCTTCTTCCACGATCTTGCCATGGCGCAACACCACGACGCGGTCGGCGATATCGGCGACGACGCCGAAGTCGTGGGTGATGAACATCACCGCCATGTTGCGGCTGCGCTGCAGGTTCCGGATCAGCTTGAGGATCTGTGCCTGCGTGGTCACGTCGAGTGCCGTGGTCGGCTCGTCCGCCACGAGCACCGACGGCTCCAGCGCAAGTGCCATGGCGATCATCGCACGCTGGCGCTGACCACCGGAGAGCTGGTGCGGATAGGCGCGGATGATGCGCTCGGGATCGGGCAGACCGACTTCCTTGGCGAGGCTGAGGGCCTTGGCGCGGCGCTCCTTCGGCGTCAAAAGATTATGCGCCTCGAACATTTCCATCATCTGCTCGCCAATCCGCATCAGCGGATTGAGCGCGGTCATCGGCTCCTGGAACACCATGGCGATGCCGCGGCCGCGCACTTCGCGCCAGCCGCTCTCGTCGAGCTTCAGAAGATTCCGGCCCTCGAACAGAACTTCGCCGGTCTCGGTCTTCACCGTATCCGGCAGCAGACCCATCAGCGCATGCGCGCACATGGACTTGCCGGAGCCGGATTCGCCGACAACGCAGACTATCTCGCCGGGAACGAGATCGATGGACACGCCATCGACCGCATAAGGACGTTCGGCGCTCTTCGGCAGAGCAATCTTCAGGTTCTTGATGGAAACGGCGGGCGCTTTAGACAGCACTTGGGTCATCAGCGGCTATCCTTCGCCAGGCGCGGATTGAGCGCGTCGTTGAGGCCTTCGCCGATCAGGTTCATGCCGAGCACCGAAATCAGGATGGCGACGCCGGGGAAGACTGTGATCCACCAGGCCTGCCGGATCACCGTGCGGCCCGCGCCGACCATGTAGCCCCAGGACATCAGGTTGGGATCGCCGAGGCCGAGGAACGACAGCGAGGACTCCAGCAGGATCGCATTAGCCACCATCAGCGACGCCAGCACGATCACCGGCGACAGCGCATTCGGCAAAATCTCGCGCGAGATGATCCAGGTATTACTCTGGCCGGTGACGATGGCGGCCTGGACATATTCGCGGGTACGCAGCGACAGCACCTCGCCGCGCACGAGGCGCGCCACCGGCGGCCACGAGACGATGGCGATGGACCCAACAATGGAATAGATCGACGGCTGCAGGATCGCCACCAGCACAATGGCCAGCGGGAAGCTCGGAATGGTCTGGAAAAACTCGGTGAAGCGCATCAGGGCGTCGTCGACCTTGCCGCCGAAGTAACCGGCGATGGCGCCGAGCGGCACGCCGATGGTGAGCGCCACGGTGGTCGAAACGAGACCGACCAGCAGCGACACGCGGGCGCCATAGATCAGGCCGGCAAACACATCGCGGCCCAGCGCATCGGTGCCGAGGGTCACCATGGGATTGGTGAAGGGCGGCAAGAACGGCCGCTGCACCATCCGCCAGGGCGAGGTCGGAAAGATCATCTGCCCGAACAGCGCGATGAAGATCGCAATCGTGATGATGACCAGACCGATAAGGCCGCCTGGATTACGCAGCATCAATTTCCAGAACTTCTTCATGATGCAAACTCGATGCGTGGATCGACCAGCCGATAAACGAGGTCGGTGACGAGGTTGAAGATCAGGACCATCGCCGAGCAGACCACGAAGACGCCGAGCAGAAGGTTATAATCGCGTTGCAAGAGTGCCTCATAGAGCAGCCGGCCGATGCCGGGCCATGCAAACACCGTCTCGGTGAGCACGGCGCCGCCGACCAGCGTACCGGAATGGACGCCGGCCAGTGTCACCACCGGCAGCAGCGCGTTGCGCAGTACGTGGCGGCGCTGGATGATGTTGTCGCGCAGGCCCTTGGCGCGGGCGGTCTTGACGAAATCCAGCCGCTTGACCTCAAGCATCGAGGCGCGCGTCATCCGCGTATAGGTCGCCATGAAGAACAGGCCGATGGTCATGGCCGGCATCACCAGATGCAGAGCCACGTCTTTCACATGTGCCCATCCGGTAAAGTTTCCACCGACGGTCTCGTAGCCGAAGCTCGGCAGCCAGCCGAGATAGACCGAAAACAGCAGGATCGACATCAGCGCGACCCAGAAGATCGGCGTGGCATAGAACAGCAGCGCCGAGACAGTGATGGCAGTGTCCGCCCATGTCCCCGCAAATCTCGCGGCCAGCGTACCGAATGTGATGCCCAGTAACAGCGATATGCCGAACGCCGTCAGCGTCAGCAGCAGCGTCGCCGGCAGACGCTCGGCGATCAGCTTCGCGACCGGCATCTGCTGGCGGAACGAGAAACCGAGGTCGAGGGTGACGACACCCTTCACGTAAATGAACAGCTGCTCCGGCAGCGGTTTGTCCAGTGAGAACTTTTCGCGCAACTGCTGGACGAATTGCTCATCGCTGGCGCCGGCCTCACCGGCCATCACCGCTGCGGGATCGCCGGGCGCAAGGCGGATCAGGAAGAAGTTCATCACGATGATCGCAAGCAGGACGAACACGCCCTTCACGATCCTCTGGGCAACGAATGACAGCATCAGAGGTCCATCGCATTCAGGTCAGAGTACACAAAGAAAACCCGTGACGATCACAGAGATCGTCACGGGCATCAGGCTGAAAGCTTACTTGTCGATCCAGGCGTCGCGGAAGCCGTCATTGACGCCGATACCGGTCGTGATCAGGTTCTTGATCTTGCAGTTGGTGATGGTCGGGAACTGCAGTTCAAGCTGCCAGGCAACAGGCACATCCTCGACGAGAATCTTCTGGACCTTCTCGTAGATTTCCTTGCGCTTCGAATCCGGCGTGGCGACGGCGCCCTCTTCGAACAGCTTGTCGACCTCAGGATTGGAATAGCCCTCGAGGTTGTTGAAGAGCTGGCCCTTGGCGATTGCGCTCGTCACGTAGTTGCGGCCAACGCCGAGCGCCGGATCGCCGTACTGATAGAGATAGGTGAAGGAGATATCGTAATCCCACTCCATGTTCTTCTGGTTCGAACCAGGCACGTCGGTGGCGATGGTCTCGATATTCATGCCGACGTCGACGAGGTTCTGCTTCACAGCTTCACCCCAACGAGACCAGGTTTCGCCGTAAGGCAGCGGCATCAGGCGGACCTTCTCGCCCTTGTAGCCGGCTTCCTTCAGCAGCGCCTTGGCCTTGGCCGGATCGTACGGATACTTCTGCACGTTGTCGGTGTAGAACTTGATCGCCGACGAGGACGGGCCGGTAGCCACCTTGCCGAGGCCGTTCCAGATCACGTCCCTGGCGAATTCGCGGTCCACCGCATACATGATCGCCTGACGAACCTTCTTGTTGGCGAGCACGGGGGTGCGGTTGTTGAGCCACATCCAGGCCATCGGCGAGAAGAACTCCCAGCCGTCGCCGGTGACGCAGGTGTTCGGCAGCTTGCTGACGCGCGGTACGTCAAAGTTCTCGATCGAACCGCCGGGCAGCACATCAACCTTGCCGGTCTCGTAGGCCACCGAACGCGCAGCGGCGTCCGGAATGATCTGCCAGTAGATGCCGTCGATATAGGGCTTGCCCTTGACGTGGTAGTTCGGGTTCTTCACCAGCTGGATGAATGAGCCCTTCTTCCATTCCTTGAACATGAACGGGCCAGTACCGATCGGCGTATTGTTCGCCGGATTGGTCTTGACGTCGGAGCCTTCATAGATGTGCTTCGGGATGATCGGCATCGAGCCGACTTCGAAGATGCCGATGAAGGGGCCAAAGGGCTGTTTCAGCGTGAAGACGACGGTGTAATCGTCCGGCGCTTCGACCTTGTCGAGCTGCACGAGGTTGTTGCGCGCACGCGCGTGGGTCACCTTCAGCGTCTCGATGGAGAACAGCACGTCGGCAGCGGTGAACGGCTTGCCGTCATGCCAGGTCACGCCCTGCTTGAGCTTGAACGTGTAGGTTTTCGCATCCGGGCTGATGGTCCAGCTCTCGGCGAGACCAGGCTGTGGCTCCAGTGTCTTGCTGTAGCGCAGCAGGCCTTCATAGATGTTGCCCGAGACCATCTGCGTCGGGCCGTTCTGGACGAGTGCGAGCATCAGGCCCGGCGGCTCAGGCTGGATCACCGCATTGATGGTGCCGCCCATCTTCGGCTCCTGCGCGAGCGCCATTGTACTCACGGTGCTCAGTGCCAAAGCCAATACAAATTTCTTCAACATATCTTTCCCCTTAGTGCCGGTTGGCACGTAACCCAGATCAGTTGACGATGTGTAGCGGAAGTCGGATCAATTCTTGTAATCGGCGTCCGTGCGATCGAGCATGCGCTTGAACGCTTCCCACTCGCTGTCCGGCTTGCCGCCTTCGGTGCCATGCACCTTGTCGTAACCGCGGTCATACTGGCCGGCGGTGTGTGCGGCAATGGCGTGGGACGGGCGAATAACTTCTGCGCCGGTTGAAAGAATCGCGAGCTGCGCGCGGCAGGAGCGTTCCATGTTGAACATCAGCTTGAAGGCCTCACCGACCGAGCGGCCGCAGGTGAGCAGGCCGTGGTTGCGCAGGATGAGAACCATCTTGTCGCCGAGATCGGCGACCAGACGCTCGCGCTCGGACAGGTCTAGCGCGATGCCTTCGAAGTCATGATAGGCGATGCGGTCGGTGAACTGCATCGACCACTGGTTCAGCGGCTGCAGACCGTCCTTCAGGCACGACACGGCGACACCGGCAACGGTATGCGTATGCAGCACGCACTGCGCGTCGTGGCGGGCGGCGTGAACGGCGCTGTGAATGGTGAAGCCGGCCGGATTGATACCGAGGCCGAGTGGATCGTCGACAACTTTACCGTCGACGTCGACGGTGACGAGGTTGCCGGCCGTCACTTCCTCGAAGCGCATGCCATAGGGATTGATGAGGAAGCGGTCCTGAGTGCCGGGGACGCGCACCGAAATATGCGTGTAAATGCTGTCATCGAGGCCGAGGCGATGGATCAGACGATAGGCCGCAGCAAGATCGATACGAACCTGCTTGGCGGCATCGAGGGTCGGCGTAAGGTTTGCATGCATATTCACAGGCGCGGTTCCCGGCTTTTTTTTAAGGTGTGGGCAGGAAACACAATCGCATGGCAGCTCGCAAGATTAAACTGTCGACAATCGACGATTAATTCTTGTACAGGGGAAGAAACGGGTCCCCCGCATGCGTTTGATGTCTCCTCCAGTTGGTCTGACTGCCCTCGCCGACACCGATCTTGTCGGGCAGGTCGCACGCATCCTGACCCAGGCCATCATCAAGGGGCAGTTGCTGCCCGGCGCCAAAGTCGTCGAAGCCGGCATCGCCCGCGAACTCGGCGTCAGCCGCGCCCCTGTCCGTGAAGCTGCACGGCTGCTCGAGCAACAGGGCCTGCTGGTCTCGCATCCGCGCCGCGGCTTCTTCGTCCGCAAGCTCGAAGCGACGGATATCGACGAGGTCTACGACCTGCGCATTTGCGTCGAATGTCATGCCGGCGTGCTCGCCTCCAAGAACATGACGCCTGCCAATCGCGACATGCTGCGCCGGCAGATCGACGTCATGCATGAGACGGCAGCGATCGACGATCACGCCCGGCAGATCGAGGAAGACTACAAATTTCACCGCATGATCTGCGAAATCGCCGGCAGCAAGCGCCTGTTGCGCTTGTTCGACGATCTTGCTTCGGAACTGCGTATGACGATCGGCCTGATCGGCCGGCTCTATGACGATCCGCACCGTATTGCGCAGACCCATGAGGCACTACTCGAAGTCCTCGAACAGGGGCACCCCGATATCATCACCGCGCGGATCGACTATCACATCGGCGCTGCCTGGCGCGAAGTCGGCAAGCTGGTCCGCGAACTTCCCTCCTCAACGAATGGAGCCGCCACGTGAAGGCAGTGTATTCCGACAAGCACAAGAGCCACGATCCGCAGTTCTTTCTGGTACGCGGTCAGGTCCGTAAAACCACCGAGCAGCCGGAGCGCGCCGAGCGCCTGCTGAAGGGTCTCGCCGACGGAAAGCATACGATCGTCGCGCCGACCGAATTCGGCCAGGGCCCACGCGCCCGCGTGCACTCGCCGGAATATCTGCGCTTCCTCGAAGGCGCCTGGGAGGAATGGATCAAGCTGCCGGATTACGGCCCGGAGATGATCGCCAATATCCACCCGAACCGCGTGGCGGGTAGCTATCCCACCCACATCACCGGCAAGCTCGGCTGGCACACCGCGGATACCGCGGCGCCGATCGGTCCTGGCACCTGGCTTGGTGCCTGCGCATCCACCGACGTCGCGGTTACCGCGGCACAGATGGTGATGGACGGCGAAGATGCGGTCTACGCCCTCTGCCGCCCGCCCGGCCATCACGCCTATCGCGACATGGCCGGCGGCTTCTGCTTCATGAACAATTCGGCGATCGCCGCCGAGCATCTGCGCACCAGGCATGAGCGCGTCGCGATCCTCGATGTCGACGTGCATCACGGCAACGGCACCCAGGGCATCTTCTATGCGCGTCCGGACGTGCTGACGGTGTCGATCCATGCCGATCCCGTCGGCTACTACCCCTTCGTCTGGGGCTATGCCCATGAGAAGGGTGAAGGCAACGGCCTCGGCACCAATCTCAACATTCCGCTCGCGCTCGGCACCGGTGACGATGGCTTCATAGACGCGCTTGCTGTCGCCGAGAAGACCATCAAGTCGTTCGCACCGACGGCGCTCGTGCTCGCGCTCGGCCTCGACGCGTCCGAACACGATCCGCTGGCGGCCCTGAAGGTCACGACGCCGGGCTTCAAGCGCATCGGCGAAGCCGTGGCGCGCATGGGCCTGCCTACCGTTCTCGTTCAGGAAGGCGGATATCTCTCCGACATCCTGGGCGCCAACCTGACCTCCACGCTCGCCGGTTTCGAAGCCGCGCGGTGATTGGACTTATCGAGTGAACACCAGCACGCCGCGCTTTCTTAACCTCCCCCCGCACTGCGCGGGGAGAGGTCGCCGCGTCTTCGCGGCGGGTGAGGGGCATGGCACGGCGCTCATCGCACGCACTGCACTTGCGGATCGCAAGAGCCCCTCACCCCACCCCTCTCCCCGCAAGAGCGGGGCGAGGGAGCCTACAGCGCCCGGCGCAGCAGCCTGCTCCATCCACTGATCCACACCCAACAACACCCAAGAAAACTCGAAGGACAAACTCGAATGTCGACCAATGCAGAAATCTTCGCGCGTCGCGAAGCCGCCGTTCCCCGCGGCATCGGCCATTCCACCCCGATCTCGGCGCAGCGCGCGCTTAATGCGGAAGTCTGGGACGTCGAAGGCAAGCGCTATGTCGACTTCGCCGGCGGCATCGCCGTGCTCAACACCGGCCACTGCCACCCGACCATCATGGCCGCCGTGCGTGCGCAGATGGAAAACTTCACCCACACCTGCTTCCAGGTGCTGCTGTATGAATCCTACGTGACCCTCGCCGAGCGCCTGAACAAGCTGGCGCCGATCGACGGCGCCACCAAGACCGCATTCTTCACCACCGGCGCCGAAGCCACCGAGAACGCCATCAAGATGGCCCGCGCCGCCACCGGCCGCGCCGGCGTGATCGCCTTCACCGGCGGTTTCCATGGCCGCACCCACATGACCATGACCATGACCGGCAAGGTGTTCCCGTACAAGAAGGGCTTTGGCGGAGCCATGCCGGAAGTCTGGCACGTGCCGTTCCCGGCCGCGCCGCTCGACGTCACGGTTGAGGAATCGCTGAAGTATCTCAGCTTCCTGTTCAAGGCCGACATTGATCCGGCCCGTGTCGCGGCCATCATCATCGAGCCAGTGCAAGGCGAAGGCGGCTTCCACCAGGCTCCGCCGGAACTAATGCGCGCGCTGCGCAAGATCTGCGACGAGAATGGAATCGTCTTCATCGCCGACGAAGTGCAGACCGGTTACGGCCGCACCGGCAAGATGTTCGCGATGGAACATTACGACGTGAAGCCTGACCTCATCACCGTGGCGAAGAGCCTCGCCGGCGGCTTCCCACTGTCGGGCGTGATCGGCAAGGCCAAGATCATGGACGCTGCCGATCCGGGCGGCCTCGGGGGCACCTATGCCGGTAACCCGCTGGCGATTGCCGCAGCGATGGCCGTGCTCGACGTGTTCGAGAAAGAGAAGCTGATCGACCGCGCCAACCATATCGGCGAGCGCATCACCACGCGCCTGAAGAAGATGCAGCAGCGAAACGACCTCGTGCCGATCGCCAGCATCCGCAATGTCGGCGCCATGATCGCCTTCGACATCGTCAAGGAGCGCGGCTCTGATACGCCGGACGCCGAAGTGACCAAGAAGGTGACGCAGAAGGCCACCGAGGAAGGCCTGATCCTGCTGTCCTGCGGCGTCAACTTCAACACCATCCGCGTGCTCGTTCCGCTGACCGCCCAGGACGAAATCCTCGACGAAGGCATGGAAAAGCTCGAGCGCGCGCTGACCGCCTGAGCCCTCTCACAAGAAAAGGAAAAACAACATGGCTCTCGATTCCGCCCTCCGCGACAAGATCATCGCCGCCGTCGACAAGGGCTTCGATGCCCAGGTGAAGTTCACCCAGGACATGGTGCGCCACGTCTCCACGCGCGGCAACGAACACACGATGCAGGACTTCATGTTCCGCGCCATGAAAACGCGCGGCTACAAGATGGAGCGCTTCGAGATGGATCGCGCCGCGCTCGGCCATCATCCCGGCGCCGGCGCCTGGGACGACCTGCACTCGACCGCACCGATCGTGGTCGGCACGCATTATCCACGCGAGGAGAAGGGCCGCTCGCTGATCATGCAGGGCCATGTCGATGTGGTGCCGGAAGGCCCGCACGACATGTGGACCACGCCGCCCTATGACCCCGTCATCCAGGGCGACTGGATGCAGGGCCGCGGCGCCGGCGACATGAAGGCCGGCTGCGCCTCCAACATCTTCGCGCTCGACGCACTCAAGAGCCTCGGCCTGCAGCCGGCAGCGACGGTCTATCTGCAGTCTGTCGTGGAAGAAGAATCCACCGGTGACGGCGCGCTGATGACGCATCTGCGGGGCTACAAGGCCGACGCCGTGGTGGTGTCGGAGCCGTCGCATGAGACGATCACCCGCGCCAATATCGGCGTGGTCTGGTTCCAGGTCGAAGTCCGCGGCGTGCCGGTGCATGTGCAGCGCATGGGCACCGGTGCTAACGCCATCGACGGCGCCTATCGGATCATCAGTGAATTGCGCAAGCTCGAAGCGAAGTGGAATGCGACCAAGGACCAGCACGAGCACTTCAAGAACATCGAGAAACCGGTCAACCTGAACATCGGCAAGATCGCCGGCGGCGACTGGGCGTCGTCAGTCCCGGCCTGGTGCAAGGTGGACTTCCGCATCTCGTTGCTGCCCGGCAAGACAGCCGAAGCTGCGAAGAAGGAGATCGTCGACTGCGTCGCCGCCTTCGCGCATCAGGATTCGTTCCTGTCGAATATCCCGCCGACCGTGACCTTCAACGGCTTCCAGGCCGAAGGCTACGAACTCAAGCCGGGCTCGGATGCAGAAGCCACGCTGGCCGCGGCGCATGAAGCGGTGTTCGGCCAGAAGCCGAAGCCGGAAATCTCGCTGGCCTATCTCGACAGCCGCGTCTATGCGCTGTTCGACAATGTGCCGACGTTGAACTACGGCTGCATCTCGCGCGGCGTCCACGGCTTCGACGAAGGCGTCAACCTGCCCTCGCTGAAGAAGACGACAACGGCGCTGGCGTTGTTCATCGCCGAATGGTGCGGCGTGGAAGAGATCAAGGCGTAAAGACTTACGACGGAGCGCTGTAAGCTCCTTCTCCCCGCTCCCTGCGAAGCAAAGCTTCGCTAGGCGGGGAGAAGGGTGGGATGAGGGGCCGGGTACGGCGTCTCGTCAAATTTCGGAGTGAGCAGGTCCGCGTATTTATCGACCCGATAATACCCGTGTGTAGTTGGCGCCGTACAAGGCCCCTCACCCGGCGCTACGCGCCGACCTCTCCCCGTAAAGAACGGGGCGAGGTTAAGAAAGCAAGCCGCCTATCTCTGCCAGCTACAGATGCCGCCTGTGCGGCACGGCCAGACCTGCACCCGCGTGTCCGCCGCATTGGAATCCAGCGGATTGCCGCGGCGAGCGACCTTCTTCTGCGCAGCAGCGCGCTGCGCCACCGGCTTCGCAGACTGCGCGCGCACAAGACGCGGCGCTGCCTTCGCCGGATCGGCTTTCACATTCGCCTTCGCATCCGCCTTGGCCTGGATCTGCACCTGCTCGAATGACGCGGGCGGCCCCAGCAGTTTCGGCGACAGCACGGCCTTCTGCAGGTCGAGCAGCAAGAACTCGCCGGGCTTGTAAGTGTCAGCCTGTGCCGCACCGAAGCCGGCCAGCAGAGCAATACCCGCCGAGGCTGCAATCAGATATCTCAAACGCATTTACGCCTCCTGAGGCCGGTTCCCGGCTTCTGGACTGACAATGTCTCTAAGCTAAGCACGGATAACGTTGAATCCAGCCCCGAGTTTCCCCGGAAAGTGCCTGCGGCGCAGGCATTTCTGGCGGTAAGACTAACCGTCCATGGCGCACCCGCCGATTGATCCAGCGCAATGCGACTCCGCGCTGCTGCGCCGACCCTCCGCTCAATCACTTCAGCAGCGGAGACCGCCATGACATCCGTCCAGCCCTATCCCGTCGTCAGCAATCTCATTGAACGCATTGGCGACTGGTTGATCCAGCGCCGCCAGCTCAACGAACTCGGTGCGCTCGACAGCGGCGAGTTCAGACGTATGGCCCATGAGCTTGGCCTTGCGCCAAGCGATCTCGATACGATCGTGCGCAGAGGCGTGAACGGTGCGGAGGAATTGCCGCAGATGCTCCGTGCGCTCGGTTTTGACGAGGCCGCCATTGCCAAGATCCGGCCGCCTGACATGATGGAGATGCGCCACGCCTGCGCCAGTTGCGCACACAAACGGGCCTGCGGCGCCGACCTCGCAGCCAAGACGGCGGCGGCGAACTACGAGAACTATTGCGCCAATGCCAACGACATCACGCTGCTGGCCCGGGCTGCGGAGTAGATTATTCTCCACCTTTACTAAAAATGCTCGAAAAGCCGGCCAGGTAAGCCTAATCGGTTAGGTTAAGATTTGGTTTAAGTTGCGACAAACCCCGGCTGGGATAGCGTCGATCGCGTCGCGCAGTGGGGTGCGGAAGTCGCTTTCCAACCCCGAATTTCAATGCACGGCACGGGACCGCCGTTATTACCTGCGTCGGCGGTCCCACCCCTTGGCAGCCCGGCTGTACCCAACGCCACCCCCAACTCGGCCAATTGAGAATGCGCATGTTGCACCTGCTCGCAACTTGCAATGTGCCACCCGCGCCGCAGCATCGTTACATGTCATGCAAGCAGTGATCGCGTCGCAACAAGAAGCGCTTTGTGAATGCTCGCAATTTAATCCGCGACACAGTGTTGCTGTGCGCAATCTTCCTTGACTTGCTCTCGCCGCACTTGGCAGTCTGTGATCACACAAAAAAGCATCGGGCAACGACCCAGATGCCTCTAGGGAGAGACACCATGGACTCATTTCTGAGGCCGCTTGCGGCTGCGAGTATGATTGTTGCTGGCGCCCTTGCTTCCACTGCTCCAGCATCTGCCCAGCAAGCGCCGATCAAGATCGGCATTCCGACTTCGGTCCAGCTGCAGGTCGGCCGCGATACGCAGAACGCCGCCAAGCTGGCCATCGAAGAGATCAACGCCAAGGGCGGATTGCTCGGCCGCAAGCTCGAAATGGTTGTCGCCGACGAGACCGAGAATCCCGAACAGGGCATCGCTGCAATCAAGAAGCTCACCGCCGATGACAAGGTCAACGTGCTGATCGGCGGCTATACGTCAGGCGTCACACTGGCCCAGCTGCCGCATATTTCCAACGCCAAGACGATCTATATCGGCGTCGGCGCGGCCTCCCCGGCCATCACCGCAAAGGTGAAAACAGACTACGAGAATTACAAATATATTTTCCGCGCCTTCCCCATCAACGCGGCGCATCAGGCCCGCGCGTTGGTCGACTTCATCAACGGCAAGCTGAAAGGTGAGATGGGCCTGAAGAAGATCGCCATTGTCGGCGAGAACGCCAAATGGGTGCAGGATCTCGTGCCGATCCTGAAGAAGGGCGCGACCGACGGCGGCACCGACGTGACGCTCGCCGAGTTCTTCGACACCTCGACCTCCGACTTCTCGCCGCTGTTCGCCAAGGTGAAGAATTCAGGCGCGCAGTATCTGATCGTCGTGCTCTCGCATGCCTCATCGGACATCTTCGTCAAGCAGTGGCATGACGCGCAGGTGCCGATCCCGATCGGCGGCATCGACGTCAAGAGCCAGGACGCCGACTTCTTCACCCGCGTCAGCGGCAAGGCCAATGCCGAAACCGTCGGCATGTTCGCCATCCGCGCGCCGCTTACCCCGAAGACCATTCCGTTCTGGGATGAATTCGTGAAGCGCTTCGGCACCGCGCCCGTCTATACCGGCATCGGCGCCTATGACGCCGTTTATGTCTATGCCGATGCCGTGAAGCGCGCCAACTCCATCGAGCCCGATGCCGTCATCAAGGAGCTGGAGAAGACCGACCATGTCGGCATCGCCGGCAAGCTGGTGTTCGACGAAGTACACGATGTGAAGACCGGCCCGGGACTGCAGAACCTGCTGTTCGTGCAGTGGCAGAAGGACGGCGCCCGCGTCGTAGTCTGGCCGAAGGAAGCCGCTACCGGCCCGATGATCGCACCGCCCTGGATGAGCAACTGATTTGTTGATGGCGGTCATCTGACCGCAGCGTAACCGCGCGGCCGGCGATCCCTCGCCGGCCGGAAAACGGGAGAAGCGAGCCCGAAGAAGTTCGCCCTCCGCCGTCCGGTCTTCAACAGCGGGTTCTCATGCTTCAGATTCTGATCTACGGCGCGGTCTCCAGCGCCATCTATGCGATGCTGGCCGTTGGTTTCACCCTGATCTTCGGCGTCGCCCGCATCCTCAATCTCGCCCATGGCTCGTTCTACGCACTCGGCGCCTATGCGGCCTATGTCCTCACCTCGCTGCTCGGCGTTCCGCTCTTCATCGCAGCCCCGCTGGCGGTATTGATCGTCGCGGGGTTCGGCGTGGTGATAGAGCGTTTTCTGGTGCGTCCACTGCGCTCGTCCCAGCTCGCGGTGCTGATGATTACCCTCGCCGTTTCGCTCGCGGTCGAGCAGGCGCTGTTCATTACCTTCGGCTCCGAATATCGCAACGTGCCTTCCTTCGTGGCTGACAAGCTCTCCATCGGCGGCGTCGATATCTCTGGCCAGCGCTTGCTCGCCCTTGTCGCCGGTGTCCTCGTGCTGCTCGGCCTCTGGCTGTTCATCCAGCGCACGCGCCTCGGCGCCGCCATCCTCGCGGTATCGCAGGATCCGGAAGCCGCGCAATATATGGGCATCCCGACCAACCGCATTTTCTCCATCGTGATGGCGATCTCCGCCGGCACCGCGGCGCTCGCCGGCGTGCTGGTGTCGCCGTTCCTCACGGTACAGCCGACCATGGGCCTGCTGCCAATGGTGAAGGCCTTCGCCATCGTGATCGTCGGCGGGCTCGGTTCGATCCCCGGCAGCATCATCGCCTCGCTGATCCTCGGCTATTCCGAGACCATCGTTGCCTATCTGATTTCGACATCATGGACGGAGCTCGTGTCGCTGGTCGCGGTCGTCGTCACGCTGATGATACGTCCGTCGGGACTCCTCGGGCGACGGGCGGCATTCTGACATGAAACGCATTGCTCCCATCGATATCGCAGGCGGCATCCTCGTCGTCGCCTTTCTCGCGCTGCTGCCCATGTTCGCCGCCAGCAACTACCTCACCGGTGTGCTCACGGTCTGCGTGATCTACGGCATCTGGGCATCGAGCTGGGACTTCATGTCCGGCCTCACCGGGCGCGAAAACTTCGGCCATTCCCTGTTCATCGGCGCCGGCGCCTATACCGCGGGTTTCCTGTCCTCGATCTGGTCGACAAATCCGTGGGTCAGTCTGCCGCTCGGCGTCGTGATCGCCATCGCCTTCAGCCTGCTGGTCGGCTTCCCGACATTGCGGTTGCGTGGGCCATATTTCGCGCTGGCGATGCTGTCCGCTTCGGCGATCCTGCAGCGGCTGTGTCTGATTTTCTGGGAATATACCGGCGGCGAGGAAGGCATCTACGGCCTCGATCCCCTCATGAAGAACCCGCTGCATTACTACTGGTTCGTGCTGGCGATTCTCGTAGCCGCAGTGATCACACTAACGTTGCTGGCGCGGTCGCATTGGGGACTCCTGCTGCGCGCGATCCGCGGCGACGAGGCGACCTGTCAGGCTGCCGGCATCAATGTCACGTTCTACAAGATCGTGTCGCTGATGATCTCGGCCGGCTTCGCCGGGCTCGGCGGCGCGCTCTATGCGCATTACCAGCTGCAGGTGTCGCCGCCACTGTTTTCGGTCGTGGTCTCGATCACGGTGATCATCATGGTCTATGTCGGCGGCATCGGCTCGATCTATGGTGCCGCCGTCGCCGCGATCCTCCTGACGTTGCTCACCGAGATGCTGCGCGGCTTCGGCGAATACCGGCTGTGGATCTATACGCTGACCCTAATGCTGATCCTGTTCTTCCTGCCCAATGGACTGATCGCGCCGCTCTGGCGCCGGCTGACGGAGCGCCTGCGATGACCGACCTGCTCGAAGTCAACGGCGTGACCAAGCGCTTCGGCGGCCTCACCGCCGTGAAGAACGCGAGTTTCACGCTGAAGAAAGGCGAGTTCACCGGCATTCTCGGCCCCAACGGCGCCGGCAAGACCACACTGTTCAACATCCTCACCGGCTTCATGCAGCCGACCACCGGCACCATTCACTTCAACGGCGAACTGGTGCGCGAACTCGCACCCTACAAGGTGGTCAATCGCGGCATGGCGCGCACCTTCCAGCTCACCCGGCCATTCGTCGGCATGAACCTGCTGGAGAATGTGCTGGTCGCCTGCATGTCGCCGCGCGCCAGCGAGGACAAGGACAAGGAGGCACGCGCGAGCTATCTGCTGGGACAGGTCGGCCTCGGCGGTCGCGACAAGGAGCCGGTCGAGACGCTGCCTTACGGCGACCTGCGGCGATTGGAGATCGCCCGCGCGCTGGCGACCCGGCCGGACCTGTTGCTGCTCGACGAGCCCTTCGCAGGGCTTGGCAGCAGCGAGATCGAACAACTGGCACAACTGATCAGGCGTCTGCATCGCGAGGAGAACCTCACTATTTTGCTGATCGAACACAAGCTGCGCGAGTTCATGGCACTCGTATCGCGCGTGATCGCGATGAATTTCGGCGAGATCATCGCCGTCGGCCCACCGGAAGAAATCGTGAAGAACGAGAAGGTAATCGAGGCCTATATCGGCAAGACGGAGGAAGCCCATGCCTCTGCTTGAAGTCGCCGATCTCAAGGTCAGTTATGGCAAAGCACTGGCGATCGAATCCGTCTCGATCAAGGTCGAGAAGGGTGAACTCATTGGCGTGCTCGGCCCCAACGGCGCCGGCAAGACCACACTGCTGAAGGCCATCTCGCGCAGCATTGCCTCGCAGGGCACGTTGAATTTCAAGGATGCGTCGCTGCATCCGATCGAGCCATACAATGTCGTTGCCAAGGGCATCTGCCATTGCCCGGAAGGGCGCAAGCTGTTCTCGGAACTCTCTGTGCTGAAGAACCTGCAGCTTGGTGCTTACCTCCGCAAGAACAATGCCGATGTCGAGAAAGACCTGGAACGCGTCTTCACGCTATTCCCGGTGCTGCGCGAACGGCAATGGCAGCAGTCCAGCACATTGTCCGGCGGTGAACAGCAGATGGTGGCCATCGGCCGCGCGCTGATGGGCCGGCCCGAGCTATTGCTTTTAGATGAGCCGTCCGTCGGCATCGCGCCGCGGCTGAAGGGGCTGATCTTCGACTCGATCCAGCAGATCAGAAGAGACGGCACCGCGATCCTGATCGTCGAACAGGACGCGACATCGACGCTGCGGATTGCGGATCGGGTCTATGTGCTGGAACATGGGCGGACGATCCGCGAGGGGACGTCGGCGGAGATCGCCGGAGACAAGTATATCCAGCAGATTTATCTGGGGGTGTAGTTACGCTCGGATGTCGGCACCGCGAAGGCGGGGACGACATGTGGAGAGTTCGGCCGGCAAGAACGCTTACGCCTTGCGCGTATACAGATGAAACCCGCCATAGATGCCCGAACGATCCGCAGCCAGACCTTCGGCACTGCGCGCCTCTTCGCGCTGCCACGTCTCACGCAGCGATGCATGTTCCAGATCGTCCAGCGGCGACTCGGCACCGGCGGTGCGGAAGATCACCCGGATGCCGTCCTTGCCGGCGCGGTCGATCGCGTCCCACAGCGCACGGATTTCATCCGGCGCCATCCAGTCCTGCGAATCCAGCAGTACGACCGCGTCGATCTGGCGAGCCGGAAGGCTCTCCAGAAACACGCGCAGATTGGCATGCACCGGCGTGACCAGAGCGGCGCGGCCGGCGGTATCCGCGTAACGGCTCTGCTGCAGATAGAGCGGCAAGCACTTGTCACCGGGGCCGACATAGCTGCGGCTCAGCGCCTGCCAGGCAAAATAGTTGTTGGCGTTCGGATGCACGTCGATCAGAGCGAGCAGCCGCTGATGCAGCACTTCGTTGAGCGGCTGGTTGCCGCCCAGCAGCGTGCGCTGCTGCGGCGGGATGCCGAGGCTGAACAACAGCGCCGGCGTCTTCGTCATCATACGAGCGAGCCGCGAATGAAACAGCCAGTGCAGTCGTTCCAGCGCGCGCTTGCGCGCCGGGGACTGCTTGTCCTCGTGCAACAACGCCTTGAGATCGATGCGGGCGAGCTTCGCCAGCGTATGCGCGAAGCCGATGAAGCGGCCGAGCGCGCCATGACGATAGAAGCCGTCACTGAAGTAACCGTAGCGCGGGCGGCCCTGGATATCGCGCTCGTCCCAATAGCCGCGCGCTTCGGCATCGAGCAGCGGCCGCAGCCGCTCGCGATAGAGGCCCACATTGGTATCAGATGCGCCTTCGCCGAAGAATTTCCAGAAGTCCTGATAGTTCGGCAGCGCGCGCAGGCCGGCGAGCTTCAGCTTCAGCAGCGACAGATGCGCCTCGTTGAGATCGACTGCGTAGACATGCTCGGGCTTCGCCGACAGATAGGACAGCGCGTTGCAGCCGCCACTGGAAATCGTGACAATCGTCGAACCGGGCGCCAGTTTCAGCGCCGCCATGTCGGCTTCGGGATCTTCCCAGATCTGGGTATAGACCAGCCGGCGGAACCAGAAGGCGAACAGCCTGTCCCAAATCGTCGTTTCCTCGCGACCACGGCTATTGCGAACAGCGTCGGCGATCAGATGCGTATTCATCGGCTTCTTGGACCCTTCGAATCGACAATCTGAAATTTTTATCAAGCGCAGACTGCGGTTTTGCGACAGTCATTCTAAATTTCAGCCGATTCCCGCGACGAAACTACTGTCACACCGCTGTCGTGTTGCGATGAAATGGATCGCTCATCCGGATGCGATGAGGTGCGCCATGACGATTGTCTCCGAATACGAAGACGGCGGTCAGCCCGCATGGTCGAATGAAGCCACACATCGCATGAACCGGATGTATCGCTGGCAGCGCTTCATCTATGACGCAACGCGCCGGTATTATCTGCTCGGTCGCGATCAGCTCATCGCCGAACTGGCACCCGCGCCGGGCGCGACGGTGCTGGAGATCGGCTGCGGTACCGGCCGCAATCTGGTTCAGGCTGCTCAGAAATATCCACAGACGGTATTCTACGGCATCGATATTTCGACCGAGATGCTGACCACGGCCATCGCATCAATTGCACGCAACGAGCTCACGGATACCGTCCGTGTCGCCCATGGCGATGCGACGAATTTCGATCCGGCGCGCATTTTCACCGTTCCGTCATTCGATCACATCATGATTTCCTACAGCCTCTCGATGATCCCGAGCTGGCAGGATGTGCTCGACCACGCCGTATCGCAGCTCAAGCCTGGCGGGCGACTACACATCGTCGATTTCGGCCATCAGGAGCGGTTGCCAAAGGTCGCGAGCAAGCTGCTGTTGCACTGGCTGACACTGTTCGACGTGACGCCGCGCCGCGAGCTTCTCGATGTGCTGAAGACACTCGCCGAGCGTCACCACGCCAATCTCGATTTCAATCGCCCGTTCCGCGGCTACGCGCAGTCTGCGATGTTGACGCTGCCGACGTAATTCAGGCCAGCTTGCGTCTGTTCACATTCCGATAGGCTTCCACAGCGCCGAACAGCGTCAGCGACAGCACGAACGGAATCAGGTGATAGAACAGCCGGAACAGCAGCAGCACAGCCAGCAGCTGTTCGGTATGTTCGCCGCCAAGCCCGACGAGGATCGTGGCATCGAACACTCCGATGCCGGCGGGTGCGTGGCTGGCGAATCCCAATAGCGTCGCGGCGATGAAGACGACGATCACCTGCGCGACGCCAACATCCATCGTCTCGGGGATCAGCACATACATCGCCAGTGCCGCCGCCCCGAGATCGACAAGCCCGATCCCGATCTGGAAGAACACGTTGCGCCCGCTCGGCACCGGCACCGACCAGTTGCGGCCACCGAGTGTCCGCATACCGTTCCACGTCCAGGCGACATAGGCGACGATACCCGCGAGAATGGCGACCGCGATGAAGCGGTTGATCTCGGGCGAGAGTTGATCGATCCGGCTGATGGCGCCTGGCTCGTGCAAGGTGCTGAGCGCCAGTGCGGTGAGATTGCCGAGCCAGAAGGTGAGCCCGGTCAGGAAGCAGATGCGCGCGACGCCGGCGGGGCCGATGCCATGCGGTGCATAGATCCGGTAGCGCACCGCCGATGACACCAGCAGCACGGCGCCGGTTCCGTGCGAAATCGGATAGCTGGTGAAATTGGCCAGCGCTGCAACCCTGAAAGGAATGTCCCCTCGCCCGATCATCTGCAGCGCCAGCCAGTCATACAGCGTCAGGCTGCCATAGGAGATCGCCACCAGCACCAGCGCCAGCGCGATGCTGCCTGGCGGTACCATGTGCATGGCAGACAGCACGTGGGCGAAATCCACGCCCTTGAGCGCCTTGGACAGCGCCATAAACGCAATCGTAGCAATTGCTATGCTAAGGAGCGCGCCAAGCCACCTCCAGCTGAGGCGCGTACGCATCAGCTGCATGATATTTTTCAATGCGGGTGGCACATTGTTCTACTTTTCATTAGGTCTGAGCACGCCGTGATTCGCGCATGTGTTCGCGCGTTCTGTTGCACGTCCATGTGACAGCTGCGCAAAAGCAGCGTTTTGGCGTCATCCAACAATCCGGTGATTTCCAGATTTCGCCCCCGCCATGTCGCATCAAGGTCATGCGGGTTCCGTAAGCCATGCGCACTGAATGCACTGATTCATCCAAGCAGGACACCATGTCGACCGAGACCGAATATCAGCTCACCGAAAACCAGTGGGACACACTGCGGATGCTTCGCCCAGCGATCCTGCCACCGGCCAAGCTGAACCGTTACGTGCTCGATCAGCTGGTTGCGATGGGACTGGTTGCGCTATCGGACACTGATCCGGCGCTGACACCCACGGGCCGCGCCGTGGTTCTGCGCGGCTGTCCGCGACTGTGGGACCTGGCGGCCTGAGCCGAGGCATGCCGTTTTACGGCGCGTCCGCTGGCTGAAGCAGGAACGCGAGCGCGTCCTCGCAGCGATCTTCGACCTTGAAGCTGAGAAACTCGTCAGCACGCGTGCGGCCAAGATTGACCGCGGCGATGGGAATCTCCGCCCGCATAGCCGCCTGAACGAAGCGAAACCCGGAATAGACCATCAAAGACGAACCGGCGATCAGCATGGCGTCGGCCTTCTGCAGGTGGCCAAGCGCGGCATCGACGAAGTCGCGCGGCACGCTCTCGCCAAAGAACACGACATCCGGCTTGAGGACGCCGCCGCAGATCTCGCAGGCCGGCACGACAAAGGACGCGAAATCGACGTTCTCCAGATCGGCATCGCCATCGGGCGCAACAGCCGCGTCGAGATCCAGCCAACCTGTGTTCAAGCGGCCCATCTCGTGCTGGAATTCATCGCGCTGGATCCGGCGTTCACATCCCATGCAGCGCACGAGATCGAGCCGGCCGTGAAGGTCGATGACCTTCTTGCTGCCAGCGGCCTGATGCAGCCGGTCGACATTCTGGGTCAGCAGAACCTCGCATTTGCCGATCTGTTCGAGCCGCGCCAGCGCATGATGCGCATCGTTCGGCCGCGCTAGGCCGAACCGACGCCAGCCAATGAGACTGCGCGCCCAATAGCGCTGCCGCGTCAGTTCCTCGCCCATGAAGGCTTGGAAAGTCACAGGCTGCGTGCGCTTCCAGTTGCCGTCGGTGTCGCGATAATCGGGAATGCCCGAATTGGTGCTGCAGCCCGCACCGGTCAGGACAAACAGACGTTGATGGCGATCGACGAAGTCGCGAAGGACATTGGGTGGGGTCATAGGGGACGTTTATC
This sequence comes from Tardiphaga sp. 619_E2_N8_4, assembly GCF_051810905.1. Classification (NCBI taxonomy): domain Bacteria; kingdom Pseudomonadati; phylum Pseudomonadota; class Alphaproteobacteria; order Hyphomicrobiales; family Nitrobacteraceae; genus Tardiphaga; species Tardiphaga sp. 619_E2_N8_4. Next base: position 107,408 of record NZ_JBPWQJ010000001.1, read on the forward strand.
TCTCGGCAGCAAATCATGCCAAACCGCCGCGGACGCGGCATCTAGGATTGCATATGTAGGGAGGGAATTCGGCGATTCCACCACTCGAGATCACGCCACAGCGTCGAACATCGCTGGCGAGGGGATGAACCGGTTTGTTCATGAGTGGAGACAAGGTGCTTGCGACAGTAGGAATGACTTATTTTATCTCTGCAATTGATCGACGTGAATTGCTCAAAACCTTTTTACCAAGACTTCAGACCCTGGCGGAAAACATTTCCCGAAGCGCCGCGGCGCTCAGGTAAATGAACCGCAACAGAAGCGATCGATTTTCCGCATCAGCCGCGCGCAGCACCAGATTGAATCCGTCATACTGGAAATATCTATGTCGGCGGCTAACACGCGCGGTCGCTTGCCGAAACGAAATCAATGGATGCTCCGCTTGGCCCAACCATAGGCGACCATTGCATCGTGAAACGCATTCCTAGCGTCAACAGTGCTGGCCGAATCTTCGCTCGCCGCAGTTAGCCTGCTGACGACGTCAACCCATTGAGGGGACGCGCGGGTTTCAGCTTCGACATAGCGCCGAATCCATCTCAGCGCCGAAACGACCGACAGCAGCTTCCGATCACCAGTCGGAGTCTGGCCAGGCGCATCAGCTGTCAAAGTGATCGGCGCGAAGATGACCTGCACCGTTACCCCGTCGGTTAGCGGATGAAGTCCAAGCTAGTATGGCGCAAAATACAAGGTACCCGCAAAGTCACGAAATTCAATTTGGAAACAGGCGCCCGTAGGACCGCGCTGATGCCCATGAACCAATATGCTAACGAGAACCCAACCGGCTGTTCGTCATCGGACTGTTCAATGTTCCACCCATCCGCGCCTCGAACGGCAGGTTCAAGATCGCGACAAAAGTCAATGCCGGTTACTAGGTCCGACTCCATGCTTCGGCATGGTGGTTCCTGTCGGCCTTGCGCCATGAGCCAACCCTAGCGATGACCAAGCACGCGCAGCCTCAAACATGAATTTACTTGTCGAGCTTGAACACCATCTGTGTCGGGCGCACGAACCGCAATGCGATCAGAAGCAGCGTCATGACCATCACCATGTAGATCACGGCCATGGCATCGATGGAATAGACGGGGCGAACACCACCGGCAAACATGTTGTAGAATAACGCGACGACGAGCGTCTGCGATCCACCGCCCCCGAGGAGAAATGCGAGCTCGAAATTCGATATCGTATTGACCAGCACAAGGACGCCGGCGGTCAGTATTCCAGGTACCATCAGGGGAAACAGAATCCGCCTGAAAATCTGAGCCCGGCTTGCGCCAAGCATTGACCCGCTCCATTCCAGATTGACGCTGATCTGCTCGAAAAATGGCATCAACACGAAGACGGCCAACGGGACCATCGGCACCAGGACCGCCAGAATCACGCCGACGACGGATCCCCCGACCCCATATCGGTAGAGAGTGGTCGCCAGCGGAATCCCGTAAGTCATCTGTGGGATGACCAGCGGCAGAAAATACAGCAGCAGAATGACCGATTTGAATCGGAAATTTCGTCGCGCAAGAATGTAAGCGGCCGGAAATCCAATGGCCAATGCAAGGAAGACGACAACGACTACGATGAGCAGCGTGACACCCAACACCTGCCCCAGATCGAAATTCTTCCACGCATAAGCGAACCAGTCCGTCGTATAGGCCGGCGGCAGCAGGCCGCCGAACCACCGCTTGGCAAACGAGCTCACGACAACATGCGACACGATCCCAAGCATGTTGAGGATGAAACCCACAATGAACAGATAGAGCGAAAGCTTCCACATTCTGCTTCGCATTGTGGCCCTATCTCTTTCCGACGCCCATGGTCGCTGCCGGCGACAACCGGCGACGGAACAGGATGATGACCAGCAGCGCTGCCAGCTGACACAGGCCCATAACCACCGCGATCGCGGAAGCAGCCGACATGTCATATTGTTCGAAGGCCTTCTGATAGGCCGCAATAGAGATCGTGCGCGTGGTACCCGCCGGCTGCCCGAGCATGATGGCGGACGGAAAGACCGCGAAGCTCATGACGAACACCAGCGCGAATGCGATGGCAAGACCGGGCGCGATGAGCGGCAGCATCACACGCCGGAAGACGATCGAAGGTGTCGCACCCAGCATCCGCGCCGAGCGTTCAAGGCTGGGATCGATGCCGGATATGTATCCCAGCAGCATCAGGAAGCAGAACGGGAACTGCTGCATGAACAACGCCAGCATGACGCCTGCATAGTTATGAGTCAGAATGAACGGCTCTTTGATAAGCCCTAATCCGAGAAGGACCTGATTGAACCAACCCTGCGAACCATAGAAACCCAAGATACCTTCCGACAGCAGGATCACGCCAAGCGAAATAGGCATGATCAAGATCGTGGTCACGGTCCGTTCCATGAAAATGCCCCGGCGCATGCCGTAAGCCAGCCAAAGAGCGAGCAGAAGGACAACGATCGTAGTGGGAATCGCCAGACTGAAGGTGATCCAGATCGTACCATACTGATAGGGATCACTGAAGAAGGTGAGATAGTTCGCGAGGCTGAAGCCGCCAACCTTTTGCGGCTGAAGGCTGAGATAGACACCATACAGAAACGGATAGACGAACATGCAGAGAACGTAGAGCAAGGACGGCAGCAAACAGAAGAATGCCAGCGCGTCGAATTCGCTCTTCTCATCGTTGGCTACGGCGCGCATTATTTTCTCGCCTATTCCGCAGGAAGCAAGACGACCTTGTCGATCGGAAACTGAAGGCCAATCGTGTCGGCGGTTCGTATCGCCTCGGCGGTGCGTAACCAGACTCGCGTATTGTCATTGATGCGTATGGCGGCTTCCTGTTCCCGACCGAGATACTCGACCACTTCGACACGGCCACTAACATCTTCGGCACCGGAAACCACCTCACCGCCGGCCCGGATATCGTCTGGACGTATCGCCATCACCATGTCGGTATTCACGCGCACATCGGCCCCCGCCCGCGCCCGAATGCAGATTCCGTCACCGACGCCCTCGGCGATTCCGTTGGACACTGACGCGATCCTGACCTTGAAGAAATTCCGGAAACCCATGAAGTCCGCCACGAAGACATTCTTGGGCCGGTCGTGGATTTCCTGTGGGGTACCCGACTGCATCAGGACGCCATTGCGCAACACAACGATCCTGTCCGACAGTGACAGTGCTTCGGCCTGGTCGTGGGTCACGTAGATCGACGTCAGCCCCAGCGCGGCGTGGATCTGCTTGATCTCCGCCCGCATCTCGACTCTCAGCTTGGCATCGAGATTTGATAGCGGCTCGTCGAACAGCATCAGGCGCGGATGCAACACGAGGGCCCGCGCAATCGCAACGCGTTGCTGCTGACCACCGGAGAGCTGGCCCGGATAGCGCTCCTCATAGCCCGTCAATTGCACCAGCATGAGCATCGCATCGGTACGCTTCTTGATCTCCTCCTTCGACAATGGCTTCAAGGTGAGCCCGAACGAAACGTTGTCGAAGACCGTCATGTGAGGAAACAGCGCGTAGTTTTGAAACACCATTCCGAACGCACGCTTCTCGGGCGGCAGATGATCGACCCGCGCTCCATTGAGCCTGATCTCGCCCTCGGTCGCCGCAATCAGGCCAGCGACGATCGACAAGGCCGTCGACTTTCCGCATCCACTCGGTCCGAGGAAGGTGACGAACTCGCCCTTTCGGATATCGAGTTCAAGGTTGTCCAGTACGGTCTTGTTGCCATAGCGCTTGGTGATTCCAAGCTTCAGCGAGTCCAACGTATCTCCCGGCCCGTTCATGTCGTCCCGTTTCTGAGTAAGAAGCAACACAGCCACCGGCGGGTCCGTGCATGCGGACCCACACGCTCATCGAATTGATTACTTCTTGACCTGGTTTGCGCCCACTTCCCGGTCCCAACGATCCATCGCGTAGCTCAATTCCTTCACGCCGAGCGGCGGGGATACTTTCCACTTGGTGCCGACTTCGTCGTATTCGGGCCGCCAAAACTCCTTCACCAGTTCCTGAATCTCCTTGGGCGCCTTTTCCATGGTGGCCGCGGTGATCGTCGGCCCAATGAAGCCCGGCCAGGAAAGCACCTGCTGCTCCGGTCGGCGCATGAACTTCATGAGATCGAGAATGACGTCGACCTGTTCTTTCGGCACGCCTGTGGGGATGCACCAGTAATGTCCGTCGACCACGAAGGTCGTGTTCTGAAGGATGGTGATCTTGGAGTCCGGCGGGATGACGCTCTGGGCACGCGGCTTCATGTCCCATTCCATGATGCCGGCGATGATCCAGCGTTGCCCCTGGGCGAATTCCTTCAATGTGATCGCGGTGCCCGTCGGATAGTATTCGACGTACTGCCCAAGCTCCTTCAGATAGGCCCAGGTCTTGTCCCACCCCTTGTCGGGATCGAGTGGCTTCGAGTCATTTAGAATGTGCGCCATGCCCAGTACGATCGACCGACCCGGTCCGCTATTCGCCGGACGCGCATACATCAGCCGGCCCGGATTTGCCTTTGCCCAGGCCAACAATTCTTCGGCGGTTTTCGGCGGGTTGGGCACCTTGCTGGGATTGTAGACGAACACCGGCCCGCCGGCGTTGCCCACCGACGGCACCATATAATCGCGGCCTTCGTCGTATAGCGCCTTGCCGGCAGGCGTCATCTCATCGCGCGGAAACAGCTTCTCAAAATCAGGAATCTTGATCAACTGGTTGTTGGCCGCGAGAAACGCACCACCGTCCTGTCCAGTCAGCACAAGGTTGATGTCCAGCCGTCCGGCATCCTGCTGAGCTTTGATCTTGGCCGGCAACTCCGGCGCCGGCGCGCGCTGAATCCTGATCTCCTTGATCTTGTCGGGATTGGCCTTTTTGTAGTTCTCGAGGATGACCTGGGTAGATGCCAGATCTCCCCCGGTATCGATGATCGAGAGAACGATGGGCTCGGCGGCCTTCAGAGGTTCACCAGCGAAGGCCGTCACGGCGAGGACAGCCACAGCGCCGGCAAACGGGCGCAATAATGCATTCGGACAGATGCGCATTTCCGATTCCTCCCTGGCATATGCACCCGCGTCGCGCGCGGTTGTCATTTATTTGTAAACATAGCATCGACGAGTTAGGCGACATCTGTCAAGCATTGGGAGATCGCAATCGGCCGATCATGAGCAGGACTTGCTGATGTCGCGATGTCGCACCTTGCCCGTCTTGCTCGCTCGCATATCAATCTGTGACGTCATACCCGCCCCTAAGAGCCGACAAGTCGGCGCCTTGAGAAGGTCGGCCATCGGGAGAAACGCATGCCAATTGGAGTCGGCCTGATTGGGCTCGGAATGGCGGTGAAGCCGCATATTCTTTCGTTGCTTGAATTGCAGGCGCAGGGACGGATTACGATCGTCGGCGGATTTGCGCCGTCAGCGGACCGGCGGTCAGCGTTTTCACAGCAATGGGGCGTTCCGGTTTTCGATAGCCAAGAGGATTTGCTGTCGCGCTCAGATCTCGATCTCGTCCTGATACTGACGCCCCCTGGAACGCATCTGGCGACCGTGCAGGCTGCAGCCGCAGCAGGGAAGCACATTCTGGTGGAGAAGCCCGTCGAGATATCGGTGGCCAGGGGTGAGGAACTCGCGGCCGTCACGGAGGCTGCCGGCGTGTGGTGCGGCGTGTGCCTGCAACATCGCTTTCGTTCCGCAGCACTACGCCTGAAGGCGGTGCTGGATCAGGGAGATCTGGGCGATATCCTGTCGGCGAGTGCATCGATCCGCTGGTGGCGTGATGACGCCTATTTCCGTCAACCGGACCGCGGCATGAAGGCTCGCGATGGCGGCGGCGTATTGCTCACACAGGCCATCCATACGCTCGATCTGCTTCTGCATTTCGTGGGACCGCACAAGGACGTCGCCGGTTTTGCATCGACCTCACCGCTCCGAACGATCGATACGGAAGACGTGACCGCGGCCGCGGTCCGTTTCCAAAGCGGTGCCATCGGCGTGCTCGATGCCACCAGTGTTGCGCGGCCCGGCTATCCGGAGCGTATCGAAATCGCGGGCGCGCGCGGTTCGGCCTATCTCGAGACGTTTCAATTGGTCATCCATCGTCACGAAGGTCCGCCAGAGACGGTCGGGACTTCGCAATCGGGCGGAGGTGGTGCCGATCCGATGGCATTCGATCACGGGCCACATCGGGGCGTGATCACCGAGATGCTGGATGCAATCGAAGAACGACGCGAGCCGTCCAATAGCGTGCGCTCTGCGCTTCACGTGCAGCGGCTGATCGAGGCCTGGCTATCAGACGCCGCCGCCCGCGCCTGACCGACGCTCTCACGACCGCTTGCGCCCAAGCAGTTTGGCCAGCGCTGCAATCCCGGATTGTCAGCGGGAGTGCACCGACTTGTCAAAAAGATGTAATGTTGCCAAAGACTGGAGCGTGTTCGGAGCAAGGACGGGGTGAACATGGGCTCAACGGTCAAACGGGACGACATTCCGGAGCGCCCGGCTGTGACGGGAAAGCTTAGCGACCGCGTCTACGATCATGTCCTCAGCCAGATCACGGTGGGAATCTACCCGGTCAATTCGCGGCTCCCTCCTGAGACACGCCTGGCAGATCAGCTTGGCGTTTCACGCCCGGTCGTCCGTGAAGCACTGATGCGGCTGCGCGATGACGGCGTCGTCGCATCGCGGCAGGGCGCCGGTTCGTTCGTGATGCGACGTCCCGCGGCAGACGTTTACAACTACGCTCCCGTGGGAAGCATTGCCGACATACAGCGCTGTTTCGTATTTCGGATCGGCATCGAAGGAGAAGCCGCCGCGCTTGCCGCGCGCGATCACGACCCGGAAGGTCTGCGCCGGATCCGCGACGCTATCGCGGCACTGGATCAAGTGATCGCGGATGCCGCGCTCGGCGTAGAGGAAGACATCGCGTTCCACCGTTCGGTCGCAGAGGCCACCGGCAACCGCTTCTTCGCCGCGACTCTCGCCGCGATCCAGTCTCAGGTGAGCGTAGGCATCACGCTCAATCGAAACCTCTCCTTGATTCAGCCTCGCGATCGACTTCTGCGTGGGCAAGAGGAGCACCGGGCCGTGCTCGATGCGATCGCCTCCAGAGACGAAGCCGGAGCTCGCGAAGCCATGCGGTCGCATATCGAAAACGCCCGCAAGCGCGTTTTTGAGGGCGGATAGCTGCGCGCCGCAGCGGCTCGCGCGCCCGAGTGGCTGTACTCAGATGAAAATCGGGAGATTCTTGACAGACGGCAACGTCGCAAAAGGACGCTAAGTCATTGAAATCATGGTCGGAGTGGCAGGATTCGAACCTGCGACCCCTGCGTCCCGAACGCAGTGCATTAATCTCAAGGGATTGATCTTATTGACTTACCTTTCTAATTCGGCACGTTTTGTTCACGCCCGAAACAGCCATTACATTGCCAATTCGTTGCCCGCTTTCAGACTTTCACAGAGCAATGAATAGTCGGAAGACAGCAAAAAAGCCGCCCGGGCATGAGACTGGACGGCTTTCCGATGTGGCTGCAAGTGCGGCAACCCGCCACGCCGAGCGCCCTCTTGACGATGCGGGCCACCGATCTGTCAGACAGCGCGGCGGCACCGACGCGGCCGTGTCGATCGACTTCCCGGAAGATAGGCCCCTCGGTGATGGCCGCCGCTTTAGCCAGGCCTCGAGCGCCTGGACGGCCCTCAGCTTGCCGCCGCACGGGATCGAATCTCTGCGCCCTCGCCCTCCTGATCGGTCTTAACCGCAACAAACTACTACTGCTTGTTAACCGGCCGTTAAGCGGCCGGCCTGAGCCTCCTCCTCCTCAGGAGTCGGAGGATTAAATGGCGGATTATGCTCTGGAAGGTCCTAGATGGGGCACCGGCGGACTTGGAACTGCCGGTGGAGTAGTTACGTGGGCTATCGACAGCACCATTCCGTCCTGGTTCGTGCCTTACATCACATCTGCATTTTTGGATTGGGCAACCTACGCCAATATAACTTTCCAACAGGTCGGCTCGACAGCGTCATCTCAGATCGACTTTACACTCGGTGCGATCGACGGACTGAACAATGTTCTCGGTGTGGCCAACTACAGCTACTCCGGCACACGTCTGCTATCGGCATCGATTGAGTTCGACAGTGGTGAAGGTTGGCATCTGTCAGGAAGTCAGATCTCAAGCAATGCAGGCGTGAATTTCTTCTCGGTGGCCTTACACGAGATTGGACACGCGATCGGTCTAGACCACTATAACGTTTCGCCCGCTATCATGAACTCATACGCAAGCGCGAGCATTAACGACCTAACGCAATCCGACGTGCATGGAATTCAAGCGCTTTACGGCGCAGCTCCGACGGTTAAAGGACTGCCAAACGACTTCAACGGCGACGCTCACGCCGACATCCTCTGGCAGAATAGCAACGGATCGCTGGCCGTATGGACGATGGGCAGTGGCGGGCAGATTCTCACGGGAGATGCCATCGGCTCTAATCCCGGATTGTCTTGGCACATACAAACAAATGAATCCGATTTTAACGGGGATGGGCGCAGTGATATTCTTTGGAGAAATGACAACGGCGCACTCGCCATTTGGACGATGGCGGGAACAAACGGAACTCAAATTACAAGCGGCAAGGGACTCGCTGCTCAAATGGACTCTTCGTGGTCCATCCAGGGCTCGGGCGATTTCAATGGCGACGGAAGAGCTGATATTCTATGGCGGCACACCAGCGGTGCATTGGCAGAGTGGCAAATGAACGGAAGTCAAGTTTCGTCCACTTCCAACCTCGCGGCACAGCCTGATCCGACTTGGAAAGTTCAATCGATCGCCGACTTCAACGGCGATGGTAACAGTGACGTGCTCTGGCGGAGCACTACGGGGACCGTGAACGTTTGGGCGATGAACGGGGCCAGCATTTCAGGAAATAACGTCGCGGTTCAGCCAGATCTCACATGGCATGTCGCCGGCACAGGCGATTTTGATGGCAACGGCACCGCGGACATTCTTTGGCACAATAACAACGGGCAAACAGTCGTTTGGTCAATGAATGGCGGTCAGTTAGTATCTGGCCAATCAATCGGATCGGTTCCGGATACGTCCTGGCATATTGCCGAGGTCGCAGACTTCAGCGGCGACGGCAAGGCCGACATCCTCTGGCAAAACGCGAACGGCGCTCTGACCGAATGGGATATGAATGGCGCTCAGATACTCTCAGCACACGATATCGCTTCACGCCCTGAGGCCAGCTGGCATATTATTGCCAGTCATTATGACATCGTCTAACTATCGGGCCATCCCGATCATGAACAGGCCGACGGCAACGGTCGAGACTGCAGCCAGGCGATAAATAGAGATCCGCTCTTGCAGGATTGCGAATGCAATGATCGTCGCAAAGATCAGACTGCATTCGCGGAAAGCTACGACCGAGGCCACTGGATTTCGGTTAAGTGCCCATAAAAATACGCCGAACGAGCAAAGACCTAGGATGCCAGCGACCGTGGTCGTTCGCCAGGATTCGCCCATCTGCCTCCAAATCACGCGGCCGCCGAGTAAGCTGCCGATGATCAGAAACGCTACGCTATCTAGCACGATCAACCATGCGGTGAACGCGGACCATCCGACAAGGCGTACGCCATAGGCGTCAACGACGGAGTAACCAGCAACCATGAGGCTCGCTCCGAGCGCCGGCAAGATGAGCTTTCCCCTGCTCCACGATGGCGACCGTTCGGTCGCGATCGCGATAACCCCAATCGACACGACGACAATTCCGACGAGTTCCCATCCTGTCGGGATCTGGTCGAGCAAGAGGTACGAGATAGGGAGCGCGCACAACGGAACCAGCCCACGCGCCAGTGGATACGCTCTGCTGAGGTCACCATGATTATAGGCATGCGCGAGCCCGATCTTGTAACCGGCGTGCAGCAGGATCGACAACGCAAGAGCGGGCCACGCCTCGCGAGCGAGAGGTTCGACATAAAACAGAAATGGCGACGTCAGTAACGCGCTGGCGACACCCATACCGGTGAGTGTTGCTAGACCATTGCCGCTCTTGACAATGGCATGCCACGCCGCGTGCAGTAGTCCAGCTGCAAGCATGAGTGCGATCGTACTGAGATCCACCTAGATCGCTTCCGGCTTCCAAGTAGAGACGCTGAACCACGGAGTTGAGGGTCGCTCGAATGCGCGCTCCGATATAACTCGACTTGACGGGGAAAGATTCAGGTTGGCGCAATCTTCCCTGGAGAAGTAGGCCAATCGCGCCATCTCAACACCGTCTGGCTGATGCGCTCCGCCAACGATGCGAGCTTCGAAGGCGATTGTCGTGTAATAGGTAACGTCGCCATTCGGGTAAGTGATCAGAAATTCTTGGCCACCAAAGACACCAATCAGTCGAGTGATCTCTACCTGAAGCCCGGTCTCTTCAAAACACTCCCGAACCGCAGCGTCGGATGGCTGCTCAACGGGATCGACCGCGCCTCCCGGCAAAGTCCAAAAATCTGTCTCGGCATCCTTGCCGAGGAGCAACCGGCCCTCCCCATCGAAAATGGAAATGGAAGCTGCACACAAGGTCAAAAGATCATGGCCAACTTTGGCCCGCACGGCGGCTAGATGTGAAGATATGGGCATGGCACTTCGCTATCACGAAGTGCCATCGGCGCGCAGCAGCAAAGAACGATGTTCAGAAACTTCTTGCCGAATTGGGCGGAGACAGGGCCTGTTCGTCGGGCTCGGGGAGAAACACCATGAGGGCCAGACACGCCGCAAAGCCGGTAAAGAAAGACAAAACAATAATCGCGAGAGTGCTCATCAGGATTTTCCCTATGCGTTCGATTCGGCGAAGAATGCCTCTCAAAAGGGGCGATCCTGCAGCTGCGATGCGTCTATCGATTGCTTGCTGATCATGATTTCGCGAGTGCCGCACATTCTATTGCGGCATCGTCTCGCCGAACAAATAGCTCGGCCGATCGGCTGCGTTGAACCGGCGGCCCGCCAGCAAGCGATGCTGACGCGCTCGGCTTTATAGGGCAAACACTGCTTGCGCTCTATGGATATTATCGAATCACGATCCCGAGCGGGCATTGCTAGCAGAAAGAGTTTTACTGCCATCAAATCGATTGAGACAGCGCAAATCGAAAGAGCCTTGATGACCGCCAGTTCATAGCATAGGCGGCGTTATCGGCCACCCTTGCCGTCCTTCTTCATGATAACTTTCTTCGTCTCGTCTTCCGGCTCGCCGGCAATAGCTCAGCCAGGTGCGACGCGCGCTCGGTCTGCAGGGTTATGCGCTCTACAGTGAACGGCTCGCGATATCTCCCAGTGGTAAGATAGTCCTGCGAATTTTTAAGGGATTTCTGAATGACCTCTTGAGCTTGGACGTCAAGTGTCGGCGACGTAGCAACCGCCACAACTGGCGCGCGACCTTGATCCAAGCGCATTAAGTGCGGCAGTATTATCCGGTAGTTCGCTTCACTTTCTTCCAACGCGGAATTGATGATGCCAACGTCGGGTGTATGAAGCCCTTGGCGCTTTAAGATTTCCGAAGCTTCGAAAAAGGCTTCGATGAAGAGGTGCGTTCACAGCTGCATCGCGCATCAACGAGTCAAGATCAGACTGAGCCCACCCCAAGCCAGAGCTGCGGTGCGAAATCGTTCCGGCCGCTCCTGCAAAATGGGTTTTGAAAAGCTCGACGACCGACCGCTGATTTTCGGATTGGACGGAGACCTTCGCTATCAAGGAGAAGAACTCGCTAACGAGTTTGATCGGTGCCGGCTCAGGGGCGCGGTAGCGCCAACTCGGGTCGAATTGCAGGGAGAACGCTACAGCTCGCCCATTTCGTTGCTCGGGAGAACAGCGAAATGACTAAGTCATTGAAATCATGGTCGGAGTGGCAGGATTCGAACCTGCGACCCCTGCGTCCCGAACGCAGTGCTCTACCGGGCTGAGCCACACTCCGACTAAGAGCGCGGCTTATAGCCTTGGGTTTCGCATCCTGCAAGAACCCCGGTAAAGAAGCTTGACCAATTTTGAAGACAAGGATCTGCCCTGCATGGCCGTAGGCCTGACGACCCGGATGAGCCCCGCCGACGCCGCCCATATTGCGGAGGCGGCGCGCTGCCTGCGCGCGGGCGGGCTGCTGGCGTTCCCGACAGAGACGGTCTATGGGCTCGGCGCCGATGCGGCCAATCCGCGGGCCGTGGCGGGGATCTATGAAGCCAAAGGCCGGCCGTCGTTCAATCCGCTGATCGCCCATGTGGCCGATCTCGCCGCTGCCCGGCGCATTGCCCGATTCGATGCGCGCGCGCTGGCGCTTGCTGAGACGTTCTGGCCGGGGCCGCTGACGCTGGTGCTGCCCAAGGCGGCGGACTGCCCGGTGGCCGATCTGGCCACCGCCGGCCTCGACACCGTTGCCATTCGTGTGCCTGCGCATCCCGTGGCCCACGCGCTCCTGCGGGCCTTTGGCGGTGCCGTGGTGGCGCCATCGGCCAATATCTCCGGACATGTCTCGCCGACCACCGCAGCCCATGTGCTGAGTGATCTGGATGGCCGGATCGACATGATTCTCGATGGCGGACCGGTTGAAGTGGGCGTTGAATCCACCATCGTCGGTTGTTTCGACACGCCGATGCTGCTCCGCCCCGGTGGCCTGCCGCGAGAGGCGATCGAACGGGTGTTGGGCCAGTCACTGGCGAGCCCGCCGGACGAACCCGCAAGCGATACAAACCAGCCGCTGGCGCCGGGCATGCTGGCCTCGCATTATGCGCCGCGGACACGGGTGCGGCTGCTGGCCGAGGCTGTGAATCCCGGCGAGGCGCTACTGGCTTTCGGATCGGCCCCGCTGCCGGGCATCGAGGCCGCCGCCGCTGTCCTGAATTTGTCCGAACAGGGCGATCTCGGGGAAGCCGCCACCAATCTTTTCGGCTATCTTCGCGCACTCGACGCCGCTGCTATAGCTTCGGGCGCGAGCGGCATCGCGGTGATGCCGGTGCCGAACCACGGGCTCGGCGAAGCCATCAATGACCGGCTGCGCCGCGCCGCCGTGTAACTCGAACGCAAGACCAAGAAACGCGCTTAGGGAATAGTTATGAATATCGTCCAGCCGAAGCCGCCCACGCTCTCCCCCGAAACCATCGCGCGCTTCCGGGCCATCGTTGGCGACAAATACGCCATCACCGATCAGGCCGACGTGCACCAATACGTCACCGAGGATCGCAACCTGTTTTTCGGCACCTCGCCGCTGGTGCTGCGCCCGGGCTCTACTGCCGAAGTCGCCGCGATCTGCAAGCTCGCCACCGAGACCCGCACCGCACTGGTGCCGCAAGGCGGCAATACCGGGCTCGTCGGCGGCCAGACGCCTTATGGCGGCGAGGTCGTGCTGTCGATACGCCGGATGGACAAGGTGCGCGATCTGGACACCTCGTCCAACACCATGACGGTGGAAGCCGGCCTCGTGCTGCAGGTCGCGCAGCAGCGCGCCGCCGAAGCCGACCGGCTGTTTCCGCTGTCGCTGGGCTCCGAAGGCAGCTGCACCATCGGCGGCAATCTCTCCAGCAATGCCGGCGGTACGACCGCCCTCGCCTATGGCGTCGCGCGGGAGATGGCCCTCGGCCTCGAAGTCGTGCTGGCCGATGGCCGCATTCTCAATGGCCTGTCGAAGCTGAAGAAGGACAATACCGGTTACGACCTGCGCAATATCTTCATCGGCGCTGAAGGCTCGCTCGGCATCATCACCGCGGCAACGCTGAAACTGTTTCCGAAGCCGCGCGCGGTCGAGACCGCCTTTGTCGGCCTGAAGTCGCCGGACGATGCGCTGAAGCTGCTCAGCATCTCCCGCTCCGAGGCCGGCGGCAACCTCACCAGTTTCGAACTGATCGCCGATATCGCTGTCGATTTCAGCGTCCGTCACGGTATCGGCATTCGCGATCCGCTCTCCAGCAAACACGCCTGGTATGTCTTGATGGAATTGTCGTCGGGACGCGACGATGCCCGCGCGACATTGGAGGCGATCCTCGAACGCGGCTTCGAAGACGGCATCGTGGATGACGCCGTGATTGCCGAAAATATCGCCCACCGTCAGGCGTTCTGGAAACTGCGCGAGGAAATCTCGCCAGCGCAGAAGCCGGAAGGCGGATCGATCAAGCACGATATCTCGGTGCCGGTCGCTTCCGTACCCGCCTTCATCGCCGAAGCCAATGCGGCCGTCGTGAAGCTGATGCCCGGCGCACGTCCGGTGCCGTTCGGTCATCTCGGCGACGGCAACATCCACTACAATGTCACGCAGCCCAAGGAGACGCTCGGCGACAGCGACGGCCGCGAGAAATTCCTGGCGCGCTGGCACGACGTCAACGAAGTCGTCTTCGACGTCGTGTTGCGCATGGGCGGTTCGATCTCCGCCGAACATGGCATCGGCCAGATGAAGGCGGCTGAGCTGCCCTCGGTGAAGGACCCCGTCGCCATCGAGCTGATGCGCAGCTTGAAGGCGATGCTGGATCCGCTGAACATCCTCAATCCGGGCAAGGTGCTGCTGCCGGTGCAACATTGAAAGTTGCCCGGCTCGTCGACACCGACATTCAAGCGGTCGTTCAGCTCTGGCTGCGCTGCGGACTGGTGCGGCCCTGGAACGATCCGGAGGCCGATATCAGGCTGGCGCGCGCAGGCACCAATGCCGATGTCCTGGTCGGTCGCAAGGGAAGGACCATCGTCGCCTCCGTGCTGGTCGGCCATGATGGCCATCGCGGCTGGGTCTATTACGTCTCGGTCGATCCCGACCACCAGCGCCAGGATTTCGGCCGCGGCATCATGAGTGCAGCCGAAGACTGGCTGCGCGAGCGCGGCATCGAGAAGATGCAGCTCATGGTGCGCTCGGATAATACCAAGGTGCAGGCGTTTTATGAGTCGCTCGGCTACGGCGAACAGAAGCGCGTGATCTATGCCAAGTGGCTCGACGGACGGCCGCTGACGCCCTGAACTAGAACAATGATCCCTGCCCGTCGTCCTCGACCACCACGACCTTGCGCGGCGCCCTCATCGGCTTCACCTGCTCCACAGCGGCCTCTTCCGCCGAGATCGGCAGGATCAGTTGCGCATCGTCATTGGCCACCTTGTTGACGGCCATCGCCACCGGATGCCAGGCGAAGGTGCCGTCTGCGGGCGCAGCGAGCATCGTCATCACGTCGGACGCGCTATCCGAACTGCAATCGAGCCACTGGCCGAAATGATCGGGTGCGATCGTCACCGGCACGCGATGGTGCAGTACCGACATGCCCGTGCTGGCTTCCGCGGTGATGATCGCAATCGTGTCGACTTCTTCGCCGTTCGGTCCCATCCAGGTCTCCGCAAGACCTGCGAATCCCATAGGCCCGCCTGCACGTGGGTGGATAAAATACGGTTGTTTGCGTTCACCGCGATTTTGCCATTCGTAATAGCCATCGGCCGGAATCAGACAGCGGCGGCGGCGAATCGCGTTTTTGAAGGCCGGCTTTTCTTGCACCGTCTCGGCGCGTGCATTAATCAGAAGCGTAAACTTCCGCGGGTCCTTGACCCAGGAGGGCAAAAGGCCCCATCGCATTAGACGGAAATGCCGGGATCCGTTTTCAACGATGACAACAGGAACCGGCTGCGTCGGCGCAATATTGTACCTCGCAGGAAAATTCGGTTGCTCGATATAACTGAATACCTGCCGTAACGCTTCCGGCGCTGATGTAATGACAAACCGCCCGCACATTCTCGATCCGCAATCCTGCCTCTTCAGGCGGTTTTAACCCAAAACCCCAACAGTGCGACATATGACCCTGACGGCCATACAACCGGCGCAGCATGACCATCACGATCTGGCCAGTGCCGGTGCCGGCCCCGTCGCGTCCGCTGCCGAGCTGATGGCCGCCAATATCAACCCACGCACGGGTCTGGCGACCGACTATCTCAATCACTTCAATGAAGCCATCATGTTGCTCGAGCTGATCCCGGACATGCCGGACTGCTATGAGCTGTTCCTGGAATGGCAGCCGCTCAGCTATGCCGAGCACTTCATCAAATCCAACTTCAAGGCACGCGATCTCGCCATCGCATCCTATGAGGCTGCACGCCCGGCCATCCGTGCAGAATTCGATGCGCTGGTCGCGAACATGACGCAAATCCTGACAACTGTCGGCGAAGCCATGCGCACCGTGCAGCAGGACCGGACCCGCGCCATGCTGGCCGAACAGGCTGCCGGCTGGGTCAAGCCCATGGTCGGAACGGCCGGCGGCATTATCAACGGCCGCGATCAGGAATCCGACATCGATAGCATTATGGCGCAATGACCTCGTGACCGACACGCCTCCTACCCATCCGCAGCTCGCTACCAGCGCCGCCATCTTCCGGGATGGCAAGGTACTGCTGGTCCGCCGCGCCCGCTCGCCGGGCAAGGGCTTCTATTCGCTCCCCGGCGGACGCGTGGAATTCGGCGAATCCCTCGCCGTCGCGCTCGCACGCGAGGTGATGGAGGAAACCGGGCTGACCATCGATATTGTCGGCCTGTCCGGCTTCCGCGAAGTGCTGCCCAACGACAAGGTCGCGGGGCATTACCTGATCATGGCCTTTGCCGCTCGCTGGGTGGCTGGCGAGCCCGAGCTGAATGACGAACTTGACGATTTCCAGTGGGTCGCGCCGGACGATCTCGGCGCCTTCAAAACCACCGATGGCCTCGGCCCGATCCTCGCTATGGCGGAAGATCTGGTCGGACCATAGATAGCTCCTTGCCGCACCAGCAGCGTTGCCTTGCTTCAGACGCCTTGAAAAGGCATATCAGCCGGGTTCCGGGACCATTCATGTTGAAGCATCTGCTCATCATTCTGACCATTGCGATGACCTGCGCTGGCTCTGCCCGGGCACAGGACACGGCTGCGCCGTTCGACAATGACCTGCAGCGGATGTCCGAGATTCTCGGCGCGCTGCATTATCTGCGCGGCATCTGCGGCAACAACGAAGGCAACAAATGGCGCAACGAAATGCAGGCGCTGGTCGATGCCGAGACGCCGTCGGGCGAGCGCCGCGCCCGCATGATCGCCGGTTTCAACCGCGGCTATAACGGCTTCCAGCAGACCTACCGGACCTGCACGCCTGCTGCCAGTATCGCGATCCGCCGCTATATCGACGAAGGCTCGCGGATCTCGCGCGATCTCACCGCAAGGTATGCGAACTAGATGAAGCCACATGCCATCGACACTGTCTTTTTCGATCTCGACGGGACGCTGACCGATCCCAAGATCGGCATCACGGGCTCGATCCAGTATGCGCTCGGCAAGCTCGGGCTTCCCGTCCCGACACAGGACGAACTGACCTGGTGCATCGGCCCACCGCTGCGCGCCAGCTTCGTGGCACTGCTCGGCAGCGAGAAAGATGCCGATCGCGGCGTCGAACTCTATCGCGAACGCTTCGGCACGATCGGCCTGTTCGAGAACACGCTTTATGATGGCATCACCGCGACGCTCGATACGTTGCACACAACAGGCCGCCGGCTGTTTGTCGCCACCAGCAAGCCGCATGTATTTGCCGATCGCATCGTCGATCACTTCGGCCTGCGCCAATACTTCACGCGCGTATTTGGCTCAGAGCTCGATGGCACTCGCGTCGACAAGAGCGACCTGCTGCGTTATGCGCTCGACGAAACCTCCGCCGATCCCGCGCGAGCGATCATGATCGGCGATCGCAAGCACGACATCATCGGCGCAGCGAATAACGGCATTCCGGCGATCGGCGTACTCTATGGCTATGGCGGCCGCGAGGAGCTAACGAGCGCCGGGGCGAAGCACCTGGTGACCTCGCCTGCAGAAATTCCAGGCTACATCAACTGACGCAGCACATCAGTGCTTGTTGACGCCCATATAGCCAAACAGGAATCCTGCAACCTTGCGCTTCTGGATTTCCTCGCTGCCTTCGGTGATGCGATAGCGACGGTGATGGCGATAGATGTGTTCGAACGGCTTGTGCCGTGAATAGCCCATGCCGCCATGCACCTGCATCGCGCGATCGGCGGACTCGCAGCACAGCCGGTTGGCCCAGTAGTTACACATCGACACCTTGTCGGACAGCGTGTGTTCGACCTGCGCCTGGGTGAGCTGGTCCATCTCCCACGCCGTCTTGCGGATCAGGAGTCGCAGCATCTCCGCCTGCGTCGCCAGCTCGACCAACGGAAACTGAATTCCCTGGTTGCGCGCCAGCTCCTCGCCGAACGGTTTTCGCTCGCGCGCATATTTCACGCTTTCATTGATGCAATAGACTGCGGCGCCGAGTGAGCTCGCCGCCTGACGGATGCGGTTCTCATGCACGAAGCACTGCGCCAGTGACAAACCGCGACCGATCTCGCCGAACAGTGCATCATCCGGCACGAACACATCGGTGAATGACACGCGCGGATGGTCCGTGGGCATGTTGAAGGTCCACATATACTCTTCAATCTTCACGCCCGCAGCCTTCGCCGGCACCAGGAAACAGGTGATACCGCGCGCATCGCCATCGTTCCCCGACGTGCGCGCGAACAGCGCGCAATGCGTGGCCACGTGCATGCCCGTGGTCCACATCTTCTCGCCGTTGATGACCCAGCCCTTAACGCCATCACGCGTCGCCTCGACGGCCGTCGTCTCCATATGCGTGGCATCGGAGCCGTGCTCGGGTTCGGTGAGGCCGAAGGTGATGCGATATTTGCCGGTGATCGAGCCCTCGATCATCTCCTTCTGGTCCTCGCGGCCGTAACGATCCAGCATCGTCACCAGCGGCAGATTGCCGACAATGGAATGTTCGTTCTGCAGATCGTTGTGCAGGCCGAGGCCTTTGGCGGCGAAATGTTCGCGGATGACAGCCATCCAGAGATTGCTGCCATCTTTGCCGCCATAGCGCTTTGGAATTGCAAAGCGCAGATGGCCGGCGCCGTCGGCGAGATTCTTCGCCTGACGCAGCAGCTGCTCCCATTCATGCCGCGGCAGCCCGCCATTGTCGAAATCGGTGCGCGCCCATTCGCGGCGATGATCGAAGAAGCGGATATTGTCATCCCGCTCTTCGAGCGGTTTGATCTCGCGCAGGATGAATGAATCGAGTTCGGCGAGATAGGCGACCAGATCGGCCGGCAAGGAGAAATCCACGGCGCTGCTCCCGATGTTTTTGTGTGAGCTTTGTTGCTCTTGTTAATCGAGCGATTAAGATGGCATCGTCCAATCAAGTCAAGCGCGCCCGCGCGGCGTAAATTCTGCCTAACGAAAAACAAAAGGGAGGCCGCGATGGCTCTGCAATTCTCAACCGTGACCCGCAAGGGACCGATCACAATCGTGACGCTGTCGCGTCCGGAAGTTTACAACGCACTGCACACCGATGCGCATAACGAGTTGCACGAGGTGTTCAACGACTTCGCCAGTGATCCCGAACAGTGGGTGGCGATCGTCACCGGCGCCGGCGACAAGGCGTTCTGCGCTGGTAATGACCTCAAATGGCAGGCCGCCGGCGGCAAGCGCGGCTGGAACACGTCGGGCTTCGCCGGCCTCACCGCGCGCTTCGATTGCGACAAGCCGATCATCGCCGCGGTGAACGGCGTTGCCATGGGCGGTGGCTTCGAGATTGCGCTGGCCTGCGACCTCATCATCGCCGCGGAGAACGCGACCTTTGCACTGCCCGAGCCGCGCGTCGGCCTCGCCGCACTCGCTGGCGGCCTGCAGCGACTGCCGCGCCAGATCGGCATGAAGCGCGCCATGGGGATGATCCTCACCGCGCGCCATGTGAAGCCGCAGGAAGGCTATGAGCTCGGCTTCGTCAACGAAGTGGTGCCGCAGGGCGAGGCCCTGAACGCCGCGCTGCGCTGGGCCGAAACGATCTGCCAGAACTCACCGATGTCCATCCGCGCCTCCAAGCAGGCAATCCAGAAGGGCATGGCGGTGTCGCTGGAACAGGCGATCACTGAGCAGCGCGAATATCCGGCGGTCAAGGCGATGGCGGCATCGGAGGATTACGTCGAAGGACCGAAGGCGTTCTCCGAAAAGCGCAAGCCGAACTGGAAGGGGAAGTAGCGCTTCAGCGCTTACTTCGGTTCCAGCTCGCGTTTGTACGCTGCGTAGTTCGGCTGATCGACAGCGAGCTTCGCCAGTGTCGTCTGCCACAGATGCTCCTTCACACAGGGCGTCGTGAGATCGATATCGCCTTGCGCGATACGGTCGGCGAGATCCTGGTTCAACCCGTTGAGCGTGCCATGCACGCCGAGCAGCATTGTCAAGCCATGCAGCTCGGCAGCATCGCTGTCGCCGGCCAGTGTCAGTTGCCGTGTCACGAGATCGAGCGCGTTGATCGCGACACGCAGCTTGAAGGCGGCATGACCTGAGATTTGAGGTGCAATGTCGTTGCGGAGAAAATCCGCGACGGCCTTCACCAGTTCGTCCGGCCTCGGTTCATCCTGCATGTCATCACCTTGTTTTTGCGCATGATCTGATCCGAAAACCGGTCGCCACTTTTCGGGATCATGCGCGCGGTGCCAATAGTCTGAGCAGATCGATCTCCGTCTCCGACGAGCGCCGTCCGATCATCGCGCGCTCCATCGAATGATCTGGGCCGAGACGAAACCGCTGCATCATGCCAACGCACATCACGCCCCAGCGCAGCGTGCCCATCACTTCCCAGAATTTCACCCGCTGTGCATCGACAGCGATTCCGCTAGCCGCCTCATAACCAGCGAACAATTCCTCATAGGTGCCGAAACCGCCGACCGGCTTGTCGATGACGCCGAAGCGCCACGAATTGACGCAGATCCAGCCGAGATCCTCCATGGGATCACCGAGATGCGCGAGCTCCCAGTCGAGCACCGCGCGGATGCCGTCAGAACCAATCATCAGATTGCCATGGCGGAAATCGCCATGCACCAAGGTGACGCGTTCTGATGGGCCGGGATCATTATCGCGCAGCCAGCGCAGCGCCAGCTGGAACACCGGGCGCGGCCAGTCGAAGCCGTCGATCTCGCGCTGTAATTCGGCGATTTCTGCTGCGGCAGTCATGCGGCGAAGCTGCGGCAGGCTTGCAGCGGACAGCCCGTGGATTCCGGCGAGGATCTCGCCGCATTGCCGGGCGAGTTTGGGCCGTGCGTCGGCGAATTCTTCGTCGCGCAAAATCTTGCGCGGGATGGTTTCGCCAGCGACTCGCTGCATGATGAAGCCGGTTCCCAGATCGTCATCCGGTCTGAGAACGTGCAGCACCTTCGGCGACGGTACGCTGGCATCAAAGGCCAGCTGCATCAGCACCGCTTCGGCATCGAGCCCTGCGGCTCGGCCGGGCGCAGCACCATAGCCCGACGGCGCGCGGCGCAGGATGGCGCCGATGGCACCATCAGGATGCGTGATGTCGAACGACCACGTCTCTTGGCTGGCGCCACCGGACAAACGCTTTGCATCCGTCACGCCGGTGGCGCCATTGCACCACGACGTGACGCTGCGTGCGAGCAGCTCCGCGACGGACGCCGTTCTCAAGGCTTACTGGCCCGTGAACTTGGCCGGACGTTTTTCCAGGAACGCCGCGACGCCTTCCTTGAAGTCCGGCGAAGCACCGGCGGCGCGCTGCGATTTGACCTCGAGATTGATCTGGTCCTCAAAGGAATTCTCCGGGCTTTCCCAGTAGAGCTTGCGGATCAACGACAGTGCGATGGTCGGGCCGTTGGCGAGTTCATGGGCGAGCTTCATGGCTTCATCCATCAGCGCCGCATCGTCATAGACGCGATTGACGAGGCCCCATTCCAGCGCCTTCTCGGCCGGCAGCTTTTCACCAAGCAACGACAGTTCGACCGAACGCGCCTTGCCGATCAAGCGCGGCAGGATCCAGGTCGAGCCGCAATCCGGCACCAGCCCGATACGACGGAACGCCTGCAGGAAATAGGACGAGCGCGCGCACAAAATGAGATCGCCCATCAGCGCGAAGCTCATGCCGGCGCCGGCGGCGGGGCCATTCACCGCGGTGACGATCGGGCAATGCAGGTTCTGCAGCCGCCGCAGGAACGGATGGAAGGCGGTCTCCAGCGTGGCGCCGGCGTTGCTGCGCGCCTTTGTGAGCTGATTGTTGCGCCCCTGAAGATTGGCGCCCGTGCAGAAGGCACGGCCGGCACCGGTGAGGACCACGCAGCGCACGTCGGCCTTGCGATCATCGATCTCGTCCAGCGCCTCGCCGAGACCGCCAAGCATGTCGACCGAGACCGCGTTCATGACCTCCTGATGATCGAGCTTCAGGATGGCGACATTGCCGTCGAAATCGAGCGTGACGTGTTTGAACTGCATGGTTTCCTCACGGGATGATCCGCGTGTTTATTCCGCGGTGTGGAAGCTCTGTCTGGGCATGATCTGATCCGAAAACCGGCATCCACTTTTCGGGATCATGCGATTGTATGTCAGGCGGCATATTTGATTTTTCGGACGCGCTTGTCCATGCTTCCTGGGGAACACCAGCCCACCAACGGACGCACGGCATAACGCGCGCCAAACATGGAAACGCTGACATGGCAACGTCTACACAGATATTCGACCTCAGCGGCCGCGTGGCCGTCATCACCGGCGGCAATGGCGGTATCGGCCTCGGCATCGCACAGGCACTGGCCACCGCCGGTTGCAACGTCTCGATCTGGGGCCGCAACGCCGAGAAGAACAAGGCCGCGGCTGCCACCATGGCGGACTGCACCGGCAAGGTCGATACGCTGGTCTGCGACGTGACCGACACCGCCTCGGTGAAGGCGGCGATGGATGCCACGCTCAAGAAATTCGGACGCGTCGATGGCTGCTTCGCCAATGCCGGCATCGGCGGCGGCGGCCGGCACAATTTCATCGACCGCACCGAAGAGCAGTGGCGTACCATGTTCGCCACCAATCTGGACGGCGTCTTCCATGCCTTCCAGGTTGCCGCGCGGCATATGACCGAACGCGCGGAGGCTGGCGACAAATTCGGCCGCCTGGTTGCGACATCGAGTCTTGCCTCGATCTTCGGCACTGCCCGTAACGAACACTATGCGGCGACCAAGGCGGCGATCAATGCGCTGGTGCGCGCGCTCGCCGTTGAACTGGCGCGGCAGGGCGTGACGGCCAACGCGATCCTGCCGGGCTGGATCAAGAGCGACATGACCGCCGGGATCATGGGCAACGAGAAATTCGTCGCCAATGTCATGCCGCGCATTCCGGTGCGCCGTTTCGGCGAACCGTCGGACTTCGGCGGCATCGCGGTCTATTTGATGAGCAAGGCGTCATCGTATCACACGGCAGATACGTTCGTGATCGATGGCGGGTATACGGCGTTCTAACCACAAACGCTGTCATGCCCGGACTTGATCCGGGCATCCATCTTTGCCCCTGCAGCCAATGAAGATGGATGGCCGGGACAAGCCCGGCCATGACGACCGAAGGGACTTAGTTTCTCGGCCCACCTCTACGACGCCACCGCCTCCTTTGGCCGCGCGCCCACCGTCATCGCAAATCCCTCATAGTCCTTTGCTGCGACATCATTGCAGATCTGCCGGTAGACACCGACGCCGCCGATATAAGGCATGAATATCTGCGGCTTGCCGGGGATATTCGCACCCATGTACCAGGAATTGGCTTGGGGATAGAGCGTGCCAGCCGCCACCTCGTTGACATGAGCGACCCATTTGTCCTCGGCGGGACGCGTTGCCTCCATCACCTCGGCGCCGCGGTCGCGCATATAGCTCAGGCAATCGGTAATCCAGTCGACATGCTGCTCGATGGACACGATCATGTTCGACAGCACAGACGGCGAGCCGGGACCGGTGACGATAAACAGATTCGGGAACCCCGCGCTCATCAAGCCGAGATAGGTTCGCGGGCCTTCGGACCATTTATCATTCAGCGTCTGGCCGCCGCGGCCGCGAATGTCGATCTTGGCGACCGAGCCGGTCATCGCATCGAAGCCGGTGGCGAGCACCAACGCGTCGACCTCGTAATCCTTGCCGCCGGTGCGCACGGCATGCGGCAGAATCTGCTCGATCGGATGGGCCTTGATATCGACCAGCGTCACATGCGGGCGATTGAAGGTCGCATAGTAATCTGTGTCGACGCAGATACGCTTTGAACCAACCGGATGATCCTTCGGCTGCAGCAGCCTTGCCGTTTCGGGATCGCTGACGATCTCCGAAATCCTCTCGCGGATAAAATCGGCGGCGGTATCGTTGGCGCGCTGATCCAGAACCAGGTTATTGTAGACGCCCATGAAGGTAAGCCCGCCCGATGTCCATCGCGCATGATACTTCTCACGCCTTTCATTTTCCGGATCGTCGAGCGCGCCGCGATCCGGAATCGGCTGCACGATGCCGTTCTTGAAATCCTCACGCGCCTGCCGGCGAATCTCCGGATAGTTGTCGCGAAACGATTTACGCTCATCATCGGTGAGCGGCGCATTGCGCGCCGGCACGCTGAAATTCGCGGTGCGCTGGAACACGGTGAGCTGGCTCGCCTGTTCGGCGATCAGCGGGATCGACTGGATCGCCGACGAGCCGGTGCCGATGACGCCGACGCGCAGGCCGGTGAAATCGACTGTCTCATGCGGCCAGTTGCCGGTGTGATAGACCTTGCCCTTGAAATCCTTCATGCCCCTGAATTCGGGCGTACGGGCGTTCGACAGGCAACCCGTCGCGAGTACGACATGCTGCGCGATGGTGGCCTGACCATCGGAAGTCGTTACCGTCCATCGATTGGCGCGTTCGTCGAAGACAGCAGCTTTGACCGTCGTGTTGAACTGGATGTCCTTCCGCAGATCATAGCGATCGGCAACATGGCCGGCATAGCGCAGGATTTCGGGCTGCGGCGCATAGCGCTCGCTCCAGTCCCATTCCTGCTGCAATTTGTTATCGAACGAGAACGAATACTGCATGCTCTCGACGTCGCAGCGCGCGCCGGGATAGCGGTTCCAGTACCAAGTGCCGCCGACATCGCCGCCCTGTTCGAAAACTTTCACATGGAGACCGAGGCCGCGCAGCTTGTGCAGCAGATAAAGCCCCGCGAATCCGGCGCCGACGACCACGACATCGATACGCGCGTTCTGATGCGAGACAGGTTGCGGCTGAGCAGCGGCCATGCGTTCACTCCCGTATTTTTTGCTTTGCTTGTTACAGGTAGCATTTCCCGCATAACGCGAAAGCGCAAGCAGGAAATCGGGCGTCGTTGCCCCGGTATTTTGCCAGGCGGAATGCCCCTCGTCCGCTTGGCATCGCCCTTCCCCATACGCTAGCGTTCATCACGAACTCGCCACATGAAGCGGGTCACAAGAGATTCAGGGAGACACGCCGATGAAGTCGCCGATCTGCGAGATGCTGGGCATCGCGTTTCCGCTACTCGCCTTCAGCCATTGCCGCGACGTGGTTGCTGCCGTCAGCCGTGCCGGCGGCTTCGGTGTGCTCGGCGCCACCGCGCATTCTCCGGAGACGCTGGAGCAGGAACTGAAGTGGATCGACGATCACGTCGACGGCAAGCCCTACGGCATCGACGTGCTGATCCCGGAGAATATCTCCACATCAGGCGAAAAGGACGTCACCTGGAAATCGCTTGAGCGCCGCATCACGCCGGAACATCGCGCTTTCACCAAGAGCCTGCTGAAGAAATACGGCGTCGATCTCAGGATCACCGAAGTGTCCGCCGACCAGCCGCAGCCATTCGATGGCGAGACTGCACTGCGGCTGCTCGACGTTTCCTTCAATCATCCGATCCGGCTGATCGCCAATGCACTCGGCGTGCCACCGAAGGCGATGATCGAGATGGGCAAAGCCCATGGCGTCCCGGTGGCGGCACTCGTCGGTGCTAAGGAACATGCGATCCGGCAGGTTGCGGCCGGCGTCGATATTCTCGTGGCGCAGGGCACCGAGGCCGGCGGCCATTGCGGCGAGGTCTCGACCATGGTGCTGGTACCGGAGGTGATCAAGGCCATCAAGCCGATGCGCGAGGTCCCGGTGCTCGCCGCTGGCGGCATCATGACCGGGCGGCAGATGGCCGGCTGTATGGCGATGGGCGCGGCAGGCGTCTGGACCGGTTCGGTGTGGTTGGCCACGACAGAATCCGAAACCTCCGAAATTTTTCGCGAGAAGATGATTGCCGCCTCGTCGCGTGACGCGATCCGCTCCAAGGGACGCACAGGCAAGCCCGCACGGCAATTGCGCTCGGTCTGGACCGATGCCTGGGATCGCGGCGAGGACAGTCCCGGCGCGCTGCCGATGCCGCTGCAGAGCCTGATCAGCCGCGATGCTTTCGCCTCGATTGATCGTTCCGCAGCCGCGGGCAATGCGCAGGCACGGGATCTGGTCAGCTATTTCGTCGGGCAAGGCGTCGGCCTGATTGACAGCGTCAAGTCGGCAGGCGCAGTTGTGCAGGAATTCAAGGAGGACTTTGCCGAAGCGGCAGAGCACCTCACCATGCTGGTTTCCGAATAAAGGCAAGAGCAAGAACAATGGCAGCGTCGAACCAAGCTGAAGACCGCATCCCCGTCATCGTCGGCGTCGGCGAATTCTCGGATCATCCGAAGGAGCTCACGGAGGGTCTCGAGCCGCTCGCGCTGATGATCGAGGCGCTGAAGCGCGCGGAGCAGGACTCTGGCGGGAAGCTGCTTGGGGATATCGACTCGCTCGACATCGTGAACTTCCTGAGCTGGCGCTACACCGCACCGGAGAAGCAGCTCAGCGAGAAGCTCGGCATCGCGCCGAAGCACGCCTATTACGGCCCGGTCGGCGGCGAGAGCCCGATCCGTTACATTCATGAAGCAGCCAAGCGTATCGCGCGCGGCGAATCTCAGGTCGCAGCGATCACCGGCGCGGAATCGCAGGGCACGGCCACCAAGGCCGAACGCGCCAAGGTGGATCTGCCCTGGACGCCATTCGCCAAGGATGCGCCGGAGCCGCTGCGCGGTGCCAACTACCAGAAGCCGATGGCGACCAAGCTCGGCGTGGCCAAACCGGTCACGGTCTACCCGTTCTATGAAGCCGCCTCCGCCGCGCATTGGGGCCAGACGCCGCGCGAGGCCCATCGCGAATCCGGCGAGCTGTGGTCGCGCTATGCAGGCGTCGCGGCGACCAATCCGGAAGCGTGGAACAAGAAGGCCTTCACGCCCGACGAGATCACAACGCCGACGCCTGACAACCGGCTGATCGCCTGGCCCTATACCAAGCTGATGGTCGCCAATCCGATGGTGAACCAGTCGGCCGCCATCCTCGTCACCAGCCTTGCCAAGGCGCGCGCTGCCGGCGTGCCCGAGGATCGCATCGTGCATATCTGGGGCGGCGCTTCGGCCGAGGAGCCGCGCGACTATCTCGACCGCGACCAGTATGTGGAAAGCCACGCGCAGAATGCGGTGCTGAAAGTCGCGATGGATCTGGTCGGCGGCTCCGGCAAGAATTTCGGCGCCATCGAGCTCTATAGCTGCTTCCCCTGCGTGCCGAAGATGGCCCGCCGCACCCTCGGCCTTGGCAGCGATGTACAACCAACCGTGACCGGCGGTCTCACCTTCTTTGGCGCGCCGCTGAACGACTACATGGCGCATGCCGCCTGCGCGATGGTCCGCAAAATCCGCGCGGGGACCAAGACTGGATTGCTCTACGCGCAAGGCGGCTTCGTCACCAAGCACCACGCGCTGGTGGTGTCGAAGGAGATACCCAAGGCACCGATCGCACAGGATACAAACGTGCAGGCAGACGCTGATCGCAACCGCAAGCCCGTTCCGACATATGTCACCGAGGCCTCGGGCAACGGCACTGTCGAAAGCTTCACGGTGATCTACGGCCGCAGCGGCGAGATCGAGCACGGCGTGGTGATCCTGCGCACTGCTGCCAATGAACGCGCGCTGGCGCGTGTGCCGGTGCAGGACCAGGCGACGCTGGCGTTTCTGATGGATCAGGACAAGACGCCGGTGGGAGCGTCAGGGCCGATCAGCACGGCAGGTGACGGCGTGCTGGAGTGGCGAAAGGCGCGATAAAGCGAAATGACCAAATTCATTCCAAAGGACGCAAACTTCGAGGCCCGCGTGCAGGCGAGCTTCGCCCGCCAAACGGCGATGGCGACACTGGGTATCGAAGTTGCGCGTCAGGCAGCCGGCGAAGTCGAGCTCAAAATGCCGTACAACACCGCCTTTACGCAGCAGCACGGGTTCATTCATGCCGGCATCATCACGACAGCGCTGGATACAGCCTGCGGGTATGCCGCCTTCTCGCTGATGCCCGACAATGCCGCGGTTCTGACCGTCGAATTCAAGACCAATTTTCTGGCCCCGGCCCGCGGCGAGCATTTCCTGTTTCGGGCCCGCGTTCTCAAGCCCGGAAGAACCATAACGGTCTGTGAGGGCCAGGCCTTTGCGGTGGAGCGGAGCGAGGAGAAGCTGATTGCAACGATGAGCTGCACCCTGATGGCGCTGTTCGATCGCGAGGGCATCACGCACTAGACGATCGCAAATGCAGGGGTCGCTATGCCAGACGTACGAGCCCGGCATAGCGCGGCGTCAACGCCCTACCCCTTCACTTCCTTCTTGTCCGTCTCCGCCGTCGGCTTGCCACTTTTCGGAGCACCGCTGCCGCCAGTGATACGGACCTTGTCGCCGTCGTTGAGGCCATCCGGCGGGGCAATGACGATACGGTCATCGGCGGTGATGCCGGACGCGAGCTCGATGTCGCGGCCGAGATCGCGGGCAATGGTCACGGTCTTGAACAGGATCTTGTCGTCCGGGCCAACGGTCGCGACGCGCAGGCCGCTCTTGTTGAAGATCAGCGCCGAGGCCGGAACATGGAGCGGCGCGGAGTCGCGCGCGAGGCTCATCTTCACATTGGCATAACCACCCGGCAGCAATTCGCCGTTGGGGTTGTCGAGCACAAGCTGCATTCGCGTGGTGCCCGAAGCTACATCGACCGATTGCGACGAGGCTTCCACCGTGGCCGGGAACGTCTTGTTCGGATGATCGGGCACGCTGATGATCGCTTTGGCACCTAACCTGATCGCCGGCACATAGCTCTGCGGCACGTCGACATAAACGCGCAGCTTCTTGATATCGGATACCACGAACATCGCGGCGCCGGTGCCGGTGCCGCCCGAGATCAGCGCGCCGACGTCGGTGTTGCGCTGGGTCACAACACCATCGAACGGCGCGGTGATCTTCTTGTAACCGGCGAGTGCTTCCAGCCGTTCGACATTGGCCTGGCCGGAATTCACGGCGGCGCGCTTGTTATTGAGGTCGGCGGTGCGTTCGTCGATTTCCTGCGCCGAGACGAAATTCGACGCCACCAGCGTCTTGCGGCGGTTCAGCGTCGCTTCCGACAGTTTGGCGCTGGACTGCTGGCTGACAAGGTCAGCACGGGCCTGCAGCAACTGCTGATCGAGGTCCGGGGCTTCGATCTCGGCGATCACCTGGCCGGATTTGACCTGTGCACCGATATCGGCGCTCCAGCTCTTCAGATAGCCCGAGACGCGGGCAAAAATCGGCGCGCGGTAATAGGCTTCGAGCCGGCCGGGCAGATCGAGCGACGCGTTGAGAACGCGGGCATCCGGCGGAGCCACAGCCACCGTTGGGATCGCCTGATCGTCGGTCCAGGCCTTTAAATCGCTCTCGGTCTTGGCGCGGGCCATGATGCCGGTGACGACGATGGCGCCGGCGGCGCACAGGCCAATCACTCCGACCAGGCCGAGCTTGCGGCGCGATACCGGGGGGGTCTGCTCAGTGGGCATGCAAAGTCTCCGAGGTGGCCGCGTCCGGCGCAGGCTGCTGTTTCTTGTGAACCATGCTGAACACCACCGGCACGAACATCAACGTGGCGATGGTAGCAAAAATCAGGCCGCCGATGACAGCGCGGCCAAGTGGCGCATTCTGCTCGCCGCCCTCGCCCAGCCCTAGCGCCATCGGCGCCATGCCGATGATCATGGCCAAAGCGGTCATAAGCACAGGGCGGAAGCGGACGAAACCGGCTTCGGACGCGGCCTTGATGGGGTCGCCGAGGATCGCGTAGCGCTCGCGGGCAAAGGAAATCACCAGCACAGAATTGGCTGTTGCGACGCCCATACACATGATGGCGCCGGTCAATGCTGGAACCGACAGCGTCGTCTGCGTCGTGAACAGCATCCAGACGATGCCGGCCAATGCCGCCGGCAGCGCGGTGATGATCACGAACGGATCGGACCAGGACTGGAAGTTCACGACGATCAAGAGATAGATCAAAACGATGGCGCCGAGCAGACCGAACAGCAGGCCGGCAAAGGCGCTGTTCATGGTCTGCACCTGACCGAGCAGCGCCACATTGCTGCCCTTCGGCACATCCGCCTTGGTTTCTTCCAACACCTTGTAGATGTCGTTGGACACGGAACCGAGATCGCGCCCCTGCGTGGTGGCATAGATCTGCACCATCGACTGGATGTCATATTGCGACACCACGGCATTCGAGATCGAGCGATTGATGCTGGCAATGCCGCCGAGCATCGGGGAGTTGTTGCTGGCATTCACGGCCGTGATCGGCAGCGTCTCCAGCGCACCCAGCGAATCCAGTTTGTATTGCGGCGTCTGCATCACGATGGAATAGGACACGCCGTTATCAGGACTGAGATAATAGGTCGGCGCGACTTGCGACGAACCTGCGAGGTTGACCACGAGGCTGTTGGTGACATCGCGCTCGGTCAGGCCGACATATTGCGCACGGGTGCGGTCGACATCGATGTTGAAGCCGGGATTGTTCGGCGACTGCTGGAGCCGCGCATCGGCAATGCCGGGAATGCGACGGATCTTGCCGAGCAGCTTGTTGGCATATTCGAAGTTCGCCGCGAGATTCGCACCGCGGATCTGCAGGTCGATCGGGGCCGGAGCGCCGAAGTTCAGGATCTGGCTGACGATGTCGGCAGGCAGGAAGGCGAAGCTGACACCCGGGAACTGCCGCGGCAGTTGCTCGCGCAATTGCCGCACATATTCCTCTGTCGGCCTGTGGCCTTCCTTCAGCTTGATCTGGAAGTCACCATCCTGCGGGCCGATCACGCCGGTGTTGTTATAGGTGAGATTGATGCCGGAGACGGGCATGCCGATATTGTCGGTCATGGTCTCGATCTGATCCGGCGGGATGATCTTGCGCACCGCCTTGGTGATATCGGCGAACTGGTTCGCGGTTTCCTCGATGCGGGTGCCGACCTGGGCGCGGACATGCATCAGGATGGCGCCGCCATCGACCGATGGGAAGAAGTTGCGGCCAAGGAACGGCACCAGCAGAAACGACACGCCGACGACGCCGAGGAAGCCAATCACAAAAACGGGGCGCCGCGCCAGCGCCATATCCAGCAGGCCGTGATAGCCGCCGCGGATCCGCTCGAAGCCGGCTTCGAAGCCTCGCTGGAAACGCACCAGCGGATTGCGGGTCGGCGGCTTCTCGCCCTCATGATGGACATGCGGCTGCAGCAGATACTTGGCCATGGTCGGCACCAGCGTGCGCGACAGCAGGAACGACCAGACCATCGCAAACATCACCGCTTCGGCCATCGGCACGAACAGGAATCGCGCGATGCCGTTGAGGAAGAACATCGGCACAAAGACGATACAGATACACAGCAGCGACACGAAAGCCGGCGTCACGATCTGCGCCGCACCGTCCATGATCGAGGTCTCGACGTCCTTGCCCTGCTCCAGATGGTAATTGATGTTCTCGATGGTCACGGTCGCGTCGTCGACGAGGATGCCGACTGCGAGCGCCAGACCGCCCAGCGTCATGATGTTCAGCGTTTCGCCGATCATCGACAGCATGATGATGGCGCCGAGCACCGCGAGCGGGATCGACACCGCGATGATGACGGTGGAACGCCAGCTGCCGAGGAACAACAGGATCATCACCGACGTCAGCAAGGCCGCGATGACGCCTTCCACGGCCACGCCCTCGATAGCGCCGCGCACGAAGCCGGATTGGTCGCCAATATAGCTGATCTTCAACGCGTCCGGCAGCGCAGAGCGATAGTCGATCACCTTCTGCTTGATGCCGGAGATGATATCGAGCGTGGAAACCGAGCCAGCCTTCAACACCTGCATCAGCACCGAACGATTGCCATCCACATGCACGATATTGGTCTGCGGCGGATTGCCGTCGCGCACGGTGGCAACGTCATCCACATAGACCATGGCGCCGTTGACGCTCTTGATCGGCAGCCGGCCGAGTTCTTCGATCTTCAGCGGCGAGTTGTTGAGATTGATCGTGTATTCGAATTCGCCGATCTTCTGCGTGCCGACCGGCGTGATCAGGTTCTGCGCGGCCAATGCATTGGCGACGTCCTGACCGGACAGACCGCGGGCCTGCAGCGCGCCGGGATTGAGATCGATCTGGATCTGGCGCTGCTTGCCGCCGAACGGATACGGAATCGCGGCACCAGGCACGGTGACCAGCGGGGTACGAAGCTGGTTGATGCCGATATCGGCGAGGTTCTGTTCGGTAAGACCGTCACCCGACAATGCGACGTTGATGATCGGCACCGTCGAGGCCGAATAGTTCAGGATCAGCGGGGGCGTGGCGCCGGGCGGCAACTGCTTGATCAGCGTCTGCGAGATCGCGGTGACCTGCGCATTGGCGGTGCGGATGTCGACATTGGGCTGGAAGAAGATCTTGATGATGCCGAAGCCGGCATAGGAATTCGCGGTGATGTGCTCGATGTCATTGACCGTGGTGGTCAGTGCGCGCTGGAACGGCGTGGTGATACGGCCGGACATCTGGTCCGGCGGGAGGCCGGTATATTGCCAGACCACGCCGATGACCGGGATGCGGATGTCAGGGAAAATATCGGTAGGTGTGCGAAGCGCGGCCAGCGGCCCGACAATCAGCAACAGCAGGGCCAGCACCACAAAGGTGTAAGGCCGGGTCAGGGCGATGCGCACCAACGAGATCATGAACGGGTAGTCCTCGATACATTGACGAGAGGGGCACTGCGGAAACCCGCCTGCCCACGATCGAATTCACCTGTTTAGAGAGATCGTCCGCATCCGATTAGTGAGCCGGGCCGGCATAAGCCTATCGGCTCGGTTCATGAATGAACGGGCAATCCTCTTTACATGAAGGGCTGCGAACGAGCGGTTTCCCGGCCTGTCCACGCCAGCAGATTTACCCGACCTGCGACAAAATAGCTAACGCGCGAAGCCTCACGGCAATTCACTTCAGCGGTATTGTTAATTGTTTCCGGGCCGCCGTGGCGTCCGCACAACAGTTTTAGGCTTAAATAGACGCGGCTGCGGCTCGCGACACCCAAGGTGTCATGGGCCGGTCAAGATGAACTATCTGTAATGCGCGCGGCGCAAGCAGCGCCCTGCCTATTCGGGCAGCCTGTCGCCCCGGGATTGGGCGACATCCATCAGGTCATCAGGCCAAGCGCATCTTCAAAAAAAGCCGGTCCGCCGAAATTGCCGGACTTCAGCGCCAGCAGCATCTGGCGCTCCGCCGCACCGACCGCGCGCAACACCGGCACACCGGCGGCGATTTCCGCACCGACCAGAAAACCCGGAATGCCCAGCCGATCGACGACAGCACCGGATGTTTCGCCGCCAGCCACCACGAGCCGTTGTACGCCGGCGCGGACGAGACCTTCAGCGAGATCGGCCATCGCCTGCTCGATGGCATGCCCCGCGGCATCGCGGCCATGGCGCTTTTGCAGCGCCGTCACCTGATCCGGCGTCGAACTGCTGGCGATCAGAATCGGGCCTTTGCCGAGCCGCTCCTTCGCCCAGCCGAGCGCGCGCTGAACTTCCGCGCCGCCCGCCATCACCTGTTCGGGATCGAGATGCAGCACCGGCATCACCTGTTCAGCGCGTGCGATCTGCTGCAGCGTCGCCTGCGAACAACTCCCAGCCAGACAGGCTGCAGCGCCACCCACGGGCGTATCCTTGATCGATGTCGCCGCATTCGCCTTGACGCGGCCGGACGCGACCAGTGCACGCGCGAGACCAAGCCCCATGCCGGACGCACCGACCGAGACGCGATGACCCAGGGCGACCGCACCGATGGTTTCCAGATCGCTGGCAAATACGGCGTCGATGATCGCCGCGCCAAAGCCATTCTCCGACAGTCCATCGAGATGCGTACGCACCACGTCGGCGCCGCAGGCGACAACTCCGAGATCGACCAACCCGATATTTGTCGCGCTCTGCCGCGCCAGCACACGGACGAGATTGGAGTCGTGCATCGGATTGAGCGGGTGATCCTTCAGCGGACTCTCGTTCAGCGGCACGGAGCCAACGAACAGATTGCCCTGATAGACCGTCCGACCGGTCTCGGGGAATGCCGGCGTCACCAGCACGATATTGTCACCGGAATCGAGCCGCAACGCGTCCATCACCGGGCCGATATTGCCGGCATCGGTGGAATCGAATGTCGAACAGATCTTGAACAGCACATGATCCGCGCCGCGGCTGCGCATCCATTTTTCGGCGGCGCGCGATTTCTCGACCGCCCTGCTGGCCGCGATCGAGCGACTCTTCAGCGATACTACAACGGCATCGACGTCCGGCAGCTGCAGATCATCAGCAGGAATGCCGATGGTCTGCACCGTGCGCAGACCGCAGCGGGTCAGCGTGTTGGCCAGGTCGGACGCACCCGTGTAGTCGTCAGCGATGCAGCCCAGCGCCAGCGTCATGCTTTCACTCCGGCATAGGGCTTGAACCAGCCAAGTCCTGCGACCGTGTCGCCGGCCGGGCGATATTCGCAGCCGACATAATTGTCGTAGCCGAGCCGGTCGAGTTCATCGAACAGGAACGGATAGTTCAGTTCCTCACCGGACGGTTCGTTGCGCGACGGCACGCTGGCGATCTGGATATGCCCGATCCACGGCAGCATCTCGCGCAGCCGCATCGTGACGTCACCATGAATGATCTGGCAGTGATAGATATCGAACTGCAGCCCGAGATTGGGAATCTTCATGTCGGCGATGATGTCGCGTGCGAACATGAAGTCGTTGAGAAAGTAGCCGGGCACGTCGCGCGGGTTGATCGGCTCAATCACCACGTCGACGCCATGTTCGCCGAGAAAGTTCGCGGCCCATTCAACGGATTTGCGGAAGGCCGCCACGGCCTTCGGATCACGGCGATCGGCGAGACCGGCCATCATGTGCAGCCGGCGGACATTGGTGGCCAGGGCATAGGGCAGTGCCGTGTGAATGCTCTGCCTGAGCTCATCGAACTTGTCGGGACGTGCGGCAAAACCCTTTTCGCCGGCATTCCAGTCGCCCGGCGGCAGATTGAACAGCACCTGCTTGAGCCCGTTGCGTTCCAGTCGTTCGGCGATCGCTTCCGGTGGATGCTCGTAGGGGAACAGGAACTCCACCGCAGTAAAGCCTGCCTTGGCCGCGGCATCGAAGCGATCGAGGAATGCGTGTTCGTTGAACATCATGCTGAGATTGGCGGCGAAGCGGGGCATCGATCGTCCTCGTGTTCTTAATTCGGCTCGCCCGGCAGCTTGGTACCGGTGACCTTGGCATACATCCGCGCCACCGACGCGTCGTCGTCGCGGCCCATGCCGGACGCCGAGGTCATCAGAAACATCTGCAGAGCCGCAGCGGAGACCGGCACCGGGAATTTCGCTGTACGCGCCATGTCCTGGATGATGCCAAGATCCTTGACGAAGATGTCGACCGCGCTGCGCGGCGTGTAATCGCCATCGAGCACATGCGGCATGCGGTTCTCGAACATCCAGGAGTTGCCGGCGGAGGCGGTGATGACCTCGTAGACCTTGCGGATATCGAGACCCTGCTTGGCGGCAAACGCGATGGCTTCCGAGGCGGCGGCGATATGTACGCCCGCGAGGAGCTGGTTGATCATCTTGAAAGCGGCGCCCTGCCCGGCGGCATCGCCGAGTTCGTAGAGCTTGGCGGCCATCGCATCGAGCGCCGGCCGCGCCTTGGCAAAGGCAGCCTCGCTGCCGGATGCTAGAATGGTGAGTTCGCCCTGCGCCGCACGCTGTGCACCGCCGGAGATCGGGGCATCGAGGTAATGTCGGCCGGTGGCTTCGAGATCCCCGGCGAGGCGGCGGGCGACATCGGGATCCATCGTCGCGGACGATACGAATACCGCACCTTTCGGCAGCGTTTCGGCAACGCCGTCCGTCCCGAACAGGATAGTCGCCGTCTGCGCGGCATTGACGACGACACTGATGACGATATCCGCGCCCTGCGCGGCGCCCGCCGGGGTATCAGCGCCCTGCCCTCCGTCGGCCACGAAGCGCTTCACCGCATCCGCCGAGACGTCGCAGCCGGTCACCGTGAAGCCGGCCTTCTTGAGCGACAGGGCCATGCCATAGCCCATCGACCCCAGACCAATAACGGCGACGCGTGGTTTCTCAGATGCAGGTGACATGCGGCAATTCCCTAGGGGTCCTCGAT
Organism: Tardiphaga sp. 619_E2_N8_4; assembly: GCF_051810905.1. Lineage (NCBI taxonomy): Bacteria > Pseudomonadati > Pseudomonadota > Alphaproteobacteria > Hyphomicrobiales > Nitrobacteraceae > Tardiphaga > Tardiphaga sp. 619_E2_N8_4. The sequence goes on from NZ_JBPWQJ010000001.1 coordinate 143,726, forward strand.
GGCCAGCTTGAGGCGGCCTTGCCTCTCGGTAACACGGCTTGGCCATCATGCCAAAGCGTGGGAAAAAGCATCACGAGGAAATGCCAAGAAAAGACCGAGGACATCCGGTGACTGACACAAAGCTCCGTGAAGAGATCTGCCGGCTCGGCCGCTCGCTGTTCGACCGTGGGCTGACGCCGGGCTCATCGGGCAATATCAGTGTGCGCTGCGATGATGGCGGCTGGCTCGTGAGCCCGACCAATGCGTCACTGGGCTCACTCGATCCGGCCCGGCTGTCGCGCCTCGACAGCAACGGCCGCCTCATATCTGGCGATGCGCCGACCAAAGAGGTTCCGCTGCATACGGCGCTGTATGAGACCCGCAGCGCCGCTCGCGCCGTGGTGCATCTGCATTCGACCCATTCGGTAGCGGTCTCGATGCTGCCGGAAATCGACCCACGCGCGGTGCTGCCGCCGATGACGCCCTATTACCTGATGAAATGCGGCGCGACGGCCCTGGTGCCGTATTATCGGCCGGGCGATCCGGCGGTCGCCGACGCCATAAAGGGCCTCGCCGGCAAATATTCATCCGTGCTGTTGGCCAATCACGGCCCGGTGGTGTCCGGCGACACGCTGGAAGCAGCGGTCTATGCCATCGAGGAACTCGAAGAGACCGCGAAACTCTATCTGCTGCTGCGCGGGCTCAACCCGCGGCACCTGACGCCGGCACAAGTGAAGGACCTGGTGGCGACGTTCGGGCTGGTTCTGCCGGATCATGACCGACACGGGCACGATTGAACTGCGTTATTTTATAAGTCGATTGTAGACCGCGTGCGGACCGATCCAGAACCACACCAATCCATCATCGACTTCGACCGCGAGCGCGCGATACTGCCGCCCCACCCGCGCGGAGAGATAGCGGCCTACTTTCTTGAGATGGATCGACGGGTGGCTTGGGTCACTCTTCAAAAGAGCGAAGTTTTTGTCGGCAAGCAACCGTACATGGTCGGGTAATTTTTGATACGCCGCCCAGAAAGCCGGACTGGCGTGATGTTTCATAGTTCCCGCGTCCGCCCATCGCGGTGCGCTTTCAGTGCCTCTTCAGCCAAGCGATCCAACCGACCAGACAAGGCATCGGCTTCGATCTGACGGTCGAACCGCTCTGCCTCGAACGCCTCGAACCACGCTCGAAACCGCTCCAACTCTGCCGGGGGCAGGCTTTCGACGGCCTTCTCAATATCTTCGACATTGGACATAGCGAGACTTTAGCACAACGGCGACCGGCCGCCTACAGCCCCAGATACGCCTTGCGCACATCCGGATTGGTCGCGATCTCCGACGCCTTGCCCTGCATCTGGACGCGGCCGGTCTGCAGGATATAGGCGCGGTCGGCGATCTCCAGCACTTCGGCCATGCGCTGCTCGACGATCAGCACAGTCATGCCCGCGTCGCGGATCTTGATGACCGCCTGAAAGATCTCGTCCACCAGCTTCGGCATGATGCCCTGCGACGGCTCGTCGAGCATCAACAGGCGCGGACGGGTCATCAGTGCGCGGCTGATGGCCAGCATCTGCTGCTCGCCGCCGGACAGGGTTTCGGCGCGCTGCTCGAGACGTTCGGAAAGGCGCGGGAACAGGTCGAACACCAGCTTCAACGGCTCGTCGCGATCGGGCTTGCCGCGATACATGTAGCTGCCGAGGCGGAGGTTGTCTTCCACCGACAACCGCGGAAACAGCCGGCGGTTCTCCGGCACATAGGCGATGCCGCGCGCGGTGATGAGATGCTGCGGCACGCCGTTGATCTGCTCGCCATCGAAGGTGACGGTGCCCGAACGCGGGCGCTCGGCGCCGGCGATGGTCTTGATCAGCGTCGACTTGCCGGCGCCGTTGGAGCCGCAGACGGCGACGATCTCGCCCTTGGCGACGTCGATGGTGACGTCCGAAATAGCGACTAGCCCCTGATAGGCGGTGGTGGCCTCACGCACCGACAGCATGGCGATCCCCGAGATATGCACTGATGACTTCAGGATGCCGCACGACATCCGCGGGTTTGCCCTCGACAAGCTTCTTGCCGAGATTGAGCACGATGGCGCGGTCGACCAGCGGCATGACGATTTCCATGACGTGTTCAACCATCAGCACGGTGACGCCGGTCTCGCGGACCTTGCGGACCAGGGCCACGCCCGACTGCGCCTCGAGCGGCGTCAGGCCGGTGAGACATTCGTCGAGCATCAGGAGCTTCGGTTCGGTGGCCAGCGCACGCGCCACTTCGAGGCGGCGCTTCTCCGACGGAATGAGATCCCTAGCAAGCTTGTCGGCGCGCGGGGCAAGACCGCAGAACTCAAGCACCTCATGTGCCTTGCGCCGCGCATCGCGCATCTTTTCGTTGCGGATCAGCGCGCCGACGATGACGTTGTCGATCACGGTCATGGTCTCAAAGCTCTTCACCACCTGGAAGGTGCGCGCGATACCGCGCTGGCAGCGTTCCGCCGCCGGCATCTGCGTGACGTTTTCGCCGTTGAACCAGATCGTGCCCTGCGTCGGCGGCAGCACGCCGGCGATCAGGTTGAACAGTGTCGACTTGCCGGCGCCGTTCGGCCCGATCAGGCCGACGATTTCGCCAGCGCCGACGGAGATCGAGACGTCGCTATTGGCGATCAGGCCGCCGAAGCGCTGCCAGACGCCACGGGTTTCGAGAAGAGGTGTCGTCATTGCGGCACTCCTTTCGAAGCCGGACGTCGCGAGAACAGGCCGATCAAACCATCGGGCCGCGCCAGCGAGATCACGACGATCACTGCGCCATAGAGGATGAGATCGACGCCGCGGCCGGAGCCGCCGATGAAGGAGCGCGTCAGTTCGGTCATCGGGATCAGGATGACCGCGCCGAGCACCGGGCCCCACAGCGTGCCGATACCGCCCAGCACCGCAGGCAATGCCATCAGCAGCGAGAACTGGAAGGTCATGACGCTTTCAGGATCGATATAGGAGACGAACTGCGCGTAAAACGCACCGCCGATCGCGGTGAGGAAAGCGGAGACGGCAGCGGCGCCCATCTTGGAATTGAACACCACGACGCCGAGGCTTTCGGCCGCATCGGGATTATCCTTCACCGCGCGCCACCAGAAGCCCCATTTGGAGTCTTCCAGCCACCAGGTGATGAACCAGGCGACGCAGCAGAACACCAGCGCGAAGTAATAGAACGGCAGCTTGCTGCGCGTGAACTGGAACTTGGCCCAGCTATCGCCGCGCACCGGGATGTCGATGCCGAGCGCCGCACCGGCATAGTCCCAATTGTGGAACAGCAGGAAGCCAATTTCGGCGATGACGATGGTGGCGATGACGAAATAGTGGCCGCGCAGGCGGAAGGTCGGATAGCCCAATGCGAGCGCGATCAGCGCGGAGATGATGCCACCGCCGAGCATGCCGAACCACGGCAGCACGCCGAATTTGGTGAACAGCAGCGCCGTCGTATAGGCGCCGAGGCCGAAATATAGCGCGTGGCCGAGCGAGATCTGGCCGCAATAGCCGCCAAGGATGTTCCAGGCCTGCGACAGCGCCGCATACATCAGGGTCAGCACCATGATGTTCTGGACATAGACGTCCTTGACGAAGAACGGCACGCAGGCGGCGATGGCCGCAAGCGCGGCGGCGAGGATGAGGTCGCGGCGGCGACGTTGGGTGAAGCTGTCCATCAGATCGATCCGAACAGGCCGCGCGGCCGGACAAAGACAACGAGGAGATAGACGGCATAGATGCCGACCGATTTGAGCGATGGCGGCAGGATCATCGCCGTGGTCGCCTCGACCAGACCAACAATGATGCCGCCAGCAAAAGCGCCGAACACGCTGCCAAAGCCGCCGAGCGCCACGGTGACGTAAGCGATTAGCGCAAAGGACGCGCCAACGTCGGGATAGATATAGAAGAAGATCGCCATCACGCCGCCGGCGAGACCGATCAGCGCCGAGCCTAGGCCCCAGCCGAGGGCGAACACCTTGTTCTTGTCGATGCCGACCAGCGCCACGGCACCGGCATCCTCACGGGTCGCTTCGAGCGCGCGACCGAAGTCGGTCTTCTTCATGAAGAAGTAGAGCGCGCCGAAGGCAGCAATGGAAATCAGCGCGCCGACCAGCTGTGGCACCGGCAGAAATACGCCGAAGATCGAGATCGTCTTGCCGCCGAGCATCGAGGCCGGGATGCTGCGATAATCCGGGGTGAAGAAGAACTGGGCGAGGCCGCGCATCAGAATGGCGAGGCCGAAGGTTGCGAAGATCTGCACCATGCCGATATTGGCCTTGGCCCGCATCGCGAAGCGTATGATCACGAGATAGATCACCGCGCCGAACACGAACATGCCGGCCGCCACCAGCGGGATCGACAGCAGTGGGTCGACCGCCCAGAACATGAACAGGAAGAAGGTGAGGTACATCGCCAACATCAGGAATTCGCCATGGGCGAAGTTGGTGACGTCCATCAACCCGAAGATCAGCGCGAGGCCGACCGCGAGCAGGCCGTAGAGCAGCCCCATCAGCAATCCGCTGGCAAGGCTCTGGATGATGGTCGCGGCGGTCACGAAGTAATCCTCTCTGTCTGTCGTCCCCGCGAAAGCGGGAACCCATAACCACCGACATCACAACTGGGCGATGCCGGTCAGACCAGGTGCAAACCAATCCTTCGGAGGATATGGATCCCCGCCCCCCGCACGCCTTTGGCGTGCTAGGCGGGGATGACACCGGAGTGTGTGGTGACGTCGTCGAGTCCGACGACGACGCCACATGCGTTTAGAGAACGCGCCTTACGGCATCGGCCAGATCGCATCCGCCACGGCGGCCTGCGGCGGGAAGATGGTAACGAACTTGCCACCATTATACTGCAGCAGTACCGGATCGGCGTTGTTGTTCTGGCCCAACTCGTCGAACTTGACCTTGGCCCACGGCATGATCGTGCTTTCGCCCGGCATGTCGGTGGCGACCAGCGCTTCGCGGATTTTCTCACCATCGGTGGACTTGGCACGATTGATGGCGTCGGCCATCACGATCAGGCCCATGAACTGGCGCGAGGAGTAGTCGTTGAAGTCCTTGCCGGACTTCTCCTTGAACATGTCGTTGATCTTGCCGACCATCGGACGCTTGGCGGCGAGATCGAGCGAGAAAGAACCGCGCGAGATCACGCCCGGAATCTTATCACCGACCGCGTCATACAGCGCCTTCTCGGAGAAGCCGGCGTCCTGTGCGACGATGTTCTTGGCCTTGTAGCCGAGTTCGCCCATGGTCTTGATGAGCAGGATGCCATCGGTGGTGTAGCTCGACGGCATCAGCACGTCGGCATTGGCAGCTTTGAGCTGCTGCACTTCGGCAGTGAGCGACGGCGAATTGGCGCGATACTTGATGTCCGCGACGATCTTGTAACCGCGGTCGGCAGCGAGCTTGAGCTGCGCATTCGCCGAGTCCGTACCGAAAATCGTGTCTTCATGGAACAGAGCCAGCGTCTCGATCTTCTGCCCCCTTTTCTTCAGCGCATCGAAGAAATCGAACATCGCCGTCGAGAACATTTCGTCATGCGGAGCGGCGCGGAAGTAATATTTCAAACCGCGGCGATGCAAGCTTGGCGACGAGTTGTCGGCCGACAGGAACGGGATCTGGTAGCGCTCGCAGATCTGGCTGACGGTGACGGCTACGGCGCTCTGGTAGGTGCCGACGATGGCCGAGACCTTTTCCTGGGTGATGAGGCGTTCGGCTTCAGCGCGGCCCTTCTGCGGATCGGCCTGGTGATCGGCAAATACGAGACGCACCTTGGCGCCGCCGAGACCGGTGAAGCCTTCACCCTTCGCCATCGGCAACGCGAAATCGTAATCCTTGTTGATGATATCGGCAGCCGTTTCGAAAGCCTTCTGCGCGTCGACGCCGATCTGCGCGCTGGCGCCAGACAGCGGATAAATCACGCCGATCACGACTTCCTTGACCTGCGCGCGCGCAGGCTTGGCGAGAGGCAGCAGCGCGGCGGAAGCGGCGCCTCCAAGCAATACGTTTCGGCGAGAAATCGTCATGTCTTTGTCCTTTGTGACCGGCGGCTATCGATGAAACTAATCAAGGTTACGGTAAAGCCCGAAAGATCGGCAAGCTGCTTCTTATAAAACAGCCAAATGCTTATTCTTCAGGTCCGTGACGAGCATGACACCCGGCGCATGCGTAATCGCAAACGGTACGCGCGCTGCAGCAATGACGGCTTGCGGCGTCACGCCACAGGCCCAGAACACCGGGATCTCGTCATCATTGATGCGCACCGCATCGCCGTAATCAGGCTTGTTGATATCCTTGATGCCGATCGACTGCGGCAGACCCAGATGTACCGGCGCACCATGCACTGCGGGAAAACGCGAGGTGATCTGGACGGCGCGGATCGCATCAGCCGGCTTCAGCGGTCGCATCGACACCACCATCGGCCCGGCGAACGGGCCTGCGGATTTGCAGGCGATGTTGGTGCGATACATCGGCACCAGCACATCCTGCTCGATATGACGGATCGGCAGATCGTCGGCCATCATGGCTTCCTCGAACGAATACGAACATCCGATGACAAAAGACACGAGATCGTCGCGCCAGTACTTCGTCACCTCGTAAGGGCGATCAATCGCCTCGCCATCCTTCCAGACGACATATTGCGGAATGTCAGTCCGGATATCGAGATCAAGACCGAGCGCGGGAATGCTTGGATTGCCGACATCCGACATGCCGATGATCGGGCACGGCTTCGGATTGAGCTGGCAGAAGCGATGAAAGGCTGCGGCCTGGGCTTCCGGCAAAATCACGAGATTGCCCTGGACATAACCCGGGGCTACTCCGGCGGTGCTGCCATATTTGCCCGCGCGATATTCGCGGCGAGCAACCGCGCTGGGCAAATCCGAGGATCGATCGTCGCTTTGCTGCGCTGCCGAAGAAATAGCCATCTTAGTGTCCTGCCTAATTCTGCCTCGACACGCACTGAAACTCAGGGCTAGTATAATGTCTAATCGTTGTTTTTAATCGACATCCATAAATACTACTTATCGATAGCCGGATCGCATCCATGGCGGACTTCAAGGCGCTGGAGACTTTTCTCTGGGTGGTCAATCTCGGCAGCTTCCGCGGCGCGGCCCAGAAGCTCAACACGACCCAGCCGGCAATCTCCCAGCGTATCGCGCAACTGGAACACGAGATGGGCGTGCGGCTTCTGCAGCGTGACCGCCGTATGGCCTCGCCGACGCCGGCCGGACGGCAGATGCTGGTCTATGCCGAAAAGCTGATCGGCCTGCGCTCCGAGATGATGGCGGCGGTTGGCGATCGCTCGGCAATGCGCGGCGTGCTGCGGCTCGGCGTCGCCGAGACCATCGTCCACACTTTGCTGACGCGGCTGATCAAGCACGTCAACATCTCGTATCCGAACCTGTCCCTCGAAATCGAGGTTGATATCACGCCGAACCTGAACGCGCGGTTGCAGGCACAGGAGATCGATCTGGCTTTCGTGCTCGGGCCGCTTTCGACATCCAACATTCGCAACCGTGTGCTGTGCGACTACCCCGTCGGCTTTCTCGCCAGCCCTTCGCTCAAGCTCGGCGACGGTCCACTCTCGATCCACGACCTCGCGAAATTTCCCATCATCACCTTCTCGCGCAAGACCCGGCCCTACGAGATCGCGCGCTCGCTGTTCAACCGGCCCGACCTGCCACCGATCCGGCTGCACGCCAGCGCGTCGCTATCTACCGTGATGCACATGGCGATCGAAGGCTTAGGCATCGCACTGATCCCGACAGCCATCATCGAGAACGAACTCGCGGACGGACGGCTGCAATTGCTTAATACCAACCTGCAGCTCCAGCCGCTGACATTTTCGGCAAGCTGGCTCGCGTCACCCGACACGGCCGCAATCGAACTCGTCGCAGGCATTGCTGCGCAACTGGCGCAGAACAGCCCATTGGTTGACGAGCCGGCAGCGTCGGGTCATTGAAAAGCAGGCCTCTTCAACACAAACTTCTCGGGACAGACCGCATGACCAAGCTTGGCGACAACCTCAAAATCGATTCCGCACGGCTGTGGGACACGATCAACGAGACAGCGAAATTCGGCGGCACCCCAAAAGGCGGCGTGCGACGCCTGACGCTCGGGCCTGAAGATAAATTGGTGCGCAATTGGTTCCGCAAGGCGTGCGAAGATGCCGGCCTGGAGGTGCATGTCGATGCCCTCGGCTCGATGTTCGCGCTGCGTAAGGGCCGCGACATGTCGAAGGCCCCGATCGGCGTCGGCTCGCATCTCGACACCCAGCCGACCGGCGGCAAGTTCGACGGCATTCTGGGCGTGCTCGGCGCACTCGAAGTCGTGCGCACGCTCAACGATGCCGGCATCGAGACCGAGATGCCGATCTGCATCGCCAACTGGACCAATGAAGAAGGCTCGCGCTTTGCGCCGGCGATGATGGCCTCCGCTGCCTATGTCGGCGACTTCACCACCGACGACATTCTGTCGCGCAAGGACATTGCAGGTGTCACCGTCGGCGAAGCGCTCGACGAGATTGGCTATCGCGGCGACGTTGCGGTCGGCACGCAGAAATTCTCGGGCTTCGTCGAACTGCATATCGAGCAAGGCCCGATCCTGGAGGCCGAAAGCAAGACCATCGGCGTGGTCGATTCTGGCCAGGGCGTGCTGTGGTTCGACGGCAAGATCACCGGCTTCGAGAGCCATGCCGGCTCGACCCCGATGCCGCTGCGCAAGGATGCGCTGGCGACACTGTCCGAGATCGTGCTGGCCACCGAGCGTGTCGTCAGCAATATCGGCGCGCTCGGCACTATCGGCGAAGCCGTGATCGCAAATCCGTCGCGCAACGTGATCCCCGGCGAGATCGCCTTCACCATGGATCTGCGCAGCGCCGACGCCGGCAAGCTGGACGCCATCGAGAAAGGCGTGCGCGATGCCATCAAGGAGATCGCCGCGCATCGCAAGGTTGACGTCGCCTTCGACAAGGTCTGGCACAAGCCGCCGACGCACTTCAACAAGGACTTCGTCAATGCGGTTGAGACGGCCGCGACGTCGCTCGGCTACTCGCATCGCCGTATCACCTCAGGCGCCGGCCACGACGCCTGCAACCTCAACAACATCATGCCGACAGCGATGGTGTTCATTCCGAGCAAGGATGGTATCAGCCACAACGAGCTCGAAAGCTCGACGCAGGAAGATTGCGCCGCCGGCGCCAATGTATTGATGCATACGGTGCTGGCGCTTGCCGGCGTCGCATCGAAGTAACGAAGACAGACAGGGGATAGTGATGCGGGGTGTATTCGTCGATGCCAGCGAAGAGCTGGCGAAGATTCTGGAACGGCTGACGCAGCCGGGCGACATCGCAATCAAGATCAATCGGGATGAGGACATCAAGTCGGCCGATTTGCCTGAGGTGCTGGACGGCGCCGAGATCGCCATCGTCGATCACACCTATCTGCCGACCGATGTGGCCAAGCAGTGCGCCGGCCTGAAGCATGTGGTGTTTCTCGGCACCGGTGCGCGCAGCTATATGCATATCGAGGAGCTCGCCGAGCTGGGGATCGAAGTCCACCTGATCCGCGGCTATGGCGATACGGCCGTTGCCGAATGCGCCATCGCGCATATGTGGGCTGCTGCGCGCGGCCTTGCCCAGCAAGACCGTGAAATGCGGGCCGGCAACTGGCTGCGCGATGAAGGCATGGAGCTGACTGGCAAAACGGTTGGTCTGATCGGCTTCGGCGGCATCGCTGCGGAAGTCGCGCGTATTGCGCTCGGTTCGGGCATGAAGGTGATTGCCTGGAACCGGTCGCCGAAGACCCATCCCGGTGTCGAGTTCACTGACATGGAAACCGTGCTGTCGCAGAGCGACGTCGTTTCAATTCATCTTCTGCTGAACGACGAAACCCGCGGCATGATCACCCGCGAACGTATCGGCCAGATGAAAAAGAGAGCCGTTCTCGTCAACACAGCGCGCGGAGCCGTGGTCGATGAAGCGGCGATGATCGATGCGCTCCGGTCCGGTCATCTGCGCCATGCCGGCCTCGACGTGTTCGACATCGAGCCGCTGCCGGCTGGCCATGTGCTGACAACACTGCCGAACGTGACGCTATCGGCGCATTCGGCTTTCCGCACGCCGGAAGCGAGCGTGAATTTGATCGCGGCGGCGTGGAAGCATTGCCGGCGGATCGCCGCCTAACCTTCGAGCTATCCTGAAACGAAAATGCCCGGCATGAAGCCGGGCATTTTTTTTGCGCATCAGTAGCAGGAGATTACTCGATCATCTCAGCGACGGCCTTGCCGCAAGCGCCGGTATCGGCCTGACCGCCGAGATCGCGCGTCCGCAGTGTACGCTCTTCGAGTGTGCGTTCGATCGCCTTGACGATGGAATCCGCAGCAGCCTTTTCGCCGAGATGCTCCAGCATCATCGCGCCGGACCAGATCATACCGATCGGATTCGCGATGCCCTGCCCGGCAATATCCGGCGCCGAGCCATGCACCGGCTCGAACACCGACGGGAAATCGCCAGTCGGATTGATATTGCCGGATGGCGCGATGCCGATGGTGCCGGTGCAGGCCGGGCCCAAATCGGACAGGATGTCGCCAAACAAGTTGGATGCAACCACGACGTCGAACCAGTCCGGATGCATTACGAAATTCGCGGTGAGGATGTCGATATGATACTGGTCCCACTTCACATCGGGATAGTTCGCGCCCATCGCCTTCACACGTTCGTCCCAATAGGGCATCGTAATCGCGATGCCGTTGGACTTGGTCGCCGAGGTCAGGTGCTTCTTCGGCCGCGACTGCGCGAGATCGAACGCGAATTTCAGGATGCGGTCGACACCGGTGCGGGTCATCACCGTCTGCTGGGTAACGAATTCACGGTCGGTGTCCGGGAACATGCGACCGCCTACCGATGAGTATTCACCCTCGGTATTCTCGCGCACCACCCAGAAGTCGATGTCGCCGGGCTTGCGGCCGACCAGCGGACAGGGCACGCCGGGCATCAGGCGCACCGGGCGCAGATTGACGTATTGGTCGAATTCGCGCCGGAACTTGATCAGCGAGCCCCACAACGAAATGTGATCCGGAATCTTTGCCGGGAGGCCGACGGCGCCGAAATAGATCGCATCATGCTTGCCGATCTGCGCTTTCCAGTCGTCCGGCATCATCTGGCCATGCTTCTCGTAATAGTCATAGGACGAGAAGTCGTAATGATCGAAATGCACCTTCACACGATGCTTTTTCGCTGCCGCTTCAAGGACACGCAGGCCTTCCGGCATGACTTCCTTGCCGATGCCGTCACCGGGAATGACCGCGATCCGATATTCTTTTTGTGCGCTCACGTGGGGTTTCCTTCGCCAGTAATTCTGCCTGCAGATGTGGACCAAAGCCGGCCTGCGATCAACGCTGCACTGCAATGTTGACCGGTTTTGCCGCAGGGGCCTAACTCTGTCGCTGACAATCCCTTCTGCAATCCAGAGGCATTCCATGGATCTTCATTTGCGCGGCAAGCGCGTCCTGATCACGGGCGCATCCAAGGGTATCGGCGCGGCGGCCGCGGAAGCGTTTGCCGAAGAAGGCTGCGATCTCCGCCTCGCGGCCCGCAATGTGGAGCAGATGCAAGCGCTGGCAGACCGGCTGCGATCCAACCACCAGATCGACGTCGCCGTGCATGGTGTCGACCTGCGCAAGCCGGACGATCTGGCGTCGCTGGCGGCTGCCGCCGGCGATATCGACATCCTCGTCAACAATGCCGGCGATATTCCCGGCGGTTCGCTCGACAAGATCGACGAGCCGACCTGGCGCCATGCCTGGGATCTCAAAGTGTTCGGCTTCATCAATCTGACGCGCCTCGTCTATGCGCAGATGAAAGCACGCGGCCATGGCGTGATCGTCAACGACATCGGCGCTGCCGGCGAGAAGTTCGACGCCAATTACATCTGTGGCAGCGCCGGCAATGCCGCGCTGATGGCGTTTACGCGGGCGCTGGGCGGCAAGAGCCTGAAGGACAATATCCGCGTCGTCGGCATCAACCCGGGCCCGGTGGAGACCGAGCGCCACATCACGCTGATGAAGACCCGCGCCAAGGCGCAATTCGGGGACGAGAACCGCTTCCGGGAATTGCAGCAGGGCTTGCCACTCGGCCGCGCTGCGAAACCGCGCGAGATCGCCGACATGATGACGTTTCTGGCGTCAGATCGCGCGGGCTATACGACCGGCGTGATCTACACGGTGGATGGTGGCTACAGCGCAGGCTGGGGCAGTTAGTCGCTTTTCTTAACCTCGCCCCGCTTGCGGGGAGAGGTCGGAGCACGAGCGGCAGCGAGTGATCCGGGTGAGGGGGAGCCAGTGTTTCACTCGCTGGCTCCCCCTCACCCGTCGCGGACTTCGTCCGCGCCACCCTCTCCCCGCAGGCGGGGCGAGGGAAAAAGCGCGCTAGCTCAGCGCGCCGGCATGCACCCACCACAGCGGGTGGGCAAGTTGAATGGCACCGGCCGCGCGCTGCGCGTCGGTGTCGTTACCGAACAGCGCAAAACAGGTCGCGCCCGAACCCGACATGCGAGCCAAGCGAACACCTTTAGCCTCGCGCAAGGCCGACAGCACCGTGTCGATGACAGGCTCGACCTTCAATGCGGGCGCTTCAAGATCATTGGTTCCGGCATTGAGCGCGTCGATCCAGGCATCGAGTGAGCCGCCTTCATTCGGCCAGGTGGCCCGTTTCAGGACGTCTTTGACGCCGACACGCAGCTCGCCATTCTTCAGGCCGAGCTCCTTGAACACATCCTTGGTCGCTACCGGCACGCGCGGATTGACCATCACGCAGGGCAAACGCGGAATGCTGAGCGGCAGCAGGTTTTCGCCCACACCGGTCATCACGCAGGCGTGCGACGGCACGCAAACCGGCACATCGGCGCCGGTCAGGCGCGCCACTTCGAGCACGCGGGGATCGTCCATTTCGAGATTGTTGGCGCGCACCAAGAGGCGGAGCGCTGCGGCAGCATCCGCCGACCCGCCGCCAATGCCGGCGGCAACCGGCAAGTGCTTGTCGAGTGCAAAGCGCCCGAATGTGAGACCCTCGACGCGCTCGCCGAGCAGCCGAGCGGCCTTGATCACGAGATTATCGGCGGTGTCGCCGCATTCCTGCGCGCGCGGGCCGGTCGCGGTCAGCGACAGATCGCCGCCCGCATCCAGCGTCAATCTATCGGCGCAATCGGCAAAGGCCACGACGCTTTCGAGATCATGATAGCCGTCAACTCGACGACCGATGACGCGCAGGGTCAGATTGACCTTGGCGCGCGCATCTTCTTCGAGAACCGGGCTCGTTGAACCGGTCGTGCCCCCAACCATGGAATTAGCCGCCTTTGCCGTCTTCTTTTTTCTTGTCGTTGGATGCGGCCGACGACGATGGCTCGTCCGACAGACCGTTTTCCATCTTGGCTTCGATCTTCGGAATCTCTTCGGCTTCCGGCTTCAGATCCTTGGCGTGCTGCCACTGGAACTTGGCTTCCAGCTTGCGCCCGACGCGCCAATAGGCGTCGCCGAGATGGTCGTTGATGGTCGGATCTTCCGGCTTCAGGTCGATGGCGCGCTCAAGTTGCTTCACGGCATCGTCGAAATTGCCAATGCGGTAATAGGCCCAGCCAAGGGAGTCGACGATGTAGCCATCGTCCGGACGCTGATCGACGGCACGCTTGATCATCTTCATGGCGTCGTCGAGGTTGATGCCTTGATCGATCCAGGAATAGCCGAGATAGTTCAGAACATGCGGCTGTTCGGGCTGCAATTCGAGCGCCTTGCGCATGTCGACTTCAGCCTTGGCCCACTGCTTCGAACGCTCAAGGCAGATGCCGCGGAAGTAGAAATACACCCAGTTCGGCTTGTCCTGGTTGGCGGCGATGACATCGATGCCCTTGGTGTAGGTTTCGGAGCAGTCCGCAAACTTCTTGCGCCCGCGTTCGATATTGCCGAGCGCCATGATGGCTTCGAGATCCCGGGGATCGTCGGCGACAACACCCTTGAGAATCTTGATGCCTTCATCGCTGCGATCGGCCGCATCGAGATCGGTGGCCTGCTGGATCTGCGCATTGCGCTTCAGCGCCGAATTGGCCGGCACGCGCTCATAGACCTTGATGGCCATCTGCGGCTTCTTCACCGACTCATAGAGGTCGGCGAGCGACAGCAGCGCCAGCGAGTGGTCCGGCTTGAGATAGAGCGAGAGCTGCAGATAGACCAGCGCGAGGTCTTCGCCGCCGCGGCGGGTCAGCGACGCGCCAATGCCATAAAGTGCTTCAGCAGCGCCAGCCTGCGGGCTGTCGACCAACGGCGCCAGCTTCTTGCCGGCCTTGGTCTCGCGGATGCCTTCCAGCACCAGCGGGTGACGGGCGAGCTTCTTGTTGAAGGTCTCGTAGATGCCGAGCGCTGCGGCATCGTCCTTGTTGCGCGACGTCCAGCGGCCATAGGCATCGACCACGCGCAGCGCGGAGTCGTCCAGCTTGTAGGCACGCTCGAAACGGGCACCCGCATCCTTCTGCTTGTTGGCAAGATCGAGGATCAGGCCGGCATGCAGATCCTTGAAGATCGGATACCATTCCGGACCGGCCAGCTTGTCGATATTGGCAATCGCCGTCTTGCTCTCGCCGGCGCCGTAGCCGGCCCAGGCCGACAGCAGCGTCGCAACGAGGTCGGTGATCGGGCCGCGCACCGACTGGTTGATATTGGTCTGCGCGGCAGCGTATTTCTTCAGCTTGAGATCGCGCACACCCACAACGAGACGGGCGACGCGGTTCGACTTGTCGATGGTGAGGATGCGATCGGCGAGCTTGACGGCCTCTTCGATATCGCCATCAGCGAGCGAGGAGATGAAGGCGCGATCGAGCAGTTCGTTGTTCTTCGGATCGGTACGCAGCGCGGAGCGGTAAAACGCCGCAGCCGAGGTGGCGTCGCGCTCGACGCTGGCGTGGCGGGCGGCCAGATAGCTGCCGGCGGTGGTGAGCGACTTCAGATCGCGGGAGGTGGGAAACTGGGCGGCGGAGCTATCGCCGGTATGATCCGGGGTTTGCGCCAGCAGCTGACCGGGCATCGCGAGGACGGCGACCGTGGCGGCAGCGAGCGTCAAACGATTGAAACGGATGGACAACATAGGGTTCGCCTAGCTCCAGGATTTACGGGCAGGATATCGAGCAAAATGCGAGCAAGACTGCAAGACAGGCTCGGATGCGCAGCCGACCCGGCAATAGTGCGCATGCCAACAATGCCGCGTTTGGCGGTCAATCGCAAGGATCGGAGGCGCGATCGCACCAGTGGCACCTTGAAGCCTGTCAGCAATTGGGCCGCCGGATTGCGCCACTGCCCCTGAGAACGCTCGCACTGTGGCGTTATCGTGACATCCGGCCGGTGTAGCGGCCCGCCTACGGGCGCCGCCGCTCACACAATCGTAATCAGCGAACCGGTTACATCGCCTCGTAGTTCGGGCCGCCGCCACCTTCCGGCGGAACCCAGGTGATGTTCCCGTTGGGATCCTTCACGTCGCAGGTTTTGCAGTGGACGCAATTCTGCGCATTGATCTGGAATCGCGCACCGCTCGACTCTTCAACCCACTCATAGACGCCTGCCGGGCAATAGCGATTTGACGGGCCGGCAAAGACGTCGTGCTCCGACGACTTCTGCAGTGCCATGTCGGCAACCTTGAGATGGATCGGCTGGTCCTCCTCGTGATTGGTGTTCGACAGAAACACCGAGGACAGGCGATCGAAGGTGATCTTGCCGTCCGGCTTCGGATAGACGATCGGCTGATACTGCTTGGCGGGCTTGAGCGCCTTGCGATCAGGCTTCTCATGCTTCTGCGTGCCGAACAGCGAGAAGCCGAACGTGTTGCACCACATGTCGAAGCCGCCGAGCGCGTTGCCGAGGAGGGTCCCGAACTTGGACCACAGCGGCTTGGCGTTGCGGACCGGATAGAGATCCTTGCCGATCGAGGACAACCGCCAGCCGGCCTCGTATTCCATCAACTCGTCATTGGCGCGACCTGCAGCCAGGGCAGCGGAGACGTGCTCGGCAGCCTGCATGCCTGACGCCATGGCGTTGTGAACACCCTTGATGCGCGGCACGTTGACGAAGCCTGCGGCGCAGCCGATCAGCGCCCCGCCCGGGAAGACCAGCTTCGGCACCGACTGGTAGCCGCCCTCGGTGATCGCACGCGAACCGTAGGCGAGGCGCTTGCCGCCTTCGAATGTGTCGCGGATCAGCGGATGGGTCTTGAAGCGCTGGAATTCCTCGAACGGATAGAGATAGGGATTTTCGTAGTTCAGGTGCAGCACGAAGCCGACAGCCACGAGGTTATCGTCGTAGTGGTACAGGAACGTGCCGCCGCCCACGTCATTGTCGAGCGGCCAGCCGAACGAGTGCTTCACCGTGCCCTTCTGGTGCTTGGCCGGATCGATCTGCCAGACTTCCTTGATGCCGATGCCGAACTTGCCGGGCTCGCAATCCTTGTCGAGAGCGAATTTGGCGATGATCTGCTTGGTCAGCGAACCACGCGCGCCTTCGGCGAACAGCGTGTATTTGCCGAGCAGTTCCATGCCTCGGGTGAACGAATCCTTCGGCTTGCCGTCGCGGCCGATACCCATGTCGCCAGTGGCGATGCCGCGCACGGCGCCATTGTCGTCATACAGCGTCTCGGCAGCCGCGAAGCCGGGATAGATTTCGACGCCAAGCGCTTCCGCCTTCGCACCCAGCCAACGGCACACCATGCCAAGCGAGGTGATGTAGCAGTGATGATTGTTCATCAGCGGCGGCATCAAGAAGTTCGGCAGCTTGAAGCCGCCGGTCTTGGTCATGAAATAGAACTGGTCGTCCTTGACCTGGGTCTTGAGCGGGCAGTCCGCATCTTCGCGCCAATCCGGGATCAGCTTGTCGAGATTGACGGGATCGATCACCGCGCCGGACAGGATGTGCGCACCGACTTCGGAACCCTTTTCCACCACAACAATGGACAGGTCCGCATTGAGCTGTTTCAGCCGGATCGCGGCCGACAGACCGGAGGGCCCGGCACCGACGATGACAACGTCGAATTCCATGGACTCGCGCGGCGGAAGTTCTTCAGTGCTCATAATCTCGTCTCAGACCCGTTTCCAACCCGTTCAGAACGCTTCTAAGGGCTGTTGTTTCCGATTTTTGACGGAAGAACAACCACCTAAATGCACAGGGGGCGTTTCGCTGGGCGGCGATCCGGCCTAGATTGGCGGCATGCCTGTGACCCCCTCTCATGACGCCTGAACCCCACCCCAGCGTTGCGCAACTGCTCGCCTTTTATCTGGAGGCCGGGGTCGATTGCGCATTGATGGATGAGCCGGTGAACCGGCTGTCGGACGACCTTCCGCCGCCTGCCCGGGAGCTGTCCGACAGCGCGCCGAAACGGCCACCGCTCAATGGCATGCCGCCGCCCCCCGCACGCCCACCCACCCGCGTCGAGGTCGCCCCGGACGTGGCGATTGCCGCCGCCCGCGACGCCGCGCGTACCGCGCCCTCGCTTGAGGTGCTGCGTGGCATGCTGGATACATTCGACGGCTGCGCCCTGAAATCGACCGCGACCCAACTGGTGTTTGCCGACGGCAATCCACAGGCGCGGATCATGTTCGTCGGCGAGGCACCCGGCCGCGACGAGGACATCGAAGGCCTGCCCTTCGTTGGCCGCTCCGGCAAATTGCTCGACCTAATGATGGGCGCCATCGGCCTGAAGCGCACCGACGTCTATATCGCCAATGTGATTCCATGGCGGCCGCCGGGCAACCGCACGCCGACGCCGCAGGAGACACAGATCTGCCTGCCGTTCATCCAGCGCCAGATCGAACTGGCGAATCCGGACATTCTCGTCACACTGGGCAATCCGTCGACACAGACGCTGCTGCAGACCCGCGACGGCATCATGAAGTCCAGGGGACGCTGGGTCGATTACGACACTGGCACGCGCAAGATCAAAGCGCTGGCGACGTTCCACCCCGCCTATCTGCTGCGCTCGCCGTCTTATAAGCGGATGACCTGGATGGATCTGCGCGCGATCGCAAAGGCGCTGGAAGCACCGTCGGGCAGGACCAGCTAGGGCGCCTTTGGCCGGACAATTGCCCAACCGATCCGCAGCAAAGGTTGCCGGCCATTCACCAGACGCTCAAAGGCGCGCGGGACTTCCGGCACGAGGTTGGGGAAACGCTGCGCAACGTCTGCAGGCGGCGTACCGACTGTATCCGCCGCGCGCCACACCACGACGCCGCCGGTCTCGGCGAACTTCGCTGGCGTGATCCACGGCGTACGGGAAGGCACTGCATCGTTCAGCAGATGCGGCCGTGACGCGCTCATCCCGATCAATGCTGCGAGTTGCGCATCGCCGGCCACCGCCGGCAATGGCTTATTGGTCCGGCGCTCGAAGCTCTCGCCGAAGAAGCGCCCGATCTCGCGTGCAGGCAGCGCCGTCACATCTTCGGGGCCGTCGACCCAAGGCAGAATCACAAGACTGGCGAAGGCTGCGAGGGCCGGAGCGATGATGGCGAAGGCCCAGACCTTGCGCAGCACGCGCTGGCGCCGCAGCGCGATCAGGTCGCCCGACGCCACGACCACGGCGAGACCCGACATGACCAGCGCAATGCCGGCACCGCCGACCACGCGATCGAGCCCGTAAAGGGCAGCGAACAGGCTGCCGAGCAGCCCCGGCACGAGCGCGAAGAAAAATACATAGTCACGTGCCAGCGGATCGACCGGCGGGCGGAAGATAATCGGAGCTTCCTCGGTCTTCGGAACGATGCGGCCCCAGTTCATCACCGTCAGCACGATCACGCCGGTAATTGACGCAAGCAGCCAGGCCATCAGCACGCCGCACTGCCGCGCCTGGCTGGCGATATCGGTCAGTTGCGGCGGTACAGGCACAATTGGTGCGCCGGCCCGGATCACCCACATGGCCCATGGCAATGTCAGCACCGCGATGACCAGCAGCGCATAAAGCGGATCGAACGAAGCAAGGTTACGCCTGCCGCGCGATGTCGCGAGCCCGAAGACGAGTGGCAGCGGCAGCAGCCACATGGCATGAGGCGTGGTCAGCAGCAGCAGGCCGGCCTCGATGGACAGCGCGAACCAGGCATTGCGACGGCCCTGCCCGATCGCGAGCCAGGCATGCAGCAGGAACATCGCCCAGAGCGGACGCGCGAGGATCAGCGGGCCGAATTCGATGCCGGGCGTGCTAAAGGCCGTAACCGTCATGGTGAGCAGCACGGCGATGACAGCCTGCGGGCCGCCGACGATGGCACTGCCCAGCTGATAGACCGCGCGGAAAGTGAGGACGGCGCAGATCTGCGCCAGCAGATAGACACCGAAAACATGATTGCCGGCGGCCCGAAAGGCGATGTCCGCCAGCCAGAACGCCAGCGGCGGTCCCATATGGGTACCGACTTGATATTCCCGGCCATAGGCCAACACGGTGGCGAGATCGCCCGGCGGCCCGCGATACAGCAGCAGGGGGACGACGAGCCAGATCGCGGCCTGACACAGCACGACGATCCAGAACACCAGCCGTGGCCGGGCGCGGATCAGTTCGACGATCAGGGAGGTGAAACGCATTGAACGTCTGAACCGGCCAGCAGGGAATGAAGCGTGCTCAGGTGATACGGCGCAGAGCCAAGAGAGGCAACCGCCTGAGCGCTCAGGCGGATATCTCGATATCGATGGTGGTGTGGACTTCGATCAGACCTGCCGCACGGACGCCAGCCTGATGACGCGCACGCGCCGCAGCAACCGGCGCGAACAGGCTGCGATGATGAATGCTGGGCCCCAATTCATTCAGCGCGGCCATATGCTGCGGCACGCCATAGCCCTTATGGACCTCGAAACCATAGCCCGGACAATCCTCGGCCAGCCGGCACATCAGCCGGTCGCGCGACACCTTGGCGATGATCGAGGCTGCTGCGATGGAGAGCACCAACGCATCGCCGCCAATGACGGCCTCGCAATCGGCCTTCGTATCGATCTTGTCGCGGCCGTCGACAAACACATGTTTCGGCGCGTCCGGGAGCGACGCGACGGCACGCGCCAGCGCCCAGAGCGAGGCCCGCAGGATATTGTCGCGGTCGATCCGGGCGGGTGATGCGTAGGCGACGGCAAAGGACGACGTAGCGCAGATTTCCTCGAACAGCGCCTCGCGCTTACTCTCTGTCAGCTTCTTGGAATCGTCGAGGCCTTTTGGAATGTTGTTCGGGTCCAACACAACCGCGGCGGCAACAACCGGTCCGGCCAGCGGACCACGCCCGGCCTCGTCGCAACCAGCCACCGGCCAGATGCCTTTCTTGAGCAGTGTGCGCTCGCGCGTGAAGCTCGGCGCGACCACGATCTTGCGCGGCTTGGCCGGCGCTTTCTTCTTCGCATCTCGAATCATCGGAGGATCCTGCTGAAGCAGCTCCCGGGGTGCAACCGGGAACTCAGGATCATGCCCGCTATTCAGGTCGGGTCTTTAATCGTCCAGACGCACCCGCCGGTCATCACCGACCTCGATCCCCGGTGCCGTCACCACGTCCCAGGCGTGCCCGTCCGGGTCGGCAAAGTAGCCGGAATAGCCACCGTAATCGGTCTTTCGCGCTGGCTTCAGAAGCGATCCACCACAATCGACAGCGAAAGCGAGGACCGCATCGACCTCGCCTTCGGAGCGGCAATTCCACGCCAGCGTGCTGCCGCGAAACGCCTGCGGCCTTGGATGGTCAGGCAATGTCGCATCCTGCGCCAGTTGATCCCATGGAAACAGCGCGAGGACGCTGGCGCCGGTGTCGAAAAAGGCGATGGCATCGCCCGAGGCACGGGCCTTTCGCGTAAAGCCCAGCGCTTCGTAGAAGGCAATGCTCCTGCGCATATCCGCGACACCCAGCGTGATCACCGTCATGCGCGCGATCGGCGCCGGTGGTTTCTTCGTCGTCATGCGCGTCACTCCTGTACTCACTCTATAGATCGAAAAGAGGGACGTTGGCAGGCTCTGGTTTCCTGCCAACGTCCCCTCTCCACCACTCCGTACGCTGCGAGACCTGCGGAGTTAGAACAGATTCAATTGCTGACCGGCACCGGCCGGCTTCTCGAAATGATCGAGGGTGAGCTTCGAACGACGCTTGTTTAGGCCAAGCTTCGTGCAGGCGATCTCGAAGCGGCGACCGATCATCCAGGCCATCGGCCCCGTGCCCTTCATGCGCGTGCCCCATTGCGAGTCGTAATCGCGGCCACCGCGCATTTCGCGGATCAGCGTGAAAACATGCCGATAGCGATCCGGATAATTCGCGATCAGCCACTCGCGAAACAGATCGCGTACTTCCATCGGCAGCCGCAACAAAACGTAGCTGGCTTCCTTGACGCCGGCATGCGCGGCGGCATCGAGAATCCGTTCGATCTCGCTGTCGTTCAGCGCGGGGATCACCGGCGCCACCATCACCGTGGTCGGAATGCCAGCCTCGGATAGCTGCCGCAAAGCTTCCAGTCGCTTCGACGGCGTCGAAGCGCGCGGCTCCATGGTGCGCGCGAGCTTCGGATCGAGCGACGTCACCGACAACGCCACTTTGACCAGATTGCGCTTCGCCATCCGCGCCAGGATATCGATATCGCGCGTCACCAAGGCAGACTTCGTGACGATGCCGACGGGATGGCCGGTCTTCTCCAGCACTTCGAGAATGCCGCGCATCACCTGCCGCTCGCGCTCGATCGGCTGATACGGATCGGTATTGGTACCGATCGCGATCATCTTCGGCTCGTATTCGGCGGCGGCCAGCTCCTTCTCGAGCAGCGCCGGCGCATCGGGCTTCACGAACAGTTTGGATTCGAAATCGATCCCGGGCGAGAGACCGAGATAGGCGTGGGTCGGCCGCGCGAAACAATAGACGCAGCCATGCTCGCAGCCGCGATAGGGATTGATCGAACGGTCGAAGCCGATATCCGGCGACTCATTGCGCGTGATGACCTTGCGCGCGGTGTCCGTCGCAACGGTCGTCTTGAACGGCGGCAATTCATCGAGGCTCTGCCAGCCATCATCAAAGGCTACCCGGGCCTCGGCCTCGTAGCGCCCGCTGTCGTTGGACTGGGCACCGCGGCCGCGCCGCCGCTGCTTGTCGATCGCCACTGCGATCTCGGGAAAAGGGGAAAGCGCACCCGCCGGCTTATCGGAGGGCGCCGGGACCGGCGGGTGCTTGAGGGCAGCGATCTGGCGACTCATGAAGCCACGATAGCGTACACATGGAACAAAGCAAGAACATAAATAGGGTGGCACACGGCCGGGGCACTGTGCATTCTCCCGCCGCCTTGCAGGGGCGGCCGAAAGTCGAACCGCCCCGAAATTGCAGCAGCCGCCGGTGCCGCATAGACTATGACGAAATGATAACGCGGCCACCCCGTTGTTGAGAGGTATTATCCGACACCCATGCTGAGCGTGATCATCCCCACCGAAGGCGTCGAACAGCCCGCTGTTGCCACACTGGCAGCGCTGGTGCCGGGCGCTGCTGCCGGTGTGATCCGCGAAGTGCTGCTGGTCGATCGCGCTGGCACCGATGTCATCGAACGTGTCGCCGATGTCGCCGGCTGCGGCTTCCTGACCTCGCAGGGATCGCGCGCCGCGGCGATGGCCGCCGGCGCCAAGCAGGCGCGCTCGCCCTGGCTAATGTTTCTCCATGCCGGCGCCGTGCTCGATGCCGGCTGGATCGAGGAGACCCAGCAATTCATCCAGCGCGTATCGACCAGCAACCGCCCCCGCGCGGGCATTTTCCGCTATGCGCGCTCGCCCTATGACGAGACCAATTTTCGCGATGGCCTGAAGCACCTGGTCCGGATGATCACAGGCCCCAAGGCCGATCAAGGTCTGCTGATTGCACGCGAACACTACGACCGTCTCGGGGGCTACGCACCCGATGCCCGGCGCTCCGAAGCGCGGCTGCTGCGCCAGCTCGGCCGCTCCTCACGCACATTGCTGCGCAGCCGGATCATCGTCGCCTGACCATGGCCGCCCAAGCCCCCGATGCCGTTCAGCTTGCAGTGCTACGCGATCTCCAGCCTGGCGATATCGACTGGGTCATCCGCAGTCACGGCGAACTCTATGCGAGTGAATACGGGTTCGATGCGTCCTTCAAGGCGCTGGTAGCTGACATCGCCGCAGAATTCGTCGCATCATGCGATGCCACGCGCGAACGCTGCTGGATCGCCGAGATGGACGGCGCGCCGGTCGGCTCGCTGTTTCTCGTGAAGGCATCCGACGACGTCGCCAAGTTTCGGCTCTTGCTGATCGATCCCAAGGCGCGCGGACAAAAGCTCGGCCAGCGCATGGTGACGGAATCCATCGCCTTTGCGCGGCAATGCGGTTATCGCAGGATCACGCTGTGGACCCAGAGCAATCTCGGCGCTGCGCGAAAAGTCTATCAGGATGCAGGTTTCGCGCTGGTCGCCACCGAGCCGCATCGCAGTTTCGGGCAGGATTTGATCGGCGAGACCTGGGAACTCGTGCTCTAGACCGACGCGCCCTTCGCCTTCGGGCGTCGCAAATGCTCATCCAGCCGCGGCATGATCTCCACGAAATTGCAGGGCCGCGTGCGGTAATCCAGTTGCGCGGCAAGGATGCCGTCCCAGCCATCGCGGCAGGCGCCGGGCGAACCCGGCAGGCAGAAGATAAATGTCGCGCCGGCGGTGCCAGCAGTCGCGCGGCTCTGGATCGTCGAGGTACCGATCTTGGCGTGGCTCAGCATGTGAAACGCAATCGAGAAACCATCCATCCGCTTCTCGAACAGCGGCTCGATGGCTTCCGGCGTGACATCGCGGCCGGTGAACCCCGTGCCGCCGGTCGTAATGATCGCGTCCACGCCGGGATCGGCAATCCATGCGCGCACGATCTTGCGGATCGCTTCGACATCGTCCGTGACGATCTCGCGCTTCGCCAACACGTGACCGGCCGATGCCAGCCGATCGGCCAGCGTCGCGCCGGACTTGTCGTCATCGAGCGACCGCGTGTCGGAAATCGTCAGTACCGCAATGTTGAGCGGTACGAAGGCTTTGGTCGTGTCGGGCTCCATCGTCGTTACAGTCGATCCGTCGCGAATGTATTGCAGGCCTGCACGGTGCCCTGCTGATAGCCGGTCATGAACCAGCGCTTGCGCTGTTCGGCAGAACCGTGCGTGAAGGAATCCGGCACGACGCGACCCTGTGCCTGACGTTGCAACGTATCGTCGCCGATGGCGGACGCGGTCTGCAGCGCAGCATCGATGTCGCCGGCTTCGAGGAAACCGGGGCGCTTCTTCGATTCGCGATTGACCCAGACGCCCGACAGACAATCGGCCTGCAACTCGACGCGGACCTGCAGCAGATTGGCCTCAGCCTTGCTGCCGGCCTGCTGCTGCAGGCGTGTCACGCGCGGAATGATCCCGAGCAGGTTCTGAATGTGATGGCCGGCTTCATGCGCAATGATATATGCCGCGGTAAATTTGCAGGCATTGCCCGAGCAACCGCGGAATTTGGTTTCAACCTGACGGAAGAAGCCGGTGTCGAGATAGATCTTCTTGTCGGGCGGACAGTAGAACGGCCCCATCGCCGACTGCGCATTGCCGCAGCGCCCGCCATTGGTGGCATTGCGAAACAGCACGATCTGCGGCCCAATATATTTCTGTCCGCTCTCCTTGAAGATTTCATCCCAGCGATCGTCGATCTCGCCGAGCACGCCCGAGATCATGCTGCCCATCTCGTCGGTGGGCGCCCCTGATTTCGTCGGCGTCGAGCGCCGATCGGTCTGATAGGTCGGCGCCTGCTGTCCGCCGGTGAGAATTTCTGCACCGCCGATCAGGATGCGCGGATCGATACCGAACGCCCAGCCGACGAGGCCAAGCACAATCACCGTGCCGATGCCGAGACCACCGCCACCGCCCGGAATTCCGAAACCACCGCCACCTCCGCCGCCATATCCGCCGCCGCTATCGTCACGACGGTCGTCGATATTGTCGCTGCGACGGAAGTCATCGTAACGCATGAGGTAATTCCTTCATTTCAAGTCGCAGCATTTTAGACCGGTTTGACGCGATCCGAACACCATAACGCAATTGCAGCGCAAAATTTCCATTCCATTAAGCATTAACCTGCCCGGCAAAACTTGCCTAGTTCGAACTCGTTACCAATTAAGTCGATTTTTACTTTGCCCGGTCAATGTCTGCCTGTCGGTTGTTTAGTCCCGCGTCGCCGACAGCGTCGCCTGAGTCAGAGTAATTGAGTCATGGTTGTTTCGCGTCGCGGGGCGTCTGCAAGGGCGCCCCGCTCTCACTTCGAAACCTCTCCGAGCAGCAGCATCGTCATTGGTGATTGCGTCGCAGAGATGTCAAAACTCCCGGCAGGGTCGGTCGATCTGGTGTTCGCAGATCCGCCGTACAATCTGCAGCTGAAGGGCGATCTCAAGCGCCCCGACGAATCCCATGTCGATGCGGTGAATAATGACTGGGACAAGTTCTCGTCATTCGCCGCATATGACGACTTCACGCGCGCGTGGCTCCTGGCCGCACGCCGTATCATGAAGCCGTCGGCGACCTTGTGGGTGATCGGCTCCTACCACAATATTTTCCGCGTCGGCGCGATCATGCAGGACCTCGGCTTCTGGGTCCTCAACGATATCGTGTGGCGCAAATCGAATCCGATGCCGAATTTCCGCGGCCGTCGCTTCACCAATGCGCATGAGACTATGATCTGGGCCGCGCGCGATGAGAACGCCAAGGGCTATACGTTCAATTACGAAGCCCTCAAGGCCGCGAATGAGGACGTGCAGGCGCGTTCCGACTGGCTGATCCCGCTCTGCACCGGCGACGAACGCCTGAAGGGCTCGGACGGCAAGAAGGTTCACCCCACGCAGAAGCCGGAAGGCCTGCTGGCCCGCGTGCTGCTGTCGTCGTCGAAGCCCGGCGACCTCGTGATCGATCCGTTCAACGGCACCGGCACCACTGGGGCTGTCGCCAAGCGCCTTGGCCGCAATTACATCGGCTTCGAACGCGACCGCGATTACGCCGCCGCTGCCGAAGCACGCATCGCTGCAATCGAGCCGCTGCCGGAAGCAACGCTGGCACCGTTCATGACCGCCCGCAGCGCGCCCCGCGTGGCGTTCTCGGAACTGGTCGAGCGCGGCATGATCTCGCCCGGTACCAAGCTGGTCGATCTCAAGAAGCGTCATGGTGCATTGGTGCGCGCCGACGGCGCCATCATGTTCGGCGACAAGGTCGGCTCGATCCATCGCATGGGCGCGATGGCCCAGGGCTCCGCCTCCTGCAACGGCTGGACGTTCTGGCACGTCGAGACCAAGAAGGGCCTGCGCTTGATCGACGAACTCCGCGCTGAAATCCGCAGCGAGATGGGCGCGGTCTAAAGTCCCCGCCCATGCCACCGGCCGGACGCATGCGCCCGACCTTCGTCAAAACATCGCTTGCACTCCCCCTGAATTCCAAGCACGAGACAACGGTCCGCATCAGCGGCCCGTCTCGTGCTTTGACGTACAAAATCCTGGGAGATTTGAGATGCTGAAGTTTTACTTCAACGGGTCGCCAAACCCGACCAAGGTCGCGCTGTTTCTGGAAGAAGCCGGCCTGGCCTATGAGCCGATCGCCATCGACACCCGCACCGGTGCGCAATTCAACCAGGACTTCCTGAAGGTCAATCCGAACGGCAAGGTGCCTGCAATCGACGACGATGGCGTCAAGGTGTTCGACAGCAACGCCATCCTGCTCTACCTCGCCGAGAAGACCGGCAAATTCCTGCCCGCCAACACCCCGGCCAATCGCGGCGAGATGCTGTCCTGGCTGATGTTCGTCGCCACCGGCGTCGGTCCGTTTTTCGGCCAGGCCGTGCACTTCAAGCATTTCGCGCCGGAGAAGATCGACTACGCGCATAACCGCTATCAGTTCGAGGCCAAGCGCCATCTCGGCGTGCTCAATGACCGCCTGGCGGGACGGCAATATATGGTCGGAGACAGCTACACGATCGTCGACATGGATGTCTGGGGCTGGGTGAGGATGACCAACTTCATCCTGGGCGACGAGGGCTTCGCCCAATTCCCCAACGTAAAGCGCCTGCATGATGAGATCTCGGCGCGTCCGGCCGCAGCGAAGGCTGTCGCCCTGAAGGACACGTTCAAGTTCAAGGCCGAGATGGACGACGAAGCCCGCGCCGCCATGTTCAAACATCTCGCCACCAGCGCAGCCTGATCACGAACCATCCGACGAATGCCGGGCGCAGCACTGCGCCCGGCATTTTTTTGTGTCAGGCAGGCGCGCGCGCCATCTCTTCCGGAAACGGCCCCAACACCCGCTCCACAAGCGCAGTGTCGCAATATTCCTTGATCATGGTGATCTTGCCGTTCTCGACACGCCACACCATGCAATAATCGTTGTCGTAACGATCGCCGGTCTTGGTGATATTGTCGCCCTTGGCCTCGACCACCACCAGATTGCCTTCCGCAATGAAGTTGGACGCGACCGTGCGCGGCCGGATGTCAAATAGCGACCTGAAATGCCCCATGAGGCCGTTGAGGATCGCATCCTTCCCCTTGAAGGTGCGTCCCCAGGAATACTGACCGACCACGATCCAGCATGCATCATCGGCGAGATGATCGGCGAAGGTCGTGCCGCTGCGGTTGGCTGAATCGCGATAGACCTGCCGAATAAGCTTCTTGTTGTCTGCCGTGCTCATTGTTCTGCTCCATCGCTTGAACGATGACGCAGTATGGGTTGGAGAATCCTCATTCTTCCAATCGATAGTCTGTATGATATATATTCGTCTGATGAATTTAGCTGCGCTCGACCTGAACTTGCTCGTCGCGCTCGATGCATTGCTGCGCGAGAGCAATGTCGGCCGCGCCGCAATGCGGATCGGCCTGTCGCAACCGGCGGCGAGCCACGCGCTGCGCCGGCTCCGTGA
Source organism: Tardiphaga sp. 619_E2_N8_4 (assembly GCF_051810905.1). Classification (NCBI taxonomy): domain Bacteria; kingdom Pseudomonadati; phylum Pseudomonadota; class Alphaproteobacteria; order Hyphomicrobiales; family Nitrobacteraceae; genus Tardiphaga; species Tardiphaga sp. 619_E2_N8_4. Next base: position 171,641 of record NZ_JBPWQJ010000001.1, read on the forward strand.
CGTTCTCGGCGATCCCCTGCTCGTCCGCGTCGGCGCCCGCATGGAGCTGACCCCGCGCGCACAGGCCCTGCGCGGTCCACTTGCCCAGACACTGGAGCAAGTCCGCGGACTGTTCATCCCGGATGTCTTCGATGCCCGCCAAAGCGACCGGCACTTTCGGCTGATGATGCCGGATCTGGCTGTCGAACTGCTGATGCCGCCATTGATGAAGAAGCTCGACAGCGTCGCGCCGGGCGTCCAGATCAACATCGTGCCATGGCGCGGCCCGTCGATCATGACGGCGGAATTCGCCCGCAGCCTCGACATGGTGATCAGCATCGGCAACGCCTTCAACGGCTTCCATCGTCAGTTGCTCTATGTCGATTCCGACGCCCTTGCCGTCCGCAAGGGCTATCCGGCAGTAGCGCGCCTGAAAACGGCCGAGGGATTTCTCAAAGCCCGCCACATCGCCGTGGTGCTCCGGGGCCAGAGCGAAGACCTGATCGACGACTGGCTGCGCAACAAGAAACTGGAGCGGCAGATCGCCCTCGTCGTGCCGAGCTATATCGAGGCGCTGCATGTCGCGGCACGGACCGATCTCGTGGCCTTTGTGCCGCGACGCCTGATTGCCGCATTGGCTCAGCCACTATCGCTCACGACAATTGCGCCACCATTCGATCCCGGCAACGACGAACAGTTCATGTTCACGCCGACACGCGCGCAATTCGATTCCGGCTCAATCTGGCTCCGCAAGATCATGCTGGAAACCGGCCGCGAGCTCGATCCGCCAAAGCGCCGTACGGCCTGACACAGCGCGCCCCGGTCAATTTTGCCGGCAAAGCTTGCCGGCAGGCAACGCCTGATAGCAACTACAAATACCTAACCGCTTATGATGTCTGAATATTTCTGATGGCCTGATTTTTGCGTAGTGGGTCGCAAACATCTCACAGCAAGAGAAATTCAGATGTCGAACTCCATTATCTCCAGCATGCAGTCCTTCAAGCTTCCGACCAGACTGCAGCCATCCGACAAGGCCGAGAGCGGCCTCGGCAATGCAACAGCGATAGCAAAATCGCCGGAAGAGAAATTCCTCGACTACGCGAAAAAGACGCCGGCAGAAAAAATGCGCGACGCGCTGCTGTCGAGCATCGGCGTAACGGAAGAAGAATTGAACAACATGTCGCCGGAGCAACGCCGGGAGGTCGAGCAGAAGATTGCCGACAAGATCAAGGAAGCCGTGAACAAGAAGACCGAGAATGGCGGCAGCGCCAGTGGTTTCTTTACGGATATCAGCGCCTAGCAGTCGCGCGTTACACCGCTAAAGAAATTGGCGCCGCAACGGCGCCAATTCCGGATCAATCGAAATGAGCGGACGCGATCAGCGCGCGGCAGCCTGGCGTACCAGATTTTGCCGGGCCTCGCCGAGATAGCCGCGGATTTCCTTGGTCAGCAATCCCGACTGCGACGACAGATCGCTCGATGCCACCATGGTCGATGTGGCGAGTTGTTCGGTGTCCTTGGCTGTGGTTGCCAGCGACTGGATGTTGGTCGAGATCTCACGCACCACGGCGAAGGCCTCGTCGATGTTGCGCGCGATATCGGCCGTTGCCGCCGACTGCGCTTCGGAGGCGCTCGCGACCTTGCCGGTGATCTCGTTCACTTCCGCAATCACGGTGCCAATCTCGGTGATCGACGAGCTGACCTTGTCGGTCGCCGACTGAACCTGGCCGATTTCCTTTTCGATCTCGGCGGTGAAGTTGGCGGTCTGGGTCGCCAGTGCCTTCACTTCATGCGCCACCACAGCGAAACCGCGGCCAGCATCGCCTGCGCGGGCCGCCTCGATCGTCGCGTTCAGCGCCAGCAGATTGGTCTGGCTGGCGATCACGTTGATCGAGGTCACGACTTCACTGATGCGTACGGCGACAGCGCGAAGCACGTCGACATTGCTGGCTGCATCGGCGACGCGTTCGACGGCACGGCCGGCAATCGCCGCCGAGCGATTGACGTCGGCGCCCACCTCGCTGGCACTGGACGACAGCCGCGCTGTGGCCGAAGCCACCGATTGCATGTTGGCGGACGCCTGTTCGGATGCCGCCGCCACCGACGTAACACGGGTCAATGTCGAGGATGCGCCCGTCCGCAGATTGCCTGCGGTGCTGCTCATCTCGACCGCGCCGCTGTCGAGTGCGGATACGATGCCGCCCACGGTGGATTCGAGCTGGCTGGTCTGGCGCTCGAAATTCCTGATGCGGTCGGCAATATTGTCGGTCGCCGCATTCATCGCTTTCGCACCGTGCAGCAGGCCGCCATGCAATCCGCCCGGCAGGATGCGCCGGTAATATTTGTTGTCGTTGAGCGCTGCCATCGCCGCGGTGGATTCGCGCACGAAGGCATCGCAGCCGTCGATCATATCATTAACGCTGTGCAGCAACTCGCCGGTCACGCCGCGCACCGGGATGCCAAGGATACGGGCCTCGAAATCACCCTGCGCGATGCGCTGGCAGGCGACGCGTGCCTTCTCGATCAGGCGCGCCGTCTTGCCCATCAGGACAAGCGCGGCAACAGCCGCAGCGATCGCAACGGCCTGACAGACCATGGCCGCGAGTGGAAGACCGAAGAACTGAAGCACCAGAGCAAGCGCAGAGCCGGCAATGACGACGAGCGTGCTAAGCTGCGCTCTTGAGAGAAAACATAAGTTCGTCATAGCTGACTTTCTGGGATGCAACGAAATCGGTAAGGGCCTTGTAGCCGGCGGCGAGGGATTCCTTGCCGTTCACGTGTCGCTTCTCGATTGCCAGCACGTCGGCATAAAGAGGCGCGATCGTCTTCTTGATGAGATCCGGCGGCGGGACACGGCGATTGGAATGATAGCCGGCGATCTTGCCGTCGAGGCCGTAGGACGGCGTGACATGGGCGAAGACCCAGTAGTGATCGCCATTGCTCGCCATGTTTTTTACGAAGGCGAAAATCTCGCGGCGCTCCTCGACCGTGTCCCAGAGCAGCTTGAAGACACTGCGCGGCATGTCGGGATGACGGATCAGGCTGTGCGGCTGGCGGAGCAACTCGGCTTCGGTATAGCCGGCCATCTTGCAGAACAGACGGTTCACATAGGTCATGCGACCCTTGAGATCCGTCTTGGATACGATGAGCTCTGATGCAGGAAAGAAAGTCTCGCGGCCGCTCGGCTTAATCTGGTTGGACATCATTGACCTGTCGGTGACCGATTCACCCAAAAACTAGTGCCACCGGTATTAGGGAACGCGGCTGAATTTTGCGTTAAGGTTCCGTCCACCATGAATTCGCTACCGGCGGACGATCCGGACGCATTTTTCCGTGGCGATCGTCCCAGTTGCCGCCATCGCCTCTCCCGTGCCATGACCTCGATCAAATCGAGGGGGAGGCAACAAAAAATGACCGTTCTCATTGCAGGCGGCGGAATTGGCGGACTGACGCTCGCGCTCAGCCTGCACCAGATCGGCGTGCCGTGCCGCGTATTTGAAAGCGTGCCGGCGCTGAAGCCGCTCGGTGTCGGCATCAATGTGCTGCCGCATGCGGTGCGCGAGCTGATCGAGCTCGGCCTGCACGACCAGCTCGACTCGTCAGGCGTGCGCACCCGCGAACTCGCCTTCTTCTCCAAGCACGGCAAGCCGATCTGGAGCGAACCGCGCGGCATCGAGGCCGGCTACAAATGGCCGCAGTTCTCGATCCATCGTGGCAGGCTACAGCAGATCCTGCTCGACACCGCCATCGAACGCCTTGGCGCCGAGAACATCCTCACCAGCCATCACCTGAGCGGCTGGACGGAAACGCCGGAGGGCATTCGCGCCGACTTCATCGACAAGGCCACCGGCAAATCCGCTGGCAGCTATGACGGCACGCTGTTGATCGCCGCCGATGGCATCCATTCGGCGATCCGGCAGAAGCTCTATCCGCAGGAAGGCGCGCCGCTCTGGAATGGCCGCATTCTCTGGCGCGGCATCACCAGGAGCGATGCGTTCCTGACCGGCCGCACCATGATCATGGCTGGCCACGAGATCCTGAAATTCGTCTGCTACCCGATCTCGCAGGAGCCGGATGCCGACGGCAAATACGACATCAACTGGGTCGCCGAACGGCACATGCCGCCGACCTATGAGTGGCGCCGCGAGGACTACAACCGTGCGGCACGGCTCGACGAATTCCTGCCCTGGTTCAAGGACTGGAGATTCGACTGGCTCGACGTGCCCGGCCTGATCAGCAACTGCCCGCACGCCTATGAATATCCGCTGGTCGATCGCGATCCCGTCGATCGCTGGACCTTCGGCCGCGTGACGCTGATGGGCGATGCTGCGCATCCGATGTATCCGATCGGCTCCAACGGCGCGTCGCAGGCCATTCTCGATGCGCGCGTACTGACGCGTGAGATTCTTGCGCTTGGTGAAGTGCCGGCCGCGCTCGAAGCCTATGAGGCCGAACGACGCCCCGCGACCACTGACCTTGTGATGTTGAACCGCCGCAACGGACCGGAACAGGTCATGCAGATCATCGAGGAGCGCGCGCCTGAGGGATTCGATGTCGTCACCGACGTGCTGTCGCAGCAGGAACTCGAAGACATCGCCGCCAACTACAAGCGCGTCGCCGGATTCCAGGTCGAAGGCCTCAACGCGAAGCCGCCGATCGTGACGCTGCCGCAATCGTCGCAACTTTCCAGCGCGAGCTGATGCAGCTCGCGCGCTGGCGCCTTCAAGCTTCCGGATTCAAACTTCAATCCAGTCCATGCGCGATGACCTTGCGCATGACGTTCGGCAAGGCTTCGTCATCCAATGTTGCGATTGGCACCCAGCGCATCCCCTCCGGGGGGCGGGTGCGGGGGGGCACATGCGCCGTATAGACGGTGAGCTCCAGCGGGAAGTGAGTGAAGATATGGGTGACCGCGCCCACTTTGCGATGCCACGCCGTGAGATTTTTTAAGGTCGGCGCCTGCTTCAGGGCGTCCTTGTCGTCGTGACCGGCGAGCCACCCCGATGACGGCACTTCGGTCATGTTTCCCAGCAAGCCCTTTTCCGGGCGGGTGCGCACCAGGAGTTCGTTGCCGCGCGTGACCACGAAGGCTGCCCCCTTGCGCAAGGTGCCCGCTTTCTTCGGCAGTTTGCGCGGAAACGTCTCCTGATCGCCACGGGTTTTTGCCGCGCAATCGTCATTGATCGGGCACAGCGCACAGGCGGGTTTTTTGGGCGTGCAGATGGTGGAGCCGAGATCCATGAGCGCCTGGGCGCTGTCACCCGCCCGCGAGGGACCGAGCAGCGTGGCGGCGAGCCCCACGATGACAGGCTTGGATTTCGGCAGCGGTTCTTCCACCGCATAGAGCCGCGAGGTCACGCGCTCGATATTGCCATCCACCGGCATGCATTGGCGGCCAAAGGCAATGGCGGCGATGGCCGATGCCGTATAGGGCCCGATACCCGGCAGCGCGCGCAACCCGTCCTCGGTATCCGGGAAGACGCCGCCATGATCGCGCAGCACGGTGACCGCGCAGGCGTGGAGATTGCGCGCACGGGAGTAATAGCCAAGCCCGGCCCACATCCGCAGCACGTCGTCCTGCGAGGCGCTGCCGAGATCGCTGACCGTGGGCCAGCGCGCCAGGAACTTGGCGAAATACGGCCCGACCGCCTGCACCGTGGTCTGCTGCAGCATGATTTCCGACAGCCAGACGCGGTAGGGATCGATGCCCTCGCCCGGCAACGGCCGCCACGGCAACCTGCGGCGATGCTTGTCATACCAGGCGAGCAGTTGGGCCGGACGCTTGGCGGCGGCGCTTTCCCCGCTATCCCGTGCGGAAGGTTTCTTTCGTCGGGTGGCGGCGGCTGATAGACTCATGCCGACATGTATCCAAAAGCCTCGTTCATGAACAAGCCCGGCCCGATCTCCGCCAAGCCGCTCTCCGTCCTGCTCGGCGGGGTGTTTGCCGATGCCTATGCCAAACAGGGCTTTGCCTCGCGCGAGCTGGTAACACGCTGGGCAGAGATCGCCGGCCAGCAGGTGGCGAATTTCTCCGAGCCGCTGAAGATCCAGTGGCCGCGCCCTGTGGAAGGCCAGCCGCAGGAGCCGGCGACGCTCATCCTGCGCGTCGAGGGGCCGATGGCGCTGGAGATCCAGCATTCGTCGGATGCGATCCTGCAGCGGGTGAACCGCTTTTTCGGCTGGAACGCGGTCGGCAAGATCGCGCTGCGCCAGGCGCCGCTGTCACGGCCGCAGCCTCGCCGCACCGTGAAGCCGCCGGATGCCAAAGCCATCGCCCAGGTCGCGGAAACGCTGCCCGAGGTCGAGGACGACGCCTTGCGCGAGGCACTGGCGCGGCTCGGCGCCTCGATCAAGCGAAGTTGAGGCTTTCCAGCTCGCCCGGAACCGGCGCGTGCTTGCCACATTTGTGGTTTCAAGTTAGCGAAGCGAACCTTTTCCCGGCGTCCGCCGCCGCTTTGGAGCATTCCTTTGATCATCACGCGCCGTGACTTCACCGCCGCCCTTGCCCTGACCGGCGCCGCAGCAGCCATCGGCCTGTCGCCGCTGCAGCTGATCTCCGAGGCATTCGCGCAGAACGCCGTCGACGTCGCCAAGCCGGTGTCGCTGCCCGACATGGCGCTCGGCCCGAAGGATGCCGCCGTCACCGTCACCGAATATGCCTCGATGACCTGCCCGCATTGCGCGGCCTTCACCGAGCAGGTGTTCCCGAAGATCAAGGAAGCCTTCATCGACACCAACAAGATCCGCTTCGTGTTTCGCGAATTCCCGCTCGACATCAAGGCCGCTGCCGGCTCGATGCTGGCGCGCTGCATCGCCAAGGAAGACTCGGGCAAGTACTTCGCCGTCATCGATATGCTGTTCAAGCAGCAGAACGACTGGGTGATGAAGGACACCGCCGCGACCCTGACCCGCATCGGCAAGCAGGCCGGCCTCAGCCAGCAGGCCGTGGAAGAATGCCTGAAGGACCAGGCGCTGCTCGACAAGATCGCCGCTGACCAGAAATACGCCAATGAAGTGCTGAAGGTGAACTCGACGCCGACCTTCTTCATCAATGGCGAGATGCTGAAGGGCGAGCAGTCGTTCGAGGAATTCTCCAAAAAGATCACCCCGCTGCTGAAGAGCTGAGGTCTTCTTGTCCCTCCTCGCCTTTACGCGGGGAGGGATTCCTGAACGCCCGAGCCCTTTCATGACCCCGACCTTCCTCAACTACGCCGCCCTCGGCTGCGCCATCGTGCTGGAGACCATCGGCACGGCGCTGCTGGCGCAGTCGCAGCAGTTCACGAAGCTCTGGCCGACGTTCGGCATGGCCGTCTGCTACATCCTGTCGCTCTATTTCCTGTCGCACGCGCTGAAGGTGATGCCAGTCGGGATCGCCTATGCGATCTGGAGCGGGCTCGGCATCGTGCTGATTTCGGCGGTGAGCTATTTCGCGTTCCGGCAGGCGCTCGATCTCGCCGCCATCATCGGCATCGGCTTCATCCTGACCGGCGTGGTCATCGTCAACGCATTCTCCGCCAGCGCATCGCATTAGCGCGCTGCCGCGCCATCGTGTTCTCTGATTCTTCTTCTTCGCTTCAAACAGCCGAGCTCTCGCATTCTCGCGGCGCTTGCGCGTCCGAGGTGTGAGCAATCCCCCTCCTGAAACATGAGGGGCGGCGGCGCGCCATCAGGCGCAAAGGGTGGTGTGTGTCGCGATCCGCTCCACCGGAACGCCGGCAAGCTGCAACCGCGCAACGCCTTGAGGGCGCGCCACCGCGACGTCTTTTTAGCTGAGGGACCGTTCTTCCGGGTAAAGGGCAGAGCTCCGCACTCCGCTTATCCCGACGATTTCGCGCCGTTCACCAATACCACGTCCAGCCAGCATGAGTGGCAGAGCCCCGTAGTGGGCCCGGACGGTGACCCCAAGCCTCCCGAGTGTGCGGGGTACGTCACCCCACACCCGCAGGCGCCGCATCCTGTCCCACCTCAAGACGCCTCATGAAGCGCCCCTCGCGAACCGGATAGGATTTGATTATAATCTTATAGGAAAACTGTCAAGTGCCTGCCGGGCATTTTTTCGATGCCGGATGCAACTGAAGCCGCGCTCATGCGTTCATGTAGTTCACCCAAAAGAATAGTTCAGTTCCCCTCGTCCAACCCGATGAGACTTGCCCCATGCCGACACGCGCCAGCCACCTGCCGCATTATGTCGAGCGCACCGGGCTTCAGAAACTGCGCGATACGCCGGGCCTGCTGGCGCTGCATTTGATGCCTGCCGGGCCGAAGACCCTGTCCAAGATGGTTGAAAAGACCTGGATCGCGCTCCAGGCCGGCTCGCTGGTGCGTTATTGCATCACGCCCGAAGGCGAAGCCGCGCTGAAGGCCAAAATCCCGATGCCGCACAGCGCACAGACTCACGCCCGCTGACATCCTGCGATAGCCGGATGTTAACGGATGGTGCCCTCGCGGATTAACTGTGTTTCCACACATTATCGAAGCGTAAACGCGCATTAAGGAACGCTTAAGCGCCATCTCCGCATTCTCATCCCATTAGCGTGAGGGCGTATCATGTTTGAAAATTTCATCTGCGAGATCATCGGCCTGGCATTTCTCGGCCTCTGCATCGCCGTACTCGGCGCACCGCAGCAGCGTCGTCCGAATGGATATGCGCGGGACGTGTGATTAAAAAGCCCGGGGATAGCTCAGGCCGAGACCCGAGACCAATCGCAGTCCGGTCCGACTCGCCTACCTCTCGACGTCCTTCATTGCTACTATAATCTCCATCGTCTCGATGCTGACGCGGGTGATGCGCATCAGCAAGTCGATCACCTTCTCCTTGTGATCGGCAAAGCGATAATTGTTGAACTTTTCGCGGATGGTCGGGTCCTTCGGAGTCTTTTCCTTGTACTGGTCGAGAATCCATTCAAGCGCCGAACGATTGCCGAGACGATAGGTCCAGGCCTCTGCAGGAATGCCGGTCAGTTGTGTTTCGGAATCGAGCACGATCACGCCATTGTCTTTGTCAGCCTTCAAGGACGGCTTTGGTGACAGCCCGGCCGACCTAGATTTTGTGTCGGGCGCATCGATCCGTTGCAACTTCCACGGCTTCACGGTCTCGTAACCGATGTGCAGCGCCATGAGAGTTTCGCCCCACTCGGCCCATTTCCAGAAATCGGGATAGAAGGGGATTCGTGGAAATTCGCGCTTGAGATTTTGCGCATACTTTTGGCGGTAGATTGGATCGTGAAGCACAGCGTAGACGTAATGAAAGATAGCCTCCTTGGTGATAGGACGCTTCGATTTCTTACGCCCTTCATAATTAGAACGGAACCGAGCTAACGCCCAGTCGGTAATATTATCGACTATAGTACCATCAGCTTCTATTCTTTTGATAGCAAATGTCTGAGACCCTCCTGAAGCAGGACTAACGAAATTCAAATCTGGTATCCGGTCAATCGCAATAGACAGATACGGCTTCCCAGAAGAGTCGCCCATAATGACTATCGCAGGATTTCGTAACTCACCTCCCCCAAACAGATACGGTGTCAAATATGACATCTCGTTAAGATGATTGTCTCGATAGAAATACGCTGAGACATAGGGCCTATAGTTCGCAGCAACAATTTTTCTTGCGTCAAATTTATACGCTATTCCCTTTCCCAAATCGCGCTTTACAGCGCGGGTCCATTTGATGGAATAATCAAGCGCATCAACAACCTTTTTTACAGCGCCATTACGTCCGATTTTTCTGACATCTGCGTTATAGGCATCGATCAGATATTCAACCTTTGTCTTCAAGTTACGTGAACTGAAATCGTACACCCATTCGTCGCGGTTTGTTGCGACGCCAAGTGAATAAATTTTAAAGATAGCACGTTCATGAGTGGGCGTTTTAGCAGCCTTCGTCGCACGATCTGCAATCGATAGAAGTGTAGAAAAATCGTTATCCGTTTGATTGATCCAGTTTGCCTTCGTATCCGGACGCACGGTCTCCGTGAGCAGGCGGGACAACTGCGTTTGCCCCAACCATGCGAGCTTGTCTTCTGCCGTCTCCATTTCTGGCCGCCGCGCATAGTGGACTGCACAGCTATGAGGCTCCGCTTTCTGCAACCGACGCTTAACGAGAAACGAAATGGCGACGCCGGTCTGGATGCCAAAGACGTTGTTGCGCGTTCCAGACAGCTTTGGATTGGCGCGCACGTCGCCGCCTAGGTCGACTACATAGATATCGGAATATTCCGCCGCTACCGCGCGGCGAAATCCGTCCATGGTACGACTATCGATGAAACTACGGTTGGTGATGAACGCCAATATGCCATCGTCATGCAAACGGTCCGAGGCCCAGCGGAAAAACCGCGTATACATGTCGTAGGCTTTGGTCTTCTGCGCCGTACTGAGCTTGATGTAGGAATCCTTGATGCGCTCGTCGATGCGCGGATAGGTCCGGTTCTTGTTGTTGTCGTTCTCATTCTGCTGATTGGCGTTATAGGGCGGATTGCCAATCACGACGGAAATCTTGCGCGCATTCTGCCGCTTGATGCGGGCGACGTTCTCCTCCGACATAGCGCCGAACAGATCGTGCTGATGGCCGGCACGAATACCCAACCCGCCGACATTGTCGAGCGTGTCGACAAAGCACAAGTTGGGAAACTCGGCATACTGGCCGGTGATCGCCGCATAGGTCGCCTCGATGTTCAGATTGGCGACGTAATAGGGCAGGATCGCCACTTCGTTGGCGTGCAGCTCCTCCTTGTACTTGTGTGCCAGCTTGTCCTTCTGGCCACGAAAATGCTCCAGCAACTCGCAGATGAATGTGCCGGTCCCCGTGGCCGGATCGAGAATCTGGACGTCGCGGTCGATCAGCGATTTGCCGAAATGCTTCTGGCAAAGCCAATCGGTGCTCTCCACCATGAACTTGACGATCTCGTTCGGGGTGTAGACCACGCCAAGTCGGTCGGCGGCCTTCTTGTTGTAGATCTTGTAGAAGCCCTCGTAAATCACCTTGAGGAAGGTCTGCTTCTCAGTATGGGTGGCGATCTGGTGCGCGGTCGTGCGGATCGCATTGTAGTAGGGCTCCAGCCCCTTCAGCGTGGTCTTCTTCAGCGCTCCGGTGAAGAACAGGTTTTCAAGCGCATAGAGTTCTTTCGCCACGTTGTTCTGGCGATGGAAATCATCCTCGTCGAACACCTTGGAAAAGATTTCCTCGGTGAGAATGTGCTGGATCAGCATTTCGCGCACGTCCTCCGCCGTGACGGCTGGATTGATCGTCTCGTGCGCGTGCTTGAGAAATTTGGTTGCTCCCTCGCGGAAGGCCGCGTTGTCCTTTTGCTCTTTCGCGATCATCGCACGCAGAGCTTCAAGCACCTGCGGTAGATCGGTCTGGAATTGAACGACTGCCTTGCGGAAGTCAGCGACCTCGGGCCGCTCATATTTGAAGAACAGATCGAGCAGGTGCTGCAGTTTGCCGGTATCGTCCACCGGGCAGCGCATCACTTCGTTGCCGTGCTGCATCAGCACGGCAGTTCTGGAATCCTCGAAAATGATGTTATCGCGGGGGTAGCCGCGCCGCAGCTTCTTGGCGATCTCGTCATCGAGATTGTCCTCTTCGTCCTTGGCCTCCCAGTAGCCGAAAGGAACCCGAAGATCGTAGACCAGCGCGCCATCAACGATGCGGCGGTGGCCATCCTGCCGGGGCAGCTCGTATTGCGGGAGGAAGATCAGATCGTGGGACTTTGCGTAGCCCTTGAGCAGGTCCTTAAAGGCTTCGCTGACGATGCCTTCCCGGTTGGAGCCGGAAGCCTTGCGCAGATCGGACAAGTCATTCAAGTAATGCTGGATAAGAAGCTGGCTCATTCAATGCAGGCCCTCCCCAAGGCCGCTGCCAGCCATACGAGAAACGTTCCTAAGCTGCAATCCAACGGTATTTTTGAACTGCCGCAAAAGCTGCAACATGCCGCCGGATCTAATCCGCCGCTCGGGAGTAGCACCCTTTACGGTCAGCCCCTCCTCCCCCACCCTCTTTAAAACAAGCTCTTTTTTCCTTGCCTACCCCACCTATCCCCCGCAAAACCCTTGGGAAAAGCGGGGTTCCGCGGTTGCGCCGCTGCCCTCGTCTCGCCATTGTCCGGGCCAATGAGAGCCGCGACCAGCGAGTCTCCGTCCGCGCGGCAGCTGCATTTATGCTATTGTTCGTGCTGGGGGATTCGCGATTCTCGGGGCTTTTTGAATAAAGTGGCCTGTCGGCTAACCAGAGTACCGTATCCATGAAACTCACGCGCCTGCGCCTGCACGGATTCAAGTCGTTCGTCGAACCGACCGACTTCATGATCGAGCCCGGTCTGACCGGCGTCGTCGGCCCGAACGGCTGCGGCAAGTCCAATCTGGTGGAAGCGCTGCGCTGGGCGATGGGCGAGACCTCGCACAAGTCGCTGCGCGCCGCCGACATGGACGCGGTGATCTTCGCCGGCTCCGGCAACCGCGCCTCGCGCAACCACGCTGAAGTGGTGATGACGATCGACAATACCGATCGCACCGCGCCAGCCATGGTCAATGACGCCGAAATTCTCGAAATCTCCCGCCGCATCGAGCGCGAAGCCGGGTCGCAATACCGCATCAACGGCCGCGACGTGCGCGCCCGCGACGTGCAGATCCTGTTTGCCGACGCCGCCACCGGCGCGCGTTCGCCCGCCCTCGTCCACCAGGGCAAGATCGGCGAAATCATCCAGGCGAAGCCCGAGCAGCGCCGCCGCGTGCTGGAAGACGCCGCCGGCGTCGCCGGCCTGCATGCGCGCCGCCACGAAGCCGAGCTGCGCCTGAAGGCCGCCGAAACCAACCTGACCCGCGTCGAGGACGTGATCGGCCAGCTCTCCGGCCAGATGGAAGGCCTGAAGAAGCAGGCCCGCCAGGCGATCCGTTACCGCGAAGTCGCGGGCAAGGTGCGCAAGGCTGAGGCCATGCTGTTTCACCTGCGCTGGCTGCAGGCGCATCAGGACAATGCCGAAGCCGCGACGCTGCACGACCAGTATGTGCGCGATCTCGCCGAACGCACCCGCGAACAGGGCGAAGCCGCGCGTATCCAGGCGATCCGCGCCAGTGAATTGCCCGCGCTGCGCGAGGCCGAAGCCGCCGCCGCTGCCGGCCTGCAGCGCCTGACCAATGCCCGCGACATGCTCGACCGCGAGGAAGAGCGCGCCAAGGAGCGCGCCGCCGAGCTCGACCGCCGCCTGACCCAGTTCGAGAGCGACGTCGCGCGCGAGATGAAGCAGTCGGAAGACGCTGAGTTTGCGCTGCTCCGTCTCGACGAAGAAGACGCGATGCTCAAGGAAGAGATCATGCAGCGCGTCGAGCTGCGTGGCGGCGTCGATGACCGCGTCTCCGAGGCCGAAGCCGTGCTGGCCGCGGCCGAGCGCACCTTCACCGAACTCACCACCGCGCATGCGGACATGACCGCCAAGCGCAACCAGCTGCAGTCCAACGTGCGCAGCCAGGCCGATCGCCTCGCGCGTCTGGGCCAGGAAATCGCCAGCGTCGAGGCCGAGATCGAGGCACTGACGGCGCAGACATCGGGCTTCGGCGATCTCGATGAGCTTGCAGCCCTGATGGAGACCTCGCAGGAAATCCTGCTGCAGGCCGAAGGCAGCGTGGCCGACAACGAGGCCGCGCATATCGCGGCCCGGCAGACGCTGGAAGCCTCACGCGCGCCGCTCAACGACGCCGACCGCAAGGTGCAGCGGCTCGAGACCGAAGCCCGCACGATTTCGAAGATCCTCAACGGCGAAACCAAGAACCTGTGGCCGCCGATCATCGACGGCGTCAGCGTCACCAAGGGCTATGAAAAGGCGCTCGGCGCCGTGCTCGGCGACGATCTCGACGCGCCGGTCGATCCGTCCGCACCGATGCGCTGGACCAATGCCGGCGATCACGCCAACGATCCCGTCCTGCCGGCCGGCGTCGAGTCCCTCGCCTCGCATGTGAACGCGCCGGCCGAACTCGCGCGTCGCCTCAAGCAGATCGGCGTCGTCTCCAAGGATCAGGGCGCAGCTCTGGTGTCGCAGCTGCAGACCGGCCAGCGGCTGGTGTCGCTGGAAGGCGACGTCTGGCGCTGGGACGGTTTCGTCGCCGGTGCGCATGCGCCGACCGGCGCCGCCCGTCGCCTCGCCGAGCGCGCCCGCCTGACCGATATCGAAGCCGATCTGGAAAACGCCAAGATCGACGCCATTGCCAAGCGCGAAGCTTTGGAAAGCGCCGAGCAGGCGCTGAAGGCTGCGGCCTCGGCCGAAGGCGCATCGCGCGATGCCCTGCGCAATGCCCGCCGCGACGTCGACCAGGCCCGCGAGCGCCATGCCAATGCCGAGCGCGAGATCAACCGCCATGCGGCCCGCCGCGCGACGCTGACCGAAGCGCAGTCGCGCCTCTCCAACGATCGCATGGAAGCGGAAGCGGCGCATGAGAGCGCGCATGCCGCGCTGGAATATCTGCCGGAAAGCTCCGACGCCGAGGCGCAGCTCGCGACCGTGCGCGGCGAGATCGAAGGCCACCGCCGCGGCGCAGCTCAAGTGCGCGCCGAAGCGCAGGCGCTGGCCCGCGAGGCTGAGCTGGCCGACCGCCGCCTGCAGGCGATCATCGCCGAGCGTACCGACTGGGCTAACCGCAAGACCTCCGCCGCGTCGCAGATCGAAACGGTTGCTGCGCGCGTCGCCGAAGTGACCCGCGAACGCACCGAACTCGAAGACGCCCCGGCGCTCTATCTGCAGAAGCGCCGCGCGCTGATCTCGGAAGTCGAGAGCGCCGAACAGGCCCGCCAGCTCGCCGCCAATGCCCTCGCCTCGGCCGAAAACGCCATGCGCGAGACCGACCGCGATGCCCGCGGCTCGCTGGAAGCTTTGTCGGCCGCGCGCGAAGCCTGCGCCCGCACCGAAGAGCGGATGGAAAGCGGCAAGCGCCGCCTCGAGGACATCGAGCGCGAAATCCGCGACATGCTCGAAGTCGAACCGGAAGGCGTCGCGGCCCTCGCCGAAGTCCGTGAGGACGACGCGCTGCCTGATCTGGCCGACATCGAAGCCGACCTCGAAAAGCTGCGCCGCGATCGCGAGCGTCTCGGCGCAGTCAACCTGCGCGCCGAAGAAGAGCTCAACGAAGTCGAAGGCACGCATAACGGCCTCGCCACCGAGCGCGACGACCTCGTCGAAGCCATCAAGAAGCTGCGCACCGGCATCCAGAGCCTGAACAAGGAAGCCCGCGAACGGCTGATGACCTCGTTCGACATCGTCAACGGCCACTTCAAGCGCATGTTCGTCGAACTGTTCGGCGGCGGCGAAGCCGAGCTGAAGCTGATCGAGAGCGACGATCCCTTGGAAGCCGGTCTCGAAATCGTCGCCAAGCCGCCCGGCAAGAAGCCGCAGACCCTGTCGCTGCTGTCAGGTGGTGAGCAGGCGCTGACCGCGCTGGCGCTGATCTTCGCGGTGTTCCTGACCAACCCGTCGCCGATCTGCGTGCTGGACGAAGTCGACGCGCCGCTCGACGACCACAACGTGGAGCGCTTCTGCAGCCTGCTGCATGAAATGTGCGCCTCGACCGAAACGCGCTTTATCACCATCACGCACAACCCGATCACCATGGCGCGCATGCACCGCCTGTACGGCGTGACCATGGCTGAGCGCGGCGTGTCGCAGCTGGTCTCGGTGGATCTCGAAAACGCAGTGAAGATCCTCGATCAGGAAGTGGCGTAACTCCTCCCTGCCCTCCCCCCGCGCGAAGCCAAGCTTCGCCAGGTGGGGAGGGCAAGACAAACAGCCTCTCCTAAGCGTCGATGCGCACCGCGACGCCACGCGCCTTTAACGCCGCGATCAAAGCCGGATCGCTGATGGCAGTTTCCGGGAATGTCAGCGTCTTCAGTGCAGGGAGTTCGAGCAGACGCCCGGGATTGTCGCACACCGACGGCAGATCGAGCGCTTCGAGCTTGCCGAGACCGACGAGATCCGCCGCATCCAGCCGCTCGATCATCGCGATGCAGGTGAGCTGCCGCAGATTCTGGCACAGGCCGATCCCGGCCGTGCTCGAAATGTCGAACTCCTCGCTCTCGCCGTCCCAGAAATAATAACAATAGGGATAGATCTCGTTGCCGCCATCGAAGGTGATGGTCTCGACCTTCGCCAGGTCCGCATTGGTCAGGGGATAGCGCACCAGATAATCGTAGGCCTCGCTGATCAGATCGTAACCGTCCTCCTCGAGATCGACCGCGCGTTTCAGCACGAACGCGGCGAGATCCCCGGGCTCGGCCAGATCGAGCGCGCCGCTCTCCAGCAATGACGACATCACGGCGAGTTTGAAGTTCGGATCGCCGAAGGGCGCGCCGGGCGCACCGGCAGCCACCGGATACGCCATCGGCTGCTTGTCCGGATAGACGGCCGCCGGATTGCGCAACGAGATCGCGTAAAGCTCCTGCCAGCGAAACTCCAGCGCAAGCTTCGTCTCATGCGAGACGTCGGCGACAAAATACATGGAATCGTAGACCGGCGCGCGGTGCGACAGCGCGAGCTGCGGCAGCGCCGCCAGAGCGTCCGCGACCGGCATACCGATCCGCAAACCGAGAACACCTGGCGCGGCGGGGAACGGGTCGCGATAACGAATAGCGCCGACCCGTCCCGCCGTATCGATCTGCGCTTCAAAGCCGTGCTGCTTCGACAAGGCGGTGACTCGGCCCTGCTGATGCGGCGCAGGTTCGCACCAGCGCGCACCAAGCGCGCGGCTGAGATCTTCGCGCGCGTCGCCGGGCCTAAGCGCCGCAAGTGCGGTGAAATTGACCGGATGAGCCATCGTCGATATTCCTGTCTTGGCGTCACCGACGCCATCTGGTGAGAAGGCCTGTTGGTGTCGCAGCCGCGGCCTCGGGTTCAATACGAAGGTCGCGGCGCGCCGCGACGGAATGACGGATCACCGATGTCGACCGATCTCCCCGCCGAACTCACCGCGGCCCTCAACGCCCGCCTGCACGGCTTCTCGCGCAACGACGCGGCTGCGCGCTCCTATGCGATCTCGCAGACCTATCGCTCTGGCGGCGGCTCGACGACCATCCGTAGCGAGAGCGACGCGTTGGCCTATGCGCTCGCCCGCATGCCGGCGACCTATGCGGCGGTCGTCGCCAGCCTCAATGCGCTGCAGGAGACACGACCGGACTTCGCACCGACCACGCTACTCGATTGCGGCGCCGGGCCGGGAACGGCGACATGGGCCTGCGCCGAAGCCTTCGCGTCGCTCAATGCGTTCACGCTGCTCGATGCCAATCCCGCTCTGCGCACGCTTGCGCTCGGTCTGGCGCAGGACAGCCACCGCATCCCCGCGATGAACTACACGCTCGGCGACGCTGCCGCGACAATCGCCAATGCCCCATCCGCCGATCTCGTCATCGCGAGCTATGTCATCAATGAGCTCAACGATCTCGCACGAACAAAACTCGTCGCGGCGATGTGGGCGAAGACCAATGATACATTGCTGATCGTCGAGCCCGGCACACCGTCGGGCTATCAGCGCATCCTCGATGCGCGTGCGCAGCTCATCAAGAACGGCGCGCATGTGATCGCGCCCTGCCCTCATGACGATGCATGTCCGCTGGTGAAACCGGACTGGTGCCACTTCAGCCAGCGGCTGCAGCGCTCCCGTGTGCATAAACAACTCAAATCCGCAGAACTTCCCTATGAGGACGAGAAATTTATTTACGTCGCGCTGTCGCGTGCGCCTGTCGCGCAGCGGCCGTCGCGCGTGCTTGCGCAACCGGTAACGACAAAGATCGAAATCACGGCAAAACTCTGCACAAATGCAGGCGTTATCGCCGCAAACGCACCACGCCGCGACAGAGCGAAGTATGCAAAGTTCCGCAAGCTCGACTGGGGCGATGCGGTTACCTGACCTATCGGTCGGCATTGCGAGCGCAGCGAAGCAATCCAGCCCTGCCTCGCTTGTGCTTACTGGATTGCTTCGTCGCTGCGCTAAGGGGAAGCTGAAAGCTTTCCCTGACCTCGCAATGACGTGGAGGGAGTCGGGAATAATTCGAACCTGCGAGCGTTTGTTCTCCTGACGCGACTGCGTCGCCCAATCATCAGGAGTAACGCTGCAATGACCAGATCATTCGCCGCCCTCGCGGCTCTGACTCTCATGCTCACCTCAAGCGCTGCCTCGGCGCAGATGCTGAAGACCGCCGACACCGCCAAGGGCAAGACCTTCGTCGATGCCAAGGGCATGACGCTCTACACCTTCGACAAGGATGCCGGCGGCAAGTCGATGTGCAACGGCCCCTGCGCCGAAAACTGGCCGCCGCTGTTCGCGGTTGACGATGCCAAGCCGAGCGCCGACATGACCATCGTCGTGCGCGACGACGGCAAGAAGATGTGGGCCTATAAAGGCAAGCCGCTCTACACTTTCAAGAAGGACACGGCCGCCGGCGACACCAATGGCGACGGCTTCCTGAACGGCGCCTGGCATATGGCAAAGCCGTAAGCGGCTTCTGCGCTGGAACGACCCGCTAGTCGCGAGATTGCGGCTAGCTCACTGCAAGGCCCCTCACCCGACCGGCTTCGCTGCGCTTCGCCGGTCGACCTCTCCCCGCAAAGAGCGGGGCGAGGTTAAGGAAGGTGGCGCGGTGCTTACCTCTCCCCGCTCTGCGCGGGGAGAGGTCGACATGCGCGCGTAGCGCGGATGTCGGGTGAGGGGCATGGCACCGCCCTCACCTACATTCGGTATTTGCGAATCTCGTTTTTCCTGCGGATAGCCCGCTCTCAGAACGAATGCCGAATGCGGCCCATCACCTGATGCGCGACGGCGTCGTTGCTGCCGACGATCGCATCATAGTTCACTGACAGTACCGTGAGCGGCGCAAGCTTGCCGGACAGACCGGCACCGATCACGCCGCGATCGCGCAGCGCGCTGCCGGTCGCGGTGATGAACGAACCCGGCAGTGTCGTATCGGCGAAGCTCGCATTGATGCCGCGCACGCCATCGCTGAATTCATGCAGCCAGGCCAGCCGCAATTCCGGCGTCAACACGCCGCCATTCACCGCGTAATCATAGGCGAAGCGTGCGCCGACGCTGGAGCGCAGCGATTCCGAACTGTCCGAGCCGACCAGGAGGGCCGCCGCACCGCCGCGTTCGGCGAAGCCATCGGTCGTCACCCGCGTATATTGCAGGCCGATCTCCGGCGTGACGACCCAGCCGCTAACGCGCAGGTCGGTGCCGATCGTGCCGCGGATCGCATAGTGATCGCCGCTGAACGCCGCGGTGTTCGCCGTGCCGACCGCCACACGCGTGGTGTCGTAATCGCTGAAGCCATAGAGGCCCATGGCGGTCGCGAACCAGCCGGGCGCCTGATAGGTGCCATAGCCGCCGATGGTGCCGGTCGAGATCTTGGTGTGGCTGCCGACGTTATCGATATCGCCGCGGGTCAGCGCATAGCCGCCGAACACGCCGGCGACGAGGCTGTCGGTGATGCGCCGGTCGTAGCCGGCGAGCACGTTGACCGTGTTCGACTTGAAGCCCGGCGCGTCAGTTCGTGCGCCTTCGCGCGCGAAGCTGGCGCCCGACGTGATGAACAGGCCCTCTTCCGCGGCGAGAGCCACCGGACGCAGACCGGGCAGAGCCTTGGTCACCGGCGCATAGGCCATCGCATCGGCGGCATTAGCGCCCCAGCCGGCATCGGCCAGCGCAGAACTTGCGCTACCGGGGAATCCCGTCACCGCAGCCAGCGCACGATCCGCACCGAAATTCTTGTCGAACATGCCGCCGTCGAACATCGCCAGCGCATTACCGACGCCGGACATGTCGGTGCCGAGGCCGCCGAGGCGGTTCTGCGTCAGGTGTTGGCCGACCAGCGAGGTCGTCTGGAACGCGTCATTCATGGTCATGCGGCCGAGGCCCTGATAGGCCGCGGGCGTGAGCTGCGCCAGCGCCGCGCCGACATCTGCCGAGCTGGCAACGCTGTCGAGCAGATTGACCACCGAACTGCTGGTGGCGGTGGCCGGCAGATTGTCGAACAGCGAGGCGACGCCCAACGAGCCCGCGCTGGCAAAGGACGCGAACGAAGACGACGTTCCGGTGATCACCTCGAACGACGTATAGAGTGTACCGCCGATATTCACGGTCTGACCGGCTTGCAGCGCAGCGCGCTTGGCGTCGGTGAGGCCCGCTTTGTTGTAGTTCAGCGTGTCGGTGCCGACGCCGCCATCGACGAGACCGACGATGCGCGAGCCCTTCATGATGTTGACGGTGTCGTTGCCGCCTTCCATGTTCACGGCGCGACCGGTGTTGCCGATGATGGTGCCGTAATTGGTCAGCACGTCGGCGCCTTCGCCCATCTGGATGGCGGAGCCATCACCGCGGATGAAGCGGGCCGAGCCCGTGCCGGTATAGGTGACGCCGTTGAGAGTGCCGACGGAATTGGGATCTGCCACGCCCGTATTCATCAACACGATTGCGTTCGGATCGGGGATCGCACCGTTGCCGATGATGGTACCGTAGTTGACGATGGTGTCGTTGTCGATCGCGGTGCCGGTCTTGTTTTCGAGCCGAATGGCGTAGCCGTTGAGACCTACGATCGTGCCGCCGAGATTATTGATGATCGTCGTCGCCGCCACGCCGCTGCGATCGACGTTGGTATCCTTGTTGACCACGATGCCGGTATTTGTACCGCTAATCATGCCAAAATTGGTGATCGTACCGCCGCCGATGGAAATGCCTTCGCTGGCATTGGCGCGGCCGCCACTATCGAAACCGCCGGCGCCGATGCCTTCGATGATGCCGTAGTTAAGGATCTTACCCTCATTGTCGATATCGACGCCGTCACCATCGCCGTTGATCTGCGCCACACCGTCCGAGTTGAAGATGCTCCCGACGCCAGCATAGGCACCTGTGATGCGGCCGTAATTGTTGACGGTGCCGTCGCCATCGGAACCGACGCCCGAGCCGTTGCGGCCGAGGATCGTGCCACCGGCCGCGTTGTTGACCGTGACGTTATTGTCCGCAGTGATGCCGTGGCGCGCGCCGGAAATCAGACCACCGGCCTGATTGTTGACGACAACACCGAGATTGCCGCCGGTGTCGATGCCATCCGATGTGCCATTTGCACCGCCGGAGGTATTCGCGCCGAAGCTGCGGATGATGCCGAAATTGTTGATCACAGCGTTGGCGCCGGGCCGGACCGCATCGTCGGTCATAGCTTCGATCACGCCGGTCGCACGGTTGATGATGGTCATCGATGCCGCGCCAGTCATGCCGCGGAAATCGAGCGCCTGCCCGAGCGCCACATAGCCGGTACCGCCGGCCTGGATCAGCCCGGCATTGTCGATCACGATGGTGCCTGACGACATCGCAAGATTGAAACGGAACACATCGTTCTGTGTCGAACGCACGATGGCGCCGATATTGTTGAGGAACGTGAAAGTGCGGCCCGCCGTTGCGCCGGTGGCGT
This sequence comes from Tardiphaga sp. 619_E2_N8_4, assembly GCF_051810905.1. Taxonomy (NCBI): domain Bacteria; kingdom Pseudomonadati; phylum Pseudomonadota; class Alphaproteobacteria; order Hyphomicrobiales; family Nitrobacteraceae; genus Tardiphaga; species Tardiphaga sp. 619_E2_N8_4. Next base: position 193,053 of record NZ_JBPWQJ010000001.1, read on the forward strand.
CGATGACGCGCCCCGTGCCGGTGTTTTCGATCACGCCGGAATTGGTAACCACGACGCCGGTCGATGCGCCGTTCCACCCGATGGTCGCCGTGCCGCTGGTGGATCGCAGCGTGCCGGAGGCATCGACCGTTCCGGTCTGCGTGCCGCTAAGTGTCTTCGTTGTGGTATCCGTGGTGCCGGCTGGCACCGTGAATGTCTGCGCCTCCGCCGTCATCGGCGCGAACAGCGCCGCCACAACCACGCCCATCGCAAGCCGGCTCGCGCCGTTACGCCATTCCAACATCACTCAAGTCCCCAGCCCAAAGGTTAGGGTTTCATTAGGTTTTGCGCATGACGGTTGGATGACGAATGACGCACCGTCGCTAACCCGCAGGCGTCACATACAAGACTCTCGCAGACTGATGCACAACTGCAACGAAGCATGCCGGGGATAATATCCCTAGGATTGCAGCACTGACTTTCTTCTCGTCACCAGCAGGAAGGCGTGGGGACAAGGCCGGCCATTGGCCAGGCCTCTCCGCCCTTGAACGTATTCCACCCTCGCGGCGACCAATCTGTGCCGCGACATGCCTGCGGCCCCTGCTCTGCGGCCGCATGATCGGCTAGGCTTTGGGTTTGATGGTTTCTTTTGGGGGTTCTTACATGTCGACCGGCTGGATCGTTCTTGGCGTCATCGTTGTCCTGATTGTCCTGGCATTTGCTGCCTATAACCGGCTGGTGGCGCTGAGCCAGCGGGTCAACCAGTCCTTTGCCGATATCGACGTGCAGCTCAAGCAGCGCCACGACCTGATCCCGAACCTGATCGAGACCGTAAAGGGCTATGCGGCGCATGAGCGCGGCACGCTGGACGACGTCGTCAAGGCGCGTAATTCGGCGATGAATGCACAAGGCCCGGCGCAGGTCGGCGCCGCGGAAAACCAGCTCTCCGGCGCGCTCGGCCGGCTGATCGCATTGTCCGAGGCCTATCCGGACCTCAAGGCCAATGCGAATTTCCAGCAGTTGCAGAGCGAGCTCTCGGACATCGAGAACAAGATCGCGGCGTCTCGCCGCTTCTTCAACAATGCCGTGTCCGAATACAACACCGGCATCCAGCAGATGCCCGCGGCTCTGTTCGCCGGCACCTTCGGCTTCCATTCGAAGGAGTTCTTCGACCTCGGCGAGACCCGCAAGGAGGTCGAAGCCGTGCCGCAGGTCAAGTTCTGATCCTCAGACCCAGAACACATGCCCCTCCACGTCATTGCGAGCGCAGCGAAGCAATCCAGAAAGCTACAAGCGAAGACTGGATTGCTTCGTCGCAAGAGCTCCTCGCAATGACGGCTGATAGTGAATCCTAGGACTGCATCATGGCCGCCTATGGTCTCTATACGCATATCGCCTCGAACAAGACGCGTTCGATGCTGCTGCTCGCAGGGCTGTTCCTGCTGATCTACGTCATGGTGTTCGCCGGCGCCCTGATCGGCGAGGTGGCCGTTAACAGCAACGGCTCGGTCGCCTATTACATCAATGCTGCAACACGCGACCTGATCAAGGCGCTTCCCTTCGCCACCATCGGCGCGGTGCTATGGATCGTCATCGCCTATTTCGGTCATCAAAAGATGATCGACAGCATCACCGGCAGCGAAAGCGTGACGCGGCAGGAGCAGCCGCGACTCTATAACCTCCTTGAAAACCTCTGCATCTCGCGCGGCATTCCGATGCCGAAGCTGAAGGTGATGGACTCTGATGCGCTGAACGCCTTCGCCACCGGCCTGAACCCCAGGCAGTATTCTGTCACGGTCACGACGGGCCTCCTGCGCGCGCTCAACGATGACGAGATGGAAGCAGTGCTCGGCCACGAGCTGACGCATATCCGCAACGGCGACGTGCAACTGATGGTGGTCGCCGTCATCATCGCCGGCGTGGTCGGCTTTGCGGCTGAACTGTTCTTCCGGATATTCATCAATTCCGGCTTCCGCTTCGGCGGCAGCTCTTCGCGCTCGTCGTCGTCCTCGAGCGACAACAACAAAGGCTCCGGCGGCGGCGCTGTCATCGTGATCATCATCGCCGTGGCACTGATCGCGCTGGCCTGGGCGCTGTCGCTGGTGGTGCGCTTCGCGCTGTCGCGCTCGCGCGAACTGCTGGCCGATGCGGGTTCGGTGGAGCTGACCAAGAATCCCGATGCCATGATCTCGGCGCTGCGCAAGATCGAGAACCGCGGCGAGCTACCCGGCGCGACATCGGCCGTGATGGAGATGTGTATCGACAATCCCCGCGAGGGTTTTGCCGACCTGTTCGCGACGCATCCGTCAGTGGATTCGCGGGTGGCTGCACTGGTGAAATTCGCCGGCGGTCACGATCCCGGCCGGATGGCACTGCCGTCCGATACGGATGCGCCCGGAGAGGCCGACGACACGTCGCCGCTGCCACCGCGCTCCGGCCCATGGAGCGACGGCAAATCGCCTGCAGCCAGCGCGCAGGAGCCGCTACAGGGCCCGCTCAAAGGACCCTGGGGTCGCCATGCCTAGCTTGCTTAGTTGGTGGATTTGCGCAGCTCGAGCGCTTCGGTCTTTTCCGGCTCCGGCGTCTTCGCAATTTCCTTCGCCGGCTCGGACTTGATCGATCCGACGGCGTCGATCTTGCTGCTCTCGACGCGCGGGGTCGAGACGCGGGTCACGGTGTTGTCGGCGCCAGCGGAAGCATCGGCCGAACGGGTGGTGGACGGCGCGCGCAGCGAGCGCGGGGCCGACAGCGAGCGGGCCATCAGCATCTGGCCGCGGCCGCCCTGGTGGCGGAAATCGCAATAAGCGAAGCCCATGCCGGAGACCGAGCCACGGAACGAGCGCTCGTCATTCTTGTTGAGATTGAAACACGGCTCGAACGGGATGCCCTTGATCGAGGCGCAAATGGCCTCGCCGCGGACCTGCAGCGTGTTGCCCGGAAGGCGCATATTGCGCGCCGGACCGGAGCCCGAGAACTGCACAGCGCCCGCCGCACCGCCATCGTCGAACACGCGGCCTGCGCCGCGGGTGCCGTCGAAACAGGTAAAGGCAAAGACCTTGCCGGCAACAAACTTGCGGGCCTCTTCGGCCGTCATCGACCCAGCCAGCGCGGGGGTCGCCACCGTGGCGGCAAGCACCGCTCCCAACACATAACGCGCAACCATAGGATACTCCGAACAACCGAGCGCGGATGACCGCCTGATGTCTTTACCCGCTGCTTACCATACCAACCGTGGCAACAATGGAGCAGGTTGGTTGGTAAAGTCTGAACGTCGTTAGCCGATCTTTACCACGATTCGCCCGCGCACCTGCCCGGCCAGCACCTTGGCGCCGGCCTCGATCACCTGGTCCAGCGGAATTTCCTGAGTAATTTCAGCGAGTTTTGTGTGATCCAGATCCGTTGCCAGCCGTGCCCAAGCCTGCTGCCGCAGCTCGATCGGGCACATGACAGAATCGATGCCGAGAAGACACACGCCGCGTAAAATGAAGGGTGCAACCGAAGATGGCAGGTCCATGCCGGCTGCGAGACCGCAGGCGGCGATAGCGCCGCGATACTTGGTCATCGACAGGAGATTCGCCAGGGTGGTCGAACCGACGCTGTCGATGCCGCCCGCCCAGCGCTCCTTGGCCAGCGGTTTGGCCGGGCCTGAGAGCTCGTTGCGGTCGATGATCTCGCTGGCGCCGAGGCCCTTGAGATAACCCTCCTCCGAGGTCCGGCCGGTCGAGGCAATGACCTGGTAGCCGAGCTTCGACAGCACGGCGATCGCCACCGAGCCGACGCCGCCAGCGGCCCCCGTCACGACGATCGGCCCATCGGCCGGCTTCAGCCCGTGATTCTCCAGCGCCAGCACGCTGAGCATTGCGGTGTAACCGGCCGTGCCGACCGCCATGGCGTCGCGAGTGGTCATGCCGTCCGGCAGCCGCACCAGCCAGTCGCCTTTCACGCGGGTCTTTTCGGCATAGGCGCCGAGATGGGTCTCGCCCATGCCCCAGCCATTGCCGATCACCTTGTCGCCGGGCTTCCAGTTCGGATTCTCCGAGGATTCCACCGTGCCTGCGAAATCGATGCCGGCGATCATCGGAAAGCGGCGTACCACCGGCGCCTTGCCGGTGACGGCGAGGCCGTCCTTGTAATTCACGGTGGACCATTCGACCCGCACGGTGACGTCGCCGTCCATCAATTCGGATTCGTCGAACTGCGTCAGCGCAACCGTGGTGCCTTTGTCAGCCTTGTCGATGCGGACAGCCTTGAACGTTCCCAACACGCGTCTCCCGAATTTTGCTTATGATTTCTGCTGCCGAATTATGCCGTGCCGTGGCGGGAAACGCCACCCGCACCAGCCGGTCAGGAGCCTTGCAGCCCTGCCCGGCCGTACGGCATAACGCGGTGTTGCGGCGATCAGGCGGCCAGTTGCCGGGTCGCCGCGATATTGGCGATGGTCGCTGCACAGGCCGTCGCCGCCTCGGTGCCCTTCACGACGAAATGCTCGCGGAAGAAGCGCAGGTGCTCGGCGTGCTCGTGGAAATGCTGCGGCGTCAGCACGGCCGAGATCACAGGCACCTCGCTGTCGAGCTGCACCCGCATCAACCCGTTGATCACCGCCTCAGAGACGAATTCATGGCGATAGATGCCACCGTCCACGATGAGCCCGGTGGCGACGATCGCGACATAGCGCCCGGTGCGCGCCAGCAATTTGGCCTGCAACGGAATTTCGAAGGCGCCGGGCACCTCGAAGACATCGATTTGACTGTCAGGCACACCATGCCGTGCAAGTTCGGCGACAAAACCGACACGGCATTGATCGACGATATCCTTGTGCCAGCACGACTGGATGAAGGCGATCCGCCCGGTCGATGGTGCAAGATTTACGGAAGTGGAAGTTTTGAAGTTCATCACAGGCTGATTCATGGATGCTCTCGCGGTTTGAGACCAGAATCAGGACGTACGGTCACACGCCGAGCATCCACCGAAGCGGAGTCCCTGCGCATACCCGTTCTCTTTCATCCGGACTATGACCGTCGGCTCCGGCATCGCACCGGATCTGCTGACCCTGACGGTATGACCCGTCAGGCGCTCGCGGGCTCCCGAGCTTGCGCCCGATTACCGCCGGTGGGGATTTTCACCCCGCCCTGAGAACGAAGGCCGCCCCGATTGGGACGGCCAAGATCAATTTTTATCGCGGGAGATCAGCGAGTCAACAACAGGCTCATGCCGGCTGTGCAATCGGACGCTTCACCGGCTCTTCCACGATCGGCAGATTGATCAGCGCCGACAACACGCCGAACAGCACCGACAGCCACCAAACCGGCGTGTAGGAGCCGAACTTGTCGAACACGACACCGCCCAGCCAGGCGCCAAGGAAGCCGCCGACCTGATGGCTGAAGAAGGCAAAGCCGTACAGCGTGGCCAGCCAGCGCGTGCCGAACATCAGCGACACCAGACTTGATGTTGGCGGTACGGTGGAGAGCCAGGCAAGCCCGCTAATGGCGCCGAACACGAGCGCCGAGGTGGTGGTCAGCGGCAGCATGATGAAGGCTACCGTCGCCAGCGCGCGGGTGAAATAGATGAAGGACAGGATATAGCGCTTCGGCAGCTTGCCCTGCACATAGCCGACCGTCAGCGAGCCGATGATGTTGAACAGGCCGATGATGGCGATCACCCAGCCGCCCACAGCCGCCGGCAAGCCGCGATCGACCAGATAGGCCGGCAGATGCATGGTGATGAAAGCGAGCTGGAAGCCGCACGTGAAGAAGCCGAGCACCAGCAGCACATAGGAGCGATGGCCGAAGGCTTCCGTGAGTGCGCTCTTGAACGACTGCTTCTGCGCCACCGGCGCGTCGGCGGACGCGGCACTCGCGGTCGGAGTCGCCAAGGCAAGCGACAACGGGATCACCAGCAACATCAGCACCGCGAACACGGTGAGCGTCGCCTGCCAGCCGGTGTTGTCGATCATCGCCACGGTGAAGGGCGCAAAGATGAACTGGCCGAACGAGCCTGCGGCGGTGCCGGCGCCGAGCGCGATGCCTCGCCATTCCGGCGGCACCAGTTTGCCGAAGGCGGACAGCACCAGATTGAACGAGCAACCCGACAGGCCAAAACCGATCAGCAGTCCAGCGCTGATATTCAGCTCGAGCGGTGTCGAGGAATAGCGCATCATCAGCAAGCCAGCCGCATAGAGGAAGGCGCCGACGCAGATCACGCGTACGCTGCCGAACTTGTCGGCAACGGCGCCGGCGAAAGGCTGGCCGATGCCCCAGAGCAGGTTTTGCACGGCGAAGGCGAGCGCGAAAACGTCACGGCCCCAGCCGAACTCCTGGCTGAAGGGCTGCATGAAGAAGCCGACGCTGGAGCGCGGCCCGAAGGTGAGCATGCCGATCAGCGATCCGCAGATGATGATCACCAGCGGCGTACGCCAGCCAAAACCAGATGCCGGGCGCGTCGCGCCGTCAATTGCCGCCATGTCGTTTCCCCGGATCAAATTCGGATTGAAAATTCAGCCGGCCCAAGAGCGCAGGCCCGGTCCGGATTGGACGGGAGATTAATGCATTCGCATGGAAATCCCAATGGCGTTGATGGGGATTTCAGAGGATGCATTGCTGGGATGCAGGGCCACGCAGACATCGTCCCGGCCCAGGGTCGGCATAACATTCTGCGAAATCCGGAATGGAAAGAGCGATGCCGGGCATGGCATCGCTCTTGGCAGGCTCGGAGGTAAAGTCGTGGCTGCTACGGCTTGATTTCGGAGAGCTTGGCGGAGATTTCCGCCGTCTGCGCCGCCGTGCCCCAGCTTGGTGCTTCGCTGCCGTCGCCCCAGTTACGTGGGCGATAGAAGGAATGCACGCCGGTCTTGTACATCTTCTTCATCTCGCGGACCCAGGACGGGTGCACCCAATAGGCATGGTAATGTGTGGACTTCGCGACTTCCGGCAGCCAGATCCGGCCGTCGAGCGTCGCCTTCGCGATCTTGCGGGCGCGTTCCCACATGTCGGGCTCTTTCACGACATCCGGAATGCCGTCGCAGGCGAAGGTGAACTGGCAGGCCAGGCGGCGATGCTTGTTCTGATAGACGACGCCGCAGACGGTTGTCGGATAGAAGCCGGAGAACACGCGGTTCATCACCACCTGCGCCACCGCCATCTGGCCGCGCACCGCCTCGCCGCGGGCCTCGAAATAGATGGCTTCCGTCAGACACTTTTCCTGCTTGCCGCGGGTCTGCTCGGTAAGGCCCATACGTTCGGCCGGCGTCTTCGCACGCTGATTGGCGCTGTTGACCTCGCCCTTGCCGGCAACGCTTTCGCCGCCGTCGGTCGGGTTGATCGCCGCATTCGGCACCACCGCCGTAGCCTTCATGTCCGGGTCCAGGCTTGAGCCCGGCATGGCAATGCCTGGCACGGCTGTGCCTGGCATTACGATGGTCGGCTCTTCGCCAGGCTGCCAGCGTTCCATTGTCTCGACCGATGCGCCAAGCGACGAGCTACCGAAAAACAGGCTCGCGGTCTTCACAGAGAAGCCGTCCTTGGCCGGCGCCGGCTCGACGGGGATCACCGCTGCATCGGTCTTGGCGTCCTCGGTGGGCTGCACGGGCTGCGACGTGTCGTATTGAGCGAGCGGCGGGGCACGCAGCGCTTCATCGAGTTCGGGATCGAGGGGCGCATGCTGCGCAGATGGCAGTGCATCGACGGTCTTCGCGCCCATCACCGATCTGTTGTCGTCGAATGAATCCTGTCTGGCTGGCTCATCAGGCACCACGGTCTCCGGCGCGCGGATGGCCAGGCGATCGCCCTTCAGCGAGCGATCCACTTTTGGAAAATCTGCAGCTTCATAGCGGCGGGGCGGCTGCGCCAGCGGATTGCGGGTCAGTGCACCGGTGATGTCAGTCAGCGCTCCGCTGGCGGCGATGCCGGAATTGTCGAGGCTGGCGAGTTGCAAGGTCGGATTGCGCGAGGCCGTGCCCATCGGGCGGCCGAACGAGAATGTCGCAACCTGGATGGAGGAGACGGCGGGCGCGAACACGCGCTTCTGCCAGCGTTCGGTCACGCCCGGCTGGCGAGCCAGCAGCGAGGCGATGTCCTGATAGCCAGATTCTGTCGGGGCCAATGCGAAAACGCAGAGACCGAAGCCGAAGAACGCGCCACGCGCGCCCTTCGGCCGGTTACGCAGTACTAACATCGATACGCTCACGCAACGCTTACACCAGCATCGCCCTGCACGGCACTAATCTGCACATCCGTACATTTCGATCTATTTCGTTAGTACGGAATCAAAGTTGCCGCGGAGTTAATCGGCGATGCAACGACGCCACACGCAAGCTGTACGAGCGCAGCGCAAAATCATTCGAAAGCCTTGGTAAACCGCGGCTCCACAAAAGTAGTAAACATCGCGTTGACAAAGATGATGAAGAGAAATTCGCGGATGCGTGAAAATGTTTGCGAGTTCCATTCCGACGCACGAACAAACACGGCATGAGGCACGCAATAAAAATGGCCGGGGAACTCCCCGGCCATTTTTCAGATCATGAAATCAGCGAAGCACTTACGCCTGGCTGGAAATTTCCTTGCCGAGCGCAGCCTGTGCGGCAGCGAGACGCGCGATCGGCACGCGATAGGGCGAGCACGACACGTAGTCGAGGCCGATCTCATGGCAGAAGGCTACCGATGCCGGATCACCGCCGTGCTCACCGCAGATACCAACCTTGATATCAGGGCGAGTCTTGCGGCCACGCGCGACGCCAATCTTCACCAGCTCGCCGACGCCGCTGCGGTCGACCGTGATGAACGGATCGACGGGCAGAATGCCCTTGGCGATATAAGTACCGAGGAAGCTCGCGGCGTCGTCACGGCTGATGCCGAAGGTCGTCTGCGTCAGATCGTTGGTACCGAACGAGAAGAACTCGGCGGTCTCGGCAATCTCGCCGGCCAGCAGACAGGCACGCGGCAGTTCGATCATGGTACCGACCGAATAGTTCAGCTTGCCGCCGGTCTCCTTCATCACCGACACCGCAGTGGCATCGATGCGCGCCTTGATGAGATCGAACTCCATCTTGGTGACGATCAGCGGCACCATGACTTCGAGGCCGACCTGTTCGCCAGTGCGCTTGCCTGCTTCGATCGCGGCTTCGAACAGCGCGCGCGCCTGCATCTCAGCGATTTCCGGATAGGCTATCGCAATGCGTACGCCGCGGAAGCCGAGCATCGGATTGAACTCGGCGAGATCACGCGCACGGTCCGCAAGCTTGCGCGGATCGGTGCCCATGACACGCGCCACTTCCTCGACTTCGCCCTGGGTGTGCGGCAGGAATTCGTGCAGCGGCGGATCGAGCAGACGGATCGTGACGGGCAGGCCCTTCATGATCTCGAACAGTTCGACGAAGTCGGCGCGCTGCATCGGCAGCAGCTTGGCGAGCGCGGCGCGGCGGGCCTGCTCGTCTTCGGCGAGGATCATCTCGCGCACGGTGCGGATGCGGGTCTCTTCGAAGAACATGTGCTCGGTACGGCACAGACCGATGCCTTCCGCGCCATACTTGATCGCGGTGCGCGCATCTTCCGGCGTGTCGCCATTGACGCGGACCTTGAGCTTGCGGACCTTGTCGGCCCAGCCCATCAGCGTTGCGAATTCGCCCGACAATTCCGGCTCGATCATCGGCATGCGGCCGGACAGCACATGGCCAACCGAACCGTCGATGGTGATGACGTCGCCCGCCTTGAACACGCGGCCACCGATGCTCATGGTGCCGCGGCCGTAGTCGACGCGGACGGTGCCGCAGCCGGAGACGCAGGGCTTGCCCATGCCGCGCGCGACCACCGCCGCATGCGAGGTCATGCCGCCGCGGGTGGTAAGAATGCCTTCGGCAGCGTGCATGCCGTGAATGTCTTCCGGCGAGGTTTCGACGCGAACAAGAATAACCTTCTTGCCGTCGGCCTGCAGCTTGGCGGCTTCGTCCGACGAGAACACGATCTCGCCCGATGCGGCGCCCGGCGATGCCGGAAGGCCGGTGGCGATGACGTCGCGATTGGCTGATGGATCGATGGTCGGATGCAGGAGCTGATCCAGCGACGCCGGATCGATGCGCGATACCGCATCCTTCTGCGAGATCACGCCTTCATTGGCGAGTTCGACCGCGATGCGGATCGACGCCTTGGCAGTACGCTTGCCATTGCGGGTCTGCAGCATCCAGAGCCGGCCCTGCTCGACCGTGAACTCCATGTCCTGCATGTCGCGGTAGTGCTTCTCGAGCTGGGTGTAGATGCGCGTCAATTCCTTGAACGCCTCCGGCATCGCCGCTTCCATCGACGCCTTGTCCGAACCGCTCTCGATCCGTGCGTCTTCGGTGATGTCCTGCGGCGTGCGGATGCCCGCCACCACGTCTTCACCCTGCGCGTTGATCAGGAATTCGCCATACAGCTTGCTCTCGCCGGTCGACGGGTTGCGCGTGAACGCAACGCCGGTGGCCGAGGTCTCGCCCATATTGCCGAACACCATGGCCTGCACGCTGACGGCGGTGCCCCACGACTCCGGGATATCGTGCAGGCGGCGATAGGTCACCGCGCGGGTATTCATCCAGGATGAGAACACGGCGCCGACGGCGCCCCAGAGCTGCTCGTGCGGATCCTGCGGGAAGTCCTTCCCCGTTTCGCGCGCGACGGCTTCCTTGTACTGGCCGACAAGCTTGACCCAGTCGTCACCATCGAGATCGGTGTCGAGCGTGTAGCCCTTGTTGTCCTTGTAGGTGTCGAGAATGTCTTCGAAGTGATGATGCTCGAAGCCAAGCACCACGTCGGAATACATGGTGATGAAGCGGCGATAGCTGTCATAGGCGAAACGCTTGTCGCCCGACAGTTCGGCCAGCGCTTCCACCGTGGTGTCGTTGAGACCGAGATTGAGGACCGTGTCCATCATGCCCGGCATCGAGGCGCGGGCGCCGGAGCGCACCGAAACCAGCAGCGGGTTTTTCTCGTCGCCAAAGCCCTTGCCGGTGATCTTGCCGACAGCCTCGAGCGCCTTCTCCACCTGCGACTGCAATTCCTTCGGATAGGATTTGCCGTTCGCGTAGAAATAGGTGCAGACCGAGGTCGGTATCGTGAAGCCGGGAGGCACCGGCAGGCCCAGATTGGCCATTTCGGCGAGGTTCGCGCCCTTGCCGCCGAGCAGGTCGCGCAGGCCGGCCTTGCCCTCGGCCTTGCCGCCGCCGAACGAATAAACCCACTTGCCGGCCTTGATGACGTCAGTCACCGGCTTGCTGGTGGCCTTCTTGACGGCCTTGGTCGCCGAAGTCTTGGCTGTAGAAGATTTGGCCACAACCGCCTTCTTGGATGCGGGAGCCTTTGCAACAGGCTTCGGAGCAACCTTTGCTTTCACAGCCGTTTTGGCCTTCGCCGCGGATTTTGCTGCAGGTTTTGCAGCTGACTTCTTAAGCGCCTTGCGGGCCACCGAAGCTACTTTGGGCGCAGCCTTGGACAACTTTGACTTCGCAGGGGCTTTCTTGGACTTCGAGGCGGTTTTGGCCATGGTTCTCAATCAATCCGCGAGAGGAAACGACAGGGAAATGTGCCGCGTTACACCACGTTTCAGGGACGTGGCGCAAGCAGCCCGGAGGTACCGCTGTAGGTAACGGCCGTGTCGAAATTTAGCCGATTTTCAACATCCTGAAGACGCCGAGTCCGGCCAGTCCGACGAAGATCAGATAGATCGCCACCACCAGATTGAGAAACCGCGGCATGATCAAAATCAGAACGCCAGCGATAAGCGCGACAATCGGCTGGATGTGAGCTGCCGTGATGACCATGAAGTGTCTCCGTGAGGGAATCGATTCGGGTGCGATGCGCCGCGGGGATTTAGCAGCATAAAGACGCCCTGCCCATCAATGGGTTCCCGCATACCTGCCTGCAGTGCATCAAAAACCAGCAATTGCGCGTGGAAAATTCCGGAACGATCGCTGGCGGCATGCATTGGCGGACGGTGAATAAATCGAACCAGGCTGGATGGCACAGACCGGCGCGGCAAGCCGGACATCGTTCACGAAGGAGACGATCATGCGAAACAAACTTATTGCGGCAGCGGCCCTTGTCGGTGCGCTCGGCACTCCGCTGGCCGTGCAGGCTCAGGGCGTCACCGTCGGTGTATCGGGCGGCGATCGCGTCATCGTCGACAACAACGATCCCGATGGCATCACCGTGCAGGAGCGACCGGCATTCCGTGAATATGTGGTGCGCGAACGCGTGCCGACCTTCACCGTGCCCGATCGCATCGTCGTCGGCACCACGCTGCCGGAAGCCGGCGTGACCTATTACGACGTGCCGCAGACGGTTGCGACGACGCCGTATCGCTACACGGTGGTGAATGGTCAGACGGTGCTGGTGGAGCCGCGCTCGCGCCGCATCGTGCAGGTCGTCGACTAGCACGTCACGTTGAAAGAAGATTCGTTCGGGCGCCGCGAATGGCGACCGGGCGAAGAAGCCCCGCCCCGGTCATCCCCCACCGGGCGGGGCTTTTTTGTTTGCGCATGACGCCACAAGCTCCGCCTCATGGTGAGGAGCGCGACTTCGCGCGTCTCGAACCATGAATGGGTGAGCGCCGGTGTTTGCAGCCATCCTTCGAGACGCGGCGAAGATGCTGCTCCTCAGGATGAGGACGGAGTATTGCAGCACCTTCCTGTATCGACGCTTATCCGCTCTTCAGCAGCGACAGAATGTGGTTGGTCGACTTGTAGCTCGCCACTGCATTGTCGCGGAAACTCGGCGTCCAGTTGGAGGCGGTCCGCTCCTCATCGCTCATCGCCGAATAGGTGTTGAGAATGCCGAGGCTGAACTGGCTGGGATCGCCGCTTTTCTGGCTTGCCTGCAACGCCTCGAGAATACTGGTGCGATTTCGTGAATCGAGCACCTGCTTGGCCGCGAAGCTCTCTTCCTTCGAGAACAGACCATCCTGATTGAGCGAGATCGCCGAGAGCGAACGATTGTCGACGGCGGAGAAATCCGCGAGCTGGCCGGTCTTGCGGCGGCTGTCATAAACGAGTTCGCCCTTGCCCGCCTCTTTCGCCGCCTTGGCCTGCGCATCCAGCGCCGCACGCACGCTCTTCGCAACGGTGGCGATGTCCTGCACGGGCGTCGTTGTATCGGGCTGCGCGAGATAGGCTGCGACCGGATCGTTGGCGATGCCTGATGGCGCCTTGGTCGGTGTCTGCTCGGTCGCCTGAATGCCCTTCAGCACGGCCTCGCGCTGCGCGGACCAGGCCGCCGAGGCTTTCTCTTCGCTGCCCGCGGCATCGAGATAATCCAGCGCCGCCTTGTAGATGCCGCTGAAATCGCCGGTGAGCTTGGCCGTGCCTGCAGCAGGCGCCAGCGCTGCGTTGAAACGATTGCCCAGTTCGGCTTGGGCGACCTTCTGCTCGTCGGCGGTGAAGGTGCCGCCATTGTTGGTGGCCATGGCGTAGAGCGAACGGCGATCCAGCGTCGAGAGATCGATGGTCAGCTTGCCGTCCTTGTCCAGCGGCCCCGTCGCTTTTGCGGCCACATATTGGGCCGCCAGCTTCGCCCTGAGATCCGTGACGACGGTCGCGATATCCTTGTCGGAGCCGGAGCTCGCAAGCTTCGCCCGCGCCGCCTCCGACAGCGTCAGATTGGTCGCCGCATCGGAGGACGACGATGCGCTCTCATTGCTGTTGAGCGCATTGGCCAGCGACGGCTGGGCGGTGGCGGCGGCCCGCGCATAGGCGGAGCCGTAATTGGCATAGGGATTGAGGCCGGTATTGACCGAGGTCATGGGCGATCCTTGGGCAGTCCTGCCCGCGCTGGGAAGCGACGGTTAAGAAACCGTTACGGAACCGGACCATTTCAAGGGATGGTTAATGTAAGGTAAATGTTTCGGGAGATTGCTGGAAATATCGTGCGGACTGCGCGTCTCAGCGAAGCAATCCGCCCCGAGTTCGTCATTCCGGGGCGCGGGCGCATCTTCGCGCACACGAACCCGGAATCTTGACATGGTGAAAACACTTCGGGATCCCGGGTTCTGACCTCCGCGGCTTCGCCACTACGGCCCGCCCCGGGATGACGAGTGGGCGCCCGCAGGCGCCCCACTCGTCAATCCTGGATCTTCGAGAAATCCGCCACCGCACGCGTCGCCGCGCGGATCTCGTTCAGCAGCTTCAGACGATTTTCGCGGACCGCCGCGTCGTCGTCATTGACCTTCACCTTGTCGAAGAACGCATCCACTGCCGGACGCAGCTTGGCCATGGCAGTCATCGCGCCGGCGAAGTCTTCCTTGGCAACAGCCGCGCTCGCTTCCGGCCCAACTTCGGCAATCGCCTTGGCCAGCGCCTTTTCTTCGTCGAGCTTGAACAGCGCGGCATCGGGCGTGCCGTCGAACTTGCGTTTGTCCTTCTTCTCCTCGATGGCGAGGATGTTGTTGGCGCGCTTGGTGCCGGCCAACAGGTTCTTGCCGTCATCGCTGTCGAGAAACTTGCCGAGCGCCTCGACGCGGCGGACCACCATCAACAGATCGTCCTGACCGCCGAGCGCAAACACCGCATCGACGAGATCGTGACGGGCGCCTTGGTCACGGAGCTGGCCTTTGAGGCGGTCGGCGAAGAAGGCGAGAATAGAAGCAGCATTCTCCTGACCGATGTTTTCCCAAGTCGGGACCATCATCTCGTCAGGATCGAACGCCTTGACTGCCCCCTCTCGTTGATCAGCAACGCCGGCGAGACCTTCGTTGCCCATACGCTCTGCAAGAGCACGTATTTCGCGTGCTTCGCTTGGGGCAAGAGCTTCCTTGAAGTAAATCGCACCGTATATCGGGAAACCAGCGTAGTAGCTGACTTCAGACAAATTTACTCGCAGCTGGTTGTCCAGAATCAACCGGATAACGCCGAGTGCTGCACGACGCAACGCGAACGGATCTTTCGACCCCGTCGGCTTTTCATCGATCGCCCAGAAGCCGAGGAGCGTATCGAGCTTATCTGCAAGCCCCACCGCGACGCTGACAGGATCAGTGGGCACGCTGTCGCCCTGCCCCTGTGGCTTCCAATGCTCCTCGCTTGCGGCAGCCACCGAAGCATCCTCGCCCTGCGCTAGCGCGTAATATTTGCCCATCAGGCCCTGCAGCTCGGGGAATTCGCCGACGACTTCAGTCAGCAAATCCGCCTTCGCAAGCTGCGCGGCACGCTTCGTCTTTGCGGGATCGGCGCCGACCAGTAGCGCGATCTCGCCGGCCAGACGTTCGATGCGCTTGATGCGTGCTGCCTGGGTGCCGAGCTTCTCGTGAAACACGATCTGCTCGAATTTCGGCAGCCGGTCTTCGAGCTTCGTCTTCAGGTCCGTCTCGTAAAAGAACTTCGCATCCGACAGGCGCGCGCGGATGACGCGCTCGTTGCCGGCGATGATCGCGGTGCCGCCATCGCTCGCTTCGATATTGGCTGTTATGACGAACTTGTTGGTCAGCTTCTGGGTCTTGGGATCGCGGACCACGAAACATTTCTGGTTGGCGCGAATGGTGGCGCGGATTACCTCGTCCGGGATCGACAGGAAGTCCTTGTCGAACGAGCCCATCAGCACGACCGGCCATTCGACCAGGCCCGCGACTTCATCGAGCAGCGCGGGGTCCTCGACCAGTTCATAGCCCTGCGCGAAAGTGAGCTGCCGCGCATCGGCCAGGATGATTTCCTTGCGGCGCTCGGGATCGAGCACGACTTTCGCGGCCTGCAGCTTCGCCACGTAGTCGTCGAAGCGGCGCACCTGGATCGCATCAGGCGCGAGGAAGCGATGGCCGTAGGTGGTCTGACCGACGCTGACGCCGCTGAGGTCGAACTGCACCACTTCCGGTTCTTCGGTCTCGATGCCGAAGGTCGCGACGATGGAATGCAGCGGACGCACCCAGGTCAGCGCGCTGGATTTCGCGGAAGCCGCACCCCAGCGCATTTGCTTCGGCCACGGGAAGGTGCGGATGATGAGCGGCAGGATCTCGGCCAGCACGTCGACCGTCGGCTTGCCCGGCTTCTCGGTGAGCGCGATGTAGAAATCGCCCTTCGGATCGCGCTGGATCTTGGCCTCATCCAACGAGGCAAGGCCGGTCGCTTTCAGAAAACCCTGGATCGCAGCTTCGGCACCGCCGACGCGCGGTCCCTTGCGTTCCTGCTTGAGGTCGGATTGGCGCGCGGGAATGCCATGCACCGTGAGCGTCAGACGACGCGGCGTCGCGAAGGCCTTGGCGCCTTCATAGACGAGACCTTCGGCAACCAGTCGGTCGGTCACCATGCGGCGCAGGTCTTCCGCCGCCTTGGCCTGCATGCGGGCGGGGATTTCTTCGGAGAACAATTCGAGGAGAAGATCAGGCATCAGGCAGCACTTCCGGCTTCGGTATGCACCCACGCTTCGCCGCAGGCCTTGGCGAGTTCGCGGACGCGCATGATGTAGCTCTGGCGCTCAGTGACCGAGATCACGCCGCGCGCATCGAGCAGATTGAAAACATGGCTGGCCTTGATGCACTGGTCATAGGCCGGCAGCGCCATCAGGTGTTCTTCGCGCTTGTCGCTCTTCCAGCCGGCGTCGAGATATTTGCGGCAGGCGGCCTCGGCCATCTTGAACTGCTCGAACAGCATCGCGGTATCGGCATGTTCGAAATTGTGCCGGGAATATTCCTGCTCCGCCTGCAGGAAGACGTCGCCATAGGTCACCTTGTCGGCGCCGTCGCGGCCATTGAAGTTGAGATCGTAAACGCGGTCGACGCCCTGCACATACATCGCGAGGCGTTCGAGACCGTAAGTGAGCTCGCCGGCGACCGGCGCACATTCGACGCCCGCGACCTGCTGGAAGTAGGTGAACTGGCTGACTTCCATGCCGTCGCACCAGCATTCCCAGCCGAGGCCCCAGGCGCCCAAAGTCGGGCTTTCCCAGTCGTCCTCGACGAAGCGCACGTCATGCAGCGCCGTGTCGATGCCGATGGCTTTCAGCGACTGCAGATAGAGGTCCTGCAGGTTCGCCGGCGATGGCTTCATGATCACCTGGAACTGGTAATAGTGCTGCAGCCGGTTCGGGTTCTCGCCATAACGGCCATCCTTCGGCCGGCGTGATGGCTGCACGTAGGCGGCCTTCCAGGGCTTCGGCCCCAGCGCCCGCAAGGTCGTCGCGGGATGGAAGGTGCCGGCGCCCATTTCCATGTCGTAGGGCTGCAGGATCACGCAGCCCTGCTCGGCCCAAAACCGCTGCAGAGCGAGAATGAAGCCCTGGAACGAACGTTCCGGGCGCATGTGCGGAGGCAGGGAATCCATGGTGGTTTCTGGGCCGTTTTTCCGGGGATTCGCCAAGGGGATCAAGGCGGATCAAAGCGCGCGGACCGTATCGGCGCGGCCTTGCGGAATCAAGGCAATGCGGCCCGATTTGGCGGTAACCGACGGGTAACCGCGCCGGCACATCGCCTGATCAGCAGGGTTAGTCGTTAAGTCCCGCGCACTATCCTGAATGGCATCGGTGGGAACGAACCCGGTCGTCGGGACTTGCCCCATTGAACGGTCCGGCAACGACGGTTGCACGGACCGGAGACCTCCAAGTCTTAAGTTGTCCAAATCTCCAGGGCCAAGGGACCTCCAAGCCTGAAAGCCCAACTTTGTCGCCGGTCTCGAGGACGTGCCCCGTCCTCAGGCCGGCGCAAATGTTTTGGGGCCTGTTTGCGGCTCCTAGCCCGGCCGATAGGCGCCGGTGACGGGATCGCGGCGCAGGGTCGGGACCTCCGTGGTCCCGCTGCGTTCGGCGACCCGCGCCTGACGGGCTTCTTCCAGTTCATGATTGATCCGCTTGGCGGTTCTATAGGCCCAGCGGACAACGGCTGCGCTCCCAAGCGCGCCTGCAAGTGCGACCAGCGGCGGCATCTGTCGATTCCTGTCGTTCATCTCAAGCCCCCTGCCGATAGTCTCGCGCAAGTGCCGGTTTCCCGCAATTGGCTTTTAAGCCACCAAATGCCGCGCAATACCGTCCTGCTAAAAGCCATATTTGGACCACAGCGCGCGAGTCTCCAGCGCCGAGATCAGTTGATCCGGCAGTCCCGACAGGCCGTCCATCGAAAGCTGCGAGCCCGCTCCCGATTTGCGGCCGAGCAGACCCGACAACATGCCGGATGGCTGCGCGATCACCGGCATCTGCACCTTGTCGCCATAGCGCGCGCGCAGCACCGAGCGCAGATCGCCGATGGCATCGCTGAGGCCGAGCGCGATGGATTTTTCACCGGCCCAGTATTCTCCGGAGAACAGCACGTCCTCGGCGCCCTTCAGCCGGGCACCGCGGCTCTCCTTCACGAGATTGATGAAGATCGCGTGGATTTCGCGCTGAAGCGATTTCAACCGCGCCACATCATCGGCATCTTCCGGCAGGAACGGATCGAGCATCGCCTTGTGCTCACCCGCCGTATAGAGACGCCGCTCGACACCGATCTTCTTGATCAATTCCTGAAAACCGAAGGTGCCGCCGACCACACCGATCGAGCCGACGATCGATGACGGATCGACAAAGATTTCATCGCCCGCACAGGCGATCATGTAACCGCCGGATGCGGCGACATCCTCGACGAACACGAACACCGGTAGTTTCTTCTCCGCCGCGAGCTGGCGAATGCGCAGATAGATCTGCCGCGACTGCACTGGCGAGCCGCCCGGCGAATTGATCACCAGCGCGACAGCCTTGGCATTCTTCGTCGCAAATGCCTTGTCCAGCAGCCTCGCGACGCCTGCGAGCGACAATCCCGGCCGCAGCGGCGTGACGGCGCCGATCGTGCCGGACAGACGCACCACCGGCACGACTGCAGATGCGCGACGGAAACGCGCAGGCAGCAGCCTTGTGATCGCCGCTTTTAAATTGGATTCGCTCATTCAAATTTCCTCGACATTAACCAACTTTTATCACGCTGCTGTCATTGAACCGAGAGACGCTTTCAGCGTTTGAAAACCATAACAGGCCTTTACGCCGCAGCGGGAGAAGACATGAAAATCTATCTGCTCATGCTGATCATCGGTACGCTGCTCACGGCGATCCACTTCACGTCGGCGCCGCAGAAACGTTCTGAAACAGCTCCTCAATAAACAACACGCTGACTGCGGCATCGCCTAGAGCGATGCCCGAAGCGACGACCACGGCAGAACCGCCTGCCCGGCCAGCACGCGCTGGATATGGAGATCAGGCGCGCCATCCGCATCCCGCAGCGAGATGCCGGGCTCAATTGCCGCAGGCGCGCGGCCACCCTTCACAGCACGCACCAACACCCTGATCGCCGGCGCCGTCGCATCGCCATGCACCGGCATGATTGCGACGCTGCCGAAGCCGCGACCCAGCGCCGCTAGCACATCGGGCAATCCGTCCGCCCGCCAGATCAATGTCAGCACGCCGCCGGATTTGAGCAGCCGCCGCGCCGCGTGAATCCATGTCTGCAACGTGTCTTCCGTCGCGACATGGGCGATCTCGCGCGACTTGTTCGGCGAAGCGCGATGGCGCGCGGGATCGTTGAAGGGCGGATTCATCAGCACCGCGTCGGCGCTGTCTTGCGGCAGGCCTACGGCAGCGAAAACATCGGCGCTCGCAGCGATATCGAGCGTCACGACATCCACTGCGATACCGTTCGCCGTCGCGTTTTCCCTCGCCAGTTCAGCAAGTTGCGGGTCGATCTCGATCAGCGTCAGGGACAGGCCGGAGACACGCCGCGCCAGCGCCAGACCGGCTGTCCCTACGCCCGATCCGAAATCGACGACCTTGTGACCAGCCTGCGCTGACGTTGCGGCCGCCAGCAGGATCGCGTCATGGCCGGCGCGATGGCCGGATTTCGGCTGCCGCAGCCGCAATTGGCCACCCAGGAAGCCGTCCTCCGTGGTCACGATCGCGTCAGCCATAGGCTTAATCCTGCACCCGCAGCTCGTGGGCCAGCCCGGCTTCGGTCAGCACACGGCGCGCCTGCAGGTCATCGTCTTCATGCACCAGGATCCGGCGCGGAATGATGCCCAGCGATCCTTCGATCACGCTCATATTCTGGTCCAGCACCAGATGGTGGATATTCGCGCCGTCGAGCAGCGCGCCCACCGCCGAGACCAGCACCACATCGTTCGTCCGCATGATTTCGCGCAATTGGAGGTCGCTCCCTGCCAGTAACCGGGTGTGTATCTATGGGGAAGTCAAGGTTCCGATGCCCTTGCCGCGCCGCTGCGCAGTTTCTATTGTGCGGCCCGATATCGGTCGACGGCAATTCAGCAGATGGGGACACCTGTTTTCAACGTGAATTCGCCCTATTTGAATATAAGCGCTGCCAGTGCCTGCCTTTTTCATGGCCCGACGAAGCGCCCTTGTAATTCGGAGAGCCCAGCGTGGCGGTGATTGTTCCCTTCGAGAGTCACGCGACAGCGTCGATCGACCAGTTGGTCAGCCTTGTCGCCCCTGACATGGAGCGCGTCAATGCGACGATCCTGTCGCGGACCGGCTCGGAAGTCACCATGATCCCCGAGGTCGCCAACCACCTGATCTCGTCGGGCGGCAAGCGGCTGCGCCCGATGCTGACGCTCGCGATGGCCAATCTCACCGGCTACGCCGGCGACGGCCATATCAAGCTCGCGGCCTCCGTCGAATTCATGCACACAGCGACGCTGTTGCATGACGACGTGGTCGACCAGAGCGAACTGCGCCGTGGCAAGCTGTCCGCGCGTATGCTGTGGGGCAACGAAGCCAGCGTTCTCGTCGGCGACTTCCTGCTCGGCCAGGCCTTCCGCATGATGGTTGAAGTCGGCTCGCTGCGCGCGCTCGATATTCTTTCCTCGGCAGCCGCCACCATTGCGGAGGGCGAAGTGATGCAGCTCGCCGCCGCCAAGAACACCGCCACCACCGAAGACGAATATCTCGCCGTCATCCGCGGCAAGACGGCCGAACTGTTTGCCGCCGCCTGTGAAGTCGGCCCGGTGATCGCCAACCGCCCGAAGGCCGAACAGACCGCGTGCCGTTCGGTCGGCATGAATCTCGGCATCGCCTTCCAGCTCATCGATGACGTGCTCGATTACGGCGGCAAGGCTGCCAAGCTCGGCAAGAATGTCGGCGACGATTTCCGTGAGGGCAAGATCACCCTGCCCGTGGTGCTCGCCTTCCGCCGCGGCAACGACGCAGAGCGCGAATTCTGGATCAAGGCGCTGGAGCGCGGCGAGATCGGCGAAGGCGACCTCGATCACGCCATCGGCCTGATGACCAAGCACCGCGCGCTGGAAGACACGATCAACCGCGCCCAGCATTACGGCGCCATGGCCGTCGATGCGCTGGCGCTGTTTCCGTCATCGCCGATGAAGACTGCACTGGAGCAGGTCGTGGCGTTCTGTCTGGCACGGACGCACTAAGGCCAGACCTCACTGCACCGCGATGACCACCTTGCCCTTCGCGCGGCCGGTCTCGACATAGGCCAGTGCATCCCCGGTGTTCTCGAATGGGAACACCTTATCGACGACTGGGCGGATCACGCCGGCTTCGATCAGGGACGTAATCTCGCTCAACTGCTGCCCCTGCGCGCGCATGAACAGGAATGAATAGCGTAGGCCGAGGCGCTCGGCTTTTTTCCTCACGCCACGGCTCAGCAGACGCATGATCAGTTTCAGGAACAGGTTCAGACCGGCTTCCTTGGCGAAAGCCGGATCGGGCGGACCGGAAATGGAAATGAGCTGGCCGCCCGGCTTGAGCACACCCAGAGATTTATCGAGCGTCTTTGGATCCTGACTATTCAGCACAAGATCGTAGCCCGACAGGACCTTCTCGAAGTCCTGCGTCTTGTAGTCGATGACCACATCCGCCCCGAGACTTTTGACCAGTTCGGCATTCCTTGCACTGGTTGTCGTCGCAACTGTAGCGCCGAGATGCTTGGCGAGCTGGATGGCAAAAGTCCCGACACCACCGGAGCCGGCCTGAATGAAGACCTTCTGGCCGGGCTTCACCTTGCCCACTTCGACCAGCGTCTGCCACGCCGTCAGCCCCACCAGCGGGATGGATGCCGCTTCCGTCATGCTTAAGTTTTTCGGCTTCAGCGCCACGTCAGCTTCATTGATGGCGATGAATTCGGCGAATGTACCGACCCGATGATCGCGCGGCCGCGCATAGACTTCGTCGCCCACCTTGAACCGGCTGGCCCTGGATCCTGTCCTGACAACCGTTCCGGCGACGTCGTGACCCAGGATGAAAGGCGGACGATAGGGAAGAATAAGCTTGAACTCTCCATCCCGGAGCTTGGAATCCAGCAGGTTCACAGCTGTGGCGTGAACCCGGACCAGAACATCAGTGTGCTGCACTTCCGGTTCGGGCACGTTGGCCAGACGCAGAGCGCCCTTCTTTTTGTATTTATCAACGACGAATGCCTTCATGGGCTTTCTCCAATCTCAAGTTAGCAGCGGCGCCAATCGCTCAGAAAGGAAAGAGCCTTCGGCACGAAATCAGCGTGGTACTGGAATATCCCGCCATGCCCGGCGTCTTCGTAGATCACCAGTTGCGCTCCGGGGATGCGTTCGGCCAAGTCGGTGCTGTTCACAGTCGGGACCATGATATCGTTGTCGCCATTCGCGATCAGGACGGGGATCTTGATACGGCCGAGATCCTGAGGCGCCTGTCGGCCCCAGGCTTTGATTGCCTTGAGTTGCCGCAGGAAGGCGCCAGGAGTCGGGCCCTTGTCCCTGTCCGCCTTGCGTTCCTTCAACCGCTTCAGAAAAGCCTTCGCGGCCTGGCGACCATTGGCCGTAGATGTGAAAAACAGATACAATTTCGGGTCGCGTAGCGTCAGCAGACCCTTGATCATGAGCGGCCAGGACACCGCTCCGACCCTATCGATACCTTTGCCGCCCGCAGGACCGGTGCCAGTCAGGATGAGCTTTCGCACATGACCGGGAGCCTTGAGCGCAACATCCTGCGCCACAAATCCGCCGAGGGAAAAGCCAAGCAGATCGACCTTCTCGAAACCCAGCGCCCGGATCAGGGCAATCGCGTCGCGCGCCATTTCGTCGATAGTCACAGGTGCTGTTCCGCCCGACGCACCGATGCCGCGATAGTTGGTCGCGATCACGCGGTGTTTGCTGGCGAGGCCGTCAACGATCCGCGGGTCGAAATTGTCCAGCACCGCTCCCCAATGATTGAGGAGAACGAGCGGCACGCCGCCCCGGGGGCCTAGCTCTCGATAGGCAAAGGCAGTTCCTCCGACGTTGATGGAGAGATTGGGCGCCTCAACGTAGGGCACACCAGATCCAATGTTGCCAGGAGCACTCGTCATTGTTTGCTCCATTGCCGCAGCACCTGTGCTGTCGCCAACCCGACACGGCTGCGCTCTCCTGTACTCATCGCTTCTGCCTTCATTTTATCGTGGAACATCCTTGGAGACGGTGTTACTATCGAATTAATAGCAAGTCACTACTAAAAAGATATCGACATGAAGAATCTTTCGGACCAGCCGTGCCTGATTGCCCGAAGCCTTGCGGTAGTGGGGGACGCATGGAGCATGCTGATCATGCGCGACGCCCATGCGGGGCTGACCCGCTTCGATGATTTCCGCAAAGGCCTCGGTATCGCGCCAACGATGCTGACGGGGCGTCTTTCAGCCCTGACCGACGAAGGGCTGCTGGAGAAACGTCGCTATTCCGAGCGTCCGCCACGGGACGAATATGTGCTGACGGAAGCCGGCCGCGACTTTCTGCCGGTGCTATTTGCGATCGGCGCGTGGGGACGCAAGCATCGCGGCGGGGGCGACGTCACCCGGTTCTTCGACGCCGAGACCGGAACGGAGATCGATCCCGTTACCATCGACCGCGAGACCGGCGCTCCGGTCGGAACACGTCCCATTCGCGTCGCCGCAATCGAATGAGCGGCGCGGCATTCCGGCGCCATGGCCGTCAATGCGCCCGCACTGTTTCCGTCACCGATGAAAACCCCGCTGGAGCAGGTCGTCGCTTTCTGTTTGGCGCGTACGTACTAGAAAATCGTGACGCTCCCGATCATGCGACAGCGCGTGCCTTGTCACGCGCAGCCTCGATGTCGCGTACCGGCGGCGCGCCGAACATGCGGCCATATTCGCGGGTGAATTGCGGCACGCTCTCATAACCGACGGCGAAGGCCGCGCTGCTCGCGGCCGCGCCTTCCCACAACATCAGCCGCCGCGCCTCGATCAGGCGCAACTGCTTCTGGAACTGCAGCGGCGTGAGTGAGGTCACCGTGCGAAAATGCTGGTGGAATGACGACGGGCTCATGCCCGCAACATCTGCAAGACGCTCGACCAGCACCGGCCGCGCGAACTCGGTGCGCAACACCGCGACCGCGCGCGCGACACGTTGTGCGTGACTATCCGGCCAGCCAAGCCGTCGAACCGCCGGCCCGTGGCGACCGGCCAGCAGCCAGTAATGCATCTCGCGCACCAGCTGCGCGCGCAGCACCGGCAATGACGCCGGACGATCGAGCAAGCGCATCAGCCGCAACGCCGCGTCCGCAACTTCGGCATCGGTGGGCTCGACCCGGACACGCGCGAGATCGGCGCTTGGCTCCGCTTTCATCTCGACAACCAGTTCGGCGATCACGGCCAGATCAAGTTCGAACACCAGCGAGAGATAGGGCGCGGCAATGCTCGCCCGCGTGATCTGGCTAACGATCGGAACGTCGGCCGTGATGATCAGCGAATCCCCGGCGGCGAAGACAAAACTCTCCGTGCCCATGGTGACATGCTTGGTGCCCTGCACGACGAGGCAGATCAGCGGCTGGAAGATCGCGTGGATAATGTCGCTGGGTGTGGTTGCGCGGACGGCGGCGAGGCCGAGGATCGGCGTGGTCGCGATGCCGGCACTGTCGGCATGGGTCTCCGTATAACGCCGAACAGCATTGAGAAGCGTGGTCATGAGCCCAGCCTACATCATCGCAAATGCGCCAGCACATGATTTTGGAGGATTAGGCAAGGAACGTCGAGCTTCGGGCAACCAGCCAAGGTTCGCGGAGACGATATCGGAATGGTCACACCACAGGAGCTGACCATGACCAAGATCACCCTCGTTACCGGCGCCAGCCGAGGCCTCGGCCGCAATACCGCTCTCAACATCGCCCGTCACGGCGGTGATGTCGTCCTCACCTATCAAAGCCGCAGCGAAGACGCACAGGCTGTCGTCTCCGAAATCCAGCGCATGGGCCGCAAGGCGGTAGCGCTGCAACTCGACACCGGCAAGATTGCGGGCTTCGCGGACTTTGCTGGTCGTCTGCGAACAGCACTGCGCGAAACCTGGTCGCGCGAGACGTTCGACCATCTCGTGAACAATGCCGGACACGGGGATCATGCGCTGATCGCCGATACCACCGAGGCGCAGTTCGATGGGCTGGTGAATGTCCATTTCAAAGGCGTGTTCTTCCTGACGCAGACACTGCTGCCACTGATCGCGGACGGTGGCCGCATCGTGAACCTGTCGTCCGGGCTGACCCGCATGTGCCTCCCCGGCTATGCCGCTTATGCCGCGATGAAGGGCGCCGTCGAGGTGATGACCATGTATATGGCGAAGGAACTGGGCAGCCGCCGGATCACAGTGAACACTGTGGCGCCCGGTGCGATCGAAACCGATTTCGGCGGCGGTGCCGTGCGTGACAATCCAGACATCAACAAGACGATCGCCGGCATGACCGCCCTTGGCCGCGTCGGCCTGCCCGACGATATCGGGCCGATGATCGCGAGCCTGCTATCGGAGGACAATCGCTGGGTGAACGCACAGCGGATCGAGGTATCGGGCGGACAGGGGCTGTAGACGGTCCTTCGACATCGTGCTTCGCGCAGATGTCAGCCTGATCCCTCCCTCCAGCGCAGCGAAGCTGCGCGCAGTGGGGAGGGTCGACCGAGCCATTGCAATGCGCAGCATTGCGATGGTGGAGGTCGGGGTGGGGTGCCTCCGCAAACTCGGAGCCTGTTGCTCCCCACCCGTCACATTTGTTCGCTACGCTCTCAAACGCGCCACCCTCCCCACTGCGCGCAGCTGCGCCGCGCTTGAGGGAGGGACAAGAAAGAGCGCCGCCGCTAAATCCGCGCGACCAATTCCTTGATCAGCGTCGTGATCCGCCCCGTCGGCGATTCCAGTTCTTTCATGATCGAGAAGTGATCCGCGCCCGGGATCTCCTCATAGCTCACCGGCAGACCGTACTTTGCCCGGTGCACGGCAAGGTCCGCGGTCTGCTGGCGCAGGATCGGCAATTCGCCGCCGCCGACCACCAGCGCGAGAGGCTTGTTCGGGCCGCCATCCTGCAGCAGCGGCGACTGGCGCTTCGACATCGCCTCGTCGAGCTTGAGCTTCTCGTTGAGATAGGACGCGCGGATCGGCTCGAGATCGTAGATGCCGGAAATGGCGACACCGCCCTTCACCTTCGGATGCGACAATGTCGTCGAGGTGAGATGACCACCGGCGGACCAGCCGGACACCACGATGCGGTTCGGATCGCCGCCGAGCGAGGGAAGCTTCTCAACCAGCGCATCGACGCCGGCATGCATCTCGGCCACGATCTCCTCCAGCGTCGCATCCGGCGCGAGCGTGTAACCAATTGCAGCGACGTTGATACCGTGGGCGATGGGACCTGCAGCGAAGCAGGTGAAAAAATCCTTCGAGCGCATCTGCCAGTAGCCACCATGGATCAGCAGCAGTGTCGGCCCGCCGTCGGCGGCCTTGATGAAATCGAACCTGTTGCGCTCGCGCGGGCCATAGGCGACGTCGAGATGCGCGGGATACTTCGCCTTCATCGCGTCAGAGCGCTGGCCCCATCCGGCGGCGATGTCGGCGCTACCTGCAACGGCGGTCGAGTTGTTCAGGCCGGCATCGAGCTGCTCGCGCGTCATCGCGCGCCAGTTGGAATCGCCGAAAGGCTTACTCATGGTTGCATCCCTGCATTGTGTGAGGCGACATGGGTTAAGGAGATTTGGCCTGCGAGTCCCATTTATCCAGAAAATGGTCTACACGGCTACGTCGGGATCGACATCCCAAGCATACGAATTGCTCTGCATCCGAAATTGGAGACGTGCGTGGCCTCTCAGCAAGATCTCATCAAAGCAACGGCCTGCGCCGTGGTCGATCAACTCAATGCCGGGACGGTGACGCCGCTCGACCTGCTGGACGCGCTGGAAGCGCGCATCAAGGAAGTCGATGGCCAGGTCAACGCGCTGCCGATCCTGTGTTTCGATCGCGCCCGCGATCACGCGAAGGAATTGATGAAGAAGCCGCTCGGCGAACGCGGCATCCTTGCCGGCCTGCCGGTGCCGATCAAGGATCTCACCGCCGTCGCCGGCGTGCGCACCACACAGGGCTCGCCGATCTACAAGGACGTCGTGCCGACCAAGTCCAACGTACTGGTCGAACGCCTCGAAGAAAACGGCGGCGTGATCTATGCTAAATCCAACACGCCTGAATTCGGCGCGGGCGCCAATACGTTCAACGAAGTGTTCGGTGCGACGCTGAATCCGTGGGACCTGTCGAAGTCGGCCGCCGGCTCGTCCGGCGGCGCCGCGGCAGCACTTGCCAGCGGCACGGCGTGGATTGCCCATGGCTCCGACATGGGCGGCTCGCTGCGCAACCCCGCCAGCTTCTGCGGCATCGTCGGCCTGCGTCCGAGCGTCGGCCGCGTTGCGTCCACGCCCGCCGTGGCGCTCGCCCGGATGGTGAGCGTGCAGGGCCCGATGGCCCGCACCGTGGAAGACCTCGCGCTGATGCTGGATGCCATGAGCGGCGAACATCCCGCCGATCTGATCTCGCTGCCGAAACTGCCGACCTCGTTCCGCTCGGCCGTGCGCGCCGGTACCAAACCGAAGCGCATCGCCTATTCGCCGGATCTCGGCATCACCCCCGTGGACCCCGAAGTGGTCGCCATCACCCGCAAGGCAGCGATGGCATTCGCCGACGCCGGCGTCATCGTCGAGGAAGCGCATCCCGACCTGCGCGAAGCCCACGAATGCTTCCATGTGCTGCGCGCCTACGACTTCGCGATCTCGAAGCTCCAGCTGCTCCGCGACAAGCGCGATCAGCTGAAGCCGGAAGTGATCTGGAACATCGAGCAGGGCCTGAAGCTCACGGTCGATGACCTGGCGAAGGCGGAAGCGCAGCGTGTCACGCTGGCGGCGCGGGCCTACGAGTTCTTCCAGACATACGACCTGCTGCTGTGCCCGGCGACCATCACGCCGCCGTTCCCGATTGAGCAGCGCTATCTCGCCGAATGCAACGGCACCAAATTCGACAACTACGTGCAGTGGCTGGGCATCGTCTATGCGATCACGCTGACCTGCTGCCCGGCGCTGTCGATGCCCTGCGGCTTCACCTCAAAGGGTCTGCCGGTCGGTCTGCAGGTCGTCGGGCCGCCGCGCGGCGAAGCCTCACTGCTCGCCGGCGCACGCGTGCTGGAAGACATTCTGGGCCTGCGCGACTCCACGCCGATCGATCCGCGTCCGGCGAAGTAACGGGACTCCGCCCTCATACTCGCTCGTCCTGGCTGGCCCTGTGCCGGCCAGGACGATGCTTTTGGGCATGACCGCCCGGAGTACCACCGCCCTATAGACTTTTGTCTAAGCCACATTGTCGCACATCGCGGCTAGTCATGCGTGGCCGCAGGGGATGCACGCGTCACCTGACAGAACGATCCTGCCAGCAGCAATGCATTCCGCGGCATTGGCTTTTCATGCCGAGCGTGGCAACGGGACATTTCACTTCACGGAATACGAGGGTTCTACGTGGCAGATTCATTCGCACCGCCGGCGGACGGCAAACTCCATTTCGACGACGCCAAAAAACGCATCAAGGCGATCTTCATCGGCTCGATGGGCAATCTCGTCGAATGGTACGACTTCTACGCCTACACCGCCTTCGCATTGTATTTCGCGCCGGCCTTCTTCCCGAACTCCGACCCCGTCGTTCAGCAGCTCAATGCGGCCGTGCTGTTCGCCGCCACCTTCCTGATGCGGCCACTCGGCGGCTGGCTGTTTGGCTATCTCGCCGACACCTATGGCCGTCGTATATCGCTGACGATCTCGGTCCTGTGCATGTGCTTCGGCTCGCTGATCATCGCCTGCACGCCGACCTATGCCACCATCGGCATCGCGGCACCGATCCTGCTTGCGCTCGCCCGCATCATCGAAGGCCTCAGCCTCGGCGGCGAATACGGCGCCAGCGCCACCTATCTCTCGGAAGTTGCCGATCCCAAGCATCGCGGTTTCTATTCAAGCTTCCAGTATGTCACGCTGATCGGCGGCCAGCTGACCGCGATCATCGTGCTCCTGCTGCTGCAGAAGGTGTTCCTCACCGAGCAGGAGCTGAAGGACTGGGGCTGGCGCATTCCGTTCGTGATCGGCGCTGGTCTTGCGGTCTTCACCGCCGTGATGCGTCGCGACATGCACGAGACTGACCAGTTCGTTGAAGCGAAGAAGCAGGCCAAGCCAATGGGTTCGCTGCGCGCACTGATGGCCTATCCGCGCGAATTGCTGCTGGTTGTCGGCCTCACCGCCGGCGGCACCGCAGCGTTCTATACTTTCACCACCTACATGCAGACCTTCGTGAAGCTCTCGGTCGGCCTCACCGCGGACCAGACCACCACGGTGATCTTCGGCACGCTGATATTCGCCTGCCTGCTGCAGCCGATCTATGGCGCGATCTCCGACCGCATCGGCCGCAAGCCGCTGCTGATCTTCTTCGGCGTTGCCGGCACGCTGGCGACTGTTCCGATCCTCACCACGCTGCAGACGACCAAGTCGCCATTCACGGCGTTCCTGCTGATCTGCGGCGCCTGGATCTTCGTGGCCGGCTATACCTCGATCAATGCGGTGGTGAAGGCCGAACTGTTCCCGACCAATATCCGTGCGCTGGGCGTCGGCGTGCCCTATGCGCTGACGGTGTCAATCTTCGGCGGTACGGCGCCGGCGATCGCGCTGTACTTCAAGCAGATCGGTCATGAACAGTGGTTCTACTATTATCTGTCGGGCATGATCTTCCTGTCGCTACTGATTTACGCCACCATGCGCGACACCAAGCACAAGTCGGCGATGCACCGTCACGAGTGACGGTCAACGTCTAGCCAAGGAGCGTCAGCCATGACCGAGGATCACACCCCGCCGGAATCCAAGCTGACGCAGACCAAACAGCGCTGGGCGCGCGAAGGCCGGTTTCTCACCGGCAAGATTGCGCGCCCGGACGACCAGCGGCTCCCGCCCGGCCAGCACCTGACCCAGGATTGGCCGGTACTGGATCTGGGCATCACACCCGACATCGCCCGCGAGCGCTGGCGCCTCGATGTCTACGGAGCCGTCGAGACGCCGCTGTTCTGGGATTTCGGCCAGTTCAGCGCACAGCCGCAATCGACCTTCATCTCAGACATTCATTGCGTCACTACCTGGTCGCGTTACGACAACCAGTGGGAGGGTCTTTCGACCCGCGCGCTGCTCGACGCCTGCCAGCCGAAGCCCGAGGCCCGCTTCGTGGTGCTGGAATCCCATGACGGCTACACCACCAACCTGTCGTTGGAAGATTTCGCTGCCGAAGACGCGCTGCTGGCGCATTTGTGGCAGGGTTCCCCGATCGAGCGCGACCATGGCGGCCCGGTGCGCGTGATCGTGCCGCATCTGTATTTCTGGAAGAGCGCGAAGTGGCTGCAGCGCATCCAGTTCGTTAGCGACGACAAGCCCGGCTATTGGGAAGTTCGCGGTTATCACAATCGCGGCGATCCGTGGCAGGAGCAACGGTATTCGGATGATTGACGACTGCGCGTTGATGGAATTCTATTTCAGCACTTCGCAAACGCTGCGATGGTCCTGACGTATCAGTCCCTCGGTGCGACAAGAGACTTTCGCCCACCAGCCGTCGAGCGACTCGCGATCGCAATGCAGCTTCACGCTCATGCCATCGGCAAATGCGATCCATTCGGCGAAGCGATGCGACGGCACGGCGATCACCACGGGGATATCGCTAGAGAGCGCGCGCTCGATCAGATAAGCGAGCCCCTTGCCCTCGCGCTCCTGCTTGCCGAACCGGTTGATGATCACGAGATCGGCGCCCTCGTCGATGGCGTCGGCGACCTGCGTGCCGGCATCGAGCAATTGTCCGACATCGAGCTTGCAGCCCTTGGCGCCGGGACCGAGATCCTGAAACAAGCGCACGTGCGCACCGGTGTGCAGCATGACCGCAGTCAGCTTCGGCACGTCGAATTCGCGATGCCCGAGTTGCACCAATCCGACGGCGCGAATGCCCTGCTTGCTCAGATCCGCCGCGAAGGTGTGCAACACTGCGTCGGGATCCTGATCCTTGTCATAGACAAGCGCAGCCAGATCGCATTGGGCGTCGAACATTGCGAAGTTCCAGTTTAGACCACGGCGCGCCACGAGCGACCAAGGATGGATCAATCCTATTCCAGAATAGAGCCATTCGAAAGCGCGATCGGGGTAACCGTCACGATATATTTATCCGGATACAACGGTGATACGGCCGGCTGGACCGGTTAGAACCTGCGCTTCTTGCCGATGTCGCCCTTCAGCGCCAGCAGCTCCTTGCGCGCGGCGGTGGCCGCAGCGTTTTCGATGCCGCGATAGCGCTTGATGAGCGTCAGGCCGAATGGCGTGAGGAGAGCTCCGCCCCCATTCTTGCCGCCAGTCTGGCGCTCGACGGCAGGCTGCCCGCAGATCCGGTTCAGTTCATCCACCAGATCCCAGGCGCGCTTGTAGGACATCGCCATGGCGCGGCCAGCGGCCGAAATCGAACCGGTGGCATGAATATGTTCGAGAAGCTGAATCTTGCCCGGTCCGATCCGTCCCTCGGGATCGAGGTCGATGCGGATACTGAGGGCTGGCGCGGGCGGGCTGGCTGGCTTCGACATAGCCGAAGTCTACGTCCCCAGACGCAACGTTGCCAGTCCAACAATCGAGGAACGTTTCAGTGTTGGCGGCATTCGGGGCAAACGACTTCGCCCCTGGTCACATGCGCGATGCCGCGACAAAGCCATTTCCGGGCCATCGCGTGCAGCGGCCGCCGGGCCAGCTGATAGATGAAATACACGTCGAGCATGATGAAATCGAATCCGTTTGTTCCAGCATAGATAAGGCGGCGCTCTGCAATCAGAACGCCGCCTTTCTCTTGTCAGCCATCTCTTTTTAGTTAGCCACGCAGCTTAACCGTGAAGTTTCTTCGCGGTCTCGGCGATCGCCTTGCCCTGATAGCGGGCACCGGCCAGCTCGTTGGCCGAAGGCTGGCGGCTGCCGTCGCCACCGGTCAGGGTGGTCGCGCCGTAAGGCGAACCGCCGGTGACTTCATCGAGCTTCATCTGGCCCTGGAAGCCGTAATTGAGGCCGACGATGGTCATGCCGAAATGCAGCAGGTTGGTGATGATGGAGAACAGCGTGGTCTCCTGGCCGCCATGCTGGGTCGCGGTCGCGGTGAAGGCACCGCCGACCTTGCCATGCAGCGCGCCCTTCATCCACAAGCCACCGGCCTGATCGAGGAAGTTGGCCATCTGCGAGGACATGCGGCCGAAGCGGGTGCCGGTGCCGACGATGATGGCGTCGTAATTGGCGAGATCGTCGATGGTCGCGATCGGGGCAGCCTGGTCCATCTTGTAGTAGGACGCCTTGGCGACCTCGGCAGGCACCAGTTCAGGCACGCGCTTGATATCGACAGTGGCACCGGCTTCGCGGGCACCTTCGGCGACGGCATTGGCCATCGCTTCGATATGGCCGTAAGCGGAATAATACAGAACGAGTACTTTGGTCATGGTCAGTCTCCGTTGGATTGGGATGAATAGGTCGGGTTGATGATTGGTGGGCGCCTTTGACTTGCGTCAGGCGGCGTCCACCAGAACGAGTTCGGAATCTTCCAGCGCCTTGATCGTGACGTTTGCTTCATCACGGATGGCGACGCCGTCGCGGGCGTTGACGCGAATGCCGTTGATCTCAATCGCGCCAGCCGCCGGCACGAGGTAGCCGTTGCGCGAGCTACCCAGCGGATATTGCGCGGTCTCACCGGCCTTCAGCGTCGTTGCCAGCACGCGGGCGTCAGCCCGGATAGGCAGTGCCCCAGCGTCGTCCTTGAAGCCACTGGCAATGGTGACGAACTGGCCGGAGCGATCGGCCTTCGGGAACGGCTTGGCGCCCCAGCAAGGCTGGCCGCCCGTTTGTGTGGGCTCGATCCAGATCTGGAAGATCCGCGTGGTCGATGCCTCCAGATTGTATTCGGAGTGCCGGATGCCTGAGCCCGCACTCATCACCTGGACGTCGCCAGCCTCGGTGCGACCCGTGTTGCCCAGACTGTCCTGATGCGTGATCGCGCCTTCGCGGACATAGGTGATGATTTCCATGTTGGAATGCGGATGAGCCGGGAAACCGGTGTTCGGCGCGATCTCGTCGTCGTTCCAGACGCGCAAGCTGCCGTGGCCCATATTCTCGGGGTCGTAGTGGCTGCCGAACGAGAAATGGTGCTTAGCCTTGAGCCAGCCGTGGTCGGCGCCGCCGAGTTTGTCGAAAGGTCTGAGGTCGATCATGACGAAATCTCCGTCGTTTGATGCATTTGCATCCTGGGCATCTGGATATGGCCTCTCAGATGGCGCATAAATAGAAATGATTGAAACTCATCGTTTCGGATTTTGAGATGTCAAAACTTCCCGACTTCGAGGCGCTGGCGATTTTCGCCAAGGTGGTCGAACTGCGGTCCTTTGCGGCGGCGGCAACCGAGCTGACCCTGTCCAAGGCCACCGTCTCCAAGGCGGTGAGCCGGCTGGAGGACCGCCTCGGTGCCAGGCTGTTCAACCGGACCTCGCGGCGGCTGGCGCTGACCGATGCAGGCCGGACGCTGGCGGTGAAGGCTGCGCAATTGCTGGCGGACGGCGAAGCGCTCGAGAACGAGGCGCTGGCGCAGTCGGCGACGCCGCGCGGGCTGGTACGGCTGGCCGTGCCGATGACCTACGGCACCAATACGGTGGCGCATCTGCTGCCGGAGTTCCTCGCCAAATATCCGGAAGTCTCCATCGACCTCAGCCTCAGCGACGCCACCGTCGATCTGATCGGCGAAGGTTTCGATGCTGCAATCCGCATCGCCACGCTGCCGGACTCATCGCTGATCGCGCGGCGGCTCTGCCCGGTGAAGCGCCACATCGTGGCAGCGCCGTCCTATTTCGCAAAATACGGCCGGCCGACGCACCCCATGCACCTCGCCGACCACAAATGCTTTGGCTACACCTATCTCTCGACCCCCGGCGTCTGGCACTTCACCAATGTAGCCGGCGAACAGGCCAGCGTTCGGCCGGCCGGACCGCTCCGCGTCAACAATGGCGAGGCGCTGCTGCCTGCGCTGATCGCGGGATTGGGGATCAGCGATCTGCCGGATTTCATCGTCGGCGATGCATTGGCGAGCGGCGCGCTGGAGGCCGTGTTGCAGGACTGGTCGCAATCGTCGAGCGGTGTCTACCTCGTCACGCCACCGGGCGGTCCCCGCCCTGCCCGTGTCGAAGTGCTGCTGGAATTTCTTGCTGACAAACTCGCTGCCACCGGCAAGCGCGCGCGCAAGACATCAGGCTAGCTCACCTTCATCATCTGCCCGTAGATGCCGAAATACTGGTCGCGCATATTGGCGATATCGAATTCGGTGACGAAATCCTTCGCCGTCCTTGCGATCTTCGCGGCAAGCTCAGGCTGCGCCGCAAGCGCCGCGATCTTGTCGGCGAGATCCTCGGCGGATCCGACCTTGAATTTGATACCGTTCGAGCCGTCCACCAGCAGTTCGGCCGGGCCATCGACATCCGCGGCGATGACAGGCAGGCCGACCGCCATGGCTTCGAGCAACACCAGTCCGAAACCTTCGAAACGCGATGGCAGGACGAAGATATCGGCCTCGTCCAGCGGACGGCGCACATCGGTACGCCCGCACAGGAAGCGAACACGATCGGCGACATTCTCGGCGATCGCCTGCGCCTTCAAACTCAGGAGGGTCGACTCGTCGCCCTCCGGTGGGCTGCCGACGAAATCGCAGCGAATGTCGAGCCCACGCGCGGCGCAGAGGCTGACCGCCTTGATCAGGATGTCCTGGCCCTTCTGCTTGGGATAGATGCGGGCGACATTGATCAGACGCAGAGCCGGTCCGAGGCGACGTTGCCGCGCCACTCTATCGAATGTCGCGAGCGGTATGCCGTTATGCACCTTGAACAGGCGCTTCAGTTTGACAGATTCACATTCACGCTCGACCGCAGCAGAGATCGCGATGTTCCAATCGACGAACCGCTGATGCAGCCGAAGCTTTACGCGGTCCCACGCGTTGACGAGGCCGGTATTGTGAATCGTGTAGCCGACGCTCATCGGACGATACAGTTTACTCAACATGGCGAAGTGCTTGGCGCCGCTGTCATGCGCATGGATGATACGAATATCGTGACGGCGGATGATGTTGAGTAAACTTAGAATGACACGTGGATTGCGGTTCCCGGGTGGACGCTTGAGGAAGTAGACCGGATGACCTGTCGCGGAGAGCTCGGCAGCAAGATCGGGATGGAAAAAGTCGTTAATCACGACGAAAACCTGCGGAATGTCCTCTCCCGGCGTGCAACTGGCAGCGAAATTGATCAGCAGTCGCTCGGACCCGCCCACGGTCAGCGACGAAATCAATTGAAGCACACAACCCACTTTGAAATGCTCCCGGCCCGAATGCCGGGCGACTTCCAAATCCGTCGCGCTCCAAACGGCCCGATTGCGAAATAGCGCCAGGGTTTTTGTCTGTTCGGAGTAATCCATTCCCTATTTCGGCTGACGCTCGTGGCTATTCTGCGGCGCACCAAATGCGCCGCGGAAGGGAATTCTGGCGGAAAGGCGGCAGAGTTGGGCGGGAATACGCACGCAGGTTGACGGTGGGCCAAAACACATCAGACTTTCTGAAAGTGCAAAACTTCCACGCCATTTCCAGCAGCGCTACATTCGTTGCTTTCGCTCGATGATATTCAGTCAGCCATTTCATTGACTGAATCCGTGTCGGACGTAGCTTTGATGCTCGCCATTGCATCAGAGAAAGTGACCATGACCACCGCCTCCCCTACACGCCGTTTGCTATCAACGCTCATCGCCGCAGCCTTCAGCGCAACGCTCGCCACCTCCGCTTTCGCGGCAGACCAGATCACGCTGCGCGTTGGCGACCAGAAGGGCGGCAACCGCTCGCTGCTGGAGATCTCCGGCTTGGCGAAGGACTTGCCCTACAAGATCCAGTGGTCGGAATTCCCTGCGGCAGCGCCGATTCTCGAAGCCATCAATGCCGGCGCACTCGATGTCGGTTACACCGGCGACCTCTCGTTCCTCACGGTCTATGCCAACGGCGCACCGATCAAGGCGATCGGCGGCACACGCTCCAATGCGGACACACAGGCGATCCTGGTGCGCAACGATTCACCGATCAAGACCGCAGCCGACCTCAAGGGCAAGCGCCTCGCAGGCACCCGCGGCGGCTGGGGCCAGTTCCTGATTGAGGCGACGCTGGAGAAAGCCGGTTACAAGACCAGCGAAGCAACTTTCGCGCCGCTCGGTCCCGTCGATGCCAAGATTGCACTTCTCGCCGGTTCGATCGACGGCTGGGCCGTATGGGAACCCTACATCTCCTACGCCGTGCTGAAAGACAATGCACGGGTGGTTGCCGATGGCACCGGTCTGACCCCGACCCTGACCTTTATCGTCGCTTCCGAACAGGCGATTGCCACCAAGCGCGAGGCCGTCGCCGACCTGTTGCAGCGGCTTAACAAGGCCCGCACCTGGTCGCGCGAGCATGTCAATGAATATGCCAAAAACACCGCCGAGCTGACCAAGCTGCCGGAAGACGTGCTGGCGCGCGCCTACAAGGCGCAGGACACACGGCCGATCGCCATCGACGATGGCGTGGTAAAGGAATTCCAGGAAGCCTCGGATCGCGCCACGCGCTACGGAATCCTGTCGAAGCAGGTCGATGTCAGCAAGGCCGTCGATCGCAGCTTCACGCAGGCTGCGCCGGCATCGAACTAGCGGGCGGTTGCGCGGCGAGAATGCGCATCGTTGCAATCGCCGCGATCAGCGACAACACTGTGGCGATGCTGAACAGCGTCCCATAGCCGAGCAGGTCGGCAATGCGGCCCGACAGCATCGAGCCGATGAAGTAGATGATCAGCTGGGCGCAGGCGAGAATCGTGAAGTCGGTGCCCGGCTGATCCTTCGATGCCGCCGCCATAAACAGGCTGTAGAGCGCAACGATCTCCATGTAGCGGATCAAGGTCTGGAATCCGGCCGCGCCGAAAATCGGCCAGATGCCGGTCACGACACCCAGCGCATGCGCCGTGAACAGCGCAAAGCAGATGGTGCGGAGAATGCCCAGCAGACCCAGCGTCCAGCCGGTGCCGCAGCGTTGCAACAGCCATGCTGCGCCAGCGGCACCCGCGAGGCCCGCCGTCGTCGCGGCGCCGCCGGAAAGATAACCGATCTGTTTGAGCGGCACCCCGGCATCGACGAGGTAGCTGCCCTCCATCGCCTTCACGAGGCCTTCGCTCATCCGGTAGATCAGCGCGATCCAGAGAATGTTGCGCACCTCGCGGCGGCGCAGGAAGGCCATCACCGAAGGCCGCGGCTTCGACGGATCGATCTGGTCGGCTTCGTCCTCGCGCATGGCGAAGGCGGCAAACAGCGGGATCAGCGAGAAGCCGGCGATGGTCAGCAGCATACCGGTCCAGCCGATCTGCGCATACAGCACCAGCCCGAGCGTGCCTCCGATCACGACACCAAACGCGACCGAGCCGCCCTGGATAGCATTGCCGATGGCGCGATCCTCCGGCGCGAGATATTTCGCGGCGTAGCCATCGGTGGCGATGTCCTGTGTCGAGATCAGCAATGAGCCGAACAGGCCCACCGTGATGATGCCCCAGATATTGGTTGCGCCAAGCGGGATCAGGCACAGCAGGCTAATAATCACGCCGGTCTGGGTCACGATCACCCAGCCGGCACGATGCGCGCGCGCGAAGGGACGGATGCGATCGACGATGGGCGCCCAGAAGAACTTCAGCAACAGCGGCAGGAACCAGAGACTGAGATAGCCGATCTCGCTGCGCGACACGCCGGCCTCGCGCATGATCGGTGGCAAAGCCGCTGCGAACAGATAAGACGGGATCGCCTGTGCCAGATACAGCCCGCCCAGCACGACGAACAGCCGCTTGCGTCCCATGACGGTGACCGGCGCAGATGCGTTAAGCTCCGCGGTGCTCATGCGAGGCCGCGATGTTCGGCGAGAAAGGCGCGCGCGGCGATCTCGTCCTCGAGCGCCACCAGCGGCATCGGCCAGAGCTTCCGAAACGTCTCTTCCATCTTCTTGTTGGCGCCGGGGCGTACAATCGCCACAGCACGGCAGCGCGCGGAGATATGGCCGCGCGTTGCCTTGAACCACAGCGCCTGCTCCCGCTCGCCGGCGACGGACAGTTTCCCGCCGCCCCCGAACACGGTCAGAAGTTCGAATGGCGCATCATGCTCGCCGACCCGGGCCAGCGCGGCCAGATAATCGCGCTCGTCCGACTCCGCGTAAGGCGGCAGGAACCGTAGCGTCAGCAGGCTCCCATCAATCTCCAGATCCACCATGATGGCAATTAGAACTCCCTGGGAAGTGGCCTTGGAAGGTTTGTCTCGTTGAGCGTGATCTGATCCGAAAACCGGCGACCACTTTTCGGGATCACGCCCTAGAACGTCTTGCGATAGCCGACCGTCACGGTGCGGCCCCAGGAATAAACGGGCAGGTTGCGCACCGACGTCGCGGTCGGATTCTGCAGCTCCGTATCGAACAGGTTGTTAACCGCTGCATAGGCCTCACCGCCATAGACCGGCCCGCTCAGCGCAGCATTCATCGTGAAACCACCCTCGATGGGATAGACCGTATTGGTCAGGTTGATGCCGCGATTGCGAGCGGCATAGCCCTCGCCCTCGACGCGCAGCTTGATGCCGTTGTCGAAGCGATAGTCGCCGAAGATCAGACCACGCACCGGACTGCCGATCCGGTTGTTGGGCAGCCACGAGTCGAGCACACCGTCCTTGTTGGTGTCGTAGCGGCCTTCCTTGTAGCCGATCGTGGTACCCAGCGTGAAATTCCGGTTGATCGCCATCTCGCCGATATATTCGACGCCGTAGATCATTTCCTTCTGCTGCGAGATCAGGTTGGTGACTGGATCGAAGGTCACGCCCTTCTCGGACGTGCTGACGAAACCGGTGATGCTGCCCTTGTAGGGGCCGTCGCCGCCGCGGATGCCGATTTCGTAGTTATTGACGATCTGGGCTTCCGGCGCGATCGAGCTGAAAGAGATGGTCTGGCGTGCCAGCGGCAGGCAGTTCGGCGTCGCTACCGGACAGGCAAAGGCGGTGGATGACAGGCCGGCGCGGCGCGTATAGGCGCCAACATCGGGCAGCGCATAGCCCTGCGAGAAACCGCCGAACAGATCGATCTTGTTGTTGAGCTTGAAGGTCGCGCCGAGATTGTAGGTCGGCGAGGCATATTCGTACTGGCCGCCGATAACATTGAGCGCCGGCAGAACGAAGCGCGTCACGGGCGAGATCGCGGCATAGGCGGCCGGACGCAGGAAATCGTCGACGCTGAGATCGAAATGCTCGTAGCGAACGCCGCCCCGCGCGGTCAGCCGATCGGTGATCGGGACTTGTACCAATGCAAATCCGGCGGTCGTCACCTGGGTCAACGGCGTGAACACATCGCGGCCATCGGTCAGCGTCTGCCATGTCTTGTCATGAACGACGTCGGTGCCCCAGGTCACCTTGGCCCCGT
Organism: Tardiphaga sp. 619_E2_N8_4; assembly: GCF_051810905.1. Lineage (NCBI taxonomy): Bacteria > Pseudomonadati > Pseudomonadota > Alphaproteobacteria > Hyphomicrobiales > Nitrobacteraceae > Tardiphaga > Tardiphaga sp. 619_E2_N8_4. The sequence continues at coordinate 232,783 of NZ_JBPWQJ010000001.1, forward strand.
TCCAGATGCGGTCGAGCGGCGTATCGATCGTCAGATTGACGCCACCGCGCTCGGAATACAGCGTGGTCTGGTTGGCCGGGCTGGTCGGGCTCAGCGGGTTGCCGGAATAATAGACCAGCGAGTTATAGGGATAGGAAAATTCCGAATAGTTGAAGCGCTTCTTGATATCATTGTAGAAGCCGACCACGCTGAGATTGCCAAGCACGAAGTCGGTATCGCTGTAGCGCAATTGGAACGAGCGCGAATCTTCCAGCACGCTCTGCCCGGTATAGGGCTTGGTGAAATCCGGCTTCGCATAGGCGCCGGAATAGTCGGTGAGGTATTTCGGCGTCTGGTCGAGATAGAACTGGCTGATCGAGGCTTCGATGCGCTTGCCGCCATCGAAATCGTAACCGATCTTGCCCAGGAAATTGCCGCTGGCGAGACGATCACCACCTCCCTGCCCGAGCATGGCGTCCGATGGCAGCTCGCGGCCCGCGCCGTCATAGGTCTTCTGCGCGCCGCGGCCGCTGCCGACGAATACATAGTCGATGCCATTCGTGCCCTTGCCACTGACCGTCGCCGACAGCTCCGGTGCCAGCGAACCGCCGGGATCGGCAGTGAAGGTGCGCAGCGCCGTATTGACGCTGACGCGCGGACCGCCCGGCTGCGCTTTCTTGGTAACGAAATTCACCGTACCGCCCGTCGCGCCGGCGCCATACAGGCTCGATGCACCGGCGACCAGTTCGATGCGCTCGACGGAATTCAGATCGATCAGCGACAGGACGCGCGAGACGTCGCGGAGCGGCGTCGTCAGCGGCACGCCGTCCATCAGCACCAGAAGGTCGCGGCCGCGATAGCTTTCGGAAGCGCCGGAGATGGTCTGGTTCGACACCGAGAAGCCCGGCAGCAATTTTGCCAGCAGCGCCGATGCGCTGCCGCTCTGCTTGAGCTGCTCGTCAATCTCCTTCTGATCGACCACCTGCACGGTCTGCGGAATATCCGAAATCGAGCGCTGGGCACGCGCGGCGGTCACCGTGATCTCGTCAAGCGTGACGCCCGCGCTCTGCTGCGCAACGGCCTGCGACGACATGAGCCCGACGGCGGGGATGAGGAGGAACTGGCTGTAACGCATGAGCTCGGAGTCTTCCGTATGTTCGTGGCGACGAAGCACTGGAGAGGTCGAGCCGGTCAATTCGACCGAGGCCGCAGCAGTTTGGAATCAATGTAAATTCCGGCCGCGGCTTTACTCTTCTTACGCCTGTGCATTCCGTCTATCGTCACAGCGATACGGCACAGCCCATGGCATGACTTGGACTCGGTGAATTGATAGTCGGACTGGAGCGAACGAAGCGGTTTGGATTCGATGCTGTGGCAAACGCGCATCAGTCGCGGTCTCCATCCTGCGTCGATGCCGCTCCCGATTGCCCTCTCGTCCCGCTCTGGCTGGTTGCCGACGATATCGATGACACCCTGCGCAAGCCGCTTGAGAGCCGCCTGCCGTGGAAGACCGTGCAGCGCAATTCGCTGGGATCGTTTCGCGCAGCGCCGTTCCAGTCAAAGGCGATCCTGCGGATGCAGCCGCATCTCGGACTGATGTCGTGTTTCGATCCCGCGCCGCTCTGGACCATGCCCGACGACGATAGCGCCACGACCGGCAACGACTCGCCGCAGGACATCCTGGTGCTGCGGCCGTCCGACGGCGTGGTGATCGTCCAGCAGGATGGCCAGCGCCAGACATGCATGCCGCGCGAGGCGATCATTCTCGATCCCGGCCGCGCCACCACCTTCATCATGAATGATGTGAGCCGCGTCGACTGCCTGCTACTCCCCAGCAATGGCCATACCGGATTGCGCCACATCGCCCATGACAATGGCGGGCTGATCGCGCTTGGCCATTACGCCGCCGCGGTGATGCGCGGCTTGCTGCCGATGAATTCGGCGGCGCTGACCGGTCTTGCCATCGATTATATGAACGGCCTCGTCGCCACCATGATCGATGAAGCCGATGCGCCGGAGCGACGCGCAGCATTGCGGCCGGACCGGCCAACCATCAGTCTCTTGTCCCTCAAGGCCGATATCGAGGCCAGCCTCAGCCAGCCGACGCTGTCGCTGGAACGGCTTGCGACGACGCATGGCGTCACCGCGCGCTACTTCCAGAAACTGTTCGAGGCCGAAGGCCGCACATTCTCGGATTATCTGCTGGAGCGTCGGCTCGAGCGCGCCTTCCATATGCTGCGCGACGGCAACCGCGGGGATCGCGCCGTCAGCACCATCGCTTTCGAGGTCGGCTTCGGCGACCTGTCTTATTTCAACCGCACCTTCAAAAAGCGCTTCGGCGCCACGCCTCGGGAAATACGGGCACGGTTTGAAGTGATGCTGGTGGGTGCACAGTCACCGATAGTCGACAATTAGCGAGTTGAAGCACGAACAACTCTACTGTCGTCCCCGCGAAGGCGGGGACCCATAACCTCCATCCTCTCCGCTGAAGTGAAGGTCTCTCCCAACTGCGATCGACGAGACTACAGTGTGTATGGATCCCCGCCTTCGCGGGGATGACAGACTGTGAGTATGAGCTTCGTCAGTTCACCTTCGCAATCGCCGTCCCGTTGCCCGGCAAAATCTCCACCGTCGCCGTGCGGCCCGCGACCAGCGTCGTACCTGCCGGAACAGCGTCGAGCGCGATGCGCACCGGCACGCGCTGGGCGAGACGGACCCAACTGAAAGTCGGCGTCACATTGGCCAGCAAATTGCTGCCCTCCGCACGGTCACGATCCTCGATGCCGGCGGCGACGCTCTCGACATGGCCGGTAAGCTTGGCGGCATCGCCCATCAAGTGAATATGGACGGGATCGCCGACGTGAATGCGCGAGAGCTTGGTTTCCTCGAAATAGCCGTCCACATGCAGGCTCGACGTATCGACCAATGCCATCACGCCCTTGCCGGCAGTGACATAGGTACCGGGGCGCAGGTCCATGTTGGAGATCACGCCCGAGACGGGCGCGTGAACCTCGCTGCGATCGAGATTGAGCTGCGCCACGGCCCGATCGGCAATGGCCTGATCCAGCGACGCCTTGGCCAGCAGCTGCGTTGCAAGCACCTGCTCCTGCTTCTGCTGCGAGACGGCGGCCGTCGTCAGATCCTTATAGCGCTTCAGATCGAGATCGGCCTGCTCAAGGCTGGCCGTACGGCCGGCGACGACGGCTTCGGCCTGCTGCAGCGCCAGCGCGAAACGCGCGCGGTCAATCCGCATGATGACATCGCCGCGGGCCACTTTCTGATTGTCCTTCACCAGAATCTCGGTAACGAATCCCGAGACATCCGGCGCCACGGTCACCACATCGGCGCGCACGCGGCCGTCGCGGGTCCATGGCGCATCCATGTAATAGACCCAGAGATAGCGCCCCACGGCGAGCGCGGCGACGACGGCCAGTGCGGTGACAGCGAAACGACGAACGAAACTCACAGCGTTTTTCATGACAGCAATCCGGAGGATAAATAGACGACGCCGCCCAGCAGGCAGACATACAGAGCAAGATCGAACAGCGCGCGGTGCCAGACATAGCGATAGAGGCCGGAGTGCTCGATCAACGGGCGCAGCAGCGCGCCGATGGCGTAAGTGATGACTAGCCACAGCATCAGCGATGGCAACAGCACACCGAACAGATCGATTTCATATCTCATGCGGCCACACTCCCGGCACAAAGCCCCGATTCGGGCAGATAGGCGGGTGCGGTCGGGAACAGACCACGGCGAATGCCAACGAGCCCGATCAGCGCATCCTCGCGCCCTGCCCCGCGTTCGCCCATGGCTTCCGACAGCGCGTGATCGACTTTCGCTAGCAGTGGTTCGGGCATTGCACCGCCTTTGTAGTTGCGGAAGCTCGCGGCCAGTTCGTCTAGCATCGTGTCCATCGCATTGAGCGTCGGTGACGACAGATGATGACGCGCCCGGCGCAGATCGACGATATTCAGCCCGACGCGCAATTCGCGCAGGTTGTCGACAGCACGCAGCGGTGAATCCTTCAGCGCCGTCAGCCGTGGCGCCAGAAGGCCGATGCGGTTCAGCATCAGCCCGGCAAAGGCCGCGCGGTCACGATTGCCGCGCTGTTCGGCAGCCTGCGCGATGGCGATCCAGCCGCGCCGCATCAGCCGCTTCACACTCCATTCGGAGCCGACTGAGCGGATCAACTGGATCGAGATGACCGACAGTTCAGTACCGACGAAGAAAGCCACGCTGGAATTGGCGAAACTTGCGAAGTCGGCATTGTAAGTCGTCTGCAACGCCATCAGCGTCGCGGTATTCGCCGCCAGCAGCATGCCGATGAAGAAGGTGGCGGGGCGTGCGATGAGATAGCCAAACAGCAGGAACGGCGGCGCCAGCACGGCGACCAGCACTTCGACATCGGTGATGGCCGGCAGGATCGCGAACAGATAGAGCGCGATGATCACCATCGCGGCCAGCGTCCATTTGGCAAAGCCGCGCAACCCCACCGCGGGATCATCCATGCTGGCGAAGAACGAGCAGCCGACAGCCGCCATGGTCGGTGCTGTCGCGCCATCGGTCCAGCCGGTGGCGATCCAGAACGCGCAGCAGACGAGGATGGTCACGAATACGCCTGCTGCGGACCATAGCGCCATGCCGTGATCGACATGCCGCACCGGGGCCACACCGGCTTCAGCCTGAAAGGCGAGTTTCGCGCCCGGCGGACGGCCGCCTTCGGCAATCGCCTGATTGAGGACCCGGCAATCCGCTGAGATATCGACGAGCTCGCGCATCCGCATCAGTAGGCTCGCGATCATGATTTCGGTCCATGACGACGACGCGCTCAGCTTCGGCTGCTGCGCGGCGATCATGCTGCGCAGCCGCTCGGCGAGTTCACGGTCGGTGCTGTTGTCAGCAATCCAGGCGGAGACGTCGACGATCAGCGCCATCAATTGCGGTGAGGTCGTCCGCGCGTCTTCGCCCAGCGCGTCGATGCGATCGCCCATGGATGACAGCAGCGGCAGGAATGTCAGCATGCGCGTGCGCAGGGCACGCATCCAGCGTGAGGTCTCGCGTCCGCCGAGCCGATCATAGGCCAGATGATCGGCGAGCGTATCGATATCGACGGCATCGGCGGCGAGCTTGAGGCGCAGATCGCGCGTGGCCGGATCGGCACTGCGGCCGGCCAGCACGTCTTGGGTCAGCTTGCGCGCACCGGCGAGCCAGCTATCGACCCGCGTTGCAACCGCGGGGCCGACGCTGCGCGGCAACAGGATCGTGGAGACCAGTGTGGCACACAGGATGCCGACAATGATCTCCTCGCTGCGCGCCACGGCGGTATCGAAGATGGCTGCGGGTTCGTTGACCGAGGGAAAGCTGATCAGCGCGCAGGTATAGCCTGCCAGCATGAACATGTAGCCGCGCGGCGTCCTGTCCAGCAGCGACACATAAAGACAGAGACCGACCCACAGCGCGATGGCGAGACTCAGCAGTTCCGGCGAATTGACCAAGTTCGGCACCAGCACCACGCTGGCCGAAGCCCCAACCAGCGTGCCGATGACGCGAAACAGCGCCTTCGAACGCGTGGCGCCGGCCAGCGGCTGCGAGGCGATATAGACCGTGGCCAGCGCCCAGTAGGGCCGCGGCAGATCCATCGCGAAACCGATCAGCAGCGCCATCATGCCGGCGATGAAGGTTTTCACGGAGAAGATGATATCGGCGTGGCGGACGAGAAACGGCGGTTGGGCAGCAGCGGAAGTCATGGCAGTACGTCCGCCTCCTCGGCGGCCTCATACAGGCGATTGGCCGATTGCTCGATCCGTCCGAGCACATCGAAGGCAATAGCGAGTTCATCGGGCGCGATCCCTTTCATCAGGTCACCGCGCAGCCGCCGCATCACCCGCCTGATCTCTTCGGCCTTGGCTTCGCCAAGCGGGGTCAGGTGCAAGACCTTGGCGCGGCGGTCGGTCGGGTCCTCGCGGCGCTCGACGAGCCCTTCGGCGGCCAGCAGGTCGATCAGCCGGACCACCGATGGACCTTCGAGCCCCATTTCGTCGGCGAGCACGCCCTGACGCACGTTCTCGCGACCGGCGCGGGACAGGATCAGCAGCGGATGGGCCGTGGCTTCGGACAGGCCATGCGCCGACAGGGTCTGGTCAGCCTTACGGCGCCAGACCCGTGCCAGTCGCGCAACCAGCAGGCCCAGTTCGGCCTGGATATGCGCTTGGGAGTGGGGCATGGAAATTAGATAGGACCCTATCGATTAGGCTGCAATCTATTTTGTGCATCGCATCAATCACGGTGTGGTGAGCGCCGCCGGGGAGCCCGGCACCTGCAAGCCCGGTCGGGTAGCCGTAATGCGGAAAACAATGCCCGCGACCAAATATGGAGAATTTCCCGATGATTTCCGTGGGCCATATCTTTCAGCGATTGAAATCCCCCTTGTTTCTGCCATGTTCGCGCCCAAAGCAGGCATCGGGTAGTGTTCTCCGGCGCGCGAATCTCCATCGCGCGGATGCTCCAGTTGAAAGCGGCAAAGGAATTCCATGGCGAAGCCAGCAGTGATTGTCGTCGGCGCGGACAAGGGTGGGGTCGGCAAGACCACGGTTTCGCGGACGGTTCTGGACTATTTCAGCGCCAACAACGTCCCGACGCGCGCTTTCGACACCGAAGCGCCGCGCGGCACGCTGAAGCGGTTCCATTCGGACATCACCGAAATCGTCGACATGACGACCACGTCCGACCAGATGAAGATCTTCGATACGCTCAACAGCGCGTCGCCCTCGGTGACCGTGATCGACGTCCGCGCAGGCCTGCTGTCGCGGGCGCTGGCCGATCTGCGTGACATCGGCTTCCTCGATGCCGCCAAGTCCGGCCAGATTACCTTTGCCGTTTTCCATATACTCGGCCCGTCGATCGCCTCGCTGGACGAGATCGCCGAGACCGCCGGCTTCATGGACGGTGCCAAGTATTTCCTGGTGAAGAACTTCATCAACAACACCAGCTTCTTCGAATGGGACCAGGCGACCTACAACTCCTATTTCCACCGCATCAAGGGCGCCACCGAGATCACCATCCCGAAGCTGAACGAAATGGCCTATGAGCAGGTCGAAGTCTCCAGCGTGCCGTTCCTGAAATTCGTCGCCAACAAGGGACCGCATGACGAGACCGCGAACTATTCGTTCGTGCTGCGCGGCTATGTCCGGCACTGGCTGGCCAATGTCTGGAGCGAATTCGACCGCATCAAGCTGACCGACATCGTCCACGACAAGCCCGGCGCCCGCAGCCCCGGCGAGAAGTAAGTCCATTTAACGATTGGAGCGGCGTCGGATTCGCCTGATATTGCGCCGATGCGACGCACGCCCGTTTATATCATCTGCTCGACGCGACCGATGGTCGGCAAGACCCTCGTCGCGCGCCTGTTATGCGAATTCCTGAAGCTGCAGCGCGGCGATGTCACCGCTTTCGATGTCAGCCTGAAAGAACCGTCGCTGCTGGATTTCCTGCCGAAGCTGACCGAGACCGCCAATATCGGCGACACATTTGGCAAGATGTCGCTGATGGACCGGCTCATCATCAATGACGACGTCGCCAAGGTGATCGACCTCGGCTATTTCGCCTTCGACGAATTCTTCAAAATGACCGGCGAGATCGGTTTCGCCAAGGAAGCCGCACGCCGCGGTGTGGCGCCCATCGTGTTCTTCATGGGCGACAGCGACCGCGCCTCATTGCGCGGCTACGAGATGCTGCAGCAGCAGTTCACCCGCAATTCGCTCTATGTGATCGACAACGAACACGTGCTGCGCGGCGAAATCCCGGTGGCGCTGGCGCAGGGCCGCATGCTGCGCATCGCGGCGCTGCCGGTGTTCCTCAAGACCTATATCGACCGGCTGAATTTCTCCTTCACCGGCTATTTGCGCTCGGAGCAGGATTCATCGACCGAGCTGCATCAGTGGATCAGGAAGAATTATTTCAGCTTTCGGGAAATCGAGCTGGGACTTTTGCTGCAGGGGTCGTGACGGGCAATCAATGCCCGTCGAAGGTCATCAGCGTGCGCACCGGCACATTCATCGCCCGCAGTTTCGCGGCGCCGCCGAGATCCGGCAGGTCGATGATGAAACAGGCGGCCATCACCTCAGCACCGATCTGGCGCATCAGTTTGACCGCACCTTCAGCGGTGCCGCCGGTGGCGATTAGATCGTCCACCAGGATCACGCGCTCACCGGGCTTGATGGCGTCGGCATGCACTTCCATCTCGTCGATGCCGTATTCGAGAGAGTAAGCGATGCGCACGGTGGTGTGCGGCAGCTTGCCCTTCTTGCGGATCGGCACGAAACCTGCCGACAACTGATGCGCCACCGCGCCGCCGATGATGAAGCCGCGCGCTTCCATGCCGGCGACCTTGTCGATCTTCAGCCCCGCCCAGGGCTGCACCAGCTCATCCACCGCGCGGCGGAACGAGCGCGCATCACCCAGCAATGTGGTGATGTCGCGAAACAGGATACCCGGCTTCGGATAATCCACAATGGTGCGGACGGAGGCTTTGAGATCGTGCGCGAGTTCGGGTGTCATCAGGGTCTTTCGGTTCTTCAGATGGACATCAGTTGGGGCGTTGCCCCAACCGAAATGCGTTTTCGACGATACGTAAGCCGACCTCGCCGCCAAGCGACATCAGCGATTCCGGATGAAACTGCACGCCGCCGACCGGCAGCGTCTTGTGTTCGATGGCCATGGCGACACCGTCCTCGGTCGAGGCCGTCACGGTGAGCACATCGGGCATGCTGTCCTGCTCGACGAACAGCGAGTGATAGCGGCCTATGACGATTTCATTGGGTAGACCGTTCATCAACTTTCCGCCCCGCACTTGCACGCGCGACGGCCGTCCATGGGCCGGCTGCGCCAATTGGCCGAGCACGCCGCCGAAATATTCACCGATCGCCTGCACGCCAAGACAGACACCGAACACCGGCAGCTTCTTAGCCAGCGCGGTATCGAGTGTCTTACCTATGCCGAAATCGGCCGGACGTCCCGGCCCCGGCGACAGCACCAGCAGATCGAAACTCTCGCGGTTCAGGACGGTCTGTGCATGGACATGACGAACCACGCTGACGGTCGCGCCGACCTGACGGAAATAATCCGCCAGCATATGCACGAAACTGTCGTCATGATCGATCAGCAGCACCTTCTTGCCCGAACCGGTTGCATCCGGCGCGAAGGCCGACAGCCGCTTCGGCGGATCGCCGCGCAGCGCCTGGAACAGGGCTGCAGCCTTGGTCTGGCATTCCTTCTCTTCGGCGACGGGATCCGAATCGAACAGCAGCGTCGCGCCGACGCGAACTTCGGCGAGGCCGTCCTTCATGCGGATCGTACGGATGGTGATCCCGGTATTGATGCCGCCATCGAATGACACGGCACCAATGGCGCCGGCATACCAACGCCGCGACGAGCGCTCATTGTCCTCGACGAACTGCATCGCCCAGAGCTTCGGCGCGCCGGTCACGGTCACCGCCCAGGCATGGGTCAGGAACGCATCGAGCGCGTCAAATCCCGGACGCAGCATGCCTTCCACATGATCGACGGTGTGGAACAGTTTTGAGTAGGTCTCGATCTGCCGACGCGCCAACACCTTGATCGTGCCGGGCACGCAGACGCGCGCCTTGTCGTTACGATCGACGTCGGTGCACATGTTGAGTTCGAATTCGTCTTTCTCCGAATTCAGCAACTGCCGGATCTGCTCGGCATCGCCAATGGCATCGACGCCGCGCGCGATGGTGCCAGAGATCGGACAGGTCTCGACGCGGCGACCGTCGGAGCGCACGAACATTTCCGGCGAGGCAGCGACGAGAAATTCGCCATCGCCGAGATTCATCAGCGCGCCATAGGGCGACGGATTGATAACACATAGCCGCTGGAACACTTCCGCCGGCGAACGTTCGCAGGGCTCGGCGAACAACTGACCGGGCACCGCCTCGAACAAATCGCCGCGCGCAAAGGCGGCACGCGCATTCTCCACTGTGCGCTGATATTCGCCGGGTGCGTGATCCGCAAAGCCCTGGCGCGGCGCCTTGTTGTAGCCGCTGTCGGGCGTATCGCGTGGCAGGCCCTCGGTGGAGCGATCCTTCCAGGTGAAGTCATAGGACATCACCACGCCGCGGCCGGTAGCGCGGTCATAGGCCAGCAGCGTGTCGGGCAGATACAGCACGATGTCGCGCTGGTCGGCCTCGCGCGCGCGCTTCTGCTTCAGGTCTTCCATCTGGAACACGAGGTCATAGGCGAAGGCGCCATAGAGCCCGAGCAGGGAATCGTCCGAGGAGAACAATTGCGCGACCATGTCGCGCACCAGCGACATCACGCTGGCGCGGCGGGTGCGCTGGTCTTCCTCGACCGGCGCCTCGCCGCGGATGATGTGGCCCTTGAGCTTCGACATCGTCCGCCCGTCGAGCGCGATACAGGGATCCTGCAGCGTGTCGGCAAGGAAGGCGATCAACACCTGCCCACGCTTGTTCAGCGCCGTCAGCGTGAAATCCGTCCCGGTGGTTTCCAGCAGCAGCGGCGGATCGGCGAAACCGAGATCGAAGCTCTCATAGCGGCCGGGCACCGTGGTGCCCGACGACAGCACCACGCCGCGGCGCTGGTCGAGCCGGACGATCAGATCGTCCAGCGCGGTGCCGCCGGTGAAATAATCGACATGGCGCGCCACGGAGAGACCCGCGTGGGTCTTGTAGGCGCTGTCAGCGGGGAGCGAAAACACAGTCCTGTTCATGGTGTCCTCTTAGGAAACATGCCGGAGGGGGCGCCACACAGAACAAACAAGCAAAGGCCGTCGCACTGCGATGGCGGCCTTCGACGATTGAAAATAAGCAAATCGCACCGACCACCTCTTCAGGAGGTGCGCCACCAACGACGGCTGTTGCGGACAGGGGTGCTCATGGCCGGCAAATCACCATGGCCGGCCCGGAAGGTCAAGGGACTAAACGGCCCCCGGACGCTCCCGGACGAATACCGTCAGTTTGAACGCCCCGACACCGTCCTCGATCGGGGTCCAGCCGATGCTCTCGTACCAGGCCCGACGTGGCGGGGCAGCGCAAAGATAGACCCGGGCATGCCCCCGGGAGAAGGCCTCCAGGCAGGCCCGCTCGATCAGCGCCGGGGCGATGCCCTGTTTGCGGGCATCGGGCTCGGTCGAGACTGCCGCCACCCAGGGCGTATATTGCGGGCGCTCGTCGAGATCGGACACCAGCAGCGACGCCGTTCCGAGAAAGTCTGGCCCACGATGCGCCACCAGCGCGATCGGCAGGTCGGTCCCCTGCATGTTCTCGCGCAGTCGCTCGACGATATAGGCCTCGGGCACGCCATGACGCCTCCACCACGCCTGCCAGATCCGATCGGCGACGATGTCGAAGAAGTCGGCCTGCTGGCGCAAATCGGAAATGGTGTAGTCGGATGTCATTGGCCTCGACCTACAGGGTCGGGCCTGTCGCATCAAGCTGCCACGCGGCTATGCATCACGATGTGTGAGATTCACCGGTGAGCCGCTTCAGCATGGGAAAGGATGACGTCGTGCCGAATTTTCCCTGCGGCACTCCGCAGTCTTCATAGCCGGCAGACAGATACAGGCGATGTGCTGTCTCGGTGCTGATCAGATTGCAGACATCGTTGCCATGGTCCCGTGCGGTCGCCTCAAGCTGTGCCAGCATCGCCTTGCTAACGCCCCGGAACCGGGCATCCGGCGAGACGTAGTTGCACGTAATCTCGCCATCGTGTCTGCCGATGCCGACGGCGAGCACTGTTTCTTCCTCGACCGCGACGAGAACGAAATTGTCCGGATGGGCAATCCAGCCCCCGACCACCGCCGGCGTCTTGTTGTCGAGCCACCTCTGCAGGATCGCCGGATCGTCATGATGATCGGCGCCGCAGAGCTCGGCGATGGAGCGGCGCAAGACATCGCATATCTCGGCCGCTTCATCGGGTCGTGCTCTGCGGATCAGCATCCGATCATAGGACCTCAGCCCAGGTGCTTCTTGAAGAACGCCGTCGCGCGGCCCCAGGCGAGTTCGGCGGCTTCGCGGTCATGTACGCTGACGCGCTGTTCGTTGACGAAGGCGTGGTCGGCATCATAGCGGAAGAATTCGGCGGACTTGCCGGCGGCCTTGAGGCCCTTCTCGAAATTGTCGACGACTTCCGGCGTGCACCAGTCATCGCGATTGGCGAAGTGGCCCTGCAGCGGCACCTGCACGTCGGCGGGCTTCGCGGCCTGCTCCGGCGGGATGCCATAGAACGCCACGGCGGCCTTCAATTCGGGGATCTTGCACGAACCGATGATGGTCACCGCTCCGCCGAGGCAGAAGCCGGTAAGGCCGACCTTGGCGCCGTTGCGCGACAGATATTGCGCCGCGCCGCGCACGGTCTGCGTGGTGGCGTCCATGAAATCGAGCGAGTTCATTTCTTTGCCGGCAGCGTCCGTGTCGTGATAGGGCACGACCACGCCATTATAGAGATCAGGCGCCAGCGCATCGAAGCCGGCCAGCGCGAGACGATCGGCCAGGCCCTTGATCTGCTCCTGCAGACCCCACCATTCCTGGATCACGACGACGCCCGGCGCGTTGCCGGCCTGGGCATTGGCGAGATAGCCTTTGGCTTCCTTGCCGTCGGGGCGCTTGAAGCTGATCGATGTTCCCATGATGTCCTCCGCTGGAATGGTTCGGGGCAACTTATAGACCCCTCACGTGTCAACTCAACCGGGCCAGCGCGCGCTGCAGATCTCGCTTGTAAGTCAGAAAATCGACAAACAGTCCGTGTTCGCCGCCGTCCCGCCGTGGCGGTTGCGCGAACCATTGCGTGATCTCCTGCCGCAGCGCTGCTGCCGCATCCGGCCGCGCGGCCTTGGCCGCGAGATAGGCTGCGATCACGCGGGCCTGCAATGCACGCCCTTCCCAGCCCACGCCGGCGCCCTCCAGCAGCCCGGCGACATACAGACCGTTATCCTCCGACGGAAACATGTTCATGAACAGCCGCGGCGCGCCGATTGCCTCCTGCCAATCGAGTGCACGGAGATCGCCGAGGAACGGAAACGTGATCCGGTAGCCGGTCGCGAGCAGCACCAGATCGACCTCGTCGCAGCGGCCATCGGCAAACACGACCAACTTGCCGTTGAATTCGCGGACCGGCTTGCGCAAACCGACATCGCCCTGGCCGAGATGCTGAAGCACCAGCGAATTGACGATCGGCGTGCGGTCATAGAGCCGGTGCTGCGGCTTGGGCAGACCGAAACGCTCCGGCGCGCCGACGATGAAGCGCAGGATCGGCTCGTGCAGCCTTGAGCGCAGGTTCTTCGGGATGATGAAGCGCTTCGGCTTGTGATTGCCTTCGTCCGCCGGCTTGCCAGCGAGGAATTTCGGCACGAAATGATTGCCGCCGCGCACGCTCCACAACACCTTATCCGCGCGATGGATCGCATCCACGACAATGTCGCAGCCGGTATTGCCCATGCCCACCACCAGCACGCGCTGGCCGGTGAAGATATCGGCGGTCTTGTAGTCCTTGGCATGCATCAGTGGGCCATCAAAGGTGCCTGACGTTTTGGGGATCAGGGGATCGCTGAGATGGCCATTGGCGATGATGACGCCGGCATAGTCTGCCGACGTGCCGTCGCTGAAAGCAGCGTGCCATCCACTTTCCTGCCGCGTCAGGCTGCGCACGCCGGTGTTGAAGCGGATCAGCGGATAGAGATCGAAATGCCGGGCATAGCTCTGCAGATAATCCAGCACTTGGCGATGGCCCGGATAGGCCGGCCAGTCCTCCGGCATCGGGAAATCCGCAAAGGCCGTGGTGCGCTTCGACGAGATCAGATGCGTCGAGGCGTAGACTGCGCTCGGCGCCGCGCCATACAGCCACTGCCCGCCGACATCGGCATTCTGCTCGACGGCTTCCACAGCATGGCCAGCGGCCTTCAGACTCTGGATTGCGGCAAGACCTGCGGGACCGACGCCGATGACAAGGAAAGTCATGACATCGGCTCCGGGCGCTCGTCGCGATAGCGTTCGAACACGGCGCGCGCATCAAGCTTGGGCGAATATCCGAATTCGGATTTGAGCCGGGTGTTGTCGAGTACCGGACGATACTGGATGAATTTGACATTCTGCGGTGTCAACTTGGTCAGCCCGAACGCATGGAGCAACCACAGCGCGCCCTTCATCACCGCGGGCGGAATTGGAATGAACGGCTTGCCATTTAGCTGCGCAATCTCGCGCAGGCTGAGCGTACCATCGCCGGCGAGATTATAGATGCCGCCCTTGCCAGTGTGCACGGCCTGCGCCAGTGCCGCCACCACATCGGAATCGGCGATCAGCGAGAACGGCGTTGCGGTGCCACTGAGGCCGGTGACAACAGGGCGCTCGAACAATGCAGTGATCTGGTTGTTCGTGGTTGGCCCCAGCACCGTGCAGGGGCGAAACACGGTCTGCCGCAATTGCGGATGATCGCTACGCCAGCGCGCCAGCATCTCCTCGACCTCGCGCTTGTTGCGCGCATAAGGGAAATCCTCGTTACCGCGCAGCGGATCGGCCTCGCGCAATGGGACGGGATTGTCGGCGTGATAGCCATAGGCCGCGCCGCTCGAGGTGACGATGAGGTGGCCAACACCAGCCGCGAGACAGGCTTCCAGCACATTGCGCGTGCCCAGCACGTCGATCTCATAGTCGCGCCGGTCGTCGCCGCCGACGGCAACGACCGAAGCCAGATGCACCACCGTACGGGGTTTCACGCGGGCGATGACATCCTTCAAGCCGGGATCGCGAATGTCGCCGTGCTCATAGGCTACGCCGTCGAGGCGCTGTTGTGGCGGCACCTCGCGCAGATCGAGCGCTGTCACCGGCCCGTCGCCACCGGCCGCGAGTGCGCGCAGCAAAGCACTACCAATGAAGCCTGCCGCGCCGGTGATCAGCACGCCGCTATTCGCCATCGCGTCGCTCATGCAGCACCTTCAATGCGTGCCGGATGCGGATCGCGCCGTTTCCACCAGGCCGCCAGCGCCCAGCCGGAGACGAGGTGCCAGACTCCCCAGCCAGCGGCGACCAGCGCAGCCCCGCCAAGGCCGTCGAATTGCGTGAGGATCAGCGCCAGCCCCAGGCCGGAATTATGCATGCTGACTTCGATGGTGAGCGCGCGGGTGTCGTAGTCGCTGAGCCCAAGGATCTTCGCGACGCCCCAGCCGAGTGCGACGGCGATCGCGTTATGCAGCACGACGAATGGCAGCACCGAGGTCGAGAACACCGAGATGTAGCGCCAGTTGGTGACGGTTGCGGCCAAAATAAATCCGATCAGGAACACGAAAGACAGGATCTGCAGCGGCCGGCGCAGACGGTCGGCCAGCCCCGGCAGATGACGCACCGTGAGCAGACCGGCAACCATCGGCACGCCGAGCAGCAGCACGGTCGATCCGATAAACGAGACGGGATCGACGCTCACCTGGCGCAGCAGTGCGGCGGTTTGCGGATTGAGCCCAGCCCAGAACAGGATGTTCAACGGCGTCGTGACGGACGCAAGCAGGCTGGAGATGCCGGTCATCGACACCGACAGCGCGGTGTTGCCCCGCGCCATATGGGTGATGAGATTGGAGATGTTGCCGCCGGGACAGGCCGCCACCACCATCATGCCAAGCGCGATGGAGGGCTGCGGCTTCAACACCATGGTGATCGCCCATGTGACCGCCGGCAGCAGGATCAGTTGCGCGGCGAGCCCCGCGAGCGGCGCCGCCGGACGTCGGAACACATCGACGAAATCGGCGACGCGAAGATCGAGCGCGACGCCATACATGATCAGCGCCAGCACGATGCCGAGCGCCATCTGGCCACCCGGACTGATGTTCAGCAGAATATCGTCGATCGCCGCGCCCGCCATCCATCCCCCCGATGAGCGTGGATATCCGTGACGCTCACCGAGCCCGCGTCTCCCGCCTTTGCGCGAAGCTTAGTCAACGGCTCCCCGAGAATCCATGGTCCGGGTGCGCACAGGCTGAAAACGAAAAAGGGCCCCATCGGGGGCCCTTTTGAAAGAACGTTTGCGACGCTCAGTGAGCGTTCGCCCAGACCTTCTTCTTCGTGAAATACATCAGGAACGCGAAGATGATCAGAAACACCATCACCTGCAAGCCAATACGCTTGCGGGCCTCGAGATGCGGCTCTGCAGTCCACATCAGGAAGGTCGAAACGTCCTTGGCATAGTTCTCGACCTTCTGCGGGGTGCCGTCATCGTAGGTCACCTGATCGTCGGAGATCGGCTTCGGCATCTTGATGGCGTGGCCGGGGAAGTACTTGTTGTAATACGCGCCCGGCGGCAGCGCGAAATCCTTCGGCGCCGGATCGACATAGCCCTGCAGCAGGGCGTCGATATAGTTCGGGCCCTTCTCCTGGAACTGGGTGAAGAAGTCGAACACGAATTGCGGGAAGCCGCGGTCGTAGTTGCGGGCCTTGGCCATCAGCGACAAGTCCGGCGGATAGGCGCCGCCATTGGCCGCGCGCGCCGCGTTCTCGTTCGGGAACGGCTTGGGGAATGGATCCGCGAGACGACCGGGACGCTCAAACATGTCGCCGGCATCGTTCGGACCGTCCTGCACCTTGATCTCGGATGCCACTGCCAGCGCCTGAGCCGCAGAGAAGCCCGGGCCGCCCGCGTCCGCGAGGTTGCGGAAGTGGATCAGGCTCATCGAGTGACAGGTCGAGCAGACTTCCTTGTAGACCTTGTAACCGCGCTGCAGGGCACCGCGGTCAAACTTGCCGAACGGGCCGGCAAACGACCAGCTCAGAGACGGCGGCGTCGGGCCGCCATGCTCGTCGGCAGCCTTGGCGCTCTGCGTGCCGCCGGCCATCAGGCCACCGGCGAGGACCAGTGCGACGATCGCGGAGGCTGCCTTCTTGCCGTATTTGGCCAGCACATCGTCAGCGATCGAGTTCGGCACTGCGCGCGGCGTTTCGATACGGCTGAGGATCGGCAGCACGATCAGGAAGTAGGCGAAGTAGCAGAAGGTCAGGACACGGCCGGCGATGATGTAGATGCCTTCCGCGGGCTTGCCGCCGAGCCAACCGAGCAGGACCGCCACCACGACGAACATCCAGAAGAACTGCTTGGCCAGCGGACGATACTTCGACGACTTGGTCTTGGCGGTATCGAGCCAGGGCAGGAAGGCCAGCACGATGATCGCCGAGAACATCGCGATGACGCCGCCGAGCTTGCTCGGGATCGAACGCAGGATGGCGTAGAACGGCAGGTAGTACCATTCCGGCACGATGTGCGCGGGCGTCACACCCGGATTGGCCGGGATGTAGTTATCGGGATCGCCGAGATAGTTCGGGATGTAGAACACGAACCAGGCGTAGAAGATCATGAAGCAGACCATGCCGAAACCATCCTTGATGGTCGCGTAGGGCGTGAACGGCACGGTATCCTTCTCGGTCTTCGGCTCGACGCCGGCCGGATTGTTCTGACCGGCGACATGCAGCGCCCAGACGTGCAGCACGACGACGCCGGCGATCACGAAGGGCAGCAGGTAATGCAGCGAGAAGAAGCGGTTCAGCGTCGGATTGCCGACCGAATAGCCGCCCCACAGCAGGGTCACGATGCTCTCGCCCACATAGGGAATCGCCGAGAACAGGTTGGTGATGACGGTGGCGCCCCAGAAGCTCATCTGGCCCCATGGCAGCACGTAGCCCATGAAACCGGTCGCCATCATCAGAAGGTAGATGATCACGCCAAGGATCCAGAGGATTTCGCGCGGCGCCTTGTACGACCCGTAATACAGGCCACGCAGCATATGGATGTAGACGGCGATGAAGAACATCGATGCGCCGTTGGAGTGCAGATAACGCAACAGCCAGCCGTAATTCACATCGCGGACAATGCTCTCGACCGAATTGAACGCCATATCCACATGCGGCGTGTAGTGCATCGCCAGGATCACGCCGGTGACGATCTGCACGCCGAGCATGAAGGACAAGATGCCGCCGAACGTCCACCAGTAATTCAGGTTACGCGGTGTCGGATAGGCAACGAAGGAGGAATGGACGAGGCCGATGATTGGCAGACGCTTTTCAATCCACTGCAAAGCGGGATTGGTCGGCTGGTAGGTCGATGGTCCGCTCATGATGCGATCCTGAGAAGAGAAAAACACTATCGGCGCGAGATCGGATGGGATCCGACAGCTCAGCCGATCTTGATCTTGGTGTCAGAGACGAAGGCGTAAGGCGGGATCGGCAGGTTGAGCGGCGCCGGACCCTGACGGATGCGGCCCGAAGTGTCGTAGACCGAACCGTGGCAGGGGCAGAAAAAGCCGTCGTAAGCGCCTTCGTGAGCAATCGGGATGCAGCCCAGATGGGTGCAGATGCCGATGACGACCAACCACTGGTCGTGGCCTTCCTTGACGCGGGCCTGATCGGTCTGCGGATCGGGCAGGCTCGACACCGGAACGGCGCGCGCCTCTTCGACCTGCTTCTTGGTCCGGTTCATGATGTAGATCGGCTTGCCGCGCCAGAACACCTTGATGTCCTGCCCCTCGGCGATGGGGGCCAGATCGACCTCGATCGGCGCACCCGCCGCGATGGTCGAAGCATCTGGATTCATTTGAGAAATCAGCGGCCAGACGGCGGCTGCGGCGCCCACTGCAGCCACTGCCCCAGTGGCCACGAACAAGAAATCACGGCGCGTGTGTTCCGCCGAAGACGTTGTCGTCACGATCCCAACCCTTTCTTATCTGCAGCCGGCTTAGACCCCCCGGTCACGCCTTTGCGTTGACCTGAAGCAAAAAACCGACGCCCGCGATTCTCCCCACGGCGGCAGAGGCCTACTAGTCCTTGCCTAACAGGCAGAACACGCAGTCCAGAATCGTTCTATTGGCACCCTTGGTGCGGCAGTGCAAGCCTACGATCGGCGAAGCAAGATGCGATGCACCACAGAATCAACGCCTTTCCGCGCGGCGGATAATTCGGCACGTCGTGACTATAGGAAACAGCCATCAGGCTTTTGGCGGGACAAGGGATCGCGATTCGCAGTCGATCGCGCTCCGCCGATTTTCCGGACACCTCTCGCGCACTACGATTCGCGCGACCGCCAGGCAAAAACGGCAACAATTCATGATCGTGAATAATTCTGCGTCGTTTCAGCAACAAATCGCGCTCAAGTAGCGCGTTTGAAGACGTTCTAAATCGCTAATTCTGTTCTCATTCTTCGCCTGCGCTAAAGCGAAAGCATCCAAATTTTACCGGTAGAGCCGGCCTAACTGGGGCATCGCAGCGTCATGACAACATCCCACTTCATCGAATCGGCAACTCGGCTGCACACGCTTCGGGCTCTATGTCTTTGCGCCGTCAGCGGTCTCGCTTTGTCGATTCCGACAGGTACTGCCGACGCCCAGTCTGCCCTGCCGCCAGTAACGGTGGATGCGCCGCAGCAGCGTACACGTCCGGCGACGGCCAGGCCGACCCAGCGCGCATCGACCAGCCGCGCCGCCCGCACCAATCGCACGGCCCGTGCGCCGCAGGCGGCACCGGTGGCACCAGCCAATCCCAACGCCGGTGAGCGCGCCGGCGGCCCCGTGATCGGTTTCGTCGCCAATCGCAGCGGCTCCGCCACCAAGACCGACACCCCGATCATGGAAACTCCGCAATCGATCTCGGTGATCACCTCCGACCAGATCAAGACCCAGGACGCACAGACCCTCACCCAGGCGCTGCGCTACACCGCGGGCGCCAATGGCGACGTCAATGGCGGTTCCGACACCCGCAATGGCGGCATCCAGATCCGCGGCTTCGACATGACTCAGCAGGGGCTGTATCTCGACGGCCTGCGGCTGCCCAGCACGCCCTATATCCATTTCGACAGCCTCGATCCCTTTGGCGCGTCTCGTCTCGAGGTACTGAAAGGGCCGTCCTCGGTGATGTATGGTGGCAGCGGACCGGGCGGCATTCTCAACTATGTCAGCAAGCTGCCGACCGCCCGGCAGTTCGGCGAAATCTCGGTGTCAGGCGGCAGTTTCGACCGCTATCAGGGCGAGTTCGATTTTGGCGGCCCGGCCAACAAGGAAGGCACGGTGCTCTATCGCCTGACCGGCCTGGTCCGCGACGGCGGCACGCAGGTCGATGACGCCAGGGACAGCCGCGTCTTCATCGCGCCGGCCGTCACCTTCAAACCTAACGAAGACACCACACTCACAGTGCTGGCGAATTATCAGAAGGAGAAGAACGGCTGGGGTCTGCAGTTCCTGCCGGCATCCGGCACGATCTATCCGAATGCGGGCCGTATCATCCCTATCAACCGCAACACCGGCGAACCCGGCTTCAACAGATACAACAACGAGATCGCTTCGGTTGGCTACCTGTTCGCGCATAACATCAACGACAACCTGACCTTCCGGCAGAACCTGCGCTACTCGTGGATGCACAACGAATCCGACAGCATCAATGCCGGCGGTTACCTCGACGAAGCCGCCGGACTGCTCTACCGCTACGGCGGATCATCGGCCTCTACGATCAACTCCATCGCCGTCGACAACCAGCTGGAGGGCCACTTCACCACCGGCATCCTGAGCCACACCACGCTGTTCGGCATCGACTATCGAAACACGACATCGACCGACGTCAACACGAGCTACAGCGCCGATCCCCTCAACGTCTTCAACCCCGTCTACACCAACACCTGGACCAAGGGCGCCCTCTACGAAGACTATCGCGTGAAGCAATCGCAGGTCGGCATCTATGCCCAGGACCAGATCAAGCTCGGCCGGCTCTCGGTCCAGCTCGGCGGCCGGCAGGATTTCGCCAAGACGACCTACGACAACTACATGGACGGTTCATCGACCTCCACCGACGCCTCGGCCTTCACCGGTCGTGCGGGCGTGATCTACAATTTCGACAGCGGCGTGGCGCCCTATTACAGCTACTCGGAGTCGTTCCTGCCGGTGCTGAACATCGCCAATGGCAGCCTGCTGGCGCCGGAAACAGCGCATCAGCATGAGGTCGGCATCAAGTATCAGCCGGTCGGCGTCAATGCGATGATCACGCTTGCCGCCTTCGACCTGACCCGGCAAAATGTCGTTCGCTTCCTGCCTGTTGCGCCATTCACGGCGATTCAAACCGGCGAGGTCAATTCGCGCGGCATCGAAGTGGAAGCCACCGCCACCCTCGCCGCCGGCTTCAATGTCCGCGCCGCCTATTCCTACATCGACATCGAAGTCACCAAGGATCCGGTGAATGTTGGCAAGGCTCTGACCACCGTGCCGATGAATCGCTTGGGCATCTGGAGCGACTACACGATGCAAGGCGGCCTGTTCGAGGGCGTCCAGGTCGGCGGCGGCATTCGCTATATCGGCGATAGCTGGGCCGACGATGCCAACACAAGCAAGGTGCCGGGAGCCACCGTGGTCGACGCGCTACTGGCCTATAATCAGAAGAACTACCGGCTCGCGCTCAACGTCACCAACATTGCGGACACCCGCTATGTTTCATCCTGCTACAGCCCCGTTTATGGTTGCTTCTACGGTGACTCGCGCAAAGTCGTCGCCAAGCTGACCTATCGCTGGTGAACATTAGAATCACCCTAAAACGCGACAATACGCCACCGCCGGTCTCTCGACCGGCAGTGGCGACACTTGGTAGTAAACGCGACCACAACAACACGGGCGGAACGCCATGAGATCGATCTTCGGGCGCCTGCATCGCTGGGCTGGACTCCTCACCGCAGCATTTCTGTTCTTCTCGGGCGTTACCGGCGCGGTTATCTCATGGGATCACGAGCTTGACGATCTTCTCAACAGCAAGCTGAAGGATGTCACCACCGCGGGGCCCGCCAAGCCGTCGATCGAACTTGCGGGCCTGATCGAGCAGCGCGATCCGCGTGCGCGTGTGATCCATATGTACATGACGCCGGAAAAGAATGAGTCGCTTTCGTTCTTTGTTCTGCCGCGGATCGATCCCACGACAAGCAAGCGTTACACGCTCGATTACAATCAGATCTTCCTCGATCCCAACACCGGTGAGGAACTCGGCCGCCGCTATTGGGGCGCCGTCTGGCCCGTGACCCGCGAGAACTTCGTCTCGTTTCTCTACAAGCTGCACTACACGATGCACATCCCGGAATTCTGGGGCAGCGACCGCTGGGGCATGCGCATCCTCGGCGTCATCGCCATCATCTGGACCATCGATTGCTTCATCGGATTCTATCTGACACTGCCGTCGCGCAAACGCGTCAAGGCGGGAGCCGCTCCCGCCGTCGCGCGCGAACTCGGCAAGGGGTTCTGGGCGCGCTGGAAGCCGGCCTGGATGATCAAGACCTCGGGCAGCGCCTACCGGATCAATTTCGACATCCACCGCGCCTTCAGCCTGTGGACCTGGGCCCTGCTCTTCATCATCGCCTTCACGGCGTTCTCGCTGAACCTGTATTTCGAAGTCTTTTCGCCGCTGATGAAGAAGTTCTCGGACTACACGCCGACGCCTTACGAGCAGCGTGAGTATCGTCACCTCGATAATCCGATCGAACCCAAGATGACCTGGGCCCAGATCCTCGAACGCGCCACCGCCGACGGCAAGGCGCGCGGCTGGACCACACCGATCGGCTCGCTGTTCTATGGCCCGGCACACGGCGTGTATCAGGTGTTCTTCTTCGAACCTGGTGACGATCACGGCGCCGCGGGCGTCGGCCCGCCGTCGCTGTTTTACGACAGCGAGGACGGCCGCCCGCTCGGCGCCAAGCTGCCCTGGGTCGGGACCGCCGCGGACATCTTCGTGCAGATGCAGTTCCCTATGCATTCGGGACGAATCCTGGGTCTGCCCGGCCGCATCCTGATTTCGGCGATGGGCCTGGTCGTGGCGGCGCTCTCAGTCACCGGAGTGGTGATCTGGTGGCGCAAGCGCCGCGCACGCGTGAAGGTACGCGAGACAACGGAAGCACGTTCGAATACGCGACTCGCGCCGGCGGAGTAGAGCCGCCGGCCTTGTCCGACTGCATGTCAGGCGGTATCGCCTGACATGGGCCGCGTCGATCAAGATGCGGCCGGAGAAAGTCCGCCGTGCGCATCGCCCTCTACCAGCCTGACATTCCGCAGAACACCGGCACCATCCTGCGGCTCTGTGCCTGTCTCGATGTCGAAGCGCATATTATCGAACCGGCGGGCTTTCCGACCTCCGACCGCCATTTCCGCCGCGCCGGCATGGACTATCTCGATCAGGTCTCCATCGTCCGGCACGATTCCTGGCGGCATTTCGAGGACTGGCGGCGCGAGGCCGGCCATCGTCTCGCGCTGTTCACCACCAAGGGCGCCACGCCCTATCTCGAGCATCGCTATTCTGACGATGAGATTCTGCTGTTCGGCCGCGAGAGTGCCGGTGTGCCGGAGGAGGTTGCGACCGCCGCAGAGAGCCGCGTGGTCATTCCCATGCGTGAGAGTCTGCGGTCGATCAATCTGGCGATGACGGTGGCCATGGCATTGGGAGAGGCCCTGCGGCAGACGCGCGGCTGACTACCGCCCGCTCGGCACACGCGTAGCGATGTAGTCCTTGCCCTTGGCCGTAAACGTCTCGCGAATGATGAAGCCATCCGCCGGCGACATCGGGCCGATCGGCACTGGCCCCGTGGGCATGATCAGCGTGGCATTCCCGCCGACGAAGATCAGCAGGTGGCGACGTTCTGCCAGCAGCTTCTCCGACCAGGCGATCAGGCCGGAATGGATCGGCTCCTTCTGCCAGGCGAAAGGCGAGCCGGGATCGACCTGGCCATAGATGAAGCCCGTGGTCGGATAGACCGAAAACACGATCTTCGAATTTTCCGGCTTCCAGAATTCCGGCATCTCGTTGTCCTGGATCCAGACGCAATCGAAGGCGCGGCATTGCTGTGGTCGGGTGTCATAGATCTTGCAACCCTGCGCGATCGCGCAGTGCTTGCACCACTTGCCCGCCGGCTTGGCGAGGTCGTCGATGCGATAGACCTTGCAGCACATGGTGCAGGTCCCGCACGTACGTGTGGCGGCGGCAGAACTGCCGGATGTGACGAGCGACGGCTGCATGGTATCCAGGTGCGACAATTTGACGTGATGTCATCGACCTTTGGCGGCCCGCGCCGGACATCGCAATTGACATGTCGGTGATCGGCCGGGACATCCACCGGCTAGCCGTGCTAAGAGCCGCGGCTTACCCCATATGGAACCGAGATGTGGCCCGAGCCGGATCGGGCATGCCGGTTTTAGAGAGCTAAGACAGTGAGTTACGCGGTCAAAGAGATTTTCCTGACATTGCAGGGCGAAGGCGCCCATGCCGGCCGCGCGTCCGTATTCTGCCGGTTTTCCGGCTGTAATCTCTGGACGGGTCGGGAACAGGACCGCGCCGAGGCCACCTGCCAATTCTGCGACACCGACTTCGTCGGTATGGACGGCACGCTGGGCGGTCGTTACCCCACCGCCGACAAGCTCGCCGACACCATCGCCGCGCAATGGGTGGGCCCTTCCGATAACCGCTATGTGGTGCTGACCGGCGGCGAGCCGCTGCTGCAGGTGGACGCCGAACTGATCGACGCATTGCATGCGCGCGGCTTCGAGATCGGCGTCGAGACCAACGGCACCGTGGCGCCGCCCGCAGGCATCGACTGGATCTGCGTCAGCCCGAAGGCCGGCGCGGAACTGGTGGTGCACAGCGGACACGAATTGAAGCTGGTCTATCCGCAGGCGCAGGCGATGCCGGAGAAATTCGAAGGCCTCACCTTCGAGCGTTTCTCATTGCAGCCGATGGACGGGCCGGACGCCATCAGCAATACCGCTGACGCGGTGGACTACTGCCTGCGCCACCCGCAATGGCGGCTGAGCGTGCAGACACACAAGACACTTGGGATCCGCTAAGGACCCGGACTTCTAAGGACGACGACTTCCTATGTGGGAACTGACCAAATCGTTTCGCTTCGAGGCGGCGCATGCGCTGTCTCACACCACGCTCGGTGAAGTGAGCCAGGAAATCCATGGCCACTCCTTCCGCGCCGAAGTCACCATTCGCGGCGTGCCGGATCCCGTGACCGGCATGGTGATGGATCTCGGCTTGCTCGACCGCAGCCTCGACGAGCTCCGCAAGACGCTCGACCACAAGTTTCTCAACAAGATCGAAGCGATCGGCATTCCGACGCTGGAAAATCTCTCGCGCTTCATCTGGGACCGCGTCGCCGACAAGGCTCCCGTCGTCCGCGTCGGCGTGTTTCGCGACAGCTGCAACGAGAGCTGCATATATTTCGGGCCGAAGGGTTAGAGTCTTTATTGGAGCATGATCTCTCGACAAACGAATTCGTTTGTCGGCGAAAACCGGTATCCACTTTTCGGGATGATGCTCTAGTCTTTTCCCGTGATCATGCAGGTGGCGGTGGCATGGGCGCAAAGCCTGCCATCCTTGTCGGTCAGCGTCCCCTCCGTCGCAGCCATCCTGCGCCCCATGTGAATGATACGGCCCTCGGCGCGGATCGGCCCTGACGCGGCCGTCATGGCACGGATATAGGTGACCTTGAGATCGAGCGTCGCGTAACCGGTTCCTGCTGGCAGCGAGGTCTGCACCGCCAGCGCGATGGCGCCATCTAACATCGTGGCTGCGTAACCGCCATGCACCGTTCCGAGCGGATTGTAGTGATCCTCGTTCGGCGAGCCGACCAGCACAACCTTGCCCTGCTCTGCGGACTCGCCCTTGATGCCGAGTGTGCGGCCGATGCCGCGCGCAAATCCGCCTGCGGCGAAGGCCTGCTGCACAAGCTTCAGGCCGCTGCTCGCGTCACCAATCTCAGTTGTCATGTTTGCCTCCGCCGTCCCGTGAACATCCTTGTTATGGGACCGGGATGGCAGAGCTTGCCTTTCAAGTCAATATTGTTGACCTTAAGACTTGAACTTGGCTAGTCGCGCGCCGCCTCCGCCATCACCGCCGACCATGCGGCCTGGCTGCCCGCCCCCGCCTTCTTGAAGGCGCGGGCCATGATCTTACGCTCATGACCGGATGCGATGCGCTCGACCGCGCGGCCGGCGGGCGTCAGTTCAAGAATCTTGAAACGATGCCGCGTCGGATCGCGCTTGACGGCCACATAGCCCTCATCGAGCAATTGCTTCATCGGGCGATGCAGCGCCTGTTTCGAAATCTGCAGGATCGCCAGTAGATCCGACATCGTGATGCCCTCGCCGCGCAGCACGGCATAGAGAATGCGATGGTGAACCCGAGACAGGCCGACCGTCGCCAGATACTCGTCAGCCGCACGCGTCATCCCGCGCCATCCGAAATACATCAGCGCCAGTGCATCATCGAGTGGATCGAGCTTCTTCAGGTCAATAACATTGACTTGATTGCGGGCGGTGTTAGGCTTCACAGAAGATGGGCTCATCGAAGGCTCACGACAGGGAGACAGGATGCATGTTGACGCGGCAGGACGCGATCGCATTCGCGCAGCAATGGGCTGCAAACTGGAATCGGCTCGCGATCGATACGATCGTTGATCATTTTGCTCCCGAAGGTGAGATGCGCAGCCCGCTGGCAACGAAACTGGCGGGATCATCCACCATAAAGGGACGCGACGCCATTCGCACCTACTGGCACGCCGTCTATGGCGGGCTATCCGAGCCACATCTCACCCTGGAGAGCGCCGCCTGGGACGGCGCGTTACAGCGCCTGACGGTCTGGTGGAGCGCGCCGCTGCCCGGTGGACCGACCCGGGCGTGCGAGATGATGGATTTCGATGCCGATCACCAGATCGTCCGCAGCGAAGCCTATTATGGCGCCGGCAGCTAGGACGGCGCGGGCGGCACGTCTCATGCGCCCGCGTGCGTTTCGATGATCGCCGTGCATTTCTCGCACTGGCGCCTATAGTGGACGGAGTCATCGAGAGCCCATCCCGTGCGCATCCTGCTGATCAATCCCAACACCACCGAGAGCGTCACCACGCTCGTAAAACGGCATGTCGAGGCCATAGCCGGCGATGCCGCGACCTTTGTGCCGGTGACTGGCCGATTCGGCGCCCGCTATATTTCAACGCGCGCCTCGGCGGCCATCGCAGGCCATGCGGCGCTCGACGCCTATGCTTCTCATGGCGCCGGCTGCGATGCGGTCTACCTCGCCTGTTTCGGCGACCCCGGCCTGCTGGCGCTGCGCGAAATTGCAGACGTTCCCGTGGTCGGCATGGCCGAAGCGTCCTGCATCGAGGCGTCCAGACGCGGGCGTTTCGCCATTGTGACGGGCGGCGCGCTCTGGGGGCCGATGCTCCGGGAATTCGTCGGGAGCATCGG
The DNA here is from genome assembly GCF_051810905.1 of Tardiphaga sp. 619_E2_N8_4. Lineage (NCBI taxonomy): Bacteria > Pseudomonadati > Pseudomonadota > Alphaproteobacteria > Hyphomicrobiales > Nitrobacteraceae > Tardiphaga > Tardiphaga sp. 619_E2_N8_4. Next base: position 260,018 of record NZ_JBPWQJ010000001.1, read on the forward strand.
CTTGGCCGACAAGCTCGCCAAGGTGCGCACCATCGCACCGACCGGCGGCGATATCGCGCGGAATCCCGATGCAGCACTGGCCGCGCTCGCCAGCGCTTGCACGGCCTGTGCCACGGACGACGGGGCCGAGGTCGTGATCCTTGGCGGCGCAGCACTCGCCGGCCTTGCGTCTCGCATCCAAGCTGACGTGCCGGTACCCGTCTTGTGTTCCGTCGAAACCGGCACGCGTGCCGTGATCGCCGCAGCAGCGAAAGGTCTCGACAGCAGCCCGCCGCCTGCGCTGGAGAGCGTCGGCCTCGGCGCGGAACTCGCAAAACTGCTTCAGCAAAAATAGCTGACAGAAACATCCCCGTGTTCGGCCTGTCATGACGCGGAGCTAGACTCAGTGCGCGTCAAACACATTTCGGGAGCCGACCATGGAATTGAAATCAGGCGATGTCGTCATGCTGAAGTCGGGCGGTTGCCCGCTGACCGTGGCCGACGTTGACGGCGACAACATCGAATGCATCTGGCTGGGCGAGGAAGGCGATCTGTTCCGCGAGACCCTTCCGCGTGCCGTGCTCGAACTCGCCCTCGTCATCCCGCATGACGACGAAGACGAGAGCGAAGAGGACGAAGCTGAAGAACACGACGACGAAGAAGAAGAGCACAAGAGCAAGGTGGCCTGATCAGGCCGTCCGCCGCCGGGCGCAAATGTCCGGCGGCGGCTTGTTGCTCATCTTTGCAGACCGAGTTTGAACGCGTCCGCCTCGATATTGCCTGCAGCACCGTCGGTCGCGAAGACCGCAACGGTTGCTTGCGCATGTTCGGGACAATGATAGACGGCGATGCCACTGCCCGGACCGCCGCCGGTATGCCCGACGACGCGTAAATTACTGGTTGTCGTTCCAGCCATAACGCCAAGGCCGTAAGCCGCGTGTTGCCACGGACGTCCTGTACCGGGATCACCCACTGCGATTCCGTGGCACATCTCGTCGCGCAGCCCCACAGGCAGCAAGTCCGTCGTCATCAAGCGGTGCAACAGCATTGCGGCATCGCGCAATGTCCCGACCGCCAGCCCGTGATAGACCCAGCGCGGATCGTAAGACTGCGCATTGCCCATCCGGACATCGGCGAGATCGCTGCGTTGATTGGCGATGCGCGGCCCGACCACACCGAGCGATTCGAACAATCGCCGTTGCATCAGCGCATCGAGGGTCAACCCGCTCACTTGTTCGAGATGCTGCCTGACCAGCAAATAGCCGACATTCGAATAGGCAAAATGGCCCGGCTCAATTTCGGCATGCAGAGCAGAAACTGAATGCAGCAGCCGGTCCACCGGCCACGCGTCTTCATTGGCAGCGACAGCCGCATGGTAGGCGGGAAGTGAACCGTAGTCCGCCAGACCGGCGCGATGCTGCAACAACTGGCGGAGCGCAAAGGACTCGCCCGGCAACGCATCATCCAGAGCCAACTGTCCATCACGCACCATGGTCAGTGCCGCGGCGGCAATCAGCGTCTTGGTGAAACTCCACCACGGCACAACGACGTCGGCATCATCGCTGATATCGGCAGAACCGGGGCGAATGACGTGCTTCATGGTACCGTCGAGACTTAGAGCTGATGGTCGTGCTTGAATCGCGCAATCGTCTGGTCGGCGATAACAGTCAACACATCGACCTCCATCGGAAAGTCCAGCGCCAGCCAGGCATCTTCCGCCAGCGCCAGCACATGGCCGAGCGCCGGGCCCTTGGCGATGCCGCGCGCCATGAAGTCGGCAGCCCTGAGCGGAAACACCGGCGGAGTCCACCGCTCCGGCAAGGTTACGAGCGCCTTCCAGACCTCGCTGTCGGCTTCGCGGCCGGCGCGGGCCCAGGCGAGCATCATGCGGTTGCGATAACGGGTTTCGCCCAAGCGATAGAGCCGCCGCCGGGCATGGGATTCATCCATGCCCTTCAGCCGCCACCAGCGATGGCCCATCGAATCCAAGGCCTTTGTTTCGTCATTGGACAGCCGCAGCTTTTGCGCAAGCCGCCGCGCATCCTCGGTGACGGCCACACCAAGCGCGCCAAGCCGCAGAACCGCATTAGGTTTCTGCCCCAGAGCCTGCTCGATGGCGATCATTGCGGCGAACGGTCCCTTGTAGGTGACGCCGCCCGCGATCCGTAGCATCAGGCCGGCATCGACCATCGCATCCACCGCCGCGAAGGCCCCATCGGCCACCAGCAGCTTCAGCAACTCCATCCTGATACGCTCGGCCGATATTCCCGCCAGTCCATCGCGGCCGCGAATGCTGGCGAGATAACCTTCGCGATCCGGTACCCCGGCGCCATAGGCGGCATGAATGCGGAAGAACCTGAGAATACGCAGATAGTCTTCGGCGATGCGCCTATCGGGATCGCCGATGAAGCGCACCCGCCGGGCATCGAGATCAGACAGGCCGCCGACATGATCATGCACCACGCCGTCGATGGATGCGGAAAGACCGTTCATCGTGAAATCACGTCGTTCGGCATCGTGCTTCCAGTCGCGCCCGAACGCCACCTTGGCCCTGCGGCCAAAGGTCTCGACGTCTTCGCGCAATGTCGTTACCTCGAACGGCGCACCATCGACGACTAGCGTCACTGTGCCATGCTCGATGCCGGTCGGCACGCTCTTGATATGGGCAGCCTTGGCGCGGCGGATCACTTCATCGGGCATGGCCGTCGTGGCTATATCGATTTCGCCCACTGGCAATTTCATCAGAGCGTTGCGCACAGCGCCGCCGACCGCGCGGGCTTCCTCGCCATTGCCGTTGAGCAGCGCCAGCACCTGCCCGGACGGTCCTGACGTGAGCCACGGCGCGTCGTGCAGTTTGCGCACGCTCATTTTTCGACCCCGGGAACGAGCCTGCCGTTTTCGATATGCGCCGGGACATAGGTCGATCCCGGCGGCGCGCCGGAAAACTGCGCCAGCAGCACGAGGCTGACAATCACCAGCACGGCGGCAGCGATGGCGAGCCTGATCATCACCGGCATCGGCCATGACGATTTCAGTGTCACGCCATTCTTGGTCGCGATGAGGAAAATGGCATAAAGCGCGAACGGGATGAGGAAAATGCCGACTTCGGTCAGAACCGGACGGATCATGTGAGCACGATCCGTTCATACAGCACGCGCAGGATGCCTGCGGTAGCGCCCCAAATATAACGTTCGGCGAACGGCATCGCGTAGTAGGACCGCTCCATGCCGCGGAATTCCTTGCTATGCAGCTGATGATTGGCGGGATCCATCAGAAACGCCAGCGGCACTTCGAACGCGCTTTCGACTTCGTTCTCGTTGATCGTGAGACTGAAGCCTGGCTTCACCCGCGCCAGTGTCGGCAGGATTCGAAAGCCGAAGCCGGTCGCATAGAGATCGAGATAGCCTATCGGCTCGACGAAGGAGCGATCGAGACCGATTTCCTCCTCGGCCTCGCGCAGAGCGGCGTCCAGCGGCGAGGCATCGGTCGGATCGATCTTGCCACCGGGAAACGAGATCTGTCCGGCATGATCGTTGAGATGCGCGGAGCGCTGGGTAAGCAGCACGGTTGGTTGTTCGTGTTCGACGATGCCGATCAGGACCGCGGCCGGACGGATCGGCCGCTCCTGCGCCACGATCTGGATCATGCGGTCGTTGCCGGCATCGCCGGTGACGGGAATGATGCTGGCGTCGGTGAGCCCCTCGGGCACATCGAAATTCAGGCGTGCCTTCGCCCGCTTGAAAAACTCAACTGAACCGATATCCGCGGCATCCGCGTCGGTCTTCAGCATCGGCTCATTCGCCCGGCTCACTTCAATCGGCTCACTTATGTAGCTTCCCTGACCTGCTCCGCATCGACCATGGCAAAAAACGCGCCCGCGGAGGCGATGCCGAACATCGCGATACCATCGACCATCCGCTCCTCGCCCATGTCAACCAGATCGTAATAGATCGCCCGCGTCACCTTGGCCCACAGGTCACTGCGGACATGCAGATAGGGCGTCAGCCCGCCGTCTTCAGCCATCTCGAATCGCAGCCGGTGTATGCTGTCACACTCCACCCAATCGTCCACATTGGTGCGAAACTTCAACACCGTGCCACGCGTGTCCTGCTCCTTGAGCATCTCGACGGCGAGAAATGGGGCATCGTCCACGGTGATGCCGACCTTCTCCACGGGGGTCACGAGAAAGTGCTTGCCATCCTCGCGCTTCAAAATGGTCGAGAACAGCCGCACCAATGCCGGCCGGCCTATCGGCGTGCCCAAATAGAACCACGTACCATCGCTGGCGATTCGCATGTCGAGATCGCCGCAGAATGGCGGATTCCACAGATGCACCGGCGGCAGGCCCTTGCCGGCTTTACCGTTGGCCGCCGCATCCTTCGCCGCAGTGGTCAGGCCATCCAGCCCCTGATTTGCGATCTGCCCTTGCTTCGCCATTGTTTGCCCTGACTTTACCACTGCCATTTGGCACGTTTGGTGCAAGTCTTGAACCTCAAGTCTTGAAACGTGCGATGTCACATTCAAACTCGCCACAACGTGATGCAGTTCATAGCCGCATCCCGATATTGTGGGGATAGTTTAATTCAACAAATACATGGCCTTCGCTTAAGTTTAGCATCAGGTCCATGGAATACTAAGATGGCGTGACGACAAATGCGGCGGCGTACTTCAGGCGCCGTTCACCCGAAGGAGCAATGGATGGCTGGCGCTGACAGTGTCGAGAAACTCGAAGACGTGATTGTCCGCTCCGCGGAACAGGTGGCTGGCCAGATGCGCGCCGCCAAGGAAGCGATCTCCACTGTCATCTTCGGCCAGGAACGCGTCGTCGAAAACACGCTGGTGACCATCCTGTCCGGCGGCCATGCGTTGCTGATAGGTGTTCCGGGCCTAGCCAAAACCAAGCTGGTGGAAACGCTGGGCGTCACGCTCGGCCTCGATGCCAAGCGCATCCAGTTCACCCCCGACCTGATGCCTTCAGACATTCTCGGCGCCGAAGTGCTGGACGAGAGCGTCGCAGGCAAGCGGTCGTTCCGCTTCATCTCGGGACCTGTGTTCGCGCAGCTTCTGATGGCCGACGAAATCAACCGCGCCTCGCCGCGCACGCAGTCCGCCTTGTTGCAGGCGATGCAGGAACAGCACATTACGGTGGCCGGCGCACGGCACGATCTGCCGAAGCCGTTCCATGTGCTGGCCACGCAGAATCCGCTGGAACAGGAAGGCACCTATCCGCTGCCGGAAGCGCAGCTCGATCGCTTCCTGATGGAGATCGACGTCGATTATCCGGATCGCGACGCCGAACGCCGCATCCTGTTCGAAACCACCGGCGCCGAAGAAACCATCGCCAAGGCTGCCGTGACCGCTGAAACGCTGATTACCGCGCAGCGCCTAATCCGCCGTCTGCCGGTCGGCGACAGCGTGGTCGAAGCGATTCTTACATTGGTGCGCTCGGCACGTCCGGGACCGGACGCAGGCGATGCCAGCAAGCTGATCGCCTGGGGCCCAGGTCCTCGCGCGTCACAGTCGCTGATGCTGGCAGTGCGTGCCCGTGCATTGCTCGATGGCCGTCTCGCGCCGTCGATCGACGACGTGCTCTATCTCGCCGAACCGATCCTGAAGCATCGTATGGCGCTGACCTTCTCGGCGCGTGCCGAAGGTCGCACAGTCCCCGACGTCATCCGTCAGCTCAAGACGCGGATCGGTTAATGGCCGCAGCGCCGGATCACGCCACGCAGGAGATCATCGCAGTCCGCCGCGCCGATGGTGAAAGCCGTTCGCTTGCTGCGTCATTGCCACGTCTGGTGCTGGAGGCCCGGCGCATTGCTGCGACCGTCATCCATGGCCTGCATGGCCGGCGCCGCGCCGGCCATGGCGAAAGTTTCTGGCAATATCGTCGCTTCGTCTCCGGCGAACCGTCGCAGAATGTCGACTGGCGCCGTTCGGCGCGCGATGATCATTTGTATGTCCGCGAGCAGGAATGGGAAGCCGCGCACACAGTTTGGCTGTGGCCGGACCGGTCGCTGTCGATGGCTTTTGCCTCCAAGGGCGCGCGCGACAGCAAGCTCGAACGCGCGCTGATCGTCACCTTCGCACTGGCTGAATTGCTGGTGGCCGGCGGTGAGCGCGTCGGCGTGCCCGGTCTGATGAATCCAACCTCGAGCCGCAGCGTCATCGACAAGATGGCGCAGGCGATGCTGCACGACACGACGAACCGCGCCAGCCTGCCACCTTCGTTTGTGCCCTCAGCACTGGCCGAGATCGTGGTACTCGGCGACTTCTGGTCGCCGATGCCGGAGATCAAGGAGATGCTGGCCGGTCTGTCGTCATCCGGCGCGCATGGCGCACTGGTGCAGGTCGTCGATCCCGCCGAGGAGAGTTTCCCTTATTCCGGCCGCGTCGAATTCGTCGAGCCCGAAAGCGGCAATGTCATCACCGCCGGCCGTGCACAGACCTGGGCCGAAGACTACGTCGCCCGCGTCGCCGCGCATCGCGAGGAAATCCGCGCCGAAACCGCCAAGCTCGGCTGGCTGTTCTCGACACACACCACCAGCCGCTCGGCGGCTGAGCTGCTGCTGTTCCTGCATGGCGGCATGATGGTCAACAAATCTGCCGGCGGCGGCAGCATGGTCAAGGCAGGACGTTCAGCATGATCGGTGGCTTTCCGCTCGCCTTCGCCCAACCGCTGCTGCTGCTCGGCCTGATCAGCCTTCCGGTGCTATGGTGGTTGCTGCGCGTGATGCCACCGCGCCCGCAGCGCATCGCGTTTCCGCCGACACGTCTGCTGTTCGATATCACGCCGAAGGAAGAAACCCCGTCACGCTCGCCATGGTGGCTGACGCTGCTGCGCCTGCTGGCTGCAGCGCTGATCATCTTTGCCGCGGCCGGCCCGATCTGGAATCCGCAGACCGGAGCTGCCGGCAGCAACGCCCCGCTGACGATTTTGCTGGACGATGGCTGGAGCGCCGCGGCGAGCTGGGACGCTCGCGTCAAGGCGGCGGATGAGCTGATTGCCAATGCCGATAGCAATCGCCGCGGCGTGGCCCTTGTTCCGCTGTCGGAACCGAACCGCGACATCACAATGCTACCCGGCGGCACCGCACGCGTCGCGCTGCGCCAGCTCTCGCCGAAGCCCTATGCCATCGACCGCGTCGATACGCTGCCGGCGCTGGAGCGCTTCCTGAAGGCCACCGGCGACAGCGAAATCGTCTGGCTCTCCGACGGCGTCGACACCGGCCGTGGCGCTGATTTCACGCAAGGCCTTGCGAAGACCATCGGCGACCGCACACTGACCATCTATGACGGCGGAGCCACGCCGGCCCATGCGCTGGTCGCAGCGGAAAATGCCGCGGCGAAAATGACCGTGAAGGTGCTGCGCGCCAATAGCGGCGGCCCGGATGGCGGCGTGGTACGCGGCCTCGACCAGAAGGGATCTCCGGTTGGCGAAGCCAAGTTCCTGTTCACACCGAACGACCGCGAGACCGAAGCCTCGTTCGATCTGCCCGTGGAACTACGCAACGACATCGCGCGGCTTGAAATCACCGGCGAACGCTCCGCCGGCGCCGTGCAACTGCTCGACAAGCGCTGGCGCCGTCGCGCCATCGGCATCGTCTCGGGCGCGACCAACGATACCGCGCAGCCGCTGCTAGCCTCGACCTTCTATCTCACCCGCGCATTGGCGCCATTTGCCGACGTCCGCCTCGGCGATCGCGGCGCGCCGCAGCAGGCGATCACGCAGTTCCTCGATCAGAAACTGCCGATGATCGTGCTGGCCGATGTTGGGACGCTGTCACCGGAAATCCGCGAGCGTCTGAATGCTTGGATCGATGCGGGCGGCGTGCTGGTGCGCTTTGCCGGCCCGCGCCTCGCGCAGGGCGACGACGATCTCGTCCCGGTTAAACTGCGCCGCGGCGACCGCAGCCTCGGTGGCAGCCTGACCTGGGAGAAGCCGCAACATCTGGCGTCCTTCGCCGCCGATGGCCCGTTCGCCGGTCTCCCTGTCCCGAAAGACATCACAGTGAATCGTCAGGTGCTCGCCGAGCCGAACGCTGCGCTGGCCTCGAAGAGCTGGGCGTCGCTGGTCGATGGCACGCCGCTGGTCACCGGCGAACGCCGCGGCAAGGGTCTCGTCACCCTGTTCCATGTCAGCGCCGATATGCGCTGGTCCGATCTGCCATTGTCTGGCACCTTCGTCGAAATGCTGCGCAGGGTCGTCGATATCTCCGGTTATACGTCCACGCCCGGCGCAGGTGTCGCCGGCGAGACTGGCGCGGAAACGGTTGCGCCGCTGCGCACGCTCGATGGTTTCGGTGCTTTCACCCCGCCGCCATCGACGGCCAAGCCGCTCGCCGCTGACTATCGCGACCGCGCCACGCTCGATCACCCGCCGGGCTTCTATGGCCCTGCCGATGGTCCGCTCGCAGTGAATGCACTGGCATCGGCCGATCGCATCGAGCCTATCGATTTCTCAGGCCTGAAGGCCAACCGCGCCAGCTACACCAATGCTGAACCGCGCGACCTCCGCGGCATCCTGCTCTCCACGGCGCTGGCGCTGTTTTTGGTGGACGCGATCATCGTCGCGCTGCTCGGCGGTGCCATCGCCGCGATGTTCCGCCGCCGTGCCGTCTCGGCGGCCCTCGCCGTGGCATTCGCGCTCGGCACCGTCATGGGATCGCCGGTGCCATCGCGGGCCGATCCAGCCAGTGACGATTTCGCCGTCAAGGCCGTGTCGCAGACCCGGCTCGCTTATGTCATCACGGGGAATGCCGACGTCGACTCGATCGTCAAGTCCGGTATGACCGGCCTCACGCTGTTTCTCGCGCAGCGCACCGCGCTGGAAGCCGGCGAGCCCGTTGGCGTCGATCCTTCTCGCGACGAACTCTCCTTCTTCCCGCTGATCTACTGGCCGATCATTCCCGGTGCCGCCAAGCCGCCGCAGGAGGCCATCAACCGCATCGACGCTTACATGAAGCAAGGTGGCACGGTGCTGTTCGACACCCGCGATGCCGTCGAAGCCCCGCCCGGACCGAATGGCGAGTCGCAGACGCCCGGCATGCTGACGCTGCGCAATATCCTGTCCTCGCTGGATGTGCCCGAGCTTGAGCCGGTGCCGCGCGAACACGTCCTGACCAAGACCTTCTATCTGCTGCGCGACTTCCCCGGCCGCTTCAATTCCGGACCGACCTGGGTCGAGACGCTGCCGCGCGACGACGGCGATGACGCTGCCTCGCGTCCGGCCCGCGGCGGTGACGGCGTGTCGCCGATCATCATCACCTCGAACGATCTTGCCGGCGCCTGGGCGATGCGGCCCGATGGCCAACCGATGCTGCCGCTGACGCCCGGCGAACCGCGGCAGCGCGAATTCGCGTTCCGCGCCGGCGTCAACATCGTGATGTACACGCTGACCGGCAATTACAAGGCCGATCAGGTCCACGCGCCCGCGCTCATCGAACGTCTCGGACAATAGGAGCGCGACATGCAGTACGGCATCGCGTTTACGCCCCTCGTCCCGACCATCGCGCTGTGGATCGGCCTCGCCGCCGTCGTGGTGATATCGGCGCTGCTATTGCTCGGCCGCGCCCGCGGCGCCGCCGTGCGTGTCGCCGCATTGGCGCTGATCCTGCTGGCGCTGGCCAATCCCTCCTTCACGCGCGAGGAGCGCGAACCGCTGTCCTCGGTCGCCGCCGTCGTCATCGACAAGAGCCCGAGCCAGAATTTCGGCGAGCGCACCAAGGAAACCCAGGAAGCGCAGAAGCAGCTGGTCGACCGGCTGAAGCAGGTCAAGAGCCTCGAGGTCCGTGTCGTCGAAGCCGGACAGGCTGATGGCGAAACCGACGGCACCAAATTGTTCGGCGCACTGTCCTCCGCTCTCTCCGATGTCCCGACCGACCGTGTCGCGGGCGCCTTCCTGATCACCGACGGCCGTGTCCATGACATCCCGACCAATGTCGCGGGTCTCGGCTTCAATGCGCCGGTCCATGCGCTAATCACCGGCCGCAAGGACGAACGCGATCGCCGCATCGCCATCACTGCCGCTCCCAGGTTTGGCATTGTCGGCCAGTCGCAACGCGTCACGTTTCGCCTTGACGACCAGGGCGTCACCGGCGAGCGCGCCCGTGTCGCCATCCGCCGCGACGGCGATACGCTGAGCGAGCGCACGGTGCTGTCCGGCCAGACCGTGTCGGTCGATATCGACATCAAACATGCCGGCCCGAACATCGTCGAGATCGAAGCCTCGCCGCTCGATAATGAACTCACTCTGGTCAACAACCGCGCCGTGGTCGCGATCGATGGCGTGCGCGACAAACTCCGCGTGCTGCTGGTGTCCGGCGAACCGCATTCGGGCGAACGCACCTGGCGCAACCTGCTGAAGTCCGACGCCTCGATCGATCTCGTGCACTTCACAATTTTGCGCCCGCCGGAGAAGCAGGACGGCACGCCGATCAATGAACTCTCGTTGATCGCGTTTCCGACCCGCGAACTGTTCCAGCAAAAGATTCACGAATTCCAGCTGATCATCTTCGATCGCTATGCCCGCCAGGGCGTGCTGCCGATCGCCTATTTCGACAATATCGCGCGCTATGTCCGCGCCGGCGGCGCAGTGCTGGTCTCGGCCGGCCCCGATTACGCGTCGAACACCTCGATCTGGCGCACGCCGCTGGATTCGGTGCTCCCTGCCGAGCCCGTGGGCGTCAGCGAGAAACCGTTCTATGCGCATCTCAGCGATATCGGCAAACGTCACCCGGTGACGCGCGGTCTCGAAGGCTCCAATTCCGAGCCGCCAAAATGGAGCCGTTTCTTCCGCACCGTCGAGACCCGCAACACCACCACGCCGCCTGTCATGACCGGTGCCGACGGTCAGCCGCTGCTGCTGCTGTCACGCTCCGGCGAAGGCCGCGTCGCGCTGCTGCTGTCGGATCACATCTGGCTGTGGGCGCGCGGCTATGAAGGCGGCGGCCCGCATCTCGATCTGCTTCGTCGCACGTCGCACTGGCTGATGAAGCAGCCGGATCTCGACGAGGAAGCACTCAAGCTGCAGAGTCAGGGCAAGGATCTCGTTGTGCTGCGCCAGACCATGGGCGACGCCGTGCAGCCCGTGACGGTGACCTCGCCATCAGGCAAGACCCGCGAACTGACGCTCAGTGCCGGCGAGCCCGGACTGTGGCGTGCAACCACGCCAGCCGATGAACTCGGCCTGTGGCAGGCCACCGACGGCACGCTGAAGGCGCTGATCAATGTCGGCCCGATCAACCCGAAGGAATTCTCGGAGGTCACCTCGACCACCGACATGTTGAAGCCGCTCGCGCAGGCCTCGGGCGGCGATGCCCGCCGCATCAATGAAGGCTCGGGCATCGAGCTGCCGCGCATCGTGCCGGTGCGCTCCTCAACCGTCTTCCGTGGCGACGGCTGGATGGGCCTGCATATGCGCGATGCCAGCGTGGTCCGCGGCGTTGGCGTGCTGCCGATGTTTGCCGGCCTGATCGGACTGCTGCTGCTGCTCGGCGCGTTTGCCGCGACGTGGCTCCGGGAGAGCCGATAGTACGAACCAATGGCGGCCGGGTCATTGCGCCGCGAGGTTCATCTCCCGCGTGAGACGCCCCCATTTGGCGCTTTCCGAGCGGATATAGGCCGCGAAGGCTTCCGGCGTCATTGGTGCCGGCTGTGCACCGATCGTCCGCAGCTTCTCGATCACGTCCGGGTCTCCCAGAGCCTTGACGAAGGCGGCATTCAAACGCGTCACGATGTCACCAGGTGTCGCGGCGGGAGCCACGAGGCCGAACCAGCCCGTCGATTCAAACCCGGCAACACCTTGCTCATCGAGTGTGGGCACTTCGGGAAGGAACGGCACGCGCTTGGCGCTGGTGACGCCAAGTGGTTTCAGTCGGCCGGCACGGATCAATTCCAGCGAACTGGGGATGTCCAACACCGCAAGCGGGATATGCCCGGCAAGGACATCGGTCACCGCAGGCCCTGTACCCCGATAGGGAACGAGCGTCAGTTTGACATTCGTTGTTTGGAGAAACAGCGCAGCCGTCATGTGCATCACGGTGCCGTTGCCGCCATATCCCACCGATAGTTGCCCGGGCTTTGCAGCAGCAGTCGCAAGCGCCTCTTTGAGCGTGGCAAATGGGGCGTCAGGCGCTGCGACCAGCACAAACGGGATATCGGCGAGCAGCGTAATCGGCGTCAGATCCTTGATCGGATCGAAAGACGTCGCCGGGCTGATATGAGGGTTGATGGTCAATGCGCCTGCCGGCGCCACGCCTAAGGTGTAGCCGTCAGGCTTCGCCTGCGCCACCGCCTGCATACCGATATTGCCGCCCGCGCCGCCGCGATTTTCGATGATGAAGCCCTGCTTCAGGTCTGCAGCGATCACCGGCTCAAGCGCACGAATAAAGATGTCGGCGCTGCCGCCTGGCGGAAAGGTGACGACAATCTTGATGAGTTGGTCAGGATAGGCGGCCCACACGGGCGTCGTCGTACCGACCACGATCGAACTGGCGGCGCCTGCAAGCAACATCCTGCGGGTCGGAGCGAATACAGTCATGCAATTGCTCCCGAAACAGTATGCGAGGCTGAGTTTTGGTGCGCGGCTGCGCTCCGATGCGTAGACGCGGTTCTGCCCGTGATGAGATCAATCAACGCGTCGGGGTCCGGCGGAGGGAGGCGACCACGCCAGGCAATATGCTGATCCGGCCGCACCAGCAGCAATGCTTCAGCGGGTTGCCCTGCATCGACCTCCGCTATCGACAGATCGATCAGCGTCAGAGGAACTCCGTTGCGGCGCGCGGCCTCTCTCAACGCAGTCACATCGCAAGCCGGATCGTAGCGCAAAAGCGTATAGCCGGGCCCCATCGCGTCAAAGATCGAACGGCCATCGCTCAGCCAGACATGCGGCATCCTGGCGCCCGGCACCGTCGAGGGGTCAAAATCGCCCATCGTATAGGCCGGCGGCGCCTCGCCATCATAGGCGATGACCGGTGACTGATCATAGAAGTAACCGAAATTGAGCCCCGCGCAGCAGTATTGCTTCACGTTGAGATCATAGGCGGCACGGCCGACCGCGGCACGCGCCGCCGCACCCGCTTCGCTGTCTTCCTCGATCACCGCAGGTACTGCGCCGCGCTGGCTGATGCTGGCAAGCGCATGCTCCATCGCGAACCGTGACACCTGATCGGTGATCGGCTGACGTTCGGCCGCATAGGCATCGAGCAGACCGGCATCCGCCCAGCCGTTGAGATGCGCTGCGAGCATCCAGCACAGCGAAACTGCATCAGCGATGCCGGCGTTCATTCCGTAGCCGGCGTAAGGCATCCACAGATGCGCGGCATCCCCGCAAATGAAGACGCGACGGTCGCGGAAGCGATCAGCGACGAGACGGCGCCCGACCCAGTCTTCCTTGCTGACGACCTTGTAATTGAAATCAGGCCCGACGCCCAGAATAGTACGGATAGACCAGTCGCGATCGACCGAGTCGAATTCCGGCTCGTCCGGCTTGAGGTGATTGTGGATCAGCCACCGGTCATGCCCGTCGATGGCAACGACAGTGCCGGTCCGGCGCGGGTTGAGCGCCAGCACCATCCAGGCTGGTGTGTGGGGCTGCATCAGGGTCTTCAGATCCGGCGCATCGATGAGGGTCGATTGAACCCGCTGGATCACAGGCGTTCCGACAAATGACGCGCCGATCAGCTTGCGTGTCAATGAGCGGCCGCCGTCACATCCAATGAGAAAACGGGCACGGATGGTGAAGGATCGGCCCTCATCGAGCCCACGGGCCTTGACCGAGACGCCCGATATGTCCTGATCGAAATGCACCATCTCGGTGCGGGACAAAATCGTGATCCTGGGATTGGCGGCCGCGTTCGCAAACAGAACAGGCTCCAGATAGATCTGGTTGATGCGGTGCGGCGGTTCAGGCGTCGGCCACCACGTGTCAGGTCCATCCGTTGCGGTGTAGCGCGTGGCGCGCGACGGAATGACGATCCGGCTGAGTTCGATGCCCGTTGCGGTGGTGCGATACGAGCAATCGTTGGGAAAGTCGGGCGGCAGACCGGCGTCGCGGATTTGGGTCACGATGCCAAGCCGGCGAAAAACCTCCATCGATCGCGCCGAAACATGGTTGCATTTGACATTGGGCGGCTCGCCGGCGTGCCGCGTCTCGAGCACGATCACGTCTATCCCTCTGGATGCCAGGTCCAGAGCAGCGGTGAGGCCCACAGGCCCTGCGCCAACGATAACGACGGATGTCTCATAGTCTTGCATGGCTGGCTCCCTCGACCGCGTCTGCGCGCGTTACGTTGAAGCTAGCCGCAACTCTTGATAAGAGAAGTCGCTTTTCCAGTATTGATTGATAAGATTACCTCATGAATATCACCCTTCGCCAACTGGAAGCACTGGTCGCGGTCAGCCGCACAGGCTCGATGACGCGCGCAGCTCAAGAACTTCACATCACCCAAGCGGCGGTCAGCCTGCTGCTCCGCCAGCTTGAATTGCAGTTGGGCCTGCCAATGTTCGACCGCACGACACGGTCGTGTATACCGACCGCAGCCGGACGCGACGCAGTTCGAGCCGCAGAGCGTATGTTGGGCGACGCGCTCAGCCTCACGCGTCAGATGCGCAGCCTGTCGGAAGCACGGAGCGGCACAGTCGTCTTCGTCGCATCGGCCGGTGCAGCCTCCGCGCTCATGCCGGCAGTGCTCGCGACATTCCGCACCGCTTATCCCGACGTTGATGTCATCATGCGCGATGTCGCATCCGATCAGCTTGTAAGCGCGCTGCTCGCGTCGGACGCCGAATTCGCCATCGGCAGCGTGGATGGCCCGGTGCCCGAGGTGACGCTGACGCCTCTGGTGAGAGGGCGTCTCAGCGCCATCGGCTGGCCGGGTTGCCCGATCGCAGCGATGCAAACGCTATCGTGGGATGAACTCGCGACACTACCGACCATCGCGATGCGCCGCGACACGCTGATCCGAGCACAGATCGACCGACGGCTGGGGCGCGATGGCAAGGTGCTCATCCCGACCCACGAAGTGTCGCTCATCAACACGGCGCTTTCGATGACGGCGAAGGGCATCGGCTATGCGATCTTGCCCTCCTATATGATGCCGACCGAGCAGTACCCAGGTCTGATCGCTTTCCAGCTCGTGCGCCCGGCGATCACGCGGCAACTGTCCTGGATTCAGCAGACCGGCCGCAGCCTGTCGCCGGCAGCGCTGCAATTTCAGAAGATGACGGCGCGTGTGCTGGCCAGCGCGCATGCGACAGCCATTGCAAGGCGCGCGACGGTGTAACGCGCAATTTCGGTCCCTCTCATCATCAGCGTGGATTGGCCAACATCCATCGACGCGAAGCGTTGCCGTAATCCCACAGCAGGCCGGGTTTCTGTGTCCGGAGATGACTGGCCGTTGACACCCGGCCGCCTGTCGCGCGATGTTACATTATAACATCGGTGCTGGCAGACCTCTCCGCCGACCGATGCCGGGGCAGCCTGTCGGCATGAAGTGGTTTCGCGCGAATATCAGGAATGGGGCAAAGCTGGCGCTGTTCGCGCTGGCGGTGCAGCTCGTTCTGTCGTTCAGCCATGTCCATGGCGGGACGGTGCACGCGGCCCCTCTCGACACCGCCATCGCCCTCTCTGCCGGCGAAGCTGCGCAGACACCGGCCGCTCCAGATACTGACCACCATCACCGCGGCGCCGATCCCTGCGCCATCTGCGCCGTCATGGCGATGGCCGGTACAGCGCTGTTCGCCGCGCCGCCGGTCCTGCTGTTGCCGCAGGCTGCCGTCCTGCTGCAGCGGATCGCCGAGGCTGAATTCGACCATCTCGACGCCATCAGCGGCGCGTCGCAGCCGCGCGGCCCTCCTG
The DNA here is from genome assembly GCF_051810905.1 of Tardiphaga sp. 619_E2_N8_4. Classification (NCBI taxonomy): domain Bacteria; kingdom Pseudomonadati; phylum Pseudomonadota; class Alphaproteobacteria; order Hyphomicrobiales; family Nitrobacteraceae; genus Tardiphaga; species Tardiphaga sp. 619_E2_N8_4. The sequence goes on from NZ_JBPWQJ010000001.1 coordinate 275,856, forward strand.
TTTCCTGACACGACCTTTGACGATCGCTGCCGCGAATTCCTCGCAGGCTGCGTAACCGAAGTCAGATTCGCATCACCGCGAGTCCCGGCTCAAGCGCACAAACCGCGCCGCCGGTGAAGTCAGGACAAACCTATGTCGATTCAATTCAAGCGCGCCCTCCTGCTCGGCACATCTGCCGTGGTGGGACTGAGCTGCCTCCCGCAATCCGCGCTGGCGCAGACGCAGCTTCCCGCCGTGGAAGTCACCGCGCCAAGCCCGATCGTGCGCCGCAAGCCGGTGCCGTCACGCACCGCGCATACCCATGTCACGCGCCCCGCGCCGAACCGCAATGCCGCGCCGGTGCCCGTCGAGGCAGAGCCGGCCGTGCAGGCGCAGCAGGGCGAACTCCCGATCGTCACCGATCAGTTCGCCACCGTCACCGTGGTGCCGAATGACGAGATCCGCCGTTCCGGTGCCTCGACGCTCGGCGACCTGCTCGCCAACAAGCCTGGCATAACCGGCTCCGGCTACGCACCGGGCGCATCAAGCCGGCCGATCATCAGGGGTCTCGACGTCAATCGTGTCGGCATCGTCGAAAACGGCATCGGCAGCAACGGCGCATCCGACCTCGGCGAAGATCATTTCGTGCCGGTGGATCCGTTTGCCGCCAATCAGATCGAGGTGATCCGCGGCCCGGCGACACTGCGTTATGGCTCGCAATCGATCGGCGGCGTGGTCAGCGCGTCCAACAATCGCATTCCCGACGCGCTGCCGAACTGCGCCGTGGCGGCGCCGTTCCAGAGCTACGGCATGCCGGTGAAGGCGCCGGCCGCCGGTCTCGCGGCGCCGGGCTGCATGAATGCCGAAGTCCGCACCTCATTCAGTTCGGTGGATCGCGGCGTCGATGGCGGCATCCTGCTCGATGCCGGCGGCGGCAATGTCGCGGTTCATGCCGATGTCTATGGACGCAAGGCGGGCGACTATAATGTGCCGAGCTATCCCTATGCGGAGCCCGGCCTCGCCTTCAACGGCAAGCAGCCGAATTCGTCGAACCAGTCGGCCGGCGCATCGGTCGGCGGTTCCTACTTCTTCACCGGCGGTTATATCGGTGCTGCGATCACGCAAAACAACACGACCTATCGCATTCCCGGCGTCGAAGGCGCCGAAGTCGGCACCCGCATCGCCGGCCAGCAGACCAAGTTCACGGCCAAGGGTGAGTATCGTCCGGATGCTGCGGCGGTCGAAGCGATCCGCTTCTGGGTCGGCGCGACCAACTACAAGCACAACGAGATCGGCCTTGCCGACGCCAGCGATCCCTTGTCCGACGGCGTGCGCCAGACCTTCACGAACAAGGAGCAAGAAGGCCGGCTCGAAGTGCAGATGATGCCGTTCAATGCGCGCTTCGCCACGATTACTTCGGCCTTCGGCCTGCAGGTCAACCATCAGGAACTGACGGCACCGAGCCCTGACGACATCGGCAGCCCTCTCAACGGTCTTTGGGATCCGAACAAGAACACCCGGGTCGCGGGCTACAGCTTCAACGAGTTCAAATTCACCGAGACCACGAAGGCGCAGATCGCCGGCCGCATCGAGCATGTCGAGCTGTCGGGCACGACGCCATCGTCGATCCCGAACGAGTTCGATCTCAATGCAGATCCGGGCGCGATCGGGCCGGCGGTCGGGCGCAACCTGACCTTCACGCCGAAGAGCGGCAGCATCGGTCTGATCCAGGATCTGCCCTGGTATGGGCTCTCCGCCAGCATCACCGCGCAATATACCGAGCGCGCACCGAAGCCCGCCGAACTGTTCTCGCGCGGCGGACATGATGCGACGGAGACCTTCGACATCGGCAATCCCAATCTCGGCATCGAGACGGCGAAGTCGGTCGAACTCGGCCTGCGCCGTGCCGCCGGTCCGTTCCGCTTCGAGCTCACCGGCTACTACACGCAGTATAACGGCTTCATCTATCGCCGCCTGACCGGCAACACCTGCGGAGATGGAGTCTGCCAGGCGGGGCTTGGCCTCGAACTGAACCAGGCGATTTATTCGCAGCGTGACGCCACCTTCCGCGGCGGCGAATTCCAGAGCCAGCTCGATGTTGCGCAGATCTATGGCGGCACATGGGGTATCGAGACCCAGGCCGACATCGTGCGCGCGACCTTCAGCGACGGCACCAATGTGCCGCGTATCCCGCCGGTGCGTGCCGGCGGCGGTCTGTTCTGGCGCGATGCCAACTGGTTCGCGCGCGTGAACTTGCTGCACGCTTTCGCCCAGAACGACGTCGCTGAGATCGCCGAGACGCCGACATCGGGCTACAATCTGCTGAAAGCGGAAGTGAGCTACAAGACGTTGCTCGATCCGCGCATCTACGGCGCCAAGGAAATGACGCTTGGCGTGGTCGGCAACAATCTCTTGAACGAGAACATTCGCAATGCGGTGTCCTACAACAAGGACAACGTGCTGCAACCCGGACTGAACGTGCGGGCGTTTGCGAGTGTGAAGTTCTGATTTCCATACACTCGTCATTCCGGGATGCGCCTCTTTGGCGCAGACCCGGAATCTCGGCGTGGTGAAACTCGCTGCAAGGCACTTCGAGATTCCGGGTTCAGGCCGATCCGCTTCGCGGCTCGACCTGCCCCGGAATGACAGCTTGTGGCTTTTACTTCGCCGCGTCCCAATCCGGCCGAACGGCGCCGGCGAGACCCGTAGCGGCGCCCTCCACCAGCTCGAGCACAAGCAACCGGTTTTGATCGACCGGACCCGGCATGGTCACATTGCCCTTAGGGATCGCCTTGAAGCCGACCCGGCGGTAATAGGGCTCGTCGCCGACCAGCACGATGAGCTTGTGGCCCTTCTTGCGCGCATCGGCGATGGCGCGGTCCAGCAGCTTGCGGCCGACGCCGCGGCTGCGGAATGGCGGCTCGACGGTCAGCGGCCCGAGCAGCAGTGCCGGCGTATCACCCACACAGATCGGCAATTGCCGGACCGAGCCGACCAGCAGCGTGCCGATCCGTGCCGTGAAAGACAGGTCGAGCAGATGACCGACATGTTCACGCAGCCGGTAGGCTGATAGCACGTAACGGCCCGGGCCGAAGGTGCGGGCATGCAGCCGTTCGATGATCTGGGCGTCGTTGGCGGTTTCCGCCAGGATGGTCAGAGAAAGGTCATTCATGTCGGGAGGCGGGATAGCATTTGGCGGGCGCGCGGTCCATTGCCCGGGCGGACGGGATCAGACCCGCCAGGTAGCACTGATCGGCTTGCCGTCGAAGATCTCGGCTAGCCGCAGCCGGGTGCCCTCGGTGGTGTCGTGAGGCAGGGCATCGAGGACGAAGAAGCCGGTTTCGGCGATTTCGCGATTGGGCTCCGGCAGCCGGTCCTGCTGGAACTGCCTGACCACATAGACCGCCACATGATCGCGGATCGAGACATGGCTGTTGAGGAAGACGCCATGCAGAACCGGCTCTCCCGTGAGTTCGATGCGCCCCTCTTCCCGCAGCTCCATGTCTAGCGCCTCGCGAAAGGTCTGGCCGACTTCGACGCCGCCGCCGGGCAGATACCAGCCGGTGACATAAGTGTGCCGGACTAGAAACACGCGATTGTCAGCGTCCAGCACCACGGCACGGACGCCCAAGGTCATGCCGCGGGCGAAGCGGAAATACAGATGCACGAATTTGCGCAGGGTCGGCTCCAGCCGCTGCCGCAACGTCGGTGAGGTCATCGCGGCAAATTCCTGGCTGGCGACACGGTGGGTGCTTGCGTCATATGCCCCACCTTGCCAAAACATGCAGGGATTTCACAGGCATGAGGGCGCATTGAGCCGGCTTGTTCACATACGCGCAGGGACAGATCGCTTCTCATGACCGCTTTCACCCTCGCCCATCTGTCCGATCCGCATGTTCCGCCGATGCCAGAGCCGCAATGGCGCGAGCTCCTGGGCCAGCGCGTGCTCGGCTATCTGAACTGGCGGCGTAACCGGCATCTGATCCACCGCCGCGATATGCTGGATGTCATCGTCAGCGACATGCAGGCGCAGCAGCCGGACCATATTGCCGTCACTGGCGATCTCGTGAATCTCGCCCTGGATGCCGAATTCCCGCGCGCGCGCCGCTGGATCGAAAGCGTCGGCACACCGGACAAGGTCTCGCTGGTACCCGGCAATCACGACGCCTATGTGCGCGGAGCACCCGAACGTTTCGCCGAGACTTTCGGCGACTATATGCGCAGTGACGGCACCCCCGATACGCGCTTTCCATTTCTGCGTATCCGCGGCCCGCTGGCTCTGATCGGCGTGTCGTCGAGTGTGCCAACCGCGCCGTTCATGGCGACGGGCTCGCTCGGCGACGCACAGCTTAAGGCGCTCAACATTATGCTTGGCGGCCTCGCCGACGCTCATCTGTTTCGCGTATTGCTGATTCATCATCCGCTACGCTCAAAGCAGAAAATGAAGCGACTGACGGATTCCGAAGCGCTGCAAGCTGTGCTCAAGCGCCACGGCGTCGAACTGATCCTGCACGGCCACGACCACATTCATTCGACCATGTGGTTCGACGGCCCACAGCGGCGCATTCCCGCAATCGGCGTGCCATCGGCATCATCGGTTGCACACGGCCACAAGCCGGCAGCCGCCTACAATCTGTTCGCCATCGAACGCGACGGCGAACGCTGGCGCTGCGAGCAGACGGTGCGAGGATTCGGGGGCAGCAATATGGTGCACGAGCTGACGCGGACGATGCTGGTGTAGCGTGACTAATGTCCGCGCACGGACGCGAACAGCGCGAGCGCAAATAGTCCCACGACGCCGACAATCACACCGAACACGAACGGCCAGAATCTGCTGCGCGGCTTCTTCACCGCCGTCGCTACCTCCGGCGCCGGCATTGTCACCAGCGCGTGCTCGCGCTCAATCATGCGGCGCGCGATATAGTCGGTGACCGCCTTTACGATGGTCGGAACGTCATGCGCCTCGGCCAGCACCACGCGACCGTGGCGGGTGTCCTGCACGAAGCGATACATGCGCTTGTCGCGCCCCATCGCCACATGGGCGACCATGTCGATCCACAGCCGCGGCGTGTCGCCCTGGCTGATGCCTCGGTCGAACATCTCGATGCCAACAGGAATCTCGGCGAACAGCGGATCGAGCGCTTCATTGAGGATCTCCAGCCGCGCCACTTCGGCATCGCGCAACTCGACGACGACACCGGTGCGATCGGCCGCCTCGATGCGGGCCTGACGCAACGCGTCGCGCAGTCGCTGCGGCCTGACTTCCTCGACAGGCTTCGTCCCGTTACTCGCCACGCTGGACCCCTTTCTGGCTGCCTGAGCGCGCCATCCACCGGGCAGTAACCTATCAGTAACCACGAGTGCCGGAAAGGCCGTTTGTTTCCAGAGGCTTGGCCGCTAAACGCATCAACGGCCCCACCCGGTTTCCCGGATGAGGCCGCTGATATCCTTGGACGTCTTCTTATGGGCAAATCAGCGACAGGCTTGAGGCGAGCGGCGGCACTGGCGCCGCTCGGGTCTCAGCCTCAGGCGAACCGTCGGTCCTAAGCGACCTGGCGGCTCGGCTCTTCGACGATGGAGAAGCGGACGCCGGCGCGGTGGCGATTCTCTTCCGACACGGTCTTCCAGGCTTCTTCGGCCTGCTTGCGCGTCTTGAACGGGCCCTGCACCTGGGCCGAGCCTTCAACCAGCTTGTGGAAGTTCATCGAACCGAACTCGCCGCCGATGACCCAGAAATTGCTACCGTGTGACATGTCGTGCTCCTGTTCATTCCTTAAATCGACATTCGTGACATGCGATGCATTCACCGTGTGAACAGATAACGCCATGTCAGGCAAAACCACCAGATGCCTTGTGTTTGAATGGTGATGTGATGTAACATCACGACTTGTAATAAATGTCATCTTGTCGATTTTGTCACAATCAACGACCGAGTGGCGACTCGGGAACCAGGAATTGGCGCGGATGGCGGGCGAGTCTGGCAAGAAGCTGTTCGTGGGGCCGCGCTTCAGGCGGATCCGGCAGCAACAGGGCCTGTCCCAGACCCAGATGGCAGAGGGCCTCGGCATTTCGCCGAGCTACATCAATCTGATTGAGCGCAACCAGCGGCCGGTCACCGCGCAGTTGCTGCTGCGCCTCGCCGAGACCTATGACCTCGATCTCCGCGATCTCGCGACGGCGGATGAAGATCGCTTCTTCGCGGAGCTGAACGAAATCTTTTCCGATCCGCTGTTTCGCCAGATCGATTTGCCGAAACAGGAATTGCGCGACCTTGCCGAACTCTGTCCCGGCGTCACGCATGCGCTGCAGCGGCTCTATGCGGCTTATACCGAAGCGCGGCGCGGCGAGACCATGGTGGCGGCGCAGATGGCCGATCGGCACGAAGGCGCGCCCTTCGAAGCCAATCCGATCGAGCGCGTGCGTGATTTGATCGAGGCCAACCGCAATTACTTCCCCGAACTCGAAACGACCTCCGAAGGCCTACGCGACGAGATCAACGTGCCGTCGCAGGATCTGTTTGCGGCGCTGAGCGCACGACTGCGCGACAAATACTCGATCGTGACCCGCATCATGCCGGTGGACGTGATGCGCGAGACGCTCAGACGTTTCGACCGGCATCGCCGGCAATTGCTGATCTCCGAAATGGTCGATGCTCCCGGCCGCGCCTTTCAGGTCGCGTTCCAGATCGGCCTCGTCGAATGTTCATCGCATTTCGAGACCATCATTGGCCGCGCCGGGCCGCTCGACGACACCACACGGCGGCTCTATCGCATCACGCTGGCCAACTATTTCGCAGCGGCGGCACTGATGCCCTATGCAGCGTTTCATGCCGCCGCGGAAGCGCTGAGCTATGACGTGCAGGTGCTCGGCCAGCGTTTCAATGTCGGATTCGAGCAAATCTGTCATCGCCTCACCACGCTGCAGCGGCCGAATGCGCGCGGCGTGCCGTTCTTCATGCTGCGCGTCGATAATGCTGGCAACGTGTCGAAGCGGTTTTCATCCGGAACCTTCCCGTTCTCGAAATTCGGCGGCACCTGTCCACTGTGGAACGTGCATTCGACATTCGACACACCGGACCGCCTGCTGAGCCAGGTGATCGAGCTGCCCGATGGCAGCCGCTATTTCTCCATCGCACAGACGCTACGTCGGCCAGCAGCGCCGCATCCGCAGCCGCAACCGCGCTTCGCCATCGGCCTCGGCTGCGAGATCCGCCACGCCGGCAAGCTGGCCTATTCGGCCGGCCTCGATCTGGAAAAGACCGAAGGCACGCCGATCGGCGTCAATTGCCGCCTCTGCGAGCGCGAAAACTGCAGCCAGCGCGCGGAGCCGCCGATCACGCGCAGCCTGATCCTGGACGAGAATACGCGGCGGGTGTCGAGCTTTGCGTTCAGCAATGCGCGGGAGTTGTGAGGCGCCCCGAGCCTTTGCGGTAGAAAAAGCCGTGCTATACAGATCGCATGGGATTTGGGGTTTTCATTCACCGCACAGATTCGATCTACGACGACAGCCCGGCCGAGCAGTATCAATTTCCGAGTCAGTACCTCAGCCGGGCACAGACCTTCGTTGGCGACTGGATCATCTATTACGAACCGCGCAAAGTCGAAGCGACACGTGGCTACTTTGCCATTGCCAAGGTTGAGCGGATTATCCCAGACCCTTCAGCAGCAGGCATGTATCTCGCACTAATCGAACCATCGAGCTACCTCGATTTCGCGACACCTGTTCCCTTCACCGACGCCCAGGGCGTCATTGAGCGCGGCGTCCTGAACGAGCAAGGCCGAATTTCGGGTCGAGCCCAGTCTGCCGTGCGGCCGATTAGTCCAACGGACTTTGAACGCATTTTAACGCTCGGGCTCGATGAGAGCGATCAAGTCCTACCAAGAATTGGCGACATCACATCCATCCCACAATTCGACGAAGTACAAGCTCCTTTCAAATTCGAAGAAACGCGAGATCGGTTGAACTATCTCACTTCACGAATTGTCCGAAATCGAGCTTTTCGGCGCATCATTCTCGACGCTTATGATCGGCGCTGTGCGGTGACTGGACTCAAGCTTATCAATGGCGGTGGTCGCGCCGAGGTCGATGCAGCTCACATTCGACCTGTCGAAGCGAATGGCCCCGACATCATCAACAACGGGATCGCTCTTTCAGGCACAGCTCATTGGATGTTCGACCGTGGATTGATTAGCCTCTCCGACGAACTTGAAATCCTCATTTCTCGTCACGTGAATGATTTTGAGAGCGTCCGCGCTCTAGTCAACAAGAATGGCCATGCGCTTCCGCCTCAACGAACGTCACAGCGGCCGCATCCACATTTCTTAAGTTGGCATCGCGACAATTGCTTCAAACAATAACTGTCCATAAGGATGCCCGGGACAGGCCCGGGCATGACGACCGAAAGGGCCTTCATGCTGCGAATATTTATGTCGATTCGATTTGCAATCCTGCTCGCAACATCAGCCCTGATCGCCCTCGCCTCCCCCGCCTCCGCCCAGCGCGCCGCATCCTGCCATGGCGGCCAGAGCTTCGATCAATTCCTTGCCGGGCTGAAACAGCAGGCTGTCGCTAGCGGGGTATCGCAGCGCGCGATGGCGGAAGCGGCGCCCTACCTCGTCTACGACCAGGGCATCGTCAACCGCGACCGTGGACAGCGCGTATTCGGGCAGTTGTTCACGCAATTCGCCGGACGCATGGCGGCGGATTACCGGATGCAGAACGGGCAGCTCAAGATCAAGCAGAACGCCGCAGCCTTTGCGCGCGCCGAGAAGGAATATGGCGTGCCGCCCGCGGTCATCGCGGCGTTCTGGGCACTGGAGAGCGACTTCGGCGTGCAGATGGGCAATCTGCAGACGCTGCGCTCGCTGGTGTCGCTGGCTTACGATTGCCGGCGCTCGAAGATGTTTCAGGACGAGACCATCGCCGCGCTGAAGATCATCGATCGCGGCGACCTGTCGCCAGCCGAGATGATCGGCTCATGGGCCGGCGAACTCGGCCAGACGCAGTTCCTGCCGACGCACTACTTCAACTATGCCGTCGACTACGACGGCGATGGCCATCGTAATTTGCTGCGCAGCCCCGCCGACGTGATCGGCTCGACGGCGCATTACATTTCCACGGGCCTTAAATGGCGGCGCGGCGAACCATGGCTGCAGGAGGTGCGCGTCACCGAGAACGTACCTTGGGATCAGGCCGATCTCACTATCCAACTGCCGCGCGCCAAATGGGCGTCATTCGGCGTCAGCTATCCCGATGGACGGCCGCTGCCGAACGACAGTATGCCGGCCTCGCTGCTGCTGCCGATGGGCCGGCACGGTCCCGCTTTCCTCGCTTACGCGAATTTCGCCGCCTATACCGAATGGAATAATTCGCTGATCTATTCGACCACCGCGGCCTATCTCGCCACCCGCATCAATGGCGCATCCAAGATGCGGCAGCCCTCCGCCCCTGTCGCGCAGCTGTCACATCCCGAACTGCGCGAGCTGCAGCAACTGCTGGCGAAGCGCGGCTTCAATGTCGGCAAGATCGACGGCATCCTCGGCCAGCAGAGTCGCACAGCGGTGAAGGCCATGCAGGTCAAGTTCGGCCTGCCCGCGGACTCCTGGCCGACGGCTGAATTGTTGGCGGCGCTGAAATCCGGGCGGTAAATTTCTTCTCTTTTGTGAGGCCGGGCGGTTGAAATCAGCCAAGCGCGCCCCAACTCCATGCAACAGCATCTTTCTCGACCTGGCGCGCTGTGCCTCGAAACGCATCACAAAAGAGCATCCTCATGCCGTTCTATGATTTCGTCGTGCCCGCCTATCTGCAGATGCTGGGCAGTCTGTCCGCTGGACTGAAAAAGGCCGAAACCTATGCTGCCGCAAAGAAGATCGAGCCCGCCGTCCTGCTCGGCACGCGACTTTTCCCGGACATGCTGCCGCTGAGCCGGCAGGTCCAGCTCTCCTGCGATTTCGCCACCAAGGGCAGCGCGCGCCTGTCCGGCAGCGAAGTGCCGGCGGTGCCGGATACCGAAACGACCTTCGATGAATTGCAGCAGCGAATCGGCAGGACCGTCGATTACCTGAAGAACTACAAGCCCGCCCAATTCGACGGCGGCGAGACCCGGGAGATCACCTTCCCCACCGGCCCCGGCAAGACCACCACCATGTCCGGCCAGCAATTCCTCACCAGCTTCTCGCTACCGAGCTTCTATTTCCACATCACCACTGCCCACGGCATCCTGCGGATGTGCGGCATCGATGTCGGCAAGCGCGACTTCCTCGGCGCGCAGTAAGCCGCGCCATCACCGCAGGATATTCGGCTGCTGGCCGACCGATAGAGAGATCATGATCATTCAATCCGTCATCGCCACGATTGTTTTATCCTGAACCAACGACATGCAGCGCAGCGGTATTGCCAATGCGCTGCATGATGCCCAATTCGATTTCACCTTTCATCGACTGGATCATTCATCATGAGCACGTCCAAACTCTTCGACCCCTACAAGCTTGGTGCGAACACGCTAACCAATCGCACGGTGATGGCACCGCTGACGCGCAATCGCGCATTGCCGGGCAACGTGCCGAACCCGCTGGCGGTCGAATATTATAGCCAGCGTGCCAGCGCCGGCCTTCTGGTAACCGAAGGCACACCCGTCTCGCAGCAGGGCCAGGGCTATCAGGACGTCCCGGGCATCTATACCAAGGAGCAGATCGCCGGCTGGAAGAAGGTGACCGAGGCCGTGCATGCCAAGGGCGGTCATATCTATATGCAGATCTGGCACGTTGGCCGTATCTCGCATGTCAGCCTGCAGCCGAATGGCGGCGCGCCGGTGGCCCCTTCGGCGATCCGCGCCAACACCAAGACCTTCGTCAACAACACCTTCACCGACGTCTCGGAGCCCCGCGCGCTGGAGCTGGGTGAAATTCAAGGTGTCATTGATAGTTTCGCACGCGGCGCTGCCAATGCGGTCGAGGCCGGTTTCGACGGCGTGGAGATCCATGGCGCCAATGGTTATCTGCTCGAGCAATTCGCGCGTGACAGCACCAACAAGCGCACCGACGCCTATGGCGGTTCGCTCGAGAACCGCGCCAAACTAATGCTGGAAGTGGCCGCGGCAGTTGCCAAGGAAATCGGCGGCGACAGAACCGGTATCCGCATCTCGCCGGTGACGCCGGCCAACGATGCCGCCGCCGACACGCAGGCGCAAAAGCTGTTCGACTACATCACCGACGGGCTCAGCGCCGAGAAGCTGGTCTATCTGCATGTCGTCGAAGGCGCGACCGGCGGTCCGCGCGATGTCGCACCGTTCGACTATGCCAGCCTGCGCAAGCGCTTCAAGGGCACATATATCGCCAATAACGGCTTCGATCTCGCGCTGGCCAACAAGGTTCTCGCGGCCGATGCCGCCGACCTGATCGCGTTCGGCAAGCCGTTCATCTCGAACCCGGATCTGGTCGAGCGCCTGAAGGCCGGCGCGCCACTCAATGATGCCGACAAGGCGACGTTCTATGGCGGCGGCGCGAAGGGCTACACGGATTATCCGGTGCTGGGCGCGAAGCAGGCAGCGGAGTAAGTACGCCGTCATTCCGGGGCGCACACGCATCTTTGCGGGCGTGACCCCGGAATGACAGCAAGAGAAAAGGCCGGGATCGCTCCCGGCCTTTTTTGTTTGTTCAGAAAGCTCGTCTTAGTTCGACGCGCGCTTCTGCGGCGGAGTCGCGGGCCACGACTTGATCAGCGTGTCGTAGTCCACCGTCTCGCCCTTCGGCTTCTCGTTGGCCAGCTTGCGCTGGGGCGCGATGTTGCCGTCCTTGGCGGACTTCGCATACCAGAACTCGGCCGTTTCCTTCTTGTTCAGCTTCGGTCCGCATTCGCCCTGAACCTTGGATCGTTCAAGACGTTCGAGCACCGAATCCTGAGCTGCGGCCAGTGAGTCCATCGCCTGCTGCGGGGTCTTCGCACCGGACGACGCATCGCCGATGTTCTGCCACCACAACTGCGCCAGCTTCGGATAGTCCGGGATGTTGTTGCCGGTCGGCGACCACTGCACGCGGGCCGGCGAGCGATAGAACTCGACCAGACCGCCGAGCTTCGGCGCACGTTCGGTGAACGACTTGTCCCAGATATCGCTCTCACGGATGAAGGTGAGACCGACATGGCTCTTCTTCAGCGACACCGTCTTCGAGGTGATGAACTGCAGATAGAGCCAGGCTGCCTTGCGGCGATCGGCAGGCGTCGACTTGAGCAGCGTGCCCGAACCGACGTCCTGATAGCCGAGCTTCATGCCTTCCTTCCAGTACGAGCCATGCGGCGACGGGGCCATGCGCCACTTCGGCGTACCGTCGGCATTCATGACCGCAAGACCCGGCTTCACCATGTCGGCGGTGAAGGCGGTGTACCAGAACATCTGCTGGGCGATATTGCCCTGCGCCGGCACCGGCCCCGACTCCGAGAAGGTCATGCCTTGCGCCTGCGGCGGGGCATACTTCTTCATCCAGTCGAGGTATTTCGCGATCGAGTAGACCGCTGCCGGACCGTTGGTATCGCCGCCGCGCTCGACGGAGGAGCCGACCGGACGACAGCCTTCCATGCGAATGCCCCATTCATCGACGGGCAGACCGTTCGGAAGACCCCTGTCGCCATTGCCGGCCATCGATAGCCAGGCGTCGGTGAAGCGCCAGCCGAGCGACGGATCCTTCTTGCCGTAGTCCATGTGGCCATAGACCTTGACGCCGTTGATCTCCTTGATGTCGTTGGTGAAGAACTCGGCAATATCTTCATAGGCCGACCAGTTCACGGGCACGCCGAGATCGTAGCCATACTTGGCCTTGAACTTGGCCTTGTAGTCGGGATTGGTGAACCAGTCGTACCGGAACCAGTAAAGGTTGGCGAACTGCTGGTCGGGCAGTTGATACATCTTCTTGTCCGGCGCGGTGGTGAAGGACGTTCCAATGAAGTCCTTGACGTCGAGCGTCGGGCTGGTGACGTCCTTGCCTTCTGCGGTCATGTAGTCCGACAGCGCGATGGTCTGGCCGTAGCGGAAATGCGTGCCGATCAGGTCGGAGTCGTTGATCCAGCCGTCATAGACGTTCTTGCCGGACTGCATCTGGGTCTGCAGCTTCTCGACCACGTCGCCTTCCTGGATCAGGTCATGCTTCAGCTTGATGCCGGTGATTTCGGAGAACGCCTTGGCCAGCGTGCGCGATTCGTATTCGTGCGTGGTGATGGTTTCGGAGACGATATTGATCTCCATGCCCTTGAATGGCTGCGCGGCCTTCTCGTACCACTGCAGTTCCTTCAGCTGCTCAGCCTTCGACAGCGTGGATGGCTGGAATTCGCTGTCGATCCACTTCTGAATGGTGGCGTCGTCGGCCTTGGCCGGCGCGGCGAGCAACGCAGTCGCCGTGATCAACGCAGCAGCGCTGGTCATCATGATATGGCGCGTCGGGCGACGTGCCTGTGTCGTCAGGTGCCTCATAGCTTCCTCCCTCACTTCTGTTTCAGGCCCGGGTTCATCCCGGGACTGCAGTCCATGCCGGTCAGACGGTGCGGAAAATTGCCACCGCCGAGACCAGCGAAATCAATGTCCCGAACCACAGATTCGAGATTTCAACTCCCTCCTCGCCGATCGGCAGCGTCGCGATCGGATCGCTGCCGACGAAGCCGATCCACAACAGGTGGATGACGGCCGCTGCGATCAGCGACAGGAACAGCCGGTCGCCGCGCGTGGTAGGAATGCGCAGGATGCCGATGCGTTCGGCTTCGGGATAGGCGACTGCGAGCCAAGTCATGGTGCCCAGCGTGAGTGCCAGCAGGCCGAAGAAGATCGCCGTCGGCGGCGTCCAGGCCATCCATGCGATGTTTTCCATGACGACCTCCTAGACCCGGCCAAGCGCGAACCCGCGCGCGATGTAATTGCGGACGAACCAGATGACGAGGGCACCGGGGATGATGGTCAGCACGCCGGCGGCGGCGAGCAGGCCCCAATCCATACCAGAGGCCGACACGGTACGCGTCATGACCGCGGAAATCGGCTTGGCATTCACCGAGGTCAGCGTGCGCGCCAGCAGCAGTTCGACCCAGGAGAACATAAAGCAGAAGAAGGCAGCGACGCCGATGCCCGACGCGATCAACGGCACGAGAATCTTCACGAAGAACTTCGGGAATGAGTAGCCATCGAGAAATGCCGTCTCGTCGATCTCGCGCGGCACGCCGGACACGAAGCCTTCGAGGATCCATACTGCGAGCGGCACGTTGAACAGGCAATGCGCCAGCGCCACGGCCCATGGCGTGTCGAACAGGCCGATGGCCGAATAGAGATTGAAGAATGGCAGCGCGAATACGGCGGGCGGCGCCATCCGGTTCGACAGCAGCCAGAAGAACAGGTGCTTGTCGCCGAGGAAACGATAGCGCGAGAACGCGTAAGCCGCCGGCAGCGCGAAAGAGATCGACAGGATGGTGTTAATGATGACGTATTTCAGCGAATTGATGTAACCGGAATACCAGCTCTCATCGGTGAAGATCCGCGTGTAATTCTCCAGCGTCGGCTGGTGCGGCCACAGCGTCATGGTCGAAACGATCTCGCCATTGGTCTTGAAGCTCATATTCACGAGCCAGTAGATCGGCAGCAGCAAGAACACCAAAAACAGTAGCAGGATAATGCGACGCCCAGGGATCGTATGCATCAGACCGCTCCCTCGCGCTTGGTGTGATCGACGCCGGCATTGGTCATCACGGTGTAGAATATCCAGCACACGATCAGCACGATGATGTTGTAGACCAGCGACAGCGCCGCGGCCTTGCCGAGATCGAACTGACCGAGCGCAATCTTGACGAGCTCGATGGAGACGAAGGTGGTCGAATTGCCGGGCCCGCCACCGGTGACCACGAAGGGCTCGGTATAGATCATGAAACTATCCATGAAGCGCAGCAGCACGCCGATCAGCAGCACGCGATTGAGCTTGGGCAGCTGGATCGCGCGAAACACGGCCCAGCGCGACGCGCCGTCGATTTGCGCAGCCTGATAATAGGCATCGGGGATCGACTTCAGGCCTGCGTAACACAGCAGCGCAACGAGGCTGGTCCAGTGCCAGACATCCATCACGATGACGGTCGCCCAGGCATCGAACTCGTTCGACACATAGTTATAGTCGATGCCCATGTGATTGAGCGTGTAGCCGAGCAGACCAATGTCCGGCCGCCCGAAGATCTGCCAGATGGTGCCGACCACGTTCCATGGAATCAAAAGCGGCAGCGCGAGGATCACTAGGCAGGCTGCGACGCGCCAGCCGTCACGCGGCATCGACAACGCGACCAGAATGCCGAGCGGCACTTCGATGGCGAGGATGATCGCGGAGAAAGCCAGATTGCGCAGCAGCGACGCGTAGAAGCGCCCGCCGAGATCGCTGGAGGGATCGAGCAGCTCCTTGAACCAGCCAACGCCGTTCCAGAAGAACTGGTTGTTGCCGAAGGTGTCCTGCACCGAATAGTTCACGACCGTCATCAACGGCAGCACCGCGGAGAACGCCACGATGAGGAACACCGGCAGGACGAGGAACCAGGCTTTTTGATTGACGGTCTTGTCCATCATGCAACCCCTTCAACAAGGCGGCTGTCGGCGTAAACGTGCACCCGGCCGGGATCGAACACCAGCCCGACATCGCTCCCCGCAATAGAAAATCCCTGAGGTACGCGCGCGGCGAACTTGACGCCGCCGATGCGGACGCGCGCGAAACTGATACGGCCGAGATCGTCGACCCGCTCGACTTGCGCCAACAGCAAGCCCGGTGCGGGCGTCGCAACATGGACAAATTCGGGGCGAACGCCGATTTCGATTGTCGCGCCCGCTGGCAACTTGTCGTAACTGCGCTGCAGCGCGATCACGTGCCCGCCGATGCGCGCCTCGCGGCCGCTGACTTCGGCCGGCACGATATTCATGCCGGGCGAGCCGATGAAATAGCCGACGAATGTATGTGCGGGCTTGTCGAACAGCTCCTGCGGCGTGCCGGACTGTACGACACGCCCGTCATGCATCACCACCACCGTATCGGCAAAGGTCAACGCCTCGGTCTGGTCGTGGGTCACGTAGATCATGGTCAGGTCAAGCGCGCGGTGCAGTGCCTTGAGCTTCGAGCGTAGTTCCCATTTCAGGGCGGGATCGATCACCGTCAGCGGCTCGTCGAACAGCACGGCGGCGACATCGGAGCGCACCAGACCGCGGCCGAGCGAGATTTTCTGCTTGGCATCGGGTGTCAGCCGCGTCGCCTTGCGATTCAGATAGGGTGTGAGATCGAGGAGCTCGCCGATCTCGGCGACACGTGCATCGATCTGCGCCTTCGGCACGCCGCGATTCTTCAGCGGAAAAGCGAGATTCTCGCCGACTGTCATGGTGTCGTAGATGACCGGAAACTGGAACACCTGCGCGATGTTGCGTTTCTGCGTCGACAGCGGCGTGATATCCTTGCCGTCGAACAGGATCTGCCCGCGCGTCGGCGTCACGATGCCGGAGATCAAATTGAGCAGCGTGGTCTTGCCGCAACCGGATGGGCCGAGCAGCGCATAGGCGCCGCCCTGCCGCCAGGTCATGGAGATCGGCTTGAGGGCAAAGCTCTCCAGATCGGCATCGGGGCCGCTGTAGGACTGCGCGAGATCGACGAGATCGATGCGGGCCATGTTACGCTCCCTGCACAGTGTTGGGAGCGGCAACCAGACGGTCGCTGCCATCGAAGACGAACAGATTGGTGGGATCGAGCACGGCGTCGAGCATGTGGCCGGGCAGGAATTCATGCACGCCCTGCAGCACCGCAACCCAGTTCGACGCGTCGCGCTTCAGATGGACGAAGCTTTCCGACCCGGTGATTTCGGTCACGGTCACTTCGGCCGGAAACGCATGCCGTCCGGCGAGACCACTGGCGACTTCGAGCTGATGCGCGCGGAAGCCAACGCGATAGCTGCCGTCGGCGAGGTTTGCGTAGAGCCCGCTGGCGGGCGCTGTCGCGCCACCGGCATAGTGCACATTTCCGTTCTTCTTCTCGATCACCACCAGATTGAGTGGCGGATCGGAGAACACTTCGGCGGCCTTGAGAGTCTCGGGATGGCGATAGACTTTGGAAGTCTGGCCGACCTGCAAAACCTGGCCTTCCCACAGACACACGGTGCTGCCGCCCAACAAAAGCGCTTCGGAAGGCTCCGTCGTCGCATAGACGAAGATCGCACCGGAGGCCTCGAATATTTTCGGCAGTTCGGTGCGCAATTCCTCGCGGAGCTTGTAGTCGAGATTGGCGAGCGGCTCGTCGAGCAGCACGAGATCGGCACCCTTGACCAGCGCGCGGGCAATGGCGGTGCGCTGCTGCTGGCCACCGGAGAGCTGCAGCGGCGTGCGCTTCAGATAGGGCTCAAGCTTGAGCAAGGCCGCGGCTTCGTGCACGCGGGTTTCAATCTCGGCTTTCGGCTTGCCCTGCACGCGCAGCGGCGAGGCGATATTCTCATAGACCGACAGCGAGGGGTAATTGATGAACTGCTGATAGACCATCGCCACCGAACGCTTACGGATATCGACGCCGGTGACGTCCTTGCCATCGACCAACACGTGGCCTTGTGTTGGCTTGTCGAGCCCGGCCAGCAGCCGCATGATCGAGGTCTTGCCGGCCAGCGTTGGCCCGAGCAACACGTTCAAGGTGCCGCGCTCCAGCGTCAGCGAGACGTCACGGATCGTCGTGACTCCATCAACCATCTGCGAGACGTGATCGAGTGCGACGCTCATGACCGCGCTCCCGCTTCACGCATTGGATTGGCGGGCTGGGCGCGATTAGCCTGCAGCCATTGATCGAGAGCCGCGATCTCTTCCTTCGACAGGCGCAGACCGAGTTTGGAACGGCGCCACACGATATCCTCGGCACTGACGGCCCATTCATGCGCCATGAGATAGCGCACTTCGCGCTCGGTCAGCGTTGCGCCAAAGGCCTGACCGAGATCGGCCAGCGATTTCGCGGTGCCCAGCATCTTCGCGGCGCGCGTGCCATAGGCATGCGCCAGGCGGTTGGCATGGGCCGGGGTGAGGAACGGATAGTCGCGCAACAATTCGGCGATCAGCGCATCGACCGCGGAGACATCAAAATCACCGCCAGGCAGCGTGGCATGGGCCGTCCAGCCTTCCCTGGCCTTGGTGCCCTTCAGATACGGCGCAAGCTTCTGCAAGGCTTCTTCGGCGAGACGACGATAGGTCGTGATCTTGCCGCCGTAGATCGACAGCAGCGGCAGGCCACCGGGCAGATCGAGCTCGAACACATAGTCGCGCGTCGCCGCCTTGGCCTCATTGGCGCCGTCGTCATAGAGCGGACGCACGCCGGAATAGGTCCACACCACGTCTTCGGCCAGCACTGGCCGCGCAAGATATTCGCTGACCGACTTGCAGAGATAATTGATCTCGTCGGCAGAGATTTTCACATCGGCGGGATCACCATCATAATCGATATCGGTGGTACCGATCAGGGTGAAATCGTCCTGATAGGGAATCGCAAACACGATACGACCATCGGCGTTCTGGAAGATGTAGGCACGATCGTGGCTGTAAAGTTTCGGCACCACGATATGCGAGCCCTGCACGAGGCGGACTTTCGCTTTCGCATTGACGCCGGCACCGACCGCCAGAACATTCTCGACCCACGGACCACCGGCATTGACCAGCGTGCGCGCGCTGATGGTCGAGCGGTCGCCCGTCGCCTTATCCTGCACCGTGACCTGCCACATCCCGTCGGCCTGCCTGATCTCGGTTGCGCGCGTGCGCGTGCGGATCTCAGCGCCCCGGTCGGCGGCATCACGCGCGGTGAGCACGACAAGGCGCGCATCATCGACCGAGCAGTCGGAATATTCAAAGCCACGCTTGAACCGGCCGGGCGCCAGCGGCTTGCCGGTCTCGTCGCGGGTGAGGTCAAGCGTGCGCGTCGGGGGCAGAAGCTTACGGCCGCCGATATGGTCGTAGAGAAACAACCCCAAGCGCAGCAGCCAGGCGGGCCGCAGACCGGCGTGATGCGGCAGCACGAAACGCAGGGGACGGATGATATGCGGCGCGATCTGCCAGAGAACTTCGCGTTCCAGCAGCGCGTGGCGTACCAGTTTGAAATCGTAATATTCGAGATAGCGCAACCCGCCGTGGATCAGCTTGGTCGACCAGGATGAGGTGCCGCTGGCCAGATCGTTCATCTCGCAAAGGAACACGGAATTGCCGCGGCCGACGGCGTCGCGGGCGATGCCGCAGCCGTTCACACCACCACCAATGATTGCGAGGTCGTAGATCTGACCCACCCCGTCTCCCCTCCTGCGCCAATTGTCTGGCGCCTTCCTTCGGACGCGCCATCTTCGCTTTCAGCGATTTGGCTTTCGCTTTCGATTAAACCACAACCTAAAACGAAAGCAACTGGCGTTTTCGGGATCTGAACAGGGTCTAAAGCGGGGTCGGCTCGGGTTCCAGGTCGTCCGCATCGTCGGCGGAGCCCGGCAGGGCGGCGATCACCTGAACGCCCCGGCTCCGGCAGATCTCCTGCAAGGAGGGCGGCAGCGGCACGTCGGTGACGAAGGTCTGGATCTGGCTGATATGGGCGATGCGCACGGCCGCCGAGCGCCGCAGCTTGGTCGAATCGCAGACCAGCATGACATTGCGGGCATTGGCGATGATCGCCTGCGCCGCCTGCACCTCGCGATAGTCGAAGTCGAGCAGCGCACCCTCCTCGTCAATCGCCGAGGCGCCGATGATGGCGTAATCGACCTTGAATTGGCCAATCAGCTTGATCGCCGTGGAGCCGATCACCGCACCATCGGAGCGGCGCACGGTGCCACCGGCGACAATCACCTCGATATGCGGGTGACGATAGAGCATCATCGCCACATTGAGATTGTTGGTAATGACCAGCAGGTTTTCGTGATTGATCAGCGCGCTCGCGACTTCTTCCGTGGTGGTGCCGATATTGATGAACAGCGACGAGCCATTGGGAATCTGCGCCGCGGCAGCAACGCCGATCGCCTTCTTCTCTTCGGCGGCCACGAATCGCCGCGCTTCATAAGCGAGGTTTTCGACGCCGGACGCGACGATG
Source organism: Tardiphaga sp. 619_E2_N8_4 (assembly GCF_051810905.1). NCBI lineage: Bacteria > Pseudomonadati > Pseudomonadota > Alphaproteobacteria > Hyphomicrobiales > Nitrobacteraceae > Tardiphaga > Tardiphaga sp. 619_E2_N8_4. Next base: position 295,904 of record NZ_JBPWQJ010000001.1, read on the forward strand.
GCGCCGCCGTGGATACGCGTGAGCAGGCGCTGGTCGCAGAGATCGTTGAGATCCTTGCGGATGGTCTGTGCGGACACCTCGAAGCGGCGCACCAGATCATCGACCATCACGCGGCCAAAGGCGCGCGCATGATTCAGGATTTCGGATTGGCGATGGGTCAGGCCAGCAGTCACGACAGCACCTCGGATCGAACGGTTCCATGGTGCGGGTGTTGACGGCAATGGTCAACGCATCACCGGCGCAGGCGCCATGCGCTTCGCCGCCGCGATGTCGTAAGAGAGTCGCCCTCTAGGGCGTCACAGCTGCTTGGATACCCTGCGCGAACTGAAAGGCAGCGCGTTCAGCTTCGCGCGCATTGCGAAACAGTTGGCCTTCCATCGGGTTGAAACGGTGAGACGCGGCGAAGAACCTGTACCCACCGGGATCGCGAACCACGATGCCGGCAGCCTGCGATGAGACTTCGATGATGTAAGTGTCTGACATGGCGGCCCCCTACGCGATAGGCGATGCATATTCCGGGCCACTAACTGCAGAGGAGGTATTTCGTTCCCGCCGGTGTTTAGAATTGCTCAGGTCGAGATCGTCGCGTCCGGACGCTTGATCACCTGCGGGCGCCCCGCCTCGTCAATGGACACGAAGGTGAAATTGCCATCGGTCACCAGGATCGGGGCGTTTTCGTTGCGGCGAAGCACCCAGGCCTCGATATGCACGGTAAGTGACGTGCGGCCCATCCGCACCAGTTCCGCATGCACGGACACGACGTCACCGACATGAACGGCCTTGCGGAAGGTCATCGCCTCGATGGCGACGGTGACCGTGCGCGTCTTCGCCACTTTGGCGGCAAAGATGCCGCCGCCGAGATCCATCTGGCTGAGCAGCCAGCCGCCAAAGATATCGCCATTGGCATTGGTATCTGCCGGCATTGCGACCGTGCGGATGGTGAGATCGCCGGTCGGTTCCGCATCCAGCCCCGTCACTGGCTGCGTCGTTGATTCAGTCATGAGCAAAGCCTGCCGCAAATTGAGTCATCATTTAAAGGTTTCCCAGCCGGCATCCGGCGAGAAGCGATCGCCGAACCGGGCCGCCAGCGTGCGCAGCGTGGCGGTGATATTCTCGGTTCCACGCGTCCGCGCATAGTTCAACGGGCCGCCGCGGAATGGCGCGTAACCTGTTCCGAAAATCAGTGCGCCATCGACCACATCGGCATTGTCGACGATGCCTTCGCGCAGACAGGCGACGCAGACATTGGACATCGGCAGCACCAGGCGATCGATCATCTCCTGTGTCGGCCGCGCGGTGGCAACCGCACTGGAACTCTTCTCGGCCTTGCCGTCGCGCCACGTATAGAAGCCCTTGCCAGTCTTCTTGCCGAGCTCGCCCTTGTTGACCTTCTCGCGCAGCCAGGCCGGCGTCGGTGGCAGCAGGTCGCCGAACTTGGAGCGCAGCATGTCGCCGACGGCCAAACAAATATCGAGGCCTACCTGATCGGCCAGTTCGATCGGACCCATCGGCATGCCGAATTGCTCGGCGGCGGCGTCGATGGTTTCCTTGTCGACTTTCTCCTCCATCAGCATCATCGCCTCGAGCATGTAAGGCGTCAGCGCGCGATTGACGAGGAAACCCGGCGAACTCTTCACCGGCAGCGGTAGGCGATCAATTGCGCCGACGAAAGCCGTGGCCTTCTTCAGCATATCCTGATCCACGCCGTCATGGCTGACGACTTCGACCAGTTGCAGGCGGGACAGCGGGTTGAAGAAGTGCAGGCCGAGCAATCGCTCCGGCCTGGCGAGCGTGCTGCGCAGATCCTGCAACGGGATGCTGGATGTGTTGGTGGCGAGGATCGCATCAGGCTTCATACGCGGTTCGACGCCGGCATAGACCTTCTGCTTCAGCTCAAGCTTCTCCGACACCGCCTCGATGATGAGGTCGGCATTGCGTACGCCCTCGCCGTCCATATCGGGGATCAGGCGATCCAGCGTATCACGCTGATCGGTGCGCTTGCGGATGATCTTGCTATAGAGATCGGCGGCGCGCTTCATGGCGCCCGCGATCGGCTCGGGCTTCATGTCGGCCAGCGTGACGCGGATGTCCTGATGCACGCACCACGCCGCGATGTCGCCGCCCATGGCGCCGGCGCCGATGACATGGACATGCTTGATGGTATTGCCGTCACCGGCGAGCTTCTTCATCTGCTCGCGCAGAAAGAAGACGCGAATCAGGTTCTGCGCCGTCGGCGTCACCATTAGCCGGGCGAAGGACGCCTTCTCGGCATTGAGCATCGCCGCACGGTCGCCGCCATGTTTCTCCCAGAGCTCGATCAGCGCATAGGGCGCGGGATAATGTTCGCGCGGCGCAGCCTTCGAGGCTTCAGCGACCATGCGCGAGGCGAGAATGCCACGCACCGGCGAGAAGTTCATGATCGGGATCAGCGCACTCGGCTTGGCGCGCTTGAGCTTGCCGAACACCGCATCGCGCACGGCGTTACGGACATGGCGTTCCTCAGTCACCGCATCGACAAGGCCGATCGCTTTCGCCTTGCGCGCGTCGATGGTCTTGCCGGTCAACATCAGCGGCATCGCCTGCATTGGATTGACCAGATGCGTGAAGCGCGCGGTGCCGCCCAAACCTGGATGCAGGCCAAGCATGACTTCCGGAAAACCGAAGCGCGCACCGTCAATGGCAATACGCATCTGGCAGGCCAGTGCCACTTCGAGGCCTCCGCCCAGGCAGAAACCGTGAATGACGGCCACCGTCGGGATCTTCAGCGCCTCGAAGCGATCGATCACCGCGTGAGCGCGGCTGATCTGCGTTTCGACTTCCAATGGGTCGCTGGCGCCGCGAAATTCATTAACGTCGGCGCCGGCGATGAAGCCGGACATCTTGGCCGAACGAACCACGATGCCGGTCGGGCGCTGGGCTTCCAGCGCATTCAGCACCTGATCGAATTCTTCCAGCACCACAGCCGGCAGCGTATTGGCGCTGGCATCGGCGCGGTCAAACAACAGCCACGCGATGCCATCGGCATCGCGCGTCAGCTTGAAGTGGCGATAAGCGCCCGATGTGTCGGGAGCCGGCCCGAGTTCGAGCACGCGATCCCCAAGAACGTCCATGATCTTGCTGTCCATGACGCCCTCACACCGTCTCGATCAACATCGCGCCACCGAGGCCGCCGCCGATACATTCGGTAGCGATTCCCCTTTTGGTGCCGAGCCGCTTCATCGCATTGACGAGATGCAGCACAATGCGGTTGCCGGACGTGCCAACGGGATGGCCGAGGCTGATCGCCCCCCCATCGACATTGAGCCTGGCGCGATCGATCTCGCCGGCAGCGCCATCGAGGCCGAGCACCTCACGGCAGAATTTTTCGTCTTTCCACGCGGCGAGACAGCCGAGTACCTGCGTGGCGAAGGCTTCGTTGAGCTCCCAGGTCTCGATGTCCTGAATCGTCATGTTGTTGCGCTTCAACAGATCGTTCGACGACAACACCGGACCAAGGCCCATGATCGACGGATCGAGCGCAGACCACTGGCTGTCGACGATCACCGCCTTCGGCTTGAGACCGTGTTTCACCACCGCGTCTTCGGACGCAAGGATCATCCATGATGCACCGTCGGTGATCTGCGAGGAATTGCCGGCGGTGACCTGCCCCCACGGACGTTCGAATACCGGCTTCAGCGTCGCGAGCTTGTCGACCGACGAATCCGCGCGGACGCCGTCATCGTGGTCGTAGAAATTGCCCTTGCGATCGAAGGCGGTTTCGACCTCACCCTTCAGCCAGCCCTGTTCCTGCGCATGCGCAAGGCGCTTGTGACTTTCGACGGCATAGGCATCGGCCTGCGCACGCGTGATGCCGAACAGGTGCCCGACCTTCTCGGCGGTCTGGCCCATATTGAGGTCGGTGATCGGATCGGTGAGACCGCGCTCGAGGCCGATGATCGGCTTGAAATAAGCCGGCCGGGCCTTGGCGATCGCCGCCACCTTGCCGAGCACACCCTTGGCCATGGCAAGCCCGGCGAACCAGCGTACGCCGTTCTGCGGCCAGACCAGCGGCGCGTGGCTGAGCGCTTCGGCACCGCCAGCGAGAATCAAATCGGCATTCCCCTCGCGGATATAGCGATAGCCGGTGTCGATCGACTGCATGCCGGAGCCGCAATTGATCTGCACGGTGAAGGCCACCATCGCCTCGCCCATACCGAGCCGAAGCGCGGCGACGCGCGCAGGATTCATCTCGTCGGCGATGACATTGACGCAGCCGAGGATCACCTGATCGAAGGCATTTGGTGCAAATGGCTGCCGTGCCAGCAGCGGGCGTCCGCATTGCACGGCGAGATCGACAGGGGTGAACGGGCCGGGGCCGCTGCGCGCCTTCAGGAACGGCGTGCGGCTGCCGTCGACGATATAGACTGGTCTTGTCATGAAAGTCTTGCCATCAGCTTGCTGCCCGCTGCTCACCAAGTTCCTGGAAGAACTGGTGCACGTTATCGGACTTCTTATAGCCGGGCGACAGCTCTTCCGGTGCGAAGTGATCGACCTCGATCACCAGCTTGACGGCTTCCTGCGCAGCGGCGAGCTTTTCGCCCTCGGCCTGAGTGATGACGCCCTGTGCCACTGCATCCTTCCAGTTCTTGAGCTTTGCCGTGCGGATGCGCTTGGCAATATCGTCACTCGATGTCACCAGTTTGAACGCCTTCTCCAGCCGCGCCAGCCCGCGATCGTCGTCAACATGCGAAAGGTCCGGCGTCAGGCGATCGCGCGTCGCCGACGGCTCCAGGATCATCTGCGCGCAGCGATGCACCACACGATCCGAAGGCCCGAGCACCGATGCACCATATGGCTGCACGATGAATTTGAGGATGCCGGCGACAAAGCGGTTCGGCAGGTTGGCCAGAATCTCCGCAAAGCGGTTCTCGATGGTCTTGAAGCCGGACGCCATACACCATTCAAGCGCCGGCAGGTCGTCCTGCTGGCGGCCTTCGTCCTCCCAGCGCTTCAACGCAGCCGAGAGCAGATAAAGCTCGGAGAGAATATCGCCGAACCGGGCCGACAGCATTTCCTTGCGCTTCAACGCTCCGCCCAGCGTCAACAACGCCATGTCGGCACACAATGCGAAGGCCGAGGAATAACGCGAGAGCTGGCGATAAAACTGTGTGGCATCGCCGGCATCCGGCGCAGGCGCGAATACGCCACCGGTCCAGCAGCGACCCCAGGCGCGGAACAGCGTGGTGACGCTATGGCCGATATGTTTCCAGAACGCGGTGTCGAAGGCCTCTAAGCCCTTCGCCTTGTCGGGATCGCCGAGCGCATTCATTTCCTGCAACAAATAGGGATGCGCGCGGATGGCGCCCTGCCCGAACACGATGAGATTGCGCGTCAGGATGTTGGCACCTTCCACCGTGATGCCGACCGGCACCGCGCGATAGAGATTGCCCATATAATTCTGCGGTCCGTCGATCACAGCCTTGCCGCCATGGATGTCCATGGCATCATCGATGGCCAGGCGCATACGCTCGGTGGCATGCAGCTTCATGATGCCGGAGATAACCGCGGGATGATGGCCTTGATTGAGCGCCGCCGAGGTCAGGCGCCGTGCGGCATCGAGCAGATAGGCCGTGCCGGCGATGCGGGCGAGCGGCTCCTCGATGCCTTCGAACTTGCTGATCGAAATGTTGAACTGTTCGCGGATGCGGGCATAGGCACCAGTGGTGCGCGCGGCATAGGCGGCACCGGCCGCAGACAGGGACGGCAATGAGATGCCACGGCCGGCGGCGAGCGCCGACATCAGCATCTTCCAACCCTGACCAAGCCGCTCCTGACCGCCGATGATGTAGTCGAGCGGGATGAAAACGTCGCGGCCCCAGTTCGGGCCGTTCTGGAACACCTGCATCGACGGTAGATGGCGCTGGCCGATCTCGACGCCCGGAAGATCATGCGGGATCAGCGCAACCGTGATGCCAAGCTCATCCTGTGAGCCCACGAGGTGATCGGGGTCATAGGCCTTGAAGGCGAGACCGATCAGCGTCGCGACCGGGCCGAGCGTGATGTAGCGCTTGTGCCAGTTGAGGCGCAGGCCCAGAACCTCCTGGCCTTCGAAGGTGCCCTTGCAGATGATGCCGCTGTCGATCATCGAGGCCGCGTCCGAGCCCGCTTCCGGGCTGGTGAGGCCGAAACAGGGAATGTCGCGTCCATCGGCAAGGCGCGGCAGCCAGCGCTGGCGCTGCGCGTCGGTGCCGAATTTCATCAGCAGTTCGCCGGGGCCGAGCGAGTTGGGCACCATCACGGTGACGGCGGCGACCACCGACCGCGACGAAATCTTGCGCACCACTTCCGAATGCGCATAAGGCGAGAAGCCAAGACCTCCGAATTCCTTCGGAATGATCATACCGAAGAACTTTTCGCGCTTGATGAACTCCCAGACGTCCGGCGGCAGATCGCGCAAGTCCCAATTGATCTTCCAGTCGTCGATCATCTCGCAGAGGCGATCCACCGGCCCGGTCATGAAGGCCTGTTCTTCGTCCGTCAGTGTGGCCGGCTTGACGGCGAGCAGCTTGGCCCAGTTCGGATTGCCGGTGAACAGATCCGCATCCCACCAGACGTCGCCGGCTTCCAGCGCCTCGCGCTCGGTATCCGACATTTTCGGTAGCACGCCCTTGGCCCAGCCAAAGATCGGCTTGGTGAGATAATCACGGCGCAAGCTGGACGAGCTCATGGAGGCTTCCTCTCAATCGAGACGACCAGCAGTCCGGGCGGACCACGGGCGCCAAAAGGCAGACGCTCTTAGCGGGACGGTGTCGGTGTCACTTTAGCTTTCGCATTGAAATTCAAGCGAAATTTGACAGCATCGAGCCATCATTAACGACAGGATACCGCAACGGTTCCCGAAAGGCGATTTCCCGCCGCGTGACCAGTGGTCGCGCGACCGAAATGCCGGAAGAATAGCCGGCCTCAGTCCGGCCGGTTCATCTCGAACATGGCGTCCTGCTTGATGTGGAAATAGTCGCCGCGGCGGCCGGCGCGCAGGATCGGGCCAGCCAATGCGGTCTGGTACACGCCATCCACGATCAGGGTCTTGTCGATATGCACGGCGACGACTTCACCCATGGTGAGGAAGGCGTTGGCCGAAGCGCCGTTGGCGCCCTTGAGTTCGATGATCTGGGTCACCTTGCACTCGAAAGCAACGCGGGCTTCGCCGACCCGTGGCACATTGACCAGCTTGCTCGGCACCGGCGTCAGGCCGGCGATCTCGAATTCATCGACTTCCGGGCCGACATGCGCCGCCGTGGCGTTCATCTGCTTGGCCAGATCCATGGTGGCCAAATTCCAGACGAATTCCTTCGTCGCCTGCATGTTGCGGGCGGAGTCCTTGATCCCGATGCTGGAAAAGCCGATCAGCGGCGGCGTGTAGTTGAAGGCGTTGAAGAAGCTGTATGGCGCCAGATTAACGTGGCCATTGGCATCCCGGGAGGAGACCCACCCGATCGGACGCGGACCGATGATGGCATTGAAGGGATCGTGCTTGAGGCCGTGGCCGTTGACGGGCTCGTAAGAATGCAGATCGAATGCGGTCACGCGGAAGATCCCCTGAATTGACGTCAGAGAGATCGTCTAGCCCCGCGGGGCCAACCCGGCAAGAACGAAGTCGATCATCTGGTCCAGGGTCGGGCCAGGTTTCGTCGCACATTGCGCGATCATCTGCGGGTGAAAGAACCGCATCATGGCGGTGCAGGCGCACATGGCTGCCAATTCGACTTCCGGAGCCTGAAACTCACCCTTGGCAGCACCGTCCGCGATGACACCGCCGATGGTAACGGTGATGCGCTCCATATGAGCAGTGCAGACATCCCAACTCTCTTCCATGGCGATGGCGACCATCTCATGCAGCTTGGCATCGCCGACATAGCGTTCGGCATTCATCTCATGGATCGACGTCAGCAGTTCGCGGAGCCGCGCGGCGGCCGGCTGCGGATTTTCAGCAATCGCTCCAGCGGCCTCTTCAACTTCCCCCATCAATCGCTGCGCCACGGCCGCGATGATCGACTTCTTCGAATCGAAGAAGCGATAGACGTTCGCCGGGCTCATCCGGAGCACCTTGGCGATATCAGCCACGGTGGTCTTCTGGTAGCCGATTTCACGAAACAGCTTTTCCGCGACCACAACGATGCGGCCCCGCATATCGGCTTCGACGTGATCAGAAATCAGAGTCATCTCGGAGTGCAGTCTTCAGTTATTCGGCAGCAAGCGGAAAGGCCTGTTGCTTGTCGTGATGGTGCGGTGCGTGATGATCCACATCCTCACCCGATCCGCGTTCATCCAGGCTCTTGCGAAACCATAGCGCATAGAGACCCGGGAGATACAACAACGTCAAGAACGTCGCCACAAACAATCCACCCATGATGGTGACCGCCATCGGCCCCCAGAAGGCCGAGCGCGACAGCGGGATCATCGCCAAAATGGCCGCCAGCGCCGTCAGGATGACCGGACGCGCACGGCGCACGGTCGCCTCGACGATGGCTTCGCGGCGGGTCAGGCCGTGCCGCACGTCGGTTTCGATCTGATCCACCAGAATAACGGCGTTGCGCATGATCATACCCGCCAGCGCGATCAGGCCGAGCAGTGCCACGAAGCCGAACGGCTTGTTGGCGACGTTCAGCGCCAACGAGGCGCCGACGATGCCGAGCGGCGCCGTCAGGAACACCAGGATCAGGCGCGAGAAGCTCTGCAACTGCACCATCAGCAGCGTCAGCATGATGATCATCATCAGCGGAAACAGCACGGCGATCGAGGCATTGCCCTTGCTGGATTCTTCCACCGCGCCGCCGATCTCGATGCGGTAGGCCGGCTGCAGGCTGTCGCGGATCTGCTGCAACTGCGGCCAGATCTGGTTGGTGACATCCGGCGGCTGCACGCCGTCGACGACGTCGCCGCGCACGGTGATCGCCATGTCGCGGTTACGGCGCCAAAGGATCGGCTCCTCATGGGCGTATTCGATCTTCGCCACCTGCGACAGCGGCACCGGAACGCCGTTGCGCGAGATGATAGTGAGATCGCCCACACGGCCGAGATCGAGGCGTTCCGACGGAACGGCACGGGCAACGACACCCACTTTCTCGATACCGTCACGCACGTTCGTGACCGACGCGCCGGAGATCAGCATCGCCAGGGATTGTGACAACTCCTGCGGCGTCAGGCCGAGCGCACGGGCGCGATCCTGGTCGACCACCAGCCTGAGGGAAGGTGTCTGTTCGTTCCAGTCGAGCTGCGGATCGACCATATTCTTGTTGGCGCGCATTACTTCGCGCACCCTGTAGGCTATATCCCGCACGGTCGCGGTATCCGGCCCGATGACGCGGAACTGGACGGGGAAACCGACCGGCGGACCGAAATTGAAGCGATCGACGCGCACGCGTGCTTCCGGCAGCTGGCCATCGGCGACGGCCTTCTCGATCTTGGACTTGATGCGCTCACGTGCCTCGACATCCTTGGACACAATCACGATCTCGGCGAAGGCCTCGTTCGGGAGCTGCGGATTGAGGCCGAGCCAGAAGCGCGGCGAGCCGCGGCCGACATAGGCCGTATAGGTGGCGATGTCCTTGTCGTCCTTGAGCAGCTTCTCGGCGTCCTTGACCGCCTTTTCGGTAACGCCAAAGGCCGTGCCTTCCGGCAGGCGCAGCTGCAGGAACAGTTCGGGGCGCTCAGACAGCGGGAAGAACTGCTGCTGGACATGGCCGAAACCGACGATGGCCGCGATGAAGATGCCGACGGTGGCAGCCACCACCTTGATGCGGTGCGTGACGCACCACTGCACGACGCTGCGCAACCCGCGATACATGCGCGTCTCATAGACCGCATGCGGATCGTGATTGGCCTTTCCGTGGGCAGCAAAATTCGGCAGCAGCTTGACGCCGATATAGGGCGTGAAGATCACCGCGACGAACCACGAGGCGATCAGCGATATCGCCACAACCCAGAAAATGCCGCCGGCATATTCGCCCACTGCGGAATTCGCAAAGCCGATCGGCAGGAAGCCGACGGCCGTAATGAGCGTGCCCGTGAGCATCGGAAATGCCGTGGACTCCCAGGCGAAGGACGCTGCGCGCACGCGGTCCCAGCCCTGTTCCATTTTCACCACCATCATCTCGACCGCAATGATCGCGTCGTCGACCAGGAGGCCGAGCGCGATAATCAACGCGCCGAGCGTGATGCGATGCAGGTCCATGCCCATCGCATTCATGACCATGAAGACGATACCAAGCACCAACGGCACCGACAGTGCGACCACGATGCCGGTGCGCCAGCCGAGCGCAAGGAAGCTGACGAACAGCACGATCCCCAGGGCCTCGATGAACGAGTGCGTGAATTCGCCAACGGCGTGTTCGACCACCAGCGGCTGATCGGCGATCTGCTCGACATTGACGCCCTGCGGGACGGCGACCATGAACTCATTCTTGGCCTTTTCGACGTCCTTGCCGAGTTCAAGAATGTTGGCGCCGTTCGCCGTCACCACGCCGATGCCGAGTGCGTATTGGCCCTTCTGCCGGACCTTGAAATCCGGCGGATCGACGAAGCCATGGCTAACCGTCGCGATATCGCCGAGGCGGAACGTGCGCCCGTTACTCTCGACCGGCGTCTCCGCGACGGTTTTGGCGCCATCAAGTGCACCGGTGACACGCAGCGGCACGCGCTGCGACGAGGTTTCCACCGTGCCCGCCGGCTGGATCGCGTTCTGCTTGGCGAGCGAGTCGAACAGCGTCTGCGGCGTGATGCCGAGCGTCGCCAGCTTGGCGTGGGAGAATTCGACGAAAATGCGCTCGTCCTGGGCGCCGTAGAGATTGACCTTGGTGACGCCTTTCACCTTCAGCAGGCGCTGGCGCAGGCCTTCAGCGACCACCTTCAACTGTTTGAAGTCGGCGCCGTCACCAGTCATCATGTAGAGGATGGAGTCGACGTCGCTGAACTCATCATTGACCGTTGGCCCGACCAGATTGGCCGGCAAGCTGCCCTGCACGTCGGCAAGCTTCTTGCGCAGCAGATAGAACAGGAACGGCACGTCCTTGGCCGGCGCATTGTCCTTGAACGTGACCTGCAGCGCCGTGAAGTTCGGCTTCGAATAGGTCTGCACCTTGTCGAAGTAAGGCAGCTCCTGCATCTTTTTCTCGATGGGATCTGCAACCTGCTCCTGCATTTCCTTGGCGGTCGCGCCCGGCCAGATCGCCGTGACGTTAACGACCTTCACCGTGAAGGACGGATCTTCGGCGCGGCCCAGCTTCTCGTACGAGAAGAAGCCGCCGACGCCGAGCGCGATGATCAGAAACAGGATCAGCGCGGGATGGCTGACCGCCCAGGCGGAGAGGTTGAAGCGATGCATCGGCTTCGTCCTTTGAATGCGAGTGTCTTAAAACGACAATGCGGAGACGACGTGGACCTTCAGCGCAGGGTCCAGTTTCTGCACCCCGAGCGTCACGATCTTGGCACCTTCATCGACGCCACCTGATATGATGACGTCGTTGCTCTCATAGGACTTCACCTTGACGGGCTGCAGCGCGACGTCGCCCGATGCGCTCACGACGTAGAGCGAAGGGTTGTTGCCCTGGCTGAACAGCGCCGAGAGCGGCACGCGCGCAACGCGTTCGGTGGCGGGATCGGAGAGCGTCAGCGTCGCCGTCATGCCGAGCGACACCTTGTCGTCGGCCTCGGGCAGCGAGAACTTGGCGAGATAAGTGCGCGTCGCGGTGTCGGCATTGGGCGCCAGTTCACGCAGCTTGGCAGCATATTGCTTGCCGGGCTCGGACCACAGCGTCACGCTAGCTTTGCCTTCCTTGGCGCGGCCAACCAGCGTTTCCGGAATGGAAACCACCGCCTCCTTCTCGCCGAAACGCGCGACACGGATGGCGGCCTGCCCTGCGGCGACGACCTGCCCGGCATCGATCAGCGTCGCGGTGACAACGCCGCGGGTGTCGGCGATCAGCGTCGCATAAGAAAGGCTGTTCTTGGTGAGTTCGACCGAGCGTTCGGCGCGATTGAGACGCGCGCGGGCTTCGTCGCCTGTGGCCTTGGCCTGATCGAGCTGTGCCTGAGTGGACCAGCCCTTGGCGCGCAATTCGGTGGCGCGGCCCTCGGCTGCAGTGGCATTGGCCAGCACGCCCGTGGATGCGTTGAGTTCGGCGACGGCCTGCTCGGCCTGCAGCTTCAGATCGACCTCGTCGAGCGTAGCCAGTGGCTGGCCGATCTCGACGTTCTGGCCGACCTCCACGAGGCGCTTGGCGACCTTGCCGGTCACCCGGAAGCCCATATCGGTCTCGATCCGCGGGCGGATGGTGCCGACGAAACTGCGCTGCGGCGATTCCGGCTCGTAATGCACAGTCGCGACCAGCACGGGGCGGGTTGGCTTGGCTTCCGCCTCAGTTTTCTTGCCGCATCCGGCCAGAGCAAGGGCCGGGATCAGCAAGAGCGCGGCAGCGAATGGCTTGCGGGAAGCGCTGACTTTGGTGTGGCCGAGCATCACGAGCGTCCTTCGAATGAATGTTCGAAGGGAATTTAGGCGTGACCACTGACGAATGTCAATATTCGTCAGTGGTCACAATTTCGGCAGATTGCCGCACCCCATCCCGGCCTTATTTCACCCGCGCCGGTTTGCCGGTAGCCGCGAACTCCGTTGCTGTCCCGTGATTGCCGACCAGCACGAGAATACCGGCGACCAGCGGCATCGCCGCCAGGACCAGAAGCCCGGTCGAGGTGCTGCCCGTCAGCTCCTTGACCCAGCCGATCAGATAGGGACCGCCGAAGCCGGCGAGATTGCCGATCGAATTGATCAGCGCGATGGCGCCCGCGGCCGCCGTGCCGCTGAGCCACGCAGTCGGCAGCGTCCAGAACAAGGCGAAGGTGCAGAACACGCCGATCGCAGCGATCGTCAGCGCGACCATGGTCAGGGTCGGATTGGTGGAGATGCCGGACAGTGCGAGCGCCACGGCGGTCAGCAGCAGCGGCAGACCGACATGCCAGACGCGTTCGCGGGTCTTGTCGGAATGCTGCGCCCACAACACCATGGCAATGGAGCCGAACAGATAAGGGATCGCGGTGACGAAACCGGTCTGCAGGTTGGTGAAGCCGAACGCCTTCACGATCTGCGGCAGCCAGAACTGCATGCCATAGAGGGCGCCGACAAAGCCGAAATAGACCACGCTCAGCATCAGCACCTTCGGCGACGACAGCGCCTGCCCCAGCGTCATGCCATGGGCGCTCTCCTTGGCAAGGCGCTCGCCTTCAAGCTTGTCGGACAGCCACATCTTCTGGTCGGGCGTCAGCCATTCGGCCTTTTCAGGCTTGTCGGTGAGATAGAACCAGGTGACGACGCCGAGAATGACCGAAGGAATGCCTTCGATGATGAACAACCACTGCCAGCCCTTCAGGCCCATGACACCGTCGAGCCCCAGCAGCATGCCGGAGATCGGCGCGCCAATCACCGTGGATACGGGCACCGCGATCGCGAAGGCGGCGAGGAAACGCGCGCGATATTCTGCCGGAAACCAGTAAGTGAGATAGAGGATAATGCCGGGGAAGAAGCCGGCCTCAGCGACACCGAGCAGAAAGCGCAGCGTGTAGAAGCTCCACGGGCCACTGACGATCGCCATCAGCGCGGAGATGATGCCCCAGCTCACCATAATGCGCGCGATCCAGCGGCTGGCGCCGAATTTCTCCAGCGCGATATTGCTGGGAACTTCAAAAATGAAATAGCCGATGAAGAAGATGCCGGCGCCCCACGCAAAAACGGTGGGCGAGAAATTCAGCTCGGCATTCATGGTGAGCGCGGCGAAGCCAAGATTGACGCGGTCGAGATAGGCCAGGAAATAAGCCAGCACCAGAAACGGGATCAGCCGCCAGGAAATGGCGCGGATGGTTGAGGCTTCGATGTCGGATTTCGCGCTGCGCGTGGCGCGCGCGCCGACGGCGGTCTGGCTCATGGTTCACTCCCGGTCGCTTGTTGTCGGCGACGGCCTCTGCGGGCCGCGCTGTCATGTCGCACGGTTTAGCGAAAGACCCGGGGAGCGGCAATGTCTGTGCAGAGCAGCAATCAGCTCAGCGCAGCACCTGCTTGAACAGCACCTGCGCGAAGCGCTCAATCGGTGCCGGGCTGCGTTCGGCTTTCGACAGCAGGTTGGCGCCCTGCAGCGAGGAGACGATGAAACCCGCAACCTCCGCGCATTTGAAGTCGGCCGGCAGCTCGCCGGCTTTCACCGCGGAGGTCAGGCATTCAGCAATACTCCGCTGAACATCGGCGAAGATCGTCAGCAGCCGGTCGCGAATGAGGTCGCTGTGGTCGCTGGCTTCTGCCGTGAAGTTGCCGAACAGGCAGCCATTGCACATCTGGTCTTCGGTGAGCCGGGCCACGTTGGCATCGATATAGGCGCGCAACCGCGCCAGTGGCGACAGGCCTTCATTGCGCAGCGTCTGCGCCATCAGCTCGCGGCCCTTCGCGAAATAGAGATCGATGATCTCGAGGCCGAATTCTTCCTTGGAGGTAAAGTGGTTGGTGAAGGTGCCCTGCGGCACGCCGGCGGCATGCACGATGTCGCGAACACTGGCCCCCGCATAGCCGCGCGCATGCACGACCGCGAGGCCTGCGGTGAGAATCCTGTCGCGATTCGAGAGCTTCGCCATGGGCTTAATATGGTTGCACCGGGCGCCGGATCAAGCGACGGCCACGCATAGCCACAAGGCGTTCGGGCCTTGTCCGGCCCTCGGCGTCTAACCCTGCCCGTAGCGTCGGGCCGCCTCGACAGTCAGACCCTTGCCGACGGCCCCGAACGTGTCGCCATCGATGGCGCGGGCGGCCGGCAGGGCCGCCGTGATCGCCTTGCGGACATGGGCGAGCTGCACCGAACCGCCGGTCAGGAACACCGCATCGATCGCTTCGGGCTTCAATCCGGCCTGGTTCAGGCAGATCTTGATCCGAGCGGTGATCCGATCGGCAAGCAATTGGGTATGGCTGACGAGTTCCTTGCGGGCGACGCCGGCCGCAAGGCCAGGCTCGATCCAGTCCAGCGCGATGCTCGATTTCGGCTTGTCGGACAGGCCAATCTTGGCGCCCTCGACTTCCATGGCCAGTGTGTGGCCGCGCTGCTCGTCCAGTACGCGCACGAGACGGTCCAGCAGCTCCGGCTGCTGTGCCTCATAGCGCACCTGTTTCACCTCATTCATGACCTTGGAATCGTACATCCGGTTGATGCTCGACCAGGTCGCCAGATCGTGGAAATAGCCTGACGGCACATCGAGCCCCGCGCGCTTCATTGCCGAGCGATAGCCGAGCAGCGGCATGATCACGCCGAGGCTGAGATGTCTGTCGAAATCGGTACCGCCGATGCGCACGCCGTCATTGGCGAGAATGTCGTCCTTGCGATCGGCAAGACGGTGCCGCTCGGGCGAAAGGCGCACGATGGAGAAATCCGACGTGCCGCCGCCGATATCGGCGATCAGCGCGATCTCCTCCGAATTGATCTGGCGCTCGTAATCCAGCGCCGCGGCAATCGGCTCGAACTGGAACGTGACGTCCTCGAAGCCGACGTCTTTCGCGATGGCGCGCAGCGTAGCTTCGGCCTTGGCATCGCCCGCCGGATTGTCATCGACGAAATGGACGGGACGGCCATGGACGACTTGGCGGAGTTCAAGCCCTGTGGCCTGTTCCGCACGCCGCTTCACCGCACCGAGATAATAGGCGATGACATTGCGGAAGCTGACGCGTTCGCGGCCGACGCGCGTCGTCTCGTCGATCAGCGACGTGCCAAGCACGGATTTAAGGCTGCGCATCAGGCGGCCAGGCGCCCCCTCGACATAGGCTTCGATCGCTTTGCGGCCGATGAAGGCGCCGGTATCGGCCTTGTAAAAGATCGCACTCGGAATTGTGACATGATAGTCTTCGAGCGCCGCCAGCACCGGAACATCATTGATGACCGTGCCTAGCGTCGTGTTCGACGTCCCAAAATCCAGACCACAAACCGACATTGCCGCTCCCGAAAGGAACGTCCGTCTACACAGTTCGCCGGCCGCGATCTAGCATTATATTTTTGCACAGCCGCGCTGTCATGAAGCGCATCGAACACTGCAATTTTCGAAGCAAAACAACGCGATCCACAGAACAATCGACTGCATCCGGCGGGGTTGATGAATCGTGCGGCATCGGTCCATAAGCGTTTTGCGACGGCGGTATGACCCGCCACGGAATTTCGAAGGAATCTCTACGCGTGGCAAACATCAATCAGAAGATCGCAGACGAACTTGGCGTGCGCGAACAGCAGGTCGCGGCGACGGTAGAACTGCTCAACGGCGGCGCAACGGTGCCCTTCGTTGCACGCTACCGCAAGGAAATCACCGGCGGTCTCGATGACGCGCAGCTGCGCACGCTGGAAGAACGCCTGACCTATCTGCGCGAACTCGAAGAACGCCGCCTCGTGATTCTGGAATCGGTGCGCGAACAGGGCAAGCTCGATGCCGCGCTCGAAACGGCGATTATGACCGCCGACACCAAGGGCCGTCTCGAGGACATCTATCTGCCGTTCAAACCGAAGCGACGCACCAAGGCCGAGATCGCCAAGGAAGCCGGCCTCGAGCCGCTGTCTGAGCTGCTGCTCACCGAGCCGCAGAACGATCCGAAGAAAGTTGCAGAAGCTTTCGTCAATGCCGAGAAGAACGTCGCCGATGTCGCCGCTGCGCTCGACGGGGCGCGCGCCATTCTTGTCGAGCGCTTCGCCGAGGACGCCGATCTGATCGGCGCGTTGCGCGAGCAGATGTGGTCGAACGGCCTGATGGCCTCGACCGTGCGCACCGGCAAGAAGACCGAAGGCGAGAAGTTCAAGGACTATTTCGACTTCAGCGAACCGCTGCACAAGCTGCCGTCACACAGAATTCTCGCGCTGTTCCGCGGCGAGAAGGAAGAGATCCTCGATCTCGCGATGCAGCCTGAGCCGGTGCCGGCGACGCCCGCCCCGACCACCACACCGAGCTCCTATGAGCTGAAGATCATGAATCGCTTCGGCGTTTCCGATCAAGGCCGCCCCGGTGACAAGTGGCTGACCGAAACCACGCGCTGGGCCTGGCGGACCAAGATCCAGGTCCATCTCAACATCGACCTGCGCATGCGGCTGTGGACGGCGGCGGAAGAAGAAGGCGTCCGCGTCTTCGCATCGAACCTGCGCGACCTGCTGCTCGCAGCGCCTGCCGGCGCGCGCGTCACCATGGGTCTCGATCCCGGTTTCCGTTCGGGCGTGAAAACAGCGATTATCGACGCCACCGGTAAAGTCGTCGCAACGACCACGATCTATCCGCATGAGCCGCAGCGCCAGTGGGATGCGTCGCTGGCGATCCTCGGCAAGCTTGCCGTGCAGCACAAAGTCGACCTGATCGCCATCGGCAACGGCACCGCTTCGCGCGAGACCGACAAGCTGGCGATGGAGCTGGTGAAGCTGCTGCCGGATTTGAAGATGTCGAAGATCGTGGTGTCGGAAGCCGGCGCCTCGGTCTATTCGGCCTCGGCCTTCGCTTCTGAAGAACTGCCCGAGCTCGACGTCACGCTGCGCGGCGCGGTGTCGATCGCGCGCCGCCTGCAGGATCCGCTGGCCGAACTGGTGAAGATCGATCCAAAAGCGATCGGCGTCGGCCAGTATCAGCACGACCTCGGCGAGAGCAAACTGGCGCGGTCGCTCGATGCCGTCGTGGAAGACTGCGTGAACGGCGTCGGTGTCGACGTGAACACGGCATCGGCGCCGCTGCTGGCACGCGTGTCCGGCATCGGCACCGGTCTGGCGCAGAGCATCGTGCAGCACCGCGACGCCAACGGCCCGTTCAAGTCACGCAAAGCGCTGAAGGAAGTGCCGCGGCTTGGCCCGAAGGCGTTCGAACAATGCGCCGGCTTCCTGCGCATCAATGATGGCGAGGATCCGCTCGACAAGTCCGGCGTGCATCCGGAAGCCTATCCGCTGGTGCGCAAGATTCTCGAAGCTACCAAGAGCGACATCAAGGCGCTGATCGGCAATGCCGAGATCCTGCGCAAGGTGCAGCCGAAGACCTTCGTCGACGACACCTTCGGTCTGCCGACGGTCACCGACATTCTGAAAGAACTCGAAAAGCCCGGCCGCGACCCCCGCCCCGCCTTCAAGGCTGCGGTGTTCATGGAAGGCGTCGAGAAGCTGAGCGACCTCAAACCCGGCATGGTACTCGAAGGCACTGTGACCAACGTCGCTGCCTTCGGCGCCTTCGTCGATATCGGCGTGCATCAGGATGGTCTGGTGCACATCTCGGCGATGTCCAAGACCTTCATCAAGGATCCGCGCGAGGTCGTGAAGTCAGGCGACATCGTCAAGGTGAAGGTGCTGGAAGTCGAAGTCGCTCGCAAGCGCATCGCCCTGACGCTGCGCATGGATGACCCCGTCGGTGCCAAGGCCGACCGCCCGCAAGCCGATCGCGGCCCGCGCTTCAACGAGCGCCAGATGACGTCGCGTGCTCCGGCGAAGCAGGAGAGCAGTGGCGGTGGTGCATTTGCAGAGGCACTCCGCCGCGCGGCCGAGAAGGGCGCGGGGAAGGCGAAGTAACTCTCCCCGTCATTGCAAGCGAAGCAATCCAGAAGCCAAAAGCGAAGTCTGGATTGCTTCGTCGCAAATGCTCCTCGCAATGACGGCTGTTAGGCCTGCGCCCTCCCCAACTCCACAGCCAACTGCAGAATATCCTCATCGCAGTCCCGCGCGCCCATGATCGACAACCCGATCGGGCAATCGTCGAGCTTCGCTACAGGCATTGAGACCTGCGGCGTGCCGGCATGGCCGGACACACACAGCAGTTCGATCGCGCGGGCGCGGAACACGTCGAGCGTCGCATCCGGTGTGTTGCGCAGCGGCGCAATGCCCGGCGCGGTCGGCAGCAGCAACACCGTATCGGTCGGCAGCAGCGACAGCACGCGTTCAACGATCGCCATGCGCATGGCGTGCGCGGCCGCGATCTCGGCGGGATCGAGTACCGCCGCAGCCGCGAAGCGTTCCTTCACGCCGGGGCCAAGCTTCGGCTGGGTCGCCTTGATCCATTCGCCCTGCGCGGCCCAGGCTTCTTCCGACTGGACTACACGGAAGGTGTTGCGCCAGACGTTGAGTTCACCGCTTGCGACATCCACCTCCTCGCTCGCGCCAACCAGCGCCTTGATGCGATCGACCGACGGCTGCAGCAGGTTGCGAACCTTCTCATCGACAGCGCCAAACAGGTCGCTTGCGATCAAAACCTTCTTCACCCGACGCGGAGCACGCGCATTGTCGAGCAACACCTTGCCGACCTCGGCCATCAATTCAGGCGTGCGCGCAAACCAGCCGACAGTGTCGTAACTCGGCGCCAGCGGCACCGCGCCATCGAGCGGAATACGACCATGCGTGGTGCGAATGCCGTAGACACCGCAATAGCTGGCGGGCAAACGCACCGAGCCGCCGGTGTCGGAGCCGATGGCGAAGTCGACCAGCGCGCCAGCGGTCGCAGCGGCCGACCCGCTCGACGAGCCGCCGGGGATGCGGCCGGGCGCAGCGGGATTGATCGGCGTGCCGTAGTGCGCGTTCTCGCCATTCAGGCTCCAGGCCAGTTCATCGGTGTGCGTCTTGCCGACCAACTTCGCTCCGGCATTGAGCAGGCGATCGACGACCGGCGACGATTTTGTCGGCACCGGATGTGTCGCCAGCCATTCCGGGCTGCCGGCGCCGGTCGGCACATTGGCGAGATCGAAGAAATCCTTCAGCGCAAAGGTGAGACCCGCGAGAGGCCCCTCTGTCGTCGTCTGCACTTCGATGTGGCCATGATCCACAAAGGCGTTGAGCGTGTCATTGATCGGCATAGAAGTCTCCGTACGACAAAAGGACGCCCGCTTCAGTGGGGCTTGAGCAGACTCGCAGCCGGCCTGATGAAGGTCCTGATGCCATTCTTGAAACCGAACAGCGGCTGCGCGATCTCGCATACCGCCTCTGCCTTGGTCTCGCAATCGAGCACCACGAGATCGGCGGGATTGCCG
Organism: Tardiphaga sp. 619_E2_N8_4; assembly: GCF_051810905.1. Taxonomy (NCBI): domain Bacteria; kingdom Pseudomonadati; phylum Pseudomonadota; class Alphaproteobacteria; order Hyphomicrobiales; family Nitrobacteraceae; genus Tardiphaga; species Tardiphaga sp. 619_E2_N8_4. Next base: position 315,927 of record NZ_JBPWQJ010000001.1, read on the forward strand.
ACGGCGATGCCGTAATGCTTCAGGTTGAGCAGCCTCGCCGGTGCGGACGTCACGAGGTCGAGACATCCGGCAAGGTCGTCCATGGCGCCGACCTGCATCACATTGGCGTAGAGATTGATCATGCGGATCAGCGAGACATCGCCGAACGGCGTGAACGGATTGAGCACGTTGTTGGTGGAGATATTGGCGTTCACGCCAAGCGCACGGAGCTTGTGCGCCGAGGTGACGCCGCGCGGCACATTGTGATCGTGGTCGCGGCCAGTGAGGAACAGGTCGGTCGCCGGCAACACCGTGACCGCGACGCCGGCATCGGCGAGCCGTTTCGCCGCCACCGCGAAGGCCACAGGCGGCATCGCCGACAATTTGGTGGCATGGCCGATGGCCACGCGGTCGCCCCAGCCCGTGGCCTCCGTCATGCGGCAGACCTCTTCGTAGTCGGATCTCGTTGGGTCGAGATCGAAATCGAGGTGGAAATCGATATCGACGCCAAACTCCTGCGCCATGCCGAAGATTTTCGCGATCTGGCCGTTCGAATCCTTGTCGATATAGGGCACGCCGCCGATCAGATCGGCGCCTTCCTTCATCGCTTGCAACAGGATCTCCTCGCAGCCGGGATCATCCAGCAGACCCTCCTGCGGAAACACGCAGAGCTGCAGATCGATCGCCCAGGCGTAATCCTGCTTCAACTTCTTCAGCGCGCGAAAACTGGTCAACCCGATACGCGGATCGACCTCCACATGCGTGCGCATGCGGTTGGTGCCGTGCTTGATCGCTTTCTCCAGCGTCTGCGATGCGCGTGCATAGACGTCCTCTTCGGTGAAGTCGCGTTTGGCCCGGGAGACTTCGCTGATCACCTCCGCGAGCGTACCATTCGCGCAATTGCAGCGGCCGAGGAGACAGGATTTGTCGAGATGGATATGCGTCTCCACGAAGCCCGGCACGAGCAGCCGGCCGCCGACATCCTGATCCGGCGCGACGCCGCGCGGCAGGCCGATCTCGATGGCCTCGAACCGCCCGCCGCGAATGCCGATATCCACCGGACCATCGGGCCGGTCGGCAATGCGCGCGTTGCGCAGGATGAGATCGAAGGTCATGGGAGGACTCCTGAAGAGGCCACGCCGCCGATCGGGACGTAGCGAAAGCATATGCGCGGGCAAGCAAGGCATGTGCCAAGACGCATGCGATTCAGTCTCTGATTAACTACCTGAAAATACACTAATATCTTCAAATATCCCTTCAGAGAACGCCCAATAATTAGTCGTGGCACACAAGAATTGTATACGATCTGACGCATCTACCGAATACAATTCTGGCGCCGGTTTTGCTATGATGGCGCCAGCATCTGTCCGCAGGAGAAACCCGATGTCGCAATCCCCCACCGCGCTTGCGCCCGTCACCGATGAAACCGCCCAGGCTGCCGACCTCGTCGAGCGGTTTCTCGTCGCCTCCATGGTGCCGGACCCGGAAACCGCCGGCACCTTGATGTCGGCCGACGTCGCGATCACCTTCACCGGCGGTCGCAAGTTCAAGCATCCGCGCGATGCCACCGCCTTCAACGCCATGCGCTACAAATGGGTGAAGAAGAAGATGGAGCGCACCGACGCGTCGCCGGGGAATGGCGAGACCATCGTCTACAATACCGGAACGCTCTTCGGCGAATGGCATGACGGCACGCCGTTCGAAGGCAATCGCTATGTCGATCGCTTCGTCGTGCGCGGCGGCAAGATCGTGAAAATGGATGTCTGGAACGACAGCGCCGAACGCATTCTCATACGCATGGATATCGAAGCGTAGCGTAAACACGGCGGCTTGATCGCCGCCGGCATTCAGCACCTCGAAATGTCGACGATCTGGCACTCAGCTTGCATACAAAATGCAAGCTGAGTGTAACCAGGGAACGTCGATGTTGCAGGGATTCTCCAAGACCATGATGACAGGCGCGGCGCTGCTGTGCCTGATCGATGTCACCAACACTGCCAAGGCCGATGCAGCGGCCTGCCCAGCGACGATCCCGTTCGGATTGACCACGCCGCTGACTGGTAACCTTGCGTTGCTCGGCACCCAAGCCCGCAACGGCGCTGAATTCGCTGTCGACGAGATCAACGCCGCCGGCGGCATTTCCGGCAAGAAGATCGCACTCACCACCGAGGACACCGGCGCCTCGTCGACCGACGCTCTGAATGCGATGAATCGCATCATCGAGAGCAAGCCGCTGGTCATCATGTCGTCGATGATCTCGCCGCATGTGTTTGCACAGACCGAGAGCGTCAACAAATCCGAGACCCCGTTCATCGTCGGCGCCACCAACGCGAAAGTCACCGCGCAGGGTTCGAAGTGGCTGTTCCGCACCCACGCCCATGACGGCCAGCTCGCCGAGCTGATCCCCGAATATCTCGTGAAGTCACTGAAGAAGACCAAGCCCGGCATTCTCGTCGTTGCCGACGATTACGGTCTCGGCGCGTCGAAGGGCATTCAGGCGGCACTCACCAAACTCAATGTCACGCCGGTCGCGACAGCCTCTTATGCCCCGTCCGACAAGGACATGAGCGCGCAGCTTCTGGAGATCAAGGACAAGGGCGCCGACAGCCTGATCCTGTTCGGTCGTCCCTCCGACATCACGCTGGTGCTGAAGCAGATGGGCGATCTCGGCATCAAGCTGACCACCATCGGCAATACCAGCATTGTCGCGCAGACCACCCTGAACAATCTGTCCGCAGCCGAAGCCGACGGCAACTACGCGATCGGGGGCATGATCCCCCAAACCTCGACCGATCCGAAAATTCTGGATTGGGCAAAGCGCGTGCAGGACAAATACAAAGTGCCGGCCGACAACTTCACCGTCTCCTATTACGACTCGGTCTTCATGCTGAAGTCGATCATTGAGAAAGTCGGCTGCGACAAGCCGGCGATCCGTGATGCCCTTGCCGCCACCAAGGACTTCAAGGGCATGCTGATCTCCTACCAGGCCGATGCCAACGGCGACCTCACCCATACGCTCGGCATCTATCGCAACAAGGGCAAGACCCCGGAATTCACCGGACCAATCAAAGAGAGCGGGTTCTAAAACTTCATGGGCCAACTCGTCGTCAACGGCCTGGCGCTCGGGAGCATCTATGCTCTCGTGGCGCTGGGTCTGCTGCTGATTTTCAACACCGTTCAGATCGTCAATTTCGCGCAGGGACAGTTGTTGATGCTCGGTGCCTTTATCGGTATTTCGGGCGCGGTGACGCATGAACTGCCGATGGCGCTGGCCTGGGCCTCCACCATGCTGGCGATGGCGCTGATCGGCATCGTCTTCATGGTGCTAGTCTACTTCCCGCTGCGCGGGCGCCCCCCGTTCCTGGTGATCCTCACCACCATCGCCATGGGCATTGTGCTGGAGAACATCGCGCTGATCATCTGGGGGCCGCTGCCGGTGTCGCTGCCTTCGCCGGTGCGCGGCCCGCCGCTGCGTTTTGCCGGTGTCGTCATTTCGATGCACCAGCTCTTCATCTTCTGCACGCTCGCAGTGATCCTGCTGCTGCAATATCTGATGCTCACCAAAACACGCTTCGGCATCCTGATGCAGGCCACTGCGCAGGACCTGCACACCGCGCGGCTGGTCGGCATTCCCGTCAACCGCACCATCGCCGTCGCCTTTGCCTTTGGCGCGATCCTGTCGGGTATCGCCGGCCTGCTGGTGGCACCAATTTTCCTGGCCGAGCCGACCATGGGCGGCAGTCTGGGTCTCAAAGGCTTCGTCGTCAGCGTGATCGGCGGCTTTGGCAATCTGCCGGGCGCGGTGATCGGCGGCCTGTTTCTCGGCCTGATCGAGACCTTCGGCGCGCGCTACATCTCCTCGAACTTTCGCGATGCCTATGCCTTCATCGTGATGATCGCCGTGCTCGTGGCCTGGCCGCGCGGACTGTTCGGCGAGAAGAGCAGCGAGAAGGTATGACAGTGAAACACTGGTTTCCGCTCGCGCTTGGCGTTGTGGTGGCGCTGCTGATCCCGGCAGTGACCCATGACAACTATGTCATTCAGCTCCTCAACATCGCCATTCTCAACGCCATCGTCGTGCTCGGCCTGAACTTCGCCACCGGCTGGGTCGGCCAGATCAATTTCGGCCAGGCCGCATTTTACGGCCTCGGCGCCTACACTACAGGCATCGCCGCCAAAGCCGGATTGCCCTGGATCACGACGCCATTCCTGTCGGTGGTCATCGTGATGGCGGCGAGCCTCGTGCTTGGCCTGCCGACGTTGCGGCTGCGTACCTATTATCTCGCAATGACCACGATCGGCTTCGGCGAGATCGTCCGTCTGATCATCGTGCATTGGGAGCCGGTGACCGGCGGCACCTCCGGCCTGCGCGCGATACCGGGTATCGGCGTGTTTGGAATCGGCCCGCAAGGACAGGTTCAACATTACTATTTGCTAATCGCAGTGCTGGCGATTGCGGCCCTCGTCGCCGCGCGGATTCGGCAATCGTCGCTCGGCCGCGCCATGATCGCCACCAAGGATTCCGAGATCGCCGCCGAGCAGAGCGGCGTCGACACTACGCGTACCAAGCTGATCGCTTTTATAATCGGCGCGGTCTATGCCGGCCTCGCCGGTTGCCTCTACGCCTCCTCGATCCGCTTCATCAGCCCGGACAGCTTCTCCGGCACCCAGGCCATCCTGCTGATGACCATGCTTATCGTTGGCGGCATGGGCTCGATCCCCGGCTGCATCATCGGCGCCGTCGGCCTGACCATTTTGCCGGAGGCGCTACGTTTCCTCGGGCAATGGTACCTCGTGCTTTATGGCCTCGGCGTCATCGCCGTGATCGTGCTGGCGCCCGGCGGCCTCGCATCGCTGGCATCACGGCTGCCACGCTGGGCAGGTGCGCGATGACGGATCAAGCGATCATCACCGCGCGCGGCGTGACGCGCCGTTTCGGCGGCCTTGTCGCGCTCGACGACGTCGATCTCGACGTCCCCAAGGGAATCGTGCAGGCGATCATCGGCCCCAACGGCTCGGGCAAGACCACGCTGCTGAATGCGCTGTCCGGCGCCTCACATGCCGATGCCGGTTCGATCCGCATCGACGGCAAGGAGATCTTCCGCCTCAGGCCCAACCGCATCGCGCGGCTCGGGCTGGCACGCACGTTCCAGAACATCCGGGTGTTCTCCAATCTCACCGTGCTGGAAAATGTGAAAGTCGCTGCAGCCTGCAACACGCCCATGTCGATGCTCAACATCATGCTGTCGAACGGCACGCAGCGACAACGCGAGGCTGAGATCGAGAGCACCTCGCGCGAAGCGCTGGAGATCGTCAGCCTCGCCGCACGCGCGGACGATCGCCCGACCCAGTTGCCCTATGCGCAGCAACGCCTGCTGGAAATCGCCCGCGCACTGGCATCGAAACCGAAGGTGTTGCTGCTGGATGAGCCCGCCGCCGGCATGAACATGACCGAGAGCATGACCCTGCTCGACACCATCGCGAAACTGAAGGGCAAGGGCATCACCATATTGCTGGTCGAACACAATGTACGACTGGTGATGGGGATCAGCGACCGCGTGGCCGTATTAGATTTTGGGAAGAAGATCGCTGAAGGCGCGCCAAGCGCGGTTCAGCAAAACCCATTGGTGATCGAGGCCTATCTCGGCAGGCGGCATCGCCATGCTTAAGATCGAGAACCTCCATGTCTCCTACGGCCACATCGAAGTACTGAAGGGCATCTCGTTCAGCGTCGAAATGGGCGAGATCGTCGCGCTGATTGGCGGCAACGGCGCCGGCAAAACGACAACCCTGAGCACCATCTCCGGCCTGCTGCGACCAACGTTCGGCTCGATTTCGTGGAAGGGCGAGGCCATCCACGGCACCGCTGTGGAAACCATCGTCGGCGCCGGCATCGCGCATTGCCCCGAAGGCCGCCGGATATTTCCGGGCCTCACCGTGCGCGAGAACCTGATCACGGGAACGGCGTCCCGCGCCTACAAGAAGGCCGAGGTCGAAGACGATCTGGCGCTGGTGTTCGAACTGTTTCCACGACTGAAGGAGCGCATCAAGCAAGGCGGCTGGTCGCTGTCGGGAGGCGAACAGCAGATGCTTGCGATCGGCCGTGCGCTGATGTCGCGGCCGAACCTTCTGATGCTGGACGAGCCGTCACTGGGCCTCGCACCCATCGTGATCGAACAGGTGTTCGACAAGATCGTTGAACTGAACAAGCGAACCGGGCTTGGCGTGTTGCTTGTCGAGCAGAATTCCGCGATGGCGCTGGAGGTTGCGGCACGCGCTTTCGTGCTGGAAACCGGATCGATCACACTGTCCGGACCGGCATCCGTTCTGGCAGACGATCCGCGTATTCGCGAGGCGTATCTGGGTGGGTAGCTATTGGCCTCTCCTCGACTTAGAGGCGAGGCCAACGTTCTGTCACTTCACATTCTTCAGCAGCGCGATATTCGCGGCAACTTCCTTCGCCACGAGATCGTCCATCGCCTTCGGCTCCATCGGCATCGGTTCGACGCCGATCTTCGTCAGCGCCGCCTGCATCTCCGGCTTGGCCAGCACCTTGAGGCCGGCATCGCGCATCTTGTCGACGATCTCGCGCGGCGTCTTCGACGGCACGAATACGCCGATCCAGCTGTTACTGACGCCGTCCTTCAGTCCGACCTCGACCAGTGACGGCACGTCGGGCAGTTCCGGCGTCCGCTTTTCGGTGGAGACGACGAGCGCACGCACCTGCCCTTCCCGGATCAGCGGCAAAGCCGTCGCCGCTGGGCAGAAGTAGAAATCGATACGGCCACCAAGGATATCGGCAATCACTTCAGGCCCGCCGCGATAAGGGATGTGCGTCGCTTCAAAGCCACCGGCCATCCGGAATTTCTCGGCGCTAATATGCACGGCGCTGCCGATGCCAACCGAACCGAAATTGATCGACGATCCCGTGGCCTTCGCATCCTTCAGGAAATCATCAACGGTTTTCCAGGGACGCTCCTTCGGCACGATCATGATCTGCGGGCTGACGCCGATCATGATCACCGACGACAGGTCTTTCGACGTGTCATAAGGCAGGCTTGCATTGATCGCAGGTGTGATTGTCAGTGCGGAGGAATGCGCTAGCACGCTGTAGCCATCCGGCTCCGCCTTCGCGACTGCCGCAGTGCCCACCGCGCCGCCGCCGCCAACGCGATTCTCGACCACGATGGTCTGGCCGAGTTCAGGCCCGAGACGCTCAAAGAAGATGCGCGGCACAACGTCCGTCGCGCTGCCCGGGCCGAACGGGATGGTGGCCTTGATCAAACGGCTCGGCCAGTTGTTTTCGGCCTGCGCCGCGACAGACGACAGCAGCACACCGGCGAAAACACACGACCACCGCATAAGCTTATTCATTACTTGCTCCAATAATACCATTCGAGGGGAATGGCCGCCCAATGATCGGGCCAATCGGCGACAACGAAGCAAGTTTCGGACCGTTTGAAGCCTAAAACAACGCCCAAGCGCGCGGTGATCCAGCCCAGACAAACGACAATGCCGGCCTCACCCGTGCTGGCAAGGCCGGCAGTCCGCCTACTTGGCCGCGACCTCGCTTTTGAGCAGCACCTTGTTGTCGGCGATTTCCTTGACCAGCAGCGCATCCATCTCGGATGACTTCATCGGCATCGGCTCGACACCAATCTTCTTCAGCGAAGCCTGCATGTCAGCCGTGTTCAGCACCTTGGTGCCAGTCACATAGAGCTTCTCGACGATCTCCGGCGGCGTCTTGGCTGGCACGAACACGCCGAACCAGATCGAGCTGTCGGCATCTTTGAGACCGGCATCGATCGGCGTCGGTACATCCGGCAGATCGCGTACGCGGGTTGGCGTCGACACCACCAGCGCGCGAACCTGGCCCTCGCGGATCAGCGGCAGTGCCGTGGCCAGCGGGCAGAAGTAAAAATCGATGCGGCCGCCGATAATATCCGTGATCACTTCGGAACCCCCGCGATAGGGAATATGCGTAGCCTCGAAACCGGCGGCGGCGCGGAATTTTTCCGAACTGATATGCACGGCGCTGCCAACGCCCACCGAGCCGTAATTGATCACAGTGCCCTTGGTCTTCGCGGAAGCCAGGAAATCCTGAATCGTTTTCCATGGCCGTTCGTTGGGCACGATCATCACATTGGCCGCATAGCCAATCATCAGCACCGAGGACAGCTCCCTGGTGGTGTCGTAGTTGAGGTTGGGGAAGATCGCGGGCGCAATGGAGATGGCGTTGGTCTGCGACAGCAAGGTGTAGCCATCCGGATCACTCTTCGCGACCGCGCCCGTACCCACTGAGCCGCCCGCACCCACGCGATTTTCAATCACGATCGGCTGCCCTAGCTCCGTGCTCAGTTTTTCGAAGAAAAGGCGCGGGACCACGTCACCCGCACTGCCGGCACCGAACGGATTGACCGCCTTGATCGGCTTCGTCGGCCAGTTGGTGTCGGCCAGCGCAGCGCCGGACATCAACACAGCGGCCAATACGCATGACAATCGCCAGGACTTGTTCATCGCTCGCTCCAGTTGCGCCATTCAATGGAATGGCAGCTCATGGAATAAAGCAAAAGCAAGAACCGGACCGGCGAGGGCCTAGAACGACGTCCCGGCCCGCGGCTTTTTCTCCGACACTTCCGGCTCGGTCGGTACCGGGCCGATACGCAGCGCGGTGATGCGGTTGCGCTCACGGCGCAGCACGCGGAAGCGGAAGTTGTAGAAGGTGAAGCTCTGCCCGCGCTCGGGGATGGAGCGCGCCTCGTGAATGACGAGACCGGCCACCGTGGTCGCTTCATCATCGGGAAGATGCCAGTCCATGGCGCGATTGAGGTCGCGGATCGGCACCGAACCATCGACCACCACCGAGCCATCGGCCTGCGCGCGCACGCCCGCGACGACCACGTCGTGTTCATCCGCGATGTCGCCGACGATTTCTTCCAGCACGTCTTCCAGTGTCACCATACCTTCGACTTCGCCATATTCGTCGACGACGAGCGCGAAGTGGGTCTTGCGACGGCGGAAGGCTTTCAACTGATCCGACAGCGGGCGCATTTCCGGAACGAACCACGGCGGCAGCGCGATGCTGGCAACATCGATCTTGGCGGTGTCGCCATCGACCGCGCGGATCGCGCGCAACAGGTCCTTGGCGTGGAGCACGCCGATGATGTTTTCCGGCTTCTCACGCCAGAGGGGAATGCGGGTGTATTCGGTGGCCAGCACTTCGCGCACCAGCTCTTCGGACGGCAGGTCCGCATTCAGCGTCACCATCGCCGTGCGATGGACCATGACATCGGACACCGCGAGATCGCCGAAGCGAAACACGTTCTGGATATACTCGGCCTCGCCCGATGCAATGCCGCCATGTTCGGCAGACTCACCGACAAGGCCCTCAATCTCAATGCCGGTGAGAATTTCATGCGGCGAGGCCTCCTGCACACCGAGCAGTGCCAGCGTGCCGCGTGACGCCGCGTTGAGCAGCCAGTTCAGCGGATAAAACAGGATGTAGGACGCATAAAGCGGATAGGCGATCCATTGCGACACCGGCTCCGGCTGCCGGATCGCCAGCGTCTTCGGCACCTGTTCGCCGATCACGATATGCAGCGAGGAGAAGACGAGGAAGCCGGTAATGAAGGAGGTAAAGTGAAGCGCGGATTCCGACAGGCCGAGCGGATCGAGCACCGGTTTCAGCAGTGCGGCCACCGTGGGCTCACCAACCCAGCCGAGTCCCAGCGATGCCATGGTGATGCCGAGCTGGCAGCAGGCCAGATAGGCTTCGATATTGCCCATCATGTTCTGCAGCAGACGCGCGCCGAAGCGGTTCTGCTCGACCATGCTCTTGACGCGGAAGCCTCGGCTTTTGACCAGCGCAAACTCCGCCGCCACGTAAAACGCGTTGGCAGCGAGCAGGAAGATCGCGATCAGCAGATTGACGGTAATCGAATTCATGAAAGTCCTGCGACGGCGCCGGCTTTGGTAAATCCCAAACCGGACACGGTCAGTTCTATCCCGTCAGCTTCTGATGCAGAAAGGCGCGAACCGTCGCGGGATCGACATCGCCAGCGATGACGGCCTGGCCGACGGCCTCCAGCAAGATAAAGGTGAGCTTGCCGCGTTTCACCTTCTTGTCCTGCGCCATCAGCGCCATCAGCGTATCCGCGTCCGCGAGGCCTTCCTGCGCGAAGCCGGCAATGTCCTGCAGCTTCGTGGGTAGACCCACATCGGCAAGATGGTGCTGCACGCGGGTCGCATCGCTCTCAGCGATCATGCCGAGTTGCGCCGACAGTTGCGCAGCAAGCACCATGCCGACCGACACGCCCTCGCCATGAAACAGCCGCTCGGAGAAACCCGTCACCGCTTCCAGCGCGTGGCCGAAGGTGTGACCGAGATTGAGCAGTGCGCGTTCGCCATTCTCGCGCTCGTCGCGCGACACAACACCGGCCTTGGCGCGGCAGGAGGTGGCAATGGCGTGTTCGCGCGCTGCACCGCCGCGCATGATGTCGGCATGGTTGGCTTCCAGCCACGTGAAGAACTGGTGATCGCCGAGCACACCGTATTTGGCGACTTCCGCATAGCCCGAACGAAATTGCCGTGGCGACAGCGTATCGAGGACCGCCGTATCGGCCACAACCATCACCGGCTGATGGAACGCGCCAAGCAGGTTCTTGCCCTGCGGCGAGTTGATGCCGGTCTTGCCGCCGACGGATGAGTCGACCTGCGCCAGCAGCGAGGTCGGCACCTGCACGAAATCGACGCCGCGGCGCACGATCGCTGCAGCAAAGCCCGCGAGATCGCCGACGACGCCGCCGCCAAGCGCGATGACGAGATCGTTGCGCTCGATCTTCGCCGCGATCAGCGCCTCGGAGACTTTCTCGAGTCCAGCATAGCTCTTCGAGCCTTCGCCTTCCTCGACGACGATATGCGAGGTCGGAATATCAGCCGCCGCCAGCGAGGCTTCCGTTGCAGTCAGCCAATGCTTGGCAACGGTCCTGTCGGTGACGATCGCCGTGCGCACACCCGGCCGCAGTCTGGCGATACGCGCACCAAGCGACGGCAGTACATTGCGGCCGATGACGATGTCATAGGCGCGCTCAGCCAGCGCGACGTCCACGATGATCGGATCGGAATGTTTCAGCGGGGCGGTCATAGTTGAGAACTCAAGGGATCGCCTGTCGGTTCGGAAATGGCGGAAGCTGCGTGCGGGCGGAACAAATGCTCGTGCAGCGCGATAATGCCTTCCTCAACGATCTTCTCATGCGGCACGTCGCGCGAGTCGATCGTGATGTCGGTCTGCTCGTAGAACGGATGGCGCGCCTCGATCAGCCGCGCAATGGTCGCCGCGGGATCGGCGGTCTTCAGCAGCGGGCGGTTTTCCCGGCGCCGCACCCGGCGCAGGATCACATCCGCATCGGCTTTCAGCCACAGCGAGATCGCCTTGTCGCGAATGCGCTGCCGGGTGTCCTCGCGCAAGAACGCGCCGCCGCCGGTCGCCAGCAGGATCGGTCCGCTGTCCAGCAGCCGGGCGATCACCCGCGCCTCACCGTCGCGGAAATGCGGTTCGCCGTGGACTTCAAAAATGTCCGGGATCGACATCCCGGCCGCCGCCTCGATCTCGTTGTCGGCGTCGACGAAAGGCAGCCGCAGCCGCGTCGCCATGCGCCGGCCGATGGTCGATTTGCCCGCCCCCATCATGCCCACCAGCACGACCGAGCGCTTTCCCAGCGCCGCGACGATGGCGGCCTCCTGGGGTGCGCTGGCAATGGCCGGCAAGATGGTCTCGGACATCAAAAACACCTGCAAAATCAGTGAGCGACAAGGGATCGCAGAGGTTTGCCGCATTCCGGTCACCTATACTACCCCCAGCGCCAGCGTTGCCAGCACCTCTTGCAGTCTGTATCCGGACAAGGTGACCGCCTCAGGCGGAACGAATCGCCCCATTTCGCCGCCGAGTTCCCTGATCATGCCCAGCCTGTTCCGCTTTTTGACGGTCGTCGCGGTGATCGTCGGCGTGGTCTATGGCGTGATCTTCGCGTTGGCCAATTTCGTCAATCCGAAGCCGCGGGACATGACAGTCACCATCCAGCCGGACAAATTTCTCAAGAAATAGCTGCGCGCAGCAAGCGCATGAAGAGCTGCATGTCCTCGGCGAATTTCGGACCGGCTCCCTCCGCGTGCTTGATGCCATCGATCGCGGCGACAATGACTCCCGCGACGTCGGCGGGTCTGGCTTGCAATGATCCGAGATTGATCATGCCCGCGGTCTCGGCATCGCTCAGCGCCTGCGCCAGCAGAGCGACCAGTCGGGCCCGCGCGACGAGCGTGATATCCTTGGCCAGAGCCATGTTGACGTCGAACAGTTCAGTGGCGTCGGCGCTGCCCGCGAAAGGGGCGATCAGTTCGCGCTGAAACACGGCCATCGCCGTCTCCATGCGGCCGAACACGTCGCCATTGCCTGAGAGTGCCGCCTCGACATCGCGCATGGTCCGCGCATGGGCGCGCGTCGAGCCCGCCCGAAACAGATCTTCCTTGCTGTTGAAGCTCAGATAGAGCGAGGCCCGCGAAATTCCCGCGGCGCGCGCTATATCGGCCATGGACGCCTTGCGGAAACCGTGGCGGACGAACACCGGGAGTGCGGCATCCAGAATGTGATCGGTTTTGGCATCTCGTTCGCTCATTCAGACAGATTGACAGTTCGTGTCCAAAGCGTCAAAAGACAATTAGACAATAATAGTCCAATTGTCTAATTTACGCACTCCACATGGGACAGGAGCGAACATGCATTCGGGATCGGTCGGCAATCGAGAGACCATTGTTCTTGTCACGGGCATCGGCGGCTTTCTGGGCGGACATATCGCCCAGCAGTTGCTGGCCAAGGGCTACGCTGTCCGCGGTAGCGTTCGTCGCATGAGCGGCTGCGACCGGATCGCGAAGCAGATCTGTGCGACGCCAACCGACTCGCACTCGCTCAGTTTCGTCGAAGCCGACCTCTGCTCCGACATCGGATGGGATGCCGCCGTCACAGGCTGCAGCTATGTGATCCACACGGCATCGCCGTTTCCGGCAGGCCTTCCGAAGGATGAAAATGAACTGATCCAACCCGCGCGGGACGGCGCGTTACGGGTACTACGTGCCGCGCACCGCGCAGGCGTGACGCGGGTGGTGCTGACGTCCTCGATCGCGGCCACCAATCACGGTAGCGGCAAGGCGCCGTATACCGAAGACAACTGGACCGATCCGACGGGCAAGCGGGCAACGCCATATTATAAATCCAAGACGCTGGCCGAACGGGCGGCATGGACCTTTGCTGCGGAAACCGGACTGGATCTCGCCGTTATCAATCCCGGCATCATTTTCGGGCCTCTGTTGGGCCCGGATTACGGCACGTCGATCGGGCTGGTTCAGCAGATGATGAGCGGCAAACTCAAACGTGTGCCGCGTTTCGGCATCGCGGTGGTCGATGTCCGCGATGTGGCTGACGCGCATATCAGGGCGATGACCCATCCGGATGCGTCAGGTCAGCGCTTCATCGCGGCTGGGCAGTTTCTATGGATGCGCGACATGGCGGCCGTACTGGCGCAGTCATTTCAGAATTATGCGCCGGCTCTGCCCTCGGGCGAGGTGCCAAACTGGATGATCAAGGCAATGGCGCCGTTCAGCGCACGGTCGCGCATGATCGTCCACGAACTCGACGTTGATCTGAGTGTCAGTGCCGCGAAGGCGCAGCGAATGCTGGATTGGCAACCAAGGTCCGCCGACGAGGCCATTCGCGCCAGTGCACAAAGCCTGATCGACCACGGCCTGCTCGCGACCTCCTGAATTCCCACACCTCACAACAACGGAACCAGCCTATGACCTCATCCATCATCGATCCGAAAGAGCATCCGGACGCTGAAGATATCCGCGGCATCGAACGCGCGCGGCTTCGTGCACTTGTGAGCGCCGACATGGCAGCGGCCGAGCCGCTGCACGCCGCAGACTTCCAGCTGATCACGCCGATCGGCGCGGCACTGTCAAAAGCCGAATATCTTGGCGCCGTTGCTGGCGGCCACATCAAGTATCTGACCTGGACGCCCGGCGACATCGCCGTGCGGCTGTATGGCAGGAGTGCCGTGATCCGGTATCGCGCCCGCATTGAGGTGGTTTTCGGAGGCCACAAGGTCCCGCCAGGCGACTATTGGCACACCGATGCTTATGAAATGCGTGACCGGCAGTGGATGGTGGTCTGGTCGCAGGCCACATCGATCACACAGTTTGCCTGATCTTTGTAGATCTGCATTCGCTCCGGGTTGCTGCAGCCAGTGAAAACCGCTGCTGCAGCCCGGATCATGGGTTATGATGGCACATGACCACTTCCTCAGACACCAAGCTCTCCAATCTGTTCCTCGACATGCTCGCCGCCGAACAGGGCGCTGGCGTGAACACGCTCGACGCCTATCGCCGCGACCTCGAAGACTTCTCCGAATTTGCTGCCGGGGCGAAATCCAGCTTCATGGCAGCCAACACCCAGTTATTGCGCGACTATCTCGAAGACCTGGACGAGCGCGGTTTCAAATCGACCACCGTGGCGCGGCGCCTGTCCGCCATACGGCATCTGTTTCGCTTCCTGCTCAGCGAAAAAATCCGCACCGACGACCCGGCTGCCATCCTGTCCGGCCCGAAGCGTGGCCGTAGCCTGCCCAAAGTGCTGTCGATTGCCGATGTCGACCGCATGCTGGTGCAGGCGCGCACGCAAGCGCAGAATGCCGAAGCCTCAGCGCAACAGCGGCTGCGCGATGCCAGGCTCTATTGTCTGCTCGAAGTGCTCTACGCCACCGGGCTTCGCGTCTCCGAGCTGGTCTCGCTACCGCTCACCGCGGCGCGCCGCGATGCCCGCATGATCGTGGTGCGCGGCAAGGGCAACAAGGAGCGGCTGGTGCCGCTCAACGAAACTGCCAAACAGGCGATGGCCGAATATCTCGCCGCGATGGCCGAGTTGCAGAAGTCTCAACCAAAAAAGAGTGCCGCCTCGAAGTGGCTGTTTCCGTCTTTTGGCGAGAGCGGCCATCTCACCCGACAGCATTTCGCGCGCGACCTGAAAGAACTCGCCGCTGCATCCGGCATTGCGCCGCGGCTGGTGTCGCCGCACGTGCTGCGCCACGCCTTTGCCAGTCATCTGCTGCATAACGGCGCGGATCTCCGCATCGTGCAGACCCTGCTGGGGCACACCGATATTTCGACGACGCAGATCTACACCCATGTGGTGGAAGAGCGGCTCAAGAGCCTGGTCCGCGACCTGCATCCGCTCGCGGAAAAATAGCTCTCAGCGCGAGTGCGGCTCGGCCTCGCCAAGATGATCCGCCTCGTCGTCGCGCCGCATCCCGGAGGTCGGCACCAGCACCGGCTGCAACGCCGGAATCAGCCGCGTGCGTTCGCGCTTGGCGGGGATCGCGCGATAGACCTGTTTGGTGGCCTCGACGATATGCACGCCGGCAAACGGCATCGACAGCGCCGCACCGATTCGCTCCCAGGCCATTGCCGAGCGCAGAAACCAGCCCATGCCCACCGGCGGCATGAACAGCGCCTCACTCCACGCCGTCGGCGTAAACCAGGTCTGTCGTAGCAACTGCGTGATTTGCGAGCGCGAATAGGGGCGGCCGTGACCGAACGGCGTCGAGTCGGTACGGGTCCAGACGCCCCGGCGATTCGGAATCACCGCCATCAACCGGCCGGACGGCGCAAGCACGCGCCAAACCTCGCGGAGCAGACCTTCGGGATCGTCGGACATTTCCAGGGCGTGCACCAGGATGATGCGATCGACGGCGGCATCCGGCAGCGGCAGCGAGAATTCGTCGACCAGTGTGGCCAGCGCGGGCTTTGCCGTCGGCCATTTCAGCACCCCCTGCGCCGCCGGCATGAAGGCGATGCACCGTTCGGAATTCTCCCGGAAAAGACCGAGATACGGTGTGGGGTACCCCAGACCGAGCACGCGCTGACCCTCCGCGTCGGGCCAATGCGCCTGAATACCGCGATTGATCAACCGCCGCGCCACGATACCTAGGCGACGCGAATAGAAATCCCGGAGATCGATCACATCGATGGTCATGATGACTTTCTAACACGTTGCGGCCGCCCACGATCCCCCGAATCGCGCATTGCCGAGGCAGCGTTAACGCCAGATATCCAGGCCATCGCGGGCGGTGAGTTGCACCAATTGACAAGGCCGGCCCGGCTGCGGCCTAGTCGAAGAAACAGGCGCCGCGACGTCGTTGCAGGAGAGACAAAAATGCTGTCACGCCGAGGTCAAACGATCACAAGGGCGGCGGCGATGGCCGCGGGTCTGGCCGTGGCAGCACTCGCGCCATTCTCCGCCGAGGCGAATCCGGCGACGGTCGATTACATCTGCACCCCCGCACTGCCGGGCGGCAACAAGATCTCCGTCGATTACAATTCAGGCGGCAAATCGATCACCCTGTTCTATCCCAATGGCGAAACGCTCCGCATGCCGATCCAGCGATCCGGCTCGGGCTTCCGCTACGGCGAAGGCAATGTCGGGATTGCCGGCAAGGGCCAGACCACCATCACGCTGCAGGTTGCCGGCCAGCCCGCGCGCCAATGTGTGACACCGCGCTGACCGTCATGCATCGCCCATATTCATCCCCATCAATTTGCCGCACGTATGTGCGAGCGCATCACGACGTGATCCAACGGAGTTATCATGGCTGCTGAAATTCGTGTGTTCCCCTGCCTGTCCGACAATTTCGGCTACCTGATTCATGATCCTCAGAGCCTGAAGACCGCCGCGATCGACGCGCCGGAGGCCGGCCCGATCATGAAGGTGCTGCAGCGCGAAGGCTGGAAGCTCACGGATATTCTGGTGACGCATCACCATGCCGACCATGTCGGCGGCATCGCCGAGCTGAAGAAGACCTACGGCTGCAAGGTCACAGCGCCGCACGATCAGGGCACGGCAATTCCTGAAGTCGACGTCCGCGTCGCCGAAGGCGATACCGTGCAGGTCGGCGCGCTCACCGCACGGGTGTTCGAGACCCCCGGCCATACGCTCGACCATATCTGCTACGTGTTCGACAGCGAGCTGGCGCTGTTCTCGGCCGACACGCTGTTTTCGGGCGGCTGCGGCCGGGTGTTCGAGGGTACCTATCCGATGATGTGGCAATCGCTGAAGAAGCTGCGGACGTTGCCTGACGACTACCGTGTCTATTGCGGCCATGAATACACCGCGGCCAACGTCAAGTTCTGCCTTGGCATCGATGCCAACAACGAAGCGCTGAAGAATCGCGCCGACGAAGTGGCGCAGCTGCGCGCCGTCGGCAAGCCGACCATCCCGGTGCTGCTCGGGCTTGAGAAGAAGACCAACGTGTTTCTGCGCGCCGACGATCCGGCCATCGCCGCCGCGGTCCGCCTCAAGGGATTCAGCGAGGACGACGTGTTCGGTGAACTCCGCGAACGCAAGAACAAGTCCTGATGACAGGCAAGACGCCAACTGCAGCCGAGATCATCGCGACGCTCGGCCTGCAGCCGCATCCCGAAGGCGGCCACTACCGCGAGACGTTTCGCGACAGTCGCATAGATGCCGGCGGGCGGGCGGCATCAACGGCGATCTACTTCCTGCTGGCATCAGGCGAACGCTCGCACTGGCATCGCATCGATGCCGTTGAGGTTTGGCACTATCATGCGGGCGCTCCGCTTACGCTGGAAATCGCCAGCGACGCCGGCCAGCGCACGATCACGCTCGGGCCGGACGTCGCCGCTGGACAAGAGCCGCAAGGCATTGTCCCACCGCATGCTTGGCAGGCCGCCTCCACCACTGGCGACTGGACACTGGTCGGCTGCACCGTGGCACCGGGTTTCGATTTCACGACGTTTGAGTTGGCACCGAAGGGCTGGAACCCCGACTAGCTCGGCTTCCAGATCATATCCTTCGCTGCGATGCGGCGTCCTCCGTAAAGCGATGTACGGCGAAAGCCAGAAACGCGGCGGTGGCGCATGTCGCACATCCTTCGAGACGCCCGCAAGGGCCGGGCTCCTCAGGATGAGGTCAGCGGAAACCGCGTCCGCTCAAGCGTGATATTGCCCGCCATTGATGGTCATGGTCGAGCCAGTGAAGAAGCCGGATTCGTCTGCAGCTAGGAACACCACGGCGCGCGCAATTTCCTCGGGCTCGCCGAGGCGATTGACCGGGATCTGCGGCAAAATGCTCTTCTCGAGCACGGCGAGCGGCACGGCCTGCACCATCTCGGTGTTGATGTAGCCAGGACAGATCACGTTGACGGTGATGCCGAGCTTGGCATTCTCGAGAGCCAATGCCTTGGTGAAGCCGATGTCGCCGGCCTTGGCGGCGGAATAATTGACCTGACCGAACTGGCCCTTCTGGCCGTTGATCGATGAAATGTTGATGACACGGCCGAACTTACGTTCGCGCATGCCCTCGATCACCTGACGGGTCATGTTGAACAGCGAACCGAGATTGGTGTTGACCACCTTGTTCCACTGTTCCGGCGTCATCTTGTGGAAGGCACCGTCCATTGTGATGCCGGCATTGTTGACCAGCACTTCCACCGGTCCCAGATCGGCCTCGACCTTTTTCACGCCCGCGGCGCATTCATCGAACGAACCGACATCCCACTTGTAGGTGCCGATACCCGTCTCGCTTTTGAATTTCTCGGCGGCGGCATCGTTGCCGGCATAGCTTGCCGCGACGCTGTATCCCGCAATTTTCAAAGCCTTGCTGATCGCAGCGCCAATCCCTCGTGTTCCACCGGTCACCAATGCTACGCGCGCCATGATCGATCCCTCCACCAATCTCTTTTGTAGTTATAGCTTCGAATTAATCTCGCGATACGCTGAACATCAAGCAGAATTGGACCATCAAGCGAAAATGCCCGACGCAAAGCGCCGGGCATTTTGTTGTAGCAGTGTGTGCAGTGCACGCGCGAGCCGATGTTTTCGGCACGCGACGCGTAAGGATTAGTCGCGTGCAATGCACATCGCGATGCCCATGCCGCCGCCGATGCACAGCGTGGCGAGGCCTTTCTTGGCGTCGCGCTTTTCCATCTCGTGCAACAGCGTGACGAGAACACGCGCACCGGATGCACCCACCGGATGACCGATCGCGATCGCGCCACCGTTGACGTTAACCTTCGACGTATCCCAGCCGAGGTCCTTGTTCACGGCGCAGGCTTGTGCAGCAAAAGCCTCATTGGCTTCGATCAGGTCGAGATCGTTGATGGTCCAGCCGGCCTTCTTCAGCGCGGCGCGCGATGCCGGGATCGGGCCAGTGCCCATGATCTTCGGATCGACACCGGCCTGGCCCCACGACACGATGCGGGCGAGCGGCTTGAGGCCTTCCTTCGCGGCCTGCTTGGCCGTCATCAGCACCACGGCAGCAGCGCCGTCATTGATGCCCGATGCCGAGCCGGCAGTGACGGTACCGTCCTTCTCGAAGGCCGGGCGCAGCTTGGCCATCGCCTCGATGGTGGCGCCGTGGCGCGGATATTCGTCATCGCTGACGATGACGTCGCCCTTGCGGCCCTTGATTGTGACCGGAACGATCTCGTCCTTGAACTTGCCTGCCTTCTGCGCAGCTTCCGCTTTCTGCTGCGATGCAACAGCGAACTCGTCCTGCTGCTGGCGCGTGATCTGGTACTGCTTAGCCACGTTCTCGGCGGTGTTACCCATGTGATAGCCGTTGAAGGCATCCCACAGACCGTCCTTGATCATGGTGTCGACGAATTCCACCGGACCCATCTTCACGCCACCGCGCAGATATTGCGCATGCGGGGCCATGCTCATGGATTCCTGACCGCCGGCAACGACGATTTCCGAATCACC
The DNA here is from genome assembly GCF_051810905.1 of Tardiphaga sp. 619_E2_N8_4. Lineage (NCBI taxonomy): Bacteria > Pseudomonadati > Pseudomonadota > Alphaproteobacteria > Hyphomicrobiales > Nitrobacteraceae > Tardiphaga > Tardiphaga sp. 619_E2_N8_4. The sequence goes on from NZ_JBPWQJ010000001.1 coordinate 335,730, forward strand.
ATTGAGCAACGCCTGATAGCCGAGCGCGACCGTGCGCAGGCCGGAGCCGCACAGCATGTTGACGCCCCAGGCCGAAGTTTCCACCGGCAGGCCGGCAGCAATCGAGGCCTGACGCGCGGGGTTCTGGCCCTGCGCAGCAGTGAGGATCTGTCCCATGATGACTTCGGAGACGCGGGCCGGATCGATCTTGCCGCGCTCTAGCGCCGCCTTGATGGCAATGGCGCCGAGATCATGCGCCGGCATGGTCGCGAAAGCGCCGTTGAAGCTGCCGACGGGTGTGCGGGCAGCGCTGACGATGACGACATCGTCTGACATGGACATCTCCTGTTGTTGAGGTTTTTTCGACGGTCAGAGCCAGGATGGCGGGGGCCGCGTTGCAAACTATCCTGTTAACTGAGGGTCGGACTGTCAATTGGTCAGACGCCAAATTACGGCCGCAACGCACGCAAAATGGCACGGATGTCGCTTTGCATAGCACAAGACTGCTGCCATTTTAACCGTGACGCACAAAACGGTAGCCGAGCCCCTTTGAAAGTGCTTACTTTATTGCATTGCGTTGTTCGACAACCTTATGGCGCGCTGCCGTAAGGTTCCCTGTCCTCGGTCCGTATGTGTGAGCCCCCATGGCGAAATCAGATCAACCCACGACAATCAAAAAATATGCGAACCGCCGGCTTTATAATACCGGAACAAGCACTTACGTGACGCTTGAAGATCTCGCTGCGATGGTGAAAGACGGCGAGGATTTTCTCGTCTATGACGCCAAGACCGGCGACGATATTACCCGCTCGGTGCTGGCCCAGATCATCTTCGAACAGGAAAACAAGGCTGGCCAGAATCTCCTGCCAACCACTTTCCTGCGCCAGTTGATCCGCTTCTATGGCGACAGCATGCAGATGGTGGTGCCGAAGTATCTCGAGCAGTCCATCGACAGCCTGACGCGCGAGCAGGAGAAATTCCGCAAGCAGATGACGAACACGTTCAGCATGACGCCGTTCGCGCCACTTGAGGAAACCGTTCGTCGCAACATGGAATTGTTTCAGCAGACCTTCGCGATGTTCAAGCCGTTCGTGCCGCCGCGCGGTGGCGCTGCGTCGCCGGAGCCGGAAAAGGCGCCGGAGCCGACCGCTGAGCCTGCCGACACCATGGATGACCTGCGTCGCCAGATGAAGGAAATGCAGGAACGCCTCGAGCGCATGTCGCACGAGCCGAAGCCGGAATAATTCGCGGCTCACTTATCGGAAATCGGAATGACGCCGGCCGTAGCTACACCTACGGTCGGCGTTTCCATTTGATGAGCGCAACATCGCCATGGCGAAGCAACCCACCCCACTCACTCTCGACCGGCTCGACACCCCGATCGGCATCGCGCTGCTGGTGACGAACCACGGTGGCGCACTCTGCGCACTCGACTGGATCGATTACGAAGAGCGCTTGCTGACTTTGCTGCGTCGTTACTATGGGACGGTCGAACTGACCGAGAACTCGGCACCATCCGAGATCCGCAGTGCACTCTCACGCTATTTCGACGGCGACCTCGACCAGCTCGATGGCATCACCTGCCACATCCCCGGCACGCCGTTTCAGAACCGCATCTGGACGGCACTGCGAAAAATCCCTGCAGGCAGCACACTCAGCTACGGCACGCTGGCCGCGCAACTCGGCGTGCCCAATGCAATGCGCGCGGTCGGCCATGCCAATGGCGCCAATCCCCTGAGTGTCGTCGTGCCCTGCCACCGCCTGATCGGCGCCAACGGTTCGCTCACCGGCTATGGCGGCGGCATCGCGCGCAAACGCTGGCTGCTAGAGCATGAGGGTGTCGTGGTGGCGTCCTAAGCCGCCGGCTTCTCCGCGATATCGCCGTTTGCCAGCAGATGGATCAACGCGCGCTTGATCGCAGCCTGACGCGTCGGGGCATTGATCTGCGCTCCAAGCAAATCGGTGACGTAGAACACGTCTCGCGCGCGCTCGCCGAAGGTCGCGACATGCGCCGAAGCGATGTTGAGGTTGAGCTTCGAGATCGCCGTGGTCAGTTGATACAACAGACCCGGCCTGTCGAGGCCGGAGACCTCGATCACGGTGTAGCGATCTGACCACTGGTTATTGACGATAACTTCCGGCTCCACCGTGAAGGCCCTGATCTTGCCCTTGGTCGAGGCGCGCTTGGCCACGGTTTCCGGCAGCCGCACCTTGCCTTCGAGCACGTCCTCGATCATGTCGCCGATCCGTGTTGCACGGCGGCCTTCGTCGTCATCGCGATCGTATTCCCGGGAGATCGCGATGGTGTCCAGCGCGCGGCCATCGGTCGTGGTGTAGATCTGCGCGTCGACGATATTGGCGCCGGCTGCGGCGCATGCGCCGGCGATGATCGACAGCAACCAGGGATGGTCGACGGCCAGAATCGTGAGCTCGGTGACGCCGCGGGCTTCATCGAACCCGACATTGATCGCGAGCTTGTGCCCGGCCTCTTCCGATGCGCGCAGGAAACGAGCATGGCGAATCTTGCGGTCGAGCTCGACCTTGAGCCAGTAGGCCGGATAGTGCCGCAGAATGTACGCGTTGAGATCCTGCTCGGGCCACTCGGTGAAGGCACGGCGGAATTCGGCCTGCGCCGACGCGATGCGCTGTGCGCGATTGACCTCGGAGAAACCACCGGTCAGCACCGGCTCGGTCTCGTAGTACAACGTCCGGATCAGCTGCGCCTTCCAGCCGTTCCAGACGCCGGGACCGACGCCGCGGATATCGGCGGTGGTGAGAATCGTCAGCAGCTTCATCTGCTCGACCGACTGCACGACGGCAGCGAAATTCTCGATGGTCTTGCTATCCGACAGGTCGCGCGACTGCGCCACCGTGGACATGGTCAGATGCTCTTCGATGAGCCACGCAACTAGATCGGTGTCGGCGGCATTGAATCCGAGCCGCGGGCACAGTCGCCGCGCCACCTTGGCGCCGGCGATGGAGTGATCCTCCGGGCGCCCCTTGGCGATGTCATGCAGCAACACCGTGATATAGATCACCGCCCGATGTTCCGGGCGGATCTTGCGCATCAGATCGCTGGCGACAACGAACTCGTCGTTCCCGCCCCGCTCGATCTCCTGAAGGATGCCGACACACCGCAGCAGATGCTCATCCACCGTATAGTGATGATACATGTTGAACTGCATCATCGACACGATGCGGCCGAAGGCACGAATGAAATGACCGAGTACGCCGGTCTCGTTCATCCGCCGCAGCACGATCTCGGCATTGTCCGAGGTCAGGATCTCCATGAACAGCGCATTGGCTTCGGCGTTCTCGCGTATCTCCGGCGTGATCAGCCGGAGCGAGCGCGTCGCGGTCCGCATCGCATCGGGATGGAAGGCCAGATTGTGCTTCTGCGCCAGTCGGAAGAATCGGATCAGATTGATCGGGTCTTCCTTGAACACGTCAGGCGCAGCAAGGTTGATACGGTTGTTGTCGATGATGAAGGCATCGCTGTCCGGCAGCCGGCGGCGATGCATCTCGGGCCGCAGCTTGGCCATCATGCGCGTCAGCGCCGGCGCCGGCTTGGCCTGCTGGTCTTCGAGCTTGGCGCACAGGATCGCAGTGAGATCGCCGACTTCCTTGGCAATCAGGAAGTAGTGCTTCATGAAGCGCTCGACGTCCTGCATGCCGGGATGCGAGGTATAGCCGAGGCGGACCGCAATCTCGCGCTGCAGGTCGAACGACAGCCGCTCTTCCGGCCGTTTGGTCAGGAAGTGGATATTGCAGCGGACCGACCACAGGAAGTCTTCGCAACGCTTGAAGGTGCGGTATTCCTGCGGATCGAACACGCCGCGCGCGACCAGCTCCTTGCTATCGCGCACCCGATAGACGTATTTCGCGATCCAGAACACGGTGTGCAAATCGCGCAGACCGCCCTTGCCGTCCTTGACGTTGGGCTCGACCAGATAGCGCGACTGGCCGCCGCGGCGATGGCGCTCCTCGCGTTCGGCGAGCTTGGCAGTGACGAATTCGGCGGCGGTGCCCTGCACCACCTCGGCGTCGAAGCGCGTGACCAGTTCGTCGTAGAGAGCCTGATCGCCGGTGAGGAAGCGCGTTTCCAGGATCGCGGTGCGGATCGTCATGTCGCCGCGCGCCTGGCGGATCGATTCATCCACCGATCGCGTGGCGTGGCCCACCTTCAGGCCCATGTCCCACAGGCAATACAGAATGACTTCGGCGACCTGTTCGCCCCAGGCAGTCTGCTTGTAGGGCAGGATGAACAACAGATCGATGTCGGATTCCGGCGCCATCAGCCCGCGGCCATAGCCGCCGGTGGAGACCACCGCCATGCGCTCGGCGCCGGACGGGATTGGCGAATGATACAGATGCTTCGTCGCCGCGGCGAACAGCATGCGGATGATTTCATCCTGCACGTGGCAGAGCTGCTCGGCACAGCGTCGGCCGTGGCGGTCTTTCAACAGGACGGCCTCGGCGGCTTCACTGGCCTTGAGCAGTTCGGCCTTCAGCAGCTTGGCGACGGCGGCGCGAAACAAATCGTTCTTGCCGCGATGCTGCGCTGCAAGCGCATCGATCTCGGCGGTAATCCGCGTCGTGTCGAAGTCGGTTTCGGTTGTCGGTCTGTCTTGTGTAGCAACGCTGTCCATGAACAACCCGGATATCGGACGGCGCAAGCGCTGTCACGGTGATTGTAGCCCCACAGCTAGTCCATGCTGCCTTTTGCGCAATCCGGGCAACAACGTTCTCGCGGCGGTGTCCTTGGCGCATCATATCTTCTCGTTGACGAAACGCCATAACTAATTGAAATTAAAGCACGTTTTCGCACAGAGAGCGACCCCGGCGTGGTGCCATGACGCCCGCAGGATGCAAGTCGCCTTCGAACCTCACGTTTCGACAGTCCACCAGGGAGAGACCAGAATGTTCACGATGTCACGGCGCGCTGTCGCCGGTCTGATTGCTGCGGCTGCACTGCTGCCCGGAGCTACCTTCGCCGCCGAACCGCTCAAGGAAATCCGGCTCGACTGGGCGACCTACAATCCGGTCTCGATCATCCTCAAGCAGAACGGCCTGCTAGAGAAGGAGTTCGCCAAGGACGGCGTGAAGATCACCTGGGTACAGTCGGCCGGCTCCAACAAGGCGCTCGAATTCCTCAATGCGGGGTCCATCGATTTCGGCTCGACCGCCGGCTCCGCTGCGCTGGTGGCGAAGATCAACGGCAACCCGATCAAGTCGGTCTACGTCTATTCGCGTCCAGAATGGACGGCGCTGGTAACCGGCAAAGATTCCAAGATCGCCTCCGTCGCCGATCTCAAGGGCAAGCGCGTCGCGGTGACCCGCGGCACCGATCCCCACATCTTCCTGGTCCGCGCTTTGCTCGGCGCCGGCCTCACCGACAAGGACATCACGCCAGTTCTGCTGCAGCATGCCGACGGCAAGGCCGCGCTGATCCGCGGCGACGTCGATGCATGGGCCGGACTCGATCCGATGATGGCGCAGGCCGAGGTCGAGGACGGCGCCAAACTGTTCTTCCGCAAGCCGGACGCCAACACCTGGGGCATCCTCAATGTGCGCGAGCAATTCCTGAAGGACTATCCGGATGCCGCGCGCCGCGTCCTCGCCGTTTATGAAGACGCCCGGAAATATTCGCTGGAGAACTATCCCGAGCTGAAGAAGGCGTTCATCGGCGTCACCAAGCTGCCCGACGCGGTCGTCGACAAGCAGCTCAAGGAACGCACCGAGCTGATCCACAGCCGCATTGGCGCGCCCCAGCGCGAGTCGATCCTCGCCGCAGGTCTCGCATTGCAGCAGGCCGGCGTGATCGACGCCAAGGTCGATGTAAAGGCAACGGTGGATGCACTGATCGACGATCAGGTCCCGCTGCCAAAGAGCTGACGCTCTAACTTCCCCTCTCCCCCAGCGCAGCAAAGCTGCGCGCCGCGGGAGAGGGTGCCTGAGCGCAGCGAAGGCGGGAGAGGGTTCTTTCTTCCGCGAAGCGCTCCCTCTCCCGTCTCGAACCCGCTTCGCGTGTTCGATCCACCCTCTCCCACCTGACGCAGCTTCGCTGCGCCCGGGGGCGAGGGGAAGAAAGCAAGGCGCTGCTTGCAATCACCGACGAGACGCAATCTCCTATGACCATGACGCTGGAAACACCCGCGCTTGAACATTCCGATGCGATCGACAGTGCCGCACCGAATCGCCGCTGGCAGCGTTTCGCGCGGCCGGCGCTGGGCGTCGTATTGCCCCTGACACTCGCGCTGGCATGGGAGCTGGCCGTCTGGTCCGGCTGGTCGAACGGCCGGCTGGTACCGCCGCCGTCGCGCGTCTTCGCCACCATCATGGAGCTCGCCCGAAGCGGCGAACTTTGGCGCCATATCACCACGACGCTGTCGCGCGTTGCCGCCGGCTTCGGCCTCGGCGTTGTCGCCGGCACCCTGCTCGGCGCTATCTCCGGCTATTGGGGAATCGCGCGGCGACTGCTCGATCCCACCGTGCAGGCGCTGCGCGCCATCCCCTCTATCGCCTGGGTGCCGCTGTTCATCCTGTGGCTCGGCATTTTTGAGACGTCGAAGGTCGCGCTGATCGCCGTCGGCGTGTTCTTTCCGGTCTATCTCGGCGTGATGGGCGCGATCCTCTCGGTCGATCGCAAGATCGTCGAGGTCGGTCGTACCTTCCGCCTCTCTGGCCCCGCCATGATCCGCCGCATCCTGCTGCCTGCGGTGCTGCCGGCCTATGTTGTTGCACTTCGCGTTGGCCTCGGGCTCGGCTGGATGTTCGTGGTTGCCGCCGAATTCATGGGCGCCTCCGAAGGGCTCGGCTATCTCCTGATCGACGGCCAGCAGCTCGGCAAGCCCGCGCAGATCCTCGCCGCCATCACCATTTTCGCATTGCTCGGCAAGACCACCGACTGGCTGATCGAATTGATCACCACGCCACTGCTGCGCTGGCAGGATGCGTTCCGTCCGGGCGGAGAGACCTGATGCTCGCGCTCGACAAGGTCGGCAAGACCTATCCCAACGGCGTCCATGCGCTGGAGCGCTTCACCGCGCAAATCCCGCAGGGCGAAATCGTCGCCATCATCGGTGGCTCCGGCTGCGGAAAATCGACACTGCTGCGCGCCGTTGCGGGGCTCGATCGCGCCTCGACCGGCAGCATCCGCATCGACAATATCAATATCAGCGCGCCGCACGAGAAGATCGGCATCATCTTTCAGGAACCGCGGTTGCTGCCGTGGCTCAGCGTCGCCGACAATATCGGCTTCGGCCTGTCCGAGCTTCCTGTCGCCGCACGCCGCGAGAAAGTCGCGCAGGCCCTGGCGCGCGTCGGCCTGTCGGATAAAGCCAAGGCATGGCCGCGCGAACTATCCGGCGGGCAGGCGCAGCGCGTCGCCATTGCCCGTGCATTGGTGCCGCAGCCGGAAGTACTCCTGCTCGACGAACCATTCTCCGCGCTCGACGCCTTCACGCGCCGCGATCTGCAGGATCATCTGCTCGATCTCTGGGCCGACACACGCCCGACGCTGATCCTTGTCACGCATGATGTCGACGAAGCCGTGGTGCTGGCAGACCGCGTGCTGGTGATGCGGCCGAGGCCGGGTCGGCTGTTCGCCGAGATCGATGTCGGCCTTGCGCGCCCCCGCGACCGTGCCTCGCCGCTGTTCGACGCGGTGAAGCGCCGCGTGCTCACCGCACTGGATCGATCGCTGGATCGTGACGTGCCCGACAGCGCACCTGCCGAGACTGTCGGCGCGTGGTGGTGACAACATCGTCGCAGGCGAATAAAAGCTGCAACTAACAAAATCTCAGGGAGAGATATCATGGACGCCGCCGCGCTTCGCGCCACCCAGGCCCCCATCAAAGAGCTCTACAAGACCGATCCCAAGGCTGCCTTCATCACACTCAAAGCCAAGGGCTCGATCGACAATGAAGGCATCGCCTGCAAGGTCGAGACCGGCCGGCAGATCGCAGCCGCCGGCCTGCACCCGGCCACGGGCGGCTCCGGCCTCGAACTCTGTTCGGGCGACATGCTGCTGGAAGCGTTGGTGGCCTGCGCCGGCGTGACGCTGAAGTCGGTGGCCACCGCCGTCGAAATTCCGCTGAAGTCCGGCAATGTGACAGCCGAGGGCGATCTGGATTTCCGCGGCACGCTCGGCGTCGACAAGGAAGCCCCGGTCGGCTTCGCCGAAATCCGCCTGCGCTTCGACGTCGATACCGACGCGCCGCAGGACAAGCTCGATCTGCTGCTGAAGCTGACCGAGCGTTATTGCGTGGTCTACCAGACCATCAAACATGGCCCGAAGGTTTCGGTGTCCCTCAACAGGGTGTAAGCAGGCCAGACGACTCCCACCAAGGAAAGAGGAGGCCAAGCACCTCCTCTCGTCAGGCTGCCATGTCCCCCGAACTTGCCTTCCTCCTGACGCTCACTCTGCGCATGGCGATCACCGCCGCCTTCGTGATCACGGCCTCCATCATCACCGAACGATCCGGCCCGGTGATCGGTGCATTGGTGGCAACGCTGCCGATTTCGGCCGGTCCATCCTATGTCTTTCTTGCGCTCGATCATGACGCCGCCTTCATCGCGCAAGGTGCATTGGCCAGCCTGCCGATCAATGGCGCGACGATGTTTCTCGGATTGACTTACGTGCTGCTGGCGCAACGCCACAACGTGATCGTCAGCCTCGGCGCCGCTGTGCTGGTGTGGTTCGCCCTCGCCCTGCTGGTGCGGCAGTTCGAATGGACTTTGCTTGGCGGCATCGCGGCCAATGTCGTGGCCTTCGGCATCTGCCTGCCGCTGATGGCGCGGTTTCGCCATGCGAGGATGCCGCTCATCACCAGGCGCTGGTACGACATCCCGCTGCGTGCCGCTCTCGTCGCAACGCTGGTCGCTACCGTGGTAACGCTGTCCTCGACCATCGGCCCGACCGGCAGCGGCATTCTCGCACTTTATCCCGTCGTGTTCACCAGCCTGATGCTGATCCTGCATCCGCGCATCGGCGGCCCGCCCACCGCTGCGGTGATCGCCAATGGCGGCTGGGGCCTGATGGGTTTCGGCATCGCGGTGGCCGTGATGCATGTCACCGCCACGCGCTTCGGCTCGGTGGTCGCCCTGAGCCTCGCGCTGGCGACTTGCGTGGTGTGGAATCTCGGCCTGTGGTCGTGGGGACGCAGGCGCGCGCGCTTCATTTGAAACCCCGTCATGGCCGGGCTCGTCCCGGCCATCCACGTCTTTGGCGCAGAGAAACAAGGCGTAGATGCCCGGCACAAGGCCGGGCATGACGATAGAGAATGTTACTTCGGCAGTTTCGCCTTCAGCGCATAGAGCGCATCCAGCGCCTCCCTTGGCGACATCTCGTCGGGATGCAGCGCCTTCACGGCGTCCATCAGCAATTCCGCCTCCGACGGAGGAGCCGCCTCGACCGGTGCACGCGCTGTGATCGCGAACAGCGGCAGGTCATCCATCAGCGCCTTGGCGCTCTGGCCGCGATCCTGCGCTTCAAGCTTGGCCAGCACCGACTTCGCGCGCGCGATCACCGCCGGCGGCAGGCCCGCGAGCTTGGCGACCTGAATGCCATAGGAGCGATCCGCCGAGCCCGGCAGCACCTCGTGCAGGAACACCACGTCGCCGTGCCATTCCTTGACCCGCACCGTGGCATTGAACAGCCGCGGCAGTTTAGCGGAGAGCGCCGTGAGCTCGTGATAATGCGTCGCAAACAGTGCGCGGCAGCGATTGCTCTCATGCAGATGCTCGATCGCGGCCCAGGCGATCGACAGACCGTCGAAGGTCGCCGTGCCGCGGCCGATCTCGTCGAGGATCACCAGCGCGCGTTCGGTGGCCTGATTGAGGATGACGGCGGTCTCGACCATTTCGACCATGAAGGTCGAACGTCCTCTTGCCAGATCGTCCGCCGCGCCGACGCGCGAGAACAGCCGGTCGACGATGCCGATGCGCGCGCGCGAGGCCGGCACGAAACTGCCGATCTGCGCCAGCAGTGCGATCAACGCATTCTGGCGCAGGAAGGTCGATTTACCCGCCATATTCGGACCAGTGATCAGCCAGATCTGGCCGGATTTCTGGCCCGGTCCCGGTGAGAGGTCGCTGGCATTGGCGATGAAAGGCTGGCCGTCGCGGCGCAGCGCCTGTTCGACCACCGGATGCCGGCCACCCTCGATGGCGAATAACAGCGAGTTGTCGACTTCCGGGCGCACATAGTTGTCATCGACCGCGAGCTTCGCCAGCGCGGTCGCCACATCCAGCAGCGCGAAAGCGTGCGCGGCAGCGCGCAGATCTTCCGACGCCTCGGCGACCATCGCCGACAGCCGTTCGAAAATTTCGAGCTCGAGCCCGAGCGCGCGGTCGCCGGCATTAGCGATCTTGGCTTCGATCTCGCCGAGTTCGGAGGTGGTGAAACGCACCTGCCCGGCCAGCGTCTGGCGGTGGATGAAGGTCGCGTTCAGCGGCGCCTGCATCAGCTTGTCGCCATGCTGCGCGGTAACCTCGACGAAATAGCCGAGCACGTTGTTGTGGCGGATCTTGAGACCCTTCACACCGGTGTCGTCGGCGTAGCGCGCCTGCATCGCCGCGACGACCAGACGCGAGGCGTCACGCAGATTGCGGGTCTCATCGAGCGCCGCTTCAAAGCCTTCACGCACGAAACCGCCATCGCGCTTCAGCAGCGGAAGATCGTCGGCGAGTGCGCGGGCGAAGGTCGCCGCGAGCTCACGCGACGGACGGCGCAGGCCGGCCATGGCAGCCGTGATATCCGCCGGCAGATTGTCGATGACGCCGAGACGATCAAGCACCTGATCGGCGGCAAGCACACCATCACGCAAGCAGGCGAGATCGCGCGGACCACCGCGGCCGACAGAGAGGCGGGCCAATGCGCGGGACATGTCCGGCGCGGTCTTCAGGGCCGAGCGGAGATCGTCGCGCAGCCCGCTGTCGGATACGAAACTCGTGACCGCATCGAGCCGGCGGCCGATCGCCACTTCATCGGTAAGCGGCGCGGCGAGGCGCTGCGCCAGCAGGCGCGAACCGGCGGCGGTGACGGTGCAGTCGATCGCATCCAGCAGCGAGCCCTTGCGCTCGCCTGATAGCGTGCGCGTCAGTTCGAGATTGGCGCGGGTCGCCGGATCGATGGCCATGGTGGTGCCGACCGCTTCGTGGGTCGGCGGCGACAGCGGCACGCGTTTGCCGACTTGCGTGCGCTCGACATAGGTGACGCACGCCGCCGCAGCGGTCGCTTCCAGCCGCGACATGGCGCTGAGGCCGTCCATGGTGGCGACGGCAAAGTAATCGCACAGCCGGCGCTCGGCGGTGGCACCATCGAACACGTCACGGGTCAGCGGCGTCACCGCCGGCAATTCGCGCAGCAATTGGCTGAGATCAGGATCGCTGTAGAGCGCATCCGTAACCAGCACCTCGTTCGGATTGATCCGCGCCAGCGTCGCGCCGAGTTCGCCTGTCGCACATTCGGTGACAATGAATTCGGCAGTCGAAATATCGATCCAGGCCAGACCGATGCGATCCGCACCGCTTGAGCCCTTGCTGCGCGCAATCGCCAGCAGATAATTATTGGCCCGCGCGTCGAGCAAGTTTTCTTCGGTCAGCGTGCCCGGCGTAACCACGCGCACGACGTCGCGGCGAACCACGCTCTTGCCGCCGCGCTTCTTCGCCTCGGCCGGATCCTCCATCTGTTCGCAGACGGCGACACGGATGCCGAGCGAGATCAGGCGGTGCAGATAATCATCGGCGCGAACCACCGGCACGCCGCACATCGGGATATCCATGCCCTGATGCTTGCCGCGCTTGGTCAGCACGATGCCGAGCGAGCGCGAGGCAAGCTCAGCGTCCTCGAAGAAGATCTCGTAGAAATCGCCCATCCGGTAGAACAGCAGCAGGCCGGGATTGGCGGCCTTGATCTCAAGGTACTGTTCCATCATGGGAGACACTTTTGCGGTGTCATCCACGCGGGGAGCGGGTTCTGGGGCGGTAATGGGCTGCTGGATCGTCATGGCGCCGGACGCTAGCAAATTTTGCTCTGCCGATCCCACCCGCGGCTGTCGCAAACCGTAGTTTTCCCCACCGCGGCGAGGCAGTTGACAAGTCAACTACGATTTCATATCCGCAATTCCAAGGACAACGCTGCCATCCAGCAGCAGCATTTGACCGGGTCAGCGGGGGTTCTTAAAACCACCGCGAAAATCCGGCAATCGAGCGCGGATGCAGTCTCCAGGGAGAGAATTGATGAGCGATGTCTTCATTTGCGACGCCGTCCGCACCCCCATCGGCCGTTTCGGCGGCTCCCTTGCCAAAGTTCGCGCCGACGACCTCGCCGCCGCCCCCATTAAAGCCCTGATGGACCGCAATCCCGGCGTGGATTGGGCTGCCGTCGAGGAAGTCTATTTCGGCTGCGCCAATCAGGCCGGTGAAGACAACCGCAACGTCGCCCGCATGGCGGCGCTGCTGGCCGGCCTCCCCGATTCCGTCCCCGGCGCCACGCTAAACCGTCTTTGCGCCTCCGGCCTCGACGCAGTCGGCGCCGGCGCCCGTGCCATCCGCGCCGGTGAAATCGATTTCGCCATTGCCGGCGGCGTCGAATCCATGACCCGCGCGCCATTCGTGCAGGGCAAGGCCACCGAAGCCTTCTCCCGCTCGGCGGAAATCTTCGACACCACCATCGGCTGGCGCTTCATCAACCCCTTGATGCGCGAAAAGTACGGCGTCGACGCTATGCCGGAGACCGGCGAGAACGTCGCGCAGGATTTCCAGATCTCGCGCGCCGACCAGGATGCCTTTGCGATCTGCTCGCAGCAGAACGCCGGAAAGGCGATCGCTTCGGGCTATTTCGCCGAAGAAATCATCCCGGTGATGGTGCCCGGCGGCAAGGCCGGCCCGATCGCCGTCGACAAGGACGAGCATCCGCGCCCCGAAACCACGCTGGAAGGCCTCGCCAAGCTGCGCCCGATTGTCCGCAAGGACGGCACGGTCACCGCCGGCAACGCCTCGGGCGTCAATGACGGCGCTTGCGCCATGATCCTCGCCTCGGGCGCCGCTGTGGAGAAGCACGGCCTCAAGGCCCGCGCCCGCATCCTCGGCCTCGCCTCGGGCGGCGTCGCGCCGCGCATCATGGGCATCGGCCCCGTGCCGGCGACCAAGAAGCTGATGGAACGCCTTGGTCTGAAGATCAGCGATTTCGATCTGATCGAGCTCAACGAGGCCTTCGCCTCGCAGGGCATCGCCGTGCTGCGCCAGCTCGGCGTCAAGGAAGATGCTGATTTCGTCAACCCACACGGCGGCGCGATCGCGCTCGGCCACCCGCTCGGCATGAGCGGCGCCCGTCTCGCGATGACCGCCGTGCATGGCATGGAGAAGCGCGGCGGCAAGCTGGCGCTGGCCACCATGTGCGTCGGCGTCGGTCAGGGCGTCGCCATGGCGATCGAGAAGCTCAACTAACAACGACGTTTTCAAGACCGCCGCCGCGGGATCCGCGGCGGCAAAAGAGGGAAAAACAGCATGACGCTAATCTATCCCGTCGAGAGCAATGCGGCGCACGCGCCGCGCCTCTCACCCGGCTACAAGAGCACCATCAAGCGCGCGCCGCAGAAGCAGCGCATCCTGATGCCGCACACACTGTCGGAAACGACAGGACCGGTCTACGGCCACGAGACGGTACGACCCGGCGATCATGACCTCACCACCATGCATGCGGGCGAGCCGCTCGGCGAACGCATCATCGTGCACGGCACGGTGATGGACGAGGACGGCCGCGGCGTACCGAACACGCTGGTCGAACTGTGGCAGGCCAATGCCTGCGGCCGCTACGTGCATGTCTGGGACCAACACCCCGCGCCGCTCGATCCGAACTTCACCGGCGCCGGCCGCACCGTCACCGACGCCGCGGGCAACTACAAGTTCGTCACTATCAAGCCCGGCGCCTATCCGTGGGGCAATCACCATAATGCCTGGCGCCCTGCGCACATCCACTTCTCGGTGTTCGGCCATTCCTTCGTCTCGCGCCTCGTGACGCAGATGTATTTCCCGAACGATCCGCTGTTTCCGTTCGACCCGATCTTCAACTCGGTCACCGACGAAAAGGCACGCCTGCGCATGGTGTCGGATTTCGACCTCGACGTCACCGAGCCCGGCTGGGCGCTGGCCTATCGTTTCAACATCGTGCTGCGCGGCCGCAACGCCACCCCGACGGAGAATCACTGATGCCCGGAATTACCCCGTCGCAGACCGTCGGTCCGTTCTATGCCTACGGCCTGACACCTAACGGCAAATACGCCTGGAACGACGCCTTCACCAGCAACCTGCTGACACCCGACGTCACCGGCGACAAGATCCGCATCGAAGGCGTGATCTATGACGGCGATGGCAAGGTTGTGCCCGATGCCGTGCTGGAAATCTGGCAGGCCGACGCGCAGGGCCGCTTCGCCGACCCGCAGGATACCCGCGGGCTGCCGAATTCGAGCTTCAGGGGTTTCGGTCGCTCCGGTACCACCGACGCCGGCGAATATTCGTTCGACACCGTCAAGCCCGGCGCCGTGCCGGGCATCGATGGCAAAGAACAGGCGCCGCATATCGTGATGGCCGTGTTCGGCCGCGGCATGACGATGCAGTCGATGACGCGTATCTATTTCGAGGACGAAGCCGCGACGGCTGATGATGCGGTGATGCAGCTTGTGCCGGCGGATCGTCGCGCGACGATCATCGCGAAGAAGACCGCTCCGGGCGTCTATCGTTTCGACATTCACCTGCAGGGTGACAACGAGACGGTGTTCTTCGACGTGTGAGTGCCCTTCTCCCTCCCCCCTAGCGTGGCGCAGCCGCGCGACGTGGGGAGGGTGGATCGACCGCGCCGCGGTCGAGACGGGTGGGGCGCTTCCACAGGCGCCTTACCGCGGGGCACCCCCACCCCGGCCTATCGGCCGACCCTCCCCACAAGGGGGAGGGATACCATCGGCGACATCGCTTCTTTTATGATCACTCCATCACCGCCGGATGCTCATCCGCACCCGGCTTCGCCGCTTGCGCGCGCAGGTGCCGCATCCGCTCCGCCTCAAGATGCCTCATGAAGCGCGCGCCATGCACGGAACGTAACGGGCAGCAATCGAACCAGGAATATCATCAGAAATCGAGGCTCGAGAATTGTGCCTCGGCGTGTAACATGGTGGCGTCGACGCTTCCTCATTTGCGGGACGTGTACCACCATGACAGCAGTCTCACCGCTACCAGCGGCGGATGCCGAACATCTCACCGCCGCGCTTCGCAAGTCCGGCGTGCTCGGAGACGGTCGCGTTCGCGATGTCACCTTGGAGCGTTCGTTCAATACGGTGCTGTCTCGGATCGACCGGCTGCGCCTGAGCTACGATGGCGACGACACCGATGCACCGGGCTCCATCATTCTCAAGACCGTCGTCCCCGAACGCGCGGCGACGTTCTGGCATGTCGGCCGCAACGAAGTTGCATTCTACAACACCGTTGGTTCGGCGATGTCCGAGCATCTTGTGCCGCGTTGCTATGAAGCGGTCAGCGATGCCGACACCAAGGCCTGGCATTTGCTGCTCGAAGACCTCACTGAGTCTCACTTTGTCGCCACCACCTGGCCGCAGCCGCCGACATTCGCACAATGCGAGCAGATCGTTCGGTCTCGGGCACGTTTTCACGCGGCGTGGTGGAATGATGCCCGCCTCGGCGTCACAATCGGGGCATGGCAGGAGCCCACCGAACTGGATCAGCAGGTGCAGACGCTCACGCGCCAGTTGGAAAAATTCACCGAGCGCCAAGGCGATCGCCTGTCACCCAAGCGGCGCGAGCTCTACGCACGGCTGCTCGACACGGCGCCGCGCTTGCAGGCACGCTACCGTTCCCACTCCAACATGACGATCGTCCAGGGCGACTCCCATGTCTGGAACATCTTTCTGCCGAAAGACGAGAACAGCGATGAGGCGCTGCAATTCGATTGGGATAGCTGGCGCGTCGACACGGCATCGGACGATCTCGCTTATATGATGGCGATGCACTGGTATCCCGACATGCGGCGGCGCTTTGAGCGGCCTTTGCTCGACCGCTACCACGCCGAACTGGTGGCGCGGGGCGTGCGCGGCTATGACCGGCGTGCGCTGAATGACGACTACCGCCTGTCCGTGCTGTGGCAGATCACCACTCCGGTATGGCAGGAGGCCAATAACATCCCGCCGGTGATCTGGTGGAATAACCTTGAACGTATCATGCTGGCGGTCGACGATCTCGACTGTCGCGAGTTGCTCGGCTGACGGCGGGCTTTATTCCATCACCGCCGGATGCTCATCCGCACCCGGCTGCGCCGCTTGCGCGCGCAAGGTCGCCTTGGACGAGCCGATGATCAGCGCCATCGGAATCGCGCAGAGCGTCACCAGCATCACCATCTGATAATCCAGCCCGAAAGCGATGATCGTGGCCTGCAGCGTGACGATGGCGTCCATCATGGCGCGGCCGCTATCGGTGGCGAGGTTGATCGCGCCGGTCACATTGGGCATCTGCAGCGCGTTGTTGAACGGCGTGACGTGCTCGACCAGCACCGCATGGGCCATGCGAGTGCCGGAAGTGAGTTGCGCGATTACGATGGAAATGCCGATCGAACTCGCGACATTGCGCAGCAGCGTGAGCATCGAGGTGCCGTCGGTGCGCAGATGATTTGGCAGCGTCAGGAACGCCACCGTGGACAGCGGCACGAAGACGAGACCAAGGCCAAATCCCTGCGCGATGGAGACGACGACGATCTCCGGCACGCCGGTCTGGTCGGTCCACATCGACGTAAAGAACAGCGACACCGACATCAGCGCCATTCCCACCATGATCAGTGTACGCGCCTCGACATATTTCATGATGCGCCCGACCAGCATCATCGCCACGAAGGTGCCGGAGCCACGCGTCGCCAGTAACAGACCTGCCGTGAGGATCGGATAGCCGATCACGTTCTGCAGATAGGGCGACGACAGTGCCATGGTCGAATACAGCACCAGCCCCATGACGGCCATGAACACGCAGCCGCCGACAAAATTCTTGTCCTTGAAGATCGCGAACTGGATGAACGGCTTCGAGGTCGTGAAGGAATGCGCGAAGAAATAATAGAAGCCGATGATCGAGACGATCGCCTCGATGACGATTTCGTTGGATTCGAGCCACCCGAGCTGCTCGCCGCGGTCCAGTGCAAGTTGCATCGCACCGATGCCGATGGCCAGCGCGCCGAAACCGAACCAGTCGAATTTCAGTTCTGCATTGGTCTTGGTCTCGTCCATGAAGGCCAGCAGGCCAAACACCGTGACGATGCCGAAGGGCAGATTTACGAAGAATACCCAGTGCCAGGAATAAGTTTCAGTCAGCCAGGCGCCCAATGAAGGCCCCATGATCGGGCCGAGCATCACGCCCATGCCCCAGATCGACATCGCCTTGGCGCGCTCATGCAGCGCGTAGCTGTCGAGCATCACCGCCTGCGACAGCGGCACCAGTGCCGCACCGAACACGCCCTGCAACAGGCGAAAGCCGACCATCTGGCTGATGTCTTGCGCAAGGCCACACAGCACCGAGGCGACCGTGAAACCCGCCGAACAGACGATGAAGATCTTCTTGCGGCCGAACCGGTTGGCGATCCAGCCGACCGGCGCGGTCATGATCGCCGCGGCGACGATATAGGAGGTCAGCACCCAGTTAACCTGATCCTGCGACGCCGACAGCGTGCCCTGCATATAGGGCAACGCAACGTTCGCAATCGTGGTGTCGAGCGCCTGCATGATGGTCGCGGTCATGGCGCAGATCGTCACCATGTTCCTGCGAAAGCCCGGGACCGCACTGGGAGATGGCGCCGACGTGCTCATGGGATCAGTCCTGAGCAGCCTTGGCCGATGACAGGCCGAGCAGGCCCGCCAGCGAGCGATGATGCTTGGTATCGATTGTCGTGTAAGTGCTCATGCCGGCCTTCAGTCGCTTCACAAAGGGATCTGCATAATCGAGATAGATCCGCACCGGCACGCGCTGCACCACCTTGACGAAGTTGCCGGTGGCGTTTTGCGGCGGCAGGATCGCGAATTGCGCGCCGGTGCCAGGGCTCAGCGAACCGACAGTGCCCTTGAAGGCATGGTTCGGGAACGCATCGACATCGATCTCCACGGTCTGGCCGACGGCGATGTAAGTGAAATCAGATTCCTTCAGATTGGCATCGACCCATGGCCTGTTGTCGTCGATCACCGTGAGGATCGGCGTGCCGGCCATCGCGAAGCGGCCGAGCTGGATGTTATCGACCTGCGTCGCGACGCCGGAGATCGGCGCCTTCAGCACGGTGTGGTCGAGATTGCGCTGCGCCTGATCGAGCGCCGACTGCGCCTGCGCGTAGGGCGGGAACTGAGCCAACGGCAGGTCGGGATTGCCGAGCAACTGGTTCATCGAGGTCGCGAGCTGCTGCCTCAGGAGTTCGAGCTGCGCCTTCGCGGTCACCGCCGCAGTCGCCGCATTGTCGAGATCGAGCTGCGAGCCGAAGTTGCTCTTGACCAGAGTCGACTTGCGTTCGACGTCGCGCTGTTTGAAGTCGACACCCTGCTGCGCCAGATCCTGCATCTGGCCGTAGATCTTCACGTTGCTGACGAGGTTGTCATAGGTGGTTTTCGCCTGCGCCAGCTTTGCCCTGGCATCGTCGAGCGCCAGCCGGAACGGGACCGGATCGATCTCGAACAACACGTCGCCTTCTTTGACATGCTGGCCTTCGCGCACCACGACCTTGTCGACCTTGCCGGAGATATCCGGCGTGATCAGCACCTTCTGCGCACCGACATAGGCATCGTCAGTGCCGACATAGCGACCGCCCGACAGATAGAAGGCGACGCCGCCAACAAGAACGATGGCCGGCAGTACGACCAGCAGCAACGTTCGCCGATAGCGCTTCAGGAAATCTTTCGCGCCCTGACGCTGCGTGGTCGCGGCGCCATCGGATCCGCCCTCGGGCACATCCTTGTCGGGAAATTTCAGCACGGGCTCAGCCATAGACTTGTTCCTTGGTCTTTGTGGCTGCGGGGTTCAGCGCAGCGCGGATATTGTCTTTGATGGTTTCGAGATGCGCGACCAGCTGGTGCATGTCGGCCTCGCTCACGCCGTCGAACGCGACCTGCATCAGGTTGCCGCGCAGCACCGCCAGTTTTGCCGTCAGCGGGCGCGCGGCCTCGGTGAGATAGAGGCGCTTGATGCGGCGGTCGGTGTCGTCATTGCGGCGTTCGATCAGGCCGCTGTCGCAGAGCTTGTCGATCAGCCGCGTCAGGCTGATCGGCGCCATTTCCATGGCGTCGGCGAGGTCGGTCTGTTTTTGGCCCTCATTGCGCTCGACCTTGGCGAGCACCGCCCATTGAGCGCGGGTCATGCCGAACTGGCGCGCTTCCTTGTCGGCCAGCAGCCGCAACATGCGCTGGGTCTCGAACAAGGCGGCCAGAAAATCGGTGCCGGTGTCAGGCTGGCAGGACATGGAGGCGCTCCGTAAACTTAGCTTATTATAAGCAAGCTTATGAATAACGCATCGGTGGACGATACGACGCAGCCCCGCGACGAGCGCATGGCTAGGTCTCCCGGGCCTCCCCAGAATAGGCGGCACAGCAAAAAGCCCGGCACGAGGCCGGGCTTGAGGTCGACAGGAGGATCGAAAGGGTCAGTATTTGGCCACAACAGCCGGGCTGAAGGCGTAATTGATGCCGGCGCGGAAGACGTGGTCGTGGAAGCCGACCGAGGTCTGGTTGGCCGTCCCTCCGAAATAGGTCGCCGAGCCCAGATCGAGATACAGATATTCGAGCTTGGCCGACCAGTTGGTGCCGAACTTCTTTTCCAGACCGGCGCCCAGGGTCCAGCCGACACGGGTCTGCGATTCCGACAGCAGCGTGCCGGGAATCGTCACGGCGGCGCTGGCCGGTGTCGTGCCAGCAGAGCCCGGCCCGAAGATCTGGCCCGTTACTGTCGTCTGGGTGGAATATTTGACCTCACCGACAACCAGACCGCCGGTGCCGTAGAGCAGCAGATCCGGCGTTGCCAGCAGGCCGACCCGGCCGCGGAATGTGGCGAACCACGGGAAGCTCCATGAGCTGTTTGCCGATGTCTGCGTCAACAGATTGAAGTCACCGCCGGGCAAAGTGGTCCGCAGCGAACTCACCGGAGAGTTCGCACTGCCACGTTCACCGGTGCCCTGGATATCGGCTTCGAGACCGACGACCCATGTGCGATCGAGCTGCCAATTATAGCCGATCTGGCCGCCGCCGAGGCCGCCATTGACATCCTGCTTGACCGGCGACGCAAAGGCGGTGCCCGGCAGGAAAGTGGCGTCGCCCTTGCCCCAGCTGTAGCCGCCGTTGAGGCCGACATAAAATCCGGTCCAGTTGATGCCGGGGTCCACCAGAACCGGCGCCTTGGTATACATGCGGGGCGACAGATCCGCAGCGCCGGCGGTCGACGAAAACGCCACGATGGCGAGGCCTGCAGCGGCCAATACGGTGCGTTTCACCATCAGTCTCCTCAACAACAGATCAACAAAGGCAGGCCGAAGGCCCTGCTTCGATGATGTGTAGTTGAATGAGACATCAGCGACTTGGAACGGACGCGACGCGGCAGGACTGGGCGAGACTGGCACCGCAATTCGTTCTGCTTGTTGCGTTCAAGCCACATGACGCATCGCGAACTATCAAAAGAGAAACCGCCCAAAGACGCAGCAAAGCGATGAATATGAACGCGATCCGTACTGGCACGACCAAGATATAGTTCAATGCTTGCAGGACTGATCCTCGTGACTTCAAGGCCCGGTCCCGAAGCGCCCGATTCCTCGATCGAGGCGACCTCCGAAAATCTGACACCGCAGCTCCAATTCGGGCGCCTGACATTCAACGTCGAATCCCCTCTTCCGACGGACACCCCGCTTTCGACCGATACTGCATTGCACAGGTTGCCCGGCGCGATTGTTTTTATCGGCACAGGATTTCCGGCGAACGATCGCATGCCGGATGCTGCGACTGCGTCATCGCTCGACGATGTCGTCTTTGCAGTCGTTCTGAAAGGTCGCGCTCGCGCATCGCAGCATGGCCGCGAAGAAATCATCGAGCAGGACCATGCGGTCTTGATGACAACCAGGGACGCCGGTTGGCATACGTCATCTTGTGAGACGCAGCATCTGATCGTTCAGATCGACCGTGCTGCACTGTCGATCAAGGTGCCGAATCTCGGCGCCTGGCTCATGCGACCTGTCCTCCTGGAGGCTCAGACGTTGCGGCTATTGATGGCGCATTGTCAGGAAGCAATCGACCTCGACGGGTCCGCCCCCACCCATCTTCAACACCATGTCGTGGCCGATCTGTGTAGCCTGATCGCACTTCTGACAATCGGTTGCGAGAACCGCTCCGAGACATTTCCACCTTCCAGCACCCGCATGCTGCGCTTGCAGGCGATCAAGGCAGCCATCGAAGCAGGCCTCGGAAATCACGACCTCTCGGCCGAAACGCTGGCGGCGGCTCAGAAAATCTCGCCTGATTATGTCCGCAAGCTGTTTCGCGAACACGACCTCAGCCTGTCGGAATATTTGCTCGAACGGCGTCTGGCCCTTGCTCATGCATTGCTACTCGACCCATTGCGGGCCGATGAGCGGATCGGGAAGATCGCGGACGAGGCCGGCTTCAACGATTTGTCGTATTTCAACCGGACATTCCGGCGCCGATATGCCACCTCGCCATCGGATCTGCGCCGGGAGCGCAAAAGCTCCACCTGATCGGCCCGGTATCGCCCATTCAACCTTTGCAATCGCCCGACTGTCCCCCCATTTGCAGGGAACGCTCGTCGTTTGGCAGCGCAGGATTTGGTGTAAGACTGGGCCCCAACGCCAAAAAGACGGGCACAATCACACCCAACGGGTTAAGCTACCTCCATATGGCAGTTCCGAAACCAACTTTCCCGGCTCCTGGCCACGATCACGACCGCTGTACAGCGGACGCGATGCATCATGCCGAGCATGTCTGTGCAGCCCGATCGCAAAAGCTGACCCCGATCCGCCGGCAGGTGCTTGAAGCGCTGCTCGCGAGCCATCGGCCGCTTGGGGCCTACGAGATCATCGATGAGTTGGCCAAGACCACTTCGCGTCCGGCACCCATCACCGTGTATCGCGCACTTGATTTCCTGATGGAGAACGGCCTCGTTCACCGCATCGAGAGCCGCAACGCCTTCCTGGCCTGCGCGCACGACCACGGCACGGCCTCGATGGTCGCGTTTCTGATCTGTGACCAGTGCGGGTCGGTCGGCGAAGTGCCCGCAACGAAGGTCGCGCAGAGCCTGAATGATGCCGCACGGACGACTGGCTTCGTCCCGAAACTGTCTGTTGTCGAAATCACTGGAACCTGCGCGCACTGTCAGGCGTGACGATCCCATAACAACACGGCGACAAGCCGGGCCCGAGGCTTCATGTCTGCAGAAGTGATCATCAGTCCAGCCGGCGGACGCGCACTCACCGCCGGCGCCATCGCCCTCGTGCTGATGCTGTGCCTGACCTGGGGCTTCAACCAGATCGCCATCAAGCTGGTGCTGCACGATATCCCGCCTTACACGCAGGCGATGCTGCGCTCGGCCGGCGCGCTGTTGGTCATCCTGGCCATTGCGCGCATGCGCGGCGTCAAGCTGTTCGAACGCGACGGCACGCTGAAGGCCGGCCTGTTCGCCGGCGTGCTGTTCGGCATCGAATTCGTGCTGATCTTTCACGGCCTGCAATTCACGACGGCCTCGCGCGCCGCGGTTTTCCTCTACACGATGCCGTTCTTCGTCGCTTTCGGTGCCTATCAGTTCCTGGGTGAACGCCTGCGCCCGGTG
This sequence comes from Tardiphaga sp. 619_E2_N8_4, assembly GCF_051810905.1. Lineage (NCBI taxonomy): Bacteria > Pseudomonadati > Pseudomonadota > Alphaproteobacteria > Hyphomicrobiales > Nitrobacteraceae > Tardiphaga > Tardiphaga sp. 619_E2_N8_4. The sequence continues at coordinate 358,560 of NZ_JBPWQJ010000001.1, forward strand.
CAATGGGCCGGGCTCGCGGTGAGCTTCGCCGGCGTCGCCGTGGCCATCGGCGTCCCGCAGCCTGACGTCACCACCGATGTCCTGATCGGGGATCTGATGATCGTCGGCGGTGCGGGGCTGTGGGCCGCGACCACGCTGGTGGTCAAGATGACGCCACTCCTCTACGCACCGCCCGAGAAGGCACTGGGATACCAGGTCGGGCTGTCTGTCCCGATTTTGGGCCTGGCGGCGCTGCTGGCGGGCGAGACCGTGACCCGGGTTCCCGGTCCGCTGGCGCTGTCACTGCTCTCGTTTCAGGCCTTCTGGGTGGTCGGCTTCACGTTTTTGCTCTGGTTCGGGCTGATCAAGACCTATTCCGCCAGCAAATTGTCGGCTTTTACCTTCATTACCCCTTTGTTTGGCGTCGCGGCAGGCTATCTCATCATGGGCGACCACCTGACCCCCGCCTTCGGCCTCGCTGCGTTATTGGTCGTTGCCGGGCTGGTCCTCGTTAACCGACCGGTCAGGGCCTAGCCCACTAACGCATTGCTGGATGTCATCTAAATCTGATATTCGAGACCCCATGAACAAGATTGAAATTCCGTCTGATATCGCCGGTCCGGCGCCCCGGCACCTCACCACACAGGTCATGGTTGGCAACGTCGCTGTCGGCGGCGGTGCACCGATCGTCGTGCAGTCGATGACCAACACCGACACGGCCGACATCCAGGGCACCATCGACCAGGTCGCAGCGCTGTCGCGCGCGGGCTCGGAAATGGTCCGCATCACCGTGGACCGCGACGAAGCAGCCGCCGCCGTTCCGCATATCCGCGAAGCGCTCGACAAGCAGGGCATCACCACGCCGCTGGTTGGCGACTTCCATTACATCGGCCACAAGCTGCTCGCCGAATATCCGGCCTGCGCCGCGGCACTCGACAAATACCGCATCAATCCCGGCAATGTCGGCTTCAAGAGCAAGCGTGACAGCCAGTTCGCCGACATCATCGAGATCGCCAACAAGAACAACAAGGCCGTCCGCATCGGCGCGAACTGGGGTTCGCTCGATCAGGAACTGCTCACCAAGCTGATGGACGAGAACGCGCTGTCCGCGAACCCGAAGGACGTCCGCGCGGTGACGCGTGAAGCGATGGTGCAGTCGGCACTGCTCTCGGCGGCGCGCGCCGAAGAACTCGGTATGCCGAAGAACAAGATGATCCTGTCCGCCAAGGTCTCGGCGGTGCAGGACCTCATCGCGGTGTATCAGACGCTCGCCTCGCGCTCAGACTATGCGATCCATCTCGGTCTCACCGAGGCCGGCATGGGCTCGAAGGGCATCGTCGCCTCCTCGGCCGCGCTCGGCATCCTGCTGCAGCAGGGCATCGGCGACACCATCCGCATTTCGCTCACCCCCGAGCCCGGCGGCGATCGCACGGTGGAAGTTCAGGTCGCGCAGGAGCTGCTGCAGACCATGGGCTTCCGCACCTTCGTGCCGCTGGTTGCGGCATGCCCCGGTTGCGGCCGCACCACCTCGACCACGTTCCAGGAACTGGCCCGTTCGATCCAGGATTTCATCCGCGACTCGATGCCAGGCTGGAAGACGCAGTATCCCGGCGTCGAGAACCTCAACGTCGCGGTCATGGGCTGCATCGTGAATGGCCCCGGCGAATCCAAGCATGCCAATATCGGCATCTCACTGCCCGGCACAGGCGAAAGCCCGGCCGCTCCGGTGTTCGTCGATGGCGAGAAATTCCGCACCCTGCGCGGCCCAAGCATTGCGGCCGACTTCAAGGCGCTGGTGATCGACTATATCGATCAGCGCTACGGCGCCAACGCCAAGGCGCCGGAAGTCGTCACCGCGGCCGAGTAATTCAAGCAGCTGCTCCAAAATCAGCCGGCGACCGGATCATCCGTCGCCGGCTTTTTTATTGACCACCTCGATTGCCCTCGGAGTAATATTCAATCTATAGTTTTATTTTATTGAGTCCGCATTCATTGGCAGAATGGCATGATTGTCGATCGCCAACGCTTATCTTCAAAAAACCTCGCCAGGCTCGCGGTCCTCGTATCCGTGTTTCTTCTGACGTGGATGCCCGTCTGCAACGCTCAGATGTTTGGCCTGCCCGGCCGCTTCACGCGACCTGACATCGCGCCATCACAGCAGACGCCGCCGGCAGCGCCCCCTCAGGTGCCGAAGCGGACCGGCAACGCTGCAGCTCACTGGGGACCACTCTTCAAAGCCCAGGTGGAGCGATGCTGGAAAAAGCCCGGTGGCGGCGGCAAGGAGCCGATCGAGGCGATCTTCGTGATCAAGCTGAATCGCGATGGCATGATCGATGAGGCGCGCCCGATATCGATCACCTCGACCACGCCCTATAGCAAGGCGTATCAGCTGAGTTGCATGCGTGCGCTCGAGAGCTGCCAGCCCTACAGGCTTCCCGATGCCTCTTACGACGAGTGGCGCTTCTTCGAGCCGGTCTTCACCGAGCGCATCCGCTGAGCGACACTACAGCGGAATTCGCCGGAACTCGCGGTTGCTCAGCCCCGCTTCTTCCAGATCCAGATCGCGCTCGATGCGGCGGCGGCTCTCGTCGGTAATCTTGCCGTCGCGCAGTTGCGCGTGGATGAATTTGCGCTCCGCCTTGATGAGTTCGCGCACCAGATCGATACCCACCGCGGAGACGTCGACGTCGGGATCGAGTTCGCCCGGCAACTGATTCGAGCGGCTTTCATGGCGCGCGCGCAGCAGCTTCACGACCTCGTCGGACAGTTCGCGATCGTCGGTCATGGCATCGAGCCGCGCCAGGGCTGTGGCCAGCGCCTCGCGGCGTGTCGCGAGCTCGGCCTCGTGCTCGGCGATATATTCCTCGCGGCCGATTTTGGTCACGCCGAGCCACTTCACCACGATGGGCAGGCACAGGCCGAAGCCAACCAGCGTGATGAGAATGATGTTGAAGGAGACGAACAGGATCAGGTCGCGCGACGGAAAGCCTTCGTTCGAGACCAGCGTGAATGGCAGCGCCAGCGCTGCGGCGAGCGATACGGCACCGCGCACGCCGGTGAAGGCGACGACGAAGGTCCATTGCCAGTTCGGCGCGGGATCGCGCTTGCGCAGGTCTGCGCTGAGCCAGCGCGGCACATAAATCGCCGCATAGACCCAGACGAAACGCGCCACGATGATCACGACGGTGACGAGCACCGTGGCCCACATGATCTCGGCGAACGGAAACGCCTTCGATTTCTCGATCAGCGCCCGCATCTGGAAGCCGGTCAAAAGGAACAGCAGACCCTCGACCAGATAGATCACCAAGTCCCAGAAGAAGATGCCCTGCAGGCGCGTCGCCGCCGAGATCAGCAGCGGGCCGTTCCAGGAAATGTAGAGACCGCAGGCCACAGTGGCGATGATGCCGGAGCCACCGAAATGTTCGGGAATGAGATAGGCGACATAGGGTGTCAGCAGCGACAGCGTAATCTCGACCTGCGGATCGCGCGCGCGGTGACGCATGCGCAGGCTGATCCAGCCGATAGCAAGGCCGAAGACCAATTCGCAGGCGAGGATGGCGACGAAGGTGCCGGCCGCCTTCGGCAGCGAGAACGCCCCGGTGGTGATCGCCACCACTGCAAAGCGATACAGGATCAGCGTCGTCGCATCATTGGCGAGACCCTCGCCTTCCAGCACGACCAGAATGCGGCGCGGCAGGCCGATTTTGCGCGCAATCGCCAGCGGCGCCACCACGTCCGGCGGCGCGACGATGGCGCCGAGCAGGAAGCCGACCGACCACGGCAGCCCGATCAGAAAATGCGTCGCGGTGGCGACGAGGCACGCCGTGAAGATCACGCAGCCGACGGCCAGCAGCGTGATGATCCGCAGATTGGCGCGGAATTCACGCCAGCTCATGGCGACGGAGGCCGAATAGATGAGTGGCGGCAGCACGCCCAGCAGCACTACATCCGGCGGCAATTGGATCGAGGGCATGCCCGGCACGAAGGCCAGTGCAATGCCGGCCAGCAGCAGCAGGATCGCCGGGGCAATGCTGATGCGCTTGGCCAGCCACGCCGTACCTGCGAGCGCAGCGATCAAAACCAGGAAAATCTGAAACTTGGCTTCCACGCGGGCGGCATCCTTTGCGTGCCTAATTTGCCCGGATGAGAAGTGAGGTCAATGCGATCGTCATTGCGAGGAGCCCTTGCGACGAAGCAATCCAGTCTTACTTCGCTTGTGGCCTTCTGGATTGCCGCGTCGCTTCGCTCCTCGCAATGACGGCGGAGAGGTCGAAGCTCAGATCGCGCTTGCCGCGATATTGACCATCAGCGCGACCAGCGCCGTGTTGAAGATGAAGGAGACGATGCCGTGGGCCGTGGCGGTGCGGCGGATGGATTTCACGGTGATGCCGACGTCGGAGACCTGCGCAGTCATGCCGATGACGAAGGAGAAATACACGAAGTCCCAATAATCCGGCTGTTCCTTCGTGTCGTCATCGCCAGACGGAAACGCCAGCCCGCCGGGTTTGGCGCCGCGATAGAACTGATGGGCATAGTGCAGCGAGAACGTCGTGTGCACGGCGGCCCAGGACGAGGCGATGGTGACGATCGCCAGCGTCAACTCCCAGCCCGTGCGATGGCCCTCGCCAAGTTCGAACACGATGGCCGCGATGCTGGCGAAGGCACCCAGGGCTGCCACCAGCAGGATGATGAAACTGCCATCGTCCTGCAGGGCGGCGTTGCGGCGGATGTGTTTCTGACCGCCGCTTGACAGCATCATGCCGTAGACCAGCATGAGATAGAACGCGATGAACACGTCCCAGCCGATAAGCAGGCGCGTCACCAGCCGCAGCGAGGATGGCAGGACGAAGAACGCGACGATGCCGATCAGAAGCGCCAGAAACGTGCGCGGTCGCCCATAGACGACACGGAGCGGCGCCGGCATCTTGCGAAAACGGACAAGGAGCTCATCGAGATCCTTGCCCGTCTCCGACATGATCAGGTCTTCCTTAGTTCTTGCGCTCGGCCACGAAGCGGGCGGCAGCGCGGAGCACGTCGCCCTTGGCACCGAAGATCGACAACGATGCGTCGGCGGTGGCGATCAGATCGGCGACACGCTTCTTGGCGCCTTCGACGCCAAGCTGCGTCACGAAGGTGGTCTTGTTGAGCGCGGCATCGGCGCCCGCGGGCTTGCCGAGTGCGGCAGCGTCGCCTTCGACGTCGAGCAAATCATCGGCGATCTGGAAGGCTTCGCCGAGCGCGCGGCCGTAATCGTCGAGCGCCTTGTATTCCTTCTGCGTGGCCTGGCCGAGCAGCGCGCCGGCGATCACGCCGTAACGCAGCAGCGCACCGGTCTTCATCTGCTGAACACGCGCGACGTCCACCGGCCCCTTGTCGCCGAAGCGGCCTTCGCCGGCGAGATCGAGCATCTGGCCACCGACCATGCCGCCCAAACCGGCGCAGCGGGCAAGCGCCCGGGTCAGCAGCAGGCGCACCGTCGCATCGGAATGAATCTCGTCGCGGGTGACGATGTCGAAGGCCAGCGTCAGCAGCGCGTCGCCGGCGAGGATTGCGGTGGCGTCGTCGGTGGCCTTGTGCAGGGTCGGACGGCCGCGGCGCAGGTCGCTGTTGTCCATCGCCGGTAGATCGTCGTGGATCAGCGAATAGCAGTGGATGCATTCGAGGGCGGCGCCAACCAGCAGCGCCTGCTCGCGATGCACGCCGAATACCGCCGCGCTCTCGACCACCAGGAACGGACGCAGCCGCTTGCCACCGCCGAGCGAGGAGTAACGCATCGCATCCATCAGCCGCTTCGGCCGGGCGATTTCATCGGGTAGCACGCCATCGGCGAGCACTTTGGTCAGTACGGCTTCGGTATCGTCCGCGGTCTGGTCCAGGCGCGAGGCAAAATCTTTGGTGGAAGCACCGGTCGACATTAAGAATAGCTCCAGAACAATTTGGCCGGACAATCCTCTATGGCAAAGGCCACGTCAATTGCGCCTGCGGCGTCCCGCCGCGATTGGTCGCGGCAAGCTTAACCGGCTTGAAAAGAGCGGGGAAAGCCCGCTTTATCAGCGGCATAGCTCCGACCGGGAACGCCCCTCTTGCGCCTCATCCGCCGCCTCATCCTGATCGGGATCCTGCTCCTCGCGCTGCCCTATCTGCTGACGCCGCTTTATGCCGTCGGCCGGCCGATTTCGGCGCTGATGGCTTGGCGCTGGATCACCGGTTCCCCCGTGGAGCGGACCTGGGTTGACCTCAAGGCCATGTCGCCGGCCCTGCCGCGCAGCGTGGTCGCGTCCGAAGACGCCAAATTCTGCAGCCATCGCGGCATCGACTGGGATTCCCTGCAAAACGCCATCGAGGACGCCCAGGACGGCGAAGTCTCCGGCGGCGGTTCCACCATCACCCAGCAGGTGGCGAAAAACCTGTTCCTGTGGTCGGGCCGCAGCGTGATCCGCAAGGGCCTCGAAATCCCGCTGGCCATGTGGGTCGATCTGATGCTGTCCAAGCAGCGGATCCTGGAAATCTACCTGAATATCGCCGAAATGGGCCCATCCGGGCAGTTTGGCGCCCAGGCCGGCGCCGAATATGCCTTCAATCGGCCGGCCTCGAGCCTGTCGGCCCGGGAAGCCGCGCTCCTGGCCGCGATCCTGCCCAATCCGGTCACCCGCAGTGCCCGGACGCCGGGGCCGGGGGTGCGGCGGCTGGCGGGAACCTATATGGCACGGGCGCAGGCCGCGGAGTTACAGCGGTGCTGGAACTAGGCTGTCATTCCGGGACAGGACCGGCGGCAAAGCCGACGGGCATGGGCCCGGAATCCCGACATGTGGCCATGAACATGTCGGGATTCCGGGTTCGCGTGCGGCTCGCGCCGCCCTCGCCCCGGAATGACGAGTTTGTGGCGCGAAATCCCCGAAAAATCCGACCGCCTCGCCCTAGCCATGTCGTCGTCATTCCGTTATAAGCCGGCCCTTATCAGCGATTTTGCCCGCGCGATCCGTGCTGGCCGCCTGTCACCGGGCGCCGATCGAAACCATCTGCCAAGAACCTGCAAGGACTTTTCCTATGGCCGTTCCGAGAAGAAAAACATCGCCGTCGCGGCGTGGCATGCGTCGTTCGGCTGACGCACTCAAGACCCCGACCTATGTCGAGGACAAGGACTCCGGCGAACTGCGCCGTCCGCACCACCTCGACCTGAAGACCGGCATGTACAAGGGTCGTCAGGTTCTGAAGGTGAAGAAAGAATCCTGACCACTGGATGGAGGGCAGCGCCGCGTCAGGTGGCGCCGCCTTCGCTCATCCACGTAAGGTCCGGGTCAGGCGGGTCGAAGCGCCAGCGGGCAAGTCGAGAAAGCTGTTCAGACTATAATTCTGAACTGGTCTTCCGCCCGAATTCGCTCCAACTCTGGAGCTAATGCGTTGTCCCGGTGATGCGCTCGCGTCACCTCGGTGATGTCGTCACCTTGGTGATGTCTTGCATCGCCCACATACGTTCTGGTTCTCTCGCTCGCAAAGAAGGCCTTCGATGGCGTCGATCGGTTTCCCGCTGCTGCTGATTCCGGTGGCGATCTGCAACATCATCGCCTTCCTGATGCCCGACCTCGCGCTGTCGGGCCCGATCCCCCTCTTCCCGATCACGCTGATGTCGAAAGACATCTGGATGGTGACGCTCAACGACCTGCTCGTTGCGCTCAGCATTCTCTTGCTGTGGCTCGAAGTGATGCGCGCCGCGCGCCCGGCGCCGAAATATTTCACCGACCATTTCCTGTCGTTGCTGGTGTTCGGCGCGGCAGCTACTGAATTCGTGATGCTGCCGAAGTTCGGCAACGCGACCTTCTTCCTGATCACCCTGACGGCGATGGTGGATTTCCTCGCCGGCATCTCGCTCCGCGCTCGCCGTCCGCGCCGCGTCGCCGCGCCGGTCTATGCACCGGAGCCGGCACCGCGTTATGAGCCTGCGCCAGCGCCGGTCGCTCCGACGCCTCCGCCCGCTCACGTTCCGGCCGCGACGTCAGTTGCCGAAGCCGTGTTGACCGATCGTCCGGAGCCCAAGGTCGAGAAGATCGAACGGATCGAGCCGAAACTTGAACCGACCCCGGTCCCGCCGGAAGTCGTGGCGCATACGTCGCCGCAGATTACATCGCCGGATTTGCAGCCGGGTGGCGTCGCGTCGCCGGACGACAAGCCGAAGACGTAAGCGGAGAGTGCCGAGTCAGGCCATACGCTGCGTGCGGTTGATCGCCGATCCCGCAACATACATATTTGCCACCGACCGGTAAGCCGCCTCCACATCCGCCACATCCGCGCGGCGCAGCACCCGCGTTTGCGGCGCCTGCTCGGCGGTCGCGATCAGATGCGCAATGAAGGATGCGTCGGGCCGTGCCACGCGCGACGACACCGGGGCGGTATGCTGCACCGGCTCAAGCCGCGTCAGCGCGACGGCCTCCACGATGACCGAATCTTTCTCGACCACGAAATCGCCGGCGCGCCGCATCGGCTGCGGCGTCGTGGCGTAAGCGCGGGTCGCGGAAATCGACATCGTTAACGGTGCTCGCGTCTCAATACGGGACGAGGGTTGCCCCTCCACCCTCTGCGTCGCAAGGGTCGTGCCGCGGCCCTCCACAGATCAGATCGGGGCCTCATCAGCTTTGCGAAGGCCTGCCCGGCTACACTTTCTTAAGTCTTTAGGAACTTTGACTAACGATTGTAGCGATCTGAGCCGTATTGTCGGGGGGCGAATCACCCGATGACGTCCCAAAACGAGGCGACTTTGACATCCGCTGTTTCCCAGAGTGCCGATTCTTCCTTGCAGGCAGGTCGCACTTCCGAGCCGCAGGCAGCAGAGATTCTGGCCGCACTCGGCCAGGCCGCCTTCATCTGGGACATCGCCACCGACCGGATCACCTGGACCGACCAGGCCGCCGCCATCTTCACCGACATTTCCCCCGTGACCATCGCTAGCGGCGCCGAGCTTGCGACTCTCATTGAGCCGCAGCGCGGTATTCGCACCGAGGCACTGGCCAAGGCACTCGCTTCCGGCGGCGGCACCTACCGGATCGAATACGGACTACGCGCCTCGACCACGGCCGCCGTGCTTTGGATCGAGGAAAGCGGCAACTGCCGTGCCGATGCCGCGGGCAAGGCGGTGCGTGTCGAAGGCGTCGTCCGCATCGACAACGAACGCCATGCCCGCGACGAACAACTGCTGAAACTGGCGCAGCACGATCCCGTCACCGGCGAACTCAATCGTGCGCATCTTCTGGCGTCGCTTGCCGAAGCCATCGAGGAAGCAACGCGCTTCCGCTCGTCCTTTGCCTTCATGCTGATCGGCATCGATCATCTGGCGCGCATCAACGACGCCTTCGGCTTCGATATCGCCGACGAGGTGATCGTCGAGATCGCCAGGCGGATTCGCGCGCGGCTACGCGGCGGCGACGTGATGGGCCGCTTCTCCGGCAACAAGTTCGGGCTGATCCTGAAGAACTGCACTGTTGACGATGCCACCATCGCCGCCGAGCGCTTTCTGGTCGGCATCCGCGACGACGTCATTCCGACCCAGTCCGGCCCGGTCTCGGTGACCGCCACCATCGGCGCCGTCAGCGTTCCCCGCTATGCGCAGAACGTCAACGAAGCCGTCAACCGCGCGCAGGAAACCCTGAACGGCGCCAAGCGCCGCCGCCACGGCAGCTTTGCCTTGTGGCGGCCGAATGTGGAGCGCGATGCACAGCGCCGCGTCAATATCCGCGTCACCGACGAGATCGTGACTGCGCTGAACGAGCGCCGCATCGTCACGGCCTTCGAACCCGTGATGCATGCCGACAGCCGCACCCCCGCTTTCTACGAGGCGCTGGTGCGCATGAAGCAGGATGACGGTCAATTGCTGCTGGCGCCGGATATCGTGCCGGTGGCCGAGAAACTGGGGCTGATCCGGTTGGTCGATCACCGCGTGCTCGAACTCGTCGTCGCCGAGCTGGCCGCCGCGCCGGATGTGCAGCTCTCGCTAAACATCTCGCCGGATACGACAATGGATCCGGACTGGTGGACCTCCATCGAGTCGATGATGGCGGCCCATCCCGGCGTCGCGCAGCGGCTGATCGTCGAGATCACCGAGACCGTGGCCATCCAAGACCTCGACGACGTCCGCGGCTTCGTCACGCGGCTGAAGAATTTCGGCAGCCGCATCGCCATCGACGATTTCGGCGCCGGCTACACCTCGTTCCGCAACCTGCGCAAGCTCGGCGTCGATATCGTCAAGATCGACGGCGCCTTCGTGCAGAACATCGCGCATTCCGCCGACGACCGCGCTTTCGTGCAGACCCTGATCGATCTGTGCCACCGGCTCGGCATCAAGACCGTCGCCGAATGGGTGCAGGACGAGGAGTCCGGCCTGCTGCTGCGCGACTGGGGTTGCGACTACATTCAGGGTCGCCTCACCGGCCTGGCATCATCCGCACGTCCGTGGTTGGACCCGGCATCGCTGCCGAAGCCGGCGGTGGGATAGTTTCGGTCCCACACTGTCATTCCGGGCTATCTACCTTCGTCATTCCGGGGCGCTTTCTCAGCGAAGCTGAGAATCTTGTTATGGTATGAACACATCCAGATTCCGGGTTCGCGACCGCCAAGAGGCGTTCGCGAACCCGGAATGACAGTTGGGTACTAACGGGGGGCTCTCATGAACTTCATCGGTAATCTTCTGACCGCGCTGGTCGCGGCGCTGCACATCTACTTTCTCGTGCTGGAAATGTTTCTCTGGCAGAAGCCGCAGGGCCTGAAGACCTTCAGGAACACGCCCGAGAAGGCCGAGATCACCGCGGTGCTCGCGGCCAATCAGGGCCTCTATAACGGCTTCCTCGCCGCCGGTCTGATCTGGGGTCTGCTGCATTCCGCGCCCGCCTTCGCATTCCAGATCAAGGCGTTCTTTTTGCTATGCGTGATCGTCGCCGGTGCTTATGGCGCAGCAACGGTGAGCAAGCGCATTCTCTATGTGCAGGCCGCGCCGGCGGCGCTGGCGCTGATCGTATTGTGGCTGGCAAGTTAGCCCGGAGCGCCGCGCGGCTCCTTCTCCCCGCTTGCGGGGAGAAGGGTGGGATGAGGGGCATGGCACGCAGCCGGCGACAAACGCGCGCCCTCGGATCGCACTGATCGCCCGAACCACGCCTACCGAATTTGCATCAACATCGGCGCTCCGCCCCTCACCCGCCGCGAAGACGCGGCGACCTCTCCCCACCTAGCGAAGCTTCGCTTCGCCGGGAGCGAGGAGAGGTGAAGGAAAGTGCCCATCTCCTCGCCTTGCCAACGCGAAATCCTTGCCTCACACTCCCCGATAACGACGGCGCCCACACGGGAACGACTGTCGAATGACATATCATCAGGGAGGCAACGACATGAGAACATCGCTTCTTCATCGCTTCGCCACGACGGCTAAATTTGTCGGGATGGCGGCGATTGCGCTCACGGCCACATCGGCCGCTATCAATCCGGCATCCGCGCAGAAGAAATACGATCCCGGCGCCACCGATACCGAGATCAAGATCGGCCAGACCGTGCCGTTCTCGGGCCCCGCCTCGGCCTATTCGTCGATCGCCAAGACGCAGCTCGCTTATTTCAAGATGGTCAACGACCAGGGCGGCGTCAACGGCCGCAAGATCAACCTGATCCAGTATGACGACGCCTATTCGCCGCCCAAGGCCGTGGAGCAGGTGCGCAAGCTGGTCGAATCCGACGAAGTCCTGCTGACCTTCCAGATCATCGGCACGCCGTCCAATGCGGGCGTGCAGAAATATCTGAACCAGAAGCAGGTGCCACAACTGTTCGCCGCCACCGGCGCCACGCGCTTCACCGATCCGAAGAACTTCCCCTGGACCATGGGCTACAATCCCAACTACCAGACCGAAGGCCGGATCTACGCCAAATACATCCTGAAGAACCATCCGACCGCCAAGATCGCCATCCTGTGGCAGAATGACGATCTCGGCCGTGACTATCTCACCGGCATGAAGGCCGGGCTCGGCGACAAGGCCGCGTCGATGATCGTCTCGGAGGCGTCCTATGAGCTCGCCGACCCGACCATCGACTCGCAGATCGTCAAGCTGAAGTCTTCCGGCGCCGACCTATTGTTCAACGCCTCGACGCCCAAATTCGCCGCGCAGGCGATCAAGAAGGTGGCGGATCTCGGCTGGAAGCCGATCCACATCGTCGACATCAATGCGACCTCGGTGGGCGCGGTGCTGGTGCCTGCGGGTCTCGACAATTCCAAGGGTCTCATCTCGACCAATTACGGCAAGGACCCGCTGGACCCGCAGTGGAAGGACGACGAGGGCATGAAGCGCTACATGGCCTTCATGGACAAATATTATCCCGACGGCGACAAGAACTCGAACTTCAACACCTATGGCTACGGCAATGCCCAGCTCATGGTGGAAGTGCTGAAGCGCTGCGGCGACGACCTCACCCGCGCCAATGTGATGAAGCAGGCCAGCAGCATCTCCGGCTTCAAGACCGATCTCGGCCTGCCCGGCATGAGCCTCTCCACCTCGCCCACCGACTACCGCGTCAACAAGCAGCTGCAGATGCAGCGCTTCAACGGCGAGCGCTGGGAACTGTTCGGCCCGATCATCGAGGATGACTCGGCGGGTTAGCACACGCCGTCATCAGTATCAGAAACGCCGTCATGCCCGGCCTTGTGCCGGGCATCCACGTCTTGGGCACAGCGCACATAAGACGTGGATGGCCGGGACAAGCCCGGCCATGACGAAAGTTTGGTGCGTGTGGCAGAGGCGTCTGGCGCAAACACCGCATCGCGATCCTACGCCGTCTTCGCAAACATCGTCAGCACGCCATCGGCGATATTGATCGCCACCACCTGCGCCGAACTCATGCCCTTTTCCTTGAGCGCATTGGCCGCGGCCGGAGAGGCATCGATCGAGGCGCGCAGCGCCTTCAAGTCGTCCTCGCTGGATTTCGATACGACCTCCTCGACCTGCGCCTTCACCGCATCCGGCAATTGCTTGATGTCCACCACCTGGATGCTGGAGATCTTGGCGCTGGTCTGCCCGCCGGATTTGGCCGGAGCCTTCTCAGCCTGGTTGGCAGCTCCCTGTGCGAGTACGAAACCCGGCGTACCGAGCGAGAGAATGGCCGCGAGGGCCGTCGCTGTCATAATGCGCATAGTTGGTCCTTTCCAGTTGGGAAGGAACGAAGCAATAGCGGGGAAGTGTGCGGAAGGTCTGGAGTGGATGTGGTGGTTTAGTGAGGTCAATGCGGCGATGATGTGGGGCGCATGCAGAGCAGTGCTTGCTTTCCCTCCCCCGCTCTTGCGTGGGGAGGGAAAGAGCGCCGCGCTTCACGACTGACCAATGAGCCATTGCCTCGATTACGCGCGAACTAGTCTGCCCCTCGATTATGCCTCAACAAGCGCATCGACAGCGGATATCACTTTATCCAATTCATCGAATGACGCCCCGCCCTCTTTCAAGGTGAGTAAGAGGGCTGACGAGGCCGCAGGGAACTTCAAACACATGTCTGCGTCGATGTGAAAATTTGATGAGACCGCAGCAGAGGCTGAATTGAATTTATCTTCGCCGACTTTCTTCTCGACATACTTCTCCAGCTTATTGTCCCAAGCTGCGTATTTCTCGAAGATTCCGGATGGAGCGTCAACGCAATCTGCATCCTTGATTCCCGCAAGCCGCTGAAGAATTCTATTAGCCTTTAAATGCCCTTTCTTGGGCTTTGCCTCGCTGACATCATTGTCAAATATCCAATAGCAAGGAATCCCAAGTGCTGTAAAAACCACAATAGGCTTATCCAAGTTGTTCTTTCCACCCACCTCTACAATAACAATACCCTCTGAATTTGGGTCCCTGTCTGCCAGCTTATACCAAGCCTCAAGAACAGACTTATCACCGACGCCCTCAACAAGAACTACGCATCTCGCGAAAAACCCCTCAGCCGTTTCCGAGCGGAACGTATGAAGTTTTGCCCCATACTGCGTAGCGTTCCATGCTTCCTCCAGCTTACGACCGGAAACAATAGCTGACCGCTCGGCGCAACTTTTCAGATCAATCTCGGAGACATTAATGACCCCCGCCACACGTCTGACCATTCTGATCGGCTCACATTGCGCAATCGAGACCATCAGAGGGGAGTGAGTAACATAGACGATCTGAATTCTGATCCCGGTACTTGTGTTGAAGCCCTGCGCAAGGTTCTTCAAAAGCTTAGAAAAGAGACGCTGCTTCGTTGGGTGCTGATAAATCTCAGGCTCTTCGATTGCCAGTATGATATCACTCTGAGGAACTGAGAATGTTTCGCCAGACGCCCCGACGGTCGCTCGGTGCTCTGCCATAAATTGTAATACTGTTAAAATGACCGCCCGCTGCAAGCCATGACCAACACCATCAATTGATGTCGTGAAGTTGTTGTCGACTACATCAATACTTGCGGTCGGAAAGCTTGGCTGGATTTGAGTAACCGGCTGCCAAGACGCCTTAATGGCCGAATCTTTGTAGTACGTAGAGAGCATCGACGTTAGCCTAGAGCTAACCTCAGCAAGGACTGGCACCTTTTCCGGGTCAGTTAACTCAGAGATCTTCGCGTTTGCTCCTTCGATGAACTCTTTAAACGCAGCACTATTTTCGATGGCTTGCCGTGCAATTGTATCAATCAAATTTCGGACAGGTGAGTTTTTATCTCCCTGCGTCTTTTCTGCGTCTTCTACCGCGCGAATAAAAATAAAATCTGTTTTCTGTTTAAGTTTTCCAATCGCGACATTGGTCCAGCCTTTAAAACCTGCAAGCTTTTGAGTTTGCAGTCCTTCGGGATTAGCCTCTTCCCATGCAAGAAGGACGGCATCGATCTGATCAGCGTTTGTAACTTTTGGAAGGTCGTACTTTTCTTGTAGAGCTTTATAAAGATCGCGTTTTGCAGTCTTACCTTCCTCGTTTCTGCATTCTGAGAAATCCGGATTGACACGAGCAGAAACAAAGAATTTTCCGCTATCCTTTGAATTGTCCCAAATAAAACGTCGAGTAACGACTAACTTTCCATCCAAAAGGTTCTCGCCGAAATTTTCCAGATCATCCGGCGTAAAATCCATGAAGTGAAGGGTGATATCGATTGGTTCAGCGATATTGTCGTCCGAAAAATCCCTAGCTTTGATTTTTGGACTCGATGCAAAGAATAAGTCGATCGCCTGCAAGAAAGCTGATTTCCCGCAATTATTCTCACCGATGAGCGCCGTCGTTTCTGAAAAGCTCAATGATGAGCTTCGCAACGCCCTGTAGTTCGAAACTTCCAGCTTCTTGATTCTCACGTTGCCCCCAAGGTTCCGTGCCACAAACCACCGGCTACGATTTTGGTCAACCTTTGGTTGACTCGCCTGTAGTTTAGATTATATTCCTTTCCGTCCTACTCACGAGGGGCGCTTCTCGAGGGCGCTTTCGAAGTGGAGTTTGGATGCGGCGCCCGCGGACGTGCCTCGCAAGCACGGACTCGGGAGGTCGGGGGTCACCGTCCGGGCCCACTACGGGGCTCTGCCGGAAACGGCTGGACGGGTGCGGGTGAAGGCAGGCGAAAGCCTGACCGGAACGAAGGACTTTCATTAGTCCTGCCCAGTACCCGGAAGCACGGTCCCTCGAACAGAAAAGCCGCGATGGCGCGCCGAAAGGCGATGCGCGGATCGCAAGGGCCTTCGCAAGGCCGGAGCGACACGCGAGAATGTTGAAGTTGCGCCTTTCGGCGCGTCATCCCCCTCATTGTCGAGGGGGAAAACCGGTCCACCCGCTTTGCGCCACGGGCGCGATACGGACGGCGCGTGGGCGGTGAGATTTTTCCAGGGAATGGCGTGGCTGTTTGACAGGTGAAGCGGTGCGCAGCTCAACCGCCGGAGCTTTGCATGCGGCGCTGCAAGTCGGACGCGGGCCAATTGGGCGCCGGCTTGCTTGCAAAGAACGACCTGATCACGTCGGCCTCGGCCTGCGTGATACGACCTGACAACACGCTCTCTTCCAGATGCAGGCTGGGAACGCTGGCTTTGCCGGGTGGTGTCTGATCTCGATCGGTCATCTAGGGTCTCTGATCAATCTCTTGAAGAACGATGACGAGCTTGACGGGTTCACTGCCGACGGAAAGAAATTCCTTGTCGATCACCCGAAATCGACAGCCGGTCGGGAGAAGCGCCTCTTCCTCGTGAAAATTGGGCGACAACCACCAGATCGCCCGTCCATTTAAGGCCCGAATGATAAACAGGACGTTTCCTCCAAAGGCGCCAGCCTCGGAGAATGAGGCGCTCGTGAACGCGGGGAAGGTTACGATCCCGTCGGGAGCGTAGTGGGCTTCAAATGCAGCCATGTCGGCGGCGTGATAACCTCGATAAACGGTCGCCTGTTTTCCTGTGATGGGAACGATCTTGCCCAACCCGGTATCCAGAACCTGCGCGAACGCGACCACATCCGGATCAGGACGCCCGGACCAAAGTTGCTCATTGATATAGCTATGCCAGCCATTGGCGGTGGAATAGACGTAGAACGCCAGCGCCTCTGTATTCGTTATCTGACCGTGGAATATCTCATCCAATGCCGAAGGGCTGCTGATCCTTCGCGCGCAGCGCACGGCCTCATCGACACCGATGATACGCCTCAGCACCTCAAGAAACTCGGCTCCCCGCACGCGATCTATGTCCGACGGTCGTTGGAAAGGATTGCATACCGACTTGTCGCAAAGGCACGGGAATTAGTTCGCGGATGGATCACCGGGTCAAGCCCGGTGATGACACCGAGAGTGTGGCGACGGCCACATCCCGCCCGACAGCGTAGGCAAAGCCGCGCATGCGCAGGCTCAAGCGGCCTGACCATGGAACCTCGTTTCCCTTACGTTAACTTCTGCGTAACCGCCCCTTAAACCGCGGCCGCTAGGCTCGCGGTATCGGGTGGCGTGGTGTTTGCGTATGGCGTGGGGCAAGAAAAAGAGCGGGCGCAAGGAGCCGACCTTCGGGATCGGCGCGGCGCTGTCCGATCTGCGCCTCACGGCGGATGATCGCGTGCCCGGCGGCGGCGATGACCGGCCCAAGAAAACTCCCAAGCAGGCGCCGAAACGCGAATCCAATAGTGGCGGCGGCGACAAGCCGCGGAAATCCCGCACATCGAGCAAGACGCGCAGCTCCGGCGGTTTCGGCAAGGGCGTCAAGCGGCTGTTCTACTGGGGCGCGGTGCTCGGGCTGTGGGCGGCGATCGCCATTGTCGGCGTCGTGATCTATGTCGGCGCGCATCTGCCGCCGATCCAGTCGCTGGAAATTCCCAAGCGCCCGCCGACGATCCAGATCGTCGGCATGGACGGCACGGTGCTGGCGACGCGCGGCGAACAGGCCGGCGCCAATGTGTCGCTGAAGGATCTGCCGCCCTATCTGCCGAAGGCGTTCATCGCCATCGAGGACCGGCGGTTCTATTCGCATTACGGCGTCGACCCGATCGGCATCGCGCGCGCCGCGGCCACCAACCTGATGCATCGCGGCGTGTCGCAGGGCGGCTCGACGCTGACGCAGCAGCTCGCCAAGAACCTGTTCCTGACGCAGGAGCGCACCATGGCGCGCAAGCTGCAGGAAGTGGAGCTGGCGTTCTGGCTCGAGCGCAAACATTCCAAGGCCGAGATCCTGGAACTGTATCTCAACCGGGTCTATTTCGGCTCCGGCGCTTACGGCGTGGAAGCCGCGGCGCAGAAATATTTCGGCAAACCCGCCAAGAACGTCACGGTGGCGGAAGCGGCAATGCTGGCGGGGCTCGTGAAGTCGCCGTCGCGCCTGGCACCGAACCGCAATCCGGAAGGCGCCGAAGCCCGCGCCAAGGTGGTGCTGGCGGCGATGCAGGATGCGGAGTTCATCACGGCCGCGCAGGCCAAGGGTGCGACCGGCGTGCCGCAATATAACGTCAAGCCGGTCGGCGCCGGCACGGTGAACTATGTCGCCGACTGGATCGGCGAAGTGCTCGACGATCTCGTCGGCCAGGTCGACGAGAGCATCATTGTCGAGACCACCATCGATCCCAAGCTGCAGAGCGTGGCCGAAGCCGCCATCATCGACGAGCTCGCTGCGAAGAGCGTGAAGTTCAACGTGACGCAGGGCGCGCTGGTGGCGATGACGCCGGATGGCTCGGTGCGCGCCATGGTCGGCGGCCGGAACTACTCGGAGAGCCAGTTCAACCGCGCGGTCACCGCGAAGCGCCAGCCGGGATCGAGCTTCAAGCCGTTCGTCTATCTCACCGCCATCGAGGCGGGGTTGACACCGGAGACGATCCGCACCGATGCACCGATCGACATCAAGGGCTGGAAGCCGGAGAACTACACCCACGAATATTTCGGCTCGGTGACGCTGACCCAGGCGCTGTCGATGTCGCTGAACACCGTGGCCGTGCGGCTCGGCCTCGAGGTCGGCCCGCAGAATGTCGTGCGCACCGCGCATCGCATGGGCATCGCGTCGAAGCTGGAAGCCAATGCCTCGATCGCGCTCGGCACCTCGGAAGTGTCGATGACCGAACTGGTCGGCGCCTATGCGCCCTTCGCCAATGGCGGCCTCGCGGTGTCGCCCCATGTGGTGAACCGCATCCGCACGGTGGAAGGCAAGAAGACGCTCTATACGCGCCCGGCCGAGACCGCGAGCCAGGTGATCGATGGCCGCGCCGTGGCCATGATGAACACGATGATGCAGCAGACCATCCTGTCCGGCAGCGCCAAGAAGGCCGAGCTGCCGGGCTGGCAGGCCGCGGGCAAGACCGGCACCAGCCAGGATTTCCGCGACGCCTGGTTCATCGGCTACACGTCGCAGCTCGTCACCGGCGTCTGGCTCGGCAATGACGACAACTCGCCGACCAAGAAGGCGACCGGCGGCGGACTGCCCGTCGAGATCTGGTCGCGCTTCATGAAGACCGCGCATCAGGGCCTGCAGCCGCAGCCGGTGCCTGGCCTGGCGCCGTCGAATTCGTTCAGCACCAATCCGATCGGCCAGGCGCTGTCGAGCCTGCTGCCCGGATCGAGCGCACCGTCGCCATCAGCGCCACCGGAACGCGGCTATGTGCCAAGCGCCCCCGTTTATAACGGCTATCGCCCGCAGCCACCGGCGCCGACCCAGACCAACTACCCCGCCGCGCGCCAGCAGCCACAACAGAATGTGCGGCCGGAAGCCGCGAGCGGGCTCGATGGCTGGCTGACGGAGAGACTGTTCGGGAGATAGGAGCGAGCGTCCCGGGCACGCGATGCACAGCACCGCGGCCGGGACCAAGAGCTCAATCCTGCACGCCGAAACGATGCAGGTCGTTGCCATGGGTATCGAGCCAGGCCTTGGCGCGTTCGGTCGCGGGGCAGATGCGCCCGACCACGCGCCAGAACTTCACCGAGTGGTTCATCTCAACGAGATGCCCGACTTCATGGGCCGCGAGATAATCCAGCACGAAGGGCGGCGCGAGGATCAGACGCCACGAGAACGACAGCGAGCCCTCGGTGGTGCAGGACCCCCAGCGGCTCGACTGATCGCGGATCGAGATCCGCTTCACCTTGACGTTCAGCTGCGCCGCATAGCGGTTCGATGCCTTGACGAGATCGGCCTTGGCTTCGCGCTTGAGGAAATCGTGGATACGTCGGTCGATATGCTCGACATCGCCGGCGACGCAGATGATCTTTTCGCCGTTGTCGCGGGTCTCGGTCCACACCGTCCCCCGCCCCGCGCGGTGCACGATTCGATGCGGAGTTCCCCGCAACGGAACTGTTGTGCCGTGTTCGAATGGCGCCGCCTTCGGCAAACGGCCGAGACGCGCGGCGATCCAGGCGCCATGACGCTGTGCGAAGTCCTTCGCATCGGCCAATGACCCACGCGGCGGCATGGTCAGGATGGCTTCGCGCTCGCTCGGATGAATGCGCAGCGTATAACGCGTCGCACGGCGGTGCCTGCGCAGGCGTATGGCGAAGATCTGGGAGCCGTGTTTGACGGCAAGCGTGTCTGGTTCGGTGGGGCGGCGGTAGAGAAGTGCGCGGAAGGCCATGTCAGTAGTCCCGGTCGTCAGTAGATCGACCGGATTCTGCCATAACCGCCGCCACGGGAATTGCTCGGCGCAAAAACAAATCATTTGCCCAATATACGGGGTCAAAAGGCGATTTGTCCCCTACCGGATGGGGTCCGGAACAGGAATCTGGATTCAAAAGAACGTTGAATTTCGGAATCTAAGAGTGAATCGCGCACCACTGCTAGAAATAGGCGGAAAATCCGGTTTCCATGCCTATTTTCAAGGGCTTAGAAAGCGCGCCATCGCAACTCACCCGCGATGATCGCGCATTTCAACGATGTTGTTTTCGATTCATCGATGGTGATCGCGCACATGCGATGACGATGCATCGTCACCGCATGTGCGCGTGTTGAATCACTCAGCAGCAGCGGCGCGATGGCGCGCGCTTGCTGCGCTCAGCATGAAGTCAGACACGCGCGGCACGATTTCAGATTTGAATCGCGATCCATTGAACACGCCGTAGTGTCCAACGCCCTTCTGAACGTAATGCACACGACGCTCATCGGGGATCGAACTGCACAACATATGCGTCGCTTCGGTCTGACCGAGGCCGGAAATATCGTCGTTCTCGCCTTCGACGGTCATCAGCGCAACGTTGACGACCTTCGACGGATCAACAGGCTTGCCGCGATGGGTCATCTCGCCCTTCGGCAGCGCATGTTTGACGAACACGGTATCGACGGTCTGCAGGTAATACTCTGCAGTCAGATCCATCACCGCCAGATATTCGTCGTAGAATTCGCGATGCTTGTCCACGAGATCGCCATCGCCCTTCACGAGGTTCTCGAACAGCTTCTTGTGTGCTTCCACGTGGCGGTCGCGATTCATGCTGATGAAGCCGCTGAGCTGCAAAAAGCCTGGATAGACGTCGCGCATGATACCTGGATGCGGAAACGGCACCTTGGTGATCACGTTGTTGCGGAACCAATCCATGCCCTTTTCGGCCGCGAGATTGTTCACAGCGGTCGGATTGCGGCGTGTATCGATCGGGCCGCCCATCAGCGTCATCGACAGGGGCACATAGGGATCGTTCTCGGCTTCCATCACCGACACCGCAGCAAGCACCGGCACGGCGGGCTGACAGACGGCGAGAACATGGACGTTGCCGCCGAGCACGTGGAACATCTCGATCACATAGTCGATGTAGTCTTCGAGATCGAAGCGGCCCGCGGCCAGAGGTACCTGACGCGCATCCGACCAGTCGGTGATGTAAACCTCATGGGTCGGCAGGAAGGCCTCGACGGTACCGCGCAGCAATGTCGCGTAGTGACCGGACATCGGCGCCACGATCAACACACGCGGCTGCGGTGCGCGCAGCGGACGCGGGTGCTTGCGATCGAAATACAACAGACGGCAGAACGGCTTTTCCCACACCGAGCGAATCTCGATCGGCGTGCGCACGCCGTTCACGTCGGTATCGTGCAGGCCCCATTCCGGCTTGCCGTAGCGGCGCGTGGTGCGTTCGAACAATTCGCAGCCCGCCGTCACCGACTTGCCGAACTCAGTCTGCGAGAACGGATTCAGCGGATTCTGAAACAGCATCCTGGTAGCGTCTGTCATCGCGCGCGCCGGATTGAGCGACGCGTAGGCCATCTCATACATCCAGTACATCGGGGTGGTCAGAGCCGGGCTCGTCTCGGACGGCAGGGCTGGCGGCCTGCCAAATTCACCTATCGGCATCTGTCCTCACTCGTTGAGCGTCTGCTTTTGCGCTGCAGTATATACTGGTGTCTGCGTAAGAAAGCGTCAATGCGCCGCACGCATGGCTTTCAGGCCATTGGCGGTAAAAACGGCGGTTATCCCTTGATAAATGGTCTTATTCGCCGCCGGAGATCAGCGTTCCGGCGTGCCTGGCGCTGTTCAAAAGCCCAAGAAATATCGCGAATGAAACAATAAACAGCACGACGTTGATGGCCAGCGCAGTCAACATCAGGTCGGCGCGGAAGGTGTGATCGAACAGCAGCGCCCGCATGCCCTCGAACACATAGGTCGGTGGCAAGGCCCAGGCGACATATTGCAGCCACGTCGGCAGCACCGAGACTGGATAGTAGACGCAGGCCAGCGGCATCAGCCCGAACATCAGCGTCCAGACAATGCTCTCGGCGCCGAGGCCGTTGCGCAGCACCAGACCCGACACAAAGATACCGAGCGACCAACTGGTGAAGATCAGGTTGCAGAAGAACGCGATCAGCGGCAGGCCGAGCGCGAACAGGTTGAATTTGAAGAACATTGCGAGAATCACCATCGGGATGATGCCGATGGCGAGGCGGATCAGGCTCATGATCATCAGCGAGATCAGAAACTCGATCGGCTTCAGCGGGCTCATCATCAGGTTACCGAGATTGCGCGCCCACATTTCCTCGAGGAAGGAGATGGAGAAACCAAGCTGGCCGCGAAACAGGATGTCCCACAGGATCACTGCGCCGATCAGCGTGCCGCCGGCCTGGGCGAAGAACCCGGCGTTCTGCGAGATGTAATTCTGCAGGAAGCCCCAGGTGATGATCTGCAGCGCCGGCCAATAGACCAGCTCCAGCATGCGCGGCCACGACGACACCAACAGATACCAGTAGCGCAGCACCATCGCATTGATGCGATGCATGGCGATGCCGTGTGACCGCTCTACGAGGCTCATGGCGCCTGCTCCCGGTCGCGACCGCGCGCGACGTCGAGAAATACCTCTTCCAGAGTCGTGCGGTTATAGCGCAGCAATATCTGCTCCGGACTGTCGTCGTCCTCGATGCGGCCCTTCTTCATGATGATGACGCGGTCGCATAGCCGCTCGACTTCCAGCATGTTGTGCGAGGCCAAGAGGATCGTGGCGTTGTTGCTCCTGCGATAGGTCTCGATATGTCGCCTGATCCAGTCCGCGGTATCCGGGTCGAGCGAGGCCGTCGGCTCATCGAGCAGCAACAGCTCGGGCGCATTGATCAACGCCTTGGCCAGCGCGACGCGCGTTTTCTGGCCTGCAGAGAGCTTGCCGCTGGCGCGGTCGAGAAAATCCTTGAGATCGAGGTCTTCGGCCAGTTGCGCGATGCGGCCCTTGAGGTCAGGCACGGCATAGAGCTTTCCGAACACGGTGAGGTTCTGCCGGACCGTGAGTCGCATCGGCATGTCGACGTAGGGGCTTTCAAAATTCATCCGGCCGAGCACTTCGGCTGATTGCGCCGGCATCGCACAGCCGAGCACCGAGACCTTGCCCGAGGTCGGCAGCGTCAGCCCCATGATCATGGCAATGGTGGTGGTCTTGCCGGCGCCGTTGCCGCCCAGGAGACCGGTGATACTGCCGCGCGCGATCTTGAACGAGATGTCATCCACGGCGCAGTTGGTCTTGTAGAATTTGACGAGATGCGCGACGTCGATCGCCGCCGCAGCATTGCGATCAACCGTCGCCGCATGACCTGACTTGGTGTCTTCAATCGTCATTGCTGCCGTTCCATGCGGCATTGTGGCGGCGAAGGCAAGCTTGGGCGCTTCAAGTGGCCGCAGCCCGCATGGGTTTGTGGTCATCGCCTGAGACGTCTAATGTCCTGATATGACCGATATTTCCGCCTCCGACTTTCGCCAGCCGCGCCGTTATGTTCGCCTCGACACGATTCTGCGTTTGCGCTGGCTCGCGGCGCTCGGCCAGTTGGCCGCGATCTTCGTCGTGGTGCAGGGGCTCGAATATGACGTCGCCATCATTCCCTGCGTGACGATCATTGGCCTTTCGGCGACCCTCAATCTCGTGCTGCAGACGCTGTTCAATCCGGTCCACCGGCTGGAACCGCTCTTCGCAGCTGCCCTGCTCGCGCTCAATATCATCGAGCTGGCGGGCCTGCTCTACTGCACCGGCGGATTGCAGAACCCGTTCTCATTCCTGTTTCTGGCACCGGTGCTGATCTCGGCGACGGCATTGCCGACCCGGTTCACCATCGCGCTCGGCGTTCTCGCGGCAGCCTCTGCCACCGTGCTGGCGTTCTTTCATCTGCCGCTACCGTGGGACTCCGCAGAACCGCTGGTGTTGCCGCAAATCTATCTGCTCGGCGTCTGGTTCTCGATCCTGACTGCCATCGGCGTGACCAGCCTCTATGCATTTCAGGTCACCGAGGAAGCCCGCAAGCTTTCCGACGCGCTCGCCGCCACCGAACTGGTGCTGACGCGCGAGCAGCATTTGACCCAGATCGACGGTCTCGCCGCCGCTGCCGCGCACGAATTGGGAACGCCGCTCTCGACCATCTTCTTGATCTCCCGGGAGCTCGAGAAGAACATCCACAACAACCCGGAACTTGCCGACGACCTGAAGACCGTGCGCGAACAAGCGCAGCGCTGCCGCGAGATTCTCTCCAAGATCACGCAGCTGAATTCAAGCGGCGCGCCATTCGACCGCATGCCGCTCTCGCAACTGATCGAGGAAGCCGTGGCGCCGCATCGCGACTTTGGCATTGCCATCAAGATACGCATCGCCGTCGCCAACGCCCCGGAACCGGCCGGCATGCGTAATCCGGCAATCCTCTACGGCGTCGGCAACATTCTGGAGAATGCGGTCGATTTCGCGCGGGAGCAGGTCGAAGTGAACGCCTGGTGGAATGCGGAAAGTATCGTGATCTCGATCTCGGACGATGGCCCGGGCATTCCACCGGACCTGCTGAAGCGGATCGGAGAGCCCTATCTGTCACGCCGGCGCCCTGCCGAAGAGGGCGAACATCGCGGCCTCGGCCTCGGCGTATTCATCGCGCGCACGCTGCTGGAGCGCACCGGCGCCAGGGTAACGTTCAGCAATCGTGTATTTCCCGATCACGGCGCGGTGGTGCAAATCTCGTGGCCGCGCGACGCGTTCGAGACTGCGGACCAATTGGCCGATGTCGACTGATACAGGTCTCACTGTCGCGTGAACGCAGCCGACAGTTGCACCTCATTGACAGCTAGACGCCTTTGAGCCAATTTTATCTCGGTTGATACGACCTGCCGGTTGCGCCCTGAACGGGACGGTGAACGTATCACTTCCTTTGCCGACACCCTTTGTCCGAGCGACCGGGTCAGCAACGCAACCACCTGATGCCCCCTGGTTCGCTCATGCAAAGGACGAAACAGATGCGCGATTTTCGCGATGCAAAGGCTATGGCGCAGACCCTGCGCGAAAACCTCACCACCAAAGCCGTCACGATCAGTCACAGCGAAAGCCTGGAGCTGATATCGAGAATATTGGGTGTCGCTGACTGGAATACCTTGTCTGCGATGCTGCAGGTCGGTCGAACTTCGCCAAGAGTGCCGACTATCAAACTTCAAACCGGAATATCAAGCTACCCGGCCATTCCTCTGAGAGATCTCGTTCCATTCCCGACAACGACCTACCCACTTTTTGTCGGACGGGAGAAAACAATACTCGCTCTGAAAGATGCCTTTGCGCGACAGCGGGAGGTCGTGCTTGCTATTCAAAAGAACGAAACTGTTGACCAACCTGCCTTCGAGGACATCTACGACATCGGCGTTCTCGCCCAGTTGCTTGAAATTCAAAGGCTTGATGACGGCACGCTCAGGGTTCTGGCACAGGGACGCCAACGCGTCGTGATTCAGCGTTTCGTAGGCGAGACCGGCTCGTATAGAGTCGATGTTGCAGGCGTGAGTGAGGGTCCTATTCCTGATGAACCCGAACTGATCCAGCGGGCAGTCAGGCGGTTCGAGAGCTACATTTCGGCTCACGACATACGCGTGCCACCGATTTGGCCGCCACTGGAGAGAACCCTCGACCCCGGACGGGTTGCCGACGTCATCGCCTCGCATATTGTCCTGCCGATCAGCGAAAAGCAGAATCTGCTGGCGACCCTCGATCCAGTGAAGAGGCTGAAAAGCGCCGATGCCCTTATCGACCTGTCGACGCTGCCGCTTTCGCCCGCGCTTCACGCGACACGGCGACGCGCTATCGAATATGCCGACCAGAGAGGCCATCAATATGCAACGTTGGAGCACCTGTTACTTGCACTGGTCGATGACACCGATGCCGCGGCAGTGCTGCGGGATTGCAATGCCGATTTCGGCACGCTGAAAGCTGACCTGATCCGCTACCTCGATAAGGAACTGACAATCTAATGATCGAGACCGGCAAGAATGGCCAGCCGACGGCAGCATTTGTGCGTGTGTCTCAGCGTGCTGCGGTTCACGCGCAGGAGCTTGGCTGGTCCGAAGTGAGAGGGTCAAACACCTTGATGGCCATCTTGCCCGAAACAAGAAGCCCGGCTGTCCGCTTGCTTAGCGGACAAGGCATCACCCAGAAACTGGTTGCTACCTCGATCACTGGAAACACAGGATCGGCCTGACGACGTCCGGACGTCTCAGAGTGTCGTTCACAAATGCCGGCTTGGGCGATGGTGATCGCCAGGCCGGCAAGTGTGTGATGCGCCTTGGTTAGATAGCCGGATCGGGAAACGCCGCGGCCTGCTGCGACGCCCGGCGCTTGACGAAGCCGGCCATGATCAGCGCGACCAGGCCGAGAATGACCGGCGGGAAGACCACGGCATTCACGGTGGGCCAGCCATAATTCGCCAGCAGCTGGCCGGACGAGAACGAACCGATCGCCATCAGGCCGAATACCAGGAAGTCGTTGAAGGCCTGCACCTTGTTGCGCTCCTGCGCCCGATGGGTTTCGAGCACCAGCGCGGATGCGCCGATGAAGCCGAAATTCCAACCGAGGCCGAGCACGACGAGACAAACCCAGAAATGCATCGCGCTGATTCCGGCGATGCCGATCACCGCGGCGATCGCCTCCAGCGCCAGACCTGCGGCCACGACCTTCGACGCGCCGAAGCGTGCGATCAACGATCCCGTGAAGAAGCTCGGCCCATACATCGCCACGATGTGCCACTGCAGGCCGAAATTGGAATCGCTCAGCGTCAGCCCGCAAAGCTTCATCGCCAGCGGTGCCGAGGTCATCACCAGGTTCATCATGGAATAGGACACCACGCCGCAAATCGCGGCTGCGATGAAGCGCGGCTGCCGCACGATCTCGAGCAACGGCCGGCCACCATGCATGTCCGCAGGCGCAGGCTTCGGCGCATCCACGGTCGAGAGCAGCGCCATCGCGATCAGGGCAACCACCGCCTGCGCCGCGAAGCTCGCAGCAAACAGATAGGGCGACCAGATATCCATGGTCCACTGCACGAGCTGCGGGCCGAGCACGCCGGCGAATACGCCACCAGCCATCACCCAGGAGACGGCTTTCGGACGATAGGACGGGCTGGCGCCATCGGCGGCGGCGAAGCGATAGGATTGCGCGACAGCACCGTAGAAGCCGCCGAAGAATGTCGCGCAGCAGAACAGTGCGAATGATGCTTTCAGAATCGCGATGGCGCCGAGCAGGCCGCAGATCGCACCGGCGCCACTGCCGATGATGAAGGCGACGCGGCGGCCATAGGCGCGGGAGATCATGCCGACCGGCAGCGTCCCGCAGGCAAGTCCGACGACATAGACCGAGATCGGCACCGTCGCGAGCGAGACGCTGGGCGCCAGCGTCGCCCCGACAATGGCGCCGGTGGCGAAGATGACCGCCGAATTGGCGCCGCCAAGCGCCTGCGCCGCAGCCAGCCGCATCACGTTGGAACGTGCGCGCCCGTCATCGTGAATCTCTGGTGTAGCCGCGTCGATCATGGGGAAATCCGCCCGGATGTGGCCCGGTTCGTCCCGGGGTCTTTATTCGCCACGACTATGACGACCGCCCTGCGGCAGATCAACACACGCCAGCGCGCACGCACCATGCGCTGATCATCCGGGCAACCGGGCAAATACAAGGATCAGATTGTTGGCGGGCATCTCGATGATCTCAGCCAGCCGAAGGCCGACGCCCTGCGCGACGTGCTCCAGATCCTCGACATCGCGCACGCCCCAGTCAGGATTACCGTCGCGCAGGCTGGTATCGAACACGGCATTGCTCACGGCCGTATGTTTGCCGCCGCGCTTGAACGGGCCATAGATAAAGAGACGTCCATCCGGCCGCAGATATTTTGCGGCGCCCGCGATCAAACCTTCGGCGACGGGCCAAGGCGCGATGTGGACGACATTGGCGCAGAACACCGCGAGCAGCGCATCCGGGCCGTTGCCGTTCTCCATCTCCGGGCACCACGCCGGATCGGTCAGATCGATCCGTAGTGGCGGTCTGACATTCGTCAATTGGGCATGGGTGCGCCAGGCGGCGATGCTTTTGAGATGGGCGTCATTGAGATCGCTGGGCCACCAGGTGATGTCGGGCGTTTGTCCAGCGAAGTGAATGACATGCTGGCCGGTGCCGCTCCCGACCTCCACAACATCGCCGCAAGCCTGCTGCAGGAAAGTCGCAAGAACCCGCCATATCGCCTCGTGGTTGCGATGGAAAGCTGCGGCATCGAGCCGGCCATCATCTTCCACGCGCCGGCCATCCCGACCGAATTCGACCACATATTCCGCCATCAGGCCCTCACTGCTGCGGGCAGTATCCCGAAGTTGCCTTCACGAACAAGAGAAGAAAGAGATCGTTCAAACGCAGCCAAATGGGTTAATATTCTGACGAATACCCGATCTGAAGAAGGATCGACCACGCAGAATTGGTGCGCCCATGATCTTCCGTCAGCTGTTCGACAGTGTGTCCGGCACATATAGCTACCTGCTTGCCAGCCGCCACGGCGGCGAGGCGCTGATCCTCGATCCGGTTCTGGAAAAGGTCGATCGCTATTGCCAGTTGTTGCGCGAACTCGACCTGAAGCTCGTGAAGGCGGTCGATACGCATCTCCATGCGGACCACGTCACCGGCCTCGCCGAACTGCGCGATCGCACCCATTGCGTCACCATCATGGGCGACCAGAGCAAGGCCGACGTCGTCGCCATGCGTGTCAGCGACGGCGACAAGGTGACGATCGAAGGCGTCGAGCTCGACGTGATGTATACGCCCGGCCACACCGATGACTCCTACAGCTATCTGATGGGCGATCGCGTCTTCACCGGCGACACGCTGCTGATCCGCGGCACCGGCCGCACCGATTTCCAGAACGGCAGCGCGCGGGCGCAATATGATTCACTGTTCAACCGCCTGCTCAAGCTGCCCGACGAGACGATGGTGTTCCCGGCACACGACTACAAGGGCGACACCGTGAGCACCATCGGCGAAGAGAAGCGCTACAATCCGCGCCTGCAGGTGAAGTCCGTGGAGGACTACATCGAGCTAATGGGCAAGCTCAACCTGCCGAACCCGAAACTGATGGATGTGGTGATCCCGGCCAATATGAAAGTCGGGCTGAAGCCGGACGCGCTGAAGAAGCAAGGCCTGGCGCTGTCTCCGCGGGAGGCCATTGCTCATCTCGGCGATCCCGCCATCCTGCTGGTTGATCTGCGCGAGAGCAGCGAACGCGCCAAGCACGGCGTGCTCGCTGGCGCGCTGCATGCGCCCTACCCGTCGATATCGGACAGCCTCAAGCCCGGCGGCATGTTGCGGGAGGTCGCCACTGCCACCAAGCGCCGCATCGTGTTCTTCTGTGCCTTTGGGGAGCGCTCGGCCATGGCGGTCACTGCCGCAAAGGATGCTGGGATCGACAATGCCGCACATCTGGACGGCGGCATCGATGCGTGGAAGAAAGCTGGCGGCCCGGTGCTGGCCGCATGATATAGCGAGCAAGGCGGACCAACCCGCCACTCGACAGGGGGAGGATGATAATGGCGTCGACACGATCGGCTGCGCCAATGCTGCTGGCAATGGTGTTCGCACTCTCCCTACAACCGGCCTCCGCACAAACCGCAGCACAGACCCCCGCGCCAACATCTGCCGGCACCGTCGACCCAGCGTTGATGCAGGACCTCGTGGTGGCGAACCGCGTCCTCACCGACCTCAATGTCATCGACGGATTCGGCCATGTCAGCATGCGCCACCCGACCGACCCCAATCGCTACCTGATGGGGCGCTCCGTGGCTCCGGCGCTGGTAACGGCCGACGACATCATGGAATACGACCTAGACTCCAATCCGGTCGATGCGAAGGGACGCGCCAGTTTCCTCGAACGCTTCATCCACGGCGAAATCTACAAGGCCCGGCCCGACGTCAAAGCCATCGTCTATACACATTCGCCGGGGATCATCCCCTTCAGCGTCAGCAGCACGCCGTTACGGCCGGTGTTCCACCTCGGCGCCTTCCTGTTTCCCGACGTGCCGGTGTTCGAGATCCGCGATAGCGCCGGCATGAGCAACATGCTGGTCAGCAACACGCAACTGGGCAAGGCGCTGGCCAGTACGCTCGGCGACCGCAGCGTGGCACTGATGCGGGGCCATGGCAGTGTTGTCGTGGCGAGCACAATTCCGATGGCGGTGTTCCGCGCCCATTACAGCAACGTCAATGCGCAGCTACAGTCCCAGGCGCTCGCGCTTGGCGGATCCGTGAGCTATCTGCTGGGCGAGGAAAGCCAGAAAACGCTGGCTGTGATCGACCAGATTCATGGCCGGGCCTGGGATCTGTGGAAGCGCGCAGCGCTGGAAAAGATGGCGCCCAAATAGCGGCGCCGCATCAGGCTTCGTGAACCCGAACCTCGATGTCGTCATAGCCTTTGACGCGATACACGATCACCGAGATCATCCAGCTCAGGATGAAAATCGCGATGATGAGATAGCCGAGCGCGCCGAAATTCTCGTTCAGCGCTTCGATGCCGTCCCAGAAGCTGCCTGACAGGTCGAGCTTGCGGCCGATCAGGCCGAGTGCCTCGACGCCGCCGATCACCAGCGCCACGATCACCGACACCAGCGTGATGATCATGTTGTAATACAGCTTGCGGATCGGCTTCACGAAAGCCCAGCCATAGGCGCGCACCATCAAGACCGAGTCCGTCGCATCGACCAGCGACATTCCCGCCGTGAACAGTGCAGGAAACACGAGAATCGACCACATCGACATGCCATCGGCGCTTTGCGAGGCGGAGATACCCAGCAGCGCGATTTCGGTCGCGGTGTCGAAGCCGAGACCGAACAGGATGCCGAGCGGATACATGTGCCAGCTCTTCGAGATCACGGCGAAGACCGAACGCAGCATGCGGCCGATGACGCCGCGCTGCGAAAGCAAAACATTGAGATCTTCATCGATGAATCGCTCACCGCGCTTCACTGCCTTGAACAGGCGATACACCGATACGAGAATGAAGATATTGGCCACTGCCACGATCAGCAGGAAGAAAGCCGAGACGCTCGTGCCGATCAGGCCGCCGATTTCCTTGAAGTCCGCGAATTTCTCCTGCAGTGCCGACACTGCCAGCGCCACGAAGATGGATGCTACGACGACCACAGTGGAGTGACCGAGCGAGAAAAACAGGCCCACGGACAGCGGCCGCTTGCCGGACTGCATGAGCTTGCGCGTCACATTATCGATGGCTGCAATGTGGTCGGCGTCAACGGCGTGGCGCAGGCCGAAGGTGTAGGCGAGCAGCGCGGTGCCCAGCAGAACCGGCTGGTCGCGGAAGGCGATCAGGGCCCATATCCAGGCCAGCACATTGGCCGGGATCAGAATGGCGTAGATGGCGATGATGCGGCCGCGCAGGTTGTCGGCGCCATCGTTGAACAGTGTGCGGATCATGGAGATTCTTGCAGTCCGGATTACCACCGGATTGTCTCAGGAAGGCCTGACGGACGCAACCTGGCCTCATTCGCGTCGAATTCGCCGCATTTCCGGCACAAAGCGATTAACTGCAGCGGCCAGTTAGGTGGCAGCAGGGGTGCCGCTTCCTATATCTACGTGATAAGAATGACACAGAGTTCGCTGCGCGCCGATCGCGTGGCCTAACCCGAGGCGTTGATGGACACCGAACAGGAACAGAAGACACCCGCAGAACTGAAGGAAATCCGGCTTGCCCGCAAGGCGGCGCAGGAAGCCGAAGGCGTGAAGGCGATGGCCGACATTGCGGCCGCCGATGTCGCCATCCGCAAGCGGACCGAGGAACTGCGCGCGCTTCGCCTTGCCAGGGAAGCCGAAGAACTGGCCAACCCGCCCGAACCCAAACCGAAAGCTACCAGAAAAAAGAAAACGAGCTGATGCCAACTGACGACAAAGCGACGAAATCCGAACGCGACGCCGCGGCCAAAGCGGTACTCGACAACATGGCCCGACTAAAGGCCATGCGCCTTGCCCGCGAAGCGGTATCGCCCCCCGCGCCGGCCAAGAAGAAGACCGCAACGAAATCGGGCAAGACGTCTTCGAGCAAGACATCGTCAAGCAAGTCGGCGGAAAAAGCACAAGCCCTGGCAGCGTGGCTCGCCGATCAGCGCAGCGGCGGCCGCAGGACCTGACTATCGCAGGACCTGCTTTCGCAGGGTCTGATCTATCTCAGGCCGCGCTCGGCGCAGGCCATTCGATCATGGTACGGGTCTTGGTCGCAGAATCGTAGACCTGGATCTGAAGCATCTGAAACTGGTTCTTCAGCTTCATGCCAGCTTCTTCCGCGGCTTCGACCGTATCGTGATGGGATTTGAAATGGCCATCCACCACCAGTGAATAACCTTCGGTCGGCGCCCTGTCGGCGCGAATGAATTTGCGCGCCTGCGGTTCGTCGAGCTCTAACTTCGGTTTTTTCATCGTCACTCCAGAACAAGATTCGCCCGATTTCAAAGCGGGCAGGATTCGCCCCCGTTTACACGGTCATGCGGAAAAACACAGGGCAATTGCGGGATTACGGCAATATCTGCTTCAATCACGGTCAGAATGAGGTCAACACAAGCAATCCGGCGGGGAAAATGATGAGCGGACGAGTGGGCGGAGCCCGCGACGACAAACCGGCCAAGGACGACAAGCAAAAACCCGTCCCCACGCCGCCGCGGCCTGACGACGACGAGGAAGACGGCGATATCGCCACGCCGAAACGCGATCGCGACGACGAAGATATCTAGCTGTGCGAAGGCATCGCTACATAAGACATCGGCGCGCCACGACTGACGCGCCGATAAATTTCAGATAGCGACGAGTCGTTAAGCTGCCTTGAGGCCGACATCCGGCAGCGTCGGACGGTGACGCAGCGCCTTTGCCATGATCCCTTCCACTTCCGCTTTTTCATGCGGCAGCAGCGCGAGGCGCGGTGGGCGCGTCAAAGCAGTGCCGCGGCCCATGATATTTTCGCAGAGCTTGATGCACTGGACGAGATCCGGGCGTGCATCGAGATGCAGCAGCGGCATGAACCACTCATAGATCGCCATCGCCTCGGCAAAGCGGCCGGCCTTGGCCAGGCGGAACAGAGTCTCGCCTTCGCGCGGAAACGCGTTGGACATGCCGGACACCCAGCCGACGGCGCCCATCGCCACGCTCTCGACAATGACGTCGTCGAGGCCGGCGAACAACACGAAGCGGTCACCGACCATGTTGCGCGTATCGATGAAGCGACGCGTATCGCCCGATGAGTCCTTGAAGCACACCACCGTCTCGACATCGGCCAACGTGGCGAGAATGTCGGGGGTGACATCGTTCTTGTAGATCGGCGGATTGTTGTAGAGCATGACCGGCAGATCGGTCGCTGTCGCCACCGAGCGGAAATGTGCCGCTGTCTCGTGCGGCTTGGACGAATAGACCAGCGCAGGCATCACCATGATGCCGTCGATGCCGACGCGTGCGGCTTCCTTGGCAGTGTCCACAGCAAAGGCCGTGGTGAATTCGGCGATACCGCAGAGCACGGGCACGCGGCACTTGGCGACCGACTTGGCCGCTTCCATGATCGCGATCTTTTCCTTGCGCTCCAGCGAGGTGTTCTCACCAACCGAGCCGCAGATGATCAGGCCGGACACGCCGTCGCGGATCAGGCCGTCCATGACCTTGGCGGTGGCGTCGATATCGAGCGACAGATCGTCATGAAACTGGGTGGTGACAGCCGGGAAGACGCCTTCCCAGGAAATACGGGGACTCATGGCAAAACTCCGTGTGATACCGGCGCGCATAGCGCGCCGGCTGATGAGGATGACGGGTTGGAATTGAGGATCAGATCGTCGCGCCGACCTTGCGCAGCTCGGCCAATACCGGTGCTTTCGGCAGCCAGATCTTGTCGAATTCGGCGATGACGGCTTCGGTATCCTTGACGGCCACCTGACGCACGGGCACCGACGTGCCCTTGAAATTCTCGATCAGCGCCGGCTCACCGGCGGCCAATTCGTCGATCTGCGCATCCAGCGTCGATTTGACAGCCTTGGTGATCAGCTCCTTGTCGGCGGCCGGCAGCGACTGCCAGACGCGACCGGAGACGACGGCGGCCATCGGCATGAAGACGGCATTCATCTGCAGGATCGACTTCGACACCTTGTCGAAGCGCTGGTTCCAGGAGAATTCCAGATCGGCTTCCAGACCATCGACCTGGCCATTCGACATGGCGTCGAACACCTGCGGTGTCGGGATCGGCGTCGGCGCCGCGCCGAGCGACGAGTAGAAGTCGCGATAGACCGGCGTCGGATTGATGCGCAGCTTCATGCCCTTGATATCGGCGAGCGTGTTGAGATCCCTGACCGCGAAGACCGCGCGCATGCCGGTGATGCCCCAGCCGAGGCCAATGGTGCCGGTTTCCGCAGGAAGCACGTCGAACAGTTTGACTGCCGCCGGATGACGCACGAATTTCGCCACGGCCGGCGTCGAGCGCACGATATAGGGCGCGTTGATCGCCGCGATATGCGGCACGCGTGAGCCGAGCTCAGCAGCCTGGATGAAGCCCATGTCAAGCGCGCCGGTCTGCAACTGCTGCATCATCGCCGCCTCGTTGCCGAGCTGGCCGGAGTGAAACACCGTCATGGTTAGACGGCCCTTGGTCTCTTCCTTGAGCTGATCAGCGAGCTTCAGCGCAGCCTTGTTCCAGGAATGGCCGTTCGGCGTGATCAGGCCGAGACGCAGCTCCTTGGCCTGCGCCAATGCGAGCGACGGCGCGAACACCGAAGCAGCAGCCGATGCGGCGAGGAAGCGACGACGTGAGATGGTCATGACGGAGGCTCCTTGATGTGTATGGGGGCTTACTTGATGAGGGCGAGAGACAGATACGGATAGAGCGAGAGCAGCACCAACAGGATGCATGAGATGAAGAAGAACGGCAGCGTCACCATGAACATCTTGCCGGGCTTGGCGCCTGTGACGGCGGCGGCGACGAAGAAACAGAGTCCGACCGGCGGCGACAGCAATCCGAGCACGAGATTGATCACGACGACTACGCCGAAGTGACGTGGGTCGATGTGGTAGATCTCGGTCGCCACCGGCAGCAGGATCGGCACGGTCATGATCAGGCCGGGCACGCCGTCGATCACCGTGCCGATGACCAGCAGGATGACATTGCAGATCAGCATGAAGCTGATCGGATCCTTGGCAACTGTCTGGATCCAGGCGGCGGTCTCCTGCGGCACCTTGCCGAAGATCAGAACCCAGGAAAACACGGCGGCAGCGGCAACGAGAAACAGCACGATCGCCGAATAGATGCCCGAGCGCAGCATCATTTGCGGCAGTTGCGACCATTCGAATTCCTTGGTCCAGTATTTGCCTACGACCGCAGCGGCGACAGCGCCGACGGCAGCCGATTCCGTTGCGTTCGCCAGACCGCCGAGGATGGAGCCGACGATGACGATGGGAATCAAAAGGGTCGGCGAGGTGCGCAGGATGGTCATCACACGCTGTTTCGGCGTCTGATAGTCCGCACGCGGATAGTTGTAGACGTAGCCCATCAGCGCGATGACGACACAGAACATCACTGTGAGGATGACACCGGGAATGATGCCCGCGATCAACATGTCGCTGACCGACACCTGCGCTAGCACGCTGTAGACCACGAACATCACCGACGGCGGAATGATCGGGCCGAGCATGCCGCCGTAGGCGGTGAGACCGGCAGCGAAGGTCTTGTCGTAGCCTTTCTTTTCCATTTCCGGGACCATGATCTGCGCCATGATCGCGACCTGTGCGGTCGCCGAGCCGAGAATGGAGGAGATGAACATATTGGCGAGAATGTTGACGTAAGCCAGTCCGCCCTTCAGTGAGCCGACAAAGGCCATCGCCATGTCGACGATGCGCTTGGTGATGCCGCCGCCATTCATAATCTCGCCGATCAGGATAAACAGCGGGATCGCGATCAGACCGTAGCTGTCGACGCCGCCGAACAGTTGCAGCGGATAGGACTGGAACAGCACCGGATTGCCGGACGCCATGATGTAGACGAAGCCGGCGAGGCAAAGGCAAAGACCGATCGGCACGCCGACCAGCATGATCACCGTGAATGCGGCGAAGGTGATCATATTAGTTCACCCCGTCGAGTTCGGAGAGCTGGAAGCCTTTCGGCGGCACCTTGGCGACGAGGCCGAGGTCCTCGAGCAGATTCGCAATGCCATGGATGGTGATCGACACCGCGAAAATGGGCAGTGTCAGATAGAGGACCCATGTCGGCCAGTTCAGCGTCTGGGTGCGCTCGGTGTAGAGAAAATTGAAGGTCTGGCCCGCGAACTTCTTCGCGTCGAAGCCTGCTTGCGCAAGGCCGATCGGGTCCATCCAGAGCATGCAGGTGACGATCAGGCCGACACCGAACACGATCACCGTGCTCGTGGCGATAATCTTGAAGATCTGCTGGCTTCTGGCCGACAGACGTTCGGTCATCATGGTGACCGCAAAGTCGAGCCGCAGGCGGGTCATCGCGGAGGCGCCGATGAAGGTCAGCCAGACCACCGAATACACCGCCGACTCATCGATCCAGTAGATCGGGAAGTGCGAATAGCGGGTGACGACATTCACCAGGATCAGCGCCGTCAGCAGATACATCAGGCCCATCAGAGCCAGCCGCTCGAAGGCCAGCAGCCCGGCGGACGCCACCAGGATGACCCGGCGGGCTCCGATGGCCCGGGCCGTCGACATCGTCTGGTCACTCATAAACTGCCCCCGCTGTCACGATTGTGATATGATTTTTGGATCGTATAATTTATACAATTTCCCTGTCAAACGCTGATTTGCACAAATTCGCGCCTTGAGGAGTTTTTGTGCGGCAGCGAAGACGGGACGAGATCTGAGATCAATCCGGCCGAAATCCAGAGAAAAGGCTCGATAAATCAATG
Source organism: Tardiphaga sp. 619_E2_N8_4 (assembly GCF_051810905.1). NCBI lineage: Bacteria > Pseudomonadati > Pseudomonadota > Alphaproteobacteria > Hyphomicrobiales > Nitrobacteraceae > Tardiphaga > Tardiphaga sp. 619_E2_N8_4. The sequence goes on from NZ_JBPWQJ010000001.1 coordinate 395,582, forward strand.
AGCGCGCCGCTAAAGCACCGCACCCTGTCGGCCATGATCGCGGATCAACTCCGCCAGGCCATCCTCGACGGCACCCACCCGGCCGGCGCGCAGTTGCGCCAGGACGCCTTGGGCGAGGCCTATGGCGTCAGCCGGATTCCGGTGCGAGAAGCCCTGTTTCAGCTTGAGGCCGAAGGGCTGGTGAAGATCGTCCCGCAGAAGGGCGCCATCGTCTCGGAACTGTCGCTCGACGAAATCAACGACGTGTTCGATCTCCGGGTCATCCTCGAGCCACGGATGCTGGCGCAGTCCGCGCCGCATTTTGTCGACGACGACTTCGCTGCACTCGACGACATCCAGCACCGCTTCGAGAAGGCGATTGCCGCCGGCAATATCAGCGAATGGGGACAGCTCAACGCCGATTTCCACATGGCGATGTATGTCCGGGCGCGGCAGCCGCGCACGCAGTCGATCGTGATGGCGCTGCTGCAAACCAGCGACCGCTACACGCGCATGCAACTCTCGACGACCACCGCGATGGGCATCGCTGAGAAAGAACACGCCGAACTCATCGCTCTGTGCCGCAGCCAGAAGATCGATGACGCCTGCCGTTTCCTTGAACGTCACATCGAGTCGGTGCGCGCAGACCTTCTGCGCGTCATCGGCCGCACCATTCCGAAGAGCGGCGCGACCTAGACAGACCGCGTCAACAGCAACGACTCGTTTTATGCGAGTTCCTGCTCCACAAGACCGGCGAGATAGCTCGCGCCGATCGGCAGGAGATCGTCGTTGAAATCGTAGCCGGGATTGTGAACGGGCACGCCGCCCTTGTCGGCGGTGCGCTGCCCGAACATCAGATAGGCACCACGGTTGCGTTCGAGCATGAACGCGAAATCTTCACCGGCAAGAATTGGATTGCCTTCGCGCAGCACCTCGGTAACGCCCGGCACCGCCGCCGCGGCTTCTGCCGCGCGCACCGTCTCGTCGGCCGTGTTGATGGTGGCCGGATAGGCGTGGCGATACTCGATCTCCGCCGTGCCGCCGCAGGCTTGCGCGGTCAGCGTCACTGTGCGCATGAACAACTCCTCGACGCGCTCGCGCACCTCGGGCTTCAGCGTACGTACCGAGCCGCGCAACTCCACCGTCTCGGGCAGAACGATGTCCGAGGTACCGCCGTGGATCTGGCCGATGCTGATGATGGCGGATTCCAGCGCATCGACCTGACGGGACGGAATCGCGTTCAGCGCATTCACCACCTGCGCTGCCATGGCCACCGTATCGATCCCCTGATGCGGATGCGCACCGTGCGAGGAACGGCCACGCAATGTCACCTTGAAATAATCGATCGCCGCCAGCGCCGTGCCGGTCAGCGCCTTGACGGTGCCGAGCGGCATGTCCGGGCTGTTATGGATCGCATAGATGGAATCGCAGGGGAAACGCTCGAACAACCCGTCGTCCATCATCGCCTTGGCGCCGGCGAGCCCTTCCTCGGCCGGCTGAAAGATCAGATGCACCGTGCCGGCGAAATTGCGCGTCTCGGCAAGATATTTCGCAGCACCAAGCAACATCGTGGTGTGACCGTCATGGCCGCAAGCATGCATGCGGCCGGCATTCTGCGAGCGATGAGCAAAGCCGTTACCCTCCTCCATCGGCAGCGCGTCCATATCGGCCCGCAATCCGATGGCGCGGTTGCTACCGGCCGCCTGGTGACGGCCGCGGATCACGCCGACGACGCCGGTACCGCCGAAGCCGCGATGCACCTCGATGCCCCACTCCGACAACCGCTCCGCGACCAGCGCGCTGGTGCGCTCCTCCTCGAAGCCAATCTCCGGATGCGCATGGAAATCCCTGCGCCATGCGGTCATTTCCGGGTGCAATTGGTCGAGACGTTCGCGCGGGGTCATATGTTCTCACCTTTGGGCTTGTCCTGCCCATAGGCTAGCCCGGTGATCATGCCCTCGCAACCAACCGGCCGCACACGCTGCGCGCGCCACACACTTCAGCGCTCCGTGGTGACACCAAGCAGTTGGGATTAGCGGCTGCGAGATGCGCGCCACCACATGATCGACATCGTGATCGATCAGCCTCTATGTGAATGCTGTGCGTTCTGGAAAATGGCATGCCATTCAGAATAAAACTGCGAACTCCTATGCTTTTGAAATAGATATATAATTTCGATTGAATACCTCACGCGATCCTCGCATGCACTCAAATGGACAGCAGCCCCCCCTTTGGGGAAGAGAAGAAGTGTCGCGGCGCTCGCGCACTCACCATCGACAGCGCGGGGGCCTGACTATCTCGCGAGAGAGTTGGTCATCGATAACGAATTGCAGCTGTCGGATGGGAGGCCTATGCTGAGCCTATAACCACGCAGCCGCCCATCGCACGGCGAGAGTCTGCAGACAAAGACCTTACGATGGATGGCTTGCATTTTGCCCCGGAGGTCACGCCATGACCATTGCTCCCACACTCCAGAAATACCTGGCCGCTGAAAACATCCAATACGAGGTGATCCCGCACGAACTTCGTATGACGTCCTCTGGCACGGCTGAGGCATGTCATATCTCGGGCGATCGCCTCGCCAAGGGCATCGTGTTGCGGCGTGACGGCGAATATATACTGGCCGTCTTGCCCGCATCGCATCACCTCCGCCTGTCGGACCTGAGGACATCACTCGGCGACAATGTCCACATGGCCGATGAAACCGAGATCCATCAGCTGTTCCGCGACTGCGCACACGGTGCAGTTCCTGCCGTCGGTAAATGCTACGGGCTGGATATCATCGTCGACGACAGCATCCAGGCGCAGCCGGAGGTCTATCTGGAAGCTGGCGATCACGAGACGCTGCTTCATATGGGTCACGCGCAGTTTGCGCGCCTGATGGCCAACGCGCAGCACGGGCGCTTTAGCGCGCATGACTGATGATTAGTCGGACGATCCGCGGCGACCGTCGCGGTCCCGAATGGGAAGATTATGCCGCTGCTTAACTGTTGCTGCAGCGGTACGACACCTTTCTACGTCTCATGCCCTGCATCAAAATCGTCTTCGAAACGCAAATGCTTGACGCTGCGGCCGCGGCGCCGCACAAGTTTCAAGGCCTCCACCCCGATCCTGATATGCCTTTCGACATAGTTCGCGGTCACCTCCTGATCCGACGCTTCGGTCTTCACACCCTCGGGAATCATTGGCTGATCGGACACGAGAAGCAGTGCGCCAGTCGAAATGTGATTGGCAAATCCCGCAGCAAAGATTGTTGCGGTCTCCATGTCGATCGCCATGCTCCGTGTACAACGCAATATATCCCTGAAGCGATCATCATGTTCCCAGACACGACGATTGGTCGTGTACACGGTGCCGGTCCAATAGTCGTGACCGAGATCGCGGATCATGGTCGACACCGCGCGTTGCAACTGGAACGCGGGCAGCGCAGGAACCTCCGGGGGCAAGTAATCATTTGAGGTGCCTTCGCCCCGAATAGCCGCAATCGGTAGCACCAAATCGCCAATTTTATTTTTGCGTTTCAACCCACCGCATTTGCCGAGAAACAACACGGCTTTCGGCGCGATGGCACTTAACAGATCCATCACGGTTGCAGCATTCGGGCTTCCCATGCCGAAGTTAATCAGAGTGATACCATCGGCAGTCGCATTGGGCATCGGTCGATCTGCGCCCTTTACCAAACTGCCATACGCCGTGGCGAACCATTCGACGTAGTTGTCGAAGTTGGTCAAGAGAACATACTCTCCGAACTCAGCAAGCGGCGTGCCGGTGTAACGCGGCAACCAGTTTTCTACGATATCCTTCTTCTCTTTCATTCCCGATGATCTCGCCCGGAATTGTGCAACGCCGCCGCCTGTCAAACTAGTGGATAGGACCGTTCCCTGTCCAATGAGGCACTCTTGGATTATTTGGGTTCCATTAATCCACTTGCAACCGTGAATGGTCCGGGCCTTGCGTCGAATGCGCGCTGTTCAGGAGGGTGGATTGCCACAGCGGCCGCGTTTGTCCGGTCTGATCGCGCAGGAATGATGTTTTCTTCTGCGACCTCGCACGCAATTGATTGTATAGTTGGAGGACATGGAGGGAGGCGAGACATACTGCATTGCATCAATTCACCTGAACTCTAGGAACGGAGGTTCGCCATGAAAGTCAAAGAGGTGATGCACAAAGGTGTCGACTGGGTCAGCCCCGACACCCCTGTCACCGAACTCGCGAAATTGATGCGGGGGCATGACATTGGCTGCGTTCCGGTTGGCGAGGACGACCGCCTGATCGGGATGGTGACCGACCGCGACATTGTCTGCAAAGGGCTCGCGAGGAACAGCTTCGATGCCGGCCGCGCGACGGCGCGCGATGTGATGACCGAAGGTATCCATTGTTGCCGGGAGGACGACGATCTCGCAAAGGCAATACATCACATGGAGAAACTGCGGGTCCGCAGGCTGCCGGTGATCAACAAGAGTAAACGGATGGTCGGTATCGTCAGTCTGGGCGACGTCAGCCATTCTGCGTCAGGTGATTTGTTGTCCGAATGCGTCAAGAGCGTTTCGGCCCATCACTGAAACACGGCCAGCGCTCCTCTTGCGATCCGGCGGAGGGGCGCGGCCGTCGGCACGATCGTCGAACAGTTCGATGAAAGAACTTTGCTCATCGAGCCGCGATGAAGAAGGTCGTGCCTACGCGGTCACGCCATTGTCCGCAGGCGCAGCGAGGGCGTGGATCGAAACTGCGAACTTCTTATGTCATTGAGACTGCCTGATAATATCGGCGATTCTTCTCGTCTTGCGCAGCCCTCACATTCGTTTCGACAACGAGCGATGGCTCGCCAATCCCGGTCGTATTGAGATTCTGCCAGGACCTCCCACATCATCTTGATAAGGGAGTCCAGGCTGTGCAGACCGTACGGGCTACTCTTGCCGCGACAATTGCGGTTGTCGCTCTGGCTATCTCCCCCACCACGTCTGTCTCGGCGGAGGGGAGCGGAAAACTTGTGCTGACGATCGCAATCGACGGAGCGATCGGACCGGCAACCGCCAGCTACGTGAAAGACGCTCTCGCCAAGGCAAGCGAACGGCGTGCCGAAGCTGTTATTCTGCGTCTGAATACGCCGGGCGGTCTCGTCACCAGCATGCGCGAGACCATCGCCGACGTGCTGGCATCGCCCGTTCCTGTCATAGGTTATGTCGCCCCGTCGGGAGCCCATGCTGCCAGCGCCGGCACCTATATTCTCTATGCAACGCATATCGCCGCAATGGCGCCGGGCACCAACCTCGGCGCGGCAACGCCCGTGCAAATCGGCAGTCCGGTGCCGGGCCTGCCGGGCATCACCCCTGATAAAGACGGCAAGGACAAGAAAGACAGTGCCCAGCAAACGGAGCCGAAGGACGCGACGATGGCGAAGGCGACGAACGACGCCGTCGCCTTTATCCGCAGCCTGGCCGAGTTGCGAGGACGTAACGCCGATTGGGCCGAGAAGGCTGTCCGCGAGGCAGCCAGTCTTTCCGCCAGTGCTGCGTTGCAAGCGAATGTCATCGATCTCATTGCGCGCGACTCGGTCGAACTGCTCAGGCAGGTCGATGGTCGCGTCGTGGAGCCTCCCGGTGGCGACAGACGGCATCTGGCGACAAAGGATGCGACGATCGAGACGATCGACTCCGGATGGATCGCGCAATTTCTGTCTGTGATCACCAACCCCAACGTCGCCTTCATTCTTCTGCTGGTTGGCATCTACGGTCTGATTTTTGAATTCATGTCTCCTGGCGCCGTCGCGCCCGGCGTGGTCGGTACGATCTGTCTGCTGCTGGGCCTCTATGCCTTCAACCTGCTGCCGATCAACTATGCCGGCCTTGGGCTGATGATGTTGGGGATCGTGCTTCTGATTATCGAGGCCTTCAACCCGACCGTGGTTCTTGGCCTCGGCGGAGCCATTGCCCTGGTCCTTGGTGGGTTGATGTTGTTCAGGATCGACGCGCCCGGATACCGGCTGTCATGGACGCTCGTCAGCATCGTGACGGCAATGTTCATCGGACTGCTGCTCATTGTGCTCGGCTCGATCCGGCGCGCCCGCAAAGCTCCGGCACGAATCGGCGCACAGGCCATGCGCGGCCTGCCCGCCGAAGTTCTCGACTGGAATGACATCGAAGGTCACGTCTTCACGCAGGGTGAGCGCTGGCGAGCCCGCGGCATGGAAACATTCAAGCCCGGAGAGACGGTCGAGATCGCCAGCATCACGGATCTGACGCTGATGGTGCGTCGCCGGCCGGCACTCAGCGCCGGCGAAGGAGGTGTGCGATGATGCTCGATTACATAGCCTACTCGCTGCTCGCGATCATCGTGATCGCCTTTCTCTCCTCCGCCATTCGCATCCTCCGGGAATACGAGCGCGGCATCGTCTTCACGCTCGGACGCTTCACCGGCGTGAAAGGTCCGGGCCTTATTATCCTGATTCCGTTCGTTCAGCAGATGGTGAAAGCCGATCTCAGGGTGATGGTGCAGGATGTGCCGCCGCAGGACGTCATTTCCCGCGATAACGTTTCCGTCAAGGTGAACGCCGTTCTCTATTTCCGCATCGTCGACCCGGAACGTGCGATCATCAAGGTCGGGAATTTCATGGCCGCGACCAGCCAGTTGGCACAGACCACGCTGCGCTCGGTGCTCGGCAAGCATGAGCTGGATGAAATGCTCGCAGAGCGCGACAAACTCAACGCCGACATTCAGGAGATCCTCGATCAGCAAACTGACGCGTGGGGTATCAAGGTCACCAACATTGAGATCAAGGATATCGACCTCAATGAGAACATGGTGCGTGCCATCGCCAAGCAGGCCGAAGCGGAGCGGCTGCGGCGGGCGAAAGTGATCAATGCGATAGGCGAGCAGCAAGCCGCTGAGAAGCTCGTCGAGGCCGGCCGGATCCTTGCTCAGGAGCCGCAGGCGATGCAGCTGCGCTATTTTGCGGCGTTGCACGACATTGCAGGCGAGCGGTCATCGACTGTGGTCTTTCCGCTGCCGATGGATCTGCTCAGCCATATGACGCCGCGGCCGGGCGGAGTACCGTGAGTTTATTTCTTGTGCTTCTGCGCCAGCTTCAGCTTGAGTCTGCCATGGGCCGAACGAACCATGGCTTGCGCTGGCTTGCTCATCACCCCAATTTACCATCAATGAGTATCCTCGGCGCGCTCGTCGACAGGCACATGTGACGGGTGTCGTGCGTCGCCGCGCCGGTTTTGCGGGCGCACATACATCGTCATCGCTTCCGGGAGCTCCGCCTTGACTTTCAGAGCGGCGACAAGCGCGTCCTCGGCGTCTACGACGACATGACCCGCCTTGCCCTTCAGCTTGAATCCAACGGTAAATTGCATCTGCGCACCACCTCGTCTTCACTAATTGTCTCGCCCGCCTACTTTCCGCCAGCGGGCGCCATCTCGGCCTTCTTTCCTGTCGACATGACATTTGGCCGGCGCGTGGCACCTCGCGGACGCGCTTCCGGTCCGCAATCAGCCCAGCGACTTGATGATCTCCCGGTAAGCTGTTTCGGGAAACGCTTTCAATGTGTGCGTTCGAATGTTTCCCAGCATGCCCAACTGCAAATTGAATCGCGCGGCGACGGCATCGTCCGGCGCTTCGTAAACCGCGACGATGTCATAGTCGCCCATGGTCAGAAAGAACGATTTGAACTCTCCGTCCATATCCTTAAGAGCTTTCTTCGCCAAATCGAGACGACGCGGCGAGTCCTTGACGTGTTGGATACCTTGATCAGTCCAGTTTGCAAGCATGATATATGTAGTCATGGAAGTCCTCCTTGCGCACGAGACCCCCGTTCATCTTCACGCCCCAGTCTTGAAGAAAATGATCCGACTCAACAACGTGTAGTCCGATTCAAACACCATGATCCCGACAAAAACCAACAACACCAACGGCGGGAGCAGGATGGCATAGGCCAAAGCCAGACGCTCCCACGCCATGTGCATGAAGACCGCAACAATCAAGCCTGCCTTCAACATCATGAACACCACGATGAAAGACCACCTCAGATATCCCTGCAGGTTAAAGTAGTCGACGAGGTAAGAGCATGTACTCAGAACAAACAACCATCCCCAGACCACGAGATAAAGCTTGATCGGATGCTGGTGTCCCTCGGCATGTGCTGCGGGAGTTGCATGAGGTGTTGCATGTAGCGTGACTTCAGCCATGTTTTTCCCTCACCAAAGATAGAAAAAGGCAAAGATAAACACCCATACCAAATCGACGAAATGCCAATACAGGCCAGTGATTTCGACGATCTCGTAGTTCCCCTTCCTACTTGTAAAAAATCCCCGACGTTCAGTCTCGAAATCTCCGCGCCAAACCTTTCGCGCAATGATGATCAGGAAAATCACGCCAATCGTTACGTGCGTGCCGTGGAATCCTGTAATCATGAAAAAGCATGAGCCGAATTGCTCTGCCCCCCACGGATTTTCCCAGGGCCTCACCCCCTCCATGATCAGCTTGGTCCATTCGAAAGCCTGCATTCCGACAAATGTCGCACCGAACGCGGCGGTCACCAGCATCAGCATCGCCGTTTTGCGGCGATCGTGGCGGTAGCCGAAATTGACGGCCATAGCCATGGTCCCGCTGCTGCTGATCAGCACGAAGGTCATGATGGCAATCAGAATGAGCGGGATGTGTTGTCCTGCAATCGTCAGAGCGAAGACTTCACTCGGGTTTGGCCAGGGCACCGTCGTGGACATGCGCGCCGTCATGTACGACAGCAGGAAGCAACCGAAGATAAAGGTATCGCTGAGGAGAAAGATCCACATCATGGCCTTTCCCCAGGATACATTCTTGAATGCCCGTTGATCCGAGGACCAGTCGGCGACAATACCTTGCCAGCCTGCGGTCGTCATTCGGCGCTTTTCGATGTTTGTCAGCACAGTCTCTGTCATCGCATCGATGCCTTCCCTATGTCAGCAACTGGCGGCAGATGGTGACGAAGTCATCCGCCCAGCCTGTCAGCAGAGCAAGCAGGATCAACCAAACCAAAAGCAAGAAATGCCAATACATCGTGCACAGTTCCACACTCAAACGCAGGCGTGGGATTTCAACACCACGCCATGCCTTGACGATGGTTCTGCCCAGAGCGACGAGACCGCCGAGCAAGTGCAGTCCATGGACTGCGGTGATCAGATAGAAGAAGGCGTTGGCAGGATTGGCCGCCAGAAAGTAGCCCCCGGTGTTGAGCTGCTGCCACACCAGCAACTGACCTATCAGGAAAACAACGGCGGAAACGCCGCTTGCAAGCAGGCCGGTCAGCACATTTTCGCTGTCGTCGCGATGTGCGGAAACCTGCGCCCATTGCAGTGCGCCACTGCTCACGATCAGAACACCGGTGTTGAACCACAGCAACCCGGGCACGGGCAGCGACCGCCAGTCGATCAGTTGCATGCGCATGGAGTAAGCGCTGACGAAGAGCGCAAATAACGACCCGACGACCGCGAGAAACACACCCAAACCTATTTTCGCCGCCGGCAACGACATCGAACTTCCGCCGGGAAAATCGCCGACCGCCCCCTCCTCCAGCCAAGGCTTGGCCGCAAGCCGTTGCTGCGAGAGCCACCATCCCGCAATGGCCGCTATTCCAGCCATGAACAGGACGATGGCCGTCATGGATGCGCTCCCTTCGGCGTCGAGCTGGCCGGCGGTTCATTCTGGGGGATGAAATCCCGTACTGCGCCGGGCACGCTATAATCATAAGCCCAGCGATAGACGACCGGGAGTTCCTTGCCCCAGTTGCCATGTGCCGGCGGCGTCTGCGGCGTCTGCCACTCGAGCGTGGTCGCGTTCCACGGGTTGCCGCCGGCGTCCTCGCCCTTGGACAGGCTCCGGATCATGTTGAACACAAATACGAGCTGGGCAAAGCCGACGATGAGCGCAGCGATACTCATGAATGCATTCAGGTCGTGAGCAGACGCCGGGACGAATGCCGTCCCGCCGATGTCGTGATAGCGGCGCGGCACACCCAGCAGCCCGAGATAATGCATGGGAAAGAAGATCGCATATGCTCCAAGGAATGTGACCCAGAAATGGAAACGTCCCAGCGTCTCGTTCAGCATCCGTCCCGTCACTTTCGGATACCAGTGATAGATCGCGCCAAACACGACCATGATCGGCGCAACACCCATGACCATGTGAAAATGGGCGACCACGAACATGGTATCGGACAACGGAACGTCGACGACGACGTTGCCGAGGAACAGGCCAGTCAGGCCACCATTGACGAACGTGATAATGAATGCGAGCGCGAACAGCATCGGAACGGTGAGGTGAATGTCGCCACGCCACAGGGTCAGGATCCAGTTGTAAACCTTGATCGCCGTGGGGATCGCGATGATGAGGGTCGTTGTTGCGAAGAAAAATCCGAACTTCGGATTCATGCCACTGACATACATGTGGTGCGCCCACACCACGAAGCTCATCGCTCCGATTCCGACAATCGCCCACACCATCATGCGATAACCGAAAATATTCTTTCGCGCATGAGTGCTGATGAGGTCAGAGACAATGCCAAAAGCAGGTAACGCAACGATATAGACTTCGGGGTGGCCGAAAAACCAGAACAGGTGCTGGAACAACAGCGGACTGCCACCGCCGTACTTTCCGAGCTGACCCATCTCCACGAGCGTTGGCATGAAGAAGCTGGTGCCAAGAAGCCGATCGAACAGCATCATCACCGAGGCGACGAACAAGGCTGGAAATGCGAGCAAGGCCATCACGGTCGCTGTAAAAATGCCCCACACCGTCAAAGGCAGCCGCATCAGCGTCATTCCGCGCGTGCGACCCTGCAGCACCGTCACGACGTAATTCAAGCCGCCCATGGTGAAGCCGATAATGAACAGGATCAGCGACACCAGCATCATGATGATGCCTGCTTCCTGTCCGGGGCTTCCGGAAAGAATGGCCTGCGGCGGATACAGCGTCCAGCCAGCGCCGGTCGGCCCACCCGGTACAAAGAAGGTCGCAACCAGCACCAGCACGGCAAGCAGATAGATCCAGTAGCTCAGCATGTTCGCATAGGGGAACACCATGTCGCGAGCACCGACCATCAACGGGATGAGATAATTCCCGAAGCCTCCGAGAAACAGCGCCGTGAGAAGGTAGATCACCATGATCATGCCATGCATGGTGATGAACTGAAGATACTGGCTCGGATCGATAAACGAAAACGTTCCGGGAAATCCGAGCTGCAGCCGCATCAGCCACGACAGCACCAGCGCGACCATACCGATGGCCATTGCTGTCATCGCATACTGGACCGCAATGATCTTGGCATCTTGCGAGAAGACATATCGCGTCCACCAGCTTCGCGGGTGATAGAGATCGACCTCACCCACTTCGGCCGGCGGAATTCCTGCGAGTACGTCAGACGGGACATCAACCATTAAAATGTCCTCCCGGATTTATCCTCTGATCGTCGCTCATCGTAAGTGTTACAACGTGCAACGCCGCCGCGCCGGTCCTGCTATTTGCCGCGGGTCTTGTAAGTCGCCTTCGTGATGGGTCGGTGGCCGGATAACGCTGCGAATGTCTGCTGCTTCTCCAGCCATGCATGATATTCGCTCTCTTCCTGGACGATGACGTTGCTCCGCATTTGCGCATGCGCGATGCCGCACAATTCCGCGCAAAGAACCTCGAATGTTCCTGTGCGCGTGGGAGTGAACCAGAAGTATGTGACCGAGCCCGGCACCATATCCATCTTCGCCCGGAACTCAGGCACGTAGAAATCGTGCAGAACGTCGATTGAACGGAGCAACACCTTGACCGGCTTCCCGATCGGGAGATGCAAATCGTCGTTCTCAACCACGACGTCGTCCTGACCATTGGGATCGTTCGGATTCAAGCCCAGTGGATTCTCGGCACTGACGTTGCGGGCATCGACCGTCCCGAGCCGACCGTCTTTTCCTGGCAGCCGGTAGCTCCAGCGCCATTGCTGGCCCATGACCTCGATCTCTGTTGCATCGGACGGCACCGTCACAAACTGATGCCAGACAACCAAACCGGGCGCCAACATCGCTCCGACACCGATCGCGGTCCCTATGGTGAGCCACCATTCGAGCCTCTTGTTTTCGGGCTCATAGGCCGCTTGTCTTCCTTCCTTGTGATGAAAACGGAAGATGCAATAGGCGATGAATGCGACGATCGCGAAGAAGACCGCTCCGGTGATCCAGAACGTCATGGTGATCGTGTCGTCGATGTAACTCCAGTTCGATGCGATCGGCGTCCACCACCATGGGCTAAGGAGGTGAAACAGCACCGAAGCGACTGCGACCAAAAGCAGTATGAATGCTACAGCCATCCCTTGTTCATCCTTGCCTCTAGAGGCTGCGGACAAGACTTAGAAAAGGGCGCAGTTCACGTCTGCATCGATGGCTGATTTCGAACTCGCCATCACAATGCTGGCCGCCTTGCCCTCTAACCGGTCGCAACATCGAATTCGAAAAGTTGCGATCGCTGGTGTCATCGAACTACGGGCACTTGCCACTACAGGATGTTCCCCGGCAGGCTTGATTGTCAATAGACCGGCTTATTCCTCGCGACAGACGATAGCACCATGATCGAACCGCTGAGCAATGGCACGCACAACGGATTCCTATATCGCACTGCAATGCACGACGCCGTGCATCCGCACGACAGACAAAGTGATGCGTCAATTGCCATCAGCCAGGCGGTGAAACGTAAACCTTACAAAGGAAGAATTCACCGAACAGTGCGTGCTATTCTTTCCGGATTGCGCTAAACTTGCTGCACAGGTTGCGACAGGTTTTGCTCGGCAAAGCTCTCTTCGTTGAACTTGGCCGTCTTCCAGAACCAGTCGCGATTTCTGCGCACGAAGGCGAATGCTCGTCATTTGAAAATGACCCGATCTCGCCGGTGCGAACGCATGGGAGATCGTGACCATGGCTACTCCGTATTCTGACAAGATCTCGCAGACAGCACCTGGCGCTTCCGATAGCGTTGCCGCGCCCGTCATTCGCAAGATCGGGTTGTCCGATCTGCATGATGCGTTGCGGCTGGGCTGGGAGGACTTCAAGGCGGTTCCGAGTCACGCCATTATTCTGTGCGTCATCTATCCTGTTCTCGGGCTTGTGCTGGCCAGAATGACCTTGGGCTATTCGGTGTTACCACTGCTTTTCCCGCTAGCCGCGGGCTTTGCGTTGATCGGTCCTTTTGCAGCCCTCGGTCTCTATGAACTCAGCCGCCGCCGCGAACGCGGCGAAGAGGCGTCGGCGTGGCATGCACTCGGCGTGCTGCGCTCGCCGTCCTTTGGAGCCATGCTTGGCCTCGGCACGCTCCTGCTCATTCTGTTCGTGGTCTGGGTGACCACTGCGAATGCGATTTACGTTTCCAAGTTCGGCAATGCCCCTGCGGCCAGCATTCCTGATTTCGCATCGCGCATCTTCACAACCACAGAGGGGCACCAACTGATCGTCCAGGGCTGCGGCGTCGGACTATTGTTCGCTATCATGGCCCTGTGCGTTAGCGTCGTGGCGTTTCCGCTGATGCTCGACCGACATGCGAGCGTGACAGACGCAGTTCAGACCTCGCTGCGGGTCGTGATGAAAAATCCTGTGACGATGGCCGCATGGGGTCTGATTGTTGCCGCGCTGCTGGTGGTCGGTTCGCTGCCGTTATTCGTAGGTCTCGCCGTTGTTCTGCCGCTACTCGGTCATGCCACCTGGCATCTTTATCGCAAGGTGCTGGAACCAGACCCGAATCCTCGGCAGGACCCTCCCCGTCCGCCGAAAGGGCGGCGCTATGCGGCCGATTTTCCGGTCTCTCTCTTCCCGTGGGGCCGTGATAAGCCGTAGATCGAAACAAACGACCGGGACGCGCGTTCAGGCTTCACAATCAGTCGAACCACCCGCGCCCGCGCGGATGAAACCCAGCTCGGATGAGGGGCGATCTCGGATATCCGCCGGAAGCGGACTCCGCTCCCGGCAGGGTGTCCGCCCACTATCTATTAAGAGAACCCAAACAGCTTTGCCGGATTTGTGACCAGTATCTTTTCCAGCAAGGCATCGTCCGGCGCGTAGCGATAGAGCAATTCAAGCAGGTCGGCGTCGTTCGGCGGCTGGACGACCGATACGGGGTGCGGCCAGTCGCTTGCCCAGACGCAGCGATCGGGCGCGGCTTCGAGATAGGCTTGCGCGATAGGAACGACGTCGTCCCACGGCGGGCCTTTTTTGGACGTCTTTTCGCCGAGCGAAAGCATCACCCAGAAATTGCCCTTAGACAGCAGATCGAGAACCGCACGCAAATTCGGATCGTTCTTGCCGAGGGTTGGATCCGGGCGGCCCATGTGATCGATGAGGACCGGTACCTTGAGAGACGCGATCTTGTCGAGATTGGCGACGATGCCGTCCTTCTCCGGCTGGAATTTAGCGTACCAGCCGAGTTCGGAAATACGTGCGATGGCGCGCTCGTAGTCGCTGTCCGAAAGCACGGCGCCGAGCTCCTTGCGGAAGCTGAACCGCGCCCCGCCGACGCCGGCGTCATTCAGCTTGGCGAGATATGCATCGTCGCGTTCGGCGAAAACCAGCGCATTCGCGCAGGCCTTGTAGTTCGGCCCCATCGCCGCCAGCCCGTCCAGAACCACCGAATGATCGGCACCATATGTCGTCGTCTGCACGATGATGCCACGCTCGATACCAAGCGCCTTGTGTACCCGAAGCGCAGCCTCCCAAGTCGCCGTCGGCATCTGATAGGCCGCGCCGGGCCGGACGGGATAGCGTTCCACGGGACCAAGCACATGGAACTGACTGTCGATGCTCTTCGGCGGCGGCTTGCGGGATGGCGTGCGCGGGTTTGGATCAAATGGAAGATAGTCGGGCATCTGTCGCTCCTTTAATCGATCACCGCAGTGAAATCGCATTGCACCAGGGCGCCGCCCTCCATCTCCATGGAGAGCGCATGACGGGCCGGGCGCGAATGTTCGTCCGGAAACATCTTGAGCCACTCGACATTGACCGGCCCACGATTGCTGCGATCCTTGAGCCAGACCGTCATCTTGATGATGTCATCGGTGCTGCCGCCCCCGGCTTCCACGATCGCCTTCATATGCGCGAACATGTTGGCGCACTGGCTTTCTAGATCGGGCGGCATCTCGCTTGTCTTGGGATCGCGGCCGAGGATGACGCCGGACATCAGCAGATTGTTGATGCGGCAGGCATTGGGAATCGGATTTGCGTGCTTAAACTCGCCGATATGAACGCTGCGGCGGCGCCTGGAAGATGTCATGGCTGCAGTCTCCGGATAACGGTCAAACGAATTGGCACGACACCGAGCCATACGGCCCGTAATCGGCATGTATCGTATCGCCGCGGCTGACCTCGATCGGACGCGTGAAGGATCCGGCGAGCACCACCTCGCCTGCAGCGAGATATTCGTCGTGCGGCGCAAGGCGATTGGCGAGCCACGCGATGCCGTTTGCCGGATGGTTCAGCACGCCGGCGGCGACGCCGGTCTCCTCGATCTGGCCATTCCGGAACAGCAGCGCGCTGACCCAGCGCAGATCGACATCCAGCGGACGGAATGGACGACCGCCGACCACAAGCGCGGCATTCGCTGCGTTGTCGGAGATCGTGTCCACCACCGTGCGGGGCTTCTTGGTTTGCGGATGCACGCGGTGCATGCGCGTTTCCAGGATTTCGAGCGCCGGAGTGACGTAGGCTGTCGCGTTCAGCACGTCGAAGATCGTACAATCCGGCCCGCGCAGATCGGTCTTGAGCACGAAGGCCAGTTCGACCTCGATGCGCGGCGCGAAAAACCGTTCATAAGGGATGCTGCCGGCATCCTGATAGAACATGTCGGCGAACAGCACGCCGTAATCCGGCTCGGAGATGCTGACCGCGTTCTGCATTGCCTTCGAGGTCAGGCCGATCTTGTGGCCTTTGATCACTCGCCCGCGTTCGAGCTGCAGCGCCGTCCAGGTCCGCTGGATCGCATAGGCATCCTCGATGGTGAGATCGGGATAGTCGGCGGTGAACATGGTGATGAGCGTCTTGGTCCGCTCCGCCTCGTCGAGGCGACGCGCCAGCGTATCGATGACCGTCTGATCAAGCACCGTTATTTCTCCTCTGCGACGACGTTGCGAAGAATGCCGATCTGCCTAGACTCAACCTCGACGACATCGCCTGGCTTGAGCCAACGCGGCGGCGTGAAGCGGGCGCCGGCGCCGGTCGGCGTTCCGGTCGCGATCATGTCGCCGGGCTTCAAGGTGGCGAATGTCGACAGATAGGAAATCAGATAGTCGAAGGTGAACATCAGCCGCTCGGTCGAGTCGTTCTGACGCTCCTCCCCGTTCACCCGCGTGACGATATCGTGCGTCCCTTGCGGATCGCATTCGTCCGCCGTGACGATCCACGGCCCGACGCTGCCGGACCGATCGAAATTCTTGCCCTGGGTGACGTTGAACTTGCCGTGGTGCAGCCAGTCCCGCACCGAGCCTTCGTTGCAGAGAGTCATGCCGAAGATGTGCGACCACGCATTCTCGCGCGCGATATGACGACCTTCCTTGCCGATGACGATCACGAGCTCGCCTTCGTAGTCGAGCTGCTCGGAGATCTTCGGCTTTTCGATCGGCTGATCGGAGCCGACCACCGACGACGGGTTGCGGACGAACAGGCTCGGATATTTCGGCAAATCCGAGCTGTCTTTGTATTCAGCATTGCGGTCCTTATAGTTGACCCCGATGCACCAGAGCTTCTCCGGCGCCGGGATCGGCGGCAGCAAGATCAGATCCGACAGTCGATGATCGGGCTTGCGGCCGGCGCTCACCTGTTTCGCCTTCGCCAGCCCGTTGCCGGCGATCAAGCTGCGCAGATCGGGAAACTCCGATCCAAGCAATGCACTGAGATCGATAACGCCGTCATCGGCCACCACGCCGTAGCGGCTGTTTCCGCCGGTCGAATAGCTGCATAGTTTCATGAAGGCTCCTGAATAATTCACTGGATCGATTGCCGCCGGATCGCGGTGCCGGACCGGCTGCTCGAGCTGCGCCCGCTGCGTTCTTCCAATTACTTCGATGTCTGGAATACGGACTTCAACGTGAAGATCTCGCCTAGCCGCGCGTAACGCGGACCGGCAATGCGGGCGATCGGATCGAGGCTCTCGGTTTCGATCTTGCCGTTGGCGAGCAGATCGTCCTTGATGTGAAATGCGACCACTTCGCCGACGATCAACCGGCTGCGGGTATCGCCGAATTCGAGGCATTGCCGAAATCGGCATTCCATCGCAATAGGCGCCGCCGTCAGCCGCGGCACCCCGATATGGTCGCTGGGAGTCGTCTTGAGACCGAGGACTTCGACCTCGCTCACCTCCGGCGGATGTTCCGCGGAGCTTTCGTGAACCGCCGACATCAACGGCGAATCCGCGATGTGAATGACGTATTCTTCGCGATCCAGGATGTTGCGCGCCGTGTCTTTGTAGACGCCTGATTTGCGGCCGACGCTAATTGCCAGCATCGGCGGCTTGGGCGAGACGAAGGTGAAGGCACTGAACGGCGCAAGGTTGACGGTACCTGCCTGCGACAGGCTGGTCACCCATGCGATCGGTCGCGGGACGACGATGCCGGTGAGCAGACGATAAGCCTTTTCGGCACCAAGTTCAGCGGGATCGATCTTCATTCGTCAATCCGCCTTTACGTTGGCCTTGCGCACGACCGGAATCCACTTGGCGTCCTCGCGATCGAGATAGGCTCTGAACTCACCTGGCGTCATCGGGAGCGCTTCGGCGCCAAGCTTTTCGAACTTGTCGATCACGCCTGGCTCTTTGAGTATCTCAACCAGCACTTTGTTCAATTTATCGGCGATGGGAGCGGGGGTGCCCGCCGGGGCAAACAGCCCCGTGAAGGTCTGGCCGTCGAAATCCGGATAGCCGAGCTCAGCGAAAGTGGGCACCTCCGGAAGCGTCTTCAGTCGATGTGGGCTCGTGACCGCCAAGGCGCGCACCATTCCACTCTTGATATATTGAAGGCTGACCGACAGTTGATCGAATGCGAACTGAACCTGTCCGCCGAGAAGGTCATTGGTCGCGGGCGCGTTGCCGCGATAATGCGCCGTCACCCAACGAATCTCGAGCTTGGACTGCATGAGTTCGCTAAGCAGGTGATTGGTGGTGCCCGGCCCCGGAGAGGCCATGGTCAGCTTGCCCGGATCGCGCTTCGCGACTTCGAGCAATTCGGCGAACGACGTAGCCTTCACGGAAGGATGAACCTCGAGCACCAGCGGCGTCATCGAGATGCTCGAGATCGGCAGGAAGTCGCGCTTCCAGTTGTAGGCGTCGCGCTTGTTGATTTCGGGAGCGAAGAGAACCGGACCATTGGCGCCGACCATGAGCGTGTAGCCATCATTCGGCGCTTTCGCCAGCGCTTCCCCGGCGATCATGCCGCCAGCGCCCGACTTGTTTTCGATCACGAAGGGCTGGCCCAATTTCTCTTGCAGCCGATCCGCGACGATGCGCGCCGCGCTATCGACATTGCCGCCGGCCGGATAGGGCACGATCAGTTTGACAATGCGCGTGGGCCATTCCTGAGCCGTCGCCGCGCCATTAACCAGCGTCGCAACAATGGCTGCAGCGATCCATAGCGACCTCATCATTTCCTCCCGCCAGATGCGGCTTTCACGCCGCTAACCGTATGTTCGACGCCGATTGGGACCAGCGCTCTTACGGCGGACCATTGGTTCACCCGCTTTACTTGTCGATGCCAATGTGCGGTTATTGTCCACATTATGGACAATGGATTGCCAACAACACTCGATCCGGAGCCGCGACAAGGCGCGCAGGCGATCCGGCGCGCGCTCTTCCTCCTTCGCGTGCTTGCAGCGGGCGGTGAGAGCGGATTGCCGTTGAAAGAAGTCGTCCAAGCGACGCGCCTATCGCGCCCTACCGTACACCGGATCCTCCATGTCCTGATGGAGGAGGGCCTCGTCGAGCGCCACGAGCGCTCGGGTCGCTATGCAATCGGCACGCAGGTCCCTGAATTGGCACTCGCTCGCCCATCGCGCTCGCCATTGCTCGCAGCGGCGGACGACATTTTGCGCGAAACGTCGCAACAGGTCGGTGATACACTGTTTCTAACGGTGCGCACCGGCAACGACACTTTATGCGTGGATAGAAGAATTGGCTCATATCCGATTCAGGTACTCTCGATCGCCGTGGGTGCGCGGCGGCCGCTGGGCGTCAGCAGCGCAGGCGTTGCCATCCTGGCCGCGTTACCGGCTCAAGAATCACGCCGGATCGCTATGACGAATGAGCCTCGATTTGCGGGATATCGGACCGATCGGCAGACTGTGTTGTCAGAGATCGCCGACGCCCGGCGCAGGGGCTATGGCGTGCGCGAAGTCGGATTGGTCCAGGGCACGAAATCGATTTCGACCTGGATCAAGACAGCCGATGGCGATCCGGCGGCGGCCCTCACCATATCGGCCGTCCGAACACGGCTCGGCCCGCGACGCGAGCAGGAAGTTGTCGAAACGCTTTTGAAGGCAGCTTACGAGGTCGAGCAGAAAATCCGATAAGCAAGCACGCGTCGCCCAATCCAAGGCAAAGGTTCGCTTGCGACATATGCAGCGATTGAGCAGCCAATCGACGGCGAGCTGTTCTAATCTGAACGGAAAAGTCTGGCGGTCCATTCGGGATAAAACTGCGCCCCCTCCCATTGCCCGCGCAAAATGGCGCGCCATTCGGAACACAACCACGAACTCATATATTGTTGAAATTGCTTGTGATTTTATAAGACACCTCATGGCGCGAGGCTCGTCGCATCGATTCCGGCCTCAAGACACACCTCACAACTCCGCGCGCCACGGCCGCTCCGGGGTGCTAACATAGTCAAGACCGCACGACCGAAGATTTCACCTGTGCGATTGAAACGCGGTCGGGAAACGATGGCGCACGAAGAGATGCACTCCAAAAACAACGGCCGACCGTAATTGCGGTGAGTTGGCTGGGACGTGGAGGACGCTATGGCGTGGCGTGACGACAAGGCCCGGGCAACTCTGATCCGCGACGCGGCGGGAAGCGTGCAGCCGGGCAAGGCTCCCCGAACCTTTGCCGAGCTTATGTTCGGCTACACCAATGCCGAGGACCTCGCCAGTTACGATGCCTCCTCGCTTGCCTTCCTGGCGGAGCAAGCCTGGGAGCATGTACAGCGACGCACGGCGGGTCGTGCCGATATCCGCGTCGTCAATCCGATGATGCCGGACGGACGCGAGATGTCCGTGCTCGAAATTCTCAACGACGATATGCCTTTCCTGTTCGATTCCATCATGGCGGAGCTCGCCGAGCAGGGCATCGAAGTCACCCTCGTCGCTCACCCCATCATCGCGGTGGAGCGCGATGACCAAGGCAAGCTCCTGCACTTCCACGGTGAAGCACTGCCGGAAGGGGCAAAGGGCGCGCGCGAGAGCCTGATTCACCTCCACGTCACCCGCCTCGACGCCGACGCTGACCGCGAGAGGCTGATTGACGGCCTCACCAGGACGTTAAGCGACGTGCGCGCCAGCGTCGCGGACTGGCGCGTCATGCGCGACCGCGTCGAGAACGCGATCAAGACTTTCTCTTCCAATCCACCGCCGCTGCCGATCGACGAGGTCGCCGAGGCCAACCAGTTCCTGCAATGGCTGTGCGCGGACAATTTCACCTTTCTCGGCGTGCGCGAGTATCGCTTCTCGCCCGACAGCGATGCGTCGGACGACATCACGACCGCTGAGGGCCTCGGCATCCTCCGTGACCCCGATGTAAAGGTCCTGCGCCGCGGCAACGAAATGGTGGTGATGACGTCGGAAATTCGCGAGTTCATGCGCGAGCCGACCCTACTCATCGTCATCAAGGCCAATGTGAGTAGCCGCGTTCATCGCCGCATCCGGATGGATTATATCGGCATCAAGCTCTATGCGCCCGACGGCCGGCTCGAGGGTGAACTACGAGTCGTCGGCCTGTTCACCTCAGGCGCCTATACCCGCTCGGCACGACAGATCCCCTATGTTCGCCACAAGATATCGCGGGTGCTCCAGCGCGCCGGCTTCGATCCGAACAGCCATTCGGGCAAGGCGCTAATGCACATCCTCGAGGAATATCCGCGAGACGAACTATTCCAGGTCGACGTCGACACCCTGTTCAATTTCGTCATGGAGATCCTGATCCTCTATGAGCGCCCCCGCGTCCGGGCGCTCGCTCGGGTCGACAAGTTCGATCGCTTCGTCTCCATCCTCGTCTTCATTCCGCGCGACAAATACGACACTGATGTGCGCATGCGCGTCGGCGCCTTCCTGTCGCAGATCTACAAAGGGATGCAGGCCGCCTCCTACGTGTCTTTCCCCGAAGGAGCATTGACGCGCGTTCACTACATCATCGGACGCTATGAAGGTAAGACTCCTGCCGTCGAGCGCGCCACGCTGGAAGCCGGGATCAGCGCCATTGCCGCGACCTGGGCCGACAAGCTGAAGGCCGCGCTGACTGCGTCTACCGATGGCATGCGGGCCCGCATGCTCACCAATCGCTATGCCCAGGCCTTTACCGGCGGCTATACCGAGGTTTCCACGGCGGAACAGGCGATAGCCGATATCGCCACCATCGAAAGGCTCACGCCAACCCGCCCGGTGACGATTTCGGTTCATCGCTTCGAGGGCGAGGACGATCCCAAACGCTTCGGCCTGAAGGTGTTCTCGGATGCCGCGCCGCTGTCGCTGTCCTATCGCGTGCCGGTGATCGAAAATCACGGCCTGCGCGTCGTCGATGAACGTACCTATCAGATCGTGCCCGGTGCCAGGCCTGAGCCGGTGTGGCTGCACGACATGACGATCGAGACCAGCGACGGCCAGCCGATCGAGATCAACCGGGAATTCAGCCATCGGCTCGAAGCCTCGATCATGGCGGTGGTCGGTGATCGAGCCGAATCCGACGGATATAACGGGCTGATCCTGCGTACGGCCCTGGGCTGGCGCGAAGTCTCGACCATCCGGGCGCTGTCCCGCTATTTGCACCAGATCCGCGCGCCGTTCAGCCAGGATTATATGTGGGAGACTCTGCGCAAGAACGCAGCGATCACCGCCAACCTCGTCGCGCTGTTCCAGGCCCGCCTCGATCCACGCCTCACCCTTACTGATTCCGAGCGCTCGGCCCGGGAGACTGCCCTCCTTGCCGATATCGAGGAGCAGCTCAAATCCGTCGCATCGCTCGACGAAGACCGCATCCTCCGCCGTTTCACCAATCTGGTGCAGTCCACCATCCGCACCAATTTGTGGCAGGTCGGCGAGGACGGACATCCGCGTCCGGTGATCTCCTTCAAGTTCGACGCGCGCGGAATCGAGGACCTGCCGGCTCCACGACCGCTCTACGAGATTTTCGTCTATTCCCCCCGCGTCGAAGGCATTCACCTGCGCTTCGGCAAGGTTGCGCGCGGCGGACTGCGGTGGTCCGATCGGCCGCAGGATTTCCGCACCGAGATCCTTGGCCTGGTCAAAGCCCAGCAGGTCAAGAACGCCGTGATCGTGCCGGTCGGCGCCAAAGGCGGCTTCGTGCCCAAGCGCCTGCCGCCGCCCTCCAGCCGCGACGCGTGGCTCGCGGAAGGCACCGAAGCCTATCGCATCTTCGTTCGCTCGCTGCTCGAACTCACCGACAATCTCGACGGCGACGACCTCCTCCCGCCCGACTCGACCTTGCGGCATGATGGCGACGATCCTTATCTGGTCGTCGCCGCCGACAAGGGCACCGCCACCTTCTCCGACATCGCCAACGCGATTTCAGCCGAGAAGAACCATTGGCTCGGCGATGCCTTCGCCTCCGGCGGCAGCCAGGGCTACGACCACAAGAAGATGGGGATTACGGCGCGAGGCGCCTGGGAGGCGGTCAAACGCCACTTCCGCGAGCTCGGCACCGACATTCAGACCATGCCTTTCACTGTAGTTGGCGTCGGCGACATGTCCGGCGACGTCTTCGGCAATGGCATGCTGCTCTCGCCCGCGACGAAATTGGTTGCGGCGTTCGATCACCGCGACATCTTCATCGATCCCTCTCCCGATCCGGCGATCAGCTACGCCGAACGCAAGCGCATGTTCGACATGCCGCGATCGAGCTGGCAGGACTACAACAAATCACTGATCTCGCAAGGCGGCGGCGTGTTCTCGCGCTCCCTCAAGGCGATTCCGCTCGCACCGGAAGTGCGCACCTTGCTCGATCTCGACAAGCCGCAGGCGACGCCCTTCGAGGTGATGACGGCGATCCTGAAGACGCGCGCAGACCTACTGTGGTTTGGCGGCATCGGCACCTATATCCGGGCGTCGGTGGAGAGCGACGATCAGGCCGGCGACCGCGCCAATGATCCGATCCGCATCACCGGGACCGACGTTCGCGCCAGGGTGATCGGCGAAGGCGCCAATCTCGGCGTCACTCAGCGCGGCCGTATCGAAGCGGCGCAGACGGGCGTCAAGCTCAACACCGACGCGATCGACAATTCGGCCGGTGTGAATACGTCCGACGTCGAGGTCAATATCAAGATCGCATTGGCCCGCCCCGAGCGCGAGGGACGCCTCAGCCCGGCTGACCGTAACACCCTGCTTGCCGCGATGACCGACGATGTCGGTGCGCTGGTCCTGCGCAACAACTATCTGCAGACGCTCGCGCTCTCGCTCGCTGAACGCAAGGGCGTGGCCGAAACCGGCTTTCTCACTCGCCTGATGCAGTCGCTCGAGCAGCGCCGCCTGCTCAGCCGCGCAGTCGAATTCCTGCCCGACGACGCCGCGATCACCGAGCGCACACGACGCGGGCAGTCCCTGACGCGGCCTGAACTTGCCGTGTTGCTCGCCTACGCCAAACTGACGCTCTACGACGACCTGCTCGGCACCAGCGTGCCGGACGATCCTTATCTCGCCCGCGAGCTCTCCGGGTATTTTCCAGGCCAGGTTCAGGACAGGTTCCCGACAGCGGTAGAGTGCCATCGCCTCCGACGCGAAATCATCGCGACCAGCCTCGTCAATACGGTCATCAACCGCGGCGGCCCGGCGTGTATCGTGCGCCTGATCGACGAAACCGATGCCGATATCCCCACCATCGTCATGGCCTATGTGGCGGTGGATGAATCCTACGGGCTCAAGTGGCTAAATGATGCGATCGATACGCTCGACGCCTGCATCGAAGGGCAGTTGCAATTGTCCCTCTATGAGGCGGTCCAGGACCTTCTGCTTTCCCGCATGGTCTGGTACGTGCGCAATATTGATTTCAAGGATGGCCTCGAGGCGGTGATCGCACGTTTCGGCCCGGGTATCCGCGAGATCAGCGCCTCTCTCGACAACACCCTGCCACCGGACTTGCAGGCCGCGCGCGGCAAGCGCCGACAGGAGCTGACCGATGCCGGCGTCCCGTCCGGCCTCGCCGGCGAACTGGCCGATCTCGACACCCTGGTCTCGGCGCCGGACATCGTGACGGTCGCCGAGCGCACCGGCCGCAGCATCGGCGATGCCACCGCGACGTTCTTTGCCGCCGAGGCCAATTTCCGTCTCGACCGCATCATCGCTGCCGCGCGCAGCGTGCCCGCCAGCGATCGTTTCGAACGCCTCGCCATCGACCGCGCCGTCGACCTGATCGCGGCTGCCGAAAGAGGCCTCGCTGCGGATATGCTGGCAACCGGCCAATCCGGCCAGCAGGCTGCGGAGACCTGGCTTGCAGCTCATCCCGAGGCGACGCGCATCCGCCGCGCAGTCGAGGAGATTGCTGCTGGCGGCCTGACGCTCGCCAAGCTGATGGTGGCGGCAAACCTGCTGGGGGACTTGGTCAAAGGCTGAGGCGTGCGGGGCAGCGATGTGAAACTCTAAAGAGCAATGCTAGCGCAGGTTGTTAGCCAGCGAACGGAGGACCCCAATGATCCACGCTACTTGCCATACCGCTGATAATGTCCGCTGCATCGAGTTCGATGCCACACCCTGGTTCAGCGAGGCTAACGCTCCGAGCATTATCGATTTGGCCCAACGCGGATGGGCCAGCACAGCGATTGCAGATTCCCTCGAGAGCCGACGAGGATACGAACGCTTGCACGACCTCGTTGAGTATGCAGCGAAGCGACTGCAACCGGAATCCCTGGAGGACCCCACCTGGGAAACCTTCGAGTGCGTCGTCGATGGACCCGAGGCCGTAGCCTGGCTCGAGAAAAACCGGCCCGACGTTGTGGCAAGGATCCCGTAAGCTACGAGAAGCGCAGCAATGGCGACGATGATTGGCGCATCACAATGAAGCGGAAATGGCGCGCCCGAAAGGATTCGAACCTCTGACCCCGTGATTCGTAGTCACGTGCTCTATCCAGCTGAGCTACGGGCGCGTGCCGCGATGTGGGGCCAAAGCCGCCAGCACCGGATGCGTTTCGGAAACGATGTTTGCGAAAGCGGGCCATAGCTACCGGGTCGAGCCCGGCTTGGCAAGCGCCCTGAGCCGCTTATTTCACTCCCGTGACATACCCGGAAAAGACGGCTCAGGCCCGCGCGCGTTCGTTACGGATGCTGTGCAGTTCCACCGGCCGGTCGGGAAGGCTGATCCGGAAGGTGGCGCCCAAAGTGCCTTCCACAAGGTGAATATCGCCGTCATGGGCGCGGACCAGTTCGGCCGCAATCGCGAGGCCCAGCCCGCTACCGCCGGGGCGAGACGAGCCCTGAAAGGCTTCAAACAGGTGGTCGCGTGCCCGCTGCGGGACGCCGGGGCCGGTGTCGGACACTTCGAGAATGGTGACAGCGCCTTCGCGGCGGCCGGTGATGCGGATCTGCTGCGGGGCGACGTCGCTCTGTGGCTGCCCTTCCAGCGCCTGGGCCGCATTGCGGACCAGATTGAGCAAAATGCGAAATAACTGGTCGGGATCGGCATCAATCATCAGCCCGCGCTCGATGGCGTTGACCCAGCCGATCGACACGTCGGTCGCAAGCCCGGCCGATTCGCGGACTTCGTTGACCACCGGCTCAACGAGAATCATCTTGCGATCGGGGGCAGCTTCCTGCGCGCGACCATAAGAGAGTGTCGACTGGCAGAAGGCGATGGCGCGCTCCAGCGAGCGCATCAGCTTCGGCGCGAAGCGCTGCACGCGCGGATCGGGCACGCTGGCGAGCTGATCCGACAGCAATTGTGACGACGCAAGCAGGTTGCGCAGGTCATGATTGATCTTCGAGACCGCGAGGCCGAGCGCAGCGAGACGACTCTTCTGATGCAGCATCGAAACGAGATCGCGCTGCATGTCGGACAATTCGCGCTCCGCCACGCCGATTTCGTCGGCGCGCTGGCTCGGCACGATGATCCGCGCCGAGCTCTCGGGGTTTTCATGGAAAGCGACGAGATTGGCCGTCAAATTCCGCATCGGCCGCACGAACAGATAATGCAGCGCCAGATAGACCAGCCCGGCAGAGAGAATCGCCAGTCCGAGCGACACCCACAATAGATTGCTGGAGAAACGATACATCGCCTGCCGCAGCGGCAATTCATCGACCACTACTTCAATGAATTGCGCCCCGCCGGGCGCCGGCCCGATGATGCGCATTGTCTGATCGCCAGTTTCCAGCATGACTTCGAACGCATCGACAATCGCCGACCACACCGTCATCGACCGCATATCGATGTCATGGTCGATCTGCGACGGAAGATCCGCGCTGGCGAGCAGACGGCGCTGCTGGCCCATCTTGATGGCCACCGCACGTGCGCCGATGCTGCTCAGGATTTGTCGCGACAGCGATTCCGGGACCATGCCGAGCGGCGCGGCATCCAGCACCAGTGCTGCCGTATTGGCCGCGGCCAGCCTGTCGTTCAGCCTGTTGATCCGGAAATTGGCGATCGAGGGCACATAAATGAGAATTTCGGCAATCAGCACCAGCGGAATGGTGAGCAGCAACAGCTTGCCCGACAGCCCCAGCCGTCGCATGGGGCCGAGCCTGAACGCGGGCTCGATGGGCTTTTCGCCGGCCGAAGACACAATATTGGCCTCTGATCTCACGGTCTGACGCTGAACTATCGAGAGATACGGGTCCAACGACGATTTGTTACGATGATGTTTGCGACCAGTTCTTAAATTTGTCCGCTCAGCGAACACGCTTAAGCCATAGAGCAATTTCACAACCGCCAACAACCTGAAAACACCGGGAAATTGGGATTAATCCCATGGTTCCAAGAATTTGGCGGATCAGAACACCGCTACAGGGCAACATTGACGAAAACAGGACGCTCCCGTATAAGCCCGCCAACTGTCCGCGATGACCCGGTTTTGGATCGGGTGCGGCTCGTCTTTGGGCCGGAAATGGCTCGTTGAGCCAACATTTTAGGACTTACCTCAAATTACTCGGCGAATTGCCCGGTCAGCGGAGAACGACCCGTGAAGCGGACTTATCAACCCAGCAAATTGGTGCGCAAGCGCCGTCACGGCTTCCGCGCTCGCTTGGCGACCGTTGGCGGCCGCAAGGTTCTGGCTGCGCGCCGCGCACGTGGCCGCAAGCGCCTCAGCGCCTGATCGGATCTCTTCCGAGAGTTCATCATGGACCGGTTACGGCAGCGGGCGGACTTTCTCGCCGCTGCCAATGGGCCGCGGGTGAACAGCCCTGCCTTTGTGATGCAAACCCGGCGACGTGACGACGACGGCCCGATCAGGGTCGGCTTTACCGTGACCAAAAAAAACGGAACCGCCACCGAGCGGAACCGTATCCGGCGCAGGCTTCGCGAACTGGTGAAGCGCGTCGATGTCTTATCCATGCGACCCCACAGCGATTATGTGCTAGTCGGCCGTCGTGTCGCGCTCCAACGCGATTTCACGATGATGCTCGACGACCTCCGCTCGGCGCTGCACCGCCTCGATCGGCAATCTTCTAAGACGCAATCTTCTAAAACCAGCGTGACCTGACGCTTTCAGCCTGCGACAAGCGCGCAGCCGGAAGCGAGAGCCGCACCCGCATTTGAATGACGAGACCTGAACGATGACCGACAATCGCAACACCATCATTGCCGTCATTTTGTCCGGCCTGGTGCTGATCGGCTGGCAATATTTCTACAACATCCCGCAGATGGAGAAGCAGCGCGCACAGACCGCGACGCAGACCCAGCTCGCCAACCCGACCGCACAGCCAAACGCCACGCCCGGCAGCACGACGCCGACCGCGAATTCCACCGCCGCAGGCGGCGCACCCACGAATGTGGCGCCGGCCAACGCTCCGATCGTCAGCCGCGATAGTGCCATTGCCGCGTCGCAGCGCGTCAAGATCGACACGCCGCGCATCTCCGGCAGCATCGCGCTGAAGGGCGCGCGCCTCGACGATATCTCGCTGACCAAGTTCCGCGACACCGTGGATCCGAAGTCGCCGGCGATCGTGCTGTTCTCCCCCTCCGGCACTGCCGCGCCTTATTATGCCGAGTTCGGCTGGGTCGCCGCCGCCGGTGCGAACACCAAGATTCCCGACCAGAACACCCAGTGGCAGCAGGAAGGCTCCAACGCCCTGACGCCAACCACGCCTGTCGTGCTCAAGTACAACAACGGCGACGGCCTGACTTTCACCCGCACCATCTCGATCGACGACCGCTACCTGTTCTCGGTCAAGGATGACGTCAGCAATATCGGCAACGCGCCGGTGACGCTGTATCCCTTCGCGCTGATCTCGCGCCACGGCACGCCGCATGTCGAAGGCTATTACATCCTGCATGAAGGCCTCGTCGGCTATCTCGGCGACCAGGGCCTGCAGGAATACGGTTACAAGAAGATCGACGAAGCCAAGGCGGTGAATTTCAAGGTCACCAATGCCTGGCTCGGCATCACCGACAAATACTGGGCTTCGGCGCTTCTGCCCGACACCAATGCGCAGCTGCAGGCCCGTTTCTCGTCGAACCTGACCGGCACCCAGCGGACCTACCAGACCGATTATCTGCAGGACGCGCAGACCATCGCCATCGGCGGCACCGGCACGGCCAATGCCCGCCTGTTCGCCGGCGCCAAGGAAGCTGCCACTGTCGGCATCAACTTCCCGCTGGCTGTCGGCCTCGGCGGCTATAATCAAGCGCTCGGCCTCAACCACTTCGACCTTCTGATCGACTGGGGCTGGTTCTACTTCATCACCAAGCCGATGTTCCTGGCGCTCGACTGGTTTTTCCACCTGTTCGGCAATTTCGGCATCGCTATTTTGCTGGTGACGGTGCTGGTGAAGATCATCTTCTTCCCGCTGGCCAGCAAGTCCTACGCCTCGATGGCGAAGATGAAGGCCGTGCAGCCGCAGCTGGCGGCACTCAAGGAGCGCTTCCCTGACGACAAGATGAAGCAGCAGCAGGAGATGATGGAGATCTACAAGAAGGAGAAGATCAACCCGATCGCCGGTTGTCTTCCCGTCATGTTGCAGATCCCGGTGTTCTTCTCGCTCTACAAGGTGCTGTTCGTCACCATCGAAATGCGCCACGCGCCGTTCTTCGGCTGGATCAAGGATCTGTCGGCGCATGATCCGACCAATCTCTTCAATCTGTTCGGCCTGATCCCCTTCGATCCGACGACGATTCCGGTGTTCGGTCACTACCTCGCGCTCGGCATCTGGCCGATCATCATGGGAATCACGATGTGGTTCCAGATGAAGCTGAATCCGACGCCGCCGGATCCGACGCAGAAGATGATCTTCGACTGGATGCCGCTGATCTTCACCTTCATGCTCGCCGGCTTCCCGGCCGGCCTCGTGATCTACTGGGCATGGAACAACACCCTCTCGGTGCTGCAGCAGGCCTACATCATGAATCGCAACGGCGTGAAGGTCGAACTGTTCGACAACGTGAAGTCGACCTTTGCGAAGAAGCCGGCTGAAAAGAAGACGTAACCCTTGGAGCCCTCATCCTGAGGAGCGGCCACTTGGCCGCGTCTCGAAGGACGAGGGCGGGGCGCTCATGGTTCGAGACGGCGCTTGCGCGCCTCCTCACCATGAGGGCCGGAGCAACACAGAAAGCCACTTCGCATGACCACTGACACCGATGCGAAGCTGATCGAACAGGGCCGCCTGCTGTTTGCAGGCGAATGGACGTTCATCTGGGCCTCGCCCTCGATCGAGACGCTGCCGCCGATGGCAGGAATGGAAGTGGCCTTTGCCGGCCGCTCCAATGTCGGCAAATCCAGCCTGATCAACTCCCTGACCGGCCGCAACGCGCTGGCGCGGACCTCGCATACGCCAGGCCGCACGCAGGAGCTGATCTTCTTCGAAGGTCCTGATGGCTCCGACTTCCGGCTCGTCGACATGCCCGGCTACGGCTATGCCTCGGCGCCGAAGGTCAAGATCGCGTCCTGGACCAAGCTGATCTACAATTTCCTCCAGGGCCGGGCGAGCCTCGCGCGCGTCTACGTCCTGATCGACTCCCGGCATGGCCTGAAGGATGTCGATCTCGACGTGCTCAAGTCCCTCGATCGCTCTGCGGTCAGCTACCAGATCGTGCTGACCAAGGCTGATCAGGTGAAGAAGAGCGAACTCGAAAAGACCCTCGAAGAGGTCCGCACCGAGTTGCGGACTCATCCGGCAGCCTTTCCGGACGTGCTGGTTACATCGTCGCGCACCGGCGACGGCATGGCCGAATTGCGGGCTGCAATGGTCCGCCTGTTGAACGAGCGCAACTGATGACCCGCTTTAGCCTGTTTCGCATTCTTGTCATCCTGGCTGGCGTGATGGGCGCCGACGGCGTCATTCTCGCCGCCGCTTCGGCGCACCAGCCGGACGCGACGCGACTGGCCTCGGCCTCCTCGATGCTGCTGTTTCATGCCGCCGCCATTCTCGGCGCCGTCGCTTTGATCGAGCGCGGCGTCGCCCATCTGCAGATCGGCCTGACGGCAGCTTTCGGCTTTGTCATTGCTGCCGCGCTCTTCGCCGGCGACCTGACCCTGCGCCAATATGTCGGTCACGGCTTGTTCACAATGGCCGCCCCGACCGGCGGCACCCTGCTGATCCTGAGCTGGCTGGCGCTGGCGGTATCCGCAGCCTGGCCGCGCTCCACCTGACGCCGGGCCACTGGACAGAGCAGCGATGCTTTGCGCGGCGGCAATCAATCGGCTAGAACGCGCCGCAGATTGCTCACCGTGAGATCCGCTTCATGACCGACGCGCCCATCATCAGTGCTCTCGACCAGGCCCGCATCCTGTCGGAGGCGCTGCCCCACATGCAGCAATATGACGAAGAGACGATCGTCATCAAATATGGCGGGCACGCCATGGGCGCCGAGGATACGGCCCGCGCATTTGCCCGCGATATCGTCCTCCTGGAGCAGACCGCCATCAATCCGGTGGTCGTGCATGGCGGCGGCCCGCAGATCGCGCAGATGCTGCAGCGTCTCGGCATCAAGTCGGAATTCGCCGCCGGATTGCGCATCACCGACGCGGCGACCATCGAGATCGTCGAGATGGTGCTGGCCGGCTCGATCAACAAACAGATCGTCAGCTACATCAACGAAGCCGGCGGCAAGGCCGTTGGTCTCTGCGGCAAGGACGGCAACATGGTCACCGCGTCGAAGGCGACGCGCACCATGGTCGATCCCGATTCGAACATCGAGAAGGTGGTCGATCTCGGCTTTGTCGGCGAGCCGGAAAAGGTCGATCTCACGCTGCTCAACCAGCTGATCGGCTATGAGCTGATCCCGGTGCTGGCGCCGCTCGCAGCAAGCAAGGACGGCAAGACCTTCAACGTCAATGCCGATACCTTTGCCGGCGCCGTCGCAGGCGCGTTGAAGGCCAAGCGCCTGCTGCTGCTCACCGACGTGCCGGGCGTGCTCGACAAGTCGAAGAAGCTGATCCCGGAACTGTCGATCAAGGATGCCCGCAAGCTGATCGCCGACGGCACGATTTCCGGCGGCATGATTCCGAAGGTCGAGACCTGCATCTATTCGCTAGAACAGGGCGTCGAAGGCGTCGTCATCATCGACGGCAAGACCCCGCATGCCGTGCTGCTCGAACTCTTCACCAATCAGGGCACGGGCACACTGATTCACAAGTGATGGACGCACCACACCACACGTCGTCATGGCCGGGCTTGTCCCGGCCATTCGCGTCTGGCTGGTGGAAAGCGAAAGGCGTGGATGCCCGGGTCAAGCCCGGGCATGACGTGCGGAGGGAGGGCGGACGAACACTCCTTTTCGGTGTCGCCCTGATCTGCTCGGCATTCGTCTCGGGCAAAGCCCGCGCCGATCTCAAACTCTGCAACCGGATGAGCTATGTCGTCGAAGCCGCCATCGGCATCGACGACAAGAGCGCCACCGCGACGCGCGGCTGGTTTCGCATCGATCCCGCACAGTGTCGTGTCGTCGTACAGGGCACGCTGACGGCCGACCGCATCCTGCTGCATGCCCGCGCGCTCAGCATCTACGGCGCCTCACCCGTGGCGCAGAACGGCACCGACAACCTGTGTATCGCGCCGGATAACTTCGTCATCGCCGCTGCCCGGCAATGCCGTGCCGGACAGTCACAAGTGCCGTTCACGATGATCAAGCCGACGCAGACCGACGACGGCAATATGGTCGCCTATCTCGCGGAAGACAGCGAATATGACGACGAACAGGCCAAGCTCGCCGCGATCCAGCGCCTGCTGGTGATCGCCGGTTACGACGCCGCGCCCATCGACGGCGTGGATGGGCCCAAGACCCAGAGCGCGCTCTCGTCCTTCCTCAAGAGCCGTAGTCTTGCTGCCGATGTGGTTTCAACGCCGAATTTCTTCGAGACAATGATCGCCGCCGTGCAGGCGCCCTCCGCAACAGGCCTCACCTGGTGCAACGACACGTCCTACAAGGTGATGGCGTCAGTCGCGACCGATGATGGCAAGGGCGTTGTCAGCCGCGGCTGGTATCGCATCGAGCCAGGCAAATGCCTGCGACCGGATATTGTCGGCCAACCCCGCCAGATCCTCAGTTTCGCCGAGGCCGTCGACGACAATGGCCGTGCCATTAAGCTCAACGACAAGCCGCTGAACTGGGGCGGCGTTCGCATGCTGTGCACACGCGAGAGCAAATTCGAGATTCGCGAACACAGTGACTGCAATACCCGCGGCCTCACCAGCGCCGGCTTCGCCATCGTCGATATGTCCGGCGGCGGCAAGACGCTGCGCTTTGGGACACCGTGACGGCCAGACAACAGAGACAATCAATGACCCTGCCGACCAAATCGCCGCGCGCCTTCAACCATGTCGAGACATGGGTGTTCGATCTCGACAACACGCTGTATCCGCACCACGTGAACCTGTGGCAGCAGGTCGATGGCAAGATCCGCGACTTCGTCGCGAACTTCCTCAGGATTTCACCCGACGCGGCCTTCAAGGTTCAGAAGGACTATTACAAGCGTTACGGCACCACCATGCGCGGCATGATGACCGAACACGGGGTCCGCGCCGACGACTTTCTGGCTTTCGTCCACGAGATCGATCATTCGCCGCTGGAGCCCAATCCGGTGATGGGCGCCGCGATCGCACAACTGCCAGGCCGCAAACTGATCCTGACCAACGGCTCGGTCGCCCATGCCGGCGCGGTACTGGAGCGCCTCGGCTTCGCCAATCAGTTCGAAGCGATCTTCGACATCATCGCCGCCGATCTGGAGCCGAAGCCGGCTCAGCAGACCTATGACAAGTTCCTGCGCCTGCACGGCGTCGATCCCTCCAAGGCGGCCATGTTCGAGGACCTGTCACGCAACCTCGTGGTGCCGCACCAACTCGGCATGACCACCGTGCTGATCGTGCCTGACGGCGCCAAGGAGGTCGTCCGCGAGGACTGGGAGCTGGAAGGCCGTGACGACGACCATGTCGATCACGTCACCGACGATCTGACCGGGTTTCTGGCGGCGCTGAACAAGGCCCGGTAGGGCGGGATGGCCGCCCGCGCGTCTTGACTCTCCCCGGCCAAATCCCGACAAAAGCTTCAAGAAATCACCTTTTACCCACGATCTGCCCAAGGAAATCGCGATGTCGCTGACCGCCCTCGAATCCACCATCAATGCCGCCTTCGACGCGCGCGATAACGTCAACGCCTCGACCAAGGGTGAAGTCCGCGACGCCGTCGATCAGGCGCTGAACCTGCTCGACAAGGGCGAGGCCCGCGTCGCCGTCCGCGCCGACGACGGCAAGTGGACCGTGAACCAGTGGCTGAAGAAGGCCGTGCTGCTGTCGTTCCGCCTCAATGACATGGCGCAGATCTCTGGTGGTCCCGGCGGCGCGGCCTGGTGGGACAAGGTGCCCTCGAAGTTCGAGGGATGGGGCGACAACAGCTTCCGCGACGCCGGCTTCCGCTCTGTACCGGGCGCTATCGTGCGCAAGTCGGCCTTCATCGCCAAGAACGTCGTGCTGATGCCGTCCTTCGTCAATCTCGGCGCCTATGTCGATGAGAGCTCCATGGTCGACACCTGGTCGACGGTGGGCTCCTGCGCCCAGATCGGCAAGCGCGTGCACATTTCCGGCGGCGTCGGCATCGGCGGCGTGCTGGAGCCGCTGCAGGCCGGCCCGGTGATCATCGAGGACGACTGCTTCATCGGCGCCCGCTCGGAAGTCGCTGAAGGCGTGATCGTGCGCAAGGGTGCGGTGCTGGCCATGGGCGTGTTCCTGGGCGCATCGACCAAGATCGTCGATCGCGAGACGGGCGAAGTATTCGTCGGCGAAGTGCCGGAATATGCGGTGCTGGTCCCCGGCAACCTGCCCGGCAAGCCGATGAAGAACGGTCAGATCGGCCCCTCCACCGCCTGCGCCGTGATCGTGAAGCGTGTCGACGAGCGCACCCGCTCCAAGACCAGCATCAACGAACTGCTGCGCGACTGATTTGTCGTTTCGTCCGGTTTGCGCGTAGCATCGTGCAAACCGGACCGATCCGTTGAATTGAGGGCTGCCATGGACTGGACCACGCTGCTTTTCAGCTTCACGGGACGGATCAACCGCGGCAAATACTGGCTAGCCATCCTGATCTACCTGGTCATCTGGATCGCCTTCATTGCCGCTGCCGTGATGTGGCTCGGCGGATTCGACACCGACCGGCTTTTCAGCATGGTCGGCGCAGCCATCCTGCTGTGGCTGGCGGCTATCGTCCTGATCGTCGCCGGCACCTGGTCCGGCATCGCCACCGGCATCAAGCGGCTGCATGACCGCGAGAAGAGCGGATGGTGGATCCTGGCGTTCTGGCTCGGCCCCAGCGTCCTGAGCGGCATTGGTAGTACCAGCAGCGCGAGCACCAGCTTCGTCTTTCATATCGCCAGCTTCGCCGTGACCATCTGGGCCATCGTCGAACTGGGCTTCCTGCGCGGCACCGCCGGGCCGAACGAATACGGTCCCGATCCGCTTGCCGCGCTTGCCACTGCACCAAGGGTCTGATGTCCACCGACGCTCTCTCCATCGCTCAAGATCTTCTCCGCTGCCCCTCAGTCACCCCCGCTGATGCCGGCGCCCTCGGCGTGATCGAGAGCCTGCTGACGTCAGCCGGCTTTGAAGTCCATCGCGTCACCTTCAGTGAGGAAGGCAGCGCCGACATCGAAAACCTCTATGCGCGCATCGGGACTTCCGCGCCGCATATCTGCTTCGCCGGCCATACCGACGTGGTGCCGCCCGGTGATGAAGCGGCGTGGACCCATGGCGCTTTCTCCGGCGACGTAAAGGACGGGCTGCTCTACGGCCGTGGTGCCGTGGACATGAAGGGTGGCATCGCCGCCAGCGTGGCCGCCGTGCTGGACTATCTCGCAGCGAATGGCGGCCAGCCAAAGGGGTCGATCTCGTTCCTGATCACCGGCGACGAGGAAGGCATTGCGGTCAACGGCACCGTCAAGCTGCTGCAATGGGCGGCCGAGCGCGGCGAAAAGTTGGATCATTGCATCGTCGGTGAGCCGTCGAATGTCGAGGAGATGGGCGACACCATCAAGATCGGCCGCCGCGGGTCGCAATCAGGCACGCTGGTCGTCGATGGCGTGCAGGGCCATGTCGCCTATCCGCATCGCGCATCGAATCCGGTACCGGATATAGCCGCGTTGATCACAGCGCTGAGCAGCGATCCGCTCGATCAGGGCAATGCGCAGTTTCAGCCGTCCAATCTCGAATTCACCTCGGTGGATGTCGGCAACAAGGCGACCAACGTCATCCCCGCGCAAGCGCGGGCGAAGTTCAACATCCGCTTCAACGACCATCACACGCAGGCGTCATTGCGCGACCTGATCGATGCACGCGTCGCAACTGCCGCCGGCAATCGCATTCGCGCGCATGTGATCTGGGAGCCGAGCAATTCGGACAGCTTCGTCACAAAGCCGGGCGCGTTTACCGATACGGTCGTCGCTGCGATCAAGGATGTTACCGGTCGCATACCGGATCTCAACACGGGTGGCGGAACCTCGGATGCGCGCTTCATCAAGAACTACTGCCCGGTGATTGAATTCGGCCTGGTCGGGCAGACCATGCATCAGATCGACGAACACACGAAGGTTGCCGATCTGGAGAAGCTCACCCAAATCTATCGCGGCGTGCTGGATCGGTATTTCGCATGAACGGCAAGATTCTCGTCCTCACCGCGCTCGAAAGCGAGCTCGACAAATCACGCGCGCCTGCCGAGATCGAGGTGATTTTCACCGGCGTCGGCAAGATCAACACCACGATCGCAACGCTTCAGGCGGTGCAGGCCATGCAGCCCAAGCTCGTCGTGAACTACGGCACCGCCGGCAAGCTAAACACCAAACTCAACGGCCTCGTCGAGGTCAGCGACGTGATCCAGCGTGACATGAATGCCGAGCCACTGGCGCCGCGCGGCCGCACGCCCTTTGCGCCCGATCTCGACCGCCTGGTCTCGGGCCAGCGCGGCGTGATCTGCGGCAGTGGTGACAGTTTCGTCACCTCCAGCGATCCTTGGCTGGTGTCGAACAATGTCGATATCGTCGATATGGAACTGTTTGCCATCGCGCAGGTCTGCCTGCGCCACGGCATTCCCTGGCGCGCCTTCAAGTTCATCACCGACGACGCCAATGATTTTGCGCATGAGCATTGGACGGCGAATGTCGCGAATGGACAGGATCTGTTCTGGGACGCGATGAAGGGCGTGAAGGTCTAGTAGTCGACCTTTACCAGATACAGCCCATCCGGCGGCGCCACGATGCCGCAGGCGCTGCGGTCCTTCGCGGCAAGCGCCGCAGCCAGGTCGTCCGGCGTCCAGCGACCGTTGCCGACCCAGACCAGTGAGCCAACCATCGAGCGCACCTGGCTGTGCAGGAACGAGCGTGCGGAGGTCGTGATGGTGATCGCCTCACCGTTCTGCACCACATCGAGCTGATCGAGCGTGCGGATCGGCGACTTGGCCTGGCATTCGGTATCGCGAAAGGTCGTGAAGTCGTGTCGACCGAGCAAACGCTTCGCAGCCTCGCTCATGGCAGCGACATCGAGCGGGCGCGGCACGCGCCAGACCCGGCCGGCATCGACGGCGAGGTTCGCGCGGCGATTGGTGATGCGATAGACATAGTGGCGTCTGATGGCCGAGAACCGCGCCTCGAAATCATCCGGCACGATATCCGCCGACAGCACGCCGACCGGATGCGGCCGCAGATGGGCATTCATGCCATCGCGAAAGCGACCCGGCACCAGCACTTTCGGCACGTCGCAATGGGCGACCTGGCCGAGCGCATGGACGCCGGCATCGGTGCGACCGGCGCCATGGACGCGGATCGGCTCGCCGCAAATGGCCTCGGCGGCACGCTCCAGCGCGCCCTGTACGGTCAGCGTCGCGTTGGCCTGCACCTGCCATCCGGAAAATGGTGTGCCGTCATATTCGATGATCATCTTGTAGCGCGGCATCAGCCCACCCGCAGAGGCGGCTTCAACGGCGTGCCACGCAGAAATTCACTGGCCTTCATCGGCTGCTTGCCGGCGCGCTGCAGGTCGATGATCCGGATCGCGCCCTCGCCGCAGGCGATGGTGAGCTGATCGTCGATGATCTCGCCGGGCGCGCCCGCGCCCTTTGTAAGCTCGCAGCGCAGAACCTTCACGCGCACCGCCTCGCCCTCGATCGGCACTTCGCACCACGCGCCGGGAAACGGCGACAGGCCATGACAATGCCGAAGCACGTCGCGCGCCGGCTTCGACCAGTCGATCTTGGCCTCGGCCTTGTCGATCTTGGCCGCGTAGGTGACGCCGTCTGCACTCTGCGGGGTCAGGCTCAGCCGTCCCCTTTCCAGCGCACCCATGGCCCGCACCATCAGATCGGCACCAAGCGGCGCCAGCGCATCGTGCAGGTCCAGCGCCGTCATCGCATCGGTGATCGCCAGGCGCTCGGCCATGGCGACATCGCCGGTGTCGAGGCCGACATCCATCTTCATCACCATGACGCCGCTCTCGGCGTCGCCCTCCATGATGGCACGATTGATCGGTGCGGCGCCGCGCCAGCGCGGCAACAGCGAGCCGTGCAGGTTGAAACAGCCGAGCGGCGGTACATCGAGAATATTCTGCGGCAGGATCATGCCATAGGCGACGACGACCGCAGCCTCGGCCTCATGCGACCGGAACTCGGCTTCGGCTTCCGGCGTCCGCAGCGTTTTCGGCGTGAACACGGGAATGCCGAGCCGTTCAGCCTCGCGCGCCACCGGCGTCGGCTGCAGCTTCATGCCCCGGCCGGCGGGCTTTGCTTCGCGGGTATAGACGGCGACGATCTCATGGCCGTGGGCCACGAGTTCGAGCAGCGTCGGCACCGCGAAATCCGGCGTGCCCATGAAGATCAAACGAAGCGACATAGGTCGGAGCCGATCTGTTGCAGCGTTGCGCGGAGAAACTACTCCGCGCGCTTGGCGAGCTTGGTGAACTTCTTCAGCACGCGGTCGCGCTTCAGCTTGGAAAGGTAATCGACGAACAGCACGCCATTGAGATGGTCGATCTCATGCTGAATGCAGGTCGCGAACAGGCCAGAGGCCTCTTCCTCGATGGTCTTGCCGTCGAGGTCCATATAGCGGATCCGCACCGTCGCCGGACGTTCCACTTCCTCGTAATATTCAGGGATCGACAGGCAGCCTTCCTCGTAGACCGAGAGTTCTTCCGAGGCCGAGATGATCTCCGGATTGATGAAGACGCGTGGCTTCTTGCCGTCCTCCTCATCGTCCTTCTTGGCGATGTCCATGGTGATCAGCCGCAGCGGAACCGCGATCTGGATCGCCGCCAGCCCGATCCCGGGTGCGTCATACATCGTCTCGAACATGTCGTCGGCGAGCTTGCGCACCTCCGACGTCACCTTCTCGACAGGTTTGGAGATCAGCCGCAACTGTTTGTCGGGCAGGATAATGATTTCACGAATGGCCATGGCGGCGATTTAATCTGCGCGCCGGTCCGGGTCAATCCGCTGGAAAAGCTGGACTTTGAAGGACATTAACTCCCCGCTAACCATGAAAATTGAGGCGCGGTTAACGATGCCGGTTAAGGTTCGCTTAACCATATTTCTTAGGCTTGGGTTAACCAGGAAAATTCATCTTGCATTAACCATAAACGTTCCCTCTTCGTTCGCGTGACCGACCGAATCGGCTACAAGGATGGGATGAACGAGATTCTTTTCATGATCGGCGACATGCCGGTCACCGCCGGCGTGGCATTGATGGGCTTCAGTGCTCTGGCGCTGGGTTTGCTGCTCACCATCGCCATCATCATCGCTCGCTCCGGTAGCCGCGGCGCCGCCATGGCCATGGCCCAGGCGATCCGCGCCGACGAACTGGAAGAACGCCTCAGCGAAGTGCTGAAGGCGCAGAACGAGGCCACCGGCCGCGTCGACGCCATGGGCCAGGCCTTGGCGGGCCGTCAGGCCGACATGGCACGCGCGGTGTCCGAGCGACTGGACTCCGTGACCCATCGCGTCGGCCAATCCATGGAACAGACCACGCGCAACACCATGGAAAGCCTGAGCGCGCTGCATGAGCGCCTGGGCATTATCGACAACGCCCACAAGAATCTCACCGACCTCACCTCGCAGGTGACGACCTTGCGTGACGTGCTCGCCAACAAGCAGTCACGCGGCGCCTTCGGTCAGGCGCGGATGGAAAGCATCGTCAAGGACGGCATGCCGAGCGGCGCCTATGCGTTCCAGCACACGCTATCGTCGGGCAAGCGGCCGGACTGCGTGATCTTCCTGCCGGACCAGCGCCCGCTGTGCATCGACGCGAAATTCCCGCTGGAAGCCGTCACGGCGCTGCATGACGCGCGCAGCGATGACGAGAAGAAATACGCAGCGCAGCGCTTGCGCGCGGACGTGATGAAACATGTCACCGACATCGCCGAGAAGTATCTGGTGGCCGGCGAGACGCAGGATACGGCGCTGATGTTCGTGCCGTCGGAATCCGTCTATGCGGAAATCCATGACGGTTTCGACGACATCATCCAGAAGGCCTATCGCGCCCGCGTCGTGCTGGTGTCGCCGTCGCTGTTGATGCTGGCCATCCAGGTGATGCAGCAGATTCTCAAAGACGCGCGGATGCGCGACGCCGCCGACCAGATCCGCACGGAGGTACTGAATCTGGGCGACGACCTCACTCGCTTGCGCGATCGCGTGATGAAGCTGCAGACGCATTTCGGGCAGGCCAATGAGGACGTCCGCCAGATCCTGATCTCCGCCGACAAGATCGAAAAGCGCGCCGGCCGCATCGAGGAGCTGGATTTCAGAAAGAGTGAGCCTACCACCGAGGTCGCCCCAGCGGTCGCCAGGACCGCGGCCCCCGACATGTTCGCGCCACTGCCGCGCAAGATTCAGGCAGGGGAGTGAACTCACTTGTCGTCACCCGGCTTGACCGGGTGACCCAGTAAACACCAGCCTTGCGTTTGCGCGATGCTGCCCACCGCAGACCCCGTCGGATACCAGATCGCCCGGTCAAGCCGGGCGATAACAACCGAGAGAGGGGAGCCTCACCGGCAGATGAGGGGATACAGATCATCCCAATTGGGATTATCTTTCTCGATCAGTGCGATCTTCCATTCCCGCATCCACTTCTTGAGCCGCTTCTCGCGGTGCATGGCGTGTTCGATATTGTCGAAGCGTTCGTAGTAGACGAGCCGGTCGATGCCATAGGCCTTCGTGAATCCCTCTGCGGCTTTCGTTTTGTGTTCGTATACGCGGCGAATGAGATCGTTCGTCACGCCGATATACAGCGTCCCACCAATCTCGCTGGCGAGAATGTAGACGTAAAAGTTGTAGGCACGCATCGTCAGGACTCGCCACTGCCGTTGCACCAAACTCACTTGTCGTCACCCGGCTTGACCGGTTGACCCAGTATACACCGACCTTACGTTCGTACGACGCTGCCAAACACAACCAACGCCGGATACTGGATCGCCCGGTCCTAGCGCGCAATTGCGCGCCAGGCCGGGCGATGACAACCGAGGGGAAGGATACGAAGCCACAGGCCGCTCCCTCCCGAATCTGCTAATCCTTCCCCATGACCAGCGCGCCTGACTCGTCCGAAGCCGCCCTCGCCTTGAAGCCCCGTGCCACCTGGCGCGAGAGCATGGCGGTGTATCTGCAGCCGCGGGTGCTGATCGTGCTGCTGCTTGGCCTGTCGTCGGGTCTGCCGCTTGCATTGTCCGGTTCCACGCTGCTGGTGTGGATGCGCGAATCCGGCGTCGATCTCGGTACCATCGGGTTGTTCGCCCTCGTCGGCACGCCCTACACGCTGAAGTTCCTTTGGGCGCCGCTGGTCGACGCGCTGCATGTGCCCTTCTTCACGCGCCAGTTCGGCCGCCGCCGCGGCTGGCTGGTGTTCTCGCAACTGCTGCTGATCGTCGCGATCCTGCTGCTGGCGCTGACCGATCCCGCCCGCTCGCCACTGTTCGTCGCCCTTGGTGCGCTGCTGGTCGCTGCGATGTCATCGACGCAGGACATTGTCGTCGATGCGTT
The DNA here is from genome assembly GCF_051810905.1 of Tardiphaga sp. 619_E2_N8_4. Taxonomy (NCBI): domain Bacteria; kingdom Pseudomonadati; phylum Pseudomonadota; class Alphaproteobacteria; order Hyphomicrobiales; family Nitrobacteraceae; genus Tardiphaga; species Tardiphaga sp. 619_E2_N8_4. Next base: position 437,402 of record NZ_JBPWQJ010000001.1, read on the forward strand.
TCGTGTGGAGAGCCTGCCGGAGAGCGAACAGGCGGCCGGCATGGCGTCCTATGTCGCGGCCTATCGCATCGGCATGCTGATCTCGACCGCCGGCGTGCTGTTTCTGGTCAGCGCCTTCGAGAGCACGGGCATCGCGCGCTCCACCGCCTGGATGTGGGGCTATGTGGCAATGGCGGCGATGGTGCTGGTCGGCACGGTCACAGCGCTTGCGGCCACCGAGCCCGAGCAATCCGCGCAGGCCGAAGCCGCCACGCGCGGCGACAGCGCCTTCACGCGCGTGCTGCAGGCCGCAATCGGCGCGTTCTCCGAGTTTCTGGCCCGCAAGGACGCCTGGGCCGCGCTGGCCTTTGTCGTGCTGTTCAAATTCACCGACGCCTTTTCCGGCACCATGACAGCGCCGTTCGTGATTGATCTCGGCTTCACCCGCAACGACTACGCCGCCATCGTCAAAGGCGTCGGCCTTGCCGCCACGCTGATCGGCGGCTTCGCTGGCGGCTTCGTGGCGCGGCGCTATTCGCTGGCGGCGAGCCTGTGGATCGGCGCTGTGTTGCAGGCGCTGTCCAACCTGGCATTCTCGTGGCTCGCCATCGTCGGCGTCAATCAATGGGCGCTGGCACTGGCCATCTCGGTCGAGAATTTCACCAGCGCCATCGGTACGGTGATCTTCGTCGCCTACCTTTCGGCGCTGTGCAAAAACCCGCTGCACACAGCCACGCAATATGCGCTGCTCACGGCGCTCGCTGCGGTGGGGCGGACCTATCTGTCGGCAGGTGCAGGTTACGTCGCGCAGGCGACGGGATGGCCGATGTTCTTCGTCATCAGCGTGGTCGTCGCGGTGCCGAGCCTGATCCTCCTGATCTGGCTGCAGCGCCGCGCGCATTTCGAGATGCTGGGGCCGGTACGGGTTTAACCGAAGCGAACTCAGTTCGGCTTCGTCACCACGCTCCATTTCGTCACCAGCGCTTCACTCATCTGCCCGGCCTGCTCGGCGCAGGTGACTTCAGCAACCTTGAGCGCAACTTCCTTGCCGACAAGCTTCTTCAGCTGCGTGGCCTGCACGTCATTGGCAACGACGATCTCGAACGTCTCAGGTCCGGTCTCAAGATTGCACAGCCCTGCAGGCGCCGGCAGCCGACGCGGCTCGCTGACCACTTGATACACATTGGTGCGCTTGCCCTTGGCATCGCGGCTGCGCATGGCGTTGAGCTGCCCGGTCAGCACATCGCCGATCTTCATGGCCTTCGGTGCCACCGGTGCGGCTGGCGGAGCCGGCGTTTCGGTCGCGCCTCTGGCAGCCGTCGCAAACAGGCCGGCCGCACAAATCGCAGCGGCCCAGGTCGGCAAAGCCTTCAAGTCATATCGTGTCATCAATGCTCTTCCAGTCTTAAAACAGCGTCCGCTGTCGCATTGCTGCCGACAGCGTGCCTTCGTCGAGATAATCGAGTTCACCACCAACCGGCACGCCATGTGCCAGCCGCGTCACCTTCACATTGGCCTCCTGCAGGAGGTCGGTGATGTAATGTGCCGTGGTCTGCCCATCAACCGTCGCATTCAGCGCCAGGATGATTTCGCTCACCTCTGAATCATGCGCACGTGACACCAGCGCGTCGATGGTCAGATCCTGCGGGCCGACGCCGTCGAGCGGCGACAGCGTTGCACCCAATACATGATATTTGCCCGTCGTCGCATGGGCGCGTTCGAGCGCCCACAAGTCCGCGACATCGGCGACCACCACGATGGTCGAGGGATCGCGGCGCGGGTCCGTGCAGATCGTGCAGGGATTCTGCGTATCGATATTGCTGCAGACCTTGCAGACCTGAATCCGGTCGATCGCCACCTGCAAGGCACCGGCTAGCGGCGTCATCAGCGCCTCGCGCTTCTTGATCAGATGCAGCGCGGCACGCCGGGCCGAGCGCGGGCCAAGACCGGGCAGCCGCGCCAGCAACTGAATCAGGCGCTCGATTTCCGGACCGGCCGTGGATGCCATCTCAGGTAAGGCCCATCCCCGGCGGCAGACCGAGGCCGCCGGTCAGCGCCTGCATCTTCTCTTGCATCGCAGCTTCCGCCTTGCGGCGCGCATCACCGAGCGCCGTGACCAGCAGATCCTCAAGTATCTCGACTTCGTCGGCTTTGACCAGCGAGGGATCGATCTTCACGGCCTTCACTTCGGTCTTCGCGGTCATCCGCACGGACACGAGGCCACCGCCGGAGATACCTTCGACCTCGACATGGTCGAGCTCGTCCTGCATCGCCTTCATCTTTGATTGCAGCTGCGCTGCCTGTTTCATCATGCCGAGAAAATCAGCCAAGAGTTTTCCTTCGCAGTTCGATTAATCGTCGTCGTTGAGACCGTCGGTCGCGTCATCGCTGATCAGGTCGCTATCGCTGCCGTTGAAGTCCGGCGGCTCAGGGGCGATGACACGAACCTCGACCTTCGCACGCGGAAACCGTGCCAGCACTTCCTTGACCCGCGGATCGGCTTCCGCCGCGCGCTGGCGTTCGTTCTTCTGCTCGAGCTGCTGATCGCGCAGCGTCGGCTGTCCCTGCTCGTTGGACACGATCACGGCCCAACGCCGGCCGGTCCACTGTTCGAGCTTCCGCGACAGATCGTTGATCAGCGTGCGCGACGCCGTCCGCTCCATCGCCAGCTCAAGCCGCCCGTCTTCGATCTTGATCAGGCGCACATCGGCTTCGAGCGCCCCGCGCACCATCAGGTCGCGTTTCTCGCCGGCCAGTGCGACGAGTTCAGGGAAGGTGGAAATCTTCAGCACCGCTGCGGGCGGTGCATCTGCCATGCCGACTTGCGGCCGCGGCGATGGCTCCGCGCCGCCGCGCTGCATGGTCGGACCACGCGACGCGCTCGCTGACATCGTCGGCATGGCGGACGGCATCTGCGCTGACGGCAAAGATGCCGACGGAGCGGACGATGGCGCGGCACGGCCTCCACCATTCGTTGGGATCATCGGCGACGTCCCGCCATTCTGGTCGAGCATCCGGATCGCTTCGTCCGGGGTCGGCAGATCGGCGACGTAAGCGATGCGCACCAGCACCATCTCTGCGGCGGCGGCGGGACGCGTCGCGCCCTGCACTTCCGTGATGCCCTTGAGCAGCATCTGCCACATCCGCGACAGCACCCGCATCGACAGCTTCGAGGCGAAATCGCGTGCACGTAGACGTTCGGTCTCTCCAAACGCGACATTGTCGGCGGTTGCCGGCACGATTTTCACGCGGGTGACGAAATTGACGAATTCGGCAAGATCGCTCAGCACCACAATCGGATCAGCGCCGACGTCGTATTGTTCGCGAAATTCCTTAAATGCACTGGCGATGTCACCGCGCGCCAGCGAATCGAACAAGTCGATCACGCGGGTGCGATCGGCGAGGCCGAGCATCTGCCGGACGGCATCGGCGCGGACCGTGCCCGCGGCATGCGCAATCGCCTGATCGAACAGCGACAGTGAATCGCGCACCGAGCCTTCGGCGGCGCGGGCGATGATGCCCAGCGCTTCCGGCTCGACCTCGACATTCTCTTTGCCCGCGATGTTCGACAGATGCGACATCAGCACGTCGGCATCGACGCGGCGCAGGTCGAAGCGCTGACAGCGCGACAGCACCGTCACTGGCACCTTGCGGATTTCGGTCGTGGCGAACACGAACTTGGCGTGTTCCGGCGGCTCTTCCAGCGTCTTCAGGAACGCGTTGAAGGCGGCGGTCGACAGCATGTGGACTTCGTCGATGATGTAGACCTTGTAGCGCGCGCTGGAGGGCGCATAGCGCACGCTGTCATTGATCTGGCGGACATCGTCGACGCCGGTGTGGCTCGCGGCGTCCATTTCGAGAATGTCGATATGCCGGCTTTCCATGATCGCCTGGCAGTGAATGCCCGGCGTCGGCATGTGGATGGTCGGGCCTTTGACCGAGCCATCGGCCATTTCATAATTCAGCGCGCGCGCCAGAATACGCGCCGTCGTCGTCTTGCCGACCCCGCGGACGCCGGTGAGGATCCAGGCCTGCGGAATGCGGCCGGTCTCGAACGCGTTGGAAACGGTGCGGACCAGCGCTTCCTGGCCGATCAGATCGTCGAAACTGCCGGGGCGGTATTTACGCGCGAGCACGCGATAGGGCGTGGCGGCAGCAGGCGCCGGGGCAACGCCCATATCGAAACCGCTCTGGTGATCATCAGGAGGGGACGTGCCAGCGTCGGTCATCGAGGAATCCGCAATGTGTTGTCTCGTAAAGCCGGCTTGCGGAACATCTGGCGCATCATAGGCGGAACGGGACACAGGTTCCGGCCTTCGATGCTGCCTCACTCATCGAACAAGGCGCCCACCGAGCTAACGACCCATGCGCAGGACGCTGAATTTGCTCGATAAAACAAGTAGGAGACTGACGAGCGACCCGATCCGGATCTCGTTAGGGCTGCTTCCTTCCGGACCTGACCCGATTGGCGAGTGGCTCGTCCACCGCCAATCTCCCGGTGCTTATTTGGGGCCAAAATGGTCGGAAAGCAAGCGCGGCGCGTGTCGCAAGTCCGCCGCAAGTTTTGCGCAGGAAAGTCGCAAGAAAACGTGGTCCAGACGCGCAAAACCGGCCATGACGGGAGTTGTCTGCGCAGCCGCTTCCTGCGACGCTGTGCGCCTTAATCGAGAGTCAGAATGGCCGCTCCCTCCTCCTGGTCGCTGCACGAGCAGCTGCAACAAGACACCATCGACATTGGCGACCTCCCCCTCAGCCGCGTGCTGGTGGTGAAGGACGCGCACTACCCCTGGCTGATGCTGGTGCCGCGCCGCGCCGACACGACCGAGATCATCGATCTCGACGAGGTCGCGCAGGGCCAGTTGATGACCGAGATCAACCGTGTCGGCCGGGCGCTCAAAGAAATCACCAAATGCGACAAGCTCAATGTCGCGGCGCTCGGCAACATGGTGCCGCAGTTGCACGTCCACATCATCGCGCGCCGCAAGACCGATGCCGCCTGGCCTCGGCCGATCTGGGGCGTGATGCCACCACTCGCCCATGACGCGGCAGAAGTGCAGCGCTTCATCTCAGAACTCCGCCGCAAGATCTGGCTCGGTTGACCATCATGACAAGCAAGCTGTTTCCGCTCGGCCGTCCGGCCTTCGTCTCCAACACGCTCGACCGCGCCGCGCATCTGCGCTTCAGCGACGAGAAACTGTTCGCGCTGGAGGGCAAAAGCTCCTCGCGCGCTTATGTGATCTACCGCGACTCGCTGGTCATGAAGAAGGATGGCGATGCCCAGCGCGCGCTGCTGACCATCGACGAGGCGCTGAAATTCGGCGCCAATCCTGGCACTGTCTTTCTGGGCCTGCGTGATGGCGATGCGGTGTTCGGCATGGGCATCGGCGCACCCGCCGTCGAAAAGCTGTTGACCCGCGACGATGTCGTCGTCAGCGAACTCCGCGGCATGGCCATGCAGGGCATGGTGCCGCCGGAACAACTCTCGGCGGTTGCACAGGCCAAGTCGCTCGTCTCCTGGCATCAGCGCCACGGGTTTTGCGCCAATTGCGGCGCCAAGTCCTCAATGGCCGAAGGCGGCTGGAAGCGCGTTTGCCCGAGCTGCAAGACCGAGCATTTCCCGCGTACCGATCCTGTCGTCATCATGCTGGTGGAGAAGGGCGACAAGTGCCTGCTCGGCCGCCAGAAGCAGTTCGCTCCGGGCATGTATTCGTGCCTTGCCGGTTTCGTCGAAGCGGCCGAGACCATCGAGGACGCGGTGAAGCGCGAGATCTTCGAGGAATCCGGCATCCGCTGTACCGACGTCACCTATTACATGACGCAGCCCTGGCCCTACCCGTCATCCCTGATGATCGGCTGTTCGGCGCGCGCCATCAGCGACGAGATTACCGTCGACAAGATGGAACTTGAGGACGCCCGGTGGTTTGACCGTGACGAGGCGATGCTGATGTGGAAACGCGAACACCCGGACGGGCTCGCGGGGCCGCACCCATTCGCCATCGCGCATCATCTGCTCGGTCGCTGGCTGCATCCCGACCAAGCCTGACCACACGGGGAATCCTTCATGAGTGCCAAGCCTGTCCACGTATTGTGTATCGGCCTGCCGGTTCGCGACCTGACCTTTGCCGTCGAAGCCGTCCCGGGGCGTGGCCAAAAATTCCCCTCCCAACGTTTCGCCCAGATCATCGGCGGCAATGCGCTCAACGCCGCCATCGGCGTCAGCCGGCTGGGTGGCCGGGCGTCGATGACCGGGCCGATGGGCGACAAGAACGAGACCGCCGACCAGTTTCTGTTCGATGACCTCGCCAAGGAAGGCATCGACTCCGCGCATCTGGTGCATATGCCGGGCCTGGTGACACCGATCTCGGCCGTCATGATCGACCCGTCGGGCGAGCGCACCATCGTCACCTTCCGCGATCCCGAACTCTGGAAGGTAAAACTGCCCGACCACGACCTGCTGCTGCAGGACTGCAGCGCCATTCTGGTCGAGAGCCGCTGCGCCGGCTTCGCCACCGAGCTGTGCATCGAGGCACGTCATCGCGGCATTCCCGTCGTCGTCGATATCGACAGCACGCTGTCGCAGCGCGAGGGCCTGCTGACCGCCTCCTCGCACCTGATCTTCTCGGACGATGCGCTGCAATCGACCGCCGGCATCACCGACAATCTCAAGGCGCTGCAGAAGATGGCGACGCTGACCTCGTCCTTCCTTGCCGTCACCCGCGGCCCGCGCGGTACCCTGTGGCTCGACGAGCACGGACATCCCAAGGAAACCCCGGCCTTCCCCGTTCACACCGTGGACACCCTCGGCGCCGGCGACATTTTCCATGGCGCCTTCGCGCTGGAATTCGCGGGCGGCAAGTCGGTACCGGAGGCGCTGCGCTTCGCCTCCGCCGCCGCGGCCCTGAAATGCACCCGCTATGGCGGTGCTTTCGCCTGCCCGCAACGTGCTGAAGTCGAACAGCTTTTGAGGGAATCCCGGGTCGGCGCCCTTAGCTGAGGCGGTACAGGGCTTGCCTTGGAAGAATGTTCTATATATGAGGTTACTCGACCCCATAATTAGAACAAAGTTCTTCCCATGACCGATGTCGCCGACCAGCCCCTTGAATCCACCCGCCGCCTCGATGCGATCGATCGCAAGATCCTGACCGTCCTGCAGGAAGACGCCTCGCTGTCGGTGGCCGAGATCGGCGACCGCGTGGGGCTTTCGTCGACACCGTGCTGGAAGCGCATCCAGCGCCTCGAAGCCGATGGCGTAATCCTCCGCCGGGTGGCGCTGGTCGATCAAAACAAGATCGGCCTGGGTATCTCGGTGTTTGTCTCGGTGGAGAGCGGCGACCATTCCGACGCCTGGCTGAAGAAATTCGCCGATGCCGTCAGCGCCATGCCCGAAGTCATGGAATTCTACCGGATGGCCGGCGACGTCGACTACATGCTGCGCGTGGTCGTGGCCGACATGCAGAGCTACGACATCTTCTACAAGAAGCTGATCAGTGCGGTGGCCTTGAAGAACGTCACCTCCCGCTTCGCCATGGAGAAGATCAAGTCGGTCACGGCACTGCCGGTGCCACCGATGCCGGCTGCTTGAGAAATACCGCGCTGTCGTCGCCCGGTCGGACCGGGCGACGACGCCGAAACAGATCAATCATATAATTCGATTGAATCAACAATAATGATCAATTAGATTTATTGATCAAGCGGCATGAGGATGTGGCCAAACCGGAGTTTGGCCCATGACCGTTCTTGCCCAAGATGCCAACCGCACCAGCCCGCTTGCTGCTCGCAACCCGCTTCTTCCCGGATTGGCGCTCACCGGCGCCATCGCCGGCACTGCACTCGCCTTGCGTGAAATCCCCTATATCGGCCTCGCCAGTCCGATGATCCTGGCCATCGGCATCGGTATCGCGATCCAGAACACATCCGGCGCGCCGGCTGCGGCCAAAGCCGGCATCAGTTTCTCCATGCGCAGCATCCTGCGCTTCGCCATCATCCTGCTCGGCCTGCAGCTCACCGCGGCGCAGTTGCTGGAAGTTGGCGGCATCGGCTTCGCGGTGATCGCGGCGACGCTCCTTACAACCTTCATCTTCACCACATGGCTTGGCCGCGCGATGGGTATCGACCGCAGACTGGTCGAACTGATCGCCGCCGGCACATCGATTTGCGGCGCGTCCGCCGTGATCGCAACCAACACCGTGACCCGCGCGCCCGATGAGGATGTCGCCTACGCGGTCGCCTGCGTCACCATCTTTGGCTCGATCGCCATGTTCGTCTATCCGCTACTCGGTAGCGTGCTGCAGCTCGACCCACATCATTTCGGGCTTTGGGCTGGCGCATCGATCCACGAGATCGCGCAGGTGGTCGCGGCCACCTTCCAGCAGAGCCGCGACGCCGGCGAATTCGGTACCGTCGCGAAACTCGCGCGCGTGATGATGCTGGCACCGGTGGTGATCACACTTGGCCTGCTGGCGACACGGCGCGCACGCGCCATCGGCGCGGAATCCGGCAGCGCCAAGGTGCCGATGCCGTGGTTCGCCTTCGGCTTCGTGGCGATGGTGATCCTGAATAGCCTCGTTGACGTGCCGCATGCAGCTATGAGCCTGATCATTCCGATCACGACCTTCCTGCTGACCATGGCGCTCGCCGCAATGGGGCTGGAAACCAATATCCAGAAGCTGCGCGCCAAGGGCCTGCGCCCGCTGCTGCTTGGCGCCGCAGCCTTCCTGTTCATTGCCGGCTTCAGCCTCATGCTGGTGAAGCTGACTACCTGACGGAGATGCCATGACGCTCGAACAGCTCCGGATCTTCGTCGCCGTCGCCGAACACGAGCACATGACGCGGGCTGCCGAGAGTCTGCATCTCACCCAATCTGCCACCAGCGCCGCCATTGCGGCGCTGGAAACGCGCTATGCGACGCAGCTGTTTCACCGCGTCGGCCGCCGCATCGAATTGACCGAGATTGGCCGCGCCTTTCTGATCGAAGCCCGGGCCGTGCTGGCACGCGCTGCCGCCGCGACGACCGTCCTCACCGATATGGCCGGCATGACGCGCGGCTCCCTTGCGCTGGCCGCGAGCCAGACCGTCGGCAACTATTTTCTACCGCCCATCATGGCGCGCTATCGCCAGCAATTCCCCGGCATCGACCTCAGCCTCCGCATCGGAAATACCGAGCAGGTGGCCGACTGGCTGCGCGATGGCGAAGTCGATCTCGGCATCGTCGAAGGCGCGGTTGACCATCCGGCACTCGCGACCCAGCCCGTGGGCGACGACGAACTTGTGCTGGTGGTTGGCCGATCGCATCGATGGGCGAAGCGACACACTGTCGTGCCGGGTCAGTTCGCCGAGACGAACTGGGTGCTGCGTGAAGCCGGCTCCGGCACGCGCGCCATCGCGCAATCGGTGCTGGACCAATCAGGAATCGCGCCTGACCACATTCGCGTTGCCATGGAGCTGCCATCGAACGAAGCCGTCTGCGCGGCCGTCGTGGCCGGCGCTGGTGCGAGCATCATCTCACGCCTGGTTGCCGCCGCCTTGATCGGCAGCGGCGATCTCATCGCCCTCGAAGCCTCGCTGCCAACACGGCGCTTCATCCAGCTGCGCCACAAGGAGCGCTATGTGACGCAGGCGGCAAGGGAGATGTCGGAGATGATTGCAACGCCCTAACTTAACCTCTCCCCGCCGGGGAGAGGTGAGCGGAGCGCCGCCAAGCGTCGTCGAGAATCAGATCGTCTGGTTATACGCGCCGACTTCCGGATGCGTCCGCAGCACCACATTCATGGCTTCGAACATGTCGTGCATCCGCGCTTCGGAGACCGGGCTTTCGACCACGACCACCAGCTCCGGCTTATTTGATGACGCCCGCACCAGACCCCAGCTGCCGTCCTCGCAGGTGACGCGCACGCCGTTGACCGTCACGAGATCGCGGATCGATTGTCCGGCGACCTTGTCGCCCTTCTTCTGCGCATCCTCGAAATGCTTCACCACCGCAGCGACGACGCCGTATTTGGTCTCGTCGGCACAATGCGGCGACATGGTCGGCGACGACCAGGTCTTCGGCAACGCCTCCTTGAGATCGGCCATGGTCTTGCCGGGCGCGCGGTCCATCATTTCGCAGATCGCAATCGCTGAGACGAGGCCGTCGTCATAGCCACGGCCCACCGGCGCATTGAAGAAGAAGTGACCGGACTTCTCGAAGCCGGCGAGCGCCTTCAGCTCATTGGTGCGGCGCTTCATGTAGGAGTGGCCGGTCTTCCAATAGGTCGTCTTGGCATTCTGCTTCTGCAGCACCGGATCCGTCACGAACAGTCCGGTCGATTTCACGTCGACCACGAAGGTCGCATCCTTGTAAACCGCCGACATATCGCGCGCGAGCATCACGCCGACCTTGTCGGCGAAGATTTCCTCGCCGGTGTTGTCGACGACGCCGCAGCGATCGCCATCACCGTCGAAACCAAGACCGACATCGGCCTTGTGTTCGAGCACCGCATCGCGGATCGCGTGCAGCATTTCCATGTCTTCCGGATTCGGATTGTATTTCGGGAAGGTGTGATCGAGCTCGGTATCGAGCGGAATCACCTCGCAGCCGATCGCTTCCATCACTTGTGGCGCGAACGCGCCCGCGGTGCCGTTGCCGCAGGCCACGACGACCTTCAGCTTGCGCTTCAGCTTCGGGCGATTGGTGAGATCGGCGATATAACGCGCCGGATAATTCTCGTGGAATTGGTAGGAGCCGCCAGCCTTGTTCTTGAATTCGGCATTGAGCACGATTTCCTTCAGCCGGGTCATCTCGTCCGGACCGAAGGTCAGCGGCTTGCTGGCGCCCATCTTCACACCGGTCCAGCCATTGTCGTTATGCGAGGCCGTCACCATGGCGACACAGGGCACATCGAGATCGAACTGCGCGAAATAGGCCATCGGCGTTACCGCGAGGCCGATATCATGGACCTTGCAGCCGGCGGCCATCAGGCCCGTCATCAGCGCGTATTTGATCGAGGCGGAGTAGCCACGGAAATCGTGTCCGGTGACGATTTCCTGCTTCTGGCCGAGTTCTGCAATCAGCGCGCCGAGCCCCATGCCCAGCGCCTGAATGCCCATCAGGTTGATTTCCTTGCCGAACAGCCAGCGCGCGTCATATTCGCGAAAACCCGTGGCCTTTACCATCGGCTCGGATTCGTAAGCGTAGGTATTCGGCACGAGCAAGGGCTTCGGCTTCGGAAACATCGCAGGACCTCGCATCATTGGGATCAATCTTGAATGCGCAGGCTTAGCCTTTGCGCACGCCTGTGGGAAGGCGCATGGGCATTCAAGGATGCGAGTTTGTTTAGAATTGGGCTGCGGCGTGAATGCGTGGGGGATATGAGGTACTACTGTTCGAGTACCATCCGGCCATTTGCATATTCGAAGCGTTTCAACTTCGAGAGAAACGACAGGCCGAGCAGATTCTCGGACAGTGCCTCATCGGGCAGCACCATCGCATCGACATCACGCACGGTCAGCTCACCGACCTGCACGACAGCGATTCGCGTGCGCGCAGCCTTCAGCGTTCCGTTCGCCGTTGTCACCGTGGCGTTATAATCGGCACGCGACGGACGCAAACCAAATCGTGCCGCCGACTTTTCATTCAATGCGATGACGGACGCGCCAGTATCGACCATGAAGCCGATGCGCTGGCCCTCGATGCTCCCCTCAGTCTGGAAGTGACCGCGGGCATCGCGCGCAATCGACAGGCTACGGACACCGGCCTTTGCATTGCCCTGTGTCGTGGGTGCAGGGGATGACGCCTTCGCCATGGCCGGCGTCGTCGCCGTCATCTTGTCGGCCATCTGCGCCATCACGGTGCCCAGACCGATCAGGATCGCCGCGAAGAACATGATACTACGCATACGCAACCTCACTGAACGCAATCAGGGGAACCGCGAGTTCATCACACGGGCTCACCACCGTCCGTTCAGGACGGTCTTACAGACTGCTATTTTCGCGAAAAGGATGAGCGAAGCGTTAATGAGCGGCACTTTGTCTGATGATCACGTCCCGCGCGGCTTCACGCGGCGCGTCGGCAGCGCATTGGCGGGATCTTCCGGCCAGGGATGTCGCGGATAGCGGCCGCGCAGGTCCGAGCGCACGTCGAGGTAGCTGCCCCGCCAGAAGCCCGGCAGATCGCGCGTCACCTGCACCGGCCGCTGCGCCGGCGACAGCAATTCCATCACCAGCGGCACCTTGCCCTTGGCGACCGACGGATGGGTGGTCAGCCCGAACAATTCCTGCAAACGGACGGCAATGGTCGGCCCCTGCTCGGCTTCGTAATCGATCGCCAGTACCGTCCCCGTCGGCGCCTCGAAATGCGTCGGCGCTTCCTTGTCGAGCCGCGCACGCAGATCCCAGGGCAGCAGACCCATCACGGCGTCGGATAGATCGCCGGCCGAGAAATCCTTCAGCGAGATCTTGTCGAACAGCGCCGGCATCAGCCAGCTCTCGCGCGCCGCGGCGAGCGCAGTGTCGGACAGATCGGGCCAGGCGTCGCCTTCCGACGCGCGCAGGAACATCACGCGCCCCCGCCACTGCTGCAGCGCCTTCGACCATGGCAAGCGGTCGATGCCCGCGGCAACCAGACCGTCGGCGAAAACGCGCGCGGTGTCTTCGGATGGCTTCAGCGTGAACGGAGCTTCCGACAACGTAATCGCATGCAGCACACGCTTGCGGCGGCCGCGCAGCGACATCGATGCCCGATCGAAACTGACATCGTCGGTATTCTCGATCTGATCGGCGAAGCGCGTCTCGATATCGGCCTGCGCGATCGGCGCTGCCAGCAGGATACGGCCATTGGCCGCCGTGCCGGTGAGCTCCGCCACGGCGATATATGGCGCGCGCGCCAGGGCGGCACTTTGTTCGATCGACGCGCCGCGGCCATTAGCCAGCACGAAACTGCCATTGCCACGATTCTTGGCCACGCGATCCGGGAATGCAAAGCCGAGCATGGTGCCGGTGGTCAGCGTATCCGAGGTTGGGCTGCGGCGGTCGAGCCCCCTTCCCCCTTGCGGGGAAGGGTCGGGGATGGGGGTGCCCCACGCTCCGACCTCACTTGTGGACCCCCCTCCCCGACCCTCCCAGGGAGCAGAAGCGCCGCGCTCGTTGCCTTCGACCTGCGACGCCCAGCGCTCCGCGAGCTGCCGGGCGCTGCCAGCGCGCTGCGAGCGGTCGCGGCGGAACAGATCGAGTCTGACGTCGAGATCGACGCTATCGCCACCAAGCCCGCGTTCAGTGAGGATGGCAGCGATCTCGGCAGCTTCTCCGCCATAACCGAACCGCGCCGAATCTACGATCATGCGCGCCAGCCGCGGCGGCAGCGCCAGCGCGCGCAGCGCATGGCCTTCTTCGGTGATACGGCCATCGCCATCGAGCGCTCCGAGTTCGCCGAGCAGGCCGCGTGCTTCCTTCAGCGCTGGCGCAGGCGGCGGATCGAGGAAGGTCAGTTGTGCGGGATCGCTGACGCCCCATTGCGCGAGATCGAGCACCAGCGTGGACAGATCCGCGCTGAGAATTTCCGGCTGTGTGTAGGCCGGCAATGAGGCGGTCTGCGGCTCGTCCCATAGCCGGTAGCAGATGCCGGGCTCGGTCCGGCCGGCGCGGCCGCGGCGCTGATCGACGGCGGCGCGCGAGGCACGCACGGTTTCCAGCCGCGTCAGTCCGATGTCCGGCTCATAGCGCGGCACGCGGGCGACACCGGAATCCACCACGATGCGCACGCCTTCGATGGTCAGCGAGGTCTCGGCAATCGAGGTTGCCAGCACCACCTTGCGCTGTCCCTTGGGCGCGGGCTGGATGGCACGGTCCTGCACGCCGGCATCGAGTGCACCGAATAAAGGGACGATCTCGATGGACGCGTCCTGCACGCGCTCGGCGAGGAAATTCTGCGTGCGACGGATTTCCGCGGCGCCCGGCAGAAACGCCAGCACCGAGCCGGGATCGGCGCGCAAGGCGGTCGTGATGGCGTCGGCCATCTGCCGCTCGAGCTGGATATCGGGCTTGCGGCCGAGATAGCGCGTCTCCACGGGATAAGCCCGCCCCTCGCTGGCAATGACCGGTGCATCGCCAAGCAGCTTCGCGATCCGCGCGCCGTCGATGGTCGCCGACATCACCAGGATGCGCAGGTCCTCGCGCAAGCCGGTTTGCACATCGCGCGCCAGAGCGAGTCCCATATCGGCATCCAGCGAGCGCTCATGGAATTCGTCGAACAGCACCGCGCCGATATTCTTCAACTCGGGATCGTCGAGGATCTGCCGCGAGAAAATCCCTTCGGTGACCACTTCTATCCGGGTGTTGCGCGAGATCTTCGAGCCAAAGCGGACGCGATAGCCGACGGTTTCGCCGACGCGCTCGCCCAGCGTTTTCGCCATCCGCTCGGCGCTGGCGCGGGCTGCGATGCGCCGCGGCTCCAGCATGATGATCTTCTTCCCCTTCAGCCACGGCGCATCGAGCAAAGCCAGCGGCACGCGCGTGGTCTTGCCGGCGCCCGGCGGCGCCACCAGCACCGCGGCGTTGCCGGCGTCCAGCGCGCCCGACAGGTCGTCAAGCACAGCATCGATGGGCAGGGATGTATCGAAGGTTCGGGTCAAATCGTCATCTTCGCGATGTTCTCGGGGGCATACCAATCTCAGGTGTCATACGCGGGCTTGACCCGCGTATCCATCTTGCTTCGCGAGAAGATGGATCGCCGGGTCAAGCCCGGCGATAACGGTGGAGAGGACGTTGCGCCCCATTCCCCCACTCCTTAACGCCCGTTAACCACCCCGCCAAACTCGCCCTGCCGCGACCATTTGCGGGGCATATTTGGGGTTTAGAGAAAGGCAATTGAAACCGATCTCGTCTCATGATCCGGCCAAAAGAAGCGCCGAACAGGGGATACCGATGACCACCAGTGGCACCTTCGCCGTCGCCGATCGCGCGGCGCTGTCAGGGACAGAGCGAATCGACTGGGTCGATTACGCCAAGGGCATCTGCATCATCATGGTGGTGATGATGCACTCGGTGCTGGGTGTCGAACTGGCCGCCGGCCAGACCGGCTACATGCATCTGCTGGTGGCCTTCGCCAAACCGTTCCGGATGCCGGATTTCTTCCTGATCTCCGGGCTCTTTCTGGCCCGTGTCATCGACCGCGACTGGCGGACCTATCTCGACCGCAAGGTCGTCCACTTCCTGTATTTCTACGTGCTCTGGGTGACCATCCAGTTCGGCTTCAAGGCGCCCGGCTTTGCTGCCGAACACGGCTGGGCCTATGTCGCCAATCTCTATCTGATCTCCTATATCGAGCCGTTCGGCACGCTGTGGTTCATCTATATGCTGCCGGTGTTCTTCGTCGTCACCAAGCTGGCGCGGCGCGTGCCGCCGCTGCTGATCTGGGGCATCGCCGCCGCGCTGGAGATGGCGCATATCAGCACCGGCTGGACGATGATCGACGAGTTCTGCTCGCGCTTCGTCTATTTCTATTCGGGCTACCTGTTCGCGACGCAGGTCTTCGCGCTGTCCGATCGCGCGCGGGCCAAACCAGTGATGGCGCTGGTCGGCCTTGCGGCCTGGGCGCTGGTCAATGCCGCTCTCGTCTATGACGGCTGCAGCGAATGGCCAGTGATCTCGCTGATGCTCGGCTTCGCCGGCGCGGTCGCGATCATCGTGATGGGCACGCTGCTGGCGAAGATGCAGTGGCTCGGCTTCATCCGCTTCTTCGGCGAGCATTCCATCGTGATCTATCTCGCCTTCTTCTTGCCGATGGCGACATCCCGCGCGCTGTTGCTGAAATTCAGCCCGTTCGACATCGGCACGATCTCGCTGCTGGTGACACTCTGCGGCGTCATCGGCGCGCTGGTGATCTGGAGGCTCGCGCTGATGGTCCGTGCGAACTTCCTGTTCGAGCGCCCGGCAGCGTTCTGGATTGCGCCGAAGAAGAAAAGCGCGACGCTGCAGGCGGCGGAGTAGAACTTACACCGCCGTCGGCGACCTTCCGTCATCTAGCTTCACGCCGTCCTTCATGCCCTCAATTTTGGCGCGGAAACCTTCCGCATCGCCGAAATCTGCAAATCCGACATAGTGCGGATGCGGGCCGAGCACGCGGCGCGCATGCTTGATCGGACACCAATAAACCTCGGTGCGCGCGGCAACCTCGCGCACGAAGGCGGCCACGCCGTTACAGTATGAGCAATAGGCGCAGTTCACCTTCTCGATGATGTTGAGATAAGCGAGGTGATGCCGGTCGAACACCAGATAGTCGCGCCGCCGCACCTTGGGGATACCGTAGATCGGAAAGCAGACCGCCTGATAGGCCATCACCCAGAGATCGATCAGTACGAAGGGGATGATCAGCGAATAGATCACCGGAGCGGACAACACGATCAGCGGATTGGCGCTGAAGAGGTATTTCGACGCGCCCACCTTGATGGCGCGCTGCAGCTTCTCGATATCCTGCTCGAACACGATCTTGCGCCGCTCGAAGCGAAAGCGCAGCTCTTCCCGCCGACGGGTCAGCTCGGCCTCGATCTCGGCCTCGACGCTTTTCATTTTGTCCATCAGTTCGGCGAGATCGGGCATGAATGGTCCTTCGATTGGCAATGACCGGCGCAAGGGCACATGGAACAGGGCGCGGCGCAAGCCGGGCGGCATCACAAAAACCGGCGGGATGGCCGGCTGACAGACTGTCATTTCCGGCGAAAATCCTTAAGTTGCGCCCATGCCGAAAACCTCAGAAACAGCCGCCGCCAAGCCCGCCACCGTCAAGGCCCTCGCGAAGGGCGACCACGTCTTTCTGGTCGACGGCTCGTCCTATATTTTCCGCGCCTATCACGCGTTGCCGCCGCTGAACCGCAAGTCCGACGGGCTGCAGGTCAATGCCGTGCTCGGCTTCTGCAACATGCTGTGGAAGCTGATCCGCGACATGCCGCCGGACAACCGGCCGACGCATCTGGCGATCATCTTCGACAAGTCGGAAGTGACCTTCCGCAACAAGCTCTACCCCGAATACAAGGCGCACCGGCCGCCGGCGCCAGACGACCTGATCCCGCAATTCGCGCTCATTCGTGATGCCGTCCGCGCCTTCGATCTGCCGAGCATCGAGCAAGGCGGTTTCGAAGCCGACGACCTGATCGCGACCTATGTCCGCGAAGCCGGAGAGCGCGGCGCGACCGCCACCATCGTGTCCTCGGACAAGGACCTGATGCAGCTCGTGACCGAGCAGGTCACCATGTACGACACCATGAAGGATCGCCGCTTGGGGATCGCCGAGGTGATCGAGAAATTCGGCGTGCCGCCGAACAAGGTCGTCGAAGTGCAGGCGCTTATTGGCGACTCGGTCGATAATGTGCCGGGCGTCCCAGGGGTAGGTCCAAAGGCTGCAAGCACCTTGATTCGAGCACTCGGCTCACTCGATCGAATTCTATCCGCAGAGAATGAGCCTGAGAAGATCGAGCAAGAGTTAAAGACACAGCTCACCGAACTCGAAGAGCAGATTGTCGCTATTGCGGGCGGGCCAGTCAAACCCGGTTCGGCCGCGCAAGTTGGACAAGTCTTGGTAGAGAAATTTGGAGAGAGCGAATTAACGAAAGATAAGAAAGGAAATCCAACTGCTGACACGGCAACTATCGAGCGTCTGGCTGCTTCCGGAAATCAGTTCTGCAAACTAATCCTCGACGCGCGCGATCTTTCCCGTGTGATCGGCGGAACCGTAGGCAAAATCATCGACAATAAGGAGCTGGCCATCACGTCGCGCCAGCTCGTGCTGCTCGATGACAAGGTGGCACTCGACGTGCCGCTCGATGACCTCGCGGTGCACGAGCCCGATGCGCGCAAGCTGATCGCGTTCCTGAAGGCAATGGAATTTTCGACGCTGACGCGGCGCGTTGCCGAATATGCCGAGATTGATCCGGCGGATGTGGATGCCGACAGCGCGACGAAGAGCAGCTCCGCGCCGTCCCCGAGCAAAGCGGGCGGCGATCTGTTCGACGCTCCGACTGCCGCACGTGCACCCGCGGCGGCCAAGGGCAGCGCGCATGCCACAGGCCCCGGCGCAAAAGACCAATTGACGCCGGCCTCCCTCGCCGCCGCCCGCGCCGCCGCTGCGCGAAAGCTGCCGGTCAAGCGCGACGACTATCAGACCGTGCGCACGCTCGCCGACCTCAACACATGGATCGCCAGGATTCTCGATACCGGTCACGTCGCGTTCGAATGCAAGGCGTCGTCGATCGATCCGATGCAGGCCGATATGGTCGGTATCGCGCTGTCGCTCGGGCCGAATGATGCCTGCTATGTGCCGCTCGCACATCGCCAGTCCGGCGATGGCACCGGCCTGTTCGCCGCCGACCTCGAGCCCGACCAGATCAAGGCCTCCGACGCGCTCGAAGCGTTGAAACCCGTTCTGGAATCCGCAGGCCTGTTGAAGATCGGCTTCAACATCAAGTTCACCGCGGTGTTGTTGGCGCAGCACGGTGTCACCCTGCGCAATGCCGACGACGTGCAGCTGATGTCCTATGCGCTCGATGCCGGGCGCAATGCCCATGGACTCGACGCGCTTGCCGAGATCTGGCTCGGCCATGCCATGCTGACCTATAGCGAGATCATCGGCTCCGGCAAGGGCAAGCTGACGTTCGAGCAGGTCAAGATCGACCGCGCCACGACTTACGCCGCCGAAGACGCCGACGTGCTGCTGCGGCTGTGGAATGTGCTGAAGCCGCGGCTTTCGGCCGAGCACATGACCACCGTCTATGAGACGCTGGAGCGACCGCTGATTTCCGTGCTGGCCCGCATGGAGCGCCGCGGCATTTCCATCGACCGTCAGGTGCTTTCAAAGCTCTCTGCCGATTTCGCGCAGACCGCTGCGCGCATCGAAGCCGAGATCCGCGAGATCGCCGGCGAAGAGGTGAATATCGGCAGTCCCAAGCAGCTCGGCGATATCCTGTTCGGCAAGATGGGCCTGCCGGGCGGCAGCAAGACCAAGACCGGCGCGTGGTCGACCTCGGCGCAGGTGCTCGATGACCTCGCCGAACAGGGCCACGAATTTCCGCGAAAAATTCTCGACTGGCGGCAGGTGTCCAAGCTGCGCTCGACCTATACCGACGCCCTGCCAAATTACGTGCATCCGCAGACCCATCGCGTCCACACGACTTACGCCTTGGCAGCGACGACGACGGGACGCCTCTCATCCAACGAACCGAACCTGCAGAATATCCCGGTCCGGACCGAGGACGGCCGCAAAATTCGCCGCGCCTTCATCGCCGCGCCCGGCCACAAGCTGGTGTCGGCCGACTACTCGCAGATCGAATTGCGACTGCTGGCAGAGATCGCCGATATCCCTGTGCTGAAACAGGCATTCCAGGACGGCCTCGACATTCACGCCATGACGGCTTCGGAAATGTTCGGCGTGCCGGTCAAGGACATGCCGGCCGAAATCCGCCGCCGCGCCAAGGCGATCAACTTCGGCATCATCTATGGCATCTCGGCCTTCGGTCTCGCCAATCAGCTCGGCATACCCCGCGAGGAAGCCGGCGCCTATATCAAGAAGTACTTCGAGCGTTTCCCCGGCATCCGCGCTTACATGGACCAGACGCGCGATTTCTGCAGGGAGCACGGCTATGTGCAGACCCTGTTCGGGCGTAAATGTCATTACCCGGACATCAAGGCGAGCAACGCCTCGATCCGCGCCTTCAACGAACGCGCCGCGATCAATGCGCGCCTGCAGGGCACCGCGGCCGACATCATCCGCCGCGCCATGACGCGGATGGAAGATGCGCTGGCGGAGAAGAAGCTCTCAGCCAAGATGCTGCTGCAGGTGCACGACGAATTGATTTTTGAGGTGCCCGACGACGAAGTGGCGGCCACGCTGCCGATCGTGCAGCACACCATGCAGGACGCGCCGTTCCCGGCGGTGCTGCTGTCGGTGCCACTGCAGGTCGATGCGCGCGCGGCGGATAACTGGGAAGAGGCACATTAACGCCGGATGTGAGATGCACCGGCTCGTGTAGTTCACGACCGGCTACCACATAAAAATTGTCATTGCCGGGCTTGACCCGGCAATCCATCATCTTCGCATGAGTTATTGGGTCTACATTCTGGCAAGCAAGCCGGGTGGAACGCTCTATGTGGGCGTGACCAATGATCTCATTCGCCGCATCTACGAACACCGTGAAAAACTGGTGCCAGGCTTTACGAAAAAGTACGACGTCACGCGCCTTGTCTATTTCGAGCAGCACGATTCGATCACCATCGCGATCCAGCGCGAGAAGAACATCAAGCACTGGTCGCGTGAGTGGAAAATCGATCTGATCCGGTCGATGAATCCGGATTGGCGCGACTTGTGGCATGATATAGTCCGCTGACGCGGACGATGGATGGCCGGGTCAAGCCCGGCCATGACACCTGTGGGCACATCCGCTTACCAGCCCAGTGAGAGTCACAAACGATTTCGACTATCTGCGATACCGAATCTGAAATGGTTCGACGCCATCCGATGGGCTAAACAACGACCATTCCCAGCCAGCGAATGGTCCCATGCCCCATCTCACATCCCTGCTCGGTTTTGCCCTCGTCTCGCTCGGCATGGTGCTGACGCCGGGACCGAACATGATCTATCTGATCTCGCGCTCGATCACGCAGGGGCCTGCGGCCGGCATGGTGTCGCTCGGCGGCGTGGCGCTGGGCTTCATTTTCTACATGCTGTGCGCGGCCTTCGGCATCACCGCGCTACTGTTCGCGGTGCCCTATGCCTATGACGCGCTGAGGCTCGCCGGCGCGGCCTATCTGCTGTGGCTGGCCTGGCAGGCACTGAAGCCGAACGGACGCTCACCGTTTCAGGTCAAGAAGCTCGCGATCGACAGCCCACGCAAGCTGTTCGTCATGGGCTTCGTCACCAATCTGCTCAATCCGAAGATCGCGATGCTGTATCTGGCGCTGCTGCCGCAATTCATCGATCCCACGGCGGGCAGCGTGCTGACGCAGTCGCTGGTGCTCGGATCGACGCAGACCATCATCAGCGTCGGCGTCAACGGGCTGATCGCGCTCGGCGCCGGATCGATCGCGCTGTTTCTCGGCGAGCGACCGACCTGGCTCAAGCTGCAGCGCTGGCTGATGGGCACGGTGCTGGCCGGCCTCGCCGTGCGGATGGCGCTGGAGACAAAGCGGGCTTAATCCAGCTTCGCGTCCATGCCGCGCTTCACACCCGGACGCGCCATCAACGCATCGTACCAGCGGCCGACATTCGGGAAATCGGCGAACGACACCTTGTGGCGCTCATGCCGCCAGGCCCAGCCGAGGACGGCGAAATCGGCCACCGACAGCGCGCCGGCGACGAATTCGTGGTCGGCCAGGCGACGATCCAGCACGCCATAGAGCCGGCGCGTCTCATCGGAATAGCGCTTCAACCCGTAGGCCCGCTGGGTCTCATCTTCCAGCGCGATGAAATGATGCACCTGGCCGGGCATCGGACCGAAGCCCCCCATCTGCCACATCAGCCATTCCAGCACCGGAATCCGCTCGCCGAGAGATTTCGGCAGGAATTTGCCGGTCTTTTCGCCGAGATAGAGCAGGATGGCGCCGGATTCGAACACGCTGACCGGCTTGCCATCCGGCCCGTCGGGATCGACGATGGCCGGGATCTTGTTGTTAGGGCTGATTTTCAGGAATTCGGGCTTCATCTGCTCGCCCTTGCCGATATGCACCGGGAAAACCTTGTAAGGCAGCCCCATTTCCTCCAGCGCGACGGAGATCTTGCGGCCGTTCGGCGTATTCCAGGTGTGCAGCTCGATAGTCATGCGATTCCTCTTCCGGTCTTGCCTGATCTTGTTGCCCGGTCTGTAGCATCGTCCCAACGGGCGGTAAAACGGCCTGGAGAGTGTTGACGAGGCCCGCGCCAGTCTGGAATGTGCCGGAAAGCGCCGGTAGATTGCGCCCGGTTCAGCACAGAGACCGTTTCAGCAGAGACATGCCATTGACCAAATCAGCCGCCCGCGCCCGCCTGTTCGAGATCATCCGCGACCGTTCGTTCGGTTATGGTGAGATCACTTTGGCTTCAGGCCGCAAGAGCGATTTCTATTTCAACCTGAAGCCCACGATGTGCCACCCGGAAGGCGCGGCCCTGCTGGCCGAGCTGACCTATGACGCGCTGCGCGACGACAATCTCGATTATGTCGGCGGGCTTGAGATGGGCGCCGTGCCGCTGGCCGGCGCGCTCGCACAGCTCTCCTGGCTGAAAAACCATCCGATCGCGGCCTTCTTCGTCCGCAAGAAGCCGAAGGAGCACGGTGCACGTCTCGCTGTCGAAGGTCTCGCCAAGGGCGAGACGCTGGAAGGCAAACGCATTGTCATCGTCGAGGACGTCACCACCACTGGTGGCTCTGCCGTGAAGGCGCTCGACGCCGTACGCGAGGCCGGCGGCGAAGTCGTGCTGGTGTTCACCATGGTGGACCGCGACGAAGGCGCAGCCGAGACCTTTGCCAAGGCCGGCGTGGCGTTTCGCTCGCTTTACAAGGCCGGCG
This sequence comes from Tardiphaga sp. 619_E2_N8_4, assembly GCF_051810905.1. Classification (NCBI taxonomy): domain Bacteria; kingdom Pseudomonadati; phylum Pseudomonadota; class Alphaproteobacteria; order Hyphomicrobiales; family Nitrobacteraceae; genus Tardiphaga; species Tardiphaga sp. 619_E2_N8_4. The sequence goes on from NZ_JBPWQJ010000001.1 coordinate 459,880, forward strand.
AATTTCTGAAGGGTTGATCCTTCATCGGCTCCGTTCGCGCACAATGCGCGCAAGGACGCAGTGAAAGGTCACCTTTTGCTTCGCTTCATCGCCCTCGCCGCTTTGCCCCTCATTGTCACGCTTGCGCCCGATATGGCACATGCAGCCGAGGGCGGCCTCGATGGCACCAGGCTGTCGCTGCTGTGGGCATTACCATTTGCCGGAATCCTGCTGTGCATCGCCACGGGGCCGGTGCTCTATCATCATCTGTGGGAGCACCATTACGGCAAGTTCGCCGCTTTCTGGGCCGCGTTGGTGGTCGTGCCGCTGTTCTTCGTGACTGATGCAACGACCGTGGTGCATACACTCTCCCACACCGTACTGCTCGAATATCTACCGTTCATTCTGCTACTGCTGGCGCTGTTCACCGTGGCCGGCGGAATCTATGTCGAGGGCAACCTGCATGACAGCGTGTTCACCAATACGGCGCTGCTGGGCTTCGGCACGCTGATCGCCAGCGTCGTCGGCACCACCGGCGCGTCGATGATCCTGATCCGGCCGCTGATCCGCGCCAATGACGATCGTCGCACTAACGTCCACGTGGTGGTGTTCTTCATCTTCCTCGTCTCGAATATAGGCGGCTCGCTCTCACCACTCGGCGACCCTCCACTCTTCCTCGGCTTCCTCCGCGGCGTCGATTTCTTCTGGACCACGGCGCACATTTTTCCGGAAACGCTGTTCGCGGCCGGCATCGTGCTGGCGATCTTCATGGTGCTTGATGTCTGGCTGCATCACCGCGAAGGTAATCTGCCTGCGAAGAAAGATCCGACGCCGGATTCGCCACTGCATCTGCATGGTAAGATCAACCTGCTGCTGCTGGTCGTGATCATCGGCGCAATCCTGATGAGCGCAAGCTGGAAGCCCGGCATCACGTTCACCGTGCTCGGCACGTCGCTCGCATTGCAGGATTTGCTGCGCGACGTGATCTTCGTGCTGGTGACATTTGCGTCGCTGTGGCTGACAAAGACTGAGCACCGCAAGGCGAACGATTTCAAATGGGGGCCGATCGAGGAAGTCGCACTGCTGTTCGCCGGCATTTTCATTTGCATCGTGCCGGTCATGGCCATGCTGCAGGCTGGCGCCAATGGCCCGTTTGCGCCGCTGGTTGCTCTCGTCAGCCATGCCGACGGCACGCCGAACAATGCCGCTTATTTCTGGCTCACCGGCATCCTGTCGTCGTTCCTCGACAATGCGCCAACCTATCTGGTGTTCTTCGAACTCACCGGCGGCGATGCCAAGACGCTGATGACGACGGGGGCGGCGACGTTGGCGGCGATTTCGGCAGGTGCAGTGTTCATGGGCGCCAACACCTATATCGGCAACGCCCCGAACTTCATGGTCTATGCCATCGCCCGCGACGCGGGCATAAAAATGCCAAGCTTCTTTGGTTACATCCTGTGGTCGGGTGCGGTGCTGATCCCGGTCTTCCTGGTGATGACATGGGTGTTTTTCATCTAGCCCGCTGCGCTGGTTACCATTCATTTACCACGACGCCCTAACATGACACCGCACCGGAGCGTTTTCGCTCGGGCACTGACATGCGGTCGCGGAGCTGGCGTTGCGTCACAATCGAACATCCTCGCGTGTCGTGCGTCCCCTGGTGCTGCTGACGGCCATGAGCCTCGTCGGACTGACCCCGCAGATGGCATCTGCGCAAAATTTCTTCGACTTCCTGTTCGGCAGCAACCAGCCGCAGAAACAGCAGCAGCGTCGTGGCGCGCCCGCGCCGGAGAGCAATTTCTTCTCCGATCCGTTCGGCCTCAACACGCCGGCCGAAGCGCCGCCACCACAGCGCAACGCATCTATCGGGGGCTCCGGTCCCGCCTTCTGCGTGCGCACCTGCGACGGCAAGTATTTTCCGCTCGGTCGCGGCATGAGCCCGGCGCAGATGTGTCAGGCATTCTGCCCCGCAGCGACCACCAAGGTCCTGTTCGGCAGCAGCATCGAGAACGCATCATCGAGCACCGGTGAGCGTTACAACGATCTCGAAAATGCCTTCGCCTATCGCAAGGCGCTGAAAGCCGACTGCACCTGTAACGGCCGCGATCCCTCCGGCCTCGCGCCGGTCGATCTGACGCTCGATACGTCGCTGCGTCCCGGCGATGTCATCGCCACCACCAACGGCCTCGTCGCTTTCTCGGGCGTCCGCACCGGCAACACCCAGACTGCGGAATTCACGCCGGTGGCGAATTATCCCGGCCTAACCTCGGATGTCCGTGCCCGGCTCGGCGAGATGAAGGTGGCACCGGTCTCTGCAGAAATGATCACCGACGAAGCGCCCATGTCGGAAGCCGCGCGTGATGCAGCGCCGGCTGCTGCCACGACCGTCGTGCCGAAGAGCGCGCCAACGGCCCGCGCCAAGCGCGCCGAGCTTCAATAGATCATCGCCCGACGATGACGCCGATCACGTTCGGTGCCGAGAGATACCTCTCTTCGATCTCCGCACGCGCCGCCGCGCGATTTTCCGGCGTCAGCAATCCGCGCTTCTCGGCGAGGATCATCCAGCAATAGCCCCACCAGTCCGTCAGCATACCGTGGTCGTCGACGAGGTCGTAGCCCTGCTCGGCAGCAAAGATCCGCGCATGTGCCTCGTCAAGCTGATCGAGCCAGGCGTGATCTTCCAGCGAGAACAGGTCATCGCTGATGTCGTCCGTCGTATAGCCCCAGACCGAGAGGCAAACGGTGTTGAACTCGCGATCGATCTGATCGTCATCGATCGGATGCCGGCGCGCCATCAAATGCAGCCGCGACAGCGACCGCGCAAAGTCGGCTATGCGGGTGAGAGCAAACTGATCGAAGGCAATGGTGGACATCTAGTCCTCGCGAGCTTGAACAGACCATAGATATTGTAGGCGAAGGCAACGAATCACCCCGGAATATCAATAGCTTACTAATTTGTTCTTAATTTGTTCCAATTTTTATAAATTCGGTTCTCGCATGCCTGCCCAAATCCCGGGCAGCCCCATGGCAAAAGCTCGCCACCCCCACGGGTTCCGGGAGCAGCCAAATGCGCGTATGATTTTGGTCAGTGACACAGCTCAGGATGGCCGGTTTGTCAGATCTATCAGTCCCAGCAAAATTCCAGCCCGAGAATACGGCTGTCGATGAACTGGCGCTTGCCGACATCAAGAGCGCTATCCTCGTCAAGTTGAGGCTGGCAATCGGCAAGGAAGCCGCATTCGCCACCAAGCACGATTGGTACAAGGCTGCCGCCCTGACGCTGCGGGACCGCATGGTGCATCGCTGGCTGAGCTCGGACAAAGAGAGCTACGATGCCGGCCGCAAGCGGGTCTATTACCTCTCGCTGGAATTCCTGATCGGCCGCCTGTTCACCGACGCGCTGAACAATATGGGCCTGCTGCCGCTGTTCGAAGCCGCGCTCGGCGATCTTGGTGTCGGCCTCGACGAACTCCGCAAATGCGAGCCCGATGCAGCGCTCGGCAATGGCGGCCTCGGCCGCCTCGCCGCTTGCTTCATGGAGAGCATGGCAACGCTCGGCATTCCAGCTTTTGGCTACGGCATCCGCTACAACTTCGGCCTGTTCCGTCAGGTCATCTCGCACGGCGTGCAGCAGGAATATCCCGACGAGTGGCTCGGCTTTGGCAATCCGTGGGAACTACCGCGGCGGGAAGTCACGTATAACGTCTATTTCGGTGGCAGCATCGAGACCGTCGAGGACGGCAAGGGCCGCAAGCAGGTCATCTGGCATCCCGGCGAGACCGTCGAGGCCGTTGCCTATGACACGCCCATCGTCGGCTGGCGCGGCCAACATGTGAACGCGCTGCGGCTGTGGTCGGCGCGCGCGCCGGATCCGCTGCGGCTCGACGTCTTCAACACCGGCGACTATGTCAGCGCCAGCGCCGAGCAGGCGCGCGCCGAAGCGATCTGCAAATTCCTCTATCCGAACGACGAGAGCGCCGCCGGCCGCGAATTGCGTCTGCGCCAGGAATACTTCTTCGTCTCCGCCTCGCTGCAGGATCTGGTGAAGCGTCACCTCCATTCCGACGGCAATCTGCGTGGCCTCGCCAACAAGGCGGCGGTGCAGATGAACGACACGCATCCGAGCTTGGCCATCGCCGAGCTGATGCGCATCCTGGTCGATCAGCACAATATGCGCTGGGATGCCGCCTGGCAGATCACCAACGCGACCTTGTCCTATACCAACCACACGCTGCTGCCCGAAGCGCTGGAGACCTGGCCGGTCGAACTGTTCCAGCGTCTGCTGCCGCGGCATCTCGAAATCATCTACCGCATCAACGAAGCGCATCTCGACCGCGCCGATGCGACGCGCCCCGGCGACACCGCCTATCGCGCTTCGGTCTCGATCATCGACGAGACGTCAGGTCGGCGCGTGCGCATGGGCAATCTCGCGTTCATCGGCTCGCACCGCATCAACGGCGTCTCGGCGATGCATTCGGAGTTGATGAAGGAGACCGTGTTCCACGATCTCAACCAGCTCTATCCCGGTCGCATCACCAACAAGACCAACGGCATTACTTTCCGCCGCTGGCTGATGCTGGCCAATCCGAAGCTCACCGACCTGTTGCGCGCCACTTGCGGCGAAGCCGTGCTCGACGATCCCACGCGGCTCATCAAGCTCGAGGCTTTTGCCGGCGATGCCGCGTTCCAGCAGGAATTCCGCAAGGTCAAGCATCACAACAAACTCGCGCTCGCGCGTGTGATCGGCGAGAAGCTCGGCGTACAGGCCGATCCCTCGGCGCTGTTCGACGTGCAGATCAAGCGCATCCACGAATACAAGCGACAATTGCTCAACCTCATTGAAACAGTCGCGCTGTATCAGGCGATCAAGGACGAGCCCAGCAAGGACTGGGTGCCGCGCGTCAAGATTTTCGCCGGCAAGGCGGCGGCGAGCTATCGTTATGCCAAGCTGATCATTCGCCTGATCAACGATGTGGCCGAAGTCGTGAACAACGACACCACCATCGGTGGCAAGCTGAAGGTCGCGTTCCTGCCTGACTACAATGTCAGCCTGGCGGAAGTCATCATTCCCGCGGCCGATCTGTCCGAACAGATCTCGACCGCCGGTATGGAAGCCTCCGGCACCGGCAACATGAAGCTCTCGCTGAACGGCGCGCTGACCATCGGCACGCTGGACGGCGCCAATATCGAAATCCGCGACAATGTCGGCCCGGAGAATATCGCGATCTTCGGCATGACCGCCGCCGAAGTTGTCGAGCGCCGTGCCAAGGGCCTGGATGCCTCCGACGTCATCAACAAGTCGCCCAATCTCGGCCGCGCGATCCAGGCGATCGAGACCGGCGCATTCTCGCCGGATGATCCCGGCCGCTATGCTTCCGTCGGCCACGCGTTGCGCCATCTCGATCACTATGTGGTCTCGGCTGACTTCGACTCCTATTACGAAGCCCAACGCGGCATCGACACGCGGTGGAGGGCTGGCTCAGCCTGGAGTCGCGCCGCGATCCTCAACACCGCCAGGATGGGCTGGTTCTCGTCAGACCGCACCATCCGCGAATATGCCGATGATATCTGGGGCGTGCCGGTTGCTGGCGATCTGCCGGGCACACCGAGTCTGCAGGCACGAAAGGCAACGTAAGCGCGACGGTGCTCACGCGCGATACGCAACGAGCACCGCGCCGCAGGCGATCAGGATGACGCCGAGCCAGTTCGGCAGCGACAATTTCTCGCCGAGAAACAACACGGCGAACACCGCCACAAACACGACGCTGAGCTTGTCGATCGGCGCGACCTGTGCGGCATTGCCAAGCTTCAGCGCGCGGAAGTAGCAGATCCACGATGCTCCGGTCGCGAAACCAGACAGCACCAGAAACACCCACGTCTTCGCTGATACATTGGACGGCGACTGCCAGTTGCCGGTGACATAGACCATCATGCCAGCGGCAAAGAGAATGACGATGGTGCGGATGAACGTCGCGAAGTCCGAATTGACGTTCTCGATGCCGACCTTGGCGAAGATCGCCGTCAGCGCCGCAAAACCCGCGGACAGCAGCGCCCAGAACGGCCAGGAGAGCATGACGTTTTTCATTTGAAGTGTCCTTGCCTGTCAGCCGTCATTGCGAGGAGCCCTTGCGACGAAGCAATCCAGTCTTCGCGTTCTAGCTGGTCGTGCATCGCATGCCGACTAACGGTTTCGTCATGGCCAGGCATAATGACTGATAGGTTCTGCCTGACATGAAAAAGGCGGCCTTACGGCCGCCCTTTCGCATTCATAATCGCTACAGCGAATTACTCAGCTGCCAGCTTCACATCCGGCGCCGCAGCGCGGACATCCGCATCGACTTGCGCTTCGAATTTGGCGAAGTTCTTCTGGAACATGCCGACCAGTTTTCGCGCAGTCGCGTCGAATTCGGCCTTGTCCTTCCAGGTGTTGACGGGATCGAGGATCTCCGACGGCACGCCATCCAGCGCGGTCGGGACCGCGAAGCCGAAATACTTGTCGGTGCGGAATTCCACGTTGCGCAGCGAGCCGTTCAGCGCCGCAGTCAGCAGCGCGCGGGTCACCTTGATCGGCATGCGCGAACCGACGCCATACTTGCCACCGGTCCAGCCGGTATTGACCAGCCAGCAGTCGACATTGTGCTTGGCGATCAGGTCACGCAGCATGTTGCCATAGACCGAGGGATCGAGCGGCAGGAAGGGCGAGCCGAAGCAGGTCGAGAATTCCGGCTCCGGATCGTTGCCGAGGCCGCGCTCGGTGCCGGCGACCTTGGCGGTGTAGCCGGACAGGAAGTGATACATCGCCTGCGCCGGAGTCAGCTTGGCGATCGGCGGCAGCACGCCGAACGCGTCGGCGGCGAGCATCACCACGTTCTTCGGCTGCGGCGCGCGGCCGGTGCGCGAGGCGTTCGGGATGAAGTCGAGCGGATAGGCCGAGCGGGTGTTCTCAGTCTTCGAACCATCGTCGAAATCCGGCAGGCGGGTATTGGCGTCGAGCACGACGTTTTCCAGCACCGCGCCGAAGCGCTTGCTCGCCGCATAGATCGCGGGCTCGGCTTCCTCGGAGAGCTTGATGGTCTTGGCGTAGCAGCCGCCTTCGAAATTGAAGATGCCGTCCTTGCCCCAGCCATGCTCGTCGTCGCCAATCAGCGTGCGCTTCGGATCGGCCGAGAGCGTGGTCTTGCCGGTGCCCGACAGGCCGAAGAAGATCGCGCTGTCGCCGTCGGGGCCGACATTGGCCGAGCAATGCATCGGCAGCACGCCCTTGGCGGGCAGATAGTAGTTCAGCGTGGTGAAGACCGACTTCTTCATTTCGCCGGCATAATAAGACCCGCCGATCAGGACGATCTTGCGGGCGAAATCGATTGCCACGACGTTTTCCGAGCGGCAGCCGTGACGTTTGGGATCGGCCTTGAAGCTCGGCAGGTCGATGATGGTGAGTTCAGGCACGAAGTCCTTCAACGCAGCTGCTTCCGGACGGATCAGCAGCGTGCGGATGAACAGGGAGTGCCATGCGAGTTCGGTGAACACGCGGGTCTTGATCTGGAAACTCGGATCGGCGCCGCCATAAAGGTCCTGCGCGAACAGGGTCATGCCTTCGGCGTGCTTCTTGAAATCGATATAGAGCGCTTCGAACTGCTCCGGCGTGATCGCCTGATTGCCAGCCCACCACATCTGTTCGGTGGAAGCGTCCTTGACGGTGAACTTGTCCTTTGGGCTGCGGCCGGTGAATTCACCCGTGTCAGCACAGAGCGCGCCATCGGACGACAATTCGGCTTCGCCGTTACGCAGCGAATATTCGTAAAGCTGCGGCGCGCCGAGATTCCAGTTCACCGCTTTGAGATTTTTCAGTCCGAATTTGTCGGCGCCATAGGCACCGTTGCGTACGCCCGTCTCTTGCACGGAATATTCCTCCTTGAGTCCGCATATCCGACCTGTGCAACTGTCTTCAATCGCACGTCAGCAGCGGTAGCCGTCATTATAACCACCGAGGCCGTAACCCGGCGATCTAATAGTGACGAAGATGTGAAATGCCAAGCTGCAGTCCGCATATTTGGTTTATTCCAGCACGGCACTTGATACCGCTCAATTATTCAAAGCGCGGGCCTGCTCTGCGAGTTCCTTCAGGACTTGCCGCAATGCACCCGGAGTGACAATCCGCCGCGGAAAGTCCAGCCGGATCACCGTCGCGCCGTTCTGCAGGTCCATGCCATCCGGATCGCATCCGGTGCACCGCCAGTCGCCAGCGTCCGCGTGGAGAAGCTTGGTTGCATAGAGATTGAGCGCGTCGAGATGATCGGCGTTCATATGAGCAACGGCGCCCTCCTCGGCCTCGAGCATGCCTTCGGCATCGGTGAGATCGGTCAGAAATTGCTCTGGCTTCAGGTCGTTAATGCGGCCAAAGCCGGCCACCAGATGGGCACTCTTCGGCTTGATCCGGAAGAACGAAAAATCCTTAAAATCCACAAAGACTTGCGCGGATGGATGGACGCTGAGATAGCGGCGGCGCAGCAGCGATCTTTCGCTGTCGCTGGCCTCCTGCGCGATACCTCCGAGCATGATGCGTGAGCCCTCCAGGGGGTCCCCGGGCGCCCGCTCATCCAGCATCAGCGAGACGCGGGCATCCGCCAGAATATTGCGGGTATGCAGCGCGAGCCGGGAAATCAGGAGAATCGGCGACCCGTCCGGGTGGCTGGCGACATTGGCCAGCGCACAATAAGGATCGCCGGAACCGACTGCCAGGGTGGCAAGCGCCCCCTGCCGACTGCGCCGCAACAGCGACCGGGTGACGCGCGAGGGGTCGAAATCGGAGGTCGGCTGCATGGTTAAATCCCGTATTTCATTGCAAAAAGTGGCTATTTCTTCTTCCCCGGGAGGTCTATACATCTACGGAACCCACGCGTCATTCAAGCGTTCAGGGAACTCGGCCACACTTCAGCCCAGCTTGCATTGCTCGTTGACTGTGTTCTTAAGGCCACCTCATACGGCGGATTGTTGAATTCTGCCGGATAGCCCATCCCGCTTCGGAAAGCAGGCTCATGCCAACTATCGCACTGGTCGACGACGACCGTAACATTCTCACATCCGTATCGATCGCGCTGGAAGCCGAGGGCTACCGCATCATGACCTATACGGATGGTGCTTCCGCACTCGATGGCTTCCGCACGAGCCAGCCGGACCTCGCAATCCTCGATATCAAGATGCCCCGCATGGACGGCATGGAGACGTTGCGCCGTCTGCGCCAGAAGTCCGATCTGCCGGTGATCTTCCTGACGTCGAAGGACGAGGAGATCGACGAGCTGTTCGGCCTGAAAATGGGCGCCGACGATTTCATCCGCAAACCGTTCTCGCAGCGTCTGCTGGTCGAGCGCGTCAAGGCCGTGCTGCGCCGCGCCGCGCCGAAGGACCCAACTGCCGCTCCGAAGGAGACCGACGCCAAGGCGCTCGATCGCGGTTTGCTGCGGATGGATCCGGAACGTCACACCTGCACCTGGAAGAACGAGCCGGTCACACTGACCGTCACTGAGTTCCTGATCCTGCAGGCGCTGGCGACGCGCCCCGGTGTGGTGAAGAGCCGGAACGCGCTGATGGATGCCGCCTATGACGATCAGGTCTATGTGGACGATCGCACCATCGACAGCCACATCAAGCGGCTGCGCAAGAAGTTCAAGGTCGTCGACGACGACTTCGAGATGATCGAGACGCTGTATGGCGTCGGTTATCGCTTCAAGGAAACCTGATCTGTAAGGGTTCCCGCGGCACGGCTGGGGGCCTGACGGCTCAGCCGTGCTGCGCTAGAATGCGCATACACATACGCAACAATGAGCGCCGCGTGATGTATCGCAGATATCGACAACAACCGGGCAGTTTTGGCATTGCTGGATCGTACGCAGCCTGATGAAAGCCTGGACGCCGACGGCACGTCGCCGAATGCGGCAGGCGGCGATGCCGATCGCACCCGTCGCGGCTGGCAGCGCCCGCTCGACTGGCTGCGCCGTGCCCGGCAGTTCTTCGTTGCGCTGACCTTTTCAAGTCTGACGCGCCGCATCGTCTCGCTCAACCTCGCCGGCCTCTGCGCGCTGGTCGCCAGCATTCTCTATCTCTCGCAGTTTCGCGCCGGCCTGATCGACGCGCGTGCGCAGAGCTTGCTGGTGCAGGCCGAAATCATCGCCAGCGCAATTGCCGCTTCGGCAACCGTCGAAACCAATACGATCACGATCGACCCCGACCGCTTGCTCGATCTCAAGCCCGGTGAAACCTATGGCGTGCCGGACGAACTCTCCGGCCTCGATTTCCCGATCAATCCAGAACGCGTTGCACCGGTGTTGCGGCGGCTGATCTCCCCGACCAAGACGCGCGCGCGCATCTACGACCGCGACGGCGTGCTGATCCTCGACAGCCGCAGCCTTTATGGCCGCGGAGATGTGCTGCGTTTCGAACTGCCGCCGCCGACCACCGAGAAGCCCGGCTTTGCCGAACGCACAATGATCGCGGTCCGAACCTGGCTCAATCGCGGCGACCTTCCGCTATATCGCGAACTCGGCCCGGAAAATGGCAATGGCTATCAGGAAGTGCAGCAGTCGCTCGACGGTCTGAAGAGCAGCATGGTGCGCATCAACGAACGGGGCGAAGTCATCGTTTCGGTCGCCGTACCAGTGCAGCGCTTCCGCGCCGTGCATGGTTCGCTGATGCTGTCGACCCAGGGCGACGACATCGACCAGATGGTGACGGCCGAGCGTCTGGCGATTCTGAAAGTCTTTGCGGTCGCCGCCGTGGTGATGATCGTGCTGTCGCTGCTGCTGGCATCGACCATCGCAGGTCCGGTGCGACGTCTTGCCGACAGCGCCGAACGCGTTCGCCGCCGCATCCGCACCCGTGTCGAGATCCCGGATTTCACACGCCGCCGCGACGAGATCGGGCATCTCTCCGGCGCGCTGCGCGACATGACCGATGCGCTTTATAACCGCATCGAGGCGATCGAGATGTTCGCGGCCGACGTCTCCCACGAGCTCAAGAATCCTTTGACCTCGCTGCGCTCCGCCGTGGAAACACTCCCGCTGGCAAAGAACGACAACAGCCGCGGCCGCCTGCTCGCGGTGATCGAACACGACGTGCGGCGGCTTGACCGGTTGATCTCGGATATTTCCGACGCCAGCCGTCTCGACGCCGAACTACAGCGCAACGACACTGCGCCCGTCGATCTCCGACGGTTGTTGACCACACTGACCTCGGTCGCCAACGAAACCAAGCTCGGTCATGACGTCGGCGTTGAAGTCCGCTTCGAAGGCGCTGCCAGTGATGCGTTTTCGGTGCCCGGCCACGACTCCCGCCTCGGTCAGGTCATCACCAATCTCGTCACCAATGCGCAGTCATTCTCGACGCCCGGTGGCAAGGTGCGGATCGTCTGCCGTCGCCTGAAAGGCAAGATCGAGATCGTGGTCGATGACGACGGCCCCGGCATCGGACTGGATGCACTCGAACGGATCTTCGAACGCTTTTACACCGACCGCCCACATCAGGGCTTTGGTCAGAATTCCGGTCTGGGCCTGTCGATTTCCAAGCAGATCGTCGAAGCTCATAGCGGTACGATCTGGGCGGAGAACCGCATCGGCCCGGCCAATGCCGACGGCGAGATCCCGGTGCTGGGTGCACGCTTCGTGGTACGGTTGCCGGCCACATGAGCGCGGATGGCAAAAGCATCCATGCCTCCGCCGTACTGGTCGATGACCGCGCCGTCCTGATCCGGGGGCCGTCCGGCTCCGGGAAATCGCGGCTGGTCTTCGACCTGATCCTCGCCGCTCAGAGCGGACAGCTTCCCGAGGCCATGCTGGTCGGCGACGACCGGGTACATCTGGATGTCAGAGATGGAAAACTGTGGGTACGGCCGGCGCCCGAACTGGTCGGGCTGCTTGAGATCAGAGGGCTCGGAATCCGGCGGCTGGACTGCGCCACCGGTGCCATTGTCGGGCTGGTGGTCGATCTCGACGCCACCGACGCCGCGCGCCTGCCAGAGCCGGAAGCGCTCAGAATCACACTGGAGGGCGTCGAATTGCCCCGAATCCCGGTCAGAGCGGGTTTTTCACCACTACCATTGGTCGTAGCCGCACTTACGACAATCGATGGTTTAGCCGCAGTGCGACCTTTGGACGATTGCTCGAAGGGAATTGGTAACCATATTAGTCCCACTATCGCCACCGAATAGACCCGCGCTACTTCCCGCCGCATCCGTGCAATTTAAGGGAGATTCGCGAAGAGCCCTCTTGCATAGGGGCTCTGGATGGTCAAAGTGGCCCTTTCGTGCGGTGCACCAAAAGCACCCACGAGGAGTTTCCGATGATTGGTCTAGTACTTGTGACCCATGGGCGCCTTGCCGACGAGTTTAAGGCGGCGCTTGAACACGTAATGGGTCCGCAAAAACAAATTGAAGCCGTGACGATCGGCGCCGAAGACGATTCCGATTTGTGTCGCAGCGACATTATCGAAGCGGTCAATCGCGTCGACAGTGGCGATGGCGTTGCCATCCTCACTGATATGTTCGGCGGCACGCCATCGAATCTGGCGATCTCCTGCATGAGCCGGCCGAAGGTCGAGGTTCTTGCCGGTATCAATCTGCCCATGCTGGTGAAGCTCGCAAAGGTGCGCGAAGAGCGCACGCTGCCCGATGCGATCGCCATGGCGCAGGAAGCCGGCCGCAAATACGTCACCATCGCCAGCCGCGTTCTCGCCGGCAAATGAGCGACAGCCCAGACGATACGACGGTGTCCGGCAGCGTCTCCCGCGAGATTCCGATTACCAACAAACGTGGCCTTCATGCGCGCGCCTCTGCCAAATTCGTGCAGATGGTCGAGCGGTTCAATGCCGACGTCACGGTGACGCGCAACGGCGAGACCGTTGGCGGTACATCCATCATGGGCCTGATGATGCTGTCCGCCGGACCCGGGACCAGCATCATGGTCACTGCCAAAGGCGCCGAAGCTCAAGCGGCGCTGGATGCGATCACCGAGCTTGTGACCAACAAGTTCGGCGAAGAGTAGCGGTTCGCCGAAAGCTGCTTCGTCAGCGAACGGCTATTTCATCGCGCCAGGCGCCATCACATAGACATTCCACCGCGTGGTCGTGCCGACATTGCCCTTGAAGAAGCGTCGCGTCGACATCACGATGCGTTCGGCATTCGGGAGATTGTCCTTCATCCACGCTTCGCAGCGATCGAATTTCCAGTCACCGACCATGCAGATTCCGATGAAGCCGTTACGCTTCGCTTCGGCCATCGACGTCACGCCTGACGGCCATGGCTCGTAAGGCGTCAGCGGCAGCGGATGATCGGGACTGTAGAACGTCATCTGCTCGGCAACATCGACGAAGCCCACGACCTCGCTCCAGCGCGTGTGGAAGCGCTTGTGCCAGACTTCGGTGAGTTCGCGCGCGAGTTGCGAGTAGGAGATGTGAGCGAAATTGCCGTTGGCATCGCGCGGCAGTGACGCGATGGCGATCTGCGGTGCGGCGGCGAGCGTGACCAGCGACAGCACCAGCCAGATCGCGGCGAGCCGTACCAGCGCGACCCGCGGCATCTTCAGCGCCGGGATCGCAATGACCGCCAGCGGCACCAAGAAGAACAGCGAGATACCCCAATCGGTCTTGATATAAACGTCGAACAACAACGCACCGATCGGCGGGCCGACGGCGACAATGGCCTGGATCAGCCAGATATTCAGGGCCCGGTCCCTGCGGACACCGGGATTGGTCGTCAGTGACCACGGCCGCTTGACGAATGCGCGGGGATCGCGCGCCACCGACACCCACCAGCGCGGGCTCCAGGCCAGCACCGCAGCGGCCAGACCCAGCGGCAACAGCAGCAGCGCGATATTGTGGCCAACATAGCCCCATGCCAGTTGCAGGCTCTCCCAGCGTGACGAGATCGCATAGGTATTGCCGGCGTAACGAAATGGCGCGTATTCCACCTGCCGCACCCAGTCGAGATGCGGAATCATCGCCGCCGCCATCGTCGCGATGGCGATCCATGGTGCCGGCGATCGCAGGAACAGCATCCGCTGCGGATGGATCAGCGCGGCCAGACCGATGGCGCCGATCATCGTCACCACCCAGTATTTGGTCATCAGCGCCAGCGCAGCGGCGACGCCAAGCAGGAAGCCCGAGCGAATCGAGCGCTTCTCGAAAGCGTGCAAATAGGCCAGCACCACCAGCGGCAAAGTTACCAGCTGCAGCAGGTCCGGATTGTATTTGAAGCCCTTGAAATTGAAGATCGGATAGATCGCGACCATCAGCAGCACGAAAAAGGCACGGCGGCGATCGACCACGCGCAGCGCGATCGCCCAGCAAAGGATCATGCCGATGCCGACCGTGACCATGGCGAGCAGATAGGTCGCCCAGTCCACCGGCGGGAAAAATTTGAACCAGACGCCCGAGATCCAGCCCGACAGCGGCGGATGCTTCCCGTAGCCCATCAGGAACTTCTGCCCCCAGGCATAGCCCTCGGAGACGTCGAAATGGATGTCCTGCGCCGCCTTTACCTGGGTCAGGATCGCGGTCCATAGCACCACATGGGCGATCGTGAAGCCGAGCACCAGCAGGACGCTCAATTGCGGATCACACGCCCAGGCAACGAGCCGCGCAGCGCCGCGGCGGCCGATCGACAGCAAGCCCCGGCGTTTGGCGGGGGTAGAGGAAGCGATTGTACTCATGGGCCCCTGCCTAGCGTGTTTCGGGCCGGAGTAAAATCAGGATGCCGTGACGGAAACAGGGCCGGGAATCAGGCCGAAACCCGCATTAAGGTTGCCGCATCGGGGCCTGAATGCTATCCCGCGCGCATGACAACCTCCCCGATTTCGAACGTCCGCAACTTCTCCATCGTCGCCCATATCGACCATGGCAAATCGACGCTGGCCGACCGCCTGATCCAGATCACCGGCGGCTTGCAGGCGCGCGAGATGAAGGAGCAGGTGCTCGATTCGATGGATATCGAGCGCGAGCGCGGCATCACCATCAAGGCGCAGACTGTCCGCCTGCATTACAAGGCCAAAGACGGCAAGGATTACATCTTCAATCTGATGGACACGCCCGGCCACGTCGACTTCGCCTACGAGGTCTCGCGTTCGCTGGCGGCCTGCGAAGGCGCGCTGCTGGTGGTCGACGCCTCACAGGGCGTGGAAGCGCAGACGCTCGCCAACGTCTATCACGCACTCGACGCCAATCTCGAAATTGTGCCGATCCTCAACAAGGTCGATCTGCCCGCGGCAGAGCCCGAGCAGGTGAAGAAGCAGATCGAGGACGTCATCGGCATCGACGCCTCAGACGCGTTGATGATCTCGGCAAAAACGGGTCTGGGCGTGCCTGACGTTCTGGAAGCCATCGTGCACCGGCTGCCGCCACCGAAGGGTGACCGCGACGCCACGCTGAAGGCGCTGTTGGTCGATAGCTGGTACGACGTTTATCTCGGCGTCGTCGTCCTCATCCGCGTCGTCGACGGCGTCATGAAGAAGGGCCAGCGCGTCCGCATGATGGGCACCAACGCCGCCTATGATGTCGAGCGCGTCGGCTACTTCACGCCGAAGATGGTCAATGTGGACGAACTCGGTCCCGGCGAGATCGGCTTCATCACCGCCGCTATCAAGGAAGTCGCGGACACCCGCGTCGGCGACACCATCACCGACGATCGCAAGCCGGTCACCGAGATGCTGCCGGGCTTCAAGCCCGCGATCCCCGTGGTGTTCTGCGGGTTGTTCCCGGTCGATGCCGACGACTTCGAGACGCTGCGCGCCGCGATGGGCAAGCTGCGGCTGAACGACGCAAGCTTCTCGTTCGAAATGGAAACCTCGGCTGCATTGGGCTTCGGCTTCCGCTGCGGCTTCCTCGGCCTGCTGCATCTGGAAATCATCCAGGAGCGCCTGAGCCGCGAGTTCGATCTCAACCTGATCGCGACCGCGCCAAGCGTGATCTACAAGATGCACCTCACCGATGGCGAGGAGATCGAGATCCACAATCCGATCGACATGCCGGATGTGGTGAAGATCGCCGAGATCCAGGAGCCGTGGATCGAAGCCACGATCCTGACGCCCGATGAATATCTCGGCAGCGTGCTGAAGCTCTGCCAGGAACGCCGTGGCAATCAGAAAGAGCTGACCTATGTCGGCGCCCGCGCGATGGTGAAATACGAGCTGCCGCTCAACGAAGTGGTGTTCGATTTTTACGATCGCCTGAAGTCGATCTCGAAGGGCTACGCCTCGTTCGACTATCATCTGACCGACTACAAGGCCGCCGATCTCGTTAAGATGCAGATCCTGGTCAATGCCGAGCCGGTCGACGCGCTGTCGATGCTCGTGCATCGCACCCGCGCCGAAGGCCGTGGCCGCGCCATGGTCGAGAAGATGAAGGAACTGATCCCACCGCACATGTTCGTCATCCCGATCCAGGCGGCGATCGGCGGCAAGGTGATTGCCCGCGAAACCGTCCGCGCGCTGCGCAAGGACGTGACCGCGAAGTGCTATGGCGGCGATATCAGCCGCAAGCGCAAACTTCTGGAGAAGCAGAAGGAAGGCAAGAAGAAGATGCGGCAGTTCGGCAAGGTCGACATCCCGCAGGAAGCGTTTATTGCCGCGCTGAAGGTGGATAGCTGAGATCAACCGCCCGCCGTTCTGACCAGAGGTACCGCATATGACTGCGATACGGGATGCGAACAGAACGGCGAAGCGACCTCCCCAAGGCTTTTCAGATCCAGCTGTCAAAGCAGCATTCGACCAGCATCCGCCGGCGATCAAGGCTAGGCTCTTGGCGCTCCGGCAACTGATCTTCGAGACCGCCGCAGGGATCGAAGGCCTAGGCCCGCTCGACGAGACACTGAAGTGGAATCAGCCGAGTTATCTCACGGCGGCAACCGGAAGCGGCAGCACGATCCGGATCGACCGGATCAAGGACACCAACCGGTACGCGATCTACTTCAACTGCAATACCAATTTGGTTGAAACGTTTCGCTCGCTGTATCCCGAAAGCCTGAACTACAGCGGTAACCGAAGCATCATCCTCAGCCTCGACGACGACCCTCCCGAAATCGCTCTGCGCCATTGCGTCGGACTGGCGCTCACCTATCACCGAAGCAAACGCAAGCCGCGCTCATAGGCACCGCGAGAAGCATTGAGCGGATTCTGCAACGACGCTTGCCGTTTCGCGGCTTTTCGGCGCTTCCGCTTGCGGCTGAAAATGAACGGATCCGCCAATTGCGACGACCCATTCCGGATGAGTGGAAATTGCATTCCAGAGATCTGTCCCGACAATCTCGCCCGCCGCTATGACACGGCGCGCGGATGGTTCGTCGATGCATTGTCTATTGCCGCAGCCGCACTGGCCGTATTCCACTACAATCCGGACGGTGTGATCGCCACGATCGTCGTCTTCATCGGGGCCTATGCGGTCGCGCATTATCTCGGGGACGTGATCTGGCTAACCAGCCTGACCTGGCTCTTGTGGCTCACGATGCTGATCTATGCCTGCACCTTCTTCTATACTTTCAGCCACCTCCCGCTGCTCACCGCTTTGCTCCTGACCATGTTCCTTCCGGGAATTGCGCAAGCCTATGTGATTTGGGATTTGTGGCCCGCGACAAGCCATCCGCTACCCCTGTTCTGTGTGGCCTGGCTCATCCTGCTGGCGATCTGCATTTTTGAACCAACGACGTTCAGCCGGCTGAGCTCCTTCGTCAAAGCAAGACGCGGCCGGAGCTAGCCGCCGGCACAATTTTCCGCCCGCCGCAATGCGGCAGATTTCTGCGACCAAACATCCCCCACGCCGCCCTTGCCTCCCCGCTCGCCTCCCCTCATGCTGCCCCCCACGACGCCGAAAACGGCGCGTATGAAATTTGGGGAGGATTGAATGATCGCGCACCGCACGGTTGCGGCTACGACGTTTGCTGTTTCGCTGCTTTTTGGCGCTTCCGCACTGGCCCAGCAGGCCAACACGCTTCCGCTCAAGATCGGCGTGCTCGCCGACTTCGCCTCGGTCTATGCCGACATCGGCGGCCAGGGCAATGTCGAGGCAGCGAAGATCGCCATCGAGGAATTCGGCGGCAAGATGTTCGACAAGCCGATCGAACTGGTCACCGCAGATGCGCTGAACAAGGCCGACGTCGCCGCCACCATCTCGCGCAAATGGTATGAGGCCGAGAATGTCGACATGATCATCGACATGCCGACATCGGCCACTGCGCTGGCCGGCATGGAAATGTCGAAGCAGTTCGAAAAGATCATGATCGTCACCGACGCCGCGTCGTCGGACATCACCGGCAAGTCGTGCTCGCCCTATACCGCGCACTGGACCTACGACACCTATGGCAACGCCCACACCGTCGGCAGCGCCATCGTCAAGCAGGGCGGCGATTCCTGGTACTTCATCACAGCGGACTATCTGTTCGGCCATTCCATCGAACGTGACACCGGCGACGTGGTGCGCGCCGCGGGCGGCAAGGTGGTCGGCAGCGCCAAGCATCCGCTGAACACGGCGGACTTCTCGTCCTTCCTGCTGCAGGCACAATCGTCCAAGGCCAAGATCATCGGCATGGCCAATGGCGGTGGCGACACCATCAACACCATCAAGCAGGCGTCGGAATTCGGCATCGTCGCCGGCGGCCAGAAGCTCGCGGGCATCGTGATGTTCATCTCCGACATCCACTCGCTCGGCCTGAAGATGGCGCAGGGCCTGATCATCACCGAGGCCTATTACTGGGATCTCAACGATCGCACCCGCGCCTTCGGCAAGAAGTTCTTCGACAAGATGAAGCGCATGCCGACCATGAACCAGGCCGCGACCTACAGCGCCACGCTGCACTATCTCAAATCCGTGCAGGCCGCAGGCACCCGCGCCACCAAGCCGGTGCTGGCGAAGATGCGCGAGATGCCGGTGCGCGACGCCTTCACCGATAACGGCGTCCTGCGCGAGGACGGCCGCATGGTGCACAGCATGTTCCTGCTCGAGGTCAAGAAGCCGGAAGAATCCAAGGCGCCATGGGATTACTACAAGGTGCTCGCGGAGGTCCCCGGCGATCAGGTGTTCCGGCCGATGAAGGATGGCGGCTGCCAGTATGTGAAGCAGTAACCGCTGACGAGTTCGATCGCCCGGCACGCCGGGCGGTCGACCCACCACAGGCCAACCGGTCGATGGAGCACGTCAATTCTTCATCGGATTTTGAACGAGGACGCCAGTTGCCGGCTTCACCACCGGAGCCCTCAACGAAAACAGCGCCAGGAACGCGAGCGACGTCAGCCCGCCTGTGAGCGCCAGCGCGACGCGCGGGCCACCGTGATCCAGCACAAGGCCGAACAGCAGCGGCGCTGCACCCTGCAGGATGCGCGCCGGCGCGGCCAGCCAGCCGGTTCGCATGCCGTATCCGACGGCGCCAAACATGGCCAGCGGAAGCGTCCCGCGCGCGATCGTGAACAAGCCATTGCCGGCACCGTGCAGAAGGGCGAATGGCAGCGCGACGGGCGCGCCGAACAGGATCAGCAATCCGGCGCCGACGGGATGCAGGCCCGCGGCCAGGCGTGCGGATATCATCGCCGACGCATGTCGTAGCAGACCGAATTCCCCGATCCGGGCTGCGACTTGCGCAGGCCCCATCAAAGCCCCGGCGAGCACGGCCTGCGCCGGGGTGGCCCCGAGCGCTTCCAGCAGGCGCGGCATGTGCGCGGCAAAGGCGGTGGTGACAAACCAGGTCGCACCGAAGACGCCCGCCAGAACGATCATCGCCCATGGAATGCCTGATGTGGGGACGGCAGGCTCATCCAGATGCGCATGCGGCGGCGCCTTCGGAACGAGAAAGCGGTTGAGCGGCAGACCGATGACGATGTGCAACGCGGCCCATGCGAAGCAGGCGCCGCGCCAGCCGAAGGCATCGATCATCGCGGCACTGAGCGGCCAGCCGATGGTGCTCGCAAAACCGGCGAACAGGGTGATGCCGGTGATCGCACTGCGGGCCTGTCGTCCCCACAATCCCGCAACCGTCGCAAACGCAGCCTCATACAGGCCGAAACCCATGCCGGCGCCGATGACCAGCCAGGCCAGGGCCAGCGTGATCGGTCCCGTTGCAACCGCAAGCAAGGCCAGCCCCGCCGCAAACATCAGATTGGTGGCGACAAGCACGTCCCGGCCACCGCTGCGGTCGATCATGCGGCCGGCGAGCGGCCCGAGCAAACCCGACACCAGCAGCGCCACGGAGAACATGGCGAAGAACCACGTCCTGGACAGATGCAGGTCGTCGCAAATGGGATCCGCGAACACGGCCGGAACATAGTAGCTGGAAGCCCATGCCAGTGTCTGCGTCGTACCGAGCGCGGATACGACTTGCCAACGAACGACTGCCACCTCAGTTCACAGCTCCCCGCTCGTACCAGTCCCGTGTCGCCTTCACGATGTGAACCACGGAGAGCATCACCGGCACCTCGATCAGAACGCCGACGACCGTTGCCAGTGCCGCGCCCGATTGAAAACCGAACAGTGCGATCGCCGCGGCCACCGCGAGCTCGAAGAAGTTCGATGCGCCGATCAGGGCGGAGGGGCCGGCCACGCACCAGGCGACACCGAGGCGGCGGTTGAGCCAGTAGGCGAGACCGGCATTGAAATAGACCTGGATCAGGATCGGGACGGCGAGCAGTGCAATAACCATCGGCTGCCGTGTGATCTGCTCGCCTTGCAGGCCGAACAACAGCACCAGGGTCAGCAGGAGCGCGACGAGCGATACCGGGCCGAGTAGCGACAGCGCCTGCGATAGCGCCGCCTCGCCTCCCCTCGCCAGCAATGCGCGCCGCCAGAGTTGCGCGATCGCCACAGGCACGATGATGTAGAGCAGGACGGACAACAGCAACGTGCCCCAAGGCACGGTGATGGATGACAGTCCGAGCAGAAGGCCGACGATCGGCGCGAAGGCGACCACCATGATGGTGTCGTTGAGCGCGACCTGTCCCAACGTGAAGTTCGGCTCGCCATCGACCAGATTCGACCAGACAAACACCATCGCCGTACAAGGCGCAGCGGCAAGCAGAATCAGACCAGCCGTATAGCTATCGATCTGGTCCGCGGGCAGATACGGCCTGAACAGATGGCCGATGAACAGCCAGGCGAGCAGCGCCATCGAGAACGGCTTCACCAGCCAGTTGATTCCGACGGTCGCGGCAATGCCGCGCCAGTGTGCGCCAACGTGACCGAGCGCTCCGAGGTCCACCTTGAGCAGCATGGGAATGATCATCAGCCAGACGAGGACAGCCACCGGCAGATTGACCTGTGCAATCTCCGCCGAGCCCAGCGCATGGAAAACGGCCGGCATCCATCGGCCCAGCAGAATGCCGACGACAATGCAGAGACCGACCCAGATCGTGAGATAGCGCTCGAACAAGCCCATGGCTGGAGCGGAAACCGGCCTGCCGATGGCCTCACTGGTCATGACGCTGTCCTGTGATCCGCTGGCCGCTCGCATCCACGACCCGGTCGCCATCCTCTTTCGAGAACGCTCCAAGCTGCGGAGTGGGCATGATGTCCAGAACCGCTTCGGATGGCCGGCAGAGTCTCACGCCCAGCGCGGAGACCACGATCGGGCGGTTCATGAGGATCGGATGGGCTTCGATGGCGTCGAGCAACTGCGCGTCGGTCAGACTGGTGTCGGAGAGGCCCAGCTCGGCATAGGGCGTGCCCTTCTCACGCAGGATGTCGCGCACCGACATGCCGGCGCGCGCGAGCAATTGAACGAGCAGGGCCCGCGACGGCGGTGTCTTCAGATACTCGATGATGTGTGGCTCGATGCCGGCATTGCGGATCATGGCCAGCGTGTTGCGCGAGGTACCGCAATTCGGGTTGTGATAGATGATGACGTCGACGCTATCAGGCACGTGACAGCTCCTTGCCATCCGACATGCATGCGGACGCCGTGGCCGGCATACAGATGTCGGGATGACCCGCGCAGCAATCCCGCATCAGGAACTGAATGAGGCCCGACAGCGCGTCGTAATCGGCGGTGTAGACAATCGAGCGGGCCTCCCGCTTCGCGCTGGCAAGGCCAGCCTGGGTCAGCTCCTTCAGATGGAAGGACACATTCGAGGCCGACACGCCTGCCGCCTCCGCGATGGCGCCGGCCGGCATCCCGGCGGGACCGGCCTGCACGAGCAGCCGCACGATGCGAAGTCGCGTCTCCTGGGACAGCGCTGCGAAAGCCGACAGGGCTTGACGTTCTTCCATATTTCAATAATCCTAAAAATATCGAATAATGGAGTAACATTGATGCTGGACCTTGCCAAGCCGGAAATTCCGCCCTCGCCACAGATCGCCGCCGACGACATCAGCATCGGGGCGCTCCTCGCCGCATGCGATGCGGCACCAAAGCTGCCCTTGGTGTTCACCTATAGCGGTCACAGCATTCAGGCGGGCTACCACATCACCGAAGTCAAGGCGGGCGCCTTTTCCGCACTTGATTGCGGCGGCAATCCCGAAGCGTGGTCGGAGATCTTCGTGCAGCTGTGGGACATCGTCGAAGGCGACCGGACCCATATGACCGCCGGAAAGTTCGCGGCCATCATCCGGAAAGTCTCCGACCATGTCGCGCTCGATATCAATGCGCGACTGACTTTCGAAGTGAGCGATGGCATCGCGCCGATGCAACTACACTGCGCGGATACCCCGCGCATACAGGGCGACGTTCTCACGGTGGCGCTTGCCCCGCGTCCGGCGAGCTGCAAGCCGCGCGACCGCTGGCTGGAGGCGCAGAAGGAAGCCAGTGCATGCTGCGCGCCGGTATCGTCCAAAAGCGCGTGCTGCCGGTAGACGCCGCGGTTCAGACCGGAGACCTGTTACTGGACCATCAACGAGAGCGCGCGGTAGAGCCCACAATCATTATCCTTTGCCACCTGCAGTCGTTACGCTGCGTCGATCCGCGAGGCGACCAGTCTCTTTTCGCAAGGCTCCTGGCGAGGAGCCGGGATGCGCAGACGCCTGGGCTTGCGACAGCAACCACGCCCGGAATGCCTGCAGCAAAGGATTCCCGGCTTTCTCCTCCGGGCAGGCGAAATAGTACGAGCCGACGCTTTTCAGGGTCAGGCTCGACAACACCTTCAATTTGCCCGACCTGAGCTGGTCGGAAATCAGGAATTCGGGAAGCAGGGCAACACCAAGACCCGAGCTTGCCGCGCTGATCAAAGTGGACTGGATATCGAAACGCGGCCCGCGGATCACATTCGTGCCGCCGAGCTCCGCAGCATCGAACCAGCGACGCCATGCATCGGCGCGTGTGACGAGATGCAGAAGCCGCAGCTCGGCGACCTCGCTTGGCGGCAATTCGCCGCGCCTGCCGATCAGCGTCGGCGATCCGACCGGCAGAAGAATTTCATCGAACAGATAGTCGGCCTGCGTGCCCGGCCAGTCCGGTTCGCCGAAATACAGCGCGCCATCGAGCGCGGTCTCGCTGAAGAAGAAGCGCGTGTTGCGCGCACTCACATTGACGGCGACGCCGGGATGGCGCGCATAGAAGTCCGGCAGGCGCGGAATGAGCCACTGGGCGCCGACAGTGGGCAGCGCCGCGACGTCCAGAACCATGCCGTCGGCCTCATAGCCCATGATCTCGAGCGCATCGCGCTCGATCCGCTCGATCGTCTGCGCCACGCGGGTGCTGTAGGCCGCCCCTGCCCGCGTCAACGTGATGCGTTTCTTGATCCGATGAAACAGTTTCACGCCGAGCTGCGTCTCCAGCTGCGCAATCTGGCGCGACACCGCACTTTCGGTCAGCGCGAGTTCGCTGGCGGCACGGGTGACGCTGAGGTGTTTGGCAGCCGCGCTGAACGCCATCAGCGCGCCGAGGCTCGGTATTCTGCGGCGCATAGTTCATTCCAAAAACGCAAGATGTCCGCAGATTAAATTGTTTGCACGCCTAAGCACAAGGCAACAATCTCCCCGCGGATGACAAAAGTCATGGCGGGCGGCGACCTCTGGCGAGGTCACACCCCGGCAACGGTCTCAAGACATGCAGACTGCAGCGCGGTGCCCCGCACAGGTGCTTCGGTCATCAACTTCAAGGAGCACATCAGTGGCAGTCAACAAATTGCATGACGAATTCCACACGCTCGACATGGAGAGCGGCTGGCAATTGCCCGAGGGCTACAATCCCGCGTCGGGCGCGCTGGAGAAGATCCTGTCCGGATCGCTCGATACCGCGAACAAACGCGGCAGCCGGACGCGATTGCTGAAGTTCCCTCCGGGTCTCTTCACCACACAGCAGATCGTTCACGACCACTGGGAAGAAGTCTTTCTCGTCTCCGGCGACCTGATCGTTGGCAATGACGAGAACGGGCAAGGCGGCACGCCGTTCGCCGGCTACACCTACGCCGTTAGACCGCCAGGCGCGTGGCATGGTCCGTTCAAATCCGAGGGCGGCTGCCTGCTTCTCGAAATGCACTACTACGATCCCGCCTGAGAGCCACAGAAACGATGACGGCAGCCTCTTGGAGGGACCGCCGATCAGAGCCGATGCTCCCTGAAATCCCCGCAAGAGGTCTTGATAGAATGAGTAATGCGAAGCTTCCCGTCATCATCGCCGGTGCAGGGCCGGTCGGCATGGTGGCTGCCGCAGATCTGGTGCGACAGAACATTCCGGTTCTGGTGCTCGAGAAAAACGACGCGCTGAGCAGCGAGTCGCGCGCATCGACGTTCCATCCGCCCACGCTGGACATGCTCGACGATCTCGGTTTCGCCAGCACGTTGATTGCACAGGGGCTGAAGGCACCGACGGTCCAGTACAGTTCGTCCGAGGACGGTGTGCTCGGCACATTCGATTTCGCGGCGATCTCCGATCTGGTGCGGCATCCGTTCCGCCTGCAAGCCGAACAGTTCAAACTCACACGCATCATTCTGGACGCCCTGTCCGGCAATCCGCTGTTCTCGATCGCGTTCGGCAGCGAGGTCAAATCGGTCGAGCAGACCAGCGATACCGTCAAGGTGGTGGTCACGGCCAACGGCCACGACACCACGCATGAATGCGCCTGGCTGATCGGCGCCGATGGTGCGAACAGCATCGTCCGCCGCAGCCAGGATATGGAATTCGAGGGCTTCACCTGGCCCGAGCGTTTCCTCGTGATGACGACACCGGTCGATTTCACCGCGCTTCGGCCGGGCGTCTCGTCGGTCAGCTATGTCGCCGATCCCGAACGCTGGTACTTCCTTCTGCGTATCCTCGGCGCATGGCGCGTGATGATGCCGGTGGCCGCGGAAACATCCGATGAGGAAGCACTGTCCGAAGCCTATGTGACGGCGTCGATCCGGCGGATCGTTCCCGCAGAGCTGGACGCCCCCATCCTCCACACGACGCTCTATCGTGTGCACCAGCGCGTCGCCGCGAATTTCCAGAAAGGCCGCACGTTTCTGGCCGGTGACGCCGCCCATATCAACAACCCGCTCGGCGGCATGGGCATGAATGGCGGCATTCATGATGCATTGAACCTGACCGCGAAGCTGGGTTCAGTCATCAACGGCACGGCTGATGAGGGCATTCTCGCCGATTACGATCTGCAGCGCCGCACGGTCACGATGCAGGCCATTCAGGGCGACACCATCCGCAACAAGAAGAACCTCGAAGCGAAAGACGAAGCCGATCGCGCGCGTTTCCGCGACGACATTCGCGCAGCAGCCGCCGATCCGGAAAAGGGACGAGCGCTATTGCGCCGGATCGCGATGCTCGACTCGCTTGAGCGGGCCGGTGCGTTGCATGTGGCTGAGCACCGCCCGGGGTGATCAGCAACTCTCTCTGAGACGATGTCGACGGCAACCGGTCACTCGGCTGGATAAGAACCGCGGCAGTGGAAGCGCCAGTAAGCCTGGAGGAGCCAACACCATGGTTCCCAAGATGTCATGCAGGAGTTTCAGAATGCCAAGCAAGGATTTACGGATGAAGTGGACGACGTTTCTTTTGGCGGCGCTGGTAGCGCCTGTCGCCTTGGGCGTGCCCGGCGCGGCAGCGGCCGGCTTTCCGGAAAAAATGATCACAATCGTGGTCCCTTATCCGGCTGGAAGCACGGCGGACGCGATTCCACGACTGGTGGCTCCGCTGATGTCGAAGTCGCTCGGCGTCACCGTGATCATCGAGAACCGCGGCGGCGCCAACGGCTCCATCGGGGCGGCTCGCGTCGCCGCTTCGCCGGCGGATGGCTATACGATTCTGCTCGCGACAACCGGCATGATGGCGATCAATCCGTGGATCTATGAAAAGCCCGCCTATAATTCCGAAAAGGATTTCGCGCCCATCACCAATGGCGCTTCGACGCCGAACATCCTGGTCGTCAATCCGTCGGTCAAGGCGAACTCGCTGAAGGAACTGGTGGCGCTGGCCAAGGCCGAGCCGGGCAAGCTGACATTTGCGTCAGCCGGTATCGGCAGCACGAGCCATCTGTGCGGCGAGACGCTGAAGGTGCTCGAAGGCATCGATGCCGTCCACATCCCGTATCAGGGCGCAGCTCCGGCACTTCAGGATGTCATCGGTGGTCAGGTGTCCATGATGTGCGATAATCTGTCGAACACGGTCCAGCAGGTACAAAGCGGAGCGCTGAGGCCCATCGTCGTGACCGCGCCTGAACCAAGCAAACAGCTGCCCAATGTGCCGACGTCACCGCAGGCAGGCTATCCCGATCTCCTCGCGGGCAACTGGTACGGCTTTGTCGCTCCATCGGCGACCCCCAAGGACGTGATTGAGAAGCTCAACACATCGATCGTGGAGGCGTTGCGAGATTCAACTGTTTCGGCTCGCCTGGAAGGCCTTGGTTTGACCGTGATCGCGGACAAGCCCGATCAGTTCGGAGCTGTTATCGCCAAGGATTCTGCGCGGATGGAAAATATCGTGAAGCGCTCGAAAGCGAAGATTTCCAACTAGGGATTTTTCGGCATCTCTCCGAGCTTAAACTGATATTGACTTTAGTCCTAGATCGAGTTACCTCGATTCCAGCCTGCTCGATTGCTGCGTGCTCATGACACACAGCATCGATCAGACTGCAGCGGCGACCCGGTCATCCGGGCAGCTGCTGGTGGAGCGCCGGGAGGCGCAGCGTTCGCTCGGCGGGCTTCGCACCCCCACCGATGTCGTAACGCGCGCGTCTTCCTTGCGGGACTCGCAATCCCGCAGGTGCTGACGTGCGGGCCGGCCCTCGCAAGGCCAGCCTCAAGGGGTCTCGCAAACCCCTGGCGCCTCCCGGCGCTCCATTCTCGCAATGGGAAACGGGATGAAGGGTCGTCCGCGCCCTCGCCGAAGCGGAGATCGGCGCGTGCCTTATGCGACCTGCGCGCGGACGGACAGTTCCGCATCCGGCGCAGCAATGGCCTGAGCGCGCAGCAGCTCGACAATCTCCTCATTCGGCCGCGCCCGGCTGAACAGGAAGCCCTGCCCTTCATGGCAGCCTTCGCTGCGCAGGCAGGCGAGTTCGGATTCGGTCTCGACGCCTTCCGCCGTGATGGTGACACCGAGGCCCATGCCGAGGCTGATGATCGAACGCACGATGGCCTGCGCGTCTCGATTGGAGCCGAGATCGCGCACGAAGGACTGGTCGATCTTGATCTTGTCGAACGGAAAGCTTCTGAGATAGCTCAGCGACGAATAGCCGGTTCCGAAATCGTCCATCGAGATGCGCACGCCGAGCGCGCGCAGCGCGTGCAGGGTCGCCAGCACCTGATTGCTCTTTTCCAGCAGCAGCGTCTCGGTGATTTCAAGCTCAAGCCGCCGCGGCGGCAGTCCCGAATGCTTCAGCGCATCCATCACCACCGAGAGCAGATTGCCGACGCGGAACTGCAGCGGCGATAGATTGACTGCGACGCGCACTTCATCGGGCCAGCGCGCAGCCTCATTGCAGGCGCGGCGCAGGATCTGCGTGCCGAGCGCATTGATCAGGCCGGTGTCTTCCGCAACGGGGATGAAATCCGCCGGGGAAATCATGCCGCGCTCCGCATGCGGCCAGCGCACCAGCGCCTCGCAGCCGGTGATGCGGCCGGTCTTGAGATCGATCAGCGGCTGGTAGAAGGGCCGGAGCTGATCGTCCTGAATGGCGGAGCGCAGATCGATCTCGATCTTGCGGCGCGCCTGCGCGCGAGCGTCCATGCCGGACTCGAAGAAGCTGAAGGTGCCGCGCGAGTCGTTCTTGGCGCGCGACAGCGCCATGTCGGCGTTCTTGAGCAACCGCTCGGATTCGTCGCCGTCGCTCGGCGCCATCGCGATGCCGATGCTGGCACCGATGACCACCGAATGACCGTCGAGCAGATAGGTCTCACCGACGGCATCGAGCAGCCGGCGCGCCAGCAGCACGACATCCTCGGGACGGTTGATGCCGGTCTGGATGATGGCGAATTCGTCCGAGTTCAGCCGCGCCAGCGCGTCTTCCTCGCGCAACGACGACCGCAACCGCCGCGCCACGCCGCGCAGCAGCTTGTCGCCGATACCATGGCCGAGCGTGTCGTTGACACCCTTGAAGTTGTCGAGGCCGAGAAACAGCACCGCGACCTTCTCGCCGGTGCGCCGGGTATGTGCGAGGACCTCGTCGAGACGCTGGCGCAGCAGGTTGCGATTTGGCAGGCCGGTGAGGCCATCATGATGCGACATGAAAGCCAGCCGCATCTCGGCACGCTTGCGCTCCGTGATATCCATCAGCGCCAGCATCACGGCTGGCTCCTCGTTGTAGACGAGGTGCCGCGAATAGATCGCCAGATCGATCAGCGAGCCGTCGGCCTTGACGTGTTTCCAGGTTCGCGCGGCCTGCTCGTCATTGGCGTGATCGCCGACCCAGGGCGGGGCGGCCTCGAAAGCCTGCAACTGGCGGATGGTGAGCTTCTCGAATTCCGGACGCGTGTAACCGTAATGTTCGATCGCAGCGTCGTTGACGCTGAGGATGCGTTCGTCATCGAGCGCACAGACGATCATCGGCACCGGATTGCTCTCGAACAGCAGGCGGAACGACGCCTCGCGCTGTTTCAGCTCGGTGATGTCGACGCGCAGACCGATGACACCGCCGTCTTCGGTGAGCCGCTCTTCGATCAGGACGACGCGGCCATCGGCCAGAACCTGTTCGTGACGTTCGCCTGGATGGAACAGCTTGGCGACGCGTTCCGCGATCCATTCGTCCTCGCGACCGATGGCCTCAGGATAGTCGCCGCGTTCGACACCGACGCGGATCGTGTCCTGCAGACGCGCACCCGGCACGAACTGATCCGAGCTGCGGTTGTAGATTTCCGCGTACTTCTTGTTCCAGAGGATGTAGCGCCCGTCGGAATCGAGAAACACGATGCCTTGCGGCAGGATGTCGATCGCCTCGCGCAGACGCTCGTGGGATTTGCGGGCTTCCGCGATCGCCGCCTCGGCCTGGGCACGCTGGCGCACGATCTCGCGAATGGGACCGCTGACAAGACCCTTTTTCGGCGCCAGTTTCGGTGCAGCCGCGATCGCCCGGCTCGGCCGGGTGATCCGAGACGCCAGTCCGGCTTTCGCTTTCTTTTTCGCTTCAGGCCGGAACTTCGGCATCAATGATCCACTCGCAACGCGCGTGTGACAATATGTGCAAGAAGTGTCTGAAAAAACGGTATCAATGCCCGTTCACAGCAACCGATTACCGTCTGAACTGCGCGCCTGTACACATCCCGTGCCTTCACAACAGGCAAAAGCCGTGGGCCTATGGTTACCCATGTCTGGATGTTACCGGGTCACGCGCGATCATCCCCGCCAAGTGAGAGACGCAAGCGGCTCGAAACGCTGATAAAACGACTGAGCCGGTCGCAACGGGAGGACCAGCAAACCCAAACGCAAAAAAAAGCGCCAGCGTCAGACATGGTTACCCGCGCATTAAAATCATGCGTGCCGCAGGTCACTCACCTCATCGACAGCTTCAGCTATAGTCGCGGCATGAGCCTTCGCCTGATTCTCAGCCTCATATTCCTGCCCGCCGTCATTGCTTCAACGCCGCTGGCGTTGGCGCAAACCAAAGGCAGCGTCGATCTGAAACCGCTGCCGCCGCTGGCCAATCCGAACGACCCGGCCATCGGCGCCAAAGAACTATTCGGCCGCAAGGTGCTGCCGACGAAATCGCCGGTGCGCGTGGTCGGCTTCTACGCCAAGGGCTGCATCGCAGGTGCCGAAGCGCTGCCGATCAACGGGCCGACCTGGCAGGTGATGCGGCTATCGCGCAACCGCAACTGGGCGCATCCGCAACTCGTCGAGCTGCTGGAGCGGCTATCGGTCAAGGCTAACAAGAACGCCGGCTGGCCAGGCATCCTAGTCGGTGACATGTCGCAGCCGCGCGGCGGCCCGATGATCACAGGCCATGCCAGCCATCAGGTCGGGCTTGATGCCGATATCTGGCTGACGCCGATGCCGAACCGCCAGCTCTCGCGCAACGAGCGCGAGGAGATGTCGGCGGTGATGATGGTGCGGCACGACCGGCTCGACATCGATCCGACTACCTGGACGCCGTCCCATCTGCCGGTGATCCGCGCCGCGGCGGTGGAGCCCAGCGTGGAGCGCATCTTCGTCAACGCCGCCATCAAGAAGGCGCTGTGCCGCGAGGCCAAAGGCGACCGCAGCTGGCTGTCGAAGGTGCGGCCGATGTACGGCCATGATTATCATTTCCATGTCCGCATCAAATGCCCGGTCGGCAGTGCCGAATGCGAATCCCAGCCACCGCCGACTGATTCCGAGGGCTGCAGCGCCGGCGATCTGGCTTACTGGTTCAGCGATGCCGTGCTGCATCCAAAGCCGCCGCCGGTTCCGCCCAAGCCGAAGCCACCGATGACGCTCGCAGAAATGCCGGCTGCGTGCCGACAGGTTCTGACGGCACCGTGATCGGCCGATTGGCTATCGCATTGTCGTGAAACCGGGTTAGAACACGCCATCGTTGTGCCGTAAGCCGACGATCAACAACGGGCGCCCCTCCCGCACTCCTTCCATATCAGCCGCGGCTGTCAGCTGCCCGGCCCAATCGGCGAGATCCAACATGCGCATCAGTGCACGCAACCAGATCAAGGGTACTGTCCTCGAAGTCACCAAGGGCGCGACCACGTCGCATGTCCGCGTCGACATCGGCGGCGGCCAGGTCGTGACCTCGTCAATCACCAACGAAGCCGTTGACGATCTGGCGCTCAAGGCCGGCGGCAAATGCATCGTCGTGGTGAAAGCCTCCGACGTCATGATCGCGGTGGATTGATCATGTATGCGCGTCTGATTGTCGCGCTCACACTGCTCGGTTCGGCGCCTGCGCTATTTGGCTCGGCGCCAGCCTGGGCGGCCGAGCCCAGCGGCTGTGACAAGTTCAAGTGGTCGATCGACAAGGAACGCGCCGCACTGACGGCGCAAGATCGCCTCAAGATTACCTCTGGTGCCGACCTCGCAATTCCCGCCGCAGCGATCCTTGATTTGAAGACACCCGCTGAGGCGAAGCTGCCGACGTCCCCAGAGCGAAAGCCGAAAGACGGCACATTTGCAGGCTTTGCGCGCTTCCAGAAGGCGCCGAAGGCCGGCACATACACCGTCAGCCTGTCGTCGGCGGCGTGGGTCGACGTGGTGCAGGATGGCGAGATCCTGAAGCCGATGGAGTTCAGCGGCGCGACCGACTGCGCCGGCATCCGCAAGACCATGAAGTACGATCTCGCGGCAGGTCCGTTCGTGATCCAGGTCAGCGGCGTCACTGAAAACACCATCAGCTTGGCCGTGCTGCCGTCCGAGTGACGGCAGCCTTAGAGGCCTCCGCGCCCAAGGGCCTTTACCCCCTTGGCCAGCCTGATATTATTCCCCAGCGATATCCCTGCGGACCGTAAGTCCTCGGGATTGCCGGAACGGCGCTTCCGCCTGTCGCATGTCCCACCCAACCAACACCTGAGTTGCGCGCACTTTGCGCTGCGCTCACGCATGGAGCGCCACATGAACCGTTTTGCCGGACTTTTCGCTGCGTTCTCGATCCTGCTCGGATCGACCTTCACGCCTGCCCATGCGCAGGACAAAACCCTCACCGTGTTCGCCGCAGCGTCGATGAAGAACGCGCTCGACGAGCTCGATGCCGCCTACACTGCCAAGACCGGCGTGAAGATCACCGCCAGCTATGCTGCAAGCTCGGCGCTCACCAAGCAGATCGAACAAGGCGCGCCGGCCGACGTCTTCGTGTCCGCCGACACCGACTGGATGGACTACGCCATCGGCAAAAAGAACATCAACGTCGCCACGCGCACCGACCTCCTCGGCAACAGCATCGTGCTGATCGCCGCAAAGGACGCCAAGCTCGACAACGTCACCATCGGTCAAGGCTTCGATCTCGCCAAGCTCGCCGGCGACGGCAAGATCGCCACCGGCGATGTGAAGTCGGTCCCAGTCGGCAAATACGCAAAGGCCGCGCTTGAGAAGCTCGACAGCTGGACCGCCGCCGAGTCGAAATTCGCCATGGCCGAGAGCGTGCGCGCTGCGCTGACGCTGGTCTCACGCGGTGAAGCTCCGCTTGGCATCGTCTATGCGACCGATGCCAAGATCGATCCGGGCGTGAAGATCATCGGCACCTTCCCGTCGGACTCGCACCCGGCGATCATCTATCCGGTCGCGGCGACCACCACCGCGAAGACCGAAGCTGCCGACTATCTGGCCTTCCTGAGGTCATCGGCCGCAAAGACGGTTCTTGAGAAGTACGGCTTCACGTTCC
Organism: Tardiphaga sp. 619_E2_N8_4; assembly: GCF_051810905.1. Taxonomy (NCBI): domain Bacteria; kingdom Pseudomonadati; phylum Pseudomonadota; class Alphaproteobacteria; order Hyphomicrobiales; family Nitrobacteraceae; genus Tardiphaga; species Tardiphaga sp. 619_E2_N8_4. The sequence goes on from NZ_JBPWQJ010000001.1 coordinate 492,534, forward strand.
TGGTCAAGCCGACGTCCTGACACGTGTCCGACATCTCCCCTGAAGAATGGACGGCGATCCTGCTTTCAGTCAGGGTCGCCGTGATCGCGACATTGATCTCGACGCCGATTGGAATCGGCGTCGCTTGGCTGCTCGCGCGACGTGACTTCTGGGGCAAGCCGATCATCGACGCCATAATCTATCTGCCGCTGGTGCTGCCGCCCGTCGTCACCGGCTATCTACTGCTGTTGCTGCTCGGCAAGCGCGGCATTCTCGGCGCGTGGCTCTCCGAACATCTCGGCATCGTCTTCGCCTTTCGCTGGACGGGTGCCGCGCTTGCATGCGGCGTGATGTCGTTCCCTCTGCTGGTGCGGCCGATCCGGCTCTCGATTGAAGCGGTTGACCGGCGGCTCGAACAGGCGTCGAGCACGCTCGGCGCATCGCCCTGGAAAGTGTTTGCGACCGTGACCCTGCCGCTGGCGCTGCCCGGCGTCCTGGCCGGCATGGTGCTCGGCTTTGCCAAGGCCATCGGCGAATTCGGCGCCACTATTACTTTTGTCTCAAACATTCCCGGCGAGACCCAGACGATTTCCTCCGCGATCTACTCGTTGATCCAGACGCCCGACGGTGACGCGGCAGCCTCACGTCTGGTGATGATCTCCATCGGCATCGCCGTACTGGCGCTTATCGCTTCGGAATGGTTCGCGCGCCGCGCGACGCAACGGCTACACGGAAACTGATCGTGCTGCGCGTTGATGTGTTCAAACAACTCGGCGAATTTTCAGTCGACGTCGCCTTCACCAGCGAAGGCCGCGTGACGGGCCTGTTCGGCTCCTCAGGCGCGGGCAAGACCTCGCTGGTCAGCATGATTGCCGGCCTCGTGCAGCCGGATCGCGGCATAATCGCCGTGGATAGTGACGTGCTCTATGACGGCAGCGCGCGCATCCACGTCCCGCCGCATCGGCGCCGCATCGGCTACGTGTTTCAGGATGCGCGACTGTTTCCGCATCTGAGCGTCGCGCAGAACCTCGACTACGGTCGCCGGATGAACCGTCTGACACGCGATCCCGCTGAGGAAACACGCATTACGGAGATGCTTGATATCGGACATCTGCTCGATCGCCGTCCCGGCGGCCTCTCGGGCGGCGAACGCCAGCGCGTCGCGCTGGGACGTGCGCTGCTATCTCAACCGAGACTGCTACTGCTCGACGAACCGATGGGTGCGCTCGACGAGGAGCGGAAGGCGGAGATCCTGCCCTACCTCAAGCGGCTGCGCGATGCAGGCGATGTGCCGATGGTCTTCGTCAGTCACGATGCCGACGAGATGCGGCAACTGGCGACGCAGGTCGTGATGCTGAAGCGTGGCCGTGTCGCGGCCTTCGGTGGCACCGAGATCCTGCCGCGTATCATCCCGGCAGCCTGAGCCAATCAGGCGCCGGACAGCGTGGTCCAGCCTCGCTTCAGTTTCGCCTTGAGGGCTTGCCTGCGTGTCAGCTTTGGCGGCGCGGGATCTTCATCTTCGGGCAGACGCAGGCCAACCACATTAACGCGTCCGCCACCAAGACTGCGCGCGACAAGATCAATACTGTCGATCGGCAAGGCGGCGCCAACAGTCGGCGCATGATCGAGATGGATATCGAAATAATCGGCCAGCGTCAGCGATGCCTGGGCTGGATCGACGGCGATGCCGTAGATCGCCGCAAGATCGCCGAGAGTGATTTCGCCAGACACCATGAAATCACCAAGCAGATGCGGGTCCGGCGCCGTGCTCGGCGGCATGTCGACAAAGAAGCGATCCAGCGCCTCGGCCTTTTCCGGCGGCGCCAGCAGATAGATGTAATCGCCGGCCGTAACAGGCTCGGCCTCCGCCGGCGTCAGTATGCGCTCATCGCGAATGACCAGCGTCGGCTTCGACCACGACGGAATGAGGTTGCGTTTCAGATAGAGGCTCTTCGGGCGCACGGCATAGCCGACCAGTTGCTGTTCGAGCTGACCTGGCAAATCGAGTTCGATACGGCGCGGCCCCCTGTCGGTGCGCGGCAGAGCGACATGCAGCTTCCGGGCGGCAAAAGCCAGCGTCCATCCCTGAAACAACAGCGAGATGATCACGACCACGAAAGCGACGTCGAAATACAGCGACGCCTTGGGCAGACCAACCAGCATCGGGATCGAGGCAAGGAAGATTGCGACGGCACCGCGCAGACCGACCCACGAAACGAACATCTTTTCGCGCCAGTTGAAGCGGAAGGGCTGCAAACACAGGAAGACCGCGACCGGGCGCGCCACGAACATCAGAACCAGGGCAACGCCGACCGCCGGAACGATGCTGCCCACCAGCCGCTCCGGCGACACCAGAAGACCGAGCATGACGAACATCACGATCTGCGCCAGCCACGTCGCAGCGTCGAGGAACGTCACCACGGAATTATGCGCCCGCGTCGGACGATTGCCGATGATGATGCCGGCAAGATAGACCGCCAGAAAGCCTGAGGCGTGAGCGATCTGAGCCAGCCCGAAGATCACCAGAGCCGCGGTGCAGACGAAGGGCGCATGCAACCCCTGCGGCAACGCCACGCGATTCATGGCCAGGACAACCAGCCGGCCACCGACGACGCCAATCAGGGTGCCCAGCACGGCTTCCTGAACAAATTCCATTGCTACGTGACCGGCAGAGGCGTCCCCCAGCGACAGAAGCTTGACCAGCGTCAGGGTCAGAAAGACGGCGAACGGATCGTTCGTTCCGGACTCAACTTCCAGCGTCGCGCCAACCCTCGGCCTAAGGCGTAGGCCTTGCGCGTGGACCAGCAGAAAAACAGCCGCCGCGTCAGTGGAAGCCACCACCGCGCCAGTTAGCAGCGCCTGGGTCCAGTTCAGGTCGAGGGCATATTTGGCGACCGGTGCCGTGATCAACGCCGTCAACAACACGCCAATCGTGGCCAGCACCATCGACGGGGCCAGCACCGCGCGAATGGCCTGAAATCGTGTCTTCAACCCACCGTCGAAGAGGATCAGCGCGAGTGCAACCGAGCCGACCACATAGGTTGTATGGACATCGTCAAACCGCAGTCCGCCGGGGCCCGCTTCGCCGGCCACCATGCCGATAAACAGGAAGAACAGCAGTAAGGGCGCGCCGAAGCGAAGCGCGAGCAGGCTGGACAGGATGCCGGCCATGACCAGAACTGCGCCGAGAAGGATGGCAATGCTGACGGAATCAAGTGACGCCATGAGGCTCCGAGGCCGGAAATACTTGTAAATCCATGCTTATCGTCGTCATCCCGAGACGCCAAACGTTTTCTGCGTGATATCTATTTGCAGGTATATTTCTCGGAAATTGCCCAAGGCAGAAGCTCCACTCAATGGCGTCGACGTGGTGCTTGTGTGAATCTCTACCCATCCGAATCAAATACGCCGTCCAGCGATGATTCCACACCACACGATACATTCACGACAACGAGAGCTGCGCGATGCTTGACCTGACCGACACCCACGAATTCGTGCTGGCAACCGCACGATCGTTCGGCGCCGAGGTAACCTCGCCGTGGTTCTATTTGCAGCTCGGACTTATGATGGCCGGCGGCGGCATTGCCTTCGCCATCGGGGCCGCAATCCGCTCGCGGGTCGATATGACCTCGCTGGCGATGGGCTGGCCGGCGCCGCTGCGCATGTTCATGCGCATTCTCGTCGGCAGCGCGGCCACTGCGGCCTTTGCGATCCTGATGACCCTCGACCGCGTGATCATGCTGAGCGTGACATGGCCCAGCCGCAGCTATTTGCTGTCAGTGGCCGCGAAGCTTGCACTCGCGTGGCTAGTGATCCGGCTTGTCACCAGCGTGATCCGTAACGAATTCCTAGTCCGGCTGGTGTCGATCTCGGCCTGGTTCGTGGCGGCCCTCAGCATTGTCGGCCAGTTGCAGCCGACCATCACCATGCTGGATGCGAACGGGATCGACCTCGGCGGCCTCCGGTTGACCCCGCTACTCTTGATCAAGCTCGGCGTCTTGCTCGCGGTAGCGCTATGGCTCTCGAACATCGCCAGCAATTTTCTCGAAGGACGCATCAGGCAATCCCATGACCTCACGCCCTCGATCCAGGTCCTGCTGATCAAGCTAGTGCGTCTGCTCTTGATGGTGTTCGCCGTCGCTCTCGTCATGGGTGCGGTCGGCATCAACCTCTCGGCGCTCGCCGTGTTCTCCGGTGCAGTCGGTGTCGGTATCGGTTTCGGCCTGCAGAAAATCGTCGCCAATTTCATCAGCGGCGTGATCCTGCTGGCGGACAAATCGGTGAAACCCGGCGATCTCGTCACCATCGGGGACAGCTCCGGCCGCATCAGTGCGATGAATACGCGCTACATCTCGGTCGCCGCGGGCGACGGCCGCGAGTTCCTGATCCCCAACGAGGACCTCATTACCCAGAAGGTGGTGAACTGGACTTATACGGACAAGGACACGCTGGTGAAGGTCAATTTCAGCGCCAATTACGATGCGGATCCGCGCGTCGTCTGCAAGCTGGCTATCGACGTCGCAACGGCATCGCCACGGGCCAATACGGCCAAGACGCCGAACTGCATCCTCACTGAATTCGCCGAAGCCGGCATGAAATTCTCGCTGACCTTCTGGATCGACTCGCCCGACGGCATGGATGCCGTGAAGAGCGAGGTGATGCTGGGACTGTGGGATGCCTTCAAGCGTGAGGGCATCCGCGTGCCCTATCCGGTCCGCGAGCTGAAGATCCGTGGCGGTGCACTACCGGTCGAAACCATTGTCGAAGTCGCATCCGGTCCGGAGTAGTTCCGATGAAGCTACAGGCCGATCTGGTTCCGGCGACGCTGCTGCGGCGCTACAAGCGCTTCCTTGCCGATGTCGAGCTCGCCGATGGCAGCATGATCACCGCCCATGTCGCCAATCCCGGCGCGATGCTCGGCCTGCAGGCGCCCGGCGCGCGGGTCTGGCTGTCGAAGTCGCCGAGCAAGACCCGCAAGCTGCCTTTTTCATGGGAGCTGATCGAAGCCGATTTCGGCAATGGCCCGGAACTGGTCGGCGTCAATACAATGCACCCCAATGCCATTGTCGCCGAGGCGCTGGCCGCCAATGCGATCCCCGAACTCGCCGGCTACGACACCATCCGCCGTGAGGTGAAATACGGCGCTGCGTCGCGGGTGGATTTCCTGCTGGAACACCCGTCACGGCCGCCCTGCTATGTCGAGGTCAAAAACGTCCACATGATGCGCCAGCCAAGTTTGGCCGAATTCCCGGATTCCGTCACCGCGCGCGGCGCCCGCCATCTCGACGAACTGGCCGCCATGGTCGCCGCAGGCGCCCGGGCCGTGATGTTGTTCGTGGCCCAGATCGGTTCGTCCACGGCTTTTGCGCTGGCGCGGGATATCGACCCGGCATATAGCCGCGCCTTTGACAAGGCCCGCGCCGCAGGCGTCGAAGCCATCGCCTATACCTGCCGGATCGACCATGGCGGCATCGTTCTGGCCGGCCGAGTGCCGATTCAGCCATGAATATGGTCGGCTTGGGAACCGAGCGATGAGATCCCGGAGGGGCTGCTTTGGCTTGCGCTGACCGCCCCAGCCATTAAATTGGGGCCTCAAATCGCACATTCCCGTCGCATCCTGCCTGGCAAGATCACCTGATGAGCTACGTCGAAGCCTCCGAAACCTCCCAGCGCAAAACCGGTCAGATCAAGCTGCATGGTCCCGCCGCTTTTGCTGGCATGCGCAAGGCCGGCGCGCTGGTGTCGCAGTGTCTCGACGAGCTGACCGATCTGGTGAAGCCGGGCGTGCTGACCTCGGCGATCGACGACTTCGTCCGCGAATTCGCCTTCAGCCATGGCGCCTTCCCGGCCACGCTGATGTATCGCGGCTATCGCTATTCGACCTGCACGTCGATCAATCATGTGGTCTGCCATGGCATGCCCGGCGACCGTGCGCTGAAGGAAGGCGACATCGTCAATGTCGACGTCACCTTCATCGTCGAGGGCTGGTATGGCGATTCCAGCCGGATGTATGGCGTCGGCGAACTCGCCCGCAAGGCGGAACGACTGGTCGAGGTCACTTATGAATCGCTGATGCGCGGCATCGCCGTGGTCAAGCCCGGCAATACCACCGGCGACATCGGCCATGCGATCCAGAGCTTCGTCGAACCGCAGCAGATGAGCGTGGTGCGCGATTTTTGCGGCCATGGCCTCGGCCGTATGTTCCATGACGAACCGAACATCATCCATGTCGGCCGCCCCGGCGAAGGCGTGACCTTGCGCCCCGGCATGTTCTTCACCATCGAGCCGATGATCAATCTCGGCAAGCCGCATGTGAAGGTTCTGTCCGACGGCTGGACCGCCGTGACCCGCGACCGGTCGCTGTCGGCGCAGTTCGAGCACACCGTTGGCGTAACCGCCACCGGCGTCGAGATTTTCACGCTGTCCAAGCGGCATAACGAACAGCCGCCCGCGCCCGTCGCCTAAACTTCAAATCGCCACACGACAGCGAACACTTTCTGGTTGCAAATGCAGCCGGGCACGGCATGCTCGCGGATAATGTCCATGCGAGCGTTTGCGCCACATGCCCGTTAGCCCCATCGATCCGACTGTGCCGCCGGGTCTTGCCGAAGCGCCGCATTATCATGGCCATCGGGAGCGACTGCGTGAGCGCTTTCGCAGCGTCGGCGCCGATGCGCTGAGCGACTACGAACTGCTGGAAATGGTGCTGTTCCGTGCGCTGCCGCGCAGGGATGTGAAGCCGCTGGCGAAATCGCTGATCACCAAGTTCGGCTCCTTTGCCGAAACCGTGCATGCCCCGGACACGCGGCTGCGCGAAATCGGCGGCCTCGGCGAAGCCGCCATCACCGAGATCAAACTGATCGCTGCTGCCACCAGCCGCGTTGCCAAGGGGCAATTGAAACAGCGCACCGCATTGTCGTCATGGGCCACGGTGATCGACTATTGCCGCACGGCCATGGCCTTCGCCGACAAGGAGCAGTTCCGCATTCTGTTCCTGGACAAGCGCAACCAGTTGATCTCGGACGAGGTCCAGCAGGTCGGCACCGTCGATCACACACCGGTCTATCCGCGTGAGGTCGTGAAGCGCGCGCTCGAACTGTCAGCGACGGCCATCATCATGGTGCACAATCATCCTTCCGGCGACCCGACACCGTCGCAGGCCGATGTGCAGATGACCAAGGCGGTGATCGATGTCGCCGCCCCGCTCGGCATCGCGGTGCATGATCACATCATCGTCGGTAAACACGGCCACGCCAGCCTTAAGGGGCTGAAGTTGATCTAAGGCCAATCAGAACACTTAGTTTTTGATGGTTTTGACGTATTCTTCTGCTGCTCGAATGCCGCTCTTTGCCTTGAGTGTTAAAGCAGTTGTCCGCGGCTTCCATTCGGACACCAATTTTTCTGCGTTCTTAAGTTCTTGTTCGGACAACAGTGCAGCCATCTCATTCACATTTTTCGCGGGCGCCAGCTTCGAGAGTTTGAAATACGCATACGACAAAGACAGATCCTTTGGCGCTCCTTTTCCGGCGGAATACAAACGGGACAAACCAAAGAGGGCACCGGGATATCCCTGATCACCCGCCCTCTTCCACCACTTGAGCGCTTCTTCCGAATTTCCTCGCTTGTCATACAGATTGGCGACATCGTGCTGCGCAAGCGCATAGCCGGCTTCGGCAGAAACAAGCTTGTATTTTAAAGCTTGATCCGAGTCAGACTCCACGATGCCTGCGCCTTGCCCGTCATAGTAACAACCAAGCTTGTAGGCTCCCAACGGGTCGTTCAACGCAGCCGATTTTTGAAACCACTCAAAGGCCTGCCTGCGATCCTGTTGTGTGCCGATGCCATTATTGTACATCATGCCCACATGATATTGCGCCTCTGCATCTCCCTTGTTCGCCAATGCGACCATTGCATTAAAGGTGTCTGCGTCATTTGCGTTGGCAGGCATTGAGAAAAATAAAAGGCACGAAAAAGCCAAGGCGAAAAATTTCATCTCACCCTCCAATCGGGTTTGAACCATTTCATCTTGGTAACGCGCAGCGGAAATAGGTTCGAAGAAGCTGATTTGAACCAGACGGATTGATGCGTAGCGCGCAATCCAGGCAACGACCTCTCCTCGTCGTCCCCGCAAAAGCGGGCGCGGAGCGACCTCCTACTGTCGCAGCAGGATGAGCGGATCAGCACTATCCGGCACACGGCGCCACTGCGCGTTGTCGTCAGCCTCGAAATGCCAGGTCTCGCCCGATGCTGACATCATCAGCAATTCGCCGCGTTCGAGGCGCCACTGTTTGGGATTGAAATTCGCCACCAGGGGGTCGCAGCGCGGCTTCAGGAACACGGCGAAATTATCCTGGGTCGTCTCGGTATTGGTCAGCGTCAGACCGCAGACCACGCGGCCGCTGCCGCGCACCATCGACCAATCGCCAATCATCTGGTCCATCGACTTGGTCAGCGAGCGGGCTGCAGCGAGATTCTGCAGGATATAGACGCCTTCGCCGGTACGAATGCCTTCGAAGATGCCGCTCTCGACTTCGGTGAAATCGATCACCGCTTCGCCCGTCGGATTCTGCAGCCGGACGATATCGAGCCCCTTGATGTTCCAGGCTGCGATGTCCTTGGTGAAGGGCAGCGCCTTTGCGCAATCCGGTTCGAGTTCGAGCTTCAGCCCCTGTGGCGACGTGTCGTTCTTCAGCGTCACCACGCAGGTCTTGCTGCGCTCGGTGGTGGAGAGCTCCCACTGCCCGATCATGTTTTTTCGAAGGGTGGCAGCGTCCTGCGCTCGCGCCGGTGCGCCGACGAGCATCGCGCCGGCAACTGCCAGCGCAAAATATCGACAGCGCCCCGACGCGAGTCTCACGATCAGCGCCCCTTTATCGGTGTTTCCGCAATCGGCGTCGTCGGCGCCTTGCCGGCGAACCAGAGCTTGAGGTTGTCGACCACCAGCTGATCCATCGCGTTGCGCGTCACCACCGACGCCGAGCCGACATGCGGCAGCAGCACGACGTTCTGCATCGACTTCAGCTCGTCCGGCACCTTGGGCTCTTGCGCAAACACGTCGAGGCCAGCGGCCAGAATAGTGCCCGATTTGAGGGCCGCAATCAGTGCAGGCTCGTCGATCACCGAACCGCGCGCGATATTGATGATGATGCCGCGCGGACCGAGCGCCTGCATGACTTCCGCGTTGACGAGATTGGCCGTCGACGGTCCGCCCGGCGTAATGACGATCAGCGTATCCACCGCCTTCGCCATCTCGATCAGGTTCGGATAATGCTTGTGCGAGACGCCAGCGGCGGGGTTGCGCGAGTGATAGACCACCGGTACCAGCGAGGCGTCGAGACGGCGCGCGATGGCCTGACCGATGCGGCCCATGCCCACCATGCCGACCTTGCGATCACGCAGCGAGCCGACTGTGAGCGGATAGGGCTGCGTCAGCCACAGGCCCGAACGGACATATTTGTCCGCTTTGATGAATTCGCGGGCAGTCGCGATGAACAGGCCGAGCGCCGTATCGGCGACTTCCTCGGTCAGCACATCCGGCGTGTTGGTAACGAGGATGTTGTTCTCGGCGGCATATTTCGCGTCGATGTGATCGTAGCCGACGCCGAACGAGGAGATGATCTCGACCTTGGGATATTTCGCCAGCACGGCGCTGTTGGTTGGCACCAGGCCGGTCACGGCAATGCCACGGATTTTCTCGGCGACGCCCGCCGGCAGCCGTTCGAGATCGTGCTGGGTTTCATATTTATGCAATACGAACTGATCCGAGAAACCGTTATTGATCAGCGGCTTCGTCGGTCCATAGATCAGCAGGTCGATTTTGTCCGAAGAGATTCCCGTCCCCATTATTTTTCCTTTCGCAGTGCACTCTCATGCCAGCGCCGCAACACAATGTGGGATACCAGCGCGAGCAGCATATAAATCACAATCCCCGCAACGGACAGCAACAATAACGCAGCGAACATTCGGGGAATATTGAGGCGATAGCTGGATTCCGAAATGCGATAGGCGAGGCCTGAACCAGCACCCGCCGCACCTGCAGCGATTTCCGCCGCCACCGCGCCGATCAGCGACAATCCGCCGGCAATGCGCAATCCGCCAAGTATGAATGGCAGTGCCGCCGGAAACTTCAGATAGCGCAGCACCTGCCAGCGCGATGCGCGGTAGAGCTGGAATAGCCCGGCCAGATTGCGATCTACCGAATTGAGACCGAGCGTCGTATTGGCCAGCACCGGGAAGAATGCCACGATCCAGGCGCAGACAACGACGGCCGTCTGCTGCGGCAGATAGATCAGCATCAGCGGCGCGATGGCGATGACGGGCGTCACCTGCAGCACGATGGCATAGGGCAGCAGCGAATATTCCAGCCATTTGGACTGGTTGAACAACAGAGCCAATGCGATGCCGCCGATGGCTGCGGCGATGAAGCCCTCCAGCGCGGTCAAAAGCGTCACGCCGAGGGATTCAGACAGAACCGGCCAGTCGGCGATCAGCGTCTTGAAAACGAGTAAGGGGCCGGGCAGCAAATAGGGCGGGATTTCGCCGATCCGAACGACGAGATCCCACAACACGATGCCCGCAATGAACACGACGACGGGCCAGACAATGCGCTGCCATTGCATATCGCTGCCCGGCACGACCGAACCGCGATCGACTGTGGGCAGTGGCTCCAGCCCTTTCATGCCCGTGCCTTTGCGTCATTGGCCATCTCGTCACTGGCCTGCATCAGCGCCTGCGAGACGGCGCGGCAATAGCCGGCATAGGCCATCGAGGTGCGAAACGCGTCGGCGCGCGGTTCAGAGGATTCGATACGACATTCGGCGCTGACGCGACCAGGCCGCGAGGTCATCACCACAACGCGCTGCGACAGATAAACCGACTCGAACACCGAATGGGTGACGAAGATGACCGTCTTGCCGAGTTCACGCCATAGCGCCAGCAGGTCGTTGTTGAGCCGGAAGCGCGTGATCTCGTCGAGCGCCGCAAACGGCTCGTCCATCAGCAGGATATCCGGCTCAGTCACCAGCGCGCGGGCCAGCGACGCCCGCATCTTCATGCCACCCGACAATTCGCGCGGATAGGCTTCGGCAAAGTCCGCGAGACCGACCTGTGCGAGCACCTCATCCACCCGCGCCGTCGACTGCGCATCCGGCATATGTGCCAGCTTCAGCGGCAGCCGCACATTCTCCCGGATTGTGCTCCACGGCATCAGCGTCGGCTCCTGGAACACGAACCCAATGGCGTGACCGCTGCTCTGCGCAGCGACATCTAAAGTGCCCGCTGACGGCACGATCAGGCCTGCAATCAGGCGGAGTGCAGTAGATTTGCCGCAGCCGGACGAGCCCAACAGCGAGACGAACTCGCCCTTGCGAATGTCGAGATCAAGCGGCCCCAGCGCCACGGTGCCATTGTCATAGACCTTCGTGACACCGCGCAGGCGCACGGCGGTGGGGGCATCGCTCGACGGCAACGCAGGTTCGACCATCTGCCGGGCTACTTCTTCGGCCGGAGATCGAGACCGACACCCTTGTTGATGAATTGCAGCGTATAGGCCTTGCGATAGTCGATGTCGCGCTTGACCACGCCTGCGCGTGACATCTTGTCGAAGAAGCTGGCAACACGCGCTTCGCTCATGGCGCCGATACCGTCTTTGAGCGCATCACCTGAGTCGACGATGCCGTATTCCTTCATCTTGGCGATGGAATAGGCCAGCAGGTCATCGGTCATTTCCGGGTTGAGCTTCTTGATGACTTCATTGGCGGCTTTGTTGTCGCCATAGAGATAGTTGTACCAGCCGATCATCGAGGCATCGACGAAACGCTGGACAAGGTCCGGCTTCTTATCGACCCATTCGCGGCGCGTTTCGATCAAGGTCGAATAGCCATCGAAACCGTAATCCGCGAGCAGCATCACGGTTGGCTTGAAATTGGCTTGCTTCTCGACCACGAACGGCTCGGACGTAACATAGCCCTGCATCGCACTGTTCTTGTCGACGATGAAAGGCTGCGCATTATAGGTGTAAGGCTTGACCTTGGACGCGCTGAAGCCAAGCTCGGATCGCATCCATTGGAAATAGCCGGCGACGCCCTCCTTCGAGATCAGCAGCGTCATCGGCTTGAGATCTTCGAGCTTGGTCACCTTGGGATTGGGATGCGCCAGAAAGACCTGCGGGTCCTTCTGGAAGATCGCGGCGACAGCGACCACCGGCACATTATTGGCGACGGCATCGAAGGATTGCAGCGTGTTCGCGCTCATGAAGAAGTCGAGCTTGCCCGAGATCAACAGGATGCGGTTGTTCACGTTCGGGCCGCCCGGCACGATGGTGACGTCGAGGCCGTAATTCTTGTAGGTGCCGTCCGCGACCGCCTGGAAGAAGCCGCCATGTTCAGCCTCGGCCACCCAGTTGGTTCCGAAACTGACCTTGTCGAGCCTGGTTTCCGCCGCGGCAGGCGACCACACGGCCATCACGGCCAATGCGCCAATGGTTAACGCGCGCAGCAGGGATATCGGGCTCATATTGGACTCCGTCGACCGTTATGGCCCATGATAGGAAGCAATCTGCTGCCAGACTACCCTGCAAAATTGACCAAAGAAACGCACCTCGATGACTGCCAATATGCCGCCCCGCGACTGGACTGCCATTCACTGGCCCGACATCGCCAAGAGCGATCCGGCCTCCTGGATTGCAGTGCTGCCATTGGCCGCGACCGAGCAGCACGGACCGCATCTGCCCCTCGGCACTGACGTCATGATTGCGGAGGCTTATCTTGCAGAGGTCCAGCGCCTGCTGCCCGCCGATATTCCGGTAACGTTCCTGCCGCTTCAACCTGTGGGCATTTCGACCGAGCACCTCGCCTTTCCCGGTACGCTGACCTTGCCGACCGAGATCGCATTGCAGACCTGGACCGCGATCGGCGAAAGCGTCGCGCGCGCCGGCGTTCAGAAACTCGTGATCGTCACTAGCCACGGCGGCAACAGTGCAGCAATGACGCTCGCGGCGCAGGACCTGCGCGCCGAATACGGCATGCTGGTCGCCACCACCGGATGGAATCGGTTCGGTGCGCCGGATGGCCTGTTCACCGACGAAGAATTGCGTCACGGGATTCATGGCGGCGCCGTGGAAACATCGATCATGCTGGCGCGCTATCCGCAGCATGTGTGCAACGACAAGATCGCGAACTTCGCATCGTCGGCGATCGCGATGGAGAAGAACTATCGCTGGCTGTCCGCAAGCCGGCCCGCGCCATTCGCGTGGCAGGCCGAAGACCTGCATCCCAGCGGCGCGATTGGCGACGCCACGCAGGCATCAGCCGACAAGGGCGAGAAACTGCTGGCACACGGCGCAAAAGGATTCTGCGAACTGCTCGCGGACATGCATCGCTTCGACGTGACAGCGTTTGATCGCGAACCGGATGCCGGCGCGTGAGATGTGGTTAACCGCGGATTGCGCGATTCACGCGACGACATATTCCGCGCGGATGACGACACAATCCTGAAACCAAAAGAATTTGCCTGAAACCAAATAGTTCGACCGGGTCTCGAACCCGATCCGTTTGGGCTCCGACTGATTGGCATGCAGGCCACGATGGCTGCACTTCAACAGGATGGAGTTATCCCATGTCGATCAAGTCCAAGATTGCTGCTTTCGCTCTCGTTGCTCTCACCGCTGCCGGCACCATGGCATCGTCCCAGCAGGCTCAGGCCAAGGGCCCGGGTATCGGCTTCGGCATCGCTGCCGGTGTAGTCGGCGCCGCGGTCGTCGGTAGCGCCATCGCCGCCAACAACGGCTACTACGGTTACGGATATCGCTGCGGCTGGGTCCGCCAGTATGACGGCTACGGCAACTATGTCGGCCGCGTCCGGACCTGCAACTACTAATCTCTTGATCGACTGACGTGGATTTGCGTCCGACACGGGCGCCTCATCCACCCCGTGTCGCACCAGACCCGCTCGGTTGTCCCCCCGAGCGGGTCATTTTTTTACGCTCATCGAATGCCCTTCGAGCCGTGCCGGCCAGCTGCTGTTATCCAACCGTCATGATCGGCTGCCACTGAAACATGCTTCTCCAGTTGCTTCTTGCTATTGCGAATTAGTTGCAATTATAGTCAGGGAGTCGACGGGTTGCTCGTTCTGTTTCGTTTTGTCTCATGACGACCCTCGATACCCCCAACGTTATGGGCGAATCGACTATTTTTGTGGAATATCAAACGGTTCGTTGCATGATCAGCGGCGACCTAAAGCGAGAAGTGACGGCCGCATGAAGTACCCCGACCGATCGCGAGTATTGTCGTGAAGCGCGTTTTGGCCGGTTTTGCGCTGGGCGCATTGGCGTTCGATGGCTCTGCGATCGCGGCCGATATTTCGCCCGGCATGGCGCTGAAAGCGCCCCGCCTGGTTTACGACTGGACCGGGTTTTATCTCGGCGGTCACATCGGCTATGGCGGCGGCAGCTTTGGTCCCGGCAGCAATCCGCTGCCCGCGCAGGGCGTTTTCCTGCCGCCTTCGCCAACCGGCCTGATCGGCGGCTACCAGATCGGCTACAACAGGCAGCTCAGCAACAACGTCGTGCTGGGCTTCGAGGCCGACGCCACGTTCAGCAGTCCGCAGGACGCAGCGCGGTTGATGCCAGCGCCTTTCCATACGACCTTCGACTATTTTGCGACCGCACGCGGCCGCATCGGCTACGCCTTCGGTGCGTTGATGCCGTACGTCACCGGTGGCGTGGCGTGGGGACGCACCAAACTCACTCTCAATGAGGCCGACGGCGACCTCATATCATCGGCGACCCGCACCCATTTCGGCTGGACCGCCGGCGCGGGCGTCGAATTTGCCGTTGGCGGCAACTGGACCGCGAAGGCCGAATACGCCTATCTCGATTTGATGCGGCAGACCTATGACCTCGGCAATGCCGGGCTGCCGAATGTGAGCGTTGATCCGAATATTCACACCGTCAAAGTCGGCTTGAATTATCGGCTGTGGGACACGCCGCCATGGTTGCCGTCAGCCCCCATCGTCGGCAAGACTGTGCTGCCGGAATCGACAGACTGGAACGTCCACGCCCAAACCACCTTCATCGCGTCCGCCTATCCGCGGATTCGCTCGCCCTATGAAGGCACCAACAGCCTTCCTGGCGGCGGCCAAGGGCGCGAGACCTTTACGACGACGGCGTTCCTCGGCTGGCGACTGTGGCAGGGTGGTGAGCTCTATCTCAATCCCGAGCTGGCGCAGGGCTTCGGCCTCAACTCCACGCTCGGCCTCGCCGGCTTCCCCAATGGCGAGGCGCAAAAGGGTGGCGCGCCGTTTCCGCGCTTTCGCATGCAGCGCTATTACTTCCGCCAGACGTTTGGCCTCGGCGGCGAGCAGGAAGACGTCCCCGACGCCGCCAATCAATTGGCAGGCAAGCGCGATATCGACCGCATCACGCTCACGGTCGGACGCTTCGCGGTGGGTGATTTCTTCGATGGTAATTCCTACGCCAAGGATCCGCGCGCCGACTTCATGAACTGGGCGATGTGGTCATCGGCCGCTTACGACTTTCCAGCCGACCTGCCGGGCTTCACCCGCGGCGCCATCGTTGAACTGAACCGCAAGGACTGGGCGATCCGAGCCGGCCTGTTTCAGGTGCCGGCGCAGCCTAACAACGACGTCCTGACGTTCAAGACTGGCGGCGCGGTCGTCGAATTCGAGGAGCGTCACCAGATCTTCGACCAGCCCGGCAAGTTGCGCGTCGGTGCCTTCATCAATCGCGGCAATACCGGCAGCTATCGCGGCGCGCTGGCGATCGAGGCCAATGATCCCACGCTGGATATCAACGACGTGATGTCCTCGATCCGCCGCGCCAGCAATAAATACGGCTTCTACGTCAACGGTGAGCAGCAGGTTGCCACTGACGTCGGCATCTTCGGCCGCGTCAGCTGGAACGATGGCCAGAACGAGATCCTGTCCTTCACCGATATCGACCGCAGCGTCTCTGCCGGCGTCTCGATCAAGGGTAGCCATTGGGGCCGCGCCAATGACACGATCGGCCTTGGCGGCGCGATCAACGGACTGTCCGCTGCGCATCGCGACTTCCTCGCCGCTGGCGGCAACGGATTGCTGATCGGCGACGGACGGCTGAATTACGGCACCGAGCGCATCCTCGAAACCTATTATGCCTATGCCATCGACAAGAACTTCACCCTCACGGCCGACTACCAGCTGATTGCGAACCCTGCCTACAACAAGGACCGCGGACCGGTCTCGATCTTTTCAGGCCGATTGCACGGCGAGTTCTGACGACACATCCTTGCGCCGTTTGTAGCCCGGATGAGCGCAGCGCTATCCGGGCTACGATAATCTAGGCCGAACGTTCCAGAGCTGCTGGCAGGAACGAGCCCGCTTGCGCCATCTCCCATGCATCGCGAAAGCGCTTGTCGCCGGTGCCATCGACCAGCTCGTTGTGGCGCAGCGCCGGATACATCCGCGTGAAGGACAGAACATCGGTGCTGGAGGCGCGATGCGAGAAATGGATCGGGCGAATATCCTGCGGATGAGCGAGCCCGGCTGCCGCGATCAGCTCAGCCAGCGCATGCAACGTCGCCTCGTGATAGTTGTAAACGCGATCGGTCTTCTGTGGCACGGCCAGCGCGCGGTTGCGCGTGGGGTCCTGCGTCGTGACGCCGGTTGGGCAACGATCGGTGTGGCAGCTCAGTGACTGGATGCAGCCCAGTGCGAACATGAAGCCGCGCGCCGAATTGCACCAGTCCGCGCCGAGCGCCATCGCGCGGGCGATATCGAAGGCCGTCGCGATCTTGCCGGAGGCGCCAATCTTGATGCGGTCACGCGCGCCGATGCCGATCAGCGCATTGTGCACGAAGTTGACGCCCTCGCGCATCGGCATGCCCAGATGATCCATGAACTCCAGCGGCGCCGCGCCCGTGCCGCCTTCATTGCCATCGATCACGATGAAATCCGGATAGATGCCGGTCTGCAGCATCGCCTTGCAGATCGCGAGGAATTCCCAGGGATGACCGATGCACAGCTTGAAGCCGGCGGGCTTACCGCCGGATAGACGGCGCATCTTGTCGATGAACTCCATCATCTCGATCGGTGTTGAAAACGCCTTATGATAGGCCGGCGAGATACAGTCCTCACCCATGGCGACGCCGCGGATGCGCGAGATCTCTTCCGACACTTTTGCCGCTGGCAACACGCCGCCGTGGCCCGGCTTTGCGCCCTGGCTGATCTTGAGCTCGACCATCTTGATCTGATCGTTGACGGCAAGCTTCGCGAAGGCGTCGGGATCGAAGTTGCCATCACGCGTGCGGCAACCAAAATAGCCGGAGCCGACTTCCCAGATCAGGTCGCCGCCGTTCTCCTGATGATACGGACTGACGCCGCCTTCTCCAGTGTCATGCGCGAATTCACCACGCTTGGCGCCAGCATTCAGCGCGCGGATCGCATTGGGGCTGAGTGCACCAAAGCTCATAGCCGAGATGTTCAGTACCGAGGCCGAATAGGGCTTGAGGCAATCCGGGCCGCCGATGGTGATGCGGAACTGCTCAGTCGCTTGCGGCCGCGGCGCGACCGAATGGTGCATCCACTCATAGCCCTCTTCGTAAACGTTCTTCTGGGTGCCGAAGGGACGTTTGTCGAGCACCATCTTGGCGCGCTGATAGACCACCGCGCGCGTGTCGCGGCTGAACGGCATGCCATCCTTTTCGCTCTCGAAGAAATACTGCCGCATCTCCGGACGGATTTCTTCGAGCAGGAAGCGGATATGCGCCGAGATCGGATAGTTGCGCAGAACCGCATGGTCCTTCTGCAGCACGTCGTGAATGCCGAGCATGGTCAGGCCGCCGAAGACGATGACCGGGATGACAACGAGAGGGATGACTTTCGGGTCGTGAATGCCAATGCCGACCAGCAGCAAGGTGGCGACACCGCAGATCGTCAAAACGATGAAGCGCGGCGAGAGAGGAAGCATCAACGTTTCCATAAAAATCCTGCCTGACATGAATGGCGCTAGCGTTACACAGACCCGATGACGCAAACATCACAAGCGCGTTGCCGCAGAGCATCGCCCCAGAGTGCCCAATCTATCGCGCCACGCTCAATGAATCGTTGCAAAAAGCGAGGGCCCCAAACGACAAAACCCGCGCCGAAGCGCGGGTTTTGCAGTGCAGTGAATTTTGATGGTGTCGGGCTGCCTTAGCGCTCGACGAACGCCTTCTCGATCACGAAGTGGCCCGGCTTCGAGCCGCTGCCTTCGATGAAATCGCGCTCTTCGAACATGATCTTGAGATCTTCGAGCATGCTCGGGCTGCCGCACAGCATGATGCGGTCGGTCTCGATCGAAAGCGGGCCCTGGCCGATGTCATTGAACAGCTGCGACGACGCGATCAGGTCCGTGATCCGGCCGCGGTTGCGGAACGGCTCGCGAGTGACCGTCGGGTAATAGGTGAACTTGTCCTTCATCAGCTCGCCGAACAGCTCGTCCTCGGCCAGCTTGGCGACCAGGCGCTCGCCGTAAGCGAGTTCGGAAACCTGACGGCAGCCATGCACGAGCACCACATGCTCGTAGCGCTCATAGACGTCCGGGTCCTTGATCAGGCTGGCGAACGGCGCGAGGCCGGTGCCGGTGGAGAGCATCAGCAGGCGCTTGCCGGGCAAAAGATTGTCGGTGATCAGCGTGCCGACTGCCTTGCGACCGACCAGGATGGTGTCGCCTTCCTTGATCTTCTGCAGGCGCGAGGTCAGCGGACCGTCCGGCACCTTGATGCTGAAGAATTCCAGCTCTTCCTCGTGGTTCGCGCTGGCCATCGAATAGGCGCGCAGCAGCGGCTTGCCATCGATTTCCAGGCCGATCATGGCGAACTGGCCGTTCTGGAAGCGGAACGAGGTGTCGCGGGTGGCTTTGAAGCTGAAAAGTGTATCGGTCCAATGCTGGACGGAAAGAACTTTCTCTCTGTGAAAGGCGCTCATGAGATCTGATTTTCCAGTGCGGGCTTTTTTAGAACAAGTCCATTGTTTGCCGCGTCACGATGCCGAGAAACCATTGCGGCTATTGGCTAATTTTGGTTCTCGCAGCTGCGAATGACAATTAGTCAAAGAAGCCATGAAGTGCAATTGCGGACTGAGGGAGGCGGTCGATTAATTTCCAAAGCAGGTTACCCATGCAGCAGCAGCCCATCTGGCCACGACATTAAATTACCCGATATGGGAGGTTTCGTTCAGTTTCTTGCCGGACACCGTTAATGGTATCCGGCTGGATCACCCGATCCCGATCCGGTAGTTTCCGGCCACCTCGTTAAAGTCGTCGCAGGCGGCTTTTCGTTCAATCGTCGGCCTGGTCCTTGATGACATCCCTTCGCGACATCCGGGGCGGAAAGCCCCCATCCTATCCCGACCAGTCGATCTATGCCGAATACGCTTGCCGCCAGTTCGGGCTGGATTTCGCCGACGTCGATGGCGGAACGGGCCTGATCTTCACCGTCGGCCGCAATGGCAGGAGCGCATCCTTCGGCGCCGGACGCGGCTCGTTCTTTCCGCAGAACAACGCCACGGCTGCGACGCTGGCCAACGACAAGTATTTCGCCAATGTGCTGATGGAGCGCGCCGGCGTCCCGACTTTGGGCGGGAAATACTTCTTCCTGCATGAGCGTTATCGCGCCCATCGCCCGCCCGGTCACGAACATGCCGACGCCGTCTGGCATTTCGCCGAACTCGGCGACCGGGCCTTCATCAAGCCGCTCATGGGATCGCGCGGCGACTTTGCGGAGATTGTCGTGGGCGGCGACGCGCTCATGGCCTATCTCAAGCAGGTCGCGCAGTATTATGACGCGATCCTGATGCAGCGCATCTATACCGGCCAGGAATATCGCGTGTTCATCCTCGACGACGAGGTCGTGTATTGCGCGCAGAAGACGGCGCCCTTTGTGACGGGCGACGGCAAAGCGACGCTCAGGCAATTGATCGCCGCGGAGACGTCCGCGCTGGACCGCCACGGGATTTCCTCGGCCGCCACGGGTCCCGACGACACCTCCCTCGATCGCGTGCTGCCATACGGCGAGCGGCGCGCGATTTCCGGCCGGATGAATCGCAGCGCAGGCGGCAGCATGAGCTTTGCGGCGCCGAGCAACGAAACTGTTGCCTTTGCGATGGCGCTACAGGCCGCCAAGGCGCTGGGCCTGCGCGCTGGCGCGGTCGACCTGTTTACGGATATCGACGGCGATGCTGCGGCCTTGCGCGTAATCGAGGTCAATGCCAATCCGTCGATCCGCTTTCTTGAAGACAGCGGCCGCGAGGATCTGATCCTGCGCATCTGGCGGCATACATTTACGGCGATTGGCCTGCTCGATGTTTAACCTGCCCAAATATGGCGACGGCCTATGCCTCGCCCGGCTGGCGATGCTGCTCGACGCGCTGTCGATCGACCGTGTCAGGCTGCGCAAACATTCCGTCGTCGTTACCGGCTCCAACGGCAAGGGCTCGACCGCGGCGTTCTGCGCCAGCATCGGACGCGCTTTCGGCCTGCGGACGGGCTTGTTCACGTCACCACATCTCTATCGCTTCAACGAGCGCTTCCAGGTCGACGGCGTGCCCGTCGATGACGAGTTGCTCGAAGCCCTCGTCCTGCGCGTGGCCACGGCCATCGCAGATCTCAAGCAGCACACGCTGCATGAGACCTTCGGCGCCTTCGAGGCGCAATTCGCGCTGGCCTGTCTGTATTTCCAGGAGACCGAATGCGAATTCGCCGTGTTCGAAGCGGGCATCGGCGGACGTTACGATCCGGTTCGGCTGGTCGGCGCCGACATCACCTGCGTCACCTCGGTCGATCTCGAACACGTCAACCTGCTCGGCAACTCGCTGGAGCTGATCGCCTGCGACAAGAGCGATGCATGTATCTCGGGCGGCACCGTCGTCTATGGTGAGAACTGCCTGCCCATGCGCGGCAATCTCGCCGAGTACAATCGCAACCGCAACGTCACCGGCCTGCATATCGGCGGCGAGATCACGATCAGCAACGTCTTTGCATCATCCAAGGCCCAGGCTTTCAACTGCCGGCTGGGCGCATTCGATCTGCGCGCGCTCGAACTCATGCTGGCCGGCGAGTTCCAGCTCAACAATGCTGCCATTGCAGCTGCGCTGTTCATTCTCTGGATGCAGCGCATGCATCCGGATGCGACCACCAGCGCCATCGATCTCGCGGTCCGGACCGGGCTGCGCGATACCAGATGGCCAGGACGGCTCGAGATCGTTCAGCGCGATCCCCTGACCGTCATCGATGTCGGCCATACGCCTGATGGCGTGGCACAGGCTCTGAAGAGCCTTCGCGCCATCCATGGCGATGACAACTGGTTGCTGGTGCTCGGCGTCTCCGGCGACAAGAACGTCGATGATATCGCCAAGCATCTCGCGCCCGTCTTCGATACGATCGTGTGCACCCGCGCCTATCACAAGGGCGCAGACGCGCGCGTGGTCGGCGCTGCAGCGCGCAAGGCCCATCCAGCCGCGCGCATTCATGTGGCCAATGCCATGGAAGACGCGGTGCGCCTCAGCCAGCAACTGGCTCGCGCCGTGCCGCGCAAGATCTATGTGGCGGGTGGACTGTTCGCGGCGATCGAATATGCCACGGTGCTGCGCGGCGGCAAGGCGCAGGATCTGGTGTTTTTTTGAGAGATTGAGCGGCCTCTCAGCTGTCGTCCCCGCGAAGGCGGGGACCCATAACCTCCGAGCCTGAGGTTAGAAACTGCCGTAGCCACAGTGCCAAATCTTTAAATCGGCGTGTATGGGTCCCCGCCTTCGCGGGGACGACATTTGATAGTACCATCGACCTAATGAAGAACGCTAAGCCTCAATTCGTCCCGCCCGCTGAATCGTCCAGCACTTTAAAACTCTCTTCCAGCTGCGGCGAAATCGAAACGCCCATGCGCTCGCCGGTCGGCAGGCGGGCGACGAACCATTTGTTATAGAGCGGGATCAGATCGCGATTCGAGCCGAGCCGTCGAAACGCACGCTCGACGACAGCCGCAAGCTGCGGCTCACTCTTGCGGAACATGATGCCGTAGGGATCATAGGACAGGTAATCGCCGACCACGCGGAATTTGTCCTGCGACTTGTGCCGCGCGATCAGACCCGACAGCAGGATATCGTCCGTTGCAAAGGCATCGGCCTTGCCGTCGACCAGCATCTGATAGCTCTGCTCGTGATCGGGCGAAACCACGATGTTGAGGCCGAGATTGAACTTCTTGTCGACCGCATGCATCGCCTGTTCGTTGGTGGTGCCTTTGGTAACGACGATGGTCTTGCCCTTGAAGTCGGTCGGCGCGGTACCCGTGGTGGTTTTCGGCACCATCAGCTTGGTGCCGGCGACGAACATGAGCGGCGAGAACGCAACCTGCTTGCGCCGTTCGGCATTGGCCGTGGTCGAGCCGCATTCGAGGTCGATCTTGCCGTTGACCACGGCGGGAATGCGATCGTCCGACGTTACTTTTACATATTCGATCTTGAGCTGGGGATCGTCGACCTCGATGCCGATATCCTCGACGATAGCCTCGCAGAGTTCGAGACTGTAGCCGATCGGCCGGCCCGCCTGATCGAGGAACGAGAATGGCGGCGAGCTCTCGCGGTAGCCGAGTTTGACCACATGCGCCTTCTTGATCGCTGCCAGCGTCGGGCTAAGCCCTTCCGCAGGCGCTTGCGCCTGCGCAGTCGTCGCCAGCAGCAAAGCTGCCAGAAGCCCGGTGATCGAACCGGTCAGATAGTAGCGCATCACGCACCTCAACCATGTCCGAGGGCGGGAATTTCTCCGGGAATCATGTCGCCAGGCACCACATCGTCGGGACCCAGCTCATGCTCGGGCGCGAGTTCGCCTTCCCATTTTGCGACCACCGCTGTGGCCAGCGAGTTGCCGATCACGTTGGTGGCGCTGCGACCCATATCGAGGAACGTATCGATACCCATGATCATCAACAACCCGGCTTCGGGAATATTGAACTGGCTGAGCGTGGACGCGATCACCACCAGCGAGGCACGTGGCACGCCGGCCACGCCCTTCGAGGTGATCATCAGCGTTGCCAGCATCGCGAGCTGCGTGCCGAGCGACATCTCGATGTGATAGGTCTGCGCGATGAAGATGCTGGCGAAGGTGCAGTACATCATCGTGCCGTCGAGATTAAACGAATAGCCCAGCGGCAGCACGAAACTGGAGATGCGCGACGAGGCGCCGAAGCGGTTAAGACCTTCCAGCGTCTTCGGATAGGCAGCTTCCGAACTTGCCGTGGAAAACGCAATCATCAAGGGTTCGCGGATCAGCCGCAGCAGATGGCTGTAGCGCGGCCCGATGACGATGAAGCCCACCACCACGAGAATGCCCCACAGGATCGCCAGCGACAGATAGAAGCCGCCCATGAAGACGATCAGCTTCCACAACACACCGAGGCCATTCTTGGACACGGTCGCCATGATCGCCGCCCACACCGCCAGCGGTGCGAACAGCATCACATAGCCGGTGACCTTCAGCATGATGTGACCGAGGTCATCGATCAGTTGCAGCATCGGCTTGGAGCGTTCCGGCATGGCGCCCATCGCAACTGCGAAGAACACGGCAAAGATGACGATCTGCAGGATCTCGTTCTGCGCCATGGCGTCCGCGATAGAGGTCGGGATCAGATGGGTCAGGAATTTTTCAATGGAGAAAGCCGACACCGGCAGGCCCGTCGATTGCCCCGCAGCCGGCAGCGTTCCCGGGAAATTCGCGCCGGGCTGCAACAGGTTGACCATCACGAGGCCGAGCAACAGCGAGATGAAGGAGGCGCTGACGAACCAGCCCATGGTCTTGGCGAAGATGCGGCCGAGCTTGGAGCCCGAGCCCATATGGGCGATGCCGCCGACCAGCGTGGCAAAGACCAGGGGCGCGATGATCATCTTGATCAGGCGCAAAAACAACATGGCGATCAGATTGACGTCGGCCGCGATCTCGCCGCGACTATCGGGCAAATAGTTGAAAACCAGCGAGCCCATCACGATGCCCAGCGCCATCGCGATCAGAATGTATTGCGTAAACCTGTTCGACATACCGACCCCCGTTACACATTCCCAACTGCGACAGTCTGTCATATTGATCAGAGCGCGCAACAAGCTTCGTCAGCCGCGTACCGTTTCGGTATCATCAGGCGGCAAATAGCCGTTGTGGAATGCCGCGCTGCCGCATAGCGTCATCGCCAACTACAAAAACTGTGCAGTCTGATTGTTTTGTACGCGGCGACTGCAACAAGTTTCGACACAGGAAGAAACAGGGAGACAACGGCCATGACCGACACCGTGAATCATCAGGTGCTGCTCATCGAAAAGCCCACAGGAAAATTGGGGCTAGAACATTTCAAACTATCAAAGGGTCCGATTCCCGAGCCGAAGGACGGCGAGGCGCTGCTGCGCGTGCGATACATCTCGCTCGATGCGGCCAATCGCGCGTGGATGCACGGCGCGACCTATCGCGCTGCCGTCGAGGCCAATACGGTGATGGCGGGCGGCGGCATCGCCGAAGTCGTGTCGTCGAAGTCGCCTGCGCTGAAGCCGGGTGACATCGTGTTCGGCGACACCGGCTGGCAGAATTACGCAGCGGTGCCGGCCAAGCATCTCAACAAGATGCCATCAATGGAGCCGATGACGCATCTGCTCAGCGTCTATGGCATCGCCGGACTTACAGCCTATTTCGGCCTGCTGGACGTCGGCAAGCCCAAGGCGGGCGAGACCGTCGTCGTCTCGGCGGCGGCCGGTTCGGTCGGCTCCATCGTCGGCCAGATTGCCAAGATCAAGGGCTGCCGGGTGATCGGCATCGCCGGCGGCAAGGACAAATGCGACTGGCTGACCAAAGAACTCGGCTTCGATGCCGCGGTGGACTACAAGGACGGCGCGGTGTTCAAGGCGCTGAAGGCGGCTGCGCCGGGTGGCATCGACGTCTACTTCGACAATGTCGGCGGTGACATTCTCGAGGCTTGTCTCGCACAAATGAATCTCAACGGCCGCATCGCCTGCTGCGGCGCCATCTCGCAATATGACGGCGCGCCCTCGGCGACCGGCCCGCGCGGCGTGCCCGGTCTGATCGTGGTGAAACGCCTGATCATGCAGGGCTTCATCGTGATGGACTATATGAACCAGCGCGAAAAGGCTTTGACCGATCTGCAGTCCTGGGTCGCCGCGGGCAAGCTCAAGGTCCAGGAAGACGTTATCGACGGGCTGGAGAACACGCCGCAGGCGCTGATCGGTTTGCTGGCCGGTGAGAACCGGGGCAAGCGGATGGTGAAGGTGTAGGGAGATAGCGTAGCGGCGCTTTCTTGTCCCTCCCCCAAGCGGCGAAGCCGCGCCGTGGGGAGGTTGGATCGACCGCGGAGCGGTCGAGACGGGTGGGGTGGTGCCACGAATGCTGTCCTCGCATAGGGGAGAGGCCCCACCCCGGCCTATCGGCCGACCCTCCCCACTGCGCATTGCTGCGCAATGCTAGAGGGAGGGATGCCTCTGGCGCCTGTGCGTCGTTGCTGATGTGAATGTCAAACAGCCACTGATCTTCAGACATGCGTTATCACCCCCATTATTTGCGGCGCGGGGGCGCCGTCGTGTCTTGCATTCCCGCCCTCTGTTGAGAGGGCGTGCGGAACGCCGGGTGCCCGTTGCACCCTTGGGCCTGATGCGATGCGGTCTTCCGCAATCTAGAGTGCATCAGGACTTTCGGAGGCGCCGAGCCAGTGCCCGACGTTCCGCCTGCGGTGTTTTTTCGGTTGCTTGCACTTTGCCTCAACGAACGCTCCGATCGCGAATTAAAGTCCCAAGGCGATGGGAAGGGAGCCTCAAGCGACTAGGCCGAACGCGTTTCGAGTTGGTCGTCCGTCGCGCTGTCCAGGGGGTTGTCCATCCGAAGGTCGGCCGTGTCCTTGCCAGTGGCAGTGCTGGCGCAGATCCGTCCTGCCCGAAGACAGACGTTCCCCCATGAACCGCGTGACGCCGCATCTCCGGCGTCCACCGCATCCCACCCCGCGAACGTGACGATCGCGATCGCCCCTCTCGGTGGGGCAGGACGAAGGGGAATATAAACCTGACAAAAATATTGTCAACGGCGGATAGGAAAATATGTTTAGGGCTGTCTTGCCGCCCCAAGCTCGTCATTCCCAGGCAAACCAATTGGTTTGCCTGAGGGCGGGACCGACGTCGGAGGCGACGGGACCGAACCCGGAATCCCAGCATGGGAATCTCCAGACGGTGTAA
This sequence comes from Tardiphaga sp. 619_E2_N8_4, assembly GCF_051810905.1. Classification (NCBI taxonomy): domain Bacteria; kingdom Pseudomonadati; phylum Pseudomonadota; class Alphaproteobacteria; order Hyphomicrobiales; family Nitrobacteraceae; genus Tardiphaga; species Tardiphaga sp. 619_E2_N8_4. The sequence goes on from NZ_JBPWQJ010000001.1 coordinate 518,751, forward strand.
AACACTCTGGGATTCCGGGTTCGCGTCCGGCAAGTGCCGGCCGCGCCCCGAATGACAATGGGGAGGACAGCGCCCCGGAACAACGAGCGACGAGCCATGCAGATTGCGACGCGCCCCCACGCCGCGACGTCCTATCCACCCGCCCCCCGCTTTTGTATGACCTAGCCCTCACTCCCTCCAGCCCATCGATATCTCGCAAGAAGGAAAATCCATGACTGATGCGGCGACTGACGCGGCCTATGCTGAACTCGAAGCCGCCGGCTGGAGCATCATGGACGATGACGGGTTCATCCATTTCGTCGGCCCGATGTGGCACCGGATCGTCGATGGCATCAATGAATTCGCCATTCTCGGCCAGGACAAGCACCGCAACCGCCGCGGCGTGGTTCAGGGCGGCGCGGTGATGACGCTGGCCGACCGGAGCTGCGGCATGGCGGCGCGCGAGGCAGCGGGGGTCGAGGCGCTCGCCACGGTCCAGATGGATACTTATTTCGTCGATGCCGCGCGGATCGGCGACCTGATGATCTCCCGACCGAAGGTCGTGCGTGCCACCAAGAGCCTGATCTTCATGAGCACCGAGGTCAGTGTGAACGATCACGTGGTCGCCACGGCACATGGTGTGTTCAAGACGGTCCGCGACCGCACCGATGCCGGGCGCAAGAACGACTGACCTGACGGCGCCGCGGATTTTTCGTCATCTTCACGGATTTTTTTTCGCACGCGGCGGAACGAAAGCGCGATCAGCTCGCTTAGCAAAGACATGCGAACCAAAACAGTTTTTACGCGACCTATATTCGTATTCGATTGATCACGTTTAGACTGACCGATGCTTTCGACCCGAACCATCCCGGCCCTGTGGCCCATGGAACCGGCGATCAAGGTTCAAATCCCATGGCCCAAGACGCTGCCGTAAACGACGCCGCCCTCCCCACCACCGTCCTGGTCGTCGAGGACGATGTACTGCTGCGCATGTTTGCGGTCGAGATGATCGAGGAAGCCGGTTTCCGGGTGATCGAGGCCCAGGATGCTGACGCTGCGATCCGCGTGCTCGAAGCACGCAACGATATCCGCATCATCTTTACCGATATCGACATGCCCGGCTCGATGAACGGGCTCAAGCTCGCCCATGCGGTCGCCAATCGCTGGCCGCCCATTCGCATCATCGCGACGTCAGGCCACTTCAGGATAGGCGAACGCGACCTGCCGGATGGCGGTCGCTTCATTGCCAAACCCTATCGACAGCACCAGATCATCGGCGCCCTCACCGAATTCGCCAATCCCCGCAGCGCATTCGGCGTCTGATAAGCCCCGTTCGCAATTGCGCTCACGCTTGACGCCTCCACACCGCCCGGTCACCCTCGGTTGCTAGATACCAGCTATCGGCGGGGGCAGGCGATGTGGGCATCACTCAAGAACTTTCTCGATAGTTCCATGTTTGCCCCGCACGGCATTTGTCTGCTGTGGGATCCCGGCCTGATCTGGCTTCACGTCGCCTCGGATGCACTGATCGCCGCGGCCTATTTCTCGATTCCCGTCGTCCTCACGATCTTCGTCTGGAAGCGCCGCGATGTGGAGTTCGGCTGGATCTTCTGGGCCTTCGCGCTCTTCATCATGGCCTGCGGCCTGACCCATGTGATGTCGATCTACACGCTGTGGGTTCCGGCCTATGGCGCCGAAGGAATCCTCAAGGCGATCACCGCCATCGCCTCGGTCGTCACCGCTGCGATTCTCTGGCCGCTGCTGCCGCGGCTACTGGCGATCCCCTCGCCCGCACAGTTGCGCGAAACCGAACTGGCGCTGATCGAGGAAGGCCGGCACCGGCGCGAGGCCGAGGACATGCTGCGCCATACGCAGAAGATGGAAGCGATCGGCCATCTCACCGGCGGTGTTGCCCATGACTTCAACAATCTGCTGACCATCATCATCGGCAATCTCGAAATCGCCGAGCACAGCATCTCGACCTGGACGGAATCGTCACGTGATCGCCTCAAGCGCGTCATTGCCAGCGCGGCCGGCGGCGCGCAACGCGCCGTGGTGCTGACCCAGCGCCTGCTTGCCTTCGCACGCAAGCAGCCGCTCGACCCGAAGACCATCAATGTCAACGGATTGCTCCACGGCATGTCGGACTTCTTCCAGCGCACGTTGAGCGAGAATATCGATCTCGAAATCGTCGGCGGCGCCGGGCTGTGGCAGGTCGAGGTCGATCCGAGCCAGATGGAAGCCGCCATCCTCAATCTCGTGGTCAATGCCCGCGACGCCATGGCCGGCCAAGACCATCTGAAGATCGGCAAACTGACGATCGAAACCAGCAACGCTTTCATCGACGAGATCTACGCCCTGCAGCATTCCGATGTGGTCATCGGGCAGTATGTCCTGATCTCGGTGACGGACACCGGACCGGGCATGCCCAAGGACGTGCAGGAGCGCGCGTTCGACCCGTTCTTCACCACCAAGGAGCCCGGACAGGGCACCGGCCTCGGCCTGAGCCAGGTCTACGGCTTCGTCAAGCAATCCGGCGGCCATGTGAAGATCTATAGCGAGGTCGGCGAAGGCACGACCATCAAGGTCTATCTGCCGCGCAGCAGGCAGCATACGGAGCAGGCAAGCGAGATCGAGAGGCGCATTGTCGGCAGCAAGGGCAACGAGACTGTGATGATCGTGGAGGACGATCCGGATGTGCGGTCCTACCTGGTCGAGACGCTGGAAGGTCTCAACTATCAGGTCCGCGAAGCCGGCAATGCCGACGCAGCGCTGGCCGACTTCACCGACGATCCCGAACCATTCGACCTGCTGCTGACCGATATCGTGATGCCCGGCATGAACGGGCGACTGCTGGCCGACGAGATGCAGAAGCGGCAGCCGAAGCTGAAAGTGCTGTTCATGACCGGCTATTCGCGCAACGCCATCGTGCATCAGGGCCGGCTCGACCCCGGCGTCTCCTTGCTGCAGAAGCCCGTTACACAAGCAGCCCTCGGCAACAAGGTGCGCGAGATGCTCGACAAGAGATAGCGACTACGGGATCCGTCTGACGGACGGGACGACGCCCAGCGTCCGCTCCGGATGCGCCTGACGCCGCACCTCGCTCAGGGCAATGGCGGCACGCGACGTTTCGTGATTCGCGAACCAGAGTTCGAAATCCGGCACCGGCAGCGCAGGCGAATAGACGAAGCCCTGAATGACATCGCAGCCGAGTTCGATGAGAATCCGGCGCTGCCCGTCGGTCTCGACGCCCTCGGCGACCACGATCATGTCGAGACTCTGGCCGACGCGGATGATGGCGCGCGTAATCGCCAGCGCACTCGCCTCGCTTTCAAGGCCACGCATGAAGCTGCGATCGATCTTCAACTCACGGATCGGCAGATGCGCGAGACGGCTGAGGCTGGAATAGCCGGTGCCGAAATCATCCATCGACAGCTGCACGCCGGATTTGCGAATTTTCTCCATGGTCTCGACGGCGGTCGAATGCTCGCTCATCACCACGCCTTCGGTGACCTCCAGCATCAGCATGTCCGGCGACAGGCCGTTTTCGGCGATCACCTCGCCGACCAGCGTGGCGAGATCGCCATTCTGGAAATTGATCGGCGACAGATTGACCGAGACGCTGGGCACGTCGACGCCATTTTTGCGCCAGGCCGCGACCTGCCGGCATGCTTCGCGCAGCGACCATGTGCCTATCAGCTCGATCAGCCCGTATTCTTCCGCGAGCGGGATGAATTTCGAAGGCGGCACTTCGCCGAGCACCGGATCGGACCAGCGGGCCAGCGCCTCGACACCGTAAAGGCGACCGTCAGCGCGCACCTGCGGCTGATAGTGAAGCCGCAGCGCATCCTGCACGATGGCATTGCGCAGCGCCGTGCTGAAGGCGAGCCGCTCCTCGCTGACGCGGTTCATCTCTGCACTGAAGAAACGATAGGTCGAGCGGCCGGCCTGCTTGGCCTGATACATCGCCGCATCGGCATGTTTGAGCAGACCGTCGATGTCAGCGGCATTGTCGGGATAGATGCTGACGCCGATGCTGGCCGATACCGGCACCAGCTTGGCGCCAAGCTGCATGGGCGGCAGCAGTGTCTCAAGCAAGCGGCTGGCGATCAAGGCGGCGCCTTCAACATCGCAATTCGGCAGCACAATAACGAATTCGTCGCCGCCCTGGCGACTCAGCGTGTCGGCCGGCCGAATCTGCCTGCACAGTCGTTGCGTGACCTTGACCAGCAACTCGTCGCCAATGGAATGACCGAGCGTGTCGTTGACGTCCTTGAAGTGATCGATATCGAGGAACATCACGGCAATGCGGTCCCGCGGTTTGCTCTTGTCGATCAGCCCCGTCAGGATCTGGCGCAGTTGCGCGCGGTTCGGCAGGCCGGTCAGTGCATCGAAATAGGCCAGACGCGCGATTTCGCTGCGGGCCTCGTGCCGTTCAATCGCCAGTGCGCACAGATGCACACAGGCATCGACGATGGTCTGGTGCCAGCGCGTCGGGCCGCGCACTTCACGGAAATAGAAAGCAAAAGCGCCGATGACGCGACCATCCCGCGCCTTGATCGGCGTCGACCAGCAAGCGCGCAGGCCGGCTTCCAGCGGCAGGCTGCTATAGAGCTGCCACCGCGGATCGGTAGCGATATCGGTGGCCAGCACCGCGTGGCCGAGAAAGGCCGCCGCGCCGCAGGACCCGACATCGGGACCAGTGGCAATACCGTCAACAATAGGTGCGAAGGCGGCCGGGAGGCTGGGACCACCGAGCGGATGGAGCCGACCGTCCGCGTCCACATGCAGCACCGACGAGACGATATCGGGCGCGATGGCTTCGACGCGGTGGCAGAGATCACCGATCACATCCACGACCGGCATGTCGTTGGCCAGATTTTCCAGCACATGATGCTGCAGCGAATGGATCTGCTTGCTCTCGGTGATGTCGTCGAGCACCGCGACGAGATGCTCGACCTCACCGGCTTTATTGCGGCCTGCGTTGACCGTGCTTGAGATCCAGATCTCGTGACCGTCCTTGTCATAGACAAGGATATCCTCTTGCCCGTGTCCTTCGGCATCGATCTGCGCGTGAAATCGCTCCAGCGTTTCGTTGTCGGTATACTCTCCGGTCAGCAAATCCCGGGGGTGTTTGCCCATCGCTTCCGCGAGCGTGTATCCGAACAGTTCCGTAAAAGCGTCGTTGACATAGACGATGGTCATGTCGCGTTTGGAGACCATCACGACACGATCGGTCTTTTCGGCAACCAGTGCCATCAGCGCATTTTGCTCGCGGTCACGGACATCGTCCGTCACGTCGCGGATGAAGTTGATGTAGAGCGTCTTGCCGGCGTAATCGACGCGTGAGATCGAGAACGCGCCCCAGGCCTCGCTCCCGTCCTTGCGGCTGATCCTGAACTCGCGGCGGCCCTTGACCGCTACTTGCGGATCCATGGCAGATTTTGCCGCAATCACTCCATCGAGATGTTCGCGCACGTCGAGCGGCACAAGGAAGCTGGCCTGCCGGCCGACAACTTCGTCGCGGTGATATCCCCACATCCGCTCGGCCGCGGCATTGAAGTGTCGGATCTGGTTGTCGATCCCGGTGATCACGACAGCATCGACCGCCCGCTCGAACGCGGAGAACAGCGCCATCGCCTCTTCGCTGGGCTGGCCGACAGGACTTGCAGACATGAAACGACCTTCGATCACAGGAGCCGCGTGAGCACGACGACAACTGTCTTCGTTACAGCGGCAATGTCATTCGCTGGTACGAGTGTATTCGAACTCCAGTAGCTAAGAAGTTCGTTCGATCTCATCTCGAGGGGCCGGAATACCGGATGTCGTTAACATCGCGTTAACGACGGTCGTCAACTTCTCGAGATTACATGACTGCAAGCGCATCCGGCCGTATGTCCTCTTCCGAAGCTTCGGCCCGGCGCTCGTCGACCAGCGCCGCCCAGCGTTCGGCATGGCGGGCCACCAGCCAGGCTTCGAGATCGAATGCGGACAGTGCAGGCGAATACAGGAACCCCTGAATGACGTCACAGCCCAGCCCGGCCAGAATCCTGCGCTGCTCTTCGGTCTCGACGCCTTCGGCCACGACCGTCATGTTGAGGCTCTGTCCGACGCACACGATGGCGGTGGCGATCGCCAGAGCACAGACCTCGGTCTCGATACCGCGCATGAAGCTGCGATCGATCTTCAGCTCGCGCACCGGCAAATGCGCTAGGCGACTCAAGCTCGAATAACCGGTGCCGAAATCATCCATCGACAATCCGATGCCGGCCGCGCGGATCTGCATCATAATCTCGATCGCGGTCGTGTGTTCGCTCATCACCGCGCCCTCGGTGACTTCGAGCATCAGCCTGTTCGGCGCCAGCCCGTTTTCCGCGATGATGTCGGAAATCAACGCTGGCAATCCCGGATTCAGAAAATTGATCGGCGACAGGTTGACCGAGACGCAAGGCACATCGAGCCCTGCCTTTTGCCACGCCGCAATCTGCCTGCACGCCTCGCGCAGCGACCAGACACCGATCTGCTCGATGAGGCCGCATTCCTCCGCGAGCGGAATAAACTTCGCCGGTGACACATCGCCCAATACGGGATCATGCCAGCGCGCCAATGCCTCGACACCGTACAGATCCCCGCTGCCTGCGCGAATCTGCGGCTGGTAGTGCAACCGCAGGCCGCCTTGTGCAAGCGCGTGGCGCAAAGCGGCGCTCAGACGAAGGCGCTCCTCATTCACGCGGTCCATGTCGTTGCTGAAAAATCGATGCGTGGAGCGGCCGGCCTGCTTGGCCTTGTACATTGCCGCATCGGCATATTTCAGCAGACTATCGAGATCGCGGGCATTGTCCGGAAACATGCTGATGCCGGCGCTGGCAGAAATCGGCACCTGATTGCCGCCGAGCTGCAGCGGAACCGACAGTGCCTCGGTGAGACGGCCCGCGATGCGGGAGGCGTCTGCCGCGATACAGTTCGGCATCAGGATGATGAATTCATCGCCGCCCTGACGACTGAGGATATCGCCCGGTCGGATGTGCTGATGAAGCCGCTGCGTGACGGCGACCAGCAAGTCATCGCCGACAGCATGCCCCAGCGTATCGTTGACGTCCTTGAAGTGATCCAGGTCGAGAAATATCAGCGCCATCTGCGCATCTGCGGGGCATTCCGCGACGGCACGCTCCATCAACTGGCGCATATGGGTCCGGTTCGGCAGACCGGTGAGCGCATCGAAATAGGCAAGCCGCGAGATTTCGTTGCGCGCTTCCTCACGCTCGATGGCGACCGCGGCGAGATGAACACAGGCATCGACGATACCGTGATGCAAGCGGCTGGGTCTGCGACATTCCCTGAAATAGAATGCGAACGTGCCGATGACGCGCCCATCCCTGGTCTTGATCGGCATCGACCAACAGGCCTTCAGACCGGAAGCCAGCGGCGCGCTGTTGTATGGCAGCCAGAGAGGATCGTTTTCGATATCGGTGACCAGAACAGGCTCGCCGCGAAAGGCCGCGGTCCCGCAAGACCCGACATCCGGTCCGATGGCAATGCCGTCCAGCGCCTGCGCATAACCTACCGGGAGGCTTGGCCCTCCCAAAGGATGCAGCAATCCCGCGGAATCGACATGTAGCACCGAACAGACGACATCGGGCGCGATCTGCTCCACCTTCCGACACAGATTGTCCATCACACCCCGCAGCGGCTGCTCATCGGCCAGCGCTTCGAGAATGTGATGCTGCAGCGACTGAAGCTGCTTGCTCTCGGTGATATCGGTCATCAATGCGACAAGGTGCTGGATTTTTCCATCCGCGCCATGAATCGCATTCAAGGCAACCGAGACCCAGACCTCGTTGCCGGCTTTGTCGTAAAGGAGAATTTCGTCTTCAGCAGAACCTTCCGTTCTGATCTGCTGGTCCAGATATGCGAGCGTCGCCTGGCTGGTATATGCGCCGACGAGGAATTCCTCCGGGATGAGTCCCGTCGCCTCATCCAGCGCGTAGCCGAACATGCCAGTGAAGGCGCCGTTGACATAGCAAATCCGTGCATCGCGACCCGCGATGTAGATAGCGCGTTTCGTCTTGTCGACCACGAGAGCCAGCGGGATAATTTCTTCCCTGCGCTTCACTTCTTCCGTCACATCGCGGACGAAGCCCATATAAGTGATCTCGCCATTCACCTCGACCCGCGACATCGACAGCGATCCCCAGATCTCGCTGCCGTCCTTGCGTTCGATTTTCACCTCGCGGCTGTGACCGACAATGCGATTGACGCCGGTCGCGCGGTTCGCGGCGATGTATCCGTCATGCTGCGACCTGATGGCCATCGGCACCAGAAAGCTGATATTTCGCCCGAGCACTTCGTCGCGCTCATAGCCCCACAACCGTTCAGCGGCGGCGTTGAAATGGGTCACGCTATTCGTGCTGTCGATCATCACGACAGCATCGATGGCCTGCTCCAGCCCGGCGAGGAGCGTCCTGGCAGCATCACTCTGGTCGACATGCACCAACGTCATAAACGCAACTCGCAATTACTTTGCTCAAACCATCGGACCGTCTTTGAAATGACCCGATCACCGGCTTTCAGCCGAGGTGGTGCAATCGTATGTGCGAGACGTCGCCAAATTGTTTTGCGCGGCGCCGGAGTTTCCGACGGCCGCGAACGTACTTAAGGTCCGGATAAAATCACGCAGCCGGAGCAGGACACGCAAGCAACGACGCAACCTTCGATAGTTGGCGCGTCGCTCAAGCGGTATCCTGACGCCGCTGAAGCGACCGGCGAATCCTAGTGGGCCTCAGCCGCGAGCACGGCCTCGACACGGATTTCTTCCGTGAGCCGCGCTTTGAGATCGGAAAAAGCCGGGCTGGTCTTGATGGTGTAGTGCCGCGGATGCGGTAGATCGACCGCGATATCGGCCTTGATGCGACCGGGACGCGCCGACATCACCACGGTGCGCGACGCGAGGAACACCGCTTCCTCGATATCGTGGGTGACGAAGATCACCGTCTTGCGCTCGCGCTCCCAGATACCGAGCAGCAATTCCTGCATCAAGGCGCGGGTCTGGTTGTCGAGCGCGCCAAACGGCTCGTCGAGCAGCAGGATCTTCGGATCGTTGGCGAGCGCACGCGCAATCGCGGTGCGCTGCTGCATGCCGCCGGAGAGCTGCTTCGGAAAATGATTGGCGAAGCTGGTGAGGCCCACCTTCTCCAGCCACTGTTTGGCGATGTCGTTGCGCTCGCGGGTCGAGACGCCGCGCTCGCGCAGGCCGAAGGAAATATTCTCCGACACCGTGAGCCAAGGAAACAGCGTGTAGGACTGGAACACCATGCCACGATCGGCGCCGGGACCGGTGATCGCCTTGCCGTCGAGCAGGATGCGGCCCGTGGTCGGTGTGTCCAGCCCAGCGACCATGCGCAGCAGCGTGGACTTGCCGCAGCCGGATGGGCCTAGGATGGTGACGAAGTCGTTGTCCGCGACCGAAAGATTGGTCGGCTCCAGCGCACGCGTCGGCGCGCCGCCGCGCACGGCAGGAAAAACCCGCGAGACGTTGTCGATGACGAGCTTGCTCAAATGATGCTCCACGGAAACAAGCGCCGGTTCGCAGCCTTGAACGCGTAGTCCGAAATCAAACCGATGATGCCGATGACGATGATGCCGAAGATGATCTGGCCGGTGGCCAGCAGCGCCTGGCTGTCGATGATCATGTGGCCGATGCCCGAGGACGAGCCGATCAGTTCGGCGACGATGACATAGGTCCAGGCCCAGCCGAGCACGAGACGAAGAATTTCCGCAATCTCCGGCGCGGCGGATGGAATCAACACGCGTTTCAGCACGCCGGCGTCGCGCGCGCCGAGCGTGAGCGATGCCTCGACGAGATCCCGGCGCACGCTGCCGACACTAACAGCGACCATCAAAATGAGCTGGAACACCGAGCCGATGAAAATCACCAGGAGCTTCTGCAATTCGCCGATGCCAGCCCACAGGATCAGCAAAGGGATGAAGGCCGAGGCCGGCAGATAGCGCGCGAAGGAGACGAAGGGTTCGAGAAAGGCTTCAACCGGCTTGTAGGCGCCCATCAGGATGCCGATGGGCACCGCGAACAATGCGGCCAGCACGAAGCCGCCGATCACGCGCCAGATGGTCATGCCGATATCATGCAGGAAGCCGTGCTTGGTCAGCAGCAGCCAGCCATCCTGCAGCATGGTCCATGGATTGGCGAGGAAGGTCTTGGAGACGAAGCCGCCAAAGGTCGCATAGGACCACGCGGCAACGAACAGAACGAAGAACGATATGCCGAGCACGACGCGCGCGGTGGATGAAATGGGGGCGAGTGGCTTCATGCTGCGTATTCAATGCTCATGATCGTCATTGCGAGGAGCTCTTGCGACGAAGCAATCCAGTCTTCCTTAAGTAAGAGCTGGATTGCCGCGTCGCTTCGCTCCTCGCAATGACGGAAGCGACGGCGGAGATTTACTGAATGAAGCGCGGATCGGCGAGCTTCGACAGATCCGGGATTTCCTTGATCACGCCGATCTCGAGCAGCAGCTCGGCCGCTTCCTTCGAGAACGCCTGATGCTCGCCGGCGAAGAACTTCTTGTTCGCCTCCTGATCCTGCCAGCGCAGATACTGCGCGGAGGCGCCGAACTTCTCGCCGGTCTGCTTCACGTCAGCGCCCATGATCTCATAGGACTTGGCCTGGTCGGCCTTGATCATCGCGACGGCCTCGAAATAGCTCTTGGCCAGCGCCTTCACGGCACCTTCGTTATCGGCGATGAATTTCGGCGTGCAGCCGAAGGTGTCCATGATCATCGGATAGTCGAGCGTGGTGGCGATGATCTTGCCGGCTTCCGGCTTCTCGCGCACGGCCGAGAGATATGGCTCATAGGTCATGGCCGCATCGTTCTGGCCGGCGATGAAGGCCTGCGCTGCCGGACCCGGCTCCATATTGACGACGGAGACGTCCTTCACGCTGAGGCCGTTCTTCTTCAGGAACCAGGCGAGCGTGAAATAGGGCGCAGTGCCCGGGGCCGATGCGGCGACGGTCTTGCCCTTCAGGTCCTTGATCGATGCGGTGCCGGCGCGCACGGCCATGCCGTCAGCGCCATAGGACTTATCGAGCTGGAACAGCTGCGTGGTGGCGACGCCATTGGCATTCCACACCACCCAGGTCTCGACCGTGGTGGCGGCGCATTGCACGTCGCCCGAGGCGATGGCGAGATGGCGGCTGGCTTGCGGCACCTTCTTGATGGTGACGTCGAGTCCGTTCTTCGCGAAGATGCCGGCTTCCTTCGCCAGCGTCAGCGGCGCAAAACCCGTCCAGCCGGAAATGGCGATGGTCACCTTGGTCTGTGCCGCAGCCGGGGTCGCAACGAGAGCCGCGAGCATGGCGGCGACGGAAACTCCAATCAACTTCATAACGCACTCTCCTCAGCCAGATTTAGAATGATACTGCATGGCAACATGGCGGATTGCCAGAGTCAATTTGCGCGGCTATGCCGCGGCAGATGATTCATATCGTCCTCATCATCGCAGCCCCGTCGGCGTGAAGCGCGCGGTGAGCTGATACAGATCGTTCGGATAGGTGACGCGTACCGATGTGATGATCTTGTTCTTGCGCCAGGTGCGGCGCTCGACCACGAGACAGGCGGCCGGCTTCTTCAGCGTCAATGCCTTCAAGGCGACATCGTCGGCGAGACTTGCCGTAATCCGGTGTTCAGCCTCATTCCACGGCACGTGACCAAGCAGCCAGGTACCGGGCGGCACGCGCGTGAAATCGATTTCAGACGCGGGCGGCACCACGTCGAGATTGATCAGGCGCTCTTCCAGCGCGAACGGCCTGCCCTTGGCGATGTGTCGGCAGCTCAGCACCAGCACGTCGCAGCTCTTGTCGATGCCGAGACGTTCGAGATCGTCCTTGGTCGCCTTCCGCCGTTTGCGCGTGAGCAACTCATAGGCATAGGCCTCGCCGCGCTTGGCGATTTCGGCCTGGATATCGGGAATATGCAGTACCGCGGACTGCACCAGCGGCTTGGCGACAAAACTGCCGACGCGGCGCTTACGCTCGATAACACCAGCGGCTGCGAGACCTGACAGCACCTTGTTCACGGTCATCCGCGAACAGTTATAGCTCTCGACCAGTTCATGCTCGAACGGAATGCGATAGCCGGGCGGCCAGCGGCCGGAGAGGATCTTCTCTTCGAGATCGGCGCGGATGCGCTGATACAGCGCCTGCGGCGCAGCCTGCGCTTTTCCATTTGCCGACTTTGACACGCGCGCTGTCGCCATCAGAGTTTTGCCAGCCGCTGCACGACGCGCCGATAGCGCTCGGTGATGGATGCGCGTTTGATGTGGCGTCCGCTGTTGACGACCTGCTTGCCGCCGACGAAGACGTCGGAGATCGCCGACTTGCCGGCGACAAAGGTCATGGTATCGAGCCAGCGGTCGCCGGTGACGGCACAGAGATCGGGATGCGCGGTGTCCAGCACGACAATATCCGCACGCTTGCCAGCCGCAAGTGCACCGATATTGCGGCCTGACGCCTGCGCACCGCCGACCAGCGCATGTTCATAGAGCGCACGGCCGGTGGATTCACCTTCATGGCGCGCCACGGCATTGCGGACGCGATAGGCGAGACGCTGGCTGTATTCGAGCTGCTTGAGTTCGCCGGGCGCCGTGATCTCGATATTGGAATCGGAGCCGACGCCGAACACGCCGCCGGCATCGATGAAGCGCGGACCTTCAAAAATGCCGTCGCCGAGGCTGGCTTCGGTGAGCGGGCACAGGCCGACGACGGCACCTGCTTTCGCGACACCGGCGGCTTCTTCATCGGTCATATGGGTCGCGTGGATCAGCGCCCAGCGCCTGTCGACGGGCATGTGATCCAGCAGCCATGCCACCGGCCGCTTGCCTGACCAGGCGATACAGTCCTCGACCTCTTTGGTCTGCTCGGCCACGTGGATATGGATCGGACCATCGGGCACCGCCTTGAGGACGTCATTCAACGTCTCCGGCGTGATCGCGCGCAGAGAATGCGGCGCGATGCCGATGGCGGCGTCATCGACCGACTTGATCGCTTCACGCGACTTCTCCAGCAGCGTCAAAAAGCGCGCGGGATCATTGACGAAACGGCGCTGGCCGTGGATCGACGCGGTGCCGCCGAAGCCGCTGAAATTGTAGAAGGACGGCAGCAGCGTCAGGCCGATGCCGGTCTCGCTGGATGCCGCCGCGATGCGCGTACCCATCTCCGCGAGATTCGCATAGGGCGCGCCGGTCTCGTCGTGATGCAGATAGTGAAATTCCGCGACTGAGGTAAAACCGGCTTCCAGCATCTCGGCATAGGCGAAAGCCGCGATGGCTTCGACGTCGTCAGGCGTCAGCGTATCGATGAAGCGATACATCAACTGTCGCCAGGTCCAAAAACTGTCCTGCGTGGCGCCGCGGATTTCGGTGAGGCCGGCCATGCCGCGCTGGAACGCATGGCTGTGCAGATTGGGCAATCCGGGCAGCGCCACGCCGCTGATGATTTCAGCGTCAGCGCTGCTCGAATTCGCGGCAACGGCCGTGATGGTGCCATTCTCGATTGCGACAACGACGTCGCGCGCCCAGCCTGACGGCAACAGCGCGTGCGCGAAGAACAGCCTTTTTGCAGCACGTTGCGTGCCCATAGCGATTGCCTGTTGCATTCAAAAGACGCTCGACAATAAGCGAGGCCGCTGATTATGTATAGACATACGACGTCCCGAATTTGCGGCAGTGCGCCGAGTTCCTGGAAGTGACTTTCACCATGAGATTCGCACCATGACCTTCGACACCATCTGGACCAATGCACGCCTTGCCACCATGGCGCCCGGCAAGTCCGGTCTCGGCATCGTGGAGAATGGCTGCATCGCAACAAAGGATGGCCGGATTGCTTACGCTGGTCCTGCGTCAGACCTGCCGCCGGATGCCGACGCCACGACACGGATCAATTGCGAGGGCCGCTGGATCACGCCTGGCCTCGTCGATTGCCACACCCATCTGATCTATGGCGGTAACCGCGCCAGTGAATTCGCGATGCGGCTCGAAGGCGCCAGCTATGAGGACATTTCACGCGCCGGCGGCGGCATCGCTTCGAGCATGAAGGCGACGCGTGCGGCCAGTGAAGCGCAGCTCGTCGCCAGCGGATTGAAGCGGCTCGATCACCTGTTCGCCGAAGGTGTCACCACCATCGAGATCAAGTCCGGCTATGGCCTCGACAAGGAGACCGAGATCCGCTGCCTCACAGCGGCACGTCAGCTCGGCCGCGAGCGCGACGTCTCCGTCCTGACATCGTTTCTTGGCGCACATGCGATGCCGCCGGAAGCCAATGGCGACAAGGACGCCTATATCGACACGGTCATCGCCGAGATGCTGCCGGCGATTGCCGAACTAAAGCTGGCCGATGCGGTCGATGCGTTCTGCGAAGGCATCGCGTTTTCACCGGAGCAGACAGCGCGGGTGTTCGACGCCGCCAAGAAACTCGGCCTGCCCGTCAAGCTGCATGCGGACCAGCTCTCCAACCTGCATGGTGCAAAGCTCGCAGCCGATCACGGCGCGCTGTCTGCGGATCATCTCGAACATACGGACGAAGACGGCGTCGTCGCATTGACCAAAGCCGGCACCGTAGCCGTGGTATTGCCGGGTGCTTACTACACCCTGCGCGAAACCCAGGCGCCGCCGATCGCGCTGTTCCGCAAGCACGGCACCCATCTGGCGCTGGCCACCGACAGCAATCCCGGCACTTCGCCGCTGACCTCTCTGCTGCTCGTTATGAATATGGGCGCGACGCTGTTTCGTATGACGGTCGATGAATGCCTACTCGGGGTGACGCGCGAAGGCGCGCGGGCACTCGGCAAGCTCAATCAGGTCGGCACGCTGGAAGCCGGCAAGGCCTGCGACCTTGCGATCTGGGACATCGAGACCCCTGCCGAACTGGTCTACCGGGTCGGCTTCAATCCGCTTCACGCCCGCGTCTGGCACGGCCGGACCTCCGCGACATCCAACTAAGGACACCATCATGGATCGCAGCAAGAACAGCCGCATCGTCCGCAGCCCGCGCGGCACTGAACTCTCCGCCAAGGACTGGCTCACCGAAGCGCCGCTGCGCATGCTGATGAACAATCTCGATCCGGAAGTGGCCGAGAACCCGAACGAACTGGTGGTCTATGGCGGCATCGGCCGCGCCGCGCGCAATTGGGAGGCGTTCGACCAGATCGCCAAGTCGCTGCGCGAGCTCAATACTGATGAGACGCTGCTGGTGCAATCCGGCAAGCCGGTCGGCGTGTTCAAGACGCATGCGGATGCGCCGCGCGTGCTGATCGCCAATTCCAATCTCGTGCCGCGCTGGGCCACCTGGGAGCACTTCAACGAGCTCGATCGCCGGGGGCTGATGATGTATGGCCAGATGACGGCCGGCTCCTGGATCTATATCGGCTCGCAGGGCATCGTGCAGGGCACCTACGAGACCTTCGTCGAGGCCGGACGTCAGCACTATAACGGCGACCTCTCTGGACGCTGGATCCTCACCGCCGGCCTCGGCGGCATGGGCGGCGCGCAGACGCTGGCGGCGACCATGGCCGGCGCGTCGTGCCTCGCCGTCGAGTGCCAGCCGAGCCGCATCGAGATGCGCTTGAAGAGCCGTTACCTCGACGTACAGGCGAAGGACCTCGACGACGCCCTGGCGATCATCGAGAAGGCCAACAAGGAGAAGAAGCCAATTTCCGTTGGCGTGCTCGGCAATGCGGCCGACATCTTCCCTGAACTGGTTCGCCGTGGCGTCAGGCCGGACATCGTCACCGACCAGACCTCGGCGCATGATCCGGTCAATGGCTATCTGCCGAAGGGCTGGACGCTCTCCGAGTGGGAAGCCAAGCGTGCCACCGATCCGCAATCCGTTGAGAAGGCCTCGCGCAAATCGATGAGCGAGCACGTCCGTGCCATGCTGGACTTCCACAAGATGGGCGTGCCCACCGTCGACTACGGCAACAACATCCGCCAGATGGCGAAAGAAGAAGGCGTCGACAACGCGTTCGACTTCCCCGGCTTCGTCCCCGCTTACATCCGTCCGCTGTTCTGCCGGGGCATCGGCCCGTTCCGTTGGGCCGCACTCTCCGGCGATCCCGAGGATATCTACAAGACCGACGCCAAGGTGAAGGAGATCCTCGGACACAACAAGGCGCTGGTGAACTGGCTCGACATGGCGCGCGAGCGCATCCAGTTTCAGGGCCTGCCGGCGCGCATCTGCTGGGTCGGCCTCGGCGATCGCCATCGCCTCGGCCTCGCCTTCAACGAGATGGTGGCCTCCGGAGAATTGAAGGCGCCGATCGTGATCGGCAGGGATCATCTCGACTCGGGTTCAGTGGCAAGCCCGAACCGCGAGACCGAAGCGATGAAGGACGGCTCTGATGCCGTCTCCGACTGGCCGCTGCTCAATGCGCTGCTCAACTGCGCATCTGGCGCAACCTGGGTGTCGCTACATCACGGCGGCGGCGTCGGCATGGGCTTCTCGCAGCATTCCGGCATGGTCATCGTCGCCGACGGCACGCCGGAAGCAGCAAAGCGCCTCGAACGCGTGTTGTGGAACGATCCGGCCACCGGCGTGATGCGCCACGCCGATGCGGGCTATGAGGAAGCCATCGACTGCGCAGAGGAACATCACCTCAATCTGCCATCGCTGCACACCAAGGGCTGAGTGCGGCGCATGCAGATCCTGCGCGCCGCGAACTACAAGGTGATGCCCTGGAAGAACGGGCTTGGATCGACCACGGAGATCGCGATCTTCCCGGCGAATGCAAAGCTGGACGATTTCGACTGGCGCGTCAGTATGGCGCAGGTGACGAGCGACGGACCGTTCTCGTCATTTCCCGGGATTGATCGTACACTTCTGGTCATCGATGGCGCCGGCATCGACCTCAATGTCCACGGCCGCGCATCTGTGCGCATTGATCGCAGCGCGATCCATTCCTTCCCGGGCGATCAGCAAACGTCAGCGTTACTGATCGACGGCCCCATTACAGATTTGAATGTGATGAGCAGGCGCGGGATCGTCTCACAGCATGTGAGACGCATCAACGTCATGAAACGTCAGGATTTTATAGTTTCTGCACAAGCGTTTCTGTTCGTTGAGCATGGCACTGCCACCGTACGATCGGCATCGACCGTCGACAGCCTGTCGGCGCATGATGGGCTGCTTGTGGAACAAGGATCAGCACCTGTCGCGATTGAGTCCGATGCGACGGCGCGTGTAGTCATCATCGAATTCGGTAGATAGCCGCCACACACTGATTTTGATGACGCCATAAATTCCGGAAATGCCATCCAAATCAAATATATAACCAAGAGTGATTACGCCTATATGATTGGTAGAGAATCGCGACACCACTTGGTCCGACTCATGGCGCAATTGCGAGGCTGGATATTCAAATGCACAAGCGGCATCTCAATATTCCGATTGAAATTGTTCGTACCGTCGTTGCCATTTCAGAAACGGGTAGCTTGACCAAGGCTGCGGAGCAATTGGGGTTGAGTCAGCCCGCGGTGAGTTCGCAGATCAAGCGCCTCGAACAACTTGTTGGCGGTTCGCTGTTCAGCAAGACGCCAAACGGAAGTTGTCCGACCGATCTCGGCAAACTGGTGCTTGCGCAGGCGCGCAAGATCATCGAGGCCAACGATCAGGTGCTTGCGCTCGGCGGAGCCGATAATCATGTCGACCGGCTTCGTTTGGGCCTGAGCGTTGTCCTCGCGCAGCGCTTCGTCGCCGAGCAGAGCTTGAGCAACCTCAATGACATCCATATCCATGCCGGAATGTCCACCGAGATTGCGACAGCGTTGATCGACGGCCATATCGACGTCGGGTGTTTTTTCCAGCGGGGAGAAATCAGTGCCGATCTGGCTCCGCTCATTGTCGATGAAGCCGAGGATCGGCTGGCATGGGTTCGCTCGAAATCATTCGTGCTCAGCCCCGGCGCACCGATCCCAATCGTCACCTGGACCAATGACGACTGGATGATTCATACGCTCACACGGCATGGCCTTTCCTATCGGATTGCCTTCAGCAGTCAGGACTACAGCGCGAAGAAAGCTGCCGTCGAAGCCGGCATCGGACTAACGGCTGTTCCCAGCCGGATCATTCCGCCGGGACTGGTCTGGGCCAGGGACTATTACTTGCCGGAGCTTCCGACCATCAAAGCGCTGCTCTGCATTCGCCCGGGTATGACATCGCCGCGTGTCCTGGAAATCAAGGATCAGCTCTCGGCGATGTTCCTGCGCCCCGCACTGCCCATGGAAAACGACAAAGTTGCCTAGCGAAGCCGCATATTTCAGAGAGCAGGCCGAGCGCTGCGAAAAGCTGGCGCGGGAGATTGATGACCCCGTGGTTCGCGAACGACTGCTGAACCTGGCCACGGAATATGCTCGCCGCGCGGAAAGGAAACCTGTGCAGCCCCGAGCCCGGCAATCGCCGCGGCCGGATCGGCGCTGAGCGACAACGCGCTACTGCCGGATGCCGTGTTTTTCCAGATCCGCCTGAACCGCCTCGTCGGAGAGGTCGAGCTTGCGCGAATGTTTCCAGTCGTGATGTGAGGTCTCGACGAGCCGCTTCACAACATGATGCGCATCGGTCTCAATGGCCAGCTCGCGGCGATCGTCGAAACTGCCCGGCGTGAGATTAATCGAACCGACGATAGCGCGTTCCTCGTCGGCCAACAGCATCTTGCCGTGCAGCTTCATGTCATTGAGCCGGTGCACCTTGGCGCCGACGTCATGCATGATGCGCAGGCCGCCGATCCCCTCGATCAGCTTGTTCTTCTTCAGCTTGTGCGGCTGCCGCGCCATGATGTGGACCTGAACGCCGCGCAGCACCGCGCGAACCAGCCGCTCGATGATGTCCGTGTCCTGATAACGCTCGTTCTGGATCCAGAGCGTGTCCCGCGCGGAATCGATGAAAGCACCGATCCGCTCGCGGCCGTTGTTCGGGCACCAGATCAGTTGCGAGTCCGGGTTCGGCACGAAATCCTGCTTCGCCCAGTCGGCCTCGAAGCAATCCACCATCTCGGAAATTTCGAGCTTCTTGGTCGTGGTCACCGCGTAGTCGCGCGTCTCGGTGAGATCGCGGGTCTCCCAGTTCAGCGACTCGACAAAGCCCCACTCATGATCGATCACCATCGATTTCTGATGGGTCAGCGCGAAGGCCGGATTGCTGTCACGGACCTCGACTCCGGCCGCAGCCAGTGCCGCGGCGGTTTCGTTATTCTCGCTCTCGCCGTTGCGCCGGGCCGGATTGAGCATGACGCGCACGTTGACGCCGCGCCGCTTCGCCGCGATCACCTCATGCAGCAGCGTCGGATCGGTGAACAGGAACATCCGGATGTTCAGGCTGCGCTTTGCGGCCCTGATCGGATCGATGATGCACTGCGCGGTGTCATCCGGAAACACGAGCAGGTTATGCGTCATGATTGACCTCTCGCGAGAAATAAAGGTGCCCGCAAACGGCTGGTGGTTCTGCAAAACAGCGTCATGGCCTGGAACTACGTCTCCGACTCTATACTTGAATGCGGCGCGGCAGAAAATGGGGCCCGCGCCAGCGCCGAACGGCGGTGATGAATGAGGTTATCGAGGCGCTGTGCCGAAGAGACCAGCGTCGCCATTTCAAGTGCATCGTCATCATTGCGCATGGTCTTCGCCAATTGCGCGCTGAGAAGATCGTCGACCTCCTGCTCGATCGTGCACAGTTCCGCATCGTCCGCCGCCGCCCGGATCCGGCGCGGCAATGCATACAGTGCATTGAGCGTCGCCTCACGGTGGTCGGGCGGGCGGATGCCGAGGAATTTCCAGGCGGCAGCCAGCACAGAGGCAAGGGCGCCAAGGATCATGGGGGCGAGATAGATGTCGTCGCCGTATTTGTCCATGAAGCTCTGCTCGGTACCGTTGTAGTAGGCAGCAGCACCCGGATGAATGGGGATAAAGGCATCGGGATCGGTGTCGGCAGCGGCGATACCGGCCAGTTGCGGTTGCCCGGCGATCAGATCGCGGCGCGCCGCGATCACCATTTCGGTCAGACGCGCGATCAGGCTGGAATGGAGCTTCTTGTTCGCGACCAGATAGTAACTGACCCGAAGCGTTGTCACGTCATCATCCGGGACGGGCGGCGCACCGCGGAGCGACCCTTTCGGAATGTCGAAGCTTTCATAGGCGCCATTGGCATCGGCAATGGCGCCGGCGGCATCGATCGGGATCAGCACGGGGGCGCCGGTTTTGAACAGACCGCGCACCAGGGACAAATACTTCTCAGTCAGCGGGATCACCACCAGCAGGGCGCCGACTTCCTTGGCTTCCACCGCGCGTCGGGTATCGCTGACCTCAAGATTCTTGAATGTGACCCTCGCGCTCGTCAGGTCGTATTGCTTGGTGAGCGCATCGACCAGCCTGCGATTGACCTCGCCGCCCACCACACCGACGGTGCGGCCGCGCAAGCCTTCGACACTGGTGATTTTCGAGCCGGGAGGCGCGATCAGCATAACGACCGCCTTGGCCATGACGGCAACGGCGCGCGCCTCGGAGAGATCGCCGACATCGGCCCGGACGACAGCGAGATCGACCTTGCCGGAGGAGAATGCCTTACCCGCATCGACGGCGTTGCCGAAGGTCTCGAAATCCAACCGGATCGGCGACTTCCTGGTGGCGAAATGGCTGGCGATGATCGATGCCGTCTTGCCGGCTTCGCCATCGATCGACCCGACCGCCAGCTTGAGCACGGTCGGACGCTCGATGTAGCGCCAGGTCAGAAGGCCGCCGCCCACCACCAGACCGAGGATGCCGGCCAGCAGAAGCACCCTGCCCCAGAACGGGAAAGCAACGGATCGCACGTTCATGTTCGGTCCTGCGCAGCCCTGCCAAATTAACTGACGCTCCTGCCCGCATGCCACAATGCGCGGGCTGTCAGCAAAAATCCATCTGTACCCGACTACAGTTAAGACCCGCTAACCGACGGCGGCTATATACTGCGGCCGCCCAGACTGCTCATGATTCCCGGTCTGGCCGTATTGCTGGAGACAATGTTCGATGACTCGTCTGGTACTCGAGATGCTCCGGCCCTATCGCGGCTGGCTGATCATCGTCTTCCTCGCCATGCTGGTCGAGATCGCCATGAGCCTAGCCGCGCCCTGGCCGCTGAAACTGGTGCTCGACGACGCGCTGGGCAGCCATCACCTGCCCGCCTGGCTGGACTGGGCCCATGACTACGGCATCGGCCGCCATACACTCGGCGTCGCATTGTTCGCCGGCATCGCCACGCTGGTCATCGCCGTGATCGGCGCGATCGCCACCTACATCGACAACTACTATTCGACATCGGTCGGCCAGTGGGTGGCCAACGACCTGCGCATCCGCATCTATGCGCATCTGCACCGGCTGTCGCTGCGCTACTACGACAAGGCCAAGACCGGCGCACTGATGTCCACGATCACCACAGACGTCACCACGCTGCAGAACTTCGCTTCATCGTCGACGCTGGATATCCTGCTCGATCTCATCACCATCGTCTTCATGATCGGGTTGATGTTCTGGCTCGACTGGGATTTTACGGTGATCGCGCTGGGCATCACGCCGTTCCTGATCGTCTTCGTGTTCCATTTCAAGCGCGCCGTGAAGGAGGTGACGCGCACGGTGCGGCAACGGCAGAGCGAGATCGTCGCCGTGGTCCAGCAGGGCCTCGGCCAGGTCCGCGCAGTCACGGCCTTCGGCAGGCAGGATCTCGAACTGGCGCGGCTGGAGGCCGCCAGCCATGCAACGGTCGAGGCGGCCATGAAGGCGCGTCAGGTGAAGTCGTTGCTCTCGCCTGTGGTCAGCATCGTGGTGGCGTTCTGCACCGCCATCGTGCTGTGGAAGGGGACCTCGCTGATTGTCGCTGGCACCATGACGGCTGGCGCGCTCACCGTGTACCTCGCTTATCTCGCGCAGTTCTTCAAACCGGTGAAGGACCTCGCCAGCATGACCAGCGCGATCGCGCAGACCACCGTGGCGCTGGAGCGGATCCAGAATATTCTCGCGGCCGATGACGTGATCGTGGAAAAGCCGGGTGCCGTCGATCCCGGCCGTGCCAAAGGCGCCATCACCTTCGAGAACGTCGCCTTCGCCTATAGCGAGGAGGCCAGCGTGCTCCGCGACGTCTCGCTGCATATCGAACCCGGCCAGATCGTCGGCGTTGTCGGCCCGACGGGGTCCGGCAAATCCACGGTGCTGAGCCTGATCCCGCGCTTCTACGACGCGACATCGGGCCGCGTGCTGATCGATGGCGTCGACGTCACCGATTACAAACTGTCCGCCCTGCGCGCCCAGGTCGGCTTCGTGCTGCAGGAGACCGTGCTGTTCCGCGGCACGATCCGCGAGAACATCGCTTATGGCCGGCCCGGCGCTACCGATGACGAGATCGTCGCCGCCGCCAAGATCGCCAATGCCGACGAGTTCATCACGCGCATGCCGCATGGTTACGACTCCATGGTGGGCGAGCGCGGCGACACACTGTCGGGCGGCCAGCGCCAGCGCATCGGCATCGCGCGTGCGGTGGTGCGCAACAGCCCGATCATGATCCTCGACGAGCCGACAGCAGCGCTCGATCCGGAATCCGAAGCGCTGGTGATCGAGGCGCTGCGCCGGCTGATGCAGGGCCGCACCGTCATCATGATCGCGCATCGGCTCTCGACCATTCGCGACGCCGACAAGATCATCGTGCTGAAGGACGGCGTTGTGGCCGAGCAGGGCTCCAATGACGAATTGATCGCGCAAGGCGGCATCTATGCAGAACTGGTGAAGATTCAGCAGCGGGTGGTGAACGAGCAGTCCGTGGGCACATCCTAAGCGGTGCCGGAGCGCCTCTTTATAATCATTCTAATAACATACGTGCGTTTGTCTTGACCTTGTCAGGACGCTGCTCGACAAGGTCCGGCATGACCGTCCACCAGACTGCATCCGAAACATCCATACACGAATTGCGCCTCGGCAATGCGCCGCGCGGGTTCATCGGAACCATCGTGGCGTTGCAGCCCGATATTGCAGGCGCTGCCGAGAGCGGCCACGAGCTCGAACGGCATCTGCTGGAAATGGGCTTCACCGAAGGCGCGCGCGTCGAGATCCTGCATCAGGGTGCCATCCAGCGCGATCCGATCGCGGTGCGCGTCGACAATATTACGATCGCCGTTCGCCGGCGCGAAGCCATGGCAGTTGTTGTGAAATGACCCATACAGATGTGACCACCGAGCGCTTTCATCTCGCGCTGGTGGGGGCCCCCAATAGCGGCAAGACATCGCTCTTCAACGCACTCACCGGCAGCCGCCAGAAGGTGGCCAACTATGCGGGCGTCACCGTCGAGCGCAAGGCAGGCGCCTTTGTGACACCGGCCGGCCGTCAGGTCACGCTGCTCGACCTGCCCGGCACCTATTCGCTGCGCGGCCGCAGCCCGGACGAAGAGATCACCCGCGACGTCGTGCTCGGCAAGCGCCCCGGCGAAGCTGCGCCCGATCTGGTCCTGTGCATCGCCGATGCCACCAATCTGCGCCTCACGCTGCGGCTGATCCTGGAACTCAAGCGCACCGGTCGCCCGCTGCTGGTGGTGCTCAACATGTTCGACATCGCGCAGCGCCGCGGCGTCAGCATCGATGTCGACGCGATGTCAGCGGCACTCGGCGTGCCTGTGATCACTTCCATCGCGGTGAAGAAGGCCGGCGTCGAGCAACTGCGTCAGCGCACCGACGAATTCGCCGCCAACATGCCGGCAGTTACCACAGGCGATGGCTGGAAGCCGCTCGGCCTGTCCGAGATGAAGGCGCTGCAGCGCGAGGCTGACCGCATCATCCGCGACACCGTGACGATGCCGAGCAAGCCGGATACGCTGACGACGCGCGTCGATGCCGTGGTGCTGCATCCGGTCGCCGGTCTCGCGATTCTCGCGCTCATTCTGTTCGTGATGTTCCAGGCGGTGTTCTCCTGGGCGCAGCCGCTGATGGAGCTGCTGTCGGATTCGTTCGGCGCGCTGGGCACGCTGGTGGCACAGGTGCTGCCTGAAGGAATCTTGCAGAGCTTCCTGCAGAACGGGTTGATCGCCGGCGTCGGCAGCGTGCTCGTGTTCCTGCCGCAGATCATCATCATCTTCCTGTTCATCCTGCTGCTGGAAGATTTCGGCTACATGGCACGCGCCGCGTTCCTGATGGACCGCATCATGGGCGGCGCCGGCCTGCATGGCCGCGCCTTCATCCCGCTGCTGTCGAGCTTCGCCTGTGCGATCCCCGGCATCATGGCGACGCGCGTCATCGACAACCGCCGCGACCGCCTTACCACCATCCTGATCGCGCCGCTGATGACCTGTTCGGCGCGTATCCCGGTCTATACGCTGATCATCTCGGCCTTCATCCCAGCGGAAAATGTCTGGGGCTGGGTCAATCTGCAGGGTCTGGTGATGTTCGGGCTCTATGTTGCAGGCATCGGCAGCGCACTCGCCGCATCCTTCGTGATCAAGTTCTTCATGTGGCGCGACTACCAGCCGGCGCCATTCATGCTGGAATTGCCGGACTACAAGCTGCCGCGCCTCAAGAGCATCGCCATCGGCGTCTATACCCGCGCCAAGATGTTCCTGCAGCGCGCCGGCACCACGATCCTGTCGATGATGATCCTGATCTGGTTCCTCGCTTCGTTCCCGCAGGCACCGGCCGGCGCCGAAGGGCCGGCGATCAATTACAGCCTCGCCGCGATGATCGGAAAATTCCTGGAGCCGTTCTTCGCACCGCTCGGCTTCAACTGGCAGATCGCCGTAGCGCTGATCCCCGGCATGGCGGCGCGCGAAGTCGCGGTCGGCGCGCTCGGCACCGTCTATGCGATCGAAGGCGGCAAGGAAGCGGCGGATGCGATCGGCCAGGCGCTGGCCAGCAAATGGAGCCTTGCCACCGCACTGTCGTTCCTGGCCTGGTTCATCTTCGCCCCGCAATGCGCCTCGACGCTGGCCGTGATCCGCCGTGAGACCGGCAGCACCAAGTGGATGGTGGTGACGTTCCTCTACATGTTCGCGCTGGCCTATGTGGCGAGCCTGATCACCTACACCGTCGCGAAAGCGGCCGGGCTGGGGTAGCCCGGCCAGCGTGGCATCCTTCGCACCGACCCGTGATTTGAAGTTCATCCTGTGCCGCTGCATCACCATCGGTAACGCAGCGTCGCGATCACATCGCGCCGCATGCCGTAATAGCAGCCGGAATCCTGACACAGCCGCACATAGGTCTTGTCGAACAGGTTGCTGGCATTGAGCTGGAACTTGAAGCCCTTG
The DNA here is from genome assembly GCF_051810905.1 of Tardiphaga sp. 619_E2_N8_4. Lineage (NCBI taxonomy): Bacteria > Pseudomonadati > Pseudomonadota > Alphaproteobacteria > Hyphomicrobiales > Nitrobacteraceae > Tardiphaga > Tardiphaga sp. 619_E2_N8_4. The sequence continues at coordinate 544,036 of NZ_JBPWQJ010000001.1, forward strand.
AACTGCGGTCCAAGTCCGGCAAGGTCATAGTGAAGCGCCGCATCGAACAGCGTGACGCCCGGAACGTTATAGGTGTTCATGCTGTCGCCCGCTGTTTCCCCGAAATAGCGGACGCCGGCCGCCAGACCGAAACCATCGAGGACGCCGCTGCGGAAGGTGTAATCGGCCCATAGCGATGCCGCATTGCGCGGGACACCGATTGGCCGTTTACCGAGCGTATCAGGCTCCGAATTCGTATTGACCAGATCGAGATAAGTGTAGGCGCCGAGCAATGTCAGGCTGCGATCGACCTTTACCTTGCCTTCGATCTCGATCCCGCGCGACCGGATCTCACCGGCCTGGACCCGGTTTCTGATATCGTTCGGATCCTGCATCACCACGTTCTGCTGCTTCAGGTCGAAAGCTGCGAAAGTCAGGAGCATCTTTTCGTCTGGTTGATACTTAACGCCGAACTCCTTCTGCTGACCGGTCGTCGGCTTGAACGGATTCAGGGTCCTGTTCGACGCCCCAACGATCGGCTGGAACGACTCCGTATATTGAATGTATGGTGCCACGCCGTTGTCGAACTTGTACAGCAAGGCGCCGCGCTTGGTGGTCGCTTCATCCGATGTCGCGGTGGTGCCGAAGGTCGTGCCGTCGAAGGTCGAGACCGTACGCGACTCGGCCCGATCATGCCGGACCCCCAATAGCGCAACCCAGCGGTCGAACTTGATCTGATCCTGCAGATAAACGCCGACCTGATCGAAGGTCTGCCTGCTGGCGCCATCGAAATCCAGCGTTGGAACAGTTATGCCATAGACAGGATTCAGCGCGTTGATCGCTCCAACACCGGCGAGATAGCCGTTGGAGGCCCGATCGGTGCCGGTCTGGTAGTCCACCCCGAACAACGTCATGTGCTGGAACGGCCCGGTCGCGAACTTTGCCTCGGCCTGATTGTCGATCGCAAAGGTACGCAGTGTTTCCGCCGCAGAAAACGCATCGCGGCCTATGCTGGTAATGTTCGTCTGGTTGGACTGGGGATAGACCGCCTGTGTATAGGTGCTGTTGTCGGTATAGCGGAGATTTTGCCGCACCGTCCAAACGTTATCGAAGCGATGTTCGAACAGATAGCCAATCGAACCATATTCGCGCTTGAATATATTATAGTTCGGGTCGCCCAGGTAGAAGCTGGTTGGAATCCGGCCATTGACAGTCGAGAACAGCGTTCCCACGCCATTCGGCAGTAGCTGATTGTAGAAGCCCGCTTTCGGATCCCTTTGATAGGTCCCCTGGAAGGTGATCGTGGTATCGTTTGTCGGCCGCCACGTCAGCGACGGCGCAATCGAGACGCGCTGATAGTCGCCGTGGTCGACCTGGCTGCCGACGTCGTAGCCGGAAGCGGTGAGGCGATAAAGAAATTCCTTGTTCTTGTCGAGCGGCCCGCTGACATCGATGCCACTCTGGACGCGACCGTAACTACCGGTCGAAAGGAACATCTCCTGATACGGCTCTGTGGTCGGCCGCTTGCTGACCATATTGACCACACCGCCCGGCGAAGCCTGACCGTAGAGCACCGACGCAGGCCCGTGCAGCACCTCCAACCGCTCAAGATTGAAAGGATCGACCAGCGTATAGGCGAAGGTGCCCGACGCCACCCGCAACGAGTCCAGATACTGATCGGCGAGAAAGCCCCTGACATAAACCTGATCGAAGCGGCCGTCCGCACCGTTCCGCTCGCCGACCACCCCGGATGTATAGCGCGTGGCCTGCGACACGCTCTGTGCGGCCTGTGCCTGAATCTGATCCTGCGTGACGACGGAAATTGCCTGCGGCGTTTCGATCAATGGCGTGTCGGTTTTTGTACCCGTCCCGCTACGGGTCGCGACGTAGCCGTCCACGTGCCCCCAAGCGGTTTCGGGCCTCGGATTGACCGGACCTGGCGCAACGGCTTGCTGCGATCGGCGGGCTGCAACGCGACGGCCGCCTCGCGCGCCTGATGTGCTGCGTTTGACTTGAGAGCGGCGTGTCGCTTGCTGTTGTGGCGCGTCGACCGTCACTGCGGGAAGTGTCGACTGCGCACGAACAACAGTCGTAGAATCGAGCGACATGACAAGCGCACTCGCCGCACCGAGCCATGCGGCACGCTTCCAGTTCTTTGATTTTATGATCACGAATTGCCCCAGCTATTCAGCAAGCCTAAGCAGCCCGCTTTACAGCTTCTTCGTGATCCAAAGAGAGAATGGCAACAGGTCAACTGCTAGAATAGGTCAAAGTCGGCGCCGGATGCGATCGGCCTGGCGTTGGCAAATGGAGCCTGGCCACCGCACTGTCGTTCCTATGTGGCGAGCCTGATCACCTACACCATCGCGAAGGCGGTCGGGCTGGGGTAAAGATCTGTAGCCCGGATGAGCGCAGCGATATCCGGGAGTGTCACGCCTGTTGAAACGCCGGCCCCGGATGTCGCTTCGCTCATCCGGGCTGCGAGATCGACTCAAAATCCCGCCGCGAGCCCATCCTTGCGCGGGTCGGAGCCGGCGACATAGCCGCCATCGATTTTACGCACGAGCTGCGCACCGCCGAAGCCGAAGGCGGAGTCCGGCGGTTCGCGCTCGATGACGTGGCCGCGGCTGGCGAGGTCTGCCGCGACATTGTCCGGCACCGCGGTTTCGATCGCCACTTTCAACCCAGCGACATAGCGCCAGCGCGGCGCATCCGCCGCCGTCTGCGGATCCTGCCCCCAGAGCTGCATGCGCAGCATGATCTGCAGATGGCCCTGCGCCTGCATCGGGCCGCCCATCAGGCCGAAGGCCATCAACGGCGCTTTGCCTTGCATGACGAAGCCGGGAATGATGGTCTGGAACGGCCGCTTGCGCGGGCCGACCTGATTGGGATGACCATCGGTCAGGACGAAACCGAAACCGCGATTCTGCAGGCTGATGCCGGTGCCGGGCACGACCACGCCGGAGCCGAAGCCGGAATAATTCGACTGGATATAGGACACCATCATGCCACCAGCGTCGCCGGTGGACAGACACACCGTGCCGCCGGTCTTCGGCGCACCCGCGCCAAAATCCTGCGCACGGCTGCGATCGATCAGCTTGGCGCGCGAGGCAAGATAGGTGGGATTGAGGAGATGCGCGACAGTGACGTCGCGCATGTAATCGAGATCGGCGGCGTAGGCGTAGACATCGGCGAATGCCAGCTTGGTGGCTTCAATCTGCAGGTGGAACGCGTCGCCGCTGTCGAGCACAAGACCGTCGGTGCCGTAGGCCCGCATGATTCCCAGCGCCATCAGCGCCGCGATGCCCTGCCCGTTCGGCGGGATTTCGTGCAGCGATGCGTCGCCGAAATCCTGATGGATGGTGCCGCACCAGTCATTGCGATGCGCGGCCATATCGGCCTCGTCGAGCACAGCGCCATGTTCGCGCGCAAAGGCAGCGATGCGCTGGGCGAGTTCGCCGCGATAGAAGGCTTCGCCCTTGGTCTCGGCGATCAGCTTGAGTGAATAGGCATGGCCCGGTGCCTTGAAGAGTTCACCCGCCGCAGGCGCACGACCGTTCGGCATAAAGGCCTCGGCAAAGCCCGGCTGGTTCTTCAACTCCTCCGCACCGCGGCGCCAGAGTTCGGCGATCACGGGCGAGACGTGGAAGCCATTCTCCGCATAGGAGATCGCAGGCTCGAACAAGTCAGCGAAGGGCAGCTTGCCGAAGCGTTCGGACAGGTCGACCCAGGCCGAGACGGCGCCGGGCACGGTGACGCTCTCCCACCCGCGATGCGGGAATGTCTTGTGATTTGCAAATCGCTCCGGCGTCCATCCCGCCGGCGACCGGCCCGAGGCGTTGAGGCCGTGCAGCTCCTTGCCATCCCAGAGGATGCAATAGGCGTCCGATCCGATGCCGTTGCCGGTCGGCTCGACCACGGTCAGCGTGATCGCTGCCGCGAGCGCCGCATCCAGCGCATTGCCGCCGCGCTCCAGCATGCGCAACCCGGCTTGCGTTGCCAGCGGCTGCGACGCCGCCACCACATTGCGCGCCATGACCGGCGAACGGCGGGAAGCGTAAAGGCCATCATGTCTGTATTGCATCAGTTCAGGCTCTCTTCAGGACTTTGCAGATCAACGCGTCTTCTTATCGTCATTTGCACGAGCCGAACAGACGGGTTGCACCTGCCAAATAGACAGGCGGGTCTGCTCACCTCTCGATCTTGCACCGGCTAGTCGCTTGCGCTTACGGTTCCTCGCCTTCCATCAAGAGGATCAGTATGGCCATCACCGTTATCCGCAACGCGGACTATGTCGTCGCCTGGGACGCCGCAAAGAACAGCCACACCTATGTCACCGGCGGCGACGTCGCTTTCGACGGCGGCCAGATCGTGTTTGCCGGCCGCGACTATCAGGGCGAAGCGGTCACGACCATCGACGGACGCGGGTTCATGGTGATGCCGGGTCTCGTCGATATCCACTCGCATCCGTCCAGCGAACCACTCAACAAGGGCTTTCTCGACGAGATCGGCTCGCCCGGCCTGTATAATTCGTCGCTTTACGAATACATGCCGATCCTGCGGTCCGATCCGGAAGGCGTGCCGGACTGCGTGCGCGTTGCGTATTCCGAACTGCTGCTGTCCGGCGTCACCACGGTGGTTGATCTTTCTATGCCGCATCCGCAATGGCTCGATCTCGCCGGACAAAGCGGCCTGCGCGTCTATATCGCTCCGGGGTTCCGCTCAGCGCGCTGGTTCACGCCGAACGGCACGCTGGTCGATTACGAATGGAACGAGAAGGCCGGCGAAGACGGCATGCTGCAGGCCTTCGCGCTCATCGATGCCGCCGAGAGCCATCCGTCCGGCCGTCTCTCCGGCATGATGTATCCAGCGCAGATCGACACGTGTACGCCACAACTGATGAAAGACAGCTACGCTGAAGCGAAGCGCCGCAACATTCCGTGGCAGACCCATGCGGCGCAGTCGGTGTCGGAATTCCACGAGATCGTCCGCCGCCATGGCGTGACGCCGATCCAGTGGCTCGGCGAACTCGGCGTGCTCGGCCCGACCTCGCTGGTCGGTCACTCCATCTTCGTCGACGACCATCCGCTGACGCCGTGGCACACCAAGCGCGATCTTGCGCTGCTCGCCGAAACCGGAACGACGGTGGCGCATTGTCCCACCGTGTTCATGCGCCGCGGCATCGCGCTACGCGATGTCGGCCGCTATCGCGCGGCCGGCATTTCGGTGGCGATCGGCACCGACACCTATCCGCACAACATGATCGAGGAGATGCGCAACGTGACGATGACCTCGCGGCTGATGGCCGGGCATCCGCGCGGCCTGAACTCGACCATGCTGTTCGAGGCGGCCACCACCGTCGGCGCCAAGGCGCTCGGCCGCAACGACATCGGTAGGCTCGAGGCTGGCTGCAAGGCCGATTTCGTGATGGTCGACGTCACCCATCCGATGATGCAGCCGCATCGCGATCCGATCCGCAGCATGATCTATGCGGCGGCGGAACGCGCGGTGCGTCACGTCTATGTCGATGGCCGGCAGGTGGTGAAGGACGGCGTGGTGCAGACGTTCGATTATCCAGCCGCGGCGCTGCGTGTGCATGAGGCGCAGATACGCGCCGAGGAGCGCACGCCCGGTCTCGACTGGGCGGGCCGCAAGCTGACGGAAATCTCGCCGCTGTCGTTCCCGCTGGCGTGGCCGTCGAACGAATAGCGCGAGACGGAGTGAGCCCCTAACCCGCAACGCTTCGCGTGGCGGGTTAGGGGGAAGCGTTTACACGCGCTCGATGATGATCGCCGGTGCCATGCCGCCGGCGGCGCACATGGTGACCAGACCGCGCTTTAGGTTGCGGCGTTCGAGTTCGTCGAGAACCGTGCCGATCAGGATCGCGCCGGTGGCGCCGATCGGATGACCCAGCGCGATCGAGCCGCCATTGACGTTGACCTTGCTGCGGTCGAGGTCGAGATCGCGGATGAACTTCTCAGCGACCACGGCGAAGGCTTCATTGATCTCCCACAGATCGATGTCTTCCTTCTTGAGACCGGCCTTTGCCAGCACCTTCTTCGCAGCCGGCACCGGCGCATTCAGCATCAGGGTCGGATCGTCGCCGATATTGGCCATGGCCACGATGCGTGCGCGTGGCTTCAGGCCATGCTTGTCGGCATAGGACTTTGAGGTCAGCAGCAAGGCTGCGGCACCATCGACCACACCCGATGAATTGCCGGCGTGGTGGAAATGCTCGATCTTGAGGTCCGGATATTTCTGGTTGATCTGCTTGCGGAAGGTCATGCCGCTTTCATCCAGCGGGTGATCGGCCATCGCAGCGAAAGCCGGCTTCAGACCGGCGAGACCTTCGGCAGTGGTTTCCGGACGGGGATATTCGTCCTTGGCGAGCACGATATTGCCCTCGTCATCCTTGACCGGGACAATGCTCTTGTCGAAACGGCCTTCCTTGATGGCGACGGCTGCGCGGCGCTGGCTTTCCAGCCCGAGCGCATCGAGCGCCTCGCGGCTGATGCCCTCCATCGAGGCAATCGCGTCGCCGCAGATGCCCTGATGCGACTGCGGATGCACCTTGGCGAGCCGCTTGTTGCCCGAGCCCATGCCGAGCGGCGGCTTGCCGGCCGCCATGTCCTCGGCGGCCATCGCACCGGTCAGCGACATCATCTCGGTGCCGCCGGCGATGACGACGTCTTCCATGCCCGACATGATCTGGGCCGCGGCGAAGTTCACCGCGGTGATGCCGCCGCCGCAGAAGCGATCCAGCGTGGTGCCGGAGGCCTTGATGTCATAGCCGGCATCGAGCGCGGCCATTCGGCCGAGATCGCCGCCCTGCTTGCCGCGCTGGGTCGAGGTCGACCAGATCACGTCGTCGACGTCTGCGGTGTTGAGTTTGTTGCGCTCGGCGATCGCCTTGAGCACGGTCGCTGCCAGATGCTGCGGATGCTGTTCGGCGAGCTTGCCCTTGCCCACTTTGCCGATGCCACGGGGCGTGCGGACTGCGTCGATAATATAGGCGTCGGCCATGATCGTCTCCCAAGAATTTTGAAGTGTTTTTCTGACCGCGAGATTGGCCAAGCGACCCGTGAAGTCAAGGTGCGCAGGCGGCATGCACGTCTGCCAAAATTGGCGGGCATCCGGCGCAATTTCGTCCACTCCCGGAAAATTGGCACAACCCAGGCACGATATTATAACCATACCGGCGCTATGAGACGGAGGCAGCCGCGCCGCCGCACGCTCATTGCAATTAACAGCCAGAAATCCAGGAACCTATCTTCATGGATCAGCCTGATGTGACCCGCCGACGCTCGCGCGTATTTGCGCCCGGCCTCGCCGTTGCCGCGCTTTTGCTTCTGCTGCCTGTAGCCGTGTGGCTCGATCTGACCAATCTGGTTGACGCCGCGCTGCGCAGGCAGGCCAACGACCTGAACTCCGTGATCACCAGCGTGCGCGGTTATTACGCAACCAATGTGGTCGGGCGCGTACTGGCCTATCAGGGCACCACGCAGGTGGTGCACAATTATGAAAGCGTGCCCGGCGCGATCCCCATCCCGGCGACGCTTTCCCTCGAACTCGGCCGGGTGATCGGCGCGCAGCAGGAGAACATCAACTACCGCTTCGTGTCGGATTATCCGTTCCAGAACCGCGCGCCGCACCAGCTCGACGATTTCGAAAAGACGTCGCTGCGCAGCCTGCGCGACAATTCCGAACAAAAGATCATCGACACCAAGGCGTCACTGTTCAGCGACACGGTCCGCATCGTCGCGCCGGTGCTGATGGGCCCGGCCTGTGTCAGCTGCCACAACAGCCACCCGGAAAGCCCAAAGAAGGACTGGAAGGTCGGCGACGTCCGCGGCATCCAGGAAGTCATCATCACGCAACCGATCGCGGCCAATCTCTTCTCGTTCAAGTTTCTGCTGGCCTATTTTGCGCTGGCCGCCGTCAGCGGCGTCTCGTTCCTCGCTTTGCAGCGTCGCCAATCGCAGCGTATTGCCGGCATGAACCATGAGCTGGAAGCCAACAACGATTTCCTCGCCGCGCTCTCCATGAAGATCTCACGCTATATCTCACCACAGGTCTACAAGAGCATCTTCAGCGGCCAGAAGGACGTCACCATCCATACCGAGCGCAAGAAGCTGACGATCTTCTTCTCCGACATCCAGAATTTCACGGCCACGACTGAGCGGCTGCAGCCGGAGCTGATCACGCATCTGCTCAACGAGTATTTCACCGAGATGTCGGCGATCGCACACGAGCACGGCGGCACCATCGACAAATTCATCGGCGACGCGATGCTGATCTTCTTCGGCGACCCCGAGACCAAGGGCGACCGCCAGGATGCGCAGGACTGCCTGCGCATGGCGTGGCGGATGCAGCGCAGGCTGATCGAGTTGAATGCGAAGTGGCGCACCGAAGGCATCGAGGAGCCGTTCAAGGCCCGCATCGGCATCAACTCCGGCTATTGCAATGTCGGCAATTTCGGCAGCGCCGATCGCATGGACTATACGATCATCGGTGCGGAGGCCAATCTCGCGGCACGCCTGCAGTCGATCGCAGAACCTGGCGGCATCGCCATCAGCTATGAAACCTTCGCGCTGGTGAGCGACATCATCACCTCGCATCCGCTGCCGCCGATCACCATGAAGGGCATCAGCCGCGAGGTCGTGCCCTATGCGGTGGACAGCATCATCGACGACAGGCCGGTGCAAACCGATATCGTCGTTGAACGCATGCCCGGCCTCGATTTCTATCTGGACCCCTCCGCCGTGCGGCCCGACGACACCGAACGCCTGCGTTCCGTGCTGAACGAGGCGCTGGCCTCGCTGGATCGCAAGGTATAATCGGCCGCAAAGCTGGAGCCTGAGCGCCACACAGCTGTGTCTATCGCCGGCAAGCAGGTTGCTCCGATTCAGCGAAGCACATAGTCATGGCTGAATCACGCTGCGCTTGAAGAACTGCCCGGAATCAGATGCTCCAAGACGATCTTAGCCTGCAGGACGATCCCGGCCTTGCCGCCATGGCGGACACGCTCGCCAGATCGACCGATTACCGCGTCCTCCGCCGGCTGATCCCGCGCACCGAATTCGCGCCGGCCAATGGCCAGCCGACCCGATCCGGAATCCTCCTCGACGTCGAGACCACGGGTCTCGATCAGGTGCGCGACGAAGTCATCGAACTTGCCATGATCAAGTTCGACTATCTGCCGGACGGCAGCATTACGCGCGTCGCTGACATTTTCACCGCATTCAACGAGCCGTCGCGGCCGATCCCGCCGGAGATCACCGAGCTGACGGGCATTACGGACGAGATCGTCGCGGGACATCGCATCGATCCCGATGCCGTCGCCGCTTTCGCCGACGACGCCGTCATCGTCATCGCGCACAATGCGGGCTTCGACCGCAAGTTTTCCGAGCGCTATTGGCCGGTGTTCCAGCACAAGGCCTGGGGCTGTTCGGCCACCGAAGTCGACTGGCGCAAACACGGCTTCGATGGATCGCGCCTCGGCTATCTGCTCGCCGGCGCAGGCTTCTTTCACCAGGCCCACCGGGCGATCGACGATTGTCACGCGCTGCTGGAGATTCTCGCGTTCGAATTGCCCGATCTCGGTGCGCCGGCACTGGCGGTTCTTCTGGAACGCGCCCGCAAGAAAACCATGCGGGTCTGGGCAGAGCAGTCACCTTTCGATCTCAAGGACGAGCTGAAGCGACGCGGCTATCGCTGGAGCGACGGCTCCGACGGCCGGCCGAAGTCCTGGTACATCGATGTCGAAGAAAGCAAAGAAGCGAACGAAATCGAATTCCTGCGCAAGACGATCTACATGCGCGACGTCGAGCCGCGCGTGCAGGCGCTCAGCGCGATGAGCCGGTTTTCGGTACGAGCGTAGAACATCTAAAGAAAAGGCCAGATATTAGCGCCGTCATTGCGAGGAGCCCTTGCGACGAAGCAATCCAGTCTTTTTCTTCTTGAAGACAAGAACTGGATTGCCGCGTCGCTTCGCTCCTCGCAATGACGAACGTTAATTCAATCCAGCCGGCGGTCAGACCGGCTGCAGACCGAGCGCCTGCGCCGCCTCGATCCAGACCGGCAGCTCCTTCTGATACAGCGCATTGGTCTCCTTGAAGCCGAGCGCCGGTTCGAGCACGAAGGTCTTCAGCACTTCCTTCACTTTCGGATCGCTGTTGGCGGCGACGCAAAGCTGCGACAACCGATCGACGATCGGCTGCGGCGTTGCCTTGGGCACGGCCCAGCCCGTGAAGCCGCTCACCGTGAAGAACTTCGACGTCGCGCCCTGCTCGGGCAGCGTTTTCACATTCGGGATGGCGTCGACTTTCTTCGAATGCACGGCGAATGGCACGCCGCGGTCGCTCTGCAGCACACTTTGTGACGCAGTGTAGCTGCCCATCGCGAAATCGATCGAGCCTTCGGCCAGTCCCGTCCACATCGGCGCTTCGCCGCGATAATGGATCGGCTCGATCTTGAGGCCATACTGCTTGTTGAGTTCGTTGATCGTCATATGCGGCGCCGAGCCGACGCTATAGGTGCCGAAGTTCACCTTGTCGTTCTTGCGCGCGAAGGCGACGAAGTCCTCCAGCGTCTTGACGCCGGATTTTGGACTGGCGACCAACGGCAATCCGGCGCCGGGAATGACGCTGACCAGCGTCAGGTCCTTGTCCATGTCGTAGCCGGGCGTCTTGAGCATCACCCGGTTCATTACATAGGTGGTCGAGATGGAGCAGAGAATCGTGTGACCGTCTGGCTCGGCGCGCGCGACTTCCGCTGTGCCAATGGCGCCGGATGCGCCGGCCTTGTTTTCGATGACGACAGTCTGTCCGACCTGTTTGGATATATATTCACCGAAGGCGCGAGCGAGCAGATCGGTCTGCCCGCCGGCTGGATAGCTACAAATCATGCGGATCTGCCGCGATGGCCAGGCGGCTTGCGCCGAAACATCGCGCGCGACGAACGGCATGGCGGCAGCTGCCGACCCGGCAGCAATGAAGTGACGACGATTGATGATCGCAGACATGTTTCCCTCCGTTGTTTTTTATGACGGTAGCCGATCGCTCCCTCATTCGCCACGACGATAGGCGGGACAGATTGGCGCATTGGAAAAGCAAATCGCTTCCAGCTCTGCACGTATCGGCTCAAGCCATCTGGATCGCAGCGCGGCAGTGCAGTAGTGTCCGCGCAAACTAAAAATGCCGGACCGTTCGGATCTGGCGCACACATCACGTGAGGGACGAAACACCATGGCGCGGAATATTCTGATTCTCGGAGCTTCCTACGGCTCGTTGCTGGCGACGAAGCTCTTGATGGCAGGTCATAACGTGACCCTCGTGTGCCGGAAGAAGACCGCCGAACTCATCAATCGCGATGGTACTGAAGTGCGCATCAAACTGCGCGACGAACCGACCCACCGCGCCATCTTCTCACGCGACCTGCCAGGCAAACTGGATGCGACCTCGCCGGATCAGGTCGACCTGTCGCGCTACGATCTGGTCGGTCTTGCGATGCAGGAGCCGCAATACACCAACCACACGATTCGCGTTCTGATGATCAAGATCGCCGCGGCGAAGCTGCCTTGCCTGTCGATCATGAACATGCCGCCGCTGCCCTATCTCAAGCGCATTCCGGGGCTGGCCGACATGAAACTCGAAGAGGCCTATACCAATGCCCAGGTGTGGGAACGCTTCGACCCGGGACTGGTGACGCTGTGCTCGCCCGATCCGCAGGCCTTCCGGCCGCCGGAAGAAGCGGCGAATGTGCTTCACGTCGGCCTGCCAACGAATTTCAAGGCATCGGCCTTTGCCGATTCGACTCACAACAAGCTGCTGCGCGAACTCGAAGCCGACATCGACGCCGTGAAGCTCGACGGCCAGGACGTGCCGGTGAAGCTGAAAGTATTCGACTCGCTGTTCGTGCCGCTGGCGAAATGGTCGATGCTCCTGACCGGCAACTATCGCTGCATCACGCCCGAAGAGCCGCAGTCGATCCGCGAGGCCGTTCACGGCGACCTGAAAGTGTCGCAGTCGATCTACGAGCATGTCGATGCCGTCGCACGGCGTCTCGGCGCTGATCCCGAGGATCAGGTCCCGTTCGCCAAATATGCCAAGGCAGCGGAGAGCCTGCTCAAGCCGTCATCGGCGGCGCGCGCAGTTGCTGCTGGCGCGCCGTTTATCGAGCGGGTCGATCTTCTGGTGAAGTTGATCTCGCATCAGCTCGGCATGACCAATGCAAATATCGACCGCACGGTCGAAGTCGTCGATCAGAAGCTCAACGAGCGGCTGGAGTCCAGCGCGGGAATCTGACGCGCTGGCGTGACGGCGCTGCGATTGAATACCGGCTTCGCGACTGACGTCAGACGCGAAGCCACCGCCGCGACGGCGTCCTCTATTTGATTGATATGATCTCGAGCTCCTGGGCGCCCGCGCCGACGATGTCACCGACGGCCTTGCCCATCAGCGATTTCGCCACCGGGGACACGAAGGAAATCGAACCGGCTTTGGGATCCGCTTCGTCCTCGCCCACGATCCGATAGGTCTGCACACGCCCGTCGTTGCGGGAGAAGGTCACCGTGCTGCCAAAGGCAACGGTGTCGGTCGATGTCGGGGCTGGAACGAGCTGGGCCGTGCGGACACGGGCCGCGAAATAGCGCATGTCCCGCAGCGGGATCGCAGCCTGACGCCGTCGCTCGTTCACGTCGTCGATCGCGCTCGCCGCGTCATGGGCCTCGCGCGCCTGCTGGAGCTGCGTCTCCAGCGCCTGCAAACCGGCTTCGGTCACGAGGTTCGGATGAGGCGAGATCGGGCGATCGGGCAGCTGGGTTTCCGCAGCCGTTTCGGCACTTTCTTCCTTGGTGAAGGCAACGCTCAATCTCGAACTCCGTATCGACGCGATCCGCGGTGACGGCGCAGGAAGCGATTATCCCATTGGTTTGTCAAAACCATGCAGAAATAGCCTGATCGCGTAAATGGCACCCGGAATTTTGCTGCTTTGCGGCACCGGACGGCGACAAGGCAGCCCTGTTCCAGCGGAGGGGCAATCCGATTGTGTTTGCGATCTTCGGGGGTTATGCACTGGCTAGACCGATCCTAAATTGGATCGTGGACGGACCCTGCCCTGACCGCAGGGTCTGACATGCGCCAATGCCGAGCGCCGGCGGCGGTGCATTCAAGCCTCGCAGATCAAGAACGCCGTCAGGAAGGAATTCGTCGTGTCCAAGTCGCCCGTCGTCACCATCGACAACCATCCCGGCCGCTCCGCGCAGACCATCGGCATTGCGCGCATACTCGGCACGGACGAGACGCTCATTCATGAGCCGTCGGTGGGCGTGGTGGGCACCAAGGGCGACAGCCAGTGCTACATGGGCGTGATGTCCAAGGTGGACGCGATCCATGAGAGCCTGAAGAAGCGCATCGGTCGCGGCGAAGGCCAGTTGCCCTATCGCCTGGTGCAGCCGGAATACACCATCGCCACTTCGGACGGCATCCGCAACGGCACGCGCGAAATGCGCTATTCGCTGATCGGCCGCGAAGTGACCAACGACGCGCTGTCGGAGCATCTGAGTGCCACCGGCCTGCTCGGCACCATCGCCGTGGTCGCCTGCGACAAGCCGCCGGTCGGCGCGCTGGCCGCGCTGCTCGAACATAACGAGCCGTCGATCATCATGTCGGACGGCGCGATCCATCCCGGCACCGATCCGGAGACGGGCGAGAAGCTCGACATCGTCAGCGCCTATCAGGTCGCCGGCAATCCCGACGCCGAATATCGCCACCGCATCGCCTGCCATGCCTGCCCGGGCTATGGCTCTTGCGGCGGCATCTTCACCTACAACACCATGCAGACTTTCATCGGCGTGGTCGGCATGCAGCCGCTGCACATGGTGGCGCCACCATCGGACGATCCGCGTCGCGTCAAGGAATTCCCGGAGCAGCTGGTCAGCTATCTCGCCAACATGATCGCCAAGGGCATCAAGCCGCGCGACATCGTCAGCCGCGACTCGATCCGCAACGCGATGATCGTGTCGCTGGCGATCGGTGGCTCGACCAATGTGACGCTGCATGCGCCGGAAATCGCGCGCGCCGCGGGCTTCGCCGACTTCTGGAAGGAAGTCATGACGCCGGCGGAGTTCAACTACCTTTCGCAATATATCGTGCCGGTCCTCACCGACGCCCGGCCCTATGGCAAATATTCGATGGTCGATATCGATGCGGTCGGCGGCGTGCAGGTGATCGTGCGCGAGCTGATGGATGCCGGCCTGATCAATGGCGACGTGCTGACCTGCACCGGCGAAACGCTGGCCGAGCAGATCAAACGCCTCGAGACCAAGCCGGCCGACGGCCGTGTCGTCTATACTGTCGCGAAGCCCTACAAGCCGACCGGCGGGTTGCGCGTGCTCGGCGGCAACCTGTCGCCGGAATTCTCCGCCATTCTCAAGCTCGCCGGCGTCGAAGGCGGACTCGAGGACAATCGGTTCCGCGGCACCGCGCGCGTGTTCGAAGGCGAGCGCGGCCTGCTGCAGGCGCTCGACCAGCATCCGGAAAAATTCCAGAACCACGACATGGTGATCGTGCGCTACGACGGCCCGGTCGGCGCGCCCGGCATGCCGGAAATGCTCGACCCGACCTCGCGTATCACCACGCTGTGCCGCGAGCGCAATATCGTGGTTGGTCTCATGACCGATGCGCGCTTCTCCGGCGGCTCGGTGGGCCTGGTCATCGGCCATGTCGGCCCGGAAGCCGCACTCGGTGGTGCCATCGGGTTGATCGAGGACGGCGACGAGATCATCGCCGATCTCAATCTCAACGAACTCAACTGCACGCAGCTGCAGGACCCCGCCATCTATGCCAAGCGCAAGGCGGCATGGGAGAAGGTGGTCGCGGACAATGGCGGCATCCATCCGAGCTGCGGCGAGGCCGATACGCGCCTGCTGCATCGCGCCCGCACCAGCGCCGTGCCCGCCACCCGCGGCGCCGGCCTGCATCCGAACCGCGAGGTTTGGGTGCGCAACCAGCGCGAAGCCACGCGCTCGGGTTTCGTGCCGAAAAATACGCATCGTCCGGAAGCCAACAAGGCGTTCTAGACCTGCGGACGGGCAGTCAGGGCCGGGTTTGCTGTAAAGCTTCCGGCCTGAGCCATTTCCCGTCATCTTCCATCGACTCTTCCCAAAGCGGCCGAAGCATTTTTCTTGATTGGAAGCATGATCTCTCGACAAACGAACTCGTTTGTCGGCGAAAACCGGCATCCACTTTTCGGGGTCATGCTCTAACCGTCTCCTGCTTCAAGCATTTTGAGCGCCTCGCGGTTATCTGCGGCGCGGGCATCGTCGATGTAAGCGACGAGCAACCGGTTGATGGCGACCGAATCAAGCAGCCTGAATTCGCGGGGCCTGATCCAGCCATCGAAATAGCGGTCGATATAACCGATGGGGCTATCGCGCTCCTCCACCCAGTTCGGCCCGATCAAACCTTGAGGGTGCAGTTCCCAGTAGCAGGAAATGAGGTGGCCGCCTTGGGCACCACCCTGGGCAGAGTGGCCAAGGATTCGCTGACCGTCGCGTGGCGCCTCACTCATCGGCCGAAGGAAGTGGCCGTATTCACGTAAAATCCGCTCAACCTGCATGCAACGCGATTCCATTCACGGAGGCGCCGACCGGCACCACGCAAACATCTAACGGGTCGCGCGTTTTTTGTTTCCCATGACAGACCGGTCGGCGTCATCACGCAGCCGGCATTCGCACAGCGGTTTGAGACGTTCCAAACGTGATGCGGGGGTTGCAGCCGATGCAGATAAAGCGCTGCGGTTTTGCCGATCACAATAAATCGATCTAGAGCAAAACCAAACTGCTGCGGGTTAGCGCGAACAGGTACGCTGGTCCGCCAAACCTCTGTAAATTAAGGCATCTTTCAGCTTTTATTAAGGCGTCGATAAGCATGCCGTTGCGCCAATCCAGATCGTGTCGGGTTGTCGATTGCTGTGGCGAATGGGTGACAGCATTTTACGCAAAAGCTGTCTAAGTCCACGCCATAGACGGAGCGAACGCGCTCTCGCTCTAAAATGGTTTTCTGGAGAAGAAGAAAATGAAGAACTTCCTGATGGGCACCGTTGCCCTGATCGCCCTGGGCGCCTCGGTTCCGGCAATGGCCGCTGACCTGGCTGCTCGTCCCTACACCAAGGCTCCGGCTTACGTTGCCGCTCCGATCTACAACTGGACCGGTTTCTACATCGGCGGTCACGTCGGCGGCGCGTTCAACGGTTCGAACGGCTTCGGCGGCACCTCCGACAATTCGGACGGCCGTTTCCTCGGCGGTCTGCAGATCGGCGCTGACTACCAGTTCGCTCCGAACTGGGTCGTTGGTATCGAAGGTCAGTACAGCTGGGTTGGTTCGAACAACACCAACGTCGCTTTCGTTCCGGCTGGCGTCACCTACAACCTGAACCAGAAGGGCCTCGGCTCGGTTACCGGTCGTATCGGTTACACTTGGGGTCCGGCACTGCTCTACGTGAAGGGCGGCTACGCTTACTCCGACTACAGCGAATCGCTGGTCACCACCGCTGGTGGCGTTCCGGTTGCCTTCGCTGGCGGCACCAAGCATGACGGTTACACCGTCGGCGCCGGCCTCGAATACCTGTTCACCCAGAACTGGTCGGGCAAGGTTGAGTACCAGTACTACGACTTCGGCAAGACCACTTTCGCCGCTCCGTCGCCTGCTGGCATCGTCGGCCTGTCGTCCAAGAACGACGAGCACACCGTCAAGGCTGGCCTGAACTACCGCTTCAACTGGGGTGGCCCGGTTGTTGCGAAGTACTGAGCTTCGCGCCTGATTTCAGGCTCTTAACTACGGAAAGGCCGGCGGAAACGCCGGCCTTTTTCGTTTTACCCTTTGGTAACCTCGCAAGCCCCGCGACAGCCAAAGGTTGCCGATTTACCCGAATATTAACCCGGTACCTACATACTCTCTACGCGATCCGCCACCAGGACGGTGGACGCGGGGGGAATCAATGGCACTGACGTCGTTCATCGGAAAATTCGGACGGTTTCGTTTCTCGCGGCCCCGTTGGGGCATCCGCGGCAGCCTGTTCGCCGCCTTTGCTGTTATCGCGGGCATGGCGATCCTGATCAGTGCCGGTGCCGGCATGATTCTCGGTCAGCTCGGCGGCATGATGACAGACCTGAACGGCCGGGACATTCCGAAACTGACCGCCAGCCTTCAACTGGCCACCGCCAGCGAGAGCCTTGCCAGCCAGGGCCCGATGCTGCTGGCATCGAGCAGCCCCGACGTTCTGAAGGAACGCTCGCAGCGCATGCGGGATACGCACAAGATTGCAGTCGAGAAGCTCGACACCATCGCCAAGCTCGGCGCCGACAAGGCCGTGGTCGCCGCCCTGGCCGATACCGTCAAGAACATCGAAGACACGATTCGCAGCCTTGGCGCTGCCACCCAGGAACGTCTCGACGCCGTCGCCCAGCATCAGAAGCAATACGACTCCCTGCGCGCCGCTGCGGCAAACTTCGTCAAGATGTCGGAGCCAGCTGCCACCGACGCCCAGAACGTGATGAACGACACGCTGCGGGCAACAGTTTTCTCGGCCGAAGATTCGGGCGAAGCCGCGCGAGTCATCGTGCAGGTCGGCGAAGTCGTCGCCAGCACCAACCTGATCTCGTCCGATCTGATGGCCGCACTGTCGGCCGGCTCGTCCGAAGCGCTCTCTCCGATCGAAGACAACTTCAAGGCCGCACAAGCTCGCGTCAAATCGAATCTCGATGCCCTCGTCGGCATCAAAGGGACCAAAGAACTCAAGGAAGCCGCCCTGCAGCTGCTGGCGATCGGCGACGGCAAAAACAGCGTCTTCAAGGTGCGCCAGAAAGAGATGGACACCGTCGAATATGGCGAACTCATTCTCGACGAGACGCGCAAGCTCAATGTCGGCCTCGGCATGAGCGTCAAGCAACTGGTCGACAAGGTACGCAGCGAAACCGATGCCGCCACGACACAGGCACAGACGACAATCACGCTGGCGACGCAGGTGATGCTCGGCCTCGGCGCGCTGACGCTGATCGGATCGGCATTGTTCGTCTGGCTCTATGTCGGCCGCAGCATCCTGCGCCGGCTCGCGCAATTGCAGCGCGCGATGCAGCGGCTGTCCAGCGGAGATCTCGACACCGAGATCGCCCGCAGCCGCCAGCAGGACGAAATCGCGGCGATGGCAGGCACGCTCGAAGTGTTCCGCGACAGCATGATCAACGCCCGCACGCTCAGCGCGGAGCAGGATCGGGACCGCATCGCCAAGGGCGAACGCACGTCGCGCATCGAAGCCCGCATCGTCGACTTCGAGAGCAAGGTGCGCACCGCTTTGGAGAAGCTGCAGAGCTCGGCCGATTCCATGCAATCGACCGCACAGAGCATGACGGCTACGGCCGATCGTTCCAGCGCGCTGGTCAGCGCCGTCGCGTCGGCCGCAGAGGAAACCTCGGTGAACGTCCAGACGGTGTCGGCCGGGACCGAGCAACTGTCGTCATCGATCAACGAGATCAGCCGACAGGTCGTCACGTCAACCGAAATCGCCGCAAAGGCCGTCAACGAGGCCGGCGAAACCGATGTAACGATGCAGGGCTTGGCCGACAACGCCAATCGCATCAGTGTGGTGATCGATCTGATCCAGACCATCGCGTCGCAGACCAACCTCCTGGCGCTCAACGCGACCATCGAGGCGGCACGCGCGGGCGACGCAGGCCGGGGCTTCGCCGTGGTGGCTTCGGAAGTGAAGAGCCTTGCCGATCAGACCGCAAAGGCCACCGACGAGATTCGCACGCAGATCGTCTCGATGCAGCAGGTCACGTCCACCGCCGTCGGAGCGATCCGCAACATCGGGCAGACCATCGCCGAGATCAATCATGTGAGTGCCGCCATCGCCACCGCCGTCGAACAGCAAGGTGCGGCAACACGCGAGATCGCGCGCAACATCCAGCATGCCGCGGGCGGCACCAGCGAAGTGTCGAGCAACATCGTCGGTGTCAGCGATGCATCGACGCAGGCCGGCACGGCTGCCAACGACGTGCTCGGCGCCTCGGGTGAACTGCGCCGCGAGGCCGACGTTCTTCGTGGTGAAATCGACGAATTCCTGTCGAGTATCCGCGCGGCCTAAGGCGACAATCCAGCGCATGGCTGCACCCGGCCAGCGTCATTGCTCCAACCCTCAAAATCATGGACTGCTTTCACAGCAGCCCATGATCGGTGGTTGCGCAGAATGTAAGGATTGCGTGAATGCCCCCAACTCCCTCTGCATGGACATCGACCGAACTGCGCCACGACTGGCAACGCCATGAAGCCCAGGCACTCTATGATTTGCCGTTTGCAGACCTGATTTTTCAGGCGCAGAGCACCCACCGCAGCAATTTCGATCCGAATCACGTCGAGACCGCGAGCCTGCTCAGCATCAAGACCGGCGGCTGCGCGGAAGATTGCGGTTATTGCTCGCAAAGCGCGCACTACAACACTGACGTCAAGGCGACCAAGCTAATGGACCGCGACGCCGTGGTTGCCACGGCGCAGCGCGCAAAGGATGCCGGTGCGAGCCGCTTCTGCATGGCCGCAGCCTGGCGCAATCCCAAGGACAAGGATCTCGACCGCGTCTGCGACATGGTCAGTGCGGTGAAGGATCTCGGCCTCGAGACCTGCGCGACGCTGGGCATGCTCACGGAAGATCAGGCCAAGCGCCTGCAGGACGCCGGGCTCGACTTCTACAATCACAATGTCGATACCTCGCCAGAATTCTACGGCAAGATCATCACCACGCGCACGATGGAAGATCGCATCGAGACATTGGCGCGGGCGCGCCATGCGGGCCTCAAGGTCTGCTGCGGCGGTATCATCGGCATGGGCGAGCAGGTCGAGGATCGTCTGGGCATGCTGATGCTGCTGGCGAACCTGCCGCATCATCCGGACAGCGTGCCGATCAATATGTGGAACGAGGTGAAGGGTGTGCCGGTCAACGACACTGCCGAACGCCCGGATCCGATCGCGCTGGTCCGCATGATTGCCGTGGCGCGTATCATGATGCCGAAGAGCGTGGTGCGGCTTTCCGCCGGACGGCAATATATGACCGATGAATTGCAGGCACTGTGCTTCGTCGCCGGCGCCAATTCCATCTTCATCGGCGACGTGCTGCTGACCACGAAGAACCCCCAGACCGACCGCGACGCCAACCTGCTGGACCGGCTGGGCATGACCTCGCGGCTCGACGACGTGAGCGGAAAGAGCACGCCGACTCCGCCGGTTACCGCTTCAGCACAGGCCGATATGCGCGCCAGCGCATAAACCCATGCCCTGCGCCAGCCGAATTTGTGCTGGCGCAGGGGTCCTTGGCCCGCTAAGCCGGATGAAAAGGACATTGTGACAGAACCGATGCATTCGAAAACAGACGCCAGCACAAAGCCAGCCGATGACCTCCGCTATCCCTGGGAGAACCATCCCGGGACCGATCAGGTGGTCGAAATTGCTCCGGGCGTTCTCTGGATGCGGCTCGACCTGCCGTTTCGCCTCAACCATGTGAACATCTATCTGCTCGCCGACGGCGACGGCTGGGCCATGGTGGATACCGGCATCGGCAATGACGCCACCATCGCTGCATGGACGAAACTGTTCGAAGGTCCGCTGAAGGGCAAGCCGATCAGCAAGGTGATTGTCACCCACGCGCATCCCGATCATGTCGGCCAGGCCGGCTGGATGGTGCAGCGGTTCAACTGCCCGTTCTATATGTCGCAAGTCGAATATCTGCAGGGCGTCTATCACCAGCACCGCCGCACCGAAGAGCGCATCGTCAATATGCGGCAGTTCTTCCATCGCCACGGCATGGATGCAGATATCACCGAGCAATTGCTCGGCCGCGGCCAGGAGTATCTGAAGAAGACGGTGCCGCTGCCGGCGGCCTATCGCCGGCTGTCCGATGGCGACGATCTCGTGATCGGCACGCGCACCTTCCGCGTGCTCACCGGCGCCGGCCATTCGCCGGATCAGGTGATGCTGTATTGCGAGGCCGACAAACTGTTCCTGTCGGCTGATCAGGTGCTCAGCAAGATCTCGCCCAATGTCAGCGTCTGGGCGCATGAGCCCGACGAGAATTCGCTCGGCTCCTATCTGCATTCGCTGAAGCGCCTCGCCGATACGCTGCCCGATGACGTGCTCGTGCTCCCGGGTCACGGCGTGCCGTTTCATGGCCTCAAGATTCGCATCGAGCAGCTCGCAGACCATCACGAAGAGCGCTGCCAGATGATCGCCGCCGCATGCAAGGATACCGGCAAGACCTCGGCCGAACTGGTGCCGGTGGTGTTTCACAAGCACAAGCTGGATGCCCACCAGACCGGATTTGCCGCCGGCGAATTGATCGCCCACGTCAATCACATGCTGGCGCAGAAGCGGCTGACCTCGACAATGGGCGCCGATGGCATGCTGCGGTTCAAATCGGCGTAACCTGCAGCGCAGCAAAAATTCGTGAACGACCTCAGGCTCTTGATGCACATCAAAAGCTGCGGCGCTTGGTCAAATTGACCAATTGCGCCTCGACAGCCAAGCTGGAAAAGCTCTAAAACGCACCTGACGCTGGGTTCGGGTTTCGTTTTTGGGTCTTTTGCGATGGATTACAGCAAGTTCTTCAGTGACGCGCTCAATCGTTTGCATGACGAGCGCCGCTATCGTGTCTTCGCCGACCTCGAGCGCATTGCCGGTCGGTTCCCGCATGCGGTCTGGCACACGCCGCAAGGTCCGCGGAATGTCGTGATCTGGTGCTCCAACGATTATCTCGGCATGGGCCAGCACCCCAAAGTGGTTGGCGCCATGGTCGAGACCGCGACCCGCGTCGGCACCGGTGCCGGCGGGACCCGCAATATCGCAGGCACCCATCATCCGCTGGTGCAGCTCGAGGAAGAACTCGCGGACCTCCACGGCAAGCAGGCCGCACTGCTGTTCACCTCTGGCTATGTCTCGAACCAGACCGGCATTTCCACGCTCGCCAAGCTGATGCCGAATTGCCTGATCCTGTCCGACGCACTGAATCATAACTCGATGATCGAAGGCATCCGGCAGGCCGGCTGCGACCGCGTCGTGTTCCGTCACAACGACGTCGCGCATCTCGAGGAACTGCTAAAGGCTGCAGATCCCGCGCGTCCGAAGCTGATCGCCTGCGAGAGTCTGTATTCGATGGATGGCGACGTCGCGCCGCTGGCTGCGATCTGCGATCTCGCCGAACGTTACGGCGCGATGACCTATGTCGATGAAGTCCATGCGGTCGGCATGTATGGCCCACGCGGCGGCGGCATCGCCGAGCGCGACGGCGTGATGCACCGCATCGACGTACTGGAAGGCACGCTGGCCAAGGCCTATGGCTGCCTCGGCGGCTATATCGCAGCAAACAAGGACATTGTGGATGCCGTGCGCTCCTATGCGCCGGGCTTTATCTTCACCACCGCGCTCCCGCCGGCGATCTGCTCGGCCGCGACCGCAGCGATCAAACACCTGAAGAGCTCAAGCTGGGAGCGTGAGCGTCATCAGGACCGCGCCGCGCGGGTCAAGGCGATCCTCACCGCGGCCGGCATTCCGGTGATGTCCACCGACACCCATATCGTGCCGGTGTTCGTCGGCGATGCCGAACTTTGCAAGAAGGCCTGCGATCTGCTGCTCGAAGATCACGGCATCTACATCCAGCCTATCAACTACCCGACCGTCGCCAAGGGCGCCGAGCGCCTCCGCATCACGCCGTCGCCCTATCACGACGACGTGCTGATCGATCACCTCGCGGAATCGCTGCTGCAGGTGTGGGATGAACTCGGCCTGCCACTGCGCACCAAGGCGCTGGCAGCGGAGTAATCCTCTCACGGCCGTCATTGCGAGCGCAGCGAAGCAATCCAGAGGCCCGAAGCGAAGACTGGATTGCTTCGTCGCTATGCTCCTCGCAATGACGCGGAGAGAACGGCGCCCGCCTCAAACGAGTCACCATTATGGACATCATCTGGAAAGGTATTCTCGGCGGACTGCTCACCGCCCTGATTGCCTGGTTGTCCAAACGGGGCAACACGCTGCCCGGCATTCTGCCGTTGTTTCCGACCTTTGCGATCATTGCGCTCCTCATCGTCGGCGCAAAAGGCGACAGCGCAGGCTTCCGGGAAGCCTGCATGGCCGGCGCGAAGACCATTCCGGCCTATCTCGCTTTTCTCGGCATCTGCTATCTCACGGTCGGCACGTTCGATTACCGCCTCGCTCTGCTGGCCGGCGTGACCGCGTGGCTGTTCATTATCCTGATCGCCTTTTTCGGCCCGCGCTGGATTTAACGACAATCCGGCATTCCCCGGCGTCCGGCCAAATCCCTGTCGCCTGCACCGGCGCAACCGGCTAGATTTTCGCCTGACGGACGGGCTTGCGCCCGCCAAAGGGAGCACGCACGATGCTGCACGACTGGGGCGTGATTGTTGCCGCCCTCTGCTACATCGGATTTCTGTTTTGCGTCGCCAGCTATGGCGACCGGATCGCGCTGTTCCAGAGCGGCCGCGCCAAGGCCGTCATCTATCCGCTGTCGCTGGCGATCTATTGCACGTCATGGACGTTCTTCGGCTCGGTCGGCGTGGCCAGCCGGACCAGCGTGGATTTCCTCGCGATCTATGTCGGCCCGATCCTGTTCTTTGCCTTCTTCTCGCCCGTGCTGCGGCGTGTAATCCATCTCGCCAAGACCCAGAACATCACCTCGATCGCCGACTTTATCGCCGCACGTTACGGCAAGAGCCAGGCCGTCGCCGCCACCGTCGCCGTGATCGCCATCATCGGCTCGGTTCCGTACATTGCGCTGCAGCTGAAAGCCGTCGCATCGTCGCTGGAAACGATCCTCGGCGAGGACAAGGCCATTGCCGGCGTTCCCATCGTCGGCGATATGGCGCTGGTCGTGACTCTTGCCATGGCGATGTTCGCTGTCCTGTTCGGCACAAGGCAGACCAACGCGACCGAGCATCAGCACGGCCTGATGCTCGCCGTGGCTACCGAATCCATCGTCAAGCTGGTGGTGTTCATCATCGCCGGCGCCTTCGTGACATTCTGGATGTTCGGCCCCTCCGAGCTGGTCGAGCGCGCGATGAAGACACCGGAGGCGATGCGCGCCATCAACTATGTGCCGTCGTTCGGCAATTTCCTCACGATGGTGCTGCTGTCGTTCTGCGCCATCATGTTGCTGCCCCGGCAGTTCCACGTCAGCGTCGTCGAGAATTCCAGCGACTCCGAAGTGAGCCGCGCGCGCTGGCTGTTTCCCACCTATCTAATCGCCATCAACCTGTTCGTCATTCCGATCGCCCTGGCGGGCCTCGTGACCTTTCCGTTCGGCGCCGTCGACAGCGACATGTATGTACTGGCGCTGCCGATCGAGGCCGGCTCCAGCGCGCTCAGCATGGCTGTGTTCATCGGCGGCTTGTCGGCTGCCACCGCGATGGTGATCGTCGAATGCGTTGCGCTGGCCATTATGGTGTCCAACGATATCGTGTTGCCACTGGTCTTGCGGCGCGGGCCACAGACTCAGAATGAGCAGACCGACTTCGGCAACTTCCTGCTCAAGGCAAGACGGTTTTCGATCTTCGCCATCATGGTGATGGCCTATTTTTATTTCCGCGCACTCGGCAATACGCAACTGGCCGCCATCGGCCTGCTGTCATTTGCCGCCATTGCGCAACTAGCTCCAGCTTTCTTTGGCGGGCTGATCTGGCGGCGCGCGACCGCCCGCGGCGCCATGGGCGGCATGGTGGTCGGCTTCTTCGTGTGGGCCTATACGCTGTTCATCCCGAGCTTCCTTGAAGGCAGCACCGCAGGCGTCCTGTTCCTGCAGCACGGCCCGTTCGGCATCGAGGCGTTGCGGCCGCAGGATCTGCTCGGCACTGAATTGCCGCCGCTGCTGCACGGCACACTCTGGAGCCTGTCGCTCAATATCCTGACCTATATCGTGCTGTCGCTGATGCGGGCGCCGTCGTCGATCGAACGGCTGCAGGCCGATGTCTTCGTGCCGAATACGCTGGCGCCGATCACACCGGCATTCCGGCGCTGGCGGACCACAGTCACGGTGCAGGATATCCTCAGCACCGTGACCCAATATCTCGGCCCGGACCGCGCGCGCGAATCCTTCGATGCTTTCGCCACGCGTCGCCGTGTCGATCTCGATCCGGCCGCACCTGCGGATTTCGAACTGCTGCAGCATGCAGAATATCTGATCGCGTCATCGATCGGCGCAGCCTCGTCCCGGGTGGTGATGTCGCTGCTGCTGCGCAAGCGCACGGTGTCGGCCAAGGCGGCGCTGAAGCTGCTCGACGATTCGCATGCGGCGCTGCATTTCAATCGCGAGATCCTGCAGACTGCGCTCAATCACGTCCGCCAGGGCATCGCCGTCTTCAACCCCGATCTGCAGCTGATCGTCTCCAACCGGCAGTTCGGCGAACTGCTCGGCCTCCCGCCGCAGATCGTGCAGATCGGCATTCCGCTGCGGGAGATTCTGGAATTCATCGGCATCCAGAGCGCATCGCCTTACGGCGACAACGAAACGCTGACGCAGGCGCGGCTGGCTGCCTACACCACCGAGGGCGAGCCCTATCTTGAACGTCTTCAGGACCGCCAGATCGTCATCGAAGTACGTACCAACAAGATGCCCGATGGCGGGCTCGTGCTCACCTTCTCCGACGTCACGCCCAGCTTCGAGGCAGCAGAAGCGCTGGAGCGCGCCAATGCCACGCTGGAAAAACGCGTCCGCGACCGCACCGAGGAACTGACGCGACTGAATTCTGAACTGGCGCTCGCCAAGAGCACTGCGGAAGACGCCAACATCTCAAAGACTCGCTTTCTGGCCGCCGCCAGCCACGACATTCTGCAGCCGCTCAACGCCGCACGGCTCTATGTCACCAGCCTGGTCGAACGAAAGAGCGGCGGCGAGGATGCCCGGCTGGTCGAGAATATCGACGACTCGCTGGAGGCCATCGAGGAAATCCTCGGCGCGCTGCTCGACATCTCGCGCCTCGATGCCGGCGCCATGAGCCCTGCGATTTCGAGTTTCCGCATCGGCGACCTGATGCGCTCGCTCGAGATCGAATATGCGCCGATCGCGCACGCCCGCGGCGTCAAGCTCACATTCGTGCCGTGCTCACTGCCCGTCGAATCCGATCGCCTGATGCTGCGCCGTCTTCTGCAGAACCTGATCTCGAACGCGATCAAATACACGCCGCATGGCAGCGTGCTGGTCGGCTGCCGGCGCCGCGGCAAGGCCTTGCAGATTGGCATCTACGATACCGGCGTCGGCATTCCGATCCTCAAGCGCGGCGAGATTTTCAAGGAATTTCACCGGCTCGAACAGGGTGCGCGGATCGCGCGTGGCCTCGGGCTGGGCCTGTCGATCGTCAAGCGCCTCGCGCATGTGCTCAATCACGGCATCGCGCTGGACTCCAATCGCAGCGGCGGCTCGTTCTTCTCGGTGACGGTGCCGGTGGCCAAGGCGATCAATCACACCACCGCGGTCACCAGCGCGACGCCGCTGTCGAAGTCACCGATGTCGGGCACGCTCGTTGTCTGTATCGAGAACGACATGGCGATTCTCGATGGCATGAAGACGCTGCTGCAGGCCTGGGGAGCCGAGGTCGTCGCAGTCGCGGATCCGGAAGCCGCGATGAATGCGATTGCCGAAATCCAGGGCTCGGGCCGCCGCCTCACCGGCCTGCTGGTCGATTACCATCTCGACCGCGGCAACGGCGTCGCCGCGATCCGGGAAATCCGCAACCGTTTCGGCAAGGAGATCCCGGCCATCCTGATCACCGCCGACCGCAGCCCGCATGTGCAGTCCGCCGCGCGCCAGGACAAGATCGCGGTGTTGAACAAACCGGTCAAACCGGCGTCGCTGCGCGCTCTGCTCGGGCAATGGCGCACGCAGCAGATGATCGCGGCGGAATAGTCCGATTATTGCGGCGTCTGCTCGCCCTGGCGCCACTGGCCGCCGGCGATCTTCGCCGCGGCGATGACAGCCTGCGTGCGGCTCTCGACACCGAGCTTCTGCAGAATCGCCGAGACATGCGCCTTGATGGTCGCTTCTGACACGCCAAGCTCATAGGCGATCTGCTTGTTGAGCAGACCCTGCGACAGCATCATCAGCACGCGGACCTGCTGCGGCGTCAGCGTCACCAACCGATCGCGCAGTTTGCTCATTTCCGGATCGGCCGCTGCGGACATGTCGACGTCCGGTGGAACCCAGACGTCGCCATCCATCACGCGCACGATGGCGTCGCGCAGCGTATCGACCCCGAAGCGCTTTGGAATGAAGCCTGACGCGCCAAAGTCCAGCGATTGGCGGATCGTACCGACGTCATCGCTGGCGGAGACGATAACCACCGGAATCGCGGGATACTGTGCCCGGAGGTAAATCAGTCCCGAGAAACCTGATATCCCCGGCATCGACAGATCGAGCAGGATCAGATCGACGTCGGAATCCTGTTCCAGCAGTTTGGTCAGATCCTCGAATGTACCAGCTTCATCGACCGTGGTCGTCGGCAGCACACTGCTGACCGCCTGCCGCAATGCACCGCGGAACAACGGATGATCGTCGGCAATAATGAGGCGCGAGGGAGCGATAACGGTCATCAAAATCCATGCAAAAATCTTGCGGCGAACCAGCGACCGCGTTGAGACGACGCGCAAAAGCGCATTTCGCCACAAGTGTCCCCCGCGCGACAACGTCTTGCAAGCGTCCAATGCTGCCACGCGGTAAATTGGTGAACGCGGGCGATTGTGCGGCGCAATATTTCATATGCACGCGCACGGGCGGAAGGACGTTTTCGCCACTGCGACGTCTGCGCGCAGCCCCTTGCGCACGGCCTAAAGTCGTATTGGGTCGCATTTCCCCGCAATGCTACCTTTTGCATCGAAGTTCTCTGCAATGAGCCGACAGAAGTTCGGCGCAGCGAGCGAGAAGCCACAATAAATTTTGCAACGGATTTGGGGAGCGATTCAAACATGTCCACCATCGCAGCAACATCGGCGAAAGCCCAAGGGATGACGAAGGACGAACGCTTCGTCATCTTCGCGTCATCGCTCGGCACTGTTTTCGAATGGTATGACTTCTACCTGTTCGGCTCGCTTGCCGGCATCATCGGCGCGCAGTTCTTCGGCGTGATCGATCCCGCCACCAAGCTGCCGATGTTCAATCAGGCCACGCGCGACATCTTCGCGCTGCTGGCCTTCGCCGCGGGCTTTATCGTTCGTCCGTTTGGCGCCATCGTGTTCGGACGCGTCGGCGACATCGTCGGCCGCAAGTATACGTTCCTCGTCACCATCCTCATCATGGGCCTGTCGACCTTCATCGTCGGCATCCTGCCTAACGCAGCGACCATCGGCATCGCGGCTCCGATCATCCTGATCGGCCTGCGTCTGCTGCAGGGCCTTGCGCTCGGCGGCGAATATGGCGGCGCGGCAACTTATGTGGCGGAGCACTCGCCGGCCGGCAAGCGCGGCTACTACACGTCGTTCATTCAGACTACGGCCACGCTCGGCCTGTTCCTGTCGCTGCTCGTGATCCTGTTCACGCGGTCGGCGCTGGGTGAGCCTGAATTCGCCGCCTGGGGCTGGAGAATTCCGTTCCTGGTCTCGGTGGTTCTGCTCGGCATCTCGGTCTGGATCCGTCTGCGCCTGAATGAATCGCCCGTGTTCCAGAAGATGAAGGACGAGGGCAAGGGCTCCAAGGCTCCGCTCACCGAAGCCTTCGGCAACTGGAGCAACGCCAAGATCGTGCTGATCGCACTGTTCGGCGGCGTGATGGGCCAGGGCGTGGTCTGGTACACCGGCCAGTTCTACGCGCTGTTCTTCATGCAATCGATCCTCAAGGTCGACGGTTACACCGCGAATCTCCTGATCGCGTGGTCGCTGCTGCTCGGCACCGGCTTCTTCGTGTTCTGGGGTGCCCTGTCCGACAAGATCGGCCGCAAGCCGATCATTCTGGCAGGCTGCCTGATCGCAGCGCTGACCTTCTTCCCGATCTTTCGGATGATCACCACCAACGCCAACCCGACTCTGGAAAAGGCGATCGAGACCGTGAAGGTGGAAGTCGTTTCAGATCCCGCGCTGTGCGGCGATCTGTTCAACCCGGTCGGCACCCGCGTGTTCTCCACGCCTTGCGATACGGCCCGCGCCTATCTGGCCCAGTCGTCGGTCAAGTACTCGACCGCCTACGGTGCAGCGGGCTCGGGCGTGAAGGTCGTCGTCAACGGCAAGGACGTGCCCTACACCGCGGCTGCAGCGTCGAACCCGCAGGTTCTCGCAGCGGTTCAGGCAGCGGGCTATCCCAAGGCGGGCGACGCGCAGATCGTGAAGATGGCGCATCCGTTCGATATCTTCCGTCCGCAGGTCGCGGCGGTGATCGGACTGCTGTTCGTCCTGGTGCTGTTCGTGACCATGGTCTACGGGCCGATCGCGGCAATGCTGGTCGAACTGTTCCCGACCAAGATCCGCTACACCTCGATGTCGCTGCCCTACCACATCGGCAACGGCTGGTTCGGCGGACTTCTCCCGGCGACCGCCTTCGCCATCGTGGCCTCGACCGGCGATATCTATGCCGGCTTGTGGTACCCGATCATCTTCGCGGCAATCACCGTGGTCGTCGGCTTCTTCTTCCTGCCGGAGACCAAGGACGTCGATATCAGCGCGAACTAATCTCGCCCAGCCGGCAGCCTGGCTGCCGGCAGACACGACGACGACAAACCGGCCGCGGAGCAATCCGCGGCCTTTTTTTTGTTTCGGCAGATCTGCGAGCGTCAGGTCGCGCCGACGAACTGCAGCACCACCTCGCGGCGATGCGGGCGGGCGCGGTGTTCGATCAGATAGATCCCCTGCCAGGTTCCAAGCGCGAGCTTGCCTGACAGAACCGGGATGTGCAGCGAGGTTGCGGTCAGCATGGTACGAACATGCGCCGGCATATCGTCGGGACCCTCCGTATCGTGCGTCCAGTTAAAATCCTGAGGCGCAAGACGATCGAGCGTTGTCATGAGATCGACCAGCACGGAAGGATCGGCGTTTTCCTGGATGGTGAGCGACGCTGAGGTATGGCGGACGAACAGCGTCAACGCACCTTCACGGGCCTCGATCTCGCTCAGGAATTTGCCGACCTCGCGGGTCAGATCGACGAAACCCGCACCGGATGTCTGCACCGTCAGTAGCGACGACACGACGGTTTCGATGCGAACTGCAGACAGCGCGCTGTGCGTGATGGATCTGGCTGATGTCACGACGCGAACCTTTCGACTGGTGGATCTTCTGATGAACCAAAACGCCGAGATGGCGTTCCCACTTCAATCAGGATGGACAAGGGAAAACGCCATGAAGCCTAAAACATCAAGGGACATTCCGGGGCCGGGGCCACGCAAGGACGAACAGCGCGCGCAGGAGAAAGCGGTGATTAAGGACGCAGACAAGACCGATCAAGCCGACCGCGACGCCATCCATGGCGATGGCGACGATATCGGGCTCGACCGCAAATAAGAGCTGCGCACTGCGTTAATCGTCAGAGCTAACCACATCTGCGCGGTGAATTTCCTCGCCCTCTTCGTTGCGGACGGAAATGGCGAAGTGCTTGCCGCGGAGCTCGGGCCTGATCTTGTAAATATCGCCTGCGAGCTTGTCGGCGACCTCAGCGGCCAGCAATTCATTGCGCAAAATCTGCCCGGAAGCGTCGGGCACGGTCGTCCCATCGACGAGATCAAAATAAAATCTCGGCATCAAAGTGCTCCCTTAAGTCGAAAAACGTACGATTTGGCTCCTCTCTGCTAGTACCGAATTATTCTCGATATCGCGGCAAAAGGCGCTGCGATAATACCAGTCAGCTATGTGAGCGCTGCCATCCGGCGCTAAACTCGCAGCGCTCAGATCTTCCCGCTGGAATCGCGCTGGATGCGGCTGGCCATGTCGACAAGGCGACGCCACGCGTTTTCGACAAAGGCCATCACCCGATCGACGTCGCGTTCGCTCGGCAGCGGAATCTCGATCTTCCTCTCGCCATCCGCACTCCCTGGTTTTCCGGGCTTCAGCGAATCCTGCTTCGGGAGCGCTTCATCGGTCTTGCCGGCGACGGCTGGACCGCGCTGGGCAAGCTCCGCCTTCAGCTTGTCGTTGTCCCTCTGCAACCGCCCGATCTCGGTATCGAGCGCGGCACGTTCATCCGGCAAGACATAGCAGGCCCAGCCGGATCCCTTATCCGTGCATGTCGAAACCGTGCCGGTGCGGGTATCCAGGCGGATGACGCCTTCAGCGATCGGCGACAGCGAATAACGGCCATTCTCGATGTCCGGGAGGGCCTGCGCAGACGCACTGACGATCCCGGCCATCAGAACCGCGCCAACCCGCGCAGCGTACCGCATGGGCTGTCCGGGGGAGGCAAAACGCACCACAGCATTCTTCATGGAGATGCTCCGCGTTGCGAGTTCGGGGCGATAGCCACCTTTACTCTCAGATGTGCTCAGATTTGAGATTTGAAAGGCGCTCGCTTCGCCTTCAACGCATCTGCCAGCAATTCGAGCCGGTCCTGGCCCCAAAATACTTCACCGTTGAGCACATAGGCGGGCGAGCCGAACACGTCGGCCGCAATCGCCTCCTGACGGTTCTGCTCATATTTCTCGGCGATCTCGCTGGACGCCGCGCGCTCTAGCAGTTTCGCGCCCGGCAGCCCCGAATCATCCGCCAGCCTGGTCAGCACGGCCGCGTCGCCGAGATTGAGCTGACCTTCCCAGACCGCAGGAAATGCGCGGCGCAGGAACGGGTCCGGATCGTGTCCAGCCTCAAGCGCCGCGATCACCAGACCATCGGCGAGTCGGCCATCGAATGGCCAGTTCTTTGGCTGCAGATGGAAATCGAGACCGCGCTTGTCGCGCCAGCGCTGCAATTCAAGCATCCGGTAGCGCTGCCGCACCGGATGACGCTTGCCCAGCGGAAGGCCGCCGGTTTCCGAAAACAGATCGCCGAGAAATACCGGCTTATGATTCACCTTGAGATCATAAGTACTTACGAGATCGCGAAACAGCGTGTGGCCGATATAGGCCCAGGGCGATGGCAGCGAAAAATAGTAGTCGATCTCTTGAGACATTCCGGGCTCCGGCAGGGGCGTTTTCAAACTCTGCGGTACTCCAACAGAGCGCCCTGCGCCGTGCAAGATAGATCACCTCGAAAGTCACTCTTGCACTGCGGCGATCCCGCGCAGCGGGATTCGAATTTTGCCAATAAAATCAAGTGAATCAAGGCGCTAACAAGCGATCAGCGAATCTTGACTTGGCAAGATGCGCTAAGTATGGTCCGCCCGGCTTTGAAGGGTGATGGGGCGTTATTTCCAGCATTTGCAGCGTTATTTCGAGTGTCGCAAGCATGACGAACGGCACACGGGACGATGACAGTGAACGCAGAAACGATGGCAAATCGTCTCCCGATGAGGCTGCGCTTTCCGCAAGGCTCGGAAGTCTGAATCAGCGTCTGTCCAAACTTCAGGATGAGCGCAAACTTCAGACTGACCAATCCGAAACTGGAAGCGGAAACGCGCAGTCCAGGGCATCGGCCATGGCGGTGGGTCTCCGTCTTTCTTCGGAACTGGTCGCGGGCGTCGTCGTCGGAACGATTCTGGGCTGGGGCTTCGATCGTTTGCTGTCGACATCGCCGTGGGGCCTGATCGTTCTCATGCTGCTCGGTTTCGTCGCCGGCGTGATGAACGTGATGCGCTCGGCTGGTGTCGGGAAAAAAGCGGAATAAGAAATTCGCGCCCAAGACCTCTGCGTCGTTGGCGCAGCATTTGAGTGCCGGCTGTCCGGCAAGGAAACGCCGGACGTTCCGGCCGAATTGAAAGACCGACGTGGATGGCCGATCCGATCCATCAATTTGAGATCCACAAGATCTTCACCCTGGGCCATATCGGCAATCAGGAAATCGCCTTCACCAACTCATCGGCCTATATGTTCGGCGCCGTCGCCGTCGTGTCGCTGCTGATGATCGGCGGCAGCGCCGGACGTGCGCTGATCCCGAGCCGCTTCCAGTCGGTCGCCGAACTGTCCTTCGAATTCGTGTCGAATACGGTGCGCAGTAGCATCGGCGAAGAAGGGATGAAGTTCTTCCCGTTCGTGTTCTCGCTGTTCATGTTCATCCTGACGGCGAATCTGATCGGCATCATCCCCTATACCTTCACCGTCACCAGCCATCTGATCGTCGCCGTCGCGCTGGCATTGATGGTGTTCCTGACCGTGCTGCTCTACGGCCTCTACAAAAACGGTCTCGGCTTCTTCAAGCTGTTCGTGCCGCACGGTATTCCGATTTACATCCTGCCGCTGGTTACGGTGATCGAGGTGATCTCGTTCCTGTCCCGCCCGGTGTCGCATTCGGTCCGTCTGTTCGCCAACATGCTGGCCGGCCACATCACACTGAAGGTTTTTGCCGGCTTCGTGACCTCGCTCAGCGCACTCGGCGCACTCGGCATTTTCGGTTCGGTGCTGCCGCTGGCCATGACCACGGCGCTGACCGCGCTGGAGCTGCTGGTCGCCTTCCTGCAGGCCTATGTGTTCACGATCCTGACCTGCATCTATCTCAACGACGCACTTCATCCGGGCCACTAACCGCGTTTTAGTGTTCTGGCGGAATTCCACCCCTCAACTGTCTTAATCCCCTATCCCAAGAAGGAGTTTTACTATGGATCCCATCGCAGCGAAGTACATCGGCGCCGGCATTGCTTGTCTCGGCATGGGTGGCGCTGGCATCGGCGTCGGCATGATCTTCAGCCAGTTCCTCAACGGTGCGCTCCGCAACCCGTCGGCTTCCCAGGGCCAGTTCGCTAACCTGATCTTCGGCTTCGCCGTGACCGAAGCGCTCGGCATCTTCTCGCTGCTGATCGCGCTGCTGCTGCTGTTCGCCGTCTAAGCTGAAAACGGATCCGGTTGCCGCTCCGTCCTGGAGCGCTTCCGATCGATAAGGAGACTGCTGTGGCTGAAGGTCAGGGCAAATCCAAGGGCGCCGATCACGGGACTGCCGCGCACACTGCGGCAGACGGTGGTCACAAGGCGTCGTTTCCGCCGTTCGAGAGCAACACCTTCGCTTCACAGCTGGTGTCGTTCGCGATCGCGTTCGGCTTGCTCTATCTGATCGTGTCGCGTCTGGCGCTGCCCCGCGTCGGCGGCGTGCTTGCGGCCCGTCAGCAGGTTCTCGATACGGACCTGAACGAAGCCGCCAAGCTCAAGGGCGATTCCGACGCTGCATTGAAGGCTTACGAAACCGAACTCGCCAATGCCCGCGCCAAGGCGCAGGCGATGGCGACCGAAGTTCGTGAGAAGCTCAATGCGGAACAGGAGCAGGCCAAGGCGAAGCTCGAAGAGAGCCTTGCCAGCAAGCTTGCTGCAGCGGAGCAGACCATCGCCACCACCCGCGCAACGGCGATGGGCAATGTGCGCAGCATTGCTGCGGACACAGCCTCGGCGATCGTCGAACGCCTGACGGGCATCAGCCCGGATGCAGGCGCCGTCAACGCCGCGCTCGACGCGTCGCTGAAAGGATAAACGGATGTTCGGACTTCAAGCTGAATTCTGGGTCGCCGTCGCTTTTGTCCTTCTGATGGCGGTGTTCGGCTGGTTCGGTATTCACCGCACCATCCTGACGGCGCTCGACCACCGCAGCGTCCGTATCAAGCAGGAACTCGACGACGCCCGTCGCCTGCGTGATGAAGCCGCCGCGCTGCTCGCAGACTACAAGAAGCGTCATGCAGCGGCCGAGCGCGAAGCGCAGGACATCATCACTTCCGCCAAGGAAGAGGCCGAGCGCATTGCCGCCGAAGCCAAGACCAAGATGGAAGATTTTGTCGCTCGCCGCACCAAGAGCGCCGAAGGCAAGATCGCAATGGCGGAAGCCCAGGCTATCGCAGACGTTCGCGCAGCCGCAGCCGAAGCCGCAGTGAATGCCGCAGCCTCGGTACTGTCGCAGTCCGTAAAGGGCTCGGTGGCCGACGACCTGATCGCCAAGGGCATCGGCGAAGTTCGCTCCAAGCTGAACTAAGCGAAAGACTTCAAACTAAAAAAGCCGGCGCGAGATGATCGCGCCGGCTTTTTTGTTGGCTCGGATTACCCCTTAGCGCCGCTTGCGTGCGGGTGCCTGCGATTTCAGGGCCTGCGGATCGAAGCCGATATAGAAGATGTAGGAATCGCCTGCGGTACCTGTGGGCACGGGATAGACGAGATCCTCGCCGACCAGGCTGAACGGCACGCTGGTCTCGCTGCCGATCTGCACATTGGTCTGAAACACCTTGGTGGCGATGGTCTTCGGCGTCACACCTTCCTGCACCACGGCGACACGCAGCGGCACATCGACCACTGCTGGCGCGCCGGCCGGCCCGACGATGACGCGGCCCTGGATGCCGATCTTGACCGAGATCTGACCGCCATTGAGATCGCAGGAGCGCGCTGTCCGGGTGATGGTGGCCTGGAAAGCCAGATCGTTGCCGACCGCAGGCTTGCCCGCAGCGCCGACCGCATAGGTCGAGGCGCCCGGCCGGATGCTGACGCTCGGGCAGGTCAGATCGTTCTCATCGGTCTGCGGCGATTGCGGTGCGCCGACCTCGGTGGACTTGCCCGAGAACAACTGGGTGAAGCGATCGGTCATCGACGGACTGCCGCCACTGCTGCTGCTCGGCGAACCGCCGCCGAACATGCCGCCGCCGCCGCAACCGGCCAGCGTCAGGCTTGCTGCAGTGATCACCAGCAGGCCACGGAGCGCGCCGGTGCGGCCGCTGATCGGCATCGAACGAATGTTTCGCATTGTGAAGATATCCCCGGAAATTCAGTCGTTTGCGCAGCCCCGCCCAAGGCGTGCGCAGGGCCTTATAACAGCGCAATGGCGGCGAACCCAAGGCGCTTGAGAGAGGACAGATGCGCGCCATTGCGCCACATCCGGACATCGCGCTGCAGCAGAACTACCCGCGGAAGTCCTCATGCAGCATGCCGTAAAGCAGGTGATCCTGCCAGATGCCATTGATGCAGAGATAACGCCGCGCCAGTCCCTCGCGTGAGAAGCCACACTTCTCCAGCACCCGCACCGACGGCAGGTTGCTGGGAATGCAGGCCGCCTCGATGCGGTGCAGGTTCAACTCGCCAAACAAGGTCGGCAATAGCACCCGCAGCGCCGCGGTCATGACGCCCTGCCCGGTATAGGGCTGGCCGACCCAGTAGCCGATGGTGCCGGCCTGGACGATGCCCCGGCGCACATTGGCGAGCGTCACGCCGCCCAGCAGCGTGCCATCGGACTCGCGAAACACCAGAAACGGATAGGCGCGATCGGCAGACGCATCGTCGGCATAGCGGCGCAGCCGGCGGCGAAAGCCGGAGCGCGTCAGGTCGTCTGACGGCCAGATCGGCTCCCACGGCGTGAGATAACCCCGGCTCAGCTCACGCAGATCGGCCCATTGCGGAAAATCGCTCATCACGGGCGCGCGCAATGCAACGCCGTAGCCGCGCGGCGCCAGCGCCGCCGGCATGCTCGATGGCAAACGAAACAGGGCCATAGGCTCGCTCCCTGATGCCTCGGACCTCACCTGCCTAGTGAAGCAGGCTCTTGTCCTTAGCGCGGGTCAATCCTTCCGCAAAAGCCACTGCCGTGTCCAGCCCCCGGCCGCTGCCGAGTGCCGCCACAGCCGGGCGGCTGCGCGTCAGCAGGCCACGGGCGACGTTGCGGGTCGATTCCACGCTGACATCATCGATGCGCTGGACGAGCTCTTCCACGGTGAGCGGACGGCCATAGGCCAGCATGTGCCGCGCCAGCTGTTCGGCACGCGAGCTGCAGCTCTCCAGCGCCATCAGCAGGCCGGCCTTCATCTGCGCCTTGGCGCGCGCGATTTCGGCTTCGGTCAATGTCTCGACCGACTCGTTGATGACGTCGACGATGACTTCCATCATCTCCGGTGCATCGGTCGGATCGGTGCCGGTATAGAGACCGAAGAAGCCGGTGTCGGTATAGGGCGCGTGGAAGGTGTAGATCGAATAGCAGAGACCGCG
This sequence comes from Tardiphaga sp. 619_E2_N8_4, assembly GCF_051810905.1. Taxonomy (NCBI): domain Bacteria; kingdom Pseudomonadati; phylum Pseudomonadota; class Alphaproteobacteria; order Hyphomicrobiales; family Nitrobacteraceae; genus Tardiphaga; species Tardiphaga sp. 619_E2_N8_4. The sequence goes on from NZ_JBPWQJ010000001.1 coordinate 581,060, forward strand.
CTTTTCGCGCACTTCCTGAAACAGCCGCGAGGACATGCCGCCGCCGAGAATGTTCGTGAAGACCTGCAGACTGAACAGCGACAGGTCCGATTGCGGCAGGCCTTCCAGCGCCAGCGTCAGATGTGCCTGTTCGAGATCGCGATTGACCACGCGCGAACCGCCCTTGCCGAACATCGCCGGCTGCGGCTTCGGCGCAGCCGTGCCTTCGAAGCTGGAAAAGCGATCGGCGGCTTCATGCACGACCTGACGATGATTCACGGCACCGGCCGCAGCCACCACCATGTCCGGCCCGCGATAATGCGTGGACAGGTAGCTCTGCAGCATGTCGCGGTCGAAACCTTTCAGCGTCTTGGCGGTGCCCAGAAGCGAACGGCCCATCGGCTGGTCGGGATAGCAGAGCTCGTTGAGATGTTCGAACACGACGTCATCGGGCGTATCTTGCGCCGCGCCGATCTCCTGCACGATCACGCTCTTCTCGCGCTCCAGCTCGTCCGGCACGAACGTCGGATTGGCGAGAATGTCCGAGAGCACATCGAGCGCCAGCGGCACATCGGCCTTCATCACGCGGGCGTAATAGGCCGTGGTTTCGGTCGAGGTCGCGGCATTGAGATCGCCGCCGACCGCCTCGATCTCCTCGACGATCTCGCGCGACGAACGCTTCTTGGTGCCCTTGAACGCCATGTGTTCGAGCAGATGCGAGATGCCGTGCTCGTTGGGCTTCTCATCGCGGCCACCAACGCCGATCCAGACGCCCAAGGCGGCGGTTTCCAGATGCGGCATGGTATCGGTGATGACCGTCAGGCCCGAAGGCAGTTTGGTAACTTCGACAGTCATCAGGACACTCCTTGCTTCGCAGCGCGGCTGACCGACAGCACGAACTGCTCAATATCGCTTTGGTCATTCTTCATGACCTTAATATGCTCGGGCTTCGTCATCAGCCCTTCCAGATAGACGGGCAATGCCGGCCGCACGCCGCACGCCGCCTCCACCGCATCGGGGAATTTCGCCGCATGCGCCGTCGACAGCACGACATTGGGCACATGCATCTCGGTGGTGTCGCGATCGGCGACGGCCAATGCCACGGCGGTATGCGGATCGATCAGGTCGCCGGTTTCGCGCCACGCCGCGCGAATGGCAGCCGATGTCTCATCCTCATCGGCGCGGCCGGATTCGAAATCGGCACGGATCGCGGTCAGCACTTTCTCGGGCAGCACGAAACGGCCGGACTGCTTGAGCGAATCCATCAAGCCGCGCACCAGCGTGGCATCGCGGCCGGAGGCTTCGAACAGCAGGCGCTCGAAATTCGATGACACCTGAATGTCCATCGACGGCGACGACGAGGCATGAACCTCGCGCACCTCGTAGATGCCGGTCTTGAGCGTGCGATCGAGGATGTCGTTGACGTTGGCGGCGACGCGCAGCTTGCGCACCGGCAGACCCATGCGCTTGGCCACATAGCCGGCAAAGATGTCACCGAAATTGCCGGTAGGTACCGTGAAATCAACGCTGCGTGCAGGCGCACCGACCGCGACGGCCGAGGTGAAGTAGTAAACAACCTGCGCAACGATACGCGCCCAGTTGATCGAGTTCACACCCGACAGCGACACGGCGTCACGAAACTTGTGATGATTGAACAGACCCTTCACGATCGCCTGGCAATCGTCGAAATGGCCCTCGACGGCGAGCGCATGGACGTTCGACGCGCCGGTCGTGGTCATCATGCGACGCTGCACGTCGGAAATACGGCCGTTCGGAAACAGTACGACGAGATCGACATTGTCGCGGCCGGCGAAGGCATCGACGGCGGCACCACCAGTATCGCCCGAGGTCGCGACCACGATGGTGGTGCGCTGATTGCGCTTGGCGAGAACATGATCCATCAACCGCGCGATGAGCTGCATGGCGACGTCCTTGAACGCCAGCGTCGGGCCGTGAAACAGCTCGAGCACGAACTGGTTCGGCGCGGTCTGGTCGAGCGGCACCACGGCCGGATGGCGGAAGGTGGCATAGGCCTCATTGGCCATGCGCCCGAGATCCTCGTCGGAAATCTCGCCGGCCACGAATGGCCGGAGCACCTCGACGGCGACTTCCCAATAGGGCCGGCCGAACAGCGACGCGATGGTCTCGGCTGACAACTGGGGCCAGACCTCGGGAATGTAGAGGCCGCCGTCGCGGGCAAGCCCGGTCAGCATGACATCGCAAAAACCGAGTTTCGGGGCCTCTCCCCGCGTCGAGATATAGGTCGTCAAGGCGTCCTCCAAAGGCGCGGAAACCGCCAAGCCTTTGATAATAATGGGGTTAAAACTTCACGCCGCGTGAAATCGAAGGGCACCATAATGGGTTTCGCCGGGCGAGGAAACCGACTTTGGCCAGGGTTCAGGCCCGTCGCTGGCCCCTGATCCAGACCCCGAAAGCAATCACCACGGCGGCCGCGAGGCCAAACCATGTGATGGCATATTGCATGTGGTCATCCTTGAGATGGATTTCGAGCGGACCGGGCTTCGGAATGGCGTTGGCCGGCACGGGACTTTCCAGATCGACATAGAACGGCGCGACAGGGCCCCAGCTGAGCGCCTGCGCCATGGCACGCTGGTCGCGGTTGAACCACAGACGCTTGTTGACGTCGTCATGGGGCGTCAGCGTACCCGCTGTTTCGGGAAAACGCAGATAGCCGGTCATGGTCACCGGCGCTCCGGTGATGAGCTTCTGCACGGCGCGGTCCTGCTGGGCGCGATCCTGCATCGTGTTCTGCACGAAGCCCGCATTGATCACGACAGTCTCGCCGGATGCCAGCTGCGCCGGCAGGAAAGCCCAGGTCACCGGGCCGGGCACATCGGGCCGCACGCCGGAGCCGGAGCTGTAAACCATGCCGTCCGGCACGGGTTTGTAGGTGGCCGAGAAGCTGACGCGGCGGAATTCGTCCTTCGCCGGGGTCAGCGCCCTCCATGTGGCCGGCGCGGGCAATGTGCCGGGCGCACCTGCAAGGCGCTCCGTGAGTGCGGCGATCAACGCGTGTTTCTCGGTACGGCGCTGCAACTGCCAGAAGCCGAGGCTGAGGAGCACACCGACGATGATGAGCGTGACGATGCCGAGACCGGTGATACTGCGCCGGCGCGCTGCAATTGCGTTCATTTCGGCGTGCGATCGATGAGTTGGCCTTCGGAGGCCTTGTGGTGGAATTGCAGGGCGATCAGCAGCGACTTCATTGAGCGCAATGGCAGCAGCGTGGTTGCGAGAATCAGCGGCAGCCACAATGCGGCATGCAGCCAGAATGGCGGCTGATACTTGACCTCCACCACCAGCGCAGAGCCGACCACGATGGCACCGGCGAGCATGATGATGAAGATCGCCGGGCCATCACCGGTGTCGATGAAAGCATAGTCCAGTTCGCAACGCTCACAGCGCGGCGCCAGATTGATGAAGCCCGCATAGAGCTTGCCCGCGCCGCAACGCGGGCATTTGCAGGTCAGGCCGCGAATGACGGTCTGGCCGAGCGTGACGGGGGCAGCGAGTTGATCGGGCATCGAGTCGAATTCTTTCACGCCGCAGAGGCCAACGAAAAAGGGCGGCCCTGCGGCCGCCCTCTTGTAGCACCCGAATGCGATCAGTGCGCGGCTGCGCCGACGATAGGGCCGCCATAGCCCCAGACATAGATCGTGACGAACAGGAACAGCCAGACCACGTCCACGAAGTGCCAGTACCAGGCGGCGAATTCGAAGCCGAGGTGCTGCTTCGGCGTGAAGTGACCGGCATAGACGCGGAACAGACAGACCAAGAGGAAGATGGTGCCGACCAGCACGTGGAAACCATGGAAGCCGGTCGCCATGAAGAAGGTCGCGCCGTAGATGTTGCCCTTGAAGCCGAAAGCGGCGTGGGCGTATTCGAACGCTTGCACGCAGGAGAAGGCTGCGCCGAGCAGCACGGTGAGGATCAGCGCATACTTGACGGCCTTGCGGTCGCCTTCCAGCAGGGCGTGATGTGCCCAGGTCACCGTGGTGCCCGAGGTCAGCAGGATCAGCGTGTTGAGCAGCGGCAGGTGCCAGGGATCGAAAGTCTGAATGCCCTTCGGCGGCCAGACGCCACCGAACAGTGCTTCGCGGGTGGCATGGACGGGATCGCCGGGGAACAGCGACGAATTAAAGTAGGCCCAGAACCAGGCGACGAAGAACATCACTTCCGAAGCGATGAACAGGATCATGCCGTAACGGTGGCTGATCTGCACCACGCGGGTGTGGTCGCCCTTATACTGTGCTTCGCGGACCACGTCGGTCCACCAGCTTGCGAACACGTAGAGCACGCCGATGGTACCGACGCCAAACACGATGGGCGCCGCGGCATACATGTGATGCATCCAACTGACCGCGCCGACCGCCATGATGAAGGCGAACAGCGAGCCTACCGCCGGCCACGGCGAGGGATCGACGAGGTGATAGTCGTGGTGCTTTGCTTGCGCCGTAGCCATTGCGGTTCTCTCCGTCAGCTGCGCCGGTTGAAGCCGGTGCGAGTTCTCTCAATTTTATAGCGCGGAACGCTCCGGGATTTCTCTCAGAGCTTTCTCTTAGAGGTTACCCTTGCGCTTGTCAGTCTCCGTCGCCGCCAGCGGCTTCGGCGCCGGATCGCGCAGGGGGTAGAACGTGTAGGACAGTGTGATCGACTTCAGTCCGTCATTCTCGCTATCCGCGGCCAGCGCAGGATCGACATAGAATACGACGGGCATTTCGCGCTTCTCACCGGGCGCCAGTGTCTGGTCGGTGAAGCAGAAGCAATTGATCTTCTGGAAATACGCACCCACCGTCAGCGGCGCCACATTATAGGCAGCCTGTGCAGAGGTGGTGCGGGCGGACTGGTTGGTCACGGTGTAGAACACGGTCACAACCTCGCCGATCTTGACCTCGATCTCGCTCTGCTCCGGGACGAACTTCCATGGCAGGCCGCCGGATACGTTGGCGTCGAAGCGCACCGCGATCTTGCGTGCGATCGGGCCCGTCGCGGGTGCCGAACTCGCCACCATCGTGGTGCCGTTGAAGCCGGTGGCGCGGCAGAACCAGTTATACAGCGGCACGGCAGCGTAGGACGCGCCGACCATGAAGGCGACCAGCAGACCGCACGCCGCAGCCACAGTCGCGTCGCGGCCCAGACCGCGGCGCGCATTCTTATCGCTGCGCGGGCTGCTCACTTCGACTGGCTGGATCTGCGGCTGATCGGTCATGTCACTCAGCTTTTGCCATTACATGGGCCGGATGAGAACGGCCGGCCCTTTGACCATGGTGACGGCAAAGAACAGTACGACGAGAATGCCGAGCGCCCAGGCGATGGCCAGCGAGCGTTCGCGCCGGCTCTTCTTCTGCGCCTCGGTGAGGACGATGCCCTCTGGCTCGGTAGGCTTGCGCTCATTGTCCATCGGATCATGCGCCCCTCTACCAGACCATCGGGAGGATGGCCTTCACGACCACCTCGAGCAACAGAATGGCAAAAAGCGCGAACAGATAGACGATCGAGAAAGCAAACAGCTTGCGAGTCGCGCGATTGGCAGGCGTGCCTTCGCGCAGACGATAGACCTCGACGGCGAGATACATCATGCCGGCGCCGAGGATCAGCGAAGCCGTGCCGTAGATGGCAGAGAAATAGCCGAGCGGCCACGGGGCCACGGCGGTCGCAACCAGCACGACAGTGTAGAGCAGAATCTGCAGCCGGGTCGCATCGGGACCGGCGACCACCGGCAGCATCGGCACGCCGGCGCGGGTGTAATCGTCGTTGCGGAACAGGGCCAGCGCCCAGAAATGCGGCGGGGTCCAGAAGAAGATGATCAGAAACAGCAGGACCGGCTCCATCGAGAGCGTTCCTGACGCCGCAGCCCAAGCGACGACCGGCGGCAGCGCGCCGGCGGCACCGCCGATGACGATGTTCTGCGCGGTCCAGCGCTTCAGAGCGATGGTGTAGATCACGACATAGAAGAAGATGGTGAAAGCGAGCAGCGCGCCGGCGAGCCAGTTGACGAGGATGCCGAGCGTCATCACCGAGAAGAAGGCCAGCACCAGACCGAAGGTCAGTGCTTCCGGCCGGGTGATGCGACCGCGCGGGATCGGGCGGTTGGCGGTGCGCGACATCAGCGCGTCGATATCGGCCTCGTACCACATGTTCAGCGCGCCGGAGGCGCCGCCGCCGACAGCGATACAGAGGATCGAGGTGATCGCCAGCACCGGGTGATGATCGCCCGGCGCCAGGAAATAACCGACCATCGCCGTGAACACGACCAGCGACATCACCCGCGGCTTGAGCAGCGCGATGTAGTCGGCAACACCCGCTTCGGAGATGCGAGGGGCAGACAGGTCGATGGTATGGTGGTCGAGGACGGACAAGATCATTCTCACTTTTGTTACGAGCACTCCGCCGAAACCCTTGCGAGTTCGGCGGAGGCATTAACTCGGTGCGGCACCCAAGAGCGCCGCACGAAAACCACTTACTGAACGCGCGGCAGCACTTCGAACTGATGGAACGGCGGCGGCGAGCTCAGGGTCCATTCCAGCGTGGTCGCACCCGAACCCCACGGATTGTTCGCAGCCTGTTCCTTGCGGACGAAGGCTTCGATCACGCCGTAGATGAAGATCAGCACGGCAAAGCCGGAGATGTAGGAGCCGATCGACGACACCAGGTTCCAGCCGGCGAAGGCATCCGGATAGTCGACATAGCGGCGCGGCATGCCCGACAGACCCAGGAAGTGCTGCGGGAAGAACACCAGATTCACGCCAATGAAGGTGACCCAGAAATGCGCCTTGGCGATGGTTTCCGAATACATGTAGCCGAACATCTTCGGGAACCAGTAATACCAGCCGGCGAAGATGGCGAACACAGCGCCCAGCGACAGCACGTAGTGGAAGTGCGCGACCACATAGTAGGTGTCCTGCAGCACGCGATCGACGCCGGCATTGGCCAGCACGACGCCGGTGACGCCGCCGAGGGTGAACAGGAAGATGAAGCCCACGGCCCACAACATCGGCGCCTTGAACTCGATGGAACCGCCCCACATCGTGGCGATCCAGGAGAAGATCTTCACGCCGGTTGGTACCGCGATGACCATGGTGGCGGCAACGAAGTAGGCCTGCGTCGCCGACGACATGCCGACGGTGTACATGTGGTGCGCCCAGACGACGAAGCCGATGCCGCCGATGGCGACCATCGCATAGGCCATGCCGAGATAGCCGAACACCGGCTTCTTCGAGAAGGTCGAGATGATCTGCGAGATCATGCCGAAGCCAGGCAGAATCAGGATGTACACTTCGGGGTGACCGAAGAACCAGAACAGATGCTGGAACAGGATCGGATCACCGCCGCCGTCTGCGGCGAAGAAGGTGGTGCCGAAGTTACGGTCCGTCAGCAGCATGGTGATGGCGCCCGCCAGAACCGGCAGCGACAGCAGCAGCAGGAACACGGTCACCAGGATCGACCACACGAACAGCGGCATCTTGTGCAGGGTCATGCCCGGCGCGCGCATGTTGAAGATGGTGGTGATGAAGTTGATGGCACCGAGGATCGACGACGCACCGGCGAGATGCAGCGCCAGAATCGCGAAGTCGACAGCGGGACCCGGATGGCCCGATGTCGAGAGCGGCGCATACATGGTCCAGCCGGCACCGACGCCGTTGGCGCCGGGCTCGCCCTCCACGAAGGTCGAGATGATGAGCAGCGCGAAGGCGGCTGGCAACAGCCAGAACGATACGTTGTTCATACGCGGGAACGCCATGTCCGGTGCGCCGATCATCAGCGGCACCATCCAGTTGCCGAAACCGCCGATCATCGCGGGCATCACCATGAAGAAGATCATGATCAGACCGTGCGAGGTGACGAAGACGTTGTAGGTGTGGCTTTCGTGGAAAATCTGGACGCCCGGATACATCAACTCGATGCGGATCAGGATCGACATGATGCCGCCGATGACGCCCGCCACGATCGCGAAGATAAGGTACATCGTGCCGATGTCCTTATGGTTCGTCGAATAGACGTAGCGCCGCCACCCCGTCGGATGCGCATGCGCATGATCGTCGTGGGCGTGATCGTCGTGAGCCGGTGTTGCCGCGGTCGTTGCCATTTTCAAATCCTGCTTTGTCTTCTTCTGGCAGTCTTTGGACCTTGCGGTCCCCTCGCCCTAATTTCTTACAGTGCGTGCGGAGCCTCGCGGCTCCGCCAACCGCTTACTGCGCCACAGCAGTTCCGGCCGAAGCGTAGGAATTCGCCGGATTGGACGCGAACTTCTTCTTCGCGGTCTCGACCCATGCCGTGAATTCCTGATCGCTGACGACGCGGATCGCGATCGGCATGAACGCGTGATCCTTGCCGCACAGTTCCGAGCACTGGCCATAGAACATGCCGGTCTTGGTGGCCTTGAACCAAGTCTCGTTCAGACGACCCGGAACGGCGTCGATCTTGATGCCGAAGGACGGGATCGCGAAGGAATGGATGACGTCTGCGGCGGTCGTCTGCACACGCACGACCTTGTTCACGGGAACGACGACTTCGTTATCGACGGCGAGCAGGCGCGGCTGCTTGTCGGTGGCCATCAGCGAGTCGAATTCGAACGGGCCGTTGTCGGGATAGCTGTAGGTCCAGAACCACTGCTTGCCGGTTGCCTTGATGGTCAGGTCGGCTTTCGGAATATCGAGTTCCAGGAACAGCAGACGGAACGACGGCACTGCCACTGCGACCAGGATCAGAACCGGGATGATGGTCCACGCCACTTCGATCAGCGTGTTGTGCGTGGTCTTGGATGCGACCGGATTGGCCTTGGAGTTGAACTTCATCACCACGATGACGAGAAGTACAAGCACGAACAGTGTGATGGCGGTGATCAGCCAGAGCAGGAAATTATGAAACCAGGTGATGTTCTCCATCACCGGCGTGGCGGCTTCCTGCAGCTTGAATTCCCACGGCGCGGGCTGGCCCATCACCTCTGCGAATGCAGCACCGCCAAAAGCAAGCCCGGCCCCAACAACTGCTAACCCCAGCAACCGGCGGCCAATCTGGCCCCTCGACATCCTCATGCCGCTCGCGCTCCCATATTTACTGTCGCATTTCGGCCTGTCGCCGAATTATGCCGCCCGATCCGCACCCTGCCAATTTGCCAAAACGCCCAAGTGATTGGCTTGGAGGCAGTTGTTAGAATGCGTCGAAATCTAGCCTCTCAAACCATAATTCGCGGTCTGTCGCAATGCAGGAGTGGCGCATCCCGTAATGCATTCGGCGGTATTGAACGAAGGTCGCAATTGCTGCATGAAATCAGGCATAAACAGGCATGCGGCAGCCGAACGGCGCTTGACAGCGGAATTGTCCGATGTAGGCACAGATCAGGCGATCGGCAGGATGCTGATTCGCGCCTGCGAGCGCTTTCGTGGCTCCGTGGATGCCTTCAAGGCGCCGTCATTGCCGTATCATTCCGTGGTCTGGAAAAATCCTCCGGACAGACAGCGTCAAGCGTGCTGCCCTGGACTACGACCACCACGTCACCGCCTAAGGAATCGACCCGGATGGGGCACTCGAAGTTGCAGCATAAACCGACCCTGAACCGCCCGGCCCATGGGATCGCAGGCTGGCGCCGGCTGGCGCTCGGTTGTCTCGCCCTGGCGGCGATCGCCGCCGTCCCGACTACCGCCAGCGCCCAGGGTGCGGTGCGCTCGGTTCATGGCGACTGGCAGATCCGCTGCGACACCCCGCCCGGTGCCCAGGCCGAACAATGTGCCCTGATCCAGAGCGTGGTGGCGGAAGACCGCTCCAATGCCGGCCTGACGGTGATCGTGCTGAAGACCGCCGACCAGAAGAGCAAGCTGATGCGCGTGGTGGCGCCGCTCGGAGTGCTGCTGCCGTCCGGCCTCGGCCTCAAGCTTGACAATCAGGACGTCGGCCGCGCCGGCTTCGTGCGCTGCCTGCCCAATGGCTGCGTTGCCGAAGTCGTGATGGACGACAAGCTGCTCGCCCAGCTCCGCACCGCCAAGACTGCCACCTTCATCATCTTCGAAACGCCCGAAGAAGGCATCGGCTTCCCGCTCAGCCTCAACGGCATCGGCGAGGGTTACGACAAGTTGCCATAGGCTTTGAACCCGGCAGCATCAGCCGGAACCGCGCCCTCTGTAATAGTCCAGCAATCGCCGGGCATCTTCAGATGTCCAGTCGGCCTCTCCAGCAAGATATCCCTCGACCTGCCCCGTCGTCCCGATCAGGTATGAGATAGGCATCGCGTAGAGGCTGAACGGAGTATCCGGAGCAGCAACCTCGCCGGCACGCGCGACCAGTCCACCAGGGTCTATACCGACATCGAGATGTCTCAGCTTCAGGTTGCGCACGAACGAAGCAACGTCTGCGCGATCGGTGGCGATCGCCATAACCTGCAGATTTGCGCGTGTCTCGATGTCCTGAAGCCGATCAAGGATCGGCAACTCGGTCTTGCAGGCCGGGCACCATGTCGCCCAGAAATTGACCAGAACGACCTTTCCTGGAAACGCGGTCAGATCAACCGGCTTGCCAACTAGGCGAGGCACCGCAACGGACGGGATCGGCCGCGCTCCCCGGATGACGGTGAACTGATGCCGGGTGGTGCCAAAGGGCGGCGGCCCATCAGGCCGCGCATCCGCGGCAGCGCCCCCCGCCGCCAATGCGACTGTCGTGGCCAGTGCCCCTTTGAGCAGCGTGCGTCGCGAGATTGGCGAGCGAGCAATAGCCCGTCCGCGGTGCGGTGTTGTCACGATCCAGCCTCCGATGGGCATCAAATAGGGTAGCGAAGGGTGCCGCTCAGGATCGGATATAGGACCAACCCGCTTCCTGTAGCTCGATGATCCGCCCAGGCCCGCTCGGAACCATCTGGACATTGTCGATAAACGAAATCGGATGGCCCTCGCTGCGCTCCATACCGAGCTTGGTCGCTTCGCAAACCACGAAGCGAATGTCAGGGGTGAGAGCCTGGACGACCTTCAGCAGTTCCTTGACCGGCGACGTGTCCACTCGAAACATATGAATGCCGGCGTTGTAAGCGACGATTTCGATCGAGAAGTCCTGCTTCGTCTCCCGGTAGTATTTCGGCAGGTTCAGCGACGTCGAAATCAGCGCTCTCATGACGGTCGGGTCGTCAGTGTTGATCTGCAGCACGAGACGATGTGCCTTGGCCGCCGCAGGCTTCGTCTCCGGCGCCCACGGCTTTGAAATGGCGGACCCTGCGTCCGTCAAAGCCAGAGTGACGAATAACGGTGCCGCAAACGCCAGACCGAACGCCACCGTGGCCAAAGCCTTGCCGCTATAACTCCGCATTGAAATCATCGCTTGCACTCGAACACACTGAAAGGTTCGGCTTTTTTCAACGGCAATCCGTGGATGGCCGGATGAGAGCGTGAGCGCTCGCTACCTGAGGATCATGCTGCGCTTGGCATAAGCCACGATACCGCTCAATGCGAGCAGCACGATCGCTGGAATCGGCGAACCGCCAATGACAAACACATGCGTAAAAATCGCACCGATCATGATGCAGCAGAGGAGGATCGCGCCAAACGCGACCGTTGACGGAATGATGATCAGGACCGCTCCGAGGATTTCGAGCGTGCCGGTCAGATAGCGGAACCATTGCCCAAGACCGATATGTTCGAACTCCTCGACGAGCATCGGCACGCCGTAAAGCTTGGCAGTCCCCGCAGCGGCGAACGCAAGAGCGAGCAAGCCCCTGACGGCCCAGAGACTGATGGAGTTCCAGCGCCGCGGCGCTGACGAGGTGACGGAAGACGATGACATGGGCAGCTCCGAAGATGGTCAAAACGGTTTCGGCGGCGCGGCTGACGGCAAAGTCTGCTTCAGATCCACGGCGCGCTTTCGAAGCACAAATTTCGGCAGTAAGATGAAAAAGACAAGTAGAATGCTTTTTCTGAGATAGTATGAAAAACATGACTAATGGAAAAACAGACGATATCGCGCTCCCCGAATGTCAGCAGGGCCGGGAAGTAGAAGATTTTCATCGGGCGCTGGGGATGATTACCGGCAAATGGAAATGTGAAATCCTCTGGCAACTGGTCCAGAACAAACACCGGTTCGGAGAACTGCAGCGAGCGATCCCGAATGTGACGCAACACATGCTGACGACACAACTACGCGATCTCGAGTCCAACGGACTCGTCAAGCGCACGGTCTTCGCCGAGATACCTCCGAGGGTGGAATATGAAATCACGGAATCGGCGAGAGCGCTCAGGCCGGTCTTCGAGGAACTGTTCCGATGGTCGCAGGCGCATTTCTCTGCGATGCAGGCCCGATCCACGACCTCATCCGGCTCCGACGAGAGCGCAACGCCCCTGACTCATCCTTAATCCAGAAATGGAGCGACTTACTCGCCGGGCACCAGCCCGACCGCATGACGGCGCCCAGGCTTCGATGCCGCACGCAGGCGGCGGCGCGAGAAATACAGGATGAAGCCGGTCACGGTGAACAGCGGCATCAGGGCCGCGGCCAGCAAGAACACGATGCGACCGGGCAGTCCCAGGAACGCACCGGTGTGGATGTGCAGCACCGCAGCCAGAATGCGCTCACCGAATGTCTTGTCGTTGTAGAGCTCTGCCGACACCATGCGGCCGGTCACGCCATCGATGCGGAAATCGTCGCGCGCTTCATCGAATGACGCACCCTTTGCCACCGAGCGGATACGCACGACACTGCCCGGTCCGTTCGGCAGCTGCATGATCGCCATCGCATAGCGGCTGCCCTGATCAGCCAGAAACGTCGACCAGACCTTATCGAGTGACGGAGTCGCAGGCGCATCAGCGGCAGGTGCTTTGGCGCCCCCCTTTGCTCCGCGCATGGCCGGCGCGGTCGCAGCAGGCTTGCTCGACAGAAGCCAGGTGGCGCTAGCCTTGTACCAGTCGAACGACCACCAGAGGCCGGTGAGAATGGTCACCAGATAGACCGGCAGCAACCAGGTGCCGACGACGCTGTGCAGCGACCTGTGAAACGGACGGCCGGGCATCGCCAGATTCGGCCTCAGCCAAGCCTTGATGCTGCGGACACGGCGCGGCCAGCGCAGCACCATCCCGGAGATCAGCAATACGAACAGGCCGAGCACGGCGACGCCGGTGATCAGACGGCCATAGCCATTGCCGTTGCCCGGCAACAGCAGAAAGCGATGCAGGTTGCGCAGCGTCGCGAAGAAGCCCTCCCCCTGCATCGCCGAGACGACGCGGCCGTCATAGGGATCGACATAGACCGACGAGCGTTCCCCAGTCTCGCTGCGGGCAAAGCGCATCCGCACCGCCGTGCCGGGCTCGCTCGAAAAGACAATGAGACCAACCTTGCCCGCTCCTGGCACCGCCTGAACCCGCGCCACCAGCTCATCAGGTCCGAGCACAGGTGCGGGGCGCGGATCCACCTTCGTCACATCGCGATTCAGCGCAGCGACGATTTCGTCCTCGAAGCTCAGCATGGCGCCAGTCAGACCGATCAGGCCGAGGATCAGCGAGATCGCCAGGCCGATGATGGAATGGACTTGCAGGAATGCGGATTTGGTTCGTGAGGCCATGAAAAGCGATAATTGCCAGAAGAGATTAGTCCTGCAAGGAATACCGTTCACACAGGATGATGCTCGGAGGTCTACCGCACCGCAGCCTGAGGCGCATCGGAGCGCAGTTTGTAATAGCTCCAAGGTAGCCCATCATGGCTGGCACGGTTGCCCCCAGAGGATCTCGCCCCGGCGATGTGCAGGCCTCCCTTTTTGTCAAAACAGCACCTATCTTGGTTTGAATCGCCTGTTTCGCCGCAGGTTACGCCATTGTAAGGCGACCCATCCCCGGGTTGTCGCTACAAATTGAAATCGTGGCCCCGCGCCTGGCGCCCGGGCCGCGCCGCTGACATTGGAGCCTGCATGACCAGCCCAGCCACCACCTCCCTGATCGACCGCGCCAATCTGGACCGCGACGAGGTTCGCCGCGAGCTGATGCGGGGGCTACAGGGAGCTGACGATGGCGAGCTGTTTCTCGAATACAGCCAGTCCGAGGCGCTCGGTTTCGACAACGGCCGGCTGAAGCAGGCGACCTATGACACCGCGCAGGGATTTGGCCTCCGCGCCGTCAAGGACGATGCCGTCGGTTATGCGCATTCTTCCGATGTCTCGATCCCGGCGCTGATTCGTGCGGCCGATGCGGTCAATGCGGTCCGTGGCGGCTATGCGGGCACCTTTGCCGCAGCGCCTTCGCACACCAATGTGCGGCTCTACAGTGACGACAATCCGCTGGATGCGCCGGGCTTCGAGGCCAAGGTCAAGCTGCTGGCCGAGATCGACGCCTATGTCCGCGACAAGGACCCGCGCGTCCGCCAGGTCTCGGTCTCCCTCGGCGCCACCTGGCAGGTGGTCGAGATCCTGCGTCCGGACGGCGAGAGCTATCGCGACATCCGTCCGCTGGTCCGCGTGAATATCTCCGTCGTCGCCGGTCAGGGTGATCGGCAGGAAAGCGGCTCGAAGGGCTATGGCGGCCGCGAGGGCTATGCGCGCTTCATCGAGAGCGGTTCGTGGCGCACGGCAGCCGACGGCGCGCTGCGCGAGGCGCTGGTGAACCTGGAATCGATCCCGGCCCCTGCCGGCGAAATGGATGTGGTGCTCGGACCCGGCTGGCCCGGCGTGATGCTGCATGAAGCCGTCGGCCACGGACTCGAAGGCGATTTCAACCGCAAGCAGACCTCGGCTTTCGCCGGTCTGATGGGTCAGCAGGTTGCCGCCAAAGGCGTGACTGTCGTCGATGACGGCACGATCTCGTCGCGCCGCGGCTCGCTGTCGATCGACGACGAAGGCACACCGACCAATCGCACCACACTGATCGAGGACGGCATCCTGGTCGGTTACATGCAGGACCGCCAGAACGCGCGCCTGATGGGCATGAAGCCGACCGGCAACGGCCGTCGCCAAGGCTATGCCCATGTGCCGATGCCGCGCATGACCAACACCTACATGCTGGCCGGCCAGCGCGATCCCGCGGAGATTCTGGCTTCGGTGAAGAACGGCATCTATGCGGTGAACTTCGGCGGTGGCCAGGTCGACATAACTTCCGGCAAATACGTGTTTCAGTGCACCGAGGCCTACAAGATCGAGAACGGCAAGATTGGCGCGCCGCTGAAGGGCGCGATGATGATCGGCAACGGTCCGACCGACCTGCACCGCATCAGCATGATCGGTAACGATCTCGCACTCGATGACGGCATCGGGACCTGCGGCAAGCACGGCCAGGGCGTGCCGGTCGGCGTCGGCCAGCCGACTTTGCGCATGGACAAGGTGACCATCGGAGGAACGGGCCAGTGACCACGGATACGGAAACCACAACCGTCGCATCGACTGCAAAGCGCTGGTCCGGCCAGCTGGCACAGATCGTCGCGATCGTCGGCATCGTCTTCGTGGCAAAGGGGGCGCTCGCCGAGCCGTTCTATGTGCCGTCGGCCTCCATGGAGCCGACGCTGCTGATCGGCGATGCATTGCTGGCGACAAAGTTTCCCTACGGCTACTCAACAGCTTCGCTGCCGATCCATGTCTCCCTTCCCGAGACCGGCCGCGTCTTCGCGACCACGCCGAAGCGCGGCGATGTCGTGGTGTTTCGCTGGCCCGGCGATCGCTCCCAGGTCTGGGTCAAGCGTGTGATCGGCCTGCCCGGCGACCGCGTCGAACTGCGCGGCGGTCAGGTCTGGCTCAATGGCGTCGCGACGTCGGTGAAGGCCGACGGCATCGGTGCCGCGGAAGACGATAGCGGCGGCTCCGAACCAGCGCATCGTTATGTCGAAACCCTGCCCGGCGGCGTGTCGCATCCGATCTTCAAGCTGCGTGACAACGGCCGCCTCGACAACACGCCGGAAGTCGTCATTCCCCCTGACCACCTGTTCGTGATGGGCGACAACCGCGACAACTCCGCCGACAGCCGCGTACCGGTGTCGCAAGGTGGTGTCGGCCTGCTGCCGATGGATAACCTCGTCGGCCGCGTCGATGCCATTGTCGGCTCATGGGATCTCGGCATGCGCAGCCAGCCGGTCACCAACTGGCTATCGGGCTTCCGCATGGCGCGGTTCTTTACCGGGGTGCATTGAGCGCCGCGACAGCAGCTCAGAAGTAAGCAATCGCACGGCCGCATATGGCAACCGTGAACCAGATGGCCATTGATGCCAGAGCGCCTTGCCGCGCACCCGCAGGCATCGGTGACAGCGGCGGCAACGCTGCGATCCTGGGCATGATGATCGCCTCAACCCAGACGACATTGAGCAAGCCCAGCGCGATCAGAGCCGCCTTGATCTGAAACACGCGGTTCAGCACGACATGACTCGCTTCGGCGGTAAACAGAATGCCGCCGGTGAGCACGAGGCCGAGAAATCCGGCAATGGCAAAACGGCGCGCCCTGCGCAGCAGCGGACCAGGCGCCGTTGCAGCTAACCCGCCCGCGAGCCGGACATCCATCACCGCAATGGCACCGGCGAAGAACATCAGCGCGACGATGTGACCGATATTGGCGGACATATAGAGCCAGCGCGATTGCCGGATCGCAGCGCCAATTGCGGACGCTTCCATCGCCATGAAGATCGCGGGTGCGCCCTCAGTCATGAGCCGGCGCTATCGCAATTCGTAGGTCTTGCCGTCCACGGTGATGCGTTCGGCGCGCATCTCGTCCTTGTCGACGGTGGATGGATAGCCGAAGGCCGAGACGGTCTTGCCGACAGCCACGATATCGGCAGACGCCCCGCGCGCCGTCATGCGGGAGGTCGGCGCAAGAGTGACGGTCCAGGCCTTGTCGGACCCCTTGATCACGATCGTCGCGTGCGGGTTCTCGAATTTGCGGTTTTCGACAGGACCGTTCACGGTGACCGGATTGGCAGCGTCGTAGCTGCCCCAACCGTGATGGGCGACGGCGGCGACCGTCGTAACAGCAATCAGTAATCCAGCGCATGTCAGTGCGTGCAGGAGACGCGTCATGGCTCAACTCCCTTTATTGCTGGAATGCTACCTCACAACGCCCGAGATGAAACCCGGTTTTCGCCGCGGCGGCTTGATGTCGTTCTTCAGGAAGCAGCGCGCATTCTTGCCGGCATAACCGGGCCGCGCAAAGGTCCAGGCGCGGCATTTATTGTCGCCCTGGCAGGCATCGCGGCAGGCATCGCCGTGTTCGGCCTTGTCGTCGTTCTTGATCTCGAACGAACGATAGTCACCGCCAAAACGATCTGTCGAGGTTTCCACCGGACCCGTGCGCGGCTCGATGACGCCGGCGCCGCGCACGCCGGAGACGCAGCAATAGCTCTCGACCCGCGGCGGCACCTTGTCTTTCAGCCAGCACACCGCGTTTTCGGAATTGTCGCTCGGATAGTTGAAGCTCCAGGCGCGGCACTTCTTGTCGCGCTCGCAGATCAGCGCGCATTCCGCGGGATCGCCGGACAGCGAGACCGAGCGCGAATAGTCACCGCCGGGACGATCGAAATTGGTTTGCGCCTGAGCAGGTGCAACGGCTGCGACCAACAGCATGGCGAGGGCTGTCAGACACGCTCTGAACAGGTTCCTCGGCATGCAGGATGACTTTCAGCGGTTTGCAAACGGCGTAAGAAGGACGCCATTGGAACGCCGGTCACCTGTACCGCCGATGAACGGATTTTCAGCTTCGCCAAGCCGCTGATCTAGAAGCAGTATTCCTTATAGGCGGGCGCCACCGAGCCACCCCAGGCGCCATGGAACCTGTCGAGCATCTGCTCGGCCGGAGTCTTGCCGGAATCCAGGATCCGGTCGAGTGCCTCCAGATGGTGGGACTCATCGCGGCCGCGCGCGTCGAGCTTGCCGCGCCGGCGCAGGCCACCATGGGCCAACTGCAGACACTCCTTGGCGATTTCGAACAGATACCGATCCTTGATCTTCGCCTTGAAGCCCAACTTCGGCACGTCGTCGCGCAGCGCCTGTCGCTCCGCCGCGGTCCAGTTCTTGACGATATCCCAGGCCGCATTGAGGGCGCTGTCGTCATAAAGCAATCCGACCCAGAACGCCGACAGCGCCGGCAAACGATCCGACGGCACGCCATCGGCGCCGCGCATTTCGAGATAACGCTTCAGGCGCACTTCCGGGAAAATCGTCGAAAGATGATTGGCCCAATCCGAGAGAGTGGGACGCTCGCCGGGTATCTTTTCGTTCTTACCCGCGAAGAAATCGCGGAACGATGAGCCCGACACATCGATGTAAGTGTCGCCGCGCTTGACGAAATACATGGGAACATCCAGCGCGTAATCGACCCAGCGCTCGAAACCCATGCCGTCTTCGAACGCCCACGGGATCATGCCCGAGCGCGCGTTATCGGTGTCGCGCCAGACTTCGGACCGGAACGACAGGAAGCCGTTCGGCTTGCCCTCAGTGAACGGCGAATTGGCGAACAAGGCGGTCGCGATCGGCTGCAGCGCAACGGAGACGCGCAGCTTCTTGACCATGTCCGCTTCCGAGGAGAAGTCGAGATTGGTCTGCACCGTGCAGGTCCGGTACATCATGTCCAGACCGTACTGGCCAACTTTGGGCATGTAGTTGGTCATGATCTTGTAGCGCCCCTTGGGCATCACCGGAATCTGCGCGCGCGACCAGGATGGCGTGAGACCGAGGCCCAGAAAGCCGATGCCGAGCGGCGTCGCCACTTCACGCACCTGCGCAAGATGCGCCATCAGTTCGGATTGCGTTTGATGGACTGTCTCCACCGGCGCGCCCGACAATTCAAACTGGCCGCCGGGCTCGAGCGAGATTGCGCCGCCGCCGGTGACGTCATAGAGGCCGATGATATTGCCGGCTTCCATGATCGGCTCCCAGCCGAGCAGATGCTTCATGCCGTCGAGCACCGCGCCGATGCCGCGCGGGCCTTCGTAAGGCACGGGATTGTGACCGGCGAGCGTGAACGGCGTCTTCTCGTGTTCGGTGCCGATGCGGAATTCCGATGGCGGCTTCACGCCCGCCGCCAGCCACGCCACGAGTTCGTCGCGCGATTGCAGCGGCGTCATATCGATTTGGTCACGCGCCATGGAAATTCCGAATGAAAGGCGCTGCAATCTGTTGCGCGCGGTGTCGGGAACGCCCGCGGCCCGTGCGGGTCGCGAACGCAGGCAAAAATTTAAGGTTCATCGCGCTGGCGCGGCGTCTCTGGCGGCCAGCGATGTCACTGTCGATGCCGCTTCTTGGCACGCGCAGCCGAGCCGGTCGAGCAGGCCGCACAGTTTTGCTGCATCTGCGTCGGTCAGTTTCGAGCCGACATGTTTCTCGATCGCCGTTGAATAGGCGCAGCCCATCTTCTTGTGCAACTCGCGCCCGGCAGCCGTGATCTCGACGAACAGGCCGCGCTTGTCCATCTTGCATTCGCGGCGTGCAGCCAGGCCTTCGTCGACCAGACGATCGATCAGCCGCGATGTCGAATATTGCGGTATCAGCATCTGCTTTTCGAGCTCGACCGGGCGCATCTCGCCGGTCGGCGAGCGCGACAACTCGGCCAACGCGTCGTACCATGCGAGCGGCGGAAAACCGGCGCGCTTAAGGTCCTGCTCGACGCCGTCCAGCACCCGGCTCTGGATGCGCATCAGGCGGATCCAGGCGGCTGTCGCCTCGGTGGAAGGTTTACGTTTCATGGCTCAGTCCAAATGGTGGCGGCACCCTAGCCCACTTGATGCAGCTGCATCAATCTTGACTCTTTCATGCATATGCATTTAGTCACCCGCGTGGTTAAACCAATGTCCTCAGGGAGGAATTTTCGATGAAGCTGTATTATTCGCCAGGCGCCTGTTCGCTCTCGCCTCATATCGCACTTCTCGAAGCCGGCCTGCCTTACGATCTCGTGAAGGTCGACCTCAAAGCCAAGAAGCTGGAAAATGGCGACGACTATCTCTCCATCAACCCCAAGGGCCAGGTGCCAGCCCTCGGCCTCGACAGCGGTGCGCTCGTGACCGAAGGTCCGGTTATCGTGCAGTACATCGCCGACCAGGCTGCTGCCAAAAATCTGGCGCCGACCCATGGCAGCGATGAGCGCCGTCAGCTGCAGGAGTATCTTGGCTTCATCAACGGCGAGCTGCACAAGAACTTCAGCCCGTTGTTCCAGCCGGTGTTCGATGACGAAGTGAAGGGCTTCTTCAAGACCCGCCTGATGGGCAAGTTCAAATATCTCGATGGCCAGCTCGCAGGTAAGGACTACCTGCTGGGCAAGGATTTCAGCGTCGCTGACGGCTATCTGTTCGTCATGCTGAAATGGGCCGACCGGATGAGCATCGATCTCTCCGAATTCAAGAACCTGATGACCTACAAGGACCGCGTCGCTGCCCGCCCGCAAGTGCAGGCCGCGCTGGAGAAGGAAGGCCTGATGAAGGCGGCGTAAGCTGCTGGCATCGCGCTGAAATACGAAAGGGCCGGATCAATGATCCGGCCCTTTTTTGTTTGTGTTAGATGCCGCGTTGATCGCCACATGATAGACTTGGCGCTGTCGTCCCCTCTCCCCTTGCGGGAGAGGGTTAGGGAGAGGGGTGGCCGCAAATCGCGACGCCCGAGTTCTGGGCACCCCTCTCCCCGGCCCTCCCCCGCAAGGGGGGAGGGAGCATTACGGTCCGTGCTATCGACTACGCCGCCGCGAGCTTCTTCGGCGGGAAGCGGCCGTAGAAGGTCTCGCCCTTGGCGGCCATCTCTTCGAGCAGCTTCGGCGGGGTGAAGCGGGAGCCGTATTTAGCTTCAAGCTTGTGGCAGAGCTCGACGAACTTCTTCGTGCCCATGAAGTCGATATAGCTCAGCGTACCGCCGGTGAACGGCGCGAAGCCGAAGCCGAGGATCGAGCCGACATCGGCTTCGCGCGGATCGACGATCACGTGATCCTCGACGGTGCGCGCGGCTTCCACCGCCTGCACCACCAGGAAGCGCTGTTTCAGCTCCTCCACATCGAGCGTATCGGGATCGACCGGTTTCGGCAGCAGCGGCGCGATGCCCTTCCAGAGCGCTTTCGAGCCCTTGCCCTTCGGCGGATACTCGTAGAAGCCCTTGCCGTTCTTGCGACCGAAGCGCTCCTGCTTCTCCACCATCTCGACGATCAGCTTCTTCTGCGCCTGATCGACGGCCTGCGAACCCAGATCGGCTTCGGTGGCCTTCATGATCTTCAGCACGAGGTCGAGCGCGATCTCGTCCGACAGCGACAGCGGCCCGACCGGCATGCCGGCCATCTTGGCAGTGTTCTCGATCATCGCCGGCGGCACGCCTTCGAGCAGCATTTCCAGGCCCTCGGCCGTAAAACGCAGCACGCAGCGATTGGCGAAGAAGCCGCGGGAGTCATTGACGACAATGGGCGTCTTGCCGATGACGCGGACATAGTCGAGCGCAGTGGCCAGCGCGACATCGCCGGTGTTCTTGCCGACAATGATCTCCACCAGCATCATCTTCTCGACCGGCGAGAAGAAGTGGATGCCGATGAACTTTGACTGGTCCGTGAACTCTTCGGCGAGCGAGTTGATCGGCAGCGTCGAGGTGTTGGACGCGATGATCGCGCCTTCCTTCAGCAACGGCTGCACCTTCTTGTAGATCTCGGCCTTCACGGCGCGATCCTCAAACACGGCCTCGATGACGAGATCGCAGTCCTTGATGACGTCGAAGTCAGCGGTTGCAGTGATCTTCGCCATCAAAGCGGTCTTGTCGGCCTCCTTGGCGCGGCCCTTGGCGATCAAGCCATCGATGGCCGCGATGCAATGACCGAGGCCCTTGTCGGCACTCGCCTGGTCACGGTCGATCAGCACCACGTCCATGCCACCGCGCGCGGAGACGAAGCCGACTGACGCGCCCATGAAGCCGGCGCCGATGACGGCGAGCTTCTTGACCTTGGTCGGCGGCACGTTCTGCGGACGACGCGCACCCTTGTTGAGCTCCTGCATCGACAGGAACAGGCTGCGGATCATCGCCGCCGCTTCCTTGGTCTGCAGGATATGCGCGAACTGGCGTGACTCGACACGCAGCGCCGCATCCATCGGCAGCTGCAGGCCTTCATAGACGCACTGCATGATGGCGCGGGCCGCCGGATAATTGTCGAAGGTCTCGCGGCGATAGATGGCGTTGCCAGCGGGGAACATCATCATGCCCTGCTTGGAATAGACGGGGCCGCCGGGCAGCTTGAAACCCTTCTCGTCCCAGGGCGCCACGGGTTTGCCGCCAGCCTTGATCCACTCCTTCGCGGCCGAGATGAGATCGGCTGATGGCACCACCGCGCCGACGATGCCCATCGCCTTCGCCTTGACGAGATTGATCGCTTCGCCCTTCAGCAGCATCTGCATGGTGTCTTGCGGCTGCAGCATGCGCGCGAGGCGCTGGGTGCCGCCGCCGCCGGGGAACAGGCCGACCTTGATTTCGGGCAGGCCCAGACGCGTCTTCGGATTTTCAGCCGCGACGCGATAGTGACAGGCCAGCGTCAGCTCGAACGCGCCGCCGAGTGCGAGGCCGTTGATGGCCGCGACCCATGGCTTGCCCGATGTTTCGATCTTGCGCAGGGTCAGCGACAGCTTGCGGCTCTCGTCGAACAGCATCTGCTGCGCGGCTTCCTCACCCTTGGCTGCCCTGGTCTCGGCAAACACCTTGCCCATGCCTTCCAGCATCGACAGATCGGCACCGGCCGAGAAAGCTTCCTTGCCGGAGGTGATGACGACGCCCTTCACGGTGGCATCCGCAGTGGTCTGATCGACGATGGCGCCGAGTTCCTCGATGGTCGCGACGTCGAGCACGTTCATCGAACGGCCGGAGATGTCCCAGGTAACGAGCGCGATGCCGTCGGCGTCGGTCTCAACCTTGAAATTTTTGAAGGTCATGTTGGCCGCTCCTTACACGCGTTCGATGATGGTGGCGGTGCCCATGCCGCCGCCGATGCAGAGGGTGACGAGGGCCGTCGATTTGTTGGTGCGCTCGAGTTCGTCCAGCACAGTGCCGAGGATCATCGCGCCGGTGGCGCCGAGCGGATGGCCCATGGCGATGGCGCCGCCACAGACATTGATTTTCTCATTGTCGATATCGAAGGCCTGGATAAAGCGCAGCACCACCGAGGCGAAGGCTTCGTTGAGCTCGAACAGATCGATGTCCGACAGCTTCATGCCGGAACGCTCCAGCACCTTCTTGGTGACGTCCACCGGACCGGTGAGCATCATCGCCGGCTCGGAGCCGATATTAGCGAAGGCGCGAATCTTCGCGCGCGGCTTCAAGCCCGCCTTCTTGCCGGCCGCCTCGCTGCCGAGGAGCACGGCGCCAGCGCCATCGACGATACCCGACGAGTTGCCGGCGTGATGGACATAGTTGACGCCTTCGATTTCCGGATGCGACTGGATCGCCACGGCATCGAAGCCGCCCATCTGCGCCATCGTCACGAAGGACGGCTGCAGCGCGGCCAGTGACTGCATCGTCGTGGACGGACGCATATGCTCGTCCTTGGCCAGAATGGTGAGGCCGTTGATGTCCTTCACCGGAATGACCGAGTTCTTGAAGCGGCCTTCATCCCAGGCCTTGGCAGCGCGCTGCTGACTCTGCACCGAATAGGCATCGACGTCGTCGCGGGAGAAACCGTATTTAGTTGCGATCAGATCGGCCGAGACGCCCTGGGGCATGAAATAAGCAGGCACGGCGATCGACGGATCGACGGGCCACGCGCCACCGGCGGCACCAATGCCGACGCGGCTCATGCTCTCGGCACCGCCGCCAATGGTCATGTCGTGCTGGCCCGACATGATCTGCGCCGCGGCGAAGTTCACGGCGTCGAGGCCTGAGGCGCAGAAGCGGTTGATCTGGATGCCCGGCACGTCATTGCCGTAGCCGGCCGACAGCGCAGCCATGCGTGCGATGTCGCCACCGGCTTCGCCGACCGGGTCGACCACGCCGAGGATGACGTCATCGATGGTGCCCGGCTGCAGGTTGTTGCGCTCCTTGAGCGCCTTCAGCGGTGCAGTGGCGAGCGCCAGTGCAGTCACCTCATGCAGCGAGCCATCAGCCTTGCCGCGGCCGCGCGGCGTGCGAACGTGATCGTAGATATATGCCTCGGGCATTCATTCTCTCCCGGTTGTCGGATAGTTGATCTATCGGCTCGTCATTGCGAGGAGCACTTGCGACGAAACAATCCAGTCTTCGCTTGTGGCTTTCTGGATTGCTTCGCTGCGCTCGCAATGACGGCGTGTATTGGTGATGACGGAGTACTTATTAGTCTCAGAACGCTTCCGCAGGAAGCTCCATCGTCGTCGCGCTGCCGGTCTGGATGCGGGCGAGATGGAGTGCGGTTTCGGGCAACATCCGCTCCATGAAGAAGCGGCCGGTGACCAGCTTGGTCGTCAGATAAGGTGTCGCGCCATCGGCGGCAATCTTGTCCTGCGCGACCTTGGCCATCTTCGCCCACATATAAGCGAAGGCGGTGAGGCCGAACAGCTGCATGTAATCGGTGGCGCCGGCACCGGCGTTGTCGGGCTTCATCATGGCGTTGTTCATCAGCCACATGGTCGCCTGCTGCAGATGACCGAGCGCATTCGAGAGCGGATCGATGTAAGGCTTCATGGCTTCGTCAGCGCCATGCTCCTTCGCAAATGCGCCGACCTCGCCGAAGAACGCCATCGCGGCACGGCCGCCATCGCGCGGCAGCTTGCGGCCGACCAGATCGAGTGCCTGGATGCCGTTGGCGCCTTCATAGATCATGGCAATACGCGCGTCGCGCACGAACTGCTCCATGCCCCATTCGGCGATATAGCCGTGGCCACCGAACATCTGCTGCGCGGAGACCGCGTTGGCAAAACCGCCGTCAGTCAAAACACCCTTCAGCACCGGTGTCATCAGGCCCATGTGATCGTCGGCGGCCTGACGCTCCTTCGGATCGTCGGAGCGATGCGCGACGTCGCTCTTCAGCGCGGTCCACACCACCATCGCGCGGGCGGCTTCATTGAAGGCGCGGATGGTGAGTAGCGTGCGGCGCACGTCCGGATGAACCATGATCGAATCGGCCGGCTTGTCCGGCGACTTCGGCCCGGTCAGCGAGCGGCCCTGCAGGCGGTCCTTCGCATAGGCGACCGCGTTCTGATAGGCAACTTCGGACTGCGCGAGACCCTGCACGGCGACGCCGAGGCGGGCTTCGTTCATCATCACGAACATGCCCTGCATGCCCTTGTTCTCTTCACCGATCAGCCAGCCGGTGGCGCCGTCGTAATTCATCACGCAGGTGGAATTGCCGTGGATGCCCATCTTGTGCTCGATCGAGCCGCACATCACGCCATTGCGTGCGCCGATCGATCCATCGGCATTGACCAGGAACTTCGGCACGACGAACAGCGACACGCCCTTGATGCCGGCTGGTGCGCCCTCGATGCGGGCCAGCACCAGATGGATGATATTGTCGGCAAGGTCGTGCTCGCCGGCCGAGATGAAGATCTTGGTGCCGGAAATCTTGTAGCTGCCGTCCGCCTGCGGCGCGGCCTTGGTGCGCAGCAGACCCAGATCCGTGCCGCAATGCGGCTCGGTGAGGTTCATGGTGCCGGTCCATTCGCCGGCGACCATCTTCGGCAGGAACATCGACTTCTGCTCGGGCTTGCCGTGCACGATGAGTGCTGCGGTCGCACCCATGGTGAGGCCGCCATACATCGAGAACGCCATATTGGCGGAGATCTGGAATTCGGCGACGGTCTGCGACAGCGTCACCGGCAGACCCTGACCGCCGAATTCAGCGGGAGCCGAGAGGCCAAGCCAGCCGCCCTCGGCGACCTGCTTATAGGCTTCCTTGAAGCCTTTCGGCGTCGTCACGCTGCCATCATCGTTGCGCTTGCAGCCTTCGAGATCGCCGACGCGATTCAGCGGCTGCAGCACTTCTTCGCTGAGCTTGGCGGCTTCGCCCAGAATCGCTTCGCGTACATCGGCTGACGCGTCAGCAAAGCCGGGCAGATTGTTGTAGCGATCGAACTGAAACACGTCGTTGAGCAGGAAGCCGACGTCTTCGAGCGGGGCTTTGTAGCTGGGCATGGAATTCTCTCGGTTTGAATTCAATTGATCGGATGATACGGCGCCGCCGTGTCAGATTTACGCAATTGCTATCGGAGATGAAGCAAGCAGCTGGCGGCTCATTGCCGCGCCAATTCCTCGCCCATCAGCCTGTGCAACAGGTTGATGGCCTTGAGCGGCCTGACCATCACCTTGAAGTGGGTAATGCGGCCATCATCGGCGAAGGAGATCATGTCGACGCCATTGATTTTGATGCCCTCGATCTCGTTCTCGAATTCGAGCACCGCACCGTTGTCGCTGCGCCATTCGCCTTTGTAGGCGAAGCCGGGGCCACCCAGCACTTTCTCTGCAGTCGTCAGATACTTGAACACGATCTCACGGCCCCGCTGCGGCGCATGCACGACCGGGCTTTCGAACACGGCGTCCGGATGCAGCAGGTCCCACAGCATCGCCCGATCATGAGACCGCATGAAACTGTACCATCTATCGAGGCCGCTCACGCTCATCGGCTCTCCCTCCCGCATCGGGCACTGTTCGGCCAGTGCCGCTCCATACACTTCTGCATGGACGTTAACGCCAGAGCGTGGATTTCGTCAATACACATGTGTATGGTTGGGGAATGGATGACCAACTGACCAAAGACCGCCTGACGCGCTCGGCCTGGCTCGACCACGGGCTGAGGATCCTCGCGCGGCAAGGCGCCGACGCGCTGAAGGTCGGCGCACTGGCCACCGGCCTAAACGTGTCACGCGGAAGTTTCTATTGGCATTTCAAAGACATATCTGAATTTCGACTACAGCTTCTGCAGCGCTGGCAGGAGCGGACGACCGATCAGGTGATCGAGGGGATCGACACGTCGATCGTGGGGGCCGCACGTCTGACCCATCTGATGAAGCTCGCTTTCAACGAAGATCGCAGCCTGGACCGTGCCATCCGCGCCATGGCCTCGACCGACACAGACGTCGCCAAAATGGTCGCCTCGGTGGATGCGAGGCGGGTCGGCTATATGGCGAAATGGTTGATTGAGGCCGGGGTGGAAAGCCAGCGGGCACTGCCCCGCGCCGAGTTTCTCTATTGGGCCTATATCGGCCAGTCCGCGGTGATGGATCCGCGCCACAGCGCCATCACCGAACTGGATGTCGACGATTTGAGTGCGCTGTTTACGCGCTGACGCCAAAGCCAGAGACATCCGATCCTACCTGCAAATCGGCGCAAGTGTATCAGCGAGTTAACTTTTAAGGCTGGCCGAGCCCGATCCTTAACCCGTTATTTACCCTAACCCTGAAAAGTCCGGATCAGAGGCAGACGACCCGCGCACGTTACGATTGTCTTCACAATGGGACGCGCGGGGGAGGCTGCAGGCGCTGGTGGGCGTCAAGCTCGGAACCGGACCAAAGCATGAATTCGCGCGTATCGTGGAGTGTTGACGGGATTGAGCCATCGGTCCGCGAGCGGGCCGAAGCCGCGGCGCGCCGTGCCGGCATGTCGCTCGGCGACTGGCTGAACTCGACCATCGGCGAAGCACCCGCGCGTTTCAACTCGCCCAACGCACGCCCACGCGACCCGGAACGCCCCCTCACCCCGCGTGCAGCGCTGCCGCAGCGCGACGCTGCCGATGTCGTCGAAATCCACGAGCGGCTCGATGCCATTGCCCGGCAGATCGAACTGTTCTCGAAGCCTGCACAGCGCAGCAGCGAGCCTGGCGTCGCGCGCCAGCTCAATGATGCGATTTCGCGGCTTGATGCGCGTTTGTCGCAGATCAGCGAGCCCGCATATCGCCCCGCGCCGCCGCAACAGCCGCGCATCGATATGGTCGAGCGCGCCGCCAATCAGGTCTATAGCGCCTCACCGCCGATCGATCCGTTTTCGCTGGACTTCGCCATCGCCGAGATCGCGGCCCGCCAGGGCGAACTCGACGGCACGCCGCGCATGGCCCCGCGCAATACGCCGCCCATTGCACCGTCCTTCGCGCAGCCTCCTTATGCGCAGCCCGCCATGCCACCGCAGAGCTTCATGCCGGATATGTCCGGCCTGGAGCGGCAGCTGTTCCAGATCACCACAAAGATCGATGCGCTGCAGCGCCCGGACAATAATATCGAGCAGTCGATCGCGGCCTTCCGCGGCGAACTCGCCGAGATCCGCAACGTCATCACCGAAGCGATGCCGCGTCGCGCGATTGAATCAATCGAGAACGAGATCCGTGAACTCGGCCGCCGCATCGACGACAACCGCCATAGCGGCATCGACGGCGACGTACTGGCCAATCTCGAACGCGCACTGGCCGACATCCACAAGACGCTGACCACGCTGACCCCGGCCGAACAGCTCGCCGGCTTCGACGAGGCGATCCGCAATCTCGGCGGCAAGATCGACTTGATCGTGCGCTCGAGCAACGATCCCGGCACCATGGAACAGCTGCAAGGCGCGATCACGGCGCTGCGCGCCATCGTGTCCAACGTCGCCTCCAACGAAGCACTCGGCCGTCTCAGCGACGACCTGCAGACGCTGTCGTCGAAGGTCGATCAGCTCGCACGCGCCGACAACAGCGATTCATTTGCCGCGCTCGAGGCGCGCATCATGACGTTGACGGCAGCGCTGGAAAATCGCGAGCGCCCGGCTGTCATGGCCAGCTCGGATCATCTGGAAACCGCATTGCGGACGCTGTCCGAGCGTCTCGACCATATGCCGGTGGGCAATGACTCGTCGTCGGCCTTCGCGCATCTCGAACAGCGCGTCTCCTATCTGCTCGAGCGGATGGAGAGCATCACCGATACGCGCGGCAACAATCTCGGCCGCGTCGAGGACGGGCTGCAGGACATCCTGCGCCATCTCGAACGCCAGCAGTCGATGTTCGCCGCGCTGGACAATCCCCGCAGCAAGGCGCCATCGGTCGATCCCGGCCTGGTCGACACGATCAAGCGCGAACTGTCCGACATGCGCTTCAGCCAGTCGGAAACCGATCGCCATACGCAGGATTCGCTGGAAGTCGTTCACTCGACGCTCGGCCATGTGGTCGATCGCCTCGCAAGGATCGAGGGCGATCTGCGCGCGGTCAGCGCCGCGCCGGCCAAGCAATCCGCGCCCGTTGCAACACCCGCTCCGACCTCGCGCCCCGCGACTGCACCAGATGTTTCGGTGCCGGCTCCGACGCGCCCGCAGATGCCCAATCCGGTGAAGCCACAGGCTGCGCCGTCGCAGGTCGAGGTGCGTCCGCCGCAGGTTCACTTCGATGCCGCGCCGCGCGACTTCGCGGCAACTGCGATCTCGCACGAACCGGCATCGGCCTTCCCGATGCCGAAGGCGATCAGCGACATTCTCGATCCACCGCCCGCGCCAAAGCCAGTCGCGCAGTCTGCATCCGCTGCTGAGCGTCCGTCGCCGCGCCCGATGGTTGACCCGGCCCTGCCGCCGGATCATCCGCTCGAACCCGGCACGCGTCCGCAGGGCCGCGGCGCATCGCCATCCGAACGCATCGCCGCGTCGGAAGACGCGATCAGCGAAATCGCCGTCGATGCCCCCGAACAGGCCACCGCATCGAGTTTCATTGCTGCCGCGCGCCGCGCCGCACAGGCTGCAGCCGCAACCGGCAACGACAAATCGAGGTCTGACAAATCCAGGACCGACAAATCGAAGGCCACCAGATCCGGACCGCAGCTCGCGGATAGCGAAAAGTCATCCTCCACGATCGGCTCGAAGATCCGCTCGCTGCTGGTCGGCGCCAGCGTGGTCGTGATCGTGCTCGGCTCGTTCAAGATGGCGATGACGCTGCTGGACAGCGGCTCGCCAGCGCCGGTGGCCGAGAATATTCACTCGGCACCGCCGCTGCAGCTGAACGCGCCCGAGCCGGCTGAAACCCTGACCAAGCCCGCCGCTCCGGCGCCTGCCACGCCGTCGATGACATCGCCCACCCCGATCGGCAAGCAGTCGCTGATCGCACCACCGCCCGCCGCCGTCGAGCCTGCGCCGCAGCCGGTGCCGCAGGCTGCGCCCGTGCCATATGTGTCGCCCGACGTCACCGGCAGCATTGCCGCGCCGCAAGCCAGTGCCGCCGGGCCGGTGCTTCCGTCGAGTGGCCAGAAGATCACCACAGCCTCGATCCCTGCCGGCGAGCGCCTGCCCGAGACCATCGGCAGCACCGCGCTGCGCAACGCGGCGCTCAAGGGCGACGCCTCTGCCGCGTTCGAAATCGGCGTCCGTTATGCCGAGGGCAAGGGCGTAGCGCAGAACTACGACGAAGCCGCCAAGTGGTATGACCGCGCGGCGCAGGCCAATGTCGTGCCGGCCATGTTCCGCCTGGGCGCGCTGTTCGAGAAGGGCCTCGGCGCGAAGAAGGATCTCGACGTCGCCCGCCGCTATTACGTGCTCGCCGCCGACCGTGGTAACGCCAAGGCGATGCACAATCTCGCCGTGCTCGATGCCGATGGCGGCACCAAGGGCGCCAACTACAAGAGCGCGTCGTACTGGTTCCGCAAGGCCGCCGATCGCGGCGTCGCCGACAGCCAGTTCAATCTCGGCATCCTCTATGCTCGCGGCATCGGCGTCGAACAGAACCTCGCCGAGAGCTTCAAGTGGTTCAGCCTCGCCGGAGCCCAAGGCGACGTCGATGCCGGCCGCAAGCGCGACGACATCGCCAAGCGCCTCGATCCGCAGTCGCTGGCCGCGGCCAGGCTGGCGGTCCAGACTTTCGCGCCGGAAGGCCAACCCGATGACGCCATTAACGTGGCCACTCCCGCGGGCGGTTGGGATGCCGCGCCGGCACAGGTCGGGGCGAAAGCATCGATGGGCAAGCGAGCTGCGCGCTAAGACAGATTTTTCTGGCCGCCGGATCGAACCGGCGGTCTTATTTCCTCAACAAACCTTCAGCAGACTCGGCACGGTGAAGTGCGCGCCGGGCCGGACTGAACGACGAGGAAAACTGGTTTGTCTTTTCGAAATGACGACGCATCGGGGGACGCGGAACGCCCGTCAGGGATCCCTACGGTCAACCCCTGGGCCGCATGTCCCGCCGAGCCGCCCGCTCCATCGCAGCCTCCACCACCCGAGGCACCGCGCAGCAAATGGTTCAACTGGCCTTCGGTCGCATTCGCGGTCGTGATATTCGGCGGTATCGGCGCGCAGGCTTATCAGGAGCTCTCCAAACCGGAGGCCTGGGCCTATTGGAAAGACCTCTATGTCTCGCCGAGCATGGCGTCTTCGGAGGTCGGAAGTCTCGATCCGGACAATTCGGGCCGCGGCCGTTCAGCGTTGGCGATCACCGGCGAGATCGGCCCGGCCACTGCGAGCTGGTTTCGCGAAAAGCTCGATGAAGCCAAACTCGCGCCCGGCGATACCGTATTGCTGTCGTCTCCGGGCGGAAATGTCGGCCAGGCCATCATCATGGGCGAGATCATCCGTGCGCGCGGGCTGACTACGGCGGTGGGCACGGTGGATTCGGCGGGCCGCATCAAACCGTCCTACTGCGCCAGCGCCTGCGTGATGACCTATGCGGGCGGCAAGGCCCGCATAGGTGTCGAGGGCTCAAAGCTGGGCGTTCACCGCTTCGTCTCGCCCAAGCCGGGGGCGGATCCTGTTGCGTCCGCGCAGCGCACCATGGGCTATGTGCTGAGCTACATGACCAAGATGGGCGTCGCCTCGTCGGTCGTCGAGGCGATGTCAGCCACCGAGAAAATCCGCTGGCTCGGCACCAGCGAGGCTGCCGCCATGAACCTCGTCACCGATCCGGCCAGGAAGTCGTGACGCCGCCGGCCTGCGCCTGGCCCAACAAAATTTACCACCTTGAAAGGTGCATCATCGGCAGAGGCGGAAAACCGCGCCTTTACCGGATTCTTTAATCCCATCAACGGACGATATCGTCTAAGACGGGGACGCGGCTCGCAATCCGCGCCGCCTCCAGAACCACGCCATGAGCGGTTTCGGCCCAACTCAGGGCCAGAATTCCGAAGCGAACGCGCGTGCAACTGTATCTCCCGATCGCCGACATTCCGATCAATGTGTTGCTCATCCTGGCGATGGGCGCTGCAGTCGGCTTCGTCTCCGGCATGTTCGGGATCGGCGGCGGCTTCCTGATGACACCGCTACTGATTTTCGTCGGCATCGCCCCCGCGGTGTCGGTCGCGTCAGTGGCAAGCCACATTGCAGCCTCGTCTTTCTCCGGCGCGCTGTCCTACTGGCGACGCCGCGCCATCGATCCCGCGCTTGCGAGTGTGCTTCTGACCGGCGGCGTGGTCGGCACGGCGCTCGGCGTGTGGGCCTTCACGCAGCTGCGCAATCTCGGCCAGCTCGACCTCACCATCTCGCTGTCCTATGTGATCCTGCTCACCGCCGTCGGCAGCTTGATGTTCTGGGAGGGCCTGCGCGCGCTGCTGCGCATACGGCGCGGTGATCCCGTGAACTTGCGCCGGTCCGGCAGCCATAGCTGGGTTCACGGCCTGCCGCTCAAGATGCGGTTCAAGCGCTCCAAGATCTATCTCTCGGTGATCCCGGTGATCGCCGTCGGTCTCCTGATCGGCTTCATCGGCGCCGTGATGGGCATCGGCGGCAGCTTTATCCTGATCCCGATCCTGATCTACTGGCTGCGCATTCCGACTTCGACGGTCATCGGCACATCTATGGTGCTGACGCTGGTCACCATGGTGATCGCGACATTGCTGCACGCCGTCACCAATCATCTGGTCGATGCGGTGCTGGCCCTCATCCTGATGGTCGGCGGCGTCACCGGCGCACAATTCGGCGCCCGCGCCGGGCAGAAGATTCGCGGCGAGCATTTGCGCCTGCTGCTGGGCCTGCTGATCCTGGCGGTCGGCGTCCGCTTCGCGGTGGAACTGGTCGTTCGCCCCACGGATCTGTTCACGATCCGCGATACCGGAGGCGTCGCTCCATGATACGCGCGCTCCCGATCATCGCCGCACTCGGCATCGGAATGCTCGCTCCGGCCCGCGCCGAACAACTGATCGTTTCGGTATCGAACCATCGCGTGACCGTGACGCCGAATTATGCCGGCGAGGAACTGGTGCTGTTCGGCGCTGTCGAGAAAGACGACAAGACACCGCCCGGCCGCAACAACTACAATCTCGTCGTCACCGTCAACGGACCGCGCACCGACCTCATGACCCGGCGCAAGGAGCGCCGCTTCGGCATCTGGATCAACACGGATTCGCGCCAATTCCTGCAGGTGCCGTCCTATCTCGCCGTGTTTTCCAACCGTCCTATGGACGCCATCGCGCCTGCCGACGTACAGCGCCGCCAGCAGCTCGGAATCAATAACGTCCTGCTGACCCAGCGCGTCGGCACCGACTATGCGGACGTCGTGGCCACAGACCCGTTCCGCAGCGCCTTTGTGCGACTGCGCAAGGAACACGGACTGTATCGCGAGGAGACCTCAGCGGTGACATTCCTGACACCGACGCTGTTCCGAACCAGCATTCCGCTACCCGCCGAAGTGCCCATCGGAACCTACGATGTCGAGATCAAACTGTTCGCCGACGGTGCGCTGATCTCGAAAGCGGAGACAGCGTTCGATATCGTCAAGGTCGGCTTCGAGCAGTTCGTCGCCAATGCCGCGCGCAATCACGGTTTCATCTACGGACTGCTCACCGCCGCGATGGCGCTGATGTCCGGGTGGGCCGCGTCGATCGTGTTTCGGCGGGATTAAAGAAAAATCCCCACGACCATCGCCACCACGCTGATGGCCATTGCTGCAGTCGACAGCCAACCGAGCCAGTGCAACGGCCCCTTGATCACAAAATCGCCCATTACATCCTTGCGGCGCGACATCACCATCAGCAGCACCATCACCGGCACTGCCAGAACGCCGTTAATGACGGCGCTCCAGTACAGCGCCGAGATCGGGTTGATCGAGGTGAAATTCAGCGCGATCCCGATCACCGCGGACAGTGCCAGAACCGCGTAGAACGCCACGGCCTCGCGCGGCTTGCGATCAAGGCCGACCAGCCAGCGCTGACCTTCGCCGACAGCATAAGCAGTTGAGCCTGCGAGCACCGGGATCGCCAGCAGACCCGTGCCGACGATGCCCAGCGCAAATATCCACTCTGCGAATACTCCGGCGATCGGACGCAAGGCTTCAGCCGCCTGCGCCGAGGTCTCGATATCCGTCTTGCCGGAGGCATTGAGCGTGGCCGCAGCCGTGATGATGATCGACAGCGCGATCAGGTTCGAAAATGCCATGCCGACGATCGTGTCGGCCCGAATGCGCGAAAACTCCATCGCGGCACCAATCGGCCTCTCGATCAACGGAGCTTTGGCGGGATCGATACGTTCGTCCTCCGCCTCCTGCGAGGCCTGCCAGAAGAACAGATATGGCGAAATCGTCGTCCCGAGAATGGCGACTATGGTGGTGAGATACGAGCCGCTCCAGGTGATTTGCGGCAGCAGGATGCCTGTGAGAGCCGCGCTCCAGTCGACCTTCACGACCGCAAGCGCGGCGACATAGGAGAATAGGCAGAGCGTCAGCCACTTCAGCACCGAGACGTAGCGCTTGTAGTCGAAGAAAATCTGCGCGCCCACCGAGAGCGCGCCGAACAGAACGACATAAATGATGCCGTGACCGCCAACGAGCAGCTTGGTGGCATCGGCCATGGCGCCGAGATCGGCCGCGATGTTGATCGTGTTGGCGATGAACAGCAGCGACACGATGAGATGCAGCAGCGATGCCGGATAGTGCCGGCAGACATTTCCGGAAATGCCACGACCGGTCACGCTGCCGACGCGTCCGGAAATTTCCTGGATTGCGACCATCAGCGGAAAGGTCAGCAGCATGGTCCAGCCGATGCCGTAGCCGAGCTGCGCCCCGGCCTGGCTATAGGTGCCGATGCCGGAAGGATCGTCGTCGGAAGCGCCGGTGATCAGACCAGGACCAAGCCGTTTCAGAAAGCCTTTCGGACCAGTAGCTTCTTCCTTCTGATCATCAGGCTTCTCGCTGGACTGGTCCGACATCTGATCTCTGCCATCTCACCGCTCGGCAACGTGCCGTCGCAGCTAACGTTCCGAAGCAGGGACTGGCAATGGGCTAGATCAAGGTCCGCACACCCGGTTCGAGGATACGCAGACGGGCACCGAAGCCGAGCGTATCGAAGGATGCGCGCAGATCGCCGGCGCTCTGTTTGAAATGCGCCCATCCGTCGGTGTGCACCGGCACAATCGTCGCATCGGGAAATGCGCGCGCCGTCTCGATCGTGTCGTTGGTGTCCATGGTGAGGTGGAATGGCCCGCGGGTTTGCGCCGCGCCGGCGAAGGGCAGCACTACGCCGGCCGGAAAACGCCGCGCGACCTCGGCGACACCATCGAACCAGACCGTGTCGCCTGTAATGTAGATCGGCCTGCTCCCTGGCGCGTTCGAGCTCAGCACGAATCCGATGACATCGCCCGACAGCGGCTCGATGCCGGCCGGGCCATGACGCGCCGGGGTCGCGGTGATCGTCAGCGACTGACCATCCTTGCCTGTAAGCTCAGTGCTGTCCCATGGCGCGAGACCTTCAACATCCCCACCGAGGCGCCTGGCGCCCGCAATGGTTGTCAGCACGCGCGGCGCGTGGCGCAGGAAATCGCGCCCGGAATTATCAAGATTGTCGGAGTGCTGATCGTGACTGAGCAACACCGCATCAACCGCGCCGACTTGCGCAGCGGAGATCGCGGGGCCGACGAGTTTCTCCAGCGTGACATGCGGCAGCTTGTAGGCGCCCGGATGATCGAAGGTCGGATCGGTGAGCAACCGGAAGCCGTCGATTTCGATCAGCGCGGTGGGGCCGCCGATCAGGGTGATAGTGAGGGACATGAATTACTCCTGTCGCAAGGGTACTGGTAAAGCGGCCGGTCTGGTGACGAGATAGATACCGAGGGCGACCGGGACGATCCCCAGGAGATCACGACTTTCGACATGCTCGCCGAGCACCATCCAGGCGAACAGCATGCCGAGGGGCGGCATCAGGAAGTGATAGGCGCTGGCAGCAGTGGCGCCGCAGGTCTTCAGGAGATGAAACCACAGTAGATAACCGAGGATAGAACCGCCCAATGTCAGGAATGCAAACGAAGCGATCAATCGCGCACTCGGCACGATCGCGCCAATATCGGAAAACGTGAGCGCCACCGGGATCAGCACCACGCCGGCCACAAGATTCTGCACGCCGTTGCCGAGCCACAGGCTGCCCTTCGGAGCCAGCAGCTTGAACAGGATCGTCCCGGTCACGATGGACGCGAGCGACGCCAGCGTGAATACGATGCCCTGCGCGCTGTCGGTGCCCACCGATATGCGGTGCCAGACGATCGAGGCGACGCCGGCGATGCCGAGCAAGAGCCCGGCGACCTTGCGTCCGGTGAGCGGCTCCTTCAGCAACAGTGCTGCGAACACAGCCGTAAACACCGGGTTTGCGCTGACGACCAGGCCACCGAGACCGGCGGAGATGGTTTGCAGGCCGGTATAGCCGAGGCCGAGATACAGCGCGTTATTGGCCAGACCGATGACGGCGTAAGCCGCAACATCGCGCCAGGACAGCGACCAGGCACCGCGGCGCAGGGCGGAAATGCCAAGGATCAGAACACCAGCGAGCGAGAACCGCGCGGCGAGCAAAATGAGCGGCGGGCAATCGGTGACGGCGATCTTCCCTGCGACGAAGGAGAAACTCCAAAGCAGACAGAAGATGCCGATATAGATCGGCAGCGGATTGAAGGCGGCACGAGGAACCGCGACTGACGGCGCGAGGGACATCGGAAATCTCCTTTGCCACCGGTCTATGCGCCCGCCTTCCCATTTGGAAATTAAATGATATACTTGTTGTCAGTTGAAAAACGAATGGACAGCCGATGCTGGATCTCGAACTCCTGCGCAGCTTCGTCTCGGTGGTCGATGCCCGCGGCTTTACCCGCGCCGGCGAGCGCGTTCACCGCACCCAATCCACCGTCAGCCAGCAAATCAAGCGACTGGAAGAGGATATCGGCCAGCCGCTGCTGAACCGCGCCGGCAAGGACGTGACCCCGACCGAAGCCGGCGAGCGGCTGCTGTCCTATGCGCGACGACTGCTGGCGCTGGCGGAGGAAGCTCGCGACGTACTGGCGCGCCCGACCAATGAAGGCGCTGTCAGGCTCGGCATCCCCGAGGATTTCGCGGCCTATCGCCTGACCGAATTGCTGGCGAATTTTTCGCGGTCGCGGCCCGGCTTGCGGCTCGACGTGCGCGCCGACCAAAGCACGTATTTGCGCCGCGATCTCGAACGCGGCGAACTCGACCTGGCACTGTTCAAGCGCGCCGCCGGTGAGAAAGGTGGCATTGCGGTGTGGCCCGAGCGGATCCATTGGGTCACGAGCAAGGCGCATCCGATCGACCCCGCCATCCGGTCGGTCCCGTTGATCGGCTTTCCCGCCGGCTGCCTTTACCGGACCCGCGCGATCCATGCCATCGAGGCGGCAGGCCGCAGCTGGCATATGGCCTATACGAGCTCCGGCCTCGCCGGCATCCAGGCCGCGGTCGCCGCCGGACTTGGCCTCAGCATCCTGTCCGACATGGCTATCCAGGCCGATCATCGCATTCTGACAG
Organism: Tardiphaga sp. 619_E2_N8_4; assembly: GCF_051810905.1. Taxonomy (NCBI): domain Bacteria; kingdom Pseudomonadati; phylum Pseudomonadota; class Alphaproteobacteria; order Hyphomicrobiales; family Nitrobacteraceae; genus Tardiphaga; species Tardiphaga sp. 619_E2_N8_4. Next base: position 618,559 of record NZ_JBPWQJ010000001.1, read on the forward strand.
CGAAGGAAGGCTTCGCGCCGATCGACCAGACTGAAGTGACGCTGATGGCCGCGCCCGACGCGAGCCCGGCAACGCTGCGGCTTGCCGACCACCTCGCCGCGTTCTGCGATAGCGTGCAGGCGAAGGCGGCGTAAGGCCGCTCTTTCTTTTAATACTCGTCGGTTTGCAGGGCCATGAAGCCATGCTTCGGACGGGAGCCTCAGGAGCCCTCCATGCCGACATCCAACGCTGTTACTGTCGAGGCTCTGAGTCCCACATCGTTCGAGCCCTTCGGGTGGGTGCTCGGCAAAACCGATCCACTCAAAAAAGACGCGGTCGGTCTTCGAAGCCCGGCGAGCGATTTCTGGCACGAACACTTCTTTGATCCCGGCACGGGAGGCAACACCGAGGTCTTGTGGGTCGAGTATCGTGACAACAATCCGCTTGTCTCAAAGCTCGAAGTCCATCACATGACCCAGCAGGCGGTCGTGCCTCTCACGAAAGAGATCGTTCAAATCCTTTGCTTGAGTGACGCAAACCAGACGCCGGACCTGTCGACCCTCCGAGCTTATCGTTTGTCTCCCGGCGTCGGAATCTGCATGCGCGCCGGCGTTTGGCACGCAACGCGCGCCGACAATGCGACCTGCCTGATGCTGACCCGAAGCTCGACGACTGAGGATCTTATCGACCATCTCGTCAACAGCCAGCCCGCAAAGGAGACTGCCATCCTGGAAATCCCGCAGGTTCGCCTTCTCCTGGACGGGTAGAACGACGATGTATGAAATGTTGCTCTAGCAGCAGCGCGAGGCAGCAATGGCGTGCATACGCCGGTCGCCGAGCACATGGGCAACAAAGCCAAGGGTCTGGAAGATCCGCGCGAATGCCGCATCGCGGATGTTGAGCCCGCCGGCATAGGCGCCGAAGGCCGGCATCACCGCGCGGGCGCCGTCGCTCGCAAAGCAACGCCGTTCGACCGCGCGACCGCGCGTGCTGACGCGCGCCTTCGGATGCAAATGACCGGCAATCTCGCCTGCAGCACCGGTCGGCTCATGACGAAAGGTGATCGGGCCGATGGCGACTTCTTCCGCGACGGTGCCGCCGAGATCCGGCGGCAATGCGGGATCGTGATTGCCTGATATCCAGATCCAGTCACGGCGCATCTGCAATGCGGACAGCACCTCGCGATTGGCCGGGGACAACCGCTCATGGGCGTCACGGTCGTGGAAACTGTCGCCGAGCGCAATCACAATGCGCGGATCGTGACGCGCGATCACCGCACCGAGGCGACCGAGTGTTGCGATCGTATCGTAGGGCGGCAGCAGCACCCCGCGATTGGCATAGCTCGAGCCCTTTTCGAGATGCAGGTCGGACACCACGAGAAGTTTCTGCTCTTCCCAATACAAGGCGCCCGACAGGTCCGCAGCCAACGTGACGCCGGCGATGCTGACGGTGCTCATATCGGCGGTGATGATCGAATCGGCGTGCATGGTTCTTTTGTAGGATGGGTAGAGCAGTTGCGAAACCCATCAATAGCGCGGAACTGCAGCATGGGTTTCGCTTCGCTCTACCCATCCGACTGTCCAGAGGCCTCTTTCACGAGTTCCTCGGCGGCTTCCGCCAGGAGCTCGTCCGACGCTTCGCCGTATACCGCTTCACGGCCGATTTCCAGCATCACCGGCACCGCCAGCGGCGACACGCGATCGAGTTCCCGGTGAATGATACGGCCCTGGATGCGCGTCAGCATGTCGCTCAATCGCCGAATGTCCAGCAATCCCGTCGCAGCATCGGCCCGCGCGGCGCGCAACAGCACGTGATCGGGTTGATGCTTGCGCAAAACGTCGTAGATCAGGTCGGTGGAGAACAGCACCTGACGGCGCGATTTCTCCTCGCCGGTGAAACGCGTATGGATCAGCCCCGAGATCACCGCGCAGGTGCGGAACGTCCGCTTCATCAGCGCCGATTCCGCGAGCCAGGCTTCGAGATCGTCGCCGAGCATGTCGGGATCGAACAAAGCGGCGAGATCAAGCCTGTCCTGCCTGATCATGTGCGACGTGTCGCCGAGGCCCCATATGGCCAGCGCATATTCGTTGGCGACAAAACCCAGCGGCCGCGCGCGGGCGCGTTCAAGACGGCGCGTCAACAGCATGCCCAATGTTTGATGCGCGAGGCGGCCTTCGAACGGATAGCAGACGAGATAATGCTTGTCGGCGCGCGGAAAGGTCTCAACCATCAGTTCGCGCGTACCAGGCACATGCGAGACATGGGCCTGCAGCAACAACCATTCGCGCACCTGGTCGGGCAGGCCTTTCCAGGCGCGCTCATCGTCCAGCAGTTTGCGCACGCGTTCCGCGAGGTAGGTCGAGAGCGGAAACTTGCCGCCCATATAGGACGGCACTTTCGCGTCCTTGTCATGGGCGCGCGAGACATCGACCTGATCCTCGACCAGGGATTCATAGCGGACGACTTCTCCGCCGAAGACGAAGGTGTCGCCGACCACGAGGCCTTCGATGAAATATTCCTCGATCTGACCGAGCATGCGTCCCCCGCGCGCCAGCGCACCAGTGACACCCTTTTTGGCTTTTCCGCTGCCTCCGCGCACCAGCCGCACCTTCAGCATCGTGTCCTCGACGATGGTGCCGACATTCATGCGATACATCTGGCGCACCTTGGGATTGGTGACGCGCCATTTGCCCGAGGCGTCCTGCTTGATACGGGCGAAACGCTCATAGATTTTCAGCGCATAGCCGCCGGACGCCACGAACTCCACGGTATCGTCGAAGTCGACACGCGACAGTTCGGCATAGGGCGCCGCCGAGCGCACTTCGTCATAGAGATCGTCCGCGCGAAACGGTGCGCCGCAGGCGCAGCCGAGCACGTGCTGCGCCAGCACGTCGAGCGAGCCAGTCCGCAACGGCGGAGTATCCTGTGCATTTTCGGCAACGGCATCGATGGCGACGCGACATTCCAGCACCTCAAAACGATTGGCCGGAACCAACACGGCGCGCGAAGCTTCGTCGATGCGGTGATTGGCGCGGCCAATGCGCTGCATCAGCCGCGATGCCCCCTTGGGGGCGCCGACATTGATGACGAGATCGACATCGCCCCAGTCGACGCCGAGATCGAGCGACGAGGTACAGACCACACCGCGTAGTTTCCCGGCCGACATCGCGTCCTCGACCTTGCGGCGCTGCGCGACGTCAAGAGAGCCATGATGGAGCGCGATGGCGAGACCGTCGTCATTCATGCGCCAGAGATCCTGGAACAGCATCTCGGCCTGACTACGGGTGTTGACGAAGACCAGCGTCGTCTTGTTGGCCTTGATGAGATCGTAGATTTCGCCAAGCGCATGGCGCGCGGAGTGGCCGGCCCAGGGCAGACGTTCCCTGGTGTCGAGCATCTCGACCACCGGCTCGGCCGCGCCGCCGGCGACGACGATATCGGCCGAGACGCTTTCACCAACAGGCTGCGGCACCAGAAAGCGTGCCAGTGATTCAGGCTCGGCAACCGTTGCCGACAAGCCGATGGCGCGCATGTCGGGCGCGAGCTTCCAGAGGCGCGCAAGGCCGAGCGACAGTAGATCCCCGCGCTTCGACGTCACCAGCGCATGCAACTCGTCGAGCACGACGCGCTTGAGTGACGAGAACAGAAACGGCGCGTCGTCGGACGACAACAGCAAGGCCAGCTGTTCCGGCGTGGTCAGCAGGATGTCCGGCGGATAACGCCGCTGCCGCGCGCGGCGCGACACCGGCGTGTCGCCGGTGCGGGTCTCGACCTTGATCGGCAGCATCATCTCCGCGATCGGTGTTTCCAGGTTGCGCGCGATGTCGACGGCGAGAGCTTTGAGCGGGGAAATGTAGAGCGTGTGCAGGCCACCGGTGCGCTGAACGCCGCGGCCGGTGGAGACAAGGGCGTTTTTCCCCTCGCCCCGCTTGCGGGGAGAGGGTGGCGCGGACGCAGTCCGCGACGGGTGAGGGGGAGCTTCGGCGACCTCGGGAGTTTCAATTATGCGCTCCCCCTCACCCGACTTGTTCGCTGCGCTCTCAAGCCGACCTCTCCCCGCAAGCGGGGAGAGGTTAGACAGTTCCACCAGCGTCGGCAGGAAGCCGGCCAGCGTCTTGCCTGCGCCGGTCGGCGCGATCAGCAGCGCCGAGCGATCGTCGCGCGCCTTCTGCAGCAGCGCCAATTGATGTTCGCGCGGCGACCAGCCGCGCATGGCGAACCAGCGCAGGAAGTGATCGGGCAACAGGTCGGGTTTGGCGACGGATTTACGGGGCGGCACGCGTTAGAACTAGGCACTCTCAGCCGTCATTGCGAGGTCAAGGAAAGTTGCCGTGCAACTTTCCCCTAAGCCCTTGCGACGAAGCAATCCAGAAAACAGCAAGAGAGGACTGGATTGCTCCGCCCAAACGAAATTGGCTGCGCAATTTTCGCCGGGGCTCGCAATGACATGGAGAGACCTGTGGTCTTATTGCGTCACCGACTTGTCGGAGATGATCCAGTCCTTGCCGTCGAACCGCTGGGTGTACAGCGTCGCCATCGGAACATAGGCGTCATTGGTATAGCTGTAGCTCACCCCCGGCAACATTTGCGGAGCGCGGAAGCCGTTTAGGCCGATAGCCTGTTTCAGCACGTTCTCGTGGGTGAGCTCGTCGCCGCAGCGGCGCAAAATCTCTGCCATGGACACGGCCTGACCATAGCCGAAGAAGGCGATCGAATTATCGGCAGAGACCGTGGGCAGATATTTCGCGCGCAAAGCTTCGAACGCCACGATGTCGGGATCCTTGGCATAGAGCGGCGAACCAATATCCTTGCCATAGGCAATCGAGACGATGCCCTTGGCATTCTCCAACCCTGCCGCCTCCAGGATCGATCGGCCGGTGGAGCCCGCGGACAACAACTGCAGCGGCTTCCAGCCGAGCTCGACCACCTTGCGAATCGATTGCGACGTCGCCTTGCCGGTGGTGATGTTATAGAAGACATCGGCGCCGGATTTGGCGAGATTGATCAGCTGCGAGTCGATCGTGGGATCAGTGAGATCGTAGGTCACCTCGGCGATCACCTTCGCGGTGCCGCCGGCTTTCGCGAGTTCATCCTTGAACGGCCCCAGGAAATCCCGGCCGAAATCATCGTTCTGATAGAGGATGCCGACTTTCGCATTCGGATTCACGCTGACGGCATATTTGGCGAGAATACGCGCCTCGGTCGGATAGAGTGGCAGGCCGGCCATGGTCCATTTGTTGTTCTTCGGATCGTTCCACTTGGATGCGCCGGTGTTGAGCAGCAGCTGCGGTACGCCCTTGGAATTGAGATATTTGTGCACGGCCGTCTGCGGCGCTGTGCCGAGCGAGCCGTACAGAGCCAGGACTTCTTCCTGCTCAACGAGACGGCGGGTGGCCTCGACCGCCTTCGGCGCGCTGTAGGAATCGTCCATCGTCAGAAACTTGATCTTGCGGCCGTTGATGCCGCCTTTCTCGTTCAAGCTCTGAAAATAGGCTTCACCGACACGGCCCAGCACGCCATAGAGCGAACCGGGTCCGCTATGCGGAATGGTTTGTCCGATCTTGATTTCAGTGTCGCTGGCGCCTGGATCGTATTTCTTGTCGGCGGCGATAGCGGCCGTCACAGTCAGTGGCAACACGACGACGGCGACCCGCGCCGCAGACGCAAACAGTCCCTTGTTCATGGCGTTTTCTCCCTGATGATTTTTGATACGGCTCTTTGCGAGTCCGATTGGTCGTCTCCATCCCCGGCCTATCCGCCGGGGATGGTCGTTATTTTAAGATACGCGCTTACTGGCTCACCGGCTTGTCCGACAGATCCCAGTCGGTGCCGTTGAATGTGCCCACATAGAGCGCCTTGATGGTGGTGTAGTCGGTCGGCGTGAAGCCATAGGTGATACCCGGCAGGAACACCGGTGCGCGGTAGCCTTCCAGATTGGTGGCGTGCTTGAGCACGTTCTCGCGGGTGAGATCGTCGCCGCAGCGGCGCAGGATCTCCGCCATGGTCACGCCCTGCGAATAGCCCTGGAATGCGATGGTGTTGTCGGGATCGACATTCGGCAGATACTTCTTGCGCAGCTCCTGGAAGGCGATCACGTCCGGATCGTCCTTCCACTTCTCGCTGCCGACTTCCTTGGTGTAGGTCATCGCCACGATGCCCTTGGCATTCTCGGCGCCGGCGGCGTTGATGATCGAGCGGCCGCTTGATGTCGACACCAGGAGATGCAGCGGCTTCCAGCCGAGCTCCGCGACCTTGCGGATCGACTGCGACGTCGCCTTGCCGGTGGAGATGTTGAAGAAGGTGTCGGCGCCCGATTTCGCCAGATTGATCAGCTGGGAATCGATGGTCGGATCGGTGAGGTCATAAGACGCCTCGGCGATCACCTTCGCGGAGCCGCCCGCTTCGGCCAGAATCTCCTTGAACGAATTCATGAAGTCCTTTCCGAACTCGTCGTTCTGGTAAAGGATCGCGACCTTGGCATTCGGCTTGGCCTGCATCAGGTAGCGCGCGATGATCCGGCCCTCGGTCGAATAGATCGGCAGGCCCGGCGTAGTCCATTTGAACTCTTTCGGGTTGTTCCAGCGCGACGCGCCGGTGTTCAGCAGGAGCTGCGGGATCTTCTTGCTATTGAGAAACTTCTGCACCGCCGACTGCGGCGCAGTGCCCAGCGAGCCGAACAGCGCCAGCACCTCGTCCTGCTCGGCGAGCCGGCGAGTGGCCTCGACGGCCTTCGGCGCGCTGTAGGCATCGTCCAGCGACATGAAATTGATCTTGCGCCCGTTGATGCCGCCCTTTTCGTTCAGCATCTGGAAATAGGCGGCCTGTGTCCGACCGATCACGCCGTACAGGGAACCGGCGCCGCTATAGGGGATGGTCTGGCCGAGCTTGATCTCGGTATCGCTGGCACCCGGATCGTATTTCTTGTCTGCTGCGAAGGCCAAATGGGCCAGTACGGAGACAACTGCAGCGAGTGTTGCGGTCCTGAAGACGGACCTGTGGCGCGAAGGCATCTGGTGTTTTCTCCCTGAGACCCGCTTGTGCGGGTGTGTTTTTGTGACCCGTCGCGGCGTTGATCGCGGCTGTACGAGCTTGCCCTTATCCTCTGCGGGCGCGACAGGCTTGGCAATCCCTCATAGGTTGCCTCATGTTTTCCGTGGGTTGGCTATCGACAGGGTCTCTGCGCACCCAAACGTGACGAAATACGCATCGCGCCACGGACGTCTAAACGCTTATTTAACCGGCTTTTTTTGGCCGGCGCCCCTGCGGTTGCAATGTCGGACAGTGTGGCCGTCCGGATACAGCCAATATGGCCCGACTCCCCTATTCTAACGGTTCAAATCTGAATTGGGGTCGACCATGAAACGTATTCTTCTTGCGAGCGCCGCGCTGCTCGGAACCGCTGTGAGCGCGCAGGCTGCCGATCTGGCCGTCAAGGCCCCTTATTACAAGGCGCCCCTCGTCTCGGTCTATAACTGGACCGGCTTCTACATCGGTGTGAACGCCGGCGTCGGCATCGGCCGCGACCGCGTCACCCACAGCTACACCGGCGACTCGCTGTATCTCACGCCGCAGGGCGGCTTCGGCGGCGGCCAGATCGGCTATAACTGGCAGGGCGACTCGCTGCTCGGCCCGATCGTTTACGGCCTCGAAGCCGACATCCAGGGTTCGGGCCTCACCGGCGGTGGCGCCAATGTGGTTGGCCCGCTGCAGACCGTCTACGGTCAGAAGTCGGATTGGTTCGGCACCGTTCGTGGCCGCGTCGGTCTCGCAACCGGTCCGGTCCTGAGCTACTTCACCGGCGGTTTCGCCTACGGCAACGTCAAGACCACGATCACCGAAGGCGGCGTGACGGCGTTCTCGGACAGCCGCATGGCGACCGGCTGGACCATCGGCAGCGGCGTGGAAGCAGCGCTCGGCGGCAACTGGACCGGCAAGATCGAATATCTCTACCTGAACCTCGGCAACCGCTCTGATGCGTTCGCCACCCCCACCCAGCTCACCAACACCGAACTGCGTGAAAACCTGTTCCGCGTCGGTCTGAACTACCGCATCGGCGGCAACAGCGTTTACACCCCGGTCGCTGCGGCGAACTGGACCGGCTGGTACCTCGGCGGCAACATCGGTTCCGGCACCGGTCGTGATCGCACCACGCTTACCGGCGTCACCCCGGTTCCCGAGCAGTTCAACCTTTCTCCGGACGGCATCAACGGCGGTGCCCAGATCGGTTACAATTGGCAGGCATCGAACTGGGTTTACGGTCTTGAAGCCGACATCCAGGCTTCCAGCCAGCGCGACAACAAAACTGCCGTTGCTCTCGGCCTCGTCAGCTACGATCAGAAGCTGCCCTGGTTCGGCACGGTTCGTGGCCGCCTCGGCTACTCGGTCGGTTCGACCCTGTTCTACGCCACCGGCGGTTACGCCTACGGCGGCGTGAAGACCAAGATCAACGCACTGGGCGTGGAAGTTGCCAACGCTTCGACCACCAAGAGTGGCTGGACCGCCGGCGCCGGCATCGAGACCCCCTTCAAGCTGCTCGGCCTGTTCGGACCGAACTGGACCTCGAAGACCGAATATCTCTATGTCGACCTCGGCTCAGCTTCGACCACGATCCTTCCCGGCGTCGTCAGCGAGAGCAAGGTTACCGAGCACATCTTCCGCACCGGTCTGAACTATCACTTCAACAGCCCGGTTGTTGCGAAGTACTGATCTCAGCGACATTCGCTAAAATCGAAAACCCCGGCCTCGCGGCCGGGGTTTTTGTTTGCGCCCTGAACAACGCTGTTCCGAGAAAATTAACCACAAGGAACCCAATATCCAAATACCGCAATTTCTGGTCGCGCGGCTACAGACAGCATCTAGTTACCGCTTCATAATTCGACCAGAAATCTGAACTGGATCCCTTCATGAAAAGCCTCTGCCTCACGACCGCCGCGCTGTTGTCCCTGACCGCCGGTGCACAAGCCGCCGACATGGCCGCGAAGGCGCCGTACTACAAAGCGCCGGTAGTCGCCGTTTATGACTGGACCGGCTTCTATCTGGGCGTCAACGCCGGCATCGGGCTCGGCCGGGATCGTGCCATCCATAACAACGCATCTTTCGGGACCGAATCGCTTTACTTGTCGCCGCAAGGCGCTCTCGGCGGCGGTCAGGTCGGCTACAACTGGCAGACGGGCTCCATGCTCGGCCCGGTTGTCTACGGCCTCGAAGCCGACATTCAGGGCGCAGGCCTGAGCGATGACCGCACCAATCTGGGAAGCCCGTTCCTGTCGACCACCTACAATCAGAAGGTCGACTGGTTCGGCACCGTTCGCGGCCGCATCGGTCTGGCCACCGGTCCCGTGCTTGGCTACGTGACCGGCGGTTACGCTTACGGCAACGTAAAGACCAGCATCACCTTCGATAACTCCGGGACGGTCTTCTCTACCAACAGGATACAGAACGGTTGGGTCGTCGGCAGCGGCGTTGAAGCGGCCCTCGGCGGCAACTGGACCGGCAAGATCGAGTATCTCTACCTGAACATGGGGAACAACAGCTACGCGTTCGGCCCCCAGACGCTCAACACCGAAGTTCGCGAGAACATCTTTCGCGTCGGGCTGAACTACCGCGTCGGCGGCGCCGTTTACACGCCGGTCGTCGCAGCGGACTGGACCGGCTGGTATCTCGGCGGCAACGTCGGTTCCGGCACCGGCCGCGATCGCAGCAGCATCTCCAAACCAGGTGATCTGCCTGGCGACCCGGCCACGAGCCTGATCTTCAACCTCGCTCCCGACGGCATCAACGGCGGCTTGCAGCTTGGTTATAACTGGCAAGCCGCGAACTGGGTCTACGGTCTGGAAGCCGACATCCAGGCCTCCAGCCAGCGCGACAACAAGACCGTGATCGACTTCGGCAGCCTCGCCTATGACGCCAAGCTGCCCTGGTTCGGCACCGTTCGCGGCCGCCTCGGCTACTCCGTGGGATCGACCCTGTTCTATGCCACCGGCGGTTACGCTTACGGCGGCGTAAAGACCAAGATCAGCGAAGACGGCATCCAGGTGTTCAATGTTTCGACCACCAAGAGCGGCTGGACCGCAGGCGCGGGTATCGAAACCCCGTTCCGGCTGCTCGGCCTGTTCGGACCGAACTGGACCTCCAAGACCGAATATCTTTATGTCGATCTCGGCACGGCCTCGAACACCGTCAACACCACGACCGTCACGACCAACGTCACCGAGCACATCTTCCGCACCGGCCTGAACTATCACTTCAACAGCCCGGTTGTTGCGAAGTACTGATCACAGCGACATCTCCGATAGGCAAAACCTCGGCCTCGCGGCCGGGGTTTTTATTTGGTAGGACGCTTGGCGCTCACAGACGTATTGCCCGGCCGTCATTGTGCAAGGAGCCCTTGCAACGAAGCGACCGTCTTTTCGCTTCGATTCGGGATTGCGCCAGCAAACTTGCCCTGGCTGACCCCGACGGCGTTAAAGCCGACGCTTGATCGCGACGGCCACCAGTCCTGGCGCGGCAAGGCCGCGTTCCGTGCGAGACGAAACGTGTTCAAGATGAATGAGCGCCAGGCCGGCAGCTGCGATCAGGCCACGCAGATGATCTTCGCTCTGCGCATAACGCAAGCCCGCGCCGAGAGCGACACCGTCGCCGTCATGGGTCTCAGCCGTGAAGGCGAGCAACCCGTCTGGGACCAGCACGCGCGTAGCTTCTCGCAAAACCGGCGCAAGGTCGTGCAGATAGATCAACACGTCGGCTGCGATGACCAGCTCGACACTGCTATCTGACCGGCGGCACAAACCCTCGACGATCTCGGCCACTTCAAGCTCGGCGTAAAGCCCGGTGGCATGAGCGCGCTCGATCATGCGCGGCGACAGGTCGATGCCAATGATGGCTCCGGTGCAGGCGGCAAAAGCGCCGGCCGCCAGCCCGGTGCCGCAACCGAGATCGATGGCGCGGGGGAAGAGCATCACCCTATCCGTCGCAGCGCATGCGGCACGCACGGCGCCCAACAGGACCGCTGGTCCGCGATAACCGAGCGTATCGACCAGCGCGGCGTCGAACTTGGGCGCGTATTGATCGAACAGCGCCGTCACATAGGTCGCCGGCATGGCCGAGAGATCGTCAGCGCCGAGCCGCATCAACCGCAGACCAGCACCGTTGCGATCACCGGGATCGCTGGCCTGCGCGCGGCGAAACGCGGCGATGGCGCCGGCGGTGTCACCCAGCTGCTCCCGGACCTCCCCGAGCACGAACCATGCGGTGGCAAAGCCCGGCGCCAAATCAGTGGCCTGCTCGAACAGATCGGCCGCCGCCACCAGATCGCCCTGTACCTGCAGGTCGCGCGCATAGTCGAAACGCCGGTCGGCGTTCATATCGCCGGATGACATGAACAAGCGCGCAGGCATGGTGGGAACCGATCGGAGGGCGGGGCGTTCGCAGGATGACTCGAACCAACCCAAGGCGGACCTATATAACCGAGATGCGTCCGCAAGACATCCTTATCCCGGTTCCCGCCGGCCTTTGCTGCAAACCGGGCGGCTTCCATATCGACCCCGTCAGACCGGTCGAGCGCGCCGTGATCACCCACGGCCATTCGGATCACGCGCGACCGGGTCACGGCCATGTGCTGGCGACGCAGGAAACGCTCGACATGATGCGGCTACGCTATGGCGACAATTTCGCCGGCAGCACGCAGGCTATTGCCTATGACGAGACGGTCAGGCTCGGCGATGTCACGGTGTCCTGCCACCCCGCCGGGCATGTCCTCGGCTCCGCGCAGATGGCGGTGACCTGCAAGGATATCTGCATCGTCGCCTCCGGCGACTACAAGGACGCCCATGACCCGACCTGCACACCGTTCGAGGTGGTGCCCTGCGATGTGTTCATCACCGAAGCGACGTTCGGGCTTCCGGTGTTTCGTCATGGCAATGCCGCCGACGAAGTGAAGAAACTGCTGGCCTCGGTCGCGCTGTTTCCGGAGCGCGCGCATCTGGTCGGCGCCTATTCGCTGGGAAAGGCACAGCGGGTCATCAAGCTGATCCGTCAGGCCGGTTATGATGCGCCGATCTATCTGCACGGCGCGATGGAGAAGATCACGCACTACTATCAGAGCCGCGGCATCGATCTCGGCGAATTACGCCCGGTGAAAGGCGTCAGGAAAGCCGATCTCGCCGGCACCATCACGCTGGCGCCGCCGTCGGCCACATCGGATGTGTGGACGCGGCGCTTTCCCGATCCAGTCACCGCCTTTGCGTCCGGCTGGATGCGCGTGCGCGCCCGTGCGCGGCAACGCGGCGTCGAACTGCCGCTGGTGATTTCGGACCACGCCGATTGGGACGGCTTGATCGCAACAATCGGTGCGACCGGCGCCGGCGAAATCTGGGTGACTCATGGCCAGGAAGACGCGCTGGTGCATTGGTGCCAGAGCAAAGGCCTGACCGCTCGGCCTCTTGCGCTGATCGGCTATGGCGACGAGGAGGAGGAAGAGACACTTCCGCCCGGCGAAAGCGCCGAGGCATGAACCGCTTCGCCGAACTGCTCGATCGCCTGGCCTACGAACCCGGCCGCAACAACAAGCTACGGCTGATCACGGGCTATTTCCGCGAAGTGTCCGATCCCGACCGCGGCTACGCGCTGGCGGCACTGACAGGTGCGCTGTCGTTCAAGCATGCGAAAGCTGGATTGATCCGCGACCTCATCGCATCGCGAACTGATCCGGTGTTGTTTGAACTCTCTTATGACTATGTCGGCGATCTCTCGGAGACGGTTGCGCTGATGTGGCCGAAGGCCCAGGACATCGCGCGCAACAACCCGCCACCACCGACACTCACCGAAGTCGTCACCACACTCCGCACGCTCGGCAAGGCCGAATTGCCCGCACAACTCACCCGCTGGCTCGATGAACTCGATGAGACCGGGCGCTGGGCTCTGCTGAAGCTCGTCACCGGCGCGATGCGGATCGGCGTTTCGGCGCGACTGGCCAAGACCGCCGCCGCGGCGCTCGGCGACAAGGACCCGCATGACGTCGAGCTGATCTGGCCCGGCCTTGAGTCGCCCTATGGCGAATTGTTCGCCTGGCTCGAAGGTCGCGCGGAGAAGCCGGTCAATCGCGATCCGGCGCCGTTCCGCCCGGTGATGCTGGCACATGCCATCGAAGATTCCGACTTCGCCAATCTCGACGCGTCCGATTTTGTTGCGGAGTGGAAATGGGACGGCATCCGGATTCAGGCGGTCAGCGGCAAAGGCGATGACGACAGGATCGTCACGCGGCTCTATTCGCGCACCGGCGAGGACATCACCGGAAGCTTCCCGGACCTGACGCCATCGCTGCGTTTGCCCGGCGCGATCGATGGCGAGTTGCTAGTGCTGCGCGAGGGCCGCGTACAGTCATTCAATGTGCTGCAACAACGGCTGAACCGGAAAAGCGTGACGCCGAAGCTGATGAAGGAATACCCCATCCATCTGCGCGCCTATGACCTGCTCAGCGACGGCGAGACGGATTTGCGCGAACTGCCCTTCGAACAGCGACGAACCAAACTGGAAAGATTCATCACAGAGCTGGACGACGACAGGATCGATCTGTCGAACCAGATCCCGTTCGCAACATGGGATGCCCTCACCGCCGCGCGTGCCGATCCTGTCAGTGCCGGAGCCGGCGAAGATGCCGATGCCGTCGAAGGCGTAATGCTGAAGCGGCGCGATTCCGCCTATCTGCCGGGACGGCCGAAAGGCCAGTGGTGGAAATGGAAGCGCGATCCGCACATCATCGACGCGGTGCTGATGTATGCGCAACGCGGCCACGGCAAGCGCTCGTCCTATTATTCGGATTACACCTTCGGCGTCTGGACCGCAGGCGAGAGCGGCGACCAGCTGGTACCGGTCGGCAAAGCCTATTTCGGCTTCACCGACGAAGAGCTGCTGCAAATCGACCGCTTCGTTCGCCGCAACACCACCGAAAAGTTCGGCCCGGTCCGCCACGTCACCCACGAACCTGACAAGGGGCTGGTGCTGGAAGTTGCCTTTGAAGGGCTGGCGCGCTCGCCCCGGCACAAGTCGGGTGTCGCAATGCGGTTTCCCCGCATCAGCCGGCTGCGCTGGGACAAGCCGCCACGTGAGGCCGACCGGCTGGAGACGCTGGAGCGCATGCTGAAGGCGGAGACCACAATTGCGCCGCCCGAGCCTGCGACGCCTTGACGGTCCATACTTGACGAACGAGCCGGGTTCCCCATTTGCGTGGGACCACCTATGATCAGCGCGCGATTTGCGCGCAGGAGACCATGATGCAGCCAAATGAGACCCGGGACTTGCCGGCCAACAATGACGGCCTGGCGCGCTTCCTCGGCGGTTCGCCGCTGGCGGTACTCGGCCGGCTGATCCTGCTGTCGATCCTGGTCGGCGTCGTTCTCGCCGCCATCGGCTTCGATCCGTGGAACATTGTCACCAGCATCCGCCGCCTGTTCCAGTGGGTCTATGACCTCGGCTTCGATGCCATCAATGGCCTCTGGCGCTACTTCCTGCTCGGCGCCGTGATCGTCGTGCCGATCTGGCTGATCATGCGGCTGTTCAGCGCCCCCCGCGGCCGCTGAGACGCGCATCATCCGCTTCAGGTTGCATTGATGTCGTCGGGATTGTCCGTCACCAACAGGCGCGTCTTTGCCATTGCCGGCCCGGCCATGCTGGCCAATCTGACGACGCCTCTGATCGGCATCGTCTCGACCGCGGCAATCGGCAGGCTTGGCGACCCGCACCTGCTCGGCGGTGTGGCTTTGGCCTCCGTGGCATTCGACTGCATTTTCTGGCTGTTCGGATTTCTGCGCATGGCGACGGTTGCCTTCACCGCACAGGCGCTTGGCGCCGGTGACCGGATCGAGGTGCGCGCTATCCTGCTGCGCGCGTTGATGCTCGGAGCAGCGATCGGGCTGACGCTGATCATCTTGCGGACACCGCTGGCGGCGCTGGTGTTCCGCATCATGGGCGGCAGCGACGCCGTCACATCCGCCGCACGCCAGTATTTCTTCATCCGACTCTGGTCCGCGCCGCTGATGCTCGGCAACTATGTCATTCTCGGCTGGCTGGTCGGCCAGGCGCGCACCGGGATCGCTCTGGCACTGCAGGTCGGCATCAATCTCGCCAATATGGCACTCACCTCCCTGCTGGTCCTGCAATTCGACTTTGGCGTCAGCGGCGCAGCACTGGCCACGGTGATCGCGGAAACCGCGGGCTTTCTCGCCGGCCTCATCGCCATGTGGAAAATCCTGGGCGGCCGCATCGATGTGCCGCGCGCGATCCTGTTCGACCGCATCCGGCTACTACGGTTGTTCGCAGTCAATCGCGACATCATGATCCGTACGGCAGCACTGATTGCTGCATTTCTCTTCTTCACGGCGCAGGGCGCCCGTGCAGGCGACCTGACCCTGGCTGCCAATGCAGTACTCAACAACTTCGTCATGATCGGCTCGTTCTTCCTCGACGGCATCGCCACCGCCGCCGAGCAACTCTGCGGTCAGGGCACCGGCGCTCGCGACCGCAAGCAGTTTTCCCGGGCCGTAAAGCTCGTCCTGATCTGGAGCACGGCATTCGGCATCGCTGTCACGTTGCTATTCGTGCTGTTCGGCGGCGCGCTGATCGATTTCATCACCACCAGCCCCGAAGTTCGGCTCGCTGCGCGGAATTACATGCTGCTGGCAGCGCTGGCGCCCGCCTGTGGCGTCCTCGCTTACGCCTATGACGGCATCTATATCGGCGCATCGTGGGCGCGCGACATGCGCAACCTGATGCTGCTGGCGTTAGCGATTTACATCGCCGCATGGTTCGCACTGGCCAGCCTTGGCAATACCGGACTATGGCTCGCGTTTCTGGTGTTCATGCTGTCGCGCGGCGCGTTGCAGGCGCTGCGTCATCCAGCCCTGCTGCGACAGTCGTTTCCGCAGCAGGCCTGGCTTACGCCGGCCAGTCTTCCGCTGTGATCGTCGCCGCATCGGCGCCGACGATTTCCGACAGTGAATCACGGCCGGTGCGCAGCAGCGTCGAGGACAGGTCGGCCTTGATGCTGTCGACAAGGCCGACGCCTTTATAGACCAGCGCCGAATAGAGCTGGATCAGGCTCGCACCCGCGCGAATCTTGGTGAGCGCCGCACCGCCGCTGTCGATGCCGCCGGCGCCGATCAGCGGAAATGCACCTTCGACACGTACGAAGGTCTCCGCCACCATGCGGGTGGACAGCCTGAACAAGGGCCGCCCTGACAATCCGCCCTGCTCTTTCGAGCGTACCTGTTCGCGCAAGGTCGAGGGACGGCCGATCGTGGTGTTCGCGACGATCATGCCATCAACGCCGCGCGAGCGCGCGACATGGACGACATCGTCGAGGTCGGCGAGGCTGAGATCGGGCGCGATCTTCAGCAACACCGGAGAATCTCCCGCATTCTTGCGAACGCGCTCACGCGCATCGATCACCCGCGCCAGCAGATCGTCGAGTTCGGCGGCCTGCTGCAGATTGCGCAGGCCCGGCGTGTTCGGCGATGACACGTTGACGGTGAAATAGCTCGCCACCGGCGCAAAGGTCTCGATCAGCCGCACATAATCCTGCGTGCGATCGGGCGAATCCTTGTTGGCGCCGACATTGACGCCGACGATACCGCCATTCTGCGCACGTGCAGCCAGCCGACGCAGCACGACCTCCGCACCGTCATTGTTGAAGCCAAGCCGGTTGATGACCGCTTCGTCACGCTCCAGCCGAAAGATGCGCGGGCGTGGGTTGCCGGATTGCGGCTTCGGCGTCACTGACCCGATCTCGGCAAAACCGAAGCCGAGACGGAGCAGCGCGTCCGGCACCTCGGCATTCTTGTCGAAGCCGGCGGCGATCCCCACCGGATTGGGGAAGTTCAGACCGAATGCACGGACCGCGAGTTTCGGATCGTCCGGCCGCGGGCGGGCGTAAGGCAGCATGCGCAACCCGCGGATCGCGAGGCGGTGCGCGTCTTCGGCGTCGAGCATACGCAGCATCGGCAGGGAAAAGGCATCGAAAGCGCGGATCACGATTTGAGCTCCGGAATGTCGTGGTTGCCGTCGGAGCGCGCACGCAGATCCATGACGGCCGTGACGGCGCCGAGATCGAGTTCGCCGTAGAGATGCGGGAACAGATCGCCGCCGCGGGATGGCTCCCAGCGCAGGGCATCGCCGAGTGCGTCTGCGTCCACAGCGACCAGAAACAGGCCGGTCTGGCCGAAATAATACTTCCGGAGCGTCTCGGGGAGCTGTGCCGCGGTCGAGAAGTGGATGAAGCCGTCCCGGGCATCGTCGGCGCTGCCGCGATAGGTGCCCTGGCGCTCAGCCTCGCGCCAGCTCGAGGCCGGACAGATTTTATAGATGGTGCGCAACCGCCCAGACTTCCAATTTGGTTGAATCAGCTGTTTTCGATGTGGTGTGGACGCCCAGTCGCGGGATTCGATGGCTGGAGCCGACAGTCGACCGTATCGGCGCCCCCCCTCCACTTCAAGGCTGCACATTTTTTTCAAATGCCTGTTGCGAAATCCGTGCATTCACGGCAATAATTCCTAGATTTCGCCACGATTCACCGCCCCGCAGAAATCCGGGCCAAGGGACCGAAACCGATGATGCTCTCGCACGCCCAGATCTGGAACGCCCTCGACCGCCTCGCAGAGCGCAACGGCATGTCACCCTCCGGCCTTGCGAAGAAGGCGGGGCTCGACGCCACGACCTTCAACAAATCCAAGCGCATCACCAACGACGGCCGCGAACGCTGGCCGTCGACGGAGTCGGTCTCGAAGGCGCTGACCGCAACCGGCGTGACCATCGACAGCTTCGTCACGCTGATCGAAGGTACCAAGCGCATCGTGCAGTCGGTGCCGCTGCTCGGCTTCGCACAGGCCGGCCATGGCGGCTACTTCGACGACGCGGGTTTTCCCGCCGGCAGCAAGGGCTGGGACGAAGTGGGCCTGCCGTCGGTGAATGACGAGCACGCTTATGCGCTGAAGATCTCCGGCGACTCGATGAAGCCCGCTTATCGCGACGGCGACATCATCGTCGTCTCGCCGGAAGCGCAGATCCGCAAGGGCGACCGCGTCGTGGTCAAGACAAAGGACGGCGAGGTGATGGCGAAGGAATTGAAGCGCCGAACCACGAAGATCATCGAGCTGCAGTCGCTCAATCCGAACCATGTAGACCGCAGCTTTCCGGCCGCCGACATCGCCTGGATCGCGCGCATCGTCTGGGCGAGCCAGTAACCGAACACACTCTGGACTGGCGTCCGGCCACCGAATGATCTATGCGAGTTCCCTATCCGAAACTCGCAACCTTCGGTGGCGCCATGAAAACCAGAACAATCGTTGCCGGCGCGATCGCGCTAGCCCTCGTTAGCGCAGGTTCTCTCGCACATGCGAAGCCCATGACCTGCGCGGTCGTCACGACAAAGCAGATCGAAGCGCTATTCGACCGCTGGAATGCCTCGCTCGCAACGCTCGACCCCGCCAAGGTCACCGCCAATTACGCCTCGGACGCGGTGCTGCTGCCGACGGTGTCGAACACGCCGCGCACCGACAGCGCGTCGATCCAGAGCTACTTCGTGGATTTCCTGAAGAAACACCCACAAGGCAAGATCGACACGCGGACCGTCAAGATCGGCTGCAACATGGCATCCGACGTCGGCACCTACACCTTCACGCTGTCCGGCAAGTCCCCCAGCGATACGCAAATCGTCAAGGCCCGCTACAGCTATGTCTATGTCTACCGCGACAAGAAATGGCTGATCGCGCACCACCACTCGTCGGCAATGCCGGAGCCTGTCACGCCGGCAGCAGCGCCAAAATAGGCATCAAGAAAAAGGCGCGCTCCGTCAGGAAGCGCGCCTTTGACGTTTCGCAGGGCGTGAGCCTCAGGCCGAGCGCGCCAGCGTGCCGTCGATCATATTGATCGCATTCTGCACGCCATAGACCGCGACGAAGGACCCGAAGCGCGGACCCTTCTCCTGGCCGAGCAGCACTTGGTACAGCATGTTGAACCAGTCGAGCGAGACGCCGGGCCGGCCATCCTTGGCGAGCTTCTTGTGATCAAGGAACGGCTCGCGGCGGCCGATCTCATAGACCGCGTTCTGGATGTCTTCCGGCGTGGCCTCCGCCGGCAGTTGCGACAGTGCATCGCGCAGATCCTGCAGCGCCACGCGCTCGACATCGGTGGGCTCGCGGAACGTCTTGGTCGGCGCCACAAAGTCCCGATAGTAGTTGATGGCATAGCCGACCATCGCGTCGAGCCGCGGATGCGTCGCCGCGGAGACGCCCGGCCGATAACGCCGGATGAAGCCCCACAGGGTTTCGGCATTCTCGGCATTCGACGACGACACCAGCGTCAGCAGCAGTTGGAACGTGACCGGCATATCCGCCACCGGCGGGGCGCCAGCGTGAATGTGCCAGGCCGGATTGGACAGCCGCTGCTTGGGATCCTGCTTCGCATAGCCTTCGACGAACTGCTG
Source organism: Tardiphaga sp. 619_E2_N8_4 (assembly GCF_051810905.1). Lineage (NCBI taxonomy): Bacteria > Pseudomonadati > Pseudomonadota > Alphaproteobacteria > Hyphomicrobiales > Nitrobacteraceae > Tardiphaga > Tardiphaga sp. 619_E2_N8_4. Next base: position 638,012 of record NZ_JBPWQJ010000001.1, read on the forward strand.
GTACTCGTCGACATTGCGCGGAATCACGTCGAAGAACAGCCGCTTGGCCGCCTTCGGTTCGCGATACATGAACAGCGACAATGACTCCGGCGACGCGTAGCGCAGCCACTCGTCGATGGTCAGGCCGTTGCCCTTCGACTTCGAGATCTTGCCGCCCTTGTCGTCGAGGAAGAGCTCATAGTTGAAGCCTTCCGGCGGCGTGCCGCCAAGCGCAGCGCAGATCTTCCCCGACAGCTTTACGGAATCGATGAGATCCTTGCCGGCCATTTCATAGTCGATGCCGAGCGCCGCCCAGCGCATCGCCCAGTCGGCCTTCCACTGGCACTTCACATTGCCGCCGGTGACCGGCGTCGTGACTTCTTCGTTAGTGTCAGGATCGACATAGGTGACGGTGCCGGCAGCCACGTCGCGCCGGATCATCGGCACCTGCAGCACCACACCCGTTGTCTTGCTGATCGGCAGGAACGGCGAATAGGTCGCGCGGCGATCCGGGCCCAGGGTCGGCAGAATGATGTCCATGACCTTGTCATAGACCGCGAGCATCTTCTGCAGCGTCGCGTCGAACCGGCCGGATGTGTAGTAGTCGGTCGACGAAGCGAATTCGTAGTCGAAGCCGAACTGATCCAGGAAGACGCGCAGCCGTGCATTGTTGGCCGCACCGAAGGACGGATATTCGTTCGAGAACGGATCCGGCACCCGCGTCAGCGGCTTGCCGAGATGCGCGGCCAGCATGTCCTTGTTCGGCACATTGTCCGGCACCTTGCGCAGACCGTCCATATCGTCCGAGAAGGCGATCAGCCGGGTCTTGATCTTGTCCTCGGTGAGTACGCGGAAGGCATGGCGCACCATGGTCGTGCGCGCGACCTCGCCGAAGGTGCCGATATGCGGCAGGCCCGACGGACCGTAGCCGGTCTCGAACAGCACTTCATCTTTCGGCGTTTTCTTCAGACGTGCCACCAGCGCCTTCGCCTGCTCAAACGGCCAGGCGTTGGAAGTCTCGGCGAGCGCGCGCAACTCGCTCGGGCTCATGGTGGGGTCTAGCGTGGACATCGTATTTTGGGCCTCCGGGCCGCGGAACCTAGCGGCTCCGCACCGAAATGCCAAACCGCGGGATGAGAAAATTCAGAAAGGGCTGACCGAGAAATAACGCAGCCACAAATCGGTGTAGCGGCCTTTCTCCCAGACCCGGAACAGGGCCCAGTTCAGCGCCTGTCGCAGCGTGTCGTTGCCTTTGCGGACGGCGATGCCGATGCCCTCACCGAAAAAGCGGCTTTCGATGAAGGGCCCGCCGCTGAAGGCGCAACAATCGGCGGAATCGCTGCCGTTGATCCAGAAGGCAAACGAGATCGCATCGCCGAAGATGAAATCGACCTCGCTGCGTTTCAGCGCCTGGCGTAGCGCATCGTCGCTTGGAAAAGGCACCAGCACCGCATCGGTGAACATCGCCTTCAGATAGGCCTCATGGGTCGAGCCCGCGATCACGCCGACCTTCTTGCCTTCGAGATATTCCGGGCGGATCTCCGGCATCACCGCATTCTTGCGGGCCACGAAGCGCGCCGGCGCACGGTAATAGGGATCGGTGAAATCGACGCGGGCGCGAATCTGCGGCGTCACCGCCATGGAAGCGATGATCGCGTCGCCCCGGTTGCTGGAAATGGCATCGAGCAACGTCTCGAAGCGGCGCATCTGCACCGTGCAGGTGACCTTGATCTCCTCGCAGAGAAGACGCGCGAGATCGACGTTGAAGCCCGCCGGATTGCCGTCGGGGCCGGTGAAATTGAACGGCGGGTAGTCGGTCTCGGTCAGGAACCGGATCACGGTGATGCGCGACAGGTCCGGCCGGTCCGGACGGCGACGCGGATCCCAGAAGCCCGGCACGGCCTGCGGACCGGGCTGGCTCACAGCCGGAGCCGACGTCTGCGCCAAAGCCGGTGCGGCCGAAAACAGCGACATCCATGCGGCCAGCAAAGCGCCAAGGGTCAGCGCAGTTGCGCGACACTTCATCAGCGGTATTTGGTTGCGGGAATTAACCATCTGTGGTTGCATAGGGTGCTTCCGGATCGCGGTCTTATAGACCATCCGGCGCGAGACGCGAGTAGCGTTTGTGGTGTGAGGGCGTTGCATGGGGGTGCAGCAATCTTCCCGGGGTCATCGGCCGCGCGTTTCGCGCCAGCCGGCCGCCGCGCTACGCTCTCCTCCTCTGCCGATCGGCAGGATGACCTCCTTCCCCATGCCGGAGCGAGACGGGTCGGACCGGCGCGCGGAACCAGCCAGCGAGCTCGACTGCCTGCGCGGCATACTCCCGGTCCCGCTTCTGCACGCCGCGGAGCGCCGGAGCCGCGAGCTCAATCTGGGCGCCGATCAGGTCCTGATCCAATGGGGCGTCATCAGCGAGGAAAAGTATGTCGCGCATCTGGCCCGCCACCTCAGCATCGACTTCGACGATCTCTCGACAGTCGGGCGCGCTCACTGCCCCCTGGCGGATGCCGATCTTCCGGGGATCGCAGAGTTCGGCATCCTGCCCCTCCAGGAGGATGACACACTCAACTGGATCGTCACGCCGCGCGCCTTTACGGCACGGCGGCTGATGCGTTTCTCCACCACATATCCATCGCTGATCGCGCGCATTCGGCTGACCACGCGGCGTCACCTGCATCAATATCTGACCGAGCAGACCGGCGACGCGCTTTCGGATATCGCCGCCGAAGGCCTGCTGCAGATGCAACCTGCCATGTCGGCCAAGTCGGCCATCGGTTGGCGCAAAGGATTGCAGCCGGCGCTTCTGCTGCTGGTATGCGCGCTTCTGCATCCGACACTGACGATGGATCTGATCGGCGGCCTGGCGGCAATCTGGTTTCTCGCCTTTTCGCTTCTCAGGCTGACTTGCGTGCTGGTTCCGCCGCAGCCGGAGCAACAGTTTCCGCCTTTGCGCGACGACCAACTACCAATCTACTCAGTGGTCGTCGCGCTGTATCGCGAGGAAGCATCCGTTCCGGGTCTTCTGCGATCCCTGCAAAGGCTCGACTATCCCTCCGAGAAACTCGACATCATTCTGGTGCTTGAGCCCGACGATCTGCGGACCCGCGCGGCGGTCGCCAGAGCCCGGCCGGGGCCGCAGGTTCAAGTCCTGATCGCACAGGCGACGGGTCCGAAAACCAAGCCGAAGGCGCTGAATGTTGCACTTCCCTTCGTGCGCGGCAGCTTTCTGACCGTGTTCGATGCCGAAGACGATCCCGACCCCGGCCAATTGCGCGCCGCGCTCGGCATGTTTCGCCAGCACAACGACGACGTCGCCTGCGTTCAGGCCGGGCTGCATTTCGACAATCTGACGCACAGCCTGCTGTCGCGCATGGCGGCAGTCGAATATGCCGGGCTGTTCGCGGTTTTCCTGCCCGGGCTGGTCGCATTGGGCATGCCACTGCCGCTTGGCGGCACCTCCAATCATTTCCGCACGGACACCTTGCGCCGCATCGGCGGCTGGGACGCCTATAACGTCACGGAAGATGCCGACCTCGGGATCCGCCTGGCGCGGCTGGGCTATCGCTCGGTGACCATTCCATCCGTCACGCTTGAGGAAGCACCGATCGCGTTCGGCGCGTGGCTGCGCCAACGCTCACGCTGGATGAAGGGCTGGATGCAGACCTGGGCCGTGCATATGCGCGATCCCCGAAAACTGTGGAACGAAGCCGGTGCGCGGGGATTCCTCGCACTCAACATCGTCTTCGGCGGCAATATCCTGACGTCGCTGGCTTTTACGGTGCTGGTCATCAAACTTATCGCCTGCCTGCTGCTTGCCGATAGCACCCTGCTGCTTGGCGACCGGCTGTCGTCACTGCACGCGCTGGCCATCGCCTGCGGCTTCATCGCGACCTGCATCCTGGGCCTCACCGGCCTGATGCGCCGCGGCCGTCTTCGCGACGGCTGGATCCTGGCCCTGACGCCGATTTATTGGGGATGTCTCTCGATCGCGACCTGGCGCGCGCTGTGGCAATTCTGGACCCGGCGCCATCACTGGGAAAAGACCGAGCACGGTCTCGTGCATCGGACCGGGACGATGGCAGCGAACCGCAGGCGACCTCAGAGATAGCGCTTGAGATCCGTGGCCGCTTCTTCCGGCTTGCGCTTGAGGTTGAACGGCGCGACGAAATTGCCGTCGCGGTCCATCAGATAGATCAGCGCGGTGTGATCCATCGTATAGTCACCGTCCTTGGTCGGCACCTTCTTGGCATAGACGCGGTAGCCGGAAATCACCTTCGCCACCGCATCAGGCGTACCGGTCAAACCCTTCAGATGCGGATCGAAGCTCGACAGATATTCCTTCATGATCGGTGCCGTATCGCGTTCGGGATCGACCGAGACGAAATAGGTATTGATACGATCGGCGTCCTTGCCCATCGCGCGCAGCACTTCCGACATTTCGAACAGCGAGGTCGGGCAGATGTCCGGGCAATGGGTGAAGCCGAAGAAGACCAGCGTCGGCTTGCCCTTCAGGCTCTGCTCGGTGACGGTCTGGCCGGACTGATCAGTGAGCTGGAACGAACCGCCAATCGAGGCAGGTGCAGCGACATTGCGGAAACCGCCCGTCAGCCACAGCACGACCAGCAATCCCGCCGCGAGGCTGCCGGCGAAGGCAGCAATAATGACCAGCGGCCGGGTGGTTCGATCAGTCATGGAATGTCCCCTGAAATGCCCTTTGGCAGCCGATCACATGCAGGCGGCGATGCCAGTCTTGACCATCTCGAAAAATACGGCAGTACCGTAATGTGCCCACAGCCCGATGGCGCCCACCACAAGGAGCGCCACGAATGCCGCGGCCGATGCAACAATGACCGACGCAAGCCGTGACGGCCGCTCGGACGCGGACATCGTGCTCTCGGGCGTCGATAAAGGCTGCACCATCAGACGATCTCAGAACGGCCAAGGCCCGAGATCATTCAGGAGCCTGCCATCCAGGTTCCAGATAGGCTGAGATGACGGCGCGGGCAAGCGTTCCCGGCGCCGCAGGGCATCACGTCATGCTGATGGAATAAAAACCAGATCGGCCTTTAGCTTTTTGTTCTGACGCGTTTTCTTGACGCGAACCGGCATCCACTTCGCTCGAAAACGCTCTAGCGCGCGCTGGAGGCGTGGGCATCCATGTAACAGGGCTTGTACATGCCCATCAGCTGGCGGCCGCGCAGGAAGATCATCTGCGTCTTCAGTCCGCCGCGTTTGGAGATCCAGCGCCGGATCTGCGTCGGATACATCGAATACAACATCTGGGTGGCTTCCGGGTTGGTCACCGCGCGACCATTGGCGCCCATGTCCCAGGCCGCATGAAAGCCGAGATTGGCATTGGAGGTGACGCAGATCCGGTCACGCGGAACCGCGCCGAGCACGATCGTACAGGCCGAGGCGCACAGGCCATCGATGATCACGGTTTCGCCGGAAGTGCGCAATCCCTGATATCTGTCGACATAGGTTCCGATCCGTCCGCCACGATCATCCGCGATGCGAACCACCGCGTGACTTGCCCCGACGCCCGCGAACAGCAAGACCGCCGCCAGCAAACCCGTAACGAACTTCATGTCCAGCCCCAAAACCTGTCGATCCCGAATCTGAGCGCCCTGATGATGCAGGGCATGATCAGCGTGTTGCCAGATCGTGGCTTTGTCCAGACGAGCATGACGCTTCCAATGCGATTCAAATCGAGTGTTGCGCGCGGGATGCACCTCGTTCCGTCGCGGTATCAATCTGAAACAGCGCCGCCCTTCGCGCGCAATTTCCGTTGACCAAAGTTCCCGCGCCGACTTCAATCTCCATTAACAAAATGGGGGAAACAGTATGGCCGTTGATGCGGATGTCATCGTCGTCGGCGGCGGACTCGCGGGCCTTGTCGCGGCTACGGAAATTGCCGATGCCGGCAAGCGCGTTGTCGTGGTCGATCAGGAAGGCGAGCAGAATCTCGGCGGCCAGGCGTTCTGGTCGTTCGGCGGTTTGTTCTTCGTCGACTCTCCGGAACAGCGGCGCCTTGGCATCAAAGACTCTTATGACCTGGCGATGCAGGACTGGCAGGGTACGGCCGGTTTCGATCGTGATGAGGACCTCTGGCCACGGCGCTGGGCCGAAGCCTATGTCGCTTTCGCCGCCGGCGAGAAACGCGACTGGCTGCGCGCCATGGGCCACCGCGTGTTTCCCGTGGTCGGCTGGGCCGAGCGCGGCGGCTATGACGCGATGGGCCACGGCAATTCGGTTCCGCGCTTTCATGTCACCTGGGGCACTGGCCCCGGCATCGTCGAGCCGTTCGAGCGGCGAGCGCGCGAGGCACAGAAGAAGGGCCTGCTGAGCTTCAGGTTCCGCCATCGCGTCGATGCGCTCAGCGTCACCAACGGAACTGTCGATGGCGTGAGCGGCGCAATCCTCGAACCGTCTAACACAGAGCGCGGCGAAAGCAGTTCGCGCAATGTGATCGGCGACTTCTCGCTGCGTGCGCAAGCCGTGATCGTCGCCTCCGGCGGCATCGGCGGCAATCATGATCTGGTGCGGCAAAACTGGCCGAAGCGCCTCGGCGAACCGCCGACGCGCATGATCTCCGGTGTGCCCGCCCATGTCGACGGTCGCATGATGGGCATCACGGAAGCCGCCGGTGCGCGGCTGATCAATCGCGACCGCATGTGGCACTATGTCGAGGGCATCGAGAACTGGAATCCGATCTGGCCGAAACACGGCATCCGCATTCTGCCGGGCCCCTCGTCGATGTGGTTCGACGCCACCGGCAAGCGGCTGCCGGCGCCGCTGTTTCCGGGCTCCGATACGCTCGGCCAACTGCAATATATCCAGTCCACCGGCTATGATTATTCATGGTTCGTGCTGACGCAGGCGATCATCAAGAAAGAGTTTGCGCTCTCGGGCTCCGAGCAGAATCCCGATCTCACCGGCAAGAGCTGGCTGATGACCGCGCGCCGCGCCACCAACAAGGGCGCGCCGGCGCCGGTCGAAGCCTTCAAGGATCACGGCATCGACTTCGTCGTGCGCGATAATCTCGACGACCTCGTCAGCGCCATGAATGCGCTGACCGGCGACAATCTGCTGAAGCTCGACGAGATCCGCACGCAGATCGAGGCGCGTGACCGCACCATGGCCAATCCCTACGTCAAGGATGCGCAGGTGATGAACATCCACAATGCGCGCAAATATATCGGCGACCGCCTGATCCGGACTGCGAAGCCGCATCGCATTCTCGATGCCGCGCAGGGCCCGCTGATCGCCGTGCGGCTGAACATCCTGACGCGCAAGACGCTAGGCGGTTTCGAGACCGATCTGGACTCGCGCGTATTCGGCAGCAACGGCCAGATCATGCCAGGGCTCTACGCGGTCGGCGAAGCTGCCGGCTTCGGCGGCGGCGGCATGCACGGCTATCGCTCGCTGGAAGGCACGTTTCTCGGCGGCTGTCTGTTCACGGGTCGCACCGCCGGGCGCGCAGCGGCGAAGGCGGTGGGGTGATCGGTCTCCCGCTCACAGCCATCCGTTGCGCTTGAAGCGGGTATACAGGTAACCGCAGATCGCGGCGATGCCGCCCAGCACCACGTAATAACCGTAAGCCCATTTCAGCTCCGGCATGTGTTCGAAATTCATGCCGTAGATTCCGGCAATCGCCGTCGGCACCGCCAGGATCGCCGCCCAGGCCGCAAGCCGGCGGGTAATCTCGGTCTGCTGCGACTGCCCTGACATCAAGCTGGCTTCAAAGGCAAAGGCCAGCACTTCGCGCAGCGAGTCGATATCTTCTTCGGCGCGTTTGACGTGATCCAGCACATCGCGAAACAGAGGTTTCATGTCATCGTCAATGAACAGAATATCGATATGTTCGAGGCGGTGACAGACATCGACCAGCGGTCCGACCGCGCGACGAAGGCGCAACAGCTCGCGGCGCAGCTTGTAGAGCCGCTCGAATTCGGCCCGCGTCAGCATGCGGTGCAGGACGCCATCCTCGAGCTCGTCGATCTCGGACAAGATGGATTCGATGACAGGACGATAATTGTCGACGATGAAATCGAGAATTGCGTAGAGGATGTAGTCTTCGCCGTGCGTCAGGTTGGTCGGGCAAGCCTCGCACCGCTCGCGGACAGACGCATAGGACGTCGAGGCGCCATGGCGCACGGACACGACATAGCCTTTACCCAAGAAGATATGCGTCTCGCCGAAAGCAACCGTCTGATCGACCAGTTGCGCCGTACGCGCGACGATGAAGAGCGCCTCGCCATACTGCTCCACCTTGGGATGCTGATGCGACTTCAGCGCGTCCTCGATGGCGAGCGGATGCAGATCGAATTGCGCGCGCAGTTTCTCGAGCAGTTCAAGGGACGGTTCAAACAGCCCGATCCAGACGACATGGCCCGGCTTCTGCGCCCAGACGCCAGCCTCCTCGACGGGGATATCCGCAACACGGCGGCCATTGGCATAGACGCTGGAGGCGACAACACCGGGCACATTGCCGGCGGTTGCAGCTGAGAGGGGAAACGTCATGCAAGAACCTTGTGTTGTGCGAACAGCAACGGGCGCCTTTGAAGAACGGCGGGAATGCCAAACCGTTCAATCGCCATTCGGCACCGATCATCTGGAATGAATGAGGGGGCTGGAGCGGACGGAGGGAATCGAACCCTCGTATGCAGCTTGGGAAGCTGCCGTTCTACCATTGAACTACGCCCGCATCGTCGCGCCATCTGATCTAACCGAGACCGGCCGATCCGCCAAGCGGATTGATGGCAGCCGGCTACAGTTTCATCGCGCTGCACACCCGGCCGCGCCCTTCGAAAGGTCACCGCTCCAAAGATTCCAGATGACGGCTTCAATTCGCCTGCTAACATCCCTTCGGGATGGCTGGGCACGGATACACAACCTTCGACACGTCGGTGGGCCGATGCGGTATCGCATGGGGCGACGCCGGCATTGTTGGCGTGCAGTTGCCGGAAGCGCGCGAGATCGAGACCCGGCGCCGCCTGCTGCAGCAATTTCCCGATGCGCGCGAATTCCGGCCGCCGGCCGATGTCGACTACGCCATCGAGGGCATCGTTACGCTGCTGCGCGGCCAAGCCATCGACCTCGGCGATATCCCCGTCGACATGCATGGCCTGCCGCTGTTCAATTGCCGCGTCTATGAGGCCATTCGGATGATCCCGCGCGGCGAGACCCGCACCCATGCGGAGATCGCGGCCAAGCTCGGCGCCAGCGGCGCGGTCTATTCAGTCGGCCAGGCCATCGCGCGCAATCCGTTTGCGATCCTCGTACCATGCCACCGTGCACTGGCCGTTGCGGGCCAGACCAGCGGCTTTGCCGGCAATGGCGGCATCATCACCAAGTCGCGACTGCTCTCGATCGAGGGCGCGCTGGCGGGCCGGACGACCACCCTGTTCGATGCCCTGCTGTCGGTTGCCCCACCGCGCCCGCAGGGCTAAATTCAGCCTATGCAGGCAACAACACTGTTCCAGAGCAACGCGATCACCGTCACGGACTATCGCTGTACGGCGGGTCCGGACGACGAGCCGTTTTCCGAACAGCACGCCGGCCATTCGCTCTCCTATGTTCGCAAGGGCAGTTTCGGCTGTCGCTGCCGCGGGCAATCGCACGAACTTATCGCCGGCGCGCTGCTGATCGGGCACCCCGGCGACGAATATACCTGCCATCACGAGCATCATGGCTCTGGCGACGAGTGCCTTTCATTCTCCTTCGCGCCTGAGCTGATCGACACCGTCGGCGACGCCAGGGACATCTGGCAGCAGGGCGCCATCGCGCCACGCGCCGAATTGATGGTGCTGGGCGAGCTCGCGCAGGCCAGCGCAGGGGTGCACAGCGATCTCGGGCTCGACGAGATCGGTTATGCGTTTGCCGCGCGTTTTGTCGACGTCGTGTCGGGCGAGCCGCGCCGGCGTGTGAACGGCAATGCACGGGATCGCCGGCGCGCGGTCGAGGCCGCGCTGTGGATCGACGCCCATGCCAGCGAGGAGATAGATCTCGATGCGGCCGCTCGTCAGGCCGGATTGAGTCCGTTTCATTTCCTGCGTCTGTTCAGAAATGTGCTCGGCGTGACACCGCACCAGTATCTGGTGCGCGCGCGGCTGCGGCGGGCCGCAAACCTGTTGGTCGAGAAAGACCGCGCCATCACCGACATCGCCTTCGATGTCGGCTTCGGCGATCTCTCGAATTTCGTGCGCAGCTTCCATCGCGCTGCCGGCGTCTCGCCCCGCGCATTTCGACAGGCTTCCCGCGGCGACCGCAAGATTTTCCAAGAACGGCTGGCCGTGCACTGAGTAGCCTGCCGTCCTGATCAACCGGGAGGCACAGCATGGCATCGATTCACAAAGAGATTTTCCTCGGCGCACCGGCCGGCGACGTCTGGTCCGCACTGGCCGACTTCGGCGCGCTGCACACAAGGCTGGTGCCGGGCTTCGTCACCGACACAAAGCTGGACGGCGACGCGCGTATCGTGACGTTCGCCAATGGGTCCGTCGCACGCGAAATACTGGTCGATTGCGACCACAACCGACGGCGCCTCGTCTATGCCATCGTCAGCGAACGGATCAGCCAGCACAGTGCGTCAGCGCAGGTGTTTGCCGATGGCGATGCGCGCTGCCGGTTCGTCTGGATCGCCGACGTGCTGCCGAACGAGATCGCGCCCTATATGAGCAGCCAGATGGATCTGGGCCTCGCAGCGATGCAGAAGCAATTCGGGAAAGTGGCGGCATGACAGCCTCTTTCCTCGATGCGCTCAAAGCCGATGGCCCTGCCCCGGATCGCATCGGCCAGATGGATCTCTATGGCTGGCTGGTCGGCGCCTGGGATCTCGATGTGGTCAGGTATATGCCGGACGGCGGAGAGCGCCGGCGCAAGGGCGAATGGCATTTCGGCTGGGTGTTGGAAGGCCGCGCCATCCAGGACGTCTGGATCGTGCCGCCGCGCGGCCAGTTGCGCGATGGCGACGCCGCAGCGAATGCCTACTCGTATGGAAGCACGCTGCGGATCTACGATCCGCGCATCGATGCGTGGCAGATCCAGTGGACCGATCCGGTGATGCAGAATTTTCTCACCATGACCGGCCGCAAACAGGGCAACGACATCGTCCAGCTCGGCCGCGACAATGACGGACGCCCGATCCGCTGGAGCTTCTCGCAGATTACGCCGCGCTCGTTTCTATGGCGCGGCGAGACCTCGCATGACGACGGCGCGACGTGGCGGCGCGATGTGGAATTTACTGCGACGCGCGTCGGCTAGAAACTGCTCAGACGAGTTCCGGCCGGATATCGGGCACGGGGCCAGCCTTCGGTCCCCACGACGTCAGCAGTACGCTGAGCGCCGACAGCACGCCGAGCAGCACCATGGACGCCGCCGCGAGCCAGAAAAAGCTTGTGGCCGAGGCATCGATCGACAGCAGCCACCAGCCTCCAACGCTGACGAAGACCAGCCGCGCGGTTTGCGCTAGCACCGGGCCGAGTACCTTGGCGGCGCCCTGCGAGGCAAAATAGGCCACCGTGGACAGCCCCAGAAAGGCATACAATGGCGCACAGGTGGCCAGATAGGTCCGGCTTGCCGCGCGCACACCGGCATCATTGGTGAACATATTGACCCAGGCATCGGGGAAGATCGCGATCAGCGTGCCGAGCAGGCCGACGACGCCGAAGGCGATCACGCTGCCAGTCCAGGTCACGCGGCGCGCACGCGCGATGCGGCCAGCGCCGATTGCCATGCCGACGATCGGCACCGAGGCGATACCCACCGCGAAAGCCAGCGTGCTCAGCATGAATTCGAGCCGCGCACCGATGCCGTAGCCGGCCAGCACCGCGGTGCCGTATTGCGCCAGCATATGGGTGAAAATCAGGAGAGTCAGAACGCCCTGTAGCGGATTGAAACAGGCGATGGCACCCACTTTCAGAATATCGAAGAACATTCCGCGCTGAATGCGGAAGCCCTTGATCTGAGGCCGGACTCGCGCACGACCGGAAAAGACATACCAGCCCATGACGCCTGTGCCGATCGTGAATGCAATCAGCGTGCCCGCCGCGACGCCGGGCATGCCGAATTGCGGGATCGGACCGAAGCCGAGGCCCAGCACGCCACCGAGAACCACTTGCAAGGCGGCCCCCGCCATCTGCATGGCGGAGGGCATCTTCATGTTGCCGGTGCCGCGCAGGATCGCCGCGAAGGTATTCAGCAGCCACGGGATCACGCCACCAGCGAAGAAGACGGTGATGTAGCCCTGCGCCTGGCTCAGCACATTGCCGCGGCCACCAAGCAGTTGCAGCAGCATGGAGCCGAAGGTCAGCATGCCGACCGTGAAGGTGAGGCCGAAGCAGATGGCGATCAGCAGCGCATGGCCCGCCAGCGTATCGGCGCGCGCGCGGTCGCCGGCGCCGAGCGCGCGCGCGATGGCCGAGGACACGCCACCGCCCATGGCGCCGCCGGACATGGTCATGGTCAGCATCACGAAGGGAAACACCAGCGCCATCGCCGCCAAGGCTTCGGTGCCGAGCCGGCCGACATAGGTGGTCTCGAAAATAACGACGACGGCGCCTGCCGTCAGCGCAACGACATTGGGCCAGGCCAGCCGCAGGATGGTCGGCAGAATGGGATGATCCAGCAGGGCGTTTTTGGCCGGCGCCTTCAGGCTCGGAAGCGGGTGCTTGTCGGCATCGACCAATCGGGGTTCGGCGACGACAGCGTCGGACATGCATTCTCCCTGAGCTTCCGGTCTTGCCTGCCGGACACCCCGTTCCTAGCACCGATCACGGACAATGCCATGCGCGACACACGCATGGGGGATGCTCGATTTGCACTGCAGTATCAAGGGGTCGAGGCGCTAGCCGATCGACCAGATGAACGGCAGCGCACCACCTCGTGCCGGCGTCATCGCGATGGGTATATTGCGACCGCATCCGGCGGCGAGGCCCTCGACCAACCCCTGCAAGGCCTTCGCGCAGGCGGCATTGTTGTCGGCGACGCCATCCATCAGTTTCCAGCTCTGCTGCCGGATCTCGAACTGGCCCTCAGACTTGCTGATCTCCACGACGTCGTCCTGCGCTGCGAACAGAACGCCGAGGAATTCCGCAAAGGCCCTGGCGTCGCCGCGCTGCAAGCCGAAGCCTGCGGAGACCTCGTCGAAATACTGCATGCCGATCAGCTTGCCGGTCAGATGCAGCAGATAGCCCGCATCGACCGGGCCGAACAGTTGAACCGCCACCGGAGTTGCGGTCCGTACATATTCCATGGCGTAGTTGCGATAGGCCTTTTCCAACCGGGCTTTCGGCCAGCTATCGACGGGCAGCGCCGGCGCCTTGGCGGAATCGAACAGCGGCGCTTCCAGATGACGCGCGAACACCAGACGCTGATCGATATCCAAATCATGGTCGTATTCGCAGTAATAGCCTTCGAGACCATCCTGGCCATCGACGCTTTGCTTGGTGCAGACGAAGCCCATGCGGGGATTGCCGAGCGACACGCCGTTATTGGCGTGCCAGCCGCGCAGCATCGCGCGGGACACTTCGCCGGGCACGCCGCAGATCGCGGTGCCGCGCCAGATCCAGCGCGGCGGCGGATAGCGGATCCAGGCCTTGCGGTCGCTCTCATACATGTACTCGACCGATACGCCGCCGATCCAGTTCGAGAGATAGTGATACTGGGCCGCCGCGACCGCGGGTGGCAGGCCGGACAGACCGAGCTTCACGAGTCCCGGCAGAAAGCGCTCCTGCTGCTGCCGGCGGAAGATCCGAAACATGAACTCGGCGGCGTCTGCCGTGCCGCGGCGCGTGACCGTGGTCAGAATCAGGCCGGTGAAATAGGCGTGATAAAGATCGGCGACGCTACGCCAGCGCGTCCAGGTGGCTTCGTCGCTCGTATTTGTCGGTCCGGTCATCGTTTCTTCCCTGTTTGTTGGGAGGACCATAGCCGTGCATCACTCTAGCTTCACATGAAATTCATGCAGGGAGGCCGAACGTTCCTGCATCGCGCGCATTGAATTCCGTCAGCCACAAGGACATTCCATGCGCCAGAAATTCCTGCTTTCCGCCTGTCTCGTCGCCCTGACGCTGCCGCTGGCCGGATGCAACGAGAAATCCACCATCGCATCCGGCGAGGATTTCGGACCGTCGCCGAAGCTTGTCGAGCCCAACAAGTCGCTGATCCCGACCGTCAATGTCTCGAAGGCGGTCGGCTGGCCAGAGGGTGCCAAGCCGAAGGCTGCGGACGGCATGACGGTCAACGCTTTTGCGCGGGGCCTCGATCATCCCCGTACGGTCTATGTGTTGCCCAACGGCGACGTGCTGGTGGCAGAAAGCAATGCGCCGCCGAAGCCGGAAGACGGCAAGGGCATCAAGGGCTGGGTCATGAAACTGGTCATGGGCCACGCTGGCGCGGGCACGCCGACGGCAAATCGCATTTCGCTGCTGCGCGACGCGGACGGCGACGGCGTCGCCGAAACCAGGACAGCGTTTCTCGAAGGGCTCAACTCCCCCTTCGGCATGGTGCTGGTGGGCGATGAATTCTTTGTCGCCAATGCCGATGCTGTGGTGAAGTTTCCCTACAGGACCAATGATACCAGGATCACGACGCCAGCCGTGAAGGTGGCTGACCTGCCCGGCGGCCCGATCAATCACCACTGGACCAAGGATCTCACAGCGAGCCCCGACGGCACGAAACTCTATGCAACCGTCGGCTCCAACAGCAATGTCGGTGAGAACGGCATGGAGGCCGAGAAAGACCGCGCCGCGGTGATCGAGATCGACCGCGCGACCGGCGCCTCACGCGTCTTCGCATCCGGCCTGCGCAACCCCAACGGCCCGTCGTGGCAGCCGCAAAGCGGCGCGCTCTGGGTCACCGTCAACGAGCGCGACGAGATCGGCAGCGACCTCGTGCCAGATTACATGACCTCGGTGAAGGATGGCGGCTTCTATGGCTGGCCCTACAGCTATTACGGCCAGCATGTCGATGTCCGCGTGCAGCCGCCGCGCCCTGACATGGTGGCCAAAGCCATCGCGCCGGATTACGCGCTCGGTGCGCATACCGCATCACTCGGGCTGACCTTCAACACCGGCGATCTCTTCCCCGCCAACATGAAGAACGGCGCTTTCATCGGCCAGCACGGGTCTTGGAACAGGCGACCGCAAAGCGGCTACAAGGTGATCTTCGTGCCCTTCACCGACGGCAAGCCGTCGGGCAAGCCGCAGGACGTGCTCACCGGCTTCCTCAATGACAGCGGTGAAGCGCAGGGACGCCCGGTGGGCGTGCGCATCGACAGCAAGGGCGCATTGCTGGTGGCCGACGATGTCGGCAATACGATCTGGCGCGTGACGCCATCGGGCGCGAAGGCGGCAGCGTTGAAGTGATACCAGAGACCTGACGAAGCTCCGTCATGGCCGGGCAGCGCGAAGCGAGGGCTTCACTGGATGTCCCGGCCATCCACGTCTTCCTGAGTTCATGGCCGAGACGTGGATGCCCGGCACGAGGCCGGGCATGACGAGTTTTATTACTTCGCCTATCCCACTTGAAATTCTTCACGTCACCGGCGCGGGGTTGAACAGTACCAGATCGTTGTGCAGCCCCCATTTGTCCGCCCAAACCTGCTTGCGGCCGCTGGCGACGTCGAGGATCAGCTGAAACAGCTCCCAGCCGGCTTCCTCGATGGTCATTTCGCCTGACGCAATGCGGCCGGCGTCGAAATCGATGAGGTCCGACCAGCGTTTCGCCAGTTCAGTCCGCGTCGAGACCTTGATGACCGGCGCCTGCGCCAGCCCATAGGGCGTGCCACGTCCCGTGGTGAAGATCTGCATCTGCATGCCAGCGGCGAGTTGCAGCGTGCCGCAGACGAAATCGCTCGCCGGCGTTGCTGCAAACAGCAGTCCCTTCGTCGTGGCGCGTTCGCCGGGGCCAATCACGCCGCTGATCGCGCTCGAGCCGGACTTGACGATGGAGCCCAGTGACTTTTCGACGATATTGGCGAGGCCGCCCTTCTTGTTGCCGGGCGTCGTATTAGCGCTGCGATCGGCGCCACCCCGCGCCAGATAGGAGTCGTACCAATCCATCTCGCGGATCAGCGCGCGGCCGACATCCTCGTTGACCGCACGGCGCGTCAACAATTCGATGGCGTCACGCACCTCGGTGACTTCGGAGAACATCACCGTTGCGCCGGCGCGCACCAGCAGATCGCTCGCGAAGCCGAGCGCCGGATTGGCGGTCACACCGGAAAACGCGTCACTGCCGCCGCATTGCAGACCGATCACGAGGTCGGAAGCCGGACAGGTCTCGCGCTTGCGCTGGTTCAGAATTTTCAAGCGCGCTTCAGCCATGGTGATGATCGTATCCACCATGTCGCCAAAGCTCTGATTGCTCTCATCCTGAAGGCGCATCATGCTGCCGGGATCCTCCTTCGGCAGCAAACGCTCCGGTGCGAGCTTCTCGCAGCCGAGGCCGACCACCATCACCTCGCCGCCAAAATTGGGATTGCGCGCGATGTTCTGCAGCGTGCGGATCGGGATATAGGCATCCGGCGCATTGATCGCGACACCACAGCCATAGCCGTGGGTGACAGCGACGACGTCATCGACATTCGGATAGCGCGGCAGCAATTCCGCCTTGATCCGCTTCAGCGCGAATTCCAGCGTGCCGGCGACGCATTGCACCGACGTGCTGATGGCGAGAATATTCTTCACGCCGACGGAGCCGTCGCGATTGCGAAACCCTTCGAATGTGTAATCGTTCAGCGGCGGCTGTGGCTCCGGAACTGCGTTGGCGATCTCAAGGCTGTCGAGATCCGGCGCATCGGGCATATGGATGCGCGCCTCTTCGACCCACTCGCCGGCAGAAATCATATCCAGCGCATAGCCGATGATCTCGCCGTAGCGGATGATGGGCGCATCCTTGGCGATATCTTCTAGCGCCACCTTGTGGCCCTGCGGCACGAAGTTACGCAGCTCCAGGCCGCCGGTCATCAGGGTGCCCGCGGGCAGGCCAAAATCATTGACGATGATGGCGACGTTGTCGCGCACATTCAGTTTGATGTAGCGCGGCGCATATGCATCTGCTGCCAGCGTGGTGGCCATCGCCTTGTCCTTCCCAAATCTGCCGGCATTCGCGCCGGTCTCGCAGCAGAGCAGTAGCACAAAAGATGACGGTGTCGCGCACTTGACCGACACGCGCTGCAGCCCGAATGATGACTTTGAAATGGGCCGGCGCGCCCGAATTCATGCAGAAATGGAATGAACGTGCGTCTTTTCGTCTTCGGGCTCGGCTACAGCGTAAACCGGTTCATCGCCCGGCATGGCGGTCAATTCACCGGGATTGCCGGCACCGTCCGCACGGCCGGCAAATCGGCGGCCTTGGCGCCAGCCCGCGATATCGAGACGCTCGTCTTCAACCCGGACGTCGCCGATCCCCGCATCGCCGATCGTCTCGCAAATGCCGATGCACTGCTCGTCTCGATCCCGCCCGGCGCGGATGGCGATCCCGTGCTGCAGACTTTTGGCTCCGAGATTGCCGCCAGCGGCATCCGGCGCATCGTTTATCTCTCCAGCGTCGGGGTTTACGGCGATCATCAGGGCGCCTGGATCGACGAAACTGCCCCGGTTCACGGCGAGGGTCGGCGTAAGGCACGTATCGATGCGGAAGCCGGCTGGCGCGCTCTGGTTGGTGATCGCACGACGATCCTGCGCATCGCCGGCATCTACGGCCCCGGCCGCAATGCTCTGGAAAATCTCAAAGCCGGCAAGGCCCATCGCATCGTCAAGCCGGGCCAAGTGTTCAACCGCATCCATGTGGACGACATCGCAACATCTGTCGCCGCAGCATTCGATCACGCGCAGACCGGCATCTTCAATCTCTGCGACGACGAGCCGGCGCCGCCGCAGGACGTCGTCACCTATGCCGCAGCACTGATGGGAATCGCGCCACCCCCCGAGCAGGACTTCGCAACCGCCGAGATGAGCGCGATGGCGCGCAGCTTCTATGCCAGCAACAACCGCATCTCGAATGCGCGGCTGAAACGCGAGCTCGGCGTGACGCTCGCATTTCCGACCTATCGCGAAGGCCTCACGGCGCTGTGGCAGCGGCGCGAGATCTAAGCAGCGAGTGACCTGCGGACTACCGGCCGGTCATCGCCTCCAGCCTGTCCGGATATCGGTTGCCCTGCACGGTGATTTTTGCAGCAGCGCTCTCGATATCCCGCAGATCGTCTGATGTCAGCTCTATAGCCGCCGCACCGAGATTTTCCTCAAGCCGATGCAGTTTCGTGGTGCCCGGGATCGGCACGATCCACGGCTTCTTGGCCAGCAGCCATGCCAGCGCGATCTGCGCGGGCGTCGCCTGCTTCCGTGCCGCGATCTCGCCAAGCAGATCGACCAGCGCCTGGTTGGCCTTGCGCGCTTCGGGGGTGAAACGCGGCAGGATGTTGCGGAAATCGCCGCTGTCGAGCGTCGTGCTCTCGTTCATGGCACCGTGAGGAAGCCCTTGCCGAGCGGGCTGTAAGGGACAAAGCCAATCCCGAGTTCTTCGAGCGTCGGCAGCACTTCCTTTTCGGGGCTGCGCGTCCATAACGAATACTCGCTCTGGATCGCAGTAATCGGCTGCACGGCATGAGCGCGGCGAATTGTCGTCACGCCCGGCTCGGAAAGGCCGAAATGCTTGACCTTGCCCTCAGTGATCAGGTCCTTCACCGCGCCGGCAACATCCTCGATCGGCACGTCGGGATCGACGCGATGCTGGTAGAACAGATCGATGGCATCGATCTTCAAGCGCGTGAGCGATGCTTCGGCGACCTCACGAATATGTGCGGGGCGGCTGTCGAGACCGACCTGCTGACCGGTAGCGGGATCGAGCCTGAAGCCGAATTTGGTGGCGATGACGACCTGATCGCGGAGCGGCGCGAGCGCCGCGCCGACGAGTTCTTCATTGGTGAACGGACCATAGACTTCGGCGGTGTCGAAGAACGTGACGCCGCGTTCGACCGCCGCGCGGATCAGTGCGGTCATTTCTGTTGTGTCGGCCGGAGGCCCGTAGCCGAAACTCATCCCCATACAGCCGAGCCCGATGGCCGAGACTTCCAGTCCATTGCGTCCGAGTATGCGTGTCTTCATGTCAAATCTCCTGTGCCATCCGGCCAATGAGCGGCTCCCGCACTGGTGGGATGTTGCCGCCGACATGCGACATCTGGAGATCGTGCGCCCATGAGACTAGATGATATAATCTGCACGCACTTATCAGCCGGATTCATGAATGGCCCGCCAGACAATCGACGACCTCCTTGCTTTCTTCGCCGTCGCGAAGGAGGCGAGCTTCACGCGTGCAGCCGCTAAGCTCGGCGTCTCGCAATCCGCGCTCAGCCACACCATTCGCGGTCTCGAGGAGCGGCTTGGACTGCGGCTCCTGACCCGAACGACCCGCAGCGTCGCGCCGACCGAAGCTGGCGAACGCCTGATCCGGACGATCGGCCCGAAGCTGGAAGAGATCGACGCCGAACTCGCGGCCGTCACGGAGCTGCGAGAGAAGCCTGCCGGCACCATCCGCATCACAACAGGTGAGCATTCCGCCGAAACGATCATCTGGCCTGCGCTTGCGAAGCTGCTGCCGCGCTATCCCGACATCAAGGCCGAACTCGTCGTCGATTACGGCCTCATCGATATCGTCGCGGAACGCTACGACGCGGGTGTTCGCCTGGGAGAACAGGTCGCGAAAGACATGATTGCCGTCCGCATCGGACCGGACTTTCGCATGGTCGTGGTCGGTGCACCGTCCTATTTCGCCAAACGACCGCTGCCGAAACGACCGCAAGACCTTACCGCGCATGACTGCATCAATATCCGCCTGCCGACCATGGGCGGCCTCTATGCGTGGGAGTTCGAGAAGCGCGGGCGCGCCTTGAAAGTGCGCGTCGATGGCCAGATCGTGTTCAACAACATGTCGCTGCGCCACAAGGCGGTGCTGAACGGACTGGGGCTGGCCTATTTGCCGGAGGATCGCGTGCGCGATCACATTGCCTCAGGCCGGCTTGTTCAAGTGCTGGACGATTGGTGCCAACCGTTCTCGGGTTATCACCTTTATTATCCGAGCCGCCGACAACCGACATCCGCATTCGCGGCGCTGGTTGAAGCGTTGCGTTACCGTGGCTGATCAACGGTTGTCGTGTTCCAGCGCCTCAATCCGAACGTGATTGAAACGAAATCGCACATTGTGAAAAGTTCCTGAATCAATTTGGGCAATGCTGTGTCCTAAGCGCGACGTGGTCGCCAAAGCTGCCTTTTTCGTTTGAGGCGCTGTTGCACGCGTGTGACAGCAATCACTGCGCAATAGTCTAGGTTGCCTTTCGTCATCCCCCGTCGGGATTGAGAAGGAACACCTGATGAAGAAGCTTCTACTGTCTACCGCTGCTCTGGCCCTCGTCGCTTTGGCCGCTCCGGCGTCCGCTGCTGACCTGGCTGCGCGCCCTTACACCAAGGCTCCGGCCTATGCTCCGGCTGCTCCGATCTACAACTGGACCGGTTTCTACATCGGCGGTCACATCGGCGGCGCGTTCCCGGGCAACGACAACAACCTGCTCGGCGGCAGCAATGACGGCACGTTCATGGGCGGTGTGCAGGGTGGTTACGACTACCAGTTCGCCCCGAACTGGGTGTTCGGTCTTGAAGCCAATTACAGCTTCCTCTCCACCAGCAGCAACTTCGACAATCGCGGCCTCGGCTCGGTCACCGGTCGTGTTGGTTACACTTGGGGTCCAGCACTGCTTTACGTGAAGGGCGGTTACGCCTGGGCTGACTCGCGCTTCACCAACGGCTTTGCCGGCGACGGCGGCCGCGATGGCTACACGGTTGGCGGCGGTCTCGAATATCTGTTCACCCAGAACTGGTCGGGCAAGGTCGAGTACCAGTATTACGACTTCGGCAACGTCAACTTCATCACGCCGACCCTCGCCGTTGGCGGTTTCAAGAACGACGAGCACACCATCAAGGCCGGCCTGAACTATCGCTTCAATCTGGGCAACTTCGGCGCAGGCTTCGTTCAGTAAGCCTGACGATCTATCGTCTACTTCGTCTCCAGAAAAAACTTAGGCCCGCAGCAATGCGGGCCTTTTTTCTTGCTTGCTCGGAGCGGTGAGCGATCAGACTTTGAAATGCTTCGACAGCTTCAGGCTCTGGCCCTGATAATTCGAGCCGATGCGCTGGCCGTAGAGGGCATCCGGACGATCCAGCATGCGCTCATAGACCAGGCGGCCAACGATCTGGCCGTGTTCGAGAATGAACGGAACTTCGCGCGAGCGCACTTCCAGCACGGCGCGCGAGCCCTTGCCGCCGGCGCCGTCATGACCGAAGCCGGGATCGAAGAAGCCGGCATAGTGGACGCGGAATTCGCCGACCAGCGGATCGAACGGCACCATTTCGGCGGCATAGTCCGGCGGAACCTGCACCGCCTCTTTGGAGGCGAGAATGTAGAACTCGCCGGGATCGAGGATCAGCGTGCCGTCCTTGCGCGCCGAGATCGGCTCCCAGAATTCATTGACGCTGTAGCCACCACGACGATCGATATCGACCACGCCGGTATGACGCTTGGCACGGTAGCCGACGAAGCCGGAGGCGTTTTCGCCGGAGAGATCGACGGACAGCGCGAGGCCATTGTTGAGATCGGCCGTATCGCTGTCGACCAGCGGCTCCTGCGCATGCAGCTCTTCCAGCGCCTCGGTGTCGAGCACCGCATCGCCGACGCGGAAACGGACCTGCGACAGGCGCGAGCCTTCGCGCAGCAATACCGGGAATGTCTTCGGGCTGATCTCGGCATAAAGCGGCCCGTGATAGCCCGCACCGATCACATCGAACCGTCTGGTGCCATCAGCAATCACCCGCGTGAACACGTCGAGGCGCCCCGTGGAGCTCTTCGGATTGGCAGCCGCGAAGATGTTCGGCGGCAGCGCCAGGCTCTCGATCAACGGCACGATGTAGACGCAGTTGGTTTCGAGCACCGCGCCATCGGACAGATCGATCTCGTGCAGCTTCAGCTCGTCGATGCGCTCGGCGACCGTCGAATTCGGCCCCGGCAGGAAGCTGGCGCGCACACGATAGGCGATGGAGCCGAGCCGCAGATCGAGGCTGGCGGGCTGAATCTGGCTCTCGACGAAGGGATATTCCGGCAGGATCAGGCCTGCATCGGCCATCGCCGCAATCATGCGGTCGGGCAGAATTCCATCGGCATCGGGGGCAAGCGTAAACGGCACAGGTCTCGTCCTTCGGTCGTCCTTCAGCGAGAATACACTGAAAAATAGCGACTTTACCGGTTATCTCAGCCCCGCCTTGACGAAAAGGGCAAGCGGGAATATGCACATCGTTATCCCGTGGTGATTTGAGCCGGCCGGCTTGCAGCCACGTAAAATAAGTCGCTAAACAGGCCGGGGACACATGTCCTTCCAGCATGCGATCCCGGCCTGAGGACGTCCGTCCAGGCCGGTTTTTTTGTGCCCGTGTTACGCGGGTACGTTGGAGGTCACATGTCTACGAAGTCCTATCGCCCCGAAACCCGGCTCGTTCATTCCGGCGCGCTGCGCTCGCAATTCAACGAGACGTCCGAAGCCCTCTTCCTGACGCAGGGCTTCATCTACGAGACCGCTGAAGCCTGCGAGGCGCGGTTCAAGGGCGAAGATCCCGGTTTCATCTATTCGCGCTTTTCGAATCCGAATACGTCGATGTTCGAGAGCCGCATGATCGACCTCGAAGGTGCGGAGGCTGCACGCTCGACGGCCACCGGCATGGCCGCCGTGACCACCGCCATTCTCGCGCCGCTGCGCATGGGCGATCACGTCGTCGCCGCCAAGGCGCTGTTCGGCTCCTGTCGCTACGTCATCGAAGAGCTGCTGCCGCGCTACGGCATCGAATTCACGCTTGTCGATGGACTCGACCTCGACCAGTGGCAGAAGGCGATGCGCCCGAACACCAAGTCGCTGTTCCTGGAAAGTCCGACCAATCCGACGCTCGACGTGCTCGACATATCAGCCATCGCTGACATCGCCCATGCCGGCGGTGCGCGGCTGATCGTCGACAACGTGTTCGCGACGCCGCTCTGGCAGAGCCCGCTGGCGCTCGGTGCAGATGTCGTCGTGTATTCGGCGACCAAGCATATCGACGGACAGGGCCGCTGCCTCGGCGGCATCATCCTGTCGTCGAAGGACTTCATCGACGAGCATATTCACAACTATCTGCGCCAGACCGGCCCCTCGATCTCGCCGTTCAATGCGTGGACGCTGGTGAAGGGACTGGAGACGCTGGCGATCCGCGTTGAGCGGCAGACGCAGACCGCGGCAGCCATCGCAGACGTGCTGGCGCAGCATCCGAAGATCTCGCGGCTGATCTATCCGGGCCGCGAGGATCATCCGCAGGCAGCAACGGTGAAGAAGCAGATGCGTGCGGGTTCAACGCTGATCGGCTTCGAGGTAAAGGGCGGCAAGGCAGCGGCGTTCCGCGTCCTCAACGAGCTGAAAGTGGCCCGCATCTCCAACAATCTCGGCGACGCCAAGAGCCTGGTCACGCATCCGGCGACAACGACGCATCAGCGCCTGCCGCTGGAAGCGCGGCTCGAACTCGGGATCACAGAGGGCTTCATCCGCTTCTCGGCCGGCCTCGAGCATCGTGACGATCTGATCGAAGATCTTCAGGCGGCACTGGCGAAGGCGTAGCCAATCTCTCCATCGTCATTGCGAGGAGCACTTGCGACGAAGCAATCCAGACTTTCTTTCAAGCAAGACTGGATTGCTTCGCTCAGCGAAAATCGCCGAAGGCGAATTTCGCGGGCTCGCAATGACGGCTGAGAGGCATTCGCCCCTCTTCGAACTTACAGCGGCTTCTGCGCCTGCTGCATCTGCGGCTCGTTGATGCCGAGCTTCACCTGGCCGACCGACTTGATGATGTTGTCGCCAAGCAACTGCGCGAAGCAGGCATAGCCCCAGTCATTCATGTGTAGGCCGTCGGCAATGACGAAGCTGTCGAACGACATCTGCTGACCTTCGTGCCATTCCTTCATCACTTCGAAGCGCGGGAAGATGCCGACCTTGCGCAGTTCGGCCACCTTATGCAGCAGCGAGACCATCTTGCTGGTGCCCTCTGGCCGCGTATTCACCAGCGGCGAATATTGCGGATCGACCAGCACCAGATCGGCACCCGCCGCCTGAATGCGGGCGACGCCGTCTTCCACCATCTTGCTGGTTTCGCCGGGATCGAGATTGCGCAGCACCGCATTGGTGCCGACCTGCCAGATCACGAGGTCAGGCTTCGAATTGATCACTTCGCTCTGCAGCCGCGCCATCATTTCCGGCGCATCTTCGCCGCCCTTGCCGCGGTTGAGCACGGTGATGTTGGCCGACGGGTAAGCACGATGCAGCTGCGCTGCAAGGCGGTTCGGATAGGTGAATTCCGGCGCCGTCGAACCGTAGCCTTCGGTGGAGGACGAGCCGAACGCAACGATGACCACAGGCTTGCCGGCCACGAGCTTGCTGGCCACATGCGGCAGCGCGCCCATCGCCTTCATGCCGCCTTTCGGTGTACGGCAGGGGACGCGGCTCAAGATATCGGTCGCGGTCTTTGCGACTTCCTTGACCTTGTCGATGGCCTTCGCAGCGACGCCCCTCTTCGCGGCGTCCGCGGGGTCATTCGCCGCAACGCCCTGGTCGGCGCCCTTGCTGTCAGCCGGGGCGGCCTGCGCCGCTTCCGCGTGAGCGACGGACGATGAGATCGGGAGCGCGAAGGTCGTGGAAGCGGCAAAGGCAGCGACGACAGCAAGACGAGACAAATGGCCGACGAAACTCATTAACGCTGAATCCTCAAATCCGCTGCTTTGATCTTGGCCGCATCGACGACGAAGGTCGAAAGCGCCCGGCCAAGACAATCATGCACCCGCTTCGCCAGCTCCATGCCGGGCGACGCACTGAACAGGTCAAAATCACCGCTCTCATTCCAGTGCCGCATGATGGCGAAACGGTCGAACAGCGGGACGTCGTGCTGCTGCGCCACCACACGCATATTATCTAGGTAGGCGGAGCCGGAAATCATCGTCTCCGTGCGCGGACTGTACTGCAGATTCATTAAAATGACGTCAGTTCCGGCCTTTTGCATGGCGGCAACGCCGTCATCCAGGGCGTTCCGGAAGTCGTCGGCGTCGGCCTGCTTCATGGCATCCACGGTTCCGGTCTGCCAGATCACCAGGTTCGGCTTCTTGTCCGTCACCAGCTGTTCCAGGGTCGGGGCCATTTCCTCGGCGGTCTTCTTGACCTGCAGCTCCAGCGCCACGTTCACCTCGACGCCCGGCAGCTTCTCCTTCAGATAGGCCTGCAGGCGGTTCGGATAGGCCGCGGAATGGTCGGAGACCCCGATCACCGAGGATCGGCTGCCAATGACCAGAATATCGAGCTTTCCGCCCGGTTTGGCCGCAGCCTCGACCTTGGGCAGGGTGCTTTCGGAGGTCAGGAGGTAGGCGGGAACCTCACAGGTATGCGCGGGCGGTTCGGCCCGGACAGGAGCCGCCACCAGCAGGCCAGCCAGCATCGTGAGCCGCAGAACGGCCTTCATGCTTCCCCTCCTGCGAGATCCGCGTCGGATCGTTTGGCGCGGGATCCGCCTTTGACAGTGACGCCCTTGTACCACGAAAACACCCAGGCGGCGGTTGACATAACAACTATGCCGAGGAAGCTGATCAGGGCATGCATGCCAGCCCCGCCGGCGACCTCAGCCAGCACGAAATGGCCAGCAAAGGCCAGGAACACCCCGATACAGAAGATTTCGAGGGAGTGCTGGCCGCACAGCACCATTGGCCGCAGCCAGACCGATTTCAGCCCCGGCCAGTCCTTGGGCAGGAAACGGACCGTCAGCGCCGCCAGCGCCAGGAAGTGGGCGAAGCGCAGCACATCGAGATCGGTCTTGTTGATGGGATACATCCACTGCTCGATGACCTTCGGCAGCAGATGGTGGATCTGCGGAATGTACCAGGTCAGCGTCACCCAGAACGCCGCCAGCAGATAGGCCACACAGAGCCACAGCGTGATGTTGGATGACAGTATCCGCGACATCCTGACGGCGCCGCCCAGCGCGCACCAGGCACCGAACACGAACAGCAATTGCCAGGCGAACGGATTGAAGGCCCAGACGCCGTTCGGGTAGGCCGTCAGATGCAGGTCGAATTCCCAGGTCAGCGCATAAAGACCGACCGACAGCGCCAGCGTGAGATCGGCGCGGCGCCGCATCAGCCAGAGGATCGGCGGCAGGAACAGCATGAGGACGATATAGAGCGGCAACACGTCCATGTTGACCGGGCGAAATTTCAGTAACAGCGCCTGAACGATGGTCACGTCGGGCTGTTTGAGAAAATCGAGAATCCCCATTTCCTCGGAATAAAGCGGGTTCTCGAACCGCGTCGCAACATAGGAGATTTCCGCGAGGAAGATCGTGAACAGGAAGACGTGGGCGACATAGATCTGCCAGACGCGCTTGAAGATGCGCGCGCTGGCCACCAGCGTGCCCTGCTCCTGCATCGCGCGGCCATAGACGAAAGCGGCGGTATAGCCGGAGATGAAGATGAAGATCTCGGTGGCGTCGCTGAAACCGTAATTACGGATCGTCAGCCAGGTCAGGATATTCGGCGGCAGGTGATCGATGAAGATCAGCCACAGCGCCAGCCCGCGAAACAGATCGAGGCGCAATTCGCGTTCGGTGCCTGCGACGGGAAACGACACGGCATCGGCACGCGTCGAGGCGCGCGACGCGGACACGTGGGAGGACGCATCTGCGTGGGGCAGGCCGGCAATCGGGTCGGCAACAGAGGTCATTCAGCACCGCTCAACGGAAATCGTCGCATGATGAAAATCGACCGCCCCACACCACGCAGGCCATCTGCATGGGGCGATCCGTCACGTCATAGCCAAATCAGGGATCGATTATGGGGTAACTATGTTGAAACCGCGATGGGTTGCCGCCGTTCCGCGCAGCACTCCACGCCGATTTTCCCTGGATTTGGCCGGTAACGTGTTTTTCGCTATGCTTGCGACGCATTTTGAACGATGACACCGCCATGTACCGCGCCATAACACGACAGATCGAAGTCACCGTCGAACCGAATTTCATGCCTGAAAGCTCGTCGCAGGAGAAGCGACAGTTCTTCTGGTCCTATACGGTCGTCATCACCAATGCCGGCAAAGAGACCGTGCAGTTGAAGACCCGGCACTGGATCATCACCGATGCATCCGGCCGCATGCAGGAAGTGCGCGGCGAAGGCGTCGTCGGCGAGCAACCCGTACTCGGGCCCGGCGAACGCTTCGAATACACATCGCGCGTGCCGCTGCCGACGACGTCCGGCTTCATGGAAGGCACCTATCAGATGGTGACCGATACCGGCGAGCCGTTCGAGATCGACGTGCCGCTGTTTTCGCTGGACGGACCGGACGGCAAGCGCGTGCTGAATTAGGCGACCGCCGTAGAAATGTAGGATGGGTAGAGCGTCTTCGCGAAACCCATCATCACCACCGTATGTTGATGTTGGTGATGGGTTTCGCTCCGGCGCAAGATGCGCCTGCGCTCTACCCATCCTACGGCCTCATCGCAGATTCAATTTTCAAACAGCCACTGCTTTTCAGACATGCGTCATCGCCCCCATTGTTTGCGGCGCGGGGGCGCCGTCGTCTCTTGCATTCCCGCCCCCTTGTGAGAGGGCGTGCGGAACGCCGGGTGCCCGTTGCACCCTTGGGCCTGATGCGAATGCGGTCTTCCGCAATCTGGAGTGCATCAGGACTTTCGGAGGCGCCGAGCGATTGCCCGACGTTCCGCCTGCGGTGTTTTTTCGGTTGCTTGCACATCTGCCATGGCGAACGGTCCCATCACCAAAATTAATGTCCCAGGGCGGAGGGACAGGGTAGCCGCAAAGCACTTGGCCGAACGCGTTTCGATTTGGTCGTCCGTCACACTGTCCAGGGCTCTTCCCATCCCAAGGTCGGCCGTCTCCTTGCCAGTAGCAGTGCTGGCGCAGATCCGTCCTGCCCGAAGACAGACGTTCCCCATGAACCGCGTAACGCCGCATCTCCGGCGTCCACCGCATCCAGCCCCGCGAACGTGACGATCGCGATCGCCCCTCTCATCGGGGCCGGACGAAGGGGAATATAATCAAGGCAGGGATCTTGTCAACAGAGGATAGGAAAAAATGTTTAGGCGCTGTCTTGCGGCCCCAAACTGTCATTCCGGGGCGCGGGCGCATCTTTGCGCACGTGAACCCGGAATCCCCGCATGGGAGTCTCCGACAGCGTAAAACACTCTGGGATTCCGGGTTCGCGTCCGGCAAGTGCCGGCCGCGCCCCGGAATGACGAGTGTGGATTGAGTTTCCTCGCCGCACCAATTGGTGTGCCGGGGAATGACAGCGGGGTGTGACGCGGGCGAATGCCTATTCCACGCCCGCTTCCTGCGGTGTGAACTCGTACACCGACGAACAGAACTCGCAGGTCACGACGACCTTGTCGTCCTTGACCATATCGGCGCGGTCCTGCGGCTCGAAGCTCTTCAGCATGCCGGACACGGCATCGCGCGAACAGGAACACTCCGCGCGCAGCGGCGATGACGCGAAGACGCGGACGCCGCGCTCGTGAAACAGGCGATATAGCAGCCGCTCGCCGGACAGATCCGGATCGATCAGCTCGACGTCCTCGACGGTGCCAATCAGCGACTGGCCCTCGACCCAGGCGTCATCTTCCGGCACAGCATCCACCTTCGCGCCCTCCGGCGCATCGCCGGCATGGAGGTCGCGCTGCACGCGCTCCGGCGCCTTCGGCAGGAACTGCAGCAGCATGCCACCGGCGCGCCAGCGATGTGTCGGGCCGCCTTCCTCGCCGCTGCGCCATTCTTCGCCGACGGCGAGGCGCACCTTGGTCGGAATCTGTTCGGAGCGCAGGAAGTATTCATGTGCGGCATCTTCCAGCGTGCCGCCATTCAACGCGACGAGCCCCTGATAGCGGCTCATATCCGCCCCCTGATCAACGGTCATCGCCAGATGGCCCTTGCCGAGCAGCGCCGCGGTGCCAAGACCGGGCAAAAGGCGCTCGGCATCGAACCGCGCATAGGCGCGCATTTTATCGGGCGCGCGGAAGTCGACGATCATCAGCGACACCGGACCGTCGGTCTGGGTCTGCAGGATGAAGCGGCCGTCGAATTTCAGCGACGAGCCAAGCAGTGTGGTCAGCACGATGGCCTCGCCGAGCAGCTTGGCCACCGGCGCGGGATAATCATGCTTGGCGAGCAGTTCATCGAGTGCCGGACCAAGCCGCGTCAGCCGCCCGCGCAGGTCGAGCGGCGCCACCTCGAAGGGCAGCACCGCGTCATCGACCGGAACGGAAGACGGCGCGCGGATGGGGGCGTCGGGCTGGAGATTTGGATTTGATGGGGTCATGGCGCTCTATGTAAGGGCGAGGAGCTGAAATCGAAACCCCGCAAAGGGGCAAATGTCCGAACGAATACAAGGCATCCGGCGACGATTTGCCCCCGCTCGGATGAAATATCTACCAAGTATAAGCGAACGATGTTTGAAACCTACCTTAGGCGATGGCACCTCGTCCCGGACGGCACGCCCATTACCTCCCACGCTGGATATTTGCTGCCAGTCCTGCATCGGGGCCAGCCGGCGATGCTGAAACTGGCCAAGGGCGAGGACGAACGCGCCGGCAGCGCGGTACTGGAATGGTGGGACGGCGACGGCGCCGCACGGGTTCTGGCCCGCCATGACGACGCATTGCTGATGGAACGCGCGCAAGGCCCGGCCTCGCTCTCCGACATGGCGCGTGGTGGACAGGACGACGAAGCCTCGCGCATCCTGTGCGCCGTGGCGGCGCGGTTGCACCGGCCCAGGCAAAAATCGCCGCCTCCGCTGGTACCGCTGCGGCATTGGTTCCGCGAACTCGCGCCGGCCGCAGCGACCCATGGCGGCCTGTTACGTCGCTGTTCCGAAACGGCCAACGCTTTGCTGGACGACCCGCGCGAGGTGACCGTGCTGCACGGCGACCTCCACCATGACAATGTGCTGGACTTCGGGGAGCGTGGTTGGCTTGCCATCGATCCGAAGCACATCATCGGCGAGCGCGGCTTCGACTTCGCCAACATTTTCACCAACCCGGATCTCTCGGACCCCACGCGCCCGGTCTCGACCTTGCCAGGCCGTTTCCAGCGGCGTGTCGAGGTCGTCAGCGACGCGGCCAAACTCGATCGCTATCGCTTACTGCAATGGGTCCTGGCATGGACCGGCCTCTCGGCCGCATGGTTCCTCGGCGACGACGATCCGGCGAGCATCGACTTTCAGGTGGCCGAGCTGGCCGCGACAGAACTCGATCGCTGATCGCGCCTCACGCCACCGCGTTGAGGCACCAGGCCAGAATGCCCTTCTGTGCATGCAGACGGTTTTCGGCCTCGTCGAACACCACCGACTGCGGACCGTCGATGACCTCGTCGGTGACTTCCTCGCCGCGATGCGCCGGCAAGCAATGCATGAAGAGTGCGTCCGGCTTGGCCAGTGACATCAGGCGCGCATTGACCTGATAGGGCTTGAGCAGGTTGTGGCGGGTCTCGCCGTCCTTGTCGCCCATCGACACCCAGGTGTCGGTGACAACGCAATCGACGCCCTTCACCATCGCATCGGGATCGTCGCTGAAGGTGATCGGCGCGTTTGCCGCCTTGACCCAGTCCTTGAACGGCTTCTTCGGCGACAGCTGCGGCGGCGTCGCGATATTGAGTTTGAACTGGAAGCGCTCGGCCGCATGGGCCCAGGACATCAGCACATTGTTGTCGTCGCCGGTCCAGGCCACGGTGCGGCCCTTGATCGGGCCGCGATGTTCCTCATAGGTCATCACATCCGCCATCACCTGGCAGGGATGCGAGAAGCGCGTCAGGCCATTGATGACTGGCACGGTCGCATTTTCCGCGAGCTCCATCAGCGAGTCATGATTGAGGATGCGGATCATGATGATGTCGACGAAGCGCGACAGTACGCGTGCGGTGTCGGCAATGGTCTCGCCGCGACCGAGCTGCATTTCGGCGCCGGTGAGCATCACGACTTCGCCGCCGAGCTGGCGCATGCCGACCTCGAATGACACGCGAGTGCGCGTCGAGGGCTTCTCGAAGATCATCGCCAGCGTCTTGTTCTTGAGCGGACGATCGGGCTCGGCATTCGTGCCATCCCGCCCCTTCAGCTTCGCCTTCATGGCGGCAGCCGCGTTCATGATATTGCGCAACTCACTGGCCGGCACGGCCGTGAGATCAAGAAAGTGCCGCAGTGACGTGCTCATCACGCGGCTCCCTGCGTCTTGGCAGATGAACCGAGGGCCACGCAGGCCTGTTCCAGCCGCTGCACGGCCTGCTCGATCTCGGACTCGCTGACGATTAGCGGCGGCAGGAAGCGCACGACATTATCGCCGGCGCCGACGGTCAGCAGCTTCGCGTCACGCAATGCGGCCACGAGATCACCAGCCGGCACGACAGCCTTGAGGCCGATCAGCAGACCTTCGCCGCGCACTTCGCTGAGCACATCAGGGTGGCCGTCGACCACGCCCGCGAGTTTCTGTTTGAGCAGCAGCGACATCTTCTTCACATGGTCGAAGAAACCGGGCTTCAGCATGATATCGAGCACGGAATTCGCGGCAGCGACCGCCAGCGGATTGCCACCGAAGGTCGAGCCGTGCGAGCCGGGCGCCATGCCTTCGGCCGCTTCCGCCGTGACGAGGCATGCGCCGATCGGGAAGCCGCCACCGAGCGCCTTGGCGAGCGACATCACATCAGGCGTCACACCAATGCGCTGATAGGCGAACAACTCGCCGGTGCGGCCCATGCCGGTCTGCACTTCGTCGAAGATCAGCAGAATGCCGTTCTTGTCGCAGAGTTCGCGTAGCGCGCCGAAGAACGCGTTGCTCGGTGCACGCACGCCACCCTCACCCTGCAGCGGCTCGATGAGAATGCCGGCGGTGTTCGGACCGATCGCCTTCTTCACCGCTTCGATATCGCCGAGCGGCAACTGATCGAAGCCGTCGAGCGGCGTGCCATAGCCTTCAAGATATTTGGCAGCGCCGGTCGCCGCCAGCGTGCCGAGGGTGCGGCCATGGAATGCGCCTTCAAAGGTGATAATGCGCGTGCGCTCGGGGTGGCCCTTGGAGAAATGATAGTGGCGGGTCACCTTGATCGCGCATTCCATCGCTTCCGCACCCGAATTGGCGAAGAATACGAAGTCGGCAAAGCTCTGTTCGCACAGCCGCGCGGCGAGGCGCTCGCCGTCCGGGCTCTTGAACAGGTTCGACATGTGCCAGAGCTTGGTGGCCTGCTCCTGCAATGCGGCGACCATATGTGGGTGCGCATGGCCCAGCGCGTTCACGGCAACGCCGCTGGTGAAATCGAGATAACGCTCGCCATCGGTTCCAATCAGCCACGCGCCTTCACCGCGCTCGAAAGCGACATCCGCACGCGCGAAAACAGGCAGCAAGTGAGCCTGAGAGAGGGGCGAAGACGTTGCGTTGCTGGTCATAACCGATCCGATCGAAAAGACTGCGGCCGCGTCGATGACAACTGTGCGAAATCGAACAACGGACCCTAGAAACGAAACGTGCCGCCCTTCTCGGGCGGCACGTGGGCATTATTCTATGTGTGCTGTGAAGACTGTCAACCGCGCACTGCGGCTTTCGAGTCACACGGAGTCGCAGAAAAAGCCGATTTTGCAGCTTTATTTGCAGAAGCATGTGGACGCGGCATGCCCGACTCTTGCGCGCGAGTCACGGCATATTGTAGCTTTTGCCTCGTCGGATACGACATCTCGTGCGGCGGTAGATCCTTTTGACACATCCAGTGCGGCGTAACAGCCGGACGCGAAATTCGCGCCCGGTGAGCGCTAAAGGATTCTGACCGCAGGGATTTTTGAAGTCTCAACTCGCAGCGCTGCCCGGTCAGGCCGGCGCTCACGAAGGGAAAACGGCGATGACGGTAATGACATGGACCGACGATCGCGTCGAACAGTTGAAGAAACTCTGGGAAGGCGGCCTTTCCGCGAGCCAGATCGCTGCGGAACTCGGTAACGTGACCCGCAACGCCGTAATCGGCAAGGTGCACCGTCTCGGCCTGTCCGGCCGTGCCAAGAGCCCCTCCTCGGCAGCTCCGCGGCAGCGCAAGGCGCGCCCGGCGCAGCAGATGGTACGCGTCGCCCGCCCGATGGCGCGCGGCAACACAGCATTGGCCCATAACTACGAGATCGAGGCCGAGCCCGACCCGATCGCCTATGACAACATTGTGCCGATCAGCCAGCGCCTGTCGCTGGTCGAACTCAACGAAGCCACCTGCCATTGGCCGATCGGCGATCCGTCGAGCGCGGACTTCTATTTCTGCGGCGGCAAGGCCCTGGCCGGCGCCCCCTATTGCGCACATCACTCGCGCATCGCCTATCAGCCGGCCAGCGACCGCCGCCGCGCGGTGCCGAAGCCGACGCGCTGAGCTGGAAGATATCTAAACCAAATGAAAATGCCCGGTGATGAGCCGGGCATTTTTTGTTTGGGGCTTCTAACCTCGCCCCGCTTGCGGGGAGATGTCGGCGTCCGCATGCGAAGCATGAGGGCGTCGGGTGAGGGCCCCGCTCCACAGACTCCGAAGCCGATGGAGAGTCCCCCTCATCCGACCCGGCGTCGCTGCGCAATGCCGGGCCACCTTCTCCCCGCAGGCGGGGAGAAGGAAGATACCTACTCCGCCGCCTTGTCGAACCGGTCGTCCAGCGCGTAGCCGGCGCCGCGCACGGTGCGGATCGGATCGGGCTCACCGGCGGGATTGAGCAGCTTGCGCAGGCGGCCGATATGCACGTCGACGGTGCGCTCGTCGATATAGATGTCGCGGCCCCAGACGCTGTCGAGCAACTGCTCGCGGCTGAACACGCGGCCCGGATGTTCCAGGAAGAACTCCAGCAGGCGATATTCGGTCGGACCGAGATCGATCGGACGGCTTGAGCGCACGACGCGGCGCTTGTCACGGTCGAGTTCGATGTCGCCAAACGCCAGGACAGTGGCGAGACGCTCGGGAGCTGCACGACGGAGCAGGCCCTTCACGCGGGCCAGGAGCTCCGGCACGGAGAACGGCTTGACGATGTAGTCGTCGGCACCGGTGGCGAGACCGCGGACGCGCTCGCTCTCTTCGCCACGCGCCGTCAGCATGATGATCGGCAATGCCTTGGTTTCAGGCCGTGCGCGCAAGCGGCGGCACAGTTCGATGCCGGACAGGCCCGGCAGCATCCAGTCGAGCACCACGAGATCCGGCACCCGCTCCTTCAAGCGGGTGTCCGCATCGTCGCCGCGAGCGACGGTTTCAACATCATAGCCTTCGGCGTCGAGATTGTAGCGAAGAAGCGTCGTGAGGGCTTCCTCGTCCTCCACCACCAGAATGCGTGCATTCACAGCCATATGGTCAATATCCTCAGTGACGTCCGAAAAGCCTTTAGATCATGATCCTTGCGGAAGACTGGCTTCCACTTTTCCGGATCATGCTTCAGACCGTCGGCGTATTCGCGAATGTGGTCATGTCGCCCTTCGGGCGCTTGTCGAGGATCTGCTGGCCCTCGATCATGTAGAACACGGTTTCCGCAATATTGGTGGCATGGTCACCGATCCGCTCGATATTCTTGGCGCAGAACATCAGGTGGATACAGAACGAAATATTACGCGGGTCTTCCATCATATAGGTCAGGAGTTCGCGGAACAGCGAGGTGCAGATCGCGTCGATTTCCTCGTCGCCCTTCCACACCGTCATCGCGGCGGGCAGATCGTGTGCGGCATAGGCGTCGAGCACAGCCTTGACCTGGGTGGTCACGAGGTCGGTCATGTGCTCGAGGCCGCGGATCAGCTTCAGCGGATGGAAGTCGCTGTCGAGTGCATTGACGCGCTTACCGATATTCTTGGAGAGATCGCCGATGCGTTCCAGATCGGTGGCGACGCGCAGCGCGCCGACGATCTCGCGCAGATCGACAGCCATCGGCTGGCGCTTGGCGATGGTCAGCACGGCGCGCTCTTCGATCGTGCGCTGCAACTGGTCGATCTCGGAGTCAGTGGCGACGACGCGCGCACCGAGCGCGACGTCCCGGCGGATCAGCGCATCGACGGATTCGACGATCTGCCGTTCCGCGAGGCCACCCATCTCGGCAACGAGACGGGTCAGCTCCTGCAGATCGTCGTCGAAAGCCTTGGTGGTGTGTTCAAAAGCCATCTCAAATTCCTCCCGCGAATATGTCGCGTCAGCCGAAGCGGCCGGTGATGTAATCCTGGGTGCGGCGATCGGTCGGCGACGTGAAGATCTTGTTGGTCTGATCGAACTCGATCAACTCGCCGAGATACATGAAGGCCGTGCTGTCGGAGACGCGGGCAGCCTGCTGCATGTTATGGGTCACGATCGCGATCGTGTACTGATCCTTCAACTCGTCGATCAGCTCCTCGATTTTCGCGGTCGAGATCGGATCCAGCGCCGAGCACGGCTCGTCGAACAGGATCACTTCTGGCCGCACCGCGATGGTGCGCGCGATGCACAGGCGCTGCTGCTGACCGCCCGACAGGCTGAGGCCCGATGCGTTGAGCTTGTCCTTGACTTCGTTCCACAGCGCACCGCCGCGCAGCGCCTTCTCGACGCGCACGTCCATCTCCGACTTGGAGATCTTTTCATAGAGGCGGATACCGAAGGCGATGTTTTCATAGATCGTCATCGGGAACGGGGTCGGCTTCTGGAACACCATGCCGACGCGGGCGCGCAGCAGGTTGAGATCCAGCTTCGGATCCAGAATGTTCTGGTTGTCGAGCATGAGCTGACCTTCGGCACGTTGGCCGGGATACAGGTCATACATGCGGTTGAAGATGCGCAGCAGCGTGGACTTGCCGCAGCCCGACGGGCCGATGAACGCAGTCACGCGGTTCGCCATCAGCGTCAGGTTGATCTTCTTCAGAGCGTGGTGTTCGCCATAGTAGAAGTTGAGATCGCGCACGGTGACCTTGGGCCGGCTCTCGCCCTGCAGGGCCGACGGCGGCGGCATCGAAACGGAAGGAACGCCAGACGACACAGAAAGCTCACTCATTTTGCTGTCCTCTCGGCGCCGAGAATGCGCGCGCCAATGTTAAGGGCAAGTACGGTCAAGGTGATGATCAGGGCACCGCTCCAGGCGAGCTGCTTCCAGTACTCGTAGGGGCTCTGCACGAAGTTGTTGATGGTCACCGGCAGGTTGGCCATCGTCTTGGTGAGATCGAGGCTGAAGAACTGGTTACTCAGCGCGGTGAACAGCAGCGGCGCCGTTTCACCGGCGACACGTGCGGTCGCCAGCAGCACGCCGGTGATGAGACCGGAACGGGCTGCACGATAGGCGATCCGCTTGATGACCAAGGAACGCGGCAGGCCGAGCGCCGAGGCCGCTTCACGCAACGGATTGGGCACCAGGCCGAGCATGTCCTCGGTGGTGCGGACGACGACCGGGATCACGATCACGGCGAGCGCGAGCGAGCCGGCGAGAGCCGAGAAGCCGCCCATCGGAATCACCACCGCGCCATAAACGAACAGGCCGATGATGATGGACGGGGCCGACAGCAACACGTCGTTGATGAAGCGGATCACCGAGGTGAGTTTGTCGTGCTTGCCGTATTCCGCGAGATAGGTGCCGGCAAACAGGCCGAGCGGCGCGCCGATGCCGACGCCGATGACGGTCATCATGACCGAACCGACGATGGCATTGAGCAGGCCGCCTTCCATGGAGCCGGGCGGCGGCGTGTTCTGGGTGAATATCTGCAGGCTGATGCCCGCGAGACCGTTGTAGAACAGCGTGAACAGGATCAGCGCGAGCCAGGTAACGCCAAAGAGAGCGGCACCGACGCAAAGCAGACGGATGATCGTATCGTGGCGACGGCGGGATGCGTAAATCGGGTTCATGTTAGTTGCCCGCCTTCTTTTCCAGACGCAGCAGCATCAAACGCGCTGCCGAGAGCACGAAGAATGTCAGTACGAACAGCAGGAGACCGAGCAGGATCAGGCCCGATTGATGCAGACCGTCACTCTCCGCGAACTCGCTGGCGATCGCCGCCGAGATCGTTGTGCCCGGGCCAAAGATCGAGCCTGTGATGCGGAACGAGTTGCCGATGATGAAGGTCACCGCCATCGTTTCACCGAGCGCTCGGCCAAGTGCCAGCATGACGCCGCCGATCACACCGACGCGGGTGTAGGGGATGACGACGTTGCGGACGACTTCCCAGGTGGTGCAACCGACGCCGTAAGCGGCTTCCTTGAGCACCGGCGGCACCGTCTTGAACACGTCGACCGAGATCGAGGTAATGAAGGGCAGCACCATGATGGCGAGGATCAGCGACGCGTTGAACAGCGAGAGATAGGACGGCGGGCCGGCGAAGATGGTACCGAGCACCGGCACGCCTTCGAAGGCATTGATCATGAACGGCTGCACGTGATTGGCCAGGAACGGGCCGAGCACGAAGAAGCCCCACATGCCGTAGATGATTGAGGGAATACCAGCGAGAAGCTCAACCGCCATGCCGATCGGGCGGCGTAGCCAGTTCGGGCACAGTTCGGTGAGGAAGATCGCGATGCCGAGACCGACCGGGATGGCGATAGCCATCGCGATCACCGAGGTGATCAGCGTGCCATAGATCGGACCGACGGCACCGAGCACCGGCGGATCAGCGGATGGCGCCCAGCGCTGCGTCCACAGGAACGCAAAACCGAATTCCTTCATCGCCGGCCAGGCGCCGGCAATCAGGGAGAGAATGATGCCACCGAGGATAAGCAGGACGGACATCGCGCAAATGCGCGTGATCCAGTAGAACGCCTGATCCCCGAACTTGAAGGCGCTCAAAGCCTTTGCGCGGTCATAAGGCCCGGCTGCTTCCATCGATGAGCTCTGTACGGCCATGTCTGCCACGCCAGTCCCCTGTGATTGTTACTATACCTGAAACGCTGCGCCCCGCGCGGGTCGATCAGGGCGTGATGTCTTTAGAGAGCTCAAATCGGACTTGAGAGAATGAAGCGGAGGAGAGATGCCCCTCTCCTCCGCTCCCACACACGATCAGCTCTTGATGTCAGCCGACCAGGTCTTTTCGATCAGCTTGACGACGGGTTCCGGCATCGGAATGTAGTCGAGCTCTTCAGCCATCTTGCCGCCCTTTTCGAACGACCACTTGAAGAACTTCACGGCTTCAGCCGATGCAGCCTTATCGACCGGAGTCTTGTGCATCAGGATGAAGGTCGCGGCAGTGATCGGCCAGGACGCGTCGCCCGGCTGGTCGGTGAGGATCACGTAATAGCCGGGAGCCTTGGCCCAATCGGCATTCGACGCAGCGGCCTGGAAGGCAGCGATGGTCGGCTGCACGGTCTTGCCAGCCTTGTTGATCAGACCGGCATAGGTCAGCTTGTTCTGCTTGGCGTAAGCATATTCAACGTAACCGATGGCGTTCTTGGTCTGACCGACATTGCCGGCAACGCCTTCATTGCCCTTGGCGCCGACGCCAACCGGCCACTCGACAGCCG
Source organism: Tardiphaga sp. 619_E2_N8_4 (assembly GCF_051810905.1). NCBI lineage: Bacteria > Pseudomonadati > Pseudomonadota > Alphaproteobacteria > Hyphomicrobiales > Nitrobacteraceae > Tardiphaga > Tardiphaga sp. 619_E2_N8_4. Next base: position 676,538 of record NZ_JBPWQJ010000001.1, read on the forward strand.
TGCCGGTGCCGACCTTGGTCTTCCAGTCAGCCGAGGCCTTGGACAGATAGTCGGTGAAGTTGAAGGTGGTGCCCGAACCGTCCGAACGGCGAACGACGGTGATCGCGGCCGAGGGCAGCTTCAGCTTCGGGTTCAGCTTGGCGATGGCAGCGTCGTCCCACTTGGTGACCTTGCCGAGATAGATGTCGCCGAGCACTTCGCCGGAGAGAACCAGCTCGCCCGAGGCAATGCCTTCGAGATTCACGACGGGAACGATCGCGCCCATCACCATCGGCCACTGAACCAGGCCGTCCTTCTCGAGCTGCTCAGCCTTGAGCGGCGCGTCGGTGGCGCCGAAGGTCACGGTCTTGGCCTGGATCTGCTTGATGCCGGCGCCCGAACCAATCGACTGGTAGTTCAAACCATTGCCAGTCTCTTTCTTGTAGGCGTCGGCCCACTTCGAATAGACCGGGAACGGGAAGGTTGCGCCGGCACCCGTGATGTCGGCGGCAAATGCCGAGGTCGAGGCGGCAACAAGGCCGGCAGCGACGATCGCTTTGAGGAATTTCATGGGATGTCTCCAATCTCGTGAGCGACCGCGCCGGATGCGCCAGTTGTGCTCACGCCGCCCGTTTAGGGGTGGTCGATTGTGCTTTTATGATAGTTCCGTGACACTTGGATGACGGCACCAAGCATCTGTAAATGCTTTGTTTTTCTGCCTCCGCGGATAATTTTACCGTGCAAATGACATCGAAAATGCCCTGCCATACGGGACATGCCAGGCCGTCAAAATCGACCGTCACAGGGGTTAACAATATGTTTCAGCAGGCGGAATCCGGCCTCGCGCGCATGCGCGCGTATGACAGCGGCGGGCACGGTATTGAGGGTGATCGGACGCAATGCCGCACCATCCGCCAGGGCTTTTTTGACTGTCTGAGCGAAGCGCAGCGATGCGGGACCGCCCGAGGGCGGCCCTGACGGGCGCAAGAGAACGAAGGGAGTTTAAGGCGTCAGGACGCCGCGGAGACGGGAGGCGCTGGCGGCGTCTTCACCTGCGGAAAGGCGGCGGTAAAAGTCGCGCCATTCTTCGGCACGCTTTCGATCAGCAGCCGGCCGCGATGCCGGTTCAGGATGTGCTTCACCAGCGAGAGGCCGAGGCCCGTACCGCCCTGTGCGCGGCTGTCGCCGACATCGACCCGGTAGAAACGCTCAGTCAGGCGCGGCAGATGCTCGGGGGCGATGCCCGGGCCATAGTCCCGCACGGCGACGCGGATTTCCGGCACACCCTCCGAAGTCGACTCCGTGGTCAACGATACGTCCACCTTGCCACCGGACGCGCCGTATTTCAGCGCGTTCTCGATCAGGTTCTCGAACAGCCGAAGCAATTCCTCGCGATCGCCAGCGATGGACACCGGCGTCTCCGGCAGCGCCATTTCGATCCTGACGTTGCGCTCATTGGCCAGCGGCTCCAGCCCGTCGCCGACTTGGCGGATGATGGGGAGAATATCGACCAGCGTATCTGGCCGCACATGCGCCGACAGTTCGACGCGCGACAGCGACAGCAGATCATCGATCAGCCGTGCCATGCGGGTCGCCTGCGCGTGCATGATGCCGAGAAAGCGCTCGCGCGCCTTGGCGTCGTCCTTGGCCGGTCCCTGCAACGTGTCAATGAAGCCGGACAGCGCCGCCAGCGGCGTGCGCAGCTCGTGGCTGGCATTGGCGACGAAGTCGGCACGCATTTCCTCGACACGGCGCAGCGGCGTCTGGTCGTGGAACGTCATCAGCATGCAGGTGTCGGTGCCGCCAAAGGCGGTCGGAACCGGCACCGGCGTGATCATCAGTTCCATCCAACGATCGACCGGGACATGATCGAGATAGGTCGCGCGGCGCGGCTCGGTGGTGGCGATGGACTCGCGCAAGGCGGTGATGATTTCCGGCGAACGCAGCGCGAATTGCGCCAGTTCGTTCTTGCGGAGTGCCGGCGCAAGCTGCGCCGCTGCGGCATTGAGATGGATGACGCGGCCGGCACGGTCGAGCAGCACGGCGGGATCGGGAATGCCGGCAATGATGGCGCGCACCGCGGGCGCCTCGACAGGATTGGCGGCCAGCGCCTCGTCGCGCGCCGTCACCACGTCATGCAGCCGCCACGGCACCAGCGCCGCGCCGGCGATGCAGACGAACACGATGCCCGCGCGCAGCGGTGACAGCTCGCCGAAAAACACCAATGCGGCCAAGGCCAGGCCGGCGGCCAGCAGGATGATCGCGGAATGCCGCAGCCGATCTGGCCACGGCGAAAACATGGTCGATGGAGAAGCTTCAATGGCCATCTGAACCGGATCTCTTCCTGCTGCGAATGCGAACGTATATCAGGCGCCGGAGCGACCATGTTCCTTGAGCGGGTGGCCGACGCCGGGCTTGGCGTCCGCCGCGACCGCCTGCAGCTTTTTCGATCGCGAACCGATAATAAGCTCGCGAAGCGTCAGTAACATGACTGATATAAAGAACGGCGCGAGGTAATAAAGCACCCTGAACAGCAGCATGCCAGCCAGCAGCTTTTCCTGATCCATCATTTCGAGGCCAACCAGCATGGCGGCGTCGAACACGCCAAGACCGCCGGGCGAATGGCTGGCGAAACCCAACAAGGTGGCCGAGACGAACACCACCGCCACCACGACGAAACCGACGTCAGGCTCGGCGGGCACCAGCATGTACATCGCCAGCGCGCAGAAACCGAGATCGATGATGCCGATGGTAATCTGCAGCAAGGTGAGCGGGCCACCCGGCAGTACCACCGACCATGGGCCGCGGCCGACGCTGCGCGGCTTCATCCAGACCCAGACCACATAGCCGACGAGGCCGGCGAGGATGATATAGGCCAGGATGCGGTTCATCCATGGCGGCACCTGGTTGATCGCGCTGGCCGCCTCCGGGTGATAGGCGATGCCCATGCCGAGCACCGCGAGATTGCCGAGCCAGAAGGTCAGGCCGGCGAGAAAGACGATCTTGGCGACATCGACCGCGCTGAGGTCCCAGGCCGAATAGATGCGATAGCGCACCGCGCCGCCGGTGAAGACGCTGGCGCCGACATTGTGGCCGATGGAATAGCTGGTGAAGGCCGCCAGCGCGTTGATCCGGTACGGCACGTCGCGGCGACCGATCGTGCGCACGGCGAACCAGTCATAGAATGTCAGCGTGAAATAGCCGGCGGCGACCGACAGCGCCGACAACATGATCAGCCGCGGCTCGGTCTCGGTCATCGCCCGGAAAACGGCAGCAGCGTCGATGTTGCGCAGCTTGTGATACAGCATGTAGCAGGCGATGCCGATCACCGCGACGCTGATCAAGACACCGAGCTTGTGCAGGATTTGCTTCTCGCGCAGAAACGAGATCGCCCTGCGTATTGCTTCCAGCATCTCAACCTCGAATGCGATCCCCTGACCAGAGAGATCTGGACCAGGAAGTCAGACTAGCCTCGGCGGAACCGCCACATCAGTTGTCTCCGGCACAACCGTCGTAGCGCGTTTTGCGGCAAAGTGGAATTCGCCGACTGTGAATAAAAACAAGCCACATCAGTATATTAGGTCAGTCCTAACAAACCACCAGCCTCTCGGGCGCATTCGCTGCGGCAAAATGCCGACGTCGTGACGCGTCTCACGTGACAATGAGGCTTTCGTGACCTCATGCCGCCGATTTGGCGGCGAGACGTTGATAAAAAAGACGGCAGCAACATGCGCCGCAGACCTCAGGTCACGCGGGCCTGCTGCCTGACCACCACGATGTCGCGCAGCCACGACCCAATGGCGCAGCCGACGAGATAGAAGCCGAACAATGCGAGGCCGAGATCGAGCCAGTAGCCGAAGCGGCCGGGCACGACCTTGGCAATCGCGATGCCGACGATGACCGCGGCGAGCACCGACAGGCGCTGGATCCAGACCCGCGACACCGAACGCCCGCGATAGACCACGGCGATCCAGCCCATGCAGAAGCCGATCAGGAACGCCCCGAGCAGCCAGCCCCAGTGAAACATCGCGAGATAGGTCATGGCGCTTGCCTCACGACGAATTCGATCCGGCGATTCTGCAGCTTGCCTTCGTCGGTATCGTTGGTGGCGATGGGTTGGGTGCTGCCGTAGCCGATGGTGGAGAAACGGTCCGCCGGCAGGCCGGCCTTCACGAGATATTCTTCGACGGCGAGCGCACGCTTTTCCGACAGCGACTGATTGAACGCCGCGTCGCCATCGCCGTCAGTGTGACCGGCGATCTCGACCCGGACATTGGGACAGCGCATGGCGATTTCCACGAGGCGATCGAGCAAGCCCGCGGAATCCACATTGATGCTGGCGCTGGAGGGCTCGAACCGGATGCGGCCCTTGGTCAGGTTCTGCGCAAAGAGCTGCTGGCACACGCTGGCATCGACCGGCGCCGCGGCGGGCTTCACCGAGACTTCGGCCTTGGCCTGCCAACCCTGCGGGAGCTCGCGCGCCAGACTTGCGCGGATCTGGTCGGCGGCGACTTCGTAGAGTGCGTCACCTGACAGCTTCACCTCGCGATCGGACACCACCAGGGTCCCCGTCGACAGCCGCGACAGCGCACCCAGCGCCGTCGTCACCGCGGCGGCAAAACCACCGGGCGCGCCGATGCTGGCCTTCAGGTTATCGACGATCTTCTCATTGCCGAACTTGCGTCCGGCAGCCGACGCCAGCGCGGCGTGAATGGTGTTGTCCGGGACATAGCCACTCAGCGTCAGCGTATTCGTCACCGGGTCCTTGTTGGCCTGGAACACATAGGGCGGCGCCTTGACGTCATTGGCCGCGACCGTGAAACCTTCCGGCAGATTCTTCAGCGCCGCCGCAATGGCTTCGCGGCCGCCGAGATCACGCGCCATGCCGGAGAGGCTGACATTGGTATCCGAAATCACCGCCTTGCCTTCCTTCAGCTTGGCGACCTGATCGAGCAACAGCACAGCTGCGGCATCAAACCGCGGCGGCGCGCCGCGCTTCAGACCCATGCGGTCGGAGACCTCGGTTCCGCTGAGTGCGGCCCGGGCCGCTTCCACAATGCGCGCCTTGCTGGCTGGCAATGGCGCGGTGCCCCACAGCGTGACGCGGACATTGTCGCGCTCCGCGACCCAGACGAACGGCTTGGCCTCGGCGACGAGACGGGTTTCGTCATTGACCAGGCGAACGCCCGGCGTGGCCTCGACCGACGAGACCGCACTGCGGCGACCATCTTCGGAAAACGCTTCGGCAGAAAACGATACGTCACGGCCGGCAACCGTGATCTGGCTCTTGTCGAGGATCGTGTTTTTCAGCGCCGCAGTGCTGTGCGCCGTTAAATCCGTTTCAAGTGGAATCGTGCTAACCCAGGCAGCAACCGCCCAAAGGATGGCAAGCGGGATGAGCCCGGGCCACCATTTGGCACTCCACCTGTAAAATCCGTGCATTCGACGTCCTGCGGGTCTGGAAACAGAGAGAAAACAAACCCTTGCGGGACTGTCAAATTGAAATCAAGGCAAACCTCTGGCGTCGCCGCGGGTATTCGAATAACGCTTTGTTCAATCGTTTCTGATCATTTCCGTGGGTAGCATCAATTGCTCGGTCATACGATGAAGCAGATTCGCAACACGATTATTCGTGCCGGCCTGGACGCGCTGTATTTCAGCGGCGCCCACCGGGTGTTGCGACCGATCTTCGGCGGCGTGGGCACCATTTTCATGCTGCACCATGTGCGTCCTGCGCATGCCGGTCCGTTCCAGCCCAACCGTCACCTCGAGATCACGCCGGATTTCCTGCGCGCCACCCTCGCTTATCTGCGCGCAACCGACGTCGATATCGTGACGCCCGATGAAGTGCAGCGGCGGTTGACGGAGCGGGATTTCTCGCGCCGCTTCGCCTGTTTCACCTGCGACGACGGCTATCGCGACAACCGCGACCATGCATTGCCCGCGATGCGGGATTTCGACGCTCCCTTCACGGTCTATGTCACCAGCGACTTCGCCTCCGGCACAGGCAGGCTGTGGTGGGTGGCGCTGGAGCGCGTCGTTGCCAGGGCCGATGCGATCGAGGCCCCGATCGACGGACAGATGGTGCGCCTGGACACATCGACTCTCGCCGGCAAGGACATGGCGTTCGACCGCCTGCATGGCTGGCTGCGCGGATTGCCGGAAGAAGCGGATATCCGCCGCGAGGTCAGCGCACTCTGCGCTGCGCATGGCATCGACGAAGACGCGGTCAGCCGTGAGCTGTGCATGTCGTGGGACGAACTCAAGCCTTTCGCCGCCGATCCGCTGGTGACAATCGGCGCGCATACCGTCAGCCACTGCAATCTCGCCAAACAGAGCGAAGCGATGGTCGTGCATGAGCTGTCAGCCAGCCGCACCGATATCGAAAACGTTCTGCAGCGCCCGGCCGTGCATCTTGCCTATCCCTATGGCGACCGCTGCGCCGCGGGCTCACGGGAATTCGCACTGGCGAAAAGCGCCGGCTTCGAAACAGCCGTGACGACGCGCCCCGGCGTGATCGCCTCGGACAACTTCTCGCAGCTCACAGCGCTGCCGCGGGTCTCGCTGAACGGCAACTATCAGGACACCCGCTATCTGCCGGTGCTGACCTCCGGCGCGGCCACTGCAATGTGGAACGGCTTCCAGCGCGGCGGCGTCGGATAGTCTGGCCCGCTGCAGGCGAACTGCCGCCTTGCTGGAGTCCTGCGCCCCGCGCCGGATCAAACCGGCTTTTGCGGCAGATCGGCATCCGGCGGAAAATACACGCCCGACATCGGATCGACCCAGCACAGATGCTCGTTGACGCGGGTTACGCCAGTCACATTTTCAGCAGCCACGACAATCGCCCGACGGACATTCTCGTCCGTGATGAAGCCGTCGATGTCCACGACGCCATCCTTCACCCGGACGTCGAGGCCGAATGGTGTCCATTCGTTATGCCTGAGCACAGCGACGATGCGGCGGCGGATCAACGCATCACTCGACCCGACATCGGAGACATCGTGCATGAGATCGGCGATGGCTTCGACGAAATTCTGCCGGCTGACGATACCCACGAGCTTGTCGCCCTGCACCACCGGCACGCGCTTGATGTGATACTTCTCCATCACGTCGACAATATCGGCCAGACCGGTCTCCTCGGTCACCGTCCGGACCTCGCGGGTCATGATCTCGTGCACCTTGCGGCCGGCTTCGCGGACATAATCGATGGCCTGCAGGCTGGGGCCACGCACGAATTCGAGCCAGCGCGGACGCCTGCGCTGCGTGCCGACCTCGTGCCGACGCAGGAAGTCCCGCTCGGTCACAATGCCGACCAGCTTGCCGGCCGCATCCACCACAGGCAATCCGCTGACGTGATAATCGATCATCAGCCGCGCAGCTTCGCTAATCGACGCGTCCGGCGACACGGTGACGAGCTTGCGGGTCATAATTTGATGGGCTCTCATGACACTCTCCCGTTGGGTTGAGGTCCGTTTGCTGGACGAACCAACGCGAGAAGCCTACGCCGGCCGCCGGTTCCGGCCTTGATCTGGGTCAACTGCAGCAGCGCTTGTTGACTCGCCTTGTTGACTCCCCTTGTTGACTCCCCTTGCCCGCCGCCGCACACAATCGGTCCAACGACAAAACAAGCGGGAGGCGTCATGTTCACCAATCTGTTTTCGCTCGATGGCCGCATTGCACTCGTCACCGGCGGCTCGCGCGGCATCGGCAAGATGATCGCGGCAGGATTTCTCAGCCAGGGCGCGGCGAAGGTCTATATCACCGCGCGCAAGGCCGGCCCGTGCGAAGCCACCGCGAAAGAACTCTCCGCGCAATATGCCGGCGAATGCATCGCGCTGCCGATCGACATCTCCACCATGGCCGGAATCGAGATGCTGGCTGCCGAAATCAAGAAGCGCGAACCCAAGCTCGACATTCTCGTCAACAATGCGGGCGCTGCCTGGGGCGCGGACTTCGATGATTTTCCGGAGAGCGGCTGGGACAAGGTGATGACGCTGAACGTCAAGACGCCGTTCTTTCTGACCAAGGCACTGGCCGGGCCGCTGCGTGCAGCAGCCAGCGCGGACAAGCCCGCCAAGGTCATCAATATCGCCTCCATCGACGGCATCTTCGTCAATCCGATGGAGACCTATTCCTATGCGGCGAGCAAATCCGGCCTGATCCACCTGACGCGGCGGATGGCCGTCAAACTGATCCAGGATCACGTCGTCGTCACGGCCATCGCGCCGGGCCCGTTCCAGTCCGACATGAACAAGGCTGCACGCGACAATGCCGATGAAGTGGCAACCCGCGTGCCCGCCGGCCGGATCGGCACCGACGAGGACATGGCGGGCGCCGCGATCTATCTCGCTTCGCGCGCCGGCGACTATGTGGTCGGCGCGACCATCGCGGTGGATGGCGGCATCGTTTATGCGAATCCAGGCATCAAGGGCGACGGCTGGGATTGAGGGCAAGCGCGCCGCGTCATTGCAGCCCTCCGGGCTGCGATGACGTGCGGTCGCTGCCAATCTATCAGCCCCGGCTACAAACTAAGCAATTAACCAGCGTCCGGCTTGCGAGCGACATTTAGGCCGCAAAGCTATTCTGAAATAACCATATGATTTATATAAATATAATCTCCTAAACTATTCCACCGTCGCAGTTGTACACAATGGCACGCTGCTTGCTTTGTTAACCTCTGAGACATCCATGCCTCGGGGAGTACACGGCAATGGCGGACTCACTGCATACAACGACGGTCCTTGCAGAACCCGGCCCGATCGCGGTTGACTGGGGCACGACGGCGCTCGTCATCATCGACATGCAGCGCGATTTCATGGAGCCCGGCGGCTTCGGCGAGACGCTCGGCAACGACGTGTCGCAACTCGCCAGCGCCGTCGCCCCGATCGCCGCGGTCCTGAAAGCCGCGCGCGAAACCGGAATGATGGTGGCGCACACCCGTGAGGGGCACCTGCCTGACCTCTCCGACGCACCGCCCGCCAAGATCGAACGCGGAGCGCCGTCACTGCGGATCGGCGATCCCGGTCCGATGGGACGCATCCTCATTCGCGGCGAGGCCGGTCACGACATCATTCCCGCACTCTATCCCGTCGAAGGCGAGATCGTCATCGACAAGCCCGGCAAGGGCGCATTCTACGCCACGACGCTCGGCGCCGATCTCAAGGCGCGCGACATCGACACGCTGCTGGTCTGCGGTGTCACCACGGAGGTCTGCGTCAACACCACCGTGCGCGAAGCCAACGACCGCGGCTATCGCTGCATCGTCATCGCGGATGGCTGCGCATCCTACTTCCCCGAATTCCACGAGATGGGCCTGAAGATGATCAAGGCCCAGGGCGGCATCTTCGGCTGGGTCGCCGACTCCGCCGCCATTCTCGACGCCATCACACGTTCTGAACATGCACCGGAGACTTCCAACAAACTTGCAGCAGGAGCATCACGATGAGCACGACCGCGGGGACGTTTTCTAAAGATTCTGCCGGCAAATCCGACTTCAAGCCCGCTCTATGGACACCGGGCGACTGGAATGCGTTTTTCGGCTTCGGCACCAATATTCTCGTCAACATGCTGGTGCTGACCGGCTTGCTGCGCTTCGTCCTGAAAATGCCTGACAACATCGTGTTCGGACGCATCCTGCCGGCGATGGGCCTGATGATGTGCCTGTCGACGATGTACTACGCCTGGCTCGCCTACAAACTGGCGCAGAAGACCGGCCGCAGCGATGTCTGCGCGCTGCCCTCGGGCATCAGCGTGCCGCATATGTTCATCGTCACCTTCGTGATCATGCTGCCGATCTCGATCACCACCGGCGATCCCATCAAGGGCTGGGAAGCCGGCCTCGTCTGGGTGTTCTTCCAGAGCTTCATCCTGATGATCGGCGGCTTCATCGCGCCGTGGATCCGCAAGGTGACACCGCGCGCCGCGCTCTTGGGCACGCTGGCCGGCGTCTCCATTGCTTTCATCGCGATGCGTCCGGCGCTGGAAATGTTCATGACGCCGGTGATCGGCCTCACCTGTTTTGCCATCATCATGCTGAGCTGGTTCGGCGGCTATAAATATCCCAAGGGGATTCCGGCTGGCCTCGTCGCGATCGGCGTCGGCATGGTGATCGCTTGGAGCTCCAATCTGTTTGGCGTCGGAATCGGCGGCGTCAGCGTTGCCGGCGTCAAGGCGGCCTTCACCAATTTCGGTTTCTCGGTGCCGCTGCCAGCCTTCGATCACGTGTTCTCGGGATTTCAGTTCCTCGGCATCATCCTGGTCACCGCCATTCCCTACGGCATCTACGATCTGGTCGAAGCGATGGACAACGTCGAAAGCGCGGAAGCTGCCGGCGACGAATATCCGACCACCCGCGTGCTGACCGCCGACGGCGTCGTCTCGCTGATCGGCTGCCTGATGGGCAACCCCTTCATCAACGCGGTCTATATCGGCCATCCCGGCTGGAAAGCGATGGGTGGCCGGATCGGCTACTCGGCAGCGACCGGCCTGATGGTGATCGTACTTTCCTGGTTCGGCGTCATCTCACTGATGCTGGCCGTTATCCCTGTGGTCGCGATCTCACCGATCCTGCTCTATATCGGCATGTTGATCTGTGCGCAGGCGTTCGAGACCACGCCACGCGAACACGCGCCGGCCATCGCGCTTGCGTTGACACCGCATCTTGCGGCCTGGGCTACGGTGCTGCTGTCGGGCGCACTCGGCGCCGCCGGGATGAATTTCGGGGCGATCCACTCGCCCGAATTCATCGCCAAGATGGGACAGAACGGCGTGCTGTTCCACGGCCTCGAAGTCATGGGCGGTGGCTCGATCCTGGTCGGCCTGGTGCTCGGCGCCATCGCGGTGTTCGTCATCGAACGCAAATTCCTCAACGCTTCGGCCTTCGCTCTGGCCGGCGCCGTCCTGACCTATTTCGGCTTCATGCATGGCGAGGCCATCGGGATCGGCGGCGGATTGGGGGTGACGCCCGGCGTCGCTCTCGCTTATGCTCTTGTTGCAGCCGGGCTCTTTGCCGCGGACAAGTTCGGCGCAACCAGCCTGTCTTCTGTCCCGCAATCGGAGCCGCCACTTGCCGTGCCTGCTGAATAACATCGTCTCAACCTGCGGGTGGCACACCCGTGCCATCCGCAGCAGGTTCGCATCGTGAGTGAGTCCGTTCCCGAAACGATCGCCGCCATCGTCGCCGCGCACCGCGCCGGCACCGTGACGCCCGCACAGACAGTCGCCCGCAGCTATCAGCGCATCCGCGACCGCGGTGACACGGCCATCTTCATCACACTCCGCGTTGAGGCCGAAGCGATTGCCGAAGCCGAGGCGCTCGCTGCGAAGGATCCTGCAACGCTGCCGCTCTACGGCGTGCCGGTCGGCGTGAAGGACAATATCGACGTCGCCGGTTTGCCGACCACCGCCGCCTGTCCCGCTTTCGCCTATAACGCAACGCGTGACGCCAGCGCCGTGGCGCGGCTGCGCGCCGCTGGCGCGATCATCATCGGCAAGACCAATCTCGACCAGTTCGCGACAGGTCTGGTCGGCGTGCGCTCGCCCTATGGCATTCCCAAGAATGCGATCCGCGACGATCTCGTGCCGGGCGGATCGAGCTCCGGCTCTGCCGTTGCGGTATCCGCAGGCCTCGTGCCGCTGACACTCGGCACCGACACAGCCGGCTCCGGCCGCGTGCCCGCCATGCTCAACAATATCGTCGGCCTCAAGCCGAGCCTCGGCCTGATCCCGACCGCCGGCGTGGTGCCGGCGTGCCGGACGCTGGATTGCGTGTCGATCTTCACGCTCACGGTGGACGATGCTGCTGCCGCGCTCGACGTGATGGGCGGCTATGACGCCCATGATCCCTATTCGCGCAAGCGGGTGCCGGGTTCGCTCACCGACTTTCCGAAAGGATTGAAGCTTGGTGTGCCGCGCAACGGTCAGTTGATCTTCTTCGGCGACAAGGCCTCGGAGAAAGCCTATGCGGACGCGCTGAAGCGCTGGACGTCATTGGGCGCGACACTGGTCGAGTTCGACCTCGAGCCTTTCTATGAGACCGCGCGGTTGCTTTACGACGGCCCGTGGGTCGCCGAGCGGCTGCTGGTGATCCGCGACCTGCTGGCGTCTGCGCCGGATGCAATTCATCCGGTGACGCGCGAGATCACCATCGCCGGTGCACGGCAGAGCGCGACGGATACGTTTGCGGCTTTGTACAAGTTGCAGGAGCTGAAGCGGGTCGCCGAGCAGGCCTTCACGGCTATCGACGCGCTGGTGCTGCCGACGGCACCGACCGCCTATACGACGGCGCAGGTGCTCGCCAACCCCATCGAGCTCAATTCGCGGCTCGGCACCTACACCAACTTCGTCAACCTGCTCGACCTCTGTGGCCTCGCCATCCCCGCGGCCATGCGTGCCGACGGCATCCCGTTCGGCATCACGCTACTGGCGCCGGGCGGCGACGACGCCTTGCTGGCGAGCATCGGCCGCGTGTTTCACGCCGACACCAAATTGCCGGTTGGCGCCGGGGCCCTGCCGCAGCCGGCGCTGGCGGCACTGTCCACTGAGCTGGCCGAAGGCGAAATCGCGATCGCGGTGGTCGGCGCGCATCTCTCCGGCATGGCGCTGAACGGCGAATTGATGGCGCTGAACGGTCGCCTGCTGAAAGCCACGACGACGGCGCCGGACTACAAATTCTATGCGCTCAACGGCACGACGCCGGCGAAGCCCGGCCTCCTGCGCGTCGCCGCCGGCTCGGGCGCGGAAATCGCCGTCGAAGTCTGGGCGTTGTCGGCAGAAGCCTTCGGCAAGTTCGTTGCATCGCTTCCGCAGCCGATGTCGATCGGCACGCTGACATTGTCCGACGGGTCGAGCGTCAAGGGCTTCCTCGTGGAAGCCAAGGCGACGGAAGGCGCGCGGGACATCTCGTCGTTTGGCGGATGGCGGGCTTATATGGCTGAAAAGAAGTAGCCGCACGCAGCATCGCTACTATTGAAACGCTGTCATGGCCGGGCTTGTCCCGGCCATCCACGTCTTCTCACGCCCCGCAAAGACGTGGATGCCCGGGACAAGCCCGGGCATGACGGAGTTATAGGTGCGGGCATCGCGTTTACGCCGCGCGGATATTCCCCATGAACCGGTCCAGCTCGGCACGCAGGCGCGCGCTTTCGCTCGACAGGGTCTGTGCCGAATTCAGCACCTGAGCCGATGCAGCGCCGGTTTCGGTCGCACCGCGATTCACATCGACGATATCGCCGGCGACCTGCTGGGTGCCGTGGGCAACGCGCTGAACGTTCTGCGCGATTTCGCGCGTGGCAGCGCCCTGTTGCTCGACGGCGCTGGCGATCTCCGAGGCAATGCCGGAAATCTCGCCTATGGTGTTGCCGATCTGCTTGATCGCCGACACCGACTCCTGCGTCGCACTCTGCATACCCGCGATCTGAGTCGAGATTTCCTCGGTCGCCTTGGCGGTCTGGCTGGCCAGCGACTTCACTTCGGACGCCACAACCGCGAAGCCGCGGCCGGCATCTCCGGCACGCGCAGCCTCGATGGTCGCATTGAGCGCCAGAAGGTTGGTCTGTTCGGCAATCGCCGTGATGAGATCGACGACGTCGCCGATGCGCTGCGCTGCGCGCGACAACTCGCCGATGCGGGCATCGGTCTGCTGCGCTTGCACGACCGCACTGTCGGCGATCTTGCTGGAGGTCTGCACCTGGCGGCCGATTTCATTGACCGACAGCGAGAGCTCCTCGGTCGCGGTCGCCACTGACTGCATGTTCGAGGAGGCCTGATCCGATGCGCCGGCGACGCGGCTCGACAATCCCTCGGTGGTCTCGGCGGTGCGCGTCAGCGTGCCCGCTGCGGTTTCCAGCTGCCCGGCCGATGCCGACACGTTCGAGACGATCGCGCCCACGGCGGCCTCGAAATCGTCAGCAAAGCGGATGAGTTCGGCACGGCGCGCCGCACCGGCCTCGCGGCTTTGCTCTTCCTGAGTCGCGGCATCCCGCTCGGCCTTTGCGATGGCCTGTACCTTGAACTCTTCCACGGCGGACGCCATGTCGCCGAGTTCGTCGCGGCGGCCAAGACCCGGCAGCACCACTTCGAAGTCGCCGGCTGCGAGCTTGCGCATCGCTGCGCACATCGCAATCATCGGACCGGCAATGCTACGGCCCAGCAGCAGCGCAAGGATGGCACCGACGATGAAGCCGCCAACGCCCAGCACCATCACCTGGCGCTCGGTGTCGTGGATCGTGGTGTCGGATTCGGTTTCAAGACGCTGCTGATCGGACAGCAGATCCCCCTTCATCGCCGTCGACAGCTTGGTGATCGCTCCCGCCGTCTCCGACATTTCCTGAACGAGACCGTCGACCTTCTTGGTGTTCTCGACGAACTTGACGAAAGCATCGGCGTAGAGCTTCGTCTCCGCGGTGATCTCCTTCACCTTGTTGTTGATCTTGTCGTCATTGGCATAGATCGTCGCGAACGAGTTCTGCAGGAACTTGATGCGGGCCGTCGCGGCATTCGAGGTCTTGTCCTCGGCCTTGCCGATATAGGTGTTCACGAGCGAGGTCGCGGTGATGAACTGGGTGGTGATTTCCTTGACCTGATCCTGCACGGAGGCAAGGCCGGCCATGGTCGCGGTGTCGCCGAGATCATCGATCTTGTTGCGCAGCATCAGGCTGGTGCGCGACAACTGGGTCGAGGCGATGGCGTCGTTCTGTCCCTTGACGGTGAGGATGTCGGCGAACACCTTGGTGAACGTAATGAATTCGCGGGACAGTTTGGTGATCTTGTCGAGCCGCGCGGAGTCCTTGGTCACCTTCATCGACTGGTCGATGGCGTCCTTCAGACTGGTTTCCGCAGCCTTCGCTGCCTTGGCATCCGCTTCATTGCTGGTGAGGACGTAATAGCGCGTCAGCGCCTGATAGGAGGTCAGTTCGCGGTCGATATTGCGGGCCAGGCCGGACTCCGCAACGCTGGTGCGATACGACACCACGCCGGCCGAGATGCGTTCGAAGCCGACATAAGCGAGCACCATGCTGAGCGCGGATATGGCGAGCACGGCCGCAAAGCCCAGCGTCACCTTGGCGCGGAACCTGAGGGCAGGAAACTTAAAAGAAGCCGGCTTCTTCCGGACAAGCGTCGTCGTTGCCACGTGGGGCCCCCGTTCATCACTCCCAACATCCCGGTCATCGCGCGCAAGCGCGCGCAAAGCCGATGCCCAAACCTACGGCACATTGGCTAAGGACGAGTAAACGGATACCGGAACTTCTGGAGGTTGCGCGGCAGGCGAACAGGACTGTCATTCCGGGGCGGGCCGACGCCGTAGGCGGCGGGACCGAACCCGGAATCTCGACATGTTGTGCAAAGCAGCTCAAGATTCCGGGCCCATGCCGGCCCCGCTACGCGGTCCGTCCTGTCCCGGAATGACGAGCCAACTACGCCGCCATTGCGGGCGGGGTGAGCGACTGCCAGTTGTTGGCGAGCTGCAGCTTGGGCTCGGTGAGCGCCTGCAACTGCTCCAGCGTCATGCCCTCGACCATCTCGCGCACGAACAGGCCCTGCTCCGTGACGTCAATGACCGCCAGATTGGTGTAGATGCGCTTGACGCAGCCCGGTGCCGTGAGCGGCAGCCGGCACTTCTTGAGGATACGCGGCTTACCGGCCTTGTCCGTATGATCCATGATCACGCGGATTTCCTTGGCGCCGACCGCCAGATCCATCGCGCCGCCGACACCGGGCGGAAAAGACGGATCTTCCGTGGTCCAGTTGGCGAGATCGCCGGCTTCGGAGACTTCAAAGGCGCCGAGCAGGCTGACATCGAGATGCTTGCCGCGGATCATCAGGAACGCGTCGGCGTGATGCATGAACACCCCGCCCTTGATCAGCGTCGTGTAGTTCTTGCCGGCATCGATCAGGTTCTCGTCTTCCGCGCCGGGCTCCGGCTTCGGCCCGAGGCCGAGAATGCCGTTCTCGCTGTGGAAGATCACCTCGCGGCCATCGGGCACGTAGCTCGCCGCCCGCGTCGGCATGCCGATGCCGAGATTGACATAGGCACCTTCCTGCAGGTCCTGCGCGGCGCGCCAGGCCATCTGGTCGCGATTGAGCGGCTTGTATGTTGCGGTCTTATCAGACGACGTCATGCCTTTGCTCCCACTACCACCACACGATCGATGAAAATGCTCGGCGTCACCACCGCTTCCGGATCGAGACTGCCGAGTTCAACCATTTCATTGACCTGCACGACGCTGAGATCGGCAGCCATGGCCATGATCGGATTGAAGTTACGCGCCGACTGGTCATAGACGAGGTTGCCCCAGCGATCCGCCTTCTTGGCGCGCAGCAGTGCAATGTCGCCCTTCAGCGGCTTCTCGAACACATACAGCACGCCGTCGATCTCGCGGGTCTCTTTGCCCTCGGCAAGTTTCGTATGCGCCGTGACCGGCGAGAAGAAGCCGCCAAGCCCGGCGGCATGGGCATGCATGCGCTCGCTGATGATGCCCTGCGGGACGAGTTCGAGTTCCAGCGTCTTGGCACGATAGGCATTCAGGAAGGCGCTGTAGTCGCCGGAGCGCGGATAGGAGCAGATCACCTTGGCTACGCGACCGGAATTGATCAGCCGGGCCAAACCAGTGTCGCCATTGCCGGCATTGTTGTGGACGATGGTGAGATTGGTCGCACCCTGCTCGTGCAGCGCCTCCAGCAGATCATCGGCAATGCCGACAGTACCGAACCCGGCCACCAGGACGACTGCCCCGTCCTTCACCCCAGCCACGGCCTCGGCCGCGCTGGCTACGCGCTTGTCGATCACTCCCGAAAACTCCTCGTCGCAGAATTGTTATTGTCCGCAATCGCTTGCGGCATTTATTGCGCCGCGACTAGAGCATTGCGGCCTGCGGATATGAAGGCACAAATTTGCAGGAGGGATACGCGCGTTGCTTACTTCCCCTCTCCCCTTGCGGGAGAGGGTGCCTGAGCGAAGCGAAGGTGGGAGAGGGGTAACAGCAACGCACAGTGCTCGTGGCCCCCTCTCCCGTCTCGACCGTTTGCGCGGTCGATCCACCCTCTCCCGCGGCGCGCGGCTTCGCCGCGCTGGGGGAGAGGGCAGAAAGTCACCCCACCAAATTCCCAGTTGCAAACTTTCCGGACCGCGCTTCTAATTGGAATAATTAAAAAATACCGGGAGGTCTGCGTGTCCACAGTGAAACTGACTGTCAATGGCAAATCTGTCTCTGCCACGGTCGAAGACAGAACGCTTCTCGTCCACCTGCTCCGCGAAAATCTCAACCTGACCGGGACCCATGTGGGCTGCGATACCAGCCAGTGCGGCGCCTGCATCGTTCATATCGACGGCAAGGCCGTGAAATCCTGCACCACGCTTGTCGGTCAGATCGACGGCGCCAATGTCACCACCATTGAAGGCATTGCCAAGGGCGACCAGCTGCATCCGATGCAGGCGGCGTTCCGCGACAATCACGGCCTGCAATGCGGCTACTGCACGCCTGGCATGATCATGTCGGCGATCGACATCGTGAATCGCCACGCGGGCGATCTCGATGAAGAGACGGTGCGCCACGAGCTCGAAGGCAATATCTGCCGCTGCACCGGCTACCACAACATCGTCAAATCGGTGCTCGACGCCGCCGGACGCATGAAGGTTGCGCAAGCGGCTGAATGAGCCGCGGCGCATTGATCTGAGCTGAGCCAACCGCGCCTTTCGATGGAAAGCGCGGACAATCAAAAACTCCGGCAGGGAGACCCATGAGATGGGCGTTGAAGGCATCGGCGCACGCGTTGCGCGCAAGGAAGACAAGCGATTCATCACCGGCCGCGGCCGCTATGTCGACGACGTCAAGATCGTCGGCCTCACCCACGCGCATTTCATCCGCAGCCCGCATGCCCATGCCAAGGTCAAAGGCATCGACGCTTCCGCCGCCAAGGATATGCCGGGCGTGGTGGACGTGCTCACCGCACAGCAATTGGTGGACGACAAGATCGGCAACCTGATCTGCGGCTGGGCGGTGTCCTCCAAGGACGGCACGCCGATGAAAATGGGCGCATGGCCGGCGATGGCGCCGGACACCGCGCGCTTCGTCGGTCAGGCAGTCGCCGTGGTGATCGCCGAGACCAAGAACCAGGCGAAGGATGCGGCCGAGGCCGTGGTCGTGACTTATGAAGAACTCCCTGCCGTCAGCAGCATGACCGCAGCGCTCGCCTCAGGCGCACCGCAACTGCATCCGGAAGCGCCGGGCAATGTGGTCTATGACTGGGCGATCGGCGACGAGAAGCTGACCAATGACGCCTTCAGCAAGGCCGCCAATATCGTCTCGCTGGACCTGACCAACAATCGTCTGGTGCCGAACGCGATGGAGCCGCGCGCAGCCGTCGCGGAATATGACGACGCCGAAGAGCACTTCACGCTCCATACGACATCGCAGAATCCGCATGTGGCGCGGCTCGTCCTGTCGGCGTTCTACAATGTTGCGCAGGAACACAAGCTGCGCGTCATCGCTCCCGATGTCGGCGGCGGATTCGGGTCGAAGATTTTTATCTATCCCGAGGAAATGGTCGCGCTGTGGGCCTCCAAGAAAGTGCGTCGCCCGGTGAAATGGACCGGCGACCGCACGGAAGCCTTCCTCACCGATGCCCATGGCCGCGATCACATCTCACATGCCGAGATGGCGTTCGATGCCAACAACAAGATCCTGGGCCTGCGGGTGAAGACCCACGCCAATTTCGGCGCCTATATGTCGCTGTTCTCGTCCTCGGTGCCGACCTATCTCTATGCGACACTGCTGTCGGGCCAGTACAATATCCCGACCATCTATGCCGAGGTGATGGGCGTCTATACCAACACCACGCCGGTCGACGCCTATCGCGGCGCCGGACGCCCGGAAGCGAGCTATCTGGTGGAGCGGCTGATGGAGACATCGGCGCGGCAGCTGAAGGTCGATCCCGCCGAACTGCGCCGCATCAACTTCGTCACCCAGTTCCCGCATCAGACGCCGGTGATCATGGCCTATGACATCGGCGACTTCGGCGCCTCGCTCGACGCGGCGCTGAAGGCCATCGACTATGCCGGCTTCCCGGCGCGGAAGGCCAAGGCGAAAGCCGCCGGCAAGCTGCGCGGCCTCGGCTTCTCCTGCTACATCGAGGCCTGCGGTATCGCGCCGTCCAAGGCAGTCGGCTCGCTCGGCGCCGGCGTCGGCCTGTGGGAATCCGCGGAAGTTCGCGTCAATCCGGTCGGCACCATCGAGGTGCTGACGGGATCGCACAGCCACGGCCAGGGTCACGAGACGACCTTCGCGCAGCTGGTCGCTGACAGGCTCGGCATCTCCGTCAATCAGGTCCAGATCGTGCATGGCGACACTGATAAAGTGCAGTTCGGCATGGGCACCTATGGCTCGCGTTCGGCGGCGGTCGGCATGTCCGCGATCTTCAAGGCGATGGAGAAGGTGGAAGCCAAGGCGAAGAAGATCGCCGCGCATCTGCTCGAAGCCTCTGAAGGCGACATCGTCATCGAGAATGGCGAGTTCAAGGTGGCCGGCACCGACAAGGCGATCGCGCTGCCGATGGTCGCGCTCGCGGCCTATACCGCACACAACCTGCCTGATGGCATGGAGCCCGGACTGAAGGAAGGCGCGTTCTACGATCCCACCAACTTCACCTTCCCCGCCGGCGCCTATATCTGCGAGGTCGAGATCGATCCCGGCACCGGCAAGACCGACATCGTCGACTTCGTTGCGGTGGATGACTTCGGCCGGCTGATCAATCCGATGATCGTCGAGGGACAGGTCCATGGCGGCCTCGCCCAGGGCATCGGGCAGGCGATGCTCGAAAGCGCTATCTATGACGACAACGGCCAGCCGGTGACGGCGTCGTTCATGGATTACGCCATGCCGCGCGCCGACGACGTGCCGTCGTTCCGGGTCTCACACACCACGACACTGTGCCCGGGCAATCCGCTTGGCGTGAAAGGCTGCGGCGAGGCCGGCGCGATCGGTTCGTCACCCGCGGTGATCAACGCCATTACGGACGCGCTCGGCCACAACAAGATCGAGATGCCGGCGACGCCCGGCCGTGTCTGGGAAGCGCTGCAATTGCAGCAGGCAGCGGAATAAGCGGAGTGTTTTCAAGCGAAGTGGAAGCCGGTTCGCGTCAAGAAAACACGACCAAAAGATAAGGAAGCAATACGATGTACGAGACCACTTATCACCGCCCCGCCAGCGTCGACGAAGCAGCAGCGCTGTTCGCCAAACATCCCGAGGCGAAATATCTCGCCGGTGGCCACACACTGATCCCCGTGATGAAGCAGCGTCTTGCGGCACCCTCGGATGTCATCGACCTCGCGAAGATCAAGGACTTGATCGGCATCGAGGCAACATCCGACGCGCTGATCATCAAGGCGGCGACGACCTATTACGACATCACGCAGAGCCCCGCGGCCAAGAAGGCAATTCCCGCCATCGTGCATCTGACGTCGGTGCTCGGCGATCCCGCCGTGCGCTATCGCGGCACCATCGGCGGCTCCATTGCCAACAACGACCCCGCCGCAGACTATCCGGCGGCCGTGCTGGCGCTGAATGCCACGATCAAGACCAACAAGCGCGAGATCAAAGGCGACGATTTCTTCCAGGGCCTGTTCTCGACCGCGCTGGAAGAGGACGAGATCATCACATCCGTGTCGTTTCCCATTCCGGCCAAGGCCGGCTACGCCAAGATGCGCCACCCGGCGTCGCGTTTCGCACTCACCGCGGTGTTCGTCGCCCAGACAAAGTCCGGCGAAGTCCGTGTCGCAGCCACCGGCGCATCGCAGAGCGGCGTTATGCGCATGCCGGCGATCGAGGCTGCACTGAAAGCCAACTGGTCGGCGGGAGCGCTGGATGGCGTGAAGATCTCAGCCGATGGGTTGATGGGTGACATCCACGGCTCGGCGGAATATCGCGCCAATCTCATCAAGGTGATGGCACAGCGCGCGGTGGAAGCGGCGGGGTAAAACTCGAACCTCTCAATTGTCATCCCCGCGAAGGCGGGGATCCATAGCCTCCATCCCGTCGTGGCGGAATGGCGGCAGAGGCCTTTGCAAAACACGAACTCGGTGGTTATGGGTCCCCGCCTTCGCGGGGACGACATCGAGTTTTGGCTTCAGCATTTTTGTGCAGTGCCGCAGCATGGCCGCATGCAGGATTGCGGCCAAAAGCTTCTTGCCCTTGTCACCTCCAGCATAGACAGTTTCCGGCAAATCGGCCCGTCGCCATCGACGGCCAATATCAAGCATGGGAAACGCAAGTGCAGGACACCACCATCGCGTCGTCGCGATCACAGACCAAAGCCACCGGCCCGCTCAAAGGCACACGCATCGTCGAATTTGCCGGCATCGGCCCCGGCCCCTTCGCCTGCATGCTGCTCGCCGATATGGGTGCGGAAGTGATCACGCTGGTGCGCCCGAAGCAGATGCCGAAAGGCGCTGCATCACGCGGCCGCAAGGTGATCGAGGTCGATCTCAAGGACAAGGCTGCCATCGCACAAGTGCTGTCGCTGCTGGATAGCGCCGATGCGCTGGTGGAAGGCTATCGGCCCGGCGTGATGGAGCGACTTGGCCTTGGACCGGATGTGGTCCTCGGCCGCAACAAGAGACTGGTCTATGGCCGCATGACCGGTTGGGGCCAGCACGGCCCGCTGGCGCAGGCCGCCGGCCATGACATCAATTACATCTCCATCACCGGGGCCCTCGCTGCGATCGGCGGCGCCGACAAGCCCGTGCCACCATTGAATCTGGTGGGCGATTTCGGCGGCGGCTCGATGTATCTCGTCATGGGCATGCTCGCCGCCATGCTGGAAGCCAGCCGCTCCGGCCAGGGCCAGGTGGTGGACGCGGCCATGTGCGACGGCGCGGCATCCTTGATCACCATGTTCTTCGACATGACCGCGGCCGGTCGCTGGAAGGAAAGTCGCGAGAGCAACATGCTGGACGGCGGCGCGCATTTCTACGGCGTCTACGAATGCAGCTGCGGCAACTTCATCTCGATCGGCTCGATCGAGCCGCAATTCTATGCCGAGCTGCGCGAACTCGCCGGGCTTTCGGAGGCTTGCTACGACAATCACATGGACTCGAAGAATTGGGCCGCGGTGAAGGACAAGCTCACCGCGGTGTTCAAGACCAAGAGCCGCGACGAGTGGTCAAAAATCATGGAAGGCACCGATGTGTGTTTCGCGCCGGTACTGACCATGTCGGAAGCCACCAAGCATCCGCATATGGTGGCGCGCGAAGTCTTCATCCAGCACGAGGGCGCGACACAGCCGGCACCCGCACCGCGGTTCTCGCGCACGCCATCGGCAGCACGGCCGGCGGTGAAAGTGGAGCTCGGTGATGCGGTGAAGGAGTGGGCGCAGTAAGGTCCATATGCACCTGATTTCGCATTGACCTCTCCACGTCATGGCCGGGCTTGTCCCGGCCATCCACGATTGCCGCAAGACGTGGATGCCCGGCACAAGGCCGGGCACGACGGTTAAGGAGTGGCGTTCAACTATAGAGGCTGTCGGAACAAAAACACTACGCCGCCGTCTTATCGCCGACGTGCAGCACACCGCGCCTGATCTGATCTTCTTCGATCGACTCGAACAGCGCCTTGAAATTCCCCTCGCCGAATCCGTCATCGCCCTTGCGCTGGATGAATTCGAAGAAAATGGGTCCGATCGCATTGGCCGAGAAGATCTGCAGCAGCACCTTGGTCTCGCCGCCTTCGACCACACCCTCACCGTCGATCAGGATGCCGTTCTTCTGCAGGCGCGGCACGTCCTCGCCATGCTTGGGCAGCCGCGCATCGATCTTCTCGAAATAGGTCACAGGCGGCGCCGGCATGAAGGGCAGGCCATCGGCGCGCAGCTTCTCGATGGTCGTGTAGATATCCGTCACGCCGCAGGCGATGTGCTGGATGCCCTCGCCGTGATACGTATTAAGATATTCCTCGATCTGGCCGGCATCGCCGGCATCCTCGTTGATCGGAATCCGGATCTTGCCATCCGGACTGGTCAGCGCACGCGAGAACAGGCCCGAAGCACGGCCCTCGATGTCGAAGAAACGGATCTGGCGGAAATTAAACAGCTTCTCGTAGAAGCCGGTCCAGACGTCCATGCGGCCGCGATGGACGTTGTGAGTGAGGTGATCGAGATAGAACAGGCCGGCGCCTTCGGGCCGCGGGTTCTTCGCGCCCAGCCATTCGAATTCATGGTCATAGGCCGAGCCCTTGGCGCCATAGCGATCGACGAAATACAGCAGGCTGCCGCCGATGCCCTTTATAGCGGGCACGTCGAGCGTCTTCTGCGCTGCGATCGCATCCGCCGGCTCGGCACCGAGCAAAATCGCGCGGTCATAGGCCGCCTGCGCATCGACGACGCGGAACGCCATCGACGGCGCGCACGGGCCGTGCGCGGCGACGAAATTGAAGCCGTGAGTTCCGGGCTCTTCATTGACGAGATAGTTGATGTCGCCCTGACGATAGACCGTGATCTTCCTGGTCTTGTGCTTCGCGACCGGCACATAGCCCATCAGCCTGAACAGGGCGTGGAGTTCTTCAGGCCTCGGATGCGCGTATTCGACGAATTCAAAGCCGTCGGTGCCCATCGGATTATGTGCCGAGATGGTGGCGGCCGGCGCGTCGTGCGGAAACGGACCCATGGTGATCTCCCGAAGCTGATTTGCATTATCGCTTGCCTGGAGTGTCGGTCGTTTGCGACGCAAGGTGCATGCAAATTCGGATGGAATATGCGACATTCATGCACGATTCACGCATGAAAGAGGCTTTTGACGCATGATCCCGGTAGACGCCTTCGATCTCAAGATGCTGGCTGCCTTGCAGGATGACGGCCGGCTGACCAACCAGCAGCTCGCCGATGCCGTCGGCCTATCGGCCTCGCAATGCTCACGGCGGCGGATGCGGCTCGAAGAGGAGAAAGTGATCTCCGGCTATCACGCCGATCTGTCATCGGACGCGCTCGGCTTCAACGTGATCGCCTTCATCCAGGTGCAACTGGCCACCCACTCGCCGGACAATGCCAAGAAGTTCCGCACGCTGGTGCAGCGGGTCGACGAGGTGCAGGAGGCCTACTCGCTGACCGGTGACGCCGACTACGTGCTCAAGGCCGTGCTGCGCGATCTCAAGGGACTGTCCGACCTCGTCAACAATGTACTGATGCCGCATCAGAGCGTGGCGCATGTGCGCTCGTTGATCGTGCTCGATCGGTTGAAGGAAACATCAAAACTGCCGCTGAAATCAGCCCTCGCCTGAGCGCAAAGTGTATCGCCTGGGCGCGGCGGCTCAACATCCCGCGCACGGACGCAGCGTCGTAGCACCCGCCTTCCGGCGTCAGGCCTCCTGACAGTTCACGAACCATCGCGGTTCTGCCAAGATCGTGAAAATGGCGAGATCGGGAGGAGATGTTCATGGCACTGGCGCTGCGGCCGAACTGCGAATATTGCGACAAGGACCTGCCGCCCGCGGCACGCGATGCCATGATCTGCACCTTTGAATGCACGTTCTGCGCGGACTGCGTGGAGAGCAAACTCTCCAATGTCTGCCCGAATTGCGGCGGCGGTTTTACGCCGCGACCGATCCGCCCCGCCACCGAATGGCGGCCCGGCCTGTCGGTCGCCAAGCGCCCGCCATCGGACAAACGCGTGCATCTATCAAAGAGTAGCGAGGACATCGCGGCGCACTCGGCGCGCATCAAGGACGTCCCGCCCTGGGAGCGATGACCTCGCGCACCTAGCGCTTGTTCGGATCGAAGCGCTTCTCCAGGCCCTTCCAGCAATCGGCGTAGTCGCTCTGCAACGTTGCCGTCGTGGCCGCGTGTTCCGTAACGCGCTGCGGGTAGCGGGTCTCGAACATGAAGGCCATGGTGCCGGTGAGCTTCACGGGCTTCAACTCGCCATTGCTGGCGTGATCAAAAGCCTCGCGGTCCGGCCCGTGCGGCAGCATCATGTTGTGCAGGCTGATGCCGCCCGGCGTGAAGCCCTGCGGCTTGGCGTCATAGACGCCGTAAATGAGGCCCATGAATTCCGACATGATGTTCATGTGATACCACGGCGGCCGGAACGTGTTTTCCGCCACCGCCCAGCGCTCCGGAAAGATCACGAAGTCGATATTCGCGGTGCCTGCGGTTTCCGATGGCGAGGTCAGCACCGTGAAGATCGACGGATCCGGATGATCGAAGCCGATGGCGCCCACCGGCGAGAAAGTCCGCAAGTCGTATTTATACGGCGCGTAGTTGCCGTGCCAGGCGACGACATCGATGGGCGAATGCGGCAGCACCGTCTTGAATAGCGTGCCGCCCCATTTCACATAGAGTTCGGTCGGCGTGTCCTTGTCCTCATAGGCGGCCACCGGCGTGAGGAAGTCGCGCGCATTGGCAAGACAATTGGCGCCGATGGGCCCGCGCTCCGGCAGCGTGAAGGCGCCGCCATAATTCTCGCAGAGATAGCCGCGCGCAGCGCCACCCGTGAGTTCGACGCGAAACTTGACGCCGCGTGGGATCACCACGATCTCGCCTGGCTCGGCATCGATGCGGCCGAATTCGGTGACGAACAACAAGTTACCCTGCTGCAGCACGAACATCATCTCGCCGTCGGCATTGTAGAAGTGCTGATCTACCATGGATTTGGTGATCAGATAGACATGCGCTGCCATGCCGGCCTGGGTGCCGGCGTCGCCGGCCGTGGTCATGGTCTGCACGCCCTGCAGGAAGGTCATATCCTCCTTCGGGATCGGCGCCGGATCCCAGCGCAATTGCGCGATCGGCAGATCGTTCTCGTGGCACGGCGCGGTGCGCCACAGCTTGCTATCTGCCTTCTCGAAGCGGCCCGAATGTTTCACCGATGGGCGGATGCGATAGAGCCAGGACCGCTCATTGGTGCCGCGTGGCGCGGTGAAGGGCGAACCGGAGAGCTGTTCGGCATAGAGCCCATAGGCCGCACGCTGCGGCGAGTTGCGGCCGATGGGCAACGCGCCCGGCAGCGCTTCGGTCTCGAATGAATTGCCAAAACCGGACATGTAGCCCGGCGTGACATTGGACGTCGCACGGCTGATCAGATCGGGATTGGTGGTGATGTTCATCTCATCCTCCTTTTCCTACCGTCATTGCGAGGAGCGCTTGCGACGAAGCAATCCAGTCTTCCTTTGTGACCTTCTGGATTGCTTCGCTTCGCTCGCAATGACGAATCTACTACGTTACCCTTGGAGCGCGGCCCACATTTCGCGGTCGCGCTTGTCGGTCCAGATCACGGGGTCGTCGATTCCCGACGCTTCATCGAAGGCACGCGACACGTTGAACGGCAGGCAGTGTTCGTAGATCGCAAAGCTCGAGAACTTCTTGTCCATGACCTCGCGGGTCGACGCCATGGTCTCCTTCAGGCTGCGTCCCTTGGCGACCGACAGCTCCGCCGCACCGTAGAGCGACATCACGAAGTCACGCGTCATCGCGATCGCCTCGCGGGTCGTTTCCAGCCCCTTCAGTGCATCGCCGCGGCCGGGCGCAATCGCTTTCGGGTTGAACGCACGGATCTCGTTCAGCGTCGATGGCCATTCGCGCAGCAGCGCATCGCCGCAATAGCAGGCCGAGTGATATTCGATGAGATCGCCGGAGAACATCACCTCGGCATCCGGCACCCAGGCGACAATATCGCCGGACGTATGGCCGGCGCCGAGTTGCATCAGCCGCACCTCGCGCTTGCCGAGGAAGATCGACATCTCGCCCTCGAAAGTGAGCGTTGGCCAGGTCAGGCCAGGAATGCTCTCGGCATCCTGGAACAGACGCGGGAAACGCCCGAACTCGGAATCCCAGTCCTGCTGGCCGCGTTCTTCCACCAGCCGATAGGTTTCCTGCGACGCGACCACGCCCTGCGCCTTGTAGGCGGACGCACCGAGCACGCGCACCGCGTGATAATGCGACAGCACGACATATTTGATCGGCTTGTCGGTGACCGTCCGCACCCGTTCGATGACCTTGTTGGCCATCGCCGGCGTCGCCTGCGCGTCGAACACGATGCATCCATCATCTCCGACAATGACTGCCGAGTTCGGATCGCCCTCGGCCGTGAAGGCATAGAGATCGGTGCCGATCTCCGAGAAGGTGACCTTCTTCTCGGTCATGTCGGTCGTGGATGCGAAACCCTTGGTCATCTATCTATTCCTTTGATCTTTACGTCAGTCAGTTCGTGTGGCGACAGGCAGCCGCCGCTTCGCCAGCGCTATCGCGTCACCGAGCACAGCGGCATCGCCGATATGATTGGCGAGGATCAGCACCAGCGCCGTATCGAGCGCCGCGCTTTGATCGTCAGACAACCCGCGATGCGCCTCGACAATCGCACGATAGGCGTCGTCGGGGCTGGCGAAATTGGACGCCGTCGACAGTGCCGTCATGACGGCCTCCCGCTGGCACGCGCGACCGCGGCCTTGATCGCCCGCAGCGTCGGATGCCGGAAACGCGCGGCGACATAGCCATCGGGGCGCAGCAGATAGGCGTTTCCGGGATCGGCACCGTAACGCGCCTTGAACAGTCCGGTCTCGTCGCGCAGCGACGCATCATCGCCGACGACCAGACGCGCCACGCCCTCGGGCAGTTCGATCGCCTGACCATCCGACTGCAACACGGTAAAGCCGCGGCCGGCTCCGGCGAAACATTCCGAGAGAAACACATGTGCGCCGTCATCAGTCGTGAGCGGCGCGTCCGGCATATGTGCGCCCGGCTGAAGACCGACCGACCAGTCATCGCTATCGGCCGTCGAGAGCGGCGTCTGATAGACCGATGGCACGGACAACCGGCCGCCATTGATCATGCGCTTGGCGAAATCGGCCTCCCGGGCGAGCGACAGCACGGCCTGCCGCATGCGCTGCTCCTGCTTCGAATGCGGCGCGATGAAATCCGTCGCATGGGTCGAGGCGCGGATATTCTCGTCCGCGGCTGGACCACGCTCGGCGTCATAGCTCGCCAGCAGCGACGCCGGCGCATCCCCGGCCAGCACGAGTGCGAGCTTCCAGGCGATATTCTCGGCATCTTCGAGGCCGGAATTGGCGCCCCGCGCGCCGAAGGGCGACACCTGATGCGCGGCGTCGCCGGCAAAGATCACGCGCTCATGCAGGAAGCGCTGCATGCGGCGGCACTGGAATTTGTAGACCGATATCCACTCGAAATCGAAATCGTCGTGACCGAGCATGCGCGCGATGCGCGGACGCACCTTCTCCGGCTGCCGCTCCGCGACAGGGTCGGCATCGGGCCCAAGCTGCAGATCGATACGCCAGACATCGTCGGGCTGGCGATGCAGCAGTGCGGACTGGCCGGAATGGAACGGCGGATCGAACCAGAACCAGCGCTCGGTCGGGAATTCCGCGGTCATCTTGACGTCGGCGATCAGGAACTGATCCTCGAACACCTCGCCGGAAAAGTCCGCGCCAACCATGCCGCGCAGCCCGGAGCGCGCACCATCGCAGGCGACGACATAGTCGGCGCGCAGCGTGTATGGCCCATCGGGCGTCTCGATGGTGAGTTCGGCGTGATCGTTGTGCTGCGCCAGCGCGATGACCTTGTTGCGCCAGCGCAGATCGATCTCCGGCAATTGATGCACGCGATCGACCAGAAAGGACTCGGCGTAATATTGCTGCAGGTTGATGAAGGCCGGCATCTTGTGGCCGGTCTCGGGCAGCAGATCGAACTGGTAAAGCATGTCCGGTCCGAGAAAGATCTTGCCGACCTTCCACACCACGCCCTTCTCGATCATGCGATGGGCGACGCCCAGGCGATCCCAATATTCGAGCGAGCGTTTGGAGAAACAGATGGCGCGCGAGCCGTCGCCGATGCGATCGGCGTCGTCGAGCAGCACCACGCGCTGTCCGCGCTGCGCCAGATCGATGGCCAGCGACAGGCCGACAGGGCCAGCACCAACGATCACCACGGGATGATGCGCCGCAGCGGCAGCTGACCGCGCCTGATCGGCATGGCGACAATAGGCAAACTGGCGGACATGCTGCGCCATGACTCAACCCCTGCCCTGCAACCGGATGTATTTTTGGATCAACGCTGGTCTGGCCAACGGACCGCACTCCCTCTAAGATAGTCTCATTTGCAACCATCTAAACGCCGGACCCGTGGCGGCGTCAACAGCAGAATTGGTGGCTCCGTGGCGAAATTCGACCTGTTTCAGTTCGTTCCGTTCCGGCTCAACCGGCTGGCCGCGGAGGTCAGCGCCGCACTGTCCGACGAGTATCAGGTACGCTATGGGCTCGATATTCCGGAATGGCGCGTCATCGCCACGCTGGGCTTTCGCGACGATGCCTGCAGCGCGCAGTTCATTTCGCAATGCACACGCACCCACAAATCCACCATCAGCCGGGCGGTGACGGCCCTGCTGGACCGCGAACTCATCGAACGGGTCGAAAACGAAGACGACCGCCGCGCCTTCGAACTGCGTCTCTCCGCGAAAGGCACAGCGCTCTATGAAGAACTGATCCCGCGCCTGCTCAGCAAAGAGCGCGACATCCTGTCATGCCTGACGGCGCAGGAGCGCAAGGACTTCGCCGCTGCACTCGGCAAGATCGAGCGTAGCCTCGACCTCGTGCAGACCCGGCATGGGCAAAAGGCCGGCGCCTATTGAGAGATTAGTCTTTCACAAAGGAGCGCGATGGCATCTCGTGCAGCGCATAGGCATCGGCCTTGCTGCCCTCGACGCGCGGATAGAGCTCGCGCACCAGCGGATCATGGCCGGGAATGATGCGATCGGGGTGGCCGGCAAGGCGCTCGCAGGTGGTCCAGCCGTCGCACATGTCACCGATATTGTAGACAATCGGAAACGGGCTGCGGCGCTGCATATTGCCGTAATAATGCGAGGCATCCGATGCCAGCACAACGGGGCCCCGCGCGGTCTGCACGCGCACGATCTGCAAACCATCGGAATGGCCACCAACGCGGTGCAGCGTGACGCCCGGAGCAACCTCGCCATCGCCATTGTGGAACGTGACGCGCTCATTGAACACGTGTCGCACCATCCGCGTGACGTCTTCCGCCGAGAACGGATGCCGCAGCAGCCCGTTGCACATGCAGCGGCCCGTCGCGTAGCTCATCTCGCGGTCCTGCAGATGGAACCTGGCATTGGGGAGGCGATCGAGATTGCCGGCATGATCGTAATGCAGATGCGTGACAATGACGTCGCGGATGTCCGCCGCGCGAGCGCCGAAATCGGCCAGCGCGTCGATGGGATTGATCGTGAGCTTGCGGCTGCGCTCCTTCGAGGCGGCTTCGTTGAAGCCGGTATCGACAAGAATGTCGCGGCCACCGCCGCGGATCAGCCAGACGAAATAATCTAGATCGGCCGCTGCGGTCTCATGGGGATCGGGTGCGAGATAATTCATCTGCGGCGTCCGCGGCGTCATCGTGGCATAGCGGATCGCATAGATTTCGTAAGTCACGCTCATTCGTCCCGTCCCATTCCCGATCGTTGTTATGCGCAACAAGCCATTGCTGCCGGGAAAGGTCAAACCGTTCCAGCCACCGGAATGACCGGGAACCAGGACTGTACGACAACGCCAGACGCGTGGTGAATTGATGCGATAGCTGGCGCCCACACAGCACGTTGACAGCCGCGATCACGCCGGTTTGATAATGCGAATGGCGTGGATTAGTGTCGCTTGCGGCGCAAGCCGCAGCTTGGACAGCGCCCTCAAGTGTGGACCGGTTTCATTATGAAAATGCGCATTGCTCTGATCGCTCTCCTGACGTTTGCCGCCACGCCCATCTGGCAGACCTCCGCCGCGGAAGATCGGACCCACCGGATCGCACTGGTGATCGGCAATGCGAAATATCCGGACGCCGAAGCTCCGCTCAAGGAGCCTATCAACGACGCCCGCGACGTCGCTGCCGAATTGAAGCGTGACGGATTTGAGGTCGATACCGGGGAAAATCTCGGCGGCGACGGCATGCGCCGGGCGCTCGACAAATTCTACGGCAAGGTGAAGCCCGGCTCGGTCGCCCTGGTGTTCTTCAGCGGCTTCGGCATCCAGTCCGCGCGGCAGAGTTACATGATCCCGGTCGATGCCCAGATCTGGACCGAGCCCGACGTGCGCCGCGACGGCTTCAGCCTTGAGACCGTGCTGGGCGAGATCAACGGCCGCGGCGCCGGCGTCAAGATCGCGCTTTTGGACGCATCTCGTCGCAATCCGTTCGAACGCCGGTTCCGCAGCTTCTCCGCCGGACTCGCTCCGGTGATCGCACCGAGCGGCACGCTGGTGATGTATTCGGCGGCACTCAGCTCCGTGGTCAGCGATGGCGGCGGCGATCACGGGTTGTTCGTCAGTGAGCTACTCAAGGAAATCCGGGTTCCCGATCTCACCGCCGAGCAGACGCTGAACCGAACCCGTGTCAACGTCACCCGCGCGTCGCGCAGCGAGCAGGTGCCGTGGATTTCCTCGTCGCTGGCGGAGGATTTCTCTTTCATAGCGGGAACGCGCCCGGCCTCGGCCGCTGTCGCGGAAGCCAAACCGGCCGATCCAGCGCCGGCTGCGACACCGCGCCCCTCTGCTGTGGCCAAGCCGGAAGTCGTCGCGGCACCTGCAGCACCAGCACCTGTTACGCCCACGCCGACCGCTCCGGCAGCAGCGCCTGCGCCGGCCGCGGCACCGACTCCTGCTCCCGCCGTCGCCGCCGAAGCCCCACGTGACGAAAACAAGATCCTGCTGGCGCTGGCGGAGGATCCGACCGTCAAATCGCTGAATGTCAAGCTGACCGACAATCCGGAAGACGCCGGCGCGCTGTATCGCCGTGGCCAAGTCTATGCCAGCAAAGGCGCCTATTCCGCGGCCATCAAGGATTTCGACGCCACGATCAAACTGAATCCCAAGGATGTCGAGGCCTACAACAATCGTTGCTGGGCGCGCACCGTGACCGGCGACCTCGCCGCCGCGCTCAAGGACTGCAACGAGGCCTTGCGCCTGCGCCCGAATTTTGTCGATGCGCTGGACAGCCGCGGCCTGGTGAACCTCAAGAACGGCCAGAGCAAGAACGCCATTGCGGATTTCGACGCTGCGCTGAAGATCAATCCGCAGCTGACCTCATCGCTCTATGGCCGCGGTCTGGCCAAACATCGCCTTGGCCAGACGGCTGAAGGCGATCTCGACATCACCAATGCCAAAGCCATGGACCCGGACATCGTCAAGGAATTTGCCAGCTACGGCGTTCGATAGAACGGCGTTCGATAGGACAGCGCGCGATAGCACGCCAGCCGATGATCCCCAGAGGTCACCAGGATTTCGTAGGAAAGTCGCAAGCCCGGTTTGAACCTGCGGCGCGCGAGCGGACACTATTGATGGCAAGCCGGAAGCCATCCTGAAGCGATCCGGCACCAGAATTTGCTGGATTTGATTCAAGCGCGTTTCGCGCGACGAAATGAAGGATGCACCCATGTCGAACACATCCGCACGCCCTGGCTTCAAGGCACTTCGCACGATCGCCATGATCGGCGTCGCCCTGTCGCTGACCGCAGGCATCGCCGCAGCGGCTGAGGAAGTGACCTCCGACCAGATCCTGCGCGCGCTGGCACCAAAGAAGCCGCTGACCCGCGGTCTGTCGATGACGCCGCCGGCCGAGCCGGCCGTCAATGCCGCCGAAGGCAAGTTCGTCGATTCCCTTCGCAATCGCAGCACGCGGTCGCTGTCGATCGGCGAGCGCGAGCAGATCGCCGCCGTCGCCCAGACCAAGCCGGCCATCGATCTGGAAATTACCTTCGACTACAATTCGGCGAATATCAGCAAGAAGTCGCTGTCCTCGGTGCAGGCCCTCGGCAAGGCGCTGAGCAGCGAAGACCTCAAGGGCGCGACCTTCGTGGTCGCCGGCCATACCGACGCGGTCGGCGGCGAAGAATATAACCAGGACCTGTCCGAGCGCCGCGCCGACGCCATCAAGCGCTATCTGACGGACAAATACGGCATCGCCGGCGCCGACCTCGTCACCGTCGGCTATGGCAAGGGCAAGCCGAAGGCCGGCGTTGCGCCGACCGATCCGTCGAACCGCCGCGTTCAGGTGGTGAATATGGCGAACAAGACCACCGCATCCCAATAGAGCTCGGTGGTACCTCTGAGCTTGCTGCGGATTGCCGCACCACAGCGTTCCGCGCCACGCGGGACGCTGTTTGCTGTGGTGATCGCGGATATCCTGTATAGATTGCCCCGACCTGCCGCCGCACCGATCGAATGCCCCTGGTGCTCCGTAATACCAAGTGGATCGATCTCGCAATGAAGGCTTTTGCCTGCTTCTCCCCCTCTCTCGCATGTCTGTCGCTGGCGGCCACCATGGTCGCAACCACCTCTATCGGCTTCGCCGCTGAACCCGCACCTGCCGGCTCCGCCTCGCCGAATGGCGCCATGGTGATCGTCGCCAAGGCCACCAATGCCTGCTTCTCCGATCTCGTGCGGGTCACTGGATTCGTGGTTCCGCGCCGCGAGGCCGTTGTCGGCGTCGAGACCGAAGGTTCAAAGGTCTCCGAAGTGCTGGTCCGCGAAGGCGACAGCGTCACCGAGAACCAGGAACTGGCCCGGCTG
Organism: Tardiphaga sp. 619_E2_N8_4; assembly: GCF_051810905.1. Classification (NCBI taxonomy): domain Bacteria; kingdom Pseudomonadati; phylum Pseudomonadota; class Alphaproteobacteria; order Hyphomicrobiales; family Nitrobacteraceae; genus Tardiphaga; species Tardiphaga sp. 619_E2_N8_4. Next base: position 710,071 of record NZ_JBPWQJ010000001.1, read on the forward strand.
ATACCGCCGCCGACAGCAGGCAATGCACGCCCGAATCCTGTGACGCTGCGCGCCCCCGCGGCAGGTCTGATTACCTCCGTGAACACCATCGTCGGCGCGCCGGCCTCGCCGCAGGCCGGGCCGATGTTCAGGATCGCCATCAACAACGAACTCGAGCTCGATGCGGAAGTGCCGAGCATTCATATCCTCAAGCTCAACCCCGGCGTCACGGCGCGGATCAGCCGAGACGATCAGCCCGATATTTTCGGCAAGGTGCGGCTGGTGTCGCCACAGATCGACCGCGTGACACAGCTCGGCCATGTCCGGCTGTCGCTGGCCAGCAATCCGTCGCTCAAGGTCGGTGTCTTCGCCCGCGCCAGCATCGACGCCAAGCGCAGCTGCGGCGTCGCGATCCCGCGCTCGGCGATCGAACACTTCATGGTGCAGCTCGTGAAGGGCAACACCATCGAGACCCGACGGGTAAAAGTCGGGCTGGTGTCCGATACGTCGACGGAAATTCTTGAAGGCGTCGAGGTGGGCGACATCGTCGTCGCCGATGCCGGCACATCACTCCATGACGGCGACAAGGTCCAGACCATGTTCGCCGATGACCTCGATCGATCGCGGGTGCGTTAATGGCAATGAATATCTCGGCATGGTCGATCCGCCATCCGCTTCCGTCCATTGTCTTCTCGATCATTCTTCTGGTACTCGGCTGGATCAGCTTCACCAAGCTGGCGATCACGCGGCTACCGAGCGCAGACATTCCGGTGATCTCGGTCGCTGTCTCGCAATTCGGCGCGGCGCCCGCGGAACTTGAAGCGCAGGTCACCAAGACCATCGAAGACGGTGTCTCCGGCGTCGAAGGCGTCCGCCACATCTCGTCGTCGATCACTGACGGCCTGTCGGTCACGACCGTGCAATTCGCGCTGGAAACCAACACCGACCGCGCGCTGAACGACGTCAAAGACGCCGTAACGCGCGTGCGCGCCAACCTCCCTCAGAATGTCAATGAACCACTGATCCAGCGCGTCGACGTCATCGGCCTGCCGATCGTCACCTATGCGGCGATCTCGCCGGGCAAGACGCCGGAACAACTGTCGTGGTTCGTCGACGACGTGGTCAAGCGCGCGCTGCAGGGCGTGCGCAACGTCGCCCAGGTCGAGCGCATTGGCGGCGTCGAGCGTGAGATTCTGGTCTCGCTCGATCCCGATCGCTTGCAGGCCGCAGGCCTTACCGCTGTCGATGTCTCCAGGCGCCTACGCGGCACCAATGTGGACCTCGCGGGCGGCCGCGCCGAAATCGGCAAGAACGATCAGGCGATCCGGACGCTGGCGGGCGCGAAGACGCTGAATGAACTCGCCGGCACCATGATCAGCCTGCCCTCTGGCGGCGAAGTGCGGCTCGAAGATCTCGGGACGGTCACCGACACCATCGCCGACCGCCGCACCTTTGCGCGCTTTAACGGCGAGCCCGTGGTGGCGCTGGGCATCAAGCGATCCAAGGGCGCCAGCGACGTGGTTGTCGCCGCGGCCGTGCAGAAACGTATCGATGCGCTGAAGGCGTCCTATCCCGACGTCGATCTGAGACTGATCGATACGTCGGTCGACTTCACCAAGGGCAATTACGAAGCTGCAATCTCGACGCTGTTCGAAGGCGCAGCGCTTGCCGTCATCGTGGTGTTTTTCTTCCTGCGCGATCTGCGCGCGACGGTCATCGCCGCGATCTCGCTGCCGCTGTCGATCTTCCCGGCCTTCTGGGCGATGGACCTGCTCGGCTTCTCGCTCAACCTCGTGAGCTTCCTCGCCATCACGCTATCCACGGGCATTCTCGTCGATGACGCCATTGTCGAGATCGAAAACATCGTGCGGCATATGCGCATGGGCAAATCGCCTTATCGCGCCGCGCTGGAAGCGGCCGACGAAATCGGCCTCGCTGTGATCGCCATCAGCCTGACCATTATCGCGATCTTTGCGCCGGCGAGCTTCATGTCGGGCATCGCCGGACAATTCTTCAAGCAGTTCGGCATCACCGTCTCGGTGCAGGTGTTCTTCTCGCTGCTGGCGGCGCGCTTCGTCACGCCTGTGCTGGCAGCCTACTTCCTCAAGGATCACAAGCACGACGATCCACCGCCGGGACGCCTGCTGCAAGCCTACAACAAGCTCGTGACCCTATCGGTGAAGCGCTACTACGTGACGGTTCTGTTCGGTCTCGCCGTCTTCGCACTGTCGATCTGGAGCATCCAGCTGCTACCCCAGGGCTTCCTGCCGGCCCAGGACACGGCGCGTTCGCTCATGGCGATGGAATTGCCACCGGGATCGCAGCTCGCTTACACCGAAAAGGTCACCGAAGACATCGTCGCGCGGCTCCGCAAGCGACCTGAGGTGAAGAGCGTGTTCGTCGATGGCGGTCACGTTCCGCCCGGCACCTATGAAGTGCGGCGCGCAGCTCTGATCATCAACTACACCCCAAAGAGCGAACGCGACAGCGCACGTACACAGCGCCTGCTCGAACTCGATATCAGCAAGGAACTCGAAAGCGTTCCGGATATTCGCTACTGGTTCCTCGACGAAAACGGACTACGCGCCATCTCGCTGGTGGTGACCGGCACCGACAGCAACATCGTCGCCAATGTCGCCAGCGAACTGGCGACGCAGATGAAGCGCATTCCGCTGATCTCCAACGTGATCTCGGAAACCTCGCTGGATCGTCCTGAGCTGCGGGTGCAGCCGCGTGCCGATCTCGCGGCACGGCTCGGCGTCTCCACCGAGAGCCTGTCGGAAACCATCCGCGTCGCCACCATCGGCGACGTCGGCCCGGCTCTGGCGAAATTCGATGCCGGCGATCGCCTGGTGCCGATCCGCGTGCAGCTCGAAGACACGGCACGCGCAGACTTCCAGATCCTCGAACAATTGCGGGTACCGCTTGGCGGCGGCCGCGGCGGTGTGCCGCTCTCCGTCGTTGCCGACATCAAGCTCGACCAGGGACCGACCAGCATCAACCGCTACGACAGGGAACGGCAGGCCACCGTGGCCGCAGATCTCGTCGGCACCGCCGCACTCGGCGATGCCCTGAAGAAGATCTACGAACTGCCGGTCATGAAGAGCCTGCCGAAGAATGTCAGCGTCAAGCAGTCCGGCGACGCCGAAAGCCTGAACGAACTCGCGGATGGTTTCGCCACCGCGATCTCGGCAGGCCTGATGATGGTCTATGCGGTGCTGGTGCTGCTGTTCGGCACGTTCCTGCAGCCGATCACCATCCTGTTCTCGCTGCCGCTCTCGATCGGCGGCGCGATCCTGGCGCTGCTCCTGACGGGCAAGCAACTGACGACGCCTGTCTGGATCGGCATCCTGATGCTGATGGGCATCGTGACCAAGAACGCCATCATGCTGGTGGAATTTGCAGTGGAAGCCATTCGCGAAGGCAAGCCGCGAGAGGTCGCGATCATCGATGCCGGCATGAAGCGCGCGCGACCGATCGTGATGACCACCGTTGCCATGGTCGCTGGCATGATGCCGTCCGCACTGGCCTTCGGCGCCGGGGGCGAGTTCCGCTCGCCGATGGCGCTTGCTATCATTGGCGGGCTGATCTTCTCGACGGCGCTGTCGCTGCTGTTCGTGCCGGCGATGTTCATGATGATGGACGATGTCGGACAATTGGCATGGCGCTTCGGGCGCAAGCTGCTGGTGTCGAGCGGCGAGGAAGACCCGCAAAACGGTCAACCACCCGCCGTCCCGCACAAATAGGCAAATGCAATGACCCTGTCCGTCGCCTCTTCCAAGCGAACCACCACATGGGCCAGATCGCTGGTCGCGTTGTCGCTATGCGTGTTCACGCAGCCGGCTCTGGCCGCCGACGATCCTGCTGACGCCCCGAAGGGTGCAGCAGTGACCGTGCTGACCGCCGCGAAGTCCTGCTTCTCAGCAACGGTCGAAGTCTCCGGCATCCTGATCCCGCGCGAGGAAGTCTCGATCCGTCCGGATCGCCCGGGCCTCAAGGTCGCAGAGGTCATGGTCGATGCCGGCGAGAACGTCACTGCGGGCCAGATCCTCGCACGCCTGACGCCACCGGAAGGCGGATCGCTTCAAGTTCAGGCCACGGTCGCAGGATTGGTCAGCGCCTCTTCCGCCGTTGTCGGATCACTCGCATCGGCCAAGGGCGAGGCTCTTTTCAGCATCATCGCGCGGAGCGAATTCGAATTCATCGGCCAGGTACCGACGCGCGACCTGCCGAAGCTGAAAGTCGATCAGCCGGTCAAGGTCAAGGTGATCGGCGCTGGAGAGCTGGACGGTAAAGTGAAACGCGTCGCCTCCACCGTGGAGCCCAACAGCCAGCTCGGCCAGGTCGTGGTCTCGATCACCTCGGCCCGGCGGCTGATGAGCAATTCCTACGCGCGTGCCATCATCAAAACAGGCGAAAGCTGCGGCGTCGCAGTGCCATTGACCGCCGTTCTCTACAGTGCCGGCGGGACCGTCGTGCAAGTGGTCCGGCGGCAGCGCATCGAGACGCGCCGCGTCGAGATCGGGCTGATGTCAGGCGGACGCGTGGAGGTACGCGAAGGTTTGAGCGATGGCGATGTGATTGTCGCGCGCGCGGGCGCCTTGTTGCGCGAGGGCGATCCGGTTCGTCCGGTGATGGCTAACGCGGACGCTGCAAAGTAATCGTAACGGGAAAGCTTAGCTGCCGGCTTTGGCCGTTGCGCTGTCGCCGAGCAGGATGTCCTCAACGAGCGACGACGACACGGCAGGAACCTGCTCACCGGCGGTCGCGCGGGTAACCGCAACGCGGGTGTTGGTGAAGACGGACTCGGCACTCGCCGGCTTGGCCTTCATGTTCTTCAGCAATTCGGTTGCGAGCAGGCTGTTCTGACCATCCACATCGTCGGCAACCTTGCCCGGCGTCGCCGAGGTCAGGATCAGCGCATTCTCAGGAACATCGATCGGCGCGAGACCACGGGAGTAACCGCGGAAGCGACGCTCATAGGGATTGCGGCGGGACGCATCCAGCACGACCAGTTTGGCCTGGGCACCCTGCTCCTTCATGATATCGAGAACGGACTCGACGCTCATGCCATCGCGACGGATGTCACGCTCTTTCCAGATCGCAGCATCGACCGGGATCATGTAGCTCTGGCGGCCAACCTGAACGCCATAGCCACCGAAATACAGCATCACGACGGTTTCAGGCTTGATCTTGGCCTTCAGGCGCTCGACAGCGCGTGTCATGTCATCGCGGGTCGCGTCTTCCACCACATCGACGTCGAAACCGTCGCGGCGGAGTGCGCTCGTCATGGCACGTGCATCATTAATCGGCTGGCTCAGCGGCGCGCCGGCGTCGGGGTAATGACCGTTACCGATCACCAGCGCGATGCGCGACGCCTTCGTCACGGGATTGATCGTCCCGGTCACCGTCTCGGCCTGTGCAGCTTCCAGCGAGCGCTTGTTCAGCGCGGCATTGGCGCCAAGCACCAGCGACACCAGGCCGACAAGTGCTGCGGCCACAGTGATCGAGCGACGGGATACGCGAAACTGCCGTACGTTCATAACGTCATTCCTGCTCATCGTTCAGGCGCAACCGTGGGTCGCGCGAACGTCGAAATAGGTTTGAAGGGATGCCAAACCAATGAGTATTAAATGCGCTCAATTTGCGGCATCGCAGCAAACTGGTTGTTAACCCGTCGAGCCCACCCGGGCAACCGGTAAAGGCCGGGATTTAAGACAGGGTTACTGACTGACCAGGCTAAGGTCTTGAACGGGCTTGCGCTTCACGCAATTGTAATCTCGACCGATTCGTGCAATTTTTCAAAGGCTTGCAGGTGTCGGGAGGCGATTGCGCCGCAGCAGCGGCGGGCGGTTTTCGAGGCGTGCGCAGGGGGCGGCACTGAAAGAAACCTCATGGGTGTGACTTATTTTGCCGGCGCCGCATACCGCGCGCTGACAGCGAGCAAGGTCGGCCCGTCGCTTTACGACCTCTGCGACCCCCTATTCCACAAGCACACCGGCGGCGACGCCCATATCGTCAAGTTCTACAAAACTGCGCTCGGCAATCCTGCGCTCCGTCCATTGCTCTGTCGCGCCGGCCTGCCCGAGTTGCGTGACCCCGCCCGGTTCAAAGCCATACAGCAGGCCCTGAGAGCGGCGCGCGACGACGCGAGCCCCGATTGGGAAGCCATCGGCCAGCCCATCGCCGAGCTGCTCGACACGGTCGCATTGAGCCATCCAGAGCCGAAGCCGGTGACGGCATCAGCGCAGGCACCGTCGCTGGGCGAGATCGACGATGTCATCAAGGCCTGCGGCACGCATCTGCTGCGCTCGTTCGACCGCAACGGCTTCATTCCTACTTACGCGGCATTCAACCTGATCGGCGATCCCGACATGCATGGCCGCGATTTCCTGATGGCCCTGACGGGCCTGAATTCGCGCGGCTACAAGAATTCGACGCTGCTGTTCACCCTCGCGCGCATCTTCATCGCTCGCTCGCCGGCGGCAAAACTCATCAATCCGCCATGGACCGGAATTGCCGAACCCATGTGGGAGCCGGTGCAGATCCGGCATCGCTCTGCCTATTACGACGCGTTCTTCACCGAGGCGCTGCTCAGCTTCGGCGAAACCGGACTGCCGTCGCCGGACCAGACGACATCCTCGCACCGCGCCATCGATGCGATGGTTGAATTCTGCCTGGTCACCAGCCGCGAGGAAGTCCGCTCGCATGACGGGACGAGCGTGAATGTGATCACCGCGCTGGCGCCGCCGCCGCATCCGCGCTTCAGCCGGCTGTTCGCGCAGATCAAGCAGGATCTCGGTTTCGGCATCTATGTACCGGACTGCGACACCACCGCCTGCTCCTTCTCTGCCGCCACGCAGGCCGGTTCGACCGACCCGATCCTCGATCAGCCTTTGCTCGACTTCTATGCCGGCTATCAGGTCGGCAACGGCAGCAACGAACCGATGGTCACCGTGCCGCTCAACGACCATATCGACTATGACGGCGCCATCGTCACATGGATCGACAATCTCGCGGGCGAGCGGCCCTACGGCAACGATCTCGATCCGACACTCAATCTCGACGTGCTCGAAGTCTCGTTCCGGAATCTCGTCCGCTGGAAGGTGATGGAAACACCGACACGTCTGGAAACGATGCAGCGGATCATCGGCTTCCAGCGCCGCCTTGTGGCATCCGGCGCGTTCGCCGATCCGAAATCGCACATCTACTATCTGCCGGAGCTCTACAGCGCCTATTTCGGCCGCTGCTATGCGGCTTTCCGTGAATTGCCGGCCGAGACACAACAGGCCATCGATACCGACGGCACGTTCGACTTCATCCGCCTGCGTGTGCTCGCTTATGTACAGGGCGAGTTGATTGCGCGGGAAATGAACGCGTTCGATGCGGCACTCGCGCTGATCGCGCTGGGACATCTCGGCGGCGAGCTCGCGCATTTCGCACCCGCGCTGCGCTGCATCATCACGGCAACAGGCGAAGGCGGCCGCAAGGGTCCGTTCAAGGCCTATGAATGGAACAAGATGAAAACGCCGACACGGATTCTCGTCGGCGGTCCCGAAGTAACCTCAGCCTTCGTGCTGATGGGTCTCGCACTGGCGCGGCGGAGAATGATGAACGGCCACGCCGCATAGGTCATCGCGCGAAGTTGAAGGTATGAAGGAGCGACCGCGCTGGCATGCACGGCGAAATGCCCGCACTGTCTCCGGATTGTCGTCATGATTTTGCAATCAAACGGTTCGATGCGCATGTTCCGCACCTTCTCTCTTTTTGTCGCGATGCTTTGCATTCCCGCACTGGCACAGGCCGCCGACGTGACCGGGGTGCCGAAGATTCGTGATGGCGACCAGATGACCATTGGCGCGACCCGCATCCGGCTCGCCGGCATGGACTCGCCCGGCCTCGATCAGTTGTGCCTGAATGCCGCCGGCGAGCGCTGGACCTGCGGTGTCGCAGCGCATGAAGCGCTTGTTGAACATGTCGGCGACAAGAGCTGGACCTGCCACGTACTACGGACCGATCGGTTCGGTCGCTCGGTCGCCAAATGCGAGGTGGACGGCGAGGACATCAGCCAATGGATGGTGAAGAGCGGCTGGGCGCTCTCCTATGTGCGCTTCTCGCATGCCTATGATGCCGACGAGAAAGCCGCACGTGACGCCAAGGCGGGACTTTGGGCGGGCGCGTTCTTTGCGCCCTGGGACTGGCGCGTACGCAACAAGAAAACCACCATTCTCGGCTCGATCAAGCCTCCGGAGGATGCCTTGCCGATCCTGCTGGCCTCGGCATCCGGCCACGTGGCGCCGTCTCCAACTTGCCGGATCAAGGGCAACGTCAACCGGGCCGGCGTCTGCATCTACCACACGCCCGAAAGCCGCTGGTATGCCAAGATCAGCATGCGGATCAGCAAGGGAACACGCTGGTTTTGCTCTAAAGAAGAGGCCGAAGCCGCCGGCTGCCGCGAGACCCGACGATGACATCGTGGCGCTGACGTGGCAGGTTCCCCGCTCAGATTCGATCGAGCGGAACCGTGGCTGACCTGCAGACGGATGTCATTGCGCAAAAACAACGCCGCAGCCGGACATTCCGGGCGGCGCGGCTGACGTTGCTCGCTTTGGTCATCTATGGCGGCATCGCCTATCTGTTGCTCCCGGAACTCTGGACCCATTACGAGCACCAGAAGAGCCTCGCCGGCCTGCCGATGACGACCATGACCGCGCAGGGCATCCCGGGCGATCCCATCAATGTCGGCCTGATCGGCGACAAGAAGGACGTGCTGTGCGCGATGCATGCTGCCGGCTGGTATCCCGCGGATCCCGTAACCTTGCGCTCATCCCTCGAGATTGTCGGCAGCGTCTTGCTCGACCGACCCTATCGCGAAGCACCGGTGAGCCCGCTGGTTTATCTCGGCCGCCGCGAGGATCTCGCTTTCGAGAAGCCGGTCGGCAACAGCGCTGATCATCGCCACCACATCCGGCTCTGGAAGGTCCTCGACAAGGGACAGGAAGATCGCCCGGTCTGGCTCGGCGACGCGACTTTCGATCGCAGCGTCGGGATCAGCAAATACACCGGCGCGATCACGCATCATATCGCTGCCGATATCGACGCGGAGCGCGCGGTGCTCGCAGGCGACATCGAAAAGGCCGGCATGGTTGAGGCCAAATATCAGGTCACAGGAATCGGGCCAACCGTCGCCGGCCACAATGGCGGCGGCGACCTGTACTACACCGATGGCGAAGTCTGGATCCTGCGGCTGGTGGTGGCCTGCGCCAAACACGACGGCCCTCCCGAGACGATCCCGAGCCCGGCGGCGACCGAGATCAAGGACCAGATCTTCCAGGCCATCGCGAATGTGATCGGGCGTGATGCGCTGACTCACTAAGCAGTCAAATTCAAACCACCTCACACGCGCTTTGATTTCGCGCTGCGCCATGGCACCATGGCCGAAAATACCAACAAGGATTGAAAATGGTCGTTCGTGCAGGTCGTGAATTTCTCGCCATCCCCGGCCCCACCACGATGCCAGACGAAGTATTGCGGGCGATGCATCGTCCGCCGCTGGATATCTACTCCAAGGAAATGGTGCAGCTCACATTCGGGCTGCTGCGCGATATCGGCACGTTGTTCGCCACTAAAGGCAATACCTATATGTACATCGCCAACGGGCATGGTGCCTGGGAAGCGACGCTCACCAATGTGCTGTCGCGCGGCGACAAGATTCTGGTGCTGGAAAGCGGGCGTTTCGCGGTCGGCTGGGGGCATGCTGCGCGCGCCATGGGCGTCGACGTGCAGAGCCTGAAGGGCGACTGGAATCGCGCCATTCGTCCTGCCGAGGTTGAAGCAACGTTGCGACAAGACGCCAGGCACGAGATCAAGGCTGTGCTTGCAGTGCAGATCGACACGGCGTCAGGCGCGTTCAACGACATTGAAGCCATCGGCAAGGCGATCAAGGCCGCCGGTCATCCCGCATTGTTCATGGTCGACACCGTGGCTTCGCTCGGCTGCATGCCGTTCGAGATGGATGCATGGGGCATCGATGTCGCCATGTCCGGCTCGCAGAAAGGCCTGATGACACCGCCCGGCCTCGGCTATGTCGCCGCCAATGACCGCGCGCGCGAAGTGCACAAAACTGCCAATCTGCGCACACCCTATTGGGATTGGACCGAGCGCGACGGCGACGAGCACTACCGGAAACATTCGGGCACCGCGCCGGTGCACCTGATGTTCGCGCAGCGTCAGGCCATTGACATGCTGTTCGACGAGACGCTGGTCAACGTGTTCCAGCGCCATCGATTGCTGGCGGAAGCCGTGCGCCGTGCCGTTGCCGTATGGGCCGATGGCGGCGTGCTGAGCTTCAATATCATCGAGCCGAAAGAACGCGGCAACACGGTCACGACGGTGCGGATGGACGACCCGACGCCGCTGCTCGATTACTGCCGCGACAAATGCGGCGTCATTCTCGGTGTCGGCATCGGCGACCTGCACGGAAAAGCATTCCGCATCGCCCATATGGGCCATGTCAACGCGCCCATGATTCTCGGAACGCTCGGCGTGATCGAGATGGGACTGCAGGCGCTCGGCATTCCGCACGGCAAGGGCGGTGTCACGGCGGCGGTCAACTTCCTCGGCGAGAGCGTCGCGCCCTAAGGTCCGCTCTCAACCTCGCCGTGGTCGCGGCGGGTTTCCGGCATCACCAGCCAGATCAGCAACAGACCAAGCCCGGCCACGCAGGCCAGGCCGACAAAGGCAACCGGCGCGCCGAGCTTGTCGGCGACGAAGCCGGCGGTGACCGTGCTGAGTGACGCGCCGATGCCGGTGGCTGTGCCGACAATGCCTTGCGCGAGACTGAAGCGACCGCTGCCAAAGGCGATGTCGGCGACGATCAGCGGGATCATCACGCTGAACACGGCAGCAGTGACGCCGTCGAAGACCTGCACGGCGACCAGTGCAAACGGATCGGTGACTACGGCGAACAGCAATCCGCGGATCACGAGCGCGGCGAAGGCGATCAGCAGCAGTGGCCGGCGGCCCCATTGCTGCGCCTTTCGGCCCACCGTCGGCGAGGTCGCCGCGACGATGGCCTGCGGTACCACGATGCAGAAGGCGATCAGCGCCGGTGCCCAGTCGGCCGAGCGCGTCGTGACGACGCCCGCCATCAACGGCAGCATCGCGGCATTGGCGAGCTGCAGCAGCAGCACAGCGCAGGCGAAAATCAACAGCGGCTTCTGGCGCACCAGATCGCGGAAGCGGATCGGCTTATTGCTCTCGGCCTCTTTGGTGCTGGCGCCATGCGCCTGTGCGGAGTTGATCTCCTGAGGCCGAATCCGCGACAGCGCGTAGAGCACCGGCAGCGCCAGCAGGAAGGTGACGATAAAGACCGACCGGCTCGACAGCAGATAGCCGCAAGTGCCCATGACGGCGGCAGCGACGCCATTGCCGAGCGAGGCGAAGCGCGCATTGCGCCCCAACCGTTCACCGATCCGCAGCGGCCCGACCAGCCCGAGGCTGATAGCGGCGATCGCAGGGCCGAGCACACAGCTCGCCATCGCATGCAACGTCGCTGCCGCGACAATGACGGGAAACACCGGCAGCGCTGCATAGGCTAGCGCACAGCCGCCGATCGTTGCGACCGCGGCGCCGGCGACCAGCCGCGTCGAGCGCGCCGCATCGATTATCGCGCCACCCGGAATTTGGCCGAGCAGCGCGACGATGCCCCCGATCGACAGCACGAAGCCGATCTCGACCTGGGTCCATTTCTGTGTGGTGAGATAGACCGCAACGAACGGACCGAATCCGGTTTGCACATCGGCGAGAAAGAAGATGAACCAGTCGAGCCCGCGCAGGCTCTGCTTCGATGGCTCAGGACTCCGCTGCGGCTCCTGCGGGCCCAGCTCGGACTCCGGCGCAATCCCCGGCGCACAGGCGACCTCGGGCACCGCGGCGACATCGTCGCGGCGGGAGAGATCGGCTGCACGTGTGGTCGCGTGAACCGCCAATTAGCGCTCCTGCATGGTGAGAGGCGGAAACCTCAGCGGCGTCAGTGTGCCGGACGCGCCGAGCACGACGATGGGCTGGTCGTCCTTGTATTCCGGCGCAGCACGCACCTGCTCGCGTGTAAGATCGAGCGTGATGCTGGCGGTCTTGTCGGCCACGTTCCAGAAATGCAGCGCACCCCAATCGACCACGATCTTGCGCGAGCCGACCCCGAGGAATCCGCCGAAGTCGATGACCGCGCCGCGCACCTGCCCCGCGCGATCGACGATCACGTCTGCGATACGTCCCATATTCTCGCTTGCGGGACTGCGCACGTCGCGGCCGAGAATGCCTTTGGCATCGAAAGCGTCGATCACCGTAACCGATGGCGGCTTGGCGACAGGCGCAGGAGGCGTGGACACGACCGGTGGCGCTGCCGGCTGCACCGCAGCCGCATCCGGTGCTGGCGGCGGCACGGACGGCTGCGCTTCAGGGGTGGATTTCTCTGACGACGCGGGCGGAGGCACAGGCGCATCCGCCGCCTGGCACACGGCCACGGCGTTCAACGCCAACGCTACAGCCAATCCGGCAACGATGCGAATTGCAGGCATGGAAACTCCCTCACTCACGCGTTTCGCTGATGGGCACGACCCCAGCGCCAGGCGACGCGTCAATGCGTCAATACGATCGATACCTGGATCTGACCGCGGGTTCGCAACACTTCCAGCGACACATCGTTCTCGTGTTTGCGCAGGCAGAGATCGACGCTGGATTCGCCGAGCTGAAGATCGCGCAAAATGACGTATTGCAGGAAAGCGGGCAGCCGCGGATCGCGGAAACGAATTTCCCCGCGCGCGACATCGAATTCGATTCCTAGCGCTGCCTCGAGCAGGGTATACGGCGTTGCGCTGGCCCAGGCCTGCGGCGCGCAAGCCACCGGATACAAGGTCGGGCCACGGCGTTTTTCGCGCTGGAAGCCGCAGAACAATTCCGGCAATCGTCGCAAGTCCATATAGGCCGCGGTGTCGAACAGGCCCTTGAATACAGCCTCGACCGAATGCTTCAGGCCATAGCGCGCTAGACCGAGTGTGATCAGCGCATTGTCGTGCGGCCAGATCGAGCCGTCATGATAGGACATGGGATTGTAGCGCGCCTCGCCGCGCGCAATGGTACGAATGCCCCAGCCGGTGAAAAAATGCGGACGCATCAGGTCGGCGGCGACCATGCGCGCACGGTCTTCACGGACGATGCCTGTGAACAGCAACTGGCCCGCATTGGAGGCGCGAACCGCGCAAGGCATCTTCTTGCCGTCGAGCGCAAGCGCATAGGTGCCGAGTTCCTCGCACCAGAAAGCTTCCTCGAACCGCGCAGCAAGTTGCTCCGCTTCGGCCTCGAGCTGCCGGGCCTTGTCGGGTAGGCCTATGCGCAATGCGAGACGCGACGCCAGATGCTTGGCGGCGAAGACATAGCCTTGCACCTCCGCCAGTGCGATATTGCCCTCAGCGAGCTTTCCATCGGCATGAAAGATGGCGTCATACGAATCTTTCCAACCCTGGTTCTGCAATCCTTGTTCGGTCGCGCGCTGATATTCGACAAAGCCATCCCTGTCGGGATCGCCCGGACCATCGATCCATCCGAGGGCCGCCTCAACGGCCGGCCACAGCTCGCGCAGGGTTTCATCATCGCCGGTGCGCTCGACATACATTCCTGCGAGCATCACAAAGAGCGGCGTGGAGTCGACGCTGCCGTAATATTGCGCGAACGGCACCTCACGCAGGGCAGCCATCTCGCCGCCGCGCATTTCGTGCAGGATCTTGCCGGGCTCGGCATCCGCAAGCGGATCGACCGACTTCGCCTGAAATGCCGCAAGCCGTTTCAGCACGCCGCGCGCTACGCGCGGATCGATCCACAACAGTTGCAGCGCCGTGATCAGGCCATCGCGACCGAATGTCGTGGAGTACCAGGGAATACCGGCATAGGGATATCGCCCCTGCGGCGTATTCGTCATCAGGATACTGAGATCGGCCATCGCCTGGCAAAGCACCTCGTTGAAAATATCATTCGAGGTCTCGACCGTCGCCGCACCCTTGCTGAAATTGCGCATCTCGCGGCGGTGCGCGAGCAGCCCACGAAAGAACGGTACAGGCTTGTGGCCGACCTCGGCATTGCAACTGACAGCAACGAACAGTGACGTCGTTTGCTGCGGATTCAGCTCGAAGTGGTAGGTCGCGGTATTGGCCGCCAGCCGCGTCGGGCGCGGATCGAAATGCACCATCGTGCTGAGCGGCTTGCCGTCGAGGCCGGTATATTCCAGCGCAACGTCACTGGGCCCGACCAGGCGGCTCGTGGCGATGCCACGATGCTTGCGTTTTTCGCCGCGCACTTCGAACAGATCGGCAAAGTCATTGTCGAATGTGAGCGTCAGATCGAAACTGGCGCGGTGTTCGCCGTGATTCTGCAGGCCGATCCGCTGATAAGCCGCACCGCGCCACAGGAAGAAGGTGCGCACGATGTGCAGCATATCTTTCTGCAGCACGAGGCGGCCGTTGCGATAGATATCCGGATTGGTCAGATCGACGGTCAGCGACGAGTTGTCATCGCGCAGATTCGAGCCGAGCAACAGCGGCTGAACATCGTTCAGCGCCAGTTCGAGCCGCGCGAGATAACGCGTGTCGGCGTTGAACAGTCCATCCGGCCCACCCGCGGACGCGCCAATGTCACCATGACTGTCGAGCACCACAAACGTATCGTCGTGCTTGAGCGCGCGTCGTGGGCGCGAAGCAGGGCCCGTCATCGGAATGTAGAACGGCGACTCGACCGCCTTTTGATCGGCGATAGCGTTCAACTTGGTCGCGGCGGCTTCGATGGGCATGGATGACCTCGGCCGGTTGTAAGGTGAAGACAGGCACGAAGATAAACACAGCGCCTGGAGAGGATAACTGAGTCGTCAGGCTGCGTGCTGCGCGAGACGGCTCATTTCCTGTGTGACGAGTTCCCGATACGGCCCCTCGCCCTGCATCAGATGATCAGGTTTGCCGTCCTCAATGATCTTGCCGCTCTGCAGCATGACCACGCGATCGAAATTCCGCAACGTCGCGAGGCGATGCGCGATCGCGATTACCGTGCGACCACGCATCAGACGCGCCAGCGCCTCACGAATCGCCTCTTCCGATTCACTGTCGAGGGCAGCCGTCGCCTCATCCAGCAGCAGAATGGGCGCGTCCTTCAGGAAGGCGCGTGCAATGGCGATGCGCTGGCGCTGCCCGCCGGACAGTTTGACGCCGCGGTCCCCGACCATGGTGTGAAGGCCTTCCGGCAGCGTCTCGACGAAGTCGCAACGCGCCGAAATGGCTGCACGCAATACCTCGTCATCCGTCGCCTCGGGACGTCCATACCGGATGTTCTCCATGATGGAGCGATGGAACAATGAGATGTCCTGCGGTACCACGGAGATTGCATGACGCAGGCTGTGCTGGGTCACGCGTGAAATATCCTGGCCATCGATGGTGATGCTGCCATCCTGGACGTCATAGAAGCGCTGCAACAGCACGAACAGGCTCGACTTGCCGCCGCCGGATTGGCCGACGAGCCCGACCCGCTGCCCGGCATTGAGCCGCAACGTGAACTTGTCGAACACCTGCAGACCGCCGGGATAACGAAACGAGATATTGTTGAAGGCGATCGCTGCGCCCGACTTCACCAGCGGCTCGGCCTCGGGATGATCGCTAAGCTCATGCGGCACCAGCAATGTGGACAGCGCCTCGGACAAGCGCGCAACATGTTGCGTGACATCCACGAGCGCCACCGCAAGATCTCGCGTCGCATGCAGAATCGAGAGACCGAGCGTACAGATCAGAACGACGTCGCCGGTGCTGGCACCGCCGCGTTGCCACAGCATGATCGCCCAGGCGAGTAGCCCGATCGTGAGCGCGACCGTGATGGCCGCATGCGTCAAGCGCAGACGCTCAAGGTAGCGCAGGCTGCGACCACGGGCATTCAGCTCGCGATCGACCGTTTCATCGAAGCGGTCATGTTCGAAGCTCAATCCGCAGAATGCGCGGACCAGCGGCATATTGTTGATGACATCGACCATTTCGCCATCGACGGCGGCCGCCTTGCTGGCGAAGTCGTCATGCAGTTTCTTGCCGGCCGCGGCCATCTTGAACATCATCACGACCACCGCGCCCGCCACCACTGTCAGTCCCGCCGCCATCGGCAGGCTGACGGTTCCAATCAGCAGGATCGCCGCGAATGTCGCGACGCAGGGCGGCAACACGTTCCAGACAAACATGTTTTCGACGGTGAAGACCGCGTTGGACGTTGCCGTGATACGGCTGGTCAGCATGCCGGGCAGCCGATCCGAGAAGTAGCTCGGTGCGTGTCCGGTCAGATGGCGAAAGATATCGCGCCTGAGATCGCCGGTGACACCAACGAATGTGTAGCTCGCGGTCCAGCTGGCCACGCGCCACAGGAACATGTCTGCCGTGATCAGCGAGATCAGAACGCCAAATGCGATCCAGACGGTATTACCGGCTCCCGAAGGTCCCGATGAGAGGCCATCGACTAAAAATTTAATTCCGTACTGCGTGCCCACCGAACAGGCGACGGCTGCAAGCACGGATATCAGGATGATCAGATGCGATGCAGAACGCATCCTGATGTAGCGCATCACGAAAGCGAAAGGGCGATACGCATATCCGGAAAGACTGTCCATGTGATTGTCAAAACCCGTTGAATAAGAACAAGAATCTCGACGGACAGCGTCCCCGCCCGCTGATGGAGATGATGCCATCCCGAATTTCCCACGCTCTCGCCATCTCGGCGCAACATTCGGGCAGCATTAACACTCCGGAAACCGTGGTTGAACGTGATGGCATCAGCAAGACCACAGTGTGGACGAACTACGCAGATCACATAGGAACCTCGCAGATGCGAGAACGTTCCAGCTTCAGGCATACCGGTACCGACACGTCGTCGCTGAAGTTGTTCATCACTTCCAACATGGGAGATATGTAAAATGCGCATCGCGCAAGTTGCTCCGCTGACAGAAGCCGTTCCGCCGAAGCTCTATGGAGGCACGGAACGCGTCGTCCACTGGTTGACCGAAGAGCTGGTGGCGCAGGGGCATGATGTTACGCTGTTCGCCAGCGGCGACTCTCAAACGTCAGGCAAGCTCGACGCCGGATGGCCGAAGGCGCTGCGGCTCGATGGCTCTGTCCGCGATCCCAACGCCCTCCATATGGAAATGCTCGAGCGTGTAAGACAGAAATGTGACGACGACGAATTCGACGTTCTGCATTTCCATCTCGATTACTATCCGTTCTCGCTATTCTCCCGCCAACCCACACCATTTCTCACGACGCTGCATGGCCGTCTGGATCTGCCGGAACATCAGCCGACCTTCACGACTTTCTCCAAGATTCCCGTTGTTTCGATTTCGAACGCGCAGCGGCGCCCGGTACCGCAGGCGAATTTCGTGCGCACGATCTATCACGGCCTTCCCGAGAAATTGCTGACGCCGCAACCGATCACGCCGAGCTACCTCGCCGTGCTCGGGCGTATTGCGCCCGAGAAGGGCGTCGACCGCGCGATCAAGATCGCCATCCGCGCCGGCATCCCGCTGAAAATCGCGGCCAAGATCGACCGCGCGGATGAGGACTATTACGAGCAGGTCGTTCGCCCACTGATGGATCATCCGCTGGTCGAATATATCGGCGAGATCAGCGACCGCGAGAAGCCGGAATTCCTCAGCGGCGCCTATGGTCTGTTGCTGCCGATCGACTGGCCCGAGCCGTTTGGCCTGGTGATGATCGAATCCATGGCCTGCGGCACGCCGGTCATTGCCTATAACCGCGGCTCGGTGCCGGAGATCATCGACGAGGCCCTTACCGGCTTCATCGTCGAGGACGAGACCAGTGCAGTTGCCGCGGTGGGTCGTCTCGCCGGCATGGACCGTACAGCGATCCGCAAGCAGTTCGAAACCCGCTTCACCGCCCGGCGCATGGCTCTCGATTATGTGGCCACCTATCGCAGCATGATGGAGCATAGGGTGTCGCTGCGACTGGTCAGCAGCGCAGAGTAGTCTGAAGCGCATAATTAAGGCATCGAAGGGCGGCCCGTCGGGTCGCCCTTTTTCGTGCTGGCCTGCTGCAAAATCACTGGCCCGCTGTACAGCCCGTGCGACATTTGCAAGATAGATGACAGACATCAGATCACGGCATTGGCCCGAATCGACGTCCGACCGTTTTTCTCGCATCTCGACAGGCCCTCATGACCGCCGTTTCCCGCTTCGAAATTATCCTGCTGCTGATGGCTGTCATCGTTTTGCTCGACATGATCGCGCGGCGTTTTCAGCTCCCGCGCGCAGCTGCCCTGATCCTCGGCGGCATCGGCTTCGCACTGATCCCGGGCACCCCGGATGTCGAGATCGACCCCGAGCTGGTGCTCGTCTTGTTTCTGCCGCCGCTGCTGATGTCGAGCGCCTGGTTCACCTCCTGGCGGGATTTCCGCGCCGATCTTCGCATCATATTGCAGCTCGCCGTTGGCGCTGTCTTCTTCACCACCCTCGTGGTCGGCGTAGTCGCGCATCTGGTGATGCCGTCGCTGCCCTGGGCCGCCTGTTTTGCGCTCGGCGCCATTGTCTCGCCGCCGGATTCGGTGGCGGCAAAGGCCGTGCTCCAGAGCGTGCCGCTCCCGCCGCGCATTATCGTGCTGCTGGAGGGCGAGAGCCTCGTCAACGACGCATCGGGCCTGGTGCTGCTGCGCTTCGCCATCGCGGCAGCGCTGACCGGCTCGTTCAGCGCCACTGCGGCCACCGTGAGTTTCTTCTCGGTTGCGATCGGCGGCCTGCTTGTTGGCATCGCATTCGCCTTCGCCGCTATCCTGGTAATCAAGCGCATCAAGGAAATCGACCTCGCGATTGCATGGACCTTCCTGGTCGCCTGGATCTCCTATATCGCCGCGGAAAAGCTGCACGTCTCCGGCGTGCTGTCCACCGTCGCATGCGGCATGATCCTCGGATGGAAGCAGCACGAGTTCTTCGGCGCTGCGACGCGCACCCGCGCCACCGCAGCGTGGAGCGTCGTCGTATTCGTGCTGGAATCTCTGGTGTTTATCCTGATCGGGCTGTCGCTGCGCGGTGTGCTGTATCGCCTCGGCGGCTATGACGCGGTGGTGGCGCTGTTGCCGGTGACGGCTGCTGTCATCGCGGCAGTGATCCTCGCGCGCTTCGCCTGGATGTTTCCCGGCACCTATCTGCCACGTATGCTGATGCCGAAGCTCCGCGCCCGCGACCCCGCTCCGCCATGGACGGTGCCGTTCATCATGAGCTGGGCCGGTTTGCGCGGCGTGGTGAGCCTCGCTGCCGCATTATCATTGCCGGAGGAATTTCCGGGCCGCGACGTCATCCTGGCGATCACCTTCGCAGTCATCCTGGTAACCGTCCTTGTCCAGGGCTCGACGCTGGCACCGATCGTGCGCCGTCTCATCAAAACCGACAATGTCCGCGCACCGCATCATTCCAAACTCAGCGAAGCGCAGGCGCGCGCGCGCGTTGCGGCCGCGCAATTTTCTGCCATCGAGAAGGCGTCACGCAATGATGACGGCACACATCGCCATCCGCGCCTGTTCGAGCAATATACCTATCGCAAGGGCGCCGCGGCGCGCTATGCCGAAGAGGCTGAGGCACTATCGCCGCACCGCATCGACCATTACACGACCGTGCTGGCCGCCATCGAAGCCGGCCGTGCAGAGCTTCTGAAGATGCACCGTGAGGGCGAAATCCACGACAGTGTGCTGCATGCGATCGAGGAAGGGCTAGATCTCGAAGAAGTCAACGCAAGACGTTTTCTGTAAAGGCCACGCTTCCTTTAGCAGCCATTCGCCGTGGCGCCTTCACAGCCGCCACCATCGGCTCTAACCTTGATCGTCAAGCGCCAGTCAAGGCGCAAAATCCGGGAGAAAACAACATGCGACTTCAAGGCCTATCCACCATCGTCACCGGCGGCGCATCGGGTTTCGGTGCCGAGATCGCGCGGTCTTACGCGCGCGAAGGCGCCAAGGTCGTCATCCTCGATCTGAATGCCGATGGCGCGAAAAAGGTTGCGGCCGAGATCGGCGACGGCGCAATCGCCCTTGGCGGCAGCGTCACCAGCAAGGCCGATGTTGATGCCTCGGTGAAGCTCGCGGTCGAAAAATTCGGCAAGCTCGACGTCGTCGTCAACAATGCCGGCTGGACCTTTCGCAACAAGCCCTTGCTCGAAGTGACCGAAGAAGAATTCGACAAGGCGTTCGACATCAATGTGAAATCGATCTTCCTGATGACCAATGCCTGTGTGCCGGTGATGAAGAAGCAGAAGAGCGGTCGCATCATCAATATCGGCTCGACAGCCGGCGTCCGGCCGCGCCCGGGCCTGACCTGGTACAATGCCACCAAAGGCGCGGTGAACCTGATGTCGAAATCGATGGCCGTGGAACTGGCGCCCGATGGCATCCGCGTCAATTGCATCGCGCCGGTGATCGGCGAAACCGCGCTACTGGAATCCTTCATGGGCGTGCCGGATACGCCAGAGAACCGCGCTAAATTCATCGGGACGATCCCGCTCGGCCGCATGTCGCGCCCCTCGGATATCGCCAATGCCTGCGTGTATCTGGCGGGTGAGGAATCCGAGTTCCTCACCGGCGTGATCTTGCCGGTCGATGGCGGGCGAACAATCTAGAACGAGGAAATTCATAAACCATCGAATCCGGTCAGATTCGATTCACCACGCGCGTTAAGCAGTTCACCGGCCATTCATGCGATGGTCGCGTCATGATCGAGGGACACACCTCGGCAGGGAAGGCGTCAGGGTCAGGCCGGTCAACGGTCTGACCCCTCTCTTTGGGGATCGGCATGGCACAAAAGAAGAAACCGGCTCCGCGCAAGAAAGCCAGTGCATCGGACGCTGTTCATCCGATTTCTGCAGTCGCGGCTGTTGCAGTCCGCAGCCTTATCAATATGGCGATTGTGTCCGCATCCTGCGCAACCACCTTGCTGACGCTGATGGCCGTACTCAAATTCCAGACCGCCTGAGCGGCGATCACTTCATCTCGTTGAGCAGCGTCGGGATCAGTTCCGACACCGTCGGATGGATCGGCACCGCCCATTGCAACTGGGTGTAATCGGCGCCGGCATTCATGATGTCGAGAATGCCATGGATCGCCTCGTCGCCTCCGGTACCGAGGATGGCGGCTCCCAAAATCTTCTTCGTTTCAGCATCGACCACAACCTGCATCATGCCCGCGGTCTCGCCCTTCTCGACGGCGCGGCCCACATGGGTCATCGGCCGGTTGCCGATCAGTAATTTCTTTCCTGTGGCCTTTGCCTGAGTCAGCGTCATGCCGACGCGGCCAAGCGGCGGGTCGATGAACAGCGCATAGCCGGGAAGCCGATCGCTGACGCGGCGGCTTGCGCCATCGAGCAGGTTCGCGGCAATGATCTCGAAGTCGTTGTAAGCCGTATGCGTGAAGGCGCCGCGTCCGTTGCAATCGCCCATGGCAAAAATGCCCGGCACGTCGGTGGCGAGACCGTCATCGACCTTGATGTAGCCGCGGTCATCCACAGCGACGCCAGCCTTGTCGAGACCGAGATCGTCGGTATTCGGACGGCGTCCCACCGCGAGCAAAACATCACTGCCGATGATCTCCGGCGCGCCTTCGCTGCAGTCGACACCGACAGCCACGCCATCCGGATGCGGCTTGAAGGTGATGCATTCGGCATTGGTTCGGATATGGATGCCTTCGGCGAGCAGGATATCGCGGATCGCCTCTGAAATCTCCACATCCTCACGCGAGACCAGATGCGCGCCCTTCTCGACCACCGTCACTTCGGCGCCGAAGCGGCGATACATCTGCGCAAATTCGAGGCCTATATAGCTGCCACCGATCACCACCAGATGTTTCGGCACGCGATCCAGCTGCAGGATGCCCGTATTGGTCAGATAATTGACATCGTTGATCCCCGGCATGTCCGGCACGACAGCCCGCCCACCAACATTCAGGAAGATCGTTGGCGCCGTCAGCAACTCGTCGCCGACGCGGATCGTATCCGCGGATTCGAAGCGCGCGTGCCCATTGATGACCGTGCATTTGTCCATACCGCGCAACCAGCTTTCGACGCCGTTTCGCGAATCATGGATTACCTTGTCCGCCCGCGCCTTCACGCGAGCCATATCGATCCGCACGGGCGCGTTGATCATGACACCATAGTCGGCGCCGCGGCGTGCAAGATGCGCGGCATAGGCGCTGGCAACCAGCGTCTTGGTCGGCTTGCAGCCGGTATTGACGCAGGTGCCGCCAAACAGATGACGCTCGACGATCGCCACAGACATGCCGGCAGACGTGAGCCGACCCGCGAGCGAAGGCCCCGCCTGGCCGGCACCGATGATGATCGCGTCGAAGCGCATGATTTCAGCTCCCAACCGGCACAGCCGATGCTCCACCGTGGCGAGAGACTATCGTTGGAATCGGCATCAGCCAACGGATGACCGAAGTTCCAACGCCGGCAATTCCCGAACCGCTTAAGGCTTGCCGGCAACCGCAGGGCCGCGCCAGCGCGCCCAGAGCCGCTCAAACAGCGGCAACAGCCCACGGGGCGTGACCAGAATGACGGAGATCACAACGATCCCGTAGATGAAGTAGTGCAGGCCAGGCAGCGTGCTGCCGAGCTTGCCGCGCAGAATTTCACCAAGTGGCACCAGCAGCAATGCGCCGAGCGCGGGGCCATAGGCACGACCCAAACCACCGACGGTTGCGAACAGCACGATCTCGATGGTGATCACGGGCGAGATCAGCAGATAGGGATCGGCAAAAGTGAGATAGCGCACATAGGCGGTACCGACGACGGAGGCGAGCATCGCCGAGATCACCATGGCGGTGATCTTGTAGCGCAGGATGTTGACGCCAATCGCCTGCGCCGCCTTCTCATTGTCGCGGATGGTGCGCAGATAATAGCCAAGCGGCGAATTGAGGATCGCAACATTGACCAGCACGCAGATCGCCGCCAATGCCAGCATCATCCAGAACGCACCGTGACCGCCGCCAAACTGGAACGCCAGGAAATTACCCGTGTCCTTCGGCAGCAGCAGCCCGGATGCACCGCCGAGGAAGTCCCAGCCCTCGACAACGATGCTGCCCATTTCGGCGAAAGCCAGCGTGATTAGCACGAAAGAGAGATGGCCGAGCTGAAAGCGGAAGTCGATCCAGGCGATGACGGCGCCCAGAATTCCGGAGATTACCGCCGAGATCACGAGACCCAGCCACATATTGATGCCGAGCTTGAGCAACAACGCGGCCGAAAACATCGATCCGATGCCGATGAACAGGCTGTGCGCCAGCGAGATCTGCCCGGCCATGCCGCCGACGATGTTCCACGACGAAGCCAGTGCCACATAGACCAGCGCCAGCGTGAGGATGTGGACGTAATAGCTCGACAGCACGAAGGGCATGATGGCGGCGATGACCAGCGCGCCCCACCAGATCGGCGATGCGAGCGTCTTGTAGAATTCGTCTCTCATCGTGCCGAGCTCCAGGTCAGGCCCTTCGGGAGAAACAGCATGATTGCCACGAAGATGATATAAGGCAGCAGCAAGCCGATCGGACCGTCGAGATAGATGGTGCCGAAGGCTTCGGCGATGCCGATAATCAGGCCGCCGAGCATGATGCCGACGAAATTGGTCATGCCGCCGAGCACCACGACCAGCAGCGTGATCACGGTGTAGCGCAGGCCCTGGGTCGGCTGGATCGGAGTGCCCGGCAGCAGCAGCGCGGCGGCCAGCGCGAGAATACCGATGCCGAGCGCGAAGGTCAGCACCTGGACGCGGCCGACATTGATGCCCATCAGCGCGGCGGCATGCGCATTCTGGTGCACCGCGCGGATCGAGCGGCCGAAGTCGGTCGAGCGCAGCATGATGTAGAGGCCGATGGCGAGCGCAAAGGAAACGACGAAGGCGACGATGTGCGGCACTCGCAGCACCACGTCACCGAGAATGATCAGCTTGGATTCGACGAAGGAGGGCGTCCGCGCCGGCTCGCCGCCGAACACCATCAGGATGCCGTTCTGCAGCACCAGGCTCAGACCGAGCGTAAGCTGCACCACCATCAGGAACTGATGCCCGACCATTGGCCGTATCAGGAAGATGTAGACCAGTGCGCCGATCGCGGTCATCAGCGGCACCGTGATGATGATGGACACATAAGGGTCCATGGCGAATGCGGAATACAGGGCGAGGCACATGAACATGCCGAGCGAGATGAAATCGCCATGCGAGAAATTGACGACGCCCGACACGCCGTAGACGAGCCCCATGCCCAGCGCCAGCAAGCCATAAGTGGCGCCGATCAGAAGGCCTTGGGCGAGAGCTTGATAAAGTTCGGTCACATCACTCTCCGATCACAGACCAAGATAGGCGCTGCGCGTGCGCGGATCGTTCTTCACGGTCTCCGCATCACCCTCGACCGCCACCTGCCCGCGCTCCAGCACGTAGCAGCGCTTGGCGTGGCGCAACGTCAAATTCAGATTCTGCTCCACCAGCAGGATGGTCAGCCCGTCGGCATGCAACTTGTCGATGATCTCGAAAATATACTGCACGAATAGCGGCGACAGACCGAGCGAGGGCTCATCGAGCATCAGCAGCTTGGCTTCCGCCATCAGCCCGCGACCGATGGCCAGCATCTGCTGCTCGCCGCCTGATAGTGAACCGGCACTCTGGGTCAGCCGCTCGCCAAGCCGCGGAAACAAACCGATGACTTTTTCCATCTGTTGCGGACGATGCTTGCGCGCATGCGCATTGATGCCGCCAAGCAGAAGATTTTCGCGGATGCTCATTTCCGGAAACACCAGACGGCCTTCCGGCACCTGCACGATGCCGAGCTCGACACGCGCCTGCGGCGTTAATTTGCTAATGTCTTCGCCGAGAAACAGAATGCGCCCGGAGAGCGGCTTGACCATGCCGGACAGCGCATTGATCAGCGTGGTCTTGCCGGCATTGTTGGCGCCGAGCAGGCCGACGATCTCGCCCGCAGCGATCTTGGCGTTGATGTCGCGCAGCACCGGCACACCGCCATAGCCTGCGACCAGGTTGTCGATCTCAAGCATCGAGATGATCTCCGAAATAGGCATCGACGACGCGCTGATCCCGAAGGATCTCGTCGGGCGTGCCCTGCGCGATCTTCTCGCCGAAATTGATCACCACCATACGCTGCGCGAGCCGCATGATGACGGGCATCACATGCTCCACCATCACGATGGTAACGCCCTGCTTGTTGAGCTCCTCGATGATCGCGATCGGCGCGGCGGTCTCGGCCATGGTCAGGCCGGCCATCACCTCGTCGAGCAGGATGCAGCGCGGATCGGTAGCGATGCACTTCGCCAGCTCCAACAGCTTCTTGTCCTGCAACGACAGCGTCGCCGGCGTCTTGTGCTCCTTGCCGCCAAGGCCGACGCGCAGCAGTGCTTGCGCTGCGTAGTCGATCGCCTCGCGCATCGGCCGGCGCGTCAATGCTGCGGTCGTGACGACGTCGAGCGCCGTCATGTCGGCAAAGGACTGGACGATCTGGAACGAGCGCATCAATCCACGGCGCACCAGCCGATCCGGCGACACCCCGATAATGCTTTCACCGTCATAAACGACGTCGCCCGCACTCGGCGGAATGAAGCCGGAGATCACACCGAACAAAGTGGTCTTGCCGGCACCGTTCGGGCCAATGATGCCAAGAATTTCGCCCTTCTCGACATCGAAGCTCACCGCGTTGAGCGCGACCAGCCCGCCAAACCGCCTGGTGATGTTGGAGACTTCCAGAAATGCCACAGCCGTCCACTCTTTATGTTGCGCCGAGCCTCAGTGCGGGGCCGATCAGGACTTCGGCCGCGGCGGCACCTGGGCGAATTCCTTCGGAAATACGACCTGCTGATCCTGCTCGGGAGTCCATTGGATGAACATCGCAGAGCCATCCTTGAGCAGACGGTCTTCCGCGAATTGCAGGCCCTTCGGCTTGGCAATGTAGAGGTTCGGATCGCCTGCCGGAATATTGACGTTCTTCAGCGCCTCGAGCAGTGCATCGCTCTGCAGCGACTTGGCGTTCTCGAGCACCTGTTGCAGCACGCGTGCCGCCTGCGCATATTGCACTGCGCCCTGGCCGATTTTTTCGAGCTTGGCGACATCGCGCAATTCCGTGACGATCTTCTGCATCGACTCGATCTTGGCGCCGGCGCTAAAGCCGGTCATACCGAACAGGTTCTTCGTCAGCACGGCCTTGCCGATCTCGGGTCCGAGATCCTTCCAGAGCGACAGATCCGAATAGCCGCCGGTGCCACCGCAGAAGATGCTGCCGTGATAGTTCAGATTGTAACGCGCCTGATGCAGCAGGATGCCGTCGCGCGGCGTCACGAGACCGACAACGACGTCCGGCTTGAGCGAGCGAATACGGACCATCGCCGCCGTCTGGTCCTGCGCACGAATATCGAGCGCGGCTTCGCCGATGATCTGGATGCCGCTGGCCTTCAGCTTCTCGACCAGGAATTTGTTGGACTGCTGGCCGGCCTCGTAATTCGAATAGGCCATGACGGCAGTCTTGATCGGAAACGTGAAATCGTCGCGCAATGAGATGACGAAATCATGCATGGTCTGCGCATAACCGCGATCATACGGGTATCCCAGCGTAAACATATAGTTCGACTGCGACCCACCGGCCCAGACCGACAGCGTCGGAATCTTGGCTTCGTCGACCACCGGTGTCAGCGCCAGCATCTGTGCGCTGAGAATGGTGCCGGTCAGAAGCTGCACCTTTTCCTCGGTGATCAGGCGCCGCGCTTCGGCAGCGGTCCGCGCCGGCTGGCTGGTATCGTCCGCCAGCACCAGCTCGATCCTGGCGCCGCCCTTGCTCTTGATGCCGCCTTCGGCATTGATCTTCTTGATGATGTATTCGAAAGCCGGCTGGCCTTCCTGCGCGTAAGCCGCAAGACCGCCGCTCATCGAATTGACCATGCCGATGCGGATCGCCGGCTCGGCGGCGCCTGCGCTACGAATGAACGGCGCGGCGATCGGCCCTGCCAGAACTGCAGAGGCACCAAGTCCAAATGTGCGGCGGGTCATGGTCATGTCATATCCTCCGATGCGCAACGACGCTGAAGCGGTGCGCTTTCTTGTTCTGTTGCTGTGCGCTGAAGTGTCGAACACCGCGTTGCAGATTGGGAGTCTGCATATCGCAGTCGGGCAGCGTTTTTCGGACTTAGCCGCGTTTGCGCAGCTGCGTCAAATTGCGGCGCATGGAAATCGCGAATGAGGGCCATGCATCCGTGACGGGGCTTTCACAGGCGAGCAATCGCAAAGCCTGCACGCGGGAAATGTACAACCGTCGCGCCGACATCGGGATCCTCACGCCGCAAAGCGATGCTGTCATGACCCGCAGAAACAAACGCACCGATGACGGGATCGAAGCCCCAATCGGTCGGCATGACCGATACCATTATGCCTTCCTTAAACGGCAGACCTTGATCATCAGCAATATCGTTATGAGTAGAAGCAGATGTCGCCATAGGCTGACAGAGCCGCGCTATGTCCAGCGCCTGCTCGGGCGACAGCTCCTCAACCGTTCCGTGCCCCAGCGCGGCAACCCGGTCCATCCACGCGAGAATGCGCGGATGCTCGGCAAGACCTTCGCTCTCACCGAGATTGCCGCGCGCGTACCAGAGCGGGTGATAGACGGTGTGATCGGCAAGTGACGGCGCCTGGCCAAGCAGGAACGCGTCGCCACGCGCAAGCCAATCGCTGAGCCAGGCTAGATGAATGCGAAACCGGTTGCGGAGCGCAGGAATCTGCTCACGCATCTTCACGCTGTCCCAACCATCGAACTTGCCTGACATGAAACTCGCGCGATCGGCATGCAGTTCTGGCGGAAAACGATCGCCGTTCAGGCCGAAGACCAGTCCAAGAGCATTGGCAAAGAGCGCGCGATCGGCCCAGGCCGCGATGATATCGGCCTGACCGCGCGTGCCCGTCGGATAAAGCGTCGTCTCGGGAAAACGCCGCTCAAGCCCCGCGAGAATGCGGCGCGTATCGCAATAGACGTCTGCGCCGATCTGCAGCACCGGAACGCGGCGATAGCCTCCGGTGAGCGCCACGAGCTGTGGCTTCGGCGCGATCCGCGGCTGGATCACTGACTGCCAATGCAGGCCCTTCAATCCGAAGGCGACGCGCACTTTCTCGGCAAACGGCGAACGCGGATAGTGATGCAGAACAAGATCGGTCGCCGTCACTGCATCCCTTGCCTGTCAGCTATGTCGCATGCACCGCCGTCGTCGCACCGGCGGAATACATCGCCTCGAATTCGGCAATCGGATGCGGAAGTCCATCCGGGCCGGTGATTTCAACATCCCAGCTGCCGTCATCGAGCAGCTCCCTGGCCTTCTTGACAGCTCCGGCCGCGTTGTCGCGGCGGAGTGAAACAGTCCCTGACGTATCGGTTCCCCTGACGAAAAACGGCAAGTCACGTCCTCCCTGTGTGAGGCGCCCCGCAATGCGAGACCGCGCGCGACGTCTTGATCGCGTCACTCTGCGCATCAGACCACAGGACTCACGGCAATTCCAGCAACTTGCCGTCGCAATCGTCATGGACCTGTTATGCAGCCCCGCGCTGCGCTGCGGGACGCGTCAACACGAAGAAGACGAGGGTGCATACGGTCAGGAATACCGCCATTGAGATTAAAACTGCGGGCAATCCCCAGGCGGCGGCAATCGGACTGGTAGCCGATTGCATCACGGCGGTGCCGAGGAAGAACGACAGGTTTGCCGCAGAGAGCGCTTTGCCAATATTCTCGGCAGCAACGACCTGGCGGATCATCGCATAGACGAGCGGCTGCATCGCCACGAGAAGGCCGATGACCACAAGCAGGCCGGTATCGACTGCCACGGGCATCACTGGCAGGCCGAAAAGCGTGGCTAACGGATAGCCCGGTGCACCGAGCGCCATCACGAGCAGCAGCGCGGCGGCGCACAAATGGACCGCAAACAGCAGCATGCGGCGATGACCCAGCTTGCGATCGAGCAGGCCCGACAGCGCCGGTCCGATCACCAGCGCCACCGTAAACAACGCCAGCACATTGCCGGCCTCCATCCGCGACAGTCCCTTGATATTCATCAGCCAAGGGCCGGCCCAAAGCCCACGCAACACAAGCTGAACCGCAAGTGACACGAAAGCGAGGATCACGATACCGCGCACAGCACGTGATACACCGAGTTGCAGAACCGAAACCATCTCGCCCAGAAGCGCGCGCGGCTGGCCTTCGGGACGCGATGCCGGCACCATGACCGCGATCAGCATCGCCACGACAATCGCCGCTGCGGCGGCAATCCAGAATCCGGCGCGCCATCCCCAGTGCTCGACGACGTAAGCAAGCGGACTGGCCGACAAAAGCAGCCCCGCATTGCCGAATGACAGAATGATGCCGGACCACAGACCGAACTGCGCTGGTGTCAGCCGCTTGGCCGCGAGCGTCATCGGGCACATCAGCATGCCCGACGTCGCCATGCCTATCGTTGCCTGCGACACGAAGAACGAGAGCGGCCCGGTCGACAGCGCCGCAATCGCCGCGCCGCAGACCGTACCGGCGAACAGCACGAGCGACACCGTGCGGATGCTGTAGCGATCCAGCGCGACGCCGACCGGAATCTGCAGGAGCGCGAAGAAAAAATGATAGGCCGAAGTCAGCGCGGCCAGCGTCTGCGGCGTGACGCCGAGATCGGTCGACATCACATCGATCGCGACCGCAGGCGTGGTGCGCAGCATGTTGGACAGTACATGCCCGCAGGTCAGAATGAGCATAGCGGCCACGAGCGCTACGCTCACGGGCGGATCGATGGCAACGGGCTTGAAGGCAGAAGAGTCGGCAGCACTGGTCATGGCGCTCGCCTACGCGGAAACACGGCGCGCATCAACCGCCACGAAAGCCGTGGCGGTCATGCTCTCTCAATGCTGCGGTGCAGCTTAAGCTGCAGATGCCTCGATGCGGATCGGGATCGATTTGTAAGCCGGCGTTCCCGACTTCAAATCGTGCTGGTCGAGCGACACGAGCACATTGGCCTCGGGATAATAGGCCGCTACCGATCCTTGCGGGATGTTGTAAGCCACCGCCGTCACCCGACGCAGTGCGCGCGGTGCGCTGTCCGGACGGTCCAGCACGATGTCGATCAGATCACCGTGGCTCAGCCCGCGGCGGGCGAGGTCCTGCTCGTTGACGAACACCACATCGCGCCGCCCGGTGATGCCGCGATAGCGATCGTTCATACCGTAGATCGTGGTGTTGTACTGGTCGTGGCTGCGCAGTGTGGTCAGCGTCAACGCGGTCTCGGCGGGGCCGTCCTCATAGAGGCCGGAGAAGACCAGGAACTGCGCCTTCTTGCTCGGCGTCAGCCATTCCCGTTCCGAGGCGGCGTTGCGCAGCCGGAAGCCACCCGGCTTCTTGATCCGCGCATTGTAGTCCTCGAAGGCCGGAAAGACCGACTCGATGGCGTCGCGGACCTTGCTGTAGTCGGCGACGTAGTCCAGCCACTTCACCTTGGTATTCGGCAAAGTCGCGATGGCCATATCGGCAACGATCGCAGTCTCGGACTTCAGATGCTCGGACGCCGGCTTCAAGCCGCCGCGCGAGGCGTGCACCATCGACATCGAATCTTCCACCGTCACCAGTTGCGGACCCGTCGCCTGCACGTCGATCTCGGTGCGGCCAAGGCATGGCAGGATGATCGACTCCTTCGCGATCAGAAGATGCGAGCGATTGAGCTTGGTGGCGATATGCACCATGAGATCGAGGCTGCGCATCGCCGGATAGGTCTCCTCGGGATCGGACATCGCGACCGCGAGATTGCCGCCAAGACAGATCAACGCCTTCGAACGTCCATCGCGGATCGCCTTTACCGACGCGACGGCGTCATGACCATGCGCAGTCGGCGGCTTGAAGTTGAAGGTGCGTTCGATGCCGTCGAGCAGCGCAGCGTTGGGTACTTCGGTGATCCCCACGGTGCGATCGCCCTGTACGTTGGAGTGCCCGCGCAGCGGCGAGATCCCGGCGCCGGGACGGCCGATATTTCCGCGCAGCATCAGGAGATTGGCGATCTGCTGCACGTTGCCGGTGCCGTGGCGATGCTGGGTGATGCCCATGCCGTAATTGATGATGACGCTCTTGGCCGCGGCGTAGATGTTGCCGAGGTTTTCGATATCGGCGCGCGGCAGGCCAGACGATTTCTCGATGGCCTCCCATGAGGTCGCGTCGAGATCGGCGAGCAGCGCCTCGATGCCGTTGGTATGTTCGGCGATGAAGGCGCGGTCAAGCACGCCGGGGCCGCCTTCGGCAAGGCTCGCGGCGTCGAGCGCCACGACGGTCTTCATCATGCCCTTCAGCACGGCAATGTCGCCGCCGACCTTGACCTGGTAATAGGTCGACGAGATCTGCGTAGAGCTCAACGTCAGCATTTCCGCTGGATGCTGCGGGGATGTGAATCGTTCCAGCCCGCGCTCGCGCAGCGGATTGATTGAAACGATGGCAGCACCGCGCTTGGAGCATTCGCGCAGAGTCGTCAGCATGCGCGGATGATTGGTGCCGGGATTGTGCCCGATGCAGAACACCGCATCCGCATGGTCGAAATCCTCCAGCGTCACCGTGCCCTTACCAACGCCGATGGATTCCGGAAGGCCGACGCTAGTGGCCTCGTGGCACATATTCGAGCAATCGGGGAAATTGTTGGTGCCGAATTCGCGCACGAACAACTGATACATGAAGGCTGCTTCGTTAGAGCAGCGGCCCGACGTGTAGAATTCGGCCATGTTCGGATCGGGCAAAGCGCGCAAGCCGGCACCGATCCGCGCCATCGCATCCCCCCACGAGATCGGAAGATACTTGTCGCTAGCCTGGTCATAGGCCATCGGATGGGTGAGACGTCCCTCGTTTTCGAGGTCGTGATCATGCCATTCCCAGAGTTCGCTCACCGTATGGGCCGCAAAGAATTCCGGCGTCGTGCGCTTGGCCGTTGCTTCCCACGACACCGCCTTGGCGCCGTTCTCGCAGAATTCGAAGGACGATGTATGCTTTGGGTCAGGCCAGGCGCAGCCCGGGCAATCGAAGCCGTGCGGCTGGTTCATCGTCAGGAGGCCATGCGTTTCGTTGACCACCGCCAACTGTCCGCGCACCGCGTCGGCCACTGCTTTCAACGCGCCCCAACCTGCGGCGGCACCTTTGTAGTCTTCGACGCCCTGAACCTGCTTCTTCGCCATCGCGATCCGTCCTTCGTCGTCAGGGCCCATATGGCCCAACCTAATTCCGCCTCGTAGCATTAAAGGCTGTAATACAGCGAATAGATGCCATCAACTTTGATTGACCAGGCCTGCGCTGTATTGAACGATACGAATGCCGCGACACCTGTTCACCAAGGCTATCGCCCGATTGATATTCTGAATGGAGCGCCGATGACGTCTTCTTCCCTGTTCCAGCCGCTGCAAGTCGGCCCGTATCGATTGAGCCACCGCGTCGCGATGGCGCCACTGACGCGCATGCGTGCCGAGAAGACATCTCTCGCTGCGTGGACGCTCAATGCCGAATATTATGCTCAGCGCGCGACCGAAGGCGGATTGATTATCGCCGAGGCGTCGCAGGTCATGCAGGAAGGACAAGGCAACCCGAACACGCCGGGCATCTATTCGAAAGAGCAGATCGCCGGCTGGCGTCAGGTCACTGACGCCGTGCATGCCAAAGGCGGCATCATCTTCCTGCAGCTCTGGCATGTGGGCCGTGCCTCACATTCCTCGTTCCAGCCCGGCGGCGGGCTTCCGGTCGCGCCGTCAGCCATTGCGATCGACGCTACCACGCGGACGGCTTCAGGCGAGACGGTATCTTACGAAACGCCCCGCGCTCTGGAGACCAGCGAGATTCCCGGCATTATCGACGCCTACCGGCAGGCCACGCGCAACGCCAGGGAAGCCGGCTTCGACGGCGTCGAGGTGCACGGCGCCAACGGCTATCTGCTCGAACAATTTCTGCAGACCCGCAGCAATCAGCGTACCGACCAATATGGTGGCTCAATCGAGAACCGCGCCCGCCTGCTGCTCGAAGTGACCAATGCCGTCATCGACGCCTGGAGCGCGGATCGTGTCGCCGTCCGCCTGTCGCCCTATGGTGTCTCGAATGACTCCGGCGAAGCCGATCCGATGCCGCTCTACAGCTATGTGGTCCGTGAGCTCGACAAGCTCGGCCTCGCCTACCTCCATTTCGTCGAGCCGCGCACCAGCGGCGTCGGCCGCGCGGAAGTGTTTCATAACAATGTGCCTAAAGCCTATGAGCTGTTCCGGCCGATGTGGAGCGGCGTGCTGGTCACGGCCGGCGGATTCGACGGCACCTCCGCCGAGGAGGCCGTCGCTTCCGGAAATGTCGATATTATCGCCTTTGGCCGCCCGTTCATCGCCAATCCGGACCTGCCGGAGCGTATCAAGCGCAAGGCGCCCTTTACGCCTTATAACCGGGCGACGTTTTACGGCGGCGATGTGGCTGGCTACACCGACTACCCGGTGCTGGGCGCAGGCTAGTCTGCGGATTATTCAATAGAAAGCACTTCTGGCGCGCTATAGGCTGTGTATGGGCCCGTAGCGGGTCAGGAGTATCGCCCCATGGATTCCACCCTATCAGCCGCCGAGCTCGACGATCGTATCGCCATCCTTCGCGACAATATCCGGCAGTTGATCGAGCAGGCCACCGCGGCTTCCGGCGAGAGCAACGAGGAGCGCACCGCGGATCGGCTGGCTCAGCAGAATGAGGAGCTGGACCGGCTGATCGCCCAACGCGACGCCTTGGGCAAATAGCCGAGAGGACTACGGACTGGAAGCCTGCCCGGTTGTCGGGCGGGATGCGTAAAACCGCGGCTTTTCCTCCAGTAAACTTTTGGCTAGCTTGGCTGCATGAACGTTCAAGCCAAGATCGACATCAAGCACTCCACCTGCCCGCATGATTGCCCCTCCGCCTGCGCCCTCGACATCGAGGTGATCGGCGGGAACACCATCGGCCGGGTCCGCGGCTCCAAGGAGCAAAGCTATACCGCCGGCGTGGTCTGCGCGAAGGTCGCGCGCTATGCCGAGCGCATCCATCATCCCGAACGGCTGATGTATCCGATGCGCCGCACCGGCCCGAAGGGCTCCGGCCATTTCACCCGCATCAGCTGGGACGAGGCGCTCGACGAGATCGCTTTGAGGTTCAACGAGGCCGAGCGCGACTTTGGCGCGGAGTCGGTGTTTCCCTATTACTATGCCGGCACCATGGGCCTGGTGATGCGCGACGGCATCAACCGCCTCGCCAATGTGAAGAAATATTCGCGCTTTTACTCGACGATCTGCGCAACCATTGCCTGGGCCGGCTTTGCCGCCGGCACCGGCAAGGTCGCCGGCGTCGATCCGCGCGAGATGGCGAAGTCGGACCTGATCGTGATCTGGGGTACCAACCCCGTCTCGACGCAGGTCAATGTGATGACCCACGTCTCGCGCGCGCGGAAAGAACGCGGCACCAAGCTGGCGGTTGTCGACATCTACGACAACGAC
Source organism: Tardiphaga sp. 619_E2_N8_4 (assembly GCF_051810905.1). Lineage (NCBI taxonomy): Bacteria > Pseudomonadati > Pseudomonadota > Alphaproteobacteria > Hyphomicrobiales > Nitrobacteraceae > Tardiphaga > Tardiphaga sp. 619_E2_N8_4. The sequence continues at coordinate 744,625 of NZ_JBPWQJ010000001.1, forward strand.
ACCATGAAGCAGGCCGATATCAAGATCCTGCTGCGGCCAGGTACAGACGGCGCCTTCGCCGCCGGCGTCATGCATGTGCTGTTCCGCGACGGCCTGGCTGATCGCGACTATCTCGCCAAATACACCGATGCCTCGCCGGAGTTCGAGGCGCATCTTGCTTCGCGCACGCCGCAATGGGCCTCAGACATTTGCGGCGTGCCCGCTGCGGAAATCGAAGCCTTCGCGCGCCTGGTCGGCGAGACCAAGCGCAGCTATTTCCGCCTCGGCTACGGCTTCACCCGCAGCCGCAACGGAGCCGCGCAGATGCATGCAGCGCTGTGCGTGCCCACCGTTACCGGCGCCTGGCAGCAGGAAGGCGGCGGCGCTTTCTTCAACAATGCCGCGATCTGGAAATTCGACAAGACGCTGATCGAGGGCCTCGACGTGCTCGACGAGAGCGTTCGGCGTCTTGATCAGTCGAAGATCGGCCGCATTCTGACCGGTGACGCGGAAGCCTTGCACAACGGCCCGCCGGTTAAGGCGATGCTGATCCAGAACACCAATCCGATGACGGTGGCGCCGGAACAGGCTTTGGTACGGCAGGGTTTTGCCCGCGAAGACCTGTTCGTCGCGGTGCATGAGCAATTCATGACCGAGACCGCCATGATGGCCGATATCGTGCTGCCGGCGACCATGTTCATGGAGCACGACGATCTCTATTACGCCGGCGGCAACCAGCACATCTCCGTCGGTGCCAAGCTGATCGACGCGCCGGAAGAATGCCGCTCGAACCACGACGTTCTGCAGGGCCTCGCCATCCGCCTCGGCGCGAAACACCGCGCTTTCGACATGCATCCGCGCGACATCATCGACGAGACGCTGCAAGTCAGCGGCCGCGGTGGTATCGAAGGGTTGGAGGCCGACAAATGGCGCGATATCCAGCCGGATTTCCGCACCTCGCACTATCTCGACGGTTTCGCCCATACCGACGGCAAATTCCACTTCAAGGCGGACTGGTCGAAAGTGCCGATGCCCAATGCCGGGCTGATGGGCGCATGGGACGAGATGCCGTCATTCCCCGACCATTGGGCGGCGATTGAACAGGTCGATGAGGCGCATCCGTTTCGTCTGGCCACCAGCCCGTCACGCAGCTTCCTCAACACTTCATTCAACGAAACGCCATCATCGCAGGCCCGCGAAGGCGCGCCAAGCGTGATGATGCATCCGGTCGATGCGGCCAGGCTCGGCATTGTCGATGGCGATGCCGTGACACTCGGCAACATGCGCGGCGAGACGACACTGACCGCGCGCATCTTCGACGGCCTGCGGCGCGGTGTGCTGATTGCGGAATCGGTGCACCCCAACAAGGCGCATATCGGCGGTCATGGCATCAATATGCTGACCGGCGGCGAAGCCGTCGCGCCCTATGGCGGCGCGGCGTTTCACGACAACAAAGTGTGGGTGAAGAAGGCGGGATAGCCCGCCTTCTTACGCCGTCGATACCTGCACCAGGATGTCGGAGAAGGTCGGCGCACGTCCGAGATCGGCCATCGCCGGCGAAGTCAGCGCATGCACCGTTGCACTCTTGCGGGTCGAGCGTTGCCAATAGCCGCTCGGTGCCACCACCACGCCGGGCTTCACATCCGCCGAGATGGTGACGAGCGCCTCGAACGAGCCGCGATCGTTATAGACACGGATCGGCGCGCCCGCTTCGATGCCACGTACTGCAGCATCGTCGGGATGCAGTAGTACGGCCTGCTCGCCGGCATGATGGAGCTGCTTCGGCATATTGCCGAAATTGGAATTCAAGAATGCGTGGCTCTTCGGCGAGATCAGGCTGAGCGGATATCTCTTCGCCAGTTCAGGATTGGTCTGGGGCGATTCTCGTGGTGGAATATAGGACGGCAACGGATCGACCGGCTCGCCGGACTGTTGGCCACCATAGCCCTGCCGGAACAGCGGCACCACGAAATTGCCGCCGGCGGCGATCGAGGATTTGAATTCGCATTTGCCTGACGGCGTGAAAAAATTGCCTTCGCGATGTGGCGCGTAAGTATCGGATCGCTCGACTTTCAAGCGCGCATAGCCGGTTTGCTTCAATTGCTCGATGGTGATGTTTTCCAGCACGGGACTGGTCCAGTCCATCGAATCCGAAATCATCTCGTCATCGCTGCGGAAGAACGACGGATCGTCGATGCCCATGGCGGCGGCGAGCCTGCGAAACAGCTCGGTGTTCGATACGGCTTCACCGAGGGGTTCGATCGCCTGGTTGTTGTAGGACAGATAAAGATGCCCCCAGGAGAACATCAGATCCTTCTGTTCGAGCTGCGTCGTCGCCGGCAACACGATATCGGCAAAGCGCGCGGTGTCGGTCATGAAGTGTTCGCTGACGACGGTAAACAGATCCTCACGCGCCAGGCCAACCTCGATCTTGCCCTGCTCTGTGACCATGGCCATCGGATTGGCATTGTAGACGAACAGCGACTTGATCGGTGGATCGAAACCAAGCTCGCCGGTGAGCACCGGGCCGAGTTGCCACAGATTCACGATGCGCAAATCCTCTCCCTGTAGGTCCGGGCGCATCAGCACGTCCCATTTCACCGGAAACGCCCAGATCGGCAGCTGCAGCAGACCGCCGCCGACGTGACGCCAGGCACCGATCAGCGCGGGCAGACATGAGATCGCGCGCACGGTCTGGCCTCCGCCGGCATGTCGCTCGACGGCGACGCCGATGCGGATTACCGCGGGCGGCGTGGTGGCATATTCACGCGCCAGCGTGCGGATGTCGTCCGCCGCGATCCCGGTGATTCCAGACACGTAGTCGGGCGTGTAAATCGCGGCACGTTCGGCCAGCTCGTCATAGCCGATCGAATAGTTGTCGACGTAATCGCGATCGATCAGCCCCTCGGTGGTGATGACGTGGATGAGGCCCAGCGCCAGCGCCGCGTCTGTCCCCGGCCTTATAGCGATGTGCCAGTCCGCCTGCTGCGCGGTCCGCGTCCGCACGGGATCGATGACCACAAGCTTGGCGCCGTTCTTCATCGCCTGCTTGATATAAGGCCAGTGATGCGAGTTGGTGCTGAGCGTGTTGCAGGCCCAGAGGATAATGTATTTAGAGTGGACGAAGCTCTCCGGATCGGTACCCGGTGTATGGCCTATCGTCATCAGATAGGCTGTACAGGCGCCGGAATCGCAGAACGTACGTTCGGCCACCGTGGCGCCGAGCTTGTTGAACAGGGGATCGCCGACATTGAGGCCGTTGATGATGCCCTGGGTGCCAAGATAGCTGCACGGCAGGATCGCCTTGGCGCCGTCCTCGGCGATGATCGTCTTCCATTTGCCGGCGATCTCGGACAGAGCGTCATCCCATGAGATGCGCGTAAACTGGCCACTGCCCTTCGGCCCCGAGCGCCGCATCGGATAGAGAATGCGCTGGTCGCTATAGACGCGCTCCTGATAATCGTTGACCTTCACGCAGAGCCGACCTTGCGTGAACGGGTGATCCGGATTGCCCCGCACGGACACGGCGCGGCCATCTTCGACCGTCGTGATCATGGAGCAGGTGTCGGGGCAATCATGGGGGCATGCACCAATTACGGTTATCTGGGTCAAGCTGGCCTCCGCTGGCTACCGATCTGGGTTGATGCCGAGCATGCTGAGCTGACGGACTGTTGGCTTTTCCGAGCCTGCTGTTCTGTTTGCAAATCCTGCTGACCACGCGGCGGGTTCCGCCCCGCGCCCATGGCACAGGAATTGAATGTTAAGCGGCGATCATTTCAGCGAGTGGGGGTTGGCTATGACGATTGCAGGCCACGGCGCGGAAAAGTATGTCACCGGACATCTCATCGATGGGTCTCAGGACCGGAATTGGCCCCATCTGCTCGCGGAGCGCTGGAGCCATCGGGCCGGCGATCTACCCTCGGTGCTGCCACGAGATACCGAGATTGCCATGTTCCTGCGCGGCAACTCGGTCGTGGAGCGTCAGGGCGGCGGTATGCGGCAACGAACGTCGGGCCATCGCGGCACCATCTGGCTCTGCCCCGCCGGCATTCGCGAAGAATATATCAACGTCTCCGAACCGGTCGCGGACTGCCTGCACATCTATCTTCCCGGCCAGCCCTTTGAGGACACGCTTCTGCAGGATCTGGAAATCGATCCATCACGTATGACCTTGCGCTATGAGAGCGTCGATCATGATCCATTCATCGAACAGGTCGCCGAGCTGATCCTGCAGGAGCTGAATACCGAGACCTCCGCCGGCCGACTGCTGATTGAAACACTCAGCAGCATTGTCCGCACATCTCGTTCACAAATATGCGGCGAACGCGATTCCGCTGAAGCCGCCACCGTCATCCGACAAGCCATTGGATCAACGGCGGCTGGCGCGGGTAATCGAATTCGTTGACGCCAACATCTCGCGCGAATTCGCGGTCGCCGATATGGCCCGCACGGCCTGTCTCAGCCCGGCGCATTTCGCGCGGGTGTTCAAGGTCCGAACCGGTCTCACACCGCATCAGTTCGTCAGCGAACGGCGGCTGACACTGGCGAAACAAATGCTGGCGGATCTGTATCGACCAATCGTCGATGTCGCCTATACCGCGGGCTTTTCATCTCAAGCCAATTTTACCCGCGCCTTCCGCCGGGCGACCAACATGACGCCCGGCCAGTTCCGCGGCCAGACAGCCGCCTATCGGATGTCCGACGAACTGTAGCGCTGGAGCTCGCAACTGGAGCTACCGCGCATCCTCCAGGATCATATCCGACGCCTTTTCGGCAATCATGATCACCGGCGCGTTGGTGTTGCCCGACATCAGGTCCGGCATGATGGATGCATCGATCACGCGCAGACCTTCCAGCCCACGCACGCGCAGGCGCTGATCGACCACCGCTTTCGTATCATTGCCCATCCGGCACGTCGAGGTCGGGTGATAGACCGTGCTGCCGCGCTGGCGGCAATAAGCGAGCCATTGCTCATCGGTCACCGTGCCTGGGCCGGGCTCGACCTCTTTCGTCACGAAGGGCTTCATCGCCGGCGCGTTCAGCATCTTGCGCAGGATTTTCAGGCCTTCGACATTCGCCGTACGATCCGTTTCGGTCGCCAGATAGTTGATGCGGATCGCCGGCGGCACCGAGGGATCAGCGCTCTTGATGCGCAGCGAGCCGCGGCTTTCGGGGCGCAGCTGACAGACCGAGGCGGAGAAACCGGAAAACGGATGCAGTTTCTCGCCCATCTTGTCGGTGGAGAACGGCAGAAAGTGGATCTGGATATCTGGCGATGCCATGCGCGGATCGGTCTTGAAGAAAGCGCCTGTGGTGCCAGCAGCATAGGTCAGCGGACCGGTGCGAAACGCGGCGTATTGCAGACCCATCATCGCCCGGCGAACGGGATGATTGACGAAGTCATTGAGCGTGATCTTTTGCGGGCATTCCATCACCACGCGGACCTGCATGTGATCCTGCAGATCACTGCCGACGCCGGGGGCATCAAGAAGGACCTCGATGCCGTGTTCCTTGAGCAGATCGGCGGGACCGACGCCGGAGAGCTGCAGCAGTTGCGGTGAATTATAGGCGCCACTCGACACCAGCACTTCCTTGCGGGCGCGCGCCTTGCGCACCACGCCATGCTGCTTGAATTCGATGCCCACCGCGCGCTTGCCTTCGAACAGGATCCGCTGGGCCAGCGCTTCGGTTTCGACGCGGACCTTGCCCTGCTTCAGCGCCGGGCGCAGATAGGCCCGCGCGGTCGAGGCGCGGCGGCCACCTTTCGTGGTGGTCTGGAACCAGCCAGCCCCTTCCTGCGTCGCACCGTTGAAGTCGTTATTCACGGGAATGCCGGTCTCGGCAGCAGCGGCGATGAAGGCCTCCGACAACGGATCGGGGCAGCGCGAATCCGACACCGGCAGCGGGCCACCGACGCCGTGATACTCGCTCGGCCCACGCGTCTGATTCTCCGCCTTCTTGAAATAGGGCAGCACATCGTCATAACCCCAGCCAGTATTCCCGAGCTGACGCCAGCGATCGTAATCCTCATGCTGGCCGCGCACATACAGCAGCCCGTTGATGGAGCTGGAGCCGCCGAGCACTTTGCCTCGCGGTTGGAAGACCGAGCGTCCATCGAGGCCCGGTTCGGGCTCGGTCTGATACATCCAGTTGACGGACTTCTCCTTGAAGAGCTTGCCGTAACCGAGCGGCACGTGAATCCAGATATTCCGATCCTTCGGGCCGGCTTCCAGCAGCAGCACCGAATATTTGCCGGAGGCCGACAGGCGATTGGCGAGCACACAACCGGCGGAGCCGGCACCGACGATGATGTAATCAGCCTCAATGGCATCAGCCGACGCGCGATGCGTCGACGCAGTTTGACCGCTCATGTTTCCCCCGACTGTTTTCAGCAACTGAAAACGGAAATGACGGGGATGTAAATGGGCGCGGCCGGAAGCATGGCACGCATGCGGCTAGAACCGTCGCAATGCGAAAGCGAGCGACTGCGTGAGGTAAGCTCCCTCTCCCCGCTCTGCGCGGGGAGAGGGTTGGGGTGAGGGGCGAGGCACATACGATGCAAAAGGAGTGGTCTCTCGGGTCGAAGACATGTGAACCGAGAGACCCGTGATGGAGGCTTCGTCCGAGACGGCCCCTCACCCGCCGCGAAGACGCGGCGACCTCTCCTCGCGCAGAGCGGGGAGAGGTTAAGAAAGAGCGTCGCTTCAGCTATAGCGGCTGATCGCCAGATTCTTCACATCCAGCTCCGGCGCCTTGCCGGAGATCTGGTCGGACAGCACGCGGGCGGTGCCGCAGGCCATGGTCCAGCCGAGCGTGCCGTGACCGGTGTTGAGATGGAGATTGCCGAGATGCGTCGGTCCGACGATCGGCGGGCCATCCGGCGTCATAGGTCGCAACCCGCTCCAGAAGGTCGAGCGCGAGAGATCCCCGGCGGTCGGAAACAAATCGGTCACCGACTTGTCCAGCGGCATACGGCGCGGGGCGGTCGGCACCGGGTGATAATTACCGACTTCGGCGGTGCCGCCGACGCGGATGCGGTCACCAAGGCGCGTGATGGCCACTTTGTAGCTTTCGTCCATGATCGTCGATTGTGGCGCAACGCTCTCATCGGTGATCGGCACCGTGAGCGAATAGCCCTTCACCGGATAGACCGGCGCATCGATGCCCAGCGGGCGCAACAACAGCGGCGAGAAGCTGCCGAGCGCCATCACGTAACTATCCGCGATGAAGACACCCTTGTCGGTGGTCACCTGCGCGACGCGGCCGCCGGTGGCATCCACCGACTTGATGGTCGTGTCATAGACAAACTTCACCCCAAGTCCGGCCGCGATCTTTTCCAGCCGCTGCGTGAACAGATGGCAGTCACCGGTCTCGTCCTCGGGCAGACGCAAACCGCCGACGAACAGATCCTGCACGCCGGCGAGGCCCGGTTCATACTTCACGCAGCCGGCACGATCGAGCACCTCATAGGGCACGGCATATTGCTTGAGTACGTCGATATCGCCGCCGGTCGCATCGAGCTGCGACTGCTTGCGGAACAGTTGCAGCGTGCCTTGGCTGCGATCGTCATAGGTGATGCCGGTCTCCGCGCGCAGCGCACGCAGGCAATCGCGGCTGTATTCGGCGATTCCCACCATGCGCGACTTGTTCAGCGCATAGCGCGCGCTCGTGCAGTTGCGCAGCATCTGCAGCATCCAGCGCCACTGGTGCGGATCGGCCTGTGGCCGCACCACCAAGGGACCGTATTTGTCCATGATCCAGCCAAGCGCCTTCTTCGGCACACCGGGGCCGGCCCAGGGCGAGGCGTAGCCGGGCGAGACTTCGCCGGCATTACCGAACGAGGTCTCCAGTGCGGCGCCGGGCTGACGGTCGATCACCGTGACCTCGTGGCCTGCCTTGGCCAGATAATAGGACGTGGTGACGCCGATCACGCCCGCGCCAAGAACCAGAACCTTCATCGCACCGTGCCTCCAGACCGGGCGGTCCACCGCACATCGATCTCATCCGAGTAAATCCGTTCATAGCGCTGACCCAGCGAGGTCAGCATTTCATAGCCAATCGTGCCCGCGGCTGCGGCCAGCGCGTCGAGCGACTGATGCCCGCCAATGATCTCCACTTGCGATCCCCGTGCCAACATGCCGGGTGGTAGATCGCCGAGATCGACGGTCAGCGAGTCCATCGAGACGCGCCCGGCAACCGCCAGCCTCCGCCCGCGGAAATAGACCGCGCCGCCATTGCCGAAGGCGCGCTGCAATCCGTCGGCGTAACCAATGGCCAATGTCGCCAGACGCGTCGGCTTCGTCGCCTTGAAATTCCAGCCATAGCCGACATGGGCACCGGCTGCGACCTCGCGCATCTGGAGCACCTGCGCGGTGAGCCGAACCACTGGCAGCATCGGATTGCTTTGCGCGGGATGGGGATTGAGCCCGTAGAGCGCGGCGCCGGGGCGGACGAGATCGTGATGGTAATTGCGGCCGAGAAAAATGCCTGATGAGTTAGCAAAGGATTTTCGCGCACCGGGGAAGCGCTTCGCAAGCGTCTGAAACACCGCAAGCTGATGCGCATTGGCCGGATGCTCCGGCGTGTCGGCACAAGCGAGATGGCTCATCACCATCTGGATATCGAGAACTGAGGTGTCCTTGCCCGAGAGTTCGGCGACCTCACGCGGCGACATGCCCAGTCGCGACATGCCGCTATCGACCTGAACGACCGCGGGCAGAATCCGGCCGCGTTGCCGCGCCTGATCCGACCAGGCCTCAAGCTGTTCGCGCGAATTGAGCACCGGAATGATGCCGGCTTCCGCGCAGTCACGCTCGCTGCCCGAGGGCAGACCGTTGAGCACGTAGATCGTAACGTCGCGGGCCAGATGGGTCTGGAGATCCAGCCCTTCGTCGAGATGCGCCACGAAGAAGGTGCGGCAGCCGGCCCGATAGAGTGCCGGCGCGACACGATCAGCGCCGAGGCCATAGGCGTCGGCCTTCACTACGCCGGCGCAGGTGACGCCGGGGCCGACCCGCTCGGCCAATAGCCGGTAATTGCGTGAGATGGCTTCGAGATCGATGGTCAGCACCGCGCTCGCATGCCGCGTGCCCGTTCCGCCTGTCCAAGGTGCCAGCATCACATCCCCCGCTACGAATGATCGCAACGGCAGTATCTCACCTTCCGCATGGCGCTTTACGGCGATTCCGGCCGCTGCTACGGTCATAAACGGTGATTATCGGCGTAAATTTACGTCCCTGTAGAGAAATCCTGCAAAACTTTGGCGAGAACCATGGCAAGCGACCTCGATTCGACCGACCGGAAGATCCTTCGCGAGGTTGTCCGGGATGCCCGGATCAGCCAGATGGCACTGGCAGAGAAAGTCGGCCTGTCACCCACCGCCTGTACCCGGCGTCTCACGGCCCTGGAAAAGAAGGGCGTGATCAAAGGCTATGCCGCCGAGATCGACGCATCCGAGCTCGGCTACATGATGACGGTCCACGTCCACATCACGCTCGACAAGCAGAGCGAGGATGCGCTGTCCGCCTTCGAGCGCGAGATCGCCAAATGCCCGGATGTCGTGTCGTGCTACCTGATGTCGGGCAATGACGACTATCTCGTCCATGTGCAGGCGCGCGACATGGAAGACTATGAGCGCATCCACAAGCAGCACCTCTCGCGGATGCCCGGCGTGGCGCGGCTGCATTCAAGCTTCGCGATGCGCAGCGTGGTGAAGCGCGGCGTCTCGGTGTCCGCGCTGACGGGCTGAACTTGCTTAACCTCTCCCGCTTGCGGGGCGTAGGAAACAGGCGCGCTTAATTCGGATGCAAACCCGGCGCTTCCTGGCCGGTACGTTCGACATATTCAGTATAGCCGCCGCCATATTGCTGGATGCCGTCCGGGGTCAGTTCGAGCACGCGGTTCGACAGCGCCGCGAGGAAGTGGCGGTCATGCGACACGAACAGCATGGTGCCTTCGTAATCGCCGAGCGCCTTGATCAGCATTTCCTTGGTGGCCATGTCCAGATGGTTGGTCGGCTCGTCGAGCACCAGGAAATTCGGCGGATCGAACAGCATCTTGGCCATCACCAGACGCGCCTTCTCGCCGCCTGACAACACGCGGCAGCGCTTCTCGACATCGTCACCGGAGAAGCCGAAGCAGCCGGCGAGCGCACGCAGCGTACCCTGCCCGGCCTGCGGGAATGAGTCTTCGAGATTCTGGAAGATCGTGCGCTCGCCATCCAGCAGATCCATCGCGTGCTGCGCGAAGTAACCGAGCTTGACGCTGCCGCCGATGGTGACGTTGCCGTTGTCCGGCTCGGCCGCGCCGGTCACGAGCTTCAACAGTGTCGACTTGCCGGCGCCGTTGATACCCATCACCGCCCAGCGTTCTTTACGACGCACCGAGAAGTCCAGCCCTTCATAGATGGTACGGCTGCCATAGGCCTTGTGGATGTTCTTCAGGCTGACGACGTCTTCGCCCGAACGCGGCGCCGGCAGGAAGTCGAATGACACGACCTCGCGGCGCTTCGGCGGCTCGACGCGCTCGATCTTGTCGAGCTTCTTGACGCGGCTCTGCACCTGCGCGGCATGCGAGGCGCGGGCCTTGAAGCGTTCGATGAACTTGATTTCCTTGGCCAGCATCGCCTGCTGGCGCTCGAATTGCGCCTGCTGCTGCTTCTCGTTCATGGCGCGCTGCGCTTCGTAGAATTCGTAATCGCCGGAATAGGACGTCAGCGAGCCCGCATCGATCTCCATGATCTTGGTGACGATGCGGTTCATGAATTCGCGGTCATGCGAGGTCATGAGTAGCGCGCCCTCGTAGCCCTTCAGGAACCCTTCGAGCCAGATCAGGCTTTCGAGGTCGAGATGGTTCGAGGGTTCGTCGAGCAGCATCACGTCGGGGCGCATCAACAGAATGCGTGCCAGCGCGACGCGCATCTTCCAGCCGCCAGACAGTTTGCCGACATCGCCGTCCATCATTTCCTGCGTGAATGAGAGACCGGCGAGTACTTCGCGGGCGCGGCCTTCCAGCGCATAACCGTCGAGTTCCTCGAAGCGGGCCTGGACCTCACCGTAGCGCTCGATGATTGTGTCCATATTGTCGGCCTGGTCCGGATCGGCCATGGCCGTTTCCAGTTCCTTCAGTTCGGTCGCGACCACGCTGACGGGGCCGGCGCCCTCCATCACCTCGGCAACGGCGCTATGGCCCGCCATTTCGCCGACATCCTGGCTGAAATAGCCGATGGTGACGCCGCGCTCGACCACCACTTGCCCCTCGTCGGGCAGTTCGCGGCCGGTGACCATGCGGAACAGGGTCGTCTTGCCGGAACCGTTGGGCCCAACCAGACCGATCTTCTCACCCTTCAGCAGCGCGCCGGCGGCTTCGATGAAGACGATCTGATGACCGTTCTGCTTGCTGATATTGTCGAGGCGGATCATGGGAACTACGGGCTCACGAGACAGGGATTGAGGCCTGCCAATAAGGCATCCGGCCCGCCCAAGGAAGGATATTTTGCACCGCAAAAGAGCTAAGTGCCTGCCCGCATCTCGCTCAGGCTCTTCATCAGGATTTCCGCGAAAGTCGCCGCGGCTACCGGTAGTGTGCGACCGCGCAGCTGGCACAGCACTAGATCGGCGGTGGGCACATCGCGGGTATCGATCGGGCGGCCGACCAGCCCCATGCCGAGGTTCCCGGTGGGGGCTCCGATCTCGATCTGGAACGAGATCATGTTGCAGCGGAACACCAGCCCGCGCAGCATCTCGAAGGAGTTTGATTCCGCGAGCATGTTGAGGCGCAGATCGCGCCGGGTCGTGACCTCATCGAGAATCTGGCGGCCGCTCAAAGTCCGATCTGGCAGGGCTGCGGGATAATCGACACAATCGGAGAGGCGCAGCATCTTCTTGGCTGCCAGCGGATGATCCGAGCGGGTGATCACCACAAGACGCTGGGGAAGGCTGGCGATGACGCGCAGTGACGGCCACATCGCCGGACGATGCACCAGAGCGAGATCGACGTCGTAAGCCGCCAGCGCGGCCAGCGCGCGCTCGTGATCCATCACCTTGAGGTCGAACACCACTTTCGGATGCTTCTTCTGGAACGCAGCGACGCGCAGCGCCAGAAAATCCAGCGCCAGCGCCTGGCTGCAGGCGATCTGGATCGGACCGCGCCGCAGACCTCTGAGATCCTCGACCTGCGATCTCATCCGCTCGGCATCGGCAATCTGGCTGCGCGCGTAGCGCACGAACATCTCGCCGGCGGTGGTCAGCTTCACGCCCCGCGGCCGGCGCTCGAACAAAGGCGTGCCGATTTCGGCTTCGAGGTCCTGAATGCGCCGGTTCATCGCGGAAGGCGTCAAGTTGAGCAGTTCCGCGGCGCGGCGGATCGAGCCGGTGCGGGCCACTTCGACCACATGGGTCAGCAACCTCAGATGCCTCATTGCCCCTCGCTTCTCAAGTGATGCCTTTTTCACACCGGTCCCTGGAAAAGATAGCAGCAGATGTGACCACTCGAATAGGCCTATCCTGATTCACACAGGAAGATAGTCGCGAGAGCGACGTCGCCCACCGACCAATCATGTCACGTTTCGCAACAGGAAAGCATCGATGACCGAACGCCGGGCACTTCGTGGATTACTGACGCTCGTATTAGCCTTGGGCGTAGCCGCAGGAACCTTCACTCTTGCCCAGGCTGCCGGGCCAACCAAGATCAAGTTTACCCTCGACTGGAAAATCCAGGGTCTGCATGCGTGGTACTACTGGGCGAAGGCCAAAGGGTACTTCAAAGATGAAAATCTCGACGTGACGATCGATCAGGGCGAAGGCTCGGCGGCGACCGTTACGCGGATCATGTCGGGCGCTTATGATGCCGGCTTCGGCGATATCAACGCCATCATTCAGAACGCCGCCACCAAGCCGGACGATGCACCGGTGATGGTCTACATGATCTATAACAAGACGCCGTTCGCGCTGCTCAGCAAGGCGGATGGACCGATCAAAACTCTCAAGAATCTCGAGGGATCCAAGCTTGCCTCGCCTTCCGGCAGTGCGTCGCTGAAATTACTGCCGCTGCTCGCCAAGCAGAACGGCATCGATTACAGCAAGATCAGCATTTTGCAGGTTTCGCCGGCCTTGCAGGAACAAATGCTGCTGCAGGGCCAAGTGGATTCAATCGCGGTGTTCGCGGCCACCAGCTATCTCAACCTGGTGTCGCTCAAGGTCGATCCCGACAAGGACTTCCGCTGGAATTTTTATTCTGACGCCGGCCTCGACCTCTATTCCAACGGCGTAATGGTGTCGCAGAAGCTGCTGAAGGAACATCCGGAGGCGGTGAAAGGTCTGCTGCGCGCCATTAACCGCTCGATCAAGGAAACCGTCCAGGCACCGGACGCCGCCATCGACCTGCTCGCCACCGAGGAACCGCTGATCAAGAAGGATATCGAGAAGCGGCGCCTGACCTACGTTTACAACAACTTCATCAACACGCCAGAGGTCGGGGATCTGGGCCTCGGCGAGCTCGATCAGAAGCGCCTGACTTCAGCGATCTCCACCATCGTCACCTCGTTCGAACTGCCGCGAACACCGAAGCCCGACGACGTGTTCAACGATACGTTCCTGCCGGCCAAGCCCGACCGGATGCCCCCGACCATCGCGCCGTAATGACAACGGCTCGCTCCACCGGCGCGCCGCGTCGCATCACCTGCGCTCATGTGCTTGGCCCGGACGGGCCGATGCCCGGCGCGCAGGTGATCGCGCTGCACGACGGCAAGATCCAGTCGATCGCGCGGACAACTGAAGCAGCAGAGCCGATCATGGCGCTGCCCGCTTTGGTCAATGCCCACGACCACGGCCGCGCGGTCCGCACCAGCTCCATCGGCGCCGACGCCAAGCCGCTGGAGTCCTGGATCCACTATCTTGCATTGTTTCCTGCGGTCGATCCCTATGTAGCGGCCTGCGTCGCGTTCGCCAGCAGCGCGCTGGGCGGTGCCGGTATCGTCATGAACCATTACACCCGCGTGCAGGGCTTCACTGATCTGCCGACCGAACTGGCCGAGGTATCGCGCGCGGCACGCGATGTCGGCGTGCGCACCGGCCTCGCCGTGGCAATGAGAGATCGCAATCCTTTGGTCTACGGTCCCTCGGAACCTGTGCTAGCAGCGCTGCCGCCGGACGTTCGGGCGGAGATCGCGCAGCGCTTCACGCGTCCGCCGCTGTCACCGCGCGATTACATGACGCTAGTGGACGAGATTGTCTCCGCCGCCGATGGCCCGACATTCGATGTGCAATATGGTCCCAATGGCGTGCAGTGGTGCAGCGACGCGCTGTTGCAGGCGATCGCCGAAGCCTCGGCACGCACCGGCCGCCGTGTCCACATGCATCTGCTCGAGACCAAGTATCAACGCCAGTGGTGTGACGCCAATTATCCTGGCGGCGTAGTCCACATGCTGGACGAGATCGGTCTGCTGTCCCCGCGGCTGACGCTGGCACATTGCGTCTGGGCCCGGCGCGATGAACTCGAACTCCTGGCCGAACGCGGCGTCGTCATTTCGGTCAATACCAGCTCCAACCTGCATCTGCATTCGGGCCTAGCACCCATGACCCGAATGTGGACCGCCGGATGCCGGGTCGCCCTCGGCATCGACGGCAAAGCATTCGACGACGACAACGATGCACTGCGCGAGCTCCGATTGTCACATCTGCTTCATTCCGGCAGCGGTTTCGATCAAGTCGTGACCCGCCACCGGGCGCTGCATGAGAGCGTAAGCAACGGCCGCTTCGCCGTTACTAATATCGTCAGCGACGGCGGCCTGCGCGACCGCGCCGATGCGGACATGCTGCTGCTGGACTGGAACGCCCTCAACGACGACGCGCTGCGCAGCGATCTCGACCCGATCAATCTCCTGTTCTCGCGGGCAACCGCGCGCCATATCCGGGAGGTGATCGTCGCAGGCCACACGATCGTACGCGATGGGCATGTCACCGGGATCGACTTCACGGCCGCGCGGCAGGAGATTCTGGCTCAGATGCGCGCCGGCCTGCCCTCTGGCCAGAACCTGGCTGGGGCCCTCGCCGCGCTCGACGGCGTGATTGCCGCAAGCTTTTGCGGATGCTGCTGACGTGCCTGCGCCTCGCGGTTCTGCAAGCGCCGGCCCGAACAACGCGTTATCTGGACGATTCCGGTGAGGCCTTTTTTGCACCGCTTAAGCAAAAAGATAGCAGCAGATAAGCGCACTCGGATAGGCTTAACTTGTTCCTGAGGGCGGCCGCAGGCAGAGACACCCCACCGGCCGATCGTGTCACTCTTCTCAACAGGAACACACCGATGACCGGACGCCATGCATTTCGTGGATTGCAGACGCTTGCCCTGACACTGATCGTGACGGCCGGATCGTTTGTCGCCGCGCAGGCCGACACCAAGATCAAGACGGTCCTGAACTGGAAGTATGAAGGTCCGCAGGGCATGTTCTTCCTGGCGCAGGATCGCGGCTACTTCAAAGCTGAAGGCCTCGACGTCAGTTTCGACCAGGGTAACGGCTCTGGTGCGGCCGTGCCGCAGGTCGCCAACGGGGCCTATGACATGGGGTTCGGCGACATCAATGCGCTGATCGAACTTGCCGCCAGGAAGCCGGACGAAGCGCCGATCGGCGTCTACCAGATGTACAACCGCCCGCCCTTCACGGTGGCGGTGAAAGCCGACAGCCCAATCAAGACCCCCGCCGATTTCGTTGGACGCAAGCTCGGCGGTGCGGCCAACGACGGCGCGCTGAAGCTATTCCCGGCGCTCTGCGCGGCGACCAAGATCGACTGCAGCAAGGTCGAGGTTACCAACATGCAGCCGAATCTGCGCGAACAGATGCTGATGAAGGATCAGGTCGATGGCGTGTTCGGCTACATCACCACCATCCGCTTCAGCGCCAGGCTGATCGGCATCGATCCTGAAAAAGAGATTCGCTTCATCAAGTTCGGGGACTACGGCATGGATCTGTATTCCAACGCCATCATTGTCTCGCGCAAGTTTGCCAAGGAAAACCCCGACGCCGTGAAGGGCTTCCTCAAGGCGCTCAACCGCGGCGTCAAGGATGCCATGGCCGATCCCAAAGCCGCCATCGAGGCGGTGCAGAAGCGCGAACCGCTGATCAAGCCGGACATCGAACGCGCGCGCCTGGAAGCCACGCTGTCCGACGAAATGACTTCGCCGGAAATTTCAAAGATTGGCCATGGCGACATCAGCGACGAGCGCATGAGCAAGGCGATCGATATTCTCGTTAGCGCCAAGGAACTGCCACGCACGCCGAAGGTCGGCGACGTATTCGACCGCAGCTTCATGCCGCCGCTGGCCGATCGCCCAACGGCCATCAAGGCCGCGATGTAACGACGAACCGGCCCCTCAGCATCATCACCTCTCAACCGTCATTGCGAGCCCTGGCGAATTGGCGAAGCCAATTCGTTGGGCGAAACAATCCAGTCTTCTTCCGTTCGTGGCTTCTGGATTGCCGCGTCGCCTTCGCTCCTTGCAATCACGTCGAGGGGCCAGAGCAAACGACCCAAGAAAGATAACACCATGAAACTCTCCCTCGAAAACCGCGTCGTCATGATCACAGGCCCCGCCAAGGGTATGGGCGCCTCCATCACCCACGCCTTTGCCGAACAAGGCTGCAAGCTGGCGCTGCTGGGCCGCGATACCTCTGCGATCGAGCCGGTTGCCGCCGAGGTGAAAGCCAAGGGCGGCGAGGTGATCGTCATTCCCTGCGATCTCACGAAGTCCGAGCAATGCGAGGCCGCGGCGGAGAAGACCAAGGCGGCGTTCGGCGGGCGCATCGACATTCTTGTCAATGTCGCCGGCGGCTCCGGCCCGATCGGCAAAACGGGGGTGCAAACCACGCCGGAGGAGTTCGACGAGATCGTCACGCTCAATATGAACGGTTGCTTCCACTCCATGCGCGCGGCACTGCCGACCATGATCGATCAGCGCTACGGCAAGATCGTCAATGTTGGCGGCACCTTCGGCATGCGCGGCCGCGCCGGCCGCATGGCCTACTCGGCCTCGAAATGGGGTCTGCGCGGCATCACCAAGAGCTTCGCGCTCGAGGTCGGCCCGCACAACATCAACGTCAATTGCGTGGCGCCTGGCATGGTCGATGGCCCGCGCTTTCGCGACAAGGTCTGCCGCGACATGGCGCTGAAGCTCGGCATCACCGAACAGGAAGCCGCCGAGCGCCACGCGATGGACTACGCGCTGCGCCGCGTCACCGTCGATGCCGACGTAGCCAATGCCTGCCTGTTTCTGGCCAGCGACGTCTCGCGCCAGATTACCGGCGTCGACCTGCCGGTCGATGGCGGTTGGGCAATGCTGTGAGCGAGGGGGCTAACATGGGCGACAAGGTTGATTTGGTCATCAATGGCGGCACCATCGTATCGCCCGATGCAAGTTACAGGGCTAGCATCGCCATCAAGGACGGCGTGATCCACGCCATCGGCGCGCCGGAGGCGATGCCGCCGGCGACGCAGATACTCGACGCCACGGGCCTTCATGTTCTGCCCGGCGCCATTGACGTGCACGTGCATTTCCGCGATCCCGGCTATCCGCAGAAGGAAGACTTTGCCAGCGGCACCGCCGCCGCGGCCTTTGGCGGCGTCACCACCGTGTTCGACATGCCCAACACGCTGCCGACCATCAACAATGCGGAAGCGCTGGCTGACAAGCACAAGATCGCTTCTGCCAAGGCCTATGTCGACTACGGGCTCTATGCGGTGCTGGGCGAAGACAGCATCGAACATGTCGACGCGCTGATCGATGGCGGCGTGATCGGCTTCAAGCTCTATATGGGCAACACTTTCGGCCGCATCCCCTCGCCGACCACCGGCGCGATGCTGGAAGCCTTCGAAGTGGTGGCCCCGACCGGCAAGCGCATCTCGCTGCATGCCGAGACCAATTCCATCATGGAGCGCCGCGAAGCACGGCTGCGTGCCAGCGGACGCATCGAATCGATCGCGCATCTGGCAGCACGGCCCGCCGTCGTCGCCGTCGAGGCCGTCGCTCGCGCGGCGATCCTCGCCGAATGGACGGGTGCGCGCATCCACGTGCTGCACATTTCCTCCGCTGCCGAATTGCAGCCGCTGGCCGAAGCCAAGGCGCGGGGCGTCGACATTACCGGCGAGACCTGCCCGCAATATCTGCTGCTGTCGGAGACCGATTACGAAAAATTCGGCGGCGTCGTGCGCGTCAATCCGCCGGTGCGCGAGAAGCCCAACCAGCAGCCGCTGTGGAACGCGCTGATGGATGGCACGATCGACATGATCGCCACCGACCATGCGCCACATGCACCGGACGAGAAGACCCGGCCGGACATCTGGACGGTCGACTGCGGCTTTCCCGGCGTCGAGACCCAGATGCCGCTGATGCTGACCGAGATCAACAAGGGCCGCGCCACCATCAACGACTACGTGCGCTGGAGCGCCGAGAGCCCCGCCAAAATCTGGGGCCTGTATCCACGCAAGGGTACGCTGACGGTGGGGTCCGATGCCGATATCGCCATCGTCGACCTCAAGCGCGAATGGACCGTCGACGACGCGATGATCCAGTCGCGCGCGAAGATTTCGCCGTGGCATGGCCGCAAGGCCTCGGCACTGCCGATCCATACCATCGTGCGCGGCCGCTTCGTGATGAAGGACCGGATCTTGCAAGAGGAAGCCCGCGGCACCGGGCAATCGGTGCATGCGATCCAGCAGATGCCGCCGGCGATGCCGGCCAACACCGACTCGACCATGGCCGCGATCACCTCCGTGCAGAAAGCCTGACCCAATGAACGCACCGCTCGCCCACCCAAAGCCCCGCGCTGTGGACAATGTGATCGAGCTCGAAAAGGTGCGCGTCACCTTCGGCACGGCGGAGAACGCCGTGACCGCGCTGGCCGAGACGTCGCTACGCATAGACAAGGGCGAATTCGTCGCCCTGGTCGGTCCGTCCGGCTGCGGCAAGTCGACGATTCTGAAACTGGTGGCCGGCACGCTGAATGCGACCCAGGGCAACATGTTCGTTGCCGGCCGCGAAATCGGCGCGGGTGCGGCGCGCATCGGCATGGCGTTCCAGAACCCCACGCTGCTGCCGTGGCTGAATATCCGCGACAATGTCATGCTGCCACTGAAGATCGTGCCGCCGTTCAAGGAACGCTTCAGCGCCAAGCGCAAGACCGAATATCGCGACCGCGTCGAGGCATCGCTCAAGCAGGTCGGCCTCGGCGGCTTCGGCGACAAGTTTCCCTGGCAGCTCTCCGGCGGCATGCAGCAGCGTGCCTCGCTGTGCCGGGCGCTGATTCATGATCCGACCTTGCTGTTGCTCGACGAGCCATTCGGAGCGCTCGATCAGTTCACCCGCGAGGAACTATGGGAGATCATGCAGAACCTGTGGATCGAGAAGCGTCCGACGGTGCTGCTGGTGACTCACGACCTCAAGGAAGCCGCCTATCTGGCGTCGCGCATCTGCGTGATGCAGGCGCGGCCCGGTCGCATCGTCGATGACAGCACGGTGCCGTTCGCGCGGCCGCGCACCATCGACGTGTCGTTCGAGCCGGATTTCGTCACGCTGACCCAGCGCCTGCGCCAGCGCATCGTCGCGGCTCGCGCCGTTCAGGAGATCGTGTCATGAGCGAACGCGTCCGCCGCCAGGTCATGTCCACCGCCTGCATCATCGGCTTCTTCGTACTGTGGGAATTGTTGTGCCTGATGTTCCATGTCTCGGACATCGTGCTGCCGCGGCCGAGCCAGGTGCTTGCGACGCTCTGGACGCGCTTCCCCGCGATCTGGCCGCATGCGCTGCAGACGCTATACACAACCATGGTTGGGTTCGGCTTCGGCATCGCGATCGGCATTCTCCTGGGCATGCTGATCGGCTCGTCGAAGCTGGCCTATGACGTCGCCTATCCGATGCTGGTGGGATTCTCGTCGATCCCGAAAGTCGCGGTGGTGCCGATCTTCGTACTGTGGTTCGGCGCGGGCACCGTGCCGGCAATCCTCACCGCGATGATCATGTGCATCTTCCCGATCGTCGTGAACGTCGCCACCGGCCTTGCGGCGACAGAGCCCGAATTGCAGGATGTCATGAAGACGCTGCGCGCGACCAAGCTGGAAATTCTGTGGAATGTGGGCCTGCCGCGCACCATGCCGTACTTCTTCGCCTCACTGAAGGTGGCTGCGACGCTGGCTTTCGTCGGCACGGTGATTTCGGAGACCGTGGCCTCCAATCGCGGCATCGGCAATCTGATGATGATCGCGTCGTCCAGCTTCGATGTGCCGCTGGTGTTCGCCGGCCTGTTCATTCTGGCTGCATTGGGCGTCGGTTTGTATATTGTGTTCTCGCTGATCGAGGCGCGCGTCACCGGCTGGGCCGTGCGCAGCGACAGTTTCGCCGCCGGCGGCTGAACACAGGACATTCCATGACGCAGACACTGCTTCCGAGCCCGACGACCGTTCATTGGGGTTATTTTGACGCTACGCTGAAGCCGATCGCCACCATCGATCCCGGCGAGACGGTCACGATCACAAGCGTCAGCGGCACGCGCGAGAACCTCCCGACAGAAGCGGGCATGACCATCCGCCCCGAACTTGTCGCCATCCTGGATGCCGTCACGCCAGAACTCGGGCCGCATATCCTCACCGGGCCCGTCGCCGTGCGCGGCGCCCAACCGGGTGACGCATTGCGTGTCGAGATCCTTGATGTCCAGCTCGCGGATGACTGGGGCTACACGCTCTTCAAGCCCGGCATGGGCACGCTGCCCGACGACTTCGACTATTTCCGCCGCGTCCATATCGGACTTGATCGGGCCAATGGCGTGGTGAAGACGCCATGGGGCATCACGCTAAAGGCGCTGCCGTTCTTCGGCGTGATGGGCACCGCGCCGAAACCCGCGGTCGGCCGGGTCAGTACGACGATGCCCTCGCATTTCGGCGGCAATATCGACAACAAGGAGCTCGGCGCAGGCTGCGTTCTCTATCTTCCTGTCTGGACCGAGGGTGGCCTGTTCTCCTGCGGTGACGGTCACGCCGTGCAGGGCGACGGCGAAGTCTGTGTGACCGCCGTCGAAACCGGCCTCACCGGTACGTTCAAGATCGATCTCGTCAAGAATACGCAGTTGGAGGCACCTTATGCCGAGACGAAGGATCATCTCATCTCGATGGCCTTCGATCCCGACCTAGACGAAGCCGCGCGTATCGCGCTCCGCCGGATGGTTAGCATGATCGTCGCACGCACAACGCTGACGCCCGACGATGCCTATATGCTCTGCAGTCTTGCGGCCGATGTCCGCGTCACCCAGCTGGTCAATCTCGACAAGGGCATCCATGTGATGATGCCGCATGCGGTTCTGAACCAGTCGAAGCGCTAAACCGCGCGTTCGGCCGGCTCAAACGCGACCCCTTCGTCGTCGATCTTGTCGACGAAGGTTGCCGGCACCAGGCGCTTGCGATTGATGGTCAGATCGAACACGTCGAAGCGATTGTAGTAACCGACCACGTCGTGAAACTGCTTCGGCTCGATGCAGCGGCGCAGGTCGAATTCGGCATAGGCGATGCCCTCCTCGTCCTGCAGCACGTCGCCAAGTACTTCGCCGGTCGGATCGACGAAGAAGCTGGCGGCGCGCTGCGTGCGATCGATCACATCGACCACATCGGGATCCCGCGCTATCAGGAAGTCGCGCATTGCCTTGTCCATATAACCGGCGGTGACGATGCCGAAGGCCTTGGCCTCGAAGGAATGCGCGCTGGCGCGAATGCGATTGGCGGCGACATTGTTGAAATTGCCACCGCTGCTCGGGCGGCGCGTCGGCCACATCGGCGGCCAGCTCGAAATGTGAATCTGCTCGGCCTGCGCCATCAGCGTATAGCGTGCCAGCGGATTAGTGTTCTCGCCACAGATGAGATTGCCGACACGGCCCACGGGCGTATCGGCGACACGGAGGCCCGCGCCATCACCGGCAGCCCAAACCAGCTTCTCATAGAAGGTCGGCACCAGCTTGCGGTGATGATTGAGAATGTTGCCGTCGGGCCCGATCAGAACATTACTGTTCCAGATCAGGCCGACGCTGACCGGCGAGCTCTCGCTGATGCCCATCGAGACGGTCACGCCAAGCGCCCGCGCCTCGTTGCGCAAGGCGGCCACTTCCGGACCTGCAATCGAGACCGACTGTTCGGCCATCGTCACGAACAGATCGTGATTCTCGATCGGCGCCCATAGGGCTGCCCAGACCGGGAAGGCCGGGATATAGGTTTCAGGAAATGCGATCAGCTGCGCGCCTGCGGCAGCAGCCTCGCGAATGATCGAAATCGCCTTCGCCGTGGTGGCCGCGCGATCGAGAAATATCGGCGCAGCATGGACCGCAGCGACTTTAACCTGTGACGACATCGTCATTCTTCCTCTTGCATCGATGCAGCGATGTCTCAGGCTCGTCGGAAGGCCCCGAAACGTCGCTGAACCATGTTCGGGAAGGAACCTATCCATTCAAGGCCACGGGACCACCGGGCATTTCTGCAACCCGGGCTGCACGGACCACCATGCTTCGAGGATCGACCGGGCCTGGCTGGGCGCCTCGCTTCACCACGTCTGGTTTCGGGAGTTGTCGCCGATGCCGTAGCCATAGCTTGTCGGCGCACTCGCATAGGAATCCATCGGCCGCACCGGCGGAGCAACGGAAGGAACCGTCACGCGAGCGGGAGCATGGACACGCCGCTGCTGTACACGGCGGGCTGCGCTGATGTCGGTGGAGAGCCGGGGATCTCCGATCCAGCGATAGGCCTTGTCGGCTGCCGCCGAGCTCTCCGTCATGGAGTTCAACATCACGAAAGCCACGGACGCGGGCACCAGGAGCCACCGCCGGGCCGATTTCATCATCGTGTTGTGCGCAGACATTTGAGCGATCCTTTCATCATGGTTGAGGTAGCGAGATATCTTCAGGTGGAGCGTCGATGCGAACTATTCGTCAAAGGCGGGGACGATCATGCAAGCGTCCGTGGCCCGTTTCTGGATACTCCTCGAGGAGCATCACTGCTGTGTTGCGAGTGCGGACATCATCATGTTGTCGCGGCGCCAGACGTTGGGACTGGCCCCGGTCGCGCGGCGAAACTGGCGGCACATGTGGGCCTGATCGGAGAAGCCACAATCGATCGCGATCTCGCAGAGTGACTTGCTGCTGGATGTCATCAGCTCCATCGCACGCGTCAGACGGCGGGAGACGATATAGGCATGGGGAGACTGGCCAAAGGTGGTCTTGAACGCATTTGAGAAGTAACCGCAACTCAGGCGAGCGAGACTCGCGAGATCCGATACTTGGATCGCTTCATCCAGATTTGAATCAATGTGGCGCTTGATCCGCTCCGCCTGCCAGCGTGCGAGACCGCCCCTCGCGGGGCTGACGGGCGACGGTTGGGAGGGCGCCTCGAGCAGCGATGCAGCCTGCCTGATGCAGCGAAGAGCCGCACCGACATCCGATCCGATCGCCTGCCGTGCATCTAGCAGGAGCTGGGCGACCGTCGTAGAACTTGCGTCAGACAATACACCGGCAAACGAGTCAGAATTCTGGGACTGTGAATCGAGCAGCATATCGGTCTCCTTTGGGTGGTGAATGCCATCGACATCGCGATGACTTCGACGATCCAAGGATGAGAGATTCCGGCCGCGCTAACCATTCTACGAGAATAGAGATTCAAGAAACGAAGGTAATCCCGCCCTATACCAAGGTTTATTTCGGGCGAGACGCCACAGACTTCGGACGACTTCACCATTCCCTGCAGGACGCACGCCCTGCTTCCTATTTTGCGGCTCAAATGACCAATTCTGATCGGGTGCACCGCCCCTCACAGCTGCCCATGGCCATTGCGACAGCTATCCTTGCTGCGGGTATTTTCGCGTTCGACGCCTTCAGCACGTTCGAGATCGCCGTCGCGGCGCTTTATATCGTCGTGCTGCTGATGGCGCTCCGTTTCACCAATGTCACGGGCATCATCCTGATCGCTCTGGGCTGCATCGGCCTGACAATCCTCGGCTATCTGATCGGCCACGCGAACGACCCCAATGAGGGAGCAATGCTGCGCGGCGCCGTCAGCGCGCTCGCCATTGCCATCGCCGCCGTGCTCTGCGTCCAGATCAGGATGTCGGACGCAAGGCTTCGGCGGAGCGAAGAGCGCTATCGCAACATCTTTCAGGGCACGAGTGTTGCCATCTGGGAGCAGGACTTCACGGAAGCGGCCAATGCCTGCGCGCCGATCCTGCAACAAGGCATTCCCCGATTGCGCGACTATCTCATCGCCAATGAGGGCTTCCTCAAACATTGCCTGTTTCTCGTCCGGACCCTCGACGCAAATGACGCCGCGAAGCAATTGATCGGCGATCTCGACCAGAAGAACGTTCGGCAGTCCTGGGATGCGGCACTTGAGCCGGAGACTTTGGTCGCCTTTCGCGAAATCCTGCTCGCATTTCTTGCGGGAGAAAGCTCATTCACGATTGAAGCGGCCATCCGTGCCGTCAACGGCGAGTTGCGCACTACCATCGTCACGGCAACCTTCCCCACCGATCGGTCTCGCTCCGTCCTGATCAATTCGCTCGATGTCACCGCCAAGATCGCAGCCGAGCAAGCGCTCCAGCAGAGCATCGCAGAACTCACCCGCGTCTCGCGCATCGCGACATTGGGGGCCCTGACGGCATCGATCGGCCATGAGGTCAACCAGCCGCTTGCCGCCGTGGTGACCAATGCGGAGGCCGCCTTGCGCTGGCTGTCGCGGGAGCGGCCCGATCTCGGCGAGACCACGGCCTGCCTCAAGGAAGTCGTGCAGGAGGGCCGCCGGGCCGGCGACATCATTCACCGGCTGAGGTCGCTCGCCGTGAAGGGCGAGTTGGCGCGCGGCCAGGTCGACGTCAACGCTATCGTCACGCAGGTACTGGCGATGGTTCAGCGCGATCTGGCACAGCACCAGATTTCAGCAGTCCTCGACCTGACACCCGATCTGCCCACCATCGTCGGCGACGAGGTGCAGCTTCAGCAGGTGCTGATGAATCTCGTCAACAACGCCGTCCACGCCATGAAGGCGAGTGCGACGAAGGAGCTGAGGGTGTGGTCGGCATTCGATGCGACGCGGGGAATTCTCGTCTCGGTGCGCGATTCAGGATCAGGTATCCCGGACGACCATATGCAACGCCTGTTCGCGCCGTTCTTCACGACAAAGGCCGAGGGAATGGGCATCGGCCTCTCGATCTCCCGATCCATCATCGAGTGGCATCACGGACGCATCTGGGCGGAACGAAACGAGAGTGGTGGAACCACCTTCCATTTCGTGATACCGACGGCCACCGCAGAAGGATCCGGCAACCTTGCCTAACGACGCAGAAGCACCTTTGGTCGTCGTCGTGGACGACGAAGCCGCCATCCGCACTGCGGTTGGCAGTCTGCTGCGCTCGGTCGGATATGAAGTCAGCTTCGCCTCCTCGGCGGTCGAGCTTCTCGAGAGCGACATTCTCACCAGGGCCAGCTGCCTTGTCCTCGATATTCGGCTGCCGATCGTCAGCGGCCTTGATTTCCAGAAGCGCCTGGCCGATCTCGGCGGCAATACGCCCATCGTCTTCATGACCGGCCATGCCGATGTGCCGATGACGGTGCGCGCCATGAAGGCCGGAGCCGTCGATTTTCTCGCCAAGCCGTTTCGCGATCAGGAAATGCTCGATGCCGTCGCCGGCGCGGTGGAGCGCGACCGCAAGGCGCGGCAAGAGCGCGATGGACTGGCCGATATCAAGGAGCGTTTCGGCACTTTGAGTGCGCGGGAACGCGAGGTGATGGAATTTGCCACCGCTGGGCTGCTGAACAAACAGATCGCCGCAAAGCTGAACCTCAGCGAAATTACGGTTAAGATCCACCGCGGCAAGATGATGAAGAAGATGGATGCGAAATCCTTCGCCTCTCTGGTGCGCATGGCCGAGGCCATCGGCATGAAACCAGCCCCGAGTACCTCCCGATAAACCTCAGTATGATTTCACTACACGGCGTTATTTGACAATATCCTAGGCGAAACGGCTCAACACTGGGGTCGCTGTCAAAGCCGCCGTGTGGAGATTGCGTTGAACTCTGAACATGCCATTGCCATCATCGACGATTCCTCGTCGGTTCGCCGCGCGCTTGAAAGCCTGCTGCGATCGCTGGGCTTTGTCGTCCTCAGCTTCGAATCCGCCGAAGCGTTTCTGACATCGCCGTCGGTGCTCGCTACGTCATGCGTGGTGACCGACGTCGAAATGCCGGGCCTCACCGGCATCGACCTCTATGAGCGCATGCGCTCGGACAAGAACCAGACGCCGGTCATTTTCATCACGGCCAATTCCGAGCAAAAGGTGCGTCAGCGGCTGGGCAACACGCCCTGCGTCCTCAACAAGCCGTTTGAAGTCGACGAACTAGCCGCCTGCATCAACCAGGCTATCGCGACACCATAGCAGCGCTGATCTTCCCAATATCGATGGCACCGATCCCCCAATAGCGATGGGCTCACATGCCCTATATGCCGTCACGCGGCGGTTTTAACGCGCGCGCGTGTCGGATAGTGTGCGCGCACTTACATGGGGGAATGACATGAGTTTGTCTGGAGTTTTTGCGCGCGTCGTGGCGGTCATCGGCGGCGCGGCGCTGCAGTGGCGCCGCCTGCAGGGCAATACACACGCGCCCGCCTGGGGCAGCGCGCCGGTGGTGCCAGAGGCGAAGCCGCAAGGCGCCATCCCCACATTGAAGATGCCGACTGCCCAGGGATGGGCCGCGGGACAGAAGCCCGAGGTCGCGCCCGGGCTCAGGGTCAATGCCTTTGCCTCCGGCCTAAAACATCCGCGCTGGATCAATGTTTTGCCCAACGGTGACGTCCTCATCGCGGAGGCGACGCAGGTCGCAGGCCCGGTGCGTAACATGTTCGGCTATGCGATGCAGGCGACGATGCGGCGGGCCGCCGCGCTCGGCATCAGCGCCAACCGCATCACGCTGCTGCGCGACCGGGACGGCGACGGCGTCGCCGAGACCAGCCAGACCTTCATGGAGGGGCTGAACCAGCCGTTCGGCATGGCGCTGCTGAACAACACATTCTATGTCGGCAATGTCGATGGCGTGGTGGCCTTCCCCTATGTGGCGGGCGCAGACAGCATCACGGCGCCGGGTAAGAAACTCACCAATTTCAAGTCGGGCGGTCACTGGACGCGGAGCATCCTGCCGAGCCCGGATGGCAGCAAGCTCTATATCGGCGTCGGCTCGCTGAGCAACATCGCCGAAGGCGGCATGGAGGTCGAAGAAGGCCGCGCCGCTGTCTATGAGCTCGATATTGCGACGGGCAAGAGCCGCATCTTCGGCGCCGGATTGCGCAACCCCGTCGGCCTCGCATGGGAGCCGACGACCGGCGCCCTATGGACCGTGGTCAATGAGCGCGACGGCCTCGGCGACGAGACGCC
Source organism: Tardiphaga sp. 619_E2_N8_4 (assembly GCF_051810905.1). Lineage (NCBI taxonomy): Bacteria > Pseudomonadati > Pseudomonadota > Alphaproteobacteria > Hyphomicrobiales > Nitrobacteraceae > Tardiphaga > Tardiphaga sp. 619_E2_N8_4. The sequence goes on from NZ_JBPWQJ010000001.1 coordinate 772,036, forward strand.
ACCGGATTACCTGACCTCGGTGCGCGACGGCGGCTTTTATGGCTGGCCCTATTGCTACTGGGGCAAGACGGTGGATGACCGCGTGCCGCAGGATCCGGCACTGGTGGCCACTGCGATCACCCCCGACTATGCGCTGGGCGGTCACACCGCCTCGCTCGGCCTATGCTGGCTGCCGGCCGGCACACTGCCGGGATTTCCGGACGGCATGGTCATCGGCCAGCACGGCTCATGGAATCGCAGCACGCTCAGCGGCTACAAGGTCGTCTTCATCCCGTTCGTGAACGGCAAGCCGTCCGGCCCGCCGCGGGATATCCTGTCGGGTTTCCTCGCACCCGACGAGAAGGTGTCCTATGGACGCCCTGTCGGCGTCACGCTCACCCCGGACGGCGCGTTGCTGGTGGCCGACGATGTGGGCGACGTGATCTGGCGTGTGACGGCCGCGGCCTAAGGGCGTGGAATAGACCGGCAGGCTCGTGGAGCACGCGTTAGTCGCGCGCTCCACGCTCCGACCTTACTTCATTGTCGGCATCACGAATTCCGGACCTTGCGCAATGCTCGTTGGCCAGCGGCTGGTGACGGTCTTCAGGCGGGTATAGAAGCGAACGCCTTCCGGTCCGTGCAGCGAGTGATCGCCGAACAGCGAGGCTTTCCATCCACCGAAGGAATGGAACGCCACGGGCACCGGGATCGGCACATTGATGCCGACCATGCCGACGCGGATGCGATGCGCGAATTCACGCGCGACGTCGCCGTTTTGCGTGAAGATCGCGGTGCCGTTGCCGTATTCGTTGTCGTTGATCATGCGCGCTGCCGTCGCATAGTCCGGCGTACGCACCACCGCGAGCACAGGTCCGAAGATCTCTTCCTTGTAGATCTTCATGTCCGGCGTCACGTGATCGAACAGCGATCCACCGATGAAGTAGCCACCCTCGTTGGACCGGAAGTCCCGCCCATCGACGACCAGCTTGGCGCCCTGCTCGACGCCGGAATCGACATAGCCGCGCACCTTGTCGAGATGCTGCTGGGTTACCAGCGGGCCCATTTCGGACTCGGCGTTGAAGCCTGAACCGACTTTCAACGCACGGATCTTTGGCTCAAGCTTGGAGATCAAGGCATCCGCCGTCTTCTCGCCGACGGGCACAGCCACCGAAATCGCCATGCAGCGTTCGCCGGCCGAGCCATAGGCGGCACCCATCAACGCATCGACGGCCTGGTCGATGTCGGCATCCGGCATCACGACCATGTGGTTCTTGGCGCCGCCGAGCGCCTGGCAACGCTTGCCGGTGCTGGTCGCGGTCGAATAGATGTAGCGCGCGATCGGGGTCGATCCGACGAAGCTGATGGCCGCGACATCGGGATGATGCAGCAATGCATCGACGGCTTCCTTGTCGCCATGCACGACGTTGAACACGCCGGCTGGCAGACCGGCTTCGGCCAGCCATTCAGCAATCAGAAGCGATGCCGACGGATCACGCTCCGAGGGCTTCAGCACGAAGGTGTTGCCGCAGGCCAGCGCCACCGGGAACATCCACATCGGCACCATGACCGGGAAGTTGAACGGCGTGATGCCGGCGACGACGCCGAGCGCCTGACGCACGCCATAGCTGTCGACGCGTGTGCCGACATTCTCGCTGACTTCGCCCTTCAGCAATTGCGGAGCACCGACGGCGAATTCGACCACTTCGAGGCCGCGCTGGATTTCACCCTTGGCGTCCGACAGGGTCTTGCCGTGTTCGGAGGTGATCACAGCCGCGAGATCGTCGATGCGGTCCTCGCAGATGCGCAGGAATTTATTGAGAATACGGGCACGACGCAGCGACGGCGTATCGGCCCAGCTCTCTGCTGCCGCGAGCGCGGCAGCAACCGCGGCACCCACTTCGGAGGTGCTGGCGAGGCCCACCTGAGCGGTCTGCTCTCCCGTCGCAGGGTTGAAAACCGGCGACGTCCGGCCGCTGCGACCTGCCACCTGTTGCCCGCCGATATAGTGCTTGATTTCCGAAGCCATCGAACTCTCCTTTGATGCTCCGGCGGTCTTGCGCCGCTTCCCTGTCTCGAACAACGCGAAGTATTGCGGCTTCGATGTGCAGCAAATAGAGTCCGACGATGGATTGGGACAAAGTTCGGATTTTCCTGGAAGTCGCCCGTACCGGCCAGATTCTGGGCGCCGCCAAGCGGCTCAAGCTCAACCATGCGACGGTCGCGCGCCAGCTCACCGCCCTCGAAAAAGACCTAAAGACAAAGCTGCTGAACCGGCAGACGACGGGCTCGTCACTGACGCCATCGGGGGTTGCGCTGCTCGCAGCGGCCGAGCGCGCCGAATCCGAACTGCTCAAGGTGGGATCGCAGCTGACATCGGCCGCCGACAAGGTGGCAGGCACGGTGCGGATCGGCGCGCCGGACGGGCTCGGCAATTATTTTCTGGCTGACAAGCTTGGCGGCTTTGCCGCAGCCAATCCGGATCTCATCGTCCAGCTCGTGGCCCTGCCGCGCACCTTTTCGCTTGCCAAGCGCGAGGCCGATATCGTGGTGACGCTGGAGCGGCCCGACGAAGGCAAGCTGATCTGCACCAAGCTCACCGACTACACGCTCAGCGTCTACGCGTCTGAGGACTATCTGGCTCGGTCGACGCCGATCCGCGAGCCCGGCGATCTCGCCGACCACCTGCTGATCACTTACATCTACGATATCATCTACAGCCGCGCGCTGGACTATGCATCGACCTTCAGCGAACTGATCACCCGCCGCTTCGAATGCGGCAGCGTGGTCGGCCAGCTTGAAGCGGTTCGTGCCGGCCACGGCGTCGGCATCCTGCACGACTACGCGGCGCAGCTTTATCCCGAGTTGAAGCGCATTCTGCCGGCCAGTCGCTTTACGCGAAGCTATTGGCTGGTCTCGCATCCAGACACGCATGACACGAGCCGGGTCCGCGAGGTACGGCGCTATATCGTCGCCAAGGTGCGCGAGGCCCGCAGCCAGTTCGTCGTGCAATAGCGGGCGTTACGCTCAGCTCGCGGAAACGACTGCGCCGAATTTGGTGAAGAACTCGCCGGCCAGTTTCTTGGCGGTGGAGTCGATCAGTCGCCCACCGAGCTGCGCCAGTTTGCCGCCGATCTGGGAATCCACCTCATAATGCAGGATCGTTTCATTGTCGCCGGCCGCCTCGAGCCTGATTGCTGCGCCGCCTTTGGCGAAACCGGCGACACCGCCGGAGCCTTCACCCGTGATCCTGTAGCCGTTTGGCGGGTCGAGATCACTCAGCGTCACCTTGCCCCCGAAGGTCGCTTTCACCGGGCCCACCTTGATCACGACCGTTGCAGTCATCTCGGTCGGTGACATCATATCCAGCACCTGACAGCCGGGAATACACTGCTTCAGCACAGCGGGATCGTTGAGCGCGGCCCAAACCTTGTCGCGCGAGGCCGGAACGGTTTGGCTGTCTTTCATCTGCATGGGAGTGACCTGTCTGCAAGCATGCGCGTCAGACCGCGCAATAACGTTCCTGGATTTCCTTGTCGGCAAGCAATGCCGCCGAGCTGCTCTCGTAAACGACCTCGCCCTGGTCCATGATGATCGCGCGATCAGCAAGGCGCAGCGCCCATTCCACATTTTGCTCGACCAGTAACAGCGTGACGCCCTGATCGCGCAGTTTGCGGAACAGCACGCCCATCTCCTCGACCAGCACCGGCATGATGCCTTCGGAGGGCTCGTCGAGCAGGATCATCTTGGGCTTGGCGATGGTCGCGCGCGCGATGGCCAGCATCTGCTGCTCGCCGCCGGACATGGTGACGCCTTCCTGATCGAGGCGCTCCTTGAGGCGTGGAAAGCTCTCCGCGATTTCCTCGATCGCGTCTTTCTCGTTGATCTGACCGCGGCTGGCGACGAGACCGAGTTGCAGGTTCTCGCGCACCGTCAGGCCTGGAATGATCCGGCGCTCCTCGGGCACATAAGCAAGGCCGAGCCTGAACCGATCATGGGCGGGCATCGATGTCAGATCGTTGCCGTCGAAGGTCATGCTGCCCGTGGTCTTCGACATCAACCCCATGACCGAACGGATCGTGGTGGTCTTGCCGGCGCCGTTACGGCCGACCAGTGCGACGACCTCGCCCTGCGCCACCGAGATCGAGACCCCATACAACGTATGGCTGGCGCCGTACCAGGCGTTCAGGTCTTTGGTTTCAAGCATAGCCATCGTTCTGTCCCAGATAGACGCGACGAACCTCGGGGTCCGTCTGAATGTCGTTCGGCGTGCCATCAGCGATCAGCCGGCCATGGTGCAGCACCAGAATCCGGTCGCTGAGGCCGAGGATCATCTTCATCTTGTGTTCAACCAAGAGGATGGTCCGCTCCGCCGCCAGCTTCTCGAGCAGCGCCACCATTTCCTTGGTCTCTTCCGGACCCATGCCCGCGGTCGGCTCGTCCAGCAACAGCACTTCCGGATTGGAGATCAGCGCGATGGCAATCTCCAAAGCACGCTGCTGGCCATGGGCCAGAAACTTCGCGGTCTCGTCGCGCTTGGCGATCAGACCGACAGCCTCCAGCGCCGCATCGGCTTTGGCATCCAGCTCTGTGAACTTGTTCCGGTTGGTCCAGATATTGTAGCGCGAGCGACTGGCCTGCGCTGCGACACGAACGTTCTCGTGGACGCTCAGATCGGGAAAGATGTTGGTGATCTGATAGGAGCGCGCGATGCCGCGATGCACGAATTCGTGCTGCTTCGTGCCCTTGAGATCGTCGCCCTTGAAGCGGATCGAACCGCTGGAGGGCGTCAGCACGCCGGACAGCACATTGAAGAACGTGCTCTTGCCGGCGCCATTGGGGCCAATGATGGAGGTGACGCGGCCCGGCCGGAACTCCGTCGTCACGCCTTGCAGCGCGACGAAGCCACCGAACCTCACTCCGATATCGTGGACGGCGAGAAGCGGCGCGTTCATCGCATGACCTTTGTGAGAAATGTACCCCAGATGCCCTTGGGCAGAAACAGCACGAACAACACGAAGATGGAGCCGACGATGATCTGCCAGTGCGACGTCCACAGCGAGAACACGTCCTCCATCACCAGGAACACCAATGCACCAATGAACGGGCCGAAGAAGCTGCTGGCGCCGCCCAGCAGCGTCATCATCACGATCATGCCGGAGGACAGGTAGTGCAACGAATCCAGCGGCACGAAGGCCAGATGCAGCGCCGACATGGTGCCACCGAGGGCGCAAATCGTGCCTGACAGTGTGAACGACAACAGCTTGGTGCGCTCGACATTGTAGCCGCAGGTCCGTGCACGACGCTCGTTCTCGCGGATCGCCTCGATGGCGGCGCCGAAAGGTGAATTGAGAATACGCGAGACCAGCCACAGCGCCGCGGCGGCGAACGCCATCAGCACATAGTATTTGTTGACCGGATCGAGGAAGTTAATGTCGAAGCCGAACAGATTGATCTTGTTGACAGTGAAGCCGCGCAGTCCGTTCTCGCCACCTGTCCAGGACGGCGCCTGGAGCGCCACATAATAGACCAGCTGCGCGAGAGCGAGCGTGACCATCGAGAAATAGATGCCGCGCGTTCGCGTCGATAGCGCGCCCATGACGAAGGCCAGCAGCGCACCGCCAATAACGCCCATCAGCACTGCGAGATACCAGGGCACACCGAACTGGCCGATGGCGATGCCGGTGACGTAAGCCCCGGTACCGACAAAGGCCGCATGGCCGAACGACAGCAAACCAGTATAGCCGAATAGCAGATTATAGCCGACGGCGACCGTGCCGTAGATCAGGACGTTCACCGCCAGCGCCTTGGACGGCAGCAGCCAGGGCAACAGGCAGAGCGCGAGGATCGAGAGCGGGACGCGATATTTGATCACGAGCGATTTGAAGCGTGCGGGCTTACGCATGCTTGCAGAAGGGGAAACGGCGAGCGCCGGGGATGTCATGGTCCGCTCCGTTACGCGAGTTTGCCAAACAGACCTTGCGGCCGGATCAGAAGAACAATGGCCATCAGCGCGAACATCACGATGGTCGCCATTTCCGGTGCGAACAGCGCGGTCATGCTGATCACGACGCCGACCAGAAGACCGGCGATGATCGAGCCGACCAGCGAGCCGAGGCCGCCGATGACAGTCACGACGAAGGCTTCGGCCAGCACCAAGGCGCCCATCTCGGGATTAACTGACCGCATCGGGCCGGAGAGCACGCCGCCGAGCGAGGCGAGGCCAACACCGAGCCCGAACACCAGCAACCAGACCTTGCTGATATCGACGCCGAGCACCTTCATCATGGTCGGATCGCGCGCGCCGGCGCGCACGATCAGGCCGAACTTGGTCTTCTCCAGCCCGAGCCATAACAGCACCACGACCAGGAAGACGACGCCGACGACGAAGATGCGGTAGATCGGGAAGAAACCGACGCCGAGATCGACCACGCCGGTCAATGATGACGGCGTGGGAAACGGAATGCCGTCACTGCCGAACACGATGCGCACGCCTTCGACCAGCACGTAACTGAGACCGAAGGTGAGCAGAAGCGGATCGTCGATCGAACGGCCGTAAAGCGGACGTATCAGGACATATTCGATCGCCATCCCGAACACACCGATCATGATGGGGGCAACGAGCAGCCCCCACCAGAAACTGCCGGTCAATGAGGCGACCCATAGCCCGGCATAGGCGCCGACCATGAACAGCGCGCCATGCGCGAAGTTCACCACACCAAGCATGCCGAAAATGATCGACAAGCCGAGCGCGGTGATCACGAGGATCGCACCGAGGGCAACTCCAGAGAAGAGTTGCATCAGAATGAGTTCTGTATCCATGGACGACGAATGCTTTCGTTAGGCCGGGAAGCCGAGTTCAGTGCAGCTGCGCAGCACGTTTTCCGAAGCCGGTTCATTGGCCACGATGCTGAACAGATCGCTGTCGCCCTTCATATCGGCCTTCTTTTTGGACTCGAGCACGAGAACCGACTGGACCGACTGGTGATCGCATTTGCGATAATATTGCGGACCCTTGGCGACATCGTATTTCAGGCCTTCCAGCGCCGCGATCACCTTGTCGGTGTCGGTACCGCCAGCCACCTGCATCGCCTGCAGCAGCGACGAGACGCCGGTATAGCCATAGGCGCCGTAGTCGGTCGGGATGGCGCCGCCATTGGCCGCACGATAGGCATCGTTGAATGCCTTGGCGCTCGGAAACTGGCTCTCAAGGCCCCAATAGTAATTTGAACCGCCAACGACACCTTCGAACACTTCCGGGCTCACCGCCAGCCGCTGATTATGCAGCAGCACAGGCACGACGATCTTCGCCTGCTGCTTGAGGCCGAAATCCACCGCCTGCTTGATGGAATTGGCCTGATCGCGGCCGAAATTGCTGATGCACAGGATGTCAGGACGCATCGAGCGCAGACGCGGCATGAAGGTCGAGTAATCGGCCGCACCGAACGGATGCATAATCTCGCCGACTGTCTCAGCGCCGATTACGGCTTGTGCACGCTTGAAGCCGCGCAGCATTTCATGGCCATAGGCATAGTCGGCCACAAGATGCGCGACCTTGGTGCCCTTCTTGAACGCATGGCGCGCCACGGCACCTGCGGTCATGGTCGGATTGAGCGCTTCATGGAAGGTGTATTTGCTGAAATCCTTCACCTCATTGATGGTGTCGGACTGGCTGATGGAGACATAGAGCACGCCGCGTGCGCGCGTCACTTCATTGACCGCGAGCTGCACCGCGCTGGACAGCGATCCGACGATCGCATGGACCTTGTCTTTTTCGATGAGCTCAAGCGTGCGCGTTGCCGCCTCGCCGCCATTGAGCTTATCATCGCGCACCAGCAGCTCGATCTTGCGACCGTTAACGCCGCCCTTGTCGTTGAACTGCTTGACGGCGAGCTCTGCGCTCTTGACCTGATCCTTGGCTTCCGCCGCGAACGGGCCGGTCAGCGGTGTCGGAAAGCCGATGCGGATCGTGTCATCGGCCGCTCGTGCGATCCACGGCATGGCGACGACGCTCGCGCCGGTGCCGAGCGCGGCCAGCACATGGCGGCGCGAGATATGATTGCGTTTGGTGTCTCGAATGTCCTTCGTCATGATGTCCTCCGTTTGATTTCTTGTTTGGGTCAGATGTGTCCAAGCGCCTTGAGTATTCGCGTCGGTGTCATTGGTACCTGCGCGACCGTGCCTCCAAATGGCTTCATCGCATCATTCATCGCATTGAGCGCTGCTGCCGATGCCGCAGCCGTACCGGCTTCGCCGACGCCCTTGGCGCCGAGTTGGGTATCCAGCGTCGGCGTCTCGACATGTCCGATTTCGATGTCCGGCATCTCCACCGCCATCGGCACGAGATAGTCTGCGAGCGAGCCATTGGTGAGCTGGCCACTGTCTCCGTAGACACATTCCTCGAAGAACGCCGCGCCAAGCCCCTGCACGACGCCGCCGCGGATCTGCTCGTCGACCAGCAGCGGATTGATGACACGGCCGCAATCCTCGACCACCCACAGCTTAAGTATCTTGACCAGACCTGTCTCGACATCGAGTTCGAGATGACAGGCCTGAACGCCATTGGTGAATGCGAAGGGATAGCCCTGCGGCGCATAGTGATGCGCGACGGACAGCTGCGCTTGGGTGCCGGGCGGCAGTGTATCGGAACGGAAGTAAGCGATGCGCGCGATCTCCGAGAGCTCCATGCGCTGCTGGGCGGTCGCGGCATCGACGATCCAGCCACTGTGGATGTCGAGCTTCTCCGGCTCGTCCTGCAGGATGGCCGCGGCCACGGCCAGCACATTGGCCTTCAGCTTCTTGGCAGCCTGCAACGCAGTTTCGCCGCCGATGCCGGCGCCACGGCAAGCATAGGTCGCGCCGCCATGCGGTGTAGTGTCCGTATCGCCCGTCATCACCTTGATGCGATTGCTATCGACACCGAGATGTTCGGCGACGATCTGCCCGATGATGGTCTCGGTGCCCTGCCCGAGTTCGGTCACTGAAATCGAGCAATGGACATCCCCCGACGGCGTGATCTTGATGATGGCGCCATCCTGCGACGAGATGCGCGCACCGCCGACGCCATAGAAGGCCGGACCGGGATTGGTGATTTCCACAAAGGTGGCAATGCCGATGCCGCGATGAATGCCTTTGGTGCGCAGCTCCGCCTGCTCGGCGCGCAGCCGGTCGTAGTCCATCATCGCCTTCAGCTTGGCGAGACAGGCGTGATGCGACAGCGCTTCGAACTGGTAGCCGGTCGGCGACGTGCAGGGATAGGCATCGTCAGCAATCATGTTGCGGCTGCGGATGTCGAACGCATCCTGCGCCGTCTTGTCGGCAATCATGTCCACCAGACGCTCGGTGACCGTGCAGGCGACCGGATGACCGACGGCGCGGTACTGGCTCATCTGCACCTTGTTCTGGAATACCACTTGGAGATCAGCCCGGTAACTCCTGAACGTGTAAGGCGCGCCCATCAGGCGGTAGACCTGATTGCCTTCGACCACGCTGGTGCGCGGATAGGCCGAGAACGCCCCGATGCCGGTGACATCCTCCACATCCATCGCCAGGATATTACCGTCGATATCCGCCGCCATGCGCGCGCGGACGCGGTGGTCGCGCGCATGGATGTCCGACACAAAGGATTCAATACGGTCGGCGACATATTTGACTGGGCGGCCCAGCATCATGCTGAGCCCGACCACCGCCATGTCCTCGTGATACATGTGCAGCTTCATGCCGAACGAACCGCCGATATCCGGTGCGATCACGCGGACGCGGGATTCAGGGAGGCCGTAGTGGCGGGCATAGATGTCCTGGAACTGATACGGCGTCTGCGTCGCATGATGCACCGTCAATTGCCCCTCGCTGGCATCGTAATCAGCGATGATCGCGCGCGGCTCCATGGTGACCGCCGTGTGGCGGCCGAAGTGAAACTCCTCTTCCACCACATGGGCGGCGCTGGCGAAGACATCCTCGACACCACCGGTATCGATCTTGCCGTGGAAACAGAGATTGCTGCCGAGTTCCGGTGAAATCACCGGCGCATCCGGTGCGCGTGCCGCATCGATATCGACAACGGCCGGCAGCTCGTCGAATTCGATATACACGGACTCAGCAGCATCTTCCGCCAACGCGCGCGTATCGGCAACGACGGCGACCACCGCCTGCCCGGACCATACGACCTTGTCGATCGGCAGCGGCAGCTGTGGCGGCGACCTCATACCCTTGAAGTGATCCATGGTACCAACCCATGGCGTGCAGAGCCTGGCGAGGTCCTCGCCGGTGGCCACCAGCCGCACGCCAGGCATCTCGCGCGCCGTCGTCGCATCAATCGAGACGATGCGGGCGTGCGCATAAGGACTGCGTACATAGGCGACATGGAGCATGCGCGGCAGCGTGATATCTGTGACGTATCGGCCGCGACCGGCCAGCAATCGCTTGGCATTCGGGCGCGGCACCGAGCGGCCGATATAGGAATTCGGACGATCCAGTGGGGTTAGCACGCTCATGCGCCAACCTCCTCGGGAGCCGAAGCATTCGCGCCCGCATGACGATCGCGCGCGACCTTCTCGATCGCATCGACGATCGCCTCATAACCGGTGCAACGACAGTAATTGCCCGACAGCGCGTCGCGAATGTCCTCACGCGACGGCACACCTGGCTGCGACAACAGGGCGTGGGCTGTCATCAACATGCCGGGCGTACAGAAGCCACATTGCAGGGCGTTACGCTGATGGAACGCCTCCTGGATGTCCGCAATCACCGCCCGATCACTGAGACCTTCTACCGTCTCGATGGCCGCCCCGCTCGCCTGCACCGCGAAGGTCAGACAAGAATGTACGACGCGGCCATCCAGAATAACCAGACAGGCGCCGCAAACGCCCATCTCGCAGCCGGTATGGGTGCCGGTCAGTTCCAGCGTCTGGCGCAGGAAATCCGCTAGCGTGATGCGCGGCGCGATGCTGTGCGACACTTCAGTGCCGTTCACCGTCATGGTGACATTGACAAGATCGCTCATGCGCCCTGCCTCGCGATCTCGCCCAGCAGTCGGCCAAGAAGAACGCGCGCAAGATGGCGCTTCATGGCAGGCGGCGTGTGCTCGTCTTCAGGCGGATCGAGGTCATCGCCGACGACGGCCTGCGCAGCAGCGATTGCAGCCTGATCCAGCTTCTTGCCGATCAGACTGTCCTCGGCCTGCCGGGCGCGCAGCGGCGTGCTGCCGACGGAGAAGAACGCAATACGCACCTGTTTGACCACGTCATCGACGAATTCGGCGAGAATGCCGCAGCCCGCCAGCGCAAAGTCGCCACGCCGACGCGCAAGCTCGTGAAAAGCCCAGCGATGGCCGGGCCTGACCACCGGCACATGAATCGCGACAAGAAGCTCGCCCGGTTCGATCGCTGTCTGAAACAGATCAAGGAAGAAATCGTCGGCCGGCACGCGACGTACGCCGTCGCCGCCAGCAATTTCGAGCTCAGCGCCCAGCGCCAACGTCATCGCCGGGAATTCCGAGGCCGGATCGGCATGCGAGATGCTGCCACCAAGCGTGCCTTTGTTTCGTATGGCCGGATGCGCCACATGCGGCGCGGCTTCGCTGTAGAGCGGCGCGTGCCGGCGGATCAATGGATCGGTCAGCACTTCGTGATGGCGGGTGAGCGCGCCGATGCGCAACCAGTCACCCTGCAGGTCGACACCACGAAGCGTCGAGATATGCGCGATGTCGATCAGCAATTGCGGCGCCTGCAAACGCAAGGCAAGCGCCGGCACGAGGCTCTGGCCACCTGCGATGTAACTCGCATCGTCGCCGGCTTCCTCGAACGCTTTCAAAGCCTCCACCACCGTGGAAGCCCTCACATAGTTGAACGCCCTCGCCTTCAACGTCTTCTCCCTAAACGTCTCGCGGACGTCCAGTTGTGACCATTTGGTCGGAAATCTAGAACACGTCGATTTCCCCAGGTCAACTTAAAATGACCATTTGGTCTCTTTTTCGAATTGAGCTATTCAGAACTCCCGCAACGCGAAGCAAAAATGGCAAAAAAGCTCATCAAATCAATCGAAAAGCCACCGCGTCGCAACATGCGCGCGGCGGAGCGCGAGCGTTTCATCGTCGATGAAGCCGTGAAATTTTTCGCCGAACACGGCTTCGGCGGGCAAACGCGCGAACTGGCGAAACGCATGGGCATCACCCATTCGGCTATCTATAGGCACTTCCCGAGCAAGGAAGCACTGATCGAACGCGTCTATGAAGAGATCTATCTCAGCCGCTGGTCACCCTCGTGGGCCGGCCTGATCCAGGATCGCACGCTATCGCTGCAGGCCCGGCTGTCGCGCTTCTATCTGGAATATGTCGAGCAGGTCTTCGAATACAACTGGGTGAGAATCTTCGTCTTCTCCGGAATGAAATCGTTCGACATCACCAAGCGCTATCTTCAGATTGTCCGCGAACAAATCATCGAGCCCGCCTGCCGCGAGCTTCGTCACGAGTTGAAGCTACCTTCAAGCGATCAGGTCCCGCTGTCGGAGCGCGAAGTCGAAATGTTCTGGGGCTTGCACGGCCGCATCTTCTATATGGCCATCCGGCGTTTCGTCTACGACACGCCCACACCGGAGCGACTGGACGACATCGTCAACGACGCAGTGAGGGTGTTTCTCGATGGCTCAAAACAGCTGATGCCTGAGCTTGTACAATCGGCATCATGACGTTTGTAGCACAGCCACGCCGGCAGATTGATCAAGCTGCTCGAGCGCATGAAGTGCAGCTACGGAGCCAGGTTCTGCCGCGGCATTGATGTGACCCGGCACCGGCGCACGCATTTTGCGTCGAAAGAGTGAGATCGCGCCACACCGACATTACGGGCTTTCCGAAGTGCGACGCCCGAAATGGGCACCCGAGGTCGGAGAGAAGCTTGCTGTCGTCGTCACGAGTGCAACTGCAGCAGAGGAAAGCGAAACGCGCGTCACCGAGTATCATTTCTCTCAGCGATACTTATGCGCGCTTGTGTAGTTCCTTCACCGCATCGGGACTATCGAAAAGTACCGCTGCGAACAGATTGAATCGTTACGCACCGTGCTAACACTTCTCTGATACCAGCCTCCAAGTTTTAGCACAATAAACTCACTGTTTCGTCCGGTGCTGCGACAAACTCCCGCCTCAAACGTAAACAAACGTTAATCCATGGGCGCTTCGATCAAAGCTAACGCAGAACTGTAGTTACATACCTGCATTTACTTTTACGAAGATTCTTGGGGGCCTCGTCAACGTACTACAATACAGGGGAACGGTATTGGCAACATTACACTACGCATCAGGCGACAACATCGACGCACAAGGTAACTTCACCCCAGCTCAAGCAGGCTTCAATCTTGCCGACGTTTCGTCGGTGGAGCAAGTGAACGCTTTGCCGGCAGGCGTGAAGGGCCTCGTCTGGCTCGATCAGGGTGACGGCGTCACCCAGAGCTTCATCGACGCTGTGAAACCTTACATCGGTAATCCCAACGTCTACGGTTTCTTCCTTAAGGACGAGCCAGATCCCACGGGGCAGTGGAATACCCTCGTGACCGCTGCAAACCTGAAGGCTGAGTCCGATTGGATTCACGCCAACGTTCCGGGTGCGAAGACGTTCATCACCATGATGAACATGGGATCTTCGGATAATCCCAGCTTCGCGAATACGTACACCCCGGAGAACACCCATATCGACCTCTTCGGAATCGATCCGTATCCGGTGCGGTCGGATAGCTCGACAGTCGACTACAGCATGATTGACAAGGCTGTCGCTGCCGCCAAAGCCGCTGGAATTCCGGAGGCCAGCATCGTCCCGGTATTTCAGACATTCGGCGGCGGTAACTGGGTCACCGATCAGGGTGGTCACTATGTGATGCCGACCGCCGCGCAGGAACAGCAAATGCTCGACCATTGGGCATCTGTCGTTCCCAATCCGGCTTTCGACTACGCCTACGCCTGGGGATCGCAGAACGGAGACGTGGCGCTGGAAAACTCGCAAGCGCTCCAGAACGTATTCCTGCAGCACAATACGAGCACCACGACGACGGATTCGACATCGACTGGAAGCACGACTCCGGTTGACACGTCGAGCAGCAACCCGACGACGCCGGTCGATACGTCGCATAGCGGCACCTCGACGGATACGACGTCTTCGAGCGATTCTTCGACGACGCCCACGGCCTCTCAGCCAACGACGACGGCGCCGACCACCGATACCAGCGGCTCCGGACACAACCATCATCACAAGGCCGACTCCTCCCAGTCGACAGATGGAAGCACATCGTCCGGTTCCGGAGGTGGACACCATCACCACGGATCCGCGGCAAACGCGTCCGTGAGCACTGCAACGGATACCGCTTCCAGCAGCGTTACCGACACAGCGTCGGTCGACACCTCGACGGCGCCCACGACCACCGAGCCAACGACGACGGCGCCGACCACCAACGCCGGCCACTCCGGGCATAACCACCATCACAAGCTGGACTTCTCCCAGCTGACCGATGGCAGCACATCATCCGGAGGTGGACACCATCACCACGGATCCGCGGCAACCGCGTCCGTAAGCGTTGCAGCGGATACCGCTTCCAGCAGCGTTGTCGACACCTCGACTGCGCCTACGACCACCGAGCCGACGACGACGGCTCCGGCCACCGACGTCGGCAACTCCGGGCACAACCACCATCACAGGCTGGACTTCTCTCATCTCACGGATGGGAACAAATCTTTCTGGGGTGGTCATCATCAGCACGCATCCGCTTCGCCCGCTGCAACCGCAGCAGCGACGGCTGCAACGGATACGGCTTCGAGCGACGTCACCGACGCAACTCTGGCGCCGCATCTGGATCTCGCCAGCCTCCACAACAACCATCACGTGGATCACCATTCGTGGCACTGGTAAACCCGCAGAACTGAGTCTGCGACAAAGAACGACATATGCGCGGTGATCCGCGCATATGAAAGCGACTTGGGGGGCCTTCATGGCCCCCCATTTGGGGATCATCGCGGCCAGTATGGTCGCGAGAGGAATGCCGTCTCGCGCAGTGCGGGATGTGTTGCGTACGAGCCAATTCGCGCTCGCTTCTTCGCATATGGCTTCTCTAACGTTAGCGCCGTCCGATCCGGGCGGCCTGGATGCACACATGTATACTTCAGCAAGACCGCCCGCGCTTGCGGACGCTTTCCGCCAGATACGTCCAGGCCTGCTTGCCGCTGGCGGGCTGTCTATCTTCATAAATCTCCTGGTGTTCGTTTCGCCGCTTTATACGATGCAGATCTACGATCGCGTGCTGACGAGCCGAAACGCGATGACGCTGTTGCTGCTTTCGCTGATCGCGCTCGCGCTTTTCATCAGTTACGCAGCACTCGAGCACTTTCGCAGCCGTGTTCTCGTGCAAACCGGAATTCGCTTCGACCATTTGCTGTCAGGAGAAGCTTTCGAAACGGCTCTCGCGCAGGCAGTGCGCACAGGAAGCTCGCATCATGTTCAGCTGTTGCGCGACGTCGACACATTGCGCGACGTTCTATCCGGCGGCGTGATCACGTCTCTGATGGACGCACCCTGGACTCCGATTTTTCTCGGCATGTGTTTTCTGCTTCATCCGTCGATCGGCATGGTTGCTCTGACAGGCGCGCTGGTCATCCTTGCGCTCGCCTTTCTCAATGAGCGCGCCACCAAAGCGCCGCTGATGGCGGCTTCGTTCAAGAATCTCCACGCTCTGGACCGATTGACGTCCTCGCTTCGTAACGCGGAAGCGATCCGTGGTCTCGGAATGGGGCCTGCCATACGCGCCGCCTGGGGCGCCACGCATGGACAGGCGCTCGTTGAAAGCGCCAAGGCTGGAGAACGCGGCGGAACGCTGCTCGCAATCTCGAAATTTCTGCGGATGGCGATTCAGGTGGCGATTATGGGCGTCGGGGCTTACTTGGCAATTCATCAAGAGATCTCGGGAGGCGTTCTCTTCGCTGCCTCCTTGATCATGGGGCGCGCGCTCGCACCGGTAGAGGCGGCTGTCGCGCAATGGAGAGCGTTCGTGTCGGCGCGGACGTCTTTTTCCCGCCTCGACGAGGCTCTGCGGACGCGGGCGACGGAAAGACAACCGACGCGATTGCCGCCCCCGGTCGGCAACATCTCCGTCGAGGCTTTGACCGTTATGGTACCGGGATCGCAGTTGGCGGCGATTTCCGATGTC
This sequence comes from Tardiphaga sp. 619_E2_N8_4, assembly GCF_051810905.1. NCBI lineage: Bacteria > Pseudomonadati > Pseudomonadota > Alphaproteobacteria > Hyphomicrobiales > Nitrobacteraceae > Tardiphaga > Tardiphaga sp. 619_E2_N8_4. The sequence continues at coordinate 788,191 of NZ_JBPWQJ010000001.1, forward strand.
AGTTTCCGGCTGTCACCTGGCGAAGTTGTTGCGATCGTCGGTGCGTCCGGTTCCGGCAAATCTTCCTTAGCGCGCGCGCTGGTTGGAGCGTGGCCAGCCGCACAGGGTTGCGTACGCGTCGATGGAAATGACATCCGGCATTTCGAGGCCAGTTTCCTTGGACAAAGTTTCGGTTACTTGCCGCAGGATGTTGAATTATTCGCCGGGACCGTCCGCGACAACATCGCTCGCTTTCGTGACGGCGCGTTGGATGAACAGGTTGTCGAGGCGGCGCAGCTGGCTTCGGCGCATGCCATGATCCAGCGGCTGCCGCAGGGCTACGACACTGTCATCGGGGAAAACGGGGCGGGTCTTTCCGGCGGCCAGCGACAACGCATCGGGTTGGCCCGCGCACTTTTTGGCAGGCCCGTCTTTGTCGTGCTCGATGAACCGAACGCCAATCTGGATGGTGACGGCGATCGTGCTCTGGCTGACGCCATCCAAATGCTCCGTCAACAGCGTGTGACGATCGTGATCATCAATCACAGACCAAATCTCCTTTCATTGGTCGACAAGATTGTTTTCATGCACGACGGACACATCGGGCGCGCGGGTACGCGCGAAGAGCTTCTTCCCTTGCTTCTTGGTGAGACCGTTGCGCCCATGCGCCGCGAACCGCGGATCGCAACAGAAAGCCACCGAGTTGATGGGGCCTCGCGCCACGCGCCGTTCCCAAGTTCGGTTCGGCCTGTCCATGTCACGAGGCAATGATGAAGATTCCTAAATTGCGAGCAGAGATTGCTGCTCAGGACGAACTGGCGCGACTCCTCAGACGTTTGAGCGATGGTGGCCACGCGTTTCGCAGGCCTGATGTCTTGCAACGATTTGTGGAGATCAAGGCGCGGTTGCTGATCTGGCTATCAAAGGTCTGGCTGTCGATATCCCCGAATCGCGACGCCGGGAACGCAAATGGCGGCCCATCGGGCGATTGGCGCACTCCGGCGAGACGCGGCTTTGGCATCGTGTTCCTGACCTTCGTTGTGTTTGGTGGTTGGGCTGGCCTGGCCTCCATCGACGGTGCCGTCGTGGCTGCGGGCTCGATCGTCGTCGAGAGCGACCGTAAGTCCGTTCAGCACCTGGAAGGTGGCATCGTCCAAAGCCTGATGGTGAGGGGCGACGCGCATGTCGAACAGGGACAGGTGCTGTTGCGACTCGATCCAACACAGGACCGGGCGCGGGAGGAGATGGCGCGTTCGGCCGTGTATTCGGCAATCGCGGAAGAGGCGCGTCTGCTTGCGGAAGCCGATGGGGCAGATACGATCACGTTTCCATCCGAACTGACGCAGAAGGCCTCCGATCCCTCTGCGCAGCGTGCCATGGGTGACCAGAAGCGGCGGTTCGAGGAACGCCGCGTCGCGCGAAAGATCGAGGTTTCGATCCTTGAAGAAAAGATCGGACAGGCGCAGCGCCAGATCCAGGGAAACGCTGCGCAAAGCAAGGCTGCACGCGCGCAGTTCGACAGTATGGCGCAGGAATATACCAAGCTCAAGCCGCTCGCCGACCAGGGGATTGTTCCGTTCGCGCGGATTGCGACTCTGGAGCGTTCCAAATCCGATCTTGAGGGCCGAATTGGTTCATACGACGCCGACATCGCGCGCTTCGGACGGATCATCGACGAAGCACGGTTACAGATCAATCAGGTCGGGCAGAAAGTTCTGGAGGAAGCCACCGGTAAGCTTGCCGACACCCGCGCTCAGCTCGCCGACGCGCGCGAGAAGCTGCGCATGGCCGCAGACGTTCTCGGTCGAATGGACGTTCGCGCATCTCGCTCCGGACGTATCGTCAATCTGAAAGTCCACACGGTCGGCGCGGTGATCAAGCCGGGCGACGTCTTGATGGAAATCGTACCGGACAACGACGTCCTCGTGGTTGCCGCGAAAATATCCTCTCTCGACGTCAATCACGTACAAATCGGTATGCCCACGGAAGTTCGACTTCCCTCGTTCAAGGCTCGCTCGACGCCGATCGCCATCGGCGAAGTTCTTTCGGTGGCAGCCGATGCGCTTCGCGACGAAGCCACGCACCAGCCTTACTACGAAGTCAAAGTTTCAGTGCAAGTGACCAAATTTCCCGACAAAATTCGCGAGAAGCTCAAACCCGGCATGATGGCCGACGTCCTGATCGCGACTGGTGAACGCACCGTTCTTGCCTATCTCATGCAACCGATGACCGATGCGATACGGCGTGGCATGCGGGAGGACTAAGGAGGCCAACCGGCGTCGCGACTTGCCTAAGCCTCGCCGCGGCTTGGTTCAGTTCAGCACAACCGTCGTTGCCGCAATGCCAAGACATTGAAGATGTTGGAGCGTTGAATGGACGAGCGGGTGCGAAGGGCAGCTGCGAACTGGTCGCGTTGTCCTGCACTCGTACGCGCGTCGGTCAGGGCGCGGGCCAGTTGCATGCCGTCGCCATCTTGCGTCGGATGGCATTCAAGCCGACCAATTGAAACGTACTTTCATATGCCGGACCTTTCCCAACGTGGACTTTAACGAGAAGCTGGCTACCATCCGGCATTGAACGGAGCAAGCGGACGACGTCGCCTGGAAAGGCAAGACTTTTCCCCACTTCTATGGCTCTCCAGCGCTGTTCAACAGCCGGCTCTTCGTTGATCCGGTGCGCGACCTTCACCTCACCATCCGGGACCTGCTTCCAGGACCCCTTTGTGGAAATTATCAACTCCGTGCGATGGGCGCGACAATGGATGGCGAGCGCGGAGGCAGCATTTTGCGATGCTGTGCGCGCTGTCATCAGCGCCTCAATCTGCGGCTGATAATCCACCGGAGAGGTGGTCTCGCTGATGATCCAGTTCGGACTTGGAGACGGCGTGGTAGCGTGGGTTTCGGTCATCTCCCCCAACAGCTCATCGACGCACTTCAAGCGCTCCATGCCTTCAAACTGTGAGCAGGTCTTCAGGCGATCTATGGCGCCACCGGTTTGAGCACACACAGTCTGGCTCATAATCAAGAGCACAGCCAGACCGAGAGTACCCGTGTCCTTCATGGGGACCGTCCCGCTGTTACGGCTTGCGGAAGATCAAGCCATTCCTGCGCCGGCTTAAACCGGCCGAGGCTCGGCACGCTGGCCCGCAGATTGACCTCTTTCCATTTCGGATCGAAACCAGGGGACTGCAACCGGTCGAAGCGACCAAACAGGTGATCGACAAGGCGCGCCACGCGCCGGTATCGGTCAGACTGTTGTGGCCAGTTATAGGCCGCAAGAATGGTGGGGACTGCAATCGTCGCTATCCGCTCACCTTTCGGCACCAGACTCGGATAGTCCGCCGCATCGATAGACGATGGAAGATAGTAGTCCTCAAATTTGGCGCCGTATTCGACGGGGAGGAACTTAAATCCGGGATCCCAGCGTCCCTTCAGAAAAGCGTCGACGGGCTTTGACGTCACAAACACAACGGCCGCGATTTCTCCGCGCTTCATTTGCTCCAATGCGACCTGGTGCGGAATGAACATCTTTTCCACGTTTAGTCCCAGCCGACTGAAGATCAGCGGACCGGAATAGGCGGCTGCCGTACCTTGCGTATTGAAATTGACCTTTTTTCCCTTGAGCTCTTCGAGCGACCGAATCTCCGGGCGGACGAATATGTGCAGTTCGGACGGAAAGAGGTTCAGAACGTAAACGATACGCCGTTCGATAGACGGAACTTGAGCTTTATATTCCTCAAGAGCATCCGTGTTGATGATCGCCGCATCAACGCCTCTAAGATACAGCAGCGAATTGACGTTTTCCGTTGCTCCGCGCGTCACGATCGGGAGGACGTGAAGCTTATCCTCCTCGTTTACGACGCGAGCGATCTCTGCCGCGAGACGAAGCGGTGCCCCTTCAATGAGCCCGCCGGCGAGGCCGACAGTCCATGCATTGATGCGCTCTTTCGCGGCCGTTTCGGTCCTTTTCACCGCCGCCATAGCCTGCGTCTCGCGCGTCGGGAGAGATTGGGCATTGGCAGCCAGTTGCAGCCCGAACGCCGCTAATGCCATAGCAAATGAGAACTTGATGAGCGACATGCGAGTCTCCATTCTCGGAATGACCATCTACGCGTCACGAGCTGGCTGCTATTTCAGCGACTCAATCCTCGCCTTCGCATCCTCAATGCCGCCCGCCTGTGCCTTTTCATACAGTTCGAGTGCCTTTCTGGAATCACCGAGGACTCCACGTGCGCTCCACGATTTCAGCACGCGGGCGTCGTAGGTCTCCGCGAGCATAAAGGCGGCTCGCGCGCTACCATGTCCAAGAGCGTGTTCAAGCAATGGGCGCGCCCCGCTGATGTCAGCTTGCCGGAGCAATGCGTTCGCCCGAACAAGCAGTCTCTGTTCGTCCGCCACAGAATAGGGAGCGACACTCGCCAGCACGGTTGCCTCTGATGCCACGGGGACTTTCGGCTCCACACTTGGCACGGCTTCGCGAGCGGTCGACCGTGCTTGCGGTGGCGTTTCCAACACGGACGATCGTTCCGCATATGAGGCGACGGCCTGAGTGGAAGCCCACTGCGGCAAGGCGCTCTTTCCCTCGGTCGTCTTCACACGGGGCTCCGCCGCGCCTTCGTTCCGACCAGTAGGGGCGGGTTGGCGCGAAGCGAGAGTCTGAGAAACACTCACGGCAGCAAGCTGCTGGTTTCGAGCCTCCAGTTGGTTCTTAACAAGAGCAAGCTCCTGCACAAGTGCGTCAGCACGCTCGCGCTCGCTGGCAAGAGCTCGCTTCTGCTCTGCTGCCGTGGTGTTGCTGGCCTCCGTCACCCGAAGCACCTCAGCGTGTGCCGCCGCGAGACGGCTGGCATGCTCCTCGATCTGCTGACGCGCCGAGGAGAGCTCGCGGGCGACTGCCTCGGTCCGGCTGCGCTCCTTTGCAGATGCGCGCTCTTGTTCGACCTTCGCAGCCTCGACGATCCGCGCAGCCTCCGGCGTCGCGGCACGCGCCGCGTCGAGTTCGGTCCGGAGAGAGATCAATTCACGCTTAAGGGCTTCCGTCCCGTCTTGCTGCTGTTTGAGCTGCTGTTCGAGCGCCTGCTTTTGCTCGATCTCTGCCGCGGTGGCTTTTGCGGCGTCCGAAGCTGCGATCCGCACCGTATCGAGTTCCGCCCGAAGGGAAGCAAGGTCATGGGCGGGCGCGTCTGCCTTCCACCGCTCCTGCTGTTCGAGCGCCTGCTCTTGCTTGATCTCTGCCTCGGTGGCTTGCACAGCTTTCGAAATCACGATCCGCGCCGCGTCGAGTTCCGTCCGAAGGAAGGCAAGCTCACGCATAAGGTCGATTGTTTTGTCTCGCTCGTGTTCGAGCGCTTGCGTTTGCCTGATCCCTACCTCGATGGCCTGGGCAGATTCCTTACCTGCCACCCGCGCCGTCTCGAGTTCCGCCCGGAGGGTCGCAAGTTCACCCGCAAGGGCGTCTACCCTAGCTCGCTCTTGATCAAGCGCCTGTCTTAGCGTGGTGCTGGTCGCGTCAGCCATCGACTGGGCCGCATTGAGTTCTGCTCGGGGGGGCGCGACAAGCACAGGTGCAAGGGCTTCAGCCCGGTTCCGCTCCCGTGTTTGAGAAGATTCGGAGGCCTGCGCGCGGAATTGGCTTTCACCGCATAGCCCATCCTCCGCAGCCCCAATGAGGACCCACAGAATGCAAGCTCCTACTGCAGACGAGGCACGCGCAGCGGTTCTGCTTGTTGCGCGGGAACCCTCAACAGCTTTGGATCGCGGTAGCCAATGCGATGCTACCTCAACTGCCTGTGACCACATCGTGACAACTCAGGTGAGCTTTTATGTGTGTCCATTTTGATGACACAGCCTTCATCGGCCGTTTGTCGATGTAGCAATGGAAGTAGTCACAACGAGGTAGGCGCACCAATCGCGGCAATTAAGTAGATCACGCCTGCATTGTCTGAACCATTCTTGACCCGCCTGTTCGCGCGCGATTACGCTATCGCGCACACTTGAGCCCGCACTCCCAGCACACTCAAGGAAACAACATGAACAGATCACTCGTCGTCTTCGCCAGCATGGCCGCCGTTGGGAGTATCTTGATGCTGAGCACCCAAACCAGCGGCGCTGTAGAAATCAATACGTCTGCCAAGACTTCTGCCAAAATGAACGCCAACGCCAAGGTGACCACTGCCGCCATCCGAATGCAGCCCCATCGGCTCGTTGTACAGGTTGACGTCAATGACCCCGCGACAATCAATCTCGCTCTCAATAATGTTAGCAATGTAGCTCAGCACTACAGCGAGATCGGTCAAAAGGTTGGAATCGAAGTGGTCGTTTTTGGACCCGGACTGCATATGCTGCGAGATGATACTTCTCCCGTCAAAGCGCGCATCAAATCCATGAGCGAAACCATGCCACAGCTGACCTTTTCAGCATGCGGGAACACCCGCGAGAACATGGCAAAAGCTGAGGCGAAAGATATTCCTCTTATCCCGCAGGCCAAGGTCACCAAATCCGGAGTGGTACGGATCATGGAGCTGCAAGAGCGAGGCTGGAGTTACTTGCGACCTTAATCCAGAGGGGCCTGCGATCTGCATCGCCTCGTTCGAATCTGTTGGTCGAGATCAGGAACAGGACGACGTGATCGCGCGTTCGATGACTGGTCGGTTGACGGTCAAATGCGGGTCGATCACGAGATCGAGATGGCCGCCAGCAATCGGAATTACCTCCAGTTTTGCAAACAAAGAGTCCCATCCGAGGTGTGCTGGTGACCCTCGCCGGTTGCAAAGGAATAGCGTTCCGGTAATTGGCAAGCGAGGTTTGGCACTCGCCACCCAGCGTCCGAATTCCTGCATCCGGAGAATCTCCTCAAGCTCCAACTTGAGCATGAAGCGGGTGCCGGCCAGACGCGTCCAGATCCTCGCATCGAGAATTCGGCAGAACTTCACCTCCCAGTGGAGTCGAGCAACACATTTTGCGATAGCGCGACACAGCATTCGGTACATCGTAACCCGGTGTGATCTGACCCGCTGCAGCGTACGTGACAGGGTCTCCCGATAGTCACTCCTGCGGGGGCCGATATTCGTGTCCAATATGCCCAGAAATTTCACTGACCGGCCTTCCGCAATCAGCCGGGCTGCCACTTCAAATGCGACGCCGCCACCCAGCGAATAACCGATCAGACGTATGTCGCCGCGAGGATGAACGGCGTTAATCTGTTCCAGAGCCAACGTCGCCATGTGGTCGACCGAGCCACATCCGGTCAGGGCAGACGTCAGATCCGGGTAGCGGATCGGGATCACATGAGCCGTCTTGCTCAGCTGCGCCCCGAACGCCGCCAGACTCGGACCGTAACCTATCGAGCCTGGCAACATCACCAGATGAGGCAGGAGTTCCCCGGCGGCTTGTTGCCGCTGCGATCGGCCACCTGCAGCGACGATCTGAATCATATCGGCTGCGCTCATGTCCACCGTGAAAGCTTCCATGTTGAGCTCTTGGCCGACCAGCTCTTCCAGCTCCATCACGCATCGCAAAAGCTTGAGGGAATCGCCACCTGCCTCGTCCCAGCGGCTGGCAACGTCGGTCGTACCTAGGATCCGCATCCATACCTGCGCCACTATTTTTTCGGCTTGCTTCACTTCACCCGCCCCTGGGGGCTGAGGTGGGGCTGGACCTCTTCGGCTCTCGGTATCCAGCACCTTGAGTTTCGCGACGTCTATCTTTCCGCCGGCGAGCCGCGGAAGCTCTGCGATTTCATGCAATCTGGTGGGATGCAATGCGCTCGGAAGCGTCTGCCTGATGACGTCCCGAACGTCAGCCGTGAATGTTGCTTTGGCCTCGAGACCTGGCGATGCAAAAATAACCAGCTCGCTTGAATCGGTGACGATGGCGACGGCGTCGCTCACATAGGGAATTCTGCGTACGACGACCTCGAGTTCAGCCGGTTCGACACGCCGTCCATTGATTTTGAGCTGACGCCCCTTTCGTCCCAGCATCTGCATCAATCCGCGCGGATCGACAGTAACAAGGTCGCCTGTCGGGAAGATGCGGCAACGGTCGTCATCCGGGTCGGGTAATGCAGGAAGCACCTGACCGTTCTCCCAGTAACCAAGCAGCACGTGCATACTCTTAATGATCAGCTCCCCAACCTCGTCGGTGGGCACAGGCACCCCGTTGTCGTCGACGACGGCAAACGACATTCCGGGAAGCAAATAGCCAACCGGGGGTATGCTGAAATCACTTTCCTTGCAGTCGTCGGGAAGAAACCACTGCGTGCCGGTAGTCTCGGTCGACGAATAGCTGATCTGGATGAAGCAGGAGGGCTTCACGACCTTTCGGACGAGTGCAACATCCGTCCACAGCACCTTCTCGCCGCCGATGCGAACAACCCGGAGCGATTCGAAATCACCGGTTTCGCTCGCGGTAATCACTGCCCGCAGGAGAGCGGGAACGATGTAGGTGATCGTTATCTGCTGCGATCGGATCTGACGCAACACGCCGCGAAGGCCAAGGGCCTCGACATCCGCCATATGCAATCTTGCGCCGGTCAGCAAGGCCGTGAGCATCTCTCTGGTGCCCGCAATGGTCGTAGGGCCGCTCAGAGGCATGAAGACGTCAGTGGCGTCTATGTGGCATGCATCCGCATATTGCTGGACGCGCTGGAGCAAGCTGCGTTGACTATTCACAACGCCCTTTGGCTGTCCGGTGCTGCCCGAGGTGTAGAGCACGAGGGCAGGAGCATCCACCGAGATCGGCTCAAGCGATGCGACGTTGCCGGAAAGTTCGTTGGCGCGCGTAATATCGATCCAACGCAGGCCGTCTTCGTCGATCCATTTGGTTGAGCTACTGTCGCCCTGGCCGATCAGTACAGAAATCTGCGCATTAGCAACGATGTGGGCAAGTCGCTGGTCGGGATCGCGCGGATTGAGCGGCACCAGGGCGCGCCCTGCGGCCATACATGCAAGCATGGCGATCGGATGCCAGATCGAGTGGCCCAACAACAGGCCGACGGCCCGCCCTTCGGGAGCCACCGCTGCAATAGCCTGGGCCAGCGTCAACACTCTGATCAGAAAATCCGAATATGTGATTTGGCGGGTGTCGTCGCTGATGGCTACGTTGTTCGGAAATCTCTTTGCAACCGCATCCAGATGCGTGATCGCGGGCACGCAGGCAAACTCGACTCCCATACGATTGAAGGGGCGATCGACAGGCCCGCCCAGGTCGAGGGGCAGTTCGGGAGGTTTCATCCAGAGTGCTTGTGCAGGCTCGCTTGAATCTCCGGAAAGTGCGCGCCCGCCAGCGAACGTTTTCGCGCGTTTCGCCAAGGATCCATCGGGAAATCTCTGAAGTTGCATGACGGTACTCACCGTTGCGGGATGGAGATCGTAGGCCACACGTCGGCTATTGACGTCCTTCGAGTGAATGATAGGACTGCACCAATTTTTCGGCCTCTATCCAATTACCGCGCTATTCAGCGGCGGCGGGCCGACGAAACTCCACAAAGGCAAAGAGCAGGCCGGCCGTCATGTTCACGCGTTTGTAGATGTAGATCGCCATTGCCATGTTCCAGGCTACATTCGTCACGGCCGTCGCAACGGCGGCACCCATTACTCCAAAGAAAGCAATGCCGATCGCACAGGCGACAACGTTCATGATAGCTCCGATCGCTGTGATTGCGGCAGCTGCTCGCTCGTGCCCAGTCATGGTCAGAAGATTTTGCTGCGGACCAGTAGCAGCAGCAAAGATCTGTCCGACGACGAGAATTTGGGCGACCGGAGCTGTTGCAACGAATTCCTCGCCAAAAAAGCGGAGTAGCGGTACCGTCAGCAATAAAAGTGGAAGTGCCAGCACGACTGTTCCAGCCAGCGACAGGACAGTTGCTCGGGCAAACAGACTCTGAAGCGCTGCCTCATTCCGATGCGCGTGAAGCTTCGAGACGTTCGGCGAAAAGAAAGTCCCTACTGCCATCCGAGGCAGAACAAGAAAAAGAGCTAAATTCAACCCCAGTGCGAAGATGCCGGCCTCGTGGGCATCGCCGGTCCAGCCTAGGATAATCACGCCGGCGCGGCTCATGAGAACCTCAACTCCAATCAAGATCATGACAGGACAGGCGAGATGCCACCAGTCGCGAGGTGCATAAGCCGGCACCGCCGAGCGTAGTTGTGGCGGCCAAAGCTTCCGCATGCTCAGTCCGACGATGGCCGCTGTGACGGCAGAGCTTGCCATCAAAGCGATCAAAACCGTTGTCGCATCAATTGGCGTGACGTTGAGTGCCACGGCAAGCAGAAGCAGCACGACCATAAGGCCATCCCGAACGAAGCGTTCGGGCGCAATTGCCGAAATGACGCCACCCAGCGCGCGTACCGTAGCGGAACCGAGAACGTAAAGCGCGACCAATGGGACGGTCGCCATGCCAACCGCCAGACTGATAGTCAGCTCCCGATGAAGCGTCTCCGACAGGAATAGTGCGGTGGCGACTCCGCAGATCGCAATCAACATCCCAACCAACAATGATCGTCCGAATGCAAATTGAATGACTCCGCGCGCCAATGGCCACTTTCCGGTCGCGCTATAGGCCGGCACATATCGCAGCAGAACCGTGTTGAACCCGAGTCCCGCGATGTAAGAGAGAAGGGTCGTCCAGGCCAAGACGTATGAATAGATACCGTAACTCGTCGCTCCTATCGTACGGGCAATGACAAGTTGAGCCACGCACGTCAGCCCGGCGCCGCCAACATAGATAACGAACGCCCACAGACTTGCGCTGGCCATGCGCCGAGCGAGCTCGGGTTGAGCCGGAGCTGTGAAAGCTCCGATTGTCTCGGGCGTCGGCAGGGGTGGCGTGAACTTCTCGGCATAAGGTTCAAAACTTTCCTCCCCTGGGTCGGGTGACGAGCTGACCGCTCCGTTGGGCCTGAACTTACTCGAGACCTCTTCTTCGATACGGTCGAGAGCCCTGGACATCAGGCCGGGATCAAGCGAGTTGATGCAGATCACCCGTTGATGCTCGGCCGCGAGTAATGAGCCAACGTAGTCAGTAATCGGCTTTGCCTTGAGAAAGGTCGCTACGTCAGGCTCGAACCATTTCTCCATGTAGGTTTTTTGGTGTACTCGCTCATGGAGGCGCTTTTCCAACAGCTCCTTCGGAGCATCAAACCGGATCAGCAGATCGGATTGTGTCCTCATGCCGATTGCACGAGCGATCGTCTTCTCGTCTGCTCGGCTAAACAGGGCCAAGGTGCAAACGATCTGCACGAATCCCTGGTCGAACAAGACGATGCGATCGGGCTTGTGCGAATCTCTCCATACGCAGGAAAACCGAACGACGTATTGGCTAAGCCTTATCCACCAAACGGGATTGTCGGGTGGCATCAGTCGGAGCAACTCTTTCGCCAGACGTAGCCCTCGGGCATTTGCGACAGGACGGCACAAGATTGCGATAGTGGCGAAGATGGCAAGAGTGACGCGCTGCAGCGCTGGAAGAAATCCACCAAAGTTTAGAAGATGATTGGATAGATGCGGCAACGTAAGTACGAGGTCGACCTCATACCCACGGTCACGCAGGCGTTGAGCGAGCGCCTCACTAAAGGTTGTTTTGCCAGCGCCTGGTGGACCGAAAGTCTCGATAATCATGCTGCCCTCAATCGCTTCCTAACCAATTGCGGGGGTTCAGTTTGGGCGATCCGGAGCGCTTCAATTCGATTGCGTCTCCGCCCCACATTCGCCAGGTGATTGCTCTCTTCGACCGCTGGCGGAGTGCGCCCCAAGTCCTCTTGACCAGCTGCTGTGCGCGCTCACCGAACTGGTCCTGCTGTAGCGGCTCGACACGAGTTAAGACCGACGAGAATCTCGTGTTCTGGGCAGGGTTGAGATGTTCTGTCCGAACAAGTTGATGCAGCGCGGTCTGCGCCGCCTCACGATCGGTGCTTCCAGAGTGAATGGCAAGCAAAACGTGGTCAGCCCAACTCGCCAGAAGTCTTGCTTCCGGGGCTTCCAGCAGCGAAGGTCCGTCGATGATCACGAAATCATAGGTGTCGCTCAGCTGTCGGAGCAACGAAGGAATCTTGGGGTCGGCGAGAATCCGAAGCCGATGTCCCCCAAACGATGTGGCGGGCAGGTAGTCAATTCCGGACTCATGGATATGTTCGATCGCGTCTGCAAGTGGACGGCCATACGCCAGTACACTGAGTAAGTTGGCGCTCTCGCCACTCGGTCGACGAGTGAATTGGCCAAAGTCAAGGAGTAGAGTGCGCCACCCGAGCCGGGCAGCGTAAAGACCAAGGCTCCATGCAAGTGTGGTCTTGCCTTCCCCACCGATGCTGGAGCTGACGAGGATAACACGCTGCGATCGTGGGGTTGCCGGGTCGGAGGCCAGTATGGATACCAGAATGGAGCGGATTGCTCTGGCATAGTGGCTCGCAGGCTCCTCCAAAACATAATGCGGCTGCTTGCCTGGCTCCAGTGGAATCGAAGGTATCAGTCCGGCACATGGAATGCGCAGAGCTTCAGCGGCGTCGGCTTCCGTGTGCAGGGTCCGATCGAAGTGATTCAATACGACTGCGAGAACACAAGCCAGCAGAGCGAAGATAATTGCCGCAGGAGGAATCATAAGTAGCGGGTGTAATGAGGTCGGTCGTTCTGGCGGTGTGGCCGTGGCGAGAATACTGACGTCTGATTGCGCGGTCAGACCTTTTGCGGTGAGCTCCTGCCGCCGCCGCAGAAGCGTTTCAAACTGTTGCGCCAGCGTGGTGACCTGCCACTCCAGCGCGGCGTCCCGTGAGGGAGAGGGTTGGCCAAGACGGGAGGCTTTTAGTTCCTCCTCCGCCTTTGCAAGGTCACGCTGAACTTTGGATGATTGTGTCGCAAGGGAGCTCAAAGCATACTCCACATCGCTTTGCTTCTGACGCGCGACCTCGTCGACATACGATTGTGCCACCGTATTGGCGATTTCCGCCGCTCGTTGCGGATTGGCGGCCATAGAAGTAACGGCGATGATTCTGGAGCGCCGCTCCTGACCAACCTTCAAGCTGCGCTTTAGAGCAGCGAGAGCCGACCCGTCATCGGGCTCGTGGTTCTTGCCAAGTAGCAGCTCCTTGGTTGCTGACCATGTACGACCAAAGAGCGTGCGCAAGCTTTGCATCCACGTTCGTGACCCCGTTTCAGCACCGTGCCTCGCATCTTCGAGAGCGCGGAGCGTTGGAAGGAGTCTCCGCAGATAGGCGTCGGAAAGCAGCACCGTGACATGTGTGTCGATGGTGGATTCCTCGGCGGCCGGTGTAGGTGCTGCGGATGCGCCACCGGCATTCAAGGCATCGACTGCGCCGGACTGTCGGACGTCAACAGCAAGTTGTGCCGTCGCCAGATAAGAAGGAGACATAAGAAGGCCGGCTACTCCAGCCAGCAAGGCGCCGACGACAATCATCCTGACGACAAGCCGCTTGTACTTCCGCACGCTATCCAGCACGCGGTTCAAAGACTGAAGACCGTCATTTGAAGCCAGGGATTGTTCCGTGAGGCGCCGCCCAAGTTCGTCCTCTGCCATATCCGGCGAAAGAGCCTGCAGGGATCGAATACGTCTTCCTACTAACGCTTCCATAGCTCGCTCCTCTACTGTGCGGGCTCGAGGGTATCTGTCGATCGGGACGTACTCTGTTCAACCATCATTCCTAGCCATGATTGCAACATCAGGACGGCCCATAGCATTCGCGAGTGATCGCGATTGCCACTCAGATGATCCTGCCAGCAGCTCTGGACTCGTTGTACGTCCAGCAAATTCTGGCGGTTAAGGCGTGATTCGGAGAGCAGGTCTGCAGCCCATGAGCGCAGGGGGCCTTTCAACCAGGCGCCAACAGGCACGTCGAAGCCCTGCTTGGGTCGATCTATCAAATGGCGCGGCAAGTAACGGCTGAGAACCTGCCGCAAGATCCACTTGCCCTGTCCGTCGCGCACCTTGGCCGTGTTCGGCAGCCGCCAGGAGAATTCCACGACGCGATGGTCGAGAATTGGACAGCGCGCTTCCAGGCCTGTCGCCATGCTGGCGCGATCGAGCTTCACCAGGATGTCGCCAGGGAGATAACCGATCATGTCCCGCACAATGAAGTCGGATAGAAGATCGTTCAGCGGCGGCACCTTAGCCGAATCGGTGACTTGCTCCGGAGTCAATTGCAGCTCGGAAAGCCGCATGACTTTCCGGTACATGTCGTCGGCGTCATCGCCTGCAAACAGTTGCGCAAGGCGGTTAATCCGGTCGCTTCCGATCATCCGTCGCAGGCGGCCAGGAAGAGGCAGGGCGTCAGCGATGTCTTCTCGCAAACCGCGGGCGAGCAATGACACACCCATTGCCGCCGTACGCCGAAGTGCTCGATTGGAGTTAAGGAGGGGAGCCAGACGGGCGGTCAAAAGATGCCTGGAATATCCAGCAAAACATTCGTCTCCGCCGTCACCGGAGAGGACAACAGTTACATCCCGGCGGGCGAGGCGAGATAGCAGCAGTGTCGGAATCTGCGATTCATCGGCGAACGGCTCGTCCCAAATACGGGGCAGTTCGGGAATGACATCCATGGCCTCCGAGGGAGTGAGACGTAACTCCGTGTGGTCCGTGCCGAGGTGACGAGCCACGGCCGCGGCACTGGCCGCTTCGTCGAAGGCGGGCTCGCCGAAACCGATAGTGAACGTGCGGACGGGCCGGGTGGATTGGGATTGCATCAGGGCGACGACAGTTGAACTGTCGATGCCACCGGACAGGAACAGCCCGATTGGCACGTCGGCAACCATGCGCTCACCGACAGCCTCGCGAAGTAGGCCATCAAGATGCGACACGAGCTCGCCATCGTCCGCGGAAACGGGGTTTCTTCGGCCGTGCTTTGCGATGTCGGTCAGCGACCACCAAATGCGCGCCTTTGCCCGAAGCGCTGCAGCATCCCGAGATGCCAGAAGTTCATCGGCGCCGAAAGATAGAATGTTGCCGGGCGGAAGTTTGAAGACATCTTTCCATATACAATGTTCATCCGGTAGCCAGCCGCGGGCGAGAAATTCAGCGACCCCGCGCGGATTGACCTCCGCAACGAAATCGGGGAACGCGTCGATCGCCTTTAGTTCTGAAGCAAAGACAACGGCATTTCTCGTTCTGGCGACGTATAGGGGCTTCTTTCCCATTCGATCGCGGGCCAGATGGAGCGTACGGGTCTGCCGATCCCAGAGGCCGATTGCGAACATGCCGTTGCAGCGCGCCAGGGCAGCCTCGAATCCCCATCTCTCGATCATCGCGAGCAAGACCTCGGTATCGCTGCTGCCGATGAAGTTCTGGCCGAGGCGTTGAAGCTCCTGTCGCAACGACGGATGATTGTAGATCTCACCATTAAATGTGATGACGAATCGGCCGCTCTCGGAAAGCATCGGTTGTCGCCCCGCGTCGGTGAGGTCAACGATGGAGAGCCGGCGATGCCCGAATGCAATCCCGGCGTCACGATCACACCACGAACCGTGGGCATCGGGTCCGCGATGGTGCAAACGATTCGTCATTCGGCCGATCGCATCCAGATCGGCGGATCGGGAAGCTTGTGGCATCTGAAGAATTCCGGCGATTCCACACATGATCTAGCTTCCGATATGCGTGTGCGGCGACGGCGGGCGCGCCGATCCGAGGATCAGGCTGAGAGCAAACGCGAACCACACGATGGGATGACGCAAGATGAAATGGCTGATGCTGAAAATGGCCAGCGCAGCGAACAATGCTGCCAGGGCATCGAGCTTCGCGCGGAACATAAGCATGAACGTGCCTGCGAAGAGGCCGCAAACGGCAATCACAGCGAGCAGGCCACCTTGCGTAAATATATCCAGCAGTGTGCTATGGGCTTCGAAAGGAGTTGGAAGCGCCTTGTTATTGGCGACGTTCGGCTTCTCTAGATGCGGGCCTGGCCCCAGCCCGAGCGATCCGGTTTCCAGCCCTCGATGGAGTGCATCTTCCCAGAGTTGCAGTCGCAGGGACGCGGTGCGCTTCGTTGCCTCGCCGCCACGGTCCTTGGCCAGACTGATTGCCAGACCTTCAAACTCATCGGCGGTCGCAACGGCATACGGTGCTAATGCGAGCGCCAGAGGGACGGCGGCGGCGATGACCAGAACCGCGACCACCGACCGGAAATTTAGTCTGTGCTGTGGCGAGGTCAGCCAACTGCGCAAACGCAGCAAAGAAAAGATCGCGGTGGCAATCACCATCGCAACAAGAAATGTATCGCTTTTGGTCAGGCGCCCGACGGCGAAGGTTAGCAGGCAACTGAATGATCCCGCTATGCGGCCAAACCCTTTGGCCGACAGGGCAAGGCTGAGAGACAGCGGCGTCAAAACGGCGCAATAGAGAGCGATCTGATTGGGATTCTCCGCCCAGCCTCGAAATCGATCCCAATACCATGGATCGACCGACGGCAGGCTGATGATGGACCAGCCCGCAGCGATCTGAAGGACCAGTGCGATGTTCCAGAAAGCGAGCAGGAACCATTGGGTTTGACGTAGGGCAGCGTTGGCTTCCATCGTTGCGACGATGAGGCAGGTCAAAGCTGCCACCAACAGATACGCGAAGGTGTCGTGCAACATCGTAGGAAGGTCCAGCTCCTCGCTCAGATAGGCCACACATGTCCCTATGCTCAGGGCGAGTGCGAGACAGGCCCAAAACGCACCGATTCGGAGCAAAGCTGTCGCGTTGTAAATCTGGCCGGTAACGACGACTCGCAATGAGACGAAGGCTAGCCACAGGACAAGACAGACCTCGCCAACACCCAGCGGAATTCCGGGAAGGCGCAGCTGTGAAGCTGTCGTAAGCACGATGCCAAAAGAAAGAAGCGCATTGGCGATCATGATGATTTCCCGCTGTGCTGGCTAACCCTTCGATCTTCATGGGCGTCGCGAGACAAAGCAGCCGGATCTTCGCTTCGCCTCCCGGTGAAAATCAGCTTCCTGTAAAGATCGGCGTAGCGGTCAGCCACGACGTTCAGGTCGAACTCACGGCGCACGAGCGCGATCGAGCGCTGTCCCATGCTCTTTGCGCGGGCAGGATCCTGGAGAAGATCGAGAATGGCTGCGGCGAGCGCACGCGGGTCCCGGGGCGGCACCAAATGGCCATTGCAGTTCTCCACCACAACATCGCCGCAGCCTGGCATACGCGTGGCGACAATAGGCACACCCGCCAATCCTGCTTCCAGCAGAACACGGGGGATTCCTTCCCGATACTCCGTCGGGAAGGCAAAGACATTCGCGATTCCGAGAAGCGCAGGAACGTCGGATCGCGCACCGAGAGCGATTACGTGTGGTGCGTATCGATCAATCAAAGCCTGATCCACGGCAAAAGGACCTTCGCTCTCCCTTGGACCGACAAGCAAGAAACGAACGCGGGGCCGCGCTTCGCGGACAATCGCCGCCGCATCCAGAAGCGTGGGTATGCCCTTTTGTACGGTCAGTCGGCTCACAGTCATGACGACTTCGTCGTCACCGAGTCCGAGTTCTGTACGAAGTTGTGCGGTGGACGGCGCCTGAGCCCGCGCTGTGTCGAAAGCATCGACATCGATTCCCGAACTTCCGATCAGTACAGCGGGGCTGCTGCCAAGCAGACGATAGCGGCGGAAAAAGTCGCCATCCTCCTTGTTTTGAAATACCGTTGCCGAGGTCCAGCAGGCGGCCAACCGCTGCAGCGCTAGGTAAGCTGGCCTGAATGCAAGAGCTTTCAGCTGTGCCGAGGAGAATACCCAACCCATTCCGTTGATGGTGCGCACAATGGGGATTGCGCCTCTCACCGCAAGAGGAGCAAGCAGATTTGGTTTGGTATCGAACGTTTGAACAACGTCCGGTCGAATGCCACGCACAAGCTGTGAGAGCTGGCCGACAGCTAGGCGGTCAGCAACCCGTGCACCGAATCTATTGAAGTCATAGCGATGATACTCGATGCCGCTATTTGAGAACGGGAGTGCGGCGCCAGTACCGGCAGCGCTCACCCGAAAGCCACGACTGCGCAAAGCTGCCAGAAATGGGATCCGTAGGGCATGATCCTCGCCTCCCACACAAAGCACATGCAACGTCATGCTAATCCTTTCGGTCGCAATCGGAATGCAGCCCAGTCGATCCGGAGAATCGGCTACAGATGAATTTCGATGTCCTCGCGTATGAGCGGACGATGTGAGCTTACGAGGCGATCACAAAGTGTCTTCATTCGTTCGAATGACGGCCGCGTCGGAAGTATTCGGCGATCCTGAAGAATTGAGACATCGACACCAAGAGGATTACTCCGAAGCGCGTTTGGCATCATGCACGCAAGCTGAAGCGTCGTGTCGTCAGATCCAGAATCAGTTCAAACGTCGGAGCAAAGCAGGCCTGTCGGCGACCCGTTTCACTTGCCGCTGTGTTTGTGCCCGGATGAACAAGGAGGCTCGCCTGGGTGCCTATCGTCAGACTCAATTACCGGGAGAAGGCAGGACGGCGACACGCCCGAGTAATGCAACCAGCTCCGCCTGCCGCCGTGTCTGTGTCTTGACGAACAGGGAGGCCAGATGTGAGCGGATCGTCGTCCGGCTCAGCCGTCGGGCGCGAGCAATATCAAGCAAATTATGGCCGCGCGCCAATTCGACTGCAAGCTGGGTTTCCGCGGCTGTGAAGCCGAACAAACACCGGAGCGCTTGGGGCGTCGGCTCCGGATGAGCGTCGAGATCGAGCAGAATGATGGTGCTGGTTTCATCCGTCCAAACATTGACCATCTGGCTTACAAGGCTGGTGACGCCCTCCTTGAAGGAAGTCGCGAGCCATGATGTCGAGCCAACGGGAATTTGGGCTCCCGCGCGGTTCACCAGCTGCTTGACGGCGCTGTAGAGCGTTTCAGGGCTGGTGGTGAGGTTGCATTCGCGTTCCAATATCGCACGTCCGATTGCACTCACGTCAAGCACACAGCCACGCTTGAGCAGAACTTGCCCGCAGCCAATACGCGCCAAAACCGCGTGTAGGACGTCACGTTGCTCGCCAAGGTCGGGCTTCTTGCCTGGGTCAGCGTCTGGCCGGATAGCGGGAGCACGATTCGAAATGTTGAAGATGGATTCCCTGCAGGGATGAAGCGATGCAATTGCGCCGGGCAATGTGGCACTCTGGTTCAAATTCAACATGTCGTCATTCCCTTCGCCTACTACTTCAATCGAATGACAAGGATTGATCGGAGGGAAAGCATTCCAATTTCGATGAGCCATGTAAATGTTCAAGTTGGGGTAATCCGACTGCACATTTGGCTGAGGCAGTCTACTATTCGTGGGGCCCCTAGCGGTCTGAATGACATGGAGGAAATGTCGGTTGGAAAAGCGATGCGCGCCTCAGCGCGCAGTTTTGTGCAGGCGTCCGGCCAGAGGTCGTAAGCGCGGTATCCTTTGTGGGTACCCCCGCTTGTGCCAATGGCTCAGTTAGATGCGCTGGCTACTCCCGAAGGGCGCAGCGCAACTTCGACCACATCTCCCGGCTCTACATCGAAATCAACTGATGCGACGATCCTGTTCCACTGCTGGCCGACCTTTCGTGCGATCGTTACCTCTGCTCGGAGATCGCTGGTTCCGACAGGTAGTGCTCCCGTACCGCCGACAGGCTGCAATTTTTGACTCAACGCCTGCAATTTAACCCGTAAGTCCGCCATGCGAACGGTCGAATCCTTCAACTCGCGCAACAGATTGATGGTTCGCTGATTGGCGACCCGCTCGATCTGGCGCACGAAGTCGTCGCGCTGCCGTTGCAGCCGCATGACTTCGACCATCGTCTGAAGGCGCCTTGTCGACGACAACAGAAGAGCGCGTCGGCTTTCCGTAACACGGGGGCTTGGCAATGATCCTGCGCCAAACAACTTGGCTACCCGATCCAGCTCATCTTCATCGGCCTGAACACCTTTTTCCTCGCCGTCTTGCTGCTTCCTGAGAGTTACGAGCTGAGCCTCCGATTGTTTGACTGCATCCTCCAGAAAGCTTCGTTCCTTACGATAGTCGATTTGCGCGGTCTTTAGCGACGCCGCCTCGGATTGCATGATCGACTCGATGACGGAGACCGGCAAAGATACTTCGCTGGGTATCTTCTGATCGAAGCTGTCATTGCCCTGGAGTTCCGCATTGGTGCGGATCACGTGGATATACTCTTTGATGTACTCGGTCGACAAAGATTGGTAATCGCGCAACAGATCCGCCGGATCGATAGCACCGACCTGACCGCGAGAACGCAACAGGCTAAAGCCACCGGCGACTGCAACGGCTTGGCGTACAGTCATGGACGCGCGATACACCAGCTGTCCGGGCGTGAGAACGTCGCCTGTGACGTAGATCGGTCGATATTCCACGACGCTCGTGATCACGTCCCCAGGCTTGATGACGAGCGCCTGCTCTCGCCCATCCGGTGAGCGCTGACGCAGAATCCTGGACTGCAGCAGCGTCTCCATGCGAGTCTGAAGTTCCGACGGGGTCAGACCTGCAACCGGCACCGTACCGACCCCGGGAAGAGCAATGGTGCCGTCAATCTGGATCTGAGCTCTATTGCGCTGTTCAGGCGCTCCACCGACCGACACCTCGACAGTATCGCCCGGCGCGAGGCTGTATTGAGCTCCGAGGCAAGCGTCGCTGCCCGCCAAGACAACGATTCCTGCCCAGAAGCCGATGGAGACATAGCCGAAAGTCTTACTGCGCCTGTTGCCCTTCATGACGATCTCCTTGCGCTAAGTCGTTTCCGCTGTCTCGATCAGCCCAGTCGATGCGGGAAACAAAATCAAATACCGGCCCGCCTCGTTGCCCCCAGTTGCTCGACCAGATGACTTGCGATCCATCAGGAGAAGGTGAGCCATGCGTTTCGCTCCAATAGTCATACGGAGCATTGCGCGTATGCGCGATACGTCGAAATTCGCCACTGCCATCGATTTTAAGTGCGATAACTTCCTGAGCGAACGGTGCCACTTTCTTGCCGCCGGCGGGAGCGAGCGCGGCGCCGGCATAACTCATGAAGACCCAGCCGGGACGGCGTATCGCTCGCATCGATGCATGCTGAGCTTCTCCATAGGGAGCGAGCGCCGTGACCTGTCCGTCTTGGAGTCTCCGTTTGATGACCTGATACTTGTCGGGCGCCGACTTACTGATGCCGACATAAACTTCATCACCGACGGCATCGACGGTCATGTCGCCGTGGCCGGGCCGGTGATGCTCTGTCCAGCTCTGCAGGAGATCACCCTCAATGCTGAAGACAAATGCTTGATCTGTGAAGTCAATGAGAGACTGCTGGCAGAATATGTACTTGCCCAGCGGCGAGATTCCGCAATAGCTGTTTTTGCCGGGAATTCGCGCCAGCTCAATATCAGGAAATTTCCGGCGATCCGAAAGATCCATCGCAAATGCGACAAGCGTGCCCTGCTGGCCGATGGCGCGCACCACGATACGGTTGCCGTCCCATGAGGGATTGCCCTTGTACGGGCCGAATTGAAGCTCCCGATATACTTCCGTCTCAAGAATTACATCTTCGGCGTTGCTTCGCGGCGCCCATCGCGAAATGCGACGCCCGGCGACACAAATCATGAGCTCTGGATCTTGCGGATGCCATTCGCATTCACCCCCGCGCTGTCGCCGGAACAGTGGAGCATAGGTGTGCCCATCAAGAAAGCACAGGCCATTGCATCCGTTGACAATCAAAAGCAGGCTCTGGTCGGCGTTCCACGCCTGCGCGCTCGAATAGCGATGGGTGCAATAGGAACGCTTGCAAACCATGCCGTTTCCCATCGGACTTTCAGGCGTGGTCACACGAACCAAGGTCGTACCGAGAGACGCATCGACGACTGGCGCGAGATAGCCAGGCAAATCCATGGCGGGCGCCGGGAGGAATTGGGCGTTTGCGAGCGATTCCGTTGAGGCGGGTCTTGAGGAAGCGAGCAAGACAAGGGCGCCACAGCACAGGAGAGCTCGGGCATAACTTAGCCGGGCCATCATGTGATGAAATCCTTTTGCCGCCGGACTTGCTTTCCCGAAAGGCGATGACGCCACCAGTCAACTGTCCGCTCCAACCCTTCCCGCAGCGTGACCTGCGGTGACCATCCCGTTGCATGGACGAAGCGGGTGCAATCAGCGAGCAACGCTCGCACTTCCGAATTTGTCGGTCGCAGACGCTTCTCATCTTGAAGCACAGGCTTGTCGCTGGAAGTAAGGTCGACGATGACATCAATCAGGTCGCGGATCATGATCGCCCGCTGACTACCTGCGTTATATGGCTGGCCGTATTCGATGCCCTCGGCCAGTCCGGCAGCCATGAATGCGGCTGCCGTATCTGCAACGAATGTAAGGTCGCGCACGGTTGTTGCATCTCCGATCATGATCGCGGGGCAGGAAGGATCTAACGCTTGCCGTATGATGGCAGCGATGATCGCCCTTTCGCTCTGTCGTGGCCCAAACGTATTGAATGGCCTGAGGATGACGACTGGCACGCCGAACGACTTCGCAAAAGCCCCTGCCATCATGTCCGCGGCTATTTTGGAAGCGGAATACGGCGATTGTCCCTGCAGCGGATGAGTTTCATCGATCGGCATTGTTATGGCTGTGCCGTAGACCTCGCTGGTCGACGTGTGAATGACCCGCTCGGTGCCGCACTGCCGCGCGGCCTCAAGCACATTCAAGGTGCCGAGCACGTTTGTTTCGACATAGGATTGCGCAGCGACGTAGGAATAGGGGATCGCGATCAGTGCCGCGAGATGAAAGACGATTTCGTGGCCGGGTACGAGACGACCGACGAAAGCCGCATCGCGGATGTCGCCGCGAACCAGGTTGACTTTCTTTCGGGTCGAATCCGGAAGGTCGTCCAGCCAACCATGGCTATCGAAGGAATTGTACTGGGCAAGAGCGGTAACGTTGGCCCCTGCCGAAACAAGCGCTTCGGTCAGGTGCGAGCCAATGAAACCGTCGGCTCCCGTGACGAGAATTCTGGCACCAAGGTAATTCATGGCCGTCAATGTCCGGTTTGTTGTTTAGATTCTCTCGATTGATTCTTCCGCGTGTATTCGGTCCACGATCCCACCGCGATTGCCCAGGCCGCACGAACAATCCAGCCGAGATCAGAAGCCAGTGTTCGGCGCGGGAAATAAGCGAGATCGATTTTCGCCTTGGTCGGGAACAGAACTTGTCGATAGAAATCCACAGCCGCAACGTCAGCGGGATAGAGCTTGCTTTCATGTCGAAACATGACCTGGCACGGACCAACAAGACCGGGCTTGTGGTCGAGAAGCTTCTCGAAGCCACCGTGAAAGCAGTCGAAGAATGCGAGCGATTCAGGCCGCGGTCCCACGAGCGCCATGTCGCCGCGCAAAACGTTCCAGAGTTGCGGTAACTCGTCCAGCTTGCTCGCGGCGAGGATGCGGCCAATCCTAGTCAGGCGGCCGTCTCCCTCCATTGTGAGCGGACATCCATGCCGGTCGCAATCCGGCCTGAACTTGCGAAATTTGTACATGCGGAATGGTCGTCCATTTTGCCCGAGACGAAGTTGCGAGAACAGAATCGGCCTTCCGCCTTCGATCCAGATAGCAAGTGCTACGATCAGGAAGAGAGGAGCGAGAGTGGCTGTCGCAGCACCGGCAAACAGAATATCAAGGGCGCGCCGCAAGCCCACCTGCGTAACAGGAGTTGACGCCAGGAGCTGGTTCGCTGCCCCGCGCATGGCTACGCGATTGCCCCTAATGGAAACTCCGTGCCAAGTGCGGCGGCAAGAGAATTCACTACCTGTTCCACGTCGGCCGGGTTCATCCGGGGGTGCAGCGGCAGCGTGAGCTCCCGTTGGGCAAACTCCTCGGTGCGCGGCAAGAATGTATCGGGATAGAGTTCTCTGTAGAATGTCAGGTGGTGGACGGCGGGATAGTGAATCGTAGTCTGTATGCCGCGCTTGCGTAGCCGATCGATCACAGGCTGCCGATCGGTTGCCGTCGGCAGGACGACCGGCATCAGATGGTGCGCCGATGGCCAAGGATTCGCGAAGGGTATCATCACCGCTGGGCAATGCTCCGCCATCAACTGACGATAGCACAGTGACAGGCGTCGCCTGGTGTCATTCCATTCCGGAAGTTTCTTGAGTTGGGCAAGGCCAACGGCAGCGCGCAAATCGTCCATACGATAGTTGAATCCGAGGATCGTAACATCGTAATCGGGACGACGACTGGTGAGGCGCTGTCGCGTGCTGCTTGTCATGCCATGAGACCGTGCTCGCTTGATGGTTTCCCTCAAAGCGCGGCTGCGGGCGATAATGGCGCCGCCCTCGGCGGTCGTCATGTTCTTGTTGCCGTAAAAGCTGAATGCTGCCGCCTCGCCATAGGTCCCCACTGCGGGCAGTCCGGGCGCGTGAGCTGCATCCTCGATCAGGAGCAGGCCCTTGCGACGAGCGAAAGCCTGCCAAGTGTCGCGATGCGCGAGGTAACCGGCAAAATGGACGAGAATAATCGCTTTTGTTCTCGATGTGCATTTGGCTTCAGCATCATCCAGCGACATCAACGGAATCTCGGCCGAGTCGATATCGACGAAGACGGGGCGCGCTCCCACATAGAGAACGCTATTGACCGTGGCGACGAAGGTCAGCGATGGAACGAGAACTTCGTCGCCCGGCCCAATGCCGAGCGCGTGCAGGATAAGGTGGAGGGCTGCCGTGCACGAGCCGACGGCGATTGAATCCTCGGCCTCATGAAGATGAGCAAACGCTTGTTCGAATTCCCGGACCCGGTCTCCCATCGTAACCCAGCCGCTCTCGATGACAGAGGCTAGGGCTGTTTGCTCGTCCGGACCCAGGACTGGCTCTGATACCAATAACATGTGTTCATCTCCAATCCCGGATTCGACGATACGTTTGAGATTGCACGAGCAGCAGCCGTGACATGCAGCGTCTTCGTCAGGCCGCGACGGTTGCCACGAATGCCGGGGGCGACTGCTCGTCCCATGCAATATCCTGAGCCTTGAGGAAGTCGTCCACCCGCCCGATGTCGAGCCACATGCCGTTGTGCTTGAATACGTTCACGGGTATTTCCTCTTCCAGCATCTGGGCCATCAGATCGTCGAAGCCGAATGGAACACCTGACGGAATGCGGTCCAGCACCGAGGGATCCATGCAGTAGATGCCCATACTCACCAGATGCGACAGTTCGGGCTTCTCGCGGAATCCGGTGACGCAACCGCCCGTCTCGTCGATCACGCCAAAGTCCATCTTGGTAGGACGTGTGGCGGTGGCGATGGTGAGGGGACCTTGGTGTCGGCGATGACAGCTCACGAACTGACTGAGATTCAGGTCCGTGAGCACGTCGCCGTTGAGGACCAGAAACGGCGTGTCGAGTTGTTCTCGCAAAAGCGACAGCGGGCCCATCGTTCCAAGCGGTTCCACTTCCTGCGTGTAAACGATCTGCATGTTCCACTGATTGCCGTCGCCGCAAACACTGCGAATAAGGTGGCCCAGATATCCAGTCGTGATGAAGACTTCTCTGATGCCATTTCGCCTGAGCCATTTGAGCAGGAGCTCGAGGACGGGCCGCGATCCGATCGGCATAAGCGGTTTCGGCAAGATGGATGTATGCGGACGCAAGCGCATTCCCTTTCCGCCGCATTGAATGACAGCCTTCATATTATCCTCCTGTGTTACTGAAGCGCGCAATCGTTCATCATATCAACGCGACAGCCCGACCTGGTGCTGATGGCCAAACCGGAATGCCATTGACGAGAAAACTAGACGCTGACTATCCGCGCGTCTTCGTGCGTTTGCATGAGATGTCGGAATGATAGTTGGATTGCACGCGAGCACTGTATTGCAGCAGCAAAGCCGCAGCTCGCAGTGGTGCATGATGGGACGAGACAGACCGAACCGGACTTCGGCTGCATCGCTGGCGCGCGATATCGCGAGGCCCGATTGACATCGCTACGCTTGAAATGACGACAACAGCGCAACGAGCCGGCTTTTCAGAAAGCCTGTTAGAAACTGACGCCCGGCATCCCTCACGCGCGCCAGCGACATCGCACTAACCGTTGCCCAAGATCGGTGGAATAATTTATTGAATCGCGTCGCAAGAACACGCGCGATCGTCAACGCCTCACGTATCCATGTTCGATCGTTCACCGGCGCGAGCGCCACGCTCCGACAACCAACGGTCGGCGCGACTTACTCGCCTACGCCAACAATCGCTGACTATTTGCCGATTCGTGCCGCGCCGCAGATCTTTCCGTTGATGCCCTTACGGATCAGACCGTCGATGCGCGAGACCTCAATATGATTTGGCTCGTGGTTGATCACACCCAGTGGCACTGGCGTCTCGTTTTTCTTGATCTCGGAGATCATCGCAACGGGATTTGAAAGCCGACCGTTCGAATCGCCAGCTAAAGGCGGAGAGTTGCTGTTTGCCGGTTCTGCCAGTGATCCGTTGTTCATCCCCCAAATCGCTGCCTGTGTCCGATTCTGGACACGGAGCTTGCGAAGGATCGCCTTGACGTGGACTTTTACAGTTGCTTCGGCGATATGGATCGTCCGCGCGATGCTTTTGTTGGAGGCGCCTTCAATCAGGCAGTGCAAAATTGATTTTTCCCGCGGAGAAAGCTGCGGCGTGGTCATATCTTCTGTAGCGATAAGAATCGCCTGCGTCTTGTTTTGGTCGCGCGACCCCGTCTCGCCTGGGTGACTGCCTTCGGGAGCAAGAACAGATGATAGAAATGCCGGAGGAAAGATCGTTTCACCCATCATTATCAGTTCGATGGACTTTATGAATACATCGCAGGTCATAACGTTGACAAAGTAGCCGTTGGCACCTGCCCGAAACGCAGAAGCCAGTTCGTCCATTCGATAATGATCGGCCACGATCGCAATGCGCCCGCCCGGATGGTAGTCCCTGAAAAGTTCGATTTGTTCAATCGCGGCGTCAAAATCATCGCCGGTGTGGGCAATAAGAAGCAGGGGCTGGTGTGCTTGCGGTTGACCCGGGAGCAAATCATCCACGCTTGATACTGAGGCTAGGATACGAAAATTTGCTGAGCGTAAAATCCTGGCAAGACCTTCTCTGAGTAAAGTATTTTTCCCAACGAGAATTGTAAAAAAAGATTGTTGCCTCCGCATCGCGATCCTCCCAACCATACGCAACTGATTTAAAAAAAAACTGAGCGATTGAAATTCAGCTCATTCTTGGTGATCTGTCGGCGGTTAAGCCCCGCTTCTTCGGTAGAAATTTTGGCATTGGAATATTTTCAGTCGGCAAGAAACTCTGTCTTTTTAGAAGCATTTCGTCGTCGAATTGAAGACGCCTCCCTTCTCGTTTGCGACGATTTTATGAATGTTAGATGCGAATTCTCGATCTCCCTATATACCTTTAGTTATAGGCGATGGGCCGGTACTGAGGGATGTCGTTCATAATAGTAAACGGGGGAATCACCGCAGACTTCGCAGAGGGAGTGCGTGCTTCGTCATACGGGACATCTATCCTTGAGTGACCATTTCAGATACGTCCACCCAAGGTTGTTACGTGTTTTCTTTGTTGCGTTGCGATGTAGCGTAACGAATTTGAGCCTCTCGAAAATTAGGCTAAGAAGGGAATATCCGGGGTCGCGTGGAGTTTAAGTTTTGGGGGGCTAGGCTGAGGACCGCCCATGCGTTGCACCAGTGTCGTGATCGCAGACCGCCATCCTGTGGTTCTGCAAGGTTTGACGAGCGTGCTTGAAGCGCAAAGCGGCTTCAAGGTTGTCGCGTGCTGCAGCACTGGCCCGAGCTGTATCGAAGCGATTCGAAATTTAACGCCGGACATCGCCATTATAGACATCGAAATGCCAGGCCTGACCGGGCTGGAAATCGTTGCCATCGCCAACTCCGAGGGGCTTTCAACGCGGGTCGTCTTTTTCACCGCTGTCGTTGAAGATCGCCAACTGGCTTTATCGGCCGCCGCTGGCGCCTACGGTGTCATCCTGAAGGACATGCCGCTCGAACCCCTGGTGCAGTCCTTGCGGGAGATCGCGGCTGGCCAAAGGCTATTGCCGCTTCCCGCGGTCAATCACGTTATACCTTCCGAACAGAAGAGTATCGCGATCACGGAGAGTGTTCTGGCGGTGCTGACAGAGCGCGAGCGTCAGATCATGCGCCTGGTATCTGAAGGGTTGTCGAACAAGGAAATTGGGCGCCGGCTGAATATTGCTGATGGCACCATCAAGCAACATCTCCATCACATCTATCAGAAGCTTGAAATCAACAACCGGACAGTGCTTGCGGCGCTTGCCATATCGCACAACGAACGTGGGGGCTTTCTTGAGGATCGGGCTCTGTCGGTTCATTGTGATTGAGCGTCTGCAGTCGCACTGCCGACCCGTGCACCACTTCCCGCTGATACAGGCACTGATTGGCGCACAAGCCTCGTCGGCGACATCCACCTCGCCGCCATCGCGGAGGCCGAAAGGACCCTGATGCGCGGCTTCACCACCCTGCCCGACATCGGTGGGCCTTCTTCAGCAAATCGCTGAGGAACCTGCATTGCTGGTCGCGCGGCGCCATGCCCCCGCGGCAATCCGGTCGCAGCGGAAAAGATGCGGGTGAAGTGGCTTTGATCGGCAAAGCCACAAGCCTGTGCAACATCGGCCAACGGCATATCGGTCTTCATCAGAAGATTTCGGGCCAACTCGACGCGCTGGGACAGGATAACTTAGAAAGACGCATTTAGGGTCGCGCTCGTGTCTAAATCAGCGCAGATAGCTCGCCAGGTTCAGGCTCTGAACCTTGGCAATCGCGGCATAGGATGCCGTAAGCTGGGCCTGATAGGTCGACAGTTTGGCGGTGACCGCTGCAACGTCGACACTGGTGAGATCGCTGCCGAGCGTCTGGGCATAGGATTGATACTCGGTCTGGTAGGCACTGGCCCGCTCGATTGAGGCCGATGCGTTGGATATCCGCGTCTGCACCACACCAAGCTTGTCGATGGAATCGACCGCCAGATCGAGCGCCTCATTGAGCGTGTCGGTCGAAAGCGGCGAATTGCTCGCTACCAGATTCATGGCCCGCATGATCTGCTCGAAAGCGGTATTGTCCGCCGTGACGCCGTAAGAGACCGTCTGGTTGTCCGAGACGCGTACAGCGCCGAGCTGACTGTCGCCCTGATAATAGCTCGTGTCTGCGGTGGACGGCGACGATGCCGCGGCATAGGTCGCACTCGATATATCCACCGGCGCGGTTTTGGTGGCAGAACCGCCGAACAGATAGCCGCCATTATATTGCGTGTTGAGTAGTGACGCCATCTGCTCCAGCATGTTCTTGGCGCTCTCCGTGACGCTGGCCGCATCCGTGCTCGAAGCGCTCGATGCACCCGTCAGCAGAGTGCGGAACTGTGTCACCAGATCGGACACCGAATTGACGGCCGAGTACATCACCTGGATCTTGCTGTTGGTCTGTGTGGCGGCATCGATATAGGACTGCGCCCGGGTGACTGAGACCTGAAGATTGAGCACCTGCTGCGCCGATGACCCCAACCCGCCAAAATCCGACGAGATCAGCCCCGAAGCCTCCTGGATCTGCTGATTGGCCATGGTGCTTTGCGTGCGCAAAGCAGACGCGATCATCTGGTCGTTGATCGCAAAGGTGGCAACGCGCATCTGCATCAAGTCGGCTCCCGTCAGCTCGCGCTCTGCACGGCGGTCAGCAGCGATGAGAACATCTCGTTGATGACCTGCATGAGCTGCGACGCGGCCGTATACTGATTCTGCAATGTGCTGATCTTTGCGGTTTCTTCGTCGAGATTGACGCCCGACTGCGACGCCAGCGCATTGGCAAATGACGATTGTGCCGTCGACTTTGATGTATAGGTCGTGGCCGCGAGCGTTGCCTTCGACGCGACATTGGCGATGACCGTGGCCGCGTAGTCCGCAAACGAACCGGTCGATGACCCGAGCCCACCTGACGCGCCAAAGGTACGGGAATCCGTGAGTGCCGCGTAGATCGCATCGACCACGTCGGTCGCGCCGGCGGTGAGTACCTTGGTGCCCGTCGTCAGCGTTGCCGATGCATCGAGGATCGAGACGGCGAACAAACCTGAATTGGCCAGGATGTCACTGCGCACGGCGATGTTGGATGCCCCGGTTCCGGTCACGAGGTCATTGAGGCCGAGATAGTCGGACAGGCCGATTCCGCTGCTGCCGACGGCGCTCGTCATCTCATTGATGGCGACCCCGTTGCTGCTGCTGGAACTGGCGATCACCACCTTCCCGCTGGCATTGATCGATGCGCTGAGGCCGAAAATGCCGTTGATGGCCGAGACCAGGTCGCCCACCGTCGCATAAGTCGACAGGTCGAGATCGGCATAGGACACCAGACTTCCCGACTGGTCGGCAACGGCAATGCGGACCGTGCCGGTCGCATCCAGCGCAGTCGCCGCCGTGACCGTCGTGGTGCCGGTCAGCGTCGTTGGCGGCGGCAACGACGTGCCCTGATTGCTTGCGGCATTCAGGGTGTCCGCCAGCGTATTGGCAAGCTGGTCGAGCTGCGACTGCGCTGCGGGCAAGACGCTATCGCGCAGGCTGAGCAACGAGCCGATTTCGCCAGATGTGATCTGCGCAGTGACATCGACGCCGTTGACCGAAATGCCACTGAGCCCGCTGGACGAACCGGTTGTATAGCTGGCATTGACCGTAACGGATGATGCGGCTGTGAAGCTGAGCAGATGCGCGCTGCTGTCCACGAGCGTCTGGCCTGACGCCGTATAAACCTGCATATCCCCCGTCGATGAGATGAAATAGCTGACATTCATCTTCGACGCGACGGTCTGCAGCGCGACATTACGCTGATCCTCGAGGTCACCCGTCGATTGCCCCGCAGCTACTGCCTGCTTGATCTGGGCGTTCAGACTGGCGATGGCCTGCAGGCTGGCATTGACCTGATCGACATCGGAGGAAATCGCGGCGTCTGCGGTCCCGCGCAACTGTTGAATTCCAGACGACGTCTCGCGCAGTTGCGATGCGAGGTTGTCAAGCGCACTCACCACATTGGCTTGCAGCGAAGCACTGCTGGTTGTTCCGGCGAGCGACGATATGGCGGATTCCAGCGATGCCAGCGTGTTCGCGATCGAAGTGCCAGTGTCCTCCGCCCCGGTCGTGCTGCCATAGAGCGCCTGGAGCCGGTTGAGATAGTCGTTGTTGGTGTTGGCTGCGCCGAGTTCCGAGGTTGCAGAGATCAGGGACTTGAACAGCAATTTGTCGACGCTACTGGTGATCCCGGTGATCGACACGCCGGTCCCGGCGCCGCCACTGGTGGTCGCGACCTGATTGGCGGTCTTGACCGTGTAGCCGGTGGTGTCAGCATTCGAAATATTCGACGAGGCGACGCTGATCTGAACCTGACTGGCCATCAGGCTACTGACGGCGATGCTGCGGGCTATCTCCAGCGACACGGTGGCGACCTCATATTACAGCTTGGTTCAGATTCGCACGTTGCGTGCGTAGGATGCCGACTGCGAACTGATGCGACCATTGGCGCCGTAGGGCGCGCTGTCGGATATCTGCTCCCGAATCGCGGCCATCACGGCGTCGATGCGGCGCTGGCTGGCCTCGATCGCGGCGCGCAGGCGGGTAACATTCTCGTCCATCGCGACGCTGAGCTGTTCGAGCCGAGTGAGGACGCGCGCCTGCAGCTGGCGATCGGAAGTGCCAAGCAACATGTTCTTGCGACCGACTTCCTTGACCCAGGCCTCGAACAGCTCCGAAAGCTCCAGCTTGATCGCCGTGTGCTGCGACTGCGAGGCCGGCAGCCCCATTGCCAGAGCGATATTCTCTTCGGTCACGACGTCGATCAGGCGTTCGATCAGTTCAACCAGATCCTCGAGGCGGGATCCGTCATCGGCGCTCGCAGGCTGCAGCGGCGGGCTTCGGGTCATCATGTGGCTACTCCGTGATCGATGGATGGGGCGCGGCTGCCGTGGCGTGCCGTCCGAGCGAGGCTATCCGTGAATATGCCGTCGCCGCTTTGCTGCGCGCGCCAGCGATTTTGAGTTTCTGCGCCAACGCGTCACGGCGCTGCTGCAAAGTGGTACGCAGCGTACTGAGATCGCCTTGCAGCGCCAGGATCATGCGCCTATCGCCGCGATCGATCCGCTGCGCGGCGGCCAGCAACCGGTCAAGTCGCCGCATTAGCGCGTCATCGTCTGCCTCGGCCACCATCGCGGTCATCTCATACTCGAGATCAGGGTATCGAACATCTTGTTGACGGCGGTGATCACCTGCGACGCGGCCGAATAGGCCTGCTGCGCGGAGATCATGCTGCTGAACTGCTCGTTGGTATCGGTGGTGCTGGATTCCAGCTCACTGCCAAAAATGGTGCCAGCGCCGTTGGTGCCGGATTCCTGCAACGCAGCCGTTCCCGATTCTGCCGTCGCCGAATAGAGCCCGTTGCTCTGGGCCTCCAACTGATCCGCAGCGGCAAAGGTCGCCACCGGGATCTTGTAGATCGCGATGGTCTGGCCGTTCGAATATGTGGCGTTGACGATGCCGCTGTCGCCGACCGAGATGTTGCTTAGCTTTCCGAACGCCAGACCATCGGACTCGATGCGGGTAATATTGACCGCAGGCGTGGATAGGCCGGAGGCATATTGCGTCAGCCCGTCGGTGCCGCCTACGGTGCCGAGGTTGAGCGTAATATTGCTGTCCGCCGCCCCTGTGGTCCAGCCAGTGATCGCCAGCGTTGCCGGACTGGGATTGGTGCTGGCCAGCGAACCGTCGGTATTGAAAGAAACCGACACGGTGCTGGTCGGGGCTGCCGCGGTTGTCGTCGTCGAATCCGACGACAACGTCGGCTGGCCGAAGCTGGCGCTCCAAGTATTATCCGCAGTCTTAGCCCAGGTCACCTGGATCGAGCTCGATGTTCCCAGCGAATCGTAGACCGACATCGACGTAGTGAACGTATCGCCGACCGCGGCATCCGCCGGCAGATTGGCCGAGAAGGTGGTGGTCGCTGTCGCGCTACCGCTGGTCTGCGCCACACTCGTGTCGATTGCCGTGAGATTTCCGCTGCTGGCGCTGCCAATAACATTGCCGGCCGCATCGGTGCGCCAACCCAGAAGATAGGCGCCGTTATTGACGAGATAGCCGTCAGAATCCGTAGTGAACCCGCCGTTGCGCGTGTAGAGCGTCGAGCCGCCGGTCAGCGACGTCGTCACCGGAAAGAAGCCGTTACCCTGGATCGCGATGTTGGTGGAGGTCGACGTTGTCGTCAGCAGGCCCTGCGTCGTGATATTGGACTTCGAGAGCGTCGTCACGCCGCCGGACGAATAGGCCGATGCGCTGGACGAACCCGTCACCAGCGACTCGAACGATGCCGAGTTTGTCTTGTAGCCGACCGTCGATGAGTTTGCGATATTGTCGGAAATCATCGCCAGAGCCGAGCTCTGGGCGTTAAGAGCGGAGATGGCTGAAGACAGCGCGCCGGATAGACTCATGATCAGTACTCCAAAGTAAACTCAGGAAGTGACGCCGATGACGTTGCTGGTGCTCACAGACGTGCTCCCGATATTGAGCATCGGGGTGCCGGACGAGTTGTCGATCGAGGTCACCTTTCCGGTGACGGTCGTGTAGCCGTAGACAGACTGACCAGTGCTATCGGTGGCCGAGACGTTGAGCGTGTACTGGCCCCCGTCGGTCAGCTGGGTGCCGTCCGTCGCCGTGCCGTCCCAGGTGAAGCTGTTGGTGCCCGAGGTCGTGGTTCCACTGCCGGTCCACACCGTGTTGCCGGATGAATCCTTGACGCTCAGCGTGACATCGGAGGCGGCGGACTCGAGCGAATAGCCAAACGAGATCTGGCCATCCTTCAGCGTGCCGGTGTCGGTTTTGGCGGTAACAGTCTGGCCGATATAGTTCGACGAGTTCAGCGTGAGCAGGCTGTTGAGCGACGACACCAGCGTGCCCATATTGCTGTTCAACGTCTGCTGCTGATCGAAGTTGGCGTAGGATGTGAGCTGATTGATGAAGTCGGTCGAATTGGTCGGGTCGAGCGGATTCTGGTTCTGCAACTCGGTCACCAGCAGGTTCAGAAATTGCTGCGACGTAATGGCCGAGGTCACCGACGAGGACGACGCCGTCGAGGCAGTCGTGGTCGTGGTTGACGTCGTTGCAGCTACAGTCATGGCGTGCTCCGGCGGTATCCGCGCGCGTAGCGCTGCGGAATTGCGTCAGTGAGAAGAGTGCTCGTGAAGTCCGTTCCTTATTGAAACGGGTGGTCTCGGCCGTTCAGGCAAAGATTCTTTGCAGGCTGCTCCGGCCCGCGAGCCATCACGCCCCGTTACAAGAAAGCGCTGTGCCGCGGGGGTTTTCTGAAATTTTTTGGCGCGAGCTATTGGCGCTCAGGCGCGGCAAAAATTGCCCGCTGGGACGGCCGAGGGAGGTTTGTAGAAGGCCGAAACGGGAAGCAGTCGCGCACGGAATTGTCCGCAGCACTGGCGGGATTAGAGCGACCGCAGCGGAAGCCTCAGCTACTTGTTGTCGGGCTTGGTTGCCGGCTTCACAGGAACCACATCGGATTGCCGGGCCTTCTGCATGATCCGGTCTACCAGGCCATCCGGCGCGCGCACGACGCCCGATGGCAGGGCACGGCGCAGCAATTGCGCCTCGGCCATCGCCGCACGCGCCTGTTCCGACGTCCGCAGCAATGCGAGCGCGGCGTCCCGTCGGTTATCTGGCCAGGTTGACACGTCTTCACCGTGCCGACCCAACAGGTCTTCAAACTCGGGAATGTCCATTCTGGAAACTCGCCCGGCACGCACCTGATCGTACGTTGCATGTCAGCCCTCGCTCGGACTGGCACGCCAGCGTCCTAAGGCAGACCGGGCCGCGAGGCAATGCTGCCCCGACTTTTCAACCACAAAAAGACATCGAACGATCCTAAACTCTGCAGGTGCAATGAATTCACCGTGCCCGCCGGTGTCGATCTGATCAGGCGGGCTTCGCGGCACTCCGGGCGACGACAATCCAGGCGTCACGAAGCTCGGTCAGGCTCGCAATGATCCGACCATAGCACTGCGCCGCGTTCGGCTGCCCGAACGACCGCAGGCAGGCCATGATCAGCGTATGATAGGTGGTGTGCAGGCCCTCCGCGACCTCGCCTCCGCGATCGAAATTCAGGTTATGGCTCAGCCCGCGCAGGATGGCAGTCGCCCGGATCATCAGATCGTGGCTCTCCTCGAATTTCTTCTCCTCGGACGCCGTCACCGATTTCTGCAATGCCGTAATCGCTCCATCGATCATCATGACCACCGCCCGCAACGGCGGCACCGCGACCGCCGCCTGTCGATAGGCCTGGGCGGCCTGAAAATTCGCTTGATGCTGCATGACTAATCACTCGACGCGTTGAGAAGGGCGGACAGATAATCCAGGGTGGAATTGGCCGACGAGATCGCCGACTGATATTTGGCGTATTGGGTGGTCAGCATTGTACGATAGATCGCGGCGCGCTCGTTGATGTCATCGATCTGCTGCTGCATCCGGTCATCCTGGGATTGTAAATTGGTGATCAGATCCTGCAGTGAACCGCTGGTCTTGTTCGATGCGGCACTCGAGATCGCGTTGATCTGCGCCGCAATCCCGATGGTCGACGTGATGGTCACCGATGCCGATGACGTACTGCTGTAGCTGAAGGCCATGCCGGAATAGATCGTGCCGGCCTTTCCGATGATCGTTCGGCCGGACACGGTAAACAGCGAACTGTCTCCCCCCACCGAGACCGACAATGCACCGGAGCTATCGACCGCAATATCCATCACGAAGAACGATGGCGGCGATGAACTTGTATTGACAACCGCGAGCGCCGCCGACGAACTCGTGGTCTTGGTGGCGAGGAGCGCGATGACACCGTCAATATTGTCGGCCAGGGTTGTGGCGAGCGTGCTCGTATCGAGCACAAGATCGTTCGTGTCCGAGAACGACAGGCCGAGATCGCTCATCGACAGATCGCCCACGATGGAGTTCAGGACCTGCTCCATCTGCGTCGTGACGCTACGCATGGTGCCGTCGCCGAACAGCACCGCACTCGTGTCTGCGGTTCCACTCGACGACAGCGTCTGCTGCGTGGTTACGTAGTCGCGCACAGCGTTGTAGGACGTGACGAATTGCTGCAATGCAGTCTGGATCGAACTTGTATCGACATCGATGCTGATCTTGACTGTCGATCCCGATGGCGTGCTTTGCAGCAGACTAAAGGAGACGCCGCTCAGTACGTCTGTGATGTTATTGGTGTCGCGCGTCAGCGTAATGCCGTCGACGCTGAAAATTGCGGGCTGCGATTCCTGCAGCACGTCGGTGAACGCGCCGGAACTATCTGTCACGCCCAAGGTCGTGAGCACATCGTCGCCCGACACGACACTGGTGGTGATATCCGCATTATCCTTGGTTGCAGACAGGATCATCTCGTACTGATTGCTCGAGATCTGGATGATCGAGGCCTGGACGTTCGTCGTGGACGTCTGTGCATTGATCGTATCGACGAGATCCTCCAGCGTCATCCCGCTGGTGACCGAGATATCGGCACTGGTGCCGCCTTCCAGGCCGATCGAGAAAGTGCCGGTCAGACCGAGATCCGCGCTCTTGTCGGCGACGGCGGTGCCGATCACCTTGTGGGCTGTGGCGATCTGGGTCACCGTGAGCGTGTGATCGCCGGTCGCCGCGCCGTTGCTGATGGCCATCGAGACGGCAGAACTGGCGCTGACGTCGCCAGTGGATGTAATGGTCGCCGATCGCGCTCCATAAGCACTCGACGACAGTGAATTGACGATCGACTTGGAGAGCGAGGTCGTGTCGGTCGTCAGCGTCGTAAGCAGCGTCTGCAACTGCTGATAGGCCGAGATCTTGGCCTCATTCGCGGTGATACTGGTCTGGATCGTGGTCGCGGCTGCCGTCTTGGTGGCAACCTGCGCCTCGATCAAGGCGTCCCAATCGACGCTGGTCGTCGTCTTCGTGCCGGAGGTGGTCGTCGCCAAGGCCGCGGTTGCTGCCGCGGAAGTCGAACTCGTCACCGTCGCCATGCCACCTTACTTTCCTGCACGAGAGTGCGAGCCGGCGTTGCCGCCGGCTCGCGATTGCTGCGGCTTAGCCGAGCAGCTTCAGCAGATATTGCGGCATCTGGTTCGCCGACGATTCTGCGGCGACCGCAGCCTGTACCTTGACCTGCGAAGACGACAGCTTGGCCTGCTCGGCTGCGATGTCGACGTCGGTGATCGCGGAATTAGCGGCCTGCAGGTTCTGGGACTGCGTCGAGATCGAGCTGGCGCTGAAATTGAAGCGCGATTCCTGCGCACCGATCGTCGCGCGGGCGGCGGAGACCGTATCGATGGCAGTGTCGAGCGCGTCGATGGCTGCAGTGGCGCCGGCCTGCGTGCTGACATCGAGCGTATCGACACCCAACGTGGCAGAGGTGAGATCGTCGAGTTTCACGGTGATCGTATCGGCCGACGTCGAGCCAACCAGAACGGAAGCGCCCGCGGCGAATGCGCTGGTACCATCCAGCAGGCTCTGCCCGCTATAGCGCGTGCCGGTCGCGATGCTGTCGATCTGATCGCTCAATGCGGTAAATTCCGAATTGAGATAGGCGCGACTGCTGTCGGTCACCGTCGCCGAGGACGACTGCGATGCCAGCGACTTCATACGCGAGAGAATGTCGCTGA
The DNA here is from genome assembly GCF_051810905.1 of Tardiphaga sp. 619_E2_N8_4. Classification (NCBI taxonomy): domain Bacteria; kingdom Pseudomonadati; phylum Pseudomonadota; class Alphaproteobacteria; order Hyphomicrobiales; family Nitrobacteraceae; genus Tardiphaga; species Tardiphaga sp. 619_E2_N8_4. The sequence goes on from NZ_JBPWQJ010000001.1 coordinate 825,796, forward strand.
TGTTCGAGGCGCCGCCGTCGGCCGTCTGCAGGATCGAGGTTGCCTGCGAGGCGTTGGTTGCGGCCTGCTGCAGCGTCGTGACGTCGGATGAAATGCGCGTCGAAATCGCAAGGCCGGCGGCGTCGTCGGATGCCTGCGTGATCTTCGAGCCGCTCGACAGCTTGGAGAGCGAGCTCGACATCTGCGACGAGTTGATATTCAGGTAACGGACTGCAGAATTGGCCGCGGTATTGGTTGAAATAACGGGCATTAAATTGCTCCTTGAATGTGGCCGCGGATGCGGACCGATCGGGGACCTCTGGACGCAGGCCAGCCCCCGTCCATTCGCTAAACGGAATGGCCCTCACAATTCAGGCGCGGTTTATTTCGAGACCGGATACTTATGGTTAGCAATCGCTTAACGAGTGCAGGATGTCCGGCTCGTGGCGGCGCAAGATTTCGCGCAGCTGCTGCCGCCCGCGCTTGAGCAGCGACTCGACCGCGGACACAGTCGTGTTCATGACTTCGGCGATGTCGCCATTGCACATGTTTTCATGGTAGGACAGGATCACTGCGACACGTTGCTGCTCAGGCAGACGTTGCATCGCCGTCTCCAGCAATTTCGCCACTTCATCACGCTGCATCGTGCTGAACGCATCGGGCTTGATGTCGGCTGGCTCCGGCACGGCATCGACATTGTCGGTACGTGGCCGACGATGCAAGTCGATGCAGCGATTGGTGACAACGCGGTAGAGCCACGTCGAGAATTTTGCGCGGCCGTGCTCCCATTGCCCGCGATGCGTCCAGACCTTCAGCATCGTGTCCTGCACCACATCCTCGGCATCGGCGCGACTGCCGAGAAGCCGAAGCGCAACGCCAAACGCACGATCGATATGACGCTCGACAAGGCATCTGAATGCCGTCTCGTCATTTGCGGCTAATCTGTCCAGCAGCTCTTCGTCACTGTCGCCCGCGGGCTCGCACGCGTCGAGCATCAGAGAATCCTCCGCAGCTTCGAGCTGCACCGGCATTGTTTCGACAGCGTCTGCAATCTGGAGCGCGTACGTCATGCCCTTCTCCCATTTCTCCGCCGACAAACGGCCGTTCTGGTCGACCGCTCACTCTCGAACGGGTGACGCGCGACGATCAGGCGATGAATTTTGCTTATTTTACAAATACTTGATGGGAAAAAGCTGCCTAGAACTAGGCAGAAATTTCTACACTGGCTGTTGCGGCCACGTCGGGCCTGATGGGAACAGGTCATCAAAGCATCTCGAGAAATCGCATCGACTGCGGTGAGTGATGCAAAGAATTCTTACGCACACAACGACAACACCTGCAGCGATACGACATCACTCAGCAATCGAAGACTGATGCTGGCAGCTTTGCAGCGATGGATCCGGCAGTGGGCAACGTCACACCTTCACTGGGAAATTCTTGCCGAATCGCAATTTGAAAATAGCGGACTGCGTCGTCGGAAAAAGAAAAAACGCTTGCATGCGGCGCTCATCTGCGGCGCATCGCGATCTTTTTTGTTTCAGAACATTGATCGCGTGCATCCAATGTGCACGCGCAATGAAGATACACACAGTAGAAACAAATCGCACCGACCTGAAACATATAGAAGCATATTGTGCCGACGCATCGCAGAGATATCCGCCTGACGACGTCAGCTCGTTCGTATCAGTCAAAGCATTCAAACGAACGAGACAGCGGCGATGAACGACAGCTTGGACGATATCCTCCGGCAGCATGCGCGCCCGCCGCGACTGGGCGCGCTTCAACTTGCACGCTTGCGTCAGGTAACGAGCCGGTGCCATGGCATTGTCGACTGGGATGGCGTCAGTGCCGTATCTCAGCCTGGCGCTGCGGTCATTGTGTTCGAAGCGACGCACGCTGTGCGCGTTCAGGCGCTGATCGAATCCCTGCACGAGAATGCAATCGTCATTTTGCTCGTTGGCGAGAGCCCAGCCTTCGACGGCCTGAAGTCGAAATTACACGCACACGGGTCACTCGGCGCCGAGGGCGCGGATGCGCCGCATCAGGTGTGGTGGGGCGGCGTCAAGCCGCTCACAGTGCCGACCGGATTATATCGAAAGCAGGATACGCTTTTCATCTCGTCATTCGAGAGTTCAGACATTCAGGGCGAGGATGCCGGCCTTGCTGCAGATCTGAAGCGGTTGGGCCTCGATCACGTCGTAACGCAGATATCACCGAACTGCAGCAAGGCCCGGCAAGGCACGTCGAAAGTCGATTTCATCATCGAGCAGTGGAGCCAGGCATGCCGCCCGGTGTTCTGGATCGACGCTCAGGCGCGGCTCGCCAATCTTCCACTGCTCCCGCAGGCGCTGGGCTGTGACTTCGCAGTCAACCGTCGCCCGAATGGGGTGATGAATACTGGCGCGCTGTTCTTCCATCAGACCGAGCGCGCCGAAGCGCTGCTCGACATCTGGCGGCGCCTCACCTGCAGCCACCCCAATCTGCCGGAGTCCTTCCTGCTGGATCAGGCATGGGCGCTCACAAATGCGCAGCGGGAAATCGAAACCGTCTGGCTGCCGGACACCTACTGGCGAAAAGATGATGTGAAGCCGCGCATCGACAGCACGATCCTCGCTCATGCCTGTAACAATGATGATCATCCATTGGAAAAATTCGCTGAACAAATGCAGTTGGGGCGCAGGTTCGGACGCCATCAGGCTCCGGAAGCTCACCTCGTCATGAAAGGCGCCGCCGGCGGCCACGGGCTAATCACAGTCGTGATCAGGGACATCCTTGCAGGCAGCACGACGGACATCGCCGAGTCGGTGGAAGCAGCAGCAGCAGCGTTTGCCGCCGACGATGGCGGATTTTCGCAGATGGAGATTGTGCTCTGCGGCTGGGACGACGAAGTCAGGTCCGTTCTCCAGATCGAGGACTATGCGTGGACACTGATGACCGACGTATCGGAACGTCTGCGGCCGAACTGCTTCAGCTCGCTCAAGCGCCGACGCGCCAGGCACGATTTACATGCGCTGGAATACACGTCAGAGGATGAGACAGAGGGCAAGATTGCTTCTGCCATTCAGTTGGTCGATCCGTCACTCGGCGCCAAGCTGAAGCGAAGTGGCACGGCCGACCACATCTTTATTCGGAAACCTGCCTAGGCGCGTCCTATCGTTACAGAGGTCCCCAGCGTAAATTAGGCCGGCTCGACCTTGAACAGACAATGATCGTGAGCGCCTTCAGCCTCGCAATAGACCTCCTGCGCCCGCAACCTGACCTCACGACCGGCACTTGCGGCAACATATTCGAGCGAGCCCTCAAGCCAGGACGCAAACATGTAACACACCTTGCGACCACTGTTGCGGCGCTCGCCATCAACCATTGCCGAATTTCGCAAGCGCACTGTCGCCGTCCCTGCTTCCGGCGACACGTCGAGCACATCAAATTGGCCCCATCCGCGCTGCGTGATGCGGCGCATATAGTGACGGAACACATCGACGCCGGACATGCCGTGGAATTCGGCTTCCTTCTCGCACCAGTAATAGGCCGAGCGATGGCCGGCCGGCCGCAGAATGCGCTCCAGCTCCGCAGCTCCCACCGCCGCCTCGATGGCGAAGTGGTTGTTCATATAGAAATGCTGCGGCACCAGAATCATATTGGTCGCGTCGACCGACCAACGCCCGGTCTGGTCATCGACATTGATGTCAACCTGCGGCTTCCCCATCTCAAGCCCCCCAGACGGACTTCAGGAGATTGACCCAATTCTTGCCAATGACGGCCTCGATGCGTGAGGCTTTCCAGCCGCGCTTTTCCATGGCGGCGGTAAGATTCGGCCATTCGCCGATGGTCTTGATGCCTTCGGGATTGATGACGTCGCCGAAATTGGTGAGGCGGCGGCCATATCCCTTGTCATGGGTGATCCAGTCGAAGAATTCCTGGCCATAGCCCTGCGTGAAGTCGGTGCCGATACCGACGCTGTTTTCGCCGCAGATATCGATGACGTATTCTATTGCCTCGACATAATCGTCCACAGTCGATGCCGGACCGCGCTTCAGGAAAGGCGGGAACATGGTGACGCCCACAAAGCCACCGTGATCGACGATGAAGCGCAGCTGCTCGTCGGACTTGTTGCGCGGATGCTCCTTCAAACCGGCTGGCAGGCAGTGCGAATAGGCAACGGGCTGCTTGGAGGCGAGGATGACGTCTTCGCTGGTCTTCGATCCGACATGCGACAGGTCGCAGAGAATGCCGAGGCGGTTCATCTCGGCGACGACCTCGCGGCCGAAGTCGGACAGGCCACCGTCCTTGGACTCGTAGCAGCCGGTGCCGACCAGGTTCTGCGTGTTATAGGCCATCTGGATGATGCCGACGCCGAGCTCCTTGAACAGACCGAGATAGCCGATCTGGTCTTCAATACCGGTGACGTTCTGCCAGCCCAGAATGATGCCAGTCTTGCCTTCCTCTTTGGCCTTCAGGATGTCAGCGGTCGTGTAGACCTGCTTGAGGATGTCGTCGTTGTCTGCGAACCAGCGCTTCCACTTGACCACGTTGCGCATGGTGGCCTCGAAGCCTTCCCAGACGCAGCAGGTGCAGTTGGCGGCGGTCAATCCACCCTTGCGCATGTCCTCGAAGACCGGACGCCCGAAATCCGAGATGATCAATCCATCGACGACGATGGCGTTTTCATGAATGGTTGAGGACATGACGTTTCCTTTCAGATGATAGTCTGACTTTTCGTTATGATGCGGCAGCCATATCAGCTAGCGCGACGTTCTTTCTGATCAGTGCGCTCCACCGAAGTAGGCGCTTTGGACTTCCTCGTTCTTTGCCAGCATCTCGGAGTCGCCCTGGACGATGATCTTGCCTTGCGACAGCACATAGCCGTAATGGGCGATGGCGAGGGTCTGGTTGACGTTCTGCTCGACCAGGAGGACGGTCACACCGGTTTCGTTGAGCCGGCGGACGATGTTGAAGTTCTCCTGCACGAACAGTGGAGACAGACCCAGCGATGGCTCGTCGATGATCAGAAGCTTGGGATCCGTCATCATCCCGCGGCCGATCGACACCATCGCCTGCTCGCCGCCGGACATGGTGCCGGCAAGCTGCTTGGCGCGCTCTTTCAGGCGCGGAAACACCTCATACACCTTGCCGAGGCGCGCTTTGACCGTCTTCTCCGCATTGACGAGATAGGCGCCGACCCGAAGATTTTCTTCGACGGTCATCTTCGCGAAGATCCGGCGCCCTTCGGGAATGCACGCAATCCCGAGACCGACGATCTCATGGGTCGCCATCTGATCGAGCATCTTGCCTTCGAAAGCGATGGAGCCGGCACGCGGCGGCGTCAACCGCAGAATTGAGCGGATCAGCGTCGACTTGCCGGCACCATTGGAACCGAGAATACAGGTGATCTTGCCCGGCTGCACGTCGATCGAAATGCCGGACAGCACGTCGGCCCGGTCATAGGCAGTGAAAATGTTCTCGACTGTGAGATGGCCGCTCATGCTTGCCCCAGATAGGCTTCGCGAACCACAGGATCGGCCGCGACGTCACGGAATTTGCCTTCGCAGATCTTCTTGCCGTAGTTCAGCACGACGCAGCGATCGGTGACACGTTCGATCAAGCCCATTTCGTGCTCAACAATGATGATCGTAAGCCCGCCGAGCGATTTGCGGATGCCGAGAATTTCATCCACCACCTGATCCGTCTCGTCATGGGTCATGCCGGCAGACGGTTCATCGAGCAGCACAAGCTTTGGCTTGCCGATCAATGCGCGGCAGATCTCAACCCTGCGCCGATCGATCATGCCGAGCGAGATCGCCGGATCGAACAGTTTGTCCGGCAGCGCAGGATTGAAGACGCGCAGCAGCTCGCGAGCTTCTTCCGCGATCTTCTGCGTTTCCGCGGCGAATGATTTCCGCTGCACGATATTGTGCCAAAGGCCATTATTCAGCGTTCGCTGCGCACCCAGTGCAATATTGTCGAACACCGACAGCGACAGGCACAAGCGTGATCGCTGGAACGTACGCGACAGGCCATAGGACGAGATGTTGTGAGCCTTCTCGCGGGTGATGTCGATGTCACCCAGCAAGATCTTGCCTGCACTTGCGGAATAGACGCCGCTGATCACATTGAGGAACGTGGTCTTACCGGAGCCGTTCGGCCCGATCAGTCCGAGCACTTCGCCATTGCGGACGTCAATGTTCAACTCATTAAGTGCGAACAGGCCGCCGAAACGGACCGTCAAGCCGCGGCTCTCGAGCAGCACGTCGTTGGACAAGCTCGTCATGCGCTTGCCTCTGTATGCAGTTTCCGGACCCGGCGCGCCACGAGGCCGTCCGGACGCATGGTCAGAATCGCGATGACCAGGACGGCGTAGAAGATGAGCCGGTATTCCTGGATGAACTGGAGCTTTTCGGGCAGCAGGACGACGATCAGCGCCGCCGGCAGCACACCCCAGCGATTGCCAATGCCGCCCAGGATCACGATGGACACCATCACCAGCGAGTCGCCGAATGTGAAATTCGCCGGCGCGATGAACCCCGTCATTTTCGCATAGACGGCCCCCATCAGGCCGGCCAAAAAGTTGCCGATCGTGAATGCCAGCACTTTCCAGTAAGCTATCTTTAGTCCGAAAACGGACGCTGCGGTCTCATCGAGGCGCACCACATCGAACCAGACACCGACCCATGAGCGGTCCAGCAGTCCGACAAAGATCATCGCCAGCGCCGTCAGAATACCGGTCAGGATCACGTAGTTCACATAGGACGACAGCACGAGGCCGAAGATATGGATGTCATTGGTGAAGTCCCAGCCGAACAGATTGATACCGGGTAGCTTCAGGCCCTGCGGACCGCCAAAGAAGTCATTCGCATCGAGAAAGACATTAAACATCACGCCGAACGCCATGGTCGTCAGCGCACCGTAATGTCCGCGGGTGCGCAGCACCGGGAGGATGAGCAGCGAGCCGATGAAGACCGCGACCAAGCCGCCGCAGACCAAAACCAGCGCATCTGGCAGACCGCCCTGCCGTCCTAGCATCGCTGCGGTATATCCGCCGGTGCCGGCGAAAGCTGCGGCTGCAAAGTTGGTCAGGCCAGCATAGCCCATCTGCACAGTGAGGCCGAGGCAGATCGTCGCGTAGATCAGCACCGTTGCCAGCATCAGCAGGCCGAAATTGTCGTCGCGCAGCACGAAGATGACAGCGAGCGAGGCCACCGTTATCAGGCCACGCAGCAGCCAGGGATTTTCCGAAGCGGCGACTTCCGTCGCGGCGACGCCTCCGAACCGAGCGGCGCAGAAGCAGACCGCAGCCGTGATCGCCAATGCGGCGCCCAGCAATTTCTGGTTTTCGATCAGGACCAGCGCCGTGAGCGCCACTGCAGCGAAGGCCACAGCAACAAACAGCGGCCACACCGGCACCCGTACAAGCGTCCGAGAGGTCGGCGTCATACCCGCTCGCTCCCGCGTTCGGCGAGAAGCCCGGTCGGTCGCCAGGTGATGAGGACGATGATCAGCACGAAAGCGAACACGTTCTTGTAGTCGCTCATCGACGGCATCGCGGCAACGACGAAAGTCTGCAGCCCTGCGAACAGATAGCCGCCGATGATCGCGCCCCAGATGTTACCGAGACCGCCCACGATCGCAGCCGTGAAGCCGATCACGGCCAGCAGCAGGCCCATGCTGTAATTGATCTCGCTGTAATACAGCGCATAGATCATACCGGCAAAGCCGGCGGTAATAGAGCCCAATGCAAAGGTCAGCGGGATGATGCGACCGAAATTGATCCCCATCACACGAGCCGTTTCGGTGTCTTCGGCCACTGCCCGCATCGCGAGGCCGAATTTGGAGTGGTTGATGATCCAGTAAACGGCGCCGATCGAGGCGGCGCCGGCGATAATCAGAATAATAGCGTCGGTGCGGAAGAACGACGGACCGATATTGAAGCCTCCGGCCGGCAGCAGTTCCGGAAAGCGTTGCGGATTGGTGCCGTTCGGAAAGAACAGCCGGATGGCTTCGCGGATGGCCGTACCGACCATCATCGTCATCAGCAGCATGTTGAGCGGCGGCGCATTGCGCAGCGGCATGATGAGGAAATGCGAAATGCCGGCGGCGACCACCGCGGTCAGTGCCATTGCCACGCACAGCGCGACAATGAACTGCAGCGGCACCGACAGTCCCAGCGCGTTCGCCGCCCAGACAGCGACCAGGCCTCCGAAGGCGCCGAGCGTGAGCACGTCCCCGTGCGAGAACTTGATCACGTTCATGACGCCGAAGAAGATGGTGAACCCCATGGCAACGAGGCCATAGATCGTTCCTTGCATCAAGCCGTTCAGCAGGTGTTGACCGATCATACCCATGGGATGTCCCGACGATCCGCGCCTACGGCAGGTTCTTGAGTTTGCGCTTGCCGGACACGTATTCGCTTTCTTCCCAGACCACCCACTTGCCGTCCTGGACGACATAACTCGTGGTCAGCGGCGTGATGTTCTGGCCATGGTCGTCGAAGGTGATCGGACCGACGATGGACGGACGGTCCTTCACATCGCCAAGGTCGGCGGTGACCTTGGCGCGATCCGGCCCGACCTTCTCGATGGTCTCCATGACCAGACGGGTGGCGACATAGGCGAACGGTCCGTAAGCTTCCGGCGGTTCGGAATAGCCGGCAGCCTTGTAGGCATCCGAGAACATCTTGCCGCCCGGCATCTTGGACAGCGGCGGGCTGTCGAAGAAGGTCAGCGTGCCTTCGGCGAGCTCCGGACCAGCGGCGTTGACGAAGGCGTCGCCCATGATCCCGGAATTGCCCTCCAACTGCGCGTTGATGCCGAACTTGGCCATCTGCGTGCGGAGGCGCGCGCCGAGCGGCGTCAGGCCACCAAAATAGATGACCTCCGGATTGAGCTCCTTGATCTTAGTCAGCTCGGCCGACAGATCCTGCTGATCCGGCGGGACCGAGAAGCTGCCCAGGATTTCATTACCGTTCTCGAGCGTGAACTGGGTGAAGTACTTGTTCATCGACTTGCCGTAGTCGGTGGAGTCGGCGAAGGACACGAACTTCTTGTAGCCGCGCGCCTTCATGAACTGCGCGCCGATGCGGTTCTGGCCGATCAGGATGCCGCTGACGCGGTGCACTTCCGGATATTTCTTGGCATAGGTAATTTCGGGCAGCACTGCCGCCCACACGACCATCGGTATCTTGAAGCGATTGAAGATATCGACGGTGGCAATCGCGGTAGCGGAACAGTAATGCGGGATCGCGGCAATGATCGAACGATCGGAGGCGATCTTGGTGACGACCTGCACGCCCACGTTGGGCTTGCATTCGTCGTCAAGCACGACGAGCTCGTACTCATATTTGGTGTTGGGCTCGGCATTCATCAGCTTCACGGCCAGTTCGGCCGAGTTGCGTCCGCCAATACCGTGAGGCGAAATAGCGCCGGTCAGCGGACCAACGAAGGCGATCTTCACCTTGTCCTTGGCGAAGGCCGCGCTGAAGCTACCAAAGGCCAGTGGCAACACACTCGCAACGGCCAATGCGGCCAAACCACGCTTGCTAATCGTCCCCATCGCTGATCCTTCCAGGTTGATCCAGCCTGCAACGCTAGTGGTCCGCGAATGCGGCAGATAGGATGCACGCGCGCTGTTGCTTGTAGAATTGCGTCATAACTACCGAATATCGACTGCCTGTTCTTGGTTCGCGCGCCGACTGCTCGTCGGACTATTTTGCGTAGCAAACACAATGATTTCCGCTGCGCTGCAAAATTCATCGCGAAGATCAAATCTTGGCCTGTCGATGCTTTTCAAACGAGCATTCGTCGTCGCATTGCGGGCGCTAGAACACCACCGTTCTGCGTCCATTCAAAAGGACACGACGCTCGAGATGAAGCCGCACGGCGCGCGCCAGCACTCGCGACTCGATGTCGCGCCCAACGGCGACGAGATCGTCCGAGGACGACGCATGCGTCACCCGTTCGGTCTCCTGTTCGATGATCGGGCCCTCGTCGAGATCCGGCGTCGCGTAATGCGCGGTAGCGCCGATGATCTTGACGCCCCTGTCGTGGGCCTGGTGATAGGGCCGCGCGCCCTTGAAGCTCGGCAGGAAGGAGTGGTGGATGTTGATGACATGACCATAGAGCTTGCTCGACAGGTCGTCCGACAGGATCTGCATGTAACGTGCAAGAATGACCAGATCGGCGCCTTCCTTCAGATACAGCTCATAGAGTTGCCGCTCCTGCTCCGGCTTGGTCTCGTTGCTGACGGGCCAGTGGTAATACGGGATCCCCGCCTTCTCGGCGATCGCTTCGCAGTCGCGGTGGTTTGACACGATCGCGACGACCTCGGCTTTCAGCCAGCCTACTTTAACCTGATAAAGCAGCTGCTCGAGACAATGGTCCGACTTGGAGACCATGATGATCAGCCGGGGACGCGACGCTGCATCGACCAGAACAGCGTTCATCTCGAATCGAGACAACACCGGATTGAGCACAGATTCCAGTATCTTTCGACTGACCGCGTCCGGCGTCTCGAAAGCAATGCGCATGAACAGGCGGTTGGTTGTCCGGTCCCAGAACTGCGCGCTTTCCAGGATGTTGCTGTCGACATCGGAAATCGCCGTCGCAACGGTCGACACGATGCGCGGGCGATCCTGGCAATAGAAGGTCAGTATCCAGTTCTTCGTCGTCATCTTGCTTGTCTCAGTGGTGGGATCGATCGCGTGGCTGCGATCGCGATGGGGTGAAACATGTTGGTGTGACTGCCGCGCAGCGGGATCCGCGGACGCCTGCATCACGCGGTCCGACGATGCCTGTCGGCGCGGTATCGCGTCAGCCTTATGCCGACGTCTTCGAAGATCGCCGTGATTGGCGCCTGCGGCTTGTGGGCGGTGATGCGCACAGCGGTGGCTGCCGCGGCCCGCTCCAACAGCACATGGCGCGACGCCAGAAATGCCTCAGTCGCGGTGGCGACGACCGGCGCATAGTCGATCGTCTGTCCTGTATCGTCCGAACTGGCTGCATCGGAAAGATCGACCTGCTGATCGATATCGATCACGAAGCGCTGCCTCAGTTGCGCCTGGTGATCCAGCAAGCCGTGGCGCGCGTGAACATTCAGCCCTTGGATGAATATCCCGCCCGCCTGCCCCTCTCCGAAACGCTCCATCAAGCGGCCTGATCAGGACCGATAGATCGGGAACGACGCAACCAGCTCGGCGACGCGGCCACGTGCCTTTGCCTCGACCTCCGGTGCTCCCTGGTCCGGCGCGCCGGAATTCGCATCCAGGACGGCGGCAATGAGCTTGCCGACTTCTTCGAATTCACCGACGCCAAAGCCGCGCGATGTCGCCGCCGGCGAGCCGAGCCGGATGCCCGACGTGATGGTCGGCTTCTCCGGATCGAACGGGATACCGTTCTTGTTGCAGGTGATGTTCGCCCGCCCGAGTGCCGCCTCGGCGAGCTTGCCATTCAGGTTCTTCGGCCGGACATCGACCAGCATCAGATGATTGTCGGTGCCGCCGGTGACGATCGGATAGCCGCCCTTTGAGAGCGTGTCCGCCAGCGTGCGCGCATTGGCGACGACGTCGGCCGCATATTGACGGAACGATGGTTGCAGCGCTTCGCCGAACGACACGGCCTTGGCGGCGATGACATGCATCAGCGGGCCGCCCTGCAATCCCGGGAAGATCGCCGAATTGATCTTCTTGGCGATGTCCTCGTCATTGATCAGGATCAGTCCGCCGCGCGGGCCGCGTAGCGTCTTGTGGGTGGTCGAGGTCACCACATGCGCATGCGGGAACGGCGACGGATGAGCGCCGCCGGCGACGAGACCAGCGAAATGCGCCATATCGACGAACAGATAGGCTCCGACCGCATCCGCGATGCGGCGGAACGCAGCAAAATCCCAGAACCGCGAATAGGCCGAGCCGCCGGCGACGATCACCTTCGGCTTGTGCTCCACTGCCAGTTTCTCGAGCTGCTCCATGTCGATGGTGCAGTCGTCGCGACGAACGCCATAGCTGGCGACGTTGAACCACTTGCCCGACATGTTCGGCTTGGCGCCATGGGTGAGATGGCCGCCTGCCGCAAGATCGAGGCCCATGAAGGTGTCGCCGGGCTTCATCAGCGCCATGAACACCGCTTGGTTGGCCTGGCTCCCGGAATTCGGCTGCACATTGGCATAGCCGCAGCCGAACAACGTCTTGGCGCGCTCGATCGCCACCTCCTCGACTTCGTCGGCGAAGCGACAGCCGCCATAGTAGCGCCGGCCGGGATAGCCTTCGGCATATTTGTTGGTCAGCACCGAGCCCTGCGCCTGCAGCACTGCACGCGATACGATGTTCTCGGACGCGATCAGTTCGATCTCGTCACGCTGCCTGCCGAGTTCTCCGGCAAGCGACGACGAGATGGTTGGGTCTGCTTGGGCGAGATCGGCTGTGAAGAATGCCTCGCGTTCGGCTTGGGTCATGGTCTTCCCTCAACATTCTGCCAGATTGACAGCGAGACCTCCCAGCGAGGTCTCCTTGTATTTCGATTGCATGTCGCGCCCGGTCTCGCGCATCGTCGCGATCACCTTGTCGAGCGGCACCACATGGGTGCCGTCGCCCTGCAGCGCGAGCGACGCCGCATTGATCGCCTTCACGGCACCAAAGGCGTTGCGCTCGATACATGGCACCTGCACCAGCCCGCCGATCGGATCGCAGGTCATGCCGAGGTGATGCTCCATGCCGATCTCGGCAGCGTTCTCGATCTGCTCATTGGTGCCGCCGAGCACGGCCGCAAGTCCCGCCGCCGCCATCGAACAGGCCGAGCCAACCTCGCCCTGGCAGCCGACCTCCGCGCCAGAAATCGACGCATTCATTTTGAACAGCGCGCCGATAGCCGCGGCAGTCAGCAGGAACACGCGCATGTTTTCCGGTGACGCCTCGCGGCAATGGTCGCGGAAATAGCGAAGCGTGGCCGGGATGATGCCGGCCGCGCCGTTGGTCGGTGCCGTCACGACCTTGCTGCCGGCCGCATTCTCCTCGTTGACCGCGATTGCATACAGGCTGACCCAATCCATCACCTCATGCTGGGCGCGGCTGTTCGAGCTTGCAGCGGCGAGAAGGCGCCGATGCAGTGAGGGCGCGCGGCGCTTGACGTTTAGGCCGCCCGGCAGCTGCCCCTCTTTGGTCATGCCGCGATCGATGCAGTCCATCATCACCTGGATAATGCGATCGAGCCGCTGCTCGATCTCGTCCGCCGGGAGCGACGACATCTCGTTGGCCATGACAATCTGCGCAATCGACAGACCGGTTTTCGCACCGATCTCGAGCAACTGCTTGCCCGACCTGAAAGGATGCGGGACGGGAACGTCCTCGACAATGCCGACGACGCCGACCTGCGCTTCCGGAACGACAAAGCCGCCGCCGACGGAGCACCAGCGTTCACCGTGAAGGACATGACCAGCCGCATCAAAGGCGGAGAGCGCCAGCGTATTCGGATGGTTTGGCGGCTCGGTCACACCGTCGAAGATGATGTCATTGGCGAAGTCGAACGGGACATTGCGCCGCTCGGCCACCCGCAGCGTGCCCGCCGCGCGGGCGCCATCGACCAGCGTCTCCGCCTCTTCCGGATCGATCGTTTCGGGAAACTTGCCGGCAAGACCGAGAACGACCGCCTTGTCGGTGCCATGACCGCGACCGGTCCAGGCCAGCGAGCCGAACAGCTCGACCTTCACGCGCGCGAGATCCTTCAACAGACCGCGCTCCGCAAGCTGGCCGGCAAACAGCGCCGCGGCCTTCATCGGTCCCATCGTATGCGATGACGACGGCCCGATGCCTATCTTGAAGAGATCGAACGTTCCAATCATCGCGCGGTCTCCAGGGCGCAGCCGGGCTGCTAGGACAGGCTTCGCGCTTCGTCGAGGAATTGCCAGACATAGGGCGCAAACGAACGCCATACATCCACGTGGAACACGTGCTCTTCAGAACGTGACAGCAGAAGTGATGCCTTGCCCAGCACCGTGCGCGTGCACATCCCGACCGGGAACGCCTTGAGGGACAGATCCAGCGGGCAGCCATGGTTGAGCACCAGCGCCGCCGTTGGACCTGCAACCGCGATGCCATCCGAACGATGGCTGACATCCACCAGCGAGCAGGCCTGCTCCTGCAGCGCTGCCGACATCCCGCCAAATACCTCGATCGGATTCTCGTTCACCGCCTGTAACAGCCATTCGTCCGGCCCCAACCAATAGACCGACCGGCCGCCGACAGCCGCGAAGCGGCAGGCCTCAAGGCTCGGTTTGACGCCAAAATGCGCCCCGGCAGCTTCGATCGCCTCGGTCTTGCCGCGAAATACCAACTTCGCCGCATCGGGAAGAATCGAGAGCGTCGTCGCGAACGCAGCAGTGGTGCCGGATGACTGCATTGGGGACAACGCGTTCGAACGCATGATCGCAGGACTAAGCATTCAAACGTTCCCCCTTCGGATCGAACAATATCGAGTCGACGACTTTCGCCTTGATCACGCCATCCGGCATCGGGATCGAGAGCTCCTCACCCATCCGCGAGCGACCGCCGCGAACGAGTGCCAGCGCGATCGAACGGTTCAGCGTCGCGCTCCAGTAGGAGGAGGTGACATGTCCAATCATCGGCACCGGGATCGGATGGGTCGGATCGAGCACGATCTGGGCGCCCTCTTCGAGAACCACCTTGGGGTCCGTCGTCAGCAACCCGACCAGTTGCTTGCGATCTTCCCTGACCAGCGCCGGCCGCGACAGCGAGCGCTTGCCGACGAAATCCCGTTTTGCCTTGCCGACAGCCCAGCCGAGGCCGGCGTCATCGGGCGTCACCGTGCCGTCGGTTTCCTGACCGACAATGATGTAGCCCTTCTCCGCGCGCAGCACATGCATGGTCTCGGTGCCGTAGGGCGTGATCCCGCAGGGCTTGCCCGCCGCGAAAATCGCTTCCCAGACGGCCCGGCCATAGCCGGCGGGAACGTTGACCTCGAAGCCCAGTTCGCCGGTGAACGACACGCGGAACAGCCGCGTCGGCACGCCGCAGATACGTCCTTCGCGGACGCTCATATGCGGCATGGCATCGGCCGACAGATCGATGCCCTCGACCAGCGGCTCCAGCACCTTGCGCGCATTCGGTCCCTGCAAGGCAATGACCGACCACTGCTCGGTGGTCGAGGTGAGCCACACTTCGAGATCCGGCCATTCGGTCTGGAGGTAGTCCTCCATCATGGACAGCACGCGGGCCGCGCCGCCGGTCGTCGTGGTAACGTGGAAACGATCCGTCGCCATGCGGCCGACGACGCCGTCATCCATGATGAAGCCGTCTTCGCGCAGCATCACGCCATAGCGCAGCCGACCGGGCTCCAGCTTGGTCCATGCATTGGTGTACATGCGATTCATGAATTCGGCAGCGTCCTTGCCGACGATCTCAATCTTGCCAAGCGTTGAGGCATCGAAGATGCCGACCGACTCGCGCGTCGCCTTGCATTCGCGCGCGACGGCGGCATGCATGTCCTCGCCCACCTGCGGGAAATACCAGGCGCGCTTCCAGACACCGACATCCTCGAACTGTGCGCCCTGCGCTTCAGCCCATGGATGAATGCTGGTCTTGCGTACGGGATCGAACAGATCACCACGCGATTGGCCGGCAAAGGATCCGAAAGTCGTCGGCGTATAAGGCGGCCGGAACGTGGTCAGGCCGACCTTCGGCACAGCGACGTCGATCTGCTTCGAGACGACGCCGAGGGCGTTCATGTTGGACAGCTTGCCCTGGTCGGTGGCCATGCCGGTGGTCGTATAGCGCTTGACGTGCTCGATCGATCGGAACCCTTCGCGGGTCGCGAGCCGGACATCCTTGGCCGTCACGTCGTTCTGGAAATCGACCCAGGCCCGCTTTTCCGCCTGATGATCGGTCATCACGGAGCCGATGAACGCATCGGCACCCACCGACTGCGCGGAGACCGCATAGCTGCGCTCGCCGTGCGGGGGGAAGCCGGCCTTGGCCGCAGCGTCCCGACCACCCTTGGCGCCGCTTTCGATGACGCTTTCGAGCGCGAACAGTCCCTTGCACGCCCCGACCGACCGCTCACGCTCGACAGACTCGCCAGGCACATAGGCCCGCAGCTCTTCGCTGTAGCTGAGCTTGCCGCGGCTCTGCGAGAACAGATGCACCGACGGCGTGAACCCGCCGGACATCAGGATAAGATCGCAAGCCACCGTCTCGGCATCGCCGCCTTGCGCGTTGGAGATCTGCGCCGACTTTACCCGCAGCCAGCCCGACGTGCCGCGAACGATGCTGTCGGAGCGAACCTTGATGCCTTCGGCGCGTGCCTTGTCGACCCAATGGCCCGACGCGCTCTTGCGCAGATCCA
This sequence comes from Tardiphaga sp. 619_E2_N8_4, assembly GCF_051810905.1. Taxonomy (NCBI): domain Bacteria; kingdom Pseudomonadati; phylum Pseudomonadota; class Alphaproteobacteria; order Hyphomicrobiales; family Nitrobacteraceae; genus Tardiphaga; species Tardiphaga sp. 619_E2_N8_4. The sequence goes on from NZ_JBPWQJ010000001.1 coordinate 842,115, forward strand.
CGATCACCTGGATCCTGGCGCCGGCTGCCTTGAGGTCCAGAGCCGCGCGATAGGCGCTGTCGCAGGCGGTGAACACGACCACCTGCTTGCCCGGCACCACGCCATACCGATTCACATAGGTCCGGGCAGCATCGGCCAGCATGATGCCCGGCCGGTCATTGTCGGTGAAGACGAGCGGCCGCTCGATTGCGCCAGCCGCCAGCACGACTTCCTTTGCCCTGACCTGCCAGAGCCGCTCACGCGGCTGGTTCGTCGCGGGATTGCTGAGATGATCGGTGACGCGCTCGTTGAGACCGACAAAATTGTGCGGGTACCAGCCAAACGCCGTCGTACGCGACATCAGCTTCACATTGGGGCGCTTACGCAATTCATCGAGCGCCGCGCGCGTCCATTCGGCGGCCTGCATGCCGTCGATCGATGCCGAACGATCGGACAGCAGCGAGCCGCCCATCTCTGCCTGCTCGTCGCACAGGATCACCGTGGCATCGCTGTTGCTGGCTTCGAGCGCTGCGGCAAGACCCGCAGGTCCGGCGCCGACGATCAGCACGTCGCAATGCGCAAACACCTGCGTATAGCGATCGGCATCCGGCTCGGCTGGCGCTTTGCCGAGACCCGCCATCCGCCGGATTACCGGCTCATAGAGCTTCTTCCAGGCCGTGCGGGGCCACATGAAGGTCTTGTAGTAGAAGCCCGCCGGCAGGAAGGCCGAGAAATATTCGTTGAGAAAGCCGGCATCAGTCTCGAGCGACGGCCAGCGATTCTGGCTTTCGGCCACCAGCCCATCATAGATCTCGACCTGGGTCGCGAGCAGGTTCGGCGTATAGCGCGACTGGGTCGCACCGACACCGACCAGCGCATTCGGCTCTTCTGAGCCCGCCGAGACGAAGCCGCGCGGCCGGTGATACTTGAACGAACGGCCGACCAGATGCACGCCATTGGCGATCAACGCGGAGGCCAGCGTGTCCCCGGCAAGACCCTGATACGACTTTCCGTCGAACGTGAAATGAACTGCGTTGCGACTTTCAGCGCCGTCGCCGCACCGCACGCGATACGTATCCCTCATGGCTTGGCACCCTGATGTTCGGCTTCGGGGCGCTCGCCCATGCGATAGGTGCGCTTGATGACGTCCGTGCTCGTGTCGCGGCTGGCATTGAAGAAACGGCCACAGCCATTGGCGTGCCGCCAACGCTCGTGATGCAACCCCTTGGTGTTGTCACGCATATAGAGATAGGCGGCCCACTCGTCGTCAGTGAGGCTCATCGGGTCGGCCGGGCGGGCGATATGCGCCTGCCCGCCATTGGCGAATTCGGCCTCCGGGCGCGGCCCGCAATAGGGGCAATTGATCAAGAGCATCTCGTTTTCCCCGCTATCAATGCGCCACGGCGGCCGCAGCCGCTTCGTCGATCACGGCGCCATCGCGGAATCGCTCGATGGTGAACGGCGCGTTGATCTTGTTCGGCTCATCCTTGGCGATCGTGCTAGCGAACACCTCGCCCGATCCCGGTGTCGCCTTGAAGCCGCCGGTGCCCCAGCCGCAATTGACGTACAGCCCGGATACCGGCGTCTTCGCCACGATCGGCGAGCGATCCGGCGTGACGTCGACAATGCCGCCCCAGTTGCGCAGCATGCGCAAGCGCCGGAACGCCGGCACCAGTTCGCAGATCGCATCCAGCGTATGATTGACGATGTGCAGGCCGCCACGCTGCGTATAGGACGTGTAGACATCCGTTCCCGCCCCGATCACCATCTCGCCTTTGTCCGACTGCGAGATATAGGCGTGGATCGTGTTCGACATCACCACGCAGGGGAAGATCGGCTTGACCGGCTCGCTGACCAGCGCCTGCAGCGGGAAGCTTTCTAGCGGCAGACGCACGCCGGCCATGTTCATCACCGTGCTGGTATTGCCGGCCGCGACGACGCCGATGCGCTTCGCATTGATGCTGCCGCGCGTTGTATCGACGCCCACCACCTCGCCGGTCGGCGCGCGGCGGATGCCAGTGACTTCGCAATTCTCGATGATATCCACGCCGAGCGTGTCGGCAGCGCGGGCATAGCCCCAGGCCACAGCGTCGTGGCGCGCCGTGCCGCCGCGGCGCTGCAGCGCGCCGCCGAGGATCGGATAGCGCATGGACCCACCGACGTTCAGCGGCGGACAGAATTCTTTGCATTCCTCCGGCGACAGCCATTCATTGTCGATGCCGTTGAGACGGTTGGCATGAACGTGTCGCTTGAAGCTCTGCACATCGTGAATGTTGTGCGCCAGCATCAAGACGCCGCGTGGTGAATACATCACATTGTAGTTCAGTTCCTGCGACAGCCCTTCCCACAGTTTGAGGGCGTGCTCGTAGATCCCGGCGCTTTCGTCGAACAGATAGTTCGAGCGAATGATCGTGGTGTTCCGGCCGGTATTGCCGCCGCCGATCCAGCCCTTTTCGAGAACGGCAACGTTTTTGACGCCGTAGCGGCTGGCGAGATAGTAGGCCGTCGCAAGCCCGTGGCCACCACCACCGACGATGATGACGTCATAGCCCGGCTTCGGTTCAGGCGAACGCCACTGTCGCTGCCAGCCGGCATGACCGGTCAGCCCTGCCCGTAGTAATGAAAGCGCTGAAAATTTCTGCATGGCTGTCCACGTTGTGATTGGATGGAGCCTACAACTCGCTGCCGCTTCGCGGCCAGCATCAGCCCGCCAATCATGTTGGATCAGAGCGACATCGGAACGCCGCAGGTTTGCAAAGCCCCGACACGAAACACGTAGATTTGCGACAAGCCGCCCGGCTTCGCTCGCCAGGGTCTCGAATTCGCGACGTATCCATGCGACACGGATCGCTGCCATGTAGACAGGACGGCATGCCCCGGGCGCACGCAGTCCCGCCCTCGACGATCAAGGACACGCAGGATGAGCATCGAACGCAGTGACGAGATTCTTCAGTATCTCAAAGACAAGTCGATCGTGGTGGAGACGTTCGAACACCCGCCCGTGCATACGGTGGAAGAGTCGCGTGCGCTACGCGGCGACATTCCCGGCATTCACACCAAGAACCTGTTCCTCCGCGACGGCAAGAAACGGTTCTTCCTGTTCGTCACCGACGAAGCCGCGACCGTTCACCTGAAGTCGCTGGCAAAGACGATCGGCGTCAAGGGCGGGCTGTCATTTGGAAGCGCGGAAGCCCTGAAGGAACTGCTTGGGATCGAACCGGGATCGGTCTCGATTCTGGCGCTCTACAACGATGCCAATCAGGCGGTCACTCCCGTCATTGATGCGCGCTTACGATCGGCGGAGCGCATCAATTGCCACCCCATAGTCAACAGCCGCACGACATCGCTGTCGGTCGGCGCACTCGACGCATTTCTCGCTGCGATCGGCCGCGAAGCGCAGTTCGCGACGCCAGAAGAGCCGCCGTCCGCCGGCTGACCCTCCTGCGCCGAACCGGCCGACCTGGGCTTCCGGTTCCCAGCCGACACCCCAACGTCGCGCGCCAAGCGAGACGCTTCGCCGCCCTTGCGCGCGCGGCAATGTATTTTTAGGATCAGTCCATCGCAAATGCCTGCCCCGGCGCGCTGGAGGTATGTAATGATGCGACATGGGTCCGTTTTGGAGCATCGTCTCGCGGCGATCACCCGGATTGCCATTTGACCATATGGTGAATGCAAAGGCAGGGGTGATGCAACCAAAGGTCCGTCCGCTGCGCGTTGGCTTCATTCTGACCAAGAATTTCACGCTGACTGCGTTGGCCAGCTTCGTGGACGTGCTGCGTCTCGCCGCCGACGAGGGCGACAACAGTCGGCCGATCCGCTGCCAGTGGCACATCATGGCCGACACCGACGAGCCGATCCGTTCGAGTTGCGGTCTGCTGATGTATCCGAATTCCCGGTTCCTCGATCCGCGCGAGCTCGATTATGTCGTCGTGGTGGGCGGCCTGCTGCATCAGGGCCCGCAGATCGATGACAAGATCAAGCGCTATCTGCTGGAGGCTGCGAACACCAAGGTCGATCTGATCGGCGTCTGCACCGGCAGTTTCGTGCTGTGGCGTCTAGGCCTTCTCAACCAGAAAAAGTGCTGCATCAGCTGGTACCACTATCGCGATTTCCTGGAGGAATTCGGCGAGACACTCCCGGTGGCCGACCAGCTCTTCGTCATCGACGGCAACCGCATCACCTGTTCGGGCGGCATGGGCGTTGCCTACCTCGCCGCCCATATCGTGGAACAACGCATGGGCCTGTCGAGCGCGCAGAAGGCGCTCCACATCATGCTGATCGATCGCATGAAACCCGGATCCTCGGCTCAATCGGCGCCGCCGACCGAATTTGCCGAGACCGACGGACGGATCTCGCGCGCGCTGCTAATGATGGAGCAGAACCTATCAGCGCCGCTGTCTGTCGCGCGACTGGCCGGCAAGGTCAGTCTGAGCACGCGGCAACTGGAGCGTCTTTTCAAAGAGGAAACCGGACAGTCGCCGCAGGCGACATATCTGCGGCTGCGCCTGAAACATGCACGGTGGATGTTGAAGACCGACCTATCGCTGGCCGCAATCGCCGCCGAAACCGGCTTCGTCGACGGTTCGCATCTCAGCAAGGCGTTCAAGGCCGCCTTCAATACCAACCCGTCCGAGGAACGCCGCAGAATAATCGGTCAATCCCACGGGCAAGATGCCGGCGAAGGTCGGCGTATATTCAGTCCGGCTTAGGCGGCACTTGTTATGGTCATACACTCCGACGACCTGATCATTCGCCCGGCTGAGCCGGCAGAACAGGCAGACATCTGGTCGGTCATCGAGCCGACCATCCGTGCAGGCACGACCTACGCCCTGGACCCCCTGATGACGAAGGACGATGCTTTGTCCTACTGGCACGGTCCGGATAAACGAACCTTCGTTGCCGTGCGCCAGGGTCAGATCGTGGGATCTTATTATGTGCGCGCCAACCAGGACGGTGGTGGCAGCCACGTGGCCAATTGCGGCTACATGACGCTGGCGAGCGCGCAAGGCGGCGGTGTGGCGCGCAATATGTGCCTACACTCGCTCGACTATGCCAGAAGCTCAGGATTTCGCGCGATGCAATTCAACTGTGTCGTGAGCAACAATATACGTGCGGTGAAACTCTGGACCACGCTCGGCTTCGCGATTGTCGGGCGGCTGCCTGAGGCTTTTCGGCTTCCGACTGGCGAATATGTTGATGCGCTCGTGATGTTTCGTAAGCTTGACGCTCAATGACGGTATCGCGAGGCGCGGTGTGCGCCGCTCCATAATTTTTGCTGATCTGATCCGGTATCGTCACGGCTGAGCACTCGGTATCACCATGGCCGAACACCATGACTGCATCATCGGCGGCGGCGGGCCCGCGCGGGCCTGATGGAGGCGAGCGGGCGCTGGCTTTGCCGGGGGTTCGACCAACGCTCTTCAATCTCGACAAGCTTCAAGGCGTGGAGACGCTTTGCCTCGACTGTATCTCGGGTACCGAGGCTAAGCCGCCCTTCGCGTTTGCCGAACAAACTCGCGGAGATCGTCCGGCACGCCTCGCCGGAAACAATAGTCGCCGCTGTCGGGTGCTTCCAAGAACAAGACATGGGTAGAGCCATGTGTACCACCCGCGTGTACAAAACGGGCGGCAAAAGGCTATTGCTTTCAAAGGTCTATCGATCTGGCTGGCGGAGAGGGGGGGATTCGAACCCCCGATGGGCTTGCACCCATGCCGCATTTCGAGTGCGGTACAATCAACCACTCTGCCACCTCTCCAAGGCGCCAAGACCCACGGTCGCCCGTGGGTGGTTGCGCGGAGTTCTAGGCGAGGATGGCGGGCCAGACAAGACGGGCAGAGCGGAAAATCCGCACCCAATTGCCCGCAGAGCCGCAAAAGCTGGCTCTGGCTGGCGCGTAGACTAGGAAGCCAGCCTTTTCGTTGCCGATTCGCAGCGGCAACGCACGCTATGGTTGGACGCGCGGCATGACGAGCCATGGCGGCGCCAGGATGATTCGCCGACGGATGCATGCACTCGGCCATTGGCCGAGGCGGCACCGGGACGCTCAACGGTCCTGCTCAATCCTTGTCTTTCTTCGCTTTCTTGTCGTCCTTCTCTTTCTTGCGGTTGGTGAAGCGAGCATTGCCCAGCCCCGTTCCGATCGTCAGCACGCCCCAGCGTTCGAAGTCCTGCATGAAAGGGACTTCACTGAGGCCTTGGACAACGCCGTCATTGTGCATGAGCACCGCAGTATCGTGATCCCCGATTGTGGGAATGCCTTCGGCGAGCAAGGCTGGCAGGTTGAACTTGCTGCTTTCCCAGTTACCCGGAAGATTCTGCGCTCCCTTCGCGATGGTGCCGTCTTCGTTGATCACCCCCGGGCACGAGATGCCGATGAACGGCGCCAGCTTGAGGCCTTCATTGTCGGCGGCGGAGATCAGATCCTTCAGCATCTTCACCAGCCGCTTGACGGCGCCTTCACGCGTCGGCTCATCATCGGCATGTTTCCAGAGATCGGACTTCCACACCGCGGCCTTGGAGAGATCCTTCGATTTCTTCCATGCGGTTTCGACCACGCCACAACGGATGTTGGAGCCGCCGATGTCGACCGCAAGAATGCTGTCGTAACCTTCGAAAATCCATGACGGCGCCAGATGCAGGCAACCGATCAGGCCGGCTTCATCTGGATGAAAACGGATCGGCACCAACGTAACTTTGAGATCCTCGGCCTTGAGAATGATGTCCGTACGCGCAATGACGAGTTCCCCGACACGGCTCTGGCGGAAACCGCCGCCGACCACGATGCATTCCGTATCTGCCCAGGCCTTCGTCTTGAAGAAGCGCTGCGTGACATAAGCCAGCTCCCGCGCGAATTCTTCGATCGCACCATGGACGAGTGCAGCCGCGGCCACATCGTCGCCAAGCAGGATTTCGTCGAGGCTGGATTTACTGATCTCGTTGGCAGCCTTTTTGCCGAGCGGATCGTCGCCGTTTTTCTTCAATGGCTTTCTGAGATCATCCAGTATGCGCTGAAAAGCGCCCTTGCTGGCGCGGTCACCGAGAAAGCCGTTGTCGTCCTTCAGCTCGATGTTGAACGTGTCCACATCAACGGACGGCAGCCGCTTGGCACCGTGATTGCCGATGCCTACGGTCGTCATTGTGTCTTCAGCCATATTGCCCCTGCCAGACTAGAACCGCATGACAATGCCCCGGGAGCCGGTTTGTTTCATCGCCCCGCCGGGATGATCGTACCGCTCCCCTTTTGCGTCGGTCCCGCGAGCCGGTTTCAATGAAACCGGTAGAACATCCTTAACTAACCAACAGGGCAGCAACCCAAGCCACTACCTTTCTGCGATCGACCTAACAGTAAATTTATCAGCTCAGGTAATTATCTCCGCATTCATACGGGTGCGTATTCATGCTGAAGTCATTCCTCGGGCTATCGTTCCTCAGGCTAATTGATCGTTTTCGCTGCGACCGACGCGGCAATGTCGCGATCATATTCGCGATCACATGCATCCCCCTTATTTCCATGGTGGGCGCCGCGGTCGATTATACGCGTGCACTACAGATCAGATCCCAACTGCAAGCCGCCCTTGATACTGCGAGCGTCGGCTCCATCGTGCAGAAGTCTGCTGCATTCATTACCGCAGGTTCGATGGCAGCGGACGGCCCCGTCCCCGGGGGCGACGTCGACGCAATCAATATTTTCAAGGGCAACACATCAGGCAGGACCGGCTTCACGCTGACCAGCACGACAGCGACCGTCAATCGCGCCAACGGCGTCGTGACGGCCACTATGCAATTCTCGGCGGATGTGTCGACCAGTCTCACATCCGTCATGGGCTTTTCCAAAATGACCGTTACCGGCAGTTCTGTCGCGACGGCGACGATGCCGAATTACATCGATTTCTATCTGCTGCTCGACAATTCGCCATCCATGGGCGTCGGCGCAACACCGGCCGACGTGGCTCTGATGGTCAAGAATACGTCGGACAGCTGCGCCTTTGCCTGCCACGACCTCAACAACAGCAACAACTACTACAAACTCGCCAAGACACTTGGCGTGATCACGCGCATCGACGTGCTGCGTACAGCCACCCAGAAGTTGATGGATACCGCGGCCAGTACGCAGACCTATTCCAACCAGTTCCGCATGGCGATCTACGACTTCGGCGCGGCCGCCTCGACGTCCGGTTTGAGAGCCCTGTTCACATTGTCGTCCAGCCTCTCAAGTGCGAAGACGGCGGCCGGAAACATCGACTTGATGACGGTGAACGGCCAGAACGACAACAACGATCAGGACACCGGCTACAGCGCTATATTCCCGGCGATCAACACCGCCATCAGCGCCCCCGGAGCCGGTACAGCCGGTGCACCGCTCAAATATCTCTTCTTCGTATCCGATGGCGTGGCTGACGAATACAATCCCGGCAACTGCCTGAAACCGACGACTGGTGGACGATGCCAGTCGCCGATCAATCCAGCGCTTTGCACCACGTTGAAGAATCGCGGCATCAAGATTGCCGTGCTTTACACGACCTACCTCGCACTTCCGACCAATGCCTGGTACAATAGCTGGATCGCACCATTCAACGCTGGTCCTTACGGACCTTCACCCAACAGCCAGATCGCCAGCAATATGCAGAGCTGCGCTTCGCCAGGCTTCTATTTTGAGGTCAGCCCGACCCAGGGCATCTCGGACGCGATGACAGCGTTGTTTCAGCGTGCCGTTGCCGATGCCCGCGTGAGCCGCTAGCCGGCGCAACGACCGAGCAAGTCGGCTAGCTCCGCGAGATCGACTGCGTGATTCATCTTCAAGATCACGCACGACACTGCACTGTGGCGAATGCTCATTCGCTCGCGCTTTCCTTCAGGCTTTCCAGCAGCAATTGCGCCGGCCGACTCAGGCCCTTGTCGCGCACGGCGACGACGAATTGCCGCTTCGCCCAGTCATTGCTGAGCGGGATGACCTTCAGCCCCAGCGTCTGCTGGATCGTGGACGCTTCTTCCTGCGGAATGATCGCGACGGCCAGTTGCGCCGCGACAATGCGATAGGCGGCATCCACGGTGGAAACCTGAATGCGGTAGCGCATCTGCTTGCCGGCCGCAGCCGCGACGCTTCGCTGCATGGTTTGCATGATGCTCCGCGCGACGATATCGACATGCTCGAAGTCGATCGTATCCTCGAACGACACTGACGTGCGTTTCGCAAGCGGATGATCGTGGTGCACCACCACCGCAAGATGATCGCGGTGATAGGGAAACGTCTTGAGGCCGCGCAGGTCAACCGCATCCCAGCAGACGCCGATATCGGCGCGCCCTTCCTCGACTCCGCGGACGACCTCCCAGATCTCGCGCTCTTCCAGACTGACGCGCACGTCGCGATAGCGCTTGGCGAACAGGCTGATGTCTTCCGGCAGCACCTGCGCCACCGCCGACTTACTGGCAAACACGCGCACATGGCCCTGCACGCCATCGGCGAAGGCGCCGAGTTCGGCCTGCATCCGGTCGAGCAATTGCAACGACTCCCGTGCATAGCGACACAGCGCTTCACCGGCCGCCGTCACTGTGACGCCGCGGCGGCCCCGTTCGAGCAATTGCACGCCGGCCTCCTGCTCCATCTGACTGATACGCTTGCTCACCGCTGAGGGCACGATGGCCTCGCGCTTTGCGGCATTGGCGATATTGCGCTCCTCGCAGACAGCGATGAACAGGCGGAGTGAAATTGGATCGAAGCTTTGCATGGGACGTCCGGGATGGCACCAGCCATCTTATCTCGGAACTGCTCTGATGAAAAATGACCATTTCAGAGATGGCTAAGAGAGGCGTATGCCTCTCCGCAAGCCCGTCTCACCCCAGCCGCAGGAGCGCCTCATGCGCATCATCGACATCCGGGAGCGCACCGCTCCGATCGCCTCCCCCATCGCTAACGCCTTCATCGACTTCAGTAAAATGACCCTGAGCCTGGTCGCCGTGGTCACCGACGTGATCCGCGACGGCAAACCCGTGATCGGCTACGGCTTCAACTCCAACGGCCGCTACGGTCAGGGCGGCCTGATCCGCGAGCGCTTCGCGCCGCGCATTTTAGAAGCCAAGCCTGACAGCCTGATCGACGCCTCGGGCAACAATATCGACCCGCACAAGGTGTGGGCCACCATGTTTACCAACGAGAAGCCGGGCGGCCACGGCGAGCGCTCAGTCGCGATCGGCACCATCGACATGGCGGTGTGGGATGCGGTCGCCAAGATCGCGGGCAAGCCACTGTTCCGTTTGCTCGCCGAACGCTATGGCACCACCGCTGACCCGAAGGTCTTCGTCTATGCCGCGGGCGGGTACTATTATCCCGGCAAGGGTCTTGAAGGCCTCGCCTCGGAAATGAAGGGCTATCTCGATCGCGGCTACAATGTCGTGAAGATGAAAATCGGCGGCGCGCCGCTCGCCGATGACTGCAAGCGCATCGAGCATGTGCTGAAACTGCTTCCAGCAGGGGCCAAACTCGCTGTCGACGCCAATGGCCGCTTCGATCTCGACACGGCCGTCGCCTATGCCAAGGCACTGCGCGAATACGACCTGTTCTGGTACGAGGAAGCCGGCGATCCGCTCGATTACGAGCTGCAGGCAAAGCTCGCCGAGCATTATCCCGGCCCAATGGCGACCGGCGAAAACCTGTTCTCGATGCAGGATGCGCGCAACCTGATCCGCTATGGTGGCATGCGCTCGGACCGCGACTGGCTGCAGTTCGACTGCGCGCTGTCTTACGGCCTCGTCGAATATCTCCGCACGCTCGACATGCTGAAGGGCTACGGCTTGTCCTGGCGCCGCTGCATCCCCCATGGCGGTCACCAGATGTCGCTCAACATCGCGGCTGGCCTCGGCCTCGGCGGCAACGAGTCCTATCCGGACCTATTCCAGCCCTATGGCGGGTTCCCGGATGGCGTGAAGGTGATTGATGGCCACATCACCATGCCGGAACTCCCGGGCATCGGCTTTGAGGGCAAGTCCGACCTGATCAAGGAAATGCGCAGCCTGGCGTCGTGAGGGCGACCGAGAGGCTAAGCCTCTGATTTGGAGAACAAACTCCGTCATGGCCGGACCTGACCCGGCCATCAACCTTTCCGCCATTCCGTCCGAAGATGGATACCCGGGTCATCTAGCGAAGCTCGCTTCGCGCTGCCCGGGCATGACGACTGAAGGCAGGCGTTCGAAAAACGGGGCGACAGGTTAAATGGTACGCTCCATCGCAGGCACCGACTCGTCCGCCAAGACTCTGTTTTTGGCTCGCTTTTCGCCCGTCTTTCCTTGACTCTCCGCCTTCACCCTCTATAAAGCACGCTTCGGCGCAAGCTTTGCTTGGCGCCGATTGTTTTTGCGTGGGGTCGCAACGTCGACCAAAAACGCAAAGATGCGCGACTTCCTGGAAGTCGCGGTGAACCCTTATCGACTGAACAAGAAGCCGTCCCGGATCTGATCCGAGGATGGGATCGAACACGAAGGAATATAACGATGTTCGCAGTCATCAAAACCGGCGGCCGGCAATATCGCGTCGTTCCGGATGATGTGCTCGAGATTGGCAAGATCGCCGGCGATGTCGGAACGATCGTGCAGCTTGGTGAAGTTCTCGTGCTGGGCGGTGATACGCCTGTGCTCGGCCTGCCTCTGGTGGCCGGCGCGTCGGTTGCGGCCGAAGTGCTCGATCACAAGCGCGGCCCCAAGGTCATCTCTTTCAAGAAGCGCCGCCGCAAGAATTCGAAGCGCAAGCGTGGCTACCGTGACGAACTCACGATGATCCGCATCACCGAGATCCTGGCCGACGGCAAGGCGCCGACGATCGGACCTCGTCCGAAGCGTGAGAAGCCGGTCGTGACCGCTCCGGTTGATGGCGACGAAGCTCCTGCCAAGAAGGCGCCGGCGAAGAAGGCCGCTGCTCCGAAGGCAGCCGCCGCCAAGCCTGCTGCAGCCAAGAAGCCGGCTGCGAAGAAAAAGCCCGCCGCGGAATAAGCCGCTGCGAAAAGTTGAGAATCTGTGAGACAATTCCTTCAAGGAATTGATCTAGAACTTATCGAGATCGGAGACGGGCTATGGCTCATAAAAAAGCAGGCGGTTCATCGCGCAACGGCCGCGATTCGGCTGGCAAGCGCCTCGGCGTGAAGGCGTTCGGCGGCGAACGCGTGATTCCCGGCAACATCATTGCGCGTCAGCGCGGCACCACCTGGCACCCCGGCCTTAATGTCGGCATGGGCACAGACCATACCCTGTTCGCCAAGGTCGAAGGCCACGTGGAGTTTCGCGCCAAATCGAACGGCCGCACTTTCGTATCGGTACTCCCGATTACTGAAGCCGCGGCCGAATAAACGGTGGACACATTGGAGTCCGCCGGGTCCTGTTGAACCGGCGGAGCGCCAGAATTGGGCTCCAGGGGAGGCGGGAAACCGGCCTCCCCTTTTCGTTTGGTGCGTCGCTTCGGGGCGCACACAGGAGCCCGAGATGTTGCAGGATATTCCGACCCCCACGTTGAGAGAAACCAGAGGCTGCGTCCTCGAGACCGAACGGCTGGCCTTGCGCAAGCCGACACTCGCGGACGTAAAAGCCATCGCGCTTCTGGCCAATGATCGCCGCATCGCCGAGATGACGCGTCGCCTGCCCTTCCCGTATCAGCAGGATCACGCAGTCGATTTCGTCAATTCGCTGAGCGGCACGGCAAGCGACAGCGTGTTCCTGATCGAACTCGATCGTCGTCCCATCGGCATGGTCGGAATCGACTGGCGCGAAGCCGAATCGCCGGAGCTCGGCTACTGGCTCGGCGTCGATCACTGGGGCCAGGGTTTTGCGACCGAGGCCGCACGTGCCGCGATTGATTACGCATTCGACGAATTCGATATCGATCACCTGATCTCGGGCGCGCGCGTCGCCAATCCGTCGTCGCGCAACATCCTGGAGAAGTGCGGCTTCCAGTGGAGCGGCGTTCAACTGCACCGCTTCGAAGCGATCGGCTCGTCAACACCGGTCGACTGCTTCAAGCTGACAAGGGGCGTGTGGAGTTCGCTGAAGAACTGGGGAACGTCGACGCGACGGTGAACGACTCTTACTTCCCCTCTCCCCCGCGCGAAGCGAAGCTTCGCGAGGCGGGAGAGGGGACAGGCTCTCGTTCCATGGCTCTCCCTCTCCCGTCTCGAACCCGCTTCGCGTGTTCGATCCACCCTCTCCCACGGCGCGCAGCTTCGCTGCGCTGGGGGAGAGGGAAAAGAAGTTCACACCGCTGGCGGTACTTCGTCGGCGATCTTTCCGAGCTGCTGCTCGCGCAGGAAGATATAGAGCCCTGCTGCGATGATGACTGCCGCACCGATCAGCGTGGCCCACGACGGCAATTCGCCGAACACGAGATAGCCGAAGATCACCGCCCAGATGATCATCGAATACTGATACGGCACCACAGTGCTCGCCGGCGCCAGCTTCAGCGAGCGATTGACGCAGAGCAGCGCGCAGACCGAGACAACGCCCGCCAGAAAGAACAGGCCGAGATCGCGCAGATCGGGCGTCACCCATCCGAACGCCGTGAATACGGCGCCGAAAGTAAACGTGCCGATGAACTGGGTTGTCGCGAGCACGACGTCCGGCGCGGAACGCAGCGAGCGGGTAATCAGCATCAGCGCGGCGAAGGACAGGCTGCCGCCGAGCGCGATCAGCGCCGGCCATGTCACCGTCTGCGCCGAGGGCTGCAGCGCGATCAGTACACCGCAGAAGCCGACGAAGATCGCGCTCCAGCGCCGCCAGCCGACAGATTCGCGGAGAAAGATCGCGGAGCCCGCGGTGACGAAGATCGGACAGGCCAAATAATAGGTGATGACATCCGCCAGCGGCAGATAGGCCGCCGCCCAGAAGAACGCCGCGACTTCCAGCGTCGACAGCACCACGCGAATGAGCTGCAGACCCGGCCGGTCGAGTTGCAGGAAGTCCGCACGATGCCGCCAGATCGACGGCGCCAGCAGCGCCAGCGCCGCGCAGGCCCGCAGCAGCATCAATTGCCCGACCGAATAGGTGCCGACGAGGAATTTGCCTATCGCATCACCGCAGGAGAACATGCTGATGCCCAGGAGCATCAGGCCGATACCGGCCAGCCGGGCGGCACGATTGTCGGCTGCGGTCGAAATGGTCGCAAACATGCCTATATGAGCCTGTAGGAAAGTCGCGGAATGCGCACGCTTGGTTAACGGCAAGATGAGTCGTTTAGGACGTCACCTGATGCGCAGCAAGGCCCCCAAATAAGGGCTTTTCACGATGCTCCGGCGACGAAGTGGTTGCCGCGACCACCCCCCTGCGATACGGATACGCTATGAAATTCCTCGATGAAGCCAAGGTTTACATTCGCTCCGGCGACGGCGGAAACGGCTGCGTGGCCTTTCGCCGCGAGAAGTATATCGAGTTCGGCGGTCCCTCCGGCGGCAATGGCGGCCGCGGCGGCGATGTCATCATCGAAGTGGTCGACGGCCTCAACACGCTGATCGACTATCGCTACCAGCAGCACTTCAAGGCGCCGCGCGGCACCAATGGCATGGGCAAGGACCGCCATGGCGCCAATGGCAAGCCGATCACGCTCAAAGTTCCGGTCGGCACACAGATCATCGATGAGGATCGCGAGACCCTGATCCACGACTTCACCAAGCTCGGCGAGACCTATGTGCTGGCCGAAGGCGGCAATGGCGGCTTTGGCAACGCTCACTTCAAGTCATCGACCAACCGCGCCCCGCGCAATGCCAATCCCGGCCAGCCCGGCGAAGAGCGCTGGATCTGGCTGCGACTGAAATTGATTGCGGATGCGGGTCTCGTCGGCCTGCCCAACGCAGGCAAGTCCACATTCCTCTCCAAGGTCAGCGCTGCGCGGCCGAAGATCGCGGACTATCCGTTCACCACGCTGCATCCGCAGCTCGGCGTCGTCGATGTCGACGCGCGCGAATTCGTGCTGGCGGACATTCCCGGTCTGATCGAGGGCGCGCATGAAGGCGCCGGCCTCGGCGATCGCTTTCTTGGCCACGTCGAGCGTTGCCGCGTGCTGCTGCATCTGATCGATGCGACCTGCGAACATGCGGGCAAGGCCTACAAGACCGTCCGCGCCGAACTCGATGCCTATGAGGGCGACCTTGCCAACAAGGTCGAGATCGTCGCGCTCAACAAGATCGATGCGGTCGAGCCGGACGAGTTGAAGAAGCAGAAGGACCGACTGAAGCGCGCTGCGAAGCAGACGCCGCTGCTGATCTCGGGCGCAACGGGCGAAGGCGTGCCGGACGCATTGCGTGCGCTCGTTGCAGTGATCGGCGAGGCGCCGGTGTCGGACAAGGCCAAGAGCGCAGCGCAGTCTGCGCCATGGGCGCCGGCGACGAGCTAATCTGCCTCTCACGTCCGTCCAAGCATCACACGTCCTGCCAAAGCCCACATCATGTCGCGCCCCGAGCTGAAGAACTTTCGCCGTATCGTCGTCAAGGTTGGCTCGTCGCTGCTGATCGATTCCGCGGCCGGCGAAGTCAGAGCCAAATGGCTTGCGGCATTGGCCGCCGATATCGCCAAGCTGCATGCGGACGGTCGCGACGTCCTCGTGGTCTCATCAGGCTCGATCGCGCTCGGCCGCAGCCGCCTCAAGCTTCCGCGCGGTCCGCTGAAACTCGAAGAGAGCCAGGCCGCCGCTGCCGTCGGGCAGATCGCGCTGGCGCGCATCTGGTCGGAAGTACTGGGCCATCACGGCATCGGTGCCGGACAGATTCTCGTGACGCTGCAGGACACCGAGGAACGTCGTCGTTACCTCAATGCGCGCTCGACCATCGGCAAACTGCTGGAATGGCGCGCGGTGCCGGTCATCAACGAGAACGACACGGTGGCGACCAACGAGATCCGCTATGGCGACAATGATCGCCTCGCGGCGCGCGTCGCGACCATGGCATCCGCCGATCTGCTGGTGCTGCTGTCGGATATCGACGGGCTCTACACCGCACCACCCGGCGCCAATCCCGATGCGAAGCTGATTCCCATCGTCGACAGCGTCACTGCCGAGATCGAAGGCATGGCGGGCGCTGCCGAGAGCGAATTGTCGCGCGGCGGCATGTACACCAAGATCGAAGCTGCCAAGATCGCGACCACCGCGGGCACGCATATGATCATCGCGTCCGGCAAGGTCGAGCATCCACTGCAGAAGATCGCCGATGGCGGCCTGTGTACCTGGTTCCTGACTCCTGCAAATCCCGTCACTGCGCGCAAACGCTGGATTGCGGGATCGCTGGAACCGAAAGGCACGCTGACTATTGATGCAGGTGCGGTCGCCGCACTCCGTGCCGGCAAGAGTCTGCTGCCTGCCGGCGTCATCAAGGTGGAAGGTGACTTCGCACGCGGCGACGCCGTTATCGTGCGTGGACCGGACACGCACGAAATTGGCCGCGGCCTCGTGGCTTATGACGCAGACAATGCTGAGAAGATCAAAGGCCGCTCATCTCCGGACGTGATGATTATTCTTGGGATCAGCGGCCGCGCCGAAATGATCCATCGCGACGATCTCGTGATTTCGGGATCACGAAGTTAAGCAGCGACGCTTCGCCTGAATGACGTAACGCGCAATCCGTAAACTTGGCGCCGGACGCTCGCCATCATTGCGCCATTCCCGCGTACTTCGTTGCGCGCCATAGAATCAGATAGCCAATTTTTAGGGAGGCCCATTTCATGACCCGACTTTTGATCATCCCGTTCCTGCTGATCGCAACGTCCGCTTTCGCGCAGGGCGGTAACACATCAGCCAATCAGTCGGCCTGCTCACGCGACGTCTCGCGCTTCTGCCGCGCCAAGATGAACGATGGTGACATGGTCGTGCTCAGCTGCCTCAAGGAAAACCGTTCGAAGCTCAGCAAGGCCTGCGCGAAAGTTCTCGCCGAGAATAATCAATAGCGCGACTAGCGTTTTCGAGCGAAGTGAGCACCGGTTCGCGTCAGGAAAACGCGTCAAGATAAGAAGCTCTAACCGCTGCTGCCGGCCGGCGTCGCGACAGGAAGCACCTCGGTCGCTGCGCGATCGGGCGTATCGTCCTTCCAGCGCACCGAACCGAACGGCCGCTCCAGCATGCGGCGCACGCGAACCGGATCCGGCCCCAGATGATAGTCCGCCGCGCGCTGATACAAAGCGCGCTCGGACTGCGTCGAACGATTACGCTGGCGCAGGAAATCGAGCCAGGTCGGGCAGTGGTAGCGTTCGGTCCACAATTCGGGATCAGCGATATCGCGCGCGATGGACCACCCATAGGCGCCGTTGCGCTGGCGCGAGAGCTGCACGTCCTGCATCACGCCGTGGAATGCGCGCGCATTCTCTTGATCCACGCGATATTCGATCTCCACCACCAGCGGACCACTGCGCGCGGTCAATTGCAGCTGCACTTCCGGATCTTCAAGACGCTCCGCATCCTCGTCGCGCGCGCCGGTCGGCGGCATCCGTAGGAACAGGCCAAACAGCGGCGAGAGAAACATCGCTCCGCCCGACACCAGCAATGCCGCTTCGACGCCGACCATGTCTGTGAGATGCCCCCAGCCCCAACTGCCAATCGCGATGCCGCCGGCAATCGCAGCCTGAAAGGCGGCGAGCGAACGTCCGGCAACCCAGCGCGGCGCCGAGAGCTGTACGCCGATATTGAACAGCGCGACCGCCAGCATCCAGACCGAGCCGGCCACCACCAGCGCCGCCGCCGTGATGACCGGCTCGCTGCTGACCGCGACGACGGCAATCGCGACGCCCATGATCAGCGCACAGGCCCGGATCGAACTTTCGCCGCTCAGATGCTTGCGGACATGCCCAATATTCATTGCGCCGATCACCGCACCCATGCCGAAAGCTCCGAGCATGATTCCATAGGTCTGCGCGCCGCCATGCAGCAGGTCGCGCGCAACCAGCGGCATCAGCGCCGAGACCGAACCACCGCAGATGCCGGTGATCAGCGTGCGCGTCAGCACGATCTTGATCGACGGCGAATTAGCAATGTAACGCACGCCGGACACGATGGCCCGGCTCAGCCGCTCACGCGGCAGCCGCGACACATCGACCTTGCGACGCCACAGGAACAGCACCACCAGCAACGGGATGTAGAGCACCGCATTGGCCGCGAAGGCTGCGACAGCACCGGCGGTGGCGACCACGATGCCGCCGATCGCCGGGCCGAAACTGCGCGCAATATTGTAACTGATGCCGTTCAGCGCCACGGCGGATGGCAGTACCTCCGGCGGCACCTGCTCGCCCACGGAGGATTGCCAGGCCGGTCCGAACAGCGCCATGCCGCTGCCGATGATGAAGCAGAAGGCGAGCAGGAGGTTCGGCGTGATGTGACCGGTCCAGTCCAGCATGGTCAGTACACAGGCGCCGACCAGCGACAGCACCAGCGAAGCCAGCGACACGACACGGCGGTCATACATGTCGGCCACGGCGCCCGCCGGCATCGAGATTAGCATGATCGGCAGCATCAAGGCGGTCTGCACCAGCGCCACCTTGTCGGCCGACGCGGTCATCTGCGTCATGGCCCAGGCAGCGCCCACGCTCTGGATCATCAGGCCCAGATTGGACAGCAAGCTGGCGAGCCAGATCCGCCGGAACACCGCAAACCGCAGCGGGGCGGCAATGCCGTCGGAGGGAAGAACCACTGGTTTCGCTGCTTCGGCCATCATCGTCCCGTCGTCTGCTGCAGATAGCGACTGCAGAGCCATGCGGGCCTGATTCCCCACTTGGCGTATCAAGGTGATGCCTGCGAAACGCGTTGTCTGTCCAGTGCCTGCTCCGCTATCACAGCGGCAAGCACCGGACGTGTGCAGATAGAGGGAGACCAGCCATGGCGCTGTCGCGACGGACCATCCTCACGAGCGCAGCCATGCTGCCGCTGGCTGCCCATGCGCTCCGTTTCGAGGCCGCAGCACAGACGGGCCCCGGCGCAGCGGCTGGTTCCGACATTCCCCCGATCCTGTTCGTCCACGGCAATGGCGACCACGCGGCGCTCTGGATGACGCAGATCTGGCGCATGGAAACCAATGGCATCCCGCGCAACCGCCTGATGGCGCTCAATTTCACCGATCCGCTGGCGCGTTCCGACGATGCTGTGGCGCAGCAGGGCCGCTCCTCCACCGAAGACCAGCGCCGCGAACTCGGCGAAGCCATCGCGGAACTGAAAAAGCGCACTGGTGCTGCGAAAGTGGCGCTGGTCGCCAATTCGCGCGGCGGCAATGCGGTGCGCAATTACATCAAGAATGGCGGCAGCGCCGATGTCAGCCACGCCGTCCTATGCGGCACCCCCAATCACGGCGTGTTCGACGGGACCGATAGTCCCGGCAGCGAATTCAATGGCCGCAGCCCGTTCCTCAAGAGCCTCAATCCCGGCGAAGGCCCTGAGGTGACTGAAGGTACCGCCTTCCTCACCCTCCGCAGCGATGGCATCGACAAATATGCGCAGGCCGACGGTCGCCTGCTCGGCAAGCCGGGCGTGGCCACCGGCGTCACCGCCGATGGTCCGGCGCTGCGCGGCGCCACCAATCTCGTCCTCGGCGCCATCGATCATCGCGAGACGGGCTTTCACCCTCGCGCCTTCCGCGATATCTACAAATTTATCGTCGGCCGCGAGCCCGTGCGGATCGATATCGCGCCGGAAGCTGAGGTGAAAATCAGCGGTCTCGTCACCGGCACGCCCGGCGGCGTGCCCACCAACCGGCCGGTCGCGGATGCCCTGGTCGAGGTGTACCGCGTGGCGCCGGACACTGGCGAGCGGATCGGGGCAGCGCTCCATTCGGCCCGCACATCCGCCGATGGCCGCTGGGGTCCCGTTCGGGTCGATCCGGCCTGGCCTGTTGAGATCGTGCTGACATCGGCCGGAGCGCCGATCACGCATTCCTATCGCTCGCCATTCCCCCGCTCGTCCGACGTCGTGCATCTACGCGCCGGCCGGCCGCTGGGACCCACCGATGCCAATGCCGGTGCAGTGGTGTCGATGTCGCGCGTCCGTGGCTATTTTGGATTACCGCGCGATGTCGTGCTGCTCGACGGCAAGGAGCCGGCCGACGTGAAAGCCGGCGTGCCCACGGATTCGCTCTCGACTATCCGCCTTCCGGCCACGGACATCGGACGTCCGGTGGCGGCGCTGTTCAATCAGGAGCGGATCGTGGCGCGCGCCTGGCCGGCGTCGGAAAACCGGATCACGGTGGCGGAATTCACCGAGTAGTTCACGCCAACTCGCGCGCCTCAGCGGTCTGGCTTTCTATATAACCGCTTTGCTGACTTCCCTGCGCGTCTCCGGTCAGATCGCATGAGGCATTGTTCGAAATCGCAAAGAGCCCCGCCATGTGCGGGGCTCCTTCGTTATTCTGTTATCGCAGCAACAGTACCAGGATGATGAGGGGAAGCGGGATTCCGAGTAGCCACAGAAGAATGGGCATGGTTGTCTCCTTTGATTGGGGTTAACGACGCTTCTTCCAGGTCCCGTCACGAAGCCCGCCACCTTCCGTCGCGGCAAGGCTGGCGGAGAAGGCGCCGATCAGCAGCGACGCCGTGAGCCAGAATGCGAGCTGCATCGCGGCCTTGCGTGCGGCATCCACCGCGGTCTTCGCATCGTTGATGACTTCAGTGACGCGCTTGTCGGCATCTGCCTCGCTCAGACCGGTGCGGCTGGCGACAACCTTGTTGACGTAGCTGCGGTCGGCAGGCTTGAGCTCTCCACCACGGAAACTGGCAGCCATCACACGTGACAGTTCACCACGCGCTTCCGCGCTGGTGCCATCGGCCGACGGCGTCGTCGGACGCAGCAGCGAATCCAGGTAGCCATCGCTCGGACCTGACTGGGCTGCAGCAGCGGTTGCACCGGCAGCAACACCCGACGCGGCTCCGCTCAGCAAAGTAGTTGCTGGAGATGCCAGCAGGATCGCTCCCAAAACCGTCGCGAACGACCAGGCCAGGAATCCATGCGCGGTGTCACGAAAGTAGACTTCGTCCGAATGCACGCCGATCCAGCGCGACCGCAGACGGCCGGCAATATAACCACCGAGCGATGACGAGATCATCGCGATGACGATCAGGTAGATACCGGTCGTGATCTTGAACGTGGTCGCGGAGGCGCCGGCACTTGCCCACGGAGACACGACAGACAGACCGAGACCTGTGCCAAAGGCAATCAGGACGAGCGTCAGTGCGAGCGAAACCACGGCACCGGCTGCAACCGCAGCCCACGATACGCCGGAGGTTTGCGGTTCGTCGACGCTTACATTGGGTTGGACGACAACGGTATCGATCATTTTAAATCCTCAGGCCGGTCCGATATGGAGCCACTGCCTCCCTAATGTGCATGCGTGAGTATCGTTCCGAGGGATGCGCCCGCTGGACCGCAATATTGGTCGATGCGTGCGTTGCGGCCACGCTTTCCATCGAGGCCTCCATGGCGCGCGGATGGACGCCTGCTATAATGACGAGACGCTCCGGTCCCTGGATCAATTGCGAGGCCCATCGTGAGCATTGCCGAGGTCTACGATTTCTCCGCTGCGCGAGCGCCCCTGGTGCCGCCGAGCCCGCCACGTGCGCCCGAGAACATGGGTGCGCTAGGGCGTATGTCGGCAATGCGCCGCAGCGCCATCGAGACCTGGGGTCAGCGCGCCTATGAAGATGACATCGTCAAGGGCCGCTTCTTCGGCCACGCGAGCTTCATCCTCAACGACCCCGATGCGATCCGCCATGTTCTGGTGGACAATTACGAGAACTATACCCGCACGCCCGCTGCATTCCGCGTGCTGCGGCCGATGCTCGGCGAGGGCCTGCTGCTCGCCGAAGGCCGCACCTGGAAACACCAGCGCCGCACCCTGGCGCCGGCTTTCACGCCGCGCGCGGTGACGACTTTGGTGCCGCACATGATCTCGGCCGTCGACGATACGCTCGCCGATTTACAGTGCGCCGAGGGCAAGCCGGTCGATCTTCGCGCGATCATGCAGCGGATGACGCTGGAGATCGCAGGCCGCACCATGTTCTCCTTCGGCATGGCCGAGCATGGCGCGAAGCTGCGCGACTTCGTGATGGAATACGGCATGAACCTGGCACGGCCGCATTTCCTCGATCTGCTGCTGCCGCTGGGCTGGCCGACGCCGCAGGATATCTCGCGCGCCTTCTTCCGCAGACGCTGGACGAGATTCGTCGGCGAGCTGATGACCGCACGTCGCGCCGCCGGCAAGAACGACGACACGCCGCGCGATCTGTTCGACCTGATGGTGGCCGCGCGCGATCCGGAAACCGGCGCATCCTTCACCGATGGGCAGCTCGGCGATCAGGTGGCGACGATGATCCTCGCCGGCCATGAGACGACGGCAACGGCGCTATTCTGGGCGCTGTATATGCTGACGCTCGATCCGGCGACCCAGGAGCAGGTCGCGGCCGAAGCCCGTGCCGCCAGCGCGAGCGGCACATTCGACATCGAGCATCTGAAGTTCACCCGCGCCGTGATCGATGAAACCATGCGGCTCTATCCGCCCGCCTTCCTGATCGCACGCGCCGCCGCGGGCCCTGATCGTCTGGCTGGTCAGTCTGTCGCCAGCAAGGACGTGATTCTGATCGCACCCTGGCTGCTGCATCGGCACGAGAAATTGTGGCACGAGCCCAACGCCTTCATGCCGTCCCGTTTCATGCCCGGCGCGACGCCGCCTGACCGCTTCGCCTATCTGCCTTTCGGCGTCGGTGCCCGGGTCTGCATCGGCGCGCATTTCGCGCTTGTCGAGGCCACATTGGCACTGGCGAAAATCATCGGCGCGTTCCGCGTCGAGCTGCCGGATAAAGCCCCCGTCATGCCGATCGGCGTGGTGACGACACAACCGGATCGCTCGCCAATGTTCCGCATTGAGCGGCGCTGACGTTATTTCAGCACGCCCTCTCCTCACGCCTTCCCCGTTACCCCGCGCGCTCATGGCACGCGGGCGGAACGACAAGTTGAAGTGTTGCGTCAAAGCCCTGTCTTGGATGCAGCGCCTATTTGGCCTAAACTGAAGCCATGAGTGATGTTCAGGCACTATTCGCGACATTGAACCAGGCGACCGATCCGGCCGTAGCCGATGCCATTGCACAGCTGATCCGCGACGGCGCGGACCACGAACTCAATCGTGTCAACGTGCTGGATTTTGCGGCACGCCGTGGCCTGAACGAAGAGCGCGTCATTTCCGGCTTCCTGCATGCCTCCCGCCTCGGCCTGTTCGACCTGACCTGGAATGTGTTGTGCCCGGGCTGCAGCGGCGTCCTCGACGCCCACAGCACGCTGAAATCGCTGCGCCATGACGACTACCATTGCGGGCTCTGCGCCTGCGGCTATGAAGCGTCGGTTGACGAGCAGGTCGAGGTGGCGTTCACGGTCGCACCGCGCGTCAGGCACATCGCTGCACACGACCCCAATACGCTGCCGCTCTGGGAATACTTCAAGCAGGTGTTCTGGAGCTCAGGCGTCGATCTCGATCAGGAATCGTTTGCGTCACTCACCGATGAAGTGACACTGGACGCAATGGAATTGCCGGCGCATGAAAAAGCGGTGATGTCGCTGCACTTGCCGTCGGAATTCGTCATCGTGTTCGAGCCGGTAACCCATGCCGCGCAGTTCATTGACGTGCAGGGCGAACCGACCAAGGAACGACAGCATTTGTCGCTGATCTACAACCGGCAGCATACACCGACCGGCACCATCACGCTGCAACCCGGACCGTTGCGATTGTCCCTCGAGAACCAGACCGAGGTGCGCGTGCTGCCATCGGTATTTGTCGCGGCCGAGGGCCTCCATCACCTGATCGGCAAGCGCAAACCGTTCCTCACGGCCAAGCGGATACTCACCAACCAGACCTTTCGCGATGTCTACAAGGCCGACAACCTCAATATCGATCAGCGACTCAAGATTACCTCGCTGACTTTCCTGTTCACCGACCTCAAGGGCTCGACTGCCTTGTACGAGCGCGTCGGCGATCTCGCAGCCTTCGATCTGGTGCGCGCGCATTTCCACGCACTGCTGGAGATCATTGCGTCGGAAGCCGGTGCCGTCGTGAAGACCATCGGGGATGCCGTGATGGCGACCTTTACACGGCCCGAACAGGCGCTGGCCGCAGGTCTGCGCATGCGCGCCGCGATGGAGCGGTTGAACGAGGAGCGCGGCACCAAGGACCTCGTGGTCAAAATCGGGATCCATGAGGGGCCCTGCCTCGCTGTGATGCTGAACGAGCGGCAGGATTACTTTGGCCAGACCGTCAATATCGCTGCCAGGGTGCAGGGCTTGTCAACCTCGCAAGCGATCCACGTTACCAGCCCGGTGATATCGGCGCAGGCCGTGGAAGCCATTCTGCGGAAGGCTGAAATCACACCGATCCAGAAGCACGCCGCCTTGCGCGGCATCGCCGACAAGATTGTGGTCTATGAGATTCCGTGACACGAGATCCCATAAACTACCGATCGTCTCAATTGTTACTTAACTGTCATCAGTGCTTCGGGAACCCGGCCGCATTGCATGCGTTCCATTTTCGCGCCACAAAGCACGAGCGCTTTCGCCGCATGGCGGGCCTCGCGATCATCTGGTTCAAAGAATAATGCTGGAAAAACTGCGCCAATTCATTGCCGACGTGGTGTCTCCCGATGCGCACGGAAATCAGGCATTCGACGATACCGGCTTCCGTCTTGCCGCCACGGCGCTGATGCTTCACGTCATCTCGCTGGACGGTGAGCCCTCAGCTATCGAGAGAGCCAAGTTGCACAGCCTGATCGAGTCGCGTTTCGAGCTCGATCCCGGCACGGCTGACAGGCTCATCTCGGCTGCCACCCTCGTCGAAGGCGAGGCCGTCGATCTCTATCACTTTACAAGCGTCATCATGCGCGTGGTCGACGAGCCCGGTCGTGTCCGTCTCGTCGAGATGATGTGGCAGCTG
Organism: Tardiphaga sp. 619_E2_N8_4; assembly: GCF_051810905.1. Lineage (NCBI taxonomy): Bacteria > Pseudomonadati > Pseudomonadota > Alphaproteobacteria > Hyphomicrobiales > Nitrobacteraceae > Tardiphaga > Tardiphaga sp. 619_E2_N8_4. The sequence goes on from NZ_JBPWQJ010000001.1 coordinate 866,994, forward strand.
GTCTATGCTGACGGCCGCGTCAGTGAGTTCGAGGAAAATGTGGTCTGGCGCGCAGCCGACTTGCTCGCAGTTTCATCACGTGACCGGATGGAGCTCAAACGACGCGTGGCGGGCGGTACGGCCACAACGGATACGACTGTCTGAGCAGGCGCAGCCCGACCGGCAAATGACGGCACCACGACGCATAACCAAAGTTTAATGCGCGGTCCCCGATAATTCATGCCACTGCTACACGCTCGGGAACTGGAGGTCCTACGGTACTCCGGTGGTCATTCCGACTTGCACATCACGGGTATCCCTATTACGCCTGTAGATGCATGCAAATCGTCCTCACGTATTTTAAGAGTACCTTATTGTGACTGAGCGCGTGACGTTAATAACCGGAGCCTCGGCCGGAATTGGCGCCGAGTTCGCGCGCATCTTCGCCGCGAACAAGCATCGCGTCGCTCTGGTTGCACGCCGTGCCGAGCGTCTGAATGCACTGGCCGCTGAAATCACGGCCGCCGGCGGTGCTGCGCCCATCATCATTCCCTGCGATCTCGAACAACGCGACGCCTGCGCCCAGATCGCGGCTGCCCTTGCTGCTGCCGATGTCGAGGTGGAGTACGTCGTAAACAATGCCGGCTTCGGCATGTTCGGTCGCGCCATCGACATGGACCGCGACCGGCAACTCGGCATGCTTGAGGTCAATGTGCGCGCACTGACGGATCTGTCGCTGCGCTTTTCCGAGAGCCTGATCCGCAACAAGGGCGGCATTCTCAATCTCAGCTCGATCGCGGGTTTTTTGCCGGGTCCCGGAATGGCCGTGTACTACGCCAGCAAGGCCTATGTGCTGTCCTTCACCGAAGCGCTGCGTCAGGAGCTCGGCTCCAAGGGTGTGCGCGTGACCGCATTGTGCCCCGGACCGGTGCCGTCGGAATTCCAGGCGCGCGCCGGATTCACGCCGGGCCTCGACTCGGCGATCCTCAATGTCTCGGCGGCTGACGTCGCCCTGCTGGGCTATCAGGGCCTGATGGCCAACAAGCGCACGGTTTTCCCCGGCCTCGGCATCAAGATCGTGCCGCTGCTGCTGCGGCTTTTTCCGCGCGGCTTCATCGCGGGGGCGGTGGCAAGGTTGCAGTTGAGACGAGTGTGAATCCGGTCCGCCTACGCCCTGCGGGCTTCGGCGAGACATCCTTCGTTTGCTTCGCTTTTTATGGTCGGGAGGGTGGCTTGCCGAGCCGGAGCTTGCGAAGCAAGCGAAGGATGGTGGAGCCAGGCGGGATCGAACCGCCGACCTCGTCATTGCGAACGACGCGCTCTCCCAGCTGAGCTATGGCCCCGATACGAACCGGGTCGCCCATGCGATCCGATCAGCAATCGGCGCCATTTACAATCCCCGTTAACGGCAAGTCAAGAACGTCGCAAAAGCGCGGTTTTCCGGCACTTTTCGCCCGGAACTTCCCTTGTTTGAGGGGGCCTGAACCGATATTTAGCGGACAGTCGAATCCGCGACCTAACCCGCGAGCCATCCCCGCCATGCGCGCCGTTCTCGATATCGTGCTGATCATTCTCGATCTCTATGTCTGGCTGCTGATCGCCTCGGCGATCCTGTCCTGGCTGATCGCCTTCAACGTCGTCAACACCCGCAACCAGTTCGTCTCCGCGATCGCCGAATTCCTGTTCCGGATCACCGAGCCCGTGCTGGCGCCGATCCGCAGGATGCTGCCGAGCCTCGGCGGTCTCGATATCTCGCCGATCATCCTGATCCTGATCATCATGTTCCTGCAGCGGGTGATCACCTACTACATCTATCCCAGCGTCTTCTGATCGGCCGGGTTCGTGGCAGATCCCTGGCGCTACGCGACTGACGGTGTCAGCATCGCCGTTCGCGTGACGCCGCGGGGTGGCCGAGACGATATCGACGGGATCGAGACGATGGCCAATGGCCGTTCGGTAGTGAAGGTGCGGGTGCGCGCCATCGCCGAGGACGGCGAAGCCAACCGCGCCGTGACCGAACTGCTTGCCAAGCAGCTCGGCGTGCCGAGGCGCGATGTGCGCGTGCTGTCCGGCACCACGTCGCGCGTGAAGCAGATCGCGATCGACGGCGACCCGACGAAACTGGGCGCGATGCTGCGCAGGATCACTGCAGCAACGCCCGACGACACTGACGACAGGACCGACACATGACCGCCAGCATCATCGATGGAAAGATCATTGCCGCTGAATTGCGCGGCCGCGTCGCCGCCGAAGTCGCGCGCGTCAAAGCCGAACATGGCGTGACGCCCGGCCTCGCCGTAGTGCTGGTCGGCAGCGATCCTGCCAGCGAGGTCTATGTGCGCAGCAAGCACAAGCAGACCCAGGAAGCCGGCATGGCCTCCTTCGAACACAAGCTGCCGGCCGATGTCGCGCAGGCCGATCTGATCGCGCTGGTGCAGAAGCTTAACGCCGATCCCACCGTGCACGGCATTCTCGTGCAGCTGCCGCTGCCCAAGGGTCTCGATACCGACGCCGTCGTCAATGCCATAGATCCCGCCAAGGACGTCGATGGCCTGCACCCGACCAATGCCGGACGTCTCGCCAGTGGCATGCCCGCTTTGTCGCCCTGCACGCCGCTCGGCTGTATCATCCTGACCAAGAGCGTGCACAAATCACTCGAAGGCATGAATGCCATCGTGATCGGCCGCTCCAATCTGGTCGGCCGGCCGCTGGTGCAACTGCTGCTCAATGAAAACGCCACGGTGACCATCGCGCATTCGAAGTCGCGCGATCTTGCCGAGCTCTGCGCGCAGGCGGATCTGGTCTATGCGGCAGTGGGCCGCCCTGAAATGGTGCGCGGCGACTGGATCAAGCCCGGCGCGACCGTGATCGATGTCGGCATCAATCGGCTGCCCGGCGCAGAGGGCAAGACGCGCCTCGTCGGTGACGTGGCCTATCAGGAAGCGCTGAAGACCGCCGGCGCGATCACGCCGGTGCCCGGCGGTGTCGGCCAGATGACCGTCGCATGTCTGCTGGTGAATACGTTGCGTGCGGCATGCGCGATCCACAAGCTGGCGGCGCCGGCGGTTTAAAGCGCTCGCTCCGGCCCATCCACGTCATTGCGAGGAGCCTTGCGACGAAGCAATCCAGTTCTTGGCTTTCTGGATTGCTTCGCTGCGCTCGCAATGACGGCTGAGGGGTCGACGCAGAACTCTTACTTCGCCGTATTCTCGATCAACCGTCGGTAGAATCGGATCATGTCGGCGTAATTCGCCACGCTCAGCCGTTCATTGGTGCCGTGGAAGCGCTTGAGGTCTTCCGACGTCGCGCGCACCGGCGAGAAGCGGAAGATGTTGTCGGTGACGTCCGTGTAGTGCCGGGAGTCCGTCGCCGCCACCATCAGACCAGGCGCCACCAGCGCATCGGGGAAGATCTCGCGAATGGTCTGATTGAGCGCGCGATAGGACGAGCTCGCCGTGCCGGTCACCGGGGGCGGATCGGTATTGCCGGGGAATGGCGCAATCGAAATCTTGTCGTTGCTGACTGCGCTGCGCACATGTTCGGTAACGCTGGCCTGGGTATCGCCGGGCAACAGCCGGAAATTCACCGTGGCCTCCGCATTGCCCGGCAACACATTGTCCTGCTCGCCGGCCTTGAAGATCGTCAGCGCCGTGGTCGTCCGCACCGTCGCTTCGGTCGGGCCGCTCTTCTCGAATTCGCGCAACAGCAGCGGCTTGAACAGCCACAGATTGGACAGCACCACGCGGTTGAAGCCGCTCATCTCCGGCGCGATGGTGTCGAACATCTCGCCGACGGTGCCGCGGATCTGCATCGGCAGACGCTTGTTTTCGAGCTGGGTCAGCGCCGCGCTCATCATGCCGATGGCGGTTTCGCGCGGCGGCATCGACGAATGACCGGGCGTGCCATGCGCGGTCAGCACCAGCGTCGCATAGCCTTTCTCGGCGACGCCGATCAGCGCCATCGGCTTGTCGAGCCCCTTGAGAATGCCCTCGGTGATCAGCAGGCCTTCATCGAGTACGAAATCGAGCTTCACGCCACGCGATTTCAGCAACGCAGCGATGGCCCGCGCGCCGCGCATGCCGGACACTTCCTCGTCATGACCGAAGGCGAAATAGATCGTACGTTTCGGCCTGAAGCCTGCCTTCGCCATGGCTTCGGAGGCTTCGAGGATTGAGTACAGATTGCCCTTGTCGTCCCACGAGCCGCGGCCCCAGATGAAGCCATCGGCGACGACGCCCTTGAACGGCGGTTGCTGCCAGTCTTTCTCGGTGCCCGGTGCGACGGGCACGACATCCTGATGCGCCAGCAGCGCAATCGGCTTCAAGGCGGGATCGCTGCCTTCCCATGTGTAGAGCAGACTGTAGTTGCCGACGAGTTCGCGCTTCGCCACGGCATGGAAGGCCGGGAAGCTCGCCACCAGATGCGCCTGCATCGCGCGCAGCGGTTCGGCGGCCTGATCGGGATTGAGGAAATTGGAGATGGTCGGGAAGCGTATTGCTTCCGCAAGTCGCTCTGCCGCCGCCTGCTCATTGACCGGCGCTTTCGCCGCCGCGGTCACCTGAAGCTGCCGCGATCCTCCACTGAATGTCTTGACGAGCACGATGCCCGCGAGCAGCAAAACGGCCGCGATGACGATCACCGCGGCCGTTCGGAGCAGTTTGATCCATCGGCGCATCGGAAGTCCCCTTCTGCTACGCCGGTCTCTGTTACTTGGTCTTGGCCGCCGATTCTTTTGCAGATTTGGCGCGCTCGATCCCTTCGAGGATCAGGCGCTGCGCGTCGGCTGCATCGCCCCAGCGCACCACCTTGACCCACTTGCCGGGCTCGAGATCCTTGTAGTGCTCGAAGAAGTGCTGGATCTGCTGCAGCGTGATCTCAGGCAGATCGCTGTAGTTCTTCACCTTGTCGTAGCGCTGGGTCAGCTTCGAGGTCGGCACGGCGATGATCTTCTCATCGAGACCGCCTTCGTCTTCCATCAAGAGCACGCCGACCGGACGCACGCTCATCACCGCGCCCGGCACAATGGCGCGGGTGTTGGCGATCAGCACGTCGCAGGGATCGCCGTCGCCGGACAGCGTGTGCGGGATGAAGCCGTAATTCCCGGGATAACGCATCGGCGTATAGAGGAAGCGATCGACGAACAGGGCGCCGGATTCCTTGTCCATCTCATATTTGATGGGCTCGCCGCCCACCTGGACCTCGATGACGACGTTCACTTCATGCGGCGCCTTGGCGCCGAGCGGGATTGCGTCAAGACGCATCAAACACTCCAGATTTCATAGGACAGGTTGCGACAGGCGTAGCCGAGCGGGAGCCCGGATTCAACGCCTGCGAGACCAGAAAATCATGAACCGGCTTAATGGCTTAATTCGTCCAGGCGAATGCCACTTTATCGAGCGATTTTGCGCCGAAACGCTCCGAGGAGCGGGCCACCATGCGGCCACCCAGAGCGCGGTAGAACTCCGTGGCGCCCTCATTGTCCGACAGCGCCCAGATCACCATGCTCTTCAGCCCGCTCTGCACGAGGTCGCGCTTGGCGGAGGCGAACAGCCGGCGGCCGAAGCCGAGGCCCTGGAATTCCGGACGCAGGTAAAGTTCGTAGATCTCGCCTTCGAACTGCAGGCTGCGGGCGCGGTTGCGACCGTAATTGGCGTAGCCAGCGACCTTGTCACCGAAGCACAAAACGCTGACGCGGCTGCCCTTGCGGATCGCGGAATCCCACCAGCCGGGACCGCGGCGGTTGATCAGCTTTTCCAATTCGGGGCCCGGGATAAGACCTTGATAGGCCGCGCGCCAGGCTTCGTCATGGGTGGACGCCACCGCGGCTGCATCCGCAGCTTTGGCCGGCCGAACCTCGATCAGGGTTGTGCTCATGGAGGGGATCAAAGCAAGTCGGCGGGCGCTCTTCAAGGTCCATCGTTAATTATCGGTTAACGTGTGGATTTTCAGCATCAGTTTACCGAAAGAGTTGTATCGAAAAAGGACAGAGCTGCATCCAATGCGCGCCGAACGCCATGTTTTCCACTGCTGGCACGTATCGCGCGAGTCGTGTCGCAGTTGCACACGCGTATCGATGTGCACAACTGCACCGATGTGATTCGCGGCGTGTAGAGTGCGACAGGCATTGCGTCCGCACGAAAGTCCCTGAGCGCTCATGAAACACGTCCAAGCGCTTTGCCTGCTGGCTGCATTGCTCGGAAGCGCCGCTACTGCCGCAGCCCAGACATCAGGCGCGCAGGCCCCGGAAGAAGCGCCGCATCGCCGGCAGGTCTGGTCGGTAGCGTCGCCCGATCCAAATACCAGTTCCCGCGCGGTGCTATTCCGCCCACCCGGCAATGGCCCGTTCCCGCTCGCTGTCATTGCGCATGCCACCACGCAGAATGCGCTGCGCCGCGCGCAGATGCCGCAACCGGAATATCGCGCACTGGCCTCCTGGTTCGTTGGGCGTGGCTACGCCGTGCTGGTGCCCGAGCGCCCCGGCCATGGCTTAACCGGCGGGCGTTATCTCGAAGACCAGGGCGGCTGCGACAATGCCGACTATGTCGGCGCCGGCCGCGCCACGGCGGATAGTATCGCCGCAGCGATGACTGACATTCGCAAACAACCCTTCATTCGCAGCGACGGCACGATCGTCGTCGGCCATTCCGCGGGCGGCTGGGGCGCGCTCGCCATGGCCGGCGCCAATCCGCAAGGCGTCAGAGCGATCATTGCCTTTGCCCCCGGACGCGGCGGCCATGCCAATGACCGGCCGAATGACGTCTGCGCGCCGCAGCGCCTGATCGCCGCGGCCGCAACCTTCGGACAGACGGCGCACACACCAGTGATCTGGCTCGTTGCGCGCAATGACAGCTATTTTTCGCCGGACTTGTCACGCCAGCTGGCGGATGCGTTTCGCAAGGGTGGCGCCAGGGTCGATGTCCACGAGCTGCCGGACTTCCGGAGCGAAGGCCACTGGCTTGCGGAAAGCAACGGCGGTGACGACATCTATGGTGCCACGCTGGACAAGGCGCTGAAGGCAATCACGGCGAGGAAGCGATGACGCGCAAACCTGCGCAACCGGAATGGACAGTGCAGTGACCGAGCCCTGGCCCGATGACAATGTCATCCTTTATGACGGCGTCTGTATCTTCTGCTCGCGCTGGATCCAGTTCGTCGCCAAACGCGACACCGATCATCGCTTCCGCTTCACCCCGATCCAGTCCGACTATGGCAGCCGCCTCGCCCGCCATTTCGGCATCGATCCCGCCGATCCCGACACCAATGCGGTGATCCATGGCGGCGTGGCTTATGTCAGATCCGATGCGGCGCTGACGGTGCTGTCGACCCTGCCCGGCTGGCAATGGGTGCGCGTGCTGTTCGCCGTGCCGAAGGCGCTGCGCAATCCGGTCTACAGCCTGATCGCAACGAACCGCTATCGTATCTTCGGAAAGACCGAGGCGTGTATCGTGCCGGACGCGGGGATGAGGGCGAGGGTGATAGAGTAAGCGAGCGTCTACGCTTTGCTCTGCTTGCCTGTAGCCATCACTTCCTTCGCCGCCCGCTCTCCACTCTCTCGCGCCCCATGCGCCGTCGAGAAGAAATTCGGCGATGTCGCTTCGCCGGCAAAGAACAGCCTGCCATCCACTGGCGCCGCGAGAACCGCGCGCGCATCGGCATGGCCGGGCTTTGCCGCCGAATAGGCGCCTTGCGCGAAGCGATCATGTCCCCAGCGGGATTCCGCGAGCGGCGTGAGCTTGCTGCGGATGTCTGAGCCGAGCAGCGCCACGATCTCGTCGATGCTTTGCGCGGCGAGTGCACCCTGGCCGGCGTCTTCCAGGTCGCGTGCGAACCTGCCCCCGAAGAAGCCGGCGATGCAGGGGCGGCCGGAGGGGCGCAGATGAAAGCTGCCGACACCGGTGCGCATGGCGGCGCCGCGCAACCCGATATCGGACGGCCACTTCTCGGCATCGGCGAGCGCCAGCATCACCTTGTTGTCCGCGCCGAGCGGCAGGCCCGCGGCGGCCTCGACCTTGCTGGGCAACGGCGGCGTGAAGCGGATATTTTCATTGGCGATGAGATTGGTCGGCACGCAGACGATCACTTTCGCCGCGCTGAGCGTGCCGCGCGACGTCTCGATGCGAATGCGCGCGCCGGAATGATCGATAACAGTGACTTCGGTATTCAGCGCCACCGGACACGGCGCGCCATAGGCTGCGATCAGCGCGCCGTAGCCATCGGGCAGGCGCCAGTTGATGTCCGTGTCCTCATAGGCATCCATGTCGTGCAGCGACACATCCTTGAGCTCGAAACCGTTGATATAGGTCGAGACCGCATCGATCATCGGATTCCATGTATTGCCGGGCTCAAGGCATGTCGCCGCCGGCGCATCGATCTCGTTTTCCGCGGCTTCCTCGGCGCGGTCGTAGAACGCGTCGATCGCGGCGAAGAACTCATCGCGCTTCGCCTTCGAGAAGGCGGCGTCATAGGCCTGATCCCGCCATGGCGGACGCGACTTGTCGACGGCGAAGCCGAGCTCTTTCGCGATGCCGACGAAGTCATTCTTGTCGGCGGAGTGCAGCCATTCACAGCCCAGATCGAACGGAATGCCGGGGGCCGCCATGATCGTATGGGCGCGGCCGCCGATCCGGTCGCGCGCTTCCAGCACGATCACGGAGAGCCCGGAACCTCCTAGCATACGCGCGGCGCCGAGGCCGGCAGCGCCGGCTCCGATGATGGCGACATCTACTTCGGAAGGCAGTCTGGTCATCGCGTCGGTATTCACAGCGGATGGGAAACGGGTGACAACGGGATAAAGGCTTGCTTGAATTATTCAAGCCACCGCTGCCCCCGGAGAAGATGCATGACAGCCCCACACGATTTCGAACTCTACGGCTTCTGGCGGACGTCCGCGACCTATCGCGTCCGCGTGGCGCTCAACCTGAAGGGATTGGAAGCGCACGAGCGCGTGATCGACCTCGACAAGGGCGAGCAGCGCGGCGACGCGTTCCTCAAGATCAATCCGCTCGGCGCGATTCCGGCCCTGATCGAGCCCGGCCACCTGCCGCTGACGCAGTCGCTGGCGATCCTGGAATTCCTCGACGAGATCCATCCGACCCCGCCGCTGCTGCCGAGCGATCCACACGGCCGCGCACGGGTGCGCTCGATCGCCGCGATGCTGGCCGCCGACACCCACCCACTCATTACGCCGCGTGTACGCAAATATCTCGCCATCACCGCCGGCTTCGACGATGCCGCAGTTCGCGCCTGGCTGGTGCACTGGTTCACCACGGGCCTTGCCGCCGTGGAAGAGCGCCTCGCCAGCGAACCCGCCACCGGCCGCTTCTGTCATGGCGACGAGGTGACCATCGCCGACATCTGCCTGCTCAGCATCACCGCGACCATGAAGGTGCTGAAGATCGAGATTGCAGGCATCCCGACCATCGACCGCATCGTCGCTACCTGCGAGGCGATGGAGGCGTTTGCGAAGGCGGATCCGTTGAAGCAGGTGGGAGCGCCGGCAAATTGACTCTGCCCTCATCCTGAGGAGCCGCGCAGCGGCGTCTCGAAGGATGGCCACAAGCGTCGGCGCGACACCAACTCATGGTTCGAGACGGCGCTGCGCGCCTCCTCACCATGAGGGGCGGAGTGAAGGCATCGCACCAAACAAAAATGCCCGGCTTTCGCCGGGCATTTCGTAACCAGTCAAAGAATGCTCTCGCTTACGCGATCACTTCCTTGGTCTTTTCGGCGCGCTTGCGGTCGTTGGCATCGAGATGCTTCTTGCGCAGGCGGATTGACTTCGGGGTGATCTCGACCAGCTCGTCGCTCTCGATATAGGCCAGCGCCTTTTCAAGGGTCATGCGGATCGGCGGCGTCAAACGCACCGCTTCGTCCTTCGACGTGGTGCGGATGTTGGAGAGCTGCTTGCCCTTGAGAACGTTGAGTTCGAGATCGTTCTCGCGGGTGTGCTCGCCGATGATCATGCCCTTGTAGACCTTCCAGCCGGGCTCGATCATCATCGGGCCGCGATCTTCCAGCTTGAACATGGCGTAGGCCACCGCTTCGCCCTGGTCGTTGGAGATCAACACACCGTTACGGCGGCCGGCGATCTCGCCCTTGTAGGGCAGGTAGTCGTGGAACAGGCGGTTCATGATCGCGGTACCCTTGGTATCGGTCATGAGTTCGCCCTGATAGCCGATCAGGCCGCGGGTCGGCGCGTAGAACACCAGACGCAGGCGGTTGCCGCCCGAAGGACGCATCTCGATCATCTCGGCCTTGCGTTCGCTCATCTTCTGAACGACCACGCCGGAGAATTCCTCATCGACGTCGATGACGACTTCCTCGACCGGCTCCAGCGTGTTGCCGTTTTCGTCCTTGGTAAGAACCACGCGTGGACGCGACACCGACAGTTCGAAGCCTTCGCGGCGCATGTTCTCGATCAGGATCGCGAGCTGCAATTCGCCGCGGCCCGACACTTCCATCGCGTCACGATCGGCGGATTCGACGACCTTGAGCGCGACATTGCCTTCGGCTTCGCGCAACAGGCGGTCGCGGATCAGGCGGCTGGTGACCTTGTCGCCTTCGGTGCCGGCGAGCGGCGAGTTGTTGACGATGAAGGACATCGACACGGTCGGCGGATCGATCGGCTGCGCCTGGATCGGAATTTCAACCGACGGATCGCAGAAGGTATCGGCAACAGTGCCCTTCGGCAGGCCGGCGATGGCAACGATGTCGCCGGCTTCGGCGAGTTCCACCGGCTGGCGCTCAAGGCCGCGGAAGGCCAGGATCTTGGTGATACGGCCGGTTTCGACGACCTTGCCGTCACGCGACAGCACCTTGACGGCCTGGTTCGGCTTCACCGAACCGGCCGAGATGCGACCGGTGATGATGCGACCGAGATAGGGGTTGGCTTCCAGGATGGTTCCGAGCATGCGGAACGCACCTTCTTCAACCACCGGCGGCGCGACATGCTTGATGACGAGATCGAACAGCGGCTTCATGCCGACATCATGCGACGCGTCCGGGCTGTCGGCCATCCAGCCGTTGCGGCCCGATCCGTACAGAATCGGGAAATCGAGCTGGTCGTCGGTGGCGTCGAGCGCTGCGAACAGGTCGAACACTTCGTTGACGACTTCGGTGATGCGGGCGTCCTGACGGTCGACCTTGTTGATCGCGACGATCGGCTTGAGGCCGAGCTTCAGCGCCTTGCCGACCACGAACTTGGTCTGCGGCATCGGGCCTTCAGCGGCGTCGACGAGCACAATCACGCCATCGACCATCGACAGGATGCGTTCGACTTCGCCGCCGAAGTCAGCGTGGCCCGGGGTGTCGACGATGTTGATCTGGACTTCATCCCACAGCACCGAGGTGCACTTGGCGAGAATGGTGATGCCGCGCTCTTTTTCGATGTCGTTCGAATCCATCGCGCGTTCCTGGACGCGCTGATTGTCGCGATACGTGCCCGACTGCTGCAGCAGCTTGTCCACGAGAGTGGTTTTGCCGTGGTCAACGTGGGCGATGATAGCAATGTTGCGAAGGTTCATAGGTCTTCTTCTGGTTACGGTCTGGGTGCCCTTGAGCGGGTTCAACAAGACATGCTCGACAACAAAAGGCTTATGCCTTGCGCTCGAGCGCGTTCGATAACTGCCTCGTCTGAAAACGCGCTGGGGCAATCCCTCCAAAAGCAAACCCGGCCAGAAGGGGCCGGGTACTCGGACGCGTTGCGGCGCAATATAGGGGGAAATCGCCGAAAAACAATGCGAATCTGCCAAATGGTTAGCCCAATTTCGGGTCCAGAACCGTGGCCCAAAGGGCCATATCGGCCCGATCCCGCAAGGTAACGGTCATTTGGCCGCTTTGGCCGTCGATTTTGACGTGACCGAAGAACTGCATGCCGGCCGACGGGGGCAAATTCTGCTTATCGGGCCCCGGCGCCTTCACGAAACGGACCTCAGGACCGAAGGTATTGTCGAGCGCCGCCGGCCCGAAGGTTCCGGCGTGAAACGGGCCCGAAACGAACTCCCAGAACGGCTCGAAATCCTGAAACTGCGCCTTTTCCGGATTGTAGTAATGCGCCGCCGTGTAATGCACGTCGGCGGTCAGCCAGACCGTGTTGCGGATACCGGCCGATTTGATGAAGCGCAGGATATCGGCGATTTCCAGCTCGCGGCCCCGCACTGGTCCGTCGCCCTGCGCGATGGCCTCAGACCCGGTTTTGTCGGCGGCGTTGTCATAGACGACGAGGCCGATCGGCATATCCGAGGCGATGACCTTCCAGGTCGCCTTCGAGGCCATCAATGCGCGCTTCAGCCAGGCCATCTGCTCCGGACCGACGAAATACGCATCGGGACCATAGCTCTCCTGCAGGTTCGGGCCGTTGGGCCCACGATAGCTGCGCTCGTCCAGCATGAAGACATCGAGATGCGGGCCGTAATTCAGCGTACGATAGACGCGGCCAGGCTCGTTCGGATTGATCGAGATCGGATACATCTCGTGAAAGGCACGCGCACCGCGCGCCGCCAGCAGCGTGACGTCGCGCTCCTTGTAGGACGCGGGCAACTGCTTCGATGAAGACCAGTTGTTGGTGACCTCGTGATCGTCCCACTGGCCGAAGATCGGCACCTGCGCATTGAAGGCGCGGACATTGTCGTCGAGCAGATTGTATTTGTGCGCGGCGCGGAATTCATCGAGCGTTTCGGCGACCTTCGCCTTCTCCGGCACCGTGATGGTGTTCTTCCAGATCGCGCCGTCAGGCAGTTTCGTTTCAGGCAGGATCGGACCATCGGCGTAGATCGTATCGCCGGAATGGATCAGGAAATCCGGGTTGTGCTTTCGCATGGTGGCGAAGGTGACCATGCCGCCATCGTCAGCATTGATACCCCAGCCCTGGCCGGCGACATCGCCGCCCCAGACAAAGGACACATCGCGGCGATCCGCCGGCGCGGTGCGGAAGCGGCCGATCACGGGCTCGCCGACGATGTCGGTATGCGAGAGATCGCGGAATTTGACACGGTAGAAGATGTCCTGCCCGGCTGGCAGATTATCGAGCAGCAACTTCGCCGTGAAATCGCTCTCGGGCAGCGCCGTGATAACCGGCAACATGCGCGCATTGCTGAAGGATTCGGTAGTGGCGACTTCCACCATCATCTGCGCCGGGCGATCGGCGCGCGACCAGATCATGCCGCTGCTCGTCCCGACATCGCCGGACTGCACGCCATGCGACACGACCGGACGATCCGCCGCACGGCTGAGGTAAGGCATCGCCAGGAAGCTTGCGCCTGCTGCGGCTGAGTGCGCGAGGAAGCGACGACGGGATAAACGTAGTGCCATGGCGAACTCCTGATCCTGGCTCTGGCACCCGTGGTGCTAGGCAGAACACTTGACGCTGCGATGACAGGTGATGCGCAATATCAACACCCGCCAAAGCAAGTTGCGAATGGCTGGCAGCTTGATTGACACATTTGGAAATTTCACCTTAACGTGAACGCGACGGTTCCCTTCGGGGATCAAAAGGGAATGCGGTGAGGGGATCCCCCGATTCCGCGGCTGCCCCCGCAACTGTAAGCGGCGAGCCTGCGCCAAGAGCCACTGGGTGTTCACCTGGGAAGGCGGCGACAGGCACTGACCCGCGAGCCAGGAGACCTGCCGCCAGTCGTGGTCACACGCGAGCACATTGGGCGGGGTGTCCTGGTGGAAGTCACACTGCCTGTTTGAAAGCGGCGGGGCGACTTGGTTTGCGGTGACGTGCCACGTAACCGCGAGTCCTGTTCATGACCTCCGTTTCTCCCGTTGCATTGAAGCGACATACTCCCTTTCTTTATTCTGTTGCTCTCTCCTGCTTGTTGTGTCCGAGCGAAAGCTGGTCGCAAACCTCACAGTCGAGCCAGACGCTCGATCCTGTTGTCGTTCAGCCGTCAGCGACACCTCAACGCGCACGCCGCGCCACGAACGGCAATGCATCGCGCGCTGCGCGCTCGCGGCAGCAGCGCAATGTCGCCGCCAATACCGGCGCGCCGGTTGCCACGCCGACAGGCCCCGTCTTCGCAGCGCCGACGCTCAACCTCACCGGCACCACATCCACCGGCAGCCGCCTCGGCCTGACGCGCCTGCAGACGCCGGCCAGCGTCGAGGTCATCTCAGCGGAAACCATGGCCGAACGCGGCCAGCAGAATCTGATTGACGCCGTGACACAGAACGCCACCGGCTTCACCGCAAGCCCGGCGCCGGGCAATGGCAGCATCGCCTTCAACACCCGCGGCTTCACCGGCAACGGCACCGTGATGACTCTGTATGACGGCACACGGCTCTATGTCGGCTCGGGCACGCTGACCTTCCCCTATGATACCTGGTCAGCTGAGCGCGTTGAGGTGCTACGCGGCCCGGCATCGGTGATGTATGGCGAAGGAGCCGTCGGCGGCGCCATCAACGTCATCTCGAAACTGCCGCTTTGGGTGCCGCGCAATCAGGCCGAAATCTCGCTCGACAGCAACATGACCCGGCGCATTGCAGTGGATAGCGGTGGACCGATCAACAAGGATGTCGCCTATCGCATCACCGCGACCGGCAACATGTCGGACGGCTGGGTCGATCGTGACAACACCTCCAATGTCGAAGTGCATGCCGCCGTCCAGATCAAGCAGACCGAAGACATCACCTGGACGATCTCTACGGATTACGGCGATCGCAGCCCGTCGCGCTATTTCGGCACACCGCTGATCAACGGCAAGCTCGATGAGTCCCTGCGCTTCAGGAATTACAATGTCGGCGACAGCAGCATCCGCTATCAGGACAGCTGGAACCAGGTGAAGACCGAGTGGCAGGTGACAGACAGCATTACGCTGCGCAACACCCTGTACTACCTGAACAGCCAGCGGCACTGGAAAGACGTCGAGACCTACAACTTCAGCGCCGCAACGGGCCGCATCAATCGCAGCGACTATATCGAGATCTTCCACGACCAGCAGCAGATCGGCGACCGCTTCGACGCGACGTTCCGCGGCCATATCTTTGGCATGGTTAACGAATTTGTCGCCGGCTTCGACGTCAACCAGATCGACTTCAAACACATCAACAACTCGCCCTATGGCGGCACGTCGTCGGTGTCGCTCACCGATTTCTTCCCTGGCTCCTTCGCTGCGACAACGACCCAAACGGTTCCGGGCTTCAGCACCACGACCAACCAGTACGGCCTATTCGCCGAGAACCGTCTGTCGATCACGGAACAACTCTCTCTGATCGCTGGGATCCGGCAGGACGAGCCGACTATCAATCGCACCGACTACGTCACCCCCGGTAACAGTTTCGAGAAATCCTTCTCAGCGACCAGCTGGCGCGCCGGAGCGGTCTATACGCCCATCAAGGACCTGGCCTTCTACGGCCAATACTCTACAGCCGTAGATCCGGTTGGCGGCCTAGTCTCGCTGGCGGCAACAAACAAGAGCTTCGAACTAGCGACCGGTAAGCAGGTCGAGATCGGCGTCAAACAATCGTTCTGGGGTGGCCGCGGCGAGTGGACCTTAGCCGGCTATCAGATCGTCAAAAACAACCTGTTGGCGCGCGATCCGAACTTGCCGTCAATGGTTGTCCAGGTCGGTCAGCAGTCGTCGCGCGGTGTCGAGGCTTCGGTGGGCCTCGCCCTCGACCACGGGTGGCGCATCGATGCCAATACCGCTTTCCTGCGTGCGAAATATGATGACTTCGTGCAGTCAGTTGGCGGCGTTGCGGTGAACTACGCCGGCAACGTGCCGGCCAATGTGCCACAGAACGTCTCCAACATCTGGGCGACCTGGGCCTTTGCACAGGATTGGTCGGCAAATGTGGGCGTCCAATTCGTCGGCCGCATCTATGCAGATAACGCCAACACGCTCGTGCGTCCTGCCTATCAGGTTGTCAATGCCGGCGTGCAGTGGAAGGCCGACCGCAATACGACGGTGTCGTTCCGAGTCTACAATCTGCTCGACGAGGTCTATGCAACATCGGGCGGCACCAATCAGTGGCTGCTCGGCCTACCGCGCACCGCTCAACTCGCCGTCAATGTAAAGTTCTGAGCGTGCCACGCACACTGACACGAACACTCCGGCGGTGGCTGTATATCGGTCACCGCTGGGTCGGCATCGTCACCTGCCTCTTCTTCGCGATGTGGTTCATCTCCGGCGTGGTGATGATGTATGTCGCGTTTCCCGGCCTCTCCAATAAAGAGCGGCTGGCGGCATTGCCCGATATCGTCTGGGAGAAAGTGGCGCTCTCTCCCGACGAGGCGATGAAGGCTGCCGGTGCCACGCGCTATCCGCGCGAATTGCGATTGAACATGGTTGCCGACGAGCCGGTGTATCGGTTGACTGGCTGGGACGGCAAACGGCAGACGATCTCCGCCGCCGATGGCCGCGCAATCACCGACATCAACGAACAGCAGGCACTTGCAGTCGCGCGGCACCATCCCGCCAGCAAGTCGCCTCAGCTCGAAGAGATCGTCGATCGCGACCAGTGGAGCGTGACCGCACGCTACGATCCGCTACGCCCATTGTATCTGATCACACTCGGCGACGGCGCCGGTACAAAACTCTACGTCTCCTCACGCTCTGGCGAGATCGCACTCGATACCAACCGCACGGAGCGCGTCTGGAACTGGCTCGGCTCGATCCCGCACTGGATCTATCCGACCGTGTTGCGCAAGGACGGCCCGCTGTGGCGGCTCGTGGTGCTTTGGATCTCCGGCATCTGTTTGATCGTCGGCGTTACCGGAATCTGGATCGGCATTTTGCGCGTGCGCCTCAAGCGGCGTTATGCGAGCGGCAACATCACGCCCTATCGCGGCTGGATGGCGTGGCATCACGTCACCGGACTGATCGCCGGGCTGTTCGTGCTGACCTGGATGTTCTCGGGCTGGCTGTCGCTCGATCCCGGCCGTGTTTTTGCCGACCGCAATACGCCACGTGAGGTATTGCAGCGCTATGCCGGCCACGACGCGCCTGATATCGCTGCGGCTATTCGCGCACCGGCGGACAAGGCCGCGGTCGAAGCGCGCTTCGTATGGATCGACGGCATGCCGCTGATGATCGTCGCGAAGCGCGACGGCACGAAAATGGCGATCAATCCGACAAGTGGCGAAATCGCAAGACTGCCGCAAGACCGCCTCTGGAACGCCGCAACAAAACTGCTGCCAGACTCGCGCCTCGAAAACCAGGTAACCCTCGGGAAATACGACGCTTATTGGTACGCGCACCACAATAACCGCGAATTGCCAGTGTTACGCGCAACATTTGATGATGACGCGCAAACCTGGTTTCACATCAGCCCGGTCACCGGCGACATCCTCGGCCGCGTCGACTCAAGCCGGCGCACCTATCGCTGGCTGTTCAATGCGCTGCACAGTTTCGATTTTCAGCTGTTGTTGATGTATCGTCCGGCCTGGGACATCGTGGTGTGGCTGCTGTCGATTCTCGGCACCATGGTCTCGGTGAGCGGCGTCGTGATCGGCTGGCGCTATCTCAAGCGCTAAAGCGTTTTCGAGCGAAGTGGTCCCGGTTCGCGTGAAGAAAACGCGTCAAAACGAAAGACTCTAGACCGCGAGCGGCCGCGGCGGCTGACGCAATTGCTCCGGCGGATTCATCGGCTCCGGCGGGATCATGCCGATCAGCGCCTTGCGGTCGGCGACGGCGTTGTGGAATTGCTCGAGCGCAATATTGAAGGCTGTCAGCGTGCCTTCCTCAATGGCACCATGCTCGTAGCAATTCAGCGTATGACGCAGAATATCGTCGGCTTCCGCCTGCATCGTATCGAGCTCTTCGAGGGACTCGCTCTTGCGCGCGGCGGCAATCATGTCGAGCAGACGATCGCGCTCTGACACATTCACGTTGCGCTCATCCTTCTTCAGATAGCTCGCGAACCAGGCGCCGATCGAGCCCATCGCCGAGAGCCCCATCAGGCTCCACCAGATGTAATCGCTATAGCGATCGAGGAAGGTCTTTTCTTCACCATCCACATAGGCGGCCGCGCCGGGATGCACGGGGATCACCGCATCCTTATCGGTATCCGGCGTCTCGATCTTCGCCGCCAGCGGGAAGTCGTTGATGATCTGCTGACGGATCGCAAACAGCTGCCGCGTGAAGGCGGCGATGGTCACATCAGACAGGCTCTGCCGTGCCACGATGTGATGCGAAAAGCTGATGGTCTTGACGTCGTCGTCCGGCCGCGCCGGCGCGCCGCCGAATGCGCCTGCAGGAATTTCCGATGATTCATACATCGGGAAATTCTGCGCGATGGCTTCTGCGGAATCGATCGCGAGGAAGGTCGGCGTGCCATCGCGGCTCGAAGCCTGGATCGCATCATTGGTGATCTTGCTGTTCACCGGACCTGCCGCGATGAACGCATCGACCTTCTGGTCCTTCACGGCCTCAGCCACTTCGGTGGTCGAGAACTGCACGATGGTGACCTTGGCCGGATCGACGCCATATTGCCGCAGGATGATGTTCAGCAGGTTGACGTTGGCCTGCGTCTTGCCGATCACGCCGACGCGGCGTCCGGCGAGCTGCGAGAATTTGGTGATCTTCGGCCCGGATTTCTTGCCCTTGGCGGCCGGCGGCACCCAGATCACAGCAACGTTCTTGCGCAGCGTGGCGACGGCGCGCGCATTCTTTGGCACTTCGAGATCGCCGCGGATGATCGCGAGATCGGCCTTGCCATCCGCGAGCGCCTTGGCGCTGGCAGTGGCACCTTCGGTGAGGATCGGCCGCAAACGAACCGTATAGTGATCGCGCGAGAACGACTGCACCAGCGCCTGCACAACCTTCACGTCGTCGCTGTTCGGCGGACCGACGGCGATCCGCAGCGGCACCGGCTTCATGGCGAAGTAGTAAGCGCCTGCCACGGCTGCGACGATCGCCAACGTCCCGGCCAGCGTGATCAGCGTCATCTTGCGCCGGATCGACCGCGGTGACGGCGGCCCTATCGGCCCGATAACATCGGGACCGTCTGCCATGGATCTGGAAAACAATCGCTTCAAATTCATCTGCGCCAAATGGGTTCGAGCGACAATGTAGCAAAGTTTCGGGTCGACGCGCCGTTCCACCGGCAGCATGGTTACCGACGGGCTTGGTTACTTTCCTGCATGCGCGGCATTTGCTGCCTTATTGTGGCATGGATCCCAACTGTGTCACCGGGCGTTAGAGTAAAGTTCAAGTGAAGCAGGAGGTTGGCATGGTGGAACGACTCTCGGCCGAGGCCCGCAAGGCGGCGCTCAAGGAGCTCTCGGGCTGGAGCGAGGTTTCCGGGCGCGATGCCATCGCCCGGACCTTTACGTTCAAGGATTTCAACGAGGCCTTCGGCTTCATGGCGCGGGTCGCCCTGGTCGCCGAGAAGAGCGACCACCACCCGGAATGGCGCAATGTTTACAAGACAGTGGAGGTAGTACTCTCCACCCACGACGCCGACGGCGTCACCAAGCGCGATGTCGATCTGGCCAGGGCCATGAATACCATCGCCGGGCAACTCGGCCACTCCTGAGCGTTGCTGAATGTTGCGACGCCGGAGCCGGATCACCATTTACCGGAAAGGCTGCAAACTGCAGCCGCGAGGACATTGCCGATGGCAACCGACCACAGCGTGGGCTTCGAGCCAGCCGATGAACTGGCCAAAGACCGCGAAAGCGTGCGCAAGCAGTTCTGGCACAAGCTCAAGCGACTGGCGGTCAAACTGCCTTTCGCCGAAGACTTGCTGGCGGCTTACTACTGCGCCTTCGACCGGCAGACACCGCGCCATGTCCAGGCGGCGCTGCTCGGCGCCATCGCGTATTTCGTACTGCCATTCGATTTCGTGCCGGACATGCTGCCCGTTCTGGGATTCACTGATGATGCCGCGGTGCTGGCCACCGCCTTGCGCATGGTGGCGAGCCACATCAACGCGGACCACCGCGAAGCCGCCAGAGCGGCCATCGCACGTGGATTGGCGAAGGGTGAAACGGACGCGTAATCCGCGTCCGCCTCATTCAGTTTATGGATGAAGGATCACTTTGCCCATGGCCTGACGGCCCGCCAGTACCTTCAACGCATCGGCTGTCTTGGCTAATGGGAAAGTCCTGTCGACATGGGATGAGATCTTCCCTTCGGCGGCCCACTTCACCAGCTTTTCCAGGTTGGCGCGGTTCTTTTCGGGATTCTGCCGTACCCAGGCGCCCCAGAACACGCCGCGGATGTCGCAGCCCTTCAGCAGCGCTAGATTAAGCGGC
Organism: Tardiphaga sp. 619_E2_N8_4; assembly: GCF_051810905.1. Taxonomy (NCBI): domain Bacteria; kingdom Pseudomonadati; phylum Pseudomonadota; class Alphaproteobacteria; order Hyphomicrobiales; family Nitrobacteraceae; genus Tardiphaga; species Tardiphaga sp. 619_E2_N8_4. Next base: position 887,173 of record NZ_JBPWQJ010000001.1, read on the forward strand.
ATCTTCGGAATGTCACCGGCGGCGAAGCCGATCACCAGGAAGCGGCCCTCCCAGGCGATGGCACGCAGCGAGGCTTCGGCATATTTGCCGCCCACCGGATCGAAGATGATGTCGACACCCTTGCCGTCCGTCAGCTTCTTCAGACCTTCCTTCAAATCTTCGGTCGCGTAGTTCAGGCCGATATCCGCGCCGTGCTTCTTGGCGAATTCCAGCTTCTCGTCCGACGATGCGCAGGCGATGACCTTGAGTCCCAAGAGCTTGCCGAGTTCGCAGGCCGCGAGCCCAGTGCCGCCCGCGGCGCCGAGCACGGCCAGCGTCTCGCCGGGCTTCGGGCTGGCGCGGTCTTCCAGCGCATGCAGCGCCGTGCCGTAAGTGATGATCACGCCGGCGGCGCGATCGAAATCGAGATTGTCGGGAATCTTCACGGCGGACGCCGCAGGCACCGCGATCTTTTCACGGGCGCCATTGTGGCCCACAGATGCGACCACACGGTCACCAACCTTGAGGCCGGTCACGCCGCTGCCGATGCTCTCGATCACACCAGCGACTTCCGCAGCCGGCGAGAACGGGAACGGCGGCTTGATCTGGTACTTGCCCTGGATCATCAGGATGTCGAAGAAATTCAGCGCCGCCGCCTTGATCGCGATAACGACCTGATCGTCACCGACAACGGGATCATCGATATCGGCGAGAACGAGATCATCGGGTTCGCAGAATTGCGAGCAGAGAATGGCTTTCATCTGATCATCTGACCTTCGGCTTGAGACAGTTGAAGGGAGTCATGCCGGATTTGACGGCGCGCTACAATCTGATTCGAGAAAAGGTAATTCCGCCACGCGGCCAACCGAGGAACCGTCCCATGTTCGAGACAACGCTGCTCGCCAACAAGCGCATTCTGGTCACCGGCGGCGGTTCCGGCCTCGGTGCGTCCATGAGTCGCCGCTTTGCGGAGCTGGGTGCCGAGCTCATCATCTGCGGTCGCCGACTTGAACAGCTCGAACAAACTGCAGCACAACTGCGTACCGATCTCAGCGCCAAGGTCAGCACCTTCACCTGCGACATTCGTGACGCAGCGGCGGTCGAGGCGATGATGGAGACAATCTGGCGCGACGGGCCACTCGACGTCCTCGTCAACAATGCCGCGGCCACCTTCATCGCACAGAGCGAGCACCTCTCTGCCCGCGCCGCCGATGCGATCCTCGCACCGACGCTGCACGGCGCCATGTATTGCACCCTCGAAGCCGGACGGCGCTGGATCGCAGGACACCACAAGGGCGTCGTGCTGAGCATCCTCTCGACATCCACGATCACCGGGCGCGCCTTCACGGTGCCATCGGCGATGGCCAAATCTGGACTCCTTGCAATGACGAAGTCGCTCGCGGTGGAGTGGGGACCCAGAGGCATCCGCACCGTCGCGATCGCGCCCGGCCCGTTCCCCACCACCGGCGCGACCGGGCAGCTGCGGCCCGAGGGACGCGACAGCGGCCCTGCGGCGCAGAACCCGCTCGGCCGCGTCGGCGAACACAGCGAGCTCGCAAATCTCGCAAGCTTCCTGATTTCCGAGCAGGCCGGCTATATCAATGGCGAGATGGTGGTGCAGGATGGGGGCGCACACCTGCGCGCATCTGGCGCAGAGGATCTGCTGCAGTGGAGCGATGCGCAGTGGGCAGCGCAGCGTGCGGCGCGTGCAAAAAACTGAGCAGAAAACTGAGGATGACTCCTGCGCCGTCAGCGCGCAGCAAGGCAAGGACTGCTATCCTTGCGGGAGTCGCGTCTGCCTTTTCAAGAAAGCGATTTGCGGATATGGCAGACATCGTGACGTCAGCGATTCCAGATCGTCTTGGTAAAGCCGTCTTGTTGCGAGCCATCTTCCAGTCACAATGATAGAGGATCGAGACTTGATGTCCGTGCGGCGATTCCTGACAGTTGTGTCGATGAGTGTAGCGATGGTCGGTATCTCCGATCTTGCGCAGGCGCAGAGCGCTGCATCGAAGGGCAAGGCCGCCGCACCGAAGGCAGCGCCCACACCGGCAAAGCCCGCAGCGGCGGCGCCGCCTGCTGCAGCGGGTGGCGCAGAGCCCACGCTGGTCGGACAGTTCGGCTCGTGGGGCGCCTACACCGCGACACCGAACGGCAAGAAAGTCTGCTTCGCGCTGGCCAAGCCGGCGTCGTCAAAGACCAATCCGGCGAACCGCCCGCGCGATCCCGCTTACGCCTTCGTCTCGACCCGCCCGGCCGAGAAGGTGACCAACGAAGTCTCGATCATGATCGGCTATCAGTTGAAGCCGGGCTCCGAGTCCACGCTGGAAGTCGGCGGCGCGCGCTATGCGATGTATACGCAGGGCGACGGGCTCTGGATCAAGAATGCCGCCGAAGAAGAGCGCATGGTGGAAGCCCTGCGCAAGGCGGCCGACGTGACTGTGAAGGGCGTCTCCGCCAAGGGCACCGAGACCACCGACACGTTTTCGCTGAAGGGCCTAGCCCAGGCGCTGGACCGGCTGGCGCAGGATTGCCGGCGGTAATTGCCGCCAAACACCGGCTAAATCCTTGTCGCCGTTAATATTGCCGCATTTCGCGCCTTTTCATTCGGGCGCGAAATGCTTATTTGAGGTCGGCCTGTTTAAGGCCTGATTTCCCGCGACATCATAGATCGAACGTCATGACCCCCGTTTCAGCCGAGGCAAGTGCTTCCGTATCAAGCTCCGCCATCGACGCTTCCCGCGCATTGCCCGCGGGCGAGGTGCCGCTGGAGAAGATCGCCACCGAGACCTATGTGCCGCTGGCCAAGCCGTCCCTGATCGGCCTGTCGCGCACGGAAATCGCGGAAAAGCTCGGTTCCATCGGCGTGGCGCCGGCCCAGCGCAAGATGCGGACGCAGCAGATCTGGCACTGGATGTATGTCCGGGGCGTCCAGACCTTCGCCGAAATGTCCAGTATTTCCAAAGGCATGCGCGAAGACCTCGAGAAGCATTTCACGGTGGCACGGCCCGAGGTCGTGGTCGAGCAGATCTCCAATGACGGCACCCGGAAATGGCTGCTGCGGCTGCCTTCAGGTACCGCCGGCGAGAAGGCCCACGAGGTCGAGTGCGTCTATATCCCCGAAACCGACCGCGGCACGCTCTGCGTCTCGTCGCAGGTCGGCTGCACCCTGAACTGCTCGTTCTGCCACACCGGTACCCAGCGGCTGGTGCGCAACCTGACGGCCGGCGAAATCGTCGGCCAGATCATGGTTGCCCGCGACCGCCTCAACGACTGGGCCGACAGGGAAACGCCAGACGGCAACCGCCGCGTCACCAATATCGTGATGATGGGCATGGGCGAGCCGCTCTACAATTTCGATGCGGTGCGCGACGCGCTGCTGATCGTGTCGGACAATGAAGGCATCGGCATCTCGCGCCGGCGCATCACTTTGTCGACCTCCGGCGTGGTGCCGAACATCAAACGCACCGGCGACGAGATCGGCGTGATGCTGGCGATCTCGCTACATGCGGTGCGCGATGAACTCCGCAACGAGCTGGTGCCGCTGAACAAGAAATATCCGCTCGAAGAACTGATGCAGGCCTGCCGCGATTATCCCGGCGCCTCCAACGCACGGCGCATCACCTTCGAATATGTGATGCTGAAAGGCGTTAACGACTCGCTCGAGGACGCCAAGCTGCTGGTGAAGATGCTCAAGGGCATCCATGCCAAGATCAACCTTATCCCGTTCAATCCGTGGCCCGGCACGCGCTACGAATGTTCGGACTGGGACCAGATCGAGAAGTTCTCCGAATATATCTTCAATGCCGGCTATTCCTCGCCGGTGCGGACGCCGCGCGGCCGCGACATTCTCGCGGCCTGCGGCCAGTTGAAGTCGGAGACCGAGAAACTGTCGGTGCGCGAGCGTCAGGCTTTGCGCGCGATGGCGATGACGGACTGACAGTGGCGCTGATCGGCCGCCTGTTCGTCATCTTTCTCGGCTTCTGCGCCGCCTGTCTCGTCGGCGGCGCGATCGTGGTGTTTTCGATCCTGTTTCCGGAACTCAGCGCGCTCGATACCGGCGTCATCGATCCCAACACGATCAATATTCTGCTGGGCTTCGGCTTCGTCTTCATCAGCGGCTTTGCGCTGATCCCGGCGATACTTGTGGTCCTCATTACCGAGGCTTTCTACATTCGCAGCGTCATCGTCTATGCGCTCGGCGGCGCGGCGGTCGGGCTCGCCTGTTATCTCGGCCTGATCCCCTATGACCCTGCCACGATGAGTTTCGACGGCATTGTACGTCGGCATCTCGAAGTCATGACCGGCGCGGGTATCGTTGCCGGACTGATCTACTGGGTGATCGCGGGCCGCAATGCCGGCGCCTGGCGGCAGCCACGGCGCGCACCACCGCAGCCCGATGTCGCGGCCGGCCCCTAGTGCACTGCCTTTCCTTCAACTCCTGCCTCGGTTAAACCGCCCGCCATGAACCGGACCGGACTCCTCATCGCGCTTGGGCTGTTTGCCGCCATTGCCATTATCTTCGGAGTCTGGCCCGACCTCGACCTCAAGCTCGCGGCACTGTTCTACGATCCCGAGACCAGACGCTTCCCCACGACGTCGCTGCCCTATGCGCAATTCGCCCGCGATGCGGCGATGTGGATCGCATGGGCCTTTGTCGCGCCCTCGATCCTCGCGCTGATCGTGAAGCTGATCTGGCCGAACCGGCCACTGCTGGTGAAGGGCCGCACCATGGCCTTCCTGATCCTCACCATGCTGATGTCGGCCGGGGTCCTGACCAATCTGACCTTCAAGACCTTCTGGGGCCGCCCGCGGCCGGTGATGGTCTCCGAATTCAATGGCCCCTGGCAATACAAGGCCTGGTGGGATCCGACCGGCCAATGCGGCCGCAACTGCTCGTTCTTCTCGGGTGAGGGCGCCACGGCCTTCTGGACCTATGCTCCGGCCGCGCTCGCGCCGCCCTCGGTGCGGCCCTACGCCTATGTGGCAGCGACGGTGTTCGGAATCGCCACCTCGGGCTGGCGGATGGCTTTCGGCGGCCATTTCTTTACCGACGTGACCATCGCCGGCCTCGTGTCGTTCGTGGTTATCTGGTTGATTCACGGATGGATTTACCGCTGGCCCTCGACCCGGATGACGGATGAGGATGTCGATCGCTGGCTGACCAGGATCGCCTGGCCCGGCTATCGCTGGCGCCTGCGCATGATCGGGCGGCAGCCAAAGCCGTCTTTCGTCAACCGGATCACCGAGCAGCACCACGATTGAGCGGCCTCAAGCGGATGCCGCGTTGACGCGCTTTGCCCGGCCGGGCTATCGCTGGCCGCAGAAATTGCCCCGATTGGACGTTCCATGACCACGATCTTGAAGAGCCTGCCCAAGGGCAAAAACGTCGGCATCGCTTTCTCCGGCGGCCTCGACACGTCAGCGGCGCTGCTCTGGATGAAGCAGAAGGGCGCCAAGGTCTTTGCCTATACCGCCAATCTCGGCCAGCCTGACGAAGCCGACTACGACGAGATTCCCCGCAAGGCGATGGAGTTCGGCGCCGAGAAGGCGCGCCTCGTCGATTGTCGCGCCCAGCTGGTCCATGAAGGCATCGCCGCGATTCAAGCCGGCGCCTTCCATGTCTCGACCGGCGGCATCGCCTATTTCAACACCACGCCGCTCGGGCGCGCCGTCACCGGCACGATGCTGGTCTCGGCCATGAAGGAAGACGGCGTCAATATCTGGGGCGATGGCTCGACCTATAAGGGCAACGATATCGAGCGGTTCTACCGCTACGGATTGCTGACCAATCCGGAGCTGAAGATCTACAAGCCCTGGCTCGACGATCAATTCATCGACGAACTGGGCGGCCGCGCCGAAATGTCGGCCTTCATGACCGCCCACGGCTTCGCCTACAAGATGAGCGCCGAGAAGGCGTATTCGACCGACAGCAACCTGCTCGGCGCAACGCACGAAGCCAAGGATCTCGAACAGCTCGACAGCGGCATCAAGATCGTCAACCCGATCATGGGCGTGCCGTTCTGGCGCGACGACTGCGCCGTCAAGGCCGAGAAGGTCGTGGTGCGGTTTGTGGATGGCCAGCCGGTTGCGCTGAACGGCCAGACCTTCACCGATCCTGTCGCGCTGTTCCTGGAGGCCAATGTGATCGGTGGCCGCCATGGCCTCGGCATGAGCGACCAGATCGAGAATCGGATCATCGAGGCGAAGAGCCGCGGCATCTACGAGGCGCCGGGCATGGCGCTGCTGCACATCGCCTATGAGCGTCTCGTGACCGGCATCCACAACGAAGACACCATCGAGCAGTATCGCATGAGCGGCATGAAGCTCGGCCGGCTGCTCTATCAGGGCCGCTGGTTCGATTCCCAGGCCTTGATGCTGCGCGAGACCGCGCAGCGCTGGGTGGCCCGCGCGATCACCGGCGAGGTGACGCTCGAGCTGCGCCGCGGCAACGACTACTCGATCCTGAACACCGAGAGCCCCAACCTGACCTATGCACCGGAGCGGCTCAGCATGGAGAAGGTCGAGGATGCGCCGTTCACGCCTGCAGACCGCATCGGCCAGCTCACCATGCGCAATCTCGACATCACCGATACCCGCGCCAAGCTGGATCTGTATTCGAAGACGGGTCTATTGAGCGCCGGTGAGGGGTCAAACATTCCGAAGCTCGAGAACGACAAGAGCTGAATTGCGCGGTGCGGCTGTGACAAGTAAGGCGGGTTAGGCGAAGCCGTAGCCCGCCGATCGTCGTTACAGCCTCGGCGGTGGATTACGCTTCGCTAATCTGCCCTACGATCTAGCGGCCGGATGTCGTCGTCACGTCATCCGGCCGTCGTATTGGAAGGACATCGCCTCACGCAGGCTCTCGCTCGGGACGTCCACCATGAGAAACACGTCGTTGCTGGCCGCGTTTGCGGCTTTTTTCATGAGCGCGCCAATCTGCGCGCAGACGATCTATCCGCTCGACCGCGCTGATATCCTCGCGGGCGCGAAATTCGACTTCAAGGTCGAGTTTCCCGAACTCGTTCAGGTCACCGACATCAAGGTGACGATCAACGGCGCCGATCAGACCGCAGCGTTCGGCAAATCCGCTGATTACATCGCGAAGGAAGACGGCAAGGATCAGTCCGCGCTGCTGCTGCGCGACGTGACGCTCGATAAAGCCGGGACTTACAAGATCGAAGTCAGCGACGGCGTACGCGGCCGCGCGGTGACGTGGAACGTCTACGATACCGGCCCGCGCAAGGCGAAGAACGTGATCCTGTTCATCGGCGACGGCATGTCGCTGGCGCATCGCGTCGGCGCACGCTTGCTGTCGAAGGGCATCACCGAAGGCAAGAGCCGCGGCAAGCTCGCCATGGACGACATGCCGCATATGGCGATGGTAGCAACGGCGGGCTCCGATTCCATCATCACCGATTCCGCGAATTCGGCCAGCGCCTATGCCACCGGCCACAAGACCGCAACCAATGCGATGGGCGTCTATGCGGATCGCACGGCGAATGTATTCGATGACCCGCAGGTCGAGACCATCACCAGCCTCGCGAAGCGCAAGCTCGATCTGGCGATCGGCATCGTCACCAATACCGAGGTCGAGGACGCGACGCCCGCCGCGATGATCGCGCATACCCGCCGCCGCGCGGCCTATGACGAGATCGTCGCGCAGTTCCTTGCGGCCAAGCCGGACGTGTTGATGGGGGGCGGCGCCGCAAATTACCTGCCGCAGGCAGCCGCCACCTCGAAGCGCAAGGATGACATCGACTATGTCGCGCGCTTCCGCGATGCGGGTTATTCGGTGGCGACCACGGCGCCCGAACTGAACGGCCTCGCCAAGAAGCCGGAGACGCGCAAGCTGCTTGGACTTTTTACGCCTGGCAATATGGACGGCGTGCTGGACCGCAAGTTTCTCGGCGGCGGCGGCGTGAAGAAATATCCGCAGCAGCCTGATTTGACCGAGCAGGTGCATGCCGCGCTCAAGGTGCTGTCGCGCAACGACAACGGCTTCTTCCTGATGGTCGAGTCCGGCTTGATCGACAAATACGCCCATCTGCTCGACATGGACCGCGCCGTCTATGACGTCATCATGCTCGACAATGCCGTGAAGCTCGCCCGCGACTGGGCAGCCAAGCGCGGCGACGACACGCTAATCCTCGTCGTCTCCGACCACAGCCATCCCAACAGCCTCGTCGGCACCGTCAATGACGACATGAGCAAGGAGCCAAACCTGCCGCTGCGCGAACGGCTTGGCGTCTATGACAAGGCCGGCTTCCCTAATTATCCCGCGCCGGATGCCGAAGGCTATCCATCACGCATCGATGTCAGCCGGCGGCTTGCGATCATGTCGGCGAGCCTTCCCGATCACTACGAGACGCTGCGGCCGAAGCTCGACAACCCGAACGATCCCACCGAGAAGGGCGAAGAGCCCGGCACTTTCAAGGCCAACGAGAAATACAAGAATGCGCCGGGCAGCATGCTGCGGCTCGGCAACCTGCCGGCCATGATGGGCGCCAGCGTGCATTCCGGCGAGGACGTCATCCTCACCGCCATCGGCCCCGGCAGCGACCGGGTGAAGGGCTCGATGGATAATACGGACGTGTTTCGCGTGATGGTGGATGCGTTGGGATTGGCGGCGAAGTAGTAGCGTCTTTCCCTCCCTCAAGCGGCTCAGCCGCGCAATGGGGAGGGAAGCCATTGGCAGCAGCGTACTATCAAAACAAAAATGGCCGGGATCGCTCCCGGCCATTTTCTTTCATATCAAACCGCTCAGCGACGCGGCGGTGCGGTACCCGGAGGCGGCGGCGGCAGCGAAGCCTGACCGCCGTTCAACAGCGGCGTGATGTTGCGAATCGTGACGCGGCGGTTCTGGCGCTCCGGACCGTCGGTCTGGATCTTCAGATACTGCTCGCCATAACCCTGCGACGTCAGGTTTTCCGCCGGCACCTGGAATTGCTGGGTGAGCAATTCAGCCGCCGACTGGGCGCGGCGATCCGAAAGCGACAGATTGTCGACGTCCGATCCCACCGCGTCGGTGTGACCCTCGATGAGGAACACCGCACGCGGGTTGCGCGAGATTGCCCGGTTGAGACCGTCTGCGATCACCTGCAGCTTCGAGGCCTGATCCGGCGGGATATCCCACGAGCCTAGCTCGAAGTTGATCGAGTCCAGATCGATCGACGGCATGCGCTGGCGCACCATCGGGCTGTAGCGGATTTCATCGAGCGTATAGCGGCGCTCGATGCGATCCACCGGAGGCGCGATCAGCGTGTCGTAGACCAGATCGGGCGAGGCCTGATCGTAATCGACGATGTAACGGTTCTGCGGAATCCGGATCATCGGCGGCGGCAGATCGACATAGAAGCCGAGACCACCCGGACCGCCGGGGCCACGCGGACCACGGAACGAGTTATCGATGATGATGATCTCGCGTCCCTCGCGGTCCCTGCGGATACGTCGCAGCAGCTGACCGTCGCGGCCAACCACCGTGATGATCTGCGAGCCGTCGGGACGGATCACGATGGTCCGATCCTCACCGCCGACCCGATCCGTACGGATGTCACGCGCGCCGTAGCGGAAGCGATCGACCTCGTTGTGGCGGATGAACGATTGACCGCTCGGATCCTGCACGATGATGCGTCCAGGCTCGGTGATGATCGTGCGACCACCTTCCTGGCGCTCGCTGCGCTGGCCGCGGAAATCGCCCATGTTGCGCGGCCCCTGGGGGGCAGCGCCCGGTGCGATCGGCGTCAGCGCTACTGCCGGCGGCGGCGCCTGAGGGATCGGTGCCGTCACGGTCGGTGCGGGCGGCTGCACGACCTTGATATTGCCGCCACCGGGGGCGACCACGAGAGGTGCAGCAGTGCTCGTGGGCGGCGCAGCAGCGGGCGCCGTAGCGTTCGGCGTAACACCGGGCGCAGCAGCGTTGGGCGGCGTGCCGGGTGCACCGGGCGCGCCTGCGCCCGGACCACCAGGAGGACCACGGCGGCCATCCGAACCTCGTCCGTCAGGACCACGGCCATCAGGGCCACCGGGGCGACCAGACGGAGGCGCACCCGCAGCAGGCGGTGTGCCCGGCGCAGCCGGAGCTGCGGACGGCGCCGGTGCTGCTGCAGGAGGCGTTGCCGCAGGGGGAGTCGCAGCCGCTGGCGGCGTCGCCGGTGTTGGAGCCGGTGTCGGCGCAGCAGCAGGTGCCGGACGCGCGGCAGGCGGAGTTGCTGCAGGCGGTGTCGCCGGCGCCGCGGCTGGTGGCGTTGCAGGCGCGGGACGTGCGCCGGCCGGCGGCGTTGCACCGGGTTCACGGCGCTCAGGACGTCCTTCGCCGGGCTCGCGACGTTCGGGACGCGCAGCGGGCGGCGTTGGCGCGGACGGAGCTACAGGCGCAACGGCGGGCGCTGGAGGTGCGGCGCGCGGGGCCGGAGGCGCGACGGGAGCCGGCGGCGGAGCTGGGCGCGGCGGCGGAGCGGCCGCAGGTGGTGGGGGTGGCGGCGGTGCCGGGCGCGGAGGTGCAGCCGCAGGCGGCGGCGCAGCAGGAGGTGCCGGAGGCGCGGGACGCGCAGCAGGGGGAGCCGGTGGCGGCGGCGGAGGCGCCGCAGGGCGTGCGGCTGGCGGCGCAGCGGCGGGAGGCGCAGCAGCTGGTGGAGCCTTGGGTGGTGCCTTCGGGGGAGCCTTGGGCTCACCTTCAGGCGCAGCAGGTGCGGCCTGCGCGAGCACGATCGGCGCATCGACACTCGACGCATAAGCAGCGGTCGCTGCGATATGCGCAACGCCGAGCGTCGTCGTGGCCAGTAATACGAGACGAAGTTTTGTCATGATAGACCTTGGGCCCCCGGATAAGGATCTTCAACAAACTGATTTTTGTCGGCCGAACAAATCGGCACATTGATCAACTGATATGCATTGGGCCGGAATGTGGCGACAGGCAAATGCAAATTCGTTTTTATTTTCGACACGACAATGGCCCAAACGCGCTTTGTTCATTGCGCGTTCAGGCCATCGATCTGTAGTTCGCTACATCACTGCAGGCGGTTGCTGATCCGGATTGATATCAGGATTTGGCACCGGCATCTCATCAGGCACATCTCCAGGCAACTCTTCGGGTCGCGACGGCTCACCGGGATCGCGCACCGGCGGCGGTACCTCGGGCCGCGGATTGCCCGGCGGGCTCTCCTGCGGCGGTTCGGAGGGTTGACCGGGCTTGATCGGCGGATCCTCGACGGGATCGATGCCGGGTGAATCGTCTTTAGGCATCTAGATTGCGACCTTACGGTTGGTGCCGATGTCCGGACGCGTACCAGTCACAGCCGCAGCGGCCATCTTCACATAGCTGATCACAGTGCCCGGCGAGTCCCAGAACTCGGCATCGTCAGGCGTGAACTTCAGCACACGAATATTCGGATCTTCCGCGCTGTCCCACCACGCCTTTGCGGAGGTGGTGAACAGCTCCTTGATCTTGGCGCGATCGTTCGAGACGGCAGCAGTACCGCTCACCGAGACATACTTCTGATCGCTCGCATCCGCGAAAGAGAGATTCACGTTCGGATTGCGCTTGATCTCATCATCCTTGTGTCTGCGCGCATCGCTGAGGAAGTAGACCGCATCGGCTTCGCGATCCACATAGGCGGCCATCGGGCGCGCTCGCAGCTTGTCGCCATCATGCGTCACCAGCATGGCGAAACCGATCTTCTTCATCAATTCCCAGGCGCGTTCGATATCACGGGTATTGTCATTGTCCATCATCTGTCTCCCTTGGGGCTGAACTAACAACGGCGCGATCGATGCGATGTTCCGCGACAACGGGCCGGATGAAGGCGGGTTTGACAGCGGAACAGGAACCGCCCATCAAGACGCAGTTTGGCCATACTATTTGACCTGGGGGATTTCGATGCCGTTCGCCTATTGGAGCATTCTGATTGCTGCACTGCTGCCGCTGATCATTATTGGTTATGCCAAAGCGGGATCGCGCGATAACAGCGCACCGCGCGACAGCGCCGAGAACCTCTCAGGTGCCAAACGCCGCGCCTATGCTGCGCACCAGAATGCCTTCGAGAGCTTCCCGTTCTACGCAGTCTCGGTCGTTGCAGCGTTGAATTTTGGCGCATCGGCGACGACCGTAAGCGTGCTGGCCGCTCTCTATCTTGCGTTTCGGATTGCGCACGCGCTGCTGTACATCGCGGATAAATCGTCGCTGCGCTCAGCCGCCTATGCCGGCGGCCTCTTCGCCAATATCGCGATCTTCCTGTCGCCGGCGCTGAAGATCAACTTCTTCTAAGTCGAAACACGCAGCAAGCACCTCATAGCGCCTGATGTCATGCCGCGCTCCTGGCCGGCTTGCGCTGGCGCAGGAAGCGGCCGAGCAGACGGCGCTTACCCTTGCGCGGGATGAGATCGATGTCGCTGACCAGCTTGGCGCCGCCCTTGCGGCGCTCCAGCACGATCTTGCGGCTGTGGAAGGCTTCAAGCTCGACGCGATGCGCGACAGATACCACCGTGGCGTTGGGCAGCTCCTTGGTGAGCAGCTCCATCATCTTGTCCTGGCTCTTCGCGTCCAGCGCCGAGGTCGCTTCGTCCAGCACAATGATATCAGGGCGGTGCAAAAACAGCCGTGCGAAAGCGAGACGTTGCTTCTCGCCGCCGGACAGTGTCTGGTCCCACGGCGCATCCTCCTCGATCTTCTCCTTGAGATGGCCGAGCCCGACCTTGTCGAGGGCCTCGCCGATCTGCTCGACGGTCCAGTCTTCCGACGCCGCGGGATAGGCGGCTGCGCGGCGCAAGGTGCCTGACGGCACATAGGGCTTCTGCGGCAGCATGAAGAGCCGCCGGTCCGGATGGAAATTGACGCTGCCGCCGCCCCATGGCCACAGGCCCGCAATGGCGCGCACCAGCGTGCTTTTGCCGGTACCGGACTCGCCCGCGACGAGCAGACGTTCGCCAGGCTCGATCTTCACTTCGGCATCGCCGACGACGGCAGTGCCGTCGTCGAGCGTCACCGAGAGATCATGCAGGCTCAGCATCGTCTCATCCGTCGTTTCGCCACGCTTGATACGGCCGATACCGTCACCGAGCTCGGCGCGTTCGAGGCCGTCCAGCGACATCATCAGCGAGGCGATGCGGCGCGCGCAGGCGTTCCAGTCGGCAAGGCGCGGATAGTTGTCGACCAGCCAGCCGAATGCGCTTTGCACGATGGTGAAGGCAGACGCCGCCTGCATCACCTGACCGAGTGACATGCTGCCGTCGAGAAACTTCGGCGCGCACAGCAACAGCGGTACGACGGGCGCGATCAGGCTCGAGCCCTGCGACACCAACGTGGTACGCATATGCTGTCCGGCGAGACGTGCCCATTGCCTGAGGACATTGCCGAAGGTCTTGTCGATGCCGTCGCGCTCTTCTTCCTCGCCGCCGAGCAGCGCGATGCTCTCGCCGTTTTCGCGCACGCGGGTAAGCGCATAACGATACTCCGCCTCAGCCTGGTTTTTGTCCTCGGAAATCTGCACGAAACGCCGGCCGATCACCATGATCGAGCCGGACGCAATGGCCGCATAGATGATCGCGGCAATGACGAGGAAACCGGGAATGGTGATGAGACTGCCGCCCACAGTCAGCGTCAGCGCGCCGCCGATGGTCCACAGCACGACGATGAAGGTGGTGGCGGAGAGAAATGCCGCGATGACGCCGGAGACGAAGTCGACGGGCGAGTCGGTCGCGATGCGCAGATCCTCGGCGATCCGATATTCGGGATTCTGGTGATCGCCGCCGACAAGATTGAGCTGATAATAGCGGCCGCTGGTGAGCCAGCGCGACACCACAGAATTGGTCAGCCATGCGCGCCAGCGACGCTGGATACCCATGCGGCCATAGACCTGCGCGACACCCAGCAACACGCTGCCGATGGCGAGCGGAAAGAACACGCCAGTGAGATGAAACACGCTGGCCGCATCGCGTTTCTCGATGGCGTCGAAGATCGCGCGGTTCCAGACATTGATGCCGTATTGAAACGCCACATTGGCGACGATGAGCAGCAGCAGCCCGACCGAGAACACCCAGGCTAATCTGTCGCCCGACTTGCCCCAGAAGCCACGCGCGCTGATCCAGAATCGCGTCAGCAGATAGTCCTTGCGTGCCTGCTCGGCCTCTTCCGGCGTCAGGTCCGGATCGGGCTCCACGACTTCAGGCGGCGGCGGCTCGATATGCTTGCCGTCCTCGCCAACGACCCCGACAATCGGCCCCTTCAGATCGGACGCGTCGGATGCAGGCTTGGCTTCGTTAACTGAATGTTTGCTCATGGCGCGATAACGCCAAGGAAATCAAAAGGTTCCTTGGAGTTCCCAGCGGCTCAGACAGCCTCGCGCTGAGCCTTGCGCCAGGTGCCGGCCTTGGTGAGCACCCGCGACAATTGCTCGATCGAATAGGGCTTATGCAGCAGCTCGAACCCGAAGGTACCGTTCTGCGCCAGCACATGACTGTAGCCGGAGGTCAGCACCACCGGCAGATCCGGATAGAGTTTTCGAATCTCCTGCGCCAGTTCGATGCCGGTCATTCCAGGCATCACGACATCGGAGAACACGACGTCATAGTGCGTGGCATGACGGGCGAGTTCGACGAGCGCTTCCTGAGCGTTCGGCCGCAACACCGTGGTGTAGCCAAGCTCGCTCAGCGCATCGGTCGCAAAAGTCCCGACGTCGCGATTGTCTTCCACCACCAGCACCGACATGCCGTGGCCATCGACGACGGGCGCTTCGCTCGCCGACAGCGCCGGCGCGATGCTGTCGCCGGAGACGCGCGGCAGATAAAGCGTGAAAGTGCTGCCCTTGCCGACTTCGCTGGCGACCACGACCTCACCGCCGGATTGTTTGGCAAAGCCGAACACCTGCGAAAGTCCGAGGCCTGTGCCCTGCCCGACTTCCTTGGTCGTATAGAATGGCTCGAAGATGTGCTCGAACTGATCGGCAGGAATACCGCTGCCGGTGTCGGATACTGAGATCGCCACATAGCCGTCAGACCTCAGGGCAAGCGCAACGGGGACTTGCTCTGCCGCGCTGACGGCGATCGTCAGCCGCCCCTCGCCCGCCATGGCATCGCGCGCGTTAACCGCGATGTTGATCAACGCGGTTTCGAACTGGCCGATATCGGCATCCACAAACAACGCCTCATCGGGCACATGGGTCATAATTTCGATAGGCGCCCCCGTCAGCGTGCCGATAATCTCGCTCACCGAATGCACGCATTGGCCGACGTCGAATACTTCAGGCTTCAGCGTCTGGCGCCGCGCAAAGGCCAGCAATTGCGCTGTCAGCTTGGCGGCGCGATTCACTGTTTCGGAGATCGCTGCAATGTAGCGGGCACGACGATCCGGCGAGAGATCGGGCCGTTGCAGCAAGTCGACTGACGAGCGGATCACGGTCAGCAAATTGTTGAAGTCATGCGCGACGCCGCCAGTCAACTGGCCGAGTGCTTCGAGGCGCTGGCCATGTTTCAGCGCTTCTTCGGCCTCACGCCGTTTCAGCGCTTCGAAATTGAGCCGGCGGGTGCGACGGATCGCGAATGCCAGCAACAGGAACAGCAATGCCGTCGCAGGAACGCCGAAGATCAGATGATAGCTGATGGTGCGCAGCCAGCGCGCACGGATCGCTGACGTCTCAAGACCTGCCGCGACATAGACCGGATAGCCGGCGAGCTGCTGATAGCCGATACGGCGCTCGACATTGTCGCCGGGCGAGACAAGCGTGACCAATCCTCCAGCAGGATGGGCCGACAGGGTGCGGCCCACGGGCCCCTTGGGATCGAGACGCACCTCACGGTCGAGCTGCGGATAACGTGCCAGGATCGAACCATCGGTGAGACCAAGCGCAAAGAAGCTCCCGGCATCGTGGCCGATGCGCGCATAGAAACGATCGAAATATTCCGGAAAGACAGAGGCCTGCACCACGCCGGCGAAGCTGCCGTCGGCCGAGACCCGCCTGCGGCTCACACCAAAGAACGGCGCCCCCTGATAGGGCGGGCGCGGCAACAATGATTGACCGATGAACGTGCCGGCATCACCTGCGATATGGACCCTGTAATAATCGCGATCAGAGAAATCGAGATCCGGCAGCGTCAGATCCAGACTGTTGACCAGCGCGCGACCTTTATTGTCGAACACCCAGACCGACTTCAACTGCGGCAGCGCATCGGTGAGCTGCTTCAGCCGGCCCGCCATCCGGTCCGATTGCGCACGCAGCTCGTCGTCGGATTTACCGCGTACGATCTCGTTCATTTCCGACAGGCTGCGGTCGATCGTCTCGAACACCTTTAAAGCGTGTTCATGCGCCACATCGAGCGCACGCTCGATCTCACGGTCGGCGATTTCGCGGGTCGACACCCACGATGTCGCCGCCGCGAACAGAAACAGTGCAAGCGGAAGGGCCAGCGAAGCGGCCATCATCCATTGCAGCGTTCTCAACGAATTTTGGTGTTCGGTCTTCACAGCACCTGCCCGACTCCCTGCAGTCTAGCGCAAGGGCGGTGTCTCACCAACCGCTCCGCGGGCGGGAACCCGCCGTAGCCGGGAGGAGGTCCTGTGGCGTTAGCCGGCCGCGCTCATTTGCGACCGGAAGGCCCATTTGGTGAAATGCTGCTCGATCCCCGCGAAGACCGCGTACATGAGCACGCCTTCAAAGGCGAGCAGCAGCAGGGCGGCGTAGACATTCGCCATACGGAAGCTGGCACCCTCCAGCGCGATCAGATAGCCGAGCCCGGCATTGGCGCCGAGCGTCTCCGACACGACGGTACCGACGAAAGCCAGCGTGATAGCGATCTTCAGCGAGCCGAAGAAATATGGCAGCGCACGCGGAATGCCGACCTTGAGCATGATGTCGAGCTTGCCGGCGCCGAGCGCCCGCAACACGTCCTCGAGTTCCGGTTCGGTTGTCGCCAGACCCGTGGCGATATTGACCACGATAGGGAAGAACGAGATCAGGAAGGCGGTGACGATTGCCGGCACTTCGCCGATGCCGAACCACAGGATCAGCAGCGGGACAATGGCGACCTTCGGGATCGTGTTGAAGCCGATCATCACGGGATAGAGCCCGCGATAGATCGCCCGCGACCAGCCCACGACGAGACCGAGAATGATGCCGAAGCCCACGGCCAGGGCAAATCCGACCATGGTCACCCAGAGCGTGACCCAGGAATGATAGAGAAACACACGCCAGAGTTTGAACATCGCCGCAAAGGCGGCCGATGGCGGCTGCAGCACCGACGTGTTGACCTTGAAGACGATGCAGGCCAGCTCCCAGACCAGGAAGATGGCAATGGTGAAGAGCCAGGGCGAAAGCTTTTCGAGAGTCCGCGGGTTCATGACTGGCGCACCTGTGCGATCTTCATGCGCAGCTCCATCACGATGTCGCCGAAATCCTTTTCATAGGTCACCTGCAGATCGCGCGGGCGCGGGAAATCCACTGGCTTGATCTGGACGATGTGACCGGGGCGCGCGCTCATGACGTAGATATTGTCGGCGAGGAACGCCGCCTCGCGCAGATCGTGCGTCACCAGAATCACCGTGAAGCCCAGTCGCTGCCAGAGATCGCGCAGCACGCACCACAGCTCCTCGCGCGTGAACGCGTCGAGGGCGGCGAAGGGCTCGTCGAGCATCAGCAGCGCCGGCTCGTGGATCAGCGAGCGGCACAGCGACACGCGCTGCTGCATGCCGCCGGACAATTCCCAGGGATAACGGTCGCTGAAGCCGGCGAGACCGACGGTAGCCAGAAGCTGCTCGGCCTTGGCGCGGAACTCCACTTTCTTGGAACGAAACTGCGAGCGATGTGGTTCTACGATTTCCAGCGGCAGCAGGACGTTGTCGATCACCTTGCGCCACGGCAGCATGTTGGCGTTCTGGAACGCCATGCCGGCCATTTTGACCGGGCCTGTCACCTGTTTGCCGTCGATGGCGATAGTGCCGGCCGTCGGCTTGTGCAGGCCCGTGACAAGCCGCATCAAGGTGGACTTGCCGCAGCCGGAGGGGCCGACCACCGCGGCGAATTCGCCGCGCTGGACTTTGAGCGTCGCATCCTGGAGCGCGACAATGTCACCCGAGGCGCCACGGTATTTGAGCGTGACGCCGTCGATATCTACGAACGCTTCCATGCGCGACGACCTGGCCTTCTGTCGTGACGCTTAGAATTTTCGCGCGTCGGCTGGGGGCAGATATTCCGAGGTGAACAGATCCCCTGCCTTCGGCTTCGGATTCTTGAACTCGTAGGTCACGGCGATCTGATCGATGGCATCCGTCATGCGCTTCTCGTCGATGCCGCCGACGCCATTGGCCTTCACCCACGGGGTCACGAAGTTGTCCTTCAGCGACATCTTGAGACGGGCGAGTTCGATCTTCTCGTCGGCGGTCTCGTTGCGCTTCATCACCGACTTGATGGCCGTGTCGGGGTCCTTGATGGTGTCGATGATGCCTTTGACAGTTGCGCGCACGAAGCCAGCGACGAGTTTCGGATTGGCCTTTGCGAATTCGGGGTTCACCATGATGGCGTTGCCATAAAGCACGATGCCGTAGTCCGACATCAGCATCACCTTGATGTCCTTCTCGGCGATGCCCTTGGACATCAGGTTGAAGTAGGACGAGAACGAGAAGCCGGTGATCGCATCGACTTTGCCGTCGGCGAGCATCGGCTCGCGTACCGGGAAGCCGACATTCTCGATCTTCACCTTGCTGTCGTCGATCTTGTTTTCTTTGACGAAGGCCTTCCACTGCGCGAAGGCGCCGTCCGGCGCCGGTGCGCCGAGGATCTTGCCTTCGAGGTCCTTCGGCCCATTGATGCCGGACTTCGCGATGCTGACAATCGAGAAGGGCGGCTTGTCATAAACCATGAGGACGCCCTTGACGTCCTTGTCCGGATTCTGGTCGCGGAAGCGCGCCAGCGAATTGATGTCGAAGAAGCCGATCGGATAGGTGCCCGCCGCGACCCGCGCGATGCCGGCGACCGAGCCTGGACCGGAGTCGATGGTCACGTTGAGGCCTTCGGCCTTGTAGTAGCCCTTGTCGAGCGCAACGAAATACGGCGCGGACGGACCTTCGAATTTCCAGTCGAGCGCGAATTTGACATCGGTGTCGGCGCTCGCAGATAGCGCAGACGCCAGCAGCGCTGCACCCGCCATGACGCTCAAACCCAGCTGACGAAACATGAAAAACTCCCCCTGATCAATTATCAGGCACAGGCTAGCACAGCCCGTGCCAACCTTGGCGAGTCCCCTTTTCAACGAGAAATAGCGCCGCGGCTCCGAGGGATCGGGTTCGAGGAGGCAATATGCTTAAATCGTGAGCAAAAAAGAACACCGGCCTGCTTGCGCAGACCGGTGTCCTGATCGGTGTCTGAGGACAGCCCACTCAAAGTCCGTGAGTTCATATCTCATGATTCGAGGCCCCGGTTCGGGAGCTTGAATCATGCCTATCTTAGTATTTGCAACGCCGACTTGAAGGTCCGAAATGAGTCGGATAGCGGACATTCCGCAGACATGTCAAAAGCGACGCGAATAACCAACAGCGGTCGATGCCGGGTCTGCCGCGAGCTATTGTCAGCCTAGCTGATCGACCAGTGCCGACCATAGGGCCCATGGCTCGGCTCGATGTACCGGGTCCTCAATTGCAGTGTGCACCATGACAATCTTAGAGGGCGGATCAACGCAAATATACTGGCCCTTGTATCCTAACAACGCGAACTGTCGCCTCTCGCCGGGAAACAGCCACAAGAGATAACCGTAGCCAAATCCTTTCGTCGCCGCGCCCGGCAGCAAATAGCGATCCGAGGCTCGGACTGTTGTTGCATCAATCATCCATTGCGCCGGAGCGATTTGCTTGCCATCCCATGCGCCATCATGCGCCAGCAAGCGCCCAAGCCGGGCGTAATCGCGCAGAACGGCATTGAAGCCAAAGTGCCCTAGTTCAAATCCTTCTGCGTCTATCAACCAATTAGCATCGGCTTCCGCGCCGATAGGCTCCCACACTTTCTCGCGCAGATAATCGGAGGCTGACTTGTTGACAGCACCTTGAAGCACCATGCCGAGCACGTCGGCTTCGATGCTGGCGTAGTAAAATCTCGTTCCCGATGGGGCGATACGATGATTGAATTGCACGATGCTCTTAACAGTGCCCAACTTCCATTCCGGGAACGCGATCCCCATGCCGTTCCACAGGCGATTAAGGTCGCGTCCTCCATCTCTCGTTTCACCGAAATCGACGCCGGAAGACATGTGCAACAGATCGCGGATTGGTGTCCTGCCGTACTCGGTACCTACAAAGCCCGGCACATAGATTTCAGGGGTATCATCGACCGACTTAATCGCACCCTCTGAGATAGCGATGCCGATCAACAGTCCGGTTATTGACTTGACCATCGACTGGGACACGAACCGATCTTGATCAGTTCGCGCGTACTGATAGCGCTCGAAGATAATCTGATCGTCCTTGGCGATCAGCAGCCCAGTAACCGGATTGCGCGACATGTAGTCGAGGGGAGAAAACTTGCTTCCCTGAAAATTGTAGTAAACTTCCGCCTTTGAGCACTTGAACTTCCAAGGCATCATAGATCGCTTGATGAGCCGTGTAGGATAGATTCGGTCGATGTGGGTAAATGCACCGACACGGTGTCTTGGCTCCCAAGGGCCGCCTTGCCTCCGCGCTTCCCCAATGTCGGGAAGGGGATAGCCATCTTTTGCGCCGTAAAGCTCGGCGTTTGGACCTGTTGTGGAGAAAATCGGACCAGTGCAGTCTTGCGACGCGTCGGGGAATGTTGGTTCTGCGGTTGCGAAGATGGGGCCGCCCATCGCACAGGCGAGTGTAGCAACCAGGGATGAAACGGCCCTACGACGAGAATATTGCTGCGCCGACATGCAGTCCTCCAAATGTCCTGCAAGTAGACACCGAATTGCGCGGAAACTCCAAGGGAGCATGTCTCTTATTGGCACCAAAGGGACCTGAGGCGATGTCAGGTTTGAGTCTGCAATCCGCCGGATAGCGAAATGGGTTGAGCTTGCTCACGATCCTCGATTTATGAGTACACGCCCTAGTAGGCGGCCGTCTTCGTCCGTCCCGATCATTGGGTCCTGTGCCATCGGCATGACGTTGCGCCTCACGCTTTCCGGAGAGGATGGTGACTTGGTAAGTCCAGCGCGACGGCTCGCATTGGGCGATGCCCCCCGGATCCCTTGAACAGCCTGGCGTCAACAGCATCGAAGTTGACAGCCGTCTAATTGATCATTTGATTGTCGATTGACTGCCTGAGCTTGCGCACGTCGCGGACGGGCGGAGCCCCGAACTGCCGAAGATACTCGCGGCTGAACTGAGAGGCGCTTTCATAGCCGACCGCATAGGCGACGTCGGAGGCACTATGGTCGCCGGCGAGCAGCAACTGGCGTGCTTCCTGAAGGCGTATCTGCTTCTGATACTGGATCGGGCTCAATCCAGTCAGCGCGACGAAGTGGCGATGCAGGCTGGCGCGGCTCATGCCGGCGGCTTCGCATAGCGCCTCGATCCGCAGCCGCGTGTTGCCGCGGTCGCGAATCCATTCAACCGCGCGGCGGATGCCGCCGATCGCGCCTTCCGGGCGGGCGATGTGGCGCAACAGTCGCCCCTGCGGGCCTTGCAGGAGACGATAGAGCAATTCGCGCTCCGCCATCGGCGCGAGCGCCGGGATGTCCGCCGGCGTGTCGAGCAACGCCAGCAGTCGTAGCAGCGTATCACGTAGCTGGGGCGTCATCGGATTGATCGCGATGCCGCTGCCTGGCGATTCCGCGTCGCGCACCGCCGGCATCGTCGATGCGACCTCGGCGAGAAGTGCCGGATCAAGGACCAGCGAAACCGCCACAAAAGGACTGCCGTCGTCAGCGTCATGGATCTGTCCGCTCAAGGGAAGATCGAGTGCGCTGACCAGATATTGAGACGCGTCATAGCGCAGCAACTCGTCGTGGATGGCCACCTCTTTCGATCCCTGCAGGATGAAGCAGATCATCGAACGGTAGAGACATGGCGACGTGCCCGAGGTCGCCTGTCCGACGCCGATTTCCAGGCGCGGGATGGGCGTGAGGGGCATTCCGGTCCGCCCGTGGCGGAGCGCGAGATCGCAAAGGGGCTTCAGGCTGTCGGTCATGCCAAGGAGTATGACATCAATCCTCACGTCCGCAAAGAGCCTGAGACAATCAGGCAAGTAATTGAGAGCATCAGGCGGGGCTTTGGACACAGCAAGCGCCTATCTGGCTGGCAGCGAACGTGACGCCTAAGCGGCGCGCCGTCCGGAAAATCCAAATCACAAGGAATGTAGCCATGTCTCAGAAGATCGCACTCATTACCGGCGCCAGCCGCGGCCTCGGTCGCAGCATGGCGCTGCACCTCGCCCGTCGCGGCGTCGGCATCGTCGGCACCTATCGCCAGGGCGCCGCGGAAGCCCAGACGCTGGTAAGCGAGATCGAGGCGCTGGGCGGCACAGCGGCGATGCTCGCGCTCGACGTCACCAAGGTAGCAAGCTTCCCAGCCTTCGCCGCATCCTTCGCCGAGACGCTCCGGAGCCGCTTCGGCAGCGACCGGTTCGACTATCTGGTCAACAACGCCGGTGCGGTCGTCCACGTGCAGGTCGCTGACGCAAGCGAGGAACAGTTCGATATGATGATCGACATGCACCTGCGCGGACCGGTGTTCCTGACGCAGGCATTGCTACCGATCATCGCCGATGGCGGACGCATCCTCAACGTCTCGACGGGCTTCACGCGCACGTCGATGGCCAGCTTCGGCCTTTATGCGGCGGCCAAAGCTGGGCTCCAGACGCTGACCCGGTTCATGGCGCTCGAGCTCGGCGCGCGGCAGATCCGCGTCAACGCCATCGCGCCCGGCGCCATCGCCACCGATTTCGGCGGTGGCCGGGTCCGCGACGACGAACAGGCCAATGCCTTCGTCGCGAGCAAGATCGCGCTCGGCCGCGCCGGTCAACCCGATGATATCGGTGGCGCAGTCGCAGCGATCCTGTCCGATGACATGGGCTGGGCCAACGGCACTACCTTCGATGTCTCGGGTGGTCAGTCGCTCTGATGCTGCATCCGGCTCCATCGGAGAAACCATCATGACCGACACCGATCTTACTCTCATCAGCCACCCACTGTGCCCGTTCGTCCAGCGTGCCGCGATCGTCCTGCTCGAAAAGGGGGTGGGGTTCGACCGGGTCAACGTCGATCTATCAGCCAAGCCCGACTGGTTCCTGGCCCTGTCGCCGACCGGCAAGGTGCCGGTGCTGAAGGTGCACCAGCCGAACGGTGAGGATGCGATCCTCTTCGAAAGCGTGGTTATCTGCGAATATCTGAACGAGACGCAGGGTGGCGCGGCGATGTACCCCGACGATGCATTGCTGCGTGCGCGGCATCGCGCCTGGATCGAATTCGCCACCCAGACCTTTACGGAGGGCTGGCAGTTCCTCCACGCCAAGGACATTGCGACCGCCGACGCGAAGCGGGCCGCCTTCCGTGATCGGCTGAGCAAGATCGAGGCGGAACTGGGCGACGGCCCCTATTTCGCCGGGGCGGACTTTGGTCTGGTCGATGCGGTCTACGCACCGCTGTTTCGCTATTTCGGGATCACCGATCCGGAAGTAGCGGACCCGATCTTTGCTGGCCTGCCACGTGTGACGGCGTGGCGCGCGGCACTTGCCGAGCGATCCAGCGTCCAGAACGCCGTGATCGACACCTATCCCGACCTGTTTCGCGATCACCTGCGCCAGCAGGGCGCAATGATCGCGGCTTAACAACCAGAATTCCAAGGAGTGATATCATGACCGACCCATCCAAGAGCGCGCTGATCCTGGTCGAATATGTCAACGACTGGCTCTCCCCGACCGGCGGCATTTATCCGGTGTTTCAGGACCGGGAGCAGGTCGACACCGCTATCGCCAATTCGAAGATCATCCTCGAAGAGGCCCGCCGTCGCGGCCTGCACGTGATCCACGCAGCGCTGAAGTTCGAGCCGACCTTCAAGGTGCTGGGCGAGGCCAAGTACGGCCTGCGCAAGATCACGCGCGACCATGGCGCGTTCCTGGGCGAGCAGGCCGATTTCTTCCCCGGCTTCGAGCCGGCGGCGGGCGAGCATGTCGTTCGCGAGCGCGCCGGCGGCAGCAGCGTTTTTGTTGGAACCACGCTCGACGGCTACCTGCGCAACAACCGCATCTTCGACATCTACCTCGCCGGCTTCTCGCTGCGACAGTGCGTCGAGTCTTCGATGCGCAACGCGCACGACCTCGGCTACCACACCAACGTCATCTACGACGCGTCAGCCGGCTATACTCGCAAACAGCAGGACGACTTCGTCGCCGAGATCGCCCCATTTTACGCCAACGCCGTCACCACGCAGGAGTTCGTGGCTAAGGCATAATCCGCCGCTGGACCCGGCCCGGTTATAGGGCCGGGTTTCCGTCGGCCGTAGATGCGAGGCGATACGATGATTGGGATCAGGGTCGAACTCACCATCGCGCCGGGTAACACCGACGCATTCGAACACGCCTTAGCGGTCCAAGCCGCCGCAGTGCGTGCCAACGAGCCGGGTACCGGCCGTCAAACCTGACGGATCATGAGAAGGTCAAACAATTTTATACGGTTTCGGAAAAGCTACCCGACCCGCAGGCGGCCCTTACGGTTCGTAATACCGGCCCTTGATGGGCGGCTGACGAAGAGCAGAAACGACTATTTGTGCGCCGACAATTGGCTCTATCCCTGAACGAGCTACGGCGCCGCGACTTTCGTCATGGCGCCGTAAGGACTCTATTGTTTAGTAAGAACTTTATTGTCCAAAGACAATCGGCAAACCCGGATCCTTAAAACGTCAGACCTGACGCTCGACCATCTTCATCTTCAGCTCGGCGATGGCTTCAGAGGGGTTGAGACCCTTCGGGCACGCCTTGGCGCAGTTCATGATGGTGTGGCAGCGATAGAGCCGGAACGGATCTTCGAGATTGTCGAGGCGCTCGCCGGTGGCTTCGTCGCGCGAATCCTTGACCCAGCGGGTGGCCTGAAGGAGGGCAGCCGGACCGAGGAAGCGGTCGCTGTTCCACCAATAGCTTGGGCACGAGGTCGAGCAGCAGGCGCACAGGATGCATTCGTAGAGGCCGTCGAGCTTCTCGCGGTCCGAATGGCTCTGCTTCCATTCCTTCTGCGGGGTCGGCGTGGTGGTCTTCAGCCACGGCTCGATCGACGCATACTGGGCGTAGAAGTTGGTGAGATCCGGCACCAGGTCCTTCACGACGGGCTGATGCGGCAGCGGATTGACCTTGATGGCGCCGTCGTCGACTTCGTCCATCGCACGGGTGCAGGCCAAGGTGTTCTGGCCATCGATATTCATGGCGCAGGAGCCGCAGACGCCTTCGCGGCAAGAGCGGCGGAAGGTCAGCGTCGGATCGATGTTATTCTTGATCCAGATCAGACCATCGAGAACCATCGGACCGCAGTCGTTGGTATCGATGTGATAGGTGTCGACCGACGGGTTCTTGCCGTCATCCGGATTCCAGCGATAGACGCGGAATTCGCGCGTCTGCGTGGCGCCGGCCGGCTTCGGCCATTCCTTGCCGCCGGTGATCTTGGAATTCTTCGGAAGTGCGAACTCAGCCATTCTCTCAAGCCTTCGCTGTCATCATTAGTACACGCGCGCTTTGGGCACGATGTACTGAACGTCGTTGGTCATCGTGTAGTCGTGCACCGGGCGATAATCGATGGTGGTCTTGCCGCCCCCATCGATCCACGCCAGCGTGTGCTTCATCCAGTTCTTGTCGTCGCGATCCGAGAAGTCCTCGCGCGCATGCGCGCCGCGGCTCTCGGTGCGATTCGCAGCCGAGTCCATGGTGACGATGGCCTGAGTGATCAGGTTGTCGAATTCGAGGGTCTCGATGAGATCCGAATTCCACACCAGCGACCGGTCAGACACGGCGATATCGCCGATACCGCCATACACCTTGTGGATCAACTCCTTGCCTTCGTTCAGCACTTCACCAGTGCGGAACACGGCGCAGTTGGTCTGCATCACATGCTGCATGTTCTCGCGGATCTTCGCGGTCGAAGTGCCACCCTTCGCATAGCGGTAGTGATCGAGACGGCTCAGCGCGCGGTCGGCCGAGTCCTTCGGCAGGTCGGGCTGCTTGGCATTCGGCGTCAGCTTCTCAGCGCAGCGCAGCGCGGCCGCACGGCCGAACACCACGAGATCGATCAGCGAGTTGGAGCCGAGACGGTTGGCGCCGTGCACCGACACGCAGGCAGCTTCGCCCACGGCCATCAGGCCCTGCACCACCGCATTGTCGTCGCCGTCCTTCTTGGTGACGACTTCGCCGTGATAGTTGGTCGGGATGCCGCCCATGTTGTAGTGCACCGTCGGAACGATCGGAATCGGCTCCTTGGTGACATCGACGCCGGCGAAAATGCGCGCCGAGTCGGAGATGCCCGGCAGACGTTCGGCCAGCACCTTCGGATCGAGATGGTCGAGATGAAGGAAGATGTGATCCTTCTTCTTGCCGACGCCGCGGCCTTCGCGGATTTCGATGGTCATGGCGCGCGAAACCACGTCGCGCGAGGCGAGATCCTTGGCTGACGGTGCGTAACGCTCCATGAAGCGCTCGCCTTCGGCATTGACGAGATAACCGCCTTCGCCGCGCGCGCCTTCGGTGACGAGACAGCCCGAACCGTAAATGCCGGTCGGATGGAACTGAACGAATTCCATGTCCTGCAGCGGCAAACCAGCCCGCAGCGCCATGCCGCCGCCGTCACCAGTGCAGGTATGCGCCGAGGTGCAGGAGGCGTAAGCGCGGCCATAGCCGCCGGTGGCGAGAATGACGGTCTGCGCCTTGAAGCGATGCAGCGTGCCGTCGTCGAGCTTGAGTGCAATGACGCCGCGGCAGACATTCTGATCGTCCATGATCAGATCGATGGCGAAGTATTCGATGAAGAACTCGGCCGAGTGACGCAGGGCCTGGCCGTACATCGTGTGCAGCATGGCGTGACCGGTCCGGTCAGCGGCCGCGCAGGTGCGCTGGGCCTGGCCCTTGCCGTAATCCATGGTCATGCCGCCGAACGGGCGCTGATAGATCTTGCCGTCTTCGGTGCGCGAGAACGGCACGCCCCAATGTTCGAGCTCGTAAACGGCATCGGGCGCGTTGCGCACCATATATTCGATGGAATCCTGATCGCCGAGCCAGTCCGACCCCTTCACGGTGTCGTACATGTGCCAGCGCCAGTTGTCCTCGTGCATGTTGCCGAGCGAGGCAGAGATGCCGCCCTGGGCAGCAACCGTGTGCGAGCGGGTCGGGAACACCTTGGTGATACAGGCGGTGCGCAGACCAGCTTCGCCGCAGCCGACGGTCGCGCGCAGGCCGGCGCCGCCGGCGCCAACGACAACGACGTCATAGGTGTGATCTTCGATGGGATAGGCGTGGCCGTTGGTGGCGGGGCCGCCAACGCCGTTCGCGCCAGTGCCGTTGACGGCCATGCGCTACACTCCGGATGAAAGTTTAAGGATGGCGTAGATCGATGCCAGCGCCACGGCGGCAGAGAAGAAATTGTTGCCGATGATCGAGATCAGCTTGATCTTCTCGTCATGGACATAGTCTTCGATCACGACCTGCATGCCGATCTTCATGTGCCAGACGCTGGCAACGATGAAGAGCAACATGACGATGGCGACAATAGGCGAACCAAGGACCTGCGCCACGCCGGCCTGATTGCTTCTGAAAACCGACATCACGATGAAGATCACAGGGATCATCAGCAGCAGCATAGCCACGGCGGTCAGGCGCTGACGCCAGAAGTCTGATGTGCCCGAATGCGAGGAGCCGAGACCACGGACGCGGCCGAGCGGCGTGCGCACCGACTTCGGAGAGTTGGAACCGCTCATCGTCCGCCTCCGATCGCGTAGGCAATGATCCAGAGCAGGATGGTGATGCCGATGCCGCCGATCAATGCCGCCCAGGTGAGCCATTCACGCTCGGATGGCTTGAAACCGTAACCGAGATCCCAAACCAGATGGCGGACGCCGCTCATGGCATGATGGATCAGCGCCCACGTGTAGCCGAATGCGATCAGGCGACCGATGATGCTGCCGGTGAAGGCCTGTACATGGGCATAGGCGGCTGGGCCGGACGCAGCGGCGATCAGCCACCAGACAAGAAGCAAGGTGCCGAAATACAAGGCGACGCCAGTAGCGCGATGCACGATGGACAGCGCCATCGTCAGGGTCCAGCGGTACACTTGGAGATGCGGCGAAAGGGGTCGTTCGATCCGAGCGGTCATTTAGCAACTTTGACAGGTTAATGGGCAGACGGTGCCCGATTGGGGATCGCGTAGAGCAATTCTATTTACGAACTCAAAACAACCAGTGCAATCGCGAAATGACATACTCCGAACAATCGTTCAGAGCTTCAAATGAGCCTTGCATTTGCGGGTATTGACAGTTGCCGGGCTTGTTGCTGACAGCCTTGGTGAAGCGCGATTCATGAGAACTTCATGATGCGATAGCAAATGGCAATCGGGGCGGGAATGGCTGGGCTCAATGTAACCGAGATTGTCGAACTGGCGGCGCTTCTTATTGCCGTCGGCGCACTGGCCGGTTTCCTGGCAGGTGTCTTCGGGATAGGCGGAGGCGCCATCCTGGTCCCCGTATTTTACGAGTGTTTCCGCATCGCCGGAGTGCCTCTGGAAGTACGGATGCCGCTCTGTATCGGCACCTCGCTGGCCATTATCATCCCGACCTCGATCCGGTCCTTCCGTGCCCATATGGCCCGAGGCGCCGTCGATATTGAGATCCTGCGGAAGTGGTGGTGGCCGATCCTGATCGGCGTCGTCATCGGCAGCGTCACAGCCCGTTATGCCCCGGAGCGGCTGTTCAAGATCGTTTTCGTTGCCGTTGCCTGGTCCGCGGCGGCACGGCTGCTGCTCGCGCGCGACGGCTGGAAGCTCGGCGACGACTTGCCCGACGGCCCACTGATGAAGATTTACGGCTTCTACGTCGGTCTTCTCTCCACGCTGATGGGCATTGGCGGCGGATTGTTCTCGAACCTGCTGATGACCTTTTATGGCCGGCCTATCCATCAGGCGGTGGCGACATCCTCAGCACTCGCCGTGCTGATCTCGATCCCCGGCGCCATCGGCTACATCTATGCCGGCTGGCCGGCCGCTGCGCGCTTTCCCGATGTCGCAGCGCTGCAGCTGCCGTTCGCCATCGGTTATGTCTCGCTGATCGGTGCGCTGCTGGTGATGCCGACCAGCCTGCTGGTGGCGCCGCTCGGCGTGAAGGCGGCGCATGCGATGTCGAAGCGCGCGCTGGAAATGGCGTTTGGAATTTATCTATTCATCGTCGGTAGCCGGTTTGTCATCGCTCTAATATGACCCCGTAAATCGGGGCGGCCGACGCGCAGCAACAACCGTAATAGTATCCGGATCACAACTTGCTATGGATGCCGTCAGACCACACGACGGAACACCGATGGCGCACTCACATCACGATCATGACGACCACGGTCACACACACGACCATGCCGGCCACGACCACGCGCAAGGCGATCACGCCGGTCATTCCCACGGTCCCGGCGGACATGTGCATGCGCCCGCTAATTTCGGCATGGCTTTTGCCATCGGCATCAGCCTCAATACCGTCTTCGTCGTCATCGAGGCGATTTACGGCTATGCCAGCGGCTCGATGGCGCTCGTGGCCGATGCCGGGCACAATCTCTCGGATGTGCTCGGGCTGATCGCGGCATGGACCGCAGCTGTACTGTCAAAGCGCGCGCCGACGCCGCGCTTCACCTATGGCTTGCGCGGTTCTTCAATTCTGGCGGCGCTCTTCAACGCGGTGTTCCTGCTGGTTGCCGTCGGTGCCATCGCCTGGGAAGCCGTGCTAAGACTGTTCAATCCCGAACCGGTAGCCGAGGTCACCGTTATGATCGTCGCCACCATCGGCATCGTCATCAACGGCGTGACCGCGTGGCTGTTTGCCTCGGGCCGCAACAGCGACCTCAACATCCGCGGCGCCTATCTGCATATGGTCGCCGACGCTGCGGTCTCGGTTGGCGTGGTCATCGCCGCGATCGCCATTATGTTCACCGGCTGGCTGTGGATCGACGCCCTGACCAGCCTCGTCATCTGTGTGCTGATCGTCTGGGGCACCTGGAGCCTCTTGCGCGACTCCACTGCGATGTCGCTCGCCGCCGTTCCGCGCGGTATCGACCCCGTTGCCGTGCGCGGCTACCTCGAACAATGCCCCGGCGTCGCGCAGGTGCACGACCTGCATATCTGGCCGATGAGCACAACCGAAGTGGCGCTGACCTGTCACATGGTGATCCCGTCAGGCGCGCCCGGCGACGCCTATCTGATGGAAGTCGCCGCGCGCCTGAAGCGTGACTTCGGCATTGAGCACGCGACGATCCAGATCGAGATGGATCCGAATTCGGCCTGCGCACTCGCGCCGGAGCATGTGATCTAGGGTATGGCCACACAGCATCTCATGGTTCGAGACGGCGCTGCGCGCCTCCTCACCATGAGGGACCGTGCGAGGACTTACTTCGCGTAGATATCCTTGTAACTATCGCGCAGCACGTTCTTCTGCACCTTGCCCATGGTGTTGCGCGGCAGATCGTCGACGAAAATCACGCGCTTCGGCATCTTGAACTTGGCGATCTGGCCATCCAGCGCCTTGAGCACGGAGGCCTCGTCGATCGCGGTCTTCTTGTCGCTCACGACCACGGCGGTGACGCCCTCACCGAAATCTGCATGCGGCACGCCGATCACGGCGCTTTCTATCACGCCGGGCATGGCGTCGATCTCGCTTTCGATTTCCTTCGGATAGACATTGAAGCCGCCCGAGATCACCAGATCCTTGCCGCGGCCGAGAATGTGGACATAGCCCTTGGCGTCGATCTTGCCGAGGTCGCCGGTGATGAAGAACCCGTCGTCGCGGAACTCCGCCTTGGTCTTCTCCGGCATCCGCCAATAGCCCTGGAACACATTCGGCCCTTTCACCTCGATCATGCCGATGGTGTCGCGCGCGAGTTCCTTGGCCGTTTCGGGATCGGTGACGCGCACGGAGACGCCGGGAAGCGGGAAGCCCACCGCGCCGGGTACCCGCTCGCCGTCATAAGGGTTCGACGTATTCATGTTGGTTTCGGTCATGCCGTAGCGCTCGAGCACAGCATGGCCGGTGCGCGCGAACCATTCGCGATGCGTATCGGCCAACAGCGGCGCGGAGCCGGAGATGAACAGCCGCATGTGGCTGCAAGTCTCTTTCGTCAGATTCGGCGACTGCAGGATACGCGTGTAGAAAGTCGGCACGCCCATCAGCACGGTGGCGCGGCCCATCAGCTTGATGATGAGTTCCGGATCGAGCTTGGGCAGGAAGATCATCGACGCGCGCGCAAACAGCGTCACATTGCTCGCCACGAACAGACCATGCGTGTGATAGATCGGCAGGGCGTGGATCAGCACATCGTCCTTGGTGAAACGCCAGTATTCAACAAGGCTCAGCGAGTTCGACGCCAGATTGTCGTGGCTCAGCATCGCGCCCTTGGAGCGGCCGGTGGTGCCCGACGTATAGAGGATCGCGGCGAGATCTTCGTTCTTGCGCTCGACCGTGCTGAAGTCCGGCTTCTCTTTCGCTGCCGCATCGGTCAGCGAACCCTTGCCGTCGGCGCCCAGCGTCTCGACCTTCGCACTGACCTTGGCCGTAATGGCGGCGAAGCCTTCAGCCTTGGAGGGATCGCACACCACCAGCGACGGTTCGGCGTCGGTAATGAAGTAATCGAGCTCGTTCAGCGTATAGGCGGTGTTGAGCGGCAGATAGACCGCGCCGGCGCGCACGGTCGCCAGATACAGCACCAGACCGGGCACCGACTTCTCGGTCTGCGCCGCGACACGGTCACCCGGCTTGACGCCGCGAGCCACCAGCACGTTGGCCATCTGGCCCGCTAGCGCGATCAGATCGCCATAGCTGATGTGCTTGCCCTCGGGCGTCTCGATGGCGAGACGCGAGGCATCGTCGAGTTTGTCGAACAGGCGAGAAAACAGGTTGGCGTTCATGGCAAGGTCACGCGGTGCAGGAGTGCGGGAGCGACCGGTGCAGCTAGCCTGACGATCGCGTCATTTGTCCCGTTCCTTAGCAAGAATGGCTATATCTAGGCAACGCATGCCCCATGGGGATCGCCCCCATATCTGGTGGATCGGCCGCCTGGGTCGCGTCATCCTGCCGCGGTTTCCGCGCGTGATTGTATCAAACGCGATGCATCGAACGCGTTGTTGCCTCGCGCGAACGGGATGCGCCCGCAAAAGTTTCAACGGCGCCGAAAAATATAGCCTGAAACTGGTCCCGAGACCTCGCGTAACTCGGGCATCGACGGCGCAATCTGGCCTCCAGGGGATTGCCGCGGTTGATGCCATTCATCGCACCAGCAAGATCGCTGGTCACTTACATCACTCGGGAGACGATCCATGTCCAAGCGCATTGCACTTCTGTCGGCCGTCGCATTCAGCACCCTCGCCATCACTGGCGCCGTGCTTGCCCCCGCACAGGCCGAAGACAAGAAGATGATGAAGAGCGAAATGTCGGGCGAAAAGACCGTGATGGTCGGCGGCGCGCCGATGTATCCGTCGAAGAACATCGTCGAGAACGCCGTCAACTCGAAGGATCACACCACGCTGGTCGCCGCCGTGAAGGCCGCCGGCCTGGTCGATACCCTCTCCAGTAAGGGCCCGTTCACGGTGTTCGCACCGACGAACGCCGCCTTCGGCAAACTGCCGGCCGGTACCGTCGATACGCTGGTGAAGCCTGAGAGCAAGGCGACCCTGACCAAAATCCTGACCTACCACGTGGTCCCCGGCAAGCTGAACGCCGCCGACCTCAAGGACGGCCAGAAGCTGAAGACCGTGGAAGGCGAAGAGCTGACCGTGAAGGCTTCGGGCGGCAAGGTGATGATCGTCGATGCCAAGGGCGGTTCCTCGACTGTAACCATCGCCGACGTTAACCAGTCGAACGGCGTGATTCACGTCATCGATACTGTCCTGATGCCGAAAGCCTGATCTCTGGCTTCTGCGCAACAAGTTCGCGCATCCTTACTTGTCCTCACTGGATGCGCGCGCGTCCCCGAAGGATACCGAGGGGCGCAAAAGGAGCGAGCCGGGGCAACCCGGCTCGCTTTTTTGTGATCGATATGAGCCGGCCCGACCGGGGTTGTTACAGGAGCCGCCGTAACGAACGACCGGTTATGCCGTATAGCTGGTAATAACTCGCGTCACCGAGCACCAATCGAACCACTGCTCAGCCCAGGATATGCCTATGTCGAGCATCACAGCCGCCAGCGACCGCGCCGCAACCAAGGTTACGAACACCAAAGTCATCCAGCCCGCCTGGGTGCGCGTCGTGCACTGGATCAACGCCGTCGCGATCGTGCTGATGATCATGTCGGGCTGGCAGATCTACAACGCCTCGCCGCTGTTCAATTTCACATTCTCATCATCCATTACGCTGGGTGGTTGGCTCGGCGGCGGCATCATGTGGCACCTCGCCGCCATGTGGCTGCTGGTGATCAACGGCCTCGTTTATCTCACTCTTGGCATGGTCACCGGACGCTTCCGCAAGAAGCTGCTGCCTATCTCGGCGAAAGGTGTGCTCGACGACACCAAGGCTGCGCTGACCGGCAAGCTCTCGCACGCTGATCTCTCAACCTACAATCAGGTGCAGAGGCTGCTCTATACCGGGATTATCGTGGTCGGCATTCTGATCGTCCTGTCGGGCCTCGCAATCTGGAAGCCCGTCCAGTTGCAATATCTTACTGCGCTGTTCGGCGGCTACGACACCGCCCGCTATGTGCATTTCTTCATGATGGCGGCCATCGTCGGCTTCCTCGTCATCCACGTCGCTCTGGCCCTGATCGTGCCGAAGAGTCTGCGTGCAATGATCATCGGACGCTGAGGGATACGACCATGATCAGGAAACTCCGCTCCCTCATCATTCCCGGCGTCGACAAGAATCTCCTCGTCAAGGATGCCACCAAACTGATGCCCGATCTGTCGCGTCGCCGTTTCATCGCGTCGGGTGCAAGCTTCGGCGCATTGACTTTGCTCACCGGCTGCGACGTGAGTGACAGTCTCTCGGCCGAGAACCTGCTGACGCATATGTCCAAGTTCAACGACATGGTTCAGGCCCGAATCTTCAATCCGAACACGCTGGCGCCGACCTATTCCGAGAAAGACATCAAGCGTCCGTTCCCGTTCAACGCCTTCTACGCCGAGGACGACGCACCGAATGTGGACGGCAAGGAGTGGAAGCTCGAAGTCTCCGGTCTGGTGCAGGACAAGAGGTCCTGGACGCTGGATGAACTGCACAAGCTGCCGGAAGTATCGCAGATCACCCGCCATATCTGCGTGGAAGGCTGGAGCGCCATCGGCTCCTGGCAGGGCACGCCGCTGCGCGACTTCCTGAAACTGGTCGGCGCGGACACCAATGCGAAGTGGGTTCATTTTCGCTGCGCCGAGGACTATGCGAGCTCGCTCGATATGCCCACGGCGATGCATGCGCAGACGCAGATGACCTTCAAATTCGACAACCAGCTCCTGCCGCGGGCCTATGGTTTCCCGATGAAGATCCGCGTACCGACCAAACTCGGATTCAAGAATCCGAAATACGTCGTCGCGATGGAAGTCACCAACGACTACAAAGGCGGCTATTGGGAAGATCAGGGCTATAACGATTTCAGCGGAAGCTGATCGGTTTCTGGAACATCGCCAGCACCGCACCGAACACCAGCGTCGCTGCTGAGACCACAAGAGCGGATGTGAGACTGCCGGTCGCGTCCGAAATGGCACCCACCGCGA
The DNA here is from genome assembly GCF_051810905.1 of Tardiphaga sp. 619_E2_N8_4. Classification (NCBI taxonomy): domain Bacteria; kingdom Pseudomonadati; phylum Pseudomonadota; class Alphaproteobacteria; order Hyphomicrobiales; family Nitrobacteraceae; genus Tardiphaga; species Tardiphaga sp. 619_E2_N8_4. The sequence continues at coordinate 921,994 of NZ_JBPWQJ010000001.1, forward strand.
TCGGACCCAGAGTCTGGCCGATGCCGAACACGATCGTCACCGCCGCGATGGCCTTCGACCATGCCGCGCGAGGATAGTTGAAGCGCACGAAGGCCGTGGTTGCCGCAACCACCGCGAAGAATGCAACGCCGAAAATGGCGGCGGAGATGCCGAGCACCACAGGCGAATGCCCGAGCAGCGGCATCGCTGCGCCTACCGCATTGGTGCCAAGAATGATTGCCATGGCGCGGCCGCTCTGGCCACGTGCCAGCACACCGCGCCACAGCCACGGCGACGCGAACGAGCTGACGCCGATCAGGCACCAGAACGCGCTTTGTGCCAAAGCGCTGCCGCCACCATCGCGCACATAGGCAATCATGAAGGTCATGTAGGCGATATAGCCGGCGCCAAACATGAAATAGGCAATGAGGTAAATCCACATCGGGCGGATCGCGAGCGGCACCTTGTCGTCCGTTGACGTGTCATCGGACGCATCGACGCGCGGACGCAATAGCGGCAGGCCGATCACGACCGAGACAAGACCGAGGACCAACCACACGATCCACCAGGAGCCCGGACCAAAGCCCTGCAGCACGAACGGCGCGATCAGACTGGACAGGAGGATACCCATACCTGGCCCGGCATAAAACAGACTGAGCAGATAGGACGACCGTTCGGGATAAGCGAGGCCGATGGTGGCGGCGAGCGCGCCGCCGGCCACGAACGAAACCGCCGCGCCAAAACCGGTGACCAGCCGCGCGATGCTGAGCAGCGTAAAATCCACGGTGACGCCGCAAACGATGAGCGACAGGATGCAAGCAAGCGTACCGCCCTGAATCACCGCGATCAGACCGAAGCGCCTGCCGAGCCCGGCCGCAACCAGTGCGCCGGCGAGATAGCCCGCGGCGTTGACGGTATTCATGAAGCCGGCCGCCGAATAGGACCATTGCAGGCTGTCGCGCATATCGGGCAACACCAGCGAATAGGCAAAGCGGCCGATGCCGAGCCCGATGGCCGGCGCGAGCGACAGGACGAGTATCAGCCACGCCGGGTTAGGGCGCGCCGGGGAAGGCACAGATGACGTCACGGGGATCTCCGCTGCGTCACCAATGTCGCAGGTTTCACGGCACCCGCAATCATCCCTTCGGCAACACTGTCTTGCCATTCCCGCAATGACGTCTTAGCACTCGCGGCAATCAGTAACGGATTGCAAGGGCACTTGAATATGGCAACGCACAAATTGCTGCTTCTCCCCGGCGACGGCATCGGCCCTGAAGTGATGGCCGAGGTGAAGCGCCTGATCAACTGGATCGATGCCCAGGGCATCGCCAAATTCACGATCGAGAACGGCCTGGTTGGCGGCGCCGCCTATGATGCCGACAAGCTCCCTATCACCGATGCCACAATGGCCAAGGCGGATGCGGCCGACGCCATCATCTTCGGCGCCGTCGGCGGCCCGAAGTGGGACAGCGTGCCTTATGAGCATCGCCCCGAGGCCGGCTTGCTGCGCCTGCGCAAGGATCTCGGCCTGTTCGCCAATCTGCGCCCAGCCGTGTGCTATCCCGCGCTGGCGGAATCATCGAGCCTGAAGCGTGAGGTCGTCGAGGGCCTCGACATCATGATCGTGCGCGAGCTCACAGGCGGCGTCTATTTCGGCGAACCGAAGACCATCACCGATCTCGGCAACGGCCAGAAGCGTGCCGTCGATACGCAGGTTTACGACACCTATGAAATCGAGCGCATCGCCCGCGTCGCTTTCGATCTGGCCCGCAAGCGTCAGAACAAGGTGACGTCGATGGAGAAGCGTAACGTCATGAAGTCGGGCGTGCTCTGGAACGAGGTTGTCACCCAGGTGCATGGCCGCGAATACAAGGACGTCACGCTCGAGCATCAGCTCGCCGATTCCGGCGGCATGAACCTCGTGAAGTGGCCGAAGCAGTTCGACGTCATCGTTACCGACAACCTGTTCGGCGACATGCTCTCGGATATCGCGGCGATGCTGACCGGTTCGCTCGGCATGCTGCCCTCGGCCTCGCTCGGCGAAGTCGATGCCAAGACCAAAAAGCGCAAGGCAATGTATGAGCCGGTGCATGGTTCGGCGCCGGACATTGCCGGCAAGGGCATGGCCAATCCGCTGGCGATGATCGCCTCGTTCGGCATGGCGCTGCGTTATTCGCTGGAGATGGGCGAGTTGGCCGACAAGGTCGACCAGGCCATCGCGGCGGTGCTGGCAAAGGGTCTGCGGACAGCGGATATCAAGTCGGAAGGGTCAACCGTGGTGAGCACATCCGGCATGGGCGAAGCACTGCTGAAGGAGTTGCAGGCGCTGCACGCTTAAGCGCGCGAAGGCTCAAGCCTCTCGATCTGTCGTCCCCGCGAAGGCGGGGACCCATAACCACGATGAGCGTGGGTTAAGCGACAGAGTTGCGGCTACAGCGCTTCGATTAGATCTTCGGCGTGTATGGGTCCCCGCCTTCGCGGGGACGACATCGGTGAGACCTTCCCCACAAACAAAAAATGCCCGGCTGAGCCAGGCATTTTCGTATCAATATATCACTGCGCTCAGTAGAGCGGGAAGCGCTCGGGATAGCCGCCGAGATCCCACTGCGAGTTGAGCGGCTGGCGGTCCAGCGGACGGTTGTTGTTGTCGCGGGCGAAGGAGTAACCGGGCGGATAGGCATAGTCAGTGAACTTGCGGTCACCCGGGAGCACTTCGACGCCGGCATCGAGCCAAGAGCGACGCGTCACGTAAACGCGGGTGCGGCCCTGCTGATAGGACACGTTCGGGCCGCGCGCGCCATAAACAGCGTCACGGTCAGACACACGGACCTTCTTCTTGGTGGCGGCATCGGCCGGCGAGACAGCAACAGCGGTCGCGATGACGGCAACCGTCGCGAACAACATGGCGAGAGTTTTCGCGGCGGGGAATTTCAAGGTCATCAGGTCCTCATTGCAGTCAGAAGATCGGCATTCAAAAGCCGAGTCGGCAAATCCGATTTGCGGTCAATTTAGCTGGCCGGGGTATCCGGCCACAAGGTCTATCCGGCCACAGTCGTCGATATAATGCGCGGTGTGGCCGAATGTTGCATGTAATCCAAGGCCTTGGTCCTGCCCATCACGAAGAGGTCACAGACTGCCCCGCAGCAGCGGATTCTGGGCGCCGGTCACCCAATCCGCCGAGGCCGCCGACAGCGCCGCGCCGCTGATGCAGCCGGCCCGCTTCAAATCTGCCTGGGCAAAGGCCTCCTGCAGCCGGGGTTCATTGCCGGCGGTGAGCAGCACCAGCCGGTTTAGCGTGCAGGCAATGGCCGCCCGCCGCGCCGGCAGGCCGTCGCCCTGGCACGACCAGCCGGAAATCCTGAGATTGGCCACCTCCAGCGTCTTCATGAAGCCGAGGCAGCGCTTGTTGTCTTTCAGCCGGTCGGCAAAGCCCATCAGGGCGACCGGCCCGAATTTGCTGTCGATAATGCCCTCGCCCACCACGTCGCGGACGCCGCCGGGGTCCATGCGGCCCGCGATGTCCGCTGCCGGCGGACCTGCCCGCTCAGCCTCGGCGCCAGGACGATACAATTCCAGTTCGGCGACTGGGGGTTCTCCGGGCGACGTCCAGCGCAGGACATCCTTGCGGCCGCCGTCGGGATGTCTCAGAATCTCGTAAGATTTTGTTTTACCTGACGAATCAAACTGGCTGACGGCAAAGGCAGGATGGGAACGGCTGGCGACGCTCCAGCCAGCCTTGGCGGCTGGTTCGCTGCTGAGGTCGAATTCCAGTCCGTCGAAAACCGTAGCCGCGGCCATGACAACCAGTGCCAGCACCCCCATATAGGCGAGCAGACGCACGGCGATGGCACCGCACTCGTCGGCAAAGCTCTGCAGGGCCGGATGGACACCTGCCGACTTTGGGTGGTGCGAAACCAAAATTGAACGCATCAAACCACGCAAACACGCTTAGGACGTTGTCTTTGCGACGTTTCTCGCATAGAAGCGCGGCTCTTCCCTTTCCACGGTATGTGGGGGTGAAGCATTTTTCTTCGGAGAGTGAACGATGGGTTACAAAGTCGCGCTGGTCGGAGCGACCGGCAATGTCGGGCGTGAAATGCTCAGCATTCTGGATGAACGTAAATTCCCCGCTGACGAGGTCGTGGCGCTCGCGTCGCGCCGCAGCATGGGCGTTGAGGTGTCCTTCGGCGATAGAACCCTGAAATGCAAAGACCTCGCGACCTATGACTTCAGCGATGTCGACATCTGCCTGATGTCGGCCGGCGGAGCCGTGTCCAAGGAATGGTCGCCGAAGATCGGCGCAGCCGGCGCCGTCGTGATCGACAACTCGTCGACCTGGCGCATGGACCCCGACGTGCCGCTGATCGTACCGGAAGTGAACGCCTCGGCCGTCGATGGCTTCACCAAGAAGAATATCATCGCAAACCCGAACTGCTCGACTGCGCAGCTCGTGGTGGCGCTGAAGCCGCTGCATGACAAGGCGACGATCAAGCGCGTTGTCGTCTCGACCTATCAGTCGGTGTCGGGTGCAGGCAAGGATGCGATGGACGAGTTGTTCTCGCAGACCAAGGCCGTCTACACCAACTCTGAGCTGGTCAATAACAAATTCCCGAAGCGTATCGCCTTCAACGTGATCCCGCAGATCGACGTGTTCATGGAGGACGGCTACACCAAGGAAGAGTGGAAGATGATGATGGAGACCAAGAAGATTCTTGATCCCAAAATCAAAATGTCCGCGACCTGCGTGCGCGTGCCGGTGTTTGTCGGCCACTCGGAAGCGGTCAACATCGAATTCGAGAACCCGATCTCGGAAGATGAAGCCCGTGACATCCTGCGTAATGCGCCAGGCTGCCTCGTGATCGACAAGCGCGAGCCGGGTGGCTACGTCACGCCCTATGAGGCCGCCGGCGAAGACGCCACCTATATCAGCCGCATCCGCACGGATTCGACGGTCGATAACGGTCTGGTTCTTTGGTGCGTGTCGGACAACCTGCGCAAGGGCGCGGCGCTCAACGCCGTACAGATCGCGGAATGCCTGATCAACCGCAAGCTGATCACGGCGAAGAAGAAGGCCGCGTAAGCGGACCTTCGATCTCCAACAATCAAAAGCCGGATGCTCAGCATCCGGCTTTTTTTTGTTTTACGCCACTGGCTTAAACTCTTTCGCGACCTGATCGAGCACGGACAGCGAGCCGACGGCGACACCGAAGTAGGCGCCGTGCAATTCCAGCTCGCCGCTCTCGACCTTGCTGCTCACGAACGGGAACGTCATCAGGTTTTCGAGGCTGCGGAACACCGCGGCCTTCTCGATGCGGGTGGCGAAATCTACGATCGTTTCGTGATTGCGAATCTCGACCTTCTCGTCGGGCTTGATGAACATCGACATCCAGCGGCCGATGAAGTCACCCGGCGACAGCGGCGCCGCATTGTCGACGAAAGCGCGGATGCCGCCGCATTGCGCGTGACCGAGGATGACGATGTGCTTCACCTTCAACACCTGCACCGCATATTCCAGCGCCGCCGAAACGCCATGGGCGCCGCCATCGGGCTGATAGACCGGCACCAGGTTGGCGATGTTGCGCACCACGAACAGTTCGCCGGGCGAAGCATCGAAGATGACCTCCGGCGACACGCGCGAGTCGCAGCAGCCGATCACCATGACTTCCGGCGACTGGCCCTTTTCTGATAATTCGCGGAAGCGCGACTGCTCGGTCGGCAATCGCTCCGACGTAAAGGTCTGGTAACCGGCAATGAGCTGCTTCGGAAATGATGTCATGGTCTGCCTCGTTCGGAGCATGATCCCGAAAAGTGGATACCGGTTTTCGCCGACAAACGGGGTCGTTTGTCGAGAGATCACGCTCAAACATACGGTCCCCACGGATAACCATAGGACGCCAGCGCGAACAAGCCTTCCGGGCGGCGGGCTGAAATGTTATCGCGGATGCCTGAATAACGAACAGGCCATAATCACAGGGAAATGACGCCATGATCCGTCCGCGCCGCAGCCATTTGTTCATGCCCGGCTCGAACCCGCGCGCGCTGGAAAAGGCCCGTACCGTGGCCGCTGACGGCATCATCCTGGACCTCGAAGACGCCGTAGCGCCGGATGCCAAGGGAACCGCGCGCGACGCCATCGCGCAGACGTTGGCCGCCGGCGGCTTCGGCAAGCGCGAGGTCATCATCCGCATCAATGCGCTGGATTCGCCGTGGTGGATCGACGACGTGACCATGGCCGGCAAGGCCAAGCCCGATGGCATCCTGGTGCCGAAGATTTCCAGCGTCGAGGATCTCTCAGCCGTTGCTGATCGGCTGAGTGACATTGGCGCCGACATGTCGATCAAGGTCTGGGCCATGATCGAGACCTCGCGCGCCATCCTGCATGCGGAAGAACTCGCGGCCGCCTCGCGCGATTCCGAAAATCGCCTGGCCGGCTTCGTGTTCGGCCCCAACGACATCGCCCGCGAGACCCGCATCCGCATGATGCCCGGTCGCGCGGCAATGCTGCCGATGATCACGCATTGCGTGCTGGCGACGCGGTTGCATGGTCTCGAAATTCTCGATGGTCCCTACAGCAATTTCAGCGATACCGAGGGTTTCATCGCCGAAGCCGAACAGGGCCGCGACATCGGCTTCGACGGCAAGACGCTGATCCATCCGAGCCAGATCGAGGCCTGCAACAAGGTCTTCACGCCGCCGGACGACGAAGTCGCCCAGGCCCGCCGCATCATCGCCGCCTTCGAACAGCCGGAAAACGCCAAGCGCGGCGCGATTCAGCTCGACGGCAAGATGGTCGAGCGGCTGCATGCGGACATGGCGAAGCGCACGATCGCGATTTCGGACGCGATTGCGGCGATGGGGAACTAGTACCAGTCAGCAACGACGCGCTTTCTTCACCCTCCCCCTTGCGGGGAGGGTGGCGCGTTGCGAGCGCAGCGCAACGGGTGGGGGTGCCACAGGCGATGCTCTCACGTGTGGCACCCCCACCCCGGCCTCCACCTGAACGATGCTTCGCATCGTCAGGTTCGGCCGACCCTCCCCGCAAGGGGGAGGGATACCGCGGGCCGTAGCGCGAAATTTGTAGATTCAAAGGCTGATACTAACGTGCGCCGACCCGCTCCGTCGCCCACGCGTAAAAACTTCCTGGCACCGGCGCTTCTTTGCCGCGCCCCTTCGGCGAAATATGAAAGCCCAATACTTCGGGATCGCCAATCAGCCCTGCAAAGTTCGACGGCTCGAAGAACAACTTCGGTTCCGCGTGAATCGCATAATATGACTTCCGCGGCAGCGCGTGATGCTGCGCGCCGTGGCGCTTCGCGAGCGCCGTCAGCGATGCCGGGCCGAAGATCGCGACGCGGACGTCACTGGCGCGCTTGGACCTGTCGCGCCCTTTGCGCCATGCGAAAGCGAGGCGATGGCGCAATGACATCCAGTCTGGCGTCAACTCGTCCTGCCTGATCAGCGCCTCGAACGCCGCGACGATCGGATCGTCGGGCGGCAGATACAGCACCGAATTGCCGAGCTGACGTCGCTTCTCCCAGGCGAAATAGGGTTTTGCGGAATCGATCTCGATCGGCTTCAGCAACAGCACATCCGCGTCGAGCCAGAGGCCGAGACCTTCGGCCATCAGCCGGATGCGAAAGAAATCGCTGAACTGCAGTGGGGTCCAGCCAACCCACGCGCCATCGGGAGCTGATGGGCGCAGCCGCTCGGCGAAAGCCCGCGGCAACACGGCTTCTGCATCGGCATTGCTCACGCCATCCGGCAGATCGGTGATCGGTGCAAAACTGTAGAGCGTGACGCGGTGGCCGGCCTCGACCTGCGATCTCAGGCACAGCCGGCGCAGCGCATCGAGTGGGCCCTCCCAAAAGGTGACGACGTCAGGAATCACGCGTCACCTTCCGAAGTGAGATCAGGCCCAGGCGCGTGCGGTCTTGAGCTTCTCTTCGTAGCTGTCGATGGAGGCCTTCTTCTCCATCGTCAGGCCGATATCGTCGAGACCGTTGAGCAGGCAATGCTTGCGGAACGGATCGATCTCGAACTTCACCGTGCCGCCATCAGGGCCGCGGATTTCCTGGTTCGGCAGGTCGATGGTGATCGTCGCATTGGCGCCGCGCTCGGCATCGTCGAACAACGCGTCGAGATCCTTCTGCGAGACGCGGATCGGCAGCACGCCGTTCTTGAAGCAATTGTTGTAGAAGATGTCCCCGAACGAGGTCGAGATCACGCAACGAATGCCGAAATCCAGCAGCGCCCAGGGCGCGTGTTCGCGCGACGAGCCGCAGCCGAAATTATCGCCGGCCACCATGATCTTGGCGTTGCGATAGGCCGGCTTGTTGAGCACGAAATCCGGGTTCTCGCTGCCGTCATCGAGGTAGCGCGCTTCCGAGAACAAGCCCTTGCCGAGACCGGTACGCTTGATGGTCTTCAGATACTGCTTCGGGATGATCATGTCGGTATCGACATTGATGATCTTCAGCGGCGCCGCGACGCCTTCCAGCGTGGTGAACTTGTCCATGAACGTATCCTCGGATTGAGCGGGCGTTTTAGCCCGATCGGGCGGTCCGTCCAAGGGGGATTTATGCAGGGCTAATCGGCGACGCCAGCCTCGATGGCCTCCATATCGGCGTCCGAGAGCCCGAAATGGTGGCCGATCTCGTGGATCAGCACGTGGCGGACGATATGGCCGAGGGTTTCGTCGTGTTCGGCCCAGTAATCCAGGATCGGCCGGCGATACAGCCAGATCATGTTGGGCAACTGCCCGGTATTGTCCTGGCTCTGGAATGGCAGGCCGACGCCCTGGAACAGACCCAGCAGGTCGAATTCGGTCTCGGCCTGCATCTCCTCCAGCACCTCATCGGTCGGGAAATCGTCGACCCGGATGATCACGCCCGCGCAGAGCTTGCGAAAATCCTCCGGCAGGAGGGCGAGCATGGCATGGGCCATGTCTTCCATTTCCGCGAGATCGGGAGCTTTTGCCTGGTGCCACATGTTTCCCTGTCTAGCCAATTCCCATGACATGGCAATGCGCCGGTGCAGTGCGTTCACGAGCGGTTGACGGGCGGGCGTCAATCGGAGACTTTGCGGCGGCGTTTGAGGCATGATCTCTCGACAAACGAACCCGTTTGTCGGCGAAAACCGGCATTTACTTTTCGGGATCATACGTATGGCGGTTTGGGGCGTTAAGATGCGGATCATGATGGCGGCACTGGGATTGGCGGTTGCGCTCGGCGCGTTGCCGACGGCGAACACCGCACAGGCGCAGACGGCCACGCAGGTCGCCCAATCCGGCGACAGCGTTCAGCCCCGCCGTGCGCGCCCGCGCGTTCGTATCTATCGCACCCCGGACGAACGCGGTGTCTATCCCAGCTACAATCCCGGCCCGAATGCCGTCCGCGATTGCACCGCCAATCTGGTGCAGGAATATCGCCCGAGCGGCACCGTGATCGTGCCGCGCATGAACTGCTACTGGCGCCGCGGCTGAGTAGACACTTCATACTTTGATTTTGAATAACGTCAGGCCGAGGCTTTGCAACTGCGGAGATGGCGTTCGCATGCGCTGACTTTCGTTCCAGCGATGCGTCACAAAACCATGCGACATATCGCACCGAGCATATTCACATCGCGTTCACCTCCTGCGCCCTAGCGTCATGCACATGGGCGATGATCCATTCGTGAAGCTGCATCTCGACATGAACGCAGCAGACTCAGGAGAGAACACGTGAACGTGAAGAAATTTTTCGGCCTCGCCGCCATCGCAGGATTGCTGTTCGTCGCAGCGCCGACGCAGCAGGCAAATGCAGTCTCGCTGAACAGCCCGGGCATCGCATCGTCCGTACAGGGCGGTGAGAAGCTGACGACTGAGGTGCAGTATCGTCATCACCACAATCGCGGCTATCGCGGGCACCACGGCATGCGGCGTCACCACGGCTGGCATCGTCCGCATCACATCCGCCGCCATCATGGCTGGCACCGGCCGCACCATGTGCGTCGTCACGGCTGGCGCTACTGAGACTCCCTCTAAAGTCCAAACAGGCGTGCGCAAGCGCGCCTGTTTTCTTTGACGAGATGTTGACCGCGTCGGTCTGTCGCGGGAAATCATTGCAGCTATATGCGTTATGGGGTGAAGGCGACGAAAGACGATCGATGGAAAGCGATCGAGGCAAGGAAAAATCATGAAGAACTGGGTAGGCGCAGCCATGCTGGCTGCAACACTTTCACTTGGTGGCGCATTGACCAGCGCCCCCGCAATGGCTGACGCACAGACGCCTCAAAAGGCTGCGGCAGACAACAAGGCAAAGGCCACGGACTTCAGCGCGCAGCGGCGCCATCGTCACTTTCACCACCGCCATCATCACTTCGGCCACCGGCACTACGGGTATCGCAGCTATTACGGCCCGCGTTATGGCTACGGATACGGCTATCGCCCGTATCGCTCCTATTACGGCCCGGCCTATTACGGACGCCCCTATGCCTATCGCCCTGCTTACTACGGCGGATACGGCTACCGGCCCTACGGCTATTATGGCGGCTATCGTCCCTACGGCGCCTATGGCTATGGCCCGGGCGTCGGTTTCGGCGGCCCGCTCAGCGTCGGCTTCAGCTTCGGCCGCTGGTAAATTCCAGGATCTCTAGACGACATCGACAGGCGCCCTTTGCGGCGCCTTTTTTTTGTGCGCGCCGCGCGGCTTCCGCCTGCGTCATTCATGACGCGTTCAGATCGACATCCTTAATTTTCGGTCAAGGCGCGACAATTCACATGACACGACCATGCGCAAACGCAGCGTTCGCGCAAACGAGGACCTGCACTGTCAGGTTTGCGCGATCCATGTCCCATGCGCCGATCGAGGGAGGATGTTTCCGATGAGAGATGTTCAGAATCGACAACCTGTCCTGAATGCCGATCGAGGTTTTGCGATCAGACAATTCATGACGCGCTCGCTCGGCGTGGCTGCCGCCGCAGCGATGATGATATCGCTGACGCCATCGGCACGGGCGGTCTCGCTGATCAATCCCGGCGCGGCACCCGCAGCCAAACAGGCTAGCGACGCGCTGCTCATGCCGGTCCAGCATCGCGGTGGACGCGGCGGCGGTGGCGGAGGAGGTTTCCGCGGCGGTGGCGGCGGCGGTCACGCCTTTCATGGCGGAGGCGGCGGCGGATTTCGTGGCGGCGGCATGCCGGCGTTTCGTGGTGGCGGTGGCGGCGGAGGCTTCCGAGCCGCAGCGCCTGCGTTCCGTGGCGGTGGCGGCTTCCGCCCGGGCCCGGCCTTTGTCGGCGGCGGCTTCCGGCGCGGCCCTGCATTCCATGGCGGCGGCTATCGCTACGCGGCGCCATTGATCGCCCGTCGCCCCTATTATGCGCCGGCGCGTTACTACGGCGCGCGCCATTACGGCTATCGCCGCCATTTCCGCCCGCGCTATTACGCCTATGCGCCGAGCTATTATTACGGCCCGCGCTACTACCAGCCGCGACGCTTCTGCCGGATCGTCTGGACCTATTACGGCCCACGCAAGATCTGCCGCTATCGCCCCTGGCATCACCGCCACTGGCACTACCGGCGGCATCACCATCGCTTCAACATTTATTGGTGAGATGGGTCGGGTTGACTGAAGCGACTCTCCACACACTCCGTCATGGCGGGGCTTTCCCCGGTCATGACAACTGAGTGTTAGTCGCTCACTCCCCCAACTGAAACGCCTCGAACCGCCCGAGCTCTTCCTCGATACGGCGCTTCCATTCCTTGCGCGGCATTTTCGACTTCGCACCGTCACCGACCCAGCTCCATTGCTGCATCAGCAATTTGCGCTTCTGCCGATCGGTCTTGAGATCGACCGCTGCAACGATCTGATCATCCACCAGCACCGGCAGTGCGAAGTAACCGAGCTGGCGTTTTTCCTTCGGCACATAAGCCTCGAAGCGATGGTCATGCCCGAAGAAAAAATTCGTGCGCTTGCGCTGGATCACGAGGGGATCAAACGGAGACAGCACATGCACGAGCCCCGCCTCGCCCGAGCTGGTGTCCTCGATCGCCGCGGGCGTCGTCCAGTGCTCCTGCTTGCCGGCGCCATCAAGCGTAACGGCCACCAACGCGCCCTTGCGTACCCGCGCTTCAATCAGCTTGCGTATGCCGGCCTTGCTCGGCGCATCGAGATGACAGATCGAGTCCAGACTGACGATGCCCTGCGATCGCAGCGCGCGATCCAGCAGATAGGCGAATTTCTCGCTCGCCGATGCCGCTTTCGGCAATTTGTCCCAGTCAAAGTGCCGCAACAACAGGTCATAGGTCTTCAGCATGCCCTGCCGTTCAGAGATCGTGAGATGCCCCTCATAGAATGCCAGCTGCAGCGCGCGCTTTGACGGCTTGCGGCTGGCCCATTCATGATCCTTCTCGCGTAGCACATCGTCATCGATATCGCGGATCGACAGCGGACCAGCCTTGGCCAGCCGCATCACCTTGCGCTTGTCTGCGGGAGTCACGGTCGCGAACCAGCCATGCCCCTCACGGCGATAATATTTCATGTCCGGCACGAAGAAGCCGATGTCATCGGTCGGCACATAAGCAAGCGCGTGGGTCCAGTATTCGAACACGCTCTTGTCATGGGTCTGCGCCTGCCTGAGATCCGCGCGTTTGTAGTTCGGAATCCGCGAGAACAGGATGTGATGATGGCTGCGCTCGATCACATTAATGGTGTCGATCTGCACATAGCCGAGATGCTGAACCGCGGCCTTCACCGCCTCCGCGCCATCGCCGAATGGCGCACGCGCATCGAGCCGTTGCGCACGCAGCCAGATGCGGCGGGCGGCGGTGTTGGTGAGTGCGATGGGTTTGGCAGGTGTGCGGGGCATCGACAGCGTTCAACATGGCTCATAAAAAGACGGCCTGCATCAGCAGGCCGTCGATCTTATCGAGGATGTACCGCCGTGTGCAGCTAGATTAGTGCCACTCGCGGATATCGACGAAGTGCCCCGCGATTGCAGCCGCAGCCGCCATCGCCGGCGACACCAGATGAGTGCGGCCCTTGTGGCCCTGGCGGCCCTCGAAGTTGCGGTTTGAGGTGGCAGCGCAGCGTTCTTCCGGCGCCAGCTTGTCGGGATTCATCGCCAGGCACATGGAGCAACCCGGCTCACGCCATTCGAAACCGGCCTTCAGGAAGATCTTGTCAAGGCCTTCGGCTTCCGCCTGCTCCTTCACCAGACCCGAGCCCGGCACGATCATCGCCGAGACATGGCCGTTGACGGTCTTGCCGTCGACGACCTTGGCTGCGGCGCGCAAGTCCTCGATACGGCCGTTGGTGCAGGAACCGATGAACACGCGATCCAGCTTGATATCGGTGATCTTGGTGCCCGCGGTCAAACCCATATAGGCCAGCGCGCGCTCCTTGGAGAGGCGCTTGGCTTCATCGGCGATGTCAGCGGGATTCGGCACCTTGCCGGAGATCGAGATGACGTCCTCGGGCGACGTGCCCCATGTGACGATCGGCGGCAGCTTCGCAGCATCGAGACGAATCTCATGATCGAAATGCGCGCCTTCGTCGGAGCGCAGCGTTTCCCAGTAACGCACCGCCTGCTCCCAGACATCACCTTTCGGCGACATCGGGCGACCCTTGAGGAATTCATAGGCCTTCTCGTCGGGCGCGATCAGGCCGGCGCGAGCGCCGCCTTCGATCGACATGTTGCAAACGGTCATGCGGCCTTCCATAGACAGCGCACGGATCGCCTCGCCGGCATATTCCAGCACATAGCCGGTGCCGCCAGCGGTACCGATCTCGCCGATGATTGCCAGTATGATGTCCTTGCCGGTGACACCTTCGGGCAGCACGCCATCGACGGTGGCGCGCATGTTCTTGGCTTTCTTCTGGATCAGCGTCTGCGTCGCCAGCACGTGCTCGACTTCCGACGTGCCAATGCCATGCGCCAGCGCGCCGAATGCGCCATGCGTCGAGGTGTGGCTGTCGCCGCAAACGATCGTCGTGCCCGGCAGCGTAAAACCCTGCTCGGGACCGATGACGTGGACGATGCCCTGGCGCTTGTCGAACTCGTTGTAATATTCGATGCCGAATTCGCGCACGTTCTCGGCCAAAGTCGCGATCTGCTCGGTGCTTTCCGGATCGGGATTGGGCTTGGTACGATCGGTGGTCGGCACGTTGTGATCGACGACGGCGAGCGTCTTCTCCGGCGCATGCACACGGCGGCCGGCGGCGCGCAGGCCTTCGAAGGCCTGCGGGCTCGTCACTTCGTGCACCAGATGGCGATCGATATAGAGCAGGCAGGTGCCGTCGGCGGCTTCCTCGACCAGATGGTCGTTCCAGATCTTGTCGTACAGGGTGGTCGGCTTTGCAGAGTCAGTCATGAGATCAGGCCTCAAAAGAAAACGTGGGCCAGTTGCGTGCTGCTAACGATTCGCCGCATCGGCGGCGCAAAGCGCACAACTGAGAAACGGGAAAAGAAACGCGTGAGATTGCTCACGCGCTTCTAAGCGCGCCCACGATCGACGTGGTGAAGCGACCGAAGAAGCGACCGGGCAGCCGACTATGATCGTCGATGACGATGCGCAAAGCGTGCTGGTGCAGGTCTAGAAACATTCCAGTCATATAGCACTCAGCGATCACGACGCCAATGCGACGGAGGTATGCAGTCTTCACGTAACAAAAAAGCGCGGCTCGCGCCGCGCTTTTCGTCTCGCACATTCGATGATGCGGAAAATTACTTAGCTGCAGCCACAGCCGCGACCTTGGCCGGACGCTCGGTCTTCTTCTCGACGATGCGGGCCGACTTGCCGCGCAGATCGCGCAGGTAATACAGCTTGGCGCGACGCACCTTGCCGCGACGCACAACCTTGATCGAGTCGATCATCGGGGAGAGCAGCGGGAACACGCGCTCGACACCCTCGCCGTAGGAGATCTTGCGAACGGTGAAGCTCTCATTGATGCCACCGCCGTTACGGCCGATGCAGACGCCTTCATAGGCCTGCACGCGGGAGCGCTCGCCTTCGACAACCTTCACGTTGACGATGAGGGTGTCGCCGGGACCGAATTCCGGGATCGACTTGGTGGCGGAAAGGCGGTCGAACTGCTCTTTTTCAAGCGTCTGAATCAGGTTCATCGAAAATCTCCATCGGCGGCGCGCCCAGACGTTGCGCGGGCTGCGCTCGAAACTCTTACCCTGCCATTGCACGGATTTGGCGCTGCTATACGGGAAAGCGAAGCCGTTGTCACCGTCTCTGTCACTCGCCGGTCGTGATTTTTGGCGGTTTTCGCTTTCTGCCCGATTCCGGGGCTTTCGGGCGAGCCGCCCATAAATCGGGCCGGCGCTCCTGGGTAAGCGCCTCCGCCTCGGCCAGCCGCCATTTGGCAACCTTCGCATGGTCGCCCGAAATCAGGACATCCGGGATTTGACGCCCCTCGAAGGTCTGCGGGCGGGTGTATTGCGGGTATTCCAGTAGCCCATCAGAGAAACTCTCGTCGGTTCCAGACGCCAACTTACCCATGACCCCCGGCAGAAGCCGGACGCAGGCGTCAATCAGCGTCATGGCGGCGATTTCGCCGCCGGACAGCACGTAGTCGCCAATAGAGACTTCCTCGAGCCCTCGGGCGTCGATGACGCGCTGATCGATGCCTTCAAAGCGGCCACAGACGATCAGCGGCCCCGGCCCGGCCGCCAGCTCCACCACCCGCGCCTGGGTCAATGGCCGACCGCGCGGGCTCATGACGAGCCTGGGGCGATCCTGCGCATCCGCCGCATCGATCGCCGCCGCCAGCACGTCAGCCCGCAGCACCATGCCCGGTCCGCCGCCGGCAGGCGTATCATCGACACTGCGATGCTTGTCTGTGGCCGAGGCGCGGATGTCCCGTGCCTCCAGCGCCCACAGGCCGGAAGCCAGCGCCTTTCCGGCAAGGCTGATGCCAAGCGGGCCCGGAAACATCTCCGGAAACAGCGTCAGCACCGTCGCGCGCCATGGCGCGGATGAAGGATCGGAAATCATGGCCTTCCATCGCGCGTCCGGCGCGAGGCGTCAAACCCCCGCGATCGCCGCGTCAGGCCGCCGACATCTGCTCGCTGGTGTCACCGGCATCGAAGGCGGCGCGAGCGGCCTTGATCTCCGCGAAGCTGCGCTCAGCCCAGTCGATCAGGCCGGCCAGCGGCCCGAGGGCCGATTGTCCCAGCGGCGACAGCCGATATTCGACCGAAAGCAGAGCGACAAAACAGTCCCATACGTTCGTCTGCCGGAAGCCGAATTCAAGGCCATCATGCTCAATGCGGGCCTTCCGGAAGAACTCGCGGATCTGATCGCGACGTCAAACACGGCGGCAGCCGACGGCGCACTGTTCGATGACAGCCATACGCTGAGTAAGCTGATCGGGCGGAAGACGACGCCGTTCGCAAGAACGATAGCGGAGGCGTTGAAAGCGTAAACCCTACGCCGCGGTGGGATCGTCGCCGATGATCTCACCGGGCAATTCGATCACGACCTTGCCGGCCTTGATATCGACCGTTGGCACCACCGCATTGGTGAACGGCAACAGCAGGGTCGCGCCCTCTAGCGGCGCGATCTCGATGATATCGCCGGCGCCGAAATTATGGATACCGACGACACGGCCGATCGCATCGCCCGCGGCATTGACCGCAGCGAGGCCGATCAGATCGGCGTGGTAATATTCGTCGTCTTCGGTGTCAGGTAGCGCATCGCGCGCCACATAGAGCTCGACGCCATTGAGGCGCTCGGCGTCTTCGCGGGACGCAACGCCCTTCAGCGTCGCGACCAGATGGCCCTTGGCCTCGCGCACGTCATCGACCTCAAAGCTCCGCTTGCCGTCCTTGGTGGCAAGCGGACCGTAGTCGAGCACGGCGAATGGATCTTCGGTGAAGGTCCACAGCCGGACCTGACCGCGCACACCATGCGGCGCGCCGATGCGCGCGACGCAGATTTGCGCGGTTGGCATTCCGCCTTACTTCTTGGCGGCGGCTTCAGCGTTGGCCTTGCGCTCCTTGCGCGGCACGGCCTTCTCGGGATTGTTGCGGGCTTCGCGCTTCTGAACGCCAGCAGCATCGAGGAAGCGAGCGACGCGATCCGACGGCTGTGCACCCTTGGCGATCCAGGCCTTGGTCTTGTCGAGGTCGAGCTTCAGGCGCAGCTCATTGTCCTTGGCGAGCAGCGGATTGAAGTAGCCAAGACGCTCGATGAAGCGGCCATCGCGGGGAAAACGCGAGTCGGCGACGACGACGTGATAGACGGGGCGCTTCTTGGTGCCTGCACGAGCGAGGCGGATAACGACGGACATGGGATTCTCCTAAGTATGTTCGATTTGAATGTGAGTTGAATGGATCGCGTTATTTCTTTTTCCCGAGACCGGGAAAGCCGCCGAGTCCCGGCAGCGTCGGTTTGCCCAGGCCCGACAGGCCCGGGAAATCTTTCGGCAATGACGGCATGCCCTGCGGCATCCCGCCTGGCATCTTCTCGGCCATCGCCTTCATCTGTTCGGGCGACGGCATGCCGCCGCCACCGAAGCCCATGGCCTGCGCGATGCCTGCCATCGGACCGCGCTTGCCGGAGCCCATGGCCTTCATCATGTCGGCCATGTTCCGATGCATCTTCAGCACCTTGTTGACTTCCTCGACCTTGAGCCCGGCGCCGGCAGCGATGCGCTTTTTACGGCTGGCCTTGAGGAGGTCGGGATTCTTGCGCTCCTGACGCGTCATTGAATCAATAACCGCGATCTGGCGCTTCACCACGCGGTCATCGAGACCGGCGGAGGCGATCTGGTTCTTCATCTTGGCGATGCCGGGCATCATGCCCATCAGGCCGGAGAGACCGCCCATATTGGTCATCTGAATCAGCTGCTCACGCATATCGGTGAGATCGAACTGACCCTTGCGCATGCGCTCGGCGGTGCGCGCAGCTTTCTCGGCGTCGATATTCGCAGCAGCGCGCTCGACCAGCGACACCACGTCGCCCATGCCGAGAATGCGGCCGGCGATGCGGCTCGGATGGAAGTCTTCCAGTGCATCGGTCTTTTCACCGGTGCCGATCAGTTTGATCGGCTTGCCGGTGACCGCACGCATCGAGAGTGCAGCACCGCCGCGGCCATCGCCGTCCACACGGGTCAGCGCGATACCGGTGAGGCCGACGCGTTCGTTGAAGGAGCGTGCAAGATTGACGGCGTCCTGACCGGTCAGCGCGTCCGCGACCAGCAGCACTTCGTGCGGGTTAGCAATCGCTTTGATCTCGATCGCTTCTGACATCATTTCTTCGTCGAGCGTCGTGCGGCCGGCGGTGTCGAGCAGAACCACGTCGTAGCCGCCGAGCTTCGCAGCGGACAGCGCGCGCTTGGCGATCTCAGCGGGCTTCTGGCCTTCGACGATCGGCAGCGTCTGGATGTCGAGATCGCGGCCGAGCACCGCGAGCTGTTCCATGGCGGCCGGACGATAGACGTCGAGCGAGGCCATCAGCACCTTGCGCTTGTCGCGCTGGGTGAGACGGCGGGCGAGCTTTGCAGTGGTGGTGGTTTTACCGGAACCCTGCAGACCGACCATCATGATGGCGACGGGTGGCACGGCTTGCAGATCGATGCCGCCTTCACCGTCGGCGCCGAGCGTGGCGACCAGCTCGTCATGGACGATCTTGACGACCATCTGGCCGGGGGTGACCGACTTGACGACGGTGGCGCCGATGGCCTGTTCGCGCACGCGATCGATGAAGCTGCGGACCACGTCGAGCGAGACGTCGGCCTCGAGCAGCGCCCGGCGGACTTCGCGCATGGCGGCATCGACATCAGCCTCCGACAGCGCACCGCGCCCGGTGAGCCGATCGAGAATTCCGCCAAGCCGTTCCGACAGACTGTCGAACATCGATTGTCGCTTCCGCTCGTGCCATCCCCATGATGGCAAATAACCAAACACTTTTGCGCCCGAGGGCGCATCGCGCTGTCGGGCGTTGACCTCCGGACTCCAGGACCGGTCGGCGGGTCGAAAAGAGAACTTTTCGAGAAGTGGCGGGATTTACAGTGCTGGAGCCCGATAAGTCAAGGTTTGCAGGGCGATCGCCTGGTCAGGCGGCCGCGCTCCGGGTTCCGCCGGCATCATAGTGCTGCTGTGCCTCAAGCACCTGGCCCATATGGTTTTCAGCCCAGACCCGCAGCGCATCGACGGTATCCGACAGGGTTCGTCCGAGCGGAGTGATCGCATATTCGACCGTGACCGGCACGGTGGGGATCGCCTTGCGGCTCACCAGGCCATCGCGCTCCAGGCTTTTCAGGGTCTGCGACAGCATTTTCTGCGAGATTCCCTCGATCTGCCGCCGCAGCTGGTTGAAGCGAACGGGGCCGTCCGTGAGCAGGCCCAGCACCAGAACCGCCCATTTATCGGCGATCCGGTCCAGAACCAGCCGGGTTGGGCAGCTGCTCGCATAGACGTTGCCGGCTTTCCGGCGCTGGGCGGCGCTTTCGATATCGGTCTGCATGGCGGCGGTCTCCTCGGGGTAACCAGCTAACGCAAAAGTGCCTTCTTCACAGCTACTGCCGAAATGAATAGCAAGTTTCTATTGGTTACTACATGGAGATATCAAATGAAAATCGCCCTGATCGGCGCCACCGGCCGCGCCGGCTCGCAAATTGTCGCTGAACTGTCCCGCCGCGGTCATACCGTCACCGCCATCGCCCGCAACCCGGAGAAAGCCCCTGTTCTGGCCGGGGTGACGCCACTGAAGGCCGACGCCAACGATGTTGCCGGTCTCACTGCCGCCCTGAAGGGCCACGACGTCGCCGTCAGCGCGATCCATTTCCTCGTCAGCGACCCGCACAAACTGATCGCGGCCGTGAAGGCGGCGGGCGTTCCGCGCTATCTGGTGGTCGGCGGCGCCGGCAGCCTCGAAGTCGCTCCCGGCCTGAAGCTGATCGAGACCCCGGGATTTCCGGCGGAATACCGGGCCGAGGCCGCGGTGGGCGGCCTGTTCCTCGACATCCTGCGCCACGACAAAGAGCTCAACTGGACCTTCCTGTCGCCCTCGGCCCTGTTCATCCCGGGCGAGCGCACCGGGACATTCCGGCTTGGCGGCGATCAACTGCTCGCCAACGACAAGGGCAGCAGCATTTCCTTTGAGGATTATGCCATCGCCATGGCCGACGAGATCGAGACGCCTGCGCATGCGCGCAAGCGGTTCACCGTCGGCTACTGAGCGAACAAAGGATCGGCGCGGGTTGCGGAATCCACTGACAAATTCCATGTGATGCGGGCTGCGCCTCGTTGGGCGCAGCTCGTCGTCCCACCGGATTTGATCCAGCTCCATGATTCTCACCCGCCGCCGCCTTCTGACGTCGCTGGGCGGTCTCGCCGCAGCCGCTGGGCTGTCGGCCTTCTGGGCTTCCCGCATGACCAATTATGACGGCCCCGTCTCCGATCACTTCGACGGCAAGATCTTCTTCGATCCCGACGGCGTGCCGCCCAAGTCACTCGGCGAAGTGCTGCGGTGGCAATTCGGCGGCGGCCGTACGCGCGAGGTCTGGCCCGACTGGGTCGAGAACGAGTTTGCCGATACGCCGCCGGCCAAGGTCGAGGGTACGGGCGTTCGCTTTAGTTACGTGGGTCACGCGAGCTGGCTGATCCAGACCGCGGGAATCAACATCCTGTTCGACCCGGTGTGGTCCGACCGTGTCTCGCCATTCTCGTTCGCCGGCCCGAAGCGCCACACCGCACCCGGCATCGCGTTCGACAAGCTGCCGAAAATAGACATCGTGCTGGTGTCGCACGGTCATTACGACCATCTCGATCTTCCGACGCTCTCAAAGCTCGCCGCAAAATTTGCGCCGCGCGTGATCACGCCGCTTGGCAATGACATCACCATGAAGAGCGCCGACAGCGCGATCAAAGCCGAGGCCTATGACTGGACAGATCGCGTCGAGCTTGGCAACGGCCTCGCCGTGACGCTGGTGTCAACGCGGCACTGGACCGCGCGCGGTCTGTTCGATCGCAACAAGTCGCTGTGGGCGAGCTTCGTGCTGGAGACGCCGGCGGGCAAGATCTACATCGTCGGCGACAGCGGCTATGGCGACGGCCTGCACTTCCGCCGCGTGCGCGAAGCCCATGGTGCTATCAGACTCGCGATCCTGCCGATCGGTGCCTATGAGCCGCGCTGGTTCATGAAGGACCAGCACATGAATCCGGAAGACGCCGTGAAGGCCCTGAGCGATTGCGGCGCGCAGCAGGCGCTGGCCAGCCATCACAGCACATTCCAGCTCACCGATGAGGCGATTGACGGACCGGTGAAAGGATTGGCTGCCGCATGCAGCGCGGCCGAATTGCCCGGCGAGAAGTTTATGGCGCTGAAGCCGGGGCAGGTGGTGGAGATTTAAGGAGAGCGCGAACTCTCAGTCGTCATGCCCGACCAGCGCGAAGCGAGCTTCGCTAGATGTGCCGGGCATCCAGGTCTTTAGCGAAGACTGAAGACTAAGGCATAGATGGCCGGGACATCTGGCGAAGCCGCGCTTCGCGCTTTGCCCGGCCATGACCGAGTTTGTAGTTACTGCGCCGGCTTGATTTCCCAGCTCACGCTGACATTCACGCGCAGCACTTCCTCGCCTTGCGCCACCGGAGCCGATGCCACATCGGCGCCCATCTTGCGCAACATCATTGGCGCTGGCGCGCTGCCGGAGTCCTCGGAAATGCTGATCGGCGCGCCGAGCTTGACGCCGGCAGCCTTGGCGTAAATCTCCGCCTTGCGCCGCGCATCCGCGATCGCGTCGCTGCGCGCATCGTCGAGAAGTTGCGACGCCTTGGTCACCATGAAATTGATGCCGCCAACCTCATTGGCACCCGACGACACCAGCGCGTCGATCGTGCCGGCCACCTTGGTCACGTCGCGTACGCGGATGGTGACGCGGTTGCTGGCGCGATAGCCCGAGATGACGTTGGGGCCAGGATTGGGATTGGGACGGGTCTGCTGCGCATATTGCGGAAACAGCGACAGCCGCGACGTTTGCATGTCCTTCTCGGCGATGCCGGCACTCTTCAGGGCCGCCAACACCTTGGCCATTGCGGCATTGTTGGCCTCGGCGGCCTCGCGTGCCGTCTTGGCATCAGTCGTGACACCGCCATCGACGACAGCAAGATCCGGCGGCACCGAGACGGTGCCTTCCCCGGAGACGGAAATCACCGGCGGTGGATTGACCTGCGCGAGCGCAGGAGTGGCGATGAGCGCAATGGCCAGCGAAGCGAGAGCGAAATGATTTGTCATGCCCATTCTCTCGCGACCGTCCAAGGCTTCTTTATGACCGGAGATTCTTTATCGCCGAGCTACGGCTCTGTTACTTCAGCGGCACATAGACATTGATGACCAGCTTGTCTTCCGCCGTCTTCAAGGGATCGGTCATGTATTCCTCGATGAACGTGTCTTTCGCCTCTAACTTCTTGTCATCGAGGTGATTGGTGATCGCCTCATAGGTGTTGTCCATATTGTCGTAGGAGCCGCGATGGACGAACTTCAGCGCCTTACCATCCGGCGACAGGCCCATCTTCATCGCTTTCGGCAGGTTCTTCACCTCCTGATCGACCGGGATTTCCGCGAGGAAGGTGAAGCCGGTGTCATCGGTGGTCGTATAGACGATCATCGGATTGCCCGATGATTTGACGCCCTGTTTGTCGAGCACGGTGGTGATCTGCTTGAACGCATCCATCAGCGTGTCGAAGGCCGAATCCCAATTCGCCTTGCCGACGAACGTCACCATCTGCTTCGGCGACAGCGTGATTTCCTCGCCGAACGGATCGGCAACCTGGACCTGAGGCGCGGGTGGCGTTGCAGGGGCCTGCGCTGCAGCAGGCGGCGTTGCCGGCGCGGCAGGGGCCGGCGTCTCCGGTGTGGCGGGAGCGGGTGTGGCTGGAGCTGGTGTCGCCGGCGCGGGCGGGGTGGCCGGGGAGCTTGCCGCTGGCGGCGTGGCGGGCGGAGATTGTGCCCAGGCCGCGGCGTTCAGCGTCAGCGCGGCTGCCGGGATCAGCGCCGCAGTGGCGAGGCGGGACAGGCGAGAACGGGTCATTCGAAGGGTCTCCAGTGACATCCTGCGCGCAGCGTCCGGCAACATGCGCGATACGGCACCATGGTAACACGCAGCCGCGGCATTCGTCCCCTCCCCAAATTGCGCAGGGCCATTCAAAACAGCCGACACAGAATCGCCGCACTGGCCAATCTGCCCGGGCTCGCCATATAAGGCAGGGATAACGGGACACGACATGAGCGCACTGGCCAACCATTCCTTCGCCAAGATGAACGGTATCGGCAACGAGATCGTCGTGATCGACCTGCGCGATACGGCATCCGGTATCACGCCTGCCGACGCCCGCGCTGTGGCCACCCCCGAAGGCGTGCCCTATGACCAGTTGATGGTGCTGCAGAAGCCCCGGCTGGCCGGCACCGACGCCTTCGTCTCGATCTACAACAATGACGGCTCCGAGGCCGGCGCCTGCGGCAACGGCATGCGCTGCGTGGCGCGGCAGACGTTTGCCGGCGGCGACAAGACGGCGCTGACTTTCGAGACCAAGGCCGGCCTGATCAATTGCTGGCAGGGCCCGACGCCGGATCTCTACACGGTGGACATGGGCACGCCGAAGTTCGGCTGGCAGGACATTCCGCTGGCCGAGGAATTCCGTGACACCCGCGGCATCGAGCTGCAGATCGGCCCGATCGACGCGCCCATCCTGCACACCCCGTCAGTGGTCTCGATGGGCAACCCGCATGCGATCTTCTGGGTCGACGACATCCAGGCCTATGATCTCGAAAAGTTCGGGCCGCTCTTAGAAAACCACCCGATCTTCCCGGACCGCGCCAATATCACGCTGGCCCATATCGTAGATCGTGATCACATCGCGATGCGCACCTGGGAGCGCGGCGCCGGCCTCACCAAGGCTTGTGGCTCCGCGGCTTGCGCAACCGCTGTTGCCGCCGCTCGCCTGCGCCGGACCAATCGCACCGTGCATATGACACTGCCCGGCGGTGAACTCACCATCGAATGGCGCGAGAGCGACGACCACGTGCTGATGACGGGGCCGGCCGCGTTTGAATATGAAGGTACGTTCGATCCGAAGCTGTTCGCTTCGATCGCGTAAGCCCTACTCCCCGTTCCAGCCGCACTCCTTCAGCCGCTCATGCAGATGCGGCGGGGCCGGCGCGACGACACGGATCGGGTCCTTGTTGCGCGAAATCGGGATCACGATCTCGCGGGCATGCAGATGCAGTGTCGGCTCGCCGAAGCGTGGCCCGTTGCCGTAGATATTGTCCCCGACAATCGGAAATCCGGATGACGCAGAGTGCACGCGGAGCTGATGCGTGCGACCCGTCACCGGCTCCAGCGCCAGCCAGCTCATGCCACCGCCGCGGCCGAGCACCGTGAAGTTCGAGACGGCCTTGAGCCCCCCGGGATCCGGCTTCATCCACCAGCCCCGGTCGGCATTGAGCCGCCCGAGCGGCATGTCGATCACGCCCGAATCTTCGGCAGGCCCGCCCTCGACCACCGCCCAATAAGTTTTGCGGATACGGCTGTGCTTGAACAGGAGGCCCAGCGACGCTGTCGCCTTGCGGTGCCGGCCGAGCACCAGGCAGCCCGACGTATCCCTGTCCAGCCGATGCGCCAGAACCGGCGCACGCGGCAGGCCATAGCGCAGGAATTCGAACGAAGTTTCCAGATTGGCGCCGCCCTTGGGGCCACGATGCACCGGCAGGCCGGCGGGCTTGTCGATCACCAGCATCAAGCCGTCACGGTGCAGCACTCGCGCCAGGATCTCGGCTTCGGTCAGCTCCACCGCATCGGTGCGGGGTTCCAGCCGGGGCTCGGCCTCCAAGCTTACGTCTTCGTCACTTTCACTGGTCATACTTTGAATCATGGCGCGAAACGGCTAACACACCCCCGACATGAGCGACACTCCCGAAACGCCAAAACTGAGCTGGTGGCGACGGCTCTCCGGCGGGCTGAAGCGCACCTCGAGCGCCCTTGGCACCGCGGTCGCCGACCTCGTGACCAAGCGCAAGCTCGACCGCGCCATGCTCGAGGACATCGAGGACGTGCTGTTGCGCGCCGACCTGGGTACCGAAGTGGCGGCGCGGATTTCCGCCGCCGTCGGCCATGGCCGCTATGACAAGGCGATCTCCGCCGACGAGGTCAAAACCGTCGTAGCCACCGAAGTCGAGAAAGTGCTTTCGGCGGTCGCCAAGCCGTTGGTGATCGATACTTCGCACAAGCCGTTCGTGATCCTCGTGGTCGGCGTCAACGGTTCCGGCAAGACCACCACCATCGGCAAACTGGCGTCCACCTTCTCCGCCGAAGGCCGCAAGGTCATGCTCGCCGCCGGCGATACGTTTCGCGCGGCAGCCATCGAGCAGCTCAAGGTCTGGGGCGAACGCAACAAGGTGCCGGTCATCGCCGGCGCGCAGGGTTCGGATTCCGCGAGCCTCGCCTTCACCGCCGTCACCGCAGCCCGCGACGACAATCGCGACGTGCTGCTGATCGACACCGCCGGCCGCCTGCAGAACAAGACCGAACTCATGGTCGAGCTCGAGAAGGTCGTGCGCGTGATCAAGAAGGTCGATGCCACAGCGCCGCATGCGGTGCTGCTGGTCCTCGATGCCACAGTGGGACAAAACGCGCTGTCGCAAGTCGAAGCGTTTCATCGTACGGCTGGCGTCACCGGCCTTGTGATGACCAAGCTCGATGGCACCGCGCGCGGCGGTATCCTCGTGGCACTGTCGGAGAAATACAAATTGCCGGTGCATTTCATCGGCGTCGGCGAAGGCATCGATGATCTCGCGCCTTTCACCGCCAGGGATTTCGCGCAGGCGATTGCAGGAATTGAAAGCTGACATGACTGACGTGATCGACAAGAAGCAGCCGCATCCGCTATTCAAGCTCGCCACCGAGCTCGGCCCGCTGATCGTGTTTTTCGTCGCCAATGCCAAGTTCAACCTGTTCGTCGCCACCGGCGCCTTCATGGTGGCCATCGTGGCTGCGATGATCGCGTCCTACGTCGTGGTCAAGCATGTGCCGATCATGGCGCTTGTCACCGCCGTCATCGTGCTGGTGTTCGGCACGCTGACGCTGGTGCTGCATGATGAGACCTTCATCAAGGTCAAGCCGACGATCATCTATGGATTGTTCGCAGCGATCCTCGGTGGCGGCCTGCTGTTCGGCCGCTCCTTCATCGCCATCATGTTCGACCAGATGTTCAATCTCACGCCCGAAGGCTGGCGCGCGCTGACGCTGCGTTGGGCGCTGTTCTTCTTCGCCATGGCGATTCTGAACGAAGCGATCTGGCGCACCCAGAGCACCGATTTCTGGGTGACCTTCAAGGCGTTCGGCGTCATCCCGCTGACCATGGTCTTCGCGGTGGCGCAGATGCCGCTGATCAAGCGTTACAGCATCGAGCCGGCGACCCTCGCGGAGAGCACGGCGGACGAAGGCGATCTGAGGAAGTAGAAGCGGCTCTTACTTAACCTCGCCCCGCTTGCGGGGAGAGGTCGGATTGCGAGCGCAGCGAGTAATCCGGGTGAGGGGGAGCCAGTGTTTCACTCGTTAGCTCCCCCTCACCCGTCGCGGACTTCGTCCGCGCCACCCTCTCCCCGCAAGCGGGGAGAAGGAAAACATCACACCGCCAGCGTGCCGGCCTTTGCCGCCGCATAGCGCTCGCCGACCTTCGTCCAGTTGACCGTATTCCACCACGCCTTGAGATAATCAGCGCGACGGTTCTGGTAGGTCAGATAATAAGCGTGCTCCCAGACGTCGTTGCCCATCAGCGCGCGCTTGCCGTCCATGATCGGATTGTCCTGATTCGGACGCGTCTCGATCGACAGCTTGCCGTCCTTGTCGACGATCACGAACACCCAGCCAGAACCGAACTGACGGCCGCCGGCGGCGTTGAAATCGGTCTGGAATTTCTCGAGGCCGCCGAGGTCGCGATCGATCGCCGCGAGCACATCGCCTTCCGGCTTGCCGCCATTCGGGCCCATGATCTGCCAGAACATGGTGTGGTTGGCATGGCCGCCGAGATTGTTGCGCACGCCGGTGCGGATCGCGTCAGGCACGCTGTTGAGATTGCCGAGCACCTCGACCAGCGGCTTCTCGCCGATCACCGGGGTATCCTTGGCAAAATTGTTCATGTTTGCGACATAGGCGGCGTGATGCCTGTCGTGATGGATCTCCATCGTCTTGGCATCGATATGCGGTTCAAACGCCGTGACCGGATAGGTCAGCGGCGGCAGGATGAATGGCGCATTGCCGGCAGCAGGGGTGGCCGGCGCAGCCGCCTGGGCGAAAGCAAGACGGGGCGCGACGGCCGCGGCAGCGATGCCGGTCGCAGCGAGCATGAGATGGCGTCGGGACATCGATGACATGGGGCTTCTCCCTTGAATATGAACTGCTACGTCTGGCAAATACGCACCGCATCTCTGGCAGTTTCGTGTGCGGGCATTGTGACGCAGCGCGACATAGCACATCACAGGTCTGAGATACCGTCTCACATGGGGCGAATCATGATCCACCGGGCCGGACGCTGCGTTGGCCGTCGCGGTGCTTCAGGAGATAATGCAGGCCGACCAGGGCCGCAGCCATTCCCGAGATCGCGCCGATGGCTAGCGCCCAGCGCGGACCGAATCGATCAGCGGCCCAGCCGACAATCGGCGCACCGATCGGCGTACCACCAAGTGCAATGGCTAGCAGGATCGCCATCACGCGACCACGCATGGCCGGCTCGGTCGAGAGCTGCACCAGGCTGCTTGTCGAGGTGGTCACGGTTTGAGCTGCAATACCGATCACGATCAGCGTAAGGCCGAACAACCAGTAATTCGGCATGGCGGCGGCGAGGGCGAAGCCCGCGCTGAACACAGCGGCCCCGACGATCAGAAGACTGATGCGCGGCCTGTCGCGCCGCGCTGCCAGCAGCGAACCGATCACCGACCCGATCGCCATGACCGATGTCAGGACGCCATATTGACCGGCGCCGGCATGAAATGCCGTGACCGACATGGTCGAGATGAAAATCGGAAAGTTCAAACCGAAGGTGCCGATCAGGAACAGCATCAGCAAGATGGCTTTCAGGTCCGGCCGTTTCCAGACATAGCGAAAGCCTTCGACCAGACTGCCGCGGCCACCTGCAGAACGCTGCGCCGGATACATCTCATCGGCGCGCAGAAGCATGAGGGAGCCAAGCACCGCCATGAACGAGACCGCATTGAGAATGAACACCCATCCGGAGCCGACATGGGCAATCAAGAGGCCAGCAACCGCCGGACCGATCATCCGCGCCGCGTTGAACGAGGTCGAGTTGAGCGCGACGGCATTCGACAGATCGGCCTCGATGACCAGTTCGGAGACGAAGGTCTGCCGTGCCGGAAAATCGAAGGCCGCAACACAGCCGAGCAGGAACGCGAACACATAGACATGCCAGAGCTGCACGTGACCGCTGAGGAGAAGGAGTCCCAGCCCAAGCGCCAGCAGCCCCATCGCCACCTGCGTCGCGATCAGTAGCTTGCGGCGATCCAGATGATCGGCGGCATAGCCCGTGAATGGCAACAGCAGAAGCATCGGCCCGAACTGCAGCGCCATCACTATGCCGACCGCGGTGGCGTTGTTGTCGGTGAGTTGCGTGAGCACCACCCAGTCCTGCGTGGTGCGCTGCATCCACGAGCCGATATTCGACACCAGCGCACCACCTGCCCAGACGCGGTAGTTGAAACCGCGCAGCGAGCGGAACGTACCGGTGGCCGATATATTCATGAACCGAGCGGTGTGTTGCCGCCGTGAAGGCGCCCGAACAGCCGCGCCGTAAAGATTGCCATCAGCAGAGCACCAAGACCGAAAGCGGTGACGTCGATCGTGGAATGCAGATCGAAATCACCGACGCGGACGACGAGGAGATAGCCGATCACCAGATTGACGAAGCCCCAGATCACATTGACCGTCGATGAGGACAAGCCTTTGCCGGATGGGGTGGCGAAGGGACTTTGAAACGGCCGGCCGGATGCGCCGCTCACGAGGTGCGGGATCACATTGATGAGGAAAGCGCCACCGAAGAACCAGGCGAGATAATGAAGCCAAAGCATCTCACGCACTCCGTTTGTCGAGCAGGTTGATGACGTCCTGCGTGGTGCCGGTCTCACCGAGACGGGGGAAGACTTTGGCGATACTGCAATCATGCGCTTCGGCGCGCATATCCGTCATCGCATCGACGGCGAGCGTGACGTTGAAGCCCGCTTCATAGGCTTGGCGCGCAGTGGCTTCGACACCGGTCCCCGTCGCAACACCGGCGATGACGACTTGCGTGACACCGCGGGACTCCAGTTGCTGTTGGAGATCGGTCGTGGCGAACGCGCCCCAGCTGTGCTTGGTCACGGTGATATCGCGGGGTTGCTGATCGAGTTCGGGGATGAGATCGGTCCAGTCCTCGGCAAGCGGCACCGATCGGCGCGGCTGCTCGGTGCGGCCCGACGCACCGCCGGCCACGTTGACGAGCACGACCGGCAATTCGCGGACGCGAAACGCGTCGAGCAACAAACGTGTCTGCTTCACGACATCACCGATCGGATGCACCGTCGGCAGCGTGACGATGCCTTGCTGCAGATCGACGACAACAAGTGCGGTGTTCAGATCGAGCGTGGTGAGGGGCATGGGGCTGTCCTTTGAATGCGACGGCGCGATCAGGCGTCGACGATGCGCTTAAGCAACCCGATGCTGCCGGCAAGCTGATCCTGCTCCACGGTGGTCAGGGTTTTCTGGATGGCGTGGAACAGCCAGTCCTCACGGGCGGCGCGACCGACACGGATCCATTCCTTACAGGCGGGGGTGAGCGCCCAAATGGTCTGGCGACCGTCATTCGGATCGGGGGTGCCGCTGACCAGACCGGTGGTCTCCAGCGCTGCCACCGTGGCGCCCATGGATTGCGGCCGCACGCCCTCGGCGCGAGCGAGGTGGGTCACCGTCGCCGGGCCGTCGCGATCCAGCCGGCTCAGCACCGACACCTGGGACATCGTCAGGTCGCCGATGCCGGCCTTTTCACGTAATCTGCGCTTCACCTGACCGATCAGGTCGCGAATCTCGGTCGCCAATGCCAGCGCCTGGGCATCTTCGGGGTTGTCATGATGGTCCGTCATGCCCTCGGACTACAGGATACTAAGGAAAACTACAAAGGAAGACTTTTTAGTTTGGCATCACATCTCTGTGCGCCGCATGGCGCCTTTCCTCCCCCCTTGTGGGGAGGGTGGCTGGCCGTCAGGCCAGTCGGGTGGGGGTGCCACGGACGGCAGCGTCTGTGGGGAGACCCCACCCGGGCCTCGCAGAACAATCACAAACAAAAAGGGCGGCCTTTCGGCCGCCCTTTCGTACTTCGCAATGTCGCGAAAATTACTCCGCTGCAGTCGCGCCTTCGGCGGCCTTCTGCTTGGCTTCGAGATCTTCGCCGGTCTCCTGATCGACAGCCTTCATCGACAGACGCGTCTTGCCGCGATCGTCGAAGCCGAGCAGCTTGACCTTGACCTTGTCGCCTTCCTTGACGACGTCGGAGGTCTTCTGCACGCGGCCGCCGGCGAGCTGGCTGATGTGAACCAGACCATCCTTGGCGCCAAAGAAGTTCACGAATGCACCGAACTCCATGACCTTGACCACAGTGCCTTCATAGATCGCGTTGAGCTCCGGATCCGAAGCGATCGACTTGATCCACTTGATCGCAGCCTTGATCGACTCACCATCCGACGAAGCCACCTTCACGGTGCCGTCGTCTTCGATGTTGACCTTGGCGCCGGTCTTTTCGACGATCT
Source organism: Tardiphaga sp. 619_E2_N8_4 (assembly GCF_051810905.1). Classification (NCBI taxonomy): domain Bacteria; kingdom Pseudomonadati; phylum Pseudomonadota; class Alphaproteobacteria; order Hyphomicrobiales; family Nitrobacteraceae; genus Tardiphaga; species Tardiphaga sp. 619_E2_N8_4. Next base: position 952,749 of record NZ_JBPWQJ010000001.1, read on the forward strand.
CGCGGATCACCTTGCCGCCGGTGCCGATCACTTCACGGATCTTGTCGGTGGCGATCTTGAAGGTCTCGATGCGCGGCGCGTATTCGCCGAGCTCGGCACGGGCGTTGTTGAGCGCCTTCGACATCTCACCGAGAATGTGAATGCGGCCTTCCTTGGCCTGACCCAGAGCGACCTTCATGATCTCTTCGGTGATACCGGCGATCTTGATGTCCATCTGCAGCGAGGTGATGCCGGTATCGGTACCAGCCACCTTGAAGTCCATGTCGCCGAGGTGATCTTCATCACCCAGGATATCCGACAGAACCGCGTAGCGTGCGCCTTCGAGGATCAGGCCCATGGCGATACCCGCCGTCGGACGCTTCATCGGAACGCCCGCATCCATCAGCGCCAGCGAAGCACCGCAAACCGATGCCATCGACGACGAACCGTTGGACTCGGTGATCTCCGACACCACGCGCACGGTGTACGGGAATTCGTGGTGACCCGGCAGAACCGGATGGATTGCGCGCCAGGCGAGCTTGCCGTGGCCGATTTCGCGACGCTTGGTGCCGCCCATACGACCGGTCTCGCCGACCGAGTAGGGAGGGAAGTTGTAGTGCAGCAGGAACGTCTCTTTGTACGTTCCCGACAGCGAGTCGATGTACTGCTCGTCTTCACCGGTGCCGAGCGTGGTCACGACCAGCGCCTGGGTTTCACCGCGGGTGAACAGCGCCGAACCGTGGGCGCGCGGCAGCACGCCAACTTCGGCGACGATCGGACGAACCGTGGTCAGGTCGCGGCCGTCGATGCGCTTCTTGGTGTCGAGGATGTTCCAGCGAACGATCTTCGATTCCAGTTCCTTGAACACGCCGGCGATGCGGAGCTTGTCGTATTTCGGCTCCTGACCTTCCGGGAAGTAGTGCGCCATCGCCTTCGCCTTGACGGCACCGACGGCGGCGTAGCGGTCCTGCTTCACAGGGATCGCGTAAGCAGCGCGCAGCTCGGTTTCGACGAGACCGAGCATTTCCTTCTCGATTTCGCTGTCATCGATGGTCTTGACCTCGCGCGGCTCCTTTGCGGCCTTCTCGGCGAGCTCGATGATCGCCTTGATGACCGGCTGGAAGTGGCGGTGACCGAACATCACGGCGCCGAGCATCACGTCTTCGTTGAGCTCCTTGGCTTCCGATTCCACCATCAGCACGGCATCGCCGGTGCCGGCGACGACGAGGTCGAGATTGGTGTCGGCCATTTCGTCGAGGGTCGGGTTGAGCACGTATTCATCATTGATGAAGCCGACGCGGGCCGCACCGATCGGGCCCTGGAACGGGGCGCCGGAAATCGTCAGCGCAGCCGAGGTGGCGACCAGCGCGAGAATGTCCGGATCGTTTTCCATGTCGTGCGACAGCACGGTGACGACGATCTGGGTTTCGTTGCGCCAGCCATCGACGAACAGCGGGCGGATCGGGCGATCGATCAGGCGGGAGACCAGCGTCTCCTTCTCGGTCGGACGACCTTCGCGCTTGAAGTAGCCACCGGGAATGCGGCCGGCTGCATAGGTCTTCTCGATGTAGTCGACGGTCAGCGGCAGGAAGTCGATGCCATCCTTGGCAGTCTTCGCGGCGACGACGGTGGCGATAACGACGGTCTCGCCATAGGTGGCGATGACGGCGCCGTCAGCCTGACGGGCAACCTTGCCGGTTTCCAGCTTGAGCGGACGACCGCCCCAATCGATCTCGACGGAGTGAACATTAAACATCTTAGGTTTCTTTCATGGGTTCACGGAGGACGTGACGGCCAAAAACACTGAAGTCCAAAACACAAAAGCCATGCGCAAGACGGCAAGAAGCTGTTCGCGATGTCGCGAAATCAGCGTCCGGCGATCCTGCCATGGCTCTGGTATTCTGAATGGCGTCCATCCTTCCGATGGTCGCGGGGATCTTTGGAGGATCGCGCCGCGCGACGGGCACCTTGCCCGTCATCGTCCAGTTGCCGGATTGCTTCTGAACGTTATCGCGAAAGCCGCACATGGCTTCCGCTACAAAAAACGCGCGCAAAGGGTTTTTGCGCGCGTGATTTCGCTTAGCGGCGAATGTTGTGCTTCTCGAGCAGCGCCTTGTAGCGCGCCTCGTCCTTGCGCTTGATGTAGTCAAGCAGCGAACGACGCGTGGAGACGAGCTTCAAAAGACCACGGCGGGAATGGTTGTCCTTGGTGTGGGTCTTGAAGTGTCCGGTCAGGTTGGCAATGCGCTCGGAGAGGATCGCAACCTGGACTTCCGGCGAACCAGTGTCGCCGGTCTTGTTGGCATTGGTCTTGATGACTTCCGCTTTGCGTTCTGCGGTAATCGACATCGTCAGTTACTTTCTTTGCGGGCCGAACTGGCGGTCAGTCCGGTCAGGTTAAACACGCGCTTGGGGATGAGTTCGCCGTTGCCAACTTCAGCGAGGGCCAATAATCGCCCTGCCACCGTGACATAAACTGTGCCGCTACAATCGGGCGCATCCCGTCCGCGCAACAGAACGGCTTGGCCCCGATGGAGCCTTGCCGCATCCGCCCGTGTGACGGCCAGTGCCGGGATGTCGTCCAGCGCGGTCTCAACGGGCAGTAGCGCGTCGGCGAGGCTACCCTCGCCAGACGCGGCTCTATCGCACAAAGCCTCCAACTGTTCCAGCGGAATCATGTCGGCTTCGGCGAAAGGTCCGACCAGGGTACGCCGGAGCGCACTGATATGGCCGTAGCAGCCGAGTAAACGGCCGATATCGCGGGCCAGCGCACGCACGTAAGTTCCCTTGCCGCACTCGGCTTCGAACACGGCATGGTCGCTATCTGGCTGTTCTGTCAGGACTAATTCGTGAATCACAACCGGTCGGGGAACCAGCGGCACCACCTCGCCGTCGCGGGCGAGATCATAGGCGCGCTCGCCCTGGATCTTGATCGCCGAGTATTGCGGCGGGGTCTGTTCGATATTGCCGGTAAATTGCGGCAGCAACGCCCGGATCTGGTCCGCCGTTGGCCTATTCGGGCTGGTGAAGGTCGCGCGGCCCTCGGTGTCGTCGGTATCGCGTTCCTCGCCCCAGGCGACCGTGAAGCGATAGCGCTTGCGGCCGTCCATCACGAACGGAACCGTCTTGGTGGCTTCACCGAGCGCGATCGGCAGACCGCCGGACGCCAACGGATCGAGGGTACCGGCATGGCCGGCGCGCTTGGCCTGGAACAGGCGCTTGGCGATCGCGACCGCCTGGGTCGAGGTCATGCCGATCGGCTTGTCGAGGATCACCCAGCCATGAACGTCGCGCTTGTCGCGCCGGACCTGGCCCTGCTGACGCTGCTTGCCGCCCTGATGGCGGGGATCGTTATTGCCGCGATGGCCCTGATGCTGACGCTGGTCATTGCCGCCGCGGTCACCTTGCTGACCGTGGTCGCCGTGCTGCACGGCCGGAGACAGGGTGGGCTCGCCATTGCCCGCTTCATCGAGACGTGAATCGAGGGCGGCGGCTGGGGTCGTCACAGTCATTCGTTTTCGTCCGAGTCTGGTTTGAGGTCGCGCGCAACGGCAGGCGTGCGCAGGAGTTTGTCGATGCGCTCGGCTTCGTCGAAGCGCTCATCGATGCGGAAGCGAAGATCGGGGGCGTATTTGAGGTTCACGCGATACGCGACCTCGGTTCGCAGGAAGCTCTTGTTCGCCGCAAGCGCCTTCAGCACCGGTTCGGTGTTCTGGCCGCCGAGCGGCATCACATAGACGGTGGCGAGCTTGAGATCGGGCGACATCTTCACCTCGGGCACGGTGATGATGGTGGTCTGCAGAACGGGATCGTGGACCCCACCCTGCGACAGGATATCGGCAATCGCGTGGCGCATCAGCTCGCCAACGCGCAATTGACGCTGCGAGCCGCCCGGCGCGGCAGATTTTTGGTGATGCTTGGGCATCGGTTTCCCTACGAAAACAAAATTCGTCATGGCCGGGTTTGTCCCGGCCATCCACGACTGCTCTTTTGAAATTCAAAGACGTGGATGCCCGGCCATCTAGCGAAGCTAGCTTCGCGCAGGCCGGGCATGACGTCTCGTTTAAATCCGGTCTCTCTGTAAGATTTGGACTTACAGGGAGCGCTGGATGGTCTCTACGCGGTAACACTCGATCACGTCGCCGGCGCGCATGTCGCCGTAGTTCTCGAACGCCATGCCGCATTCCTGGCCTGACGCCACTTCCTTCACTTCGTCCTTGAAGCGCTTCAGTGTCGACAGCTTGCCTTCGTGCACCACGACGTTGTCGCGGATCAGGCGCACATTCGCGCCGCGTTCCACGGTTCCGTCGGTGACGCGGCAACCCGCAACCTTGCCGACCTTCGAGATGTTGAACACTTCGAGGATCTGCGCATTGCCCAGCATGGTTTCGCGCAGTGTGGGCGCGAGCAGACCGGACATGGCTTTCTTCACGTCATCCACGAGATCGTAGATGATGTTGTAGTAGCGGATTTCGATGCCGTTGCGCTTGGCAGCAGCGGCGGCTTCCTTGTTGGCACGAACCGAGAAGCCGATGATGGCGGCGTTGAAGCCTTCCGCCAGCGTGACGTCCGATTCCGAAATGCCGCCGACGCCCGCATGCAGGATGCGCGCAGCGACTTCGTCGGTGCCGAGCTTCTCGAGCGAGCCGAGAATGGCTTCGAGCGAACCCTGCACGTCGGCCTTGATGATCAGCGGGAAGTCCTTGCGACCCGAGGTCTTCAGCTGGCTCATCATCTGCTCGAGCGAGCCGCGCATGCCGTTGGTGGAGGCCGCGGACTTCTCGCGCTTCTGATGCGCACGGTAGCCGGTGATTTCACGGGCGCGGGCTTCGTTCTCGACCACGGCCATGCGATCGCCAGCTTCCGGCGGACCGTTGAAACCGAGCACTTCGACCGGCACCGACGGACCTGCCGCGGTTAACGTCTCGCCCTGATCGGAGATCAGCGCGCGGACACGGCCCATTTCGGCACCGGCCACGATAATGTCGCCAACCTTCAGGGTGCCGCGCTGAACCAGCACGGTCGCCACCGGACCACGACCACGATCGAGCTTGGCTTCGATCACGGTACCTTCCGCCGGACGCTCCGAATTGGTCTTCAGGTCGAGAATATCGGCCTGCAGCGCGATCATTTCCAAGAGCTTGTCGAGGTTGGTCTTGTTCTTCGCCGACACTTCGACGTCGACCACGTCGCCGCCGAAGGATTCGACCTGCACGTCATGCTGCAGCAGTTCGGTGCGCACGCGCTCCGCCTTGGCGTCGGGCTTGTCGATCTTGTTGATCGCCACGATCATCGGCACGCCGGCTGCCTTGGCGTGGTTGATGGCTTCGATGGTCTGCGGCATGACGCCGTCATCGGCCGCGACCACCAGGATGACGATATCCGTGACCTTGGCGCCGCGGGCACGCATCGCGGTGAACGCAGCGTGGCCTGGCGTATCGATGAAGGTGATCTTCTTGCCGCTCTCGGGCGACGTGACCTGATAAGCGCCGATATGCTGCGTGATGCCGCCGGCTTCGCCGGACACCACATTGGCATGACGCAACGCATCGAGCAGCGAGGTCTTGCCATGGTCGACGTGACCCATGACGGTCACGACCGGCGAACGCGGCTCGGTATCGGTGGAATCGTCGACCTTGTCGAACAGACCTTCTTCAACGTCCGATTCGGCAACGCGCTTGACGGTGTGGCCCATTTCCTCGGCCACCAGCTGCGCGGTGTCGGCGTCGATGACGTCGTTGATCTTGTGGATCGCGCCCTGCTTCATGAGCAGACGGATAACGTCCACGGCGCGCTCGGCCATACGGTTGGCGAGTTCCTGAATCGTGATCGCTTCCGGGATCGTGACTTCACGAACCAGCTTTTCCTTCGGCTCGTTCGACTGATGACCCTTCAGACGCTGGGTGCGGCGACGGAACGAGGCGATCGAACGCTCGCGCACGTCGCCAGCCGACAGCGCGGTAACGACGGTGAGACGGCCGCGCTCCTTCTGCGGACCGGGCTTGGCAGTGGGCTTCGGCGCGATCACGGGGCGCGCGGCGCCGCCGGGACCACGGCGAATGACGCGTGGACCTTCATCCTCGTCGGTGCCGTCGGCAGCAACGCCGGGCGCACGCGCTGGCGTAGTTGAGGTGGCGCCAGGACGGGCCGTCGTCGTGGCAGGCTTGGCGGCCTTCGCATCGGCTTCAGCCTGACGGCGCTTGGCCTCGACTTCGGCGCGGCGCTTGGTTTCTTCTTCCTGGCGGTGACGCTCTTCCTCGGCCTTACGACGGGCTTCGGCAGCTTCACGCTCTTCCTGTTCCTTGAATTCCTTGGTGTTGCGGCGGGCAGCCTCAATCTCGGCGAGGCGCCGCTCTTCCTGCTCGCGCACGCGGGCATCGGCCAGCGCGCTGGCGCGGGCATTGCGCTCTTCTTCGGTCAGGGTGCGGAGCACGACGCCCGAACCTGAACGGGCCGGAGGCTGCGGGCGCTGCGGCGCGCGCGACGGCTGCGCTGCGGGAGGCGGAGCGGAGCTGCGTCCTGCGGGAGAAGGGGCAGCGGTGCGGGAAGCCGGTGCGGCCGGTGCAGGCGCAGCAGCGCGCGCAACCGGCGCCGCGGGCGCAGCAGTTGCAGCGGGAGCAGCCGGCGCAGCAGCAACGGGAGCTGGTGCAGCAGTCTCGACAGGTGCGGGAGCAGCAGTTGCTGGCGCGGCGACAGGCGCAGTCGCGGGCGCATCGCCGGGCATACGGCGCTTGCCGCGCTTCTCGACCACCACCTGCTTGGTGCGGCCATGGCTGAAGCTCTGGCGCACAGTGCCCTGCTCGACGCGCGGCTTGAGCGTCAAGGTCTTGCTGGGAACGCTCAGAGTCTTGTCACCAGGCGTTTTCGTATCAACCATTCAGCAGTCCTAATCTTGTTGCGTTGTGCGCGGTCGCACAGTCGTCGAAGTTTCGATCAGCGAGATCGTTGGCGTCAGCGGCTCCGTCTCCGGCGCAGCAGTTGTCAGCGAAGCTTTGGCGCTTGCGTTGATGTCGTCGTCAGCCAGCCGGTATTGGACCAGAGTCTGGCTGCGCGACAGGAACGTTTTGCCCGCCGGGCCCGTAAGCACGGCAGCATGTATCACATTTGACCGCCCCAATGCCAAATCCAATTCATCGGAGCTTAAAACCGTAATGATCGGCAGTTTCGGCGCGTCGTCGCCGGATTCCGCGTCAAATTCCACGCGTTGCCGGGCAACGCTGTCCAGTTTGCGGATTCCGTCGGGGGCGCCATTGGAGGCGTGGAGAAGAACACCGACCGTTCCGCGGCGCAGGGCGTCTTCGACCTTGGTGAAGCCGGAAACCACCTGACCGGCCTTGGCAGTTATGGCCAGCGCCTCGATGACGCCGCGCACCATGAGCTTGTCGGTGTCGTCGGCCAGGGTCGGCGACGCCTTGACCGCTTTCTTGAAGCCCTTGGCAAAAAGATTGCGCTTCGCCGCCTCGGTCACCGCCTTGCGGGAGGCCGTGACCCAGAGGCCGCGGCCAGGAAGCTTGCGCTTCAGATCCGGGATCGCCTCGCCCGTGGGCGCGACGACGAACCGGATCAGATCATCGATCGGGCGCACGCTCCGCGTAACCACGCACATCCGCATCGTCCCGGGCTTGGTGCTCCGGGGGCCGTTGTCCAGATCTGCTTGGTCAGCAATGGCGAGCATGCGCGTGGCATTGTCCTTACGCTTCTTCGGTGGCGTCGAGCGGCGCACCCTTGTCGAGATCGGCCTGGGTGATCCAGCCGGCCACGACGCGGGCCTGCATAATCAGATGCTCGGCGTCTTCACGCGAAATTTCGCTGGCATCGAGAATGCCCGGGTGCTTGGTCGGCTCGGAGCCTTCCTTGCGTTCGGTCCAGCCCACCAGATCGTCAGTGGCGCAGCCGGCAAGATCCTCGACGGTCTTGATGTCGTTTTCGCCGAACTTGACCATCATCTTGAGGGTCACGCCCGGAACGTCCTTCAAAGCGTCTTCCACACCCAGTTCCTTACGTTTGCCTTCGAGTTCAGCTTCGAGCTGCTCAAGGTATTCACGTGCACGGCTCTGCAATTCGGCCGCTGTTTCGTCGTCGAAGCCCTCGATGCCCGACAGTTCCTTGGCATCGACCATCGAAAGTTCTTCCACCGAGGTGAAACCTTCCGACGCGAGCAGCTGACCGACGACTTCGTCGACGTTCAGCGCTTCCATGAAGACGCGCGTGGAATTTTCGAAATCGGCCTGGCGACGTTCGGATTCTTCCTGCTCGGTCAGGATGTCGATATCCCAGCCGGTCAGCTGCGAAGCCAGGCGCACATTCTGGCCGCGACGACCGATCGCAAGGGATAGCTGGTTATTCGTGTCGGGAACGACAACCTCGATGCGCTCACGATCTTCATCGATCACGACTTTCGAGACTTCTGCCGGCGCCAGCGCGTTCACCACGAAAGTAGCGATATCCGGCGACCACGGAATGATGTCGATCTTCTCGCCCTGCAGCTCGTTGACCACGGCCTGCACGCGGGAACCACGCATACCGACGCAGGCGCCGACCGGATCCACCGACGAGTCGCGCGAGATCACGCCAATTTTCGCACGCGAACCGGGATCGCGGGCCACGGCCTTGATTTCAACGATACCGTCATAGATTTCAGGCACTTCCTGCGCGAACAACTTGGCCATGAACTGCGGATGGGTGCGCGACAGGAAGATCTGCGGACCACGGGTCTCGCGGCGCACGTCGAACACATAGGCGCGAACGCGGTCGCCGTTGCGGAACACTTCGCGCGGCAGCATCTCGTCGCGACGCACGATGGCTTCGCTGCGACCAAGATCGACGATCACCGAACCGTATTCGACGCGCTTGACGATGCCGTTGACGATCTCGCCGATGCGATCCTTGAATTCCTGATACTGCCGGTCACGCTCGGCTTCGCGCACCTTCTGCACGATGACCTGCTTGGCGGACTGCGCGGCGATACGGCCGTATTCCAGCGGCGGCAGCGTGTCGGCGATGGTGTCGCCGATCTGCGCACCCGGATTGGCGCGCTGCGCGTCAAACAGCGAGGTCTGGAAAGACGAATTCTCGACGTCCTCGACCACCAGCATGTGGCGGGTCAGAGAGAGCTGGCCGGTCTTGGGATGAATCTCGGCATGCACATCGGTCTCGGAACCGTAGCGCGCGCGGGCCGCTTTCGCGATCGCCTCTTCCATCGCCTGGATGACGATGTTGCGGTCGATCGATTTTTCGCGCGCGACGGCGTCGGCGATCTGCAGCAGTTCGAGTTTATTGGCGCTGACAGCGGCCATAGCTCATTCTCCTTCGATGGGATCGATTTCGCCTCGGCGCGCACGGTCGGCGGCCAGACGATGTTCTTTGGTATTCTTCGGCAAAGGCTTCTTGGTAGCTTTCGCGACCTTGAGTTTCGGCTTCGGCGCAAAGCTCTTTTTCGGATCGCTGCGCTTGGCATGCGGTGCCGGCGGCGGCGCGAGACCGAGCTCCCGTTTGAGATCAAGCTCGGCGTGCTTGCCGCGGCGCATCGACTCGGCGATCAGCTCGTCGGTCAGCACCAGGCTGGCATTGGAGATGTCTTCCAGCGGCAACCGCGTGATGGAGTCCTCGCCGTCGCGGGCGCCTTCCCGATCGATCAGGACGACGTCGCCTTCGATAGCGCCGAGCAGGCCACGGAAGCGTTTGCGGCCGCCGACGGCGACAGCCATCTCGATCTTAACCAGATAGCCATGATAGCGCTCGAAATCGGAGCGTCGGACCAGCGGGCGATCGATGCCGGGCGAGGAAATTTCGAGGCGATAGGCGCGCTGGATCGGATCGGCGACGTCCATCACCGGCGACAGCGCGTGTGAGATCGCCTCGCAGTCCTCGACCAGCATGGTGCCATCCGGCCGCTCCGCCATGATCTGCACGGTGCAGCCGAGCTCGCCGGAAATTTTGATCCGCACCAGCCGGTAACCGAGGTTTTCGAGCACGGGCGTGGCGACTGCCGATACCCGCGCCGCAGCACCCGGCTCGATCACCAGGCGCGGCTCGGAAAGCAGCTCGGTATCAACGGTTTCTGGGTTTTGGTCGGTCATGTCCAGGATCGAAGTATTCCGGTTGGAGGATGTCTGAATGCGCGTGCAGCCTGCAGAAGTGTATCGCGTCGGGCTTTCGGCCCTTTTGGACCCTGCGAGCCCCCGCCGGATTATGGCCAAGGTCCGTTCAGGTAATAAAAAAGAGCGGGTCCCGAGGGGCCCACTCTCAAACGCGATCGTATGAGAACCTAATAAGTTGTGGGCGATATAGCCCTTTTCCGGCGCCCCGGCAAGGCCGCAGTGGCTGCCCCGCAATATTTCTGCAACCCGCGGTAGCCCAATCCTGCGGACTAACCGTTCCTTCATCAACCCCATCTAGGGTGCCCCAGCCTTTCCGTATGGTGGTGTTGAGTATTTTTTGATGGCTGAGGCGAAATCGCTCATTCCCGGGCTGGAGAACATCGTCAGAGATGGCGATCCCAAGCGCCGCGGCGAGGCGGTCCGTAAGATTTCCGAGCTTTTCCTGCGGGGCGCGTCCCGTTTTCAGCCGGCCCATGTCGATCTGTTCGACGGCGTTCTGACGAGTCTGGTTCCACAAACCGAGGTCGAAGCACGCACCGAGCTGGCCGAACGGCTGTCCGATCTCGTCAACGCACCGCCGCAACTGGTGGCCTTGCTCGTCCGCGATGACGAAATCCTGATCGCCGGGCCGCTGTTGCGCCGCTCACCTTTGATCGACGAACCGACACTGGTCGACATCGCCAAGGCCCAGGGCCAGTCGCATCTGCTGGCGATCTCCGATCGCTCGACGCTGACCCCGCGCATTACCGACGTGATCGTCCGCCGCGGCGACCGCGACGTGATCCGCCGGGTCGCCGGCAATGCCGGTGCCGCTTTCTCGCAACTTGGCTATACCGGCCTCATTCGCCGCGCCAGCGACGATGGCGCCCTCGCCGTCACGGTCGGGCAGCGCGACGATCTCGCGCCGGAACAACTCAAACACCTGTTGGCACAGTCGGTCGAGGTGGTTCGCCGTCGGCTGTTCGACGCCGCCGCCCCCCAACTGCGCAACGCGATCAACCGCGCGATGCAAGACATCACCGGTACGCCGACGCATCTGGCCGTCACCCGCGACTTCGCCACCGCGCAGCGTGCCATTCGCAAGCTCCACCAGGCCGACGAGCTGGACGAAGGCGCTTTGTTGCGCTTTGCCCGCGCCCATCAATATGAGGAAACCGCCGCCGCCCTCGCCGCTCTGTCGGGCGTGCGGATCGGGACCATCGACCAGCTCCTCAAAGGCGACCGCGACGATCCGATGCTGATACTCGGCAAATCGATCGGGATTTCCTGGGCCACCGTCCGCGCCCTGATGACGCTGCGTCTCGGCCCCGGCCGTTCGCCTGCCGCCGCCGATGTCGAGGAAGCCCGACAGAATTTCGAGCGCCTGGTGCCTGCCACGGCACAGCGCGTGCTGACCTTCTGGCAGACCCGCGAGACCGCCTCAGCGATCCCCCTGCCGCTCTGATCCGCTGGGGTTCCCCGGGGCGGCTGCCCGTCGCTCCCGTTTGCGCCACTCCGCCACAAAACTCACGAACGCCGCCAAAGCCGGCGGTGGCTGCCGACGACTTGGATAATACAGGAACGGGCCCGGGAATGGCGGCAACCAGTCCTCCAGAACGCTGACCAACCTCCCGGTCGCGAGGTCGTCCCGCACATAGCCCTCAAACACCGCGTAAAAGCCGAGCCCATCCCGTGCCGCTTCCAGCCCGAGCCGGGAATAGCTCGCCAGCAGAGGCCCCCGGGGCGGTATCCGGACCACCTGGCCGTCCTTTTCGAACTCCCATTCCGGGATAGAACCGTTGTCGAAACGCGTTCTGATGCAGCAATGCTGCAGCAATTGCTGCGGTGCAATAGGTCGTCCATGCTGCGCAATATATTGCGAAGAAGCCACCATCACGAAGCGTTGCGGCGGCCCCAGCGAGACCGCGATCATGTCCTGCGCCAGATCCTCGCCATAGCGAATGCCGGCGTCGAAACCCTTGGCGACGATGTCGATCAATGACGTCTCGGCAACGATCTCAAGCTCAACCTGCGGATATTGCTGCAAAAATGGCGTAACCATCGGCGCCACCACGATATCGATGGCTGGTGCTGGACCGTTGATCCTCAGTCGGCCAGACGGCACATCACCGAAATCGCGAACTTGCTGCAGCGCAGCATGGACATCACCCATGGCCGGAGCGATTTTGCGCTGCAGCAATTCTCCTGCCTCGGTAAGCGCAACACTACGCGTTGTGCGATGCAGCAAACGAACGCCAAGCCGCTCTTCCATGTCGCGCAACCGCTGACTCAGGCTGGACACCGACACATGGGTCTCCACCGCCGCCCGCCGGAAATTCCGGGTCCGTGCCACTGCCAGAAAGGCCGCCAGATCGCGCAGATCGAGATCGCTCATTGTTCGACAGAGTGAACAAGCCTTTCGGGATTGTCCAGCTTATCGGATCAATGGAGCGGGCTCATATCGGGGCGGCAGCGGCGGAGGATCGGTCCGGCCGCCTTCTGGGAGAACCACCATGAACCACCTTCAACTCGGAAAGACTGGCCCCACAGTGGCCGCGCTCGGCCTCGGCTGCATGGGCATGTCGGATGTCTACGGCCCGGCCGACCGAGGCGAAAGCATCGCCACCATCCACGCCGCGCTGGAGGCCGGCGTCACCCTGATCGACACCGGTGACTTCTACGCCATGGGCCACAACGAACTCCTGATCGCCGAAGCCCTGCGCGGCCGCAGCCGCGACAGCCTGCAGCTTTCGGTCAAATTCGGCGGTATGCGCGATCCCGCCGGTGCCTTCATGGGCTTCGACAACCGCCCGATAGCGATCAAGAATTTCGTGGCCTATTCGCTGGTGCGGCTCGGCGTCGAGGTCATCGACATCTACCGCCCCGCGCGGCTCGACCCCAATGTGCCCATCGAGGACACCGTCGGCGCCATCGCCTACCTGATCAAGGCCGGCTACGTCAAACATATCGGCCTCTCCGAAGTCGGCTCCGAGACCATCCGCCGTGCCCACAAGGTGCATCCCATCACCGACCTGCAGATCGAATATTCGCTGATCTCGCGCGGTATCGAGGATGACATCCTGCCGACCTGCCGCGAACTTGGCATCGGCATCACGGCTTACGGTGTGCTCTCGCGCGGCCTGATCGGTGGCCACTTCACCAAGAGCGGGATGAACGCAAAGGACTATCGCAGCCACAGCCCGCGCTTCAGCGCTGCGAATATCGATCAGAATCTGGCTCTGGTTGAAAAAATCCGCGCCATCGCCAACGAGATCGGCGCCTCGGTCGCACAGGTCGCGATCGCCTGGGTGGCCGCACAGGGCCACGACATCCTGCCCGTGGTCGGCGCCCGGCGACGGGATCGGCTCACTGAAGCGCTGGGATCGCTGGAGGTGAAACTCACGCCCGCGCATCTCAGGGCGCTGGCGGAGGCGATCCCGGCCGATGCGGCAGCCGGCGGCCGTTATCCGGACGAGCATCTCGCGCATATGGACAGTGAAAAGAAGCGGGCGTGAGACGCGAAGACGCTAGTGGCCTCCCTCCCCCAAGCGCAGCGCAGTGGGGAGGGACAAGAAGCGCCTCACAAATACGCGCTCAAATCCCTGATGCTCGGTGCATCCCCGTTCAGCGGATTCGCCGGATCGCGCCCGTAACGCAGCGTCTCGAAGCGCATGTTGCGGGCGTCGATCATCAGCAGACGCCCGACCAGCCCTTCACCAAAGCCCACGATCTCGCGGATCGCTTCCAGCGCCATCATCGAGCCAACCATACCGGCCAGCGCACCCATGACGCCGGCTTCCTGGCAGCTCGGCACAGTGCCCGGCGGCGGCGCTTCGGGAAACAGACAGCGATAGGTCGGGTTCAATGCGCCCGATGCATTGGCCTCATGGGCACGGATCGTGGTCAGCGAGGCATCGAAAGTGCCGAGAGCCGCGGAGATCAACGGCTTCTTTGCAAGATAGCAAGCATCCGACAGCAGATAGCGCGTGGTGAAATTGTCGGAACCATCGAGCACGATGTCGTAGCCCGACAACAGCGTCATCGCATTAGCTGCATTGAGCCTGACGGCATGGCCGATAAATCTGACATGCGGATTGAGCGCATGGATTTTTGCTGCGGCGCTGTCGGTCTTCAATGCGCCGATATCCGGCGTTGCGTGAATGACCTGCCGCTGCAGGTTCGACAGCGACACCGTGTCGTCATCGACCACACCGAGCGTGCCGATGCCCGCGGCCGCGAGATACATCAGTGCCGGTGCGCCGAGCCCGCCGGCGCCGATCACAAGCACTTTCGCGCCCTGCAGCGCGGTCTGGCCGGGACCGCCGACCTCGCGCAACACGATATGGCGCGCATAGCGCTCGAGTTCATCGGCATTCAGCATCGCAATAGTCGCTCCAAACTCCGACCTTCATGGTGAGGAGCGCGCTTCTTGCGCGCGTCTCGAACCATGAGATGAACAGCTCATCCTTCGAGACGGCGCTGAAGAAGCGCCTCCTCAGGATGAGGCCACAGATCAGGTCCCGCATTGTCGTGAACCCTTCCCGCGCTGTCACCGACCCACGAGATGTGCTTAATTCCACCGAAATCAATCACCAGCTTCAAGACCGGACATGTCATGAGATCGATGCTTTCAGCAACATTGATGATCGTGGCAGCCTCTGCGGCTCACGCACAGGTGCAGGCGACGCCTCCCGCGGTGCAAGGCATCAAGCCGAAGCCGGTCACCACCACACCGATCCGCCCGGCGCTGCAGACCCCTGCCGACACCGCCAATGCCATGGCGCAGGCCGAGCGGCTCGGCATTCAATCGGATCTGGCGTGGACCGGACAGTATAACGGCGCCATTACCGGCGAGGTCTCGGATCGCATGGTCAATGCGATCAAGACGTTCCAGAAGGACAACGGCGCCAAGCAGACAGGCGTTCTGAACCCGCAGGAGCGCGATCTGCTGCGCGCGGCCGCGAGGAAACTTCAGGACAATGTCGGCTGGAAAATGGTCACCGACATGGTGACCGGCGCACGGCTTGGCATTCCCGGCAAGCTGGTGCCGCAGCAGGCCTCCGACGCGAACGGCAGCAAATGGTCGTCCTCCACCGGCACGGTCCAGATCACGCTGGCGCGCCGCAAGGAGGACACGCCCTCCACCGCGAAACTCGCCGAGGCCGAGCGCAAGGAGCCCGGCCGCAAGATCGACTATCAGGTCGTCAAGCCGGATTTCTTCGTGCTGTCCGGCCTGCAGAACCAGAAGAAGTTCTACATCCGCGGCCAGTTCAAGGACTCGGAAGTCCGCATCCTCTCGATCTTCTACGATCAGGCCACCGAAGGCACCATGGAGCCGGTGGTGATCGCGATGTCGTCTGCCTTCAACGCATTCCCCGCAGGGGCGCAGGCGATGGGTCCGCCGCCGCGCAAGAAGGTCGAATATGCCAGCGGAATCGTCGTGAGCGATGACGGCGCCATCGTCACCGATCGCCAGGCAGTCGATGGCTGCATGTCCATCGTCGTGGCCGGTTACGGCAATGCCGACAAAGTCGCCGAAGATAAAGTGCGCGATCTCGCATTGCTGCGCATCTATGGCGCGCGCGAGCTGAAGCCGCTGTCGCTTGGCGCTGGCGCAGCGAAGCCCAATCTCGATCTCGTAGGGATCGCCGATCCGCAAAACCAGGGCGGCGGCGCAGCCGTCACCAGCGTGAAGGCAACCACCACACCGATCGGCACCGGAAGCGAACTGGCGCTGTCACCCGCACCGGGGCTCGGCTTTTCCGGCGCGGCCGCCATCGACAGCGACGGCAAATTCGCGGGCCTCGCGCAATTGAAGCCGCTGCTCGTAGCCGGCCCGCCGAATGCAGCGCCACAGGCGGCTCTGGTGCCCGCGGAACTCGTGCTGAATTTCGTGAAAGCGAATGGCGTGAGCGCGAACAGCAGCTCGACCGATGCCAAGGCCGCGATGGTGCGCGTGATCTGCGTGCGGAAGTAGTTTTCGCTGGAAATTAGCTCTCTTTTGGCCTATGCTTAAGCATATGCCACGGAGGTGCCGATGACCGACTCCCGTCACGTCAGGCTGTTTCGTAACGGTCGCAATCAGGCGGTCCGCATTCCCGTTGAATTCGAGTTACCGGGCGACGAAGCTGTCATGCACCGCGACGGCGACAGGCTCGTAATCGAGCCCGTACGCAAGCGCGGCCTGCTGGCATTGCTTGATACGATGGTGCCATTCACAGAAGAATTTCCGGACGTCGATGCAGGCCTGCGCCCGCTACGGGACATCAAGCTGTGAGCACACCACGCTACATGCTTGATACAAACGTCGTCTCGGATCTGATCCGAAATCCAGCGGGTCGTGTAGCCAAGAGAATTCGTAAACTCGGCGCCGAGGGATTTTGCGTCAGCATCATTACGTCCGCCGAATTGCGGTTCGGATGCGCCAAACGTAATTCACCGCGGCTCACGCAACTCGTAGAGCAGGTGCTGAATGAGCTCGATATCCTGCCGCTGGAAAGTCCGGCCGACACCGAATACGCCCGCATTCGCCACGACCTCGAAAAGAAGGGCGTCCCCATCGGCCCGAATGACCTGCTGATCGCGGCTCACGCTTGCGCCGTCGATGCCACGCTGGTGACTGCGAATGCGAAAGAATTCAAACGGGTGAGCGGTCTGAAAGTCGAGAACTGGCTGTCATAGGCAACCGCCTGTCCGATGCTCTAATCCACTTCCTCGTACATCGCATCCATCTGCGCCGCGAACGGCGTTGCGCGCGGCGGCGGCGCGGCAGGGGCGCGGATGATCCGGCGTTCGAGCTGTTCGCGGTTCTGCTGCTCGACGAATTTCACTGCGAAACCGCCCTGGAGATGGCGCACCACGCGGCCGACGCAG
Organism: Tardiphaga sp. 619_E2_N8_4; assembly: GCF_051810905.1. Lineage (NCBI taxonomy): Bacteria > Pseudomonadati > Pseudomonadota > Alphaproteobacteria > Hyphomicrobiales > Nitrobacteraceae > Tardiphaga > Tardiphaga sp. 619_E2_N8_4. The sequence goes on from NZ_JBPWQJ010000001.1 coordinate 969,680, forward strand.
GCGCCGACGGCGAGCGGCGTTCCGACCTCTGGCTGCACGTCGGCCGAGATCGCGGCGCCGGACACGGACATGTCGATGACGAAGCAGTTCTTCATACTGCCGTCGGCGAAGGTCAGCATGGAATGCGGGCTCGCAGGAATGAGGCGCGCCTGCTTGCGCTCTTCCCGCACCGTGGGGTCTTTCTGGAATTTCTCCAGCCAGGTCAACTTGTCTGACAGCTTCTGCCGCATCGGCGGCGTCATGTTGAGTTCGAGCAGGAAGCTGCCGGAGATGGTGTCGCTGATGCGGCCTTCGAGCTGACCGAAGTCGCCGAAATAAGGCGTGATGCGATCGCCGATACGACCCACCACCGGCACATCGACAATCATCCGGAACGGCGAGACGCGGCTGGTCCGGCAGGCAAAGCTGCGCGGATTGCCTGCGGAATCCAGCCAGTTCGACAGCGTATATTGCCCGCTGACAACGACGTTGACGGCGCGCTGCTTGAGGAATTTTTCGACGGACACAGGTTCATCCTCTACGGTACATTTCCACCACCATAGAAAACCCAACCACGCCAGCATTTGCGCCCGCCTTGGTTATTGCGTTACTTATATACCCCTTCAAGTTGAGGAAATATTACCGGCAGATCCCGGCGATTGGCGCTATCGAGCGGCGGAGGATGCTCTGCCTCAGCCGGGCACCCGCCCCTTGATGGCATTGGCGCGGGCACTGCAGGTGATACGACCGGTTGCATCCTCCGAAAGTCCCGTCCGGACGCGCGATTTGAGCTGCACAATCTCCTCCGGCGTCATCGCCGTCAGAGCTGCCTTCACCGATGGCCCTGCAGACGAGGCCGACCAGAAGTCGTCGAAATCGGTGAAGGCACGGGTGACATCGATCACGCGGGTTTCGACGTCCACTAGGCCGGCGGAGGTCCACAGCGACTGCATCACGTCGAGGCGCGATGCGTCCACGCTCGGCGGAAGCGACGGCATCTGGCCCATCTTCAGCAATTCACCCAGGATCGGCTGCAGCGGAAAGCCGCCGCCATCCATATCCCAGGCATAGGCGGCCACCGTGCCGCCGGGTGACACGACACGCACCATCTCCGCAACGCCCTTCGACGGCTCCGGCACGAAGAAGATCACCAGCGCCATCACGGCGACATCGAAGGACTTGTCGGAAAACGGCAGTGCCATTGCGTCGCCCAGATGAAACGCCGCCATCGCAGCACCCGGCCGCGTCCGCGCATAGGCAAGCTGCGGCTCCGAGGGATCGATACCGTCGATCACCGACGGCGCATGGCGCTCGGCGATCAGCTGCGTGAAGGCGCCGTTGCCGCAGCCGACATCGACCCAGGCAAGACCCGGCTTTGGCGCCACCCAGTCCAGAAAGACCTCGCCGGCGCTGCGGCTCCAGACGCCCATCATCCGCTCATAGGACGCGCCGTCATTGAAGCGGATGGAGGGAGACGATGCGTCGGTCATAGGGAGTCCTCAATACGTGTTGGCAGCAGATCATGGCCGGAAATGCCGGGCGCGCAACCACGTTGCCTTCACGGTGGGATCGGCGCGATGCGCACGCATCGGCACAGTTGTTGCTTGGTTTATCGCAAGCAGAACAGTTCGCGACGTCCCGAGGCGTCACCCTGTTACAGAGGAGAGCGAGATGAAGGTCGGCGTATTCATTCCAATCGGGAACAATGGCTGGTTGCTCTCTGAAAATGCCCCGCAATACATGCCGACTTTCGACCTCAACAAGGAGGTGACGCTAAAAGCCGAACATTACGGGCTCGATTTTGTGCTCTCGATGATCAAATTGCGTGGCTTCGGCGGGAAAACCGAATTCTGGGATCACAATCTGGAATCCTTCACCTTGATGGCCGGGTTGGCCGCAGTGACCAAGCGAATAAAACTGTTCGCCACGGCAGCGACGCTCGTGATGCCTCCCGCGATTGCCGCGCGCATGGCTGTGACCATCGATTCGATTTCACATGGCCGCTTCGGCCTCAATCTCATCACCGGCTGGCAACGTCCCGAATATTCGCAGATGGGGCTTTGGCCGGGCGATCAATATTTCGCACGCCGTTACGAATATCTTTCGGAATATGTCGAGATCCTCCGCGAGCTTTGGCAGACCGGTGCCTCGGATCGCAAAGGCGAATTCTTCCAGATGGAAGACTGCCGCGTTAGCCCGCGGCCGCAAGCCGATATGAAGATCATTTGCGCCGGCCAGAGCGGCGCCGGAATGGCCTTCTCCGCAAAATACGCCGACTACAATTTCTGCTTCGGCAAAGGCATCAACACCCCGACCGATTTCGCACCCGCCGCCGAACGGCTGGCCGAGGCTACGCATGACACCGGCCGACACGTGACGACCTATGTGCTGTTCATGGTGATCGCGGCCAAGACCGATGAAGCCGCGTTCGCAAAGTGGGAGCACTACAAAGCCGGCGTGGATCACGAAGCGGTCGCCTGGCTGGGCGTACAGGGTGCCGTCGACACCAAGTCAGGCAAGGACACCAACATCCGCCAGATGGCGGACCCTACATCAGCGGTCAACATCAACATGGGGACCTTCGTCGGCTCTTTCGCCAATGTCGCCCGCATGCTCGACGACGTCGCCACCGTGCCGGGGACCGAGGGCGTATTGCTCACCTTCGACGATTTCGTCCAGGGCGTTGAAGACTTCGGACAACACATTCAGCCGCTGATGACATCGCGTAAGGGAGTTGCGGAGGCGGCGGCAGAGGCATTGAAAGACATGTGACTGTCGATATCAATGTGACTGTCGATATCAAGAAGAGTCGCCGACAAGGTCAGCCCCGACTCGGTGTCACCTCTGACACTTCGGGCACCAGAAGGTCGACCGTCCGTTCTGCACGAAGCGCTTCACGATGCCTGAACAGCCATCGGTTTGGCACGGCTCGCCTTCGCGGTCATAGACCTGAAACGAGTGCTGGAAGTAACCGAGCTCGCCATCGGTCTGGCGGTGGTCGCGCAGCGACGAGCCGCCGGCCTTGATGGCCTGATTCAGCACCTCGTGGATTGCCGTGACCAGTCGTCTGGAATGATCGGTCGGCTCGCCCTTCTTGGTCGCCAGTGTCGCGGCCAGCCGCCGCGGCGACAGATGCGAGCGAAACAGCGCTTCGCAGACATAGATGTTGCCGAGGCCCGCGACGACGCGCTGATCGAGCAGCGCGGCCTTGAGGCTGGTCTTCTTGCCGGCGGTGGCGCCGGCCAGCATGGCTGCATCGAATTCGTTGCCCAGCGGCTCGGGGCCGATGTCCTTCAGGAACGGCTCGTTCTCGATCTCGCTGCGCGCAAAGATCTTCATGAAGCCGAAACGGCGGGGATCGTTGTAGATCACCGACGGGCCCGACGACATATGGAAGACGACGTGATCATGGGCCCGCTCGTCGCTGCGCGGATGATGGAAGGCGCCCGGCATCACATTTTCTTCATCACCTGCGACAGCAGCGGGCGCATCAGACACCACCCGGAACGAACCGGACATGCCCAGATGCATCAGCAGCACATCGCCGGAATCGAGGTCCGCCAGCAGATATTTGGCGCGGCGGCCGAGGCTGGTGATCACCCGGCCCTGCAACCTCCCGGCAAAATCCGGCTGAAACGGAAAACGCAGGTCTTTTCGCCTGAGATCCAGACGGGTGATCTTTGACCCCTCCATGGCCGGCTGCAGGCCGCGGCGGACGGTCTCGACTTCGGGCAATTCAGGCATGATTCACGTCATTCACCTTGAGATGGGGACGTGATAGCCCCATTGCCGCAGGCGCGCTATGGTCCGCCGCATTGAGGCTTTTGAGATGAAAACGATGGATCAGCCGGGCGAAACCACCCATTTCGGCTTCAGGGACGTCCCGGTGGGCGACAAGCAGACGCTGGTGAACGATGTGTTCCACAGCGTGGCCCGGCGCTACGACCTGATGAACGATCTGATGTCCGGCGGCATGCATCGCGTCTGGAAGGACGTGATGATCAACGCGCTCAACCCGCCGCGCTCGGACGCGCCTTTCGCCCTGCTGGACGTTGCCGGCGGCACCGGCGACATTTCCTTCCGCGCTGCCAAGGCGTCGGGCCTCGGCTTCTCGGCGACGGTCTGCGACATCAACACCGGCATGCTCGATGTCGGCCGTGAGCGCGCCATTACCCACCATCTCGAACATCAGGTCTCCTTCGTCGAGGGCAATGCAGAAGAGTTACCATTCGCCGACAAGAGCTATGACGCCTATACGATCGCCTTCGGCATCCGCAACGTGCCGCGCATCGACCGCGCGCTCGCTGAGGCCTATCGCGTGCTGAAGCCGGGCAGCCGTTTTCTCTGTCTCGAATTCTCGACCGTGGATGTGCCCGGCCTCGACAAGATCTATGACCTGTTTTCGTTCAAGGTCATCCCGCCGCTCGGCAAGGCCGTCACCGGCGATTCCGAATCCTATCAGTATCTCGTCGAATCGATCCGCAAGTTTCCGAAGCCGCCAATTTTCGCCGACATGATCCGCGAGGCCGGCTTCTCCCGCGTGAAATACGAACTCCTCTCGGGCGGCATCGTCGCGCTGCATTCGGGCTGGCGTTTGTGATCTCTGCACTCAATCATATGGCGCGGCTGGCCCGCGCCGGCTTCGTGTTTGCGCGCGAAGGCGTGTTCGGCGTCGTCGATCCCTCGCTGGTGCCGCCGCCGGGACAGCTCGCGCTGCGCATGGCGCGGCTCATTGAGCGTCCCGGCGCGAAATCGGGCGCGCGGCTGTCGCGCGCGCTGACCCGGCTGGGACCTGCCTATCTCAAGCTCGGCCAGTTTCTCGCGACACGACCCGACGTGGTCGGCGTCGCCATGGCGCGCGATCTCGAAAGCCTGCAGGACCGGCTTCCGCCGTTCTCCCTGACCGAAGCCGAAGGTGTCGTCGCCGCTTCGCTGGAACGCCCTGTGGCGCAGCTCTATGCGAGCTTCAGTCCGCCGGTCGCCGCGGCCTCGATCGCACAGGTGCATCGCGCCGAGATAGACAAGGATGGTGTCCGCAAGGTCTACGCCGTGAAAGTGCTGCGCCCGAATGTCGCCGCGCAATTCCGCCGCGACCTCGGCGATTTCGCTTACGTCGCCCACAAGGCCGAAGAGCATTTTTCCGAAGCGCGGCGCCTGCGCTTGATCGAGATCATCACCACCATGTCGCGCTCGGTGGCGATGGAGATGGATCTTCGGCTCGAAGCCGCAGCACTCTCCGAGATGGCGGAGAACACCCGCAACGATTCGGATTTCCGCGTGCCGGAAGTGGACTGGGATCGTACCTCGCACAATGTGCTGACGATGGAATGGATCGACGGCATCGCGCTGAACGATCACAAGGGCCTGGAAGAATCCAACGTCGATCTGCCGGACCTTGGCCGCAAGGTGATCCAGAGCTTCCTGCGCCACGCGCTGCGCGACGGCTTCTTCCATGCCGACATGCACCCCGGCAATCTGTTCCTCGATCCTGACGGCCGCCTCGTCGCTGTCGACTTCGGCATCATGGGCCGGCTCGGTCTGAAGGAGCGCCGCTTCCTCGCGGAGATTCTGCTGGGCTTCATCACCCGCAACTATCGCCGCGTCGCCGAAGTCCATTTCGAGGCCGGCTATGTGCCCGGTCATCACTCGGTCGAAAACTTTGCGCAGGCGATCCGTGCCATCGGCGAGCCGATTCACAATCGCACGGCCGAAGAAATCTCGATGGCCAAGCTGCTGACGCTGCTGCTTGAGGTCACCGGTCTCTTTGATATGCGTACGCGGCCGGAATTGATTTTGCTGCAGAAGACCATGGTCGTGGTCGAAGGTGTCGCACGAAGCTTCGATCCTAAGCTCGACATCTGGAAGGTCGCCGATCCCGTTGTCCGCGAATGGATCGAGCGCAATCTCGGCCCATTGGGCAAGATTCAGGGCGCGCTCGCCGGCGCCGGCGAACTCGGCAAGGTCGCCGGCAGTCTGCCGGCCCTGGCAACACGGGCGCTGACGGTGCTGGAACAGTTGGAGACCATGACCCGCGACGGCGTCAGGCTCGACGACGCAACCATCGCCGCCATCGCGCGGGCGCGGGCCAAGCAGCTCCGCTGGCGCACCGTGGGCGTCTGGGTGATCGCGCTATCGTTCCTCGGGCTGCTGCTGTCGATCCGCTAGAATGATTGCAATGCTGGCACTTTGTGCTAGCGTTGCTGTCAAAATAGCGCGAGACGCCTTATGGCCAGCCTGACAATCCGCAAGCTCGACGACTCCATTCGCGACGAATTGCGACTGCGTGCTGCCCGCAACGGACGGTCGGTCGAGGACGAGGTGCGGGTCATCCTGCGCGATGCGTCGCAAGACGGCCTCAAGGCTGACGCAAGCTTTCCGCAAGACGCGCCAACCCCGGAAAACCCACCCAAGCCCTTGAAAAAGATCGGCGATCAGCTCCGCGTCACGCTGATCATCGGCGGCGGAATCGCAGCCTATAAAGCGCTCGATCTGATCCGCCGCTTGAAGGAACGCGGCATCCATGTCCGCGTGGTGCTGACCCGGGCCGCGCAGCAATTCGTCACCCCGCTGGCCGCCAGCGCGCTGTCCAACGAGCGCGCCTATACCGACCTGTTCGATCCGCAGAGCGAATTCGATGCCGGGCATATCCGTCTTGCGCGGGAATGCGATCTCATTGTTGTGGCGCCTGCGACGGCGGACCTGATGGCGAAGATGGCCAACGGCCACGCTGATGATCTGGCCTCTGCGATTCTCCTGGCCACCGACAAACCGATCCTGATCGCGCCGGCGATGAATCCGCTGATGTGGAATAACGCCGCGACGCGCCGCAATGTCGCGCAGTTGCAGCGCGACGGCATCAGGATGATCGGGCCGAATGCCGGCGAGATGGCCGAACGCAACGAAGCCGGTGTTGGTCGCATGGCCGAGCCGACCGAGATTGCGATTGCGGCTCACGCCTTCCTGCGGCCGCCGCGCGCGCAACCGCTGGCGGGCAAGCGCGTGCTGATCACTGCAGGCCCGACGCATGAGCCGATCGATCCGGTGCGTTACATCGCCAATCGCTCGTCCGGCAAGCAGGGCTATGCGATCGCCGCGGCGGCACGGGACGCGGGCGCCGAGGTCATTCTCGTCTCGGGCCCGGTCGATCTCGACGAGGTGCCGGGCGTGTCGATGACGCATGTCGAATCCGCGCGCGACATGCTCGCCGCGGTTCAAGCCGCACTGCCGGTGGACATCGCGATCTTCGCGGCGGCCGTGGCCGACTGGCGCGTCGTCAATGAAGGCGCCCAGAAGCTGAAGAAGACCGCCGGTGCTGCGATGGCGCCGCTGCAGCTCACGGAAAATCCGGACATCCTCGCGACGATCTCAAAACTCCCCGAACATCGTCCACCCCTCGTGATCGGCTTCGCCGCCGAGACCGAGCACCTGATCGACAATGCGAAAGCCAAGATCGCGCGCAAGGGCTGCGACTGGATCGTCGCCAATGACGTATCGCCCGCGACCGGCATCATGGGCGGCGACAACAATACCGTGCATCTGCTGACGCGCAGCACGGACAGCGCGGATATCGCCGTTGATTCGTGGGCGCCGATGAGCAAGGAACAGGTCGCGACGACCTTGGTCGCACGAATCGCCGACGCGGCGACATCAAATAAATGGACGCAATCCACGAAAGACCAATCATGAGCGCTGCCATCCCCGTTCAGGTCGACGTCCAGCAGCTCCCGCATGGCGCTGGCCTGGCGCTACCGGCCTATCAGACCGCGCATGCTGCCGGCCTCGATCTGCTCGCCGCGGTTCCCGAAGACCAACCGATGATTCTCGCCCGCGGCAAATATGCGCTGGTGCCGACCGCGCTGACCATCGCGCTGCCGCCAAGCTATGAGGCGCAGGTGCGCCCACGCTCCGGCCTTGCCGCCAAGCACGGCATCACCGTGCTGAACTCACCAGGCACCATCGACGCCGATTACCGGGGCGAGATTGGCGTGCTGCTGATCAATCACGGCCCCGCGGATTTCACGATCAAGCGCGGCGAGCGAATCGCCCAGATGGTAATCGCGCCGGTTACGCATGCGGAACTCGTGGTGGTCGCGGCGCTCAGCGAAACCGAACGCGGTAGCGGCGGCTTCGGATCCACCGGCCGCTAGCGCGTATTTCGTCACATCGCGCAGCATTTGAATCAAAAGCGCCTGCATTTTTTAACCGGGGACTCTGCGTTCACGGTCTGGACTCTTACCCGGCGACTCCCGAAGCGGATATTGTCGAACGATTCGCGATCGGTGAGGGGCTGGTCGGGAAGACGTGCGGTTTGGGGCGAATGATGTCAGGCGTGATCGCGGCGATGCGTCGGACCTTGCTGTCGTGCACTTCTATGGTGCGCGACGGGCTTGTCGGCATCAGTGCGTCTGCACTTCTGGCCACCTCCTCGGCGTCGGCCGCTGACGAACCCTTCATTACCCAGACGCTCGCCAATCTGCTCGATCTCGATCGCCAGGAAATCGCCGCGCTGACGACCGCCACAGCAGTGCTCGGCTTCTCTGTCGTTTCCGCCATCCTGTTGATGCACAATCGTATTCGCTCGGCCAAGACCGAGGCGAAACTGCGCGCCGAGCTGCATACGCTGCAGGTCGAATCCGACCGCTTTCGCGCCCTGCTGTTCACCGAGCCGCAGGTTCTGATCGCCTGGGCCGCAGGCGAAACCCGTCCCGATATCTCCGGCGACACCGCATTGATGATGTCGCAGGACCCGCAGCAGCATCAGCCGCAGCGCATTCTCGCGTTCGGAACATGGCTGTCGCCGGAACCCGCGCTGCGGATGGATCACGCCGTCGACGCACTGCTCGATGCCGGCGAAGGTTTCCTGCTCAATCTGACGACCTCCAGTGGCCGCGCCATCGAGGCGATGGGCCGCGCCATCGGCGGTCAGGCCATTGTCCGGATTCGCGAATTGAGCGGTTTACGCCGCGAGCTTGCCGAAGTCTCGCTGCGTCACAAGGAACTGGCCGAGGAAGCCGAGATTCTCCGCGGCTTCGCCAATGCCGCGCCATGGCCGATCTGGGCCAAGCAGGCCGATGGCCGATTGAGCTTTGTCAATGCGGCCTATGCGCGTGCGACTGAAGCGACTGATACGGGCGATGCGGTCGGTCGCAATCTGGAACTGCTGGACAGCGACGACCGCAGCAGTCTGGCGCGTGCGCTGAACGACAACCAGCCATTTGCCGCTCGCGTGCCGATCGTGATCTCGGGCGAACGGCGCATCTTCGACGTCCACGCCGCCAAGGTCGCCAGCGGCAGCGCCGGCATGGCCATCGACGCCAGCGAAGCTGCCGCGCTATCAGCCGCTTTGGTGCGGATGGCCGAGGCGCATCGCCGGACACTCGACCAGCTGTCGTCGGGCGTCGCCGTATTCGACGGCCAGCGCCGCCTTGCCTTCTACAACGACTCCTATCGCCGGCTGTGGGATCTCGACCGCACCTTCCTCGACGGCAATCCCGACGACTCCAGTGTGCTCGACCGTCTCCGTGCTGCACGCAAACTGCCGGAGCAGCCCGACTTCCGCGCCTGGAAGGCCAAGCTGCACGAAGCCTATCGTGCCGTCGAAGCCCATAAGGATGTCTGGTATCTGCCGGATGGCCGCGCGCTCTCGATCGTCACCACGCCAAATCCCGAAGGCGGCGTCACCTATCTGTTCGACGATGTCACCGAGAGCCTCGAACTGGCACGGCGCTTCGATGGCCTGATCCGCGTGCAGCGCGAAACGCTCGACAATCTGGCCGAAGCCGTCGCCGTGTTCGGCAGCAACGGCCGCGCGCAACTGTTCAATCCGGCTTTCGCCAAGATGTGGAAGCTGTCGGACGAAGCGCTGGAACAGCGCCCGCATATCGAAATGGTCGAGACCTGGTGCCGGCCATTGTTCGACGACACCCCGACATGGCAGGCGATCCGCAGCGCCATTACCGGGATCGACAATCGCAAGTCTGTTCCGCTCAAGCTCGAGCGCAAGGACGGCAGCGTGCTGGCCTGCATGACCATGCCGCTGCCCGACGGCGCGACCATGCTCACCTTCCAAGACATTTCAGACGCCGAGAATGTCGAGCGCGCGCTGCGCGAGCGCAACGAGGCGCTGGAGACAGCCGACCAGATGAAGGTCGACTTCGTCCATCACGTCTCCTACGAGCTGCGCTCGCCGCTGACCACGATCATCGGCTTCGCGCATCTGCTCAGCGATCCCGTGACCGGCCCGTTGATGCCGAAGCAGGCCGAATATCTCGATTACATCACCACCTCGACCGGCGCGCTGCTGGCGATTATCAATAACATCCTGGATCTCGCCACCATCGATGCCGGCGCGATGACGCTGAATCTCGGCCCGATCGATATCCGCAAGACCATCTCTGCGGCGGCCGAAGGCATTCAGGATCGCCTGGTGCGCGACCGCATCGCACTGCAGATCGATGTCGATCCTGCCATCGGCAGCTTTACCGGCGACGAAAGCCGCGTCGTGCAGGTGCTGTATAATCTGCTCGCCAATGCCGTCGGCTTCTCGCCGCATGATGCCGCAATCACGCTGACCGCGCGACGATCCGAGCATACCATCACCTTCACCGTCACTGATCGCGGCCCGGGCATTCCGCCCGAGGTGAAGGACAAGGTGTTCGACTGGTTCGAGAGCCACGCCAATGGCTCGCGTCATCGCGGCGCAGGACTCGGCCTGTCGCTGGTGCGCTCCTTCGTCGAGCTGCATGGCGGCAAGGTTCGCGTCGATTCCGCGGTCGGCAAGGGCACCACCGTCAGCTGCGACTTCCCCATCGACCAGACCGCGCATCGCAACGCCGCCGAATGAGCGAACCCATCATAAACGAGCCCTGCACATTTTCACTGGCGCTCGCAAATGAGACCGCCACTGCGCAGTTGATGGCCGACCTCGCTCTGCTGATCGGCCCCGGCGATGTCATCACCCTCTCGGGCGATCTCGGCGCCGGCAAGACGGCCGCGGCACGCGCGATGATCCGCTATCTCGCCAGCGATTCTGAACTCGAAGTGCCGAGCCCGACCTTCACGCTGGCGCAGAACTATGACCTGCCGTCGTATCCTCTCATCCATGCCGATCTCTATCGTATCAACGACGCGAGCGAACTCGAGGAGATCGGCCTATCGCCGTTGCCGGACGACGTGGTGGCGCTGATCGAATGGCCGGAGCGCGCCGATGGTACGCTGCCGCCGGATCGTATCGATATTGCACTCAGCCACCGTCCGGCACTGGGCTCCGTGGCGCGTGCCGCGGAGATCACCGGTCATGGCAAGGCCGCGTCGATCGTTCTGCGCCTGAAAGCACTGCGTGAATTTCTCGAAGAAGCGCGCTATCTCGATGCTATCAGACAGCGCATGGCCGGTGATGCCTCAACGCGCTCCTATGCGCGGCTAATCCGCGGTGATGACGTCTTCATCCTGATGAATGCGCCTAGGCGGCCGGACGGTGCGCCGGTCTATGACGGCAAGTCCTATAGTGCGGCAGTGCATCTGGCCGAAGACGTCAGACCGTTCGTCGCCATTGCGAACGGTTTGCGCGCGCAGGGGATCTCCGCGCCGGCGATTCATCACGCCGATCTCGCTGCGGGTTTCCTGATCACCGAAGATTTCGGCACGATGCCGGTGACCGAAGGCGAGCCACCTGCGCCGATCGCCGAGCGCTATCAGGCCGCGACCGATATGCTCGCAATGCTGCACGGCAAGATGCTGCCGGAGACGCTGCCGCTGTTGCCGCATGTCGATTACGCCATACCCGTCTTCGACACGGATGCATTGCTGGTTGAGATCGGCCTGATGCCGGAATGGTATCTGCCGGACCGCGACGCGCCGCTCGCAGATGACGCACGCACTGAATTTGTCACGATGTGGCGCGCGCTGCTGGCGAAACCCGCTGCGGCGCCAAAGACCTGGGTACTGCGCGACTTCCATTCGCCGAATATCATCTGGCTCGGTGATCGCGAGAGCATCAATAAGGTCGGCGTAATCGATTTCCAGGACACGGTGCTCGGCCCCGCCGCCTATGATCTCGTCTCGCTGCTGCAGGACGCACGTATCGACGTGCCCGAGCATCTGGAGCTGACCATGCTGACGCGCTACATCAAGGCGCGACGCGCGGCCGATCCCGCTTTCGATGCCGCGGCCTTTGCCGAGCTCTATGCAATCATGTCGGCACAGCGAAACACGCGACTGCTTGGTACATTTGCACGGCTCAACCGCCGCGACGGCAAGCCGCATTATCTCAAGCACCAGCCACGGATCTGGACCTATCTCAACCGCTCGCTGGCGCATCCGACGCTGGCGCCGTTCCAGCAGTGGTATGCGGCGCATGTACCACCGCCCCGCGGTTAGAGGCCCTTCCTTCCGAGACGAATTACGACCTCTGCGTCGTCATCGCGAGGAGCCCTTGCGACGAAGCAATCCAGCCCTCGCTTGTTGCCTTCTGGATTGCAAGAGCAATTTTGCCGGCTCGCAATGACGGAGTCGTTGGTCCCGCTGATCGACTCACACTCTAACACTTCCTTAACTACTTATTAGTCGCACACGCTCTATCCTGCGCTTGAGCCCTGCACGTGCGGGGCTTGGCGTACTGGACAAGGGACGTGTCATGACGGAGCGGCGTGCCGGAGATCGGGTCGTTTTCGAGCGCGGCTTTCCTGCGCACATGATGGGCATCGACGGCACCTGGCGTCGCTCCTGCATCATGGAAGATATTTCCGAGACCGGCGCCAAGCTCACCGTCGATGGTTCTGTCGAAGGATTGAACCTGAAGGAATTCTTCCTTCTGCTCTCATCAACCGGACTTGCCTATCGCCGCTGCGAACTCGGCTGGGTCAATGGCGACCAGATTGGTGTGAATTTTCTCAAACCCAACGACAAAAAGAAAAAGACGAAACGTTCCGAGACGCAGGAGGCAGAAACGTGACTGTGCAGGCGGGTGTAATTGTCGCATCCGCGTCATCTCGGCCCATTATGGCTCGATAGGTTCATGCATGCGACACGCCGCCGTGCTACCATCATTTCAGCTCAAAAATTCAAGAACGATTCCATCAAGGCCCATCATTCTACCAAGGCCAATGTCGCTATGTCCGTAAAACCCACCAAAGCAATGGTTCTCGCCGCCGGTCTCGGCCTGCGTATGCGACCGCTCACCGACAACTTGCCGAAGCCGCTGGTCCCTGTCGCAGGACAGCCGCTGCTGGATCACGTGCTCGACAAGCTCGCCGCTGCAGGCGTGACTGAAGCCGTCGTCAATGTGCATTACCTGCCCGACCAGATCATCGATCATGTCGCGACGCGCACCGAACCGAAGATCACCATTTCCGATGAGCGCGATCAGGTGCTCGGCACTGGCGGTGCCGTGGTGAAGGCGCTGCCGCTGCTCGGCTCCAAGCCGTTCTATCATCTCAATGCCGACACGATGTGGATTGACGGCGTGCAGCCGAATCTCGCGCGTCTTGCGGAGGCCTTCGATCCCGCACGTATGGACATCCTGCTGCTGATGGCGCCGACCGCCAACAGCATCGGCTACGCCGGATGCGGTGACTACGCGATGCTCACCGATGGTGCGCTGCGTCGCCGCAAGGAGAATCAGGTGGTGCCGTTCGTTTATGCCGGCGTCGCGATTCTCTCACCCGCACTGTTCAAGGATGCGCCATCCGGCGAATTTTCGCTGACCAAACTATTCGACAAGGCCAATGAACAGGAACGCCTGTTCGGCCTGCGCATGGAGGGCGTCTGGATGCATGTCGGCACGCCAGACGCCGTCCGCGCCGCGGAAGACGCGTTCCTCGCCAGCGTCGCCTGAGCTTCCTGCGACTCCCGTCGCCTTTCCAGCCATGCCATGATGCACCCTGATCACGAATCAGGGTGTTCATGCGCGTCTTCAACATTCCATCCTCGGCGCCATTCCTGCGCACGCTGATCACCGCGCTTGTCGACGGTGATCTCGTGGAAGAATTCTCTGCGCGCAGAGCGCCGGAGAAACTGGCTGAAGTCACCCTGTATCTGCCGACACGCCGCGCCGGACGCATGGCGCAGGAGATCTTCCTCGACGTGCTCGGGACCGACGCCGTGCTGCTGCCGCGTATCGTTCCGCTCGGAGATGTCGACGAAGAAGAACTGGCCTTCGCACAGGCGGCCTCGCCCGAGGCGCTCGAAAGGCTCGATGCACCTCCCGCGCTCGACGGATTGCAGCGCCGGCTTCTGCTGGCGCAACTGATTGCCGCATGGGCGAAGCAACTCGCACCCGGCGATCCCGGACAGACGCCGCTCGTGGTCGGCGGCCCCGCCTCTACGCTCGCTCTCGCCGACGATCTTGCGCGGCTGATGGACGACATGGCGACTCGCAAGGTCGACTGGAGCGCGCTGGACGGGTTGGTGCCCGATGCGCTCGATCAATACTGGCAACTGACGCTGCAGTTTCTCAGCATCGCCAAGGACGTCTGGCCGGGCATTCTCGCAGCTCACACTGCGATCGAACCTGCAGTGCGCCGCGATCTGCTGATCGAGGCTGAAGCTTCGCGCCTGAAAGCGCACAAAGGCGGTCCGATCATCGCCGCCGGCTCGACCGGCTCGATGCCGACCACGGCGAAGTTCCTGCGCGAAGTCGCGCAACTGCCTGATGGTGCTGTCGTCTTGCCGGGGCTCGATACCGACCTCGACGACACCGCATGGAATCTGATCGGCGGCACCAAGGATGCATTCGGCCGAACCGAATCCTCGGCATCGAACCATCCGCAATTCGCGCTCCATGCGCTACTGGAACGCTTCGGCATCACGCGCCGTGATGTGATGACGCTCGGCACGCCGTCGCCGCAGGGCCGCGAATTGCTGGCCTCGGAGGCGATGCGGCCATCCAATGCCACGGCGCAGTGGCATACGCGTCTCGCTCAGCCGGCCGTCGAACAGAAAATTGCGGCCGGCATGCAGAACCTTGCTGTGATCGCCGCCGCGAATCCGGAAATGGAAGCACTGGCCATCGCGATCGCCATGCGCGAAGCCTACGAACTCAAGAAATCCGCCGCACTGGTGACGCCCGACCGCGCACTGGCGCGCCGGGTGATGGCCGCGCTGGGCCGCTGGAATCTCGTCTTCGACGATTCCGGCGGCGATGCGCTGACCGAGACCTCGGCCGGCATCTTCGCGCGCCTCGTCGCCGAGGCCGCAGCGGAGCAGCTCGAACCGGCGACATTGCTGGCGCTGCTGAAACATCCGCTGTTTCGTCTGGGGGCGCCCCCGAACGCCTGGAAAGACGCAATCGAGACGCTTGAGCTGGCGCTGCTACGCGGTACGCGGCCGACACCGGGCACGGCGGGACTGGCGCAGGATTTCGCGCGGTTCCGCGACGAGCTCGGCAAGCTGCGCCGCCGCGAGGCATCGATGCTGCATGGCGCGGAGCCGCGCGCAAAACTCAACGACGACCGCCTCGACCGCGCGAAAGAATTGATCGCGGGACTGCGCGCCGCGCTGGCCCCGCTGGAAGGCATCCACCCGATCCGACCGATAGATTTCGCCGAGGTCGCGCTGCGACATCGCGAGGCGATCAGACTGCTGTCGCGCGACGACAGGGGCAACGATGTCGCGCTTGTGGGGCGCGAAGGCACGGCGCTGACCAAGGCGTTCGACGATCTCATTATCATGGAGACCGTCGCGACCGAGAGCGGCGAGGACGAGCGGCTTCGCCCGAGCGGGCTGATGATGCAGCTGCGCGATTATCCCGACGTGTTTCAAACCGCCTTCGCGGACCGCATCGTGCGGCGGCCGGAAGTCGCCAATGCCAGTTTGCGCATCTATGGCCAGCTCGAAGCGCGGCTGACGCAATCGGATCGCGTGATTCTCGGCGGTCTCGTCGAAGGCATCTGGCCGCCCTCGCCGCGCATCGATCCATGGCTAAGCCGCCCGATGCGCCACCAGCTCGGTCTGGATCTGCCGGAACGCCGTATCGGCCTCACCGCGCATGACTTCGTGCAATTGCTCGGCACCGAAGACGTCATTCTCAGTCATGCCGCAAAAGTCGGCGGCGCGCCGGCTGTGGCATCGCGCTTCCTGCATCGGCTCGAAGCCGTCGCCGGCGAAACCCGCTGGAAGGCCGCGCTGGCTGCGGGCGAGCACTATGTTCGCTATGCCGAAGAGCTCGATAAACCCGACACCGTCACGCCGATCGCCCAGCCGGAGCCGCGGCCGCCGCGTACTGCGCGGCCGCTCAGGCTGTCGGTCACCGCCATCGAGGACTGGCTGCGCGATCCCTATACGATCTACGCCAAATATATTCTGGGTCTGGCGCCGCTCGATCCCGTCGACATGCCGCTCTCGGCAGCCGACAGGGGATCGGCGATCCATGCGTCGCTCGGCGACTTCACGATGGAATACAGCAAGGCGTTGCCGGACGATCCCGCGCGCGAGCTGCGCAGAATCGGCGATCGACATTTTGCGCCCCTGATGGCGCGACCTGAGGCGCGCGCATTGTGGTGGCCGCGTTTCCTGCGCATCGCGTCGTGGTTTGGCGCTTGGGAAATCGACCGCCGCATCAATGTCGCCAGCATCGACGCGGAAGTGCGCGGAGAGATCAAGATCCCGCTCGATCACGGCCGTGTCTTCCATCTCTCGGCGCGGGCCGACCGTATCGAACACCGCAGCGACCGCACTTTCGCGCTGCTCGACTACAAGACCGGCCAGCCGCCCACCGGCAAGCAGGTGCGCATGGGCCTGTCGCCGCAGCTCACGCTGGAAGCCGCAATCCTGCGCGAGGGTGGATTTGCCGGCATTGCCGCGGGATCGTCCGTCAGCGAACTGGTGTATGTCCGCCTCAGCGGCAACAACCCGCCCGGCGAAGAGCGGCTGCTGGAACTGAAGGTCGAGCGCAAGGACGAGCCGCAACTGCCTGATGACGCTGCGATCGAAGCGCGCGCCAAGCTGGAAGCGCTGATCCGCAGCTTCGAGGACGAAGCCACCGCCTATACGTCGCTCAGCCTGTCCATGTGGTCGAACCGCTATGGCAGTTATGACGATCTGGCGCGGATCAAGGAGTGGTCGGCCAATGGCGGCGCTGGCGGGGGCGAGTCATGAGCGGCCCGCGCAATATCCCGCCCGCAGCGAGTGCAAAGCAGCAGCTCGCATCGGATCCCGCTTCGTCGGTGTTCGTTTCAGCGAATGCCGGTTCCGGGAAGACCTATGTGCTGGTCAACCGCGTGATCCGACTGCTGCTCGATGGCGTGCCGCCCGAGAAGATTCTCTGCGTCACCTTCACCAAAGCCGCGGCGGCCAATATGGCAGAGCGCGTGTTCGCGCGGCTCGGTCACTGGGTCACACTGGATGACACCGCACTTGATGCCGAAATCAGAAATGCCGGCGTTCCCGCGTCGAACAGCAGACTGCGCTCGCGCGCGCGCGAATTGTTCGCCAGCGCGCTGGAGACGCCTGGCGGCCTGAAAGTCCAGACGATCCACGCGCTGTGCACGCGGCTGCTGCAGCAATTTCCGTTCGAGGCCAATGTGCCGGCGCGGTTCAGCGTGCTCGACGACCGCGACCAGAACGAGATGATGGAGCGCGCCAGCCTGCAGGTGCTGCTGCACGCCGCTGCGGCGCCCAACAGTGCCGAGGGCCGCGCGCTGACGACCGCCATGACCTCGGCGGCAGACGTCACGTTCCGCGATGTCGTGCGCGAGGCGAGTCTGTCACGGGACCAGTTCCTGGCCTGGATCGAGCGTGCCGGCTCGACCGACGCCGCGATGGCGCAACTCTCAGCCACGCTGGGCGTGACGCCCGGCGATACCAAAGAGAGCGTCGAACTGGAGATTATCGACGGACCGCATCTGCCGCGCGAGCGCTGGATACCGGCCGCCGAAATCTTCGAGACCGGTAGCAAGACCGACAACGATCAAGCAGCGCGGCTGCGCGAGGCATTGACGCTGTCGGGCGCCGAACAGGTCGAGAAATATCTCGAACTGTTCCTAACCAAAGACCAGTCGCTCCGGAAATCGCTAGCGACCAAGAAGATCGCCGACAGCCGGCCGGATCTGCTGGCAGCCCTGCAGCGCGAGGGCGATCGTGTAATCCCGCTGCTGGAGCGCCGCCGCGCCGTCGCGATGCGCGAACGCACCCAGTCGCTGCTGGTGATCGCCAGTCAGGTCGCGGAGAATTATCGCCGCGAGAAGAACGAGCGCGGCCTCCTGGACTACGACGACCTGATCGCGCGCACGCTGGAGATGCTGGATCGGGTGTCGTCGAGCTGGGTGCATTTCAAGCTCGACCGCGGTGTCGATCACGTGCTGATCGACGAGGCGCAGGACACCAGCCCGCGGCAGTGGGACATCATCACCCATCTGATCTCGGAATTCACCTCCGGCGAAGGCGCGCGCGACGATCTCAAGCGCACGATCTTTGCCGTTGGCGACGAGAAGCAATCTATCTTCTCGTTCCAGGGCGCGGCGCCCCGCGAATTCGACCTGCGCCGCAAGGCACTCCAAAGCCGCTTCAAGAACGCCGGGATGAAGTTCGATCCCATCGCGTTCAGCCATTCGTTCCGGTCGGGCTCGGCCATTCTGCAATCGGTCGATCAGGTGTTTCGCGAAGAAGCGATCTTCCGGAGCATCCACGCTGTCGAAAACGGCTATCCCATTCATGAAACGCTTGATGATGCCGGACCCAGCCTGATCGATCTGTGGGAGCTGGAGCAGCCCGACGACCGGCCCAGCATCGAAGGCTGGCAGGCGCCGTTCGACAAGCGCTCCGAGACCAGCCCTGAAGTGAAACTCGCCCGCCGCGTGCAGACCGAGATCAAAGACTTGATCGCGGCGAAGACGGAGACCGGGCCCATCGGCAAGCGTCGCGCGCTGCGCTATGGCGACATGCTGGTGCTGGTGCGCCGCCGCGGCAAGGCCTTCGACGCCATCATCCAGGCGCTGAAACATGCCGGCATTCCCGTCGCCGGCGCCGACCGGCTGAAGCTCACCGAACATATCGCCATCATCGACCTGATGAACCTGGCCGACGCGCTACTGCTGCCGCAGGACGACCTGGCATTGGCGACCGTATTGAAGAGCCCGCTATTCGGCCTCGATGACGATGACCTGTTCAAGCTGGCCTATGAGCGCACGGGATCGCTGCGCGACGCACTCGGCGAAAAGGCGGTGAGCGATCCCAAGCTCGGCGGCGCTTTCAAGCGGCTCATCGCTTGCGAGAAGCGCTTTGCCAGCGAGACGCCTTTTGCGTTCTATGCGTGGCTGCTCGGCGGTGATCACGGCCGCGCGCGCATCCTGCGTCGGCTCGGCCATGAGGCCAATGACGCGCTCGACGAATTTCTCGAACTCGCGCTGGGCTATGAGCGCAAGGCGCCGGCCTCGCTGCAGGGCTTCGTCGCCTGGCTGCGCGCCGCCGACACGGAAGTGAAGCGCGACATGGAGATCACCCGCGACGAAGTTCGCGTGATGACCGTGCATGGCGCCAAAGGCCTGGAAGCACCGGTCGTATTCCTGGTCGATACCACATCGTCGCCGGCGGATTCGCAGCGACTCAATTTGATCCATCTCCCGCAGGGCAACGCCGCACCGAACAGCCCGGGCGTCGTGGTCTGGGCCGGCAAGAAGGCGGACGATCCGCCAGCAGTCGCGGCGGCGCGCACCGACATGATCCGCGGTACCGAGGACGAATATCGCCGGCTGCTTTATGTGGCGATGACGCGCGCGGCCGATCGCCTGATCGTTGGCGGCTGCATGCCCGGCAACCGCAACGAGGTGCGGCCGCTGTCCTGGTACGACCTGATCCAGAAGGGTCTGGAGAATTCCGGGCTGCAGATGCAGAGCGTGCCGCCGCCGGACGGCGTGGTGAAACGCTATACGCGCGTGGAAGACGTGACACCGGCGCCTGGCGCGATAGCGTCTGTCGCAGCAGGTGCGCCCATCGTGCTGCCATCCTGGATGCGCGACAAGGTCGGCGACCAGCCGCGCCGCGAAAGCCTGCTGCGGCCATCGGATGCCGACGACGATGACGACGGGCGCGGCCAGCGTACCGGTGAATCCGAGCGGCTGCGCCAACTGGCCTTACAGCGCGGCAACCTTGTGCACCGGCTGCTGCAATCGCTACCCGACATCGCCGCCGAAAAGCGTCGCGAGACCGCGCTGAATTTCCTCGCTCGCAACGCCAATGACTGGACCGATCTCGACCGCGTGGCGCTGGCCACGCAGGTGCTGTCGCTGATTGGCGATCCGCGCCTCGCGGAACTGTTTGCCCCCGGCAGTCGCGCCGAGGTGGCGGTGGCCGGACGACTGACGCGGAAGGACGGGTCGCCCGTGCTGGTGTCGGGCCAGATCGACCGGCTGGTCCTGACCAAAACGGAGATCCGGATCGTCGATTACAAGACCAACCACAACCCGCCGCGCAAGCTGATCGAGGCGCCCAAGGCCTATATCCGGCAGCTGGCGCTGTATCGCGGCGTGCTCGCCAAGTTATACCCAGACCGGCCGATCCGGGCTGCCCTGCTCTGGACGGAAACGCTTGAAATGATGGAGATTTCCGGTGCTGCGCTGGACGCGGAGCTGGCCGCCATCATCTCGGCGTGACCAACCTTGACCCGGCAAGGGGGCGTTCATAGGTTGGATGCATCATTCCAGCGCGCGAATCTTCTGGCGCGCCTTTCATTGAACAGGACGAGGATACGAACATGGCCGTTGGCAAGGTGACAGACGCCGATTTCGAAGCAGAAGTGCTCAAGGCGACCGGCCCGGTCGTGATCGACTTCTGGGCCGAATGGTGCGGCCCGTGCCGCATGATCGCGCCGGCGCTCGACGAAATCTCCGCTGCCATGGGCGAAAAGGTCACCATCCTGAAGCTCAATGTCGACGAGAACCCGAAGACTGCCTCCAAGTATGGCGTGATGTCGATCCCGACGCTGATGATCTTCAAGGGCGGCGAAATGGCCTCGCGCCAAGTCGGCGCCGCGCCGAAGGCGAAGCTGCAGCAGTGGATCAGCGCCGCGGTGTGATCGCGCGCTTCATCTCTGAGAATTCGACGGCCGGTGATCACCTCACCGGCCGTTTTTGTTTGGGTGATGGAACTGGGCCCTCTCAGCTGTCGTCCCCGCGAAGGCGGGGACCCATAGCCACGATCAGTGTGTTTGAAACGGCCGAGCCGTGACTACAGCATTTCAACTATGCTCTCGGCGTGTATGGATCCCCGCCCTCGCGGGGATGACAGTCGAGAGGGTGTACCGTCTCGTCTACCTGATCCACCCGGTCGCCAGCGCGCTCGCCCATTCCGCTCGCTGGTTCTGCAACGCCAGTTCGGCCATCGCGGCGTGATCATACGGCACCTGACGGAACGTCACCTGCCATCGCTCGCCCGCCTTCTCGATAATCGCGTAGCAGGCATCCGGCGTGCCGACTTCCAGCGTATGCGGATAGGGCGTGACGTCGCGATAGCCGGGGCCGCCTACGCTGCCCGGATTGACTATCATGCGGCCGTCGCGAAGCCGCACCGACCGCGCGATATGCGTATGCGCGCAGAGAATCAGCGATTGCGTGATGCCCTTGGCCTTTTCCTCGATGGCTTCGATCGCGGCCATATGCACGATGCCTTCGGGGGTCACCGCTTCCATCCAGTAGGTGTTGTCGTCATCGGGCGTCGCGTGAACGAGATAGACCTCGCCCTGATAAATCGTGCTGAAGGGCAGCGCGCGCAGCCAGTCCATCTGCTCTGGTTCTAGCTGGCTGTGGGCCAGCCGATCGGACGGCCACATGTCGTCAAGCTTGTAGTCGGTGATGTAACGATCATGATTGCCGCGGACATTGGTGGCATTGAGGCCCATCATGATGTCCACCGCACGGCGCGCATCGAGCGCACCGCTGGCCATATCGCCAAGATTGACGATGTCGGTGATGCCTTGGGTACGGATATCGGCGACAACCGCCTCAAGGGCAAAGTGGTTGCCGTGAACATCGGCAATGGCAGCGAAGCGCATCGAACCTCCCTAAAATCAAGCAAAGATCGATCAGAGATCACTTGTATCGATGCCGTTCTATGCAGGGAGCGTGCCGTTCTCCGCAAGTACATGACCGGCCAGATAGAGCGAGCCTGCAATCAGGATCCGCGGAGGCACTTCATAGGCGAGCCGGGTGAGGGATTGCAGCGCATCGGCGACGCTCGGCGCTGTCTCGACGCGCATGCCGAGACTCCGCGCGGCGTCGGCCAGCGCATCCGGTGCCATGACGCCGTCGCGGCCGGGGATTTTCACGGCGATGATATGGCGGGTCTGGCCGGCGAAATTCGCCAGAAAGCCCGTCGCATCCTTGTTGGCCATCATGCCGGCGATCACCACCAGCGGCCGCGGCACGCGCTCTTCGAGATCGCCGAGCGCGGCTGCAATGACGCGCCCGCCATCGGCATTGTGACCGCCGTCGAGCCAGACTTCGGATTCGGCAGGCGCCGCCGCGACAAGCTTGCCCGACGTCAGCCGCTGCATCCGCGCTGGCCATTCGGCGCGCGCCACACCGGTTTCATAGGCGGCAGGATCGATCTTGAAGATATCCAGCGCGCGCAATGCCGCAATCGCCAGACCCGCATTGCCGAACTGATGGCGCCCGAACAACCGCGGCGCAGCAATATCCATCAACCCGCGATCATCCTGATACACGAGGCGGCCGCGCTCGATATTGACGTGCCATTCCTGCCCGGCGCTCACAAGCGGCGCATGCATCCTGCGCGCCTGCTGTTCGATCACATCGGTTACATCAGGCGCTTGCTCGGCCGTGATGACCGGCACGCGGCGCTTGATGATGCCGGCTTTCTCGGTTGCGATTTTCGCGAGCGTGTCGCCGAGGAAGTCGGTGTGATCGATGGTAATCGGCGTGAGCACGCAGGCGGCGGGCGTTTCGATCACGTTGGTCGCATCGAGCCGCCCGCCGAGGCCGACTTCGAGTAGCACGATATCGGCGGGAGACTTTGCGAACAGACCGAACGCAACGGCGGTCTCAGCCTCGAACAGCGTGATCGGAGCGCCGGCATTGATCGTCTCGACATGCGCGAACGCGTCACGCAATGCGTCGTCACTCACCAAGGTGCCAGCAAGGCGAATGCTCTCATTCATGCGGACGAGATGCGGTGAGGTATAGACGTGAACGCGCAGGCCTGCGGCCTCACAGATCGCGCGCAGATAGGCGATGGTCGAGCCCTTCCCGTTGGTGCCGGCCACATGAATGACCGGGGGCAGCTTGCGCTCGGGATTGCCGAGCTGCGCCATGAGCCGCTGCATGCGGTCCAGCGACAGATCGATGGCGTTCGGATGCAGCTTCGAGAGCCGCGCCAGAATCTCGCCGAGTTCGGGCGACGATGGCGGCGCGGAGGTGCTCACGCGTGAGCGGCCGGCACCGCGTCCGGAGCCACGAGGATCTCGGCCGGAATGCTCTCCGCGCGCGGCGGGCTCGCAATGGCCGGAGACTTCGTCAGCAGGCGACACAGGCGCGCCAGCGTCGGCTTCAGATCGTGGCGATGCACGACCATGTCGATCATGCCGTGGTCACGCAGATATTCAGCGCGCTGGAAACCTTCCGGCAGCTTTTCGCGAATGGTCTGTTCGATCACGCGCGCACCGGCAAAGCCGATCAGCGCGCCGGGCTCAGCGATCTGCACATCGCCCAGCATGGCATAGGACGCGGTGACGCCGCCGGTGGTCGGGTTGGTCAGCACGACAATGTAAGGCAGCTTGGCCTCGCGCAGCATCTGTACGCCAACAGTCGTGCGCGGCAGCTGCATCAGCGAAAGAATGCCTTCCTGCATGCGGGCGCCGCCGGAGGCTGCGAACACGATGAAGGGCGACTTCTTCTCGACCGCGAGTTCGAGCCCGCGCACCAGCGCTTCACCGGCAGCCATGCCGAGCGAACCGCCCATGAAATCGAAATCCTGTACGGCGACGACGACGCCGGAGCCTTCCATCCTGCCGTAACCGACCTTCACCGAATCGTTCATGCCGGTCTTGGTGCGGGCATCCTTGATGCGGTCGACATATTTGCGCTCGTCGCGAAACTTCAGCGGATCGGCGATCACTTCGGGCAGCGCCACGTCGTACCAGGTCTCGTTGTCGAAGATCGACTTCATGCGGGCGGTGGCGCCCATGCGCATGTGATAGTTCGAGCCGGGAATGACGAACTGGTTGCTCTCGACGTCTTTGTAGAACACGAGCTGCCCTGTATCCGGGCACTTGATCCAGAGGTTCTCGGGCGTATCGCGCTTGAGGATGCTGCGGATCTTCGGCCGGACGACGTTGGTGAGCCAGTTCATATGTGTCTCCGCGTCGCTGAGATGATGCGTCGCTCTGATATCTATATGGCGGCCGGGACGGAGCCCGGCAACCGTTGTTCCCGGTTGATGGAGGCCAATTGTGGCTTATTCCGCAGCCTGTTTGGCCCCATGAACGCCCTGGGCGAGGGCTGCGGCCAGATCGGCGACCGCACTGACAGTCTTGGCCGTGGCCTTGCCATCGGCGTCCAGCGAGCCTTTCAGCGCATCGATCAGCGCGGTACCAACCACGGCGCCATTGGCATGCCGGGCGATGTCATGCGCGGCTTCCGGCGTCCGGATGCCAAAACCGACGCAGACCGGCAGCTTGGTATGGCGCTTGATCCGCGCCACGGCCGTGCTCACGACGGATGAATCCGCGCTGGCCGAGCCGGTGATGCCGGTGACCGAGACGTAATAGACGAAGCCCGACGTGTTCGCGAGCACCGCCGGGAGGCGCTTGTCATCGGTGGTCGGCGTGGCCAGACGGATGAAGTTCAATCCGGCTTTGATTGCCGGCAGGCAGAGCTCTGCGTCTTCTTCCGGCGGTAGGTCGACGATGATCAGACCATCCACGCCGGCCGCCTTGGCATCGGGCAGGAACTTGTCGACGCCGTAAATATAGATCGGATTGTAGTAGCCCATCAGGACGATGGGCGTCTTGTCGTCAGCGGCGCGGAAATCGCGCACGAGCTGCAGCGTCTTGCGCAGCGTCATGCCGCCCTGCAGCGCGCGCAGGCCGGCGGCCTGGATCGACGGGCCATCGGCCATCGGATCGGTGAAAGGCATGCCGATCTCGATGATGTCGGCACCGGCTTTCGGCAGCGCCTTGACGATCTCGAGCGAGGTTGCAAGATCGGGATCGCCGGCCATCACGAAAGTGACGAATGCCGCGCGGCCTTCGGCCTTGAGTTCGGCGAAACGGGTATCGATGCGGGTGGTCACGACTGCCTGCCCTTCAGGATATCGCCGACCTGCGGGACGTCTTTGTCGCCGCGGCCGGAGAGGTTGACGACCATCAGGTGATCCTTCGGCAGCGTTGGCGCGAGTTCGCTCACCTTGGCGAGGGCATGGGCCGGCTCCAGCGCCGGGATGATGCCTTCGAGTTTCGACAGCAACTGGAATGCGGCGAGCGCTTCCTCGTCGGTCGCAGACAGATACTTCACGCGGCCGATCGTATGCAGCCACGAATGTTCGGGGCCGATGCCGGGATAATCGAGGCCGGCGGAGATCGAATGGCCTTCCTGGATCTGGCCGTCTTCGTCCATCAGGAGATAGGTGCGGTTGCCATGCAGCACGCCGGGACGGCCGCCAGCGATCGATGCGGCGTGCAGGTTGGTGAGCCCGTGGCCCGCCGCTTCGACGCCGTAGATATCAACCGAGGGATCATCAAGAAACGGATGGAAGAGCCCCATCGCATTGGAGCCACCGCCGATGCAGGCGATCAGCGAATCCGGCAAACGACCTTCGATCTCCTGCATCTGCACGCGAGTTTCCTCGCCGATGATCGACTGGAAGTCGCGCACCATCATCGGATACGGATGCGGGCCGGCGACGGTGCCGATGCAATAGAACGTGTTATGCACATTGGTGACCCAGTCGCGCAGCGCCTCGTTCATCGCATCCTTCAGCGTGCGCGCACCAACCTGCACCGGCACCACCTTGGCGCCGAGCATTTCCATGCGGATCACATTGGGCTGCTGACGCGCGACGTCCACTGCGCCCATATAGACGATGCATTCGAGGCCGAAGCGCGCACAGAGCGTCGCCGTCGCCACGCCATGCTGGCCGGCGCCGGTCTCGGCGATGATGCGCTTCTTGCCCATGCGGCGCGCAACCATGATCTGGCCGAGCACATTGTTCACCTTGTGCGAGCCGGTGTGGTTCAGCTCCTCGCGCTTCAGATAGATTTTTGCGCCGCCGAGATGCTCGGTGAGACGTTCCGCGAAATAGAGCGGCGACGGGCGGCCGACATAGGCCTTGAGATAACCATCCATCTCCTTGCGGAAGGCGGGATCGGCCTTGGCGTCCTCATAGGCCTTCTGCAGGTCGAGGATCAGCGGCATCAGCGTCTCGGCGACAAAGCGGCCGCCGAAAATGCCGAAGTGACCGGTGTCGTCGGGACCGGACCGATAGGAATTGGGAATGGCTTGAGTCATCAGGTCGTCAACTCTTCCGTTGCGCGCGCGGCGCGGATGAAAGCGCGGATCATGTCGGGATCCTTGATGCCCGGCGCGCTTTCCACGCCGGACGAAATATCGACACCGCCGGCCCGCGTGATGCGCAGGGCCTCGGCGACGTTGGCGGCATTGAGGCCGCCCGACACCATGAAGGGCAGCTTCAGATCTAGGCCTTCGAGCAGATGCCAGTCGAAGACCGCGCCGAGACCACCCGGACGCGTCGCATCCTTCGGCGGTTTGGCATCGAACAGGATGCGATCGCAGACCGCGGCATAGCCGGGCAATGCAGCGAGATCGGCCCTGGTCTCGACGGCGAGCGCCTTCATCACCGGAAGGCCGAACTTCTGTTTGATATCACGCACCCGCGCCACGCTTTCGTTGCCGTGGAGCTGCAGGATATCGGGGCCCAAGGCATCGATACTGTTTTCGAGATCCGCGTCATCGGCATCCACCGACAGCGCGACCTTCACGGCGCGGCCCTTCGCCTGCTTGCCCAAAACCCGCGCAACATCGAGCGTGACGTGACGCGGCGACGGCGGAAAGAACACGAAGCCGACCATATCCGCGCCGCCGACCAGAGCCGCATCGAGCGTCTCCGGAGTGGACAGGCCGCAGATTTTGACGATCAGAGACATGCTTCAAATGGCCGCTGGCAATACCGGAAATGGCAGGAAAAGCCTATGCGCGGGGTTCTACAACGTCGCGCCGGACTTGTCTCGCTCACCGGCCATATAGGAGGAACCCGGCGCCGGAAGCCGCTGCACACCGTTCCGTGACGTGGTCGCGGTATGGGCGCGCAGATCGGCCAGTTCTGCACGGGCCCGCCTAATATCGGCCTCATGCTGACGTGCTGCGCGGCGCCAGTGCCCTTGCCTGAACCAGGTCGCCATTCCCCCTGCGATGACGCCCAGGATGGCCGACAGGATGATCACAACGAATAGCGGCATCGTGGCACCGACCGCGGGATCGCTGCTGTTGAACGGATCGAAGGAGACCGTGACCATATGACGGTTGGCGACGGCGAACACGACGAAGACGATCGCGAGGGGGATGATCACCAGGGCTGAGAAGAATTTGCGCATCAACGTCTCTCGCGAAGGCGATGCGGGCGCGCATGCCGCTAATTGGCTCAGACCTGTCGGCCCGAATGCGCGCTACCTCAAAGTTCTTTATGACGCCGCGCTGGCTTCCGGCGCACCATTCTCACGGTTGAGCCGCTCGCGCATTTCCTTGCCGGTCTTGAAGAACGGAACACTCTTCTGGTCTACCGGAACATGCTCGCCAGTCCGCGGATTGCGGCCTGCACGGGCGGGGCGATGCTTCACCGAGAATGCACCGAAGCCGCGGAGTTCGACACGGTCACCGCGTGCCAGCGCAGCCACGATCTCATCGAGAATCGCATTCACGATGTTCTCAACATCCCGCTGGTAGAGGTGCGGGTTATGCTCAGCGATGCGTTGAACGAGTTCGGATTTGATCATCGAGACGTTGGACTCTGAACGGGAGGATGCATTTCCGTGAAAATGCCTTGAACTGTCAAGACGCTAAATGAATTCGGGCACCTTCGAAAATGCGTGACAAATGCCCGAAACCGTTGTTGCAGCCTTCCTTGCAGTGCGGAAAGAACAGGACGAGCAGTTCCCTAGTTGGTGGTGGCCGGCCGCCACAGCGCCAGCATGCCATCGAGACCGAAGCCGTCCATGGCCTGCGCGAGGCCCGCCTGCTCGACCTGCCGCGCGATCGCGTTGAGACCCACTGCATCGAGTGTGATCGTCGCAGCAGCGCGCAGGAAGGTGAAATCGCTGAATTTAGGCGTCAGCTTGAAGTCGCGAACCGGCAGATCGCTCTTGATCTTCTTCTCGGCTACCAGCCACGCCACGGCGGCTTTCTCGTCGCCAAGCTGATCAATCAGCTTGAGGTCCACGGCCTGGCGCCCCGTAAAAACACGGCCATCGGCGACTTTCTGTAGTTGCGCGTCATCCATGGCGCGGCGGCTCTGCACAAGCCCACGGAACCAGCCATAGGAGTCCTTCACGAGCGATTCAAGCGCTGCCCGCGCCTCCGGGCTGGTCGGCTCGAAACCATTGGGCGCCGCCTTCAGGGGCGAGGATTTGACCTGCTCGACCTCGACACCGACGGTCTTCATCAACCCCGTGAAATTGGGAAACTGGAACAGAACACCGATGGAGCCGACCAGCGAGCTCTGCTGCGCAACGATATGGTCGGATGCGAGTGCCGCGATGTAGCCGCCCGATGCGGCCAGGCCCTCGACGACAACGACCATCGGTTTCTTGGCCTTGAGGCGCATCAGCGCGTCATAGAGCTGCTCGGAGCCAGCCGTGGTGCCGCCCGGCGAATTGATATGTACCACCACCGCTGCCGCGGATGACTTCTCCAGCCGCTCCAGCGCCTCGACGCGATCATTGTTGCTCTGGATCAGGCCCTCGATCTTAATGCGCGCGATCGCCCCCGACGACGACAGCGCCTCAGAGCCCGATCGTGTCACGACGACGCCGACGACGACCACCGCAGCGACCGCGACCAGCACCGCCGCCACGCGCCAGAACGTCAGCTTGCGACGTATCCTGCGGCGATCGACGATCACATCGGAATCAAGCGACATCGGAAATCTCCTGGAAGCCCTCGGGAGAGCTTGCGTCTGGCGGATGCTGCATCTGTCGTCCGGGCAGCGTTTACTTGAGGTATCTCAAATACATCAATTGCGAGGCAATATGAAGAAAACATGGTCGAAACAGCAAAAAGGGCCCCGGTGAAACCGGGGCCCAATTGGTAGCAACAAGTGAGTCGAAACTTACTTGCGCGCTTACTTGTCGGTGCTCTGCTTGAGCGCCTTGCCGAGAATGTCGCCGAGGGTCGCGCCCGAATCCGACGATCCGTACTGCGCGATGGCTTCCTTCTCTTCTGCCACTTCGAGAGCCTTGATCGACACCTGGACCTTACGGGCCTTCTTATCGAACTGGATCACGCGGGCATCGACCTTTTCGCCGACAGCGAAACGCTCAGCGCGCTGATCCGAACGCTCACGCGCCAGTTCCGAACGCTTGATGAAGGTCGTGAAGTCGGTGCCGGCGATCTGAACGTCGATGCCGGATTCCTTCACTTCGATCACTTCGCAAGTCACGACAGCGCCCTTCTTGACGTCGCCCGGCTCTGCGAAGGGGTCGCCTTCGAGCTGCTTGACGCCGAGCGAGATGCGCTCCTTCTCGACATCCACGTCGAGGACGATGGCCTTGACCATGTCGCCCTTCTTGAAGTTGTCGATGACCTGCTCGCCCGGCTGCTTCCAGTCGAGGTCGGAGAGATGGACCATGCCGTCCACGTCGCCTTCGAGACCCAGGAACAGACCGAACTCGGTCTTGTTCTTGACTTCGCCTTCGACGGTCGAGCCGACCGGAAACTTCTCGACGAACACTTCCCATGGATTGCGCATGGTCTGCTTGAGACCGAGCGAAATGCGGCGCTTGACGCTGTCGACTTCGAGAACCTGCACTTCGACTTCCTGGGAGGTCGAAACGATCTTGCCGGGGTGCATGTTCTTCTTGGTCCACGACATCTCCGACACGTGGATCAGGCCTTCGATGCCCGGCTCCAGTTCGACGAATGCGCCGTAGTCGGTGATGTTGGTGACGCGACCCGAGAAGCGTGCGTTCAGCGGGTACTTCGCCTCGATGCCCTGCCACGGATCGTCCAGCAGCTGCTTCATGCCGAGCGAGATACGGTGGGTCTCGTGGTTGATCTTGATGATCTTGACCTTGACCGTCTGACCGATGGTGAGCACTTCGGTCGGATGGTTGACGCGGCGCCACGCGATATCGGTGACGTGCAGCAGGCCGTCGATACCGCCGAGGTCAACGAACGCACCGTAATCGGTGATGTTCTTGACGACGCCGTCGATGACCTGACCCTCTTCGAGGTTCTGGACCAGTTCCTGACGCTGTTCGGCGCGGGTCTCTTCGAGAACCGTACGACGCGACACGACGATGTTGCCGCGGCGGCGATCCATCTTGAGGATCTGGAACGGCTGCGAGTTGTTCATCAGCGGAGCGACGTCGCGGATCGGACGAATGTCCACCTGCGAACGCGGCAGGAAGGCCACTGCACCGTCAAGATCGACGGTGAAGCCACCCTTGACCTGGTTGAAGATGACGCCGTGAACCTTCTCGTTGTTGTTGAAGGCCTTCTCGAGCTTGCCCCAGCTCTCTTCGCGGCGGGCCTTGTCGCGCGACAGAACGGCTTCGCCCAGTGCGTTTTCGATCCGGTCGAGGAACACTTCGACTTCGTCGCCGACCTTGAGTTCGCTGTCACGGCCGGGACCGGCGAATTCGCGCAGTGCCACACGGCCTTCAGTCTTCAGGCCGACGTCGATGACGGCCATGTCCTTTTCAATCGCAACCACGATGCCCTTGATGACAGAGCTTTCCTGAAGGTTGCCGCCCGCGAAGGACTCGTCGAGCATTGCCGCGAAATCATCGCGGGAAGGATTATACGAAGAAGCAGTCGAAGCCATTTGTTCTCCAGATGCGGGTATCGCCGGCCGTTCGGGTTAATGGGCGTCTCAAATGTGAAGTGTCAGGGGTCCGCAACCTCTAACGACCGCCTTGCAGGAGGATGCAAGAACGGGCCGGCAGCATGCCTTCACGATCGAAACGTGGGTAGGGTCTTGATGGTGTCCGGAGCCTGAAGCGCGTATCGCAGCTCGAGATCGGGAGCGGGCTTTCCTCCAATGACGGCAACGGTTTTGTCTGACGTCTTTCGGAAAGAAAGAAAAATCAGACCCGTTGCCGGCCCGCTCGGACGGCCTCGACAATGTCGATGGCGGCCCGGACGCCGCCTTCTATATCCAAATTGGAGTTATCCAGCAAGTATGCATCCGTGGCCGGCTTCAGAGGCGCAATCGGGCGGTTCTGGTCGCGTTCGTCGCGCCTGATGATATCCGCCAGCACGGCGGCCTCATCGGCCACCTCGCCCCGTCCAAGAGCCTCCAGGGTGCGGCGGCGGGCGCGGACCCTGGCATCCGCCACCACGAAGATCTTCACGTCCGCATGGGGGCAAATCACGGTTCCAATGTCGCGGCCGTCGAGCACCGCTCCCGGCGGATCCTCGGCAAAACGCCGCTGGAAGTTCAAAAGGACCTCGCGCACCCGGGGGATGGCCGAGACCACAGAGGCCGCATCGCCGACTTCCTGGGTCTTCAGCGCCGGATTGCCGAATTTCTCGGGGTCGAGCTCACTGGCGACAGCCACGGCCTGCGCCTCATCGGTCAGATCCGCGCCGAGATCGAGCAGCGCCTTGGCGACAGCGCGATAGATCACGCCGGTATCGAGGTGCCGGTAGCCGTAATGATGCGCAAGCCGTTTGCCCAGCGTGCCTTTTCCGGATGCGGCGGGACCGTCGATAGCAATGATCATGCGTTGCGCGTGCTCGTCTTGTCACGATGAATGGCGGTGGATCGGGAGCCAGGCTCGCGCGACCTGCGCGGGCTTAGCACCCGTCTCCGGAAATATCCACGCCGGCAACCTTCAGGAGAAATCAGCACCCAGCCGACGCATCATCGGGATGAAATCGGGGAAGCTGGTGGCGATGAATGTCGTGTCGTCGATGGTCACCGGCTTGTCCGAGGCGAGGCCCATGGCCAGTGCCGACATGGCGATGCGGTGATCCATATGGGTGGCGACGAGGCCGCCACCGGCAACGCGACCGTCACCGTGCACGATGAGGTCATCGCCAACAATCTCGACATTAACGCCGTTGACCCGCAGCATCGCCGCAGTGGCTTCCAGACGGTCGGATTCCTTCACGCGCAGCTCCTGCAGCCCGCGCATGATGGTCGTGCCTTCGGCAAACGCCGCAGCCACAGCCAGCACCAGATATTCG
This sequence comes from Tardiphaga sp. 619_E2_N8_4, assembly GCF_051810905.1. NCBI lineage: Bacteria > Pseudomonadati > Pseudomonadota > Alphaproteobacteria > Hyphomicrobiales > Nitrobacteraceae > Tardiphaga > Tardiphaga sp. 619_E2_N8_4. The sequence goes on from NZ_JBPWQJ010000001.1 coordinate 1,002,028, forward strand.
TCGATCATCGACGGCGCGCGCTCCGGCGGCACTTCGACGCCGTGCAGCTTCGAGGCCTTGATCCGGAACTGCGCCATCGGTTCGCCGGCATCGCCGCGGATATCGCTTTCCTCGATGGATGCGCCCATCTCGCGCAACGTCGTGAACAGCCCGGTGCGCAGCGGATTGGTCATCACATCGGTGAGTACGATCTCGGAGCCCGGCACGATCAATGCCGCAACCATCGGGAATGCTGCGGAGGACGGATCTGCCGGCACCACGACATCGGCACCCTTCAATTCGGGCTGGCCGGTGAGCGTGATCTTGCGGCCGTGCGCGCCTTCTTTTTCGGAAGTAATCTCGGCGCCGAAATGCTTGAGCATCAGCTCGGTGTGGTCCCGGCTGGCCTCGGTCTCGATGACCGTGGTGGTGCCCGGGGCCGACAGGCCGGCCAGCAGCACGGCTGACTTGATCTGGGCGGAAGCTACCGGGGTACGATAGACGATCGGCAGCGGATCACGCGCGCCTTTGAGCGTCAACGGCAGACGCCCGCCGTCCTGGCTCGCGGTGACCTTGGCGCCCATCAGCTCCAACGGATCAACGATCCTGCGCATCGGTCGGCTGCGCAGCGACGCGTCGCCATCGAATGTCGCCTCGATCGGACAGCCCGCGACCGCCCCCATCACCAGCCGGCACCCGGTACCCGAATTGCCGAAATCCAGCGGCGCCTTGGGCGCGGCGAAGCCGGCAACGCCGACGCCGTTGACCTTCCACGCAAAATCGCCTGTTCGTTCGACCTTGGCGCCCAGCGCCTGCATCGATTTGGCGGTATTCAGGACGTCCTCGCCCTCCAGCAGCCCCGTAATCCGGGTCTCGCCGACCGCCAAGGCACCCAGAATAAGAGCCCGGTGCGAGATCGACTTGTCGCCGGGCACGCGGGCAGAGCCGCGCAGGGCGCCGGATTTTCGCGCGGTCAGCGGGGTCGGCTGGGCGGCGGCTGTGTCTGATTGGGTCAAGATTGTGTTCCTTCGCGCAGGCGGCTCGTAGCATATGAGCCACGCTGCGTCACGCAGCGGTCATTCTCACGCAAACCGCTATTGACAGGGGCGCGTCAACTAGCCAAGTGAAGCACCGTTTTTCAAAAAATCCCCAGGACCCTTCACGTGGCCAAATCCGATCTCGGAACCAAACGCATTTGCCCCACGACGGGCAAGAAGTTCTACGACCTCAACAAGAGCCCGGTGATTTCGCCTTATACGGGCGAGGTTGTGCCGATTGCGCCGATTGCGCCGCCGCGGACCCGCGCGGATGCAGCTGCACGCGCAGCTGCAGCATCTGCCGCCGCAGAAACTCCGGAAGCCGCCGAGAGCGAAGAATTGGTCTCGCTGGAGGAAGCCGACGCCGAGGAAAATACCGGCAAGAAGGCTGCCGTGCTGGAATCCGAGGACGATATCGAAGTCGATGACACGATCGATGACGATGAGGACGATGATTCGACCTTCATTGCCGACGAAGAAGAAGGCGATGAGGACGTGACCGACATCATCGGCGACGTCTCGGGCGACGAAGAAAGTTAAGCTCAGAAGAGACTTGAGATCACTCCTGATATGTGATCTTGGTTTGCCGCGCGACGCCCCACCCAGTGCGTCGCAGGTATTGGGGCCATAGCTCAGCTGGGAGAGCGCTTGCATGGCATGCAAGAGGTCGGCGGTTCGATCCCGCCTGGCTCCACCATCCTTCGCTCGCTTCGCGAGCTTCGGCTCGGCAAGCCGCACCAACCCATCCTCGTAGAGAATGACCGCGCTAATCCCCGAGCGCTGCGTTCAGCCGATCACGTAGCGCCACGAGTTCATTTTTCATCGCAGCCATTTCGCCGACCGTGCAGGCTGACGCTGCGAGGATTCCCTGCGGCACAGCCTTGGCTTTTTCACGCAGCGCCTGACCTTGCGCCGTCAATGCGATCAGCATCTGCCGCTCGTCTTCGATGCTGCGGGTGCGTTTGATCAGGCCGGCCGCTTCCAGCCGCTTCAACAGCGGCGTCAGCGTGCCGGAATCGAGAAACAGCCGCTCGCCGATGTCCTTCACCGGCACATTGTCCTGCTCCCACAGCACCAGCATCGCCAGATATTGCGGATAGGTCAGCTTCAATCGGTCCAGCAGCGGCTTGTAGACGCGGTTGAACGCGTGGCCGGTCGAATAGACGGCAAAGCAGAGCTGGTTATCGAGCTGCAGCAGCGGAACAGGTGCGGGTTTCTTGGCCATGATGATCTCCGGAGCTTATTTGGCCACAGCTGACGCCAGACCCCAACCCCTTCACGATCAGTTGAGCACAATTCGATTGCGTCACGCATTTTATGTATTGTGCACAATCTAATTGTGCGCAATTATAATGAGGCAAGGTACAAACAACGAGGAGACACACCATGTCTGTCAACGTGCTCTACAAGACCAGTGCCAAGGCAACCGGTGGCCGCGATGGCCACGCCGCTACGCTTGATGGCGCGCTCGACGTCAAACTCACCACGCCGAAGGAACTCGGCGGCGCAGGCGGCGCAGGCAATAATCCCGAGCAGCTGTTCGCGGCCGGCTATGCTGCCTGTTTCATCGGCGCGATGAAGTTCGTGGGCTCGCAGGGCGGCCCGAAGGTACCCGCCGATGTGTCGGTCACCTCCACCGTGGGCATCGGCCCGCGCTCGGCTGGCGGTTTCGGCCTCGATGTCGAACTCGCGGTCTCGCTGCCGGGCCTGCCGCGCGCGGAAGCCGAAGCGCTGGTCGAAAAGGCACATCAGATCTGCCCGTATTCCAACGCTACACGCGGCAATATCGACGTCCGCACCGTGATCGTCTGAGTTTCGGCGACGCAAACGAATTGACTCTCGATACGAACGGGCTCGGCCATCGGCCGAGCCCGTTCGCGTTCGTCTGGCGGTTGCGCCATACCCTCGCTCTGGCCATAGCCGCTGCCCGGACAAGGCCATTGCTGACCAGCCGGAAGCCCGCTAGCTCTGACAGCCCTTACATGCTCTCTGGCATAAAAATATCCCAACGACACTTGAGAGAAGGCTGATTGAATGAGCTTGCCCATAGCTCCCGGCGCGATTGCCGGCCTGCGCGTGATCGATCTGTCGCGCGTTCTTGGCGGACCCTATTGCACCCAGATCCTGGCCGACCACGGCGCTGACGTCGTCAAGGTCGAGCCGCCCGCCGGCGACGAGACGCGCGACTGGGGCCCCCCCTTCCACGACGACGATGCGGCCTATTTCATCGGCACCAACCGCAACAAGCGTTCGATCGGTCTCGACCTCGCCTCCGAGGGCGGTCGTACTGTGCTGATGCGGATGCTCGAAAATGCCGACGTGATGATCGAGAACTTCAAGCCCGGCACGCTCGACAAATGGGGCATCGGCAACGATTTCCTGCGCGAGAAATTCCCGCAGCTGATCCATTGCCGCATCTCCGGCTTCGGCGGCGATGGCCCGCATGGCGGCCACCCCGGCTATGACGCGATCATCCAGTCGATGGTCGGCCTGATGGCATCGACCGGCTCACAGGACAGCGGCCCGACCCGCATCGGCGTCGCGCTTGTCGACATGGCGACCGGTCTCTATGCCTGCGTCGGCATCCTGATGGCGCTCGCCGAGCGCGCCAAATCGGGTCTCGGTCAATTCGTCGAGGCGACATTGTACGAAACCGGTCTCGCGATCATGCACCCGCATACCGCGAACTATTTCTACAACGGTGGCAAGCCGCCGGCACTGACCGGCAACGAGCATCCGAACCTAGTGCCCTATGCCGTGTTCGCTGCCCGCGACGGCAATATCTTCATGGGCGTCGGCAATGACGGCACCTTCCGGAAGCTGTGCCGCGAACTTGGCAAGCCGGAACTCGGCACGGACGTGCGCTTCGCACGCAACCGTGACCGCGTGCAGAATCGCGATGCGCTGCGTGCCGAGCTGGAAGCGATCCTGAAGGATCACGACAGCGCACCGCTGTGCGAGCGCCTGCTCGGCGCCGGCCTGCCGGCAGGCCCGGTGCAGTCGATCGACAAGGCGCTCGCCAATGCCCACACGAAGCATCGCGGCGATATCATCGAGAAGGACTGGTACAAGGGCGTTGCCTCGCCGGTCCGCTTCGACCGCACCAAAGCGAGCCTGCGCCACGTGCCGCCGAAGTTCAACGAGCACTTCAACGAGATCCTCACCGAGTTCGGCTACTCCGGTGATGAGATCAAGGAGCTGGTCGCCAAAGGAACCGTGAGCGGCTCCGAGCGCAAGCGATAAGAACAACACGGGGCTGCGCGATCCGCAGCCCCGTTCGTCTTCGACTTTTTGCGGCTTCCCAACGCCGCCATTTCCCGCCTAGCATCCGCGCTGTCAAAATGTCGCATGCACGTCATCCGGCGCAGCTTTGTTGCAACGAGACGATGACGGCTAACGGGAGAAACTGGATGATCCGCCCCCAATTCGCACTCGCCACTCTGTTCGCATGCACGCTGGCGCTCGCTTCGCCCGCGCAAGCGGTGACCGAGATCCAGTGGTGGCACGCGATGACCGGCGGCAACAACGACATCGTCAACAAGCTCGCGGCTGACTTCAATGCCAGCCAGTCGGACTACAAGGTGGTCCCGACCTTCAAGGGCAGCTATCCCGACACCATGAATGCCGGCATCGCAGCATTCCGCGCCGGCACTGCACCGCACATCCTGCAGGTCTTCGAGGTCGGTACCGCGACCATGATGAGCGCCAAGGGCGCCGTCAAACCTGTCTACCAGCTGATGAAGGATGCGGGCGAGCCGTTCGATCCAAACAACTACCTGCCCGCGATCACCGGCTACTACTCGACATCGAAGGGCGAAATGCTGTCGTTTCCCTTCAACTCATCGTCGATGGTGATGTGGGTCAATCTGGATGCGCTGAAGAAGGCCAATATTGCCGAAATTCCCAAGACCTGGCCCGAAGTGTTCGAGGGCGCCAAGAAGCTCAAGGCGGCCGGCTATGCGACCTGCGGCTTCTCCAATGCCTGGGCGACCTGGGCCAATATCGAACAGTTCTCGGCATGGCACAACGTGCCGATCGGCACGAAGGCGAACGGACTCGACGGCTTCGACACCGAGCTGAAATTCAATTCGCCACTCCATGTCCAACATCTGCAGACACTGATCGAATTGCAGAAAGACAAGACCTACGATTATTCCGGTCGCGCCAACGCCAGCGAGAGTCGCTTCGGCTCCGGCGAATGCCCGCTCTTCATGACCTCGTCCGGCTATTACGCGACGGCGAAGGGTACCGCCAAATTCGCCTTTACCTCGGTGCCGATGCCCTACTATCCCGACGTCACCGGCGCGCCACAGAATTCGATCATCGGCGGCGCCTCGCTGTGGGTGATGGGCGGCAAGAAGCCTGAGGAATACAAGGGCATCGCAAAATTCTTCAGCTTCCTGTCCGACACAGATCGGCAGGCCAAGCTGCATCAGGAGTCCGGTTATCTGCCGATCACCAAGGCCGCCTATGAAAAGACCAAGGCCGACGGCTTCTATGACAAGAACCCGATCCTGCAGACCCCGCTGAAGGAGCTGACCAACAAGGAGCCGACCGAAAATTCGCGCGGCCTGCGGTTCGGCAACATGGTGCAACTGCGAGACATCTGGTCCGAAGAGATTGAGGCTGCATTGGGTGGCCAGAAGACGGCACAACAGGCACTCGATACTGCCGTAAGCCGTGGCAACGCCATGTTGCGGACCTTCGAAAAGACTGCGAAGTAACGCTCCCGTCGAAGGCCCGCTCCCATATTGGGGCAGGCCTTCGACCACGGCGTCCAATGCACCGGTATCGAAGGCACGACTACGTCAATGGAAAAGTCCGCGGTCTTCAAGGGTAAGCTGCTGCCATATCTGCTGCTCGTGCCGCAGCTGGTCATCACCCTGGTGTTTTTCTACTGGCCGGCCAGCCAGGCTGTCTGGCAATCGTTCCTGCGCGAGGACGCGTTCGGCCTGAACTCGGAATTCATCGGGCTGGAGAACTATCAGGCGCTGCTTGCCCAGCCGGAATACTACAAGGCAATGGCGACGACCGTGGTGTTCTCGTCGCTGGTCGCGGCGCTCTCGCTGTCGATCGCATTGTTGTTCGCCACCCAGGCCGACAAGAATCTGAAAGCGGCACCGACCTTCAAGGTCATGATGATCTGGCCCTATGCGGTGGCGCCGGCCGTCGCCGGCGTGCTGTGGCTGTTCATCTTCCATCCCTCCCTCGGCACCATGGCACGGCCGCTGCGCATGATGGGCTTCAACTGGAATCCGATGTTGAACGGCAACCACGCCATGGCGCTCGTCGTCATGGCCGCGGTGTGGAAGCAGATCGCCTATAATTTCCTGTTCTTCCTGGCCGGCCTGCAGGCGATCCCGCGCAGCGTACTCGAGGCCGGGGCGATTGATGGCGCCGGACCGTATCGGCGATTCTGGACGATCACGTTCCCGTTGCTGTCACCGACCACGTTCTTCCTGCTGGTCGTCAACGTCGTCTACGTCTTCTTCGACACTTTCGGCATCATCGACGCGGTCACCGGCGGCGGGCCGGCTGGGGCGACGACCACCATGGTCTACAAGGTCTATGCCGACGGCAGGCTCGGCGGCGACCTCGGCGGATCGGCAGCGCAGTCGGTGATCCTGATGGTTATCGTGATCGCGCTCACGGCCATCCAGTTTCGTTATGTCGAGCGCAAGGTGCAGTACTGATGGTCGAGCACCGCCGCTGGAACGACATCCTCGCTTACGCGATCCTGACACTCGGCGTGTTCATCGTCGTATTCCCAGTCTATGTCGCACTGATCGCCTCGACACATGACGCCGCGACGGTGGTCAACGGCAACATGCCGATGCTGCCGGGCAGTCATACGCTGGAGAACTATTACCGCGCGATTTTCGTCGGCGGATCGCGCGCCAGCCGCGAGCCGGTCGGCCATATGCTGATGAATTCGTTCGTCATGGCAATGGGCATCGCGCTCGGCAAGATCGTGATCTCGATCCTCTCCGCCTATGCGGTGGTGTATTTCCGTTTTCCGTTCCGCCAGACGGCGTTCTGGATCATCTTCGTGACGCTGATGCTGCCGGTCGAGGTTCGCATCTATCCGACCTACAAGGTGATCGCCGATCTGAAGATGCTCGACACCTATGCCGGGCTGATCCTGCCGCTGATTGCGTCGGCCACCGGCACGCTGCTGTTTCGCCAGTTCTTCATGACCATCCCCGATGAACTGCTCGAAGCCTCGCGCATCGACGGCGCCGGTCCCTTTCGCTTTTTCAAGGATACGCTGCTGCCACTGTCGGTGACGACGATGGCAGCGTTGTTCGTGATCCAGTTCATCTATGGCTGGAACCAGTATCTGTGGCCGCTGCTGATCACGACACAGGAATCCATGCAGACCATCGTCACCGGCATCAAGAAGATGCTGACGACGACAGATGAACTCGCCGAATGGCAGCTCGCGATGGCGACGGCGATCCTTGCGATGGTGCCTCCTGTCGCCGTGGTGGTGTTCATGCAGCGGCTGTTCGTGCGTGGCCTTGTCGAGACGGAGAAGTAAATTCAGATGGCCAATGTTTCGCTGCGCAACGTCCGCAAGACCTATCCCGGCGGCTTCGAGGCCATCAAGGGCATCGATTTCGAGATCGGCGACGGCCAGTTCTGCGTGCTCGTCGGGCCAAGCGGCTGCGGCAAGTCAACCTTGCTGCGCATGGTTGCCGGCCTCGAAACCGTCACCTCCGGCGAGGTCGATATTGGCGGCCGTATCGTCAACGAGATCGAGCCGGCGGATCGCGACATCGCCATGGTGTTTCAGAATTACGCGCTCTATCCGCATATGAGCGTCTACAACAACATGGCCTACGGCCTGCGCAACAGAGGCATGCCGAAGCCGGAGATCGATACGCGCGTGCGCGAAGCCGCGCAGACGCTCGAACTCGCCGGCATGCTCGATCGCAAGCCCAGACAATTATCCGGCGGCCAGCGCCAGCGCGTTGCCATGGGGCGCGCCATCGTCCGCCAGCCGAAAGTGTTCCTGTTCGACGAGCCACTGTCCAATCTCGACGCCAAGCTGCGCGTCGCCATGCGGGTCGAAATCCGCAAGCTGCAACGTCGCCTCAAGACGACGTCGATCTACGTCACCCACGATCAGTTGGAGGCGATGACGCTGGCGGATATTCTGGTGGTGATGAACGGCGGCCAGGTCGAGCAGATCGGCAGTCCGCTCGATATCTACCGCAAGCCGGCGACCACTTTCGTCGCCTCCTTCATCGGCGCGCCACCGATGAACCTGATCAAGCTGGGCGGCAATGAGATCCGTGCGCAGTTCGCCGGCGACAGCCGCAGCGCCGCCGACGCCGGTATCCTGGGCGTCCGGCCGGAAGACCTTGCGATTTCCGGCGCGGCCGCAACTGACGGCGGCATCACGCTGGACCTGACGGTCGAGGCCATCGAACGGGTCGGCGCGGAAACCTTCGTCTATGGCACCCGTGCGCGGGCCGAGAAGGCCGTCAGCGCCACTCCGGGCGAGCTGCCCGAGGGCGAGGTCATCGTGCGTATCCCCGGCCAGGATGCCCCGGCCATCGGTGCTTCGATCCGCGCCACGGCTCCCCGCGACAAACTGCACCTGTTCAGCGTCGATGGCCGCAATCGGATCGATATCTGATCGGTTTCAAGGCCTTAGTAACGGTTTCCCGGCAATTTAGAGGTGCTTGAACCGGGCTTTGGCATGCCCATATTGTTGATTGACCGGTTGGCAGAGTGCCGATTGGCCAGGGGTGCCGTAAGGGCCCCTCAAAGTCGCTTCGAGAGGGCTTTGTAGGTATGTCTCGTGTTCCTTCGTTATCTAGTCCGTTCCTTTTGGGATTCGACGAGATTGAGCGTGCGCTCGATCGCGTCGTCAAAGGTGCCGACGGTTATCCTCCTTACAACATCGAGCGGTGCGACCGTAATAACGGTCAACCCGAACGCCTGCGGATCACGCTGGCGGTCGCAGGTTTCACCCGCGATCAGCTCGATGTGACCACCGAGGAAAACCAGCTCGTGATCCGGGGCCGCCAGCAGGACGACAAGACCCGGCAATACATCCATCGCGGCATCGCCGCGCGCCACTTCCAGCGCACTTTCGTGCTGGCAGAGGGGATGCTGGTGCTGGGTGCGGATCTGAAGAACGGGCTGTTGTCGATTGATCTGGCCAGGCCTGAGCCTGAAAGGGTCATTAAGACAATCGCTATCAATGAACACGAATAATGCATGACGCGACAAACTGGTTTCCGGTTTTCGATCAGGTCATGCATCCTGAGTATGGAACGAGTAGCGGACTCGACCGCTTGATCTCATAGAAGGAGTCGAGACGATGACTGAAGTTGTTACGATCAATGAAAATGCCGCCGTCACCACCGAAGCATTGGCGCATCTGGGCGAAGGTATGATCGCCTATGTGAAGCCGGTTCGCTCGGAAGATGTGCCGGGACTGTTCCCGCAGGCGCCGGAGATTGCGCCCGGATTGCAGCTGTTCGCGCTGCACGCCGCCGACGGCACGCCGATCATGCTCACCGACAGCCGTGAAGCGGCGATCGCGAATGCATGGAGCCAGGAATTGCAGACCGTCAGCGTTCACTAACGCGAACTGGCCAGCATGCAGACGTCAGGATACGCGGTGACAGCCGCGTATCCCAATGTCGGGTATCCCAGCGTCCAAACGACGATCATCACGCGCAGGCGCTCGGCTTGCATGACGCGGTATCTATTTAACCCGTCGTCAATATCGTGAGCACATCATCGGACGCAATCGATCCGCACGCGACCTCTCATCCGCTGCGCCATCTGAAAAACTGATCCCCCCATCAATAGCAATCTGGATATCCGACGCGATGGCATCATTGCGCCTGATCTTTGCTGCCGTTTCACAGAAGAAAATGGTGACCACGCATTCACCATGACTTGAGAAAATCTGGTCATGTTGAGATTCGAGGTCGCCATGAATGGATCGACACAAGCCCAGATAGTTCAAGTCGAAGACTTGCTACGGAGCTTCGGTGCAACGATCACCGCTCCGAAATCAGAGGCAGTTCCCCGGACCGGCTCCTGGGATTTTGATAGTCGGCCGGTGATCGCAGCCTGTTTCGCGATCCTCGTCTTTGCACCGGGCTGCGCAGCTGCCACCGTATTCTTGATGCGCGCCGACGGCACCGTCCCTCCCATCACCGCACCCGACAGCAGCCCGCCTTTCGTGACCAAGTCAGACCGCTTGCCGCTCGGGCAATGGAGTATCGAGGCCGTTCAGAGCCTCGGCACTCTAAATAACGCGCGCCTTGCGACGGCTGCTGCACTCGCAGATCCCATATTTCTCTCACCAATCCTGATCCGCGGCAGCCTCGAGGACGGCACGCTCACGACCTTCGCCGAGCCCGCGGCCATGCCTGGGCCGACCATGCTGCTGTCAAAGCTGCGGGTGAAGCGTGACGTCCGGCGCCCCAAGCCACCCAAACTCGTCGCCGAAATCACTCACCCTGAGCCGCCACAACCAACCTTCTTCGAAAAGCTGTTCGGACGACGTTTCAACTAGCTCAGTCACTCACAAGCGAGGAACACAATGCAAAACACTGCCGCGATGAACTCGGACGTCAAAGCTCTCCTCACTTTGCTGTTGCTGAAGACCGGCACCGGTTCGCCGGAGATTCACAATGCTCTGCAGCTTGCTGCCGCATCGCGGGTAATGATGGCGGAAGAGTATGCCAATCCGATGCGCATGCAGGGCATAGAAACTTCAGGCAGCAACGTCGCCAAGCTTCGTCCCGTAACCGCCGTCAACGTTCCTGAAACGTCAGCGGCCGTGCGACGCATGAAGCAGAGCGCAGACGCGATGAATTCCGACGTCAAGGCGCTGCTGACGTTGCTGCTGCTCAAGAGCGGCGCGGATTCCAACGAGATCCAGACCGCACTGCGGATGGCAGCATCATCGCGCGCAGTTGCTGCAGCGGATGAAGCAGAATCGATCCGTGCCGAAACGCAGGCCGAAGCTGCCTCTGCAGCCATGAACGAGCTCGCATCGATCACCGCGCGGCAGGCGGTGCGCAACGAGTCGCTCGCTCCAATCTCGGCTAAGGAATTCGCGGCATAAGCTGGCAAGGCCAGCCAGCCTTCTATCTCCCCGCAAGCGGGGATCTGGTTCGGAATAGGAGAATCGCCCGGTCCAACCGGGCGATTCCAGCGTAAGCTGCGGGGTGAGATGGTTAGGCGGCTGTCGCTGGCGGCAAAGCGAGCACCGAATAGATCGCCTGCGCGTCACGGGAGGCACGCAGCTTTTTGGCGACGTCCTGATCGCGCAGCAGACGTGCGATCCGCGCCAGCGCCTTCAGATGATCGGCGCCCGCACCTTCCGGCGCCAGCAGCAGGAACACCAGATCGACCGGCTGACCGTCCATGGCCTCGAAATCGATCGGCCGATCGAGGCGTGCAAACAAGCCGAACAGCTTGTCGAGCTTCGGCAACTTGCCATGCGGAATGGCAACGCCATAGCCCACGGCCGTCGTGCCGAGCTTCTCACGCTGCAACAGCACCTCGAAAATGGCGCGGTCGTTCTGACCGGTGAGCGCGGAAGCGCGCGCAGCTAGCTCCTGCAGCGCCTGCTTCTTGCTGTTGACCTTCAACGCCGGGATTATCGCCTCGGGCGCGACCAGATCGGTAATCGTCATTGACCGTTCCGAGGATGTTTGACCGTCAGCGGGTAGTTAGAACCAAAACCGGCAGCGTCAAGAAAGACTGGAAAGGGACATCGTTCCCTGTGATGGAAAACGCGCCGGGCGCGAACGCCCGGACGTACTCTAGCACCGGAACCCCCCCATGCGAAATCCATTGACCGGTATAACCCTGTCAAAGGCGGCGGACCATAGGGAGGGGCCGTTTGGGCGTCAATGCCGTCAGGACGGTTTAACCACCGGTGGATCGACCCAACCCACGTTACCGTCGCCTCGGCGGTACACGATATTCACCCGACCGGTACTGCCATGCAGGAATAGCACGACGGCCGCGCCGGTGAAATCAAGTTCCATGACAGCTTCGCTCACCGAGAACCGCTTCAGCGACCTGGTCGATTCGGCAATGATGACCGGATCGTAGCCACTGTCGGCATCGCCCTCATGATCGGGCGCCTCAAGGATGTAGCTCGGCGCGTCCAAAGTCGGGGCCGTGAGTTCGGCCATCGCCTGATTTTCAGCATGCGTCTTGCGCGCGGAACGATCCTTCAGCCGGCTCTTGTAGCGACGCAAACGTTTCTCGATCTGAAGCAGCGCCTGATCGGCGCTGGCGTAAGCATCCGCTGCATTGGAGTCCGCTTCGAGCGTAATTCCGGAATCGAGATGCAACGCACAATCGGTGCGGAAGCCGAAGCCGTCTTTGCTGAGCGTGATGTGACCGGAATAGTTGCCATCGAAATACTTGCGAAGGACCTCATCGGTCCGCTCGCTCACGCGGCCTCGCAAAGCGTCTCCGACATTGATGCTTTTTCCCGAGATACGAAGGGTCATGCTGATGCCTCGATTCTTCTGCCTTGAACCGACAGTATCCCGTTTCCACGGGAGTGCAATCAAGCTGGTGCAGTGTCGCGGGATCGGTCGGGTGCCCTATCGGACGGAGTGGCGGGTGCCGTGAGTGCATTGCCGAGCATACTCTGCTTGTCGCGCCGGCGCTGAACTGAAGACGGGATACGCATGGCTTCACGGTATTTGGCAACGGTACGGCGCGCGATATCAATTCCGGCTTCGCGCAAGCGTTCCACGATCGTGTCGTCCGAAAGAATAAGAGAAGGACTTTCTCCATCAATCAATTGCTTGATGTGATGTCGCACCGCTTCAGCCGAATGCGCTTCGCCACCATCAGCCGACGCTATCGATGCCGTAAAGAAGTATTTCAATTCAAAGCTGCCGCGATTTGTCGCCATGTATTTATTGGCGGTAACGCGCGACACCGTCGATTCATGCATTTGAATGGCATCAGCAACCGCCTTGAGATTCAGCGGCCGAAGATGCGCAACACCCTGCGTAAAGAAGCCATCCTGTTGCCGGACGATCTCGGTCGCAACCTTCAGGATAGTACGCGCGCGCTGATCGAGCGCACGCACCAGCCAGGTGGCATTCTGTAGACAATCTGTGAAGTACGACTTGTCGCCATCCTTACGGATCGTTTTCGACAATTCGGAATAATAAACCTGGTTCACGAGAACGCGCGGCAGTGTGTCGCTGTTCAACTCAACATGCCAGCCGCCATCAGGACCCGGCCGCACATAGACATCAGGCACTACGGTTTGTGTTCGCGCCGAGCCAAACTTCAGACCGGGCTTCGGATCGAGTCTGCGAATCTCACCTATCATGTCGGTCAGATCTTCGTCGTCGACGCCGCAGATTTTTCTGAGATTGCCGATGTCGCGCTTGGCCAGGAGATCGAGATGCTCGACCAGTGCCTGCATCGCGGGGTCGTAACGGTTCTGTTCACGCAACTGGATTGCGAGACATTCGCTGAGACTGCGCGCGCAGACCCCCGGTGGGTCGAATTTCTGCAACGCACCGAGAACGCTTTGGACATCGTCAACAGAGGCACCCAGCCGCTCATGCACGTCGCCGAGATCTTGCGGCAGGTAGCCGGCCTCATCGACGAGATCGATCAGATACTGACCGATCATCCGCTGCGCGGGCGACGAGAACGCCACCGAGAGCTGTTCGGCGAGATGGCTGCCGAGCGTCACTTCCGCGGCAACGAAGGCCTCGAGATTGTAGCTGTCGTCGTTGGAGGCGCCGCCGCCCCATTCGGTATAGGCGGTCGGAGCAGCGTCTTGTGCGTTGCGTGCGGCGGCTTCGGCCGGCTCTTCGGAAAAGACGTTGTCCAGCCCGGTGTCCAGGGTCTGTTCGATCTCGGCGCGGGTACCGAGTTCGCGGTTCATCCACTCGTCGGGCGCCGGCGCATCGAAGCTGTCGCCGCCTGAACGATCGGAAAAATCGGAATGGTCGCCGCCATCGTCGTGGCCGGAGGCATAGCCCGCCTCGTCCTGGCTCGAAAACTCGCTGCGCTCGGGGCTGGCCTCGCCGGCCACTGGCGGCTCAGGACCGTCACTGGCGCGTTCCAGCAGCGGATTGCGCTCCAGTTCATCTTCGACAAAGGTTGCGAGATCGAGATTCGACAGCTGCAGGAGCTTGATGGCCTGCATCAGCTGCGGCGTCATCACCAGCGACTGGGATTGCCGGAACTCTAGTCTCTGCGTCAGCGCCATGGAGGCAAAAACCGATCCAAAAGTTGGTCCGTTTCTTGCTTATCTCTTTCCCGGCCTGATGTACACGGCTTGACGAATTGTAAATTTGGTCTAGAGGCGGAATTCCTCGCCAAGGTAAAGGCGACGCACGTCCGGGTCAGCCACGATCTCCTCAGGAGATCCTTCCGTCAGGATTTCACCAGCATAGACGATGTAGGCGCGGTCTGTCAGCCCCAGCGTTTCGCGCACGTTGTGGTCGGTGATGAGCACGCCGATGCCGCGATTGGTCAGGTGACGGACCAGGTCCTGAATATCCCCCACGGCAATCGGGTCGATGCCGGCAAAGGGCTCGTCGAGCAGCATGTAATTCGGCCGCGTCGCCAGCGCGCGCGCAATTTCAACGCGGCGGCGCTCACCGCCGGACAGCGCGATCGACGGCGACTTGCGCAGTCTCTGGATGTTGAACTCTTCGAGCAGCCCGTCGAGCTCGCGCTCGCGTTTCTTGCGGCTGGGCTCGACGACCTCCAGCACCGCACGGATGTTCTGCTCGACCGTGAGGCCGCGAAAAATCGAGGCTTCCTGCGGCAGATAGCCGATGCCGAGGCGCGCACGTTGATACATCGGCAGCTGGGTGACGTCGTGGCCGTCAAGCTCAATGGCCCCGCTGTCGGGCTTGATCAGGCCGGTGATCATGTAGAACACTGTGGTCTTGCCGGCGCCGTTCGGTCCGAGCAGACCGACGGCCTCGCCGCGGCGAACATAAATGCTGACGCCGCGGGTAACCTGGCGTGAACCGAAGCTCTTTTTCACATTATGGACGGCCAGATAACCCGCGCGCGGGGTCGCTTTTGGCGCGGCGGCGCCGTTGGTCCGGGGCCGCGGCGGCGCCTTGTCCGGACGGCGGGCCGGCGCAGGTTGTGGGGCACGCGGCGTCTCCCCCCGGGCCTGCGGAACCTGGGGCGTATCGGCCGGGGCGGTCCGCGCGAGTGGCGGCGCCTCACGGCTGGGATTGCCCAGCATGTCGCCCATGCTGTCGCCGAGCGCCGTGATGTCGACCGGCGACCGCGCAAAACCCTGCGGACCGCGTTTTGGAGCGCGCCGACGGAACATGCCGAGGAAATCAACCATTCGCGCTTCGATCAGCCTTTAAACGTCATCCGCGCCAGGTCGCGGCATGTTCGATCACTGGGAACAGCATGGCGGACTAGATGTCCCTTGCCCAGCCGAACGCCAAGCCTTCCATGTCGATTAAAACAATGGCGATAACGGGTTACGCAGCCAGATTCAACCGGATCCGGCTCGTCTATATCGGCAAACCCTTCGAGTTACTTGGGTTTTCCGCCTCCAGGCCCGGGTATGATCGAGGTCGGGCCCCCGCCACCCTTCTGGCCGGACGACTCGAACATGCCCTGGACCCTGCCGCTGTTGGATTCGACGCGTGAGGTGCCCGTGGTCATATCCACGGTCAGACGATCGCCGCGCAGCACATTCTTGCCCTGGGTGAGCACAACATTGCCCTGCATGGTGACGAGATTGGTCCGGGTGTCGAACACCGCCGTCTCGCCGGTGACAACCTGATCTTTCTGGGTGACGATGACCCCGCCGCGCGCTTCAAGTCGCTTGATCGCCGACGAGCCGCCAGGGCCGGGCTGCGCCGCCTTGATCGGCGCCTTGGGCGCAGCCTTGGCCGCCTGCTCGTTCGCGGAGCCGCCGCCGTCATAGAAGACCACAAGAGTCTTCGACTTCATCGTGGTATCGCCCTGCACGACCTTCACATCGCCTGCGAAGGTCGCTTCCTTTTTCTTGTCGCGCATTTCCAGCGATGCGGCCTCGATCTGGATAGGCTGATCGCGATTCTGCGAGAAGCCCTGCATGGCATTCGGCACACCCTGCACCGCGCTCTGCGCATTTGCATCGGCTGTGAAAGCCAGCACGAGCACGGCGATCGCAGCGCCGGTCACCCCGCGGAATCGGACATTACTGACGGGAAAAATCATCACATTCATTTCGCGTTGGCGCGCTTGCCGTTGGCGGCCCGCGGTTTCACGGGCTCCGGCGCGGCTTCGGGCTCCGCCACGGTCTCAGGCTGAGCCGAAGCGTCCGGCGAAGGCGGGTCCATCTTCAGGTTCATCGACACACCGCCCTCGAACCGAACCAGCTCACCGTGTTCCGTGATGCGCATCCGTTGCCCGAGCAAAGTGCCATTGAGAAGTTTGACATCGACCGGTTCGTCCGACGTGACCGTGCCATTGGCAATATCAATGTTCGCCTGTGTCAGCTTGGCTTCGTAGCCGGTCGTCGTTTGCAGGAAAATGTCCTGATACAGATAGAGCATCTGCGATTTCGAATTGAACTTCCCGGTGCGGGCATCCATCGTCATCGTCGACTTGTCTTCCATCATCACCTTGGCGCGCAAGGTCGTTAGTTCGACATTGTCGGGATCTGTCAGATCCTGCGTCGCGGCCTTGGCCCATAACTCATAGGGCCGCCCGTCTGGCGAGAAACCGGCCAGATGCGGCGTCTCCATGGTGATCCTGGTCCCCGAAACGACCAGATTGCCCATGTCGAGCGGCAATTTGGCGAGGATCCGGAACGGATTGAAGATCGACACGCCGACAATTGCCGCCATCGACAGGATCACGACGGCAGGGACAGCAATCCGCAGCAGACGCACCAGACGGCTATGGCGTGCCGCGGCCTTGAACCGCGCATCCATGCCCGCCTGATAGCTGGGAATCTGAACTGAACTCACCGTCGCTCCAACGGGCCATGCCAAAAAGGGCCACACCGAAAGGCCTGCCAAACCGGCGCCAGTCTACGCTGAAATGCACCGGTTTGCAGCCCCGCCCACCAGAACGAGGAGTATGACCGAAACGCGGCGGGAGGCACCCTGAACTGTTTCAGAAAGTCACTTCGCCGCAGGCCGGTCACGAATGAGCGAAAATGTCCTCGTTTTCCCAGCCCGAAAGGTCGAGTTTGGCCCGGGTCGGAAGGAAGTCGAAACAAGCCTGCGCCAGCTCGGTGCGTCCTTCGCGCGCCAGCATGACGTTGAGGCGCTCGCGCAGCCCATGCAGATGCAGCACGTCCGACGCGGCGTAGGACAGCTGCGCCTCACTGAGTGTCTGGCTGCCCCAGTCGCTCGACTGCTGCTGCTTCGACAGATCGACGCCGAGGACTTCGCGGACCAGATCCTTGAGACCATGCCTGTCGGTATAGGTGCGGCACAGGCGGGAAGCGATCTTGGTGCAATAGACCGGCTCGGGCATGACGCCGAGCGCGTTGTAGAGAGCGGCGAGATCGAACCGCGCAAAGTGAAAGATCTTCGTCACCTTGGGATCGCCGAGCAGCTTCTTCAGGTTCGGCGCGTCCGTGTGGCCCATCGGGATCTGCACGACATCGGCACTTCCATCGCCGGGCGAGAGCTGCACCACGCATAGCCGGTCCCGATGCGGATTGAGACCCATGGTCTCGGTATCGATCGCAACCGAATCGGTGTAGCGGCTCAAATCCGGCAAATCGCCGCGATGCAGGCGGATGGTCATCTCAAAGGCCTCGGTATATTCGGCGTCGACGTGACGCGCATGAAACTCAGCTGGACATATGCACCCGATTGCCTGCGCAACGGGGCACTGCCGACATTTCGTCGATTATACCGATTTGGCCTTTCCGGATAGTTGTTCCTGCGGATGGCAGGGCGCTTCACCTGGCGCGCAGCTGTCCCAGCGCGCTGAGCCAGTTCTCCATGTGAAAGGTCCGGGAGATCTTGCCGTCCTTGATGGTCTGGATATCGATGGCCATCATCCGGAAGCTCTTGCCGGAATGCGGCACGCCGAACAGCTCGCCGGCCGGCGTGCCCGTCACTTCGCCGCGCACCACGACACGATCGCCAGCAACCAGCACTTCCTTGATATCGAATTTCATGTCGGGGATCGTGTTGGCAAAATTGCCGACCACCTTGATCGAGGTGTCGCGTCCCCAGCATTCGCCCGGAAGGTAGCCCGCGCAGGATTCGTAGTCCGGCGTCAGCACCTGTTCCTGGATGGTTTTCACATCCCCGCGGCTGGCAACATTGAACAGGCTGTACCAGGGCGCGATCGCGGCGCGGGCCTGGGCTTCGGTCATTGTCTGGGCGGTGGCGCCTGATGCACCCGTAAGAACGGCCGCTGCGAGAACGAGGCGCGAGAAAATGGTCATGAAACGCCTTCTCCATAATATGTATGTCAACCTACATATTATGACGGTCGACATACTGATTTGCAAATGATATTTGCGGATATGACAAAAGCTACTGATTCAAAAGGGAAAACGCTTGCTGCCGCAGCAAAGCTGTTTCGCCAGCAGGGCTACCACGGCACCGCATTGCACGACATTCTGGCCGCCGGCGGCTCGCCCCGCGGCTCGCTGTATTTTCATTTTCCGGGCGGCAAGGAAGAGATCGGCGAGACCGCGCTGACGCTGGCCGGCGAGGCAGTGCGCAAGGCAATCGCTGGCGCGGCCGAGACGTCGGAGGATGCCGAAACCTTCCTGATCCGGATTGCGCGCGGCATGGCCGCGGATCTCGAGACTTCGGATTTCAAGGAGGGGTGCCCGATCGCCACCACGGCGCTGGAGACCGCTGCGCAGTCCGACGTGCTGGGCGCCGCGACCAGAAACGCATTCCAGAAGTGGGAAGCCGAGATCAAAAAGGGACTGGAGCGATTCGGACGACCGGCTGATGATGCCGAGGTCATTGCAACAGCGGCATTGAGCCAGCTCGAGGGGGCGCTGCTGCTGGCACGGACCTATCGCAGCCTGGAGCCGATGCACCGCGCGGAGAAAGCCATCCGGTTACTGCTGCGCGAGGCGTGACGGGATCTCAGAATCCTTGAAAGTCGTTTCGTCATTTGCGGAAAGCTGACACATTCGCAAGCACGTTCATCCCGCGAAAATGGAAGTAGCAGATGAAGGTTCAACAGCAACGCCTGCCGCGTTTCGCGGTCTTGATTGACGCCGACAATACATCGCCTCAGATTGCCGCCGGACTGTTCGAGGAAGTTTCCAAATTCGGAGAAGCCAGCGTTCGCCGGATCTACGGCGATTTTTCGAGCCAACAGCTCAAGTCCTGGGCCGATATACTGCAGAAATATGCCGTCGATCCGTATCAGCAATTCGCATATACAAAAGGCAAGAACGCATCCGACATCGCGCTCGTCATCGACGCGATGGACCTGCTGCATAGTGGGCGCTTCGACGGTTTTTGCCTTGTTTCTTCCGACAGCGATTTTACCCGCCTCGCCTCACGACTGCGGGAGCAGGGAGCGGACGTCTACGGCTTCGGCAATCAGAGAACGCCGGAAAGCTTTCGGCAGGCCTGTCGCCGGTTCATTTATACGGAAAATCTGATCCCCGACCGCGCCGCGGCTACTACAGAACAGCCCCCAAAAGCCGTTGCCCTCAAAAACCCTGCTGCGGCCGTTCCCATTCTGGAAAAGGTCGTTGCGCAACTCAGCAACGAGGAAGGCTGGGTCAGCCTGGACCGCATGGGCGAGCAACTGCCGAACTTCGTTTCCGATTTCGATGTCCGGACCTATGGTTTCAGAAAATTGAGCGATCTCGTGCGCAAAACTGAAATATTCGAGATCGAGAAGACCGAAACTGGTCGCCTGAGAGTACGAGCCAAGGCCAAAGCGAAGCCTCCTAAGGCGGATGCTCCGAAGAGAACGTCAATACGGGCAAGAAAAGCCAGGGATGCGCGCGAGAAAGCCGCCAGCCAGAGCTGACGGCTATCCTGATCAGGACTTGGCAGTGCTCTATCAGGCCGGGTCGAAATAGTGGATTTCCATCAACACGCAGCCGCCGACCGACTTGAACGGGCCGTGATAGGCACCGGGCGGACGGCAGGCATAGGTGTTCGGCTTGAAGGACTCGCCGCCATTCCCCTGCTTGTCATTGCCGACGATCAGGTCGCCGGTGAACAGGAACACTTCTTCCCAATATTCGTGCACGAACGGCTCGGTGGTGTAGACGCCTGGCTCGAAGCGCAGCAAGCGGGTGCGGCTGCCACGCTTGTTCACCTCGTCGAGCGCCCCCGATAGGATCTTCTGCTGGATGCCGGCCGGATAGCCCGCGGGCGTCTCCCATCCCGAAGACATATCGACGGTACGGAATTCATCGTGAAGTTTATTGATGGCCATGGTCAGTTTTCCTGAAGGGACAGATCAAGCGACAGCACGCGGCGAAGCAGCCGGCGCCGTTAAGGTGGAGACTTCGTCGGCAAGGTCATAGCTGGAGAGCATCTTGTCGAGCAACGCCGCCGACCTCATCCAGTCATAGGTGCGGAAGGCATGGCCCTTGGTGACGAAGGTCGCGCCGGCGAAAAACATCTCGTATTGCGAGTGACGCGAGGCGAATTCGGAGCCGACCGCGTCCCAGGCCAGCTTGTAGAATTTGACCTTTTCTATCGCGCTGGCCGCGGGGGACTGCTGGGTCTTGCCGATCAGACGCGCCAATTCCGGATTGGCGAAGTCCTTCACCGAGGACGGCAGCATGATCATGCCGCCGCCGGCGAGCTCGCGCAGCGTGTTGATGACCTTGGAATAGAGCTGCTGGGTGAGGACCTGTGCCGAATACAGCATCGCCCGGTCCGGCACGTAATAAGCGCCGCGCTGCGTGCCCTTGGTCTCCATCGCAACGACGAAGGCTTCGACCATCGACACTTCGGCTGCGAGCTGGCCGAGCATTTCCCTGACCTGCGGGAAGCCGGCGATGCCGTTGGTTTCAGCGGTCCGATGCGCGATCCCGATCAGGAAACGCAGCTTCACCGAGAGCCGGATCATCGCCTGATAATTCTGATACACATGGGCCGGGGTGGCGTGGAACTGCTTCTGGCACATCGCGATGTCATCGACGATGAATACGCGATCCCAAGGCACCTTCACGTCGTCGAAATAGAGCACAGCATCGTTTTCATCGAAGCGGCTCGACAGCGGATTGTCGAACACGGATGGCGACGCGGCTTCATAAGACTTGCGCGACAGGACCTTCAGATCCTTGGTATTCATCGGAATCGCGAAAGACACCGCGTACTTTTCGTCGCCGGGCTGCAGCGGCTGGATACAGGTGACGAACACCTCGTTGGCCATGATGCCACCGGTGGCAAGCATCTTGGCGCCACGGATCGTCAGACCCTCGGCATCGCGCGACACCACGCCTGCTGACAGGAACGGATCAGCCTGCTCGGCCGCGCTCTTGGAACGGTCGGCCTGCGGATTGATGATCACGTAAGTGAGATAGAGGTCGTTGTCGCGGGCGTAGCGATAGTAATCCGCCAGCGCCTTGGCGCGATCCTCGTTGTAGGCCTCGAATACCTCGACGCCCATATACATACCGGCGATGCAGGAGGCGACGTGATCCGGCGCGCGGCCCATGAAGCCGGCATGCAGCTCGGTCCAGGCTTCCAGCCCGCGGCGACGATTGACCAGCGCATCATAGCTGCCGGGCAATTCCCAGATTCGGTTGGCTCGGGTGCCCGTCTCGGTCTCGAAAGTCATCAGCTCGCGATTTTCCGGCGCGCTCTGGAAATCGAACATCCGTCCGATCGAAGCCACCGCCCCCCGGAAGGCCGGATGGGTGGTCACGTCATCCACCAGCTCGCCATCGAGATAGATTTCACGGCCGTCGCGCAGGCTCGCGATATGCTGTTCGCCGGTCTTGATCATGGGTTGCCTCGATCACTTTCAGTCATGGGTAGCATTCTCAGGTGCATTATTTCAGTAGTGCATCGGCAGCGGCCATTCCGGGCTGCGCTCGGTACTTGCAAGGCTGCGATAGGCCCCACGGAAGAAGACCAACGGCTCGTTGGCCGGATAGGCGCTGAACTTCACCACCTGGCCGACGAAGATCACATGGTCCCCGCCGTCATACTGCGCGTATGGCGCACATTCGAAGTGTGCGAGCGCGCCGGCGATCAAGGGCGCCGCCTCATGGCCCAGCGTATGTTCGACCGCCGCCCACTTGTCGCCGAGCGCCCTGGCGAACTTGTTCGACAGATGCTCCTGATCGCGGCCGAGGATGTTCACGGCATAGCCCTTGGCCTCGGTCATCGCCTTGAGGCTGAAGGCCTTGCGGTCGATCGAGAACAGGATCAGCGGTGGGTCCACCGAGACCGAGTTGAACGAACTCATGGTCAAGCCGATTGCCTGGCCATCGGCCGCTTCGGCCGTGATCACGGCGACGCCGGTGGCAAACTGTCCGAGCGCCTGTCGGAAGGCGCGAGGATCCACGTCCGCAGTGGCGCCCATGGTCATCTCCTGATCGCGAAACCTGAACGACGCGCATTAGCTTTATAACAAAGCTATATTATCGAACGAAAGTGCGCGCTGTCAAGCATGGCTGGCCTGCTATCAAAACGCACTGGTTCCAACTTGTTTGTGCGTAACGCCGCCGCTATACGACTCATAGGTGTGCGGGGACCTGATGGCGATTAAGAGCAAATCACGTAAAATGAAGGTAGAACCGACGATTTCGCGGCCACAATTGATGGTCGACGGATCGGATCGGGCTTTCCGCCAATTTGTCCATGACACATTGGCGTTTTCGGCGCGGCTTCAGGCTGTGCGCGGGCAACTCGGCGCAGTGATCGGCCTGTCCGGCACGCAATACACCGTGCTGATCGCTATTGCTCATTTGAGCGGCACGGATGAGAAGATCGGCGTCAATCAGGTCGCCGAGCACCTGCACTTCAGCGGCGCGTTCATTACGATCGAGATCAACAAGCTGGTATCAAACGGCCTTGTTGAAAAAGAGACCGATGAGGAAGATCGCCGCCGCGTCATTCTGACCATCACGCCGAAAGCGCGCGCGCTGCTCAATGAACTGGCACCCGTTCAGCGTCCGGTGAACGATATGCTGTTTCGCAGCATGTCGGCTGCGGATTTCGAGCGAACGCGCAAGCTGATGTCGGAGATGGTGGACGCCGCCGACGAGGCGATCCGGCTGCTGGACTACAACGCACCGGCATCGGTCGCCCGGCAGACCAAATAACCTGCTGTTTGACGGGTTTGTCGTTAGCTATTCTCCGGCGCGCAGCCGGTAGCCGATACCCGTCTCGGTCAGGACGAATTGCGGGCGCTCCGGATCGAGCTCGATCTTTTGACGCAGCTGGCGGACATAAACGCGCAGATATTGTGCGTCGGTGAGTTCGTCCCACAATTCCTTCAGCAGAAACCGGTGAGTCAGCACCTTGCCGGCATGCTGCACCAGGACCCGCAGCAACTCATATTCCTTTGGTGACAGTTTCACCTCACGGTCACCCACCTTGACGATGCGGCGCACCAGATCGACCGACAATTCCCCGGATCGGAATACCGGCCGCTCGCCATGAACCTGCAGCTGATGCCTGAGCGCGGCCCGCATGCGCGCCAGCAGCTCATCCATGCCAAACGGCTTGGTGAGATAGTCGTCGGCACCGAGATCGAGCGCCTGCACCTTGCCAGCCTCGTCCCCGCGGCTGGACAGCACCACGATCGGCACGCTGTCATCGCGCGCGCGAATCATCTGCAGCAGATCGTGGCCCTGGATGTCCGGCAGGCCGAGATCAAGGATGATCACGGCCGGTTTCTCCGCCAGTTTCTCCAGCGCGATCTTGCCGTTGCTGGCCTCAAGGATGTCATAGCCCTGGGTGCTGAGGCCCATGCGCAGCAATTTGCGGATTGGCGGCTCATCATCGATGACTAGGACCTTGATGGCGGCGGTGTTCATGCGGCGGTGTCCAGAGCTTCGGAGGCCGGCGGGACGGGAAGGCGGATGGTCAACACGGCGCCTGATCGGTCGGCGCGATTGGTGGCCGAAATGGTGCCATGCATTGCCTCAACAAAGCCCCGGGAGATCGCAAGGCCGAGGCCGGTGCCCGCCCGAACGTGATCGCCCTTGTTGGCGCGATAGAATTTATCGAACACCTGCTCGAGATCGGCGGGTGGAATGCCCGCACCCTCGTCCATCACCTGCAGCGAGACCGACTCCTTGTCGCGTATGGCCCGGATCGCGATGGTAGTGTCATCCGGGGCATATTTCGCAGCATTATCAAGCAAATTGAACAGCACCTGCTCGAACAGTACCGCATCCAGCTCCAGCATCGGCAGGTTTGGCGACAGATCGAGCGCAACACGATGTCTGCTGAGGATCTTGCCGGCCCGGCGCAGCGCGCTGCCGACGATCTCCGTGAGATCCTGCAGCGCTGCATTGGGCACCACGGCACCGGACTCCAGCTTGGTCATATCCAGCAGATTGGCGATGAAGCGGTTCAGCCGTTCGGATTCGTCGATCACCGTACCGAGCAGATCGGCCTTCTCGGCCTCGCTGAGCTTCGGCGACAGATCGCGCAGTGTGGAGGCCGCGCCAAGCACGGAGGCCAGCGGCGTCTTCAGATCATGCGAGATCGAGGTCAGCAGCGCCTGACGCAACCTATCGGATTCGACGTTGCGCTGCGCACGGTCCATGTCTTCGACGAGTTGTACGCGCTCGATCGCCAGTGCGCTCTGGTCCACAAGTGCATCCAGCAACCGGCGCTGGTCGGGTGTCAGCAATGGCCCCGTGCGATCATCGTCGATGCCGATCACACCGATCGGTCCACGACCGGTCCGCATCGGCAGAAACAGCCGCTTCGCACCGGGCAATGTTTCAGAGCCACGACCGGCGGGGCGATCATTGCTCCAGGCCCAGTTGGCAGCGGCCAGATCCGCCTTGTCCAATTCGTCCTCAGGCGGATATCCGGCCTTGACGGTGATCACACCCCGCTCCGGCAACAGCAACACAACCCGCACCTTCAGCATCAATGCGATCTGATACGCGCTCGCCCACAGCACGTCGTCAAGCGCCGCCGTACCCGCGAGTTTGCGGCTGAACGCATAGAGCGACTCGGTTGTGCGCACACGGCCAAAGGCCGAGACGGCCTGGGTACGCACCCGCGCCGCGACATTGGACACGAGAATGGCGATCAGCATGAAGAAGAAGAAGGCCGCCACATTGGTCGGATCGGTGATGGTGAGCGTATAGACCGGTGGCAGGAAGAAAAAATTATAGCTCAGCGATGCCACGACGCTCGCCAGCAGCGATGGCCAGAGACCAAAGCGCACGGCGACGCCGACCACGGCGGTGAGAAACATCAGATCGACATTCTCGATCCCGAAGATCGGACGCAGCAGCGTTGCGGCCCCAAGAGCCAGCGCCACGACTGCCAGCGCCGCAATATAGGGCTTTGCATCGAACGGCTCGACGCGATCGGTCATCTGCGCACGTTTCGCAGCCGGCTCCGTTGGCAACGCATCGCCGGCGATCACATGCACACTGATATTGCCGGCGCGCCGCACGAGATCATGCACCACCGAACCGCGCACCAGCTCGAACCACCACGACCGTGATGCCTTGCCAATCACAATCTGGGTAACGTTGTTGGCATGGGCATAACCGAGCAGATCGTCGGCGATGCGCCGGCCTGCGCCCGGAATCGTCAGCGCTTCGGCGCCAAGTGCCTCGGCAAGCCGCAGCGTATCGGCCAGCCGGTCGCGCTGTTCTTCGGTGAGTTGAAGGCTGCGTCGCGTCTCGATGCTGACCGCCGTCCACGGCGCGTGAAGCCGATCCGCGAGACGCTTGGTGTAGCGCACCAGCCCGGCTGAGCGCGGGTCCTCACTGATACAGACCAGAATGCGTTCGCCGGCAGCCCACGGGCCGGCAATGGCATTGGCCTGCATATGCGTGAGCAATTGCTCATCGACCCGGTCGGCCGTGCGGCGCAACGCCAGCTCGCGCAACGCCGTGAGATTGCCGGGCGAGAAATAATGTTCCAGCGCACGCTCGGCCTGTTTGGGAACGTAGACCTTGCCTTCCTTCAGGCGCTGGATCAGATCGTCCGGGGTGAGGTCGATCAGCTCGATGGCGTCGGCACGATCGAACACCGAATCCGGCACGGTCTCGCGCACCCGCACATGGGTGATCTGGGCGACCACATCATTCAGGCTTTCGATGTGCTGGATATTGACTGCCGTGTAGACGTCGATCCCTGCGGCCAATAATTCCGCGACGTCGAGATAACGTTTTGGATGCCGGCTGCCGGGCGCATTGGTATGGGCGAGTTCATCGACCAATGCGATCTGCGGGCGCCGCGCGATCAGCGCATCGAGGTCCATCTCCTCGAGGACCTGACCCTTGTGATCGATCCGGCGCCGGGGAATGACTTCAAGACCCGTGAGCAACGCCTCGGTCTCGGCGCGGCCATGGGTCTCGACGACACCGACCACCACATCGACGCCCGCCTTGCGCTTGGCATGGGCGCTCTGCAGCATCTCATAAGTCTTGCCGACGCCGGGGGCGGCGCCGACGAAGATCTTCAGCCGCCCGGCGGCATCTTCCTCGCGCCTTGCTGTCTCCAGCAAGGCCTCAGGCGAAGGTCGTTGGTCGGGATCGCGGCGCTGATTTGCCATAAGGCAATATAGTCTCCGCCAGGGCTAGGGCATAGACGGCCTATTGCGGTGAGGCGGCGTCCAGCGCGAGATTCAAGGCGAGAACGTTAACGCGCGGTTCGCCGAGCAAGCCACCAAAGCGGCCTTCTGTCTTTTCGGTCACCAGCTGACGGACGCGGTCCTCCGGCAGCTTGCGCGCCTTGGCGACGCGAGGCACCTGAAACAGCGCGCCCTCCGGCGAAATGTTCGGGTCGAGACCGCTGCCCGAGGTGGTCACGAGATCGATCGGCACCGGCATCGACGGGTTCTCTGCCTTCAGTTTCTCGACGTCCTCCTTCACGCGGTCGATCAGCGCCTTGCTGGTCGGGCCGAGATTGGAGCCCATCGAGTTGATGGCATTGTAAGGCTGCGGCACCGTCTTGGTGGAATCCTGCGGGTCGGGACCCAGGGTCGCCGACGGGCGGCCGTGGAAGTATTCCTCACCCTTGAATTCCTGACCGATCAGGGACGAGCCGACAACCTTGCCGGCCCGTTCGATGAGGCTGCCTTGCGCCTGGTTCGGCATGATCGCTTCGGCAATGCCTGTCATCGCGAGCGGATAGGCGAGGCCGGTGATGGCCGTGAGACCGAGCAGCAGAACGATGGCCGGGCGAATTTCTCTCAACATAACGTAACTCCTCAAACCAGGTGCAGGGCGGTGACGACGAGGTCGATCGCCTTGATACCGATGAACGGAATGATGATGCCGCCGAGGCCGTAGATCAGCAGGTTGCGGCCGAGCAGTGCGCCGGCGCCGATCGGGCGATAGGCGACGCCTTTCAGGGCGAGCGGGATCAGCGCGATGATGATGATCGCATTGAAGATGATGGCCGACAGAATGGCACTCTGCGGGCTCGCCAGCTTCATGACATTGAGCGCTTCAAGCTGCGGATAGAAGGCGAGGAAGATCGCCGGGATAATGGCGAAGTATTTCGCCACGTCATTGGCGATCGAGAACGTGGTCAGCGCCCCCCGCGTCATCAGAAGCTGCTTGCCGATTTCGACGACCTCGATAAGTTTGGTCGGATTGGAGTCCAGATCGACCATGTTGCCCGCCTCGCGCGCCGCCTGCGTGCCGGTGTTCATGGCGACGCCTACATCGGCCTGCGCCAGTGCCGGCGCGTCGTTGGTGCCGTCGCCGCACATCGCCACCAACTTGCCCCTGGCCTGCTCGTCACGAATGAGCTGCAGCTTGTCCTCGGGTGTCGCCTGCGCCAGGAAATCATCGACGCCGGCTTCGGCTGCGATGGCTGCGGCGGTCATCGGATTGTCGCCGGTGATCATGATGGTACGGATGCCCATGCGGCGCAGCTCGGCGAAACGCTCACGGATGCCGCCCTTGACGATGTCCTTCAGATGGATGACGCCGAGCAGCTTGCCATCGCGCGCAACCGCCAACGGGGTGCCGCCGCCCTTTGCAATCTCGTCGGAGATCGCCTGGATTTCACGTGCCGTGTCCGACATCGCGGCCGGCTGCATCGCACGCACGGTGTTGCCGGACGCGACGGCGAACGACGCGCCACCGTTGACGTAAGCGAGTATCGAATCCACCGCTCCCTTGCGGACCGACGAACCACCGGCATCGACACCGCTCATCCGGGTCTGTGCGGTAAACGGCACGAAAGTCGCTGACAGTTCGGCCATGTCGCGGCCGCGGATGCCGTATTTCTCCTTGGCCAGCACGACGATGGAGCGGCCTTCCGGGGTTTCGTCCGCGAGCGATGCAAGCTGCGCCGCATCGGCCAGTTCCTGTTCGGTCACGCCGCGCACCGGACGGAAGGCCGTCGCCTGACGATTGCCGAGCGTGATGGTGCCGGTCTTGTCGAGCAGCAGCGTATCGACGTCGCCGGCAGCTTCCACCGCACGACCGGACATCGCCAGCACGTTGAAGCGCACCAGACGATCCATGCCTGCAATGCCGATCGCCGACAACAGCGCGCCGATGGTGGTCGGGATCAGGGTCACGAACAAAGCCACCAGCACCACCACCGAGATCGAACCACCGGCATAAGCCGCATAGCTCGGGATCGTCACCGTCGCGAACACGAAGATGATGGTAAGGCCGACCAGCAGGATGTTCAGTGCGATCTCGTTCGGTGTCTTCTGCCGCTCGGCGCCTTCGACCAGCTTGATCATGCGATCGATAAAGGTCGAGCCTTGCGCCGCAGTGATGCGGACGCGAATCCAGTCGGACAGCACCTGCGTGCCGCCGGTCACCGCCGAGCGATCGCCGCCGGATTCACGAATGACAGGTGCGGACTCGCCGGTGATCGCCGCCTCATTAACTGAAGCCACGCCTTCGATCACTTCACCGTCGGACGGGATGTTGTCGCCGGCTTCCACCAGCACGACATCGCCGACCTTCAGGCTGGTGCCCGAGACCATGCGGTAGCTCTTGTCGCCGCTGTCGCTGCCGGTGAGCAGCTTGGCTTGGCTTTCGGTGCGGGTCTTCTTCAGCGATTCCGCCTGCGCCTTGCCGCGGCCTTCGGCGACGGCTTCGGCAAAGTTGGCGAACAGCACCGTGAACCAGAGCCAGAGGATGATCTGGAACGCAAATCCCAGATCGCTTCCGCCGGTGATGACGTTCTTGATGAAGATCACCGTGGTGAGTGCGGCGACGACCTCGACCACGAACATCACGGGATTCTTGATCATCAGCCGCGGATCAAGCTTTTTGAAAGCCGAGCCGATGGCTGGGATGACAATTTTCGAATCGAGCATGGCCGAGACCGGCACCCGCTTCTGCAGTTTCAACGTTTCCATGGACATAACTCCAAATCCGATCAGAACAGGGTGCTGGCGGTCATCGCGAGGTGCTCGACGATCGGCCCGAGCGCGAGTGCCGGGAAGAAGGTGAGACCGCCGATGATCAGGATCACGCCGATGACGAGACCGACAAACAGTCCGCCGGTGGTCGGCAAGGTGCCGGCCGAAGCCGGGATCGACTTCTTCGCGGCCAATGATCCGGCCAGCGCCATGGCTGGCACGATCATGAAAAAGCGGCCGACGAACATCGAACTCGCCAGTGTGAGGTTGTAAAAGAAGGTGTTGCCGGTGAGCCCGCCGAAGGCCGAGCCGTTATTGCCGGTGGCCGAGGTGAAAGCGTAGAGCACCTCGGTGAAGCCATGCGGCCCGGCATTGGCCATGGAGGCCACGGCCGACGGCAGCACCACCGCCACCGCGGTCCAGCCGAGATACATCAGCGGCAACACGAGAATGGCAAGCATTGCCATCTTTACTTCGCGCGCCTCGATCTTCTTGCCGACATATTCCGGTGTGCGGCCGACCATCAGACCGGCGACGAAGATTGCCAGCACGACGAACAGCAGCATGCCGTAGAGACCGGCACCAACACCGCCGACGATAATCTCGCCGAGCTGCATATTGATCAGCGGGATCATGCCGCCAATCGCTGTAAACGAGTCATGCATCGCATTGACCGCACCGCAGGATGCCGCCGTGGTGATGACCGCGAACAGGCTGGAGGCGACAATGCCAAAGCGCAGTTCCTTGCCTTCCATATTACCGCCGGTGAGGCCGAGTGCATTCAGGCCTGTGGTGCCCGAGGCTTCGGCGCCATAGGTGATGGCAACGCCGACAATGAACAGCACGCCCATCACGGCCAGAATCGCCCAGCCTTGCCTTGGGTTGCCGACCATGCGGCCGAACACATTGGTCATCGCCGCACCTAGCGCGAAGATCGAGATCATCTGGATGAAGTTCGACAGCGCCGTCGGGTTCTCGAACGGATGCGCCGCATTGGCGTTGAAGAAGCCGCCGCCATTGGTGCCGAGCATCTTGATGGCAACCTGCGACGCAACGGGGCCAACCGCGATGGTCTGCTTCGCACCTTCAAGCGTGGTCGCATCGACATAGGCGCCGAGCGTCTGCGGCATGCCCTGCCAGACCAGGAACAGCGTGTAGACGATGCAGATCGGCAGCAGCACATAGAGCGTGCAACGGGTAATATCGACCCAGAAATTACCGATGGTGCGCATCGACGACCGTGCGAAGCCGCGGATCAGTGCCACGGCCAATGCGATGCCGGCCGCCGCCGACAGGAAGTTATGTACCGTCAGACCCAGCATCTGGGTCAGATACGACATGGTGCTTTCGCCGCCGTAGTTCTGCCAGTTGGTGTTGGTGATGAAGGAGATCGCGGTGTTGAAGGAGAGATCTTCGGCGACCGCGGACTGCCCGGCAGGATTGAACGGCAGCACGGCCTGCAGCCGCATGATCGCGTAGAGACCGAGGAAGCCGACCACATGAAACAGCAGCATGGCAACCGTATAGGTCAGCCAGTGCTGCTCACGTTTCTCGTCGACGCCACCGATCCAGTACAGACCGGCTTCGACCGGCCGCAGAATCGGAGAGAGGAACGTACGCTCGCCGTTGAAGACTGATGTCATGTAGCCGCCGAGCGGCTTCACCAGCGCGAGAACCACCGCGCAGTACAGAGCAATTTGAATCCAGCCAATCATTGTCATGTCAGTTGACCTTTTGAGGTGCGCGCGCTCAGAACCGCTCGGGTCGCAGCAGCGCGTAAGTGAGGTAGATCAGCAATGCCGCGGACACGAAGCCGGCGAGCGTGTAATCGAAAATCATGATGCGCTCCTCACAGCCGCTCGCAAGCATAGGCGTAGCCCAGGGTGAGAATGAAAAAGCCGAGCCCGAGGGCCAGCATGACGATGTCCAGCATGGAATGCTCCTGATGCAATGGCTGAGGCGGCACGGAGCAAACGGCTCGCGCGCCCGATGCACGATCAGGTGCCATTCAGGACGTAGGTTTTCGAGATGAGGCCAGCAGCGAACTTATAGGAATCTCATAAAGACGCGGCGGAGCGCATGCGCGTGCGCCGCTAGTCCTCGGGCGCTTATGCAGCCTTTATATCTTCGTGCCCGAAGCTGCCTCGTATTCAAATGACGGACTACGGATATTGCATGATGCGGTCTTCTGAAGATCGCGCTGTTCCATGGAGACCCGTCATGTCGTTCATCTCGATTCAGCGAACGCCCCTTTCCGAAGCGCCATCCGAAACGGCTCCGCTTGACGCTACGAGTTTCACCGCGATCTGCCTCACCACCTGCAAGCGCCTGCCGGCAATGCGTCGCACAGCGGAGGCCCAGCGCCTCGATCGCCTGGTCACTGCCGGCGCCTGGACCGATGCCGCGCTTGCCCTGATCGCGATCGAACTGCCGCGGTGGCAACTGCGTCGGCTCGCTTATGACGAAGGTGAATGGCATTGCGCTCTCTCGAACCAGCGTGACCTTCCAGATTGGCTGGACAGCGCCGTCGAGACGCATCACCCAGACATGGCGACGGCGATCCTGGATGCATTTCGCGCTGTTGTTAGTCGCGGAGGCACGCCGCATCTGACGCAAGCGCCCGTGCGCGCGATCCAATCCACCGATTCCGAGCCGATGCTGTGTGAGAATTACTGTTGAGCGAAGAGGGGCGGTGCGAAATGCTGTAGCTAGAACTGCCGCGAACAGCCTTCCAAGAGTGAAGCTTTCGGCTATGCTCGGCACGAATTCGTGCCAAGACAAGCCAGAGCAAAACGTGACATCAGGCAAACCGGCTTTCGTTGCAGTCGATTGGGGCACCAGCAGCTTTCGCGGCTGGTTGATGACCGCCGACGGCAATGCGCTTGCGGAAACCCGCGGGCCTGAAGGCATGCTGCATTGCGCGGCTGCAGGCTTCGCTCCGGTGCTCGCTGATCATCTTGCCAAACTTGGCGGAATGCAGAACGTACCTGTGTTGATCTGTGGTATGGCCGGCGCACGACAGGGCTGGATCGAGGCGCCCTATCTGCACACACCGACACGCCTCGACGCCTTGCACGACGGTGCGCAGCGTGTCGACGCGCAAGGCGACGTGCGTATCCTGCCCGGCATCGCGCAAGCCGACGCCGCGGCACCCGACGTCATGCGCGGCGAAGAGACGCAACTGCTCGGCGTGACCGAACCAGGCTTCACCGGTCTGGTCTGCATTCCCGGCACCCACAGCAAATGGGTCTGGATCGAGTCCGGCAGCGTGGTGTCATTCACGACCTATATGACCGGCGAGCTCTTTTCGGTCATCACTCAACACAGCATCCTGAAACACGCGTTGGATCACGACGCACCGTCGCCCGCCGCGAATGACGCGTTCCGCGATGGCCTGCAACGCGCGCTCGATGCGCCGACGGGCCTCACCGCCTCGCTATTCAGCTTGCGCGCGGCGCAACTGCTCGGCTTCCAGCAACAGGCCGACGGCGCGACGCGCCTGTCGGGCCTCCTGATCGGCACGGAAATCGCCGATGCCGGATCGCGCTATGGCACGCGGCATCCGGTACGCCTGATCGGCGCCGGCGCGCTCAAGGATCTCTATGAGTCGGCGCTTGCGGCTGCCGGCTTCGAGGTCGCCATCGTCGATGCCGAACGCGCCTCGCAACACGGCCTGACCAAGGCCGCAATCCATCTCTGGGGAGCTCAGTTCACATGAACCAGCCAATCCGTTGGCCCACCGTGAAGCGTCCGCTCGTCGCCATCCTGCGCGGCGTGCAGCCCGACGAGGTGGAGAGCATCGTCGAGGCGTTGATCGACACCGGCTTCGAGCTGATCGAAGTGCCGCTGAACTCGCCCGATCCGTTCGATTCCATCGCACGGATCTGCAAACGATTTGGCAGCGACACCCTGATCGGCGCCGGCACTGTCCTCACCGCGAATGACTGCGCGCGCGTCGCCGATGTCGGCGGGCGCCTGATGGTGAGCCCGAATGTCGATGTCGATGTGCTGGCGATGGCGGCGAGCCGCGGCATGGTCACGATGCCCGGCGTGTTCTCGCCGACCGAAGCTTTCCTCGCGCTCCGCGCCGGTGCGTCCGCCCTGAAATTCTTTCCGGCGTCGATCCTCGGCCCGTCCGGTATCGCCGCCATTCGCGCGGTTCTGCCCAGGGATGTCGTGATCGGGGCTGTTGGTGGTGTTTCCGATCGGAATTTCGCGGACTATGTCGCCGCCGGCATACAGGCCTTCGGCCTTGGCAGCAGCCTGTATCGGCCTGGAATGAGCGTTATCGAGGTGAAGGCGACCGCGCAGGCGTCTGTCGTGGCTTATGATCAGGCGATGGCCCGCTAGAAGCAAAGTGCAGTGTCTGTTTGCGGTTGTTGCGCGCGCTTCGCGAGGGACGGCAGAGCAAGAACGTCTCTGCGCCGCACGCATCGACCGCGCAGCACCAAACTGTCAAATTCAATGAATTGCTCTGAATATCAGAGACTTAGGAGCACCGTGGTGCCCAGGAAAGGACTCGAACCTTCACGGCCGTTAAGCCACTGGCACCTGAAGCCAGCGCGTCTACCAATTCCGCCACCTGGGCACGTGCGAGGCACGTGGCGCGGTTAGTAGGGGGCCGTTACGCGCTTGTCAAATTGCTTCGTTCAATTCCAAATCCGCTGTACACGCCTCGCGCGTTGGCGTATCGCGAATTGGTCTAAATTCCCCCGTTTTGCCCTTGCATGACTGACTCAAGGAACTGATCCATGGCTGCCCCCATCGACACCCTCGTTACGGTTTTCGGCGGATCCGGCTTCGTGGGACGCCATGTGGTCCGCGCGCTGGCGAAGCGCGAATACCGGATCAGGGTCGCCGTGCGTCGGCCGGAACTGGCCGGCCATCTGCAACCGCTTGGCCGTGTCGGACAGATCAATATCGTTCAGGCCAATCTGCGCCACCCCGCCTCGATCAAGGCCGCGATGCGCGACGCCAGCATCGTCGTCAATCTGGTGGGTATCCTGACCGAAAGCGGCGCGCAGACCTTTGATGCCGTGCAGGCGCGAGGCGCCGGCGCGGTCGCGCAGGCTGCCGCCGAGATCGGCGCGAGGATGGTGCAGTTTTCAGCCATCGGCGCCGATGCCGATTCCGAATCGGCCTATGCCCGTGCCAAGGCGGCCGGCGAGCAGGCCGTGCTGGCGGCTGTGCCTTCCGCGACCATCCTGCGCCCGTCGATCGTGTTCGGCCCCGAGGATCAGTTCACCAATCGATTTGCCAATCTCGCCCGGATGGCCCCGGTGATGCCGGTGTTCGGCGCCACGACCAAGATGCAGCCGGTCTATGTGGGCGATGTCGCCCAGGCTGCGGCCGATGCCGTCGACGGCAAGACCAAGCCGGGCGCCACCTATGAACTTGGCGGCCCGGAAGTGCTAACGATGAGTGAAATCATCGACATCATCCTCGCGACCATCGAGCGCAAGCGCATGACGCTGCCGGTGCCGGCGGCCATCGCCAAGCTGCAGTCCTATTTCCTGCAGTTCGCCCCGGGCGACTTCAAACTGACGCCGGATCAGGTCGCCATGCTTGGTGTCGACAATGTGGTGTCGGAAGCCGCCAAGGCGGCCGGTCTAACGCTGGATGGCTTGGGTATTGCCGCTGATTCACTGGAAGCGATTGCGCCACAATATCTCTGGCGCTTCCGCGCCACCGGTCAGTTCGCACATAACGGCATAAACTGACGATATCGTCCCCGCCTGGCACGCCGAAGGCGTGCGCGGCGGGGATGACAGCAGAGTGTTTGGCAAAATTCAGTAGCCCAGCGCCAGCGCGATCAGGCCGAGCGTACCGACGATCACGCGCCACCATGCGAACAACGCGAAGCCGTGGCGGGTCACGTAGCCGAGAAAGCTTTTCACCACGATGATAGCGGTGATGAACGACACCACGAAACCGATGGCGATGATCACGCCGTGATCGACCGAGAGATCGGCCCGGCTCTTGTAGAGATCGTAGACGAAGGCACCGACCATGGTCGGGATCGCCAGGAAGAACGAGAACTCCGCCGCTGCGCGCTTTTCAGCACCGAGCAGCATAGCGCCGACGATGGTCGCGCCGGAGCGCGACACGCCGGGAATCATCGCCACGCACTGCGCCAGACCGATCTTCAGATACATCGGCAATGGAAACGTCGTGGCATCGTGATGTACCGGCTCAAGATCGAGCTGATCGACCCAAAGCAGGATCGCGCCGCCGACGATCAGCGAAAAGCACACGACCCACGGATTGAACAGATAGCTTTTGACATAGCCGCCCGCAGCCGCGCCGATGATCGCGGCAGGCAGGAACGCGATCAGCACGCCGATCACGAAACGGCGCGCAGCAGCGTCGCCTTTGAACAGGTTCAGCGCGATATGCCACAACTTGCCGAAGTAAAGTGCAAGGATCGCCAGAATGGCGCCGAGCTGGATCAGCACGGCGAAGCTTTTCCAGAAATTGTCCTCGCCCAGATCGAAGAAGCGTTCCGCGAGCAGCAGATGCCCCGTTGAGGAAACCGGCAGGAACTCGGTGACACCCTCGACAATGCCGAGAATCACCGCCCTTATCGCATCAGACATCATCCGCTTATCTGTCCTTCGTCAGTGTGGGCCTGAAAAAGCCGGGTTCTTCTCGCCTATTCCCTTCATTGCTGCAATCGCAAATACCATCACATTCGCGGGTTGCCTCAGAGCCAAGCTTCGCTAGTTTGGCGCGCGCCGCGTGACACTTTTACCACCGACGCAACCGAGACGCTTTCTTAACGACCGCATAACTATCAAGGCCCGCATGTACACGCTTTACCATCACTCGTTCTGTCCGCATTCCCGCTTCATTCGTCTCGTACTCGGCGAATACGGACTCGACCTCACACTGGTGGACGAGCGGCCGTGGGATCGGCGCGAGGCATTTCTGGCGCTCAATCCTGCGGGAACTACGCCTGTGCTGCTCACCGATGGTTTCCCGCCCATTCCTGGCGCCGGGATCATCGCCGAATATATCGACGAGACCCATGGACCGGAGATGGGCGATCGCCGCCTGCTACCTGTCGCGATGGCGGAACGCATCGAAGTGCGCCGGCTGATGGCGTGGTTCAACGAGAAATTCTTCGAGGAAGCGTCCGGCCCACTGGTCACCGAACGCATCTACAAGCGCTTCATGAGCGAAGAGGTCGGCGGCGGCGCCCCGGCGATGGATGTGATTCGCGCAGCCACCGCAAATGTGCGCTATCATCTGGCCTATATCGGCTGGCTGGCGCGGACACGCAATTTTCTGGCCGGTGACCGACTGACTTATGCGGATCTGGTCGCGGCAGCTCATCTGTCGGCGATCGACTATCTGGGCGATGTTCCATGGAGCGAGGACGACGCGGCGAAGGCGTGGTACGCGCGGGTGAAATCCCGTCCGTCGTTCCGACCGCTGCTGAGCGAGTGGCTGGCGGGCGTGCCAGCATCGCGGACCTATGTGGATCTCGATTTCTGAGCCCACCCGCTGACGATGTGATCGCCACGCTTCCCGCCGATCTCAAGGATAGGCTGACGCGCGAGGCGAAGGCGCTGGGCTTCGATTCAATCGGGATCACCGATCCGGACGCCATCGCCGGCGTACGCGAACGGCTACAGGAATTTCTCAACGCCGGCGCCCATGGTGACATGGAGTGGCTTGCCGACAATCCCGACCGCCGCGCCGACCCCAAGGTGATGTGGCAGGACGTTCGCTCCGTCATCATGCTCGGCGTCAATTACGGACCCGACGAGAATCCGCTCGAGATCCTCAAGCAACGCTCGCACGCCGCGATCTCGGTCTATGCCCGCGGCGACGACTATCATGACCTCATCAAGAAGCGCCTGAAGCTGCTGGCGCGCTGGCTGATCGCGCAAGCCGGCGGCGATGTGAAAGTGTTTGTCGATACGGCTGCCGTGATGGAAAAGCCGCTCGCCGGCGCCGCAGGATTGGGCTGGCAGGGCAAGCATACCAATCTCGTCTCGCGCGAATTCGGCTCGTGGCTGTTTCTCGGCGCGATCTTCACCACGCTCGAACTGCCGCGCGATGCGCGCACCATCGATCACTGCGGCTCGTGCCAGGCCTGTCTCGACAGTTGCCCGACATCGGCCTTTCCGGCGCCTTACAAACTCGATGCGCGGCGCTGCATTTCCTATCTCACCATCGAGAACAAGGGGCCTATCCCGCACGAATTCCGCAAACCCATGGGCAATCGCATCTATGGCTGCGACGATTGCCTCGCCGCCTGCCCATGGAACAAATTCGCCCAGGAAGGCCGCGAGATCAAACTCGCCGCACGCGATGAGTTGCGCGCGCCGTCGCTGGCCGAACTTGCGAAGCTCGACGATGCGGCTTTCCGCGCGTTCTTTACGAAGTCACCCGTGAAGCGCATCGGCCGCAACCGCTTCATCCGCAATGTGTTGATCGCCATCGGCAATTCGAACGACCTATCGCTGGTAAGCGATGCGCAGCAGCTGCTGGGCGATGAAAGTCCTGTGGTGCGCGGGGCAGCGATATGGGCGCTGTCGCGACTGATGCCTGCGGATGCGTTTGCTGCATTGGCTGTGCAGTTCACCGAAGCCGAACAGGACGATAGCGTCGGCAGCGAGTGGCGACTGGCCCTCAGTTCGTCAGATGTCGCGCCATCTCCGGTCGCGCTTTGAGCGCTTCACCCTGCTTGGCGACGATCTTGGCGATGCGCTCCGGCGCGAAATGCAAATCGACGAAGGCCGGCGCCGTATTGGCCACTTCATGATAGCTCACGATCTTCCCGTCACGCAGCGTCATGATCGCAACGCCTTCGAACATCGCGCGGCCGCCATTGGCTTCCGGGAGTTTCGAGCGATAACTGAACGTGTAGCGCGCATAGAGCGTGGTGCCGTCGCTGACGGGCGTGTGCATGTCCCAACGAAAATCTTCCGCGGTCCGGTAGAACCAGTCATCGACCATGTCGGCGATTTTGGCACGGCCTTCGAATGCGCCGTAGAAGACGTCGTGATAGACGCCGTCTTCAGTGAACAGCGCAGCGAAGCTCTGGCCGTCACGCTGTTCAACGGCATCGCAAAATGCGCGCAAGAGTGCCGTAGCGTCCATCCGAATTCCTCCCGCTGATTGTCGCTCTTTTCAGGCGAGCCTATTCAACGGTACGGGTGATGCAATCAAAACTCCGCCACAGCCGACAATAGTCGCGCAATGTCCTGCGGGCGTGACAGCCGATGGTCGCCGTCCTGGATCATGGTCAGCACGACGTCGTCGCTCGGCAGCCGTTCGGCAAGGCGGAAAGCGTGCTGCCAAGGCACGTCGGGGTCCTGCCTGCCTTGCAAAATCCGCACGGGGCAACCG
The DNA here is from genome assembly GCF_051810905.1 of Tardiphaga sp. 619_E2_N8_4. Taxonomy (NCBI): domain Bacteria; kingdom Pseudomonadati; phylum Pseudomonadota; class Alphaproteobacteria; order Hyphomicrobiales; family Nitrobacteraceae; genus Tardiphaga; species Tardiphaga sp. 619_E2_N8_4. Next base: position 1,040,865 of record NZ_JBPWQJ010000001.1, read on the forward strand.
ACATCGATCGCGCTGCCGAGCAGCAGGTGATTGCGCCCCTCTTCGATCAACCGCCGCGTGATCGGATAGGGCTCGCCATATTCCGACGGGCGCAGCCATTGACCGGTGGTCTCGATCTCCGCGCGGATTTCCGGCGAGAAGCCTTTCCACATCAGCTCTTCGGTGAAATCCGGCGCCGGCGCGATCAGCACCAGGCCCTTCAGCGTCGCGCGCCCTACTTTGCCGCGTCGGGCCAGCGCGCGCGCCAGCAGGAGTGCCATCCAGCCGCCCATCGACGAGCCAATCACCACCTGCGGCCCCTGACAGGCCGCATCGAACGCCGCGAGGCCATCCTCCAACCATTGGCCGATGGTGCCATCGACGAAATCGCCGCCGGATTCGCCATGGCCGGAATAATCGAAACGTACACAGGCCCGGCCATGGTCGGCGGCCCAGGCATCGAGCGCCAGCGCCTTGCCGCCCTGCATGTCGGATTTGAAGCCGCTCATCCAGAACAGGCCCGGAGCAACGCCGGCGCGGACCCGCATCGCGATCTGGCGGCGGCTACTGCCTGTACCTGCCGTGATGAAAGTGGGGTCGGTCGATACCGTTGTGCTCATCAAACCATCCTTGTTCGACCCTGAAATGCCGATTGCTGTTTGATTGAGCAGGTCGGGATCGTCAACGTCGATCCCTCAACGTCCATATCATCCCAGGGAACGCCACCTCGATGCCGCGTTGCGCTCCTGTCAATCACGCTTGCAGAATGGGCCGGGGAACTCTATTTGAGCAAGGTCAGCGGTGTACGACGCCTATGGCCTTTCGCGTGACGAAATTGCCTCGTATTTGAGTGATTGACGCTGCGTTGCGTGAGTTTGCTTGCTCCAAACGCCTTATTCCTTCACACTGCGGCCTTCCTAAACAACATTGGAGAGTTACCCATTCGCCGTCCCAACAGAGCCCCGCCCGCCGCAACCAAAGACGGGCCGCGCACCAACGATGAAATTCGCAATCTGCAGATCCAGCTGATTGATCAGACCGGCCTCAACCACGGCACCGTGGAAACCATTGCTGCGATCAAGATGGCGATGGAAGCCGGTATGGATCTGGTCGAGATTTCGCCGAATGTGAGCCCCCCCGTCTGCAAGATCATGGACTACGGGAAGTTCAAGTATTCGGCGCAGAAGAAGGCCGCCGAGGCCCGCAAGAAGCAGAAGATCGTCGAAATCAAGGAGATCAAGCTCCGCCCGATGATCGATGATCATGACTACGACGTGAAAATGCGCGCAATGCAGCGCTTCTTCGAAGAAGGCGACAAGGTCAAAATCACCTTGCGCTATCGTGGCCGCGAAATGGCGCACCAGGAAATCGGTACCAAGCTGCTCGACAAGGTCAAAGCAGACGTCGCCGAATACGCCAAGGTAGAGCAGGACGCGCGCTTCGAAGGTCGTCAGGTGGTGATGGTGCTCGCACCGCGCTGATCACAGCGCCGACTGACCTTAACGAGGTTGGTAATCAGGAATTTCGGCCCGTCAGATTTCTGGCGGGCCTTTTTTCTCTGGGCGTATTCTGAAATCGTTCGAAGCTAGGCGGCTCAGCCCGAAATGAGGGCGAGTGCACCGGCCAGCGCGAGAGCCGCGGCGAGGCCAGCGGCTGCGAACATCCAACGGGTGGCGGTCTGAGCAGCAGCATCTTGCTGGATGGCAACCGCCCTTGCGGCGGCACGTGCATTCCGGGCCATTGTCGTCGTCCCTCTGTTTCTCTGGTCCGGATCACATAGGCATCCGGGGCGCGTCGGACCAGTCTGAAGCCATGCGCTAAACAGAGTGTTGAGCCGCGTTAATCGTTGCCATCGGAGCATTCCTCTGCCATAAGCGCAACCTTCGTCGCCCGGCTGATTAAGGGCTGCCGTGTCGACGACTGTGCTGACTTTCCGCAAACGGCGGTTAGTTGAGCATTTTCAACGCTCTAACGAGCATTTTAGCCGACGCAACGCCTTTCGGGGCGCTTTCTGCGTGGCCATAGGAGAGCCAAATGCCCAAGCTGAAGACCAAGTCGGGCGCTAAAAAGCGCTTTAAAGTCACCGGAACGGGTAAGGTCATGGCCGCCCATGCCGGTAAGCGCCACGGTATGATCAAGCGGACGAAGAAGCAGATTCGTCAGCTCCGCGGCACCCGCGTGCTGTTCAAGACCGACGGCGACAACATCAAGCAGTACTTTCTGCCAAACGCCTGATCGCCCTTACGCCGCTTCATTGCGGCGGATATCACCCCTTTTGTTATTTCAGATGAAGGAGATCAGTCATGGCTCGCGTAAAACGCGGTGTGACGGCTCACGCCAAGCATAAGAAAGTCTACAAGGCCGCCAAGGGTTTCCGTGGTCGCCGCAAGAACACCATTCGCGCCGCAAAGGCCGCCGTCGACAAGGCCGGCCAATATGCGTTCCGCGATCGCAAGCGCAAGAAGCGTACGTTCCGCGCGCTCTGGATCCAGCGTCTCAACGCTGCCGTCCGTCCGCTCGGCATGACCTACAGCGTGTTTATCAACGGTCTCGCCAAGTCCGGCGTGACGGTCGACCGCAAGGTGCTCTCGGATCTCGCGATCAACGAGCCGGCGGCGTTCAACGCGATTGCTGAGAAGGCCAAAGCTGCACTCGCAGCCTAAGCCAGCAAAGGCCGCACTGGCGGCCTGAGCTCTCCACTCCGCGTATTTATCGACATTGTCATGGCCGGGCAGAAGCGTTCACGCGCTCCTGTCCCGGCCATTGACGTCTTAATCCCTGTGATACCCGTGCTGTAGAAGCTGGTGCCCGGCCTTCCGTCGGACGCGCAGACAGCAAGAGGCGCCCGCCTCTCTCATCGAGGTTGCTGATGTCCGATCTGACGACGCTCCAACAGACTATTCTGGCCGATATTGCCAATGCCTCCGACGAAGCCGCCCTGGAAGCCGTGCGCGTCGGCGCGCTCGGCAAGAAGGGTTCGATCTCCGCGCTGTTGTCGACTCTCGGCAAGATGACGCCAGAAGAACGCAAGACCGAAGGCGCGGCCATCAACCTGGCCAAGGACACCGTCACGCAAGCGCTGACCGCGCGCCGCGATGTGTTGAAATCCGCAGCCCTCGATGCACGTCTCGCTTCCGAGACCATCGACGTGACGCTGCCGCTGCGCGATGGCCCCGCTGAGCTCGGCCGCATTCATCCACTCAGCCAGACATGGGACGAGTTGACGACGATCTTCGCCGATATGGGCTTCGCCGTCGCCGAAGGTCCGGACATCGAGACCGACGACTACAACTTCACCAAGCTGAACTTCCCCGAGGGCCATCCGGCCCGCGAGATGCACGACACCTTCTACTTCAATCCGAAGGAAGACGGCTCGCGCCTGCTGCTGCGCACGCATACATCACCGGTTCAGGTGCGCACCATGCTCAGCCAGCAGCCGCCGATCCGCGTGATCTGTCCGGGCCGCACCTATCGCAGCGACTCTGACCAGACCCACACGCCGATGTTCCATCAGGTCGAAGGTCTCGTCATCGACAAGGGTTCGCATCTCGGCCACCTCAAATGGATCCTGCACGAATTCTGTAAGGCGTTCTTCGAAGTCGATAACGTCAATATGCGCTTCCGTCCGTCGTTCTTCCCGTTCACGGAGCCGTCGCTGGAAGTCGATATCCAGTGTCGCCGCGACAAGAACGAGATCCGTTTCGGCGAGGGAGAAGATTGGCTCGAGATTCTCGGCTGCGGCATGGTGCATCCGAATGTGCTGCGCGCCTGCGGCATCGATCCCGACGTGTATCAGGGTTTCGCCTGGGGCATGGGCATCGATCGTATCGCGATGCTGAAATACGGCATGGCCGACCTGCGTCAGCTCTTCGAGGGCGACGTGCGCTGGCTCAATCACTATGGCTTCAAGCCGCTTGAAGTACCGACGCTGGCCGGAGGACTGAGCACGTGAAATTCTCCCTCTCCTGGCTGAAGGATCATCTCGAGACCGACGAGTCGCTCGAGACGCTGACCGACAAGCTCACCATGATCGGGCTCGAGGTCGAACATATCGACGATAAGGCGAAGCTGCTGAAGCCGTTCACGATCGCCGAGATCGTCACAGCCGTGCAACATCCCAATGCAGATCGGCTGCGCGTCTGCACCGTCAATGCCGGCGATGACAAGCCGCTGCAGATCGTCTGCGGGGCGCCGAATGCGCGCGCGGGACTGAAGACCGTCCTTGCAAGGCCCGGAACTTATATTCCAGGCAAGGATTTCACCATCGGCCTCGGCAATATCCGCGGCGTCGAAAGCCAGGGCATGATGTGCTCGGCCGGTGAACTCGGACTCCCCGACAATATCGATGGCATCATCGAGCTGCCGGCCGATGCGCCGGTCGGCGCGATTTACCCCGACTGGGCCAAGCTCGGCGATCCCGTCATAGAAATCAACCTGACGCCTAATCGTCAGGATTGCACTGGTGTGTCCGGCATCGCCAGGGATCTCGCCGCGGCCGATATGGGCGTGTTCAAGAATCCCGGCATCAAGCCGATCAAGGGCGAATTCCCCTGCCCAGTGAAAGTCACGGTCGAAGACGCCAAGCTGTGCCCCGGCTTCGCGCTACGTCTCGTGCGCGGCGTCAAGAACGGCCCGTCGCCGGAGTGGCTGCAGAAGAAGCTGACCTCCATCGGCCTGCGCCCGATCAATGCGCTGGTCGACATCACTAACTTCCTGACTTTCGACCGCGCCCGTCCGCTGCATGTGTTCGACGCCGCCAAGGTGAAGGGCGATATCGTGGTACGCCGTGCCCGTGACGGCGAAACACTGCTCGCGCTGGATGGCAAGACCTACACGCTCGACAGCAAGGCCTGCGTCATCGCCGACGACAATGGTGTCGAGTCGCTCGCCGGCATCATGGGCGGCGAAGCGTCGGGCTGTTCGGAAGACACCACCGATGTACTGATCGAATCCGCGCTGTGGAACGAGATCAATATCGCGCAGACCGGCCGCAGGCTCGGGATCAATTCCGACGCGCGTTATCGGTTCGAGCGCGGTGTCGATCCGGTCTTCATGGTGCCCGGTCTCGAACTGGCAACCAAGCTGGTGATGGAACTGTGCGGCGGCGCACCGTCGGAGAGCATCGTCGTTGGCAAGCCCTACGGCGACGACCGTATCATCGACTTCCCGATTGCCGAGGTGAAGCGCCTCGCCGCCATCGACGTGCCATTCCCGGAGATGCGACGCATCCTGACGCATCTCGGCTTCATGGTGGCCGGCAGCGGCCCCGTGGTGAAGGTCGCAGTGCCGTCATGGCGCAGCGATGTCACCGGCAAGGCCGACATCGTCGAGGAAGTCATGCGCATCTTCGGCGTCGACAAGGTGCCGATGACGCCGTTCCCGCGTGGCGACGCCCCGCGCAAGCCGGTGCTGACGCAAATCCAGCAGCGCACCCGCCGCGCCAAGCGTGGACTGGCCGCGCGCGGCCTCGTCGAGGTCGTGACATGGTCGTTCATTTCGAAGCCGCATGCCGAAGTGTTCGGCGGCGGCGCGCCTGAACTGGCGTTGGCCAACCCGATCGCCGCCGATCTCTCCGACATGCGGCCGAGCCTGTTGCCCGGACTGATCGCAGCCGCTCAAGCCAATGCGCATCGCGGGTCGTCCGACCTCGCGCTGTTCGAAGTCGGCCAGATCTTCCGCGGCGATCGCCCGCAGGATCAGTTCATGGCTGCATCCGGCGTGCGGCGTGGCCTCGCCTCGTCGGCTGGCAACGGCCGTCACTGGTCCGGCGCCAGCGCTGCGAACGCACTCGACGCCAAGGCCGATGCCTTTGCAGTTCTCGCAGCCGCAGGTGCACCGATGCAGGCGCTGCAGATCGTGGCCGGTGGCGCGGACTGGCTGCACCCAGGTCGCTCCGGCACGATCCAGATCGGACCGCAGAACGTCCTCGGTCATTTCGGCGAACTGCATCCGCGCACGCTTGAGGCACTCGGTGCCGATGGCCCGTTGATGGCATTCGAGGTGATCCTCGATCGCATTCCCGACGCCAAGCAGAAGGCGACCCGCGCCAAACCGACTTTGGAGCTCTCGGCGTTCCAGCCTGTGTCACGCGACTTCGCCTTCATCGTCGATCGCAAGGTCAGGTCCGGCGACATCGTCCGTGCGGCAGCCGGCGTAGACAAGAAGCTGGTCACCGATGTGACGGTGTTCGACGTCTATGAAGGCAAGGGCATCGACGACGACAAGAAGTCCGTGGCCATCGCTGTCACGATCCAGCCGCGCGAGAAGACCCTGACCGATCAGGAAATCGATGCGGTGGCAGCGAAGATCGTGGCGGAAGTAACGAAGAAGACGGGCGGCACGTTGCGCGCATGATGGAATCACTCGGCCTGGTCCAGTATTCGACCACGTCGCTCGTTTTTATCACCTTCACAGCCTTCATCGCCGGACTGGCCCGTGGGTTTTCGGGCTTCGGTTCGGCGCTGATCTTCATGCCGCTCGCCTCAAGTGTGGCCGGCGCGCAAGTCGCGTCACCCTTGCTGCTACTGATCGACTTCTCGACCACGCTGACGCTGATCCCGAACGCCGCAAGACGAGCCGACAGGCGCGACGTCAGCATCATTTCGCTGGGCGCACTTATTGGCGTGCCGCTTGGCACGATGGCCTTGGCCTGGGCCGATCCGCTGACCGTTCGCTGGGGCATCGTCGCACTGATCGTCACGATGCTGACGCTACTGATCTCCGGCTGGCGCTATCCCGGTAAGCCGACCGTTCCAGTGACGGTCAGTGTCGGCGGCGTCGCCGGCTTTTTTGGTGGCTTGGCGCAACTCGGCGGCCCGCCGATAGTGATGTATTGGCTGCGAGACGCGGCAGTCGCTGCCGTCACCCGCGCAAATATCATCCTGTATTTCGCGGTCGCAGACGTCTTGATCATCGTCAGCTATACGATCGGCGGATTGTGGAGTTCCGCCATTCTCGGCCTCGCGGTGATTACCGGACCACTGTTCGGTCTCGGCCTCTGGCTCGGCTCGAAACTGTTCGGCAAGGCCAGCGATGAGCTGTTCCGCAAGATCTGCTACGCGCTGATCGCCGTCTCGGCGCTGATCAGCCTGCCGCTGTTCGACGGGATATTTCACTGACGCTTGCGTGACTTGCGGCGCCAGCCGCCGCGGCGCTAGGGTCTCTCCAATTCAAGAACAACGGGAGAAGACCATGATCGATCGCCGCGACATGCTGAAGTTTGCCGCTGCCGGCGCCATGGTCCTCGCGGCGCGCCCCGTGCTGGCGCAGACGCCGGCAAAACCGCGCACCAGGATCATATTTCTCGGCACCAAGGGCGGCCCGCGCGTCGGCGTCGGTGCATCCAATCCAGCCAATCTCGTTGTGGTCAACGACACGCCATTCGTGATCGATTGCGGCATGGGCGTCAGCCGGCAACTGGTCAATGCCGGCGTGCCGCTTCCCTCGGTGAAGTATATCTTCATCAGCCACCACCATTCCGATCACAATCTGGAATACGGCAACTTGTTCTACAATGCTTGGGCCGCAGGCCTCTCGACGCCGATCCACTCGTTTGGTCCCAAGGGCATCGAGGCAATGACCCGGACTTACTGGGAGTTGAACAAATTCGACGTTGATACCCGCATCGAAGATGAAGGCCGCCCCGATCCGCGGCCGTTGCTCGTTGCCAAGGATATCACCGAGGATGGCGTGGTGCTGCAGACCGCCGACGTCAAGGTGACAGCGTTTCGCACTCCGCATCCGCCGATCGTCGACAGCTTCGCCTACAAATTCGAGACGCCCGACGGCGTCATCGTGTTCTCCAGCGACACCGCCTACAACCCGAGGCTAGCAGAGTTCGCCAAGGGAGCGGACGTGCTGGTGCATGAGGCACTTTACGTGCCCGCTGTTGACCGGCTGGTGATCAAGACGAAGAACGGCGCGACGCTGAAAAAACATTTGATGGAAAGCCATACCACCACCGAGGATGTCGGCCGCATCGCCGCCGCGGCCGGCGTGAAGGTGCTGGTGCTCAGCCACTTCGTGCCGGGCGACGATCCCGAAGTCACCGACGAGGACTGGATCTCGGGCGTGCGAAAGAATTTTTCCGGCAAGATCATCGTGGCCAAGGATCTGATGCAGCTGGCGCTACCGGTGTAGCGCCAATAGCAGCCTCACGTCGCGGCTACTCCAACCCCGCTCCGCTCGACCGCTGCCGCCGCTGCTTCGTCCGCACCGGCTTGTCTGGTTCCGGCTCTTTTATTGCGCCGATCTTCTTGAGCGCCGCTTCTGCTGCGCGCTCGCCGCTTTCCCATGCGCCATCGACCGTGCCCCACAATGTTTCATGCGTGGCTTCGCCGGCAAGGAACAGACTGCCCATGGGCTCAGCCAATACGCGGCGCGAGGCCTGGCCACCCGGTGCGGCCCCCGACATGGCTCCGAGCACGAATGGCATCGTATCCCAGCGCGTCGTTGCAGAACGCATGATCGCCGGTTTGATATCGGAGCCGAACAGCTTCGTCAGCCATTCAACGGCGAAAGCCACCATCGCGGCCTCGCCCTGAGTTGCAAGGTCGCGGCCGAATGCGCCCGCGACATCGACGGTACACAGCGATGACCCGCCAATATTCGCAAACAGCGCACCGGTACGTGTGCTCGTGCTTTGCTCGACCATCAGCTCATCGCGACCCAGCCCGAGCGGATTGCCAATAAACTGTAGCGCGATACGGTCATAGCTACCGAGGCTGAGTTTTGCCGCCGCGTCGAGCTGCCGCTTTGGCAGTTCCGGCGTGAACTTGATTGTCCCCGACGACAACACATTGCTTGATGCGGTGATGATCACCGCCCGCGCCGCAATGCGCCCCGACGCCGTCTCAACGCCGATGTCGCGTCCGCTCCAGGTCACGCGCGTCGCAGGCGTCGACAGCGCCACCGGGAGGGCCTCGCCAAGCTTACCCATCAACGCCCCGAGCCCCTGGCGCGTAGCGACATCGATGGCGCGATCCTGCGCGCGCGAGAGATCCAGCGTCGATAGATCCTTGAGGTCCTTGCCGGTCGCATAGGCCCCGAGCACGAAATCGATCGTGCCCGCCCAGTCCCCGAGATCCTTCGGCAGCGCCGCGGCGCAGGAGATGTCGGCGCGGCGCGCTGCCTCGTCGATGGCGCGATTGGCGCGCACGACCGCGGCGAGCAATTCCTCGGTCTCGCCGGCGCGGGCATTGCGACGGCCGATGCGCAGCTTCTGACTCGGCGGCGATGGCGCGACATCGATTCCCACCGGCCGGGCAAGCTTCACCACTGCGTTGGTTTCCGGCGTGTGCAGCCAGCGCGCGCCGCGATCGAACGGGGCGTCGAAACCTGTCGCGTCTGTCATGCACCGTCCGCCAATCCGGCTGGAGGCCTCGATCACGATCACCTTGCGATTGGCCGCCTGGATGCGACGCGCCGCAGCGATGCCCGCAGCGCCCGCGCCAATCACGACAATGTCAGCATCCCGCGGCAGCGACGCGGCCAATGTCCTTGCGCCGAACAGCGGCACAAGTGTCAATGCTGCGGACGCCGACAGGAAATCCCGGCGTGAAATCGTCATGACATGGTTTCCGAAATTTTATGATGCATGAGAACGTCTCGCGAACCTTGCCGTATTCGAGGGTGTGCGGCAACCGTCGTGGTGAATGAATTGTCACCAGCGCCGCGCGGGCATGAACCAAATTGCAATGGCTCTCGACCATGATGGAGCCAGGGAAAGCGGTCGACATGAACCGCGCTGGGGGAGTCACGATCATGGGCCTCATGCTCGATACGGTCGGGAAACTGATCGCGAAATATCTGCAGAAGGAGCTGCCCGGCTACGAGCCTTTCACGCCGAGCGACCCCGAACGCCTGCGCGGTATCATCGAGGAAGGTGACGTGCTGCTGGTCGAAGGCAACAACCGCGTCTCCGGCATCATCAAATATCTCACGCAATCGACCTGGTCGCATGCCGCGCTCTATGTCGGCCCAATCGATGGTGCTGCAGAGCCGAACGGCGAGCCGCATGTGCTGATCGAGGCCAATATCGGCGAAGGTGTCACCTCGGCACCGCTGTCGAAATATTATCCGTTCCACACCCGCCTGTGCCGCCCGGTCGGTCTGTCCTACGAGGACCGCACCACTGTGTGTCGCTACGCCATCAACCGGATTGGCTTTGGTTACGACACCAAGAACATTCTCGACCTGATGCGCTTCCTGATCCCGCTGCCAATACCGCAGCGCTGGCGGCGGCGCATGATCGCTTTCGGCTCCGGCGATCCCACCAAGATCATCTGCTCGGCATTGATCGCGCAGGCTTTCGATGCCGTGCGCTATCCGATTCTGCCGAAAATCACCCGCGCCGGTAGCCGCCAGGCCCGTCGCGAGATTCTGCACATCCGCGATTCATCGCTGTATATGCCCAGGGATTTCGATATCTCGCCCTATTTCGAAGTGGTGAAGCCGACCATTGAACTCGGATTCGACTACACGGCATTGCATTGGGCCGACAAACAAAAGCCGCTCCGGGAGGTGGCGGGCACTTTCGATCCATTTCCGGACGTCTTCGGCACGCCGACGCTCATTCCTGAGACGACTGACACGGAAGCGGAAGTGGCTGACGAAGACGTGAGCAGGCCTCGGATCAGGCTTATCGCCTGATCCGCCACTTCAAGACTTGACCGCGCCCGCTGTGAGTCCGCCGACCATGTAGCGCCGAAAGGCGTAATACACTGCGGCTGGTGGTAGCGCGTAAATAAAGCCCGTGGTCATCAGCAATTCCCAGGGCGAGTCATCAGCGGCCAGGAAGTTGCCGAGCGCGACGGGTAGCGTGATCTCGGTATCCTTGGACAGCAGCAGGAAGGCGTAGAGATATTCGTTCCAGGCGAGCAGCAGCGCATAGGTCCCGATCGCGACCAGCGATGGCAACATCAGCGGCACATAGACCATGCGAAACAGTTGCAGCGGCGTCGCGCCATCCATGATGGCGGCCTCATCCAGCTCGAGCGGCAGCTTGTCGGACGCCTGCTTGAGCACCCAGATCGCATAGGGCGAAGCAATGGTCACCATCGCCAGGATCAGCGACCAGTGATTGTTGAGCAGGCCGTAATTGCCCATGGTGCGATACATTGGCACAGCGAGGAATGCGGCGGGAATGAAATAGGTGAACAGCGCCATGTTCATCACCGTTCGGCCGCCGCGGACGCGCAGGCGACTGATCGCAAAGGCCGCCGATGTCGCAATCACCAGCGTCAGCGCACCGACCGCCACCGCGATGACGACCGAGTTCAGGAACTGCGCCCAGAAATCGCGCAGGAAATAGTGCTGCTGATTGAACACGATTCTGAAATTGTTCAGCGTCGGATGGTCGGGCCACAACTTGCCCGCGAATGCATCCTGCTTCGGCGAGATCGCGAACAGGAACATGTGATAGATGGGAATCAGCGTCCAGATCAGCACGGGAATGCCAATCAACAACAGTCGCGCTTCGGTGCCGACCTCTCGTAGCGTTGGCACTCTCATCGGGTGAACCTCTTCATCGAGAGAGCCGTTTCATCATGAAATAGACCAGCGGCAGCACAAGCGGCATCGCGCAAACGATGGATGCCATCGACATGTCGAGCTGATCGAGGCGGAGATAGCGAATCCCCAATGTAGACAGAACATGAGTGAGATCGGCTGGCCCGCCTCCCGTCAACAGATAGACGCTGTTGAAGTCGCCGAGCGTCCAGATCATCGAAAGCAGCGTGCAGGTGAGATACAGCGTCTGCATCGATGGCCAGGTGATGAAGCGGAATTTCTGCCACCAGCTGGCGCCGTCCACATCGGCGGCCTCGAACATGTCCGTCGAGATTGCCAGACGTCCTGTCATCAGGATCAGCGTCCAGAACGGCAGCGACTTCCAGATGTGGACCATGATCGCCAGCGTCAGGCCGATAGCGGGATCGTTCAGCCAGTTGGGCCCATCCTCGCCAGTAAACTTGAAGATCAGATTATTGATCACGCCCCATTCGGGATTGAACATGAAGCGCACCGACAGGATGGTCGGGATCGACGGCACCGCCCAAGGCAGGATGAACAGTACCGACAGCCAGCGTATCCATGTCCGTGACTGCACGAAGAAGCCGGACAGAAACAGAGCGATCAGCATCTTCACATTGATGCCGATAATCAGGAAGATCAGCGTGTTGACGACGGCGCGCGCGAATACCGGATCGTTATAGAGCGCGACGTAACTCGCCGGGTGCCGCGCCAGCCACAAGCCATAACCGATCGGATAGACCACGAAGGCGGCGAACACGAGCAGATAGGGCGCGATCATCACGACGCCCCAGACCTGCGGCGTCGTCAGGCGGGCGGACCATGGCCGGCGTGGCAGCGTATCGGCGGGAGCGGGATAGGTGATCGTGGCCATGCTGTACACCATTGCAAAAGCCGGCCGCGAGGGGCGGCCGGCTTTGTCTCGGACTAACCCGCGATTTCCTTGATGCGGGCGATCAACTCATCGACGGCCTTCTCTACCGGCACCTTCTCGCTGACCACGCGGTTCATCGCCTTGGCCCAGACGTTCTCGTTATTGAGGATTGTGAACTTGTAGTTCTTCACGAAATCGAACGACGAGGTGCCTCCCGTGAACTGGGTGTAGACCGCCTTGCGATGCTTGTCGGCCTGCCAGAACGGGCTTGCCTGTCCAGCCTTGGTCACCGGGAACCAACGACCGAGCGCGCCCTCGACATAGGGGCCCAGGTTTTCTTCTTCCATCAGGAACTTGACGAATTCCTTGGCGCCCGCCTTGTTCTTCGACTGCGAGAAGATCATCCCCGTCTTCACGTCGGAGCGATACTTGATCGGCGTGCCGTCCGGCTTCAGCGGGAACGATGCCGTGACGATCGTCTCTTCATAGGCCTTCTTGCCGGCCGCTCGCTGCTCCGGCGTCAACGTCTGGTTTTGCGAATCCTCAAACCACTTCGCCGCGATCGAAATCGTGAAGTTGTGGGTCATGATGATGCTCTTGTTGTGGAAGGCGACATTGTTGTCGGGGTCCTTCCACGTCGTCGAGGATGGCGGCGTGCAGCCCTTGATATAGGTGTCGGTATAGTCCCTGAGCGCGCCGATCAGACCTTCCTTGACCTTGGGATCGTCCACCAGAAGCTTGCCGTCATCATCGACTAGCTTGACGTTGTAGGCATCCATGAAAGTGTAGAACGATTGCAGCGAGTCCGTGGACTCCACGCCCATTGGCTGGCCGACACCATAGGCACGGCTGCCTGACGCCTTGCGATAGGCCGGCTGGACCTTGTCGCACCAGAACGACCAATAACCCTTCCAGTCCTTGGGAATATCGCTGACCTTGAAGCCGGCCTGCTCGAGCAGATCGCTCCAGATCTCCACATGCATCGACTGCTGCTTCAGCGGAAAGCCGTAGTAGGCTTTCTTCTTGGTCTGGCCGTTCATCAGATAGGCCGTCTCGACCGTATTCGGCGCGAATTTATCCATCATCGGCTTTAGGATGTCGGTGATATCTTCCAGCTTGCCTTCGAAGGCCCATTTGCCGGATGCCTGCACATCGTAGGTGTCGGCATAGGCGACATCCGGCGGCGTGCCGGAATCCAGCGCAGCCACGGTCTTCGGGATCATGTCCTGAATGGCATATTGCGAGAGTTCGACCTTGATCTTGGTTTTGTCTTCGAACTTCTTGATCGCCGCCAGCAGCGATTCGTCTTCGGACTTATAAAACCCCTTGCTGAACCAGACGGTGATGCTTTGCTGCGCGAAGGCGGGCGCTGCGGTCAGAAACAAGCCAGAAGCGGCAGTAGCGAAAACAAGCGCACGGGTACCCTTGGTGATCAAGACGTCGTCCTCCCTGATGATTGTTTTTCTTGAGACTACCTCTTTCTATTTATCCGTCCAGTGAAGAAGTCGATGCTGCGCTGCACTTGTCTGACAACTTCGCAAGGGTTACGTCTTCGTGATTGCAAGGAGAAAATCGGATGCTTGTCGCTGCCGCCAAGGCGCTATCGCAAATTCTTTCACCGCCGATGCGCAGCATCCTGTGGAAGTCAATCGGACTTGCCCTGGTTTTAATCACTGTCCTGGCAATCGGCATGCAGCGGTTGTTGAACTGGGCTGCCACTTCGGGCGGCGTCTGGGCCGAAAGCACGATCGGGTCGGACTACCACATGATGATCAATGTGCTGTCCTGGATCTTGTCGATTGCCGCCGGTCTCGGCGTCGTCGTCGGCGCAATCTTTCTGATGCCGGCGATCACGTCACTGATTGCCAGCGTGTTCGTCGATGATGTTGCCGATATCGTCGAGCGCGAGCACTATCCCGCGGAGCGTGTCGGCGTCGCCTTGCCGTTCGGGCTCGCTATCACCGAAGGCGGCAAGACCGCGCTGCTGACCATCGCGGTCTATCTGATCGCGCTGCCCTTCGTGTTCTTCGCCGGCATTGGTTTCGTTGTCTTCTTCATCGCGACAGCCTGGCTGCTCGGCCGTGAATATTTCGAGCTGGCCGCCATACGGTTCCGCTCGCCGGCGGACGCCAAGGCGATGCGCAAGCAGCATGCGGCGACGGTGTTCACCGCCGGGCTGTTCATCGCAGCCTTCGTCTCGATCCCGATTGTCAACCTGGCCACGCCGCTGTTCGGCATGGCCTTCATGGTCCATATGCACAAGCGATTGAGCGGACCACGACCGGAGCTGATCGAGCCGGGTCGCGTGACGAAGATGCCGGTCGCTTAGACCACCGTCTTCTCCGGCCACTGGCACAGATCGTTGATCAGACACACCTCGCAGCGCGGCTTGCGCGCGAGACACGTATAGCGGCCGTGCAGGATCAGCCAATGATGGGCATGCAGCATGAACTCATGCGGGATCACGCGCTCCAGTTCGAGTTCGACGTCCAGCACGTTCTTGCCCGGCGCCATATTGGTGCGATTGCCGACGCGGAAGACATGGGTGTCCACAGCCATCGTGTGCTCGCCGAACGCCATATTGAGCACAACATTGGCGGTCTTGCGCCCGGCGCCCGGCAGTGACTCGATTTCGGCGCGGGTGCGCGGCACGACGCCGCCGAATTCGCGGATCAGTTTTTCCGACAGCGCGATAACGTTCTTCGCCTTGGTGCGATAGAGGCCGATGGTCTTGATATAGTCCCGCACCGTCTCTTCGCCGAGATCAATCATTTTCTGCGGTGTATCGGCGATGGGAAACAGCGCGCGCGTCGCCTTGTTGACGCCGGCGTCAGTCGCCTGCGCGGACAACACCACTGCGACCAGCAATGTGTAGGGGTTGAGATGTTCGAGCTCGCCCTTGGGCTCGGGATTGGCCTTGCGGAAGCGCGAGAAGGCTTCATGGACCTGGGCTTTGGTCCAAGGTTTCAGCTTGATGGGTTTCAACTTGATGGGCTTCGACTTGGCCATCTTCTTCGCAGGCGCCTTGACCGCTTTCGCTACAACCTTCTTTGCAGGACTGGATTTCGTGCTGGCAGGGAGCTTGCGGGTGATTTTCGGCATCAAAGGGATATACTGAGGGACCATGACATCAGGCAACGACTTTGACGTCCCGCAGGAACCGATGCTGTTCAGCGCGCTGCTGCGTCCGCATCACGCGCTGGGTCGCAAGGGCTTCCTCGTGCTCATGGGTTTCATCAGCATGGTCTCGTTCGGCGCAGGGATGGCCTTCCTGCTAATGGGCGCCTGGCCGGTGCTCGGCTTTTTCGGCCTCGACCTGCTGGCGATCTATATCGCCTTCAAGATCTACGACAGACGCGCCAGGGCCACCGAAGAAATCACGGTCACGCCGTCGGAAATCCGTGTGCGCCGGGTCAGCCCATCAGGGGACGTCGTGGAATGGGCATTCAATCCGCTCTGGGTGCAGATCGATCAGGTGTGCCACGCCGAATTCGGCATCGAGCAGCTTTTTCTGGTGTCGCGCGGCCGTCGGGTGTCGATCGCACGGTTCCTCGGCGCGGAGGAAAAGGCAAGCTTTATCAAAGCCTTGATGGAAGCGCTCCAGGCCGCCAAACGCGGCCCGACCTATAATCCGGTGAACTAATGATCCATCGGGAAACGGGTGGTTTGCGCGCCGGGGCAGGCCTACATCGATATCATGATGAATCTTGCCAGAGACCTAGCGATGACTGAGCATCGCCCGATCAAGCCGGGCCAGCGCGACGCGGCCCTGCGCGATTACGATTCCGTACGCCGTGCCATCGGCTTCATGCACTCGCAGTGGCGGGACCAGCCGAACATCGAGGCCGTGGCGGACGCCGCGAGCGTGACGCCGGACGAGTTGCATCACCTGTTCCGCCGCTGGGCGGGACTGACACCGAAAGCGTTCATGCAGGCGCTGACGCTCGACCACGCCAAGCACCTGCTGCGCGATTCCGCCAGCGTCCTCGACGCCGCGCTCGACTCAGGCCTTTCCGGCCCGGGCCGGCTGCACGATCTCTTCGTAACCCATGAAGCGATGTCACCCGGAGAATGGAAAACCGGCGGCGCCGGCATGGAGTTGCGCTACGGCTTCCATCCCTCACCGTTCGGCACCGCGATCGTGATCGCCAGCGACCGCGGCCTTGCGGGTCTCGCTTTCTCCGATCCGGGCGACGAACAGCGCGCTTTCGCCGACATGAGCCGGCGCTGGCCGGCGGCCACATTGATTGAGGACACTCCCGGCACGGCCGGACTGGCGCAGCGCATCTTCGACAGCAAGCTGTGGCGCCCGGACCAGCCGCTGCGGGTGGTGTTGATCGGGACGGATTTCGAAGTCCGCGTCTGGGAAACGCTGCTGAAGATCCCGATGGGTCGTGCGGTCAGCTATTCGGATATCGCCTGCAAGATCGACAACCCGAAGGCCTCACGCGCCGTCGGCGCGGCCGTGGGCAAGAACCCGATTTCCTTCGTGGTGCCGTGCCATCGCGCGCTCGGTAAATCCGGCGCGCTGACGGGTTATCATTGGGGCATTACACGGAAGCAGGCCATGATCGGCTGGGAAGCCGGACAGGTGGGAGCGAATTAGCAGCAATGGGCCGCAGTTTCCTGCGGCCCATTGGACTGAATGACTAGGACGCTTCCTTCAGCACGGGCGCTGAGGATTCGTCGGTCTTCATTTCTTCAAGGCTGCGGTTCCGTGGCTCAATGCCGAACGCCCACACCGTGATGATCTGCAGCACCAGCAATCCGATCATCAGCGCCATTACGCCCGCAACGCCGCGCGCCTCGAACAGGGTCACCACCAAGAACGGCGTCACGATGGTTGCGCCGCGCCCCAGCGTGTTGACGATCCCCGACGCCCGCAAGCGCACTTCGGTGGGGAACAGTTCGGGGATATAGATGCCGAACAGCAACGCAACCAGCACATAGATCGGGATCGTGAGCGCGAAACCGACCGCTGGCAGCAGAAGCGGATCGGAAATCATCGGATAGATGATGCCCAACACCACCGCGATCAGCGACGAACCGATGATGGTCGGCTTGCGGCCCCAACGGTCGGCCGTCAGCGCGCCGATGGCCGAGCCGACCGGAGCACCCAGCGCCATCAGTAGCGAGTAACTGAACGACGTGGCGACACTCAATCCCTGTTTGATGAAGAACACCGGCAGCCAGGTCACGAAGCCATACAGCAATGTGTTGATGGTGATCAGGCAGATCGAACCGACGATCATACGCGACAGCAGTGGGGGCGCGAATAGCGACGACAGCTGGCCGGACGCCTGCACGGTCGGGACCGTGGTCACCGGCGGCAGCGGCTTGCCCTGGGCAGCCTCGCTTTCGATCTTCTGCATCAGCGCCTCAGCCTCCTCGCGGCGGCCGACGGCCTCGAGCCAGCGCGGCGACTCGGGCAGGTTCTTGCGCATGTACCAGACCACCAGCGCACCGATGCCGCCGAGCACGAACATGGCGCGCCATCCGAACATCGGCACCACGAACGAGGCCACCAGTAACGCCACCGGCAGGCCACTAACGACGCAGACGGCCATCAGCCCCAGATACTTGCCGCGCGAACGCGCGGGAACGAACTCGGTCATCGTCGAGTAGCCGACCACGTTTTCAGCACCGAGCCCAAGACCCATCACGAAGCGGCACAGGATCAGGATGGTCATGTTTGGCGCGAATGCCGCCGCGAGCGATGCTACGCCGAATAGCAGCAGATTGAACTGATAGGAGAACCGACGGCCGTAGCGATCACCGAGAAAGCCGGTGCCGAACGAGCCGAGCATCATTCCGAAGAACGTCGCCGAAATGAACAGCGCATTCTCCGCGAGTGTTGAGAAGCCGCTCTTGAGCGTCACGCCCAGCACTGTTCCTGCGATATAGATGTCAAAGCCGTCGAAGAACATTCCAATCCCGATCAACGTCATGATGCGGTAGTGGAACGGTCCGATCGGCAGCCGGTCCAACCGGCCGCCCGCATTTACTGATGTCGGCATCGTCGTCTCTCCCTGTTTGTTTCCATATCGATTAGCGCCGTCCCTCTGTGGGGGATCTGTTGGCGATCGCTTTGCTCTAGTTCAGTCGCTTCTGCCCCGCCGTGTCGCGATACCAGTCGAACGGGCCATCGCCCGTCGCCACCATCACGCTCTTGGTGTTGAAGTGATCATCGAAGCTTTCGGTGCCGCATTCACGGCCGATGCCACTGTCGTCCACGCCGCCCCAGGGCGATGCAGGATCGAGGCGATGATGATCGTTGATCCAGACGATACCCGCCTTGACGCGGCCGGCCACGCGATGTGCGCGCGCGACGTCACGGGTGCGGATCGCCGCGGCCAAGCCGAACGGAGAATCGTTGGCCAGACGCAACGCATCGGCCTCGTCCTTGAACGGCGTGACAGAGGTGAACGGGCCGAACACCTCTTCCTGGAAGATGCGCATGTCCGACCGAACATCGGCGAACACCGTGGGCTCCACGAAGAACCCGTTTTCGTGACCGGCAACCTTTGCCGCAACGCCACCAGCAACCAGCCGGGCACCGTCTTCGTGACCGAAACGCGCATAGGACAGCACGCGGTCACGCTGGCGCGCCGAGATCACCGGGCCGAGCTGCGTGTTGGGATCGAACGGATCGCCGATACGGATAGACTTCGTCTTGGCCTGTAGCTTCGCGACGAACTCGTCGTAGATCGAGGCCTGCACGATATGCCTGGAAGCGCAGACGCAAGTCTGGCCGGCACCGATGAAGGCACCGAAGGCAGCGTAGTTCACTGCCTGATCGACATCGAAATCGTCGAACACTATGACGGGCGTCTTGCCGCCAAGCTCCATCGTCTGATGCGCGAATACTTTCGCTGCCGAAGCACCGGCGATGCGCCCGGCTTCGGTACCGCCGGTCAACACCAGCTTGTTGATGTCAGGATGTTCGGACAACATCTTGCCGGTACTTGGGCCGTAGCCCAGCACGATATTAAACACACCCGGCGGCAGGCCGGCTTCGGTAAAGATCTGCGCGAGCTTCAACGTGGTCAGGGGCGTATATTCCGACGGCTTGACGACGGTGACGCAACCGGTGGCCAGAACGGCAGCCAGCGACTTGCACAGGATCATCAGCGGATGATTGAACGGCGTACAGTTCGCCACGATCCCGATCGGCGTGCGCAGTGTGTAGTTGAGATACGCGCCTTCGACCGGGATGACGGAATCGCGCCGCGCCAGAGCGACGCCGGCGAAATAGCGGAAGAAATCAGGGAGACGCGCAAGCTGCGCACGGGTCTCGTTGACCGGACGGCCGTTGTTCAACGTCTCCAGTCGGTACAGCGTGTCGAGATTAGCCTCGAAGGCATCGGCGAGCTTATTGATCAGGCGCGCCCGGGCACGTGTATCCATGCCACCCCAGGCGCGCCCTTCGAACGCCACACGCGCGCTCTTCATGGCATGATCGATATCGGCTGCGGTCGAATTGGGAATTCGCGCGATGACGTCGCCCGTGGCCGGGTTGCGCACATCGATCATCTCGCCGTTGCCGGCCTCGACTTCGCGGCCGTCTACGAAGTTGCCGTGAATCTCGACATCGATGGAGCCTGTTTTTGTTGGAATGTTCATAGATCTCTCCCTTCGACGATGATCGCGTTACGCGCCAAGGCAGGCAGCACGCGCTTTTCTGTTTTCTCGATGTGAGCCTTGATGATGCGCGCCGCGCCGCGCTGGTCGCGGCGCTGCATGGCGTCGATCAGGCTGACGTGCTCGCCCACGAGCTGCATGTGATCGCGGCCCTTGACGTTGGCGATGCTGATACGCACCAGCCGGTCGGCCTGTTCGATCAGATCGCGCGCGGCCGACGCCATGCGCCGGTTGCCGGACGCCTGTGCCAGCGCGATATGGAAGGCGCGGTTATAATCGATGAAATCTTCCGCCGAGCCGTCGAACGACCTGTATTGGTCCAATCCGCGCAGGATGTTGTCCGAGGCGTGCTCGATCGCTTCCGACACACAGGCCGGCTCGACCGCATAGCGAAACCGCAACAGGTCCCGGGCGTCCGAGATCGAGATCGGATTGACCCGATAACCCTGGCGCGGCTGCACCGTCACGAGATGCTCGCGCTCCAACCGCAGCAAAGCCTCACGTACGGGCTGGCGGCTGACCGCATAGCGCTCCGCAAGCTCCTGCTCCCGCATATCATCGCCTGGCAGAAAGCGACACATCAGGATATCAGACCTGAGGCTATTGTAGACATTATCTCGAAGAAGCACGGATATTTCCTCTGATTCTCCGACAAAGATGCATCTCGTGAAATATCACGTCAAGTCAGATTTGCGCGATCGAGGCCTTGCTTTTAGGCTCCGGTCCGGGACACAACAAGACAGGCGGATGCGACAGCCGATCAGGCTGCGGGCTACAAGCTTTTGACGGGAGAGGCAGAAATGGCAGATCGGCGCTTGGCAAACGGAACCGTCAATGCAGCGCAATTCGGCGAAGGACCGGCCATCGTGCTGCTTCACTCGCTGCTGTCTGACCGGGCAAGCTTCGACAGCATCGTGCCGTCGCTGGCCAAGACCCACCGTGTCATCGTTCCCGAATTGCCGGGTTTTGGGGGATCAGACGCCGTAAGCGGCGGACTGGCAGCCGTAGCGGACCGCGTGGCGGAGGCCGTCAGGGACTGCGGCGACGGCGCGGACACGATCGTGCTCGGTAACGGCTATGGCGGTTTCGTTGCCTTGCAGATGGCGATCCGCCATCCCGGCATTGCAGGCCGTCTGGTTCTCGCCGATTGCGGCGCAGCGTTTTCCGAATCCGGCCGCGAGGCGTTCCGCAACATGGCGACAGCAGCATCGACCAAGGGATTGCCGGCGGTTACCGATGTCGCGATGCGACGCTTGTTCGCCGCTGAATTTCAGGAACAGAACCCGGAGCTGATGCGCGATCGCCGCGAGGCCTTTTTACGCACGAATCCCGGCGTGTTTCAGAGTGCCTGCGAGTCCCTGGCGACGCTGGACCTCCGGCCTGAGATCGGGACCGTCAAAGTGCCGGTGCTGGTACTGGTCGGCGAGCACGATGAAGCGACGCCACCACCGATGTCCAGAGAGCTTGCTGCCGGACTACCTGATGCACGGCTGATCCTGCTTCCGGGCTGCGCGCATGTCCCGCAATTGCAGAAGCCGGACGTCTTTCTCGATGCGATCTCGGATTTCGTGTCGGCTGCGATGGCGCGCTAACCGCGCCACGCAACCGAGCGCGTCGATCAACCCGCCAGATCGAGTTTCGACGCCACCGTCGCATCGGCATTGAGCCGATAGATCACCGGCACGCCGGTCGCGAGCTCCCGCGCCAGAATGCCTTCCGGCGTCAGCTTCTCCAGCACCATGATCAGGGCACGCAGCGAATTGCCGTGCGCGGCGACCAACGTGCGTTCGCCGCGCAGCACGCAAGGCAGGATTTCCTGCACGAAATACGGCAGCGTACGCGCCAGCGTATCCTTCAGGCTTTCGCCGCCGGGCGGCGGCACGTCATAGGAACGGCGCCAGACATGGACCTGCTCCTCGCCCCATTTGGCGCGGGCGTCGTCCTTATTGAGGCCGGAGAGATCACCGTAATCGCGCTCGTTCAGCGCCAGGTTCCTGGTGATCGGCAGACCAGTCTGGCCCATCTCATCCAGTGCGAGATCGAGCGTGTGCTGCGCGCGGGTCAGCGCCGAGGTGAACGCGACATCGAAGGTCAAGCCCTGCGCCTTCAGCTTGCGGCCGGCTTCCTTGGCCTCTGCGACGCCCTTCTCGGTGAGATCAGGATCTTTCCAGCCGGTGAAAAGGTTCTTCAGATTCCATTCGCTCTGTCCATGACGGACGAGGACGAGAAGACGTTCGTTCATCGAGAATTCCGTTTCGTTCTTCTTACATTTCACCAAGGCCGAGCACGTCAGCCATCGAGTACAAACCGGGCTTTTTTCCATGCGCCCACATCGCCGCCTTCAGCGCACCATGGGCGAAGATCATGCGATCCTCGGCCTTGTGCGACAGCTCGATGCGTTCATGGGGACCGGCGAAGATCACCGTATGATCGCCAGCGACAGTACCGCCGCGCAACGAGGCAAAGCCGATATCGCCGGTTTTGCGCGCGCCGGTGAGCCCGTCGCGGCCACGCGCCGAATGTTGCTCGAGCGGAATCTTGCGACCCTCGGCCGCAGCCTGACCCAGCATGAAAGCCGTGCCCGAGGGCGCGTCGATCTTGGCCTTGTGATGCATCTCCAGCACTTCGATGTCGAAGCCGTCATCGAGCGACTGCGCAACGCGCTTCACCAGCGCGGCGAGCAGATTGACGCCGAGGCTCATATTACCCGACTGCACGACGATGGCCTGACCGGTCACGCTCTTGATCACCGCGTTGTCCGACGACGACAGGCCGGTGGTGCCGATCACGTGAACGAGGCCGCGCTGGGCTGCGATCGCAACATTGGCGATGGTCGCCGCAGGCACGGTGAAATCAAGGATACCATCGGCATCCTTCGACAGCGTCCAGAGGTCGGCCGAGAGTTTGACGCCGTTCTCGGGCAGGCCGGCGAGCACGCCGGCATCCTGTCCGAGCAGCTCCGAGCCGGGCGCCTCGAGCGCACCGGAAACGACAGCGCCGGGGGTTTCGGAGATGGTGCGGATCAGCGCGCGGCCCATTCGGCCGCCGGCGCCAGCAACGATCAGTCTCATATCGGACATTGAACGATCCTCAGTATCTCAAGGCGGTATAGCGGCGCGTTGCCACGGCGGCAACACGCCCACGGTACCTAAAGTCCTTAGATACCAATCAGATCAAACACATGCTTAAGGCCCTGCCGCTCAAGGCTGCGGACCGTCATACCCCTCGATGATCACGAGATCGCTCTCGCCGTGCGGGCTGCGCATCGCTACCAACCGCTGGTATTCCGGCGAATTGTAACAGGCTAGCGCGGTCGCGTAGTCCTTGAATTCGAGCACAACATTGCGCGAGCGCGACGTGCCTTCCTTGGCCTCGAACTGACCACCGCGCACCAGGAATTTGGCCCCGAATTTATTGAAGACCGGGCCGTTCTCGGCCACGTATTGCTTGTAGCCGTCCATATTGTGCACGTCGACACGTGCAATCCAGTAAGCCTTGGCCATCTGTCTCTCTCCCTGTCCCGTTGTTACTTGTTCGCCAGTGCCTGCGTAATTTCGGCGACGATCGCCTCGGCCGCAGCCTTCGGATCAGCAGCTTCCATTACCGGACGGCCGACCACCAGATAGTCCGAACCTTCGGCAATCGCGCGTGCCGGGGTCATGATCCGCTTCTGATCGCCCACGTCACTGCCCGCAGGGCGCACACCGGGCGTGACCAGACACATCTCAGGCTTGATATGCTTGCGCAGGTTCGCCGCCTCTTCCGGCGAGCAGACGAGGCCATCGATACCGAGCGCCTGCGCCTGCTGCGCGCGCGCGGCGACGAGATCGCTGACACCGAGTTGATAGCCCGCGGCCTTCAGATCCTCATTGTCGTACGAGGTCAGTACTGTCACCGCGAGGATCTTCAGGCCGGAGCCCTTGCTGGCATTGGCCGCGGCCTGCATGGTCTGCGGATACCCATGCACGGTGAGAAAGGTCGCGCCGAGCTTCGCCACGCTTTCCACACCGCGCGCGACGGTGTTGCCGATGTCGTGCATCTTCAGATCGGCGAACACCTTCTTTCCGGTATCGGCGAGCTTGCGCACCAGCGGCAGACCACCAGCATAGCCGAGCTGATAGCCGATCTTGTAGAAAGTCACGCTGTCGCCGAGCCGCGCGATCATCGCTTCGGCAGCGTCAACATCCGGCAAATCGAGCGCGACGATCAGGCGGTCGCGGGGATCAATGGTCTGCAACGTCATCTCGTCTCACTTCATCTGCTGCGCGACATCGATAAGCTGGCGCACCATCGCCGTCATCGCATCCTTGTCGGCGGCGTGTTTCAGCCGGTCCATATCGTCATAGGCCTCACCGGCGAACGCCAGCGTGAGCTGGTTCGGGATCACCATCGCGCGACACGCCGACAGCACCAGCCGCAAAGCCTGCAAACAGCGCGCACCGCCAAGCCGCCCATTCGAAGCCGCCGCAATCGCAAACGGCCGCTCGCGAAACACCTGGCCCTTGCTCTCATGCGTGTCTTCCACGCGCGAGATCCAGTCGATCGTATTCTTCACCAGCGGCGGCAGCGACGCGTTGTATTCAGGCGTCACGATCAGCACACCATGATGCGCCGATATCATACGCTTCAGATCGAGCGCATGTTTCGGTACGCCGGAATTGCTCTCGAGGTCGCCGTCATAGATCGGCAGCGGAAAGTCACCGAGCGAAATCCTGGTGGCATCGACATCGGCGCGAACCAGCGCGTCAATGGCGACAGCCGCGAGTTTCGCATTCAGCGACCCTGTGCGCAGCGAGCCTGGAATAACGAGGATCTTGATCGCAGCCATGATTCC
The DNA here is from genome assembly GCF_051810905.1 of Tardiphaga sp. 619_E2_N8_4. Lineage (NCBI taxonomy): Bacteria > Pseudomonadati > Pseudomonadota > Alphaproteobacteria > Hyphomicrobiales > Nitrobacteraceae > Tardiphaga > Tardiphaga sp. 619_E2_N8_4. The sequence continues at coordinate 1,065,722 of NZ_JBPWQJ010000001.1, forward strand.
GATCGTCGGGGCGAAGCCACCGCGCGATCGCGGCCGGCACTAGCGTTTGCGATACACCCAGACGCGCGCCGGCGGAAGGTTCATCCAGATCCGCTCGGAGGCCTCTGTGGACACGCCGGGCAGCGATTTGGGGATCGGCGGCGCCACCGAATAGGTGAACTGCACGAAGGGCGCGTTCGGCGACATCGCCGCGAAGGCATCGCGGATCAGCTTGAGGCGCGTCAGCATCGGCTTGGTGACCAGCGGCAGGCCGGAGACGACGGCGGAGGCGGGCTCTTTCAGCACATCCCACAGGGTATCGCGCAATGTGTAGGCGTCGCCCTGAACGATCGTCGCCTGTGGGTAACGCTCACGCAGCAGTGCGCAAAAGGTGGGATTGAATTCGACGAGCACCAGACGCTTCTGGTCCACCCCATGCGCGACGAGCGCAGAGGTGATCGCGCCGGTGCCGGGTCCAAGTTCGATGACCGGACCGGTCGCGTCATTGTCGACATATTGCGCCATCGTGCGGGCAAGAGCTTTGCCCGACGGCATCACGGCACCCATATGCAGCGGCTTATCGATCCATGAACGGAGGAAGCGAACCTCGTCGTCGAGACGGAGCGGCTTCTTCAACGTACGCGCGGACGAGTGCAGAGGCATGTCGCTTCCAGGCAGACCGCGGAACGTGCGGAACGTCAGAATTTCGTCATAAAGAGGTATAGGCAACAATAGAAACGGTCAAGCTTCCAACGTCAGGAGCCGGTCCGCGTTCCGAAGAAGTCCTTGACCTTAGTGAAGAAACCCGCGGCTTCAGGTTGCGTTGCACCCGAAGATAGTTTCTCGAATTCGGCCAGCAGCTCCTGCTGCTTTTTCGTCAGGTTCTGCGGCGTTTCCACGACGACCTGGACATACATGTCGCCGGTCTGGCGCGAGCGCAGCACCGGCATGCCCTTCGACGAAACGCGGAAGCGGCGCCCGGACTGGGTGCCCGAGGGAACCTTGACCTTGTTGCGCCCGCCTTCGATGGTCGGCACTTCGAATTCGCCGCCCAGCGCCGCAGTCACCATCGAGATCGGCACGCGGCAATGTAGGTCCGCGCCATCGCGCTGGAAGAAGTCGTGCGAGGCCAGCGACAGGAAAATATAGAGATCGCCCGACGGACCACCGCGCGCGCCGGCTTCGCCTTCATTGGCAAGACGAATGCGGGTGCCGTCCTCGACGCCCGCCGGAATGTTGACCGAGAGCGTGCGCTCGCGCTCGACGCGGCCGGCGCCGGAGCAGCTCGGGCACGGATCCTCGATCATCTGACCGCGGCCCTGACAGCTCGGGCAGGTTCTTTCCAGCGTGAAGAAGCCCTGGGCCTGACGGACGCGGCCGGCACCGCCGCAGGTCGAACAGGCCTTCGGCTTGGTTCCTGCCTTGGCGCCGGTGCCGGAGCAGGCTTCGCAGGTCACCGCGACCGGAATCTCGATCTGTGCGGTCTTGCCGGAATAAGCCTCCTCCAGCGTGATTTCCATGTTGTAGCGAAGATCTGCCCCGCGCTCGCGGCCGCCGCTGCGGCCACCGCCGCGCTGTCCGGCCATGCCGAACAGGTCTTCGAAAATGTCGGAGAAGGAGGAGGCGAAGCCGGATCCGAAGCCCGGACCACCACCGCCACCATTGCCCTGTTCGAAGGCCGCATGGCCATAACGGTCATAGGCCGCGCGCTTGTCGCCGTCCTTCAGAACGTCGTAGGCCTCGGCAATTTCCTTGAACTTCACTTCAGCGGCGGCATCGCCTGGATTCTTGTCCGGATGCCATTTCATCGCAAGCTTGCGAAACGACGTCTTCAGGGTCGCATCATTCGCGCCGCGCTCGACTTCCAACGTCTCGTAATAACATTGCTTGGTGGACATCAGTCAGATCCGCCCGAAATTGGTCCTCATCCCGAGGAGCATCCCAGAAGAACGCATCGATGAAGATGCTACTCCCGCACTAACAAAACTTGCCTAACAAGGCCCGCCTGACAAAAAACAACCCTCATCCATCGAGACGCGCACCGCGCTACTCAGGATGAGGGTCATTGTTCCGCTCGCCTATCAGGCCGACTTTTTCGGCTTGTCGTCGTCGACTTCCGTGAATTCGGCGTCGACCACGTCATCCTTCTCGGCATCGCGCTTGGCGTCAGCCTCGGCCTGCTGGGTGTACATCGCTTCGCCGAGCTTCATCGAAGCCTGCGCCAGCGTGTTGGTCTTGGCCTTGATCGCCTCGGCATCATCACCCTTCAGAGCTTCCTTCAGGTCGCTCATGGCATCCTCGATAGCGCGGCGCTCGGTCTCACCGACCTTGTCGCCATGCTCGCCGAGAGCCTTCTCGGTCGAATGCACGAGGGCATCGCCGTGGTTCTTGGCATCGACAGCCTCACGACGCTTCTTGTCCTCGGCAGCGTTGGCTTCGGCGTCCTTGACCATCTTCTGGATGTCGGACTCGGACAGACCGCCGGATGCCTGGATCCGGATCTGCTGTTCCTTGTTGGTCGCCTTGTCCTTCGCCGACACGTTGACGATGCCGTTGGCGTCGATGTCGAAGGTCACCTCGACCTGCGGCATGCCGCGCGGAGCCGGCGGAATGCCCATCAGGTCGAACTGGCCGAGCGGCTTGTTGTCGGCTGCCATTTCGCGCTCACCCTGGAAGACCCGGATGGTGACGGCGTTCTGGTTGTCCTCGGCCGTCGAAAACACCTGGCTCTTCTTGGTCGGGATCGTCGTGTTGCGCTCGATGATGCGGGTGAACACGCCACCCAGCGTCTCGATGCCCAGCGACAGCGGGGTCACGTCGAGCAGCAGCACGTCCTTGACGTCGCCCTGCAGCACGCCGGCCTGAATGGCGGCGCCGATGGCCACGACTTCGTCCGGGTTGACGCCCTTGTGGGGCTCCTTGCCGAAGAACTGCTTCACGACTTCCTGGATCTTCGGCATGCGGATCATGCCGCCGACCAGAACCACTTCGCCGATTTCACCGGCGGTGAGGCCCGCATCCTTGAGCGCCTTGCGGCAAGGCTCGATGGTCTTCTGCACGAGATCGTCGACCAGCGCTTCGAACTTGGCACGGGTCAGCTTCAACGTCAGATGCTTCGGACCGGAGGCATCCGCCGTGATGAACGGCAGGTTGATTTCGGTCTGGGTCGTCGACGACAGTTCGATCTTCGCTTTTTCAGCAGCTTCCTTCAGGCGCTGCAGAGCCAGCTTGTCGTTGCGCAGGTCGATGCCCTGCTCTTTCTTGAACTCGTCGGCGAGGTAGCCGACCAGACGCATGTCGAAGTCTTCACCGCCGAGGAACGTGTCGCCGTTGGTGGACTTCACTTCGAACACGCCGTCGCCGATCTCAAGGATCGAGACGTCGAAGGTGCCGCCGCCGAGGTCGTACACCGCGATGGTGCCGGACTTCGACTTGTCGAGGCCGTAAGCGAGCGCAGCCGCAGTCGGCTCGTTGATGATGCGCAGCACTTCGAGGCCGGCGATCTTGCCGGCATCCTTGGTGGCCTGACGCTGGGCATCGTTGAAGTAGGCGGGCACGGTGATGACGGCCTGCTCGACCTTCTGGCCGAGATGAGCCTCCGCGGTCTCCTTCATCTTCTGCAGCGTGAAGGCGGAGATCTGCGAGGGCGAATAGGTTTTACCGTCGACTTCGACCCAGGCGTCGCCATTGCCACCCTTGGCAATCTTGTAGGGGACAAGTTTCTTGTCCTTCTCGACGGTCGGATCGTCATAGCGGCGGCCGATCAGGCGCTTCACCGCGAAAATGGTGCGCTCGGGATTGGTAACTGCCTGGCGCTTGGCCGGCTGGCCGACGAGGCGCTCGCCATCATCGGTAAAAGCCACGATGGACGGCGTGGTCCGCATGCCTTCTGCGTTCTCGATGACCTTCGGCGTTTTGCCATCCATGACGGCGACGCAGGAATTCGTCGTACCGAGGTCGATACCGATGACCTTTCCCATGCTCTCATATCCTTTTTCTGCGGCAGGTTGGCTGGGCCCTGACGGCACCCCGCTCCCAACCCCCAAACATCAACTATTCGCGATATTGCGACGGTAGGCCTCATATAGGAGGGGGGGTGGTGGCCGCAAGGCATCTGGCACACTCCAGACCCATGAAAACACGACCGGTGCGCGAAATTAATATTTGGTGAAACAGACCCTTGGCGGTTGTTTCGCCAATACGCGACGGATGGGCGCGGACCGCGCCGGGAACGGATTTATGGCTTGATCTGTTGGCGGAACAGGGCAACCGTGAAAGCCCTTTCCGACCGGGCGCGCGGCGACCAAGGCCGGAGCCCCGCACCATCGAACAGCCTCAATGCAAACCCAGTAGATTTTTCATGAAACATGCTGCGCCCCTGTTCGCCTTGACCATGCTGACGGCCATTTCGGTCGCCCACCGCCCCGCTTTGGCGGCTGATCCCGTCTTCCCGCCGGGTGTCCGTGTGGGTCTGGCCCCGCTGGTTGGCCTCGCCCCGGCAAAGACCTTTGTCGGCTTCGAGACCTCCGATCAGGGCGTCAAGGTGCTTGTAACCGAACTGCCGGCCGCCGCCTTCAACGAGGTTGAGACCGCGTTCAAGGCCAATCCGGCGGGCATGGTCGCGAAGCCGGAAAGCATAGAGACCACAGCCGGAAAGGCCTTCTACACGATCGAGAATGCCAAGGACGCGACCGGCAATGTCAGGCGCTATTCGATGATCGTCGGCGGCGGGACCTTCTCCGGCTATGTCGCCGTGCAGGTCCCGGAAAACGCCCAGAAAATCTACACCGACGACGCGGTGCGCCAGATGCTCTCATCCGCCGTGGTCCGCAAGGAAGTCCCGCTGGCCGAGCAGCTCGGCCTGATGCCGTTCAAGGTCGCCGAAATGAGCGACTTCAAAACTGTCCGTACGCTGGCGCCCGGCGCCGCTTTGTTGCTTGCCGACTCGAGCGACGAGAACAGCATAGAAACGAGCCCTTTCATGGTGATCGGCAGCCTGGCCTCGGCGCCGGAAAAGGCCGAAGATCGCGGCCGCTTTGCTCAGCAGGCAGCAGGCACGATTCCCGGCCTGCGCGAAGGCCGCATCACCATGTCGGAGCCGCAACGGATCGACGGCATGGCAGGCTGGGAGACCCGTATCGACGCCGTCAGCGGCAAGAACAACACGCCGGTCAGCGTTGTGCAGTGGCTGCGCTTCGGCGGCGGCAAGGTCACCATGCGCATTATCGCAAGCGCCCCACGTGACGATTGGGCCAAGGCGTTTCCGCGCTTCCGCGCCGTGCGCGACGGTATCGAGCCGCGCTAAAGAACGCACGGCCGTCCTCACGGCCCGCTTTACGATCTCCCCGTGACCTGATTTGCTGGGCCAATTCGGTACGGGGAATTTCGCGATGCTCAACAGACGTCAGGTTCTCGGGGGGCTTGGAGCCGTAGCCATGACCAGCCTAGCTCCCAAAACATTATCCGCCGCCGGCAAGGTCAGTCTCGATCGCACATCCGTTCTGCTGGTGATCGACGTGCAGAACTGCTTCCTGCCGGGCGGCAGCTTGGCCGTGAAGGACGGCGACAAGGTCGTCCCGATCATCAACGGCATCGCGAAGAAATTCGCCGATGTGGTGATGACACAGGACTGGCACACGCCGGGCCATATCTCCTTCGCATCCAGCCACAGCGGCAAGAAGCCGTTTGAGACCCTTGAGGTGAAATACGGCAAACAGGTGCTGTGGCCGGATCACTGCGTGCAGGGCACTGAAGGGGCTGCGCTGTCGAAGGATCTCGCGATCCCGCATACCGAGCTGATCCTGCGCAAGGGCTTCAACAAGGACGTCGACAGCTATTCGGCGTTTACCGAGGCTGACGGAAAGACCACCACCGGTCTTGCCGCCTATCTGAAAGCCCGCAAATTGCAGCGTGTATTTATCGCCGGCCTCGCCACCGACTTCTGTGTCGCGTGGTCGGCGCTCGATGCGCGAAAAGCAGGTTTCGATGTCTATGTGATCGAAGATGCCTGCCGCGGCATCGACACGCAGGGCTCGCTGGCCAAGGCCTGGGCCGACATGAACAAAGCCGGCGTGAAACGGATTCAGTCAGGCGATCTGGCGGCTTAACTCTCGCTGTCATCGCCCGGCTTGACCGGGCGATCCAGCTCTTACTACGCAGCTTTACTCCGACGCTACAGGCGCCGCCTTGGCCCCACCCTTCGACACGCCGACCAGCGCCGGGCGCAGTACGCGTTCGCCGATGGTGTAACCGGCCTGCACGACCTGAACGACGGTGCCCGCGGGCACCGAGGCATCGGGCACTTCGTACATCGCCTGCTGGAAGTTCGGATCGAACTTCTCGCCCGACGGATCGAACTTCTTCACGCCGTTCTTTTCCAGCGTGTTGAGCAGCGAACGCTCGGTGAGCTCGACACCTTCGAGGAGCGCCTTCAGGCCTGGATCGGCGGCGGCCTTGGTGTCGGCAGGCACGGCATCGAGGGCGCGCTGCAGGCTGTCGGCGATATCGAGCACTTCACGCGCGAAATTGGCGATCGCATAGGTGCGGCCGTCGGCGACTTCCTTCTGGGTCCGCTTGCGCAGATTTTCCATCTCCGCCAGCGTGCGCAGCATCTTGTCGCGCGATTCCGCTGCTTCCTTGGTCAGGGCCTCGACCGAATTCGGTTCCGGATCGTCCGGCATGATGTAGGGCTTGGAGACCACCGGATCGGCGGCCGCTGCCGTCTTGTCCTGATTGTCGTTCTGCCCATTGGAATCAGTCATCACGCTGCCTTCTCAAAAACACGCCAAAATGGTGGGATTGCTGAGCGGGATATCGGGGTTTGAGCGCCGAAAATCAAGCGCAACCGGCCGGATTCGGCCGATCTGTCAGCCGCCGAGCATGCGGCTAACGATGCGCGCCGCGTAATCTACCATCGGGATCACCCGCGCATAGTTCAGCCGGGTCGGGCCGATGACACCGAGAACGCCGACAATATGGCCGGCGCCATCGCTGTAGGGCGCAATGATCGTGGACGAGCCGGACAGCGAGAACAGCTTGTTTTCCGAGCCGATGAAGATGCGGACACCTTCGGCCGTCTCCGCCCGGCCGAGAAGGTCGATCACCTCGCGCTTGGCTTCGAGATCGTCGAACAGGAGGCGAACGCGTTCAAGATCCTCCAGCGCATGGAGATCCTCGAGCAGATTGGCCTGGCCGCGCACGATCAGCTGCCGATCATCCTTCTCGCCACCCGACCAGCTGGCAATGCCGGCGGCAATGACCTTCTGGGTCAGCTGATCGAGCTCGATCTGGTTCTGGGTCAGCGCCGTCTCCAGCTCCAACCGGGCCTCAGCCAGCGTGCGGCCGCGAATCCGGGCATTAAGGAAGTTCGACGCCTCATTCAGCACCGACGACGGCACGCCCGGCGGCAGGGTCAGCACGCGGTTTTCGACCTGGCCATCCTCGGCGACCAGCACGACCAGCGCCTTTTCGGGCTCCAGACGGACGAATTCGATGTGTTTCAGCCGCACATTGGACTTGGCGGTCAAAACCACCGCCGCCGCGCGGGTCAGCCCGGACAGCTGCGTCAGCGCCTCGCCGAGCGCCGCTTCCACCGTCTGCGAGCGCCCCACCGAAGACAGTTGCTGCTGGATCGACTGCCGTTCGGGCTCGGTGAGGTCACCGACCTGCATCAAGGCATCGACGAAGAACCGCAGCCCGAGTTCGGTTGGCAGCCGGCCGGCAGACGTGTGTGGCGCATAGATGAGGCCGAGCTGCTCCAGGTCCGACATGACGTTGCGGACCGAGGCTGGCGACAGCGGAACCGTGATCAGGCGTGAAATATTGCGCGAACCGACAGGTTCGCCGGTGGCGAGATAGCTCTCGACGATCTGCCGGAAGATCTCACGCGATCGCTCATTGAGCTGGGCGAGCCCGGCATGCGGCGAAATCAGGCCGATCGGATCGTGGTGGGCCACAGGGTACTCCTTGAGAACCTAATCTGTCGCTCCGGCGGGCCGGATACAAGCACCATTGCGGTTGTGGAACCTGCCCCGCCCTTGCCGCTGCGGTCTGTGGCCCCTAAAAGCACCGCGAACAGGCTTCTCTGGACATTTGGAAGGATTTTCTCATGCGGCCAAGCCGTCGTGCGCCCGATGAACTGCGCGCCGTGTCGCTGGAACGCGGCGTGGTCAAATATGCCGAAGGCTCCTGCATGGTGAAATTCGGTGACACCCACGTGCTGGTGACCGCCACGCTGGAGGAGCGCCTGCCACCATGGCTTAAGGGCCAGGGCCGCGGCTGGGTCACCGCCGAATACGGCATGCTGCCCCGCGCCACGCTGGAACGCACCCGCCGCGAAGCCGCATCCGGCAAGCAGGGCGGCCGCACCGTCGAGATCCAGCGCCTGATCGGCCGCTCGCTGCGCGCTGCCGTCGACCTCGAAGCGCTCGGCGAACGCCAGATCACCATCGACTGCGACGTGATCCAGGCCGATGGCGGCACCCGCACGGCGTCGATCACCGGCGCATGGGTTGCGCTGGCCGACTGCATCTCGTGGATGAAGAACCGCAACATGTTCAAGAACGGCGGCGGCAACGTGCTGCGCGACAATATCGCGGCGATTTCCTGCGGCATCTATCAGGGCACCCCGGTGCTCGATCTCGATTATGCCGAAGATTCCGAAGCCGACACCGACGCCAATTTCGTGATGACCGGCGACGGCCGCATCATCGAGGTGCAGGGCACTGCCGAGAAGACGCCGTTCACGCAGGACGAGTTCCTGAAGTTGATGGCACTGGCGCAAAAGGGCGTCGGACGTCTGGTTGAACTGCAGAAAATGGCCATCGCGTGATTCCGCAAGTCATCAAGCAGGCGTAGACTCGCATCATGCATCGTCGAATCACTGGGAAGCTCGTCATCGCCACCCACAATCCCGGCAAGCTTGCCGAGATGCGCGATCTCTTGGCCCCCTACGGCATCGAAGCAGTGTCGGCCGGCGAACTCGACCTCGCCGAGCCCGACGAGACCGGCGACACCTTCAAGGCCAATGCCGCGATCAAGGCGATTGCCGCGGCCAATGTCGCGCAACTCCCCGCCTTCGCAGATGATTCCGGCCTCGTCGTCGATGCCCTCGACGGCGCGCCCGGCATCCTCTCGGCGCGCTGGGCCGGCGAGTCCAAGGACTTCACCGGCGCAATGACGCGCATCGAGCGTTTGCTGCAAGAGCGCGGCGCGACCTCGCCTGACAAGCGCACCGCGCATTTCGTCTCGGCACTCTGCGTGGCGTGGCCCGACGGTCATCTCGAGGAAGTCGAAGCGCACGCCCATGGCACGCTGGTCTGGCCGCCGCGCGGCGCTGCCGGCTTCGGCTACGATCCGACATTCCTGCCCGATGGTCACACCCGCACTTACGGCGAAATGACCGCGGTCGAGAAGCACGGGTTGCCGCCACTCGGCGAGGGCTTGTCGCATCGCGCCAAGGCATTCGTGAAACTCGCGGAGATCTGCCTTGAACCCCGCTGACGCACAGCAAGACGCTTTCGGCGTCTATGTGCACTGGCCGTTCTGCCTGTCGAAGTGCCCGTATTGCGACTTCAACAGCCATGTCCGTCACCACGCCGTCGATGAAGTACGTTTCGCGCGGGCCTTCGCACGGGAGATCGAAACCACCGCAGCCCGCACCCCGGGCCGCACGGTGACGTCGATCTTTCTCGGCGGCGGCACGCCGTCGCTGATGCAGCCGCAGACGGTCGGCGCGATTCTGGATTCGATCGGCAAGTACTGGAACGTCGCCTCCGACGTCGAAGTATCACTCGAAGCCAACCCGACCTCCGTCGAAGCGACGCGCTTTCGCGGCTATCGCGAGGCCGGCGTCAACCGCGTGTCACTTGGCGTACAGGCACTCGACGATGCGTCGCTGAAGTCGCTCGGACGTTTGCATACGGCGCGCGAGGCACTCGATGCCGTGGCCATCGCGCGCAGCGCGTTCGATCGATATTCGTTCGATCTGATCTATGCGCGCCCCGACCAGACCCCGCAGATGTGGACCGACGAACTCAAGCTCGCGATCTCGGAAGCCGCCGAACATCTGTCACTGTATCAGCTGACCATCGAGGAAGGCACGCCGTTCTTCGGGTTGCACGCCGCCGGCAAGCTCAAGACCCCCGACGAGGGCCTCGCGCGCGCACTTTATGACGTGACGCAGGAAGTCTGCGCACAGCAAGGCCTGCCGTTCTACGAGATTTCCAATCATGCCCGCCCCGGCGCGGAGTGCAAACACAACCTCGTCTACTGGCGCGGCCAGGAATATGCCGGTATCGGGCCAGGCGCTCATGGCCGCCTCGACATCGATGGTATCAGACATGCCATCGCCACCGAGAAACGCCCGGAAGCCTGGGTGATGCGCGTGGAAGACAACGGCCACGGCGTCACGTCGGATGAGTTGCTCAACAGCGAAGAACGCGCCGACGAATATCTGCTGATGGGCCTGCGCCTCGCTGAGGGCATCGATCCCGCGCGCTATCAGATGCTGTCCGGCCGCGCGCTGGATGAAAAGCGCATTCAGATCCTGCGCGAAGAAGGCGCGATCGTCGTCGAGCAGAACGGCCGCCTGCGCGTGACGCAGGAAGGATTCCCCGTGCTCGATGCTGTCGTGGCAGATCTGGCGGCGTAGGCGCTAAGCCCCGAAGCTCTTCGGCGAGCCCGCCACGGCCTGACCACCACCCGACGCGACCTTCATCACGGCGAGGCCGCGATCGTTACCGCCATCGCTGCGGAACCGGAACAGGCCATCGATGCCGGCAAAGCCTGATGGATTGGTGAGCGTTTCAGGTGCGAAGCGCTGTCCGCCCTGGGTGCGCGCCAACGCGGCGACCAGCGCCACCGCATCATAAGCGAGCGTCGCGGTACGCACGGGATCGCCGCCATATTTCGCGCGATAACGGCCCGCAAAGGCACGAAACCCTGCGGGATCCGGCGCGGCATAGAGCCCACCCTGCAACGCGGCGCTGTTGAAGACGCGCGGATTGTCCCACAGGCCCGTGCCGAGCAATTGCACATTGCGCAGATTGGCACCCGCCGCAGTCAAGGCATCAGCCGTCGCGACGACCGCATCGCCGTCGTCAGCAATGAACAACGCGTCGGCGCCGGTGAGCGATGCGGCAATGTTGCGTGCTGCGCTGGAGCGGTCAGCACCATAGCGCTCAAAAGCGACGACGCGGCCACCCTTGCGCGCGACGGCCTGCTTGAACGCAACTTCGACCACATTGCCATAGGCATTCTCGGGCAGCATCGCCGCAAAGGAGCGTTTGCCCGTGCCCGCGGCGTAATCGACGATGCGATTGACGTCGGACTCGGGCAGGAAGCTGAGCAAATAGACACCACGGCCGGCGACGCTGGAATCGGTCGAGAACGCGATCACCGGCACGTTGCGCGCGCGCGTGAGCTGCGCGGTGGCCGGCACTGACAGCGCAAACAACGGTCCGAGAATGATTTCGGATCCTTCGTCGAGCGCCTGCTGGGCGGCCTGCTGCGCGCCCTGCGCACTGCCATTGTCGTCCTTGATCAGGAGTTGAATGCTGGGATTCTGGAATTCGGTGAGCGCCATTTCGGCGGCGTTCTTCATCGACTGCGCGGCGACGCCGGCATTGCCGGAAGCCGACAGCGGCAGGATCAGTCCGACTTTCGTGCCCCCGGTGCCGATGGCTTGCGACTGCTGCGCCGGTCCCGCAGGCGGTCCCGATGGCGCCGTCGGTCCGGTGCCAAACGCATTGGTCAGCGTCGATTGCACACCCGCGCAGGCCCCGAGCAGCGGCGCGCCCAGCAGCAGGCCGACAGCCGTCCGCCGTGTTGCGCCCGACGTCGCGCCCTTGGTCCCGGATTTGGGGTCGAACGGATCCGCCATCACTTCTCTTCTTTCGGCCGTATCAGATCGGCCCGCCTCGTCACCCACTATATAGTGTGAGGCGCGGATTCAGACATATTGTCGGCGATAAGTTAACCAAAACAAAAGCTTTATGTCCGGCATACCCCGTCACCGCGGCTGGATTAGCACGACGGGAATGAACCACGGCCAAACGCCCAAAAAACGGCTGTCCCCCTTTGGCGCAATTCGCTCTACATTGTCGCCATGCGCGCAACACCCCTCTCCTCATCGCCTGCGGACGCCGCGGCGCCATCGGCCCGGACCTTCACGGTCTCCGGCCATCTGCTCATGGCACCGAAAGCTGTTCCGGGGCTGCATCTTGTGGCCACGCCGATCGGCAATCTCGGCGACATCACCCTGCGCGCGCTGGAGACCCTGGCGGGGGTCGATATCATCGCCTGCGAAGACACCCGCATCACCCGCCGCCTGACCGAGCGCTACGGGATCACCGGCACACTCAAGCAATATCATGAGCACAATGCCGAACAGGCACGGCCAAAAATTCTTGAAAAGCTGTCGCAGGGCGCGTCCATCGCACTGGTGTCCGATGCCGGCACGCCATTGATTTCCGACCCGGGCTTCAAACTCGTGCGGGAAGTGACTGCAGCAGGCTTCAATGTGATTTCGCTGCCGGGGCCGTCCTCGGTGCTAGCCGCGCTGGCCGTCTCTGCCCTGCCGACGGATCGCTTTTTCTTCGAGGGTTTTCTGCCGTCACGGCAAATGGCGCGCCGGTCACGGCTGACGGAGCTCGCTGCCATCGACGCCACGCTGGTGATGTTCGACTCCGGCAACCGCGTGCAGGACACGCTGGCCGATCTCGCTGATATCATGGGCAACCGCGATGCGGCGATCTGCCGCGAACTCACGAAGATGCATGAAGAGATCAATCGTGGACCCATTGTCGATCTGGCCAAGGGGGCCGATGGGCTGGAGACCCGCGGTGAATTCGTGCTCGTCATCGGGCCACCGGCTGCGGATGCGCAGGCCATGACCGAGGACGATCTCGATGCCCTGCTGCGCAGCTCGTTGCAGCGCGACAGCGTCAAGGATGCCGTGGCACATGCGGTCGAACTGTCCGGCCGGCCGCGCCGCGCCGTCTATGCTCGCGCGCTGGAACTGGCGAAGGAGATTCACAGGGACGCCGGCGATGACGAAGACTGACAAAGTCTCCGCGCCAAAGCCCGCGGCCAGACCGGCAGCGCCGGAACGCGTTGCCGCGTTCAATACCGGCCTCTCCGCCGAAAGCCGCGCTGCCGCTTTGCTGCTGGCCAAGGGCTACCGCATCCTCGCACGCCGCTTTCGCACGCCCCACGGCGAGATCGACATTGTCGCCAAGAAACGCAGCCTGATCGCCTTTGTCGAGGTGAAGGCCCGCGCCAGCCTGGACGAGGCCGCCTATGCGGTGACACCACGTCAGCAGGCCCGGATCATGGATGCCGCCCAGGGCTGGCTGATGGCGCATCCCGAACATGCAGAATTCGACCTGCGTTTCGACGTCGTGCTGATTGCGCCAAGACATTTGCCACGCCATCTGTTAGCGGCATTCGACGCCAGTACCTGAATTTTCGCTTTCCCGACCACAATTCCGGACCCCAGCATGACCTTAAACGTCGCCGTCCAGATGGACCCCATCGCGCGCATCAATCACAAGGGCGATTCGACCTTCGCGATGTTGCTGGAAGCCCAGAAGCGTGGCCACAAACTGTCCTATTACACGCCGGACAAGCTCTCGCTGCGCGGCAATGACGTGGTGGCGCCAGTGCAATCGCTGTCGGTGCGCGATATCGAGGGCGATTATTTCACCCTCGGCGATCCCACCCGCACCAACATGGAATCCTTCGACGTGGTGTTGCTGCGGCAGGACCCGCCATTCGATCTCGCTTACATCACCTCGACGCATCTGCTCGAGCGCATTCATCCGAAAACGCTGGTGGTCAACGATCCGGCCTCGGTGCGCAACGCGCCGGAGAAGATTTTCGTGATGGGCTTCTCGGACCTGATGCCGCCGACGCTAATCTCGCGCGACAAGGACGAGATTAATGCATTCCGCGCCGAGCATGGCGCTGTGGTGATGAAGCCGCTGCATGGCCATGGCGGCGCAGCGGTGTTTCGCGTGCTGCCGCAGGACATGAATTTCGGTTCGCTCTACGATCTGTTCTCCGTGACCTTCAAGGAGCAGTGGGTCATCCAGCGCTTCCTCCCCGAAGTGAAGCATGGTGACAAGCGCATCATCCTGATCGACGGCGAATTCGCGGGTGCCGTGAACCGCGTGCCGGCTGAAGACGATTTGCGCTCCAACATGGTGCGTGGCGGCGCCGCCAAGGCCACCGAACTCTCGCCGCGTGAGCGCGAAATCTGCGAACGTGTCGGACCGGCACTGCGTGATCTCGGTCTGCTGTTCGTCGGCATCGACGTGATCGATGGCAATCTCACCGAGATCAACGTGACGTCGCCCACGGGCATTCGCGCCATCGCCAAGCTTGGCGGACCGGATGTCGCGGCGCGGGTCTGGGACGTGATCGAAGCGAAGCGGAAGTAAACTCCGCTCGCGTCACTCGCTGCGCTGCGTCAATACTTGACGCAGCAGTTTGAATTCCATTTGTCGCAATTCTCCGCTTGCTGCTTTTGCTTGCCAGTCATGGACGGCAAGCGCAGCATGCTGATGCACGCTCGACCAATCGGGCGGCCCGCTACATATGGCGGCAAGCAAAAGCATATCAGTGGAGAAACGCATGACTTCAGAAGTTTCGCGAAGGTCCCTGCTCTCGCTCGGCGCAGGGTTGGGCGCTAATCTCCTCGCTCCCGGCCTTATCGGCAGCGCATCGGCCAAGGCACCAAAGCTCGGCACACAAGCGCCCTACTTCCACCGTTTCATGTTAGGCAACGCGGAAGTCACCGTTGTCTCGGACGGACCTTTGCCGCTCGGCGATCCCTCCGGCACATTCGTCGGCGTGCCCAAGGAAGACGTGCAGAAGATGCTGACGGATAATTTCCTCAGCAGCAGCAATGTCGTGCTCGAACAGAACGCGCCGATCGTCAACATGGGCGACAAGCTCATCCTGTTCGACACCGGCATGGGCACGTCACAACTATTCGGCAACACCACGGGCCGCCTGCAGAAGAGCATGGCCGAAGCCGGCATCAAGCCGGGCGATATCGATGCCGTGGTGTGCTCGCACGCACATATCGATCATATCGGCGGCATCGTCGATGCCAATGACAAGCCGCTTTTTCCCAATGCGCAGGTCTATCTCAGCGAGGAAGACTTCAAGTTCTGGACCGACGAAGGCAAGCTCGGTTCGCCGCTCAAGGACTTCATCGTCCATGCACGCAAGAACCTGCTGCCGGTGAAGGATCGCCTGGTGTTCTTCAAGGACGGCCAGGAGTTCCTGCCCGGCGTTACTGCCATGCATGCGCCCGGCCATACGTTCGGCCACCACATGTTCATGATCCAGTCGGACGGAAAGTCCTTCGCGTTCCTCGGCGACCTCACCCATCATCAGGTGCTGTTGCTGGAGAAGCCGCGGATGGAGTTCGCCTATGATTCCGATCCGAAGATGGCCGCGGCAACGCGGGTAAAGATGCTCGACATGCTCGCGGCCAACAAGACCGCCGTGATGTCCTATCACTTTGCCTGGCCGGGTTATGGCCATGTGGTCAAATCGGGCGACGGCTTCCGCTATATCGCCGAGCCGATGGTGATGAATCTCTAGCGGAAGTCCTGCGACTTTCCTGCGGCGATCTTGAGACAGTGACCGCCGCAGGAATTCCGCAGCAATTTATCCTCACGCCGCGGATGAGGCGTCCCTCTGACGTCTCTCCGCTCCGCGTTTGTAGATCCGGAACGTGCCACGTCCGGCATCCTTCGCCGCATAGAGCGCCGAATCGGCCATGGCTGCCAATTGCGATGACGTGCAGTTATCGGCCAGCGCGATGCCGACCGATGCGCCAACCCGCAACTGTTGTCCGCGATGATCAATCGGCAGTCCCAACTGCGTGACAATCGCACGCGCCGTCTCCGAGGCTTCCTCGAATTCCGCGTGAGGCCCCAGCAGAACCGCGAATTCGTCACCGCCGAGTCGTGCGACCAGTTCCGCACCGGCACAGATGTTGCGAATTCGATTTGCAACAACGGTCAGGCAGGCATCGCCCGCTGCGTGGCCGAAACAGTCATTGACCGGCTTGAATTCATCGAGATCGATCAACAGCAGCGCGCCGAACGGCTTCACCTTGATGGCCGACGCCGCATCGAACAGCGACAGCTTGGTTTGAAACTGGCTGCGATTGGCGAGGCCGGTCAGCGTATCGAATTCGGCGAGATAGCGGTTGCGATCCGCCAGAATTTTCTCTTCGGTGATGTCTTGCTTCATGCCGAAGATGCGGACGGCAACGCCATCGACCGACTCGACAGTGGCCGTGATCCTGATCCAGCGCCGGTTGCCCTTGAAGGTGATGATCTCCGCATCGAGACTGAAGCCCGTGCGATCCTCGATGGCCTTGCTGCGCCGCTTCGTCAGTTCCCTGACGGATTCTTCGGGATAACAGGCGAGCGCCTCCTCGCGAATCGGCGTCGAGCCACGCGGTAGATCGAAGATGTCATAGACAACATCGGTCCAGACCAGCGATTCATCGGAGAGGTCGCATTCCCAGACGCCGATTCGCGCTGCCGCCGAGGAGCGATCGAATATCTTCCGGCTATGCGCCAGCGAAGCAGCCTGTTGATCGATGATGGCCTGTTGAGCTTCGATCTGCGCCTTCAGCGCAGCGATCAGGTCGGCGTCATCCGGAGCGTCTGGCGGCATCGACAAGCGATCTGACATCTGCGGGCACCCAGTCTTCGTCTCGAAGCTCATAGGATGCTTTGCATGACGTGTTTAAGATTTTCTACGCCAATGGCCGACTTCAGCCGAAACCAGCATACTTTACCGCTACATTTCGTTCACTGATTGTTCTTGATGTAGAAGCAACCTTAGGTTACGCTCTCATCTCGAATGGGGGCGGCATGGTTCAACGGGTTTCCACCGTAGCCTTTGAGGGGATCGAGGCCCGCGCGGTCGACGTGCAGGTTCAGGTCGTGCCCGGTCTGCCGAATTTTTTGATCGTCGGCCTGCCCGACAAGGCAGTATCCGAAGCGCGCGAACGGGTCCGTGCCGCGCTGGTCGCCTCGGGTCTGGCGCTGCCGGCACGGCGGATCATCGTCAATCTCGCGCCCGCTGACTTACCCAAGGAAGGCAGCCATTACGATCTGCCGATCGCGCTGGGATTGATGGCCGCGATCGGCGCGATTCCGCCGGATGCATTGACGGGCTTCACCGTGCTCGGCGAACTCGGTCTCGATGGCTCGCTCGCGCCAGTGGCTGGCGTACTGCCTGCAGCGATCGGCGCCAATGCGCGCGACGAGGGATTGATCTGCCCAGAAGCCTGCGGCGCGGAAGCCGCCTGGGCCAGTCCCGATATTCAGATCATTGCCGCGACATCGCTGATCCAGATCGCCAATCACTTCAAGGGCACGCAGGTTCTGTCGCGGCCGCAGCCGAAGATACATGCGCGTGAGGAAACGCTGCTGGATCTGCGCGACATCAAGGGACAGGAAAGCGCCAAACGCGCGCTGGAGATCGCTGCCGCCGGCGGCCACCATCTATTGATGGCGGGATCGCCAGGTTCCGGCAAATCCATGCTGGCGGCACGGCTGCCGTCGATCCTGCCACCGCTGTCGCCGGCGGAGCTGCTCGAAGTCTCAATGATTGCGTCGGTGGCCGGCGAGATCAAGGACGGCGCACTCACCGCACGCCGGCCGTTCCGCGCACCGCATCATTCCGCCAGCATGGCCGCACTCACAGGCGGCGGGTTGCGCGCGCGGCCGGGCGAGATTTCGCTGGCGCATCAGGGGGTGCTGTTTCTCGATGAACTGCCGGAGTTCGATCCGCGCGTGCTGGATTCGCTGCGCGCGCCGCTCGAGAATGGCGAGGTGGCGGTCTCGCGCGCCAATCACCGCGTCACCTATCCCGCCCGTTTCATGCTTGTCGCTGCGATGAACCCATGCCGCTGCGGTCACGCTTTCGAGCCTGGCTTCTCCTGCAAGCGCGGCCGGATCGACCACTGCACCTCGGACTATCAGGCGCGCATCTCGGGCCCCTTGATGGACCGCATTGATCTACGCATCGAAGTGCCCGCGGTCACCGCGGCGGATCTCATTTTGCCACCACCGTCGGCAGGTTCCGCCGAAGTCGCGGCGCGTGTCGCCGCCGCGCGCGATCTGCAGACCATGCGCTATGCCGCGGCGGGATTGCCGGGCACACATACCAATGCCTCCGCGCCCGCCTCCGTGCTGGAAACGGTTGCGCAGCCCGATGCGCAGGGACTGATATTGTTGCGCGATGCCGCCGAAACGATGCGACTGACCGCGCGCGGTTATCACCGCGTACTGCGCGTGGCGCGGACGCTGGCGGATCTCGACGGCGCCGAGAAAATCGGGCGGCTGCATCTGGCCGAAGCGTTGTCTTACCGCGCGCTGGCGGAGGACATTCGCCGAGCTGCTTGACGTCTCCTCCTCGCCACTGATGTGGACGTCAACGCGATAGTAACGAGTTTTGTTTACGCTCTGCTCACCATAACCCCGCGTTACGGGGCCAGGGCGAGTACCGTGTCATGCTGCGTTTCAAGATTTTAGCCTCGACGATTCCTTTGGTACTCGCGGCCTTTCTCGCGCGTGGTGATCTCGTAGCCGGCACGCATCCCTGCATCTCCACCGGTGAGACCACCGTCCAGATCGCCGCCATGCCCTGGCAGGCGCGATCGCATGTCAGCTTCACCAACGATCCCCTACAGGCAACCGTCCGTGTGCAGATCGTCGACAGCGCCGAGACCGCCGACTTTGTCGTGCTCGATGATGTCGATGCAGCGGAACCCGATGCCTGTCCCGTCACCGCTGCGACGCGTTTCATCGGTATTGCCGACACATCGGCAACGTCAGAGCCCATCATCTACCTGTCGGAACAGGGCGACGCCGACTACCGGATCTTCGTGAAATCTCGCAGCTTCACGGTGCGCGATGCCGCAGCGCTGATCGTCAGCGCCCACAGCCGCAGCCCGGCGCGGATGGCAGCGGCCAGCCTCTAGGCCGCGCATTAACGCTTCATCAACCATGTCTGCGCGGGCAAATTCAAAACTGCCCCCGTGCAAGCACTTGGCAACAACATACCCGCATTGTTTCTGAGATCTGCGATCGCCTGATCGCGGCCTGTAGTCGCGTGCAATCGCGAGCCATGATGTGACCAAGCCGGAGTGCTGATCTGTGGCGAAAGGTGTCTTCCGGATCAAGGTCTACTTCCGCCGCTTCGCGCGCCGCTTTCCGTGGCTTGCTTTCGTCATCCGCTCCTTCGTGATGTTCTCGGCTGCCTTCGGTGGCGCCTATGGCTTCATCTCCGGTTCGACCTCCAAAGACTCCGGTTACGATCCGCATGCTTTTGCGATCGGTGCCAGCTTCCTGTTCGCGCTGGCCTGCGTCGCCTTGGCCACCATGAGCATCCGTATGCGCTTCATAGGCAAGCGGATGCGCAAATTGGCTGCGCATAACGAAGCCCTGGTCGATCGGAACTGGGAATTGAAAGAAGCCGAAGAGCGCGCGCGCAGCCTGTTCGAAGCGCAAGGCGACCTGATCGTAATCCGCAATAGCGAAGGCTGCATCACCTTCGTCAACGATGCCTATTGTGCGCTGGCGGAACAATCACGCGAAGCATTGATCGGCAGCCGTTTCGAACTCACGCTGCTGGAGCAGGGCGATATCGCCAACGAGCCCAACGGCACCAGCATGCACGATCAGAAGATCGCCACGGCGACCGGTCCGCGCTGGATCGCCTGGCGCGAAGGTCTGGTGCGGATCGATGCGGGCCAGCCCGCCGAGTTGCAATGCGTTGGACGCGATGTCACCGACCGCACCCAGACCGAGCGCGCCCTCGGTGAAGCGCGCGACCATGCCAATGCCGCCAACCGCGCCAAGTCACGGTTCCTTGCGATGGCGTCGCATGAAATCCGCACGCCGCTGAACGGCATTCTCGGCATGAGCGGCTTGCTGCTCGATACGCCGCTGACCCCCGAACAGACCACTTACGCCAAGGCCGTGAAGACCTCCGGCGATGCGCTGCTGTCGCTGATCGAGGAGCTACTGGATTACTCCAAGATCGAGGCCGGCAAGATCGATCTGGAACATCGCCCCTTTGCACTAGCCGGATTGATCGAGGACATCACCGAATTGCTGGCGCCGCGCGCGCAGGCACGCAATCTCGAAATCGCGGCCTATGTCGATGAGCGATTGCCGCTGACAGTGATGGGCGATGCGGCGCGCCTGCGCCAGGTGCTGCTCAATCTCGCCGGCAATGCCATCAAGTTCACGGCGACCGGCGGCGTAGCGCTGATCGTCGAACCCGGCATCTGGCAGAACGAAGTCTCTTTCCTGGTGCGCGACACCGGCATCGGCATCGCGCCGGATGCGCAGCAGCGCATCTTCCGCGAATTCGAACAGGCAGACGAGGGTACCGCGCGGCACTATGGCGGAACGGGTCTTGGCCTCAGCATCAGCGAGCGCATCGTCAAGCGCATGAACGGCCGCATCACGCTGCAGAGCACGCTCGGTGCCGGCTCGACATTCGAAGTGTCTATCCCGCTCACCGCTTCCGACAGCGGCACCGCGACCTTCGTGCCGCCGGATCTCACGGACCTTTCGGTGATGCTGGTGGCGCCACAAACCATCGAAGCTTCGCTCACAGCCCTGCGACTCGGGCGATGGGGCGCCCAGACCTGCACTGTCTCCGATCTCGCCGTCGCGCAGGCGCTGCTACCCGAACGTTCATGGCATGCCGTCATGATCGATCGCGCTCTTGGTGCTGACGCTGCCGAGCAGCTTGCGAACGCTGCAATTCCGCACGCGCTGCGACGGATCGTGCTGTTCACGCCGGCGATGCGTCATGAGCTGCAGCCCACAACGCCGAGTGCGTTCACCGGCTATCTGGTGAAGCCACTGCGTGCGACCTCGCTCGCCGCGCGCCTGACATTACAGACGGACTCACCGACAATCGCCGCCGATGATCCGTTGGATCGTGATCCGGCCACACCGGAACCAACGGCGGCGATGGCACCCAGCCTCTCGATCCTGGTCGCCGAAGACAACGAGATCAACGCGCTACTGATGCGCTCGTTGCTGACGCGGCTTGGCCACAAGCCCGTCGTGACCACCAACGGCGAAGAGGCACTGGAATCCTGGCTCGCCTCCGACTCCGCAGGCACGCCCTATGACCTCGTCCTGATGGATATCCAGATGCCGAAGCTCGACGGCATCGAGACCACCAAACGCATTCGCGCGCGCGAGGCCGGTCAACGCGTCAGGCGGACGCCGATCCTGGCCCTCACAGCGAACGCACTGGTCGAAGATCGCTATGCCTGTTTCGAGGCCGGCATGGACGGCTTCCTGATGAAGCCGCTGGACCGCGACAAGCTCGCCGAAGCCCTCAAGGGACTCGCCAAGATGCGGCACGTCGCCGCCTAGCTCCACCTTCGCTGTCACACCCCCGCAACACGCCCGTCACACGGCTGTTGAGCGCCCGTGATGTCTGGTGCGGATAAGCCGCATCGATGATTCGCGTGATGCCTGCGGCACAAGGCGATTGAGTTGGGGATGGCCATGCACGGCAACGAACTGGTGCGACCGAAGCAGGGTTTCATGCAGATGTTGCGGCCCCAGAACATGAGCGCCGCTGCGCAGACTGCGATCACCTGGTTCAAGCCGCCGCTGCATCTCGATCCGGCCAACGGTATTCCCGTCGCCACGAATTCGCTGGGCCGGATGGGTCCGCTCGAAGTTCGCCTCGCGCAGGACAAGCGCGACGTGAAGCGCGCGCAGCGTCTGCGCTACAAGGTATTCTACAAGAACGGCACCGCGATCGCCGACGCCGCCACCATGCTGGCACGCCGCGACAAGGATGCATTCGACAAGATCTGCGATCACCTTCTCGTCGTCGATCACGATGCCAAGCCCACATTGTCCGGCAAGCAGCCGGTGGTCGGCACCTATCGCCTGCTACGCCATGAGGCGGCCATGCAGAATGGCGGCTTCTATACCGACAGCGAATTCGATCTGTCGGGGATGATCGAGCGCCATGCCGGTCTGCGCTTTCTTGAACTCGGCCGCTCCTGCGTGCTGCCGCGCTACCGCAACAAGCGCACCGTCGAATTGCTGTGGCAGGGCATCTGGAGCTACGTGCGGCAGAACAAGTTCGACGTCATGATCGGCTGCGCCAGCTTTGAAGGCACCGATCCGGATCGCCTCGCGCTGCCGCTGTCGTTCCTGCACCACAATGCGCGTGCCCCCGAGGCCTGGCGCGCCCGCGCGCATCCGTCGCGCTATGTCGAGATGAACCGGATGGCCGCGGATGCCATCGACACCAAGGCGGCGCTTCGTGCGCTACCGCCGCTGATCAAAGGCTATCTACGGATCGGCGCCATGATCGGCGACGGCGCCGTGATCGATCATCAGTTCGGCACCACCGACGTTCTGATCGTGATGCCGGTGACGTCGATCGGCGCACGCTATATCGAGCATTTCAGCACGGACACCTCACGCCACGCGGCGTAATCGCTTAGAGGCGACGCAGCGCGACGTTTTCCACCACATGATCCGCGCCCTTTTTGAGGATCAGCGTCGCACGCGGTCGTGTTGGCAGGATGTTGTCTTCGAGATTGGCGAGGTTGGTGCGCTCCCAGATCGCCAGCGCCGTCGCCGTCGCTTCTTCATCCGACAGCAATGCGTAGCGATTGAAGTAGGATCGCGGATCGTGGAATGCGGTGTCACGCAGCGCCAGAAACCGTCTCACATACCAGTCGCGCAGTACCGGCTCATCGGCGTCGATATAGACGGAGAAGTCAAAGAAGTCGGAGACCACAGGCACCGCCTTGCCGTCGCGCGGGAGGCGGCCGGTCTGTAGCACATTGACGCCTTCGACGATCAGGATGTCGGGCTGATCGACCTCGACCCACTTGTTTGGGACCACGTCGTAAGTGAGATGCGAATACACAGGCGCGCGGACGGCATTGCGGCCGGCTTTGATGTCACTGAGAAACTGCAGCAGCGTCGGCAGATCGTAGCTTTCGGGAAAGCCCTTCTTCTGCATGATGCCTTCGCGCTCAAGCACCGCATTCGGATAGAGAAAGCCGTCGGTGGTGACGAGATCGACCTTGGGCCGCGGCGACCATCTTGCGAGCAGTGCCTGCAGCACGCGGGCGGTGGTCGACTTGCCGACCGCCACCGACCCGGCGACGCCGATGATATAGGGCATCTTGCGATCCTCGATGCCGAGGAACTTGCGCTGCGCGTAATACAGACGTTGTGTCGCCGTGACATAGATCGAAAGCAGGCGGGACAGCGGCAGGTAAATCTCTTCGACCTCGCGCAGATCGAGGCGATCATACATCGAACGCAGGGCGGCGATCTCGCCGGCCTCCAGCGTCATCGGCGTATCGTCGCGCAGCTTGGCCCACTGCTCGCGCGAGAAATTCCGATAGGGATTGTATTGTTGGTCTGCCCGCATATCCATGAAGCGGTCCCCGTTGTGATCGACGCTGTTACTCGCTCTTGCGCGACGCTTTCTCTTGCAGTCCGGATTGCGACGTGCGCTGACCGAGCGCCGCCTCGACCTCCTGAATCGTTACGCCGCGCGCTTTCAGCAGCACCAGCAGATGAAACAGCAGGTCGGCACTTTCATTGATCAGATTGGTGCGATCGTTCTCGACCGCCGCGATCACGGTCTCGACCGCTTCCTCGCCGAATTTCTTGGCGCAATGCTCCGCGCCCTTGTCGAGCAGCTTGCGGGTATAGGACGCGTCGCCACCCGCCGCCGCGCGGGCGTCGATGGTATCGGCAAGGTCATGAAGCGTAAAAGCCATTTCGGCGCCTTGTTGGCTGGGCAGCGCAAACTCCTGCCAGAGATTGACCTAGGGGTCGAGCCGCATCGGCAGTCCAGCCCGGACCATATGCTCCTTGGCCTCGCGAATGGTAAATTCCCCGAAGTGAAAAATCGAGGCCGCCAGCACCGCGGTGGCGTGGCCGTTCCTGATACCTTCGACCAGATGATCGAGATTGCCGACGCCGCCCGAGGCGATCACCGGTACGCCGACACTGTCGGCGATGGCCCGGGTCAGTTCGATATCGAAGCCGGAGCGGGTGCCGTCGCGATCCATCGAGGTGAGCAGGATTTCACCCGCGCCCAATGACACGACTTCCTGGGCGAATTCGATGGCATCGATGCCGGTCGACTTGCGGCCGCCATGGGTAAAGATCTCCCAGCGCGAGCCGGACCGTTTGGCGTCGATCGCCACTACGATGCACTGGTCGCCGAACTTCTCGGCGGCTTCCTTGACGAACTGGCGATTGGCCACCGCGGCCGAATTGATCGAGACCTTGTCGGCACCGGCGCGCAGCAGCGTCTTGATATCGTCCACCGTACGCACGCCACCGCCGACGGTGAGCGGCATGAAGCAGGCTTCGGCGGTGCGACGGACCACGTCCATCATGGTGCCGCGGTTTTCGTGGGTGGCGTTGATATCGAGGAAAGTGAGCTCGTCGGCGCCAGCGGCGTCATAGGCGATCGCAGCCTCTACGGGATCGCCGGCATCGCGCAGGTCGACGAAATTAACGCCCTTCACCACGCGTCCATCCTTGACGTCGAGGCAGGGGATGACGCGGACTTTGAACATGGCTCGGTCCTTATGCCGCCTGCTTGATGAGCTTCAGCGCCTCGGCCGGATCAATCCGCCCGTCATACAGCGCACGGCCGGAGATCGCGCCTTCGAGCTTCGCAGCACGTGGCTCAAGCATGGCCTTGATATCATCGATGGAGGCGAGACCGCCCGAGGCGATCACCGGAATTGAAATCGAATCTGCCAGCGCAATCGTCGCATCCCAATTGATACCCTTGAGCAAACCGTCGCGCGCGATGTCGGTGAAGATGATGGCGGCAACGCCGGCATCTTCAAAACGCTGCGCGATTTCAAGTGCTGTAACCGTCGAGGTCTCGGCCCAGCCTTCGACGGCAACCTTGCCATCGCGCGCATCGAGGCCGACGGCCACCTTGCCGGGGAATTTCTTCGCGGCTTCCTTCACGAGCGCGGGATCGCGCACCGCGGCCGTTCCGATGATGACGCGGGTAATGCCCTTGGAGAGCCAGGCTTCCACCGTCTTGAGATCGCGAATGCCGCCGCCGAGCTGCACCGGCATCTTGATGACCTTCAGCATCGATTCCACGGCCTGCGCATTCACCGGCTTACCGGCAAAGGCGCCATCGAGATCGACAACATGGAGATATTCGAAGCCTTGAGTCTCGAAGTCGCGCGCCTGTGCTGCGGGATCGAGGTTGAACACAGTGGCGCGCGCCATGTCGCCCTGCTCAAGGCGAACGCACTGGCCGTTTTTCAGATCGATGGCGGGAAAGAGAATCACGGCTTCCACTTCAGAAAGTTCGAAATCAGAGCCAGCCCGAAACGCTGGCTCTTTTCGGGATGAAATTGCGTACCGATCGCGGTGTCCTTGCCGACGATGGCGGTAATGGGACCGCCGTAATCGGCGCGCGCCAGCACATCGGCCTCGTTGACCGCGTTCAGGTGATAGGAGTGTACGAAATAGGCATGGCGACCCTTCGGCCCGAGTGGCAGGCGCTCCAGCACCGCGTGCTCGCGCACCATGTCGAGTGTGTTCCAGCCCATATGCGGGATCTTCAGGTTCTCTTCGCGCGGCTTGATCTTCTCGACATCGCCGGCGATCCAGCCCAGCCCGTCGGTCGTAACGTGCTCCTTGCCCTTGGTCGCCATCAGCTGCATGCCGACGCAGATGCCAAAAAAGGGTCGAGCCTTGTCGCGCACCGCTTCGGTCATCGCCTCGACCATGCCGTCCAGTGAATCCAGTCCCTTGCGGCAATCCGCGAAAGCGCCGACGCCGGGCAGCACGATGCGATCGGCGCGAAACACCGTTTCAGGATCGCGCGTGACGATAATTTTCTCCGGCACGTCCATGCTGCGCGCGGCGTGCTCGAACGCCTTCGCCGCAGAATGCAGGTTGCCCGAGCCGTAATCGATAATGGCAACGCTCACCGTGTCACCCCCGGTTGCGGGAATAACCCGATGATGTCGTTTTGCGCCGGCGACGGCGGACGCGAGAATGCTTGGCCGGGCGCGTGACGGGTCGGCGGCGGACCGCCGCGATCGCTCGCCCACTGATCGTTGACTGCGTTGTGCTGCGCGGTCCAGCGATCGAAGAAGCGACGCTCGGCGGCATCCTTGTTATCGGCGACGACCACATCGAGCTGACGCCACTTGCCGCGCGACAGCGTCCAGCGGCGCAGGCTGGCGGCCTCAAAGCCCATCAGCAGCGCGAACAGCAGCATCACGACGAAACGGGCGCCGAGATCGACCTTCAACATCGACAGCGCGACTTCGCCGGCGATCGACAGCACGACATAGCCGAGCAGTGCCCACCACAGCCGATGATAGATCAGCCAGATCAGGCCGGCGACGAACGCCCAGAAATGGAATCCATCGCGCACGAACTCGAACTTGTCCGTTGCCGCAAACGGCTCAGGGCCGGCACCGCGAGGTGCGTGAACTGTGTAGACCGGCATGGCAAACTCCGCCCGAAACCGTAGAGGCCGATCAGCCGCCGAGCTGACCCTTGGTGGATGGCACTTCGCCGGCGTTGCGCGGATCGATCGCAACACCCGCCCGCAGCGCCCGCGCCAGACCCTTGAAGCAGGATTCGGCAATGTGATGGCTGTTCTCGCCATATAGGGTTTCGACGTGCAAAGTCACGCCCGCATTGCCGGCAAAGGCGTTGAACCACTCGCGCACCAGCTCGGTGTCGAATTCGCCGATCTTGTGGGTCGGGAAGGTGGACTTGAACACCAGCACCGGCCGGCCGGAAATATCCAGCGCCACCCGGGTCAGGGTCTCGTCCATCGGCATATAGACCGAGGCATAGCGGGTGATCCCGGCCATGTCGCCAAGTGCCTGCTTGACCGCCTGGCCAAGCGCGATACCGACATCCTCTACCGTATGATGGAAATCGACATGAAGGTCGCCGACCGCTTTCACGGTGACGTCGATGCGGGAATGGCGGGCGAGCAGATCGAGCATATGGTCAAAGAAGCCGATTCCGGTGGTCGATTTGGATACGCCGGTACCGTCGAGGTTCACGGAGACCTCGATATCGGTTTCCTTGGTCTTGCGCTTGATCGTCGCCGTGCGCATGAAAACGCCTCTCCGCCTGCTGAAAACGCGCCCTTTTAACAGGGAGATGACACCTTCGCTACCGCGAGAGAGCCGATTCCGGACCGATCTTTGCGCCTATGGTGACCGGAATCCGCGCCCATCGGCCGCTGGCCTATGCTTCCTCGCCGGATTTGCAACGGCCGGTATCCGTGCCTAGATCAGGCGCTCAAGAGGGTTTCCATGAACGCATCTTATTCGGCTTCCCATGACGGATCGTCCCCGGTCTGGCACGGCACCACCATCCTGACCGTCCGCAAGGGCGGTAAAGTCGTGATCGGCGGCGACGGCCAGGTCTCGATCGGCCAGACGGTCATCAAATCCAACGCCAAAAAGGTCCGTAAACTGGGCAAGGGCGACGTGATCGGCGGCTTTGCCGGCGCCACGGCGGACGCCTTCACGCTGTTCGAGCGTCTCGAAGCCAAACTGGAGCAGTATCCCGGCCAATTGACCCGGGCGGCCGTCGAACTCGCCAAGGACTGGCGCACCGACCGGTATCTGCGCCGGCTGGAAGCCATGATGATCGTCGCCGACAAGGACGTCTCGCTGGTGCTGACCGGCACCGGCGACGTGCTCGAGCCGGAAGCCGGCGTGATGGCCATCGGCTCCGGCGGCAATTACGCACTGGCTGCGGCGCGGGCGCTGGTCGATACCGACCAGGATGCCGAGACCATCGTGCGCAAGTCGCTGGATATCGCGGCCGATATCTGCGTCTACACCAACCGCAACGTGACGCTGGAAATGCTGGAGGCATGACCGTCGCGGGTCACAATACCCGCGCGTCGTCCGGCAGCGACCTCTCGGTCAAGCAGGGCGTCGTCATCGCACTCGGCCTGCTCGCCCTGCAGGCGACTCTTCTTTATGCGATGGGGCGATTGCCGATCTGCGCCTGTGGCTACGTGAAGCTGTGGCATGGCGTGGTGCTGAGTTCGGAGAATTCACAGCACCTCACCGACTGGTACACATTCTCTCACATCATCCACGGCTTCTTGTTTTACGCCGCCACCTGGCTGCTGCTTCCACGACTGTCCTGGATCGCGCGCCTGATCGTCGCCATGCTCATTGAAGGCGGCTGGGAGCTGCTGGAAAATTCGAGCTGGATCATCGAACGCTATCGCGCGGGTACGATGTCGCTGGATTATTTCGGCGACAGCATCGTCAATTCACTGGCTGATACACTCTCGATGATCACGGGCTTCATCCTTGCGCGGAAGCTCCCAGTCGCCGCGACCGTCGCGATCGCGCTTCTGTTCGAGGTACTGGTCGGCCTGCACATTCGCGACAATCTCACTTTGAACGTGATCATGCTGATTCATCCATTCGAAGCGATCCGAACCTGGCAGGCCGGCCCACCTATTATCTGATCCGCTTGTCCCCACGCCCTTCTCAACTTACGTAGAGTGACATGACCGACTTTTCTCCCCGCGAAATCGTAAGCGAACTCGACCGGTTCATCGTCGGCCAGCACGACGCCAAGCGCGCGGTATCGATCGCGCTGCGCAATCGTTGGCGGCGCCTGCAACTGACCGGATCGCTCCGCGACGAAGTGCTGCCAAAGAACATCCTGATGATCGGCCCCACCGGCGTCGGCAAGACCGAGATCGCACGGCGGCTGGCGAAGCTCGCCGGCGCGCCTTTCATCAAGGTCGAAGCCACCAAGTTCACCGAGGTCGGCTATGTCGGCCGTGATGTCGAGCAGATCATCAGGGACCTCGTCGAGGTCGCGATCTCGCTAACCCGCGAGCGCAAGCGCAAGGACGTCCAGGCGCGAGCTCAGCTCGCCGCCGAGGATCGCGTGGTCGATGCGCTGGTCGGCGCCACCGCGAGCGCAGCAACGAAAGAGTCGTTCCGCAAGAAGCTCCGCACCGGCGAGCTCAACGACAAGGAGATCGAGATCGAGGTTCAGTCCTCCGGCGGCCCCTCGATGTTCGAAATCCCGGGAATGCCCGGCGCGCAGATGGGCGCGATCTCGATTGGCGATATCTTCGGCAAGATGGGGAAGGGCACCAAGACGCGCCGCCTCCGGGTAGAAGATGCGCATGAGCCGTTGGTGAATGAGGAAGCCGACAAGCTGCTCGACAGCGACGCGCTCGTGCAGGAAGCGATTTCAGTCGTCGAGAACAACGGCATCGTGTTCCTCGACGAGATCGACAAGATCTGCGTGCGTGATGGGCGCAGCGGCGGCGAAGTCTCGCGCGAAGGCGTGCAACGCGACCTGCTGCCGCTGATCGAAGGCACTACCGTCTCCACCAAGCATGGCGCGGTGAAGACCGACCACATCCTGTTCATCGCGTCCGGCGCATTCCATATTGCCAAGCCGAGCGATCTCTTGCCGGAATTGCAGGGCCGCCTGCCGATCCGCGTCGAGCTCAATGCGCTGACCCGCGACGACATGCGCCGCATTCTCACCGAGCCGGAGGCTTCGCTGATCAAGCAGTATGTGGCGCTATTGCAGACCGAAGGCGTGACGCTGGAATTCGCCGACGACGCCATCGATGCACTGGCCGACGTTGCCGTTGCCGTGAATTCAAGCGTCGAGAATATCGGCGCACGACGTTTGCAGACGGTGATGGAGCGCGTGCTCGACGAGATTTCCTTCGCTGCGCCCGATCGCAACGGCGAGACCATCCGAATCGATGCCGCCTATGTGCAGAAGCATGTGGGGGATCTGGCGAAGAATTCGGATCTGAGCCGGTTTATTTTGTGAGACGAAGCACCGACCTTTCGCTCCCTCGCCCCGCTCTTGCGGGGAGAGGTTAAGAACGCGCCCGCCTGATCCGCACATACAGCGCACCGGCGCCGCCGTGCCCGATATGCGCTTCCTCGAATCCAACCACCAGCGAACGAAACTCCGGCAACCCCAGCCAGAGCGGCACCTGGCGGCGCAGGACGCCGCGCTCGGATTCCGGGCCGGTCGTGCGGCCCTTGCCGGTGATAACCAGCACGAAAGTCATTCCGTCATGGCTGGCGCGATGCAGGAATGCCGACAGCGCGTGATGCGCGCGCGTCTGTGTCATTCCGTGCAGATCGATCCGCGCGTCGATGTCCTTGCGACCGCGCGAGAGCTGCGAACGCTCGCGACGGCCGAGCGGCGCCAGAGGCGGCACCGGCGGCGGCGCAGGCTTTGCGGTTTTGAGGACTGCCGGCGGTGCCGAGGTCATCTTCCTGGGCGCCGCGACTTTCACAAGCGTTGGCGCGTCTTCCGCAGGCTCCGGCTTCACCACACGCTTCTTGCGCAGCGGCTTGACCTGTTTGGCGACCAGTTCCCACAGCGCGCGCTCCTCTTCGCTCAGCACGCGGCGACGGCGCGGCGCCACGGGATCGATGAGTTGCGGTGGACGTGAACGCTTCATTGCCAGGGGAAACGGAAGAGGGACTGCGGCTGCTTCGCTGCGCGACGATACACGCGGTGCCTGGCTTTGGCACGTTTCGGTTTCGCTTCCCGCTTCACTTCAGGTTTTACTTCGGGTTTTTTCTGCGACTTCGCCTCGGCTGCGACTTGAGGCGCGACCGCAGGCCGAGCCTCCGGCAATGGCACTGTCGTAGCCACGGATGGAGACGATGTCGGGGTGGGCGCGACTGCAGCCACAGCCGGTTTTGCAACCGGCAATGGCGGCGGCGCTGTCACGGCTGGCGCCGCGGGCTTCGACGCGACCGATGTATCAGATCTGGACGTATCGGGCCTTGCTGCAGCCTTGTTATCGATCGCGAAATTTTCGACCTTCGATGCTTCGACCGGCTTCGGCTCGGTCTGCGGGAACATCTTTGCGATTGTCTCAGACGGCCGCGCATCGGGCAGCGGCATGTGATGGCCGCGCACAGAGGGATCGAGACTCTTCGGCACCAGCATAACAAAGCGCGCAGGATGGCGCATCCGGCCGGCGACTCGGCCAGCTTCTGCGCCGGCCCCAAAATACAGATCGGCACGGGCCGGGCCGACAATGGCCGAGCCGGTGTCCTGCGCTACCATCAGGCGACGGAACGGCGTCTTTGCCGTATCCGAGTCGACCGGCAGATCGCCTTCGATGAAGAACGGTGTGCCATAGACATGCAGCGACTTGTCGACGGCGATGGATCGGCCCGGCGTCAGCGGCACGCCTTGCGCACCGACGGCTTCGTCCTTGTCGGAGAGCTGCACTTCGCGAAAGAAGACATAAGAGCGATTCTGCCGACGCAGTTCGCTCGCGGCATCCGGGTTCTCTTCCATATATTGCCGGATACGCTGCATCGACATCTGCTCGCGCGGAATGATGCCACGATCAATCAGCACGCGACCGACCGGCGTATAGCGATAGCCATTATGCGCATCGTAATTGATCCGCACCGTGCCGCCGTCTTCGAGGCGGACGCGCGCCGAGCCCTGGATCTGCGTGAACAGCAAATCGGTCTGGCTCTTCAGCCAGACGATTTCAAGCCCGCGCCCGGCGATGGCGCCGTCTTCGATCTCACCACGATCATAATAAGGCACGAGTTTGCGACGGCCAATCTTGCGGAACACATCGCCGCCATTCGGCATGCTCGCAGATGACTGGCGATAGCCGCGCACAAACAGATTCGACGGGCGGCGATAGACCGGCACGGTGTAAACGTCAGTCTTCGTGCGCGAACCGTCGATCACTGGCTCGTAGTAGCCCGTGACGAAACCTTCGGGTTCGCCGAGCCGTGAGATACGCAGCGGCAGAAAATGGTCTTCAAAGAAGGCGCGGGCCTTGGCGCCATCGGAAATCTCGGCAGTTCTCGCAGCCCGGCAGGGATCGCGGAGCGTGGTGCCGAGCGCCTTCGAATCAGTTGGTGGGTTGCGTTG
Organism: Tardiphaga sp. 619_E2_N8_4; assembly: GCF_051810905.1. Classification (NCBI taxonomy): domain Bacteria; kingdom Pseudomonadati; phylum Pseudomonadota; class Alphaproteobacteria; order Hyphomicrobiales; family Nitrobacteraceae; genus Tardiphaga; species Tardiphaga sp. 619_E2_N8_4. The sequence goes on from NZ_JBPWQJ010000001.1 coordinate 1,097,710, forward strand.
AGCAACAATCGGCTTGCAGCTGGTGCGAAAAGCCTGGAAGGCGAGGAGGTGATCGTCCTCGCTCCAGCCGGCGATATCGGCCCAATTCACCGGCGCATATTGGCTGCCTGTGAATTCGAACGGCCATTCCCGCGGCGGATTGTGCCGCGGCACATATACAAATTGTGCAGGATCATTCTTGACGTGCTTGGCGTGACGCCGGACCCGCGCGTCTGCAGAGGCAGGAACCAACGCAGCAGCAATCACGCACAGCGCGGCAAGCCGGCCGAGCCCGGCAGCGTTATTGCACGCTGCCGGTGCCAACCAGCTTCCAATTCGGATCGCGCGAGGTGATATCGCGGGCAAAGGTCCAGACGTCGGTGATGTCGCTGACCTTGTCGGCATTGCCGTCGACCACAGCGCCGGTCTTGTCGCGCGTCACCGAAATCATCTGCGACACGAAACGCACGGTGAGCTGTGCCGCGCGATCGCGCACTTCGGCGCCGACGAGTTCGGCCTTGTCGATGGAGACGAAACGGGTCTCGGTCTTCTGCTCGTTCTTCTCGCGGTCCTTGATGACGGCGTCGAACGAGTCGAACACTTCCGATGACAGCAGATCCTTCAGCGACCGACGATCGCCATTGGCAAAGGCCAACACGATCATCTCATAGGCGCCCTTGGCGCCGGTGATGAAATGGCGCGGATCGAACGACGAATCCTGGTCGACGATGGCATCGAGACCGGCGGCGAGCGGCGTGCCCGGTTCGGTGATGCCCTTCCAGCGCTCGGCGGGAGAGACGTCGGCGGCCGGTGCCGGCGCAGCCTGATCGATGGGACCGCCAGGCATCGGCACGACATTGCCTTCGGGCGGCAGAGCATCACGCGCGGCGCGGTCGAAGGGCGGACGCTCCTCGCCGGTGCGCTGTCCGAGCACGTTGCGCAGGCGGATGAAAATGAAGACCGCCAGTGCCAGGAAGATGATGGTGTAAATGTCCACGTCTTATTGCTTTCTGATCGGTGCCGGGCATGCCCGGCGGAAGACTATGCCGCCCATCGCGGTGCTGAAATCGGCTCCCACAGGGTCGGGAGATCGCGTCATGGGCGAACCTGCTCCATGTAGACATGAAACTAAGCCCAGCCAATGGCGCGCCATCGTGTCCGGCTGCGGCAAAGCGGCCTTCGCACCGGCAGCCTCGACCGCAACCGTTTCGATAAATTCTAGCGCGTTTGTCTGTCAGAGGAAATCGGATCGAACGAGGAAAACCCGCACTTTCAGTCATTTAACGTGAATTCGGGGCGAATATGACCGGTTTTGCACCTGGATGCCCAAGCGGTGGGTCAAACCAGCGATTTTCTAGCGTCCAGGTTGTGGCGTGGCATCCTTGTCGAGTGCCGCAGGCCTATGATAGCCACTCGCCGCGATCACCTCATTCGACCGTTCGTGCGGACGCCCGCGACGAACCGGTTCCACCCGCCCGGCAGCGCTTCAGGAGAATTTTCGATGGCAAACGGCAACGGCACCCCTCCGGAGCAGTCCCCCCCTCAGCTTAATGTACTGGCGCAGTACACCAAGGACCTGTCGTTCGAAAACCCGAACGCCCCAGCCTCGCTGGCACCGCAGGCCCAGCAGCCGAACATCAATATCCAGATCAATGTCGGCGCCAACAATCTCTCCGAGAGCGAATATGAAGTGACGCTGTCGGTCGAGGGCAAGGCCGAGAACGCCGGCTCGGTACTGTTCTCTTTCGAACTGGCCTATGCCGGCGTGTTCCGCATCGTCAACGTGCCACAGGAAAACCTGCACCCGCTGGTTATGATCGAATGCCCGCGCCTACTCTTCCCGTTCGCGCGCGAAATCATCGCCACCGCGGTGCGCGATGGTGGCTTCCCGCCGCTGATGCTCGATCCCGTGGATTTCGTCGGTCTGTACCGGCAGAACCTAGAACGTCAGGCTCAAGCCGACGCTGGTCCGGCAAACTAAGTTCGGGTGCTCCAAACAATAAGCTTACGTCATGGCCGGGCTTGTCCCGGCCATTGTCGTTTTACGACGGCGTTCCCAGAAATTCGTTCCAGATTGCCTTCTCGCCCATCGTTGCGACAAAGGCGCGGTGCTCGGCGCGATCGGCTTCGGTCACGCGCGGCGCAAGTGCGATCTCGCGCTGGCGGCGCGGCGCGTCATTGATGCTGCCGGTGCGCTGCGCAGGCGCTTCGTCCGCCAGGATCAGTTGCGACTGACGGGCGCCAATGAGGTCTATATAGACTTCCGCCAGCAATTCGGAGTCGAGCAGCGCGCCGTGCTTGGTGCGGCGGGAATTGTCGATCGCATAGCGGGCGCAGAGATCGTCGAGCTTGTTCGACACACCGGGATGCTTGCGGCGCGCCAGCAGCAGCGTGTCAACGAGACGCTCGCGCGGCACCGGCGGGCGCTTGATGCGATCGAGTTCGGCATTGATGAAGCCGAGGTCGAACATGCCGTTATGAATCACCAGCGGCGAATCGCCGATGAAGGCCATGAAGTCGTCGACCACTTCGTGAAACAGCGGCTTGGTCGACAGGAACTCGGCCGACAGCCCGTGCACGTTGAATGCTTCCTGAGGCATGTCACGCTCGGGATTGACGTAGACATGGAAGGTCTGGCCGGTCGGCATCCGGTTGAAAATTTCGAGGCAACCGATTTCCACCAGCCGATCGCCCCGGAGGGGATCGAGGCCGGTTGTTTCGGTATCCATGACGATTTCGCGCATCGCAGTAAGCCGGTTGTCGAATCAGGGGGCGGTTACGGTCGCCGTTGCGGCATCTTAACAGCCTCGGCGAGAATTTCACGGATCTGCTCCCGCACGGGATCCAATCCGTTCGATGTATCCACCACGAAGTCGGCGCGCTTGCGCTTTTCGGCGTCAGGCAGCTGCCGCGCCAGAATGGCGTCGAGTTTCTCGGCCGTCATACCCTCGCGCGCCAGGATACGCTCGCGCTGCTGCTCGGGATTGGTGGACACGACGACTACAGCATCGACCCGCTTTTCTCCGCCGGTTTCATAGAGCAGGGGCACATCGACGACTGCCACCGGCGCACCCGACTTCTCTGCATCGTCCAGGAATTTTCTGTGATAGGCGCCGAGCAGCGGATGCACGATCTGCTCGAGCCTCTTCATCGCGGCGGCATCGTGCACCACCAGCGGCGATAGCTTCGCGCGGTCGACCTTGCCATTCACGGTGGTTCCGGGAAACGCCGCCTCGATCAGCGGTGCAGCTTCGCCCTCATAGATCATGTGCACGGTGGCGTCGGCGTCATAGACCGGCACGCCGGCTTCCATGAACAACTTCGCCGTGGTGGATTTCCCCATTCCGATCGAACCGGTCAGCCCCAATACGCGCATCAAGTCCTCATCAAAATCAGATCGCGATCATCTCTTCGCCGCGCAGGAAACTCAGCAGTGGCAGTAGTGGCAGACCAAGAATGGTGAAGTGATCGCCTTCAATCAGCTCGAACAGATGCACACCCAGACCTTCGAGCTGATAGGCGCCGACACTCGTCGTCACCTTGTCGCCCGCAGCGTCCAGATAGGCATTGATCGCCGTACCATCCAGCTTGCGCATGGTCATATGCGCCACGGAGACATTGGAGAACAACGTCGCACCATCGCAAACGACGGCAAGCGCTGAATGCAATTCGTGGGTCCGACCGGCGAGGATCGCAAGTTGTTCGGCCGCCTGTTCGCGTCCGGCGGGTTTGCTGAACATCCGATCCCCGAGCGCCAGGATTTGATCGGCGCCAAGAACATAGCGGCCGGGATGACGCAGCGAGATAAAGGCCGCCTTCCGCTCGGCGAGCAAGGCTGCGATCTCGCCCGGCGCCTTCAACCCGGATTTCTGCTGGATGCCGCGCTCGTCGATATCCGCCGGCATCGCGTCAAACGTAATGCCAGCATTCGCCAGCAACTCACGACGCGCCAAACTTTGCGACGCCAGGATCAGCGGTTGCACGCCACGCCAAATGGTCATTCGGACATCCTCTGACGCTGGCGATCGGCCAACAGTTTCATGATGGCCGCCGCGGTTTCCTCGATGGAGCGACGTGTCACTTCCAACAAAGCCCAGCCGTATTTGGCGCTAAGCTTGCGCGCATAGGTGACTTCGTCCGTGACCGACTGGCGATCGATATAATCGTCATTGGCCGTATCGCTGCCAATGCTGAGAAGCCGGTTCTGGCGAATCTGAATCAAGCGCTCCGGCGTCGCGTGCAGGCTGACCACCAGCGGATTTTTCAACGTCTCAAGCTGATGGGGAATGGGGATGCCCGGGACGAGCGGCACATTGGCCGTGCGCACACCACGATTGGCAAGATAGATCGATGTTGGTGTCTTCGATGTGCGCGAAACGCCGACCAGAACCACGTCCGCTTCTTCGAGGCCTTCCACATGCTGGCCGTCGTCATGCATCATCGAATAATTCAGCGCGTCGATACGCTTGAAATATTCGGCGTTGAGCGTGTGCTGCGCACCGACGCGGCCGGTGGTCGACGCACCAAGATAAGCCTGAAACAGCTGCATCACTGGCCCGATGATCGACAGGCTCGGGCTGTTGATCTCCTGGCACTTGGCTTCCAACCGGCCAACCAGATCTTTTTCCAGCAGCGTGAAGAGAACGATGCCGGGCGCTTCCTCTATTTCGGAGAGCACGCGATCGAGTTGTTTCTGGCTGCGGACCAGCGGATAGACATGCTCGACCGGCGTGACATTCGCATATTGCGCCGCGACGGCGCGGGCCACCGTGATCAACGTCTCACCGGTCGAATCGGAGACCAGATGAAGATGAAAATAGCTGCCGGTGGTGGGCACCATGATCGTGTATGTCCTGTGAATCTCTGTGGAGCTTTTCCGGGAAATCGACCATCGCCTCGGCGAGCCCGGGATAACTCGGTTTTTTCTTCACAGGGCTCATGAAGAGGAAAAGCTCTGAGGCTGCTCTGAATGATAATGGGGTTATCCGGGTTTGTCTTGGGATAATCCAGTGCACGGCGACGGTAAGCCTTTGCGCTGCATATCGAACTTGCATGCAGGCCGCTTTGGGGAAATCACGTGGCGATGTGCATAAGCGTGGGACAGTTCCGGGATTGTTTTGGGCGGCTGAAATCCACTGTCACTTAGACTCAAACCTAAGATTCTATAAATATTATTTAAGAGAAGGATGGCTTGCGGATAGTGCGGTGATCCGCTCTGTATCGGCGCGTCCTGCAACGCGGCTTTCCGGTGAAATGTCCGGTCTCGGCACGTGCGATGGGACGCAGTGATGCTGGAAAGAACTTTTGAATGTATGAATGGGCCAAGGCGCTGCATGTGATCGCCGTCATCTCGTGGATGGCGGGCATGCTCTATCTGCCGCGACTATTCGTCTATCACTGCGATGCGGAGATCGGTTCGAAGCAATCCGAAACCTTCAAGGTGATGGAGCGTCGCCTGCTCAAGGCGATCATCAATCCGGCGATGATCGTCACCTGGATCCTCGGCCTGTATCTCGCCTGGGCCGGTCACTGGTTCAGCTCGGGCTGGTTTCACGCCAAACTGACGCTGGTGCTGCTGATGTCTGGCGTTCATGGCTTTCTGAGTGCCCGGGTGCGTGATTTTGCTCAGGACAAAAATACGCGGACTTCGAAATTCTATCGAATTATCAACGAGGTACCCACAATTTTGATGATCCTGATCGTCATTTTGGTGATCGTGAAGCCGTTCTAGGCCAAATTTCTCATCACAACCGCCGTTTCGGCTCCTTGCGCGACACCCTGCGATTTTCTATATTCGCGTCATCCCACCCCACGCAGGCGGATGTGGTTTGTACCGGTTTCGCTTTTTGAACCGGCCACCGCATCAGGTTTGAAGCTCCTTCAGCACCTTCCTCGCTCAAGACTTCCTGGCCAGAGACCTGCGGACTTTCCTGATCTTTTCCAGCGTCCGCATCCGTCTTGGCTACCTCGCGCTCCCTCCCCGACTTTCCACAGGACACCTCCCAATGCGGGAAATGAAACTCCAGGACCTCAAGGCCAAGACGCCAGCCGAGCTTGTCTCGTTTGCGGAAGAGCTCGGGGTCGAAAATGCCAGCACCATGCGCAAGCAGGAGCTGATGTTCGCGAGCTTGAAGCAGCTGGCGATCAAGGAAACCGACATCATCGGTGAAGGCGTCGTCGAGGTTCTCTCCGACGGCTTCGGCTTCTTGCGGTCGCCCGATGCGAACTACCTGCCAGGTCCGGACGATATCTATGTCTCGCCGTCGCAGATCCGCCGCTTCGGCTTGCGCACTGGGGATACGGTCGAAGGCCATATCCGCAGCCCGAAGGAAGGCGAACGTTATTTCGCTTTGCTCAAGGTCAATACGCTCAACTTCGAAGATCCCGAGAAGTCGAAGCACAAGGTCAATTTCGACAACCTCACCCCGCTGTTTCCGGACCAGCGCTTCCGCCTCGAGCTGGAAGATTCGACCCGCCGCGATCTCTCGGCGCGTGTCATCGACATCGTCGCGCCGATCGGCAAGGGTCAACGCGCACTGATCGTCGCGCCGCCGCGTACGGGTAAGACCGTGCTGATGCAGAACATCGCGCATTCGATCACCGCCAACCACCCGGAATGCTATCTGATCGTTCTTCTGATCGACGAACGTCCGGAAGAAGTCACCGACATGCAGCGTTCGGTGAAGGGCGAAGTCGTTTCCTCGACCTTCGACGAACCGGCCGTCCGTCACGTTCAGGTCGCCGAAATGGTGATCGAGAAGGCCAAGCGCCTGGTCGAACATGGCCGCGACGTGGTCATCCTGCTGGATTCGATCACCCGTCTTGGCCGTGCTTACAACACCGTGGTGCCTTCATCCGGCAAGGTGCTGACCGGCGGTGTCGACGCCAATGCGCTGCAGCGTCCGAAGCGCTTCTTCGGTGCCGCCCGTAATGTGGAAGAAGGTGGTTCGCTGACCATCATCGCCACCGCGCTGGTCGATACCGGCAGCCGCATGGACGAAGTCATCTTCGAAGAATTCAAGGGTACCGGTAACTCGGAGCTCATCCTGGACCGCAAGGTCTCGGACAAGCGGACCTTCCCGGCGATCGATATTTCGCGCTCGGGCACCCGCAAGGAAGAGCTCATCACCGATCCGCAGCTCCTCAAGAAGATGTATGTGCTCCGCCGGATCCTCAATCCGATGGGTACGATGGACGCTATCGACTTCCTGCTCGACAAGCTCCGCAACACGAAGAACAACTCGGAATTCTTCGATTCGATGAATACGTAAGTTTCGGGGCTGTTCGAGCGAACAGCTGCAGGACTGCAAAACGCGCCGTTGCGAAAGCAGCGGCGCTTTTTTGTGTCGGTTCTTTGCTACTGACCGTTGACCGTCATTCCGGGATGTACGGAGGTCGGCGAAGTCGGCCGAAGTACAGACCCTGAATCCCGGATTGTTTTAAACATCTGGGGATTCTGGGTTCAGAATCCCCATTGCATCGCATCGCCCCCATCGGCAAATAGGCGATGCATCCACGCGACCAGACGATCTACGCTTTGTCCTCCGGGCGCCCGCCGACGGCGATTGCGATTGTCCGCGTGTCAGGTCCTCAGGCAGGTGAGGCGCTGACGCGTCTGGCAAGGAAGCTGCCGGCGCCGCGGTTGGCTACCCATGTTCTGTTGTTGGATGAGAAGCTCGGCCCGATCGACGATGCGGTGGTGCTGTGGTTTCCGGGACCGGCCAGTGCGACTGGGGAAGATGTCGCCGAATTTCATATTCATGGCGGGCGCGCGGTATTGGCTTCTTTGTTTGAGGCCCTGGGCGCCATCGACGACTTGCGGCCGGCGGAGCCCGGCGAATTCACGCGCCGCGCGTTCGAGAACGGCAAGCTCGACCTGACCGAGGCGGAAGGCCTCGACGATCTGATTCACGCGGACACTGACCGGCAGCGGCGTCAGGCGCTGCGGCAACTCAGGGGACTGCTCGGCGACAAGGCGCGCAATTGGCGACAGCAGATTATCGAGGCGCTGGCCCTGGTTGAAGTCGGCATCGATTTTTCCGACGAGGGCGACGTATCTGCCGAATTGCTGGCGCCGGCTTTGGCGAAGGCATCGGCGCTGTATCGGGAGATCGAGGAGGTGCTGGCGGCACAGGGTCGAAGCGAGCGCTTGCGTGACGGTCTGGTGGTGGCGATCGCGGGTCAGCCCAATGTCGGCAAATCGACGCTGATGAATCAGCTCGCCCGGCGCGACGTGGCAATTGTTTCACCGCATGCGGGCACCACCCGGGACGTCATCGAGGTGCAGCTCGATCTCGACGGTTATCCGGTGATGATCATCGATACCGCCGGCATTCGCGAGACGGCCGATCCGGTGGAGGGGGAGGGCGTGCGCCGGGCGCGGGCTCGGGCGGCCGAAGCGGATCTGGTGCTGTGGCTGGTCGACTCCGAGGCGGAGGCGTCCAATCCGGGGCAATGGTTGGCGGAATCTGAAACGCCGGTCTGGGTGGTCCGGAACAAGGTCGATCTGTTCCAGGAGGCGTCGGCCGGGTCAGACCTGTTGATCGCCATCTCTGCAGAGCGCGGCGATGGCCTCGCGCAATTGTTGGCCCTGCTTATAGATTTCGCCGGTCGGTACTTTGGAAGCGGAGAGGCCGGGCTGATTACCCGGGAGCGGCAGCGTCTTTTGCTGCGCAGCACATCGGATTTGCTGCAGCATGCTGCAGCATCGGCTGAGCAAGGTGAAGAATTCGTTGCCGAAGATATGCGTGCTGCAGCGCAGCAATTGGGACGATTGCTGGGACGTGTCGATGTAGAGGATATCCTCGATAGCATCTTTCGGGACTTTTGTATAGGTAAGTAATATTTCTTTGTTCATTATTTTATGAAATGAATGTGAGATCATCTAAGAAGCGAGCCTCTCGGTTAAACAGATTTCAACCGTTTTAAAAGGACAAGACTGCTCGTTGCAGGCGTGGCGCCACGCAATGACGGCTAAAGCAGACTGTGTTTCACGTGAAACAGTCTTGCCTCTCGGATCCTCTTCAGAGGACATCCGTTGTTTCACGTGAAACAGTGCCTGTGGATTTCTCTTCAATCCCGGCGGCACCCGCGCTAGAAGCTGCGGCCATGCAGGACAAGTTCGACGTCATCGTAATCGGGGGAGGCCATGCCGGCTGCGAGGCCGCGGCTGGTGCTGCGCGCATGGGCGCGCTGACGGCACTCGTCACGCACCAGTTCGCGACTATTGGCGCGATGTCCTGCAACCCCGCCATCGGCGGTCTGGGCAAGGGTCATCTGGTTCGCGAAGTCGATGCGCTGGACGGGTTGATGGGACGCATCGCCGATGCCGGCGGCATCCAGTTCCGCATGCTCAACCGCAAGAAGGGTCCGGCCGTTCGTGGCCCGCGCACCCAGGCGGACCGCAAGCTTTACGCTGCAGCGATGCAGGCGGCGATCGTGGCGACCGAGAATCTGAGCGTGATCGAGGGCGAAGCCGACGATCTGCTGATGTCAAATGGCCGGGTCACCGGCATCCGTCTGGCCGACGGCCGCGAACTCTCTGCCGGATCGGTGGTCATCACGACTGGCACCTTTCTGCGCGGGTTGATCCATCTCGGCGAGAAGAACTGGCCGGCCGGCCGGATCGATGAAGCCCCGGCGCTGGGCCTGTCCCGGGCCTTCGAGCGTGTCGGCTTCACCCTCGGACGGCTCAAAACCGGCACGCCACCAAGGCTCGATGGCACCACCATCGACTGGGCCGGGGTTGAGATGCAGTCCGCCGACGATCCGCCGGAGCCGTTCTCGGTCATGACCGAGCGGATCACCAATCCGCAGATTCAGTGCGGCATCACGCGCACTACACAGGCGACCCATGAGGTGATCCGGGCCAATGTGCATCGCTCGCCGATGTATTCCGGCCAGATCAAGAGCTCAGGGCCGCGCTATTGCCCGTCCATCGAGGACAAGATCGTCCGCTTTGGCGATCGCGATGGTCACCAGATCTTCCTGGAGCCGGAAGGCCTCGATGACTCCACGGTCTATCCGAACGGCATCTCTACCTCACTGCCCGAGGAGGTTCAGGCTGCGATCCTGGCCTCGATCCCCGGTCTCGAGCGGGTCCGAATGGCCCGCCCGGGTTATGCGATCGAATATGACCACGTCGATCCCCGCGAACTCGATCCGACGCTGCAGACCAAGCGCGTCCCTGGCCTGTTTCTGGCCGGGCAGATCAATGGCACCACAGGATACGAAGAAGCCGCCGCCCAAGGTCTCGTCGCCGGTCTGAATGCGGCTTTGGTGGCGAGCGGTAGCCAGTTGACCGTATTCGATCGCGCCGATGGCTATCTCGGCGTGATGATCGACGATCTGGTCACCCGCGGGATTACCGAGCCCTATCGGATGTTCACTTCGCGGGCCGAATATCGTCTCACGCTGCGTGCCGACAATGCCGATCAGCGCCTGACCGACAAGGGTATCAGCCTGGGATGTGTCGGCAGCGCTCGTTCGGTCCGGCATGGCGCCAAGATGGAAGCCCTCACCGTCGGTAAGACGCTCACGCAGGCGCTTTCGATCACTCCTAACGGGGCGGCGAAGCATGGTCTGGTGCTCAATCACGATGGTCAGCGTCGCTCTGCCTTCGATCTCCTGTCCTACCCAGAGACCGAATGGGCCACCGTGACCCGGATCTGGCCTGAATTGTCGGCCATTGACCCAGCGATCGGCACCCATATCGAGATCGACGCCAAATATGATGTCTATCTGAAGCGTCAGACCGCGGATGTGGAGGCTTTTCGCCGTGACGAGGGTCTCTCGCTGGTGGATGTCGACTATGATGCGGTCCCCGGACTGTCCAATGAGGCCCGGGCGAAGCTCAAGGCAGCGCTTCCTCACACTGTGGGGCAGGCGGGACGTCTGGATGGTATGACCCCGGCGGCGCTGGCCATTCTCGCGGCCTATCTCCGCCGCGAAGCACGCAAGCCGAAGGCTGCTTTGGCATAGTTGGTTGTTTCACGTGAAACAGGACGCTGAAATCAGTGCCGCTTCGTGGAAGATGGCTTCGTTGGGCGAGGCCAGAAGGCAATAGCCGCTACGGCCACCGTAAAGAGGATCACGGCGACGATTGTCTGGACCACGTCGAAATTGAGCGCATCACGCGAGACGAATAGCGCAGTGATGGGTGCTGCCAGCATCAGGAAAAGCCGTACGATCACACTCATGGTCATCTGCCTCCAACGATGATTCATTGGAGGCCGGACTCGTCCTGCTCGCATTGATCCTAGTCAACTCACTGTCCTGAATCCTCTATACTACAAACCCTTGCGCCCTCAGGACGGCATTCAGCTGGTTATCAGAGGTGCTGAACAGGTCGTACAGGACGGCGTAAGGATCGCCTTCAAGCTTGAGAGCACGCGCAAAGGCAGGCTCTGTCTTTACTCCTCCGGCCCGTAACGCGCAGATGGCGGTGTGGAAGGCGGGTCCGCCCAGGGTCAGCAGTCGCTTCTCGACCTCGAAGTGCCGCCAGCCAGCTTGATCCTGTACCGGAGTCGAGCTGACGAAGATTTCGAATGGCCATCCATAGGTGCTGAGCTTAGCGACGACCGGTCGGCCTCTGGCCGACCATTGATAGAGCGCGAAGTCATCGGCATCGCGAAAATGCTCCCAGAGCAGGGTGGCTACGGAAGATCTATCCGTGGCACAACAGACGATATCGATGTCGCTGCCGGGTCTGGCCACGCCAAGCGGAAGTGTGCCGACCACATGCGGATCGAACGGCGCCAGGATCCTGAGCAGATTAGTTCGCCGCAGAGCCTCCTGATAGGTCGGTCGCTCGGTCATCGCGTGCTTTTCGTCCCGATTTGCCGCTGCCGCTCCGCAATTCGATAGCTGGAAAAATGGACTCAGAGTATGGATGGGTCCCAACAGCTTTACAGACAATCCAATGGCTCAACGATCCCAACAAGCGGCGCCCGCACCCCGGCTCGATGCCGATAAAGCTGCGGCCTTGCGGCTGACCCCTGTTTCACGTGAAACGGAAGACAGGCTCGATCGCTATGTCGACCTGTTGCTGCAGTGGCAGGCCAAGACAAATCTGATTTCGCCGGCCACGCTTCCAAATCTCTGGACGCGCCATATCTCGGATTCGCTGCAGCTTCTGAACCTCGCGCCTTCAGCCATGACCTGGCTCGACTTCGGCAGCGGCGGAGGTTTCCCCGGTGTGGTTCTGGCCTGTGCCATGGGTGATGTCGCTGGCGGACATGTTCATCTCGTCGAGCGAAACGCCAAGAAGGCGGCGTTCCTGCGCGAAGCGTTACGTGTGACGCAAGCCCCCGGCACGATTCATCTGGCTGACATCGGGGATAATGTGGATAGATTTCCCGAGCATGTCGATTGCATCACCGCGCGTGCCGTTGCGTCGTTACATATCGTTATCGGTTTCGCCGAGCCCCTGATGAAGCCGGGCACAAAAGCCTTATTTCTCAAGGGTCAAGATGTAGAATCGGAATTGACCGAAGCTACTAGATATTGGAATATAAGCCCGCGCCTGCATGCCAGCCTGACCGGCGGACAAGGCTGGATCGTCGAACTCGACCGGATCGAGCGACTGACCCCGTCCGCAAACCAAAATGGCCACACCAATGACCGTAATTGATCAGCAATATCAAGAGCATACGTCAAATACGGTGCCTGGCCATCCGCGCATCCTGGCGCTGGCGAATCAGAAAGGCGGCGTTGGCAAGACCACCACCGCGATTAATCTCGGCACCGCACTCGCCGCGATCGGCGAGCGCGTGTTGATCGTCGATCTCGATCCGCAGGGTAATGCGTCCACCGGACTCGGCATCGATCGCCGCAATCGCAACTGCTCAACCTACGACGTGTTGATCGGCGAAGCGCCGCTGCGCGATGCCGTCGTTGTCACCGCGGTGCCGCGTTTGCATATTGCCGCATCGACCATGGATCTTTCGGGTCTCGAACTCGAACTCGGCTCGGCCCGCGACCGCGCCTTCCGGCTGCGCGATGCGATCGGCGAGTTGAACAACAATGTCTCGCCGGGCTCCGACTATACTTACGTGCTGATCGACTGTCCGCCGTCGCTCAATCTTCTCACGGTCAATGCGATGGCCGCATCGGATGCGATCCTCGTTCCGCTGCAGTGTGAGTTCTTCGCGCTCGAAGGTCTGTCGCAATTGTTGCAGACGGTGGAGCAGGTGCGCTCGACGCTGAATCCGAACTTGTCGATCCATGGCATCGTGCTGACCATGTTCGACTCGCGCAACAACCTGTCAAACCAGGTGGTTGCCGATGTCCGCGAATTCATGGGCAGCAAGGTCTACGAGACCATGATCCCGCGTAACGTTCGCATTTCGGAAGCGCCGTCCTACGGCAAGCCGGTGCTGGTCTATGACCTGAAGTGCTCGGGCTCTGAAGCCTATCTGCGGCTCGCGACCGAAGTGATCCAGCGCGAGCGCGACCTGCGCACCGCTCACTGAGCAAGTAGGGTGGGCAAAGCACAGCGTGCCCACCACAGCGGATCGCAAACGATAATGGCAGGCGCGGCGCAAGTGCGCCTTTACCCAGCCTGCAACCGAATTTCAAGTTTGAGTACGGAGTGGCGCGATGAGTTCGAAGGGATTGGCGATGGCTGATGAAGCGCGTTCGCGGCTGGGCCGCGGTCTTGCAAGTCTGATCGGCGATGTCGGCGGCGAAGCCGCGCATGTCGAGCGTCCTTCGCGCAATCAGCGCAAGGTGCCTATCGAATTTCTCAAGGCCAATCCGCGCAATCCGCGGCGGGCCTTTGCGGATGCGGAACTCAGCGAACTCGCGGCGTCGATCAAGCAGCATGGCGTGATCCAGCCGATCGTGGTGCGCCCGGTGAAGGGTAGCAACGATCGCTTCGAGATCATCGCCGGCGAACGCCGCTGGCGCGCGTCGCAGATCGCCGGTCTGCATGAAGTGCCGATCGTGCCGCTCGACGTGACGGATTCGGCCGCGATGGAAATCGCGATCATCGAGAACGTCCAGCGCGAAGATCTCAATGCGATGGAAGAGGCGCAGGGCTATCACGCGCTCGCCGAGACCTACAAACACAGCCAGGACGAGATCGCGAAAATCGTCGGCAAGAGCCGCAGCCATGTCGCCAACATGATGCGCCTTACCAAGCTGCCGGATGACGTGCAGGACCTGATCGCATCGGGGCAGCTCTCCAACGGTCACGCCCGCGCGCTGATCAACCTGCCGGACGCATCGAGCGCCGCGAAACGGATCATCGCCGAGGGACTGAACGTTCGTCAGACCGAAGCACTCGCGCATGAAGAGGGCGTGCCGGAGCGCGCGCCGCAGAAGCCGCGCACGTCGTCTCCCAAGGCGGCGAAAGATGCCGACACGATCGCGCTGGAGAAACGGGTCAGCGACGTGCTCGGGCTGAAAGTGTCGGTGGATCACCGTGATCCCGGCGGGACCGTGATCATCAAGTATCGTGATCTCGATCAGCTCGACGAAATTCTGAAGCGGCTGGATTCGGAGAGCTAACCTCGCCGCCTTGCATTCACGGCAATCGACATCAACGCCCTCTGTGCGATCACCGCGCCGAGGGCGTTTTGCTTGCGGACGTCGAGGGCGGCAACGGCGAGCTGGTCGATGATGCTGACCAACCGCTGTGCGGAGAAATTTCGCAGCGCTGCTTCCACCGTTCCCTTGCGGGAAAAATGCAGCCGCGGAAATCCGCTTTCCACGGCTGCTGATGCCGAACTACCAGCCTCCACCAGCAGGCTGGCTTTGTGCAGCAATGCGGCCTGGCGCTGCGCGGCCATCATGATCATGCCCGGATAAGTTCCGGCGATCATCGCCTTGTTGAACTCGACTTCCACCGCGGCGGGATTCCCGGCAAAGGCGCCGTCGACAATTGGATCGATCTTCAGCTCGGACGCGTCGGCGACGACGGCCATCACGTCGTCGAGCGTGACTTCGCCGGTACCATGCGCATAGAGCGTGAGCTTGCGGAGCTCGTTACGCGATGCCTGCCGATCGCCGCCGAGCAGCGACATTAGTGTGGCGCGTGCATCCGGCGCCATGCGGAGATTGGAGACGCGGAGCTCTTCATCGATAAGCTTTGCGAGATCGCGCTCGGTGTCGGGGTAACAGGCGATGGCCACCGCGGTCCTGGCCTTCTCGCAGACTTTCCGCAATGGCGATTCCGGCCGAAGCTCACCAGCCTCGATGACGATGCGGCAATCCTTGATATCGGAGTCAGCGAGCGTGTCGACGCCGCTGGAAAAATTCTTCGAGCCTGCGCGCACACGGATCGCCCGCCGCCCACCGAACAGCGGCACCGTCATGGCTTCTTCGACGAGACGCGACGGCTCGGCGGCCAAATCATCGCCGTCCATGCGAACCAGCGAAAATGGATCATTGGGATCGTCGACCGCGGATTTCATCAGCGCGTCGGCGCGCTCGCGGACGAGTCCAGCGTCAGCTCCGTAGAGCAGAATGATCGGCCGGCCGGCATCCGGCCGCGCCAGAAACGTGTCGATGTCTTTTCCGCGAAGCGCGACCACGCGACGGCTTAGGTGCCGGCGTAGAAGAACGACGCCAGACGGGTATTGATGTTGTCGGCGATCTCACCGGCCGCACGGTCTTCGGCGTCCCGATAGGCGCGGGCTCGGGCGAAGCGCTGCAACTGGCCCGGGATGTCATAAGTGACGCGGGAGAAGGTGCTGCCGGTCAGGACCTGTTTGCCGGTGGCGATCTCGATTAGACCATAGGTCGCATCGATGCCGTAGTTTTCGCTGGTCGGCAGCGCGGTATTCGGATCGACGATCAGCGAGGTCCGGCTCGGATTGAAGCGAATCTTCAGCTGATAGGTCGGCGGCAGGCCGGTGGCGCTGCCGTACATCTTGAACATCAGTGCATTGCGGATATTCACGCCGACGCGGGCTTGCGGCGACGCGTTGGGATAGTCTAGCGGCGGCACCTCGACGCCCTGCAGCTTCTCGCGCAGGCCGGGTTTACCGTCGCCACGCTCGGCATACATCGGCTGGAAGCAGCCGGCCGTCAGCGCCGCCAGGGTGGCGACGACCATGAGCCGGGCGGCAATGCGGGATTTAGCCGACAACATTCACGATCCTCTGGGCGACGACGATGACCTTCTTGACGGGCTTGCCGTCCAGCGCCTGTTTTACAGCATCGAGCGCCAGAGCGGCAGCCTCAATTTCCGGGTTCGTCGCTTCCCGGGCCACTGTGACTTCTCCACGTTTCTTACCATTGACCTGTACCGGCAGGGTCATGGTGTCTTCAACCAGCAGATTGGGCTCGATTTGCGGCCAACGGGCTTCCGAGATCATGCCCGGTTGCCCCAGCACACCCCAGCATTCCTCGGCCAGATGCGGCATCATCGGCGCAAACAGTTGAACAAGGATGACCGAGGCCTCGTGGAGCGCCCAGCAGACATCCGGGGTCGGGGTTCCCGAACGCGCCAAAGCTTCGCCCAGCAGGTTGGAAAATTCGCGGATATGGGCGAGGCAGACATTGAAATGCAGTTTTTCGATCTCGGTCGAGACCTTGCTGAGCGCGCCATGCGCGGCCTTGCGGATCGCCATCGCATCCGGACCGAATTCGGTGGGACGGGCTGCCGGCGCCGATTTGCCGTGCGCGGCTGATTCGTTGATCTGACGCCACAGGCGCTGCACGAAACGTGAGGCGCCCTTGACGCCTTCCTCGCTCCAGATGACGTCGCGGTCCGGCGGCGAATCCGACAGCATGAACCAGCGGGCGGTATCGGCGCCGTAGGTGCCGATGATGTCGTCGGGATCGACCGTGTTGCGCTTCGACTTCGACATCTTCTCGATCGAGCCGATCTCCACTGGTGATCCGTCGGTCAGCATGGTTGCGCGGCGGCCGTCACCGTCGCCGGTGATGTTGATCTCGGCCGGTGAGGCGAAGGTGCCGTCCAGCTTCTTGTAGGTCTCGTGAACCACCATGCCCTGCGTGAACATGCCGGCGAACGGTTCGTCGAAATTGACGTGACCGGTCGCCTTCATCGCGCGGGTGAAGAAGCGGCTATAGAGCAGATGCAGGATCGCGTGTTCGACGCCGCCGATATACTGATTGACCGGCATCATGCGATTGGCGACGCCCGGTGTTGTCGGCGCTGCTGTGTTCCACGGATCGGTAAAGCGCGCGAAGTACCAGGACGAATCGACGAACGTATCCATCGTGTCGGTCTCGCGCCGCGCATCCGCGCCACAGTTCGGGCACTTCACGTGCTTCCAGGTCGGATGATGATCGAGCGCGTTGCCTGGCTTGTCGAAGGTCACATCCTCCGGCAGCACGACGGGCAGATCCTTGTCCGGCACCGGCACGATATCGCAACTCGGGCAGTGGATGATCGGGATCGGGCAGCCCCAGTAGCGCTGGCGTGAGATGCCCCAGTCGCGCAGGCGGAAGTTCACCTGCCGCTCGCCAACCGGTGCGTTGCCGCGAATCTCGGCTTCGAGCTGCTTTGCGACCTCAGCCTTGGCTTGTTCGATCGTCATGCCATCGAGAAAGCGCGAATTGATCATGCGGCCATCGCCGTCATAGGCGACGTCGGTCACGACAAAGGTCGCCGGATCCTGCCCCTCGGGACAGACTACCGGCGTGCTGCCGAGATCATATTTATTGACGAAGTCGAGGTCGCGCTGGTCATGTGCCGGGCAGCCGAAGATGGCGCCGGTGCCGTATTCCATCAGGATAAAGTTCGCGACATAGACCGGCAGCTTCCAGTTCGGATCGAACGGATGCACGGCCTTGATGCCGGTATCGAAGCCCATCTTTTCGGCGGTGTCGATCTCAGCCTGGGCGGTGCCGCGCCGTTTGCACTCGGCGATGAATTCGGTCAGTGCCGGATTGTTCTTCGCTGCCGCCGTGGCAAGCGGATGGTCCGGCGCAATCGCCATGAACTTGGCACCGAACAGTGTGTCGGGCCGCGTCGTGAAGATCTTCAGTTCATTGTCGCCTGATGGCGTCGTTTTGGGATCCAGCGCAAAGCGGATCAACAGGCCTTCGCTGCGGCCGATCCAGTTGCGCTGCATCAGCCTGACTTTGTCGGGCCAGCGGTCGAGCGTATCCAGCGCGTCGAGCAGCTCCTGCGAATACTTCGTGATCTTGAAGACCCACTGGTTCATCTCGCGCTGCTCGACCAGCGCGCCGGAGCGCCAGCCGCGGCCGTCGATCACCTGCTCATTGGCGAGCACGGTCATATCGACCGGGTCCCAGTTGATCTTGCGCTTCTCGCGCTCTGCGAGCCCGACCTTCAGAAAGTCGAGAAACATCTTCTGCTGATGCTTGTAATAGCTGGGGTCGCAGGTCGCGAATTCGCGCGCCCAGTCCAGCGACAGACCCATGGTCTGCAGCTGCTTCTTCATCGATGCGATGTTCTCATAGGTCCACGCCTTCGGAGCGACCTTGCGCTCGATCGCGGCGTTCTCGGCGGGCAGGCCGAACGCATCCCAGCCCATCGGATGCAGAACGTTCTTGCCTTGCGCGCGCTGGAAGCGCGCAACCACGTCGCCCATCGTATAGTTGCGGACATGGCCCATATGGATGCGCCCCGACGGATAGGGGAACATCTCGAGTACGTAATACTTCTCGCGCGGATCGTCGTTCTTGGTGGCGAAGATCGCCTTGTCGTCCCAGACGCGCTGCCAGCGCGGTTCGGTCTCGCGGGCGTTGTAACGTTCGTTGCTCATGGTGCTTTTGAAATCCGCCGGCCGGTTCGAGCGCTTCTCAGATCATGGACGCGCGAACGAGGTCGCAAACCGGTGCTTGCTCGGGCTGAATTCGCGCTGAGGCGGGGGACTAGGCCATAAAAGGCCGCGTTAGGTCAATGGTTTAAGACAAGAAACGGGCCAGGGGCGGGGGCCCGCCGTCTCACCCCGCCAGCGACACGGCCGTGCCATACGCCCGGACGAAGCCGTGCTCCACCACGGTGTTGCGGCCACGCCGTTTGGCGGCGTAGAGCGAGGCATCGGCTGCCTCGATCAAATCGTTCGCCGTCTCCAGCGTAGCTGGCATCGTCGAGGCCACGCCGACACTGACCGTGACCCGCTGATGTGCGCTGGTGGCATGGGAGACCGCCAGGTTCCAGATTGCCGCGCGTACCATTTCGCCGATTTGGACGCCGCGGGCGACCTCGGTGCCCGGCAGCAGCAGGCAGAATTCCTCGCCGCCATAGCGTCCGGCAAAGCCCGAGCAGCGATCGGCCAGGCTGGAGAGAGCTTCGCCGACGCGCGCCAGGCAAGCATCGCCTTCGGGATGGCCATAGGTGTCGTTGAAGAGTTTGAAGTGATCGACGTCGATCATCAGCAGCGTCAGATGGTCGCCGGATTGCTGGGCCTTCAGCCATTCGAAATCGAGGCGGCTCTGGAAGCCGCGCCGATTGGCAAGGCCAGACAGCATGTCGATGGAGGCAAGCACCGTGAGCTGCTCGTTGCTGGCGCGCAATTCGCGTTCGCGACCACGCAACTGCGCCGCCATGCCGTAAAATGCGCGTGCCAGCGGTACGAACTCGGCCGGCAGCTTGTTCCGCGCTACGCGGGCCGACCAGTCGCCGCGACCGAAGCGCTGCGCCATGGTCTCCATCATCTGGATCGGCTTGATGATCAGTCGCTCCGCAACCACCAGCGCGCCAAGCAGAACGAACAGGCAAACGAAGGCGAGCTGCAAATAGGCGGTGCGGATCTCGCGATCGGCAACCGCCGAGACTCGGGCCTCGTCGATGCTGACGATCAATTGCGCGCCGGTACCGGGGATTGTCGCGAATGATACGGTGCGCTGTGAACCGTCATTGGCGCTGAATGACAGCGAACCGGTCTGCTTATCCGTATTGCGCAGATGCGCTTCGATCATCGGCAATAGAGCAAGGTCTTCCATCGGCCGACCAATCGCGCTGGCGTTTGTCGGCGGCGCTGCAAGCACGGTGCCGGCATGATCGACCAGCAGTGTCGTGACACCGGGCCGGTCGCCGAGATTGCCCATGATCTTCGACATCCAGTCGAGATTCACCGCCGCCAGTACCACGGCATCGTCGCCCTTAGTAAGGCCCGGTGCGAGATAGGCAGCCATCACTGTCGGCTGGTTCGTTAAACGGCTGAACAGATAATCGCTGACGACAAACTCACCGGTCGCTATCGCTCTCTTGAAATAGGGGCGATCGCTGAAATCGAATCTCTGCTCGATGACTTCCGGCCAGGTCGAGCACATGGCGATGCCATCCGCGCCGGCCACCGTCAGGCTGCGCAGCCACGGCATATCGCCGCGGAGGCTCGCCCGCATGATGGCGCAGCTCCGATTCACCTGAGCGGCCGACGTATAGATGTAGGCGGATGATTTCAGCACGGCCTCGATCGAGGCGAAGACTTCGCGCTGTGCATCGGCGCTGTGCTGGGCGACGCCAGCGAAATCACGCGCGGCCGTCGCGATCTGGTGGGTACGCGTCACATCGAGTGAGCGAATTCGCTCCGCCATTAATGGCCCGACCAGAATGAGGGCCAACAGGACCAGTCGAGCGCGAATACCGAGAGCTCCCCTAAGCCTCGCTTTATTGCGGTTAATACCGATGCGTGACATCTTCGATCCCTAAGCCCCGCGGACATAGGTACTCCAAAGCCTTCAAAAAGCCTTTCCCGGATTCGTTAAACTGCAATGGATCTCAAGAAAGTTCGCGCCTTGGTTGAAAATAAATCCGTGCAAGAGTCGTCGGGCGTAACGTCTTCTTTACCAACCGACGGACTCGCTTCGGTCGAGTACGATATCTTCCGCGCATGTAACGAAGCGCGGCGGGACCGCAGTTCTGTGACGTTGATCGCGGTGTCGAAGACGTTCGAGGCTGACGCAATTGCGCCCGTGATCCAGTCCGGTCAGCGTGTGTTCGGCGAAAATCGCGTCCAGGAGGCAAAATCCAAATGGCCGGCGTTAATCGCCACTCAACCCGCGATTGCGTTGCATTTGATAGGGCCTTTGCAGTCCAACAAGGCCAAGGAAGCGGTCGCCTTGTTCGATGCGATTCACTCGGTCGATCGACCGAGCATTTGCGAAGCGTTAAGCAAGGAGATGAAGGCGCAGCAGCGGACGCCGCAGCTCTTCGTACAGCTCAACACCGGTGAGGAGCCGCAAAAGGCCGGTATCGCGCCGGGCGAGGCTGATGATTTCCTGGCGCGTTGCCGCGATACCTATGGGCTGACGATTTCCGGACTGATGTGCATTCCGCCGGTTAACGATGCGCCGGCACCGCATTTCGCGCTGACAGCGAAGATCGCCGCACACAACGGGCTCACGCAATTATCCATGGGAATGAGCGCCGACTTCGCCATCGCCATCCAGTTCGGCGCAACTCATGTGCGCGTCGGCTCGGCGATTTTCGGACGTCGCTAGGCCAGAGGCCTAGCCGATAACGATCTTCGTCTTCGGTCCGATCCGGGCCAGCAGCCGCAGCATGGCTGGCTTGGTCATGGCCACGCAGCCCGCGGTCGGCGCGAATTTTGGGCGCGCCAGATGCAGGAACACCGCGCTCCCCCGTCCGGCGATCCGCGGCCGGGTGTTCTGGTCAATCTCGATGATGAAATCGTAGAGATGATCCTCGCGGGCCAGTCGGTCGCCGTCATGACCACGATCGAGCCGCACAGGCCGATTGTAGTGCCGATCAGACGGATCCTCGCACCAGCCATCCATCGGCGTGATGGGGCGGATCGGCAGAAAGCTACGCGGACGTGGATTGCGGTCGGCTCGCCACCATAGGCGGATGGGGCGAAACGTCCCAAGCGGCGTTCCGCCATCTCCTTCGCGTTTGTTCGCCTTGATTCCGCCGCGGCCGAGCGCGACGGGTATGGTTGCGTGATCGGTCGTCAGCCATCCACGGAGTCTGTCTCCGGCTGACGCGCGAATGTGAACCATAGTTAGCGGTCGATCACGCAAGCTTGTTCGATAAGTGTCTGAAATAACGAGACTTCCCATCCGAATCGCGAACTCCGCCTTGCTATTTACCGCAAATGTTCTATTTCGCGCTGCAGCAGTACATTCGCCGGGAATGTCGCTGATTTTGCGCTAGAATATGCAGTAACGGCGAAGCCTGTCACGATTTCTGGCCCACTGTTTCAGCGCGGCGAACAACGCTCCGCCGCAGCCGTTCAAAGGATTGTCGCAATGCCCAATGCCCGCAAGATCTTGATCGTGGATGACGATACTGATTTGCGCGAGGCGCTGGTCGAGCAGCTGTCGCTGCACGAAGAGTTCGAGGCCTCCGCTGTCGACACCGGCGCCAAGGGCGCTACTGCAGCCAAGGCCAATTCCCCCGATCTGGTGCTGATGGATGTCGGCCTGCCCGACACGGACGGTCGCGAAGTCGTGCGCAGCCTGCGCAAGGGTGGCTTCAAGGCGCCGATCATCATGCTGACCGGGCATGACACCGATTCCGACACCATTCTCGGTCTGGAATCCGGCGCCAATGATTATGTCGCCAAGCCATTCCGCTTTGCTGTGCTGTTGGCGCGTATTCGTGCGCAGCTCCGTCAGCACGAAGCCAGCGAAGATGCCGTCTTCACCGTCGGTCCCTATAGCTTCCGGCCTGGCTCCAAGATGCTCACCGGTGCCAATGCCAAGAAGGTCCGCCTGACCGAGAAGGAAACGGCGATCCTGCGCTTCCTGTACCGCGCCGGGCAGTTGCCGGTGTCGCGCGAGACGTTGCTGCAGGAAGTCTGGGGCTACAATTCCGGCGTCACCACGCACACGCTGGAAACGCACATCTATCGGCTGCGTCAGAAGATCGAGAAGGACGCCGCCAATCCTGAAATCCTGGTGACGGAAGCCGGTGGCTACAAGTTGGTGCCGTGATACGATTCGGGAGCCGATTCGCCATTAGCTGTTCGGTATCCTCCTTTGCGCGTCCCGATCACACGGTTCTGCATGTCGATCGATGATGATGTAGCCCTGCTTGAGCGTGTCCCGACATTGCGCCTGTTGGGTATCGCCGCTTTGCGCGTGATCGCGATCGGTTCCGAGCAGCAGGAATTTGCGCGGGGCTCGGTGTTGTTTCGGCAGGGCGACGATGCCGATTGCGGCTACGTCGTCCAGAACGGCGCATTCCGCATCAGCCTCGACGACGGCAGCGATCATGAAGTGATCGCAGGCCCCGGCACATTGATGGGCGAACTTGCATTACTGGTGGCGATGCAGCGGCCCTCGACGGCGGTCGCCACGGAATATTCCAGCACGATCCGGATCACACGCAGCCTGTTTCAGCGCGTGCTTGACAGCGATCCCGCGGCCGCGCGCCGTCTGCGTGACGACATGGCGACTCGCGTCAGTCAGCTCGCCAGCGACGTGACGCTGATCGGCGCCAAGCTCAGCCAGTAACTGATATCAAAGCTCCAGCACCGTCGTGACCGGGACGTGATCCGATGGTCGCTCGCAGCCGCGTGCATCTGACGTGACGGTGAAGTCGCGGATCGAATCTTTTAGCGCGGACGACACCCAGATGTGATCGAGGCGGCGGCCGCGATTCGACACCGCCCAGTCGGCGGCGCGGTAGCTCCACCACGTGTAGATCTTTTCCGACAGTGGAATGCGTTCGCGCGCGACGTCGATCCAGTTGCCCTCGCTCTGCACGGCGAGCAGCTTTTCGCATTCGATCGGAGTATGCGACACGATCTTCAGCATCTGCTTGTGCGACCACACGTCATTCTCATGCGGTGCTACGTTGAGATCGCCGACCAGGATATGACGCGCATCGCCGCGCGGATGCAGCGGCTCGCAGGTCTTCATCTCGTCGAGGAACGAGAGCTTGTGCGCGAACTTCGCATTCACGTCCGGATCCGGAACGTCGCCGCCGGCAGGCACATAGAAATCATGCACGATCAGCGGCACGGCCATGCCGGCCTTTTCGCCGAACGATACCGAGATGTGGCGTGAGTCCAGATTGTTGCAGAACACGCGGATGTCGCTGCTCTCGAATGGAAGTTTCGAGACGATGGCGACGCCGTGATAGCCCTTCTGCCCGTTCAGCACGACATGGTCATAACCGAGCTGTTTGAAGCGCTTGAGCGGAAAGGCATCGTCCGGGCACTTGGTTTCCTGCAGACACAGCACATCCGGCTGCATTTCTTCGAGAAACTTGGCGACAAGGTCGATGCGCAATCGCACCGAATTGATATTCCAGGTGGTCAGGGAAAAACGCATGGAAATCCGATGGTGAGACGGCGCAAGCGCGCCTGCTCATCATGAGGGCATCACCTGCAGCGAAAACTAATTCGCGCCGCTGGTGGGATACTTGGTGAAGTCGATCTTGAACAGCCCCGGGTCGGGCTTTTTCGCGGTATCGAGATTGTAGATCGCGACCGTGGTGTCATAGCCCTGCGGGTCGGTGACGGTCCACTGCTTGAGCTGTCCATCCTTGGTGCCGACCATCAGCATCAGGCGCGAGGTGCCGACCAGCGCGTTCTTTTCCTCAATGGTCACCGACGTATAGAGGTCGTCAGCGCTGACGGCGACCACATTGGTGTCCTTCATCAGATCGATGCGATCGGACAGCAGATAGCGCAACGGTGTCTGCGACAGCGGGTAGATGTCCTGGGTTGCCAGCTTGGAATCGCGGACGGCGAGCGACTGGCCGTCGGACACCATGGCGATGGTCGTCGGTGCATCATATTCGAAACGGACCTTGCCGGGCTTCTGGATGAAGAAGTCACCGGTGGTGCGGCTGCCGTCCGGGCCCACCTGAACAAAGTTACCGCTCAGATTGCTGAGCGATGACAGATAGCTGCTTACTTTGCTCGCCTGCGCCTTCTGATTGGCGTCGAAGCTCATGAAAATGCTGGCGGGAACGTTGCGGCGCGGATCCGGAATGATTGGATTCGGTGGCGTGGATGTCGTCGCCGATGTCTTGGGTGCGATTGCAACTGGCGGCCGAACGGCCTGGGGCTCGGAGGCCGACATCTGGAAACTGCCATTGCTGCGCGCCTGCGGTGCAGGTCGCGGCAATGGGATTGACTGGGCATAGGCCGAGGGCGCCACAATGGCGGCGACAAACGTCGCGACGAGGCCGGCTGCGCCGATGCGCAGGAAAGACCGGTCTGCGGCGTGATGGGTCGGGCGTCTCATCAAGGCGTCGTCCTGCTCGGAGGGTTCGGCGCATTTTACCGCGCTTTGCGTCAGAATGGGTACCGGTTTTGCGGTCCGGCCGGTGGTCTCTTGCGCCCCCGCCGCGGCTGGCGCCGCCAGCGCAGGCGCTAACCCGGAGCTGTGGCGATTTCGCGACTCAAAAGCGGGATTGTCCATCGGCGGGGTCAAACTCTCAGAACCCGCTTTCTTCTTCTTCGATCAGAATCTCGCGTTTACCGGCATGGTTGGGCTGACCGACGATGCCTTCATTTTCCATGCGCTCTATCAACGACGCTGCGCGATTGTAACCGATCTGCAGCCGGCGCTGGATGTAGCTGGTCGACGCCTTCCGGTCGCGCTTCACGATGGCAACGGCTTGCTGGAACAGATCGCCACCACCGCCATCGGCACCCATGCCGGTCGAATCGAATACCGCGCCGTCCTCGCCCTCTTCCGGTTCTTCGGCGGTGACCGCTTCGAGATATTCTGGCTCGCCCTGCGTCTTCAGGTGACGCACCACCTTCTCGACTTCCTCGTCCGACACGAAAGGACCGTGTACGCGCGAGATGCGGCCGCCGCCAGCCATATAGAGCATGTCGCCGCGGCCGAGCAGTTGCTCGGCCCCCATCTCGCCCAGGATGGTGCGGCTGTCGATCTTCGACGTGACCTGGAAGGAAATGCGCGTCGGGAAGTTGGCCTTGATCGTGCCGGTGATGACGTCCACCGAAGGACGCTGCGTTGCGAGGACGACGTGCAGACCGGCGGCGCGTGCCATCTGCGCGAGGCGCTGCACCAGGCCTTCGATGTCCTTGCCGGCGACCATCATCAGGTCGGCCATTTCGTCGACAATGATGACGATATAGGGCAACGGCGCGAGATCGAGTTTCTCTTCTTCGTAGATCGCCTTGCCGGTTTCCTTGTCGAAGCCGGTGTGAACGGTGCGCGAGAGCTCCTCGCCCTTGGCCTTGGCTTCCACGAGGCGCGTATTATAGCCGTCGATATTGCGCACGCCGAGCTTGGCCATCCGCTTGTAGCGCTCTTCCATCTCGCGCACGGCCCATTTCAGCGCGACCACGGCCTTCTTCGGATCGGTCACGACCGGCGTCAGCAGATGCGGGATGCCGTCATAGACGGAGAGTTCGAGCATCTTCGGATCGACCATGATCAGGCGGCACTGATCCGGCCGCAGCCGGTAGACCAGGCTGAGAATCATGGTGTTGATCGCGACTGATTTGCCCGAACCGGTGGTACCGGCGATCAGCATATGCGGGGTGCGCGCAAGATCGATGATGATGGACTCGCCGCCGATATTCTTGCCGAGGCAGAGCGGGAGCTTGATGCTGCCGTCATTGGTGTCTTGCACGGTCAGCAGTTCGCGCAAGTAGACGTTTTCGCGATGGGCGTTCGGCAGCTCGATGCCGATGGCGTTGCGACCGGGGACGACGGCGACGCGGGCGGACAGCGCGCTCATGGAGCGTGCGATGTCGTCGGCAAGGCCGATCACGCGCGACGACTTGATGCCGGGTGCGGGTTCGAGTTCGTACAGCGTGACGACGGGGCCGGGATTGGCTTTGACAATTTCGCCGCGCACGCCGAAGTCCTGCAGCACGCCTTCCAGCGCGCGCGAATTGGCTTCGAGTTCGGCCTTGCTGAGCGGCTTGCGATCGGCGGCCTTCGGCGCGGTGAGCATGCCGACGGAGGGCAGTTCGAACTTGCCGTTGGATTTGCGCACCGGCTCCTTGGCTGAGGATTTCTTGCGCGCCTTCGGGGCGGGCTCCTCTTCCTCTTCTTCTTCCTCGTAGTCGTGCTCTTCGTCCTTGTCGTGATCGCTCTCGTCTTCGTCGCGCGGCGCAATTGACGGGCTGTTACGACGACCGCCGAGGTTCGGTTCCTGACGTTCGAAGGAGGCCGCGCGCACCTTGGGCTCGCTTGCAACCATCTTGCCATAGACCAACGAGAGGAAACGGCCGAGACGCGCCTTCGCGCTCATCACGGCATGCGCGGCCCAGCCAAGCGAGACCGAGATCGAGCTGCGATCGCGGGTTTCGTCTTCCTCGAATGGCTCGTCGTCTTCCTCGATGTCGATCTCGGCAAACTCTTCCTTCGCCTGCGCGCCATAACCGCAGGCGATGAAGAAGGTCACGATCATCGCCGCGCAGAGAATAAAGCCGAGGACGAATCGATAGATGAAGCCGACGGGACCGAAGACGACCGCGGGCGCGCGAAACAGCGCGTCGCCGACCACGCCACCGACGCCGGTCGGCAGGGGCCACGACCCGCCATGCTGCCAGCAGCTGGCAAAGCCTGATGCGATGATGGTGCAAAGGACCCAGCAACCGATACGCAGCGCTTCGCGATCGAAATGCCGATGCGTCATCATCCGCCAGCCCCAGACGGCGATGGTGAGAATCATCATGATCGCGCCGAGGCCGAGGATCTGCATCAACAGATCGGCACCGATCGCGCCGGGATAACCGGCGACATTGCGGATCGCACGCGAGGTGGCATGGCTCAGGCTCGGGTCCTGCACCGACCACGTCATCATCGCTGCCGTTGCGACACCCGCAGCGCAGACCAGACCGAAGCCGGCGAGTTCGCGCAGCCGTCGTCCCAGCATCTCGCGAATTGACGCGGGCAGATGACCGACCAGAGGAATGACGCGTTCGATCGTGGTGCTCATACCGGAGTGCTCATGCGCCCTGCATCAATCCAGGATCTTCAATTCAAAATCTTCACCAGCCGATGCAAAGCCTCGGCTGTCGTTTCACTGTCCTGCACCATGGCCAAACGAATATAGCCGGCGCCGGGATTGCTGCCGTCGGCCTGCGGGCGCGCCAGATAACTTCCGGGCACCACGCGCACGCCTCCATCGCGATACAGTCTCACGGCTGCCTCTTCGTCACCGCCATATGCGGAGACATCGAGCCACAGACAGAAGCCGCCGGCCGGGCGCTTGTAGCCGTAGCGATTGCCGAGGATCTGATCCGCAAGATCGAACTTCAAGCGGTAGAGTCTGCGATTCTCTTCCACATGCGCTTCGTCACTATAGGCGGCAACTGCGACCTGTTGCAGCGGCACCGGCACCTGCGGCGCGGCCACGTTGCGCAATTCGTGAAATGCGCCGAGGAATCTCTTGTCGCCAGCGACGAAGCCGACGCGCATGCCGGGTAGGTTCGAGCGCTTAGACAGCGACTGAAACGCAACGACATTGGCATAGTCGGGTCCGGCTGACGCCAGCATGCTGCCGGGCGCGGCCTGTGTGTAGATTTCCGAATAGCATTCGTCGGACAGCACGATGAAACCGTAGCGCAGCGCGAGGTCGTGCAGCTTCTTGAAGTAAGCGGGCGTCGCGACGGCGCCTTGCGGGTTGGCCGGCGATGCGACGTACATGGCCACCGTGCGTGCCAGCGTCGCCTTATCGAGTGCGTCGAGATCGGGAAGGAAGCCGTTGGCCACTGTGGTCGGCATGAAGATCGGCTCGCAACCCGCGGCGCGCGCACCGGCGCCATAGGCCGGATAGAACGGGTTCGGCAGCAGGATCGCCGGCGTGCCTTTACGCGGGCCGACAAAGCGCGCGGCCGTGATCGCGGCGAAGAACAGGCCTTCGCGGCTGCCATTCAGCACCAGTATTTCGGTTTCCGGATCGAGGTCGCGCGGGAGATTGAAGCGCGTGCCCATCCACGTCGCGGCGGCGCGGCGGAACGGCTCAATGCCCTTGGCGATCGGATAGCGGCCGAAATCGGCGGTGTGTTTGGCGAGGACCGGCCCGACGAAATCCGGCACGGGGTGCTGCGGTTCGCCCAATGACAGTGTGATCAGCGGTTGGCCGGGCTGATATGGCGCCAGCAATTCCGTCAGTCGCGCAAACGGCGAACGCTCGCCATCGGGCCCAGCCGAGGTCCGGCTGCCAGCGCCTTGCGCCGCGGAAGGAGGAGCGGTGAGTGCCATCAGGAAAACGCCAGTACTTTCAAGGCAGCCGATCGCCCCATGAGATCGGCCGAAATGGGATCAAACCACCATAGATACGGCGAGGTTAAGACGCGATTAACCATCGAGGGGCCGGCCTTGCTATCACGCGTTCAGCGGCCGTCCAGGCCTATGCGGGGATCAGAATGGCCCCCAAAAAGTGAAAGGCCCCAGCTTGCGCTGGAGCCCTTCGACGGTTGGGACATTGCCGGGTAGTGCCCCAACCGATCCCTTTGTGAGCATCCCAGACCGATGATCCGGGATGGCTCGTGACGCTTACATGTTGTAGGCGCGTTCGGTGTGCTCGGTGACGTCGAGGCCTTCGCGCTCGAC
Source organism: Tardiphaga sp. 619_E2_N8_4 (assembly GCF_051810905.1). Lineage (NCBI taxonomy): Bacteria > Pseudomonadati > Pseudomonadota > Alphaproteobacteria > Hyphomicrobiales > Nitrobacteraceae > Tardiphaga > Tardiphaga sp. 619_E2_N8_4. The sequence goes on from NZ_JBPWQJ010000001.1 coordinate 1,127,098, forward strand.
TTCAACATTGACGCGGAGACCGACGATCACGTCGACGACCTTGAACAGGATCGCCGAACCGACGCCCGACCACACCAGCGTGGTCGCGACAGCCTTGCACTGCGCGATCATCTGGGTGACCATGTCGTAGTCGCCGATCTTGCCGGCGACGTAGTCCATGACGCCGGTGCCGCCGAGGGCCGGGTTGACCAGGATGCCGGTGCCAAGCGCGCCGATGATGCCGCCGACGCAATGGACGCCGAACACATCGAGCGAGTCGTCATAGCCGAGCGAGTTCTTCACGACGGTGCAGAAGAACAGGCAGACGATGCCTGCGACCAGACCGAGAACCATCGCGCCCATCGGGCCCGAGAAGCCGCAAGCCGGGGTGACGGCGACGAGGCCGGCAACCGCGCCCGATGCTGCGCCGAGCAGCGACGGGTGACCCTTGGTCATCCACTCCGCGAACATCCAGGCCATCGCCGCAACCGCAGTTGCGAGGAAGGTGTTGGTCATCGCGAGAGCGGCAGTGCCCGAGGCTTCGAGGTTCGAACCGACGTTGAAGCCGAACCAGCCAACCCACAGCAGGGACGCGCCGATCATGGTCATGGTCAGCGAGTGCGGAGCCATCAGCTCCTTGCCGTAGCCGGTGCGCTTGCCGATGATCAGGCAGCCCACGAGGCCAGCAATGCCGGCGTTGATGTGAACGACGGTGCCGCCAGCGAAGTCGAGAGCGCCCCACAGGAACACCTGGCCAGCATCGGCCATGACTTCATCAAGCTTGGCCTGAGCCGCAGCCTTCGCATCGGGAGCCGCAGCCGCAACAGCCTTGGCGGCTGCAACGATGGCGTCCGGACCAGCCCAGTACCAGACCATGTGCGCGATCGGGAAGTAGATCAACGTCACCCAGAGCGGGATGAACAGTGCAATCGCGGCGAACTTGGTGCGTTCTGCGAAGGCGCCGACGATCAGGCCGGGGGTAATGGCGGCAAAGGTCATCTGGAAGCAGAAGTAGACGAGTTCCGAGATGTTGGCGTCCGCGGTGAACGAAGCAGCCATCGAGTCAGGCGTCACGCCGGCGAGGAACGCCTTCGAGAAACCACCGATATAGGCCGAACCGCCAGTGAACGTGATGCTGTAGCCGTAGAGAGCCCAGATCACCATCACGATGCAAGCGGTGTAGAGGACCTGCATCAACACAGAGAGCATGTTCTTGGAGCGAACGAGGCCGCCATAGAACAGGGCGAGGCCCGGGACGGTCATCAACAGAACCAGCACCGTCGAGGTCATCATCCAGGCGTTATCGCCCTTGTTGACCGTCGGATCGGCGTAAGCCGCAGTTGCGGCGAACAGGCCAACGGCGAGTGCCGCCAATCCCGCGCCAGAGGGACGCTTAAACGTCATTGTGTTTGACTCCTGATTGAAGAATGGGTGAGCGCGAAATCCGAGGAATTCGACTTAGAGGGCTGCAGCATCGGCCTCGCCGGTGCGGATGCGAACCGCGTGGTCGAGGTTGATGACGAAGATCTTGCCGTCGCCGATCTGGCCGGTCTTGGCGGCGGTGGTGATGGCTTCGATGGTCTTGTCGACCTGATCGGAAGCGACAGCCACCTCGATCTTGATCTTGGGCAGGAAGCTCACCGCATATTCAGCGCCGCGATAAATTTCCGTATGGCCCTTCTGTCGGCCATATCCTTTGACTTCCGTCACCGTCAAACCATGAACGCCAATGGCGGTCAGGGCATCACGGACTTCCTCAAGCTTGAATGGCTTGATGATCGCCATAACAATTTTCATGGGTCCTATCCCCGCTTGGGCCCGACCGAAAACCGACCGGGCGATCTCGACTGAGGTTCACCACGCGGAGAAGTTCACTACGCGGGCACAGCCAGACCAGATAGAATCAAATGCCGTGCCAGATCGGCGGAATTCTCTAACGGTTTATGAATCCCCAGCTTTTCGCGTTTCTCACGTGATGAGACAGAGTGCGCTATTCGGTCGCGCCCAAACTCTAGCCAATCCTGCCCAAAAGGGAAGCATGACAGGCTCTCGACATATTCCTGCTTAGGCGGCGGGCAGCCCAGAGGTGCCCAAATACGTCAATCCGAGGCAAAAAACTCGAAATTGTCTAATCTGCAGGCCTTCCAACTGGCGCGCGTGGAATTGACATGGTTCAACCGGGCAAGACCGCAGAGTCCTTCGGGCGTATTCGAGCGGACTGCGAGAGCAGTTCTGGCTGAAAGCCCAGTGGGCGCTGGCTTATTGCCTAAAGCGCGTCGCTGTCGGTCTCGCCGGTGCGGATACGCAGGGCGTGGTCGATCGGGGTCACGAAGATCTTGCCGTCGCCGATCTGGCCGGTCCGGGCTCCGGTGGAGATGACCTCGACCGCCTTGGCCGCGAGGTCGGACGCCACAGCGATTTCGAGGCGTAGTTTGGGCAGGAAGTTCACAATATACTCGGCGCCGCGATACATCTCGGTATGGCCCTTCTGCCGGCCATAGCCCTTCACTTCGGTCACCGTCATGCCGTGGACGCCGATGGCCGTCAGAGCCTGACGCACTTCATCGAGCTTGAAGGGTTTGATGATCGCGACCACGAGCTTCATGCAGGATTCCTCTTCGGGGGCGGTGTACGACCCTGCTTACGCAATCAGACAGCTTTATGCCATCCCCGTTGGCATGGCGCGTGGAAATTGGGCGGCGACCCTGCCTTCGGGGCGGGCCGTTTGCACGCCAAGACGGCGAAGCGGGATTCATGACTGGAAGCGGAGCGACTTACGTCGCCGGCTTCTCGCGGCGCTCGCGCACTGAGCCTTCCTGCGCCACGGTCGCCACCAGCGTGCCGTCGGGCTTGAAGATCAGTCCACGCGCGAGGCCGCGACCGTTCTGGGCGCTCGGCGAATCCTGGCTGTAGAGCAGCCATTCGTCGGCGCGGAACGGGCGGTGAAACCACATGGCGTGATCGAGACTGGCCGCCATCGCCTGACCGTCGAACAAGGTGCGGCCATAGCGGGCCATGATGGAATCGAGCAGCGAAAAGTCCGACGCATAGGCCAGCGCGCACATATGGAGCGCCGGATCGTCGGGCAGCTTCGCGGCGGTACGAATCCAGAAATTAATCCGCCCCTCCGGAATCTTCTCGCCAGCATAACGCTGGAATTCCACCGGACGCAGCTCGATCGGCCGATCGGACTCGTAATAGCGGCGGATGAAATCGGGCATCTTCTCGATGATCGGATGTTTCGAGAGCTCTTCCGCAGTGAGCTTGTCCGGCGGCGGCACGTCTGGCATCGGATCCTGGTGGTTGAACGAGTCCTCCTCCTCGGCGTGGAACGACACCATCATCGAGAAGATCGCATGGCCGTGCTGGATCGCGGTGACACGCCGGGTCGAATAGCTCTTGCCGTCGCGCAGGCGCTCGACCTCGTAGACGATCGGAATCTGCGGGTCGCCGGGCAGAATGAAATAACAATGCAGCGAATGCGGCATGCGGCCTTCGACGGTGCGGCACGAAGCCACCATGGCCTGGCCGATAACCTGGCCGCCGAACACCCGCTGCCAGCGCGTTTTCGGGCTGCGCCCGCGGAACATGTTCACCTCGATGGTCTCGAGATCGAGGATATCGATCAGATCGATCAGGCTCTTGGACATGTCGGCATCTTTCGCTCAGCGGCAATATTAAGGGAGGTTTACCAAGACCTTGGCCGTGCAGGCCCCGGTCCCATTGCCGCCCTTGTTTCGCGATCCTGTTTCGCCCAGCTATAAGCGCGTGGCAACAGCGAGAACGGATATCATGGCGGCACAACGAGGCATTGTCATCGGCGGCGGAGCCTTCGCCGGACTGGCGCTGGCTTTGGCGTTGCGCCAGGGGCTTGGCCCCGATCTGCCGATTATTGTAGCCGATCCCGCGCTGGCGAACCGGCCGAGCCGCGATCCGCGCGCCACGGCCATCGTTGCTGCCTGTCGGCGGCTGTTCGATGCTCTCGGTGTCTGGGATGCTGTGGCTGCCGAAAGCCAGCCGATTCTCGACATGGTCGTCACCGATTCCAAGCTGGAAGACGCCACCCGTCCGACCTTCCTGACCTTCGGCGGCCATGTGGAGCCGGGCGAGCCGTTCGCACATATGGTCGAAAATCGCCGGTTGATCGACGAACTCGTGATCCGCGCCGAAGCGGCGGGCGTCGACCTGCGTGCGACCGCGGTGACGACATTCGATTCACGGGCCGACGGTGTCAGCGTCACGCTCGGTGATGGCAGCGTGATTGAAGCAGCACTTCTTGTCGCTGCCGATGGCGCGCGCTCGAAGCTACGCGAGCGTGCGGGCATCGCGACCCATGGCTGGGATTATGACCAGTCCGGTATCGTCGTCACGGTCGGCCATGAGCGCGATCATGACGGACGTGCCGAAGAACACTTCCTGCCCGCCGGGCCGTTTGCAATTCTGCCTTTGACTGGCAAGCGTTCGTCGCTGGTGTGGACCGAGAAGCGCGCGGAAGCCGCGCGCATCGTCGCTTTGCCGGATGATGAATTCCATGCCGAGCTCGAGCAGCGGTTCGGCCTGCACCTCGGCGAGGTCAAAGCGCTCGACAAGCCGCGGGCCTTTCCGCTCGGCTATTTCGTCGCGCGCTCCTTCATCGGCGAACGGCTGGCGCTGATCGGCGACGCTGCGCATGTGATCCATCCGATCGCGGGGCAGGGACTCAATATGGGTCTGAAGGATGTCGCGGCATTGGCAGAAACCATCGTTGATGCTGCACGTCTTGGGATGGATTTCGGCCAGAGCGATGTCTTGGAGCGCTACCAGCGCTGGCGCCGCTTCGACACCATGACAATGGGTGTCGCCACCAATGTGCTGAACGTCCTGTTCTCGAACGATCTGCCCTTCGTGCGCAGCATCCGCGACATCGGTCTCGGCATCGTCGATCGGTTGCCGCCGCTGAAGGGCGCGTTCATCAAGCAGGCTGCGGGATTGTCGGGGGAAGTGCCGCGGCTGTTGAAGGGCGAGGCACTGTAGGCAGCACGTCATGCGGTTATGCCGCTCAACGTGGTGAAGGTGTCTGCTTCTTCTCGCCTTCGAACAGTGGGCGCTCGCGGATCAATCCTTCGCCGACGAGATCGAAGAAGGCCCTGACGCGCGCCGTATTCTTCAAATCCGCATGAGTCACGATCCAGAGTTCACCCTCAAGTTCCTTGAGGGGCTCAGATAGTGCTCTTGCCACCCCGGCGTCGTGATCTGCGAGATAGCACGGCATTAGCGCGAGCCCGATGCCGGCCTTCGCTGCGACGAGCTGGTTGACCAGACTGTTTGTCCGATAGACGAAGGCCTTCGATGGCGCGGCGCGCGACAGCCAGTCGGCGGCCCCGATGCCTGATGTTGTTTCCTCCCAGCCGATCAAGGAATGGCGATCGATCTCGGATGGATTCGATAACGGGCCGCCAATTGCCTCGAGATAGGCAGGGGCGGCATAGAGCCCCCACGCGATGGCCGACAGTCTGCGTCCCCAAAGATCGCCTTCCTTCGGACGGATAGGGCGCAATGCGATGTCGGCTTCGCGGCGCGACAGGCTCAGTACGCGGTTGTCGATCATCAACTCCACGACAATGCCGGGGTGAGTCTGCTGGAACGCGGCGAGAAGCGGCGTCAGCCGGCTATAGGCCAGCGTTTCGGACGACGTGACCGTCAGGCGGCCGGACAAACGATGATCGCGACCGGATATGTCGCGATCAAGCGCCAGTGCCTCGTCCTCCATGCGCTCTGCGCCGGCAGCCATCCGCGCACCGGCTTCCGTCGCTTGATAGACGCCGCCTGGAAGCCGTTCGAATAGTCGCACGCCAACCTTGTCCTCCAACGCTTTCAGGCGGCGGAAGGCCGTGGAGTGATCGACGCCGAGTGTTATCGCCGCCGCCGTCAGGCTGCCCGCGCGTTGGATGGCGAGCGCCAGCCGAAGTTCGTTCCAATCATCCATGCCGACGAAGATAGCAGTGTAGCTGCTTGCAGTCACGCAAGCGTCGCTGGCGAAATGCCAATGGGACTTGCGTTTGCGCGGGCGCTACGTTGCTGGCGCGATAGCGCCCCTACGACGGATGCAATGAAAGATCCAACCATGAAACTCTATTACGCCACCGGTACCTGTTCGTTCTCGCCACACATTGTTGCGAACGAGGCGGGTATCCCGCTTGAACTCGTGCGGGTGGATATCCGGAAGTCGCCCCACGTCACCGAGGCGGGCAGCGACTATTCGGCGGTGAACCCGAATGGCTATGTGCCGGCGCTGGCGCTCGATGACGGCACAGTGCTGACCGAGGGCACCGCGATCGTTCAATACCTTGCGGACCTCAAACCCGAGAGCAGGTTGGCGCCGCCTGCCGGCACACCGCAGCGTGTCGAGCTGCAATCCTGGCTCAACTTCATTGCCACCGAACTCCACAAGATGTTCAGCCCGTGGCTGTTTCACCCCGAATATGGCGCGCAGGCGGGAGATGTTGCACGTGCAAAGATCGCAGAGCGGCTGACGTCGGTCGAACGCCATCTGGCGGCGGGCAGGCCATTCCTGCTCGGAGAAAACTTCACGGCGGCCGACGCCTATCTGTTCACGATCGTCGGTTGGTCCAACTTCGCCAAGGTTGATCTGTCCAACTTTCCCTATCTGCGCGACTTCATGGCCCGCGTCGAAGCGCGGCCCGCCGTACAGCAGGCCATGCGCGCCGAGAGAATAAAGGTGAGCGCATGACCGTGGATCAACCAGACGCGCCAGTACTGATGCTCGTCAGCCATCATCTCTGCCCTTACGTGCAGCGAGCGGCCATCGTGCTTGCCGAAAAGGACGTCCGTTTCGAGCGGCGCTATATCGATCTCGCGCACAAGCCGGACTGGTTTCACGCGATCTCCCCGCTGGGCAAGGTTCCGCTTCTGCTTGTCCGGCGCGACCGCAATGACCCTGCCGCGATCTTCGAGAGTGCGGTGATCTGCGAATATCTCGAAGAGACGCAGACAGGCGTGCGGCTTCACCCATCCGATCCGCTCGAACGAGCCGGGCACCGTGGCTGGATCGAGTTCGGCTCGTCGATCCTCGCCGATCTGTGGGGATTCGAGACGGCCACCGACGCGAACAGCTACGAAGCGAAGCGGAAGATGTTGGCCGGCAAATTCGGTCGCATCGAGAACGTGCTAACCGCAGCGCCGTTTTTCGCGGGGGAGCACTTCAGTATGGTCGATGCGGTTTACGCGCCGATCTTCCGCTACTTTGATGTGTTCGATACCATCGCTGACACGGAAGTCTTCGCCCAAACACCCAAGGTTCGGGCATGGCGCGCAGCGTTACGCAGGCGTCCGAGCGTAGCGAATGCCGTCACGGCCGACTACGCTGATCGGTTGCGCGCATTCCTCGCTGAGCGGGACGCTCATCTTCTCAAGATCGCAGCGTGAGGCAACCGTGAGCCAGGGTGTCGCATGGCTGCTGCTGATCGTGGCCGGGCTTCTCGATGTGGCGTGGGCGATCTCGATGAAATATGCCGCGGGTTACACCCGCCTGGGCTGGACCATCCTGTCGTTGATCTTCCTCGCCGCGTTCGTCTATCTGCTCGGCCGGGTTCTGGAGGTTTTGCCGGTGGGGTCCGCCTACGCGGTATGGGTCGGGATCGGTGCAGCCGGGACGGTCTTGTTCGGAAGCGTGCTGTTTGGCGAGTCGATGACTCTGCTGCGCGGCGGCGGGGTCGCCCTCATCGTCGCCGGTATCGTCGCCCTGAGATTTGCGCCGGCATGAGCCGCCATATCAGAAACTCAGTCGATCTTCCGCGCTTCTTCCGGCAGCATGATCGGAATGCCATCACGGATCGGATAAGCAAGCTTGGCCTGGCGCGAGATCAGCTCCTGGCGGGCGGCATCGAATTCGAGTTGGCCCTTGGTCAGCGGGCACACCAGAATCTCGAGCAGCTTGGCGTCGACGGTGCTTTCGGCGCGCTCGATTGGCGGTGTGGTCATGGGTGCGCTCCGGTGATGCGGTCGTTGATCATGCTTATCTATCAGAATTACTGCAGCGGCGGGTCGCCGCTGGTGCGTTTCTTGGCCAGATCCATTTCAGTGACAGCGATCAGGATCTCAGCGCGGGTCTTGAGGTCAGGGGCTTCGAGCATCGCCTGCTTCTCTGGCGGACCATAGGGCGACATCATCGCCAGCGCGTTCACCAGGGCCTCGTTGGGAGCCTTGTCGATGCCTTCCCAATCCACTTTCAGGTTGTTGGCCTTGAGGAAGTCGGTGAGTACCGCGAGCAGCGCGGCCCGATCGACATCATCTTCGCCCTTGCGTGCGGTGAAATCGTCGATGAAGGGGAAGTAGTCGACCTTGCACTGCCGGTATGCCGTCAGCACCGAGAGTTCCTGCACCACTTCGAAACGGGAAACGCCGGTCAGTTCGAGGATGTAGCGGCCGTCGCCGGATTCGGCGAGCTGGGTGATGCGCCCGACACAGCCGACTTTGAACAGTGCCGGCTTGGCCTCATCCGGCGAATGCGCCGCATCGGGCTGGATCATGCCAATCAGCCGGTGCCCGTCGCGAAGCGAATCGTCGATCATCGCGAGGTAGCGCTGTTCGAAAATGTTCAGCGGCATCTGGCCGCGCGGCAGCAGCAGCGCGCCCGGCAGCGGAAACACCGGGATCACCTCGGGAAGTTCGGCAGGCCCGCGATAGTCGGCATTGATGGGCATGTCCGGTTCCGATTCGTCACACGAGAAGAATTACGAGAACAGGATAGTCGATAACCGCCTGCGACCGTCAACCGTGGCCTCATCCGTCGGTCCCCAGGCGTCGAAGAATTGGATCAATTGCTTGCGGGCGCCGTCGTCATCCCATTTGCGGTCGCGCTTGACGATCTCAAGCAGATGACCCGTGGCCTCGCTACGCTGGTTGGCGGCATTGAGTGCGATCGCAAGGTCGAAGCGGGCCTGATGGTCGAGCGGATTCGCGGCGACCTTCTGTTCCAGTTCGGTGACCGGACCGAGCGCACTGGCCTGTTCGACCAGATCGATCTTGGCCTGCAGGGCCTTGACCGCAGCGTCCTCACGCTTCGCGACCGGGACGAGCTCAAGGGTCTGCTTGGCCTGCTCGATGGCGCCGGTCTCGACGTAACAGCGGGCAAGGCCAGCAATGGCGGCGATATTGCCGGCATCCGCGGCAATCACCTCGCCATAGATCGAGGCGGCGGTCGCCGGATCGCCCTCAGCCAGAATCGCTTCGGCTTCCTGAAGCAGTTCTGCTGCCGTGGGTTCGGCACCGGGCATGCCGGCTGTCAGCTTGTCGATGAACGCGTTGACCTGGCTCTCCGGAACCGCACCCATGAAGCCATCAGCCGGCTGGCCGTTGACGAAGGCGATGACGGCCGGGATCGACTGGATGCCCATCTGGCCGGGAATCTCCGGATTCTCGTCGATGTTCATCTTGACCAGCTTCACCTTGCCCTTGGCGGCGGTCACGGCTTTCTCGATGACGGGAGTCAATTGGCGGCACGGACCACACCACGGCGCCCAGAAGTCGATCAGGACCGGCTGGCGCTTGGATTCCTCGATGACGTCCTGCACGAAGGTGCGGGTGGTCGTGTCCTTGATGAGAGCGGTTGCTGCCTGCGGCGTCGAACCTGCCTGCGGCGCCTGTGCGCCGCCCTGATCCATGATGGTCACGTGAACCTCGCTCGATGTCTGAAAAATTTGGCTGCTTCTAGCATGGCCTGAGCGATTAAATGGCGTCCGTGACAGTAATTTGCAATCCGGTGAAATAGGTCCGGCAGGGGCCGATTCCACCCGAGAAGCGACATTTGACTGTTTTGAACCGTTTTCCGGGCCGAATCGGGCTCAAAGGGCCATAAATCGCGATTAACTCGCCGCGATCCGAGTTGCAGTCTAACTGTTGCATTCGCCACCGGCATTTGGCATAGGTCTGCGCGTCGGCGGCGAGCAATCGCCGCCTGTCTTCTCGGATGCGGGTGTAGCTCAGTGGTAGAGCACGACCTTGCCAAGGTCGGGGTCGAGGGTTCGAATCCCTTCGCCCGCTCCAGAATTTTCCTGGTTTTTTGGCATCAGTTTTATCGATCACAGGCCGCCGTCCGGCGGCCTTGTCGTTTGTGATCCGCAGGCACGTAGATCCGCCCCGCATCGCTTGAAATCATCGGGCGTTGGGCAGACAATCCACGGGCGAAGCGGGTACGAGACTGACGATGCCGTCGACCACTGATTCCAACCTGGAAATTGCCAAGCGTGCCAATGACGAGGCGCGGGCGGATTTTGCGACCTGGGTGATGATGGCGAAGCTGAAAAGCCTCGACGCGCTGCCGCAGGAAGCCCAGACATTCTATGCGGGCTATCTCGCGCTGCTGGCGCGTGGCAAACAATCCGAGCCAGCCGCGGCCGAAGCCACCATCCAGACTGTCTACCGCAGCTATTATTCCCGCATGGGCGGCACCGGCATCGCGCCCATCATCAAGACGGCTTCGAGATCAAGACCAATGCCCGACGACAACAATAACAACGTCACGCCTTTTCGCCGGATCAAGCCCAACACGCCACCGCCCCCGCGCGAAAAGAAGAAGCTGCCGGTCGCGTTGATCTTCATCGGGTTGATCTTGCTGGCCGTGGCCTGGCGCTATCTCACCAAGGGTAGCCTTTAAAAAAACGTAGCAGTGATCGCGCGATGATGCGGTGCGATGCGCCAATTGCATCAGGCTAATGGAACTAACTTTCAAAATTTTTTTCAAGATGTCGTCGTGATGGCGACGTCTTTCATTTGCGCGAGCGTTAGTTGCGCTTTTCACCTGCGACATTTGTGCTAGCATCTCACTGTCTGAGAAAATCACAGACCAATAAAGTTCGTCTCGAACGTTCAATAAGACATAGCAGCCGCAACAAGCTGCACAGGGAGTGACGCGATGAAATCGATGACTGGTCGATCCGTTGTTGCGTGCGCCGCCATCCTCGCTACGGCGATCGGCATGGCCTCGCTCAATCAAGCGAGCGCACAGCAAAAGCTCAAGAGCTACAAATCCGATACCAAGGAATTCTGGACCAATCCGCCAGACGACTGGTTCCTCGGCGACGAAACTGAAGCGCAAAAGGGCCTCGCGCCGCCGTCGGGCCCGCCGACCGGTGCGTCCGATGCCGAACTCGCAGCCATGATGAAGAAGATCAAGCTGCCTGCCGGGTTCAAGATCGAGGTCTATGCATCCGGCGTGCTGGCGGCGCGGCAGATGGCCTGGGGCGATAAAGGCACACTCTTTGTCGGATCGTTCGGCCTCGGCAACGTCTATGCGATCACCGACAAGGGCGGCAAGAAAGAGGTCAAGACCGTCATCAAGGGCATGAAGATGCCGACGGGCATCGCCTTTCAGGACGGTGCGCTCTATGTGATCGATATCAACAAGCTGATCAAATACGAGAATGCTGAGGCAAATATCGACAAGCTCGGTGACGGCAAGGTGGTCTATGACGATATGCCGTCATTCGCGGCACATGGCTGGAAGTATCTCGCGCCGGACAAGGACGGCTGGTTCTACGTTCCGTTTGGACCTCCCTTCAACATCGGCATTCCGCCGACCAGCCTCTCGCAGATCCGCCGTGTCGATCCCAAGACCGGCAATGCCGAAATCGTTGCGCTGGGCGTTCGCAATTCGGTGGGCGGCGACGTCGATCCGCGCACCGGCAAATACTGGTTCACCGAAAATGCGCGCGACTGGATCAGCGACGATATGCCGAGCGACAAGCTCAATATGATCTCGAAGCTTGGTGAGCATTTCGGCTATCCGCATTGCCATCAAGGCAACATGCCGGATCCGAAATTCGCCATGGGGCACAAGTGTTCGGAGTTCACGCCGCCGGTGTTGAATCTCGGCGCCCATGTCGCTCCGTTGGGGATGAAGTTCTATACCGGCAACATGTTTCCTGCCGAATACAAGAACAACATCTTCATTGCGGAGCATGGCTCGTGGAACCGGCACAAGTATCAGGGCGCACGTATCAAGCGTGTGATCGCCGGGCCGGATGGGAAGAACGCCAAGCAGGAGATCTTTGCCTCCGGCTGGATCGAGGGTGACCAGGGTTATCTCGGCCGCCCTGCCGATATCGTTCTGGCCAAGGATGGATCGCTGCTGATTGCCGACGATTGGGCAGGCGCAATCTATCGCATCAGCTACGCGAAGTAAGTCGCGAATTGCGTGAGGCTGGAGTTGCGTCATCCGCAGCTCCAGCCTCATGTATTCTGGAATGGGAATGTGGCTCATGCATCGTTCTGCAATCGCGGCTGTTCTTGTCTTTCTAGTTCTTGGTTCTGGGTCCAGTCCGGCTGATGCCGCCGATATCGCCGCGGGCAAGGAGAAAGCCGAGCTCTGCAGCGGCTGTCACGGCGAAAACGGCATCTCGCAAATGGAGAACATCCCTTCGCTCGCCGCACAGCCGGATCTGTTTATCCAGTGGCAGCTGGTGTTCTTCCGCTCGGGCACCCGCAAGAACGAACAGATGCAGCCGATCTTGGAGCAGATCGACAACAACGACATCCGTAATCTCGGCGCCTATTTCGCCTCGCTGAAGCCGCCGGAGGGCAAAAAGCCCGATGACAATCCGGATCTGTCGGCCAAGGGCGCGCAAGCGGCGGTCGGCCGTCGGTGTGCGTCGTGTCACACGGAAAGTTATGGTGGCACGAAGGCGGTGTCGCGTATCGCCGGACAGCGCGAGGACTATCTCGTCAAGGCGCTGCGCGATTACAAGTCCGGCGTCCGCGCCGGTGGCGGCATGGCAGCGATGGCTGAGGTTGCCTATTCGCTCAGTGAAGAAGAGATCACTGCGCTGGCGCATTATCTGGCGCATCTATGAAGGGAAATCCGTAGCCCGGATTGCGACTGGCCTGATCCGGGCTACGTTGCGATGCTTACGCTACCCGCTGATGCTCATACGCCTTGAGATGCGTATAGATCATCCGCAGTCGCGGCACGGCAACCTTGGCGGCATCGGCGCGGGCGATGACGTCGCCGACGATCTGGTCGGCCTCGATCTGCGCCTTGTTGAGGATGTCGCGATACATCGAGGCGGTCATCTTCGAACCCTCTGCCGTCAGCATGCCCTCGGTGCGTTCGAGGAAGGCTGCCCGCGGTGCGAAGCCGTTGGCCTTGGCGACGCCACTCATCTCATCCCGCACGCCGAGGATGAAGTCCCGGCCGCCAGGTGCCGCGACGATGTCGCCGACAGCGCCGCGCATCGCGCTGGTGGAGCCGGCGATCGTCGCCAGGAACACCCACTTCTCCCACATATCCTGCATGATATTCTCGGAGGCCGCGCCTCCAAAGTTGCCGGTCGCCATGATCGCAGCGATCGCCTTCACGCGATCTGAACTGCCGCCCTTGCGTTCGCCGAAGCTGAGCACCTGCATCGGCGCCATCTGGACGACCTCGCGCGCCTCGTTGAGCGTCGCTGCGATCTGGCATTGGCCGCCCATGACATTCTCGGCGCCGAACTTCTTCTCCAGTACGTCGAGATGCTTCATGCCGTTGAGCAGCGGAATGATCGCCGTGTTCGGCCCAACCGCGGGTGCAAAAGACGCGATGGCGTCGTCGAGGTCGAAGGCCTTGCAGCTCAGCAGCACGACATCGAATTTCTCCTTGATCGCATCTGCCTGCACCGTCGGCGGATTCTTCAGGATCACGTCGCCGTGCGGGCTCTTGATGACAAGGCCGGCGCTTGCCAGCTCACCGGCGCGCTTCGGGCGAACCAGGAAAGTGATGTCATTGCCGGCCTGCAACAGCCTGCCGCCGAAATAGCCGCCGATGGCACCGGCGCCGACCACGAGAATACGCATTGGGATGAGTCCATGTTGGATTGGAACGCGAAGCTGTCAAACAGTAGCCCGTCATTGCGAGCGAAGCGAAGCAATCCAGTTCCTTGTCGATGCAGGGCTGGATTGCTTCGTCGCAAGGGCTCCTCGCAATGACGGCTGTGGTGTGAGCGGACTACCACTTCTCTCCGAACGGGCGGATCTCCAGCTCGAACGTCCAGGCGCTACGCGACTGCTGATAGAGCTGCCAGTATGACTGGGCGACCGACGCAGGCGGCATCAACAAATCGGGATTGTTGAGCGCCTCCTTGCCCCACATCTGCTCGCGGCGTTCGCGCACCCAGGCGGTGTCGACGCCGCTGTCGATAATCAGATGGGCAACATGGATGTTTTTCGGGCCGAGCTCGCGGGCCATCGCCTGAGCTACTGCACGCAACCCGAATTTGGCCGATGCAAAAGCGGCAAAACCACTGCCGCCACGCAAGCTCGCGGTGGCGCCTGTGAAGAAGATGTTGCCCTGGCCACGCGGCATCATCAGCCGTGCAGCTTCGCGCCCGGCCAGGAAGCCGGAATAGCAGGCCATCTCCCAGACTTTGCGAAATACCCGCTCGGTCGTTTCCAGGATCGGGAAATTCACATTGGCGCCGACATTGAAGATGCAGACCTCCAATGGCGCATGCGCATCGGCGTCATTGAGGAAGGCGGCGATCTCGTCTTCCTTGCGGGCATCGAGCGAGCGCGCCACGATCGTGCCACCCATGGCCTCGATCTCTGCCACCAAAGGCGCCAGCTTGTCGCCGTTGCGGCGCCCGGCGAACACTGTGAAACCTTCTGAGGCAAACTTCTTGGCGATCTCGGCGCCGATATAGTCTCCAGCTCCGATGACCGCGACAGTCGCGTTGCGCTTCTGCATGAAACTCTCCCGTTACTTGCTGGCGCCGGTGATCAGTTCCTCGACTTCGCGCAGTTGCTCCTTGCCGAAGAACATCTCGTTACCCACGAAGAAGGTCGGCGAGCCGAAGGCGCCGCGCTCGACGGCGGTCTGTGTGTTCGCCACCAGTACTGCCTTCACCTCGGGCTCCTGTCCGCGTGCGAACAGTCTTGCGCCATCGAGACCCGACTCGGTCAGCGCTTTGATGGCCACGTCGGGGTCATCCATCTTCTTTGGCTCACCCCACATATGATGGAATGCCGCCTCGACGTATTTCTCGAACACGCCGTCAAGCTGTGCCGCGATGGCGACGCGCATCAGGTTCAGCGTGTTGACCGGGAAGAACGGATTCATCGTGTAGGGCTTGACGCTGAAGCGCTTCACGAACCGCTCGGTCTCGATTTGATGAAATTCACGTTTGTTCTTGACGCCGGCATAGGTCTCCGCCGGTGAGCGATTATTGGTCGCCTTGAAGATGCCCCCCAGCAGGACCGGGACGTATTCGAATGTCACGCCGGTGCGCGCTTCGATCGCCGGGATCGCCAGATGGCTGAGATAGGCGTTGGGGCTGCCGAAATCGAACAGGAATTGTGGCGACGTCTTGGTCAAGGCGGTCTCCCGAATTTTTATTGGGTGCAGTGTGGCGCAGCACGTGCGATGCGTCCACATCTTTTATGATGACCGTAATGCTATGGCTTGACGGCGCACAGTGTCAGATCAGACGCTGTACGGTCCGTTTGCGCCACACCAGCATGTAATAGCTCATCTGCAGAACAAACATGGCGCAGAAGGTGATGGGGTAGGCGGCCCAGACGCCATCGAGACCGATAGTGCGGCTGAGGATGACGGCCGAGGGCACCTCGATGGCAACGATGGCGAAAACCAGAAGCGCCAATGGTGCGAATACCGTTCCGCTGGCACGCATCATTCCGGAGAAGGTTGTGGCCATGCCGAACAGGACCGAACTCCACAGTACAATGTGAAGCGATCGCTGTGCGAGTTCGAGGACCGCGGGATCGACAATGAAAAAGCTCATGAGGGTGCGGGAGAACAGGTAGGCGATCGCCACCAGTCCGCCGGTTAGGACGAGGTTCATCAGCAATCCGGTGCGGACGATGGCGCCGAGCCGGTCGGCCTGGCCGCGGCCGATGGCCTGCGCGCCGAAGATCGAGACCGTAATCGAGATCGAAATGGCCGGAAACTGCACATAGCTCAAGATCTGGTTGACCGCGCCATAAGCGGCGGTCGCGTTGGAGCCGAAGCCGTTGACGAGGCCGAGCAGCACAAGTTCGGCCACCGACATTACGGCCATGCCGATCGCGGAAGGGATACCGATCCGCAACACCTTGCGCAGCAGCGCGGGGTCAAGCCGTATTCTGCGCAGGAGCTCCGTGTCGGGCGCGAGCGCGTGTTTCTTGCGGCGCAGGTACATGGCGAGCCAGAGCAGCGTGAACGCGCTCGACGCGGCCGCGGCGCAGGCAGCACTGGCCACGCCAAGCCGCGGCAGGCCGAACCAGCCCTGGATCAGCGCCGGTGTGACGGTGAGGCCTATGAATGTGGATAGTGCCAGCGCCCATAGCGGCGTCACGGTGTCGCCGACGCCGCGCATCATCGATGTCATCAGAATGAAGATGAAGGTCGCCGGCATCGCCAGCATCATGATCCGGGCATAGGCGCTGGCCTGGTCGAGAACATCCGCCGGTGTCGCAAGCGCAACCATCATTGGTCGGCTCAACAGGGCGCCGAACACCGCAATGATGACCGCTAGCAGAAGGGCGACAGCGAGGGTCGTGCCGGCCACCGCCTTTACCTTGTGGCGCTCGCCCGCGCCCCAGGCCTGGCCAATCAGCACCGACGCGCCCGCTCCCAATCCCACGACGAAGGAGATGAAGAAGAACATTATCGGAAAGAACACCGATGCCGCCGCGAGCGCATCGACGCCGATCATCTGGCCGACATAGATGCTGTTGATGGTGCCGAACAGCGATTGCAGAATATTGCTCAGCATCATCGGTGTAAGGAAGGTGAGAAACGTCCTCCACAAAGGACGCGGTGTCATCGGCAAAGGCTCAGACATAGCGGGTTCTCGGTTGGCACGAAGACATAACGGTCCGTTAGCGCGCGTTGATGCGCACGGTGTTGTGGTGGTCGATGGGGCCGGGTGATCAGGCCAGTGGGGCGGCGGCCTGATCACGAAATGCGAGTATTACGATGTGATCGCGGATATCGACTGGCCAGTTCGCGATGAGTTCGGTGAAGCGCCGTTGATCGCCGGCAAACAGCGCGCGCGACGCTTCCTCAAAGCCCGGCCGATCTCCGGCCATGGTCGACATGAAGTGATAGGCCGCATCGCGCGCGGCGCGTTGACGATCCCTGTCGCCACTCGCGCGGCGGGCATTTTCTACCAGCTTGCGTAGCGCGACTGAGGCACCGCCCGGCTGTGCGCTAAGCCACTCCCAATGGCGCGGCAACAGCGTTACCTCGCGGGCGACAACGCCAAGCTTCGGCCGGCCACGGCCACGGGGCTCGGTCGACGCCTCGACGTGGGGCTCGACCGCGGATAGCTGGGGCAGACGGGCGACGACCTCGCGATGGCTGCCGCGCAAATCGATATCGAGTGACTTGCCGGTGGCATTGTCGAAAATGACGATCGGATCGGCGATTGCGCCGGTCGCGATCTTGATTGCGATCGCGACCTCGGCCAATGGCCCAGAAGCCAGCAGCTTCGGACCGGCAAAGGCGCTAAACGGAGGAACACACATTTCAGTCATGGGAATAAGCCCGTCTCATCATCAAGATCGATGCTAATTATACCCGGATAATATATCTGTCAATATTACCCGGGCAATAATTGAGCGCGCCAGCCCAAAGGATCGCCATGCTCACCGTTCATCACCTGAATAACTCGCGCTCCCAGCGCGTCCTGTGGCTGCTCGAGGAGCTCGGCACTCCCTATGAGATCATCAGGTACCATCGGCAGCCCAACATGCTGGCGCCGCCGGAGCTGCGGGCGATCCATCCGCTCGGCAAGTCGCCTGTCATCACCGACAATGGCAACACGATCGCCGAGTCCGGTGCGATCGTCGAATATCTCGTCAAAATCTATGGCAATGGCCGGCTGATCCCCGCCGACAATACCCCGGAGCGTCTGCGCTTCACCTACTGGCTGCACTATGCCGAGGGATCGGCGATGCCGCCGCTCCTGTTGAAACTGATCTTCCTGATGCTGCCGAAGCGCGCGCCGCTGCTGATGCGTCCGGTGGTCAATGCCATCGCGGCGAAAGCGCTGAACACGCTGGTCGATCCGCAACTCAAACAGCACATGGCGTTCTGGGAAGGCGAACTGTCGAAGAGCGAATGGTTCGCGGGCAGCGAGTTCACCGCCGCCGATATCCAGATGAGCTTCCCGCTCGAAGCAGCGTCCGCGCGCGCCGGGCTGGAGCAAGGACATCCCAAGGCGATGGCGTGGCTCGCGACGATCCACGCGCGGCCCGCCTATCAGCGTGCGCTGGAGAAGGGCGGGCCGTATTCGGTGGGCAAGTAATCGAGCTTCAGTAGCCAGCGGCCTCAGCGCCACGCGTACGCGGATCAGGGGCACCAAGCAAGCCGTCTGGCGTCACGAGAATCGAATTGGCCGAAGTCTGGCCCATCGGCTCGACCACCTTGTGGCCCATGGCACGCAGGGCATTGAGGGTCTCTTCGCTGAAGCCGCGTTCGATGCGCACTTCATCAGGCAACCACTGGTGATGCAGGCGAGAGGTCGCGACGGCCGACATCACATCCATTCTGTAGTCGATCACATTGACGATCACCTGCAGCACTGTCGAGATGATGCGGCTGCCGCCGGGCGAACCGGTGACGAGTACCGGCTTGCCGTCCTTCAGGACAATGGTCGGCGACATCGATGACAACGGTCGCTTGCCAGGACCCGGCAGGTTGGCTTCGAAGCCGACAAGTCCATAGGCATTGGATGCGCCGGGTGCGGCGGTGAAGTCGTCGAGCTCGTTGTTGAGCAATACGCCGGTGCCGTCGGCGATCAGGCCAACACCATAGCTGAAGTTCAGCGTATAAGTGTTGCTCACGGCATTGCCGGCGCTGTCGACCACTGAATAGTGGGTCGTATTCTGTCCTTCGCGCGGCGGTACGGCCGAGAGGGCATCGGTCCACGGCGTTGCCTTGTTGGGATCGATTGAGGCGCGCTGTCCGGTGGCGTAGTCCTTCGACGTCAGCGTCGTGATCGGCGCGTTGACAAAAGCGGGATCGCCCAGATAGCGCGCGCGATCCGCATAAGCACGCTTCATGGCTTCGACCAGCAGATGCAACGACGGTGCGGAGGCCTGCCGCATCTCGCCCATCGGAAAGCCTTCGAGAATATTCAGTGTCTCCAGCAGCACCGTTCCGCCGGATGACGGCAGCGGCATTGAGATGATGTCGTAGCCGCGATAGCTGCCGCGGACTGGCGTGCGAACGACGGGCTGATAGGTCCTGAGGTCGTCTGCCGTGAAAATGCCGCCTGCCGCATTGATGCCGCTGACCAACTTCTCGGCGATGGGCCCCTCATAGAAGCCGCGCGGTCCCTGTGCGGCAATCGCCGTGAGCGTTGTTGCGAGGTCTGTCTGGATCAACCGGTCGCCCTCGCGCAGCGACGTGCCATCGTCACGCGAAAAGATCTTCTTCGTCGCGGGCCAGCGCGCCAGGCGTCTGTGCCAATCCGGCAGCGTATCTGCGCCATCGTCAGTCAGGATGAAGCCGTCGCGCGCCAGCGCAATCGCGGGCTGTAACAGATCCGACAATGTGAACTTGCCCGAGCCGTATTTCTCCAGCGCCAGCGCAAGTCCCGCCACCGTGCCGGGGATGCCGATGCCCAAAGCGGAATCGCGGGATTTCGCGGTGTCCGGCTTGCCGTCGCTGCCGAGAAACATGGTGCGGGTGGCAGCGGCCGGTGCGGTCTCGCGATAGTCGATGGTGACGTCTTCGCCGGAGGCTGTGTGGATCACCATGAAACCGCCGCCACCGATATTACCGGCGCGGGGATAGGTCACGGCCATGGCGAAACCGCTCGCAACAGCCGCATCGATCGCATTGCCACCGCGCGCCATGACATCCGCACCGACCTTGGCGGATATTTTCTCCTGGGCGACGACCATGCCATGCTTGGCAGCGATGGGTTTGAGCGTGCCTGGCGGTGCGGGGGTATAGATGTCACGCGCCTGCTGCGCGTTTGTCGATGCCGGGACGACGAGTATAAATGCGAGTGCTGCGACGTACGTACAACGCAGGAAAGCAAACGGTGCCATCGATCACTCCGGCTGACAGCGGACATGATCGCATCGCCGTCTCGAATGCTATATGGCTTGTGAAACGTACGAGACAACACTCTGTGATTCGCGGGGGATACCACGCATGGCGGTCGCCGCCGCTTCATCAGCCTCTGTGACAGCGGCGCCAAAGACCTATCCACCGCGCTCTGCGGTGATCAGCTGGATGTTTTTCGACTGGGCGGCCCAGCCTTACTTCAGTCTCATCACAACCTTCGTTTTCGCGCCGTATTTCGCCACGCGCGTGGCATCCGACGCCGCCACCGGGCAATCCCTGTGGGGCTTCGCCACCGCTGCGGCCGGGTTGGTCATCGCGCTGGCATCGCCGATGCTTGGCGCGATCGCCGATGCGAGCGGCCGCCGCAAGCCTTGGATCGCAAGCTTCGGTGCGATCTTCGTGATCGGCGCCTGCATCATGTGGATCGGCAAGCCCGGCGATCCCGCTATCATCCTGCCGCTGCTGATTGCCTATGGCTTGGCGACCATCGGCGTGGAGTTTGCCACCGTGTTCAACAATGCGATGATGCCGACGTTGGTGCCGCCGGATAAAATCGGCCGCCTGTCCGGTTCGGGCTGGGCGCTCGGCTATGTCGGCGGCATTCTCAGCCTAATCATCGTGCTCGGCTTCATGGCTGCGAACCCGACCACGGGGCGCACATTGTTCGGTCTGGTCCCGATCCTCGGTCTCGACCCCGCGACGTTCCAGGGCGATCGCATTTCGGCGCCGCTGTCGGGCCTGTGGTTCGTCGTCTTCGTGCTGCCGATGTTTCTGCTGACGCCGGATTTTCCTGCAAAGGTTTCGCCCGCTCACGCCGTGCGTGCAGGTCTGACCGATCTCAGGCACACGCTAAGTGATCTGCCGAAGCATCGCTCGATGATGGCATTCCTGATTGCCAACATGATCTACACGGACGGGCTGGTGTCGCTGTTTGCTTTCGGTGGCATCTATGCGGCCGGCACGTTCGGTTGGAATACGATTCAGATCGGCACATTCGGTATCATCCTGGCCATTGCCGGAACGTTCGGCGCCTTCGTCGGCGGCAAGCTCGACGATGCGTTCGGACCAAAGCGTGTAATCACCGGCAGCATCCTGCTGCTGCTGATCTCGATCATCGCGATCCTGCTGATTGATCGCGAAACCATCTTCTTCATCAAGGTCGCGCCGCCGGTGCCCGGTGGCGGCCTGTTCGCGGCGCCTGCGGAGAAGGCCTATCTCGCGCTGGGTTGCCTGATCGGCATGGCGGGCGGTCCGCTGCAGGCGGCATCGCGCACGCTGTTGATCCGGTTGGCACCGCAAGATCGCATCGCGCAGTTCTTCGGTCTGTTCGCGCTGACCGGAAAGGTGACGTCCTTTATGGGGCCGCTATTGATCGGCCTCGTCACCGCGGTCACCGCCAGCCAGAAGGCTGGCATGGCGGTGCTGGTGCTGTTCTTTGTCGGTGGCCTCGGTCTGCTCGCACGGGTGCGGGAAGACTAGGGTGCGCGTCCCGGGATATCTCCGATCGAATCCTTATTTCGCTCAGCAGCGATGAGCATTTCGACAAAGGCGGTCACCTTGCGCGGCCGGAATTGTGCTGCAGGGTAAACCGTGTAGATGCCGCCGGACGGCAGCTGCCATTCCGGGAGGGCATGGCTCAGCCGCCCCGAGGCTAGATCTTCGGCCACCAGGAAATCCGGCAAAACCGAAAGGCCGCCACCGGCTCTGACTGCCGCGAGTACCCCTGGCGTCGTGTCGATGCCCATGCTCGCCTGCATGCGCACGGTCCGTCGTTCGAGGTCGCTGCGCGAGAACTGACACAGTAGCGGTTCGCGCAGTGCCATGTTGGCAATGAACGGCAGCGCAGCGAGATCCTTTGGATCGTAGGTGGCCGCGATTCGATCCGCGAATGCAGGGGCACCGACCAGCAATTGTCGGAAGGATCCGATCTTGCGCGCCTGCAGGCTGGAATCTGCAAGCCAGCCGACCCGGATCGCCATGTCTATCTTGCCGGAGGTGAGATCCATCGTCTGGTCGCTTAGCGTCTGCTCCACGCGGCAGCCGGGATAGCGCTTTGTGAAGGCCGTGACCACCGGAACGACCACTGCGATACCGTAGTCGTTGGGCGCGGTGATGCGCAGGGTGCCGGTCGGCTCGGCGGCCGCTTGGGTGAGTTCGTTGAACGCATCCTCCGCTTCCCGCAAGATCATGACGCAACGTGCATGAAACATGCGGCCGGCCTCGGTCGGATGGACGCGCCGCGTGGTCCGGACGAGAAGGCTCGTCCGCAACTCCTGTTCGAGCTGCGTCACCTGCTGGCTCACCACGGCCTTGGTGATGCCGAGCCGCTCTGCCGCGCGCGTGAAGGAGCCTGTGTCAACGACAGCAGCGAAATAAGCCAGCCGGTTCAGGTTCATCGCTATGACCGTGAGGAACGGGATAGATTGTCAGTTAATAGCATACGTTCTGTCTGGTTTGTCTGTCTTATTCGAGCATTTGCCGTGTGCCATAAATCGCGTCCAAGGAGACCGATATGGCCGCTACCACGCACATCGCCTATCTCTTCGATCCGCTCTGCGGCTGGTGCTACGGCGCTTCTGCAATTCTCGAAAAGCTTGCCGCTCTGCCGGACTTTTCCTTCGCGTTAGCTCCGACCGGGCATTTTGCCGGGTCTGGTGCCAGACCGATGGACAACGGTTTCGCTGCATTCGCCTGGGCCAATGACCAGCGCATTTCCCGCCTGAGTGGTCAGCCCTTCAGCGAAGCCTATCGCCGCAATGTCCTCGGGGATCACACGGGCCCCTTCGACTCTGGCCCGGCGACGCTGGCGATCACCGCGGTCGCACTCACTGCCCCGGACCGGGAGTTCGATGCTCTCAAGGCCATTCAGAATGCACGCTATGTCGAGGGCCGCGACAACACGGACATCTCGGTTCTCTCGCATGTGCTGCGCGTGTTGCAGTTGCCGGAGATCGCCGATCGCCTGGTCGCTCCTGATGACGCGTTGATCGCTGCTAACCGTACGCGCCTCGATACAGCACGCGTCGAGATGCGCCGATTTGGCGCCAATGGCGTCCCATCCCTCATTGTGGGCAACGGGGAGAGCCGACGTCTTGTCAGCGCGAGTAGCCTGTTCGGCAGCATGGAGACGCTCGTCGAGGGACTGAAGGCAGCCTGAGTTTTACTGATCAACAGCGACAGGCGAGCCACGCCTGAATTCTACACTACCCACTCTCACGAGGAGATGCCCATGTTCACCAGGAGAACCATCATGAAAACAACTCTTGCCGCCGGTGCAGTCGCTGTGTTCGCTCCAGAGGGAACGGGCTACGCGGCTGGTGGGCTTTCGTGGAAGCACTTCCCCGCCGGCCCAAAGGGGTTCTTTCGCGCCCCCGTGCTCATTACTGGCGCGTCCGAGGCTGTTCTGATCGATGGCGGCTTCACTTACTCCGACGGTCGGGCTGTAGCCGACGCAATCAAGGCGACGGGCAAGAAGCTCACCACCATCTATGTCAGCCAAGCCGACCCGGATTACTACTTCAGCCTCAAGCCAATTAAGGAAGCTTTCCCCGAAGCTCGGGTGATTGCAGCATCCGATACGGTGGCCGCCATCAACGGCAATGTGGAAAAGAAACTCGCAGTCTGGGGGCCGCAGCTTAAGGAAAACGGCCCGCAGACGCTTGCCGATGTCGTCATTCCCAAGGCTTTCGACGACAAGAAGCTCATCGTCGATGGGGAGACCATTGAGATCGTCGATGCAGAAGGGCTGGCCAGTCGGCGCTATCTCTTCGTGCCGTCGTTGAACGCGGTGTTTGGCGGGGTAATGATCTTTGCGGGTGTGTATGTCTGGACCGCCGATTCACCGACCAAGGAACAGCGCGCTGCATGGATCGCCAATCTCGATAAGATTACCGCCCGCAAGCCGGTAATCGTTGTGCCCGGTCACATGACGCCGGACGCTCCCACTGACCTCTCGGGTGTTGCGCACACCAAGGCTTACCTTGTTGCCTTCGAGGAAGAGCTGGCCAAGGCCAAGGACTCAATAACGCTCAAGAGAGCCATGGAAGCCCGCTTCCCCGGTCTCGGCATGGGGGTTGCCCTCGACATCGGCTCCAAGGTCGCCACCGGCGAGATGAAGTGGGGCTGAGATGGGAGCCAATCTCGATCTGATCCGGGCTACCTATGAGGGATCATCATCGGAAGAGAACGGCCATAACCTGCTGGCCGCTCTCGCTCCTGATGCCGTGTGGACCGAAGCTGATGGTTTCCCTTACGCAGGAACTTACGTGGGGCCGGAAGCGATTGCGGCGGGTGTGTTTCGGCGCCTCGCCACCGAGTGGGTGGGTTACCGCGCCGATGTTCACACCTATCTCGAAGATGGCGACCGCGTCGCCGCCTTCGGCGTTTACTCTGGGACCTACAAGACGACGGGCAAGTCGATGCTGGCCGCCTTCGCACACCTCTACCTAGTGAGGGGCGGCAAGATCGCGCGCATGACGCAATATGTCGATACGCTCATGGTCCAACAGGCCTTGGCTTTGTAGCCCGATCACGCCGCTCGATGCGCCGACTGAGAAGATCGATCATCTTGGTCTATCGGTTGGCCGTGGGCCGCTGGCTAGCAGCCGGGGCTCCTTATGGCCGCAACTAGTGCTTGAAGTGGCGGACGCCGGTGAACACCATTGCGATTCCGGCGTCATCCGCCGCCTTGATCACTTCATCGTCGCGGATCGAACCGCCTGGCTGAATCACGGCCGTGGCTCCGGCCTCGATCGCCACCAATAGTCCGTCGGCGAAGGGGAAGAACGCATCTGATGCGACGACCGATCCTTTGGTCATAGGCTCGGCGAGTTTCAGTTCGGCAGCAGCATCCTGCGCCTTACGTGCGGCAATCCGAGCGGAATCGACCCGGCTCATCTGGCCTGCACCGATACCGACGGTGGCAAGGTCCTTCGCGTAAATGATCGTGTTCGATTTGACATGCTTGGCCACACGGAATGCAAATTTGAGATCGCGCAATTCAGCTTCCGTCGGCTGCCGTTTGGTAACCGGCTTCAGGATCATGTCATCGACCACCGCGTTGTCACGGCTCTGCACCAGTAGGCCGCCGGCCACCGTCTTGTAGGTCAGGCCCGGCGCGCGGGGATTAGGCAAGCTGCCTGCCAGCAGCAGGCGGATATTCCGTCGTTTGGCGATGATGGCGATTGCTTCTTCGGTGGCGTCCGGCGCGATGATCACCTCGGTCAGGATCTCGGTGATGGTCTGCGCGGTCTCCGCGTCCAGCGTGCGGTTCATGGCAATGATGCCGCCGAAGGCCGAAGTAGAATCGCAGGCCAGTGCCTTGCGATAGGCGTCGATCAGGTTGCTGCCTTCGGCCACGCCGCAGGGGTTGGCGTGCTTGACGATGACGCAGGCTGCGGTGCGCTTTGGATCGAACTCGGCGATGCATTCATAGGCCGCATCGGTGTCGTTGATATTGTTGTAGGACAGTTGCTTGCCCTGCACCTGCCGCGCCGAGGATACGCCGGGGCGGAGTTCGGGTGTGCGATAGAATGCAGCGGTCTGGTGCGGGTTCTCGCCGTAACGCAGCGCTTCGACGAGCTTGCCGCCAACAGCCCGGAAATCCGGCGCATCGATTTTCAACTGATCGGCAAACCAGTTCGAGATCGCGGCGTCATAGGCCGCAGTGCGGGCATAAGCCTTGGCTGCCAGACGGCGGCGCAGCGTTAGCGTGGTCGCGCCCTTGTTGGTGGCGAGTTCGTCGAGCACCGACTGATAGTCCGACGGCTCGACGACCACGGTGACGTCGTCGTGGTTCTTGGAGGCCGCGCGGATCATTGCCGGACCGCCGATGTCGATATTCTCGATACAATCCTCATAGGAGGCGTTCTTCGCAACGGTCTCCTCGAACGGGTAGAGGTTCACGACGAGCAGATCGATCTGCGAAATTCCGTGATCCTTCATTGCCTTGGCATGTTCGGCATTGTCACGGATCGCGAGCAGGCCGCCATGAACCTTGGGATGCAGCGTCTTGACCCGGCCATCCATCATTTCCGGGAAGCCGGTGAGGTCGGACACGTCCGAGACCTTCAGGCCCGCCGCAGCGATCGCCTTGGCGGTACCGCCGGTGGAGACGAGGTCGATGCCGTGAGCAGACAGCGCGCGAGCAAATTCGATCAGCCCGGACTTGTCGGAAACGGACAATAGAGCGCGAGTAACCTTGCGCGGATGGTCGGTCATGATGCGTATCCCGTGGGAGAAGGACGCCGCGTAGCATGGTTTCGCGGTGCAAGAAACTGCAAGGGCTTGCATGCCAGCAATTTCGTCGTGAAGGCCTGATTTACAACGGCAATTCCGGCTCGCGGCGGGCGTTGCGGCGGGCCGTGGTCTGCGACGGCGAGGAGGCCGAGCGGGCAAAACTCCAGCGGATGCTGGAGGTCTGCTGCGCGTTCTGGTGGATCACGATCTGGGCGGTCCGACGCGGTCCGTCATTGCCGGCCAGGAACACGCTGTCCTCCAGTTCGACCTTGTCGTCGAGGGCTTCGAAGGTCCAGACGTCGCGGTTCGGCAATACCAGCATGACACCGCGGGCGTCGCTGAGCCGGCTGGCCTTTACCGACGGGTGCAGATGGAAGCGCAAGGCGTAGTCGGTATTACTGCCTTTCAGCCGCGCGCCGGGCGCCGCCGCGACAATGTCCTCGCCCTCGAGTTTCGAACCGTCCTCGGAGATCATCAGCACGCGCCGATGCGTGACACCGAAGCGTGGGTGATAGCCGTCATGCGCGGTGGTCAGGATGGTGCCGTTAGAGGTGATCTCGCGATAGCTCTCCACCACATGCGGGCCGTTGACGATCGGTGCGCCCTGCAGAAACTTCTTCATCGCGCTGCGTTCGACGAACTGGCACGACGAGGTGTTGTGATAGGTCATCGTCGAATGCGCCGGCGTACCGCGCGCGAAAGCGCGCCAGTTGTCGCGCCCGGTCGACGGCATGCCGCAATTGATGACGATGCGGCTCGGGCCGGACGACAGTTCGAACGACAACGTGCCGGCATGTGCGTCATGACTGACGCTCGGAGGCGGCGGCGGGCCGGTATCGATGATCACGGTCATCTGGCCGGCTTCGAGACGCTGGAAGCCGGTATGCGGCATATGCGCCATCGGCACGCCATGCGTGTCGTCATAGGCCAGCAGCGTTGCCAGCAGATGCGATGGCGCATTGCTCATACCGTTGAACAGTGCGAACGAGCCGTCGCCATGACGGAAGAATCGCAGCATCGGCATCATGCGATCGATCGCATTCAGTAGCGCCGGCGGTGGCGCGATATTGCGGGCGGCAAAGGTCTGCCGCAGCGGCAGCAGATCGATCAGCAATTCGATCAGCGCGCCGGGGTTGCGCGAGATATGTCCGCCATCGGGCAGGATCTGGCGCTGCAATTCGTCGGAGAGTTTGCGTGTGGCGGTACGGATGTGGCGCGCCTGATTGGCGAGACATAGCGAGGCGTAGCACAGCGCGATCAGTACCTGCAGCTTCGGCACGCCGTCGGGAGCGTGAGACAGCGCGTAGCGTAGCGAGCGAATCTCGCGGCTGAGCGAGCGCAGATAGCGGCGATAGAATTTGCCGTCGGTATCGCCGAGTACCAGCGGCGCCTGCGATAGCAGCGAGATCACACGGCGGGCGATGACGTCGGCGCGGCGTCCGACCGGGCGCTTGCGCGACGTATTCGACATCCAGTCGTCGATCAGCGAGCGCGCATTGGCGCGGGTGATGGCGGTGTCGGCGGCGCGCAGATGGCGGAGCCAGCCGAAGCCGAGCAGTGAAACTTCCCAGTCTTCCGACGGCGGTTCCAGATCGAAGATCGAGCGGCCGTGACAGGTGACGATCTTGCCGGCAAAGACGAAGCGCCCGGCATAGATTTCGGCGGCGCGGGTGGCGTCCGTGGTGCGCAGATCATGCGGCGCGATGATCAGGCGATCTGTGCGTCCGGGCCAGAGCCGGGCCAGCGCCGCCGATCCGCCGGACGCGCGCGACATCGCGCTCCGCGCGAAGCGGCCGAGGATCAGCCCCGAGATACGTCTGCGATGTGCGACCACGCGCGCCTTGAACTGGAAGAGAAAGGGTTGTTGCGAATCCTTTTAGCCGGAAACGCGATCCGCACACAGTACAAGGAAGCCCCCTGTGGAAGCCTCGCGAATCGGGAGATTACTCTGTGAATATCAGGATTTAATGAGTCGCGCCGCATAGAAGCCGTCGAGCCCGCCGAGCCGAGGATCGGCATGGGGCAGATGGCTCGGCAAAGTGCGCAGATCGCCCTCGGGGGTGACGATCTCGGCCAGGCCGGCAACTTCACTGGCGTCGGCGGGGGCGCGGCGCATGCTGGAATCCTTGGCCAGCAGGTCGGCGATGGCTTGTTCGCCTTCTTCTGGCTCCAGCGAACAGGTGCAATAGACCAGGGTTCCGCCGGGCCTCAGGATGGAAGCCGCCTTCTGCAGCAGGCGCCGTTGCAGCGCCGTCAGCATGACGATATCGGAGTCCTGTTTCAGCCAGGCGACGTCGGGATGCCGCCGGATAGTGCCAGTCGAGGAGCAGGGCGCGTCCAGCAACACGCCGTCAAAGCCCTCGCCGGGATATTCGGTGCCGTCGACGACGACGGTTTCGGCCTCCAGCGACAGACGAGCCAGATTCTCGCGCAATCGCGCGACGCGGTTTGGCGAGCGGTCTACGGCCGTCACCTGAGCGCCGCCATGAACCAGCTGTGCTGTCTTGCCGCCCGGCGCGGCGCAAAGATCGACGATGCGCTTACCCTTGAGGTCGCCGAACAGCCGCGCCGGCAATGCCGCCGCCGCGTCCTGTACCCACCACTGGCCGTCATCGAAGCCCGGCAACATGGTCACCGAGCCCTGCAGCAGGGTTCGGACGGAGCCTGTGGGGAGTACCTCGCCGTGCAGGCGCGTGGCCCAGGCATCGGCTTCGGATTTGACGGTGAGATCGAGTGACGGCTCATAGCTCAGCGCCACGGCCATTTCCTTCGCGGCCGTCTCGCCGTAATGCGTCGTCCAGCGCGCCATCAACCATGGCGGGATGTCGAGAGTCTGGGCGGCCACTTCGTCGATCAGCGGCTGGCCTTCTCGCGCGCAGCGCCGCAATACGGCATTGACCAGCCCCGCATATTTCGCGGCCTTACGGTCGGATTGCACCATGCGGACCGACAGGTCGACGGCAGCGTGATCCGGCACGTCCATCCAGAGGATCTGGGCAGCGCCGATCAGGAGCGCACTTTGCGCACGCGGGGCATCGGTGGGAACACCACGGTCGAGCAGGCGGGAGAGAATATGCCCGAGCGTGCCCAGTCTGCGCAGGATCGTCGCAACCAGACGTCGCATCAGCGCGCGGTCGCGGTCGGACAGCGTTTTCAGGCCGGGATGGG
The DNA here is from genome assembly GCF_051810905.1 of Tardiphaga sp. 619_E2_N8_4. Classification (NCBI taxonomy): domain Bacteria; kingdom Pseudomonadati; phylum Pseudomonadota; class Alphaproteobacteria; order Hyphomicrobiales; family Nitrobacteraceae; genus Tardiphaga; species Tardiphaga sp. 619_E2_N8_4. Next base: position 1,156,532 of record NZ_JBPWQJ010000001.1, read on the forward strand.
CTGCGGCGCCTTCGAGCTGGTCGTCGAGGGTCCGATGCTTGTGCAATACGCCGTCGAGAATATCCGCCGCAATCCGTCGCGCGGCGAGGCCGGGGACCTCGGTTGGCGGTGCGTATCTTACTTGCGACATGCGAAAACATCACGACGGAGGGCGGGCAATGGCGCGGGCAGGCTCAGCATGCGGCCATTGGATGGGAGCGATTCTGTCGCATGCGAATATGCCAAATGTAAGAATCGCCCTTATATGCTCACAGTCGAACGGCAACTGTTCGACATTGATTTATGTAACGCGTGCCGCCCTTGCCGGTTCAGCAGGAAACCTGAGATGAACGACATTCCTTCCGAGTCCGCAACGTCTTTGCCGGAGCCTGAGCCGGCACCGAAGAAAGTTTTGACGCCCGCCGCGCAGCGTGCGCTGGCCGAGGCAGAAGAACGTCGGGCTGCAGCTGCAGCAGCACATACTGCGGCGAAAGCGAAAGAGTTCCAGGGACCTGAAGGCCCGGAGCCCACGCGCTTTGGCGACTGGGAGCGTAAGGGCATTGCGTCCGACTTCTAACCCTTCGGATCAATGAGCCAGATTCTTCTGGCTGGTTGTTTCGACTCACATTATCGCAGGACGATGACCCCAGCATCGCGCATTCACCGTGCGTCGCCGTGGCGATCCCGCATGTCCGCGGCGATGCCGTGGGTATTCGTGCTTGGCCTGGCCGCCGGCACCATGCTGCCGGTGAAGCGTTGGCTGCCGTTCCTGCCCGGCGCGGATCAGACCGAGGCCGCCCGCGATTCCGAGGCGATCGTCAGGCGCGCCGGCAATGCTGAGGCGCGCTACCCGATCGAGATGCGCTATGCCATCGACGGCGATACTTTTGGCGCGCGCGTGCATCTTGGGTCGGGTGAAGACGTCAGCGTGCGCATTCGTTTGCGTGGCATCGATGCGCCGGAGCTGAAGGGGCAATGCGCGCGCGAGATCCAGAAAGCAGAAACTGCGACGGCTGCACTGACCAAGTTGCTCCGCGAGGGAAGTCTCACGATCTACAATATCGGGCCTGACAAATATCCCGGCCGCGTGGTCGCCGATGTCGCGACCAGGCAAACGCCCAACGTGTCTGCAGCAATGCTCAACGCAGGGCACGCGCGCCCGTATGGTGGCGGTCATCGCAACGGCTGGTGCGATAGCCGATGAGATCAGCAAAACAAAAAGCCGCGCATCATGCGCGGCTTTCAGAATAGTGAAGCTGCCAGCGATCAGCGCTGGGTGACGATCACCGGCGTGCCGACCGAGACGCGCGAATAGAGGTCGGTGATGTCTTCGTTGTACATGCGGACGCAACCGTAAGAGACATAGCCGCCGATCGAATTGGGGCGGTTGGTGCCGTGGATGGCATATTCGCCGCCGGCGAGGGTCATCGCAGCAACGCCCATCGGATTAGCTGGCGAACCGCCCGCAATCACATCGGGGATATTCGGATTGTCACGCTTGACGTCGGCGGGCGGAGCCCAGGCCGGCTGGCGGTACTTGCCGTCGATCTTGGTGGCGCCGGCCCACTGTTTGCCGGGCTTGCCGACACCGACGGGATAGCGCACGGCCTGACCCTGTTCGAGCACGAGATACAGCTTACGCTCATTGGTCTTCACGACGATGGTGCCGGGGGCATAGTCGCCGTGGAAGCCGACCACATTGGGCGCTGCCTGCGCGGTGGGGGACATTAGGGCGCCAACGACAACGGTGGCTGCCAGCGCACTAGCAATCTTCAAGGACATCGATCTCTCCAGTTCGGCCCGGCCGGTAGCGGCCGACGAGGTCGTGCCGCCTCTCAAGGCGACGAAAACAATTGCACACGGGAAATTCTCAACCAGTCGCGTAAACAACCGGTCTCTGCCAGCGCGGGGGAGTGCGCCAACGAGCGTCTAAAGAGGAAATCCGCTGAACAAAGTAAATGCCCGGAAAACAACACTCGCTCTAAATTGGCCGGGGGTGGCCATCCGGCCCTGACAATCGCGTGAGGCCAGCCAGATGCAATGCGTTGGAGGTCACTAGGCCAGCGTAAAGGCCTCATGGACGGCGGATTGTACCGCGCCGCCGAGGACAGCGCCGCCACCGGCCACATAGATCCAGTCACCAATAACTGTGGCGCCGACCGCATGGCGCGGGGTCAGCATCGGCGCGTGGCTCTGCCAAGTGTCGGAGGCCGGATCGTAGCTTTCCATCTGTCCGTACACCTTGCCCTGGGTGAGCTGGCCGTTCTGCACCACGCCGGATTCTCCGCCCATGGCAAACAGCCGGTCGCGATACACCACAAGGCCATGGCCCGAACGGGTCGTCGGCAGTGCGGCGCGCAGCTCCCATGTGTCGCGCTCGGGCAGATACACATGGTGCAGATCGGTATTGTACTCGAACGTATTGAAACGCCCGCCGATCACATGGATCACGCCGCGCGTGGCGACGCAGCCGACATGGTCGCGCGCACCGGGCAGTGCCTTGCGGGTCTCCCATTTGTCGGTCTTGGGATCATAGACTTCGTGCCAACTGACACTGGCGCGCTCAGCCGCCGGTTCCGACGCGCCGCCGATCAGATGGATCTTGCCGTTCAGCGCGACCGCAGCGCCGGCACCGCGCGGTCTCGGCAACGGCGCGATCGTATCCCAGCGATTGGCAGCGACATCATAGGCATAGGCGTTCTGGTCCGAGCCGCGGTTCTGCTGCATGAAACCGCCGAGCGCATAGACGCGGCCGGCATCGGCAGCGACCGAGACATGGTTGGCGCCGCGCGGCAGGGGCGCTGCGTCGAGCCACTGATCTGAAGCGGGATCGTAGACATGGTGATAGGGGCGGTCGACACGGCCTTCGCCGTAGCCGCCGACGATATGCATGCGATCGGCCCATGACGTCGCCCAAGCCATCTCGCTGCGCGGTAATGGCAATGCAGCGCGCGATATCCACTTGCCCTGCGGTCCCTTCGGTGCGGGACTCTCAGTGACGCGCTGTGCTTCCTGCTCAGGCGTCATGTGATGTGGCACACCGCCTTGCAATTTGGCGTAGGGCTCTTTCGACGACGGCGCCCCAGGCAATGCGGGATGACCGGCATGTTGCGCACGGGCGGAGGCTCCGCCCGCGACAACTGCAACACTTCCCAACACGAATGACCGACGATCCATCACATCACTCCGCGCCTGCCGATAGACTAGGGGTGAGTTGTTACGCCCCCGGCTTCTTGTTCTGCCGATGCTCGACGAGGTCGGTGACCACGGCGGGATCGGCCAGTGTCGATGTATCACCCAGAGATGACGGTTCGTCTTCGGCGATCTTGCGCAGGATGCGGCGCATGATCTTGCCGGAGCGGGTCTTTGGTAGACCCGGTGCGAACTGGATCAGGTCCGGCGAGGCGATCGGGCCGATGTCCTTGCGAACCCAGGCCACCAGCTCCTTGCGGAGCTCTTCAGTCGGCTCGACGCCGTTCATCAGCGTGACGTAAGCGTAGATGCCCTGGCCCTTGATGTCGTGCGGATAGCCGACCACGGCGGCTTCCGACACTTTCTCATGTGCGACCAGCGACGATTCCACTTCCGCGGTGCCCATGCGGTGGCCGGAGACATTGATGACGTCGTCGACGCGGCCGGTGATCCAGTAATAACCGTCGGCATCGCGGCGGCAGCCGTCGCCGGTGAAGTACTTGTTTTTGTAGGTCGAGAAATAGGTCTGTTCGAAACGGGCGTGATCGCCATAGACCGTCCGCATCTGGCCAGGCCATGACTTGGCGATGCAGAGATTGCCCGAGGTCTCGCCCTCCAGCACCTTGCCGTCAGCATCGACGATCTCGGGCACGACGCCAAAGAACGGCCGCGTCGCCGAGCCGGGCTTGAGCTTCGTCGCGCCGGGCAGCGGCGTGATGAGAATGCCGCCGGTCTCGGTCTGCCACCAGGTATCGACGATCGGCGCACGCGCCTCACCGACGACGTGATAGTACCACTCCCAGGCTTCCGGGTTGATCGGCTCGCCGACCGAGCCGAGCAATCGCAGGCTCTTGCGCGAGGTCTTCTTTACCGGCTCGTCGCCGGCCTGCATCAGCGCACGGATCGCGGTCGGTGCGGTGTAGAAAATATTGACCTGATGCTTGTCGATCACTTCCCAGAACCGCGACATCGACGGATAGTTCGGCACGCCTTCGAACATCAGCGTGGTCGCGCCGTTGGCCAGCGGCCCGTAGAGAATGTAGCTGTGACCGGTCACCCAGCCGACGTCGGCGGTGCACCAGTAGATGTCACCCTCGTGATAGTCGAACACATATTGATGCGTCATCGACGCGAACAGCAGATAGCCGCCGGTGGTGTGCAGCACGCCCTTGGGCTGGCCGGTGGAGCCCGACGTATAAAGGATGAACAGCGGATCTTCCGCATTCATCGGCTCGCACGGGCATTCGGTGGTGACGACTTCGGCGGCTTCGCGGTACCAGAAGTCACGGGCGGGATCCATGTTCACCGGTGTGCCGGTGTGCTTGACGACGACGACCCAGTCGACACCGCCGGCCTTGGCGACCGCGGCATCGACATTGTTCTTTAGCGGCACCTTCTTGCCGCCGCGCAGGCCTTCATCGGCGGTGATGATGATCTTAGACCGGCAGTCAGTGATGCGCTGCGCTAGCGAGTCCGGCGAGAAGCCGGCGAAGACCACTGAATGGACCGCGCCGATGCGCGCGCAGGCCAGCATCGCGTAAGCGGCTTCCGGAATCATCGGCAGATAAATCGTGACGCGGTCGCCTTTGCCGACATTGCGATTGCGCAACACGTTGGCCATCTTGCAAACTTCGTCGTGCAGTTCCTGATAGCTGATGTGCTTCGACTGCGAGGGGTCGTCGCCTTCCCAGATGATCGCGGTCTGGTTGGCGCGCTTCGGTAGATGGCGGTCGATGCAATTATAGGCGGCGTTCAATACGCCATCCTCGAACCACTTGATCGAGATCTTGCCTGGGGCAAAGGACGTGTTTTCGATCTTGGTGGGGGCGTGGCTCCAGTTGAGGCGCTTGGCCTGCTCGGCCCAGAAGCCGTTGGAATCGCTGATCGAGCGCGCATACATCTCGTTGTATTTTGCGTCATCGACGAAGGCGCGCGTCGTCCACTCAGCCGGTACGTCGTAAATCTTGTCGGACATCGTCCCCTCCACCACCGTGCGACCGCTGCGCGAATTCGCCGCCAGCCGGTTCTCGTTGCGCGCAATATGCGCCGGCGCGAGATAGCTGGACAAGCGGGGCCGGACTAGGCCTTTGGTCGGTCCGCAAGGTCGCAGCCCCGATCACGTTCGCGTTTTGACGGCCCGGAAACTTCATCATAAAGCCAATTCAGGCGCTAAACGGTAACCAGTAACCGAAATTGCGTACCTGTGGACTCGCAATAGTTGCGGGAAGCCCCTAAATCGCCCTCGCAGGGACGGCCAAGCGGCCCGGAACCAAAAATCAATAAACGGCATTAGCAGAGACACAGGGCCGACGAGGCAGATAACACTATGATGGAACAGCAGAATTTCGCGCCTTCGCGGGCCGTTTCCGCCCGTTTCGTCGCGCGGCTAGCCCGTATGGCCAAGCCAAGCCCCGCGAGTGTGGAGGTTTTGGCCCGTGAAATGGGCCTGAAGCTCGGAGATCAGTCTGAGCTGACGATCCGCCGGCTCAAGCGCGGAAAATCTTATTCCTTCGTCAGGGCCAACGGCACCCCGATCAAGCATATCGGGACGATCAAGCGGCTGAACTCCATGGCAGTGCCCCCGGCCTATGCCGAGGTCCGCTATGCTGCTGATCCTACGTCGCATTTGCAGGCCGTAGGCCGCGACGCGGCCGGCCGCCTGCAATACCGCTATCACTCGGATTGGGAGAAGGTCCGCGAGCAGCGCAAGGCGCATCGGCTGGCGAAGCTGGTGGCGGCACTGCCGAAGATCCGCCGTAACGTCTCGGCGCTTTTGGCAGGCGACGAGCCGACGCGTGAGTTCGCGCTCGCCGCTGTCATCGAACTCGTCACGCGCACCGCGATCCGTGCCGGCAATGAGAGCTATATGAAGCTGTCGGGCACCCGCGGCGCTACAACGCTGATGAAGTCGAACGTGCAGCTCGAAGACGATTGCATCGTGCTCACCTTCAAGGCCAAGGGCGGCAAGGCAGTGCGCAAGGAGTCCAATGCGTCGAAGCTCGTCCGCGCGATTGGTATCCTGCACGACGTCCCGGGCAAGCGCCTGTTCCAGTATCGCGACAATGCTGGCCGCATTCACAAGGTCAACACGGCAGCAGTGAACGCCTTCCTGCGCGATATCGCCGGCATCAAGATTTCACTGAAGGATTTCCGCACTCTGATGGCGTCGGCGACGGTGGCTGAAACCCTGTCACGGATAGAGCCGGCAGCCAGTGAGCGCGGACGCAGGAAGCAGGTGCTCGAAGCCGTGCGGTCGGCGGCGGACGAATTGCAGAACACGGCGGCGATCTGCCGCAAGAGCTATGTGCACGATACCATCGTCACCGCCTTCGAGGACGGCGTCCTCGCGCGCATCGCCGCGACGCAAACGGGCTATCGCTCGCAATCGAAGCGGGAGCAGCTTTTGGCGCAGGTGGTGGCAGAGGCGGGGTAGTTAGGCCAGCGTCCACACCGCCGTGTTCTTGATCTCTGCATCTTCAAGATCGCGCGTCACGGGCACTCTGTATTCCGCGAGCTTGCGCAACTTGTCTTTCGGCAGATAGCTGCGGCCGGGGTCGCCGATCAGGATCGTTGCACCGCGCGCCGCTTGCTCTGAAAGAAATGCAAAGGCGCGCTCTGCGGTGTCGCGTTCATAGAAAATATCGCCTGCCAGAATCGTTTGTGCGGTGGGGACAGATGAGCCGCCGAGCAGATCGTCACCGCGAGCATTGATCGTAACGCCATTTTCAGCCGCGTTCAGTGCGATGGCCGTGCGCGCAAAGGCGTCGATGTCATAGGCGAAGACGCTGCTTGCCCCGGCTTTCATCGCGGCGATAGCCACCAGCCCCGATCCTGTTGCGAAATCGATGATGGTCTTTTCAGCAACATGCCCGGGATGATCGATAACAAAGCGCGCCAGTGCCTGTCCGCCGGCCCAGGCAAAAGCCCAGAATGGAGGCGGTAGTCCGGCTTCTTCGAGTTCTTCCTCAGTCTTGCTCCACAGCGGTACGGCCTCGTCGGCTGTGTGCAGCACAATGTTCGGCACCAGTGGCACCGGTCGCAGGCGCGTATTGGCGCGGATGAAAGCTACGGGATCAGTGATTGCAAGATTGGCCGCGCCGTCGGCGCTCACAATCCGCCCATTTTGCAGACGAGCTTCCACTCCTCCGCGGTCACCGGCTGCACCGAGAGCCGCGACAGTTTCAGCAGCGCCATCTCGCCGAGCTTTGGCTCGGCCTTCACGGCAACGAGCGTCACCGGCGTCTTCAAAGGCTTGTCGGCGGCAATGTCGACGCAGACGAACTTGCCGGATTCGTCGGTCGGGTCGGGATAATGCTCTTTCACGATCTCGACGATCCCGACAACTTCCTTGCCTTCGTTGGAATGATAGAAGAAGGCGCGATCACCTTTCTTCATGGCCATCATGTTGAGCTTGGCGCTGTGGTTGCGCACGCCGGTCCAGGCTTCGCCCTTTTTGCCCTTCGCGACCTGCTGGTCCCACGACCACACTGAAGGTTCGGATTTCACCAGCCAGTATTTCATCCCGTCTCTAACCTTCTGCCTTGAATGGCCGCGTCAGCAGGCCTTCGATGACCTGATCGATGGTCGCTTTGCCGGCCAAGATCGCTGCCACGGCTTTCGCCACGGGCATATCGACGCCCTTCGATGCCGCAAGCTCGATCAGCACCGGCGCCGTGAACTCACCTTCGGCAAGTTTGCCAGGCGTCGGTTGCTCGCCACGGCCGAGCGCCACGCCGAGTGAAAAATTGCGCGACTGTGCGCTGGAACAACTCAGGATCAGATCGCCAAGACCTGACAGTCCCGATAGCGTCTCGGCTCGTGCGCCGCAAGCGAGACCAAGCCGCAGCAGTTCACTGAAGCCCCGTGTTGTCAGCGCCGCAAGCGCGGAGGCGCCGAGCTGTTTGCCCGCGACAATGCCGGCAGCAATAGCCAGCACGTTCTTCGCCGCGCCGCCGATCTCGACGCCGCGCACATCGGTGGAGTGATAGGGACGGAACGTCGCCGAACCCAAGGCCTGCACGAGTGCGACAGCGATATCCTCGTCGGCGCAGGCCAGCGTCACTGCTGTCGGGAGGCCGGCGGCAACATCGTCAGCGAAATTCGGTCCCGACAGAATGGCGGGGATCACATGCGGTGCGACGTCGGTGATGACTTCCGTCATGAATTTGTGACTGCCGCGCTCGATGCCTTTGGCGCAGGCGACCACTGGAATGCCTGCCGGCAATAGCGGCGCGAGCGCCGTCAATGCCTCGCGCAACTGCTGCGACGGGACGGCGAGCAGAATGATATCGGCGCGCGCTGCCAGCGAAAGATCGGCGGTGACGAAGACAGAGTCATCGATGGCAGCGCTGGGCAGTCGCGGATTGGCGCGCGATACCTGCATCAGTTCGGCGGCTGCAGTCGAGCGTGCATAAAGCACGGTTTCGCGGCCGGCGCGCGCCGCGACATCGGCCAGCGCCGTGCCGTAAGCACCAGCGCCGATCACCGCCACAGAGTTTAAGTCGGCCATGATGTTCCCGTCAGTAAGCCGCGCGGGATTTGGAATGGCCTGCCGGCGCCTTGGCGTCAGCGTCGAGCAGCCAGCGCGCGCGGGGCGGTGCTTCCATCGTGTCGGTGAGTCCCAGCGCAAGGCGCTCTGCGCCGGCCCAGGCGATCATCGCGCCGTTGTCGGTGCACAGTGCCGGCGGCGGGATGATCAGCGTGGTCTGCGCTTTTGCGGCGACGGCCTGCAGCGCACCGCGGATCGCCTGGTTGGAGGCGACACCCCCTGCCGCGACCAGTGCATGCGGCGGGCCGAATTGGTCTTCGAACAATCTGAGGCCGACGCTCAATCGATCCGCCGTCGATTCCAGCGCCGCCGCCTGGAAGCTGGCGCAGAGATCCGCGATGTCCTGCTCTTCCAAAGGAATGAGACGGCTGGCTTCGTTACGGACCGCAGTCTTGAGACCGGAGAGCGAAAAATTCGCATCGGGCCGGCCAAGCATCGGCCGCGGAAAGGCAAAGCGCTTGGGATCGCCACCGGCAGCGGCCCGCTCCACTTGCGGCCCGCCGGGATACGGCAGGCCGAGCATCTTGGCGACCTTGTCGAAGGCTTCGCCCATGGCGTCATCGACGGTGGTGCCGAGCCGGACATAGTGGCCGACGCCGAGCACCGCGACGATCTGGGTATGACCGCCGGAAACGAGAAACAGGCAATACGGAAACGCCAGCGCAGTGGTCAGCCGCGGCGTCAGCGCATGGGCTTCGAGATGGTTCACGGCCACCAGCGGGGTGTCATGCACCATGGCTATGGCTTTTGCGGTGGTGAGACCAACAATGACGCCGCCAATCAGGCCGGGTCCGGCGGCTGCGGCCACACCGCTCAGTTGCGCGAAATTGACGTCGGCGTCCTTCATGGCGCGGCCGACGATGCCATCGAGCAGGTCGATATGGGCGCGCGCGGCGATCTCGGGCACCACGCCGCCATAGGGCGCATGGTCGCTGATCTGCGAATGGACGATATTGGACAGGATCTTGCCGCTGCCGTCGGGCTGGCGTTCGATGACGGCGGCCGCGGTCTCATCGCAGGTCGTCTCGATTCCCAGCACCAGCATCGGTTGGTCGGTGGTCACTATCGGTCCTTGCTAAATCAGCCAAATCCGGGCTTTTCCTGTCCCCGGCGTAGCATTGCGGGGTCGCAAGGTGCAATCACTCGATGCCCTGCGTGGCATGCGAGACCCCCGAAACCGGACCTCAGACATGGCTATTCTCGTCACTCGCCCGCAGCCGGACACTACCCGCACCGCCACCGTCTTGCGCGCGCGGGGCTTCGAGGTGCTGGCGGCGCCGATGCTGCGCTTCGAAAAGGTGATGCTGTCCATCGATTCGGACGCGGATTTCGGCGCGGTGATCGTGACGTCGGCCAATGCGCTACGCGCACTCGCCGATCAGCCGGTGCAGGCAACCCTGCTTCACCTGCCGCTGTTCGCGGTCGGCGACCGGACCGCAGAGGCGGCGCGCAATCTCGGCTTTGCCCAGGTCATGTCCGCCGAAGGTGATGCTGCGGCGCTGCGGGACCTATTGACGGAGAGCAGCAAGAGCAAGCTGCTGAACAAGACCCGCCCGCTCCTTTATCTGGCCGGCGCCGATCTTGCGCGGGATCTCGCTGGCGAACTCGGTGCGCGTGGTTTCACGGTGGTGACACAAACCACCTACCGGATGATGCCGGTGGCCGATCTGCCGGATGATGTTGCTGCGGCCTTCGTGGCCGGCAGAATCGAGGCTGTGCTGCATTATTCGCGGCGGAGCGCGCGGGCATTCTTCCAGGCGGTGGGCTTATCGGGCGTCGAGATCGCTGCCCTCGCAGTTCCACACTATTGCCTTTCAGCGGCGGTCGGTACGATTGCGCATGACGCCGGAGCCAGCCAGGTCGTGGTGGCGCAGACCCCGGACGAAAATGCCCTGCTCGCGGCGCTGGACCGTGCCATCGCGCCATTATCGCGTTAAGACTGCTGTGACCAAATCCCGGTAGGGATCGGGCATGTCACGAGGGAACCGACGCCATGGCCGACGATAATGAGACGGGATCGTCTCCGGATGCCGGTCGGCCCAAGCGGCCGCCGCCAACCATCGAATTGACGGCTGCCGAGGTCACCGAGCGTCCGGCTGCAGCGGAGCCTGCGGTACCGGAAACAGCATCGGAGTCCGTCGATACCGCACCGTCGGACATGCCGCCGTCCGAGCCCGCCGCGGAGGCTGCGGTTGAAAAGCAGACGCCCGTCTCGCCTGCGCGTGCACCTGTCCTGGTTCCCGTCGCCGTTGGCGCGGTTGCCGGTGCGCTTGTCGCCGGAATTGCATGGTTCGGCCTGAGCGGCATTGCATCGAGCGATAAGGCAGATGTCGATGCGCTGACCTCTCGCATTGCGCAGATCGAAGCGCGCCCGGTCGCTGCGCCGGATACGGGGCTGGCAACGCGGATCGATACGCTCGAGAAATCCATCGCGGGATTGCGCGGCGATCTCACTGCCGCGAAGACACAATCGGATCGTGTCGTCGCCGACATCAATCAACTCAAATCCGCGCCGCGCACCGCGACCGGTGTGGTCGATCTCGGGCCGATCAATGAGCGGCTCGGGCAGATCGAACGTGCAGCCGGCGAGTTGAAGTCTTCGGCCGCCCAACAGAATACCAAACCTTTCGATGACACGGTCTTGCGCCGTGTCGTTGCGGCATCACTGCTCGATACGTCGGTGCGTCAAGGTGAACCCTTTGCGGCGGCGCTTGCGGTGGTCAAACCGCTTGCCGGCAATGCCAATCAGCTGAAGCCGCTCGATGCGTTTGCAACGACGGGCGTACCAAACGCAGTCGCGCTCAGCCGTGAACTGCTTGCAGTGTTACCGAAGCTCACACCCGCTCCGGCGGACACGCCTGCGGTAGGCGCAGGTTTCATGGATCGTCTGCAGGCCGGCGCGGCCAAGCTGGTGCGCATCGAGCGCACCGATGCTGTCGGCGCAGGTAGCAACAGCGGCGCCGTGTCACGCGCGTCCGCGGCTGCGCGCAGCAACGATATCGCCACGGCCAGGCGTGAATTGCTGACGCTGTCGCCAGCGGATCGTGCCGTGGTTCAGCCCTGGCTCGATAGAGTCGATATGCGCGATGCAGCGCTGGCGGCTTCACGTCAATTCGCAGCCGACGCGATGGCGGCGCTTTCCAAACCAGCGCCATAGGAATCCGATGTTCCGCATCATTCTGTTTCTTGTGTTGATAGCACTTGCGGCCGCTGGCGCCGCCTGGGTCGCCGATCAGCCCGGCGATGTCGTTATATCCTGGGGCGTCTGGCGCGCTTCGCCGTCGGTGCCGGTGTTTGTGCTGGTGCTCGGCCTGACAATCGTCGCGGTGGTGTTCGCCTGGTCGCTCCTGCGTGGTTTGTGGGGCGCGCCGAAGCGAATGCGCCGTCGTCGCCATGAAAAGCGTCAGGCGCGCGGACGTCAGGCCATCACGCATGGTCTGCTGGCGATCGGGCAGGGCGATGGCCACGCCGCGCGGCGTCATGCCGATATCGCCAAACGTTTGACGACTGACGATCCGCTCGCTCTGTTGCTGCATGCCCAGTCCGCCCAGCTCGATGGCGATCGCGCCGGTGCGCATCGTGCGTTTCAGGCGATGGCTGAGCGTGGCGATACGCGGCTGCTGGGTCTGCGCGGTCTGTTCATCGAAGCGCAGCGCAGCGACGATCCCGTTGCCGCCGTAACGATTGCCGAAGAAGCGCTTAAATTATCGCCGGCATCGACATGGGCGTCGCAAGCCGTTCTTGGCTTCCGCTGCGCGCAGAGCGATTGGACCGGCGCGCTGAAAATCCTCGACAACAATTTTGCCTCTGGCCTGATCGATCGCGCGGCGTTTCGTCGGCAGCGCGGCGTGCTGCTCACCGCGCGTGCGCTGGAGCTTGAGACACAAGATCGCGATCTGTCCCGCGACAGCGTGACCGAGGCGATCAAGCTTGCGCCAACTTTGGTGCCGGCCGCCGTTCTCGCCAGCCGATTTCAGAGCGAGGCGCATCAGACCCGTCGGGCAATGAAGATCATCGAGACAGCGTGGCTGGCGCAGCCGCATCCGGATCTCGCCGACGCCTATGCTCATGTGAAGCTCGGCGATTCCGCGCGGCAGCGGCTGGTGCGTGTCGAGACGCTGGCGTCCAAAGCGCCAGGCCATATCGAAGGCGCGCTGGCGATCGCCCGTGCGGCCATCGATGCCGCCGAATTCACGCGCGCCCGCGAAACACTGGCGCCGTTCACGACCGACTCCACCCAGCGCGTTGCGATGCTGATGGCGGAAATCGAACGTACCGAACATGGCGACAGCGGCCGCGCCCGCGCCTGGACATTGCGTGCCGTGCGCGCGTTGCATGATCCGGTCTGGACGGCGGACGGCTATGTGTCGGATCGCTGGCGGCCGGTGTCGCCGGTTACCGGCCGAATTGATGCGTTCCAGTGGCAGACGCCGCTGGCCGCACTGCCGTCGGACAGGGCCTCGACGATCGAGACCGAGATTTTGCGCGAAACCGTGCTGGCTCCGCCGCCCGCGATGCCAAAACCCGTGGTGCCCGTGCCGGTCGAAGTCACACCCTCCGCGCCGGCTCAGGACCTCGCGGTGGAACCTGAAGTACCAGCACAGCCCGAGCCGGTGGCCGATGCCGCGCCCGAGCCCGCCGAAGCGCCGCCGCCGCTCCCGAAACCGGCCCCCGCGCCGCCACCGCTGTTCCGCGACCGCAGCGATATCGCCAGCGCCGCGAAGCCCGCGGTGGCTATTCCGGCCGTCATTCCCATCGTCAGGCCCCCGGACGATCCGGGCGTGGACGAGGCGGACGATTATCGCGATGAATTCGCCGAGCTGAATGCAGGCCAGCAACAGGGCGGTTGGCGCGGGTTTCTACGGCGCTGGGGCGGATAACAGCCCCGATTCAGGCCCAAATGGCCGGTTTCAGTGGGTGGTTGGTCGCGCTTTTCGGTCGCCAGATTCGCCGCCGCTTCTTGCAAAGCAACGCCCCGGGCGATATCAGATGCCCCAGCGTTTTCGGCCGAAAAGCCGAATCGCCGCTTGGTTCGCCGCAATAGCTCAGTTGGTAGAGCACGTCATTCGTAATGACGGGGTCACAGGTTCGAGTCCTGTTTGCGGCACCAATTGCGCTCCGGCGCGATCCGTTTCAGTCGCAACAGTCAGTCGCAGCTTTGGTGCCTTACGCGGCGGTGGCAGGCATTTCCAGGTCGGCCCAGATCTTGGCGAAATAGGCCTGGAAGGCAGCGTCGGTGCGCAGCGCTACGGGATCGCGGCCTGCTTTGGGCAGATCGATGACATGCAGCGCCCGCACGGTCGCCGGGCGTGCGCTGAGCACCAGAACGCGGTCGGCCATGGCGATGGCTTCGCCGATGTCATGGGTGACCAGAATGGCGCTCTTGCCGTTTTCGGCGATGATGCGTGATACGTCGGCCTGCAGCAGCAGCCGGGTCTGGAAATCCAGCGCCGAGAACGGCTCATCCAGCAGGATCACCTGCGGATCGAATGCCAGCGTGCGCATGATGGCCACGCGCTGGCGCATGCCGCCTGACAAGGTTGCGGGCTTGGCGTTCTCGAAACCGGCTAGGCCGTAGGCGCGGATCAATTTCATGGCGATGTCGCGCGACGTCTGCCGCGGCACGCCGCGTACCTCCAAGCCGAGCATCACATTGTCGATGACGGAACGCCACGGCAGCAACAGATCCTTCTGAAGCATGTAGCCGACATGTCCTGCAGCATCGTCGACGCGGATGCCTGCGACCTCCACATGGCCGCGGGTCGGTTTCAGCAAACCGGCGATGACATTGAACAATGTGGACTTGCCACAGCCGGACGGGCCGACGATGGCCAAGGTTTCGCCTTGTCGCAGTTCAAAGCTGACGTCGCGGATGGCTTCAACATACTGCTTGCCGCTTCCGAAGGATGCGCCGACCTGTTCGGCCTTGAGCACAGCGGATGTGGACGACGACGACGTGGCGATTGGTGTCATGGCGTTCATGCGTCCACCTCACTGCAGAAGCCGAGTAGCATGTTATTGAAAACATCGGGGGTCACGGCGGTGAAGGCATGGGCGCCCCATTCCACTTCGTGAACGCGCGCGCCGGGAATGGCGGCAGCCAGTTGTTGCGAGAGATAGGCCGGCACTAGGCTGTCGTCCCGCGATGAGGCCAGCAGTGTCGGCGTTGCAATGGTCGCGAGAGCGTCGCCGGGGTCGAAGGCGAGAAACATGTCGATCCGCGCATTCATCGTCGCCGCTGTCGGGAAGTGCGCGAGGATGCGCTCTTCTTCCGCGTCGAGCTGCGCGGCATTGTCGGAAATCCATCGCGGCGGATAGAGAAACAGTGGCTGCGCACGCACATAGGCTTTCGGGCCGGACTGATTCAGGATCTGTTTGCGCACTTCGAAACAGCGCCGCAGGAACGGATCGGCGCGACCCCAGCCGTTCACCACCACCAGGCTGCGCAAGCGCGCGGGGTCGCGCAGGGCAAGTTCAATTCCGACGATGCCGCCGATGGCATGGCCCACCACATGTGCATTGCTGACACCGGCATGGTCGAGCACATGCGCGATGTCGTCGGCCATGCCCGAGATTGATCGTGGCGGCGCGGTGTTATCAGCGCTGCGGCCGGTGCCGACGTGGTCGTAGAGGATGACCTGGTGGCGCTGCGCGAGTGCTGCGACCTGCGGCGCCCAGAACGATCCGCTGCCGCCCATGCCGGCCGACATGAGGATCGCCGTTCCGTGTCCATGAGTTTCGTAATAGATGTCGGCGTCACCGCCGCTTGCATAGGGCATGGGTTGTCTTGCGGGTTCGAGCGATGGAAAGTCAGAAGCGCAGGCGGCGTTCGAGAATGTCGATCGCGCCGTACATCAGTAGCGCCACGGCCATGAGCGCGGCGATGCCGACCCACACGGCGTTCAAATCGTAGAGCACGCCGGCATAATAGATCATGTAGCCGAGGCCCTCTTTCGAGGCGATGTATTCGCCGACGACTGCGCCGATCAGCGCGAAGCCGACATTGAGACGGAAGGCGGACACGATCCACGGCATGGCGCCCGGAATGACGACAGTACGCCAGGTCTTCCATCGGCTGGCACCGAGCGAGCGCATCAACTTGATCAGGTCGCTATCGACTTCCTTGGCGCCCTGTTGCGCGGTGATCACCGCGACGATGAAGGTAATGATGGCGGCGATGGCGATCTTCGACGAGATGCCGATTCCGAACCACACGATAATCAAGGGTGCGAGTGCGATCTTCGGCAAGCCGTTGAGCGCGATGAGATAGGGGCGCAGCACCGCCGCGCTGGTGGGAAACAGCCAGAGCAGCAGCCCGACGGCGCTGCCGGCAATAGTGCCGATCAGGAATCCGGCGATGGCTTCCCAGGCAGTCAGCGCAGCATCGCGCAGGAGTTCTCCGTTGGCGATCAGAATAGAGGCCTTGGCGAAGATGCCGCTTGGCCGTCCGTAGAGATAGACCGCGATCCATTTGAAGCTGATCGCAATTTCCCAGGCAGCAAGTAACAGAGCTAGCAGTGCCACTTGCAGCAGCGCGATCCGCAGGACCGGCGGTATCAGCCGCCGCGCGACATTGGCTTGGGTGGCTTCGATGGTCGTCACATCAAGCTCGCTTGTGTGCGATCGACGCGATCTCGACGAGGCAATCCGGTTTCACCAGTCCGCACTGGATGCAGTAGCGAGCCGGCTTCTCGCCGGGGAAGTATTCGGCATAGACCTTATTGACGGCGCCGTAATTGGCCCAATCGGTTACGAAGATGGAGTTGAAGGTGACATCGGCCATCGTGGCGCCTGCGGCAGTCAGCACGCTCTTGATCGTCTCAAGGATGTGCCGGGTCTGCGCCGCCGCATCGCCGACATGAACGACGTCGTTGTTCTTGTCGAAGGCCAGCGTGCCGGACACATAGATCACGCCGTCGGCCATCATGCCGGGCGAGTAAGGTGCGAGCGGCGGATGAGTGCCGGGCGGAATAATCGCGCGATCTGTCATGGGATCCTCAGGCTTTCGTGGAGGTTTCAGTCTGCGCGAATGCGCGGCGGAAATCGGCTGTGCTGGAAACCCAGCCGAAGAAGGTTTCGATGTTGAAGACAGCCGCCTTCTGGACGTAGTCGGGGCCGGCCTGATGCGTCGCGTCTTCGAGCATCACGCCGAAATATTCGAGATGGAAGCCGTCGCGCAGAGTCGATTCCACGCAAACATTGGTGGCAACTCCGCAGAAGACGAGATTGCGGATGCCGCGCGCGCGCAGGATGCTGTCGAACTGGCTGTTGAAGAAGCCGCTGTAGCGCGGCTTCGGTACCACGATGTCGCCGGGCTGCGGCTGGAGTTCATCGACGAGCGCGTAGTCCCAGCCACCCTTGGCGAGCAGGCTGCCTTGCAATTCCGGGCGCGCGCGCATGGTCTTGAGTGCGTTCGATTTGTGCCAGTTCGGGGAGCCCGGACCGCCGGCCTCGACATAGTCGGCGTCCCAGCCGTTCTGGAAATAGATCACAGTGACGCCGGCCTCGCGCGCGACCTCCAGCGTCTCCTTGACGGCCACGATCGCTGCCTTGGCGCCGGTCACGTCGAAGCCCGCGAGATCCAGATAGCCGTTCGGCGACGCGTAGGCGTTCTGCATGTCGACCACGATGACTGCGGTCTCCTCGACCGCGAGCCGCAACGGCTCGGGGCGTGCGGGCAAGGTGACGTAGCGCCGTTCAGGCGGAAAGCTGGTTGAGACCGACATCACGCCAATCCGAATTCTTTGGTCGCTTTCTCGGCGAAGCGATTGTCGACCATTTGTGCATAGGGAAGCGTCGTTGAGACTGCGCCGCCGCCTTGTTCCAGCAACATCGCGCGATCCCATTCCTCGGCGGAGATGGTGGGGTTTTTCGGGATAGCCGTCTTGCTGCCAAAGAAGTTCTTCGTCGCATTTCCGACCACCGACGGCGAGACTTTCGGAAAGTACTTCTCTGCGACCTCGGTGAAGACAGCATTGTTCTCGTGCATCATCTTCTGCGCCTCGGCGATGGCGTTACAGAAGCCTTGCACCGCCTCCGGGTTGGAGGCGATCACGTCTTCGGTGGCCATGGCCGTCGTGAAACACAGCGGACCAAGCAGATCGGCGAATGATAGCGACGGTACGAGGCCAAACTGTTCGGCGCCGATGCTGATGTCCCATTCGAATGCGGTGGCGATGTCGGCACGGCCATCCTTGACGGCTGCGGCCTGGGCGCCCGGTGGCAATTCCAGGAAGGTGACGCCCGCTTCCTTGGGGTCGAACTTGCCAACCGTCTTCATCGCGTAAGTCGGGACCTGGATCGTCGAGGACGGAAATTTCAGCGTCGCGATGGTCTTGCCGCGGAGATCATCGATGGTGGTGATCTTGGTGTCCGGGCGGGTCATTCCCCACATCGATACGCCGCCGACGATCTTGGCGATATTCTTGAGCTTGCCGCCTTCACGCGTGGCGTTGACCGACATGCCAGGGCTGGTGACGCCGATCTGGCCGCGGCCGGACAGCAGGATCGGCACCGGCAGGGCGATGCCGCCCGCGGTCGACAGGTCGGTGTCGAGGCCGTGCTTGGTGAACAAGCCTTTGTCGGTTGCGACATAGAGCGAGGCATACATGCCGAGCCGGATGGCTTCCGACACCAGCACCTTGCGGCCGGCGGCAAAGGCCGGGCCTCCCAGGCCAGCAAACGGGGCCGCTGCGGCGCCAATGAGCGAATATTTGAGTAGGTTGCGCCTGTCGATCATGCCTCTGTCCCTCGCCGCCATTGCCGATGTCAGATGGTGTGCTGCATAGTTTTTAGCCGCAGCTGGTTTTAGCATAAAATTCTTGCACCCGTTAATTTCATTAACAAGTCGGGAAAAACAGATATATTTATCTGTAATGCTTATGAATATTGACCTCCGGCAACTCCGTGCCTTCGCCGAGGTGGTTCAGGCCGGCAGCTTCAGCCGGGCTGCGCGGAAACTTGGCGTCTCCCAGTCCGCCCTCAGCCAGGCCGTTCGCCAGCTCGAGGACGAGCTGCAGGTCCGGCTGCTGGACCGGACGACGCGCAGCGTTCAACTCAGCAAGGTCGGTGCCGAATTCCTGCCGGGGATCCAACGCCTGCTGGCGGATCTCGATCACCAAATTCAGGATTTACGCGATCTGCGCGAGCATCGCCGCGGCCATGTTACGGTGGCCTGCGTGCCGTCGGTGGCGTTGCGTCTGATGCCGGTGGTGTTGGCGAACTTCCAGCGCGAATATCCCATGGTGAGCGTGACGCTCAAGGAAGTGTCACGGCATCAGATCATTGCCGGGCTGCGCAGCGGCGACGCCGAGCTCGGCATCGCCAATGTGCCGGGTGAGGATGCGGATCTTGACGCGACGAAGCTGCTGACGGATCGTTTTGCGCTGGTAATGCGGCGGGATCATCAGCTGGCGTCACAAAGCACCGTGAACTGGATGGACGGCGTCGCTGCAGGCGTGATCGCAATGGCGACCGGCACCGGGATCCGGCTGGAAATGGAACGCGGCCTGCAGGAACTGGGGCGTAGCAACCCGCTGCATGAGGCCGAACACCCGGCGACCCTGCTCGCCATGGTCGAGGCCGGCGTCGGCGTGGCGCCATTGCCAGGTCTGGCGTTGCCGGCGACGGACCACCCCGTGCTGACCTTCCGCAGGCTGCTTGATCCGGTCATCGAGCGCGATCTGTATCTGATCCGTCGCGTCGGGCGTGACCTGTCGCCGGCCGGTCGCGCGCTTTACCGCGGCATCCAGCTCGTGGCGCAATCGATCCGCGAGCGCACAGCGGCAGGATGGTAGCGAACACGCTTTGACCTTGCTCCCGTGAATCCCTATTTTGGGGTCGTGAATTCCCATTCCGCCCATTTGAGCCCGCCATGACCGCCTCGCTGAAAGCCATCGACGGATCGGCTGATCTGCCTGTCCTGATGAACGACCTCGCCCGGAGCGCCCGTGCGGCTGCGCGTGCGTTGGCGGTGGCCCCAACGGAACAGAAGAACCGGGCGCTTGCGGCCATGGAGCGCGCTATCCGTGCCGGTGTGCCTGCGATTCTGGCGGCCAATGCCGAGGATGTCGCCGAGGTGCGCGCCAATGGCGCCACATCGGCCTTTATCGATCGGCTGACCCTGACCGAAGCCCGCGTGCATGCGATGGCCGATGGCATCCGTGTGATCCATGACATCGCCGATCCCGTCGGCGCCGTCACCGAAAGCTGGCAGCGGCCGAATGGCATGACCATCGAGCGCGTGCGCGTACCGCTCGGCGTCGTTGCGGTGATTTTCGAAAGCCGTCCGAATGTTGCGGCGGATGCCGGCGTACTGTGCCTGAAGTCCGGCAATGCCGTGATCTTGCGCGGCGGCTCCGACAGTTTCCGGTCTTGTCGTGCGATTCACGAATGTCTGGTGCGGGGCCTGCGCGAAGCCGGTCTGCCTGAGGCTGCGATTACGCTGGTGCCAACCCGCGATCGTGCGGCGGTGGGGTTGCTACTGACCGGACTCAATGGCGGGGTCGATGTGATCGTGCCGCGCGGCGGCAAGAGTCTGGTCGCGCGCGTCGAGGCTGAAGCGCGCGTGCCGGTGTTCGCGCATCTCGAAGGCGTCAATCACGTCTATGTCGATCACGCCGCGAGGCTCGATATGGCGAAGTCGATCGTGCTGAACGCGAAGATGCGCCGGCCCGGTGTCTGCGGCGCGACGGAAACGTTGCTGATTGACCGCGCAGTCGTGGGTACGCATCTCAAGCCGCTGGTGGAAATGCTGATTGATGCCGGCTGCGAGGTGCGCGGTGACGCTGCCGTGCAGCAGGCCGATGCGCGCGTCAAGCCTGCAACGGACGAGGACTGGGACACCGAATACGAAGATGCGATCATCTCGGCCAGGGTCGTCGATGGTGTCGATGATGCGCTCGCGCATATTCGCGATCACGGCTCGCATCACACCGATGCGATCGTGACCGAGGACGTCGCGGTGGCCACGAAGTTTCTCAACGAGGTGGATTCGGCGATCGTGCTGCATAACGCCTCGACGCAGTTCGCCGACGGCGGTGAATTCGGCTTCGGTGCCGAAATCGGAATCGCCACCGGCAAATTCCATGCGCGCGGCCCGGTCGGTGCCGAGCAGCTCACCAGTTTCAAATATCGCATTCACGGCACCGGACAGACCAGGCCGTGATGATGTGCGTTTCGGCGCGTGGAGACTGAATTGGATTTGCATTCAGTCCCGCCGGCGCAGGGCATACCCCCACATAGTCCCGGTATGCGGATCGGTCTGCTTGGCGGATCGTTCAATCCGCCGCATGCCGCGCATCGGGCTATCAGCCTGTTCGCGATGAAACGGCTGCAGCTGGATCGCGTCTGGTGGCTGGTGTCGCCGGGCAATCCGCTGAAGGATCAACGCAATCTGCACGATCTCGCCGAGCGCGCGGCGGCTGCGAAGGCGATGGCCGATCACCCGCGCATCGATATCACCTGTCTCGAGAGTGTCATTGGTACGCGCTATACCGTCGACACCATCAGCTACCTCCGACGTCGATGTTCGCAAGCACGATTTGTCTGGATCATGGGTGCCGACAATCTCGCCCAGTTTCATCGCTGGGAGAGCTGGCAGGTGATTGCCGGAGAGGTTCCCTTTGCGGTCATCGACCGACCGCCGCAGAGCTTCCAGGGACTGGCATCGACCGCCGCCCAGGCCCTCGGCCGTTACCGGATACCGGAGCAGGACGCTGGGTCATTGGCCGACCTGAAGCCCCCCGCATGGGTATTTTTGACCGGTTTGAAGCTGAATCTGTCCTCCACCCGGCTGCGGAACCCGGATGGCAGCTGGAAGACGTAATTCCACAACACTCGCCCGATAAGTGTTATAGGGCGGGCGCTGGAATATTGAATCCGGCATTCCCACATGCATAATTGATCTCACCGGGCGTCGGATTCGGCGTCCCAATACAGTGAAAGGAATGGTCCTCTGGCCACTTCTGTATTGTCCAAGACGGGCGCCAAGAAAGCCCCGTCAAAGGTTGCCCCACCCAAGAAGTCCGCTTCGGTAAAGAAGGCTGCCGCGCCTAAAAAGGCTGCCGCAACCAAAACCGCAAAGCCGAAGGCTGCAGCCAAGACACCCGCTGCTGCAAAAGCTGCACCGAAGGCTGTCATTCCGAAGAAGATTGCTTCGCCCAAGGCGAAGAAATCAGCTGCGGCAGTGCGCGATAGCGCGACCGAAACGCTCAATCTCGTTCTCGCCCGCCTTGACGACATGAAGGCCGAGGAAACGGTGACCATCGACCTGCGCGGCAAGTCGGCTTTCTCCGATTACATGGTTGTGACCACCGGCCGGTCGAACCGCCATGTCGGCGCGGTGGCCGAAAATGTCGCCAAAGGTCTCAAGGAAGCCGGTCAGAAGAAGCTGCATGTCGAAGGCCTGTCCAATTGCGATTGGGTGCTGATCGATACCGGCGAAGTCATCCTGCATGTCTTCCGGCCTGAAGTTCGCGAATTCTACAATCTGGAACGTTTGTGGACGCAGAGCCCGTCGGATGAACCGCGGATCGATCTGAAGGCTGTTTGAGCCAGCGGGAATTCGGCAACGGCGCGACGCGTGCTAGTCTGCGCTGATGCATCTTCTTGTGATTTCCATCGGCAAGCTCAAGCAGGGTCCGGAACGCGAGCTCGCGGAACGGTACCGTGATCGTTTCGACGATATTGGCCGCAAGCTCGGGTTTCGCGGCCTTGCGATTCATGAAATTTCGGAAAGCCGCGCACGCGATGCGGTGACCCGGATCAATGAGGAAGCAGCGGCGATTTCGGCGCTGATTCCGGAAAAGGCTGTATTAGTAGCGCTCGACGAGCGTGGCAGCAGCGTCGACAGCGCCAGTTTTGCTCGCCATATCGGGAAGTGGCGGGACGAATCGGTGCCACATAATGTTTTTGTCATCGGCGGGGCGGACGGACTTTCGCCCGAATTGCGGCGCAAAGCCAAACTGAGCATTGCATTCGGCTCGGCGACCTGGCCGCATCAAATGGTTCGCGTCATGCTTCTGGAACAGATTTACCGGGCCGCTACAATTTTAGCTGGCCACCCGTATCACCGCGTTTAGCTCGCTATATTGAGCGTATCGCGTTTGAAAGAAGGCGCTGTCGAAACCACGATGCTGTCACCGCGGTCCATTCCATCTGAACACGACGCCGTTCGCCGCGGGATGTCGAACGCATCGTCGTTATCCATGATGCTGGTATCAGCGACTCTTGCAGGTTTGATGACGACGTCAGTCCGTGCGCAAACCGCTGCGCCGATCCAGCAAGCGAATGCGCCGTCACCCGATATCATTCGTCAACGCGAGCAGGAGCTTGAAGCGGTCCGCGCGCAGCAGAAGAGCGCTGCGGAGCTGCAGGCGAAATTGAAAGCCGATATCGCGGCGATCGGACAGGATCGCGGCAAGCTCAGTCAGCAGCTCATCGATATTGCCGCCCGCGTCCGCAGCGTCGAAACCCGGATCGACGATGCCGAAGTACGATTGCGGCCGCTGGATGCGCGCGAGCAGAAGATCCGCGGCACGCTGGAATCGCGCCGCGGCGAAATCGTCGAAGTGTTGTCCGCCTTGCAGCGCGCCGGCCGCCGTGCGCCGCCGGCTTTGCTGGTGCGTCCCGAAGATGCGCTGAAGTCGCTGCGCACCGCGATGCTGCTCGGCTCCGTTGTGCCCGAGATGCGCGCGCGCGCCGAGCAACTGGTGGCTGACCTCAGCGAACTCGTGAATTTGCGCAAGGCGATCTCGACCGAGCGCGATCAGCTTGCCGGCGATCGCGACAAGCTCAAGGAAGAACAGACACGCCTCGCGTCCTTTACCGAGGAGCGCCAGAAGCAGCAGTCGGCTGCTGAAAAGGACATGGAAGCGGAAGCCGCGCGTGCGCTGACGTTGTCCCGTCAGGTCGACAGTCTGCAGGGCCTGATCGCGAAGATGGAGCAGGATTCCAAGGCGGCAGCGAAGGCAGCAGCCACAGCCAGTCTGCAGGGCACGCCGGCGGCGCTCAGCAACGGCAAGCCGAATATCGGCGCCTTCAAGGACCCCGGCAGACTCAGTCCGGCGATCGCCTTTGCATCGGCAAAGGGCATGCTCGCACTTCCGGTCAACGGGGTTAAAATTCGCAATTTCGGCGGTTCCGACGGTGTCGGTGGCGTCGAAAAGGGCATGTCACTAGCCGCACGGTCGGGTGCGCAGGTCACAACACCGTGTGACGGCTGGGTTGTTTATTCCGGTCCGTTCCGTAGCTATGGACAACTCTTGATCCTCAATGCCGGGGGCGGGTATCATGTCTTGATCGCCGGGATGGAGCGTATTTCGGTGAACATTGGTCAGTTCGTCCTTACCGGGGAACCGATCGCTGTCATGGGATCAACATCCCGGGTAGCATCCGTCCTTGCGGCCAATGCCAGCCAGCCTGTGCTTTATATCGAGTTCCGGAAAGACGGGACTCCCATTGATCCAGGCCCATGGTGGGCCGCTAACGAAGGCGAAAAGGTTCGCGGATGATGCGCAAGACTTCCATAATTCTGCTGAGTGCTGCCACTGGCGCCGCCTTGACGCTCTTCGTGACTCAGCCACGCGCCGTGTTCATGGGCACCAGTGCCCGCGCAGCGACCTCGGATACCTACCGCCAGCTCAACCTGTTCGGCGACGTGTTTGAGCGCGTCCGCAGCGACTATGTCGAGAAGCCCGACGACAGCAAGCTGGTCGAGTCGGCGATCTCCGGCATGCTCACCGGTCTCGATCCGCATTCCAGCTACATGGACGCCAAGAGCTTCCGCGACATGCAGGTGCAGACCCGCGGTGAGTTCGGTGGGCTCGGCATTGAAGTCACCATGGAAGACGGTCTGATAAAGGTGGTGTCGCCGATCGACGATACCCCGGCATCGAAGGCCGGCATCATGGCCAACGACATCATCACCAGTCTCGACGAAGAAGCCGTGCAGGGTCTCACCCTGAACCAGGCCGTCGAGAAGATGCGCGGTCCGGTCAATACGAAGATCAAGCTGAAGATCATCCGCAAGGGTCAGGACAATCCGCTCGACGTCACCCTCGTGCGCGACAACATCCGTGTTCGCTCGGTGCGTGCTCGCGTTGAAAGCGACGATATCGCTTACATCCGCATTACGACCTTCAACGAACAGACCACCGAAGGCCTGAAGCGCGAGATCGCGGCTCAGACCGCGGCAATCGGCGCGGACAAGGTCAAGGGCTACATCATCGACCTCCGCAACAATCCCGGCGGTCTGCTCGAAGAAGCCGTCACCGTTTCCGACGCGTTCCTCGAGCGTGGCGAGATCGTCTCGACCCGCGGTCGTAACGCTGAAGAAACCCAGCGCCGCACGGCGCATGCTGGCGATCTGACCAAGGGCAAGCCGGTGGTCGTGCTGATCAATGGCGGTTCGGCTTCGGCATCGGAAATCGTCGCCGGCGCTCTGCAGGATCACAAGCGTGCGACCACCATCGGTACGCGTTCGTTCGGCAAGGGCTCGGTGCAGACCATCATCCCGCTGGGCTCCGGCAACGGTGCGCTGCGTCTGACCACGGCGCGTTACTTCACGCCGTCGGGCAAGTCGATCCAGGCCAAGGGCATCGTCCCGGACATCGAAATCGTGCAGGACGTGCCGGATGAGCTGAAGTCCCGCGACATCAAGGGCGAGGCTTCGCTCCGTGGCCATCTGAAGAACGATGGCGACGAGAAGACCGGTTCGCAGTCCTATGTGCCGCCGGATGCCAAGAATGACAAGGCGCTGAAGGCCGCTGCCGATTTGCTCCACGGCATCAAGGTGACGTCGAACGCAATCATCACGCCGCCGCCGGGAGCCGCTGCTGCTGCGGACAAGCCAGCAGACGATAAGGCGGCCGCCAAGCCGAACTGATCTGCGAATACGCATCAATTCTGCGGAAAGGGCGGCCTTCGGGTCGCTCTTTTTGTTGCAATCCTTCCAGGTGATCCCGCGCCCTTCCGGGTGCCGTGGCCGCGACCGGGCGTGTTATTGTCCGGTCGGCTGATTCGGGAGATCCATGGCAGTGTCGGCGGACGATCTGAGCGCCCCGCTTGGACAAAAATCGACGCGTAAGCGGCGGTTCCGGCTGCCTTTTTCCGGAACGCAGGCGCTTGCCACGATCCTCGCCTTGCTGCTGCTCGGTTTTCTCGGTGTTGCCATCTTCAATAATAACCCGATGGGCGGCGAGCCGGTAGCGCGCGTAGCGATAAAGGCACCTGCCGCGACTGATGATCAGAAGGTCGCCGCCAAGCCGCCGGTCGAGGTCAAGCACGGTACGCCCGAGACGGCCAAGGCACCCGAGGTTCCCGGCCAGAAGACCATTACCATCATCGACGGCTCCAGCGGCGCCCGTAAGGATGTCGTGGTGTCGAGCGAGGGGTCGGACAACGCTGCGGCCGATGTGTCGCCGCCGGTCATGACGGGGATCGATCAGAAACTGCTGGAGAAATCCCGCCACGGCATGGTGCCCATCGCCATCGGCGCGCTGAAGCCGGTCACGGCCTATGCCGCGGGCTCCGAGGCCGAGCGCGCCAGGGCGATGAAGATGCCGAGCATTTCCATCGTTATTGGCGGCCTCGGCGTCGGTGCAGCCAAGACCACCGATGCCATCATGAAGCTGCCGCCGGCCGTGACGCTGGGCTTCACGCCCTATGGCTCGGATCCCGGCAAACTGGTCGAGCGCGCCCGTGCGCAGCGCCACGAGGTGCTGCTGCAGCTGCCGATGGAACCGTTCGACTATCCCGACAACGATCCCGGCCCGCAGACGCTGTTGTCCTCGGCTACGGCCGAGCAGAACCTCGATCGCATGATGTGGCATATGAGCCGCTTCCAGGGCTATGTCGGCGTCGCCAATTTCATGGGCGCGCGCTTCATCGCCACTGACACGGCGATGCAACCCATTGCGCGTGAGGCCAGCAAACGCGGGCTTGCATTGTTCGACGATGGCTCGACGCCGCGCAGCGTTGCCGCCGCAGCCGCCGAAGGGCAGGGCATGCCCTTCGCACGCTCCGATGTTGCCATCGACGCGGTGCCGACCTCCGCAGACATCGACAAGGCGCTAGCGCGGCTCGAGGGGCTGGCCAAGGAGCGGGGTGTGGCTGTCGGCGTCGCTTCGGCGCTGCCGATCTCGATCGAACGTATCAGCGCCTGGGCGAAAACCCTTGAAAGCCGCGGGGTCATGCTGGTGCCATTGACAACCGCGATGCTGAAATCAAAATCAAGCTAGCGTCTTTGGGCTAGGGTGAATTCGGCACGGCCGAATCGCTGCGATTCAGCAAGGTCGAATCGCTGCGTAAAGAGTGCTCGAACGGACGCGAGAGGCATTGACGGAATGGCGCGCTACGAAGACCTGCCCTATCGAACTTGCGTCGGAATGATGCTGATCAACCCGCAAGGGCTCGTCTTTATCGGCCGACGTGCCGGCGGTATCGAGCACGTCGATGACATGCATGTCTGGCAGATGCCGCAGGGCGGCGTCGATCCCGGTGAGGACACCTGGGAGGCAGCCAAGCGCGAGCTCTATGAAGAAACCAGTGTCCAATCGGTCGAGAAGCTCGGCGAAGTGCCGGACTGGTTGATCTACGACATTCCCCGCACGGTGGCCGGGCGGGCCTGGAAGGGTCGCTATCGCGGCCAGCGGCAGAAATGGTTCGCCGTACGCTTCACCGGCGATGACAAGGAAATCAACGTCACGCACCCCCCGGGTGGCCATAAGGCCGAGTTCATCAATTGGCGCTGGGAGCCGATGAAGAACCTTCCGGAGCTGATCGTGCCGTTCAAGCGCCCCGTCTATGAGCGGGTGGTGAAGGAATTTGCCGGTCTGGCGGACGGCTAGTACTGGAATGACGGACAACCGGCCCTACCGCCCCAATGTGGGCGTCGCACTGTTCAATGCCGACGGCAAAGTTCTGATCGGCCGCCGCTTCAAGGATGACGGGCCGGAGATCATTCTGCCGGGCCTGGAATGGCAGATGCCTCAGGGTGGTATCGATCCCGACGAAGATCCCCGCGTCGCCGTGATGCGCGAATTATGGGAAGAGACTGGCGTCAGTCATGCCGACTATCTCGGCGAGACCGGCTGGATGACCTATGACTTCATCCCGTTCGAGAACCCCAGCCATCGCTTTGCGCAGTTCCGCGGGCAACGGCAGAAGTGGTTTGCACTGAAATTCACCGGGGATGATGCCGAAGTCGATCCGCTCACGCCGCGCAACGGTCAACCGCCTGAATTCGACGCCTGGCGTTGGGAGCGGCTGGATCGCGTCGCGGATCTCGCGGTGCCGTTCCGGCGGGAGGTCTATCGCGCCGTGGCCGAGAGTTTTGCGAAATTTGTCTGAGGCGAAGCCCTGACGAAACGAAGCGCTACCCGGGCTATAGCGCTTAGTGCATCGCCGTCGAGGTGATGTGCTGCTGGATGACCTTGAAGTGGTCGAGGCGCTCGATAGCGCGGTCCAGAGCGGAGCCTTCCTTCTCGGCCAGCTTCTCTTCCATCTCGGCGATGTCCTTGGCGAAAGCTTCGCGGTCCAGCTCGGCGATTGAGGTTGCGACGTCAGCAAGAACCGTCAAGCCCTTGTCCGAGACTTCGGCAAGGCCACCGAGCACAATGATCTTCTCATGCTTGCCACCGGTGGTGACAGTCATGATGCCCGGGCGCAACGCGACTACCACAGGCGCGTGGCCGGCCATCACGCCGACATCGCCCTCGGCGCCGGGAATATCGACCTGCTCGACTTCACCCGTGAAAGCGAGCTTTTCCGGTGAGACGAGATCGAAGTGGAACGTGGCCATCGGTAGCTACTCTCTTGGCTGTCACCCGCGAACACGGTCCGCGGTCTATCAGTCAGAATCTGCAGTCGGAACAATTCAATTCGCTGCCGGGCAGAGCCCGACAGCGGCAATCTTCTTTGATCAAGCGGCTTCCGCAGCCAGCTTCTTGCCCTTCTCGACGGCTTCTTCGATCGCGCCGACCATGTAGAAGGCGGCTTCCGGCAGATGATCGTACTTGCCTTCGCAGATCGCGCGGAAACCCTTGATGGTGTCGGCGAGCTCGACGAACTTGCCCGGCGAACCCGTGAAGATTTCAGCGACGAAGAACGGCTGCGACAGGAAGCGCTCGATCTTGCGGGCGCGGGCCACGGCCAGCTTGTCCTCTTCCGACAGTTCGTCCATGCCGAGAATGGCGATGATGTCCTGCAGCGACTTGTACTTCTGCAGCACCTGCTGAACCATACGCGCGGTCTCGTAGTGCTCCTGGCCGACGATCAGCGGG
The DNA here is from genome assembly GCF_051810905.1 of Tardiphaga sp. 619_E2_N8_4. Taxonomy (NCBI): domain Bacteria; kingdom Pseudomonadati; phylum Pseudomonadota; class Alphaproteobacteria; order Hyphomicrobiales; family Nitrobacteraceae; genus Tardiphaga; species Tardiphaga sp. 619_E2_N8_4. The sequence goes on from NZ_JBPWQJ010000001.1 coordinate 1,185,533, forward strand.
GACAGCATGCGCGAGGTGGAGTCGAGCGGATCCACTGCGGGGTAGATGCCCTTTTCCGAAATCGCACGGTTGAGCACGGTCGTCGCGTCCAAATGGGCGAACGAGGTAGCAGGCGCCGGATCGGTCAAGTCGTCGGCCGGAACGTAGATGGCCTGCACCGAGGTGATCGAACCCTTATGCGTGGTGGTGATACGCTCCTGCAGCGCGCCCATGTCAGTCGCGAGCGTTGGCTGATAACCCACCGCCGAAGGAATACGGCCGAGCAGCGCCGACACTTCCGAACCTGCCTGGGTGAAGCGGAAGATGTTGTCGATAAAGAACAGCACGTCCTGGCCCTGATCGCGGAAGTGCTCGGCGACGGTCAGACCGGACAGAGCAACGCGCATGCGGGCGCCCGGAGGCTCGTTCATCTGGCCGAACACGAGAGCGCACTTCGACTTCACGGTCGGATCCGGATTGTGCGGATCGGCGTTCACCTTGGACTCGATGAACTCGTGATAGAGATCGTTACCTTCGCGGGTACGCTCGCCGACGCCGGCGAACACCGAGTTGCCGCCGTGCGCCTTCGCGACGTTGTTGATCAGTTCCTGAATGAGAACCGTCTTGCCGACGCCGGCGCCGCCGAACAGGCCGATCTTGCCGCCCTTGGCGTAAGGCGCGAGCAGATCGACGACCTTGATGCCGGTGACGAGAATTTCAGCCTCGGTGGACTGCTCGGTATACATCGGCGCTTCCTGATGGATAGCGCGGTTGCCTTCCGAAGCGATCGGACCGCCTTCATCGATCGGCTCCCCGATCACGTTCATGATACGGCCGAGGGTGCCGACGCCAACAGGAACCTGGATCGGCGAGCCAGTGTCGGTGACTTCCTGACCACGGACCAGACCTTCGGTGGTGTCCATCGCGATGGTGCGGACCGTCGATTCGCCGAGATGCTGGGCGACTTCGAGAACCAGGCGGTTGCCACCGTTCTTGGTTTCGATCGCGTTCAGAATTGCGGGCAGGTAGCCTTCGAACTGCACGTCGACGACGGCGCCGATGACCTGGGTGATACGTCCGGTCTGGTTGGCGGATGCGGCCATGAAAACTTCTCCATAAACTTCAAGGACTCGGAAGTCCGAAACTTGAACGGCGGCCCATGAGGCCGGAAGGTTGTTGTTAGATCGCCTCGGCGCCGGAGATGATTTCGATCAGCTCCTTCGTAATCATCGCCTGGCGGGTGCGGTTGTAGATCAATGTCTGCTTGCGGATCATGTCGCCGGCGTTGCGCGTAGCGTTGTCCATCGAGCTCATCTGCGCGCCGTAGAACGAAGCGTTGTTCTCGAGCAGAGCGCGGAAGATCTGCACCGCAAGATTGCGCGGCAGCAGGCCGTCGAGGATCTCATCCTCGGCGGGCTCGTAGTCGTAGCTCGGCGTTGGGCCGGCATCGGCTTTAGGCGCCTCGACCACCAGGGGAATGATCTGCTGGGCGGTCGGGATTTGCGCGATCACCGACTTGAAGCGGGAATAGAACAGCGTGCAGACGTCGAATTCGCCAGTGTTGAAGAGTTCGAGAACCTTCTTGGCGATGTCGTTGGCATTGACGAAGCCGAGCTGACGCACCGAACGCAATTCGAGATGACCGACGATCTGCTTGTCGAAATTACGGCGCAGTTGCTCGTAGCCCTTGCGACCAACGCAGAAGAATTTGACCGTCTTGCCCTGGTTCATCAGCGCCAGTGCGCGTTCGCGCGCCAGACGGACGATCGAGGAATTGAAAGCGCCGCACAGGCCACGCTCGCCGGTGCAGACCAGCAGCAGATGAACCTGATCCTTGCCGGTGCCGACGAGCAGCGCCGGACCGGAGCCTGCCGTTGTAGCGCCGGCAATGCTGGCGATCACGGTATCCATCTTCTCGGCGTAAGGTCGTGCAGCTTCGGCAGCGGTCTGCGCACGACGCAGCTTCGACGCTGCGACCATCTGCATCGCCTTGGTGATCTTCTGCGTCGCCTTGGTCGAGGCGATGCGGACGCGCATGTCTTTAAGTGAGGCCATTCTCAGTCCACCCCGGCGATCTGGCCGTTTGGCCGATCGCGAACCTCTCGTTCGAAACGCCCGACCTCGTGCCGGACATCAACGCGAATGGCCGGCGGGAGCCGGCCATTCATTGACAGTATTAAGCAGCGTAGGTCTTCGCGAAGCCTTCGACGACGGCCTTGAGCTGGGCGGCGACGTCATCCTTGAGATCGCGGCTGTCGCGGATCGCGTTGAGGATCTCAACGTTCTTGCCGCGCAGCAGCGACAGAAGACCGTCTTCGAAGCCCCGAACCTTGGCGATCGGCAGAGTGTCGAGATAGCCGTTGGTGCCGGCCCAGATCACGCAAACCTGCTCTTCCATCTTCAGCGGCGAGAACTGCGGCTGCTTCAGGAGTTCGGTCAGACGTGCGCCTCGGTTCAGCAGGCGCTGGGTCGAAGCGTCGAGGTCCGAGCCGAACTGCGCAAAGGCCGCCATTTCACGGTACTGCGCGAGCTCACCCTTGATCTTGCCGGCGACCTTCTTCATCGCCTTGGTCTGCGCGGCGGAGCCGACGCGCGACACGGACAGACCGACGTTCACGGCAGGACGGATGCCCTGGAAGAACAGATCAGTTTCAAGGAAGATCTGACCGTCAGTGATCGAAATCACGTTGGTCGGAATGTAGGCGGACACGTCGTTGGCCTGGGTTTCGATGACCGGCAGCGCCGTCAGCGAACCATTGCCCTGGGAATCATTGAGCTTCGCAGCGCGTTCGAGCAGACGCGAGTGAAGATAGAACACGTCGCCCGGATAGGCTTCGCGGCCCGGCGGACGGCGCAGCAGCAGCGACATCTGACGGTAAGCGACGGCCTGCTTCGAGAGATCGTCATAGATGATGACGGCGTGCATGCCGTTGTCGCGGAAGAATTCGCCGATCGTGCAGCCGGTGAACGGCGCGATGTACTGCATCGGAGCCGGATCGGAAGCGGTCGCAGCGACGACGACGGAGTATTCCATCGCACCCTGCTCTTCGAGCACCTTCACGAACTGAGCGACGGTCGAACGCTTCTGACCGACGGCGACGTACACGCAGTACAGCTTCTGGCTCTCGGGAGCGCCAGCAACGTTCAGCGACTTCTGATTCAGGATGGTGTCGAGCGCGATTGCGGTCTTGCCGGTCTGACGGTCACCGATGATCAGCTCGCGCTGGCCACGGCCGACCGGGATCAGAGCGTCGACCGACTTCAGGCCGGTTGCCATCGGCTCGTTGACCGACTTGCGCGGAATGATGCCCGGTGCCTTGACGTCGACGCGCATACGCTTGTCGGCCTGGATCGGACCCTTGCCATCGATCGGATTGCCGAGCGCGTCGACCACGCGGCCGAGGAGACCCTTGCCAACCGGCGCGTCCACGATCGAGCGGGTGCGCTTAACAGTCTGGCCTTCCTTAATTTCGCGGTCAGCGCCGAAAATAACGACGCCGACGTTGTCGGTTTCGAGGTTCAGCGCCATGCCGCGGGTGCCGTTCTCGAATTCGACCATTTCACCAGCCTGGACGTTGTCGAGGCCGTAGACGCGGGCAATGCCGTCGCCGACGGACAACACCTGTCCGACTTCAGAAACTTCAGCTTCCTGGCCGAAATTCTTGATCTGGTCTTTGAGGATCGCGGAAATTTCTGCGGCGCGGATGTCCATCAGCCTGCCTCTTTCATCGAGTGCTTGATCGAGTTGAGTTTGGTGCGAAGCGAGCTGTCCACCATGCGGCTGCCGAGCTTGACGACAAGCCCGCCGATGATGGACGGATCGACTTTCACGTTGAGCGCGACGTCCTTGCCCGTCACTGACTTCAGCGCGGTCTTGAGAGCGTCGAGATTCTTGTCACTGAGCGGCTCGGCGACGGTGACGTCAGCCGTGGCTTCGCCCTTAAACTTGGCTACCAGCGCATTGAAGCCGCGGGCCACGTCGCCAATGGCGAACAGGCGGCGGTTGGCGGTGAGAACCTTGAGAAAGTTGGCGGTGATGCCGGTAATTCCGGCTTTCTCCAGAACCGAAGCGAGGGCCTTGCCCTGAATCTCTGCAGAGAACACCGGACTGCGAACCAGTCGCGCCAGGTCGGCGCTGTCGGCCAGCATCGCTGCGAATTTGTCGAGATCGGCCTTCACCGCATCGACGGACTTTTCGTCACGCGCCAGCTCAAACAGAGCCGTTGCATAACGACCGGACATTCCCGAAACCGACGGATCTTGTGTTGCCACGAATTGCGCTCTTCAGGCTGTCAAACTCGCAAGGGAATAACTATCGCCTGAATGTGGCGCCTAGCGATCCAAGTCCTTGGAATTCAAGCGGGACTTCGATTTTGAGGTCACAACAAAATGTCGTGACCCGTTCAAATCGCGGCTTTGCTAACATAGCCCGCGCGCTGGTGCAACGCGACGAAAGCGTTTGATGATGCCTTGTCGCAGGCCCTCGCAAAGAATCATTTCAGGGAGATGTGACGCGCCAATCGGGTCGCTGACGGAGTGTTTCATCGTCCATCTCCGAGGCGGAATTTCTTATTCCGCATGACGGTACACGGTGCCGATTCTTTTGAATCACGCAACGTCGAGTACGGTGAGCCGGCAATTGAAATCGCGGCGGGCAGCGCGGCGTGCGCGTTTCATGTCACCGTTTCGGGCTTCTTAACATTTACTTACCGAATGCTATCCATGCACGGCGATCACTTAGCTATTCAGTATAGTTATGTAATGTGCAGTATACTTAATAGTTAAAAATTCATTAAAGCGGCTCATTAGGCATGTTCTGTTCCATCACAAGATATTTCATCTGGTCATGGAACGATTGCGTTGCCTATTTTACGCCTCATTACGTCGTCAAACGCTCAGCCAGTGAAATTGGGACGGGGGTCCACTTGCCACATTTGTGGCAATACTGTCTGAGGGACAACAACTTATGCTGCGTTACGGAAAATCGACGCTGGGTGCTATCGCCCGGCCGCGTACGGCAATCGCTGTCATGACTGCCGCTCTTGTTCTCGGGGGAACGGTTTCTGAGGCTTCGGCCAAATCCCGGCACCATCGCCATCACCACAAGCACCATCACGTCGCCAAGGCTTCGCCGTCGCTGTTCGATGCCAATGCGTCGATCGCGCCGACCACCGGCGGCCGTAGCTTCTCGGGTGTTGCGTCCTATTACGGCAATGAGTCCGGCAGCCGCACTGCGTCGGGTCAGCGCTTCAATCAGAATGCGATGACCGCCGCGCATCGTTCGCTGCCGTTCGGCACCAAGCTGCGCGTTACCCATGGCGGTCGCAGCGTTGTCGTCACCGTCAACGATCGCGGCCCGTTCATCCGTGGCCGGGTGCTCGACCTGTCCAAGGGCGCAGCGAGCGCGATCGGTCTGACCGGCCGTGGTGTCGGCCGAGTCGTTGCGGAAGTCATGTAAGCAAGACAAGCGCGTCGCGTCCCTGATCTTCCAAGTTCAGTAGCGTTGTGTGTGTATTGAGTAGAGTAAGCGTTGAGTAAAAGAGCCTGCTGTCATCAAAAGACAGCAGGCTTTTTTTTTGTTTTTGCGTTGTCAGTTCACACCGTCATTCCAGGTTCGCTCGCAACAGTGAGCCTTCCGGAATGACGAAGCTCAAAGAAAGCTTTGCGGATCGACATCCACTTCGAGCTTGAGATTGCCGGTCGTCTTTGGCCCATGCGCGAGCCAGTCGCGGAGATAGTGCGACAGGTCGACATTGCGCGCCGACTTCACCAGCAGTCGGAAGCGATAGCGACCTTTGATCACGGCGAGCGGTGCTTCGGCGGGGCCGAGCACCATGATGCGCTCGTCGATCGGTGCTACGGCGGCGAGCTTGCGCGCATAGCCCTCCGTGGTTGGCCGGTCCCCGCCTGAGATGATCAGGCTCGCCAGCCGTCCGAAGGGTGGATAGCCCGCGCGCTCGCGGGCCTCGATCTCGCTGGCGTAAAACGCTTCGCGGTCGTTTGCGATCAGCGCCTTCATCACCGGATGTTCCGGCTGATGGGTCTGCAGATAGCCGACGCCGCGGCCCTGTTCACGTCCGGCGCGGCCGATGACCTGATTGAGCATCTGATAGGTGCGTTCCGCGGCGCGCGGATCGCCATTGCCGAGGCCCAGATCGGCGTCGATGACGCCAACCAGATTGAGCCGCGGGAAGTTATGGCCCTTGGCCACGAGTTGCGTGCCGATGATGACATCGACACGGCCCTCTGCGATCTCGGCCAGCTCCGTGCGCATCGCATCGATCGACGTAATAAGATCGCTCGACAGCACCATGGTGCGCGCGTCCGGGAACAGGCTCGCCGCTTCCTCCTGCAAGCGCTCGACGCCCGGGCCAACGGCGACCAGCGATTCTTCGGCCTGGCAATGCGGGCATTGATGCGGGCGATGCATCGAGAAACCGCAGTGGTGGCACACCAACCGCTGCCGAAAGCGATGATCGACCAACCACGCATCGCAGATCGTGCAGGCAAACCGGTGTCCGCAGCCGCGGCATAACGTCAGCGGCGCATAGCCGCGGCGATTGAGGAACAGCAGCGCCTGTTCCTTGCGCTCGATGGCGATCTGGATCTTTTCGGCGAGGCGCGGCGCAATGAAGCGGCCGCGCATCGGCCCTTCGCGGCGCAGGTCGATGGCCTCGATATGCGGCATGTGCTGACCGCCGAAGCGTGAGGGCAACGCGATGCGCTGATAGCGTCCCTTGCGCGCGTTGACCTCGGACTCGACCGACGGTGTCGCCGAGGCCAGCACGATGGGAATTTTGGCGATCGACGCCCGCACCACTGCCATGTCGCGGGCGTGGTAATGCGCGCCTTCGTCCTGCTTGTAGGCTTGGTCATGTTCCTCATCGACGATGATCAGGCCGAGTTTCGCGTAAGGCAGAAACAGCGCCGAACGCGCACCGACGATGACATGGGCCTCGCCATTGGCGATCGACGCCCAGTTGCGCGCGCGGGTGCGCGGTGTCAGTTCGGAATGCCACTCCAGCGGCCGCACGCCGAAGCGTTTTGAGAAGCGCTCCAGGAATTGCCCCGTCAGCGCAATTTCGGGCATCAGGATCAGCACCTGTTCGCCGCGCCTGATCACCTCGGCAACCGCCTCGAAATAGACCTCGGTCTTGCCGGAGCCGGTGACGCCGTCGAGCAAAGCGGCGTGAAAATCCCCCTTGGCGGCGAAGGTCCGCATCGCCTCGGCCGCGACGGCCTGATCGTTTGAAAAGTCCGGTTCGGCGAAGGTGGGATCAGGCGCTGGCGGCGGTAGCGCGCGGGGCATGGCTTCAATAGCAAGCGTGCCCTCATCGACGAGGCCGTCGATTACGCCTGCGCTGACGCCGGCCTCCTTGGCTGCCTCAGACTTCGCGTGCAGCAGGCCGTCCGACAGGATCTCGATCAGCCGTGCGCGTGCCGAGGTCATGCGCTTGGGCACTTCGCCGACCAGGCGGACGCCCATGCGCACCCGCTCCGGGCCGAGGTGCTCGCCCATCCGCAGAGTCATCTTCATGACCATGCCGCGCGCGGACAAAGTGTAATTCGCCACCCAGTCGACCAGGCTGCGCAATTCCTGCTTCAGCGGGGGGACATTGAATTTCTCGCCAACCTCTTTCAGGCGATTGTGCAGGCGGGGGTCGGGATTGGCATTTTCTGCCCAGACCACGCCGATCACCTCGCGGGCGCCGAGCGGTACGCTGACGACATCGCCGGGCTGCAGGTCGAGGCCACGGGGCACGCGATAGGAATAAGCCTGGTTCAGCGCGACCGGCACCAGCACGTCAACGACGCCAGACGATGTTTTGGTGCGCGCAGCTTCGTCCATCGGCGGAATCAGACTCGAATTGGGGTATCCGCTAACCTAAGCTCGCGGTGCGGTCCGGACCAGTGTCCGCCGGATGGCCGGTCTTATGACCGATCGGCCGCCACGACAATGAAACGAGAACAAGAACCCGCAGGGAGAAACATCATGCGCCACAAGCTCGCCGGGACTCTAGCCTCACTTCTCGTGCTGTCAGTTACCGCCATCCCCGCACGGGCACAGGACCGGATGCCGCCGATCCCGGCCGACAAATACACCGAAGCGCAGAAGAAAGCTGCCGAGGAGTTCGCCGGCGGCCGGGGCTACGAGGTCCGTGGCCCCTTCGTGCCGCTGATTCGCAGCCCGGAAGTCATGCTGCGCGCCAAGGCGATGGGCGATCATCTCAGGTTCAAGAGCGCACTGGCGCCGCGGCTCAGCGAAATGATCATCCTGATCACCGCACGCGAATGGACCCAGCAATATGAGTGGGTTGCGCATCATGACATCGCGATCAAGGCCGGCTTGCGCAACGACATCGCCGATGCGATTGCCGATGGCCGGCGTCCTGTTGGCATGGCCGAGGACGAAGAGGCCGCCTACGACATGTCGATCGAGATCCAGCGCACCAAACGCGTGAGTGATCCGACCTGGAACAAGGCCGTCGCCAAATTCGGCGAGCAGGGTGTTATCGATCTGCTCGGGATCAATGGCTATTACACCTTCCTGGCCATGGCCATGAATGCAGCGCGAACAGGCCTCCCGGCCGGTGTCGCGGAGCCCCTGAAGCGGTTCCCGGATTGACGATGCCGGCGGTTCACCAAAGTGAAACGAGCAGGGTGTGATAATCTCCGCCCGTTCGCGCATGGCGAACCGCAAGGCATTCCGATGGCCAAGCTTTCCGACAAAAAACCAAACGCACCCGCACCTATCGATCTCATTTGCGCCGATGCTGATGTCTCGCTGCAAATGACGCACTGGCTGTCGCATTTGCGTGCCGAGCGACGGCTGTCGCCGAAGACGCTGGAGGCTTATGCGCGGGACGTCCGGCAGTTTCTGACATTTCTCGCCGAACACTGGGGCGCGCTCGTCTCGCTGCCACGTTTCGCCAAGCTGGAGACCAGCGATGTCCGTGCCTTCATGGCGGCGCGGCGCGGCGATGATATCGGCGGCCGCTCGCTGATGCGCGCGCTGGCCGGTCTACGGTCATTCGGTCGTTTTCTAGAGCGCGAAGGCAAGGGCAACGTCGGTGCGTTGTCCGCGGTTCGCGCGCCCAAAATCGGCAAGAGCCTGCCGAAGCCGTTGCAGATGGTCTCGGCCAAACGCCTGGCCGATGCGGATGAGCGCGCGGGCGAAAATCGCGATCCGTGGATCTGGGCGCGCGATGCCGCGGTGATGGCGCTGCTCTACGGGTCCGGCTTGCGTATCTCCGAAGCACTTGGCCTGAAGCGCCGCGACGTGCCGGCAGCCGGCGCGGGCGATGTGCTGATCGTCAACGGCAAGGGTAACAAGACCCGTATGGTGCCGGTGCTGCATAATGTGCTGGAGCTCATCGCCGACTACGCCGCGCAGTGTCCGCATCCGCTCCCTGCCGATGGCCCGATGTTCGTCGGCGCGCGCGGCGGGCCGCTTAGCCCTCGGATCATCCAGTTGACCATGGAGCGGATGCGCGGCGCGCTCGGCCTGCCCGACAGCGCCACGCCGCACGCGCTGCGCCATTCCTTTGCCACCCATCTGCTGACCCGCGGTGGTGACCTGCGCGCGATCCAGGAATTGCTCGGTCATGCCTCGCTGTCGACCACACAGATCTATACCGGCATCGACACCGAGCGGCTGTTCGAGGTCTACAAGACCGCACACCCGCGAGCGTAGGCCAGGCAAGCCCCAGCTGTAGTAGAAGTGTCATGAGCTGCCCCTTGCGAAGTCGCCGCGGTTCGGTCAAATCGACACATCGACCAACCGGAGGGGATTACGATGGGCGCGCACGAAAGTATGGAGCACGCGGAGCATGCCGAGCATGCATCCGGCTCGAACAAGAATATTGCACTACTGATTGCCGTGATCGCGCTGTTTCTGGCGTTCTCGGAAACCCTCGGCAAGGGTGCGCAAACCGAATCTATCAGCAAGAACGTCGAGGCATCCAACCTCTGGGCGTTCTTCCAGGCCAAAAGCATCCGCCGCACCGTCGTTCAGGCGACGTCAGATCAGGCCAGGCTCAGCCTCGGCCTGATGGGTGACGATGCCGCCAAGGCCGCACTGTCCAAGCAGATCGACGACTGGAAGAAGACCGCGGATCGTTATCGCTCCGAGCCGGAGACCGGCGAAGGCTCCGAACAGCTCGCTGCCCGTGCCAAGGAAGCCGAGCATGCGCGCGACCTCGCAATGGCGCGTTATCATCACTATGAAGTGGCCTCCGCCGCATTCCAGATCGGCATCGTGCTGGCATCGGCCACGATCATCACCGGCATGATCGCGCTGGCCTGGGTATCAGGTGCACTGGCGATTGCCGGCGTCGCCTTTACCGCGATCGGCCTGTTCGCGCCGCATGCGGTTCATCTCATGTAATGACTTAAGCCGAAGCGGTCCGGCATAGCTGCAGGACCGCTTCGGCAAACGCCTTGGGCGCTTCCTGCGGTACATTGTGGCCAACGCCCGCGATGACGCGGCGCTCGTAAGGGCCCGTAAAATACTGGCCGTGATTCTCGGAATTCTTTACGGGTCCAATGCCATCGTCAGCGCCGTGCAGAACGATAGTCGGGACATCGATCTTCGGCTGCGCCGCAAGCTGGGTCTCCAGAAAAGCATAATTCGGATCGCCGGCGACGCTGCCGGTACGGTGCATATAAGAGTGCACGACCACATCGACGAAGTCATCGTTGTCGAAGGCCGACGCCGAGCGCTCGAATGTGGCGTCATCGAATGCCCAGCTGGGCGACCACATCTTCCAGAGCAGTTTGGCTAGTGCGTCGCGGTTCTGGATCAGGCCGTTGCGGCCGCGTTCGGTATGGAAATAATACTGATACCACTGTCGCGCTTCCTGCTCGGGAGCGGACGGCCGCGCCGCATTCGTCAGGTCCTGGATGTTGTAGCCGGTGCAACTGACGAGGCCGTGCACGCGTTCGGGCCATAGCGCCGAGACGACGCAGGCCGCGCGCCCGCCCCAGTCATAACCGGCGACCAGGGCCTTGCCGATACGCAGCGCGTCCATCAGCTCCAGCAGATCCTGTCCGAGCGCAGCCTGTTGCCCCGAGCGGATGGTCGCACTGGAAAGAAACCGCGTTGGCCCATAGCCACGCAGATAGGGCACGATGGTACGAAAGCCGGCAGCGTTGATGATGGCGACCGCGTCGTCATAGCCTCTGATGTCATAGGGAAAACCATGCATCAGCAGAACGGGCAGGCCACCATCCGGTCCGCTATGTTCATAAGCAATATCGAGAAGGGGAGTTTGGATGCGTGCCAGTTCAGCCAGGTTGCTCTCCCGTTCGATCTACCGCGCCGAATGCGCCCGATGACGCAGCCGTTGTACCAGCCGCATCCAACGTGATGATGAATTGGAGCGGAACATCGCCATCGTCGCCTTGATTCTTGCAGTCACAGGCGCGACCAATTCGCCGGCCCGGCGGCGGATGTCGAGAACGAATTCGTAGAGCTTCCGAAACCAGTTCATCTGCAACAGCTTCGGCCGTGTCACATCGAAGATGAACGCAGCGACGCCGACGCCGAGAAACTTGCTGAACACGATGAGCGCGAAAGCGCTGATCCAATACTGATGCATAAGCAGCCAGGCGCCGGCCAATTTCAATGGAAATAGCAGGATCGCCGGAATAACAAACACGGCCAGCGTCAACATCGGCGACAGCCGCGCGATCCGCGCGGCCAGCCATTCCTTGAATGCGCGCAGCGGAATCGCTGCAACGATGCGCGCGACGACCGGTTCGAGATGATCCCACAGCCACGCTTCGATCAGGAAGATCAAAGCGAGGAAGAACCATAGCGGCTGCAGCACGCGTCGCATCATGGCGTTCGTCTCCCAGCCGGCGTCGCGCCGGCCGTGACTCACATATGGATAGCGCGCTTGGCTACTGCAAATGCAGCTTCCTTCACCGCCTCGGAGCGGGTCGGATGGGCATGGCAGGTGCGGGCCAGATCTTCGGCGGAACCGCCAAATTCCATCAGCACGCAGGCCTCGTGGATCATTTCGCCGACTTCGCGGCCGATCATATGTACGCCGAGCACGCGATCGGTCTTCGCATCTGCGAGAATCTTCACGAAACCATCGGTAGTCTGGTTGACCTTGGAGCGGCCATTGGCCGTGAACGGGAACTTGCCGACATTGTAAGCGATACCGGCAGCCTTGAGCTCTTCCTCGGTCTTGCCGACGGCGGCGACTTCCGGCGTGGTGTAGACGACGCCCGGGATGACGTCATAGTTCACATGACCGGCCTGGCCGGCGAGAAGCTCGGCGCAGGCAACGCCTTCGTCTTCCGCTTTGTGCGCCAGCATCGGGCCCGCGACGACGTCGCCGATAGCGTAGACGCCCTTCACGTTGCTCGAGAAGTGATGGTCGATCTTGACGCGACCGCGTTCATCGAGCTCGACACCTGCTTCCTTGAGGCCAAGCGCTTCGGTATAAGCGACGCGGCCGATCGCCACGAGAATCACGTCGGCTTCGATGGACTCGGCAGCGCCGCCCGCGGCTGGCTCGATCTGCGCCTTCAGTTTCTTACCGGACGTATCGACGCCGGTGACCTTGGCGCCGAGCTTGAAGGTCATGCCCTGCTTCTCGAGCATGCGCTGGAACTGCTTAGCGACTTCGCCATCCATGCCGGGCAGGATACGGTCGAGGAATTCCACGACGGTGACTTCGGCGCCGAGGCGGCGCCACACCGAGCCGAGTTCGAGGCCGATCACGCCGGCGCCGACCACGATCATCTTCTCCGGCACCTTGTCGAGGGACAGTGCGCCGGTCGACGACACGATGCGCTTCTCGTCGATCTCGATGCCCTTCAGCTTGGCGACGTCAGAGCCGGTAGCGATGACAATGTTCTTTGTCTCCAGCGTCTGGGCCTTGCCGTCGGCGCCGCTGACTTCGACCTTGCCGGTGCCGAGCACACGGCCGGTGCCCATCACGACGTCGATCTTGTTCTTCTTCATCAGGAATTCGACACCCTTGACGTTGCCGTCGATGCCTTGCTGCTTGAAGTTCATCAGCGCCGGAAGATCGAGCGTCGGGGCGGACACCTTGATGCCCATCTTGGCGAAGGAGTGGCCGGCTTCCTCAAAAAGCTCTGACGAATAGAGCAAAGCCTTCGAGGGCATGCAGCCGATGTTCAGGCAGGTGCCGCCCAGCGTGCTGTTCTTCTCGACGACGGCGACCTTCATGCCGAGCTGCGCCGCGCGAATCGCGCAGACATAACCGCCGGGTCCGGTGCCGATAACAACGAGGTCGTAAGAAGCCATGATGCAGTCCTGTATTGTCTTCAGATGATATGGGGTGTCAGAGCCTCAGCGGCCACCGGACACGTCGATAATGGTGGATGTGACGTAAGAAGCCTCGTCCAACAGTAACCAGACGATGGCATTGGCAACTTCATCCGCAGTGCCGACGCGCTTCATCGGTACGTTGACGGAAAGACGATGCGCGCGGTCCGGCTCGCCGCCTGACGCGTGAATATCGGTATCGATCAAACCCGGCCGAATGCCGGCAACGCGAACGCCTTCGGCTGCGACTTCGTGTCCCAATCCGATGGTGAAGGAATCGATCGCGCCCTTCGAGGCGGCATAGTCGACATAGGTGTTCGGCGCACCTAGTTTGGCGGCTACCGATGACAGATTGACGATGACGCCACCCTTGCCGCCATGCTTGGTCGACATCCGTTTCACGGCTTCGCGGGCGCAGAGAATGCTTCCGGTGACATTCACCGTCATCATGTTGGCGATGCGTTCGGCAGTCATCTGATCGACGCGGATGGAAGGGCCGACAATGCCGGCATTGTTGACCAGGGCGCCGAGAGGACCAAAGGCGTCCGCTGCCTTGAACAGCGCAAGAATGTCAGCCTCGGAGCCGACATCGCATTTCACCGCGATGGCCTTGCCGTTGGTCGCTTCGATCTTCGAAACGACCTCGTTGGCGGCGGCTTCGTTGCTGGCATAGCCGACGACGACCTTGAAGCCACGTGAGGCCGCCAGCAGCGCGGTGGAACGACCGATGCCGCGGCTTCCGCCGGTAATGATCACGACGTTGTCGCTCATGCGTCGCTCCCGGTGAGTGCGGCGTTGAAGGACCAGATGTGTCCGAACGGATCGCGAATGGTGCCGTAGCGGGCCCCCCAGAAAACATCCTGAGGCGCCATCACGACTTCTGCTCCCGATGTTTCCGCGCGGGCGATCGCGGCGTCGACATCTTCAGGCTTGGGCAGATTGATATTGATCGTCATGCCGGCGCCGCCGCGGGTCTGCGGCGACAGGATGTGGCCACCAAACTCGGGAAATTCGTCATGCAGCATAACTTCGCTGCCGAACATTTCGAGATTGGCGTGCATGACCCGCTTGCCGTCGTCGGCCATTGCGTGGAACGAACACTTCGCGCCAAGCGCCTTCTCATAGAAGGCAATGGCTTCAAGCCCACCCTTGACGCAAAGGTGGGCCTGAATTGGCGGAGGGTTCGGTCCGAACGCCATGGCGACCTCGGGTTAGAGATCCAGAACGAGACGGGCCGGATCTTCCAGGCTTTCCTTGACGCGAACGAGGAATGTCACGGCTTCCTTGCCGTCGATGACGCGGTGATCGTAGGACACCGCCAGATACATCATCGGGCGGATCTCGATCTTGCCGCCGACCACGACCGGACGTTCCTGGATCTTGTGCATGCCGAGGATGGCCGACTGCGGTGCGTTCAGGATCGGCGTCGACATCAGCGAGCCGTAGATGCCGCCATTGGTGATGGTGAAGGTGCCACCCTGCATTTCGTCGATCTTGAGCTGGCCGTCGCGGGCGCGCTTGCCGAAATCTGCAATGGTCTTTTCGATGTCGGAGATCGACTTGGTATCGCAGTCGCGCACCACGGGAACGACGAGGCCCTTGTCAGTGCCAACGGCAACGCCGACGTGATAGTAGTTCTTGTAGATCAGGTCGGAGCCATCGATCTCGGCATTCACGGCCGGAATATCCTTCAGCGCCTGCACGCAGGCCTTGGTGAAGAAGCCCATGAAGCCGAGCTTGGTGCCGTGCTTCTTCTCGAACACATCCTTGTACTGCGAGCGCAGCGCCATCACGTTGGTCATGTCGACCTCGTTGAAAGTCGTCAGCATCGCGGCGGTGTTCTGCACGTCCTTGAGGCGGCGCGCGATGGTCTGACGCAGGCGCGTCATTTTCACGCGCTCTTCGCGGGCAGCATCGTCAGCGGGTGACGGCGCACGTACCTGCACGGCGGCGGCAGACTGATTGATCGGCGTGGGTGCCGACGCAGCCTTTTCGATCGCAGCGAGCATGTCGCCCTTGGTCACGCGGCCATCCTTGCCCGAGCCGGGGACGGTGGCGGCATCGATGCCGCTCTCGGCCGAGATCTTGCGGACCGACGGCGCCAGCGGCGCATCGACGGGTGCAGACTTTTGAGCGGGAGCAGGCGTAGCAGCGGCGGGTGCGGCGGCCGGAGCCGGGGCAGCGGGCTTCGCGGGAGCTGCAGCCGGCTTGGCGCCGACGGCACCATCGGTGATCTGGCCGAGCAGTGCGCCGACGGCCACGGTCTCGCCGTCCTTGGCAACGATCTCGCCGAGCACGCCAGCGGACGGCGCGGGCACTTCGATTGTGACCTTGTCGGTCTCGAGTTCGACCAACGGCTCGTCAACGGCGACGGCATCGCCGGCCTTCTTGAACCAGCGGCCGATGGTGGCTTCCGTCACGGATTCGCCGAGCGTGGGAACGCGAATTTCAGTCATTGTCTATTTCCTCTTGTGGCGTGGCGACCCGCTCGGTCATTCCTGCCTGAACTTGAAATCGATGGGGATATGCGAACGCCCCGCGGGTGCGGGGCATTCGCCAATAGAATGGAGGCTTAGCCGAGCGCTTCGTCGAGGAAGGCCTTGAGCTGGGCGAGATGCTTGGACATCAGGCCGGTGGCGGTCGCTGCCGAAGCAGCGCGGCCGGCATAACGCGGACGCTTGTGGGTGGCGTTGATCTGGTTGAGCACCCATTCAAGATACGGTTCGATGAAGTGCCAGCCGCCCATGTTGCGCGGCTCTTCCTGACACCAGACGAATTCCGCACCCTTGAAGCGGGTCAACTCCTGCACCAGCGTCTTCAGCGGCACCGGATAGAGCTGCTCGATGCGCATCAGGTAGACGTCGTCGATGCCGCGCTTCTCGCGCTCCTCGTAGAGGTCGTAATAGACCTTGCCGGAGCACAGCACGACGCGACGGATCTTGTTGTCGGCAGTGAGCTTGATCTTCTCGTCCGGCAGCTTCTCCGCATCGTCGAACAACACGCGATGGAACGAGGTGTCGGCGCCGAGTTCGCTCAGCTTCGACACCGCACGCTTGTGGCGCAGCAGCGACTTCGGCGTCATGACGATCAGCGGCTTGCGAATCTCACGCTTCAACTGACGACGCAGCATGTGGAAGTAGTTGGCCGGAGTGGTCGGATAGACCACCTGCATGTTGTCTTCCGCGCACATCTGCAGGAAACGCTCAAGGCGTGCGGAGGAATGCTCCGGGCCCTGGCCTTCATAGCCGTGCGGCAGCAGGCAGACGAGGCCCGACATACGCAGCCACTTGCGTTCGCCCGAGGAGATGAACTGGTCGAACAGCACCTGTGCGCCGTTGGCGAAGTCGCCGAACTGCGCTTCCCAGATGGTCAGCGCCTTCGGCTCGGCCAGCGAGTAGCCGTATTCGAATCCGAGCACGGCTTCTTCGGACAGCAGCGAGTTGATGACCTCGTAGTGACCCTGGTCGGGCTTGAGGTGGTTGAACGGCGTGTAGCGGCTTTCGTCTTCCTGGTCGAACAGCACCGAATGGCGCTGCGAGAAGGTGCCGCGCTCCGAGTCCTGGCCGGACAGCCGGACATGGTGGCCTTCTTCCATCAGGGTACAGAATGCCAGCGCCTCGCCGGTCGCCCAGTCGATGCCTTCGCCACTGTCGATCGCCTTGGCGCGGGTGTCGAGAAAACGCTGCACCGTGCGGTGAACGCGGAAACCATCGGGCACCTTGGTGATCTTGGCGCCGATCTCCTTCAGCGTCTTGACGTCGACGCCGGTCACGCCGCGACGGGGATCTTCCTCCTGGTCGGCATATTTGAAGCCGGCCCACTTGCCGTCGAGCCAGTCAGCCTTGTTCGGCTTGTAGCCGGCGCCGGCTTCGAGCTCGGCATCAAGACGGGCGCGCCAGTCGGCCTTCGCCTTGTCGACTTCGCCTTCGGTCATCACGCCATCGGCGATGATGCGCTTGGCATAGATATCCAGCGTCGACTGATGCGCGCCGATCTTCTTGTACATCACCGGCTGGGTGAACGCCGGCTCGTCGCCTTCGTTATGGCCGTGGCGGCGATAGCAGAACATGTCGATGACGACAGGCTTGTGGAACTTCTGCCGGAACTCGATCGCGATCTTGGCGGCGAACACCACCGCTTCCGGATCGTCGCCGTTCACATGGAAGATCGGAGCATCGATCATCTTCGCAACGTCGGACGGATAGGGCGACGAACGGGAGTAACGCGGATAGGTGGTGAAGCCGATCTGGTTGTTGACGATGAAGTGGATCGAACCGCCGGTGCGATAGCCCTTCAGGTCCGACAGCGCGAAGCATTCCGCAACCACACCCTGACCTGCGAAGGCCGCATCGCCATGCATCAGCAGCGGCAGCACTGAAATACGCTGGTCCGGTGGATCACCATTCTGGTCCTGCTTGGCGCGGACCTTTCCGAGCACCACGGGATCGACGATTTCAAGATGCGACGGGTTCGCCGTCAGCGATAGGTGGATATTGTTGTTGTCGAACTCGCGATCCGACGAGGCGCCGAGGTGATACTTGACGTCACCCGAGCCTTCGACCTCGTCCGGATTGGCCGAACCGCCTTTGAATTCATGGAACAGCGCGCGGTGCGGCTTGCCCATCACCTGGGTCAACACATTGAGGCGACCGCGATGTGGCATGCCGACGACGATGTCACGGACACCCAGGCTGCCGCCGCGCTTGATGATCTGTTCCAGCGCCGGGATCAGTGATTCGCCGCCGTCGAGGCCGAAGCGCTTGGTACCGGTGAACTTGACGTCGCAAAACTTCTCGAAGCCGTCGGCTTCGACCAGCTTCTGGAGGATGGCGCGGCGGCCTTCCGGCGTGAAGCTGATTTCCTTGTCCGGGCCTTCGATACGTTCCTGGATCCACGCCTTCTGCGCGCGGTTGGAAATGTGCATGAACTCGACGCCGAGGGTCTGGCAGTAGGTGCGCTGCAGGATCGCAACGATCTCACGCAGCGTGCCGTATTCGAGGCCGATGACGTTATCGAGGAAGATCTTGCGGTCGTAGTCGGCATCGGTGAAGCCGTAGGAGCGCGGATCGAGTTCCTCGTGATCCTTCTGGCCTTCGATGCCCAGCGGATCGAGATTGGCGTGGAAATGGCCGCGCATGCGGAAGGCGCGGATCAGCATCAAGGCGCGCACCGAATCGCGCGTCGCCTGATTGATGTCGCCGGTCGGGGCGGCAGCACCGGGCTGCGCGGTCTTGGCGGCGAGCTTGGCACTCATCACCTTCTCGACCTGGGCCCAGTTGCCGTCCATGGCGGAGGTCAGGTCGTCCTTCGGCGTCAGCGGCCAGTTGGCCTTCTCCCAGGACGGGCCTTCGGCGTTCTTCTGAACGTCGGCGGGCGAGTCCTTCAGGCTCTTGAAGAACTCCTGCCACTCGGCATCGACCGAGGAGGGGTCCTTTTCGTAACGGGCATAGAGTTCGTCGATGTAAGTGGCGTTTGCGCCTTGCAGAAATGAGGAGAGTGCAAAGGCGGCGTTCGCGTCCTGGCGAGACATGATGGCGTCCTGATTTGGTATCGCGCGGAAATTTTAACGAGGGCTGATCCGGTTGCCGGACCATCCTAAAGTCGAGCGAGCTTCTACCCTATTTAATCCGAATGTGCGCCCTGAAAAGCACGAAGAACTGAATATTTCGTCAATTCTTTGTGCGCGAGATTTTGTCCGCTGATTTCAGTCGACGACACTGAGGTCTTCCTTGGCCAAAGCGGCGGCGCCGCCTTGCAGTCCGGCGCGTCGGGTGCGGCGGATTTTGGGCGGTCCGCAGGCCTCGTCGAGCAGGGCATTGGCGGCCATGCCGGCGGCGTCTGCCACGGTCGGATCGCGGGTCACCATGGCGGCGACGATGGCGCCGTCCATCAAGAGGCCGATCTGGTGCGCGAGAAAGTCCGGCTTCTTGGCGCCGGCGGCCTCGGCCAGTCCGGAGATGTGCTTGAGAATGAATGATTTATGCCGGATCGTGATGTCGCGCAGCCGGGTCTCGTCCTTGGCGTGCTCGCCGACTGCATTGATGAAAACACAGCCATAATAGGTCTCTTCGGCAAACCAGCTCTTCAGCGCGGGGAAGATCGAATCCAGCTTTTCGCGCGGGGTTTTGGCGCGTTCCACGGCCGCAATGAACCAGCCGCGCCAGGTCTCGCTCTCAGCCCCGAGCACGGCGTCGACCAGATCGTCCTTGGATTTGAAGTTCTTGTAGAGCGTGGTTTTGGCCGTGCCGGCCTCGCTGACGATGGCGTCGATACCGGTGGCATTGATGCCATTTTTGCAGAACAGCCTTGTCGCCGCGACCATCAGCCGCTCGCGCGGCGTCACCTGCGGAACACTGCTTTCGACGGCCTGCGGCATCGCATCGGTCATGCCCTGTCATATGTCATGCCGCGCGCGACGTGCAAGCGATCATCGGTTCCTGACCAATATTCGAGCGGGCAAACGCCGGCTTGGCGCGTTAAGCGGCAGTCTGGCCGTCGACCTATTTTGCGCCATTCACCCAACCAACTGATATCGCCGTGCTTTCAGGCTTCGCGCTCACTGGCATGCTTTCTGCAAAGCTACAGAACGTTCTGTATCTATCCATTGTCCAAGGGAGAAACCAAATGACTGCTGTTGCCGCCAAAACCGCCCTGACCGGCTGCCTTGCGCCGATCGACAAAGGCGGGCTCGAACAGCTGATCGCCAACGGCAAAGCCAATCCCAATGTCATCAAGACGCTGAAGTGCAAGACGGTGGCCGAGGGCAAGTTCCGCCACGCCAACTACATCCGCAACCTGCCGCCTTACATCGTCGATGAGCCGCCGGCGCTGCTCGGCGACGACACTGCGCCGAATCCGTCAGAGGCGTCATTGGCGGCGCTTGGCTCCTGCATCGCCGTCGGTCTGCACGCCAATGCCGTGCATCGTGGCTGGACCGTCAACAAACTCGAACTGCAGCTCGAAGGCGATCTCAACATCACAGCTGTCTGGGGCACCGGCGATATCAGCGAGAAGCCGGTCGGTTTTACCGATGTGCGTATCAAGGTCGACATGGAATGCGAAGGCGTTCCGCAGGCCGAGATCGATGCGCTGATCGATCATGTCAAGAAGTGGTCGCCCGTCGCCAACACCTTCACGCGTCCGGTCAATCTCGAAGTCTCTGCCTGAATGTGAGGTCGCGCGGTCGCAGCGATGCGGCCGCAACTTCTCTCTTCCTTGCGCGTGACGGAGATCGACATGACCACGACGGCAGTGCTGCGGAAATCGGATGATGTTGAGGTGACGGATGACACGCCGTCGCTTGTCGAACGAATGGCCGCCGTCGCGCGCACGGATCTTTCACCGATCGCTTTGGAGATCGATGAAGGCACGATCTATCCCGATCGGGCGCTGCGCCGTCTCGGGGAGGTCGGTGCCTGGTCCGCACATGCTGATCTCGGTGAAACCATCGCGGGCATCACCACCATCGGCGAGACCTGCGGCTCCACGGCCTTCATGGCGTGGTGCCAGAACACGCTGGTCTGGTACATTCTCAACTCCGACAACGCCGCGCTGAAGGCGAAGTATCTGAGCGATGCCGCAAGCGGCAAACTGCTCGGCGGCACCGGCCTCTCCAATCCGATGAAGAGCTTCTTTGGCATCGAGAAGCTCAAGCTGAAAGGTCGCCGCACGGATGGCGGCTATATCGTGCGCGGTGCGCTGCCATGGGTGTCGAATCTCGGCCCCGACCATATGTTCGGCACCATCTTCGAACTCGATGACGGCTCCGGCGAGAAGGTGATGTTCCTCGCCGAATGCGCCGACGAGAATCTCTCGCTGACGCCATGCAAGCCGTTCCTCGCGATGGATGGCACCGGCACCTACGCCGTGCAATTTCGCGACGTCTTCATTCCAGACGATCAGGTGCTCGCGGCGCCGGCGATGCCTTTCGTGAAGAGAATTCGCGCCGGGTTCATCCTGATGCAGATGGGCATGGGCCTCGGGCTGGTGCGCGATTGCGTTGCTATCATGCATAGCGTCAAGCCGTCGCTCGCCCACGTCAATTGCTTCCTGCCGCAGCAGCCCGAGGATTTCGCCGGGCTTCTCGCGAAAATGGAGGCCGAGACGATGATGCTCGCCGCCACACCCTTTGACACGAGCAATGCCTATTGGCGTAGCGTCGTCGAACTGCGTCTGCGCGCCGGCGACGCCGCCGTCGCCGCAGCCCATGCAGCGATGCTGCATTGTGGCGCGCGCGGCTATCTCAAATCGCACCGCGCCCAGCGCCGACTGCGCGAAGCCTATTTCGTGGCGATCGTCACCCCCGCCACCAAGCAGCTCAGAAAAATGCTCGCAGACAATGCGCGCGAATATCAGGGAGACCAGGGCGGGGCGTGATCCCGATCATGCAAATGATCCCGATCACGCGAACGGAAAGCGAATTGACTTAAGTCACGGTGAAACGACAGGCGATCCAGCACAAACGACTCAACAACGACGGTTCAACACAGTGGAGGCTTTCAATGGCTGAAGTTCTCATTTCCGCAGACGACCTCGTCACGTTCATGAAGTCAGAACCTTGTGTCATCATCGACACGCGCAATCCCGACGCCTATGCGGCCGGGCATATCCCCGGCGCCGTCAATCTCCATGAGATCTTTACGTTCCTCGCCACCTCGACGCCCGAAGGTATGGACGAGTTGAAGAAGAAGTTCGCTGCGGCCTTCGGCGGTGCCGGCCTGTCCGGCAACGAGACTGCGGTGATCTACGAACAGTCGATGAATTCGGGCTTCGGCCAGTCCTGCCGCGGCTACTTCCTGCTGGAGTTTCTTGGCTATCCCAAGATCAAGGTCCTGCATGGCGGCTTTGAAGCCTGGACCATGAAGGGCCTGCCGACCACCACGGATGTTCCGACGCCGACAACAGCATCCTTCGTTATCAAGCCGGAAGCCGGTTCGATCCTGATCGATGCGGGCACTATGCAGGGCGCGCTCGGCAATCCGTCGATCGCCATCCTCGACGTGCGCGATGTCGATGAATGGATCGGCGAAAGCTCGTCGCCTTACGGCAAGGATTTCTGCCCGCGCATGGGCCGCATCCCCGGTGCGGTCTGGATCGAGTGGTACCGCATGATGAAACCGACATCGGAAGGACCGCGCTTCAAGTCGAAGAACGAGATCCTCGCCGAATGCGCGACCGTCGGCATCACGCCGTCGACCACGGTGTATCTCTACTGCTTCAAGGGTGCGCGGGCGTCGAACACGTTTCTCGCGCTGAAGAACGCAGGCGTGGCTGATGTCCGGATGTATTTTGGTTCGTGGAACGAATGGTCGCGCGATACGAAGTATCCAATCGAGGAAGGTTTGCCGCTGGTTGGCGAGAAGCAGGCGCAGGCGGCGTAGAACTCCAGTGTCCTCGCCCGGCCGAGCGCGCACTTGGACCGGGCGATGACAGTCAAAGTGTCAAAACAAAAGGCCCGCTCTCGCGAGCGGGCCTTTCTTATTCTCAACTCCTCGAGCTCAGCTTAGCCCTTCAGCACATCCACCAGCGTGGTGCCGAGGCGCGCGGGCGATGGCGAGACGCGGATGCCGGCGGCTTCCATGGCTGCGATCTTCGACTGGGCGTCGCCCTTGCCGCCCGACACGATGGCGCCGGCATGACCCATGCGACGGCCGGGAGGTGCGGTGACGCCGCCGATGAAGCCGACCATCGGCTTCTTGCGGCCGCGCTTGGCTTCGTCCTTGATGAACTGTGCCGCGTCCTCTTCCGCCGAACCACCGATTTCGCCGATCATGATGATCGAGGTGGTCTTGGGGTCGGCCAGGAACATCTCGAGCACGTCGATGAATTCGGTGCCCTTGACCGGATCGCCGCCGATGCCAACCGCCGAGCTCTGGCCGAGGCCGGCCTGGGTGGTCTGGAACACGGCTTCATAGGTCAGCGTGCCGGAGCGCGACAGGATGCCGACGCTGCCGGGCTTGAAGATGTTGGCCGGCATGATGCCGATCTTCGATTCACCGGCGGTGACGACGCCCGGGCAGTTCGGCCCGATGAGGCGTGACTTGGAGCCGGACAGCGAACGCTTGACGCGCACCATGTCGAGCACCGGAATGCCTTCGGTGATGCAGACGATCAGCGGGATTTCCGCGTCGATGGCTTCGCAGATCGCGTCCGCAGCACCCGGCGGCGGCACATAGATCACCGACGCATCGGCGCCGGTCTTGTCGCGGGCTTCGGCCACGGTGTCGAACACCGGCAGGCCGATATGCGTCGAGCCGCCTTTGCCCGGCGAAGTGCCGCCGACCATCTTGGTGCCGTAGGCAATCGCCTGTTCGGAGTGGAAGGTGCCGTTCTTGCCGGTAAAGCCCTGGCAGATGACCTTGGTGTTCTTGTCGATCAGGACGGACATCGGCTTACTTTCCCTTCACGGCGTTGACGATCTTCTGAGCGGCGTCGTCGAGATCGTCGGCGGGCAGAACGTTGAGACCGGATTCACGGATGATCTTCTTGCCTTCCTCGACATTGGTACCTTCGAGGCGGACAACCAGTGGCACCTGGAGGCCGACAGCCTTCACTGCGGCGACAACGCCGGCAGCGATGACATCGCACTTCATGATGCCGCCGAAGATGTTGACCAGGATGCCCTTCACGTTCGGATCGGCAGTGATGATCTTGAACGCTGCGGTCACCTTCTCCTCGGAAGCACCGCCACCGACGTCGAGGAAGTTGGCCGGGCTTTCGCCATAGAGCTTGATGATGTCGAGCGTAGCCATTGCGAGGCCCGCGCCGTTGACCATGCAGCCGATGGTGCCGTCGAGCGCGATGTAAGCGAGGTCATACTTCGATGCCTCGATTTCCTTCGCGTCCTCTTCCGTGGTGTCGCGCAGCGCGACGATTTCCGGGTGACGATACAGCGCGTTCGAGTCGAACGACATCTTGGCATCGAGGCACTTCAGCTCGCCCTGCTTGGAGATGATCAGCGGATTGATCTCCAGCATGTCCATGTCCTTGGCGATGAACGCAGTGTAGAGCTGCGACACCAGTTTTTCGGCCTGCTTGGCGAGATCGCCCTTGAGGCCCAGCGCCTGAGCCACGGTGCGGCCGTGGTGGCCCATCACGCCGGTGGCCGGATCGACCGAGAAGGTCACGATCTTGTCCGGGGTGTTGTGCGCGACTTCCTCGATGTTCATGCCGCCTTCGGTCGAAACGACGAAAGCAACGCGCGAGGTTTCACGGTCGACGAGCAGCGAGAGGTAGAATTCCTTTTCGATGTCCGAACCGTCTTCCAGATAGATCCGGTTGACCTGCTTGCCCGCCGGGCCGGTCTGTTCGGTCACGAGGGTCGCGCCGAGCATTTCCTTGACGAACTGCTTGGTCTCGTCGATCGACTTGGCGAGGCGGACGCCGCCCTTGTCGCCGGCCGATGCTTCCTTGAACTTGCCCTTGCCGCGGCCGCCGGCGTGGATCTGGCTCTTCACCACCCACAACGGACCGCCGAGCTGCTTGGCGGCAGCTTCCGCTTCCTCGGCCTTGAGGATGGGCACGCCCTTGGAAACGGGCACGCCGAATTCCTTCAGCACGGCCTTCGCCTGATATTCATGGATATTCATAAGTTGCTCCCGAACCCCGGATGGTGAACTTGGAATTCACGTCATTTTCTTTGAACTGGCATACCGTATACCAAGCATGCTGCAAGTCAAAGCCGACGATAATTCCGCGTGACGGACGAATTGGCTGAGGGGTTCGTTGCAGTGTTTGCCAATGTCGTCAAATGCAAAACCGGCACCCCTAGGGTGCCGGTGAAGTGAGCTTGATCTTAGCCGAGCAGATCGGGTGCGATCTTCTTGCAGGCGTCCATCAGGCCGACCACCGAAGCCACCGACTTGTCGAAGCCTTCCTTGTCCTTGCCGGCGAGTTCGATCTCGACGATGCGCTCGACACCCTTGGCGCCGATCACGACGGGAACGCCGACATACATGTCCTTGACGCCGTATTCACCGTTCAGGTGCACGGCGCAGGGCAGGACGCGCTTCTTGTCCTTGAGGTAGCTCTCGGCCATCGCGATGGCCGAAGCGGCCGGAGCGTAGAAGGCCGAACCGGTCTTCAGCAGGTTGACGATCTCGGCGCCGCCGTTACGGGTGCGGTCGACGATTTCGTCGATGCGAGCCTGCGAGGTCCAGCCCATCTTCACGAGGTCGGGCAGCGGGATGCCGGCAACGGTCGAATACTTGACCAGCGGAACCATGGTGTCGCCGTGGCCACCGAGCACGAAAGCGGTGACGTCTTCGACCGACACATTGAATTCATCGGCCAGGAAGTAGCGAAAGCGCGCCGAGTCCAGCACGCCGGCCATGCCGACGACCTTGTTCGCCGGAAGACCGCAGGCCTTCTGCAGCGCCCAGACCATCGCATCGAGCGGATTGGTAATACAGATCACGAAGGCATTCGGGGCGTACTTCTTGATGCCTGCGCCAACCTGCTCCATCACCTTGAGGTTGATCGAGAGCAAGTCGTCGCGGCTCATGCCCGGCTTGCGCGGCACGCCGGCGGTGACGATGATGACGTCCGAACCTTCGATCGCCTCATAGGAGTTGGCGCCGGTCAGCTTGGAGTCAAAGCCGTCGACCGGTGAGGACTGCGCGAGATCGAGCGATTTGCCCTGCGGCACACCTTCCGCAATGTCGAACATCACGACGTCGCCGAGTTCTTTCAGGCCGACGAGGTGAGCAAGTGTTCCGCCGATCTGACCAGAACCAATCAATGCGATTTTGTTACGCGCCATGGGAAATCTATCCTTTAAGCCCGAAGGGGTAGGGAGGGAGCAGGAAATGCTGACAGGCTGGTTATCCCTTTCGCGGACACCGTTCAAGTCGGGGCCTGCCCAATTGTCGAGCGCCGGCCTGCAATGCAAATTATTATGAGCAAACCGGAAATTGGAATCGCTCGCGAAAGTACCGATTCCGCTTTGATATCGATCCAATCGCGCGCGTCAGGTTTCGACAAGGCCCGTGGTGGCGCCTGACGCCGTGGAATCGCTGCGGCCATGGGGCAGGGCCAGATATGTTTCTGAACCCATCTCGAACAGCCGCGACGCGGTCCGCGCGAATTCCATTGCCTCGAAACCTTCGCTGGCCTGATACAGCGCGTGCGGTTCGCCGGCCGCCGAGGCCATCAGCTTCACGGCATTGTCATAGAGCGTGTCGATGAGTGCGATGAAGCGTTTGGCGGCGTTGCGGTCGCCGTAGTCCATCATCGGAATATGTTCGATGAACAGCGTGTGATAGTCGTGCGCCAGTTTCAGATAGTCTGACGCGCCAAGCGGCTTCTCGCAGAGGTCGCCAAATGAAAACCGGGCCACGCCCTGCGCTTCCAGGGGAACACGCAGCGTGCGGCCCTTGATCGAGATATCACGCGACCTTGCCGGTGCGCCGCCCGTGAGCTTTGCCCAGGCCTTGTCGAGCGCGGCCTTTGCTGCATCATCGTCCGGCACCAGCCAGCTCTTTACGCCGGCCAGCTTTTCCAATCGATAGTCTGTGCGCGAATCCAGTTTGCGCACTTCCATATGATCTTCGATCTGTTTGATGAACGGCAAAAACAGCGCGCGGTTGAGACCGCCTTTGTAGAGATTGACGGGTTCGACGTTTGACGTCGCGAAGACGACGGTGCCGAGTTCGAACAGCCGTGCGAATAGTCGGCCGAGGATCATCGCATCGGCGATATCGGTGACGTGAAATTCGTCGAAGCAGAGGAGCCAGGCTTCGTCGAAGATCGAATTCGCCGTCAGCGCGATGACATCGCCGTCGGGGAGCTCGCCGCTCGCGATTTTCTGGCGAAAATTATAGATGCGCTCATGGGTGTCGGCCATGAACTCATGGAAATGAGCGCGACGCTTGTGCGTGACTGTGCTGGCTTCGAAGAACAGGTCCATCAGCATGGTCTTGCCGCGGCCGACCTCGCCATGGACGTAGAGACCGCGCGGCGGTTGCATATCCTTGTCGCCGAACAGGCGTCCAAAGAAGCCCTGCTTGCGCGGTGGCTTATAAGTGAACAGCGCAACGTCGAGCGCCGCGATGGCCTCGACGGCGCCGGCCTGCGCCGGGTCAGCCTCGATGGCGCCGGAGGCAACGAGGGCTTGATATTGTTCGCGGAAGGATTGAGGAGGGCTGGACGACATGGGGCCCTAACGGCCCCATGCGCCCGGAAAATGCAAGATGCGAATTGGTCGAAGCGGATATGCGCTCATGCGCAGAGCGCGTAGGAATCCTCGACCAGATAAGGGCCGCCGCCCGTGGATGCCCGCGAGGAGAACAGCACGAAGCGCGAGGCGGTGAAGATCTTCGTCGGGAAGTAGCCCCGCACCGAAAGATAGTCGGCGACGTCGCGGTCGCAGGAGTCGCGCAATCGGGCCAGCGTGACATGCGGCGTGAATTTCCGGCCCTCGGGCTCGAGCCCGCAGCGGCGGACCAGCCGTTCCAGTTCGGATTGCAGTTCAAGCAGCGGACGGCTCGGATCAACCGAGGCGACGACAGCGCGGGGCTTCTTGCCGCCGAAGCTCGACAGGCCGCGCACCGCGACCTCGAAGGGGCGGCGTTCCACGCGCGACATCAGATCGGCGATTTCGTTGGCGGAAACGCCATCGATGTCGCCGATGAAGCGAAGCGTGACATGATAATTTTCGGGATCGATCCAGCGTGCGCCTGGCAGGCCGCCACGCAAATTGGCCAATGTCTGGCCGATCTCGGCTGGTATCTCCAGTCCGGCGAACAAACGCGGCATAGTCAGCTCCTCTTTGCCGGGGCGCGATTTTCGCCGAAAGGTGCTGACTACGGTGTGCTTACGCACGCCCGCACCCCTCGGCGAAAATCATGCCCGAACAAACGAGCCGGTGACGAATCACCGATGTCTTTTTTTATCCGACTTCTGTGACTCTGCGAAGCAGATGCCGCGCTCGGTGCATGAAGGTTCCGTGAAAAACCGTCATTAAGGTTGAGGCTGCCTGTTTCTCAACTGCGTTGCCCAGCGATCGTGCCGACAAATGCCTCGACGCTGGGCAGGATGTTTTTCACGACGATGTCCACGCCCTCCGCTGTCGGATGCATCGCGTCGGCCTGGTTGAGCTTGCTGTCCCCGGCGACGCCTTCGAGAAAGAACGAATAGAGCGGCACGCCAAATTGCTTGGCGAGATCCGGATAGATCGAATTGAACTTTTCCGCATAGTCGGCGCCGTAGTTCGGCGGTGCCACCATGCCGCAGAGAAGCACGGCGATGTTGCGGGCCTTCAGCCGCGTCAGAATCTCGGTGAGTGCCGCACGCGGGACCTTCGGATCGGTGCCGCGCAGCGCGTCGTTGGCGCCGAGTTCGACGATCACGCCCTGCGTCCCCTCGGGCACCGACCAGTCGAGCCGCCCGAGGCCGCCCGAAGTGGTATCCCCGGATACACCGGCATTGATCATCTCGACCTCTATCCCCTTGTCCTTCAGGGCCTTTTGTAGCCGGGCCGGAAACGCGGCTGCCGCCGGCAGGCCATAACCTGCACTCAGGGAGTCCCCGAGCACGACCAGTTTGACGGGCTTGGCCGTGCCGGTGGCGGCCGTCTGCGCCGTAGCGGTGGGGATCGGAAGTGCGACCGTCAGCCCGGCGACGACCAGCCACATAAACGTGCGCAGCAGCCCCTCGACCGCCGCAAACGAAGTGCCATATGAAGCTCGCATGGATACTTTCATTGAAGCCTCATCATCGGCCGGCGTTTCGCCGGACACCATTTCAATCTCTAACATCAACCTCTCGCTCGGCACCGGCGCCGCGCGGGTGCATATCCTCAAGGATATCAGCCTGCGCGTCGGATCGGGTGAAGCGATCGGGCTGATTGGCCCGTCGGGCTCCGGCAAGTCCACGCTGCTGATGGTGATGGCGGGGCTGGAGCGTCCTGACTCCGGTCAGGTGGTGGTCAATGGCACCTCTTTCAATGATCTCGATGAGGACGGATTGGCGCGGTTTCGTGGCCGTCATGTCGGCATCGTCTTCCAGTCCTTTCACCTGATCCCGACCATGACGGCGCTGGAGAATGTCGCGGTACCGCTGGAGCTGGCAGGTCATCCCGACCCAGCCGGCCGTGCGGCGCGCGAGCTGGAAGCGGTCGGTCTCGGCGCCCGTCTGCATCACTATCCGACCCAGCTTTCTGGTGGCGAACAGCAGCGCGTCGCGCTGGCGCGCGCATTGGCGCCGGATCCCGCGATCCTGGTCGCCGACGAGCCGACTGGCAATCTCGACGAATCCACTGGCGGCCAGATCGTCGATCTCTTGTTCGCGCAGCACGCGCAGCGCGGCATGACGCTGGTGCTGGTGACGCACGACAATACGCTGGCGCATCGCTGCGATCGCGTGGTGCGATTACGTTCCGGTCGGATCGATGGGCCCGCCACCGAGCGCAACTGGGTCGAGACGGCCTGATCCGATGACCACTATCACCGAGACCATTCCTAACAGCCGAGGCCCGTCGCTGGCGTTGCGTTACGCTTTCCGCGAGATGCGCAGCGGCCTGCGCGGCTTCTACGTTTTCATCGCCTGCATCGCGCTGGGCGTCATGGCCATCGCCGGCGTCGGTTCGGTCGCGGCAAGTCTCGGCGAGGGCGTGGCGCGCGAAGGCCGTACGCTGCTCGGCGGCGACGTGGCATTCTCGCTGATGCAGCGTGAGGCCAAGCCGGAAGAACTCGCCTTCTTGCGCGCACGCGGTGCAGTGTCGGTTGCCGCAACGCTGCGCGGCATGGCGCGCGCGCCGGACGGCAATCTTGCGCTTGTTGAGATCAAGGCCGTCGATGGCAGCTATCCCTTGCTCGGCAAGGCGACCCTGGCGCCGGACATGCCGATGAGCGATCTGCTCGCCGAACGTGACGGGGCCTATGGCGCCGCGACGGATACGACATTGATGGCCCGGCTAGGCCTAAAGGTTGGTGACCGCCTCACGGTCGGTAATGCGACGTTCGAGCTTCGCAGCGAAATTTCAGCGGAGCCCGACAAGCTCGCCGGCGGTGTCGGTTTCGCGCCGCGTTTCCTCACCAGTGAGGACGCTCTGCGCGCCACCAAGCTTCTGCAGCCCGGCAGTCTGGTGCGCTGGATCTACCGTGTTCGCCTGCCGGACACCGTTTCCGGCGATCGCGCTGCCAAGGCGCTGGCCGACGATGCACGTGCCCAATTGCCGCAAGCCGGCTGGGAAATCCGTTCGCGCGACAACGCGTCGCCGCAGCTTGAGCGTACCATCACGCGATTCACCCAGTTCCTGACATTGGTCGGCCTCGCGTCCCTGCTGGTCGGCGGCGTCGGCGTTGCCAATGCCGTGAAGAGCCATATTGATCGCCGCCGCGATGTCATCGCGTCGTTGAAAGCGCTTGGCGCGACTGGCCGCGACGTATTCGCGATCTACCTCACCCAGGTACTGGTGCTGGCGGTGATCGGCTCGCTGATCGGTATGGTGGTCGGTGCGTCCTTGCCGTTTGCCATTGTCGGCCTGTTCGGCAAGCTGCTGCCGCTGCCGGTGGTGCCGGCGCTTCATCTCGGTGAGCTGGCATTGTCGTTGCTGTACGGGCTGCTGACGGCGCTGGCCTTCGGCCTATGGCCCTTGGCGCGCGTACACGACGTGCCGGTTGCGGCGCTGTTTCGTGATGCGGCACTGACGGAATCGCACCGGCCGAAGCTGCGCTATATGCTCTGGATGGCACTCGTGGTCGGGCTACTGATCGCGGTGGTGGTCGGGCTCGCTTACGACAAACGTGTCGCTGCCGTATTTGTGGTGTCGTCGATGGTCGTGTTCGCCTTGCTGCGCGGTATCGCCGGCGCATTGATGGCTTTTGCGCGCAAATTACCGCGGCCGAGCATGACCATGCTGCGGCTGGCTATTGCCAATATCTACCGGCCGGGCGCGCTGACGCCGTCGGTGGTGATGTCGCTCGGGCTCGGCCTGACGGTGCTGGTGACCGTCACCCAGATCGACGGCAATCTGCGCCGGCAGTTCATGGCAGCGCTGCCGGAGAAGGCGCCGTCGTTCTATTTCATCGACATTCCCTCCACCGAGGCAGACCGCTTC
Source organism: Tardiphaga sp. 619_E2_N8_4 (assembly GCF_051810905.1). Lineage (NCBI taxonomy): Bacteria > Pseudomonadati > Pseudomonadota > Alphaproteobacteria > Hyphomicrobiales > Nitrobacteraceae > Tardiphaga > Tardiphaga sp. 619_E2_N8_4. Next base: position 1,216,876 of record NZ_JBPWQJ010000001.1, read on the forward strand.
AGCGCATTTCTCAAGGAGAAGCAGCCGCAGTCGACCGTCGAGGATGTGCCGATGTTGCGCGGCCGGATCGTTGCCGCGCGCGGCGTCAAGGCGGAAGACCTCAAACCGTCATCCGATGCCGAATGGGTGCTGCAGAGCGACCGTGGCCTCAGTTACACCAACGAGGTTCCGCGTGGCTCCAAGCTGGTCGAGGGCGAATGGTGGGCACCCGACTATAGCGGGCCGCCACTGGTGTCGTTCGAGAAGAAGCTGGCCGACGGGCTCGGGCTCAAGCTCGGCGACGAGGTCACCGTCAATGTACTCGGCCGCGATATCACCGCCAGGATCGGCAATATGCGGTCCGTCGACTGGCAGAGCCTCGGCATCAATTTCGTGCTGGTGTTCTCGCCCAATACCTTCCGCGGTGCGCCGCATACCCATATTGCCACGCTGACCGAACCGAAGTCCGATCCCTCCCAGGACGCCGGTCTGGTCAAGGCGGTGGCCGACGCATTCCCAATGATCACGACCGTCCGGGTCCGGGAAGCGCTCGACACTGTGGGATCGGTTGTCACAAATCTCGTGCTGGCGATCCGCGGTACCAGCGCGGTGACGCTGCTCTCGGCCATTCTCGTGCTCGGTGGCGCGCTGGCCGCCGGTCACCGGCATCGCGTCTATGACGCCGTTATCCTCAAGACTCTCGGCGCCACGCGTGCGCGGCTTCTGGGTGCCTATGCACTCGAATATCTGATGATCGGCCTGGCCACGGCGGTGTTTGGGGTCATCGCCGGCTCGGTGGCGGCGTGGCTGATCGTCACGCGCCTGATGACGCTGAGCTTCGTCTGGCAGGCTGGCAGCGCGGCTGGCGTCGTGCTGGCGGCGCTAATTGTCACAGTGGGCCTGGGCCTGGTGGGTACGTTGGTAGCCTTGAACCAGAAGCCTGCCACCGTGTTACGGAATTTGTGACCTGTTTTGACACGAAGCAGCCTTTGCGCGGGCTGATTCGTGCAAAATGACTGAGAAATCGCCAAGCTTGCGTCAGGCTGAAAGTTTACCCGGTTGCCTGAATGCAAATCGGAGCGACATTCCGCCACGCGTGGAAGCTTGCAGCGAATGTGTTAGTTTACCACATACCCTTTGGGTCAGACATCGAGTGCAGATGACGTCGATTTTTTATGAAATCGAGTTTAGTGTCAGGAAGCGCAGATATCTGGGATATAATTTGAACCGGCGACGCGAACCCTTTGCGATCAGCCGGACAACATCGAGGTTTCGACCATGTCGGATCTAGACCGTAACTATGCTTCCCCCTTCGGCCGGGCCGGCGCGCGCGATGCCGCTGCCGTGGACGCCGGACTGCGCTCCTACATGCTGCGCATCTACAACTACATGACGATCGGTCTGGCCATCACCGGCCTGGCTGCTCTCGGCGTGTACATGGCGGCTGTCACGACCGATCCGTCGGGCGCTGCTGCCCGGATCGGTAGCTCCTACCTGACGCCGTTCGGCTATGCGATGTTCGTGAGCCCGCTGAAATGGGTGTTCATCCTGGCGCCTCTGGTCATGGTGTTCGCCATCTCGTTCGGCATCAACCGGCTGAAGCCGGCCACCGCGCAACTGCTGTTCTGGGCCTTCGCGGCTCTGATGGGCATCTCGCTGTCGTCGATCTTCCTAGTATACACGCACACGTCGATCGTGCGGGTGTTCTTCATCACCGCTGCCTCGTTCGGTGCGCTGAGCCTCTACGGCTACACCACCAAGCGTGACATGACGGGCATGGGCTCGTTCCTGCTGATGGGCCTGTTCGGCATCATCATCGCGAGCGTCGTGAACATCTTCGTGGCGTCGTCGATGCTCCAGTTCATTGTGTCGGTTGTCGGCGTGCTGATCTTCGCAGGCCTCACAGCCTACGATACCCAGCGGTTGAAGAACGACTACATCTACGGTTACGCCTCGCAGGGCGGCGATATCGCCGAGCGCGCGGCGATCACCGGTGCCCTGTCGCTCTACTTGAACTTCATCAACCTGTTCACGCTGCTGCTGCAGCTGCTCGGACAGCGCGAATAAGCTTCAGAACATCAAGAAGATCTTAGCCCCGGCCGAAAGGCCGGGGCTTTTCTTTTGGGTGGAGCAAAAATAGTCTCAGCGCCATGTCCGATATTGAAATCAGGCCCGCCACGGCGGCAGATCTGCCCGCGATCACCGCGATCTATGCCGAGGCGGTGCAGTTCGGCACGGCCACGTTCGAACTGATCCCGCCAGATTTGGCCGAGATGACGCGGCGTTTCGAGGGGATGGTGAGCGGGGGCTATCCGTATCTCGCGGCTGTGCTGGAAGGCCGGGTTGTCGGCTATGCCTATGCCAGCGCGCATCGCCCGCGACCGGCCTATCGCTTTACCGTCGAGAATTCGATTTATCTCGATCCGAAAGCCCAACGGCGAGGCGTTGGCGGCAAACTTCTCGCGCGGCTGATCGCCGAATGCGAGAACCGCGGCTACCGCCAGATGGTCGCCGTGATCGGTGACAGCGCCAATGCCGGCTCCATCGCGGTTCATCGCAATGCCGGGTTTCAGATGGTTGGGGTGCATCCCGATGTCGGGTTCAAGTTCGATCGCTGGCTTGATACCGTTTCGATGCAGCTCGCACTTGGCGACGGCGCCCGCACGCTGCCCTGACGCTCTGCGAATCGATTACACCACCGCCAGCTTGCGATCGATCACCAGGAGCACGCGGTCGAGTTCTTGGCCGCGGCGCAGAATCATGCCGCTGGCCGAAATCACGCTATACATGCCCTGCTTGCGCGCCAGCCGCGGATCTTTCTCGATGCGATAGAGCGGCACTTCCGACGAGCGGCGGAACACCGAGAACACCGCGCGGTCGCGCAGAAAGTCGATGGCGTAATCGCGCCACTCGCCGTCGGAGACCATACGGCCGTACAGATTGAGGATGCGGCTGAGCTCAAGGCGGTTGAAGCTGACGACGGGCGCGGCGGCGGCAGAGCCCGTCGCCGCGCGATTCTCGGTGGGCTCAGTATCTCCCGGAATCACATTCATGCAGCGCCTCCTGTCATATCGCCGACATGATCGCGCCGACCGCGGTCCTCTGCAAGGGCCGATCCGCAGGGTTGATGGTAGAAATTTCCCGTCACGGGAACGTCAGGTGAATCTTATTGCCGCCAAATTTTGGCCCATCGGGCGCCCTTCTGGATTGCGACAAGAAGATACTGCGTCGGGTTCGGTTCTTCCGGTCTCGGATTCCTCAGCCCCCAGCCCCCCGCGGTCGTTGGGATCGGACCCTGCGCAGGAAGTTAATCCCCACTGGGCCAACGCAAGTTGGTCCTTTTCTTTTTGGTGGATGCTTTTGCGAGACCATCAAGCGTCATTGCGATAGGCGAAGCGACGAAGGAATCCAGTTTTCGCCGAGGGCTCACAATGATGCAGGCATGCCGCGCGTAAGCGCAGCAGCTACCGAAGTTATCAATCTGAAGACTTACTGTAGCGACGTATAGGCCGCGCCGCGCATCGCGCCGGGCTTGTCGCGCGTGCCGTCTTGCACATAAACGACGGCGGCATCGACACCATCCCTGGAGATGTTCTCCAGCGGCAGCGTCCAGTTGGCGGCGTTGCCGGTCCAGTCACCGACCTTCAGCCAGTTCCGGACGACATTGTAGTAGGTCAGTTGCTTGCCGCGATTCTCGCCGCGACCGACCGTGATCGGCACTGCCTTCGACACGGAACAGATCCAGACTTCGCCATGCGCTGTATCGGGCGCATTGCTCGATGCGGCAACGGACACGTTGACGTGTTTGCCAGAGACGGACATCGACACCGGCACCGTCATCACGGTGCCTTTCTTGGTTTCGCTGATCGCGCCCTGGATACGATCGGCATCGCTGCCGATCACCTGAGTGGCGCCGTTGACGACGACTTGCGGCGTGTAGACGTCACGATCGCCGCGCATCTGTGAATAGGCCTTCTGCCGCGCGCTGAAACGCGAGTCGGCCAGCGTGTCCTTCCAGCCCAGGTAGTCCCAGTAGTCGATCGGCATGCTCAATGCGATCACGGACGGGTCTTTGGCGAGGTCGCCGATGATCTTGTCTGCAGGCGGGCAGGACGAGCAACCTTGCGAGGTAAACAGCTCCACCACGGCCCTAGGCTGGGCCAGCGCGTTACCGCTTGCTGCAATGGCGGCGCACACGCTGAGCGCGCCAGTCCACTGCGATATGCCACCAAAGGATTTCATGAGGTTTTGCCACGCTCGAGGTGAGACACATAACAGACGGTGTCGCACATTGGTGTCGCTAACACGTTCATGCCCTCAAACGCCAGAAGGCGGCCCTTCATAGGCCGCCTTCTGTTCACTAGCCACTCACTTCGCGGTGAGGCACTACGTCACACCACGTATGGGCGTCAGGCTGCAAGCTGACGCAGCACGTAATGCAGGATGCCGCCATTGCGGTAATATTCGAGCTCGTCCAGCGTATCGATGCGGCAGAGCAGCGTCTCCTTGTGGAGTGAGCCATCGGCCGACACGATTTCCGCCACCATCTGCTGGCGCGGCTTGATGTCGCCGGTCAGGCCGCGGATCGTGACCTTCTCGTCGCCCTTGAGGCCGAGTTTCTTCCACGATGAGCCGTTCTCGAAGGTTAGCGGCAGAATGCCCATGCCGACCAGATTGGATCGATGAATACGTTCGAAGCTTTCGGTAATCACGGCGCGAACGCCGAGCAGACGGGTGCCCTTTGCAGCCCAGTCGCGCGACGAACCGTTGCCGTATTCGGCACCGCCGAACACGACCAGCGGCACTTGTTCGGCCTGGTACTTCATCGCGGCGTCGTAGATCGACATCGCTTCGCCATCGGGCCAGTGCTTGGTCATGCCGCCTTCCGGTACGTTGCCGTCAGCACCCTGCATCATGAAGTTCTTGATGCGGATATTGGCAAAGGTGCCGCGCATCATCACTTCGTGGTTGCCGCGGCGCGTGCCGTACTGGTTGAAGTCGGCCGGGCGCACCTGGTGCTCCGACAGATACTTGCCCGCGGGTGAGGTGAGCTTGATCGAACCGGCAGGCGAGATGTGGTCGGTAGTGATCTTGTCGCCGAACAGAGCCAGGATGCGCGCATCGATGATGTCGGTGGTCGGCTCCGGTTCCTTCTTCATGCCTTCGAAGTAGGGTGGGTTCTGCACATAGGTCGAACCCATGTTCCACTTGTAGGTCTCGCTCTCGACCGTCTTGATCTTGCGCCAGTTGGCGTCGCCGTCGAACACGTTTGCGTACTTCTTCTTGAAGATCGTCGACGTCACGTACTTCTTGATGAAGGCGTTGATATCCTTCGTGGTCGGCCAGATGTCTTTCAGGAACACCGGCTTGCCATCTTTACCTTCGCCGATCGGCTCGATCGCGAGATTCTTGGTCACCGTACCGGCAAGTGCGTGCGCGACGACCAGCGGCGGCGAGGCGAGATAGTTTGCCTGCACGTCCGGCGAGACGCGACCCTCGAAGTTACGGTTGCCCGAAAGAACCGCTGCGGCAACGATGCCGTTGTCGTTGATCGACTTCGAAATCTCCGGCGGCAGCGGGCCGGAATTGCCGATACAGGTGGTGCAGCCGAAGCCGACGAGGTTGAAGCCGATCTTGTCGAGGTCGAGCTGCAAGCCGGAATTGGCGAGATATTCAGCGACGACCTGCGAGCCCGGCGCCAGCGAGGTCTTCACCCACGGCTTGGTCTTGAGGCCCTTGGCCACGGCGTTACGTGCCAGCAGGCCGGCGGCGATCAGCACGCTCGGATTCGAGGTGTTGGTGCAGGAGGTGATGGCAGCGATCACCACGTCGCCATGGCCGACATCGAAGTTCTTGCCCTCGACGGGGAAGCGCGCGTTGTGGTTATCCGGCTTCTTGTATTCGGTGGTTAGCGCGGCAGAGAAGCCTTCGGCGATGGCGGGCAGTGCGACGCGGCCTTCCGGACGCTTCGGGCCGGCCATCGAGGGTACGACGTCGCCGAGATCGAGCTTCAGCGTTTCGGTGAACACCGGATCGGGCGACTTGGCGGTGCGGTACAGGCCCTGCGCCTTGGCATAAGCGGCAACCAGTGCGACACGCGCCGATTTGCGGCCCGAAGTTTTCAGATAGTCGATGGTGGCGGCATCGACCGGGAAGAAGCCGCAGGTCGCGCCATATTCCGGCGCCATATTTCCGATTGTCGCCTTGTCAGCGACCGACATGGCGTCGAGGCCGGGGCCGTAGAATTCCACGAACTTGCCGACGACGCCCTGCTTGCGCAGCATCTGGGTGACGGTGAGCACGAGGTCGGTGGCGGTGACGCCTTCCTTGAGTGCGCCCGACAGCTTGAAGCCGACCACGTCGGGCAGCAGCATCGACTGCGGCTGGCCTAGCATCGCGGCTTCCGCCTCGATGCCGCCGACGCCCCAGCCGAGCACGGCGAGGCCGTTGACCATGGTGGTGTGCGAGTCGGTGCCGACCAGCGTGTCCGGATAGGCGACCTCGAAGGTGCCGGTCTTCTTGCCGACCGTCATCTTCTGCTTCTTCGTCCAGACGGTCTGGGCGAGATATTCGAGATTGACCTGGTGGCAGATGCCGGTGCCGGGCGGCACGACGGAGAAATTCGAGAACGCGCTCTGGCCCCACTTCAGGAACTCGTAGCGCTCCTTGTTCTGCTTGTACTCTTCGGCGACGTTCTTGCCGAACGCCTTGTTGTCACCGAAGAAGTTCACGATCACCGAGTGGTCGATGACCAGATCGACCGGGACCAGCGGGTTGATCTTCTTGGGATCGCCCTTCAGCGCCTGCATCGCGTTGCGCATGGCAGCAAGATCGACTACCGCGGGGACGCCAGTGAAGTCCTGCATCAGCACGCGCGCAGGGCGGAACGAGATTTCGTGCTCAAGCTTGCGCTTCTTCAGCCATTTCGAGAAAGCAACGATGTCTTCCTTCTTGACGCTGCGGCCGTCCTCGTTGCGCAGCAGATTCTCGAGCAGGACCTTCATCGAATACGGCAGCTTCGAAATGCCCGTCAGACCGTTTTTCTCAGCGAGCGGCAGGCTGTAGTACACGTAAGTTTTAGCGCCCACCTTGAGGGTTTTTTGGCACCTGAAACTGTCGAGCGAGGTCATGTGAAGGGGTCCCAATTCAGTTGACCGATACCCGGAAAATGGTACCGAGACACCGTCGGCGGAGAAGGCCGGTTTGCTTGCAGGCGCCGATTGTGTGCTGCATCAAGTTCCGACTTATAGAATCTTTCTAGAACCGCTGCCATATCGACAATCGTTTGCAGCCCTGCGAAATGATGCAACAACGCCGCGGCGACCTCTGAACCAAATCAGATGGTCATGGAAGGGTTAGGATGCGGCTCTCGGGGCGCAATTTGAGATGCCTGCGGGGGGGCCGCGAAGTCTTCGCCGGGCTCGATTTCGATGCCACGGCAGGCACGGCCGTGGCGGTCATTGGCCCTAACGGGGCAGGCAAAACCTCATTGCTGCGGTTGATCGCAGGCCTGCTGGCGCCCGCCGAGGGCTCCATCACTCTCGAGGGAGGCGACGGCGAAATGACCGTTGCCGAACAGGCCCATTACCTGGGCCACCGCGACGCCATGAAGCCGGCTTTGACGGTGACGGAAAACCTGACCTTCTGGGCCGACTTCCTCGGTGGCACGCCGGCCGATCCAGCCACGTGCATTGCAGCAGTAGGTCTCTCCCATGCCGCAGCATTGCCCGCGGGTTTCTTGTCGGCCGGCCAGCGTCGCCGGCTGTCGATTGCGCGATTGCTGACCGTCCGCCGGCCGATCTGGCTGCTCGACGAACCGACCGCAGCGCTGGATCTCGCCAGCCAGCGAGTGTTTGCGGGGCTGATGACAGATCATCTCGCATCGGGCGGGCTGGTTATTGCCGCGACCCATGGTCCGCTCGGCATTCCCGCCCGGGAGTTGCGCATCGGGGGCGAGGCGTGAGTGCCCTTGGCGCGTTGATTCGCCGTGACATCCGTATTGCCGTCCGGGTCGGCGGCGGGGCGCTGATCGGTGTGCTGTTCTTTCTGACGGTTGTCGTGCTGATGCCTTTCGCGCTGGGGCCGGATCTAGCGCTGCTGGCACGACTGGGGCCGGCGATTCTATGGCTCGGGGCGCTGCTCGCGAGCCTGCTGACGCTAGACCGGTTGTTTACCGCCGATCACGACGATGGCTCGCTGGATCTCATTCTGATGAGCCGGACGCCACTGGAACTCGCCTGCGCCGCCAAGGCTCTTGCGCACTGGCTGGCCGCGGGCGTGCCGCTGATCGTCGCGACGCCAGTGCTGGGGCTGCTGCTCAATCTCGACGGACCGGCGACGCTGGCGGTCGCCCTGACGCTGTTGGCGGGCACGCCGGCGCTGACCTTCACCGGCATGATCGGGGCTGCGCTGGCGGTGACCCTGCAGCGCGGAGGGCTCTTGCTGGCGGTGCTGGTGTTGCCGTTATCGATACCGGTGCTGATTTTCGGCGTTGCGGCCTCCAATGCGGCCATCGCCGGACAGTTGTCATTCTCGACGCCATTCTCGATCCTCTGCGCGCTATCGCTGGCGAGCCTCGTGATCGGGCCTTTCGCGGCGGCGGCGAGCCTGCGGCATGGACTGGATTGAGACAGTTGGATGGATCACGACAGGCTGAGACACTGGATTGACCTGGGTCAACTCGTCGCGAGCTATGTTGAACAAGAATAAGTTGCATTGATCGCGGACAGGGCCGCGACTATTGGAAATGCCATGACGCTGACCGAACTCGCCAATCCAACCCGGTTCCTGTCGCTCGCCACCCGCATCCTGCCGTGGCTGGCGATAGTGACGGGCGTTCTGCTCGCAATCGGCCTGTATCAGTCGGCCATGGCCCCGGATGACTACCAGCAGGGTGCTACCGTCAAGATCATGTTCATCCATGTGCCGAACGCCTGGCTATCGATGTTCGTCTGGGGGGTCATGAGCGTGGCATCGCTGGGCACGCTGGTGTGGCGGCATCCGCTCGCCGATGTCGCCGCCAAATCCGCGGCGCCGATCGGCGCGGCCTTCACCTTTCTCGCACTGGTCACGGGGTCGCTGTGGGGCCGGCCGATGTGGGGTACCTATTGGGAATGGGACGCCCGACTGACTTCGGTGCTCATTCTGTTTCTGATGTATCTCGGCCTGATCGCGCTGTGGCGCGCCGTCGAAGATCCATCGCGGGCGGCGCGCGCCGCGGCGGTGCTGACCTTGGTCGGCGCCATCAATATTCCGATCATCAAGTTCTCGGTCGATTGGTGGAATACGCTGCATCAGCCTGCGTCGGTGATGAAGATGGGCGGCTCGTCGCTCGACAAGTCGTTTCTGATTCCCCTGCTGGTGATGGCGGTGGCATTCTCACTGCTGTTCATCACGCTGCATCTCGCGGCCATGCGTAACGAGATCCTGCGGCGCCGCCTGCGCGCGCTGCAGATGCTGCAGGCCTCAAAGCCGGTGGCACTCCCGTGATGGCGCTTGGTCCCTACGCATCTTTCATCGTCACGTCCTACGCGCTGGTCGCAGCGGTGGTGCTGATCCTCATCGTGTGGATCGCCATCGATCATCGTCGCGTCCGCGCGCGGCTGCATGAGTTGGAATCCTCCGGCGTGGCGCGGCGCTCGGGTCGTGGTGCGACGGATCTCACATGACCACGCAAGCCACTCCGAAGCGCCGCTGGATGCTCGCGCTGCCTCTGCTGATCTTTGCCGCGCTCGCAGGGCTGTTCTGGTTTCGGCTCGGAGCCGACCCCGCGAAACTGCCCTCGGCATTGATCGGCCGCGCCGCGCCACAGACGACATTACCGGCACTGGAAGGCCTTACCGATAGCGGTGCGCCGGTACCGGGTCTCGATCCCGCAGCCTTCAAGGGCAAGGTCAGTCTCGTTAATGTCTGGGCATCGTGGTGCGTGCCGTGCCACGAGGAGGCACCGCTGCTGACAGAACTCGGCAAGGACAAACGGCTGCAACTGGTCGGCATCAACTACAAGGACGCACCGGACAACGCGCGCCGCTTTCTCGGTCGTTACGGCAATCCGTTCGGCATCGTTGGCGTCGACGGCAACGGCCGCGCCGCGATCGAATGGGGTGTCTATGGCGTGCCCGAAACCTTCATCGTCGGCCGCGACGGCCGCATCGCCTACAAGATGGTTGGTGGCATCACGCAGGAAAATTACGAGCGCGTGCTGAAAGTCGAGATCGACAAGGCACTGCAGGCAGGGTCCTGACGCCTATTGATCGGTCGCCTCGAGCCGCCGGGCAATATGAAACGACTTCGCGGTCACCAGCCAGGCATCGCCGATGTGATGATAGGACAGGTAGTCGCAATACCAGAGCGTATCGATCCGAACGAGAACCTTGACCAGCGCCTGGGTCGGTGCGGCGAAGTCCACCAGCAACACCGCCTGCTCGCGCGGCGCGCCCTTGCTCTTTGGCGATGGTGTAGAGGCCAGCATCGCCTTGTAGTCTGCGGCCGGCAGCAAACGTAGGCTGCCGGCGCGCAGTCCATGCAGTTGTGCACTTCCGGCAAATACCTGATCGAAATGCGAGACGTCGTTATCGAACATCAGGTCGAAGTAGCATTCGACGGCATCGAGCAGTGATTGCGTTATCAGTCGGTCGGGCATCGGGATGCTCTTTCGTTGGGAGAGTGAGTCCGACGATGACACTTGACCCCTGCGCATGTCCTTGCGAACTTGGCTAATATCGAGCGCGCTCGCGCAACGAATGGTCCTTTACTGACCTTAGATTGGTGGATCATGCCAGAAATCCAGTTGGACGATATTGATCGCCGAATTATCACGGAGCTTCAGGCCGACGGCCGCCTGAGCAACATCGAACTGGCCGATCGGGTCGGCTTGTCGCCATCGCCGTGCTTGCGGCGGGTCAAGAACCTGGAGCGAGCGAGATACATCGATGGATACCGTGCGGCGTTGCGGCGTGAGCGCGTTGGATTGGGGTTTACAGCCTTCATTGGTGTGAAGATCGACGGGCATGCCAACAAGCGTGCAATCGCTTTCGAGAAGGCCGTCGTGGAGATGCCCGAGGTGGTCGCGTGCCATCTCGTATCGGGTGAGTCCGACTACTTCCTTGAAGTCGTCGTGCCCGAACTGGCCGACTATCAACGTTTCCTTGTCAGCAAGCTTCTCAACCTGTCCATCGTGCGCGAGGTGCGGAGCAATATCGCGATTCAAACGCTGAAGGCGGGCGCGCCGCTCCCGCTCCAACACTTGAAACCGGTCGCTCCCGAAGTACGCGCGAAATAAACTTCAGCTTTTATCTGCGGTTCATTTTCGCGCCATGGCGGCGCCATGAATCCGCAGCTAGCTTGATGGCGTTACTTAACCGTCCTTGGAGGGACACCACGATGCGCCATTTCAAATTTGCTACTTTGACCGCTGCCGCTCTCACTCTGGGTCTGCTCGCATCCGCGCCGTCGATGGCGCAGTCGCCGCAGCCTGCTGCTCCCGCCGGCAAGATGGCTCCGGCCGCCACATCCAAGATGGCGCCTGCCAGCGAATCGAAGATGGCTCCGGCACCGAAGGCTGAATTGCTTGATCTCAACTCGGCGAGTGTCGAGGCGCTCGAGGCTCTGCCCGGCATCGGCAAGGCCTATTCGGCGGCCATCGTCAAAGGCCGTCCGTATAAGGGCAAGGACGAACTCGTGCAGAAGAAGATCGTGCCCGAGAAGACCTATGACGGCATCAAGGACAAGGTCATCGCCAAGCAGAAGAGCTAGGCGCGATCGCTTCGCTCGTCCGGAAACGCATCGGCGCAGCCGCGCCGGTGCGTTTTCTTTTGCGGTCCATCACGATCAGCCGATAACGCTGTCCTTCACCACATCGCCCAATGCGGCGAAGTCCGCCTTGCGCGGAGACGTCCGGCGAAAGGCGAGGCCGATGGTGCGGCCGGGCTGCGGATTCTCCAACCGCAGGAATTTGACGCGCTGGTCGCGTTGTTCGACATCGGCGGCGATCTGCGGGATCAACGTCACGCCATAGCCGCTGGCGACCATCTGCATCACCGTGGAGAGGCTGGACGCAGCGAAGGCCATGCCGTTGCTGCCGGACTGATGGCCGCGCGCTGCGGTGGCGCAGAAGGCCAGAGCCTGATCGCGCAGGCAGTGGCCGTCTTCCAGCAGGATCAATCGACTCTGGTCGATCTCCATCGCCTTGATGCGTTTTTCGGCGGGGCGGGGATCGTCTGCCGGCACCGCGAGCAGGAACAGATCGTCGAACAGCTTGGCCGTATCGATCTCAGGCTCGCCAAGCGGCAGCGCCAGCATCGCGGCATCGAGTGCGCCTGACTTGATATCGTCGACCAGTTGCTTGGTCTGCGTCTCGCGCAGCTCCAGCCGCAATTCCGGAAACTGTTTCTGTAGCACCGGCAGGATCCGCGGCAGCAGATACGGCGCGAGCGACGGGATCACGCCGAGCGTCAGCCGCCCGGTCAGGAGTCCGCCGCGATGCCGCGCAAAGTCCACCAGATCGCGCGAGGCCGCCAGCACGTCCTCGCCGCGCCGCGCCACTTCGCGCCCGACATCGGTCAGCATCACCTCGCCGGGCCGACGCTCCACCACCTTGACGCCCAGCGTCCGTTCGAGGTCGCGTATCTGCATTGACAGCGCAGGCTGGGTGACGTTGCAGGCCTCGGCCGCGCGGCCGAAATGGCCGTGTTTGGCAAGAGCGGCGAGATAGCGGAGCTGGCGGAGCGTGATCATGGATCATCAGATAAACTGATCGGGAAGCGAAGACAATTCGACTGGACCTGATCTAAGAATTCTTCCAATCTCTCGTCACGAAGTCCGACTATGGTGAGCGCCAGGCTCGCTGAGGAATTCGGCAGATAATTGAAATTAGACAGCTTTTGGAAAATTTGAGCGGGTTTTTGGTGGCGATCCGGTGTGTCGGTGTTGCCTTGGACGGCTCATATTCCAAACAGCCAGAAGGAGAGACTGATGGACACGACGAATGAGAATGGTGCCGGCAAGTGCCCCGTTGCGCATGCCCCCGCTGCCCGGGCCAATCGTGACTGGTGGCCGAACAAGCTAGACCTGTCGATTCTCCACCAGCACTCGTCGCTGTCCGATCCGATGGGCGATGCGTTTAACTACGCCGAGGAATTCAAGAAGCTTGATTACGAGGCGTTGAAAAACGACCTGCGCAAGCTGATGACCGATTCGCAGGATTGGTGGCCGGCTGATTTCGGACATTACGGTCCGCAGTTCATCCGCATGTCGTGGCACGCTGCCGGCACCTATCGGCTCAGCGATGGCCGCGGCGGTGGCGGTCGCGGTCAGCAGCGTTTCGCTCCGCTCAATTCTTGGCCGGACAACGTCAACATCGACAAGTCACGCCGCCTCCTGTGGCCGATCAAGCAGAAATACGGCAACAAGATCTCGTGGGCCGACCTGCTGATCCTGACCGGCAACGTGGCGCTGGAGACCATGGGTTTTCGCACCTTCGGTTTCGCCGGCGGTCGCGCCGACGTCTGGGAGCCTGATCAGGACGTGAATTGGGGTCCCGAATCCACGTGGCTGTCCCACCGGTCGCTCGACAAGTTCGAAGCTCCGCTTAGTGCCACGGAAATGGGCCTGATCTACGTGAATCCGGAAGGTCCAGGTGCCAGCGGCGATCCGGTAGCGGCCGCCAGCTTCATCCGCGAGACCTTCAAGCGCATGGCGATGAACGACGAGGAAACCGTGGCGCTGATCGCCGGCGGTCACACCTTCGGTAAGACCCATGGCGCTGCGCCTGAGTCCCACAAGGGTCCGGAGCCTGAAGCTGCCGGCCTGGAAGCGCAGGGCCTGGGCTGGAAGAGCAACTACGGTACTGGATCCGGTGCAGACGCCGTTGGTAGCGGCATTGAGGTCACCTGGACGCAGACGCCGGCGCAGTGGAGCAACTTCTTCTTCGAGAACCTGTTCAAGTATGAATGGGTGCAGACCCGCAGCCCCGGTGGGGCCATCCAGTGGGAGGCCAAGGACGCCGAGGAAGTGATCCCCGACGCGCATGATCCATCGAAGAAGCACAAGCCGACCATGCTCACGACGGATCTGTCCCTGCGTCTGGACCCGGCCTATGAGAAAATCTCACGCCGCTTCCTGCAGAATCCGCAGGCCTTCGCTGAAGCTTTTGCTCGGGCCTGGTTCAAGCTGACTCATCGCGACATGGGTCCGCGCGTGCGTTATCTCGGTCCGGAAGTGCCCAAGGAAGAGTTGATCTGGCAGGATCCGATCCCTGCGGTTGACTATCCGGTGATCGACGACACCGACGTCTCTGCGCTCAAGGCCAAGCTGCTGGCATCGGGCCTGACCGTGTCCGAATTGGTCAGCACGGCCTGGGCTTCGGCCTCCACCTTCCGTGGCGGCGACAAGCGTGGCGGTGCCAACGGCGCGCGCATCCGTCTGGCCCCTCAGAAGGACTGGGAGGTTAACCAGCCGGCTCAGCTAGCCAAGGTGTTGCAGGTGCTCGATGGAATCCGGAAGGAGTTCAACGCGGCGCAATCCGGTGACAAGCAGGTTTCGCTTGCCGACCTGATCGTCCTCGGCGGCAGTGCGGCGGTCGAGAAAGCCGCGAAGGATGCCGGCCTGGATGTGACCGTTCCGTTCTCTCCGGGACGTGGCGACGCCTCGCAGGCGCAAACCGATGTGGAATCCTTCGAGGTGATGGAACCGGTCGCGGACGGCTTCCGTAACTACCTTAAGGGCACGTCTGCCGTACCGGCCGAAGTATCTTTGGTGGATCGCGCGCAGTTGCTGACGCTGACTGCTCCGGAAATGACGGTTCTCGTCGGCGGCTTGCGAGTACTTGGTGCGAATTCCGGGCAGTCCGTGCGCGGTGTCTTCACCAAGACACCGGAGACGTTGACCAACGACTTCTTCATCAACCTGCTCGACATGAGCACGGAGTGGAAGGCAGTCGATGGCTCGAACAACGTGTACGAGGGACGTGATCGCAAGAGCGGCGAAGTCAAGTGGACCGGTACACGCGCCGATCTGGTTTTCGGTTCGCACTCGCAGCTGCGTGCCTTCGCGGAGGTCTATGCAAGCACCGACGCCAAGCAGAAGTTCGTGAAGGACTTCGTCAAGGCTTGGGTCAAGGTGATGAACGCGGATCGTTTCGATCTCGTCGAGAGGCCGATACTGCAGGCGGCTGAGTAACCTCGGCCCGCCACCGTGAATATGAAAGCCCCTGCGACTATGTCGCGGGGGCTTTTTCTTGTCGCGCCGCGTCATACTCAACTGTCATCACTGACACTGCCGGTTACTGGATCCCGCTTTCGCGGCGATGAGAGTTTCAAAGAGTCTGAGCGCTCTGCGTCTTGCAGCTTTCTCCGAATCCCCGCACAAATGGCAAAATGTTTCTCCGGAGGATCTCCAGATGATGAAACTCTACTGGTCGCCGCGCTCGCGCTCATTCACGGCGCTTTGGCTGATGGAGGAAACCGGCGTCGCCTATGAGCGCGTGCTGACCGATATCTCCACCGGTGCGCAGCGCACGCTGGAATTCCTCGCCGTCAATCCGATGGGCAAGGTGCCGGCTCTGCAGGACGGCGACGCCACCATGGCCGAGGCTGCGGCCATCTGCGCTTATGTTGCCGAACGCTACCCCGAGGCGAAGCTGGCACCTCCACTCGGCGATTCTCATCGCGCGAAATATCTCTATTGGCTGTTCTTTGCGCCGGGCTGTATCGAACCGGCGATCGCACAGATCGCGACCAAGATGGAGCTGAATCCGGTGGCCGCGGGCTGGGGCGATGCGCAGCGCGTGTTCGATGTGCTCGAAGCCGCGCTTGATGAAGGTCCATGGATTCTTGGCGCACAATTCTCTGCCGCCGATATCGCGATCGGTTCAGGACTGAACTTTGCCGTGCGCAATTTCAAGATGGTCCCGTCGCGCCCGGCGTTCGAGCGCTATCTCGACCGTTGCAGCGCTCGTCCGGCCTTCCAGCGGGCAATGGAATTTGCATCGGGGGAAAAGACGTAAGGCGAATTACTCGCTTGGGTCTGCCTTCAACGCATCCGGATGCGGCATCGAGATGATGTTGTAGCCGGAGTCGACGAAATGCGTTTCGCCGGTCACGCCGCCGGAAAGATCCGACAGCAGATACAGCGCAGTGCCGCCGAGTTCTTCCAGTGTTACGCCGCGGCCGAGCGGCGAATGCTTCTGCTGGAATGCGAACATCGCGCGGGAATCGCCGATGCCCGAGCCGGCCAGTGTACGTACCGGGCCAGCCGACACAGCGTTGACGCGAATGCCCTGGCGGCCAAAGTCAGATGCGAGATAACGCACCGAGGCTTCGAGAGCGGCCTTGGCAACGCCCATGACATTGTAGTTCGGCATCACGCGGGTCGATCCGCCAAAAGTTAGCGTGATCATTGCGCTGCCGGGCTTCATGATTTCCGACGCGCGCTTGGCGATTTCGGTGAAGGAGAAGCAGGAGATCACCATGGTGCGCGAGAAGTTCGCACGCGTGGTGTCGGCGTAGCGGCCCTTGAGTTCGTTCTTGTCGGAGAAACCGATGGCGTGGACCAGGAAATCCAGCCTGCCCCATTTCTCCTTGATCGCAGAGAACGTAGCATCGACGCTGGTGATGTCCTCGACGTCGCAGGGCAGGATCAGATCCGCATTGAGCGATTCCGCCAGCGGCTTGACGCGCTTGCCAAGCGCATCGCCTTGATAGGTGAAAGCCAGTTCGGCACCCTGCGCATGCAGGGCCTTGGCGATTCCCCACGCGATCGAATGATCATTGGCGACGCCCATGATCAATCCGCGCTTGCCCTGCATCAGTGATGGCATCGCGTTATGCGTCCATCCGCTTGAAGACCAGCGTGGCGTTGGTGCCGCCGAAGCCGAAGGAGTTCGACAGCACGGTGCCGACCTTCACATTGTCGATGCGCTTGCGCACGATCGGCATGTCGGCGAACACCGGATCGAGTTCGGTGATGTTGCCGCTCTCGCAGATAAACCCGTTCTGCATCATCAGCAGCGAGTAGATTGCTTCCTGCACGCCGGTGGCGCCGAGCGAGTGGCCGGTGAGGGCCTTGGTCGCCGAGATTGGCGGGCATTTCTCGCCAGTGCCGAACACGTTGCGGATCGCCTGCATTTCCGGCGGATCGCCGGCGGGTGTCGAGGTCGCATGCGGGTTGATGTAGTCGATTTTGATGCCGCCGGTGGTGGCCAGCGCCATCTTCATGCAACGCTCTGCGCCTTCGCCGGATGGAGCGACCATGTCGTAGCCGTCCGAGGTGGCGCCGTAGCCGATGATTTCGCCATAGATCTTGGCGCCGCGTGCTTTCGCGTGCTCGAGTTCTTCGACCACGACCACGCCGGCGCCGCCGGCGATGACGAAGCCGTCACGGCTGACGTCATAGGGACGCGAGGCCGTCGATGGGGTGTCGTTATACTTAGAGGACATTGCGCCCATGGCGTCGAACAGCACCGAGAGCGACCAGTCGAGCTCTTCGCAGCCGCCGGCGAATACGACGTCCTGCTTGCCCCACTGGATCATCTCATAGGCATTGCCGATGCAGTGGTTCGAGGTCGCGCAGGCCGAAGAGATCGAATAGTTCACGCCCTTGATCTTGAACCAGGTCGCGAGCGTGGCGGATGCCGTCGAGGACATCGCCTTCGGCACCGCGAACGGACCAACGCGCTTCGGACCCTTCGTTCGCGTGATGTCCGCGGCTTCGACGATGGTGCGTGCGGAAGGTCCGCCCGAGCCCATGATGATGCCGGTGCGCTCGTTCGAGATGTCCGACTCTTCGAGACCCGAGTCCTGAATCGCCTGCTCCATGGCGATGTGATTCCATGCGGCGCCTTCGCCGAGGAAGCGCATCGCGCGGCGGTCGATCACATCGGCCGGATTGATGGTCGGTGCGCCCTGCACCTGCGAACGGAAACCGAGCTCTGCGTATTTGTCGGCGCGCGTGATGCCCGACTTTGCCTCATGGAGGCTCGCAAGCACTTCCTGAGTGTTGTTTCCGATAGATGAGACAATGCCCATCCCCGTGACGACAACCCGCCTCATGATCGCCTCGCCCTTTGAATTACGTTGTTGTGGAACTGGCGGTCGCCCCCTCGGAGACCGCCGTTGAATGGCACCCGGTAGATCACGTTCCCGGCTGCAATGCGGCAGGTGCTTCCTGCTTGAACAGGCCGACCTTCAGGTCCTTGGCGCGATAGATAATCTCGCCATCGGCCGAAAGCGAGCCGTCGGCAATCCCCAACCACAATTTTGAACGCATCACGCGCTTGATATCGATGGTGTACACGACCTTTTTGACGTTCGGGAGAACCTGGCCGGAAAACTTCAGCTCGCTGAGCCCGAGCGCGCGACCGGGGCCGATGCCGCCCGACCAGCCCAGAAAGAACCCGACCATCTGCCACATGGCGTCGAGGCCGAGGCAGCCCGGCATGACCGGATCGCCCTTGAAGTGGCAGGCAAAGAACCAGAGGTCCGAATTGACGTCGAGTTCAGCGCGCACGAGACCCTTGCCGAATTCGCCGCCATCAGCCGTGATCTCGGTGATGCGGTCGAACATCAGCATCGGCGGCAGCGGCAATTGCGCATTGCCGGGTCCGAACAGCTCGCCGCGGCCGCAGGCCAGCAGGTCTTCATATGCGTAGCTGTTGCGTTGTTCCTGGATCATGCCGGCTTTCTGGGTCCATCGATGGTGGTGGCTGCCCGGGTCGAGTCGCCACATATAGAATTGTTCCAAATGACACGGGAACTTGCCCCGGCTGGGCGCTCTCTATCATAGGCTTATGGGGCGGCAAAGCGGCGGATCGCCTGCTTTTGGCGGGTTATTGACCATGTTGCGATGCACTGCGGAAGCATCCCTTCTGATGCATGGCTCCTAGTTGCGAAAACCTTGCATCTGAGGCCCCGCCTTTCTATAATAGAAGGCTAATTCAGTGTTCTTTTTGAGTGTGAACGGCAGGATTACTGACGTGGATATGAGCGACAGCGTTTCAGTTCTGGATGACGCAGCTGCGGTTGCGGAAATCAATCACGGCCGCCAGCCGGCTTTGACTGGTTGCCCGTGGCATGACGTCAACGAGATGCTGCAATCAGTCGGTCTGCGTCCCACTCGTCAGCGCATGGCGCTGGGCTGGCTGCTGTTCGGCAAGGGCGCGCGTCATCTCACCGCGGAAATGCTCTACGAGGAAGCGACCCTCGCCAAGGTGCCGGTGTCGCTGGCGACCGTTTACAACACGCTCAATCAGCTCACGGATTCCGGCCTGCTTCGTCAGGTCAGCGTCGATGGTACGAAGACCTATTTCGATACCAATGTGACCTCGCATCACCACTACTATCTCGAGAACAACCACGAGCTGGTCGATATTCCGGACCAGAACCTCGTGCTGACCAAGATGCCGGAAGTCCCCGAGGGCTTCGAGATCAGCCGCATCGACATGGTCGTTCGTCTGCGCAAAAAGCGCTAACGGCTTTATCCAAATTCTGAAGTTATTTGCGTCGCCGAACCGTTTTCGGCGGCGTTTGCTCGCCAGCTGCAGTCGTCGCCACGATCGCGCGGGCAAGGGAGCGGCCGGTGCATTCGTAGCCGGCTGCGGAATTGTGTAGTCCGTCCCAGGCCGTTAGCGCTCCCATGGAGAGCCCTGCGTCTACTGCACGGCGCATCAGCTCGAAGCGTGAGAACAGCGGTACGCGTTCCTGCCGGGCGGCGTCAGCTATGCTCGCCTGCATCTTGGAATATTGCGATGCGAGAATGACCGGCGCGTATTGCTGATCCATCAGGATCACGTCGGCGCCGTCAGCCTTCAGCAGGCGGATGCCCTCGACGATCCTGCCGGTCAGGCTGTCAGCGCTTTGCAGCCAGGTCACGTCATTGGTGCCGATCTGCCAAATCACGAGATCCGGGCGATGCGCCAGCACATCGCGGTCGAAGCGGGCGATATTGCCGGGGATCGTGTCGGCGTTCCGCCCACTATTGATGACCTCCAGCCGCAGTCCCGGCTTCAGGTGTTGCAGCTCGCTCTGCAGCATGCCGGGATAGGTTTTGGCGGGGTCGGATTGCCACAGGCCGAGCGTCGAGGACGAGCCCATGGCGACGATCTTGAGCGGGCCACCGGTTTTGAGCGCAGCCACGGTGCGCGGAAGGGTCGCATCACCAGACAGCCGCTGATCCACAGCCAGACACGTCTCAGTGGCGGATTGCGCACGAGCCGGGCCGGACCATGACAGCGCTGCCATGGCGACCACTGCGCCGGCGCAGGCCAGGCTCCCGATGCGGGATGTGCTCAGTTCACCTTCTCGTCGGCGTAGACGCCCCATAGCCGTTGCTGTTCGATCCAGCCATCAAAGCCGTTGCCGATCACCCGGCACCAGCCATTATTGCAGCGCTTTACCTGCGCCACGACACCCGCCTGTAACCGCGCTGCGACGGCGCTGGTCGCATCCGGATTGTCGTAGATCGAGGCGAGTTCGTCCTTGGATTTCATGGTCACGACCGCGGTGCGGCGGCCGGACAGCAGCGAGTGATAGACCCAGCCCTCGGCGCCCTCGGAATCGCGGACGCGGCGCCAGTTCTCGTATTCGGCGGTGATCTCGACCGGCAGGCCGGAGCGAGTATAGACCCAGGCGACATCGTTGTCCTTGGTGGGGCCGGCGCGGACATTAACGTGATCCGACTTGAGGCTGACGTAGCGCGGCACCGGCAGGCCGCTGGCGCCCAGCGGCGTGTCCTTGGCAGCGAGAGCCGGATCGATTGCTGCCGCGATCAGAGTACCCATCGCCAACATCGCACACGCAAATCGCCGGAACGCCATCAACCCCACCTCAACCCAATCCAAAGAACGCAAGTGCCGCCGCGCCGCACGCGCCTGTTGGGTTCTTGTTTTGGCTTGGTCTTCTGCTAGAGAGGACCGAAGGCCAAGGCACCAAAAAGGGTGTCGGGGAACCCGAGGAAACGGTGAATTCGCGGCTGCGGCAGTTTCGAACAACCGGGTTAATGCGGACTGAACGGATTAGCCAAAGCGCGAGTGAGCAGGACATGTCGGTCAAGAAAAAGCCTCTCGTCATCGTCACGCGCAAGCTGCCGGACTCGATCGAGACCCGCATGCGCGAACTGTTCGATGCGCACATCAATCTCGACGACACGCCTCTGACGCCCGAGCAACTCGCTGAAGCGACCCGCACCGCCGATGTGCTGGTGCCGACCGTCACCGACGAAATTACCAAAGAGCTGCTCGAGCACCCCGACTGCAAGCTCCGGCTGATCGCCAATTTTGGCAACGGCGTCGACAATATCGATGTCGTCGCGGCCCATGCCCGCGGTATCACCGTCACCAACACGCCGAAGGTGCTCACTGAAGACACCGCCGACATGACCATGTCGATGATCCTCGCAGTGCCGCGCCGGCTGATCGAAGGTGCCTCGATCCTGACCGAAGGCAAGGACTGGCAGGGCTGGTCGCCGACCTGGATGCTGGGCAAGCGGCTTGGCGGCAAGCGGCTCGGTATCATCGGCATGGGCCGCATCGGCCAGGCCGTCGCGCGCCGCGCCCGCGCTTTCGGGCTACAGATCCACTATCACAACCGCAAACCCGTCGCCCCGAAGATCGCCGAAGAACTCGGTGCGACCTATTGGGATTCGCTCGACCAGATGCTGGCGCGCATGGACATCATCTCGGTGAACTGTCCGCATACGCCGGCGACGTTCCACCTGTTGTCAGCACGCCGTCTCAAGCTGATCCGCAAGGACGCCTATATCGTCAACACCGCGCGCGGCGAGGTGATCGACGAAGAGACGATGATCAAGCTGATCGAGTCGGGCGACATTGCCGGTGCCGCGCTCGACGTGTTCGAACATGAGCCCGCGGTGAGTCCGAAGCTGGTGCGGCTCGCGCGCGCCGGCAAGGTGGTATTGTTGCCGCATATGGGCTCGGCGACGATCGAAGGCCGTGTCGAGATGGGCGAGAAAGTCATCATCAACATCCGTGCCTTCCTCGACAATCACAAGCCGCCGGATCGTGTGCTTCCGAACATGCTGTGAGGCGAAGCGCTTACGCTCGCCGCTTATCTTACGAGATCAGCTTGAAGATGAGATAGGCCGCGATGCGGCCCTCGCGCGTGGCTTTGCGGCCGTAGCGCGTCATGGTGTAGTTCGGCCATGGCAGGCGCCAGTCATCGGCGCGCTCTGCGGTCCAGATGAAATCCGGCGATCGCGACACATGCCAGAGTGTCCACGCAACGTAATCCGGAATGTCATGCACGAAACGAAATTCGCCTAACGGCTTCAGCACGCGCGCCATCGCAGCCAGTGTTGCGTCCTGTACGAAGCGGCGCTTCCAGTGACGCTTCTTCGGCCACGGATCCGGATGGATCAGGTCGATGCGTGACAGCGATTGGGCCGGTGCCCATGTGAGAAGTTCAGCGGCGTCGCCGGCGACGAGGCGGATATTGCCGATGTTCTGCGCCTCGATCTGCGTCAGAATCTTCGCCATGCCGTTGATATAGGGCTCGCAGCCGATGAAGCCGATGTCGGGATGCGCCAGCGCTTCCGCTACCAGATGTTCGCCGCCGCCGAAGCCGATCTCCAGACGCACGGTCTCGACATCAGTGCCGAACAGCGTGCGGATATCGTCAGGTGCCGCGTGTGCGATGTCGACGGTGAGCGCCGGCAGCAGCGTCGCCATCAGGTCGGCCTGATGGTCGCGCAGCTTGTGGCCCTTGCGGCGTCCGAAGAACGAGCCGGTGTAATGGCCGCTCTCGGCAGGCGTGGACGCACCCGCATCAGCGGGGGCATCGTGATCGTTATGATTGGAATTGGCTGTGGTCATCGCGCGCGAGTGATACAGCCGAAACGCCATCGGCGCCATCAGGCGCGATGACGAATTTCCGTTGAAAGTACCGTGATTTTAGCGCTGATCCGGGGCTTCGCGCGAAGCGATCTGTTCGACCAGGTCGACGATGCTGCGGCGGAGCTTGGCATCGGTGATGCGCGTGAAGGCGCGGGTCAGAGCGAGGCCTTCGGAGGTGGCGAGGAAGTCGGAGACATAGGCAGGCGAGGACGCTTCAGCGAAGCCTTCGCCGTTATGGATCGCGCCGGGGCCGCCTTCGAACAGGAACGAGACGGGGACCTGCAGGATTTCCGAAATCTGCTGCAGCCGGCTGGCGCCGACGCGGTTGGTGCCCTTCTCGTATTTCTGAACTTGCTGAAACGTCAGACCGAGGGCTTCGCCCAGCTTTTCCTGACTCATGCCGAGCATAATGCGCCGCATGCGCACACGGCTGCCGACATATTTGTCAACAGGATTGGGCGCTTTCGTCGACATCTCAATTACTCCTGGATCACATCAAGGGAGACGGATCATGCGTGGCAATCCGTCATTTAGGGCGGCTTCGGTTGTAACCAAAGGTATCCTAGTGGATTATAACAACCGCGCAAATTTTCCTAAGCGGAAAATTTAAGCCACTGCACCTTTATTTCTCAATAGGTGAGAAATAAAGCTTACAAAGCTAGCTTAAAAAGCAATCACATCGAGAGGGTTGTTCGGTAGGCGGCGAAAGCTAGCTTGCAAGCTATATCAAATGCTTCAAGTATCAAGCTAGTGACGTACCGGCGTACGCCGCCGAACGGCGAAAATGATCGCGAGCGCGACAAACATCGCGGCGGGAATATCGCCGATTTTCGAGTAGACCGTCGGCGAAATGGCCGCTGGTAATCCCGAATCCAGCACGCCTTCGACACCGAGATCGAGCCGCGCGATCAGGCGGCCGACAGGGTCGACCACGACGGAAATGCCGGTGTTCGCAGCGCGAACCAGCGGCAGGCCTTCCTCGATGGCGCGGACGCGGCTTTGCTGCAGGTGCTGATAGGGGCCCGTGGAAATCCCGAACCAGCCATCATTGGTGAGATTGACGATCCAGCCCGGCCGATCGTTGCGCGTGGTGATATCGTCCGGGAAAACCGCCTCGTAGCAGATCAGCGGCAGCATGCGCGGCGCGCCGGGAATGTCCATTGGCTTCCGGCGCGTGCCGGGAATGAAGCCGCCATGGACTTTGGTCAATTGCTGGAAGCCGATCTTCTCCATGAAGCTCTGGAACGGCAGATACTCGCCGAACGGCACCAGATGAAGTTTGTCGTAGGTCGACAGGATGCTGCCGTCATGGTCGATCACGTAAATGGAATTATAGGCCTGCGTGATGCGTACGCCGAGCGGCGCATCCGGCGGGCGCACCGCGCCGGTGACCAGCACGGTGCCCTTCGGCAGCAGATTGGCGATCTGCGCCATCGCATCGGGTTCGCGCGACAGGAAGAACGGGAATGCGGATTCCGGCCAGATCAGGATATTGGCTGCACCGACGCCTGAATTCTGCGGACCGGTCGCGCGGTCCGATAGCGCAAGATATCTGCTCATGACATCCGCCTTGGCGGAATAGTTGAAGCGCGTGTCTTGCGACAGGTTCGGCTGCATGATGCGCAGCTTCACATTGGCGACGAGCTGCGTCGGGGTGCGCGATAGCCGGGCCATGCCATAGGTGCCCATCACGACGAGCAGCACCAGCGCAAGCGCCGGCGTTAGCCACGGCCGCTGCGTGCGCGAGCGTCCGTCGATCAGAACCGCAGGCGATGCAAAGATCGCTACAGTGATAAATGTCAGTCCCCAGAGGCCGACCAGCGATGCGCTCTGCGCCAGCGCGAGCGGTTCGGTGAGTGCATAGCCGAACGCATTCCAGGGAAAGCCCGTCAGCACGTGGCCGCGCAGCCATTCGCCGATCGTCAGGCTGGCGGCGAGCGCGAAGATGCGGCTGGCATCCTTGGTCCAGAGCAAGCGCGCTAGCGCGAAACCGATCGCGGTGAACAGCGCGAGATAGGCGGGCAGGCCGCAGATCGCGGCGGGCAACAGCCATGCGAAGGTCTGCGCGTCGACGAGGAACGCGTAGCCAATCCAGTACAGGCCCGGCACGAAATAACCGAAGCCGAACCACCAGCCCGCCATGGCGGCCGCGGGAATGCCGCGCATCTTGCCGGCGGCGGCGCCATCGATCAGCCAGACGACGACGGGGAACGTGATGAACAGTACCGGCCAGGCGTTGAACGGCGCCATTGCCAGCGACGATACCGCGCCGGCCAGCAGCGCGATGCCTGCGCGCTTCCAACCCCAAGCGAGAATGATGCTGAGTGCGACCGAGCGCAGGCTGCGTGATGTCACGGCGTTCCCGCGCTGTCGCCTGATGGAGGCGTATTCACATTGTCATTGGACGGTGCTGCGCCTGTGTCTGACGTCGTATCGCGGCGGCGCGGCTCGCGGGTGCGCGGCGCAGGCCGCTCCTTGCGGGGGCCGACGCGCAATCGCTTGACGCGGCGCGGATCGGCATCGAGCACTTCGATCTCGAAATTACCAGGGCCGGAAATCACTTCGCCGCGCACGGGCAAACGGCCGACATGGGTGACGAGGTAGCCGCCGAGCGTTTCGACTTCCTCGCCGTCCTCGCCGGTCTCGAATTCTTCACCGATCATGGCGCGCACGTCATCGAGGCTGGCGCGTGCATCGGCGATGAAGCTGTCGCCCTGCCTGACAATGGATGGCGGCTCGTCGCTGTCGTGTTCGTCATCGATCTCGCCGACGATCTGCTCGACGATGTCCTCGATAGAGACGAGGCCGTCGGTGCCGCCATATTCGTCGACAACGAGTGCGAGATGGATGCGTGCTGCCTGCATCTGCGCGAGCAGATCGATGGCGCGCATCGATGGCGGCACGTAGAGCAGCTTGCGGATGATGCCGGTGTCAACGACGGTCTGCGCCAGATCGACCGAACGCAGGTCGAGGCCCGCGGGAAACACTTTCTTCTTCTTGGCTGTCGACGGCACGACGTTGCGCGCCTTCACGGTCATGTATGCCAGCAGGTCGCGGATATGAACGATGCCGACGGGATCGTCGAGGGTTTCGTTGAATACGACCAGGCGCGAATGCGCCGCGCTCTCGAACAGGCCCATCAATTCGCCGAGCGAGATGTCCTGCTTCACCGCGATAATATCGGCGCGATGCACCATGACGTCGGCGATGCGGCGCTCGTTGAGTCCCAAAATATTGCGCAACATCGTGCGCTCGATGGTGGAGAAGCCGGTCTCGTCCGGCGCGGAGGCGTCGAGCACGACTTGCAGGTCGGCACGCACCGAGCCCGGCTTCCAGCCGAACAGCGAGCGGATCGCGCGGGTCAGCCAGGTCTCCGACGTCGGGCGCATGACCTCGCCGTCGTGAACCACCGCAGGCAGATTGCTTGAGGTCTTCGAATGATCGCTTCTAGTGTCGCCGTCCGGCATCTCAGGTCACCCGTTCCTGATCTGCATAGGGGTCCGGGATCCCGAGCGTTGCCAGGATCTCGCGCTCCAGCGCTTCCATCTCTTCGGCTTCGTCGTCCTTCTCATGATCGTAACCGACCAGATGCAGAAAACCGTGAATGGCGAGATGGCTGAGATGGTTGGCGAAGCTCTTCTCTTCTTCGTCAGCCTCGCGGCGCGTGGTCTCGTAGGCAATGGCGATGTCGCCGAGCATGCGCGGCATGTCATCGGGCTCGTCCGCGCCTTCCGGCGGCTGCAGCGCCGGGAATGACAGGACGTTGGTCGGCTTGTCGATGCCACGCCAGTTCTGGTTCAGCGTGCGAATGCCGGCGTCGTCGGTGAGCATGATGGCGAGTTCGGCGTCGGCCGTATCGGTATCGACCATGGCGGCGGCGGCTTCGATGGCGCGGTGAATCACGGCGTCGGCATCGGCCTCCGCGGACCAGCAATCGGCGACAACAAGAACCTCTGTCGCGGGAGATGAATAGGTCGGCATCGGTATCGAACTTCTTTCACGAACGGACCCGATCCCGGGTCCGTCGTCAGCGTATGAGTGTGTCATCAGGTCTTTGTAGCGACCGCCTTCTGCGGCGTTCCTTCGTAGGCGGCGACGATGCGGGCCACGAGTTCGTGGCGGACCACGTCTTCGCCGGTGAATTTCACCTGCGAGATGCCTTGCACGCCGTCGAGCAGACGCGCGGCCTCGGCGAGACCCGAGGTCTGGCCGTTGGGCAAGTCGACCTGCGAGGGGTCTCCAGTGATGATCATGCGGCTGTTCTCGCCCAGACGCGTCAGAAACATTTTCATCTGCATTGAGGTGGTGTTCTGCGCTTCGTCGAGAATGATTGCGGCATTGGTCAGCGTGCGACCGCGCATGAACGCAAGCGGCGCGATTTCGATTTCGCCGGTCTGCAACGCGCGTTCGACAATGCGCCCGTCCATCAGGTCATACAATGCGTCATAGATAGGGCGCAGATAGGGATCGACCTTCTCGCGCATATCGCCGGGCAGGAAGCCGAGCCTTTCGCCGGCTTCCACCGCCGGACGCGACAGGATGATGCGATCGACTTCCTTGCGCTCGAACAGCATCGCCGCTTGCGCAACCGCAAGCCAGGTCTTGCCGGTACCGGCGGGGCCGATGCCGAAAACCAGCTCGTTGCTTCTCAGCGCGCGGATATAGGCGTCTTGCGTCGCGGTGCGGGCACGCACCGGGCGCTTGCGCAGATTGATGGTGTCGAAATTCGAGGCGGCTGCTTTCGACCCCTTGGGATCGAACGGAAACAGCGTGCCTTGCGCCAGCGTCGCGCGGATCGTGCCTTCGACATCGCCGGGGGCAAGGTCATGGCCCTGCACTGCCTGCGCATAGAGCGTTTCGAGCACGCGCCGGGCGGCATCGCAGGCGTCGCGGGTACCGGTGAGGGTGATGTGGTTGCCGCGGGAATCGACGACGACATTCAGCCGGCGTTCGATGATCGCGAGGTTCTGGCCATAAGGCCCGACCAGCGAAGAGGCCGCCCGGTTGTCATCAAAGTCGATGACGACCTGCGTCTCGGCCTGCGGTGGAGTATCGAGTTTGCGAACAGCGAGCGTAGACGAATCCGATGCGCTTTTGGCCAAGAATTCAGGCTCCCGTGACGGTGTGAGAACGGACTGGCTGCAACACTGGTGGTACTGGAGAACTAGCAATTGGAGATGATGCGAGGCTGCCGAGCAGGCTGTAGCGCTCAAGGCTCTCAATGGTGACCGAAAGCACCTGGCCGATGATGTCGTCAGAAGCCATCACATGGGCCGGCTGCAGGTAAGCGGTGCGACCGACGATCTGGCCGGGATTGCGCGCCTTGCGTTCGAACAGCACATCCACAGTGCGTCCAATCGTGGCCGCGTTGAAGGCCGATTGCTGGCTGTCGATCAGGTTCTGAAGCCGCACCAATCGCTCGTCCATGTCAGCCTGTGACACCGTCTCCTGCAAATCCGCGGCCGGCGTTCCCGGACGCGGCGAATACTTGAACGAATAAGCGCCAGCGTATCCGATTTGTGTGACGAGCGCGAGCGTGGCTGCAAAATCTTCCTCGGTCTCGCCCGGGAAGCCCACGATGAAATCAGAAGTAAAAGCAATGTCTTGCCGCGCGTCGCGAAAACGGTCGATGACGCGGCGATAATCTTCGGCTGTATGTTTCCGGTTCATGGCCGCCAGAATCCGGTCGGAACCCGACTGCACCGGCAGATGCACGAAGGGCATCAGCTCCGGCAAATCGCGATGCGCCGATATCAGCGTGTCCTCGACATCGCGGGGATGGCTGGTGGAATAGCGCAGCCGCGCGATGCCGGGAATCTCGGCGAGGCGATAAAGCAGTGTGCCCAGCGCCCACGGGCGGCCGTCGGGACCCTCGCCGTGATAGCCGTTGACGTTCTGGCCGATCAGCGTGATCTCGCGCACGCCGTTGTCGGCGAGCCGCTGCACGTCGTCGATGATTTTCGCCACAGGGCGCGAGACTTCGGAGCCACGGGTATAGGGCACCACGCAGAAGGTGCAGAACTTGTCGCAGCCTTCCTGCACGGTCACGAAAGAGGAAATGCCGCGGGCGCGAATCGCTGCCGGTTTCGGCGGCGGCAGGAAGCCGAACTTGTCCTCGACCGGAAATTCGGTGTCGAGCGCGCGGCCGCCGGCTTTCGCCTGCTTCAGCAGCTCAGGCAGGTTGTGATAGCTCTGCGGCCCGACCACGACATCGACAACAGGCGCGCGGCGAATGATCTCGTTGCCCTCGGCCTGCGCGACGCAGCCGGCGACGACCACGTTCATCTTGCGTCCGGCCTGCGCGGCTTCTGCCTTGGCCACGCGCAGCTTGCCGAGCTCCGAATAGACCTTCTCGGACGCCTTCTCGCGGATGTGGCAGGTGTTGAGGATCACCAGATCCGCGTCGTCGACATTGGCCGTCTCGACGAAGCCTTCCGGCGCCAGCGTGTCCACCATGCGCTGGGCATCGTAGACGTTCATCTGGCAGCCGTAGGATTTGATATGCAGCTTGCGCGGCGCGGTCATGGAACCTGCAATGGGCTGGAAATGCGCTTGCTGCGCAGCGCTCAATTATAGGCTAACGCTCGGAAAATCCAGCATTTCTGCAAAATATAAGTGCTCGCAATGGCTTAGGCGAGGCCGACGGGCTCGCCAGCCAGTGCGCCCCTGACCACCAGGCCAGGGAGCTGCCGCATATCGTCGAATACGAGATGGGCTCCAGCGGCCGTCAGGGCTGCCGCGGTGGCTGGGCTGCAATGGCCGCCGCCGTGATAGCCGAACACGGTCATGCCGGCGGCGACGCCCGCCGTAACGCCGGGAATGCTGTCCTCGATCACCACGCAGCGCTCGGGTGCGGCATTCATTTGCGCGGCGGCAAACAGAAACAGATCGGGCTGCGGCTTGCCGCGCTCGACCTGCAGAGCGGAAAACAGATGCGGATCGAAACGATCGAGCAGCCCGGTCGTGGTGAGGCTGCTGCGAATGCGTGTCGGTGTGCCCGAGGACGCTACGCAAACCGGCTGTGACAATATTGCGAGTGTCTCGGCGATATGCGGGATCGGCTGCAGCTTCGCGCCGAACACCTCGTCGATCGTGGCTTTCAGCGTCGCGGTGTAGTCATCGGGCAGCACGCGGCCGAGCTCGGTCTCGACTTCCAGGCGCGCCTCGCGCGCGGACCGGCCGAGGAAACGCTCATGCACCTGATCGGCGGTGATGGGATAACCGAACTGGGTCAGGACATCCGCGTGGACGACGCAGGCGAGGGACTCACTGTCGACGAGCACGCCGTCACAATCGAAGATGACGAGATCGAAGCGCGAAGAAACTGAACTCACTTGGTTGATTCGCTCACTTGGTGGTTTTGTCCTCGTCGAGCGGCACGCAGTACAGCTCCAGCCGGTGATCGACCAGCTTGTAACCGAGCTTTGCGGCGACTTCAGCCTGCAATTTCTCGATCTCTTCAGACGTGAATTCGATAACGGTGCCGTCACGCAAGTTGATCAGATGGTCGTGATGGCTGTCACGCATCGTCTCGTAGCGCGCGCGGCCTTCGCGAAAATCATGACGCTCGATGATGCCGGCGTCTTCGAACAGCTTCACAGTGCGATACACCGTCGAGATCGAGATCTTGTCATCCACCGCAACGCAGCGGCGATACAGTTCCTCGACATCGGGATGATCGTCGGCTTCCGCCAGAACGCGCGCAATCACGCGGCGCTGTTCCGTCATGCGCATGCCGGTCGCGGCGCAGCGCGCCTCGATACCAGCAGACTTCATCGCAGATGATTTCAGTGCAGTCATGATCCGGATCCCATCGTGGCTTCTTTTGCCACTCCGCAGGCGTCAGGACAAGTCGCGCCGCATCACCAGCGCATTCAATTCCGCTCCATCCGCTTCCTTGTAATAGCGTTCGCGGCGTCCCGCGACTGCGAAGCCGGTTCTGTCATAAAGCCGCCGCGCCGGTTGATTGTTTTCCTCAACTTCGAGGAACACGGTACGCACGCCGCGACCGGCCAGATGACCGAGATGGGTGAGAAACAGATCGCGCGACAGGCCGCGGCCGCGATGACCGGGCGACACCGCAATGGAGAGAATCTCGGCTTCATCGGCGGCGATTCGTGAAACGGCGAAGCCGATGAGGCGGCCGCGCAGTTTCAGCCGATGCACGAGGGTATTTTGTTCGCGCAGCATCTGTTCGAATTCCCCGGCACCCCAGCCGCGATGGAAGGATGCCGCATGCAACTGCGCGAGTTGTCGCGCGTCGCGCAGCGTGGCGGGCTCGACCACAGCATTGCCGTGGCCGAACAGGCGCGACCACCAGGCCGGCATCATGATGCGGCTAGTGCGGCCTGCTGCATCAGGCTGCTTTGCGGCTTGGCGTCGGGTGCGCGCAGATAATAGGGACGCGCCAGCGCGGTCTCCGGATTCACCGCGGCACCGAGCCATGCCACCCATGAGATTTCGGGAGCAGGTTGCATATCGACGCGCAGCGGCGCCGGTGCATCGGACGGCCAGCGCGCGGCCAGGATCTCTGCGGCATTGCCGACCAGATACGGTGCGCCGAACTGCGCGGCCTCAAGGGCCTCGTCGATGGGGATGACGCCCGGCCGCACCAGCGAGGTGCCGTTACCGCTGACGACCTGGAAATAGACATGGTCATGCCGCGCATCGATGGCGGCGATGACAGGCGCATCCATGTTCTCACTGACGACGGGTGCCGCATAGGCCGTCAGTGTGGTGATGCCGACCACGGGCTTGCTGGCCGCGAGGCCGATGCCGCGTGCCGCCGACAGGCCAACGCGCAGCCCGGTAAAGCTGCCTGGGCCGGTGGTGACGGCGATACGGTCGAGGTCGGCGAAGGCGATGCCGGAATCCGCTATGACGCGCCCGAGCAGCGGCATCAGCGCTTCGGCGTGACCGCGCTTCATCGGCATGGACTCATGCGCAATGAGCTTGCTGGTGCGGGTGTCGAGGATGCCTGCGGCGCAGGCGTCAAGGGCGGTATCAATGGCAAGGATCAACATAAAAGAGACGCTACCACGGCTTGCGAGGGTTTGCGCCTGCCACTCGCAGAATATCGCTCCACGCGCAATGGTGCTGTGATTCGCGTTACTGCCGGAGAGGGGGCGGCAGCTTTAGCGTGCATCCACTACTCGCTTTCTCATAAAGATATTTTCACAAGATACGACAGCGAGATCATCAAACGTGAGCGAAATGCGCCCGTGGACAGCTTCAGTTTCGCTCTGGTTAAAAGCTTCACTTAATAAATTCTTCGGAGATCGATGAGATAAGCATACCGTTCGGAAGCGACATTTTGCGGATGCGCGTGGCTTTCATGCGGGCTGAAATTATTCGTCTAATTTTTTGAATACGATTATATTTATGGGAGGCGATTCGATGCTGCATTGGTTGAGCAGTTCAGAGGCGCGCGAGGGGCTGGCCCTGGCGGCAGCGATCAAAAAATCGCAAGCGGTGATCGAGTTCAGCGCTGACGGCACGATCCTTGGAGCCAATCAAAACTTCCTGTCCGCCCTTGGATATGCGCTGGAAGAAATCGTCGGCAAGAACCACAGCATGTTCGTGACGCGGGAGATGAAGAGCAGCGCGGAATATCGCACGTTCTGGAACAACCTCAATCGCGGCGAGTACCAGGCCGGCGAGTTCAAGCGTCTCGGCAAAGGTGGCAAGGAAGTCTGGATCCAGGGTTCCTACAACCCGATCCTTGGGAATGATGGCAAGCCCCTGAAAATCATCAAGTTTGCCATGGATACAACTGCAGTGAAAATCCGCAGCATGGACGATGCCGGCAAGATCGTAGCCATCGGTCGTTCGCAGGCTGTCATCGAGTTCAAGCTCGATGGGACGATTGTCACGGCTAATGACTTGTTCCTGAATGTTATGGGTTACAATCTCGCGGAAATCGAAGGCAGACATCACAGCATGTTTGTCGATCCCGCAACCCGCGACGGCGCGGCCTATCGCGAATTCTGGGCCAGCCTCAATCGTGGTGAATATCAGGCCGCCGAATACAAGCGGATCGGCAAGAACGGCAAAGAGGTCTGGATTCTCGCGACCTATAATCCAATCCTTGATGAGACAGGCCGGCCAATCAAGGTGGTCAAGTTCGCGTCAGACGTCACCGAACAGAAGCTGCGCACGGCAAATTTCTCTGGTCAGATCGAGGCCATCGGCAAGTCGCAGGCCGTGATCGAATTTAGCATGGACGGCATCGTTCTCAGCGCCAACGAGAATTTTCTGGACGTGCTCGGCTACGCGCTCTCGGAAATACAGGGCAAGCACCACAGTATGTTTGTTGTGCCGAGTGAGCGCGACGGTGCGGACTATCGCGAATTCTGGGCGGCGCTCAAGCGGGGTAACTATCAGGCGGCGGAGTACCAGCGGATCGGTAAGGGCGGCAAACAAGTCTGGATACAGGCTTCGTACAATCCGATCCTCGATCTCAATGGCAAGCCCTACAAGGTCGTAAAGTATGCCACCGACACCACGGCGCAGGTGATCGCGCGCATGAAGAGCGAACGCGTGCGGGCGATGATGGAATCGGTCGCCGCCGGCGCCGAGGAACTGAACGCGTCGGTGCGCGAAATCTCTGAGGCCATGATGAAATCAAAGACCACGGCGATGTCTGCCGTGGGCAAGGTCGAGTTGGCGGACGATCAAGCGCAGCGTCTCAGCACGGCAGCGCAGGCGATGAGCGGGATCGTTGAGCTGATTGGCAACATCACCGGACAAATCAACTTGTTGGCGCTGAATGCCACCATCGAATCGGCGCGTGCCGGTGAAGCCGGTCGTGGCTTTGCGGTCGTTGCATCGGAGGTGAAAAATCTGGCCAACCAGGCCAAGCAGGCGACCGATAAGATCGCCAGCGAGATCGGCAGCCTCAATGGCATTTCGAGCGATGTGGTCGATGCGCTGAACGCGATCAAGCAGGAAATCCAGAACGTCAGCGAATATGTCACCGCAACGGCGGCTGCCGTCGAAGAGCAGAGCACGGTGACGAACGAGATGTCATCGAGCATGCAGCGCGCCGCCGAAGAAGCCGCAAGCATCGGTCGCTAAGCGAAGGCAAGTTCCAGAAACGAAAATGCCCGGGATTGTCCCGGGCATTTTGAGGTGTCGCAGTGCGACCGAACTTACATCGGGCGGACTTCGACAACGTCCGGCACGAAGTGCTTCAGCAGGTTCTGGATGCCGTGCTGCAGGGTCGCTGTCGATGACGGGCAGCCGGCGCACGAGCCCTTCATGTTCAGATAGACGATGCCGTCCTTGAAGCCGCGGAAAGTAATGTCGCCGCCGTCATTCGCAACAGCCGGGCGCACGCGGGTCTCGATCAGGTCCTTGATCGTATCGACTGTCTCGGCGTCTTCCTCGTTGAAGAATTCGGCCTCGTCGTCGGAGATCACGTCGCCGCTCACGCTGCCGTCGGCCATCAGCGGCGCGCCGGACATGTAGTGCTCCATGATGGCGCCGAGGATCGCCGGCTTGAGGTGCTGCCAGTCGCTGTCGTCCTTGGTCACGGTGACGAAGTCGGAGCCGTAGAACACTGACGTGACGCCCTTCACGGCGAACAGCTTTTCGGCCAGCGGCGAACGCGTTGCGGCTTCCGGTGAGGTGAATTCCATGGTGCCGCTGTCGAGCACGTCGCGGCCGGGAATGAACTTCAGCGTGGCGGGATTGGGGGTAGCTTCGGTCTGGATGAACATCGGTCTCTCCTGCGTCGCCGGTTCAAGGCCGGCGCGTGAGTATCCCCTAGCAGATGGCGACGAAAAACGCACGATCAAGGCGCGAAATCGCCGAATTTGGCCTATTTCGCAGTCCCTTAGCCGTCCGAAAGGGTGGTTACGACAGGGCGTCGATGTCGAGGTCGCTCAGGGCGCCCGACACGATGACGACCGGCACCGGAAACGAGCCGACCAGCTTGGCCATCATGGTGACGATCGGGCCGGGGCCTTCCGCGCCGGCTGAGGCAGCCAGCACCAGCATGGAAATGTCGACGTCCTTGTCGATTACGTCGAGGATTTGCTCGGTGGGATCACCCTCGCGGATCACGCGTTCAGGGGTGATGGCGGCGATGCCATTGGCGCGGCCCGAGGCGCGGTCCAGCGCGGCATTGGCGCCTTCTTCGGCTTCGGCCTTCATGACGTCGGCAACGCCGAGCCATTGCTGGTTGCGATCTTCAGTGTCGATAATGCGCAGCATTACCACGCCGCCACCGACACGAATGGCCCAGCGACTGGCGTAATATACTGCGCGATCCCATTCCTCGCTGTCATCGACGACCACGAGGCATTTCGGCTTGTGGCCGCTTTCATAACTACGTCGCTGGGTGCTCATGCATGTCCCGATGCTGTGGCGTGTCTGATGCGCCAGAATGTGAGCGGCTTGGCAATCGTGTCATGCTGCCACGGCGCAGCGGCGTTCGACAAGCGCGACGCAAGGATGACTTGCGTCGCGTCGATTGTGGCAGAGAAAAGGAATGCGATAGCGAATTTACCGCTTGTGGACGAAGCCGATGATGTCCTTCACGGACTTGATGGTTTCGGCGGCAATGACGCCGGCGCGTTCGCCGCCATCGGCCAGAACCTGATCGACATAGGTCAGATCGGATGTCGTCAGCCGCTTCATCTCGCCGGCGATAGGTGACAGTTTTTCGACAGCGAGATCGACAAGGCTCGATTTGAAGCCCGAAAACTGCGCGCCGCCGAATTCTGTGAGAATGTCAGCCTTCGACCGATTGGACAGTGCCGCATAGATGCCGACGAGATTATCGGCCTCGGGACGCGGCTCCAGGCCCTTCTCTTCCGACGGCAATGGTTCCGGATCGGTCTTCGCCTTGCGGATCTTCTGCGCGATCGTGTCTGCATCGTCCGTGAGGTTGATGCGCGAATTGTCTGACGCGTCCGACTTCGACATCTTCTTGGTGCCGTCGCGCAGGCTCATCACCCGAGTCGCCGGTCCGGTGATGACAGGCTCCGGCATCGGGAAGTAAGGGCCGTCATGCCCTTGCGCTGCGATGGATTCGGAGAAGTCGTTGTTGAACTTCTGCGAGATGTCGCGGCACAGTTCGAGATGCTGCTTCTGGTCCTCGCCGACCGGAACGTGCGTGGCGCGATACAGCAGAATGTCCGCAGCCATCAGCACCGGATAGTCGTAGAGACCCACAGACGCGTTTTCGCGGTCCTTGCCGGCCTTTTCCTTGAACTGGGTCATGCGATTCAGCCAGCCGAGGCGAGCGACGCAATTGAAAATCCAGGCCAGCTCGGCGTGGCCGGAGACCTGGCTCTGGTTGAAGATGATCTGCTTCTTTGGATCGATGCCCGAGGCGATGAAGGCCGCAGTCACTTCACGGGTGTTGCGGCGCAATTCATCCGGGCCGCCCCACACGGAAATAGGCACGGTGACGGCATGCATATCGACCACGCAGTAGATGCAATTATGCGTCTCCTGCAGTTTGACGAAATTCACGATCGCGCCGAGATAGTTGCCGAGGTGCAGATTGCCGGTCGGCTGGACGCCCGAAAAAACCCGTTGAGTAAAAGCCATCGTCTAGTTCCTGTGCGCCCGTGGTGGAATGCGGGCCAAGGGGCGTGACTTGCCATAGGCGCCGGGCGGCGTCCATTGCCAATCTGCCCTAGCCGGCCGCCGGTGATCGCTTGAGGGCGCCGCGGACTTCGGCCCAGCGCACGGCGCCGGAGAGGGTGAGCAGTGCTGCGTAGATTGCCAGCCCGCCAACGATCAGGAGGCCGAGCAAGCTCGCTCGTACCAGGCCGTGGGCCTGCGCCGTCCAGGGCAAGGCAATATGCGCGGCGAGCCATAGCAGGCCGCCCATGGTCAGCGACGACAGGACAATGATCGGCAGTCGGCGTCTTGCATCATGGTCGGGCGAGAAGCCGAAAGCTGCTGCGCTCCGGACGATCAAAAAGATCGCGCTGCCCCACGCAGCCAGAGCGATCGCCGCCGCGATGCCGCTCGTACCGAATGGCCTATTCAAAACCAGTGCGAAGATGATTGCGATTACCAAACCGACGAGCGTCGCCAGCAGCGGCGTCGTCGTGTCCTCGCGTGCGAAGAAGGCTGGCGACAAGGCTTTCACGAGCACCTGAGCGGGCAGGCCCAAAGCCAGCCATATCAGCGCGCTTGCAGTCGAGATCGTGTCGCTCGCGCCGAACGCGCCGTGTTGGAACAGACACTGCACGATGAGATGGCTCAATATCATCAGTCCGAGCGTAGCCGGCAATGCGAGACCGATCGCGAGTTCAAACCCGCGCGATTCCGCCTGCGCGATGGCGGCTTGATCGTCTGATCGCACGGCGCGCGTCAATGCGGGGACCAGCACAGTGCCCATGGCCGTGCCGACGATGCCGAGCGGCAGTTCAATCAGGCGGTTCGCGAAATACAGCCACGATACGGCAGCCGGAGTCGTCGATGCGATGATTGCGCCGGTGACGATGAGAAGCTGCGGCCCGGAATTGGCGACCATGCCAGGCAACGCCTTGCGGAAGAAGCCGCGCATCTCGCCATCGAACGACAGCCGCAAAGGCGCCGCAAGATTGCCGCCAGATTTCCGCAAGATCAGCATCAGCAATTGTAGCAGCCCGGCAATGCCCACAGTGGCCGCCATGGCCATAGCGGCAGTGTCTGGCTCTTGCCGCCACACTAGCAGTAGGGCCATGACGGCGATCAGGGCGATGTTGAAGAGCAGCGGCGAAAATGCGGTCACCGCGAAGCGTTGTTGCGCGTTCAGCAGTCCCATCATGACCGTGACGGGGCCGGCGAAGGCCAGATAGGGCAGCATCAATCGCGCATTGTCGACGGCGAGCTGCAGCGTTGGCTGGCCGACGAAACCCGGGGCAAGCAGTGCGATCACGAGCGGCATCGCAAAACCGATCAGGATCGTCGCGACGATCAGCGCAACGCTAATGGTGCCGAGCACACGACCCGCAAAAGCTGTGGCTGCGATCGCGCCCTGCGTCGTCTGGATGCGCAGCCAGGCCGGAATCAGCGCCGCATTCAGCGCGCCCTCGGTGAGCAACCGCCGGATCACGTTGACCAGCTGAAACGCGACCAGAAAAGCATCCGCGATCGGGCCTGCACCGAGCAGCGCAGCCACCATTGCGTCGCGGGCAAAGCCCAGCAATCGCGACGCCAAAGTGCCCGTGGAAACGGTCAGGATGGAACGGATCATAGAACCATCGTAAGGGGCTGTCCTTGCTGGCGCGGGGCAGAACGTGATAGTCGCTGCAGCCATCAAACCGGCCTTTACCGACGGCTCAACTTGGGCGACCGCGAGACGAGTTGAAACGGATTTTCAGCCTCATCGCAATTGCCGCAACGGGATATTCTTAATGACCTCAGCAAAATATGACGTGCTCGGAATCGGCAACGCGATTTTCGATGTGCTGGTGCAGGCCGACGACAAGTTCCTCGCCGCGCATGAGATGACCAAGGGCGGTATGGCGCTGATCGACGAAGCCCGCGCCACCGCGATCTACAAGGCGATGGGCCCTGCCACCGAAATGTCCGGCGGTTCGGCCGCCAATACCATCGTCGGCCTCGCCAGCCTCGGCGCCCGCGCGGCCTATGTCGGCAAGGTCAAGGATGATCAGATCGGCACGCTCTATACCCACGACATCCGTGCGGCCGGCGTTGCGTTCGACACCAAACCCGCCACCGGCGGTCCGGCCACCGGCTGTTCCTACATCCTGGTGACACCCGATGGCGAGCGCACCATGAACACCTATCTCGGTGCTGCGCAGGATCTGACGCCCGACGATATTGACGCCGCTGCGGTCGCGGCCTCGTCGATCGTCTATCTCGAAGGTTATTTGTGGGATCCCGCCAGCGCCAAGGAAGCCTTCGTGAAGGCCTCGAAGATCGCCCATGACGCCAAGCGTCAGGTCGCATTGACGTTGTCGGACGCGTTCTGCGTTGGTCGTTATCGTGCCGAGTTTCTCGACCTGATGCGGTCCGGCACCGTCGATCTCATCTTCGCGAACGAGGCCGAACTGACCTCGCTTTACGAAACCACGGATTTCGATGCGGCGCTCAAGCAGCTCGGCCAGGACACCAAGCTCGGCGTCGTCACCCGCAGCGAGAAGGGCTGTGTCGTGACATCGAGCGATGGCGTCGTTGCAGTGCCTGCACACAAGATCGAGAAGCTCGTCGATACCACCGGTGCAGGCGATCTGTTCGCGGCGGGCTTCCTGTTCGGCCTGGTGCGCAACGCCGGCTATGAGAATGCCGGCAAGCTCGGCGCGATGGCCGCCGCTGAAGTCATCCAGCATATCGGCGCGCGTCCCCAGGTTTCGCTGAAGGACCTGGCGGGCAAGAACGGGTTGCCGGTTTAAGACTGCATTTCTTGGGTTTTCTTCTCTGTCGTCATGCCCGGCCAGCGCGAAGCGAGCTTCGCTAGATGTGCCGGGCATCCACGTCTTGGCAAGAGAGGAAAGTCGTGGATGGCCGGGTCAAGCCCGGCCATGACGTGGTGAGAGATCAGCGCATCGCGGCTCTCACGCCGCCTTCTTCGCATGCAGCTCCGCATAAACGGCGCGTTCGAAATCCGAAAACACCTTTAAACAAGTCGAATCCGCAAACGGCAGCACCTGCATCATGATGACGCCGGTGATATCTCGCGCTGGATCTATCCAGTAATAGGTGTTGGCGAGTCCGGCCCAGGCAAGGCTGCCGGCGCTGCGGCCTTCGGCTGACTGCGCCGTATTGATCATGAAGCTGAGCCCGTATTTCTTGTCGATGCCCGGAAGGAAGTCGACATTGTTACTGGCGGTCGGTACCGCTGAAGCCATCGGCGTCATGTTGAGTTCGCCGATGTGGTTTTGGCTCATCAGCGCGACGGTCTCTGGCTTTAATATCCGATTGCCGTTGCCGGTCCCGTTATTCAGCATCATTTGCGTAAACTTGATGTAGTCGGGGGCGGTGCCATAGAGTCCCCCGCCACCGGCGAAGAATTCCGGATCCTGTTTGATCTCGAACGGGATCGGGGTCAGTGCACCGTCGACGCCGCGGCTGTGCACGGCAACAAGGCGCTTGCGCTGGTCGCCGCCAATCACGAAGGCGGTGTCGGTCATCCCAAGCGGCGCCAGCAAATGGTTTCGGAAATAGGCGTCAAGGCGTTCGCCGCTGACGGCCTCGACGACCTTGCCGACGAAGTCGATATTGGTGCCGTACTCCCAACGGGTCCCGGGATCGCGCATGATCGGCACCTTCATGGCGGCGTTCAGTCCGGAGCGAAACGGCGGAATGCCGGTTGTCTCAAGATAGCGCACCATGTCGCCGTTCCACATGTCGTAACAGAAACCGGCTGTGTGGGTCAGCAGATGCCGCAAGGTGATCGGTTGGCGCGGCGGACGTAGTTTCGGAGCGCCTTCGCTGTCGAAGCCATCCAGCACCTGCGTCTCCGCGAGGTCCTGAAGCACGGTCGCCAGCGGTGCATCCAGCGTCAATTTGTCCCGCTCCACCAGCTGCATCGCTGCAGCTGCCGTGATCGCCTTGGTCATGGAGGCGATCCAGAACACGCTGTCCGGTGTGATGGTGGTATCCTTGGATGCGTCGCGCTTGCCGAACGCCCCTTGGTAAATGATCTCGTTCCGCGTCGCAGCCATCGCCACGGCACCGGGAATCGCACCTGTTTCGCTGGCTTGCTGCAGAATCCGGTCAATCTCGACTTGAACTGACATCCGTTTCCTCTCCGATTTTCTTTGACCTTACCGATTTCCGGCGTGGACATTCAACTTGGGCGCGAGGTCGTCGGTCTCGCGGATGTGATTACATTTGCGCTGGTTTTAACATCTGAGGGGAACCATATCGGGCATGGGAGCGAGTTCGATCGCGCCTTGGAACGAAATTGGCGCAGCTGTGTTCAAAAAATGACGTGAACGTCAAAGCGCCTTCCGACACTAATCCGTAAGACCATGAGTACCTGATGCAGCGTGTCAGCTGCGGAGACAGACGATGATCGCGAACTGGACCGACTGGAAACATTATCCCCGCGCTTCCCGTGGCGAGAGCATCGAGGCCCCGATCGGTCCAGGAATTTTCGAAGTTCGCGTGGCGCAGACCGGCGCCTTGTTCGCTTTCGATGCGGCTGAAAATCTGGCGCAGGCGCTGGCGAAGATTTCGGCCCCGCCCAAATCGTTTATTTCCTGGTTCGGTCGCAGCGACGCAGCGATGCTGCCGGAGCTGGAATACCGCACCTTCTCCACGACCAACCGTGCCAACGCCCGCATCGCTTTCGAGCGAATGATCGATCGGCGCGAGACCTATATGCGCGGCGCGGCCTGATCGGGCTTGCGGCGTTCTGCGACTATTGAATTCGGGCGTTAAATACCCCTGCGGCCGATAGCTGCCATTCGCCGCCAAGGGGCGCTTTCGGGCCTATACTCCTCTACAAGTCCGCGGCTATACGTTCGCGACACTTTCCGCAGGAGAACCGCCCATGTCACCGACCTCAGCCGCACGCCAGTCCACCGCCCCTTCGCTGCGCGACCGCCTCAAGGACCCCTCGCTGCTGCGCGACAAGTGCTACATCGACGGCGCCTGGGTCGGCACCGGCGAGACCTCGGTGACCAATCCGGTCAATGAGATTGAAATTGCCAAGGTGCCCAATATGGGCGCCAAGGAAACGACGCAGGCTGTCGAGGCCGCCGAAAAGGCGTTTCCGGCCTGGGCCAAGTTCACCGCCAAGCAGCGCTCCAATATCCTTCGCAAGTGGTTCGAGCTGATCATCGCCAACCGCGAGGATCTCGCGCTGATCCTGACCACCGAGCAGGGCAAGCCGCTGGCCGAAGCGCTGGGTGAGGTCGATATCGGCGCCGCCTATATCGAATTCTTCGCCGAGGAAGCCCGCCGCGTCTATGGCGAGACCATCCCGACCCAGCGTGCCGATGCCCGGCTCCTCGCCATCAAGCAGCCGATCGGCGTCTGCGGCGCCATCACGCCGTGGAATTTCCCGAACTCGATGATCACCCGCAAAGTGTCGCCGGCGCTGGCCGCCGGCTGCAC
Source organism: Tardiphaga sp. 619_E2_N8_4 (assembly GCF_051810905.1). Lineage (NCBI taxonomy): Bacteria > Pseudomonadati > Pseudomonadota > Alphaproteobacteria > Hyphomicrobiales > Nitrobacteraceae > Tardiphaga > Tardiphaga sp. 619_E2_N8_4. The sequence goes on from NZ_JBPWQJ010000001.1 coordinate 1,258,733, forward strand.
CGTGGTGATCAAGCCTGCCAACGAGACGCCGCTGTCGGCGCTCGCGCTGGCTGAACTCGCCGAGCGTGCCGGCGTGCCGAAGGGTGTGCTGAACATCATCACCGGCGACGCATCGGCGATCGGCCTCGTGCTCTGCGAACATCCTGCGGTGCGCTTCGTCGGCTTCACCGGCTCCACCAATGTCGGCAAGATCCTCTACAAGCAGGCTTCGGTCGGCGTGAAGAAGCTCGGCCTCGAACTCGGCGGCAACGCACCCTTCGTGGTGTTCGACGATGCCGACATCGATGCCGCCGTGGAAGGCGCGATTGTCTCGAAATATCGCAACATGGGCCAGACCTGCGTCTGCGCCAACCGCCTCTATGCGCAGGATGGCATCTACGATCAGTTCGTCGAGAAGCTGTCGAAGAAGGTCGCAGCGATGAAGGTCGGCGACGGCACCGAACAGGGCGTCACCCAAGGCCCGCTGATCAACGAGAAGGCCGTCGAGAAAGTCGAGCGCCACATCGCCGATGCGGTAAAGGGCGGCGCCAAGATCGTCACCGGCGGCAAGCGCCATGCGCTCGGCGGCACGTTCTTCGAGCCGACGGTGCTCGCCAATGTGAAATCGGATGCACTGGTCTCGCAGGAAGAAACCTTCGGCCCGCTCGCGCCGGTGTTCCGCTTCAAGGACGAAGCCGATGTCATCGCCATGTGCAACGCCTCGCCGTTCGGTCTGGCATCGTACTTCTATTCGCGTGATCTCGGCCGTGTCTGGCGTGTTGCGGAAGCGCTGGAGTCCGGCATGGTCGGCGTCAATACCGGCCTCATCACCACCGAAGTCGCTCCGTTCGGTGGTGTGAAGGAGTCGGGTTTGGGCCGCGAAGGCTCGCATCACGGCATGGAAGAATATGTTGAGATCAAATACATCATGATGTCGGGGATCTGAGGCGTCACCTCCGACCCAATTAAAATTCATTATGCGTCATGCCCGGCCAGCGCGAAGCAAGCTTCGCTAGATGTGCCGGGCATTTGCATTTGGGCTGGCCGAGCCAACGTCGCTCAGTAGCAGCGACGGACGCGCACGCCATTGACCCAGACGGTGCGGCACGCGACCGCCACCGGGCGGCGCACCACCGCGGCGCCACGATAGCCGGCGCAGCCGGCACGGTAAACGCCGCGTGCGCAGACGACGGCGTTGGCGTCGGTGGCTTCAAACGTCATCGTCGTGCCGAATGCGAGAACGGCTGCAACCATCATTAAGAAAGTACGCATGGTGATCTCCCGGCTGTGTTGGTTGGCAAAACAAACGAAGAAAGGTTCGTGGGCTTCAGTAGGCGGAATTAAGAACGATCAAATGAGAAGTGGCTTCACGCGCAAAGAGTAGTTCGCAGGAGACGCAAAGGCTGCGTGGTCAATGAGAAATCTTGCGACGCCGCCTTGCGTCTCGATCCGACAGAACGTTTATTCAATCTCCTAAATACAAATCCTTGCCGACCAGAAACATGCGATGGGACGATTTTGCCCGGTGTTGATCTCAACAGGAGAAAGCATGTCGGATTTCAGAACCAGGTGGCTTACTTTTCACGGTCGACATATCGAGCCCGCCTCAAAGGAAATATTCAGTCACGTCGAAAAGATGGTGATCGGCACTTTGATCATCTCGGCCGGGGCGCATGTGTCGAGCAATGAGCCCCTGATCGTCCTGTTTGGATATTTGCGCCACGGTCTTGTCGGTCGCGGTGTCATGCTGTTCGGAATTGTTTTGTTGCTGCTGAATTTCCTCGATGGCCTCTACAAGCTCGCAAAGTTGGAATGGCACGTGGCGCTTCAGATCATCATGTCGCTCTGTTACGTCATTCTGTCTGTCCGGTTGATCCAGTTGATTTTGGCCTTCCGTGGAGAGTGATCCCACCTATTGCCGGGCGCATCGTGTTCATCGTTGAGCGAATGGCGCAAGAACGCTGGTGCAAGCCGGCGAAAGTGATGCGCTGTTGCTGGCCAGGCATTGCACGATGCGGCCGCCACCAGGCGCTACGCCGCCGCAGAGCGATCTGATGTCGCCGCCGCATGCCGATCTCATCACAAGCAATTCTTCGCGTGGCCGCATCGGCCGCAGCACGATAGGTGCAGGAGCAGCGGCGGCAGCAGGCGCAGCGGTTGTGGCTGCCGCAGCAGGTGGCGGGGCTGTGCTTTTCACCGCCGCCTTTGGTGCGGCAGTGGCGGGCGCGGGCTTGGTAGCCGGTGGTGTTGCTTCTGTCTTGGGCGCTGCAGCAGGCGTTGGAGCGGTGGCCTTCGGTGCCGTAGTTGGCGCCTGAACTGCGCGCACCGCGCCCGCACATCCCGCAGAAAGACTAGTCATGTTCTTTTGCAGGCATTGCAGCGAGGCTTCTCCACCAGGAGGAACGTTTGAGCAATGCGCGATGTAATCCGAGCGACACTGCGTCTTGATCGCGTCACGCTGCGCCTGGCTCGGCGCTTGCGCAAAGGTGGGGCTCGCGATTGCGATTAGAATGATAGTAGCCATCGATACGCGATATCGCGCGGCCAAGCCGAACATGAAATTCATCGCTGAAATCCTCGTTGCTACCGCCCAGTTAGTCAGGGCAACTGCGTAAAATCTTCAAGAAGCGTGAGTTCTGAAAGGCATTCGCAAAACAACTTCGGTCCGACATCATTTTACGGTTTCGGTTTCACTACAAGTGGATTGTTGCTATTGATGCGGGCGGCTGTCGTTTTTGGCCAAGGCTTTTTTTGAGAGTCTTTTGACTGAGGCAGGACAATGCGATTTGTGCGCGCCTGTTCATCTGGACCGAAAACCCGCATTGAGCAGCTGCAGCATGTCACGGTCATGCGTGTTTCAAGCATCGCGCTGGCGAGTCTCTTTTTAAGTGCCTGCGAGCAAAACACTTTCGTGCAGCCACCGCCGCCGAAAGTTGAGGTGGCGGTCCCTGTGCAGCGCGGCATCACGCGCTTCCTCGAAGCGACAGGCAATACAGCACCGATCAAGAATGTCGATCTCGTGGCGCGCGTTCAGGGCGTTCTGCAGTCGATCAACTACCAGGACGGCTCCTTCGTCAAGCAGGGCACGACGCTGTTCACGATCGAGCCTGAGACATACCAGTTGAAGCTTGAACAGGCGCAGGCTGCGGAAGCCGGTGCGCAGGCGTCTGCAAAGCAGGCGGAATCGGATTTCAAGCGCCAGTCGGACCTCGTATCCCGGCAGGTTGTTGCGCAGTCAACGCTCGAGCAGTCGACGGCGACACGCGAAAATTCACAAGCCAATCTGCAGCAGGCGCAGGTCAACACTAAAATCGCGGCCGTCAATTACGGTTATACGAATGTCATTGCGCCGTTTGACGGCATCGTCAGCGCACATCTGGTGTCGGTTGGCGAACTGGTTGGTGTCGCGTCGCCGACCCAGCTTGCGACGATCGTGCAGCTCGACCCGATTTATGTGAATTTCAACGTCAACGAACAGGACGTTCTGCGCATCCGTGATGAAGCCCGGCGACGCGGACTGACGGTGAACGATCTCAGGCGGCTGCCGATCGAGATCGGACTGCAGACCGAGACTGGTTTTCCGCACAAGGGCCAGATCGACTACATCTCGCCGACCATCAACCAGTCGACGGGTACGCTGCCGGTGCGAGGTGTTCTGCCAAATCCGGATCGCATCCTGTTGCCGGGCTTCTATGTTCGCGTTCGCGTGTCCATCGACCAGCAGGACAACGCCCTGCTGGTGCCGGATGTATCGCTCGGCAGCGATCAGGCCGGGCGTTATGTGCTGGTCGTGAATGGCGACAATGTCATCGAACAGCGCAAGGTCGTCACCGGCCCGCTGGAAGCTGAGCTTCGCGTCATCGAAAGCGGCCTGAAGCCGGACGATCGCGTCGTCATTGCGGGCCTGCTGCGGGCCATTCCGGGGCAGAAGGTCGATCCGCAACTGAGAAAGATCGAAGCGCCGACACCGACCAAATAGGACAGGCCATGATTTCGAAGTTCTTCATCGAGCGGCCGGTCCTGTCCAATGTCATCGCGCTGCTGATGATCCTGATCGGCGGCGTCTCGCTCTATGGCCTCGCTGTCGCACAATATCCCGATGTGGTGCCGCCGACCGTCCAGGTGACGACGCGCTATCCCGGCGCCAGCGCCAAGACCATCGTGGACACGGTCGCGCTGCCGATCGAACAGCAGGTCAATGGCGTCGAGGACATGCTCTATATGCAGTCCTACAGCGCTGCAGATGGCACCTATTCGCTCACGGTCACGTTCAAGATCGGCACCGATCTGAATTTCGCACAGGTGCTGGTGCAGAACCGCGTATCGAGCGCGCTGTCATCGCTGCCGACCGCCGTTCAGAATCAGGGCGTGACCGTTCAGAAGAAATCGACGGCGATCCTGTTGTTCGTGACACTGACGTCGCCGAAGGCGACCTATGACAGCCTGTTTCTGAGCAATTACGCCACGATCAACATCCGGGACGAGCTGTCACGTCTGTCCGGCGTAGGCAATGTGACGGTGTTCGGCGCCGGTCAGTATTCGATGCGGATATGGCTGGATCCGAACAAGCTGCAAGTGCGCGGGCTGATGCCGCAGGATATCATCCAGTCCATCCAGCAGCAGAGCCAGCAGGTTTCTGCGGGGCAGATCGGCATGCCGCCGACGCCCGCGGGGCAGGCCTTCCAGTACACACTGAATATCAACGGGCGGCTGGATGATCCCGGTGAATTCGAGGACATCATCGTCAAGACCGGCGACAATGGCGATGTCACCCGGGTCCGTGACGTCGGACGCGTCGAATTGGGTGCGCAGACCTACAGCCAGATCTTTTCGCTCAACCAGAAGCCGGCCGTCGGCATTGGCGTATTCCAGTCGCCGGGCGCCAATGCGCTCGAGGTGGAGAAGGCTGTCGAGAAGAAGATGGCGGCGCTGGCCATGCAATTTCCCGACGACATCAAATACGACACGCCGTTCGACACCACGAAATTCGTCCAGGCATCGATCAACGAGGTCTACAAGACGCTCCTCGAAGCAGGTTTGCTAGTGCTGGTGGTCATCCTGATCTTCCTGCAGGACTGGCGCGCGATGCTGGTGCCGGCGACCACTGTGCCGGTGACGATCATCGGCGCCTTCGCGGCGATGGCGGCGCTCGGTTTCACCATCAATCTGTCGACCCTGTTCGCCATCGTTCTGGCGATCGGCATCGTCGTCGATGACGCCATCGTGGTCGTCGAAGGCGCGGCCTACAATATCGAGCAGGGCATGTCCGGCCATGACGCGGCGATCAGCGCGATGGGCAAGCTGTTCGCCCCGATCATCGGCATCACGCTGGTACTGATTTCGGTGTTCCTGCCGGCGGCATTCCTGCCCGGGCTGACGGGGCGCATGTATGCGCAATTTGCACTGGTCATCGCGGCCACGGCGCTGCTCAGCGCCGTCAATGCGGCCACGCTGAAGCCGACGCAATGCGCATTGTGGCTGCGCCGCCCGGTGCCGCCGGAGAAGCGCAATTTTTTCTATCGTGGGTTCAACAGGGTCTACGACCGGCTCGAACGGGGCTATGCCGCTCTGATCGGTCGCATGGTCGCGCACAGCAATCTCTCGGTTGTCCTGGCATTGATCCTGATCAGTATTGGCGGTTACGGCCTATCCCGGATTCCCACCGGCTTCATCCCGATCGAGGATCAAGGCTATCTGCTGGTCGCAGTCCAGTTGCCCGATGGTGCCGCGCTGGATCGGACTCAGCGTGTACTCGATCGAGTCAGCGAATTGGCCGCGAAGACGCCAGCGGTGGAACAGGTGGTTACCATTGCCGGCATCTCCGCACTCGACAGCAGCTCCAGCCTCGCCAATGCCGGTGTTGCCTATCTGATATTGAAAGAATGGAGCGAGCGCGGACCGGGGCAGGATCTTCGTTCGTTGTTCGTTGGATTGAACGAGAGCCTGTCGGTGATTCCAGAGGCGCGCATTCTGGTGATTCCGCCGCCGCCCATTCAGGGCATCGGCAATGCGGCGGGCTTCGCCATGCAGATCGAACTGCGCGATGGCAACGCCGATTATAACAAGCTGCAGGCGATCACCGGCGCGATCGTGGCGAATGCACAGACGCAGAGTGCTTTGCAGCGCGTCAGCTCGCCGTTCCGCTCGATGGTGCCGCAATTCGATATAGAGGTCGACCGTATCAAGACCCAGACTTTGCATGTCACGACAGATCAGGTGTTCTCGACCCTGTCGTCTTATCTGGGCTCGTCCTTCGTCAACCAGTTCAACAAGTTTGGCCGCACCTTTCAGGTCTACACACAGGCAGATGCCAAATTCCGGCTGACTGCCCGGGACATCGAGAACCTGATGGTGCGCAACCAGCAGGGCAACATGGTTCCGCTTGGCACTGTGGCGAAGATTACGCCTGCCGTGGGGCCGTCGCTGATCAGTCTCTATAATCTTTATCCGACGGCGACGGTGATCGGCCTGCCAGCACAGGGCTACAGTTCGGGGCAGTCCATGGCGTTGATGGAGCAGATTGCGGCGAAGACGCTGCCTCCGGGAACGGGCTTCGAGTGGACGGCGATGTCGTATCAGGAAAAGATCGTCGGCAATCAGCTCTATTATGTGTTCGGTCTTGCGTTGCTGCTCGTCTATCTGGTGCTCGCGGGGCAGTATGAAAGCTGGTACGCGCCGATTTCGGTGATCCTGGCCGTGCCGCTGTCACTGCTCGGCCCGATGGCGGTACTCACCGCGCTGCGAATCGAGAACAATCTCTACACCCAGATCGGCATTATTCTTTTGATCGCGCTGTCGGCGAAGAACGCGATCCTGATCGTTGAGGTGGCGATCGAACTGCACGTGCATGATCGCAAGCCACTACTGGAGTCGGCGGTCGCAGCCGCACGTGCGCGATTCAGGCCGATCCTGATGACGTCCTTCGCCTTCATTCTCGGCGTGCTGCCGCTGGTGCTCGCGACCGGCGCCGGCGCCAACGCCCGCAAGTCGATCGGCATCACCGTATTCTCGGGCATGCTCGCCTCGACCTGCCTTGCCGTCCTGTTCGTTCCGACCTTTTTTGTCGTTGTCCAAAGGTGGGAGAACTGGCGCGCCAGCCGCAAGGCAACGAAACCTGCCAATTCGGCCGTCGGTGTCGGCGGCTCCAACTCGTAGACGATCGCGACGTCCGTTTCAGATGCGCTGTGTCGGCTATTCTTACCTTCGCAACACTGCAATCATCCGGCTCGCAAAAGCCAGCCTCTCCGCCATCACAGACACGAAGTAAGTCAGCAGTTTCTGGCTCAATGCCGGATGGTTCTGCTTGATGTCCTCGAAGGCGTCGGCGCGCAGCAGATACAGCACGCTGGCGATCTCTGCCTGGATGGTGGCGCTGCGCGGTGCATAGGCGACAAGGCCCATTTCGCCCACTGTCGTGTAACGCCCGAGGCTGCGCACCCGCGTCAGCTTGCCATCGCCCGCCGGCACCATGATGCCGAGTCGGCCGTCCAGAATGAAGTGCATGGAATCGGCAGCGTCGCCGGCCTGAACGATGATCTCGCCGGCAACGACCTCGACGCGCTGGCAGCGGCGCATCAGTTCTTCGGAATCGTCGGCGGTGCGCAGGATCTTGGTGAACCAGTCGCGCAAGTTGGCTTCTTCTTCGGCGAGCCCGCGATGCCGCGCGATCACCTCGTTCTCGCACCACTCCAGCGCGTGATCGAGTTCGCCCATGACCTTGACGGCGTCATCGATGAACAGGCTGGCGCGCAAATTGCGATTGGCTGAGGGATGAAGATTGGCGAGCACCAGCGTGGTGCCGTGGCCTTCGGCGATGCGCTTGATCTGGGCGAAGCTGTGGGCGGCCGACGAATCGATGCCCGTCACCAGCTTGAAGTCGAAGACGAGATAGCGGCACTCGGGATGACGGCGCAGCAGCGCCTTGACATGCAGATAGAGCCGGTTGGCCGAGCCGAAGAACAAATAGCTCTGCAGGTTAAGGCCTTGGATTTCGCGGCCATGCGCCGCCAGCGTACGCTGATCCTCAAGTGATCGATCGAGCGAACTGCGATATTCGGAGCCATCGAAACCGTATTTGATCGAGGATACCCGCGATACGCTGAGCGCAAAGGTGGCGCAGCCGATCACGATGCCGATCAGCACGCCGGCCACGAACCCCCATGTGAGAATAATGATGATGATTGCCAGTAGCGACAGGTAGTCGAGCAGCGACAGCCGCTTGCGGGAGTCGACGATCCAGCGATGAAGTTGCTCCAAGCCGAGATACAGCAGCAGGCCGCCGAGCACGAAGCGCGGCATATAGGCCAGCAGCGCGGGGTCGACGACGAGCATCAGCGCGGCTGCCGCGGCGACGGTGAGGCCCGAAAGCCGCCCCGTGGCACCGCTGTTGCGATTCAGGAGCGAACGGCTGATCGAGATGCAGCCGGCATAGCCTCCCAGTACCCCGGCCAGGATATTGGCCGCCCCGGTCGCATTGAGCTCGCGTTCGATATCGGCTTCCCGATGTGCGGCGACTTCGAGGCCCGTCGTATTGAACAGGGTACTCACGGCCGTCACGAAGATCACAGCGATGAAATTGCCGATGAGTCCGGGCAGCGCCTGCCATGGATAGCCGTCGCTGAAGAAGGCCCAGGGTAAGGTCAGGTTGGCCTTGGGCGGCGATGCGAAGGTCCAGCCCATAGCCTGTGCCTCGATCACGGACACACCGGCGATCTTGAAAACTAGATGAGCCGCTATGACGCTCCCGATGAGAATCATCGGCAGGCCTAGTGGCTTACGGGACCGATGCCAGGTCGCATAGATGGTGAGTGCGACGGCTACCGCGGCCAGCAACTCGTAAAACATCATCGGATTGGCGAGTTTTGCCAGGTTCGTCCATTGCAGCTTGTAGCCGGTGATCACCTGAATGGCGCCGGTGACGATCAGGCAGGCGGTGGCTCCCAAAAATCCGCCGATCACCGGATAGGGCACATAGCGGATAGCGCGTCCCATGCGGGTAACGCCGAAGCCGCACAGCACAATGCCGGTGATGATCGTGGCCGAGGATAGGGTGATGAGCACCGGGCCAAGCAAGGCAGACGGTGCATCGGCCGTAACGATGTGCTCGACCAGAGCCGCCGCCAGGATGGCGGCGACGGCTGCGGTCGAGCTCTCGGGGCCGGCGACCGCGAAGGGGAACGAACTGCCAAGGGCGATCACGGCGGCTATGACGCTTGCAGAGATGAAGGTCGCGGCAATGCCGTAGGGCAGCAGCGAGGCCAGCGGCCCGGTGAAGATCAGCACCGAATAGGACAGGCCGAAGCTGATGGTGAGGACGCTGGCGATCAGGCCGCCGAACACGTCATTACGCCATGCGTGCAACACGCCCGGGCTGACAAGGGAGTCAGTCATGGGCGGCTACTTTCGCAATGACGGGCGATGAGGAGTGCGGGCCGGAAGTATGTCACGCGCGAACCTGTAGGAGCGCTGCGCGACAGGCGCAACCGCCGCCGTCTCTGGTAGACGACGGTGAGATGTACGGACAAGACTATTTTTATGACAGTCCGAGGGAAAGACAGTCAGTTTGTTAGTTGATGACCAGCTCCGTGCCGGTCAGGCGGCGATAGGCCTCCAAATAGCGCTTGCTGGTGGCGTCGATCACCTCAGGGGGCAGCGGCGGCGGCGGGGCTTCACCGTTCCAGCGGCCGGCCCGGCGCTCGATGTCGAGATAGTCGCGCAGCGGCTGCTTGTCGAAGCTCGGCTGTGACTGGCCCGGTGTATAGACGTCGGCGGCCCAAAAACGGGAGCTGTCGGGGGTCATCACCTCGTCGATCAGTATGATGCGGCCATTGCCTTCCCTGCCGAATTCGAACTTGGTGTCGCCGATGATGATGCCTGCCTCGCGGGCGATCTCCTCGCCCTGGGTGTAAACGGCGCGAGTCATGCTCTCGAGCGTGAAGGCATCCTCCTCGCCGATAATCTCGCGCATCCGGGCGATGGTAATGTTCTCGTCATGGCCGGTCTCGGCCTTGGTGGCCGGGCTGAACACCGGCTCGGCGAATTTCTGGCTTTCGAGCAGCCCGGCATCGAGCTTCTCACCGGCCAGCGTGCCTGACGCGGCATATTCCTTCCAGGCCGAACCCGAAATGTAGCCGCGGATCACGCACTCGATCGGGAAGACGGTGGTGCGGCGGCACAGCATGGCGCGACCGGCCAAAGCGGCCCGGTGACCTGCGAGCGCCGGCACCTGCCCGATGATCTCGTCGGCATCGGCCGAGATCATGTGATGCGGGACCACGCCGCCAAGCTGGTTGAACCACCAGGCGCTGATCTGGGTCAGCACCGCGCCCTTCATCGGGATGGTTTCGTTCATGACCACGTCAAAGGCGCTGATGCGGTCGGTGGTCAGCAGCAGCACGCGGTCGTCGCCGACGGAATAGATATCGCGCACCTTGCCGCGACCGATCTTGGGGAGGGGCAGGTCGCTGGTGGCCATTGTGGTCATGTCAGGGTCTTTCGAAAGCAGAGTCGTCCGGCGTCTGGCCGGCGGCGACGTGATGAAGGAGTGAGCCTATTCCGGCAGCGGGATGAATTCGCGTTCGTTGGGCACATGCGCGAAGCGGCCGGTTTTCCAGTCCTCTTTCGCCTGCTCGATGCGCTCCTTGCTGGAGGACACGAAATTCCACCACAGATGCCTCGGCCCTTCCAGCGCGTCGCCGCCGAGGAACATCATGCGGGTATTGCGCGTCGCCTTGATGGTAATGGCATCGCCGGGCCGGAAGATCAGCAGTTGCGGCGCCTCATGGCGGTCGCCAGCGATCTCGATCTCGCCATCGACGATATAGACCGCACGTTCCTCATGGTCGGGATCGAGCGGCACACTGGTGCCGGCCTCGACGGCCACTTCGGCATAGAACCATGGCGACACCATAGACACCGGCGAAGCTTTGCCAAACGCCTTGCCGGCGATCACGCGCGCGGTGAAGCCGGTGTCGGTGATGGTCGGCAGGCTGTCTGCGGCATAATGCTGGAACGATGGCGCGATTTCCTCGGAGCCCTTGGGCAGCGCGATCCAGCTCTGCAGGCCCAGCATCTTCTGGCCGTCGCGGCGTTGCACGTCTGGAGTGCGCTCGGAATGGGCGATGCCCTTTCCGGCGGTCATCAGGTTCATGGCGCCCGGTTGAATCTCGCGGACATTGCCTTCGCTGTCGCGATGCATGATCGCGCCGTCGAACAGATAGGTCACCGTGGCCAGGCCGATATGCGGATGCGGCCGCACGTCCATGCCCTTGCCGGAGATGAACTGCATCGGGCCGAAATGGTCGAAGAAAATGAACGGGCCGACCATCTGGCGCTTGCCATGGGGGAGGGCGCGGCGGACGAGGAAGCCGTCGCCGAGATCGCGGGTGCGCGGCACGATCACGAGCTCCAGCGCGTCGCAGGTCTGCGCGTCGCCGAGGATCGGATCTTCTGATGGTTGCCAGCTCATGAGGGCTCCGTGGGGTTGGGGCCATCATAACAGCATTTGGCGGGGCGGGTAAAAGGGCCTCAGCCCGGATGGATCGCTCCGTCCGGACTGAGGAATGGCTGTGCTTACAGGGGCTTGATCTGGACCTTGCGGAATTTCACCACGCCTGAGCCGTACTGCAGGGCGATCGGGCCGGCGGCGTGCTTGGTGTCCTCGACATCGACGGTCTTTTCGCCGTTCAGGATGACCGTGAGCTTCGGACCTTTCGCCGTGATCTCATAGGTGTTCCACTTGTCCGCCGCCTTGGGCATCGGATTGACCTTGGCCACATCGACGATGGCGCCGGTGCCGTAGGACGGGTCGGGCCGCTTGTCGAAGATGTTGACCTCGTAGCAGGTCTTGCCATCGATCACCTTCGGGTTATCGCAGCGGATGAAGATGCCGCTATTGGCTTCGGCATCGGTCCAGAACTCGGCCTTGATCTGGAAATCCTTGTAGGGCGTCTTGCTGACGAGATAAGCGAGATCCTTGCCGGAGAGCAGCTTGTCGGCGGCGAGTGCCCCGTCCTTCATCTCCCAGTTGGCGTCGCCAACCTTGTCCCAGTCGCCCATCTTGGTGCTGTCGACCAGCGTGACCCAGCCGTCAGACTGGCTCATGGCAGGCTGGATTGTCGTAAGAGCCGCAACGCCGATAACGAATCCGGCTGCAATCGCTGTAACGCGCAACATAAAGGTCTCCTCCTGTTTGCTTTTTATTGGCGTGACGTTAGCCACGGGAGAATGCGGTTGTAAATCTACTTCACATTGTGCGGTGCGTTAACGCTTGATGCCTTGCGCTTAGCTGCAGGGCCGCGGGTCGTTCGTTCGTCCAGCAGCACCTGTTGCATTGCCTGGACGTTCGGCGAAGCCGCGCCCCTGCGCCAGATCAGCACCGTCTCGGCGTGATTCTCGCCGCTCGGCAGGCGATGCACGGTGAGCCGCTTGCCTTCCGGGAATGTCGACAGCACGCTTTCCGGCAGCAGCGCGATGCCCATACCCGCGACTACGCAGCCGAGCATGGCGTGATAGGAGCCGAGTTCGATGGTGCGCTCGGGCATCTCGCCGCGCTTTGCATACCAGTCTTCCAGCCGCTTGCGATGCGGGCAGCCGTTCTCGAACACCAGTACCGAGCGCGGCGCGCTGTCCTTGCGCCCGATCGGCGGATGGCGTGGCGACGACACGATCACCGGCTCCTCGTCGAACGCATGCATGCGGTCGAACGGCGCCGCGGCAATCGGCTCGGCCACGAAGGCGGCGTCGAGATCACCGGCAAGGATGCCTTTCGCGAGGGTCTCCGGATTGCCGATGCGCATTTCGAGTTGCACGTCGGGATAGCGGCGGTGAAATTCATTGAGCGGTCCGGGCAAGCGCACCGCCGCGGTGCTTTCCATGGCGCCAAGGCGGAAGACGCCGCGCGGCCGTGGGTCCTGCACCGCGTCGCGGGCCTCGTCGGCCAGCGCCAGCAGCCGGTCGGCATAGCCGAGGAGCGTTTGGCCCGCGGGCGTCAGATGCAGGCGCTTGCCTTCGCGCACGAACAACGCCGTGCCGAGATCGTCCTCGAGCTGACGCACCCGCGTCGTCACGTTGGACTGCACGCGGTGCAACCGTTCCGCGGCGCGCGTCACACCGCCTTCGCGCACAACGGCGCGGAAGATGCGCAGCTCGGACAGATCCATACATCTCTCCATGAGATCGAAATGATCTTGATTATTCATTTTATGGGATGAAATGCGCCGGGTAAACCCGCATGGCCAACGGCACCCATCAGCGGAAAGGGGCGGACATGATCGACGACAAACGCGAAACGTATGCGCACGACGTCCGTCGCCTGACGCCGCTGCAATGGACTGCGCTGAAGCGATCCATCATCCGGCGTGTCCATGCTGAGCGCGGCCGGATGTTGCGTTCGGTCGCGATCGCCGCCGTCGCGGCCCTGCGTCACGGCTGGCGATGCCTGCGCGAGCGGCAACAGGCGCGTGACGAACTACGCTCCATGAGCGATTACGAATTGCGCGATATCGGCGTGACCCGCGCCGGCATTGATGCGGTGACCCGCCGTGGCAACGACGACGCGACGCAGAGCGCGTCACAACGATCACATCAAAACTGGAGAGCCATGATGTCGAAAGCCTACTGGATTGTCCGCGTCTCGGTGCGCGACGAGGGCCGTTATCCGGAATATCTCGCTGCGGCCAAGCCGGCGTTCGACAAGTTCGGCGCACGGTTCATCGTGCGCGGCGGCGCCTTCGAAACCATGGAAGGCGACGCCCGCGATCGCAATGTGGTGGTGGAATTCGCCGACCACGCGACCGCAACCGCCTGCTACCGTAGCCCGGAATACGAAACCGCCAGATCCATCCGGCAAAAATACGCCGAGGCCGATTTCATCATCATCGACGGCGCTTGATGTCCGTTACCGTCCCAGCGCCGTCGCCGTCGCCACGCGGTCGAAAGTCTCGAGCGAGAGGATCGCATCCGCGAATTTCTCGGCGCGATTGTTCAGCACGGGGCGCGCGAGCTGCAGGAATTTCTGCTGCATCGCCACGGCATCGGGAAACGATGTCGGCTCGCCCGACGGATCGGCATAGATGCGCTCATGCACGCCATCTTCAGTGTGGATGCTGACGCGTGCGCCGAACGGATGACGCTTGCCTTCCAGGCGTTCGTCCTGAACCACGTCGAAGCGGTCGGCCAGCGTATTGATCGCGCTGTCGCCGAGGCGCTTGTAGTCGTCCCAGCCGAAGCTGCCCTGATCGAGCGCCAGCGCGCCGGTAAAGAACATCGAGAACTGGCCGCCAACGATGGAGGTCGGATGACGCTTGGTGGCGGCGTCGCCCGTCAGCGTGATGCCGTTGCGATGGAGGCCGATCTCGACGCGCTTGATCTGCTCGGGCGTCAGATTGTGCTCGCGCCGCATCGCCACCAATGCGTCGATCGCCGCATGCGTGTAGCGGCAGCTCGGATAGGGCTTGATGCCGATCTTCATGGTCTCGTAGACCGAGCCGAGATCGGCCACGGCCTTCTCCGGATGCGAGTTATCGCTATAGCCAACCAGCAGGCCATGCTTGCCCTCGACGGATTCGGTCGCGCCAATGAAGTCGTTGCGCGCTAAAGTCGCGGCGATCACGCCGTTCATGGCGGCCGCGCCGACCTGGTAGCGCTTGTTCCAGGCGCCGTTGACGAGGAACTGCAGCGAACCCGCCGCTTGGCTGCCCGACACGCCGAAGGCTGAAATCAGTTGATCCTTCGAGAGCCCGAACAACTTGCCGGCCGCAGCTGCAGCGCCATAGGTGCCGGCTGTGGCGGTTGGGTGGAAACCCTTGGCGTAATGCGAGGTCGGATCGAGGGCGTTGCCGAGCCGGCAGCAGACTTCATAGCCGGCGACGATAGCCGTCAGCACCTGCTTGCCGGAGGCGCCGACCATTTCGCCGACGGCGAAGGCGGCGGGAACGACGGGGGCGCTCGGATGCAGTGAGGAATCGGCATGGGTGTCGTCGAAATCGAGCGAGTGGCCGAGCGCGCCGTTGAGCAGGGCGGCCACGGCCGGCGTCCAAGTCTTGCTGTCACCAAATACGGTGGAGTCGCCCTTACCGTCCAGCGACAGGGCCTCCAGCATCTTCAGCAGTGAGGGGGTAGATTCGGCCTCGCTGCGGGCACGGATAGTGCTGCCGAGATAATCGAGGGTGAGGACCTTGGCGCGTTCCAGCACGTCCTGCGGAATGTCGTCGAATTTCAGGTCCGCGACATAAGCGGCAAGCGTTGCGGTCTCATTGGCCATTGTGTTTCCTCACTCTTGTTGAAATAGCCTTAGGCGGACCAAATCGGCGTTTCAAGCGGCCATGGCGACGCGTGGATCAGCCATGCTGAAACTGGTTCGTCAAAATCCGTTTCAGGGATCAATTCTGACATGTCCGCATCGAAGCGAATTCTCGGCTTCCTGAAACGGGTGGTTGCCTTCTTCCGGGCGCGAAAGGTCGAACTCGGCCTCGGCGTCCGGGTGACCACGGCGGCGCTTGCTGCGCTGATCATAGCCCTGACCGTCGGGCTGAAACTGCCGCTGTGGGCTGTGCTGACGGCGATCATTGTCACCCAGATGAGTGTCGGGCGGTCGCTGAAGGCAACACGTGATTATCTGGTCGGCACGATCGGCGGCGCCATCTATGGCGGCGCGGTTGCGATCCTGATCCCGCATTCCAATGAAGGTGCGCTGCTCGCGGTGCTTGTGCTCTCCGTGGCGCCACTGGCCTTCATCGCGGCGATCAATCCGAGCCTCAATGTCGCGACCGTGACGGCCATCATCGTGCTGCTGCTGCCGATGATGAACCACAACACGCCGCTGGAATCCGCCATCGATCGTGTGCTCGAAGTCACGGTCGGTGCCGTCACAGGTCTTCTGGTGTCGTTCCTGGTGCTGCCGTCGCGGGCGCATAGCCAAGTCCGGGCCAGTTCGGCGGAAGCGCTCGATCTGATCGCAACGGCGTTGACCGAACTGCTGGCGTCATTGACGCGCGGGCGCGACAATGAGGCACTGCACCGGTTGCAGGACGGCATCGGCCATGCGCTCACCAATCTGAATGCGATCGGAGCCGAAGCCGAACGGGAGCGTGCCGCGCATTTGTCCCGCGGACCCGATACAGGTCCCTTGCTGCGTACGACGCTGCGGCTGCGGCATGACCTGGTCATGATCGGGCGGTCCACGGTGGTGCCGTTGCCATCCGCGTTGCAGGTCAGGCTGGCGGGTCCGCTGTCGCGGGTCAGCGATGCGATGACGACGTTTCTGCATTCGACCGCCGTAGCACTGCGCAGCGGCACCGGCGCGCCGGCGATCTGGCCGGTGCAGACCGCACTACAGGCTTATGCAGGAGAGGTCGGTGCGCTTCGGCAAGAGGGGCTAACGCGCGGATTACCCGGCGATGTGGCTGAGCGCTTCTTTGCGATCGGCTTTTCG
Source organism: Tardiphaga sp. 619_E2_N8_4 (assembly GCF_051810905.1). NCBI lineage: Bacteria > Pseudomonadati > Pseudomonadota > Alphaproteobacteria > Hyphomicrobiales > Nitrobacteraceae > Tardiphaga > Tardiphaga sp. 619_E2_N8_4. Next base: position 1,275,144 of record NZ_JBPWQJ010000001.1, read on the forward strand.
CTGGAACAAATGCGACAGAATTTGAAGGATCTCGAACGTTGCGTCGCCGAATGGGCCGAGACGGATCCGGTGAGCAAGGAGCCTATTGACGCGACTTGAGCAATGCCAAGGCGTGGAGCTGCAGCTTTTCCGGGTCGCGCTCCCCGCGCGATGCTTCATCGAGAATACTGCTCGAGAGCAACTGCACGGCGTCCGATGAAATCCGCAGCGGCAATTCATCGAGGCAGCGATCCAGCGCTGTGGACATCGCAGCGACCGTCTCCGGGCCGAACGACTGGTTTCGTTGGTCGTCAGCTTGGGGCGCCAGATCGGGAGATGCGACGTCACGAATGCGGGCGGAAAGCCGCGCCGCCTCGGCGAGTACGCGGAGGTAAATCAATCCGGCCTCGCTGAGCGCCTTTTCATCGATCTGTCCTGACCGCGCCACGGCGACAATCCGCGCGGCAAGGCGGCGGCGGTTCTCGGGCGTATCCGCGGACTCGCCTTCATGCGTCACAAAGGGCTGCCAAGCGGCGTCAAACGCGTGCGCCAGCGTGACTTTCAGCTCGTCGTTCTGCGGATCGATCTCGGTAAATGGCATATGGGCTAACGGGCTGCGATGACCCAGGTTCCCCACGGCCGCCACGGCAAATTCAGCGCGTGACCTGCCGCAGCATGGAACGGACCACCATTCGGTGAAACGGCTTGATGACCGTCAGGTAGATACGTCCGAGCCAGTTATGCATCAGCACGACGGTCGTTGCCGTAACGCGCTGGCCGGTACCGTCCGCTGCGACATCGACCACGACGCGAAAATCGAGATGATTGTCATTGAATCCCGCGATCAGACGCTGCGGCGTCTCGCTGAGCACAGGGAAAAAGCCGACCTTGTCGACATTGGCGTGACGCGCAGAGTGCGCCGTCTTCAGCCCGAAGGGCGCAACGATCAGATCCCGCAGCCGCATCAGGGCGTCCACCCAGGGCGGAGAGTGGCTGAGCATGCGGGTGGCGGCGTCGCGGGCGGTCAGGTCCGTCGTTTCGGTCGTGATACTGAAGGCGTCGGCGAATTGTGCGCCGGCCAGCAGGCTCTTGGTGTCGATCGTTGGGTGAACCATGGAGATGGTCATAGGACCTCCGTAGACTCAAGGAACGGCGCCGCACGCCGTTGGTTACGCCGCTCTGCAGCATAACATGTCTTTGCATCCGGCACCGGATACTCCCTAAGATCACGGAAAAATCAGGCAAAGATCTACTTAGACAAGACCTGGTCAGGGAGGATTTGGGATGGCTTGGTTCAGGCTTGCTCCGCTCTGTCTGGTGCTGATCGCGCCGCTGTGCGCATCCGCGCAGGATTATCCCACCCGCCCCATCACGCTCGTTGTGCCATTCGCTGCCGGCGGCAGTTCCGATGTCAATGCACGGCTGATTGCCGAACAGATGAGCCGGCATCTCGGTCAGCCCATCGTGATCGAAAATATCGGCGGTGCGGGCGGGGCCGTGGCGCTGGCTCGCGTCGCGCAGGCCCCGCCTGACGGCTACACCATCGTGCAGGGCAATAGCGGCACCAATACTGCGGTCTACCTGTTCACACCCGATGTGAAATTCGCGCCGTCGGATTTTGCGGGCATCGGCATGTTCAACAAGAGTTCGGCTATGGTTGCCATCCGGCGCAATTTTCCGGCCGACAATCTCGCGCAATTCATCGCGCATGCGAAACAGAATCCCGGCCGTCTCAATATCGGCCACTCCGGTGTGGGCTCGCAGAACTATCTGTTCTGCAAGGCTTTCGTTCAGGCTGCGGGCATCGATGTCACGCTGGTCGGCTATCGCGGCGGCGGTCCGGCCCTGAATGATCTGATAGGTGGGCAGATCGATGGCATCTGCGATTCCTCGGCGTCGGTGACGCCGGCCATCCAGAGCGGTCTCATTCGCGCGATTGCGCTGGCATCCAGAACGCGCTTGCCGCATCTGCCTGACGTTCCGACCGCCAGCGAGGCCGGGTTGCCGCAATTTGAAATATCTGGCTGGTATGCGCTGTTCGCGCCGAAGGGCACGCCTGCGCCGATCATCGCGAAGCTCAATGCCGCGATGCGCGCTGCCGTTGCCAATCCCGATTATCAGAAGCGCCTCGATGATCTCGGCTCGATGCCCGCCGCAGATGCCGAAATGGCGCCGGCCTATCTTGCGCATTTCGTGCCGCAGGAGATCGAGCGTTTTCGAAAGATGCTGGGTGACAGCAAGTGATCTAAGGCCGGACCACCCACGCAACGGTATAGTATGGCCGTCATCGCTTCTGTGTTATAAGGGTTCCAGTCTGATTGTGGGTGGGGGACTAAGTTGGCTTATGATCGTTCGACCGTTGAAGCGGTGATCCAGCATTATTTCGACGGCCTCTACGAGGCTGATGCCGACAAGCTTGGCGCGATCTTTCATCCGACCGCGGACCTGCGCTGGGTCGAGAATGGCGAGCTGAAAGTGCTGACCATGCCGGACTGGATGGCCATGGTTCGTACGCGGACCTCGGGCAAGGTCGATGGCAAGACCCGCGATGACCTCATTGTCACCATTGATCGCTCCGACGACAAGACAGCCTTCATCAAGGTGCGCTGCCAGCTGCCGCCGCGTTACTTCACCGACTACCTGATCGCGATGAAGCTGGCCGATGGCTGGCAGATCGTCTCGAAATCCTATCGCTACGACGTGAAGGACTAACAGGCAAAGGCATCCTGTCTGCGCCTGTAAAAGAGACGCGCCAGGTTCGGTTGCGCGACATTGGTTGTAAGTATCAAAAATTGCGATTGATCCCGGTCGGAATCCGTTCGCGGGCTTGACCTAAGTCAATCGCTGTGGCGGCGGAGTGAGCTAGTCGTGATGGTGTGAGGATGCTCTGTGCCGATCGGGCGCTGCGCGTCCTGCCTGACGAGCCGCCGCGAGACGAGCAGGGGATGACCGGATGATCGCGCAATTGACCAAATCGGAGCGGCAGTTCGCGCTCATCATCCTGCTGGCTCTCACGATTTGCGGCCTTGCGATGGCGATCGCCGGCCGTCAGGACCCGCTCGGCGTCCATGGTGCGATTGTCATGCTGGCGGGGATCGCCGGCATCTTCGGTGTCATTTATGTCTATTACGAGCCAGAGCCGGACGAGGCCCGGCTCGCGCTGTATTACGATGACCCTACCAAACTGGCGATCATTCTGGCGATGATCTGGGCCGTCATCGGCATGTTCATCGGCGACTGGGTCGCGTGGCAGCTGGTGTTTCCCAATCTGACGTTCGATGCTGGCTGGTCGAGCTTCGGCCGCATCCGCCCCGCGCATACCAGTGCAGTGATCTTCGGCTTCGGCGGCAATGGACTGATTGGCACCTCGCTCTATGTGCTGCAGCGGACCTCGCGCGCGCGGTTGCCCGATCAGATCAGCCCGTGGTTCGTACTGCTCGGCTACAATCTGTTCTGCGTGCTCGCCGCCACCGGCTACTTCATGGGCGTCACCCAGTCGAAGGAATATGCCGAGCCGGAATGGTATGCCGACCTCCTGCTGGAAATCGTCTGGATCGTCTATTTCGTCATCTATATGCGGACGCTGGCGCGGCGGAAGGAGCCGCATATCTACGTCGCCAACTGGTACTACATGGCCTTCATCCTGGTGGTGGCGATTCTGCATACCGTCAATAATCTGGCGATGCCGGTCTCGTTCGGTCACGCCAAGAGCTATTCGGCCTTTTCCGGCGTGCAGGATGCGATGACCCAATGGTGGTACGGCCACAACGCCGTCGCTTTCTTTCTCACCTCCGGCTTCCTCGGCATGATGTATTACTATCTGCCGGTGCGCGCGGGTCGGCCGATCTATTCCTACCGGATGTCGATCATCTCGTTCTGGGGCATCACCTTCATGTATATGTGGGTGGGCTCCCATCACCTACATTACACGGCGCTGCCGCAATGGGTGCAGACACTCGGCATGACTTTCTCGCTGATGCTGCTGATTCCGTCTTGGGGCTCCGCCGGCAACGCTCTGCTGACGCTGAACGGCGCCTGGTACAAGGTGCGCGACGATGCGACGCTGCGTTTCATGATGGTGGCTGCGGTGTTCTACGGCCTCACCACGTTCGAGGGATCGTTCATGGCGATCCGTTCGGTGAATTCGCTGTCGCATTACACCGACTGGACCGTCGGCCACGTCCATGCCGGCGCGCTCGGCTGGGTGGCGATGATCACTTTCGGTTCGATCTATGCGTCGGTGCCGTGGCTGTGGAAGCGCGAGCGGATGTATTCGCCGGCGCTCGTCGAATGGCACTTCTGGCTCGCTGTCGCCGGCCTCTTCACATACGTCTTCGCGATGTGGAATTCAGGCATCATCCAGGGCTTGATGTGGCGCACCTATAACAGCAGCGGCACGCTGTCTTATTCCTTTATCGAGACAGTGATCGCGATGAAGCCCTATTACGTTGCGCGCGCGGTCGGCGGGTTCTTCTTCTTCGCTGGTGCGGTGATCGGTCTCTACAACATCGTCATGACTATCCGCACTGCTGATCAGCCGGCCGATGAACGCGCCGCAGATCGTCCGGCGGCACAGCCCGCTGGCGTGCCTGCGCTGCAGCCGGGAGAATGACGATGGGTTTGTTCGGCCTGCATTACAAGCTCGAACGCAAGACGATGGGCCTTGCCATCGGCATTATCATTGCCGCCAGCATCGGCGGCCTCATCGAGATCGTGCCGCTTTTCACGATCCATCAGACGGTGGAAGACGCGCCGGATATGCGCGTCTATACGCCGCTCGAAATCGCTGGCCGCAATATCTATATCCGCGAAGGCTGTTATGCCTGTCATTCGCAGATGATCCGCACATTGCGCGATGAAGTGGAGCGTTATGGGCCATATTCGCTCGCGGTCGAATCCAAATACGACCATCCGATGCTGTGGGGCTCGAAGCGTACCGGACCGGATATCGCGCGCCTCGGCGGCAAATATTCCGACGAATGGCACGTCAAGCATCTGATCAATCCGCGCGACGTGGTGCCGGAATCGGTGATGCCGCCTTACGCCTATCTCACGCGCGCCAAGGCGCGGATCGACGATCTCGGTCTGCATCTGGCTGCGCTGCGCAAGGTCGGCGTGCCTTATACGGATGAGATGATCGCCAACGCGTCGAACGATGCCTATGGCCAGACAACGCCAGATACGCCCTTCGCCGAAGGTGTCACCAAGCGCTATGGCGAGGCGACCAATGTGCGCGCCTTCGATGGCCAGCCCGGCGAGCCCACCGAGATGGATGCGCTGGTCGCTTACTTGCAGATATTGGGTAAGCTGACCGATGCGGCTCATAAGGCCAAAACGGCTGCGGCGGGAGAGTGACGATGGAGCATGAGGCCACGGTCTGGTTCGCGAAATCCTTCGGACTGTTCTACCTGACCGCCATGTCGATCGGCGTGGTGGTCTATGCCTACTGGCCAAAGAACAAGACGTCGTTCGACTCTGCCGCGCAGTCGATCCTCGACCCCTCTGTTGAGGACAGGCCGTATGAGGCGAAGCGATGGCAGTAGAGGAACGCGACCCCGTCTCCGGTTATCTCACCACCGGTCACGAATGGAATGGCATCAAGGAACTGAACACGCCGGTGCCGCGTGCGGTGGTCTTCTTCCTCTGGGCGACCTTTCTCTATTCGGTCGTGTACTGGATCCTGATGCCGGCCTGGCCGCTCGGCGTGACCTATACCAAGGGCCTGCTCGGGATCGACCAGCGCAACGTCGTGGCCGAGCAGATCAAGGACGCGGCCTCGGACCGCGCCAAGTGGAGCAGGCTGATTGAGACCGAAAGCTTCGAAGCTATCCAGGCCGATCCGAAGTTGATGAAGATCGTGCGGCAGACCGGCGCGACTTTGTTCGGCGATAATTGCGCGGCCTGTCATGGCCGCACCGCCGAGGGCGGCAACGGCTTTCCAACGCTGGTGTCGCAGGCCTTCCTGTGGGGCGGCACGCCCGATGCGATCGCCGAGACGATCCGCGTTGGCGTCAATTCGCCGCACAAGGACTCGCGGACCTCGCAGATGCCGGCCTTCGGCCGTGACGGGATGCTGAAGCGCGAGCAGATCGACGATGTCGTCGACTATGTCCGCAGCCTGTCGAATCCCGCGGCGGCTAAGGCGATCGCGCCCGCGAAGCTCGCCAGCGGCAAGGCGGTGTTCACCGACAATTGCGTCGCCTGCCACGGCGAGAATGCGACCGGCAATATCGAACTTGGTGCGCCGAACCTGCGTGACAATTTCTGGATCTATAGCGGTGACGCCCAATCGGTCTTCACGACTGTCTGGGGTGGCCGGCAAGGTCACATGCCGAGCTGGGATTCCCGGCTGTCGGCGCTCGATCGCAAAATCCTCGCGCTCTATCTCGTCAACCTCAGGGCTGCCGGGCCGTGAATGTAGCAGCGATGAAGCAGGTCAACGCGAAGGTCTGGGTTTGGATGGCGATTGCTGCCGGTCTGCTGTTGGTGCTGATGGCCAATGCGCACATGGTCTATGTGGCGTTCTCGTCGCAGCCCGACTGTATCGATCACGTCAAGCGCGATGCCAGTGTCGCGGAAGCCGGCAAATTCAGTGCGGCGTCCTCGTCATGCACACCGCGTCATTGAGATTGCGAGGTCGAAGATGACTCTTCCAGCCGTTGCTCCTCCGCTACCACCCTCGGTGTCGTGGAATCGCCATGTCGCGCCATCCGTCGCCTTTGACTGGCTCAAAGCCGGCTGGCGCGACCTGACAATTATCCCGTCGGTGAGCCTCAGCTATGGCGTGCTGGTTTTTGCGGTCTCGGTCGTCCTGGTCGGCGGGTTGTTCGCCTTCGGCTGGGACTACATCCTGTTTCCGGCCTTTGCCGGCTTCATGGTGGTCGGGCCGGTGCTCGCCATCGGACTCTATGAGAAGAGTCGCCGGATCGCCGCCCATGAGCGGGTGTCGCTGCTGCAGATGATCCTTGTCCGGCCAAAGTCGGGCGGGCAGCTGTTGTTCGCGGGCCTCCTGTTGTGCTCGCTGATGCTGGTCTGGATCCGCGCCGCGGTGATCATCTACGCGCTGTTTTTCGGCATGAACCCGTTTCCCGGCCTCGATGGCGTCGCTTCCATGCTGTTCACCACACCCATCGGGTGGGCGATGCTGATCGCCGGCACCGCGGTCGGCGGCATCTTTGCGGCATTCTCCTTTGCGATCAGCGTGTTCGCCATTCCCATGCTGCTCAACGAACGCGTCGATGCGCTTACTGCAATGGGCACCAGTATGGGAATGGTCTGGGCCAATCTGCCGGTCATGCTGACCTGGGCGGGAATCGCGCTGGCTTTGTTCTTGATCAATGTCATGACCGGCCTGCTCGGTATGATCGTCGTGTTTCCCGTGCTCGGTCACGGGACATGGCACGCCTATGTGGCGATGAAGCCGGGTGTCGAGGTGACTGGCTAAAGCATGATCCGGAAAAGTGGGAACCGGTTTTCCGAAAGGATCATGTGCAAAGTGAGAAACGAGGTCTCCGATGAGTTGCTGTGGCTCAGGAGCAGAATTGGCCATACTGGCGGCGCCGGATCCGCGCGAAGTCCTGCTGGTCAGCCGTACCATTGCCGGCGGTTTGAGGCAGACCGATCTCTCGGTGCCGGACGTTCATTGCGGCGCCTGTATTCGCACGGTCGAACAAGCGCTTGGTGCGCTCGATGGCGTGACATGGGCGCGGGTGAATCTCTCGACCAAGCGCGTCACCATCAAATGGCGCGCCGATGCCGCACCGCCGCCTTTCATCGAAACGCTACGCAATGTTGGCTATGAAGCGCATCTGTTCGAGGTCGATGGCGATGCTACGGATACGGCGCTGTCGGAACTGATCCGTGCGCTGGCGGTGTCGGGCTTTGCAGCCAGCAATATCATGCTGCTGTCGGTCTCGGTGTGGTCCGGTGCCGAGCCCGCGACGCGCGATCTGTTCCACGGTATCTCTGCGCTGATCGCGCTGCCGACGCTGATCTATTCCGGCCGGGTATTCTTTCGCTCGGCCTGGCAGGCACTGCGTCACGGTCGCACCAATATGGATGTGCCGATCTCGCTCGGCGTCTTGCTGGCCTTCGGTATGAGCCTGTACGAGACCGCGATCCATGGTCCGCATGCCTATTTCGATGCGTCGGTGACGCTGCTGTTCTTCCTGCTGATTGGCCGCACCCTCGATCACATGATGCGCGAACGCGCTCGCGTTGCAGTGAAGGGGCTCGCGCGTCTGGCGGCACGCGGCGCGCTGGTTCTGCAGAGTGATGGTGCGCAGACCTATCTGCCGGTCGGCGAAATCACGCCGGGTATGACCATCATGCTCGCTGCCGGCGAGCGCGTGCCAGTCGATTCGCAGGTCATTAAAGGTTTGTCCGAGCTCGATGTCTCGCTGGTTACCGGTGAGAGCGTGCCGCAGCCGGCACTGCCGGGTTCAGTGCTGCGCGCCGGTACGCTGAATCTCACAGGGCCTCTGATCATCACGGCGACAGCCTCCGCCAACGATTCGTTCCTCGCGGAAATGCTGCGGATGATGGAAGCCGCGGAGCAGGGCCGTTCGGTCTATCGTCGCATCGCCGATCGTGCGGCTGGGCTCTATGCGCCGGTGGTACATCTCACCGCAGCCATCACACTCGTCGGCTGGCTCATTGTGTCCGGCGATGTGCATCGCGCGATCACCATTGCAGTGGCGGTGCTGATCATCACTTGTCCTTGTGCGCTCGGCCTGGCGGTGCCGATGGTGCAGGTGGTTGCTGCGCGGCGGCTGTTTGAGAGCGGCATCATGATCAAGGATGGCGGGGCGCTTGAGCGTCTCGCCGAGATCGATACGGTGGTGTTCGACAAGACGGGCACACTGACGCTTGGCAATGCCCGCGTCGTCAATTCGGACAACGTCGATCCTGCGACCCTGGCGCTGGCCGGCGCGATCGCCGCGCATTCACGTCATCCCTATTCGCGTGCACTCGCTGCTGCCGTTTCAACAACGACGACTCCGATTGCGCTCGATGATGTCTCCGAACATCCGGGCTGCGGCATGGAAGCGCGCTTCGGCGGCAGCGTGCTGCGCCTCGGGCGGCCGGAATGGGCCCTCGCCGATACCAGCGGTATGGATCTCGATGGATCCTCCGTCGTGTTGTCGCACGATGGACAATGCGTGGCGGATTTCCGCTTTGAGGATCGGTTGCGCGAGGGCGCAACCGAGGCGGTCGGCGCGTTGAAGCGCAACGGGCTCGCTGTCGAAGTCGTTTCGGGAGATCGCGAGACGCCTGTGCGCACGCTTGCGAGCGGCATGGGCGTGCCGTATTTCGCCGGCGTACTGCCGGGCGGCAAGGCAGCGCATGTGGTGGAGCTGGCGGCTTCAGGAAAGAAGGTGCTGATGGTTGGCGACGGTCTCAATGACACGCCGGCGCTGATGGCCGCGCACGCCTCGATGGCTCCGGCATCGGCCGCCGATGTCGGGCGCAACGCCGCAGATCTCGTCTTCCTGCGCGAGGATCTGTCGGCCGTATCGCAGGCCATCGCGGTCTCGCGCGAGGCAGGGCATCTCGTGCGGCAGAATCTCGCGCTGGCAGTCGGCTACAATCTCATTGCGGTGCCGATCGCGATCATGGGCCATGTCACGCCGCTGGTTGCGGCGATCGCGATGTCCGGTTCGTCCATCGTGGTTGTCGCCAATGCACTACGGCTGCGTGGCCACGGCAGGTCCGACAAGTCTCAGGGCGCAAGCGCATCAACGTCGCGAATGTCAGTCAGAATGGAGCCGGCGGAATGACAGACTATTTCTATCTGATTCCGATCGCCATCGGGCTTGGCCTGTGCGGCCTCGCGGCGTTCCTGTGGTCGTTGAAATCAGGTCAGTATGACGACCTGCAGGGCGCCGCCGAACGCATCCTGCACCAGGATGATGTGCCGCTGTCGCATTAGCGAAGTAGATGCCGGTTCGCGTCAGGGAAATAAGCCAGAACAAAAAGAAAGAGCCCCGGTTCTGATCAGAACTGGGGCTCTTTCTTTAGCGACAGTGTTGCTTACGGCTGGATCGCCGAGGCGTCGCGGCTGGCGAACTGCCGGTTGATCGAGATCGCAAGCAGGGTCACGACCGCGCCCGACAGCAGATACACGCCCGACGAGGACAGGCCGAAGCGGCTCGACATCACCAGCGCCACGAATGGCGCGAAGCCGGCGCCGAACAGCCAGGCAAGGTCGGTGGTGAGCGCCGAACCGGTGTAGCGGAAGCGCTTCGAGAAGCTCGATGCGACCGAGCCCGAAGATTGACCGAGCGACAGGCCGAGCAGGATGAAGCCGGTCACCATGAAGGCGAGTTCGCCGACGATGCCGCCGTCCAGCATCTGCGGTGCGAAGCCGCTGAACACGGCGATGGCAATCGCCGAACCGGTCAGCAGCGTGCGGCGGCCGACCTTGTCGGCGACATAGCCTGACACGATCATGGCGATGATGCCGAACACGGCGCCGATACATTCGACGATCAGGAAGCGGCCGGGTGCTTCGCGGGTGAACAGGAACACCCATGAGAGCGGGAATACTGTGACCATGTGGAACAGTGCGAAGCTCGCCAGCGGTGCGAAGGCGCCGATCACCACGGTGCGGCCCTGCTGGGCGATCGTCTCGGTGATCGAGGACGGCTCGAGTTCACGGGCTTCGAACAGTTCGGTGTAGCCGGGCGTCACCACCATGCGCAGGCGCGCAAACAGGGCGACGACGTTGATGGCGAAAGCAACGAAGAACGGATAGCGCCAGCCCCAGTCGAGAAAGTCGTCAGCGGACAGAGTGTCGACGAAGAAGGCGAACAGCGCGCTCGCCACCAGCAAACCGATCGGGGCGCCGAGCTGCGGAATCATGGCGTACCAGCCCTTCTTGCCCTCCGGCGCATTCAGCGCCAGCAGCGAAGCAAGACCGTCCCAGGTGCCGCCCCAAGAAATACCCTGGCCAATACGCGCAGCAGCCAGCAGCCAGGCCGATGCGACGCCGATGGATTCGTGACCGGGCAGGAAGGCGATGGCAACGGTGGCAACGCCGAGCAGGAACAGCGCGATGGTCAGCTTGGCGCCTTTGCCCTGGCTGCGATCGATGGCCGTGAAGATCATCGTGCCGATCGGGCGGGCGATGAATGCCAGCGAAAAGATCGCAAAGGAATAGAGAGTGCCGGTCAGAGGATCGAGATAGGGGAAGACGAGCTTCGGAAACACCAGCACCGAAGCGATCGCATAGACGAAGAAGTCAAAGAACTCGGAGGTCCGGCCGATGATGACGCCAATGGCGATCTCGCCCGGGTTAACCGCTCCGTGGCCATCCGCGTGCAGAAGGCGTGCGTCCCGTTCGATCGTCGATGACGTCTGCGCCATTTTTTCTATCCGTCGGTGGTGTGTTGAAGGTCATGCAATCGACGCCCAAAGGGCGACGCGAGGTTGACGATTTGTCGCGAACCGCGTCTTCGGACCATTGGACAAATTGTCCAATGTTGCCCTGCAGCAAATACGCCTAACCGTGCGCGCGTACGGACATTATCGAATGGGTAACACCTTGAGCCGCCTACGGATACTCCTTTTGCTGCCCTTGGTTGCCTTGCTGGGCGGATGCAATTTCGTCGTGATGAATCCTGCGGGTGACATCGCAGTGCAGCAACGCGATCTCGTGGTCATTTCCACGGTGTTGATGCTGCTGATCATCGTGCCGGTGATGGCCCTGATCGTGTTCTTCGCCTGGAAGTACCGGCAGTCGAATGCTGACGCGAAATACGAGCCGGACTGGGATCACTCGACCCATCTCGAGCTCGTCATCTGGTCGATGCCCCTCCTCATCATCATCTGTCTCGGCGCCGTGACCTGGTCCAGCACGCATCTGCTAGACCCGTATCGTCGGCTCGACCGGATTGCGCCCGGCAATGCTGCGAGCCTTCTTGAGCCGCTGCAGGTCGAAGTCGTCGCGCTCGACTGGAAGTGGCTGTTCTTCTACCCGGAATACGGCATTGCTACGGTCAATGAACTGGCCGCGCCGGTCGATCGTCCGGTGCGCTTCAAGATCACTGCTTCGTCGGTGATGAACTCTTTCTATATCCCCGCGCTCGCCGGCCAGATCTATGCGATGCCCGGCATGGAAACCAAGCTGCACGCGGTCATCAACAAGGCTGGCGTTTATGACGGTTTCTCGGCGAACTATAGCGGCGCCGGCTTTTCCGGCATGCGCTTCAAGTTCCATGGCGTCGATCAGGCCGGCTTCGATGCCTGGATCGCCAAGGCCAAGGCGAGCAATGAGACGCTGAGCCGTGAGGCCTATCTGGATCTCGAAAAGCCCAGCGAGAATGTGCCGGTTCGTCTCTACAAGGAAGTCGCACCTGACCTCTACAAGGCGATCCTCAACATGTGCGCCCAGCCCGGCAAGATGTGCATGAGTGAGATGATGGCGATGGACGCTAAGGGGGGCCTCGGCCTTGCCAGCGCCCGCAACATCCTGCCGCTGAAATACAATATTTCGATGCTTGACGGCTCCAGCTCGACGAAGAATTACGTCGCCAGCGTCTGCACCCTCGCCGAGGCCGCACGCGAAGCAGCCGATCACCGCTCGACGACGACTCCACTCGACCCGACGCCGGTCACCGGTGCTGGTCTCGCGCGCCCGGGTGCCGCCCCCGCGCCATTCAATTTCACGCCTGCGCCGCCGCCTGCCGAGCGGCGCGCTTCCAACACCTGATCGGGTCGATCTAAATGTCTGATACAGCCGCACTGGCAAATACCGGGCTTGCGAAGTTCATCTTCGGCCGCCTGACGCTTGAGTCGTTTCCCTATCATGAGCCGATTCTGGTCGCGACTTTCGCGATGGTCGCGCTCGGCGGCATCGTGCTGCTCGGCGCACTGACCTATTTCAAGCTGTGGGGCTATCTCTGGAAGGAGTGGTTCACCAGCGTGGACCACAAGAAAATCGGCATCATGTATATGGTGCTGGGCATCGTCATGCTGCTGCGCGGTTTCGCCGACGCGATCATGATGCGCGCCCAGCAAGCCATGGCCTTCAATGGCTCCGAAGGTTTCCTGCCCGCCCATCACTACGATCAGGTGTTCACGGCGCATGGCGTGATCATGATCTTCTTCGTCGCGATGCCGCTGGTCACCGGCCTGATGAACTACATCGTGCCGCTGCAGATCGGTGCGCGCGACGTGTCGTTCCCGTTCCTGAACAATTTCAGCTTCTGGATGACCACCGGTGGCGCCATCCTTGTCATGATGTCGCTGTTCGTCGGTGAGTTCGCCAAGACCGGCTGGCTGGCCTATCCGCCGTTGTCGAATCTCGGTTACAGTCCGGATGTCGGCGTCGACTATTATATCTGGGCGCTGCAGGTTGCCGGTGTCGGCACGACGCTATCGGGCATCAATCTGATCGCGACCATTGTGAAGATGCGTGCGCCCGGCATGACCATGATGAAGATGCCGATCTTCACCTGGACTTCGCTCTGCACCAACGTCCTGATCGTGGCGTCCTTCCCGATCCTGACCGCCGTTCTCGCGCTGCTGTCGCTGGATCGCTATGTCGGCACCAACTTCTTCACGAACGATCTCGGTGGCAACCCGATGATGTATGTGAACCTGATCTGGATCTGGGGCCATCCGGAGGTTTACATCCTGATCCTGCCGCTGTTCGGCGTGTTCTCGGAAGTGACCTCGACCTTCTCGGGCAAGAAGCTGTTTGGCTACACCTCGATGGTCTACGCCACGCTGGTCATCACGATCTTGTCCTATCTGGTCTGGTTGCATCACTTCTTCACCATGGGCTCGGGCGCCAGCGTGAATTCCTTCTTCGGCATCACGACGATGATCATCTCGATCCCGACGGGCGCGAAGATATTCAACTGGCTGTTCACAATGTATCGCGGCCGCATCCGGTTCGAACTGCCGATGATGTGGACGATTGCCTTCATGCTGACCTTCGTAATCGGCGGCATGACCGGCGTTCTGCTCGCAGTACCGCCGGCCGACTTCGTCCTGCATAACAGCCTGTTCCTGATCGCTCACTTCCACAACGTGATCATCGGTGGCGTGGTGTTCGGCATCTTCGCTGCCATCAACTTCTGGTTCCCGAAGGCCTTCGGCTTCAAGCTCGATCAGTTCTGGGGCAAGGTCTCGTTCTGGGGCTGGGTCCTCGGCTTTTACTTTGCCTTCATGCCGCTCTATGTGCTTGGTCTGATGGGCGTCACCCGCCGCCTGCGCACCTTCGACGATCCGTCGCTGCAGATCTGGTTCGTCATCGCCGCCTTCGGTGCGGTTCTGATCGCGATCGGCATCGGTGCTTTCCTCGTCCAGATCGCCGTCAGCATCTGGAATCGCGAGAAGCTGCGCGATACCACGGGCGATCCCTGGAACGGGCGCACGCTGGAATGGGCAACGTCGTCGCCGCCGCCGGATTACAACTTCGCTTTCACCCCGGTCATTCACGACAATGACTCGTGGTGGGACATGAAGCGCCGCGGTTATACGCGCCCGCTGGAGGGCTTCAGGCCGATCCATATGCCAAAGAACACCGGCACCGGCGTGATCCTCTCGATCTTGGCCACGGCGATGGGCTTCGCCCTGATCTGGTACATGTGGTGGCTCGCGGCCCTGAGCTTCGTTGCCATCGTCGGCGTCGCGATCTTCCATACCTTCAACTACAACCGTGACTTCCACATTCCGTTGGAGGACGTCATCCGTACCGAAGGCGAGCGTACGAAACTTCTCGCAGTGCAGGCCGCGTCATGAACGTACCGACCCAAACGATAAACGGCACTGAAGTGCCGGTCTTCTACGTCGTCGATGAACACGATCATCCGGCCGGTTCCAGCACCATGCTGGGCTTCTGGCTCTACCTGATGAGCGATTGCCTCATCTTCGCGATGCTGTTCGCCACCTTCGGCGTACTCGGCGGCAGCTATGCTGCGGGCCCCGGGCCGAAGGATTTGTTCGACCTCAAGCTCGTCGCGCTTAACACCGCGATGCTGCTGTTTTCGTCGATCACCTACGGCTTCGCGATGCTGGAGATGATGAAGGGCAGAGTGAAGTCGACCCAAATATGGCTCGGCATCACCGGTCTGTTCGGCCTCGCGTTCCTCTGCATCGAACTCTATGAGTTCCATCACATGATCCACGAAGGTGCTGGCCCCTGGCGGAGCGCCTTCCTGTCGTCCTTCTTCACGCTGGTAGGCGCCCACGGCCTGCACGTCACCTTCGGCATCATCTGGCTGGTGACGCTGATGGTGCAGGTCGCCCGTTTCGGCCTGATCGAGGCGAACCAGCGGCGGCTGATGTGCCTGAGCATGTTCTGGCATTTCCTCGACGTCGTCTGGATCGGCGTCTTCACCTTTGTTTATCTGCTGGGAGTGCTGCGATGAGCGCCGATGCACATGCCGCGCACGGACATGGTCACGATGACCACGGCCACGATGACGGCCGCGACCATGGTTCGTTCAAGTCGTATATGACTGGCTTCGTCCTCTCGGTCATCCTTACCGCCATTCCATTCTGGCTGGTGATGACGGGCGCGATCGAGAACAAGAACTGGACCATCGCGATCGTCGTTGCGTTCGCTGTGGTGCAGATCGTGGTTCACATGGTCTACTTCCTGCACATGAACACGACGTCGGATGCCGGCTGGACCATGATGGCGCTGATCTTCACGATCATCATCGTCGTGATTGCGCTGAGCGGTTCGCTCTGGGTGATGTACCACCTCAACGTCAACATGATGCCGGTTCACGACATGAGGAATATGCCCTGATGGCCACGGCGCGCGCCAACGACGGGATCGTCGTAGGCCGCCCGGCCAGACAGGAGTCGTCTGAATCGAAAACGGAATCCGGGCGGTCGCCACGTAGCGCGACGACCCTCACGGTGCTGGGCCTGCTGGCACTGCTCGGTATCGCGGGATTGACCGCCCTGGGCATCTGGCAGGTCGAACGCCGCGCCTGGAAACTGGATCTGATCGCACGTGTCGATCAGCGCAGCCACGCCGCGCCCGAAGCTGCACCCGGGCCTGCGGCGTGGCCTGCGATCAATCGCAATGACGATGAATATCGTCGCGTCAGCGTCACCGGCCGGTTCGTGCCGGGCGCCGATACTCCGGTGCAGGCTGTCTCGGATCTCGGCGCCGGTTTCTGGGTGCTGACGCCGCTGCGCGCCGAGGCCGGATACACTGTGCTGGTGAACCGGGGTTTCATCAGCGCGGATGAGCGCAAAGCCGACGCATTCGCGGCGCCTGCGACGCCGGTGTCGGTGATGGGCCTGTTGCGCATCACCGAGCCGAAAGGCGGGTTCCTGCGCTCCAATGATCCTGCCGCCCAGCGCTGGTATTCCCGCGACGTCGAGGCGATTGCCGCCAGCCAGAAGCTCGGCGCTGTCGCACCCTATTTCATCGATGCCAATGCCGCGCTGGACGCGCCGGGGCAGCCCCATGGTGGCCTGACCGTGATCGCCTTCCCGAACAACCACGTGGTCTATGCCATCAGCTGGTTCGGCCTCGCTTTAATGCTGGCCGGCGGTGCCCTGTTCGTCGCTCGCGACGAGTGGCGGATTCGGAAAAAATCACTACCTCGCGTATGACGTCTTGGATGATACGCCGGTCCGATCGAGCCCGGCCGATCAAGCTGACGGGGCGAGATGCCGGGTTTGGGAGCAGAGAGCAAGGTGGGCACACCGGACGTCACTGGCGTCAGTGCGGTTGCCGCGTCAACAGTCGACGCGACGGGTGTCACCACACCCGTTGCAGTCACGGCTCTGCCGCTCGACGAGACCACCAATATCAAGAACATCAATCTGCTGATCCAGTTGCGCTGGATCGCAGTGGTCGGGCAGGTTCTGACCATCGGCTTCGTGCATCTGGTGATGGGCATTTCGCTACCGCTGATGGCCATGGTCATGGTGCTGTGCGGCTCAGTATTCCTGAACGTCATCAGCCAGGAGTGGCTGCGCCAGCAGACCGACGCGCGTGACCGCGAACTGCTCCTGCTTTTGCTGCTCGACGTCGCGGCGCTGACCGCCCAGCTTTATTTGAGCGGCGGTGCCACAAATCCATTCATATCGCTCTATCTCCTGCAGGTTACGCTCGGGGCGATGTTGCTGAACGGCCGCTCGACCTGGGTCGTTGTTGTTGTTGCCTGTCTGTGCTTCGCCGGGCTGATTGTATTTCATCGCCCCCTCGATCTGCCGGACGCGCTGCGCAACGATCTGTTCCAGTTGCACATCATCGGTATGTTGATCTGCTTCGTACTCGACGCGGCGCTGATCGTCGTTTTCATGACGCGCATTGCAGAAAACTTGCGCGAGCGCGACGAGGGTCTGGCAGCGCTGCGTCAGCAGGCCGCGGAGGAAGATCATATCGTGCGCATGGGCCTGCTCGCCTCTGGTGCCGCGCATGAACTCGGTACGCCGCTGGCATCGCTGTCGGTGATCCTCAGTGACTGGCGCCGGATGCCGGAACTTGCAGGCAACCCGGAGCTGATGGAAGAGATCAGCGAGATGCAGGCCGATGTGCAGCGCTGCAAGTCGATCGTCACCGGCATTCTCATGTCGGCCGGCGATATGCGCGGCGAGGCGCCGGTTGTGACGACCGTCAATGGTTTCTTCGGCGAACTGGTCGAGGACTGGCGCGGTGCGCGCTCGATCAACACGCTGGTCTATGAGAATCGGTTCGGCGAGGACATGCCGATCGTGTCGGACTCGGCGTTGAAGCAGATGATCTTCAACGTGCTCGATAACGCCAACGAGGTATCGCCGCTCTGGGTTCGCCTCGCTATCGAGCGCGATGGCGATTCGCTGGTGCTGAAGGTCAGCGACATGGGACCGGGTTTCGCCAAGGAGATGCTGGCGAATTTCGGCAAGCCCTATAATTCAAGCAAGGGCCAGTCCGGGCGCGGGCTCGGTCTGTTTCTGGTGGTCAATGCTGTCCGCAAACTGGGCGGCGCAGTGGTGGCGGAGAATCGTCCTGTGGGCGGTGCCCTCGTGACGCTGTCGCTACCACTATCCGCCCTCGCGATTGGAGCGCGCAAACATGTCGGATGAACGTCTGCTGATCATTGTCGAGGATGACGAGGGTTTCGCGCGCACGCTGAAGCGATCGTTCGAGCGGCGCGGTTACACCGTGCTGCATTCCGAGGGCTTCGAGACCTTAACCGAGGTGCTCGGCGACAAGGTGCCGGGCTATGCGGTGGTCGATCTCAAGCTCGGCGGAGCCTCGGGCCTGGCTTGTGTCGAGGCGTTGCATGCGCTGAGCCCTGAGATGCTGATCGTAGTGCTCACCGGCTATGCCAGCATTGCCACGGCGGTGGAGGCGATCAAGCTCGGCGCGTGTCATTACCTCGCCAAGCCTTCGAACACCGACGATATCGAGGAAGCGTTCCAGAAGGCGACTGGCGATGTGCAAGTGGCGCTCACGGAACGTCCGACCTCGATTAAGACGCTGGAATGGGAACGCATCCACCAGACGCTGGTGGAGAGCGATTTCAACATTTCGGAGACGGCGCGCCGCCTCGGCATGCATCGCCGCACGCTGGCACGAAAGCTGGAAAAACGTCAGGTGAACTGAAGCCGCTGAAGGTTTGGTGAGCTAGCAGCGCCCCCGCTGCTAGCAACACCCCTGTTGCCGGAACCAGTGCGACACGGCGCTTTCGAACGGTGCCCAGGCGCGTTCGAACGCCTTGAACTGGGGCACGCTCTTGCGATAGAGCCCGCGCAACTCGGTCTCCATGGCCTCCAGGTCGACGCCGGTCGGCTTGCCATCGCGGCTGATGGTGCGCCCGTCGACCACGACATCGCGGATGCAGCTCGTATTGCCGCGCGCAAACAGCATGTCGATCGGATCGACCAGCATGATGGCATCGCGGTCGAGTTGGCCGATATCGAGAACAATGAAATCAGCGGCTTCTCCGGCGGCGAGCATGCCCGAGCCCGGTGCGCCGATCGACTTCCGGCCGTTGCGGACGGCGAGCGTGAGAAACTCCGCACGGCTCCATGTGCGGTTGAAGCCGAGGCCGTCATGCGCCATCTGCACGAGGCGCATTTCGCGGATCGCGTCGTCGTCTTCGTCGAGCGCGACGCCATCGATGCCCACGGCAATGGGGCAGCCGCGGCGATGCGCATCGGCAATCGGAGCGAGGCCTGAATGCAGATGAAGATTGGAGCTGAAATTCGTCACGATGGTCGCGCCAGACTCGGCGATCATATCGAGTTCGTCCGGCCGGGCATGGATGCAATGGGCCAGCGTCAGCCGGTTCGATAGCAGGCCGATATCTTTCAGATAGCGCACAACGCCGCCCGGAAAGGCGCGATCGGCCCATTGCCGCTGATAGATGGTCTCAAGAAGATGCATGTGCACGCGCCGGCCGGTGGCAGCGGAGCGCTCGGCGATGGCTTCGAGCAAAGCAGGCGAGCACCACTGGACGCCGGCCGGGCCGAATTGCACATCGGTCATCGGACTGGCGATGGCGGCATCAATGGCCTCCACACGGTCAAGATATTCTGATGGTGTCGGGCTCGGACGAATGAACATGTCCTGGATCGTGCTGCGGTCGTCTTCGGGCAATGCGGCAAGCACGTCGGCGCTGTCGCCATAGACGATCGGATTCTGGTCGCGGACGGCCAATGCAAAGGCCAGCCGGATGCCGACATCGCTGGCGGCCTTCGCGATCGCAATCGATTCATCGAGAATCGGCATCTTGCCGCTTGGGCGGGTGTAATGAATCATCGCGCCGCCGCAGCCTGCACGCGCTGAACGGGCGAGCGAGACGGCGGCGACGAGATAGGGATCGGGCGGCGTGCCGAAGGCTGACCGTGCGATCCATGATTCCAGCGGCATATCGGATGCGCCGAAGGATGTCATCGATGGACGTGCGTGGTCGTGGGCGTTGACCAGTGCGGGGATGATCAGGTGGTTTGTCTGCGGCGAAATATGCGCGCCGGCCGAGACGCTCGTGATCAGACCATCCGCATGGTGGATGCTGGCCTGAGGCACGAGGCCTCGATCTGCGCCGGTGAAAATATTCGTCGCAGACAGGATCCCGTTCATCCGCGTGCAAGCCTTAGTTCGCCGTATAGACCAATTCGCGATCCCCGCGCGCCGGCAGGAATTCGCGCGAGAATACTTCCTTCGGGGTCGGGGTGCGCTTCAAGTCGTAACCTTCGACGACCATGCCGATGGCACGGGTCATGCGGTCATCCTTGATGTCGCCGACGCCGATTTCCTTCATCTCGGGCGAGACCATCAGCTTGTCGAAAGAATATTGCAGCCGGCGCTTCTCGACGGGGACATCAACGAGGTTGTCGAAGGCGACGACCGAAGCCATGCCGGCATTCTGATCCTTGGCGACGGCGATGTTAGCCTTGTTGATCGCGCGGACCAGACCGGCAACGGCCTTGGGGTTCGAGGCCAGCAACTTCTGCGACACCATCACGCCGTTGGAATACAGGTCGAGGCCGAACTCACCGAACGAGAACCACTTGTAGTCCTTTTCGGGATCCTGACGGTTCAGGACGAGGTTGAAGTAGCTGGTGATGTTGAACACCAGCGCGGCGTCGATATCGCCCTTGATCAGCATCGGCTCCTGCAGATTGGGAGCCATATTGGTGACCTTGATCTTGTCGGCCGCGAGGCCGTTCTTCTGGATGAAGACAGGTAACAGACGCGTCGTCGGCGTGCCCTGCGCGCCGCCGAGCGTGTGTCCTTCGAAATCCTTGATCGTTTTGATGCCGCTGGTGTTCTTGGTGACGATCGAGAAGGGAGGCTGGTTCCACATCATATAGACCATCACCGGCGCGTCCTGTGGGCGCGTCGAGGAGTTCTGGATGATGGCGTTGACGTCGCCGAAGCCAGCGTCCCAGGCGCCGGACATGATGCGGGTCACTGTTGCGCCCGAGCCTTCGCCCTGATCGATGACAACGTTCAGGCCCTCTTCCTTGAAGTAGCCCTTGTCCTTCGCGTAGAAGAATGCCGCATCACTGCCCTGGGTTTTCCAGCCCAGCGTGAACTTGATGGTCGTCTCCTGAGCGAAGGCAGAGCCTGTGAGCAGGACGCTGCCGACTGCGAGGGCGGTCAATCTCTTCAACATGACATTCTCCTGGTTGATGTGGGTGGATTAGGTGGCAACGAGATCGTTCTTGCGTGTGGCCCAGCCGGTCACACGCGCCTCGATCAGAGAGAAAATGACGTAGAGCGCCACGCCAAGGATCGCGAGAATGAACAGGCAGGCGAACACCAGCGGGACGTTGAAGTTCGACGATGCGCTCATCATCACATTGCCGATGCCGCGATTCGACGCGACGGTCTCGGCCAGAACGGCACCGACAAAGGCGTAGCTGACCGCGACTTTCAGCGAGGCAAAGAAGAACGGCATGGTGCGCGGCAGGCCGACATTCCAGAGAATGTCCATCTTGCTGGCGCCGAGCGCCTTCAGCACGTCTTCCAACTCGGGCTCGGTGGTGGCGAGACCGGTCGCGATATTGACGACGATGGGGAAGAAGCAGATCGACAGCGCGGTGAGGATCGCCGGTACCGAGCCGGAGCCGAACCACAGAACGAAGATCGGCACGACGGCGACCTTCGGAATCGACGAGAAGCCGACCAACAGCGGATAGGCGGTGTCATAGGCGACTTTCGAGACGCCGATGACCGCGCCTAGCACTACGCCGAGGCCGACGCCAAGGACGAAGCCGGCCATGGTCGTGCCGAGGGTCTGCAGAATATGCGGCCACAGGATCGGGAAGCGCGCAATCAGCGTCGCAATGATTTCCGTCGGACGCGGAAGAACCAGATCCGACACGCCCGACATGGCGCAAAATAACTGCCATCCGACGAAGAAGATGACGATCAGTCCGAACGACCAGAGTTTTTGACGCAGGCCTACACTCATGACCTATGCCTCCTGCGTTTCGGGAGCGTTGCTCCGGGCATTGACGATGAGTTCCCGCAGGCGCTGGTTGAGCGCGACGAAATCAGGCTCGAAAGTCATGGGGATGGTGCGCGGGCGCGGGAAGTCCACCGGGCTGTCGTCGAGGATGCGGCCCGGTCGTGCGCTCATCACGCAGATGCGGCTGGCCAGGAAGCCGGCTTCGCGGAGGTCATGCGTGACCAGCAGCACCGTCGGTTTGTGTTGCAGCCAGAGGCTCTGCAGGATCGACCAGAGTTCTTCCTTGGTGAACTGGTCGAGCGCGCCGAACGGCTCGTCGAGCAGCAACATGCGCGGCTCATGGATCAGCGCGCGGCACAGATTGGCCCGCTGCAGCATGCCACCGGACAACTGCCAAGGATACTTGTTGCCGAAGTCCTTGAGGCCGACCTGGGCCAGCAATGCAAGCGCCTTGTCGCGAAATTCGCCTTTGCGCTTCTGTCGATACTCGGATCGGAACGGCTCGACGATCTTGAGCGGAAGCATGATGTTCCGCTCGATGGTCAGCCAGGGCAGCATGGTCGGGTTCTGGAACGCCATCCCAATCCGCAACGCCTTGGCGGCGACCTCACGCCCGCCGACGATGACGACGCCGGTAGTGGGGCGGAGCAGATTACTGACGAGCTTGAGGATCGTCGACTTGCCGCAGCCGGAGGGGCCGACAAGGGCAAGGAATTCGCCGTCGGGGATGATAAGGTTCGTCTCCGCAAGCGCCGGCGTGGCGGTCGGGCCGCGGCCGAACGTTACTGAGGTCGCGGACAGCTCAACGGCGACCGGTCTGCGCTGGCCCTCGGTGGGTCCATTTTCTTGCATACTTGTCATGGCGATAAGTGCATGCAATTGGGGTGCCACTTGAGTCCGGAGCGAAACGTTGTCATTTTACGTTCGCTCGCCATTCCCTGAGGAATTATTGGGCAGTCACTCTCCTCGATTGCATGCACTTCGGGCACGGCCCGGAATGCCCAAATCGCGACAGGTTCGATCTGAATGCCAGAAGCGCCGAATTCAAAAGACAAGGTTGGGGTGATCTGCCGCGCGCTGCGGCGGGCGATCATCGAGCAGGCTCTGGAACCCGGCGCCAAGCTTCCCGAGGACTCCTTGGGTGAGCGCTTCGGCGTTAGCCGCACCATTGCGCGCTATGCACTCGGGCAACTGGCGTCCGAGGGGCTTGTGGAGCTGCGACGTAACCGCATCGCTGTAGTCGTGACGCCGAGCTGGCAGGACGCGCGCGACATCTTCGACATTCGGATGGATCTCGAACGGCTGATCGTCCGCAAGATCGCCGGCAAGCTCAGCAGCAGTCAGATCGCGCGCCTCAAGGCGCATGTCGAGGCGGAGCGCGAGGCGCATGACGGGCCGAACGCCGTGTCCATTCGCTTGGCGACTGAATTTCACATCATGCTGGCGTCGATGACCAACAGTCCGGTGCTGGTCCGCTATGTCAGCGAGATCGCCTATCGCTGCTGTCTGACACTGTCGCTGTTCAGTCGCCCGCATTCGTCGGAATGCGGCATCAGCGAGCATATCGCGATCATCGAGGCGCTTCAGGAGGGCGATGCCAACAAGGCGATGTCGCTGATGCATTCGCATCTGGATTCGGTCGCCAACCGCGCGCTGGTGGAGCCGACCCCGGCGCGGGGCCGGGATCTGCTGGATGTGCTGGCGCCCTATACCGAGGAAGCGACCTGAAGGCGTCGCGGCGTCTATTGCAGCCGGCGCAGCAGAAATTCGTAGAATTTTGGATTGTCCGCCCGCGACACATTGATTCTGATCGCCCGCGCCAGCCGACTGTTCTTGTCGAGGCAGAACAGGCTTCCCGGCGCGATGAAGATGCTGTCCTTCGCGCCTTCGCGCGCCAGCGCCATGTCGTCGATTCCGTCCGGCAGCAGCAGATACAGGTAATAGCCCGTGCGTGCGTCGGCATAGAGCGGATGTCCGCCGCGCACGAGATTGGCGCGCACCTGGCCCATGGCGGCTTCACTCCGCTGTCCCAGCCGCTTCAGGTGCCGTTCATAGTGGCCGTCCGCGAGCAGCCGGTGCAGCAGTCGCTCCACATGGCCTGAACTGTTAACGGTGGTAAGCATCTTCAATTCGGCCAGCGTCGCGATGCGGTCGCTGCGGGCCGCGATGAAGCCCGATCGCAGGCTCGCCGACAGCGTCTTCGAAAAGGTTCCGATCGAGATCACATTGTTCAACTGATCGAGCGTCGCCAGCCGGCTGTTCACCGCCATCGGCAGATCGGCAAACGGGTCGTCCTCGACGATCACGAGGTTCGATCGCATCGCCGTCTGAAGCACCGCATGCGCCACGGGCAGCGTGATCGATCCTCCAGTCGGATTGTGGCCAAGCGACTGCGTGAAAAACAGCTTCGGCCGCTCCGACTGGATCTTTGCGGCGAGGTCGTCGACATCCGGCCCATCCGCCAGGCGGCGAACACCCACGATGCGAACCTGCGCCAGCGTGAGCTTGGCGAACAGAGGATAATAGCCGGGCTCGTCCACCAGCACCGTATCGCCAGGCGACAGCATCGCGCGGATGATCAGGTCGAGCGCGTGATTGGCTCCGAATGTGAGTAGAAGCCCGTCTTCCTTCGCCGCGATTTGTTGGGCTTGCAGCCGCAATGCAATCTGTTGTCGGAGCGGCAGGAAGCCGAGCGCGGAGCCATAGGCGTCAGCGGCGGCCGGCAGGATCCGTCCGGTCCCGCTCAGATGGCGCTTGATCTCCGATTGCTCCGTCCACGACGCCGGCGGCCGTCCGTCGCCGACGCGGATCTCGAAATTCTGCGAGAGCTGGGCACTTAGCAGCGATGCGATGTCGACGGCTTCGCTCACGTGTTTCGGTCGCCCGCCATCATCGCCGCGATAGATGACCACGAAACCGGAGCCTGCCTTTGCTGCGACGAGATTGCCAAGCACCAGTCGGTCATAGGCTTCGACCACGGTGTTCTTCGACACGCCAAATTCCCCGGCGGCTTTTCTGATCGAGGGCAGGCGGTTGCCTTCCGGCAATGCGCCGGAGAGGATTTGCACACGCAACCGGCCGGCCAAAGTCTCGGCCAGCGTTGTGCTGCGGTCGGACGGCTCACGAGAAGCGGTCAAGCAATGCCTCCAGGTGCAGTGCTGGACGGTCCATCGGAACCGTACCTTTCTCCAAGAGCGACAAGATTGAATTCAATCGTCCAGTCTCATGTCTTCGCGCAGATGGACCTGGTCTGCACTCCATTTGCACGGAAGAATGCTGCATCCGCGAATAGAGAGGTCATATCGCCATGGGTACAGTCTAGGACAATATTTCAGAACTGTCTCTTTCGAACGTCATCCGCGGATGCCTAACGTGCCGCCAACAGAAGACCCTGTATGGGAGGCGCCGCAATGGCCGGTTCAAAGTCGGGCGAACAGCCCGGAAAGATCAATTCGCGTTTGGAAAATCTGCGCAATCTCGCGCCTGCCGAAAGGCTGGACCGTGTGATCGACGCGACCTCGCTCGGTGATACCGAGCGCGCGGCCTTCGGCCCCGGTGCGCTGCCGCTCGAACTCGCCAATGGCATGATCGAGAATGTCATCGGCACGTTCGAACTGCCGGTCGGTATCGCCACCAACTTCACCGTGAACGGCCGTGACTACCTGATTCCGATGGCGGTCGAGGAGCCGTCGGTGGTGGCTGCGGCGTCGTATATGGCGCGCATCGTTCGTAAATGCGGCGGTTTCCAGACCTCAAGCTCAGCGCCGATCATGCGTGCGCAGGTGCAGGTGCTGGGTGTCACCGATGTGCATGGCGCCCGCGCCCGCGTATTGCGTGAGCGCGATGCCATCATCGAGGCGGCCAATGCCAAGGACAAGGTGCTGATCTCGCTCGGCGGCGGCTGCCGCGACGTCGAGGTGCATGTGTTCGAAGACACACCGGTGGGGCCGATGATGGCCGTGCATCTCATCGTCGACGTGCGCGATGCCATGGGCGCCAACACCGTCAACACGATGGCGGAGACGGTCGCGCCGCTGATCGAGAAGATCACAGGCGGAACCGTGCGTCTGCGCATCCTGTCGAACTATGCCGATCTGCGCATCGCCCGCGCAATGGTGTCAGTGACGCCGGAGGCGTTGAAGACCGAGGAATATGATGGCGAGCGGATCGCCCGCGGCATCGTCGAGGCCTGTGCGTTTGCGATCGTCGATCCCTACCGCGCTGCGACCCACAACAAGGGCATCATGAACGGTATCGATCCCGTCGTGGTCGCCACCGGCAATGACTGGCGCGCCATCGAGGCCGGCGCCCATGTCTGGGCCTCGCGCTCCGGCCGCTACACCTCGCTCACCAGTTGGGAAATCGATGGCAAGGGCAATCTCGTCGGCACCATTGAGATGCCGATGGCGCTCGGCCTCGTCGGCGGTGCCACCAAGACCCATCCCGCTGCGCGAGCGGCCCTGAAGATACTTAGCGTGCAGAGTGCGCAGGAGCTGGCGGAAGTCGCCGTTGCCGTCGGTCTGGCGCAGAACATGGGCGCGCTTCGTGCGTTGGCCACCGAAGGCATCCAGAAGGGGCACATGGCACTGCATGCGCGCAACATCGCCATCGTCGCCGGCGCCACCGGTGACGAGATCGAGATGGTCGCCGTCGCGCTCGCCGCCAATCACGACGTGCGTGTTGATCGCGCCAAGGAAGTTCTCGAGAAGCTGCGTTCGTAGAAGTGGAGGCGTTCTAACGCCACTTTGTGCAACGCAACTTCGTGCAGGCATCACGCCTGCACGGCCGGCGGGTATGAAAATGTATCTTCGATACTCATGCTCTTGTACGAAAACCATGCGTGCCGATGTTGTCGGCGGATATTCGTATGGACTGGGAGGATGATGTGAACACAGCAGAAAAGATAGGTGGGCTCAAGGAGCGCAACGGTCCTCTCAAGGGCGTGACGGTGCTTGACATCACGCGTGTTGTCGCAGGTCCATTCTGCTCGATGTTGTTCGCAGACCTGGGTGCCACCGTGATCAAGGTGGAGCATCCCGGAGAGCCGGATTATGCGCGGACCTTTCCACCCTTCGTCGGCAACGACGATGAGCAGCTCAGCGCCTTCTTCACTCAGTTCAACCGCAACAAGAGGGGCATCACGCTCAATCTCAAATCCGAGGATGGCAAGGCCCTGCTGAAGAAGTTGGTGCAGAAGGCCGACATCCTCGTTGAGAACTTCCGTCCCGGCACGATGGACAAGCTTGGCCTCAGCTACGAGGTGCTGCGCGAACTCAATCCCAGGCTCGTCTACACCGCTATCAGTGGCTTCGGTCGCACAGGTCCAAATTCATCCAAGCCGGCCTATGACAATACGGGGCAGGCGGCCGGCGGCCTTTGGTCGATGAACGGCTATGCCGATCTGCCGCCGGTGCGCGTCGGCACGATCATCGGCGACCTCGCCGCTTCCCTCTATGCGGCTATCGGAACGCTCGCAGCATTGCGAGAGGCAGAGAAGACCGGCGTCGGTCAGGTGGTCGATGTATCTCAGCAAGACTCCGTGCTGACTCTGACCGAGAACGCCGTGGTCCGTTACACCGCGCAGAAAGAGGTCGCCTCGCCACTGGGCAACGATCATCCGTTCGTTCGGCCCTATGGCCAGTTTCCCTGCAAGGACGGCTACGTTTTCTTCGGCGGCTACACCGACAAGTTCTGGGCGATTACCTGCGCGCTGTTCGGCGAGCCGGAACAGGCCAAAGATCCTGCTATCGATACGATGGAGAAGCGGTTCGATCACGCGGTGGCAGAGACCAGGGTCAAGCCGCTGCTGGAACGCTGGTTCGCGAACTACACCAAGGCCGAACTCGAGGAGATGGCGGGCGACAAGATCCCGCTCAGCGCCATCAAGACCATCGCCGAAGTGGTGGAAGACCCGCACATCGCTGCGCGTAACATGATCGTCGACGTTCCGATCGCCGGAAAGCTGATCGGCATGTTCGGTCTGCCGATCAAGCTATCCGGTGCGGGACAGATTTCGTTTGAAAAAGCGCCGCTGCCTGGCGAGGACAATGCAGAGGTTCTCTCCCGGTTGGCGGATGTCACGGCGGCCGAACTGGCGCGTCTCAAGGCGTCGGGAGCGATCTGATGGCGATTGATTTCACCAAGGACAGTCACGTGGCAACGGTCCGGATCAACCGGCCGGACAAGATGAATGCGCTGACGCTCGCTATGTATGACGACCTCGGCCGCGCATTCCACGCCATCAAGGATGACGATGAGATCCGGGCCGTGGTGCTGACCGGTGCGGGCGATCGCGCCTTCTGCGTCGGTGCTGACCTCCGGGAGTCTATTCCTGCACTTGCGGCGGACACGATCGACATCTCTGCCTGGGATCCGGCGCACATCAAGTTTCCCGGATTCTATAAGCCGGTCATCAGCGCCATTCGCGGCATGTGCATGGGCGGCGGGTTCGAGATCATGCTGGCGACGGACATCCGGATCGCGGCGCGCGACGCTGTCTTTCAACTGCCCGAACCGAAGCACGGTTTCGTGCCGGCGGGAGGCACGCTCGTGCGCCTGGTCCGGCAGATCGGCTACGCGCATGCCATGGAGATCATGCTGACGGCAGAGCGCTTTTCCGCGGATGACATGCTTGCCAAAGGCGTCGTCAACCGGGTTGTCGATTCCGATCAAGTCGAACCGCTGGCCTATGAGATGGCAGCCAAGATCGCGGCACTGAGTCCGGTCGCCATCCAGACCATCAAGCAAGCGGCGCTGACGCTTCAGGACCTGCCGCTCGCAGAAGCATTTCGCGTGGAGGCCGCGCTCGGTCAGCGCACCTTCACGAGTGCGGATGCCAAGCTTGGCTTGGCTGCGTTTGCGAACAGAGGAAACGGGAAGTGACGATGCGATAGGTCCCTGGAGAGATCGCGCGTTGCAGGCATATTGAAAAATCAAAAACGTAAAAGGGGTGGAGGATATGAGACGATCTGAACTGGGTGCGTGTTTTACGATGGCGATTGCCAGCGTTTTTCTTTGCATTGCCTCTGCTTTGGCGCAGAACGCGCAGGTCTCGGATGGCGTCGTCCGTGTCGGCGTGATCGAGGATATGTCGGGCGTCTATGCCGACATTACCGGCAAGGGTGCCGTGACTGCGGCGCAGATGGCCGTGGAGGATTTCGGCGGCAAGGTCCTCGGCATGCCGATCGAAGTCATATTCGCAGATCACCAGAACAAGCCCGATATTGCCGCCAACGCTGCACGCAAATGGTTCGATACCGACAAGGTCGATGCCATTCTCGACGTTGCGTCGTCGTCGCCTGCTTTGGCCGTCCTTGAAATCGCCAAGGAGAAGAAGAAGATCATCACGCTGAGCTCGCCGGGATCGACCCGGATCACGAACGAGGTGTGTGGACCCTATGTGGTTCATTGGGCCTATGACACATTCGCGATCGCGAACAGCACAGGTAAGGCGCTAGTCAGCCAGGGTTTCGATACCTGGTATTTCGTGACGGCGGACTATGCGTTCGGTCAAGGCCTCGAGAAAGACACTGGCGATGTCGTCAAGGCATCGGGCGGCAAGGTCGCCGGTGCGACGAAACACCCGGTCGGGACCGCGGACTTCGCCTCCGTCCTGCTGCAGGCGCAGTCGTCCAAGGCCAAGGTTGTGGCGCTCGCCAATGCCGGCGGCGACACCATCAATTCGATCAAGCAGGCGGCAGAGTTCGGCTTGACGGCAGGCGGCCAGAAGCTCTCGGCGCTGGCGGGATTTATCAACGACGTTCACGGTCTCGGATTGAAAGAGGCTCAGGGGCTGACGATCACCGAGGCGTCGTATTGGGACATGAACGACGAGACGCGGAAGTGGTCGAAGCGCTTCTACGGGAAGGTGAACGCCATGCCGAACATGCTTCAGACCGGCACATATTCATCGGTGCTGCATTATCTGAAAGCGGTTCAGGCCGCCGGCACCGACAGTACCGAAGAGGTGATGAACAAGATGCGCGAACTGCCCGTCGATGACGTGTTCTACAAGAACGGCAAGATCCGCGAAGACGGTCGTATGGTCCACGACATGTATCTGTTCGAGGTGAAGAAGCCTGCTGAATCCAAGGCACCGTGGGACTATTACAAACTGCTCGCCACGGTACCCGCCGATCAGGCCTTCCAGCCATTGGCGCAGTCGCGCTGCCCGCTGGTGAAGAAGTAGGATAAACGCAAAAAAGGCCCGCCAAGAATGGCGGGCCTTTTTCAGTTTTATCTCTGGGACGCGATCCGCTTACACGTCCACATTCGCGCTGAGCGAATTGTCCTGGATGAATTCGCGGCGCGGTTCGACCACATCGCCCATCAGTTTGGTGAAGATGTCGTCGGCCTCGTCGACTTCCTTGACCCGGACTTGCAGCAGCGAACGCTCATTGGTGTCGAGCGTGGTTTCCCAGAGCTGGCCGGGGTTCATCTCGCCCAGACCTTTGTAGCGCTGCAGGGCCACGCCCTTGCGGCCGGCGTCGGTGACGGCCTCGAACAGCGAGACGGGGCCGTGAATCGGGAATTCGATGTCCTTGCGGCGCAGGACGCCGGATTTCGGATAGGCTTCCTGCAGGCTGCCGGCATATTCGTCGAGCTTGCGCGCATCGGCGGAGCCGAGCAGGGCGTCGTCGATGAAGGAGACGTCCTTCACACCGCGAATCGTGCGTTCAAAAAAGAAGCCCTGGCCTTCGCGGAATTCACCGATCCAGCCGCGCTCGACTTCGTCGGCCAGCGCATCCAGCCGCTTGGCGATGTAGTCGGCGGCGGCGTTGGCGGTGGCGAGATCAGCGGTGACCCTCGGATTGAGCACGCCAGCGATTGCAGCTTGCTCGACGACCTTGCGATTATAGCGCGAGTGCAGGTTGTTCAGCGTCGAGCGGATGACGCGGGCATCTTCCACCAGCGCCAGCAGATCTCGGCCCGTGCGATCCTCGCCCGAGGCGAGCTTGAAGATGCAATCGTCGAGACCCGTCTCGATCAGGTAGTCTTCCAGCGCCCGTTCGTCCTTGAGGTACTGCTCGGACTTGCCGCGCGTCACTTTGTAGAGCGGCGGCTGCGCGATGTAGAGATAGCCGCCTTCGATCAGCGTCGGCATCTGGCGGAAGAAGAACGTCAGCAGCAGCGTGCGGATATGCGCGCCATCGACGTCGGCGTCCGTCATCAGGATGATCTTGTGATAACGCAGTTTCGACAGGTCGAAGTCGTCGCGGCCGATGCCGGTGCCGAGCGCCGTGATCAGCGTGCCGATCTGTTCGGAACCGAGCATCTTGTCGAAGCGCGCGCGCTCGACATTGAGGATCTTGCCGCGCAGCGGCAGCACGGCCTGGAATTCGCGGTTGCGGCCCTGTTTCGCGGAGCCGCCTGCCGAGTCACCCTCGACGATGAACAGTTCGGACTTGGCGGGATCGCGCTCCTGGCAGTCGGCGAGCTTGCCGGGCAGGGAGGCGATATCCAGCGCGCCCTTGCGCCGGGTCAGTTCGCGGGCCTTGCGGGCGGCTTCGCGGGCAGCGCCGGCCTCGATCACCTTGCTGACGATGATCTTGGCTTCGGTCGGATGTTCCTCGAACCACGAGGCGAGGGCTTCGTTGAGAACGTTCTCGACCACCGGACGCACTTCCGAGGACACCAGCTTGTCCTTGGTCTGCGATGAAAATTTCGGATCGGGCACTTTCACCGACAGGACGGCAGTGAGACCTTCGCGGCAATCGTCGCCGGTCAGCGCGATCTTTTCCTTCTTGGCGACAACTTCGGCATAGCCATTGACCTGGCGCGTCAGCGCGCCGCGGAAACCGGCCAGATGGGTACCACCGTCGCGCTGCGGGATGTTGTTGGTGAAGCACAGCACGTTCTCGTGGTAGCTGTCGTTCCACCACATCGCGACTTCGACACTGATGCCGCTCTGTTCGGCGCGCATTACGATCGGCGTCGGCACCATCGCCTTCTTGTTGCGGTCGAGATATTTGACGAATTCCTCGACGCCGCCCTCATACATCATGTTCTCGGTCTTCTCGACCGGATGACGCAGATCCGACAATCTGATGTTGACGCCGGAATTCAGGAAGGCGAGCTCGCGCAGACGATGTTCGAGTGTCGCGAAATCGTATTCGAGTGTCGTGAAGGTTTCCGCCGAGGCATAGAACGTCACTTCGGTGCCGCGCCTGCCATTGGCATCGCCGACCACCGAGAGTGGTGCCACAGCGTCGCCATGGGCGAATTCGATGCGGTGCTCTTTGTCGTTGCGCCAGACGCGCAGGATCAGCTTGCTCGACAGCGCGTTGACGACGGAGACGCCGACGCCGTGCAGACCGCCGGACACCTTGTAGGAATTCTGGTCGAATTTTCCGCCGGCATGGAGCTGGGTCATGATGACCTCGGCTGCCGAAATGCCTTCGCCCTTGTGAATGTCCACGGGAATGCCGCGACCGTCGTCGCGCACCGTCACCGAGCCATCGGCGTTCAGAATAACTTCGACGGCGCTGGCGTGACCCGCAAGCGCTTCGTCGATCGCGTTATCGACGACTTCATAGACCATGTGATGCAGGCCGGAACCGTCGTCCGTGTCGCCGATATACATGCCCGGGCGCTTGCGGACGGCGTCGAGTCCCTTCAGGACCCGGATCGATTCCGCACCGTATTCGATGGGAATGGCATGCTCAGTGTCGGCGATGGGTTGCCGGGCTGGTTCAGTCATGTAGGGGCCTTCGAAGGTGTGCCGAATCAGCGCGGAAAACGGCGTCTGAATCGCTCTATTTGTGCCACGAAAGGCGCATTGCGCCTAGCGCAAAGTAACGCGCAGCAAGCTATTGAATAAATAGGTTTTTTTGGCGTCATTTCAAGCCGATTTGAGGCCGTTTTCGTAGCCTGATTTCGCGCCTGTTCCGGGCGTCGAAATGCCCGGCTTGCGTGCATCCGAGAGGCTATTTTTCGGCCAATCCCGCAGCCGGTTTGGCGGGGGTCCCCTTCAGGCCGCGCCGGGCGATCAAATGCGCGGCCAGCACGACCGGCTCCAGCAGAACCATTCCGAACAGAATGCCAAACAGGCGGTCATAGCCGGGCTCCAGGGCGGCATTGGCGTAGTTGTCAGGCACCAGCACCACGAGGAAGGCCAAAGTGAATTGCAGGCCCGCATAACTCATGGAGGGCGGGCCATTTTCGATGTGACGGCCGATCATGACGCCGAGCGCGAGTCCGATGGTCATCACGACAGGCGAATGTTGGCTGACCAGCAGGATTGCGCTGGCCAGCAGACCGCCCGCGAGACAGCCAACCAGCCGGTTCATCATGCGCGAGGAAACCGGGCTGAGCATGCCTTCCGCCAGCGATGCGGCGGGCACCAGCATGACCGCGAAGATCGTGATGCTGGATTGGCTGAGCGATGGGATGCCGAGCCACTGCCAGGCCCAGGGGATCAGTGCCAATGCAATGCCGCCGACCAGAGCGTGACGCGCTACCGTGGCGTGCCATTGCCGCATCGGCTGGTCGACCGGCTTGGCGCGCAGATTGTTGTCCGGATTCGGTAGCGCGCGCCGCACTGTCCAGGTCGAGATCGCACTGACGATGACGCAGGCGGTGGTACCGGCCAGCACTTCGAGCACGCGCGTCGAGGCAAATCGCAGGATCGGCTCGCGCGCATGCTCCATGCCTTCGATCAGCACCATCAGGAAAGTGAGGCCGGTGAACAGCCAAGCATAGGCGCGGCGGCCGACGATGGCGAAATAAAGGGTGATGCTGCCACCGATCAGAAGACCGAGACTCAGCAGCACCGGCTGGCGCAGCAGCAAAGGCGCAGCGGCAAGCGCGAGTCCTGCGCCAGCAAGCGTCCCAATCACGCGGAGGATGCCGCGCGTAAAACTTTCGGCGACATGCGAGCGCATTACCATGTATCCGGAGAACGCGGCCCAGCCGACATTCTCCGCGCCGATGGCGTGCGACAAGACGATTGCCAGCAGCACCGAACAGATGCATTCGGCCTCATCGATCATGCGCGGTCCGGGAATCGGAAGCGAACGCATTTCGGTTCCGAACGCGCGTGCGATCCGCGACAGATGAACGGCCAAAAATATCAGCATGGCCAGATATTTATGCTGTCGAACGTGGTCTACAACAGACGATATCTCATGGCCCAATGCAGTGGCGGACGCGCGCGCTGGCGCGCTTGCACGTTTTGTCCTTAGTAGAGCTGCAGCGGGAGGATATCCCGACCGTCAGGGCCAACCATCAGGCCCCAGCTGTCGTTGGCCGCCACCTTGATCGTACTGTCATGCGCGGGCTTGCCCGCGGCCTTGATCGTGAGCTTGTAGGCGCCGGGCGGCAGTTCCATCGTCGGCCCGTTCGGGTTTTGCGGTCCGCCCACGCCGGGCGCGACCTTGATCGTCTTGTTATTGACGCTGACCGACACTTCCGCGTCACCCATATTGCCGAACAGCAGCCGAACCTTGCCCAGTGCAGGCAGGATGCCCGCCTTCGTCGCTTCTGCGGGATGGCGCACCACCAGACTGACCGTGGTCTCGTTGTTGCGGCGTTCCAGCTTCAGCATGGCCGGCCCATCGGGGGCCTTGAAGGCGAGCGTGGCGCTGTCCGGCTTGATGACAGCGCTCTTCGTATCTTCCTGCCACTGTCGCTGCGTGAGTTCGCGTCGGTAGAACGCCAGAACCGAGTCCAGTCCCGCAGGCACAGATGCACTCAACTCATGTCTGAACGGCGCGCCGCCTGGCAGCCCTGAAGTACCCAGCGATCGCAACGTCCGCTGCTTCGGCGTGGGATAATCGGTGTCGCCATCGGACTCGAGAACCTGTTCGGCGCTCTTGGCGTTGCCCGTGGTGGTGGTGTTGGCAACGGCCGCGACTGGCACGCCCTTCAGGCCCGAGCCTGTCGCCGTGACATTGACCTTCGGGCCCATCTGCATCGCCGTCATTGAGATGCTCTGCTTGGCCTTGCTGAAATTCAACACCACCATATTGGGATTGTTGATGACTGACGGCGTGCTCTTCCAGCCGAGCGTCTTCATTCCGCTGCGGTAAAAATCCGCCAACGCGCTGACGCTTGATGAGCTGGTGAATGCGAGCCTGCCATCGGCGCCGTCGAAGTCGATCTCGCTGGCGGTGTCGGGGACGGGAATCGGTGTGCTCGAACCGTCCATCGCGCGCAACGCAGTTTCCGGCCCACGCGCGGCTTGTGCCGCTGCGCGCTTCGCATCCGCTTCGGCAATAGCCGCTTGCCCGAACGCGAGTGCATCCTTGATAAAGCGGTCGTCTGCTTCCTTCTTGGCCTTGGCGCGCGCAGTGATCACCGATGGCAGAACCTGTACGTTTATCTGCACGGTGGCCAGATCGTATTTGCGACCGATCTGCATCGTTGCCGTCTCTTCCGGCGATGTGAATGCGAGCGAGGCGCGATCGGCGGTGACGACGGTGTCCTTGCTCTGTTCGACCCAGCCCTTCTTGCCGAGTTCGCGGCGATAGAAGGCCAGCACCGGGCCAAGTTCAGCCGGGATCAGCGCATGCGCTTCACGCTTGATGGAATCCGCGCTGCCCGTGGTTCCTGCGGATTTAATGCGTTCCGGTCGCGGCAGGCCTGCGGATTCAGGGCCCGCAGCGAGATCTTGCGGAAGCGCGAAGGGCGCGACGCGAATTTCGACGCTGGTCTTGTTATCGGCGCTCCGCTGCAAGGTCAGCATCACCGGCAATTGCCGCGTGTTGCCGTCACGAGAAAAATAGACGCGCACGCCATTCGCGATCGTCTCGTCGATCTTCGCATTCGGCCAACGCGCCTCGGCTGCGCCCGCGGACAGCGGCGACCAGCCCAATGTAGCGAGTTCTTTCTGAAAGAAGGCGAGCGTCGCATCAACGGTTTCAGCCGTCGTGCATCCAAGATACGGCCGCCGTTCGTCATAGACGATATCGATCGCACGATCGGGGAAAGGCAGGTTCACTTCCAGGCGCTGCGAGCTGTAGCTGACGCCCGACCGATCGGTTCTACTGCCGTCGCTCATAAAAGAGGCCGACACACCCTGCGCACCCTTCTTGTACCAGCGACTGCGATCTGATCCCTCGAGTGGCGGCGTGTAGGCGATCCAGCCATCGGCGGCGAGTAGTCTGCTGGTGCTGGCAATGGTGTCCGCCACAGTGCCCGCGCCAAAATAACTGGCGCTGAGGTTGGGATATTTGGTGGCTTCCGGCCGGGCCGTCGCGCCTTCGATATGCGGCAGCGTTCTCACATCCACCAGGCCGTCTTCCGCACGGCAGGCCAGCGAGCCGCCAGCGATGGCGGTGCTGACGAGCAGGGCCAACAGATAGCGTCTGGCCCGTACCTGCGTCCCGTGCTTGCTTGAAAACATCACAGAAAGTCTCCGGCGTTTGCTGGCGCGCATGCAAAAAGGTGCGTCACAAGGGCCGCGATATCATTGGCGCGGGGCACTCAGAGTGAGTTGTAGGAGGTGTTGCTTTGGTTCAACCGGCCGGCTGGCGCCGCGTGATACGCCCATTGGCGACGTCGAAAATCTCGCCGGATGGGCCGATTTCTGCGAAAGCAACAGGATCGGCGCCGGTCATCCAGACCTGGGCGCCCAATTTCGAGAGTTCGCCGAACAGCGACTTGCGCCGATCAGGGTCGAGATGGGCGACGACTTCGTCAAGTAACAGGAGCGGCGTGATGCCGGTCATCTCGGCGACCAGCGTGGCGTGGGCGAGGATGAGCCCGATCAACAGGGCCTTCTGTTCGCCGGTGGAGGCATCGCGTGCCGGCATGTTTTTCGGCGCATAGATCACCTGCAGATCGGTGAGATGCGGGCCGTCGAGCGTGCGGCCGGCGGCGGCATCACGCGGGCGACCATCGCGCAAGATCTGGCGATAACGATCTTCGACCGCTGTGGCCGGTTCATTGACCAGCGCATTCTCCATCCAGCCGTCGAGCATGATGAGTGCGGATGGAAAGGCCGAGGCTTCGCCGCGGACGCGGAGCATCTCTGCGAGCCGCATTGCAGTCTGGCCCCGTGTCGCGGCGACGGCGACCGCGAGTTCGGCTGTCTCCCGCTCGATGGCGTCGAGCCAGTGGGCGTCGCTGTTCCGGTCTTCGAGCAAGCGGTTGCGCGAACGCAGGCTTCGCTCGAGCGCGGAGACGCGACCGGAGTGATCCTTGTCGATGGCCAGCACGAGGCGGTCGAAGAAGCGCCGGCGTTCGGAGGCGGCGCCCATGAACAACTGGTCCATGGCTGGCGTCAGCCACACCATGCGGAGGTGATCGCCAAACGCTGCGGCAGAGCCTACCGGCTCACGGTCGATACGACAGCGACGGCTGGTGGACGCACCTTCTGCCGCGGGGGCATCGATGCCGGTGCCGAGTGTGGCGAGACCAACCTCACCCTCGACAGTCGCCGACACGGCCCAGGAACCGTCGCCTTCGTTATTCGCAACGTCTTCGAGCGTCGCGCGGCGCAGGCCGCGGCCGGGCGACAGAAACGAGATCGCTTCGATGCAATTTGTTTTGCCGGCGCCGTTCGGGCCGACGAGGGCGACCATGTCCGCCGACGCCTCCAGCGATGCCGCGCGATAGCTGCGGAAATTGGTAAGCGACAGGCGATGGATGCGGGAGGCGGTCATTGGTGAATATGGGACTCAACTAAAGCCGTCGCAACGCGCCGCGCCAATCTCCGTTGTCATCCCCGCCTAGTGCGCCGAAGACGCATGCGGGGCGGGGATCCATAACCACGGCCGGCACAATTAAAACGGCAGAGTCGTGGCTACCTGGCTGCAACTAGTTCTTCGGAGGCTATGGGTCCCGCTTTCGCGGGGACGACACCTGAAAGACTCACACCCGCATCGGCATCAGCACATAGAGGGCGCCCTTGGCGTCCTTGTCCTGTACCAGCGTCGGCGAACCGGGATCGGCGAGGCGCAGCACGGCGACTTCGCCTTCGATCTGGGCAGCGATGTCGAGCAGATAGCGCGAGTTGAAGCCGATATCGAGCGCGTCGGAGGCGTATTCGACCTCGAGCTCTTCCGTCGCGCTGCCGGAATCCGGATTGGTCACGGACAGCACCAACTTGCCCGCGGACAGCGCGAGTTTCACGGCGCGGCCGCGCTCGCTGGAGATTGTCGAGACGCGGTCGACCGCATTCTCGAAGTCCTTCTTGTCGATCACCAGTTCCTTGTCGTTGTTCTGCGGGATTACGCGGCCATAGTCGGGGAATGTGCCGTCGATCAGCTTCGAGGTCAGAACCACATTGCCAAGCGTGAAGCGGATCTTGCCCTGCGACAGCTCGATGGTGATCTCGGCTTCCAAATCCTCGATCAGGCGCTGCACTTCACCGACCGTCTTGCGCGGCACGATGACGCCCGGCATGCCGTCGGCGCCCTTGGGCAATTTGAGGTCGATCTGCGCCAGACGATGACCGTCGGTGGCGACGGCACGCAGGGTCGCCGCGGTTGCGGTGCCGGCGGCATGGAGATAGATGCCGTTGAGGTAATAGCGGGTCTCTTCGGTGGAGATCGCAAACTGCGTGCGGTCGATCAGGCGCTTGACGTCGGAGGCCGGCAGCGCAAACGAGTGCGTCATTTCGCCGGCGGCGAGATCCGGGAAATCATTCTCCGGCAGCGTCTGCAGCGTGAAGCGCGAACGCCCAGCGCGGATCGCCATCACCGAGCGGTCGCCATCGGCTTCGAGCACGATCTGGGAGCCGTCCGGCAGTTTGCGGACGATGTCGTAAAACATATGGGCAGGCACGGTGGTGGAACCGGCAGTGCCGACTTCGGCGGCCAGGGTTTCCGTGACTTCAAGGTCGAGGTCGGTGGCCTTTAGCGACAGCCGGGCATTTTCGGCACGGATCAGTACGTTGCCCAGGATCGGAATCGTGTTGCGGCGCTCGACCACGCGATGCACGTGGCTCAGCGACTTCAGGAGTTGCGCGCGTTCGACGGTGACCTTCATAACAAAACCCGCCCGATTCAATCCGGTGTCGTGTGGAAATGCCTGGCGGCCCGAATGGGCGCCGCGGCGATGACACCCGCAAGCTCGATCAAGTGGATTTTGCTCAATCCCGCGGGGGACCGCAAGGTGGCGTGGATGGCCGGGAAGCGCAAGAGAGATGCGCTTCCGGCCCCCAATGTTTTGACGGTTAACACCCTCGTCCTGCCCCGGCGCACGCTTTGGCGCGTCGGGGGCGGGGACGCTTTTACTCCTGCAGTTGGCGCTTCAGCGTCTCGACCTCATCCTGCAGGGCCACGTCCTTGCCGACCAGCGCCTCGATCTTGCGTACGGCATGCAGAACCGTGGTGTGATCGCGGCCACCGAAGCGGCGGCCGATTTCCGGCAGCGAGCGCAGCGTCAGGGTCTTGGCCAGATACATCGCAACCTGACGGGGGCGCACGACATTGGCGGTGCGGCGCGACGACAGGAGGTCGGACCGGCTGACATTGTACTGACGCGCGACGACACGCTGGATGTCCTCGATCTTGATCCGCTTCGGCTCCTGCGGGCGGATCAGGTCGCGCACTTCGCGTTCGGCCATTTCCAGCGTCACCGGCGTGGCGTTCAGCTTCGAATGCGCCAGCAGGCGGTTGATTGCGCCTTCGAGATCGCGGCCATTGTGGGTGATGGTGCGGGCCAGATAGTCCAGCACCGGTTCCGGTACGTCGAACGAGGCATGATGTGCACGGGCCGCAGCAACGCGCGACTTCAGGATGCCCAGGCGCAGCTCTTCGCCGAGCGAGCTCATTTCGACGACGAGACCGCCGGCGAGGCGTGAACGCACGCGTTCGTCAAGGCTTTCCAGATCCGACGGCGGACGATCGGCGGCGATCACCACCTGGCGGCCGGCATCGATCAGCGCGTTCAGTGTGTGACAGAATTCGGCCTGCGTGGTCTTGCCCTGCAGGAACTGCATGTCGTCGATCACCAGCACGTCGATGCCGCGTAGCGCTTCCTTGAAGGCGAGCGCCGTCTGCGTCTTCAGCGCAGCGACGAAGCCGTACATGAACTTCTCGGCGGTGAGATACAGCACCTTGCGGTCGGGGCCGGAATTGCCAGCCCAGGTCACGGCCTGCAACAGATGGGTTTTGCCGAGGCCGACGCCGGCATGGATGTAAAGCGGGTTGAACATCACCGGATCGCCGCGGCGACCTTCGGCGACCTGACGCGCGGCAGCATGGGCCAGCGTGTTGGCGCGGCCGAGCACGAAGCTCGCAAAAGTTAGGCGCGGATCGAGCGGCGAGCCGCCGAGTGCTTCATGGCTTGCGGACACCGGCGCGGTGGCCGTAGCGCGGAGTTCGGGCGCGGGACGGTTGTTGAACGTCTCGGTGCGGCGCGCTTCGGTCGGCGCTGCGGCTTCCTTGTTGGCGGGCGCAACGTTGCGCATCGCCGAACGCACGGTGAGATCGACGCGATGAACTTGCGGCATCTCGGCCTGCCAGGCGTTCAGCACGCGCTCGGCATAGTGGGCCTGGATCCAGCTCTTCAGGAATCGGGTGGGTACCGAAAGGTGGACGCTGTCGTCCTGCACGCTTTCGAGATCCATCCGCGCGAACCAGCTGGAGTAAACGTCTTCGCCAACCGTCGACCGCAGCCGACCTTTCACGCGAGACCAGTGATCCTGTTCCATATTAGCCATTGTCAGAGAACTTTTCAGATAGAGTGAGTGTCCGGCACAACGCTGCCGATGAATGTCCGCGTATGGAGACGCGGTGCGACCTCGTGTGACGCGTCGTCTTCGGGCACAGCTCCGCCAACGGCCATCCGGCCGAGGTCAGATCAGTGGTGTCGAAGAGGACCTCGTCGCGAGGTCAGCGCGTACTGGAGGGTCTGTCGGGAACGTGGGCGGAGGTGTGGATCGCCGTATCTGAACGAGACGCAGATCGCGGTCGCTGGAATGCTGTCGTGGTCGATTTGCGCATAAAGCCTCCCCCGCTCACCGCGGTCGCTCGCGGCAAGATGTCAGTTCACATGTGGTTCAAAGTCAGTCCGCAACGCTGAACATCGAAACTCGTTCAGTCGCATTCCCGTATCGTCGTCTTGCCCGCTCGCCTGCCCGCTTACTTCCGCACCGTCAGCTTTGCTGGTTGCGATTGGCCGGTGCGCATTTCTTTTCAAAGCATCCGAATGGATACCCGAGAAATTTCGACACAGAACAACCCTTCCCATATTGCTATGGGCTGCGATCCGATCAAAGCTTGGAAGGTGTCGCTAACCTGAAGACCGTCGCTGATCCTAAGGTCCGTCCTGGTTCTTAAATCGCTCTGATCTGAAGAACCGCGGGCGCCGCGAGTGATTAAAGAAATACAGCACGCCCGGTTTCTCGCAACGGAATCATTTTTCAGGTGCCCCGCAAAAGCCTCACTTGCGCAGCCCGGAACACGTCGTGATTTTTTTGACGATGCGTCAAGGTTTTGAATCAACGCGCTGAATCGTAATGTGACAGTGCCGTTGCAGATTCGATCCAGCGAAAAAAGAAATTCATAATTCATTTACGAATGAAGGGGCCGAGTCCGCGTTTTCAAACTGGTCCGCTTCGCTATGCCGATAAGTGATTAGAGCCGCGCGTTTTTTTCTGTGCGTTGAGTCAGGGTAACCCTAGACATCGGACTCGCGCTGGCGGCGTGGCGCTGTTGCTTTTTCAGAATCACGCTGACGCAAGCGATAACGCGGATTGGCACTCGGTGTGATGCGTTGTGCGTTCCGGCTGTGCCGTTGAAGAGACATGACGAGACGCGCATCGCGCAAGCGCGCGGCGGTCTTTGCGCTTCATCAGAATTTGTGACGCGATAGCGCGAACGCATTGCGGCATAAAAAAAGCCCGGCGTGAAGCCGGGCTTTTTGGAAAGAATGTTGTCGTCAGATTACTGCGCGAGCTTCGCGATCTGATGGACGAGACGCGAGACCTTGCGGCTTGCGAGATTCTTGTGAACGAGGTTGCGCTGAGCAGCCTTCATCAGTTCGGGCTCGGCGAGCTTCATCGCCTTCAGCGCCGCTTCGCGGTCGCCGCTCTTGATCGCCGCCTCGACGGTGCGGACTGCACCGCGCATCTGGGTGCGGCGGGACTTGTTGACGATGGTGCGGCGGGCAATCTTGCGCGTCGCCTTCTTGGCGGAGGTCGTATTGGCCATATCTCACTATCCTTCAGCAGCGTCCCGTCTCGGGCGCCGGGCTGATTGACGTCTGCCGCTCGACTGCGGCCAACGCTGATCTGTTTCCGGGGTGTTCCTGAAAATGCTATCCCCGGAGCGGCAAAGCTCACGCGTTTCGAAACTCACGGGGCGCGCCGCTCAAAGAACAGCGGCGGCGGGATTGCGCCCACCGCCATTGGCGCTCCTTATA
This sequence comes from Tardiphaga sp. 619_E2_N8_4, assembly GCF_051810905.1. Lineage (NCBI taxonomy): Bacteria > Pseudomonadati > Pseudomonadota > Alphaproteobacteria > Hyphomicrobiales > Nitrobacteraceae > Tardiphaga > Tardiphaga sp. 619_E2_N8_4. The sequence goes on from NZ_JBPWQJ010000001.1 coordinate 1,317,320, forward strand.
GAGTGCCCGATTTCCACCGTCAACGCCTTCCGGCTGCGCCTTTAGACGAAAAACAGCCGCAGAGTGGCGGTTAAGTTGCTGATGAGGTTGAATTTCTCGGGTTTGCCCGGTATTGCCGGGGGTGAGAGCGATGAGGGGATTCGGATGATCCGCGGGTTTTTCCGCCTGATAGGGCTGTTATTGCTGGCCGGTGGGTTCGTGTTCCTAGTCTATGATGGGGCGCGCTCGATTGCCGATCAAGCGCTGCGGCTGACCCGGCTCGGGGAGTTCTGGAACGACATCAACCAGGCCAGCCAGCGTTCCTTCCAGGCGATGGTCGATGCCAATGCGCCGTTCCTCAGCGGGCTTCTCAAATTGCTGCTCAACCAGCCGGCCTGGGCCGTCATGGGCGTGCTCGGCATCGTGCTGATGCTGTTGTTTCGGCCAAGCAAGCCGTTGATCGGCTATTCGCGGAATTGAACGGCGCTCGACGACGTAACACACCTGCCGTTTCCCTCGTAGATACCTATATTGCCACCTGAGATACGCCGCGCGGCAGGAGTGAATCCGGTTCTGCCTCGCGGGTGCTGTTGGCCCCCAGATCTGCGCGTTCGTCCAGCGAACCGGAGTCCACTTCGTTCGCGAGCGCGCCGGGAGATGATCCATGTTTTTCATGCGCAAGACCGCTGCATTGCCGACCGTCGCCGAAGCACTGCCCGGTCGCGATACGCCGATCCCCACTGCCAAGCATCACTTCGTCAATCGCAGCAACATCCAGCCGCCCTATCCAGAAGGAGTTGAGCGGGCGGTGTTCGGGCTCGGTTGCTTCTGGGGTGCTGAGCGCAAGTTCTGGGAGCTCGGCGACGGCATCTATACGACCGCGGTCGGCTACGCCGGCGGCTTCACGCCGAACCCGACCTATGAAGAGACCTGCTCGGGCCGTACCGGTCACACCGAAGCGGTGCTGGTGGCGTTCGATCCGAAGAAGATTTCTTACGAGCAGTTGCTGAAGACGTTCTGGGAGAGCCACGATCCGACCCAGGGCATGCGTCAGGGCAACGACATCGGCTCGCAGTATCGTTCCGCGATCTACACCTTCAGCGATGCACAGCGCGATGCCGTCGCAGCGTCGAAGGCGGCGTATCAGAAGGCACTGTCCGCGAAGGGCCTCGGCACCATCACCACCGAGATCGCGCCGGCCGGGAAGTTCTACTTTGCCGAGGACTATCACCAGCAGTATCTGGCAAAGAACCCCGGCGGCTATTGCGGTCTCGGCGGCACCGGTGTGTCGTGCCCGATCGGGGTCGGTGTCACGGCCTGAGCTGACCACGGCTAAGTGTAGATAAACAACGTCAAAAGCCCGCTTTCGGAGCTCCCGAAGGCGGGCTTTTTGCTGCCTGATGGACGGCGACGACAACGGAATTTTAACCATAAGAGGCCAAAACCGAGGCTGCCTCTATGAGGGATATGTCCAGTGTCGTCTGCCCGCGCGTTTCGTCTGCCCCTGATTGTCGCGGTTGCCGCGCTGGCTCTGTCCGGCTGCATGCGGAGACCGGGTCCTGTTGCAGTGGTTGCGCCGGCTGCCGATCTCGACACGCTCGCTTACGGTCGCCCGGGTTACGGGCCGGCAGCAGTGCCGGTTGCTTATGCTCCCCCGGTCTCGACCTATGATGCGCAGTACAAGCTCGATGCCGGCGACAAGCTGCGCGTGGTGGTTTACGGCCAGGAAGGTCTCACCAATTCCTACGCCATCGATGCCGGTGGCGCGATCACCATGCCGCTGATCGGCCGCGTGCCAGCGCGCGGCATGACGCCCGCTGCTTTGGCCGCGAGCATCACCGGACGCCTGCGCAATGGCTTCATTCGCGAGCCGTCGGTGGCTGTCGAAATCGAAGCCTACCGTCCGTTCTTCATCCTCGGTGAAGTTGCCGCTCCCGGACAGTATCCCTACGTGCCCAATATGAGCGTCGAGAGCGCGATCGCCATCGCCGGTGGTTTTTCGCCACGCGCCAAGCGTGATGAAGTCACGCTGACCCATACCACCGTCGAGGGCTCGTACCGCGCCGTGGTGCCATTGGGCACGCCGATCAATCCCGGTGATACGGTGCTGGTCAGCGAGCGCTGGTTCTGATCGCACGCATCGATCGCGGTCATCACCTCACACGCGATTTTCTCCGCTTCACGGAATAGACGCGCTTTCCCGCGATGAAATTGACTGCGATGTATCGGCGCATTGGCGTCAGGATACGCGTTGCTCTGTATCAGAATCGTCTCCCGCCCTGTAGCAATGATCAAGCGAGGCCAACTCGCTGAAATGCGCCGCCATGTCGGCACATATGGATATCAGGGGGAGAAGAGATGAAGACCAGTCCGTCGGTCAACGTGATGCGCGGCATCACTCTGGCAGCCATCGTGGCGCTGGGAGCGGCGCTGTCTTCGCAAGCATTTGCGCAGACCGCGCAATCCTATCCCGATCGGCGCATCACTTTCGTCGTGCCCTATGCGCCCGGCGGTGCCACCGATGTCGCGGCGCGCCTACTGGCGCAGAAGCTGCAGGAGTCCTGGAAGCAGACCGTCACCGTGGAGAACAAGCCGGGCGCCGGTGGCGTGATCGGCAACGATTTCGCTGCCAAGGCTCCGGGCGACGGCTACACGGTGCTGATCGCAATCACGCAGATCATCCAGGCGCCGAGCCTGATGTCGAAATTGCCCTACGATGCGTTCAAAGATCTCGCGCCCGTCACGCAGGTCGCGATCTCGCCGATCGTGCTCGTCGTGCCCGAAGCGCAGCCGATGAAGTCCGTGAAGGAACTGGTCGATCTTGCCAAATCCAGTCCCGGAAAATATCCGTACGGCACTTTTGGCAATGCCACGACGTCGCATCTTTATGGCGAGCTTCTGAAGAAGAACACCGGCATTGATATGACCCATGTGCCGTATCGTGGCGCCGCGCCGCTCTTGAACGACTTGCTCGGCAATCAGGTCACGGCGGCCTTCCTCGACTTCACCACGGCCGGTCCGCAGCTCGAAGCCGGCAAGATCCGTCCGCTCGCAGTGGGCGGCGAGAAACGCAAGCCCAAGCTGCCGAACGTGCAGACCATGGCCGAACTCGGCTATCCCGGTTTCGAGGCTGAAGGCTGGGTCGGCGTCTTCGTGCCAGCAGCGACGCCGAAGGACATTGTGAGCAAGCTGTCGGCCGAGCTCGGTCGCATCATCAATTCGCCGGAGGGGACCGCCGGCCTGCAGGCGGTCAATCTCGTTCCGGTCGGAGACAGCCCCGAATCTTTCGAGAAGAGCCTGCGCCGCGATTTCGATCGCTGGGCGACGGTGGCAAAGACAGCGGGCGTGAAGGGCGAGTGATGTTCCAATCTCTCCCGACTGGCAGGGAAAGATCGAGGCTGCTCCCTCTCAGTCGTCATACCCGGGCTTGACCCGGGTATTCAGCTTTGCCCAAGCGCTTGTTGGTGCCGCAAAGGTGGATTGCCGGGTCAAGCCCGGCAATGACGTGGAGAGGGCGGCGGCTTACTTCAGATGCTTCGCGAGGAACGCGAGGCTCCGTTCTCTCGCAACATCCGCGCTGGCTTTGTTGTAGCTGGCGCGCTGATCGCAATTGAAGCCGTGTTCGGCACCGTCATAGACGAAGATCTCCACATCCGGCCGCTTGGCGCGGATGGTCTCGACGTCCGACAGCGGAATGCCGTGATCCTTTTCGCCGAAATGCAGCTGCGTCGGGACGGTCGGCTTGTCGTCGGCAAAGCGCACCACGGCGCCGCCGTAATAGCCAATGGCGGCGCTGAGGCCCGTCAGCTTCGTGGCGGCGGCGAAGGCAACGCTGCCGCCAAGGCAAAAGCCGATGATGCCGACATTGCCGATATCTCCAACTGAATCGATGGCGGCCTGGGTATCGCGCAGCATCGCGGGCCAATCCGGATTAGCAACGAACTTGCGCGCGATGGCGATTTCCTCGGGCGAATAACCGGACTGGAAGTTGGGTTCGGTGCGATCGAAGATCGACGGCGCCACCGCCACATAGCCTTGCACAGCGAAGCGATCGCAGACCGTGCGGATGTGGTCGTTTACGCCGAAGATCTCCTGGATCACCACCGCGGCGCCCTTGGGCTTGCCCTCAGGCTGGGTGCGGTAGGCGCCGAGTTTGAAGCCGTCAGATGCAGTCAGCGTGATGTCTTGTCCCACGAGGTATTCCATATCGTTGTTAAGGGGTGAGGTCTGTTTGGCGCGGGCGACAGCACGGGTCTACTCACAAAGCGGCTACTGCCACATCCAATGCCGGCCCCAGTCGCCCTTCCAGCCGGTCAGGCGTCCCTTGCGAAACTGGAGATAGAGGCGGTCGCGGCGGTCGAAGAAGCCGCTGCCGCCGAAGGTGCGGATCGCCAGATAGATCTCATCGCCCGGTCGGCCGCTGACATAGGTTAGCGGGGTGCCCAAGATACGGGCGGCGTCATCCGCCGCCATCCCAAAAGCCAGCGGGGTGGCGTTCGAAAGGGTTGCCGTGAATGGCAGATCGGGCCTCGTCTCGGCGGGCTGCCCGTGGGCTGGAACCGTGACGGCGAGGGCGGTCGCGACGCCGAGGATGAACCTGATGGTCTTCATGGCGCGATTGTTTTCCGGATCGGATTCCGGCGCAAGGCGGCATTGCTTAAAGTTTTCGCGAAAGCCCTAACCGACTGATAGTGCTATCCGCCGGAATGAAACCTTCCGGGGGACGATCAGGAAGCATTAACAATACCCATTAAGCTTCAAGAACCCTGTTCCAAGGTATGTATGTCCTGCTTGCGGCCCGTTCGCCGCAATAGATCGAGGGCATATGACCGCTTCAGTCAACCAATCGCCGGCGCGCCGCCGACTGCTTCTGGCATCGGACCGCAGCGATCACAGCAGCGAACTCGTCGATATCCTGCAGAAGGTCGGCGAAGTCGATGTTGTCCCAACGTCAGCCATTCCGGAGACACCGCCCAGCGAGCTGTCGGGTATCGTGGTCGATATCAATCTGCGTTCGGCAGAGGCCGTGCAGCGCGTGCGCAACAAGCTGCGCCACAAATCCTATGAAGCGATACCGCGCCTGTTCGTGCTGGCCGACTCGCTGCATCACGGATCCATGCAGGCCTGGGCGCTCGGCGCCACCGATACGATCGCGCGGCCGTTCGATGCACGTGGCATCATGCAGCGTATTCGCGCGGCATTTCCAAACCCGCATGACGAGGACTTCTCCGCACGCGGCAAGGCGCTGAATCGCGGCGTCGAGGCGGCGCATGCGGTCATGGTCAAGATCTTCGAGAAATTGCCGGCGGGCGTGCCGCTCACCTTCAACGACGTGATGCAGGCAGAGAACCAGATTCTGAAGGCCATCAAGCGTACATCGCTGCGCGAATGGCTGGCCGCAGTCGGCCGTCATCACAATCACAGCTATCGTCACTGCCTGTTCGTGACTGGTTTCGCGGTGGCCTTTGCGCAGCATCTCGGCATGCGCGACGAAGATCAGCGCCGTCTCACGCGCGCAGCTCTCGTGCACGACGTGGGCAAGGCGTTTATCCCGGTGTCGATTCTGGACAAGCCGGGCAAGCTCACTGAGGACGAGACGCTCGAGATGCGCAAACATCCGCGTCTCGGCTTCGAAGCGCTCGTGGCGCAGGGCAGTTTTCCGCGCGAGATGCTCGACGTGGTGCTGCATCACCACGAGTTCCTGGATGGCAGTGGTTACCCCGATGCGCTGGCCGGCGACCAGATCAGCGACATCGTGCGCCTGATGACCATCGTCGACATCCACGCGGCTCTGGTGGAGCGGCGCGCCTATCGCATGGCCTTCACGCATGCCAAGGCATTCGAGATCATGGAGCAGATGGGCGACAAGATCGACCAGCAATTGCTGCAGGTGTTCCGCCCGGTGGCGCTCGGCGCGTAAGCGCCGTTCGCCTCAGGCCAGCAGCTTGCGCAACTCGGCCTTGGCGACTTTCTCGAGAGTTGAACGTGGCATCTCGTCCACGAAATGGATTTCGCGGGGCACTTTGAAATCCGCCAGCCCGCTCTTGCAGGCCGCCATGACATTGTCATGCAGCGCGGGTGGCGCCTGCGCCACGCCGGCATGCGGGATGATGAAAACCACCGGCACTTCATCCAGCATCGGATGTTTCTTGCCGACGACGGCCGCCTCGCGAACGCCGGGCACCGTGATGACGACTTGCTCGATCTCGGACGCGGCAACGTTCTCGCCGCCAACTTTCAGCATGTCCTTCGCACGGTCACCAAACTTGATATAGCCGCGCTCGAGTAGCGTGACGCGGTCGCCAGTGATGAAGAAGCCGTTGGTGTCGAAACTGTCTGAGGTCGCAGCTTCGTTGTGCAGATACTCCTTGAACAGCGACAGGCCGGGAATGCCCTTGATCGTGAGATTGCCAGTCTCACCCACAGCAGTCGGCGTGCCGTCGTCGTTGGTGACGCGGATGCCATATTCGGTTGCGGCGCGGCCGATGGCCATCGGCGTGTTGGGCTGATCGACCTCGCCGATGATGCCGTGAGTAATGGTTTCGGTCATGCCCCACCAGCCGATGATCTTGACGCCGAATTTGGCGAAGGCCGGCGGATCGCAGAACGACGCACCCCACAGCCGGAAATGATGCTTCGGCACGTCGTGCTCGAGCAGCGCCTTCATGCAGAACGGGATGGTCGACAGCCAGGTGGCGCGATGTTCGAGCGCCACGTTCCAGAACCGGCGCGCGGAAAAACGCGGCTGAAGCACGAGGGAGGCACCGACCCACAACGTCGCCAGCATCGAATAGGCCAGTGCGTTGGTGTGGAACAGCGGCAGATAGGTCATATGCGTATCGAACGCATGCAGGTCCTGATGCGCAGCATTCACCTTGCCGCCCCACAGCGCATTGGCATGGGTCCACAGCACCGCTTTGGGCCGCGATGTGGTGCCTGACGTATACTGGACGCTACAATGCGCCCAAGGGTCGACCGGGCGTCGCGGACGATCGGCGCTGTCAGCGAACAGGGATTCGAACCGCTCAGCCTTGCCCACTGCATGGCCGTCGGCCGACGCGCCGGCGTTGTGCGACGTCACCGCGATCCAGCGCAGTTTGCGGCAATTTGCGACGACGAGCTCGGCATAGGATGGCTGGGTGATGGCGGCGACGGCGCCGCAATGATCGGCGAAATATTCGATCTCCGCAGCCGACGAGCGGGTATTCGTGGTGACGGCGATGGCGCCGAGTTCGACGCAGGCGAACCAGGCCAGCAGCATCTCGACGCAGTTGTCGAGATGGATCAGCACATAGTCACCCTGGACGATGCCGCGTTGGGCAAGGCCTGCGGAAAGTGCCCCGACGCGCTCGTGAAACTCGCCATAGGTCCATGGCCGCGCCGGCGCATCGAATGGCGACCAGATGATGAAAGGGCGATCGCGACGCGTCTCGGCGTGCATGCGCAGCAGCCACGGCACGTCCATGCCGTCGAACGGGCCGATCGAACCGGGAATCATGGCGGGATTCGTCGCGGGGTGGGGCATGCATCCTCCGTCGAAAGCCGCCGGAGCGACCGCTTACGCGGGTGCGGCTTTCTTATTCTTGTTTTTACGGAAGATGTTGTGCCATCAGCGGCAGCGGTGCGCAAACCGCAACGCGTGCAGGATCAGCCTATTTCGTAAGACGAAATTTCAATCAGGCTCCCATCGGGATCCCGGCAATAGACCGAGCGCAAGGTGCCGCGCGCGCCCTGTTTGGCCACCGGGCCTTCCTCGATAGCAACATCGCAAGCGCCGAGATGCGCAACCACGGCGTCGGGCGGTGATGCAGTGAGAAAACAGAGGTCGTCGCTGCCGGCCATCTCATGATCCGCCGTGAACCACTCGACCTTATCGGCGCCGATCGGCCGCAGATTGATCTTTTGCACGCCAAAACTCACCGATGTGCGCGGTAACTTTCCCGGACCGGGATCGAACACCCTCACTTCCATGCCCAGGACGCGTTGATACCAGGTGGCTGAGCGCTGGACGTCAGTGACATTCAGGACGAGATGATCGAGGGCCGTGACGGTGAGGGACATGAAATGGTCCTTGACGTTTCTTTGGGCTGGTGCCGCAGTAGTGTCGCACTGGTCGATAGTTGAATTGTTTGGTAGATACGGCCGTTGTCAATTTAACACACGCTGACCGCGCGCAAAGTTGCGGCAGCCGGAGGGAATAAAATATGACGTCACGTCGTGCCGCGATCGGTCTGATTGCGCTTGGCTTTTCTGCTTTTACTGCAACCGCTCTCGTTCCCGTCAGCTCGGCGCTGGCCGTGGATTATCCGACGCGGCCGGTTCGCTTTGTCGTCGGCTATCCTGCTGGCGGTGCAACCGATATTCTGGCCCGCCTGATCGGGCAGAAGCTATCCGAGCGAACCGGCCAGCAATTCGTCGTCGAGAACAAGCCGGGCGCCGGCAACAATATCGGCACCGAATCTGTCGTGAATGCAGAACCCGACGGCTACACCATCCTGTTGGTCAATCCGGCGAACTACATCAACGCGACGCTTTATGGGAAGCTGAGCTTCAATTTCGTGCGTGATATCGCGCCTGTCGCCGCCTTCCATCGCACCGCCAATGTGATGACCGTCAACAAGGACATCACGGCGAAGACCGTCGGGGAATTCATCGCCTATGTGAAGGCCAATCCGGGCAAGGTGAACATGGCGTCGTCGGGTAACGGCACCTCGGTGCATCTATCCGGTGAGATGTTCATGATGCTGTCGGGCGCCAAGATGCAGCATGTGCCCTATCGCGGTGCTGCGCCGGCGATCACCGACATGCTCGGCGGTCAGGTCCAGGTGATCTTCGACAACATGCCGTCAATCATCCAGCATATCCGCTCGGGCAGCCTTCGTGCGCTGGCGGTGACGACCACCGAGAAGTCGTCGCTGTTGCCCGATGTGCCAACCGTCGCGGAAACCGTGCCGGGTTATGAGGCCAGCGCTTTGTTCGGCATGGGTGCGCCGAAGAAGACGCCGCCGGAGATTATCGCCAAGCTCAACGCGGACGTTAATGCGGTGCTGGCGGATCCGGCCGTCAAGGCCAAGCTGGTCGATCTCGGCGGCGAACCGCTGATCGGACCGCCGGAAGCGTTCGGTAAGATGATCGTCGCAGAGACCGAGAAGTGGGAGAAAGTGGTCAAAGCCGCGGGCCTTAAGGTCGAATGAACCCATGCGGCACTATGGTGTCTAACCCTTGTGATGACGCCAGCGTAAGCGCGTAATCACAAGACCGGGATGTACTGGAGCTTGCGGGAACGTTCATCCGCAGGCTCTGTTGCTTTCTGGGGATGTCACAGGACCGCTGCCGCGGAGGAGAATACGTGATGCGCAATCTGATGCTGGCCGTGTTGGCTGTTGGTGGTGTCTCGGCCATGGCTTCCAGCCCTGCAGCTGCCGCCCCGACCTATCCCTATTGCATCCAGTCGCAGGCTTTTGGGACCGATTGCTCCTATCCAAGCTATGAAGCGTGCCAGGCCACTGCATCGGGTCGCGGCGTCGACTGCATCGTCAATCCGCGTCTGGCGTTCAGCCCGCAGCCTTATGCCGAACCGCGCCGCAGTCGTCGTTCGATTGCCTATTAAGATCCATCTTCATGGCGGCGACGGCTATGTTTTTGGCTTCGTCGCCAGCCAGATGACGTGACGGGCGCCACCGCGTGTGCCGGTGGCGCGGATCTTGATTTCCTCGGCGTTGAAGCCTGCCTTGCCGAGGAGCGCCGTGAATTTGTCATAAGGAAATGACGACCAGACGGCCAGTACGCCGCCCGAACTGAGCGCGGCCTGGGCCGCGCGCAACCCTTTCAGGTCATAGAGCGCATCATTCGATTTTCGCGTCAGGCCTTCGGGCCCGTTATCGACGTCGAGCAGGATCGCATCATATCTGCCGCGCGCGCCGGCGATGACTTTGACGACATCGCCTTCGACAATCTCCACACGCGGATCACTCAGGCTGTCGCCAGACAGCTCAGCCATTGGGCCACGCGCCCAAGCGACGATTGCGGGCACCAGTTCGACCACGGTGATCTTCGCCTTCGGGCCGAGCACCTTCAGCGCAGCGCGCAATGTAAAGCCCATGCCATAGCCGCCGATCAAAAGCCGCGGCGCCTTCATGTCCTTGAGGCGAAAGCAGGTGAGCGTCGCCAGTGCTTCCTCGGAGCCGAACAGCCGACTGCTCATCAATTCGTTCTGGCCGAGCTTGATGGTGAATTCGTGCCCGCGCTGCATCAGGCGCAGCGGCACGCCGCCGCCGGGGACTTCGGTCGTATCGATCAGTTTCCAGGGAAGCACGGGTGTCTTTCATCAAGCGATTGCACGGCGGCCGGTGGTAGCGCGAGAACCGATCTCCACGCAACTCGGCTATCATGCAAAGGCCTTGCGGCAATTGAAGTCGCTCGTGTCGCCGCACTTCGATCGCAGCGGGATCGGATGCAGGGTTCCGGTCTCTGGAATAGCTCCAACACGTCGCTGCATCTTCGTTTAAAGGGAACTACACTGATGAAGTACTTCGCGCGGCAGCTCTGTTCGCCGTTCTTAACGGGCGGATAACTAACCGAACGGGTTGTGCCGGTGCATTGATAGAACGGAATTGCCAACGGTATCCCGTGCCTCTAAGCAGAATAAAGACCAATGCATCTTCGGGTTGCGCATCGCGCGGCAAGGCGAAGACGCTTTCGTCGGGGCCGAGTGATCTTCAACTCATCGAGAGGAATAGAATGACCAAAATTCTGCACATGATGGCGGCATGTCTCGTCGCCATGTTCATCGTCTCGACGCAGGCAAGTGCTGCGCCGATGATGGGCCAGAGCATCGCTGTCGAAGCGCACGTGATCCCGGTTGCGGGTGGATGCGGTCCGAACGGCTGGCGCGGTCCCTATGGTGGCTGCCGCTATACACCTTATTACGGCCCACTCCCGGGCGGCTACTATCAGGAAGCTCCCGTAATGGGGAACGGCTGCCCTCCCGGTTACTGGCGCGGTCCGTGGGGCCACTGCCGCAACACGCCCTATCACGGTAATCTGCCGGGCGGCGGCTGGAAGCCATAAGGCAAACGTGACGCTGCGTCGCACGTCGCAGCGCACGATCTGACTGTCGATCAGCTGAAAGGCCAGCCGCAAGGCTGGCCTTTTTGTTGCGCGCAAACATTGAAGCGCAGCGTTGAATGTGTTGCCTTGGGCCATCTACAGATGGCCTGGAGACACTTTAATGACGATGCGATTCACACCGGGTACGGTGACGCTGGCGGACTGGCGGTCGATCTATCGGGGGGCAGTACCAGTTCTCGATGGGAGCTGTATTCCCCGCATCAATGCCAGTGTTGCGGCAGTTGCCCGGATCGTCGCCAAGGGCGAACCCGTCTATGGCATCAATACAGGCTTCGGAAAGCTTGCACATGTCGGCATAGAAGCCGAAAGCATCACGGCCCTCCAGAAAAACATCGTGCTGTCGCATTGCGTGGGCGTCGGCGATCCAGCGCCAGCGCCGGTGGTGCGGCTGATGATGTGCCTCAAGCTTGCGAGCCTGGCGCAGGGTTTCTCCGGCGTCCGCATGGAGACGGTCCAGTTGCTTAGCGCCATGATTGCGCATGACATCACGCCCATCGTGCCCGCGCAGGGATCAGTCGGTGCTTCCGGCGATCTGGCCCCGCTCGCGCATATGGCGTCGGTCATGATCGGCGTCGGCGAGGCGCTGACGACGTCCGGGCGATTGCCGGCGACGGAGGCGCTCGCTAGTGCGGGTCTGCAGCCGATCGAGCTGCGGGCCAAGGAAGGACTGGCGCTGCTGAACGGCACGCAGTTCTCGACGGCCTATGCACTTGCGGGATTGTTCGAGGCCGAAATCCTATTCAGGACCGCACTCGTCAGTGGTGCCTTGTCCACCGACGCCGCGCGTGGCTCGGATACGCCGTTCGATCCACGCATCCATCAACTACGCAAACATGAAGGGCAGATCGTTTCGGCCCAGGCATTGAAGGAACTTCTCGCCGGCAGCGCGATTCGCGAGTCGCACCGCACCGGCGACGTCCGTGTTCAGGATCCTTATTGCCTCCGCTGTCAGCCGCAGGTGATGGGCGCCGCGCTGGACGTTTTGCGACAGGTGGCCACCACGCTTCTCACCGAAGCGAATGGCGTCTCTGACAATCCTCTGGTCTTTGCCGAGGACGATATCGCGATCTCCGGTGGCAATTTCCATGCAGCGCCGGTTGCCTTTGCGGCGGATATGATGGCGCTTGCGATCTGTGAGATCGGATCGATCTCAGAGCGCCGGATCGCCATGCTGGTGGATCCGGTGTTATCCGGTGTGCCCGCGTTCCTGACACCGAAGCCGGGGCTTAATTCCGGCTTCATGATCGCGCAAGTGACGGCCGCGGCGCTGGTATCTGAGAACAAGCAGCGGGCTTATCCGGCCAGCGTCGATTCGATTCCGACATCGGCCAATCAGGAAGATCATGTCTCGATGGCTGCCCATGCGGCGCGCCGGCTGTTGCCGATGATCGAGAATGCGATGGCCGTCATTGCCATCGAGCTGCTGGCGGGCGCGCAGGGCTGTGATTTCCATGCGCCGCTCAAGTCCAGCGATCGTCTGGAAAACGTTCGAGCACGGATCCGGGCAGACGTCGCCCATCTCGACGAGGATCGATATTTTCACGACGACATTCAGAAGTCGCTGCGCCTTGTGCGATCCGGTGCGATCGTCGCGGCAGCCAATCTCGATACGATCCCGGGTGTCTAAAACGCGGGAGCGCAGTTACCCGATTGCGGTCTTGATCACGCTGAGCAATTCCTGGAACGGCTCGGCGCAGGACGGGTCGGTCGGGTGCTGTTGCAGCACGTCGTAGATCTTGGGCACGAGCTGGACGGCCTGATCGAGTTCACTGTCGCGGCCGGGCTGATAGCCGCCCATCAGGCGAAGGTCGCGGGTGTCCTCAAAGCGGGCGATCATGGCGCGCAGCTTACGCACCAGATTAGCTTCCTCCGGCGACCACACATGCTGGCCGAGGCGCGACACCGATGACAGCACATTGACGGCCGGATAGCGGCCTTGATCGGCGACGTCGCGATCGAGCATGATGTGCCCGTCCAGCGTACCACGCACCGTATCTGCCACGGGCTCGTTGTGATCGTCACCATCGACCAGCACGGCAAAGACGCCGGTAATGGAGCCCTGGCCTTCGAGGCCCGGTCCTGAACGCTCCAGCAGCCGCGGAAGTTCGCTGAAGACACTCGGCGCATAGCCGCGTGCGATCGCCGGCTCGCCGGTAGCGAGCGCGACTTCACGGGATGCGTGGGCGAAGCGCGTTACCGAATCGACGATCAACAGCACCGATTCACCGCGATCGCGGAAATATTCGGCGATGGTCATCGCCGTCTTCGGCGCCAGTCGACGCATCATCGGGCTTTCGTCGCTCGTTGAGACGACTGTGATCGCGCGGGTCTTGTGATGGACCAGCGATTCTTCGAGAAATTCACGTACTTCTCGTCCACGCTCGCCGACAAGTGCAGTGACGACGGTGTCGAAGCCGGCGCTGCGTGCCAGCATCGAAAGAAGGGTGGTTTTGCCGACGCCGGAACCAGCGAAAATGCCGATGCGCTGGCCGATACAGAGCGGTGTGAAGAGATCCACGACGCGGACGCCGGTACGGAGCGGCTTGCTCACGCGCGAGCGGCTCATCGCTGGCGGGGGATTAGCATCCGTTTGCATCTCGCGCTCGCCGACCGGCATGTCGCCGGCGCCATCCAGTGGCTCACCGAGCGCATTGATGACGCGACCTTTCCAGGCCGGATGTGGAGACAGTGTCTTGGGAGGCATTCGGAAGGCGGGAACGCCGAGGCCGGCAGCAAAGTGGGAATCGAATGGTTTGGCCGTTACGCCGTCAGTATCGATCCGCACGACCTCACCGAGATGAACCTGCTTGTCGATTTCCAGTCCGATCAATTCACCGAGCCTAACATAGCGCGATAGGCCGGAGACGCGAAAATGCGTCGGCGTCACCTCGGACACCATGCCACCGACACGAACCGTGGGCACGTCCCGGCGCAGGGTTGCGATGGTCGATTCGAGTTTTTCAAGCGCGTTCATCGAGCTCTCCCGCCGGTCACATCAGGCATCAGGCTTTTGGATCGCCCAGCGTGCGAATGGCGTTCTGCATGGTACTTTCGGAATTGTCGATCAACGAGCTGACGCTCTGGAAGGTGCGCTGTGCGGTCATCATCTGCGTGAGTTCTGTCAGAGGATCGACATTCGATCCTTCGACGTAGCCCTGCTGGAAGCCGACCGTGACGAAGTCGAGCGCGGTGGTCGCCGGCTTGCTCGGAATCACGCCTGACGTTCCGAATCGTTCCAGCTTTGCGTCCGGAGCGATGTCAAACAGGCCAAGCTGACCGACCTGGATTCGGCCCTGCGAAATGGTGCCGTCGCGCACGATCGTCAGCGGGCCGGCGTCGGGATCGACGATGATCGGCGTGCCGCCTGAATCGAGGATTGGATAGCCGGTGAGGGTCTGAAGCTGCCCGTTGATGTCGATCTGCATGCGGCCATCGCGCGTATAGACGGTGCCGTTCGGCCCAGCAAACGCCATCCACGTCGTGTGGCCGGGATCGGGGCCGCCGGGGTACGCGGCCATGCTGTTCCCGGTGACCGCCACGTCCAGGGTATTGCCGGTCTGGGTAATAGCGCCTTCCTTGCGCGAGATGAAGTTTTCGCCGGGCGAGGAGAACGCGACCGCCTGCGTTGCTGCGCGCGACATTGCAGTCTCGAACTTCACCGCGTCGGCGCGGAACGCGGCGGTTTTCATATTGGCCATGTTGTTGGCAATGGTTTCGAGTCGCTTCTCAAGCGAGACTTGGGCCGAGAGGCTGACATAGAGCGCTGATTGCATTTTATCGTCCGATTTTCAGGTTCTGCAGGGTGGTCAGCACGTCCGTGCTGAGGCCCATTTCGAGCGGCTGCGTGATGAGGGTGCTTGAAGCCGATTGGGCGGTGGACGTTCCGTTCTCCATCTCCCACATCACCGAAAAACGCTGCAGGAACGTCTGCAGCTTTTCGGGGGTCTGGAAATCCGCGATGTCGACTTTCGCGCTGAGCATATTCGCCTGTTTGTCGACATCCGCCATCGAGGTCATCGGTGAAATGCCAAGCGCGATCTGGGCGACCTTGATCAACGCCGGATCAGCGAGAATCTGATAGATGCTGGTGATCTTGGGCGCCTTGCGCTCGAAGTAGAGTGCCAGACGAACGCCTTCATTTTGCGATCCAGCGTCTTCCTCGAGTTGCTGCCGGACGTATTTCTCGACGGTGCCGACCTGCGCGGCGGTCGTGCTCGTCGCCTGGTCACCCAGCTTGGCGAAGTCGAATGCGGTGGCGAATTCGCGGTAGCGGGCGTCGGAAAGCTGGTTGGCGAACGTGGTCGAGCTGGCGACGCCTTCCGTAAGAACCTTGCGCATGAACGCCTTGGCATAGGTCATGTCGCTCAACCCGTAAGCCTTCATGGCATAGCTGAACAATCGATAGTCGCCGATGAATTCGTCGATCGTCTTCACATCGCGGATGTGTGACAGGTAGTATTCCGTGTCCTTCGACACGTCCGGCTTCTCCATCGTCTGCTGCAACGATTTGACGATATTCTTGGAGATCAGCTGGTAGCTTGCGATTGTCGAGACCATCGGCAGTGGGTTCCCAGTCTGCGGGCGCATGCGGCGAGACTGGCCTCAAACTCCCCGCACAAGCTTGCGCGGGGCTGGCCGGCGCAGGCCGATGTCAGCCTCGTGCAAGCATCGTTGCCTAAGTGAATCGTATCCTCAATTTGGAGCGGTGCGCTTGAGCATTCTCTTTGGCGTCATTATCACACTCGCCAGTCTGATCGGCGGCTTCACCGCGATGGGCGGGCATCTCAGCGTGATATGGCAGCCCTGGGAGTTCGTCATCATCATGGGGATGTCGCTGGGCACCTATGTCATTGCGAATCCCTGGAAAACCGTGGTCGACACCGGCCGCGCCACCGTGCAGGCATTGACGGTCGCAGTGCCGAAGCAACGCCACTACCTCGATCTGCTCGGGCTTCTGCATTCTCTGATGCGCGAGGTACGAAACAAGGGTCGCAACGAGGTGGAAGCTCATATCGACGATCCATCATCGTCAGAAATATTCACCGCCTTCCCGACCGTTCTCGCCAATGAGCCGCTTCTGCACTTCATCTGCGACTATTTCCGCCTGATCATCATGGGCAGCGCGCGGCCGCATGAGATCGAAGCGCTGATGGACGAGGAAATCGAAACCATCATTCGCAGCAAGATGAAACCATATGGCTCGCTGATGATGGTAGCCGAAGGACTTCCGGCGCTCGGTATCGTCGCCGCGGTACTCGGCGTCATCAAGGCGATGGGCGCTCTCGACCAATCCCCGAAATTGCTCGGCGGCTTCATCGGCGCGGCTCTGGTCGGCACATTCGCCGGCATCTTCTTGTCCTACGGTCTTGTCGCGCCGCTGGCCCACAAGATCAAGCTGGTGCGCGAGCAGCGCGCGCGGATGT
This sequence comes from Tardiphaga sp. 619_E2_N8_4, assembly GCF_051810905.1. Lineage (NCBI taxonomy): Bacteria > Pseudomonadati > Pseudomonadota > Alphaproteobacteria > Hyphomicrobiales > Nitrobacteraceae > Tardiphaga > Tardiphaga sp. 619_E2_N8_4. The sequence continues at coordinate 1,333,852 of NZ_JBPWQJ010000001.1, forward strand.
ATGTAATCGTCAAGCAGTCACTGCTCGCCTTCATGAATGGGGCCCTGCCGCAGATCGCGATCGAACACGGCCGCAAGATGATTGGCCCCGGTGAACGCCCGTCGATTGATGTCGTCGAAAGCGAAACCATCTCCGGCGGTCCCGCGAAGGCGGCACCTGCTGAATCCTCGGCGAAAGCGGGAGCACGGGCCTGATGTCAGAAGTAAAGTCAGGCCGCGTAGATCAAGGATCAGATCAACTTTTAGGGGCTGCCGGAATTTCCGTCGAACGCATGCCGATGCTGCATGTGATTTTCGACCAGATGACGAATCTTTGTGCCGAAAGCCTGCGATCCATGTCGCCCTCGCAGTCGTATTTCTCGCTAAGCAGCGTGGGCAGCGATCGCCTCTCCGATATCCTCGATCGCTATGAGGGCGAAGCCATTGCCGCGGTGTTCTATGCGCAAGCATGGGATGCGCGCATCCTGATCGGTTTCGATCGCGATTTCGTCTACACCATGATCGAGCTCCTGTTCGGCGCCGATGGTGCGGAGCCGCCGCTGGATATGCCGCGGGTATTCTCGAATGTGGAGTTGCATGTCGCGCAATCGCTGTTCGAGCGCTTTGGCAAGGCGTTGCAGGCGTCATTCGACCGCGCTTCCGACGTGACGTTCAACCTGGAACGTGTCGAGACGCGCATGGACTATCTTGCGATCGGCCGCCTCAACAACATGGCCGTGTGTGCGAAGATCCTGCTGCAGGGTCTCGATCGCGGCGGCGAGATGTTCATCGTCATTCCGCACGCAGCGCTCAATCCGATCCGGCAGTCGCTGTCGCAGATCGTATCCGGTGAGTCGGCATCCACCGATCCGAACTGGAGCCGTCAGTTGCACAGCGAGATCAAACGGACTGAAGTCGTTCTGAAGGCGGTTCTCGAAGAGCGACAGTTTACTCTCGGTGAGGTCGCGAAATTTCACGTCGGCCAGGTGCTCAAGCTTAACGCCACGCCGGACACGATGGTTCGCCTCGAATGCAATGATCAACGCCTGTTCTGGTGCCAGCTCGGCCAAATGAATGGCGTCTATTCACTGCAGGTCAAGGAATCGGCCGACCAAAAACGGGAATTTATCGATGGTATCCTCGCTCGTTGACATCATCCTTTTTGCGGCTCTGCTCTTCACGAGCATTCGCGTTACCAAGATGCATCGTGAACTCGTGAAGTTGCGCGCACATCAGGGGGAGTTCACTGCGGTGGTCGGCAAGACCAATGAGACGGTGGACGACATGGTATTGATGGTACGCGAATTCAGTTCGGACGGACGGCAAATGGTTCAGGCGCTTGGCGACAAAATAGATGAGGCGCGCAAAGCTATCGCGGAAATCGATACTCGCACTGCGGCACAAAATCCGGCTTAGGCCAAGATCTGAGTTTTCAAGAAGGCAGGGGATATGAAGCAACCATTCGATATCGATCCAGTAAGCGCAGCGACCGCTACAGCTAGCGACCCGCTCAAGGCTGACGGCGCGTCGTTCGGCAAACTGGCAGATCTCGCGGCTCGCGCTGCCGAGGAAACCAGCCGGCTGACAAATCTTGAACCTATCCTGCGCATCCCGGTCACGGTGCAGGTGCTGCTCGGCTCAGCCACCATGCCGGTCGCGGATCTGATGAAGCTTGGCCGTGGCGCAGTGATTCCGCTCGATCACCGTGTGGGCGAGCCTGTCGAAGTCGTCGTCAACGGACGCATCGTTGCGCGCGGTGCGGTCGTGGTCGTGGAAGACGAAAATTCGCGTTTCGGTGTATCGCTGACGGAAATCGTCGGAGGAGCGGCAGGGGATCCGGACGCTTAAAGAGATTTTCCCAAAGAGATATTCCTAATGGCATTCAATGCACCTGCTAAGCGCGCCGGCACCAGCATCAAACCGCTGGGTGGTACCGAGAAAGCGGCAGCTCTTTTGCTGGCCATGGGGCGTGAGCTCTCGGGCGGCCTGCTTCGGGAGTTCGATCCCGAAGAGATCAAACTGGTCACGCGCGCTGCCGCTGAGCTCAAGCCCATCTCGGGGCCTGAGCTCGAGGCGATCATCGAGGAATTCGCTCAGAATTTCTCGGAAGGTCCGAATATCTTCGGCACTGTCGGTGAGCTGGAGAAGCTGCTCAACGGCGTGCTGCCGCCGGAACAGATTACTGACATCATTTCCGAAGTTCTGGGCAACAAGACCAAGTCAGTTTGGGAGCGTATCTCTCTCGTCTCGGAAAGCCTGCTCGCCAACTATCTTCTCAAGGAGCATCCGCAAACCGCTGCACTCATTCTCTCGCGGGTGAAGCCGGCATGTGCTGCCCGCGTGATGAGTCATCTTCCGCCGGATATCCGGCACGACCTGATGCGGCGCATGCTTAGCCTCAAGCCGGTTGTCGAGGATGCCATGGGCATTATCGAGAAAACGATGCACGAAGACTTCATGATCAACTTCGCTCGGAACCTGGCATCCGACACCTATCCGCGCATGGCTGACATCATCAACAAGATGGAGCGGACGCAGATGGAGGAATCGCTGAAAAACCTCACCGAATCGCGGCCGAAGTCGGCCGAGATTCTGAAGGGCATGCTGTTTACCTTCGACGACATCGTGAACCTGACCGCCAAGGCACGCATGCTGATCTTCGATCAGGTGCCGACGGACCGTGTGGTGATGGCGCTCAAGGGATCGGATACGACATTCCGCGAGCTCATTCTGTCGTCGCTCGCCTCACGCACCCGTCGTCTGGTGGATCACGAACTGGCAAACGGTATCCCCGCCAATCAGCGCGAGATCCTGGATGCCCGGCGCGCCATTACCGATCTTGCGCTCGATATGGCCGGACGCGGCGAAATTGAACTCAACCCCGATCAAGAAGATCAGCCGGTATTCACCTGAAGATAGAGCATTGTGTCTGACGAACCCGATAAGGACAGTAAAACCGAAGAGGCGACAGAGAAGAAGGTTCGTGATTCCGTCGAGAAGGGCCAAATCCCGGTCTCGCGCGAAGCGCCGATTTTCGCCTCTATGCTCGCACTGCTGATTATTCAAAGCTTTCTGACCACCGACAACGTCAGAAAACTGACATTCACTTTAGCCCGATTGATCGACGATCCGTCGGGCATCCGCATCCGTAATGGAACGGATGCTATTGAGTTGCTCACCGCGGTCGGTATGAGTGCGGCGGGACTGGTTATTCCGATTGTTATCGTCCTGATGCTGGCCGGGCTGGCGTCATCTTTCCTGCAGAACGCACCGCGAATTGTGTTCGATCGCATCCAGCCGGAAGCCTCGCGCATCTCAATAGCGAAAGGTTGGGGCAGAATCTTCGGCGCGCAGGGACGTGTGGAATTCGGAAAGTCGGTCTTCAAGTTCGTTGCTATCAGTCTGGTCGTGATGATCGTCCTGCGGGCTGAGGAGGCCGTGGCCGTGAATGCATTGTTTAGCGATCCGGCGGCCGTTCCGGAATTAGTGCTGACTACCGCGATGCGGCTCGTCTCCGCCATCAGCATTGCGACCATTGTCCTGGTATCGCTCGATCTCGTCTGGGCACGCTTCCATTGGCGCCGCGAACTGCGCATGACGAAGCAGGAGATCAAAGACGAGTTCAAGCAGGCTGAAGGCGATCCGATCGTCAAATCACGGTTGCGTTCGTTGGCACGCGATCGCGCTCGCAAGTCGATGTTGGCGGCCGTTCCGCGCGCCACGCTGGTGATCGCGAACCCCACGCATTACGCGATTGCGCTGAAGTACAAGCAGGGCGAAGACGCTGCGCCGACGGTGCTTGCAAAGGGGCAGGACCTGATCGCGCTGAAGATCAGGGAAATCGCAGAGAAGAATGGTGTTCCGGTGGTGGAAGACAAGATGCTGGCGCGCTCGATGTATGATGTCGCATACATCGACAAGATGATTCCGTCGGAGTTTTTCCGCCCTGTCGCGGAAATCATCTACTTCCTGCATTCGCGAAAGCAGAAGACGAACGCGTAAGCGCTCCGCGCATGTCGTGATGCGCATCTCCAGCCTCGGACAAGTTTCCATTTGTAAACCATGATCAAGGAATCATGTTTGCCTGGGGGATAAGTGGGACCCGTCTATCTCTTCGATGTTGCCTCATCGCATGAGCGATGGCTGTCGCTGCGGCAGTCCGCAATCTCGGCGAATGTCGCCAATGCGAACACGCCGGGCTATCGCGCGCAGGACATCGAGCCGTTCAACAAGATTATTGAATCGAAGGTCGTGCCCGTGACGGTGACGTCACCGGCGCATATCACGACCGGTTCTTCAGTTGAGGCCCAGGGCATGCGCAAGGAGAAGAGCTGGGAAACCGTGCACTCCGGCAACTCTGTCAGCCTTGAGCAGGAGATGCTGAAGGCTGGCGATATCAATCGCGACTATTCACTGAATACGGCGATCGTCAAATCGTTTCATCGCATGTTCATGACAAGCATGAAGACCTGAGGGAAATGACGATGATTGATCCGTTACAAGCATCTGTTCAGATCGCAAGTTCCGGCCTCGAAGCGCAGTCGACCCGCTTGCGTGTCGTGTCGGAGAACCTTGCTAACGCCAATTCAACCGGCCGCACGCCAGGCTCGGATCCGTATCGCCGCAAGACCACGACCTTCACAGCCGAGATGGACCGTGCCGCTGGTGTGCGCATGGTCAAGGTGAAGGATGTCGGAACCGATCAGGCGCCGTTCCGCGTGGACTATGAGCCAGGCCACCCGGCTGCCGATCCAACCGGTTACGTGAAGCTGCCCAATGTGAACTCGTTGATTGAAATGGGCGACATGCGGGAAACCAACCGGTCCTTCGAGGCCAACCTACAGGTCATCAAACAAGTGAGATCCATGGTGTCGATGACCATCGATCTCTTGAGGAGCTAACCATGCTTGAAGCGGTATCCTCAGTCATCAGCAGTGCTGGTGAGCTCGCCAAAACCAGCGAAGTCATCAATTCCGCGACACCCGCGGTGCAACCCGGTGCGGCCACCGTCGGTTTCAACAACGTCCTCGAACAGGTCGCAGCCGATGCCATCGGTTCGATCAAGGCCGGCGAAGCCGCGTCAATCCAGTCCATCCACGGCAAGCTCTCGGCACAGAAGGTGGTTGAGGCGGTCATGTCTGCCGAACGGTCATTGCAGATGGCTGTCGCCGTCCGCGACAAGGTCGTTCAGGCGTATCAAGAAGTCAGCCGAATGGCGATTTGAGGTTTAATCATGAGAGCTCTGGCCATTGCTGCCACCGGTATGGGCGCGCAGCAGCTTAATGTCGAAGTGATCGCGAATAATATCGCGAATATCAATACGACCTCGTACAAGCGATCCCGCGCGGAATTCACCGATCTGTTCTATCAGATCGACCGCGCGCAGGGCGTTCCCAACCGAAGCGGTGAGGGCGCAGTACCTGAAGGCGCAAAGCTCGGTCTCGGCGTGCGTTCGGCTGCCGTGCGCAAGCTGCATCTGCAGGGCGCCATGGCGCAGACTGGCAACACTTATGACATGGCCATTAATGGCCGCGGCTGGTTCCAGATCGCCGGTCCGAATGGTGAGACGCTCTACACACGCGCCGGTGCATTCAACCTGAATGAAAACCGCCAGCTGGTGACGCCGGACGGCTATCTGGTGACGCCTGCGATCATCGTCCCGCAGAATGCCGTGGATGTCACTGTCAACGAGTCCGGCCAGGTCTTCGCGAAGGTCGACGGGACCGTTGCGCCTGTTCAGCTCGGGCAACTCTCGCTCGCGAACTTCTCCAATGAAGCCGGTCTGGACCCACTCGGCGGAAATCTCTATCGCGAGACGGTTTCATCCGGCGTGCCCGTTGTGGGCTTCGCAGGCGACATTGGCTACGGCAAGCTGCATCAACACTATCTCGAGAGTTCGAACGTCGATCCGGTGAAGGAAATCACCGAGCTGATATCGGCGCAGCGTTCTTATGAAATGAATTCAAAAGTCATCCAGGCGGCTGACGAGATGGCATCGACCATCTCGAAGGGCATGCGGTAATCCACAGAACGGGATCTCGGCCTGATGCGCGCAGTTACCATCGTTACCCGCTGGGTCGTGAGCCTCGTGCTCGCGGCCGGCATCACAGGCGTCGCAAATGCTGCGGAAGATGCCGTCCGTTATCCCGTGCCGGCCACAACGATCTATCCCGGGGATGTCATCAGGGATGAAATGATCATGGACCGCAACTTTGCGCCCAATATTCAGGGCGCAAGCGCGTTCATCAACGACCGTGCGTCCCTCGTTGGCCGCATTGCGCGTCGTACACTGTTGGCGGGGCACCTGATTCCGATCAACGGTCTCGAAGATCTGAAGGCCGTCACCCGCGGCGCGGTGGTGAAAGTGCTCGTCGAGGATGATGGGCTCATTATCGTCACCTATGCAACATCCCTGCAGTCGGGCAGTGCCGGCATGATGGTGCAGCTTCGCAACCTCGATACCGGCGTCACCATCCGGGGCATCGTCCAGCAGGACGGATCAGTACGGATTCAGAACGGATGATGCTGCGTCTCCTTTGCAGTCTCCTGCTTTCGCTTTCGCTTTCGACAGCAGATGCCGCTGTGCGCGTGAAGGACATCGCCAATCTCAAGGGCGTACGCGAGAACCAAATCCTCGGCTATGGCCTTGTGATCGGCCTTAAGGGCACCGGTGACACGTTGCGCAATGCGCCGTTCACCGAACAGTCGTTGCAATCGATGCTCGACAATATGGGCATCAATATCCGTGGCACGTCATTGCGCACGCGCAACGTGGCCGCCGTCGTTGTGACGGCCGACCTGCCGCCGTTTGTCGCGGGTGGTTCGCGAATCGACGTCGCGATCTCGTCATTGGGCGACGCATCATCCCTGCTTGGTGGAACGCTGGTGATGACGCAGTTACGCGGCGCCGATGGCGAAACCTATGCTGTCGCGCAAGGTGCTATTGCTGTAGGCGGTTACAACGTCGAAGGCGCTGCACAAACGCTTAGCCAGGGTGTGGCCACAGCTGGCCGTATCCCAAATGGCGCGCTGATCGAACGAGAGGTTAAGGGCCGCTTCAGCGAGATGGAATCGCTCATCCTTGAGTTAAAAAACCCGGATTTCGTCACCGCAACGCGCATCATGGATGCGATCAACGCGCATGGCAGTGGCCGTTACCAAAAGGCCGTAGCCTTCGAACGGGATTATCGTACTATCGTACTGTCCCGACCGCGTGGCACCTCGCCGGTGCGCTTTATCGCCGAGATCGAGGAACTGCTGGTCGAGCCGGATACGCCGGCACGGGTCGTGGTCGACGAACGCACAGGAACAGTGGTCATCGGCCGGAACGTGCAGATTTCGACAGTGGCGGTCACCCATGGAAATCTGTCGGTGCGAATCACCGAGGCGCCGATCGTGTCGCAACCGTCGCCGTTTGCGCGGCGCGGCGAGACCGTGGTGGTGCCGCAGACCTTCATCGAAGCCAATGAGCCCGGCGCCAAAATCGCCATTCTGCGTGGCGCAGACTTGCAGCGTCTGGTGCGTGGTCTCAATCAGATCGGCCTGAAACCGCAGGGAATCATCGCGATCTTGCAGGCGATCAAGGCGGCCGGCGCACTGCAAGCGGAACTCGTCATCCAGTAAGCCCGGGTCAGCGTCACGCAAGCCAAAGCGTGCAACGCTCGCTCAGCTGAATCACGAGAACACGAATGGCGCGCGTCGCAAATCGATCGATCAAGTTCCTCATGGTGGTCGGTACGGTGCTGTCCACACAGGCATCGGCCGAACCCGAGCAGAAGCTCTCAAAGCCGCTGAACCTCGGTGAATTTGCAAAGACGCCGCAAGTCGCGCGCCCCCGCCCGGCTGCCAACAAGCAGGACCCGGTGGTGCGTCCGCCTGCCGATTCGGTGCTGACCACGGGCGCAATCGACAAAAAGGATAGCGCAGCCGCGAACTCCCAGGAATCCGACGTCGCGCGCTTTTGCAGCAACATCGCAGATCAGGCGCTCGATGCCCGTGTGGCGTGGCAGCAGAAAGAGCTGGAAGCGACGGAATCCAAGCTGAAGCTACGCATTGCCGAACTTGAGGCCAAGCGAGCCGAATATGAGGAATGGCTGAAGCTGCGCGAAGAATTTCTCAAGAAGGCGGAAGACAGCGTCGTTGAAATCTATTCGCGCATGAACCCCGAAGCTGCGGCGCAGCAGATCGCCAGCATGGCCGACGATACGGCAGCTGCCGTACTTGCCAAGCTGAGGGTCCGCGTCGCCAGCGCGATCCTCAATGAAATGGAGCCGGCACGTGGCGCGCACCTCGCCGACACGCTTGCCGGGATGCGTCGCACCGACGACGGGAAAGCCAAGAAATGATGTGGTTGAGAGTGATTCTGATTCCGGTCGCACTGTCGTGCCTGACCGGTTGCGCCAGTAATCTCGCCGAGGTTGGCCAGGCGCCCTACATGTCGCCGATCGGCAACGGTATGCAGGTTGATGCGCGCGCAATTCCGATCGAGAGACGAGCCTATCGTAGCGCGGGCCCTCACTCGATCTGGAATGACCGTAAGGATCTTTATCGCGATTCGCGGGCGACGCGGGTCGGAGATATTCTGACCGTGAATATTCTGATGAACGACAAGGCGATCCTCGACAACAAGACGGATCGGTCGCGCGACTCGCAGATCAAGGTTGAGTCCGATTACTCGGCCAATATCGCCAAATGGCTTTCTGCCGGAAACTTCGACACTAACGTCAAGTCCCAGTCATCGAACAAGGGCGCTGGCAAGATCGACCGGAACGAAGAAGTGCGTTTCTCGGTAGCTGCCGTCGTTGTCGACGTGTTGCCGAACGGAAATCTCCTGGTTAGCGGCTCGCAGGAGATGCGCGTCAATTACGAAATGCGCATCGTCAATGTCGGCGGCATCGTGCGTCCGATCGATATCAGCCGCAACAACACCATCGCCTATGAGAAGATCGCCGAAGCCCGCATTTCGTATGGCGGGCGCGGCCGGTCCATGGAAGTGCAGCAGCCGAACTGGGGTCAGCAGGTCTACGACCAGGTCGCGCCGTTCTGATGGGAATCGATCATGGCCGATAACACAGCGAATGAAGGCCAGCGCCCCGGGGTCATGCAGTGGCTTGGAGCCCTGCTGCTCGTCACCGCGCTCTCGGTCGGGGCAGGAGCGCTGGCAAGTCTGCATTTGATGTCGACTTTCCAGCGCATCAGCGAAAGCCAGAAGGAAGTCCCGGAGAAGCCGATCTCGTCGGCCTTCAATGCCAATGATCGCCTGCGCAAGATCACGCCGGTCGTGACCAATCTGGCGGCGCCACCAAATGCCTGGATTCGCATGGAGGCATCGATCGTGACCGATAAATTGACCGAGGAGGAGGCGAGTATCGTTGTCGCCCGCATCGGCGAGGATGTTGCAGCCTATCTGCGCACGCTCACTCCCGCGCAGATCGAGGGTGCCCGCGGTCTGCAGTATCTACGCGAAGACTTGAATGAGCGCGCGCTTACGCGTTCGAGCGGCAGGGTCCGTGAGTTGATCATCGAGACGCTGGTGGTGCAATGAAGCGTATCATTCCGATCCTGCTCCTTGTGCTTCTGCCGACGGCAGCAGTAGCGCAGGTTCCGGATCTATCGACCTTGCTTCCGCATGGCGAGGGTAGTGCCAGCGGGCGAATCATTCAGATGGTCGCACTGCTGACAGTGCTGTCGCTGGCGCCGGGCTTGCTCATCATGGTGACGAGCTTCACGCGATTCGTCGTCGCACTCTCATTCCTGCGCACAGGGCTCGGTCTGCAGACTACGCCGGCGAACATCGTGATGATCAGCCTCGCGCTGTTTCTCACATTCTATGTGATGGCGCCGACTTTCGATCGCGCGTGGGTGAACGGCCTTCAGCCCCTGATGAAGAATGAGATCACCGAACAGGAAGCCTATTCGCGGGTTACGGATCCGTTCCGGGATTTTATGTTGCAGCACGTACGTGAAAAGGATCTGCAGACCTTCGAGAACCTCGCAGCCGAGAGTATGAAGGTCAAACTCGACGGTCAGCGGGTCGATCTGCGAATCATCATCCCGGCTTTCATGGTGTCGGAGCTTCGCCGTGCATTCGAGATCGGCTTTCTTGTCGTCATGCCGTTCCTGGTGATCGACATGATCGTTGCAACACTAACGATGTCGATGGGCATGATGATGATGCCGCCCACGGTATTCGCGCTACCGTTCAAGGTACTATTCTTCGTATTGATCGACGGCTGGAATTTGCTCGCAGTTGGTCTTGTGAAGTCGTTTCTCTAGATCATTTGATTCATCACAAGGTAAGTGACGAATCAAATGATCGCTGTTAACTATACGAGCCGCCGCTCCCTTCAGCTTTGGGTAAGGTTTGGCGGCTAGCTTGCAATTCACGACAGGTTGGGTCGATCAGATATCGACATTCCAAAGGCATGATGCCGCCCTCTCGTACCGGTGAAAGTCCGGTATGTCCCCAGCAAATCAATCAAATTAAAGGGACATACGATGTCTAGCTTGATGACCAACTCCCAGGCCATGACCGCGCTGCAGACTCTGCGCTCGGTCGATGCCAACCTCTCCACCACGATGAACCGCATCTCGACCGGCTATCGCGTGGCGACCGCGTCGGACAACGCCGCTTACTGGTCGATCGCTACCACGATGCGTTCGGACGTTCAGGCTCTGGGCGCCGTGCAGGACGCTCTCGGTCTCGGCGCTGCGACCATCGACACGATGTATACCGGCCTCGAAGGCACGGTCGACGTCGTCTCGTCGATCAAGGAAAAACTGGTTGCTGCCCGTACCCCGGGTGTTGACCGCGCCAAGATCCAGAGCGAAATCACCGAACTCCAGAAGCAGCTGAAGAACACTGCCGACTCGGCCGTGTTCAACGGTGAAAACTGGATCTCGGTCGACTCACAGGACCCCACCTACAACTCGACCAAGTCGGTCGTGTCGTCCTTCTCCCGCGCCGGCGGTGTCGTTTCGGTGGACACGCTCACCATCGACCTCGACGCCATCAAGCTCTACGATACGACGCTGGACGCCGCCTACATCACGGCTCACGCTGCCGCCACGACGTCGACCCTCGTTTTTGATCCGGCCACTGTCGGTGCGGCTGGCCCGCCCGCGACGACCACGGGCACGATCGCTTTCGCGGTCACGCCTCTTGGTGGAGCTGTTACGACGACCACGATCAACGTGTCGCAGACTTCCACGATTCAGGACGTCGCCAAAGCACTTAACGGTTTGGGCATCCAGGGCCTCACTGTTGGTGTTAATGCCGATGGCAAGACGCTTGAGATCAAGAACGCCAGCACGACCTCGATCGCCACCACAAGCACCAATGGTGGCGCGACCGGCGGTACCGTTGCGTTACAGCCAGCGGCTACCGCCAATGTGGCGACCCAAAAAGGCGTTCTCGACCAGACCTACGACGTCTACAAGAATGGTGGCTGGACTACCTTCAGCGTCGCTAATCTGGACATCTCGAAGTTCACCGATAGCGCCTCCGATCTGACTGCGCTCGAGACTTACATCTCTGGTACAGACAAAGCGCTGAGCAAGATCACCGATGCCGCCACCAATCTCGGCGCCATCAAGAACCGCATTGGTCTGCAGCAGGACTTCGTGAAGACTCTGACCGACTCGCTCGATCGCGGTATCGGCCAGCTCGTCGACGCAGACATGAACGCCGAATCGACCCGCCTCCAGGCCTTGCAGACGCAGCAGCAGCTGGGCATCCAGGCGCTGTCGATCGCCAACGCCGGCAGCCAGAGCATCCTGTCGCTGTTCCGCGGCTAATCGCTCTCGCATCGTGAATGGGAATGGCCGCGACCGTCATAGGTCGCGGCCATTTCGCTTTCCAGCTCTCCGTAACCCTCGGACAAGCTTCGCAATCGATGATCGATTCGGAAGTGGGCAGGGGTATTTATGGTCAATCGCGAGCACGCGCAGAAGCTCTGGAACAATCTGCTTGAGCTGGGTACGAAGCGTCTCATTTTGCTCGCGGTGGTTGGCCTCGCTGTGTTCGGCGGTGTTGGCGGCGGCGCGTACTACATAAGCCGGCCGGAATACAATGTTCTCTATTCGGGTCTTAGCCGCGAGGACGTGACGCGTGTCAGCTCGGTGCTGCGCGACGCGAATATCGCTTTCGATCTGAATACGGCGGGCGATACGGTCTATGTCCGTCCCGGCCAGACGGCGCAGGCGCGTACGTTGCTGGCCGACAAGGGCCTGCCCAGCACCACCGGCGGCGGTTATGAGCTGTTCGACAAGATTGGCTCGCTAGGCCTGACGTCGTTCATGCAGGAAATCACGCGCGTGCGTGCGCTTGAGGGCGAGATTGCGCGGACGATCCAGGTTCTCAAAGGGGTCAAGGCGGCGCGCGTCCATATCGTGATGCCTGCGCGTGGCTCGTTCCGGCGTGAGCAGTCGCCGCCGTCGGCTTCGGTCGTATTGCGGACCGATGGCCCGGCGGATGCACGCACAGCACGTTCGGTGCGTCATCTCGTAGCTGCGGCCGTGCCGGGAATGACCGCGGACAAGGTCACCGTGCTCGATAGTGACGGTTCGCTGCTTTCGGATGATGATGGCAGCGGCAGCGTCGGGGCAACGCCAACCACGATGGCGAACTTGCAGAAGGTCGTCAGCCGCTCGATCCAGGAGAATGTGAGCCGGGCACTGACACCCTATCTGGGGCTCGATAACTTCGAGGTCAGCGTTGCGACCCAGCTGTCGACCGATAAGAAACAGACCAACGAGACGGTCTACGATCCAGATTCGCGGGTGCAGCGTTCTGTGCGCGCTGTACGAGAGAAGGAAACATCGCAGAGCCTCGATCGACAGCAGCCGACAACCGTTCAGCAGAACCTGCCAGATCAGCAGGTCAATGCGACCGGTGCCAAGAATCAGAATGATGAGAAGCAGCGCCGCGAAGACATCACCAACTACGAAGTGTCGTCGAAGACGGTGACGACCACGAGCGATGGTTTCGTGGTGAACAAGATGTTCCTCGCCGTTCTGGTCAACCGGCCGCGTCTGATTGCGAGCCTTGGCGATAAGGTGAGCGATGCTGCGATCGAAGCCAAGGTCGCGGAGATCTCGCAGATTGCGGCGACCGCAGCTGGCATCGATCGCCCGCGCGGCGACCAGATTCAGGTTTCGGCGGTCGAATTCATGGAAGGTGCGCGCGATCTCGCGCCGGTGCCGTCGATCACCTTCACAGAGGTGATGATGCGTCAGGCGGGTAGTCTCGTGAGTGCCATCACCATCCTGGCCGTGGCCGGCATGTTGATCTGGTTCGGTCTGCGCCCGGCAATCAATACGATCCTGGCCAGCGCGAAGACGGACGAGACGACGCAGTTCCAGGCGGAGACGAATGCGCTGCTCAGTGGCGGTAGCACGATGGCGACCGCGGCTCTGTCAGGAGGCGAAGCTCCGCCCAATCTTATCCAGGATGTCTCGAGCAGTATGCAGAATACGCCGCAAAAGCGGCTGGAACAGATCATTCAGCTCGATGAGAAGCAAGCGGCGGCAATTCTTAAACAATGGATCAGGCAAGAGGAAGCGGTATGAGCGCAGAGCAAGTCGCACGTTTGATCGCCGACTTCGATCGACCGGAGCCGCCAAAGACACGCAGCCGCGTCGTTCCGTTCGACCATCTGCATCACTCCAGCGTGCAGCCGCAACATCAGCCGCTTCTGCAGAAGGCAAAGCAGCAACCGTTGTTTCAGCCGCAGCCGCAGCCGCAGCCGCAGATGCAGCCAAAGCCGCTCCCCGTGCAGGAGGATAATGGTTATGAGCGCGGTCGCGCCGAAGGTTACGCGAGTGCACTCGCCGAATTCGAGCAGCGCCTGGAGCAGGAGAAGCAGGCACTTGCAGTGCAGGCCGCCGAAGAACGGCAGCAATTGCTCAACGAGACGGCGGCCAAGCTCGCCGGTGATATCGCCGAAATGGGCGACCAGTTGCAGGGAAGAATCGCTGGCGTAGCCGCTCGACTTCTCGAGCCGCTCATCAGTAACGTCGTACAGAAACAGGCCGTCGCTGCGTTCATCGAGCATTTGTCGTCAATCACAACCGATAGCCGCCGCCCGGTCCTGCGCATCACCGGTCCATCGGACTTGCTTGAATTGATCCGCAGCAAGCTCGGCGTCCGCGCGATTGCATCGGAGTTGCGTGCCGGCCCCGAAACGGAAGCGTCGATTGTCGTCGACCAGATCGTGCTTGAGACCCAGCTCAAGATATGGACCGAGCGCTTGAAAATGGCGGTCCAAAGCTGAGATGGCCGATCCGCTTCCACCAGAAATAGTGATCATCCGCCGCCGCAGTTCGTTAGAGAGCGGCGAGACGAAGAACAGTGTCTGGAAAATCGCCTACGCCGACTTCATGACCGCGATGATGGCATTCTTCCTGGTGATGTGGCTGATCAATGCCACCAATCAGGAAACGCGCGAAAGCGTGGCCACCTACTTCAACCCGATCAAGCTGACGGACTCGACGCCGGATCGCAAGGGCATCAACGATGCCCGGCGGGTTGACCCCGGCAAGGCCGTGGAAGGCGAGAGCAAGTGGCCGCACCCGGAGCCAGGTCAGCCGACGGATGCGCTTGCGCGCCCGCAGCCTCCGCAGCCACGCTATGGCGAGGCGACGTTGTTTCGCGATCCTTATGCTGTACTCTCGGAGATTGCCGGCGGTCCTCCGCGTCCGGGACAGACCAGCGCGGCGCTCGACCCAAATCGCAAAGAAGGGCTGAAGGGCGGAGAGGCCTATCGAGACCCCTTCGATCCGATCAACTGGCCGATGGCGTCGATCTCGTCGCTCGAGAAGAAGCTGTCGGGACGTAAGGACGCCGGCAGCCTACCATTCGGCGAAGATGTTGCTGTAGCAAGCGAGGGCCAGGAGCAGCGTCCGCTCGACGCCAAACCTGATGCCACCGGCACCCCGGGGCAGGAGATGTTCGGATCGAATTCAACTCCCGCAAAATCCGACAAGCAGGAGGCGCCGAAGCCCGCCGGGTTGTTTGCCGACGATGGCGACAAGTCCAATCCGGCAGCGGGTCGCCCGCAACCGGCGCAGGCTGACAAGACCGCAGCACCGGCCGACAAATCCCAAGCGCAGCCTGACAAGGCGCCCGCCCAGGCCGAAAAGGCCCAACCGATGGACGCCGCCAAGCTCCAGGCCGCGATCTCGGCGGCGCTGGCCGCCATTGGACCGGCGCGTCCGGTGGCCGAAGTGAGGGAAACCCCCGAAGGACTTCTGATCAATCTGACGGACGACGTGAACTACGGAATGTTTGCCAACGGCTCGGCCGAGCCCACGCCCGGTCTCGTTCGTGCGCTCGACAAGATCACGCCGATGATTGCGCAGAACCGCGGCCAGGTCATCGTGCGTGGTCACACCGATAGCCGTGTCTATCGCACGTCGGAATATGACAATTGGCGGCTTTCGACCGCGCGTGCGCATATGGCGTATCACATGCTGGTGCGCGGCGGCCTCGACGCCGGGCGGGTCGAGCGCATCGAGGGCTATGCGGACCGCCGGCCGAAAATTCAGAACGACCCGCTTGCCGCGCAGAACCGGCGGATCGAGCTTCTGATCCGTGCTCCCGTGCTATGACCAGCGCCAGGATCATTGCAGCAACGCTTCTAGCCTGTCTTGGCAGTGCACATGCGCAGCCGGCCGACGACCAAATGCGCGAGCCGTATCAGATGGTTCGTTCATTGCAGATGCTGCAAGATCAGATCGCGCGCGGCGATCTCGACGCTCACAATTCCCAACCCGCCCTGCTGAAGCGCCTGGGTGAGAACTTCCTGAAAGCCGATGCCACCGTCTGGAAGGAGCCGCGCAATTCGCGTGCAGCTGTCACCTTCCTCTTGAGTGGCGGGTCTCCCCAAGTGGTTGCGAGCCTCCGCTCCCGCAACGTGCTGAATATTGACGAGGCTATTGTCGATGGCGCCATCGCTTATGTCGAAGGGCGCACGGACGAAGCGAAGTCGAAGCTCGCCAATATCAAGCCACGCAGCCTGCCTGCGGCACTCGGTGCCGAGATCGCGCTGGTGCAATCGGCACTGGTTGCACAGGACGACCTGAAGGTCGCGATCGCATTGCTTGACGAGGTGCGGCTGATGATGCCGGGCACGCTGGTCGAGGAAGCGGCACTGCGTCGGGAGATCTTCATCGTCGGACAGGACGACGACTTCGACAAGTTCGAAGCCCTCGCGGTGCGCTACTTTCGCCGATATAGGCATTCTATCTATGCAGGCAATTTCCGCCAGCGCTTTGCGCTCTCTGTGGCACGCTTCAGCTTCGTACAGCGCCCCGATCGTTTCCCGCGTCTTGTCGCTGTGCTCGATCATCTTGATCGGGCGAGCCAGCGGGCACTCTATCTTCTTATTGCAAGAACGGCATTGGTTCGCGGCAAGACTGAAATGACAGTGCTCGCCGCCGACCGTGTATTCGCATTGTCCGATGACGACAGCGCCGAGCGCGTACGCGCGCGCCTGTACCGGGCCGCGGCACGCGTTGCCACATCTGCACACAGTACGGCAATCGCCGAGCTTGAGCAGATCGACAAGGCAAAACTATCCGAACGTGATGTCGAACTGCAAAGCGCGGCGCTTGCCATTGGACTGAATGTTCGAAAGGCGCTGCCGGAGGCAAAAGCCAAGAGCGACGGAAGCAGCGAAGCGAAGACGGCCATGCGGCCGCGCATTGATTTCAGCCGCTCTCTCGCTGCCGTCGATCGGGCACAAAAGTTGCTCGATGCGTCGCAGGAGCAATTAAAGGAGAAAACCCGATGAACAATGCCGATCTCCTGATGGCAGCGCTTCGCCAGACAGCGGCCGGAAAGGCTGGGACGAAAGGCGGATTGAACGGCGGTGCCCATGCCAAGGACGGCAAGGAGAAGGCCGATCACTTTCGCGAGCAGCTCCGTCTGGTCTCAAAGGAGACCAAAACAGTCACGCCGCATGTTGCCAAGACAGCCGATAACGCGAAAATCGTCGACGCAAAGCCGATACTCGACGCGGCATCCGTTCTTGCGGAATTGACCGGTGAAGTCGCGCAAAAGCCAAACGTCAGCGACGATCAAGCCGATGATGACGATTCAAAGGCCACGAAGGGCGACGAGAGCGCGACAAAATCTGCACCCTGGCGCGGACCGGATCCCGCGCTTAGCGCGGTAATGGCCAAACTCGATCACGCACACTCACCTTTGCCAAGTGATGACAAGGCGGCGTCTCGCATTTCGGTATCGGACGTGAAGGCAGATGATGCTCCGCGCGATCCCACGAAGCTCATTCACGCCGCAACAGCCGACGTGCCTGACGCCGATGCGGCCACCACGCAACGATTTACGTTGGCGGTCGAGACGACGGATACCAAGTCGCTTCCGGTTGCGAAGGCGGTCGTCCGTGAGCAAGAGACGCATTTCGAACCCGTGCAACAGGTGACGACGCTGCAGAAGATCGTCGATCGGATGGCTACTGATCTGGTGACCGTCGCATCACCTGAAGGGGCTCGCGCGGCTGACGCGCCGGGGCTCGAAACGAACAAAGCTGCGGATAGCCGGCCGGTGCGCATGATGACGCTTGAACTCGATCCGCCCAATCTCGGCTCTGTCACGGTGAAGATGCGGCTTGCCGGCGATTCCGTGGAGATTCATCTCACTGCGGATCGCTACGAAACCACGCAGATGCTGCGGCAGGAGCGCGGTGCGCTCACCGACGCCATGCAGTCGGCTGGCTACACGTTCGACATCGCGGCGATCGATCATACCCGCACCCCCGACGCAAATCTGAACAACGGTCAGCAGCAACAACAACAAGCGCCGTCCGATCAACGTTCTTCGCTGCCGTCGTCAGGCGGATCGCAGGCGGACGGTGGTTCTTCGGGCCGGTCGTCCGGCGATGCGCAGAGCGGCGCACGGCATAACAGGCAGGATCATGAGCAATCGCCAAGGTCGCCGGAGCGGCAGCAGGATCAGAATAGCAATCGGGTTCGCAGCAGCACTGTTTATATCTAGCGCTGTAACGGACGCTCAAGCCGAGGGGCCGTGCGAACGGGAGATGGCGCGCGCGGCACGCCGCCACAATGTGCCACTCGGCGTTCTCTTTGCGGTCGGTCTCAGCGAGACCGGGCGCAAGGGTGTGCTGAATCCCTATGCGCTCAATGTCGATGGCCGGACGGTGCTCGCCACCGATCTGCGCAATGCCGTTGCGCGTTTCGCCGAGGAGAAGAGCAGGGGCGCCAAGCTGGTCGATCTCGGCTGCATGCAGATCAATCATCGCTATCACGGGGAAAAATTTCCAAGTGTAGAGGCGATGTTCGATCCCGCGCGCAATGTCGACTACGCCGCACGATTTCTGAAAGACCTGCGTGAGCGCGAGGGAAACTGGACGATGGCTGTCGCGCGCTACAATGCTGGGCCGACCAATACTGTCGGCCAAAAACGCTACATCTGCAGTGTTATCGGCAGCCTTGTCGCGAGCGGATTTGGGTCGTGGACGAGCAAGGCCCGAGATTTTTGCGCTGAGCGCACTGCGTCACGATGACCCTGTGGATAACCGCCAGCCTCGCGCAAGCAACTTCAACTCTAATACTTCACACGTGAAACGGAGGATAATCGATGAGTCTGTATGGGGTGATGCGCACAGGCGGCTCCGGCATGAACGCGCAGTCGAACAAACTGGCGACGGTCGCTGACAATATCGCGAACGTGAATACCACGGGCTACAAGCGCGCCTCGACGGAATTCTCCTCTCTGATCCTTCGCAGCGGAACCGGAAACTACAATTCCGGTAGTGTCGAGACGCAGGTTCGTTACGCGATCTCTGATCCCGGTACGATGAATTACACGACGTCCGCGACCGATTTGGCGATCCAGGGCAACGGATTCTTTGTTGTCAGCGACGCAGGAGGCACGCCTTACCTCACGCGCGCTGGCTCTTTCGTTCCGGATGGCCAGGGGAATCTCTACAATACCGGTGGCTACTATCTGATGGGCTACAACATCAAGAATGGCGCCCAGCCGAACGTCGTTGCCAACGGCCTCGGCAATCTCGAGGTCGTAAACATCGCGCAGCAGTCCTTGCTGGGAAATCCGACGACCCAGGCAGGCATCAGTAGCGCCAACCTGGATTCCAATGCTGCGATCAGCGCCGGACCGCCGAACTTTACGTCGAAAACGTCGGTCATCACCTACGATAATATTGGAAATGCGGTGAAACTTGACATGTACATGTTCAAGACAGCCGCCAATACATGGGATGTGCAGATCTACAACAGCGCAGGCGCGGCAGCAGGCGGCGGCTTCCCCTATGCAGCCGGGTCGCAGCTGGGCACCACCCAGACATTTACCTTCGACGTCAGCGCCACCGGCAAGGGCCGCCTCGCTGCCGCGAGCCCGACCTCGATGGCCTTCACAATCCCGGGCGGCTCGCCCGTCACTTTCGATATGTCGAGTATGACGCAGGTCGCAGACGAGTTCCAGTTCAAGGCCACGACCAACGGCAATGCGCCGAGCGCGCTCGACCGTGTGGAGGTGAGCTCAGACGGCACCATGTATTCGATCTTCGACGACGGCACGCGAATCGCGAGCTACAAGATCCCGCTGGCGACGGTACCGAGTCCCGACAATCTCTCGCCCGAAGTCGGGAATGTCTATTCGATCAGCACCAACTCCGGCAACATCCAGGTCGATTTCGCGGGCAATAGCGGTCTCGGTACCATCAAGCCGGAAGCGCTCGAAGCATCCAACGTCGATCTGGCCAACGAGCTCACGGCGATGATCGAGTCGCAGCGTGGCTACACCGCGAATTCCAAGGTGTTCCAGACCGGCGCGGACCTGCTCGACGTACTCGTCAACCTGAAGCGCTGACGCACAGCGCGGATCACTGACGGGAGTCTCCAATGTCACTTACGGTCGCACTCAATTCGGCCCGCTCGTCGCTTATGGCGTCGGGCGTCCAGTCTTCCGTCATCTCGCGCAACGTCGCCGGCCTGCATCAGGACGGTTACTCCCGCAAGAATGCTCTGATCGTTTCCCAGCCGGGCAGCGGTGTCTATGTCAGTGGTATTCAGCGGGCCGCCAGCGCCGGTCTGTTCAACAATGTCGTCAAGGCGGTATCGAACACCGCACAGCAGGATGCCCTTTATAACGGTCTGCAGAAGGTTGCGGCTGTCACCATCGACGACCCCGAGCTCGATCAGTCTGCCGCGGCGCAACTGGCCAAGCTGAAAAGCGCCCTGCAGCAATATGCATCGGCGCCGGATAACGTAACGTTCGCGAATTCCGCCGTCACGGCGGCCAAAAATGTTGCCGCATCGCTGAACGATTCGACCAACACCGTGCAGACTGTTCGCGCGGATGCCGACGCCGAAATGGCGACGTCGGTCGGGAATATCAATCAGCTTCTGGCGCAATTCGAGACGGTCAATACGGCGATCATCAAGGGAACGATCTCCGGCTCCGACGTCACCGACTACCTTGATACGCGCGATAGTATCCTGTCGAAGCTGTCCCAGGAGGTTGGGATCACGTTTGCCACCCGCGCAAACAATGACATGGTTGTCTATACGGATTCCGGGGTCACGTTGTTCGAGCGTACCGCTCGCTCCGTAACCTTCGCTCCGACAAATTCCTACACGGCCGCCACAACGGGTAACGCTGTGGTCGTCGATGGCGTTCCCGTTACCGGCGCTAACGCGATCATGCCGATCGGCTCCGGCAAGCTCGCTGGTCTCGCGACGCTTCGCGACGACAAGATGGTGACCTATCAGAATCAGCTCGACGAAGTTGCGCGCGCCGTGATCGAGATTTTTGCCGAAAAGGATCAGAGTGCCGCCGCTGGACCAGACCAAACCGGCCTCTTCACCTATGCCGGTGGACCCGGAATGCCGACCACGGGCGTGATCAATGTCGGGCTCGCCGGGACGATCAAGGTTACCAATCTGGTCGATCAGGCGCTGGGTGGCAATCCGAGCCTGATTCGTGACGGAGGCATCAATGGTGCCAACTACGTCTACAACACGGGCGGAGAGGCAGGCTTCTTCGCGCGCATCCAGAGCGTCGTCGACGGTATAGCGGCATCCCGAACTTTCGATCCGGCCGCGCTCGGCAAGCCAAGCGGCAGCCTCATCGACTTCGCCGGCTCATCGGTGAGTTGGCTGGAATCGCAGCGCAAGAGCGTGGGCGACGACGCCACTTATAGCCAGACGCTACTGGAGCGCAGTGCCGATGCGTTGTCGAACGTCAATGGCGTTAATATGGATGACGAGATGACCTTCATGTTGCAGGTCGAACGCACCTTCTCGGCATCGTCGAAGCTGATTTCAACCATTGACGACATGCTGAAAGAACTTCTGATGGCGGTGGGGTAATCGATATGGCTACAAATTTCATTTCATCGAACTCGATCTCGACCACCCTGCGCATCTCCGCGTCGAAAAGCCAGGTGGCGATCTCAAAGGCCACCAAGGAGGCGACGACAGGAAGGCTCGCTGACGTCGGGGGGAGTCTTGGTGCACTCACGGGTCGCGACGTGACCCTGCGTGCGGAGCTTCTCGATATGGAGAAAATCGTCGATACCAATGCACTCGTGAGTGCCCGCCTGGACGTCACGCAGGAGCGTGTTTCGCAATTGATCGAGACGGCACAGTCCTTCCAGAAGGATTTGCTGGCGGCGCGCAATTCGGCAAATGGCGGCGTCATCATCGCCCAGCCGGCAGCGTCGAACCTCCAGTCGCTTCTCACGACGCTCAATGTTTCGATGGACGGACAGTATCTGTTCGCCGGCATCAACACGGCGCAACAGCCGATGACGCCTTATCAGACCGGTTCGGCTAGCAAGACGGCAATCGATGCGGCTTTTACTGCCGCTTTTGGTTTTCCGCCCGGTGACGTGGCTGCCGTAAATATCACCCCCGCCGCCATGAATAACTTCCTCGACAATGCGTTTGCGACCGAATTCGACGATCCGGCCTGGGGAACGAACTGGTCGTCGGCATCCGATCAGGTCATGCGCAGTCGCATCTCTACGACACAAACCGTCGATTCCTCCGCCAGCGCCAATGACAAGGCATTCCGGAACCTGGCGATGGCCTACACGATGCTCAGCGGGCTTGGTCTGGAAACTCTGAATCAGAGCGCGTTCCAGGCCGTTACAGACAAGGCGCTGCTGCTGGTCGGCGGTTCGGTGTCCGACCTTGCGAGTGTCGGTGCACGCCTCGGAACCGCGCAGGAACAGACGACAAATGCTACCAGTCGTCTCAAGGTGCAGACCGACATCGTCAATAAGCAGATCAACGCTATGGAAGTGGTCGATCCGGAAGAGGCATCCGTCCGGGTCAACTCCCTGAAAAATCAGTTGGAGATGTCGCATGCGCTGACCGCGCAAATTCAGAACCTCAGCATCCTCAATTATCTCTGATAGGTGGGCTGATCTATGAAGCAACAGGTTATCGATTGAAATGACACTGGCAGGTTACGACGCGGAAATCGAGGATAGCGGCCGCGAGGCGCGATCCAGGGAACAACAAGCGCTCAATCACGGAATTAAACTACTTCAGAAAATCCAGAGCGGAGCGCTTGCTTCATCCGAAGAAACAGATGCCTTACTCTATATTCGTAATCTCTGGACCTTCTTCATACAAGATCTGTCGAATCCGCGAAACGGCCTGCCGGAGCAGTTGCGAGCGCAACTGATTTCGATTGGTCTCTGGGTCATCAAGGAAGCCGAGCGCCTCCGTGAAGGGCAGTTGTCGGACGTGAGCGATCTCGTTGCGATCAATATCGTCATCCGGGATTCGCTGGCATGAAGAAGCCAATGTGTATATCGCTGCGATCGGGCGAGAAAATCTATATTAACGGCGCAGTTTTGCGGGTCGACCGTAAGGTGACGCTGGAACTGATCAACGACGTGACTTTCCTGCTCGAAAGTCAGGTCATGCAGGTCGCCGATGCGACAACGCCGCTTCGGCAGCTCTATTTCGTTGTACAACTGATGTTGATGAGCCCGGGCGATATCGAACAGGCGCGTGCGGTCTTTGGGCATCAGCGCTGCGCGATCTACGCGGCGGCGGACAACAAGGATTTGTTGCAGGGCCTCGATGCGATCGAGGAGCTCGTCGAGGCTAAACGTTATTACGAGGCGTTGCGGAAGATCCGGGCTCTGTTCGAAGTCGAACAGGCGATCCTGAGCGGCGCCGACATGCTGCTGCCGGTCGTGGCCTAACCCAGGGAGAGCGAGATGATCGTCAACGGCGTAGATACCGCGAAATCCACCACAAGTACGACGACGTCGACGTCGTCGACCAACATGATCGACTACAACGGCTTCCTGCAGCTTCTGATCGCGCAGATGCGCAACCAGGATCCCACCAATCCGACCGATTCAACCGAATATATGAGCCAGCTTGCACAGCTGTCGTCCGTCGAGCAGGCGGTTCAGACCAATGCAAAGCTCGATACGCTGCTGTCGACCAGCGCGATTACCCAGGCAGAAGGGTTGATCGGCCGCACCGCTTCGTTCACGGATGAAAGCGGAACGAGCACGACCGGCAAGATCAAGGAAGTCTATATCATCCAGGGCGGTGCAGTTGCGACGCTCGAAAACGGTACGAAGGTCCAGCTCGGGCCCGGCATTACCATTAGCTGAGCCATGAACGAGCGCGACGCCCTCGATATCGCCCAACAGGCGATCTGGACCATCATCGTTGCCGCCGGCCCGGCGGTTGGTTCCGCGATGTTCGTCGGCATCGTCATTGCCCTCCTGCAGGCGCTGACTCAGGTACAGGAAATGACGCTGACCTTCATCCCCAAGATCGTGGTGATGTTAATCGTGGTCGCCGTCACCGGCTCCTTCATGGGAGCCCACATCTTTGCCTTCACCGAAGTGCTCTACGGCCGGATCGAACGCGGCTTCTAGCCGCCACCGTCTTCACCATCTTCACGCAAGGTCGGCGCTGCACAGTGCGGCCATGATATTCGCGCGAGACTTGCCATGGCCGACGTAATGATTTCAGCCCTGCCGGCCGAACGGCGGGCCGGCACGGACGTCGCCTTTGCATTCGGCATCGTCACCATTCTGGTGATGCTGGTGCTGCCGGTTCCGACGATCCTGATCGACCTCGGCCTGGCCTTCTCGATCGCGTTGTCCGCGCTGATCCTGATGGTGTCGCTGTGGATTCAGCGGCCACTGGATTTCTCGGCATTTCCCACCGTGCTGCTGATCGCCACCATCCTGCGATTGGCGCTGAACGTGGCGACCACGCGCGTGATCCTGTCGCATGGCGGTGAGGGAGAGCACGCCGCCGGCTATGTTGTCGCCGGTTTCGCCAAATTCGTGATGGGTGGCGACTTCGTCATCGGCCTCATTATCTTTGCGATTCTCGTCACCGTGAATTTCGTGGTGATCACCAAAGGTGCGACGCGTATCGCCGAAGTCGGCGCCCGATTTTCGCTTGACGCCATTCCCGGCAAGCAGATGGCGATCGACGCCGACCTGTCGGCTGGTCTGATCGATGACAAGGAAGCGCAGCGTCGGCGCCACGAGCTGGAGGAAGAGAGCTCGTTCTTCGGCGCCATGGACGGTGCCTCGAAATTCGTGCGCGGCGACGCGATTGCCGGCCTGATTATCACCGCCATCAACATCTTTGGCGGCATCATCATCGGCGTCACTCATCATGGCATGGAGCTGTCACGCGCCGCTGATGTTTTTACCAAACTCTCGGTCGGTGACGGCCTGGTCTCGCAGATCCCCGCACTGATTGTGTCGCTCTCGGCCGGTCTGCTCGTCTCCAAGGGCGGTACCCGCGGCTCTGCCGAGCAGATGGTGCTGAAGCAGCTCGGAAAGTATCCGCGCGCCCAGTCAGTTGCCGCGATGATGATGTTCGCGCTCGGTCTGCTGCCCGGACTTCCATTCCTGCCCTTCGCGCTGCTTGGCAGCGCCATGGCCTTCATGAGCTTTACGCTGCCGCGCCAGCAGGCCGCCCGCGCGAAGGTGGAGCAGGCGCGCATCGCGCAGGTTCAGGAAAAAGCGCAGATCGAGAACAGGGATTCCGTCAAGGAATTGCTCAAGACCTCCGATGTCGAGCTCTGCGTCGGTAGCCAGCTTGCGATTCAGATGCTGAATGCCCATGGCGAACTGGCGCACCGCGTGGCCAAGGTTCGGCGGCGTTTCGCTGCCCAATATGGCTTCGTCATTCCCGAGATCAAGCTGACCGATGACCTCTCCATCGGGCCGAAGTCATATCGTATCAAGATCTACGGCACCGTCGTGGCCCATCACGAACTACGTATCGGCGAGTCCCTCGTGTTGTTTGACGGCGATCGGAAGCCCGATGTTCCGGGCGACGAGACGATCGAACCCGCTTTCGGCATGAAGGCGATGTGGGTTCCGGAGACGTTTATTGATGAAGTCAAACAGGACGGATTCAAGATCGCTGACAATATCTCGGTGCTGCTCACGCATCTCAGCGAGGTCGTCCGCAACAATCTGGCCCAGCTCCTTACCTATAAGGACACCCGGGCACTGATCGATCGGCTCGATCCCGAATACAAGCGGCTGATAGAGGATATGGTGCCATCGCAGATTTCCTATTCCGGGCTGCAGGCGGTGTTCAAGCTACTGCTCGCCGAGCGGATCTCGATCCGCAATCTGCATCTCATTCTGGAAGCCATCGCCGAGATCGCGCCGCATGTGCGTCGTTCCGAGCATGTGGCCGAGCATGTGCGGATGCGCATTGCGCAGCAGATCTGCGGTGATTTCGCCGACAACGGCGTGCTCAAGGTGCTCCGCCTCGGTAATCGCTGGGACCTCGCCTTCCATCAGAGCATCAAGCGCGACGGCAAGGGTGAGATCGTGGAATTCGACGCCGATCCGCGGCTGGTCGAGCAATTTGCGGATGACGTGTCGGTTGCGGTCCGTAAGGCGGCGGCCAATGGCGACACTGCGGTGCTGGTCGCGCCGCCTGACGTCCGTCCTTATGTTCGCATGATCACCGAGCGCATGTTCCCCACGCTGCCGGTGCTGTCGCATGTGGAAATCGCGCGGGGGGCCGAGGTGATGTCGCTCGGAGCTGTATCTTGATCGCAAGCAGCTCGGTCTCCATCCTGGCCACGTTCCTGATCTTTTGCCGCATCGGGACTTGCATGATGGTGGCGCCGGGCTATTCCCGCGTCAATATCCCGACGCAGATCCGGTTGTTCCTCGCTATCAGCGTCACTCTGATGCTCACGCCCCTGCTGGAGTCCACGGTTCGCCCGGCTGTGGAAGCGGCGACGGCGCCGGATCTCCTCCGCCTGATCATGTCCGAGCTGATGGTGGGCCTGGTCATTGGACTCACTGCACGCATGTTCTTCGCTGCGCTGGAAACGATGGCCACATTCGTCGCGTCGGGGATCGGTCTGACCCTCCCTGGTGTCGCCGACGATGGCGAGCATGTGCCGGCGCTGGTGCCGCTGATCACGCTGACTGCGACGGTGGTCTTCTTTGTAACCGACCAGCATTGGGAATTGTTGCGCGGCCTAGTCGGGTCCTATCAGATCTGGTTGCCGGCAACCGGGATCAGCGCCGAGGGCGGGCTAACGCAACTCGTAGATCATCTCTCCATGGCCTTTACGCTGGCGCTCCGGGTCGCCAGTCCCTTCGTTATCTATGCTGTCATCGTCAATTTCGCGGTCGGTCTCGCCAATAAACTGACGCCAAGCATTCCCGTCTACTTTATCTCGATTCCATTTGTACTCACTGGCGGTCTACTGCTGCTCTATCTCACGGGCCGCGAAATGGTGCTGCAATTCAGCATCGCCTTCGCGTCCTGGCTGTCCGGGTGACGAGCCATGCAGAAGCGCGACCGCAAGATCCGCCGTATCGCCGCCGTGCAGGCCAGGCTGCATCGGATTGCCGAGTGGCAGCTGATGGAATGCCAGGCACGAGAAAACCAGCTCGAGGAAAAGCAGCGCGTCATTCTCGAAGGTTTCAATGACGAGAGCAAACTTCCGGACCTCGCCGTGCAGACGGCGAGCCAGAGTTTGCGCGCCGCGAGCATCGAACAAGGCGTCGTGGCCAAGGCCAAGGAAAGACTGGCGGTGCATGCACGCGATGAAGGCCGCAAGCTGAAGCATGCGCTGAAAATGGTGAAGTCGGCGGTCGGACGCACGGTTCGGGCCGACGAAAAGCGGGTTCTGGACGACGAAATCGACAAGGCCGTGCGGCGCTCGATCGAGGGAGGATAGGCCGATGAAAGCTCTCACAACTATGCAGGGCGTGACATGACAGTCGCCCCGGTATCGAACGATCTAATTGCGGATGTCATGAAGGCGGCGGATCCGGCCGCTCAACGTGTCGCGGCAACGAGGCTCGAGCGTATGGCGCCGGCGGGCGATGCGAACTTCGCATCTGCGGTCGCCGACGAGTTTGCCGCAGGGCAGGCCGCCCAGAGCGCGAAGTCTGCCCCCGTCAGCGGCGGAGAGATAGTGTCAACGCCGATCATCCGGAAGGCTGAGGGAAGCAACCCGGTTTACCGCAAGTTCGAAGCCTTCGTGCTGCAGATGTTCGTGGAAACGATGCTGCCGAAGGATGCGGAGGACGTATTCGGCAAGGGTACCGCCGGCAATGTCTGGCGTTCGATGCTCGCCGAGCAGATCGGCAATGAAATGGCCAAGGGCAACGGCGTCGGCATCGCCAAGCAACTGGCCAAATCGCGCCCGACATCGGCTCCAACTTCCGAAGGCTAACGGCCGAATCCGGCCATGACAGTAGAGATCGACATGGAACAGATCGAACAGCAGACCTCAGTCATCCCCGT
Organism: Tardiphaga sp. 619_E2_N8_4; assembly: GCF_051810905.1. Lineage (NCBI taxonomy): Bacteria > Pseudomonadati > Pseudomonadota > Alphaproteobacteria > Hyphomicrobiales > Nitrobacteraceae > Tardiphaga > Tardiphaga sp. 619_E2_N8_4. Next base: position 1,361,628 of record NZ_JBPWQJ010000001.1, read on the forward strand.
CGAGGCGCAGGCTCTGGCCTTGCCTGAGACCGACCTTCCTGAATCGGCTGTGCAGGAGGCCCCCATTTTCGGCGAGGGGGACGATACGCCTGGCCAATGGCTCGGCACCCAAAGTAGCGCGCTGACCGCGATTGATCGGTTGAAAGCAACCATCGACGAAGAGACGGAGAAGCTTGAGGTTCGCGCCGTAGTGGATTTCGACGGCTTCAGCCAGCGCAAGAACCGTGGTCTGCTCGAGCTGACTCGCGCGATGCGGCTGACTCAGGACATCAAGAACGATCCGCGTGTCGCGCCGCAACTCACACTGTTGCGCGCCAGCCTGATTCGTAATCAAGCGGCGTTACAGATCCATCTCGATGCGGTGCGTGAGGTCTCGGCCATCATCGCGCGTTCGATCCAGGAGGTTGAATCGGACGGCACCTATTCCCTGGCGATCGCAGGCAAGCGCAAATGATGAAGCTGCTGATCACGGGCATTTGGGCCTGCCTCGTCACTGTGGGTACCAGTTTCGGGATCTCCTACTGGAAGGAGACTGCGGCCGCATTGCCCGCGAAGCAGGACCAACCTGAAGGTCTGGTTTATGAAAAGGTCAAGGTGATCAATGTGCCGATGATCGCTGACGGCAGCGTTCAGGGCTATATCGTCACCCAACTCGTCTTCACCGCTAACGCCAAAGTCCTGCGTCAGCTGCCGGTGCCGCCGGAGCCGTTCGTCGTCGATGAAGCATTCCGTATGATCTATGGCGACCAGAAGCTCGATTTCAAGAATCTCGGTCGTTACGACCTCACACAATTCGCACAGACGGTGCGCGCGCAGGTCAACAAGCGTCTGCAGACGGACGCGCTGCAGGAAGTCCTGGTGCAGGATTTCAACTATGTGTCGACGGATCAGATTCGCCGCTGAGACTACAGCGAGTGGTCATCGCTGTGGTACGGTGATACTCGATGATCTAGCGTGGTGGATGTGTGGTACTTCGTGTTGCGCGAGAAGCTCTGTGTCTTGCACAGCAGTTCGAGGAGGCGGTGGACGCCAACGCCGTAGTCGGCGTCCTCTTGCGCGTAAGGCGTGAGCCTTAGTTCGCCTTTGAAATAGGCGCTTCGTGAGCGGGACGAGACTTCAGATCGTCCAGCCGGTAACCCATATAACGCTTCGATTCGATCGGGTCGAAGCCGAGATGATCGCGTAGCTTCTTGCGCAGCTTGCTCACATGGCTTTCGATCACATTCTCATCGAAGCTGGCATCGAACAGACCGTAGATGGCGTTGAAGAGCTGGGTCTTCGTCAGCCATTTGCCCTGATGCCCGACCAGGTGTTCGAGAATGCGTAGTTCGCGTCGTGGCAGAATCAAAGTGCGACCGGCAACCTCCGGGTCGCGGCCATCGAGAAAGACACGAATTACGCTCGTTTGTGCCGGTTCATGCTGATCGATGGTGCGGCGGCGAATAACTGCCGTTCGTGCCATGATCTCGCGGACGTGGACCGGTGCGTGAACGACGTCATCGACGCCAGCTTCGAATAACTCAATGGTCTGCTTGAGGTGCTTCAGGCTGTTGAGCGCAATAATCGGCGCCCGTGACCTGTTGCGGATACTGGATGGGATGCTCGTCCGATCCGGACAATCGCCCAGCAGAAAGGCCCGAATGACAGTTAAATCATTACCAACGGCACATTCCAGCCAATCGCGAAAGTCTGTAGAAGTGAAGCCAATCGATACAACCCCTTCGCGATCAAACCCGGCCGCATAGCCTTGTGTGACGCCCTCTCGGTCATCGATTACAACAAACATTTTAATCCCCTGCGTGTTCGCCTTGATATCGTTATGGGGTCGAATTAGGCGCACTCGCCCCATTTTTGTCTTGAAGACGCAACACAACAGTTACTTGAGCGGATGGATGGGCCTTTGAACGATTCGCTGACTTGCAAATGGGAGGCCCGGTCGCTTTTTACGGGATACCCAATGCTGTGATGCGGTCAGCTCACATTCTCCGGCTTGCATTCATCCGTAGTTTCAGAGAGCTCCCTCTCGCTATGTGAACACGACATGACATCTCATGGTCGTGCACGGTCGGTGGCAGAACCGAACCAGCGCTAATGTCAAAACGGGGGAAGTGGCCGATCGCGTGCCGTATCGTCGATATCTGGCGCTTTGATCGGCTGGACTTGCCCGAGTTGTCACACACGCGAATCGGCATACTGGTCATCAAGATGATACCGCATCATCAAGTAGTCGAGGTGCACAAATTTGCAAAGAGTCGTGCATGCAAACCATGCAGTTGAAGCAAACTAACAAGTGGATAATTCATGAAGGGCGACGATTTAGTCGGATCCTTTTTGCATCGAACTATCTCACAGCGTGTCGTCACAGATGCAATCGCGACTTCACCGGTTTGAACCAGTGCAGTACCACACGGCAAAACGCATTGATTGTCGTGCGCGGGCATATGGAGCGAGAGTCTGTTCGTCATGTGCGGGGCAGCAACATGCGATTGCGTGGGTCCGATATCAGTCGGCATCGGCCAATACTGATATCCGCTCTCAAGAGCGTGCCATATAGGGCGCTCGGATCGCTCGATACGAATCCGAAGTTGCCGATCTTGTCGGCGTCGTCCTTGGTAGTCATCCAGCGTGTCACGAGCATCCTGCCTGTGCGTGGCCGTTAGTATCGATCAGTCAGATCGAGGCATCAATTCAGCGACCTGAAAGGATGACGCCTCTGCTGGTTAGAACCTGCCAGCGGTTGTTTTCGTTCTTGATTTCCTGGATCCGCCCGAGAGCAGGGACATCCTGCCCCGGCACGACCTCAATCACGCCGGTTTTCCCCTCGAGCACTGCGACGCCATCATAGGCGCGGCGCACGTGCCAGCCGGGAATAACTTCGCGTGACGTACTTGCTGGCCGTTGCGCCTGAGGCTGCACCGTGCCGGTGATATCGGCAGTGTTCGCCAGCGTGGCTGCGACCTGTACCGCTTGCGCTTTCTCATCGGCAATGCGTGCAAATTTCGCAGCCAGAGCCGTTTGTTCGCGGTCGGCGCGATCTTGTGCGCGGCTTGCCTGTTCGGCGGCCTGCGTACGGGCAGCTTCAGCGGCAGCGCGACTGCTCGCCACATCGCCGGTCATCTCCGCAACTTGCCGTCGTAGCTGCGCGACGGAATCGCGAATGCTGCGAAGATCCGCATCAGATACGGCTGAAGATGTCATCGGCCGCAGGAGCAGATAGGCAATCGCGCCAGCGGAAACGAGCGTTGACAGGCCGACGACCATCGCCAGGGAGAAGAATGGAGCTTTCCATGCCGGCGATTGTAACGGTCTTGCGACAATACGGGCGGGCGGCACAGTGAAGCGCACCTTTGCCTTGATCGGCTCTTCGCGGGTGGAAATGCGAGCGCGTTGCATATTCGCCCGCGCTTCGCTGGCGAGAAGCTCGTCGATCGCAGCGGCAGCAGCGATATGAGGTTTTGGCGTGGAGTGTAAATTCGGTGATTGCTCACGAAACAGGCTGCCGTTTTCCACAGCGGTCGACTGTGAATCCGACGGTTTCTTGGACATCGTCATGCTGATCTTTGCATTGGTCATGACTGTCTGCAGTGGCAATCAAATCGTAAGAGCGGCGTAACAAGCGAAGCTTGCGCGAAGCCGTCGAGATAGATGTGTGCGCAAACGATCAACCGACGGTCGATCTTCATCGCACGACGATGCAGATTGTTCGAACGATGATGGGGTGCCGTCCGCACCGATATGTCGTGCACAAGAGCGCATAGGAGTTGTGTAGTTATCGGTGTGGTCTTCGTGTGGTCGCGAGATGCTAGCCGCCCATCTCACGATCGTCACGGGGTGGCGATTTGATCGAATAATGGAGAATGGCGCACGCACGATCAATGAGATGCGCGACAATCAAATTAAAGTCGACCCAAAGAATATTGAAATTGATTCGTAAAAATATAGATGAGTCGAGCTGCCTCACTCCAAAGTCTATCAGATCAAATCGGTAAATCCGCGCATTGAGTTAAATGCCGTAAATCTTGATAATAGATCGATAGGGGCTATTCATCGGTTGATGAAGTGGCGTTTTAAGAAACCGACACTATTGCCGTGGCCATGGATATCGATCTCAAAAGCCTTCGCGATTACGTGAAATTGTTGAAAGCCGAACGGCAGGATTCGCCGATCGGCAAGATCAAATCTGGCGCGACTGAAATTATTCGAAAGAACCTTCGGGAACTGGAACGGATGCACCGTGAAGACGGCGCGACGTGGACCGAGATTGCTGCGGGCCTTGCTGCGCAGGGCGTTACCCAGGGCGATGGTCAGCCCATCACCGGCCGTCGCCTCACAGCTCTGATGCATAATATCAGGGTGCAGGAAGAACGGAGTCTCGCCCGGGGAAAGGCACTTGGTGATGCGCCTGATCAGGAGCCGCCCGAGCCACAAGGCACTGCCGACTGAGTCACGTTGCGAATTGTCAAATTCGATCCATTCAAAACGAGTCCCTTGTTGACGACCTTCTGTCACCAAGGTCGTTGGAGTGGATCGATTTGAAAGAGGACCGGCATGGTGCTCCCGCCGCATTGCGGCATGGGCTCTGCCTTTGGCATTCGCTCGACATTGATTGTCTTGTTGGCGCCTGTCCTTCAGCTCCGACAGTTCGGTTATCTGACGTGCCGACGCTCGGCCTTGTCCACCCTGATATGCGATCAGCTTCATGACCAACCAGGTATGGATCCAGTCCGCCGCGCGCTCAGGATGTCATGCTTCATCATGTCCTGTAGAGGATGTGGCTGCAGCGCGTGGTGCACCCAGTTGAAGACATGGAATATGGGTGGTGGCGCGGGGGTCGCTCATCGACTGATCCCGCCGCGTCAGCGGTCGCGGTGCGGAAAGCGAAAATTGGAATGCCCGCCGACCTTCAACAGGTTGAGCAGCGGTCCCCGCCGAATGTTGTAGATACTGCAGCCGGTGCAGCAAGCGGATGAAGGGTGTCGGATCGCAGGCGGCTTTGGGAGAGGCTAAAAGGCGCCTTGAGGCCAGCTCGCCAAAAACGCTTGCAGACGGGCATGTTGCAGCCTTCTTCGCCCTCGTCAGACGCACTTTTTTGTTGCATTCATGTCGTGTCGCGCGTCAATCCGTGATGGTGATACCCGTTCTATTGCAACTCCCGTGATCTGGCCTCGTCTGTTAAGGAATTCCATCGGTGAGTGCGACGGCAGAAAGCCCAAATAGGACCAGACCGAGAATCCTCGAATTGGGCTCCTGGCACTACTGCAAGGATATCTATCCCGAAGAGACGGATGTGCTTTGGACGGGGGAACGTCCGATCCCTCGCGGGCGAGCGGCGAAAGGCTTTGCCGACTGCACGCCCTGGCGATTCATCAAAGCGATGCGTGAGGCGCGACGCGGGAAATACAACCTGATCATCGTCTATATGCCACTACGCCCGGCGTGGCATCCGCGCTACTGGCTACGCGCTTTCTTCCGGCAGCCGCTTCGCCCGCTCTCCGCGATGACAAGAGTGTTCGGCGTCTCCTGGCTACGATTCGTGAAGCCTCCCGTGCCGATCGCCGTTCTGGATATGAACGACGCCTTCATCGTCGGCTCGCATAACTTTTTTCTGCTCGACAAGGCTACCGCGGCTTTTAAACGCGAGCTTCCCGTCGATCGGTGGCACATTCTCTGCCACTCGGCCCATCCGGCACTTCCGACGCGGCGCATACGGCGCAATCGGCGCTGGAACGAACGTCTGGCGAAGATCCGCCCCATTTCGCTTCCTGCAACAAGGGTCGATACCGATAGCGAACCTCCGGAAAAGACATCTGACGTGTTTTTCGTTGGCGAGGTTGCGGAAAATTCGTGGGTGCGCCGTGTCGGTCTTTCAGAACTCGAGGCGTTGAGAAGCAAGGGTCTCAAGGTCGATATTCCGCATGAGAGGCTACCGCATGACGAGTTCCTGCGGCGGCTTTCCAGCGCATGGCTGGCCTGGTCGCCGTCGGGCTATAGCTGGGAGTGCTATCGAACCGCCGAGGCGGCGCAATGCCTGACGGTGCCGGTTCTCAACTATCCGACGGTCGAGCGTCACGCGCCCGTTCGAGAACACGAGCATGTTCTGTTGTACGACGTAACCCCGGGCAGTCTGTCGGCCGTGATCGAGCGCGGACTGAGCGACAAGCCGCATCTGCGCCAGATGGCACTGGATCTGCGCGAGCATGTTCGCAAATATCATCTGCAGGACGCGATGGTCGATTATGTCATCGACGAGACGCTGCGTGCTGATGGTCGAACGGCTTAACGGAGGCAAAGCTCTGAGGCGCAATCCGTTGGGCTTGACCCCGCAAAGGCCGCCTAGCGCGGCGCGGCAAGATCTGGCGCACCCGACACGATTCGAACGTGTGACCTTTGCCTTCGGAGGGCAACGCTCTATCCAGCTGAGCTACGGGTGCTTGAGCGTCCATTTAGCCGATTGGCCGGGCGGCGGCAACGGCTGGCCGGGGCCGGATTCGGCGAAAATGGCTCGGTTGGAGTGCGCGTGCCCTCTTTCGGGCGACGGTCGCACGTTCGGATCGGGGCGGGATGCGCAGAAGCGCTCGCGCCGCGGGTGTGTGGGGTATTTCGAGGGGGCGAGGGGACCAGGTTGCGCCCCCCGTGATTGTCCCGGAACCTCGTCCATTTGCTCAATCACGCTGTGTTTGGCAGCGGGACGTCCGATCGTGAATGCTGAACCTAGAACAGGAGCCGAGTGACATAACTCCGGCTACCCAGGCGCCGTTCTGCGAACCGACCCAGGCGCCGGCCGTTCCCATGTCGAACATTGGAGGATGTCCTATGAATCCCAACCAGGCTCTTTGGGAGAAAGGTGATTTCACCCGTATCGCTGAGACGATGCGTGCCAGCGGCGAAGCGCTTGTCGCGTCGATAGGGATCACGCGCGGAAGTGATGTGCTCGATCTTGGATGCGGAGATGGCACGACAGCGCTTCCAGCAGCAAAAGCCGGGGCAAATGTCACGGGCGTCGATATTGCACGCAATCTGGTGGAGGCTGGCAACAGGCGCGCGATGGCGGAAGGGCTTACGTGTCGTTTTCAGGAAGGCGATGCGTCGAATCTGAAAGATATCAAGGACGACAGTTTCGATCTCGTTGTCAGCATCTTTGGCGCGATGTTCGCGCCCAGGCCATCGGATGTTGCCAGGGAAATGGTTCGTGTCACGCGGCCGGGCGGCCGGATTGTGATGGGAAACTGGATCCCGAACGATCCCACTCTGGTGGCGCAGATCCTTAAAATCAGCTCGTCCTATTCGCCTCCTCCGCCGGAAGGGTTCGTAAGTCCCATGACCTGGGGTGTCGAGGACAATGTTGTCGAGCGCTTCACATCGGCCGGCATTCCGAAGCCAAATATCTCATTCGCTCGTGACTCCTACGAATTCAACTTTGCCGGAACGCCCGCAAAGTTCGTCGACCAGTTCAGGGCCTATTACGGTCCGACCATGAATGCCTTCGATGCGGCTGAAAAAGACGGTCGCGCCGACACCTTGAAGGGCGAGCTTGTAAAGCTCTTCGAGAGCCAGAACAGAAGCTCTGATCCTTCGGCGACTTCGGTGAAGGCGACGTTTCTGCGCGTCACCGTCCGCAAACCGTGACATGACTGCAAGCGAGCTGCTGCACAGCCAATTCGACATGGGGCTGTGCAGCAGGAAGGCGATCCCCGTCGTCTTTGCTCTGCAGCATGTGGAAGCACACTTGACATGGATCGCGAAACGATCACGTTGGCCTCAATCAAGTGAACGCCGGCCCAAAATGGCGTCACGACATCAGGGAGGAACCAATGTTCACAAGACGCGGTGTTCTGCTCTCTTCAATCGCGGGAGCGGTCGTGCTCAGCAATAGATTTGCGGTTGGCAAGGCCGCGCAGCCGGCGACGCCGGTGAATTTCCAGGTGCCTGCAGACGCCTGCGACTGTCACACCCATATTCATGGCGATCCCGAAAAATTCCCGTTTTTGCAGGCCGCGTCTACACGCCGGAACTGGCGTCGCCGGAGGAAATGGCGGCGCTGCACAAGGCACTCGGCGTCAAGCGCGTGGTGATCGTCACGCCCAGCATCTACGGTACTGATAATTCGGCGACCCTGTTCGGCATGAAGGCGCGCGGCAGCGACGCGCGCGGCGTTGCTGTCATCGATGACAAGACACCGGAGAGCGAGCTCGACGCCATGACGGCCGCGGGCATTCGCGGCATGCGGATCAATCTTGCGACCAGCGGCGTGAGCGACCCCGCCATCGGCAAGCAGCGTCTGCTGGCTGCGATCGAGCGCATGAAGACGCGCGGCTGGCACATCCAGATGTTCACCAATCTGCCATTGGTATCTGCGATCAAGGAGGTTGTTGCCAGTGCGCCGATGCCGCTGGTATTCGATCATTTCGGCGGCGCGGAAGCCAAGCTCGGGCTGGATCAGCCGGGCTTTGCGGACCTGCTCGACCTCGTCAAAGCCGGCAAGGCCTATGTGAAGATTTCCGGCGCCTACCGCGCTTCGACGCAAGGGCCGGATTACCCGGACGTCGCACCGCTGGCGAAGGCGCTGATCGCGGCCAATCCGGAGCGGATCATCTGGGGCACCGACTGGCCGCATCCGGATTCGGTGACACCGCCCGGCAAGAAGCCGACGGACGTCACGCCGCTCCATCAGATCGACGATGGCCGCCTGCTGAACCAGCTCGCGATGTGGGCGCCCGACGCCGCCATTCGCAAGACAATCCTGGTCGACAACCCGGCGCGGCTTTACGGCTTCTGACCGCTGGCGTCACCTCGCCGCCTTCTTTGTCCCGCAAGAGTTCCGGATCGGCGGAACTCTCGTCTCTGCCAGAGGTTTGCCCCCGACCGCGACGGGCGGTCGAGGGAGCCCCATGCTGTCAAATCTGCAGGTGTTGCGCGGCGTAGCTGCCCTTGGTGTGGTGTTCTTCCACACCGGCTACAAGTTCGCGGGCGATTGGCACACCGAATTCTTCGGGGTCTCCACCTTCTTCGTCATCTCCGGCTTCATCATGTGTTTCATCACCCGGAAGGGTGATGACGATTTTCTCGCTAAGCGCCTGGAGCGGATCGCACCGCTCTATTGGCTGTGCACAGCCGTGCTTCTTGTCGTGATGTTCGGATCTGCGCTGCTTGAGGCAGAGACATGGGCAAAGCCGTTGGATGGCCGTTCGTCCGAGCCGCTCTGGGCCTATGTCGGCCGTAGCCTGATGTTCGCGCCGATCGGTGACAAATATCCGATCCTGAATGTCGGTTGGTCGCTGAACTACGAGGTGTATTTTTATCTGATCTTCGCAGCCGCGCTTGTGATCAGCCGCCGTCTGGCGCCGCTGATCGTTGTCGGATGCCTGGTGGCGTTGAACTATGCCGCGGCCGCCGTCTGCATGGCGGCTGCCTGCCACTATCTGTCCTTCGACTATACGAAGTTCTTCATCGCCGGGATCGCGATCTTCTATGCGTTGCAGGTTTTTGCTCCCGCTGCACCACAACGCTCCATTGTCTGGATCGGCGCCGCACTCGTCACACTCTGCTATGGGTCCCAATTCGTGGGACCGCTATGGGCAAACAGCGTCACGCCGTCGGTCTATATGGCGCTCGCCGCAGCCGCGCCGGTCGTGATTGTCGCCAGTGCGCTGTTTGTCGAATATGCCGGCGGTGCCATAACCTGGCAGCCGCTTATTCTGATCGGCAATGCGTCCTACGCCATCTATCTCACGCATCCGATCGTTTTCGACGTCATGAAAACAGGTAATGAGCGATGGCTTCAGCTGCCGACGCCCGAAGCATCGACAATGATGATGCTGTGTTATGTCGCCATAGCCGGCGGCGCGGGCATCATCGTGCATCTCACAATTGAAAACCCACTGCTTCGCGTGATCAGGCGCAGGCGGCAACCGGGCATCAAAACACTCGTGTCAGGCAGTGGGCTTGATGCTGTGGGTCGACAGCATCAAGCCGCATAGGTTCTGCCTCAGCTCCGGATCATATTGATCGAGACGTCGCGGATCTGACCCTTGGAGCTGATCGAGACCAGCTGCTTGTTGCCCTTGGTCGTCAGCGTCAGGTTGGCGGCGAAGCCGGCGGCCTCGACGAAGACATCGATCTGGCCACCGCCGGCGCTGCCCTGCAGATTGCCGAAGATATTGCGGCTGGCTTCGCCCCAGGTGCCGGTCACCTGATTACCCTGGCTCTTCACATCGCTGCTGAGTTCGAACTTGTAGCTGTCGCTGGCGCAGCGGAGGGACTGTTTCAGCGCGGTACCGCCGACGACGTTGTAGGTGGCGCGGCAGCGAATTTGTTCGGAGGAGCCATCCGACAGCGACACGGTGCCGCTGCCGCTCCACGATCCGTCAAAGCCGGCAAAAGGGCTCGCCGACTGGGCATGGCTCGCCGTCGCCGACAGCATCAGGATTGCGCCGACAGTGGCGGCCTTGAGGGTGTGTCCGATCAGATGTGCGCTGAATGAGGTCATGGTGATGGCTTTCTGTGTCTGGGGATATCGGAGGGGAGGGGTGCGATCAGGCGCGACGCGTGAGCGTCAGATAGGCGAATTTCGCGGTCGCCGTATCAGGGGCAATCTGCGCGCCGTTGTAGGAAAAGGTGCCGATACCCGGCAGGTCGTTCATCGCGGTGCCAGAGAATGACGGACCGGCAAAGGCGAACGAGAAGGCAAGGATGAAACCGATGATGCGCATGTGACTGTCCCTGTTGGGCGGCGCTGTGTGCCGCTTCGTTGGACAGATGGATAACCATGCCCGGTTTCGGGCGGTCTGCGTCGGTGCGGAAAATGGTTTCGTCCGGGGATCGTTTTGTTTCGCCGCGGGCCTCGCCACGAAACACAAAAAGGCCGGGGCAGCGGTGCCGCCCCGGCCTCGATTGGGTTCAACCCGAGTGGATCAGGTGCTAGTCGACCGTCTGGATCACGTTGGAAATCGGGCGCGCATTGCTGGTTTTCACCGGCTCCAGCTCGGCGGCGATGGCGGCGTCGTAGCTTGCGATCGTCGGCAGCGTGTCCTTGGCGCGGATATGCACGACCTTGTAGCCGCCGGCCTTGAGCTGAGCGAGCAGGTCCGGCACCGCGGCGGCGGACCACTTGTGCAGGTCATGCATCAGGATGATGCCTTTGCCCTTCTTCTTCAGCTTTTCCATCACCGAGGCAACCAGCTTGCCGGCATTGTGGATGCGGAAGTCCTCGGAATCGATGTCGATGGAGAAGGCGGCGATGTTGCGCTCGGCGAGATAGGCCTTGAGCTCCGCATTCTGGCGCAATTGCGGGAAACGGAAGAAGGGCGACAGCGGCTGCCCGGCCATCAGGGTGATGGCGCTGATGCCGCGCTCGATCTCGTCCTTGGCTTCCTGTGGGGTCTTGCTGGCCAGATTCTGGTGCGACCAGGTATGGGTGCCAACCGAATGGCCGGCCGCGATCACCTGCTTCAACACTGCGGGATGCCAGGTGGCATGTTTGCCGATCGGGAAGAACACGGCCTGCACGCATTGCGCGCTGAGCGCAGCCAGCACGGCAGGCGTGGTCACCGGCCACGGGCCGTCGTCGAAGGTCAGCACGACTTCGCCGGGCTGCAGGAAGTCATAGTCGCGATATTGCGACATGCCGAGGCCGGGGCCGCCGGTGGTGTCGATCTGCACGGTGCGTGACACGCCGAGCGCGTTCGGATTGTTGCAGACGGGCTTGGCGATGGCCGGGCGCTTTTCCACCGCGGGAGCCACGGGCATGGCAGCCGGTGCGGCTGCGACAGCCTGCACGCGCGGCGCCGGCTCGGCCGGTGCGGTCGAATTCGACTTCGGCACGCGCGTGTCGATCGAGGCGGTGGTGAGCTCGCCTTTATCGGCTTTCGCACTGGTCTGAGCGCCGGCGGGCCCGAAGAAATGCCAGGCGCCAGCGCCCGCGGCGACAACCGCCGTGAAAGAACCTGCAACGATCAAAAAAGGAAGTTTACGCATAATCACTCCGGCGCCCGAGGCCCACCTCGTTTCACCATTGAGCGAAATAGTTAATCACGCGTATGCGCGGCGCAGTCTCAACGAGAAAATTTGAATTCGTTCAACGCAATGCGCGTTAGGCCGGTACGATGACCTTGCCGATCGGCCAGAGTGCGATGCCGGCGAGCTTCAGATGTGCCCAGGCAAAGGGGATGCCGACGATGGTAATCGCCAGGGCCAGCGCCGCCAGGAGATGGCCGATCGCCAGCCACCAGCCTGCCAGCACCAGCCAGATGATGTTGCCGAGGAGGCCGAAAACGCCGGTGCCAATGTCGCCGCGGCCGGTGACGGCCTCGCGGTCAACGGCGCGCTGGCCGAACGGCAGCAGCGTATAGGCGGCGATATTGAAGGCGGCGCGGGCCCAGGGCAGGCCGATGATGGTGATGGCCATCACAACGGCCGCGATTAGCCAGCCGACTGCCATTCCCAATCCGCCGAACACGATCCAGAGGATATTCAGAAACAGCGGGACGACGGGCATGGGGGCTCTCTGGTGATGCGTAGCGCGCGGTTTTCAGTCCCTTAACAGATGGGATGTGGTTACGGGATGACAATGACGGGGAGAGGGCGGTGCCTCAATAACCCCGGCCGCCGGAGCGGGAATAGGCGGGGCGGGCATCTGCTGCCGGACGAGCCGATGATGCACCGCGCAGGTCGCTACTGGTGCGTGCCTGTGGCTGCAGTTCTTCCAGAAAAATCGGCTTGGAGAAATAATAGCCCTGCGCATAGCGGATCTTGGTCGCGGCCTGAAGATAGGCCAGTTCTTCGAAGGTCTCGACGCCTTCGGCGATCACGGTCATGCCCAGCGCCTCGCTGAGCGACTCGATGGCGCGGAGAATGCCTTGGCTGCGCGGGCGCTTGTGGATGTCCGTAATGAAGGATCGGTCGATCTTGATTTCGTCGGCGGTGATATCCGCCAGCGCCGACAACGACGAATAGCCGACGCCGAAATCGTCGATGGAGATACCGACGCCAAGCGCGCGGAACATCGGCAGGATGTCGTCCTGGAAATGCGTCTTGGCGACGAATGCGTCTTCGGTCACTTCGACCATGAAGCGCGTCGGGCAGCCGGTCTCCTCGATCGCCCTGGCAAAGGTGCGCATGAATTCCGGATTGCCAGCCTGTTTGGCGGCGACGTTGATGCTGATACTGGCGGTGGCGCCGAAGGTCTCGTCGATCAGGTCGATCGACTTCATGATCTCGGCGAGCACCAGATGGGTGAGCTCATCAATCAGGCCGAGTTCGACCGCCAGATTGATGAAGGTGCTGGGCGCCTGGATCACGCCATCGTCGTTACGCAAGCGCACCAGGGCCTCGATACCCTTGATCTCCTGGCTGCGGATATCGACCTTCGGCTGAAACGCGCAGCAGAACCGCTTGTCGAGAATCGCCAGCCGCAATGACTGTTCGGTGGCCATGCGGGTCAGCGCCTCGCTCTCCATGCTGGAGTCGAAGAACACCGCAGCGCCCTTGGTCTCATTCTTCACGCGATACATCGCGATATCGGCGTTCTGATGCAGCGCGTCATAGTTGCGGCCGTGTTCGGGATAGAGGCTGACACCGATCGATGCAGAGGCGAATACTTCGGAGCCGTCGATGAAAAACGGAGCGCGCAGCCGCTGCACCAGCAGCTCCAGATATTCGGCGACCTCCTGCTGGCTCTGGATCGGGTTCAGCAGCAGCAGGAATTCGTCACCGGAAATCCGCGACAGCATGTCGGTGCCGCGCAGGTCGAGCGCCAGTCGCTTGGCGAACTGCACCAGCAGCGCATCACCGACGCTGTGACCGTAATAGTCGTTGATGTGCTTGAAATTGTCGATGTCGAGGAAGGCCAGCGCGAAATGTGATGTCTCGCCGGAATGGCCAATGATGTCGCCGACATGTTTCTCGATCACGCGCCGCGTCGGCAGATCGGTCAGCTCGTCGTAATAGGCGCGGCGAAACAGCTCTTCTTCCATCTCCTTCTGCCGGCTCACATCGGTGGCGCTGGACAGTATCACGCTGCGGTCACCGATACGCACCGGGCGATGCGTGGTCAGGAACACGCGCCGGTCGCGTTCGGAATTGACGCGTTCCTCGAACACCGCGGAGCGGCCGGACTGCAGCAGGTCGAGTGCAGTCTTGCGTCGATGCGTCAGTGCCTGCACCAGAAAATCCGACTGCGGATCGGGTCTGTTGAACTGGTCTGCCGATGCATTGAACTGGATTGCCGCGGCGTCATTTACCAGCAGAAAGTCGCCCTGATCGTCTTGCACAGTGACGGAGGCCGGCAGCATGCGTACGATCTCGCGCAGCATCTCCAATTCGCGTGCGGCATCGCTATCCACGAATCCGGTAGCAGCCTCGGTCGAAGAGGTTGCGGTCGGGCGGTCGCTGTCTATTGGAGAGGCCGACGAGCCTGGGGCGGATGCGTTCTGCATGGTGGCCGAGCCTCGCAAAACGCCTTGTCGATTTGGTTAAATCGGTTCGCAAAACGCGGGTAGTTGTGTAAATGCCGCACGATTTGGACCGGTAGCGGTGCTGACGTCATTAACAAAGCGTCAATGACGGCGGCGAAAGCGCCAGATTGCTCAATGACGGCCTGTACGATCATTCTCATGATGAGCCTTTGAGCAAAACAATCTGAGTGTCACGCGCCGCGATCTCAGCATGAAATTCTCCACTCAGTCGCGCTGATCGCCGGTCGGGCTCTTGCATTCCGACCCACGCGGTTGTGATCGCTGCGGGATGCAGGATTGGTGGAGAAAAATGCGCTGCATATGCCCGGAAGTTTGAAAGGAACGCCTCGTCATTGATGTAAGTCACAGTGCGCGCGTCGCTATTTTCCCAGGCCACTCGACAGACTTATGTCATGACACCATCCTCTCGCGGTGCCGCAATGGTCGCCCGATGCGAGAGAGACGTCACCGATGAGCAATCCATCCAAAGCCAATGTTCTATGGTTCCTGCCGACCCACGGCGATGGACGCTATTTGGCATCGACCCATGGTGCGCGCGACATCGACTTCAAATATCTCCGTCAGATCGCGCAGGCCGCCGATCAGCTGGGCTATTTCGGCGTGCTGCTGCCTACGGGGCGCAGCTGCGAGGATTCATGGGTGGTCGCATCCGCTGTGGCCCCGTGGACCGAACAGCTTCGCTATCTCGTGGCCGTCCGGCCGGGCCTGCAATCGCCGAGCGTCGCCGCGCGCATGACCGCAACGCTGGACCGCGTCACCAACGGTCGCCTCCTGATCAATGTCGTGACCGGCGGCGATCCGGTCGAGAACAAGGGCGACGGCATTTTCCTGCCGCATGACGAGCGCTATGCCGTCACCCGCGAATTCCTCAACGTCTATAACGACCTGCTGGCCGGCAAGACCGTCAATGTCCAGGGCAAGCATATCCAGATTGAAGACGGTCGCCTGATCTTCCCGCCGGTGCAGTCGCCGCGCCCGCCGCTGTATTTCGGCGGCTCGTCGGATGCCGGCATCGATGTCGCGGTGGACACCGTCGACAAATATCTCACCTGGGGCGAGCCGCCTGCGCTAGTCGCCGAGAAGGTCGCGCGCGTCAAGGCTGCTGCCGAAAAGCGCGGTCGCAAGCTGTCTTTCGGCATCCGTCTTCATGTGGTCGTGCGCGAGACCAACGAAGCCGCATGGAAGGCTGCCGACGAACTCATTCAATATGTCACCGACGACGTCATTGCCAATGCGCAGAAGACATTGGCCCGGCAGGATTCGGTCGGCCAGCAGCGCATGATGCAGTTGCATGGCGGCCGTCGCGACAAGCTCGAGATCAGCCCGAACCTCTGGGCCGGTGTTGGCCTCGTACGTGGTGGCGCCGGTACGGCGCTGGTTGGCGATGCGCAGACGGTGGCGGCGCGCATCAAGGAATATCAGGACGTCGGCGTCGATACCTTCATCATGTCCGGCTATCCGCATCTCGAGGAGGCCTATCGCTTCGCCGAGCTCGTCTTCCCGCTGCTGTCGCTGCAACAGCACGACAACGTCACATCGCTACGCACGCGCACCGGCCCGGTCGGTGAAATCGTTGCCAATGAGCATCGCGCGCAGAGCGCCTCGTAATTCCGACAGGCACCCATCATGAGCATTGTTGAAATCCTTCCCCGCGTTCGCAGCTTTCGCTTGCCGCGCATCGATGGCCTGACCCAATGGATCGTGCCACTGGTCATCCTGCTCGTCTGGCAGGCTGCGTGCGTCACCGGCTACGTGCCGGCGCGTGTGATGCCGGCACCGACCGATGTTGCCTTGGCCGGGTGGAAGTTGGTGATCTCGGGCGAACTCGCCCAGAATATCTGGGTGTCGTTCTGGCGTGCGTCCGTCGGCTTCCTGATCGGTGGCAGCATCGGCTTTGCCTTCGGTCTGGCCAACGGTCTGTCCCAGCTCAGCAGCAAGCTCACCGATACGACGCTGCAGATGGTGCGCAACGTGCCCCATCTGGCGCTGATCCCGCTGGTCATCCTGTGGTTCGGCATCGATGAGTCGGCCAAGCTGTTCCTGGTTGCGCTTGGCGTATTCTTCCCGATCTATCTCAACACGCTGCACGGCATCCGCACCGTCGATCCGCAGCTGATCGAGATGGGCCGCATCTATGGCATGCGCAATAGCGAGCTGTTCCGCCGTGTGATCTTCCCGGGCGCGCTGCCATCGATCTTCGTCGGCGTGCGCTTTGCGCTCGGCATCATGTGGCTGACGCTGATCGTGGCCGAAACCATCGCGGCCTCGTCGGGCCTTGGCTACATGGCGATGCAGGCGCGTGAATTCATGCAGATCGACGTCGTGGTGCTCAGCATCCTGATCTATGCGCTGCTGGGTAAGGTCGCCGACAGCGCCTCGCGCGCGCTGGAACGGCTGACATTGTCCTGGCACCCGGCTTTTCAGAAACATTGAGCAAAATTCGGAAGCGAGAATTTGAAATGACCGTGCAACAGTCTCTTCGCCTCAGCCATGCCGATGCTCAGATCATCGATGCGCCCGTCGATTTCGAACAGGCCCTCGCCACGCAGGCGCGGCGTCCGTCCGAGCAGAAGTCTCGTGGTCTGTCGCTCACCATCCGCGGCCTCCGCAAATCCTTCGGCAGCAATGAAGTGCTGCGCGGCGTCGATCTGCATATTCCTGCTGGCCAGTTCGTGGCCATTGTCGGCCAGAGCGGCTGCGGCAAGAGCACGCTGCTCCGCCTGATCGCAGGCCTCGACGCGCCGACTGCCGGCACGATCAGCTTTGGTGAGGAAACCCGCGCGGAGGACATCCGCGTGATGTTCCAGGAACCGCGCCTGTTGCCATGGGCCAGTGTGCTCTCGAATGTGGAAGTTGGCCTGGGTACCGACCGGACATCGGCCGACGCCAAGGCGCGCGCTGAAAGTGCATTGACGGAAGTCGGCCTCGCCGAGAAGCGCGATCAATGGCCGTCCGTCTTGTCAGGTGGCCAGAAGCAGCGTGTCGCGCTGGCGCGGGCACTGGTCAGCCATCCGCGCGTACTGGCGCTCGACGAGCCGCTCGGCGCACTCGATGCGTTGACGCGTATTTCGATGCAGCAGTTGCTCGGCCGCGTGTGGCACGACCAGACCTTCACCTCGATTCTGGTGACGCATGACGTGTCCGAGGCCGTGGCGCTAGCGGATCGCGTGCTGGTGATTGAAGACGGCCGTATCGCGCACGATATCAATGTCGATATCGCCCGGCCGCGGCAGCGCGGCTCGGCAGATCTTGCGGCGCTGGAAGGTTCGATCCTGCGCAATCTGCTCGGCCCGGGAGCCGACGCCACTGGTTTATGAGACGATTGTGACCTGCGAGGCTGCCATGAATTCCGTCGTTCGTAACGTCACCGTCGATCGCGAGATTTCTTCCGATCGCGAGGTCTCTTCGCAAGAATTCCGTGGCGCCATGCGGGTGCTGGCCGGCGGTGTCAGCGTCATCACCGTCGGGCGCGGCAAGGACATCACCGGCATGACGGTGACGTCGGTCTCGTCGCTGTCGGTCGATCCACCGACGCTGATCGTCAGCGTCAACCGGGAGTCGTCGTCCTGGCCGCTGCTGCAGCGCTACGGCGCCTTCGGTGTCAACATTTTGTCGGCTGATCAGCTGGACGTGGCCGAGCGATTTTCGGGCAAGGGCGGATTGAAGGGTGCAGAGCGTTTCGTCGGCGCGCAGTGGGTGACCCGGGCAACCGGCGTGCCGCTGCTGGCGGGCAGCCTTGCGGCGATCGATTGCGACGTCGAGGAAGTCATCGAGCGTCACTCCCATGCCATCGTTATCGGCCGCGTCCGCGATGTCATCACCTCGGTCCCGCACACCGCGCTGACCTATTGGGACGGGCAATATGTGGCGATCGACCAGAACGAAGACAATCTGAAGCTCGCCGAAGTCAGCGTGCCCAGCATGCGGGCACTGCGCGAAATCTGATCCGCAGATTGTAGGGTGGGTTAGCGCAGCGTAACCCACCGCCTGGTGGCGCAATATGCTTTGCTATTGCGCCCTACGCGGGGATTACTTCGTCAGCAATGCAAACGAGCCGTTCCAGTCCGCTGGTGGCGGGGTCTCCTGATAGGCGCGGATGCGCTTCTCATAGAGATCGTAGAGCTTCTCGAGCGCATTCGCGACATCGGAATTGCGGCCGCGCTCGACGGCGTACAATGCGCCGTCCCAGTCGCGACTACGATAGCAAGCCAGCATTTCGATGGTCAGGTTGCGCAGCGTCTGGAAGCGCTCCGAATGCGTCACGTCCTCACGTCCGGCGATGGCGTAGATTACTTCCGGTTCTTTCTTGCCCTTCACCATGATGAAGTCGAGTTCGAGAATGGCGAACTTGTCCTTGACGGCGAGCGCGGTCTTCGAGCCGACGATGATCGGAAAGCCGTATTCCTTTGACTGGCCTTCGAGACGCGAGGCCAGATTGACGCTGTCGCCGAGCACCGAATAGTCGAAGCGTAGATCCGATCCCATATTGCCGACGACGCAGATGCCGGTATTGAGGCCGATGCCGACATTGATCGGGATATAGACGTGGCCGCCTTGCGTGGCCTCGTCTTCGCGCAGCTTGTTCAGGGCGTCGATGCGATCCAGCATGTCGAGCGCGGCGTGGCAGGCATTGATCTGGTGCTGGTCGTCATCGAGCGGCGCGTTCCAGAACGCCATGACAGCGTCGCCCATATATTTGTCGATGGTGCCCTTGCGATCGAGGATCGCATTGGTCAGCGGCGTCAGGAAGCGGTTCATCAGCGTGGTCAGGCCATGCGGATCGTGCTTGTAGGATTCCGAGATCGTAGTGAAGCCGCGTACATCCGAGAACATGATGGTCATTTCGCGCTCCTCGCCGCCAAGTACCAGTTTCTCCGGCGACTGGGCGAGCTGAGCCACCAGCGCCGGCGACAAATACTGGCTGAAGGCCGAGCGGATGCGGCGGCGCTGCGCCTGCTCGCGCACGAAATTGCTGAAGATTAGCGTGAGATAGATCAGTGTGGTCGAGAGCAAGGGATAGGTGAAGTCGATCAGCAGGCGGTGCTGCGTGTAGAAATACCAGGATGTACCGGCGAGCAGCGCCGCAAACACGGCGCCCATGATGATAAGGGTGACGGGGCCGAACATCGGGGCGAGCCAGATCACGATAATGCCGAGAATGATCGCAATGCACAGTTCGGCGCCACGCGTATAGGCGGGTTGCGACAGCACGGTCTTCGTGAGCGCACTCTCCAGCACCTGCGCATGAACCTCGACGCCGGGAATCACTGCGTCGAGCGGTGTCGTTTTGGTGTCGAGCAAGCCGACCGCCGAGGTGCCGATCAGCACCAGATGCCGTGCGATCGCCTGAGGTTGCACAGTGCCGTCGAGGACGTCGGCGGCGGAGACATAGATGCTGGGATCGTGCTTGGCGAAATGCACCCACAGCCGTCCTTCACTGTCGGTCGGAATTTCGAAGCCTCCGACGCGGATGCTCTTGATGCCGGCGCTATCGGACTTGACGAGGATCGTGTCGGCGCCCGAGGCGACGCGCAGCATCTCGAAGCTCAGCGAGGGCATCGTCACGCCCTGGGTCAGCATCAGCATTGGCACGCGGCGCACGATCCCGTCGCGTTCGTTGCGGATCGAGAACAGGCCGCGGCCTGCGGCAGCTTTCTCCAACACGTCGATATTGCGTAACAGTCCCGGGAAATCCACCATGAAACGCTGCGGCTCGCCGCCAAGAGTTGCGAGGCCGGTGGTCGGCAACGCCTTGTCTAGGCCCGGAACCTCATAAGGCAGGCCGGATTCGCCGAGCACCACGCGGGATCGCCTGATGGCGTCGGCGAATACCTGATCGTTACTCGGCAGCGTCTTCAGTCGGGCCCGCAGATCGTCGTCGAGGCCGGCAAAGCCGTCGGCAGCCAACGCCGGATTCAGCCGGTCCGGCTCGGGGAACACGATGTCGAAGGCGATGACGACAGCGCCGAGTTGAGTCAGCCGCGTTACCAGTTGTGCGAGCAGCGTCCGTGGCCATGGAAACTGGCCGTACTTGGCGATGCTCTTCTCGTTGATATCGACGATCGTGACGGGCTTCGCCGTTTTCATGCGCGGCTGGATCACTTGATAGGTATCGAAGACGCGCAGCCGCAATTCCTCGATGGCGGGCGGGTCAGCGATGCGTAGCAGCGCGAGGCCCAGCAGCAAGACAAGACAGAATGCACGTGCCCAACCGAACCGCCGCGCCAGCCGTGTCACTCGCCGCATGCGCTTCATGGTTGGCGGGTCATTTCTCGCGGAAGGCGCGCATCAACTGATCGCTCAGCGGCTTGGCGAGATAGGACAGCATGGTGCGGTCGCCGGTCTGCACGAAGGCTTCGACAGGCATGCCGGGGATCAGGCGCACATCGCCGAGCTTGGCGACTTCCGATGCCGGCATCGAAATCCGGATCGTGTAATAGCTCTGTCCGGTGCGCTGATCCGTTGTCGTATCCGGCGAGACGCGGCTGACGGCGCCGTTGAGCTCGGGCGTGGTGCGCTGGTTGAAGGCGGAGAGTCGCAGCAGCGTCTTCTGGCCGATCTGCAGCTTGTCGATATCCTGCGGATTGACCCGGGCTTCCACCGACAGATTGTCGGTCTGCGGCACGATGAGCATGATGGCGTCGCCGGCGGTGATGACGCCGCCGATGGTGTGCACGGTGGATTGCAGCACCATGCCGTCCTGCGGCGCGCGAATGTCGATGCGGCGCAGCTGGTCCTCGGCAGTGACCTTGCGCTCGACGAATTCGCCGATCTTGTCATTGGTCTCGCGCAGATCCTTGGAGACCTCGCTGACGAGATCCTTGTCGATCTGGAAAATCTGTAGCTCGATCTCGGTGATCTTGCCCTTGGCCTGGGCGCGGGCGGCGATGAATTGCGCGCGTTCGCCGGCGAGGCGCGCGGCGTCGCGCTCCAGCACGGTCAGGCGCGAGATCTGCACCAGCTGCTGGTCGAACAATCCGCGGACGCCGACCAATTCCTTCTCCACCAGCGCTATCTCGCGGGTCTTGGCAGTTTCCTGCGCGGTGAGGCCGGCGATCTCCTCGTTGAGCTGCGCAATGCGTTCGCGCAGCTGCTGCTTTTGGCCGACGCGGCCGGTCGAGCGCACGTTGAACAGCTTGGTCTCGCTGGCGATGACATTCTTCACGTCGTCATCCGCGATCTGCTCGATAAGCTGCGGTGGAAACGTAATACGATCGACGCCGCGCTGCTCGGCTTCCAGCCGCGCCGCGCGTGCCCACAATCCGTTGAGGTTCTTGGTGACGATGGCGAGGCCTGCCTTGGTGACGGTGTCGTCGAGACGCACGACGACATCGCCGGCCTTTACCAGGTCGCCGTCGCGGGCGCGCACTTCGCCGACGACGCCGCCGGTCGGGTGCTGGACTTTCTTGACGTTAGAATCGACGACCACCGAGCCGGGCGCGATCAGGGCGCCGGAGATTTGCGCCGTCGATGCCCAGCCGCCCAAACCGCCTGCGAGCACGAGCACAACAACGAGGCCGATAATGAGGTGGATTCGGATCGAGCGGCGCGATCCTGTCAGCGGCGTAGTCATGGCTTGGCTACTCCGCCGTCGGCGACGATCTTGATCGGCTGTGCTGCCGGGCGCTGCAGAACCTGACCCAGCACGGTCTCCTTCGGTCCGAAGGCCTGCATACGACCATCCTTCAGCACCAGCAACATGTCGACGCCTTCGATGCCGATCGGCCGGTGTGCAACCACGATGACGATGGCGCCGCGCGTACGGGCCGCACGCACGGCCTTGGTCAGCGCTTCATCGCCTTCGGTATCGAGATTGGAATTCGGTTCGTCCAGAACGATCAGGAACGGATCGCCATACAGCGCGCGCGCCAGCGCGATGCGTTGCGCCTGGCCGGCGGACAGAACGCCGCCGTGATCGCCGACCTGCGTATCATAGCCTTCGCGCATGCCGACGATGAGGTCGTGGACGCCGGCCTGCCTTGCCGCGGTGATGATGTCGTCATCCTTCGCATCGGGATCGAAACGGCAGATATTGTCGGCAATGGAGCCTGCGAATAGTTCGACATCCTGAGGCAAATAGCCGATATGGCGGCCGAGATCGTCCGGCGCCCATTGGTCGAGCGCCGCGGCGTCGAGCCGGACATGACCGCGCACCGGCTTCCAGACGCCGACCAGCGCGCGCAGCAGCGATGACTTGCCGGAGCCCGACGGTCCGATGATGCCGAGGCCGTTGCCGGCCGCGAGTGCAAACGTGATGTCGCTCACCGTGATCTTCTGCTCACCCGGCGGTGCGATGCTGACGCCTTCGATCGTCAGTTTCTGCGACGGGTTCTGCAGCTGAGTAACAGCTGCCTGATCCGGCAGAGCGTATAGCAGCCCGTTGAGCCGATGCCAGCTCTGCCGGGCGGTGACAAAACCCTTCCAGTGCGCGATCGCCAGATCGACCGGCGCCAGCGCGCGGGCACTGAGGATCGAGCCGGCGATGATGATGCCGGCGGTGGCTTCCTGATTGATCACGAGATAGGCGCCGACACCGAGCACCGCTGATTGCAGGATCATGCGCATCACCTTGGCGATGGCGCCGAGACCGCCGGCCACATCGCTGGTGCGCTGGTTGCCGGCCAGATAGGTCTCGTTGGCTTCGCGCCAGCGCTGCGTCAGACGCCCGGCCATGCCCATCGCGACGACGACTTCGGCATTGCGCCGGCTGGCCGAGGCAATCCCGCTGCGGCGTGCCGCAAGACCATTGGCCTCGCGCGCAGGTTCGCGGGTCATGATTTCCGTGAGGATCGTCAGGCCTACCAGCAGAACTGCGCCGACCAATGCGGTGACGCCGATCATCGGATGGAAGGCAAAGCAGATCGCCAGATAGAGCGGCAGCCATGGCAGGTCGAACAGTGCGCTCGGCCCCATGCCAGAGAGGAACGAGCGGACGTTATCGAGGTCGCGCAGCGGTTGCAGGCCTTCGTTGTGTCCGCCGGCGAGGAGCGGCAGTCGCACCACGGTCTGGAACACGCGAGGGCTCAGCGCCTCGTCAAGCGAACTACCGATCCGCACCAGAATGCGGCCGCGCAGCAGGTCGAGAATACCCTGAGCCACGTAAAGGCCGCCGGCCAGGACGATGAGACCGACGAGAGTCGGCACGCTGCGGCTTGGCAGCACACGGTCATAGACCTCGAGCATGAAGAACGAGCCGGTCAGATACAGGATATTGATCATGCAGCTCATCAGCCCGACGCCCAGAAAGGCGCCGCGGCAGGCCCGCAAGGCATCGCCGAGCTCGGTCCGCGCTGGCAGGCTGGAGGTTCGTGACAGGCCACGCTGCATCGTCAAACCTTTGCGGATCATGCGGACGGTCGCTCGTCAGGTACCAAGCGCCACCCCAAGCCCCGATCTGACGGCCATTATGCCATCAGTCAGGCGACTTGTGCAGGTGCTGTCCGCGGGACGGTTAACGGTGCCGCGTTACGCCACGTTGGAATAGGGGTGGACGATGAAGTCGCTGGCGTGAAGCTGGGACATGTGCACGTTATTGAGTTGCAGCGTGTCACCGCCATCGAGATGGATCAGGGTATTGTTTCCCTTCTGCTCGATTCCGCCGGACAGTTCCCAAAGGGTCAGCTTCAAATCGCCGAAGGGGCCTGAAAGATTGGGCACACCACGAATGTGGTCGAGCACGATCTTGTCGGTGCCGACCTCGAAGTCCGTGACGATATCCCGATCGATCGATCCGCTATGCGACCCGAAGACGAACTGATCCGAGCCATGGCCACCTGTCAGCGTATCTTTGTTGGCCGTTGCGAAGATAACGTCATTTCCGGTCGTGCCGTTCAGTGACACCTGCGTATTGGACTGGAGAGGTGCTGTATTGAAGATGAAATTGACATGTTCGCTAGCGCCGAATCCGTCAGTGACGGTGACTGCAACGGTGGCTTGAGGCGCGTCTGAACTGGAAGGCTTAAAGGTGAAACCGTCTTCGAGGTAATGATCTATCGAGGACAGCGATCCCGACTTCACTACCGTGCCGTTGATGTCCAGCTTATAGTTCTCACCGCTGGACCAATCTTTGTCCCACACGGACACGTCGGAAATCTTGAAATAGCCGTCGTGGAGCTTGGAAAGCTCAGCCGACGACGTATCGATGTCAGGCGCGTCATTGCTCCAGGTCATCTCGGTGCCACCGTGATGGTCGGAGTCGATGTCGAGATGTTTCAGCACGCCTGGATCGGTCAGCGTGAAATAGTCATTCTTGCCCCAGCCGTAATGCACATCGACGACGCCGTCGTGCTGGTCGAACCAGAGCTGCCAGGGCGAGATGCCCTTCAGGTCGATCGTGTCGCCATAGGACAGACCAGAGACAGTCCCGACGAAGTGAGAGCCGCGATCGAGGATTAACTCGTCGCTGCTGACGCCGGAGAATGTCACATTGGCATCCGACCAGCCGCCGAATTCGAGATTGCCGCCGCTGATTTTCGCGGTGCCGTGACCGGTGACGTTGCCGCCGATCTCGAACAGGCCGGCATAGGCTTCGATGGTCCCGTAATTGACCAGATCGCCTTTGATTTCGAGACCGCCGCAGGAATTCGATTCAATGGTGCCGCAATTGATGAAGTCCGAAAAACGAACGTCGATGACCAGCTTGTAGTGCGTGTCAGCAATGATGTTGCCATGATGCTGGTTGGTGATGTCGAGATGTCCATCGCCCAGCCTGCCGTAGCCGTCGATCGTATTGTCGACGTTGATCAATTTGGCATCGGTGGTGCCGCTGGAAATCCTGTCGGCAGATCCGGCCAGTGTCACCCAGCCGCCGCCTTCAAGCGTAACGGTATGATCAATCACGAGCGCCGCGCCGGACGGTGTGTAGAAGTCATCGATGACGATGGTGCCGGTATTCTGTACGATGCCAGTAACTTCCAACGAAGTGCCGGGCGCGAGCTCAATGTTTCCCGCATTGATGAAGTCGTTGGAAACAGTCAGCGTATGCGCACCACCCGAGGTCGTCAGAAAAATCGAAGTGCAGGCGGCAATCAGCAATGATCCGACAACCGCGTTAACGTCGAGATTAATGTTTGTGTCCGTGTTGATCAGCACGATCTGGGACGCCGTTGGAACGCCTTGCGACCAGTTAGTCGGGTCGTTCCAATTACTGGTTTGTGCCCCCTCGGTCTCGATGAGCGCGAAAGTGCTGTTCGTGCCTGATCCAATCCAGATATTGGCTGCCAGCGTAACTGTTATCGTCTGATTGACCGTGCCGCCGTGACCATCGGCAATGGTAACCGTGAACGTTTCCGTCACTATACCGTTGCTTGAAGCGAGAAGTGCCGCTTCTGCCTGGGCGGGGTCTGCATGATAGGTCCAGCCAAAGCTGCTACCAGAGCCGTCACCGGTGCCCGACGTGATCGTGCCAAAACTCAATGAGCCGATCGTCGTTGCGCTACTCGTTGACGTGATCTGATGTACATCGGTGAGATCGGCGTCGGAGAATGCGATGTCACCTTGTGCAGTCACGCCGCCGGTGCCGATCGAATCGGCAGTCGCGGCAGCGGTGGTACCAGTAGATACGATCACCGGTGCGTCATTCGTGCCCGTAATCGTAATCGTCTCGGTCTGCGCCACACTCGCGCCATGGGGGTCGATGACGCTGTAGGTGACAGTGATCGTCGCCGTCTGACCCTCGCCAAGATAGGCAAAGGCGTGTGGATCGACATGGAGGGTGGTGCCGGTCAGTGTCACGCCGGTCGGTGCGGCCTGTTGTGCGGTGCCGCCATTCAGCGCGAACTTGAGGTTGCCAACGGTCAGCGTCGCCGTTTCGCCGAGATCGGCGTCTGATGCGCCGGCGAGCAGATCGAAGCTCTGCGGGGCAGCGCTCTGCGTTGCGGCGCCTGTCAGCGCAGATGCAACGACCGGCGCATCATTGGAGCCATCGACCGTGAAGGTCAGCGTCTCATGGGTTGTGTCCGGTCCCGACTGGCTGTCGAAGCCGATGGTGTAGACGGCCTTCTGTCCTGCGGCGAGGAACTTGAACGCTGCCGGATCGTAACTGACATGACCGGTTTGTGGATCGACGGTGACCAGCGATTTGAGGTCAAGCGACGTGGGTGTGCCGCTCGGACCGCTCGCCGAAATGATATGCGCGGTGCCCGGCACATAGGGTGTCGCAACGTCGCCGCTATCCGGATCGGTGATCTGGACCTGATCCTTGATTTCAAAGCTGGTCTTGTCAACCGGCAGCATCACGACAACCGGAGCGACGGTGACGATCGGCGCGGTGTTGAAGCGCGTGAAGGTGACATCAGTCGGTGGCGTAGTGGAACCATCGCCCTGCAGCTTGATCGGGACGGTGTAGGGCTGGTTCGGCAGAAAATCCGGAATAATGAATTTCAAGGGATCCGGACTGGTGCCGGAATTAGGATCGCCCGGAGATGAACCGCCGCCGGATCCGTTGCTGCGCGGATTGGCGTTCGGAACGTAGTTCGGGAAATAGGTCTGCAGCGTTTGCTCAATGATCGCCCGTGCGATCGGCGTCAGCGGATCGGCGATGCCTGTGGATGTATCGCCATTGCCGAGCACGCTGGTGACCTGACCGGCCGCATTGACGGTGCCGATCGCCTGGCCGCTGGTCTTGCTATACAGCACATAAGAGCCGGTCACGCCGTTGGGCTCGACCAGAACCTGGAATTTCACCGGCGGTGCGCCGCCCTGTCCGGGCACCTCGAAACCGATTTCGACCAGTACGGCGGTGCCGCGAATGCCCATGGTGGCAACGGGCGTATCGACGCGCATGTTGCCATGCTTGGCAGTTTCGCCGGCAACGAAAGTGATCGTGCCCTGCACGAGGCTGAGCAAGGATGAGTTCGCCGATCCCTGGGGATCGTAGACCATCTCGTTCAGCACCATGCGTGCATTGGCCGAGAGGCCAAACACGGTGCCATCGATGAAAGTCATGGTCAGCGATGAGTCCCCGCCGGCCTGGACAACGTCGCCCTTCTGCACCTGATCGCCGACATTGAGCATCACGGAGACGCCATTGCGGATCGCAGTTGCGCTGCCGGCTAGCTTGCTGACGGTGCCAATAACTTGCGCGGCAGCATTGGCGCCGCCGCCGAGCTGCGCGACCTGCACTTCACCAACAAGGGCGGTGACGAGGTCGCCGGACAGCTGCGCGCCATCGGGCGACGACAGAGCTGCGCGCAGCGAACCCTTGAAATAGTCGGAGATGACGTGTTCGTGACCGTCCTTGGACAGCACGAGATCGACGCCGGAGCGCTTGTAGTCGCCGGAGAACAGCAGGTTCGCATCCTGCACGACAATCGCGGAACCGGCCGTATGAGCGGAAAACGTATGGCCAATACTGCCGCCGCCAGCCGTTGGTTCGGCCGGAGCATCGCCAGATTGCGAAAATTCGAATGGACCCGCGTAGTTCAATTTCTACCGCGCATGGTTATGGTTATTAATTAGCTAATTTGCGAGCCATGCATACCACCGCGGGGTGCAATGCGATAGTGGACGTCTGCGCATCACCTTTTCAAGCTATCGGCCGCTTTGTGAAATCGGCCGAATGCCATTGATCCATATAGTAAATTTTCATTAACGATGTTCCGCGTTCGACCTGTGTTCCGATTACGGAACTCGAGGCCGACGGAACGAATGCCTGAGGTCATATAATCCTCCGGCATGAGCTTTTCGGCGATTTCGATAAAATTGTCGAAAAGCCGGTTAGGCCTCTTTCAGCCTGTCCGCGAACTTCGCCGACCCGGCTAACCCCTTTTAATCTCGTCGAAAATCAGCCGCCTCAAGATGGCCCCACAAACGATCCGGTCACGTGCGAGCAGCCCAGCTTGCCGATGCCCGGACAGATGGGGCGTCTATGATGTGGACTTCTGCTTCTGCGCGGGTGCGCTGCGCGTCTGTGCTGGCCTTGGGGCTGGCGATTTTCGCGGCACCCGCCGATCTCACGGCCGGAACGGCCTTTCCTGACCAGGCGATCGGCACTGTCGAACGGCCTGCGGAGCCGTTTGGCCTGGCCACATCGGCGCTGCCGGAAGGCGAGCTCAAAGCCAAGTGGCGCGGGGTGGAACGCGAGCAGGACGACGAGCAGCTTGCCCTTGAGCTTTGTGCCGAGACGCCCGTCCGCTGCTCGCCGGAGGCGGCGCAGTTTCTCGGCATCATCGGCGACGCCAGTGCCCGCGATGGTCGCGCCCGTATGGGCGAGGTCAATCGCGCTATCAATCTGGCGGTTCGGCCCGGTGATGATCTTGTGCTCTATGGCGCAACGGATGTCTGGCGCTCGCCGCTGGCACTGCTCACCACTGGCGCAGGCGATTGCGAGGACTATGCCATCGCCAAATTCACTGCATTACGTGCCGCCGGCGTTGCGGCCGAGGATCTGCGGGTCGTGATCCTGCGCGACACGCTGCGCCAGGAGGATCACGCCGTTGCGGCCGCCCGTCTCGATGGCCGCTGGTTCATGCTCGACAACCGTCGCATGGCGATGGTCGAGGACGTCAACATGAAGAACACGAGGCCGCTCTTCGTGATGGATCACAACGGTATCCGGCAATATGTCGATGCGCCGCTGCTGGCAGCTACGCAGCGTCCCGTCGCGGATGAAGCAGCTCTGACCACGCTGGCATACAGCGCCAAAAAGGCATCGGGCCGCCCCGCGCTGTAAGCGGAACGGCCCGTATCGATCGAAGCTTCGGTGGTCGGTCGCCTGATTTAGGCCGCGCGAACCTTGGTCAGGAAGTCCGTCACCGCCGATTGCAGCATGCTGGCCTGCCCGTCGAGCTCACGCGCGCCGTTGAGAACCTGGCCGGCCGCTTGTCCCGTGGCGGAGGCCGCTGCGTTGACGCTGCCGATATTGGTGGCGATTTCGCTAGAGCCGGTGGCCGCGGCCTGAATGTTGCGGGCGATTTCGCGGGTCGCGGCGCCTTGCTCCTCGACGGCCGATGAGATCGCCATCGAAATCTCGCTCATCTTCTCGATGGTCGCACTGATATTGCCGATCGCCGAGACGGCATCACCGGTCGTCGACTGCATGCTGGCGACCTGCGCCGAGATTTCCTCCGTCGCCTTGGCTGTCTGGGTTGCCAGGGCCTTCACTTCCGAGGCGACAACCGCGAAGCCACGCCCAGCTTCACCCGCGCGGGCAGCCTCGATGGTGGCATTGAGCGCCAGGAGGTTGGTCTGTGCTGCAATCGTGTCGATCAGCTGCACCACAACGCCGATCTTCTCGGCTGCGCCGGACAGGAGCTGAACCGTTGCGTTGGTTCGGTCTGCTTCGCCAACGGCCTGCCGCGCGATCTCGGTCGATTGCGCGACCTGCCGCGAGATTTCCTCGACGGAAGCGGTCAGTTCTTCCGCTGCAGCGGCAACGGTCTGCACGTTGTTCAGCGCCTTCTCGGACGCCATGCTGACGCTGGCGACGCGATCGGTGGTTTCGCTTGCGGTGTTGGTCATGGACGATGCGGTGGCCTGCATTCCGGCCGCGGACGTCGCAACCGATTTCACGACGCCGTTGACGCTTTGCTCGAAGCCATCGGCAAGGCTGTTCATCGCCGACTTGCGTTCGGCGGCGACGCGCTGCTGGACGGCTACCTCTTCCTGCTCGAGGCCCTGCATGCGGATCGCATTGTCCTTGAACACCTGCACGGTCGTGGCCATCGCGCCGATCTCGTCGCGACGATCGGCGCCGGGAATCTCGGCTTCCAGCTTGCCGTCAGCAAGATCCCGCATGCGGGTGCCGAGCTGGCTCAGCGGCCTCGTGATACTGCGGGCGATGAACCAGGCGATCAGACCGGCAATGACCGCGATACCGAGGATCGCTGTCGCCAGTGACCAGATGATCGGCGTCATCTTCGCATCGAGATCGTCGAGATAGGCGCCGGTGCCGACGAACAGATTCCAGTCGGGCACGGCAACCGCATAGGAGAACTTGCGGATCAATTCGGTCGTGCCCGGCTTCATGTATTCGTAATACAGCGTGACATCACCCTTGGCGGCGACGCCGTCGCGCAACTCGCGGGTCAGCGCACGGCCGTTGGTCGGGACGTCCAGCCGGTTGGTGCCGAACTGTTTCGGATCCGGCGTCACCAGCGCGATGCCGTTCATGTCATAGGAGAAGACGTAGCCGTTGCCCTTGTCATAAGTCATTGTGCGGGCGCGCTTGACGAATTCCTGGATCGCGGCATCCTTCGTCAACTCGCCGGCTGTCACCTGCTTCTGCAGACCGAGCGCCATGTTGCGCGCCGTTTCGACGATGGCGAGAACCTGCTCCATGCGAGAGCTGCGCATCTCAGCGCTGACGAGGCGCGTCGCCTGCACGCCGGCGAGGCAGAGACCGATCAGAGTGACGGTGACGAGAAGCCCAAGCTTGGCGGAAATCGGCAGGTTATTGAGCAGCTTCACGGAAAAGGTCTCCAGCAATCGCGAGCCATGCTTGGATGGCGGTACAATGCTGCACGATACGCAGATGCGTCTTAGAACTTCCTTAATCGTAATTCTCGGGACTCTCCGACGGTTGTGGCTTGGAAAGTGCGCCGCTTCATCTGCAAATTCAGCGGGCTGCGAGTCGCGCTGACTCAAAATACGCCTTGCGCGGGCGCAGGTTCGGGGCGTCAAATGCCGGCCATAAAAACAAACGGGGAAACGATATGGGGCGTCTCGACAACAAGGTCGCAGTCATCACCGGTGCAACGAGCGGCATCGGATACCGTACGGCGGAAATCTTCATCGCGCAGGGTGCGAAAGTTATGATTGCCGGGCGTCGTGCGTCGGAAGGCAATGCGCTTGCTTTGAAGCTCGGCGCAAATTGCAGTTTCCGTCAGACCGACGTTACCGATGAAGCGCAGATGAGTGCACTGATCGGTCACGCGGTCGAGAAATTCGGCCGCATCGATTGCCTGTTCAACAATGCCGGCGGTCCGGCGCAAACCGGTGGTATCGAAGGCCTCGATGTCGATCGTTTCGATACGGCGATGGCGACACTCGTACGCAGCGTCATGCTCGGCATGAAACATGCCGCCCCGTATATGAAGAAGCAGGGCTCGGGCAGCATCATCAACAATGGCAGTATTGCCGGCCGGCTCGCCGGCTACTCGTCCTCGGTGGTCTACGGCGCCGCCAAGGCCGCGGTCATCCATCTGACCAAATGCGTGGCGATGGAGCTCGGTGAGAGCGGCGTGCGCGTCAACAGCATCTCGCCAGGCGCCATCGCGACCGGAATCTTCGGCAAGGCGCTGGGACTATCGGTGGAAGCAGCCGAGCAGACGCCGGCGCTGATGCGCGAGGCATTCAAGGCTGCGCAGCCGATCCCGCGCGCTGGTCTGCCGGACGACATCGCTCATGCCGCCGTCTTCCTCGCCAGCGACGAGTCGTCTTTCGTCAATGGCAACGATCTGGTGGTCGATGGCGGTGTCACCGGTGGTCGCAACTGGAGCCAGCAGCAGCAAGGCTATGTCGCGATGCGCAAGGCGTTCGGCCAGGACAATGGCTGACGGGCAGGGGAGCGAAGAATGTCCATCACATGCGATGCGGTCGCACCGAGGCTGCCTGAAGCCCACTATGTGTCCGTTGCTGTTGCAGCAGGATTGATGTGTGCAATTGCCCTTGGCAAGGCACTTCCGGCGACAATGGACGCCTTGTCGATTGTTCTGGCGCCGCTTTGCGCCGTCAACGCTGGCTCCAGCGCCAATCCCGGCGATGCGGTGGAACTGATCACATCGCATGCGCTGCCGAATGTGCCGGGAAAGCGCGTGACCATTGTACGCGTGTCCTATGGACCCGGCGGCTTCAGCGCGCCGCATCGTCATTCCGGCACGGTGACAGCCTACATCACCAAGGGAGAGATCCGCTCGCAGCTCGGCGGCGGTCCGGTCGAAATCTTCAAGGTTGGGCAGTCATTCTTCGAGCCGCCGGGCTCGACGCATCTCGTCTCGGCCAATGCGAGCAATACGGAGCCGGCCGAGCTGATCGCAGTGTTTGTGGCCGATGAAGGCGCGCAGCTTACGATGCCGCTGGACTAGTTGCGGTGGTCAAGGCTGGCGTCTTTGGCATGACGCGTCCATGCCGTTGCAGGAAGGACAAGCCTGCGGCCGTCACTTGAACGACGGAGCCATGTCCGGCGATGTGCATGCGTGTGGCAAATCCGCGGTCGATGCAGTCTTCCCACACCGTCAGTCGCGGGCACGACGTCCGCCATGCATCGAGCACGTCGGCATGGGATCTGGGTTCGCGCGCGATCCATTCCAGGAGATCAAGGATCAGGGGATCGAGGTCATGGGAATCGAGCTCATGGGGCATGGCGCTGTCTGCCTCCCGCGATCGAGGCCGGCGCAATCCGCACCGACCTATGCTATCGATACGCATATCCGCACATAATAAGAACCGGGAGACAATCCATTGTCCAGAACTTTGCGAGTCTTGCTTGTCGCCGTGGCGACCCTTGCTGCCATGGCCAGTGCGTCCGTTGCGGTGCAAGCGCAGACCAAACCCAAGGTCACGTCGCTGGGGCCCGATTTTCCGAAGACCGAGATCTTCATCGGCAACAGCTTCTTCTATTTCAACAACAGCATGCACAGCCACGTGCTGGGGATGGTGCGCGCTGCCGACCCCGCCAAGAGGACGAGCTATCAGGCGACCTCGGTGACCATCGGCGGCTCCGGCTTCGAATGGCACGATGTCGAGAGCTACTTTCGACCCAATGCCATCGCGTCCTATTCCTTCGATGATAATAACAACATCATCTTCAACAAGCGGGAGCGGCTGTTCGATGCTGCGATCATGATGGATTGCAGCCAGTGCCCGATCCATCCCAAGCTGAAGTCGGTCTTTACTGAATATGCGAAAAAGGATGCGGACATCGTCAGGGCGCATGGCGCGAAACCGGTCTTCTTCATGTCCTGGGCCTATGAAGACAAGCCGGAGATGACGCAGCAACTGGCCGAGGCCTATACGGTCGCCGGTAATGATAACAATGCCTTGGTGATTCCGGCAGGTCTGGCATTTGCCAGGGTGCGCGCGAAGCAGCCCGAGCTCAATCTGTACCAGCCCGACAGGCGTCATCCGAGCATGGCAGGCACATACCTTGCGTCCTGCGTGGTCTTCGCCGCGCTGACGGGCCGCTCGCCGGTGGGCAATCCGTATCTCGCGGGTCTCGATGAAGCGACTGCGAAGATGCTGCAGACGGCGGCGTGGGAAACGGCGCAGGATTACTACGGGAAGTAGGCCGCCAGCCTCTCCCCGTCATTGCGACGCAGCGAAGCAATCCAGTCTTTCTTTGCCGAAGTGAAGAGCTGGATTGCCGCGTCGCTTCGCTCCTCGCAATGACGGAGGAAAGGCCTGAGCCGGGCTTACCCCTTCTTCTGCAGATCCGGTGCATTGACGAGCGGAATCGCTACGCGCCCTGGTCCGGTGAGCGGCAGCGCCGCGGCGGCCTTGTCGTTGGCCATGATCTTGGCCATCACGGCCTGGCCCGCGCGCTCGAACACCTCGCGGTTCTCGATCACGAATTGCTGCGACTTGCGCAAAGACGCGATGTAGCCGTTGATCTCCGGCACCACATAGCGCGCCACCATGTCCCAGCTGCGCCTCGTGTTCTCCGGATTGGCCCAGTCATGCACGAAGCCGATGATGGTGCCGACACCGCCTGAGACCTGCATCAGGTTCTTGATGGTCTTGATGAGGTCATCCGGCGTGCCGATGGTCGAGGCCGCATTCTCGCCGCCCGCCGTCTTTTCGACTGCGTCCTCGGGTGAGGTGAAGGGCTGCAGGCCCGGCCGCTGCAGCGTGCCGACATTGTATTCGTTGTGCCAGCGCATCAGGCCGGGGCCGGCCTCGCGCGCGGCCTGTTCGCGCGTCTCGGCGATGTGCCAGGACAGCAGCACACGCCAGTTGGCGCGGTCCACCGTGGTGCCGTGCTTCTTCGCGGCATCCTCTGCAAAGCCCCATTGCGTCGGCAGCGCCATCAATCCCTGCGTCGACATCGAGCCGAGCGAGATGATGCCGATGCCGTATTTGCCGGCCAGCGTCATCCCCGACGGCGAGATCTGCGACGCAACCACGAAGGGCATCTCCTCCTGCAGCGGCAGGATCTGCAGCGCGGCATCGTTCATGGTGAACCAGTCGCTCTTCGCGGTGACGCGTTCGCCGTTGAACAGCCGACGGATGATGGCGATGGCTTCGTCCTGGCGGTCGCGCTGGGTCATCGGGTCGATGCCAAGCGTATGCGCGTCGGAAGCGAGAGCCCCGGGGCCGGAACCGAAAATGGCGCGACCGCCGGTCATGTGGTCGAGCTGCACCATGCGTTGCGCGACATTGTAGGGATGATGATAGGGCAGCGAGATCACGCCGGTCCCCAGGCGAATGCGCTTGGTACGTTCGCCTGCCGCGGCGAGGAACATTTCCGGCGAGGCGATCATCTCCCAGCCCGACGAATGATGCTCGCCGCACCAGAATTCATCGTAGCCGAGCGCATCGAGCTGCTCGACGAGATCGAGGTCCCGCCGGAACTGCAGCATCGGATGTTCGCCGATCGGATGATGCGGTGCGAGAAAGGCGCCGAACTTCACGCGAGCCATAGTGTTTCCTCTTTGTAATGTTTTTTAATGTTTTCGTTGCGCGCAGCCTATGGCCACATGTCGCGGCATTCAATGCAGTCCGCTGCATGGCCGCGACGCGCTGCCGCACAATGCCGTCTTGCGGAACGATCGGGCGGATCACCATTTGATGCCTGCACCGCAGCGTTTTCCGCAGGCGGGCAGGAGGACCAATGAGCTACTTCAAAACTGCGATTCTGCTGGCTGGCATGACCGCCCTGTTCATGGGTGTCGGCTATCTCATGGGCGGCGCGTCGGGTGCGATGATCGCGCTGGTGGTCGCCGCCGGCATGAACATGTTCGCCTACTGGAATTCGGATCGCGCGGTGTTGTCGATGCACGGCGCCCAGCCGGTTGATGCACGTAACGCGCCGGACCTGTATCGCATGGTCGGCGAGCTCGCCCACAATGCCGGCCTGCCGATGCCCAAGATTTACATCATGGACAATCCGCAGCCGAACGCCTTTGCGACCGGCCGGAATCCGGAGAACGCGGCCGTTGCCGTGACCACCGGCCTGATGCAGCAGTTGTCGCGCGAGGAACTCGCAGGCGTGGTGGCGCATGAGCTGGCGCATATCAAGCATCACGACACGTTGCTGATGACCATCACAGCGACCATCGCCGGTGCGATTTCGATGATCGCGCAGTTCGGCATGTTCTTCGGTGGCAACCGTAACAATAATGGCCCGGGCGTCATCGGTCAGATCGCACTGATGATCCTGGCGCCGCTTGCGGCCATGCTGGTGCAGATGGCGATCAGCCGCACGCGTGAATATGCCGCCGACGAGATGGGCGCGCGGATCTGCGGCCAGCCAATGTGGCTCGCTTCGGCGCTGGCGAAGATCGACAACGCCGCGCATCAGATTCCGAACGAGGATGCCGAGCGCGCGCCGGCGACAGCGCATATGTTCATCATCAATCCGTTGTCGGGGCGTGCCATGGACAATCTGTTCACCACGCATCCCGCGACGCAGAATCGAATCGCAGCGCTGCAGCAGCTTGCGGGGCAGATGGGTGCTCAGTCGCAGGTACCGACGCGATCCGCGCCTCAAGCAACTGGCCCGTGGAACAGCGGTCAATCGCGTCCGCGCGGTCCGTGGGGCTAAAACCCGTTTGGACTTAACGAGATTGGTCGCCGCGCAGCACCGTTCGGTTCAATGAAAACCGGACATGGCTGCGCGGCCATTCGCTGCGCTTTAGTCCGCTTGTTTACATGTCCCAAATCGTCATCGTGTGCGCTCCTGAAACGGGGACGCATGACTCATGCTCGGACGCATTCTGACGGTTGGCTTGTTTGTTCTGTTCGGTGCGTGTGCGGCACAGGCCGATGCGACGATTCCAAACAAGGATGTTCCCGGCGCGCGCGATAGCGCGTTGTTGAAGCGTTATGACGGTTCCTTCATCATCAGCTACGAGCGCCTCGCCTTCACTGACTTCACCATCCCGCTGTCGAAACTGGAAAAGACCGGCGATAGCGATCGCGATCGGATGAACAATCAGGTCTACAAGCCGAACAAGCTGCTTGAAGTGGAAGGCGCACGTACGCGCATCACCTATCTGCTGCCGGCCAACCGCTCGCCGCTCGAAGTGCTGCGGAACTATCAGGATGTGGTTAAGGCAGCCGGCGGCGAGGTGCTCTATAGCTGCAAGACCGATGACTGCGGCGGCGATCCGACGCGCTCGGCTGCGGGCGGCGGCGGCGATATGAGCCTGCTGATGTATTTCGTCACTGAGGCGCAGTTGAAAGACGGTGATTTCTCCAATGGCAAATGCGCCATGGCGTCTCATCTCGACGATCAGCGCTTCTTCGCTGCCAAGATCCCGCAAGCTGGCGGCGAAGCCTATGTCACCGTGCAGACCTATCTCGTGAAGGACGATCTCTACTGCAAGGCCTTCAACGAACGCACCGTGGCCGTCGTGCATATCGTCGAGCCGAAGCCGCGTGAGCAGAAGATGGTGGTGGTAAAGGCCGACGAGATGGCGAAGACCATCGGCTCTACCGGCCGCGTTGCGCTGTACGGGATATTCTTCGATACGAGCAAGGCCGACCTGAAGCCGGAATCGTCGCCGACCCTGCAGGAGATTGCAGGGCTTCTGTCATCCGATCCGAAGCTTGCCGTGCTGATCGTTGGCCATACCGATAATCAGGGCGCCTATGACTACAATCTCGATCTGTCGCGCCGCCGCGCCGAGTCGGTGGTCGCAGCGCTCACTACGAGCTTTCGTGCAGACGGCAAGCGCCTGCGCGCAGCCGGTGTCGGCATGCTCGCACCTGCAGCATCGAATGACCAGGATGACGGCCGCGCCAGGAACCGGCGTGTGGAAGTCGTGAAGCTGAACTGATCGCAACGGATGTTGGGGGTGGGTGGGCTCGCCGGTGTCAGGTCCTTCGGATAGGCGCTGTTCTATTGGAGAAGAGATATCTCTCCAGATTCGACCAAAGCCCAATAGTGTCGAAGAGGCCCACGGGGATATTGGTATCGGAAGTTGATGGAAAGGTTGTTGCCCGGACAGATAGAAGGCTAATTGCATGACGCCCGATGCCGTCGCCTTGGCCTCTATGGTCCTTCTGATTTTCTCGATGGGCTTCTTTCTGCTGTCGTCACCGGCCTTTCTGCTGGTGAGGCTGGATATCCCGGAAGTGACTCAGTTACTGCGGGGCCTGTTCCGCTCTTATTTTCTGATGGTCGCTATCGCCGGTGTCATCGCGACAACGGCCTTTGCACTGGCTGGTCGACTGGTTTTCACCATCGGCATCGGCTTGATCGCGGCTTTTGCGATCTGGGCGCGGGGCTGGTTCTTGCGGCGGATGGATAGTCAGATGAGCGCACGAGACGCCGGTGATGCCGAGGCCGTGCGCCGGCTCCGACGGATGCATTGGGGCGGCATGCTGTCGAACGCATTCCAGCTTGCCGCCATTATCGGCAGCATCCCCTACGTCATGTCGGCCTGATCAGCCTCGCGGCACAGCGATGTGCTGACGATAAAACGCGATGGAGAATGCAGATGAGCAAGTTCTCATGGCGGTGGTTGTCGCGTCAGAAGCCTAAGCCTTCGAATGCTGGGTCTCTGGATGCCGCGCAGGGTACCGAACGATTTGCAGGCAGCGATCGGCGCCAACTGCTCCAGGCGCTGTCGGCCATCGCCGCCGGCGGCGCTTTGGCCGCGCTACCGCAAAGCTCGGATGCGAAAGATGCGAGCGAGCTGCCACCGCCCAAGCGGGTCGTGACCGGCCGCGATGAAGCCGGCAAGTCGGTGTTCAAGTCCTTCGA
Source organism: Tardiphaga sp. 619_E2_N8_4 (assembly GCF_051810905.1). Classification (NCBI taxonomy): domain Bacteria; kingdom Pseudomonadati; phylum Pseudomonadota; class Alphaproteobacteria; order Hyphomicrobiales; family Nitrobacteraceae; genus Tardiphaga; species Tardiphaga sp. 619_E2_N8_4. Next base: position 1,399,965 of record NZ_JBPWQJ010000001.1, read on the forward strand.
TGTCACATCCAAGGTCGTGGAGATCGATGCCAATCCCGGCCTGACATTCTACGAACTCTACATGACCGAGGGAGTGCCCGGCCTCACCGGCCTGGAGCCGGACCCGATGCTCAAGGGAACGCGCGCTTTTCCCGGCCCGGGAGGAACGATGTTTCGTCTGATTTCGTATCCGCCCAAGCGGCTCGAAGGCTGGAAGCCGCCGCCCGGCGTCACAATGGAAAGCGGGCTGCGCGAGTTGTCGGACAAGGTCCCGGGCATGGGGGATCATTTCGAGCGCGATGCGCCAGGCATGCACACGTCGGATACGATCGATTACGGAGTCGTGGTTCGCGGCGAGATGACGCTGGAATTGGACGATGGACAGAAAGTCCATTTGCGTCAGGGCGACTGCGTCGTGCAGAACGGAACACGCCATCGCTGGCGCAACCCGTTGCCGGAGCCGTGTCTCATGGCGTTCATCTCGATTGGTGGCAAGCGCGGCTAGGACCTGGGCATGCCACGCGTGACGTCAGGCCACGAATCCATGTGGCCATGGCGCTTCTGCGCTACCGCGCCGTCATCCTGTTCCATGCATCCAGCCCGGCGATCTTGTAGGCCTCGGCCAGCGTCGGATAGTTGAACGTGTTCTGGATGAAGTAGTCGATCGTGCCTTTCAGGTTGAGCACGGCCTGGCCGATATGGATCAGCTCGGTCGCGCCTTCGCCCAGAATATGCACGCCGAGCAGGCGGCGGGTCTTGGTCGAGAAGATCATCTTCATCATGCCGCTATCCAGGCCCATGATATGTCCGCGCGAGGTCTCGCGAAACCGCGCGACGCCGACTTCATAGGGAATACCCTTCTGGCGGACTTCCTCTTCGGTGAGTCCGGTCGTGGAAATCTCCGGCACCGAATAGATGCCGTAGGGAAAGAACTCCGGGGGCGCCAGCGGCTCCATCCCGAGCGCGTGGCAGGCGGCAACGCGGCCTTGCTCCATCGATGTGGAGGCCAGTGAAGGAAAGCCGATGACATCGCCCGCCGCATAGATATGCGGCACGCTGGTCTGCAGCGTTACGGGATCGACGGCAATGCGACCGCGGTGATCGACGGCGATGCCGGCAGCATCGAGATTGAGTCGGTCGGTCGCGCCGACGCGGCCGGCGGCGAACAGTAACATCTCGGACGTGACGTTGCGGCCGTCAGCGAGCCGGGTGACGATCTGGCCATGTGCGTTCTGCTCGATCGCATTGACCTTGGAGCCGAGCCGTAGCGCGACATTGCGGTCGCGCAGCTCGTGCATGAATTCGTCGATCAGCTCCTTGTCGATGAAGTCGAGAAAGGTCGGCCGCGGTTCGATCAGGGTGACGGCGACATCGAGCGCGCTGAAGATGGTCGCATATTCGACGCCGATCACGCCGGCGCCGATGACTGCGAGGCTGCGCGGCAGTTTCGGCAGGTCGATGATCTCGTCGCTGTCGAACACGGTCTTGTTGTCGAACGGCACGTAATCCGGCCGGAACGGGCGGGTGCCGCAGGCAATCAGGATATGGCCGGCGGTGACATTCTTGATCTCGTTCTTCTCATTGGCGATCTCGATTTGGTGCGGTCCGGTGAAACGTGCCTCGCCGATCGCCGTCTTTACGGCATTGCGGCTGAACTGATGCTCCAGCACCTCGACCTCGTGGTCGAGTGTCTTCTGCAGCCGCACAATCAGGTCGTGGGCGTCGATGTCCTGTTTCACCCGATAGGAACGGCCGTAGAAGCCGCGCTCGCGCCAGCCGGACAGGTTGAGCACGGTCTCGCGCAGGGTCTTCGATGGAATGGTGCCGGTATGGACCGAGACGCCGCCGACTCGTCGGCCCTTCTCCACCACCAGCACCGATTTACCGAGCTTGGCGAACTGGACGGCAGCGCGCCGGCCAGAGGGGCCGGAGCCGATCACGATCGTGTCGTAGTCATACATCGAAGAGGCCTCAAAACCGGAAGGGCCGGCATATGCAATCGCTTCGCCATGCAGCAATCGGGCCACAGGCGGTATCTTCCTGCACGAGGAATGCAAATTCGGTGTGACTTGGACGGGGAGATAGACCTGCGACGCCGGGCCTGCGGTCAGCGCGCCGACCAATTCCGATGGAGGAGTTCAATTGAATAAAGCTACCTCCGAGGTAATCGACCCGATGACTGGAAGCTGGGATCAAAGCGGACGGCTGCTTCAGGCCGAACCGTTGAGCGAGGCGCTACCATGCATCAGATCGTTGCCAATCCTGTCGACTCGGCGCGCCGCTGGTGGGTGCTGGCGATCGTCGTTGCGGCGCAGTTCATGTTTGGGGTCGATGCCTTCATCGTCAATGTCGCGATCCCAACCATCGCGGTCGAGCTTCGTGCCAGCGCGGCGCAGATCGAGGCCGTGATTGCGGTCTATCTGATCGGATATGCGACGCTGGTGATCACCGGCGGTCGGCTCGGTGACATCTACGGCACTAGGAACACCTTTCTCGCCGGCGTGCTCGGCTTCACCCTGGCGTCACTGTGGTGCGGGCTCGCGCAATCCGGACCGGAGCTGATTCTGGCGCGGCTGGCGCAGGGCGCCACTGCGGCGCTGATGGTGCCGCAGGTGCTGGCCACCATCCACGTGCTGTTTGTCGATGAAACCCGCGCCCGCGCCTTCGCCGTCTACGGCATCGTGCTGGGCCTTGCCGGCGCTGCGGGCTTTCTGCTCGGTGGCCTGCTGGTGACGATGGACCTTGCAGGCCTCGGCTGGCGTGCGGTGTTCTTCGTCAATGTACCGATGGGGCTTGTCATCATCGCGGCGGCGTGGCGGCTGATGCCATCCGTTCCTCGCCGTCCAGGCACGCGGCTGGATATACGGGGTGCGCTGGTGCTGTTCGCCGGGTTGCTCGGTCTAATCGGCCCGCTGCTGTTCGGGCACGAATTGCACTGGGCGCCGTCTGTGTGGCTGGCGATGGCTACGGGCGCGGCAGTGATCGCCGGCTTCGTCAGGCTGGAGCGCCGCGTTGCGTTGCGCGGTGGCATGCCGCTGATCGATCTGGCGTTGCTGGCGGATGCTGCTTTCATGCGCGGGCTGTGTGCTGTGTTCTTTTTCTTCTTCGCCAATCTGTCATTCTACCTGGTGATGACGTTGTTCATGCAGAACGCGTTGCACATGCCGCCGCTGCGGGCCGGTTTTATTTTCGTACCGCTGGCGCTGGCTTTCGTTGTCGCATCGCGTCACAGCGGAATGCGGGCGCGCCATCGTGGCACGCTGGTGCCGATCGAGGGGTGTGCGGTGCAGGTCATCGGTCTTGCCGCGCTGGCTGCAACGGTGCTGGCCGTCAACGCGTCGTCTGCATCGCTGCTGGCGGTACCGCTTGCCGTGTTCGGTTACGGCCAGGGTCTGGTCATGGCGCCGCTGTCCAGTGCCGTGCTGTCGACCGTACAAACGTCGAGCGCGGGAGCCGGCTCGGGCATGTACGGCACCACGACACAAATCGCCAATGCAGCCGGCGTTGCTGCGATCGGCGCGGTCTATTTCGCGGTGCAATCCGCAGCATCGGCAGTCACCGCGCTGCTCGCAAGCCTCGCATTATGCGTGTTGTCGGTCGCCGCCAGTGCGGGCTTTCTGCTGTGGATGCGCCGCGCGGGCAACGTATAGAATTCCAGCACGGCGTTTGATCGTCCAGCACGCGCCTTGACAGGTCAATCGCGATGGCTTGATATTGGGGCATGGGGACAAAGCGATCTCCCCACGAGGCGACATGCCCAAGTATCGCGTCCCGCATTCCTGCAAGGACGCGCCATGTCATCGATTAACAGCATTTCCGTTGAAAAACTCGTTCGCCTGATCGGGACGCCGAAATGTCCCGCGCTCGTCGATGTTCGCACCGACGAGGATTTCGCCCTGTCGCCGTTTCTCCTGCCAGGTTCGGTCCGGCGGCCATTTGGCGACGTGAATGGCTGGGCCGCGGCGCTGCGCGGTCGGTCCGCCATGGTGATCTGCCAGAAAGGTCTCAAGCTCAGTCACGGCGTTGCCGCGCTGCTGCGCGAGGCCGGTATCCCGGCAGAGGTTCTGGAAGGCGGATATCTCGCATGGGAGAGTGCAGGCCTGCCGCGCGTTCCCGCCGGCAAGTTGCCGCCGCAAAACCCGCAGGGCCGCACCGTGTGGGTGACGCGGGAGCGCCCAAAGATCGACCGCATTGCCTGTCCCTGGCTGATCCGGCGTTTCATCGATCCGGCGGCGCTGTTCATGTTCGTTGCGCCGTCGGAAGTCTCGGCCGTCGGCGAGAAATTTGATGCTGCACCCTTCGATATCGAAGGCGTGTTCTGGAGCCATCGCGGCGAGCTCTGTACCTTCGATGTGATGATCGAGGAATTCGGCCTCGCCACGCCGCCGTTGCTGCGGCTGGCTACCATTGTCCGCGCGGCGGATACAGCGCGGCTCGATCTCACCCCGGAAGCGCCGGGCCTGCTGGCGGCGTCACTCGGCCTGTCGCGGATGTATGCCGACGATCTCGAGCAGCTTGAGGCTGGACTGAATCTGTACGATGCGTTCTATCGTTGGTGCCGCGATGCCAGCACCGAAACCCACAACTGGCCGACAGCAAAGACGAAAGCTTGAGATGGCGGAAGCGACTTCGGTCACACCACCGGCCATTCCCGAGCCGCAGACCCACGGCGTTTCCTTCTCGGAGGCATTTTCGGTGTGGCTGCGGATCGCGTTGCTTTCCTTCGGCGGTCCGGCCGGGCAGATCGCGGTGATGCATCGCATCCTCGTCGATGAGAAGCGCTGGGTGTCGGAGAGCCGGTTTCTGCACGCGCTGAACTATTGCATGCTGTTGCCGGGCCCGGAGGCGCAGCAGCTTGCGACCTATATCGGCTGGCTGATGCACCGGACCGCTGGCGGGCTGATGGCCGGCGGGCTGTTCATCCTTCCCGGTGCGATCTGCATCATGGTGCTGAGCTGGATTTATGCTGCATTCGGCAATGTCGGCTTCGTCGCGGCGCTGTTCTTCGGCTTGAAGGCCGCGGTGCTCGCGATCGTGCTGCAGGCGGTGGTGCGGGTCGGTAGCCGTGCACTGAAGAACGATGTGATGCGCGTGCTGGCAGCCATCGCCTTCCTCGCGATCTTCTTTCTCGATGTGCCGTTCCCGGTGATCGTTTTCGGTGCGGCAGTGATTGGCTTTCTCGGAGGTCGGGCCGGTCTGTCGGCCTTCACGGTGAGTGCGGGCCACGGGTCATCAGGCGGCGGCGAAGCTGATAGTTTGCTCGGAGATCAACTTCCTCTCCATGCCCGGCCGAGCGTACGGCAGTCGCTCATCGTTGCGGTCGTCTGGCTGGTGCTGTGGCTTACGCCCGTCGCTGTGCTGCTCGTGGCATTCGGCAGCAATGACGTGTTCAGCCAGATTGCCGTTTTCTTCTCCAAGATGGCGATGGTCACCTTTGGGGGTGCCTATGCGGTTCTCGCTTATGTCGCGCAGCAGGCCGTCGATCACTACGCATGGCTGAAGCCGGGCGAGATGCTCGATGGTCTTGGCATGGCCGAAACCACGCCTGGTCCGTTGATCATGGTGCTGCAATTCGTGGGCTTCATGGCCGCCTTCCGCGCACCGGGGATGTTGCCGCCGCTGCTGGCGGGCACGCTTGGTGGATTGCTCGCGACCTGGGTGACCTTTGCGCCGTGCTTTCTCTGGATTTTCCTCGGGGCGCCGTTCGTCGAAGCTCTTCGTGGCAACCGCGCGCTGAGCGCCGCGCTGGCGGCGATTACCGCCGCAGTGGTCGGCGTCATCCTCAACCTGGCGATATGGTTCGCCATCCACACGATGTTTCGGGAGGTGAAACCTGTTCGCACGCTCGGACTCAGCTTCGACATGCCGGTTCTGCAGAGCGTCAATGGATGGGCTGTCGCGCTGTCGGTCGCGGCGCTGCTCGGGGTCTTCTATCTGAGGATTGGTTTGCTGCAGATCCTGTTGGCTTGTGCAGGCGCGGGTGTGCTTTTGCACATCGTCGGTCTGGTGTGACGTCAATCGCGAAACCGTGTGCGGAACCGGTAATTGACGGCCGACGGAACAGGAACGTTTCGAACCACGTCGCGTTGAAGGCCGTTCACTCAACAGGAGCTGACCCATGCGGAAAACCATTCTTGTTGCGATCTGCGCCACGGCCATCGGCGCTACTCCGTTCGCAGCCTTTGCCCAGGCGACCGGCCCCTCCGGCCAGGATTCGACCAAGATGGGCACCGGCACGACGGCGAAGGAAGGCGAGACCAAGGCCACGGGCACCCAGGGAATGTCGAAAAATAGCGCGAAGAAGGATTCCATGCACAAGGACGGCATGAAGAAAGACAAGATGATGAAGAACGAGATGAAACAGTAACTCGTCATCTCTCCCCGACTCGCCCCGTATGACTTGGCCATGTTATGGCCGGCCCTGCGGGGCTTCCTTTGCAATATAGGTAATTTCGGAAGCGTCCGGGGCGCCTCTCGTTTCGTTGATAGGTATATTGAAACCGTATTTGTTTTATTTTGCAGTGCAGCAACCATATGTCGTCGGTACTGTTGTATAAGCCTGACGACCTAGGAGCTGCCGTGTCTCTTGCCGATAATATCGATTTCCTCCGCAATCTCCCGAAACCGCCCGGAATCAATACGTTGCAGGGGTTGGCGCGCGGCCGTGCGTCGGCAGGTTTGAGCCCGATCAGCGAATCAACGGGTTTTGGCAGCAATCCCGGCGACCTTCGTATGTTCAGTTACGTGCCCGCCACGCTGGCAGCGCAGCCGGCATTGGTCGTCGTGCTGCACGGATGCACCCAGAATGCTGCGGGCTATGACAACGGCACCGGCTGGTCTGCTCTCGCCGAGCGCTATGGTTTCGCGCTGCTGATGCCCGAGCAGAAGTCATCCAATAATGGCAACACCTGTTTCAACTGGTTCAATGCCGATGACATCGCGCGCGATAGCGGCGAAGCGCTCTCGATCCGAGAGATGATCGAGCAGATGGCCGTGGACCACGATGTGGACCGCAAGCGTATCTTCGTTACGGGTCTGTCGGCCGGCGGCGCGATGACCTCGGTGATGCTCGCAACCTATCCTGACGTGTTTGCGGCCGGCGCCATCATTGCGGGCCTGCCTTACGGTATCGCCACCACCATGCAGGAAGCGCTGAGCGGTATGTATCGCGCGGCGCCGCGTGCCGCGAACGATCTCGGCAACCTCGTGCGCAAGGCATCGCCGCATACCGGTGAGTGGCCGAAAGTGTCCGTCTGGCATGGTAGTGCCGATCGCACCGTCAATCCGGCCAATGCCGGCGAGATCGTCAAGCAATGGCTCGACCTTCACGGCCTGCCGCCGGCGCCGATGTCGGCGGTGGATGTCGACGGCTATCCGCGTGAGGTGTGGTGGAACAAGGACGGTGAAACCGTCGTGGAATCCTTCACGATCACCGACATGGCGCATGGCACGCCGCTGGCGATTGCCGGACAGGACGAGCCCTATGGTGCCGCCGGTGCCTTCCTCCTCGAAGCCGGAATCTCATCCTCCTATCATATCGCGCAGTTCTTCGGCCTTACCCGGCAGCTTGCACCGCGCAATGTCGAAGCTGCAGCCGTGGAACCCGCCGCGCCGGCGGATGCTGTTGTCTCATTGGTGACGCAAAAGCCGCGCACGTCAGGCGATCGAGGTGGCGCGTGCCGCGATCCCGCAGGACGGCGGTCTATCGATATCAACGGTGCCATTACCCGTGCCCTCACGGCCGCCGGTCTCATCAAGTCACCCTGACAAGTAACAGGGCGTGATCGGCGCCGATTTGCGCCAGGTCTGACAGGGCGCTAAGTTCTCAAGATACGTCAGACTGGTCTTGCGTACCGATTGCCCGCGCATGTTGGATGCCCATCGACCGAATTCGCCCGACTTTCTCGCCGGTGGAGGCGAGATGGGGGCGTTGATGCGTGCTTACGATTGGGCGTCGCATCCGATCGGAGCACCGGACACCTGGCCGCAGAGTCTGCGCACCGCGATCCGGATCGTTCTGAATACCAACCACCCGATGTTCATCTGGTGGGGACCGGACCTCATCCAGTTCTATAATGATGCCTATGCGCTGACCATGGATGCACAACAGCATCACGTAGGGCTGGGCGCGCGCGGCCGTGAATTCTGGCACGAGATCTGGCCCATCATCGGCCCGCAGATCGCGCAGGTGATGAGTGGCGGCGGTGCCACCTGGCACGAAAACCAGCTGATCCCCATGACGCGCAATGGCAAGCTCGAACACAGCTATTGGACCTACAGCTACAGTCCGCTCGATCTGGATGACGGCGTCGGCGGTGTGCTGGTGGTTTGCCGCGATGTTACCCGGGATCATGAAGCGACCATTGTCTTGCGTGAGCGAGAAGCAGAGCTCGCGCGCGTGCAGCAGATCGGCCAGATCGGCGGTCTCGAAGTCGATCTGCGTACCGGCTTCCGCAATCGTCGATCGCCCGAATATCTGATCGTTCATGGTTTGCCGCCGGAAGCGGCCAACGAGTCGCACGAAGATTGGGTGCGTCGCATCCATCCCGAGGATCGCGAGGCGACGGAGCAGAAGTTTCGCGACGCGGTGAAAAGCGGCGTGCGCGACTATACTGTGCAGTATCGCATCATTCGCCCGAGCGATGGCCAGACCCGCTGGATTTCAGTGCGGTCCTATATCGAGCGGGACGACGCGGGAAAGCCGCTGCGGCTGGTCGGTGCGCATACCGACGTCACCGATCAGGTGCTGGCCGAGCAGGCGCTGCGCAAGAGCGAGGATGAGGCGCGTCAGCTCGCGGCAAAACTTGCAGACCTCAATGAGACGCTGGAGCAGCGCGTGCGCGACAAGACGCGTGAGCGCGACCGGATCTGGAGCGTGTCGCAGGATCTCCTGATGGTCGCCGACCATGATGGCGTCTGGCGCACTGTCAATCCGGCCTGGACGCGCACGCTTGGCTGGAGCGAGGCCGAGCTGCTCAACAAGACCTCGCGCTGGCTTGAGCATCCCGAGGATCAGGCCAGGACGATGGCCGAGGTCGATAAGCTTGCTGCCGGCGAGCCGACGATCCGCTTCGAGAATCGCCTTCGCCACAAGGATAGCTCCTATCGCTGGCTGTCCTGGACGGCGGTGCCGGATCAGAACCAGATCTATTGCGTGGCGCGCGATGTCACTGCCGAGAAGGCTGCTGCCGAACGCCTTAAAAATACTGAAGAGGCGCTGCGGCAGTCGCAGAAGATGGAGGCTGTCGGTCAGCTCACCGGCGGCATCGCGCATGACTTCAACAACCTGCTCACCGGCATCGTCGGCTCGCTCGACCTGATGCAGACACGGCTCGGTCAGGGTCGCACCGACAATATCGCGCGCTATATCGACGCTGCGATGACCTCGGCCAATCGTGCGGCTGCGCTGACGCACCGGTTGCTGGCCTTCGCGCGGCGGCAACCGCTGATTCCGAAAAGCGTCGATGCCAATATGCTGATCGTCTCGCTGGAGGATCTGTTGCGCCGGACCATCGGCGAGACGCTGGATCTCGATATCGCGGCGGCGCCCGATTTGTGGTGCACGCTGTGCGATCCGAACCAGTTGGAGAGCGCGTTGCTCAATCTGGCGATCAATGCGCGGGACGCGATGCCTGATGGTGGGCACCTGAAGATCGCGACACAGAATGTGCGCGTCGATGCCATCAATGCCAATGCGCCGGCTCTGACGCCCGGCGACTATATCTGCATCAGCGTCAGCGACAGCGGAACCGGCATGAGCCCGGAGGTCGTGGCGCGCGCCTTCGATCCGTTCTTCACGACAAAGCCGATCGGGCAGGGCACGGGCCTCGGCCTATCGATGATCTACGGCTTCGCGCGTCAATCCAACGGACATGTCAGCATCGACAGCAGGCTCGATATCGGGACGACCGTGAAACTGTATCTGCCGCGCCATGAGGGAGACGCTGCCGCACAGGATGCGGCCCCGCTGAAGGGCGATCAGCATGTGGCCGCAGGCGAAACCCTGCTGGTGGTCGAGGATGAGCCGGTGGTGCGCTCTGTCATCGTCGATATGTTGAAGGACGAAGGCTATCGCGTGCTTGAGGCAGTTGATGGTCCGTCGGGCTTGCGGGTCCTGCGCGAGACGCCGAATATCGATCTGCTGGTCACCGATATCGGGCTGCCCGGCATGAACGGCCGTCAGCTTGCCGATCAAGCGCGCGAGGCGCGGCCGGACTTGAAGATCCTGTTCATCACCGGTTATTCCGAAAGCGTCGTTATGGCGAAAGGCTTTCTGCTGCCTGGGATGGAGATGATCACCAAGCCGTTCGACCTCGATCATTTCCTGCGACGCATCTGCGCGATGGTCACGAGCTAAAGCGTTTTCAAGCGAAGTGGATACCGGTTCGCGTCTAGAAAACGCGTCAGAATAAAAGGCGTAGCCCTCCGGTTCCATATCTCTACAGATATTTCAGCCTCGATGCGCAGGTTCTAACAGTTCAATCGCCGGAACCATTGTGCGGCCGCGAGCTTGTATCGGCGCAATACCGATCAATCAAAACTGGAGATCATCATGATCCGCCGTCTTCTTGGAACCGCTGCCATCGTTGCCATGATGGCTCTTCCCGCCGTTGCTCAGGCTCAGGGTGTCCCCGGAGGCATTGAGCGTGGTGCGCGCGATGGCGAGCGCGCAGCTGGTCCTGTGGGCGCTATCGTAGGCGGCACCATCGGTGGTGTTGTCGGCGGCGTAGCCGGCGTGCTCGGTGTCGACGATCGTCCGCGGTTCCGCAGCTATGTCGTGGAACAGCGTCGCCCATCCTACACCTATAGCAACGAAGTTCGTGTCGGTGCCGTGCTGCCTGAGAGCGGCGTGACCTATTACGAGGTTCCGGCAGAATACAATTCCGCCCGTGAATACCGCTACACCGTGGTCAATGGTCGCACTGTTCTCGTCGAGCCGCGCACCCATCGCATCGTGGAAGTGATCGATTAAGCCGATCAATAAATGACTTTTCGAACGGGCCGCCTTCAGGCGGCCCGTTTTGTTCCATCTATGGCCTGCGGCGTATCTGTAGTCAGCGCCGATGTTCTCGCGTAGAGAAGTGCCGGGGAATCACACGAGCACCACGCGGCGGTCAATCGCCCGGATGCGGAGAACGATGGCTACCAGCAATCGCGATCAGATCGCCCCTGCCATCGCACTGGACATTCCCCTTGCCGATCGTACCGAGACAGGTCTCGCTTTGCCGGACGGCGTGCAGCCCTATCGCATCGACTGGCTCAATACGCTCACCATCGCCACCTTTCACGCACTCGCACTACTCGCGCTGATGCCGATGTTCTTCAACTGGACAGCGGTGATCGTGGCGGTCATCGCAGCGCGGTTGTTCGGCCTCATCGGCATCAATATCGGTTATCACCGGTTGCTGACGCATCGTGGTTTCAAGTGTCCGAAATGGCTGGAGCACGCTTTCGTTGTCGTGGCGATCTGCTGCGCCGAGGATACGCCGGCGCGCTGGGTTGCCATCCATCGCCGTCATCACGAGAAGTCCGACGAGCAGCCGGACCCACACAGCCCGCTTGCCAGCTTCTTCTGGGGCCATATGGGCTGGCTGCTGGTGAAGAACCCGGACCTGTCCCGCCTCGGCATCTATGAACGATATGCCAAGGACGTCCTGCGCGATCCGCTCTATGTCGCGCTGGAGCGCAATCTCTGGCAGCTGAAGATCCTGCTCATCCAGATCAACGTCTTCTTCTTTGCGGGCCTGGCCGGCAAACTGCTGTGGGGCGGCTCATGGGCCGAGGCCGTGCAGTTCGCTTTGAGCATCGTCATCTGGGCGGTCTTCGTGCGAACCGTCTTCGTCTGGCATCAGACCTGGGCGGTCAATTCGGTCACCCACATCTGGGGCTACCGCAACTACGCGACCGATGAGGACAGCCGCAATAATCTGTTCATTGGCTACCTCGCCCATGGCGAGGGCTGGCATAACAATCACCACGCCGATCAGCGTTCCGCGCGCCATGGCCATCGCTGGTGGGAGTTCGATACCACCTATCTGACGATTCGCCTGCTGGAGAAGCTCGGCCTGGTATCGGACATTGTCGAGCCGCGGCATACGACCAAGCGCTAAGCAAAATTGGCGCCGCACATGCCACACGAGGTGCAACTTTTCGTCACAATTCGCGTTACTACACCATGATGACGAAGCCCGATATCTGGTATGTGGCGTTTGGCCCCGACAAATCCGTGAAGTCCGACACTCGTGCGACAAACGGTGTGCGTACGACCAGGACCTTCAAATCCGAAATCGATGCAAAACTGTTCGCCCGGGAAATCTTGGCCAAAGGCTGGACCGCTACAGCCGGCACCCTCAATCCATATCAACCCAAGCGCACCATTGCGGCATCGCAGATAGAAGACTGGGCCGATCCCGCTCGAGCCGACTGATCCGGCTAGATGACTTCGTAGGCGAAAAACAGGATGATTACCGTGATCGCGACGAGACCTCCCAGAAAGCACTGATCGGCAATCGACTCGCAGCGCTCGCTGAGTTGGCGGTTTTGCGACTTCCGCATCGACGTGTAGGACGCGACCGCGCTGGCGAGAAAGAACAGCGAGGCGATGGCCGAATATTCATCGACCCGGCTGGGGCCGATCTGCGGCTCCATGATCTTGACCAGTCCGATCAGCGTCGCGCAGACGCCGATCATCGTCCCGGAGCTCGGCAGGATGTGCTTGGAAAGCGCTCCTTGCTCCCCGGAAGCCCTGTCGTCGCTCATGGCGGGATTATGCCTGGCCGGTGAGGAACGGGTTGGTCATGCGCTCTTGGCCGATGCTGGAGCCGGGGCCATGACCGCAGATGAACCCGACATCGTCGCCGAGCGGCAGCAGTTTCGTCGTAATCGAATTGATCAATGTCTCATGGCTGCCGCCGGGGAAATCGGTCCGCCCGATGGAGCCTGCGAATAGCACGTCGCCGACATGGGCGAATTTCATCGCCTTGCTGTAATACACGACGCTGCCGGGCGAATGACCGGGGCAGTGCAATACGTCGAAGGTCAGACCGCCGACGCTGACGGTGTCGCCTTCATTGAGCCAGCGGTCAGGCATGAAGTTGCGGGTGCCCGTCATGCCGTATTTCGCGCCGCTGTCCTCGACATGTTCGAGCAGGAACGTATCGGCGACATGCGGGCCGATGATTTCGACCTTCAGCGTTTCGCGCAGTTCGTCGGCACCGCCGACATGGTCGATATGGCCATGGGTGAGCCAAATCTGTTCGACCTTGACATTGGCCTTGGCAATGGCGTCCAGGATCAGCGGTACGTCGCCGCCGGGATCGATCACCACGGCCTGCCGCGTGGTCTCATCCCACAGCAACATGCAGTTCTGCTGAAACAGGGTCACCGGAATGATGGTGCCGCCGGCCTGGGCTTTATGTTCGGTTTCATCTGTCATCGCGCCACAATGCTGATTTTTGCGGGCGAGAAAAGAGGAATTTGGGCGGTTTCTTCTTCCCCTCTCCCCGGGGGCGCAGCGCAGCCGCGACTGGTGGGAGAGGGTGGATCGAACTGCGAAGCAGTTCGAGACGGGAGAGGGGGCGCTCGCTCAAGGCCCTCTCCCGCCTTCGCTTCGCTCAGGCACCCTCTCGCACGGCGCGCAGCTTCGCTGCGCTGGGAGAGAGGGGAGGAAGGACGACCGCGTTCTACTTCTTCAACTGCACCTTCAGCGTCGCCTCCACCTCGCGGTCGAAGGACGACGCCTTGGCCGGCGCCTTGTCGCGCTGGGTCATGAGGTATGCATCGCGCTTGGCCACCAGCGCGGTCAGCTTGTCGTTCAGCGCCTTGCGATCTTTCATTTGCTTGCCGAGTTCATCGGCGCGCTGCTGTGGCGACAATTTGCGAATGGCCTCAGGCAATTCATCTTCCTTCACGCTGTCGAGTTTCTGCTTGCCGGCGGACACGTCGCTGACGAGGTCGCCGCCGCCGGTGACGGCTTCCGACGACACTTTCGCGCGCTTGTTGATGTAGCTTGCCATATCCGTTGCCGAGGCGGGCGCCGCCGCTGCGACTTCCGAGAGCTGTCGTGTCTTGTTCTCGGTGTGCTTCTGCAGTGCGCGGGGGCCGTAAGGGATCACCGTCTTGTTGATGTCGTTCTGCAGGATGATGATCTCTTCGTCATAGGGCGTCTCGATGATGACGATCTGGCCGCCATCCTGCGGGATTGCGATGAAACGGCCGTCGCCGCGCTGGGCAACGTCGCGCCAGACCTTCTCCGTATCGCGGGCGGCGCCTGCGAGAACAGCGTTGACGATGATGTCCTTCTGCTTCGCGACTTCGAGCGTGGTCGTGTATTTCGTGTCCTGCTGATAATCCATATGCGGCGGTGCGTCGCCGACCAGGAAGACGATGCGTCTGACATCGTTGCCCTTGGTCCATTGCAGCTTGTTGACGGCGACATCGAGCGCCTCGTTGACGCTTTCCGGCCAGTCGCCGCCACCCTTCGCCCGGACCTGCAGCAGGTTGCCATAGAGATCCTGGATGTCGGTGGTGAGGTCGAAGGTCTTGGTCACGTAGTCGTCGCCGATGTCGCGATAAGCGACGAGACCCATACGGATGTCGGCGTCGGGATTGCTGTCGAGGATCGTGGTTGCGATCGACCAGATCTTGCGCTTGGCGCCTTCGATCAGCCCGCTCATGGAACCGGTTGTGTCGAGCACGAAGGCGACTTCGACGGTCGGCTTGGCCTGCGCGGAACCGGCGAAAATCGCTTGCGGCAAAGTTGCGGCAGCCGCGAGCAGAACGACGCGACCGAGATGGGCTAAGCTCATGAGATGTCTCCGTAATCCGGGCTGCAGCGATTTTCGGCGCACGTCGTCGCTTGCGGAAAACTTGCGTCCGGCTTGCGGCAAGCGTGCGGCAGACCGGCGGGAGACGTGATGGGCGGCCCCGCCGAAATCGGCTAAGTTTGTCGCCATGGAATCGAATGCCGTTCACACCCCCGCGCTGATTTTCGATCGCCGCCAGTCGGAGACGGCGTTGGCCATTGCGCGCGGAACCACAAGGCTGCTGCGGTCGCTGGGATTCTCATGCGTCAGCGAACTATCATTGCCGTCCGGACGGCGGGCGGACCTGGTCGCGCTGAACGAGCGCGGCGATATTTGGATCGTCGAGATCAAATCGTCATTGGAGGATCTGCGGGCGGATCAGAAATGGCCCGAGTATCGGGCGCATTGCGACCGGCTGTTCTTTGCCTTTACGCAGGATCTGCCATGCGAGATCTTTCCCGGTGATACCGGTTTGATCGTGGCGGATGCCTATGGGGCACATGTCCATTGCGATGCGCCGGAGCATCGTCTGCCGGCGCCGACGCGCAAGGGCATGATGCTGCGCTTTGCTATGACCGCGGCGCACAGACTGAACAGGCTGCACGACCCTCAAGGTCATGCAGCCCTGCCGAACGAAATCTAGCTTTTAAAGAAGGCTCAGCGCGGCGCGCGCTTGGCGAGAATGCGCTGCAGCGTACGGCGATGCATGTTCAGACGACGTGCGGTCTCTGAGACGTTGCGATTGCACATTTCATAGATGCGCTGGATGTGTTCCCAGCGCACGCGGTCGGCCGACATCGGGTTGTTCGGCAGTTCGGACTTGTCATTGTCGATCGCAAGCAGCGCTGCAACGACGTCGTCGGCATCGGCCGGCTTCGACAGATAGTCGACAGCACCCATCTTCACCGCCGTCACGGCGGTGGCGATGTTGCCATAGCCGGTGAGCACGATGGCGCGCGCATCGGGACGCTGTTGCTTCAGCGCTGACACGACATCGAGGCCGTTGCCGTCACCGAGACGAAGATCGACTACGGCAAAAGCGGGCGCTGATTTGCTGATCTGGGCGAGACCTTCGGAAACGGAGTCGCAGGACGTGACCGTGAAGCCGCGTGTTTCCATCGCACGCGAAAGACGCTCCAGAAACGGCTTGTCGTCCTCCACGATCAGGAGCGAGCGGTCGGTCTGTTCAGTCACTTCGGCGAGCGCATTCACGGTTCAAAATCCTCCATATCCAATACGATACCATATGGCGCTGCCGAATGCAGCTGCCAAGGGTGTGAAGATTTGAATGGCTTGATTGTGAAGTTAATCCAAAAGCGTTTTGGCCCGTAAAACGGGTGGTTAATTCTAATCACGGTGGTACATCAGCGCGGCGTGTTGTCGCAGAGCAGCATGATGGACGAAACGTAATGAAAGTAGATCCGGAATGGACGCGACTCCGACTGGGCCGAAGAAGCCCGAGGTAAATGACGAGACATCGGCTCGTTACGACGGCTGGCGTATCGTCGGTGTTTGTTTCCTGCTCGCGACATTCGGCTGGGCGCTCGGCTTCTATGGCCAGAGCGTCTATCTCGCGGAACTTCAGCGCGTGCATGGCTGGCCGGCCTCGACCATCGCAACGGCCACCACGTTTTTCTATCTCGTCGGCGCGTTGCTCGTCGCATTCGTGAGTGAAGCAATGCGTGCGCTCGGGCCGCGCAACTGTTTGCTGGCCGGCGTCGGCGTGATGGCGTTTGCCACCATCCTGCTCGGACAGATCACGTCGCCCTGGCAGCTCTATGCGGTGAATGTGCTGCTCGCATTCGGGTGGGCCGGCACCAGTCTCGGCGCCATCACCAACACGCTTGGTCTGTGGTTCGACAAGAAGCGCGGTATGGCCATCAGCCTTGCGCTGAATGGCGCGAGTTTCGGCGGCATCGTCGGCGTGCCTCTGATGGTGACGGCGAGCAATGCCTTCGGCTTTGGCGGCGCGACTATCGCAGCAGCGATCGCGATGCTTGTGCTGCTCGTCCCGGTGATCATCATCTTCGTCGGCCATCCGCCGCATCGTGCGGCGAGCGCTGCGCAAGGCGGTGTTGCCGTTACGGCCAGCGCGCCATCGTCGACACGCATTCGCGCGGAGGCGATGCGCGACGTGGCGTTCCTGACGCTCACCATTGCTTTTGCGTTCGGATTGTTTGCGCAGGTCGGCTTCATCGTGCACCTGATCTCGTTTCTCGATCCGGTGATCGGCCGCGAGCGCGCGGCAGCCGCGGTATCACTGCTGACGCTGATGGCGGTGGTTGGCCGCGTGCTGTTCTCGACAGTGATCGACCGGCTCAATCAGCGACTGGCATCGGCGCTGTCGTTTCTCAGCCAGGCGACGGCGCTTGCGATCATCATCAATTCGCGCAATGAGGCGCTGGTGTTCTTTGCCTGCGCGTTGTTCGGCTTTTCGGTTGGAAATCTGATCACGCTGCCGGCGCTGATCGTGCAGCGCGAATTTGCCGCCCGCTCGTTCGGGGTGCTGGTTAGCCTGATCACGGCGGCGACGCAGGTCACTTACGCTTTCGGTCCGGGCATCGTCGGCTGGCTGCGCGATTTTTCTGGCAGTTACGCCGTGCCGTTTTATGTCTGCATGGCGTTGCAGGTGGCCGCAGCAGTATTGATCATGGTGCGGGGGCGGAAGAGCAAAGCTCTAACTTCATGGTGAGGAGGCGCGTAGCGCCGTCTCGAACCATGAGCTGCTTGGCACATCCTTCGAGACGCCGCGCGAAGGGCGCGGCTCCTCAGGATGAGGACTGAGTTTATGTCTGCCGCTGCTTCAGCAGCTCCTCAACATCCAGCCGCCTGGTAAACATCGCAATCCCGCCATCGCCATTCCGTGGCCAGTCTGCCTCCGGGCGATCCCAATAGAGCTCGACGCCATTCTGGTCGGGGTCGCGCAGATACAGCGCTTCGCTGACGCCGTGGTCGCTGGCGCCGTCAAGCTGTATGCCGGCCGAGAGTACGCGGTGCAGCGCGTCGGCCAATGCGGCGCGGGTGGGATACAGGATCGCGGTATGGAAAAGACCTGTGGTGCCGGGCGCCGGCGGCTGGCCGCCTTTGCTCTCCCAGGTGTTAAGGCCGATGTGGTGATGGTAATCGCCGGCGGCGATGAAGACAGCCTGATCGCCATAGCGTTGCTTGACCTGAAAGCCGAGGACGTCGCGGTAAAAGCCGAGCGCGCGATCAAGATCGGCAACCTTCAGGTGAACATGCCCGATCCGTGTGCCTGCGGGGATCGGTAGGGTTTGGTCGGGCATGGGAAACTCCTGAGGGGT
Source organism: Tardiphaga sp. 619_E2_N8_4 (assembly GCF_051810905.1). Lineage (NCBI taxonomy): Bacteria > Pseudomonadati > Pseudomonadota > Alphaproteobacteria > Hyphomicrobiales > Nitrobacteraceae > Tardiphaga > Tardiphaga sp. 619_E2_N8_4. Next base: position 1,418,050 of record NZ_JBPWQJ010000001.1, read on the forward strand.
ATGGCGCTCAGCACGATCTAGTCACGCGATCGCAGGATCGGTAGAGCGTCTTCGCGAAACCCATCGTTTCCAGGAATTGGATTGATGGGTCTCGCGGCGCTTTACCCATAGGGGCATCGCCTACGCAAGTTCCGAGACCAGCCCGTCCGGCAGGCCGAACTCGTAGGTGTTCAGCGTCATCGAGACCATGGTGTAGTAGCCGCACAGGCCGATGATCTCGACGAGGCCCTGGGCGCCCAGCGTCTCGGTGGCTTCGTCATAGAGCGGCTTGGACAGGCCCTGCGCCTCGTGCAGCGACTTGGCGACGTCATAGATCACCCGCGCCTTCTTCTCGCTGAAGGTCGGCGTGCGGCGGTTCTTGATGTCTTCGATGATGGCGGGATCGAGGCCGCCGTCGAGCGCCATCTTCTTGTGCGCATACCATTCGAAATGCGCGGTCCAGTGCCGCGCGGTGACGAGGATCGCCAGCTCGGCATGCGCGGGTGTCAGCGTGGTGTCGTAGCGCAGAAACGCGCCGAGGCGGGTCGCGTGCCGGGCCATGTTCGGGCTGGCGAGCCAGGCCATCATCGGCTCCGGCGGGCGTCCGCGCTTGCTGGCGATCGACTCGTCATAGATGGACTTCTGGTCGGGAGACATTTCGCCAGGCGAAAGCCACTTGAGACGCATGTTGTTTCCTCGTGTGTTTTTGCTCGTTGTTCTCTGGCGATACACCGGAATGGCGAGCCTGACTACTTCCGCTTTGCAGCAGGCCATTGAATTCCACGAAGTGGCGAGTAAGCTTCGCCCAACAACATTGCGGATGCTCGGCATCCCGCGCACAAAATGGATGGAAACGCTGATGTCGGATCTCGATCAATTTCGCAGCGAGACGCGCGCCTGGCTTGAGGCCAATTGCCCGCCGGAGATGCGGAGGCCGATGAGTTCGGATGAGGATACATTCTGGGGCGGTCGCAATGCGAAGTACTCATCCGAGCCGCAGCGTCTCTGGTTCGAACGGATGCGCGACAAGGGCTGGACCGTGCCGCATTGGCCAAAGGAATATGGCGGCGGCGGCCTCGACGGCGAACAGACGAAGATCCTGCGCCAGGAAATGGCTGCGATCTCCGCCCGTCTGCCGCTGGTGTCGTTCGGCATTTCCATGCTCGGGCCGGCGCTGCTGAAATATGGCACCGACGCGCAGAAGCAGGAGCATCTGCCGAAGATCGCCGCAGGCCTGATCCGTTGGTGCCAGGGCTATTCCGAACCGAATGCCGGCTCCGATCTGGCCTCGTTGCAAACGCGCGCCGAGAGCGACGGCGATGACTATCTCATCACCGGTCAGAAGATCTGGACGTCTTACGCGAACTATGCCGACTGGATCTTCTGCCTGGTGCGCACCGACGCGTCCGGCAAGAAGCATGACGGCATCAGCTTCATCCTGTTCGACATGGCGTCGAAGGGTGTCTCGACCAAGCCGATCCTTTTGATCTCTGGCAAGTCGCCCTTCTGCGAAACTTTCTTCGATAGCGTCCGCGTGCCGAAGTCGCATGTGCTCGGCACTGTCGATCGCGGCTGGGACGTGGCGAAATACCTGCTGCAGCACGAGCGTGCGATGATCTCTGGCATGGGCGAGCGCGGTGCTGGCCGGCCGCTTGGCCAGGTCGCTGCCGACTCCATCGGGGCGGACGAACAGGGCCGCCTCGACGATGCGATGCTGCGCGGGCAAATCGCAAGTTTCGAAGTCGATGAGGCCGCATTGGCCTGTGCGGCAGAGCGCGCGGTCGATCTGGCGAAAGCCGGTCAGGCGCATCCGGCGTTTTCGTCGGCGATGAAATATTACGGCACCGAACTCAACAAGCGCCGCCATGAAATCCTGATGTCATCGGGCGGCATCGATGCGCTGGAATGGGAAAGCCAGCGCTCGCATGAAGGCGCACGTCCGCGTGCGTGGCTGCGCACCAAGGCGAATTCGATCGAAGGCGGCACCAGCGAAGTGATGCTGGGGATTGTTGCCAAACGCATTCTGGATTTGCCGGGGGCGTGAATTTCACTCTGCCCTCATCCTGAGGAGTGGCCGAAGGCCGCGTCTCGAAGGATGGTGGTGCACTCCATCTCATGGTTCGAGACGGCGCTTCGCGCCTCCTCACCATGAGGACTGAGCTAGGATCAATTTGGTCGCCAGACCGCCTCATCATCGGATCACACCCATGCCTCTCCTCCTCAACGAAGAACAGACCATGCTGCGCGACAGTGCCCGCGGCTTTATCGGCGACAAGGCGCCGGTCAGTCATTTCCGGCAGCTGCGTGATGCCAAGGATGCGACCGGGTTCTCGCGCGACTACTGGCGTGCGTTTTCCGAGATGGGATTTGCCGGATTGCTGGTGCCGGAAGCGTTCGGCGGCAGCGGGCTCGGCGCCGTCGAAGCCGGCGTCGTGATGGAAGAGATTGGCCGCACACTGATGCCGTCGCCATTCTTCTCCACGGCTGTGCTGGGCGTCTCGGCGCTGAATCGGGGCAGCGACGCCCAGAAGTCGGAATATCTGACAAAGATCGCCAATGGTGCGCTGCTGGCGGCGCTGGCCATCGACGAAGGCGCGAAGCATCGCCCGCTGCAGACGGCGATGAAGGCCGCGCGCTCCGGCAATGGCTTCAAGCTGAACGGCGCGAAGGCCTTTGTCGTCGATGGCCACACCGCCGATCTCCTGATCGTCGCGGCGCGCAGTGCAGGTGCGCCGGGTGAGCGCGAGGGCCTCACGCTGTTTCTGGTCGATCCGAAGGCCAAGGGTATCGCGCTCGAGCGCACCGCGATGGTGGATTCGCACAATGCAGCGCGGATCACGTTCGACAATGTCGAGGTTACCGCCGACAGCGTGCTCGGCGATGTCGATCAGGGCGGCGCATTGCTGGACAGCGTGCTGAATATCGGCCGCGGCGCCGTCGCGGCGGAGATGGTTGGCCTGTCAGACGAAGTGTTCGGCCGCACCGTGACCTATCTCAAGGAGCGCAAGCAATTCGGCAAACTGATCGGTGAATTCCAGGCGCTGCAGCATCGCGCCGCGCATCTCTATACCGAGATCGAGGTGACCCGTGCGGCGGTGCTGAAGGCGCTGCAGCTGATCGACGACGGCGCGCCGACGGCGCCGGCCGCTATTGCCGTCGCCAAGGCCAAGGCCGGCACCACGGCGACGCTGGCCGTGCAGGAAGGCGTGCAGATGCATGGCGGCATGGGCATGACCGATCAGTTCGACATCGGCTTCTTCATGAAGCGAGCGCGGGTCTGCCAGGAATTGCTGGGGGACAGCAATTATCACGCGGACCAACTGGCGCGGCTGAAGAATTATTGAGGCGGGCGCTCTTAACCTCTCCCCGCGCTTTGCGGGGAGAGGTCGCCGCGTCTTCGCGGCGGGTGAGGGGCATGGCAGGCGCGCGCCTCATCGGCAGTTCATCGGATCGCTCCGATGATGGGCGCCGAAGCTTCCCGTGGAATTCTTTGCTTAGAGAGTGAGAGATTGGCGCTGGCCCTGTGCCATGCCCCTCACCCGCCCCGGCGTCGCTGTGCTCTGCCGGGTCGACCTCTCCCCGCGCAAGATGCGGGGAGAGGTTAAGTACCTACCTGATCGGCGGGGCGTACTGAATGCCGCCGGCGCTCCAGATCTGGTTCAACCCGCGCGGAATCTTCAGCTTCGAGCCTTCGCCGATATTGCGGTCATAGACTTCGCCGTAATTGCCGACATGGCGGATGATGCGGGCAGCCCAGTCCTTGGAGAGGCTGAGGTCTTCGCCATAGGCGCCTTCGGTGCCGACCAGACGCATCACGTCGGGCTTCTTGGACTTCAGGGCTTCGTCGATGTTCTTCGAGGTGATGCCAAGCTCCTCGGCATTGATCATGGCGTAGAGCGTCCACTTCACGATCATCATCCAGTCGTCGTCACGCTGGCGCACCACGGGGGCCAGCGGCTCCTTGGAGATGACGTCGGGCAGGATCAGGTGATCGTCGGGCTTGCTCATGGTCAGGCGCAGCGCATAGAGCTGCGAGGCATCCGCCGTGAAGGTGTCGCACTGGCCGGAATTATAGGCCTTCAGGACTTCGTCCAGCTTTGGAAACTTCACTTCGGTATATTTGATGTTGTTGCTGCGGAAGTAGTCCGCGAGGTTCAGCACCGTCGTGGTGCCGTCCTGGACGCAGACCTTGCTGCCATCGAGTTCCAATGCGGAATCGATCTTGCGGGACTTCGGCACCATGAAGCCCTGGCCGTCATAATAGGATACGGCGGGGAAATAGAGATCGTAATTGGTTTCGCGCGACATGCTCCAGGTGGAATTGCGCGACAGGATATCGACCTTGCGGCTCTGCAGCTCCTTGAAGCGATCCGACGCGTCGAGCGGAACGAAGGTCACCTTCTTTGGATCGTTGAAGATCGCAGCGGCAACGGCGCGGCAGAAGTCGACATCGAAGCCGGTCCAGGTGCCCTGCGCATCCGGCGACGAGAAGCCGGGCAGGCCGGTATTGACGCCGCAGAGTACTGCGTCGCGTTTGACGGTGCGCTTCAGCGTCTTGGTGTCGTAGCGCTCATAGGTGATCGCAGCCGCAGCCACTGCAGTGGCAACCACCAGGCCGATGGCCAGCCCGGTCGTGAAAGTCCGCTTCATCCCCATGCGACGTCCGCCCCGTATTCAGAGAAAAATATGTCAGAGAAAAACTGGATCGAAGAGCTGTGCGGCGAGGCGCAGATCAGATTTCAGGCTTCTGCCGTACGATGACCTTGGTGCCCACCGGGATCCTCTCATAGAGGTCGGCGACATCGGCATTGACCAGCCGGAAGCAGCCGGACGATACGGCGGTGCCGATGGTGTCGGGCCGGTTGGTGCCGTGGATGCGATAGACGGTGGCGCCGAGATAGAGCGCGCGGGCGCCGAGCGGATTGCCGGGGCCGCCGGCCATAAAGCGCGGCAGATAGGGCTGACGCGCGATCATTTCCGGCGGCGGCGTCCAGTCCGGCCATTCCGCCTTGCGCGAGATTTTCAAGAGGCCCTGCCACTGGAAGCCGTCGCGGCCGACGCCGATGCCGTAACGCAGCGCGCGACCATTGCCCTGCACCACATAGAGATGGCGCTCTGAGGTCGCGATGATGATGGTGCCCGGTGCCTCGGTGGTGCGGTACAGCACCATCTGCTTCTGGAATTCCGGTTCAAGCTGAACGGAGTCGTCGGCAATCAGCCCGGGCTCGTCGCCGACATCCGGGCGCGGTTGCTGGGCGAGGCCTTGCGTGATCGACAACATCAGGCTGGCTGCGGCGACGAGCTGAAAGCCAAGCAGGCGGCGGATGTTGATCATCGCAGGTATCTCCGGTTTCGCGTCCGATATTCTGTATCATCCCAGCCAAATCACGGGAACCATGAAATCAGCGGGCGACGGTCCGCGCGCGGACGTCGTGAGTCGCCGGCATATTTGCCGTCCGCGGGTGACGATTTGATTAAAGGTCACCGCGTCTATTTCGGTGCGATCCACAGTCGCAGCACGTAGCTGACGAGGGTCACACTGGCGACGCCGCCCAGCCACAGCGCAACAAACCACAACAGGCGCTGCATCAGCGGGCGCTTGTCTGAAGGGACGGGCTTTTGCTGCGACGCAGGTGTCATCAGTGATAGCCCGCGCCAGCGCGAACCTTGCCGCGAAACACATAATAGGCCCAGGCGGTGTAACCGAGGATGATGGGAACCAGCACGGCGACGCCGTAGCTCATGAAATGCAGGCTATTGTCGGGCGACGCGGCCTGCCAGATGGTGATGCTGCGCGGCACGATATAGGGCCACATGCTGATGCCCAATCCGGCATAGGACAATGCGAACAGCGCCAGCGACAGGAAGAACGGCCGGTAATCCTGTTTGGCCGCGAGGCTTCGCATCAAGAGCGCCGTGATGGCTGCAACTGCAATCGGCACCGGCGCCGTCAGGATGATGTTGGGCCAGGCGAACCAGCGCCGCGCATATTCGGCATCCAGAAATGGCGTCGCGATGCTGACGAGACCGATGGCGGCGAGCATAGCAAATAGCAGCCACCAACTCAGCCGATAGGCCTGATCGCGCAACGCGCCTTCGGTCTTCAGCACCAGCCAAGTGGCCCCGAGCAGGCCGTAGCCGGCCATCAGTGCGAGTCCGGTCAGGACGCTGAACGGTGTCAGCCAGTCCCACCAGCCGCCGCCATAGTGGCGACCGTTGACGACGATGCCTTGCAGGATCGCGCCGAGCGCCACGCCCTGCGCGAGCGTGGCCATCAGCGAGCCGCCGGCAAAGGCGATGTCCCACAGATTGCGCTCGCGCGTGGTGCGCCAGCGGAATTCGAAGGCGACGCCGCGAAACACCAGCCCCAGCAGCATCACGATCATCGGCGTATAGAGCGCCGGCATCAGCACCGCATAGGCCAGCGGAAACGCCGCCATCAGCCCTCCGCCGCCGAGCACCAGCCAGGTCTCGTTGCCGTCCCAGACCGGGGCGACCGAGTTCATCATGACGTCACGGTCTTCCTTCTTCGGGAAGAGTGGAAACAGCATGCCGAGGCCGAGATCGAAGCCGTCCATCACGACATAGACGAAGACGGCAAAGGCGATGATGAAGGCCCAGACGACCGCGATATCGATCATGACGCGCGCCCCGATGCGGTTGCGCCTACGGCCGGGGTAATGCCCGCCGCGCGACTCGGGACGTTGCCGGCCGGGCCTTGCTCATCATGATGCGGTGGCGCGGCCATGAGCCGGAGCAGATAGATCGTGCCCGCGGCGAACACCAGGAAATAGACGATGGCGAAAGCGATCAGCGACGACGCAACGGCCGGCGCCGCCAGCGGCGAGACCGAGTCGCTGGTCCGCAGCAGGCCGAACACCGTAAACGGCTGCCGCCCGGTTTCGGTGGTGACCCAGCCGGCCAGCACGGCGATGAAGCCGGCCGGTCCCATCGCTAGCGCAAAGCTGTGAAGCAAACGCGACTCATAGAACTTGCCGCGGAAGCGCATGAAGAGGCTCAGCAGTCCCAGCCCCAGCATCAGAAAGCCGATGCCGACCATGATGCGGAACGACCAGAAGGTCACCGGCACCGGCGGCCAGTTTTCGCGCGGAACAGTATCGAGCCCGGCCATCGGCGCATTGAGGTCATGCTTCAGGATCAGCGATCCGAGCTTGGGTATCTCGATGGCGTAGTTCACTTTGCCTTCGGCCTGGCTCGGGAGACCGAACAGGATCAGCGGTGCGCCATGGGGATGGCTCTCGAAATGGCCTTCCATGGCCATGATCTTGGTTGGCTGGTGCTCGAGCGTGTTGAGGCCGTGCTGATCGCCGGCAAGAATCTGCAGCGGCGCGACCAGTGTCGCCATCCACATCGCCATGGAAAACATCACGCGCGGGCCGGGCAGGCGCGTATCCTTGAGCAGATGCCAGGCGCCGACCGCGCCGACCACGAAAGCCGTGGTGAGATAGGCCGCCAGCACCATATGCACGAGACGATACGGGAAGGACGGATTGAAAATCACCTTCCACCAGTCGGCCGCAACGAATTGGCCGGCAGCGTTGATAGTGTAGCCGGCCGGCGTCTGCATCCAGGAATTCGCCGAGAGAATCCAGAAGGCCGAAAACAGCGTGCCGATCGCGACCATCAGCGTGGCGAAGAAATGTAGTCTGGGTCCGACGCGTTGAAGCCCGAACAGCATGACGCCGAGAAAGCCCGCTTCGAGGAAGAAGGCGGTGAGGACTTCATAGGCCATCAGCGGGCCGATGATCGGTCCTGCCTTGTCGGAGAAGGCCGACCAGTTGGTGCCGAACTGGTAGGACATCACGATGCCCGAGACCACGCCCATACCGAAGGCCACGGCGAAGATCTTGAGCCAGTAATTGAACAGGTTGAGGAAGACGTCGCGCCCGGTCCACAACCAGAGCGCTTCGAGCACGGCGAGATAGCTCGCTAGCCCGATGGAGAACGCGGGAAAGATGATGTGAAATGACATCGTGAACGCAAATTGCGCTCGGGCTAGTATGACAGGGTCAAAGCCTTCGAACATCTGCATCCGTCCATGTGTAGTCTGGACGTGTTCTATCATGCAGAGCGCGCGGGCGAAACTGCGCGAGGTCTTTGTTAGTTGGCCGCCCGGATTCGGCAACGTCTTGAAAAGGCTGTCCATCTGCCCACATTGGCGTTCGCCGTTGGACTCGTAGACAATTTGTCCAATTTTGTCAGATGTATTGCGCAGGTCGGTGCGGAAGTTCGTGCGTCCGCCGACGATGACAAAGCCGTAGCTCCAAACAGAATACGACCCGGAAGGGGGCATCCCGTCCGGGTCGCTGGAGGTGGGGAGGTTTACGCGAACTGACGTCTGGAACGTTGGAGCAAAAGGAACGCGGCAGATTACGCTGCGATACTGTCGATGCCGGCGGTCTTCAGGAGATCGGCGAGCTGCTTGCGGGCGTAGAACATCCGGGTCTTCACCGTCGACGCGGGGATACCGATCAGGCCGGCGACCTCTTCCACTGACTTCTCATGATAGTAGACGAGGTTGACGATCTCGCGATGCGCCGGCGACAGCTTGGCGACACAGGCGCGAAGAATGGCGCTGGTGCGGCTGCGATCGAGCGACGCCTCAGGTGTATCGGCTTGGTCGGCGATTTCCATGACATCGTCCTGGTCGATGTCTTCATATTTACGCTGGCGTAGCGCGGTCAGTGCCTTGAAGCGTGCGATCGACAACAGCCATGTGGAGACCTGCGAGCGGCCTTCGAACTGGCTGGCGGTCCGCCACACGTCGAGGAATACCTGACTGACCAGATCTTCCGCCGCCGACGTGTCACGCAGCATGCGGAGAACGAAGCGATAGACCCGCACATTGTGCCGGGCATAAAGCGTGTGCATCGCTGTGCGGTCGCCGCTGGCGATATTCTCCAGCAGCATCTCATCCGAGGTGGCGCGGGCCGTAATGATACCCTGCTGACCGGCGGCATTGAGGGCGATGACGTTCTGCATGACTAACTCCCGTAAGAGACCGCGTTGCGGCTTCGTTGGGAGGATTGTTAAGGAGCCCCGGTTTCAGGGCGTCTGCTTCAAAAGCGGAAAATGGTTTCATGGAACCGGAGAATTGTTTCATCGCAGGGTTTGCGACGAAACATTCAGAGGTGAAATGCGTGTAAATTGAATGAGATAGATTCCAAAAGGGGTGCTCAGGCCTTGTCGCCCACCGGGGAGAACAAATAGCCCCCGCCGCGAATTGTACGGATCACGGCGGGTTTCGTCGGATCGGGCTCGATCTTGCGGCGGATTCGCATGATCCGTAGGTCAACCGCCCGGTCGAAAGCCTCTGCATCGCGGGCATTGGCCAGTTCGAGCAGCCGTTCGCGCGAGAGCACGCGCTTCGGATTCGCGGCGAATACCTTGAGCAGGCCAAATTCAGAGGCTGTCAGCGGATGTTCGTTGCCCTCATCATCGCGCAGGGCCTGCGCTTCCAGATCGAGCCATTTCGTGCCGAAGCGCACGAGATGATCCTTGCTCTCCTTGGCAGGCGTTGCGTCTGTTGCTGCGCCCTTCACCGGCGTGCTTCGGCGCAAGACCGAGCGGATGCGCGCCATCAATTCGCGGAGTTCGCAGGGCTTGGCGATGTAATCGTCGGCACCGAGTTCGAGGCCGACGACACGGTCGATCGGGCTCGCGGTGGCAGTGAGCATGATCACCGGCACATTGATGCGGCTCTTGAGGTCGCGGATGATCGAGAGCCCGTCTTCCTCGGGCATGTTGAGGTCGAGCACCACGAGATCCGGCACCTTGGTCTCGATCTCGCTGCGCAGGCTCTTGCCGCCGTCGCACAGGGTCACGGCAAAGCCGTGCATCTTGAGATAGTCGCCCACCATCTCGCGGGCGGGTGCTTCGTCGTCGACGATGACGATATGCGGGCTCTGGCTCATGACAGGCCCTCACTGGTGGCTGGCAGCAGGATGGTGAAGGTGGCGCCCTGGCCGGGGCTATGTGCATTCACCTCGCCGCCATGCATGTCGATGATGCGTTTGACGATCGACAGGCCGAGGCCGGTTGAACTTTCACCACCGGTCGGCTTGGCTGAAAGCCGCTGGAAACGACCAAACAGGCGGTCGAGATCCTCCGGCGACAGGCCGGGACCTTCGTCGCTGATGCTGATGCGGACATAATCGGCATCGCCTGTGATGAGCAGCGCGATCTTGCCGCCGATCGGGCTGTATTTGATGGCGTTGCTGACGAGATTGTCGATCGCTTCGCGCATCCGGTCGGCATCGCACATGGTGAGATCGTGGTGGTCCGGCGCCGAGACGGAGAGGTCCTGCTGCTTGTTCACCGCAGACGGCCGGTTCGCTTCAGCGACGTCCCGGACCAGCGTCGCCAGATCGACCGGCTCACGGCGGATGGTGATATCGAAGGCGTCCGCCATGGCGTCGGAGATCAGGTGATCGACCATCGAGGTCAGTCGCTTGGTGGCGTCACGAATGTGATCGACCTGCGCGGAGATGTTTTCCTTCGGCGATCCCGCGGATATCAGCTCGGTCAGCATCTCGGTGCGGCCGAGGATCACGCCGAGTGGATTCTTCAGGTCATGGGCGACGGTACCCAGAATCTCGTTCTTGAAGCCGTTGGCGCGCTGCAGCCGCAGCCACTGCGCGGAAAGCCGGCGATTGGCCTGCATCAGGGCGCGGGTACGCTGCGCCACGCGGTCTTCCAACTGCGTATTGGCCTCGTGCAGTTGCTGATAGAGGATCACGTTGTCGAAGGCGATCGACAGCCGGCTGCCGAAGATCTCAACCAGCGAACGATCGGTCTCCGACAATTGCCGCTCCGCCTGCAGCAGCACGACAACCTCACGGCCGCTGCCGGTGCGAATATAGAGCGCTGTCCGATGGTCGGCGAAGTCATGCTTGCGGCGCTTGAAGGCATCTTCGACCATCTGGCGCAGGTCCGGATCGAGCGACTGCGAGGTGGCGGTACCCATGAAGCGGCTGTAACAGCCTGATCCGGCGAGGACGGCATAGTCGTCGCCGACAACGCCGCCATCGCGCAGCACCAGAATGCCGGCGCAATCCACATTCAGCAGCGAGGCGATCTGCGTCAGCACGCCTTCGGCAAGCCGCTGCATCGACTTGAAATCATAGAGCGTCGAGGCGGCGTCGATGATGATTTCGAGGCCGCGCCGTGTCTGCACCATGCGTTCGAGTTGCTGATAGCTGCGCAGCGCGGCCGTCAGCGAGGTGAACAGCTTGTCGGCGGTCAGTTCGGTCTTCGCCTTGTAATCGTTGATGTCGTAGTCGACGATGACCCGGCGCTCCGGCGCCTGACCGGGCTGGCCGGTGCGCAGGATGATACGAACGGTTTCGTTGTGCAGTTCGTTGCGGATGAACTCGACCAGTTCGAGGCCGGCCGCGTCGGTCTCCATGATGACGTCGAGCAGCACGGCCGCGATATCCGTATGCTCGCGCATTAGGGCCTGGCCTTCGGCAGCGGAATAGGCCGACAGGATTTCCAGCGACTGGCCGTTCAGGGTGTAATCGCTCAGCGCGAAGCGCGTGCCCTCATGCACGGCCTGGTCATCGTCGATGACCGCGATCTTCCATTTTCGGTTATTGGATTCTTCCGGGACATCACCGGAGTCTTCAATCAGGTAGAGGACATCGTCCTGGTCGGCCATTGCGTAGTCCCGTCAAATGATCCGGCGGCGCCAGTGGCGGCCCGCGGCATGATAATGCGAAATGTCGTGCCTTGTCCCAGTCTTGACTCCAGCATCATCCGGCCACCCAGCTGTTGGGTCACCAGATTGTACACGATGTGGAGGCCAAGGCCGGTGCCGCCTTCGTTGCGGCGCGTGGTGAAAAACGGGTCGAAAGCCTGTCGCTGGACGTCCGGGCTCATGCCGGCGCCGTTGTCAGAGAAGCTGATCTCGATGTCGTCGGTGCCGCGCGGCTTGGCGGTGATAGCGATGGCGCCCGGTTTGCCGTCCGGAAATGCGTGATTGGCCGCATTCAGGAACAGATTGGTCAGGATCTGGCCGTAGGACCCGGGATAGCCATCGATCATCAGCCCGTCCGGCACGTCGACCGTCAGTGTGATCGGAGCCTTTTTCAGGACGGGGCGCAGGCTGGCGATGATCTGATCGGTGGCCTCGGAGAGGCTGAATTGCCGCCGTTCGGCGTGGGACCGATCGACGGCGACCTGTTTGAAGGACTGAATAAGCTCGCCGGCGCGATGCAGGTTGGCGACCAGTTGCTGCGCCGCATCGCGTGATGTCTTGACGAATTCTTCCAATTGCGAGCGCCGCAGCGGGGCATTGGAGCGCAGTTCGGCCTCGAACATTTCGGAGCGCCGCGCGAAGCTTGAAGCCACGGTGAGGCTGATGCCGATCGGATTATTGACCTCGTGGGCCACGCCGGCGACCAGACCGCCAAGGGCGGCCAGCCGTTCGGCGTCGATCAAATTCTGCTGTGCGGCATTTAGTTCGAGCAAGGCGCTTTCGGCTTTCTCTTTCGATGCACGCAGCTCGTTCTCGGCTTCGCGCTTGGCGACGGCGTTCTCACGGAACACCTCGACGGCGCGGGCCATGGCGCCAACCTCGTCCTTGGCGGCCGTGCCCTGGACCTTGCGATCATAGTCGCCCGAGGTGATCGCCCGCATCGAGGCCATGATCTGCTGCAGCGGCAGGCGAATGCTCAGCGCGATGATGATGCCTGCGGTGATGATCAGCCCAAGAAAGGCCGCCGCGATGACCATGACATTGCGGGAGATCGCCGTCAGCGTACGGTCGAAAGTGGCCTGCGCGGACTGCTCGCGCTGGCGCATCTTGACGGACAGGCCATCGATCGCAGCAATCGTGTCGGCCTGGCTGGCATCGATCGAATTGCGCAGCAGGTCCGTGCGGCTGGAGAGCTGTTCGGACAGTTTTGCGAGCCCTTGGCGGAGTGCAACTGAGCGTCCCTTGAGCCGCTGCAGCGCAATACGCTGCAGATCATTGTCGGCGAGGTCGGTCATGACCGGGATAGTACGCTCGATCGTCTCTGTGTTGCGGCGTGCATCCTCGGCCGAGGCGGATGCCAGCGACAGATAATAGGCGTTGGCGGCGACCAGCATCGCGGTGAATGCCTCACGCGACTTGCCGAGTGCCGGCCAGATCAGCGCGTCACGCTGGCCGGTGGCGCCCTCGATGATGGAGTACAGTCCCGCCATGTCCTTGGCAGGCCCGAGCACCTGTTCCTCATAAGTCTTGGCAATGGTTGTCTGAAGCGTCCGTAATTCACCGAAGCCGCTGAGGAAGCGCTCGGTGACACGCTCCAGCTCGGCAACCGAGCCGGACAGCATGGGGTCGGTGGAGGCACGGGTGTTCAGTGTCCCGAGCACAGCCTCGCGCAATAGCAGGATTTCGGCGAACAGTTCGGGGCTGGGCTGATTGATATAGCGATGGATCAGGTTCTGCAGCCGGCCGGTCTCGCTCTCGAGCAGGGCGAGAACCTGATCGGACTGCCGGACCTGGCGCACATCGTCCCAGGCGGAGGACAGCACCCGCGAGCCGCTCCAGATCAATCCCGCCAGGACGAGGACGACCGCCGAGTTCAGGGCTGCGATGGACAAAATGCGCCAGCGGATCGGAATCGCACGGACAGCCGCGACGAGGCCGGTCCGGCCTCGCGCCGCCAGCTCGTCCTGTCCTTCAGAAACTCCGTTGTGCGGGCTCGTCACCACAGGTGTGTCATTCGGCCTTGCGAAAGGTTCAATCGGTGAGACAGCCGTGCATCACAACCCGGCAACTCGATCTTTATAGTCTGAAAGAGTTTCGTTGAGGTTGCGAGACAGTTCAATGTAGCAAATACAGGCGGTGCTGGCTATTAACCTGCAACAACTGGTTGAACTGGCGCAGTCCCGATTGAACCGAACGCCGCGAAGTCGCAACAGAGTGCTGCGGCAGATCGTGTCCGGTGAACGCCATCGTGCGGGGCAATTTCGATCAAAACTATAATGGAATCATTATTTTATTGGGCGGCGGAAGCTTTGGCCTCCCAACAAGAATGATTAGCACAGCAGGCCGGCAGCCGACGGCGTTGTAAGGGCAGAATGAAATGAAGTTGAAGGCGGCGCTCGGATATCTCGCGCTCGTGGTGACAGTCAGCCAGACGGCGACGCCCGCACGCGCCACCGACATTCAGTGGTGGCACGCGATGTCCGGAGAACTCGGCCGGCACGTTGAAAAGCTGGCCGCGGATTTCAACGCCACGCAGACGGGCTACCGCATCGTTCCGGTCTACAAGGGCAACTATACCGAGACCGTCACGGCGTCGATCTTTGCCTTCCGGTCCCGGACCCAGCCGGCCATCGTCCAGGTCAACGAAATCGCGACGGCCACCATGATGGCCGCCAAAGGCGCAACCTATCCCGTCTATGAGCTGATGCGCGATCAGGCGGAGGCGTTCAATCCGTCAGCCTATCTGCCAGCCATTACGGGCTACTACACCGACATGGCCGGCAACATGCTGTCCTTCCCATTCAATGCGTCGACGCCGATCCTTTACTACAACAAGGATCTGTTCCGTGCCGCCGGACTCAATCCGGACGAGCCGCCGCGGACCTGGCCGGAACTCGGCGCAGCTGCCAAGCGATTGCGGACGGCAGGCGCGGTTTGCGGCTTCACGATGGCCTGGCCGTCATGGATCAATGTCGAGAACTTCTCGGCATTCCACAACATTCCGGTGGCGACCAAGTCCAACGGCCTTGGTGGATTGGACGCCGTGCTCACCTTCAACAATCCGCTGATGGTGAGGCATATTACGCAACTTGCCGAATGGCAGAAGACCAAGGTCTTCGACTACAGCGGCCGTGCGACAGCGGCTGAGCCACGCTTTCAGAAGAGCGAATGCGGGATTTTTCTGGGCTCGTCAGGCACCCGCGCCGACATTCTCGCCAATGCGAAATTCGAGGTCGGCTATGGCTTGATGCCGTATTGGCCGGATGTCACGGCGGCGCCACAGAATTCGATCATCGGCGGCGCAACGCTCTGGGTGCTGCGCGATCGCCCGCGCGAAGAATATAAGGGCGTCGCGAAGTTCTTTGCGTTTCTTTCGCAGCCTGAAGTGCAGGCGACCTGGCATCAGAAGACGGGTTACCTGCCGATCACACGCGCCGCTTATGAACTCACGCGCCAGCAGGGTTTTTACGACCGCAACCCCGGCACCGTGAAATCCATCGAACAGATCACGCTCAAGGCGCCGACGGAAAATTCGAAGGGATTGCGCCTCGGCTCGTTCACGCTGATCCGCGACGCCATCGAGGATGAGTTGGAACAGGCCTTCAGCGGCAAGAAGCCTGCGCAGGAGGCCCTCGACGCTGCAGCAGAGCGCGGTAACAAACTGCTGCGCCAGTTCGAGCGCGCCAATCCGGTGCAGTGATATCTGCCCGGTCGCGGCGCGTCACGATCTTCGGCTGTTGCTAACGAAGGTCGTATCGCAGTGGAACATTGAACGCCTCTGTACCGCCGGTCTTCTCCGGCGGAAATGCCGGGAATGGCTGCGCGCGACGAACCATGGCGAGCGTTTCGGCATCGAGCGCTTGATTTCCCGACGATCCCAGGAGGCGAGAAGACAGCACGCGACCGCTGCGATCGAGTGTAAAGGCGATCCTGACGACTGCCGTGCCTGACTGACCGGTGCGTGCACTCTGGGGAAATTGCTTGAAGCGTTGCAAGTGTGATTGAACGAGCTGATTGTAAGACGCAGACGCTGCCCTCGAGGCACCGGCCGCTGCAGCCGATGCTGCAGGCGCAACACGTTCTGCGCGCGGTGCCGCAGTGGTCTGCGGCGCTGCTGGCGTATCGTTGGGCTTCTTCTTGATCTCGGCGCGTATTGGCTTCGGCTTGGGCTTTTCCGGCACCGGCTTTGGCGGATCGGGAATGATCTTGGCAGGCTCGGGCGGGGGGGGCGTCGGCTCGGTCTTCTGCTCGGGCGGTGCTTCGACGACCGGCTTCTCCATCAGCGGCGTCGGCGGGATCTGTTCTTCCACCTGCTTCTGCTGAACCGGTTCGGGCGGTGGCTCGGACGGCGATTCCGCTTTCTGCATCTCGGGGCCGGGCGCGATATCCAGTGGTTGCGTTTCAGGCGCGGCGGTGGCCGGCGCCATGTCGATCATGATGGTCGGCATCGTAACGCCCGGCGGGTTCGGTTGATGGTACCACCAGATGCCTGCAGCGATCAGGCCGGCATGGATCGCGACGATAGCGATCGCCGACCCGGTCCAGCGAAGACCGACGCTGTCGGTCGGCGCATGTAGCGCAAAGACGTTCATGGCGCAGAGGTTCGTCCGTCGAGGCCGACCAGCGCGATCTTGAGATAGCCTGCATTGCGCAGCAGGTTCATCACTTCCATCAGATCGCCATAGCTCACGACCTTGTCCGCGCGCAGGAAGATGCGCTCGTCCTTGTTGTTCTTGGTCGCAGCATCTAGCGTGCCGCTCAGCGTATCGCGTGGGATGATGTCTTCGCCGACGGCGATCGTCAGGTCCGGCTTGACGGTGACGAAGACCGGCTTGTCGGGGCGCGGCTGTGGTTCTACGGCGCTTGCCGGCAGATCGACACCGAGATCGACCGTTGCAAGCGGCGCCGCCACCATGAAGATGATCAGCAGAACCAGCATCACGTCGATGAAAGGCGTCACATTGATTTCGTGGTTGACCTCGAGGTCGTCACCGCCGCCTGAGCGTCCACCTAATCTTGCAGCCATGATCTATTCCGCCGCCCGCGAGATCGGCATGCCGCGACGACCGTGATCGCGGCTCATCAGCAGCATGACCTGTGCGGAGGCATCGCCGAGCAGCGCACGGTAAGTCGTGATGTTGCGAACGAGCTGGTTATAGATCACCACGGCCGGAATGGCTGCGACAAGACCGAGTGCTGTCGCGAGCAAGGCTTCTGCGATGCCCGGCGCGACGACGGCGAGGTTGGTGGTCTTGGTTTCCGAAATACCGATGAAGGCGTTCATGATGCCCCAGACGGTTCCGAACAGGCCGACAAAGGGCGCAGTCGCACCGATCGTTGCGACCACGCCGATGCCACGGGAGATCCGGCGCGACATAGCCTGTTCGACGCGCTCAAGGCGGAGCGCAATGCGCTCCTTGAAGCCGTCATCAAACAATCCATGGGAGAGGGCAGTCTCGCGCACTGCCGAATGAATGAGCTGGGCCACAGGATCGCGGGCGTTGGCGCTGTCGCGCTCGACCTGGGCTAGCGTCGTGTCGCTTTCCAGTATGTCGAGCCGCCGTTTGGCAGACCGTGTTTCGCGGTTGAGTTCGATGGTCTTTGCGAGCCAGACCGTCCAGGTCACCAGCGAGGCGATGGCAAGCCCGATCATCACGGCCTTCACCACGATGTCGGCGTTCATGAACATGCCCCATGGGGACAGATTATGCGGAAGCAACGCTTCCGTGGTCGCAGCGACAGCAAACTGCGGAACCGCCGCCGTTCCGCCAACCGCCAGGAATACAGTTGCGATGGGAGACCAGGATCTTGTCATAGGGGCTGCATTCCGTCGGTCGAAGTTTGCAATGGGAGATGATGGCGAAGAATACCTTCGCATGTGAACGATGTCGCCCTCTGGAGGCCGAGTTGAGGCCCAAACTGGAGCGATTCCAAGGTCATTGGGCTCAAAATCTCATACTCGTGAAGAGCCGCACGCCGCGTCCAGGCTGCAACACCTCCGCCTTCTTGAAGGAGATGTGGTTGCGGACCTGCTCGTCGAGCAGATTGTCTCCGGTGACGCCGAAGGTGATGTCGCGCAGGCCGCCGTCGACCTTCGCGAATGTGTGGGTATAGCTCACCTCAGCCTTCAGCAGATTGTAGCCGGCCGTCGAAGTTTCATTGAGCGCAATGTCGTTCTGCGTGAATGCATGCAGGACGCCCAAACGGGCATACCATTCGGCGCTGCGCCACCAGACGCCGCCGCCGACACGCATCGGTGCGATGCGCGGAACATTGCTGCCATCGGCAAAGGTCGCGCGGACCACGTCGAACTGGGTGTCGATCCCGAGCATGCCGTCGCTGAGCGGCGTCACATCGAGTTGTGCCATCAACTCGGCGCCGCGGAAGTTCGCATCTCGCTGACCGTAGGCCACTTGCAGCAGTGGGCCGGTCGCGCCGCAGCTTGCGAAAGTGTCGGTGCAGAAGTTGCCGGTCACCTGCTTGAAGATGAAATCGAGATAGCGCGTGTAGTAGAGACTCGCCTCGAAGCGAAGCTGGCCGCTGCTACGTTTCAGGCCGACTTCGACCGACTCTGCGGTTTCGATTTTCAGATCCGGATTGCCGATGACGAAGGTGCCGGATGCGCCGTCAGAGCCGCGCGAATAAAGCTCGGGCGCGGCAGGCGCGCGCTGCGCACGCTGTACGCTCAGATTGGCAACCATGTCCCAGGGCAGTGATTTCAGCAGTCCGAAGCTGAAGCTCTTCGGGGTGAAATCGCGCGTCGCTGCGGTCTCGGAAAATGTGTCGGGTGGTGGCAGGAAATTGCTGGGGAAGATTGGCGCCATGCCGGATACTGACAGGCTTTCGATACGACCGGCGGCCTGGAATTTGAGTGTGTCCGAGAGCTGCAATTGCTCGAACACGAAGCCTGCGACGGTGTCCGTATTGGTCGGTGCGAGCAAACCGCCGAGCAGACCCGCGGTGGCGAGCTTGCGGTTGCTGGCCTGCACGCCCCAGCTTCCGGTCAATGCGCCGAGCGGCGTTGCGACCGCGGCGTGGTCCAGTTCGAAGCGGCCTTCGATTTCCTTGTTGGTGATGGTGTTCTGCAGACCATCGACGCCGTTGCTGCCGATGCCGAGCTCGCCATGCTTGTAGTCGCTGACGCCGAACGTATAGCGGATCGCTGCGATGCCGTCGGTTGGCGCGCGCCATTCGCCCTTGCTGGTCACCTTGGTCTGTTCGAGATCGATGCGAGTCCGCGACGCGGATTCGGCGATGCCGGGGATATGATACAGGCTGGTGATGTGCTGGATCGCGGTGCCGATATAGCCGCCATCGAAGATGTAGGAGCCGCCGACCGACTGGCCTTCCGAGCGCAGCCTTGTATTGGCCTGCACGCCGCCGCCGGGAATTCTATAATCGCCGGCGCTGCGGCCGAAGGCATCGACGTGAATGGCGACATTGTTGCCTGACGCATCGATGCTGGCCGCACCGTCGATGCTGCTATCCACCGAGGAGCCGCTACCCTTGATGCGCGCGCTGAAATTGTCCGGCACGAGATTTTCCGGAATACGATTGTTGCTGGCGTTGACGACGCCGCCGATGGCTTGATTGCCATAGCGCAGCGTTGCGGGACCGCGGATCACCTCGATCTTGTCGGCGGAGAGCGGGTCCACCGGGACCTGATGGTCCTGGCTGAAATCCGAGGCGTCCTGGCTGCCGATGCCGTTCTCCTGAATGCGAACGCGATAGTCGTCGAGGCCGCGGATATTCGGCCTGCTCGCGCCCGGCGCAAAGGTCGATGCGGCAACGCCCGGCTGGGTGGCCAGCAGGTCGGCGATGGAGGCGGAGGTCGTGCGCTGCAGGGCGTCACCCGTGAGCAGAGTGGTGGACTGGAAGCCGTCTGCTTCCTTCTGCCGCTCGGCACTGACCACGATTTCCGACAGCGTTTGCCCCTCCTGGGCCTTCGCCTCTCCAATCCAGATTGATGAGAGGCACGCTGCTCCCGTGATCGACGCCCACAACCTCAAACTCACGCCATTCCCCAAGGTTACTGATCTGATGCGAATGCTAATGCGAACTATTCGCAATAAGGAGGCGGAAGCCGTTTATGTCAAGCCGGAATCGGGCGAGTAATGACCGGGCAAGTACGCGGGGCGGTCTAAATTTTATGCATATCAATATCTTTGTATGCAACGTGATTGAGTCTCTGGCGATGCTGACCGTCGGAGGCGTTGCAGAAATGCAAGGTTTATCAGATGCCTAGGCGCGCATTAGGGGTTCGTTAAGCTCTGGCACGAAGTTTGCGATGTCTGTTCCCAAGCCGATCCACTCGCGCCCTTGGGGAGAGCAAGAATGAAGCGTCGTGATTTTCTGAAAACCGCCACAGGCGCCGCGGCCGGCGCCATGGTCTCCGGCCCGGCAATCTTTTCGTCCGCCAAGGCAGACGCCCGATCCGAAACCCTGCTGATCGTCTCCGAAAGCGGTCCCAACAATCTCGACATTCATGGCGTCGGCACCAATGTGCCCGGCTATGAAGTGTCCTGGAATTGCTACGACCGCCTGATCGGCCACGAGATGAAGGCCGGCCCCGGCGGCGTGCCCTATTACGACCGCGACAAGTTCAAGCCCGAACTCGCCGAGGACATGACCATTGGCGACATGTCGGCGACCTTCAAGCTGCGCAAGAACGCCAAGTTTCACGACGGCACGCCGGTGACGGCAAAGGACGTCAAGTGGTCGCTGGATCGTTCGGTCAGCGTCGGCGGTTTTCCGACCTTCCAGATGAGTGCCGGCTCGCTGAAAAAGCCCGAGCAGTTCGTGATCGTCGACGATCATACCGTGCGCGTCGATTTCGCCACCAAGGATCGCCTGACGATTCCGGATCTCGCTGTTATCGTCCCCTGCGTGATCAATTCCGAGCTGGTGAAGAAGAACGCCACCGAGAAGGATCCGTGGGGTCTCGAATATACCAAGATGCAGACCGCAGGCGGCGGTGCCTACAAGGTGACCAAGTGGACCGCGGGCACCGAAGTCATCCTCGAGCGCAATGATGATTGGGTCTCCGGCCCGATGCCGAAGATCAAGCGCGTGATCTGGCGCATGGTGCCGCAGGCCGGCAACCGGCGCGCGCTGCTCGAGCGCGGCGATGCCGATATGTCCTATGAACTGCCCTACAAGGATTTCCAGGAGATCAAGGCCAACGGCAAGCTCGACGTGGTGTCGCTGCCGTTCAGCAACGGCATCCAGTATATCGGCATGAATGTCACCAAGCCGCCCTTCGACAATCCGAAGGTGCGCCAGGCCGTGGCCTATGCGCTGCCCTATCAGAAGATCGTCGATGCCGTGCTGTTCGGTCTCGCCAATCCGATGTACGGCGCATCAGCCGACAAGCCCACCGAAGTCGCATGGCCGCAGCCGCATAAATACAATACCGACATGGCGAAGGCGAAGGCTCTGCTGGCCGAGGCCGGCTATCCCAATGGCTTCGAGACCACGATCTCATTCGATCTCGGCTTCGCTGTCGTCAATGAGCCACTCTGTGTGCTGGTGCAGGAAAGCCTCGGCCAGATCGGCATCAAGACGACCATCAACAAGATCCCCGGCGCCAACTGGCGCACCGAGCTGAACAAGAAGGAGATGCCGCTCTACACCAACGTGTTCTCCGGCTGGCTCGATTACCCCGAATACTTCTTCTATTGGTGCTATCACGGCGACAATTCGGTGTTTAACACCATGAGCTACAAGTCGCCCGAGATGGACAAGCTCATCAACGGTGCGCGCACCGCCGCCGCAACCGGCGACAAGGCCGCCTATGATGCCGATGTGAAGGGCTTCGTCGATCTCGCTTTCACTGATGTGCCGCGGATCCCGCTGTATCAGCCCTATGTCAACGTGGCGATGCAGAAGAACATCTCCGGCTACCAATACTGGTTCCATCGTCGGCTCGATTATCGCGCGCTCGTGAAGGCGTGATGTGTCATGCTCAGCCTGATCGGCAAACGACTGATGTTCGCGATCCCGAGCTTGATCGGGGTCGTCATCGTCACATTCCTGCTGACGCGCGCGCTGCCAGGCGATCCCGCGGCCTATTTCGCAGGGCCGTCGGCGGACAAACAGGCGATCGAGGAAATTCGCAGGAAGCTCGGTCTCGACAAGCCGCTGATCGAGCAGTTCTTCCGCTACACCGCGGATCTGGCCAAGGGCGATTTCGGCAACTCGCTGACCACCGGCCAGCCGGTGGCGACTGAAATTCGCAATCGCCTGCCGGCCTCGGCCGAGTTGACGCTGCTGGGTCTGCTGGTCTCGGTCATGATCGCCATTCCGCTCGGCATTCTCGCCGCCACCCGGCCGGGCTCGTGGATCGATCATCTCTGCCGGGTGACGACGACGGCCGGCGTATCGCTGCCGGTGTTCTTCACCGGCTTGGTACTGGTCTATGTCTTCTATTTCAGGCTGGGCTGGTCGCCGGCTCCGCTCGGACGTCTCGACGTGTTCGCGTCGACGCCGCCCAACGTGACCGGCTTCTATCTGATCGACAGTCTCATCGCTCGTGACTGGGAAGCCTTCAGGTCCGCCTTCAACCAGTTGATCCTGCCGACGGCAACTTTGGCGATCTTCTCGCTGGCGCCGATCGCGCGCATGACCCGCGCCTCGATGCTGGCGATCCTGTCGTCCGACTTCGTCCGCACGGCGCGCGCCAGCGGTCTGTCGCCACGCGCCGTGATCGTTACTTACGCTTTCCGCAATGCGATGCTGCCGGTCATCACCACCTTGTCGATGACGTTCTCGTTCCTGCTCGGTGCCAACGTGCTGGTCGAGAAGGTGTTCGCCTGGCCGGGCATCGGCTCCTACGCGGTCGAAGCTCTGATCTCGTCGGATTTCGCGCCGGTGCAGGGCTTCGTGCTGACCATGGCGGTCATGTATGTGCTGATCAATCTGATCATCGACATTCTCTACGGCGTGATCGATCCACGCGTGCGGCTGGAAGGGTGAGGGGGAAACCATGAACGCTGTCACGCCTGTCGATTCCGAAGCCGTTCCCGCGTCGCAGCCTGCGCCCGCAAAGCGTACCTCCGGCTTTGCCGCGACGCTGTCACACACCCGTTACATCCTCGGTGAAAACCGCGTCACGGCGTTTGCATTCGGCCTGCTGGTGCTGATCGTGTTCGCAGCGCTGTTCGGTCCTTACATCGTACCTTACGATCCGCTCGCCAGCGACACGGCGCAGGCGTTGAAGGCGCCATCTGCGGCGCACTGGTTCGGCACCGATCAGCTCGGGCGCGACATTTTCAGCCGCGTCATCGTCGCGACCCGGCTCGATTTCGTCATCGCCATTGCCTCGGTCATCCTGGTGTTCGCCATGGGCGGCCTCGCCGGCATCGCCTCGGGCTATTTCGGCGGCTGGACCGATCGCATCGTCGGCCGCATTGCCGATACGATCATGGCCTTTCCGCTGTTCGTGCTGGCCATGGGTATCGTCGCTGCGCTGGGCAACACCGTGCAGAACATCATCATCGCCACCGCCATCGTGAACTTCCCGCTTTATGCGCGTGTCGCTCGCGCCGAAGCCAATGTCCGCCGCGAGGCCGGCTTTGTGCAGGCGGCCCGGTTGTCGGGCAATAGCGAGATGCGCATCCTGCTGGTGCATATCCTGCCGAACATCATGCCGATCATGATCGTGCAGATGTCGCTGACCATGGGCTATGCGATCCTCAATGCCGCGGGCCTCTCCTTCATCGGTCTCGGCGTTCGCCCACCGACCGCGGAATGGGGCATCATGGTCGCCGAAGGCGCGTCCTTCATGGTGTCGGGCGAATGGTGGATCGCACTGTTTCCCGGCCTCGCGCTGATGATCGCGGTGTTCTGCTTCAACCTGCTGGGCGACGGTCTGCGCGACATCGTTGATCCGCAGCGACGCACCTGAGGGCCCGGACATGACCGCTCAACCGCTTCTCGACGTCAGTGACCTCACTGTCGAATTCGCCACGCGGCGCGGCATCGTCAAGGCCGTGCAGCACGTCAATATTTCTGTGGCCAAGGGCGAGACGCTGGGCATCGTCGGCGAGTCAGGCTCGGGCAAATCCGTCACGTCCTATGCGGTGATGCGCATTCTCGACCGCGCCGGCAAGATCGCTGAAGGTTCGGTGATGTTCTCCGGCGTCGATATCAAAGGCGCAACCGAGAACCAGATGCGCGACCTACGCGGCCGCGAAATCTCGATGATCTTCCAGAATCCGCGCGCGGCGCTCAATCCGATCCGCAAGGTCGGAGACCAGATCGAGGACGTGTTGCGGCAACATGCGCAGGCCGGTAGTGCAGACCGCGCGGAGAAAGCCATCGAGGCGCTGGAGCAGGTCAAGATCGCGCGCCCGCGCGAGCGCTATCACGCCTATCCGTTCGAACTTTCGGGGGGCATGTGCCAGCGCGTGGTGATCGCATTGGCGCTGGCCTGCAATCCACAGCTCCTGATCGCTGACGAGCCGACCACCGGCCTCGACGTCACGACGCAGAAGGCGGTAATGGATCTGGTCGTCGAGCTCACCAAGAGCCGCGGCATGTCGACGATCCTGATCACCCATGATCTCGGCCTGGCGGCTGCCTATTGCGACCGTGTCGTGGTGATGGAAAGGGGCAGGGTGGTCGAGACGGCGCTGTCGGCCGATATCTTCGCCAATCCGAAACACGCCTATACGAAGAAATTGATGCAGGCGACGCCCCGGCTTGGCGTCTCGCTGCGCGATCTGCTGCCGGCCGAAGAACGCGCGGCAATGCCGGTGCAGGCTCTTCTTACCTCTCCCCGCCTGCGGGGAGAGGTCGACGCGCGCAGCGCGTTGGGTGAGGGGGAGCCGGCGAGTGAATCTCTGACTCCCCCTCACCCCGACCCTCTCCCCGCAAGCGGGGAGAGGGAGCAGAGGCCCCTTCTCACCGTCGAAAATCTGGTCAAGGAATATGCCCGCCAGGGCGCAACCGCCTCTCTGGCAAAACTGTTCTCGCGCAAGCCGCCGACCGAGCCGGACAAGTTTCGTGCTGTCGATGGCATCAGCTTTACGGTTGGCCACGGCGAGAGCGTCGGTCTTGTCGGCGAATCCGGTTGCGGCAAGTCCACGACGTCGATGATGGTGATGCGGCTGATCGACAAGACCTCGGGGCGCATCTCCTTCGATGGCGACGAGATCGGCGAGATGGCGCCGAATTCCTTTGCGCGGTTGCCGCTGCGCAAGAGCATCCAGATGGTGTTTCAGGATCCCACGGACAGCCTGAATCCTCGTTTCACGGCGGCGCGGGCCATCGCCGATCCGATCATGCAGCTCGGCGATATCAAGGGCTCCGATGCATTGCGTGCAAAATGCGAAGACCTCGCGCGACAGGTGGGGCTGCCGCTCGAATTGCTCGATCGCTTTCCGCATCAGATGTCCGGCGGCCAGAAGGCGCGCGTCGGCATTGCGCGGGCCATCGCGCTGCAGCCGAAGTTGATCATCCTGGACGAGCCGACCGCCGCGCTCGACGTCTCCGTGCAGGCGGTGGTGCTGAACCTGCTGCAGGACCTGAAACAGTCGATGGGAATGAGCTATTTGTTCGTGTCGCACGATTTGAATGTGGTGCGTTTGCTGTGCGATCGTGTCATCGTGATGCGCACCGGGCGGATCGTCGAGCAGGGCCTGACAGAGACTGTGCTGGATGCACCGCAGGATAACTACACGAAGGAACTGCTGTCGGCGATCCCGCATCCGCCGCTGCCGGTTCATTGAGACAGATCGAGAGAGGGACCGTGGCCGAACCGCTTGATGACTATATCGACGCCGTCGCCGGGGCGTTGGCGCTGCCGATCGAAGACGCGTGGAAGCCGTCCGTCCGTGCCAATCTCGCGGTGACGCTGAAAATGGCTAAAATGGTCGACGAGTTTTCGCTGCCAGATGAAACCGAGCCGGCGAGCATCTATGCAGCTTGATCCCGTTATCACCCCCGAAGGCGATTGGCGCCCGGCCTCCGACATCGCCCAGGCGGTTGCCGCGAAGAAAATCTCGGCGCTCGCTGTCACCGAAGCTGCGCTGGCGCGGATCGCGCAGCACAATCCGCTCCTGAACGCATTCACCGATGTCACTGCCGAGCGCGCACGTGCAACGGCCAAGGCGCTTGATGCCGCGATTGCCGCCGGTCAAAGCGTCGGCCCGCTGGCAGGCGTGCCGTTTGCGGTGAAGAACCTGTTCGATGTCACCGGCCTGCCGACCCGCGCCGGTTCCAGGATCAATCGCGATCGTTCGACCTCGACCCGCGATGCGACACTGGTCGAACGCATGGAAGCCGCGGGTGCCATATTGGTCGGCGCGCTCAATATGGGCGAATATGCCTATGATTTTACGGGCGAGAATATTCATGACGGGCCGTCGCGGAATCCGCATGACGTGACCCGGATGACCGG
Organism: Tardiphaga sp. 619_E2_N8_4; assembly: GCF_051810905.1. Lineage (NCBI taxonomy): Bacteria > Pseudomonadati > Pseudomonadota > Alphaproteobacteria > Hyphomicrobiales > Nitrobacteraceae > Tardiphaga > Tardiphaga sp. 619_E2_N8_4. The sequence continues at coordinate 1,444,149 of NZ_JBPWQJ010000001.1, forward strand.
CGGCTCATCGGGCGGTTCCGGCGGCGCCGTCGGCGGCAGTCTCGTGCCGCTTGCCTTGGGGTCGGACACCAACGGATCGATCCGCGTGCCGTCGTCGTTTTGCGGTATCTTCGGCCTGAAGCCGACTTACGGCCGGCTGTCGCGGGCGCGCTCGTTTCCGTTTGTCGCGAGCTTCGATCATCTCGGCCCGTTCGCACGATCGGTCGAGGACCTCGCGCTGTCCTACGACGCCATGCAGGGACCCGATGCCGAGGATGCCGCGTGTTCAACCCGCGCCATCGAGCCGGTGACGGCGCTGATTGGACAGGATATCGGCGGCCTCCGTATCGCTGCAGCCGGCGGATACTTCCGCAAGAACCTGTTTTCCGAGGCCCAGGAAGCCGTTGCGCGTGTCACCAAGGCGCTCGGTGTCACGCGCGACATCGAGCTGCCCGAGGTCGCCCGCGCGCGTTCGGCGGCCTATGTCATCTCGACCGTTGAAGGCGCCTCGCTGCATCTGGATCGCTTGCGCGCGCGTCCCAATGATTTCGATCCGGCAGTGCGTGGCCGCTTGCTGGCCGGCGCCATGGTGCCGGCGCCGCTGGTCGATCGGGCGCAGAAATTCCGTCGCTGGTACCGCGCGAAGGTGCTCGAACTGTTCAAGGACGTCGATGTGATCATCGCGCCGGCGACGCCTTGCATCGCGCCCAAATTGGGGCAGGCGACTTTCGTGCTCGACGGCGTCGAACTGCCCGTGCGCGCCAATATCGGCATCCATACCCAGCCGATTTCGTTCATCGGTCTGCCCGTGGTCGCCGTCCCCGTGCCGCTCGATCCGATGCCGATCGGTGTGCAGATCATTGCGGCGCCGTGGCGGGAAGACATCGCGCTGCGCGTCGCTTATGCTTTGGAGCGGGCCGGCGTCGTTGCCGCGCCCCGCGCAAAAGGGTTCTGACATGGAAATCGATCTGCCGGACGTCATCGCCGAAGTGGGCGCCGCCTTCGCACGTTATGAGAAGGCACTGACGACCAACGATACGGCGGTGCTTGGCGAATTGTTTCGCAACGATCCGCGGACGCTGCGCTATGGGATGGGTGAAAACCTCTACGGTTATGACGAGATCCAGGCATTTCGCGGTGCACGCTCGCCGGTCGGATTGATGCGCCGCACTGCGCGCACGGTGATTTCCGCCTATGGCCGCGACACTGCGGTCGCCTCGACGCTATTTTATCGCGACACGGCTCCGGGTAAGGTCGGTCGACAGATGCAGACGTGGATCCGCTTTCCGGAAGGCTGGCGAATCGTGGCGGCGTCTGTCAGCCTGATCGACGAACCGCAGGGCGCCAAGGGATGAGTTTCGACGACATGCTGATCCAGCCGGGGAAGCCGCGCCGCAAGGCGGGCATCGCCGGGCCGGTCAGCCGGGTTGACCGTGCCGGGACTATCACCGGCAAGATGACGCGCGCCGAAGAACTCCGCCTGCAACTGGCCGACGAGATCGTGCGCGGCGTGCTGCCCCCCGGTACCTCACTCGACGAAACCGATCTGGCACAGCGTTTCAATGTTTCGCGCACGCCCGTTCGTGAAGCGTTGCGTCAGCTCACGGCCAGCGGCCTTGTCGACTCGCGCGCGCATCGCGGTGCCGTCGTGGCGCAGCCGTCGATCGATCGTCTCACCGGCATGTTCGAGGCGATGGCCGAGCTCGAAGCGATATGTGCGAGTCTCGCCGCCGAACGGATGCCGGCCGTGCAACGTCACGGATTGGAGGCCATTCACGAAGAGCTGCGGGTGCTGAGCTACGACGGCAATCCGGATCGCTTCCACGAAGTGAACGAGCGTTTTCACAACGCGATCTATGCGGGCTCGCAGAACGAATATATCGCCGAGATCACGCTTGCGACCCGGGTGCGGGTGCAGCCGTTCCGGCGAGCCCAGTTCCGCAATCTCGGTCGTCTCGCGAAATCGCAGGCCGAGCATGACCGCGTCGTCGTCGCCATCATGCGCGGCGATCGCAATGGCGCCGCGGCGGCGATGCGTGCCCATATCGAACTGGTACGCGGCGAATACGAGCATTACGCCGTTTCGCTCTAGGTCCCACTTCCCCGCATAAAATGGGAACCAACGCGCTCTTCGTGGGTTGTTTCACGGAGAATGTAACCCTCTGGCGCTGAATCACCCGTCACCGCAAGGTTTCGGGCTTTTCGCGTTGATGTCGATTTCCGCTTGTCCGTGGGGTAGCGAGCAAATGCTCAGGAGCAAGGCGGCATGGCTAATCTGAGCAGCGCGGATATCGCGGCTTCGCCGATGCCGAGCCAGACGTCAGCTTCTGACTCGGATCGTATCATCGAAACCGATATTCCCGCGCGCCTGGATGCGCTGCGCTGGAGTGGCTTTCACACACGGGTTGTCCTGGCGCTCGGTATCACATGGATACTCGATGGCCTTGAGGTGACCCTGGCGGGGGCGCTATCCGGCGCGCTGAAGGAAGATCCTGCGTTGAAGTTTTCGAACCTCGATGTCGGCTTTGCCAACAGCGCTTATCTTGCAGGCGCTGTGATCGGCGCGCTGGGCTTCGGCTGGCTGACGGACCGCATCGGCCGGAAGAAACTGTTCTTCATTACGCTCGCGCTTTATCTCACCGCGACTGCCGCGACAGCGTTGTCATGGAATCTTGCCAGCTATGCCGTGTTTCGATTCCTGACGGGTGCCGGCATTGGCGGGGAATATACCGCGATCAATTCGACGATTCAGGAGCTTGTCCCAGCGCGCTATCGCGGCTGGACCGATCTGGTGATCAACGGCAGCTTCTGGCTGGGAGCGGCTATGGGCGCCGTTTGTGCCATCGTCCTGCTGGACCCCGCAGTCATCTCACAATCCTATGGCTGGCGGCTGGCCTATTTCACCGGCGCCATTCTGGGTCTCATCGTACTGTTCATGCGGATGTGGATTCCGGAAAGCCCGCGCTGGCTGATGATCCACGGTCAGCCGCAGCGCGCAGAGGAGATCGTGGCTGAGATCGAAATCTCCGCGCACCAGAAGGCCAAGCCGTCGGTTCTGGCCGCGCTGCCGAAGATCAGGCTGACGATGCGCGATCATACGCCGCTGAAGGAAGTCGCGCAGACACTGTTCGTGCTGTATCGGCAACGGTCGCTGGTCGGACTCGTGCTGATGGCGTCGCAGGCGTTTTTCTACAACGCGATCTTCTTCACCTATGCGCTGGTACTGACGGATTTCTTCGGTATCCCGTCCAACCATGTCGGCTGGTATATCCTGCCGTTTGCCGCAGGCAATTTTCTCGGACCGCTGCTGCTCGGCCGGCTGTTCGATACGCTCGGGCGCCGCGTCATGATTGCGGTTACCTACGGGATGTCGGGCATCTTGCTTGCGATCTCCGGCTATCTGTTCTCGATCGATGTGTTGAGTGCACAGACCCAGACCATCGCCTGGATGATTATCTTCTTCTTTGCATCGCCGGCGGCGAGTGCGGCCTATCTCACCGTCAGCGAGACGTTCCCGATCGAGGTGCGTGCATTGGCGATCGCTGTCTTCTACGCGATCGGCACCGGGATCGGCGGCGTTGCCGGCCCGGCGCTGTTTAGCGTGCTGATCGATACCGGGTCGCGCAACAGCGTGTTTGCCGGCTACCTGTTTGGCGCTGTTCTGATGATCGTGGCTGCGATCGTCGGCTGGCGCTATGCCGTCGCGGCGGAACGCCAGCCGCTTGAATCAGTTGCACGGCCGCTGGCCGTCGTGGAGTAACTTCATGGACATGTCTCAGAAAATTATCGAAATCCCTGTCGACGATGCGCCGCATTCTGAAGAGGTGCTGTATCCGGGTGCGGAATTGCCGCGGCTTAGCGAATGTGCGCTGCTGCTCGATATCGACGGTACGCTGCTCGATCTGGCGCCGACGCCGCGTGAAGTGTGGGTGCCGCCGGATCTGGCGACGTCCATGGGCAAGCTGCTGCAGCGCACGAATGGCGCCATGGCGCTCGTTTCGGGCCGCTCGATCAACGATATCGATCTGATCTTTGCGCCGATGCAGTTTCCTGCCGTCGGCGGTCATGGCGCCGAAATGCGATTGTCAGGCGACAATGAATCGGTCGCGTCAGGCGCGCCGCCGATGGACAAGGAATTGAAGCGTCGCCTTGCTGCCATTGCAAAGTTGAGCCCGGGCATTCTGCTCGAGGACAAGGGCTATGCGCTCGCGCTGCACTACCGTCTCGCGCCGCATGCGGAGAAGGCGATCTATGATGCGGTCTCCGCGATCCGTGCCGATCTGCCGAATGCGCCGATCGAAGTGCTGCCCGGCAAGGCTGTCTGCGAGATCAAGCCCGCTGGTGTGACCAAGGCGACCGGCGTGATCGAATTGATGACGCATGAGCCGTTCAGCGGGCGCCGTCCGATTTTCATCGGCGATGATGTCACCGACGAATCTGTATTTGCGATCATGCCCGGCATGAATGGTCTCGCATTCTCCGTCGGTCGCCGTGCGCAAGGTGTGTCGGGTCACTTCGACGAGCCGCGCGATGTGCGCGCATGGCTCGCGCGCTTGCTGATCGACGATGCAGCGAAATCGAAGTGATTCACCTCATGTCATTGATACCGATGCAGATGGAACTCACTGAAAGGTGAGTTCCATCGTCGCGTGCCCGAATTTGGTTTCAATTGGGTCGAATGGTGACGAGGAACCATATTGATGAACGGACGTTTATCAATGTGTGCAATCAGGAGGGGACCCTGTGAATCTCGTCGTAGTCTCAAACCGAGTATCGCGCGCTTCGGCGAATGAGCCGATGACCGGCGGTCTGGCAGCAGCCTTGCTGCCCGTGGTGGAGAAATCTGGCGCGATTTGGGTGGGTTCCAGCGGCCGCGTGCGCGACGGCGCGCAAAAGGAACCGTTTGCCGAAATTGAGGCGCTTGGCGCCGGTGCGCTGGCAATGCTCGATCTGCCTGCCGCGCATTACGGTGGCTATTACGAAGGCTTCGCCAATTCGGCGCTTTGGCCTGCGCTGCATTCCCGTACCGACCTGATCTGCACGTCGCACGACGATTATGAGTCGTATCGCGAAGTGAATTCGTTCTTCGCGCGCGCGCTGCTGCGGTTCCGCAAGCCCGACACTGCGTTCTGGATTCAGGATTACCATTTCCTTGCGCTCGGCGCAGAATTGCGTGCGCTTGGCGTGAGGCATCCGCTCGGCTTTTTCCTACATACGCCGTGGCCGGCACGCGATATTTTTGGCGGCGTGCCGCATCATCGCGAACTGGTCGAGGCAATGCTCGCTTACGATCTGATCGGCTTCCAGACCGAAGATGATCGCGACAACTTCCTGTCTTATGTCGATGGCGAGCTCGGCCTGGACACGACGGGGGGTGTGGTGATGTCGCGTTACGGTGTGTCGCGCTGTGCGGTATTTCCGATCGGCATCGATCCCGCGAAGTTTGCTGCGCATGCTGCCAAGGCGGCGTCGCATCCCGATGTGTCGCGGCTGCGCCGCAGCCTGAACGGCGAGAAACTCGCCATCGGCGTCGATCGCGTCGATTACTCCAAGGGCCTCGTCAATCGTCTCGATGCATTCGATCGCATGCTGACGCGGCAGCCGCAGCTCAAGCGCTCGGTCTCGTTGTTGCAGATCGCGACGCTGTCGCGCGGCACGATCGAGGCCTATGGCGATCTGCAGAACCAGCTTGCGAAGCTGGTGAGCGATATTAACGGGCGTCACGGCGAAGTTGACTGGACGCCGATCCGCTATCTCAACAAGGGCTTCAGCCAGACCGTGCTCGCTGGCCTCTATCGCACCGCGCAGGTCGGCCTCGTTACGCCGCTGCATGACGGCATGAATCTGGTCGCCAAAGAATATGTCGCTGCGCAGAACCCGGTCGATCCCGGTGTGCTGGTGCTGTCGAAATATGCCGGCGCCGCCAACGAGCTCGATACGGCCCTGCTGGTCAATCCGCATGATGTGGACGGCATGGCGCGCACCATCGCGACCGCATTTTCGATGCCGTTACTGGAGCGCCGGATGCGCTGGGAAGCCATGATGGCGAAGCTGCGCGCCGGCACCATTCAGGACTGGTTCGCCGATTTCGTCGAGGCGCTTCAGCAAGCCCATGTCGCCAATGACAAGACGCCGGTGGAAACGCTGCCGGTTGAGCCGGCCGTACTCTGGCCGGTCCAATCGCTGGGCGCTGGGGTCGGTAGCCGGTTCCACTGAGCCGCGGCGCCGCCCAGGCGAAATGGGCAGGTCCCGCTGGCGCGGGGGCAGTGCCGACGCATCGCAAGCCGATTCGCCGCTCGCCAGGGCCAGCAGGCGGCGCCAAGGCTCCCCCGAATTCCCTATATCCTTCAATAATTTGAGAAAAACCGCCGGGCCGGGCCGGCGGTCCCTTGCAAATCTCGCTCCGGCCCGTCATGAGAAGGCGCGCCGGAGAGATGGCCGAGTGGCTTAAGGCGCACGCTTGGAAAGCGTGTGTGCGGGAAACCGTACCGTGGGTTCGAATCCCACTCTCTCCGCCAGCACCCCTCTTAACCATCTGATCCATTGCGAGCCGGCCGTCGTCCTTCCGCGTCCCGCGCGCGGTAACAGGATGACGCCTGCGTCGATGGCCAGGTTTTTAAGGAGCCTGTATCGGCAGGCTGGATTGGAAAAGGAATCTCTCGCTCTGGGAGACGGACCTTCCTGAATGGCGCAAAGTCTGGCAAGGCCAAAATGGCCTAATACGTCAGGCTCGTTGGCTTGATTTGAGCCTGAATCATTGGGTAGCCTTTTTGCGTCGTGTCCGGGGCATCAATTGCGTAGATCTCGAATTGTTATCGCTGCTGCGTCTGTCGGAGCCCTCGCTGCGGCCCTGACGTTATGCGCGTATGTTCGAGAGCCTCAAAATGTACTGAGCTTCTTTAAGGCCAAAAATCCAAGTAGTCCCCAGCTCGACGACGTCTCGTTCGTTCAGCGTTTTCCACAAGCGTTTGATTTTGAAGTGTCGGCTTCTAATGTCGAATTGGAAGTTCAGCGGGCTAAGTCGCAGCTCGCGCAAGCAATGCGATCGCAGCCAGTGCTTCCCGCCGACAGTTCGCTCGGAATCTCGGCGGTGAATGGAAAAGTGCCGCTACCGAGAGTCCGACCGTCAGCGGCCAATTTGATTGCTGTGTCTCTGCCCGATCAAGCGTCAACACCGTCTGATCCTTTGTCCAACGTGAGCGCAGCACTTAAAAAAGTCTTCGCGATGCTACAGCCGTCTGAAACTGTTTTGGCATCTGCGTCACCCGAGGGTGGAATCTCCGGTGACGGAAAGGACAGTGCACCTCCAACGTTGGCGGAAACGCGGACGGCACTTTACGACATTTCCGCGCGCACCGTTTACATGCCCGACGGAACGAGGCTCGAGGCTCACTCCGGACTTGGCGATCTGATGGACGATCCAGCGCAAGTCCATGTCCATGATCGAGGCGCGACGCCACCGCAGATATATGAACTGAGCAAGCGAGAGAAGCCGTTTCACGGCGTTGAAGCATTGAGAATGAAGCCGGTGGGTCAAGGTGATCTGTTTGGCCGCGCCGGATTGCTTACGCACAGCTACCTGATGGGACCAAAGGGAGATTCGAACGGTTGCGTATCGTTCAAGGACTACGCAACGTTCTTGCAGGCCTACAAGGCAGGCGCCGTGAAGAGATTGATCGTCGTACCGAGCCTGGCCGATCCGACCGTCATGGTGGCACAAAAAACGTCGATGTAGCCGTGTCTGTGAATACTCAGATATCGCGCCGGCTTAAGATTGATCTTCAGAACTAATTTTCGCCCAGATTTAGATTGGTAGTATGCCAACGCCGAATCGGGGGATTCGCATATGACACCCAGTGACTACGCGCGAATGGCGAAAAATTGCGCTGAGCGAGCTGACGCCTTGGAGCCCGGCCCGAAGAGAGACGAGTTGCTTAAGAAAGCACAGCAGTTTCGGTTTTACGCGAAGGTCGAAAATTGGGTGGCGTCACCGGGGCTGCAGCCGCCGGATTGATTTCCGCGAAGTCAAAGCGGCAAACTCCGCAGTGCCTGGAAGACGGGACGCAGATAGTCCAGCATTTTCGGCGGATTCTCTGTCATCGGAAAATGCCCGAGCTCCGGCATCTCTGTCACCACGGCGCCCTCGATCCATTCGGCGAGCGCGTAGGCATCGCTCACGGTGGCGGAGAAGTCGTAGTGACCGATCAGGAGATATACGGGGATCTTGTGGCCATCGATGAGCTTGGCGGTCTGCTCGCCGTCGAACTCGTCCGAATAGAAAGCCAGATCGCCGTCATAGATGCCCGGCGCACCCTGCGAATAGATCCAGGCAGCGCGTCGGCGATCCTCAGTGGGGCTGGACGGGCTCATCAATCCGCGCACATAGGCTGCCGAATGCCAGCCGCCATTGACGCGTGCATGCGTGAGATACTCGTTCCGACGGCCGCGTGGGCGCACAGGCGCTTCGAGCGCGATCACGGCTTTAACGAGATCAGGTCGCTCTGCGGCGAGCGCCATGGCGATGCCGGCGCCCATCGAGCAGCCCATCACCACAACGGGTTCACCGATCGCCTGTTCGATAAAGCTCGCGCACCAGTCCAGATAGGTCGGCTGATCGAGCTGATAGATGCTGCCATCCCAGCCGATGGGCGGCATCGAGCGGCCGTGATGCGGCATGTCGAAGCCGATCAGGCGCCAGTCGCGCCCGAGTTCGGGATCGCACATCACGCCGTGAAACTGCCGCGTATCCGCTCCGGCTGTGTGGAGGCACAGCACTGGCCTGCCGGTGCCCGTGGCCTCTGAATAGATTTCGGCAATCTGTCCGCCGGCGCTGTGCACGCGGTGATAGCGGCCCTCAAGGCGCGTGAGATCGACTTCGACCCCATGCGCGGCCGGCGTCGTCAGATTCGCGAATACGGCCTCGAGAAATGCGCGGGCCTGCGCAACAACCAGCGCATCGCCGGTCACGGTGAAGCTGGTGTTGCGCAGTTGGATCGATGAAAACGAATGATAGGTCGGCGGCGGGCAGGGCGCCAGCACCTTCAGCCATGCTGTGGCTGGTCCAGATAGCGCGATATCCGGCGCATTGCTGGGTATACTGACAACCGGCTGGTTGTTGCGACAAGCGATCGCGACGGCGGCCTCATCGATCCCAAACTGAATTTCAAGATCCAGTCCGCGCGCAAAAGACTGCACCTCCGGCGCGGCAATCGCGACCGCAAGTCGATTGCGAAGCTCGTCGATCAGGCCCATGCCCAACGTTACCTACTTCCTGGCAGTGAGATAGCGGCCAATCTCGACATGGTCGGCCGACGGTCCGAGTTTCTCCAGTGCAGCATCCCACAATGCAGCGACTTCGTCTGCCAGCGGCGCGCTGACGCCGATCTGGTGTGCGAGCTCGTCGGCGGTGCGGATATCTTTCGCCATCAAGGCCAGCCCAAATCCCGATGTGTATTTCTCGGGAATGATGAACTGCTTGAGCTTGTTTTCGGTCGAATTGTTGCGCCCGGTGGAGGCATTCAACACGTCGACGAGGACATTCGGATCGATGCCGAACTTTCCACCGATGGCAACGGCTTCGGCGGCAGCGGCGAGGCCTGCTGCCGAGACGTAGTTGTTCAATGCCTTGGCGGCGTGACCGGAGCCGAGCGGACCGGTGCGGAACACCGACTTGCCTATGGCATTCAGCATGGGATCGGCGCGATCGATGGTCTTGCCGTCGCCGCCGGCCATGATCGCCAGCGTGCCGTCGACGGCGCGTTTCACGCCGCCCGACACCGGTGCGTCGATGAAAGCAAGGCCTGCCGCGATCAGTTCTTCGCCGAGCGCGCGCGTGCCCATCGGAGCGGAGGAGCTCATATCGATCACCACCGTGCCCGGCGCGAGCTTCGCCTTGAAGCCTTCCACGGCCGCGCGCACGATCTTGCCATCTGGCAGCAGCGTGATGACCGCGGCTGCGTCCTTAACGGCTTCATCGACGGTCGCAGCTGACGTGCCGCCGGCTTCGGCATATTTGGCGCGGGCTTCTGCAAACGTATCGAAGCCAACCACCTGATAGCCTGCGCGCGCAATGCATGCGGCCATGGGGCGTCCCATATTGCCGAGGCCGATGACGGCGATCTTGGCGGGCGGATTGATGGCGGCTGAATTCGACACGGGCGTTCCTCTTCAAGTTCTTATTTTATGCGATATCTGGCGCGGCAGGTGATCGCGCTTGTCAGGGATTATCGCGCCGCAACGCTTCCAGCGCTATCGCGGCGGCATTCTTGATGTGCTGGACGCAAGCCTGCTCGGCGCCATCTTCGTCGCCGGCCTCGATCGCCACAAGGATGGTCTCGATTTCGGCAAGACTGCGGCCGATGCGATTGGACTGGGTCATCGATGTCATGCGCAGTACCGTGACGCGGTTCAGCAGCATCTTCAGAAAGCGTTCGACGAAAACATTGCCGCAGCCTTCGAGCAGCGCAGCATAGAATTCAGTCTTGGCGGCCAACAGGTCGCTGCGGTCTTCCTGACCGGCAACGGCGCCCATCTGGACGAACTGTTTGCGCAACCGTCCGATAATCTCCGGATCGCGCAGCCGCGCACATTCGCGGCCGGCATAACCCTCCAGCAGCGCACGCAGATCGTAGAGCTGTTCGGCTTCCTCGACGCTGATGGTGCTGACGATCGGGCCGCGATGCGGGATCGTGGTGACGAGGCCCTCTGCCTCTAGTTGCCGGAGCGCCTCGCGGATCGAGGTGCGGCCGACGCCGACCTGTTCGCACAGCTCACGCTCGATCAGCCGCTGGCCAGGCTTGAACAGCCCGCTACCGATTGCAGAGCGTAGTCGATTTTCAACCAGCAGTCGCAGGCTGGTCGATTCCCGCGAGACATTCAGGTCCGATTCGATCTTTGCCATGCGTCAAGTTGACCGCCTATCAGACAATCTGTCAAGCAGCTTGACCGCTCGTCTGTTTTATGTCGAATTGCCGACGAAGCCGCAAAGGCCGTTCTGCATTCGGAGAAAACGCCCATGTCCAAGACAACCTCCCATCGTGGTGGCCTGAGCCGACGTTCGCTGCTCGCCGGAACCGCGTCTCTGCTGGCCAGCCCGATGATTGTTTCGTCGGCACGCGCGCAGGCGAAGCCGGTCAATATCGGCGTGATCATGCCGCTGTCGGGCGCCAATGCGCAGTTCGGCATCAATTCGCGCAACGGCATCGAGCTGGTCGCCGATGAGATCAACGCAGCCGGCGGCATCAAGGCGCTCGGCGGTGCCAAGATCAATCTGATCGTGGCGGACGCGACCTCGACGCCGACCACCGCGGGCACCGTCGCGCAGCGCCTCATCACCCAGAACGAAGTGACCGCGATCCTCGGCGCATTCGCGTCATCGCTGACCATTGCGATTTCGGAAGTCACGGAGCGTCGCGACATTCCGCTGCTCACCATGTCCTTCGCCGACCAGATCACCGGTCGCGGCTTCAAGAACATCTTCCAGATCGTCGCCAAGGCATCTGCGCTCGGCAAGGCGCAGCTCGACTACACGCTGGCGATTGCGCAGGCATCCGGCGCCAAGATCGACAAGATCGCGATCATGTATGAAGACACTGCCTATGGCACTGCGCAGGCGGCCGGCCTTCGTGCCGCTGCCAAGGCAGCCAATATCGACATAGCGATGGACGATGCCTATCCGCTGGGGATCACCGACACCACGCCGTTGATCAACAAACTGCGTGCGTCCGGTGCCCAGGCCGTCTTCCCGGTGTCCTATCTCAACGACAGCCTGCTGCTGATCCGCACCATGCGCCAGCAGCGCATCACGATCCCGGCCATCGGTGGTGCTGCCGGTTATGTCATTCCGGATTTCGAGAAGGGCCTCGGCGAATTCGCCGAGAACGTGTTGTCGATCGCGCCTGCCAATTACGATCTCGCGCCGGATCTCACCGAGCGTTTCCGCAAGCGCTTTGGCTACTTCATGGTGCATGAGGCGTTGGAACACGCCGTCGCGCTCGACGTGCTGGTGCAGGCGATCGAGAAGGCGAAGTCGGCCAGGGCCGAGGATGTCACCATGGCGCTGCGCGGCGCGAAGTTCACCGGTGGCTGGACCAAGGCGATGACCGGCGGCGCCGTCGAATTCGACAGCACCGGCCTCAATACCCTGTCCGTTCCCGTCATGGCGCAATGGCGCAACAAGGAGCTCGTCACGGTCTGGCCGAAGGACGTCGCCAAGGGCACTGCGGTCTGGAAATCCTGACGAACTGAAGAAAGATCGCAGTGTCATTTCTACAAGCAATAATCGATGGGTTGTTGGTGGGCGGCGTCTACGCCGTCATCTCCATCGGCTTGACGCTGGTTTATGGCGTGATGGGCATCGTGAATTTCGCGCAGGCGGAATTCCTGATGATCGGCATGTTCGTGTCCTGGTTCGCTTGGGCCTATCTCGGCCTTGATCCGGTGCTGGCCGCGCCGCTGTCCTTCGCGGTGGCGTTCGGCATCGGCTGGCTGGTGCAGGGGCAGTTGATCGCGCGTGTGTTGAAGGCGCCCTCGGTGGCGCAGATCTTCCTCACCGTTGGTCTGTTGATCGTGATCGAAAATGGATCGCTGCTGCTGTTCGGCTCGCAGTTTCGTTCGGTGACCACGTCCTACCAGACCATGTCGCTGTCGCTCGGCGCGCTGTTCATCAGCGTGCCGTATCTGATTGCCTTCGGCATGTCGCTGGCCTGCGGTCTGGCCCTGTGGTGGTTCATGCGCACGAGCTGGTTCGGCCGGGCGATGCGCGCGACGGCGCAGAACCCGATGGCTGCGCAGCTGATGGGGATCGATACGGCATTGATGTACAAGATCGCCTTCGCACTCGGCGTCGGCCTCACGGCCTTCGGCGGCGCGGTGATCCTGCCTTATGTCACTGTCTTCCCCGGGGTCGGTGGCCAGTTCGTCGTGCTGATGTTCACCGTCGTTGTGCTCGGTGGTCTCGGCAGCGTTGCGGGTGCCGTCGTTGGCGGGCTCGCGGTGGGCGTCATTCAGGCATTGTCCTCGCTGTTCTTTCCGATCCAGTTGCAGAACCTCATTCTGTTCATCGTCTTTATCTTCGTGCTCGCGGTGAGGCCGCAAGGCCTCGTGGGAGCATCCCGATGAAACGCTGGATCGCAATTCTGGCTGTGATCGCCATTGCGGCTGTGTTGCCGCTGCTGCTCAGCCCGACCGGATACTGGATCCGCGTGCTCACCTTCACGCTGCTATTCGCAGCGATGGCGCAGGTCTGGAACATCATCGGCGGTCTGGCCAATCAGACGTCGCTCGGCCACGCAGCTTTCTTCGGCATCGGCGCCTATACATCCACCATCCTGGTGCTGAAATTCGGCATCAGCCCGTGGATCGGCATGTTTGCCGGCGGCTTTCTCGGTGGCGTTGCGGCACTGATCATTGCCGTCCCGACTATGCGATTGCAGGGACACTACTTTGCGTTGGCCACGCTGGCGTTCGGCGAGGTGATGCGCGTCATCGCCAATGTCTGGACGTCGCTCACCGGCGGGCCGGTCGGCCTCTCGGTGCCGTTCGTGCCGCCCAGCATCGCGGCCTATTCGTTCAAGCAGCTGCTGCCGCATGCCTATATCGCGCTGATTGCCCTGATCATCGTGACGGTCATCTTCGAGGCGATCCGGCGCAGTGCCATGGGTTATCGGCTGCGCGCCATCAAGGAAAATCCGGCTGCTGCGGAAGTGATCGGCATCGACACCACCAAGGTGAAGCTGCAGACTGCGGTGATCTCCGGCGTGCTGATGGCCATGCTGGGCACGCTTTATGCACAGGTCGCGGTGTTCTTCGATCCGGATACGGTGTTCAGCGCCGCGTCCATCTCCATTCGTGTCGCGTTGATCGCTATTCTGGGCGGCGTCGGTACGGCGATCGGTCCGATCCTCGGCGCATTGTTCATCATCCCCGTGGAGGAGCTGATGAACGATCTGTTCTCGTCGGGCGCGGCGGGCCTGTCGCAACTGATCTTCGGCGTCATTCTGATCGCCGTCATTCTGTGGCGTCCACGGGGCTTCATCACCGTGTTCGATTCGCTGATGGCGCGCTTCTCGAGCAAGGCACGCTCATGACCATTCTCGATGTGCGTGGCATCTCGCGTCGCTTCGGCGGGCTTCAGGCGCTGTCCGACGTGACATTCTCGGTGCCGAAAGGACAGATCGTCGGCCTGATCGGGCCCAACGGTGCCGGCAAGACGACGTTCTTCAGTACGCTGGTCGGCCTCATTCGCCCGGACAGTGGCTCGATCCAGCTCGACGGCACCAGCGTCGTTGGCCAGAAGCCGCACAAGGTCGCGGCGCTCGGCATGACCAAGACGTTCCAGAACGTGGCGCTGTTTGCCGAAAGTTCGGTGCTCGACAACGTGCTCACCGCAGGCCTGTTGCGCCACGATGTAGAGACTGCGCGCAAGGAGGCGTTGATCTGCCTCGACCGCGTCGGGCTCAAATCCGTTGCTCACAAGCTTGCCGGCAATCTCTCATTCCCCGAGCGTGCGCGCGTCGAACTGGCACGCGCATTGTGCACCGGCCCCAAAGTACTGCTGCTCGATGAGGTGATGGCGGCGCTCAACCCGGTTGAGATGCAGGAGATCATGAACCTGATCCGCTCGCTGCGCGACGACGGCATCACGCTGCTGGTTGTCGAGCATCATATGCGCGCAATCATGACGATCTGCGATCGCATCCTGGTGCTGAACTTCGGTCGCCTTCTGGCCGATGGCACGCCGGAGCAGGTGGCGAACGATCCGGTGGTGGTGGAAGCCTATCTCGGCCGTTCGATGGAGGCCCACAAATGAGTGCGTCTCAGCCATTGCTCGAGATCAAGGGCCTCAATGCCGGTTACGGCGAGATCGAAGTCCTGCACGGCATCGATCTGCAGATGTTCGAAGGTGAGTTCGTCTGCATCATCGGCGCCAATACCGCGGGCAAGAGTACGATCCTGCGCGCGATCTCGCGCTTGGTGCCGCATGTCACCGGCACGTTGCGTTTTGCAGGCAATGATCTGTCGAGCCGCGCCTCGCATGACATCCCCACGCTGGGCATCGCGCATGTTCCCGAAGGGCGCCATGTGTTTTCGGATATGATGGTGGAAGAAAACCTGATGCTCGGTGCCTTCACCGCGCGCCATGCCAAGGATCTGTCGTCGCGCATGGAAGGCATCTTCGAACTGTTTCCGCGTCTGCGGGAGCGGCGCGGCCAGTTGGCCGGCACGCTCTCGGGCGGTGAGCAGCAGATGGTCGCTGTCGGGCGCGCGCTGATGCTGCAGCCGAAGCTGTTGCTGCTGGATGAGCCGAGCCACGGTCTGGCTCCGAAGGTCGTCGAGGAGATGCACGACGCCTTCACCAAGATCCACAGTCGAGGAACCTCGATATTGCTGGTCGAGCAGAATGTCGGACTGGCGCTCGACGTCGCGACACGCGGCTATGTGCTGGAAAGCGGTCGCATCGCACTGCAAGGCACGTCTGCAGAATTAAATGAAAATCCTGCCGTTCGCGCGGCCTATCTCGGCATATGATCGAGGCAGACGGGCGAACGACGTCGAACCCTTAGCAATCGCAAACGGAAGGACTACAATATGAGCTACGATCAGAACATCACACTCGGCGGAATGTTCGACATCGGTCTTGCCGCGCGGCGCGAAGTTCTCGGCGCGGCCTATGTCGACAAGTCGATGCAGTCGACCAATGACTTCATGATGTCGTTCCAGCACATCACCACCGAATGGTGCTGGGGCTATGCGTGGAATCGTCCGGGCCTCGATCGCAAGACCCGCAGCATGCTGAACCTCGCAATGCTGACGGCGCTGAACCGCGCGCCGGAAATCAAGCTGCACACGCGCGGCGCAATCACCAATGGCGTCACGGTTGACGAGATCAAGGAAGTGCTGCTGCACGCCACGGTCTATTGCGGCATCCCGGCCGGCCTCGATGCCTTCAAAGCCGCCAACGAAGTGCTCAAGGAAATGGGTAAGGTGGAGTAAGCCGCCGGCCTAACAACGACACCTCGAACGCAAATTCAACAGTCCGCTTGATCTGCGCAAGATCAGGCGGACTTCGTTATTTACGGCGACGATACGCACAAGAGCAATTGGCGCAGATATCTACGCCGAGCGCTTCTGTTGTACCCATGCCAGCCCAAGCAAACTCAGGCAGCGGGCTTGGATGCCGTGGTCGTCGACGCCGCTGGTGCTGCCTGAGCCTGGGGCTCGGTTGTGGCCTTGGCGAGCGCGTTCCTGAGCGCCTGCTCCTTGGCATCGTCCAGGGACGTCTTCAGCACGGTGCCGCCGGCGTCCTGGATTTCCTTGAGCACCTTGTCTGCAGTGATGCTCTTGATGAGAACGAACAGCGCCGCATTTCCCGGCTGAAGGTTTGCCGATAGCTCCTTCATGAAGTCGTCATTGATGCCATAGTCCGTCAGTGCGCCGCCCAATGCACCGGATGCGGCGCCCAGTGCTACGCCGAGAAGGGGATTCAGGAACAGCACGCCGATCAATAATCCCCAGAAGCTGCCGGAGGCCGCGCCGGCCATGGTGGTATTCATCAGCTGGTTCAGTTTCACGGGGCCGGCTTCGGTTTTTACCGCGATAACGGCATCGCTGATCGTGATCAGATATTCCTTCTGCAGCTTGAACAGACGCTGCCGCACCTCTTCGGCTTTGGCCTCGGATGGATAGATGATCGCAACGAGATCTGACATTTCTATTCCTCCTGACTGAGAGATTTCTACGTGCCACGTGGCCTTCGTCGTTGATGGTTCCTTCTGCCGCTATGCTGCCTTGGTTCTCAGCTGCCACGCGTAAGCGAGCCACGCCAGACCGTGGGAGATCATGTCGACGGCCAGCAGAGAGCCGAGGACCCACAGGCCCGTCTTGGGAAAACCTGTCAGAATAACTAGACCTGCCAGAACGCCGAAAAGTCCTGAAGCCAGCATGATCCAGCCCCCTTTGCTCCAGCGGCTAAATCCAAGCAGCACGCGAATGGCGCCGGAAACCAGCAGCAATATACCGAGGACATAGGTGAGGATGATCGCGCTGGCGACGGGCTGTTGCACCAGAACGATGCCGAATGCGACGTAGAGAATGGCGAGGAGGATCTGCCAGAGAAATCCTCCCCATCCCTTGGTCCAGAACGCATGGATCATTTCGAACACGCCAGCGGCAATGGCCGTCCAGCCGATGAACAGCGTGCTGATGACAGTGGCGAGAACGACGTCGCCGAGGATCAGGAGCCCGGCCAAAATCAGAACGATGCCAAGCAGTACGCATATCCAGAACGGCGGTGAAGACAAGCCGGTGACGCTTACCGAGGAACTATTGCCATACGTCGTCATCTTGTCCTCCCGCTCCTGCGCTGCTTTTGCGCTATGATTTGAGGCCGCCCGTGTCACAGCGCATGCGTTTCACACCATCAGCGCCAAGCGCAGACGCGGCGACCATGGCGCCACCAACACACACGGCGACGACGTCGCCACGATCGATGCGGGTGGTGAAGGACCCTGCGTGGCGGCCGGCCTGCCACAACCACCTGGGCGTCTTCGGTGAGGGGCTCCAACTTGTTGGCAAGGTCTTTCTGCAGCGGGATTGGCGCGGCCTTGGCAGTCGTCAGAAAGACGCTCGTGCCAAGGCCCGTGGCGACCGCGCTGAACAGAAGGCCCTGCAAGAGGTTTCGCCGATCCATCGCTTCCATAGAACTTCTCCTTTCACGGATAGAAAAGGAACGTCAGGGATATAAGGAGGCACCGGAATTGCATGGCAGAGCGGATAATCGTAGCGACTCCGAATGGCGCCGGCATCGCAAGATCAACGGTGAGGCGCGGACGTGCATGGGCCCGCAAATGGCGGCCGCGAATGATAGTTCACCCATGAAAGCTGTTGTGAAGCGGCGACGGGTTTCAGGCGCCAGCCCTTGAACAGTCTCCGACCAGGTCGATTGCCCAGTCGGGACATCAGGCCGTTCAGCCTGTGTTGCGATCGATTGCGAGTCCATGGGACTCCGTTCCGGCTTTTTATCAGCCTGATTTTTGATATCGCACGGGGCGAATGGATATTACCAAAGGCGTAGTCCGTCAATCAGAACGGGAAGATGCGCTCGATATGGGTATGCCTCGCTGTCTCAATTTTCAGAAGTCTTGAACCGCCTAATTAGATCTGCATGCCGCAACATGTTTGAGAAATTGAGTGATATTTTCAGTGACCTGTCTCTATTTGCCGCGCTCATCTCTCGCCATGCTTCGGTAATTACATCATACGAGCGGTGATGTTGAATCGGGTCAAACCCTGACGCGCGCGGATGTCGTCGAAGATGTGATAGCGTCACTCTGGTGACAGGAACATGCCTGCTCGCAAGAGGCGATGCCATGAAGAGAGGGGATGCGGGAGACGACGAGCCAACGAAGGAGTGGAACAAGGAAACGATCGACCCGCGTAGGGGCGATATCGAGGACGATGCCGCCAGCCCTGAACAGCGAACCCTGCTCTCGATGGCCGGGAGCCTGCTTGTTGAAGTCAGTCTGCCGAAGCTCCTGTTTGCCTGGACAGTATCGTTGTTATTGCCGGCGGTGTCGTTGGGCCTCGCGGCATTGGTCGCCTCTGCCTGGCTCTCAACTCTGTCGGACAAGGTTCTCGTCCTGACGGAGATCGGCGCGGTGCTGGTGGCAATCGGGATCGTCGCGCTGGGCTGGATCGGCTGGAAGCCTCTGTTTCGGGTCGCCGAGACCAACTTCTGGTCTCTTAATGCGCTTGCTGTCCAGCCTGGATATGTTCTCGGCCGCGAGGGCTTGCAGCATCTGACGGAGAAGATGCTGGGGAGACATCTGACCGTGCGTGGAAGAGCGCGCTTGCGCGCGGTGAATTCGGCCGCGGCAGGAATCGCCATCTCCATTTGTGCCGTGGCGGTGGCAATCTGGGCGTGGCCAGCCTCGCGCTGGACAGGAGGCCTTGAAGATCTTGGTGTTCCTCATCGTTTGATCATTCCAACGCTGGCAAATGCCGCAGTCCTGATATGCGGCTATCTTGCCGGCGCATCGCTTGTCTGGGGTCTGGCCGATGCCCGTATGGCGCAGCCGGTGGACATTGTCGCGTTCGATGCAGCGCCGGCGCATGCCGGGATCTGGCGTGTGGCTCATTTGTCGGACCTCCATGTGGTCGGCGAACGATACGGTTTTCGCATTGAAAGCGGGCGTGCCGGACCGCAGGGAAATGAGCGTCTGCAGCAGGTGATGGCGCGGCTAGCCGCCATTCACGCCGTTGATCCGCTCGACCATGTGCTTGTCAGCGGCGATATGACCGATGCCGGACGGGCGACCGAATGGGCGGAGTTTCTGGACGTCCTGTCACACTATCCGGACCTCGTCGCGCGCACCTTCGTGCTGCCCGGAAATCACGACATCAATATCGTGGACCGGGCGAATCCGGCACGGCTGGATCTCCCGTTCAGTCCGGGCAAACGGTTGAGACAGGTCCGCACGCTTTCGACCATCGCTGCCATTCAGGGCGATCGTGCGTTTGTTGTGAAAGACGCGAAAGGTCATACGACGACACTGACCGACGCGTTGGCGCCGTATCGCCGTCAGATGGCCGACTTCGCGGGTCTTGGTGGCCTGCAGCGTGCAGCCCGGTTACGTGGGATCTTCGATGACTTGTATCCGATGGTGGTTCCGCCTCCGGAGGAGAATGGACTCGGCATAGCGCTTCTCAATTCCAATGCTGAAACACATTTCTCCTTCACCAATGCACTTGGCCTCGTCTCGATCGAGCAGACTCGCCGGCTGGAGGCTTTTATCGCTCAGTTCCCGAAAGCGCGCTGGATAATCGCATTGCATCATCACCTGATGGAGTATCCGATGCCAGTGACCGCGTTCGCGGAACGCATCGGCACGGCTGTGATCAACGGCAGCTGGTTTGTACGTCGGTTGGAGGCCTTTGCCGATCGAGCCGTCGTCATGCACGGACATCGCCATATCGACTGGATCGGCACCTTTGGCGCGTTGAAGGTCATTTCGGCGCCGTCACCGGTCATGGCCGCTGCTGATGCGACGAGCACGCACTTCTATATTCACAGGCTTGCGGCAGGGCCGGATGAGCAGCTTTGCTTGCTTGAGCCGGAGCGGATCGACGTGCTGGCGGGCGCGCTTGACCATGCGGATGCAGCGGAGGATACGACCGCAAGGCCATCGATCGCGTAATGCTGCTACTCGCAATCGTCTGCGGAAATGTATCGACGAGAAGAACCGCGCCGAGCCGCATCGCGTCGTAACTATTCGAATCGAAATCGAGTCAGCTTGTGAGTTGTGCCTGACGTGGCGATCTTGCGGCGCTGAATAGCCACTGCCATATTCTCGCGCAGAAAGTGGAGGCTCCCATGATCAAGAAGGCCCTGCTTGGACTTTTCGGCGCATCCCTTTTGCTCTGCGTTTCATCGCTGCCGGCTTCCTCTGCCGCATTCAGGGCAGGAACGCTGACATGTATGAGCAATCCCCGGATCGGCCTGATTATCGGCTCGCGTCAGACGCTGCGATGCGTGTTCAGGATACGAAATGCGTCACGGCAGTACATCTATGAGGGAACGGTGCGCCGTATCGGCTTGGATCTCGGTGTGACTCCGTCGAGCGCGCTGGTCTGGCGGGTCTTCGCCCGAAACTCACAGGTCGGTCGGGGTACGCTCCGTGGAAATTACGTCGGCGCGAGTGGCAGTGTGGCGTTTGGCCCGGGTCTGGGCGCTAATGTTCTGATCGGGGGATCTCGCAGGACCGTGATGCTCCAGCCACTGTCGCTTGAGCGCCAGATCGGCGTGAGCCTTGCCGCGGGAATAGCGACGCTGACGTTACGCTAGCGTCACTCGACTGATTTTTGTTGCCGGCGCAACCGCAATTGTCGCTCGCTCGGAGGTCGCGGCATGGCGTGCAAGCGTGGTCGCCCTCTGCGGTGCAGTGTCTGTCCTTGAGTTTGCCGCGGTTGTTCGACGTTGAGCGGTGACGCTGGTGTCTTCAGGCGGTTGGTGCGGACATCGTCTCGAATTGCTTCAGAATCCAGTCTTTGACCGCGCTCGACGGAGTCGCGAGGGTCTGCAGTCGCGGAGAACGCAGCGCACAAGAAAATCAGCCCTGAACCTGCCGCAGCAATAAAGCGCTTCATGACATCTCCCAACAAGGATCGCTCCCACGGAAACTCTTAAATGAAAAAGCTGCGCATCTCCATGCGGCCTAACGCAGCTTCCTGGTTTGTCAGACCCGCTAATCGTCGCTTAGCCCAAGGCGCCGGCGAGCTGCTTCGATGTCCGATGTATCTTCGTCCGATGTGTCTTCGTGACCGGCAACCGGATCGCCCGGCGAGGCAGGCCGTGAAGACGCCGTTCGCTCCGATCGACGCGTATCCGTCCGGAGCGACCAGAAAGACATGGCAAGGCCGATCACGAAGACCACAACCAGAATCAGAAAGAGCGCCGATTGCTTGATCCAGGAGATCGCGGGAACTGCCAGAGCCATTGAGAGGCCGAGAAAGCCCATTTGCAGCGACATAAAGTTCAGGCCGGCGAGAAGAGTGCCAAGCGCCAGCAACATCAAAAGCACGAGACTCGTCGCAGGCGCAGGCAGAAGCTGTTGAACGCCTGCCAGCAGCATGATGTTCATCGTAACAAGAACAGCGATCCAGTGAAGCGCTTGGGTCCATACCAGTCGAACCCGAGCCTGCCTGTCGTCGAGCTCGGTCCATTCAGTCACGACGCATACGACACCAATTGCGAGGGCGAGGAACTCCCAATAGCCAATGAGCGGTTTGCCTGAAAAATTCGTATAGGCCACGCCCGCGATTGCGAGCGCGAGGATCGCGAGAAAGGGGAGCTGCCTGAGGACGATACTTCTCGTTCTGAAGCGAATGTCCTCAGTATCCCGGCTCGGCGGCAGGTCCAGTTCACTCATCGGCGATCCAGTCGTAATTCTGTCCGCTGTCGCGAATTCCGAAACGGCGCTACCTCCTTCAAAAAGCGAGCCTAAGCTTCTGTGAGGCCGATGCGATATCGGATGATCACCTTAGTGGACTTAGGGGATTTCCCGATGAGCTCGCAGCTGCCAATTTGTTTCCCGCCTGGGTGAGGCGTCGCTGGACGCAACAAACGCGGCGCAATCGGCGTTCCCTAATCTGGATCTGCATCTCGCCCTAGGGGAAACACCTGATTGTACTGGTGGCAGCGTCAATGATCTGCTGGGATTTCTCGGCTCGTCGGACGTTCCCTGCGACGGCCGCGCCAGCAAGCTGTGTTGCTCGAAGACGATCGAGAAAGGCTATGAGAAACCGTTCGACCGAAGGGGCACAAGTCGGGCGAATAGAAATGAAGCTTCGCAAGGTATCGCAGCTCTTCGATACGCTCGATCCGTCTCCGTTCCGCGAGACTGATCTCGCGCTACAGGCTGAAGATTATATCGTTGATCGCGCGCTGGAGTTTTCCGACCGTGTCTTAATTGAAATCGTCATCTATCTGCCGCCTGATGAACTCCGGAAAACGCATGCGTCCGATATCGCTGCCGCCGTCAGATACTACTTTGGCCTTCGAAGCCAGGCCGTCTCGCACGAACTGAGCGAGTTATTCAAGACCGGCCGGCTGTCACTCGTCGTCGGAATGGTGATCCTTTTCATTTGCCTCTTGCTCGGCTGGGTCTTCGCTCAGCGAATGACGGAGGGACCGTTTTCGAGGGTTCTGTCAGAGAGCTTTCTTATTCTGGGCTGGGTTGCGATCTGGAAGCCTTCGGAAATCCTTCTTTACGCCTGGCCACCCGTTGCAGCTCGCAGAAAACTCTTCGACCGGCTTTCCAGGGCGGCTGTTCTACTCGATGAGGATGACACCGTGTCGTCGACTGCAGAAGGTGCAAACGGATAGCCGGAACGATCTAGGAGGGATCCGGAAACGGTGCCCTCCTATTGCTGCGCCAATACCGGTCCTTCTTCATTCGACCGATCGTCTTCGAGCGTCAGGTTCAACAGAAAAATGGGAACATCATCCAATTCATCCGATCAGAAGCTCTCGCGCGGCGCGTTGATTGCGCTCGTGGTCGGCTCGATGGTCGGCTCCGGGATCTTTGCATTACCATCGGCATTCGGTCGCGCCACGGGCGGTCTCGGCGCCCTGATTGCCTGGTGCATCGCCGGCACCGGAATGCTGATGCTCGCTTTCGTCTTTCAGACGCTGTCCCGGCGTCGGCCCGATCTCGATACGGGTATTTTCGCCTATGCTGAAGCTGGCTTCGGTGACTATGCCGGCTTTGCATCTGCGGCCGGTTACTGGATCGGATGCTGCCTTGCCGATGTTGCGTGTCTTGTGCTGATCAAAGCGACATTGGGACAGTTCTTTCCGGTGTTTGGCGACGGCACCACGCCCGTTGCGATCGTGGCCGCTTCGTTGCTGCTCTGGAGCGTTCATATCCTTATCCTCCGGGGCATCAAGGAAGCTGCTGCGCTCAATACGATTGCGACATTCGCGAAGATGATACCGATACTCCTGTTCATCGTCGTTGCCGCTTTTGCGTTCAAGGCCGACGTCTTCGCGCTCAATTTCTGGGGCGGTGAGGAGCCGAGCTTTGCCAGTGTGTCGAACCAGGTTCGCAACACGATGCTCGTCACCGTATTCGTGTTTGTGGGGATCGAAGGAGCAAGCGTCTACTCGCGCTATGCAAGGGACCGCAATGATGTTGGGATCGCGACGGTTCTGGGTTTTCTCGGTGTGCTTGCTTTGCTTGTCCTGGTCACCATGCTGTCCTATGGAATTCTGCTCCGCCCAGAGCTAAGCGCGCTCGCGACGCCGTCGATGGCGGGCGTATTGGAAGCGATCGTGGGACCCTGGGGCAAGGTATTCATCAGCATCGGCCTGCTGATCTCCGTGCTTGGAAATTATCTGTCCTGGTCATTGCTCGCCGCCGAGGTTCTCCATTCCGCAGCCGTCAGCGGCACGATGCCGCGCTTCCTCACGCGCGAGAACGTCAATAAAGTACCCGCAGGGGCGCTGTGGCTTACCAACTGCCTGATTCAGCTGTTCCTGCTCGTTACTTATTTTGCCGAGTATGCCTTTACGTTGGCATTGAAGATGACGAGTTCAATGACGCTCATTCCCTATCTGTTTGTCGCGGCATACGGACTTAAGCTCGCATGGACCGGGGAAACATATCGGACAGAGCCGCGTAGCCGCGCCATCGACTGGGTGCGCGGTGCGCTTGCCACGATCTACGCGGCTGTGATGATTTACGCAGGCGGTCCCACCTTCCTGCTGCTTTCGGCGCTTCTCTATGCGCCGGTCACGATCCTGTTTGTGATCGCGCGGCGGGAGCAGAAAGCAACGGTCTTTGCGTCTGCCGAGGGAATCCTGTTCGGAGCGATCCTCGTGGCAGCGGCTGCTGGCCTCTACAATCTTGCGATGGGCAATATTTCCATCTAGTCGGAGCTTCCCGCGCCTATCTAAGGTGAGGACCGTCGTTCAAGTTATCTCCCAGACAGTCCTCTACATAGAGCCGAAGAACGGCGACGCGCCCGATCGCGAATAGCGGCATCGCAAGCGCAATTCCCAGGACGCCGAACAGAGAGCCGAGCAGGACGATGGCGACCAGCGTCCATGCGGGCGGCAGCTCCACCGCGCGCCGCTGAATGAGCGGGCCGATCACATAGCCCTCGATGGATTGAATAACGGTGTAGATCCCGATGGCCCAGATCACCATCGAGGGGCCAAGCGGCATTGCCACCAATCCCACGGGGATACTGGCCAATATCGGCCCGAGATAAGGCACGAAGTTCGACAGGCCGGCCTGCAGGCCGAGCAGGAAGGCGCTTGGAAGCCCGAGCAAATAGAGCGCCAGCCACACGCAGGCGGTCATCAGGACGATCCGGATCAGTTGTCCCATGAGCCATGAGCGCAGCACGGCGCCCATTTCATCCAGAACAGAACGCATGCGCTCGCGCGAGGAGGGCTTGACCAACAATACGACGCCGTCGCGATAGGCCTGCGGATCGAGCGAAAAGAGAAGGCCAAGAAATATGATGACGAGCGTATTGGCAAGAAAGCTCGAGGCGGTCCCGACGGCCGATTGCGCGTGGCCAAAGAGCTTGTCGTGATCGGGAAACCAGCGGGAAAAGTCGCGCCCTCCGTCCGGGCCGAACAGATCCACGCCAAAAGCCAGCAGACGTTGTTGCAGGATATCCAGTTGGGCGTCCATGACGCGCATCAGGATCCGGGCCTGCTCGGGGATTTTTCCAATCCCCCATATTGTGCCGAGCACGATCACTGCTGTCAGGATGACGATCACGATGGTTAGCCGCCACGCGCGCCCGATCGGAATGTATCGACCAAGCGACCGAGCGCAGGCATCGAGAAGTGATGCAAGCAAGATCGCCGCAAATATGATGAGAAGGCTGGACGACGCGCGCCATGCGAGGAAGATGCCGCTGGCAACACCCAGAATAACGAGTGCTCCCCCGAGGGTCAGCCGCCGGTCGGCGTTCGCGCCTGCCGTCGGAAGATCCTGACTTCGAACGTCCTTGGCCAGGATGGCTTGATCCACTCTCGGCTCAGGCATGGTCCCCCACATTTCCTATGGCAGCTAGGGTCCAATCAGTTTCATGCGAATTGCATACCGGACCAGTTCGGCAGTGGAGGAAACTCCAAGTTTGCGCATAGCGGATGCGCGGTGGGCCTCGACAGTTTTCACGCTGAGATTCAGTACCGTGCCGACGGACTTGTTGGTGTGTCCTTCGGCGATCAGCTGGACAACGTTCTGCTCGCGTAACGACAGCAGGACTTTCGATTTGTCCTTCTTGCTGGCCAGGTAGTCGTGAAGCAATTTTTCCACGACCACACCGGTGAAGTAAGGCCGGTGATTGAGTAATGCGTCGATCGCTGCAATGAGATGATGTCGCGCATCTGACTTTAACAAGAAGCCTCGTACCCCTGCCAGGAGGGATTCGGTGAGGATTTCATTGCTTTCATGCATTGTCAGGATGAGCACCTCCGTCCGGGGGTAATGCAACTTGATCTGACGGCTCACCTCCAGACCATTCAGGACGGGCATGGAATAGTCGACAATTGCTATATCGGGCTTCAACTCCCTGATCATGGCGACCGCAGCCCTGCCATCGCTCGCTTCTCCGCTCACAGCCCAGTCCGCACGGCTTTCGACGATCGCGCGCAATCCGGATCGCACGACTTCATGATCGTCTGCAATCAAGATCTGCTTCACAGTGCCGTTCCCATTCGTTGGAACCACTGGCCATATCCAATTGACGAAAGCAGCTCGCTAGAACGACCGCCTCGAAATGATATGCGTCACGGCTGCCAAATCCGTGAAGGCCGTCGACCATGTTTGCGCAATCACGCTTCTACTAGATTGTTTCGTACGGCGTACCGAACCAGACCTGCAGTCGATTTTACGTTAAGCTTGCGCATCGCCGCAGCTCGGTGGGTCTCGGTCGTCTTGATACTCAAATTCAAGGTCTCGCTTACACGCTTGTTGCTGTAACCCTCGGCAACCAGTTTAACGATTGTCTTCTCTCGCGGCGAAAGCGATCGGCTTGTGCCAATATTTCCGTCGGATGATCCGACCATTGTGCCGCAAGTCTCGCCGGCATGAAACGATCTGTGATGCATCAGTGATTCAACGGCCGCCAGGAGCATTTTGTTGGCATCGGATTTTCGCAGGAATGCGCGAACGCCAACTTGAGATGCCTGTAGCTCGAGCGCGATCGAGTCGTGCATCGTGAAGATAAGCACCTCTGTTGGAAGTTTGTACTCCTTCATCCGCCTCGCAACTTCGAGGCCGGTCATGAATGGCATCGAGTAATCAACGATAGCGACATCCGGCTGCTTCTCGATGGCGCAAGCAACGGCTTCTTTACCATCGCGAGCCTCGCCAACGACCTCCCATCCGGGACGTCGTTCCAGAATTGCACGAATTCCAGCCCGCACCGCGTCATGATCATCGGCTATCATAATCTGCTTCATGGTCCTCAGTACTCCGATGTCATTTCCTTACAGGCGGCAAAATACTTTCATCGAGAAGATCCAGCCCCTGGAGTTCGTTGCCCTCGCTGAGCGTCAGATTGTTGAATCCGTTAGCTGACCTTTAGCCATGCGACGGTCGGATCTTCGTCGATCCTCGGTCGCCCTGGTGGATACCCGCTGGTTTGTTTCCTTTGCGCGAGATGGCTCGTGGAATAGTCGCGTACACCGTTGTCCCGCTACATGCCGCTGTGGATGACGAGTGGATCTCAAATGTGCCTCCCATCTGATCCAGTCTCGTTCTCATGGCCGGAATTCCAACACCAAGCGGCACTGCCTTATGGCGATCTCTCGCCTGAGAAATCGGCATTCCGCAGCCGTTATCGCTGATCCGAAGCGTGACGTTGATGTCTGTGGCCTTGATCGAGATAGTCACCTGCGTCGCTTTCGCGTGCCTGAAGACGTTCGCGAGGGCTTCCTGGATAACTCTCAGCAATGAGCGCTGCGTTTCGTTAGGCAATGCATCGACCGCAGCATCGATCTTGAGATGCGTTTCCAGCGATGTCCGCGATGAAAGCCCCACCACAAACTCCTCGATCGCCGACTTCAATCCGCCGTCGAGCAAATTCTGGGGATGCAGGAGGTAGGTAAATGCCCTGATCTCCCTAAGGGCCTCACCGATCGACGCATCGATCTCATCACAAATTTTTATGGCGCTGCCGATGCCAGCAACGGCGCACCTCATTCGCATCATATTCAAACTCGCGGCCAGCAGATGCTGGCAAGTCGAATCGTGAAGGTCTGATGCAATCCGCTGCTGCATATCCTCCTGAAGCGCTAAGAGCTGCTTACCAGGGCCTGATTTGCCAAGTTTCGATTTTGCTCGTGCACTAGCGGTGCCGTTGAAAGTGTCGTGAACCACGATCTTTTCCCGAACGTGAATTCGACACGAGTCGTCTACGTGAGCCTTGTGGGCCATCATGTAGTCCGATGCATCTTGGATCGAGTAGCGAGTAACCACTAAGGTTAAATGCCATCGTTCTCTTGCGCGAAGTTATCCTTACTAAATACCCTTGATTGAATCGGCGTCAAGTAAGATGTCGCCAGATCGTCCGATGTGCGACTGACTGTACTCAGTCTCGAAATATACGAAGTAACAATAGAAGTAATTTCAGTTAATTGCCGCGTTTGCTTTGCACAAGGAACCTTGTCGTCATCAACAGGGCGCATGAATCCCGCTACGGTTTGAGAGCGTCCAGCAGCGCGTCAGAGAATCGTTGGTGCGATCAGTAGTTTCCCCGATACCGGGTAGATATCCGCACCCCCAGAATAGTTTGAGTCATAGAAGAATTGGCGGGCAGGCGATCACGCAGGCAAAAGCCAGCTATCTGCTTTTGCGAGGTGGTCAGCGAATCTGGTGTGCAATTTTGCTCAGCGAGGGTTTCTTTATGCCTGCGTATGCGCGTCATGCCTACCTATGTCGAGTTACACGATATCGGACGATTATAATTATTCTAACAATTGTGCCGGCGTTTCTGCTGACGGCGTGCGGCAGAGAGTCTGATGAAGCCGCTCCTGTCGTGCGGCCCGTGCGTACAGTCACTGTTGCGAAGAGCATTGCGGGCGCGCCGCTTTCATTCACCGGCCGTATCGAAGCGGAAGACGAGGTGGCGCTGGCATTTCGTATCTCGGGTCGGCTGATCGAAAACAACGGGAAGACCGGAGATCGGGTGCAGCCCGGTCAGGTCATCGGGCGGCTTGAATCCCAGAATGAGTTGAACACGTTGCGCCAGGCCCAGGCGGCAGTCGCGGCCGCGCAGGGGCAACTGACCCAGGCACGCAACCATTTCGATCGTCAGCAGACGTTGCTTGCACAGGGCTGGACCACCCGCGTCAATTACGACCAGGCAACGCAGGCGCAACAAACCGCTCAATCGCAGGTCGATGCCGCCGAGGCCCAGCTCAAGACGGCACATGATCTGGTGAGCTTTACCGAGCTGAAGGTAGATGCACCGGGCGTCATAACCGCTGTCGGACCTGGCGCCGGAGAAGTTGTTCAGGCTGGGCAAATGATTCTCAGGCTGGCGCGGCAAGATGGCCGCGACGCAGTCTTTGACGTACCGGCTCAATTTTTTCGATCGGCACCGAGCGATCCGCAAATAGCCGTCAGCCTGACCGACGATCCCGCGGTGACGGCTCACGGTCGTGTCCGTGAGGTCGGCGCCCAGGCCGATCCCGTCACGCGCACCTTTGAAATCAAGGTTGGCCTGACGGATCCGCCGGCGGCCATGCGGCTTGGCGCGACCGTCGTGGGGCGCATGGAAATGGATGCCGTCCCCATGATCGAGATCCCGGCATCGGCATTGACGAGGGCCAATCAACAGCCCGCAGTCTGGATTGTCGATCCCGCGAGTCGCACGGTTTCGATCCGAAACGTGGACGTCTTGCGCTTCGAGCAAGCGCAGGTCGTGGTGTCTCAGGGACTCGACACGGGGGAGGTCATCGTGACCGCGGGTGTGCAGGCGCTGCACCCCGGCCAGAAAATACGTCTTCTTGGGTCAGAGCAATGACCGGCTTCAACCTCTCGGAATGGGCACTTAAGCACCGTTCCCTGGTGGTTTATGTCATGATTGTTGCCGTTATCTTCGGTGTCCTGTCCTACTTGCGCCTCGGTCGCAGCGAGGACCCGTCATTCATCATCAAGACGATGATCGTTCAGGCGGCATGGCCCGGAGCAACGGTTGAGGAGACCGTCAAACAGGTCACCGAGCGGCTCGAGCGCAAGCTGCAGGAAACACCGCATCTGGACTTCCTGCGCAGTTTCACGCGGGCAGGCGTCACCACAATCTTCGTCAACCTGCAGGGGAACGCGAACGCCAAACAAGTCTCCGACACCTGGTATCAGGTCCGCAAGAACATTGGTGACATCCGCCATACGCTGCCGGCAGGGGTGGTCGGACCCGGGTTTAACGATGATTTCGGCGATACGTTCGGAATTATCTATGGCTTCACGAGCGACGGTTTCACGCACCGCGCGCTTCGCGACTATGTGGAAGACGTCCGCTCGAAGCTTCTTCTTGTCCCCGACGTATCGAAGATCGAGTTGCTGGGAGCTCAGGACGAGCGGATCTTCGTTGAATTTTCGATGAAGGAACTGGCAAGCCTTGGCATCGACCGCACCGCACTGCTGTCCGCTCTCCAGACGCAAAATATCATAAGGCCAGCTGGCACGATTCAAACGGGCGACGAGACACTATCGCTTCGGGTGTCCGGCGCATTTCAGTCCGAGCAGGATGTTGCTGACATAAACTTTGTTGCCGGCGGCCGCATGATCCGCTTGAGCGACATCGCCCGGATTACGCGCGGCTATTCCGATCCGCCGCAGCCTTTGTTTCGCGTCAATGGCGAGCCGGCCATCGGCCTGGCCATATCGATGCGTGACGGCGGAGACATTCTCGCGCTCGGCAAGAGCCTCAAGCGGGCGATGGCTGCGATCACGGCGGATCTGCCGATTGGCATTGAACCGAAGCTCATTGCCGACCAGGCTGTCACGGTCGAGAGCGCCATCTCCGAATTCATGATGTCGCTGCTGCAGGCAATTGCGATCATTCTCGTGGTGAGTTTTATCAGCCTCGGCGTGCGCCCGGGCCTGATCATTGCGCTGTCCATACCGCTGACACTCGCCATCGTGTTCCCGATCATGAAGCTTGCGGGAATCGACATGCAGCGCATATCGCTCGGCGCACTCATTATCGCCCTCGCGCTCCTCGTCGACGATGCGATGACCACCACGGATGCCACCCTGAATCGCCTGGCCGCAGGCGACGACAAGGTCCAGGCTGCCAGCTTTGCCTTTCGCACCTATGCGTTTGCGATGCTGGCAGGAACACTGGTGACCATCGCGGGCTTCGTGCCTGTCGGCTTTGCCGCGAGTTCTGCGGGAGAATACACGTTCTCCCTCTTTGCCGTTGTCAGTATCGCGCTGATCGTCTCATGGTTCGTTGCCGTGATCTTTGCTCCGCTGATGGGCGTTGTCATCCTCAAGCCGCCGAAGGAACGCAAGACAGACGCCCCCGGCAGGGTTTTCAGGTGGTATCGCGGCTTCCTGATATTCGCCATGCGGGCGAAATGGCTGACCATCGCGCTCTCGCTGGTGCTTTTCGTCGGTTCGTTTCTTCTTCTCCCGTTCATCCCCCGGCAATTCTTCCCGTCGTCCGATCGTCCGGAATTGCTCGTCGATATCAGCCTACCGCAGAACGCATCCATCTATGCCAGCCAGACAGCCGCACAGAAATTCGATGCCGCCCTGAAGGGCGACCCAGACGTTGCGCGCTGGAGCACCTATGTGGGCCGCGGTGCTATCCGGTTCTACCTTCCGCTCAATGTTCAACTGCCAAATGATTTCTTTACCCAGTCAGTGGTCGTCGCAAAGGATGTCGCAGCGCGTGAACGTATCCGCGCAAAGCTGGAGACGCTTCTGGCGAATGATTTTCCCGGTGCGATTACACGGGTCTCGCCCCTCGAGCTGGGGCCGCCGGTCGGCTGGCCCGTCCAATATCGTGTCAGTGGTCCTGACGCAGGCACGGTGCGCGAAATTGCGTTCAAGCTTGCTCAGGTCGTCGCCGCCAATCCCCAGGCGAATGGTGTCAATTTTGACTGGATCGAGCCGGCAAGGCAGGTGCGTATTCGGGTCAATCAGGACAAGGCGCGTTTGCTGGGGTTGAGTTCTCAAGCCCTGGCAGGCGTGCTGAATACGGTCATCTCAGGCACCACGGTCACCCAGGTTCGCGATGATATCTATTTGATCGATATCGTTGCTCGCGCGGTCGATGAACAGCGCGTCTCATTGCCCAACTTGCGTAATTTGCAAGTTCCGCTGCCAGGCGGGCAGACGGTTTCGCTCAGCCAGTTTGCAACTTTCGAATACGAGCAGGAATATCCCCTGATCTGGCGGCGCGATCGTGTCCCGACCCTGACGGTGCAGACGGATATCACCGCCGGTGCAATTCCGGAATCCGTCGTCAATTCGCTGACGCCGGCCATTGCGGCTCTGACGAAGACCATTCCACCATCCTACAGGATCGTTGTTGGCGGAACGGTCGAAGAAAGTCAGAAATCGCAGGCATCGGTCATCGCCGTTGTGCCGGTGATGCTGCTGATCATGTTTACGGTCCTCATGATCCAGCTCCAGAGCTTTCAGCGGCTGTTTCTCGTCCTGAGCGTGGCGCCCCTTGGGCTCATCGGCGTGGTCGCCGCCCTTCTGCTGTCAGGCCGACCGCTCGGCTTCGTTGCGATTCTGGGCATTCTCGCGCTGCTCGGTATGATCACAAAAAATGCGGTGATCCTGATCGGTCAGATCGACGCTGAGCGCGATGACGGGAAAAGCGTGTGGGACGCCGCGCTGGATGCCTCAAGCTCTCGTTTTCGCCCGATCATGCTGACGGCCGTGTCGACCGTGCTCGGCATGATACCGATCGCCCCAACGGTGTTCTGGGGACCGATGGCTTTTGCGATCATGGGTGGGCTGTTGGTTGCGACGGTTCTCACTCTGATCTTTCTGCCCACATTGTATGTGGCATGGTTCGGGGGAAAAGAGAGGGCGCCGGAGCCGCTCCGATCGACGCAAGCATAGTCAGATCGTATCCGTTTCACGCCGGACGCTTCGGCACTTAGGGTAACTCCCGGTCTTCAATCTAGGGCATCACCCGATATCGTGGTGCATCCCGAATGTGCTCTTCTTTCCAGTAGTTGATGTTGGAAGGGGACGCCCGGTGCAGGACCTGATGTTGTTTACATCTGCCCGCGCCTTGCGCGCACCGGCGTGGCTCCTGCGGCCACCGTATGAGGCTGCGCAACACAATCGGTGCGCACGCTCTTCGCGGCCGAACCTTTCTCAAACCCGTCACTTTCCTCAATCCTGTCGATGCGTCTTGCAGGCCCCGGTCGCAGGTGGTCGCCTGCATGTCCCATTTGCTGCAGGCCGACCGCTTCTGCACATGGGAGTGCTTTGGCCATGAGCAGTGCAGGTGACCAGAAATTGCCGCTTTGGACGCTCACGGCCATGGTGGTTGGCGGCATGGTCGGCGCCGGTGTGTTTTCGATACCGCGTAACTTTGCTCAAGCCACCGGCATCTATGGAGCGCTGATAGCGTGGGCCGTCGCCGGTGCCGGCATGCTGATGCTGGGATTTGTGTTTCAGACGCTGGCCAACCGCAAGCCGGATCTCGATGCGGGCGTCTACGCCTATGCGCGCGAGGGGTTCGGGCCCTATGTCGGCTTCTTCTCCGCCTTTGGCTACTGGGCCAGTGCCTGCGTCGGCAACGTATCCTATTGGATTCTGATCAAGTCGACGCTCGGCGCGTTGTTCCCAGCGCTCGGTCAGGGCAATACGGTCACTGCCATCGCACTATCGTCGGTCGGTGTCTGGGCGTTCCATTTCCTTGTGCTGCGCGGCGTCAAGGAGGCGGCAGCGATCAACAAGATCGTGACGATTGCCAAACTCATTCCGCTGCTGTTGTTCGTCGTCCTGTCGATCTTCTTCTTCAAGCCGGATGTGTTCGTCGGAAACCTCTGGGGCGGCGCAAGCGGGGACTACGGAAATCTCTTCGCGCAGATCAAGGCGACGATGCTGGTAACGGTCTTCGTGTTTCTCGGCATCGAAGGCGCCAGCAACTACTCCCGCTTCGCGCAACGGCGCGAGGACGTCGGTATTGCGACTGTAACGGGATTTTTGGCCGTGTTGGCCTTGTTCGCGTTGGTGTCCATTCTTGCATACGGCATCCTCCCCCGCGAAGAACTGGCGCAACTGCGTCAACCCTCGGTTGGCGGCGTGCTCGAAGCGGCCGTTGGTCATTGGGGTGCCATCTTCATCGGCATCGGCGTGATTATCTCGGTGCTCGGGGCCTATCTTGCCTGGACCCTGATGGCTGCCGAAGTGCTGTCGGTCGCCGCGAAGAGGCAAGACATGCCGGCCTTCCTGGCGCGCGAAAACGCAAACCAGGTCCCATCAATGGCGCTCCTGATGAGCACGTTGCTGGTTCAGGCTGTTCTCATCGCGACGTTGTTCTCCGACGATGCCTTCACCTTCGCTCTTTCGCTGTGCAGCCACCTGTCGCTGATTCCGTATTTCCTCTCGGCGGCGTTCGCGCTGATGCTGGTCTATCGCAAGGAGACTTACGAGACCGATCCGAGCGATCTTCGCAAGGACACGATCATCGCTGTTCTGGCGACGGCCTACACGATCTTCCTGTTGTTCGCCGGCGGTATGAAATTTCTGCTGCTTGGTTTCATCATCTACGCGCCCGGCACAATCCTGTATTTCATCACACGGAGGGAGCTCAACAAGCAGCTCTTCTCTCCGGCAGAATGGGTCCTGTTCGGCGTCGCTGTGGTCGGATGCGTTATCGGCATCCACGGCCTCGCCACCGGCTATATCAGCATCTAGGAAACCGATGGGAGTTCAATATGGCCAGTGCAAAAAAAGTCCCGTTTGGTGTGCACTCAGAAGTCGGCCAGCTGCGCAAGGTCCTGGTCTGTGCCCCGGGCCTGGCCCATACGCGCTTGACCCCGTCCAACTGCGATCAGTTGCTGTTTGACGACGTGCTCTGGGTCGATAATGCGAAGCGCGACCACTTCGATTTCGTCACCAAAATGCGGGACCGCGGCGTCGATGTCGTTGAGATGCATAACCTGCTCGCCGAGACGCTGGCAGTCCCGGAGGGCAAGGCCTGGATCCTCGACAATCAGGTCGTGCCAAACCAGGTTGGCCTTGGCTTCATCGACGAGCTCAAAAGCTACTTGTCCGGGCTGGACAACCGAAAGCTCGCGGAAACGCTGATCGGTGGCCTGTCGACCCATGACTTTCCCGAAGCACATGGGGGCGCGGCACTCAGGATGGTGAAGGAGGCCGCGGGGGCGACTGAATATCTTCTCCCGCCGCTGCCGAACACGCTCTATACGCGCGACACGACCTGCTGGATCTATGGCGGTGTCACCCTCAACGCACTGTACTGGCCGGCGCGACACGAGGAAACGATCCTCACCACAGCGATCTACAAATTTCATCCCGATTTTGCCGGCAACGTCAATGTCTGGTGGGGTGACCCGACAGAGGATCATGGACTGGCGACGCTGGAGGGGGGCGATGTGATGCCCATCGGCAAGGGCGTCGTGCTGATCGGCATGAGCGAACGCACCTCACGCCAGGCGATCAGCCAGCTTGCCGCGACCCTCTTTAAAAAGAAGGCCGCGGAGCGCGTCATCGTTGCGGCAATGCCCAAGATCCGCGCGGCGATGCATCTCGATACTGTCTTCACATTCGCCGACCGCGACTGCGTGCTGCTCGCGCCTGACTTCATGAACCAGACACGTACCTATTCCTATCGTCCGAGCGATCATCCGAGCGGTGTTGAGTTGCATGCCGAGAAGAAGTCGTTTGTCGGCGTTGTAGAGGAAGCATTGGGCCTCAAGAAGCTCCGCGTGGTCGAAGCCGGTGGCAGTGACTACCAGCGGGAACGGACCCAGTGGGACAGTGGCGCCAACCTCGTTTGCGCATCGCCAGGTGTCGTCTACGCCTACGACCGCAACACTTACACCAACACGTTGCTCCGCAAGGAAGGCATCGAGGTGATTACGATCGTCGGCGCCGAACTCGGTCGCGGCCGTGGCGGCGGTCACTGTATGACCTGCCCGATCATCCGCGATGCCGTGGATTACTAACGCAATCGACCATTCTCTGCTCGGGGGAGCGAGATCGTGGGATTGTTAATACCGAAGCCAGCACCATCGACCGACGGAGAGTAGTTGTCTGGGGAGTGTGCAATGCGTGGATCCAGAATTGTCCTGGCAGCAACAAGCTTCCTTTATGCCAGCGGGGCAGTAGCTGCCGACATCGATCTGACCGAGCTCAGAAAGGTCGAATACACGTCGATGAGCCCGACATGGAGCGTTGTTGGATCCCTATCGCCCACCTACACGGCCAATGCCCTGTTTTCGCGCGACGACCGGCGGGGGGATTTTTACTATGAGCCCGATGTGAGCTTGCGGCTGGACGGCAAACTTGCGCCGGACCTGTCCTACCGTATTTTTGCACGTGCTCAGTTTGAGGCATTTTCCAGAGAGCACGACGGCAATGCCGCCATTGCGCGTCTGGGCGCGCGGCTGACGAAGAATCTGTATGGTTGGAGAATAAGCGCCACCTACGAAAACAGATATGACTACGACGGCGTGTTTCGCGATCTCGCCTTCACCTCCCACGACGTCACCGGCGCTATCGCGCGTGATTTCAGCTTCGACAATGTCACGCTCTCGCCGCTCCTCCAGCTCACTTATCGTTTCTCCGATCTCGCTGAGGCCAGGCGCTGGCGTGCCGATGCGCTGCTTGGCATCGAGGTCGAGCTGAATTCGAAATGGTCGATCGTCAGCACGCCTTTCATCGAAGCGTTCTGGTTTACAGACGGCTTGAACCGCGACCGGCAGGACCAGATCTATTCGGCGTCTCTCGGCCTGAAATACAACATCGCCAGCAACGTATCGCTCACCACGAACGTCATCTACGAGGCGCGAAACTCAAACGTGGCGCTGCGTCACTACAGAGACTGGCTGATCGGCCCACGGCTCGACTTCGCGTTTTAGCGATCAGGACACAAGAGGCGGTCATGCGGAATTCGATTGTGGCGGCAGGTACCGCTATTCTCTTCATCTGTACGGCATTCGCCGCCAGCGCGGAGCCACGCGATTCCGTCGAGCGTGGCGACCGGATGGACCGGGATGCCTTGCGGGACGACGTGCGCATCGATCGTCTGAAGATTCCGCAGCACCCGATCGTCGTCGAGGAGCCCCAGCAGCCCGTTTACAATACGAAGAGCAAGCAGAAATCAAAGCGGAGTACGGACAACAGTCGTTAGGGTGGCTTCAATGAATTTGATCAAGGCCGGCAATATTGGCGAGGCGAGTCCGGCGAGGTGGTCGGATGCCATCGGCAGTGCTGTGATCCGCGCTATCGGTTTCTTCGGCTTCTGGCTGGCGCTGACGCGCGGCGATCCCGGCGATTGGGGCCCCGGTCTGATTGCAGCTGCCGCAGCGACCTGGGCGAGCCTCAAGCTGCTTCCTGTCGAACAGTGGGGCTTTCGCCCGATCAAGTTTGCCGGATTCGTCCTGCACTTTTTCTATCAGTCGATTGTCGCGGGAGCGGACGTTGCGCTGCGGGCGCTTCACCCACGACTGCCGCTGCAGCCGGGCTTTATCACCTATCAGGCGCAGCAGCCGCCGGGCAGGAAGCGAAATACGTTTTGCGCGATCATGAGCCTGATGCCGGGTACGCTTCCGTGCGGAACGTCGAATGACGGCAGTCTGGCCATTCATTGTCTCGATGTGACGCAGCCCGTCGTCGAACAATTGTCGATGGAGGAAACCCTGTGCATGGGGGCGCTCGGAGGCGCAAGGTCCGATGCCTAGCCTACTGTTGGGTGCTTCGGTCTTTGTGCTGCTGACGGTGGCGCTGGGCCTGTTCGCCATTCTTCGGCGATCGGCCGATGTGGACCGCCTGATGGCCGTCCAACTGCTGGGCACGGGAGGAGTCGCCATCCTCCTTCTGCTCGCGGTCGCAACCGAGACGCCGCCTGTCATGGATGTTGGTGTGATGCTCGCGCTGTTCGCAGCATTTGCGGCCGTCGCATTCGTCAGAGACGCGTCCGGCGCGTCATCCGAAGCCAAAGGGGAGTGAGGGGCGCATGAGCCTCGTCATGGATATCCTGACCATTTGCGCGGTCTCCGCAGGAGCGCTGTTCTTCCTTGCGGGCACGGTGGGTCTGTTGCGTTTCCCGGATACGCTGACGCGTCTGCACGCCCTGACCAAGGTTGACAATCTCGGTCTTGGCCTGATCGTTCTGGGCTTGCTGCCGCAGACGAGCAGCCTGCTGTTCGCGGTCAAATTGGTGATCGTCTGGCTGCTGGTCCAGCTGTCCGGGGCGGTCGTCACCCAACTGATCGCCGGTGCGGTACGCCACCACGGAGCGGACGGATGAGCATTGCCTCCGTCTTCGATGTCGCTCTCGTTGCGCTGATCCTGACGATCGGTGCTTCAGCCATCCTTGTGCGCACTGCGTTCGCCGCAGTTGTCATGTTCGTCGTCTATGGGCTGCTTCTGTCCATGGCATGGGTCCGGCTCCACGCTGTCGATGTGGCTCTGACAGAGGCGGCGATCGGCGGCGGCATGACCGGCCTGTTGCTGCTCGGCGCCGTTGCGCGTTCCCGCTCCGTGAATGTCGACAGTGTAAGGGTTGGTTATCCGCTGTGGCTTGCCGCAGGTGCATTGTGTGCGCTGGTCGCGGCGGGTCTTGCCGTTGCCATCTTCTATCCGCCGGAGGCTATTCCGACACTCGCGCCCACCGTGATGGTAAACCTGCCGCCGAGTGGTCTCGGCAACCCTGTCGCCGGCGTGCTGTTCGTGTTCCGCGCGCTCGACACGCTGCTCGAAAAGGTGGTCCTGCTGCTCGCTTTGCTCGGGGTCTGGTCGCTGGCGCCAGATCATGCCTGGGGTGGAATGCCCGGCTTGCAGGTTTACGCAAAGCCCGATCCCACGCTGATCTTTCTGGCTCAGCTTCTGCCGCCGGTGGGAATCGTGTTCGGAATCTATATGTGCTGGGTCGGAGCGAAAGACCCTGGCGGCGCCTTTCAGGGCGGCACGGTGCTGGCCGCGATGTGGCTCCTTGTCATTGTCGCAGGATTACAGAGGGCTCCTGCGATCGGTCGGCTCTGGCTGCGTGGTCTGCTCGTCGCCGGGCCGGTGCTGTTCCTTGCCATTGGCCTCGCTGGATGGGTATTCGCTGACGCTTTCCTGGCTTACCCGGCGGGCTACGCCAAACCGCTGATTGTCGCCGTGGAAGCCGCTCTCACGCTGTCGATCGCTGTGGCGCTTGGCATGCTGGCCGCAGGACCCCCGGTACGGGCACCACAGCAATGAACGCGGCAACGCTGTTCGGCTTGTGTGGCGCAGCGCTGGTGGGCATCGGACTGTACGGGTTCATCACGAATCCCGAGCCGCTACGCAAGATCCTTGCATTCAATTTGCTCGGGAGCGGTGTGTTTCTGCTGTTCGGCATTATCGCCAGGCGGGCGGCAGCGGCCGGGCTCGGTGGTGACCCTGTTCCTCAGGCGATGGTGATCACCGCGATTGTCGTCGCGTTCGCGGCGACGGCCATGGCTGTCGCGCTGGTGCAGCGTCTTGGGGATGAGACCGGCCGCGCCTCGATCGGTTCCGACAGTTCTGAAACCGGCGAGGAAAAATCCTGATGCCGGCTGCAACCGCGCTTGAGGCGACAACTGCCGACGGGGCGCTTCTTGTTCTGGCCATCATATTGCCGGTTGTCGGCATCCTGCTGTCGTTTGTCCTTGGCGGGCGGTACGCCGAAAGGATTGCTGCGTTCCTGTTGCCCGCAGGCCTCTGCGTGGCATGCATCGTCTTCCTGAAAATATGGCAAAGCGAAACGTCGCTGAGCTACATTGTGGGTAATTGGCAGTCCCCGCTCGGCATCACGCTGCGCGCCGACGGACTTTCAGTCGCGATGATGGTGGCCATGGCCATCGTGATCTGTCTCATCGGCGTGTTTGCGCATGCGAATTTCGACAGTCGCGCAGCGTCCGTTGAAACCCGCGCGCCGATGGTATTCTGGGTCATGCTCATGGCGATCTCGGGCGCGATGAACATGATCTTTCTCGGCGGCGATCTGTTCACCCTCTACGTTGCGCTCGAGCTGCTGACTTTCGCTGCGGTGCCGCTGGTCTGTCTCGATGGTCGCGGGGAGACCTTGCAGGCAGCATTGCGCTATCTGCTCTTTGCGCTGCTGGGCTCGATCCTCTATCTGGTCGGAACGGCCTTGCTGTATGGCAGCTATGGGACCCTCGACATCGTCTTGATGTCGCAGCGCGTGCGTCTTGAACCAGCGACGCTCGCTGCTGCCACGCTGATGACGGTGGGGCTGTTCGCCAAAACCGCGCTCTTTCCACTGCATCTCTGGCTTCCCCCGGCGCATGCCGGCGCACCGGCGGCAGCCAGCGCGGTTCTGTCAGCGGTCGTGGTGAAGGGATCATTCTTTCTGGTCGTGCGGCTCTGGTTCGACGCCATGCCGGGTCTGCTGAACGTAGCCGGCGGTCAACTCCTTGGGGCGCTGGGGGCGTCGGCGATCATATGCGGCAATGTCGTTGCGCTACGCCAACGACGGCTCAAATTGCTGATCGCCTATTCGACGGTCGCGCAGATCGGCTATCTGTTCCTGATGTTTCCGCTCGCTGCCGACCCGTTGCATCTCCAGTATGGCGATGCCCTGACGGGAGGCATGCTCCAGGCCATCTCGCACGCCACCGCCAAGGCAGCCATGTTCATGGCTGCCGGACTTGTCTATGCCGCGCTTGGACATGACCAGATTTCGGAGCTTGGCGGGATCGCGCGGGCGCTTCCCATGACGATGTTCGCCTTTGGCCTCGGTGGCCTATGCCTGATCGGGTTGCCGCCGACGGGTGGCTTTCTGGCAAAGTGGCTGTTGCTGGAGGCGACGATTGCAACGGCACAATGGTGGTGGGCAATCGTGATCATCGCAGGCGGGCTGCTCACGAGCGCATATATCTTCATCGTGCTGTCGCGGGCGATGGGCCCACCAAGCGCGCCGCTGACATTGCACGCCGCGGTGCCGAAGTATCAGGAAGTGGCGGCGCTGGGGCTGGCGTTGCTCTCGGTTCTGCTGGGGCTCGTGGCGCTCGGTCCGATCGATGTATTGCAAGTTGGGCGCCCGGAGGCGCCGATGGCTTGGCAGCGATGATAGAGGCTTATCCCTTGCTGGCTTTCGCCTTGCTCTTTCCGCTCGGGATGCTGCTGGCTTGCCTCTGGCCAATGGCATTGCTGCGAATACCTTCGTATCTGGCGTTTGCTCCGGTCCCTGCATTTGTGGCCGTGCTCCTTGTCTCCGACGATTCTCCGCTTGTCGTCGGCCCCGCCCGTCTGCATTTGACTTTCGCTTTTGATCTCCCCGGGGCGCTGCTGCTCGGCGTTGCTGCGCTGCTGTGGATCACGGCCGGGGCCTACGCATCGCCCTATCTGCAGGGCAGGCCGAACCGCGGGCGGTTCGCCGTGTGCTGGCTCACCGCACTGACGGGGTGCATCGGTGTCTTTCTCGCTGCCGACATGGTAGGTTTCTATTTGTTTTTGGCGATGCTGACGCTTGGCGCCTGTGGCCTCATCATCCAGCATGAAACGGCCGATGCGTGGCGGGCCGGGGCACTCTATATCGGCCTTGGATTGCTGGCGGAGACATTGCTGCTCATCGCCTTCGTGCTGCTCGCGATGAATATTCCCGGCGATGGGCTGCTGATCGGCGATGCCGCTGCCGCACTCCCGACGTCGCCGCACCGCGACCTGATCATCGGCCTGTTGATCGCAGGCTTTGGCATGAAGGCTGGCCTTGTTCCATTTCACGTCTGGATGCCACGGGCCTATGCAGCAGCGCCGGCGCCGGCGGCCGCAGTGCTGAGTGGTGCAGCCGTCAAGGCAAGCATCCTCGGAATGATCCGCTTTCTCCCCCTCGATACAGCATTGCCCTATGCAGGAACATTACTCGCAGCCGCCGGCTTGTTCGCGGCGCTCTACGGCGTAGTCATTGGAATGACGCAACGCAGGCCCAAGGTTGTGCTGGCCTATTCCAGCGTCAGCCAGATGGGATTCATCGTGGCCGTCATCGGTATGGGCATGATCGCCGGAGATGGCCGCGCTGCACTGGCGGCGATCTTCTATTCTGCGAACCACGTTCTGGTCAAAGGTGCGCTGTTTCTCTCCGTCGGTGTGATCGCGGCGACCGGTCGCCGATATCTGCTGCCCATCCTTGTCCCAGTGGCGATCATTGCCGTCGGCCTTGGCGGTCTCCCGCTGACCGGCGGTGCGCTGGCAAAAATCGTGGTCGACGGACCGCTCGGAGACGGGGCCGCCAACACGGTTGCAACGCTGTCTGCTGTCGGCACGACGCTGCTCATGCTGCAGTTCGTGCGAGGCCTGGTGACGACGTCATCAACGGACTACGAGGCGACCGCTGCGCCGAGCCTGTTCTGGCCATGGCTGTCGACTGCCGTAGCGTCGCTCATCGTGCCATGGGCGCTATTCCTCGCGGTCCCCGAAGGGATGCTGCCCAATCCTCTGGCGCCCGAACTGCTGTGGAAAGCCCTGTTTCCAGTTCTGCTGGGCGCCATATTGGCGGCAGTGCTGTGGCGCTGGGTGCGACGGCTGCCCCATATTCCCGAGGGAGACATAGTCGTGGTTCTGGACCGGTGCGTGAAGATCGCTCCGGCCTGGGGCAGGACCATCGAGCAAGCGGAAGGCACGTTTCGCCAATGGCACGTGGCTGGAATTTCACTGCTCGCGCTAACACTGGCTCTCGGAGTGGTGCTGTTGGCCCAGTGAGTATGCCGAAGATCGGCATCTCTAGGATGCGCCTGATCGCGTCAGGCTGACACCGCGGCCAAATTC
The DNA here is from genome assembly GCF_051810905.1 of Tardiphaga sp. 619_E2_N8_4. Taxonomy (NCBI): domain Bacteria; kingdom Pseudomonadati; phylum Pseudomonadota; class Alphaproteobacteria; order Hyphomicrobiales; family Nitrobacteraceae; genus Tardiphaga; species Tardiphaga sp. 619_E2_N8_4. The sequence goes on from NZ_JBPWQJ010000001.1 coordinate 1,486,616, forward strand.
TTTATGTCAGCGACGACGCGCTGTCGAAGCTCGACACGCTGCCGGGACGATACACCCAGAAGGTCTGCCGCACGCCAGATCAGATTCTCTTCAAATTCGTTCACCCGCTGATCCGCGTAAACGATCTCCCACATCAGTTGAACGATCCGTCGACGTCCATCGTCATCGAGGAACTCGTTGAGTTGCCGGGTAAAGCGATAGAGATCGACCGCGCTACGGGCGACTGCATCTGCATCAACGAGCAGCTGAGTCGTAGCCGTGTCATCGAGCCCATAATGCGATTTGAAAATAGCATGCAATCTGGCGCGCCTGATATTCGATAGCTCGCTATGGACGGTGGCAACGCGGATGAGCAATGCCGCGGTCACGATGAGAAGCTCTCTCTGCTCGACGTTTTTCCGTTGATTGGCGTCTTCCATCGCACGCGAGATGAACGCCTTGATTGATCCAAACATCACCCGACCATTCTCTTCAGAGATAACGACGATTGGGCTCTTGCGGCCGGCCATCCGGGCCCGCGATATCTGGGAAGTTTCAGGAGCGGTCGCCTAAGCTGAAGATGGCGTTTGTCCATCGGCGCCGCCACTTTCTTACCGAATTTTAAAGTTTCCGGATTCGGCCAAAAGCGAGGCAAAGCAGCCGTAGTTGTGGCGCTCCGGCCTCTGCGCATGGCCTGGAATTTTCCGCGGGGACAGCGTTGCTGCGCGTACCTGAATCCAGATCAATGTTCCCCGGCAATCCGGGTACTCATCACGACCTCTTCAGGGTTTTTCCCGATTACCTATTGCGTGCTGACGGCTAGCCTCGTCCGGCAGAAGCCTGGTTATTTTGTCGCGGCTCCGAGAGGGAAGCAGATGTTCAGCATTCGCATATTGACCGTGGCATGTGCCTTCCTGATCCCGCAGATGCTATCCGCACCGGCTCATGCGCAACAGCTTTTCCGCGTCGGCGGACTGACATGCAGCACCGGTCCGAGAGTTGGGCTGGTTCTAGGCTCACGCCAGGAGATGCAATGTGTCTTCCTGTCCACCGTGGCTGCGCGGCAATATAGTTACAGGGGCACGATCAGGCGGGTTGGCCTCGATGTTGGCGTAACCCGAGGAGGGACACTGTTCTGGGGCGTCTTTGCGCGGAACAGTAATATCGGCCGCGGCACATTGAGAGGCAGCTATGTCGGGGCAAGCGGAAATGTTGCCATCGGCCTGGGTCTTGGCGCCAATGTCCTCGTCGGCGGATCCCGCCGTACGATCACGCTGCAGCCGCTCTCTGTCGAGGGCCAGATCGGATTGAATCTGGCACTAGGCATATCCAATCTCGTTCTTCGATAGTCGGCATTTATCATCGGTCACCGCTTTATCGGGCAGGTTGGGCGGTCTTTGCGGGGGTGAGAATGCTCTCACCGATCCGGCCGACCATATAGGGGAAGAACGGGTTTGATGACGCCCGCATCAGCGAGTCGAGGCTGGCGATCAGCACATTGCGTTCGCCGCGCGGCGCCAGGGTACCGAGGTTCTCGCCAAAATCCTCGGACTTGTCCGGCTCCGCCCCATAGAGAGAATCGCTGACCGGAAATGGCAGCGCCACGTGTGATAGCGAATAGAAGCCCCGTGGATAGTTCAGGCCGAGCGGGCGGGAATGCTCGTCGACGGTGCCGGCCTCGGTCACACGCTCGATCACGTCGTCATTATTGTCACCGGAATTGGTAATGACGGCGAGGCGGTAGCGCCGCGGGCCGGCGGGTACAATGCGCGCCAGCGCGGTGTCGGTGCTGGTGCGCAGCAGAGGGCCAAATCGGGCGGTGCGGTTGACGTCGAACAGAACGAGTTCGCTCCCATTGGCCGGCAGATGGGCATAGAGATCGGAGACGATGGCCCGCGTGCTGACGGTGAAATCCATCAGCGACTGGAATGTCAGGATGGGTGGAAACCGGCTCAGTCTGCCTTCGCTCGCATAGCGCGCGAGCCTCCGTTGCAGAGCCCTGGTCAGAAGATGCGATTGACGCGCGCCATTCACCGGAAATGAATTGTACTTGAAGGGATTGAACTCCGGAACGACGTCGAGCCAAGCGGCCTTGGCGAAGGCGGGCAGAATTGCCGGAAATCCCGCAAGGCCGGCGAACCGTGCAAAACTCGTGATGCCGACCATCGGCGAGATCAGTATCAGGCGGTCGGGTCGTGACAGTTTTTCGTCGTCGATGGCATCCAGCGCATACATGATGGCCAGCGCGCCGCCATTGGAAAATCCCACCAGATGCAGCGGCACGGGCGAATCCACACGCTTCTTCACTTCCCGCACTGCGAGCCGCGTGGCAGCCATCCAGTCTTCCCACGCGATATCGGTCAGTGCAGCTGGAACCGTGCCATGTGCCGGCAGCCTTGGGACGATCGCCAGGAAACCTTGATCGCGGTAAAAGCGCGCAATATGGCGTTGGCTGTAGGGGGAATCCGTCAGGCCATGAAGAAGCACGACCGCCCCGATCGGCTTCCCCTTCGGCTCCAGCACAAAGGAGCGGTTGAAATCCTGCACGAAATGCGGGGGATAGACCGGGCTGCCTTCGAAGTACCGATTGGGTGGCACACGTTCTGTCGCATCGAGCTTCTGCGATACCTCGCGCTGGACTTCGTCGAAAAGCTCCGCCTCAGCCGCCATGTATTGCGCCCAGTCGGCAGTATCCAGCTTGCTCGCATGGAGCTCATGCGGAACGTAGGTATGCCATGTCTCGAGTGGCAGTCCGCGCTGCGAATCGTAGATGCGGACAGCGAAGATCGTCATCAGCGCGATGCCGACAAACGCCATCAGGATCTTTGCAAATCTGAAGATTCTGGCCCGCACGACCGACCCCCGTAAATGACGACGTGGTGCAAGATGGCCCGGAAAAATTGAAACCCGACGGGAGATATAGGGGAAAGCACCTGAGCGGGTATCGGGCTTTACCCTGATACGCGGTAACTTCTTCGGCGACGTCCCCGTCCGCCTATGCGACGGCAGCCATATGCGAAGCCGTCAGTTGGCCCGGCATCTGAAGATCCGGTTGCCGTTCTCGTCCAGAACGAACACCAGGCTGGACCTGCAAAGCGCGCCGGCCTTGCTCAACTCCGTAGCGAGGGCCTGCGCTTGCGTGATTGCAATTTTCGCATTCGAAAGGCGGCTTCCGACCTCATCGGGAAAAACTTTCGGCCCGTGCAGGATATGGAAATAGTATCGCATCGCCTCCAATAATTCGGAAGGGAGGCGGGTCCCAGTGAATAATTAGTAAGGCGCCGACACATGCGGCCGGTATTGGTTCCGCGACCAGATGACGGCGTAGGGACTCTCCAGGCGCGGCACGCGCACCGACCGAGGGTTTTCCCCGATAGCCATGGCTCTGGAAGTGCATTTCAAATTGGGACATGTGGGCGGCGGCCATAAGAATCAATTTCCAGGGAGTAACGCATGCGCCGGATCTCAACCTTGCTCGTTTTACTCACGCTTTCCGCTGTGGTTCCGCTGGCGGATGCGCTTGCCCAAAGCGCAGCAGGACGCGGCGCAGTGTCCGGTGCCATCATTGGCGGCGCCGTCGGCGGCCGACGCGGCGCGGCTATTGGTGCTGCCACCGGAGCGGCCGTGGGGAGTCACAGGCGGCATTGGCATAACCGGTATTACTGGCGCCATGGTCGTTGCTGGATCCGCACATCGAGCGGAAGATCCCACCCGGTATCGCATCGCTATTGCAGGTGAGCGATACGATTGCACCGTTGCGGCTGCGATAGCCATTCCAGCGCGTCACGATCTTTCGCTGTGATCGCAGGGGTGATTCCGCGGCCCGGATCAGGTCAACACCCGATATCGTGATGCAATCGCGTCATCCATTATTCCGACGATTGAAAAGGAGGATGCGATGCAGAACCTGAAAAAGCGTTTCTTATTGTCCCTGCTTGTTTCCACGATTGTGGCGAGCGCGAGCATGGTATTCGTCACCACGCAGAGCGAAGCCAAGGGGAGGGCGTGGTGCGCCAAATCACAGTCGCGGGGCACCGATTGTAGTTATGACACGATCGACCAATGCCGTGCAGCGGTCAGCGGAACAGGTGCCTCCTGTCGCAAGCGCGTCCGCTGAGGCACTGTGTCGTTTTTGAATCGGCAGCCGTCGCCACGTCATCTGGCGACGGTACCTTTATGCACAGACGAAGCGGCGCCCTTACGGCAAGGGCCTCCGTCAAACAGATCTTTGCTGCGATACGACTGAACAGCGGGCATTGACCGCATATCGCCGCGTCTTGCGCTCTCTATTCCGCCGCGACCGCGACCTGACCCAGCCTGTCGAAGACGACGTCGCCACCGAGAATGGTGAGATCGCAGCGAGTGTCTTTCTCGACTTCCTCGGGCGCGCAGGTGAAGACGTCGTGGCTGAGCACGGCGATATCCGCGAGCTGGCCCGGCACCAGACGGCCCATGCGATCTTCGGCGAATTGCGTATAGGCGCCGAAATAGGTGTAGGCGTGGATCGCTTCCGCCATCGACAGCTTCTGTCCTTCGCCCAGCAATGTATGACGGTTGGACATGCGCGTGGTCATCGTGAACAGGTTCTTGAACGGATCGGTGGTGGACACCGGCGCGTCCGAACTCGCCGCCGGATGCAGACCTGCGTCGAACCACTTGCGCATGGGATAGGCGACATCAGTGCGCGCCTGGCCGAGATTGGTGATGTAGAGATCGCCGAATTCATACATGAAGACCGGCTGCGGCACCGGGTCGATGCCCGCGGCGCCCATGCGTGCGATCTGGCTGTCGCTCAGGAAGCCGCAATGCTCGATGCGATGGCGGCGGCCGAGGATAGGGTTCTCCGCCGTCGAGGCTTTCTCGATGCCTGACAGCACCTGTTCGATGGCGGCATCGCCGATGGCGTGGATCGCGAGCTGGTAACCGAGGCTGTGATAATGCGCGAGATAGTCGTGCATTTCCTTGTCGGTGTAGCAGAAGATGCCGCGGTTCTCGGGATCGCCCACGAGATAGGGCTCCGACATCGCGGCGGTGAGGCCGCCGGCGCTACCGTCACCGAACACTTTCATCGCGCCATAGCGCAGCATGCCGACCTCGCGGCCGAAGCGATAACCTGCAGCATGGGCCTGATCGCCGATGCCGTCGGTGTTGCCGTAGATACAGACCCAGGTGCGGATCGGCAGCGTGTTCGATTTCGCAAGATGCTCGTAGGCATCGATCTCATCCATGCCCGCGGCCATGCCGACCGCGGCATCCATCACGCTGGTGAAGCCTTGCTCGAGCATGAACCGGCTGGCGCGGTCAATCGCATCGCGCAAACGTTCGGCGCTGGGCTTCGGCGCGGCATCGACAATCAGGCGTAGCGCGCGTTCGGCGAGCAGGCCAGTGAGCTTGTTGTCGCGGCGTTCGATCATGCCGCCATCGGGCTGCGGCGTGTTATGGCCGATGCCGGCCGCGCGCATCGCCTGCGTGTTGATCACAGCGACATGGCCGCAGGTGCGCTTGAGATAGACCGGATTGTTCGGCGCGACCTGATCGAGCTCTTCCGCGGTGGGGTGACGCTTTTCCGCGAGCTCGTAATGGTCGTAGCCGCGGCCATTGATCCATTCGCCGGGCTTGGCGGTCTTCGCCTTCTCGGCGACGCGGCGCAGGATCTCGCCGATGCTGTTGGCGCCGGTCTCCGGCCGCAAATTGATCTCGGTCATGGTCAGGCCGAGCGGCAGCAGATGCATATGCGCATCGTTCAGGCCCGGGATGGCGGTGCGGCCGGCGAGTTCGATGATGCGCGTATCCGGCCCGGCAAGCTCGGCGATTATCTCGGCCGAACCGGTCGCCAGCACGCGTCCCGATGCGATCGCGATGGCTTCGACAAAGCCCTCGTTGAGACCACAGAACACGCGTCCTCCGGTCAGGATGAGGCTTGGCTTTTCCATCTTAAGTCTACCTTTTATTCACGGGATCGAGTGCAGCGACGGGTACGCCAAAATTATTCAGCGGAGCAAGATCGCAGATTGTGCAGTGTGAGCCTGCAGACGGGGCAACGCGCCGCATATCGCGCTTTATGTTGGAGTTTTTCTCGCAGGTCAGGAATTAGACACCTGCCATGCGCGTCACGCAGCGACATTTGCGTGAGGCGCACGTCGGTGTAGGATTCGCCTGATGTCTGGAGCCGGTGTGATGACGACCAATACTCAAGCTGCAACGCGTGCGACGGCCGAAATCCCGAGCATCCCCTGTGACGCCGAGGGTCCGGTGTTTCGCGAGCCGTGGGAGGCCCAGGCCTTTGCCATGGCCGTGACGCTGCATGAGCGCGGCGTGTTCACCTGGATGGAATGGGCTGCGGCGCTGGCTGCCGAGATCAAGCGCGCCCAGGCGGGCGGCGATGCCGACACCGGCGAGACCTATTACCGGCACTGGCTAGCGACGCTGGAAAACCTGATCGCCGAGAAGGGTGTGACGACGGCGGATGCGCTGCATCGCTACCGCGATGCCTGGGACCACGCCGCCGATCGCACGCCGCATGGCCAGCCGATCGAACTGACCCCGGCGGATTTCGATCGCCACGCGTAGAGCCGCGGCGCACGCCTCTCTCCGCCGTCATGGCCGGGTTTGTCCCGGCCATCCACGTTTTTGACAGAAGTGAAGTGAGGCGTGGATGCCCGGGACAAGCCCGGGCATGACGAGTTCTTATTGAAGCGTCATCCCTCACGGTGCGCAGCGCGCACCACCGACCCCCTGTTTGGCATCTCCCGCAATCGCCTGGGCAATTCGATGATCCCTTCGTTGACGCTGGCCCTGTTCGTGGCTGTCCGGCGTCGTCGGAGAAAAACATGCTCGATACAACAAGAACAACCGGCGATTTGCAGGCGCTCGACGGCGCGCATCACGTCCATTCCTTCACCGATCCTGCCGTGATCACCGGCGGCAAGACACGCGTCGTGGTGCGAGGCGAGGGCTGCCAGATCTGGGACAGTGACGGCCGCAGATTTCTCGACGGCATGGCCGGGCTATGGTGTGTCAATGTCGGCTATGGCCGGCAGGAACTGGTCGATGCCGCCACACGGCAGATGGCGGAGCTGCCCTTCTACAGCAACCATTTCCAGTCGACGACGCCGGCCATGACGGAGCTCGCGCACAAGCTCTCTCAGCTCACACCGGAGGGCCTCGACCATTTCCTGTTCACCTCGTCCGGCTCCGAGGCCAACGACACTATCGTCCGCATGGTGCGCTATTTCTGGAAGCTGCAGGGCAAGCCGGCCAAGCGCACCTTCATCAGTCGCACCATGGCCTATCACGGCAGCACGCTGGCAGCCGTGAGCCTGTGCGGAATGCCGCATATGCATGCCATGGACGGCGGCACGCTGCCCGGCTTCGCGCATATCCAGCATCCGCACTGGTACATGTTCGGCGGCGAGCTGACCAAGGAGGAATTCGGGCTGCAGGCCGCGCAGGCGCTGGAGCGGAAAATCCTCGAACTCGGACCGGAGAATGTTGCGGCATTCATCGGCGAGCCCGTGCAGGGCGCCGGCGGCGTGATCGATCCGCCCTCGACCTACTGGCCGGAAATCCAGCGCATCTGCCGCAAATACGATGTGCTGCTGATTGCGGATGAAGTGATCTGCGGCTTTGGCCGCACCGGCGAATGGTTCGGCGCGCAGACCTATGGTGTCACACCGGACCTGATGACGCTAGCCAAGGGCCTGTCCTCCGGCTACCTGCCGATCGCCGCGGTTGCGATGAACAAGCGGGTGTTCGAGACGATTGGCAGTGGCGGACTGCTTGCCCATGGTTATACGTATTCCGGCCATCCCGTCGCCTGCGCGGTGGCGCTCGCCAATATCGACATCATTGAACGCGAAGGCCTGGTCGATCGCGTCCGCGACGATATCGGCCCCTATCTGCATCAGGCGCTGGCGCAATTCGAACAGCATCCGGTCGTGGGCGAGGTGCGCGGCATCGGCACGCTGGCGGCGCTGCAACTGGTCAAGGGCAAGGACACCCGCGAGATCTTCACGGTCGAGGACGGCGCCGGGGTCTTCTGCCGCGAGGCCGCCTACAATCAGGGCCTGATCGTTCGCGCCGTCGGCCAGTCGATCGTACTCAGCCCGTCGCTGGTCATTACTCATGCCGAGATCGATGAACTCGTCGACAAGCTCAAGCGCGCACTCGACCAGACGGCACGGAACTTTGGACTTTAGACATTTGTGCAACGTGATTTGGAGAGCCGCATGAGGATGAGATCTGCTTTCGCCGCCATTGTCGCGGCTTTCACATTCGCAAGCGCTGCCGCCGCCGAGGAGCCGATCCGCGGCGGCACAATGCGGATCGTGATGACGGCGGATATCCGCACGCTCGACGCGTCGCGCAGCGACAATCTCACCGATCACGTCCTCAACCATATCTATGAGCAGCTTGTCGCGCATAGGAACGACATGACCATCGGCCCCGCCGCCGCCGAGAGCTGGGACGTGTCGCCGGACGGCAAGACCTACAGCTTCAAGCTCCGCGACGGCATGGTCTATCACAACGGCGACAAGGTGAAGGCCGCCGACGTCAAGTGGCTGTGGGACCGCCGCATGGCGGCCCCGAAGTCCGGTGCGCCATGGGTCTGCGCCGCAAGCTTCGACGGGTCGCGCGGCATGAAGGTCGAGTCGGTGGAAGCACCGGACGACGGCACCGTGGTCTTCACGCTCGACAAGCCGAACACGCTGTTCCTGGTGCGGCTTGCCGATATCGTCTGCAATTTCTGGATCGCCAGCCCGAAAAATGTCGACGCTGACGGCAACTGGATCGCGGGGGCGGCGATCGGTTCCGGCTCGTTCAGGCTGAAGGAATGGCGCAAGGAGCAATATGTCTCGCTGGAGCGGTTCGCGGACTATGTCCCGTCGAAGCAGAAACGCGACGGTTTCGGCGGCGATCGGACCAGTTATTTCGACGAGGTGCGTTTCGTCGTCATCCCCGACAAGACCGCGGCGGAAACCGCGCTGCTCGCCGGACAGGTCGATATCGTTACCTATCTGCAGGTCTCGCGCATCGAGGAAATGAGAAAGCGCGGCGCCGTCGTGAAGACCGCGCCGGGCCTGTCACTGTCGGCGATCCTGATCCAGACCACTGACCCCTTGATGTCGAACGTCAAGATCCGCCGGGCGCTGGCACATGCGATCGACTTCAAGGAGATGGCCGAGACCAAGTTGATGGGGCTCACCGAATTCAATCCCTCGGGCGTCGCGGAATCCTCGGCCTATTTCGACAAGTCGTTCCAGGCCTGGCCGAAATACGATCCGGAAGCCGCCAGGAAGCTGCTGAAGGAGGCCGGCTACAAGGGCGAGCCGATCAAGATGCAGACCAACAAGCGCTATATCGGCATGTATGAAAATGCCGTTGTGGTGCAGGCCATGCTCAACGCCGCCGGCTTCAACGTGCAGCTCGACGTCATCGACTGGGCGGCGCAGCTCGAGAACTGGATGAGCGGCAAGTTCCAGCTGCAGTCGTTCGGCTATTCGTCCCGTGCCGACCCGATGCTGATGTATGGCACCATCATCGGCAACAAGGGCAAGGCGCCGACCTCGCAATGGGATGATCCGGACGCGCAGGCGCTGTATCTCAAGGCGCTAAACGCGATCAGCTTCGACGAGCGCAAGGCCGTCCTCAAGCAGCTCCATGCCAAGATGGAAGAGGAAGTGCCGATCCTCGGGCTTTACTACTATCCCGTAATCGAGGCGGTCTCGCCAAAACTCGTGAATTACGAGTCGTGGCCGCTCGAAAAACCGCGCGCCTGGGGTGTGTGGAAGAAGTCGTAACTGCCCGCAGCGTTACGGCAGACTTGAAGACCCGGAGCCAGCGACGGCTCCGGGTTTCTTCGTGGCACTCTATACCTCGCACTCCGTCCTCATGGTGAGGAGCGCGCCCTTGCGCGCGTCCCGAACCATGAGATGGCGAAGGCCCCGGAGTACGCTGCCATCCTTCGAGACGCGGTCGAGGCGACCGCTCCTCAGGATGAGGACTGAGTGTGAGCCCCCTCAAACCTCCGATCCAGCAGCATCGCCGCATTCAGCAGCCGCTTCGTATACTCATGCTGCGGACGATCGAAGATGTCGTCGCGGCTGCCGACCTCGACGATCCTTCCGTTCTGCATCACCGCCACACGATCGGCCACCTGTTCCACCGCGCCGAGATCATGCGAGACGAACAGGCAGGCGAAACCATAGCGCTCCTGCAACTCGCGGATCAGCTTCAGGATCTGCTTCTGCACCGTCATGTCGAGTGCCGACACCGGCTCGTCGGCGACAACGAATGCGGGCCGCCTTGCGATGGCGCGGGCGATGGCCACGCGCTGGCGCTGGCCGCCGGACAGTTGATGCGGTAATCTTCGCAGGAAATCCCGGGACAGGCCGACCTCGTCCAGCACCTCGCGCACGCGGGCGTCGCGCGCCTTGCCATCCATCGCGGTATCGAGGCGCAGCGGTTCACCGACGATGTCGCGGATGCGCTGGCGCGGATCGAGCGAGGAATACGGATCCTGGAAGATGATCTGCATTTCCTCGCGCTGCAGCCGCGCGGCGCGGCCGCGCCAGGTCATGATCTGCCCCCCGCGGAAGGCGATACTGCCGGAGGTCGGTGTGATCAGGCCGACGGTGGCGCGCCCCAGCGTGGTCTTGCCGGACCCTGAGCCACCGACCAGCGCCAGCGTCTCGCCTTCGCCGATGGTGAGATCGACGCCATCAACGGCGCGCTTGGCCTCAAGGCGGCCGAACAGCCGCGGGCGTCCCGCATAGTCGATCACCACGTCGCGCAATTCGACCAGCGGTTTGATCGTGCGGGCGTTGCGTAAGCCGCCTGCGCTTCGTCGCGGCAGCGCGTCGACGAGACGCTGAGTATAGTCGTGCTGCGGCGACGACAGCACGTCGAGGCTGCGACCCTGTTCGACGATCCGGCCCTTCAGCATCACGGCGACATCGCGCACATAATGCGAAACCATGCCGAGGTCGTGGCTGATCAGCAGCACCGCGGTGCCGTTCTCTTGCGTCAGTTCCACCATCAGATCGAGCACGTCGCGCTGCACCAGCGTGTCGAGTGCCGTGGTCGGCTCGTCTGCGATCAAAAGATCCGGCTTCAGCAGCATCACCGAGGCCAGCATGATGCGCTGGCGCATGCCGCCGGAAAATTCATGCGGATAGGCGTCGAGGCAATGGACGGGGTTGGGAATGCTGACGCGCTTCAGCATCGTGAGGCAGCGCTCGCGGATCTCGCCGCGCGACAGCCGGCGATGATGCAGTTTGAGACCTTCCGCCATCTGCTGGCCGATGGTCATTGACGGATTGAGCGACACCATCGGCTCCTGGAACACCATCCCGATATGGGCGCCGCGGATTTTGCGCAGCGCCGGCGGCGCGATGCCGACCAGTTCGGTGTGGCGGAACCTGATGCTGCTGCCGGGTGCGGCGATCAGCGGTGTCGGCAACAGGCCGAGCACCGCGCGTGCCGCCATGGTTTTACCGGAGCCGGATTCGCCGACCAGCGCCAGCATGCTGCCGGGCATGATGGAGAAGCTGGCATCGTCGACGAGCTTGTTGCCGTCGGGGCCGACGGTCACGGTCAGATGCTCGGCGGCAATGACGGGCTGCGATGGATCGGGTTTCATCGTCATCGCATTACGCCTGCATCTTCGGGTCGAGCCAGTCGCGCAGCGCATCGCCCAGCATATTGATGCCGAGCAGCGTCAGCGAGATGCACAGGCCCGGCAAAATGAGGAGATACGGCGCCTGGGTGATGAACGGCCGGCCCGAGGCCAGCATGTTGCCCCAGCTCGGCGCCGGTGGCGGTACGCCGAGGCCGAGGAAGCTTAGCGCGCTCTCCGACAGGATCACCCAGCCGAACATCGTGGTGGCCAGTACCGTGATCGGTGCCATGCAGTTCGGCAGCACATGGCGCACCATGGTCACGAGTTCCGAATTGCCCATCACTCGCGATGCCTCGATGTATTCGCGTTCGCGCACCGACAGCACGCTGGCGCGTGCGACGCGCACCACGGCGGGCATATAGGCGACGCTGAGCGCCAGGATCAGCGCCTCGCGGCTGGCGCCCGAGATCGCCATGATGAACAGCGCCAGCAGCAGGCCTGGAAAGGCCAGCAGCGAGTCGTTGAGGATCATCAGGATGCGGTCGGTCCAACCGCGGAGGAAGCCGGCGACGATGCCGAACAGCAGGCCGAGCGAGACGGCGATGGCAACGGTGGCGAGCGCGATCCAGCCGGTGGTGCGTGCGCCATAGATCAGTCGGCTCAGCACGTCACGGCCGAATTCGTCGGCGCCGAACAGATGCGATGCGGAAGGTGCTTTCAGCACGGCGCGCAGGTTGAGCTTGAGCGGATCATAGGGCGCCAGCATCGGCCCGAAGATGGCGAGCAAGGCCAGCAGCAGGACGAGGCCGCCGCCGATCAGGAGATTGGCGCGGCCGCGCGCGAGGCGGGGGAGATACCGCGTCATTGGGCGATCTTCGGATCGAACAACGGGTACAGCATGTCGACGCCCAGATTGACGATGACATAGATGACGCTGATGAACAGGATGCAGCCCTGCACCACCGGATAGTCGCGGGCATAGATCGCCTCGACCAGCAGGCGGCCAAGGCCGGGAATGGTGAACACTGTCTCGGTGATGGCGATGCCGCCGAGCAAACCGCCGAGGATCAGGCCGATCAGCGTCCAGGTCGGGGCAAAGGCGTTGCGGAAGGCGTGGCGCCACATCACCTCGGATTCGGACAGGCCCTTGGCGCGGGCATGGGTGATGTATTCGAGCCGGGAGACCTCAATGGTGGAGGCGCGCGCCATGCGCACGATCGGGCCGAGTTCGACCATGATCAGCGTCAGCACCGGCATGAAGATGAACAGCACGCCCTGACGGAAATTCTCGCTCAGCGATACGTAGCCGATGACGGGAAACCATTCGAGCCACATGCCGAACACCAGAAGGATCATCAGGCCAAGCCAGAAGCTCGGGATCGACAACAAGAGCGTCGAGAGTGCCACGGTGCCGTAGTCGGCAAAGGTGCCCTGCCGCCAAGCCGCGAACATGCCGGCCGGCACCGCGATGAGCGCGGCAAACACCACGGCTGTGACGACGATGGTTGCGGACACCGCGAAGCGATCGAGCATCAGCGGCAGCACGTGTTCACCGGATGAGATCGACTTGCCGAAGTCGCCGGAAAAAATATGGCCGAGCCAGGTCAGATATTGCGACGGCAGCGCGCCGGACAGGCCCATCTCGCGGCGCAGCGCCTCGACCTGTTCGGGTGTCGCGAGATCGCCGAGCATGACGGAAGCGGGATCGCCGGGGATCAGCCGCATGGCAAAAAAGATCGCTGCCGATACGATGATCAGTGTCGGCACCGCCTGCAGCAGACGTCCGAGCAGGAAGCGGCCCATCACGCTGCCTTTCGGTTATCGTGTGAGCGCATCGCGGATCGCATGCGCGGTGGCGACGGCCTCGCGGGCGCGGGGCACGCTGGTGACCTCGGGCCAGGTCGAGAGCTTGACGAAGGCGAATTCGGACTCTGGATCGATATAGATGAGCTGCCCGAAGATGCCGCGTGCCAGCATGGCCCGCCCCCGGGGATCCTCGATCCACCATTTGTTGTGATAGGCGCCCTCGGGCAGGGTTTCGCGGAAGAAGCCTTGGAAAATCTCTGTGTTGCCGTTGTTGCGGGTCTCGTCGATCCATGCATTTGGAATGACCTGGCATTCGCCGGACCGTCCGCCATTGACGATCATCTGCGCGAAGCGGCCATAATCGCGCAGGCTTGCGCAGAAGCCGCCATCGGCCAGCGCGAAGCCACCGTGATCGACGGTGAAATAGCCGTCCTCCTGCGCGCCCATCGGCGCCCATAATTCGCGGCTGACGAGTTCGGACAGCGAAGTTGCGGTGGCACGTTCGAGGATGAAGCCGAGCACGTCGGTCTCGATGGAGCGATACTGGAACAGCGCGCCGTGTGGACGGTCCTGTTCGGTCAGCGTCAGGATCAGCTCCCACATGGTGCGCGGGTAGTCCGGCTGATCGTTGACGCGCCAGCCGCAGGCATAGCCGAGCTTGACCATATGCGAGCCGGGCGTGGTGTAGGATTCGTCGAACACGACACCGGTTGTCATGTCGAGCACGTGCTGCACCGTCGCGCCGCTATAGGCGGTGCGCGCGAGCTCCGGCAGATAGTGCGTCACCGGCGCCTTGGGATCGAGCACGCCGCGGTCGGTGAGAATTCCGGCCACCATGCCGACCATCGATTTGGCCATCGACATCGACAGGTGTTGGCTGTGCGGCTTCATATCGTTGAAGTAGCGCTCATAGACGATGGCGCCACGGTGCAGCACCAGCATGCCGTCGGTGGCATTGTCCGTCAGAAAGTTCTCGAAACTGAGATCGCGGCCGTCAAAGCTGAAAGCAACCGTATCGAGCGCCTGCAAATTCTCGCGCATCGGCATTACCGGGCCTGGGCCGCGCCAGACCTGCGCGGTCGGCGTCATCTCGCGGATGTGCTGGAAGGTCCAGCGATGCATCGGCGCCCGGCTCCAGCCTGAGCGCGGCAGCAGGGGGCCGCCGGGATTGAGCGGGTCGCGGTAGCGTGGCCGTTGAAACAGATCGGTCAGTGTCGTGATCCCCATGCCGCGGCCGCCGCGCAGGGCGCGATGAGCCATCGTTAGATCTCACGAGGGTAACGCCATCAAGATGACCCGGAAGATGCCAATGAGGGGCATGGTGGTGCACCGGGCGCACCGTGCTAGGCTGCCATCTTGCCGCAGCCCTGCCGACTTGCTTCTGTGCACACCGGCATGTCTCTTGCTTCGCTGAATACTTGTCTCGTTGGGACGATCCGCCTGGCGGTCGTGCCGCCAACCGAATGTGGATGGATGATGAAGCCGGTCTCCAGTCCAGGCCCCAATCCTGTCGTGATGGACGACTCCGGAGCCGCGCCGGCCCCGGCGCTGAACCCGCCGTCGCGCAAGTCGATCCCGCCTTTCGAGGCGCTGCGTGCCTTCGATGCGGTGGCGCGGCTCGGCGGCGTGCGCCGCGCGGCGCAGAGCCTCGGGCGCGACCATGCGGTGATCAGCCGGCATCTGCGCACGCTGGAATCATGGACCGGCACCAAGCTGATCGACCGAACGTCGTCGAGCATCTCGCTCACCGACGACGGCGTGCGCTATCATCGGCATATTGCGGCGGCGATGGATGCCATTGCCGATGCCACCATCGACCTGATGCGGCGCGGCGATAATCATCGCCTGCTGATCTGGTGCGCGCCGGGCTTCGCGCTGCACTGGATGTCGCGCAAGATTGGATTGTTCGAGAAGGCCAATCGCGACGTCGATATCGAGCTACGCCCCACCGATCGCCGGCCGGATTTCGCCTCGCACGAGACGGATATCGATATCCGCTTCGAGTCGGTCTATGGCAACCCGCTGCAGCTCACCCCCGGCCTGCGTTGCATCGAGGCGGCGCGTGTGCCGATCGTCGCGGTGGCCAGCCCGGCCTACCTGGCCTCAATGCCGGCGATCGAGACGCCGCGCGATCTGCTCAGCCAGCGCCTGCTGCATGAAGAGGATTTCGACAGTTGGGCGCACTGGCTGGCGGCGCACGGCATCTATGACGAACTCGACCTCGGCGGTCCTCGCCTGTGGCAGGGCCACATGACGCTGGACGCTGCGATCCACGGCCGCGGCGTCGCGCTGTCTAACCATATGGTGGTTGCGCATGAGCTGGAATCCGGCCGCCTCGTCGAGATCGGAAAAGGCAATGCGAGCTTTCAGCCTTATTCGGACGGCATCTATCACTTCATCACCCGCGCCGACCGCTGGGACGCGCCACTGATCCGCCGCTATCGCAACTGGCTGATCGAGGCCATCGCGCAAGACTGGCCCGAGCTGAGCGTCGCGGCGCAGGCGAAGCGGAGCAAAGTGGGGTAGAACAAGCGAGCGGCTCTTAACCTCTCCCCGCAAGCGGGGAGAGGTTAAGAGCCAGCGCCTCACTTCAGCGCCTTCACCACCGCATTGAAGAAATCATTGTCCAGAATCGGCGCGTTCAGCGTCGTTGGCTTCGAGCGTGCGCTCAGCACCACGCAGATCACGCGCTGTTTCGGATTGATGTACAGCATCTGGCCGAAAATGCCGCGCGCGACGAAGGCGCCGTCGTCGAGCGTGCCGTCGGGCGCCGGCACGATCCACCACATATAGCCGTAATCGACGCGCTGGCCGTTGATCTGTCTGGAGGCCCCGGCCTCGCGGACCCAACCTTCCGGCAGCACGCGGGTGCCATCGATCACGCCGTCATCGAGAATGAACCGGCCGAACCGGGCATAGTCGCGCAGGGTGGCGAACAGGCCGCTGCCGGCGACTTCCAGCCCGCCGGGCGCTTCCAGCCACCAGGCGCCATCGGCCTCCATGCCGAGTCTGGACCAGATCTTCTCCGAGAGATAATCGCTCAGCCATTTGCCGGTGGCGGCCTTCACCAGCGCGCCGACCACATGGGTATCGCCGGTCGAATAGGTCCATTGTGTGCCAGGCGCCGCGGCGCGCGGGCGCTCAGCCATGTAGCGCATGACGGCACCGGGCTCCTGCCCGACCTGCAATGCGAGCATCTTGCGGCGCTCGGAATTCGCGTCGGTCTGGTCGTCGCTCCAGCGCACACCTGACGTCATCTGCATCAGCGTCTTCACGCTGACGCCCTCATAGGCGGTGCCGGAAAATTCGGGAAGATAAGTCACCAGCGGATCGTCGACGCTCTTGATGTACCCGTCCTGGATGGCAGCGCCGATCAGTGTGGTGCTGAAGGATTTCGCCATCGACATCGACAGCCAGCGTGTCGATGCCTCGATACCGAGATCGTAATGTTCGAGCGGAACCTCGTCGTCCTTCATCACCAGAATTCCGGCGACGCGGTTGCGCGAAACATAGTCGTAGATGTCGTAACTCGCGCCATTGGAGACGATCGGAAAGTCAGGCAGCGTGTGCTTGCTATAGATCAGTGGCCGCACCGGTGCGCCCGCCTTGATGGTGCGCGTCGCGAAATTCATCTCGGGCGTGACGAAGGTCCGCAGATGATCGATAGGCATCGATCGGCCGGCATAGGAATTGATGATCGCGTCGGTTGCAGTTTGGGGGCTCGTCGCGGAAGCCTGACGAATGGTGCTGTTGGCTTCGCCTGCACCCGGCGCCACATCTGTCACAGTCAAAGGTCTGTCCTGCATCTTCGGGCGCGTCGATGCGCTCAAGGATTTACTATGGCAGGGCAGAAGGGCTGTCGAGGGTGCCAAGGTTGAAACGCGCGGTGCGCCGGCATCACCGGCGCATGTCGCTGATCCCGGGATCAGCGGCACATCACGCTGATTTAAGTCAAACCGGTCCGGTGTCCTGATGCGATAATCAGCGAACCGCCGTCGTGTTCGAACTGGTGAGCGCGGTCGGCTGACCGGCCTTGATGACGCGGGCCGTCTGGGTGCCGTCGCTGGTGCCCGTGCGGGCGGCAATGCCGAAACCTGCAACCGCGATGCCGGCAACCAGGGCGACAACGACGATCTTCAGATGCGTGCTGCGGTCTGCGCTGTGGATCGAGTGGTTCATGGCGGCCTCCTGCCGTCTACGCGGCTACTTATTGCATGGAGGTGTAGTCCCGGCCGGTTTCCAGCCGATGGCGTCCGTGTAGAAAATTGTTTCGTGGAAGCGGAGATTTGTTTCGTCGCGTAGCCGGATACTTACGAATGCAGCGGTTTTGGCGCCTTTGGCGGTATTCGCGTCATACGTATTGTTCGATGCCGGGGAGTCCCGACCCACGCTCGTCATTCCGGGGCAGGACGGACCGCGAAGCGGACCGGACTGAGCCCGGAATCTCGGTGTGTTTTGCTGAACATGCTGGGATTCCGGGTTCACGTGCGCGAAGGCGCGCCCGTGCCCCGGAATGACAGCTTGGGGCGGCGAGACAGTTTTCAGATATTTTTCCTATCTTCCATTGACAACATCCCTGTATGGATTATATTCTCCATCGTCCGGCCCCGATGAGAGGGGCGAGCGCGATCGTCACGTTCGCGGGGCTGGATGCGGTGGACGCCGGAGATGCGGCGTTACGCGGTTCATGGGGGACGTCTGTCTTCGGGCAGGACGGATCTGCGCCAGCACTGCCACTGGCAAGGAGACGGCCGGCCTTGGGATCGACAGACCCCTGGACAGTGTGACGGACGACCAAGTCAAAACGCGTTCGGCTTACTCGCTTGAGGCTCCCTTCCCATCGCCTTGGGACTTTAATTCGCGATCGGAGCGTTCGTCGAGGCAAAGTGCAAGCAACCGAAAAAACGCCGCAGGCGGAACGCTGGGCAATCGCTCGGTGCCTCCGAAAGTCCTGATGCATTACCCCATGCGGAAGACCGCATCGCATCAGGCCCAAGGGTGCAACGGGCACCCGGCGTTCCGCACGCCCTCTCACAAGGGGGCGGGAAGGAATGCTTACACCTCGGACGCGCAAGCGCCGCGAGAATGCGAGCGTGTGTTTACATGTCACCGAAGCAGGTACCGCTACCCCACTCGATTTAGGTAAGCACTCCTGCTTGTTATTGCGGAGGACGGACCTCAAAACTCCCACTCGACAGGCTCATGGGCAGACGAGGATCACATGATCATCAAGCCCAGCGCATCGTGGCATACCCGCTCGACCCTCAGCAGGTTGGCGCACATTCTCGAACGGACCGGACTCGCTTTGGTTGGGGCTGCCTGCGGGCTGTTCGTTGCCGAGGTCGGCCGCTTCATCGAGGTCATTGGTTCGGGTGAAGTCGTGTTCGCCATGATCATTTACGGGGCTACCGGCTTCTATCTCGGGATCGATCTGCCCCAGGTTCCTGCCGATTACCGCATGCATCTGCCGCTATGGCGCGGGCTGGGCAACAGTGCGGATATGGTGGAGCTGCTCACTGCGGCCGGTACCTTCATAACATCGGTGACGGCGATCACGTCAGTCTCCAGTATCATTCTGGGCGAAACCGTGCGCCCCAGGACGGCTGGCATCATCTGTTTGAGCTGGGCAATCGGCGCCACCATGCAGATCGCAGCCGGTATCATCGCGCGAATAGAGTTAGGCCGTGCCGTGAAAATGGCGAAGCTCGCGCTGTTCTCCCGGTGAAAGGTCAGGACAATCCCGGCTGACGGAGGTCGAACATGCCGCTCTATATGTATCAGGCTGCCTACACGCCGGAATCATGGGCCGCGCAAATGAAGAATCCGCAGAACCGCGTTGAATCCGTTGGACGCCAGACGACGGAGGCTGTCGGAGGAACATTGATCGGAGGTTGGTATTGCCTGGGCGAATATGACGTGATGCTGATCGCCGATGTGCCGGATATCGAGAGCATGGCGGCCATCGCCGTCGCGATTGCAGCGGGCGGCGCCATCAAGTCCAGCCAGACGACTGCATTGATGACCGGGGCAGAACTTGTGGCGGCCCTGAAGAAGTCGGAGTCCGTCATCAAGGGATACAAGCCCGCCCGATAGACATCGGTGGCGTCGATCGCCCGCTATCGTCCCGGCGTCGCATTCACCAGCGCGAGGATCTCGTCGCCGTAATGCTCCAGCTTCTTGTCGCCGATCCCCGGGATTTCGCGGAGCTGGTCGAGCGTGGTGGGATGTTCGCTGGCGATGCCATCGATGGTGGCATCGTGTAGCACGACATAGGCCGGGACGTTGCGCTTCTTCGCGACTTCGGAACGCCAGGCGCGCAGCACAGCGAGCAGATCGGGATTGGCGTTGTCGCTGCGCGGTGCCGCAAGATCGCCGCGGCGGGATTTGCTGCGCGGGGCGCGGCCGGTGCCGCCGGTCTCCTCGCGGAACATCAGCTCGATCTCGCCCTTCAGCACACCGCGCGCTTCTTCGGTGAGCTTAAGCGCATTGAACGCGTCCGCGTCCGCATAGAGAAAGCCGCGCGCCACCAGTTGCCGCATCACGGCGCGCCATTGTTTCTCGGTGAGTTCGCCGCCGATGCCGAATACCGACAGCTTGTCATGGCCGAATTGCTTGACCTTGTCGGTGAGGCGGCCGATCAGCACGTCCACCAGATGCATGGCGCCGAATTTCTGCCCGGTGCGATAGGCGCAGGACAACAGCTTCTGCGCGGCGACGCTGCCGTTCCAGACTTTCGGCGGCGAGAGGCAATTGTCGCAATTGCCGCAGCGCGTGCCGGTCGCCTCTTCGCCGAAATAACCCAGCAGTCGGGTGCGCCGGCAATCGACGGTCTCGGCGAGGCCGACCAGCGCATCGAGCTTGCCGATGGAGACGCGCTTGAAGGTCTCCGATCCCGTGGACTCGTCGATCATGCGGCGCTGTTGCACGATGTCGGAAAGACCATAGGCCATCCACGCATTCGACGGCTTGCCGTCGCGGCCGGCGCGGCCGGTTTCCTGATAATAGGCCTCGATGCTCTTCGGCAGATCGAGATGGCAGACGAAGCGCACGTCGGGCTTGTCGATGCCCATGCCGAAGGCGACGGTGGCGACGATCACCACGCCGTCTTCATTGATGAAGCGATCCTGATTGGTCTCCCGCAGGCGTGCGTCGAGCCCGGCGTGATAGGGCAGCGCGAGGATGCCGGCCTTGTTCAATGCGGCGGCGGTGTCCTCGACCTTGGCACGCGACAGGCAATAGACCACGCCGGCCTCGCCGGAATGCCGGTCGCTGATGAAAGCCTGCAACTGCTTCTGCGCGTTGGTCTTGTCGACGATCTCGTATTTGATGTTCGGCCGGTCGAAGCTCGCCACGAAATTCGGTGCGTCTTCCAGGCGGAGGCGTTGCACGATCTCCTGCCGGGTCAGATCGTCGGCGGTTGCGGTTAGCGCAATGCGCGGAATGTTCGGGAACCGTTCGGCGATGACCGAGAGGCCGATATATTCGGGCCGGAAATCGTGGCCCCATTGCGCGACGCAATGCGCTTCATCGATGGCGAACAGGGCGATCCTGGCGCGGCCGAGCATCGACAGACAGCGCGGCGTGACCAGACGTTCAGGGGCGACGTAGAGAAGGTCCAGTTCTCCGGCGAGCAATTGCCGCTCGACCTCGTTGGCTTCGTCCCAAGACAGGGTGGAATTCAGCACCGCCGCCTTGACGCCCGCCTCGAGCAGGCCCGCGACCTGGTCGCGCATCAGCGCAATCAAAGGCGACACGACGATGCCGCAGCCCGGGCGCAGCAAGGATGGCAACTGGTAACATAGCGACTTGCCGCCGCCGGTCGGCATCAGCACCAGGCAATTGCCGCCATCGGTCACGTGGCGGACAATATCTTCCTGTGCACCGCGAAAACCCGGCAGGCCGAACACCGAATGCAGCACGGACAATGCGTCCGAGGTCTGGAACACGTCTGGCTGATTTTTCGATTGACGCGAGGCGCCGGCGGGAACGGACATGGCGCAGGTCTATTCCTGATTCGAGGGTCGCGTATATCCCGGGAAACGCGTCGTTCCCCCAGGAGAACGCGTCATTCCCGAGAGAATGCTTCATTCTCTATGGCATCGCGACGTTTCGCCTTGATCGCGCCGCTTTACCCCTGTCGATGATCCGTTCTAAGAGAATGAGTGCGCGACCGCGCCAGCGTCGCTGCAACCGGGCAAAAAGAAAAGCCGTATGCCATTCATTTTGCGAATCTTTTCTTGGCTTCTGAACCGTCGCCGCGGACCCAAGATCCGCTGGCACGCGGCCAATGAGAATGCCGCGCGAAAAGTGCGCCGGAAATTCAAAAAGGGGCCAAAGTCCGCGATCCTGTCCCATGTCATCGCACATCGGCCGTCCGTGACGCTGGTGGGGCGGCTGCCCGCGGTCGAAATCTGGAACCTGTCCGATCCGAAGCGTGTCGCGCTGCTCTATCTGCAGCATGGCCGCCGGTTGCGGCTGCCAGCGCCAAAGGCGTTGATGGACGATGCCGTGAAGCGGGCCCGCGCCGCGGAATAGTGGACGTGGTCCACGCGGGGCCACTTGTGCCGTGTGGCGTCATGGGCTTGACGGGCCAGTTCCGAGCGGGGATGGTCGCGCCCGGGTCACTCCGTTCCACACTCAATGAAAGACTTCTGCATGATCAAGCGTCTCGGTCCCGGCAAGCGTCTCAGCCAGGCTTCCATCCATGGCAACACCGTCTATCTGGCCGGCCAGGTGCCCGATGAATATTCGGGCGACGTCAAGACGCAGACCAAGCAGGTGCTCGACAAGATCGATGCGCTCCTCAAGGAAGCCGGCACCGACAAGAACAATATCCTCAGCGCCACCGTCTGGCTGCCGAATATCAATGACCGCGATGCCATGAATACGGTGTGGGATGCCTGGGTGCCCGAAGTTGGCCCAGCGCGCGCCTGCGTCGAGTCGAAGCTCGCCGACCCCGCCATCAAGGTCGAGATCGCCGTCATCGCAGCGATTCCGTAAATCATGTCACCCGTTGCCATTGCGGTCGCCCCCAACGGCGGCCGCAAGGTCAAGGCCGATCATCCCGCCGTGCCGCTGACGCCGGCGGAGTTGGCGGTAACGGCCGCGCATTGCCTCGAGGCAGGCGCGGCGATGATCCATGCCCATGTGCGCAACGCCGACGGCAGTCACCTGCTCGATGCGGCGGCCTATCGGGACGCCATCGCGGCGATCCGCAGCGCAGTCGGCGACAGGCTCGTCATCCAGATCACCTCCGAGGCGCTCGGCAAATACACGCCGGCGCAGCAGCGCGCGGTGGTGCAGGCGGTGAAGCCGGAAGCGGCGTCGCTGGCGCTGCGCGAACTGGTGCCCGATGCCAGCGAGGAGCAGGCCTTCGCCGATCTGCTCGGCTGGATGAAGCGCGAGCGCGCGACACCGCAAATCATTCTCTACGATGCGCAGGATGCTGCGCGGCTGGCCGAGTTTCGCAAGCGCGGGCTAGTGCCGTTCGAGAAGCTGCCGGTGCTGTTCGTGCTCGGCCGTTATACGGCGGGGCAGACGTCGCACCCGGCCGATCTGCTGCCGTTCGTCGCGCCCGGTGCGCCAACATTCGAACACTGGAGTGTCTGCGCCTTCGGTGCGCAGGAGACGGCCTGCGTCACCGCGGGCGCATTGCTCGGCGGCCATATCCGCGTCGGCTTCGAGAACAACGAATTGCTGCCGGATGGCTGCCGCGCCAAAGGCAATCAGGATCTGGTTGCGGCGGCGCGCCGCGCGATCGAGGCGGTTGGACTGAAGGCGGCGATGGCGGATGAGCTCAGGGCCGCGACGGCGCTCTAACCTCTCCCCGTTCTTTACGGGGAGAGGTCGCCGCGTCTTCGCGGCGGGTGAGGGGCGGCGCGCTGTAGTCGTCGCACAATCGCACTCACGGTCGCACCGATCCCGACGCGATAGACCATGCGAGATGATAGGCCGTTACCTTGCCCCTCATCCCGACCTTCTCCCCGCGCAGTGCGGGGAGAAGGAGCGCACTGCCGGCGCCAGGACTACTCACTCAAACCACGGCCATTCCGCGCCGCCATCATGCGTGACGGCGCCGCCGGGGGCCTGTCCGACGAGCTTGGCATATTTCGCCAGCGCACCGGCCCGATGACGCGGCGGACGCTGGGTCCACGCCGCTTTGCGCGCGGCGAATTCGGCATCACTGATCATCAGATCCAGTCGCCGCGCAGGCGCGTCGATGCGGATCTTGTCACCATCGCGCACCAGCGCGAGTGGGCCGCCGATATAGGCTTCCGGCGAGACATAGCCGATGCACATGCCGCGGGTGGCGCCAGAGAAGCGCCCGTCGGTGATCAGCGCGACCTTCTCGCCCATGCCCTGGCCGTAGATGAGCGCGGTGACTCCGAGCATCTCGCGCATGCCGGGGCCGCCGACCGGGCCTTCGTTGCGGATGATCAGCACGTCGCCTTCCTTGTAGCTGCGGTCCTTCACCGCGGCGACGCAGCTCTCCTCGTCCTCGAACACGCGCGCCGTGCCTTCGAACACTGTCTTCTTCAGTCCGGCGACCTTGATCACTGCGCCATCGGGGGACAGGTTGCCCTTCAACACCGCGACGCCGCCATCGGGCATGATCGGCTTTGCTGAACTGTAGATGATCTCGCCATCGGCCTTGTTGGCGTGGCCGTATTCTTCCGCAATCGTGCGGCCGGTGATGGTGATGCAGGAGCCGTCGATATGGCCGCTCTCAAGCAATGCACGGATCACGACGGCAGTGCCGCCGATGTCATGGACATCCTTGGCCACATATTTGCCGCCCGGCCGCAGATTGCCGATCAGCGGCGTGCGCGCGAACACCTCGCCGACATCGTCGATGGTAAATTTGATGCCGGCCTCGTTGGCGATGGCCGGCAGATGCAGCGCGGCATTGGTGGAGCCGCCCGTGGCGGCCACGATGGCGGCGCCGTTCTCCAGCGATTTGCGCGTAACGATGTCGCGCGGCAGCGGGCCATCGTTGCGCAGCATGTCCATGACCAGACGTCCGGCGCGCCGGGCGAACTGCGCGCGTTCGGCATAGACGCCGGGAATCATCGAGACATTGGGCATTGTGATGCCCAGTGCCTCGGACACCATCGCCATCGTATTGGCGGTGAACTGGCCGGCGCAGGCCCCTATGGTCGGAAGACACGCGCGTTCGATGGCCTCCAGCTCCTGCTTGTCGATGTCGCCGGTCATGAAGGCGCCGACGGCTTCATAGGAGTCCAGGGCGGTCAGCGTCTTGCCTTTGTGCAGTCCCGGCAGCGAACTGCCGCCATAGATGAAGATCGATGGTACGTTGCAGCGGACCATGCCCATGATGACGCCGGGCAACGTCTTGTCGCAGCCGCCGAAGCCGATCAGCGCGTCGTAAGCGAGGCCATGCATCACGGCTTCGATACTGTCAGCGATGATCTCGCGCGACAGCAGCGAGAACTTCATGCCCTCATGGTTCATGCTGATGGCATCGGAGACCGAGATGGTCGAGAACTCGCGCGGCGTGCCGCCGGCTTCGGAAATACCGGTCTTGGCGGCGTCGACCTGAAAGTCATGGGTCATGTTGCAGGGCGTCTGCTCGCCCTTCATCGACACCACGCCGATCATGGGTTTTGCGATCGCCTCGTCGTCGAGGCCCATGGCGCGCATGAAAGCGCGGTGCGGGGCACGGTCGAGGCCGTCGGTGGTGACGCGGGATCGCAATTTCTTCATGGGATCTGTCCGTTTCTTGGTCTTGTCGTCCAATGCAGTGAGGCCACGCCGTGGGGCGTGGCCTCAGGACATCATATAGTGAGATGTCGTGTCTTGCTCTACTGGATCGGCGCGACGATGGTCGGGTGCTTGAACTGCATCGCGTCCATCTTCGGCAGCATGCCGGCCTCGGTATAGATATCGAGCATCTTCTGCATGGCCGGGAAGTTCGGTGCTGCGCCGGGGTCGCGGGCGAAGTCGTTCTCCTTCAGCAGATAGGTCTCCAGCACCGGGATCGGTGCCTTCATGACTTCGTTGACGACCTTCAGCGTTTCCTCGCGGTTGGCCAGCGCCTTCTTCATGCCAAGGGTGATGTCGGCGACATAGGCCTTGGCGAGTTCGGGGTTCTTGTCGACGAAATCGGCGCGGCAGGCTTCAAGGATGTGCACGATGTTCGGCATCGCCTCGTTCAGCGAGAACAGCTTGCGTGTGCCGCCCTTGGCTTCCATGCGCGCGGCAAATGGCTGGTTCATGTTGATGGCGTCGACGCGGCCCTGACGCAGCGCATCTTCGGACGCAGCAAAACCGATCTCGATCAGCTTGACGTCCTTCTCGGGATCGACGCCGGCGCCTTTCAGCAGCATCTTGAACGGACCATAGGTGCCGCCGCCGATGACGGAAATGCCGACATTCTTGCCCTTGAGATCGGCGATGGTCTTGATCGGCGAGTCATCCTTCACGGCCCAGTAGACCGAGAAGCTGCCGGGCTTTTCCGACACGTGCTGCGCGACGATATAGGCCTTGAGGTTGCCGCCGTTGACGCCGTTGGCGAGCGACAGCACGCCCTGGGTGGCGCAATCCAGCGCGCCGGCGGCGAGCGCCTGCGTCATAGGCGAGGTACCCTGAAACTGGGTCCATTCGATATTGTAGGTCTTGCCGAGATTGGTGAATTCGGTCGGGCGCTTCATCATCCAGTATTTGGATTCCTCGGCCGGAATGGTCCAGCCGACCTTGATGGTCGGAATCGTCTGCGCCTGCGCCGCACCCGTCAGCGCCCCCGCCGCGAGAGTCGCCGCCATCAGCCACTTCGAAGAACCCAGCTTCATGCCCGCTCACTCCGTTTGATGATGGCCAGACACGGCCAAAAGAAAAGCCCCACTGTCTTGAAGCCTTTCATGCTTCAAATATTCTGGCAAGCGAGGTCCGTGCCCAACATTCATTCGTGCTGTGGCGCAACAATTGGCAGTTGCGCAGGCGTTGATATCATCGTTGCTGCGGCTGCGGACGCAGCGTAGATAGCTCGCAGATGCGAGCAGCGTGGCTCGGCGGCAGAAGGACAACGGCGTCAAAATGGTGGATTCAGCGGGCGGCAAAGAGAAGCTCGGTTACCTCGGCCTCGGCCTGATGGGACTGCCGATGACCAAACGGTTGCTGGGCGCCGGTTACGATGTGGCCGTCTGGAATCGCTCGCCCGGCAAGGCCATTGCGCTGGTAGAGGCCGGTGCGAAAGTCGCCGCCAGCCCACGTGATGTCGTCGCCCATGCGAGCATTATCTTCATGTGCCTCACCGATGCATCGGCGGTAGAGGAAGTGGTGTTTGGCGACAACGGCCTGTCCGGCACCGACGGCAATGGCAAGCTGGTCGTCGATTTCTCCTCGATTCATCCGGATAAGACGAAGTCCATCGCGGCGCGGTTGAAGGCGGCGAACGGCATGGGCTGGATCGATGCGCCGGTGTCGGGTGGCACCAAGGGCGCTGAGGAAGCCACGCTGGCGATCATGGCGGGCGGCGAGGCCGCCAATGTCGAACGTGTCAGGCCCTATATTCTGGCGATGGCGCGCAATTTCACGCATATGGGGCCGACCGGCGCCGGGCAGATGACCAAACTCTGCAACCAGGTGATCGTCGGCTGCGCCATGGCGGTGCTGGCCGAAGCGACGCGACTTGCCGTGAATGCCGGTATCGACGCCAAACGCCTGCCGGAAGCACTCGCGGGTGGTTTTGCAGACTCGATCCCGCTGCAACTGTTCGTGCCGCGCATGGCACAGGGCATTCACTCGCCGCCGCTCGGCCACATCCACACGATGCTCAAGGACCTCGATACGGTCGTCGCCGTGGCGCAGGACACATCGACGCCGGTGCCGATGGCTGCGCTCGCGGCGCAGATCTTCCGCATGGGCAAGGCGGTGCGCGGCGCCGATGCCGACGCGCTGGAGATCTACAAGCTGTCGGCGCCCAAAGAGTGAAGATCAAGGAATGAAGGTTCTGGTGATTGGCGCGGCCGGCATGATCGGCCGCAAGCTGTGTGAGCGGCTGCTGAAGGACGGTCATGTCGGCGGTGGGGAAATCGGCGATCTTGCGATGGCCGATGCGATCCCCAGCGATCTGGTTGGCGCGCGCAGCATCATGGTCGATCTCGCAAAACCGGATGCGCCCGCAGCACTGCTGGCGTCAAAGCCTGACCTGATCTTCCATCTTGCTGCGGTCGTCTCCGGCGAAGCCGAACAGAATTTCGACAAGGGCTACGCGGTCAATCTCGACGGCACGCGCAATCTGTTCGAGGCGATCCGCGCGATGGGGGGTGGTTATCGCCCTCGCATCGTCTACACCTCGTCCATCGCGACCTTCGGCGCGCCTTATAGCGGTCCTATCGCCGACGATTTCTTTCACACGCCGCTGTCGAGCTACGGGACGCAGAAGGCGATCTGCGAATTGCTGCTGGCGGACTATACGCGGCGCGGCTTCTTCGACGGCATCGGCATTCGCCTGCCGAATATCTGCGTGCGGCCGGGCAAGCCCAATGCGGCAGCGTCGGGTTTCTTCTCCAATATCATTCGCGAGCCGCTGGCCGGGCGTGAGGCGGTGCTGCCGGTAACCGACGACGTCGGGCAGACACATGCCAGTCCGCGCGCGACGACGGAATTCCTGCTTCATGGCGCGACGCTCGACAGCGCCAAGCTCGGCGCACGCCGCACGGTGATGATGCCCGGCGTGCGGGCATCGGTCGCGGACATGATCGCGGCGCTCCGCCGCGTGGCAGGTGACAGTGTTGTGACACGCATCAAGCATGTGCCAGATCCCGCCACGATGGCGATGGTTGCCGGATGGCCCACGATGTTCGATACCAAACGTGCGCTGGCGCTGGGTTTCCAGGCGGAACCGGACTTCGATTCCATCATTCGTGCTCATATCGAGGATGACCTCGATGGCGTCTTTGTGCGTTAGCGGTTAAGGACAATCATGGCGCGCGATATCATCATGGCGGCGGGAGGCATTGTCGTGCAGCGGGGCGAGACGCCGCTGTTCGCCGTGGTCTGCCTGCGCAAGCGCGGCGACTGGGTGTTGCCGAAGGGCAAGCTCGACAATGGCGAGACGCCGCGCGACGCAGCCGAGCGCGAGGTGCTGGAAGAGACCGGCCATGCCGCGTCGGTGCATGACTATCTCGGTGCCCTGGCCTATCCGCTCGGTGAACGGACCAAGGTCGTGCATTTCTGGCACATGGAGGCCGCGGCCGCGCCGTCACGCAAGTTGATGAAGGATATCAGCGAAGTCGCGTGGCTGCCATTTGACGCCGCGCTGGCGCGGCTGACGCGCAGCCATGAACATGCGTTCCTCGCGCAGGTCGGGCCCATGGCGCTGGCGGCAGCAAGGGCAGCGCCGGTCGTGGATGGCGAGCCCGTGCGGCCAATTGCCGTGGGGCCTGTCAGCGTGCGACGTGACACGGGGTTCTTCGCGAAGATCCGGAACTGGTTGAACGGGTAAGTTCTCTCGTTGCAGCGATGGCTGAAGCGGCGGGCTCAGTGCGTGTTGGTCGCGTCATCGAAGCGCAGCACATTGCCGAACGGGTCGGTGATCTTTGGGGCCGTATCGGTCGGACTCGGGCGCGCGAAACGGGCCCGCTTGTCATGCAGCTCCTTTGCGAAAGCCGCGATATTGCTGCCGCGGATATAGACCACGCTGCCCGGCGTGCCGTCGCCATAGTGTTCGCTGAGATGCAGCTTCACGCCGCCGCGCGACACCTGCATGTAGAGCGGGGAGTCCGGCTCGTAACGATGTTCCCAGTCGATCGCAAAGCCGAGGAAGTCGACATAGAACTCCTTCGCTTTAGCAATGTCATAGATGCGCAGAACCGGAATTGCCGGTTCGAAAGTGACGTCGGTCATCGCTGTCTCCCGCTCATGGCGTAGGGGAGATTATCGCAGCGAAGTCGTCATTGACTAGATCGTGCGGCTAGGCGCCGCGCATGATCACGCCGTACCAGCCGAGACCTTTGTAAGTCTCATAGCCCGGTGTGGCATGGAAGGCGACGAGGCCGCCCGAACGGTCGTGATAGAAGCCGCTGCGGCGGCCGTTCAAGGCCAGCGGGATGCGTTCGGTGAGCAGGCCCTGGCCGTCGGACGAGGCGATGACGCGCAGGTTCGAATCCACCAGCAGTACGCGCGTCTTGTCGTCGTCGACGCGAACGCCCTCGACGATGGCGCGCGCCTGGGCTTCCCAGTCGAAATGAATCGCGAGCACGCCGATGGCGCGGCCATTGGCCTTGCCGCCTTCGCGCACGCTGGCGCAATAGGTCGCGACCTGCGCATTGTTCAGGAGCGGCTGGCGCTCGACGTCGCCCGCGGTGTAGTCGTCGCCGGAGCGCAGCGTACGGGCGTCGCGAAACCAGGCGGTGCCGGCGATATTCTGGCCCGTCACATTGAAACGATCGCCACGGCCGCTGGCGATGACATTGCCCTGCATGTCGCACAGCCAGAGATCGAGATAGACGGTGTAGGCGCCGAGGATCACGGCGAGCCGCTCCGATACATGGGCGACGGTGGCGTCGCTCGGTGCGGCCGCGCAGTCGACGACGGCGGAGTCGGTCGCCCACCAGCGGACGTCGCAGGTGCGCTCATAGAGATTGCGGTCGATCAGCTCGATGGCATTCAGCGACAGGTCGACCATGCGTTCGCCGCGCGAGCGCTCGGTCATCTTCTCGATCGACGCCATCAGGCTGCCGGTGCGGGCTGTGAGCTGGGATTCCAGATCGCGCGCGATGGTCTCGACCTGCTGGCCGACATTGCGCACTTCCTGCGCGACGACGGCGAAGCCCGCGCCCTGCGCTCCCGCGCGCGAGCTTTCGATCAGCGCGTTCAGCGCCAGCATCTTCATCTGGTTGGTGATGTGCTGGATCGACCGGGTTTTCTCGCAGGCGATCTCGTTGACCTCGGCGGTCAACCGCCCGATCAGCGCGGAGATATCGGAGCTATCGTCGTTCTCTTCGGTTGCATTGGCATGCGCAGAATGACTGCTGCGGTTCATTGCCAAGACCATCGTCGTATCCCCGTTGACAGCAATCAGTTACCTCCCGGTTATTGCCCGGTCATGGTTAATCGTGGCTTAATTTTCCGTGTGCCGGGTTCCGCCGACTTGCACGAATAAGCGGCAAGAGTGCGCAATAGGCACTATCTCATTGCGTCTGGGCATGCGCGGCCGCATCCGCAGGACGTTCGATGCCCCCCTAGCGGTACAAATTAGGGCGTCATTAGTGATGCTTATGCACGCGCCCCCCGATTGCTCTGACCAACAACGCGATATCAACCACACTCGTGCAGGCTCAAAGCTTCATAGGCCGAGCCATTGTGATGAGCGTTCTCGAAGACCTGACCGGTGCGACCACGTCGGAACTGTCCGACGAATTGATCTTCCAGATCGCCTCGGCGTCCAGCCCCGAGCAGCGCAAATACGCGGCTGACCTGTTCCGGTATTTCGCCAAACAGCTCGAATTCGAATCTTATCGGCGCGGGCAGCAGAGCATGGCCGTTCCACAGCTTCCGTCGCCGGCCATGATTATCGACGCGACGCCCGAACAGGACGAAGCGCCCACGATCCAGCCGTCGGATGACCCTGGCGATGACCCGTCCGTCGGTCTGATCCCGCCGGTGAGCTGGCAGGATTGACGGCGGCGCGACAGTTTTACGTCAGATCCGTTGCTTCCTACCGATTGGCTTAACCATTCGCAGGCCAAATGAGTCGCGAGTGATTCGAGCGTTGCAATCGTGAAGAGCGGGCGTGCCAGTGAGTGTAGTTATCCCTTTCCCCATGCGTGTAGCGGCCCCCCAGGCCGATGAGTGTGAAATCGATCTACTGAGCGCCGTCGATCTGGCGATCCGCGATCTCCGCGAAATCTCCCAGACCGCGAACGACATCGCGCAGGCACGTGCGCGTGAATGCCTGGCCATGCTGGAAAGCGCCTATCACGGTGCGCTGCAGGGTTGACGCACTCTGAGTGTGCCAACAGGAGATCAGCGATGCTGTTTCTGGTGATCTCGAATCCGCGCGCCGATCGTCCGTCCGACATGGCGGCCGCGCGTCAGAGCTTCTGGCCGTGGATGGCGGGGTATCAGGCGTCGGGTGTCTGCCAGCACATCTATCCGCGCGTCGGCCGCGGCGTGGTCGCGGTGTTCAAGGTCGATGGCAATGAAGTGCTGCATCGCATCCTGAACGAATGGGCCGATATCATCCCGGCGCAGTTCGAGGTCTATCCGCTGGTCGATCTCGATGCGACCACGGCTCTGCTCGCATCGCAGGTCGCTGCTTCAAAGTAGCGTCGCGAGTTTCAGTTCCCGATCAGCCTTTTCGCGCGGAAACCATCGGTTCGAACCATGGACTCGGCAAATCCGCGTCGCTATATGCGTGATCTCTCCCTTACCAGTATCGGGCACTTTTCATGACGACCACTGACACCGCTGCACCCGTTTCCCAGCCGTTCCAGGCCGAAGTCGCCGAATTGCTGAACCTGATGGTTCACTCGGTCTATTCCGAGACCGACATTTTTCTGCGCGAACTGGTCTCCAATGCGTCCGACGCTTGCGACAAGCTGCGCTATGAGGCGATCGCCAATCCGCAGCTGATCCCCGACGGCCAGTCGCCCAACATCACCGTCATTCCGGACAAGGCGGCCGGTACGCTGTCGATCGTCGATACCGGCATCGGCATGGATCGCCAGGAGCTGATCGATAATCTCGGCACCATTGCGCGCTCCGGCACCAAGTCGTTCCTGTCGCGGCTCACCGAAGCCAAGGATGGCTCGAACCTGATCGGCCAGTTCGGCGTCGGCTTCTACGCCGCCTTCATGGTGGCCGAGAAGATCGTGGTCACCAGCCATCGCGCCGGCACCCATGATGCCTTCACCTGGACCTCGACCGGCGGTGCCGGTTTCGAGATCGGCCAGGTCAGCGACGGCATGAGCGTGCCGACCGGCACGTCCATCGTGCTGCATCTGAAGGAAGACGCGAAGAAATATCTCGAGACCTATGAGATCGAGCGCATTGTCGGCGCCTATTCGGACAACATCCAGTTTCCGATCATGCTCAAGGACGGCGATGCTGAGCCGCGCCAGATCAATTCGGCCAGCGCGCTGTGGCAGCGTTCCAAGTCCGAACTGACGCCGGAGGATTACAGCGCGGCTTACAAGTCTATCGCGCATGCCTATGACGAACCGGCGATGACGCTGCATTACCGTGCCGAGGGCCGCTATTCCTATGCGGTGCTGCTGTTCGCGCCATCGCAGAAGCCGTTTGACCTGTTTGAGCCGAACCGCAAGGGCCATGTGAAGCTCTATGTGCGTCGCGTCTTCATCACCAACGATGCGGACCTGTTGCCGTCCTATCTGCGCTTCATCCGCGGCGTCATCGATGCCGAGGATCTGCCGCTGAACCTCTCCCGGGAGATGCTGCAGAACAATCCACAGCTCGCGCAAATCAGGAAGGCCGTGGCGACCCGCGTGATCGGTGAGCTGGAGACGCTGAGCGAGAAGGATGCCGAGACCTTCACCAAGATCTGGGACGCCTTCGGCCCGGTGATCAAGGAAGGCATCTATGAGGATTTCGAGCGTCGCGAGAAGCTGCTGGCGCTGTCGCGTTTCACCACGACCTCGGGCGAGAAGCGCTCGCTGAAAGACTATGTCGCTGACCTGAAGCCGAACCAGACCGAGATCTATTATCTCGCGGGCGACAGTCTCGATCGTCTCAAGTCGAATCCGAAGCTGGAAGCCGCCAAGTCACGCGGCATCGAAGTGCTGCTGCTGACCGACGCGGTCGATGCGTTCTGGTCGTCGGCGCCGCTCGATTTCGACGGCAAGCCGCTGAAGTCGCTGAGCCAGGGCGAGGTCAATCTCGATCTGATCCCGCGCATTGATGAAGACGCGACCAAGGACGAGCCGAAGACCGAGACCGATGAGGCGGCGACCATTGCCGTCATCAAGGAAGCGCTCGGCGATCGCGTCTCCGACGTGAAGGTCTCGACGCGTCTGACCACGTCGGCGTCGTGTCTCGTCGCCGGCGGCGCCGGTCCGGATCGCGAGCTCGAGCGCATGCTGGCGATGCAGAATCGCGGCAGCGTCACCAAGCCGATCCTCGAGATCAATCTGCGTCATCCGCTGGTGGCGAAGATCGCCGGTGCCGACAAGGCGGCGGGCGGCGAAGCGTCCGACATCGCGTTCCTGCTGCTCGAGCAGGCGCAGATCCTCGACGGCGAATTGCCAGAAGATCCGGCCGCGTTTGCGAGCCGTCTCAACCGGCTGGTGCTGCGCGGTTTGTGATCGCCGACCGTTCACGGCGCGGGGCATTTTGTCCCCGCGCTTTTGATGCCAAGGAACTCCACCCATGAGCACTGTCTTCGAGAAACTCATCGCGAAATATGCCGAGCGCGGCGATTTCGAGCGCCTGCAGGGTTATCGGGACGATCGTCTGGCCATCCTGAAGAGCATTCAGGATGGGACATACGAGAAGATGCACCTGATCTCCGACACCGATCCTGTCTCGATGGTCGCGGAGATCGAGCGGGAACTCGCCTGTATCGACGCGGCGCTGAAAAAGCGGATGCAGTGACAGCGTGCGTGCGTTGCAGCAATCGTCGTTGGGAGTGATCTTGAACTAACGCAAGGCTGATCTGCACATTTCGGCTAAGTCGAAAGATTATCTGGTTCGTCCCGAGCTTCTCACATAGCGTGCGCCCAAATTGAAAACCTGGGAGGCATTGATGAAGTTCGGACTGTTGTCGACGGCTGCGCTGTGCGGTCTTTTCCTGGCCGCGCCGGCCTCGGCGCAAGGCGTCAAGATCGGCATTCTCAACGATCAGTCCGGTGTCTATGCCGATTACGGCGGCAAATATTCGGTCGAAGCCGCCAAGATGGCGATCGAGGATTTCGGCGGCGAGGTGCTCGGCAAGAAGATCGAACTGGTCACCGCGGATCACCAGAACAAGCCTGATCTCGCCGTCTCGATCGCGCGGCGCTGGTATGACGTCGAAGGCGTCGACATGATCACTGAATTGACCACCTCGTCGGTGGCGCTCGCGGTGCAGGAGCTCTCCAATCAGGAGAAGAAGATCGACATCGTGGTCGGCGCGGCCTCGTCGCGCGTCACCGGCGATGCCTGCACGCCCTATGGCTTCCACTGGTCGTTCGATACACGCGCCTTGGGTGTTGGCACCGGCGGCGCGCTGACCGAAGCTGGCGGCGATACCTGGTTCTTCCTCACCGCGGACTACGCCTTCGGCTATTCGCTGGAGAAGGACACCGGCGACATTGTGAAGGCAAAGGGCGGCAAGGTGCTCGGCGCCGTTCGCCATCCGCTGAACTCGTCGGACTTCTCGTCGTTCCTGCTGCAGGCGCAGGCGTCCAAGGCCAAGGTCATCGGCCTTGCCAATGCCGGCCTCGACACTACCAACGCCGTGAAGCAGGCGGCTGAATTCGGCATCGTCGCCGGCGGCCAGAAGCTCGCCGGTCTCCTCCTCACGCTGGCCGAAGTGAATGGCCTCGGGCTGCAGGCGGCGCAAGGCCTGGTGCTGACGGAATCTTTCTACTGGGACCGCGACGACAAGTCGCGTGAGTTTGCCGATCGCTTCTTCAAGCGCACCCAGCGCATGCCGAACATGATCCAGGCCGGCACCTATTCGTCGACGCTGTCCTATCTCAAGGCGGTGAAGGCGGCCGGCACCAAGGACTCCGAAGCTGTCGCGAAGAAGCTGAAGGAACTTCCGGTCGATGACGCCTTCGCCCAGGGCGGCAAGGTGCTCGCCAATGGCCGCATGGTAAAGGACCTCTATCTGTTCGAGGTCAAGAAGCCGTCGGAATCCAAGAAGCCATGGGATTACTACAAGCAGCTCGCCGTGGTGCCCGGCGACAAGGCCTATCCGACCGCAGCCGAGAGCGGCTGCCCGCTGACGAAGTAAGCTTCGCTTCCTTAACCTCTCCCCGCTTGCGGGGAGAGGTCGGAGTCGACGCGAAGCGACGGCTCCGGGTGAGGGGGCAAGGTACAGCGTTCGCCGCAAGCTCGTATTCGCGGATCGGATGATGATGCGATCAGAGAGTTGGGTGATCGGGTAGGCAGTGTGCCATGCCCCTCACCCGACCGTCTTCGCTGCGCTTCGCCGGTCGACCTCTCCCCGCAAAGGGCGGGGAGAGGTTAGGTAACAGCCTCAATATCCCGTCATCTCAAGATAACCCACGCCGCTGTGGCTGCCGGTGAAGCTCACCGGCCCTTCCCAATAGGGGAAGCTCGTCGTCATCCAGCTCCTGGCATTCAGCGGCGAGGTCGCGATCTGCAATCCGCGCGATGCGATCGATACCTTCCATGACGTCGGGATCCTGCGGCCGGCGATCTCCGTCATGACCGTCGGCGTCATATCTATAGCGCCTGAGGCAAGCTGTTCGGATTTTCCGTCCGCGGTGATCCAGTTGCCGGCAAAATAATGCGCGCCATCTTTCTGCCTGAGACGAAACAGCATCAGCTTTGCGTTATCGGGCAGATGCAGCGAGAACCAGTCCCAGCCGGTTTGGTCGGAAGCGAGCGGCTGGCTCGAATATTCCCTGTCCATCCAGGCGTGGCCGGTGACGGCAATCTCCTTGCTGTCGATGGTCAGCACGCCCGATGCGGTGAAATAGGGCTGGCTGTAGTAATACGATGCCTGGCCGCGTTCGGATTTGCGGCTGTAACCGCTATCGCCCTGCAGCACGAGCGGCTGCTTTGCGTCCAGACGGAGCTGGTAGTTGAAATCCGCTGACGATGCCGACACATCGAGCGGCGCAACCGACCTGTGGTTGAAGCCTTCGATGCCGCGCATCTCCCATGCATCGATCCATGCCCGGAACGGCATCGCCGTCACGCCGGCCTGGCCGATGCCGCCGCGGGCAAAGGTTTCTGTCGCATGATGTGACTTTGCAGATGTCACCGCCGCATGACCCATCCAGATCTGCGGCGTCGCCCAGCCGTCGCCCTGCGCGCCGGCTGCCATCGCCTGTCGAAACAGCGTCCACTGCGCGCCATAGGCATTGCCTGATGCGTCCGTGAGATTGGCGGTGAGGTACCACCATTCGATGCGATAATCCGGATGCGGGCCGTGATCAGCCGGAAAGATGAGGGGGCGGCCCGGAACGACAGCCGCAAAACCTTCGGCGTCGCGGCCGAGGCCGGCAAAGCCCTGGGCGAATGTGCGTGAACCGCCGAGCCCGAGCAGCGCGATGCCGCCGATCAAATTGCGACGCGTGATGAGGCTAGCGCTCATTGGCGAATACCTTCACCAGTGTGGCCGGCTGCATGCGCAGCAGTTTCAGGATCGGTAGCAAGGCTGCGAGCAGCGAGGCCAGCATGGCGACGCCGAGCAATTGGACCAGTTGCAGCGGAAACACATGGAATGGCAGGCGCCAGCCGAAGGCCTTCACATTGACGATGGCGATCAGACACCACGCCACCAGCAGACCGAGCGGCAGCGCCAGCAGTGAGGTGATCAAGGCGACCGACAGCGTCTTCAACAACTCGATGCCGGCAAGGCGGCGACGCGTGATGCCAATGGCCCAGAGCGGCGCCAGTTGGGGCAGGCGCGAATTGCTCAGCGTGAGCAGGCTGGTAAGGAGTGCGACGCCGGCGACGCCAAGCGTGAAGGCATTGAGCGCGGTCGTTACCGCGAAGGTGCGGTTGAAGATCGCTAGCGATTCCGTTTTCACCGTCGTCTGATCGGCGACGTTGCGGCCGTCGAGGCCGAAGCGCGTACGGATGGCTGCGATCAGCGCCGGCACATTCGCAGGTGCGACGCGCAGGCCCATGCGGGTCTGCGAGATGTCAGGGAAATGTTTGACCAGCGCATCGATGTTCACGCCGATCTGGCCTTTGGGATTGCCGTAATCCGCATACACGGCGACGACGTCCATCGGCCATGTACCGGTCGGCGTCGGCACGTCCAGACGATCGCCGGGTTTGAGCTTCATGCGCAGCGAGAGTTGTTCGCTGATGAGCGCGCCGTCGCCGCTGCGCACGCGATCCCATGCGTCGCTGGTTGAATCCAGCAGCGGCCATTGATCGCGATAGGTGGCGTGATCGGCGAAGCCGAGAAGCTCGATCGGCGCACCGTTGAACTGCACGTCAGTGCGGCTGCCCGACAGAACTGCCTGCACGTCGGGGCGCGTCTTCAGCCAGGTCTTGATCTCGCTCGCCTGCCTCTCGCTCGCCGAGTTCAGATAGATCTCGGACGCCAGCCGCCCGTCGAGCCATCCCGTAAAGGTCCGGCTGAAACTCTCCACCATGGTGCCGACGCCGACATTGACGGCGAGCGCCAGCAGCAGCGCCATCAGCGCCAGCGACAGGCCGGAGAGCTGCAGCCGGCTGTCGGCCCAGAACCATGTGACGAGTGGCCGTCGCGTGCTGCGTTCACCGCCGGCAAGGACGATGCCGAGAATGACCGGTAATGCGAGCGCTGCGCCGAGCAGCAATGCGGCAAGCACGAAGAAGCCAGCAATCAGTGAATCGCCAAACCAGAGCGCAAGTCCGGCAGCGATGAACACGAGCAATGCGCCCGTGCCTTGCAGTCGCAGCCAGCGATGCTGTGCCTGTTGCCAGGCATAGGGCTGTGCGGTGGCGAGCAAGGGGAGATGGACAGCTTTCAGCAGGCTCGATGTCGCCGCCAGCAGCGCACCGATGATGGAAATCGCGAGACCAGCGAACCACCATTCGGGCTTCAGCGTGAGTTGCCCCGGGATCTGCGCGCCATAGAGCCCGCGCAGGCTGGCCGCAACGTCGGGCAGCAGCGATGCGGCGATGAAATAGCCGCAGACGAGACCGATGGCGCCGGCGATCAGTGCGATGCTGACGAGTTCGAGGATCAGCACACTGTTGAGCTGCCGCGCCGAGACGCCGCAGGCACGCAAGGTGCGCAGCATGGGCAGTCGTTGCTCGAAGCCGAGGCCGATGGCCGAATTGACGATGAACAGCCCGACGAAGAAGGATAGCAGGCCGAAGGCGGTGAGGTTGAGATGGAAGCTGTCGGTGAGACGTTCCAGATCGGTCTCGGCATCCGGCTGCACCAGCCGCAACCGATCGCCGGCGACGCTGCCGAGCGACGCGCGGGGACCCTTGGCGCTGCCGATCAGCAGGCGCGAGATCTGGTCCGGCATCTTCAGCAGTTTCTGTGCGATGCCGATATCGACCACCAGCACACCGGGCGCGAGCTGCGGCTGCAATTTCAACGGCGGCAGCAGGGCTCCGTCGTTGAGCGCAGGCGTCGCACCCTCAGTAAGGCCGAGGCTGGTCAGTGTTTCCGGCGCGACCAGCACCTGCCCGGGCGGTGTGAGAAAGGCCTGCGCGCCGGTCCTGCCGATCTCCGTCGCAGCGCTGGCTTCGACAGGCATGGTCACCGGCTCGATGCCGAGCAGGCGCACGGAGCGGCCGCCGATTTGCACGCGGCCTTCGACGACGGGCGAGACCGGCCAGCCGGCGCGGCGCAGATCGACAAAGAGCTGTTGCGAAAACGCGCCGCCATTGGTTGCGACCAGCATCGGCGTGCGCGTGCCGCCGAAGGCGGCGGCGGCGCGGTCATAGCTGGTGCGCGCCTGCTGGTTGAGCGCCTGCACGCCACTCCATAATGCGGTCGCGGCGATCAGGCCGATCAGGAGCGTGGCGAATTGCATCGGATGCCGGCGCCAGTGGCTGAGCAGTACTGCAAGGATCCAGAGCGCGCGTCTCACGCGATCAATCCGGCATGAAGATGGATGCGGCGATCCAGTGTCGCAGCAAGACGCTCGCTGTGGGTCACCATCAGGAAACCGCAGCCGGTGCGGGCGACGAGATCGCGCGCCAGCCTCAAGACTTCGTCAGCCGTGTCCTCGTCGAGATTGCCGGTGGGTTCATCCGCGAGCAGTAGCAGCGGCTTCGAGGCCAGCGCGCGGCCGATGGCGACGCGTTGTTGCTGGCCGCCGGAGAGCTGTTCGGGATAGCGCTTGAGCAGCGCATCAAGCCCGAGCCGTTCGGTGAGTTCGCTTTGCCAGGCTGCGTCGTGCTTGCCGGAGATGCGCGCCTGAAATGCCAGATTGTCGGCGACCGACAGCGACGGGATCAGGTTGAATTGCTGGAATACGAGGCCGAGCCGGTCGCGGCGCAGCGCGGCGCGCGCGGAATCGTGGAGGCCGGTGACGACGATGTCGCCAAGGGTGATCTCGCCGCCGTCGGCTTCATCGAGACCGGCGATCAGATGCAGCAGCGTGCTCTTGCCGCTGCCGGATTCGCCGGTCAGCGCCACGCTCTCGCCGGCGGCAACGCTGAGATCGACACCGCGCAGAACGGCGACCTGTTCCTGGGCTGAGCGATAGGATTTGGTGAGGTGGCGAACCGTGAGCATGCGGCGGAGACTATAACAGAACCGCTCCCCGCCGTCCCCACGCAGGCGGGGACGACAACCCGTTATCGCTTGCGCTCCGACACCAGCGCCAGCAGCACCGTCGCCGCCATGAAGCAGGCGGAGGCGCCGAACACCCAATGCGGCAGCGCGTGATCCATGAACCAGCCGAACAGGATGGGGCTGATGATGCCGCCGAAATTGAAGCCGGTGGAGACGATGCCGAAAGCGCGGCCGGCGGCGCCGGGAGGGGCGGCCTCGCGCACCAGCATGTCGCGCGACGGCGTCAGCACGCCGCCGAGGAAGCCCGCGGTGGTCATGGCCGCGACGATCACCGGCGTCGGCAGCGTGAACGCTGCGATGGCACAGATGATGGCGGCATTGATCGTGAAACACACGGCAGCGACGCGGCTGTGGTGTCTGGTCCGATCGGCCAGCCAGCCGCCGGCAAGCACGCCGACGGCGCTGGCCGCGAGGAAAGCGGTGAGGGCGATATTCGCCGATGACAGCGATGTGCCGTAGCCATTCATCAGCGCGACGATGCCGAAGCTGTTGATGCCATTCTGCGACAGCGACAGCAGCGTGAAGAACAGCGTCAGCATCAGGATCGCCGGGGTCATCATGCTGACCTTCGGCGATTCGGCGCCCTTTGCGTCATCGCCATCTGCCATCGCGCCGGCATCGGGAATGCCGACCACGATCAGCATCAGTGCGATCGCCACGCCGATGGCTCCCGCGACGATCAGCGCGCCCTGGCCGCCGATACCGACCAGCAGTGCCGCCATCAGGGGAGGCGCGACTGCGCCGCCGACGAAGCCGGCAAAGGTATGGATCGAGAATGCGCGGCCCATCTTCGACTCGTCCATATGCGCGGCAAGGATGGCGTAGTCGGCCGGATGATAGACGCTGTTGGCAAGGCCAAGCAGCGCGGCGCAGACGATCAGCGCGGGATAGCTGAGCAACAGGCCGAGCGCGATCAGCGCACAGCCGCCGAGCATGACGCCAAGGATCAGGATCTTGCGCGCGCCGATGCGGTCGACGAGATAGCCGATCGGCGCCTGAGTGAGGCCAGAGACGACAGCGAAGGTAGTGAGGGCGAAGCCGAGTTCGATATAGCCGAC
The DNA here is from genome assembly GCF_051810905.1 of Tardiphaga sp. 619_E2_N8_4. Classification (NCBI taxonomy): domain Bacteria; kingdom Pseudomonadati; phylum Pseudomonadota; class Alphaproteobacteria; order Hyphomicrobiales; family Nitrobacteraceae; genus Tardiphaga; species Tardiphaga sp. 619_E2_N8_4. Next base: position 1,527,492 of record NZ_JBPWQJ010000001.1, read on the forward strand.
GCCGAGCCGGTCCTTCAGGAACGGGAACAGCATTGGCAGTACGAAGATGTGGAAGTGGCTGACCCAATGCGCAGTGGAAATCGCCGTCAGCGTCCGCGTCGCCGAAGGGACGTGGTCACGCGACGCGAGATGCGAGGTCGAGGCCGGAATATCGACCATATGCGTTTCCACCCAAGGCGGCTGACGGCCGCTTTTGCAGCCTCGAAAAGGTGCGCTATGCCTACGTTCTCAGCAGGTTAATGTCTATCAGCGCTGCGACATGCAGGTGTTGCGGCCCGTGCAGGGCGGCATCGGGAAACGCGACCACGGCCCGGGAATGCGACATGATTGAGCATGATGACGAGCAGCCCGAATTTTAAGCCGCTGCGGATCCTGCTGTCGGAAGGCACCAGCACCTCCGCGCGGGAGGCTGTCACCGTGCTCGGCCTCGCCGGCCATGTGGTGGATGTCTGCGATCCCGCCGCTGCCGGGCTGGCGCGGTTCTCGCGATTTGTCCGCATATATCGCCGCTGCCCGGGAATGAGGGACGATCCCTCGGGCTTCCTGCGGTTCATCGAAGGCCTGCTGGCGACGGGCAACTACGACGTGCTGCTGCCGATCCACGAACAGGGCTTCCTGTTCGCCAGGGTGCAGGAGCGGCTGAGGCCGCTGGCCGGCCTAGCCTTGCCGCCCTTCGCGAGCTATCGGGCGGCGCATAGCAAGGCCGGTTTCAGCCGTATGCTGAGCGAGCTTGGATTGCCGCAACCCGAGACCCAGATCGTCGCCGGCGCCGATACGCTTCGTGCTGCAGTCCGTTTTCCCTGCGTCATCAAGACAGCGATCGGCACTGCGAGCCGTGGCGTCTGGATGGTGCGCAATGATGCCGACCTCGCGCTGGCAATGAAAGAGCTTGAGGCCGGCAACGGCTTTGCCGGCGAAGTACTGGTGCAGGCCCGTGTCACGGGCGCGACCGAGAAGGCGCAGGGTGTGTTCTGCCGGGGCGAACTGGTCGGCCTTCACGTCACTCGCCAGATCATGGAGGGCGCCGGCGGCGGCGATGCCATCAAGCGCAGCGTGCGGCGAGACCGCGTGCGCGGCGATCTCGCGGCCATCGGTAGGCATCTCGCCTGGCACGGCGCGCTGTCGATCGACTTCATCATGCCGGACGATGACAGCGGGCCATTCTATATCGACTGCAATCCGCGGCTGGTGGAGCCGATGGCGGCTTATCTGGCCGGCGTCGATCTGGTCGATCTGCTGCTGCGCGTTTCCCTGGGCGAGACGCCGGATGTCGCACCGACGACACGAGAGGGCGTGGTCACGCATCAGGCCATGCAGGTGCTGCTCGGCAGTGCGCAGCGCGGCGGCGACAGGCGCGATCTGCTATGCATTTGCCGCGATATCCTGCGTCGCCGCGGCGACTATGCCGGCAGCACCGAAGAGCTCACGCCGGTGCGCATCGACTGGCTCAGCGTAGTGCCGCTGATGATGACTGTGCTGTTGCTGCTAGTGTCGCCGAAGCTGTCGCATGCGCTGGCGAAACGCGGTTGGGGCCAGCATCTGCTCGATGCCGGGACGGTTGCGGCCATCGAAAGCGAGAGGTTTTAGTTTCATCCGGCCGCGTTAGAGTTGAATAGTTGCGGCAGACGCGGCCGGCTCCCTCTCCCCGCTCTGCGCGGGGAGAGGGGTGGGGTAAGGGGCGTGGCACCTCAGCCACTGCCATCTCCGCTTCTTCGATTCGATAGGTCTTGCTAGGCGGCAACTGCAGTGCGCCGCCCCTCACCCGGATCACGCGCGACCCGACCTCTCCCCGCGCAAGATGCGGGGAGAGGTAAGAGGCGATTGATGTGTATCAATGTGTGCCGCGCTGATCCGGTTATCTAAAAGTGCCCCGCACCTCCGCGAGGCCAACGAAACCCGGGGAGCGCATGACAAAGCTGATGGCTGCATCGTCGTTCGCTGCGCCTTGTGCGAATGCGGCTGCGCAGCCGGGCGGCTTCCTGTCTCATCTGGGCGCCGCCGATCTGCGCCAGTTGATGGCCCTGGGCGAGCGGGTGCCCTATACTTCGCAGGATGTGCTGTTCACGCAGGGAGCGCCGGCGGGCAAATGCTTCAGCGTGGTCGAGGGTGTGGTCGGCATCTATAGGACCGAATGCGATAGTCGTCGCCAGATCACAAGTTTTGCGCTGCCGGGCGACATCCTCGAGATCGCAACGCAGGGGCATCATGAAGTGTCCGCCGCTGCAATCGGTCCTGCAGTGGTGTGGGAAATCCCGCGTGAGAAATTCGCGCAGTTCGCCAGTCACCGGCCCTATGTGCTGAACGAGATCGTCACGCTGATGGCGGCCGAGATCGCCGACGCGCATGACAAGATGTTCTCGCTGGGCCGCCGTGCAGCGGAAGAGAAGCTTATCGTGTTCCTGACGTACTGGCGCGACCGGCTGGCACGGCTCGGCCGCGATGTCGATCCGCTGCCGGTGCCGATGAGCCGGCGCGATATCGCCGATCATCTCGGCCTCACCGTCGAGACCGTGTGCCGGACGCTGGCCAAGCTCGAACGCCGCGGCACGATCGAGATTCTGCCGGGCCGCATCCGGCTGCTGGACACCGAATCCGTCGCGGCTCCCGCTCTCGCCTGACGCCTCGCGCAGCCAGCAAGCGAGCTTCCCCCGACTTTGATTTCAATCAATTCACTGAGCGCGCCGCCGTGATTGATGGGTGCGTGCTCGGGAAAGAATCATCATGACGAACCAGACTGACAGCGTGAAGTGGATGACGATCGGAGAGGCCGGTCTGACCGTGATCCTCGTGGCCACCGTATTTCTCTCCATCATCGCAGCGGCCAAGGCGGAAGATGCAGCCTATGCCTTCCACGTGACGCTGGCCGGCTTCGCCAGCCTGGCCTCCGTGTTCGTCATCCTCAATCGTTATTTCGAGCGCGGCGCATTGCCACCGCAGGAGATCGACGGGCGGCCGAATTACAATTTCGGACCGATCAAGTTCGCTGCTGCGGCCTCGGTGTTCTGGGGCATCGCCGGCTTCACGGTGGGTCTGCTGATCGCCATGCAGTTGGCGTGGCCGGACCTGAACTTCAATCTGCCCTGGACCTCGTTCGGCCGGCTGCGGCCGCTGCATACGTCGGCGGTGGTGTTTGCCTTCGGCGGCAACGTGCTGATCGCGACCTCGTTCTTCGTGGTGCAGAAGACCTGCCGCACACGGCTCGCTGGCGATCTTGCGCCGTGGTTCGTCGTGCTCGGCTATAATTTCTTCATCGTCATTGCCGGCACCGGCTATCTGCTCGGCGTCACGCAATCCAAGGAATATGCCGAACCGGAATGGTATGCCGATCTCTGGCTGACCATCGTCTGGGTGACTTATCTGCTGGTATTCCTGATGACGCTCGTGAAGCGCAAGGAGCCGCATATCTTCGTCGCCAACTGGTTCTATCTCGCCTTCATCATCACCATCGCGGTGCTGCATCTCGGCAATAATCCGGCGCTGCCCGTCTCGGTCTTCGGCTCCAAGTCCTATGTCGCCTGGGCCGGCGTGCAGGATGCCATGTTCCAGTGGTGGTATGGCCATAACGCGGTGGGCTTCTTCCTTACCGCCGGCTTCCTCGCCATCATGTATTACTTCATTCCGAAGCGCGCCGAGCGACCGGTCTATTCCTATCGGCTGTCGATCGTGCACTTCTGGGCGATCATCTTCCTCTACATCTGGGCGGGTCCGCATCACCTGCACTATTCGGCACTGCCCGACTGGACGCAGACGCTCGGCATGACCTTCTCGATCATGCTGTGGATGCCCTCCTGGGGCGGCATGATCAACGGCCTCATGACGCTGTCCGGCGCATGGGACAAGCTGCGCACAGATCCGGTGCTGCGCATGCTGGTGGTGTCGGTGGCGTTCTACGGCATGGCGACCTTCGAGGGTCCGCTGATGTCCATCAAGGTGGTCAATTCGCTCAGCCACTATACCGACTGGACCATCGGTCACGTGCATTCCGGCGCGCTCGGCTGGGTCGGCTTCGTCTCCTTCGGCGCGCTCTATTGCCTGGTGCCGTGGCTGTGGAATCGCAAGGGACTCTACAGCCTGAAACTGGTCGAGTGGCATTTCTGGATCGCGACGCTCGGCATCGTTCTCTACATCTCCGCGATGTGGGTGTCGGGCATCCTGCAGGGTCTGATGTGGCGTGCCTACACGTCGCTAGGCTTCCTCGAATATTCCTTCATCGAAAGCGTCGAAGCGATGCACCCGTTCTACATCATCCGCGCCGGGGGCGGCGGTCTGTTCCTGATTGGCGCGCTGATCATGGCCTGGAATTTGTGGATGACCGTGCGCGTCGGCGAAGCGGAAGAGGGCGCGCTGTCGAGCCCCGGCGCCACGTTGCAGCCGGCTGAATAAGGATCAATCATGTCGTTCTGGAGCCGGCACCAAATCTTCGAGAAGAACTCGATCGTCCTGATCGTGGGTATCATTCTCGTCATCGCCATCGGTGGCATCGTCGAGATTGCACCTTTGTTTTATCTCAAGAGCACCATCGAAGCCGTCGAGGGCATGCGGCCGTACACGCCGCTCGAACTGGCGGGACGCAACGTCTATGTCCGCGAGGGCTGCTATCTCTGTCATTCGCAGATGGTGCGGCCGCTGCGTGACGAGGTCGAACGCTACGGGCATTACTCGCTGGCGGCAGAGAGCATGTATGACCATCCGTTTCAGTGGGGCTCGAAGCGCACCGGTCCGGATCTCGCGCGTGTCGGCGCGAAATATTCCGATGAATGGCACGTCACGCATCTGAGCAATCCGCGCGCCATCGTGCCGCAATCGGTGATGCCGTCCTACAAGTTCCTGGCCGAGACGCCTGTCAGCACCGAGAACGTCGCCGATCATCTGCGCACCAACCGCGCGGTGGGTGTGCCCTATACGGACGATCAGATCACCAATGCGGTGGCGGACCTGAAGACCCAGGCCGATCCCGACAATGGCGATACCGACGCGCTGCTCAAGCGCTATCCGAAATCGGTGGCACGTAACTTCGATGGCAAGCCGGGTCTGCCCACCGAGATGGATGCACTGGTCGCCTATCTGCAGATGCTGGGCACGCTGGTCGATTTCAAACTTTATAACGAAAAAGCAAACCTCCGCTGAGGAGATGGAAGCATGCGCGCAATCCTGACCGTCGAGAACTTCGCGTCGAACCTCGTCCTCACATTCTGGACGCCGGTCTTTGTCGGAATCTTCATTGCAATTCTGACCTACGCATTGTGGCCCCGCAACAAGGCGATGTTTGACGCAGCCGCGCGTCAGCCGTTGCGAGAGGATTGATCAGATCATGAGCGATCACGAAGGCGAATTCGACAAGGCCACTGGCAAGACCACCACGGGTCACTCCTGGGACGGCATCAAAGAACTCAACACGCCGCTGCCGCGCTGGTGGGTGATGACTTTCTATCTCACCATCGTTTGGGCGATCGGCTATTGGGTCGTGTATCCGTCCTGGCCGCTGGTGCAGAGCTATGCGACGGGAGTCATGGGCTATTCGTCGCGTGCGGATGTCGCCGTCGATCTCGCCAATCTCGAGAAGATCCGCGGAGGCAAGATGGCGACGCTCGGCGCTGCGCCGCTCGCGGAAATTGAGAAGGATCCGGCGCTGCTGGCACTGGGGCGCGCCAGAGGCCGTGTGGTGTTCGGTGACAATTGCGCGCCGTGTCACGGCACTGGTGCGACCGGTGCCAAGGGCTTCCCCAATCTGAACGATGACGACTGGCTGTGGGGCGGCACACTGGAGCAGATCGAGAAGACCATCCAGTTCGGCGCGCGTTCCGCCCATGCGGAATCGCATGAAGGATCGATGCTGGCCTTTGGCCGCGACGGCATGTTGAAGAAGCCGGAGATCGAGACGGTTGCGAACTACGTGCGCTCACTGTCCGGATTGCCGACGGCCAAGGGTTACGACGCGAATGCCGGCCAGAAACTGTTCGCTGACAATTGCGCTTCGTGTCACGGCGACGCCGGCAAGGGCAATCCCGACATGGGGGCGCCGAACCTGACCGACAACATCTGGCTCTACGGTTCGGACGAGGCGACCATCGTCGAGACCATCACCAATGGCCGCAACGGCGTGATGCCAGCCTGGATTGGCCGTCTCGATCCGGCGACCATCAAGGCACTGACGATCTATGTCCATTCGCTGGGGGGTGGACAATAAGTCATAGCGCGCGCGGCCAATCCCGCGCGTGCCTTTGACGTACATCAATTGCATCGCACCGGCGAAGTCTAGGGTCATTCCAAGGACGAGAGTGACCTTCATGAACAAGCCTGTTACGCCCCAGGAATTCGACTACGGCCCGCTCTATGCGGCGCAGAAAAAAGTCTATCCGCAGAAGGTCTCCGGCAGGTATCGCAACGTCAAATGGGCGCTGATGGCGGTCTGCCTTGGCATCTATTATCTGCTGCCCTTCGTGCGTTGGAACCGCGGTCCCGGTGCCCCCGATCAGGCGGTGCTGGTCGATCTGCCGAACAGTCGCTTCTATTTCTTTTTCATCGAGCTGTGGCCGCAGGAAGTTTATTTCTTCACCGGCCTGCTGATCCTTGCCGCCCTCACGCTGTTCCTGATGAATGCCATCGGTGGTCGCGTCTGGTGCGGTTATCTCTGTCCGCAGACAGTCTGGACCGACTTGTTTTTCGCCGTCGAACGCCTGATCGAAGGCGACCGCCGCGAGCGGATGAAGAAGGAGGCCGAAGGGCTCACGCTGCAGCGTGTCGTCGAACTGACGATGAAGCATTCAATCTGGCTCCTGATCGCATGGTGGACCGGCGGCGCCTGGGTGCTCTATTTCAACGATGCGCCGACGCTGGTGAAGGAACTCGTCACCTTCCAGGCGCCGGCGCTGGCTTATATCTGGATCGCAATCCTGACGGCAACGACCTACACACTGGCCGGCTGGATGCGCGAGCAGGTCTGTCTCTATATGTGCCCGTGGCCGCGCATCCAGGCGGCCCTCACCGACGAATGGGCGCTCAACGTCACCTACAAGATCGATCGCGGCGAGCAACGGACCTCGCTAAAGAAGGCTGCGGAGTTGCGTGCGCTCGGCCAGCCTGCCGGCGACTGCATCGATTGCCATCAGTGCGTGAATGTCTGCCCGGTGGGCATCGATATCCGCAACGGACTACAGATGGATTGTATCCAGTGCGGGTTGTGCATCGACGCCTGCGACGGCGTGATGGCCAAGATCGGCCGGCCGACCCGGCTGATCGGCTATGACACCGACATCAACATTGCCAGGCGTAAGGCGGGCAAGTCCGAAATCTATCGCATCATCCGGCCGCGTACGGTGGCCTATGTCGGCATGATTGTCGCTGTCGGTGCGGTGATGCTCTATACGCTGCTGAACCGCTCGCTGCTCGACATCAACGTGCTGCACGATCGCAATCCGGTTGCGGTGCGCCTGAGCGACGGCTCGATCCGCAATGCCTATACGGTGCGCCTCTTGAACAAGCGTGGCGCCGGCCGCGTGGTCACGCTCGATGTCAAAGGGCCGGTTAACGCTACGGTGCATGTGGTGGGCATGGATGCGGTGTCATCGGGCCGGCCGGAGATCGTGCTTGGCCGCGACCAGACTACCGAACTGCGCGTACTGGTGACGGCGCCCGCGGCGGGCAATTCCGAGAAGTCGATCCCGCTCGTGATGCGTGTCACCGATGCCGCCCATGGCGACATGGCGTCGGCGACCGATCATTTCGTTGCACCGTGAAGGAGAACAGTATGAGCGCCGCCGTTGCCGCACCTCGTCCGATCACCGGCCGGTTCGTCCTGATCTGCCTGGTTTTGTTTTTCGGCATGATCATCGGCGTCAATGTCGTCATGATGAAATTCGCGCTGGAGACGCTGCCGGGTGTCGAGGTGGATAGTCCCTATACAGCGAGCCTCGCTTACGGCAACGAGATCGAAGCCGCGCGCGGCCAGAGCAGTCGCGGCTGGAAGGTCAGCGCGCATGTCGAGCGCGATGCTGCAGGTGATGCCGTCGTCCGCGTCGAAGCGCGCGATCGCAACGGCAATCCGATCACGGGGCTGAGTTTCACCGGTCGGCTGGAGCGGCCGGCCGATCGTCGCGCGGACCGGCCGGTTGAGCTGATCGGGGCCGGGGGCGTGGTCTATCGCGGCAAGGTCGCCGAACTTGCGCCGGGACTGTGGGATCTGGTGCTTGAAGGAGAGGTCGGCGGACAGCGCATGTTCCTGTCGAAAAACCGCCTCGTGCTGAAATAGGGTCCAACCATGCAGTCCCTCGTCGTCCTCGTGCCGCTGGCGCTTGCGCTCGGGTTGCTCGGCCTGTGGGCCTTCATGTGGTCGCTGAAAAGCGGACAGTATGAGGATCTGGAAGGTGCGGGATGGCGCGCGATTCTCGATGAGGATCCGCCGGCGAAGAAGCCTGGCGATCCCCTCTGAGGCGGCTCTTTCCGTTCAATCCATCACCGCCACAACTTGTGGCCATATTTTTCCAACCGCCATGCCTTTGCCGCGCGTTGCCTCTGCAGCGCGCGTGCTGGCGTCTGCTGTGCACCGGGCGCATAATGGCGGGAACGGATTTTGCACGCGTTCGGCCGGACAAGATCGGCGTAGGGCGCCGCAGCAGAAAGAAATGAAGCACTATGTATGATGTGATCGTCGTCGGCGGTGGATCTGCCGGCGCTGCCGTGGCTGCCAGGCTCTCCGAAAATCCCGCCACGCGCGTGCTGCTGCTGGAAGCCGGGCTCGACTGGCGCGCGGCGGATGCACCGTGGGAAGTCACCACGGCGAACCCGATCCCGATCATTCACCAGCGCGAATTCCAGGAGAAGTGGCAGTGGCCGCAGCTGCATTCGCGGCGGGTGGTCGGACAAGACCAGCGCTTTTACTGGCGCGGCAAGGGTCTTGGCGGTTCGTCGATGATGAACGGCCAGATTGCGATCCGCGGTGTCGCCGACGCCTTCGATGAATGGGCGTCGCTGGGGTGCACCGGCTGGTCGGCCAGGGAAATCATGCCGTTATTCTCGGTGATCGAGGATGATCTGGACTTCGGCGACAGGCCCGGTCATGGCCGTGGTGGTCCGCTGCCGGTCTATCGCGCGCCGCCGGAGACATGGGGTCCGATCGACAAGGGCTTGCGCGATGCGGCGCTGGCGTCGGGCTATGCCTGGTGCGACGACGTCAACGGGCCGGATGGCGAAGGCGTTGCCTGCTATCCGATCAATAGCCGCGACCTGCGGCGTATCTCCACCAATGAAGCCTATCTCGAGCCGGCGCGTGGCCGCGCCAATCTCGAAATCCGCGGTCATGCGCTGGTCGATCGCGTCGTGATCAAGGACGGTCAGGCGACCGGAGTGATCGTGCACTTCGAGGGGCAAGGCACGCAGGAAATCAGCGCGCGCGAGATCGTGCTATGTGGTGGCTCGATCCACAGCCCGGCGATCCTGCTGCGCTCGGGCGTCGGCCCGGCAGACGAGCTGAGGGACATGGGCATCGCCGTGGAATGCGATCTGCCCGTCGGCCAGAATTTCTTCGATCATCCGCTGTTTCGCACCACCATCAAGCTGCAGGACGATATAGCGCCCAAGGATAAGGACACCCGCCATACCAATTGCTGTGTGACCTATTCGTCGGGTTTGGCTGAGGGCGGCAAGCGCGACATGATCCTGATCGCGTTCAATCATCGCGGTATCGGTAATCCCGGTGCGATCGGTGCCGGCCTGTTCAACGCCTTCTCGCGCGGCACGCTGAAGCTTGCATCCACCGATGCGACGATCGATCCGATCGTCGAGGAGAACATGCTGGCTGACCCCCGCGACATGCTGCGGATGGTCGATGCCGTGAAGCGGCTTGCCGCGATCACCACGCAGCCGGCGCTGGCGGGCATCGCTGACTGGATCCGCCTCACCGATACCGACATGACGCTGCCGCAGGCGGCGGCGTTGCCGACGCGCGAGCTCGAAGCCGCGCTGCGCCGTGACACCGGTGATATCCAGCACGCCGCCGGCACCTGTCGCATGACCGGCTTCAAGGACACCGGTGGCGTGGTCAATCCGGATGGCACCGTGAAGGGCCTCAAGGGTCTGCGCATTGCCGATGCGTCGATCATGCCGTCGGATTGCCGCGCCAACACTCATTTCACCACGGTGGTGATCGGCGAAGCCATTGCGCGCATGATGATGCGCAGGTCGAATGTAGCGTCGCCCGCCGTGGCGATGGCGAAGTAAGAACGCGCAACGCAAGCGCTCAAGAGTGACCGAAGGACAATTCATGTCAAACACTACCGAAACCCAGATTATCGAATGGCTTGCCTCGCAAAAGCAGCCGATGATCGACCTGTTGCGCGACGTCGTGAACATCGATTCCGGCTCCTTCGACAAGGAAGGTGTCGATGCCGTCGGCGCGCGCTTCGAGCAGCATTTTGCCGACTACGGCATCGAGACCTGGCGCGAGCCTCATGATGTCTATGGCGATGCCGTGCATGGGCTGATCACCAAGCCCGGCAGCAACGAGAAGCCAATCCTGCTGATGGGCCATCGCGATACCGTGTTTCCCAAGGGCGAAGTCGCCAAGCGCCCGTTCACCATCAAGGACAATCTGGCCCATGGGCCTGGTGTCGCCGACATGAAGGCCGGCGTGGTCATCAACGTATTCGTTGCCGCTGCCCTGAAGAAATTCGATGCCGCGCCGTGCCCGATCAAGCTCCTGATCACCGGCGACGAGGAGATCGCATCGCGCTCGTCGCGGCCGATCATCGAGCGCGAGGGCCGTGCCGCCCGCGCGGTCTATAATTCGGAGCCGGGGCGTCCGACCGGGAATATCACCACCGGCCGCAAGGGCGGCGTGTTCATGCGCTTCGAGGTATTCGGCAAGGCCGCGCATTCCGGCAATAACTTCTCTGTCGGCATCAGCGCCATTGGCGAGCTCGCGCATAAGATCGTGCAGATTCATGCACTGACCGATATGGACAAGGGCATCACGCTGAATGTCGGCCTCGTATCGGGCGGCCAATCGGTCAACACCACGGCGCCGCATGCCGAAGGCGAGATCGACTTCCGTTACATCGATCCCGCCGATCGCGCGACCATCATGGGCGCGATCGAAAGCATCATTGCGACGTCGACCGTGCCAGGCACGACGGCGAAGCTGCACATCAACGGCGAATTCCTGCCGCTGGTGCAGGACGCCGCCGCCAAGGCGATGTTCGAAGCCTATCAGGCGGCCGCTGTCGACTCGGGCCTCACCACGCTGACCGGCGAATTCGCCGGCGGTTGTGCGGATTCCGGTTTCACCGCCAGCGTCGGCACGCCGACGCTCTGCGGTCTTGGCCCGGTCGGCGGCAATGTCCATACCGACCTGGAGTGGCTGGATATCGAGAGTATCGTTCCGCGTGCACAGACACTGGCGCGGGCGATCCTGCGCACGGAGATCTGACGACGGGAGATGCCGCGTGGCATGGTTTTGGCACGGTGATGGTTGCTGACAACGCCTTTGTTTGAAGAGACACTCGCCCGACCATGACATCACCTTCTCCCAATACTTCGGTTCCTACCCATCTCGAATCCGATGTTCTCGTGATTGGCGCCGGCGGCGCCGGCATGTATGCGGCGCTGGAAGCAGCGAAGGGCGGCGCGTCGGTCGTTCTCGCCGATCGAAGCCTGATCGGGCGCGGTGGCGCCACGGTGATGGCGCAGATGACGGTGGCAGCGGCGCTGGGCGAGCAGACGCCGGATCACTGGGAACATCACTTCGCCGATACGCTCGCGGCGGGCCGCGGGCTCTGCGACGAGCGGCTCGCTGCACTGCTCTGCGAAGACGGCCCGCAGCGATTGCGCGAGATGGATGCCTGGAAGGTCGGCTGGGCACGCGAGGACGGCCATATCAAACAGGCGCAGGCGCCGGGCCATGACCGGCCGCGCTGTGCCTATGTGGATTTTCTTTCCACCGGTCCGGCGGTGTCGAAGACGCTGCGTACGCAACTCAACAGCGCCAGCGGCATTCGCCGCATCGGCGATCTCACCATCGTCGATATCGCATTGCGGGATGGCGAAGCCTGCGGCGCTACGGCGCTGCATCTGCCGACGGGGCAGGCGGTGACGCTGGCGGCGAAGGCCGTGGTGATCGCGACAGGCGGGCTCACCGGTCTCTATCGGCGCAACAGCGCGTCGTCGAATATGGGCGGCGACGGTTATGCGCTTGCCTTGCGTGCGGGCGCCGAACTGATCGACATGGAATTCGTGCAGTTCTTCCCGATCGGCCATCTCGCGCCGCGCCTCGTCGGCATGGATCCGATCATGTGGGATCCGTTCCGCTACAAGCTCGGCGGCAAGCTGCTCAATTCCGAAATGCGCGAATTCGAAACGGATTATGCGACCAAGGACGCGCGCAGCGACGGCACCTATGTGCTGACGCGTGATCTCGCCACCTATGCGATCACCAAGGAGGTCGAAGCCGGCCGCGGCAGTCCCGCGGGCGGCGCCTATCTGAGCTTCCAGCATGTGCCTGAAGCCGAGATACGCAAGGCGTTCGGGCCGGTGGTGGATCGGCTCGCCGAAAACGGCATCGATCTCGCGCAGCGTCCTGTCGAGGTGGCGCCGATCGCGCATTATCATATGGGCGGCATTCGTGTGGACGAGATGATGGCGACCGGCGTACCCGGGCTCTATGCCTGCGGCGAAGCGGTCGGCGGTGCCAATGGCGCCAACCGGTTGTCGGGCAATGCGATCACCGAAGCCTTCGTGTTCGGCGCGCGGGCGGGGCGCAGCGCCGCCGAGCGTGCCAAGCAGAATGCGTCGATGTGGTCAGCCGATGCTGCCAAGTCGGCAATCGATCTGCTGCGCAGTGCCAGCAAACGTGATGCGCCAAATCCCGCAGCGGTCATCGTGAAGCTGCAGGCCGTGATGGCCGATGATGTCGGCCCGTTCCGCACCGATGCCAGGCTGCGTGCGGCGATATCAGCCATCGCGCAATTGAAGGCCGATGTCGGCGACACGCCCTTTGCCTCAGCGGAAACCTTCGATCCCGTGCTGGCCGACTGGCTGGATCTCCGCAATATGCTCGCCGTCGCGCAATCGGTTGCCATACCGGCGCTGGCGCGTACCGAAAGCCGCGGCGCGCATCAGCGTGATGATCATCTCGGTCTCGACGATGCATGGAGTGTCAAACAGATCGTGGCACTGTCGGGCAGCGACATGACCCTGCGCAAGGTCATGCCCACCACCGGAAAGGCTGCCGCATGAAAGCGACACTCAGCATTCAGCGCGGCGCACTCGGCGAAGCGCTGCATCAGGACATGTTCGACATTCCCTTCGAACACGGCCAGTCCATTCTCGATGGCCTGCGTGCCATCAGGCGCAGCATGGATCCCTCGCTGGCGTTTCGCTTCTCCTGCATCAATGCGAATGCGTGCAAGGAATGCATGATGCTGATCGACGGCAAGGTTGATTACGCCTGCACGGTTCGGCTCAAAGAGGGAATGACGACGCTGGCGCCGCTGCCCAAAAAGGCGCTGATCCGCGATCTCGTCACCGAAATTGCACCGCCTGATGAACGGCTGGTGCTGCGGTCCTGAATAATTGTCTGCCTGCGCGGCGATCAGGCTGATTAATTTATAGCCGTTCTAATCTGGGAAGAGCCGTCTTGGCGACCTTCAATCCGATAGATCAGCGGCTCCGTCGCGGCTGCTGTTCGCTGCGACAATGCGCTGCATCATGGCAATAAACGCAGTCTGTTCCGTCTTGGTGAGGTTGCCGAGCGTGGCGCGGTGCGCCTCGCGTGCGGCGGTTTCGATCTTGTCGAGCAGGGCTGCACCGGCCGGTGTGAGCCGGCAGACGCGGGCGCGGCGGTCGTCGTCGCTGACCGGACGCTCGACCAGTCTGCGTGCTTCGAGTCGCTTCAGCGCGCCCGTCGTCGTCGTGCGATCCAGAGCAATATCAGCAGCTAAGCTGGTTTGATCGGCCGTTCCGCGCGCAGCCAATGCGGACAGCAGGCTGTACTGGAGTGGTGTCATCTCGAAGGCACTGCAGGCTTCCTGGAACAGCGCGACATGGATCTGGTGCAGCCGGCGGATCAGAAATCCCGGCCGCTGGGCCAGCGGCCAGGGCTTGTGGACGGGCTTGTCACGGCGCGGCTTGGCCTGGGGCAACGCAGTCTCTCCTTGTGTCGGCTACGACTCGTATGGTGCGAGCGCGTTGAAAAACTACCGCATCGCAATGTTTATGGCACGGACTTTGCTTTTGTAAAATACGAAGTATGCTTCGTATTTTGGTGGATCTCTTAATGTCCGCCGGAACGCAAGGAGACCGCCATGTCCGTTACCGCCTCATTCGACCTGCTGCTGCGCGGTGGTCGTGTTATCGATCCCGCCGCCGGTGTTGACGGCATCAAGGATGTCGCCATTCGCAATGGCAAGATCGCCGCCGTGCAGTCCGATATTTTGCCGACCAGCGCGAAGGAAGTGGTGGATGTGACCGGCAAGCTGGTGCTACCGGGCTTGATCGATACCCACGCGCACGTCTTTCAATACGTCAGCGGTCGTTTCGGCATGCAGCCCGACATGGTCGGCGTGCAATCCGGCGTCACCACGCTGATCGACCAGGGCGGCCCGTCCTGCATGACGCTGCCCGGCTTTCGTCACTTCATCGCCGAGCCCGCAAAATCGCGCGTCTATGCGTTTCTGTCGGCCTATCTTGTCGGCGGTCTCGAAGGGCATTTCTATCCCAACCTCTACAGCCCCGATGGCGTCGATATCGACGCGACCGTGAAATCGGCGGTGGCCAATCGCGATCTCGTTCGCGGCATCAAGGCCCATGCGGAAATCGGCGGCTTCGCGCGCTGGGGGATTCGCGTGATGGAAATGGCGGCCGAAATCGGCAAGCGCGCGGAATTGCCGGTTTACGTGCATTTCGGCCAGCTCTGGGGTCTGCCGGAGTCAGGCAATAATGGCGAGGACGTCGATACGATTCTGGAGCGCGTGATTCCGCTGCTGAAGGAAGGTGACGTGCTCGCCCATCCGTTCACGCGGCATCCTGGCGGCTTCGTCAATCGCGAAGGCGAGGTGCATCCGGTGATCCAGGCGGCGATCGATCGTGGCCTCAAGATCGATGTCGGCCATGGCAGCCACTTCTCCTATCGCCTCGCCAAGAAGGCGATTGCCGCTGGCATCGTGCCGAACACACTCGGCGCCGACATCCACGGTTACAACACCGAGGTGCCTGCGCCTGCCGGCACGCCGGATGAGCACGAGGATGACGAGAACCATCCGTTCAAGGGCCAGGCCAAGTTCAGCCTGGTGCAGGCGATGAGCTCGATGATTTCGCTCGGTCTCACGCTCGAACAGGTGGTGCCGATGGTGACGTCGAACCCGGCCAAGATGATTGGCCTGTCCGACAAGATTGGCTCGCTCAAGGTCGGCATGGATGCCGATGTCTCGGTGCTCGTCGAAAAGCCCGGTCGTTACATCCTGCGCGACAACGAGAACACCGACGTGATTGCGAACGGCCTGCTGCAGCCGGCCTTCTGCCTGCGCGCGGGCGCCCGCTTCGATCCGATCGCTCCGATCCTTCCTCAGGCCGTTGCGGCGTGAGCTTTGCAAGCCAGTTCGCTAGTCAATCCGGAAGGCGCCGGGAGTTCGTCGATGCGCAATGAGCGAGATATCTCGCCCGCCGCCCCTGTTTCAAAGCAGGGCGTTGGCGCGCGCGTACCGCGCAAGGAGGACGATCGCCTCATGCGCGGGCGCGGGCAATTCGTCGGCGATATCAGGCTGGCGGGATTGCAGGACGTTGCTTTCGTCCGCAGCCCGCTGGCGCATGCGCGAATCCGGGCAATCCATATTCCGGAACGCTATCGCGACGTGGTGTTCACGTCTGCCGATCTTGTCGGTATCAAACCGATCCGCGCGATTACGGGATTGGCCGGTTTCAAGCCGTCCGATCAACCCATTCTGGCCACCGACAAAATTCGTCAGGTCGGCGAACTCGTCGCCATGTGCGTCGCGCCGACGCGTGCCGAGGCTGAAGATATCGCGGCCTCCGTCACGCTCGATCTCGAAGAGCTGCCCGCCGTCTATGACATGCTCAAGGCTCGCGAGCCCGGCTCGCCGCTGGTGCATGAGCACTGGGGCGACAACGTCTTTCTCGAAAGCTTCTTCGAACTCGATATTACCGAAGCTCTCGACGCACCGATCAAGGTGACGCGCGAAATCTCGACCGCGCGGCAATGCATGTCGCCGCTCGAAGGTCGGGGTGTCATCGCCACGTTCGATCATCGTCTCGATCAGCTCACGCTCTATACGGGTAGTCAGATGCCGCACATTGTGCGCAATGGGTTGTCCGATTGCCTTGAGATGGATCAAGGACAGATCAGGATCGTCTCGCCGGATGTCGGTGGCGGCTTCGGTCACAAGGGCATCTTGCTGCCGGAAGAAGTCTGCCTGTCATGGCTCACCATGAAGCGCGGCTTCCCGGTGCGCTGGATCGAGGATCGCCGCGAGCATTTGGTCGCCAGTTCCAACTGCCGCGAGCATCACTACAAGATCACCGTCTATGCCGATCGCGACGGCACGCTGCGCGGCATCGACTGCGAGGCCACCGTCGATTCCGGCGCCTATTCGTCCTATCCGTTCTCGGCCTGCCTCGAAGCCGCGCAGGTGGTCAGCATCTTGCCCGGCCCCTATCAGATGCCGGCCTATCGCTGCCGTACCTATTCGGTGGCCACCAACAAGTGTCCGATCCTGCCCTATCGCGGCGTCGCCCGCACCGGTGTGTGTTTCGCGCTGGAACTGATGCTCGATCTTGTCGCGGCGGAAGCAGGGCTTGAGCCCGGCGACGTCCGGCTGCGCAATCTGGTGCGGCCGGAGCAGATGCCGTTCGACAATATCACCAAGAAACATTTCGACAGTGGCGACTATCCCGAGGCGCTGCGCCGTGCCGTCGCGCAGATCGATATCGATGGCATCCGCGCGCGCCAGCGCAAGGGCGAGGATGACGGCCGGCTGATCGGTGTCGGTCTCTCGATCTATTGCGAGCAGGCGGCGCATGGCACCTCGGTCTATTCCGGCTGGGGCATTCCCATGGTGCCCGGCCATGAACAGGCCACCGCGCGACTGACGCCGGATGGCGGACTCGAACTGAAGGTTGGCGTGCATTCGCACGGTCAGGGCCTCGAGACGACGTTGTCGCAGGTCGCGTTCGAAATGCTCGGCGTCGATGTCGCCAAGATTCGCGTGGTCCATGGCGACACGGCGATGACGCCGTATTCGACCGGCACCTGGGGGTCGCGCTGCATGGTGATGGCCGGTGGTGCTGTCGCCACGGCCTGTCACGAACTCGGCGAACGCGCCAAGAAGATCGGCGCCAAGCTGCTGCAGGTCGATGAAGCCAATGTCGTCCTGGTCGATGGCGAGATCCGCGGACCCAATGGCAGCGTGACGCTGAAGGAAATCGCGCACACTTGGTATCGCCGCCCGCAGGATCTGCCCGGCGATGTCGACCCCGGCGGGTTGGAGGCGACCTCCGGCTACAAGCCGCAGCGCGACAGCGGCACGTTCAGCTACGCCGCGCATGCGGTCACCGTTGCCGTTGATCCTGATCTGGGCGACGTGGAAATCCTCGATTATGTCATCGTCGAAGACGGCGGCGTGCTGGTCAATCCGATGATCGTCGATGGCCAGATCTATGGCGGCCTCGCGCAGGGCATCGGCACAGCGCTGTATGAGGAGATGCCGTTTGATCGCGCCGGCCAGCCGCTCAACACTACGCTGGCCGATTATCTGCTGCCCGGTCCGACCGAAGTGCCGATGCCGTGGCTCGATCACATGGAAACGCCGTCGCCTTACACAAAGTTCGGGGTCAAGGGCATCGGCGAAGGTGGGGCCATCGCGCCGCCGGCGGCTATAGGCAATGCGGTGAACGATGCGCTGCGCGGTCTCGGCGTCGAGATGCTGCAGTCGCCGATCACGCCGCGCCGTGTACTCGAAGGCATTCTTGCTGCGCGCAATGCAGAAAGGCCGGCCGCATGAAGCCGGCACCTTTCGCCTATGAGCGTCCGCGCGACGTCGCCTCGGCCTTAGCCGCAATGGCTGGCGATGGCGTGGTCAAGGTCATGGCCGGAGGCCAGTCGCTCGGACCGATGCTGAATCTGCGTCTGGTGGCTCCCGACACCATCGTCGATATCACAGGGCTCGCCGAGCTGAAGCATGTGGAAGTCACCGGGGAAGAGCTGGTGATCGGCGCCTGTGTGACCCATGCGGATATCGAGGACGGACGCATTCCCGACGTGACTCGCGGCGCGATGCAGCGTGTGGCCAGCGCGATCGCCTATCGCGCCGTGCGCAACCGCGGCACCGTCGGTGGTTCGCTCAGCCATGCCGATCCCTCCGCCGATTGGGTCTCAACCTTCGCAGCGCTCGGCGCAACGCTCTCGCTGCGCAGCGCCAAAGGCGCGCGCCTGGTAGCGATGAAGGATTTCATGCTGGGTGCACTGGAAAGTGTGTTGCAGCCCGGCGAAATGCTGGAAGCCGTCCGCGTACCGGTGATGTCTCCGTCAGCGCGCTGGGGCTATGTGAAGAGCTGCCGCAAGACAGGTGAATTTGCCCATGCCATTGGCGCGGTGCTGATCAATCCAGAAGCTGGCAAGGCACGTATCGTCATTGGCGCAGTCGAAGCCGCGCCAATCATCGTTGAGAATGCCGAAGAACTGTTCGGCGGGCGTATCACCAGCGATTTCAAGTCGCGCTTCGACGCGCGCGTCGCCGACACCCTGCTGTCGAAGGCCGGCATGGCCGATGCCGCCGATCGGCATATTCACGTCACCATTCTGCGCCGCGCTGTTGCGGAGGCCGCGGCATGAACTCGGTCGAACTCACCGTCAACACCCGTGCCGTGAAGAGGGATGTCGAGCCGCGCACGAGTCTCGCCGACCTGATGCGCGACACGCTCGATCTCACCGGTACGCATCTCGGCTGCGAGCATGGCGTCTGCGGCGCCTGCACCATCCTGGTCGATGGCGTACCGACGCGCTCCTGCATCACCTATGCGGTGGCCTGCGACGGAGCTGACGTCACCACCATCGAAGGGCTCGATGACGACGAGATCGCCACGGAGTTGCGTGCGGCCTTCACGCGCGAACATGCCTTGCAATGCGGTTACTGCACTCCGGGTATGCTGGTCTCCGCCCGCGATCTGGTGAAGCGCCTGCCGGATGCTGACGAGAAGCAGATCCGCATCGGCATGTCAGGCAATCTCTGCCGTTGCACTGGATATGTCGGCATCGTCCGCGCCGTGCAGTCGGTCATCACAGAGCGCCGCGCACGCGATATCGCGCCGGAGCCGGATGCCGGCCGCAAGGTGCTGGGGCCGGCGGGTTCGGGACACAAAGCCTGTGTCAGCTCCCAGAAGCTGATGCCCGCGCAGTTTGCTGTATCCGAACCGGCTGCCGCCGTCGCACCGCTGGACATTCCAGACTTCACGCCATCGACCGCGCTGGAGCAACAGTTCACCGTCGCGCACCCACCCGCGAAAGTGTTCGCGCTGTTCGACGACATCGCGGCCGTCGCCTCGTGCCTGCCGGGCGCCACGCTGACCGGCACGCCCAGACCTGAGCGTATCGAAGGCGCGATCCGCGTCAAGATCGGGCCGATCTCGGCCAATTTCAACGGTGCCGCGCGCGTCGAATGCGACGAGGCCAATCTCTCCGGCCGCATTCTCGGCGTCGGCAACGACCAGCGCAGCCGCTCCACCACGCAAGGTGAGATTCGTTACCGGCTTGTGCCGCAGGACGACGGCGTTGCCACGCGTGTGGAGCTTTCCATCGGCTACAGCCTCACCGGCATGCTGGCACAGGTCGGTCGCAGCGGGCTGGTGCGCGATCTCGCGGCGCGGCTGGTCGCGGAATTCGCCGGCAATCTCGATCGCCGCCTGTCGGGCGATGTGACGTCGGCGCCGTCAGCGGCCGCCGATCTGAATGGTGTTTCGTTGATCCTTGGTCTCCTGCGTGAGCGCGCGATGCATGTCGTTCGCCGACTCACCGGGCGTGGAGGATCGGCGTGAGAGATCGACGTTCGCGCGGACATGCGAGCGGCGGGGTTTGGACTGCGCAAGCTTCATCAGCGTAACACTGGAGGACCACATGATACGGACCATCAAAGCCGCCTCGGCGACCGCCCTGGCCATTGCTTTCCTGAGCAGCGCCGCCACTGCGCAAACCATCAAGATCGGCGTCAATGAGCCCCTGACCGGCGCCTTCGCCGCATCGGGCACCTATGTCGTCAACGGCGCCAAGATCGCCGCCGATGAAATCAATGCCAAGGGTGGCCTGCTCGGCAAGAAGATCGAACTCGTCATTGAGGACAACAAGAGCAACCCGACCGAAGCCGCTGCCGTCGCCGAGAAGCTGATCACGCGCGACAAGACGCCAGTCATGCTCGGCGCCTGGGGCTCCAGCCTCACCCTCGCGGTGATGCCGAAGCTGGTCGAATACGAAACCGCGATGGTCGTCGAGACCTCGTCGGCGAGCAAGATCACCACCTCGGGCAATCCTTACGTGTTCCGTATCTCGCCGCCGTCCTTTGTCGAGGCGGCTGCGTTCAAGAACATCGTCGACAAGCTGGCGTTGAAGAAAGTCGACTTTCTCGTAATCAACAATGACTGGGGCCGCGGCACCGCCGAGGACTTCAGCAAGATGATGAAGGAGAAGGGCATCACCATCGGTCTGGTCGAGACCATGGACCAGTCGGCCCAGGACATGAGCGCGCAGCTCGCCAAGATCAAGGCGACAGACTCCGAGACCGTGATCATCACGGCTGCGGTTGATCAGCTCACGCTGATCTTCAAGCAGGCCGCAGCACTCGGTTTGAAGAAGCGGATCATCACCACCGGCGGCTCGCAGAACCCCGACCAGATCATCGCGCAGGCTGGTGCCGCTGCCAACGACACCATGCATCTGACGACCTTCCTGCCCTGGATGCCGGAGAAGACGCCGAACCCGGAAGCCACCACCTATTTCATCAACGAGTGGAAGAAGCGCGGCTTCGATTTCGCCGGCTGCACCGAGAGCTTCCGTGGCTATGACGGCATCCGCACCATCGCGGCAGCCATTGAAAAGGCCGGCAAGGCCGAGCCGGCAGCGATCAAGGATGCGCTCTGGAAGATCGACGTCAAGGGCCTGAACGGCGACATCATCTTCAAGAAGTCGGGTCCTGCAGGTCAGGAGAGCGGCCAGAGCTTCCCGAACGTCTATCTAGTCGAAATCTCCGGCGGCAAGATCGTGATGAAGGATCTCTGATCCAGACGAACTCCGGCAGTGAGCTCCCTCTCCCCGCTTGCGGGGAGAGGGTTGGGGTGAGGGGGCACTTGCGAGTGAAACACTGGCTCTCCCTCACCCGAAGCCTCGCTGTCGCTCTCTCCCCGCCCGGCGAAGCAAAGCTTCGCTAGGCGGGGAGAGGTTAACATCTTACTCGAACCTTTAGGGCCGCTCGTGGACCAGCTCCTGCAACACCTCGTCAACATGCTCGTGCTCGGCGGCACCTACGCCCTGCTGGGCATCGGACTGACGCTGATCTTCGGCATCATGAACGTGGTGAACTTCACCCACGGTATCCTCTACACGTTCGGCGCCTATATGATGTTCATTGTCGTGCATCAGCTAGGTCTGAATTTCTTTGTCGCGCTGCCGGTGGCGATCGTCGCGGGCTGGCTGCTGGGCGCGGTCATCGAGATCACGCTGCTGCGGCCGCTGCGCGGCGCCGATATCGACACTACCATGCTGGTGATGATCGGTGCCTGGATCGCGATGCAGTCCGGCGCGCTGTGGATCTGGGGTGGCGTCGCCAAGTCCATCGACAATCCGTTTCCCGATGCGCCACTGGTGATCGGGCCCGTGTCCGTGTCCTGGCTCCGCCTGTTCGTGCTGTTCGCCGCCGCGCTGCTGATCGTGCTTGCCTACTCGCTGATCAATCTCACGAAACTCGGCAAGGCGATGCGCGCGACCTTCCAGGATTCCGACACCGCGGCGCTGATGGGCGTCAATGTCAGCCTGATCTACACCTCGACCTTTGCCATTGGCTCGAGCCTTGCGGCCGCTGCCGGCGCGTTGCTCGGCCCGGTCTACGTGGTGTTCCCGCAGATGGGCGATCTTGCTGCGGTGAAGGCCTTCGCCATCGTCATCCTCGGCGGTCTCGGCAATATCACCGGCGCCGTCATCGGCGGCTTCATTCTCGCACTCGCTGAAGAGCTCGGTGCCGGCTACGTCTCGTCGGGCTATCGCGATGCCATGGGCTTCCTGATCATCATCATGGTGCTGATCTTCAAGCCGACAGGACTGTTCGCACGGGCGGAGCGCGTCGGATGAAACAGATTGTCACGCTCCTCTGTCTTGCCTTCTTCATCTCTGTGCCGATGTGGCTGACGGATCCGTATCTGCTCAATGCGCTGATCACGACCGGCATCTTCATCATCGGCGCCATGAGCCTCAATCTGCTGCTCGGCTTTACTGGACAGCTCAGTCTTGGCCATATCGCCTTCTTCGGCATCGGCGCCTATGTCAGCGCGTTGACCTCGCTGGGCTTCGATGTGCCGATCTACGGTGACTTCCACATCGTCCACGTGCCGTGGCCGCCGATTGCAGGCTTCTTTCTGGCGATCCTCATTTCGGGCTTCTGCGGCTATCTGGTCGGACGCCTGTCCTTCAGCGTGCGCGGCGCCTATTTTGTCATCGTCACGATCTCGTTCGCTGAAGTTGTGCGACTGGTGGCCCTGAACTGGGTCGAGCTGACGCAGGGCCCGCTGGCGCTGACCAATATTCCGTCGATCACCATAGGTCTGCCGGGGCTTGGCTATCTCGTGCTGAAGACGAAATTTCACAACTACTATCTGGTATTGGCCGTCGCTGCGATCTCCTACTTTCTGATTTCGCGCCTCGTTCACTCCCATTACGGCCGGGCCATGCGCGGGCTGATGGAGAACGAGACGCTGGCTGTCGCCGTCGGCATCGATGTGACAAAGACGCTGACACTGGCTGCCGTGATCTCTGCTGGTATCGCCGGCGCGGCGGGAAGCCTTTACGCGCATTACATCCGCATCATCGATCCCGACGTCTTCGCTTTCATCTCGACGGTGACCATGGTGATCATGGTGGTGTCGGGCGGCAAGGGATCGCTGGCCGGGCCCGTCGTCGGCGGCGTCATCTTCGGCCTGCTGCCGGTGTTCCTGCGGCCGATCATGCCGCCGGAAGCGCAGTGGATCACCTATGGCGTGGTGCTTATCGTCATCCTGTTCGTGATGCCGCGCGGCATCGTGCCGTCGCTTGCTGCGAAACTCGGTTTGGTCCGTGCCGGTGGAACCAGACGAGCGTCCATCGCGGTCTCCGAACGCACCGCCGAGGAGCACGCGTGATGGCCGAGACAGTCCTCAGCATTGAACACGTCGCCGTTCATTTCGGTGGCCTCGTCGCGATCTCGGACATGAACTTCCATGTCAACAAAGGTGAGATCGTCAGCCTGATCGGGCCGAACGGCGCCGGCAAGACCACGGCCTTCAACGTCATGACCGGCTTTCTCACGCCCACGAAGGGCGCGGTGAACTATTGCGGCGCGGACCTCAAGGGCAAGAAACCGCATGAAATCGCAGATCTCGGGCTGATCCGCACCTTTCAGCGCACCAGCGTGTTTCCCAACGACACTGTCTACGACAACGTCCTGATCGGCCTGCATCGCCAAGGCGAGCTTAAAGGCAAGCTCGGCCTCGCCGAAGCCATTCTCGGCCTGCCGCGCGCCCGCGCATCGGAGAAAGCCCAGCGCGCCCGTGCCGCCGAACTGGTGCGCTGGATCGGACTGGAAGCGCGTGCCAACGATCTTGCGGGCTCGCTGTCCTACGGCGAGCAGCGCCTCGTCGGTGTCGCGCTGGCGCTCGCCGCGCAGCCGAAGATGCTGCTGCTGGACGAGCCTGTGTCCGGCATGAACGCGTCGGAGACGCATACTTTCGTACAGCTGATCCGCAATATCCGGGATCGTGGCGTCACGATCCTCTTGGTCGAGCACGACATGCCGATGGTGATGAGCGTATCGGATCGGATCGTGGTGCTGAATTACGGCCGCATCATCGCAGAAGGACCGCCCGACGAAATCCGCAAGAATCCCGCAGTGATCGAAGCCTATCTCGGTCAGAGCGCGAAGGATGTGGTCAAGGAGGTCGCAGTCCATGCTTGAGATCCGTGACATGGTCTGCGCCTATGGCCAGATCTCAGCCCTCAAGGGCATTTCGCTTTCGGTCAAGGCCGGTCAGCTCGTGGCGCTGATTGGCGCCAATGGCGCCGGCAAAAGCACGACGTTGCGGGCGATCTCGGGCCTCGTGCCATCGCGCTCCGGCAGTCTGCATTTCGACGGCGAAGACATCACCGGCATTGGCGCGCAGCGGGTGCTCACAAAGGGCATCGCACATTGTCCGGAAGGACGTCGCGTTTTTCCGCATATGACGGTGGCCGAAAATCTCGACATGGGCGCCTATCTGCGCTCGGACACGAGCGAAGTCGCAGTGGACCGCGATCGCATTTATGGCGAGTTCCCGCGCCTCGCCGAACGCCGCAAGCAGGCGGCTGGCACGCTGTCCGGCGGCGAGCAGCAGATGCTGGCCATCGGCCGTGCATTGATGTCGCGCCCGCGCCTTGTGATGTTCGATGAACCCTCGCTCGGTCTCGCGCCCAACATCGTCGAGCGCACCTTTGCGATCATCCGCGCGATCCGCGATGCCGGCACGACTGTTTTGCTAGTTGAGCAGAATGCCTTCGCCGCGCTCGAGATGTGCGATCATGCCTATCTGCTGGAGTCCGGCCGTGTCGTGCTGTCCGGCGCGGGAGCGGAGCTGATCGAGAACGAGCATGTCCGACGGGCCTATCTTGGCGGATGACGACAATCCCGCCCGATGGGTCGCGGTCTGTTCGCGCGAGCGCCTGACCGAGCAGACAATCGTCTGCGTCAACGTGGCTGGCCTCGGTGTTCTCATCGTGCAGGATGGCGAGACGATCTATGCCTGCGAGCGCGCCTGTCCGCATGAGCAGGCCGATCTCAGCCTTGGCCGCGTCGCCGATCGCCGGCTGCACTGTCCGCGTCATCTGGCCTGGTTCGATCTGGCAGACGGCAGCATGTCGCCGGGCTGGCCCAGCAGGGGTTTGCGACGCTATCCGGTGCGCGAAAGGGGTGCACAAATCTGGGTCGATGCACAGGCCGTCGTTCCGAAGTAACGAGCCTTCGCGAAAGTTACGCGGCATCGGGTCTGGATGCAGAATTCGTTGGCGCTGCAGCATTCAATTGGTGCAGTTGCGGTATAATAATCATGCTTGCCCCCTCGTAAAGCGCGGATAATACTGCTGAAAAGTCAGACTCCTGAGTGTGTCTGGCAGTACACAAATGGGCGCAAGACCCATGCTTCTCGTCGATCTTCCAAGCGATCTCCGTCAAGGGCCAGGGATGTGACCATTATCGATTTCGGCAGGGCCATCCCATCGTCGCAGGGGCGCGGCTGGCAGCAATGGCCCGGCCATGAAGACTTTTCGCTGCAGTTCCTGCGCGTGCTGCGCGCGGCGCAGGAAGGCGGAAGTACCGTTTCGGAATGTTTCCTGGCGGCGGAGCGCATCAATCCGCGCGATGACGAGAGCTGGTATCGCGAATGGCATAGCGCGGCTGATATCAACCGTGAGCGCGCCGCGGAGGCGCTGGCCAGCGGCCGAATCCCGACGGCGCTGAGCAACTGGCTGCGCGCAGCCAACTACTATCGCACTGCTCAGGTCATGCTCGCTTGCAGCGATCCGCGGCAAGGCGCCGCCATCGCACTGATGCAGGATTGCGCCCGACTTTACGTGCAGCATGCAACGCCTGCCGGCGAGGTCGTCGAGATCCCGTGGCGGGACGGGGTGTTGCAGGGATACTTCGTTCCTGCGCCGTGCGCGACGCGGCCGCTGCCGGTCGTTCTCTGCGTCGTCGGGCAGGGCCACTACAAGGAAGAGCATCTGCACAGGGTGCCCAGCTACGCGCTGGAACGCGGTCTCTCGCTGTTGCTTGTCGATTTGCCCGGTCAATCTTATAGCCAGGAGATGATCGGGTCGCCTTGTCGGTATGAGGTCGAAACGGCGATCAGCGGCTGGGTCGATTTCCTGGCCGACCGCAGCGATATCGATCAGGAGCGAATTGCGATCTTCGGAGACGGCCTGGGAGCTGCCTTTGCGACGCGCGGCGCCAATCTCGACGACCGCTTTGCAGCAGCTGTTTGCGATGCCGGAATCTGGGAGCTTCACGAGCGCGCGTTTATTGCCAGCCGCATTTCAGGCCGGGCTGGTCTGGGCTGTCCGAGTGAAATCGAGGGCTTCAACAGCAGCAGTGTCGCCGCCAATATCAAATGCCCGGTCCTGGTTGCGATGGGCGAGCGCGACTGGCTCGATGTCGATCACGTCACGGAATGTTGCCGCGTCATGAAACAAAACGGCCTCGACATCGAACTGAAGATCTTCCGCGCGTCGGAAACGGTGGCCCCGCCCGCCCAGATCGATATTCCGACAGTGGGCAACGAATTCATTTTCGACTGGATTGTCGATCGTCTGCGCGCAGGGACGAAGTAGGGGCGCGGCTCGGTCGATTGACCGCCGCTCACCCGGCGATGGTCAGCTCTCGACTTCCAGCATCAGTGTCGCTTTTTCGAGGCGACTCTTGAGCCGGGACATGTGCTGTCCGATCTCCTTCAAGGCCTGCTCGTCGAAATCGCTGAGAATGAAATCCCCGAGCGACTCCCTGCGGGTTGATAGCGCGGAGATCTTCTTGCTGGCCTTGTCGGACAGCGACATCAGTACGACGCGGGCATCCTCGCGGGACGCGACGCGCCGCATGAAGCCATTCTTCTCGAGCATCTTGGATTGGGTGGTGACGAAGGAGGGGTCGACGTGGAGCATGGCGGAGACGTCCTTGACCGGCACGCCGTTGCCGCGATCGAGGTCGCTGACGGCCATCAGGATCATCCATTGCGGTCCGCTGATGCCGAGCTCCTTGGCCCAGAACTGTCGGATTCCCTCAAGATGGACGTTGATCGAGGCGATGTCCCAGATGAACTGTCGGATGATCTCCTGATTCTGGCCGGTCACCCAAATCGAAAGCTCATTTTCGTTCCAGCCCGCAGATCCCCCACGCATAGTCACCACTGCCCCGCCGGCCATTCCATCGTCCCACGCTTCTCAGAATTCTATAATTGTATCAGTGAATTGTGACGTGCAAACCACGATTTCGTGTGTTGCCGGGAAACCACACTGCATCGCGATAAAGTTACCTGAGTTCATAAAGTATTTTGCTTCTAAGAATTGCGCAGGCATTCTCAGTTTCGGCGATGGGGAAACCCTCGATCGTCCCGTTGAAGTAGTTCGCTTGAGTGCCTCGCGTTATGCGGGTGTTTCCGAAAGCGCGAAGTGCTCTAGCGGTTAGTTTGGGGACTTGGGGGACTAAATCTTCGGGCGCACGCGCCTGGCAGATCCGGAACCTTCCCTTTTGGACAACTTGGAGGTTTAACATGACGATGATTAAGAGCCTTATCCTCGGCTCGGCGGCGGGTCTGATCGCCATCGGCGGAGCTCAGGCAGCCGATCTTCCGGTGAAGGCCAAGGCAGTGGAATACGTGAAGATCTGCTCGCTCTACGGCGCAGGCTTCTACTACATCCCGGGCACCGATACCTGCATCAAGATCGGCGGCGCGATCCGTTTGGACGTTGCGTTCAACGGCAGCACCTACGACGTTCCGTTCTGGCAGGGTGGTGCCGGTGGCAACAATCTCTGGACCAAGAACTATTTCTCGACCCGTGAACGCGTCAACTTGACGACGGACACCCGCACCGCGACCGAATACGGCGTGGTTCGTACCTACGCGAACATCCAGTTCGACTTCCTCCAGGATCGTGAATCGATCGCTGGTGGTTACACCGAAGTCGACTACGCGTTCATCCAGTTCGCCGGCTTCACCTTCGGTAAGGCCGTTTCGCAGTTCGATCCCCAGTGGGCGCTTGCCAAGCCATACATCTCGTCGGGCTTCAACGCTGGTTCGAACAACGCAACCGGTATCCCGCAGCTCGCCTACACCGCTTCGTTCGGTAACGGCGTGTCGGGCACGATCTCGGTTGAGAACGGTTCGGCCTACCGCAACGCCGGCCTCTGGAACACCGACACCTTCATCGTCGGCCCGGGCGCTACGACCTTCACCGGTACGTTCTACGGTTCGAACTCGAACACCTTCCTGGGCAACGCCTACGGCGGCAACCACATTCCTGAAATCGTCGGCAACATCCGCCTCGATCAGGCTTGGGGCACCCTGCACTTCGCCGCTGCGATGCATGCTGCAACTCCTGGCTTCTACGCCACGGCTGCGGGCGGTGCAGGCAACGAGTCGCTCGGTCACGCTGACGACAAGTACGGCTTCGCTGTCACCGGCGCGGTCGAATTCAAGAACCTGCCCACCGGCGCAGGCGACAGCTTGAAGCTCGAAGCAACTTACGCCAAGGGCGCTGCCAAGTACGTCTTCGGCGGTACGACCGACACCGTCGGTGGTGGTCGTTACGCGAAGGTTGATGGTTCGACCCTCGGCTTCGGCTACGTGCTGGACGGCGTTTACAACAACGGTGGCCAGATCGTTCAGAGTGACGCATGGCAGGTCAGTGCTTTCTACGAGCACTACTGGACCCCGGCTTGGCGTACCTCGCTGTTCGGCAACTACAGCCACATCTCGTATGGTTCGGGTAACGCCGCTATGCTTGCTGCATTCTCGGCAGCCCCCGGCGCGACGGGTGGTCCGGGTGCGAATAGCTCGGCAGCCGCAGCTGCTCGCGCTGGCGTCTTCGCCGGCACCGGCAACTTCGACCTGGGTCTCGCCCAGATCGGTACCCGTACGGCCTGGACCCCGGTTCAGAACCTGACCCTGTCGGCTCAGTTTACCTACAGCCGTCTGGATCAGAACCTGAACGGCACCTACACTGCGGCCAGCATGTCGGGCAAGCCGGCTGGTACGGTCTTCACGACCGCCGACCAGAACCTCTACAACGGTTCGGTGCAGATCCTGCGCTCCTTCTAATTCTGATCGTCTCACGACGACCAGTCTTTGAAACAAAGACCCCCGGCAGGAAACTGCCGGGGGTTTTTGGTTTTATGGAGCCTCACCCGACTTCGTTCGCTCGAGCGGCGTTCTCGACGCCGCGGAGGCGGGCGTCTATACCGGGCGGCGTGGCCTCCGGCCGCGCAAGCCGTAAAGCCCGAAGTCCGCAGGATCATGGCGTCACCAGCTGAATTGTTTCAAAGCGCATTCGCAGCCTTCCAGCAGGGCCGCCTCCAGGAGGCCGAGCGCGGGTTCAGCAAGTTCTTGCGGAAGGATCCAAAGCATTTCCCAGCGCTGAATATTCTCGCCATCGTCCTGGTCGCGCTGAAGCGCCATGCGGAGGCCGAGCCGCATCTGAAGGCGGCCCTGCGCATCGATGCGACGTCGGATGCCACCTTCTACAACTACGGACTGGTGCTGAAGGCGCTGAACCGGCCGGACGAGGCATTGCAGCGTTTTACCGAAGCGCTGGCACTCAATCCCGGTAATGCCGAAACGCTGAATAACCGTGGCACGGTTCTGAACGATCTGCGCGACTACCCGGCTGCGCTGGCGGATTTCGATCGCGCGTTAGCGCTCAACCCGCGCTATGCCGCAGCATTCTTCAACAAAAGCAAGTCGCTGGCGGAGTTGAAGCGCTATGACGTGGCGCTTGCAGCATGCGGGTCGGCGCTCGCCTTGCAGTCCGATCTGGCGGAAGCCTGGTTTGGCCGCGGTTACATCTTTGGCCAGATGCGGATGCCGGCTAAAGCGGTGGAGGCCTATGGCCGCGCACGCCAACTCAATCCGGACCTGCCACTCCTGAAAGGCAATCTGCTGCATCAGAAAATGCTGGTCTGCGACTGGCATGACACGAATGCGCTGATTGCCGAGATCGAGGTTGATCTCATAGCCGGCAAACTGGCCGCCGAGCCATTCGGTTGGCAGGGCGTCGCCACCTCGGAACGCAGCCTGCAGCGCTGCGCCGAACTGACCAACGCCTCACGTTTTCCTCTGCAAGCCCCGCTGCTGCGTGCTTCCTCGACCGGGCCGAATGCAAAAATTCGCGTCGGCTATCTCTCCGGTGAATTTCGACAGCAGGCGACCTCGCTGCTGCTGGTTGGTGTGCTGGAGCAGCACGACAAAAGCGCGTTCGAGATTTTCGCCATCGACAACGGGTATGACGACGGCAGCGACATCAGGCGACGCATCGCTGGCGCCGTGGATGGGATCGTCGATATCTCCACACTGAGCGATCCGCAGGCGGTAAACGCCATTCGTGCGCAGCGCATCGACATCCTCGTCAATCTCAACGGCTATTTCGGCGAGCAGCGCACCGGCGTATTCGCGCGCAGGGCCGCGCCGGTGCAGGTCAATTATCTCGGCTTTCCCGGCACGCTCGGCGCGGGTTTCATGGATTACATCCTCGCCGATCAGCACGTCCTGCCGCCCGAGCACCGGCAATTCTATAGCGAGAAGGTGGCCTGGTTGCCGAATTGCTATCAGGCCAATGACGATCGCCGGGAGATATCGACGCGTGCATTCGCGCGCGCGGAGGTCGGTTTGCCTGCGCAGGGCTTCGTGTTCTGTTGCTTCAACAATGCCTACAAGATCACGCCCGATGTCTTCGATAGCTGGACGCGGATTCTGTCAGCCGTTGACGGTAGCGTTCTCTGGCTGCTCGAGGACAGCGCTGCGGCTGTGGCGAATCTGCGCCGCGAAGCGGAATTGCGGGGCATCGACCCCGCGCGTCTCGTGTTTGCCGCGCGCATGCTGCCGGCCGAGCACCTGGCGCGGCATCGTTGTGCGGATCTATTTCTCGATACGTTGCCGTACAATGCGCATACGACAGCGAGCGACGCATTATGGGCTGGATTGCCGTTGCTGACGTGTCGTGGAGAGACCTTTGCAGGGCGCGTTGCCGCGAGTCTTCTGCAGAATCTGGGTGTGCCGGAGTTGATTGCCGCGAAGCGAGATGACTATGAGCGTATGGCGATCGAACTGGCGGAAAATCCCGAGCGGTTGTCGTCGATCCGGGAGAAATTATCGGCCAATCGTCTGAACATGCCGGCCTTCGACACCCGGCGTCTGGCGCGTGATATCGAAACCGCATTTCGCAAGATGGCCGAACGGGCCCGGGCAGGGCTGGCGCCAGCCCACATCGTGTTTCCCGCTAACGATAGCGGCCAATAATATATTTGATTGAGCAAATCAGGTATTGCGCTCAACATTCTGGCTCATGTAATATTTTCGTGCGCAGCCGGCAAATTTTTGACGGCCCTAGGTCTTCAAGGAGACTCGCGCACTCTGCTGTAAATCTCCGAAACCACCGGCAATGCCCTGCCGGTGGTTTTTCGGCTTTTTTGGGGCCAGTTTCGAGTGGCCCGCTGGTATTCCAGGATTATTGCTAACGCGGAAAGGGCGCGGGAACTGTGTCACGCCGGCACGCCCTTGAATCAGTCCAACCCCCTCTGAAAACGGCAGAATTGCTGCTGAACAGATCGGCAGCATGAGATGGAATCTGTCGCAGAGGCGTCCGAATTATGACCTGTTGCCCATCGTTGCATATCAGGACTGACGAGCTATCTGACCGAAATTGCTAGAGATTTCTTGCTTTTTGAGCAAGTTGTGGCTAAAAGCCGCTCATCGTGGAGAGTATGAATAATGGCGCATAACTACGCAATTAATGAGGACGTTCACCACCAGCTGCAGGGGCCGCAGGGCCGTTCCACCATCAAGGAACGCAGCATCTACACCATCACCTCTCGCCTTCCGATCGAAGCCGATGGTCGCCCGCGTTACCGGATCAAGAGCAAGTCCGAGAACATCGAGCGTGTCGTGACCGAAGAGCAGATCAGCCGCCTGGGTTGATCTCGGATCGGCCTTCTTGCTGATCGTACTTGCCGTTTGCTGTCGTCGCCGGGGCCTTGGACCCCGCGACGAAGCAGACCGCCCCAAAGACCCCAACCAGATTCTATCTTGAAGCGGGAAGCTTGGCCGGGGCTGATCTCTACTCGTCCTGCTGCGATGGTTGCGGCAAAGCGGCTTCGCACCATATGCTTTGCCCCGAGGGCGGGTACCGAAGGCCACACACGCGATCGTCGCGCCGCACCTCGGCAAAAATGATGTGGTCGGAGCGGGGCGTCCCTTGATCGAAAAACTTGAACTGCTGTTGTCGCTGGCGAAGGAACGGCATTTCGGCCGCGCCGCGGAAGCTTGCGGCGTGACGCAGCCCACCATGTCCACCAGCCTCAAGCAGCTCGAGGACATGCTCGGCGTGATGTTGGTGCAGCGCGGCTCGCGCTTCCAGGGGTTTACGCCGGAAGGCGAACGTGCGCTCGACTGGGCACGCCGCATCGTCGGCGATGCTCGCGCGATGAAGCAGGAAATCAACGGCCTCAAGGACAGTCTGTCCGGCGAGATCCGCATCGCCGCAATTCCTACGGTGCTCGGCATGGTCGCCTCACTGACGACGCCGTTTCGTGCGCGGCATCCCGATGTGCGGTTTCGCATCGTGTCCTGCACCTCCACGGCCGTGCTCGGTCTGCTTGAAAATCTCGAAGTCGATGCGGGCCTGACCTACATCGAGAACGAACCGCTCGGCAAAGTGCGTTCGATCCCGCTTTATAAAGAAAGCTACCGGCTGCTGACCTCGCCGGACAGCATGTTCGGCGATCGCAAGAGTGTCACCTGGTCCGAAGTCGGCCAGGTGCCGCTGTGCCTGCTGACCCCCGATATGCAGAATCGACGCATCATCGATCGTGCCCTGAAGTCGGTCGGCGCCGAGGCGATGCCGATGCTGACGTCGAATTCGATTATCGTGCTCTATACCCATGTGAAGACCGGCCGCTGGGCCAGCGTGATGCCGGCCAAGTTGGCGGAGACGCTGGGTCTGACCGCCAATGACTCGGTCCGTATGATCCCGATCGTCGATCCTGTGGTGAATTATGGCGTCGGCCTCGTGGTGCCCCAGCGCGATCCCATGACCCCGCTGGTGGCGACGCTGGTGCAGATCGCCCGGGAGGTTGCGCCGTCGCTGGAGGCGTAAGACCTTCGTTTCGGGCGCTGTAATTGCTGCGCTGCAACCAAGCTAACCATTTCAAATTCATCGATTTCGCCGGGTGTCGATACCGTTTCCGTATCGCAGCATGAGACAGCTTTATTGATCTTTGGATCGATTCCAATTTTGATTGGTTTTCCAGTCATAAGATCAATCGAGTACCGGGATGAACGCAGCCTACGAGCCGAATGCTTATGAGCCTTGGAATGCCGACCGAGGCACCGAGATCATCGAGAGCCTGTCCCATGTGGAAGGCGGCGTGATCGTGATTCTGCATGCGATGCAGGAAGCCTTCGGCTATGTGCCGGAGCCGGCAATCCCGATGATCGCGCTGGCGCGTAACCTGTCGCGCGCCGAGGTCCATGGCGTGTTCACTTTCTACCATGACTTCCGCCACGAGCCGGCCGGCAAGCATGTGCTGAAGATCTGCCGCGCGGAGGCTTGCCAGGCGGCTGGCGGCGATGCACTTGCGGCGCGCGCGGAAGCGAAATTGGGTGTAAAGTTTGGAAACACGACGGCGGATCAGCGTGTTACGTTGGAGCCGATCTATTGCCTCGGGCTCTGCGCCACAGCGCCATCGGCGATGCTCGATGGCCGTCTGGTTGGCCGCCTCGATGAGAAGCGCATCGATGCGCTGGTCGCGGAGGCACAGCGATGACATCGTCTGATAAAACTCTGAAGATCTACATTCCGCGGGATGCGGCCGCCGTTTCCGTCGGCGCCGATGAACTCGTCAGTGCCTTCGAAGCGGAGGCTCAAAAGCGCAAGCTTGCAATCGAGATCATTCGCCCCGGTTCGCGCGGATTGCTGTGGCTGGAGCCGATGATCGAAGTCGCGACGCCGGAAGGCCGTGTCGCCTTCGGGCCGGTCGAAGAGAAAGACGTTGCGTCGGTGCTCGATGCGATGGTCGCAAACGGCTCTCACGCGCTGCGTCTTGGTGTCGCGGAAGAGATTCCGTGGCTCAAGAAGCAGACGCGTCTGACCTTTGTGCGCTGCGGCGTCGTCGATCCCCGGTCGGTCGAGGATTACATCGCGCATGATGGCTACAGGGGCCTCACGCGCGCGCTGACGCTGGATAGCGCCGGCATCATTGCCGACGTCACCACATCCGGCCTGCGTGGCCGCGGTGGCGCTGGCTTCCCGACCGGTATCAAGTGGAAGACCGTTGCCGATACCAAAGCCGATCGTAAATTCATCGTCTGCAATGCGGACGAGGGCGACAGCGGCACCTTCGCTGACCGCATGATCATGGAAGGCGATCCCTTCGTGGTGATCGAGGGCATGACCATCGCGGGCATCGCTGTGGGGGCAACCAAGGGCTATATCTATATCCGGTCGGAATATCCGCATGCCGTCGAGGCGATGAATGAGGGTATCGCTGCCGCCAAGCGCGCCGGTTATCTCGGCGACAAGATTCGCGGCTCGGCGCACGCATTCGATCTCGAAGTCCGCGTCGGCGCCGGCGCCTATGTCTGCGGCGAGGAGACCTCACTGCTGGAGAGTCTCGAAGGCCGTCGCGGCATCGTCCGCGCCAAGCCGCCGCTGCCGGCGCATAAAGGCCTGTTCGGCAAGCCGACGGTCATCAACAACGTGCTCTCGTTTGCGGCGATCCCGTTCATCCTCGACAACGGCGCCAAGGCCTATGCGGATTACGGCATGGGCCGCTCACGCGGTACGATGCCGATCCAGCTCGCGGGTAACATCAAGTTCGGCGGCCTCTTCGAAGTCGCTTTCGGCATCACGCTGGGTGAGCTGATTGATGATATCGGCGGCGGCACCTTCACCGGCAAGCCGGTCCGCGCGGTGCAGGTCGGCGGTCCGCTCGGTGCCTACTTCCCGCGCGAATTGTTCGACACGCCGTTCGACTACGAGGCTTTCGCCAAGCGTGACGGCCTGATCGGCCACGGCGGCATCGTGGTGTTCGACGACACCGTCGATATGTCGAAGCAGGCGCGCTTTGCGATGGAATTCTGCGCCATCGAATCCTGCGGCAAGTGCACGCCGTGCCGCATCGGCTCCACCCGTGGCGTTGAGACCATCGACAAGATCCGCCGCGGCGAACGCGTCGCCGAGAACATCGCCGTGCTGCAGGACCTCAGCAACACCATGAAGTTCGGTTCGCTCTGTGCGCTGGGCGGCTTCACGCCGTATCCGGTGATGAGTGCGCTGAAACATTTCCCCGGGGATTTCGGCCCGGCGCCATCGCGCCTTCAGGCCGCAGAGTAAAGGAGCAACACATGTCGCTCGTTCACGAAATCGATTTTGGTACGCCGCGTTCGAAGTCCGAAAAGATGGTCACGCTGACCATTGACGGGCAGAGTGTCTCGGTGTCCGAGGGCACCTCGATCATGCGCGCCGCCATGGAGATGGGCACGCAGATTCCGAAACTCTGCGCCACCGACATGGTGGATGCCTTCGGCTCCTGTCGTCTCTGTCTCGTCGAGATCGAAGGCCGCGCGGGCACGCCGGCCTCCTGCACCACGCCGGCCATGGAAGGCCTCGTGGTTCATACCCAGAATGCGCGGCTCGCGGCGCTGCGCAAGGGCGTGATGGAGCTCTATATCTCCGACCATCCGCTCGACTGTCTCACCTGCGCCGCCAATGGCGATTGCGAATTGCAGGACATGGCCGGCGCCGTCGGCCTGCGCGACGTGCGTTACGGCTATGACGGCGAGAACCATGTGTTCGCCAAGTCTGGCCCGAAGCACAATCACAATTCGCCGGAAGCCTGCGAAAATGATCACTGGATGGCAAAGGACGAGTCGAATCCGTACTTCACCTATGACCCCTCCAAGTGCATCGTCTGCTCGCGCTGCGTCCGCGCCTGCGAAGAAGTACAGGGCACTTTCGCGCTGACGATCTCCGGCCGCGGCTTCGAGAGCCGCGTCTCGCCGGGCATGAGCGAGAGCTTCCTGGGTTCGGAATGCGTGTCCTGCGGCGCCTGCGTGCAGGCCTGCCCGACCGCGACGCTGACCGAGAAGGCCGTGATCGAGATCGGCCAGCCTGAGCACTCCGCTGTGACCACCTGCGCCTATTGCGGCGTCGGCTGTACCTTCAAGGCGGAAATGCGCGGCGAGGAACTGGTGCGCATGGTGCCGTACAAGGACGGCAAGGCCAATCGCGGCCATTCCTGCGTCAAGGGCCGTTTCGCCTGGGGCTATGCGAACCACAAGGAGCGTATCCTCAATCCGATGATCCGCGAGAAGATCACCGATCCATGGCAGGAAGTGTCATGGGATGAGGCCTTCAATTTCGCGGCCAAGAAGTTCAAGGGCATCCAGGCCAAATACGGCAAAGACTCCATCGGCGGCATCACCTCGTCGCGCTGCACCAATGAAGAAGTATTCGTGGTGCAGAAGCTGATCCGCGCCGGCTTCGGCAACAACAACGTTGATACCTGCGCGCGCGTCTGCCATTCGCCGACCGGCTACGGCCTGTCCTCGACCTTTGGTACCTCGGCCGGCACGCAGGATTTCGACTCGGTGGAAGATACCGATGTCGTGATGATCATCGGCGCCAACCCGACCGATGGCCATCCGGTGTTTGCATCGCGCCTGAAGAAGCGTTTGCGCGCCGGCGCCAAGCTGATCGTGGTCGATCCGCGCCAAACCGATATCGTGCGCTCGGCCCATATCGAGGCACAGCACCATCTGCCCCTGATGCCCGGCACCAATGTCGCCGTGCTCACCGCGCTGGCCCATGTCATCGTCACCGAAGGCCTCGCCGACGAGACATTCATCCGCGAGCGCTGTGACTGGAGCGAGTTTGAGGACTGGGCGGCCTTCGTCGCGCAGCCGAACCACAGCCCCGAAGCCACCGCCATCATGACCGGCGTCGATCCGAAGGAGCTGCGCGCCGCCGCCCGTTTGTTCGCCACCGGTGGCAACGGTGCGATCTATTACGGTCTCGGCGTCACCGAGCACAGTCAGGGTTCGACCACCGTAATCGCGATCGCGAACCTCGCGATGGCGACCGGCAATATCGGTCGTCCCGGCGTCGGCGTGAATCCGCTGCGCGGCCAGAACAACGTGCAGGGCTCCTGCGACATGGGCTCGTTCCCGCACGAGCTGCCGGGCTACCGCCACATCTCGGGCGATGCGGTGCGCGAGCAGTTCGAAGCGATGTGGAACGTCAAGCTCAACAGTGAGCCGGGCCTGCGCATTCCCAACATGTTCGATGCCGCCACCGAAGGCACTTTCATGGGCCTCTACGTGCAGGGCGAAGACATCCTGCAGTCCGACCCCAACACCAAGCATGTGGTCGCGGCGCTGTCGGCGATGGAATGCGTCATCGTCCACGACCTGTTCCTGAACGAGACCGCCAACTACGCCCACGTGTTCTTCCCGGGCTCCACCTTCCTGGAGAAGAACGGCACTTTCACCAATGCCGAACGTCGCATTCAGCGCGTCCGCAAGGTGATGTCGCCGAAAAATGGTCTTGAGGATTGGGAAGTGACCTTGGGATTCGCCAAGGCACTCGGCTATGAGATGTCCTACAATCACCCCTCGGAGATCATGGACGAAATCGCGGCGCTGACGCCGACTTTCGCCGGCGTCTCCTATGCGAAGCTGGAGGAGGTTGGTTCGGTGCAGTGGCCGTGTAACGAGAAGCAGCCTCTGGGCACGCCGATCATGCATATGGACGGCTTCGTACGCGGCAAGGGCAAGTTCATGCTCACCGAATACATCGCCACCGACGAGCGTACCGGCCCCCGTTTTCCGCTGCTGCTCACCACCGGCCGTATTCTCAGCCAGTACAATGTCGGCGCGCAGACACGGCGCACCGAGAATGTGGTCTGGCATGAAGAGGATCGTCTGGAGCTGCATCCGCATGACGCCGAACTGCGCGGCATCCGCGACGGCGACTGGGTGAAGCTGCAGAGCCGCGCCGGCGAGACGACGTTGCGCGCGCTGCTAACCGAGCGTATGGCGCCGGGCGTGGTCTATACAACCTTCCATCACCCGACCACGCAGGCCAACGTCATCACCACCGAGTTCTCTGACTGGGCCACCAACTGCCCGGAATACAAGGTGACCGCGGTGCAGATCTCGCCCTCGAACGGTCCGTCCGAGTGGCAGAAGGAATATGACGAGCAGGCTCGCCAGTCGCGCCGGATCGCCATGCCTGTCGTGGAAGCCGCGGAGTAGGTCTGGAAACCAAAGATGTACGAGCCGGTTCGCTCAGTCCCCCGCAAGATCTGGCGCCAGTCCGGCGTCAGCGAGGGGCTGCGCGCGGTGCCGGAAGAGACCGCGTTGGCGATCACCTATAATGGCGGCACCTATGCCGTCATGATGGGGACGCCGCAGGACTATCGCGACTTCGCCTACGGCTTCAGTCTGAGCGAGGGCGTGGTCACCTCGATCAACGAGATCGAGAGTTTCGAGGCCGTTGAATTCGACGATGGCGTCGAGCTGCGCATGTGGCTCGCAGGCGAGAAGGCCGAGAGCATCAGCGCGCGGCGCCGGCAGATCGCCGGACCGACGGGCTGCGGTCTGTGCGGCATCGACTCGATTTCTGAAGCCGTTAAGCCGGCGGCCATCGTAGCGCCCGGCGGCGTGTTCTCCTTCGAGCAGATCATGGCGGCGATGGAGACGCTGTCGCCGCTGCAGAAGGTCAACATCCAGACCCGCGCCGTGCACGCCGCGGCGTTCTGGACTCCGGCCGACGGCATCGTCGCGTTGCGTGAGGATGTCGGCCGTCATAATGCGCTCGACAAGCTGGCCGGCGCGTTGGCGCAGGCCAAGGTCGATGCAGGGCAGGGCATGGTGCTGCTCACCAGCCGCGTCTCCGTCGAGATGGTGCAGAAGACGGCGGCCATCGGCGCGCCGCTCATGGTGTCGGTCTCGGCCCCCACCGCACTGGCCATCCGCATGGCGGAAGCCGCAGGCATTACGTTGGCCGCGATCGCGCGCAGCGACGGGTTCGAAGTTTTCACACATCAGCATCGCGTGCGTCAGCACGGCGTCACCGCGGATGCATCAGGGCAAGAGCATGGACACCCACACATCGACGTCGCCTGACCGGCTGATCTACATGGCCAACCAGATCGGCGACTTCTTCAACAGCCAGGGCCACGATCACGCCGTGGCCGGCATTGCCGAGCACATCAAGAAGTTCTGGGATCCGCGCATGCGGAAGAAGATCTTCGAACATCTGGATGCGGGCGGCGCCGGGCTGAAGCCGAACGTCCTCGAGGCGATCGCGTCGCTGAAGAAGTAGGACCAGCCCACACTCGTCATTCCGGGGCGGGGGCGCGTCTTCGTGCGCGCGAACCCGGAAGCTGGACATGGCTTGGCGCTGTTGGAGACTCCCATGCTGAGATTCCGGGTCGTGATCGCCAAGCGGCGCTCGCGCCCCGGAATGAGGGTGTAGGGTGCCGCGACGAAACCTAGCCCGCTTCCTTCGGCGTCTGCGGTTTCAGCGCCAGCGCATGTACCGTTCCCGCGAGTTCCGCCGCCAGCAGTTCGTTGATCATGCGATGGCGGTCGATCCGGCTCTTCCCTTCGAAGGCCTCCGACACAATATTGACCCTGAAGTGGGTTTCACCCTCCGGGCGGTGGCCCATGTGACCGGCATGCAGATGCGATTCATCTGAAACGTCGAGGCTGAGGGGCGCGAAAGCCTCTGTCAGCTTCTTTGTGATGTTATCTTTCATGGTCATGATGGCCGGCTTAGCGGTTCGCCCCACTCATGGTCAATCACGATGTGGCGACCATATTGGTGCGGCGCAAGGCGCCGAATGAGGTAATCGGAATGTCAAGACTTGAAGCTTTTTGCATTGCGTTGTCATAGTCAGCCATGCCCATCGACTCATCCAAATTCTTCGACAGCATCCGTATCAAGCCGAACAAGCTGAGCGCGAAGCAGCAGGCCGCTGCGCGCGAAGAAGCTATTATGTGCGAGTGGCCCGAGTGCAAGAACAAGGGTCCGCACCGCGCGCCCAAGGGCCGCGCGCAGGACAAGGAATACTGGCACTTCTGCCTGAACCATGTCCGCGAATACAATCAGGGCTACAACTTCTTCCAGGGTATGGCCCCAGACGCGGTCGCCAAGTACCAGAAGGATGCGCTGACCGGCCACCGTCCGACCTGGAAGATGGGCGCCAATGGCTCTGCGGACAAAACCAAGGCCGGGCAGCCCGACCTCGATGGCGCGATCGATCCGTTTGCCATGTTCAATGAGATGAACGGCATGGGTATGGGGCGCGGCCGGGCCCGCAAGCCGCAGCAGCCGATCAAGGAAGAAACCCGCAAGATCTTCAATGCCGAGCGCAAGGCGCTGCAAGTCATGGGTCTCGGCCCCAGTGCGACGCTGGACGACGTCAAGGCGCAGTACAAGGCGCTGGTGAAGCAGCACCACCCCGACGCCAATGGCGGCGACCGCTCCACCGAGGACCGGTTGATCGAAATCATCAAGGCTTACAACTACTTGAAGACCGTGGTCCGGGGCTCCTGAGGCGCTCCGAGATTGTCCACGCACGCGATTGCTAATGTTCGCCGTGCCCGGCCAGCGCGAAGCGAGCTTTGCTGGATGTGCCGGGCATTCACGTCTCTGGCGGCGAGTGAACAAAGACGTGGGTGGCCGAGACAAGCCCGCCATGACGGTCGAGAGCGCTGCCAAACTATTAAGCATACCCCACCGTCGCCTGCTTAATTCGCCTTCCCGCCAGATACCGCCGCAATTCCGCCCGGCCTGAGATCTTCAATCTCTGTTGACCATCGCCGGAACGGAACCTGCTGCTCACGGCCAGTTGCCTTGCGAGCAAGGGACCTTAAGGCTAATATTTGCGTACGAATAAGGGCTCATTTGTCTTTATTCCTTGGGGTGTCGACGTCCCGTCGGCTGCGGAGCTTGGCTTTGAAACATCGCTCGCTTGTTCGCGCGCTGCTGACGTCGGTCGTACTTGCGACAGGCGTGGTGCTGGCCGGCTGCAACGGCGAAGACATGTCGCTCGCCAGCAACGCGAAGGCCAACCAGCCCGTTCCTCCCAAGCTCGTCGCCGAGATGACTGAAAAGGACATGGACCTGCAGTCGCCGATGCTGGTTCGTGTGTTCAAGCAGGAAGCCGAACTCGAAGTCTGGAAGCAGAACCGCTCCGGCCAGTTTGCACTGCTGAAGACCTATCCGATCTGTCGCTGGTCCGGCGACCTCGGTCCGAAGGTCAAGGAAGGCGATCGTCAGGCACCGGAAGGCTTCTACTCGATCACGCCGGCGCAGATGAATCCGCGCTCGTCCTATTATCTCTCCTTCAATACCGGTTTCCCCAACGCCTTTGACAAGTCGCTGGGACGCACCGGTTCGCAGCTGATGGTGCACGGCGATTGCTCGTCGCGGGGCTGTTTCGCCATGACCGACGAACAGATCGCCGAGATCTATTCGCTGGGCCGTGAATCCTTCTTCGGCGGACAGCGCTCGTTCCAGTTCGCGGCGTTTCCGTTCAAGATGACGCCGGTCAACATGGCCAAGCATCGCAACAACCCGAACATGCCGTTCTGGAAGATGATCAAGCAGGGCTATGATCATTTCGAAGTGACGCGGCAGGAGCCGAAGGTCGAGTTCTGCGAGAACAAGTATGTGTTCGATCCGGCCGCACCTGCAGGATCGACCAAGCCGCTGGTGTTCAATGCCTCGGCCAAGTGCCCAGTCTACCAGATTCCGTCCGAGATCGCCGATGCCGTCAGCGCCAAGCAGGCGCAGGATGATGCGAAGATTGCCGAACTGGTTGCCAAGGGCACGCCGGTCGCACAGCGCCGTCCCGATATCGACGGCGGCATGAACCGCGTCTTCGCCTCCAAACTGCCCGATGGCGCCACCGGCCTGTCGGATCCGGAGCCGCCGGGCGTGCAGACCGCCGCCTATTCGCGCGCACCGGGCACGATCCCGCCGCACGTCAATCCGCCGAAGGCCAATGCTGCGGCCTCGACGTCCTATTCGGCCTCGCTGTTCGCAGCGTCGGAGGAACCCGTCGTCGCCGCGCCCTCCACGCGTGTCGCGTCGGCCTCGTCGGATGGTGGCTTCTTCAGCAATCTCGCCAAGAAGGTCGGCATCGGCGGCTCGGAAACGACCGCCACCGCAACTACGGCGCCAGCCGCTCCCGTGCCGACACCGGCCGCAAAGCCGAAGGCCGTCGCCAGCAAGGCCGCCCCGTCGGCTGCTCCTGCGACGCCTGCTTCTGTAGCTGCAGCGAAGCCGG
Source organism: Tardiphaga sp. 619_E2_N8_4 (assembly GCF_051810905.1). Taxonomy (NCBI): domain Bacteria; kingdom Pseudomonadati; phylum Pseudomonadota; class Alphaproteobacteria; order Hyphomicrobiales; family Nitrobacteraceae; genus Tardiphaga; species Tardiphaga sp. 619_E2_N8_4. The sequence goes on from NZ_JBPWQJ010000001.1 coordinate 1,569,818, forward strand.
CCGCTGCACCCGCACCGCTCGTCGCCACCCCACGCCCGCCGCTCAAGCCGACGCTGTCGGCCGAACCATCCACGCCAGCCTCCGGCGGCGGCGCCGGCACAGCCGCGCTGTCAGGCGCAGCCCCGGTCGTGTCCGCGAATTCGTTCACGGATCGCTTCTCGGCGATGCGCTGAGGCGCGTCGCTCTTCCTGCAGACATATCGCTCACGTGTGATTGGCGCCGTGGTCGCTGACGCGTTTGACAATACTCACCTGACGCACGCCATCGAGCTCCTGCAGCTTCGAAGGATAGCTCGCGATATCCTGTGACGACACCTTGCTAAGCAGGATCGAGAGCTGGTCGGTGCCCTGGGGATCGCGGCTTTCCACCAGGAAGCGCTTCACCTGGCCGGCGCGCAGCGAGAGTGTCTCGCGCAGCAATTCCGGCGTCAGGCCGTTGTTCTCGACTTCCACCTTCAGCATGCAGGTCTGGTTGCGCGAACGATAGGCCTCCTCGAGCGGCTTGATACCGACGAGGATGATCAGGATGATCACCGTCGATGCGCCGGCCGCGAGATACAATCCGCCGCCGACTGCGAGCCCGATCGCCGCCACCGTCCAGATGCTTGCCGCCGTGGTCAGTCCCTTGACGATCTCGCCGCGCGCCAGGATCGATCCCGCACCGAGAAAGCCGATGCCGGACACCACCTGCGCTGCGATACGCGATGGATCGAGCACGACATTGGATTGCGTGAGCAGGATGTTGGAGAAGCCGTATTGTGAGACCAGCATGATCAGGCAGGAGCCGACGCAGACCAGCATATGCGTGCGGATGCCCGCGGCCCAGAGCAGCCGCTCCCGCTCGAAACCGATCAGACTGCCGAGCGCCGCGGCGGAGATCAGGCGGATCAACATTTCGGAATTGGACATCATCGGCACGCCCTCTCATTCCTGCGGCCGCTCGTGTCGGCACGATGGAACAGGCTAGTCCTCTGCGACGCGTTGTCCAATCGTCGTCAGCGGCGTCCAGCGCAGTGCTTGGCTGCGTGAATGCGTGGAACCAACAGCCCAAAGAAAAATCCCTCCCGAACGGGGAGGGATTTCAGATGGCTTCGCGATCTAACCGGTGGTCGGCTTACGCATACCGCCCGTGACAGTGCTTGAACTTCTTGCCGGAGCCGCACGGGCAGTCCTCGTTGCGGCCGACCTTGCCCCAGGTGTCCTGGTTGTTCGGATCACGGGCGACGGCGGGCTGTTGCTGGCCCATCGGTGCCAGCGCCGCATTGGCGAAGGCCATTTCGTCTTCGCCGGTGTTGTAGTCGAGCTTGTGGGCTTCCATGACAGGCAGTTCGGGCTGCACGTCCGGCGGCACGATTTCGACGCGCATCAATTGTGCGGTGACGGCTTCGCGCAGATTGGCGATCATCGCCTCGAACAGGTTGAAGGCTTCCGCCTTGTATTCCTGCAGCGGATCGCGCTGGCCGTAGCCGCGCAGGCCGATGACCTGACGCAGGTGATCCAGCATCACCAGATGTTCGCGCCACAGATGATCCAGCGTCTGCAGCAGGATCGTCTTCTCGACGTAACGCATCACGTCGGGGCCCCACTGGGCGACCTTCGCGGCCATGTGCTCGTCGGCCTTCTGCTCGATACGGTTGAGCAGCTCCTCGTCAGCGATGCCTTCTTCCTTGGCCCATTCGTCCACCGGAAGATCGAGGTCGAGCACGCGCTTGAGCTCTTCCTTCAGGCCGGCCACGTCCCACTGCTCGGCATACTGGTTTTCCGGCACGTGTTTGGTGACGAGATCCTCGACGAAGGCGCGGCGCATGTCGTTGACGGTCTCGGCGACGCTATCGTTCTGCATCAGGTCGACGCGCTGCTCGAAGATCACCTTGCGCTGGTCGTTCTGTACGTCGTCATATTTCAGCAGGTTCTTGCGGATGTCGAAGTTGCGCGCTTCGACCTTCTGCTGGGCCTTTTCGAGCGCCTTGTTGATCCACGGATGGATGATCGCTTCGCCTTCCTTCAGGCCGAGGCGCGTCAGCATCGTATCGAGACGATCCGAACCGAAGATGCGCATCAGGTCGTCTTCCAGCGACAGGAAGAACTTGGACCGGCCAGGGTCGCCCTGACGGCCGGAGCGGCCGCGGAGCTGGTTGTCGATGCGGCGTGACTCGTGGCGCTCGGAGCCCATGATGTAGAGGCCGCCGGGCTTCTCGACGGTCTTGGCCGGCTTGCTGCCCTTGGCGGGCTCGATCTCGACCACTTCCTTGGCGTTCAGCACGATCTCGCGGAAACGCTCGATCTCGGCCTTGATCTCGGCGATCTTGGCGGCCTTCTCGGCCTCGTCGGCGATCTCGGCCGTTTCGATCTGCGCGCGCATCTCGACCGAGCCGCCGAGTTTGATGTCGGTGCCGCGGCCGGCCATGTTGGTGGCGATGGTGATGGCGCCGGGGACGCCGGCTTCGGCGACGATATAGGCTTCCTGCTCATGGAAGCGCGCATTCAGGACCGCGAACAGTTTCGCCGGCTTGCCGGAACGCGCGGCCGCATAGAGCTTGTCCATCGCCTTCGGCTTGGTGAAGTCGATCAGCTTGTAGCCGTTCTTGAGCAGATACTCGCCAAGCACTTCCGATTTTTCGATCGACGCGGTGCCGACCAGTACCGGCTGCATCCGCGCATTGGCGCGCTCGATTTCGGCGAGGATGGCGGCGTGCTTCTCGTCTTGGGTGCGATAGACCTCGTCGTCCTCGTCCATGCGGCCGATGCCAACATTGGTGGGCACTTCGACGACTTCGAGCTTGTAGATGTCGAACAGCTCATCCGCTTCGGTCAGAGCCGTACCGGTCATGCCGGCCAGTTTCTTGTACATGCGGAAGTAGTTCTGGAACGTGATCGAGGCCAGCGTCTGGTTTTCCGGCTGGACCGTCACATGTTCCTTGGCTTCCAGCGCCTGGTGCAGGCCTTCCGAATAACGGCGACCTTGCATCATGCGGCCGGTGAACTCGTCGATGATGATCACTTCGTCGTCGCGGACGATGTAGTCCTTGTCGCGGTTGAACAGCGAGTGGGCGCGCAGCGCCTGATTGATGTGATGCACGACGGAGACGTTCTCGACGTCATACAGCGTCTCGCCCTTGAGCTGGCCGGCATCGCGCAGCAAGGTTTCGATCTTCTCCATGCCGGCTTCGGTCAGCGTCACGGTGCGCTGCTTCTCGTCGACTTCGAAGTCGATGACCTTTTCGAGCTTGGGCAGGAAGGTGTCGATGGTGTTGTAGAATTCCGAGCGGTCGTCGAGCGGGCCGGAGATGATCAGCGGCGTACGCGCTTCGTCGATCAGGATCGAGTCGACTTCGTCGACGATGGCATAGAAGTGCTTGCGCTGGACCATATCCTCCAGCCGGTACTTCATGTTGTCACGCAGATAGTCGAAGCCGTATTCGTTGTTGGTGCCGTAGGTGATGTCGCAGGCATAGGCCGCCTGGCGCTCGGCATCGTCGAGGCCGTGAACGATCACGCCGGTGGTGAGGCCCAGGAAGCTGTAGATCTGGCCCATCCAGCCGCTATCGCGCTTGGCGAGGTAGTCGTTGACGGTCACGACATGCACGCCCTGACCGGCGAGCGCGTTCAGATAGACGGCGAGCGTGGCGACCAGCGTCTTGCCTTCGCCGGTCTTCATCTCGGCGATGTCGCCCTCATGCAGCACCATGCCGCCGATCAGCTGCACGTCGAAGTGGCGCTGGCCGAGGGTGCGCTTGGCGGCTTCGCGGACGGTGGCGAAAGCGGGAACGAGGAGATCGTCGAGAGTCTTGCCGGCCCCTAACTGCGCCTTGAACTCGGCGGTGCGCGCTTTGAGCGCATCGTCCGACAGCGCTGCGACCTCAGGTTCCAGCGCGTTGATCGCGGCAACACGCGATTGATATCCCTTGACGCGGCGGTCGTTGGCAGAGCCGAAGAACTTGCGGGCGAGCGCGCCGATCATCACGAAATCCTGTCTTTAGCAATGCGGCCCGAAGGCCGTGGAATGGTGCAGCGGTCGCCCAGCCTCGTCATATCCAAAGTCTGTGGCGGATTGCTGTCTGGACCCCGGTGCGGGAGTGCCAAAAAAGCAAGACCCCGGGAGATGAGTGGGAGCAGGGCAATCAGGGGTTCAATGACCACGGCGCGGCCGAAATCGCGCCTTCGCCACCGGCCCGGTCGGGGAGAGATATGGCCCGTGTGGGGGGTTGTCAACGGCGCGAACCTCTCAAGGATTTCATCATTTTGACAGAGTTTTCGCGTTGCCAAGACGGTACGTTTGGGAGAGTGTCCGCCGTCCCCAACAGGCTCTTATCCGAGATAAGGATTTTCCATGACCTTCGTATCGCTCGCCCTGACGCCGGGCCTGCGCCCGGGCCGCACCCTGGCTGCCCTGACCGGCGCCGTTGCGGTGGCCTTTCTCACCAGTTTCCCGGTTTACGCGCAGGATGCCAATCCGGTCCTCGCCAAGGTCAACGGCCAGGAAATCCGCCAGAGCGACGTCACCATTGCCGAGGAAGAGCTCGGCCCGAGCCTCGCCCAGATGGATCCCGCGACCCGGAAGGACAATGTGCTGTCGTTCCTGATCGACATGAAGATCGTCGCCAAGGCTGCCGAGGACAAGAAGATCGCCGATCGTGAGGATTTCAAGTCCAAGCTGGCCTTCGCCCGTAATCGTCTGCTGATGGACAACCTCCTGGCCGTCGAGGGCAAGGAAGCCCTGACCGACGACAACATGAAGAAGGTCTATGAGGACGCGGCCAAGCAGATCACCGGCGAAGCCGAAGTCCATGCCCGCCACATCCTGGTGGAGAGCGAGGCCGAGGCCAAGACGGTCGCCGACGAGCTGAAGAAGGGCGCCGATTTCGCCGAACTCGCCAAGAAGAAGTCGAAGGATCCGGGCGCGGCCGATGGCGGCGATCTGGGTTTCTTCACCAAGGACCAGATGGTGCCGGAATTCTCCGCCGTTGCCTTCGCGCTGGAGCCGGGCAAGATCTCGGACCCCGTGAAGTCGCAGTTCGGCTGGCACATCATCAAGGTCGAGGAAAAGCGCAACCGCAAGGCGCCGGAATTCGACCAGGTGAAGCCGCAGATCGAACAGTATGTCGTGCGCAAGGCGCAGGCCGACTACGTCACCAAGCTGCGTGAAGGTGCGAAGGTTGAGCGTATCGATCAGGCCGCCGCAACGCCTGCTCCGGCGGCACCCGCCGCGCCTGCCGCCAAGGACGCGCCGAAGCCGGCCGACAGCAAGATGGCTCCGGCGAAGAAGTAATTCTGGACCCGAAAAGCCCGCCCTCTGTCGAGAGGGCGGGCTTTTTGCTGCCTGTGCGTGGCTTCAGGCCTGCGTTTCGGTGACACGCTGCCGCTGCGTCACGTGGTAGCGCGGCGCTGGCGTCGCATGACCGAATTTGGTCGAGAGGGCGCGGCGATCTGCTTCGAAGCGGGTCCAGTTCGCGCCGTCCTGCAGGCCCGGAATGGTGACGAGCTCACCCTGGTCGAGGCCGGCCAATGCAGCATCGACCATGTCGTCGGCGCGCATCACTGTGGCCTGATCCATGTTCTGGTGCGGGTAGCCCGCGATGTCCCAGAATTCGGTGGCCGTTGCGCCCGGCAACACCGCCTGCACGCGGATGCCCTTGTCGGCCAGTTCATGCACCAGCGAATGGCTGAAGCTGAGCACATAGGCCTTGCTGGCTCCGTAGACGCCGTTGAGGATTTCTGCACCGATACCAACGATCGACGAGATGTTGATGATCGTGCCTTTGTTGCGCGCGACGAAGCCGGGCACGGCGGCATAGGTCAGCCGTGTCAGCGCGGTGATGTTCAGCGTGATCATGTCTTCCATTTTGTCGACATCGGCATTGAGCAACGGTGCCACCGCGCCGACTCCGGCATTGTTGACCAGCATCGTAATGCTCGCATCGTCGCGCAGCGCGGCTTCGACCTTTGCCAGATCGGCCTTGTTGCCGAGATCGGCGGCCAGCGTGCGGACCGATCGTCCGGTCTCGCTGGTCAGTCGCTTGGCGAGGGCCGCCAGGCGGTCCTGGTTCCGCGCCACCAGAATGAGATCATAGCCGCGCCTGGCCAGCCGGTCCGCATAAACGGCGCCAATACCCGTCGAGGCGCCCGTAATCAGTGCCGTACCCTGATGTGAAATCGTCATTGTCGTTCTCCTGAATGCTCTCGGCCGCAGCGGCCGTGTCAGGAAACCTAGTCTTGCGCGGGCATGTCTCAAATGTCATATAAACAGCGTTTTAGGACGTTTTGTCCTGAGGGAGCGAACACATGCAGCGCATCGGCCTTGTTGTTTCCCCGGGGTGCTCGCCCATCAGCCTTGCGGCGATGTCGGTCTTTGAACTGGCCAATATGCTGACCGATCCGCCCACCTATGATCTGCATGTGTTGTCGGAGCGGGGCGGTCAGGTCGGCACCTCGCTGGGCATGAGTTTGACCACCGAACCGTTCAATGCGGCTGATGCCTATGACACGCTGATCATTGCCGGCGGTCTGACGGTCGAATCTGCGACGCCCGGCCTGATCGATTTCGTACGACGGGCGCCCAAACATGCGCGGCGTGTTGCGTCTATCTGTATCGGCGCCTTCGTGCTCGCCGAAGCCGGCATTCTCGATCAACGGCGCGCGACCACGCACTGGTTCTATGCGCGCGACATGCAGAAGCAATTTCCGAAAGTGAGGGTCGATGAAGACCGCATCTTCGTGAATGACGGTCCGGTCTGGACCTCGGCCGGCATGACCGCGGGCATCGATCTCGCACTGGCGATGGTCGAGGCTGATCTCGGCGAGGACGTCGCACGCAACATCGCGAAAAAGATGGTCGTGTATCACCGCCGTGCCGGCGGTCAGTCGCAGTTTTCCGCGCTGCTGGAATTGGCGCCGAAGTCGGACCGTATCCAGAAGGCGCTCGCTTTCGCGCGCGACAACCTGCAGAAGCCGCTGACGGTGAATGATCTCGCCGATGCCGCAAATCTCAGCCCGCGGCAGTTCAGCCGCGCCTTTCACGCCGAGACAGGCCAATCGCCTGCCAAGGCCGTCGAGCATCTGCGGCTAGAGGCCGCGCGGTTGATGATGGAGCAGAGCCGGCATCCCATCGACACCGTCGCGCAGCAGACGGGGTTTGCCGATCGTGACCGCATGCGCCGCGCATTTCTGCGCGCCTATGGCCAGCCGCCGCAGGTGATCCGCCGAAATGCGCGGTCTCAGATGGACGCGTGAGCAGAGAAGCTCTTCGCTTCCCCTCTCCCCCAGCGCGGCACAGCCGCGCGCCGCGGGAGAGGGTGCCTGAGCACAGCGAAGGCGGGAGAGGGCTCTTTCTAAAAGCTCGGTCCTTCCGGTCCGCACCACCCCCTCTCCCGTCTCGAACGCACTGCCGTGCGTTCGATCCACCCTCTCCCGCCTTCGCGGCTGCGCCGCGCGGGGGAGAGGGGATCAGAGCTCTGCTGCAAACAAAAAGCCCGCCTTCTTAACGAAGACGGGCTTTTGTTTGTCTGCTGACGGGCTTCACCCGATCTTGCGGCCGATATCCAGAAACTTCTGCCGGCGCTGCTGACGAATAGTCGCCGCGTCCATGCCGCGCATGTCGTTGAAAGCCTGGGCGATGGCGTCCCCGGTGATGGCAATCATGGCAGCGGGGTCGCGGTGGGCGCCACCCGGCGGCTCTTTCAGGATGGAATCGATCACGCCGAAACGCAGCAGATCCTGCGCGGTGATCTTCATATTGGTCGCGGCTTCCTGCGCCTTGGATGAGTCGCGCCACAGGATCGACGATGCCGCTTCAGGCGAGATCACGCTGTAGATGGCGTGTTCCAGCATCAGTACCTTGTTGGCGGTGGCAATGGCGATGGCGCCGCCCGAGCCGCCTTCGCCGATGATCACAGCGACATTGGCCACGCCGAGGCCGAGGCAGGCATCGGTGGAGCGTGCGATGGCTTCAGCCTGGCCGCGCTCTTCCGCGCCGATGCCGGGATAGGCGCCGGCGGTATCGACCAGCGACAGCACGGGAATGTTGAAACGGTCGGCCATCTCCATCAGGCGAACTGCCTTGCGGTAGCCTTCGGGGCGGGCCATGCCGAAATTATGCTTGAGCCGGCTTTCGGTGGTGTTGCCCTTTTCCTGGCCGAGCACGCAGACGCTCTCGCCGCGGAAACGGCCGAAGCCAGCCACCAGCGCTTCATCCTCGCCGAACTTGCGGTCGCCGGCGAGCGGCGTGAATTCGGTGATCAGCGCTTCCACGTAATTCATGCAATGCGGGCGCTGTGGATGCCGCGCGACCTGGGTCTTCTGCCACGGCGTCAGGTTCGCATAGAGCTCGTGCAGCGCGGCGACGGCCTTGTCCTCGATGCGCACGATCTCTTCGCCGATGTCGCTGCCGCTGGCGGCCAGCGTGCGCAATTCATCGATCTTGGAATCCAGCTCGGCGACGGGCTTTTCAAAGTCGAGATAGCTGCGCATGGGTTCGGACATTCACTGGATATGGGAAGGACGGACGGCGGGCGAAACTGCCGGTGCAGGCTTTTCAAGTCAATCGGGGCTGCAAGTCAAGCCGCGAAGGTGTCATTTACTTTGAAAAATCAAAGAGATATTTCAACGTTCAAGCGCCTTTTTATGACGTTTCCATTGCTGTGTTGCGCTTGCGGCGATGCCACCAACAGATGGTGGCGCCGGCCAGCACGGCCGCCACGATCACGGCCTGAATCCAGTAGTGTTTGGCTTGGCCTTCGAGGCCGGCAATGCCGCCATAGCGGTCCAGCACCGACACTGCGAGCACGCCGGGCAACACATGCGCCGGCGCCCAGAGCAATGCTGCGGGGATGTTCACGGCATAGAATTTCGCCGGTGCGGTCCCCAATGCTCCGGCCGTGACCGGCACGAAAGCGCGGATGGGCGGAACGAAGCGGCCGAGGAACACGGCCAGCGTGCCGAAGCGATGGAAGAAGGCCTCGCTCTGCGCCACCACGCCCGGATAATTCGAAAGCGGCCACGCGTCGAGCAGTTGTCGTTGCCGGACATGCCCGATCCAGAATGCGCTCCCGTCGCCGAGCACGGCGCCCGCCACGGCGGCCGCGAGCACCGCCACGAGATCGAGGTCGCCTGCCGGAATCAGGGCGCTCAGCGCCAGAATGACCGTGGTGCCTGGGATGAATGTTCCGAGCACCGGCACGGCTTCCAGCAAGGCAGCGAGGAAAATAGTGAGGTAGCCCAGCCAGGCATGCGCGGCGACAAAATGGGTCAGGGAATCGATGAAGGACGTCACGAAATTCCGATCCAGCGCGGGGTGCCTCAGCCAACTGACAGCATATATGATTGAAATGGCCGGCCGCGCCGTTCGATCCCCAAATACCGCTGCAAATTGATCGACCCGGAGCATCGGCTGATTCGCAGGGCAGACTTCCAAAAATTGCCGTTAGAACCTATCTCGATGATAACATTCGGGAACTTTGATGAAGAGCTGGGCTTTGTCCAGCCGCGGCTCTCTGATACGTTCCACAAAGCACCCCATCCGCAGCCATTACTAGACTGGTTTCGGGATATCCGGGACCACGGAGGATTGATGACCGCCGCCTCGACCAAACTGCAAGAAAAGACCGACGCGTTGATTGGCATTCCCGACAAGATGGTGTCGGTGCGCAAATTGTTCGGCATCGATTCCGACCTCGAAGTGCCTGCCTTCTCCGAATCCGATCCGCATGTGCCGGACACCGATCCCGATTACCGGTTCGATCGCGCCACCACGCTCGCCATTCTCGCCGGTTTCTCGCGCAACCGCCGCGTGATGGTCACGGGCTTTCACGGCACCGGCAAATCGACCCATATCGAGCAGGTCGCCGCGCGCCTCAACTGGCCCTGCGTGCGCGTCAATCTCGACAGCCACATCAGCCGTATCGACCTTGTCGGCAAGGACTCCATCGTGGTCCGCGACGGCAAGCAGGTCACCGAATTCCGTGACGGCATTCTGCCGTGGGCGCTGCAGCACAATGTCGCGCTGGTGTTCGACGAATACGACGCCGGCCGTCCGGACGTGATGTTCGTCATTCAGCGCGTGCTGGAAGTGTCCGGGCGCCTGACGCTGCTCGACCAGAACAAGGTGATCAAGCCGCATCCGGCGTTCCGTCTGTTCGCGACCGCGAACACGATCGGTCTCGGTGACACGTCGGGCCTCTATCATGGCACCCAGCAGATCAACCAGGGTCAGATGGACCGCTGGTCGATCGTCACCACGCTGAACTATCTGGCGCATGACGAGGAAGTCGAGATCGTGCTGGCGAAGGCCAAGCACTATCAGAACCCCGAGGGCCGCGACATCGTCAACAAGATGGTGCGCCTGGCGGATCTCACGCGTAACGCCTTCGCCAATGGCGATCTGTCGACGGTGATGAGCCCGCGTACGGTGATCACCTGGGCCGAGAATGCCGACATCTTCAACGATATCGGCTTCGCGTTCCGCGTGACCTTCCTGAACAAGTGCGACGAACTCGAGCGTCCGCTGGTCGCCGAATTCTATCAGCGCTGCTTCAATGCAGAGCTGGCGGAAAGCTCGGTGAATGTGGCGCTGAGCTGATGTGATGGCGAAGGTCACCGTGGAGCGCACGATTGGAGCAACCAAGCGCGCGGTTCAAGGTGGCCTGTTTCGCTACAATGTCGAGAAGATGGGGAAGCAGAAGCACAAGAGCTTCGCCATCTCTTTGCGCGACAAGAAAGAGGTCGTCGGCGGCATTGTTGGCGAAGTCTGGATGACCGTGCTGTTCATTCAGCTCTTCTGGATCGATCAGCGGTTTCGCGGCAAGGGTCATGGCAAGGCGCTGATCGAATCGATCGAGGATCAAGCGCGAAACTTCGGCGCGGTGCGTGCCTATGTTGATACGATGAGTTTTCAGGCGCCAGACTTCTACCGCGCCTGTGACTATGAAGCTTTAGGCACCATCGATGGTTATCCAGGCGGCGTGACGCGCCACTGGTTTACCAAGGCGCTGTAGGGACTGGCGATGAGCACGACGACGACCAACAAATTCCGCCCCGGCTCCAAGGAAGCGCCGACCGAGCCGTTCAAGCGCGCGGTGACGTCGTGTTTGCGCGCCATCGCCAAAGCGCCCGAGCTTGAAGTGACCTTCGCGGCCGAGCGGCCGGGTCTCTCACCGGGCAAAGCCCGTCTTCCTGAACCCGCGCGAAAAATGAGCAAGCGCGACGCCGCCATCGTGCGCGGCCACGCGGATTCGATCGCACTCAAACTCGCCTGTCACGATCCCAAGGTTCACCGCAAGCTGATGCCGGGTAATCCGCAGGCGCGCGGCGTGTTCGAAGCCGTCGAACAGGCCCGCGTGGAAGCGCTCGGGTCGCGCCGCATGGCCGGCGTGGCGAAGAACCTCACGGCGATGCTCGACGATCATTTCCACCGCGGCAAGTTCGACGAAATCACCGACCGCGCCGATGCGCCGCTGGCCGATGCGTTGGCGATGCTGGTGCGCGAGCGCCTGACCGGCATGGCGCCGCCAGCCGCCGCGAAGAAGATGGTCGACCTCTGGCGGCCGGTCCTCGAAGACAAGATCAGCGATCGCCTCGACCAGCTCGATCGGTTCGCAGAGAACCAGGCCAAGTTCGGCGATGCCGTGCATGACCTGCTGTCGGCGCTGGAGCTCGGCGACGATCGCAATGCCGAGCCGGATGACGAGGAGAGCGAGGACGACGAGCGCCAGGGCGAGAACGATCAGGCCGGTGCCGAAGGCTCGCCGGAGAGCGACGCCTCGCAGGAAATGAGCGCCGATCAGGCGCAGCAGTCGTCCGACGAAATGTCTGACAGTTCGATGGAGAGCGCGCAGGCGTCTGCATCGGACACGTTCGACGAAGACGGTGAGATGGGCGACGACGAGACGCCCGGCGAAGCCACGCGTCCGAATTCGCGCGGCGCGAACGAGCCGCGCGGCCCGGAATATCATGCCTTCGCGCCGAAATTCGACGAAGTCATCGCGGCTGAAGACCTCTGCGATCACGACGAACTCGAGCGGCTGCGCTCCTATCTCGACAAACAGCTCGCGCATCTGCAGGGAGTGGTCGCGCGCCTCGCCAACCGGCTGCAGCGCAAGTTGATGGCGCAGCAGAACCGCGCCTGGGACTTCGACCTCGAGGAAGGCATCCTCGACCCCGCACGTCTGTCGCGCGTGGTGACGGACCCGCATCATCCGCTGTCCTTCATGCATGAGAAGGAAGCGACGTTCCGCGATACGGTGGTGACGCTGCTGCTGGACAATTCCGGTTCGATGCGCGGTCGCCCGATCACGGTCGCTGCGACCTGCGCCGACATTCTCGCGCGCACGCTGGAGCGTTGCGGCGTCAAGGTGGAAATCCTCGGCTTCACGACGCGCGCCTGGAAGGGCGGGCAGTCGCGTGAGGCGTGGCTCGGCGCCGGCAAGCCGGCCAATCCCGGCCGCCTCAACGATCTCCGCCACATCATCTACAAGTCGGCCGATGCGCCGTGGCGCCGCGCGCGCAAGAATCTCGGCCTGATGATGCGCGAAGGTCTGCTCAAGGAGAACATCGACGGCGAGGCGCTCGACTGGGCGCACAAGCGTCTGCTCGGTCGTCCCGAGCAGCGCAAGATCCTGATGATGATCTCCGACGGCGCGCCGGTGGACGACAGCACGTTGTCGGTCAATCCCGGCAACTATCTGGAACGCCACCTGCGCCACATCATCGAAGAGATCGAGACCCGCTCGCCGGTCGAACTGATCGCCATCGGCATCGGCCATGACGTGACGCGCTACTATCGCCGCGCTGTGACCATCGTCGACGCCGAAGAACTCGGCGGCGCCATTACCGAGAAGCTGGCTGAATTGTTCAGCGAAACGGCAGGGCCGGCACCGACCCATGGTCGGCGACGCAGAACGCATTAGGCTTACAGGATGGGTTTTGCTTTGCTCTACCCATCCTCCAGGGCCATCGCTTGACCGCTCATCTCACCCGTCGTCACTTTCTTGCAGTCGCGGCTTCAGCAGCCGCGCTGCCGTCGCTTGCCCATGCGCAGCCCGTGCCGGTGCCGGCAACGCCATCGGCCCGTGCGCCGGTGTCGATCGAGATCGAAGCGCGGCCGATCCCGGCTTTCGATACGCGTGATCGCGCGCATACAAGGTTCGGGTCGCTGCAATATCGCAGCGGATTGGTCCTGACGTCGCGATACAAGGACTTCGGCGGCATCTCCGGTCTTCGCCTGGACGACAAGGGCGAGGGTTTCATCGCCATCAGCGACAAGGGTAACTGGTTCACCGGCAAGATCGCCTATAGCAGCGATGCCATGGTCGGCATTATCGATGTCGAGGCGGCGCCGATGTTGGGCGCCGACGGCAGGCCGATCACGGCGCGCGGCTGGTACGATACCGAGTCCATCGCGGTGGACGGGCCGACGGTCTATATCGGCCTCGAACGCGTGCATCAGATCCTGAAATTCGACTTCGGCCGCGATGGCGTGCGCGCCCGGGGCGAACCGATCCCGCAGCCGCCGGGCATGCGCAAGCTGCCCAGCAATGGCAGTCTCGAAGCGCTGGTGATGGTGCGCAGGGACAGGTTCAAGACCTCGCCGCTGGCCGGCATGCTGCTGGCGATCTCGGAACGCGGGCTAGACAGCGCCGGCAATATTGCGGCCTGGATCATCGGCGGCAAGGTGCCGGCAAGTTTCTCGGTCCGCCGCACCAAAAATTACGACATCAGCGATGCGGCGCTGCTGCCCTCCGGCGATCTGCTGTTGCTGGAACGCAAGTTCTCGCTGTTCGGCGACACCGGCGTCCGCATCCGCCGCATTCTCCTCGCATCGATCGTGCCGGAGGCCGTCATCGACGGTCCCACCATCTTCGATGCGGATCTCGGCTACGAGATCGACAATTTCGAAGGGCTCGATGTCCATGTGACGCCGGAGGGCGACACGGTGCTGACGCTGATCTCGGACGACAATTTCTCGATGCTGCAGCGAACTCTGCTGATGCAGTTCACGCTGCTGGAATAGGCGATCAGGCCGCAGCCTCGGACTGCTTGGCCTGATGGGCGATCAACAGATCCCGCAATTCTGCTGCGGGCTTGGCGGGGCTGAACAGATAGCCCTGCATCTCGGTGCAGCCGAGCGCGCGCAGCAGCTCCTTCTGCCGGGGCGTCTCGACGCCTTCGGCCGTCGTCGTCATGTTGCGCGAACTCGCGATATTCACCACGGCCTGCACGATGGAGGACGACCCCTGTGCATCGGCGATATCGGTCACGAAACAACGGTCGATCTTGATCTTGTCGAACGGGAAACGCTGCAGATAGCTCAGGCTGGAATAGCCGGTGCCGAAATCGTCCAGCGCAATGCGCACGCCGATCTCGCGTAGCCCGTGCAGGATTTCCAGTGCGGTCTCGTCGTCGCGGATCAGCACGGCCTCGGTAATTTCGAGCTCCAGTCGCCGCGCCGGCAGTCCGGACGCGGCGAGGGCGGAGGTCACCTTCAGGGCGAGCGACGCGCAGCGGAACTGAACCGGCGAGACATTGACCGCCACCCGGATGTCGTCGGGCCAGTTGGCAGCCTCGGCGCAGGCGGTGTTCATCACCCATTCGCCGAGCTCATTGATGATGCCGATATCTTCGGCGACCGGAATGAACTCGGCCGGCGAGATCATGCCGCGTTCGGGATGACGCCAGCGCAGTAGGGCCTCGCAGCCCACGATGGTGTCGTCGCGCAGCGTCAGCAGCGGTTGATAATAGACTTCGAAGCCGCCTTTGGCGAAGCCGCCATCACCGGCCGCGTGACGCAGTTCAAGCTCCAGCGAGCGACGGGCCTGCACCCGCGCATCCATTTCGGGCTCGAAGAAGCGGAACGTGCGGCGGCCGTCGGCCTTGGCGCCATACATCGCAAGGTCGGCGTTCTTCAGCAGCGTATCGAGGTCTGCGCCGTCGCGCGGCGCCAGCGCGATGCCGATCGACGCGTCGGTGAGCAGGCTGTGGCCGAGACAATCGAATGGCTGGCGGATCGCATCATAGATGCGGCCGACGAGATCGGTGATGTCGGAATGGCTCTCGACGCCAGTCTGCACGATGGCGAATTCGTCGCCGCCGAGCCGCGCCACCACGTCGGAGCCGCGCACGCAGCCGCGCAGCCGCAGCGCGATGCCCTTGAGCAGTTCGTCGCCGACGGGATGGCCGAGCGAGTCGTTGATACCCTTGAATTCGTCGATGTCGATATAGAGCACCGCACATTGCGCGCCGCGCGCGACGCGCTTCAATTCGCGTTCGAGTTCGTTGCGGAACAGCGTGCGGTTCGGCAGGTCGGTCAGCGCATCGTAATGCGCCAGATGCGCGATCTTCTCCTCGGCATTGCGCCGCTCGGTGATGTCTTCATGGGTCGCGACCCAGCCGCCATCGGCCACCGGTCGCGACGAAATCTGGATGGTGCGGCCATCGGCGGTCTGCATGATCTGGATGTGCGACCGCCCGACGTCGGGCAACACTTCCGCCACATAGGCGTCAACGCTGCCAGCGAAGGAGCCCGTTTCCTTGCGATGTGCGATCACGTCGCGGAACGTACGGCCGGGTGTGATGACCTCGCGCGACAGTCCGTACATATCAAGATAGCGCTGATTGCAAACCACTACGCGCGCCTGCGCATCGAACAGCAGCAGGCCCTGTGTCATGTTGTTGATGGCGGTGTCGAGGCGGTTCTTCTCCAGCGTCATCTGCAACTGTGCTGCACGGTTCTGCCGCTGGATGTGACGGATCATCAGATAAAGCAGGCCTGCCAGGATCAGGGCCGAGAGCGTCGCGAGGGTCACGAGAAATTTGGTCTGGTCGCGCCAGTTGGCCAGTGTGCCCTCGACCGTCGTGGTTGCGACCAGCGCGACCGGAAAGTTCTGTAGCAGTCGGATCGAGCCGAGGCGATCGATATTGTCGATGGGGCTGACGGTGCGGATGGTTGCGGGCGCGTCGCTGAAGCGGAGATGCTGCAGCAGCGGGCCGCTATTGAAAACCTTGCCGATCGACGAGGGCGTCTGCGGGTAGCGCGCCAGCAACGTGCCATTGCGGTGGAACATTGCGATGGTCCCGTTCTCGCCGAGCGAGACGGAGGCAAAGAATTTTTCGAATTGCTGCGGTTCGACGCTGCGCGTCACGATGCCGAAGAATTCGCCCTTGGGCCCTGTAATGCGACGTGCGAACAGCGTCTTCCACCGGCCGGTGATGCGGCTCAGGACGGGCTGCACGATCTCTTCGTCCTGGGTGAAGGTCTGCGATTTGAGTTTCTGGAAATATTCGCGGTCGGCCAGCACCAGATCCGGCCCGGGCCAGGCTCCTGTCCAGTTGACCAGACGGCCTTCGGCATCGAGAACGGTGATGTCGTTGACGAATTCATCATCCACCTTCGACTTCAGCATCATGTGGGATTCGTAGCTCGACATGCTGCTGGCAAAGCTGTGGACCGACATCACGCCATTGGCGAGAAGATGAGCCGTGAGGCTCTTCTGGATGCGCTGTAGATCCTGGAACTGCTGATCGAAGTGCCGGCTGAGCAGCAGCACGGTGTTTTCAAGTTCGCGATTGGAATTGTCGATCGTGCGCTGACGGAAATTGTTCACGGTCATCGCCGTGCCTGCGGCAATGGTGACGATCAGCACGGCGCCAACGACCACGAGCCAGCGCACCGGCGCGCGGCGTGTCGTCGCGCGCCCATCGCCATGCTCGGCGGCGCCCGGCGCTGAAACGCGCACGTCGTTCGTCATTCGCCTCCCCAGCAGCCGCATGAATTCCTACCCCTCGTGCATAGGAATACCCGAGCAAGGGTGGAAGACGCGTTAGGAAGTCAGGTGAACCGCGGGTTAATTACAACCGTACAAATGGTATCTGCTTACGCCGCAAGGCTTTTCTGCAGCGGTGCGACTGGCCATGTTTGGTTGCGACCGTGCGCTTTTGCGGCATAGAGCGCACTATCGGCATTGCTGATCAGGTCGTTCGACGTGGTCAGCGATGACGGCACGAGACACGCTGCACCGACGCTGATCGTCGTCGTGGTCATGCCGTCGCGCTCGAGATGGCCCACCTCGACGCGGATCCGTTCGCCGAGTTCGATGGCGTCGGCCAGGGAGAGGCCCGGCAGGATCAGCGCGAATTCCTCGCCGCCATAGCGCGCGGCACAATCGCTGGCGCGTTTGGCATGCCGGGCAATGCTCCAGGCGATCCCGCACAGAACGAGGTCGCCGGCCTGATGGCCGAAATTGTCGTTGAACACCTTGAAGTGGTCGGCATCGATCATCAGCAGCGAGATCGGCGCGCGGGCGCGCTGGGCGCGCTGCCATTCCTTATCCATCACCACGTCAAAATGACGTCGGTTGGCGAGGCCGGTGAGGCCGTCGGTCATGGCGAGACGCGCCATCCTGTCTTCCATCTCGCCGCGCTTGCCCATCTCGCGCGCCAGGATCAGCATCAGCGCGCAGGCGATCAGGCCGAGCGCGGCCATGGCGCCGCCGATCTGCAGCGCTTCCTTGCGCCACTGGCCGAAGATCACGTCGGTGGACCGCCCCACCATCACGATCAGCGGATGCGAGCCTTCACGCCAGACAAAAAGACGCCGCACGCCGTCAGTCGCGGAATCGCCGATATGGGAGCCGGAGAAATAGGCCAGCGCTTTCTGTACGCCCGGGACCCGACTGAGATCGCGGCCGATGATCTCCATGTCGAACGGTGCACGCATGATCAACACGCCGTCCTGCCGGATGACGGAAATCACGTCGTTCGGCTCGAGCTGCAGGCGATCGGCGATCTCGTGGAAATAGCTGTAGCGGATGAAGCCGGCGACGATGCCCAGAAAAGTTCCGTCGCGCGCCGCGATGCGGCGGCTCAGCACGATGCCGTAACTGCCCTGATGCAGCATCGGCTTGGAGATATAGAGGCCGAACAGCGGATCGCGCTTGTGGACCTTGAAGAATTCCTCATCCGCGAAATTCTGCGGCTTCGGATCGAGAGTCGACGAATCCAGCGTCACGTTGCCGGCGACGTCCGTGACCTGGATGGCGCCGAAGTGGCGCGCGGTGGCGGCGTGGTCGAACAGGATCAGTTGCCGCATCGGCCGCGAAATCTCGACCAGTTCCGGCGAGGTCATGTTGCTGACCACATTGCGCAGCGAGAGGTCGTAGAGTTCCACATTGCGGGCGACATCGGCATCGATGCTGGAGGCGAGGTTGCCGAGCGTCTGGTGCGCCAGCTTCTCGTCGCCGCGCCGCATGCTCATCAGCACGCTGCCGCAGATGACTGTGAATCCGACAACGACGATCGCCGCAGCGGCCAGCAGCCAGCGCGGGGAGATCCGGCGGGTCGTCTCGGATGTATTACGGGCCAGCATTGGCTTTCGTCGATCAAAAAGGACTGCGTTACAATCACCGACGCATAGCATCAGAACCGGTAATTCTTTGACAGCTACGCGGTGATCAACAGTTTCGTTTCGCCGTTTTGTGACGGGCGGTTAATAGGATGTGAAAGAAATCTAGACGCTTTGGTCGGCGAGTGCGCAAAAAGAAATGTGGGCGTGCCGCGGAGGCACGCCCACAACGTCGGTGGGAACCTGGAAAGCGGGTTCCCGCATCACCGCATGGCGCCGGCCACCATGATGTCGCGGCCGGAACGATCAGCACTGTCGTCGCAGGTCAGCGCCACGGCGATGTCGGCGATGCCTTCAGTTGTGTGGTTGCGCGCGGCGGGCAAAGCGATGAACTGCCGGTTCCGCACGCTGCCGTCGAGCACGTCGATGGCGGCGGGTTCCTCCGGGCCGAGCATGCCCGGCGCGATGGTGCTGACGCGGACATTGCGCGTGCCATAGGCGCGCGACAGCCCGCGCGTCATGGCATCGATGGCGGCGTCCGCGCCGGGGTCCGGCAGTGATGCGGGCGCCGTCGGAATGCCATCGAGGGCGGTGAGATTGACGATGCTGCCGCCGGCGACGCCGAACATCCGCACCGCCTCCTGGCACAGCAGCATGGCGCCGAACACCTTCAGCTCGCGCTGCCGGTGCAACTCGTCCTCGGACACCACGTCCTCTATTTCGCTGCGCGCGAAGGCGCCGTTATTGACGAGAATATCGAGCCGGCCGAAGGTCGCCGCGATTTCCTCATAGAGCCGCCGCACGTCCGGCCAGCGGGCGATGTCGCCCTGTACGGCAATGGCGCGGCCGCCGCGCCACACGATTTCGGCGACCACGCGCGCCGCGCCGCGGGGATCGTCCGCGTGATGCACGATCACTGCCGCGCCTTCTGCGCCGAAGCGCCGTGCAATGCCCGCGCCGATGCCGTCCGCGGCGCCGGTCACGAGCGCAACTTTTCCTGCCAGTCTTGTCATGGCATGTCCTTGGATCTGGATGATGTCTGTCTTGATCGTCAGTCGTGTGCGTAGATTTTGAGGCGGAATCGATCCGGGCGTGATCGCGCCCCGACAACAGTCTGGACGCGCAAGGCGGGGAGTTCGACCCGATACCCGTATGGCCTGGCAGATCCGAGGCCCGCGGGCGGCTCGCCGATCTGCTCTGTGGCTGGTGCTGTTATCGCAAATGCAGCCGCGTCGGCGTTAGCGCGATCCTGCATCTGTTTTGCACGATCCTGCAAAAGTGATGGCGCAGCCATTTCCCCGCCACGGCACTGCACCTAGATACACCTCGGCATAAAAGGCCTGCCGCTTGAGGGGTTTGCGTGTGACCGAGACGATTCGTGAGATTGCCGATATCATTGCCCGTTACGCCGCCAATGGCAGCGACCATCCGACCGGCCTCGCCAGCCTCTATCTGAAGCGGCAGACCGAGCCGACCCAGCTCGTGCATACCGCGCAGTGGCCGTGTTTCGGCCTCGTGGCGCAGGGCGCCAAGCGGCTGCAACTGGGCACCGAGACCTACACCTATGCCGCCGGCGATTATGTGCTGGTGTCGCTCGATCTGCCGATGTCGTCCTGCATCGTCGAGGCCTCGGAAGCGCAGCCGCATCTGGGCATGGGCTTTGCGATCGATCCGCAATTGTTGAAGGAGGTGCTTGGCCGGTTCGGCAACGGCCATGCCGATGCGCCCGCGCATCCGCAGCTCCCCGAGCGCGGCGTCGTCGTCGCCAAGGCCTCCGCCGATCTGCTCGACGCCACGCTGCGGCTGCTCCGCCTGCTCGACCGGCCACAGGACATTCCGGTGATGGCGCCGCTGCTGGAGCAGGAGGTGCTGTATCGCCTGCTGGTCGGCCCTTACGGCGCGCGTCTGCGGCAGATCGCGCTGGCCGAAAGCCCGAGCAACAAGGTCGCCAAGGCGATCTCCTGGCTGCGCAGTAATTATGCCAGCCCGCTCCGCATCGAGGATCTCGCCGACCGCGTCGGCATGAGCGAATCGTCGCTGCATCACAATTTCAAGACCGTCACCGCGATGACGCCGATGCAGTATCAGAAGCAGCTTCGTTTGCATGAGGCGCGCCGCCTGATGCTGGTCGAGCGGCTCGATGTCGGCAGCGCCGGCTATGCGGTCGGCTATCAGAGCCCGTCGCAATTCTCCAGGGAATATGCCCGGCTCTACGGCCAGCCCCCGATCCGCGACGTCGGCAGTGCGCGCGGCCCGGTGCTCGGAGGCGAGGCCCGCGTCGCGGGGTGACGGTGTCACCCTGACTTTTTACGGACACCTGCGCTCTTTTCTTCCCCTCTCCCCCAGGCGAAGCGAAGCTTCGCTAGGCGGGAGAGGGTGGCGCGTAGCGCCGGGAGAGGGGTAGCCGCACGCTCGGAGTTCGCCCAGCCACGCTCCGTCCTCTCCCCACGTCATTGCCGGGCAGCGCGAAGCGAGCTTCGCTAGATGATCCGGCAATCCACCTTAAGCCGCGAGCGCAGACGAAGATGGATACGCGGGTCAAGCCCGCGTATGACGTCGGAGTGTGAGGCGGCGTGGTCGATTCATAAAAGCGGCCGGGTAACAAAAGGGAAGAACATGATCTCTGCGGTGATCTTTGATTTCGGCGGGGTGATCACCTCCTCGCCCTTCGAGGCCTTTGCGCATTACGAGCAGAGCCATGGCCTGCCGAAGGACATCATCCGCCGCACCAATGCGAACAACCATTTCGAGAATGCCTGGGCGAAATTCGAGCGCGCCGAAATCGATCTCGCCACCTTCGACGCGCTGTTCGCCGCCGAGTCCAAGGCGCTTGGCGCCGAAGTGCCGGGCCGCGATGTGGTCAAGCTGCTGAAGGGTGAGATCCGCCCCGAAATGGTCGAGGCGCTGCGCCGTATCAAGGCGGCGTTCAAGACCGGCTGCATCACCAACAACCTGCCGGCCAACGCGATGGGCTCCACCGACGGCCGCGCGCTCTATGTGGCCGAGGTGATGGTGCTGTTCGATCACGTCATCGAATCCGCCAAGATCGGCCTGCGCAAGCCCGATCCGCGCATCTACACGATGATGACCGATAAACTGTCTGTCGATCCGAAAAATTGCGTCTATCTCGACGACCTCGGCGTCAACCTCAAGCCCGCGCGCGAACTCGGCATGACCACGATCAAGGTGACATCTGCCGCGCAGGCGCTGGCCGAGCTCGAAGCCGCGACGGGATTGAAGCTGACCTGAAGCCGCACGCGCCGGCGGCCGTGCTCCCTCTGCCATTCGCGGAAGAGGAAGCACGTCGGCAGTTGTCAGATTTTGCCGGTCAGTCCGATGCGATAGATATTGGCGAATGTCCCGGTGTCTTCGTCATTGCCTCGTTGATAAGTCAGCGCGAGGGCGAGATGGCCGGCATCGTCGATATTGTATTTCAGCGTGGCGTCCAGCCATGAGAGCTCGGTGCGCGAATAGGTTTCGTGCGCCCAGTGATAGCTGAACGAAGCGCTCATCCTGCCCAGAAAGCCTTTCTCGAGCGGATCGGGGAAAAGATGCGCGGTGACCTGGGGGCCAATGCGTAGCGCCCGGGTCATATTGTTGAAATCGAGCAACTGGCCCTTCCCGGTGGTCTGATTGTACTGCAGCAGAATTTCGGGATCGAAGCGCAGGATGACTGGCAGACCCAGCGGATGCGGTATCGGCCTCTGAAAGTAGAGCTGGAGCGACGTCGGGAGATATTCGAGCGTCACAGCCGCCGACGACGTTTGTTTGATGTTGTTCTCGACGCCGCCTCCGCGGAGACGGAAGAAGTGTCCGCCATCGGGGACGAGATAGCCAATTTCGGCGGCAACGCCATAGGCCAGCTTGTCGACATTGGAGTCCGCGAATTCGGACGCCGAGTTGAAGGCCCGATTGACCGTGACATAGGTGGCAAGGCTTTTCGCGCCTGGATCCCACCAGGCGACGGAATCGTGCACCGACGAGTAGGAGAGCGCGGCGGTGCCGTTGATCGCCCAGATCTGGTTATGGTTCGCACGATCGCCGGCAAACGCGATTTCCGCGCCTGTCGCCTTGTCGACACTCATGGGACAATCCAGAAAGCCGATGTCTTTCCAGTCCCGCCGCAGAAGAAACGTCAGGCCGGGACATTTACTGTGTTCGATCAAGGCATTCGTTGATTTCTCCCGCTTTCTGACCAGCGTTCCCATATCGTCCAGATAGGCGACCGACTGGATGGGTACGGCGACCGTTGGCGTTGCGGCCGCCGGACTGGTCCGGTTGGCCGCCCGTCGTTTTGTTCTTGTTGCCGCCGCGATCTTGTTTTGCGCTTCGGCAAGTTTGTCGCCGTCGCCTCTCGCGATGATGCCGTCGATGACCTCCTGCTCATGGGCCGTCAGTGCGCCTGCATGCGCCTCGCAACCGAGCATGACAGAGGCGCATAGTGCGAGGGCGGATATCTGCCGCGAATAGGTCATCGCACGCGCCCCATCTCTTTGAGAACGCAGGCGATGTCGCCGCAGACCAGAATGGCTGCGGGGCTCACATTGACGCCATGCTCGATAATGTTCGCGGCCAGAACGGAATTCGCTTCACCACCATATCCAAGGGCGTCGAGGCCGGTGTCGTCAGGGTAGTCGCCGTCAAAGATGTCGTGAAGTATTCCCCTGTTCGTTTGGCGAGCAGTGGCGCGTGGGCGGAGGGTGTCGAATCGAAGTCGCCCAAGTGGCTTGAGAGACGTGTCGCTTACCAGCGTGCGTTCTGCCAGCGCGCCCTCTCCCAGCTTGCCCCCGGCCTGCTTGTCCCCGGGAATCAGAAACGGTGCCAGAATTCCGAAAAGACCTGCGATGCCTCCGGCGGCCCATTCCGGCAGGCCATAGGCGCCGAGCGGGGACGGTGGGCCCATGGCACACGCCCAAAGCACAAACGCGATCGACGATACGAGGACGCTGGCCCATTGTGGCTTCGCCGGTTCGGTGCTGTCGCGGGGCATGCTGGAATATGCGCGAAGGCAAATGCATGCGAGCAGGCACAGGCCAAACCAGTAGAGGAGTGCGTTATTCGTGACCCAGGCCGCCTTGGCCGCGAGATAGATGGCGACGATTTCCGTCGGGATCAGCTTGAGGAGCGCAGACAGATAATTGTCTGGAGGTGCGCTGGCCGCTGGCGCGGCGTTGAAAGATCTGAGATTGCCTGCTGCGGTTGCCGCAGGTGCTGCATAAATGCGTGTCCCGCCCCTGATAAAATCGACCATATATCCATACCCCCCTTGGATGGCGAGGGACTCGATCGAACTCTGTGGGAGGGCCACCAGCGTCAGACAGGCTGCGTGCAAGGAGGTCGATCTCAAGGCAGGCAGATATCAAGACAGGCAGATCTGATGAGAAAATGGTTTGTCGTGCCACAAAGCTAAATGGAAATGCCCCGCCGGTTAAAAAAATCATCGATCCCGGCCAGGCAAGAATACACGTCGTAGTTGATGAGTCTAGATGTATCGCAGGAGAATTGACGATGTGCGCGAGGCTTGCCGCGTCCGCCCATCCGGATGAAGCGTGACGACGCCATGGTGGTGATCGTCGCGCCATCGGGCATCGCGTCATCTGGAATGAGACCAGACGCATCGGTGGTCGCCGTCATCCGGCGTCGCACTCACAAGCGCTTACACAAAAACAAACGGCGCGCTCATCGCGCGCCGCTTGCTCACTTCCCACCCGATCAGATAATCGAACGGTCCACATGGCGCACTTCGCCGGTGCGCGCATCGATGTCGACCTGGATCCACTTGCCGTATTGATCGCGGCCCTCGATCTCCCATTCGTTGTCGTCGAAATGGGTGTTCTGCACCGTCACCACGCCGATCCCCGACGCGATCGCCAGCGCATCCTGCAGCGTCAGCGGGCCCGATGGCACCGGCACCATGGCCGCGCGCGGGGCGGGCTGGCGCATATAGACATCGGCGGCGAAGGCCGGCGCCGCGACGCCAATCGCGCCCGCCAGTGCCAGCGGAAGCAAGGCCTTCGAAAATACGGCCTTCTTCAAAATCTGTTGCATCGAAATCTCCTCATCTGTCCCACGCGCCGCATGCTGCGCAACCGGGTTAAGAACGGTGCACGCTGCACTGCGTTCCCGGAGGAAATGAGGCGATTTGGTGCGGGAAAAGCGGTGATGCGCTATACTGGCAGCAGCACATCAGCACTCTCACGAATGAGATTTTTGGTCGAGGTCAGTGATGACAAAGAAAGCTGGCAAAGCGTTGGTGAAAAACCGCAACGTCCGCGGGTGAGGGGCCTTGCGCTTACTCTGCTGCGCTCACCGCTGGCAGCGCGAACATCTCGATTCGCGTGAGGTCGAGCTTGCCGGATGCCTGATCGATATCGAAGCCCACCACATCGCCGTTGGCGTCGAGATCGACCACCAGCCCGCGACGATTTCCCGGCGCCGGGCGCCGGGCGCATCCTTCAGCGCGATAGAGAGACTGTCAGGATTTTTATTCCGCTGAGATGTCGGAGCCTGGCGGGCCCGTTCGTCATGGATGTATCGGGCGGCGGAAGCTGCCCGCCGGACGACAACCGAAGTAACCGAGCCACAGGAAGAAGCCCATGCCCAGCACGATCCGTCTGCATCGCGTCATTGCCGCCAGGCCGCAGAAGCTCTATCGCGCGTTCCTCGAACCAGACGCGATTGCGAGCTGGCTCCCACCCTATGGATTCACATGCACCGTCCATGAGCTGGATGCGAAGGTCGGTGGCCATCACAGGATGTCATTCCGGAACTTCACCACGGGCGGCAGTCACGCCTTTGGCGGGACCTATCTGGAGCTCGTTCCCGGTGAGCGTCTCGTCTACACCGACCGCTTCGATGATCCCAACCTGCCGGGCGAGATGAAGGTCACGGTGACGTTGAAGGCCGTGTCTGTCGGCACGGAGGTGAACATCGAGCAGCAGGGCGTGCCCGACGTGATCCCGGCCGAGGCCTGCTATCTCGGCTGGCAGGAATCCCTGCGCAAGCTCACGAAACTCGTCGAGCCCGAGATCAACCAGTAGCGCCATCGCTTCCGGAACGGCTTGGGGAAATTCAATCAACAGCAGGAAGGAGCGCCAGCCATGGCACTCGCCCGTGTCCAACATGTCTCCGTCTCGCTCGACGGTTTCGCCACCGGCGAAGGCCAGAGCCTTGACGCGCCGTTCGGTCACGCCGGCGAGCGGCTGCACCAATGGATGTTCGCGACCCGGTGGGGTCGCCAGATGCTCGGCCAGCCCGGCGGCACGGCGGGCATCGACGACGCGTTCCTGCGGCTGTTCGCGCCCGGGATCGGCGCCGAGATCATGGGCGCCAGGAAGTTCGGTCCTCCCACATGGCAT
Organism: Tardiphaga sp. 619_E2_N8_4; assembly: GCF_051810905.1. NCBI lineage: Bacteria > Pseudomonadati > Pseudomonadota > Alphaproteobacteria > Hyphomicrobiales > Nitrobacteraceae > Tardiphaga > Tardiphaga sp. 619_E2_N8_4. The sequence continues at coordinate 1,595,503 of NZ_JBPWQJ010000001.1, forward strand.
GAGGATCCGGACTGGAAAGGCTGGTGGGGTCCCAACCCGCCGTTCCATACGCCGGTCTTCGTCCTCACCCATCATCCGCGCGCATCGATTGAAATGGAGGGCGGCACGGTGTTCCACTTCATCGATGCTTCGCCTGCCGAGGCCCTTGAGACGGCCCGCGAGGCTGCGGCCGGCAAGGACGTGCGCATCGGCGGAGGTCCCACCACGATCCGCGACTTCCTTGCCGCCGGGCTCGTCGATCACATGCACATCGTGGTGGTTCCGATCCTGCTCGGCCGCGGCGTGCGCCTGTGGGATGGCGTGGAGGGTCTTGAGAAGGACTACGAGATCGAGACGACATCCTCTCCCGGCGGGGTCGCACACATGACATTCGCTCGAAAGCACCAACCGCTATGAGAAACGGCGCCAGAAACCGATCCCAAAATGCCATGTCGTCGAACTGCCGAAGGCGTTCGGTAACGGCGCGATCCACGACATGAGGAACCGATGGTCCGTTTGGCGTAGGGGAGTGCCGAGACCACCAGATCGATGATGACCGTTTCGTTGCAGTCTGCGATCGCAATATTCGGAAAGCACCTCAGGTCGCGCCGGGGCAGGCTCGGGAGGCCGGGGCTGGCTGGCGCGATGCCCGGAAACTGCAATGTTGCAATGCGGTATTGAACTGTGCAATGCAGCAAAAAAAGTCTAGGCTCCTCGTTCAATCCTACGAGGAGATTAACAGTGAAGATGACCTTATCGATCGCCGTCGCGGCCGTGATCTCGATTGCGGGTGGCTGCGCCGGCTTCGCTGCGGAGTTGCCGACCTATGGATCGGCGGGTTTGCCGATATCGGCGGTGCAGGTTCGCGTGCTGGGAGCTGCGAACGTCCAGGAACAGTCGGCGGCGCCAACCTCCACGGCGTCTCTGCATCAGCTGAGAGTTCTGGCACCGCGGACGGAAATGACGACCGCGACGGCACCAACCCGGACCGAAACCGCTCGCTCACTTCGTTGACCGGCACCTCGTACCGATATCGCCGCGTCTTTCATTTTCGAAAGGGCTTCGCGTGCACATCAGGGCGGTGCCGCACCTCTCCCCGCCGGGGAGAGGTCGCCGCGTCTTCGCGGCGGTGAGGGGGCTCAGGACAGACGGGCGATCCATCTGCTCAATGTTACCAATCCCGTGATATCTCTATCAGACGAGAGGTTCGCGATGACCTCGACAGCTAAAAAACCCGACTAACAAAGGGCGCGAAAAAGCGGGCGATGACGGCCGGCAAAAAGGCCGGGACAACACGCGCGACAAAGCGCAACACCCGCCTGACCCTGGAGCTGCTGGAAACGGCGCGTCACATGCACGCCGGCGGTGCTCTGACAGACGTTGCCCGCGACAAGATCACGATGCGTCACCTCGGCGGTGCCGCCACTCTTGCAGATCGGGTGAACTGACGGGCGCGGATATCAAGGCGCTTCGCGAGTAGGCCAATCTCAGCCAGGCGGTGTTTGCAAGCTCCTGAAGCTGACAGTCGGCTATGTCTCCAGGCTCGAACGCGGCACGGAAGCCCGAAAGGACCGACGCTCGTGCTGCTCGATGTCATCCGCCGCAAAGGCTTTGAGGCGATTCTTTAGATTGCGATAAGAGCCGTGAGTTGCCAGCGCCGCACGCGGCGCAACCGGGTTAAGAACGGTGCACGCTGCACTGCGTTCCCGGGGGAAATGAGGCGATGTTGTGGGCGGCGTGCGCAGGCACTCGAGGAGGCTCGGTGAGATTATCGCCGGATAATGGGTGCGATTCGATCCTCCCGCTTGACTCCCCATTCGCAAATCTCGACGCTAATGCAACCTTAAGTTAGGGAGGGGATATGGAAGAAGGCACTGAGTTGATCCGGGTTCGTTTCGATGGGGGATTGGCGAACACCGGGCAATTGCATTTTTACGAGTATAGCAGGTCACAATATGCGATGGCGCGTTTCATCGCTACGGTCGAGCACTTTCGAAGAACCAATCGAGTGGTATCCAAAATCACTCTTGAGTCAAACGTTGAGGCGGTTGTTCGTAGCCCGCAGCGCGGCTCCTTCATCGAAGACATAATCGTGTCAGGTGTTAAACAAGGGATGGCTGCTGCCATCTCGTTACCCTTATCCGCGCTAATTTCTTACGTCTGGCAAATGCTTCTTCCTAGAACGGAGAAAGCCGACGAGATAGTGAAAGAACTAGCAAAGATAAGAACTGCCGAGAGCAATCAGCTGTCTCTTGAGAAAGAGCGCACTAAGCAGCGCCGAATAGATTTGGATGAATTGCGGCTATGGAAAGAAATAGGCGATGGCGAAAGAGCCAATACGAAAGATGCTTTAGATCTTCTAAGATGGTCCCTTCAATCCTCTAATACAGCAGTGCCTAGGATCGCTTCGCGAAAAGAATTAGAACAGGCCGCGAGCGAGATCTCAGCCGAGCAAGAGCGTGAGCGGGAGTTTGAGGCGCACGACCCCGCGCTCCAGCAGATCGACGAAAGCACGATGAATAAGTTGACATCGCGCCTAAGGCCAATGATCCAGGAAATTGGACTACCCTTGCGACGTTCAGCAGACCGGATGAGCATCGGTGGGGGCAGCGAAGCGAGTGTCTACGCAGAACTAAATCCTCAAGTAATTGCGGCCATTCAAGATAAGAAAAGCGAGAGCGAAGTATCGCTGATTACTGGAAGAATAAAGAGTTACGATCGTGACGGTGGTGTAGGAAAGATAGAGTCGGTCGAACTTCCCAGAGTTCTAAATTTTGTAGTTCCTCGACGCGATAGAGATCGTCTTCGCGATCAGATTCTGGAGGCAATGAAGCGAGACAATGTTTCAATAGTTTGCCGTCGAATAATAGATAAGAGTGGCCTCCCAACGTCTCTAATATTAGTTTCGGTGCTGTTGCCAGATCTTCTCGCGGGCGATGATGATTTTGAAGAGTAGTAAGGGAGGCGTGGCTTCCCACGCGCGGAGGTGAGTAAGAACACATTGATCAGAAATTGGTAAATACGAGTTCAGTTTTCTGATTTCCAGAACACTCCAGCTCTCCCTTCCGTCTCTGACGGAAGAAGCCTGCCGTCGACGAGGGGTCTGTCGCGGCCGATCCATTGAACGGTTTCATCTATAGCCCATACTTCGTCGGGGGTCGGGTCGGGTGCGAAGTAGTGGCAATAAATAATCTCCAGACCAGATTCTCCGCGGTCGAACCTCTTGGCAGTCTCGATTATCTTTTCATATCTGCGCTGCTCAATGCTGTCTGCTCCCAGGGCTTCGAACCCCACGTGAACCACGCCGGATACATTGGAAGGTAGCTGATCGTTAGCTTCGGAAAGTTTTTTCATTATGTCGCGGGCTTTCTTGCCGACGGCGTCGTCCGAAAGGCTGGTCCATCGACAAACAACCGCGGAGCCCATTTCTTTAATGAAGTGCGGGTTCTCTGTGAATTTAATTTCCATCATAGAAAGCATGCTGTCGGCTCGTTGGTACGCGCCGGTCAAGAGCTCCGTAAATCGCGGGCTTGGATGTAGAAGATAATTGTCTTGAAGAGCTGTTTGGATCGGCTCCAAATCGAGACTTTCCATGGACCCGTCAGCGATTCTGTCGTCCCAAAAGTGGGCTCGCAGCGGACGTCGGAGAAACTTCTCAGCACGTTGTAGTAAGTAGTCGTCTGGTACCTCCTTCAGCTCTACCTTAAAGTTGACGTTCATCAATATGTTGCGTTTTTCGCGCACCATTGTGAGGCATGGGCGCCTCCAAAGGTCTCGCATACGTTGCCGTTCACCCTCGGCATATTCCCCTGCTTCCATTCGCTTGCACTCAACGGCCCAAGACTTCCCTTCAAGCTCTACGTCTAGGTCATGAGACCTTTGTTGGCCGGGCTTCTCTGGCCTGAAAGTGACTTTCCCACCCGCATTGGCGTAAGCGGCGGCAACCAGTATCTCAAAAAGTGGTCCGTTCGGCTGCGCCTTAGCATCAGTGATCACGCGCCTAGCACGATCGGCAAAGCCATCAATTTTTTCTAGCTGATCGAGACTTCGGCCTATCGCTACAAAGATTGGGATAATCCTGCAGCCGTAGATGATCTCGTAATTCCATGGGTGGTCGGTGAACGCTTCGGCTAGAAAAAGGTACCATCCGAAGAGGTCTCGATCATCAAAGTACTTACCTTTCCCCGATGGGTCGGCAGCTTCTCCGACAAGGCTTCTATAAAATTGTTTTGCTACTTCGGCTCTGCGGGCTTCCCAATCGTCCGCCGTTATGAACGTTTTGAAGTACTCGACGGCTTTCTTTGAATCGGGAGAGGCCCCGTACATTGGAGCCTCACCCTCGCGCAAGTGAAACAAATCGGAGGGGAGGCTGATTTTCGACAAGGCAATAAATCTCCGGCTCGCTTAAGTGAGCGGTATAAAAAGCAGTACTTCAAGTCGAAATCTAATGACTTTGCGGCTGTTCAATCAGAGTACTGGTCGAGCCAATCCTTTCGTGTTCGCCAAGTGGCAAAGTTGGAGTTGGTGTCGCGGGCGACGTCCCGTCGCCCCAAACGCAAAAACGGCCGGATCTCGCGATCCGGCCGTTCTGTATTTGAAAACTTAAAGTCCGATCGAAGGGATCAGGCCGCGACGGCTGCGGTCTCGGCCTTCTTCTTTTCGATGGCGCGCTTGAGCAGCACGGCCTTCTGCGACAGCTCGCTCTCGCGGGCCTTGATCAGATACGCATCGAAGCCACCGCGGTGGTCGACCGACTTCACGGCATTTGCCGACACGCGCAGGCGCACGCCGCGGCCGAGCACGTCGGACAGGAAGGTCACATTGACCAGGTTCGGCAGAAACCGGCGCTTGGTCTTGATGTTCGAATGGCTCACCTTGTGGCCCACCTGGGGGCCCTTCAGTGTCAGTTCACAGCGCCGAGACATGGCGAAAATCCTCTGTCATCCCCGCAGCTAAAAGGCGAAGAGCCCAAAGCCGGGCAGGGGGTCAAAAATCACGTCCATTTCAGGAGTGGCGGACGTATAGGGGGCTTGGCCGCGATCGTCAAGATATCCGGCCAGCGAAAGTCGCGGCAAAACCGGCAAAAGCCTGCGCATTCGGCGGCTGTATAGCCCGGCCTACGCGCGGAAACCACATGGAATCTGGCGCGGTTCCCATCATATAAACGACGTATTCGGGCCGGAAACAGGTCGCTCCAGCCCAATTGAGCGATGCGGCCCTGCGCCTTTGGCCGGGGATCGCCGACCAGGTGATATCAGCAAGTGAGCCTTCGCACGCCCCGCTTTGTGACCCGACCGGTGACCACCCCGCGGACCGCCGCGCTTGCAAGAGTGCGATTTGCGGGCTTTGGCGTGCGTTTCGCCGTCGCCGCGGGCCTGATGCTGCCGGTTTTGCCGGTGGAGGCCTCGGCGCAGGCGCAAGGCCAGATCCAAAGCCAGACGCAAGGCCAAGCGCCGGCCGCCGTGCCGGTTCAGGCCCCCGCGCAGGCGGTGTTGGCGGGCGGCAAGCTGGAAGCCAAGTATGAAGCCAGCCTCGCCGGCATCGCGGTGGGCAAGGGCCAGTGGGCCATCGACATCAATGAAGACCAGTATTCCGCGACCGCCAGTGGCGGCACCGCCGGTTTGCTGAAAGCATTTGCCGGCGGCTCGGGCTCCGGCCAGTCCACCGGCCGCGTGGTCGCGGGCGCGCTGGTGCCGTCGAATTATCAGGCCGTTACCACCTCCGCGAAGAAGTCCGAGACGATCAAGATGCTGATCACGCCGGGCTATGTGAAGGAATTCTCCATCGAGCCGGAGCCGCCGCTCGATCCCGAGAAGATTCCGATCACCGATGCGCATCGCCGCAACGTGATCGATCCGATGACCGGCTCGCTGATGCGCGTCGGTGGCAGCGGCGAATTGCTGACGCCGGATTCGTGCCGCACCGGCGCGTCGATCTTCGATGGCCGCATGCGCTACGATCTCAAGCTCGACTACAAGCGGATGGAAAGCGTGAAGGCCGAGAAGGGCTATCGCGGGCCTGCCATCGTCTGCGCCGTCTATTTCACCCCGATCGCCGGCTATGTGCCCGACCGCGCCGCCATCAAATATCTTGCCGCCCAGCGCAATATCGAAGTGACCCTGGTGCCGATCGCCGGAACCCGCGTGCTGGTGCCGTATCGCATGGTGGTGCCGACCCCGCTTGGCGTCGCCATGCTGGAAGCCACCGAATTCGTCACCACCCCCGCGCCGGCCAAGGCCGTGGCGAAGACGAACTGAGAGAACGAGGCAAGTTCTAAAGGAGGCGGCTCCACACACCGGCCTCATCCTGAGGAGCCGCGCCCTTGCGCGGCGTCTCGAAGGATGGTGACAGGTCTTGGCCCCGCCAGCTCATGGTTCGAGACGCGCGAAGCCGCGCTCCTCACCATGAGGGACCGAGACGGGACGCTGCCGCAATGATGCCGCAAGACAAAGTGCGCCATCGCAGCATCGTCGCAAACGCGCCGCAGGATTTGCGCAGGATCCCGGCTTGACTCAAAGCCGGTTCGGAGTCCGTGCGCTGTTCATAACTTCGGGGATTTGTCGGCCCTTGTTGCGCTGTCACAAACTTGATCTAGTCAGTCTCGGAGAATGTCAGCGCGAGATGTTGGGGTGATGCGGCCATGGAGGTGCCGAGTCACCGATTCGGGCCGCTTTCGTTCCGGACTCGTTCCAAACCATCAAAAAGCGCGGCTCTGAAGCGTCGTAACCTGTCTCGGTCTTGACAGTCGGCGACGCGGAAATATCTGAAAAACATGGCCTTTTTGTCTTCTCCGCCCACGCTGTCCAACGGCAGGGCCCCCGGCGCCGGCGTCACCGCAGTGCTCGGCCCCACCAATACCGGCAAGACCCATCTCGCTATCGAGCGCATGCTCGCGCATTCGTCGGGCATCATCGGCCTGCCGCTGCGCCTGCTGGCGCGCGAGGTCTATAATAAAATTTTGGACCGCGTCGGCCCTGAAGCCGTGGCGCTGATCACCGGCGAAGAGAAGATCAAGCCCGCCAAGCCGCGCTACTGGGTGTCGACCGTCGAGGCGATGCCGCGGGATCTCGACGTGTCATTTCTGGCCGTCGATGAAATCCAGATCGCGGCAGATCTGGAGCGCGGTCACGTCTTTACGGATCGCATCCTGCATCGCCGCGGCCGCGACGAGACGCTGCTGCTTGGCGCCGCGACCATGCGCCCGATCATCGAGCGTCTGCTGCCCGGCGCCAGCATCGTCACACGGCCGCGTTTGTCGCATCTGGAATTCGCTGGCGATCGCAAGATCACGCGGCAGCCGCGCAGGACAGCGATTGTCGCGTTTTCCGCGGACGAAGTTTACGCCATCGCCGAACTGATCAAGCGCCAGCACGGCGGCGCTGCAGTCGTGTTGGGCTCGCTGTCGCCGCGCACGCGCAACGCGCAGGTCGCGATGTTCCAGAATGGTGACGTTGACTACTTAGTGGCAACCGACGCGGTCGGAATGGGCCTCAATCTCGACGTCGATCACGTCGCCTTTGCCAGCGATCGCAAATATGACGGCTACCAATTCCGCCGCCTGACGCCGTCGGAATTCGCGCAGATCGCCGGCCGCGCCGGCCGCGCGACACGCAACGGTACCTTCGGCACCACAGGCCGCTGCGAGCCGTTCGAGCCCGAACTCGTCAATCAGCTGCAGAACCACATCTTCGAGCCGGTGAAGGTGCTGCAATGGCGCAATTCGAAGCTGGATTTCTCCTCGATTGCCTCGCTGCAGGTGTCATTGGCGGAGGTGCCGCACCACGAGGCGCTGACCCGTGCGCCGATCGCCGAAGACCTGCGCGTGCTCGATCATGCCGTCCGTGACGTCGACGTGCGCGAAATGGCGCAGGGCAAGGCCGCCGTTGAGAAACTGTGGGATGCGTGCCAGATTCCAGATTACCGCCGCATCGCGCCCGCTGCACACGCAGAGCTGGTAGTCACTATCTTCAACTTCCTGATGCAGCGTGGGCGCATCCCCGATGCCTGGTTTGGCGCGCAAATCGCGCAAGCGGACCGAACTGATGGCGATATCGACACGTTATCGGGCCGAATCGCGCAAATCCGGACCTGGACATTCGTGGCAAATCGTCCCGATTGGCTCTCAGATCCGGATCATTGGCAGGGAATTTCGCGCGAATTGGAAAATAAACTGTCAGATGCCCTTCATGAGAGGCTCACTGAGCGTTTCGTTGATCGTCGTACCAGTGTATTGATGCGCCGCTTGCGGGAAAACACGATGCTGAATACTGAAATTGGTAAGACGGGCGAAGTGATCGTAGAGGGCCATGTGATTGGCCGTCTCGACGGGTTTACATTTTTGCCCGATGCGGCCGAGGCTGGCTCGGATGCGAAGGCCTTGCAGGCCACGGCGCTGAAGGCGCTGGCCGGCGAGATCGACGCGCGCGCCGAGAAACTCGGCAACGCGCCGGACGATCAGTTCGTGCTCGCCTCCGACGGCACCATGCGCTGGACCGGCGATGCGGTGGCCCGTCTGGTCGCAGCCGACGATGTGCTGCATCCCCGTCTCCGCATCATCGCCGATGAGCGCCTCTCCGGCGCGCCGCGCGATGCGGTTCAGGCCCGCCTCGATCTCTGGCTGAAGACGCATATCGAGAAGCTGCTCGGGCCGCTGTTCGATCTCACCAAGGCCGAAGACATCACCGGTATCGCACGCGGCATCGCGTTCCAGCTCACCGAAGCACTCGGCGTGCTGGAACGGCAGAAGATCGCGACCGAGATGAAGGATCTCGATCAGCCGTCGCGCGCGACCTTGCGCAAATACGGCGTGCGGTTCGGCGCCTATCATATCTATATCCCCGGCCTGCTGAAGCCTGCGGGGCGTTCGCTCGCGGCGCTGCTCTGGGCGCTGAAGCAGGACAATGTCGATATGTCGGCGCTGTCGAGTGCACAGCATCTCGCAGGGTCGGGCCGTACATCCTTCCCGGTCGACAAGCTGCTCGATCGCGATGCCTATCGCGTGCTCGGCTATCGCCAGTGCGGCGAGCGCGCGGTGCGCGTCGATATTCTCGAACGTCTGGCCGATCTGATCCGTCCAGCTCTCGCGTGGCGTGAAGCGTCACCGGGCGAGAAGCCCGCGGGCGCCTTTGATGGTCGCCACTTCGTGGTGACGCAGGCGATGACCTCGCTCACCGGCTCGGCCGGCGAAGATTTCGCCTCGATCCTGCGTGCCCTGGGCTATCGCATGGAGAAGAAGGCGCCGCTGCCGCCGGCACCGCCGAAGCCGGTCGCTGCGACGACGCCGATCGAGGTCAAGGCTGACGACAATACGGGCGATCAGCCCGACGCCCTGGTGGGACTTGCCGAGTCCGACAAGCCCGGTGAGGACAATGTCATTGCGGTCGAGGCTGCCGCTGAGGCGGCCGAAACCGCCGAGATTGCGACTGCCGAGACAGCCGCCGATGCAACTGCTGATGCAGCTCCGGTTGAAGAAGCGGCCGCGGTGCCGTCAGCATCGCTGTTGCCTGAAGTCGCGCTGGTGCCCAGCACCGCGCCTGAAGCTGCGCCTGTTGAAGAGACGGCTTCCGTCGAAGCGCAGCCGGAGCCCGCTGCGGCCATTGTCGAAACCGGGACTGCTGCCGAGACCGCACCTGCTGCAGTGGCCGATGCTGCTGCGCCTGCCGAGGGCGACGTCGCTGCGGTTCCTGCCGTCGCTGCCGAGCCCGAACTGGTCGAAGTCTGGCGTCCGGGTGGCCGTTCGGAAGAGCGCCGTCCGCCGCGCCACGACCGCAACCGCCACCATCGCAACACCAACGCCCCGCAGGGCGCTGCGCAGTCGGCTCCCGCCGAAGGCGCCGTGGCCGATGGCGAGAAGCGCGAGCGGCATGACCGCGGAGGTCAGGGCCGCCGCGATCGCAACAATAACAACGAGTTCCGTCGTCCGCGCAGCGATGCGCCGGCCGCCGCGGCCTCTGCCGAAGGTGCGCCGAACCGCGACAACCGTGGCAATCGCGGTCCACGCGACAGCAAGCCGGGCGAGGGTGGCCGTCCGCCGCGTGAGCGCGAACGCTTCCAGGGCAAGGGCAAAGGCCCCTTCAAGGGCGGCGACAAGGGCCGTGAGGGCCGTGGCAACGACCGCGGCGGCGCGACCCGCCCATTCGCCACATCGGCCGCACCGCGCGAACGGGACCGTCCGATCGATCCGAACTCCCCCTTCGCGAAACTCGCCGCGCTCAAGGAGCAGCTCAGCGGCCGCAAGGATTGATACAGGTCATGTGAGGCGGCGCCGTGCCGCCATTTGGTGGTGTGCTGATTGGAGCGCCAGCGTCTTGATAAATGGCTGTGGCACGCGCGGGTGGTCAAAGCCCGCACCAGTGCCGTTGCGTTGGTGGAAGGCGGCAAGGTCCGCATCAATGGCGAGCGCGAGAAATCGCCAGGCCATGGTGTGAAGATCGGCGACGTGCTCACGGTGGCGCTGGATCGCACCGTGCGGGTGATGAAGGTCGAGGGCTTCTCGGAACGGCGTGGCGATGCCACTGCGGCGCGCGTGCTCTATACCGATTTGCAACACCTTCCGGAGTAACTATCTAGGCTAGATGCCGCGTCCAACGATGGTTTCGTGGCAGGCTTTTTCCTTGGTCGAAATGCCCTGACCTATGCCGGCTGCATCCCTTGCGGCAGCGGGGTTGGTGCGCTACGCAAACACTGAATATCGATCGTTTCCGGAGTTCTGGATGACTTACGTCGTCACCGACAATTGCATCAAATGTAAATACACCGACTGCGTCGAAGTGTGTCCCGTGGACTGCTTCTACGAGGGTGAAAACATGCTGGTCATCCATCCGGACGAATGCATCGATTGCGGTGTCTGCGAGCCCGAATGCCCGGCGGACGCGATCAAGCCTGATACCGAAGGCAATATCGAGAAGTGGCTGCAGATCAATCTGGAACACGCCAAGACGTGGCCGAACATCACCCAGAAAATCGACGAACTGCCCGAAGCCAAGGAATTCGATGGTCAGGAAGGCAAGTACGAGAAGTATTTCTCGGCGGCGCCTGGCAAGGGCGACTGAGTTCCCCGGTCACACGATCAAGCAATTGATTGGGTGACCCCGATACCCCCAGCCACACGAAATTTACCCTAGCCCCGATTATGCCCCGGAAGCGGCCGCCGAGCGGCCGCGACAGGGCATAAATCATTGATTTTTGCGGGAAATGTGCTATAATAGGCACAATTCAAGAAGCTGGACCATGTGGTGCCGCTCGATTTGGCCCTGCCGGGTTCCCGTTTAAACATCAAACAGGGGCGTGGCGGTTTCCACGCGCAGGCTGTGTCACAGAAAACGCGTAAAAAGAGTGTTTCCAAGGCTGCTGTTTCGAAGAAGGCTACTGCTTCGAAGGTTTTGGATCCGAAGGCTTCCAAGAAAACAACTGCGGCGAGCCGCGTTGTGAAGGGTCCTGCTGCGAAGAATTCTGTCACCAAAGGCCGTGCCCGGGCTCCTGTCAAGGACACCCGGACCGCCGCGAAGGCTGCGGCTGAAAAGTCCTCCAAAAATAAAAGAAGTGCAATGCCCAACAAGACTGCCAAACCTGCCCCGAAGGCTGCTGCTTCGAAGACCACTGCCGCCAAGCCTGCTGCGCCGAAACCGGCCGCGAAGGCTCCCGCCGCCGCTCCTGCTGTGAAGGCTGCTGCGCCGAAGGAAGTTGCCAAGGTTGCTGCGAAGCCGGTCGTTGCCAAACCGGTTGCCGCCAAGCCGGCGCCCGCTGCGGCTCCGCGCGTCGAAGAGCCGAAGAAGCCACTGACCCAGCGTCAGGGCTTCAAGACCAACGAATTCGTTGTCTATCCGGCGCATGGTGTTGGCCAGATCCTCGCCATCGAAGAGCAGGAAATTGCAGGCGCCAGGCTTGAACTCTTCGTGATCAATTTCATGAAGGACAAGATGACCCTGCGCGTTCCGACCGCGAAGGTCGCGAATGTCGGCATGCGCAAGCTGTCCGAGCCGGCGCTGGTCAAGCGCGCGCTGGAGACACTGAAGGGCCGTGCCCGCATCAAGCGCACCATGTGGTCGCGCCGCGCACAGGAATACGAAGCGAAGATCAACTCGGGCGATATCGTTGCCATCGCCGAAGTGGTCCGCGATCTGTTCCGCTCCGACTCGCAGCCCGAGCAGTCCTACAGCGAACGTCAGCTGTATGAAGCAGCTCTCGATCGTCTGTCGCGCGAAATCGCTGTGGTTCAGCACGTCACCGAGACCGAAGCGGTCAAGGAGATCGAAGGCCAGCTCGCCAAGAGCCCGCGCCGTGGCGCCAAGGCCGAGGCAGGCGCCGAAGCCGGTGCTGACGAGGCCGACAGCGATGGTGACGATGATGTCGCCGCCGCGGACGAGGCTGCATAAGCAGCGTCTCGCAAGTTGAATACGAAAAGCCCGGCCGAGAGGCCGGGCTTTTTTGTTGTCTATGAGAAAGTACTTGGGTGGATCTCAATCCACCACGACCTTGACGCGGTCGCGGGCTTTCACGCTGGCATTGTTCTCGAGCCCGTTCAATACGCGGAAGCGCTCCAGTGGACGATCGACGCCGCTCATGCGATGCGACAGTGACTCCACGGTGTCTCCGGGCTGCACGGTGATCACCTTGATGCGCAGCGGACGGGCGGCCTGAATCTCGGCCAGGGTCAGGCGGCGGAACGAGTTGACGGTGTCGCGGGCGTTCCGTTCGCTCTCGGTGCTCTTCTGCTTGGCAGCGAAGATGAAGCGGTAGACGTCGCTGCCGAAGCGCAGCGCGTAAACGCGGAATTGCCACTGGTCGCCGCGCGCGATGGCAGACGCTGCCGGGAAGCCGTTGATGGTCAGCTCTTCCGTGGTGGCTTTGTCGACATTCTCCATCCATCCGGAATTGAGATAGTCGCTCAGCGTCTGTTCGGATGGTACGCGGACCACGTCGAAGCGCATGGCCTGATTGCCGCCTTCGCGCACGCCGATCACCGCCTGCGCCGTATTGTCGAGAGTGAAGGCCTCCGGCGCCTGGAAGGTGAAGCCGAGCTTGGGATGCAGGAAGCGGCGGCCGCGCACGAAGCCCTCGCTCGGGTCCTCGCCATAGACGATGCCGTCGATGGCCGAGAGATAGGTCTCGCGATCGCGCTCGCCGCCGTCCGGCGAGGAATATTGCCGCGCATTGGCTTGCGCATTCTGCACGCGCTCGGGCGTCGCCGGATGGGACGACAGGAAGTCCTGCGCGCGGGGATCAAGCGGCGTGCGGCTGGCCTTCAGCGCCGCGTTGCGCTCCATCGCAGCGAGAAAGCGCGACGCGCCATAGGGATCGAACTTTGCGCGGGCCGAGATGCCTACGCCGATGCCGTCGGCTTCGAACTCCTGCGCGCGCGAGAAGCTCGCCATCGTCAGTTTGGATTTGGCGAGCGCGAGTGCGGTGAGATCGGGATCGCTGCCCATATCGGTGACGACGCGCGTGACGATCGATGCCTGCCGTGCCTGCTCCTCGCGGATGGACGCGTGTTTGGCGAGCACATGCGCCATCTCATGCGACAGCACCGATGAAATCTCGGACGTATCGCTGGCCAGCGCGATCAGGCCGCGCGTGACATAGAGTTGTCCGGTCGGCAGGGCGAAGGCGTTGACGGCGCCTGAATTGAGGATCGTGACCTTGTAGGCGAGGTCCGGTCGCTCAGAGGCAGCGACCAGCCGATCGACGGTCTTGGTGATCAGTGATTCCAGCCGCGGGTCGTCATAGGCGCCGCCATAGGATGCGAGGATGCGCTCGTGTTCTTTCTCGGCGGCCGGGGTCTGCACCACGGCAGGCTTCGGCGGCTTGGCCGGCACCGTCGGCTTGACCGACGAGGCGGCCTCGAACCGGCTGGCATCGCCACAGGCCGATAGAGCGAGCGCGGCGCACAGCACAACAGGCGCAGCCCAAAGGCGGCGGCTCAAGCTGGTTTGCCGTCCCACACCCGTCACGTCGTCCACTCTCTGCCCAAACAGCCCATTCGCCCAAATCATCTTCGCTCAAGCGATCTTGCTGCCCAAGTGGCCTACTTGTCCCCGACCACTTCGATCTGCCACACCCCGAGCGCCTCGATCCGCGGCCCGCCGCGCCTCTCGATCGATCCCCGAACGCGAATATGTCGTGTTTCCAATGACTTAAGCATAATTCCTGCCGTCTCGAAGGCGGCTATCATGCGCCTTGAAACGGTCACCGCAAAGTCCTCAGTCCAGCGACGCCCGAAATTGACGTAGGTCACCGTCCCGGCCTGGCGAACCGACAGAACCCGCCCCTCGACCACCCCGAAACGCCCCACATCGGCCAAGATATCGCCGGGACTTTCCGCGTTTTTTATGACGTTGGTCTGAGCCCAGATTCCGCGCTTCAACCGGCGGGCCGAGCCTTCCGCAGCGGCGAGTTCCGCCGCACAGGCTTTATCCGAAACCGTGCCGGAGGCGAGGGCGGCGCCCTGCGCCAGAAGCTGCGCCTGGAGCGACGGCGCAGCGGGATCGACGAAGACAAAAGCCGGTTGCCGGCCGTAGCGATCCGGCATGTCGCTTTCGCCGTACAAGGTGACATTACGGCCGGAGGCCAGTGCGAAGAGATCATTCGTCGGCCCTGATGAGTTTGCGATCGGCTCGATCCCCGCCAGACGGATTACGTTGCCGTCGCTCAAACGCAATGTTCTGACATCGATCACGTCGGCGACACGACCTTCGCCCTGGGCGGCGAACATGCAGGCCGCCGACGCAGATTGCGCGGATGTTGAAATGGCGATCACTGCCAGCAATAGCGTTGCGGCATGCGACACGTCACACTTTGCTGATGCGGCACGCATCACGCCACCCTGCGAGCTCCGGTCAACCTCTCGTCTATCATAGCCAGCAATCCATTCCGCTTTGCGGAAAACCTTGATGTCTTTGCAGCTATTCTTGGCAGCGCCGCCGCTTGCCGCTGTTGTTCCATTGCGGCATTATCGCGATAACAACAACACCGCGCACGAACAACAACGGCGCGTCTGAGGGAGGGACTTTTGAAGAAGATCATTTCAGGTCTGCTGGCGTCAGCAATGGCATTCGCGGCCACAAGTGCCATGGCGCAGACCAAGCCGCTGAAGCTCGGTGCAATTCTCGATATGTCGGGCCTGTATGCCGATATCACCGGCGTTGGCAGCGAAACCGCTGCGAAGATGGCGGCGGAAGATTTCGGCGGTGAAGTGCTGGGCCGTAAGATCGAGATCATTGCTGCGGACCATCTCAACAAGGCCGATCTGTCCGCCAACATCGCGCGCGACATGCTCGACAATCAAGGTGTCGAGGCGATCATCGACGTTGCGGCATCGGCGACCGCGCTGGCTGCGAGCGAGATCGCGCGTGCGCGCAACAAGATCATCATCTTCAACGGCCCGGGCTCAATCCGCCTCAGCAACGAGGCCTGCGGCCCCTATACGGTGCATTACGTGTTCGACACTTACGCGCAGGCCAATGTGACCGGTCTCGCCACGGTGAAAAACGGTCTCGACACCTGGTTCTTCCTGTCGGCCGACTATGCATTCGGCGCGGACCTCGAGAAAGACACCACGGCTGTCGTGACCAAGGCCGGCGGCAAGGTGCTGGGATCGGTCAAGCATCCGCTGAATACGTCCGACTTCTCGTCCTTCCTGCTGCAGGCGCAGAGCTCGAAAGCCAAGGTCGTCGGCCTCGCCAATGCCGGCGGTGATACCATCACCGCGATCAAGCAGGCGGCCGAATTCGGCCTGACGCGTAGCGGTGGCCAGAAACTGTCGCCGCTGCTGGCCTTCATCTCCGACATCGACAGCGTCGGTCTTGATACTGCACAGGGCCTGATCCTGGCGGAAGCGTTCTACTGGGATCTCAATGACGAGACGCGCGCGTTCACCAAGCGCTTCCAGGAGCGCACCAAGCGCGTGCCGACATCGGCCCAGGCCGGCGTGTATTCATCGGTGCTGCATTATCTCAAGGCCGTGAAGGCCGCCGGCACCACGGACTCGGCTCCGGTCATGAAGCTCATGAAGGAGACGCCGATTAACGACATGTTCGCCAAGAATGGCCGGATTCGCGAGGATGGGCGCATGGTGCATGACATGTACCTGTTCGAGGTGAAGAAGCCGTCGGAATCCAAGGGCCGTTGGGACGACTACAAGCTGCTGGCAACCGTTCCCGCAGAGCAGGCGTTCCAGCCGCTGGAGGCCTCGCGCTGTCCGCTGGTGAAAAAGTAATCGTCGGGGCCTGAAGCTTGCCGGACGATCAAGAACAACAACAAGGAGCGCAATCATGAGCGACATCGTCCTGCAGGACCTCGACAACGGTCTTCTGACCATCACCATGAATCGTCCGGATCGGCGCAATGCGCTCAATCCGGAGATGACACAGGGCCTGGTCGCGGCAGCACGCCGTGCGCAGGAAGATCACGACGTCCGCGCCGTGCTCATCAAGGGCGCCGGCGGCACGTTCTGTGTCGGTGGCGACGTCAAGTCGATGGCGGCCGGCCGCGCGCCGCTGCCGTTCGAGGCCAAGCGCGCCAATCTGCGCCGCGGCATGGAAGTGTCGCGCATTCTGCACCAGATGCCGAAGCCGGTGGTGGCGCAGCTCGACGGTGCGGCCGCAGGCGCCGGTCTTTCGATCGCGCTGTCCTGCGATCTCCGTGTCGCCAGCAAATCGGTGAAGATCACCACGGCTTTCGCCAAGGTCGGCTTCTCCGGTGATTATGGCGGCACCTATTTCCTGACCAAGATGCTCGGCAGCGCCAAGGCACGCGAGCTCTATCTGATGTCGCCGGTGCTCTCCGCACAGGAAGCGCTGGCGCTCGGTATGGTGACCAAGGTCGTCGATGACGCCGAGGTGGAGACAGCGGCGCGCGACCTGGCGATGTCACTCGCCCAGGGCCCGAGCATCACCTACGGTTACATCAAGACCAACATCAACAATGCCGAGACGATGACGCTCGAAGCCTGTTTCGACGCCGAGTCGATCCATCACACCCGCTGCAGCGACACCGACGATCACAAGGAGGCCGCCCAGGCCTTCGTCGAGAAGCGCAAGCCGGTCTTCAAGGGGCAATGACCATGAGCCAGATGCGGTTGCGGCAAGTTTGTCTGGTCGCTCCGCATCTGGAGCCGGTGGTGAGCGATATCGCGGCCATTCTCGGCCTGGATATCTGCTACCGCGACCCCCATGTCGGCAAATACGGCCTCGAAAATGCACTGATGCCGGTTGAGGCGACGTTGCTCGAAGTGGTCGCGCCGACGCAGCCGGGCACGGCGGCCGGGCGGTTCATGGAGAAATCCGGCGGGCGCGGCGGCTATATGGTGATCCTGTCCTGCGAGGATCCTGACGAGCGCGGGCGCTTCGCCGCCAGCATCGGCGTGCGCACCGCCAATGTGATCGATCATCCGCCCTATCACGGCGTGCAATTGCATCCACGCGATTGCCGGGCCGCCTTCATCGAGTTCAATCACACCAAAGACAGCGACGACGATTTCGGGCCGTATCCACCGGCCGGTCCGGACTGGCAGGACGCGATCCGCCATGACATCACGCGCGCGCTGACCGAGGTCGAGCTGCAGAGTCCGGACCATTACGATCTAGCGCAGCACTGGAGCAATATCATCGGCGTGCCGCTGACCTCGGCCCGCAACGACGATCCGCAGATCGCGTTCACGAACGGCTGTTTGCGCTTCGCCAAGGGCAAGGCAGAGGCAATGACCGGGCTCACCTTTCGCGTCAACGACGTTGCGCAGGTGCTCGGCAGTGCACGGGCGCGTGGCTGTCCTTGCGCCGGGGATGCATTTCTGCTGGCCGGGGTCACGTTTCGCGTCGTTGCGTGATTGCGGCAATCGCCGCACGATCCCTTCTTGTTCTGACGCGTTTCCTTCATGCGAACCGGTATCCACTTCGCTCGGAAACGCTACGGCAACAACAATAAACGGGAAACGCCATGACTGTGACATGTCCGCATCCGCTGGACTCGTTCTTCAATCCATCTAGCATCGCCATCATTGGCGCCTCCCGCGATGTCACGAAGATCCCGGGCCTGCTTCTCTCCTTTCTGCGCAAGAACCAGTTCTCCGGCGCGATCTATCCGGTCAATCCGAACTATCCGGATATCGATGGGCTCGCGTGCTATCCGACCATCAAAGCCATTGGGCAGCCGATCGATCTCGCCATCGTGATCATTCCTGCGCGTGTCGTGCTTGGCGCGCTTGAGGAGTGCGCGACGCTCGGCGTCAAGCACGCCATCATCATCTCCTCCGGCTTTGCCGAGGAAGGCGGCGATTCCATCGCCATGCAGGATGCCATCGCGGCGTTGGCGAAGCGCACGGGAATGCGGATCTCCGGACCGAACGCCGAGGGGTACTACAACCAGATTGCCGGCATCGCCGCGACCTTCAGCCCAACCGTTGATATGAAGCCGGATCAGCCACGATTGATCGCCACGCAAAAGCGGATCGGTATCGTCGCGCAATCCGGTGGCATCGGCTTTGCGATCTATAACCGCGCCAAGTCGCTCGGCATTGCTCTGAGCACCGTGATCTCGACCGGCAACGAGTCCGATCTCGGTGCAGGCGAATTCTTCGATTACATGGTGCAGGATCCGGCGACTGACGTGATCCTGCTGTTCATCGAGGGCATTCGCGACGTCGACAAATTTCTCGCCGCGGCTCGCAAGGCGGCGGAGCTCGGCAAACCGGTCATCGTCGTAAAGGTCGGCCGCTCCGGTGCTGGCGAGCGCGCAGCAGCCTCGCATACCGCCAGCATGGCGGGCTGGACGGCCGCCTATGATGCGGTGTTCGCGCGTTATGGCTTCATCGTCTCCAACGATCTCGACGAAGCGGTGACCATTGCCGCCGTGCTGACAACGTCGCCGCTGCCGAAGGGCGATCGCGTCGCTGTCGTCACCGTCTCGGGCGGCGCAGGTATCTGGGGCGCTGATGCCGTGTCGGCGCAGGGGCTGCAGGTGCCCGAATTGTCGGACGGCGTTCAGGCGACGATTCGCGGGCTGATCCCGTCCTACGGGTCGCCGTGCAATCCGATCGATATCACGGCCCAGGCAGTGCATAGTGGCGGGCTGCAAAAGACCATTGAACTGCTCGACAGGTCTGACGAGGTCGATGCAATCCTGGTGGTCATCTCGCTATCGAGCGAGACGCGGATGCCGTTCAAGACGCCGGAGCTGAAGCCCGTCATTGCTGCGCAGAACAAACCGATCGTGTTCTGGTCTTATACGCTGCCGTCGAACTTTGCGCGCATGGGTCTCGCCGAGTCCGGCGTCGTCGTTTTGTCCGGCCTCACCCATGTCAGTGTAGCGTTGCGGCGACTTGTTGATCACGCAAGATTCAAACTTGTAGAGCCGGTTGCTACAGCGGCACCTGCGCAGAATGATCTGGCTGAGCATCTGACCGCGCCGACGCTCTCCGAGTATGACAGCAAGACGCTGCTGCAGATTACCGGTGTCGCGCTGCCAAGCGAGGTTCTTGTCACCGACAGATCATTGCTGGATGCAGCGATTGCCAAGATCGGCTTCCCGCTGGTGATGAAAATCCAGTCGCGCGACATTCCGCACAAGAGTGAGGTTGGCGGCGTCAGGGTCAACATCGCCACGAAGAATGAAGCCGCAGCTGCCTATGGTGCGCTGACCGCCAGCGCCCGGCAGCACCGACCGAAGGCCGCGCTGCAGGGCGTGCTCGTTTCGCCGATGGCTAGCAAGGGTGTCGAGATCATCGTGGGCACACTACTGGATGAGACCTTTGGGCCGATGGTGATGGTCGGCCTTGGTGGAGTGACGGCGGAATTGTTCAAGGACGTGGTCTATCGCCCGGCGCCCGTGAGTGCCGCTGAGGCTACTTCCATGCTAGGCGCACTCAAGGCCGCGCCGTTGCTGAACGGCTTTCGCGGCGCGCTGAAGGCCGACGTGTCGGCGGCGGCGGGGCTGATTGCGCAGCTCTCGCAGCTCGCAGCTCAGTTCAAGGGCGAGATTGCCGAGATCGAACTCAATCCGGTACTGGTGCATCCGGCGGGCGAGGGCATCACCATCGTCGATGCGTTGGTGGTGCGGAAAGACTAGAGTGCCCATGACATAAAAATGGCCGGGGCGTCTAGCGAAGCTCGCTTCGCGCTGCCCGGCCATTTCCAAGTGAGGTTTGAAAACAAACCCGACGGGGACTTAGCGCCCCTTGAAGTTCGGCACCCGGCGTTCGGCAGTCGCCGCAACGCCTTCCTTGAAATCTTCTGTCTTACGCAGGCGCGTCTGTTCGGCGAGTTCGTGCTCCGTCGCCTTGGCGACGCGGTCGGCGAGGCCGTTGCGCATGGTGGCGCGGGTAGAGAGCAGGCCGAGCGGCGAGCATTCGGCGATCTCCTCGGCGAGCTTGATGGCGGCGTTGCGGACCTCGGCTTGCGGCACCAGCACATTGGCGAGGCCCATCTTCAGGGCTTCCTCTCCGCCCACACGGCGGCTGGTGTAGAACATCAACTCCGCATTGTTCTTGCCGACCACTTCGGTGAGCGCGACCGTCAGGCCGAAGCCGGGATGGAAGCCGAGCTTGGTGAAGTTGGCGGCGAAGCGGGTTTCCGGGCAGGCGACGCGGAAATCGGCCGACACCGCGAGGCCGAGGCCACCGCCGATGGCTGCGCCCTGGACGGCCGCAACGATTGGCTTCTTGGCGCGGAAGATACGCACGGCTTCCATATAGAGATGGCCGATGGAACCGAGATTGTCAGCGGGGTCGCCGCTTTTGGCGGCCGCTTCGGTTTCCTTGCGGTTGGGATCGCTGAAATCGGCGCCGGCGCAGAACGCCTTGCCTTGCGCGCACAGAACCGTCGCCCGGATTTCGGGATTGGCATCGATCTCGTCCAGCGCGTTGGCGATCTGCTGGATCAGCAGGATGTCGAAGAAGTTCAGAGGCGGCTTGCGAATCTCGATAATCGCAATGTGGCCGCGGGTCTCGACGCCGATATCTTTGTAGGTGGTCATGTGTTTCCTCGTCATTCCGGGGCACGCCCGGCGCTTGCCGGGTGTGAACCCGGAATCTGGATGTGTTCAACCATGTCGAGGTTCCGGGTTCACACGCGCAAGATGCGCGTGCGCCCCGGAACGACGAGCCTCAGCGCAGACCAAGTCCGCGCGCGATGATGCCGCGCAGGACTTCGGTGGTGCCGCCCTGAATGGTGAGTTTCGGTGCCGTCTTGATGGCGAAGCCGAGCATTTCGTCCAGCGTGGCGTGGTTCGAGGCGTTGTCGTCGACGAAGGCTGCGAGTTCGCGCACGCGATGGGGCAACTGCTGCTCCCAGATCGTGCCGATATCCTTGACGATGGACGCTTCCACCACCGGCTCCTTGCCGGCCTGCAGCATGCCGGCCACCGACACCGACATGCGGCGCATCGTGTGCAGCTGTGCGACGAGGCGGCCGATGCCTTCGGCGCTGCGAGTGTCCGGCTTCGGTCCGACAGCACGGACCAGTTCGGTCAGCACGTAATAGGTTTCAAGGAAACGTTCGGGGCCGGATCGCTCATAAGCGAGCTCGCTGGTGGCTTGTTTCCAGGCGCTGTCGATCTCGCCGAGCATGTGGTCGTCCGGCACGAAGTGATCGGTGAACACGACTTCGTTGAATTCATACTGGCCGGTGATCTGCGCGATCGGGTTCACCGTGATGCCCGGTTTCTTCATATTGACCAGAAACTGCGTCAACCCGTGGCGGCGATTTTCCTTGGTCGGGGCCGATGTGCGGAAGATCGCGATCATGTAGTCGGCCATATGGGCCGAGGTCGTCCAGATCTTGCTGCCGTTGATGAGCCAGCCGCCGTCGGTCTTGGTGGCCTTGGTCTTGGCGGCGAACAGGTCGGAGCCGGAATTCGGTTCGCTCATGCCGATGGAGAAACACACCTCGCCGCGGCAGATGCGCGGCAGGATGTCCATCTTGATGTGCTCGGGGGCGTATTTCAGCAGCACCGGGCCGCTTTGGCGGTCGGCAACGAAAAAGCGGCGCACCGGCGCGTTGGCCACGCGCATCTCCTCGGTAACAACGTAGCGTTCAAGGAACGAGCGCTCGTGGCCGCCATACTTCTTGGGCCAGGTCATGCCGAGCCAGCCGCGCTCGCCGACGCGCTTGCTGAATTCAGGATTGTCCGAGTCCTCGCGCTGGGGCTTGTGCGGATCGAAAGTGCCGGCGGCGATTTCCTCGGCGAGAAAAGCGCGCACTTCCTTGCGCAGCTGCTCGCATTCGGGCGGCAGGCGGATCGGATCGAAACGAAGGGCTGCAGTCATGTGAAAGGATCTCGTTTCTTGTGTTCGATCAGCGCGACGCGACCAGAGGCCACAGCTCGTCGGCACCGCGCGCAGCGACCAGTTTGCCGAGCTCGACCGCCCAGTAGCTCTCGCTGCCGAAATCATCGCGCCATGCCAATGCGCGCAGCGTGTAGCGATGCAGGATGTGCTCCTGCGTGAAGCCGATGGCCCCAAGAACCTGATGCGCGATGGCGGCGCCCTTTTCGGCGGCCTCGGAGCAACGGATCTTTGCAGCGGCGGCCTCGAGGAAGAGCGCGTCATCGAGCGGTGCGCCGCTGGAGAAGGCGTCAGCCGCGGAGCTGGCAGCGGCGAGGGCTGCTGAGGTTTCGCCTGCTAGCTTCGCCAGATTGTGCTGCACTGCCTGGAATTTCGAGATCTTCTTCTCGAACGCCACGCGCTCGCCGGAATAGTTCACGCCGATGCCAAGCATGGTTTCCAGTGCACCGGCAATTTGCTGGCTGCGTACGAGTGCGCCCATCAGCAACAGCGCGTTCTGATCGAAGCCCGATGGTGCAGATTGAAGGGTCACCGGCTTCACAGTGTCGAAATGCACCGTGTCGGACGGGTCATCGGCCAGACCGAGCCCACCCTCAATCCGGCAGGCGCTGGCGTCCACCAGCGCAATAGAGGCGCCGCCGATGCCGGAGGCGACGACAGCGATGTGTTTCGCATCCGTCGCGAACGGCACGCCACGTGCGCGGCCGGTGATTGTACCATCCGCGTTGAGCGTGAGGCGATCGCGCGGGTTTGCCGGCGCGACGGTCATCATGCCTACGGGCGATTTGATCTGGGCTTGCGCGAGCAGCCAGCCCGCCAGCATGGTCTCGGCGAGCGGCACCGCAACGCCGGCGCGACCGGCGACGCTGAGGACGCTGAAACCTTCGGCCATGCTGGTGCCGGAGCCGTCGCACTCTTCAGGCACCCATGAGAGCGGCAGGCCAGCATCGGTCAGTGCCTGCCAGAGCGGCGCTTTCCAGCTGCCGTTCTTGTCGTGATTGATGGTCTGTGCGTCAGCGAGATCGGCGAAAATACGTTCCGCGGTTTCCGCAACGATATTGTCTGCGTCCGTCAAGGCGTTCCCCGTGTGCTAGCGCATCTCATTCGGCAGGGAATGCCGGGCATGGGCGCTGCCACTTTTCTTGCATTCATGATGCGGAAAAGGCGGAAGGAAGACAAGCGGGCTGGCTGCAGAGGGGCCTGCGGTGGCGGCATGATGTGTCGGTGCAGCGCAATTTAATTCCGCAAAGCGAACTTGTGCCGCGTTGTATACCAGCGCGACCGCATTATGGTAGATCGCATCAGCGTCAGAACAAGCAGAGGAAATGCAGATGGCAAGTGACGGTTTGTGCGTCGTGATTACAGGGTCGGCATCGGGGCTTGGTGCTGCGACCGCCGCCATTCTCGCCAAGGACGGCGCCCGTATTGTCATCAACTATTCGTCGAGTCAGAAGGAAGCCGAAGCCACCGCCGAGCTGTGCCGAGATGCGGGTGCAACCGAAGTCATCGTGGCTCAAGGCGATGTATCGAAGGACGACGATTGCAAGAACATCGTCGCGGCTGCCCAGCACTGGGGGCGGATCGATGCGCTGATCAACAATGCCGGCATGACCAAGCATGTGCCGCATCACGATCTCGATGGCCTGTCCGCGGAAGATTTCCAGCGCATCTACGCGGTCAACACGATCGGACCCTATCAGATGGTACGTGCGGCGCGTGCCTTGCTCGAAGCCGGCGCCAAGGCGTCGGGTCGTGCTTCGGCCGTTGTCAATGTCTCGTCGATGGCCGGTATCACAGGCGGCGGTTCGTCAGTCGCCTATGCCGCCAGCAAGGGCGCGCTGAATTCGATGACGCTGTCGCTCGGCCGTGCATTGGCTCCGCTGATCCGCGTCAATACGGTCTGCCCTGGCTATATCGATACGCCATGGTTCACCAAGGGACGCGGTGCGGACGGTGCTGCTAAAGTTCGCGATGCCGTGATCGCGCGGGTTCCGCTGAAGGTGGCCTCGACCGCGGAGGACGTCGCCGCCCTGATCTGCTTCCTCGCCACGTCGCCATCGAGCAATATGACGGGCGAATTGGTGCGGATGGATGCCGGCATGCATCTGCTGGCCTGATCGGAAACCTGCGTCAAACAGCAAAAAGCCTCGGGTGATGCCCGAGGCTTTTTCATTCTCGATTGCTGGCAGATCAGCGATTGCCCGGATCGGAAATCATCCGGCGGGCGACCAGTCTGTTCCAGATGAACAGCACCACCAGCGCGCCGATCGTGGCGGTGATGAAGCCGGCACCCTGGTTCGGGCCGTAATGGCCGATCTGCTGGCCGATGAACGTCGCCAGGAATGCGCCGGCAATACCCAGGATAGTGGTCAGAATGAAGCCGCTGGGATTGTTTGGCCCCGGTGACAGAAGGCGGGCGATAATGCCTGCGACAAAGCCCACAACGAGAATCCAGATCATAGCAATATCCCCTCTTCTAAGTGCGCGTTAAACCCAGCTGGACTTAACTTCGTCTTCCGTGGGTAGCCGGCCATGCGGTGTGAACTGATTAACGGCATCGGGTAGTTCGTTGCTCAGCTCCGCGAGAAGCTGCTCGCGGGACATGCCGGTGCGCGACGTCAGTTGCGCGATCTGATCCGCGCCAAGCGCTGCGCCGAGATCGTTAGGCGAAATCTGCTTGTTCGGGCCGGAACTGACCCAGGAATCCGCGGCGTCGCCATGGCCGTTCTGCTGGAACTGCTTGAGCAGGTCGCCGAGGCCACCGCTAAGCACGCTGCCGGCAGCTCCACCCGCTAACAGACCGCCGAGCGGGCCCTTCAGAAGGTCGCCGAGGCCGCCACCGCCTGCTGCAGTGCCAGAATTTCCGCCGAGGAGGCCGCCAAGCATACCACCGAGGCCGCCATCCTGCACGCTGGCCTGCGTTGTATTCGGCGGCGGGATTTCTTGCGAGTGCCCCTGTGCCGCCGGTTGGCTGCCAGTGAAGTGCTTGTAGCCTTTGTAGGCGAGCAGCGCGAGGATCGCCATCGTCATCGGCGACATGCCGCCGCTCTTGTCGTCGGGATCGCTGGGGCCACGCGGCCCGTTGGCCATGCCATTCAGAATGTCGAGCAAACCCATGATCATCTCCTGTTCTGCCAGCCCGGCGAAAGCATAGCTGCGCGGTATGACGCCTACAAGGCGCGTCGGTTCCGCCGATAGGCAGCGCTGCGGCATTTTGCTAGTAACGGATGCTGGATGAACGGGAGATGACGTGATCGAAACGCGGCCCATTTGTATCGCCGGTGCCGGCAGTATCGGCTGTTTCGTGGGTGGCATCCTGGCGGCAGCCGGCCGCGACGTCGCCATACTGGCGCGGCGGCGCATCGTGGACAGCATCGAGGGGCACGGTCTGAGGCTGACGAGCTTCGAGGGACTTGATCAAC
This sequence comes from Tardiphaga sp. 619_E2_N8_4, assembly GCF_051810905.1. NCBI lineage: Bacteria > Pseudomonadati > Pseudomonadota > Alphaproteobacteria > Hyphomicrobiales > Nitrobacteraceae > Tardiphaga > Tardiphaga sp. 619_E2_N8_4. Next base: position 1,621,177 of record NZ_JBPWQJ010000001.1, read on the forward strand.
GTCTCGCTCCCGGCCAGCTGCGGCTGTCGGATGACCCCGCCATCATGAGCGAGGCGAAGATCATTCTGGTCGCGGTCAAGAGCGGCGATACGGCGGAGATGGCGAGGCTGATCGCGGATCATGCAGCGAAAGACGCGATCGTCGTCAGCCTGCAGAACGGCGTCGGCAATGTCGGAGTCCTGCGCGCAGCTCTGCCCGGGCGCCGCATCCTCGGCGGAATGGTGCCATTTAATGTCATCGCAAAGGACGATGGTCATGTTCACCGCGCAACGTCCGGAAACATCGTCGTCGAACGCGATGGGGCCGATACCGCTTCGGAGCTATCCGTGCCGCATCTTGCCGTCCTTGCGAGCGACGATATCGTCGGTGTCCAGTGGGGTAAGCTGCTGGTCAATTTGAACAACGCGCTCAATGCGCTGTCGGATATACCGCTGCGGTCGCAGCTTGCACAGCGCGCGTGGCGCTCGTTATTCGCCGATCAAATGGCGGAAGGCCTGGCCGTTCTGAAAGTCGCCGGTATCAAGCCCATCTCGGCGACGCCGATCCCTGCGCGACTAACGCCGCATTTGCTGCGGCTACCTGACGGCCTGTTCAATATGCTGCTCGGGCGGACGATGAAGATCGACGCAAATGCGCGCTCGTCCATGTGGGAGGATCTGCAGCGCGATCGACGCACCGAGATTGACTATTTGCAGGGTGTCGTCGTTGAGCTGGCGGCGAAATATCAGATCACGGCTCCGCTATCGCTGCGCGTGATGACACTGATCAAGCACGCAGAGACGTCAGGCAGGGGATCGCCCGCACTCACGCCAGATCAGATTCGCAGTGAACGTGACATTGATTGAGCCGAAGGGACTGTTGGACCGGCTTCGGCGCTATCATTACGAGAATGTTACTATTCGTTTCGGCTACTATCGGCGGACTCAACTATCCGAATGCTTCAATTGCGTCTGCCGGTCAATGCGATGGTACCATTATCCGTTGCATTCGCATCAAGCCGATGATTATCCGTTAAATATCAATTGCGGATACGCGTCGGTGAATTCTCAGTAAATGAGATGTAAAGAGTCTTTTAGCCCGTTATTCGCGACGAGTAGCAGTTCGCGTCGTGAAGAAGGCTCGCAGGAGTACGGCTGGTTCAATACTGAACATCATGATGTGACATCAGGGGCTATGTCATTCGCGACATCTTTAGTATAGAAGGCCGCGTGATTTGACGGTGGTTCGCGCTTCGCGCGCCGGGCTGGGCGTTTGATCCTTTCATATCATCGGCAAAGCGTGTGCCGGTCGAATTATTCAACTAACAATCGGAGCTACAATGGCCAAGAAAGCGAAAAAGAAACTCGTCCGTCGCGAGTATACCAAGGAAGACGTGAAGATCCTGAAGGCGCATTCGAAGGCCCAGACCCCGCTCGAGAAGATTTCCAAGGAGATGAAGCGCACCGGTGGTTCGCTGCGTCAGAAAGCCATCAAGCTCGGCATTCCGCTCGGTCATCGCCGCCGCAAGGCGAAGAAGGTTGCCACGAAGGCCGCCAAGGTGAGCAAGACCGCAAAGGCCAAGAAGGCCAAGAAGTAAGTTTTCGTTCTGAACGAAGCCGGCCTGAAGCGCGTTAGCACTTCAGGCCGTTTTCTTGGATGGAGCGATCGATGCGAACCCTGCTTTTGAAGGTCTTGGAGCGGAAATCCTTCGCCGCTATCGCTGTGGCCATGGCCATATTAAGTATCGGTGCCATCGCACCTGCATTTGCGGTCCCTCCAACGGCCACCCCGTCGCCGGGGTATGATGCCCGGCTCGCCGAGCAACGAAGCGCGGCTGAAGTGCAGGCGCCTGCCCATGCCCGCAAGCCGCTGCCGCGACCTCCTGCGCAACGTCGTCGGTATAGTCATTGAAGCTGCCCCGTGAAGTGATTGTCATGAATTACAGCCCCATAAGGTTGTTTGTGCTGTGTGGGGTGTTGGTTGCGGCAACCATGGTCGAGGCCAGAGCGGCTGATTATGCGAGCCAGATCAGTGCCTTTCGCCGGGCGCACAAGCTCTCCTCTGTCACGCTGGACAGTAAACTGAATGCGGTCGCGCTTGCTCAGGCGCAGGCGATGTCATCCAGCGGCAAGGTCAGCCACGAGGTCGGCGGTGTTTTCTCCGCACGTGTGGGGAAGCTCCGCAAATCCAAAGCAGCAGAGAACATCGCGGCGGGCTTCCTGACATTTCCCGAAACGTTGAAGCAATGGGAAGAGAGCCCAGGTCATCGCGAGAACCTGCTCATGTCCGGCGCACGCAAGGTCGGCGTCGCTTACGTCGCCAATCCCAAGTCGCCCTACCGGATGTTCTGGGCGATGGTGATCACGGATTGATACTTGACGGGTTGCTATGGCTCAAGTGCGCTTGGTCTTGGCCGGCGCGGGCGTGCCGAACAGCGCGTCCTTGATGTCTTTCAGCCCCGATGACAATTTGGACCACCCGCAGGTAAGCGGCTCGATCGCGCAGTCCGGCTCCTTGGCGCGCACTTTGGGCCGAGGCCTGGGTAGCACGACAGGTTTCACGTCGCTTGGAGTTTCCGCGGTCTGCCGAAAGTCCGTTTCGAGCGCAGCCTGGGTTTGCGCCTCGCGCTGCTTTTCAGCGAAGGCCGCGACGATGACGCTGCGACGCTGATTGTCCAGATAGATTTTGTACTGCTCGTCGATCGCCTTCTGTTCGGCCGTGGTTGGGTTTGGGCCAGCGATATCGAAGCTGCGGTTCTGCATGAAGTCGTGATACGTATAGCCCCCACCACGCTTGCGCCGTCCCGCGAACTTGCTTTCGCAATCCGACAGCGCCGTAGCCTTGGCGTCTTTCGAAGCCGTCGATTTTTCGATGCGCTCGGCGCAATCTTCATAGTCCGCAGGCGCGGCAGTCCACCATTGCGCACGAGCAGGCGAAGACATCAACGCGAAACCGGAGAGTGATGCGGTCGTCAGTAGCGCAAATATGAGTGACTTGTATGCGGACAAATGAGCCACGTGGGTTCCGATGTAGATAACAAACCCAATTCTCGCCATTTGTGGGCCATTTTTCAACCTCGGATGTGTTACTTCTCCCCGCTTTTGGAGCAAGTGCAGCATGACTGCATCAGTGCGGTCATGTGGTAGGCAGACCGGCGTTATTTCGCGATACAACGCTGATGTAGAAGTGTTTTCAGGCAGAGATCTGTTGCTGCTCTCATATCACTGAAATTGATGACTTCAGAGTTTTGAGTCATTCTTGGCAGTAGTTTTCGGATCGCGCTGCTACTCGACGCGCAATCACCTACACGGGACCACACGTAGTTTGCGAAGCGACGGGCTCACGTCCGATGGAGCGGTGTTGTCGTTTCGTTTCGTTTCGTGCGCCTGGAACTCTATCCGATAACAGACACGAAAAAGGGCGGTCCTTGGGGCCGCCCTTTTTCTCAGATGTCAGTTGTATTACTGGCAGATGTGTCGTCGGCCGTCCTCGCCGCGGAACCAAGTTCCCGGCTGACACACGAAGCCCATGCGCTGTGCGTAGGAATCGCGCGGGACGCCATTGTAGCCATCATAGGAATTGTAGCTGTTCCGGAACGGCGCAGTTGCGATGGCCCCGGCGGTGCCCACAGCCGCACCCGCTACACCGACCGCGCCGCCAACCACGCCTGCCGCAACGTCACCCGGCCAGAAGCCCGAATCACGATAGCCGCTATCGACTGTACTGGCGCGATAGTCCTGCGTGGCCTGCGCCCGGCGATTCATCGGGTCCTTTGCCATCACTGGCGTAGCGATCAAGCCAGAGACCACGGCAGCAGCAGCAAGAAGTTTCATCTTTGTCATGCGGGATTCTCCATCGTTATTATGACAACCAGCCAACGATGGGCGGTCCGAGACGTTCCGCGATAGATGTCCCGATCTTTTAAGGGCATGTGACGCCGGTTCCGGCCCCGTCCTATTTGAACTGCCAACGGGTAGCGATGATCGAACGGCTCTGGTATGGAACTGTCCATGCCCGGTGTTCCTGACCGGGATCGCGGTCCCGTAGCTCAGCCGGATAGAGCGACGGTTTCCTAAACCGTAGGTCGCATGTTCGAGTCATGCCGGGATCGCCAGCTTTCCTTCTGTTTAATCCAAAACAGGCCATTTTCGCGACGAGTTCGGACCTCCTGGTGTCAGGCGACAGCGATCTCGCGCTTCTGGAGCATGGCGCGAATCTCTCGTGACGGCTTGGCGGCACTGAAAAGAAAACCCTGCATCTGGGTACAACCGAGCATACGCAGTGCGTCGAGTTGATCGGCTGTCTCAACACCCTCCGCCGTGGTGATCATGTTGCGGGCAGCCGCGATGGTTACAACCGCCTCTACGATCGATGACGATCCGCCGGGCGCCACGATGTCCCGGATGAAACTGCGGTCGATCTTGACCTTGTCGAACGGGAATCGCTGCAGATAGCTGAGCGATGAATAGCCGGTCCCGAAATCGTCCAGCGCAATCCCGACACCGATGCCGCGGAGCTGATGGAGGATCGCGAGCGCCATCTCATCATCGCGGATCAGCACTGTTTCGGTGACCTCAAGTTCGAGTCGGTGAGCTGGCAAGTTGGCTGCCACGAGGGCTCGAGTGACATTCAAGGCCAGGGTTTGCGTCGTGAATTGAATCGGCGATACATTGACAGCGAGCTTGATCGGCGCCGGCCAGGAGGCGGCCTCAGCGCATGCCGTTCGCAATACCCAATTGCCGAGTTCGGTAATCAGGCCGGTTTCTTCGGCGATTGGAATGAACTCTGCCGGCGAAATCATGCCGCGAACCGGATGTCGCCAGCGTAGCAACGCTTCGCAGCCAGTGATCTCGTTGCTGGCGATATCGACGACGGGTTGATAGTGAACCTCAAGTCCGTCTTCCGCGAGCGCCTTCCGCAGATCCTGCTCCAGCGCGCGCCGCGCCCTTGCGCCTTCATCCATGGCAGGCTCGAAGAAGCGAAAGGTGCGCCGTCCAGCGGCCTTGGCGCTATACATTGCAAGGTCGGCATGTCTCAGCAATTCGTCGAGATCGGAGCCGTCATCGGGGGCTACAGCGATTCCGATGCTGGCATCGGTCGTGATCTGGTGACCAAGGCATTCATAGGGCTGCCGGATGGCGTCATAGAGCGGTACCACCAGATGGGTGACGTCGCTGCGGCGAGCGATTCCCGTATGCACGATGGCGAATTCGTCGCCGCCAAGTCGCGCGACAAAGCCCGCATTACCGACACAGCTGCGCAGCCGCGTGGCCACGATTTTTAGCAGTTCGTCGCCGATCGCATGACCGAGCGTGTCATTGACGCTCTTGAACTCATCGATATCGATATAGAGAATCGCAAATCGCGCGCCGTCATGCAGCGTTGCGATTTCCGCTTCGAGGCGCTCACGGAACATCACCCGATTGGGGAGATCTGTCAGAGCGTCGTAATGCGCAAGATGGGCAATGCGCTCTTCCGAACGTTTGCGATCGGTGATGTCCTCGAGCGTCGAGGCCCAGCCGCCGTCTCCCGATCTCTGAACGAGGATCTGGATCGAACGACCATCCGGCGTGGTCAGTAGCGTATCGTGGACAGGGCCTTCAGCAACGCTTCGCAAGAACGACGTGCAGTATTCGTCGACATCGCCGATGAAGGTTCCGTTGTCCTTGCGATGCTGGATGAGGTCGCGGAAATAGCAGCCTGGCTTCACGATCTTGTCGGATAGTCCGAACATGTCGATGAAGCGCTGATTGCAGACGACCAGCCGGCCATAGGCATCGAACAACAGCAGGCCCTGCGTCATATTGTTGATTGCAGTATCGAGATGTGTCGATTTTTGCGCCAGCATCCGTTCGGCCGAGCGGTGCTGGCGGTTCAGCTGCCGGACGATCAGGAACAGCGTCGCCAGGATCACCAATGCGGCAAGTGTCGCACCGATGATTTGATATTTGGTCTGCTCGCGCCAGTCATGCAGGGCCGCGGGCATGCTGGTGGTCGCGACGATCATCACGGGAGCCGCCGCGAGGCGCCTTGCGGAGCCCAATTCGTCTTCCCCGTCGATGGGGCTGATATAGTGCCCCGTCGAGGTTCCGCCCGTCGACCAGAGGTCCTTGAAGACTGAGCTGTTGCTGAGGTTCTGGCCGATAACGGTCTCGTTCTGCGGATAGCGAGCAAGCACGGTGCCGTTGCGGTGGATCATCAAGATCTTGGCGTCTTTTTCGAGCGCGAGGGATGCGAAGAAGCTCTCGAAGTGAACCGGCTCGACGCCGCGGCTGATGATGCCCATGAATTCGCCATGGCGTCCGATCAGCTTGCGCGAAAACACGGCGGTCCATGCACCAGTCACCCTGCTGATGACGGGTTCGGCCAATACGACCGCGGGCCCGTTGTCGGCCTGCAGCGTCTGGAAATGCTGACGGTCGGCAATGTCGATGGCAGGCACCGGCCAGGTTTCCGACGAGTTGAGCAGCTTGCCTTCGGAATCGAACAGGTTGATGCCGCCGACATAGGGCAGGCTGCTGAGCTTGGTGCGTAGCATGCGGTGGACGTCGATCCCCGACATCAGATGCTGATAGGCGGCGCTGTTCTGGATGTTGGCCGACTTCATATAGGTGATGACGTCGTTCTGGATGCCCTGCAGGTCTCCGAACTGCTGGTCGAAGTGTCGTGCGACCAGCAGAACCGTGTTGTCCAGTTCGCGCTTCTTGCTCTCGATGGCGCGGTCTCTGAAATGGACGGTGATGTAGGCCGTGCCGATGGCGATGGCGGTAATCAGCAGGCAGCCGCACAGGATGAGGCCTTGGATCGGCCCGCCTTGAAATCGGAAACGGCGCAGCGCGGCGAAGCCAGCAAGGCCGCCAGCGCCATCAGACCGTTTCCCCGACTTTGCGTCGTTTTGCCCCATGCGTAGTTTTGTACCGGGGGACCGCCAACACGCCGTTACGAACTTCGGTGAACGATAGGTTAAGACGCTGCGCCATCGCGACGATGTCGATACGCTGGCGGCGGCCTATCCCGCCGCCGAACCATTGACGATATCGGCCTGCTCGCCGCGCTCGATCAGCGATTTGACCAGCGAGGATTTCACGCCGGAGACGTGTTCGCGCATCAGTACCTCCGCGCGCCAGGGCTCGCGGGCCATAATGGCGTCGTAGATCCGGTGGTGATCATCATGACGCCGGCGCACGTCGCGATGCTCGAAGGCGACGATGTTGCGGCTCGATGACATCGGCACGTGGTGGCAGATCCGGATCATCTCCGCCAGCATGCGGTTACGGGCGGCGCCCAGCAGGGTGTCGTGGAAGTCGCCATTGATGCCGCGATAGATGGTGAGATCGCCTTCCGCGAACTCACCGCGCGCCAGCAGTTTGTCGCCGGCGACAAGGCTTTCCTCGATGATGGCGCGCTCCTCGGCGCTCAGTCCACGTTCGGCGGCGAAGCGTGCGGCCACGCCTTCCAGCGATGCGCGAATTTCATAAGCATCGACGATGGCCGAGAGCGGGAATTCACGGACGGTGAAGCCGCGATTGGGGGCGTAGTCGAGCAGCCCTTCGCCGGCCAGTGCCTGCAAGGCGGCCCGGACGGGGGTCCGCGAGACCTCCAGCGTCTTGCTGAAACGAACTTCGTTGATCCGTTCGCCTGCGCTGACCGTGCCATCCAGAATGGCGTCGCGGATCTGATCCGTCACCGATAGCGACCGGTTAGCGGCGCGGCCGGGGCCGCCAGCTTCAGGCGGCGGCAAGGGGAATGAGTCGGGCATCGGTGGTGCTCCGCAGAAAAGTGAATACAATTCAATCCGAGTGTGATCCGTCTTTGCTACTCAGCATACAGGAAAGCGCAATTTTGCTGCATAAATATCGCGCATAAAGGGGAGGCAATTCGCAGAAATGATGAGCATCTGAAAAAGTGTATGTAATTCCGATTGACTCGTGACCCGAACCCGCAATGATGCGGTCACGTTCACAAGAAGCAGGCGGTACGCGTCTCATGGCGGCAGGGAAGTCGATCGGCGAAAACGCCATCGAGGAGATCACGGCGGATCGCACCCCGCACTATGAGCCGTTTGGCTGGCATCACTGGCCGGAGCATCCCTGGCTTGCCTATCAATTCCGCCGCGGTCTCGGTGAGATCCAGGAGGGTGGCGGCAGCGTGTCCGAGGTGATGCTGGCCGGTTCGCGGATGATCCCGGGCGACCTCGAAAGCTGGCATAAAGAGTGGATGGTGATCGCGGATGCCAACTGGCAGCGCGGCCTTTCCGAAGAAAAGCTCGGCCACATCCGCACGGCGATGAACTGTTTCCTGCGGGCTGCCGATTATTACCGCCAAGCCGAATTTCATCTCGAGCCGACCGATTCGCGACGGCTGCCGACCTTCGAGAAGATGGAAGCCTGCTCGCATAAGTTCATTTCCTATCTCAATCCGCCCGGCGAAGTGGTCGAAATCCCTTATGAGCCGGGCAAGCCGATCTGCGGCTACTTCATCCGTGCGCCATTTCCGGGAGACAAGCTGCCGGTGCTGATCTGCATGGGCGGTCTCGACTCCATCAAGGACGAGATGTGGTTCATGCAGGCCCATGGTTGCCTGCAGCGCGGCATCTCGGTGCTGATGGTCGATCTGCCCGGGCAGGGCGGTACCTTGCGCCGCCACGGACTTGCAACCCGCGCCGATACGGAAGTGCCGGTCGGCAAATGTATCGACTGGCTCGAAAAGCGCGCCGATGTCGATAGCTCGCGCATCGCGGTCTGCGGCTCCAGCATGGGCGGTTACTACGCCGCGCGCGCCGGCTGTTACGAGCATCGCCTCGCGGCGGTGATCTCGCACGGGGCTGTCTGGTCGGTGCATGACATGTGGGGCCAGAAGGGCGACGACTTCGGTCTGGCGATGCATATCCGCTGGGTATTCGGCGCGAAGACCATGAAGGATGCCCATGAATTGATGAAGCCCTTCACGCTGAAGGGTCATCTCGAGCACATGAAGTGTCCGTATCTCGTGCTGCATGGCGGCCACGACGTGCTCACGGTCACCGCGGCGCGCTCGACCTATGACCACGCCATTGCCAATGGTGTCGATGCGACGTTGCGCGTGCTTGAGCCGGATGAGACTGGCGCTGAACATTGCCAGCACGACAATCCGACCATTGGTCAGGAAGTGCTGGCCGACTGGCTCGCCGACAAATTCAAGATCGATCAGCGCACTCTGCTGAAAATTTCGTTCAACCCGCTGGTGTGATCATGAATTTTGGTGTCGATCAGATCAAGGCTGCTGTTGTCGCGATCGACCTGCATCGCGGCCATCTGGACATGTCGGTGGCGACCATGCCGACCACGCCGGATGTCGCGAAGACGGTGATCGCTGCCAATAAGCGGCTGTTCGACTGGTGCCGTAGTGTCGGCATCCCCGTGATCCATCAGGTCACGTCCTATCGCGACGAAGAAGAAATCCGCGCCAACCCGTTCTGGCGGACCCGCGCCGAGGATCCAAAAGCAACGCGCAAGAATGTGATGCGGCACAATATCATGGGCGGCCCCGGCTGCACCGTGATGCCGGAGCTGCTGGACCCCAGCGACTTCATCGTCAACACCAAGAAGCGCTACGATTGCTTCTTGGGCACCGATCTCGATTTCGTGTTGCGTTCGCACGGCATCAATACGCTGCTGATCACCGGCGTGAATACCAACTCCTGTGTGCTGGCGACGACGACGGCTGCCAATGTGCGGGACTACTCGGTGATCGTCGTCGAGGACTGCGTCGACAGCATGGACGGGCCGGAGTTGCATGCAGCCGGCCTCGCCTGCATCCGCACCGCCTTCGGTTTCGTGATGGATACCGATGCGGTGATGCAGCTCGATGGCCTCAAGGGTGCAGGACGCGCCGCATGATCTCCTACAATCCCCCACTTTCGAAGGGCATCCAGCCATGACCGGTCCCATGCAGCCGCGCGAGCGCTGCGACTACTCCGCCATCGTCGATCGTCCCAAGCTGAAGCTGCCGGGCAATGCCCGCATGATCGTCTGGACCATCGTCAATCTCGAGGTCTGGGACATTGCCAAGCCGATGGCGCGTCAGGTGCTGCCGGCGCCGACCGGCGTTCCGCTGCTGCCCGATGTCGCCAATTGGGGCTGGCACGAATACGGGATGCGTGTCGGTGTCTGGCGTTTCTTCGATCTCTACAAGAAGCTCGGCATCAAGCCCACGCTGTCGATCAATGCGCGTGTCTGCGAGGATTATCCGCGCGTGGCCCAGCAGGCGAAGGACGCTGGCTGGGAGTTCATGGGCCATGCCTATGAGCAGGGGCCTATCCACAAGGAAGCCGACCAGAAGGCGATGATCAACCGCTCGATGGATGTGATCGAGAACTTCACCGGCAAGCGCCCGGTGGGTTGGCTGGGGCCCGGTCTTACGCAGACGCTGGAGACGCCGGAATTCCTCGCCGAAGCCGGCGTGAAATATATCGGTGACTGGGTCTATGACGACGAACCGACGGTGATTCGTACCGAGAAGGGGCCGCTTACAACGCTGCCTTACACGGTGGAGATGAACGACATCCCGATGATGATGGTGCAACATCACGAGAGCACGCAGCTCCTGAACCGCGCCAAGGATCAGTTTGATCGCCTCTATGCTGAAAGCGCCGAGCGGCCGAAGATCATGTCGATCGCGATCCACCCGTATATTTCGGGTCAGCCATTCCGCATCAAGTATCTCGAAGCGATCTATGACTATGTGAACCAGTTTGAAGGCGTGGTGCATTGGAATGGTGCCCAGATCCTCGACTGGTACAATACCCAGGTGACCAAGTGAGCGTGACGTCCCAGCAGATGCTGCCCGCAATTCCCGTCACCGGCGTGCCGGTCGTGGGTGGCGGCTTTTTCCCCGTACGCCGCGTCTATTGCGTGGGGCGCAACTATCTCGACCACATCCGCGAGATGAAGGAAGCCGACGAGCGCGATCCGCCGTTCTTCTTCCAGAAGCCGCGCGACAGCGTGGTGCCGGACGGCGCGCGCGTGCCTTATCCGGCGTTCACCGAAGACTTCCAGTTCGAGGTTGAGCTGGTGCTGGCCATCGGACGCGGCGGCCGCGATATCGCGGTGGAGGATGCGCTCGATCACATCTGGGGTTATGCCGTTGGCATCGACCTCACCCGTCGCGACCGCCAGCGCGATGCCCGCGATATGCGACTGCCTTGGGAAATGGGCAAAAGCTTCGACGCGTCCGCGCCTTGTGGCGAAATTGCGCCGGCACGCGATGCCCGGCATTTCAACAATTGCGCGATCACGCTGTCGGTGAACGGCGTCGAGAAGCAGCGCGGCGATATCGGCCAGATGATCTGGAGCGTGCCGGAGATCGTGGCGCAGCTGTCGAAGCAGATGAAGCTCGAGCCGGGCGATCTCATCTATACGGGCACGCCTGCCGGCGTGGGTCCCGTCGTTCCGGGCGACGTTATCGACGCGCGGATCGAAGGCCTGCCGTCGCTCGGCATTACCATCGTTGAGCCGGAGACCTGATCATGTTGCCGACCGAACGCATTTCCTACTCGCCGATTGACGCTCGTCCACCACTGAAGCTGCCGAATGGCAAGCGCATGGCAGTGTGGATCATCGTCAATGTCGAGGAATGGGACGCCAAGCAGCCGATGCCGCGCACGGTGCTGACACCGCCGGCCGGCGGCTCGCCGTCGCCGGACGTTCCGAACTGGGCCTGGCACGAATACGGCAATCGTGTCGGCTTCTGGCGCATGCTGAAAGTGTTCGACGACTACAAGCTCCCCGCCGCGCTGGCGATCAATGGCTCGGCAATCGCCGCTTACCCGCCCATCGTCGAGGCAGCCAAGGCGCGCAACTGGGAATTCATGGGTCACGGTTTCACCCAGCGCAATATGCAGAAGGTTGAGAACGAACGCGAGGATATCCGCAAGACTGCCGACGTAATCGAGAAGGCCACTGGCAAGCGGCCGCGCGGTTGGCTCGGGCCGGGTCTGACCGAGACCTGGGAAACGCCGGACCTGCTGAAACAGGAAGGCTATGACTACGTCGCCGACTGGGTACTCGACGATCAGCCGGTGTGGCTCAAGACCACGACGACACCGATCGTCAACGTGCCCTATACGCAGGAATGCAATGACGTCGCGATGATGCTGATCCAGCATCACAAGGCGTCGGAATATTACGACCGGGCCATCGACCAGTTCGAGCAGATTTACGAGGATTCCGAGAATTCGGCCCGGGTCATGGCATTGGTTGTGCATCCCTACATCATGGGCGCGCCGCATCGCCTGAAGCACTTCCGCCGGATCTTCGAGACCATCCAGAAGAAATCCGACGTGGCTTTCATGACCGGCGAACAGATTCTCGATTGGTATCTTTCGGTCGGACCGAAAGCGCCAGAAGCATAGATCAGGCAAGCAGCAGGGCATGAGTCTCTTTCAACTCCTCAACGGCCTGACTTTCGCCGCGCTGCTGTTCGTGGTGGCAAGCGGCTTCACGCTGATCTTCGGCCTGCTGCGCATCGTCAATCTCGCGCATGGCGCGCTGTATCTCTTCGGCGGCTATATCGGCTATAGCGTTGCGGTGAAGACCGGCAGCTTTGTCGTCGGTGGTATCGGCGCCATGGCGGCGATTGCGGCCATCGGCTTCGTGCTCGATCAGGGATTGCTGCGCTTCGTACGTGGCAATGAGCTGCGGCAGGTGCTGCTGACGCTCGGCGTCGCCTTTTTCCTCAACGATCTCGCGCTGGTGATCTGGGGCGGCGACAGCTTCACGGTGCCGATCCCGGAGATGTTGCGCGGCGGCACGCGGGTGTTCGGCACCTTCTATCCGATCTACCGGTTGTTTGTGCTGGGGATGGGCATCTTCGTCTTCGTCGGCCTGTGGGTGCTGCTCAATCATACAAAGCTCGGCGCGCTGATCCGTGCCGGCGTCGACGATGCCGAGATGGTCGAAGCCTCCGGCGTCAATATTCGCCGCGTCTTCCTCTTCACCTTCCTGTTCGGTTCGGCGCTCGCCGGCCTTGGCGGCCTGATGGGAGGCGCGTTCCTGTCGCTCTATCCCTCGGCGGACGCGGAAATCCTCACCTTCAGTCTCGCCGTCGTCATCATCGGTGGGCGTGGCAGCCTCGTCGGCGTCGGTGTCGGTAGCCTGCTGGTCGGGCTTCTGAATACGCTCGGTCAGGTGATGTTCCCCGAACTCGCTTATTTCGTGATCTTCGGCCCGATGGCGGTGTTGCTCGCATTCCGTCCGCTCGGCCTGTTCGGACGTGCCACATGACGCAGCCCGTATCCAAAACGTCAGTTCTCGCCGGCATGACTAGTCGTGCGCTCGTCATCGCCGCGCTGGCGGTGATCGTCGCTGCCTGCCTGCCGATGGTGCTGTCGAGCTATCAGGTCGGCCTCGCCACCGAAGTGTTGATCTTCGGAGTCCTTGCCATGTCGATCGACATTCTCGCCGGTTTTGCCGGCCGGACTTCCCTCGGGCATGGTGCCATCTTCGGTGTCTCGACCTATGTCGTCGTTTATGCGACCGGCCAGGCCGGTCTGTCGCCCTGGGCGGGCTTCGCGCTTGGTGTGCTGGCGGCCACCGCGGTGGCCTCGGTATTTGCGCTGCTCGCAGTCCGCACCTCCGGCGTCTACTTCCTGCTGCTGACGCTGGCGCTGGGCATGATCGTGTGGGGCGTCTGCTTGCGCTGGACGCAGGTCACCGGCGGCGAGAACGGCATGCGCGCCGATGTGCGGCCGGCAGCCCTGATGAGCCACAGCGCGTTCTATTGGGCGGTGCTGGCCGGCGCAATTGTCGTGTCCTTTGCCATGTGGCGGTTCGTGCGATCGCCGTTCGGCCTGACGTTGCGCGGTATCCGCGACAGTGAGAGCCGCATGCGCAGCCTCGGTTACAATGTGCCGCTGCATCTGTTCATCGGTTTCACGGTGTCAGGCATCTTCGCCGGCATCGCCGGTGGGCTCTATGCGATGTTCAACAATTTTGTCAGCCCCTCGACGGTCGCGCTCGCGCAATCGGTGGAGGGCGTGTTGATGATGATCGCGGGCGGTGTCGGCACGTTGTTTGGGGCTTTCGTCGGCGCAGCGGCGATCATCGTGCTGGAGAACATCGTCAGTTCCTACACCGAACGCTGGCTGATGGTTCTCGGCATCACGTTCGTTCTCATCATGATCTTCGCCCCCGAGGGCATCATAGGCAAGCTGCGCGCGATCACTTCGCGCAAGGTGCGATAAGTCGGTTTTACGTTTCAATCGGGTTGCTCACGAAAGGACTTCGAGATGGATCGCAGGCAATTTCTCAAGAACACGACGGCGGCTGTCGCTGCCGCGGGCGTCGGCGTCGCTCCGTGGCGCTCGGCTCAGGCCCAGGCGAGCCCGATCAAGATCGGTCTGCTGGCGCCGCTGACCGGCGTTGTCGCTTCGGGCGGCAAGGAAATGGTCGAGGGCGTGCAGTTCTATCTCGATCAGGTAAAGAACGAGATGGGCGGCCGCAAGGTCGAGCTGGTGATCGAGGACGATGCGTCGAATCCCGACACCGCTTTGCAGAAAGCGCGCCGCCTGGTCGAGCAGGGCAATTGCCACATGTTGATCGGCAATCTGCTCGCCAATACCGGCCTTGCTGTCGCCAACTACGTTAAGGGCACCGGCACGCCCTACTTCATTCCGATTATCGCGGCTGACGATCTCACCCAGCGCGCCCGCATCAAGAACGTAATCCGCGTCGCCGGCTATTCTGCCAGCGCCTTCACCCATCCGTTCGGTGATTGGGCCCTGAAGCAGGGCTACAAGAAGATCGCCACCATCAGCCAGGATTACACCTTCGGCCACGAACAGTGCGGCGGTCTCGCCCAGGTGTTCACCGAAGGGGGCGGGCAGATCGTGCAGCAGTTCTGGCATCCGCTGAACACTGCCGACTTCAGCCCCTATCTCGGCCAGCTTGCCGATCTCAAGGTCGACGCAATCTTCGCGATGGAGACCGGCGCGGACTCGACTCGTCTGATCCAGCAATATGCGTCATTCGGTCTGAAGGAAAAGACGCCACTGTTGATGGCGATGAACGGCACCGACCAGTCGGTGATCCGCACCATGGGCCCCGAATGCGAAGGCATCATCGCAGCCGCGCATTTCGCCGAAGGTTCGGACGTCCCGACCACGGCGAAGTTCGAGAAGGATTATGAGGCGAAGTACGGCAAGATCCCGTCGCTCTACGGTTTCTCGATGTATTCCGGTATGATGTGGATCGATGCCGCGCTGAAGAAGATGGGCGGCAAGGTCGAGGATCGTGAGGCTTTCATTGATACGGTGCTCAAGACCGAGCTCGACAATTCGCCGCTCGGCAAGACCGTGAAGTTCGACGACTACGGCAACCCGATCTACGACGTCTACATTCGCAAGGTCGTCAAGCGCGCCGATGGTAAATACTGGAACGTGCCGATCGAGACCTATCCGAATGTCTCGCAATTCTGGAAGTACGATCCGGCGACCTATCTGAAGCAGCCGCCTTACTCGCGGACCTTTCAGGGCATCAAGAAGACCTGATTCAATGTTGCTGACATCGAGGCGCGGCCGTGTCGCCGCGTCTCGTTCACTGGGAATTATTCGTGTCCGATCCGATCCTGACGCTGACAGATGTGGTAGTGGCCTTCGATGCCTTGCGGGCGGTCGATGGCGTCAGCCTGATTGTGCCGCGGGGCCAGCGCCGCGCCATCATCGGCCCCAATGGCGCCGGCAAGACCACATTGTTCAATGCCATCGCCGGCGCGCATCCGCCGACCTCCGGCAAGATCACATTCAATGGACACGACGTGTCCAGACTGCCGCCACACCGGCGTGCGCAGCTCGGCATCTCGCGTACCTTCCAGATCACCAACCTGTTCCCCACGCTGAGCGTGCAGGACAACATGATGCTGGCGCTGCGTGGATTGAAGCCGAAGAAGTTTTCGCTGTTCGGCTCGCCAGATGCGGACGAGGGTGAGGCTACACGTATCGCGGCCGCGCTGAATGCCGCACGGATCGCCGAACGCGCGGACATCATCGTCAAAGAAATGTCCTATGGCGAGCAGCGTCAGCTCGAAATCGCGATTGCGCTGGTGACGACGCCAACCATGTTGCTACTGGATGAGCCCGCGGCCGGCCTGTCGCCGTCGGAGCGCTCGATGATTGCCGAGGTGATCCGTTCGCTCGATCCGGCGATCACCGTGATCCTGATCGAACACGACATGGATCTGGCACTCGGTCTGGTCGACTACGTCACCTGCATGTTCGAAGGCCGCGTGCTGGTGGAGGAGCCGCCGGAAGGCATCCGCCGCAACAAGCAGGTTCAGGAAGTCTATCTCGGGAAGCCGCGTCATGCTTGAAGTCAAGGATCTGCACAGCGGTTACGGCGACGCCGTCGTGGTGCGCGGTGCGTCGCTTGAGGTGCGCCCTGGCGAGATAGTGGCGCTGCTCGGCCGCAATGGCATGGGCAAGACCACCTTCATTCGCTCGATCATGGGCCTGACGCCGCCGCAGGTGCGCTCGGGCACGATTACCTGGCGCAGCGATAGCCTTATTGGTCTGCGTCCCCATGATATCGCCAATCGCAAGATTGCGATCGTGCCGCAGGGGCGGCGGCTGTTTCCGTCGCTGACGGTGACCGAACATCTGACCATGCTGAAGAGCGCGCGCGCCAAGGACGGCTGGACGCTCGATCGCGTATTCGGAATTTTTCCGCGGCTTGCTGAGCGCCGCTATCACCGCGGTGGCCAGTTGTCTGGTGGTGAGCGCGGCATGCTGGCTGTGGGCCGTGCGCTGATGATCGATCCCGAATTGATCCTGATGGACGAGCCGTCCGAAGGCCTCGCGCCGGTGATGGTGCAGCACCTCGAAAGCATCATTCTCGATCTTAAAAAGGAAGGGCTGTCGATCCTGCTGGTCGAGCAGAATCTCTATAGCGCGCTGGCCGTCGCCGATCGAGTCTACATCATGGAGACCGGGCAGATCGTGCATCACGGCACGTCGCAGGAAATGAATGAGCAGACTGACGTGCTATTCCAGCGCCTCGGCGTGCATTGAGGTGATCATGAGCGAAGACCTGTTGCGCCAAGTAGCCGCCGAATTGAACAAGGCGACCGGCGCCGCTGAACGCACACCGCGCATGACGGGGCTGGTCGTGGAAAACAACACGCGCGTCGCGACTGCGGCTGTACAAGACATGGCGTTCGATTCGACGCCCTACGCCTATCAGGCGTGGCTCGCTGGCATGGACAAGCGCTGATGCAGAGCGCAATCGCAGCCCTTGATCTCTGCGCTCTCGCGGATGCAGTTGCTAAAGGCGAAGTCACGTCCGTGAAGGCGACAACGGTGGCGCTGGAACGGCTCGATCTGATCGGCCGCAAATTGAATGCCGTGGTGCGGCTTGACGACGAACGGGTGCTGAACGCGGCCGAAGCCGCCGACAAGTTGCGCGCATCGGGAGCGGCATTGCCAGTACTGCATGGCGTGCCCCTTGCACATAAAGACCTCTTCTACCGTGTCGGTGATCTGTCCGGTGGCGGCTCGAAAATCCGGGCTGACTTTCGCGCTGACGTGACAGCCACGGTGATTGCCCGGCTCGATGCCGCCGGCGCGCTCGATCTCGGCCGGCTGCAACTGGCTGAATTCGCCATGAGTCCGACGGGCTATAACGAATCGTTGGGGCATGCGCGCAACCCGTGGAATCCGGGGCATGTGCCGGGCGGCTCCTCCTCCGGTTCCGGCGTCGCCGTCGCCGCGCGCCTCGTGACCGGCTCGCTCGGGACGGATACTGGCGGTTCACTACGCCATCCCGGCGCGATGTGCGGCCTGATCGGGTTGAAGCCGACCTGGGGACTGGTTCCGACTGATGGTGTGATGCCGCTATCTGCCTCACTGGATTGCACGGGACCTCTGGCCCGCACCGCACGAGATGCCGCGCGACTGCTGTCGGTGATCGCGGATCGCGACTATGAAACGACGCTCGATACGGGTGTGACCGGGATGCGCATCGCAATTCCCGGTGGATACTACCGCGAGCTCATGCATTCGGATGTGGCGACTGCGCTGGACGAAGCCGTGAAGACGTTGCGGTTGCTCGGCGTCACCGTCGTCGAGACCTCACCGCCGGATATGGCCTTGATCAACGCGCTGATGCAGATCGTCATGAGCGTCGAGGCCGCGACGATCCATCGCCGCTGGCTAATCGACCGCCCGCAGGATTATGCCGATCAGGTGCGCTCGCGCATCGAGCCTGGCCTGCTCTATCCGGCGACCCGTTATGTGGAAGCGCTGTCGCTGCGTACGCAGATCACCCAGCAATGGATCGCGTCCTGCATCGGATCCGCCGATCTCGCGCTTCTGCCGGCGATCTCGATTCCGGTACCGACCATCGCGGCGACTACCGAAGGCAACCCCGCCGACGTCGCTGCTGTGATCGGCCAGCTCACACATTGCACCCGCGGCATCAATTATCTCGGCCTACCCGGAGCGTCAGTGCCGTGCGGCTTCGATGCGGCAGGTCTGCCGATCGCGTTCCAGCTGGTCGGCCGCCCCTATGCCGAGGCCGATATCCTGCGCGCGGCTCATGCTTATCAAGGTGTGACCGACTGGCATCATCGCGTCCCCGACGCTGCCGAACTGAACTAGGAAAAAGAGATTCCGAATGCCCATCATCGATATGCACACCCATGCCCTCAGCAAGCGCGTCGAGCCGCTGGTGGCCGGGCACTACGATCCGATGGACAATCCCTATCGCCGCGACATGTCGCCTGCGAGTCGCGAGACCGATGCGGAGCAGGGCAAGCTGCTGCCGGGCTTGATGCTCGACATCGCCAAGCGCCGCGAGATGATGGCGAAGATGGGCGTCGACTTTCAGGTGATCGCGCCGGCACCGGCGCAACAGAACTACTGGGCCGACGAAGATTTGCAATGTGCGCTGTCGCGCGTGCAGAACGAAGACATTGCCGCGCTCGTGGCGCAGGATCCTGCACATTTCGCCGGGATGGGTACGCTGCCGATGCGGTTTCCCGGGCGTGCGGTGGAGGAGGCGGTTCATGCAGTCGAGCAGCTCGGCCTGCGCGGATTCCAGATCGATACCCGCGTCGAAAACCTCGAACTGTCCCATGCCGCCTTCGATCCACTCTATGCGCGGCTTACCAATCTGCGCGTACCGCTGTTCGTGCATCCCCTGGGCTTCTCCCATGGCCAGCGGCTCGGCGATTTCTTCATGGTCAACAGCGTCGGCCAGCCCATCGAAGAGACCATTGCGATCGCCCACTTCATCATGGGTGGCATTCTAGACCGGCATCCGGATCTCGACGTGGTTATCGCTCATGGCGGTGGTTTCTACCCATTCTACGCAGCCCGACTGGATCACGCCTGGAAGGTGCGTCCGGAAGTACGCCGGCTCACGGCAGATGCGCCGTCGACCTATCTCAAGCGGCTCTGGTTTGACACCTGCGTGTTCTCTGAGGAGCTGATCGACAACCTGGTCAAGACGGTGGGCGTGGATCGCGTCATGATGGGCTCGGACTACCCGTTTGACATGGGGGACCCCGACCCGGTGGGGCTGGTCAACAAGGCCAAGCTATCGGACACTGATCGTCAGAAAGTCCTGTTCGGCAATGCGAGCCGGCTGTTCAAGATCGGATAAGCTCCTGCCTCGTTGCGGCAAGGTGCGGCACAAGAGGCAAAACCTGCGATGACGATCCACTTTGATTTCGCCAAGCTTAGCGCGCCGGAGCGCTACAAGTTGCTTTGTGGTCTCGTTGTCCCGCGACCGATTGCGTTGATTACCACCATCTCAGATGCCGGCGTGGTCAATGCCGCGCCGTTTTCGTTCTTCAATGTCTTCTCCGAGAAACCGCCGCTGGTGGTGGTCGGCCTGCAGGCCAGGCCCGACCTGTCGGTCAAGGACACGACCCGCAATGTGCGCGCCAATGGGTTGTTTGTTATCAATATGGTGGATGAGGCCCTTGCCAACGATATGGTCGATTGTTCGATCAGCTTTCCATCTGACATCGGTGAACTGGATGCCCTGCAGCTCCCAATGACGGCTGGCATCAATGTGCCGGTCCCGCATTTGGCGAAGGCGCCTGCGGCACTGGAATGCCGAAAAGTGACAATGATGAACTTTGGCGCAGAACGCGACCTACTGGTCGGAGAGGTCCTGGGCATTCAGGTTCGCGATGGTGTTGTCGACCCCGTCACCTTGCGTACGGACTATGATCACTATCTTCCGGTCGCACGCATCGCGGGAACCATGTATGCGCGGATGCAAGATCGGTTCGAGATCAAACCCGACAGTTTAGACACCTGGCAACTCCGTAACCCCCGCTGAGGGAGGTTTTATCCGCGGAGTGCGTCGGAATGCCGGTGGTAGTTCTCTGCGCGTTCGATTAACCGTCAGAGGTGAGAAATTGCCGCTCCTGCGGTTGCATGGGATATGACTGCTGGATGTATCGGAAAACCGTCATTGTTGTCGCGTGGACTACACTTGCATTGATTGCTTTTGCGACTCTGTCACCGATCGGGCTGCGGCCGCATTTTGGCGGCGTCAGCCTTGAGCGCTTCGGCGCATTCGCACTCGTGGGCCTTTTGTTCGGTCTCGCCTATCCCCGCCATCTCTGGCTTGTTCTGACGCTCGTTGGGGGGGCGGCAGTCGGGCTGGAGGTGCTGCAACATCTGACGCCGGACCGGCACGGCGAGGTGCGGGATGCGCTGGTCAAACTTGCAGGTGGCGTCACCGGCATCGGGATATCGCTCGCGCTCCATCAGACCTTAAAGCGATTTATCACCTTAGGTTGAGGATGAGCTGAACTACCTCACTGAGGTACGTCAGTTTTTTCCGCGAATCGCGTTTGGTGAGTTCCAGCCTGTGACGCGCTATCCCGATGCTTTACATCTCGCCGCTTTAAAAAAATACGTGTAATCACGGTAGCGCTCTACCCGCCCCCATCTTTGAGACTGCTAATGGCAGAAATCACACATGTCTCCACATGAAAGTACTTGGCATGTGTAAAAAGACACCGATACAACTTGAAGGAAGGTGTATGCCGTGGCGTCTACAATTTGGACGAGCCTAAGAAACGTTTCGGCCAGATTGATGTATGGCCGATGACTTTGGTGTGACGTCTCGAAGCGGACAATTCCGTTGCGTGGAGAAGACGTCGATCTCAAAGGACAACGTATTATGCATCGGCGGTACCAGCATTCGAGCATCCCGACCGAAATCATGCGATCGGTTGTCGGTATTTCCGAAGCCGGCAGCATCACCAAGGCCGCGAAGCTGCTCGGCCTGAGCCAGCCGGCCATCAGCTCGCAGATCAAGCGCATTGAGCACGCGGTCGGCGGCAGTATCTTCCAGAAGTCTGCCAACGGCTCATCGACGACAGAACTCGGAAAGCTCGTTCTGATCCAGGCTAGGAAGATTTTGGAGGCGAACGACCAGTTGCTCTTGCTGCGTGGCGCTTCGCCCGAAGATCAGACCATCCGGCTTGGCCTGACCAATTTCTATTCGCAACGCGCAATGGAAGGGATGAGCAAGGCGGCGATGAGCAATGTCTGCATCTATTCGGATAATTCGGCCGAGATCGCGAAAAGCATGCTCGACGGCTACGTCGATGTCGGCGTGTTCCTCAGTATCTCCGAAATGCCCGGGGATGCGGCCATCGATGTCATCGCGCAGCGCGACGATGAATTGACTTGGGTTCGATCCAGGGATTTTACGTTAAGCCCTGGCGCGCCCATTCCGTTGCTGACCTGGCCGGGGCAGATCGTGCATAACGTCATGATTCAGGCGCTTGAGCGCAAGGGAATGATCTATCGTATCGCATTTTCCAGCCCGGACTATCATGCACGGATCGAG
Source organism: Tardiphaga sp. 619_E2_N8_4 (assembly GCF_051810905.1). Lineage (NCBI taxonomy): Bacteria > Pseudomonadati > Pseudomonadota > Alphaproteobacteria > Hyphomicrobiales > Nitrobacteraceae > Tardiphaga > Tardiphaga sp. 619_E2_N8_4. The sequence goes on from NZ_JBPWQJ010000001.1 coordinate 1,643,004, forward strand.
GCTGCGAAGGCGGGCATCGGTTTGACCCTGCTGCCAACGGCACTGATCCCGGCGTCGCTCTTGGCGGCCAATGAGTATTATCTTCCAAAGCTGGCGATACCCAAACTCGTGCTATGCGCGCGCGAGGGTATTCGCAAGAAACACAGCATTCTAATAGAGGAACTACACGTTAAATTCTTCGGTATATAGTTCTCTCATCAGCGCGCGTATCAGAAAACATGATCACCTCATCAAATCCAATGCCATCATCCAACACAATGCAGGCATTGGAGATGATCGATCCCACCAAGTGGTAGCAGAAGTTGTATAGGTAGTTTTCACGCGGTCTTGCGAAACTCAGCGCATGTTGAGATTCGATGCCAGCATGAAAAAACTCCTATCGTGTCGACGCGGTTCTTCCGCAGTCGAATTCGCGATGCTGCTTCCCGTCTTCCTGTCGATCGTTTTCGGCATCGTCGTCTTCGGATCATATTTTGCGGTCGTTCACGGTGTTCAGCAGCTTGCCGCCGAGGCGGCACGTTCCTCTGTCGCCGGACTGACCGAGACCGAACGTGGCTCGATCGCATCGACCTATGTCACGTCGAATGCCGCGACTTATCCGCTGATCAATGCGTCAAAGCTGAGCGTCAATGCGGCGACATCGTCGTCGAACGCAAACGTCTTCGTGGTCACGGTCAACTACGACGCGTCGACCATGTTCATCTATTCACTTCCTTTCGTACCGATGCCTCCATCGCAAGTCTCGCGATCTGCCGCCATTCCCTACGGAGGGTTTTGAGCGATGGAACCGATGCGCGCACTTCTCAAGAGGTTTCGCACCGACCAGCGCGGAAATATTGCCATCATGTCTGCGGGCGGCATGATCCTGGCCGTTTGTTGTGCTGCACTGGGTGTCGATATCGGGACCATTGCCGCCGATCGTCGCAAGACGCAGGCTGCCACGGATCTCGCCGCGATCGTTGCGGCCAGCAACCTAAGCAATGCGACAAACGCAGCAAAGGCGGCAGTCACCAGCAATAACTATCCAGCAAGCGCTCTGGTCGGTGTAGAACTCGGAACTTACACAACCAATTCCGCCGTCGCTGCGCAAAGCCGCTTTGTCACGCCAGCGACTGGAACAGCCAATGCGGCGCGGGTCAGTCTTCAGACGGCGACGCCCCTCTACTTCAGCCATTTCTTTACCGGCAGCAACAATTTCACCATCAAGACAACGGCGACCGCAACAACGACGGCCATCGCGTCGTTCTCGATCGGTTCGCGATTGGCATCGTTAAATGGCGGCTTGTTGAATAGTGTTCTCGGATCAATGCTGGGCACGACCCTGTCGCTGTCAGTCATGGACTACAATGCGCTTCTTGGCGCGCGCATCGATGCTTTCACCTTCCTCTCGGCGCTGGCGACGCGCGTCGGTCTGACCGGTGTGACTTATGACACGCTGCTGAATTCGAACATCAAGATCGGGGACGTTCTTGCCGCAGCGCTGAGCGCGCAGCAGGCTACCAATGGCAGCGGCACCGCGACCACCGCACTCTCGACGATATCGCAGGCTTCGGCATCCGTGACGACCAAGATTGCGCCTGGCAAGCTGATCGATGCGGGCCCCTACGCGAACCTGATTGTGGGCGTCAAGCCGAAAAACGGTGTGAGCATCTCGCTTTACGATTTGCTACAGGCAACAGCTGGAATCGCTAACGGCACCAACCAGATCGCCACATCCGTCAATTTAGGTCTGCCTGGCATTGCCAGCGCGTCACTGACGGCGACCATTGGCGCACGGCCACAGGGATCCGGCTGGATTGCCGTGGGCACGCAGGGCGTCAGTGTTCATACAGCTCAGACACGTGTGCTGCTATCCATCCAGTTGATCGGAAGTGGTTCGGCGTCATTGGTCAATCTACCGGTTTATGTAGAGGTCGCGTCGGGCACAGCGACGCTGAACAAGGTCAGTTGCGGCTATCCCAACGTCAATACATCGAGCGTCACGCTTGGCGTTACGCCGGGCATTGTCGATGCATGGATAGGTAACGTCACTGTAGCCGACCTCAACAATGTTGCGACCAAGCCGAATCCAGGGCCGGCACCGCTTGTGAATCTCCTGGGTATTCCAATTGTGACGGCAAAGGCCCATGCGGGCATGGGCAACACCACGCCGGTCAGCGTCAATTTCAGCTATTCGGATATCACGTCGCAGACGAAGAAGACCGTAAACACGACAAACTTCACGTCGTCCCTGACGGGCAGTCTGCTTGGCGACCTCAACATCAGTGTTCTTGGACTGGGTTTGGCGATCCCGGGTCTTGGTGGACTCGTCACCAGCATCATCAGCGGGGCAACCAGTTCAATCGATCAATTGCTGGCGGCAACGTTGGCAAGTCTCGGCGTCGGAATTGGACAGGCCGATGTGTGGGTATCCGGCATTCGCTGTGACGGCGCAGTGTTAGTGAACTGAATCAGTAACGCGTGAACTTCAATGCCAGCTTTAACAGAAGAGGACTGATAAAATGGGATACGAAGCCGCAATGAACCGCCCCAACGTTAATCGCAAGCGCTCGGTTGTCGTCTCGAAAAAACGCACTAGCGTCAGCCTGGAAGACAGCTTCTGGGCCAGCCTGCAAGCGATCGTTCGCATGGAGAATACCACTATCGAGCACTATATCGAGAAGATTGAGCGCAAGCGCGAAACACCAAATCTATCATCCAACCTGCGTATCGCTGTGCTCGAGTATTTTCAGCAGATTGCTGCACGCAGCTTGACAGCCGGTACGGCCGATCAACCGACGGCGAGCAGCAATGCCAAGCCCCATGACAACCACAACCAGCTGGCTGAAAAGGTGGCGGCCTATTGGGGGCGTGAGGGATCACAGAATCAGCAGCTGGTCGACTAGGTCAGCTGCTCGAACCTTCCAGTTTATTTGATTTGAGAAAACGACGCGCAGTGCCGCGCGACGTCGTTCGTCGACTATTTTACGACAACGGCCGTTTTGGCCACGGAGCGACAGATGTTTAACCGACAGAGCAAGACCGATTTGCAGAATGCGTTGGCGCAAGCGACCGCCATCAGTCGCTCCCAGGCCATCATAGAATTCAATCTCGATGGCACGATCATCAAAGCGAATGAGAATTTTCTCAAGGCGCTCGGCTACACGCTCGATGAGATCAAGGGCAAGCACCACAGTATATTTGTGGAGCCTGCCGTACACGAGAGTGTCGCTTATCGGGAGTTCTGGGGTAACCTTAACAGGGGCGAATTTCAGGCAGGGCAGTTCAAGCGGGTCGCCAAAGGCGGCAGGGAGATCTGGATCGAGGCCTCCTATAACCCGATCATGGACAAGAGTGGTAAGCCGTTCAAAGTCATCAAATTCGCTACAGATATCACGGCGCAGAAACTCGAAAGCCTCGAAGCTTCCGGAAAAGTGATCGCGATCAGCCGTGCGCAGGCGGTTATCGAATTCAATCTTGACGGAACTATCATTACCGCAAACGAGAATTTCCTGAACACGCTTGGTTACGCGCTGTCCGAAATACAGGGGCGGCATCACAGCATGTTCGTGGAAGCCGGTGAACGCGATGGCGCAGCCTACCGGGACTTCTGGGCGCGGCTCGGCCGGGGTGAGTATCAGGCGGCCGAATACAAGCGCGTCGGCAAGGGTGGCAAGGAAATCTGGATTCTCGCGACCTATAATCCGATTCTCAATGATGCCGGCAAGCCGTTCAAGGTTGTGAAATTCGCGACCGACGTGACCCAACAAAAGTTGCTGGCCGCTGATAGCAACGGCCAGATGGCGGCTATTCGCAAGTCGCAGGCGGTCATCGAGTTTCGCATGGATGGCACCATCCTGACGGCAAACCAGAATTTCCTTGATACGGTCGGTTACACGATCGACGAAATCCGCGACCGGCATCACAGCATGTTTGTCGATCCGATAGAGCGATCTGGCGCGGCCTATGTGGAATTCTGGGCGAGCCTCAATCGCGGGACCTATCAGGCCGCGGAATACAGGCGCATCGGAAAGGGGGGGCGGGAGATCTGGATCCAGGCATCCTACAATCCGATTTTCGATCTCAACGGCAGGCCGTTCAAAGTGGTCAAATACGCTGCCGATATTACGGCGCAGGCCATGGCCCGCCTGAAAGCGGAGCGCGCTCGTTCCTTGATCGAGTCGGTCGCTGCCGGCAGCGAAGAGATGAATGCATCGATCCGCGAGATCTCCGAGACGATGGTGAAGTCTCGGCAGACGGCAGAGTCCGCGGTGCAACAGGTGGAGACGGCGGACATCCAGGCGCAGCGGCTCACCTCGGCTGCACATGCCATGGGAGGCATCGTTGGGCTCATCGGCGACATTACCGGCCAGATCAACCTGCTCGCCCTCAATGCGACCATCGAATCGGCTCGCGCTGGTGAGGCGGGGCGGGGTTTTGCGGTGGTGGCGGCGGAGGTCAAGAATTTGGCCAACCAGGCCAAACAGGCGACCGACAAGATCAGCAGCGAGATCGAGGCCCTGAACGGTATCTCCGGTGACGTGGTTGGCGCGCTGGTTTCTATCAAGCAGGCGATCGAACATGTCAACGAGTTCGTGACTTCGACGGCAGCGGCCGTCGAAGAGCAGAGCACTGTGACCAGTGATATGTCGGACAACATGCAGCGCGCGGCATCTGAACTGGCCTGATGCGCTGAATTTATCGGCTTTGTTGGATCATCCGTGACTGTGCTATCAATCGCGGATGATCCTGCCGTTCAATGCCGCCACCCGAACAATGATCGAGAATCGCCTGGCCGCATTCACGCGGATCGGCGAGGGCCAGTACGCTTCGGGGCTGAAGCGTGCGGCGGTGGCCCTGGTGATGGTTGAAGCGGCGACCGAATTGGAGACCTCGCTGTTGCTGACGTTACGCGCGTCCGGTCTGCGCGCTCACAGTAATCAATGGGCACCTCCTGGCGGTCGCTGCGATCCTGGTGAGACACCCGTGCAGGCGGCAATCCGCGAGTTGCGTGAGGAGCTCGGTCTGCAGCTCACGCAGGACGATGTCATCGGCGTCCTCGACGATTACCCGACCCGCTCCGGCTATCTGATCACGCCTGTCGTCATGTGGGCGCACGACAGCGTTCAATTGATGCCGAACCCCGATGAGGTCGCCTCGGTTCATCGCATTGCGCTGTCGCAGATCGCGCGGCCGCAGGCGTTCGATTTCGTTGCCATTCCCGAGAGCGACCGGCGCCTGATCCGCTACAGCCATTTCGGCCACTTTATTCACGCGCCGACCGCCGCGCTGATGTATCAGTTCAGCGAAGTTCTTGCGGGGCGCATCACCCGTGTGGCCGAGCTGGAGCAGCCGGTCTTCGCCTGGAAGTGATTCTGCCCCCCGGCGCGACGTGTCAGCGCAGGCAGCGTCCGGCCTTGGAAAGACATTGTTCACCAAACTCATCCAACGTCATTTTAAGCGGGGTATGTTTGACCCGCCTGGGACGGGCGCGGGGCGGCGTCCCGCCTCATTCCTCTGCATGGCCGGCTATGCCGGCTGACATCTCGACAGGTCCCATGTCTCATTTGATTCGCACCTTTACTGCCACTGTCCCGCTCGCGGTATTTTTGTTCATGCCGGTCGGTTATGCGCTGGATTCCGCCCAATTACCGGCAGGCGTTGCCAATGCGATGGCGCAGGGCGCCTCGCCGCAGGCCGTCGCAGAATACCGACGCAAGCTTGCGGAATATCAGGAAGCGCGCGCGGCCTTCGATCAGGAGGCCGGTGCCTATTGGGATGCAATCTCTGAGAAGCGAAAAATCCGCAATGCCAAGCGCCGCGACCGCCAGCAGATCACGCTGAATGACTACGTGCTGGAACAGGCGCCGTTTTATGAAGGACCAAAACGTCCGGTGAATCCGGAGCCCGAGGATAGCGATCCGCGCGTCCGCAAGGATCTTCCGGTGGTGGCGGATTTCCTCGCGGCGGCGAGGGAGCAGTTTCAGTTCGTGCCGCAGCGGCCTGCCAATGAGATGGAGTTCAAGCGCGCTTATGCTCGTGCCGCCCTGCAGGCCGGGCTGACACGCGACATTGCGGTACGCGTCTATTCCTTCGAGACCGGTGGCAATGGCGGCCATGACATGCAGTCGGGCCTAAACCCGTCACGTCCGGGGTCTCGCGCGATCTCCACCGCTATCGGCTACAATCAGCTGCTCACAGCCAATACGACGACGCTCGTTGCCGAACAGGGGCCTCAGATTTTGAAAGTTCTGACCGAGAAGGCATCGGCGCTCTCGGGCCCGCAGCGTAAGGCGATGGATCACAAGATTGCGGTCTTCAAGCGCATGCAGGCGACTGTGCGCACTGTTCCACAAAACTGGAGCGCGCTTGAGAAGCTCGGCACGACGCCGCAGGGCTGGGCCATGCATGCGCTGGTGCTGGACATGGATATCGGCCCGCAATTGCAGGTCCACAAACTACTGACGTCAGTGAATTTTGCCCGCGCCCGCGGGTTTGATCGCCCGCTCAGCGCAGCCGAGCTTGAGATGATGAATCTCACTGGCGATGGCAACGGCTTCGATATGGTGACCATGCCGCTGGCGATGCGTGAACAGGTGCCGACGGCGAACTTCTTCCAGCGTGGCGGGTATGAGCGCAATCCGGTGGCGATCCGCCACAATACCGTGGCCAAGCTACTCGCAGTTACCAATGCGCGAATGGACAGCAACAGCAATCTGCCAGGCGCAAAAGAATTGGCCGCGGCTTTTTGAGCCACGGCCAATCTAAGCCTTGTGATGTGCGCTCTCTCGCCGGAGAGCGGCTGGGCTTATGAGTTGCCCGGATTGAAATCGTCGCTTGGTGCTTCTGCCGGCGCGCCAGCTGCAGCAACGTCGGGGCGAGGACCGTGCGGACGGCGGCGACGGCGCGGCGGGAAGCGCTCTCCACCAGCATTCTGTTCGAAGCCGCCTGGAGCAGCACCCGGCTGAGGTTGCGCACCACCCGTGATGAAAGAAGGCAGACGATCGACACCATCGCCGACCGGCATTATCGGCTGCGGTTGCGGCTGATATTGCGGCTGGCCCTGCGGCTGATTCTGCTGACGGTGTTCGCGATTATTGTTCTCGCGGGGCTGATAGGGCTGTTCGCCGCGCTGCTGATAGGGCTGACCACCCTCACGCTGCGGAGGCTGCTCGCGCTGCGCAAAGGGCTGCTGTTGTACCGGCACGAAACCGGGCTCGGCACCGAAGTTCGAGTAGCTCTCGCTCTCGTCATCGTTGTCCTCAGGCGGCATCTCGTTTTCGGTGCGCGGTTGCGGCTGATTCTGCCGGAACTGCTCCTGCGCGGCGGCGATCAGGCGGAAATAGTGCTCGGCGTGCTGATAGTAGTTCTCGGCAGCAACGGGATCGCCGGAGCTGCGTGCATCGCGGGCGAGCTGGACGTACTTCTCTGCGACGTGGGAGGCGGTACCGCGGATCTTGATGTCGGGGCCATTCGATTCGAAGACCCGGGTCATCGGGTTCTGGCCGCGCCGATTGTTATTGTTGTTATTATTATTGTTGTTGCGGTTGTTGTTGTTCCGCATCCGCTTGTTGTTGTTGTTCTGACCGTTTCGCATGTGTCGCCTTCAGTTATCGATCCAGAGTGTCACAGAGCTATGTTTCAAAGAGATGATTGCCGCAGCACATTGCGGGATGCGGACGCGCGAAGCACCCGAATCGTCGTGCAGACCTTTGCTGCATCGATCTTGCCGTCATTCGCGTTCAACAAAGACGCGTTCCCCAACCGCCCGCTGACCGTGCCAGCCGGACCAAATCACCCACCTGCCGAAACAAGGTCAGGCTTCTGTGCGTGAAGTTTAAAGCGCAATATCAGGCTTTCGTTCGCTTTGCGGTCGCGAGCAGCGCAGCTCTCTCAGCCATCGCGCTCAACCAAACCTGCCTGTTGGAACCTTTCACCCGGACGGGCTCTCTAGCGAGAATTCTGGCTTCCTGCCGTAAATCTACGGGGCGAGCCAACCCTGAACCGATGTTGTGACAGGAAGGTAGTCGCTCCCCGGGGATATTCCAAGTGGTTTTTTCTGTCGCAAGAAGGCTTTATCGGGGCTTTTTTTGTCCCGATACCGCCCTGCGAATGCCGCCCAGATCGGCTTTGGCTGGCCCCGGCAGGGTTAACCCGGACACCGTCATCAGACCGGCGACATCGTCGCTTTGGTCGTGGCCCACCTCGACCACCAGGAGGCCGCCGGGCACCAGCAACCGGGCGGCTTCGGGGGCGATGGTTCGATAGGCATTTAGTCCGTCTTTTCCACCATCCAAGGCGCGGAGCGGGTCGTGGTCGCGCACCTCGATGTCGAGGCCGGCAATGTCGGCCGAGGGAATATAGGGCGGATTGGAGACGATCAGGTCGAAGCCGCCGGCCAGGGCTGAGGCATAGTCGCAGACAGCGAAATGGGCGCGCTCGATCAAGCCGAGTTGCGCAGCGTTGGAGCGAGCCGTTCGCAGGGCGTCGAGATTGATATCGGTCGCAATGCCGGTGGCGTTGGTTAACTCCGAAAGCAGCGCCAGCAGGATTGCGCCGGAGCCTGTGCCGAGATCGGCGATCACAAGCGGACGGTCACGCGGACCTGTCGCATCGAGAAGTTCGAGCGCCGCCTCGACGAGGGTTTCGGTATCGGGACGGGGCACCAGCGTGTCGGGCGATAGCTGCAGCGGCAGACCCCAGAATTCTTTCATGCCTAGGACACGGGCCACGGGTTCGCCATCGATGCGGCGCTGTGCGAAGCGGGCAAGTTGGGCCGCTTCATTGGACGTCAAGATGCGATTCGCAGCCGAGATCAACCCGGTCAGATCGAGTCCGAGCGCGTCGCCTGTCAGCAAGCGCGCGTCGAGTTCAGCGGAATCGATGCTGTGGGTGCGGAGCAGATTGGTCAATGAGCGTCGTGCGTTCTCGACGCTCTGTCCGGCGAACATGTCGCCGGCGCTCACGCCGCGTCGCCCTGGGCAGCGAGTTGTGCAGCCTGATGCTCTGTCGTCAGCGCATCGACCAGTTCGCCCAACGCTTCGCCGGCAATCACCTGCGGCAGCTTGTAGAGCGTGAGATTGATGCGGTGGTCGGTGACGCGGCCCTGCGGGAAATTATAGGTGCGGATGCGCTCCGAGCGGTCACCGGAGCCGACCTTCTCCTTGCGCTCGGCCGAGCGGGCGGAATCGATACGCTGCTGCTCGGCGTCATAGATGCGCGAGCGCAGGATGTTCATCGCCGAAGCGCGGTTCTTATGTTGCGAGCGGCTGTCCTGCATCATCACCACGATGCCGGTCGGGATATGCGTGATGCGGATCGCTGATTCGGTCTTGTTGACGTGCTGGCCGCCGGCACCCTGGGCGCGCATCGTGTCGATGCGTAGGTCGTCCTGCTTGATGTCGATATCCACTTCTTCGACTTCGGGCATGACAGCAACCGTTGCCGCCGACGTGTGAATGCGCCCTTGAGTCTCCGTATCGGGCACGCGCTGCACGCGGTGTACACCGGATTCGAATTTCAACTTGGCGAAAGCACCGCGGCCCTTCACCTCGGCGATGATTTCCTTGTAGCCACCCATGGTGCCTTCGGACGCCGATATCACCTCGACCTTCCAGCCGGCCAGCGCCGCGAAGCGCTCATACATCCGGTACAGGTCGCCGGCGAACAGTGAAGCCTCGTCGCCGCCGGTGCCGGCACGGATTTCCAGCACCACGTTGCGCTCGTCCATCGCATCCTTCGGCAACAGCGCCACGCGGATTTCCTGCGCCAGCGCCTCGATGCGTTCTTCCAGCGCCGGGCGCTCGGCCTGCGCCATCTCGCGCATCTCCGCATCGGTCGAAGTATCGGCGATCATCGCATCGATATCTTTGAGCTCTGCAAGCGCACCGCGATAGGTCTTCACCGCGTCGATCAGCGGATTGAGCTCGGACAGCTCGCGCGTCATCTTCACATAATTCTCGGCGCTGACCTGACCCATCAGTTGTGCCTCGAGCGAGGCGTGATGTGCGAGGAGTACGTCGAGTTTGGTTTCGGGCAGCAGGGACATCGTGGAATCTCGGAGATCGCGGAAAGGAGAAGCGCGTCGTACGGGCAGGGCCTCGCTACAACGACAGTCCCTCGGCCTCAGCGAATTCGGTGAGCTTCTGCCGGATCGAAACGCTGCCCGAGGGAGCGTCGAGCAGTTGTGTCATCAGCGCCTCGGCCTTTTTGGCATCGAGGTCGAGAATCATTGCCTTCACGGGGCCGTGTGCGGTGGCCGACAGCGACAGCGAGCGATAGCCCATGCCAATCAGCGCCAGCGCGCCGATCGGCTGCGAGGCCATCTCGCCGCACAGCGAGACGTGACGTTTGGCGGCGTCGCCCTTTTGCACGATCTCACGCAGTACGCGCAGGATCGGCGCCGACAGCGTATCGAAGCGTTCCGACACCTTGGCATTGCCGCGGTCAACAGCGAACAGGAACTGGAACAGGTCGTTGGAGCCGACCGAGACGAAGTCGACTTTCTTCAGGAGTTCGTCGAGCTGATAGACCAGCGCAGGCACCTCGATCATGGTGCCAACATCGATCCGCTCTGGCAGCGCATGGCCATGCTGGCGCAGATAGGTCAGTTCACGCTCGATGATCGCCTTGGCCTGATCGAATTCGGCTACTTCAGAAATCATCGGGAACATGATGCGCAGCGCCCGCCCGCCGCCGGCGCGCAGCAATGCGCGGATCTGGCCGCGCAGCAGGCCAGGCCGATCGAGGCCAAGACGGATCGCGCGCCAGCCCAGCGCCGGGTTCTCCTCAACGATGGTCTCCATGTAAGGGAGCGCCTTGTCGCCGCCGATGTCGAGGGTGCGGAACGTCACCGGCTTGGAGCCGGCCGCATCGAGCACCGCACGATACAGCGCCAGCTGATCGCTGGAGCGGGGCAGGCTTTCGCCGACCATGAATTGCAGTTCGGTACGGAACAGGCCGATGCCCGCCGAGCCGGTATCGTCGATATGCGGCAGGTCGATGATCAGACCGGCATTGATCAGCAGGTCAACCTTCTGGCCGTCCTTGGTTACGCAGGGAAGGTCGCGCAGCGCTGAATACTGCGCCTGTCGCCGTGCGCGGAACCGCACGCGTTCGGCATAAGCGGATTCGATCTCGGCGGAGGGCCGAATATAGATCGAGCCCGAGGTGCCATCGACGATGACGGCGTCGCCTGGATCAGCAATGCCCGGCGCATTTGCGACTTCGCCGATCGCGGGAATGCCGAGCGCGCGCGCCACGATCGAGACATGCGAATTAGCCGTACCTTCCTCCAGCACCAGGCCACGCAGCTTCTTGCGATCGTAGTCGAGGAGGGCGGCTGGGCCCATCGCGCGTGCGATCAGGATCGCATTGTCCGGCATCTGCTCGCGCGACGGCGCGTGATCCTGGCCGACCAGCTGCCGCATCAGGCGGTGGCCGAGATCTTCAAGATCGTGCAGGCGGTCGCGCAGATAGGGATCGGTGGAACGCAGCATGCGCGCACGGGTATCCGACTGCACGCGTTCGACGGCGGCTTCGGCGGTGAGGCCGGTGGCGACGGCTTCGTGCAGCTTGTGCGACCAGCCGTGGTCATTGGCGAACATGCGATAGGCTTCGAGGACATCGCGATGCTCGCCGCCGTCGGCGACGTCGCCGCGTTCCAGCATGCGGTCGAGGTCCGAGCGCAGCTTGGTCAGCGCGGTGTCCAGCCGTTTGATTTCCTTCGGCAGGTCTTCGGCGATGTAATTGGTGATGACGACGCGCGGCTCGTGCAGCACTACATGTCCGAGCGCGATGCCATCGGAAAGGATGGCGCCGGTCTTGTGCAGGGAATGCCGCGCAGCGGGCTCGGCGCCCGGCTGCGCCAGCGCCGATAGCTCGCCGGAGGCGATCATCTCGGCGAGCACCATCGCCGTTGTCTGTAGCGCCTCGACCTCTTCCTCGACATAAGTGCGCTTGGCGCGGTTCTGCACTACCAGCACGCCGAGCGTATTGCCGGCGCGCAGGATCGGCACGCCTAGGAACGAGTGATAGATCTCTTCGCCGGTCTCTGGGCGGAACGAGAACGCCGGATGGCTCTGGGCGTCGTTGAGATTCAGCGGTGTGGCTTCGGAGGCGACCAGGCCGACCAGGCCTTCATGGGAGCTCAGCACGGTCTGGTGGACGGCGTCGCGGTTGAGGCCTTCGGTGGCGTAGAGCTCGAGTGTATTGTCGACGCGCAGCACGTATGTCGAGCAGACTTCCGCCACCATATTGGCGGCGATCAGCACCACGATCTTGTCGAGGCGTTCCTGAGCGCTGACCTGCTCCGCCATCACTTCGCGGAGCCGTCTCAGCAAGACTCGGGGGCCACCCGACGCGCTCCGCATGTGCCGACACCCTCCCCACGAGGCCGACACCTGACAAAAGCCGTGCGCCGACGCTAAGCCTCAGAAAACAATAGAATTTGCACCGCCGCGCAACAAGAGGCGCAGCCACAGAACCGTATCAGATTGTCCGAAACGGCGCCCTCAGCCGCAACGGCTGCCCATGCAGGCCGTATAGCGAATTGAGGCTTGTTTTGCCAAGCAAAACACCTGCCAGACAAGAAACACACCGTTCACATCAAAATAACGGATGTTTCAGGAAAAATTTTCTACGCTTTGTCGAGACCATACAGCGTGTGCAGGGTGCGAACCGCCAGTTCCGTATAGGCTGTATCGATCAGGACCGAGAACTTGATCTCGGACGTGGTGATTGCCCGGATATTGATCTGGCGCTCGGAAAGGGCGGCGAATGCTTGCGCGGCGACGCCGGCATGGCTGCGCATGCCCGATCCAATCACCGAGACCTTGGCGACATCGGTTGCGCTATCGATGCGGGCATAGCCGATTTTGGCCTTGGCCGCCGTGATGGTCTCTTTGGCACGGGCATAGTCGGTGGCCGGGACGGTGAAGGTCAGGTCCGTGGTCTTGCCGTCTTCGGAGACGTTCTGGACGATCATGTCCACATTGATGTTGGCTTCGGCCAATGGCACGAAGATCGAGGCAGCGACGCCCGGCTTGTCCTCGATCTGGCGGACGGAAATCTGGGCCTCGTCCTTGGAAAAGGCGATTCCGGTAACGACGTGGCTTTCCATGATTTCCTCCTCGCTGCAGATCAGCGTGCCCGGCGGGGTGCCGTGCGGGTCGATGTCTTCGGGTTTGTCGAAACTTGAGCGCACGAAAATCGGCATATTGTGGGTCATGCCGAGTTCCACGGAGCGGACCTGCAGGACCTTGGCGCCCTGCGACGCTAGTTCCAGCATTTCCTCAAACGCCACCTTGTTCATGCGTTGTGCCTTCGGCACGACGCGCGGATCGGTGGTGTAGACGCCGTCCACGTCGGTATAGATGTCGCAGCGGTCGGCCTTGACGGCGGCGGCAATTGCCACTGCCGAGGTATCGGACCCACCGCGGCCGAGCGTGGTGACGCGGCCGGTCTCGGCATGGATGCCCTGGAATCCGGCGATGACGGCCACTTCCTTGCGCTCCTTGAAGCGCTTGATGAGCTTGTCACCGTCGATCTCGTCGATTCGGGCCGAGGCATGGGCGTCCGACGTCTTGATCGGGATCTGCCAGCCCTGCCAGGAGCGCGCCTGGATGCCGATGGTCTGCAGCGCGATCGCCAACAGGCCGGCGGTCACGAGCTCACCGGACGCGACGATGGCGTCGTATTCCCGAGCGTCATGCATCGGTGACACTTCGGTGCACCAGGCCACCAGTTCGTTGGTTTTGCCCGACATCGCCGACACCACGACCGCGACCTCATGACCGGCATCGACCTCGCGTTTGACGTGCTGCGCGACGTTGCGGATGCGGTCGATGTTGGCGACGGACGTACCGCCGAATTTCATTACGAGCCGGCCCATGACGAGTGGTGCATTCCCTGACGACAGTGGGTAAAGATACCGCGCACTACGCACGCGGGCGAAAACGCGCGTATACATAGCGGCGAGGGTGGGGGCAAGCAACCCGGGTTCCTGTTCCCTTAGAACGCACCGAGACAGGGCATTTTGGACGGTTTATGGGGCGCTATATCGACGATATCCTGCAGCCGGGCGAGAAGGTGCTGTATTCCAGCAACTTGCACTGGGTGGTCTATGCCCCGGCCATCGCAGCCTGGATTGTCTCCGCGGCTTTGCTGGTCCTGACGCGTTACGCGATCAACGAAACCCTTGTTCTGCTCTGCCTGGCATCCTCGGCCGTAGTGGCCTTCGCGGCGCTGTACTGGTCGATGAAGGGCTGGTTCCAGCGCTGGACGACCGAGACGGATGTCACCACGCTGCGGGTCGTGCACAAGGAAGGTTTCATTACGCGCAAGACTTTCGAGATCAGTATCGACAAGGTTGCTAGCGTCAGCGTCAATCAGAGCATTCTGGGACGCATCTTGAATTATGGTGACATCGCCATTGAGAACATGGGTGATGATGAAGAGGTCATCAAGATGATCGCGTCGCCACTCGCATTTCGCAGCCACATCACAGCGCGATAGGACAACGGCTCCACAATGGCCATGCAATCCAGCTATTCCGATGCTTCTGCATCCTCCGTCGATGCCAGCGAAGTCGCGAAATTCTCGAAGTTGTCGGAGGAATGGTGGGATCCGCGCGGCAAGATGGCGCCGCTGCACAAGATCAACCCGCTGCGCCTGACTTATATTCGCGACGCCGCCTGCCGCAAGTTCGATCGCAATGTTCGCAGTCTCAATTGCCTGAGTGGCTTGCGCATGCTCGATATCGGATGCGGGGCTGGTCTGCTGTGTGAGCCGTTCACGCGGCTCGGCGCACAGGTGATCGGCATCGATCCCTCTGCCACCAATATCGCCGCGGCCAAGTTGCACGCCGACAAAGGGCATCTGTCGATCGATTATCGTTGCACCACCGTCGAGGAGATGGACGTGCGTGAGCGCTTCGACATCGTGCTGGCGATGGAAGTGATCGAGCATGTAGTCGATGTTGGTGCTTTCCTCGATCGCTGCGCGTCGATGCTGAAGCCCGGTGGCCTGATGGTGGTCTCGACGCTAAATCGAAACTGGAAGAGCTTTGCGCTCGGCATCGTCGCCGCCGAATACGTGCTGCGCTGGCTGCCCCGTGGCACCCATCAGTGGGACAAGTTCGTCACCCCGGACGAACTCGCGCATCACCTGTCGCGCAACAAGCTGGAAATCACCGAACAGTCAGGCGTGGTCTACAACCCACTCGGTGACCGCTGGACGCTGTCGTCCGATATGGACGTGAACTATATGGTGGTCGCGGAAGAGGTTTAGCGTTTCTGTTCTGCCTGACCCCCGCTTCGACAGGTCGTCAAACCCCGTTGAGAATAATCACCGTCGGTGCCTTGGGCAGCGCATTGAGTGATATTGTCAGCGTTTGGGCGCTGCGCTGGTCGATTTCGAAATCTTTTCCGATCTTTGTCATGAAGTCGCTGAGCGGTGTCATGAAGCGATGCATGGGCAGCACCACCGAGGCGCGCAGCCGCTTGGTGATCTCGGACACGCCGTCGAGGGACATTGTGTAGCTGCCATCGATCGGCACCATCACGATGTCGAGCCGGCCGATCGCGGCGAAGTGGCTCTCGTCGAGCTTGTGATGCAGATGGCCGAGATGGCCGATGCACAGGCCGGCAACCTCGAAGATGAAGATCGAATTGCCGTCCTTCACCATCTCGCCGCCGGCGTCATCGCCATAGTAGCGGCGGATGTCCGTCGTGACGTTGCGGATCAGCACGTCGCCGATGCGCTCATGGATCTGCGCCGGCTGCCCACTCTCGCCCCACCCATGCAATACCGTCTTGATGCGCGGGTCGGGATACAGCGTGTAATGGGTGCTGTGGGCCCGGTTCATCGTCACCACATCCGGGATGCGATCGAGCTTGTAGATGCCGTTATAGTCGGTGGCGATGGTCACGCCGCCGGGTGTGTCGATGTAATAGGTGGAGTGCCCGGCATAGGTGATGGAGACTTCATCGGCCTTCGCAGCAGTCCGACGCAAACTGACTGGAATTGCGAGTGGTGGCCGTGTGGCCATTGCCAGACACTCACTGCCGCGCGGGGCATTTTGCGCGAGTGCTGGGGTAGCAACCCAACTCATTGCCCAACAAGTCAGGGTGCCGAGGACAACAGGCAGAAATCGCAGCATGATCCGGCAGTCTCCGAATGCGCTTTGCTTCAATGTATCGCCAAAAGCGGACGCTGCAATGCTGGTTGTGGCGCCGGAGACTGCCCAAGATCGCGGCGCATCGCACGATGTGGATGCCCGGGTGCCGCGATGGAATAGTCGCCACGCTGCAGGGATTGACACGTTGTCTAAGGTAATATGGTTGGGTAGATCTTGTGATCACTACCGTGAGCATTGCAGTTGTCATCCAATTCAGCGCAGTCCTGGGAGTTCGTCAGCCGCGATGATCGTGTTGCGGCGTCGCAATCGGGCTGGGTGTTTGACACTGCGATGCTGCTGCTGACGCGGCCACTTGATGCGGCGATTGCCGAGATACTCCAAGTCATAGGCGTGGAGGCCGAAGCAGATCGCGCATGGATGTTCGAATACGATGCCGACCATCTGCGTTTTCGTAACACCCATGAGTGGAGTCGCGGCGGAGTCGGATCCTTTGTGCAGGATCTGCAGCATGTGCCGGTCACAATGATCGGCTGGCTGCATCAACGGCTAATCCTGGGGCAGGCTGTGATGGTCAATGACATCGAGGCACTGCCGCGCAGCGCCGGTGCGTTGCGCGCTGAGTTTATCAGGCAGAACAACAAAAGCGTACTCAGCGTGCCGGTGTTTCATAACGGTAGGCTCGTCGCCTGCATCGGTTTCGATGCGGTCGCAGCGCCGCGCCGGTGGTCGGATGAAATTGCTGATCTGTTTCGTTGTGCCGACCTCATCGCGGCGGCGCGCTATGGCCGGTCGCCGATCACCTCTGGTGGGGAAGATTCGCAGGCTGCGTATCCCGCACTGATCTACCTACGCCGCGCGCATGGCATTCTCGGCACGCCATTGACCGAAATCGTCGGCCTGCGCTCGTCGAAAGACTATACTGAGGTGTGGCTGGTGGATGGCGCGATGGTGCTCGATCCAAGGCCGCTGACACAGTGGCTGGGCCTGATCCCACCGGGCTGGTTCGTTCGTATTCATCGCACGGCCGTCGTCAATCATCAGTTCGTGCGCGAGGTCGTGCGCCGGTCGAGCGGGGCATGGCAATTGCGCTTGCATGATTATGAAGACCATTGGCCGGTATCGCGCGCCGGCCGAGCTGAGCTACGTGCGCATCTTGGCGTTTGACCTACACCAAGCGAGATGAATGCAAGCACGTTGACGACTCACATTCCGCGTGCCGATTGCTATCAATCGCGTGCTGATCACGACTTAACAAATCGTTAGCGACGTCAGTGTGTTGAGTATTTTTCGCGCTGTGTGTTGCTACGTTTCAACACGCGAAAAACCTGCAGGGCGTTCGTCGAACCTATAGGTCGTTTCGTCGATCTTTGATTGCGACTCGTCATGCGATCGCGTGTTCATGGAACTTCACTCGCGTGGATCTGCGAGCTGGAGTCGGATCGTGAAGCTCCCGGTATTGTCAGTCGTCAGCGCAGCGTGCCGCAGCGGCTCGAGTACGAGCAGCGGCACTGGCGTGCGCCCTGCCAACACATTGATGTCGTCGACAGCGATGACGCTGTCGTTGCTGTCGCTTGCCGCCCCGGTGCTGGTGGTCGCGGCGATTGCCTCGTCGCAAGTGGTGCATGCGCAGGCTTCGGGCATCGGCGGAAATGGCGGAGCACATGCATCCAGCAATCCGAAAGCGGGCGGAATAGGCGGTGTGATCGACCCCGCCAATGGAGGTGGAGGCGGCGGAGGCGGCGGCAGGAATGCCAAGAATGAGTCGCTGAAGAACGCTTATATCGGCAATGGCGGCAAAGGTGGCAGTGGTGCGCATGCCCATGGAGGGGGAGACGGCGGTCAGGGGGGAGCTCCGGGCTTCAACGGCTCGCAGCTCCCAGGCGGTCAAATCCAGGGTGGGGCCGGATCGCCCGGAAATCGTCCGCAGCGGCTCAAGGGCGGAGATGGCAGCAACTGGTTTCACGGAATGGGCCATGACGGCGGCAGCGGCGGTGGTGGTGGCGGTGGCGGCACCGGCGCGATATTCAGCGGGTCGTTCGTTCCGAGCAACCAGTTCATTGCGGGCGGTGCAGGTGGCAGTGGCGCCGCCGCCGCCGATGGTGGCGATGGTGTTGTGGCGTACTACGGAACCTTCATGGCCCCCGGCTACGGCGGCGGCGGTGGCGGAGGAGGAGGAGGTGGCGGCGGTGGAATAGGACTCTACGCGTCCGGACAAACCCTGGAATCGCTCGCGCCCGTTATCAGAGGTGGTTCGGGCGGTTGGGGTGGTGCCGGCGGCAATGGAGGCACGGGCGCGCCGGATAGTATCGGTAACTATTGCCCGGGCGGACAGCCGCCCTGCATCACCACCGCGACCGATGGCGGCGTCGGCGGCGATGGCGGCAGTGGGGGCAATGGTGGCAATGGCGGTGCCGGCATTGTCGTCGAGAAGGCGCGCATGATCGTCATTGGAAGTGGCGCCTCGGTGTTCGGCGGGGCCGGCGGGAACGGCGGGGCGGGTGGATCGGGCGGCCAAGGCGTTTCCGGCGGCAATGGTGGCAATGGCGGCAACGGCGGTGCCGGCGGCACCGGCGTCGTGTTGGTGAGCCCGGGCACTGTGCGCGTCGACAATGGTGGACTGGTGCAGGGCGGCGATGCCGGAGCGGGCGGGACAGCCGGCCCGGGCGGCGGCGGCTGGGAGCTCGGCAATGGAAGCAACGGTCACGCCGGTGCGAATGGAGCGGCGGGAGTCGCCATCCTTGGGCAAAGCGCCGGCATAACGGTCGTTGCGACCGGGACGATCGAGGGTGGGCGAAACGTCGACGGATCGCGCGCTGCGGCGATTCTGTTCTCCGGCGGCGGCAACAGGCTGGAGTTATGGTCCGGCGCGAACATTACAGGCGATGTCGTCGTCGGCTCGGATGCGAGCAATCCCAATATCTTTGCGTTGGGTGGCAATCAGGCCGCGACTTTCGATCTCTCCGGATTGGGCACGAAGTATCGGGGCTTTTCGGTGCTGGAAAAAAATGGCGACGCCGTCTGGACGCTTTCGGGGATATCGGCATCCTTCGCCGGCGATTTGCGCGCCAATGCCGGCAGCCTGGCCTTTGCTGGTGGCGCCAGACTGACGACGGCCAATGGTTATGTCGGCTATGACAGCGGCACCGATGCCAATGTCACTGTCTCTGGCCCAGGCGCATCGTGGCTCAATGCCAATCTGTTCGTCGGCTATCGCGGCACCGGCTCGTTGCTGATTGCTGATGGCATGCATGTGACTGCAGCCACCGCTTCAATTGGCAACGATGCGTCTTATGTCGCGCATGGCACGGTGAAGGTCGATGGCATCGGGTCGACGCTCGATGCCCAGACCCTGAAGATCGGCGCAGCGTCCGTCGGCGCGTTGACGGTGAGCAATGGGGGTGCTGCGAAGGCGCGCACGATTCGGGTGGGCGCCTCTGGTGTCAGCGGTGCGTTGAGTATCGGATCCGAGCCCGGGGCAGCGGCTCTGGCGCCTGGTGTTGTGACAGGCCCGGTTGAACTCGCACAAAGCGGCACGCTCAATTTCAACCATACGAGCGGCGACTATCTCTTCAATAATCTCATCACCGGCAATGGCGCGATCAATGTGCTGTCAGGCACCACGATCCTGTCCGGCCGCAGTGTTGCTTTCACGGGCACCACGGAAATCCTGAGCGCAACGCTTGGCGTGACCGGACAACTCGGCGGCACGGTTAATGTCGATGCGGGCGGACGCCTCACCGGCAATGGCTACGTCGGAGCCACCACGGTGCTCAATGGTGGCACTCTCGCGCCTGATGGCACGGGTCGTCTGACGGTGAACGGCAACCTGTCGATGCTCACCGGCAGCGCCTTTGATTTCAATCTCAGCCATTTTTCGAACGGCGCAGCCTCGACGACGTCAGCGAGCGTCTTTGCAAATGGCGATGTTTCGCTCCACGACGTGACGTTCAATATCAGTGGTACGGGCGAGCCTGCGGTCGGTTACTATCGTATGATCAACTACACCGGCGGTTCGTCAATCTCCGGACTGACCATCGGCACGACGCCCCCGATCTCGGGACTGTTTCCGGTCACCTATTCGATCGACAGCTCGCGGCTCCATGTGGTCGATCTCATTGCTTCGCCCAACGGCACCGACATCCTTCAACGTTGGGATGATGCGTCGAGCGGCACCGCGGGCGGCAGCGGAACCTGGAATGCGCTCAACAACAATTGGTTTGATTTGGCCGGCGTTGCCAATACCCAGTGGGGATCCATTTATGGCGTCTTCAACGGCCCGGGCGGCACGGTCACGATAGATGGATCGCAGAAATTCTATGGGCTGCAATTCGTCGGCGGTCTCTATAACCTTGTTCAAGGCACTGGCGAACTGCGGCCAACCGCGCTGGGCGGTTCGGACGGTATTGGTGAGCTGCGTGTTCTGTCCGGCGAGACGGCGACGATTTCGGCTCCGATTGTAGGCGCCGGTGGTGTGAACAAGACGGGTGGCGGCACGCTCGTACTCGCTGGCGCCAGCACCTATGCTGGCGGCACGACCATCAGCAGCGGCACGCTGCAGATTTCGTCGAATGCAAATCTCGGCGCTGCAACCGGCGGTCTCACCTTCGACAACGGCATCTTGCATACGACTGCAACCATCGCCTCGGCGCGGAACGTATCGTTACTCGGCATAGGTGAGATTGATACCGACGGCGCAACGGCGCTGGTGCTCACCGGTACGGTGTCCGGCACCGGTAGCTTGATCAAGGCCGGCGACGGCACTCTGATGTTGGCCAATACCAACAGCTGGACCGGCGGCATGCTGCTCGAAGCCGGTACGCTGCAGCTTGGCGCTTCCGGTGCACTGCCCAACGGCAGTGATGTGATCGTCTATGGCGGCAAGCTCGATCTCAACGGCTACAACACCTCGACGAATTCGTTGGTCGGCTTCGGCGGCGAGATCGCGCTCGCCAGTGCGCAACTGACGCTCGATCAGGCGAGCGATACGGTCATCGCAAGTACAATCACGGGCGTGGGCGGCAGCCTCGTGAAATCCGGCAACGGCACGTTGCTGCTATCCGGCACGAATACATATACGGGCGGCACGACAGTTTCCGGCGGCGCCGTTGCAGTTCTCGCGGACGCCAATCTCGGCACGGGCACGCTGAGGCTCTCGGGTGGCACGCTGCTGACGCTGGCCGATGTCACGTCCGTGCGAAGTATTGTGCTTTCCGGCAGCGGCACAATCGAGACGCTGTTCGGAACGACATTCTCGGCTATGGGAGATGTCTCGGGCGCCGGCGCATTGACCAAGGATGGCTGGGGCACGCTCGTTCTGGGAGGCACCAACTCTTTTAACGGCGGCACGACGATCAATGCCGGTACGCTGCAGATCGGCAATGGCGGCACCACCGGCACACTGGCCGGTAACGTCACGAATAATGGTATTCTGGCATTCAACCGATCCGATAATTTCTCCTATAATGACGTCATCTCCGGTCCCGGCGCTTTCATCCAGGTCGGGGCGGGCCTTACGGCGTTTAGCAATGACAACAACTACAGCGGCGGCACGTTGATCTCTGCCGGTACGCTGCAGCTCGGCACTGGCAGCACAGCGGGCTCTATCATTGGCGATGTCATCAATAATGGCACGTTCCAGATTTTCCGTTCCGACGTCTATACGTTCGGCGGCACGATCTCCGGCAGCGGCATGTTCCGGCATGTCGGCACCGGCACGACGGTCCTGACGGCAGACAATACTTACAGCGGTGGCACGGAGATCACGCAGGGCATTCTACAGATCGGTGATGGTGGTTTCACAGGATCGATCATCGGCAATGTCATCAACAATGGCGAACTTGTCGCGAAGCGCGACGGGCTGCTGACGTTGACGGGTGCCATCTCGGGCAGCGGTTCATTCACGCAGAGCGGCTTGGGCATTACGCGCCTCGACGGACTCAATAGCTATACGGGCGCCACCGATGTCAAGGCCGGAACGCTCAGCGTCAACGGCTCGATCGCCGCGTCGTCGATGGTGAGTGTCGAACGCGGCGCGACGCTCGGCGGCAACGGCATCGTCAGCACCACGCAAATCCAGGATGGCGGCATGCTGTCGCCCGGCAATTCGGTCGGGCTACTGTCAGTACAAGGCAATCTGACGTTTGCCGCGGCTTCGAGCTACATGGTCGAAGTATCTGGCTCGGCGGCGGATCGGACCAATGTCACAGGCACCGCGTCGCTCAACAATGCAGGCGTTCGCGTCAGCTTCGATCCCGCGGCCTATGTGCGTGAACGCTATACCATTTTGAACGCCGCAGGCGGCATGACGGGCACGTTCAGCCCGAATATCGTCAGCGATGAACCACCTTCGTTCATCACGACGCTGAGCTACGATGCTCAAAACGTCTATCTCAATGTCGATCTGAAGCTGACTGGTCTCAACATCAATCAGAACAACATCGCCTCGTCGCTGAATGCCTATTTTGGCAGCCATGGCGGCATCCCCTATGCGCTCGGCGCGATGGCGCCGGAAGATCTGACGCAATCGTCGGGCGAACTCTCGACCGGCGTGCAACAGAACACCGTGCAGGCCATGACGCAGTTCATGGGCGTGCTGACCGATCCCTTCGCTGCCAATCGCGGCCTCGCAACCGTGAACACAGCTTCGAATGCCTTCGCGGCGGCCGATCGTTCACCGACGTCCTGGCGCGACGCCTACGGTGCGATCACCAAAGCGCCACCTGTGGCGGTGAGCTTCGAAGCGCGCTGGAACGTCTGGGCTGCGGGCTTCGGTGGTGGTCAGGCGACCGACGGCAATACGGTCGTTGGTTCGCACAATAGCAGTAGCCGGATCGGCGGCATTGCCGTCGGTGCCGATACCTGGCTGTCGCCGCAGACGCTTGCCGGCTTCGCCGCGGCTGGCGGCGGCACCAGCTTCGGCTTGTCGGATAATCTCGGTTCAGGTCATTCGGACCTGTTCCAGATCGGTGGCTTCATCCGCCATCACCAAGGCTCCGCTTATATCACAACTGCGCTCGCCTACGGATGGCAGAACATCACTACGGAACGGCTGGTGACCATCGTCGATGCCGACCGGCTGCGCGCGAACTTCACCGCGCACGCTTTCTCGGCGCGCGCCGAAGCTGGCCGTCGGAGCGTGCTGCCGTGGCTTGGCGGCGTGGGTTTGACGCCTTATGCCGCGGGCCAGGTTACGAATATCGACCTGCCAGCCTATGCAGAGACGCTTGTCTCCGGCGGCGATGATTTCGCGCTTAATTACACCGGACGCAACGTCACTGCCACGCGTAGCGAACTTGGCCTCCGCACCGACAAATCCTTCGCTTTAGATCAGGCGTTGCTCACGCTGCGTGGGCGCGCCGCATGGGCGCATGACTTCAATCGCGATCGCGTCGCGCAGGCCTCGTTCCAGTCGCTGCCTGGCGCGAGCTTCATCGTGAACGGCGCGGCGATGGCACCCGATGCTGCGCTGACCAGCGCGAGTGCGGAGGTCATGCTCGGAAGCGGGCTGTCGGTCGCGGCGACCTATGAGGGCGAGTTCTCCAACCTCACCCGCAGCCATGCCGGCAAGGGCGTCGTGCGCTTGGTCTGGTAAGCCACGTCCGAGGCGGTCGCGATCGCATCGCAGGCATGGGCGCAGGCCGCTTGACCCTGCGGCGTGACGCAGTCAGGTTCCGCGCCATCGCTCGCGGACCATCTTGCCTCATGTTCACCATCGCCTCGCTCTGGATCCCCTTCACTATCATCGCCTCGCTGGGGCAGGTGGCGCGCAATGCCATGCAGCGCTCGCTCACCGGACCGCTCGGGACCTGGGGCGCCACCAACATCCGTTTTCTGTTCGGCTTCCCGTTTTCGATCGTCTTTTTCGTGGTGATCATCGTGGCGACGGGCGACAAGGTGCCATCGCCATCAGCCGAATTCTGGCCGTGGCTGCTACTCGGCGCGTTGAGCCAGATCTTTGCCACAGGGCTCATGCTGGCAGCGATGAATGATCGCTCCTTTGTGGTGACTACGGCCTATCTCAAGACCGAGGCGATCCAGACCGCGATTTTCGGTTTCGTCTTTCTCGGCGATCATCTGACGGTGCTGAAGGTCGCGGCGATCCTGATTGCGACCATCGGAGTCGTCGTCACGGCGCTGCGGCCCGGTGCTACGCGCGACATCGCCAGCATCCGGCCGACCGTCCTCGGGCTGGTCGCGGCGGCGGCTTTTGCGCTGTCGGCCGTCGGCTTTCGCGGCGCCATCATCACGGTGCCCGGTGTCAGTTTCGTCACGGCGGCGTCCTATGCGCTGGTCTGGGCACTGTTCGTGCAGACATTGATGCTGACCATCTATCTGCTGGCCCGTGCACCCAAGGTTCTGAGCGACATCCTCGGCTTGTGGAAGCCATCGATGCTGGCCGGCTTCATGGGTGCGGTAGCCTCGCAATTCTGGTTCCTGGCCTTTGCACTTACGGCCGCCGCCAACGTGCGGACGCTGGCGCTGGTCGAAGTGCTGTTCGCGCAGGCTGTCGCCTATTATTCGTTCAAGCAGCCCCTTTCGGCACGCGAATTGTCGGGGATCGCGCTAATTGTCGTCGGCGTGGCGATGCTGGTTGCGGTGTGACGGCGCAGTGCGCGTGATGTCTCTTTCGTGGGCGCGTCTGCTGCGATAGGACTGATCGCAGCCCTCCCCGGGCCGATCCCGAGACCAGATTGATGCGCATCCTGTCCCTGTTCTTCCTGCTGCTTGTCGCCAACCCGGCCTCGGCGGTCGAAGCCATCGTCAAGGACGGCGACACCATCCAGATCGGCAATGTCGCCTACAAGCTTGCCGGCCTGGACGCGCCGGAGGTGGATCAGCCCTGTGTCGACGAACATGCCGACAACTGGGCCTGCGGCGTCGAGGCAAGGGATCAGCTGGTGAAGCTGATCGGCAAGCGCGAGGTTCGCTGTGAGGACCTTGGCGAGGACAAGATTTACAAGAACCGTCGCGCCGGTCTCTGCAGCGTCGTTGGCGAGACGGGTAGCCTCAATCAGGCGGTGATCCAATCGGGCTATGCGGTGAGTATCGAACCGTCGGACAAGGTAAGCGCCAAGACCAGCTTCAAGCCCGATGAGACGGCTGCCAAGGACAAGCGCCAAGGGCTGTGGCGCGGGTGCTTCGTGACGCCCGCGGAGTTCCGCCGCAAGGCGAGTGACAGTCCATTGCTCGGCTCGGCCTGCCGGAGCGACAAGGACAAGGAGCTGCGCGCGGCGCTGTTTCCCACCGATCTCGCGATGCCGGCCGGCTGCAATATCCGGGCGAAACAGGTCCGCCGGGCCAAGTTTACCGGCCATGTTGGCGTCTATCTCATTCCCCAATGCCAGAATTAC
Organism: Tardiphaga sp. 619_E2_N8_4; assembly: GCF_051810905.1. Lineage (NCBI taxonomy): Bacteria > Pseudomonadati > Pseudomonadota > Alphaproteobacteria > Hyphomicrobiales > Nitrobacteraceae > Tardiphaga > Tardiphaga sp. 619_E2_N8_4. Next base: position 1,668,471 of record NZ_JBPWQJ010000001.1, read on the forward strand.
GCGACCCAGCCGAAGCCGGATCGCTGGTTTTGCAGCGAGGACGACGCCCGCGCCGCGGGGTACCGCAAGGCGCTCAACTGTCAGGCCCCCAGCCGCCGCAACTGAGCGATGAGCCGGTGGCGCTGGACGCCGCCGGCTGAACCACGTAGCAAATCAGGACGCCGAAATGAGCCGGGCGCGTGCGCCCAAAACCTGTTTAAGGGGCTTATTCCAGTATGCGAAATCCGGAGTGAAGCGCGTGGCCGAGAACACCAGTTCGTCAGCATCGATCGAAGCCGTTGAGCGCAGTCTGGCCTCCGCCGGCTATATCGCCAGCCGGCAGATCGCCACCGCCGTCTATCTCGCAGAGAAGATCGAGAAGCCGATTCTGGTCGAAGGTCCGGCCGGCGTCGGTAAGACCGAACTCGCCAAGGCAATCGCCGCCTCGCGCGGCCTCGAGATGATCCGCATGCAGTGCTATGAGGGCCTCGACGAGGCCAAGGCACTGTATGAGTGGAAATACGCCAAGCAGCTGCTCTACACACAGATACTGAAGGACAAACTCGGCGAAGTGCTGGGCGGCGCCGATACGCTCGACAAGGCGCTGGAGCAGCTGCATGATTTCGGCGACGTGTTCTTCTCCAAGGAATTCGTCGAGCCGCGTCCGTTGCTGCGTGCGCTGGAACAGCCGATGGGCTGCGTGCTCCTGATCGACGAGATCGACAAGTCCGACGCCGAATTCGAATCGCTATTGCTCGAAATCCTATCCGACTTCCAGGTCACGATCCCCGAGCTTGGCACTGTCGTAGCCATCGTACCGCCGACCGTGATCCTGACCTCGAACGGCGAGCGCGATCTTGGCGACGCACTGAAGCGCCGCTGCCTGCATCTGCATATCGGCTTTCCCGAGCCCAAGCTCGAAGAGCGCATCGTCGAAACCCGTGTGCCCGGTGTTTCCGCGACACTGCGCAAGCAGCTTGTCGGTTTCGTCAATCAGGTCCGCACGCTGGATCTGAAGAAGCTCCCGTCGGTCAGTGAGACCATCGACTGGGCCAAGGTGCTGGTGCTGCTCGGCGCGTCCGAGCTCGGCCATGAGATGGTGAAGGATACGCTCAACGTGCTGCTGAAATACGAAGGCGATATCGAAGCGACACTGCCGCAGGTCTCGGGCTTCGTTGCCAAGGCCCACCGGCAGGGCGCGTTCGGTTAGCCATGCGCGATACGCTGCATCGCTTCTTTCGGGCGGCGCGCGGCGCCGGGGTGAGAATCTCGCCTGCCGAAAGTATCGATGCGATGCGTGCCGCCGCCGAAGTAGGCCCCGCCGATCGCGCCATCCTGCGCGATGCACTGCTGCTGACCATGGCAAAGTCTGGCGAGGAGAAAGCGGCGCTCGCCGCCTGTTTCGATACGTTCTTCACCCATCCTGATTTCGACGCACCTTCCGCGGCAAATGACGACGACGAGACTGGCGAGGGGGCAAGCGAGAGCGGAACCGACGCTGTGGCAGGCACCGCGTCGGCACAGGCTTCGACCGAACTCGGTTCGCTCGCGCAGATGCTGTTGGCGCAGGACCGCGCCGCCATTGCAGCGGCGCTTTCAAACGCATCGAATGCCGCCGGCCTGACCGACATCCGTGTCTTCACCCAGCGGGGGCTGTTTGCCAGCCGGGTGCTCGAGCAGCTCGGGATCGCGCAACTGCGCGACGACATCGACGCGCTCACGACCCGCAATCCAGCAGATGCAGAACGGCTTGCAACGGCGCTCGGCAGCCTGCGCGAGACCGTCAGCGAAATGGTCGCGCAGGCGCTCTTGCTCTATGGCCGCGAGGAGAAAGAGGCGCTGCGCAATGAGATCCTGCGCAATGCGCCGATGGCGCGGCTGGAGCAGCGCCAGATCGCGCAGATGCGTGTTCTGATCCGGCAGATCGCGCGGCGGCTGCGCGAGCGCTTCAGCAAGCCGCGCAAACGCCAGCGCCGTGGCCATCTCGATGTCCGCCGCACCATTCGTCGCAATGCTGCATGGGGCGGCGTGCCGTTCATGACGGCATGGAAGCGCCGTCATCGTGACAAACCGAAGATCGTCGCTATTTGCGATGTCTCGGGCTCGGTTGCGCAGGTCTCCGACTTCTTCCTGCTGCTGATCCACAGCCTGCATGAAGTGGTGTCCGATGTGCGCTCCTTCGCTTTTTCCGGCAACCTGATCGAAGTCAGTGAAGTCCTGGAGAAAAATAAACCTGAAGAGGCGATGAAGCAGATCATGTCGTCGGTTGGCTACGGCTCGTCCGACTATGGTCGCTCCTTCGTCGATTTCGAGAAGGGTTTCATGAGCGCGATCACGGCGCAGACCACGGTCATTGTGCTCGGCGATGCCCGCAGCAACAATCTCGATCCGCGCGCCGACATCTTGCGCCGCATCGGCGAGCGTTCGAAGCGGCTGGTCTGGCTCAATCCGGAAGGACGGATGGGCTGGGGCTTCGGCGATTCCGAAATGCCGCGCTACGCGACCTTCTGTAATGTCGTGCGCCAATGCGCGACGGCGCAGCAACTCGAGCGCGCGGTCGCGGATATCGTGGCGACCTATCAATAGCCGTCGCGATCAGCCGAAGGTGAAGGCATAGGCCCGCACGCCCGGATCGAGGAATTCGATTCCGAATGTACGGTCGGTGACGTCGCCAGCCTGTCGCACCAGCTGATACAGCTTCGCATCCGTCACGGTGCCATATCCCTCCGCATCGGTATCGGTGCCGTGGCTGGTGCCGGGCGCCGCGCCGTCGATGGTCACGCGGAAGCGTACCGGCTTTCCGTCCCGTGTTGGGCCGAGAACCAGATGCAGGTCGCGGGCGTGGAAACGATAGGCGATACGACCTGATTGATCATCGAGCTGCGCATATTCGCGGCCGATGGTCCATGTGCCGCCCAGCGTCCAGCGGTTCAGTGGCAGCATATCGATGCCGCGATAGAGGCTCGGCACGTCTTCGCGTGCGCCGCCCGGCGACGTGAAGCCGCTGGCCTGCGCATAGCCCAGATAGGTCTCTGACGAACGGAGTTGCTCCTCGTCCGCGGCGACTTGCGTGCCTTCGGCACGGACCTTTGTAACCTCAACAGTTGGCTTGTGGCCGGCTTCCGCGAGCAGCTGCTGGATCACCTGTTCGGACGTCGCGTAGTTGCCTTCGCCGATCGCTTGATGACGGATGCGACCATCGGCACCGACGAAGTAGAGAGCAGGCCATGCATTGTTGCTGAAGGCGCGCCAGATACGGAAGTCGTTGTCGATCGCGACGGGATAGCCGACGTCGAGCTTCGTCGTTGCGGTGCTGACATTGCCGACGTTCTTCTCGAAGGCGAATTCCGGCGTGTGGACGCCGATCACGACGAGGCCCTGATCGCGATACTTGTCGGCCCAGGCACGGATATGCGGCAGCACACGCAGGCAGTTGATGCAGGAATAGGTCCAGAAATTCACCAGCACGACCTTGCCCTGCAGGTCCTCAGCCTTCAGCGGCGACGTGTTGAGCCATTGCCTGCTGCCCACGATCGATGCGAGCGGGCCCGACAGTGACGCGTGGGGTGTGGCATTGCCGATGGACGTCCCGGCCTGCGCGGATGCTGCGGGCTGCAGCGTGTCGATCAGCTTGCTTTCAAACGCCGTCGTCGACGGCAGAGATAGTTGCGTCAGCAGGCGCGTATCCAGCCCGGCCCAGATCGCGATGGCGCCGAGCACCACTGCGCCACCCAGCGCGCGACGCACGCCGTCGCTCCATGGCATCAGCTCGCGCGCTTTGGCGAGCAAACGTCCGCCCAGCAGCATGCCGGCGGCGAGTGACGTTGCCGCACCAAGACCATAAGCGAGCAACAGCAACACGGTATCGATTCCCGGCCCGTGCAGTGCGGCGCCGGTGAGGATCAGGCCCAGCACCGGTCCGGCACAGGGTGCCCAGACGAGGCCCGTCGCTATGCCGAGCAGCAGCGAAGCGACCGGTGTGCGGTTTGCGTTTGCATCATTCTGGCCGGCCCAACCGGACAACTTCACACCGAGTAGTACTAGCGGCGCCATCAGCCGTGTGGCCAGAGTCGGCAACAGCAGTGCCAGGCCGAATAGCGTCATTGCGATGAGGGCGATGGTTCTGCCATAGCGATTTGCCTCGATCGCCCAGTTGCCGGCGACAGAGGCGAGACTGGCGGCCACCGCGAAAGTCAGTGTGAGGCCGATCAGCAAGGGCAATCCGCTGCGACGAAACGGCTGGTCCGCGCGGGCGAGAATGATCGGCAGGATCGGGAAGATGCAGGGCGATGCGATGGTGAGCAGGCCGGCTGCATAAGCGAGGATGAAGAGCGTCACGGTGATCTCCAGAAATTCACGAGTGAAGCCGGCGACCGTTCGGGGGAGCGCCGCGATCCGCGGACCGGTTGACGGTCCGCGAAAGAAGGTGAGGGTCAGATCAGGTTGATCGCGACATTGATGTTGCCGCGCGTTGCCTTCGAGTAAGGGCAGATCTGATGCGCGGCATCGACCACCTGGCGCGCGACGTCTGGTGCCATGTCAGGTAGGCTGACATTGAGGCGGGCCTGCAGGAAGAAATCACCACCGGTGGTGCCGAGATCGACTTCGGTGTCGACGGCGACGTCGGCCGGCAGCTTGACCTTCAGATTGCTGGCGGCGCGCCCCATGGCGCCGATGAAACAGGCCGACCAGCCGGCCGCGAACATCTGCTCGGGATTGGTGCCGGCGCCAGCCGAGCCCGGAGGCGACAGCTTGACGTCCAGCCGGCCGTCGGAGCTTCGCGAGGCGCCATCGCGGCCACCGGTGGTGTGGGTCTGGGCGGTGTAGAGAACCTTTTCGATGGTGGTCGAGGTCACGATCGTCTCTCCTTTTATATCGTATACGATGTAATCGAGTACGATATAAATAGCGACGTAGACGCCCTTGTCAACTCTTCCGATTTAATCGCATCCGATATATATGGATCCGAAGGTCACGTTCTTGTGTCCCTGACGGAGTGCAAGCATGCCATCCACCAAGCCCAAATCGATTGAACAAGCCTCCGCCGATTCCGCGCAGGCCGGCCCGAAACTGTCTGATTTCCTCTGTTTTTCGATCTATTCAGCCAATCTGGCCTATGGCCGGGCCTACAAGCCGATCCTCGAAAAGCTCGGTCTGACTTACACCCAGTACATCGCCATCGTGGCGCTGTGGGAGGAGGACGGGCAGACCGTGGGCAGCCTCGGCGAAAAGCTGTTTCTGGAGTCCAACACGCTGACGCCGATCCTGAAGAAGCTGGAAACCATGGGCTATCTGCGACGGCAGCGCGATCCCGAGGACGAGCGGCAGGTGGTGGTCAGCCTGACCGACGAAGGACGGCGGTTGCGCGAGAAGGGGCTGACCATGAATCTGGTCAAGGCATCCGGTCTTGAGCCCGACGAGTTCAAGAAAATGCAGCAGGGCGTCGCCACGCTGCGCGACAACCTCATCAAGGCTGCGCGCGAGAGCTGACCGACGCATCGGCCATGCAGCGGCCGGCATGCGGGTGCATGCTGTGTCGTCCTCCTGTAACCTCGCGGCAGCAGATCAGTCCGAGAGGTTGGCGTGAGCGACATCGACACGATTTTTACGCAGGCGAAATTCGCCGACGGCAGCCTCAACACGATTGCCATCAGTGGCGGTCTGATCACCGGGATCATATCCGGCAGCGATCCAGCACCGACAACCGCAGAGACCGTCGATCTGGGCGGCACGCTTGTGATCCCGTCCTTCGTCGAAGGTCACATCCATCTCGACACCAGTTTCCACGGCGACGTCTGGCGGCCGCATGTGCCCTATTCGAACGGCTTCAACGTGCAGGAGCGCGTCGCCATCCAGGCCGACAACATGGCCAAGGCCGCGCCGATGGCCGAGCGCGCGCAGAGCCAGCTTGAGCTTTGCCTCGGTCACGGCAGCACGCGCATGCGCAGCCATGTGATGGTCGATGGCTCGGTCGGCCTGACATCGCTGGAGACCATCCTCGCCGTGCGCGAGGCGCATCGCGACCTCATTGATATCCAGCTTGTCGCCTTCCCGCAAAGCGGCATCCTGCGCAGTCCGGGCACGCCGGATCTGCTCGATGCTGCTTTCGATCTCGGCGCGAACGTGATCGGCGGTCTCGATCCCGGTGGCTTCGACCGCGATGTCGAGAAACATCTCGATGTGGTGTTCGGCATCGCCGAGCGCCGCGGCGTTGATGTCGATATCCATCTGCACGATCCCTCGATGCTCGGCATTTTCGAGATAGAACAGATTTGCTCGCGCACGCACGCGCTGGGCATGCAGGGCCACGTCGCCGTCAGCCACGCTTATTCGCTCGGCGATGTCGCTCCTGATGTCGTGCAGCGAACAGCCGAGTTGCTGGCAGCGAGCGGCGTCGCCATCATGACCAACGCGCCGGGTGCGCGGCCGTTTCCACCGGTGAAGCTGTTGCGCGCTGCCGGCGTCACGGTGTTCGGCGGCTGCGACAACATCCGCGACTCGTGGTGGCCTTATGGCGACGGTGACATGCTCGGCCGCGCCATGATGATCGGCTATCGCTCCGGCTTCAACACCGACGAAGATCTGATGCTGGCCTTCGACATTGTCACCGCCTGTGGCGGCAAGGCGTTGCGGCTGGATGATCACGGCCTCCGCGTCGGCGCCAAGGCGGATTTCGTTGCCATCGATGCACCGCACGTGCCGCAGGCCGTGGTCGATCTGCCAAGGCGCCGCGCGGTCTACAAGAACGGCCGGCTGGTTGCGCGGGACGGCGAGATTGTCCCCCGAAAAGCTTGAATCATCGGCTGGACGCGTTACGACTGCGCCAAACAAAGCTGGCATGCCACGAGTTCTGGAGACGACGAATGCTTGAAACACCGCGCGCGCGACGGGGCATGGTTACCTCGCCGCATCACTTGGCGTCGCAGGCCGGTCTCGATGTGCTCAAGGATGGCGGGACCGCTGTGGAAGCGGCGATCGCCGTAGCGGCGGCGCTCGCAGTGGTCTATCCGCACATGACCGGCATCGGCGGCGACGGCTTCTGGCTGATCGCCGAGCCCGGTAAGGCGCCGATCACGGTGGATGCCTGCGGCCGCGCCGGAGCAGCGGTGGAGCTTGCTTACTATGCGTCGAAGGGCGCTTCGGCGATTCCGTTCCGCGGACCGCTCGCTGCCAACACCGTCGCCGGGACCGTGTCCGGCTGGCAGAAGGCGCTGGATGTTTCGAAGCATTGGCAGAAGCCGCTGTCGCGCGAACGCCTGCTCGACAGCGCAATCTATTATGCCGAGAACGGCATCGTCGTCACGCGCAGCCAATCCGAACTGACGTCTGAGAAATTCGCGGAGCTGAAGGACCAGCCGAATTTCGCCGGGACTTTCATGCCGAACGGGCAGGCGCCGGCCGAAGGCGATATCATGAAACTGCCGGCGCTCGGCGCGACGCTGAGGCGTCTGGCCGTCGAGGGCTTCGAGAGTTTCTACAACGGCAAGCTGGCCGACACGATCGCCGCTGACCTCGCCAGGGTCGCATCGCCCGTCACCGCGGCCGATCTGCAGAACCATCAAGCCGCCGAGCGCCCGCCGCTATCGACCACCGTACGCGGCGCGCAGCTGTTCAACATGGCGCCGCCGACGCAGGGCCTGTCGTCGCTGATGATCCTCGCGATGTTCGATCGCCTTGGTGTCACCCAGGCCGAAGGTTTCGATCACATCCACGGTCTGATCGAGGCCACCAAGCAGGCGTTCATCGTGCGCGACGAGCATGTCGGCGATCCCGATCACATGACGGTGGATCCTGCGGCTTTCCTCGACGACGCCAAGCTGGACGAGTTGGCGCGCCATATCGATCGCAAGATTGCGCTGCCGTGGCCGCATGTGCGCAAGCCCGGCGATACCATCTGGCTCGGCGTCATCGACGAACAGGGCCGTTCGGTGTCGTTCATTCAGTCGGTCTATTTCGAGTTCGGCTCCGGCGTCGTGCTGCCGGAAACCGGCATCTGCTGGCAAAACCGCGGCGCCTCGTTCCGGCTTGCCGAGAGTGGCTGGAATGCGCTGAAGCCGGGCCGCAAGCCCTTCCACACGCTCAATCCGGCGATGGCGATCTTCGATGACGGTCGCCGCATGGTTTATGGCAATATGGGCGGCGAAGGTCAGCCGCAGACACAGTCTGCGGTGTTCTCGCGCTACGGCATGTTCAACATGCCGCTGCAGCAGGCCGTGACCGCGCCGCGCTGGCTGCTCGGCAAGACCTGGGGCGACGAGAGCGTCACGCTGAAGGTGGAGGATCGCTTCGATCCCGCATTGATCCAGCAGCTTCGGGATGCCGGTCACGTGGTGGAGGTGCTCGGCAGCTATACCGGCACCATGGGCCATGCCGGCGCCATCGTGCTGCACGCCAATGGCGTGCTCGAAGGCGCGACGGACCCGCGCTCGGATGGTGCTGTCGCCGCTTGGTGATCAGCTCGCCATCATCTTGCGTAGTTCGGTCTTGAGGATCTTGCCATTGGCGTTGCGCGGCAGCGGCTCCTTCAGGAAGGTGATGGTGTCCGGCACCTTGTAGTCGGACAGTCGCTCCGCGCAGTATTTGCGGATGTCGGCCTCGTTGCCGCCATCAGGGCTATAGACGAAGGCGTGTACGCGTTCGCCCAGCACTGGATCCGGCTTGCCCACCACTGCGCTTTCGACGATGGCGGGATGATGTGACATCACGTTTTCGACCTCGGTGCAGTAGATCTTGAAGCCGGCGCGATTGATCATGTCCTTCTTGCGGTCGACCACATAGACATAGCCGCCCGCATCCATGCGGCCGATATCGCCGGAGCGCCAATAGCCGCCGACGAAGCCGGTGCGCGTCGCATCCGGGTTGTCCCAATAGCCCGGCACGACCATAGCGCCGGCAATCAGCAATTCGCCGTCCTGGCCGGCCGGCACCTCGCGGCCGTCATCATCAGCAACCACGATATGCGCGCCGGTTACCGGGCGTCCGACCGAATTGATCTTGCTGACGGGCGAGCCGGGCGGAAACATCGTCGCGGGTGATGAAGTCTCAGTCGAACCATAGGCATTACAGAGATTAAGCTTCGGCAGCACCTCGGCGAGGCGCGTGATGGTCGCTTCGGGCATCGGCGCGCCGCCGAAGCCGGCGATGCGCCATGAAGACAGATCGTGACGATCGAAATCCGGCTGCAGCAGGCAGAGATTATACATTGCCGGCACCATTAGTGTGTAGGTCATGCGCTCGCGTGCCGCGACAGCGAGAAACTCCGGTGCCTTGAAGGTCGGCAGGATGACCGTCGTTCCGGCGACATTGATGGTCGCAAGGATCAATGCCACAAGCCCGGTGACATGCGATGCTGGCACCGCCAGCATGGTGACGTCACCGTCATGCAGGCCATAGCCGTGCTGGAAGTTCAGCAGCGAATGGATGATGCTTGCATGGGTAAGCATCGCGCCTTTCGGGTTGCCAGTGGTGCCCGACGTATAGAGCAGAAACGCGGTGTCTTCCTGATGGAGTTCGGGAAGCGCAGCGGCAGGCGCATCTTTCGTCAGCTCCGCAAAGGATGGCGCACGCCCGCTGCCGACCACCCACTGATTGCGCAAGTCCGCACGTGGTGCGGGCAGGTTGGCCTCGCAGTCGGCGTCATAGACGAGCGCTGAAGCCCCACACTGCTGCAGCACATAGTCGATCTCCGGCATGCGTTGCCGGGTGTTGAGCGGCACGACGATCATCCCCGCGCGGACGGCGCCGAGCGCGCAGAAGATGAACTCCAGGCAGTTGCCGAGCAGCAGCGCGATGCGCTCGCCCCTCTTGAAGCCGCAGGCGATCAGATTGCGGGCGACATTCTCCGCGACGCGGTCGAGCTCCGCATAGGCGACTCGTTCCTCGCCGAGCACCAGCGCGACGCCCTCCGGCTTTCGCGCGACAGCAGCGCGCAGCATGGCGTCGAGGGTCGGCGGACGATCGGAGAAACAGGTGACGACGCGGTCGCTGTAGAGAACTTCATGGCGGGTGGCCGGCGTTGAGGTTCCCGGCGGGATCTGTCCTTGCATGTCCGTCCCAGACGTTTTTTGCGCGCCGCAATCGGCACGCCCCGCCATTTGGCTGGCGATGATGACGTCAGGTTAATCAGCCATGCTGCGAATGCCAACCCGCCTCGCTGCATGGCTCGTAACGCGGGAGATGTGCGTCCGACGCTAGCGCGCTTCCACAGTCACGTGCTGCAATTCATGCACGGCCGCGAGGCGCTGCCGCACCGTCTCTGTGCTGGCTCCGCCGGCAAAGCCGACGATCGCGGCATGCGCACTGGGGCCGACGCGCCACACGTGGAGGTCGAAGATGCGGGCGTCGCCGGGGCGCTCGACCTCATCGCGGATTTCCTGTTCCAGATGCGGATCTGACGTGTCGAGCAACACGGCCGCCGTGTCGCACAGCAGATTCCACGCCCAGGCGGCGATGACGATGCCGCCGACGATGCCCATCACAGGATCGAGCCAAACCCAGTTCAGATAGCGGCCGGCTAGCAGCGCGGCGATGGCGAGCACCGAGGTCAGCGCATCGGCCAGCACATGCATGAAGGCGGAGCGCATGTTGTTGTCGTGATGATGCGCGCCGTGGTGATGGTCGTGGTCATGACCGTCGTGATGATGCCCGCCGCTCAGCAGAAACGCACTGGCGATATTCACGATCAAGCCGATGACGGCGATCACCGTGGCTTCGCCGAAAGCGACTGCGGATGGATTGAATAGCCGCTGCACGGATTCGACGGCGATGCCGAGGGCGATGACCGCCAGCACCAACGCAGAGGCAAAGCCGGCGAGATCGCCGACCTTGCCCGTGCCGAAAGTAAAGCGGCGGTTATGTGCGTTGCGGCGTGCATAGGCATAGGCACCCGCAGCAATGGCGAGCGCCACCGCATGGGTCGCCATGTGGAAGCCGTCAGCCAGCAGCGCCATCGAGTTGAAGACAGTGCCGGCAACGATCTCGCCGACCATCATCAGCGCCGTAAGGACGACCACCCACAGCGTGCGGCGGGTGTTCTCGTCGTGATTGTCGCCAAGAAACATGTGCTCGTGGGACAGGTGGTCGATGTCGTGGGTGCGCATACTGCCGGTCCTTATTTCGCGTACCGCCGGATAGCGGCGACGAGTTCTTCGGCGCCGGCCGCCCGGTCGTCGGCGCTGAGACCGGGATGGGCGACATGCTCGCGGACATGGTCCTCGATCAGTTCATCCATCAGCCCGCTCACGGAGCCGCGCACGCCTGCGACCTGATGCAGAATCGTGGCGCAGCCGGCGTCTTCGGTGATGGCCTTCTCGATGGCGGCCATTTGGCCGGCGAGCCGACGGACCCGGGCAAGCAGCTTGGTCTTGTTAGCGGTGAGATGCGACATAGGATAGTCCCCTACCCTATATTTCGTCCGAGCGAAAGTCCCCGCCCGGCGACAAGCCGGGCAGGGGAGTTTGCGGGAGGAAACGGAGAGGGATCGATCAGGCGGCCGCAGCCATCACGCGAGGATGGGCGACATGTTCCTTGAGCACCAGGCCGGAGGCATCGACCTCGGCAAGCGAGACGTCGTAGCTCCAGAGGTCGGCGAGATGCTGCAGCACCCGCTTCGCATCGGGCTCATTAAGCAGGGCGCCATTGAGCACCGAATGCTTCAGCATCAACCGGCGATCGCCGGCGAGGTCGACGTCCACCACTTCGATATTCGCATCAATCAGGCCGACGTCGTACTGACGCGCCAGCACACGTCGGACGCGGCGATAGCCACGCTCGTCATGGATGGCGTCGACGCGGATGCCTTCCGACACGGCCGGATCGTCATGCAGGTGGAACATCCGCATGTGGCGCATCAGTCGTGGGCTCAGGAACTGGCTGACGAAGCTCTCGTCGCGGTAGTTCGCCCAGATATCGCGCAGGACCGCCATTGCATCGCCTTTGCCGGCGATATCGGGAAACCACGCGCGGTCCTCGTCCGTCGGATCGGTGACGATTTTTTCGATGTCCTGCATCATGGCGAAGCCGAGCGCGTAGGGGTTGAAGCCCGAGAAGCGCCGGTCGTCGTAATTCGGCTGGAACACGACATTGGTGTGCGATTGCAGGAATTCCAGGAAGTTGCCATCCGAGATCTGTCCGGTCTGATGCAGCCGGCTCATGATGCGATAGTGCACGTAAGTGGCCGTGCCTTCGTTCATCACCTTGGTCTGACCTTGCGGGTAGAAGTATTGCGAGATGTGCCGAACGATGCGGATGAGTTCGCGCTGCCAGGTCTTCAGGCGCGGTGCGGATTTCTCCAGAAAATATAGCAGGTTCTCCTGCGGCAGGCCGAGCAGTGCACGGCGACGCTCCGCGCTGAGCAGTGAGGCACTCTTTGTCCGCCCCGTCGGCACCGTGCGCCATAGATCGTTGAACGAAGTTTCTTCGTGATTGCGGCGCTCTTTGGCGCGTTTTTCCTCGGCCCGCAAATCCAGCGATTTCTTACCGGGATAGCGATCGACGCCGTGCGACATCAGCGCGTGCGCGGCGTCGAGTGTCTGCTCCACCGCTGCGCGGCCATGCTTTTCCTCGCACTGCGCCACATAGCCCTTGGCAAAATCGAGATAGTCGAGAATGCCGTCGGCGTCGGTCCACTGCTTGAACAAATAATTGTTCTTGAAGAAGTGATTATGGCCGAAAGCGGCGTGGGCAATTACCAGCGTCTGCATCGTCGCCGTGTTTTCCTCCATCAGGTAGGAAATGCATGGCGACGAGTTAATAACGATCTCATAGGCCAAACCCATCAGGCCCTTGCGATAGGACGCTTCCTGATGGGCGAATTGTTTGCCGAACGACCAGTGCTTGTAATACAGCGGCATGCCTACGGACGAGTAAGCGTCCAGCATCTGCTCGGCGGTGATGACCTCGATCTGGTTCGGGTAGACGTTGAGGCCGAGCTCCTTTTCGGCAATCTCCTCGCAGGCATCGTGGATGCGCTGCAATGTGGTGAAGTCCCAGTCCGCGCCTTCGTAGAGACGGTCTGTCATGGAGCCACCCTCTCCTTGGCCTGGCGACGTTGAAACAGGTCGTGGAACACCGGAAAGATCTCGCTGCGGTCGTTGACCTTGCGCATCGACAGCGGTGCACCTTCCGCGCGCAGCCGCTGATACAGCGTCCACAGTGAGGATTCCGACATTTCGAACGGATGGCTGCCGGATTCGCCCACTTCCAGATAGGCGAAGAACTGCGTCACCGGCAGGATCATGTCCTTGAGCAGGCGGCCGGAGAGATCGCCATCGGCATAAGAGTTGTCGCCGTCCGAGGCCTGCGCGGCATAGATATTCCAGTCGGCGGGGCGATAGCGTGACTGCACGATCTCATGCATGGCCTGCAGTGCACTGGAAACCAGCGTGCCGCCTGACGCGGGGCCATGGAAAAAGGTCTGCTCGTCGACTTCCTCGGCACGGTCGGTGTGACGGATGAAGACGATCTCGACCTTACGATAGCGACGCGTCAGGAAGACGTAGAGCAGCATGTAGAACCGCTTGGCGAGATCCTTCATGTGCTCGGACATCGAGCCGGAGACGTCCATCAGGCAGAACATCACCGCCTGCGCCACCGGCTTCGGCACGTTCTCGAAGCGGCGATAGCGGATGTCGATGGGATCGATGAACGGAATCCGCCGCATCTTGGATTTCAGCCGCGTGATCTCTGCCAGCAATTCGGGGCGGCGCTCGTCACTGCAATGCTCCAGTTCAGCTTCCAACTGTGCAATGGCCTCGGGTCGCGGTCGCTGCAGTGCAACCCGTCGTGCCATGGCCAAGCGTACGGTGCGGCTGACCGAGATGTTGGCAGGCGAACCGGACGTCGTATATCCAGCGCGGCGCAGGCCTTCGTTTTCGACTTCGGCCAGCTTGCGCTTGGAAAGATCCGGCAGTTCCAGGTCGTCGAGGAAAATGTCGACGAACTCCTCCCGGCTGAGCACAAACCGGAATGCATCCTCGCCGTCGCCTTCGCCGGCATCGTTCGATCTGCCGCTCTTCGATTGCGGCCGTTGAAGGTAATCACCTTCCACAAATTTTACATTGCCGGGCAACACCCGGTCGCGAATGCCGCCTTCGCGATAGAAGCGGGGCTCGTTCATCCCGTCGAGCGGGATGGACACTTCGCCGCCTTCCAGGACGTCTTTGATGTCGCGGTCCTGGGAGGCTTTCTTGACGGCTCCCTGAACCAGAGCTTTCGCGCGTCGCAAGAACCGCTGGCGGTTCTCAAGACTCTTGCTGCTCGGGTTCAGGCGTCTATCGACGATATGCATGGCCACGTTATGTTGGCTCCTTGCGTCAGCCGGCCTGTTTCACGCGCATGTACCATTCGACGAGACGGCGAACCTGGCGCTCGGTGTAGCCGCGAACGATCATCCGCGCGACGAAGTCGTCATGCTTTTTCTCGGTCTCGCCGTCCTTCTTCGATCCGAAGGAGATCACCGGAAGCAGATCTTCAACTTGAGAGAAGATGCGCTTTTCGATGACTTCCCTGATCTTCTCATAACTCGTCCAGGTCGGATTCTTTCCACCGTTCTGTGCTCGTGAGCGAAGCGAGAACTTCACGACTTCGTTGCGGAAGTCCTTGGGGTTGGCAATTCCGGCCGGCTTTTCGATCTTGCTCAGTTCCTGATTGAGCAATTCGCGATCGAGCAATTGTCCGGTGTCAGGATCCTTGAAGTCCTGATCTTCGATCCAGGCATCGGCATAGTCGACGTAACGATCGAACAGGTTCTGGCCGTAGTCCGAATAGGATTCCAGATACGCCTTCTGGATTTCGTGACCGATGAACTCCGCATAACGCGGCACAAGCTCGGCCTTGATGAATTCGAGATAACGTTTTTCGACTTCATCAGGCATCTGCTCCCTGCGGATCGCCTGCTCCAGCGTATACATCAGGTGCACGGGATCCGCCCCAATCTCCGACGTGTCGTGATTGTAGGTCGCGGCCAGAACTTTGAACGCGAAGCGCGTCGAGGCACCGTCCATGCCTTCATCAACACCGGCGGCGTCCTTGTATTCCTGAACGCTGCGGGCCTTCGGATCCGACTCTTTCAGGCTTTCGCCGTCATAGACCCGCATCTTGGCGAAGGTCGTCGAGTTCTCGTGCTTGCGCAGCCGCGACATCACGGAGAAGCGTGCCAGGGTTTCCAAAGTCGCCGGTGCGCAAGGTGCGGTGGCGAGTTCGGAACCCTGAATGAGCTTCTCATAGATCTTCTGTTCTTCGGTGACGCGCAGGCAGTACGGCACCTTGATGACGCAGATACGATCGATGAAGGCTTCATTATTCTTGTTGGCCTTGAAACTCTGCCACTCGGACTCGTTGGAGTGGGCGAGAATCACACCAGTGAACGGAATTGCGCCGATATTTTCGGTGCCGATATAGTTGCCTTCCTGCGTCGCCGTCAGAAGCGGATGCAGCATCTTGATTGGCGCCTTGAACATTTCGACGAATTCAAGCACGCCCTGATTGGCGCGGTTGAGGCCACCGGAATAGCTGTAAGCGTCGGGATCGTTTTGGGCGAAGATTTCGAGCTTGCGGATATCCACCTTGCCGACCAGCGAGGAGATGTCCTGGTTGTTCTCGTCACCGGGTTCGGTCTTGGCGATGGCGATCTGGCGCAATCGCGACGGCTGGATGCGGGCGACACGGAATTGCGAGATGTCGCCGCCGAAAGCTTCGAGCCGCTTGTAGCACCACGGACTCATGAGACCCGTAAGCCGCCGGCGCGGAATGCCATATTTCTCTTCGATCATCGGGCCGAGCGTGTCGGGATCGAACAGGCTGAGCGGGCTTTCATAAACCGGAGAGAGTTCGTCGCCAGCTTTCAGCACATAGATGGGATGGACTTCCATCAAGGCCTTGAGGCGCTCGGCAAGCGATGATTTGCCGCCGCCGACCGGGCCGAGCAGATAGAGAATCTGCTTGCGCTCTTCGAGGCCCTGCGCCGCATGGCGGAAGAAGGCGACGATGCGTTCGATCGTATCTTCCATGCCGTGAAAGCCGGCAAAGGCTGGATAGCTACGGATGGTACGATTCAAAAAAATACGGCCAAGGCGTGGATCCTTGGCCGTGTCTATCATTTGAGGCTCGCCGATCGCCGCCAGTAGGCGTTCCGCCGCGTTCGCATATCGCATCGGGTCCCCTCTGCAGGATTCCAGATACTCGGACATCGACATGTCCGTCTCACTTCGGGCTTCGTAACTTCTAGCGAACGCATTGAACAGAGAATCGTTGTACATGATCCCTCTCTCCTTGCTGGTCGGCCGTCCTGTTGGTCGCGATGCTCCTAAGGTGGTAACGGAACGCGTCTTTCCGATCGCGACTCAACATCAGCACTATAGCCTTCAGGACACATCCAGGTCCGAAATCGCGCAATGCGATCTGAGTGCATCGCGCGACTCATATTCAGGCACTTGCTTATAAGTTAGGCGAGTTTTGCCATGTCTCAAGGGCTAACAAAGCGATTGTGCACGCCTGTGACTCGAACGCCACAAAGTTGCCGTATGTGGGAAGCTTTCGGAATCATGTACCGACGGCGCAGTTTGGATGAGTCGAAACGCGCACAAGAATGCTGGTGAGCGGAGGTTGCGCTCAGTTCCGATCGCTGGGCAGGACAGGCAGCGGAGTCACCTCGATACCTTCATCGATCAGCGACCGTGCTTCATCCGGCGTCGCTTCGCCGTAGATCGGACGATGTTCGATGTCGCCATAATGCATCTTGCGAGCTTCGGTCGGGAAGCTTTCACCGACATTGTCCGCGTTTTTGGTAACGTGATCGCGCAGTTCTTTCAGCTTGGCGCGCAGTTCGGCTTCCTGCGGCGCCATCATCAGCGGGGCTGTGGTCTCGGAACCGGCGTCAGGGGCGGGTGCCGGGCGATTCTTGCTCTTGCCCACGATACGCGGGGCCATAATGGCCTTTTCGACCTTCACCGATCCGCAATTCGGGCAATTCACCAGCTTGCGCTTCACTTGGGAGTCATAGGCGCCGGAACTCTGGAACCAGCTTTCGAAAGCATGGCCCTTCTCGCAGCGTAGGTCGTAACGGATCATGTCGCTTGCCGGACAAGGTGCAGATAGTCTGGGCCCGATTTGGGATCGCTGACGCTGAAACGGCGGCCGTGCTGCAGGGACGGTACGGTCTTGCGCGCTTCCGTCACCTTCGCAGGATCGATCTTGGCCAGAATGAAGCCCGGCTCGACACCCGTCGCTTCGGCCAGAACCACGCCCCACGGGTCGATAATCAGCGAGTGTCCATATGTCGCACGCTTGTTCTCATGCACGCCGCCCTGGGCTGCCGCAAAGACGAAGCAGCCAGTCTCGATGGCGCGGGCGCGCAGCAGCGTGTGCCAATGAGCTTCGCCGGTCTTCTGGGTGAACGCCGAGGGCACGGTGAGGAAAGACGCACCGCTTTCGGCCAATGCGCGATAAAGCGCCGGGAAGCGGACGTCGTAGCAGATGGTCAGACCGATGCGGCCCCAGGGGAGATCCGAGATGACGGCGGTCTCGCCCGGCTGATAATTCGCGGATTCGCGATAGCTCTCGCCGTTCGGCAGATCGATGTCGAACATATGGATCTTGTCATAGCTCGCCAGGACATTGCCGTCCGGTCCGATCAGGAACGAGCGATTGGCGGCGCGTTCGGGGTTGGCCAGCACGGCCAGCGATCCGATATGCAGGTAGATCTTCAGCTCCGCGGCGAGCGCGCGATAGGCCTTCAGCGAGAGGTCGTCTTCCTCCGGGCGCAGATGTTCGAACAGCGCCGTGCGATTGAGCTGCATCATGTTGCTCACTTCCGGCGTGAGCACATAGTCAGCGCCGGCGAGCACGGCTTCGCGGATCAGATGACGGCCCTGTTCGAGGCTCGGCTCCGGCAGCAGGCCGGTGCGCATCTGCACCATGGCGGCGGTGAAGGTCTGGGGCTCGGACGTTGGGGATGTCTGGCTCATGAGGTGGCCTTCTCGCCTGCGATCATGGCGTCAAATTTGCCTTCGCGGTCCAATGCATAGAGATCGTCACAGCCGCCGATCAGGGTGCCATCGATGAAGATCTGCGGGAAGGTGGCGCCGGGATAGGTGCGGTCGAACATTTCCTGGCGCAGCTTCGGATCGGTCGCGGTGTCGAAATGGGTGAATGCAGCTTTCTTGCGCTGGAGCAGCGAGATCGCGGCGCTGCAATAGCCGCAGCCCGGGCGGGTGTAGATTTCAATCGCGGCGGCCATCGGGTGCTCCAGTTGCAGGGAAGTGCCTGATTATATGGGGACCTTGTGGGCCTCCACAACCCGCGCAAAGACCAGCACATCGACCTGGGCCGCCTTGGCGCGCAGCAGCGCCCGTGCGCAGGCGTCCGTCGTGGCACCCGAGGTCAGCACGTCGTCGACCAAAATGACGCGGCGGCCCTGGATTTCAGCCCGGCGTTCAGGTGGGACCTTGAAGGCGCCCTGGACATTGCTGGCGCGCTCGCTGCGCGACAGGCCGATCTGGTGTTCGGTCGGGCGTATTCGCCGTAAGGCGTCGCGGGATATTGCAACGCCGCTCTGCCGGCCGATTTCCCGCGCCAGCGCGCCGGACTGGTTGAAGCGCCGGCTGAAGCCGCGCCGCCAATGCAGCGGCACCGGCACCAGAATATCAGCATCCGCGAGCAAATCCTTCCCCGCACGCGCCATCCAGCGACCCATGATTGGCGCGAGGTCTGTCCGGTCATGATATTTCAACTGATGCACCAGCGTGCGGGCGACATCGTCATAGCGCACGGCGGCGCGGGCGCGGTGATAGGCCGGCGGATCGGCAATCGCCTGCATCGACAGGATGCCCGGGCCGGGATCGTAGACGAAGGGGATGCCGAGCCGGCTGCAGAACGGCGGCGCGATGAAGGAGAGCTGGCCCCAGCAGGCCGCGCAGACGCCCTCACCGGCGACGGGTTCCCGGCAGGCGACGCAGAGCGTCGGCAGCGCGATGTCGAGCGCAAGGCGGGCGGTTTGCTTCCATGCAGACCGGCAAAGCCTCAGCGCGCCGCGCAATTGCGCGGGGAGGGACCACGACACTGTCGCCTCTGCGTCCATGGGTTGAAGGCTAGAGCCCTCCTGCGCTGATCTCAAGCGCGATTGCCAGATCCCTGGTCTTCGGCGTACCAAGCCGCATGGCTCAGACCTCCAATACTGCACCGATCCTGTTCGACCGCGCTCTGCTGCGGGCGCGGCAGGGGCGTGCATCGCGGCTGGGCGCCGAGAATTTCCTGCTGGATCGTGTCATCGCCGACATGGATGAGCGATTGCAGGCAGTGCTGCGCCAGTTCGACAGTGCCGCTGACGTCGCGACGCCGGGCAACCGTCTGCGCGATGTTGTGGCCGGGCGTGTCGGCCATCTCACACATGCCGATGTGCCCGATGTCGAAAGCGACGGTCTCAATCTCGCGCCGGCGTCGCTCGATCTCGTCGTCTCCGCGCTCGGGCTGCACTTCGTTAACGATCTGCCCGGCGTGATGGCGCAGATCCGTCGCGCGTTGAAGCCTGATGGTCTGCTGCTGGCCGCAATGCTCGGCGGTGACACGCTGACCGAGCTTCGGCAGTCCTTCGCCGCGGCGGAAGCCGAACGCGACGGCGGCATTTCGCCGCGCGTCGCACCAATGGCCGATCTGCGCGATGTCGGCGCCTTGCTGCAGCGCGCGGGATTTGCGCTGCCGGTGACCGATGTCGATCGCGTCGTGGTGCGTTACGACAGCGCCTTCGGTCTGATGCAGGATCTGCGCAGGATGGGCGCCACCAATGTGCTGGTCGAGCGCCGCCGGGCGCCGCTGCGCCGCGCGACACTGCTGCGCATGGCGCAGATCTACAGCGAGCGCTTTGCCGATCCCGACGGCCGCATTCGCACAACCTTCGACGTCATCTGGCTATCCGGCTGGGCGCCGCATGAGAGCCAGCAGAAGCCGCTGAAGCCGGGCTCGGCGAAAGCAAGTCTCGCCGACGCGGTGAAGGGGCTGAAGCCCTAGAGCAGATCGATCAGATGCGGGATCAGCGGGATATCCGCGGCCGGCATCGGATAGTCGCGCAGCCTGTTGGGGCGCACCCAGGCAAGATTCTGGCCTTCCCTGGAGATCGCGAGGCCTTCCCAGCGCCGGCAGATATAGAGCGGCATCAACAGGTGGAAGTCCTCATAGGCGTGGCTGGCGAAGGTCAGTGGCGCGAGGCAGGCTTCCTTCACCGTGATCCCGAGCTCCTCGTCGAGCTCGCGGATCAGCGCCGCTTCCGGCCGTTCGCCGGGCTCCAGCTTGCCGCCGGGAAATTCCCACAGGCCGGCCAGCGCCTTGCCTTCCGGCCGCTGTGCGATCAGCACGCGGCCGTCGGGATCAATCAATGCGCAGGCGACGACGAGGACGAGTTTCATAGGGTTATTACGCGGTTGTTGGTTGTCTGGGACATGTGTGGGGCACAGAGAACGATCGCATCGCCAGCTTTTCCGGGCGCGCTCTCATTGTTCGGTATGAGAGTTTTGGTTGCAGCATCGTTCGGGATTACCTGAATGTCGACATGGGTCGTGAGCTGCACGCGCGGCAGTTCGATGATGTAGTCGACCGTGTCCGCTCCCGAATAGTCGCTGCTGGGCATGTAAACCAGTTGCAGTGCGCGCATGCGTTTCCCGACACAGGTCTGGTCGTCCCCGGTCACATTCTTTTGTGGGGTGACCATGATCGTCCGTCCGCACAGACTGCCACGCGACGGAGGTTTGGCGATAGTGAGCTTGGGCAGCACCGGCTCACATTTCGCGTTCCATCGCACCGCGAAGCCAAGGCCGACCTCCTGACCCGCCTTGACGCTGCGCGTGAGCGTGCGTGTCCTGCTCGATGACTGATCCTGCGCTTCGGCGGTGCCGATTGGCATTGCGACGGCACAGGCAAGGATCAGACCCCCTGTCGTGCCGGCCATCGCACATATCTTCATCGACGTCGTCCGCAGGCGCAGTAGCAAGCTAAGACCGATAATCGCCGTTGATCGCGATATATTCCTTGGTGAGGTCGCAGGTCAGCACGCGGTCGCGCGCTTTGCCGAGGCCGAGCGCCACCTTGATCTGGATTTTCTGCTCTTTCATCGTCTTCGAGACCTCGGCCTCGTTATAGGACGGGTCGCGCGCGCCGGACTTGGCGACGCGGATGCCGTTGAACGAGATCGACAGCTTGTCGCGATTGGCCGGCTGGCCGGCCTTGCCGACGGCCATCACCACGCGTCCCCAATTGGCGTCTTCACCGGCAACGGCAGTCTTCACCAGCGGCGAATTGGCGATCGACATGGCGATCTTGCGGGCCGAGGCCTTGGTGGTTGCGCCTTCAACGATGATCTCGATCAGCTTGCGGGCGCCTTCGCCGTCACGGGCGACCTGTTCGGCGAGGTCGGCGAGCAGCGTCTGCAGCGCCTTCACGAATGGCTTTAGCCTGACGTCGCTGGCCTTGGTGATCTTCGGTGCGCCCTGGGCCGCCGCGGCACCGGTGGCGAACATCATAAGGGTGTCGGAGGTCGAAGTGTCGCCATCGACCGTCACGGCATTGAACGTGTCATCGACGCCCGCCTTGAGCAGCGCCTGCAAGGCCGGCGCGCTGATCGGCGCGTCGGTGAAGACGAAGGACAGCATGGTCGCCATGTCCGGTGCGATCATGCCCGAGCCCTTGGCGATGCCGTTGATGGTGACTTTGGCCTTGCCGAGTTTCACGGTGGCCGTCGCGACCTTCGGGAAGGTGTCGGTGGTCATGATCGCCTTGGCGGCGTCCATCCAGCCCTCGGGCGTCGCGCTATCGGCCAGCGTGGCGAGAACACCGTCGAACTTGGTGGCGTCGAGCGGTTCGCCGATCACGCCGGTCGAGGCCAGGAAGATCTCGTTCGGCTTGCAGCCGACGGCCTTGGACGCGATGTCGCCGGTCAGCTTGGTCGATGCCTTGCCGGTCTTGCCGGTGAAGGCATTGGCATTGCCGGAATTGACGACCAGCGCCTGCGCCTTGCCGTTCTTCAGCACCGCGCGGCACCACTCCACGGGAGCCGACGGGCACTTCGACGTGGTGAACACGCCGGCTGCCGTCGTGCCCTTGTCCATCACCGCGAGCAGCACATCGGTGCGGCCGGTATAGCGGATGCCGGCAGCGGCCGTGGCGAGGCGCACGCCTGCAATCGCGGGTAGTTCGGGAACAGCGGTCGGGGCGAGGGGGGAGACGGGCAGCGACTTGGCCATGAGTGCTTTCAGCTTTCGTAAAAAGATGAAGCGCTCTGTATCACCTCTGCCACCGTGGTGGGAGAGGGCTTCATGGCGAAGGGAGCAATGTCATGTCTCCGTCATGCGGCAGCCGTCCGGTTGCGCATGATCCTGTCCGAAACCGGGACTAGCCCGGACCGAACTTGAACTTGCCGTCGTCTTCGAGGAACGGACCGCTGCGCATATAGAGCTGGCCGTTCTCGCCGATGAAGAAGAGCGTGTTCTTCGGCACTTTCTTGGCGCCCTTCAGCAGGAACTTGGCATTGTTGGTGCCCATCTTGTACGCGAAGGTCTTGCCTGACGCGTCGTAGCCATAGCCCATGTCGGGCGAGAGCACCCAGGGTGTCGGCGCCTGAGCGAGCGCAGGGCCGGCCAGGGCCGATGTCATCAGTGCGGCGGCGCACAGCATCGTAAAGGCTCGAGCGGTCATCCCAAATTCTCCGAAAAGTGTTTTTGAAAGTACATCGCGGCTGCTCGGTGGTCTTGAACAAATCACGAACGGTGACAGCCCGTCAATACGACATGCGGTCGCGACAGAGTTTGTTATTTCGCAAGCCTGGCCGGGCGACTATCTTTCGCATTCGGGCTAAGCCGGTCCACGATGAATGCGGCGATGGGGATGATTCGACAATGCGAGCGATCGTGAAAAGTCTTTTGGTTGTTGGCGCGGTGGTATTGGCGCCCGGTCTCGCTGCGGCGGATGATTTCAAGCTCAGCAACAACCAGCGCATCTCCTGCGGGCGTGGGCTTGCCGCAGGCAAGCTGAGTACGGCGACCTGCCGCTCTTATGCCTATCTGTTCAATGTGAAGACCTCGGAATATTTCCGTTGCTCGGTGTCGCTATCGATGACGCGTGATGCCAAGGAAGTCATCAACGTCCAGAGCGATGGCGCTTGCGTGAAGAAGCCGCGCGTGTTCGACACCGACTCCAGCTATTCCTTCGATGCCACGGAGACCGAGCCGCCGAACACCAATTCGTTCTTCGGCAATGGTGGTTTTGCCATGTGGGTCAGCGACAACACCCAGCAGAAAATTCGTGGCTGTGTCACGATTCCGTCGGGGCTGGGCTCGGACGTGTCGCGCTGCAT
Organism: Tardiphaga sp. 619_E2_N8_4; assembly: GCF_051810905.1. NCBI lineage: Bacteria > Pseudomonadati > Pseudomonadota > Alphaproteobacteria > Hyphomicrobiales > Nitrobacteraceae > Tardiphaga > Tardiphaga sp. 619_E2_N8_4. The sequence continues at coordinate 1,691,785 of NZ_JBPWQJ010000001.1, forward strand.
CGACATGAAGTTCGAGTAGCTGGCTTTCTTATCCCTCCCCCGCGCTTGCGTGGGGTCTGGCGGACGGTTCGTCCGCCATGGGTGGCCGGCCGCTTGGCCGGTCGGGTGGGGGTGCTGCCGCACGCGTTGAGTTCGCGGAGAGACCCCACCCCGGCCTCCGCTTCGCTCGGCCGACCCTCCCCACTGCGCATTGCTTGAGGGAGGGATTCCTCCGGCGCCTCTGCGCCATCGCAGATTCAACTGTCAAACAGCCACTGCTCTGCAGACATGCGTCATCGCCCCCATTGTTAGCGGCGCGGGGGCGCCGTCGTTGCTTGCATTCTCGCCCTCTTGTGAGAGGGCGTGCGGAACGCCGGGTGCCCGATGCACCCTTGGGCCTGATGCGAATGCGGTCTTCCGCATGGGGTAATGCATCAGGACTTTCGGAAGCACGAGCGATTGCCCAGCGTTCCGCCTGCGGTGTTTTTTCGGTTGCTTGCACTTTGCCTCGACGAACGCTCCGATCGCGAATTAAAGTCCCAAGGCGATGGGAAGGGAGCCTCAAGCGAGTAAGCCGGACGCGTTTCGATTTGGTCGTCCGTCACACTGTCCAGGGATCTGTCCATCTGAAGGTCGGCCGTCTCCTTGCCAGTGGCAGTGCTGGCGCAGATCCGTCCTGCCCGAAGACAGACGTTCCCCCATGAACCGCGTGACGCCGCATCTCCGGCGTCCACCGCATCCCACCCCGCGAACGTGACGATCGCGATCGCCCCTCTCGGTGGGGCAGGACGAATGGGAATATAAACCTGATGGGGATGGTGTCAACGGGAGATAGGAAAAAATGTTTAGGTGCTGTCATTCGGGGGCGCGTTGCGCGAGCCCGGAATCCATAACCACGATCGAGCTTATGGATTCCGGGCCTGCGCCTCAGCCGGCTGCGCCGGCCGGGCGCATCCCGGAATGACAATTGAGGATTCAGCGCGTCCGGGCTTACGCACACCCTCAGGCAAACCAATTGGTTTGCCTGAGGAATAACGAGTGTGGAATCGGCGCCAACCGCACTCCCAAAACAAAAGGGCACACGCGGATGCGCATGCCCTTCGATCTATTCACGCTTAACGAAGCGAGACAGGCAGGCGCGTCTAACGCCCTGCCAACCCTGCGCTGCCCTTACTCCGGCTTGATGCCGGCGAACTGGGCGACCTTGCCCCACTTCTCGATTTCGGACTGCACATAGGCATCCATATCGGCCGGCGAACCGCCGGTCGGATCGGCGCCGAGCTTGATCAGGCGGGCAGTGCCGTCGGCTGACTTGATGAACTTGTCGGTCGAGGCATTGAGCTTGGCGATGATCTCCTTCGGCGTCTTCGCCGGGGCTGCGATGGTGAACCAGGAGGCGGCGTCGTAGCCGTCGACGCCGGATTCCGCGATGGTCGGAATGTCCTTCATCGGCTCCCAACGCTTGCTGGTGGAGACGGCGAGTGCACGGATCTGGTTGCTCTCCGCGAAAGGCTGCGCCGCCGGCAGGTTGTCGATCATCACATGGACGCGGCCGCCGATCAGGTCGGTGAGCGCGGGGGCGCTGCCCTTGTAGGGCACGTGGGTCAGCTTCACGCCGGTCATCGACTTGAACAGTTCGGTCGACAGATGCGCGGTCGAACCGAGACCCGGCGTGCCGTAGAAATATTCATCCGGCTTGGCCTTGGCGAGTTCGATGAATTCCTTGACGCTCTTGGCCGGCAGCGAGTTGGTCACCGAGAACAGGTTCGGCACCTTGGCGATCACGATCACCGAGGCCAGATCCCTCACCGGATCATAGGTCATGTTCTTGAACACGAACTTGTTGATCGCGTGGGTGCCGGGCGTGCCGACCAGGAAGGTGTAGCCGTCGCCTTCGGCCTTGGCGACGAAGTCAGCGGCGATGTTGCCGCCGGCGCCGGCCTTGTTCTCGACGATGAACTGCTGGCCCATCTCTTCGGACATCTTCTGCGCGACGACGCGGGCCAGAATGTCGGTGGTGCCGCCGGCCGCGAACGGAACAATGAACTTCACCGGCTTGGTGGGCCACTCTGCGGCGCTGGCGCGGCGCGACAGGATCGGCAGGGTGCCGAGGGCAGCCGCGCCGCCGAGGATCACGGAGCGGCGGGACGGGAAGCGGATCGATGATGACATCTCGAAGAGTCCTTTTGCATGTCGGACAGGCCGCGCGGCTGCGACGCGCGATCTGATTGAGGGTGTTTAAGACATTGACGGGAGGCCGGGATCAAGTGGGAACCGGCACGGCTGGTACAACGAACCCGAAGATGGTCCGCTCCTGCGACTCATCTGCGCAACCGGCAGGTCTTTCCAGCTTCTCCCGATCAGGCGTTTCCATGGACAACATGCATGGGAACGTACTGGGGTGGATGGTACTATGCTGCACTGCGAGTTGCTACCGCAATGCAATACCATCCTTAAGCATTTGGTACTAACGGCTGATGACGTGCGTCGGAAGGTCGCGTCTCCGGCATGGCGACGATGAACAGGATGAGGCCGATCCCCGCCAAGGCGGCAAGCACCAGGAATGCCACGCTGTAGCCGGCCTTTACCACGATCACGCCGGCAATGGCCGTGCTGAGAGCGCCCCCTAATCCCGCGGCGGTGGCGATCGCGCCCTGGCTGATATTGAAGTGGCCGGTGCCGTAAGTGAGGTCCGCGACCACCAGCGGGAAGATCGCGCCGAAGATTCCGGCGCCGATGCCGTCGAGGGTCTGCACGCCGACCAGCCAATAGGGATCATCGGAGAGCGGATACAGCGCGCCGCGCAGCGCCAGCACGGCGAGCGCGCAGGCGAAAATCGGTTTGCGGCCCCAGACATCGGCCTTGCGGCCGACCAGCATCGCGACCGGCACCATCACCAATTGCGCCGCGACGATGCAGACCGACATCAACGTGGTGCCGAGCTCGCTCTTCACCAGTGCGAGTTTCTGGCCGACCAGCGGCAGCATCGCCGCATTGGAGAAATGAAACAGCACGGTGGCGGCGGCAAATATCAGGAGCGGCTTGCAGGTCAGCAGCACCTGAAAGCCGGATGGCCGGTCGGCGGCATCGTGATCGTGCGTGTCGTCGAGATCGCCGAGACCGCGGGCCATCTGATGATCGATGGCATTAGCGGGGATCGCCAGCGTCGCGAGGATGCTCGCCACAGCCATCGCGGCCATCAGCCAGAACACGACGATCGGTCCGAAGGCATAGGCGAAGATGCCGGCCAACGTCGCCGCCGTCGCATTGCCGGCATGGTTGAACGCCTCGTTACGGCCGATCCGGCGGGCAAAGGCTTTGGGGCCGACAATGCCGAGTGTGATCGCCGCCAGTGCCGGTGCGAAGACGGCCGCGGCGACACCGGTCAGTGCCTGTGTCGTCGCGACAAATAGGAAGCCGGGGTAGAGTGGCAGCACGATCGAGCCGAGTGTGACGATGACGGCGGCAAGAATGACGATGGCGCGCTTGGCCGTGGTCTTGTCGATCAGGGCGCCGGCGGGGGTCTGCGCGACAATGCCGGCGAGGGCGGCGACCGACATCACGATGCCGATGGAGGCCTCGTCCCATTTCTGGACTGTCAGCAGATAGATCGCGAGATAGGGCCCGAGCCCGTCTCGGACATCGGCGAGAAAAAAGTTCAGCGCGTCGAGCGGATGTTTGATCCTGTTGGCGTCGTCGTGCACGCGCGGCCCTCACGGCACGGCAGTGCCCGGCAGGCAACGGCGCGAAGTCACGCCGGTTCCGCGGTATTCGACGTGGCCGCCGTCGTCTCCGCCTAGGCGGGGATGACAAAGGGGAGGTCCGCGATCAACCACTTAAAAACAAAGGCCGCGAGGCTTTCGCATCGCGGCCTTAAGTCTGGTCTTGTGGCGGGCTGGTCTTACTTCCCGATGCCCTTTTCCTTGAAGTATTTCAGCGCGCCCGGATGGAACGGCACCGGGGAGCGCTCCTGCACCTGGTTGTCGAGCGAGAAGCTCTCGGCCTCCTTGTGCACGGCGACGATGTCGGCCTTCTTCTCCACCAGCGTCTTGACGATGTTGTAGGCGTCGTCGTCGCTCATCTTGTTGCCGGTCACGATGATGTTCCAGACTTCGGTATTGGCATTGTCCTTGTCCATGCCGGGATAGATGCTCTTGCTGATGGTCGAGGGCGAATACAGCTTGCCGTATTTCTCGTTCATCTTGGCGGCGAGGTCGGCATGGTCGACGAACTTGATTTTCATGCCGGGTGTGGCGGCGAGATCGGTGACGGCGGCGGTGGGAACGCCGCCGACCCAGAAGAAGGCGTCGATCTTGCGGTCCTTGATGGCGTTGACGGACTCAGCGACGCCGAGACGCTCGCGCTTCATGTCCTTGTCCTTGTCGAGACCGGCGGCCTCGATGACGCGGAACGCCATCACTTCGGTGGCGCCGCCCGGCGAGCCCGTGGAGACGCGCTTGCCCTTGAGATCCGACATCTTCTCGATGCCGGCGCCCTCGATGGTCACGATATGCATGCGGTTCGGATAGACCACCAGCAAAGTCTGCAGCGGGACCTTGCCGCTCTTGAACTTGTCCTGGCCGTTCAGCGCGTCGAGCGCGGCGTCGGCCATGCTGAAGCCGAGCTCGCTCTGGCCCGAGGCAATCAGCTTGAGGTTATCGACCGACCCGCCGGTGACTTCCGCGGTGGCCTGGGTGTTCGGCAGCGCCTTCGACAGCACATTGGCGATGGCGCCGCCGAGCGGATAATAGACGCCGCCGGTGCCGCCAGTGCCGATCGCCATGGTCTTCTGCTGCGCGATGGCCGCGCCTGCAAGGCCGGCCGTGGCGACCAGCGCCACGGCAATCGATGTCTTTCTGAAACGCTTGAACATGGTTGTCCTCTCCTCCAGTTTTGATTGATGTCGCGGTGACTATTTCACCGCGCCGACTTCCTTGAGATATTTCAGCGTGCCGGGGTGATAGGGCGCCGGCGACTGCGCTGGTGTCTGCGTGGCGAGATTGATGTTCTCCGCCTCTTTATGGACGGCGACGAGATCGGCCTTGTTCTCGAAGATCGTCTTTGTGATCGCATAGGCCGTGTCGTCCGACATCTTGTCGGTGGCCATGATCTGATTCCAGGCGGCGAAGCCACGGCTGTCGGTGGTCTGGCCCGGATAGCTGCCGGCCTTGATCACGCTGGGTGCGAAGATCTGGCCATACTTTTTCACGATCGGCTCTAACAGGTAATCGATGTCGATCAGCTTGATGGTGACACCGGGCGTTGCGGCAAGGTCAACGACGGCGGCGGTCGGCACGCCGCCGCCCCAGAAGAAGGCATCAATCTTGCGATCCTTGAGCGCGGACGCGGATTCCGCGACCGACAGACGTTCGCGCTTGACGTCCTTGTCCTTGTCGAGGCCCGCGGCTTCGAGCAGGCGGAAGGTCTGCGCCTCGGTGGCGCTGCCCGGCGCACCGCCGGAAATGCGCTTGCCTTTCAGATCGGCAAATTTCTCGATGCCGGTGCCGGCGATGGTCACCACATGCACCGGGCTGGAATAGACGGCGACGATGGTGCGCAGCGGAACGGGCTTCTTGAACTTGTTCTCGCCCTTCACAGCATCGGACGCGACGTCGCCGGTCATGAAACCGAGATCGGCCTGACCAGTCTCCAGGAGCTTGATATTGTCGACGCTGCCGCCGGTGACTTCGCCGGTGGCCTGGGTATGCGGCAGTTTCTTCGACAACAGGTTCGCGAGACCGCCGCCGAGCGGATAGAAGATGCCGCCGGTCCCGCCGGTGGCAATGGCGATGGTCTTGTCTTCCGCAGAAGCGCCGGTCGCCGCGCAGGCGATGCCGAGCAGTGCAAGGCTGAAAGCTGTCCATCTCATCGCGTCACTCCCTGAAGTCGGCGGCGCCGCTTATCTGCGGCGTCCGCGTCGTGCGATAACTTGACGTTATTCGTTTCTGTCGTTGGTCATGCCGGTGCCGGTTGCGTCCTCGTCCTTGCCTGCCAGAGCAGCACGCCGAGGCCGATGATGAGGCCGGGCACGAATGTGTAGCTGATGTCGCGACCGATGATCGATTCGATGATCGCCTCGATCAGGCTCGGGAACACCAGCAGTAATCCCGATAGCAGAAGCAGGCCGCGCTCGATCGGTGTATTTTGTCGCAGTGCCCAGTTCTGCGCGACGGCGGCAAGCGCCAGCAGTCCCAGCGTGGTCTTGAAGGTAATCTCGACGATGTCCACCCACGAGCCGCCCTTCGGAATGTTCAGCAGCAGGCCGACGCCCTGCGGGTCGCAGACGAAGACGAATGGCACCAGGAAGGCCGGCAGCGTGTATTTCCACGACTGCAGCGTGGTCTTGTAGGGATCGCCGCCGGTGATCGCCGCCGCCGCGAAGGGCGACAGTGCGGTGGGCGGGGAGACTTCCGAGAGCACGGCGTAATAGAAGATGAACATGTGTGCGGCGTAGTCGGGCACGCCGAGCTTGATCAGTGCGGGCGCGGCGATCACCGCGCAGATGATGTAGGACGCGGTGACCGGCACCGCGAGGCCGATGATCCAGACGATCAGCGCCGTATAGATCGCCGTCAGCAGCAAGCTGCCGCCCGCATAGGAAATCACGATCGACGAGAATTTCAGGCCGAGGCCGGTGAGCGTGACGACGCCGACCACGATGCCGGCGCAAGCGCAGGTGGTGGCGGCATTGAGCGCGCCGATCGAGCCGTCGGCCAGTGCCTTCACCAGTTTCTTCGGCACCAGCGCGGTGTCCTTGCGCAGGAAACTGAGCACGAAGGTGACGAGCGTGGCGTAAAACACCGACAGTGACGGCGAGTAGCCGATGATCATGAAGACGACGACGGCGAGCAGGGAAATGAAGTGGAACCCGTAACGCTTCATCATCACGCCGAGGCTGAGCTCAGGCCTGACATTGACATTGTGGGCGCCGAACCGCTTGGCGTCGATCTCCACCATGATCAGCAGCGACAGGTAGTAGAGACAGGTCGGGATGGTCGCCATCCAGATCACGTCGAGATAGCTGATCTTGAGGAATTCAGCGATCAGGAACGCGGCGGCGCCGAGCACCGGCGGCGACAGGATCGCGCCGAGACCGCCTGCAGCCAGCAGGCCGCCGGCAGCGTTCTTCTCAAAACCGGCCTTGGCCAGCATCGGGGCGGCGACGGTGCCGATCATCACCGTGGTGGCGACGCCCGAGCCGGATGGGCCGCCGAGCAGGAACGAGGACAGCACCACGGTGCGGCCCGCGGCGTTCGACTTGTTTCCCATCAACGATAGCGAGAAATCGATGAAGAATTTGCCGGCGCCGGACATCGACAGGAACGCGCCATAGATCGTGAACAAGATGATCAGCGTGGCCGACACGTCGACCGCGACGCCGAAGATGCCCTCCAGCGTGATGAAGAGATGGCCGACGAGGCGCGGCAGGTCATAGCCGCGATGGGTCCATGGCGCCGGCAGATGCGGGCCGAGCATCGCATAGGCGATGAAGAACACGGACACGACCGGCATGATCAGGCCCGTGGTACGGCGCGTCGCTTCCAGCAGCAGCACGATGAAGACGATGCCGACGATGACATCCATATGATCCGGCAGCGTAGCGCGGTCGGTGAAATCGTCGCCGCCCCACAGCGCATAGGCAATGGTGCCGATGGCGACGATGCCCGGCACGATGTCCCACCAGCGCACGCGGTTGCGGAAGCGCGCAGCGACGGGGAATAGCAGGAAGCTGAGGATCAGCGTGAAGGCGACGTGGACGTAACGCAGTTCCTGCGTCGGCACGATCGCGTAGGCGGCATAGAGATGAAACAGGCTCATCACCACGGCGATGCCGGTGGAGATCGTTCCGGCCCAGCCCAACAGGCGATTTGTTGCGCCTTCATCGGCTTCGATGAAGGCTTCAGCCTTTGCCAAAGCCTCGTCGGAGATGGCAACGGTGTCATCGCTCGTGTTTGATTTCTGGTCAGCCATGTTTCATCCCCCGGGATATTTCCCGCAGCCGGCTTTGCCGGCCTTATTATTCTGAGTGCGGCGCATTCATGCCGTTTTACCCGGCTGGCGCAAGGGCTTACCGGTGAAACTTTCGTCGCGGCAACGGCGTTCGCTATTGCGACGCCGTTGACCGCATGAGGGCTGCGGTTCACCTTCGCGGCCTGAACGACAGGAATAAAATGAGTATGAGGAAGCGTCTGATAGCGGCCATGACGACTGTAGTCGTCATGTGCAGCGCAGCGGCACGCGCCGAGCCGTCGATCACGCTGCTGACTGGCAATACGTCCGGCATCTATTTTCCGCTCGGCGTCTCGATCGCGATGATCTATGCGGATATTCCCGGCGCGAAAGTTCAGGTGCAGACAACCGATGGTTCGGTCGAGAACCTCTCGCGGCTGCAGCAAGGCACCGGGCAGGTGGGTTTTGCGCTCGGTGACGCGCTGCAGGACGCCTGGGCCGGCAATGCCACGGCGGGCTTCGATGGCAAGCAGGACCGGCTGCGGGTGATCGGCGCGCTCTATCCGAATTACATCCAGATTGTTGCCACCAAAGAGAGCGGCATCAGGACGCTGAGCGATCTCAAGGGCCGGAGCCTCTCGGTTGGCGAGCGGAGATCGGGCACCGAGTTGAACGCCCGCGCCATTCTGGGCGCTGCGGGGCTGCGCTATGAGAATCTCGGCGAGATCAGGTATTTCTCCTTTGCCGAATCCACCACGATGATGATCGAGAAGAAGCTCGATGCCACGCTGCAGTCTGCGGGTCTCGGCGTGACATCGATCAGGGAACTCAGCGAGGCCACGGATATCGTCATCGTGCCAGTGCCGCCCGCGCTGGTCAGAAAGATCGGCGTGCCGTTCAAGCCGGACCGGATTCCAGCCCGGACCTATGTCAGTCAGGACAAATCCGTGCCGACGGCATCGGTGATGAACTATCTGGTGACGAGTAATGCCGTGCCGGATGAACTCGTCTATCAGATGACGAAGCGCTTGTTCGGCGGCCTCGACGAACTCGCCATCGCGCACCGCGCTGGCCACGAGATCCGGCTGGCGAGCGCCGTGAGCAAAAACCCGGTGCCGCTGCATCCCGGCGCGTTGCGCTACTATCGGGAGCGGGGCCTGATCAGGTAGAGTGGTCCGGCTGGCTTGCTGGGGCTTTCATGGGTCATTCGTTTCGGACGTTGGTTCTGTGTGCCGCTCTTGCGGCGCCATCGCTGCCCCATGCGGCCGTCCGAGCGCAGGGTACGGCCGAGGCCGCTGCCACCTGCGCGAATGACGACACCTTGCCGCCCGAGCAGATGCTCGGCATCTGCGCCCTGGTGATCGGCTCGACGGCGGCACCGCCGGACCGCGTTCATGCCCTGATCGTGCGCGCCGGGCTGCAACTCAGGCTGGAACAGGTCGACCTAGCCATTGCGGATGGTGATCTGGCAGTTCAGCTCGATCCCCTCTCGGCCGCAGCGCTCGAAGCCCGCGGCAAGGCGCTTGCGGCCGGCAAGAAGTTCGACCGTGCGCTTGATGACTTCGACCGCGCGATCAAGCTGCGGCCGAACGAGGCCCAATTATTTGCGAGCCGCGCCGCGACCTTCGCATCGATGCACGAAAATCGATTGGCCGTTCGCGATTACAATGAAGCGGTCCGGCTCGATCCGACGCGGGTGCAGGGTCTCATCGATCGCGCGGCCGCCTATGCCAAGGTCAAGCGCTTCGATCTGGTGATCGACGACCAGAGCGACATCATTCGCCTGGAGCCGACCGCGGAACATTACGATGCGCGCGGTCAGTCCTATGCGCGCAACAATGCCTATGGCCGCGCGATTGCGGATTTCGACGCGGCGATCCGGCTGGAGCCGAAGGCTAGCTACTTCGTGAATCGCGGAAACTCCTTCAGTCTCAGCGGCGCATATGATCGCGCCATCACCGACTACACGACGGCGCTGCAGCTTCAGCCGGAGCTGGCGATGGCCTATAACAATCGCGGCGTCGCCTGGCGCGACAAGGGCGACCCTGCGCGCGCTCTGGCCGATTTCGACGCAGCCGTTCAGATCGATTCAACGCTGGATATCGCTTTGCGACATCGCAAGCAGCTTGAGAAATATCGGGTGGCGGCGCGCAAGCCGGCAATTGGATTGCATCCATCCGCCGATGCGAGCACCCGATAGACAATGACTTTTCGCAATTCATATGTGGGCAGCGTATTGCGCGTTATCGGCGTCCTGCTCGTATTATGTTGCGTGGCTCCCGACAGGGCATCGCCAGCGGTCAACGAGCCGGCAGCCACCGCGCACGTCGATCCCGCACTGTGCGTGGCGGCTGTTGCGTCAGGTGATGACGAGAAGATTCTCGCAGTTTGCAGCACGCTGATCGACAACGAAAAGACCGAGCGGGCCGACCGGCTGAAAGCGTTGATTGCGCGCGCCGGTGTCTACACCCGCAAGGATGAGACCGATCGTGCCATCGCCGATTACGATGCGGCGCTGCGACTCGATCCGACGCAGGCCGTTCTGTTCAATGCGCGCGGCGAACTCTGGCGCAAGAAGGGCGATCGGCCGCGCGCAGTCCGCGATTTCGGTGCGGCGATCAAGCTCGATCCGCAACTCGACGTCGCGCGCGCCAATTACAAGGCGCTGGCGCAGGAAATCGAGCGGATCGGCGTGGAGATGTCGGTCAAGCCACAACCAAAGGCACCCTTGAAATAGCCGGCGATCCCGTGACAATCAGTGTGCAATGAACCCGGCGGTAAAGCTGGGGCGGGAGAGACGCCATGACAACCAACGCATCCAGCCGCTATCACGACGTCCACGCGCAGTCGCTGTCCGATCCGGAAGGCTTCTGGAGCGAAGCCGCGAAGGCGATCGACTGGATTGCGCCAGCGAAGAAGGTGTTCGATCCGTCCGTGGGTCTCTACGGCCGCTGGTTTGTCGGCGGCGTGCTGAACACCTGCTACAACGCGCTGGATCGCCATGTCGCCGGTGGCCGCGCCGATCAGGTCGCGCTGATTCACGACTCACCGCTGACGGGTGAGGTCCGGAAAATCACCTATGCACAGCTGCTGCATGAGGTGCAGGTGCTCGGCGCCATCCTGCAGGACCTTGGCGTCGGCAAGGGCGATCGCGTCATCCTCTATATGCCGATGGTACCTGAGGCTGTGGTCGCCATGCTCGCCTGCGCGCGCATCGGCGCGGTGCATTCGGTGGTGTTCGGTGGCTTCGCGGCGAAGGAACTCGCGACACGCATCGACGATGCGAGGCCGAGGCTGATCCTGTCCGCGAGCTGCGGCATCGAGCCCGGCCGCATCGTGCAATACAAGCCGCTGCTGGATGAAGCGATCGCGCTCGCCAGCGCGAAGCCCGATGCCTGCATCATCCTGCAGCGCCCGCAGCATGGCTGCGACCTGGTGGCCGGCCGCGATCATGACTGGGCCGAATTGCGCAGCAAGGCGATGGCGGCGAAGAAGTCCGCGGATTGCGTGCCAGTGCTGGCGACCGATCCGCTCTATATCCTCTATACGTCCGGCACGACCGGCAAACCGAAGGGCGTGGTGCGCGACAATGGCGGTCATGCCGTCGCGCTCGCCTGGTCGATGTGGAATCTCTACGGCGTGAAGCCGGGCGAAGTCTGGTGGTGCGGCTCCGACATCGGCTGGGTGGTCGGCCATAGCTATATCGTCTATGCGCCGCTGTTCCATGGCGCGACGTCGATCATGTATGAAGGCAAGCCGGTCGGCACGCCGGATGCCGGCGCGTTCTGGCGCGTCATCTCCGAACACAAGGCCGTTGCTTTCTTCACGGCGCCGACCGCCTTCCGCGCCATCCGCAAGGACGATCCGGACGGCAGTTTCATTCGCAAATATGATCTCTCGCATTTCCGCACGCTGTTCCTGGCCGGTGAGCGCGCCGATCCGCCGACGGTGGACTGGGCCGAGAAGCAGTTGAAGGTGCCGGTGATCGATCACTGGTGGCAGACCGAGACCGGCTGGTGCATCGCCGGCAATCCGGTGGGCCTTGGCCAGCTCCCGGTGAAGCACGGCTCGCCGACGGTGCCGATGCCCGGCTACAAGGTCGAGGTGGTGGACGAAGCTGCGAAGCCGGTACCCGCCGGCACCATGGGCTCCATCGTCATCAAGCTGCCGATGCCGCCGGCCTGTCTGCCGACATTGTGGGAGCAGGACGAGCGCTGCAAGGAAGCCTATTTCAACGAGTTTCCCGGCTACTACAAAACTTCCGATGCCGGCTATCTGGATGACGATGGCTATGTCTATGTGATGGGCCGCACCGACGACATCATCAATGTCGCCGGCCATCGCCTCTCCACCGGCGGCATGGAAGAGATTCTGGCCTCGCATCCGGACGTCGCCGAATGCGCCGTGCTGGGGATCAAGGATACCATCAAGGGCGAGGTGCCCTGCGGCTTCCTGGTGCTGAAGGCCGGCGTTGAGCGGCCGGTTGCTGACATCGAGAAGGAAGTGGTCGCGCTGGTGCGCGAAAAGCTCGGCCCCGTCGCGGCGTTCAAGCTCGCCATCGCTGTCGGCCGGCTGCCGAAGACGCGTTCGGGCAAAATCCTGCGCGGCACCATCAAGAAGATCGCGGACGGCGACAGCTGGACCATGCCCGCGACCATCGAGGATCCGAAGTCGCTGGACGAAATCGGCGCGGCGTTGAAGGGCAGGGTCTAAGCAGACCTTACAAATCCCGCATTTCGCGCTAAACACTCTCACGTCATGCCCGGGCTTGACCCGGGCATCCATCTTCCTTTCAAACGGCAAAGCTGGATTGCCGGGTCAAGCCCGGCAATGACAGAGAAGATCAAGTAACGGAACCATGCATGCGACTGACCTCGACCTCTCTCATCGCGCTGACGCTGGCCGCGACGCTGCTCAGCGCCTGCGCGCGCCGCACCGACATTCCCATGTCGAGCCTCGGCGATGACGATGACGCGATCTGCCGCGCTAATGGTGTCGCTGTCGGTTCGCCGGAATATGCGGCCTGCCGCAAGGACCGCGACGTTCAGCGCAGCAATGCCATCAATCGCGCCGACCGCGCGCAGCGCAATCTCGGCGAGTACATGCTGAACAATCCAAGCCGGCCGTAACGCCGCGGATTGATATTCCGCAACACTGTGTCTCCCAAAGGCAACGACCGCGCAGCGAGACGCTGTGCGGTCGTTTGCTTTTGATTGAGATCAACGTGTGAGCGCCGCGGCGAGCGTCTTTCGGATCTGATCGGGTGAGATCGTTCACCCCGAACGAATCGAAAGACAGGGCGCTTGGCGATGAAGAGAATCTTGACGACCATGTCGTTGCTGATGGCAGCAACGGCGATGACCAGCATGGCGACAACGGCGGACGCCGCCGATCTTCCGGCGGCGACGCCGTACACCAAGGCGCCGGTGGTTGAAGCGTGGAATCCCTGGATGATCCGTCTGCGCGTGCTCGGCGTCATTCCGGAGAATGGTGGTACGGTTCACCAGGTGCCGGGCTCCAGCCTGAAGACCTCCGATCAGGTCGTTCCCGAACTCGACATCTCGTATTTCTTCACGCCGAACCTCGCAGCCGAACTGATCCTTGGTGTCACCAAGCACCACGTCACCGGTGACGGCGCCATTGCCGGCCTCGACGTCGGCAAGGCGTGGCTGCTGCCGCCGACGCTGACCTTCCAATATCACTTCACGCAGTTCGGCGCCTTCAAGCCCTATATCGGCGCTGGCGTGAACTACACCTGGTTCTTCAGCCAGAGTGCCAGCGGCGTGGGCGTGATCAACAGCCGTTTGAAAGACACCGCGGCGCCGGTGCTGCAGTTCGGCTTCGATTACATGATCGACAAGCATTGGGGCTGGAATGTCGATGTGAAAAAGATGTGGATGCGCCCGGATTGGGAAGGCACGCTGGCCAGCGGCGCGGCGATCACCGGTCAGGTCAAGCTCGACCCGTGGCTGGTCGGCACGGGTATCACCTACAAGTTCTGATCCGGCTGAAAGAAATGCGCAGCATCGGTGCAAACTCGTGCTGCGCATTGTCGTGTTGCCGCATTGCGTAGTGACGCCGCCTTGCTTCCCCTCTCCCCTTGTGAGAGAGGGTGGATCGAATCCCGCGTATCGGGTTCGAGACGGGTGAGGGGGCTGCAGAGCTCCGTCTCACCCCTCATCCGGCACGGACTTCGTCCGCGCCACCTTCTCCCACAAGGGGAGAAGGGAAGAAAAAGGACAACATCATGGATATCAAGGTCAGGGATTCGAACGGCGCGCTGCTCGCCGAAGGCGATACCGTCACGCTGATCAAGGACCTCAAGCTGAAAGGCTCGTCCACCGTGCTCAAGCGCGGCACCGTGATCAAGAACATCCATCTCACCGATAATGAAGACGAGATCGAAGGCCGCACCGACAAGGTGAAAGGCCTGGTGCTGCGCACGGAATTTCTGAAGAAGGCGTGACGGCTACGATATCACTCCCGGCCTTCCTCATGCTCTCGGAACGTCGATAGCCGCGACAGGAATGCCAGCATCAGTCCGATGCCGCAGATCGAGAACAGCATTGTGAAGATCTTGGCGATGGCGGTGGTTGGCGACAGCGTGGCGTCGCCGACGGTGGTGAGCGCCATCGCGCTGAAATAGGCGGCGTCGATCCACGGCCAGCCTTCCACGGCGTGAAAGAACACGGCGCCGCCGGTCATGGCGATGGCCAGCAGAAACAGGATCGCGCGAAATTCCGGATCGCGCAGACCGCGGCGGAAGCCGGCCAGCAAGCGCATCAGACCAAGCCAGAGAGATGCCATCGTCGCCACTCCATGCGTTGCCGTCCATGCGCGATGTCGCAGGATTCGATGGCGTTTGGAAAGTGAAGATTATGCGTCGGGCGCAACCATGAACCTTGCCTTACCTCTGCAGCACCAAGGGAGGCACCGCTCAGGCGGGATCCTTTACGCATAAGCGGAGTACATGATGGCGAACGAGTTCAGGTTCGAAGACTATCCCGATGCGATGACATTCAAGCCGGTGACGGAGAAGGCGATTGCAGCTTTTGCCGCCGAGCAGGGTATCGAATTCTCATCCGATTATACGGCGTTTCTGAAAGCGAATAACGGCTTCTATTTCGATCTCGACACAGCCAGCCCGCTGGCTGATGGCGTCGAGACATTCGATTCAATTCGCTATCTGCACGGCCTCGATACCGGCTTCGAATATAACGACATAGGGGTATTCCTGGCCAAAGCCGATCTCTGGGACCAAGCGTTTCGTGCGTTCTGCTATCCGGTGGCGGAAAGTCACGGCGGCGATCCGATCGTCGAAATCTACAAGGGTAAGGCGAAGGGCAAGATCTACTTCGTCGATCACGAGGTCATCCCGGACATCAGCGAACTGGCTGATGCAGGCGTGAACCTGGAGAATGCCGACGACGTCCTCGCTTACATGATCGACAGACAGGGCTGCTTCATCGAACTCGCCACGTCGTTCTCGAATTTCATCGGCAAGCTGGTGGCATATGACGATGACGGCAGCATCAATGTCAGCATCCGTCGCCCGCTGGCGTAAGCGGGCGGCGCATCACCTGAAACAAAAACGCGGCGGGATGAACCGCCGCGTTTTCAATTCTGTCCTTGCCGCCGCGCATCTGCGCGCAGCGCAGGCGCTTATTCGTCGTCGTCCTGCTTCTTGCTGCCGCCGATGCCCTTCAGCTTGGCGAACACGGCGTCGACATTGAGGTCGCCGCTGCCGCTCTCGGCGGTCTCGAGCTCGTCCTTGCGGGTGGTTTCCGACGCGGGCAGCAGGGTCGCGCCGCCGTAAGCCTGGTCGGTCGGCTTTTCCTTGGCCGCGCGCTGCACTTCGAAATCGAGTTCGATCTGCGAGCACAGGCCGAGGGTCACCGGATCCATCGGGGTCAGGGTCGAGGCATTCCAGTGGGTGCGGTCGCGGATCGAGGCGATGGTGGTCTTGGTGGTGCCGACCAGCCGCATGATCTGGCTGTCTTTCAGCTCGGCATGGTTACGCACTAGCCACAGGATCGCGCTCGGGCGCTCATGACGGCGCGACACCGGGGTGTAGCGCGGGCCCTTCTTCTTGGCAGCTGGCGGCAGGATCACCTTGCTCTCTTCGAGCTTGAGCCGATAATTCTTGTCCTTCTCGCCCTTTTCGATCTCGTCGCGGGTCAGCTGCCCGTTGGAAATCGGGTCCATGCCCTTGATGCCCTGGGCGGCGTCGCCGTCGGCAATGGCGCGGATCTCGAGCGGGTGCATCTTGGTGAAATCGGCGACCTGATCGAAGGTCAGCGCCGTATTGTCGACCAGCCACACGGCCGTCGCCTTTGGCATCAGCGGGGCATTGCTCATGGCACATCTCCTTTGCGCTTCGCCCACCTCTTTCGGAGGCGAAGCCGTCTGGTCATCGGTGATGACGGGAATTAAGGCTCTATATAATCTGTCAGAGGGCAACCGCGCAATGCCCGGCAGTTCGGCCTTGACAGCGCCGCAAACCGGCCCCAAGTCCTTATTCAGACAAGCTCTTTGGCTGAATTTTGCCAATCTGACCCATCGCACCTGCCATTTTGGTGCCCAGGCCCCTGGATCGCCCCGATATGACGACCAAACCGTCCCTGAAAATCGTTCTTTGTTCGCCGCGCGGCTTCTGCGCAGGCGTCGTCCGGGCGATCGATACGGTCGAACGCGCACTCGCCATCCATGGCGCGCCGGTCTATGTCCGCCACGAGATCGTCCATAACAAGTATGTGGTGGACAGTCTGAAGACCAAGGGCGCGATCTTCGTCGAGGAACTCGCCGAAATCCCGGACAATACTTCCGCGCCGGTAGTATTTTCCGCCCATGGCGTGCCGAAATCGGTTCCCGAGGATGCCCGTCAGCGCAATTTCTTCTCGCTGGACGCGACCTGCCCGCTGGTCACCAAGGTACACCGCGAGGCGGCGATCCACTTCAAGCGCGGCCGTGAGATCCTGCTGATCGGGCATTCGCATCACCCGGAAGTGGTCGGCACCGTCGGCCAGCTGCCGCCAGGCGCTGTGCAGCTCATCGAGACCGCTGGAGACGCCCAGACCTTCCAGCCGAAGGATCCGAACAATCTCGCTTTCGTGACCCAGACGACGCTGTCGATCGACGACACCGCCGAGATCGTCGAAGTGCTGAAGAGCCGCTTCCCCACGATCAACGGGCCGCACAAGGAAGACATCTGCTACGCCACCACCAATCGCCAGCTTGCCGTGAAGAAGGTGGCGCCGGTGGTCGATGCGCTGATCGTTGTCGGCGCGCCGAACTCGTCGAACTCGCAGCGTCTACGCGAAGTGGCCGAGCGCGAGGGCTGCAGGGTTTCGGTGCTGGCGCAGCGCGCCAGCGATCTCGACTGGAGCATGTTCGAAGGCATCACCAGCCTCGGCATCACGGCGGGCGCCTCGGCACCGGAAGTGATCGTCGAAGAAATCATGGATGCATTCGCGCAGCGTTATGAACTGCATGTGGAAACGGTGTCGGCTGCTGAAGAAAACGAATTCTTCCCGCTGCCGCGTTCGCTGCGTCCCGAGGCCGCGGCGTAACCGCGATGGCGGTCTATACCGATGTTGCCGCCGATGATCTCGCGGACTTCCTGAAGAGCTACGATGTCGGCGAATTGCTCTCCTACAAGGGCATCGCCGAAGGCGTCGAGAATTCCAACTTCCTGATGCACACCTCCAAGGGCGCGTATATCCTCACGCTCTATGAGAAGCGCGTCGAGGCGGACGACCTGCCTTACTTCCTCGGTCTGATGGCGCATCTCTGCGCGCGCGGCGTGAATTGCCCGCAGCCGCAGAAGAATCGCGACGGTGCGGTCTATGCATCGCTCGCCGGTCGGCCCGCCGCGATTATCAACTTTCTCGAAGGCATGTGGCCGCGCCGTCCCAACGCGATGCATTGCGCTGGTGTCGGCGAGGCGCTGGCGAGGATGCATGTCGCCGGGCGCGATTTCCCGCTGGTGCGCAAGAACAACCTGTCGGTCGATGGCTGGCGCGGTTTGCTCGCACTCGCGGCACCGCGCGCCGATACGGTTCAGCCCGGGCTGCGCGCTTTCCTGCAGACCGAACTCGACTATCTTGCCGCGCATTGGCCGACCGGTCTGCCGGAAGGCGTGATCCATGCGGATCTGTTTCCGGACAACGTGTTCTTTCTTGGCGACAAGCTCTCCGGCCTGATCGACTTCCCGTTCGCCTGCAATGACATGCTGGCCTACGACGTGGCGATCTGCCTGAACGCCTGGTGCTTCGAGCCGGATCTGTCGTTCAATGCCACCAAGGCGCGCGCTTTCCTCAATGCCTATGAGGCGGTGCGTCCGTTGACCAGTGCCGAGCGCGCGGCGTTTCCGCTGCTGGCACGCGGCGCGTCGATCCGTTTCTTGCTCACGCGTCTCGTGGATTTCCTCAATGTGCCGGAAGGCGCCTTCGTGAAGCCGAAGGATCCGGTCGAGTATGTCCGCAAGCTGCGCTTCCACCAGTCGGTGACGTCGATGGCCGACTACGGCGTCGAAGCGGCGAGGCAGCCCGCGTGACCACTGCGACGCCTGTGACGATCTATACGGACGGCGCCTGCTCGGGAAATCCCGGCCCCGGTGGCTGGGGCGCTATCCTTCGTTTCGGCGATGCTGAGAAGGAATTGAAGGGCGGCGAGGCCCACACCACCAACAACCGCATGGAGCTGATGGCGGCGATCTCGGCGCTGGAAGCGTTGAAAAAGCCGTGTTCGGTGGATCTGCACACCGACAGCCAGTATCTGCGCAACGGCATCATGAGCTGGATTCACGGCTGGAAGAAAAACGGCTGGAAGACGTCGGACAAGAAGCCGGTGAAGAATGTCGACCTGTGGCAGCGGCTCGATGCTGCGCTGAAGACCCATGACGTGCGCTGGCACTGGGTCAAGGGCCATGCCGGCCATGCGGAGAATGAGCGTGCCGATCAGCTGTCGCGGGACGGGCTGGCGGAGAACCGCGGGCGGTAGAAGCGGGCGGCATTTTGCGCTGACTGCACACCAAACTCTGCCGTCATGCCCGGCGAATGCCGGGTATCCACGTCTTGGCCCGCGGCGAAGACGTGGATGGCCGGGACATCTAGCGAAGGTTCGCTTCGCGCTGCCCGGCCATGACGGAGTTCGTGGTTCTCTAATCGAAGATCTCAGCTCACAGCTGACCGAGCAGGGTGTCGCCGCCGGAGACTTCGACCTTGCCCGGTGCCGGCTCAAGGTTGAGCTTAGTCACCTTGCCGTCTTCCACAAGCATGGAATAGCGATGCGAGCGGATGCCGAGGCCGTTGCCCGACGCGTCGAGCTCCATGCCGATGGCCTTGGTGAAGTCGGCATTGCCGTCGGCGAGGAACACCGCTTCGTCGCGCAGGTCGGTGTCTTTCTTCCAGGCGTTCATCACGAACACATCGTTGACGGAGATGATCGCGATGGTGTCGACGCCCTTGTCCTTGATGGCATAGGCGTTGAGGAAGATGCTCGGCAGATGCATCTTGTGGCAGGTGCCGGTATAGGCGCCGGGCACCGCGAACAGCGCCACTTTCTTGCCCTTGAAGATGTCGTCGGTGGTCTTCACGGCCGGACCTTCGGAGGTCATGACACGGAGCTTGGACTCGGGCAGCTTGTCGCCAACTTGAATGGTCATCGTCGATCTCTCCTGAAAGTAAGGGTGAGTGTGTTTAGACCGGCTGCATGACGCGGGCAATATTATGTGCTGCGCAAAACTTGGCCTGCTGCGCGCATCCTGATGACGTCAGCCGCCGAAGCCGCCGGCATCCAGAAACGCCTGTTCCTCCGCCGTGGTGCTGCGGCCCAGCACCCGGTTACGGTGCGGGAAACGGCCGAAGCGCCGGATGATGTCGGCGTGCTCGTCGGCGAATTTCAGATTGTCGGTCTCGCCGGTGGCGCGAAACAGTGCGCAGCAGCGCTCCTGATCGACGAGGTCTTCCGA
Source organism: Tardiphaga sp. 619_E2_N8_4 (assembly GCF_051810905.1). NCBI lineage: Bacteria > Pseudomonadati > Pseudomonadota > Alphaproteobacteria > Hyphomicrobiales > Nitrobacteraceae > Tardiphaga > Tardiphaga sp. 619_E2_N8_4. The sequence continues at coordinate 1,711,685 of NZ_JBPWQJ010000001.1, forward strand.
ATGCATCAGCGGTAGACGAACTGCTGCATCTGCTGGTCGACGCGCTGATCGACGCCGCGCGCGACGGCCTTGATCGTGAGGTCGCAAGCGAGGCGATCACTGGAAAAAGCGCGCGGGTCGTTGCGGAACATGTTGCGGGGAAACTGGTCGAGCACGAGGATCAGGGCGAGCGTGCCCTCGTCACTGGCCTCCCATGACGCAAGGTTGCCTGCGACGGCCTCATCCCACAGCGCGCGAAAGCGGCGGGTGATCTCGGCATCGAAATCGTCGTTCTTGGCGTACCAGCGGTCCCAGCCGGCGTCTGTCCAGAAGGTGATGATGTCGGCGGGAGTCGTTGCAGTCATGCTGAAGTCCATAGGGTGGGCCATGCGAGAGCGGGCCCACCCTATAGCAGTGTGTCAGGCCGCTGAGGCCTGCTTCTTCTCGTCGCGGAGTTCGCGGCGCAGGATCTTGCCGACATTGGTCTTCGGCAAAGCGGTGCGGAATTCGATCTGTTTCGGCACCTTGTAATTGGTGAGCTGGGTGCCGCAGAACTTGATGATGTCCTCGGCGGTGACGTTCGGGTCCTTCTTGACGACGAAGGCCTTCACCGCCTCGGTGGTCTTCGGATCGGGCACGCCGATCACGGCGCATTCCAGCACGCCGGGATGGCTGGCGATGACGTCCTCGACCTCGTTCGGATAGACGTTGAAGCCCGAGACCAGCACCATGTCCTTCTTGCGATCCACGATCTTGGTGAAACCGTCGGGGCTCATGATGCCGATGTCGCCGGTGCGGAAGAAGCCGTCCGCGGTCATCACCTTGGCGGTCTCGTCCGGCCGGTTCCAGTAGCCCGACATGATCTGCGGGCCCTTGGCGCAAATCTCGCCGGGCTCGCCGAGCGGGACTTCGTTGCCGTCGTCGTCGCGGATCGAGATCCAGGTCGATGGCACCGGCACGCCGATCGAGCCGTTGAACTGATCGACATCGGCCGGGTTGCAGGTCAGCGTCGGCGAGGTTTCCGACAGGCCGTAGCCTTCGGCCACGAAGCAGCCGGTCGTCTTCAGCCAGCGCTCGGCCACCGCCTTCTGCACCGCCATGCCGCCGCCGTTGGAAATCTTCAGCTTGGAGAAATCCACCTGGTCGAAACCGGGCGTATTCAGCAGGCCGTTATAGAGCGTGTTGACCGCCGGGAAGCTGTTGACCTGATACTTCATCAGCTCCTTCACGAAGCCTGGCATATCGCGCGGGTTCGGGATCAGGAGGTTGACGCCGCCGGCGCGCACGGCCAGCAGGAAGCAGGCCGTCAGTGCGAAGATATGATAGAGTGGCAGCGCACAGACGATGAAAAGCTGGTCCACATGCGGCGGCTTGCGCAGCGCCGGCTGCAGCCAGGCATCGTTCTGCAGCACATTGGCCAGGATGTTGCGATGGCGCAGCGTCGCGCCCTTGGAAACACCGGTGGTGCCGCCGGTATATTGCAGGAAAGCGACGTCGTCGGGCCCGAGCACCGGCTTCTTCATCTTCATGCTGCGGCCGGCGGAGACTGCATCGTTGAACCAGACGGCGCCCGGCAATTCGTAAGCCGGCACCATCTTCTTCACGCGCCGGACCACGAGATTGACGATCACGCCCTTGAAGCCGAGCATGTCGCCCATACTGCCAAGGATGACGTGTTTTACATTGGTTTTGGCAATCACCTGCTGCACCGTGGAGGCGAAGTTCTCCAGCACGATGATGGCTTCGGCGCCGGAATCCTTGAGCTGATGCTCGAGCTCGCGCGGCGTGTAGAGCGGGTTGACGTTGACCACGGCATAGCCGGCGCGCAGCACCGCGGAGGTGGCGATCGGATATTGCAGCACGTTGGGCATCATCAGCGCGACGCGGGCACCCTTGGCGAGGCCTTTGCTCTGCAGATAGGCGCCGAGCGCCAGGGACATTTCGTCGAGCTCACGATAGGTGATCGACTTGTCCATGCAGATGAAGGCTTTGCGATCGCGGAATTTGGCAAAGCTCTCTTCGAGTAGATCGACCAGCGACGGATACAGGCTGACGTCGATGTCGGCTGGCACGCCTGCCGGATATTGTTTGAGCCAGATACGCTCCATGACGCTTCCCCCTCGATTTGATTATTTCGTCGAAGTATTGAGCAAAGCTGCCCTTGATAGCAAGGCGCGGCGCAACATGACGCAGCCGGAAACTGGCCGCGTTAACGATGATAGTTGAGCCTTGTCGACGAAGGTCTAAGTGCGCGGAGCTGCCGCAGCCGGCTTGGCTTCGCCGGTGGTAGCCTTCGGTGCGGGTTTGGCCGCTGCCTTCGGCTTGGCCGGCGTTGTGGCCGGAGCGGCGGTGGCTGCCGTGGCAGGCTTGGCAGCCGCGGGCTTGGCGGCGGCTGGCTTAGCTGCAGCGGCCGGTTTCGGCGCGGCTGCATCCGGTTTCACCGCTGCCTGTTTTGCAGCCGGTTTGGCCGCAGGTTTCGCGGCCGTTTTTGCCTCGGCCGATGCTGCGGGTTTGGCGTCCTTGCTGTCGGCTGCCGCGTCAGGCTTCTTGGCCGCGGTCTTGGTGCCCTTCTTGCCCTTGGGCTTCGGCGTCTGCCGGGCTTCTTCCACCGCATTGGCGGCGATCAGGTCGGCGCCGGTCTTCTTCGGCCCAATATAAACGATCACCGGCTCGACCGGTGCGGCGGCCGCGGCGATCATGTCGACCGGGCGCAGCGTTGGCGGCTGCAGGCCGGCGGTGAAGAACGACATGGCCTGGCTGCTGGCTTCGTTGCTGGCGACGACTTCATCATCGGCGTCGCTGGCCGGGCGCTTGCGTTTCGGTCCGCACATCTCGTCGCGCAGGTTGGGCGGCGCGGCGTCGATCGGTGCGAGGGCATCCACGGTGCCGAGCGCCGGCTGCAGCCAGGTCAGGCCGCCTGTGCCGGTGTTGAAGCCGCGTTCCAGCAGCTGCGCGGCCTTGACGGCGCGCGCCTGGCCGGACGAGGCGCCGAGCACCACCGCGATCAGCCGCTTGTTGCCACGGGTAGCGGTGGCGACGAGATTGTAGCCGGAGGCGCAGATGAAACCGGTCTTCATGCCGTCGGCGCCGGGATAGCGGCCGATCAGCTTGTTGAAGTTCGGCGTGATGCGGCGGCCGAATTTAATCGCGGGAATATGGACGAAATATTCGTATTCCGGCAGGTCGCGAATGATCGCACGCGCAAGGATCGCGAGGTCGCGCGCCGAGGTCACCTGTTCGTCGGCAGGCAGGCCGTTCGGATTGACATAGTGGGTCTGCGTCATGCCGAGCTTCTGAGCCGTGGCATTCATCATCGCGGAAAATCCGTCGACGGAGCCGCCGACGCCTTCGGCGAGCACGACGGCCATGTCGTTGGCTGACTTCACCATCATCATCTTCAGCGCGTTATCGATCGTGACCTGCGTGCCGGCCTTGAAGCCCATCTTCGATGGCGACTGTGCGGAGGCGATCGGCGACACTGTCACCACCGTGTCGAGGTTGATGCGTCCCTGCTTCACCGCCTGCAACGTGACATAGGTCGTCATCAGCTTGGTGACGGAGGCGGGATGCCACGGATAGGTCGCGTTCTCAGCCTGCAGAACCTTGCCGGTATCGGCTTCGACGAGCAGCAGCGCTTCAGCGCGGGCCGTGCGCGGCGCGGTCACGCCGAGCGCAAGTGCCGCGGCGAGGATGAACCAGTTGAGTGATAGCAGGCGGCGCGATGCGAAGTGAAACTGCACTATCCGATTCCGGTCCTTTGCGGCCCGCCTGCAGTGCTCCAGCACCGCGCGCAGCAATTCTTGGATTTGAGGTTCGGGGCTCTCATGTCGGTCTGCCGTCACGCGGTGACGGCTGCAAACCTATACCGGCCGAGAGCATCAGAACAGTGGCGAGCCGGTTAAATCGGTGATGAAAGGGGCCAAATTTCGACCGGTTCTCCAAAGACATCAAAGGGGTTCGGCGACATCGGGCAGGGCCATGCTGGCGCGTGCGTCCTCCTGAACCATGAACTGGGCGGCGGCCAGACTGGCGAAATAGCCGCCCTGCATCACGAGTTCATCGAAAGTTCCCGCTTCGATCACGCGGCCGTTCTCAAATACGAGGATGCGCGTGGCGTTGCGGATGGTGGACAGCCTGTGCGCGATCACGAAGGTGGTGCGGCCCTTCATCACTTCATCGAGAGCGACGTTGAGCTTGGCCTCGGTCACGGCATCGAGCGCGCTGGTGGCCTCGTCGAGGATCAGGATCGGCGGATCCTTCAGCAGAGCTCGCGCGATCGACAGCCGCTGCCGCTCGCCGCCGGACAGCATGCGGCCACGTTCGCCGGCATTGGTGTTGAAACCGTTATCGCTGCGTTCGATGAAATCGAGCGCCTGGGCGCGGGCAGCGGCAATGCGCAACTCTTCGTCCGTCGCATCCGGCTTGCCGACGCGCAGGTTGTCGGCGATGGAGCGATTGAACAGCAGCGCCTCCTGGAACACGACGCCGATGTTTCGGCGCAGGCCCGACAGTGTGAGTGCACGGACATCCATACCGTCGATCGAGATGATGCCGGATTGCGGGTCGAAGGCCCGGTGCAGCAGTGCGATAGCGGTGGATTTGCCCGCGCCGGTGGCGCCGACGAGCGCGATGGTCTCGCCGGGCAGCGCCGTGAAGGACAGATCCGCGATGGCCGGCCGCTTGCCGTCATAGGAGAACGACACGTCGTTGAATTCGACCATGCCCTGCAGCCGGCCGGGATCCATGGCGTCGATACGGTCGCGCACGGCAGGCACGGCATCGAGCACATTCATGAAATCGCGCAGCCGCGGCGCTTCCATGAAGATGGTGTTGATGAAGGAGACCACCTGTTCGAGCTTTTGAATCAGCATCGTCGCAAAACTGACGAACATCACGATCTCGCCCACGGTGGTGAGACCCTGCTGATGTAGCGCGATGCCGACGGTGAAGATCGCCAGCACTGTGATGGTGGTGGAGGCGCGCGTCATCACCGAGACCAGTGCCCACCACGACAGCACCGGCATCTGCTTTTCGAGCAGCTGGCTGGAGACGCCGCGCAGGCCCTGCACCTCGGCATCGATACGCGTGAAGCTCTGCACCAACGCGACATTGCCCAGGGCATCGGAAGCACGCGCGGAAAGGTCGCCGTAATGCTCCTCGACGTCGCTTTGCATGCCCGATGTCTTGCGCACGACCATCGTGGTCAGCACCGTGAATACGACGCACAGGATCACGAGCAGGATGGCCAGTCGCCAGTTCAGATAGATCGACAGCGGCAGCAGCACGAACAGCGAGACGATGGAGGCGAAGTGCTCGCGGAAGAAGCCGAGCCAGACGCGCCACAGGGCATCGGTGCCGGCCAGCATCACTTTCATCAGGCGCCCTGAATGCGTACCGGTGTGGAAGGTCAGCGGCAATTGCATGATGTGTTCGAAGTAATCGGTCAGCACCGCCTGGCGCTGGCGATGCGCGAGGCGATCCGCATGAAGCGCCACCACCGCGCCGCAGACGATGGTGAACAGGCCGAACGCAACCCAGGCCGCCAGCAGCGGCCAGGGCGATGCGCTGTCCGTCTGCATCGCGGCTGTCGAGAGATTGCCGGAGAGCACATCGATGATCCGGCCGAACAGCACCGGTTCGGCGAATTGCGCGCCTGCCAGCAGTAGGTTGGCGCCCGCAAGGATCCAGCCAAGGCGCTTCTCCTTGCCGAGCAGCTCCAGCACACGGGTGTAAAGACGGATCATGGGAGGTCACTCAGCGCAGCGCGAACGGGATAACCGATTGCGCATAGTCTAAGCGGGGATGGCAGCCGAATACAGCTTCGGGAAAAGTTGTTCAGTTGAACTTCTTCAGTTCATCTTGCGGCCGACCGAGCCCGGCAGGAAGCTGTCATCGAAGATGTCCGCGGCTGAGGGGCGCTTCTTGAAGGTAAAATCTTCGGCGATCTCGTTGAGCGACGCCTCAAAGCGTGCGGCGTCGATGCCGCCCAGTCCGTCGCGGCGGACGTCGTCGGTCAGGATATTGTCGGTAATGGCAATGTGGAGCCGCGTCAGTTCGAGCTCGCGCGAACCATTCTCCATCTGGGTCACGACGTCGGTGATCGCCTTGGCCGGGTCCTGGATCGCCAACTGCGTCCCGGCGGTGACGGCACGAATGAAGGCTTTCACGGCCTCGGGTCTGGCGGCAGCGAATTTCGGATTGACGATCAGCGCGAGGCCATAGGCGGCGGAGCCGAACTCGGCGAAACGAAACACCGCCAAGTCATCGGCGGGGACGCCGCGGTCGCGCAGGTTGACCGCCGAGAGATAGGAGAAGCCGGTGACCGCATCGACCTGACCGGCCGAGAGCATCGGTTCGCGCACCGCGGCGCTGATCCTCTCCAGCTTCACGGCTGCAAGCTTGATGTTGTTGCGCTTGGCCAGTGCCGGCCATAGCCGGATCGCGAGATCGCGATCAGCGACCCCAAGCACTTTTCCTTCAAGGCTACCGAGCGAGATCACGCCGCGGCTCTTGCGGGCGACGATGGCATAGGGTGCTACGTTGAGCAGTACGAAGACGGCTTTCACCGTCGCGGCGTCGGTGTCGCCGCGATAGCGGATCAACGCATTGAGATCGGCCAACGCCATGTCGCAGGCGCCGGAAGCGATCCGCGCGATGGCCTCCTTCGATCCCGCGGCCACGGTGGTGGTTACATTCAGGTTCTCGGCCCGGTACAGGCCGCGGGCATCGGCGAGCACGAAAGGTGCGGCAATCGCATCGACTGCGCGATCGAGCGCAAACTGGATATTGGTTGGTGTTTTGTCGTCAGCTGCCTTGTTGTCGTCGGCGGCCTGTCCCGATGACGCGCAAAAAGCGACGGAGCCCAGCGCACTCAGCGAGAGGAGGACATGCCGCCGGGAAATGTTGCTCGCGTTTCTGGGCATCAAGATACTTAACGACTGACGGACCGGCAGTTACCCCACCGGGCATGTCTGATTGATGGCGGTATGGTGCGACATCTTGCGCGTCGTTTCTAACCGTAAAAGGCTGAACGGGAGATGACTGCCCCGATTTGGACACCGATCGTTCAGCTGCCGTTGGGGTTGGGGAACTCATAGTGGCCGAAGTGGTTGGCTATACAGAGGCCCACAGGGCCAGACGACCACGGAGGACATTGAGATGTTCGTACGAAATGGATTGTTTAATAAGACTGGCCGCGCCGCCATCGTGGCGACCGTCGCGGCCATGACGATCTCGGCAATTGCGCCGACCGGAGCATTTGCGGCGCCTGTCGCTAAGAACACGAGCCAGGCTGTGGCAACTCACGGCACCAGCGATGCGACCGATTTCAGCAGCGCGCGCCGTCGCCATTATCGCGGTGGCGGCAATGCCGCCGGCCTTGCGGCCTTTGGCGCCATCGTCGGTACCATTGGCGCAATCGCTGCAACGCAGAGCCGTCGTGACTATTACTACGATAATGGCCCGGGCTACGGCTACTACGGCGGTGGCCCAGCCTATTATGATGGCGGTCCTGCCTATTACGGTGGCGTACCGTATCGCGGCTACGGCGGTGGTCATGGTTACGATAATTCGCGTCGTATGACCTGGTAGTTCGCGATCGGTCACAACTTATTCCGTCATGCAACTGTCACTTAACTATCAAACGCCGGTCGCGCTTGCGGCCGGCGTTTTGACGTCGTTGCAGACACTTGAAAGCCAGGCGTTAACGCGCTGGCCACGGCTTTGGGATAGTGTAGTTGCATGAGTGATTCGCTCGACCGGCTTTATCAGGCGGTGATCGCGGCCAAGGATCTCGATCCCTCGGTCTCGCGAACGGCCCGGCTTTATCAGCAGGGGCCGGAAAAGATGGCTAAGAAGCTCGCCGAAGAAGCCATCGAGGTCGTCATCGATGCGATCAACCGCAAGCCAGACGCCGTGATCCGCGAAAGCGCCGATCTTCTCTACAATTTGACTGTATTGTGGGCGGCCGCGGGCGTGCGTCCTGAGCAGGTCTGGGCCGAGATGAGCCGGCGTGAAGACATGCTCGGTATTGCCGAAAAGCTCCCGAAACCGCCGAAACGGCCCAAATCCATCGAGCAAAGCGCTGCGCGGCGGCCAATTGTCGCGCTCGAAGGTCGTCGCCTTCGCAAGTTGAGTTAAGCTTTTCGTCTCGCGCGTGTCAGCCCAGCCATAGACAAATCGGCGTCAGGATGGTTCATCGCGAACCATGCTCAGACGAATGTATGACTGGTGTATCGACGCCGCCCACAAGCCTTATGCCCTCTGGATTTTGGGCATCGTGTCCTTCGCGGAAAGTTCGTTCTTTCCGGTGCCGCCGGATGTGATGCTGATTCCGATGGCGCTGGCCCGGCCACAGAAGGCCTGGCTCTATGCGGGCATTTGCACCATTACCTCAGTGCTTGGCGGTGTGGTGGGATATCTCATCGGCGCGGTGCTGTATGACTCCGTCGGCCAATGGGTCATTCATTTCTATGGCTATGGCGACAAGGTCGAGGCATTCCGCGCCGGCTATGCCGAATATGGCGCATGGATCATCCTGCTGAAGGGGTTGACGCCGATCCCCTACAAGCTTGTCACCATCACGTCAGGCTTCGCCAACTATAATATCTGGATGTTCATCGCGCTGTCGGTGGTTGCCCGTGGCGTGCGCTTCTATGTCGTCGCCATCCTGCTCAACCGGTACGGCGTGTGGATTCGCGAGACCATCGAGAAGCGTCTGGGTCTGTGGGTTGCGCTGGGCGTCGGCGTTTTGGTGCTCGGCTTCATCATGGCATTCCGGCTGTTCTAGATCAGGATGCTTCCCCCGGCGCAGGTGCCGGGATACATTTCGCATCATGTTCGATTTGACCTGTCTGTTTGCTCCGGTAACCCGCAACTGCGTCGTCGCTGCGATCGCGGCGCTGGCCGTCGGCGCGGCCACCGTGTGTGCCTGGTCGCAGGCCATGCAGCAGCAACCGATGCCGCAGAAGTCGATCACGATTCAGGTTGTCCCGGCTCCCTCGGCCGCACCCCCGCCTGCCGCGGCTTTCGCGCCGGCGCCGATGGCTGAACAGGCGCCGCCCCCGTCACCGCCCCCGGCGCCCGAGAATCCCGGCCTGTTCAACGAGATCGGCAAGCTGTTCAAGAATTCCACCTCGCTGCTGCCGTCGCTGCCCGCCATGCCGTCGCTCGGCACCGACAGCCTGACCAAGCTGAACACGGTGGTGAAGGGACGGGTGGCTTGTCCGGTCGCTGCCAATGGCGCACCCGACTGCAAGGCGGCCTCAGACAAACTGTGTCAGAGCAAGGGCTTCAAGGACGGCAAAAGCCTTGATACCGACGCAGCGCAAAGCTGCTCGCCCAGGGCCATGATCCCCGGCCGTGCGCCGGAGCCGGGTGACTGCAAGACGGAAAATTACGTCACCCAGGCGCTCTGCCAGTAGGTCTATGCGGGCAACAGACCCGCTGCGCGATAGCTCTCGATGAGCGCGTCATACAGCGAGACATCCGCGCGGCTTCTTGCCATCAGCTGGGCGCCAGTGATGGCGGCGAAGATGGCGCGCGCACGCGGTTCGCTCTTCTCAGGGCTCGCGGCGGTCACAGCGACGAGAACCTTGCTCAGCCATGCTACATTGATGTCGGTGAAGGTCCGGATCTCTTTCTTTACCGGCTCCGGCAGGTCGTCATATTCGGCGGCCATGAAGCTGCACAGGCACATGCGGTTGCCGCTCTCCAGCGCCTTGCGGAACGTGCCGGGATATTGGCGGAGGCAGGTTGCCGGATCCTTGGACTCGGCCAGCAGCGTCTCCAGATAGGCGGCCGAGTCCTCCCAATAGCGCCTGGCGACGGCGGCGCCGAGATCGGCCTTGCTCGGGAAGTGATGGTAGATGCTCGCAGCCTTGATGCCGACCTCTGCCGCGAGATCGCGGAAATTCAGGCCGCTATAGCCATGGGCCTGCGCGGTCAGTTTCGCGGCCGCCAGGATGGCTTCTCTGGAATTCGAACTCATATCCCGGTCTCACAACCCCGTGTTTGCGGCCTACCAAGTGATAGATAGGCGTTGACGCCTGTAAATCAAAGCCGTAAATCACCCTACCAACTGATAGGTAGGATAAACTAATGAATACTCAGATCTCCAATGGCGACGCGACAAAGCTCCCGATGATGACGATTCACGATTGGAGCACAGGGCCTTACCCGGCGCGTGTCCGGATCGCGGTGGCCGAGAAGAACCTCCGATCGCGCATCAATTTCGTGTCGGTCGATCTCACCAAAGGCGAGCACAAGAAGCCGGTGTTTCTCGCCAAGAACTACTCAGGCACGCTGCCGGTGCTCGAACTCGACGACGGCACTTTCATTGCCGAGTGCACCGCCATTACCGAATATCTCGACGGACTTGACGGCTCCCCCACGCTCACCGGCGGCACGCCGCGCGAGACGGGCTTGATCCACATGATGAGCAAGCGTGCCGAGCTGGAGCTGCTCGACGCCATCAGTGTCTATTTCCATCACGCAACACCGGGGCTCGGACCCCACGTCGAGATCTATCAAAATGCCGAGTGGGGTTTCCGCCAGCGCGACAAGGCGCTCAGGGGAATGGCGTATTTTGACGGGGTGTTGAAAAAGCAGCCATTCATCGCCGGCAATTTTTTCTCGATGGCCGATATCACGGTAATTGGCGGTTTGATCTTCGCCGGTCTCGTGAAGCTCGAGGTGCCTGCGGAGTACGAGGCTCTCCACGCCTGGTACGCAAGGATGAACGAGCGTCCCAGCGTCAAGAACCGTGTGACGATGTCAGATCCGGCTTGATCGGGCGCTTGCCGATAATCGATCAGTCATCCTGATAATGGGGCGCCACCTGGATAATGTGGTGCCCCATTATTCCGCGTACCGGACGAACGCCGCTCGGGGTCCGGCTTTTTTCTCCCGCAGCGCAATTGCCATCAGCCCCACGCTTCTGGCATCGTCCGCCCGCACCCGGATCGACCGGGGTAGGCGCGCAGGATCGCGCACAAATCAAGAAAAGAAGTCGAGGAATTTCCCATGTCGATGCCGGCTTTGTTCAAGAACCGCCTGTCGCTGCCCGTGATCGGTTCGCCGCTGTTCATCATTTCGGTGCCGGATCTCGTCATCGCGCAGTGCAAGGCCGGTATCGTCGGCGCGTTTCCCGCGCTGAATGCGCGTCCGGCGGCGCTGCTCGACGAATGGCTGCACCGGATCAAGGAAGAACTCGCCGCGCATGACAAGGCGCATCCGGATCGGCTCTCCGCACCCTTCGCGGTCAACCAGATCGTGCACAAGTCCAACAACCGGCTCGAGCAGGACATGGCGCTTTGCGAAAAGCATAAAGTGCCGATGATGATCACCTCGCTTGGCGCGCGTGAAGAACTCAATCAGGCGGCCCATGCCTGGGGCGGCATCGTGTTTCATGACGTCATCAATCAGCGTTTCGCGCACAAGGCGATCGAGAAGGGGGCTGACGGCCTGATCCTCGTTGCGGCAGGCGCCGGCGGTCATGCCGGCGAGATCTCGCCGCTCGCGTTCGTCGCCGAGACCCGGCAGTGGTTCGACGGTCCGATCGCGCTGTCGGGCGCCATCGCCAACGGTCGCGCCATTCGCGCCGCGCGTATCCTCGGTGCCGACTTCGCCTATATCGGTTCGGCCTTCATCGCCACTACCGAAGCGAATGCGGTGCCTGGCTACAAGGACATGATCGCGGCTTCCGGCTCGGAAGACATCGTCTATTCGAATCTCTTCACCGGCGTTCACGGCAACTACCTGAAGCCGTCCATCGTCGCCGCCGGCATGGATCCGGACAATCTGCCGGAGTCCGATCCGACCAAGATGAATTTTGGCACCGATGCCAGTGGCGAGCGTGCCAAGCCAAAGGCCTGGAAGGAAATCTGGGGCAGCGGCCAAGGCATCGGCAGTGTGTCGAAGGTCGTGCCGGTGGCCGAGCTCGTTGCGCGCTTCAAGAAGGAATATGACGAAGCGATCGATCCGCCGCTCTGATCCTGCATTGAGAAGGCCGATCTGATGGACGCCATCTATCGCGTCGACGGCAATCATGTCGTCACCAGCCCGCATGCTGCGGGTCCGTGGAACGAGACCATGCAGCACGGCTCGGCGCCGTCGGCGCTGGTGACATGGCTTGCCGAGCAGATGCCCACCGCAAGCCCGATGCATGTGACGCGTGTCACCATCGACTTGTTGCGCCCGGTGCCGGTGGCGCCGCTCACTTTCGAGACGGAAGTGCTGCGCGAGGGTCGCAAGATCCAGCTCGTTGGCGTCAGACTGATGGCGAACGGCACAGTTGTGGTGCGTGCGACGGTGCTGAAGATCAGGGCGGAGGCGCAGGCGCTTCCGTCGGAGATCGCCGATCCGCCGGTCACGGTGCCGCCGCCGGATCAGGGTGGATTGCTGGAGCCACGTTACGCCAGCAGTCCCTTCGTCACCGGCATGACCATTCGCGCGGTGCGCGGCGGCTTCCTGTCACTGGGGCCGGGCGCGATCTGGTACCGGGCCAACCGGCCGATCGTCGAAGGCGCCGGCCTCTCGCAGGTGATGCGTGCGGTGATCGCGGCCGACTTCAGCAACGGCTCGTCACCGGTGCTGAGTTTCGACGACTGGACCTTCCTGAATGCCGACCTCACCGTGAGCCTGTCACGTCCGCCGGTGGGCGACTGGATCCTGCTGGACGGGGAGAGTTGGATCGGGCCGGATGGCGCCGGTCTTGCTGCGTCGAAGCTCGCCGATATCAATGGTTATTTCGGCCGGGCAGTGCAGAGCCTGGTCATTGAGAAACGTTGACGACCGCGCTTTTTAGAATTTTTGTCCTGGACAGGGAACCGATTGATATTGCCCCGGTTATCGCGCGTCAGGGGGCAGTATGAGTTCGACGCACGTGCAGGACGACAAAGCCAGGACCGGCATCTGGGGATTGGATAATATCCTCTCCGGCGGATTCTCCCGAGGTCACATTTTTCTTGTCGAAGGCGCGCCGGGGACAGGCAAGACCACGGTCGCGTTGCAGTTCTTGCTGGAGGGCGCGCGGATCGGAGAGAAGGGTCTCTACATCACGCTCTCCGAGACGGATAGTGAGTTGCGCGATGGCGCAGCGTCCCATGGCTGGACCCTCGACAAGAGCATTGAAGTTTTCGAGCTCCTGCCGCCGGAAAGCCTGCTTGACGAGGATCAGCAGCAGAGCCTGCTCTACTCGTCCGATCTCGAGCTCGGCGAAACCACCAAGCAGATATTCGAGGCGGTGGAACGCACCCAGCCGAGCAGGGTCGTCTTGGACAGCCTGTCGGAAATCCGGCTGCTGGCGCAGAGTTCGTTGCGCTATCGCCGCCAGATACTGGCCATCAAGCATTACTTCGCAAAATTCGGCACGACGGTGATGTTGCTCGACGACCTCACGGCGGAAGTGGCCGACAAGACGGTGCACAGCGTCGCGCATGGCGTGCTGCGGCTCGAAGAACTGGCGCCCTCCTATGGCGCAGAGCGTCGGCGTGCGCGGGTGATCAAATATCGCGGTGTCAAGTTTCGCGGCGGCTACCACGATGCCACCATCACCACGGGCGGACTTAACGTTTTTCCTCGGCTGGTCGCATCCGAATTCCGCAACAGCATGGATCGCAAGACCAAGTCGAGCGGCATTGCGCAGCTCGATCAATTGCTGGGCGGCGGGATCGAGACCGGCTCCAGCACATTGATCCTGGGGCCGGCGGGCACGGGCAAATCGCTGACCGCGATCGTCAACGTGGTCGCAGCGGTGAAGCGCGGCGAGAAGGCCGCAATGTTTATCTTCGACGAGGAGCTCGGACTGCTGTTCGATCGCATGAAGGGGATCGGAATCGATCTGCCTGCCATGCAGGAAAGTGGGCATCTGTTCGTCGAACAGGTCGATGCCGCCGAATTGTCGCCGGGTGAATTTGCGCATCGCGTCCGTCGGCAGATCGACGAGCACAACATCAAGACCGTCGTGATCGACAGTCTGAATGGCTATCAGGCCTCGATGCCGGAAGAGAATTCGCTGATCCTGCACATGCATGAGCTGCTGCAATATCTCAATCGCAGGGGCGCCGCGACATTCATGACGGTGGCGCAGCATGGCCTCGTCGGCGATATGAAGGCACCTGTGGACGTCACCTATCTCGCCGATACCGTGATCCTGCTCCGTTACTTCGAAGCAAGCGGCAGCGTTCGCCGTGCGATGTCCGTGATCAAGAAGCGAACCGGTGCGCATGAATCGACCATTCGCGAGTACCGGATCGACGGACGAGGGCTGACAATTGGTGCGCCGCTCAGCGAATTCCAGGGCGTGTTGCGCGGCGTGCCCATCTATAGTGGTCAAAGCTCTCTGCTCGAGGGATCCTCGGCGTGAAACCGGGGCGTTCCTCCGAGCGCGCTGTCATCCTTGCTCCCACAGGGCGCGATTCTGCAGTGGCTGCGGCATTAATCCGCGAGGCCGGTTTTTACGCGCAACCCTGCGCGGATTTTCCGACGCTGCTCGACGAGATCAAGGGCGGCGCCGGCGTGGCTGTCATTGCTGACGAGGCGATCAAGACCGTTGATCTGCGCGGCCTCGGCAGCTGGCTGCATGATCAGCCGTCGTGGTCCGATTTCCCGATCATCCTGCTGACACGTCAGGGCGGCGGACCGGAGCGCAACCCGGATGCCGCGCGGCTCGGACAGTTGCTCGGCAATGTGACGTTCATCGAGCGCCCGTTTCACCCGACAACCCTGATTTCGATCGTCGGTTCGGCCGTCCGCGCACGCCGGCGTCAATATCAGACGCGTGCCATTCTCGAAGACCTCGGCGACAGTCAGGGGCTGCTGCAGACGGCGCTCGATGCGGGACGGCTCGGCACGCTCGAACTGCATCTGCCCGAACTTCGGCTTGAGGTCTCGGATACGACCAAGGCATGCTTCGGCCGCCGGCCGGATCAGTCATTCACGTTCAGCGAGTTGCAGGCCGCGGTTCATCCCGATGATCGCGAGCAACGCCAGCAGGCGCTCGATGCGACGCTAATGGCCGGCGCGGACTACAATGTCGAATACCGCAATATCTGGCCGGACGGCTCGGTGCATTGGGTCGAGACGCGTGCGCGCATGGTTCGTGGGTCTGACGGCAAGCCGAAAACGCTGGTCGGCGTCTCCGTCGATATCACGGCGCGAAAGTCTGCCGATATCGATCGCGACAACTTGCTGGAGCAGTTGACGGCGGAGCGGTCTGCGCTTGCCGAGCTTACGGCGACGCTCGAACAGCGCGTCGAGGAACGCAGCAACGACCTGATGAAGGAAGTTGCGGCACGCGAGAAGGCGCAGGACCAACTGCGCCAGGCGCAGAAGATGGAGACCATCGGCCAGCTCACTGGCGGCGTCGCGCATGACTTCAACAATCTGCTGATGGCGGTGATGGGCAATCTCGATCTGCTGCGCAAGCGCATGCCGGATGATCCGCGCCTGAAACGACTGGTCGATGGTGCCATGCAGGGCGCCGAACGCGGCGCCTCACTGACGCAGCGGCTGCTGGCCTTTGCACGGCAGCAGGATCTGAAAGCCGTGGCTGTCGATCTCGGCGCGCTGGTCCGCGGCATGAGCGATCTGCTCGAGCGCTCGCTCGGGCCGCGCGTGGCGCTGCGTCTCGATATTCCCGACAATCTGCCGCGGGCACAGATCGATCCCAATCAGCTCGAACTCGCCATCCTCAATCTCGCGATCAATGCGCGCGACGCCATGCAGGACGGTGGCTCCATCGATATCAGGGTGAAGAAGCATAGGGTCGGCAAGGGCGACCCGATTCTGAAGCCCGGCGACTATCTCAAGGTGTCGATCATCGACAATGGTGCCGGCATGTCGCCGGAGACGTTGAAGAAGGCGATCGAACCGTTCTTCTCGACCAAGCCGCTCGGCAAGGGGACTGGTCTCGGTCTGTCCATGGTGCACGGTCTGGCCGTACAGCTCGGCGGCACGCTCGATCTCTCGAGCGTCGTCGGCAAGGGAACGACGGCGACCCTCGTGCTGCCGGTCACCGACAGGAAGCCGGAGGCCGCCGATACGGCCCACGTCATGCGCCATGCCGCGCGCTCTGCCGTGATCCTGTTTGTCGATGACGATCCTCTCATCGCGATGTCGACGACGGAGATGCTGGAGGATCTCGGCCATCGCGTGATCCCCGCGACTTCGGGGCGGCATGCGCTGGAGATTCTGAAAAGCGACGAGCCGCTCGATCTGATGATGACCGATCACATGATGCCCGGCATGACGGGCATCGAGCTTGCGGCCTATTCCCGCGAAATGCGGCCGTCGTTGCCGGTCCTGCTCGCTACCGGCTATGCGGATTTGCCCGAAGGCGCTCAGCTCGATCTGCCGCGGCTTGCCAAGCCTTATCATCAGGATCAGCTCCGGG
Organism: Tardiphaga sp. 619_E2_N8_4; assembly: GCF_051810905.1. Classification (NCBI taxonomy): domain Bacteria; kingdom Pseudomonadati; phylum Pseudomonadota; class Alphaproteobacteria; order Hyphomicrobiales; family Nitrobacteraceae; genus Tardiphaga; species Tardiphaga sp. 619_E2_N8_4. The sequence continues at coordinate 1,728,057 of NZ_JBPWQJ010000001.1, forward strand.
ATCGGCTCGATCAACTGCTGGGCTGAGCCCACTCCGGCCGGGGTGGTATCAATCTGCCAGCGGCGCGGCAAAATTAACCATTCATTAAATCCTGTGGAACCAACAATGCCCCGATCGGGAATCAACCGATTCAGGGGCCATCATGGATATCGAAGCCTATTTCGCGAAGACGCCGGCTACGATCGAGGAGATCAAGGCACGCGTGGCCGCAGCTTTCGGCCGTCATCCGCTGTGCCGCGAGGTGCAATTCGACATCGTCAGCACGCCCCGCGCCGGTAAGGGCGCGAACTGGACCATCAGCATGCAATCGGTCGCCCCGGATGCGCTGTGGGAAGCCTCCGATATCGTGAGCGATATCCAGGAAGCCTATGTTCTCGCCAACGCCGCCTGAACCTATGTGAGTATTATCGCACCGTTCTGGTATGGTTAGGCCATAATTAATCTCCATTTGTGAGGACAGGTACCTCTGGTAGTCCTGAATTTCGGAGACTGGCTTGACGCGTGCGCTGACCCTTCTTGTGCTGGGCTGCCTGTTGCTGACCGGCGTGGCTGTTGCGAGCATCCTCGGTCGCGATAGCATCCCATCGCTGTCGCTGTCATATGACGACAGTGCCGCGCAAAATTCGGTCGCGGTGTCGCGCGGACCGGTTTCCAATACGCAAGGCAAGAAAGACAAGTTGCCATTGGCCGGCGCCATGATGGCGTCGCTCGATCCGCAGCAGGTCCCGAGCGTCGACGGCAGTCCGTTGCGCCAGGCCTTTGCATCCGACAGTCCGATCGAAGCACCCGGTTCGACGGTGCTTGCGCCGATCGTGGTGCCGCAGCCGACCGCCAAGCCCAAGGCTGCTGCCAAGCCGGTGCAGAAGACCTATACGCTGCTCAGCGATGCGCAGATTTCGGCGATCAAGACCCGGCTCAATCTGACGGCGTCGCAGGAATCCTACTGGCCCGGCGTCGAAGCGGCGCTGCGCAACGTGGCGCGCAGGATCCACGAGACCAAACAGGCCAGTCCGTCAGCCGGCGCGCCGCCGATCGATCCCGATAGCGACGAGGTGCAGCAGCTCAAGTCCGCTGCGATGCCGTTGTTGTTCCAATTGCGTGAGGATCAGAAGCGCGAAGTCCGTGCACTGGCGCGCATGATCGGACTCGAAAAGGTCGCGTCGGCGATCTGAGCCCTGTCACATGCCGGCCTGTCGGCGACGCATGACTGTCACAACCCGTAACAGACAAATTGTCGCGCCTGTCATCCGGGCTTCGCATCCGTGGTGCAGAGATTAACGCCTCTTAACCTGTAACGGGGGCGTTTCATGACCGATTTCACTGCCAATCAATCCATTTCCGGAGGCGCGGCTGTTGAGCCGGCGTCGCGGCCCAATCTCGACAAGGGTTTTAACCCGCTGACGATGATCCTGTTTTTCGGGATCCTGGCCGCCGGCCTCCTGTTCGTCGCCTACAGCATCTATGCGGACGTCAATGCCACCGGCACCCGCGTTACCAGCTACCTGCCTTACCTCCTGCTGTTCGTGGCGCTGCTGATCGCGCTCGGCTTCGAATTCGTCAACGGCTTCCATGACACCGCCAATGCGGTGGCCACGGTGATCTACACCCACTCGTTGCCGGCGGAATTCGCCGTGATGTGGTCGGGCTTCTTCAACTTCCTCGGCGTGCTGTTCTCCACGGGCGCGGTGGCTTTCGGCATCGTTTCGCTGCTGCCGGTGGAATTGATCCTGCAGGTCTCCAGCGGCGCCGGCTTTGCCATGGTGTTCGCGCTGCTGATCGCCGCGATCATCTGGAATCTCGGCACCTGGTATCTCGGCCTGCCGGCCTCCAGCTCGCACACGCTGATCGGTTCGATCATCGGCGTCGGTATCGCCAATGCGCTGATGCGCGGCCGTGATGGCACCTCGGGTGTGGATTGGGGCAAGGCCACCGAAATCGGCTATGCGCTGCTGCTGTCGCCGCTGTTCGGCTTCGCCTGCGCCGCCATCCTGCTGCTGGTGCTGAAATTCCTCGTGCGTAACCCTGCTTTGTACGCAGCACCGGACGGCAACAAGGCACCGCCGTTGTGGATCCGCGGCATCCTGATCGCGACCTGCACCGGCGTGTCCTTCGCACATGGTTCGAATGACGGTCAGAAGGGCATGGGCCTGATCATGCTGGTGCTGATCGGCACCGTGCCGACCGCCTATGCGCTGAACCGCGCATTGCCGGAATCCCGTGTCGCCCAGTTCCAGGTCAACTCCATCGCGGCCGCAAAGGTGATCGCAGCCAAGGGTGCCGGCCACAGCATCATCGGCGATCCCCGTCCGGCGGTGACCACCTATGTCTCGCAGCGCAAGATCAGCGAAGGCACCTATCCGTCGCTCGCCGTTCTCGTGCAGCAGGTCGGCGATCAGGTTCGCAGCTACGGCACGCTCGACAAGGTGCCCGCGGAATCCGTCGGCAACACCCGTAACGACATGTATCTCGCATCGGAAGCCATCCGCTTCCTGATGAAGGACAAGGAAAACGACCTCAACAAGGAAGATGTCGCGACGCTCAATGCCTATAAAGGCTCGCTCGATGCCGCGACCAAGTTCATCCCGGATTGGGTGAAGATCGCCGTGGCCATCGCACTCGGCCTCGGCACCATGGTGGGCTGGAAGCGCATCGTCGTCACCGTCGGCGAGAAGATCGGCAAGACGCATCTGACCTATGCGCAGGGCGCTTCGGCCGAACTCGTGGCTGCGGCCACCATCGGCGCGGCCGACGTGTTCGGTCTGCCGGTCTCGACCACCCACGTGCTGTCGTCCGGCGTCGCCGGCACCATGGCGGCGAACGGTTCGGGCTTGCAGATGGCCACCATCCGCAACCTGCTGATGGCCTGGGTGCTGACGCTGCCCTGCGCCATCATGCTCTCGGCCTCGCTCTACGTGCTGTTCAGCCAGTTGTTCTGAGAACAGACGAGGCCGCTGTGGAAGCGTAGCGGCCTCGTTCTTTTCACATCGCCAAATCAAAAGGCCCGCGCATCATCTGCGCGGGCTTTCGTCATTGTCGGTTCGTAGGATGGGTAGAGCGCAGGCGCGCCGCGCCGAAGCGAAACCCATCACCGCAAGCCATGACCGCGATGGGTTTCGCGAAGTCGCTCTACCCATCCTACCATTTAGGCCCGCGTCAGGAACTGCTCTCGCGATGCACGTCGTGCACCACGATGCCCTTGCCTTGCTCCGGCAGCGCCAGCCAGTCGCGGCGCTTCAATGTGCGGCGGGTATCGTCGAGGCCGCTCTGCCAGTGCTCGCGCATCGAGGTGGCCGAGAATTCGTGATCCTTGGAATCGCCCTCATAGGCCTTCTGCTGATAGATCATCTGCAGGATGGTGATCTCCGGCAGATCTGACAGGCTGTCGCGCCGCGCGCGCTCCTCGTCGCTGAGCTGGTCGTCGGGAATGCGCTGCAAGACCTTGTAGAGCTCCGACTTCAGATTGTTCATGCGCCGGTAGATGTCAGTGTTGTGGCGGGTGCGGGACGAGTAGACTATGTCCTTGTGCCGGGCCAGAACCTCCTGGATATCCCGGGGCAGCACGCCGCGGGCACTGAACAGATCAACCTGGAACACCAGCGAGTTCATCTTGTCTTCCTGGTCGAGCAGGTGCTGCAGCGGCGTGTTGGAGACGATGCCGCCATCCCAGAAATGGTCGGTGCCGATCTTCACCATCGGCAAAGCTGGCGGCAGTGCGCCTGATGCCATCACGTGTTCGGGCGCGATGACTTCCTTCTTGTTGTCGAAATACAGGAAGTTGCCGGTGATGACGTTCACTGCGCCGACGGCGAAATGGGTCTTGCGCGAGTTGATGAGATCGAAGTCGACCAGTTCGAGCAGCGTGTCGCGCAGCGGCGAGGTGTCGTAATAGCTCGTCGCCGTCTTTGCACCGGCCGGACTGAACCACGGATTGACCTCGTGCGGCTTGAAGAAGCCGGGCTGGCCGAGGGTCGTGGTCATGAACGAGCTCGCGAGATTGCGGGCCTTCCGGTAGACGTCGCCGTCCGGTGTGTAGTGCCAGACCTTGCGGGCGGTGATGCGGTCCCAGAAGATCTGCAGCTTCTCCAGCCGGTCTTCCGGCGGATTGCCGGCGATGATCGCCGAATTGATCGCACCGATCGATACGCCGCACACCCAGTCCGGCTCCATGCCTTGCTCATGTAGCGCCTGATACACGCCGGCCTGATAGGCGCCGAGGGCGCCGCCGCCCTGCAGCACCAGTGCGACACGATCGCAGCGGTCGGGGCGCCAGCCGGTCTCGGCCGTCATGTCTGAATCGGGTGTCCGCGCATCCATCTGGGTGTTCTCCTCAACGATCACATGATGTTGGCGGCAGAATTCAGATGAGCAGTGACGGCGTTGTGACAAATGGCAAATTCGATGACTGCGCGTCAGTCCATGAGGCGCGTCACGCGGCTGAAGGAAATTCCTCATACCGCCGTCAAACAGGATCGCTAGCAAAGAAGCAGATATTAACGTTTGCTTACGAGGGGTTGCGCGCATGCTGTCTGGAAAGTCCGCCATCATCACCGGCTCCACCAGCGGCATCGGCCTTGGCATCGCGCGCGGCCTCGCGGCTAGCGGCGTCAATATCGTGCTCAACGGCTTCGGCGACGCCAATGAGATCGAGGCGATCCGCAGCGAGATCGCCGACAGCCATCAGGTCCGGGTGCTCTATAGCGGCGCCAACATGGCCGACGGCAATGACATCGCGGCGATGATGGCGCAGGCGGAACAGGAATTCGGCGGCGTCGATATCCTGGTCAACAATGCGGGCATTCAATATGTCGCGCCGCTCGAGGAATTCCCGGTCGAGAAGTGGGGTGCGATCGTGGCGATCAACCTGTCGAGTGCGTTTCACACCACGCGTCTCGCCATCCCCCACATGAAGGCGAAGTCCTGGGGCCGTATTGTCAACATTGCCTCGGCCCATGCGCTGGTCGCCTCGCCGTTCAAGTCGGCCTATGTCGCGGCCAAGCATGGCATTGCCGGGCTGACCAAGACGGCGGCGCTGGAAGTCGCCGAACACGGCATCACCGTGAATGCGGTATGCCCGGGCTATGTGATGACACCGCTGGTGGAAAAGCAGATCCCGGAGCAGGCCAAGGCGCGCGGCATCACTGAGCAGCAGGTGATCTCGGACGTGCTGCTCGCCGCCCAGCCCACCAAACGTTTCGTGACCGTCGAAGAACTGTCCTCGGTCGTCAATTTCCTCTGCACCGACCACGCCCGTTCGATCACCGGCATCGCGCTGCCGGTCGATGGCGGGTGGACCGCGCACTGAGTTTAAACCAGCGATTTCACACCCAAGGAGTTTCCGATGCGCCAGGAAGACATCCTCCGTTTGCCGTCGATGCCGATGGCCGGGCCGAGCTATCCCGCCGGTCCCTATCGCTTCATCAATCGCGAATTCCTCGTCATCACCTACGAGACCGATCCGGATCTGATCCGGATGGGTCTGCCTGAGCCGCTGGAGCCGATCGTGCAGCCGATCGTGCATTATGAGTGGATCAAGATGCCGGATAGTTCAGGCTTCGGCAGCTACACCGAGACCGGCCTCGTGATCCCCGCACGCTTCAAGGGCGAGGACGTCAACTTCGTCTCGCAGATGTATCTGGACGATGATCCGCCGATCGCTGCCGGGCGCGAGATCTGGGGCTTCCCGAAGAAATACGCCCATCCGAAACTTGAAGTGGTCAAGGACACGCTGACCGGCACGCTGGAATATGCCGGGCAGCAGGTGGCCATGGGCACGATGGCCTACAAGCACGGCGCCATGGCAGGCAATGGCGAAGCGACGCACGCCACGCTGTCCAAGACCCAGATCAATCTGAAGCTGATCCCCGGCGTCGATGGCAGCGCGGAAGTCTGTCAGCTGGTGGCGATCAACCTGACTGATATCACTGTGAAGGGCTCATGGTTCGGCCCGGGACGCCTGCATCTGGTCCCGCACGTGAATGCGCCGGTCGCCGACTTTCCGGTGCGCCGCGTGATCGGTGCGCATCATTTCCTGGCCGATCTGACTTTGCCTTATGGCCGCGTCGTCCATGACTACAACAAGCAGAGCGACGCACTCGCTGAAGCCGCCGAATAGAGCATGATCCGGAAAAGTGGAAACCGGTTTTCCGAAAGATCACGCTCAAAACAAAGAGATGAGATGATGGTCCGATTTTTCCTAATCGGATCATCATCTCATCTCCGCTGACATATCCCTGTAACAAGGGTGTCATTAAGTGCCTGCGACCGGCTGACACAGTCAGGTGGCCGCAGGCAGATATTTTATTTTTTTGGTGGCGCATGCGTATTGCGTGGCGTGAAAAACGGTGGGTGTCCGATGCAGCTTGAAGTGCCGGTCACAACTGCGGAGGTGTCGTCCACACTTGGCTTGACCGATCCGATCCCGGGTCTGGTCTGGGCCTTCCGCATCCATTCCGACGGCAAGCCGGAGCCGCTGCCGGTCGATGCCGGCATCGATCTCGTCCACGGCGGGCTGCTGTGGCTGCATTTCAACCTGACTGACGCGCGCGCGCTGCAATGGCTAGCGCAGATCTCATTGCATGCGCCGGAGCAGGCCCGTGCCTTGTTGCTGTCCAAGGACACATATCAGCAACTCCATGCCACCGATGACAGTATCTATGGCGTGATCTCGGACCTGTTGCGCGATATCGACGAGGCGACCGAAGACACTGGCTATCTGCGCTTCGTGATGACCGAGCGCTTGCTGATCAGCGGCAGGCATCATGCACTCTGCGCCGTCGATGCGACGCGCCGTTCGCTTGAGCAGGGCCAGCGCATCGACAGCATGGCCTCGCTGCTTGAGACGATCGTGGAGAATGTTGCCGACACCATGGACGGGGTCGCCGACAGTCTGGCGATATCGCTCGACGAGATCGAGGAGCAGGTGGTCTCCGGCGACTCCCGTGACATGTTGCAGAAGCTCGGCCGTCTGCGCCGGACCTGCGTGCGGCTGCATCGGCAGCTCTCCGGGCTGCGGATCGTGTTTCAGCGGCTTGAGGCCAAAGGTCAGCGTGAGTTGAAACCGTCTCTGCAACTGCGTGCCGGCAAGCTGGCGCAGCGCCTCGACGGGCTGGATCACAACGTCGTCGAGATGCGCGAGCGCAGCCGGCTGTTGCAGGAAGAACTGCATCTGCAGATCGAGGAACGCGGCAATGAAAGCCTTCGCGTTCTTTCAGTGCTTACCGCGCTTCTGCTGCCGCCGACGCTCGTCACCGGCATCTTCGGTATGAACACCAAGGGACTGCCGCTGACCGATGTTGAAACCGGATTTCTCTGGGCGGGCGCACTGATATTGATTTCGTCAGCATCGGCCTATGCCGTGATGAAGCGCCTCAAGATCATCAGGTAGCTATCATGGTTGGTGTGTTTCCGTGCTGGATGGCCCGTGCGATGATGGCGCTCGCCGGCCTTGTCGCCTGTGGCACGGTCTCGCTGTCATCGGCTCATGCCGGCGATTGGCGCGATAATGGCCTGAAGCCGATCAATGACCGGCTCGCCGAATGGGGTGTGGCGCTGTCAGCCACTTACATCGGCGAGGCGCTCGGCAATGCGTCCGGCGGCATCCGGCGCGGCGCGGTCTATGAGGGACGGTTCGATTTTGGCGTGGATGTCGATCTCGACAAGGCGGTTGGCTGGAGCGGCGCGACCTTTCACGCCAATGTCTATCAGATCCACGGACCTGGCCTGTCGCGCGACTATATCGGCAATCTGATGCTGGTGAGCGGCATCGAAGCGCTGCCGGCGACGCGGCTCTATGAATTCTGGATCGAACAGGCGCTGTTCGGCGGCAGACTGCTGGTGAAGGTCGGTCAGCAGCCCTCCGATATCGAATTCATCGACAGCAAGTATGACGATATCTTCGTCAATTCGGCGCTGGGCTGGCCCGGCATTACCGGCGTGATCCTGCCGGCGGGCGGACCCTCGCCGCCACTCGCCGTGCCGGGCGTTCGTTTCAAGGCCAGTCTGTCGGATGCGTTCACGGCCTATCTGGCCGTGTTCAATGGCAGTGCGGCTGCGCCCGGCCCGAGTGATCCGCAGATCGCCAACGCGCATGGTCTTGCATTTCGCGTCAACGATCCGCCGTGGATCATCGGGCAGCTGAAATACAGCTACAAGCTCGGGCCGTCTGAGCTGCCGGGGTCAATCACCGGCGGCGGCTGGGTGCATCTCGCCGAATTCGATGACGAGCGCTGGACCGCACAGGGCCTGTCGCAGGCCGATCCGGCCAGCACCGGCGAGCCGCTGATGCGGCGCGGCAATCGCGGCGTTTTCGCCGTTTACGAACAGCGGCTCGCTTTCAGTGCACTCGGCCCGGACAAGGGCATCGGCTTCTTTGCGCGCACATCGATCAGCCCGTCGGATCGTAATCTGATCAGCTTCTATCTCGATGGCGGCATTCAGGTGTCGGGTTTCTCGGCAGAGCGGCCGGATGACAGGTTCGGAATCGCGATGACTTATGCGCGCATTTCGGATGGCGCGCGCGGGCTCGATCGTGACGTGCAGCTTTTCACCGGAATTCAATCGCCCATCCGCGATTTCGAAGCCGTGCTGGAAGTAACCTATCTCGCCGCGGTTGCGCCGGGCGTGGCGGTGCAGCCGGTGTTTCAATATGTGATGCATCCCGCCGGCGGCGCCGTCGATCCCAACGATGCCACGCAGACAAAGCGCATCAAGGACGCCGTGGTATTCGGCGTCCGCACCACCATCAATTTCTGAAGCGTCTCAGCAGGCCGCTTCAGCGGGTGTCTTGTTGAGACCCGCAGCGGCGTCGGCAATCATCTCATAGGACTTGAGCCGCGTGGCGTGGTCGTAGACGTCCGAGACGATCATCAACTCATCCGCGCCGGTCTCCTCGACCAGCGCGGCGATGCCGGCGCGAACCGTCTCCTTCGAGCCGATGATCGAACGCCGCAGCATGCCCATGGCCTGCATCTTCTCGGCCGGCGCCCAGTAGGTCTCGATATCGTCGATCGGCGGCGCGCTCAGCCCGCGGGTGCCGCGGAACATGTTGGTGAATGACATCTGTTGCGTGGTCCATAACCGCTTGGCCTCGGCATCGGTGTCGGCGGCGATGATGTTGACGCCGACCATCGCATGCGGCTTCGTCGACTGTTCGGAGGCTTCGAAGTGCTGGTGATAGATCTGCAGGGCCTGCAGCAACTGGTCGGGCGCAAAATGCGAGGCGAAGGCATAGGGCAGGCCGAGCGCCGCGGCGAGCTGCGCGCCATAGGTCGAGGAGCCGAGAATCCATAGCGGCACGTTGGTGCCCGCGGCAGGCACCGCCTGCAGGCGCTGGGTTGGGCCGGCCGGGGCGAAATAGGCCTGCAGCTCCTGGATGTCCTGCGGGAAAATGTCGGAATTCTGCAGCGAGCGGCGCAGCGCCCGCATGGTCATCTGGTCGGTGCCGGGTGCGCGGCCGAGGCCGAGATCGATGCGGCCGGGAAACAGCCGCGCCAGTGTGCCGAACTGTTCGGCGATGACGATGGGCGCATGGTTCGGCAGCATGATGCCGCCGGCACCGACGCGAATGGTTTTGGTCCCCGCTGCGATATGGCCGATCACCACCGATGTCGCGGCGCTGGCGATGCCGATCATGTTGTGATGTTCGGCGACCCAGAAGCGCTGATAGCCCCATCGCTCCGCATGGCCGGCGAGATCGCGGGAATTGTCGAGCGCGCCGCGCGCATCGGTGTCCTGGGTAACGCGGACGAGGTCGAGGATCGAAAGTGCGGTCATGACGGGGCTCCCATTGCCCTTGCCATGTGGGCATGGCTGGGGCGGATTGCCAGCCGGTTGCGCGCCCGGCATGGCAGCCCGGCGTTACTCCCGAGCGGTCACGTCAGGCCCGCGTGGAAGGCGCGGACGATTGCGGCGCATTCGGCCGGCTTTTCCATCTGCATGAAATGCGAGGCGTCAGGCACGGTGGTGAAGGTAAAGCCGCCATCGCGCGCGAAGGCACGCTCCATGTCGACGAACGGGCTGGTTCTCGTCTTCGGTTCACCGGCGACGAGCTGCACCGGCAGCCTGACACTGCACATCCGCTCCCAGGCGCCCGGGAGATCCTGCATGGTGAAGATGCTGGCTTCGAATTCCCTGGCGCAGGCGAGTTCATAGAGCTGGCTGTCGTCGTTCCAGCGCAGCGTGGATGCGGCGAGTGCTTGCAGTCCGGCATCGTCGACGCCGGCAAATGCCGAGCTCCGGCGATAGGACTCGAACAGCTCCTGCACATTCGGAAAGGTGGCGCGACGCTGCGCAGCGCGTCCGGCGAGCCTGTCATTTTCCGTGCGGAAACTCTGGAACTCCGGATAGCTCGCTGGCGGCGTCGCCGGCGGCTCGAAGCCGACGATGCCGATCCACGGCGTCTCATATTCAGCGGCATGCAGCAGGGTCGTCAGTGCGCTCATCGAATGAAATGCACCGAGGCTCGGCGCCGCGCCTAGTTCGCGCGTGATCCCTTGCATGATCGCCTCATAGTCGCGGACGAGCTGCGGCCAGACATGCGGGATGGGCTGGCGATACGGACTGCTACGGCCGTGATGACGGAAGTCGAACACCACGGTCTCATAGTCATCCGTGAAGAGACGCCAGAAGCTTTGAAAAGCATCGATGGCGAGGCCGTTGCCATGGCTGCAGATGATCCGTGGGCCTTTTCCATAAACGCGTATGCTGGCGGTGGCGCCATCTTCGAGCAGAACCTGAAAAGCGTGCGTCTCGGCCGCAAGGGCCGGAGCGGAAGGCGCATAGTCCATATGGGGGAGAATCCGTTATATTTTGGAGCAGAAGGCGAAGCTGTCGCATGCTTGGCCGGACCGCAGAGTCTAAAAGACCTTGTCTGAAAGACTTTGCTGCTCACCGTCAGTTCGTACGCAGTTTCATGATACAAAGCGCGGCGGGGTGGTTCAAGCCACAGCAGGTCATACCAGCTCAGCTGGAACGCCGGATGATCGCCACGCGCCCGTCCAGCGGGATCGTCGCGTGCCCGTCGGTCACCGGCACGCGGCGCCACTCGGCATCGTCATTCGGACGGTTGAAGGAGAGCGAAGCGGCAGGGCCATCGACGGCGATGTCGATCGGCTCCGTGGGCACCGGGATGTCTTCAGCCTTCTCCACATTCCAGCAGCGCACCGCGCGCCATACCGCAAGCAGCGGTTGTCCCTGCGCATCCTGAAACGCGATATGCCGCAGGTCCGGTGCCGTGGATGCCGCGCGTAGCGGCGGATCGTTGTTGGCGCGGCGTGCGCCTTGCAGTGCGGACAAGAGATTCCGGATCGCATGGTAGCCAGGCTTCGGCGCGCCGTCATTGCGGACAAGGCCCCAATGATGTTCTCCGTCGTTGGGATCGGTACCGCCATCGAAGAATTCGTAGAGGAATGTCCGGAGAATGCCGAGGCGGAAGTTGTTGAGCAGTAGCCGCGGCAGATAGAGCGCCGCCGCCGTTTCCGAGACGCCGGAGGTACCGGGCTTCACGACATTGCAATAGCCGCATTCGGTTGCCAGCGCGGGCGCGCCGGGTTTGAACGCGTCGCGCATGTTGTGCAGATACCACGACACCGCGGCGTAATCGTCGGATGTCTCGGGCTCCTGTGCACGCTGCACATACGAATGGATGGCAACGGCATCGCTGAACTGCGCGGCCGGGCGCAGCAGCGTGACGTCGGCGGGCTTCCAGTTGATGACGCTCGGCGACAGCAGCGGCAACTCCGCCGCCGCATATCGCGCGCGTAGCGCAGCGTGCACCTCGCGCTGATAGTTCACGACGACATTGCTCCAGCCCGACTTCGCCAGCGGCAGCGACAGAAACCAGTCGCTGTTGCCCTCGTTCTGGCCCTCCATTGCCGAGACGCGCTCGATGCCCAATGCGGCGAGATAGGTCATCATCTCCGGCACGGTGTTGGTCGCCGGCGACACCACAACATTGAACAGGATGTTCGAGCGTTTGTTCAGCGCGCGCCAGCGATCGAGATCGTTGCTAGGTCGCAACTCGTCGCGCAGATGGCGAATGCCTGATGCCGCAAGCAGATCATGAAACCGGTCGAAATGACTCGCATAGGGCTCGCTGCTGATATGCACATTGACGCCGACGCTGTCGGTGAAGGTGTCGGACGGGCCGGGAAGCGGCAGGGCAGCCAATGGATCGGAGCGCAGCATCATCGATGCCGCGCCTCCCATCAGGATGGCTCGTCTGCTCAGGCCGGGCATTTCGATCTCGCACGCTTGAAGCCCCAGTGGCGCCTCGGGGCAGTCTGAGCCTGTTAGACTTAATAAACCGCCGATCGACAAGAGATGTTCTCGTCAGCGATCAACCGAAGCGGTCCGCTGGCCCGCAAGATCACTGTCATCGCGGCAACGAACAACTGTACGCGCTCGCAAAAACGTGAGCTGCGTTGGCCGCCGGCCTGTCGGCTCCGGCCCGTCCCGAGCGTCTTCCACTCAGAGAGCGCTAACGTGGAGACCAGGAATGACCAATTCTCACTATCGCTGGGTAATCGTCGCCGCGGGCGGCCTTCTGGGCTGCGTCGCGATCGGCGGCATGTTTTCGTTGCCGGTGTTCCTGCAGCCGATTGCGCGGGATACCGGCTGGTCGGTCACCGGTATATCCAGCGCCATGACAATTGGCTTCCTCGCGATGGCTGTCACCAGCATGATCTGGGGCACTTTGTCCGACCGATTGGGGCCACTCCCGGTGGTGTTGACCGGGTCGGTCGTGCTCGCGTCAAGCCTGGTGCTGGCGAGCCTCGCGACATCCCTGGTCGCATTTCAATTTGTCTTCGGGCTGATGGTCGGCGGCGCCACCGCCGCGATCTTTGCGCCGATGATGGCAGCAGTCACCGGCTGGTTCGATACGCATCGCAGCCTGGCCGTCTCGCTGGTTTCGGCGGGGATGGGCATGGCGCCCATGACCATGTCGCCGCTGGCGGCCTGGCTCGTTTCGAACCACGATTGGCGCACCTCGATGCAGATCGTGGCCCTCGTCGTGGCCGCGATCATGATTCCAGTCTCGCTGCTGGTGCGCCGCGCGCCGGCGCTGGAGGGCGCGCCTTTCGCTCCATCCGCCGAGCCGGTGCAAGCAGAGATGTCGCGCGCGCAGGCGCTACGCTCGCCACAGTTCATCATCCTGCTGCTGACGAATTTCTTCTGCTGTGCCACGCATTCTGGGCCGATCATCCATACTGTGAGCTACGCGATCAGCTGCGGCATACCGCTTGTCGCTGCGGTCACGATTTATAGCGTCGAAGGTCTGGCAGGGATGGGCGGCCGTATCGCCTTCGGCCTGCTCGGCGACCGTTTTGGCGCCAAGCGTGTACTGGTCCTTGGCTTGCTCGCTCAGGCGTTCGGCGCGCTCGGTTTTGTCTTCGTGCGTGAGCTCGGCGGGTTCTACACCGTGGCGGCGGTCTTTGGCTTCATCTACGCCGGCACCATGCCGCTCTACGCCGTTCTCGCACGCGAAAACTTTCCGCTGCGGATGATGGGCACGGTGATCGGCGGAACGGCCATGGCCGGCAGCCTTGGCATGGCGACTGGACCTCTCGCCGGAGGTTTGATCTACGACGCGTTCGCCAGCTACGCTTGGCTCTATATCGGCTCCTGGATCATGGGGCTCGGCGCTTTCCTGATTGCAATGACATTCAGGCCGATGCCGGTCGCGAAAGCGGAGCCCGCACCCCTGCCGGCGTGAGGACAAATCCTCCAGTCGTCATTTGCGGGTGACGCGCTTTTCGGAAATATAGCCCGTCGTCAACGGATTATTGCTGATGCATTGTTGGTGCCCCTGGCCGGAATCGAACCAGCACTCCTTGCGGAACTCGATTTTGAGTCGAGCGCGTCTACCAATTCCGCCACAGGGGCCTTCGGACGCCGGCCGGAGAGACCGGGGGCGCGAAGCGGGCGGAATATAGCGGGCGCTCCGGGCGGGTCAACCTGCGGTTTGGCCAGATTGGCCGCCGCGCACACTCCAGTGTGATCGCGGCTGCCTCGACAGGGTGTGTGCCCCGGGATAGGACGCAGCAGCCACTCCGGAGAGCACCGTGACTGCCCAGACCGCACACACCCCCACGCCTGCGTCGTCGAACCCGGCGCTGGTCGCTGCATTGGCGGTCGGTCTGATTGCATTGGCGACGCTGGCGGGGGCCTGGTTCTTCCAGCTGGTGCTGGATATCCGGCCGTGCCCGCTCTGCCTCGAACAGCGCTATGCCTATTATCTCGCGATTCCGCTGGCGGTGCTGGTGGCGATTGCTGCCGCCAGGGACGCGCCGCGCGGCCTGGTTGTGACCGGCCTCGTTGTGCTGGCGCTGGCGGCGCTCGCCAATGCGGTGCTCGGCGGTTATCACGCCGGCGTCGAATGGACATTCTGGCAGGGTCCAACGGACTGTTCGGGTCCGGTGGTCGATCTCGGCAAGGCCGGCAGCCTGCTGGAGCGCCTCGACACCGTGAAGGTGATTCGCTGCGACGAGGTGCAGTGGCGTTTCCTAGGCCTGTCGCTGGCCGGCTACAATGTGCTGATCTCGCTGGCGATGGCGGCGATCGCACTGTGGGGCGCGGGCAAGACCGCACGGCGCTGATCCGCCGCCGGTCCTGCCTGCTGAGGCACCGCTACCAGCGATAGCGCAGCGTGCCGATCACCGTGCGTCCCTGGCTCAAATAGCAGTAGCCGGAATTGCAGACCGCAACCTGCTCGTCGGCGACGTTGTTGACGTTGATCGAGGCTTGATAGCCCGCAAACTTCGGTCCAAGCTTGGCGAAATCGTAACGCGCAGCCAGATCGAACAGCGTATAGCCGTTGTTGCGCGACGTGTTGTCGTTCGACGTCCAGGTCGCGTCGATGTAACGGACACCGGCACCGAGACCTAAGCCCTCGAGCGAACCGATCAGGAAGGTGTAGTTCATCCAGCTCGATGCGGTGTGCTTCGGCGTCACCGCAGGGGTCTTGCCGAGCTCCGACGCGATCGAGCTCTTGGTGATCTCTGCATCGGAATAGGTATAGGCCGTCACCGTTTCGAGTTCCGGTGTGAGTCGCGCGCGCGCCTCGAGTTCGAAGCCCTGCACGCGGATCTCGCCGACCGAGGCGTAATAGGCGATGCCGTTGACATAGCCGGCGAGCTTGGCGGCGTTCTTCTCCTTGAGGTCGTAGATCGACGCCGTGAGCAGCACGTCGGGCCGTGGCTGATACTTTACGCCGCCTTCGATTTGTTCGCCTTCGGATGGCGCCAGCACGATGCCGTCGAGGCCGAGTGAGGTCTCCGGCTGGAATGAGGTCGCATAGCTCACATAGGGCGCGATGCCGTTCTCGAAGTGATAGAGCAGGCCGGCGCTGTAGGAGAACGCGTTGTCGTTGCGCGCGCCTGTGACGGCGCCCGTATAGGAATTGATTTGCGTGCGATCGGTCCAGTCCTGACGGCCGCTGACCGACAGGTGCCAGTTGCCGAGTCGCATCTGGTCCTGCAGATAGACGCCGACCTGCTCCTGCGTCGAACGCGAACCAGACGTATAGCCCGGGGTTGGGCCGGCAATGCCGTAGACGGGATTGAGGATGTTGAGCGCATAACCGGGATTCACGGCGCCCAGGCCAAGCTTGAAGTCCCAGGTATTGTGATCGTAATTCACGCCGAACAGTGTGCGGTGGACGACCGGGCCGGTGGCGAAGTCGGCCTGCAGCGCATTGTCGGTCTGCCAGCTCGTCTGGTCGTCGCCGACGGCTACGGCACCGCGGTCATAGACGGTCGATGTTGGCGTCGCGAAGCTGCCGTCGACATAGCGCGATTCCGCATGCAGCACGCCGAACCGCGTGTGCTGGCGGAACGTGAAGACGTCGTCGAAGCGGTGCTCGAGCTTGTAGCCGACCTGCGCCTGCTGCTGCCGCAGATAGTCGTATTTCGGATCGCTCGATCGCAGCTTGATGGTCGCGCCGTTGACGTTCACCAGCTGACCGTCGCGATTGAGCATGGCGACGCTGGCGTCGGTTTCGTCCTTCTGCAAGATGGCATAGGCGGTCAGCGTGGTGTCGATGGTCGGTCGCCAGGTGATCGATGGCGCCAGCATCAGCCGCTCGTCGGCGATATCGTAATTGGTCTCGCCGGCGCGGCCGAGGCCCACCAGGCGATACAGCAGCGACTTGTCGGAACTGGCACCGCCGATGTCGAACGCCGTTTGCATGCGGCCATAGGTGCCGCCTTCCAGTGAAATCTCGTTGACCTGATTCTCGACCGGGAATTTCGATCGGCGATCGACGAGGCCGCCGGGGACGGACTGTCCATAGAGCACGGCAGCCGGGCCCTTGATCACCTCGACGCTGTTAAGCTGATAGGGTTCGGTCCGGAATGTGGTGAAGCCGGAGGGGAACTGCTTCAATCCGTCGCGGAAGTCGCCGAGCGTCGTCGTCGAGAAGCCGCGGACATAGATCTGATCGAAACGCGGATCGTAGCCGAAGCCGCCGGTGGTGACGCCGGCTGTGTAACGAACCGCCTCCGGAATGCTGGTGACGCCGCGATCATCGAGTTCTTTGCGGTCGATGACGCTCACCGAACGCGGCGTATCGATCAGCGGCGTATTCGTCTTCGACGCCGAACTCGCCTGACCTGCGACATAGCTGTTGTTGTCGGCGCTATAGATGCGCTGATTGACCGATGGCGCGGGTGCAATCTGCGGCGTCGTCGCGCGTGTGCGCCGTGTCGCGCGTGCCGATGTCTGCGATCTCGTTGCCGTCGTGCTGCGCGCGCGCTGCTGTGGCTGCGGAGCATCCACCGTGACTGGCGGCAGGCTGGCCTGCGCGAATGCGTCACGCGGAAGTTCGATTGCCAATGCCATCACACTGACGGTGCAAAGCAGTGCAGTCTGCTTCGTCGATTTTCTTGTTCTCAATTTCATTTCAACGCCTCGATGATGCTGGTCACGCCAGCTTGATCGAGCGTCTAACTTGATTGGTTCTGTGGCGCACTACGATGCGCGATAGAATACGTCTAGACCTTGCGACGCAGGCATCTGCAACGCTGCAAGGAGCTCACATCGTTAGATCGATTCTATTATTTCGATCGATGTCTGCGAAGACTGAAGGTCAGTCGTCGATGTCGTCCTGCGCCTTGCCGAACAGATGCACGATTCCGGGCGTGACGATCGAGACATAGATGAAGCGCGACAGATGATGCGCGCCGACGAACACCGGATCGATATGCAGCGTCAGCGCCAGTGCGAGCATGGCGTCCATGGCGCCGGGCGCGAAAGCGACGACGACATCGCTCAGTTTCACAGTCGTGGTCAGCGCGATGATCGTCACGAACACGGCCGAGATCGCGATGGCGACCGCGAATGAGCCGAGCGCCGCCCAGACATGGCTGAGAATGGTGCGTGGGCTGATCTTGCCGAAGCGCGAGCCGATCAGGCTGCCGATGCCGACGAGGGCGGTGATGTAGGCCCATTGCGGCAGCGTGCCGTGTACCCAGCCGGTGCCGTGCAGGACCGACGAGGCCATCATCGCGCCGAACATCCAGCTCGCCGGAAATTTGATCCAGCGCATGAACAGCGCGACGGCGACAGCCGCGGCAGCCAGTTCGGCCAGTGCGAGCGGCGAGGCTTCCGGTCCGCGCGATGGCAGCGGGCCGTGGCCCATCAGGCCGGTGGCGGCGAGCAGCAGCGGCACCATGGCGGTGAGGATGATGACGCGAAAGATCTGCACCACGGCGATGCCCGGCACGTCGGCATTGCGCTCGGTGGCCAGCATGATGATCTGCGACAGCGCGCCGGGGCTGCCCGCCAGCAGCGCGGAGGTGCGGTCCCAGCCATGGACGCGCTGCAGATAGATACTGCTGCCGAAGGTGGCGCAGAACGTGGCCAGCGCCAGCAGGGCGATGGTCACCGGATAGGCGCTGAGATTGTGCACCATCTCTGGCGACACCATCGAGCCGAGCGACAGGCCGAGTGTCATCAGGATGACATGGGCCATCGGCTGCGGCAGGCCGACCGGGCGTCCGAAGATGCCGTAAGCGGCGACCGCGATCATCGCGCCGGAGATCAGCCCGCCCGGCAATTCCGCCCAATAGAATAGCGCGCCGCCGGTCGTGCCGATGACGAGGGTCTCAAGGGTGGTGCGGATCTGAAGGGAGCTGGGAAGAGCGATGGCCATTTGCACGGAAAGCTGAAGGAGCCCGCTTTATGGCAAAGTCCGCACCTGTCGACAAATGCAGTGTGGTCTACCTGTCCCTCGCTTTCCGGGCGAGGGACAGGCGGATGACGAGAGTTTAGTTCGGTTTCGTGGTCTTCTTGCATTCCGAACGGAATTTACGGCGCTCGGTGCCATGCAGGCCCTTGGCATCGGCCTGTTTCGAACATTCGAGTGACGCTGCGGTGCGGGGTTTCTCGGCTGTCTTGTCCGCAGGCGCCATCTTCTCGGCGGGGGCCGCCTTGGCGGGCGCAGTCTTGGTGGCCGCCGGCGCAGGTGTCTGAGCGGTGGCCGCGCCGACCAGGAGGAAGGAGGCGACGGCAGCGGTAGCTAGGCTGGAAGCGAATCGGATCATGGCAGCACCTCGAATTGAACAGGGAGGACAGGGTGGGCGCGCCGGGCTGAACGGCAGGTGAATGAGTTGAAATATATCTGATGGTGCGATCACGATAATTTTTCGCGGGGAGCTGCGATGTCGTTGCCACATGCAGCGGTAGCGATAGGATGCCGTCGTCTACTTTTACTTTGTGTAGCAAAGGGAGAGAATGCCATGACAATGCCTGTCAAATTCGCCTGCGCAATTGCAGTGTCCAGTTTTGCTTTGCTTGCCTTCAGTCCGGCCCATGCACTCACCGCGACTGAATGCAGTGCAAAATATCAGGCGGCCAAGACCGCCGGCACGCTGAACGGCCAGAAATGGAATGACTTCCGCAAAGCCGAATGCGGGACCGATGCCGCTGCGACGACGCCCGCCGCTGCGCCTGCCGCAACCGCCGCGCCGAAGGCTGCCGAAGCCAAACCTGCTGAAGCCAAGCCCGCAGCGGCTCCCAAAGCTGCTGCAGCCGCCAAGCCGGCAGCGACGACAGCTGCGGCTCCGGCAGGCCCTGCCACCTTCCCGTCGGCGGTCGATCCGAAATACGCCAAGGAGACGGCTGGCAAGGCGCGGATGCACACCTGCGTGGATCAGTACAATGCCAACAAGGCCGCCAATGCCAATGGCGGCATGAAGTGGATCGAAAAAGGCGGCGGCTACTACAGCGAATGCACCAAGAAGCTGAAGGGTGCCGCCTGATCGGATCAGCCGCGCGCTGGGGTTGATCGACATCACTTGCTTCGCGGGCGATAACGATCCGTCACCTGCGGAGTCCCCATGATTGCCAGTCTGTCCCTGATCCTGCTGTGCCAGCTCGCTGGTGAGATCGCTGTGCGCGCTTTTGCATGGCCGGTGCCCGGCCCGGTGCTCGGCATGTTGCTGCTGCTCGTTCTGCTGTTGCTGCGTGACCGCGCCATGCTGTTCGCGCAAGGGCCGCTGCAGGGCGGCGGCGTGGAGAATGCCGCGAGGGGCCTGCTCGCGCATCTGTCGCTGATGTTCATTCCCGCCGGTGTCGGCGTGGTGCAGAAGCTCGATCTGCTGGCCGAGCATGGCACGGCCATCGTCGGCGTTCTGGCGATCTCGGTTGTGATCACGTTGCTGGTGACGGTGGCGACGTTTCTCATCATCAGCCGGGTCATGACACGCGGGCGAAGCGCGTGATGACCGCCAATCCGTTCTCACTCTGGGTCTATCTCTCGCAGCAGCCGCTGCTGTGGCTGACCGTGACGCTGCTGGTCTATGCGACGGCCGATGCGCTGTCGCTGGCGACCGGCCGGCATCCGTTCGCCAATCCGGTATTCCACTCGATGTGGATCATCGCCGTGTTCCTGCTGCTGACCGGGACGTCCTACACGACCTATTTCAGCGGTGCGCAATTCGTGCACTTCCTGCTCGGTCCGGCGACCGTGGCGCTCGCGGTGCCACTCTATGAGAATCGCAAGGTCGTGGCGGCAGCGATCGTGCCGATGCTCGCTGCGCTGGTGGTCGGCTGCGCCACGGCGATCGTCTCGGTCGTGTTGCTGGCAAAGGCCTTCGGCCTGCCGAACAACGTGGTGCTGTCGCTGGCGCCGAAATCGGTCACCGCCGGCGTCGCCATGGGCATCAGCGAGTCGCTTGGCGCCGACGCATCGCTGACCGCGGTGGCCGTGGTACTGACCGGCATCATGGGTGCGATCATCGTCACGCCGATGATGAATCGCATGGGCATCACCGATTATCGCGCCCGTGGCTTTGCCGTCGGCCTCGCCTCGCATGGGATCGGCACCGCACGGGCCTTCCAGGTGGATGCCGTGGCCGGCGTCTTTGCTGGCATTGCCATGAGCCTGAATGCGCTGGTGACCTCCCTGTTGGTGCCGCTTGCCGTCACCCTGCTGGTGCGCTGATGGTCACGACAGCGTTTTCCCGGCAGGCGGATTTGTGATGCCGGCTGCATGGAGCCGGGCCGGAAAGGTCATTATGGTCACGCCGTTGCGCGCATGATCCGAACAAGTGGACACTGATTTTTTCGAAAGATCATGCTCAGATGAGAAGATGAGAATCAGCCGTTCATGATGACTGTGATGCAAGGGGCGCTCGGCCTGGCTTCGGGCGCACTGGTCGGCTTCTCGCTCGGCCTGGTCGGTGGCGGCGGCTCGATCCTCGCTGTGCCGCTGATGGTCTATGTCGTCGGCGTGCCTGAGCCGCATGTCGCGATCGGCACCAGCGCCATTGCGGTCGCGGCCAATGCGGCGGTCAATCTCGGCAATCATGCGCGTGGCGGCAATGTGCACT
Organism: Tardiphaga sp. 619_E2_N8_4; assembly: GCF_051810905.1. NCBI lineage: Bacteria > Pseudomonadati > Pseudomonadota > Alphaproteobacteria > Hyphomicrobiales > Nitrobacteraceae > Tardiphaga > Tardiphaga sp. 619_E2_N8_4. The sequence goes on from NZ_JBPWQJ010000001.1 coordinate 1,748,885, forward strand.
GGTCCTGCGCGCTGGTGTTTGCTGCTGCAGGAATCGCCGGTGCGCTCGGAGGCTCGATTCTCGGCAAGCAGGTGGATGGGCAGGATCTGCTGGCGCTGTTCGCGATCCTGATGCTGGTGATCGCCGTGCTGATGCTGAAGACGCGCGCCCAAGTCGGTGAGCACCGGGTTGAGATCAGCATGTCGAACACGCCTTCGCTGCTTGCGTTGGGTCTTGTCACCGGCGCGCTGTCCGGCTTCTTCGGAATCGGTGGCGGCTTTCTGATCGTGCCGGCGCTGATGGCGGCCACGGGCATGTCGATCATGAGTGCGATCTCGTCATCGCTGGTGGCGGTCACCGCCTTCGGTCTCACCACGGCATCGAGCTATGCCTGGTCCGGGCTGATCTCCTGGAAACTTGCGCTGGTGTTCATTCTGGGTGGGCTGCTCGGTGGACTGTTGGGAACCAGCCTGGCGCGGCATCTGTCGCTGCGGCGGGGCGCGTTGAATACCGTTTTTGCGTCTATCATTATCGTCGTGGCGCTCTATATGTTGGCCCGCAACATCTACATCACCTGAGCGCTGGCGCATGATGCGTCTTCGGAGAACATCATGACCGCCGCAACCCGCGAGACCTCGAAGACCGCCACGACGCGCCGCGCTGCGCTCGGGCTTTTCGGTGGCGCCATGCTGCTCGGCGCCTCCGGCAAGGTGCTCGCGGCATCTGGTGCCGCCAAGGACGAAGACGTCCTTAACGAAGCCGCGGTACTCCGCGATCCGGACATCCCGGCCGCAGGTAACCCGAAGGGCGACATCACCATCGTCGAATATTTCGACTACCAATGCCCCTATTGCCGCAAGATCGCCCCCGACCTGCACGCCCTGGTGAAGGAAGACGGCAAGGTTCGCCTGGTGTCGAAGGACTGGCCGATCCTCGGGCCGGTGTCCGTCTATGCGGCCCGTCTCGTGCTCGCTGCCAGATACCAGAACAAGTTCATCGAGGCGCAAGACGCCCTGATCAGCCTCGATACCAAACTGACGGAAGCGATCGCGCGTGACCGGCTCGCCAAGGCCGGTATCGATGTCGATCGCGCCGTCGCCGATCTGCAGAAAAATCAGGATGCGATCGTTGCCAAGCTGAAGCAGATCGATGAGCAGGCGACGGCTTTCGGCTTTAACGGCACGCCATCCTTTATCGTCGGCAAGTTCCGCATTCCCGGGCCGATCACCAAAGAACAATTCGTTCTCGCGATCGCCGATGCGCGTAAAGCCGCGGCTGCGAAGAAGTAAGCTTCAGCGCGTTCAGACAGAAAATGCCCCCGCTCTTCGGCGAGGGCATATTTGATCGGCTTAACCAGTCTTCTCGTTGCTGATGTGCTTACGACTTCACTTGCGAGGTCAGCTTGGCCCAATCCTGCTTGGTGCGCGTCTTCAGTGCTTCCCACTCATTGGCAGCAACATCCCAGTTGACGATCGTCCGGCGCTCCTGCGCCGTCTGGCCGTTCGCCACTGACGAGGTCGACATCGAATCGTAGATGTAAACGCCGATGCCCAGGATCAGTGCACCCAGGATCATTCCAAAAAACGTCCGCATAGCGGTAGCCTCCATTGAACCCAAACAACGCGACGTCCGGGGCTTTGGTTCCCGGTTGCGTGGTGCGCTATTGCCGCAGCGCATTCATTGGCAGCATTGATCTTGCGGTCACGCCGTGGTGATCCTTGGGAATCATGACCGTTCATCTTACCGATCAATCCGTGCTCGACGACGCCGTTATGGAGCTGGTGAAGCTCGACCCGCGGCTGAAACCGATCCTGGCCATTGCCGGGATGCCGGCACTTCGGCAACGTGCGCCGGGCTTCGAAGGGCTTGCGCAGATCGTCTGCGGGCAGCAGGTCTCGGTGGCGTCGGCTTCAGCGATCTGGGGCCGCGTCTCGGGCGCCTTCTCGCCATTCGATCATCACGCCATCCGCAAGGCGCGTACCGATCGCCTGGGCCGGCTTGGCCTGTCGGCGGCGAAGATCAAGACGTTGAAGGCGCTGGCGCGCGAGCTTGTCGAGGAGCGGTTGAATCTCGATGTGCTCGCCGAGGAAGACGCCGACGCTGCGCATAACACGCTGGTCGCGTTGCACGGCATCGGTCCGTGGACGGCCGACGTCTATCTGCTGTTTTGTCTCGGCCATGGCGACGCATGGCCGGCGGGCGATGTCGCCATTCAGGAATCCATCAAGGTCGGGCTCGGTCTCAAGGAGCGTCCGACCGTGAAACAGATGGCGCCGCTGGCAGAACCATGGCGTCCGCTGCGCGGCGCCGCGGCGCATCTGTGGTGGGCCTACTATCACGCCATCAAGAAGCGCGAAGGCGTGATCGGCAAACCGGCGAAGTGAACACGTCGCGGGCCGCGGCGTCGACTGCGCGGGCCAGGCTATTCCTCGGCGGGAGGCAAGGTGGATGTCCCTATGGCAGATACTGCGGCGTCGGATGCTGGCTTCCATACGAACCATGTGAGCAGTGCGTCGAGCGAAGGGCAAAGAGATTCGCCCCAATCCGTTAGCGCATATTCAACCTTCGGCGGCACCTGCGCGTGCACGACGCGTCGAACAATGCCGTCGGCCTCGAGCTGCCGCAATTGCTGCGCGAGCATCTTCTGCGAGGCCGCAGGGATTGCGCGTTCGAGTTCAGAGAAGCGCAAAATTCGGCCGCCGAACAGACGAAACAGGATTTCCAGCTTCCAGCGTCCGCCGATCATCTTCAGCGACTGCTCGATCCCGTCCGATGCGGTCGTCGCAGTCCACGGTTCCTTACCTGGAGGTAAGCCCCCCACTTTCTCGTGCGTTCTTGTCATTCGGCAAACATATCCGCATTTCCCTCGCAGACAATGCGCCGCGCTGTGCGGATGTGAAAATGAGGAACTGGACGATGACAAATCATCAGGCGGGCGGCGAACTCGCTGGCAAGCGGGCGCTCGTGACCGGTGGGACCAAAGGTATTGGTGCAGCCGTCGTCGCGTGCCTGCTGGCACAGGGTGCAGTGGTGCTCACGACAGCGCGCAACAGGCCGGCCGGCATGCCGGACCATGCCGGCTTCGTCGTTGCTGACGTTGCCACCGCCGACGGGTGCACGGCGCTCGCCGACGCGGTCCTGAAGAGCCTCGGCGGCATCGATATCATTGTCCACGTCGTTGGCGGGTCGTCCGCGTCTGCGGGCGGTTTCGCAAAGCTCGATGACACCGCCTGGCAGCGCGCAATGGACCTGAATCTCTATGCTGCCGTCCGACTGGATCGCGCTCTGTTGCCGTCGATGCTGGAGCAGAAATCCGGCGTGATCATTCATGTCACTTCGATCCAGCGTGTGCTGCCGTTGCACGATGCCACGATGGCCTACGCGGCAGCGAAAGCGGCACTCGGAAACTACAGCAAGGCGCTATCAAAGGAAGTTAGCCCGAAAGGCATCCGCGTGGTGCGCGTCTCGCCGGGCTGGGTGGAAACCGAGGCCGCTGTCAGGCTGGTGCAGACGATCGCCGACGAGAACAGCACCGATTATGAGGGCGCGCAGAGAATGCTGATGGATTCGCTCGGCGGTATTCCGCTCGGACGCCCGGCCAGGCCGCACGAAGTCGGGGACCTCGTGGCATTTCTGGCATCGCCGCGCGCGGCGTCAATCACCGGTGCAGAATTCGTGATCGACGGCGGCACGGTTCCCACGGTGTAGTCGAACAGCGTTTGAAACGGACGTTGTTTTAAACAACTCCGCTGTCGCAAAACAGACATTGGTGAAAGGAATGATCGCTGCAGGGAAACGCAGCGGAGTTCGATCATGAACGCGTATACGCAATTCAACATAGCCAAGAATAATTTTCAGAACACCGCGCTGGTGCAGATGTCGCTACCGCGACTGGACGAACTGTCCGATGATTGCCTTCTGGTCGAGGTCGAACGCTTCGCCTTCACCGCAAACAATATCACTTATGCGATGCTGGGCGATGTCATGAAATACTGGCAGTTGTTCAAGGCGCCTGACGGCTTCGGCAACATTCCGGTCTGGGGTTTTGGCAGGGTGATCGCGTCGATGCATCCGCAGATCGCCGAAGGCGAGCGGCTGTTTGGCTATTTCCCGATGGCCTCGCATCTGGTGATCGAGGCCGCGGATGTCAGCAAGCGCGGTCTGCGCGATGGCGCGGCGCATCGGCAGGGCGTGGCGCCGGTCTACAATGCCTATGCACGGGTGACCGGTGATCCGGCCTTTGCTGGACGCAACGGAGATTATCAGGCGCTGCTGCGGCCGCTCTTCATGCTCTCGTTCCTGGTCGATGATTTTCTCGCCGAGGAGGAATTCTTCGGTGCACGCACTGTCATTCTCTCCAGTGCCTCCAGCAAGACAGCCTTCGGTCTCGCGCGTCTGCTGCACAGCAAGCGCAAGCCGGTTCGTGTGATCGGACTCACATCAACGGGCAACGCCGATTTCGTGCGGTCGCTCGGCTGCTACGACGATGTCGTGCTCTACGATCATATCGATACGCTGCCCGCCGATCAGCCGGTGGCCTTCGTCGATATGGCCGGGAATGCCGACCTGCGCGGCCGGCTGCATCGGCACCTCAAGGACAAACTCGTTTATAGCGGGCGCGTCGGGCTCACCCATCAGGATACAGCGGTGGATGAGGAGCTTCCCGGCGCCAAGCCCTCATGGTTCTTCGCGCCGGACCAGATTCGCAAGCGCGCCAATGAATGGGGACCGGGCGGCATCGATACACGCTTCAACGCGGCGTGGTCGGAATTCCTGCCGCTGCTGGAGAAGTCGCTCACGGTTGCCGAGAGCCATGGTCCTGTCGCCGTCGAGAATATCTATCGCGCTACACTGGCCGGCCGGGTGCCGCCCGATCAGGGGCATATGCTGTCGCTCGCGGACGGCTAATGGCGAACCATCACATCTCGCCGAGGGCTTCGCGGCGGCGCTGCTCGGACTCTTCGGCATAGCGCCGTGTCGCATGAGCCTCCGAGAGCGTGCCGAGCACGCGGTGGCTTTCGGCCTCGACCACCGCCAGCGATTCCGCTTCGGCGCCCTCGAATACCACCATGGCGTCGCGGATGTTCATGTCCGGATGCAGGACGACGTCGCGACAATGCAGCAGGCTGCCGAGGCGGAACGCCGTCACGTCAGGCGAATGCGCTTCAGCGACGATGGCGAGGCCGACATAGCGGCCTTCGGGATCGACGGCGACGACCTGGGTCTTCGAGCCGAGCGGGAATTTCTCGCGGAATTCGTCGAGCGGCATGGTGGAGTCGACGGTCGGGACGTCCGGGCGCAGCAGCCGCCTGACGGTGAGATCGCGGATCCAGCCGACGTCCGCGGCGCTGCGGATGGTCTCGCCGCGCAGGTGCAGGCGCCATGTGGCGAAGGAGTAGCCGAACAGCTCGCGCGTCATCTGGGTGGAGATGATGACAGCGACCAGCACCGCGGTGGTGAGCCAGAGATTGCCGGTGGATTCGAGCGCGATGAACGACATGGTGAGCGGCCCGCCGATCACCGAGGCCGACAGCGCGCTCATGCCGATGATGGTGTAGACGGCGGGATCGATGGTGAAGCCGGCGCCGATCGCATTGAAGCCGACCGCGAACAGATGGCCGCCGAGCGCGCCGAGAAACAGCGTGGCAAAAAACAGACCGCCACGAAAACCGGTGCCGAGCGAAACAATCGAGGCGAGCGTTTTCAGCGCCATCACGAAGGCGACCAATGCAACCGGATAGGCCGTCATGCCGCCGAAATGCAGCGCGCCGTGTCCGGAAGCCATGACTTGCGGCGTCAGCAGCGCCATCAATCCGACCAGCAGCCCGCCCAGCGCCGGACGCAGCGGCGGCCACAATTTGATTTTGGTGAGCAGCGCTTCGGTCCAGGCGACGACGCGCATGATGCCGATGCCGAAGGTCGCGGCGAACACGCCGAGCAAGGCCGCCACTGCGAGATCATGACCGAGCACGTCGCCGAACCGGCCGGCAACGACGCCAAGCGACAGTGGATCGAAGGCATGGGCTACGAAATAGCCAATCACCGCGGCGATGCCGACCGGCATCAGACTCGCCGATGTGTAGCCGCCGATGACCAGTTCGAAGGCATAAAACGCGCCGGCCAGCGGCGCGCCGAATGCGCCGGCGATCGCAGCCGCGGCACCGCAGCCGACCATCACGCGCTGGTCGCCGCGGCGCAGGTGGAAAGCGCGTCCGATGGAGGCACCGAGCCCGCTGGCGAGCTGGGTGTAGCCAGCCTCGAGACCCACCGAGGCGCCGACGCCGCTGGACCACACGGTTTGCAGCGCGACGATGACGCTGCCGCGGAACGACATCCGCCCCCCATGGAGCGCGTTAGCCTCGATGGGGTCGACCTCGCGGGCCGGTCGCCAGCGCGAAAGCCACAGGAAGGCGACGCCCAGCAGCAGCCCGCCAAAGGTGGGAACCAGAATCGCGCGCACCGGATCGATCCAGAACTGGCTGGAGAGCCGCTGGCCCCATTCCAGATTGAACAACACCGCGTGAAGAACGCTGACCGCAGCGCTCATGGCGGCCACTACGAGACCCCCGATCACGCCGATCAGCGCTGCCAGAATCGCAAGGCTGGTTTCATGCGCACGGACAAAGGCGCGCAGCCGTTGCGGGGCCTCGAGATAGCGGGAGGATGGGACCATCGGGCAGCGTCCGGTATTTGCGGCCGCGAACCGGGCGCGCGCCACGGGGTTTAGCGGCAGGCGCTGCGACAGACCACCCGCAGTTCCCAGAAAAGCGACCCAACGCGGCGCTTTTGTGAGGGGATAAGGTCTGCCCTATGCCCTTCACAACCCTGTCACGCTGCCTGTAGTATGTGGAGACAGGTTGCTTCGCAGCCATATGTGGGGGTCAGGAGCGTTACTTGAACGCACATGTCTCGCAAGGCGGTTGGCCGGTTCTGGTCCTCAATGCGGACTTCCGGCCGCTGAGTTACTACCCACTGTCGCTGTGGTCGTGGCAAGACGCGATCAAGGCAGTGTTTCTCGACCGTGTGAATATCGTAGAGCACTACGATCACGCGGTGCGGAGTCCTTCGTTCGAATTTCAGCTGCCTAGCGTGGTGTCGCTGAAGTCGTTCGTGAAGCCGACGACGCATCCCGCCTTCACCCGGTTCAACGTTTTCCTGCGCGACCGCTTCTCCTGCCAGTATTGCGGCTCGCATGACGATCTGACCTTCGATCATATCATCCCACGCTCCAAGGGTGGCCAGACCACCTGGGAGAACGTTGTTGCGGCCTGTTCGCCCTGCAATCTGCGCAAGGGCAACATGACCACGCAGCAGGCGCGCATGTTCCCGCGCCAGACGGCGTTCGCGCCGACGGTGCACCAGCTGCATCGCAACGGCCGGCTGTTTCCGCCGAACTATCTGCACGGCAGCTGGCTGGACTATCTCTACTGGGATACGGAACTGGATCCGTAGGGGCGTCGGGCGCTACGCCTAGGTCGCTATTCCTGCTTCAGCTCGAGCTTGCGGATGATATCGCCCCATTTGGTGATCTCTCCGCGCACATAGTCCTGGGAGTCGGTCACCGAACCGCCAACGGCCGCGAAGCCGATGCGGTCGAATTGTTCGCGAACACTTGCATCTGCAAGCGTCTTGTTCACGTCGGCGTTGAGCTTGTCGATGACGGCCTGCGGCGTCTTGGCCGGCACCAGGAATGCGACCCAGGTTGCATCCTCGTCGTCACTCAGTCCGAGCTCGCGCGCGGTCGGGACATCCGGAAGCGATGGCATGCGCTCGCGGCTCGTCACGGCCAGCGCCTTGACCTGTTTGCCCTTCACCAGCTCCATCGCCGCGGGCAAGGCGACACTGGCCAGAGGCGTGTGACCGCCCATCACCGCATTTAGCGCGGGACCTGCACCCGTGAACGGCGCATGCACGATGTTGGCCTTGGCGTTGAGCCTGAATATTTTTTCGGCCGACAGATGCGGCGTGGTGCCGACACCGGCGGTGCCATAGGTGAAGTTTTCCTTGGCGGCGGAGGCGATCACCTCGCGCAGGGTCGATGCTGTGAGACTAGGCGCGCCGACGATCAGATTGGGCGTGGTCGCCGCGACCACCACGGTCTTGAATTCGTCCGGCGAATAACCGGCCTTTGCCGACAGGCTCGGATTGACGGCGAATGCGCTTGTAGTCACCAGCACGGTATAGCCATTGGGTTCGGCCCTTGCAGCGGCGGCAGCCGCGATATTGCCACCGGCACCACCGCGATTCTCGATTACGACGGGTTCGCGCCACAGGTCGTTCAGTTTCTGTCCGACAATGCGCGCGATGATATCGGCTGGGCCGCCCGGCGCGAAAGCGACGAGCAGGCGCACCGGCTGCGCCGGGTAGGGCTGCTGGGCGACGGCGGGACCGATCGCCATCAACAGCGCAGCGGTGATCACGACCGCGCTGGATGCGCGCTTGAAGACGTGCGTCATGATATTCCTCCTCGATGTTTTTTCGGGAGGCTTTTGCGCCTCCTCAACGGGTGTGGTTCAGAACACCTCGTCCTTGAACCACCGGCCCTGCGCCAGCGCGTATTTGGCAATCTCCATACGCGTGCCGATCCAGACATCGTCGCGCTTGCGCGCCAGCTTGATCATGGCGTCGTAAACCCACGCGCCTGCCGGCCGACCGAACACATGGGTATGCGCGGTGACATCGAGCATGAACGGTGCCGCGTCGGCCTGGTTTGCATTGTCGAGAATGGCGCGGAACTGGTCGATCAGCGTCGCAGGCGCATTGCCGTAGCGGATGCTGTGCGGCAGATCGTTCACGTCCATCGTCAGCGGAATGCCGACGATGCACTGCTCCGGCGCATCTTTCTGCGTGATAATCGAGGGTAGGTCGTCGTCATTGCAGTCGCCGAACCAGACATAGCCTTCCTCTGCGAGCAGCTTTGGCGAAATCAGGCTTCCGGTGCCACGTGGGCTGATCCATCCTTTCGGACGTTCGCCGGTAACAGCGGCGATGAGGTCACCGGTGCGGCGGATATTGGCGCGCTCACCGGCCTCGTCGAAATAGACCGGGATGACATCCATGCCATAGGAATGCGCCACGATCTCGTGACCGGCGGCATGAAGCTCCTTCAGTACGGTCGGGTGGGTTTCGGCCAGCACGCCGTTGACCATGATGCTGGTCTTCACATCGTTTGCGGCAGCGATGCGCGTGAGGCGCTGGATGCCGCGCACGGCGCCGTAGCTTGCCCAGGAATGTGCGTTGGTATCGAAAAAGCCGGGCTGCAACACGTTGCCCATCGGCCCGATGCCCGGTGCCTTGCCGGGCGACCAGGCCTCATAGGCCAGGTTGAAGACGATGCCGATGCGTGCGCCATTCGGCCAGCGAAAGTCCGATGTCGCACGCTGCACGCGGAATGTCCGGGAGTCGCTCATGTTGTTTTCCTTGTTCTTGGCGAGTGCGGTGCCGTGTCAGGCCACGATGCTGTTGGACAGGATGCCGATGCCTTCGATCTCGGCCGTGACGCGATCCCCCTTGAGCAGGAAGCGCGGCGGCGTCATCGCATAGCCGACCCCGGATGGAGTTCCGGTGGCGATCACGTCTCCGGGTTCCAGCGTGAGACCGCGCGTCAGATGTTCGATGATGGCTGGGATATCGAAGATCATGCGGCTTGTGCGGCTGTCCTGGCGGACCTCGCCATTGACCGTGCTGAAGATCCTGATGTCGGCAACATTCGGCAGGGCGGACGCATGGACCACAACCGGCCCGAACGGGCAGGAGCGATCGAGGCCCTTGCCTTTGAACCACTGGCCGTAACGGCGTTGCATGTCGCGGCCGGTGATATCGTTGATGATCGAATAGCCGAACACATGATCGAAGGCGTTTTGTGCGGAAATGTTGCTGCCCGGCTTGCCGATGATGACGGCGAGCTCGACTTCGTAATCGAGCTGTTCGGTGACATTGGAATGCTGCGGAATCATCTCACCTGAAGCGATCACGGCGGTCGGCGGTTTGGTGAAGAATTCCGGCACGCTCGGCAGCGGGGCGGGCGCTTTGCCCTGCGCGCGCATGCCTTCGTCGATATGATCCTTGTAATTGCGGCCAACACAGAAAACGTTCTTCTTTGGCCGTGGGATCGGTGCCATCAGTGTCAGAGATGCGAGCGCAACAAGGTTCGCGGCATTCGCGGTGGATGCGAGACCACGCACGATGGCGAGCCCCGCTTCGCCGGCTTCGGCGAGATCACCGACATGGCGCGGCGCGGAGGCCTGGCCTGCATCCGGCCACGCCTTCGTCAGATCGAGAACATTGTCATCGATCAAGAGGCCGAGATGCGATCCGTCTGCGGCTGCAAAAGTGAGGAAGATCATGGTGTGGTCTCATTCTGTTCGTGGAGGTCGAATTCTTTCAATGACGCCGCTGCCTGGTCGCGCAGCAAACGGACATGCCGTCGCGCGAGTATTTCCGCGCGGTCGGGATCGCGCTGTGCGATCGCGTCGATGATGTCGTGGTGTTCATGAAACGATTGCGAGCCGCGATTGAGACGCTCGATAAAGCGCAGTCCCGCCATTTTCAGATGGCCGAATGAGTCCCATGTTTTGCCGAGCAGGGCGTTGCCGCTCTCTTTGATCATCAGCGCATGAAAGGCGGTGTTGGCAGCGGCATATTCGGCGGGGCGTGCCAGCGCGCCGGCTTCATCGAAATCGGCGAACACGGCCCGCAGGCGAGGCGCGACATCATTCGCACCGTTGAGGGCCACTTCGCGTGCTGCGAGACCTTCCAGCATTTCTCGGATCGACAGCCATTCGAGATATTCCGGCAGCGATGTCGGCATCAGCCGTGCGCCGCGGCGCGGGCGAAACGTGATCAGTCCTTCCTGTTCGAGCCTGCGCATGGCCTCACGTACGGGCGTCCGGCTGACCCCGAGCTCTGCCGCAAGCTCCTCTTCTCGAAGCCGCAAGGGAGCCGTGAGGCCGGCCGCGCGCACCCCCAGCCGAACTTTCAGGGCCGTATAGACTTCGTCTCTCAGATAGGGCCTGGCGGCGATCGGGCTGATGCTCATAAATTTTGTATATGTATACAAAATAGAGAAGTCTATGGTATTTCAATGTTGCGATGCAGCGATTGTACTGGATGTGAGTGATTTGGATGATCTGTAACTGGGCTGACAGATCTTTCGCCGGGTGCGGAGATGGCCGCTTTGCCGTCGTATCAGTATGGTCTCTGGCTTCTCGCTCGGTCCTGGGTTGATGGGGCCAAACGATTTGCCCGGAGCTTCCGATGAGCGACATAGTCGTCGACGATATCGTTGTTCTGCTGCCGCCCCTGCTGCAGTCGCTCGAGGCGCTGCAATTCGTTGCGCGCAATCTGCATCCGCCGACTTTCGGTGCCGTCATGGAAGCGGTGGGCGAGCCCGATCAGGCGCTCAAGGCGGTGCGCGCAGAGCTCAACGCGTGGCCGGATGATTTTAGCGATCTGCGGGCACATCTCGATGCGGCGAGCGACGCGGCGCTGACAGCCTTTACCGGCCTGCGCGCCGCCCAGCAGCCCGGCGGCGATCTGCCGATGGTGTTTCGTGCATTGCGCCACGCCACGCGCGCGCAGGAATCGCTTTATGCCACGGTGGCGCGGCTGCCGCCGGTGAGTACGTTCTTTGTTCCGCCTGACGAGCGCGAGAACGCGGCACTGCTTGAACGATTGGCCTCGCCTTCGGCAGAGAACACCGGCGTCATTCATGATGGCGAGCCCGGACGTCGTGGCGGTTTCTCGATGTATGTGCCGGAGACCTACACGCCGGATCGTGCCTGGCCGCTGGTGATGGCGCTGCATGGCGGCAGCGGCAACGGCCGGGCTTTCTTGTGGAGCTGGCTCGCCGATGCACGCAGCTCTGGCGCGATACTCATCGCGCCGACGGCGATCGGCAGCACCTGGGCGCTGATGGGCGACGATGCCGATACGCCGAATCTTGCGCGCATTCTCGATCTGGTGCAGTCGCGCTGGCATATCGATCCCGCGCAATTGCTGCTGACCGGCATGAGCGATGGCGGCACCTTCTGCTATGTCAGCGGCCTTCGCGCCGAGTCGCCCTTCACCCATCTGGCACCGGTGGCCTCGACCTTCCATCCGCTGATGGCGCAGTTTGCCGATGCAGATCGCCTGCGCGGCCTGCCGATCCATCTCGTCCATGGCCGTCTCGACTGGATGTTTCCGGTGCAGACCGCGCGCGAGGCACAGCAGGCGCTCACGATCGCCGGCGCCGATGTCACCTATCGCGAGATCGACGATCTCAGCCACTGCTATCCGCGCGAGGTCAATGCGGTGCTGCTCGCGTGGCTCGCACAACGTGCCGGTGCGTAACCAAACGCCGCAGGGCCGCTAAGTTCACAGGCTGGACTTCCACGTCCGCGATCGGTTCTTATATGGCGGAGGCTACCCATTCCGGACAAAGGAGATTTTGCATGCCTTCACTGACCGAGTGGAAAGTGCCCCCGGGCGTGCAGCCGCGTGCTGAGGATTACGGATTCGACCTCGAACAGGCGCTGGAGGCGGTGGTTGGGCTGCATTGCATCATCCCGGAAGATGCTTTCACGGCAGATACGCTCGGCACCGAGCGCGCCGGCAATGGCGTGCTGATCGGCGACGGTCTCATTCTCACCATAGGCTATCTCATCACTGAGGCCGAAACGATCTGGGTGCATCTCGGCGACGGCCGCGTGGTGCAGGGCACGGCGCTGGGCGTCGATCAGGAAAGCGGTTTCGGACTCGTGCAGGCGCTCGGCGAGATCGACATCGCACCGCTGCCGCTCGGTGAGTCGGCGAGCGCGAAGATCGGCGATCGTGTAGTGGTCGGCGGCGTCGGCGGACGCACGCGGTCCGTGGCCGGCAAGATCGCCGCGACACAGGAATTCACCGGCTATTGGGAATACCTGCTCGACGACGCGATTTTCACGCATCCGGCGCATCCGAACTGGGGCGGTGCCGCCCTGATCAACGCCAAGGGCGAGTTGATCGGCATCGGCTCGCTGCAGATCGAGCGCGAGCACGGCGGCAAGAACGAGCATCTCAACATGGTCGTGCCCATCGATCTGCTGAAGCCGGTCCTCGACGATCTCAAGACATATGGTCGTGCCAACAAGCCGCCGCGGCCGTGGCTCGGGCTGTATGCCGCCGAGGTCGAGGACAAGGTCGTCGTGGTCGGGATCGCCAGGAAGGGGCCCGCGGCCCGGGCTGAGCTCAAGACCGGTGACGTGATTCTTGCCGTCAACGGTGAGGAGGTATCCGATTCCGTCGAATTCTATCGCGCACTCTGGGCGCTAGGTCCGGCCGGTGTCGACGTGCCGCTGACGCTCTATCGCGGTGGCGATACATTCGACGTCGAGTTGGTATCCACGGACCGCTCCAAGATGCTGAAAGCTCCCCGGCTGCACTAACGCCACGATACACACGACCCAATCGCGGCCTTGTCGTAGAGATCAGGCGCACCGCAACATGTGCGGTGCGCAGCATCTCGATGTGATCAGTGCGCGTGTCCGCCGCCGGCCGGTGCCGAGGCGCCGACGGCGTTGACGTCGAGTTCGATGTCCACCTTGCCGGCCTTCTCGAACTGTAGCTGCGCCTTCACCTTGTCGCCCTTGGCGAACGGCTTGGCGAGATCCATCAGCATCAGGTGATAGCCGCCGGGCTCGAGCTTCACGGTGGCGCCGGGCTTGATCTCGAGCCCCTCATTGAGTGGACGCATCTTCATCACGCCATCGGTCACGCTCATCTCATGCACTTCGATGCGGCTGCCGCCGGTGAATGTGCCACCGAGCAGCTTGTCGCTGGTCTTGCCGCTGTTGGTGATGGTGAGATAGCCACCGGCCACCTTGGCCGCGGGCGGTGTGGCGCGCGTCCAGGGGGTCATGATCATCAGGTCGCCCGCATGGACCATGCCGGCCATCTGCGCCATTGCATCATGTGGTGATGCCGCGGCAAGGCGAACGATCGGCGCCGGTGATTTCAGGCTGTGCGGATCCTGCCCCGCAGCCGGGATCTGCGCCCAGTCTTCCGAACCCTGCTCGCAGCTCTGCAGTGTCGGCAGATACAACGGCGCATCGGCCTTCAATGCGGCAGGCAGATAGGCCGAGAATACGAACTCGTCATAGAAGTCGTTGTCGAGCTTGCCGGTCCAGGTGATTTCCTTCACGCCCTCCGACGCCTTCATGCCATGCATGAAATCGTAGGACTGCGCATAGGCGCCTTTCTTCACGGCGATGGCCCAGCCCGGCTTCGGCATCGGCTTCACTGCGATCATCCCTTCCGGAATCTGCACGGTGATCTTCGTCGTTGGCGAGGCACCGCAGCCATGCGGTACGGCGAGCACCGCGCGATAGGAGCCGCCGACCGTGGCCGGACCGCTCTGCACGAAGACATGGGCATAAGCAGGCGATGCCACTGCGCCCAGCGCAGTGAGAAGCAACAGCATGGAGCGGTTGGTCATGGAACGTCCTTTCGTGGATTGAAGCATAGCGGAATTCATCATCTTCACCACCTCGCCTTGACGCCGGCATAGATGGCGCGGCCGGTGCCGGGTTCGAACAGCGGCGATGTCGCCGTGGCCTGATTGAGAATGCTGGCGGAGGCGATGTAACGGGTATCGAGCACGTTGCGTGCTTCGATATAGCCTGAATATGTGCCGCCATTGTCGACGCCGGCTTTCAGGCCGAGCAGCGCATAGGGTTCGGTCTTTAGCGTATTGGCGCTGTCGACATAGTAAGCTTCCGGCACCCATTCGAGATTGGGGCCGAGATAGAAGCCGTTGGCATGCTTGTAGAGCAATTCCGCGCGCAGATAGTGCCGCGGCGCGCCCGGCAGCAGGTTGTTGCCGAAAGTCGCGTCATTGTCGAAGCGGAAGTCGTTGAACGTATAGGCCATGTTGAGCCAGAGCTTGTCCGGCAGTGGCCCCGCATCGAACATGCCCTTGAACACGGCGATGCCGAGACCGGCCTCGATGCCCTGATGGATGGTGCGGTCGGCATTCGAGACGTTGCAGCTGCCGTTGGAGCTGTAGATGCACTGCAACTCGTCCCTGATTTCCGCCCGGTAACCAGTTAACTCCCAAGTCAGGTCAGGACGTCGACCGCGGGTGCCGATCTCATAGGTCGTCGCGCGCTGCGGCCGGATGCTGGTGAAGGGGATCATCGGATTGCTCGCGCCCGAACTGTCCCTGCCAGACACGCTCTCGCCGAAGCTCGGGACTTCGGCACTGCGCGAGACATTGGCATAGGCCTGCCAGGTCGGATCGATATTCCAGAGCAATCCGCCCTTCGGGCTCCACAGGTTGAATTCGGTCGAGCCCGATCCGTCGACCCCATTGGGCTTCAGACGATCCTGTCTGTCGCGCGTCGCATAAAGGAATTGCGTGCCACCAATGACAGCGACAGTCGGCAGGAAATAGAACGAATTCTCAGCATAGACCGAGGTGTTCTTCGATCGATCGATGGACGAGAATGTCAGCGCGCCCTTCTGGCCCGCGACATTGACATACTGGTTGTTGTCAATCCTGCCGTTGATCACATTGACGCCGGCGACAAACACGTTGCGATAGCCGCCGATATTGCGGTCGTCGGTGACCTTCGCGAAGCCGCCATAGTCCTGATAGCTGTAGTCCAGATACTGGAAGATCGGATGCATCAGGTGCCGGTCGACGCCGAAGACGCCGAAGTCGATCGTGGTATTGTCGAGCCGGATGGTGGTCTTGTTGGCGAGGCGCACGGTGTCGATGTTGCGCTGCTGGTCGCCGGTGAGATTGCCTGCTGCTGCCGTCTCCGGAGAATTCAGCGCCGACGCCTTGCTCACTGAGCCGGGAATGCGCTGACGTACGCTGTTGGCGTTGAGATAGAAACGGGTCTCGAAATCCGGTGAGAACTGGTAGCCGACATTGCCGCTGACCCGCGAGGCCTCGCCATTGCTGTGATCGCGGAAGCCATCGGCGGACTGCGTCGAGGCCGTGATGAAACCGTCCCACGGACCATTGGCACCGCCGGTGTTGGCTTGCAGGCGGCGGAAGCCGAAAGCACCCATGTCGACCGACGCGCCGTTCGGAAAAGGATCGCGGCCAGTGGGTGTCACGAAATTGATCGCGCCGCCGAGCGAATTGGCACCAAAGCGCAATGCGTTGCCGCCCTTGAACACCTCGACATATTTATAGGCGGTCGGGTCGATCTCCTGGAAATCGCCATAGCCGTCGGCGGTGTTGATCGGGATGCCGTCCATATAGAGCTGCACGCCGCGCAGATGGAAATTGCGCGACAGGCTCGATCCGCGGATCGACAGCCGGGTGTCGTCGCCCCATTTCGGCTGCGCGAACACGCCCGGCACATAATCGAGGATGTCCTTGATGGTGTTCGACGGCGTCGACGTCCGCCACGCATCCGCCGTCACCAGCGCGACGCCGCCGGGCGTCTGCTGAATCTCGCGGAGTGCCTGCTGGGCGGTGAGCACAGTGAGCGCGCCCGGCATGCTCGGCGCCTGGGCGTCGACGCGCGCTGGTGTGGCCGCAGGGGTGGTGCGGGCCGTGCGGGCGCTTGGCGCGGCGTTGCGTGGCTTGCGCGCGGCGACAGCGCGCTGCTGTGCGGGCGCATCGACGGTGACCGCTGGAAGCGATGTCGAGGAGGCCGATTGGGCCGACACCGCACCTGGAACGAGCGCGGCCGCGGATGCGAGCAGGACGCTGCGCAGCCGCATGGAAACGGATAGCATGGGGAAAACTCCACCGGGATTGAACTGAGCAACGCGCGCGCTGATGCGCGGCGTCTGACGGCGTGGAACGTCAGCTCAGGCGCGGTGGCGCGCGGGCCCGGTGGTCGGAGGTTGCGGCTTCCGCGACGATGCGATCGTCGAGGGCGGCAACGGGAGCGATCGCGATGGCGATGCGCGAGACGAGGAAAGTCGCGGAGGCCGGCGGGGCACCCGGCGCATGGGTGCCGACGCAGATCGGGCAATGCACCGCAGGAGCGCCTGACGTCTTGCCGGTGTCGTCAGGGGAGGCGGCAAGGTCGGGATGGGTGAGGCAGAGCTCGAAGCCTGCGGCCTGCGCAGTCGGCGAGATCGCGGCGAGCAACAGGCTCGACAGCACGACATTGAGCACAAGCGCATAGGCAGCGGCCAAAGATGCCACGGCCCCAAACCAGCGTTTGCGCGAAACATGTGTCACGGGAACGATCCTCGCCTCCCGATTAACACGGGGGCGGAACCTGTCAAAGCCGTTCGTGGAGCGAAGTTACCCGAAATCTAGAGAACGACGATGCCGGAATGCTTGGCCTTGTCGTCGGGTTCGACATGGATGGTGATCAGAGCCTCGCCGATCTCCTGGCGGATCGCGGTCTCGAGCTTGTCGCAAATGTCGTGCGCGGCGCTCACGGTGGTCGATCCTGCCACCACCAGATGGAAATCGATAAAGGTCATGCTGCCGGCGCGGCGGGTGCGCAGGTCGTGAGCCTCGATGGCGCCGTCGGCATGGGCCGATATGGTCTGCTTGATGCTCGCGAGCATGGCTGGCGGGATGGCCTCATCCATCAATCCGCTGAGCGACTCCTTCATGAGACCCCAACCGGCCCACAGGATGTTGAGCGCGACGAGCGCCGCAAGGATGGGATCGAGAATGGCGACGCCCGACAGTGCCGCTACTCCGACGCCGCCGAGAACACCGATTGAAGAATACACGTCGGACAGCAAATGGCGGCCGTCCGCTGCGAGAGCCGGCGAGCGATGGATGCGACCTTGCCGGATCAGCACCCATGCCCAACCTGCATTGATGACGCTCGCCGCTGCGTTGAGTAGCAGCCCAACCCAGGGTGCTTCGACAAGGCGCGGCACCAGATAGCTTTGATAGGCTTCGCGCAGGATCAGGATCGCGGCGAGCACGATCAGCACGCCTTCGAGCACGGCCGAGAAATATTCAGCCTTGTGGTGCCCGTAGGGATGATCGTCGTCTGCCGGTTTCGCGCTCAGCGTGGTCGCAAGCAAAACAACGATGGCTGTCACGACATTGACGATGCTTTCAATCGCATCGGACAGCAGTGCGACGCTGCCAGTCAGATAATAGGCGGCGTATTTCATACCGAGGACCAGCAGGCCAACGGCAATGCTGCCTTGCGCAAGACTGCGAACGCTTGTCATCTGAAAATCTCGTTGGGGTAACGCGAAGTCTCACGCGGCTGTGTGCTCTAATATGCCGATCACAACGATGCAAGCCGTGAAATCCAGCTGCAAGTGCTTCGCATTATAAGGCGCGTGGACTTCATCGAACACGTCGTCCTCCCAATGGACATGATATCGATCTCGTCATGCGCGTGGCATTTGTAGCGGTCGTCCGCGCATTGATAGTTGCGGGACGACATCGTGCTGGATCGTGTCGTCATGGCGCGGTTCTCAATGTCGTCGGCCTCAACAAGCCCGGAGGGACCATGGTGGAGCGTTTCGGCGCGCGTCGGCGGGCATCGCGGCGGCGGCGGTTCCATGGGCAGGTTTGCGCTGCGCGCCGGCCGACCCTCAAAGGCGATCGATCAACCTGAGGTTATTCGTGAGCCTGCGCGGCTGTGGCGCGATCACCACAGCGGGGCGCAAAGTGCAGCGCAGAGCTGTTCTATGAGCGAAATGACACGCTGTTGAGCCTGATTTGATCGCTCAGCCCTGTATGAGGTGCGGGTCGTCCGCGTTGGACGCGTTGCAGCAAGGGTTGGGAATGACAGGTTTTGGTGGATCACGCGGGCTGCGCCTTCTGGCGCTTTTGATGTTGCCCGCTGTGCTGGCAGGATGTGCAAGCAGCGGGGGGATGGTGTCGTCCACCGGCTTTGGCGGTCCGTCCGCCAGCTATGCCGAGTTGAATGACGGCGAGCACACGCTGCCGGCCATCGACGTCTCCGGAATCGATTCGGCGATGCTGCGTCAGCGCGTCGCTTACCGCACCAAGGAGCCCGTCGGCACCATTGTGGTCGATACAGCCGCACGGCATCTCTATCTCGTGGAAGGCGATGGCAAGGCGATGCGCTACGGCATCGGCGTCGGCAAGGCCGGCCTCGCTTTTGCCGGCGCTGCTGTGATCAAGCGCAAGGCCGAGTGGCCGCATTGGACCCCGACGGAAAACATGATGAACCGCGAACCCGCGCGCTATCGCAAGATGGCTGGCGGCATGGAGGGCGGCATCGACAATCCGCTCGGGCCGCGCGCGATGTATCTCTATCAGGGCGACCGCGACACCATGTTCCGCATCCACGGCACCACCGAGCCCGAGACCATCGGCCATGCCGTCTCCAGCGGCTGTATCCGGCTGATGAACCAGGATGTCGTGGATCTCTATAATCGCGTGAAGATTGGCAGTCGCGTGGTGGTGATCCAGAGCGGCCGCGCCGAGTCCTAACTCTGTGTCTCAGTAAAATGGGGCGGGCGTTGTTCACGCTCGCCCCATTTTCGTTGATGACATCCCGTCTCAGGCATTCACTCGCGGTCTTAGCAAATCGGCGATGCCGATGCGGCGGAACATCTCGGCGCGAACGCGGTCCGCGACACCGTTGACGATCTCGGCGCCATCTTCCGACGGATCGATGTGACTGCGGAACGGGCGCTTGCCGAACGGCAGATCGACCACGCGGACGATCTCTTTTGCCACATCGGCAGCATCCGCATCGGAGGGCTCCAGCGAAGCCAAGCCCTTCAACGCCATATCAGGTACCCCGGCATAGGGACCGTCGTCGTATTCAGCCGCGCGAGCGGTGTCGGCCGGTTTGCCGGAATGTGCGAAGTGGTTGGTTCCCTTGGTGAAGGCGCCGGGCACGATGATCGAGGTTTCGATGCCCCAGCGCGTCAGTTCGCTGGCATAGGAGACTGCAAGCGAATCCATCGCCGCCTTCGCGGCGAAATACGGCGACAGATAGGGTGGTGTGCCGCCGCGTGCGCTGGATGACGATACCCAGACGAGGAGACCTTTGCCCTGCTTGCGCAGTTGCGGTAGCGCTGCGCGATTGACGCGCTGGGTCGACAGAACGTTGATGTCGTAGAGCTGTGCGAATTGCTCCGGCGTGAAGGCTTCTGCGGGCCCAAATGACATGTGCCCGGCATTGTGGATGACGACATCGAGGTGACCGTTGTCGGCGATGATCCGGCCGATGCCGGCATCGGCCGATTCCTGCGAGGCGACGTCGAGTTCGACGCTGCGGAGATCGACTTTGTGCTCAGCGGCATACTTTGCGACGTCGGCGACGGCCGACGCATTGCGGCCGGTGGTCTCACGCATGCTGGCATAAACGGTGTGACCGGCCTCGGCGAGGGCGCGGGCGGTGAGCGCGCCAAAGCCGCTCGATGCGCCGGTGATGACAATGACGTGTTTCATGACACGTATTCCTTTGAATGGTTCTTGAGGGTGTTGGCGTTTGGTTCAGACCAGCCCGCCATTGGCGCGCAGCACCTGGGCGTTGATCCAGCCGCCTTCCGGACCGACCAGGAAGGCAACGACATTGGCGATGTCCTCGGGTGTGCCGAGGCGCTCCATTGGCGTCGCCTTGGCGAAACGCTCGATCAGCTCCGGTGACTTGCCATTGAGGAACAGGTCGGTTGCGGTCGGGCCGGGCGCGATGGCGTTCACGGTAATCGAGCGGCCCCGCATCTCCTTGGCCATGATACCCGTCATGGTTTCGACCGCAGCCTTGGTGGCGGCATAGATCCCGTAGGTTTCCAGCTTGGTGCCGACGACGCCCGTCGAGAAGTTCACGACCCGACCGCCGTCGCGCAGCCGTTTCGCCGCCTCGCGCATGGTGTTGAACGTGCCTTTCAGATTGACCGCGATCTGCTGGTCGAACGATGCGTCGTCGGCGTCGGCGAATTTCGCGAGCTTCATGATGCCGGCATTGTTGATCAGCACGTCGATGCCGCCAAAGGCGGTCTCCGCTGCATCGAACATCCCGCGCACAGCGGCGGGATCGCTGACATCGGCCTTGGCGGTCAGCGCGCGGCCGCCCGCGGCTTCGATCTTTTGTGCGACCGCCTCGGCCGGCGCGGCATTGCCGGAATAATTGACGATGACCGTGAAGCCGTCGCGGCCCAGCCGCTCCGCGATGGCGGCGCCAATGCCGCGTGAGGCGCCGGTGATAATAGCTACCTTATTGGTTCCGTTTGCCATTTTCGTTCTCCTCGGTGTGGTGAGCAGCGGTGCCGCTCTGATAGGAGAAATCTAGGCCATTCCATTTTCCGGATAATGATGCATTATCTGGCATCACAATTCGGATTTAACGAACAAATAGATGGACCGTTTCGAGACGATGCGGGTGTTCACCCGGGTGGTGGAGCGGCGCAGCTTTACGGCGGCGGCGGCGGATCTCGGCCTGCCGCGTTCGACCGTGACCGATGCCGTCAAGCAGATCGAGGCGCGGCTCGGCGTGCGGCTGCTTGAGCGCACCACGCGGCTGGTGCGGCCGACGCTGGACGGCGAGGCCTATCACCGGCGCTGCCTGACGCTGATCGCCGATCTCGAAGACGCCGAAAGCGCGTTCTGCGGCGCCAAGCCGAAAGGGCCGTTGCGGGTGGATATGAATGGCACGCTGGCGCGCAATTTCGTGCTGCCGCATCTGCCGGACTTTCTCGCCGAATATCCTGATATCCAGCTCTATCTCAGCGAGGGCGATCGGTTGGTCGACCTGATCCGTGAAGGCATCGACTGCGTGGTACGTGTCGGCGAGCTTCGCGACAGCGATATGGTGGCGCGGCGGCTGACCATGATGGACGAAGTCACCTGCGCCGCGCCGTCCTATCTCGCGCGCACCGGCGTGCCTTTGTCCATTGATGCGCTCAAAGGTCATCGCATGGTCGGCTATCACTCGTCGGCGACGGGCGCGGTGCTGCCGCTTGAATTTCAGGACGACGGCGCGTTGCGTTATGTCACGTTGCCGGTTGCGATCACGGTGAACAGTGCCGATAACTACGCGGCGATGGCGAAACTCGGATTCGGTCTGGTGCAGGTGCCGCGTTATCGGGTCAAGAGCGAACTCGCCGGTGGCACGCTGGTGGAGGTATTGCCGCAACATCCGCCGACGCCGTCGCCGGTGTCGTTGCTCTATCCGCGCAACCGCCAGCTCTCGCCGCGGGTGCGCGTGTTCATGGACTGGCTGACGCGTGCTTTTGCGCGCGACCTCATTTAATGAAACCTGCGATGGCTCCTGTTTTTCGCTTAGCGCCCAGCCCCAATGGTTATCTGCATCTCGGCCACGCCGCTTCGGCGCTGCTGAATTTCGATCTGGCGCGCGAGGCCGGTGGCCGGTTGCTGCTGCGGATCGAGGATATCGATGTCACGCGCTGCCGGCCGGAATTCGAGGCGGCGATCTACGAGGATCTCGCCTGGCTCGGTATCGCCTGGGAGATGCCGGTACGGCGACAGTCGCAGCATTTTGCCGACTACCGCGCCGCGACCGAGCGGCTCGCCGCCATGGGATTGCTCTATCCGAGCTTCGAGAGCCGCACCGAGATCGCGCGCATGATCGCGGCCGAAGAAGCGAAAGGCTCATGGCCGCGCGATCCCGATGGTGCGCCTCTCTATCCAGGCATTGCCAGATCGTTGTCGCCGCAGGCCGTCGCCGAACTCAAACAGGCAGATGCCCCGATGGCGCTGCGGCTCGATATGGCCAGAGCCATTGCGGCCAGCGGTCCGCTCACATGGACCGAGCGGGGGGCGGGTCCGGGCGGCGAGACGGGAGCCGTTGT
This sequence comes from Tardiphaga sp. 619_E2_N8_4, assembly GCF_051810905.1. Taxonomy (NCBI): domain Bacteria; kingdom Pseudomonadati; phylum Pseudomonadota; class Alphaproteobacteria; order Hyphomicrobiales; family Nitrobacteraceae; genus Tardiphaga; species Tardiphaga sp. 619_E2_N8_4. The sequence goes on from NZ_JBPWQJ010000001.1 coordinate 1,771,568, forward strand.
CGCGCAGCCAGGTGCGTGGGGCGATGTGATCCTGGCCCGCAAGGAGACGCCGACCAGCTATCATCTCTCGGTTGTCCTCGATGATGCGCTGCAGGGAGTGACCCATGTGGTGCGCGGCCAGGATCTGTTCTGGTCGACCAGCGTGCACCGGCTGCTGCAGCAGCTGCTCGGCCTGCCGCAGCCGGTCTATCGGCATCATCCGCTGGTGCGCGATACAGCTGGCGCCAAACTGTCCAAATCGACCGGCTCCACCAGCCTGCGTGAGTTGCGGGCGCAAGGCGCTACACCGGCGGATATCCGCCGCATGGTCGGGCTGCCTGACCCGGCCGCCGCAAGTTAGCCGCAAGCGCGCCGCAAGAAATTCGCAAGCTGGACCAGACCCGCGGCGTGACTCCGCGCGCCTCGCCGTGGCATGGTGCCGCCGGGACGGGTGGGCAACATATGGCGCTGACATCGCGCTCTCCGCGCAAGATGCGGACGCGCACCAAGCAAACGCTGAAAAAACGCGTGGCCAAGAAGCGTGCGGTAAAGAAGCTTGCATCGAAGCCGCGCGCCAAGCGCAGATCCGCGCGTGCCGATACGATGGTGGAAACCGCGCTGGCGGTGTTTGCCCATGAGGTGCGCACGCCGCTGACCGGCATTCTTGCGGTCAGCGATCTGCTGGCCACCTCCGATCTCGACGAGCGTGAGCGGCGCTGGGTCGAGACGATCAAGGCTGGCGCCGAACATCTGGCGGGTCTCGCGACATTGTTCGTCGATGCGGCGCGCAGCAGTAAATCCAGATTCGAACTGCGGCAGGATTTCTTCGATCTGCGCGCGCTTGCCCGCAACATCGGCGACTCGCTCGCGGGCCGCGCGGCTGCCAAGGGACTGCTGTCGCGGGTCGCGATCTCCGACAGACTGCCGGTGTTTGTGATCGGCGATCCCGTGCGGCTGCGCGCGGCGCTGGAAAATCTGATCGACAATGCGGTGAAATTCACCGAGCAGGGCAATGTCGCGCTGAAAGTTTCGCCCGTGCGCATGGCGGGCAAGGTCGGCGTATCCTTCACCGTCTCCGATAGCGGCATCGGTCTCACGCTGGCGGAGATCAAGCGGCTGTTCAAACCGTTCTCGCAGGCCAATGTGTCGATCGCATCGCGTTTTGGCGGTGCCGGCCTCGGTCTGTCGTCGGTCAAACAACTCGCCCGCGCCATGGGTGGCGACATCACTGTGGCGCAGAGCCGCGGTGGTGGCACAGTGTTCACGCTGACGGTCGGCCTCGACAAGACGAGCGGTCCGATCGCCATCATGTCGAGCGCCGATGATGCTGCTTTTGCGCCGGGAGACGCGCTGCGGGTGCTGAGCGTTGAGGACAATCCGTTTGGTCGCGTCGTGCTCAATGCCATTCTCACCGAACTCGGTCATCAGGCCGAGTTCATCGGTCGCGGCGAAGCAGCGGCGGAGCGCGTTGGGCAGGGCACGTTCGATGCGGTGCTCATGGACATGGTGCTGCCGGGTATCGACGGCGTCGAGGCGATCCGGCAGATCCGTGCGCTGAAGGCGCCGCATGGCCGCGTCGCGATCATTGGGGTGTCCGGTCGCAGTGAAGACGAAGCCGCATCGCGTCAGGCGGGCGCCGACGCGTTTCTGATCAAACCGGTGTCTCCGCGGGCGCTAGCGACTGCGCTGCTTGAAGCGAGACGCCGTGGGGCAGCCGCGACTTGATGATGGCGGCATTGAGTTCGCCGCCGAATACGAAGATCGCCGCAATGAAATACAGAAACACCAGCGCGATGATCACCGATGCCAGGCCTGCATACATGGTGACATAGTTGTTGGCGAAGCGCGCCAGATAAAGACCGAAGCCGATACCCGAGGCCAGCGACGCCAGCATCGTGAAGATGATGCCCGGCAGGATCTGACTGAAGGTGCGGCGGCCTGCCGGCAGCCACACATGCAGTATGAACAATGCGATCACCATGGCGACGATGGTGATGCCGTAACGCGCCACCGTCAGCAGCCGCTCGTTGTTCTCCACCATCAGCGGCACATAGCGCCGTACGATTTCCAGCATCAGCGGGCCGAGCACGATCAGGAACGCCATGGCGAGCGCAGTGACGGCAGCGACCAGCGTGTAGCCGATCGACTCCAGCCGCAACCAGTACCAGCGCCGCAGCTCGATCACCGAGTATGCGCGGTTTAGTGCGACGCGCAGGCTCTCCACGCCGTTGGAGGCGAAATACACTGCGAGCACGAGACCGATGGTCAGCGCATCACCGCGGGTGGTGGTCAGCACGTCGTGGATCTGCGAGGACAGGGCGCCGGCCACCTGATCGGGCCAGACCTCCAGCAGCAGGCCGACGGCCTGATCGGCGAGGTTCTTGGAGCCGAAAAAGCCGGCCAGCGAGGCCAGCACGATCAGGAACGGAAACAGCGCCATCAGGGTGGAGAGGGCGATATGGCTGGCGATCGCCCAGCCATCATCGGCAAGAAACGTATAGAAGGCGTCCATCACGACATCGTAGACGGTGCGTATCTGCCCCACGTGCCACCTGGTTCGGGATCGGCCCGGCAAATCACCGGCCCTCATGTTAGCTTCTGATATCTAACGCGAAAAAGCCAGATCGTTGCATTGCGGCGCGCGCGTAACCGCTGTGCCATTTTGACGGTCGGCGATAGCGCAGCCTGTGGCGCAGTGTTATGTAGCCGATATGACATCAACGCTCAGCAACATTATCCTCCCCATCGCGGTCGGCGCCGTTGCGCTGGTGCTGCTGCTTGGCCTGTTCAACATGATGCGCGGCGGCTCGCCTGATCGCTCGCAGAAGCTGATGCGGTGGCGCGTGGTGCTGCAATTCGTCGCCATTATCCTCACCATGGCCACCGTCTGGGCGATGGGCCGCTGACGCAAATTCCTTAACTGGCGCTGGATCAATTCGATGGTCGTTCTCAACCGCATCTACACCCGCACTGGCGATGACGGCACGACAGCTCTCGGCACCGGCGAGCGTCGACCGAAATACGATCTCCGCGTCAGCGCCTATGGAACCGTGGATGAGACCAATGCCGCGATCGGCGTGGTGCGATTGCATCTCGCCCATGCGCGGTCCCTAGATGCGATGCTCGGGCTGATCCAGAACGATCTGTTCGATCTCGGGGCCGATCTCGCGGTTCCGCAGCGCGAGGGTAAGGCCGAGCGGCTGCGCCTGCTGGCGAGTCAGGTCGAGCGGTTGGAGAACGATATTGACATGCTCAACGCGCCGCTGGCCGATCTGACCTCGTTTGTTTTGCCTGGCGGAACTCCAGCCGCCGCTCACCTTCATGTCGCCCGGACGATCTGCCGCCGTGCGGAACGGATCATAGTGGAACTCGCCGCTCAGCCCGATGAGCCGGTCTCGGATGCTGGTATTCAGTATATGAACCGGCTCTCGGACTTCCTGTTCGTCGCCAGCCGCTCGCAGAACGACAATGGCGCCGGCGATGTGCTCTGGGTGCCCGGCCAGAACCGGTAATTTCGGCTAAATCGGCTGGCCTAGAGACATTCGATTTTAGGGTCTGGCGCGTTGACCCCGTGTGGCAGGAGCTTTAGGTTCCGCGCCCAAGCTTCCGAGCAAGCTCTGAAACAATAAAACTCACACGAAAGAGGATCGATGAAGGTTCTGGTCGCGGTCAAACGGGTGGTCGATTACAACGTCAAGGTTCGCGTCAAGAGCGACGGATCGGGCGTCGAACTGTCCAACGTCAAGATGTCGATGAATCCGTTCGATGAAATCGCTGTCGAGGAAGCCCTGCGCCTGAAAGAGGCCGGCAAGGCAACCGAAGTGGTGGTGGTGTCGATCGGTCCCGCACAGGCGTCCGAAACCCTCCGCACCGGCCTCGCGATGGGCGCGGACCGTGGCATCCTCGTCAAGGTTGACGGCACCGTCGAGCCGCTCGCCGTGGCGAAGATCCTCAAGGCCGTCGCCGATGAGGAAAAGCCGGGCCTGGTCATCCTCGGCAAGCAGGCGATCGACGACGACGCCAACCAGACCGGCCAGATGTTGGCCGCGCTGCTCGGCTGGCCGCAGGCGACCTTCGCCAACAAGCTCGTCATCGAGGGCGACGACGTCACCGTGACCCGTGAAGTCGATGGCGGTCTGCAGACCGTCAAGCTCAAGGGACCGGCGATCGTGACTACCGACCTTCGTCTGAACGAGCCGCGCTACGCATCGCTGCCGAACATCATGAAGGCGAAGAAGAAGCCGATCGACGAGAAGACCGCCGATGGTTACGGCGTCGATATCTCTCCGCGTCTCGAGATCATCAAGACCAGCGAACCGGGCGGCCGCAAGGCCGGCGTCAAGGTCAAGGACGTCGCCGAACTGGTATCGAAACTCAAGACTGAAGCCGGGGTGCTCTAATGCCGACATTGCTGCTTGCCGATCACGACAACGCCACCCTGAAGGATTCCACCAACAAGGCGCTTACCGCCGCGACCCAGATCGGCGGCGAGGTGCATATCCTCGTTGCCGGCCAGAATGCGAAGCCGGCCGCGGAAGCTGCCGCCAAGCTGCAGGGCGTCACCAAGGTGCTGCTCGCCGACGACGCCTCTTATGCCCACGATCTCGCCGAGCCGCTGGCCGCACTGATCGTGTCGCTGGCGCCCGCCTATGACGTGCTGATCGCCGCTGCGACCACGCGCTCGAAGAACGTGATGCCGCGCGTCGCCGCCCTGCTCGACGTGATGCAGGTGTCGGAAATCACCAAGGTGATCGCGCCCGACACCTATGAGCGTCCGATCTATGCCGGTAACGCGATCCAGACCGTAAAGTCCAAGGACGCCAAGAAGGTCATTACGGTGCGTACCTCGACCTTCGGTGCAGCCGGTGAAGGCGGCAGCGCGGCGGTGGAAGACGCCAAGACGGCCGAGAATCCCGGTTTGTCGACCTTCGTCGGCGAGGACATGGCCAAGAGCGATCGTCCGGAGCTGACCTCGGCGAAGATCATCGTCTCCGGTGGCCGTGCCATGCAGAGCCGCGAGAACTTTGCCAAATACATCGAGCCGCTCGCCGATAAGCTCGGCGCCGGTGTCGGCGCCTCGCGCGCCGCGGTGGATGCCGGTTATGCCCCGAACGACTGGCAGGTCGGGCAGACCGGCAAGGTCGTGGCTCCGGAGCTGTATATCGCCATCGGCATTTCCGGCGCGATCCAGCATCTCGCCGGCATGAAGGACTCCAAGGTGATCGTCGCGATCAACAAGGACGAAGACGCGCCGATCTTCCAGGTCGCCGATTACGGCCTGGTCGCCGACCTCTACCAGGCCGTGCCGGAGCTGACCGAAGCACTCGGCAAGTAGAGGCCCGGCAGGCAAGGATTTGGCAAATAAGGCCTTGCTGAATTAGGGCTTTGCGCCTCAATTAACGACATCGGCCGGAGTGACTGACTCCGGCCGATATTTTATGTAAAGATAGCTTTCCGAACGCGGCATGCGCGGGCGGCGTGTTCCCAGAGATGACAAGCAAGATGGCGGTTATGATCAAGAAAGTCGGCGTGATCGGCTCGGGCCAGATGGGCAATGGCATTGCGCATGTGGCTGCATTGGGCGGCCTCGAAGTTGTGCTGAACGATGTCTCTGCCGACCGCCTGAAGTCTGCCATGGCGACGATCAACGGCAACCTGTCGCGTCAGGTGTCGAAGAAGGTCATCACCGAGGATGCACGCAAGGCCGCGCTGGATCGCATCACCTCGTCGGACACGATGGACGGCCTTGCCGATTGCGATCTCGTGATCGAATCCGCCGTCGAGAAGGAAGAGATCAAGCGCAAGATCTTCCACGATCTCTGCGCCGTGTTGAAGCCGGAGGCAATCATCGCCTCCAATACATCGTCGATCTCGATCACGCGCCTCGCCGCGTCGACCGACCGTCCCGAAAAATTCATCGGCATTCACTTCATGAATCCGGTGCCGTTGATGGAGCTGGTCGAACTGATCCGCGGCATTGCCACCGATGACGCGACCTTCGATGCGTCCAAGGACTTCGTCACGAGGCTCGGCAAGCAGATCGCCGTCTCGGAAGATTTCCCGGCCTTCATCGTTAATCGTATTCTTTTGCCGATGATCAACGAGGCGATCTACACGCTGTATGAAGGCGTCGGCAATGTCGAAGCCATTGATGCTGCGATGAAGCTCGGTGCGCATCACCCGATGGGCCCGCTCGAACTCGCCGATTTCATCGGCCTCGATACGTGTCTGTCGATCATGCAGGTGCTGCATGAAGGCCTTGCCGACTCCAAGTATCGGCCGTGCCCGCTGCTGGTGAAATATGTCGAAGCAGGCTGGCTCGGTCGCAAGACCCAGCGCGGTTTCTACGACTACCGCGGCGAGAAGCCGATTCCGACGCGCTAAGCTTCGCGCGCTGTCCGTTACAGTAAGACTTCGTCATGGCCGGACTTGTCCCGGCCATCCACGTTTTTGTGGCCAGCGAAATAAGACGTGGATGCCCGCGACATCCAGCGAAGCCGCGCCTCGCGCGGGCATGACGGAGCGCCTGGCTAGATGAGAGCCCGCATCAGGCTCACCGTCGCCGGCACCATCCCGACGATCATCGCCATGCCCATCCCGACTCCGCACAGATGCGCCATCAATGTCTCGCGCTGCGTAATCATGTCACGTACTGCGCCACGCCATGGCCGAACGACCAGTTCTCCGGCAGCACCTCGACGAGGTTGATGAAGACGTCTTCGGGCCGCAGGCCCGGCCTGTCAGTCAGCTTCTCGACGATCCGTTTGTAGAGCGCCTGCTTCTGCTCACGCGGACGGGTGTTACTCACCGTCAGCTGGATGATGACCAGGTCATCGGTCCGGCGAATGCCGAGATAATTCGGATCATAGATGAAAGTGCCATCCTCGTGCTCCGAGATGGTGACGAAACGGTCGCCCTCCGGGACGTTGAAGGTCTCGCGCAGCGCCTGATAGACGCCTTCGGCGATTGCCTCCCGATAGGCGGCGGGCTTGCCCTTCTTCAGTGAAATGCGAACCAGCGGCATGGTGGTCTCCTGTCGTTCAAATCCGATGCAGCAAACCTAATCCCATATTGATCATTGGAAAATCGTATGAAATAATATTTCAATGATGTCATATTGAAATGATTGGCCGATGAAAGCGCTCGATATCGAGGCCGTGCAGGCCTTCGTGCTGGTGGCCGATCTCACCAGCTTCACCCGCGCCGCCGAGGCGATGGGAAGCACGCAGTCGGCGATCAGCCTGAAGATCAAGCGGCTGGAAAGCGGGCTGGGCAAGCGCCTGCTGGAGCGAACGCCGCGGTTGGTGCGCCTGTCGGCGGAGGGGGCGGCTTTTCTGGCCTCCGCGCGAAATCTCGTCGCGGCGCATCAGTCGGCCATTGGCTCATTCGCCGCGGAGCGGCGGCGTCTCGTGGTGGGGATCAGCCATCATCTCGTCGGCGCCGATCTTGCCGACGTGTTGAAACGCATGAGCGCGACCGATCCGTCCCTGGTGATCGAATTGCGGATCGAGTCATCGCGGGTCCTGCTGTCAGCCTATGACGCTGGCGATCTCGACGCGGCGATCGTGTTGCGGGTTGACAGGCGACGTGGTGACGGCGAGGTCTTGATGGAAGAACCATTTGGCTGGATGGGCACACTGGATTTTCGGCACGCGCCCGGTGAGCCGCTGCGACTCGCGGCGCAGTCCGCGCCATGTACGGTCCGTTCGGCGGCGATTGCGGCGCTCGATGGGGCTGGCATTCCGTGGACTGAAGCCTTCGTTGGCGGCGGTGTTGCGACCATCGGCGCGGCGATCTCCGCTGGTCTCGCTGTTGGTGCGCTGGTCCGCCGTGTTGCTCCCGCTGGCAGCATCGATCTCGGTCCGCGCCTCGGTCTGCCGAAATTGCAGGATGCCGAGACGATGCTGCATTCGAGCCTCACCGATGCGCGGGCGCGCGGCGCGCTGCGCACGCTGGGTGCGGCATTCCGAGCCAATGCCGGCTGATTGTTGCACGAGGTCAACATTCGTTAACCCCGCATCGCTATACCGGCGGTACGACGTTACGGAGTGTTTCTGATGGATATGGCTTTGGTTGCCAGCGCGCTTGCCATGAAGGCAGCGGGAACGCAGCAGCAGATTTCGACCTCGATCATGAAGTCGAATGCCGACATGGAAAAGAACACTGTGCTCACGCTGCTCGGTGGCGCACAGCAGGCCTCCCAGGCCAATCTCGGCGCGGGCGTCGGCGGCAATCTCGATATCGCCGCTTAAGGCGCTGTCGAATCTGGCCGCTCGCCGCTGGATGCAGCAGTCAGTGTCGCGCGAAAATGGCTCGGCGGCGCGCCAATGATGCGCTTGAAGGCGCGGCTGAACGCGGCTTCCGATTCATAGCCAAGCCGGCGTGCGACGACCGCGATCTTTAGGCGGTCGCGAACGAGCCACTGTTTTGCTTCCTGCATCCGCAATTGCGCGACGTAACGGGCCGGTGTCTGGCCGACGACATTGGCGAAGCGCAACGCAAATGCCGAGCGTGATGCATGCATGACGTTGGCCAGCGCCTCGACGGTCCAATCCCTGGTCGGATCGCGATGGATCGCGGCGAGAACCCGCCCGATACCGGGATCACGTGCTGCTGCGACCCAACCGGCAGAGCCGCAGCCCTTCTCCACCCAGTTGCGGATCAGTGCAGCGGCGACAACATCGGCCAGCCGCGTCAGCATGCCGCCGGCACCGACGCGATCCAGCGCCAGTTCGGACGTCATGGCCTCAAGCAGATGCGGGATGGCGGGCTCGTCGGTGGCCAGTTCGTGCATCTGCATCAGCTCAGGCATCATCAGAAGTAACGGATGCTGGCTGTCGAGGTTGAAGGTCATGCCGGCGCCGAACAGCACGGTTTCTTCGCCATTTCTGTTGCCGCCGCTGCAGGTGTCGAGGATGCCGCAGCACACCGGTTCGAACTGGCAATTCTCGACCGGTGCCGGGAAGGCATCGGGTGAACTCGCCAGCGCATGTTCCGCGCCGCGCGGCAGCAAGACCGCATCACCTGGTTCAAGGCGGACCCACGCGTTATCCAGAGTTCGCAGCCAGCAGCCGCGTTCGGCGACGAAGTGGAATTGCGCCTTCGGCCGTGCCGGGAATACCAGCCCCCACGGTTCGGTCATGCGGCAGCGGACGTAATCGACGCCCTCAATCTTCAAGCCCCGGAGCATTTCAGTCAGGGGGTGAGTGGCGACAGTTGTGGACGAATGATCAAGCATTGAGGGTTTTCTAGCATGGAAACTCCAGGAGGTCACCTCCATCTCCGGGGTCCCTGCTGGAGACTGCCATGACTGATTCCGCCACTGCTGCACTTGATGCCGATGTTTCTCCCGTAACCACTGAGCGGACGGACGCGGCTTGGGCGGCTGTTGTCTCCTTGATGCTTGGCGCGTTCAGCCAGGTCACGGCTGAATTCCTGCCCGCCAGCCTGCTCACGCCGATCGCCACGGATCTCGGGGTCTCGGTTGGCGCTGCCGGGCAGGTGGTGACGGCGACCTCCCTTGTCGGGATCATCGCCGGACTTGCGACGGCCATTGTGACACGCGCCATGGATCGTCGCGTCGTCCTGTGGTCGCTCACAGTGCTGCTGATCGTGTCCAATCTGCTGTCAGCTACCGCAAGCAACCTGCCGATCCTGTTGCTTGCCCGCGTGCTGCTCGGCATCAGCCTCAGCGGCTTTTGGGCAATGGCAACGGCCACAGCGATGCGACTTGTTCCGGCGGAGGCGCTGCCGCGCGCGATCTCGCTGATTTTCAGCGGCGTTTCGATCGCCACCGTCAGCGCTGCGCCCATCGGTGCATATCTTGGCGATCTCTGGGGCTGGCGGAACGTGTTCTTGCTGGCGGCCGCTGTCGGCGCCGTCGTGCTCGTCTTTCAGGTGCTGACGCTGCCGCGCTTGCCGCCGCTCACATCACCGGATGTGCGCACGCTGTTCGTGCTGATGCGTCGGCCCAGTGTCCGGCTTGTGATGATCGCAATCGCCGTCAGTATCTCGGGCCACTTCGCCGGCTTCACTTACGTCCGGCATTTCCTCGAACAAGTGCCGCAGCTTCCGGTCACTGCGATCTCGCTCGTCCTGCTGGCTTATGGCGTTGGCGGTTTCTTCGGCAATTTCGCGGGCGGGGTGCTTGTCGCCCGCAGTGCGAAACTTGCGATCGTCACGGGATCTGCGGCGATCGCCGTGCTCGCGCTGGTGCTGTTTGTCTTTGGCGCTTCGGGCCTTGTCGCGGGCATCGCGGTTGGTCTCTGGGGTTTTGCCTTCGGCGTGCTGCCGGTTGGCTTCCAGACATGGATGGTGCGGGTCGCATCGGACGAAGCTGAATCTGCGGGGGGCCTGCTCGTGTCGGCTTTCCAGGTCGCGATCACGGTTGGCGCAGTCGTTGGCGGCATTCTGGTCGACGGTTTCGGCCCGTTCGGTGCCGTTGGTTATCTCGCAGCGGCGACACTGGCGGGCGCGCTGCTCGTATTGCTGTCGCGCAGCGGCGGCGAAGTGCCGGCCTGAAGCGCGAAGGGAGGCAGCAGCCTGCTGCCTCCCGGCTTCTCTTACGCGACCGGTGTGATCCAGCCGATCCCGGCACCGCCGGGCTGCAGCAGGATTGCGAGCCGGCCGACATCGGGAATGTCGAATACCGGCCGCATCAGCGTCGCGCCGGCCGCGACAGCTTTCTGCACTCTGATATCGACATCGTCGACCGCGAGATACGGCATCCAGCCATCGGGGACATTCTCGTAGCCCGGGCCTTCCGCGTGGAAGATGCCGCCGACCGGCACATTGTCCATCATGGCGATCCAGTAGATGCCGCCGCCCGCCAGCTTCTTGGCCTGATAGGTCCAGCCGATGGTCTCCTGATAGAAGGCTTTCGCGCGCTCGGGATCGCGCGTCACGAATTCATTCCAGTTGAAATGACCGTGCGGCGTCATGGCGTCCTCCGTTGTTGCGTCAGACTGAAACCAGCGTCTTGAAGCCACCATAGATCATGCGCTTGGCATCGAACGGCATCGCCTTCGGATCCATCATCTTGGCGAGGCGCGGATCCTTCATCACTTTGGCGTTGATGCGGTCGCGATCTTTGCGTGTCTTGTAGATGATATAGGAAAACACAACGGTCTCGTCGGGTTTCAGTTTCACGCTGCGCGGGAACGATGTCCATTTGCCGACGCTGACGTCATCGGCGACACATTCCTGATAGTCGAGTGCGCCGTATTCGCGCCAGATTTTGCCGGCCTTGCGCGCGATCGCGGCATAGGCTTTCAGCTTCTTCTTCGGCACCGGAACGAGGAATCCGTCGATATAGGCCATTGGTCGTTTCTCCCTGCTGTCATGCGTCGGCGCCGGGCGCGCGTGGCCCGGTTGTTTTCAAGACGAACGCAATTGCGTTCATCCGACAGCATTCTGGAGAATTTTGCGATCCGCGCAGGCGGCCGTATGTCGCAGTTGTCTGTGCCGTGGTCTTCAGAAACTGGCCGCGGCGGGCCTCACCGCCGCTTTCAGCAGCTTGATGGCGTCTTCGCTGTCCCATTCGGCGGGGCCGGCGATGGTCGCGATCTCGCAGCCCTTGCCGTCGACCAGCACGGAGGTTGGCATACCCAGTGCGCGGCCGATGCCCTTGAGGTCCTGGAACACCTTGGCCGAGGTGTCGGTGAAATAATCCAGCCGGTTGAGGCCACCGTCTTTCAGAAAGGCCTTCGGCTTCTCGGCGTCGCGGGTGTCGATATTGATCGCCACGACCTGGAAATCCGGGCCGCCGAGTTTGGTCTCGAGGTTGTTCAGGGCCGGCATTTCCTTGCGGCAGGGCACGCACCAGGTGGCCCACAGGTTCACCAGCACCGTCCGGCCGCGCCAGTCGGACAGTTTCTTCTCCTGGCCGTCGGCATCCCTGAAAGCGAGGTCCGGCAGTTTCAGCGGCGTCCTGGCCATGGTCAGGCCGGCGACTTCGCCGCGCGCCAGCGGCTCGATCTTCTTCGACAGTGCGATGGCCGGCGCGCAGGTCGGATCGCCCGGCGCAGCCTGCTGCCGCAGCCGATCCATATTGGAGACCGCGGTAAAGCCGATCACGGCGCCCACGAGCACCGCGCCGAGCACGATCAGGCGGCGTTTGGCCGGACGGGGGGCAGGCTGGTCGGGCATAGGGTTTGTCATTCGGTCTCAGTTAGGGCTATGCAACGGTTGGCGACGGACGATCCGTCGGCTGCGGTTAAAGATGAGTGACAATTCATGGCTTCGCGCAAGGGCAACGGCAAGTCCAGCAATGACGGTAAGGGCTCCAACGTGAGCAACAAGATGTGGGGCGGGCTGTTCGATGAAAGCCCCGACGCCATCATGGAGGAAATCAATGTCTCCATCGACGTCGATCGCCACCTCTATGCCCAGGACATTACCGCGTCCAAGGCCCATGCTGCGATGCTTGCCAGGCAAGGGATTATCACCGCGAAAGATGCGAAAAATATCGCAGGCGGTCTAGACACGATCCTGTCAGAGATCACCAAGGGGGCGTTCACATTCAAGCGTGCGCTCGAAGACATTCACATGAATGTGGAGAGCCGGCTCGGCGAGCTGATCGGCCCGGCCTCCGGCCGCTTGCACACCGCGCGTTCGCGCAACGACCAGGTCGCGACCGACTTCCGTCTGTTCGTGCGCGATACGATCGACGAGATCGATGCGGCCTTTGCGTCGCTGCAGCGGGCACTGGTCGATCGTGCGTTGGAGCATGCCGACACGGTCATGCCCGGCTTCACCCATCTGCAGACCGCGCAGCCGGTGACCTTCGGTCATCATCTGCTGGCCTATGTGGAAATGGTGTCGCGGGATCGCGGCCGCTTCGCCGATGCGCGCAAGCGCCTCAATGAAAGCCCGCTCGGCGCCGCTGCGCTGGCCGGTACCTCATTCCCGATCGATCGCCATGCCACAGCCAAGGCGCTGGGCTTCGATCGCCCGATGGCGAATTCGCTCGATGCGGTGTCGGACCGCGATTTCGTACTCGAGACGCTGTCGGCGGCTTCGATCGCGGCCGTGCATCTGTCGCGCTTCGCCGAGGAGATCGTGATCTGGACCTCGCCGCTGGTTGGTCTCGTCAGGCTTTCGGACAAGTTCACCACCGGCTCCTCGATCATGCCGCAGAAGCGCAATCCGGATGCCGCCGAACTGGTCCGCGCCAAGACCGGTCGCGTGATCGGATCGCTCACCGGATTGTTGATTGTCATGAAGGGCCTGCCGCTGGCCTATCAGAAGGACATGCAGGAGGACAAAGCGGGCGCGATGGAAGCCTATTCGGCGCTATCGCTGGCGATCCGCGCGATTGCCGGCATGGTCCGCGATCTCGTGCCCAATGAGGAGCGCATGAAGCTTGCTGCCGGCGAGGGCTATGCCACCGCCACCGATCTGGCGGACTGGCTGGTACGGACGCTGAAAATGCCGTTCCGCGAGGCGCATCACGTCACCGGCCGGATCGTCGGCATCGCCACCAAGAAGGGCGTGGCGTTGCATGAGCTCGACCTGAAAGAGATGCAGGCGGTGGAACCGAAGATCACCGCAGAGGTGATGAAGGTGCTGTCGGTGGAATCCTCGGTGAAGAGCCGGGTCAGCTATGGTGGCACGGCGCCGAAGAATGTGACGTCGCAGGCGAAGGCCTGGCTCAAGCGACTGGAAAAAGAGCGGAAATTGGGCTGAGCGGGCATGGCGTGCGAAAATTCAATGGATTTCGGGGTCTCGCCAGAGCGCAGCAATCTTTGTATGGTGCGCCCGCATTTGGGGATTTAGCTGTGACTCGTCCGACCCGCCCTGCGTCCGCGCGATGGGCCATTCTCGTTCTGACCGTTTCTGCTTTGGCGCTGGCTGGCTGCGGCCGTAAAGGCGGCCTCGATCTGCCGCCACAGGCGTCCGCGCAGCCGATGGGCACCGGCGCTCCGGCAGCGGATCCCGATGCACAGTCGGCTGCCAGCAAGGGCAGGGACGTGTTCGCGCCCTCGAACGGTGTTGATGAGGGCCCGCCGGCGGCGACCCGTGGTCGCAAGAAGCCGTTCCTGCTCGATCCGATCCTGGACTAACTCGCCATGCGCCATTTCGACTATCGCAACGGCGTGCTGCACGCCGAAGGCGTTGATATTGCCGAAATGGCGGATGCCGTCGGCACGCCATTCTATTGCTATTCCACCGCGACGCTGGAGCGGCACTACCGCGTCTTTACCGAGGCCTTTGCCGATACCAAGGCCCTCGTCTGTTACGCCATGAAGGCGAATTCCAACCAATCGGTGCTGCGCACGCTGGCGAAGCTTGGCGCTGGCGCCGACGTGGTCTCCGGTGGCGAATTGAAGCGCGCGCTGGCCGCCGGCATCCCGCCGAAGAAGATCGTGTTTTCCGGTGTCGGCAAGACCGCGGACGAGCTGCGGTTGGCGCTCGATGAGGACATTCTCTGCCTCAATATCGAGTCGGAGCCCGAACTCGAAATGCTGTCGGCCATCGCCGGCGAGACCGGCCGTACGGCACGGATTTCGATCCGCGTGAATCCCGATGTGGACTCCGGCACCCACGCCAAGATCTCCACCGGCAAGTCCGAAAACAAGTTCGGCATCCCCATCAGCAAGGCACGCGAGGTCTATGCCCGCGCTGCGAAGCTGCCGGGGATTGAGGTCACCGGCGTCGACATGCATATCGGCAGCCAGATCACCGATCTCGCCCCGATGGAGCAGGCATTTCGCATCCTGGCTGATTTCGTCACCGTGCTGCGCAACGACGGCCACACGATTTCGCATGTCGATTTCGGCGGCGGTCTCGGCATCCCCTATTACGAGGACCGCGCCGCACCGCCGGAGCCGATGGCCTATGCGGCCATGGTCAAGCGTGTGACGCATAATCTCGGCTGCACGCTGATGTTCGAGCCCGGCCGCATGATCGTTGGCAATGCCGGCATTCTCGTCGCGCGCGTCATCCATGTGAAGCATGGCGACGGCAAGACATTCGTCATCATCGACGCTGCCATGAACGATCTGATCCGGCCGACTTTGTACGAGGCCTACCACGAGATTCTGCCGGTGGCGGCGCCCGCACCCGGTGCGAAGCTCGCGGCCGTTGATGTGGTCGGCCCGGTCTGTGAAACCGGTGATTATCTGGCGCTGGACCGCAAGCTGCCGGAGCTGAAGTCCGGCGATTTGCTCGCGATCATGACCGCCGGTGCCTATGGCGCCGTGCAGGCGGGAACCTACAACACCCGCGCGCTGGTCCCGGAAGTGCTGGTGAAGGACGATCAGTATGCGGTGGTCCGCCCGCGGATCGAGGTCGAGGAGCTCATCGCCATGGACAAGGCCGCGCCTTGGCTGTGAGGCGGTGATTTTACCTCTCCCCGCTCTGCGCGGGGAGAGGTCGCCGCTCCTTCGCGGCAGGTGAGGGGCGGGGCACGGGGCTCTCTTCAAGCTCAAGCGCAGGTAGGCGGATCTCGAAGAGCCCCTCACCCCACCCTCTCCCCGCAAGAGCGGGGCGAGGGAACGCACGGCCGGCGTTTTCTTACAAAGCCCCCTCACGGCTTCGTGACCCCAATCGCCCCGAATCGACTTAGGCTCAGGCTTTGCATGTGCACGGATGGCCCCCGTGCCATGCCTCATTGCCGCCGCCGTGCTAGTGTGTCGTGCGGTAACATCGGAGATCGTCGTTGAGCGCTGCGCCCCCCGACCGACCACAACCCCCACACGATCCAAATGCCGATCGTCAGGCGGCGGCGCAGCTTCAGCTGGCGCAGGCGCTGCAGCGTGCCCGGGTGGCGATTGCCTGGGAGCGCGGGTGGCCACATCTGGCCCGTCTGCTCAGCGTCGTCGGGCTGTTTCTGGTGGCGTCCTGGGCCGGTCTGTGGCTGACGCTTCCTTTCACTACACGCGCCATCGGTCTTGCGTTGTTCGTCATCGCCGCGCTGGTAACGCTCGTTCCTCTCCTGAAGTTTCGCTGGCCGTCGCGTGAAGAGGGCTTGTCGCGCCTCGATCGCCGCACCGGCATTGCACATCGCCCCGCAACGGCGCTGACCGACACGCTGTCGTCGCAGGACCCGATGGCCCGGGCGCTGTGGCTGGTTCAGCGCGAGCGTACGCTGGCCTCGCTCAAGAAAATCCGCGCCGGTCTGCCGTCGCCGCGCCTCGCGATCCATGACCCCTGGGCGCTGCGCGCCATCGTGGTCGTGCTGCTGTTCGCCACCTGGTTTGCCGCCAGCGGCGAGCGCGGTGCGCGGATCATGGCGGCGTTCGACTGGAACGGCGTGCTGGCGCCGGCGAATGTGCGCGTCGATGCCTGGATCACGCCGCCGCCTTACACCGGCAAGCCGCCGATCATCCTGTCTGCCGCCAACAAGGATGCGTCCACGGCCGATGCCGCTGCATTGCCGGTGCCGTCGGGCTCGACGCTGATCGTGCGCTCCAGCGGTGGTGCGCTTGATGTCGTTCTCACCGGCGGTGTCGCTGACGTGGCGCCGACGGCGGAAGCCCCGAAGGGCACCAACGAAAAGCATTTCATCATCACGTCTGACGGGACGGCACATGTCCGTGCGCCGTCCGGCCAGCCGCAGTGGAAGTTCACGGCAACGGGCGATCGTCCGCCGACTATTGCGCTCGCCAAGGACCCGGAGCGTCAGGCGCGCGGTTCGCTGCAGATGTCCTACAAGCTCGAGGACGACTACGGCGTTACCGAAGCCCATGCGCAATTCGCGGCGCGTCCCGCCGAGATCAAGGATGGCATCAAGGAAGCCGCCAAGCCGCGGCCGCTGTTCGATGCGCCATCATTTGCGCTGGTGCTGCCAAATGCGCGCACGCGCAACGGTGTCGGCCAGACCGTCAAGGATCTCAGCGAGGATCCCTATGCCGGCGCCGATGTCACGCTGACGCTGACCGCGAAGGATGAGTCGGGCAACGAGGGCAAGAGCGAGCCGTTCAACATGCGGCTGCCGGAGCGGCTGTTCACCAAGCCGCTGCCGCGCGCGCTGATCGAACAGCGCCGTATCCTGGCACTCGACGCCAATCAGCGCGGTCAGGTCTCCTTCGCGCTGCAGGCCCTGATGATCGCGCCGGAAGCTTTCACGCCGGAAGCCGGTCAGTATCTCGGGCTGCGCAGTGTTGCCACCCAGATCGAACGCGCCCGCACCGATGCGGCCCTGAAAGAAGTCGTCGCCAGCCTGTGGGCGCTCGCCGTCACTATCGAGGACGGCGACATCACCGATGTCGACAAGGCGCTGAAGGCGGCACAGGACGCGCTGAAGCAGGCGCTGGAGCGCGGCGCCAGCGACGAAGAGATCAAGAAGCTCACCGAGAACCTGCGTGCGGCGCTGGATAACTTTCTGAAGCAGCTCGCCGAGCAGATGAAGCAGAACCCGCAGCAGCTGGCGCGTCCGCTCGACAAGAACACCAAGGTCATGCGGCAGCAGGACCTCAACAACATGATCGAGCGCATGGAGCGGCTGTCGCGCTCCGGCGACAAGGATGCCGCCAAGCAACTGCTCGAACAGATGCAGCAGATGCTGGAAAACCTGCAGATGGCGCAGCCCGGCCAGTCCGGTGACAGCGAGATGGATCAGGCGATGAACGAGCTTGGGGACATGATCCGCAAGCAGCAGCAGTTGCGCGACAAGACCTTCAAGCAGGGCCAGGACCAGCGCAATGAGCGCCGCCGCGGCAAGCAGGGCGAGCAGGGTATGGGCGATCTGCAGCAGGATCAGCAGAATCTGCGCGATCGCCTCAAGCAGCTGCAGGACCAGCTCGCCAAGCAGGGCATGGGTCAGGGTCAGAAGGGCCAAAAAGGACAGCAGGGGCAAAAAGGCCAGCAGGGCCAGCAAGGGCAGGGCCAAGGTCAAGGCGGCGACGATCAGGCGGACGCCGATGGTGACGGCGACGGTGATGGTCTCGGTGATGCCGACAGCGCCATGGGCGATGCCGGCGGTCAGCTTGGCGAGGGCAATGCCGATGGCGCTGTGGGTTCGCAGGGCAAGGCACTCGATGCGCTCCGCAAGGGCGCCCAGAAGCTCGCGCAGGCCATGCAGCAGGGCGAAGGTGAAGGCCAGAACGACGGCCCCGGCAACAATCCTGGCCGCCAGCAGAGCGGTGGCCGGCAAAGCGATCCGCTCGGGCGTCCGCTGCGTGGCCGCGAACTTGGCGACGACCTCACGGTGAAGATTCCCGGCGAGATTGATGTGCAGCGCGTGCGGAGAATCCTGGAAGAGTTGCGTCGTCGCCTCGGCGACACGACGCGGCCGCAGCTCGAGCTGGATTATATCGAGCGGCTGCTGAAGGATTATTGAGGGCGGAGTTAGGAAGCGCCGGTGCCAGTGGTTTCCCTCCCCCAAGCGAAGCGCAGCGGGGAGGGTCGGCCGATAGGCCGGGGTGGGGTGCTTCAGCAACTGAGAGCGGCGTTTGTGGCACGACCCCACCCGTCTGGCCTTCGGCCAGCCACCCTCCCCGCTGCGCGGCTTCGCCGCTTGGGCGAGGGATAAGAAAGAGCCCTCTATCCCTTGTTCTTTACCGCCAGCGCATCCGCCACCGCAGTGCGGATATCCGCCACCGAAAACGGCTTCGTCACCACATCATGCACGATTGCATTCAGTCCCGTCGCGCGTTCGCGCTGGTCGGCGTAACCGGTCATCAGCAGGATTGTGAGCTCGGGGAAATCGCGCGCGACGGACAGCGCCAGCGCAATGCCGTCCATGACAGGCATCTTGATGTCGGTCAGCAGCAGGTCGAATGCGCCGCCCTGCTCAGTAAGGATCTCCAGCGCTTCGGCGCCGTCTTCGGCCGTGACGATCTCATGGCCATCCATGGCAATGGCGCGGCCGACCAGCAGCCGCATCGATTCTTCGTCATCTGCAATCAGGATACGCGCCACGACAACTCCTCAGACTTACGCGCCGGCGACGTCGCGCTTGGTGAAGAAGCGCACATCGATACTGCGGCCCTCGGCCGGCGGCGAGGCCAGCCGCGATCGAAACCATGTCTTGTCGCCGGGATTGAGGCCGGGCTGTTCGAGCACGGCGTTCCAGCCATATATTTCAGTCCCCTTCTCGTCGCGTACCACGAAACGCAGGCGCGGCAATGCGGTGGGCGTGCGGGTTTCGGACACGATCAGGCCTTCGATGAGCAAGACCGACTTGCCATCGACGGTCTCGGTGGTGACCTTGACGTCCTTGAAGGCAAGCCCCCGTATATTCACGTCGAGGCCGACCGCCTGATAGAAAGTCGCGGTCTGCGGCATCAGCTTGACCAGATCGACGCGCCAGATCACCAGTGCGAGCAACAGCGACGCCATGGCCGCGGTGGCGATCGGCAGGCTGTGACGTGGCATGACGAACAACCGCGGCAGCGACGGCACGAAACGGCCCAGCACGGCCAAGCGTGATGGCGGGGTGGCCCGCATCGCGGCCACCGCGTCGTGCTGCGCCAGCGTGGCCCAGTCGGCCTCCTCGGTACGATCATTGGCATCGACCGGCCAGTCGGCCGAAATCGACGGGCTTTCCACCACCGGAACGTTCGGTGCCGAAGCGTCGTCGTCCTCGGTCACGCCCCAGGCGCTCATGTCCTCGTTCGGATCGGGCTCGCTGGCCTTCGCCGCCATGGCGGGAACACGGGCTTCGGCGCGGGAGAGATCCTCCGGCCGCGCCAGCCAGACTTCCTTGCAGCGGGCGCAGCGCACCGTCCGTCCGGCATCGCCGAACGTAGCCGGGTTCACGGCGTAGGACGTCGTGCAATTGGGGCAAACGATATGCATGGAGCCGATAGCCGATGACATGGCCGGCAGGCTACAAGACGACCGTTAACGAATCGGAAACCATAACGGCCGCACAAGCAATTGACCGTCTTTTTGAGGCTTTTTGAACCCATCGAACGGAGCTGAATGTGGTCCGGTTCGAAAATGTTGGTTTGCGCTACGGGCTTGGCCCGGAGATTCTGCGCGACCTCAATTTCCAGATCCCTGCGCATTCGTTCCAGTTCCTGACCGGTCCCTCTGGCGCCGGCAAGACCTCGCTGCTGCGCCTGCTGTTCCTGTCGCTGCGGCCGACCCGCGGGTTGGTCAATCTGTTCGGCCAGGATATCTCGCTGCTCGGCAAGGACGAGATCGCCGACCTGCGCAAGCGCATCGGTATCGTGCTGCAGGATTTCCGTCTGCTCGACCATATGACGACCTATGAGAATGTCGCATTGCCGTTCCGGGTGATGGGGCGTGAGGAGTCCAGCTATCGGCGCGAGGTCATCGATCTCCTGAAATGGGTCGGGCTGGGCGATCGCATGGATGCGCTGCCGCCGATCCTGTCGGGCGGCGAGAAGCAGCGCGCTGCGATTGCGCGCGCGGTGATCGCGCGGCCCATGCTGCTGCTGGCGGATGAGCCGACGGGTAACGTCGATCCGACGCTGGGCCGGCGTCTGCTGCGGCTGTTCATCGAACTCAACAAGTCCGGCACCGCGGTGATTATCGCGACCCACGATATTACATTGATGGATCAATACGACGCGCGGCGCATGGTGCTGCATCAAGGCCGGCTGCATATCTATGAGTAGAATCGGCGAAGAACACGGCCCGCTGATGGACCTCGGCACCGATCGCCCGCAGGTCCCGGCGAAGGCGCGCAACGCATCCCCGATCGTGCCGCGCGGCTCGATCGCCGGCCGTGCGCTGGTCGCCGTCGTTGCTATCATGACCTTCCTCGCCTCCATCACCACAGGCGCGGTACTGCTGATCAGCGCCTCGGCGTCGGAGTGGCAATCGGAAGTCGCCAGCGAAATCACCATCCAGGTGAAGCCGCAGGGCGGCCGCGATCTCGATCGCGATACGCAGGCTGTGACCGATGCCATTCGCGGCCAGCCGGGGATTGTCGAGGTGCAGCCCTATAGCAGGGAGCAATCGGCGCAGTTGCTGGAGCCGTGGCTCGGCACGGGGCTGTCGCTCGACGAACTGCCGGTGCCGCGCGTCATCATTGCACGTGTCGCGCCGGGGACGGCGCTGGACATTATCGGCTTGCGCAAACGGGTGACGCAGGCCGTGCCCTCGGCCAGCGTTGACGATCATCGCGCCTGGGTGGAGCGGATGCGGTCGATGACATCGGCAACGGTGCTGGCCGGGCTTGGCATCCTTGCGCTCGTTATTATCGCTACCATTATCTCTGTATCCTTTGCGACGCGCGGCGCGATGGCGGCGAACCGGCCGATCGTCGAGGTGCTGCATTTCGTCGGCGCGGGCGACCGCTATATCGCCAATCGCTTCTTCCGCCACTTCCTGCGGCTTGGCCTGCAGGGCGGTATCATTGGCGGCGGTGCCGCGATGCTGATGTTCGGGTTTTCGGAGTCGATCGCGAGCTGGTTTTCCGGCACGCCGGTGGGCGACCAGTTCGCTGCATTGCTGGGGACGTTCTCGCTGCGGTCGTCAGGCTATCTCGCGGTGGCAGGGCAGGCGCTGTTGATAGCAGGAATTACCGCCTGGGCGTCGCGCCGCACATTGTTCTCGACGCTGAACGACATCGAGTAACGCCAGGTACAGGCGATGGCATCGCCAAGGCGCCGAAAAATACCTAAGATTGCTGCCAAAGGACCAAACGCCAGACCGATGACCTTGCTCGACGACCAGAACACCACGGAGATGCCCGTTGCCGCGCCACCGCGGCGGCGCGTCATCCGTGCGGCACTTGTGGTCGCATTTGCACTGTCCTTCATGGTCGGCGCCATCGGCTTCGTTGCGTTTCTCGCGCAACTGCGCAGCGGCGAGTTGAAGCCGTCGGCGAATGCCGACGGCATCGTGGTCCTGACCGGCGGTTCGTCGCGCGTTGCGGATGCGCTCGAACTGCTCGCCAATGGCTTCGGCAAGCGGTTGCTGATCTCCGGCGTGCATCCGACCAACGGCGCCGCCAATATCTCGCGCACGCTGCCGGACAGCCAGCGGCTGCTGGATTGCTGCGTCGATCTCGATCGCTCCGCCGTCAACACCCGCAGCAATGCGGTGGAGACCAAACGCTGGGTCCATGAGCGCGGCTTCAAGTCGCTGATCGTGGTGACCTCGAATTATCACATGCCGCGCGCGATCGTCGAAATGTCGCACGAGATGCCAGATATCGAGCTGATTCCGTTCTCGGTGATTGGCGACAAATGGCGTGACGAACCGTGGTGGACCAGTGGCCCGACGCTGCGGTTGCTGCTATCGGAATATGTCAAATATCTCGCGGCTGAAGCGCGGGTGCGGCTGGCGAACATCGGCATTGATCTGATGCCGGATTCCGCCAGCGACCAGCAGAGCGACGCGCCGCAGCGCCGGCCGGCCACGGCGTCTGCGAATTGAACTGCAATTGAGCTGATCGGAACACCATGACTTCGATATTCGTGCGTTCGTTGATCTACAACGTGCTGTTCTATGTGCTGCTGGTGTTCTGGATCCTGGTGGCGATTCCAACCTTCGTGATGCCGCCGCGCGCCTTCATGGCGATCGCGAAGGCGTGGGCGACCAGCAGCATCTGGCTGATGCGTATCGTCTGCAACACCAGGGTCGATTATCGCGGTCTCGAGAAAATTCCGGCGGGGCCGCTGGTGGTCGCCTCGAAACATCAATCGATGTGGGAGACCTTCGCGCTGATGCCGTTCTTCGATCGGCCGCTGTTCATCTACAAGCGCGAGCTCGGGCAGATTCCGTTCTTTGGCTGGTACCTGAAGAAGTCGAAGATGATCGGCGTCGATCGCGATGGCGGTGCGCGTTCGCTCATCGATATGGCGAAGCGGGCCACCGAAGAAATCCAGCTCGGCCGTCAGCTCATTATCTTTCCTGAGGGCACGCGTCGTCCCGTCGAGGCACCGCCGGATTACAAACCCGGTGTCGCGCAGATCTACGCCAAATCCGGCGCGCCGTGTCTGCCGGTGGCGCTGAATTCCGGCCTCTTCTGGCCGCGCCGCACCTTCCTGCGCTATCCCGGCACGCTGGTGGTAGAGTTTCTCGATCCGTTGCCGCCCGGTTTGCCGCGCAAGGAATTCATCGCGGCGATCAGCACGTCGATCGAGGCCGCCACCGATCGCATCGTTGCCGAGGCGCGCGCGGAGCAGGCGCAAATTTTTGGGCGCGTGCCGAATGTGGCGGTGAAGGAAGGGTAAAGGCGTCTATTCTTGGTGTTCAGTTTTCGTGATGGCGCGCTTCTCCTTTTCTTCGAGGTCGCTGAGCTGGTTCGAAGGATTCCATAGCAGGGGGCGAGCCGTCCCAGATGACCACCACTGCATTCCCTTCTCGATCCATGCAGTGCGCAATTCTCTATGGCGTTCGAGGCGCCTGATCCAATCTCCGCTAATTACATCATCGTAGCCGAAGTGGGTGTCGCATGAGCAGCAGATCTCGTGAGAACCACCCCCCTCCGCGTTATGTGGTTCTTCTTCTAAATCGGGGTAACCACAAACAGGGCAGGTAAAAGGCATTGGTCGCGTTCCGGTTAGCTGGCATGAAGCATAATGCTGAGCGTGAGGTCAGTGAAAGGGCCGGCCCAAGATCATGCTTCGTTACATCCGGACTGCAAATCACTCGTGCAGCATGGCTGCGAGCTGATGGAGCTGTGCGTCGCGAAAACCTTCGGCCTCGATGGCCTTCACGGTCGACAGCACGTAATCGCGGTTCAGCCCGGAACGACCGTGGCCCTGCCGCACGAAGTGCAATTGCTCGCCGAGGCTCAGGCGCCCTGCATATTGCACATGGCCGCGGTCGACCACATAGGCCAGCGCGCTGACGCGGGTACGCTCCACGTCATCGAGCCAGACGGAGCGCATGACCTCGCGATAGACATGGGTGGTCTGCTCGCGCTCCCTGAGATAGGCGATGGTGTCATGGCGCAGCTTGGCCGCCACGCGAAAGGCAATGCCGCGGCAGGCGCCGCCGCGATCCAGGCCGAGCACGAGGCCGGGCTTTTCCGGCGTGCCGCGGTGGTCGAAGGAATAGACGCAGAGCGCCCGATGTTCGCCGATCAGCCGGGCCGGGACCTGTTCGATGAACTCGAAGCCCGGCCGCCACATCAGCGAGCCATAGCCGAACACCCAGAGATCGCTGTCGGAATCGGGCTCGGCGGTGATTTTCGCGGTCATCCTGCCGACCTAGCAGAAACCTTGGGCCCGGGCGATCTTGATTTCCTGCAATGTGGCCCTGCGACCGCAGGATAACCCCATGAAAGGGATCGCCGATTTGACAAAATCATGCGATCTACGTCCCGCCATGTCCGAATATGCACCGCCCACCCAGCGCCGCCTCTGGCCGATTTTCATCCTGCCGGTCCTCATCGTCGTCCTTGCGGCGGCGTGGAGCGGCTTCTGGTTCTATGCCGCATCCAAGGTCGACGAAAACGTCGATATCTGGCGCGCCCGAGAGGCCGCGGCTGGTCGCGTCTATGATTGCGCCAACCGTTCGGTCTCCGGCTTCCCGTTCCGGCTCGAAGTCCGCTGCAGCGGTGTCAGCGTTTCGCTGACCTCGCAAACCGCCACCCAGAATGCGACGCAGATGCCGATCACCGCGAAGCTCGGCGAGATCGTCGTGGTTGCGCAGATCTACACGCCGCGGCTTCTGGTCGCTGAATTCACCGCACCAGCCGTCCTGTCCGATCGCGGCCAGCCGGCGATGGTGATGAACTGGGGCTCCGCGCGCAGCAGCATAACCGGTCTGCCGGGTACGCCTGACAGCGCCGACATCGTGTTCGACGACGTGTCGCTCGACCGTTTCGCCGGCTCGGTGCAGGCGCCGACCGCACGTGCCAAACAGGTCGAATTGCATGGCCGCACGGCAGCGAATTCGACGCCGGACAAGCCGGTGATCGAGACGGCCCTGCAGATCAGGAGCGGCAGCATTGCCGATGTTCATCCGATCCTCGCCGCACCGTTCGACGCCGATATCCGCGCATTGCTCAGTGGCCTCAAGGATGTCTCGCCCAAGCCCTGGCCGCAGCGTTTCCGCGAGCTTCAGGCGGCAGGTGGACGCGTCGAGATCGTGCAGTCGCGCGTCCAGCAGGGCGAGATCATCTCGCTGGCGACGGGCTCGCTCGGTCTGACCGCCGCGGGCAATCTCGACGGCGAATTGCAGATGACCGTGGCGGGACTGGACAAGGCTATCGCCGCCCTCGGGATCGACAAGTTGCTCGAGATGGGCGTGCCTCAGGAGGCGCTGGATCGCATTGCGCCCGGCGTGAAATCGCAGGACGTCAACAACATCCTCGGTGCGCTGGATCGCGCGATCCCCG
Organism: Tardiphaga sp. 619_E2_N8_4; assembly: GCF_051810905.1. NCBI lineage: Bacteria > Pseudomonadati > Pseudomonadota > Alphaproteobacteria > Hyphomicrobiales > Nitrobacteraceae > Tardiphaga > Tardiphaga sp. 619_E2_N8_4. The sequence continues at coordinate 1,796,760 of NZ_JBPWQJ010000001.1, forward strand.
GTCTCGGCAATGTCGTGCGCAAGAATGCCGGCAGCGGCCTTGCCGCCGGCGTCAATTCGATCGGGACTGCGGCTGTCTTGGAAGGCAAAGCGGCGCGGTCGTTCCCGCTGAAATTTGTCGATGGCGCGGTGTTCCTCGGGCCGCTGCGCGTGGCGCAGATCCCGCCGCTGTTTTAGGCGTGAGGTTCGCCGGCCTCTCCACGTCATTGCGAGGAGCGAAGCGACGCGGCAATCCAGAAGCCGCAAAGCAAGTAAGGCTGGATTGCTTCGCTTCGCTCGCAATGACGGCTGTTGGTCCTGCGATCAATCCTTCTTCGTCAGCGCCTGATGCTTGCGCCCGAAGTCCGGTGCCGCTTCATCCTGACCGATACTCACGATGCCGCGGCGGATCGCGCGGGTGCGGGTGAAGTGCTCGAACAGCGCATCGCCATCGTCGCGGCGGATCGCACGGGTCAGTTTCGACAGGTCTTCCTGGAAGGTGCCGAGCATTTCCAGCACCGCGTCCTTGTTGGCGAGAAACACGTCGCGCCACATGGTCGGGTCTGATGCTGCGATACGGGTGAAATCGCGGAAACCGCCCGCGGAGAACTTCAGCACTTCCGAACGAGTCACGTCTTCGAGCTCGTCGGCCGTGCCTACGATTGTATAAGCGATCAGATGCGGCAGATGGCTGGTGACCGCGAGCACCAGATCGTGATGCGCGGCCTGCATGATCTCGACATTGGCGCCGAGCGCAGCCCAGAAGCCGGTGAGCTTCTCGACGGCCGCGGGATCCGCGCCCTCGGGCGGCGTCAGAATGCACCAGCGATTGCTGAACAATTCGGCGAAGCCGGAATCCGGACCGGAGTTTTCCGTGCCGGCGACCGGATGCGCGGGAATGAAGTGGACGTTGTCCGGCAGATATTCCGACATCGCGTGCAGCACGGAGGCTTTCACCGAACCGACGTCGGACACGATCGCGCCGGGTGCGAGATGCGCCGCGATGCTTTTCGCCACGTCGCCCGCCACGCCGACGGGCACGCAGGCGATGACCAGATCGGCATCCTTGACGGCGCTGGCATTGTCGTCGGCGATGCGGTCGGCGAGCTTGATTTCCACGGCGCGTGCACGCACGGCCGCCGAATTGTCGGTGGCAACGAGTTCACCGGCAAGGCCGAGCTGCTGGATGCCGCGCGCCAGCGACGAGCCGATCAGGCCAAGCCCGATCAGCGCGATACGTTTGAAGGGCGGCGTGGCGCTCACGTCATTGCCCCGAATTCGATGCCATGAATTCACGCAGCGTCTCGATCACCAGCCTGTTGGCTTCCTCGGTGCCGATGGTCATGCGCAGCGAGTTCGGCAGGCCGTAATTGGTCACGGCGCGCAGCACCAGCCCGCGCCTGGTCAGGAACGCATCGGCGTCCGCTGCGGTCTTGCCGGTCGCCGGAAAATGCATCAGCAAGAAATTGGCCACGCTTGGCGTCACCTCGATGCCGAGCTTGGTGATTTCCTCGGTCAGGATGCTGATCCACTTGGCGGTGTACGTGCGCGACATCTCGACATGGCCGGTGTCCTCGATCGCCCCCACCGCGGCCATCATCGCCGGCGCCGAGACGTTGAACGGCCCACGAATCCGGTTCATCGCATCGACGATGTGCGCAGGGCCGAACATCCAGCCGATCCGCAAGGCGGCCAAGCCGTGCACCTTCGAGAAGGTGTAGGTGGCGACGGTATTCTCGGTGGTCTTCGCCAGCTCCAGGCCGTTGTCGTAGTCGCCCTTGGTCACGTAGTCCCAATACGCGGCGTCGAGCACCAGCAGCACGTGCTCCGGCAGGCCGGCGCGCAGGCGCTTGATCTCGGAGGACGGCAGATAGGTGCCAGTCGGGTTGTTGGGGTTCGCCAGCCACACTAGCTTGGTGCGCGGCGTGACGCAGTTCAGGATCGCATCGACGTTGCAGGTGAAGTTGGTTTCCGGAGCGACCACATTCGTGGCGCCGTTCGCCTGGGTAGCGATCGGGTAGACTAGGAAGCCGTGCGCGGTCGAAATCGCCTCGTCGCCGGGGCCGAGATAGACATGCGCAATCAGGTTCAGAATTTCGTCGGAGCCGGCGCCGCAGATGATCTGCGCGGGATCGAGGCCGAAGCGGTGGCCGAGCGCCTCGCGCAGCACCTTCGACGTGCCTTCCGGATAATCCTCGAGATGCGCGACAGCGGTAGCGAAGGCGTCCTTGGCGCGCGCCGACGGACCGAACGGGGTCTCGTTGGCCGACAGCTTGTAGGTCTTGCGGCCGGGCTCCACCACCGGGCTCTTGCCAGGGGTGTAGGGCGCGATATCGAGAATGCCGGGCTTCGGCACAGGACGGGACATCTTCAACTCCAGAACGTCAGATTGGCTTACGAACGCGGTGCGTCGCTGGCGGCCACGGTATAGCGGGTTGCGTGGCTGCCGACGAGAGCCGTGGAGCGCACCGAGGCGCCGGCTTCGATCAGCGCCGACTTGATCTTGTCGAGGCTGGAGGCTCTCGTGATCGAGATCAGCAGCGCCGCGCCGTCAAAGGCGGTATCCGGCACGGCGACGATTTCGGCCAGCGGCGACAGCGCACGCGCGGTCTCGGCATTCCAGCCGGACACCCGCACGCTCCACATCTCGACCTCGGTCACCATGGCGCTGTCGGCAACGCGCGACACCACGAACACCGGCAATGCGGCCGGATGGTCGGCGCGTTCGATGAACGGCAGGCGTGCGATGATCTTCGGCGCGCCCAGGGCTTCCAGCGGGATCCACCACGGCGTGCGGCTGGACGTCGCCGAGACCAGCGCGAGATCGCCCTTGGACTTGGCCACGGCCTCGACCGCTGCGGCGGCGCTGAAATGCGCGACGTAAGGCACCGTGAAGCCGAAATGAAAGCGCGCGGAATCCCGCATCGCGCTCTCGCCGAGCGACAGATCCGCATGCACCGAGAACGGCGCCTGAACGTAAGTGAAAGTCGAAATGATCACCCGCCAGATGCTCTCGACGGTGTCGATCGGCAGGATGCCGCGATGGCGCTGCACCAGACGGCGCATCATGTCGGCCTCGCGCGCCGGCCGAAAGGCCGAGCCGACCTCCTGGGTCTGCTTCACCGAAATTAGCCGGTCGATGATGTCGCCGCGCTGCATCAACAGGGCGTGAACCTGCGCGTCGATGCTGTCGATCTCTTTGCGCAGTTCATCCAGCGAGGGCGGGGCGGGTGGTAATTTCGACATGTTCAAAACCTTCGGGACGGGAGGCGTGATAGGTCCCGTCGAGCTTGCCGGGCCGGCTCCAGGGAGCCGGCGGGCACGGCCATTGATTAGGTAAGACGGTGCCGGAAAGCAAAGAAAACATGGAAGATTTGGCCGCAGGGCAGTTGGGCAATTTGACCGGGGTATGCCCATATTGACGGCAGGCGGGTGTGGGACTAGTTTCTGGGCTCTTCCGTGGTCATTTGAGCCGGCCGGCTTGCAGCCACGTTAAACAACTCGCTAAACAGGCCGGGGACAGTTTGATCCCGGCCGAGCTATTTGTTCAGGCCGGGTTTTTTATGGCCTGATTCCGGTTTTGGTTTGAGAACCTCCTGAGGAGGCCGGTATCAAGATGGTAAATGTCGAACTGGTGAAGAGTCCGGTTGTCCGCCCCGATGAGCGTGGACATGAAGCCGATCATCCGACCTCGCTGGTCGCGGGTTTTGGCATGGATCAGCCGCTGCGGCTCGATTGCGGCGTCGACCTCACCCCGTTCCAGATTGCCTATCAGACCTACGGAACGCTCAACGCCGACAAATCCAATGCCATCCTGGTCTGCCACGCTTTGACCGGCGACCAGCACGTCGCCAATATCAATCCGATCACCGGCAAGCCCGGCTGGTGGCAGACGCTGGTCGGCCCCGGCAAGGCACTCGATACCGAACGCTACTTCATCATCTGTTCGAACGTGCTCGGCGGCTGCATGGGCTCGACCGGTCCGGCCTCGACCAATCCCGCCACTGGCAAGATCTGGGGACTGGATTTTCCGGTCATCACCATTCCCGACATGGTGCGTGCGCAGGCGATGCTGATCGACAGCCTCGGTATCGGTCAGTTGTTTTGCGTCGTCGGCGGCTCCATGGGCGGTATGCAGACGCTGCAATGGACCGCGGCCTATCCGGAGCGCGTGTTCTCCGCGCTGGCGGTTGCCTGCAGCACGCGGCATTCGGCGCAGAACATCGCCTTCCACGAGTTGGGCCGTCAGGCCGTGATGGCCGATCCCGATTGGCGCGGCGGGCGTTATTTCGAGGAAGGCACACATCCGCATCGCGGCCTCGGCGTCGCGCGGATGGCCGCGCATATCACCTATCTGTCGGATGCCGCTCTGCACCGCAAGTTCGGCCGCCGCATGCAGGACAGGGAGTTGCCGACATTCTCCTTCGATGCGGATTTTCAGGTCGAGAGCTATCTGCGCTATCAGGGCTCGTCCTTCGTCGAGCGCTTCGATGCCAACTCCTATCTCTATCTGACGCGTGCGATGGACTATTTCGATATCGCAGCCGACCACAACGGCAAGCTTGCGGAAGCGTTTCGCGATACGCAGACGCGTTTCTGTCTGATGTCGTTCACATCAGACTGGCTGTTCCCGACGGCAGAATCGCGCGACGTCGTGCACGCGCTGAATGCCGGCGGCGTCCGCGTGTCCTTTGCGGAGATCGAAACCGACAAGGGTCATGATGCCTTCCTGCTCGACGTGCCCGAGTTCCTCGATATCGCCGGTGCATTTCTGAACTCCGCAGCCTCCGTGCGCGGCCTGCCTGTTACGGGGACATAGAGATGGCGTTTCCACAACAAGCCTTGCCGCTGAATTCTGCGGTGGCGACGCCGGCGCCGCGCGGCACGCAGGATTATCGTGGCGATCACCTCCTGGTCGCGGAGATGATCAAGCCGGGCTCGAAGGTGCTCGACGTGGGCTGCGGCGATGGCGATCTGCTACAATTGCTGGAAAGCCGCGGCATTGATGGCCGTGGCATCGAATTGTCGCGCGAAGGCGTCAACCGCTGCGTCGGCAAGGGTCTTGCCGTGGTGCAGGGCGACGCCGATACGGACTTGATCAACTATCCCGACGATGCGTTCGACTACGTGATCCTGTCGCAGACGCTGCAGGCGACGCGGCAGCCGCGCGTCGTGCTGGAAAATCTGCTGCGCATCGGCCGCAGTGCGATCGTGTCGTTTCCGAATTTCGGCTTCTGGAAAATGCGCGTGCAGTTGCTTGTCGGCGGCCGCATGCCACGTACGGAGAATCTGCCGGCGACGTGGTACGACACGCCGAACATTCACTTCTGCACCATCAAGGACTTCGTTGTCCTGTGCGACGAGATCAACGTGAAGATGGAGCGCGCCGTTGCGCTCGATCTCTATGGCCGTCCGCTGCGCCTCAATGCGCCGTGGTGGTTCTGGAACATGTTCGGGGAGCAGGGCGTTTTCCTGCTGAGCCGCGCGAGTAAATCGGCGCAACCCTGATCGCGTGTAGATTTCTGTCTGATGGAAACAGAAATACCGCATTCTATGCGACTTTTCACGCCGTGTGTCGGTCTGCGATACACGCTAAAGATGTGCATAAAAGCTAATTCGAATAGGTAATATAAGCGCGCATTCTGTCGAATGGGTGGCTGCTATGTCTATACGTATGGCGTCCGTTGAAGTTGAAGCGATTCACTCCGATGTCGCCGTTAAAAAATCGTCACTTGAACCGTTCTAGGTCTTGTTATCGCCATACCAACTTCGTTACCACGCCCGTCCCGATTGTTGGCCCGCGTATTTGGGCCGATGGGGTTCGGGGGTGTTAAGAGGAAAAATTCGGTATGGTTCAGTTCTTTGCGTATCGCCGTGCACTTCGCATCTCGGCTCTTGCGGTGTGTTCGGCGGCAGTTCTCGCGTCAGTCTCTCCCGCGTCGGCACGTCCTCATCACGGCGCTTCGCGTCATTCGCACCACGTCGGCAAGTACACACACAGCACGCGTCATCACGTCCGGCATCGCGCGCGGTATGCACGGCGCAGTGCCCGAGTCGAACAGCAGGCGCCTTCGTTCGGCGACTCCACAAATTTCAATAACGCCAATGCAAGCATGAACCAGCCTTCCGGCGGCTTCGGCGGTTCGGGCATCGTCGATGCAGCGCGCAGCTTCATCGGCCGCGGCAATCCGACGGCGCGCGGTCGCTTGTGGTGCGCAGCGTTCATGAACCTCGTATTGAAGCGCACCGGCCATCAAGGCACCGGGTCTGATATGGCGCGCTCGTTCTCGAGCTATGGCCAGCGCATCTCCGGTCCGCAGGTCGGCGCCATCGCCGTGATGTCGCGCGGTCGTCGCGGCGGTCATGTCGGTGTCGTCTCCGGCGTCGATGCCAAGGGCAATCCGATCATCGTCTCCGGCAATCACGGCAACCGCGTCGCCGAGTCGGTGTATTCGCGTGGTCGCGTTTACGCCTACGTGATGCCGACGAGCTGAGTTCGTCTATTCTGCGACGACGATCTTATCGCCGGCGGTGATCGTGCCGCCGGTGATGACCTCAGCGTAAATTCCGCAATCGGCATGACCATAGGTCTGCAGCAGCGTTTTCGGAATCGTCAGATCTCGTGCGGCCGTATCCGGATCGACATTGGTCGCTGCACAGCGGACGATGCGCTTCACCACTTTGAACCGGGTGCTGCCGATAGCGAGCGTCCGATCGATCAGGTCGAATTCATGCCAGGCCGGCCAGCCCGCTACATGCACGTTGCCGCGAAAGCGTAGCGGATGCACCGGCTGTCCGACGGCCTTTTCGAGATCTTTGACGCTGGCGAGGTTGATGATCGACACCACCTTGCGCGGCACATCCGAAAAGCTATGGCCGTCCGCGAACAACACCCTGGGTGGTCCGCGCAATTCATCGGCAAAATTCTTCGCGAAGAACGCTTCGATCTCTGCACGTCCTTCGGTCGTCTGCAGGTCGGCTCGCGCCACCGCTAGATTGTCCTGCCGGATTGTCAGCGTATGGCTGGCGTCGTCGTAGTGGCTGCGGAGCGCCGCCAGGCGCTCGTTGCGCATCAGCATCAGAAACTGGGTCTTGGGAAAATATTGCGGTGCTGCCGGGTCGAACCCGATCGGGCCGTTCTCGATGGCATAGCGCCGGTCGGCCGGCAGGGTCTGACCGGGCTTCAGCGTGACTTGTTCCAGAGGCTCGGGCGTCAGGCCCTTCACCGGATAGCGGTAGATGCTGGCAACGCTGGCGTAAGACTGTTCTGGCATGGTTCCGGTCTTAAGAGATTTGGGCCCGCGGCGCCATCGCCTGGCCGATTGGAATTTTATGCGGACCCCTTCCGTTTCGGGAACTGGCTGCCCACATTTGCATCAAGCTGGTTTTGACGCCAGCGACGACCGCAGCCGGTTGACCACCATCAATGCGGCCTGCGGATACCCAATGAAGATGCCCCATCCGTGCTTTCGAGGCGGACAGGGCAGGCCGAGGGACAACACACAATGAATATTGAGAAATACACCGAACGGGTGCGCGGCTTCATCCAGTCGGCGCAGTCACTGGCCGTGCGCGAGGGACATCAGCAATTCTCGCCGCTGCACATTCTGAAAGTCCTGCTGGACGACAGCGAAGGTCTGGCCGGCGGCCTGATCGATCGCGCCGGCGGCAACTCCCGCGCCATCCTGAAGGCGACGGAAACCGAGCTGGGCAAGATGCCCAAGGTCTCGGGCGCAGGGGCCGGGCAGGTCTATCTGGCGCCGGCGACCGCGCGCGCCTTCGATGCCGCCGAAAAGGCCGCCGAAAAGGCTGGCGACAGTTTCGTCACCGTGGAGCGGCTGCTACTTGCGCTGGCGCTCGACAAGGACTCCGAAGCCGGCAGCCTGCTGAACAAGGGCGGCGTCACGCCGCAAAATCTCAATGCCGCGATCAATGCGCTGCGCAAGGGCCGCACGGCGGATTCCGCCACGGCCGAAAACGCTTATGACGCGTTGAAGAAATATGCCCGCGACCTGACCCAGGCTGCGCGTGATGGCAAGCTCGACCCGGTGATTGGCCGCGACGAGGAAATCCGCCGCACGATTCAGGTATTGTCGCGGCGAACCAAGAACAATCCCGTGCTGATCGGCGAACCCGGCGTCGGCAAGACCGCCATCGTCGAAGGTCTCGCGCTGCGCATCCTCAATGGCGACGTGCCGGAGAGCCTGAAGGACAAAAGCCTGCTGTCGCTCGATCTCGGTGCGCTGATTGCCGGCGCGAAATATCGCGGCGAGTTCGAGGAGCGGCTGAAGGCGGTGCTCGGCGAGGTGACCTCGGCCGAGGGCGGCATCATCCTGTTCATCGACGAAATGCATCAGCTGATCGGCGCCGGCAAGGGCGATGGCGCGATGGATGCGTCCAACCTGCTGAAGCCTGCGCTCGCCCGCGGCGAATTGCATTGCATCGGCGCCACCACGCTCGATGAATATCGCAAGCATGTGGAGAAGGACGCGGCGCTGGCGCGGCGCTTCCAGCCGATCTTCGTGGCTGAGCCGACTGTGGAAGACACCGTCTCGATCCTGCGCGGCCTCAAGGACAAATATGAACAGCATCACGGTGTCCGCATCACGGATAGCGCACTGGTCGCTGCCGTCACGCTGTCGAACCGCTACATCACCGATCGCTTCCTGCCGGATAAAGCCATCGACCTGATGGACGAGGCTTCGGCACGGTTGAAGATGCAGGTCGACTCCAAGCCTGAAGAACTCGATTCGATGGACCGCGAGATCATCCGGCTCAAGATCGAGCAGGAGGCGCTTGGCAAGGAAACCGATGCCGGCTCGAAGAGCAGGCTCGAAACGCTCAAGAAGGAACTCGCCGAGCTCGAAGAGAAATCGGCAGCGCTCACCCAGCGCTGGTCGGCCGAGAAGAACAAGTTGTCGAATGCGCAGAAGCTCAAGAGCGAGCTCGATGGCTTGCGTCTTGAACTCGCCGAAGCGCAACGCCGCGGCGAGTATCAGCGCGCCGGCGAACTGGCCTATGGCCGGATTCCCGACCTTGAAAAGCGGCTGGCCGATATCGAAGCCAACGAGAATTCCGAGATGATGGAAGAGGCGGTCACCGCCAATCACATCGCGCAGGTGGTCTCGCGCTGGACCGGCGTGCCGGTCGACAAGATGCTCGAAGGCGAGAAGGACAAGCTGCTGCGGATGGAACTGAGCCTCGGCGAGCGCGTCGTCGGCCAGGCCGAAGCGGTGCGTGCCGTGGCGACGGCGGTGCGTCGGTCGCGGGCAGGCCTGCAGGATCCCAACCGGCCGATCGGCTCGTTCATGTTCCTCGGTCCCACCGGCGTCGGCAAGACCGAGCTGACCAAGGCGTTGGCGTCCTATCTGTTTGACGATGACACCGCGATGGTTCGCCTCGACATGTCCGAATATATGGAGAAGCACTCGGTCTCGCGTCTGATCGGCGCGCCTCCGGGCTATGTCGGCTATGATGAGGGCGGCGCGCTCACCGAGGCTGTGCGGCGGCGGCCCTATCAGGTCGTTCTGTTCGACGAAGTTGAGAAGGCGCATCCGGATGTGTTCAACGTGCTGCTGCAGGTGCTCGACGACGGCCGCCTGACCGATGGTCAGGGCCGCACTGTCGATTTCCGCAACACGCTGATTATCATGACGTCGAATCTCGGTTCGGAATTCCTTGTCAATCAGCCCGAAGGCGAAGACACGTCCGCGGTGCGCGACCTGGTGATGGGCAATGTCCGCGCCCATTTCCGCCCGGAATTCCTGAATCGCGTCGATGAGATCATCCTGTTCCACCGCTTGCAGAAGAGCGAAATGGGCCGGATCGTCGAGATCCAGTTTGCGCGGCTGCAGAAGTTGCTGGAGGACCGCAAGATCACGCTGGTGCTGGAGGACGAAGCCCGTGACTGGCTCGCCGACAAGGGCTGGGATCCCGCCTACGGCGCCCGTCCCCTCAAGCGCGTGATCCAGCGCAACGTCCAGGATCCGCTAGCCGAGATGATCCTCGCCGGCGACGTCAAGGACGGTGACCATGTCGACATAAGCGCCGCCGGCAACGTCCTGACCTTCAACGGCAAGCCGGCCCGAACCGCGGAGATCGCCGAGTTCGGGGCGCCGGTGCCGAAGCGGCAGCTGAACTGACGGCACGGATTTAAACGCAACGAAACGGCCTGAACCTCACGGTTCAGGCCGTTTCCACGTTGGAGAAAGATCATGACCCGCATTCTCGTGGTCGGCGCCACCGGCCTTGTCGGCCGCCATGTCATCGCCAAAGCGCTCGCCGACAGTCGGATCACGCGCGTCGTTGCGTCGACGCGGCGGCCGCTCGCGGCGCATGCGAAACTCGACAACCCGCTGGTCGACTTCGACCGGTTACCAGCCGAGGCGGACTGGTGGGACGTCGAGGGCGTGATCTGTGCACTCGGCACGACGCGCGCCAAGGCCGGCTCGGATCAGGCGTTTCGCGTTGTGGATTATGATTACCCGCTTGAAGTCGCCCGGCTGGCGCGCAAGCACGGCGCTAGCCGTTTCGCGCTCAATTCGTCGGTGGGTGCCAATGCGCGCTCAAAGCTGCTCTATCCGCGTACTAAAGGCGAAGTGGAGGAAGCGCTGAAGGCGATGGGCTTTCCGTCTTTGACGATTGTGCGGCCGGGCCTGATCGGCGGTGACCGCGACGAATTCCGGCTGGGCGAACGCATCGCGGCAGCGGTGCTCGGTATCCTCGGTCCGGTCCTGCCGCGCAGCTACCGGATCAGCCCCGCCGACAAGATCGCCGACGCATTGATCGAGGCAGCCGTGACCGGCGCGCCTGGCGTTCACCTGATCGGGTCTGCAGAGCTCGCCGCGGATTGATCGCCGGACCTCAGCGTCTCTTTTGCTATTGTCCCGAGCGTCTCCTAGCCCACGCGGCGTTGGTCTGACGCGCAGAACAGGACGAAAAATACGAATTTAGCGGCTGGTCGTCGGCCGTGCTGGTGGCACCGCGCCGGTCACGCCTGCGTCGGACACGCGGGCGCCGGGGCCTCGCATGGTCATCTGGGCGTCGATCCGGTCACGTTCCTTCTCGAAGCCGGCCATGATCGGCCCTTCGAGCGAGCGACCGCGTGGCAGTTTCACGCGCATCGGATCGACGAAGCGGCCGTTGACCAGAATTTCGTAGTGAACGTGGGCGCCTGTGGACATGCCGGTGGAGCCGACGAAACCGATGACCTGACCCTGCCGCACGCGCTTGCCGGGCTCCATGCCCTTGGCGAAGGCCGACATATGGCCGTAGGCGGTCTCGTAGCCGTTGTTGTGCTTGATGCGGATATATTTGCCGTAGCCGCCTTCCCAGGCTGCTTTTTCGATCACGCCGTTGCCGGATGCGAAAATCGGGGTGCCGTAGGGCGTCGACCAGTCTACGCCGGTATGCATCTTGGTGTAGCCGAGGATCGGGTGGCGGCGTCCGCCGAAGCCCGAACGCATGATGGCGTTATTGACGGGTTTGCGGACCAGAAACTTCTTCGCGCTCTTGCCGGTCTCGTCATAGTAGTCGACGACCGAGTCGTCGGTTGTCAGGAAGCGATAGTATTTTTTGGTTTCGCCGCCCACCGTAAGCGAAGCGAACAACACTTCGGTCTTTTCGGTGATGGTGGCGCCTTCGTCTTCGCCGGCAAAGAACACGTCGAACGAGTCGCCGGGCTGTACTTTGCGCTGGAAATCCACGTCGTAGGAGTAGATCCGGATCATGTCCTCGATGACAGTAGCCGGGACCTTGTTGCGCAGCGCCGTCTCGTAAATGCTCTGATAGAGCCGCACGCCGGTGCCGTCATCCTCCTCGTCATCATCCGATGCGCTTGGCGCTTCGGCGACGGTGTTCATGCTGGAGACGTCGACGGCGACGTATTTGCCGAGATCGGAGAGGGCGGCGACAGCTTCGATGGTGGAGTCGTTGGCGACGATCACGCGATACGGCTGCAAGCGCTGGCCAGGTCCGGCCGGCGACATCAGGATTCGAACTTTCTGGCCTTCCTTCAGTCCGCCGTCGCGGCCGCGGGCACCCAGCGTAGTGGCAATGGCCTTGGCTTCCTCGGGCATCGCGCCCTGGTCGCGCAGGATGGTCAGGATGGTGTCGCCCTTCTTGACGATATGGATACGCTCGCCATTGGGGTTGCCGCCGGTCGCCTGATCCTTGGTCTTGGCCAGCAGCGTGACGTTTTCCGGCACGATACGGGTTTCGAAGCCGGCATAAGGATCGGCTGTGGTGCCTTCGGCGGCATAGGCCATCTTCATGTCGGGCTGCCCGCCGATATCGCCGGTGGCGCTGGCGACGGTCGTGTAGCGAACGCCAGTATTGCCGCGCCAGTTGGAGGCGTCGCGCACGCGCATCAGCACTTCATCGATGGCAACGCTCGCGCCGATCTTGGCTTTCGGCAGTACCTGACCAAGATCGCGGGTGACGAAGGAGACTTCGGCATCAGGCTCGACGGCATTCGGATTGACCGCGGCGTCGTCGCTGTTCGGGGCGGGGCTGCCGACATCGGTCAGCAGGCGCTGTGCATTGAAGGGCGGGATCTTGGCGCTGAGATCGCTGGTCGCCATCGCCAGATTGCCGGAAATCCGGATGAAGGGCCGCACGCGCATGACGTCGCGATTGCCGACGCGGGTGACGGTGGAGACTTTGAGTACCTGGCGCGCGGCGGAAGAGTCGCTCGGCGGCGGCAGGCGGTCGGACTTATGCAGGCTTGCTTGTTTGTCGGTGGCACTGAAGGCGCCGCGTAGCGCGCCTTCGACACGCTCCGGTACCTTGGCAAAGGTCATCTCGCCGTCAAGCGACGCAAAAACGGCGCCGCCGATCAGAGCCGCGCCGCAGAGACCTGTGAGGATAGTACCACTGAACCATTGTACCGAGACGCGGCGACGATCGATGACTGCGGCTTCGGAGCCATCAACGGATAGCGGCGGCTCGTGGCCGAGATCAATCATCCCGGTCTCACGATTATAGGCGCCACCGCGTGACAGTCCGTGATTCAAGCCGACATCCCCCGAATTCCCAGCATCATGCGAAGAGTCTTCCCCAAGCACATCGCATCGACGGTCGAACAGTGCGCGCCAAAATGCTGGCCGAATGGACGAACGTCAATGCTGCAAACTCTTTCGCTGTGTTCTCTTTGGCCCAAAAGCGCACTGCGATGACGCAGCTCGTTCTTTCGAGAGACCGTTGGGCCCAGATCCGGTTCGACCACCCCCAAAAAGTTTCAGGGGCGACGCAGAATCTTTGCACAAGGCATGCTCAGAACGTCGGAGGAATGTGGCTCTTGTACGGCGTCACCCCTGTAAAACCTACGCTTTTTGGGCCCTGGAGCGTCCTCCACAGCACGTGACGATTTTCTGACGAATGGCGTTGACAGTTTCGGGTGAGGGGGCCTATAACCCGGCCACTGAGCGCAGCGGCGCCGGGGCCTACCAGCCCGGGCGGTTGTTCGTGTCTCGGAAGCTCATCACCGCGAAGAGTGTTTCAGTAGCCGATAGGTGTCGGCTGCTGATCTGTTGTCGGGTGATTGAGTGACAAGATTTTCTCCCTCTCGGGGAGAGTGACGCTTCGGCGTTGGGCTGTTTGACAAGTTAAATTGAAGAAAGAGAAACGTGGACGGCGGAGTCCTTGCGGGTCTCGTTCGATGGAAGCTTCGGCTTCCTGAGGCGGGGCCGGACGAAAGACTTCGGCGGTACACGTTTTGAACAAAGGTTAACACCATCGTTGTTAGCGCTGTGAAGCGCGGACAGCAGATTGGCTGAACTTCGGTTTGGTCGATTTAGTATGGTGGGACCTCGTCAATACGTTGTGATCAGCCGGTTTAAAGTTTCAAGTCCAACTTGAGAGTTTGATCCTGGCTCAGAGCGAACGCTGGCGGCAGGCTTAACACATGCAAGTCGAACGGGCGTAGCAATACGTCAGTGGCAGACGGGTGAGTAACGCGTGGGAACATACCTCTTGGTTCGGAACAACACAGGGAAACTTGTGCTAATACCGGATAAGCCCTTACGGGGAAAGATTTATCGCCGAGAGATTGGCCCGCGTCTGATTAGCTAGTTGGTGGGGTAAAGGCCTACCAAGGCGACGATCAGTAGCTGGTCTGAGAGGATGATCAGCCACATTGGGACTGAGACACGGCCCAAACTCCTACGGGAGGCAGCAGTGGGGAATATTGGACAATGGGCGCAAGCCTGATCCAGCCATGCCGCGTGAGTGATGAAGGCCCTAGGGTTGTAAAGCTCTTTTGTACGGGAAGATAATGACGGTACCGTAAGAATAAGCCCCGGCTAACTTCGTGCCAGCAGCCGCGGTAATACGAAGGGGGCTAGCGTTGCTCGGAATCACTGGGCGTAAAGGGTGCGTAGGCGGGTTTTTAAGTCAGAGGTGAAATCCTGGAGCTCAACTCCAGAACTGCCTTTGATACTGAAAGTCTTGAGTATGGGAGAGGTGAGTGGAACTGCGAGTGTAGAGGTGAAATTCGTAGATATTCGCAAGAACACCAGTGGCGAAGGCGGCTCACTGGCCCATAACTGACGCTGAGGCACGAAAGCGTGGGGAGCAAACAGGATTAGATACCCTGGTAGTCCACGCCGTAAACGATGAATGCCAGCCGTTAGTGGGTTTACTCACTAGTGGCGCAGCTAACGCTTTAAGCATTCCGCCTGGGGAGTACGGTCGCAAGATTAAAACTCAAAGGAATTGACGGGGGCCCGCACAAGCGGTGGAGCATGTGGTTTAATTCGACGCAACGCGCAGAACCTTACCAGCCCTTGACATGTCTATGACCGGTACCAGAGATGGAACCTTCCCTTCGGGGCATAGAGCACAGGTGCTGCATGGCTGTCGTCAGCTCGTGTCGTGAGATGTTGGGTTAAGTCCCGCAACGAGCGCAACCCCCGTCCTTAGTTGCTACCATTTAGTTGAGCACTCTAAGGAGACTGCCGGTGATAAGCCGCGAGGAAGGTGGGGATGACGTCAAGTCCTCATGGCCCTTACGGGCTGGGCTACACACGTGCTACAATGGCGGTGACAATGGGATGCAAAAGGGCGACCTCTCGCAAATCTCAAAAAGCCGTCTCAGTTCGGATTGGGCTCTGCAACTCGAGCCCATGAAGTTGGAATCGCTAGTAATCGTGGATCAGCATGCCACGGTGAATACGTTCCCGGGCCTTGTACACACCGCCCGTCACACCATGGGAGTTGGTTCTACCTGAAGGCAGTGCGCTAACCGCAAGGGGGCAGCTGACCACGGTAGGGTCAGCGACTGGGGTGAAGTCGTAACAAGGTAGCCGTAGGGGAACCTGCGGCTGGATCACCTCCTTTCTAAGGATGGTTCTTCAGATGCTTGCATCTATCGAACCTCTTTTGAAACATCAGTGGCCAGACATTGGATCAATGTTTGAGCTGCATAGGCGGGACACCGCCGTCTTCGTTTCTCTTTCTTCGCGGACGAACACACGCTGGGGCGTGCTCGTGCTGCTTGTTGGCGTTTGATCGCAAGGTCATGTCGATGAGCCGAGCGCAGTCCTTTGTTGTTAGGGCTTGTAGCTCAGTTGGTTAGAGCGCGCGCTTGATAAGCGTGAGGTCGGAAGTTCAAGTCTTCCCAGGCCCACCATATTTGCGCGCTTTGCTTTCAAGGCTGCTGCTGACGTCGACATCACATGCGCAAGCATTGCATCTGCAAAACGTTGTTCTTTAAGCGTTGAGCATTCGTCTTCTGGAACGGGGGCATAGCTCAGCTGGGAGAGCG
>NZ_JBPWQJ010000001.1:1817500-1820000 GCF_051810905.1 Tardiphaga sp. 619_E2_N8_4
GTCAATACGTTGTGATCAGCCGGTTTAAAGTTTCAAGTCCAACTTGAGAGTTTGATCCTGGCTCAGAGCGAACGCTGGCGGCAGGCTTAACACATGCAAGTCGAACGGGCGTAGCAATACGTCAGTGGCAGACGGGTGAGTAACGCGTGGGAACATACCTCTTGGTTCGGAACAACACAGGGAAACTTGTGCTAATACCGGATAAGCCCTTACGGGGAAAGATTTATCGCCGAGAGATTGGCCCGCGTCTGATTAGCTAGTTGGTGGGGTAAAGGCCTACCAAGGCGACGATCAGTAGCTGGTCTGAGAGGATGATCAGCCACATTGGGACTGAGACACGGCCCAAACTCCTACGGGAGGCAGCAGTGGGGAATATTGGACAATGGGCGCAAGCCTGATCCAGCCATGCCGCGTGAGTGATGAAGGCCCTAGGGTTGTAAAGCTCTTTTGTACGGGAAGATAATGACGGTACCGTAAGAATAAGCCCCGGCTAACTTCGTGCCAGCAGCCGCGGTAATACGAAGGGGGCTAGCGTTGCTCGGAATCACTGGGCGTAAAGGGTGCGTAGGCGGGTTTTTAAGTCAGAGGTGAAATCCTGGAGCTCAACTCCAGAACTGCCTTTGATACTGAAAGTCTTGAGTATGGGAGAGGTGAGTGGAACTGCGAGTGTAGAGGTGAAATTCGTAGATATTCGCAAGAACACCAGTGGCGAAGGCGGCTCACTGGCCCATAACTGACGCTGAGGCACGAAAGCGTGGGGAGCAAACAGGATTAGATACCCTGGTAGTCCACGCCGTAAACGATGAATGCCAGCCGTTAGTGGGTTTACTCACTAGTGGCGCAGCTAACGCTTTAAGCATTCCGCCTGGGGAGTACGGTCGCAAGATTAAAACTCAAAGGAATTGACGGGGGCCCGCACAAGCGGTGGAGCATGTGGTTTAATTCGACGCAACGCGCAGAACCTTACCAGCCCTTGACATGTCTATGACCGGTACCAGAGATGGAACCTTCCCTTCGGGGCATAGAGCACAGGTGCTGCATGGCTGTCGTCAGCTCGTGTCGTGAGATGTTGGGTTAAGTCCCGCAACGAGCGCAACCCCCGTCCTTAGTTGCTACCATTTAGTTGAGCACTCTAAGGAGACTGCCGGTGATAAGCCGCGAGGAAGGTGGGGATGACGTCAAGTCCTCATGGCCCTTACGGGCTGGGCTACACACGTGCTACAATGGCGGTGACAATGGGATGCAAAAGGGCGACCTCTCGCAAATCTCAAAAAGCCGTCTCAGTTCGGATTGGGCTCTGCAACTCGAGCCCATGAAGTTGGAATCGCTAGTAATCGTGGATCAGCATGCCACGGTGAATACGTTCCCGGGCCTTGTACACACCGCCCGTCACACCATGGGAGTTGGTTCTACCTGAAGGCAGTGCGCTAACCGCAAGGGGGCAGCTGACCACGGTAGGGTCAGCGACTGGGGTGAAGTCGTAACAAGGTAGCCGTAGGGGAACCTGCGGCTGGATCACCTCCTTTCTAAGGATGGTTCTTCAGATGCTTGCATCTATCGAACCTCTTTTGAAACATCAGTGGCCAGACATTGGATCAATGTTTGAGCTGCATAGGCGGGACACCGCCGTCTTCGTTTCTCTTTCTTCGCGGACGAACACACGCTGGGGCGTGCTCGTGCTGCTTGTTGGCGTTTGATCGCAAGGTCATGTCGATGAGCCGAGCGCAGTCCTTTGTTGTTAGGGCTTGTAGCTCAGTTGGTTAGAGCGCGCGCTTGATAAGCGTGAGGTCGGAAGTTCAAGTCTTCCCAGGCCCACCATATTTGCGCGCTTTGCTTTCAAGGCTGCTGCTGACGTCGACATCACATGCGCAAGCATTGCATCTGCAAAACGTTGTTCTTTAAGCGTTGAGCATTCGTCTTCTGGAACGGGGGCATAGCTCAGCTGGGAGAGCGCGTGCTTTGCAAGCATGAGGTCGTCGGTTCGATCCCGTCTGCCTCCACCAGAAACTTTGGTTGGATGCTGATGAGCGATCGAGACGAAAACAACTTCAAGACATTCAGTGTGTTCAGACAGTGCGCGCCATATGGGCGGCGCCTGATTTAGTCCGCGGTATAACTTCGCTTGTCGATCTTACGAGATCGACTGCGGGATTTATGACATCGTAAAGAGGAGATCGTTCCGAGGTTCGGATCTGCAAGCAATTGCGGGTGCCGCAATCATAATCTCCAGGAATTGAGTGCGAACGCTTTGCTTGCAAAGCTTCCGCATGTTTATTCCTTTTCAACGAAGCTTGACCGCCTCGTTGTCGGTTCGATCTTACGAAGCAAACTGGTCTTTCTAAATCATATCCAGCTGCATGAAGTGCGCACGGCTTGACCGCCGGCGTGCGGATTTTGCGTTTCCAATTCGTTGGTTGCGCAAAGCAGCATGCAGCAAACTCTGCCGAGTGTGTGGATATTGATAATGAGAGCAATCAAGTGTCTTAAGGGTATTCGGTGG
>NZ_JBPWQJ010000001.1:1825000-6252713 GCF_051810905.1 Tardiphaga sp. 619_E2_N8_4
TTCGTGGCCACCAAGGAAATCCTCGACATGCTCGGCCAGGCCTTCATCCACAAGGCCGCCTCCATGCCGTCGCGCGAGCAGAGCTGAGACAAAGCTGTTTGCCGCTCCGGAATCGGGTGGCGAATGGCTGAAGATCGTCGCAAACTCCGGACCTCACCACATCGGATGCTGATGCGATCGATGGAGGCTCATATGACCGACGTTCAGTTCACTCTCTTCGACACCGCCATTGGCCGTTGCGGCATCGCATGGGCCGATCGCGGCATCGTTGCCGTGCAATTGCCGCAGCCGGACGAAAAGCAGACCCGCGTGCGCATCAAGCAGCGCCATGCGGAGGTCGTCGAAGCTGCGCCGCCGCCTGCGGTACAGGCAGCCATCGACGGTATCGTCGAACTGATGACCGGCAAGCCGGTCGATCTTCTCGATATCGATCTCGATCTCACCGACGTCCCCGAATTCTATCGCAACGTCTATGCGATTGCCCGCCAGATCCCGCCGGGCGCAACGCTGACTTATGGCGATATCGCCAAGAAGCTCGGCGGTGTCGAACTGTCACGCAATGTTGGGCAGGCGATGGGGCAGAATCCGTGTCCGGTGATCGTGCCGTGTCACCGGGTGCTGGCTGCCGGCGGCAAGCCGGGCGGATTTTCGGCCAATGGCGGCGTCGAGACCAAGCTCAAGATGCTCGCCATCGAGGGCGCGTATGTGAATCACACGCCCTCGCTGTTCGACTAGATCTGCCGCAAGATTGCCGCAGGCCTGACGCAGGATTTTCGCAAGCTGACGTGAAATCGCGTCAGGCCGCTTTTCGACCCTAACCCTTTGGCGGAACGGAGATCTTGACCGATTCCCGCTGCAGCATCTTGTTGTGAAAGGCGTCGAGTTTTGGAAACGCCTTGTGCCATCCGCAATCGGGGAAGCGGAAGTCGGCATAACCGAGCACGCAGACGAGCGCGATCTGCGCCGCATCCATCGGGCGCGTCAGAATGTCCGGATGATTTTCGAAACGCGTCAGACCCTGCCAGGCGCGATCCCACTGATCGTCATACCAAGCCTGCCACAGAAGCTCTTTCGGGCGCACGCCGACCTCGTAGCGGCACAGCAGCATCGCATCCGTCATGCCCTGCAGCATCGAATGCTCGCTCTTCACCTTCCAGCGCGCCGGACCCGAGGCCGGGATCAGCTTGTTGCCGCCGGCGAGCTCGTCGAGATATTCGGTGATGACGTAGGAGTCGACGATGACATTGCCATCGTCGAGGATTAGCGCCGGCAATTTCCTGACCGGGCTGATGTCATGGGAATAGGTCTCGTTCTTCTGCGTCGGCGCGACCGAGGCCGCCACCAGTTCGATCTTGTCGATCAGTCCGAGTTCGATCGCCGCGATGCGCACCTTGCGTGCAAAGGGCGAACCCGGAGAAAAAGTCAGCTTCATTTTTGGTCCTTTACTCAGTTCTATTGGTCGTCATTGCGAGCGCAGCGAAGCAATCCAGTCCTTGCTTTGTGGCCTTCTGGATTGCTTCGTAGCTTTCGCTCCTCGCAATGACGAGGAAAGTGATACGCCTTAAGCCGCAACCACTTTCTGCTTCTGCTCACCGAGCTTCTCGATGCCGAGCGTCATGACGTCGCCGACCTCGAGGAATTTCGGCGGCTTCATGCCGAGGCCGACGCCGGGTGGCGTGCCTGTGGTGATGATGTCGCCGGGCATCAGCGTCATCATGCCGGACAGATACGACACGATCTGCGGCACATTGAAGATCATGGTCGCGGTCGAGCCGGTCTGGCATCGCTTGCCATTGACGTCGAGATACATGCTGAGCTTGTGCACGTCGCCGACTTCATCTGATGTCACCAGCCACGGGCCGAGCGGGCCGAACGTGTCGTGCGACTTGCCCTTGGTCCACTGGCCGCCGCGCTCGATCTGGAAGAAGCGCTCGGAAACGTCATTGCAGACGCTGTAGCCGGCGACATGCTTCAGCGCATCGGCTTCGGTCACATATTTGGCTTTGCTGCCGATGACGATGGCGAGTTCGACTTCCCAGTCGAGCTTGGTCGAGCCGCGGGGCTTTTCCACATCGTCATTGGGGCCGCACAGGCTGTTCAGCGCCTTCATGAAGACGATCGGCTCCGACGGAATCGGCATGCCGGATTCGGCGGCGTGGTCGGCATAGTTCAGGCCAATGGCGATGAACTTCGGCTTGCCGCCAACGGGCGAGCCAATGCGCGGCGAGCCGCTTACGGCAGGCAGCGATGCCGGGTCGAGCGCAGCGAGCTTGGCAAGATTGGCGGGCGCAAATGCATCGTCAGCCAGATCCTTCACCTGGCCGGAGAGGTCACGCAGCTTGCCGTCCTTGTCGATCAGTCCCGGCTTTTCGCTGCCGAACGCGCCGTATCTTACGAGCTTCATTGTCGTCTCCCTTGGGGCTTGCCTGAAAGGTTGTGGAACAGGGCGCGGGGAAATTCAACCGCGCGACAGAAAGGTCAGAGCCGCAAAAATCAGTGCTGCAGCGCGGCAAATCTGAAAGCATCGCCCTCGCGCATGATGTGGCCGGCACCGAAGTGACCGCCGATCACCAGTGTCGGCGTATCCGCAAAACGCGAGAACAATGCGCGCCGCGATACGGCGGCTTGCAGGCGATCGGCATCCGCCGTGGACGACCAGTCGAGATGCGCCATCTGCACCGGATGATGTGCGGCGTCGCCCGTCAGCAGCGCTTCCTCGCCTGCGGATTTGATATGCACGCTCATATGGCCGGGGCTGTGGCCCGGTGTCGGGATCAGCGTGACCTCGTCCGAGAGTTGCGCGTCGCTGGCAACGAGATCCATCAGCCCGGTATCGGCGATCGGCTTTACGGAATCGTTGAACACGGCGAGATGCGACGCCGTATCGCTATGCGCCGCCCAGTAGTTGTATTCGTGCTGCCCGAACACATAGCGTGCATTCGGGAATGTCGGCGTCCATTGGCCATCGACCAGTTTTGTATTCCAGCCGACGTGATCGACATGCAGATGCGTGCACAGCACCGTGTCGATACTGTCCGGCGCGAAGCCCGCTGCTGTAATGTTTTCGAGGAACGGCGTGTGCAGGTCATTCCACGCCGGGACTGAACGGCCCTGCTTGTCGTTGCCGAGACACGTATCGACTATGATCCTTTGCGTCGGCGTTTCCACCACCAGCGCATGGATCGACATTTTCAGCCGGCCTTCAGGAGTTGCAAATTCCGGCATCAGCCACGGCAGCGCATGGACCTCATCGGGGCCAACCTGCGGGAGAATGAAGCGTGTGCTGCCAATCGTCTCGCCTTCGATGATCTGCGTGATCCTGACCTTGCCGACCGTCCATTGCATCAGGCGTTCACCCCATTGTTCTTTTTAGGGCTGGAAAGATGCGGGTTTCCGGCGTGGCGCGCAATGGATCATCTCGCGGGGCTGCGCGTTGTCAGAGTGGAACACCGGGCCCTGCAGCGAGGAGCGTGCGATGCCAGAACTAGCGATTTCATCCGAGAAAGTGGGCTTTCTGATCGAGAAGGCGCGGCAGTTCGATGCCAAGGATATCGCCTCGGATCCCGATTCCGGCTCGAACGGCGCCGATGACGACATGATCGATGTGCTGGAGGACAATGGCGAGGACCCCGTGGCGCGGGAAATCGCGGGCTTCATCAGCGCGCTCACCGAGGACGAGCAGATCGATCTTGTCGCCTTGATGCGGCTGGGACGCGGCGACGCCACCATCGAGGAATGGAGCGACTTGCGCCGCGAAGCCGCAGAAGGCCGCAACGGGCGCACAGCGCGCTATCTGCTCGGCGAGCCATTGCTCGGTGATCTTCTTGCCGAAGGCCTGGAAGAATTCGGCGTCGATTGGTCGAGCGAACGCACCACACCCGTCCACTGATTGCGCAACCCAAAAGAAAAGGCGATCGGCCGTGCAGCCGATCGCCTTTTTGCGTCTTGAGATGCTGCCGACTTACATCGTGCCGGGGAAGGCGCCGCCGTCGAGCACGATGTTCTGGCCGGTGATAAAGCCGGACTTCGAACTGCACAGCCAGGCGCAGGCCTGACCGAATTCATCGGGATGACCGAACCGGCCCGACGGATTTTCGGCGGCGCGCTTGGCCAGGATTTCGTCGACCGAAAGACCTGTGGCCTTGACCTGTCCGGCGGCGACGCCCTTCAGGCGGTCGGTGTAGAACGGGCCTGGCAGCAGGCCGTTGATGGTGACGTTCGCACGTACCGTCTTGCGCGACAGGCCGGCGATGAAGCCGGTCAGGCCGCTGCGTGCGCCGTTGGACAGGCCGAGCACATCGATCGGCGCTTTCACGGCGGCTGAGGTGATGTTGACGATGCGGCCGAACTTGCGCTCCATCATGCCGTCTACCGTCGCCTTGATCAGCTCGATCGGGGTCAGCATGTTGGCGTCGATGGCCTTGATCCAGTCGTCGCGAGTCCAGTTGCGGAAATCGCCGGGCGGCGGGCCGCCGGCATTGTTGATGAGGATGTCGATCTGGCCGGCTGCCTTCAGCGCAGCTTCGCGGCCTTCGACCGTGGTGATGTCACCGACGACTTCGGTGACCTCGACGCCGGGATAGGCCTTGCGGATATCGGCAGCGGCTGCCGCCAGCACGTCACCGCCGCGTGCAGTCATCGTGACATGCACGCCTTCTGCGGCCAGCGCTTCGGCGCAGCCACGGCCGAGGCCCTTGCTGGATGCGCAGACAAGCGCGCGGCGGCCTTTGATTCCAAGATCCACGATGTCACTCCTGAAGTTCGATAATCCGAGGGCCGCGTTATAGCGGTTCCGGTGGGGTCTGATAAGGGCGCTCCCGTCAGAGCCGGTGCGCGCGTTTCCATTGCTCGATGGTGGCCGTCACGTCCGGCGGCAGCGATTTGACGCCCTTCTGCCCGG
The DNA here is from genome assembly GCF_051810905.1 of Tardiphaga sp. 619_E2_N8_4. NCBI lineage: Bacteria > Pseudomonadati > Pseudomonadota > Alphaproteobacteria > Hyphomicrobiales > Nitrobacteraceae > Tardiphaga > Tardiphaga sp. 619_E2_N8_4. Next base: position 1,829,901 of record NZ_JBPWQJ010000001.1, read on the forward strand.
CCAGCGACAGCAGGAGCCGCAGCTGTGAGCCGGTCATATAGGCTGGCTGCCTGTCGGCCGGCACCAACTGGTCGAAGATCAGCACCAGCGTCACCGCGATCAGGCCGACGCGAATGGCGCCGAGCAAAGCGCCGCCGAGCCGGTCGCCGATGCCGATCTCGTGGCCGATCATGTCGTTGATCGCCATGCGCAGCAGCGAGCCCAGCGCAATGCCGGTCACCAGAAAGCTGGCGAAGAACAGCAACGAATTCTGCGAGGTCGAGCTGGTGGTGCTGCCGGACAGATGTGGCGCGATCAGCCCGGTGATCCAGACGGCGATCGGCATGGCCAGCAGATAGCCCAGGATGGTCACGGCGCTGCGCAAGAGGCCGGCGCGGAAGCCGATGACCATGGCGACGATCAGGCCGACATAAACGACGACATCGAAACTGTTCATCGCGGCTTCGTCCCCATGCGGCAATTCCGCGTCAAAGAAATCGGCGGAGCGCGCCGGTTTGCGATCGCGGCAAGGCCGGGTATCACTAGGGCAAAATCAAAGGGAAATGCCATGTCCGGGATATTCGACGTCAGTAAAGAAACCATCCTCATCACCGGAGCCTCGCAGGGCCTCGGCCGACAATTTGCGCGCGTGCTGTCCGCGCATGGTGCAGCTGTGGTGCTCGCAGCGCGGCAAATGGGCAAGCTAGAGAGCCTGCAGAAGGAAATCACGGACAAGGGGGGACGCGCTGTCGCGGTGTCGATGGACGTCACCGACAATGCCTCGATCGCAAAGGCGTTCGATGCCGCTGAAGCTGCGCTCGGGCCGGTCAGCGTGCTGATCAACAATGCCGGCATCGCGGTGGAGAAGATGGCCATCGATCAGACTGAGGCGGATTGGGACGCGGTCATCGGGGCCAATCTCAAGGGCGCCTATTTCGCGGCGACCGAAGCCGCGCGCCGCATGATCGCGCATAAAGTGGAGGGCAATATCGTCAATATCGCTTCCGTCCTCGGCTTCGGGCTGACCAAGGCGGTGTCGCCTTATGCGATCTCGAAAGCCGGCATCGTGCAGGCGACCAGGGCACTGGCACTGGAACTCGCCGCTCACCGCATTCGCGTCAATGCGCTGGCGCCAGGCTACATCGATACCGACATCAACCACGCCGCCTGGGACACGCCCGTGGGCGAGAAGCTGATCAAGCGCATCGCGCAGCGCCGGGTCGGTCATGAGAGCGACCTCGACGGTGCCATTCTGCTGCTGGCCTCGCAGGCCTCGCGCTACATGACCGGCAGCACCGTGACTGTGGATGGTGGCTTTCTGCTGAACTAGGCCGCCAGAGGGCGTCCAGCGGGTCTTTGAAGGCTGTTTGGCTCTGTGCGGTCCGTCACTGGGTCGGACTGTGCCGAAACAAGGCAGATTGGCGCGTTTCCGGACCGTCATAAAAGCGCAAAAAGATCGCCGCAGCCCCTTTCCAAAGCAGGCTGGCATTGGTACATACCCCTCGCACCGAGGGCTTTGCCCCGGTTGCCTTCTCAGGAAGCCTCCGGACTGGGATCGATCGACGCCTTTGCGTTGGCCGACTTCGTTTCGTCTCTGGTTTTCCGAAAGGTTTGGCGCGGGGTGGAGCAGCCCGGTAGCTCGTCAGGCTCATAACCTGAAGGTCATAGGTTCAAATCCTATCCCCGCAACCAAACATCTAATTGATATTTCAGAAAAAACGAAAAGCCGCCCTCTGGGCGGCTTTTCGTTTTTACGTCGTGGCGACGGATGCCTTTCAGGGAAAGAATGTGAGGTTTCCGCAGTGATGCAGGCGCCAACTGGCGATGCCGTTAGCGCCTCGACAGCAATACGATGACAGTTATAGCGAGCAGCAGCGACAGGCCCTTCCAGACCATGTTCGGATTGCGCTCCAGCAGCGGCACGGTCGGCGGATTGAGAAACTCCGCCTTCGGATTGCGCAGGTCGTAAATATATTCGGAGAGTTCGTCGTAGCGCTTCACCGGGTCGGGGTGCACGGCCTTGCGCAACACGCCGTCGATCCATTCCGGAATATCGCTGGCATTGTTGAGCAGCGATCGATAGCGCAACTTGCGGTGCTGCGCGGCATTCGTCGCCTTCGCGACCTCTGCTCCGTAAGGCAGCGTCCCGGACAGCATCTGATAGGTGAGGGTCCCAAGCGCATAGAGGTCGGATTGCGATGTGGCGCGCTTGCCGAAAAACAACTCGGGTGCGGTGTATTGCGGCGTGCCGAGAATGTCGCTGTGCTTGCCGGGTGAATCAGCTTCGGCGACGCCGTTGACACGGGTCGAGCCAAAATCGATGATCTTCACCGTGCCCGTCTTGTCGATCATGATATTGTCTGGCCGAATGTCCTGATGGATCATCTCCATCCGATGGAACGCCTGTAAGCCGCGTGCTATCTGCTCGGTGATGCCGCGCACGGTTTCCAAATCCGGCTTCGGATTGTCGAGCATCCACTGCTTCAGCGTCTGGCCTTCGATGAATTCGGCGACGATGTAGAGGTAGTTGCGCTTGCGCGACTGTCGGCACGGCTTCAGCACATGCGCGCTGTCGATCCGCCGCGCCACCCATTCCTCGATCATGAACCGCTTGAGATAGACCGGGTCGTCGCGCAGATCGATCGACGGAATCTTGATGACAACCTGTTCGCCGGTCTCCACATCGACCGCGAGATAGATGTGGCTGCGGCTGCTGCCGTGCAGTTCGCGTACGATCCCGTAGCCGTCGAACGTCATGCGCGCTTCGAGCAGTGGCGGCAGCGGCAATTGCGACATCAGAATGTCGCTGGCCTCACCGTCCGGCACCGCATCTATCCGCACGATCTGCACGGTGAGGTTGTCCGGGCTGTTCTGCGCATAGGCCTCGTCGACGATCAGCCTCGCGGCAGCATCGAGATCGCCTGCGTGATCGGCAATCGTCGAAGTGATGAAGCGCGCGCTGACGAAATCATAGACCCCGTCGGTGGCGAGGACGTAGACATCGCCGGCATCGATCTGCAGGGCCTGATAGTCGATCTCGATTTGCGGGTTCACGCCAAGCGCGCGGGCGAGGTAGCTCTGCTCGGATGAGATCACGACGCGATGGTCGGTGGTGAGTTGCTCGAGTGCGCGGTCCGATACGCGATAGATGCGGGAATCGCCGACATGAAAGAGGTGCGCTGCGCGTGCGCGTATCACCATTGCACTCAGGGTGCAGACATAGCCGCGATCCTTGTCGTAATGGTAGCGGCCGCGCTGGGTCTGGGATTGCAGCCACGAATTGGTCGCAGCGATGACGCGTTGCGCCGATGTCTTCACCGACCAGGATTCGGATGTGCAGTAATAGTCGGTGAGAAACGATTTGACCGCAGATTCGCTGGCTTCGCCGCTGACCGCGCTGCTGCTGATGCCGTCGGTGATGACGACGGCAATGCCTTTGAGGGTCAACAGCGGCTCGGTCGGAATCAGGGCGCCGTGGAAATCCTGATTGGTGTCTTTGCGGCCCCTGTCCGAATGCTGGCCGATCGAAATCGTCAATTCACGCGGCATGGGTCACACTAATAAAATGACGCCCCAGCTGGAGAAGCCGGGGCGTCGGGTTGCGAGGATTGCGGGGCAGCCTAGCGGGCGAGACTAGCAACGCGCTTCGGAGCTGTCTTGATGTGTGTTGCATACAGCGTTAGGCCGGTGAAGGTAAGGCCGCCAATGAGGTTGCCGAGCACGGTCGGAATCTCGTTCCAGATGATGTAATCCATGATCGTGAACTTGCCGCCGAGCATCAGGCCGGCAGGGAACAGGAACATGTTGACGATCGAATGCTCGAACGTCATCGCGAAGAAGACCATGACCGGCATCCACATCGCGATGACTTTGCCGCTGACGGTTGTTGAGATCATCGCACCGACCACGCCGGTTGAGACCATCCAGTTGCAGAGCATGCCGCGGATGAACAGCGTCAGCATGCCGGCTGCGCCATACTGCGCATAGCCAAGCGTGCGGCCTTCGCCGATATGGCCGATCACCTGACCCACCTTGTCCGGCGGCGTCGAGAAGCCGAAGGTAAACACGATTGACATCATGATGGCCACGATGATCGCGCCCATGAAATTGCCGATGAAGACGAGCCCCCAATTGCGGAGCACGCCGCCGACAGTGACGCCGGGGCGCTTGTCAAGCAATGCCAGAGGCGTCAGCACGAAGACGCCGGTGAGCAGGTCGAAACCCAGCAGATAGAGCATGCAGAAACCGACCGGGAAGAGGATTGCGCCGATAATCGGATAGCCTGTTTGCACCGTGACGGTGACGGCGAACACCGCGGCGAGTGCCAGGATCGCGCCTGCCATGAAGGCGCGGATGATGGTGTCGCGCGTGGACATGAAGATCTTGGATTCGCCGGCATCCACCATCTTGGTCACGAATTCTGAAGGGACGAGATAGGCCATTACTTGAAAACTTTCTTTTGAGCTGGGTTCGGTTGACGTGGCGCGCGCCTATGGGGCGGCGGCGACGCTCATGTTGAGATAGATGCGGCCGTTCTCGAGCTTGACCGGGAAGCTGCGCGCGCAGCCTTTATCAGCGCCCGAGGCTTCGCCATCATCGAGATTGATGATCCAGTTGTGCAGCGGGCAGGCGACCTTGCGACCGTGCACGATGCCTTCGCTAAGCGGACCCCCCTTGTGCGGGCAGCGATTTTCCAGCGCAAACACCTCGTCGCTGGCGGTGCGGAATACCGCGATCTCGCGCCGCGGAGTCTTCACCGTGCGCGCGCCGCGTTGCGGGATCGCGCGCAGTGGGCCGACGTCGAACCAGAAGTCGTTGGATGGGACCATTGTCATGTTCATTCTGCCGGGACGGCTATAATCGAGTTGAGTGTTGCGAGCGGCGTAAATTCATGCTGTTCGCGGCCGGCGGCGCGTTCGGCCCAGGGATCCCTGCGGACCGCGCGCTGTGATTTTTCGAAGCGCGCCAGCAGCGCGCGGCGGTTGTCGGCATCATCCATGATCGCCGCGCGTACCTTGTCGAGGCCGGCATTTTCGACCCACTTCCAGACGCGCTCGAGATAGCCCGCTTCCTCGCGGTACATCTGCATGAAGGCGGCGATGTACTCGATCGCCTCGTCCTCCGTATCGACATGGCCGAGCAGATCGGTCTGGCGGACATGCAGGCCCGCCGCACCGGCGATGTGGATGTCGTAACCGGACTCGACGCAGATCACGCCGATGTCCTTCACCGTGGATTCCGCGCAGTTGCGCGGGCAGCCCGAAACGCCGAGCTTTACCTTCGCAGGCGCCCATGAGCCGCACATGAAACGTTCGAGCTTGACGCCGAGACCGGTCGAGTCCTGTGTGCCGAAGCGGCACCATTCGGAGCCGACGCAGGTCTTCACCGTGCGCAGGCCCTTGGCATAGGCTGCGCCGGAGACGAGGCCCGCACTGTTGAGCTGCGCCCACACCGCGGGCAGGTCTTCCTTCCGCACGCCCAGCAGATCGATGCGTTGGCCGCCGGTGACTTTCACCGTCGGAATCTTGAAGCGGTCGGCGACGTCGGCGATGGCGCGCAATTCGTCAGGCGTGGTCAGGCCGCCCCACATGCGCGGTACGACGGAGAAGGTGCCGTCTTTCTGGATGTTGGCGTGGACGCGCTCGTTGATGTAGCGCGACTGCGCATCGTCGGCATATTCGCCCGGCCACGCGCAGAGTAGATAATAGTTCAGCGCGGGGCGGCAGGACGGACAGCCGCAGGAGGTTTTCCACGCCAGTTCCTGCATCACGGCCGGAACGGACTTCAACTCCTTCGAGAGGATGAAGCCGCGGACTTCGCTATGGGTGAGGTCAGTGCATTTGCACATCGGCTTGCGGCCGGCGGCGGAGTAGTTGTCGCCAAGCGTGGCCGCGAGCAGCGATTCCACCTTCGCCGTGCACTGGCCGCAGGAAGCCGATGCCTTGGTGCGGGCGCGCACATCGTCGAGGGTGGTGAGGCCGTGTGCGGTGATCGCCTGCGTGATCGCGCCCTTGCAGACGCCGTTGCAGCCGCAGATTTCGGCATCGTCGGACAGCGCTGCGACAGCAGCGACCGGATCGAGGGCAACGCCGCCCTGATAGGCCTGGCCGAGGATCAGCGCGTTGCGCATGGCGCCGATATCGGCGTTCTTTTTGAGGAGGTCGAAATACCACGAGCCGTCGGCCGTATCGCCATAGAGCACCGCGCCGATGATGCGGTCGTCGCGCAAGACGACACGCTTGTAGATGCCGCGGGCAGGATCGCGTAGCACGATCTCATCCTTGACGTCGCCTTCGGCGAAATCGCCGGCCGAGAACAGATCTACGCCGGTGACTTTCAGCTTGGTCGAAGTGGTCGAGCCGATATAGCCGTCCACGGTTTCGCCGGCGAGGGTCGCCGCGAGGGTCTTCGCCATGTCATACAGGGGCGCGACAAGGCCGTAGCACTGGCCGCGATGCTCGACGCACTCGCCGACCGCATAGATGTTGTCGTCGCTGGTCCGCAGATGATCGTCCACGACGATGCCGCGCTTGACGTTGAGGTCGGCTAGCTTGGCGAGTGCGGTGTTCGGGCGGATGCCGACCGCCATCACGACGAGATCGGCCGGTAGGGTCCGACCATCGTCGAGCCGGACTGACTCGACACATGTGTCACCGAGGATGGCTGCTGTGTTGGCTCCGGTCAGCACCTCGATGCCGCGCGCCTCGATCGCCTTTTGCAACAGATAGGCGGCGTTGGGATCGAGTTGGCGCTCCATCAGTGTTGGCATCAGATGGACGACGGTCGTTGTCATGCCGCGCATGGCGAGGCCGGCTGCAGCCTCGAGGCCGAGCAAACCACCGCCGATGACGACAGCGTGGCCGCCCTTGCCGGCTGCATCGAGCATCAAGTTGACGTCGTCGAGATCGCGATAGGTGACGACGCCGGGCAGTTCCGCGCCGGGTACCGGAATGAGGATCGGCTTCGAGCCGGTTGCGATAATCAGCGTGTCATAAGCTTCGACCGCGCCGGACTGTGTGGTGACGGTTTTCGCAACGCGATCGATCGCGACGACGAGTTCGCCGCGCCTGAGATCAACCTTGTTGGTCGCGTACCACTCATCGGTGTGGATCAGAATGTCGTCATATGCCTTCTCGCCGGAGAGCACCGGCGACAGCATGATGCGGTCGTAATTAACACGCGGCTCCGCGCCGAACACCACTACGTCGTAGCGGTCTGGTGCGCGTGCGAACAGCTCGTCCATGACGCGGCCGGCGGCCATGCCGTTGCCGAGGATGACGAGCTTCTGCTTCTTTGCGTTCGGTTGATCGAGCATGTGCAAACCTGTTTGGACCGCTGCCGATCGGAAACAGGAACTCGCTCACCAAGCCCGGTAGGGATGGAGTCACGATGACCGCTTCGCACCTGACAATCAGGAAGCGAGCTGTGTCCCTGCGCTTGAAACCAGCAGCGGTTTCAGCATCCGGCGGACGGCGGTCATCATTGACGTAGATATTATTAGCAAATGGCGTGCCAACATACCTGTCGTCTAACATTTTGATTTTTCGAGCATTTCTAAATGGGCTCTGCTGTCGAAGATCAGTCGTGCCGTTAAAACGAGCGGCGTTACTGATTTCCTAGGCAGATGGTTAAATATTGTGCGATGCATTTCAGGTGCGATAATGGCGCTCTGTCTGTGCAGACCACAGGTTCGACGACCGACGCGCGCTCGGCGAGGATCTCGTCGATTTATTAGAGGATCGTTGTAGTGGTGAGCTGGCCGTTCTCTGTGCTCGGCCGGCCATGGCGGCGCAGTACGTAAAGCGTACCGAGGGCAGGGCGCCCGGCTTCGAGGCGCAGTTCGGAATTCTCCTTGCACACGATCTCGAAGTTCGTCGTGGCGCAGGCTTCGAAATATCTCTCGCTATGGGCGAACCGGCCTGACGAGAGCAACGTGAAGTCGCCGTGACCCGCGCGCTCGATGCTCGCTGCGAAGAGGCCGCCTGCAGGTAATACGCGCGCAATCAGGCCGATGAGTTCTTCCAGTCGGCCGAGATAGATCAGAAGATCGGCAGCGAAGACGAGATCGAAGCTGCGCGGGCTGTCCGCGAGATAGCTCACGACATCGGCCTTGATAAGGTCGTGATAGGCGTTCCGCCGTGTTGCGATGGCGAGCATCTTCTCCGACAGGTCGATGCCGGTCAGCCGCGCGCCGAACCGCCCGAGTGGCTCTGCAGCCAACCCCGTTCCGCAGCCGAGATCCAGAATGGTCGCAAGTGTCGGTCGGCAGGACGCAACCATATCGGCGAGTTGCTGCGGCACCTTGTAGCCAAGAATGTCCACAAGCTTGCTGTCGAAGCCCTCGGCGAATTCGTCGAAATGCGATTCGACATAGGCCGCTGGTGCGCGATCATGCGTCTGTCCACCGACGGCATCCAGCAAGTAGCGCTGCACGGGATCGTCCGGCTGGCCTTCCAGTCGCAGATGTCCGACCGTGGCAGCGGCTTCATGCATGCCATAGGCGCTGAACAGCGCGAATGCGGTGCGCAAGACCTCATCCAATGGCTCGGTCTCCTGTCCCGCAAGTGTCGGGTAGCGGTCGATGGCGCCCTGAATGTCGCCGTCCAGCATCGAAGCAAAGGTACGCGCGCGGGCGTAGAGACGCAGTGTCACGCCTTCCAGTGGCACAAAGCCGTTTGCGGTTGCCAAGGCATCGGCGCTCTCGCCAAACCGGCCGGCCATGTAGAAGGCCTGTCCGAGGCAAAGATGCGTGACCGCGTCGATGCCGCCCCAGGATAGTGCGTGTTGCAGATGCATGATCGCCTGCTCGGGACGGCGGGAGCCCAGATATAGCACGCCCAGGCCGAGATGAGCGTCGCCAAGCGAGGCATCGCCCGACAGAGCGCGCAGATAGGCCGTTTCAGCATCATCGATACGCTGCAGCCGGTAGGCGAGGCTCGCATATTGCAGCCATGTCGTCGCGTGGTCCGGATCGATGGCGAGCGCGCGCAACGCACTTGCTTCCGCCAGTTCATCGCGACCGCTCAATTGATAGTCCGTCGCGAGCTCACGCCAGGCGGTGACGTCCGTCGGCATCAGCGCAAGTGCAGCAAGAAGCGCGTCGATAGCGACGTCATGCTGGCCATGGTTGCGGTTGATCGTTGCAAACTGCCGCAGCACAGAACATGCATTGTCGGAATGCTCCATCAGCAGCGCGAAGACGGCGTGCTCCTTCATCCAGCGATCGATCTGATCAGCGGCGTGCTGGGCATCGGGGAGCGTGGCGGAATTCATCGAGTCGATCGGGAAGTTTGATCCAGAGGCATGCGCTATGCTGCTTCTGCCCAATGCGCGCCACGAAGGCAACGTATCGATAGTTCCGTAGAGGTTGTGTCGTGATCAAGAGGTTGTGTGCGAGTACTCGTCTAAGGTTGGATGATCTGATCTGTTGCCGCAGCTTTCAATCCGTATAAGCTGGCTGAAAAGAAACCGATCACTGGGTGGAAATGGAGAAGGCGCGGTGAAGTCACCCGTCGTAAAGCGATCGATCGTCGTCGCCGGACACAAGACGAGCGTCAGCCTCGAAGAGGCGTTCTGGACGGCGCTGAAGGAGATCGCCGGCATGCGCCGGATCACGATGTCGCAGCTCGTCGGTGAGATCGACAAAAACCGACAGCAGAATAACCTGTCCTCGGCGATCAGGCTTTACGCGCTGGCCCATTACCAGGCCCTCGTCCCGCAGCCCGGGCTGTCGTAGGCGTCCGGTAAGCCCTGCGGCGGACCGGCTGGCGGCAAGGCGCATCTGCGCCTACATTCGGTCCAGCCACTTCCACATCAGTCAGGGCCTCTGCATGACCGTTCACCAGCGCAATTTGTCCACCCCCATCGATCCCGTGAAGCTCGACCGTCTGGCCGAAGTCGCCGTAAAAGTTGGGCTGCAACTTGCGCCTGGGCAGGATCTGCTGCTGACCGGCCCCGCCGCGGCGCTGCCGCTGGTGCGCAAGATCGCTGAACATGCCTACAAGGCCGGCGCAGGCCTGGTGACTCCGTTCTTCTCCGATGAAGAGATGACGCTGGCGCGCTATCGCTACGGCCAGGATGTGTCGTTCGATCGCGCCGCCGGCTGGCTCTATGAGGGCATGGCCAAGGCGCTCGGCAACAACACCGCGCGCCTTGCCATCGTCGGCGACAATCCGATGCTGCTGTCTAACGAAGATCCCGCCAAGGTGTCGCGCGCCAGCAAGGCGAATTCCATCGCCTATCAGCCGGCGCTGCAGAAGATCGCCGGCTTCGACATCAACTGGAATATCATCGCCTATCCGACGCTCTCATGGGCCAAGCAGGTGTTTCCGGGCGACGAAGACGACGTTGCCGTGCAAAAGCTTGCGGATGCGATCTTCGCGGCGTCGCGCGTCGACAATGCCGATCCCATCGCCGCCTGGGCGAAGCACAATGCTGCGTTGCGTAGCCGCACCGAATGGCTGAACGGCCAGCGCTTCCATGCGCTGCATTTCACCGGGCCGGGCACCGATCTTGTGGTGGGTCTTGCCGACGGCCATGAATGGGAAGGCGGCGCGTCGACCGCCAAGAACGGCATCATCTGCAACGCCAACATCCCGACCGAGGAAGTCTTCACCACACCGCATGCCGCGCGTGTCAACGGTCATGTCCGATCAACCAAGCCGTTATCCTATCAGGGCACACTGATCGACAACATCGCGGTGCGCTTCGAGGACGGCAAGATCGTCGAGGCGAAGGCCTCGCGCGGCGAGGAAGTGCTCAACAAGGTGCTCGACACCGACGAAGGCTCGCGTCGGCTCGGCGAAGTGGCGCTGGTGCCGCATTCGTCGCCGATCTCGGCGAGTGGCCTCTTGTTCTACAACACGCTGTTCGACGAGAATGCCGCCTGCCATATTGCGCTCGGCCAGTGCTATTCGAAGTGCTTCGTCAATGGCGGCGATCTCACGCCCGAGCAGATCGCGGCGCAGGGCGGCAACAAGAGCTTCATCCATATCGACTGGATGATCGGCTCCGGCGAGATTGACATCGACGGTGTCCACACCGACGGCCGTCGCGTGCCGGTGTTCCGCAAGGGCGAGTGGGCGTAACGCTGCAGCAATGATCTGAACGGGCGCGGAAACTGAGTCTTCAAATCTATGGCCCAGCCCCACCGCGTCGGCTTTCTTCTGATCGACGGCTTCGCGCTCATGTCCTTCGCCTCGGCGATCGAACCGCTGCGCGCGGCCAATGTGCTGGCCGGCAAGAAGCTGTATCAGTGGCTGCAGATCTCGACCGGCACCGAAGCGATCCTGGCGTCGAACGGATTGTCGGTGGCCTCCGATCACACCATTGCCGACAGCGTGCGTTACGACACGGTGCTGGTTTGTGCCGGCGGCAATCCCGCTGGTTTCGATGATGCCAAGACGCTGGCGTGGCTACGTCGCCTCGCGCGCTCGGGCTGCGCCATCGGCGGCGTCTCCGGTGGGCCGTTCATTCTGGCCAAGGCCGGCATACTCGATGGCGTTCGCTGCACGATCCATTGGGAGCATCTCGATGCGTTCATCGAAGCCTTTCCCGAGATCGAGCCGACGCGCACTTTGTTCGAGATCGATGGCAACCGCCTGACCTGCGCCGGCGGCGTTGCCGCGCTTGACATGATGCATGCGATCATCCGCCGCGATCACGGCCAGGCGCTGGCGGCGAAAGTCAGCGACTGGTTCTTGCAAACCGCCGTGCGCCTTGGCGATGACAGCCAGCGCATTTCATTGTGTGAACGCCTCGGCACCAGCAATCGCGCCGTGCTCTCGGCGATCACCGTGATGGAACGGCGTCTGGCCAGCCCTGCGCCGCGCGACGAGCTGGCAAAAGCGGCCGGCGTGTCCGTGCGCCAGCTCGAGCGGCTGTTCACCGCACATCTCGGCGTAACCATTGAGCAGCATTACATGACTCTGCGCCTCGGGAAAGCTCGTGCACTGCTGCAGCAGACCAGTATGCCGGTGGTCGAGGTCTCGGCCGAATGCGGCTTCGCCAGCGCCAGCCATTTCGCACGGATGTATCGGCGGGCCTTCGATGTGCCACCGTCGCAGGACCGGATGTCGGGGAAGAGCAAGGCGAAGTGAGGCCTAGCTCCGCCGCGGATAAATAATCACCGATAGATACGTCATCGGTGCCTTCACCAGTTCTTCCGGCCCGTGCCGTGCGGCTGCGTCGAAGAACAGGGTGTCGCCGGGCTCCATCAGATAGGTCTGGTCGGCATGGCGATAGCGCACCTTCCCGGTCAGCATGTAGATCATCTCGACGCCGGCATGGCGGAAATTGCTATACGCCTCGGCATCCTCATTCAGCGTGATTAGATAGGGCTCGACGCCGAGCTCGCCGTGGATCGACTGGCCGAGCAGTTGATAATGATGACCGGACTTGGTGCCGCGGCGTTCGATCTTGACGCCTGTGCCGGCCTTCACGAAAGAGCAATCGCGCTCTTCCTCGGTCTCGCGAAAGAATCTGGAGATCGGCACGTTGAGCGCTTTCGAGAGTGCATTCAGCGTGCCCAGCGATGCGGAGATGCTGCCGGTCTCGATCTTTGACAGCATGCCGGTCGAGATGCCCGCCGATGTGCTGAGCTCGGCCACCGTCAGCTCCAGCTCCTTGCGGAGCTGCCGCACTTCATTGCCGATCTTGGATTCCAGGGAGCCACCGACTTCCAGCGGCGCGTTCGAACCGGTGCGCAGCTCCTCCAGCTTTGAGCGGGCGGGCGATGATTTCGTTTTCTTCGGTTTCACTTTCACGATGGCGTTTCCTGCAGCGTTGATTTCCCGACAATAGCAATATTTCTTGTTAGGAAAACTATTTTCTCTGTGGTTGACATGGCGGTTTTGTTTCGGGCAAGGTCCACGCGCATTCAACGAGCGAGACGCGAGCCATGTGCGGCATTGCCGGTCTGTTTCTGAAAGATCAAAAGCTGGCCCCCGAATTAGGCGGGTTGCTCTCTGGCATGCTGGAAGCGCTGAGCGATCGCGGCCCTGACTCTGCAGGCTTTGCTGTTTATGGCGACGGCGATGCCGGACAGATCAAGCTGACGCTGCGTGCCGCGCCGTCGTTTGATTTCGCTGCATTGGTGGCGTCGCTCGGCAAGGTCGCCGGTGCGCCGATTGCGTATCAGGTGCACGATACCCACGCCGTCATCAGCGTTCCCACCGATCGCGAGGCTGCTGTCGCATCTGTGCTCCTCGGCATGAAAGACGTCGACATGGTTGCGCGCGGCAAGCGCATGGCTGTGTTCAAGGAAGTCGGTCTGCCCGCTGACGTGGCCAAGCGCTTCGGTCTGAACGCGATGGCCGGCACCCATGCCGTCGGCCACACCCGCATGGCGACTGAGTCCGCAGTGACCACCAATGGCGCGCACCCCTTCACCACGGGCACGGACCAGTGCCTCGTGCATAACGGTTCGTTGTCGAACCACAATGACGTTCGCCGCGAGTTGATCCGCCAGGGCATGACGTTCCGCACCGAAAACGATTCCGAGGTCGCCGCCGGGTATATCTCATCGCAAATGGCCGCCGGTGCTTCGCTGCAGGATGCGATGACGTCGTCGCTGTCCGCGCTCGATGGCTTCTACACATTCGTCATCGGCACCGAGACCGGCTTCGGCGTGCTGCGCGATTCCATTGCCTGCAAGCCAGCCGTGATGGCCGAGACCGATCGCTGGGTTGCTTTCGGCACCGAATATCGTGCGTTAGTGGATCTGCCGGGCATCGACGCCGCCAAGGTCTGGGAGCCCGAACCGGCCCGCGTCTATCTGTGGGAGCGTCACTGATGCCCACGGTCGATCTCGCTTCGTCGCCGCTGCGCGAGCTCAACAGCGCCCTGCACCAGCTGACACCCAGCACCAACGAGACGCACTGGACCGTCACGAATCCGCGCGGCCAGCACAATATCGCGGTCGGTCTCGATTTTCCGGTCGAGATCGAGATCGACGGTCACGTGGGCTATTACTGCGCCGGTATGAACAAGCAGGCGCGCGTCACCGTGCGCGGCAATGCCGGGCAGGGTGTCGCCGAAAACATGATGTCGGGCCGCGTGCACGTCACCGGCGATGCCTCGCAGGCGGCGGGCGCCAGCGGCAATGGCGGCCTGCTCGTGATCGACGGTAATGCCTCGGCGCGCTGCGGCATCTCGATGAAGGGCATCGATATCGTCGTGAAGGGCTCGGTGGGCCATCTCTCGGCCTTCATGGCGCAGGCCGGAAAACTCGTGGTGCTCGGCGATGCCGGCGAAGCGCTCGGCGATTCCATCTATGAGGCGCAGCTCTTCGTGCGCGGAACGGTCACGAGCCTCGGCGCCGATTGCATCGAGAAGCCGTTGAATGACGAACACAAAGTCGAGCTGAAGAAGCTGCTCGATGAGGCCGGCGTCGAGGGCGTCAGACCGGACGAGTTCAAACGCTATGGCTCCGCGCGAAAGCTCTATCACTTCCACATCGACAACGTCGGGTCCTACTGATGAGCGCGCAAGACCGCTGGATCCATACGCCGCCGCGCAAGTCCGCGACCTTCGATGATGCCGCGATCGCGGAAATCCGTCGTGCTGCCGCGACCGGCATCTATGACATTCGCGGCGCCGGCGCCAAGCGCAAGCTGCCGCATTTCGACGACCTGCTGTTTCTTGGCGCCTCGATCAGCCGCTATCCGCTGGAGGGCTACCGCGAGAAATGCGCCACCGATGTCGTCATCGGCGCGCGCTTCGCCAAGAAGCCGATCCATCTGAAGATTCCGATCACCATCGCCGGCATGAGCTTCGGTGCGCTGTCCGGCCCTGCCAAGGAAGCACTCGGCCGCGGCGCATCGGCGGTGGGCACGTCGACGACCACGGGCGACGGCGGCATGACCCCGGAAGAACGTGGTCATTCCGATCTGCTGGTCTATCAGGTGCTGCCGTCGCGTTACGGCATGAATCCGGACGACCTGCGTAAGGCCGATGCAATTGAAGTCGTGGTCGGGCAGGGTGCCAAGCCCGGTGGCGGCGGCATGTTGCTCGGCCAGAAGATTACCGAGCGCGTCGCCGGCATGCGCCGTTTGCCGGTGGGAATCGACCAGCGTTCGGCGTGCCGGCATCCGGACTGGACCGGGCCCGACGATCTCGAAATCAAGATCCAGGAACTGCGCGAGATCACCGACTGGAATATCCCCATTTACGTGAAGGTCGGTGCCTCACGCCCGTATTACGATATCGCGCTCGCTGTGAAATCCGGCGCCGATGCCATCGTGCTCGACGGCATGCAGGGCGGGACGGCTGCGACGCAGGACGTCTTCATCGAGAATGTCGGCCTGCCCACCATGTGCGCGATCCCGCCGGCGGTGAAGGCGCTGCAGGACTTGGGCATGCATCGCAAGGTGCAGCTCATCGTGTCCGGTGGCATCCGCAATGGAGCTGACGTGGCCAAGTGTCTCGCGCTCGGCGCGGATGCGGTGGCGATCGGCACGGCTGCATTGATCGCGCTCGGTGATAACGACCCCGCACTGGAAGCCGAATATCAGAAGCTCGGCACTACGGCCGGCGCCTATGACGACTGGCACGAGGGCCGCGATCCCGCGGGCATCACAACGCAGGATCCTTTGCTGGCCGCGCGGCTCAATCCCGTGATCGCCGGCCGCAAGCTCGCAAACTATCTTTCCGTGATGACGCTGGAAGCGCAGACCATCGCACGCGCCTGCGGCAAGAGCCACGTCCACAATCTCGAACCGGAAGATCTGGTGGCGCTGACAATGGAGTCGGCGGCCATGGCGAGGGTCCCTCTCGCGGGGACGAACTGGATTCCCGGCAGCAATATCTAACGAGCCATTATGGCTGGATGACCTTCGGAGCGCGTGTCAATGACGACCTGGACCGAACTAGCCAAACAGCACGATCTCAAATATTTCCTGATTGCCTTTGTCGATCTGTTCGGCGGCATGCGCGCCAAGCTGGTGCCGGCCACGGCCATGGACGGCGTGGCAAAGTCCGGCGCTGGCTTTGCCGGTTTCGCGGCCTGGTTCGATATGACGCCGGCCGATCCCGACGTGCTCGTGATGCCGGATATGGATACGCTGACGCTGCTGCCATGGAAGCCCGGCGTCGCCTGGGTCACGGGGGATCTCTATATGGGCGGCAAGCCCGTGGCGCAGAATCCACGTCAGGTGCTGAAAGGCCTCATTGCGAAGGCGGCGGAGCAGGGTGTCGAACTCAAGACCGGCGTCGAATGCGAGTACTTCCTGATCTCGCCGGACGGTACCGCGATCTCCGATCCCGCCGATCAGCAGGCCAAGCCGTGCTACGACCAGCAGGCACTGATGCGGCGCTACGAGATCGTCGCTGAAATCTGCGACGCGATGATCTCGCTCGGCTGGAAGCCCTATCAAAACGACCATGAAGACGCCAACGGCCAGTTCGAGATGAACTGGGAGTTCGACACCGCGCTGAAGACCGCCGATCGTCACGCGTTTTTCAAGTTCATGGTCAAGTCGATCGCCGAGAAGCACGGCTACAAGGCGACCTTCATGCCGAAGCCGTTTGCCAATCTCACTGGCAACGGCTGCCACGTCCATGCGTCGCTTTGGTCGACCAAGGATGGCTCCAACGTATTTGAAGATGAGGCCGGTGAACTCGGCCTGTCGAAGACCGCCTATCACTTCATCGGCGGCCTCGTTCATTCGGCCGAAGCGGTTTGCGCCATCACCAATCCCACGGTGAATTCCTACAAGCGCATCAATGCGCCGCGCACGCTCTCCGGCGCGACGTGGTCGCCGAATACGGTGACCTACGGCGGCAACAACCGGACGCATATGATCCGCATTCCCGATGCTGGTCGTTTTGAATTCCGTCTGCCCGACGGCGCGGTCAATCCGTATCTGCTGCCTGCGGCGCTGTTGGCCGCCGGCCTCGACGGCATGGCCAACAGCCGCGATCCCGGCCCGCGCCTCGACATCAATATGTATACGGAAGGCGCGAAGGCGCCGAAGGCAAAGCAGCTGCCGCTGAACCTGCTCGATGCATTGCGCGCGCTCGAAGCGTCCGCGGTGTTGAAGGATCAACTCGGCGAGGTCGTGGTCGGATCGTATCTCAAGCTCAAACACAGCGACTGGAATGAGCACTGCCGTCAGCTCACCGAATGGGAGCGGCAGACGACTTTGGATTGCTGATACCGCACGTTCGTCGAAATTGCGTGCTATGAGTCCTGACTTGGGAGCGTCATTGGGTTGACGCAACGTTGTCGCAGGATCATTTCGCACCATGACGACCGGCGTCAGCGCGTTTTACGACGGCATTTCAATATTTTACGGTTTCGACCGGGTGATGGACCCGGCTTTGTACATGCCGCTGCCGGATGACTGGATCATCGGCGTCGCCGATATCGTCGAATCCACCAAGGCCATCGCCGAACAGCGCTACAAGGCCGTCAACATGGCCGGCGCTGCCGTCATTGCTGCCGTGACCAACGCGTTGGACGGCCGCGAATTCCCCTTCGTGTTCGGCGGCGATGGCGCGAGCTTCGCAGTCTCGCCGGACGATCTCGATCGCGCCCGCGGGGCATTGGCGGCAACGGCCACCTGGGTGAAGCACGATCTCGATCTCGCGATGCGCGTGGCCCTGGTGCCGATCAAAGACATCCGCGCGCAGGGGGTGGATGTGCGCGTGGCGCGCTTCGGGCCGTCGAAGAACGTATCCTATGCGATGTTTTCCGGTGGCGGATTGGGCTGGGCAGAGGCCGCGATGAAGCGCGGCGAATTCGCGGTGACGCCGGCACCTGTCGGGACCTATCCCGATCTCTCCGGGCTCTCATGTCGCTTCGAGGAAATTCCATCGGCACATGGTTTGATTCTGTCGGTGTTGGTGACGGCTGCAGCGGGAGCCGACCCATCCGCATTTCGTCGCGTTATCGAAGACATCATCGCACTGGTCGAACGCAGTCCTAATGCGGGCCGTCCCGTGCCTGCCGACGGCCCAGCGCTGAGGTGGCCGCCTGCAGGGCTGGGCTATGAGATTCTGGCCGGCCGAGGAGCGAACTCGCTGGCGCGTTTTCGCATACGGGTGCTCGTGCGAACCCTGTTCGTCTACGTCGTGATGCGCTTCGGCATCAGCGTCGGCGGGTTCGTGCCGAAGACCTATGTGCAGCAACTGGTCGAGAATTCAGATTTCCGCAAATATGACGACAGCCTGCGCATGATTCTGGATTGCACGCCCGATCTCGAACGCGCGCTGGAGCAGCGTCTTGTTGCGGCGGGCTCGGAAGGAACGGTGCGCTATGGTCTGCACCGCCAGGATGCTGCGATGATGACGTGTTTCACACCGTCAGCCATCCGCAGCGATCACGTACATTTCATCGACGGCGCGCGCGGTGGCTATGCCTCGGCGGCCACCGCATTGAAGGCTATGTCAGTTTGAAAGAGATCGCCTGATCAGCGGCCGACGCGGGTCCAGTTCTCGCCACCGCAGAATGCGCCGACGCAGCCTTCGACCTTCAGCGTGTTAGGGCCGACCAGCGCCACGTTGCTGGTATAGATCTTCCCGTCATCGGCATTGTAGATTCGGCCCGACCACGTGTTCGCTCCGGTTGGGCGCATATCGTAGAACAGGTGAATGCCGATCATCGAGCGCTTGGCCAGCGCGGGATCGGGATTCTTGTCGTCGATCGGCGGCTTGCCGGTCTGCGGATCGATCTTGTCACGCAGCGAGACGACGGTGCCGCACAGGATGGTGCCGCATTTGCTGACCCGCACCTGTGCATCGCCGGCCTGGGTCTGCCAGACACCCGTTGCTTCGCCGCCCGATTGGGCTTGCGCAGCGGAGCCTGCGAACACTGCACCCAGCAATGCGATCATAACAGTGAATCTGGCGGCCATGCGTGTCTCCTCGGATCAGGCGGTCTGCATAACAAGAAATGGGATTTGTGCAATGCCGCGGCGATGCGTTTGAGACTACTCAGCGTCTCAAATGATCATGATCGATTCAATTTGACGCAGCTTGCTCAGGTCAACCGATGGCGGTCACCACGGCAGCCCGCACAGGTCCATCTCGCCTTCATGCGGCGCTCGCTTCAGGTAGGACACCAGCGGGGTCATGACATCGAAGCGTACCCGCTCGCCGTGCTGTTCGGCATAGACCTCGCCGGTGAACGGCTTCCAGTTGCGGCGCGTGTAAAAATCCACATTGTGCGGTTCGCAGAACAGCAGCGCAAAATCGGTGGCGCGTTCGTCTTTTAGCGTATGCAATGCTGCGGTCAGGGCCACACTGGCCAGACCACGCCGGCGATAGTCCGGGTGTGTCACCATGCCGCCGATGCCGCCAATCCGCGTCTTGTGGCCTTTCCACATGCCTTCGCGCCGATACAGGCCGACATGGCAGACCGGCTGTCCGTCGTCCTCGACGATCACCCGCAATTCGGGATAGGCGAAGATCACGTGTCCCCAGGGCAGTTTCTCGACCGCCTCCCGCGGCCATGCGAGGTCGAACAGCGGTTTGACGCTCGGCCATGAGGCATCGCCAGTCACAATCTCGATTTCGATGCTCATTTCGGTCGCCACCTCTGCGCTTTGTGCAGCCCTTATAGGTCGGTCCGAGGGTAGTAAACCTGTCGAATCCAGTGCTTATCTGAGAATAATATTCTAGGGATCAAGGAAACGTTGGAATGACTGAGGCGGAGCTCTCCAAATACCAGCGCTGGGCGATTTTGGCCGGCGCGGCGACGCTGCTCAGCCTGGCCATGGGCATGCGCCAGAGCTTCGGCCTGTTTCAACCCTCGATTCTGCGCGACACTGCCATCACCACGGCCGATTTCTCCCTGGCCACCGCTTTGCAGAACGTGATCTGGGGCATCTCGCAGCCCTTCATCGGTGCTATCGCCGATCGTTTCGGCACCCGTCACGTGATGATCATCGGCGTTTTGATCTATGCGGCCGGCCTCGTCTTCATGATGGTCGCGACCACGCCGCTGGTTTTCACCCTGGGCGCCGGCCTTTGCGTCGGCCTCGCACTGTCTTGCACGGCGTCGAGCATGACCATGACGGTAGCTTCGCGCAGCGTCTCCGCCGCCAAGCGCAGCGTCACCATGGGCGCGGTGTCGGCTGCAGGTTCGCTCGGTCTCGTCATCGCGTCGCCGCTGGCGCAGACGCTGATCTCGACGGCGGGCTGGCAAGTGGCGCTGATCGGCTTTCTCGGCCTCGCTGCGGTGATGCTCCCCGCTGCGCTGTTTGCTGGCCAGTCTGACAAGATCGAACGCGCACCGGCGGATGAGCTGCAGCAATCTTTGGGAGAAGTGGTGCAGTCCGCACTCGGTCATTCCGGTTATATCGTGCTGGCGTTGTCGTTCTTTGTCTGCGGCCTGCAGCTAGTATTCATCACCACGCATCTGCCGAATTATCTGGCGATCTGCGGCCTCGACGCGTCGCTTGGCGCCACCGCGCTGGCAATAGTCGGTCTGTTCAATGTGTTTGGCTCCTATGCCTTTGGCTGGCTTGGCGGCCGTTATCCGAAGCAGATTTTGCTCGGCGGAATTTACATCGTTCGCTCGTTGGCGCTCGCCACTTATTTCTATTTTCCGGCGACGCCGACCACGACCATGGTCTTCGCAGCCGTGCTGGGGTCGCTCTGGCTCGGCGTGGTCCCGCTGGTGAACGGCCTCGTCGCGCAGCTGTTCGGGTTGCGCTTCATGGCGACACTCACGGGCATCGCCTTCCTCAGCCATCAGGCAGGATCTTTCCTGGGCGCCTGGGGCGGCGGCATGATCTTCTCTCATCTCGGCAATTACGATCGTGCCTGGCAATTCGCCGTCGTGATCGGGATGATCGCCGGATGCTTCCAGATGCTGATGAATGTGAAGCCGCCAGTGCGGCGCGATGCCGTCTCCGCCGCAATGCCGAGCGCGGCCTGATCGCGAAGCGATCGGGGATCGCAAAGATGGGAGTGTCGGAGCCGGGCGGAACCTTCTATAAGGGTTCCCGTTAAGCCAACTCTCCCATTATTGCGGATCTTGACCCATGACCTTCACGCTTCCCAATCTGCCTTACGCCTATGACGCGCTCGCGCCGCATATGTCGAAGGAAACGCTGGAATTCCATCACGATAAGCACCATCAGGCTTACGTGACCAACGGCAATAACCTGCTGAAGGGCACCGAATTCGAAGGCAAATCGCTTGAAGAAATCGTGAAGGGCTCGTTCGGCAAGAATGCCGCGCTCTTCAACAATGCCGGCCAGCACTACAACCATCTCCACTTCTGGAACTGGATGAAGCCGAACGGCGGTGGCGACAAGCTACCCGGCCGTCTGGAGAAGAAGATCACCGAGGATCTCGGCGGTCTCGAGAAGTTCAAGACCGACTTCGCCGCTGCAGGCGTTGGCCAGTTCGGCTCCGGCTGGGCCTGGCTCTCGGTCAAGAACGGCAAGCTGGAAATCTCCAAGACCGCGAACGGCGAAAGCCCGTTGGTCCATGGCGCGACCCCGATCCTCGGCGTCGACGTCTGGGAGCACTCCTACTACATCGACTATCGCAACCGTCGTCCCGACTATCTCAAGGCGTTCGTCGATCATCTCGTGAACTGGGAATATGTCGACGAGCAGTTCGGCAAGGCGGTCTGATCGCTTTCGATCTGCGTTTAATGACGCGCGGGAAGGGCGGTGGCGCAAGCTGCCGCCTTTTTTCGTTGTCGTGACGTTTTCGTGTCTTGGTTGACCTGCTGCGACTTGCCGCCGCAGGCACGCTGCGGCAAAACGGAATGACGTGAGCCACTAAGCGCAGCGGGTATTAGATGAATTATGTTTTGGTTTTTGTCGGCGGCGGCCTTGGCGCCACCTTGCGCCATGTCATCAACATGACCTGCGCTCGCTGCATGGGAGCGGCGTTCCCGTGGGGCACCTTCATCATCAACATCACTGGCTCCACGGTGATGGGCCTGATCGCCGGCTATCTCGCTTACAAGGGTGAGGCCTCGCAGCCCTGGCGCCTGTTCCTGATGACCGGCATCCTCGGCGGCTACACGACCTTTTCGGCCTTTTCACTGGATACGGCAGTGCTCTATGAGCGCGGCGAATTGGGCCTTGCCCTGGCCTATGTGCTGGGCTCAGTGGTGCTGTCGATTGCCGGGCTCTTTGCCGGCCTGGCGCTGGTCCGCCATTTCGCCTGATCCGCTCCGGGCTTGCGGTATGTTATAATATAACATAAATGACAGTGAGGCGTTTTGGCGCCGGGTTTCCACTGGCTCAGGCCCGATTTCATGGCGCATTCCCATTCCCACGGTCATGACCACTCCCATGGTCACGCGCACGGCCACGGTCATACCCACAGCCATGGCCCGGCAAGCCCGCATCCGGCCCAGCCCGCGCCCTGGTCGATCCTGCGCATGACGTTGCCCGCACGGCTGGGGGCTGCGCTGGCGGTCTCCGCAGCGCTCTGGGCGGTGGTTCTGCTGGCGATGAGGCCATCATGACGACACAGCTCGCTTTCCAGAACGTCACGCTGGGTTATGACCGGCATCCGGCGGTGCATCACCTCAATGGCGAGATCGCCGCTGGCAGTTTGCTCGCGGTGGTTGGGCCGAACGGCGCCGGCAAATCCACGCTGTTTCGCGGCATCGTCGGCATACTGAAGCCGCTGACGGGCGCGATCACACTTGGCGGCCTGAAGGCGCGCGACATCGCTTACCTGCCGCAGAGCGTCGATATCGACCGCACATTCCCTATCTCGGTGTTCGACTTCGTCGGCACAGGGCTTTGGCGCACGACGGGGATATTGGGCGGCCTTGGCAAGAACGCACGCGAGCAAATTGGACGGGCCCTCACCGCTGTTGGCCTCAACGGATTCGAGAACCGCAATATCGGCACGCTGTCCGGTGGCCAGATGCAGCGCATGCTGTTCGCGCGTGTATTGCTGCAGGATGCGCGCGTCATCGTGCTCGACGAGCCGTTCAATGCGATCGACGCCAAGACGTCGGCTGATCTGATTGCGCTGGTGCGTCACTGGCACGCAGAAAAGCGCACGGTGCTGGCGGCGCTGCACGATATGGAGATGGTGCGCTCGCATTTCCCGGAGACGTTGCTGCTTGCCCGCGGCTCCGTGGCCTGGGGTGCAACGCAGCAGGTGCTAACGGCGGATAACCTGCTGGAGGCGCGGCGCATGTGCGAAGCCTTCGACGATGGCGCCGGCACCTGTGTTGTCGATGCCGCACACTCGCGGGCGGCCTGATCGACATGCTCTACGATGCGCTGATCGCGCCTTTCCTCGAATTTGAATTTATGCGCCGCGCATTGGCCGGCGTGGTTGCGCTGGCGCTCGGTGGCGCGCCGATCGGCGTCTTCCTGATGTTGCGGCGGATGAGCCTTGTCGGCGACGCGATGGCGCATGCCATCCTGCCAGGGGCTGCGATCGGCTTCCTGTTTTCCGGGCTCAATCTGTTCGCGATGACGTTTGGTGGCCTGATTGCAGGTTTTTCTGTTGCGCTGCTGGCAGGTCTGGTGTCGCGCGTCACCGTCATCAAGGAAGATGCGTCGCTGGCCGCGTTCTATCTCGTATCACTGGCAGTCGGCGTCACCATCGTTTCGATGCGCGGCACCAATATCGATCTGCTGCATGTGCTGTTTGGCAATATTCTCGCACTCGACGATCAGACACTGCTGGTGATCGCGTTCAACGCGACGATTACGCTGGTGGTGATGGCGGTGATCTATCGCCCGCTGGTCATCGAATGCGTCGATCCGGTGTTTCTGCGCACTGTCTCGCGCGCCGGTGCACCCGCGCATCTGGCGTTTCTGGCGCTGGTCGTCGTTAATCTCGTCAACGGCTTTCATGCGCTCGGTACGCTGCTCGCGGTGGGGCTGATGATCCTGCCGGCGGGCATCGCGCGGTTCTGGTCGCGCGATATCACGGGGATGATGATGATCTCCGTCGCGAGCGCGATGGTCTCCGGTTACTTCGGTCTGGTGCTGTCGTTCCAGACCAAGGTGCCGTCCGGTCCCGCGATCATTCTGGTCGCCGCAGTACTCTACGTATTTTCGGTTTTGTTCGGCAATGTCAGTGGCTTGGTAAGGCAGTTGTTCCCCGGCCGGCATCTTGAGGCGTAGGTGTGTCAGTCATGCGGAAATCCAGCATATTCGTCCTTTCTGCTGTCCTGTCGCTTGTCACGGCGATCGTCCCGGCGCGGGCGCAGGACAAGATCGATGTCGTCGCCAGCTTCTCTATCCTCGGTGACTTCGTGCGCAATGTCGGGGGCGAGCGAGTCGCTGTAACGACCCTGGTCGGCCCGAATGGGGATGCGCATGTCTACACACCGACGCCGCGTGACGCGAAAAAGATCGCCGATGCGAAGCTCGTTGTCGTTAACGGCCTCGGCTTCGAAGGCTGGCTGCCGCGGTTGGTGAAATCATCGGGTGGTAAGGCTGTCATCGTCACCGCAACCCAGGGCATCGCACCGCGCAAGCTCGACTCGCACGAGGATCCGCACGCCTGGCAATCGGTGGGCAATGCCAAGGTCTATGTCGCAAACATTCGCGATGCGCTGGCCAAGGCCGATCCGGCAGGTGCCGACATCTACAAGGCGAACGCCGAGGCCTATCTCGCGAAGCTGACTGCCCTCGACAGTGATGTGAAGGCGGCCATCGCCACCATTTCCGAAGCACACCGCAAGGTGATCTCGACCCATGACGCCTTCGGCTATTTCGCGGCGGCCTATGGCATCGAATTTATTGCGCCGCAGGGCGTTTCGACGGATTCCGAGCCCAGCGCCAAGGATATCGCGGTCATCATCACTCAGCTCAAGATCTCGAAAATTCCGGCGGTTTTTCTGGAAAACATCGCCGATCCCCGGCTGATGCGCCGGATTGCCGCCGAGACCGGGGCAAAAATCGGCGGAACGCTGTATTCCGACAGCCTGACGCCCGAAAACGGCGATGCACCCACTTACATTGATATGGTCAGGCACAATATAAAGGCGCTGACGAGCGCGCTGACCAGTTAGCGCAGGGGCACCCCTGCTGCCGGCGCTGCACAAGACCCCGCCGGAGAGATCATGTCTGAAGCGACTGCCAACAAAATTCCCGTGACCGTGCTGACCGGCTATCTCGGCGCCGGCAAGACCACGCTGCTGAACCGCATCCTGTCGGAAAACCACGGCAAGAAATACGCCGTGATCGTCAACGAGTTCGGCGAGATCGGTATCGACAACGATCTCATCATCGGCGCGGATGAAGAAGTGTTCGAGATGAACAACGGCTGCGTCTGCTGCACCGTGCGCGGCGACCTCGTGCGCATTCTCGACGGCTTGATGAAGCGCAAGGGCAAGTTCGACGCGATCATCGTGGAGACCACGGGTCTCGCCGATCCCGCGCCGGTGGCGCAGACCTTCTTCGTCGACGAAGACGTGCAGGCCCATGCGCGGCTCGATGCGGTCGTGACCGTGGCCGATGCCAAATGGCTGAGCGATCGCCTCAAGGATGCGCCGGAAGCCAAGAACCAGATCGCCTTTGCCGACGTCATCGTGCTGAACAAGATCGATCTCGTGTCGAAGGCTGAGCTCGCCGAAGTCGAGGCGCGCATCCGCGCCATCAACCCCTACGCCAAGCTGCACAAGACCGAACGCGCGCAGGTGAAGCTGTCCGACGTGCTGGAGCGCGGCGCGTTCGATCTCGATCGTATTCTGGAGATCGAACCGGAATTCCTCAATGCGGACGATGGTCACGATCATCATGACCACGATCACGGCCATCATCACCATCATGATCACGGCCACGGTGGTCTGAAGCACTATCACGACGAGGACATGCATTCGATGTCGCTGCGCACCGACAAGGCGCTCGATGCATCGACCTTCATGCCCTGGCTGCAGGATCTGATGGCCAAGGAGGGCGGCAAGATTTTGCGCTCCAAAGGTATCCTGTCGTTCTCCGGCGACGACGACCGCTACGTGTTTCAGGGCGTCCACATGATGCTCGAAGGCGATCATCAGCGGCCGTGGAAGGACGGCGAGAAGCGCGAAAGCCGTCTTGTCTTTATCGGTCGCGATCTGCCCGAGCAGCTGATCCGCGACGGCTTCGAACGCTGCATCCCCGCCTGATGATGTCCGATTTCAATCCGCTGCAGGAGCAGGAATCCATCGTTTCGGTCACCGACCGCGTGTTGCCGGTGGCCATCGGTGCGTCGGTCACATCAGTGCATTTTCTCGGCGACAAGGCGGCCTTTGTCGGCGCCGAGGAGAAGGTGACGCTGGTCGATCCGGCAGGCGCGATGTTGCCGGTCGAGGTCGCGTTCGGTGGCATCCTGTGCTCGACCTCCGACGGCAAGCGCATCGTGATGGGCTGCGACGACGGCAAGGTCGTCGTGCTCGACCGCGACGGCACAGTCTCGACCTTTGCGACCGACGCCAAGCGGCGCTGGATCGACAGTGTAGCTTTGCATCCCGACGGTGCTGTTGCGTGGTCGGCGGGCAAGACGGCCTTCGTGCAGGCGCCGAAAGGCGAGGTGAAATTCTTCGAGGTGCCATCGACCGTTGGCGGTCTGGCATTTGCACCCAAGGGGTTGCGGCTCGCCATAGCCCACTACAACGGCGTGACGCTGTGGTTTCCCAACATGGCCGGCAATGCCGAAGTGCTGGAATGGGCCGGTTCGCATCTCGGCGTGACCTTCAGCCCGGACAACAAGTTTCTGGTCACCGCGATGCATGAGCCGGCGCTGCATGGCTGGCGTCTCGTGGACGGCAAGCACATGCGCATGACCGGCTATCCGGCACGCGTGCGCTCGATTTCCTGGAGCGCCGGCGGCAAGGGTCTCGCGACCTCGGGCGCCGATACGGTCATCATCTGGCCGTTTGCCAGCAAGGACGGCCCGATGGGCAAGGAGCCGGCGATGCTGGCGCCGCTCAAGGCCAAGGTCACCATGGTGGCCTGTCATCCCAAGCAGGACATTCTGGCCGCCGGTTACAGTGACGGCACTATCCTGATGGTTCGCATGACCGATGGCGCGGAAATTCTGGTGCGGGCCAACAAAGGGCAGCCCGTCAGCGCGCTGGCCTGGAATGCCAAGGGTACGCTGCTGGCTTTTGCCGATCAGGACGGCGACGCCGGGCTGCTGGAGCTGTAGCTCTTTCACCTCCCCTGTGGGGAGAGGGAGTTCACGACGGTTGGTGCGAGGCGGCATTGTCATCCGCCCGTCACTTCCTGTACGCATGCAGGCATCATGCGATTTTTGGCGACATTCCAGACTTACGACTTCCTCGACACGCTGCTCAGCCTGGCCACGGCCTTTGTGCTGGGCACGCTGATCGGTGCGGAGCGACAATATCGCCAGCGCACCGCGGGCCTGCGCACCAATGTGTTGGTGGCGCTCGGGGCGGCCGCTTTCGTCGATCTCGCAATGCAGCTGCACGGTGCCGATGGCGCGGTGCGCGTGATCGCCTATGTCGTCTCCGGCATTGGCTTTCTCGGCGCGGGCGTCATCATGAAGGAAGGCACCAATGTGCGCGGCCTCAATACGGCAGCGACGCTGTGGAGTTCGGCCGCGGTGGGCTCCTGCGCCGGCGCGGACATGATCGCACAGGCTATCGCGCTTACCGTTTTCGTGCTGGCCGGCAATACGCTGCTGCGGCCGCTGGTTAATGCGATCAACCGGGCGCCGCTGGACGCGAAGTCGTCCGAAGTGACCTATTACGTGCGGCTCACGGTCTCCCCCGAGGTGGTGCCCGAGATGCGCGAGCGCCTGCAGGAGGCGCTGGAAGCCGCAAAATATCCGGTCGGCGATGTCGATGTGATCGAGCAGAGCGACACCCAGCAGGAGATCGTGGCCACGCTGGTCTCGACGGCCGTCGATCCCAAGGAGCTGGATGCCGTGGCCGCCCGGCTCGAGGCGTATGCCGGCGTGCGCAACGCCACATGGGACGTCAGCACCAAGGACTAGTCGTCCAGAAGAAGTCCAGGGCGCCATAGGCGATCTGCGACTTTCCGGCTCGGGAACTTTGGCGGCCGGCTCCCGTTGTCACCGCACATTAACTGCGGTGGATGCCATGATCCCGACGACCCAGACGCGCGTGTTCCGGACGTATTTCACGATCGCGATCTTGGCGACCGCAGCAGGATTGGGCGCATCGACGTCGGCAATGGCGCGGCTCACGCTGACGCCACCATCCGCTCGATTTGCCCAGGCGACGCCGCCACTGCAGTCGACGCCTGGTGCCGAAAACAAGCCGTCGGCCCCCGCAGAACCCGCGACCACTGGCCAGCGCCCGCAGGAAACGCCGCCGCAGCCGGCGCGTCCGGATGCAGAAGCACGCGATGCCGGCGCCAAGCCGGCGCTGCCACCAGCGCCGGCTGAGAAAACGGCGCCGCCGATCACCATGAAATAGCGGAGCTTTCGAGGTCGCTGTCAAAGTCCCTCATGGTGAGGAGGCGCGTTTGCGCCGTCTCGAACCATGAGGCCGGGTTCTCCCAGTGTGCCGCCATCCTTCGAGACGCGCGCGAAGAGCGCGCTCCTCAGGATGAGGACGGTGTTTGTTGACGCTGCCCGCACAATAGTCTCGCCAGTTTCATCGACCGCCTTCATACTCCCTGCCAACAGTTTCATAGGGGGCACCATGAAGATCGAAGATATCAGGCGTAACGCCTATTCGATGCCGCTGACCAATCCGTCATTCCCGCGCGGGCCCTACAAATTCTACGACCGCGAATATTTCATCATCAGCTATCGTACCGACATGGACGCGCTGCAGGCCGTGGTGCCGGAGCCGCTGGAGATCGTCGACAACATCGTCAAATACGAATTCATCCGCATGCCCGATTCCACCGGCTTCGGCGACTACACCGAAACCGGGCAGGCGATTCCGGTCCGCCTCAACGGCGTCGAGGGCGTCTATATCCATTCGATGTATCTCGACGACGATGCGCCGATTGCCGGTGGCCGCGAGCTCTGGGGCTTCCCGAAGAAGCGCGCAACCCCGAAGATCGTGGTGGAGAGCGACGTGCTGGTCGGCACGCTGCATTACGGCTCCGTGCTCTGCGCTTCAGGCACTATGGGCTACAAGCACCGGCCGGTGGATCATGACACGGTGATGCATGCGCTGACGGTGCCAAACTTTATTCTGAAGATCATCCCGCATGTGGACGGCTCGCCGCGCATCTGCGAGCTGGTGCGCTATCATCTGGAAGAGATCAATCTGAAGGAAGCGTGGACCGGACCTGCGGCACTCGGGCTGTTCCCGCATGCGCTGGCGGATGTGGCGCGGTTGCCGGTGAAAGAGGTCGTGTCGGCGTTGCACTTCAAGTGCGACCTGACGCTGGGATTGGGCGAAGTGGCGTTTGATTATCTGGCGAAGTGAGCTGTCCAGGGCCTCCTCACACGCCGACGTCATACGCGGGCTTGACCCGCGTATCCACCTTTCTGCACCGTCCAACGAAGATGGATGGCCGGGTCAGGCCCGGCCATGACGTGGGGAGAAGGTAGAGCCTCACCATAAAATGCGAAGGTACAAAAAAGGCGGCAGTGTCCGACACTGCCGCCTTCGTCGTTACTCATTCAGGCTGAGCACTCAGTTCAACGCACCAGCACGTTCTTGAACTGCCACGGATCACTCGTGTCGATATCTTCCGGGAACAGGCCCGGGCGGCCTTCGAGCGGCGTCCAGTCGGTGTAGTAGCCCTTCACCGGGCCGAGATAGGGTGTCTGGATCTCCAGCAGACGCTCGAAGTCGATCTCGTCGGCTTCGACGATGCCTTCGGTCGGGTGCTCCAGCGCCCACACCATGCCGCCGAGCACGGCGGAGGTCACCTGCAGGCCGGTGGCGTTCTGATAGGGCGCGAGTTCACGCGTCTCCTCGATGGAGAGCTGTGAGCCGAACCAGTAGGCATTGTTGTCGTGGCCGTAGAGCAGCACACCGAGTTCATCGATACCGTCGACGATTTCGTTTTCGTCGAGGATGTGGTGCTTCGTCTGCATCTTGCCGGAGCCGAACATCTCGTGCAGCGACAGCACCGCATCGTCCGCCGGGTGATAGGCATAGTGGCAGGTCGGCCGGAACACCGCGGTGCCCGAAGCGTCACGCACTGTGAAATAATCGGAGATCGAGATCGACTCGTTGTGGGTGACGAGGAAGCCGTATTGCGCGCCGCGCGTCGGGCACCAGGTGCGCACGCGCGTATTGGCGCCGGGCTGCATCAGGTAGATCGCAGCGCCGCAGCCGGCCTCATGGGTGTGTGCATTCTCCGGCATCCACTTTTCATGGGTGCCCCAGCCGAGTTCGGACGGCTGCACGCCTTCCGAGAGGAAGCCTTCGACCGACCAGGTGTTGACGAACACCTCTGGCGGCTTCGGCGACTTGGAGCGCTGGGTGTCGCGCTCAGCGATGTGGACGCCCTTGATACCGGCCTGCCGCATCAGGTCCGCCCATTCGGCCTTGGTCTTCGGCTGGGGGGCATTGAGCTTCAGGTCGGAAGCGACATTCAGCAGCGCCTGCTTGACGAAGAAGGAGACCATGCCGGGATTGGCGCCGCAGCAGGAGACGGCCGTGGTCGAGCCGGCCTTGCGTGCCTTCTTGGCGGCCAGCGTCGTTTCGCGCAAAGCGTAGTTGGAGCGCGCTTCGGCGCCCTTCGATGCGTCGAAATAGAAGCCGAGCCAGGGCTCGTTGACCGTGTCGATGTAGAGCGCGCCGAGCTCGTTGCAGAGCTCCATGATATCGACCGAGCCGGTATCGACCGACAGGTTGACGCAAAAACCCTGGCCGCCGCCCTCAGTGAGGAGCGGCGTCAGCAGTTCGCGATAATTCTCCCTGGTCAGCCCCTGCTGGATGAAGCGCAGACCATGCTTGTCGCACAGCGCCATGCGGCCTTCGTCCTTGGGATCGAGCACGGTGATGCGCGACTTGTCGTAGTCGAGATGCCGCTCAATCATCGGCACCATGCCTTTGCCGATCGAGCCGAAGCCGACGATCACGATGGGGCCAGTGATCTTCGCGTAGATCGGCGAGGCGGGGGATGAGGACATCAGCTTCTAACTCCAGACAGGATCAAGATGAACGCGCTGCGTCGTGCGCGGTTGGGAAAGGACAGTGACGATGTGACATCAGAATGAAATTTCGGGAATGAAATCTCGATGCCGGTATTAAATGCAGCTCAGCGCCGTATGCCGACTGAGAGAACGGTCAGCGAACGTGGTTCCCCCGAGGGCGTCTCGAATGTAATGGACTGCCCCGCAGAAAGGCCGATAAGCGCGGCTCCGATCGGGGTCAATACCGAAATTCGCCCGGCGTCCACGTCGGCGGAGGTCGGATAGACCAGTGTGACGTGCTTTTCCTGCCCGCTGATATCGTCGCGGAACGTCACATCGGACTCCATGCCGACGATTCCGGGCAATGGATGAGTGTCAGGCACGATCGTCGCGCGCTCAACTTCGCCGGCCAGAAAGTCGGCGGTCACGGGGTATTTCTCTGCAGCGGCCTCGGCCAGTACGCCGAGACGCTCACGGTCGCTGCGGCGGAGTGTGATGGGCGGCAGCTCAGTGCGAAGGGAATGGATCATGGGTTTCACAGCCAAATGACGCCCGGCGCGCAAAGCGCCCGAGCATGCCAAGAATGATGAGGATGCTGAAATCGAACAAGCCCGGACGGCACGCGCGCGTGCGCCCGGGTCACATTCCTGCTTGAAGGTGACCGGCGCGGAGCAGTAAGCGGTTGCGGGGCAGGTTCGTCATGATGGCCGAAACCTATGTATCCTGCAGTGAAAGTCAACCGGCGATGGCGCCGTTGCTAGCAGCGACGTCCAACGGGTGTGTCTGACGCTCGGTTGACGATCAGCTGCGCCGCTTGGCGGTGACTTCGATTTCGACTTTCATCTCGGGCTTGTAGAGCCCGGCGACCACGAGAAGCGTGGCAGCGGGCCTGATCTCGCCGAGATGGGCACCGGTCACCGCGAACACCTTGTCGGCGTCGCTGGCGTCGGTGATGTAGTAGATCGCGCGCACGATATCGGCCATGGTAAAGCCGGCCTCCTTCAGCGCGGCTTCGATGGTCTTGAAGCAGTTCTGTGCCTGTGCCGTGACATCGACCGGCAAGATCATGGTGGTGTAATCGTAGCCGGTGGTTCCGGACACGAAGCAGAAATCGCCGTCGACCACCGCACGGCTGTAGCCAGCGGTCTTTTCGAATGGCGATCCGGTGGAAATCAGTTTGCGCGTCATTACCGGGCTCTCCTGCAGAGGTGAGCTCCGCAATGCCGTGCCTTGGTGGTCAAATCAAGCTGCGTGGGCCAGATCGGCAGGCTCAGCAGCCTTGCGGACCCATTTACCGCTTCCGAAGATGATGCCGCGGGCGCCATCCAGCGCTCCGGGCTTCAGTTCGAGGCCGAGCAGGCGATCGCGCTCGAACGGCCCGGGCAGCGCCAGCGCGGCCATCCTGTCCGGCGAGAATCCGAAACGCGCGTAATAGGGGGCATCGCCGAGCAGCACGATGGCGCCATGGCCGCGCGCCGAGGCCTCGGCGATCGCGTGATTCATCAACGCGGCGCCAAGGCCAAGGTCGCGGGCACCCGGATCGACCGCGAGGGGGCCGAGCATCAGTGCAGCTCGGCCCCCGGCGTCGACATGCCAAAGCCTGATCGTGCCGACCAGCCTGCCTTGCACCACCGCCGAGAAGGCCAGGCCTTCGGCGGGCAGTCGTCCGTCACGCAGTCGCTGGCAGGTGCGGGCATGGCGCGAAGCGCCGAAGCACACATCCAGCAGAGATTCACGGGCGGCGACGTCGGAGCCACGTTCCGCACGGATCTCGTACGAAGGGGCTGCGATGGGCAAAGCAACAGTGTTGTTGGTGGCGGTCTCGTGCAGATCGGTCATGGCATGTCGGTCCCCACTCCGTTTTTCACACGGAGTGTTGTCATCCAGAATTGGAAGGTGACGGGATGAGAGCCGGCGGGCCGGCTCTCCGATTAGTCATATCCGGGGTGGATGCCGGATATAGTGAGCGAACTTAAATTTGCAACGCTCAGATATGGAAGGTGCGCAGCGGCGGGAAGCCGTTGAACGCCACCGCCGAGTAGGTCGACGTATAGGCGCCGGTGCCTTCGATCAGCAGCTTGTCGCCGATCTCGAGAGTCACGGGCAGCGGATACGGCAGCTTCTCATACATCACGTCGGCCGAATCGCAGGTCGGGCCGGCGAGCACGCAGGGCGTCATCTCGGCGCCGTCATGCGGCGTCTTGATGGCGTAGCGGATCGACTCGTCCATGGTCTCGGCGAGACCGCCGAACTTGCCGATGTCCAGGTAAACCCAGCGCACGTCGTCCTCGTCGCTCTTCTTCGAGATCAGAACGACTTCGGCTTCGATGATACCAGCATTGCCGACCATGCCGCGCCCCGGCTCGATGATGGTCTCCGGAATCGCGTTGCCGAAGTGCTTGCGCAGCGCACGGAAGATCGAACGGCCGTACTGCACGACCGCCGGGACTTCTTTGAGGTACTTGGTCGGGAAGCCACCGCCCATATTGACCATGGACAGGTTGATCCCGCGCTCAGCGCAGTCACGGAACACCGACGAGGCCATCGCCAGCGCACGGTCCCATGCCTTCACCTTGCGCTGCTGCGAGCCGACATGGAACGAAATGCCATAGGGCTCCAGGCCAAGACGCTTGGCGAGGTCCAGCACGTCGACAGCCATTTCCGGATCGCAGCCGAACTTGCGCGACAGCGGCCACTCGGCGCCGGCGCAATCGTAGAGAATGCGGCAGAACACGCGGGCGCCAGGAGCTGCACGCGCGATCTTCTCGACCTCAGCGGCGCAGTCGACCGAGAACAGGCCGATGCCGAGCGCGTGGGCGCGCGCGATATCGCGTTCCTTCTTGATGGTGTTGCCGAAGGAGATGCGGTCCGGCGTGGCGCCAGCGTCGAGCGCCATCTGGATTTCCTGCACCGACGCACAGTCGAAGCACGAGCCCATCGAGGCCAGCAGCGACAGCACTTCCGGCGCCGGGTTTGCCTTCACCGCGTAAAACACGCGGCTATCAGGCAAAGCCTTCGCAAAGCTCTGGAAGTTGTCGCGCACGACTTCGAGGTCGACGACGAGGCACGGCTCAACATCGGTGCCCTCGTTGCGGCGGGCGCGGAGGAATTCCTGAATACGTTCGGTCATAGCACTCTCCCAAACGGCCCCGCGAAAGGGTCACGTTCAAAAAATGATGACGGTTCAGCGCTTTCGGACCCAGGCACGCGATGGAGGCGTGACAAAGCCAAAAGTACAGACCGTAAGTGCTGCCGTGGATTGGTTGGGGGTGACCCTACCGCACACCTGGCAATGAAGGACAAGCCTCTTCGGTATTCGCGCTGGCTGTTGGAAAGCCAGCAGAGACCAAAAAAGCCCGCTCCGTCGTTGCTTTAAGTCGCGTCCCCCGTTGAGAACGAGGTGCGCCGGTTCGCCTCCGGCTGCCAGTCACGGTTGCAAAGAACAAAGTCACCTTCAACGGCATCTCTGGAGAGAGATGCTGGCCTTTCGCAAAACTCCGCGAACGACCCTCGGCTTCTTCATCCCTTGGCGGCTGTCCGGCCTCTTGTCCGGATACCTACCGACTGACACACGACCACAGGCACGTGCGAAATTGGGCAAGACCGGAAATAGGTTCTTTGACCCTGCTACGCAACAATTTTTTTGGGCTGCGGGGCATTTTATTCAACGCCATCGCGCAGCGTTGCAAACGAGACGCACTCAGCGCGCTCAACATGAACGGATGTTAAGTTCGGTTAAGGAATTGGCGTAGTCTGGGGCTGGCGTGGAGTGCTGAACTACACCAGCGTCATGGTCCTGTAGTCGTCCTCTCGTGCGGCTGTCATCTCGCTCTCGGTGTCTTCTTCCGCGAGAGGAAGGATCCCGTAAACGCTACAGCTAGCGACGAATCACGAGCAGCCCGGGTGACTGGCGCTCGACTCAAGCACGCAATTGCGCGCCTGGCTGGGCGATGACAGTCGAGTGTGAGGAAGCCAGAGAGTGGAGCTGCGCGAGCACGCAGCGATCAGCCGCGGCGGGTGAACGGCTCGATCCGTGCGGCGGTGCGCAGGAAGGCGACCATGATGGCGACGCCGCACAGGAACAGGCAGACCTGCAGGATGTGCTCGCCGGTGGTGGAGAGGCCGAACAGGATCGACAGCGCCCAGCCGCCCGCGAAGGCGGCGCCGAACACTTCCGCGCCGATCAGGATCGCCGCCGAGATGACGGTGATGACGCTGGGCCAGTAGATGCGGCGAGGGGCGGTGGAGGTGGTCATAATCTCAAGGTCCTGTTTCGGGCCGCAATCTCTCCGAAAAAGCCTGCTGCGGCAAGCACTAAAGGGCCCAAAAAAGCCCCATCGCGTGGTATAGATCGACGCATTCTATGGGCTTCAAAGCAGGATTTCTTATGTCAGAAACGTCGGTCTCGCCGGTTGCGTCGAAAGGTCTCGAAAATCCGCTTCTGAAAGCCTGGCAGACCCCGTTTGAGACCCCGCCGTTCGACGAGATCAAGCCCGAGCACTTCATGCCGGCCTTCGAACAGGCGTTTTTCGACCATTCGGCCGAGATTGCCGCGATCGTGAACGATCCGGCCGCACCTGACTTCGCCAATACGATCACGGCGCTGGAGCGCTCCGGCAAGTTGCTCAGCCGTGTGGCATCGGTGTTCTACGATCTGGTGTCGGCGCATTCCAATCCGGCGATCCTGGAGATCGACAAGGACGTGTCGTCGCGGATGGCGCGGCACTGGAATCCGATCATGATGAATGCCGTGTTGTTCGGCCGCATCGTGGCGCTGCACGACAAACGCGCCGAGCTCGGCCTCACCACCGAACAGATGCGTCTCCTGGAGCGGACCTATACCCGCTTCCACCGCTCCGGCGCCGGCCTCGACGAGACCGCCAAGGCGCGGATGGCTGAGATCAACGAGCGTCTCGCGCATCTCGGCACCAGTTTCAGCCATCATCTGCTCGGCGACGAGCAGAAGTGGTTCATGGAGCTGGGCGAAGGCGATCTCGATGGGCTCGCCGAGAGCTTCGTCGCCTCGGCCAGGGCCTCGGCTGACGAGCGCGGCATGACTGGCAAGGCGATCATCACCACGTCGCGGTCCTCGATGGAGCCGTTCCTGAAAAGCGCGGCGCGGCGCGACCTGCGCGAGAGGGCCTACAAGGCCTTCATCCAGCGCGGCAACAACGGCAATGCCAATGACAACAACGAGACCATCGTCGAAATCCTGAAGCTGCGCGAGGAGACCGCGAAGATCCTGGGCTTCCCGACCTTCGCGGCCTATCGCCTGGAAGACTCCATGGCAAAGACGCCGGAGGCCGTGCGCGGGCTGCTGGAGCGGGTCTGGAAGCCGGCACGCGCACGCGCGCTCGCCGACCGCGATGCGCTGCAGGAGCTGATCGCGGAGGAGGGCGGCAACTTCAAGCTCGCCGCCTGGGACTGGCGCTATTATGCCGAAAAGCTGCGCCAGCGCCGCGCCAATTTCGATGATGCGGCGATCAAGCCGTATCTGACGCTCGACAACATGATCGCGGCGCAATTCGACACCGCGACGCGTCTGTTTGGTATCACCTTCGCCGAGCGCAAGGACGTGCCGGTCTGGCATCCGGATGTCCGCGTCTGGGAGGTCAAGGATGCCGCGGGCGCGCTCAAGGCGATCTTCTATGGCGACTACTTCGCCCGCCCGTCGAAGCGCTCCGGTGCCTGGATGACCTCGCTGCGCGACCAGCAGAAGCTCGACGGCGACGTGGCGCCGC
Organism: Tardiphaga sp. 619_E2_N8_4; assembly: GCF_051810905.1. Lineage (NCBI taxonomy): Bacteria > Pseudomonadati > Pseudomonadota > Alphaproteobacteria > Hyphomicrobiales > Nitrobacteraceae > Tardiphaga > Tardiphaga sp. 619_E2_N8_4. Next base: position 1,866,587 of record NZ_JBPWQJ010000001.1, read on the forward strand.
TGGTGCTGAATATCTGCAACTTCGCCAAGGGCACAGACGGCCAGCCGTCATTGCTGTCGCCGGACGATGCGCGCACGCTGTTCCATGAATTCGGCCATGGCTTGCACGGCATGCTCTCGAACGTCACCTATCCCTCGCTGTCGGGCACCTCGGTGTTCACCGACTTCGTCGAACTGCCGTCGCAGCTCTATGAACACTGGCAGGAGCAGCCGCAGGTGCTGCAGACTTTCGCCAAGCACTACCAGACCGGCGAGCCGCTGCCCGACGATCTGCTGAAGCGGTTCATCGCTGCCCGCAAGTTCAACCAGGGCTTTGCCACGGTGGAGTTCGTTTCGTCGGCGCTGATCGACCTCGAATTCCACACCCAGCCGGCGTCTGCTTCGGCAGATGTCGCGGCCTTCGAGAAGAAGGAACTGGAGAAGATCGGCATGCCCGAGGAAATCGCGCTGCGACACCGGCCGACGCAGTTCGGGCACATCTTCTCCGGCGATCATTATGCGTCTGGCTACTACAGCTACATGTGGTCCGAAGTGATGGATGCGGACGCCTTCGGCGCCTTCGAGGAAGCCGGCAACATCTTCGATCCCGCAGTGGCCAAGCGGCTGCATGACGACATCTATTCGTCGGGCGGTTCGGTCGATCCGGAGGCGGCCTATATAGCGTTCCGCGGCCGTGCCCCCGCGCCGGATGCGCTGCTGCGGCGGCGCGGGTTGCTGGAAGAGCCTGAGGCGGCGTGAGGTGATGCTTCTGATGAACCGCTTTTTGGGTTTGATCGCGATCATGACTGCGCTGGCCAGCGGCATCACTGCTGCCTCCGCCCACCCGCATGTCTTCGTCACGGCATCGAGCGAACTGATCTACGCGCCGGACGGCACGATCACAGGTGTGCGTCATGCCTGGGTGTTCGACGACATGTTCTCGACCTATGCGCTGCAGGGCATCGAGAGCAAGACAAAGGGCGTCTATACCCGCGAGGAACTGGCGCCGCTGGCACAGACCAATGTGGAGTCGCTGAAGGAATTCGCCTTCTTCACCTTCGCCAAGGTGGAAGGCAAGAAGCAGCGCTTCAACGATCCCGTCGACTACTATCTGGAAAAGCGTGATGCAGCTTTGGTGCTGCACTTCACGCTGCCCTTCAAGACGCCGTTCAAGGCCAAGAAGATGGAGCTCGAAATCTTCGATCCAAGCTTCTTCGTCGATTTCGGCCTTGAGAAGAAGGATCCGATCAAGCTCGCCGGCGCGCCGGCCTCCTGTACGACGGCGATCCAGCGCCCGTCGGACGGCGCCGCCAAGGCGCAGACCATGAACGAAGACACTTTCATGAATGGCGAGAACAGCAATTACGGCGCCATGTTCGCCAATAAGATCACGGTCGATTGCCCATGAGTGTAACTTCATCGACAGGTCTCTCTCCGCGTCATGCCCGGGCTTGTCCCGGGCATCCACGCCTAGACACCGGCATCCGGAAGACGTGGATGGCCGGGACAAGCCCGGCCATGACGAGCGGATGGAGTGTCGTTCTTGTTTGTGCGGCAGTGCTGGTCGTCGCCGCCATGACCGACGCTTCGCTGCATCACGCTCTGGCGCAGAATCCGTTCGGTGCGCCGAAAGGCGTGCCGGACTCGCAAGTCGGCGGCATCATCGGCTGGTTGCTCACCAAGCAGTCCGAATTCTACCGGGCGATGTCGGCGACCATCCGTGCCGCAAAATCCGACGGCAGCGCGGTGTGGACGCTGCTGGCGATCTCCTTTGCCTACGGTATCTTCCACGCCGCCGGCCCCGGCCATGGCAAGGCGGTGATCTCGTCCTATCTGGTCGCCAATGAAGAGACCGCCAAGCGCGGTATCATATTGTCCTTCGTCTCGGCGCTGATGCAGGCGCTGGTGGCGGTGTTGATCGTGGGCATTGGCGCATGGCTGCTGAATGTCACGGCGAAGACCATGTGCAGCACCGAGCGCTGGGTGGAGATTGCGAGCTACGGGCTGATCGCGGCGTTCGGCGCGCGGCTGGTCTGGACCAAGGGGCGCGGCTTTGTCCGCGCCTTGCGACCGTCGCTGCCGGCCGCTGGCCCGCAGCTCGCGATGGCGCATGCCAGCGCGTCCGCGCATACGCACGATCACGGCCATGACCACCATCACCACGACCATCATCATGGCCACGCGCATGCTCATGCGCACGCCCATACGGCGCATGCTGAGGCGACGGCTTCAGCACATGTGCACCATGACGACAGTCATCATGATCACGTTCATGACGAGCATTGCGGCCATTCCCACGGTCCGACGCCGGATCAGCTCGCAGGCCCCGGCGGCTGGGCGCGTGGATTATCGGCGGTGTTCACGGTGGGCATCCGGCCGTGTTCCGGCGCGATCCTCGTGCTGGTCTTCGCGCTGGCGCAGGGCATGTTCTGGGCAGGCATCGCTGCGACTTTCGTGATGGGCCTGGGAACCGCGATCACCGTGGCGACCATTGCCGTCCTCGCCGTCTCCGCCAAGGGTCTCGCCGGCCGTCTGGCCGGTGGCCGCGATGGCAGTGGCGCGCTGGTGATGCGGGGGATTGAGTTCGGCGCGGCGGCGCTGGTGATGCTGTTCGGCGTTGGCCTGCTGCTGGGCTATGTCGCGGCCGAACGCGTCACCTGTTTCTGATCGCTGTCCTGCCCTGATGGACAGTCCGTCGTCTTGACAAGGTCCAGCCAAAGCGCGAAGCCACCGGCATCATGACAAATGTCGTTTCCCTTGAGCAGCCACCGGCCTCCACCCTGGAGATACCGGAACGCGTCGGCGTCTTGCTGGTCAATCTCGGAACTCCCGACACGGCGGATACCCGCGGCGTGCGTGTCTATCTCAGAGAGTTCCTGTCCGATCCACGCGTGATCGAGAACCAGGGCCTGCTGTGGAAGCTGATCCTCAATGGCATCATCCTGACCACGCGGCCGCGCCGCAAGGCCAAGGACTATGTGAAGATCTGGAACACGGAGAAGAACGAGTCTCCGCTGAAGACGATCACGCGTGCGCAGTCCGACAAGCTCGCAGCCTCGCTCGATAGTCATACCCATCTCGTGGTGGATTGGGCGATGCGCTACGGCAATCCGTCGATCCGTTCCCGCATCGCTGAACTCACCGCAAAAGGCTGCGACCGCATTCTGGTGGTGCCGCTCTATCCGCAATATTCGGCGGCGACCTCTGCGACTGTCTGCGACGAAGTGTTCCGCGTGCTCGGCACCATGCGGGCGCAGCCGACCCTGCGGGTCACGCCGCCTTATTATGATGAGCCGGATTATATCGACGCGCTGGCGATCTCGATCGAGAAGCATCTGGCGACGCTGTCCTTCGTGCCGGAAATGATCGTGGCGTCGTTCCACGGCATGCCGCAGAAATATATCGACAAGGGCGATCCCTATCAGGCGCAATGCGTGGCCACAACCGAAGCGCTGCGCAAGCGGCTCGGACCGGACGCGCCGAAGCTGCTGCTGACCTTCCAGTCCCGTTTCGGCTTCGATGCCTGGCTTCAGCCGTATACGGACAAGACCATCGAGCAGCTCGCCAAGGACGGCGTGCGTCGCATTGCCGTCGTAATGCCTGGCTTCTCGGCCGACTGCCTGGAGACGCTGGAAGAAATCGCGCAGGAGAATTGCGAGATCTTCATGCATAATGGCGGCGAGCAATTCTCTGCGATCCCCTGCCTCAACGACAGCGACGAGGGCATGGACACGATCCGCCAGCTTGTGCTGCGCGAGCTGCAGGGCTGGATCTAAGGGCGCTCCAACCCATCCACGTCATTGCGAGCGCAGCGAAGCAATCCAGAAGCCACAAGCGAAGACTGGATTGCTTCGTCGCAAGGGCTCCTCGCAATGACGGCTGAGAGGTCCGTGGCTCGCGATCACGTCGGCGCTCTCGCTTTTCCCGATTTCGAACCTTAAAATCCTCCACGTCGACAAAACAACGAGGCGCCATATGTTGCGCGTCCATTTTGCCGCAGGGAGACTTTGATGTCCGGTTACGACATTTTCGCCATCGCCGTTGTGCTGCTGATCATCTTCACGCTGTTTGCCGGTGTGAAGACCGTACCGCAGGGCTATGACTGGACCATTGAGCGCTTCGGCAAGTTCACCCGCACGCTGTCGCCGGGCCTCAACCTCATCATTCCTTATTTCGACCGCGTCGGTCGCAAGATGAACATGATGGAGCAGGTGATCAGCATCCCCGAGCAGGAAGTAATCACCAAGGACAACGCCACCGTCACCGTGGACGGCGTCGCGTTCTTCCAGGTGTTCGACGCGGCCAAGGCAAGCTACGAGGTCTCCGACCTCAATCAGGCGATCATCGTGCTGACCATGACCAATATCCGTTCGGTGATGGGCTCGATGGATCTCGACCAGGTGCTGTCGCATCGCGACGAGATCAACGAGCGGCTGCTGCGCGTCGTCGATGCCGCCGTCTCCCCATGGGGCCTCAAGGTCAACCGTATCGAAATCAAGGACATCGTGCCGCCGGCCGATCTGGTCGAGGCGATGGGCCGGCAGATGAAGGCGGAGCGTGTCAAGCGCGCCGACATTCTGCAGGCCGAGGGTCAGCGCCAGTCGGAAATTCTCCGTGCCGAAGGTGCCAAGCAGGGCCAGATCCTGCAGGCGGAAGGGCGCCGCGAGGCTGCGTTCCGTGACGCCGAGGCACGCGAGCGTTCCGCAGAGGCCGAAGCCAACGCAACGCGGGTGGTGTCGGAGGCGATTTCGAAGGGTGACGTTGCGGCGCTGAATTACTTCATCGCCGACAAATACATCAAGGCATTCGGCCAGCTTGCGGAATCGCCGAACCAGAAGGTCATCATGCTGCCGGTGGAAGCCATGAGCATGCTGGGCTCGCTGGCCGGTATCGGCGAGATCGCCAAGGCGACCTTCGGCGAGAACTCGACCTCGGCCCAGGCTGCCGCGCGCCGCAGCGGATCAGTGCCGCCGGCGGGTACAACGCCGCCGCGCAGCTAGGGATTTCGCAATGGCCGAAATGTTCGTCACTTTGGGGAGCTGGAACTGGCTGATCTTCGGCGTGCTTCTGATGGCGCTGGAGCTGCTGGCGCCCGGCGTCTTCATGTTCTGGCTCGGGCTGTCCGCATTCCTGGTCGGCGTGCTGTCCTTCATCGTTACGCCGTCATGGCAGGTGCAGATCCTGCTGTTCGGATTGTTCGCCGTCGCCGCCGTGCCGCTATGGCGACGCATCGCGCGTCAGAAGCCCGGCGCCAATCCGAATCCGTTCCTCAACAAGCGCAGCGATGCGCTGGTCGGCCGTATCTGCACGCTGGATCGGCCGATTATCGACGGCGAGGGCATCGTGCGGATCGACGACACAGTGTGGCGCGTCAGCGGGCCGGATACGCCCGCGGGGACGCGGGTGAAGATCGTGAAGGCGGATGGGGCCAGTCTGACGGTGGACGTGGCCTGATCAGTCAGCCGCCAGCGATTTGCTCCACCGCTCCGCAAAGTGATGCAGTGGCAGGAAGGTGTCCTGCAACTCCCGGCCTGTATCCGTCAGCCCATAGCCGTCCGGCTGCAGCGCGATTAGACCCGCGTCTCTGAGATCGCTCAGGCGTGCCTGGAGAACGGTAGGGGACGCGTCGTCGCAAGCCTCGCGCAGCGCCCGCGAGGTCCGGGAGCGCTCACGCAACTCCCAGAGAATGCGCAGCGTCCATCGCCGGCCCAGCAGGTCGAGCAGCGCCATGATCGGTCGGCCGGTCGTTGAGCCGCGCACACCGCGTCTGGGCGGCTTGGAAACGGACTTTGCCATCACATTACTCTCTTGCAGGGCGCTACAGAATATGTAGCATGTCGCTACGATTATTGTAGCGCAGGAGTTGGGCATGTCACGCATCGCGCCGCTGCAGCCGCCTTATGCTTCCGACATTCAGACGCAATTCGATGCGATCATGCGCGGGGCGCCGCCGCTGATGCTGTTTCGCGTGATCGCCGGTCATCCGAGGGCATGGAGCAAATTTCGCGCAGCTGGCCTGCTTGATCGTGGACCGCTGTCGCTGCGGGAGCGCGAGATTGTCATAGATCGCACCTGCGCACTGAGCGGATGCGAATATGAATGGGGCGTCCATGTCGCGACCTTTGCAGAAGCGGCGAAACTGACGGAAGCTGAGGTGAAGGCGACCGTTGACGGTGACTCACAGGCGACATGCTGGTCGTCAGCGGAACAAGCTCTGATCGCGGCAGTCGATGCGCTGCATCACCGCGCCACGCTCAGCGATGAGGAGTTCAAGACGCTGGCCGCTCACTACGATGACGCGAAAATCTTCGAGATCATCCTGCTGTGTGGATTCTATCGTACGGTGTCGTACATCGCGAACGGCTTGGCATTGCCACTCGAAGCGAATGCGGCAAGGTTCCTGCGAACTGCAAGCTAACGTGGCTTACGCCACGCCCGCCCGTAGCAGATCGTGCAGATGCACGATGCCGACGGGCTTTCTGGCGTCCGTCACCAGCAGCGCGGTGATCTTCGACGAGTTGAGGATTCCCAGCGCCTCGCCGGCGAGCAGGTCGCGGCTGATGGTCTTGGGATTCTTGGTCATGACTTCATCGACCGAAACCGTCATCAGGTCGGCGCGCATGTGACGGCGGAGATCGCCGTCGGTGACGATGCCGACCACATGGCCGTTGCCATCGGTGATGCCAACGCAGCCAAAGCCCTTCGAGGACATTTCCACCAGCGCATCGGACATCTTGGTGCCGAGCGGCTTGAGCGGCACGGCGTCGCCTGAATGCATGAGGTCGCGGGTGTATTTCAGCATTGCGCCGAGCTTGCCGCCGGGATGTAGCACGCTGAAATCCACCGACGTAAAGCCACGGCCTTCCAGCAGCGCGATCGCCAGCGCATCGCCCATCGCCAGCATCATCAGCGACGACGTCGTGGGCGCGAGATTATGCGGGCAGGCCTCGCGCGCCTTCGGCAGCGTCAGCGCGACATCGGCGGCCTCGGCCAGCGTCGAGGTGGCTTCGGAGGTGATCGCGACCACGCCGATCCTGAAACGCTTGGCATAGGTGATAAGGTTCTTCATCTCCGGCTGCTCGCCGGACCAGGACAGCGCCATGATGACGTCGTCGGGCGTGATCATGCCGAGATCGCCATGGCTGGCTTCGGCGGCGTGCACGAAAAAGGCGGGTGTACCGGTCGATGCGAAGGTCGCGGCGATCTTGCGGCCAATATGACCGGACTTGCCGAGGCCCGTGATGATCAGGCGGCCTTTGGCCTTGAGGATCAGGTCGGCGGCCGCGACGAAGGCCGGGCCGAGGTCGGATTGCAGCGCGGTGGCCAGCGCAGTGACGCCGCTGGCTTCGGCCTCCAGCGTACGCAGCGCCGAGGCAATCGCTTCAATGGCCTGATCGCTCATCGCTGCCGTCGTTTTCGTCGGAAGGCCGGGTGTCTTGGAGAGGGGCATCAATAGCATCCTGGGGCCGTAAATTGTCCGGCTGTGTCGCCGTCCTCTTAGCACGGCTGGGCCTGCCTGGCGAAACCCCGCCGATGCGATCTCAACGGGCCATTAACCATAAGCGTTTTAACTCCCTTAACCATGAGTTGTCGCGCGCGCCTCCGGCGTCGCTCTTGGTTGATTTTGTAAGCTTTTGATAGTGTTGGAGTTTTTCTGATCGTGAGGATGGGTCGAGTACGCGACCGCCGCAACCGCGCCTGGGCCAACGGCGCGGTTTCGGCATGTCTGTGCCTGAGCCTCCTCACGCCATCTCCGGCATTCTCGCAAGCATTGACGTCAGACCTGCTGGCGCCGGTCCCGGGCGGTTTCGTGTCACCGCAGAATCTGCCGACGCGCCGAACGACGGATGCGCCGCTCCAGCCAACTGGAACGCTGCAGACCAGCCAGCTATCGCCGGATCGCATCCCGCAATCGATCATCACGCCGCCGCTGCCCGCTGCATCGGGCGCCGCCGGCACCGGGTTCGATGCGCTCAACCGCAAGCGCAAGCAGACCAAATATTATCCGGGCGCGAAGAAGCCGAAGCCGCCAGTGGGCCCCGGCAGCCCGCCGCCGCCGCTGGTGCCCGAGACGCGGCCGTCACCGCCATCGGCCAAGGCCGCCAAGCCCCCCGTTGCGCCGTCGGTTGCCGGCACCGTGGTGGGTCAGCCGCCGCGCCGGCGATTGCCGATTGATCCCGATCCTTATGCCCCGACCGGCGTGCGCGTCGGCAGCTTTCTCGTGAAGTCAGCCGTGGAAATCTATGGCGGTTTCGACAACAATCCGGCGCGTTTCGTGCAGCCGAAGGGGTCGTCGTTCTACAAGGTCGCGCCGGAGCTGCTGGCCGCAACCGACTGGACGCGGCACTCGATCATCGTGGATCTGCGCGGATCCTTCACCGGCTATGAGAAGCAGTTTCCCGCAGCGCCATTCCAGACTTCGCCGGCACCCGAAAATGTCGATCGCGCCGAATTCAACGGCAAGATCGCCGGTCGTCTCGATGTCGCCCGCGACCTGCGCGTTAACAGCGAAATGCGTATGCGGGTCGGCGCGGATAATCCGGGCAGCCCGAACATTCAGGCCGGCTTGAAGGAGTTCCCGCTGTTCACGACGACTGGTGGGTCGCTGGGGGTCGAGAAGGACTTCAACCGCCTTCAGATCAAGGTCGATGGTCTCGTCGATCGCACTGTCTATCAGGATTCGAAACTGACCGACGGCACCCAGACCAACAACAATGACCGTAATTTCAATCAGTATGGCGGCGTCGGCCGCGCCACCTATGAAGTGCTGCCGGGTCTGAAGCCGTTCGCCGAAGTCCAAGGCGATGTGCGCGTGCACGACGATCGGGCGGATCGCTTCGGCTATCTCAGGGATTCCAGCGGCGGCTATATCAAGGCCGGCACGACGTTTGAATTCACGCGTCTACTGACGGGCGAAGCCTCAATCGGTTATGCAGCGCGCAGCTATACGGATACGCGGCTGGAGGTTCTCAAGGGCCTGCTGACGTCAGCGTCGCTGATCTGGACGGCCACACCGCTGACGACTGCGAAATTCGTTTCGACCACGTCGATCGACGAGACCACCGTGCCCGGCGTTCCCGGCATTCTCACACGCACCTATACGGTTGAGGTCAATCACGACTTCCGGCGCTGGCTGACGGCCACGGGCAAGTTCACTTACGTGACGCAGGACTATCAGGAAAACTTCCGCTTCGATAAGATCTACTCGCTGCAGGGTGATCTCGTTTACAAGCTGAACCGTGAAATCCAGCTCAAGGCGCAGGTGCGCCGCGATATCCTGGATTCAAACATCCTTGGCGCGAGCACGGCCTCGACGGTGGTGATGCTGGGTGTGAGACTGCAGCGATAGCGGTCAAAAATCGCTGGGCGCCACGTCGCTCGTCCTAATTCCACTTCCGCATGAACTTGGCCGTCTTCCGGCGAAATTTCACACCGGAGCCATCGGGCAATCGGATGGCGATGAAGCCGGCTGCGATACAGGCCTCGCGCTGCGGCATGTGCTCATCGGGCGCGCGCTCGGTCTCCCACCACGAGGCCCGGTGCGACGCGCGCGGCAGCGCGTCGTCGATGATCTCCTCGATCGCATCCATGCTCAGCACGAATTCGTCCTTGGTCTGGCTGGCCAGGTAGGCGCGGAGCAGGTCGTAGTCAGGCACGGAATTGTCCTCGGTATAATCTCGCAAACGTCATACGCGCCCGCGCGATCAGGCGCTACAGCGCGATTTCGGTAAATCGACATCGGAAGTGCGTCATCCGAGCATTTTCCGCAACCGTTCGTTAACGCCGTGTGGAACCCAAAGCCGGTACTTAAGCGCTCGGCAAGCATTCGCGTGCGATCCGTGGGGTACGGAGCACATGATGAAGTCGGGCAATGCAAGCACGGGAATTCGACGCTGGCCGTTATCGGCCAAGCTGTTGATTCTGTCGTCGCTGGTCACGATCATTGGCTTTTCGGCCGTTTGCGGCACTGTGATGCTCGATATGCGCCGCGGCGAGGAAGCGCTCGCGCGACAGACTGCCGAGAACCTCGCCACCTCCATCGATTCTGATATAGGTCGAACCGTTGAACAATACGATCTGTCGTTGCGCGCTGTCATTTCCGGCATCAATACGCCCGAGATCGACAAGCTCAGCAAGGAAATGCGCCAGCTGATCCTGTTCGACAATGCGGCATCAGCGCGCCAGTTCGCATCCATTCAGGTGTTCGATGCGCATGGCGATCTTATCATCGATGCGGCATCGCTCGATCCTGCCAAGCAGAGCAGTGCCGACGAAGAGTTCTTCAAGGTACACAAGTTCGACGGCGAGCGCGGGCTCTATGTCAGCAAACCGATGCTGCACCGGGGCGCGTATTCCGTCGTGCTGAGCCGCCGCATCACCGACGTCGATGGCAATTTTGCCGGCGTCGTCGCGGGTGCCATCCGGTTCGCCTATTTTCATGATCTGTTCGGCCGCTTGCGGCTGAACAAGGACGACAACATCACAGTGATCCGCCGCGACGGCGTCGTCATCATGCGTACGCCGTTCGATCTCGACGTGGTCGGCAGGGATCTGAGCAAGACCCCCGGCGTGATGCGGGCGCTGAGCCGGTCCAACGGGTCGTATTCGGGCGTCGGTGTCGTTGACCAGATCGAGCGCCTCTATGTGTGGCGCGACAGCGGTCGGCCGTTGCTCGTGATCGTCGGCCGGCCGTGGGCCGGCATCTACAGTCTGTGGTATCAGCAGGCGATCAAGATCGGCGGCATCATGCTGGCGCTGATTATCTTCATCACCGCGGTGACACTGTTTCTGGCACGCGAAATAGGCCGCCGCGCACACGCAGAGCACAAGCTCGAAGAACTGGCCACGACCGATGGTCTCACTGGACTGCGCAATCGCCGCAAATTCGATGCGGCGATGGAGCTGGAATGGCGTCGCGCCATCAGGCATTCACGGCCGATGGCACTGCTGTTGATCGACGCCGACCATTTCAAGGTTTTCAACGACAGCTTCGGTCATCAATCCGGAGACACTGCCCTGATCGCGATCGCGAATTGCATCGCAGGAGCGGCGAAGCGGGCCGGCGACTGTGCCGCGCGCTATGGCGGGGAAGAGTTCGCCGTGCTGCTGCCCGGTGCGACCGTGCAGGATGCCTATGAGGTTGCCGAAACCATTCGACGTCGCGTCGAACAGGTGCCGGCCGATCCTGCGATGCTCACGGTCAGCATCGGCGTCGCCAGCGTGAAGCCGCTGGTGACGATGGAGTGGACGGGACTGGTCGAAGCTGCCGACAAGGCGCTCTATGCGGCGAAGGCCGCAGGCCGCAACCAGTGTGTCATCGCAGGCGATGCGCACCAGGCGATTGCAGCCTAGCGCTTACTCTCCGAGGTAACGCAGCATTTCGGCGCGCAGACCTTCGCGCAGATCAGGGCGTTGCAGGCCGAACGCGATATTGGCGCGCAGGAAGCCCGACTTCGAACCGCAATCGTGCCGCTCGCCTTCGAATTCCACGCCGTAGAACGACTGGCTCTTGGCGAGGCCGATCATCGCATCGGTGAGCTGGATTTCGCCACCCGCGCCGCGCTCCTGGGTCTCCAAAATCTTGAATATCTCCGGCTGCAGGATGTAGCGGCCGGTAATCGAAAGGTTGGACGGCGCGGTGCCCTTCGGGGGTTTCTCGACCATGCCGTCGATGGTGAAAGCGGCTTCGTGAGTTGGGTGGCGCTCGCCGACACCGCAGATGCCGTATTGATGCGTCATGTCCATCGGGACTTCCTCGACGGCAACGAGGTTGGACTTTTCGCCAAGCGCTCCCGCGATATCGACCATCTGCTTCAGGCAGCCCGGGGAATTCAGCACCAGTTCGTCCGGCAGCACCACGGCGAAGGGCTCATTGCCGACGATATCGCGGGCACACCACACAGCATGGCCAAGCCCGAGCGGCGCCTGCTGGCGCGTGAAGCTCATGGCGCCGGCGGCAGGCTGGGACAGCGCCAGCTGTTCGATCTCGGCAGACTTGTTGCGGCTCTTGAGTGTCTCGTCGAGCTCGAACATGCGGTCGAAGTGATCTTCGATGATGCCCTTGTTGCGGCCGGTAACGAAGATGAAATGTTCGATGCCGGCCTCGCGGGCTTCGTCGACCACATATTGGATCAACGGCCGATCGACGATAGTCAGCATTTCCTTCGGCATCGCCTTGGTGGCGGGAAGGACGCGGGTGCCGAGGCCGGCGACCGGAAAAACGGCTTTGCGAATTTTCATCAGGGGACTTTGCAATGACCTTGGAGGGGAACGACGCAGGCAGGCCAACGAAGATTGCGCCTGCTGGTTCCGTTTGCAACCGGGAACAAAGGCGGATGTGTGGTGCCGGGCTACATGTCTGCAATTATCCTTTCTGCCGCGCGGCACGTTCGCCCAGCCACGCAAAACTGGAATAGTGTTAAGCTGATGGAAACCCTCGCCGGGCCTCCTGTCATGCCACAGTCATGACCAAATTCCGGTCAGATTCCCGAGATGGATAGTGATGAAATCTGCGACGAAGATGGCGCGTAGCCTGACATGCGGTGTAGCTGCGCTCGGCGCAGTTTTGCTTACGGTAACCCTGCCCGTGGCGGCGCAGGCGCAGAGCAAGAGCGGCCCTTTCAGCCTGTTCGACAATATCTTTAGCGGATCGTCGCAGACCCAGGACCCGCCGCCACAGGCGGCACTGCCCGGCGCGCCCGGAGCGCAGCCCTGGAGCGGCGAGGACGGCGCATCCGGCCATCCGCTGATGACTGCACAGGCAATCCGCGAGGCCGCTGGTAATTTCGACAACTGCATTGCCGGACTGTGGCCTGATGCCGCACGCCGCGGCATCTCGCAGGACAGCTATCAGCGTTTCACCGCCGGGCTGACGCCGGATCTGCGAATCATGGACCTGATGGATTCGCAGCCGGAATTCACCAAGGCGATCTGGGACTATCTCGACATCCTGGTGAACGACAACCGAATGGCCAAGGGCCGCGAGGTGCTGGCGCAGTACAAGACCATTTTCGATGCGGCCGAGAAGGCCTACGGCGTCGATCGCTACATCGTCGCGTCGATCTGGGGCATCGAGTCGAACTACTCGACGATGATCGGCGATCGCAGTGTGCTGCGCTCGACGGCGACGCTAGCCTGCGTCGGCCGCCGCCAGGCCTATTTCAAGGATGAGTTTCTGGTTGCTCTGGAAATCCTGCATCGCGGCGATCTGAGGCCTGAACAGATGCGCGGCTCCTGGGCCGGCGCATTCGGCCCGACCCAGTTCATGCCGACCGCGTTCAAACGCTTTGCGGTGGACGGCGACGGCGATGGTCGCCGTGACGTGGTGGACAACCCGACCGATCTGATTTTCTCGACCGCCAACAACTTGAAAAAGGATGGCTGGCAGAGCGGTCAGACCTGGGGCTACGAAGTCGTGGTTCCACAGGGCTTCAACTACATGCTGGCCGACAAGGCCAAGGCGATGACCCTGCCGCAATGGGAGCAGCTTGGCCTCAAGCGGGCGAACAACCAGCCGTTCCCGCGCATGACAGAAAAGGCCTATCTACTCGCGCCCGCCGGTTCGCAGGGGCCGGGCTTCCTGATGCTGACGAATTTCCGCGTCATCATGAAATACAATCCGGCTGAGGCCTATGCGATGGCCATCGGCCATTTCGCCGACCGGTTGCGCGGCGGTCCGCCTTTCGTGCAGCCATGGCCGCGTCAGGAGCGCGTGCTATCCCGCGCAGAACGGCTTGAGCTGCAGCAGCTGCTGGCGCAGCGCGGCTTCTACAAGGGCACGCCGGACGGCCAGTTCGGCGGCCAGACCCGTGAAGCCTTGCGCAATTTCCAGGCCTCCGTCGGCGCGCCTGCTGATGGGTTTGCATCATCGGAGATGCTGGATCGGCTCCGGGTGAGATAAGCGCCCTGCGCAGAGGGCCATAGCGCATAGCATTATACCGCAGTGCAGCATGCATGCTACGCTGGTCTCCTTGGATGCATTCTTTGGGGACTATCGATGTTGAACAGGCGCACGCTGCTGGCCGGATTGTCGGCAAGCCTTCTTCCATTTCAGGCCAAAGCGGCGTGGCCGGAACGGTCCATCACCCTGCTGCACGGTTTCGCGCCGGGCGGCGGCACCGACGCAACCTCGCGTGTGCTTGCCGAAGGTCTGTCGAAAATCCTCGGCCAGACGGTGGTGGTCGAGACCAAGCCTGGTGCCGGCACGACGCTCGCCGGGGCGCAGCTCGCCCGCTCGGCGCCTGACGGCTACACGATCTCGCTGATTACCGCGACCTATGGTGCGTCGTCGGCCTTCTACAAGAGCCTGCCTTACAAACCGGTCGATGACCTCAAGGGCATCTGTCAGGTTTCCGAAGCGCCCTACATGTTCTCGTGTAATGCGGACGCGCCCTTCAAGAATCTCGCCGAGTTGATCGCTTCTGCAAAGAAGCAGCCGGACAAGCCGCTCACTTACGGCACGCCCGGTGTCGGCTCGGGGCCCCATCTGATCGTCGAGCAGATCGGGCAGTTGGCCGGCGTGAAATTTCAGCACATCCCATTTCGCGGCGGCGCGCAGGCCGTGGTCGAAGTCCTCGCGGGTCGCATCGACTTCATGGTCGATCCGCCGATCTCGATGATCGAGCAAATCAAGGCCGGCAAGTTCCGCGCGCTGGCCGTGACCACCGCTGAACGCTTTCCGTCATTCCCGGATATTCCGACCGTGGCCGAGGCAGGTTTCCCCGGTTACGCGGCGCCAGGCTGGTACAGCCTCGTTGGCCCGATCGGCCTTCCCGATGACGTTGTGGCAAGACTGAACGCTGCGACGGTCACATTGCTCAAGGATGAGAGCGTGAAGGAGCGGCTGCTGTCGCTCGGTAGCCAGGCGAAGGCCTCGCAGCCGGAGGAGGTGATCGATCTCCTTGCCTCCGACGTGAAGCGCTGGGGCGAAGTGCTGGAGAAGGCAAAGATCGAGCGGATCTAGAACGCACACAGGCGCGCTGCATCGTGCGGCGCGCCTGTGTTTGAACGGCAGGTTATTCCGCCGCCTGCTGCGCCACCGTCGGCGCATTGCCGGCGACTGTGGCCCGGCGCATGTCGCGCGGCTGCGACTGGTCGTAGCGGCGGACGCGATGCATGGTCTGGCGATTGTCCCACATCACGAGATCATGCAGCGTCCATTTGTGGACATAGACGAATTGCGGCTGCGTGGCGTGTTCGTTGAGATCGCGTAACAATACGCGGGCTTCGGGCACCGACATGCCCTGGATCGCGCCGGCATGCGACGACAGATACAGCGACTTCCGGCCATGCACCGGATGCGTGCGCACCAGCCGCTGCAGCACCGGCTTGAACATCTCTTTCTCTTCGTCAGTGTAGTCGAGAAAGCCGAGCGCGCCGCGCGAGGTCATCAGCGAATGTTCGCAGATCATGTCCTCGATCTCGGCCTTGGTGTCGTTATCAAGCGCATCATAGGCGGCGCGCATGTCAGCGAATTCGGTGTTGCCGCCCTTCGGATTGACCACGCGTGCCGACAGCAGCGAGAATTTCGCCGGAATCGGCCGGAAGGAACTGTCGGAGTGCCACAGGCAGTTGCCCAGATTGAACAGGTGTGTCCGGCTGTCTTTCGGCAGCGGCTTGCCGTCCTTGCCGAGATTGGACACGTCGGCGAGACCCGATGTCAGCCGGTAGTCTTCCTTCTTGGTGACGGAGCCGCCTTTTCGGTTCTCTCGCTCGCCGAAATTCTGCGCGAAAGCGAGTTGCTGTTCGTCGGTGATATCCTGCTTGGGGAATATCAGAACAGCGTAGTCATCCATGCCGCGCTCGATGGCAGCGGCGTCATCGGGGTTGATGGGCCTCGTCAGGTCGACGCCGGTCACTTCGCCGACGAACAAGGGATGTAGTTTGCGGATCGTCACGGGCATTGCAGATTTCCTCCGTGTGGAATGGTTGACCCATTCGATTGCGGCTTCCAGCGATGCCGTGCCGCTTGAGAAAAATGCTACGCCCCCAAAGTGCGAAGTCAACCGGTGTGAATGCCGTTACGCATTGCGTGCCATGAGGCCGCCGTCGACCGGGATCACCGCGCCTGTGATATAGGACGCGGCCGGCAGGCACAGGCTTAGCGTCATATGCGCGACTTCTTCCGGATCGCCATAGCGGCGCAGCACCGTGCGGCGCTTGGCAAAGATCACCTTGTGCTCGTCGCTGATGCGTTCGGTGATCCCCGTCGTGATCGGGCCGGGACAGATGCAGTTCACAGTGATGCCGTCGCGGCCGAGTTCCACTGCGAGTGAGCGCGTAAGCCCGGTGACGCCGGCCTTCGCTGCGGAATAGGGACTGTGCAGTGCGGTGGCGCCGAGCGCTTCGGTGGACGCGATATTAACGATCCGCGGCGAGGGCGACTTGCGCAAGTGAGGCAATGCGGCGCGGATGATGCGCTGGTGCGAGGTCAGCATCACCGCGATGGCGCGATCCCACGCGGTGTCATAGCCGTCCTGGTCGATCGCGGTGGAAACTGAGATGCCGGCATTGTTGACGATGATATCGAGACTCCCGAAATGCGCGGCGACGTCGCTGACCACTGTGCGGATGCGATCGGGATCGGCAACATCGAGCGTCCATGCGTGTGCGCTGCCGCCGCCTGATGTGATCGCGCTCGCGACTGCTGCAATCCCGTCCGCCGAAATATCCGTGACGGCAACATTGGCGCCTTCGTCGCCGAACAAGCGCGCCGTCGCGCGGCCCATGCCGCTTGCAGCGCCGGTGACGAGAACGGTGAGGCCGCGCACCGAGCGGCTGAGTTGTTTGTAATCCGACAAGGCATCCTCCGAATTTTGCGCCTTCATGATGAGGCTTGATTGAAGGCTTGCACCGATCGCCGGCGCGGTCAAACATGCGCCGATAAAATCAAGAAGGACGATCAGGGATGAACGAACTCGATTTCAGCGGCCAGCAGGTGTTCATCGTCGGAGGATCAAGCGGCATCGGCAATGGTATGGCGCAGGCCTTTCGTGCGCGCGGCGCGCATGTGCATGTCTGCGGGACGCGCGCCAAGGCCAGCGACTACACGATCGATGAAGGTTCCGATCTCGACGGCCTCGGCTACAGCCAGCTCGATGTTGGCAGCGCGTCGGCCATCGAGGCCTTCGATCCGAAGCTCGATCGGGTGGATGTGCTGATCCTCGCGCAGGGTGCTGTGATCTATCGCCGCGGTGAATTCGAAATGGATGGCTTCCGCAAGGTGATGGAAGTCAACCTGATGAGCCTGATGGGCTGCGCGACGAAGTTTCACGCGCAACTGAAGGCCAGCAACGGCCGATTGATCATTGTCAGTTCCACCGCGGCCTATCACGCCACCAAGGGAAATCCCTCCTACAATGCGTCGAAGACCGGCGCAGTTGGGCTCACGCGCACATTGGCGCAGGCGTGGTCGGAAGACGGCATTCGCGTCAATGGTATCGCGCCGGGGCTCGTCGACACCAAGATGACAAAGGTCACGACAGCGAATCCGAAGCGGCTGGAAGGCGCGATTGCCAGGATCCCGCTGCAGCGGCTCGGCACGCCTGCCGATATGGCTGGCGCTGCATTGTTCCTGGCGTCGCCGCTGTCATCCTATGTTTGCGGTCATACGCTGGTCGTCGATGGCGGTTTGATCCTTTAAATTCACGGCGCCTGCATCGCGGCGGAACCAGTACTGGCTTCGGGCATTACACCGGCGAGAATTTCCTCACGGAGTAATGGACATGGACAAGGACCGTATTGCGGGCGCAGCCAAGGATGCAGCTGGCAAGGTTGAAGGTGTGATCGGCCGAGCCACGGGCGATGAGCGGACTGAAGCCTCGGGCCGCGCGCGCGAAGCGACGGGCACCGTGCAGAACCTGTATGGCCAAGCCAAGGATGCCGTGCGTGACGCATCGGACGCCGCCACCAGCTATGCCAAGGATGCACTCGACAGCGACGTCTATCGCGACGGCACGCAGGCGATCACCGACAAGGTCCGCGATAATCCGCTGGGCTCGCTGCTCATCGCAGGCGGTATCGGCTTTGCGCTGGCGATGCTGATGACGCGTCCGCCGCGCCGTCGTCCGAACCGTTTCGGTTATTGATCGCAGATCGCGGCAGACATAACGGACGCTGCAGAAGCGTCAGCAATCGCATCTGAGAAAACGTCCCAGAAAATATCCAGAAGCGAAAATCCCTCAGCCCGCAAAGGCTGAGGGATTTTTTTGACTCTGAAGTTTCGCGTCGGAATTTTTCGCGCGGTTAGCGCGTGAAGAAACCGGAGGGGGCGGAGGCGGCGGGGCCGACATTGGCGGGCGGCCGCGGTCCGGGCGCCTGGGCCGGGCGGGGGCGCTGCGGCGCCTGCTGGACGGGCGCGCGGCGCGGCGCATCGTCGAAGCCAAAGAAACTACCGAAGGATGACGGCGCTTCGGTGGCGATGACGGGTTTCGGCTTTTTCTTCGGCGCGGCCGGCGGCGCCATCACCGGAACGATGCCGTCCGGCCCGGTCGCCGCAGCGGTCGTGCCGCTCGTGCCCGATGTGGTCGGGGTGACTGCGGCCACAGGCACATCGCCCTTGGCCTGTTCGCGGCCGATCTCGCGGCGCGGCCAGGCGAAGTCGTCGGCGCGGCCGGCAGGCGCGGCGAGCGGCTCGCCCTTCACCAGCACGCGCGCCACCAGTGCATCGACACTCACCGGCTTCACGCCGGGGCCGCCGAGCAGTTGATCGGTGCCGACCGAGGAGGCGACCAATGGCACGATGGGGCCGGCCAGCGGACGCGGCGCTGGCGCGCCGGGCACGGCATTGAGGTCTGGCGTCGCAGGCTCGCTCGGCAGCGCGATCGGCGCGGAGCGGCCGGAGAGCAAACGGGTAATCTCGCGCTCGACGTAATGCGCCATCTTGCGGGCGCCGGCCCTGGTGAAATAGACGCCGTCGGCCGAACGCAGCCGGCGGATCTGGCCTTCGAAATCCGGGCCCTGCTGCAGGAAGCGGCCGGCCTCGTCGACGAAGCCGTCCCAGATATCGACATAGGTGATGCCGGCCTTGGTCGCGGCGTCGCGATAGAGATTGTCGAGATAGAGCATGTCGGCGGTCGCCTTGGTGCCGCGCACCGCCGGCAGGCCGACCCACAGCACGGGGACGCCCTTCGCCTTCACGACATTGATCATCTCCTCGATCTTCTTCGAGTATAGCTCGCCCCAGCGCTCGTCGCGGAAATCGACCATGCCGCCGGCGCGCGCGCCGCGCTCGGTCACGATCGAACCGGGATCGGGAATATCTGCATCGTCAGCTTCCGGCTCCGCCGGCTTGTCGCCGGGCTTCACTTCCGCGGCGCTGTCTTTCTTTTCGTCCTTCTTGGCGCCCTTCTTCTCGGCGGCCTTGTCGGGCTCGCGGATTGCGACGCGGTCATTGAGGCCGAGCATGACGACAATGGCATCGGGCTTCTCGGTGGCGAGAATGCCCTTGGCCGCTGCCGCCCAATCGGCGGGATCGCCTTTCGGCTGATAGCGCAGCAGGCCGGAGACGGTCTTGTGCTTGCGGATCACGCCCATGTCGGGCTGTTCGGCATAGGCGTCCTCGAGGCCGTAAGCGAGCCAGTCGGCCATGCTGTCGCCGAGCACCAGCACGTTGCGCTCGGCCGGGGCATCGCGTTTTTCCGGCGACGGTGCGCGCGAATAGTCCTCGCGCGGAGCGGCCCGCTTCGGCGCCTGTTGTTGTTGGAACGGCGCGAAAAACGGACTGTCATTGCCGCCGCCAAACCAGCCGAAGCCGCCACCGCCGCCCTGCGGCACATTGCGCTGCGGACGCGGAGGAGGTTGCTGCGGACCACCGAAACCGAAGAACTGCGCCGACGCGGGCGCCACAATGCCGATCAGCAGGCCCAGCGCCACGGCGAGCACCATCAGCGTGCCCTTTTCGGCACGCCAGTGATCGATCCGCCATCTCGGCAAGTTGGGCTTCTGTGACATGCGCCTCGACCGCAATCGCAGGGTCCGCAGACCCGGGTTCCCGCTCGACATACTACCGGATTCGGGCCGCAAGCGGGCAGCCGCGATCCCGCCATCAAGCGCCGCCCGGCGTTAACGTCAAGCAAATCCCGGAACTTTTAGCGGCAGGGTGAACAGCGAGGCCGCAGCCAAGGCCTGTGCCGAACAAAGCGGCAATCCCGGAGTTGTTGTGACAAATCAGGGAGGTTTACCATGAAGTCACTGCTGCTCGCCGTTGCGCTCGTTCTCGTGCTGCCCTCATGGGCTTCCGCAGATACCCCCGGCAAGGACTGGATGACCGCACAGCAGGTCACCGAAAGGCTGCGCAGCTTGGGCTATACCGAGGTCAGGGAGCTTGAGGCCGACGACGGCCATTGGGAAGCCGATGTCGTGAAGGACGGCCGGACCTTCGAGGTCCATGTCGATCCGCATAGCGGCGCGCTCACCAAGAACGAACCCAAGCACTGACGCCGGCAGGCTAGTCTATTTCCAGAGCCCTAAAGACTGCCATTTGGCGGGCGGAATGACCGTTCCCGTCTTGTAGGTGAAATCCAGTACCGTCTTGTGGTCCGGCGTCGCCTTGCAGGTGAAGGCGACCTGCATCCATTTGCCGCCCGCGCGATAGGCGCCGCCCTTGGCGATCATCGTATTGCCGAGATGCTGCGGCGGCATCAGTGCGTCGGATTTGGCGCGCTCGACGCGCGGACCGCCCTTGCTGATCCGGCGCATCGCCTCGAAATCGCAGACCTGTTCCAGCCGGGTCTTGGGATCGAGCTTGCCGAGGGCCGCCATGAAGCGGGCATCGCTGGCGTGGGCCTGCGGGACGAGCGCCACGAGGCCGAGCGGAATAAGCAGGAATTTCATGCGGGACGGGACAACACGTTTGGAAGGTAAGAGATCGGCGGGATGATACCGCTTAGCGTCTCTGCGGGTTGCTGGCTACCCACTCTGGGATGCGCCGCGCGGCAGGTCGCGCTGTGCGAGTCCCGGCCGTGAATGGGATCGACGCGCGCACGCGCCGTCTGTCCCGCGTCGCCGCGCAAGTTGGCCTTTCGGTGGTCCCCTTTGATGGGAGGGGGATGAAACGCCGAAAGGCGCAACCTTGTATTCAGTGGCGCGTCCCGTCGGCTGCCTGGACGCCCTCGAGAAGCACCCCTCGTTGGACAGGGTTGGCGGAATATAGTCTCAATTGCTCGTATGTCAAGCGGTGCGAAAGCCGTCTTTCTCGGTAGAGGCCCCTCTACTTTAACGCGTATAATGGTCTGTCGCCGCTAGTGCTCCCCGATGAGCAAGCGATCGGTCACAGGGAGCAGCAATGAATATTGAGAAAATTCAGATAAGAAATTTTCGATCGATAGAAGACGCCGAGTTGGAGCTTATGCCCAGATGTCGGGTTTTGGTCGGCATCAACGAGTCCGGAAAATCCAATCTTCTAAAGGCAATTTCTTCGCTGGGAACTTTTGTGCCGACTCGCATCGATGACGCGCGCGAGCCCTCCCCAAGTGAAGATCCGATACGGCGCCCCGCGCTGACGTCTAGTTCCTTGCACGCGAAGACGCAGGGGAGTCATAAGGAAAGAGCCTCGATACTTTCGTATCGAGGCTCTTGAAGCTTAGACTTGCTCTGATCGTCCGGAATTACCTCGGCAGCGTCGTCGTTCCCATCAGCGCCTGATCGATGGCGCGGGCGCAGAGACGTCCCTCGCGGATCGCCCAGACCACCAGCGACTGGCCGCGGCGCATGTCGCCGGCGGAGAACACCTTCGGCAGCGAGGTCGCGAAATCGGTCGTTGCGGCGCGGACATTGCCGCGCTGGTCGAGATCGACGCCGAGGGTCTTCAGCATGCCTTCGTGGACGGGATGGACGAAGCCCATCGCCAGCAGCACGAGGTCGGCCTGCAGCGCAAATTCCGAGCCGGGGATCGGCTTGAACTTGTCGTCGACCTGCACGCAGTTCAGCTTGGTGACCTTGCCGTCTACGCCTTCAAAGCTTTGCGTCAGCACGGCGAATTCGCGCTTGGCGCCTTCGGCCTGGCTCGACGAGGTCCGCATCTTCAGCGGCCAGTTCGGCCAGGTCAGGCCCTTGTTCTCCTGCTCGGGCGGAGCCGGCATGATTTCGAGCTGGGTCACCGACAGCGCGCCCTGACGCAGCGAGGTGCCGATACAGTCGGAGCCGGTGTCGCCGCCGCCGATGACGACGACATGCTTGCCGCCGGCGAGAATTTCCTTGATGTCGCCGAGCGGCTCGTTGCCGACGCGGCGGTTCTGTTGCGGCAGGAAGTCCATGGCGAAATGGATGCCGTCGAATTCGCGGCCGGGGATCGGCAGGTCGCGGCCATGCTCGGCTCCGCCGGTCAGCGCGATGGCTTCATATTCTTTGAGCAGTTCGGCTGGATCAATCGCACTGGGCGAGGTGCCGCCGACAGCCTTGCCATAATGGAAGGTGACGCCTTCGCCTTCCATCTGCGCGACGCGGCGATCGATGATGTGCTTTTCCATCTTGAAGTCGGGAATGCCGTAACGCATCAGGCCGCCGGCCTTGGCGAACTTCTCATAGATATGGACGTCGTGTCCGGCGCGCGCGAGCTGCTGCGCGCAGGCCATGCCGGCGGGGCCTGCACCGATCACGGCGACCTTGCGGCCGGTCTTCACGGCGGAGATCTGCGGCTTCAGCCAGCCATTGTCCCATGCCTTGTCGACGATGGCGCATTCGATGGTCTTGATGGTGACCGGGTTGTCATCGATGTTCAGCGTGCAAGAGGCTTCGCACGGCGCCGGGCAGATGCGGCCGGTGAATTCCGGGAAGTTGTTGGTGGAGTGCAGGTTGCGCGAGGCTTCTTCCCAGTTGCCGGTATAGACGAGGTCGTTCCAATCCGGGATCTGGTTGTTGACCGGGCAGCCGGGCGTGCCGGGCTGAACCGAGCCGGTGCCGTGGCAATAGGGAATGCCGCAATTCATGCAGCGCGCGGCCTGGTCGCGGGTGTCTTTCTCGCTGAGCGGAATGACGAACTCGTTATAGCCCTTCAAGCGCTCGGTAACCGGCGCGTACTTGCGGTCGTGACGATCGATTTCCAGAAAACCCGTGATCTTGCCCATTACAACTGACGCCTCTGAACTCTTAAGTTCCAAATTCCGTCCTCATCCTGAGGAGCGGCCACTTGGCCGCGTCTCGAAGGATGCGTGATTTGTCCCTCATGGTTCGAGACGGCGCTGCGCGCCTCCTCACCATGAGGGCCTTTTCCTTACGCGCCGATCGCGATCTGCGGTTCGGCCTCGGCGCTTTTCGCTTTCAACTCGCGCAGTGCGCGGCGGTACTCGACCGGCATCACCTTGCGGAATTTCGGCAGCCAGGTTTTCCAGTCCGCGAGGATCATCGCAGCCTTGGCCGAGCCGGCATATTTTGCGTGACGCGTGATCAGCACATGCAGGCGCTCGATATCGGAGTCGAGCAGGTTGGCGAACACGTCGACCTTGCCATGGGCTTCGAGATCGCCGGAGTGGTGATAGGTGTTCTCGGCGATCATCTCTTCCGAGAGGACCGGTTCGAGTTCGACCATCGCCATGTTGCACAGCTTCGGGAAGTCGCCGGTTTCGTCGAGCACGTAAGCCACGCCGCCGGACATGCCGGCCGCGAAGTTACGGCCGGTCTTGCCCAGCACCACGACGATGCCGCCGGTCATGTATTCGCAGCAGTGATCGCCGGCGCCTTCGACGACGGCCACGGCACCCGAGTTACGAACGGCGAAACGCTCGCCGGCGACGCCGCGGAAATAGCACTCGCCCTCGATCGCGCCATACATCACGGTGTTGCCGACGATGATCGACTCCTCCGGCACGATGGCGGAATGCGCCGGCGGGCGGACGATGATTTTGCCGCCCGAGAGACCCTTGCCGACATAGTCGTTGCCTTCGCCTTCGAGATCGAAGGTGATGCCCTTGCACAGCCATGCGCCGAAGGCCTGACCGGCGGTGCCCTTCAGCGACACCTTGATGGTGTCGTCGGGCAGGCCGGCATGGCCGTAGATCTTGGCCACCGAGCCCGCCAGCATGGCGCCGGCCGAACGGTTGGTGCTGTTGATCTTGGTGTCGATCTTCACCGGCGCGCCGCGATCGAGCGCGGGCTGCGCCTGCTTGATCAACTCGCGATCGAGCACGGCTTCCAGGTGATGGTCCTGATCTTCGGTGTGATAGATCTTCTGGCCGGGCAGTTCGGGCTGGCGCACGAACAGCTTGGAGAAGTCGAGACCCTTGGCCTTCCAGTGCGACACGAGCGCCGACTGGTCGAGCATCTGCACCTGGCCGACCATCTCGTCGAAGTTGCGATAGCCGAGCTGGGCCATGATCTCGCGGACTTCCTCGGCGACGAAGAAGAAGTAGTTGATGACGTGCTCGGGTTGACCGGTGAAGCGCTTGCGCAGCACCGGGTCTTGCGTCGCGACGCCGACCGGGCAGGTGTTGAGATGGCACTTGCGCATCATGATGCAGCCGGCCGCAATCAAGGGCGCGGTGGCGAAGCCGAACTCGTCGGCGCCGAGGAGCGCGCCGATGACGACGTCACGGCCGGTGCGGAAGCCGCCGTCGACCTGGACGATGATGCGGCTACGCAGCCGTTCACGCACCAGGGTCTGGTGGGTTTCGGCAAGACCGATTTCCCACGGCGAACCCGCATGCTTGATCGAGGTCAGCGGCGATGCGCCGGTGCCGCCTTCGAAGCCGGCGATGGTCACATGGTCTGCGCGCGCCTTGGCGACGCCAGCGGCAACCGTGCCGACGCCGATTTCCGACACCAGCTTGACCGAGACCTGGCCCGTCGGATTGACGTTCTTGAGGTCGTAGATCAGCTGCGCGATGTCTTCGATCGAATAGATGTCGTGATGCGGCGGCGGCGAAATGAGACCGACGCCCGGGGTCGAGTGGCGCACGGCGGCAATCGTCGCGTCGACCTTGTGGCCGGGCAACTGACCGCCTTCGCCGGGCTTCGCACCCTGCGCCATCTTGATCTGCATCATGTCCGAATTGACGAGATATTCCGTGGTGACGCCGAAACGGCCGGACGCGACCTGCTTGATCGCCGAACGCATGCTGTCGCCATTCGGCATGGGCTTGTAGCGATCCGACTCCTCGCCGCCTTCGCCGGTGTTCGACTTGCCGCCGATCCGGTTCATGGCAATGGCCAGCGTCGTATGCGCCTCGCGCGAGATCGAGCCGTAGGACATGGCGCCAGTCGCAAAGCGCTTGACGATGTCCGCGGCGGATTCGACTTCGTCGAGCGGCACAGGCTTGCGCTTCTCGTCCTCGGCCGTCTTGATCTTGAACAACCCGCGCAGCGTCAGCAGACGCTCGGACTGTTCGTTGAGGATCTTGGCGAAGGCGCGATAACGATCCTGCGAGTTGCCGCGCACGGCATGCTGTAGCAGCGACACCGACTCCGCATTCCACGCATGGTCTTCACCACGGCTGCGATAGGCATATTCACCGCCGACATCGAGCGCCGTCTTGTAGATCTGGATCTCGCCGAACGCCTCGTTGTGGCGACGCACGGTCTCCTCGGCGATTTCGGCGAGGCCGACGCCTTCGATCTTGGTGTGGGTGCCTGTGAAGTACTTGGTCACGAATTCCTGACGCAGGCCGACGGCGTCGAAGATCTGCGCGCCGCAATAGGACTGGTAGGTCGAGATGCCCATCTTCGACATGACCTTGAGCAGGCCCTTGCCGATCGACTTGATGAAGCGCTTGACGATTTCATAGTCGTCGAGCTGCACCGGCAGCCGGTCCTTCATGGCGATGATGGATTCGAACGCCAGATACGGGTTGATCGCTTCGGCGCCATAGCCGGCGAGGCAGGCGAAGTGATGCACTTCGCGCGGTTCGCCGGATTCGACGACCAGGCCCACCGAGGTGCGCAGGCCGGTGCGGATCAGGTGGTGATGCACGGAAGCGCAGGCCAGCAGCGACGGGATCGGAATGCGATCCGAGCCGGCCATGCGATCGGACAGGATGATGATGTTGACGCCTTCGCGCACCGCAGCTTCGGCGCGGGCGCACAGTTCATCCAGCACCTGCTCCATGCCTGCCGCGCCGAAACCGGCATGGAAGGTGGTGTCGAGGGTACGCGAGACAAAGTGCGACTCGGCGACATCGGTGATCGAGCGGATCTTTTCGAGATCCTGGTCGGTCAGGATCGGCTGGCGCACTTCGAGACGCTTGGTGGTGGCAACGCCCTGCAGGTCGAACAGGTTCGGCCGCGGTCCGATGATCGAGACGAGGCTCATGACGAGCTCTTCACGGATCGGATCGATCGGCGGGTTGGTGACCTGCGCGAAGTTCTGCTTGAAGTAGGTGAACAGCGGCTTCGGCTTGCTCGACAGCGCCGAGATCGGCGTGTCGGTGCCCATGGAGCCCGACGCTTCCTCGCCCTGCGACGCCATCGGCGTCAGCAGGATGGTGACGTCTTCCTGGGTGTAGCCGAAGGCCTGCTGGCGATCGAGCAGCGGCAGGTTGGAGCGCTGGCCCTTGGCCGCCGCGTCCGGGAGTTCTTCCAGAACGATCTGGGTGTGTTCGAGCCACTCGCTATAGGGATGGCTTGCGGCCAGCGTCGCCTTGATCTCGTCGTCAGGGATCAGACGGCCCTGGACAAGGTCGACCAGCAGCATCTTGCCGGGCTGCAGACGCCACTTGGTGATGATGTCTTCTTCCGGAATCGCCAGCACGCCCATTTCGGACGCCATCACGATGCGGTCGTCCTTGGTGACGAGATAACGTGCGGGGCGCAGACCGTTACGGTCCAGCGTCGCGCCGATCTGTCGACCGTCGGTGAAGGCGAGCGCGGCAGGACCGTCCCACGGCTCCATCATCGCGGCGTGATATTCGTAGAAGGCGCGGCGCTGCTCATCCATCAGGGGATTGCC
This sequence comes from Tardiphaga sp. 619_E2_N8_4, assembly GCF_051810905.1. NCBI lineage: Bacteria > Pseudomonadati > Pseudomonadota > Alphaproteobacteria > Hyphomicrobiales > Nitrobacteraceae > Tardiphaga > Tardiphaga sp. 619_E2_N8_4. Next base: position 1,893,440 of record NZ_JBPWQJ010000001.1, read on the forward strand.
AGCCCAGGCTTCCGGAATCATCATCATCACGGCGTGGGGCAGCGAGTAGCCACCCTGTACCAGGAATTCGAGCGCGTTGTCGAAACAGGCGGTGTCCGACTGGCCTTCATAGGAGATCGGCCACAGACGGCTGATGTCCTTGCCGTACAGTTCGGACTCGATGGACGCCTGACGCGCCGCCATCCAGTTGACGTTGCCGCGCAGCGTGTTGATTTCGCCGTTATGCGCGACCATGCGGTACGGATGCGCCAGCGACCAGGTCGGGAAGGTGTTGGTCGAGAAGCGCTGATGCACCAGTGCCAGCGCGCTTTCGAAATCCTCTTCGTGCAGGTCGGCATAGTAGCTGCCGAGCTGGTCGGCGAGGAACATGCCCTTGTAGATGATCGTGCGGCACGACATCGAGCACGGATAGTAGCCGGCAAGGCCGCGCTCGCGGCGCTGATAGATCGCCTGCGAGATCGACTTGCGGAGAATGTACAGACGGCGTTCGAATTCGTCCTCGTCGGCGATCTTGGCTTTGCCGATGCCGATGAAGACTTGCATGTTGGCAGGCTCGGTCGGCTTCACGCTTTCGCCGAGCGATGCGTTGTCGGTCGGGACGTCGCGCCAGCCGAGCAGCTTCAGGCCTTCGGCCTTGATCTGGTCGCCGATGATGCCCTGAATGACTTTCCGCCACGCGGTATCACGCGGCATGAACAGCGCGCCGATGGCGTATTGGCCAGGCTCCGGCAGGCTGAAGCCGAGTTCCACAGTCTTGCGGACGAAGAACTTATGCGGGATCTGCACCAGAATACCGGCGCCGTCGCCAAAGCGCGGATCTGCGCCGGTGGCGCCGCGGTGCTCGAGGTTGCACAGGATGCTGATCGCGTCAGACACAATCTGATGCGACTTGCGGCCCTTGATGTTGGCAATGAAGCCGACGCCACAGGCGTCCTTTTCCTGCGACGGGTCATAGAGGCCCAGCGCCGGCGGACGGTAGGTATGGAGTTCCGGTTTGATGGCGGTGTCTTTCACGTTAGCCGATTTGATAGCCGGGGCCGCCGAATGCGTGCCGGTTTCGATCAATTGGCGCTCGTGCTCTGATCCGCTCATCTTCGTCCTCTCAACCCCCGTCGGGGTTCTGCCACCCTTGTCGGCGCACCTTTGACGCTCGCGGAACCCGTTCGGGCTACCGCTCGCGCGTCTTGCGAGCCTCGTTTTCAGAATTCAGACTGGTGGTGCCCATCGTCCCCGGCGGCCACCCCATATCTCGCCTTAAAGGCATTTCGTCTCAGCAGGCGTGTTTTTTAGTCGCGACGCCTGCTTATGTTGCAAACCCTGTGCCGGATTTGCCACCAAAAATTGCGACAGTGATGCTGTCCTAACCAGGACTTTGCCAAATTTTTATCTAGCACACAAGCGCGCTTGAGTCCGTCGTCGCATAGCAACAACGCATGCCAAATTGTCCAAGCTGGCGTGGACACATTCAGCCCGGAGGTGCCGCGTTCCGGCCAAAGGCTGGCCCAAGGGCTGCCGGATTCAGCGGTGAGGTTGCGCAGTGCTCGTTAACGCCTGTGGCAGCGGTGCTGGCAGGCGAGCGAAGCGTGAGGTTCAGGAAGTTGAACACTCTCCGGGCGCGGGGGCGTCGAAGGAGCATGCAATGAAGGTACTTGTGGGATGTCTGGCCTCGGCCGGTCTGTTGCTGGCGAGTGGTGCTGCACAGGCGCAGGCGCTGCCGCCGATGCGCGGCGACGTTGCCGTTGTGGCGCAGGTCTCCGATGTCGGCGGTCCCTATGCGGCTATGCCGCCCGTGGAATATGCGGAGCCGCGCCCCTATGGCGTGTTGCGCCGTGGCTATGATCTGGCGGTGCTGCCGCTGCGTGAGGTCTATTCGATCCTGCGCGAGGCCGGCTTCTCCGCCCTCGGCATGCCGCAGCAGCGCGGCCTCATCTACACGGTCGCGGCGATCGATCTCGACGGCGAGGACGGCCGGCTGGTGATCGATGCGCGGAGCGGACGCATTCTGCGCTTCATTCCGGCCTATCGCATGGGCGACCGGATGAGTGAGGAAATCGACACGCGCTACGGCCCGCAGGGCGCAGTGCCGACCCTGCCGCAATATCGCCGCCCGCCGTTTACAGCCGGGACGGCAACGCCCGCGCCGAAGGTTGCCAGCCGCACGACGAGCGTGCCGCTGCCGAAGCGGCCACCGGTGCGCGCGGTTGCGGCGCCGGCCAAGCCTGTCGCTCCGGCCGAGACCAAGCCGGTCGCAGTCAAACCACCTGAAACGCCGCCGGCCGCTGCGCCCGTGCAGCAATCGGCCGTGACGGAGCAGAAGCCCGCCGAGACGAAGGCGCCGGAAACGACCGGGGCTGCTCCGGCAACACCGGCAGTGCCCGAGAAGAAAGACGCTGTTGCTCCGACAGTCGCTGCGCCGGCGACAGAAGCAAAGCCTGCGACACCGCCAGCTGCGGAAACGCCGCCGGCTGCCCAGGGGCTGGAATAGTCCGGGCCGGATCAAGAAAAAACGCCCCGGATTGCTCCGGGGCGTTCGTTCAACAACTACACTTACTTCAGTTCACATACTTCAAGTACAAAGTCGCGGTTACGCGGCGACTTTCTCGGCCGAGCCGTCAACCACCTGCGGCGCGCTCGCGGCGCTGGTGGAAATCGGAATGCTGCGGGGTTTCTTGGCTTCCGGGATCTCACGGACGAGGTCCACATGAAGCAGGCCGTTCTCGAGCGAGGCGTTCTTCACCTGTACGAAATCGGCAAGCTGGAAGGCGCGTTCAAAGGCACGGGCGGCGATGCCGCGATAGAGCACTTCGGCCTTGCTGCCATTCTCGTTGGCAGCCTTCTCGCCCTTGATCGTCAGCGTGTTTTCCTTCGCGACGATGGAGAGTTCGTTTTGCGCAAAGCCGGAAACGGCGACGCTGATACGGTACTCGTTCTCGCCGGTGCGCTCGATATTGTAGGGCGGATAGCCCGGCGCTGCGTCACCTGTGCTCTGATCGAGCAGATTGAACAGGCGGTCGAAACCGACGGTGGAACGATAAAACGGGGTGAGATCATAGCTACGCATTGGATAGTCCTCCATTGAGCGACTGTTGCAATAACCCGCCCGCCATAGGGGCCGGGCTTTCGTGTCATGCAGCCTAGAGAGGCCTGCATGAAGCTGATATGGGAGGGGTCTGGCGGCTCGCAAGGGGGGCCGAAAGATTCGCGCCGACCTGTCTCCCGCCCTTGAAATCCCGCGTTTTTCGCCTAACCGGTCCCCCGCCATGACGCTCGTCTCCATTCCCGCCAACCCCGTTCCCGAGGGGGCCGTGTCCGGCACCATCAAGACGCCGGACGGCGCTGAGCTACGTTTTGCGCGCTGGGCGCCGACGACCGGGCGCAAGGGCACGGTCTGCGTGTTCAGCGGGCGCGGCGAATATATCGAGAAGTATTTCGAGACCGTGCGCGACCTGCGCGACCGCGGCTTTGCAGTGGCCATGATCGACTGGCGCGGACAGGGCCATTCGTCGCGGCAGTTGCGCGATGGCCGCAAGGGCTATGTGCGCAGCTTCTCGGATTTCGAGATCGACGTCGAAAGTTTCGTGCAGCAGGTGGTGATGCCGGATTGCCCGCCGCCCTATTTCGCGCTGGCGCATTCGATGGGCGGCGCGGTGATGCTGCGTGTGGCGCATTCCGGCAAGCGCTGGTTCGATCGCATGGTGCTGTCGGCGCCGATGATTGATCTGCCGGGCCGTTCGACCTCGCTGCCGGCGCGGCTGCTGTTGCGTGTCATGCGCTGGACCGGGCAGGGCGGCAACTACATTCCCGGCGGCAATGGTGAGCTGGTCGGGACCTCGTCATTCCCCAACAACAAGCTGACCAGCGATCCTGTGCGCTATGCGCGCAACGCGGCAATCCTCGAAGAGGACGCAACGCTCGGCATCGGCTCGCCGACGGTGGCCTGGGCCGATACGGCGATCCGTGGGATGCATGGCTTTCGCGAGGCCAGCTATCCCGTGAAGATCCGTCAGCCGATCCTGATGCTGGCGGCCAGCAACGACCAGGTGGTGTCGACGCCGGCCATCGAGGAATTCGCCTATCACCTGCGTGCCGGGTCGCATCTGGTGATCGCCGGCTCCCGTCACGAGATCCTGCAGGAACAGGATCGCTACCGGCAGCAATTCTGGGCGGCGTTCGATGCATTCGTGCCGGGGACGCCGCTGTTCAAATAACGGACACATCCTATGCTTGGTATTCACGGCCTCTGGCTCTTCATCCTGTCCGGCATCCTGCTCAACATCACGCCGGGGCCGGACACGGCTTATATCGTCGGGCGCAGCGTGCAGATGGGCTGGCGTGGCGGTGTCGCGGCCGCGCTGGGGATCAGTGCGGGATGCCTCGTCCATGTGTTCGCCGCGGCGGTCGGATTGTCGGCGCTGCTGGCGGCCTCGTCCTATGCCTTCACAGCGGTGAAATGGATCGGTGCGGCCTATCTGCTTTACACCGGCGTGCAGATGCTGCGTGCGCGGGCATCGACAGTTGCAACGAACGACGCTGCGGAAAAGCCGCTGCTGTCGCTTCGGCAGGTGTTCTGGCAGGGCGCCTTCACCAACGCGCTGAACCCGAAGGTGGCGCTGTTCTTTCTCGCCTTCCTGCCGCAATTCGTCGACGTGGATGCGCCCAGCAAGGCGTTGGCTTTCATCGTACTTGGGCTGATCTTCATCAGCACGGGCACGATCTGGGGGCTCGGCACGGCCATTGTCGCGGCCAAAGCCGCCAGCCGCGTCCGGCGATCCAGTCAGGCAATGATGTGGATCAACCGCGCCCTCGGCGGCGTCTTCATCTATCTCGGCATCCGCGTGGCGATGCTGGAGACGCGTTAGTTACTTCAGAATTTCCCACGTCTCGACGCCGGCCAGATAGACGCCGAGCAGCATCATCGCGATCAGGAACCAGCGGCGGAATTGGTCGGGATGCATCCGCATACGCACCATCTGGCCGATGAACATGCCGGCAAAGGCCATCACCATGGCAACGAGGCCCGACAGCGCTATGGAGGCATTCAGCAGACCGGCGCTGGAGAGGTTGAAGGCCTGTGCGAGAGTACAGACGGTGAAATAGACACCGAGCGCCTGGATCAGCTCGTCCTTTTCCATGCCAATCGACTGCATGAAGGGCATCGACGGGATCACCTGCACGCCGGTGGCGGCAGCGACGACACCGGTGACAAGGCCGACGACGCCGCCGACCCACCCTTCGTTCTGTTTTGCGACGCTTAGCTGGAATTTCACGAGGCTGATGGCACCATAGATCACCAGCAGGATGCCGAGCACGACGGTGCCGTAGCGCGCATAGGGGCCGGTCATCAGCCCGCCGCTGCTCCAGATACCGAAAGCGGTGCCGAGCATCAGCGGCCACAGCCGGCGGATGATGTCGCGCAAATAGCCGCCGACGAAAGTCTGCCAGATATTGGTGACGATCGCGGGGGCGATGACGATGGCCAGCGCCTGCACCGGCGGCATGGCGACGGCGAGCAGGCCCATCGAAACGGTCGGGAGGCCGAGGCCGATGACCCCTTTGACGAAGCCGGCGAGCGCGAAGACTGCAGCGATCAGAATGAGTGAGGAATCGAACATGATGCAGGCACATTGACCGATCGGCTGGACAGGCACAATCTGGAGGTTACGGAGAAAGCCTTCGTCTTTAACGAAGGCTGGCGCGGAGAACACCATGCATGCCGACCTTGTCGATCTCAGGCTGTTCGTCGCGGTGGCCGAGGCGCGCAGTATCACCGCGGGTGCTGCCGCTGCCAATCTGGCGCTGGCTTCGGCTAGTGCGAGAATCAAGGGGCTGGAGGCGACGATCGGCGTGCCATTGCTGAAACGGGGCCGGCGCGGCGTTACGCTGACGGCGGCTGGCGAGAGCCTGCTCGGCCATGCCCGCATCGTAATGCAGAATGTCGAGACCATGCGCGGCGACATGGCGGCCTATGCCAATGGCATGAAGGCCAGTGTGTCGATGCTGGCCAATACGGTGGGCCTGTCCGAACATCTGCCGAAGGCGCTCGCGAGTTTCCTGCGCGAGCACCCCAATGTCAGCCTCGAGGTCGAGGAGCGCGAGAGCGCCGATATCGCCCAGGCGATCGCCGCCGGCATCGCCGATTTCGGCTTCGCTGCCGAGCATACGCTGCCGGACAGTCTGGAACGCTTCACCTTCAACGAAGACCGGCTGATGCTGGTGACGGCGCCGCGCAGCGATCTCGCCGGCCGGCGACATATCGATTTCCATGAGATCATCGACCGCGACTTCATCGGCCTCACCAACGCGACCGCGCTGCAGAACCACATCGGCAAATATGCGGCGAAGCTGGGTGCGCGACTGCGCTACCGAGCGCAGATGCGGGATTTCGATGCGATGTGTCAGATGGCGGCGGCGGGGGTCGGCATTGCGATTGTGCCGGAAGTCGCCGCACGGCGCTGCGCGCGGTCAACGGCGCTGGCGCTGATCCGCATTCGCGATCCCTGGGCGAACCGCAGACTGGCGATCTGCTTTCGCAGCCTGAAGACGTTATCCCGTCCCGCGCAGCAGATGATCGAGCATCTGCGGGCTGCAGCGCGGGCGTAGCAGTTCCCGATCAGGCGTTGAGGATCTTCAGCGCCGCCTCATGCACGCGCGGGTCGCCGGCGGCGACGATGCGGCCACCGTTCTGCGCGGGCTTGCCCTCCCACGTTGTCACCACGCCGCCGGCGCCGGTGATGATCGGGATCAGGGCTGCGATATCGTAGGGCTTCAGCTCGGTCTCGATGACGAGGTCGAGATGGCCAGCGGCGAGCATGCAATAGGAATAGCAATCGCCGCCGTAGCGCGTCAGCCGCACGCCTTTTTCGACGTCGTGAAATTTTGCGCGATCGGCGTCGCCCATCAGCCGCGGGCTGGTGGTGAACAGCGTGGCGTCCTTCAGCGATGCGCAGCGGCGCACGGCAAGCTTGCGGGTGGTGTTGTTGGGGCCCTGGTAGCGCGCCGAGCCGCTGTCGCCGCTGAAGCGCTCGCCGATATAGGGCTGGTGCATCATGCCATAGACCGGTGTGCCCCGATGCAGCAGCGCGATCAGCGTGCCCCAGATCGGGAAGCCGGAGATGAAGGATTTGGTGCCGTCGATCGGGTCGAGCACCCAGACATATTCGGCGTCTTCGCGTTCGGTACCGAATTCCTCGCCAACAATGCCGTGCTGGGGGAAGTTGGCCTTGATCAGCCGGCGCATCACCGCCTCGGCGGCGCGGTCGGCTTCCGTGACCGGGTCGAAATCGGTGCTGTTCTTGTTGTCGATACTCAGCGAGGTGCGAAAGAACGGCAGGATGGTCTCGCCCGACGAGGTCGCAAGACGACCAATGAAGGCGTTGAAGTCGATGACCGTCACGGAGAGGTCCTTTGTTGCGGCTGCTGGATGGGGACGTGTCGCTTCCTATACAGCGCAGGGCAACGACTCGCATCTGCGGTGATCGAAATCTCTCTGCGATTCCCCTAAGCCACAGCACTGAATCGGATTGCGATTTCCCTAAGATTCCTGATGTCCGGCATCAGAAATTGGTCAATGGAATGAATATATGATCATTTCTTAAATAGGTCAAAGCTACTGTCATTTCTATATCGCATTGATTTTACTTATAGAAATTATGACGCCTATGCCTGAACGGTGCGATCACCATGCGAAATTTGCATGGAAATTTGCCCGAAAACTCTTGCACTTGGTGCGTCGCGGCTGCATATTGTTGCGGTGCGGTAGCGCTTGCGCTATCGCTGCCCTCCTTGGGCGTTTCCTCCCTAGACTTGGGCCGCTTGCTATCGCAAGCGGCCCTTTTTTCTTGTCGGAGGAGTTTTGCATCACGGCGTGCCGACGTGGCTGCCGGCGATTGTCTTTATGTCGCCTGGCCTGTTCGTCGCCTGGCACCCCGACAGCCTCGGGCCCATTGCGACGTCAGTCATCAAGCAAGACTTATTCGGCTGAGAACCTCAAGCCGGTGTCCACGTCGTGGCGGTTACTTCAGCGACCCGTTGATCTCGGTGAACTTGCCGTTGAGGTTGGTGCCGAGGCCGTTGACGACGGCGATGATGGCCAGCGAGATGCCGGCGGCGATTAGCCCGTATTCGATCGCAGTCGCTCCCGATTCGTCCGACCAGAATTTCTTGATGATGTTCTTCATGTTCTCTCCTGCCATTTTACGCGGTTCCAATCCGCGGAACCACGCTGGTGGGGATAACCTAAAGTTGCATTAATCCCGGTGGTAAAACTCTGCCCCATCTCTAAATCCAGCGAAAATTGACAATTTGTCGCACGAAATAAGCGCTGCCGTGACCCGGCGGTCACGGTTCCAAATACCCCACCTGATTGAGTGAAGGTTCGAACCCGGCGAGCCGTTCGGCCCCAGCCTATTCGGCGGCGGCCTGGAACGGGCCGAGGCTGTCCAGCGGGATCTTCGCCAGCGCATCGGCCAGGACGGTAAAATCGGCAGCAATCTGATCGAAGCGCGCGGTTCGCTCACGGCGGCGTTCGTCCATATAGATCGCCCGGTTCAGCTCGATCTGGATGGCGTGCAGCCCACTGGCCGGGTTGCCGTAATGCTCGGTAATGAAGCCGCCGGCATAGGGCTTGTTACGGCCCAGCGAATAGCCGAGGCCGCCGAATGTGTCTTCGACCACCTCGGCCAGGATAGTGGCGCAGCTGGTGCCATATCGGTCGCCGACGACCACGTCCGGGCGGCGCGGCTCCTCGCGGGAAATTCCGATCGAGGGCATCGAGTGGCAATCCACCAGGATCACCGTGCCGAATGTCTGGTGCGCCTTGTTGATCAGGCGGCGCAGGGCGCGATGGTACGGCTTGTACAACGCCTCGATCCGGGTGAGGGCGTCATCGACGTCCAGCCGCTCGCGGTAGATCTCCTGGCCGTCGCCGACCACCCGGGGAATAGTGCCAAGACCGCCGGCCACCCGCATCGAGCGGGTATTGGCGAAACTAGGCAGGCGGCCGTTGAACATCCGCGGATCGAGCTCATAGGGCTCGCGATTGACGTCCACATAGGAGCGCGGGAAGTGCACCCGGACCACCGGGAAGCCGCGATCGCTCAATCCGGCGATCAATTCGTCCATGAACGAATCTTCCGAGCGGCGCAGCGCAGTCACGTCAATGCGGGACGCACTGAGGAATTCCGCTGGATAGACCGAGCCGGAATGCGGGGAATTGAAAATGATCGGGGCGCGCCAGTTGGCCGGCTCGACGATCTCGAAGGGAGGCGACAGCTCACCGTCAAACTGGGTCATCGTCGCGCATCGTCCCTGCAGCCGCGTTCTTCGGTTTGCCCAGTCTGGCAGAAAACCGGCGCTTTGTGAGGCTGCATTGTCGATAACCGAAACAAGTCTGCCAAGTTAAAAACCTTCCGCAGGCGCGGCGATCGCGAGAAACGCGCTCATTTGTTGTGTTTCACGACGTTCTGGCGCACCATCTTGAGACGCTTATGCACAGTCTGCGCTGATCACCTTCACCCGAAATTTACCAGACCTCGGGCTTAGTGGGCGAACAGGTCCTCTCATTCGGGTTCGACGTCCAACCGCCATGCACAAAATCCTTCTCGCAGAAGACGACAACGACATGCGCCGCTTCCTGGTGAAGGCGTTGGAAAACGCCGGTTTTCAGGTGTCGCACCACGATAACGGGATGTCAGCCTATCAGAGACTCCGCGAGGAACCCTTTGAAATGCTTCTAACGGACATCGTGATGCCGGAGATGGACGGGATCGAACTGGCGCGCCGCGCCAGCGAACTCGATCCCGACATCAAGATCATGTTCATCACCGGTTTCGCCGCCGTGGCGCTGAATTCCGACTCGGAAGCGCCGAAAAACGCCAAGGTTCTGTCCAAGCCGGTCCACCTGCGCGAATTGGTCAGCGAAGTGAACAAGATGCTGGCGGCCTGAGGGCAGCCCGCTTTCCTGGATTTCTTTCTTGGATTTCCTGCAAATCAGGCAAGGATTGGCCCTCCGCCGTCCTTGCTTGTCCGGGTTTGACCCGTTATAGACCCCACACCCGTAACGACCGGTTCTTAGGGCGCGTAGCTCAGCGGGAGAGCACTTCCTTGACATGGAAGGGGTCACAGGTTCGATCCCTGTCGCGCCCACCATCCAAACGCACCTCACACTTTCGAAAACTGCCGGATTGGCGCCTTCTCAGGCGTCGGTAGACGTTTCTTTCCCGGATGCTCCACCTGGTGACAGTTTTATTTCGGAACCAGTCGTGTTCACGCCGTGACTCGGTTATAGCTCAACGGTCCAGCACTTTTCGACCGGAAGCTGATGCCAACGAAGACCCGGCCGGTAATCGGCGTGATCGGCAACGCGTATCGCATTGAGAACAGGTTCTCCGTCCAGGCGGTCGGAGAAAACAACCTTCGTGCGGTCGCGGAAGTGGCCAATGCCCTGCCGATGATGTTTGCCGGCACCCCCGACATTACCGATATCGGCCAGGTGCTCGATCTGGTCGATGGCATCCTGCTCACCGGCGCTCGGGCCAATGTCCACCCGACCCGGTTCGGAATGGAAGCCCATGCCCGTCACGAGCCCTATGACAATGGCCGCGATGCGGTGGCTCTGGCCATGATCGAAGCTTGTGTCGCGCGCGGGGTCCCGATCTTCGGCATCTGTCGCGGATTGCAAGAGATGAACGTTGCGTTCGGCGGTTCGCTGCATCCCGAGATCCGCGAGATTCCTGGCCGCATCAATCATCGCATGCCGCGGCTCGAGAGCGGCGAGATCCATCCCGATCCGGCGGTCGTATTTGCCGATCGCCACGACGTGCATCTGACCAGCAACGGCACCTTCGCCAGCCTGCTGGGGCGCGAGACCATCACGGTCAATTCCCTGCATGGTCAGGGCATCGATGTCCCTGGCGAGCGAGTGGTGATCGAGGGTATTGCCGAGGACGGCACCATCGAGGCCATCCGCATTGCCGATGCGCCGAGCTTCGCGCTCGGTGTGCAATGGCACGCCGAATATGATCCGCAGATCAACCCGATCAACCGGACGCTCTTTCAGGCCTTCGGCGAGGCAGTGGCCGCTCGCAGGCAGCGTGGGGCCTTCACGGCTGCGGCCGCGCCGCTATCAGCAGGAATGCGCTGAGCGCGGCTGCGACACAAAGCACAGCACCCGCGACCGTCGCTGCTGCAAAGGCGCTGATCAGCGCCGGCCCCTTTGCCGCCATAACCGATCCGATCAGCGCCGTGACCACAAGACCGCCCGTGCGTGCGACCGCGCTGTTGAAGCCCGATGCAGACCCGGTGTGACGCGCATCGACGGACATCAGCACGGCCGTCGTCAGAGGTGCGACAGCGCCGGCCATGCCGATGGCGATGACGACCATGGCGGGGAAGACGCTGGTCCAGTAGCTGGTGTCGGGACCGATCCGGAGCGCCAGCAGAAAACCCATCGCCACAATCACCGGTCCCAGCGTCAGCATGATCCTCGGGCCGGTTCTAGCTGCGAGCGAGCCAGCGAGCGGTGATGTCAAAGAGATGACAAGCGGCAAGGGCAGCAGCGCGGCACCGGCCTGTGTCGCCGTGTAGCCGGCGGCTTCGATCAGGAGAAAAGGCATCAGGACGAACAGCCCGCCGAGTGCGCCGTACAACAAGAATGTCAGCAGCGTCAGGCCGACGAAGCTCGCCGACCCGAACAGTGCGAGCGGCATCATCGCGCGTTCGCCCTTACGGCCTTCGATCCACACGAACACAAGCAAGAGCAGGAGTCCTGCGACGAGCGTGCCAAGCGTGAAACCCGTCCAATCATGTGACGTAGCTTCGGTCAGACTCCAGGTCGTCAGGCCAAGTCCCACAGTCGCGAGGATGGCGCCGAGACTATCGAGCGGCTCGTCGCTGTCGTGTCGATCGCGGGGGATGCCTAGCCAGGCAAGCGCCATTGCGGCCAATGCGATCGGCACATTGATGAGAAAGATGAGATGCCAGCTGCCGATGTCGATCAGCCATCCGCCCAACACCGGTCCGAGCGCGCCGGCGGCAGCGCCGCTGGCAGCCCAGATGCCGATAGCGCGGCCCTTGGCTTCGCCGGAAAACGTCTGGCCGAGGATCGCCAGGCTGTTCGGCATCAGCATCGCCGCGCTGACACCCTGCAGAAAACGCGCAGCCAACAGCCAACGGAGGCTGGGCGCCACAGCGCAAGCCAGCGAGGCCAGCGCGAACAGGCCGACTCCGCAGATCAGAAGCCTGCGGCGGCCGAAGCGGTCGCCTGCTGCACCGCCGAGCAAAAGAAGTGCACTAAGCGGCAACAGATAGGCATTGATCACCCATTGCAGGTCGACGGCATCAGCCTGAAAACTTGCTGCAATGGCCGGAAGTCCGACATTCACCACCGATCCGTCGATAAAGGCGAGGCTGGAGGCCAGAATCGTGGTGGCAATTACCAGGCCGGGATGGCTGATATCATCGATCTTTTCCGTGGCGCCGGCGGCGCCTGCGTCACAAAGCGCATGCAGGGCGTTGCTCATGACCGGGTTGTACGGGAACGGGATGTCAGAACAAACTATTGTCGTCCGATCGGGCAATTCCGTTTTGGCCCCGATTGTGCAAGCATCCCGGGCGGTCGCGCCGGGACGCTCGGAAAGAGAGTCGTTCGGCGTGAGATCGGACTGTGTTGAGGAGAGGGACTATGAAACGAATTTTTCTGTTGGGGACCATGATCGCCGCGGCGGTCTGCACGACGCAGGCGGGCGCTCAGGAGCTCACCGGCACGCTCAAGAAGATCAAGGACGCCGGCGCCATCACCATCGGCTTCCGCGATTCCTCGGTGCCGTTTTCTTATCTCGATGACAACCAGAAGCCCGTCGGCTTCGCCATGGACATCTGCTACAAGATCGTCGATGCGGTGAAGAAAGAGCTGAAGAACGACAAGATCGAGGTCAAGCTCAATCCGGTCACCTCGGCCACCCGTATTCCGCTGATTGCCAACGGCACCGTCGACCTCGAATGCGGCTCGACCACCAATAATGCCGATCGCCAGAAGCAGGTTGCCTTCACCAATACGCACTTCCTGACCGCCAGTCGCTTCGTCTCGAAGAAGGCCAGCAAGCTCGACAAGATCGACGATCTCAAGGGCAAGTCGGTGGTCTCAACCTCCGGCACCACCAACATCAAGCAGCTGACCGAGGCCAATGCCGCCCGCAATCTCGGCATCAACGTCATTCCCGCCAAGGATCACGCCGAGGCATTCCTGATGGTCGAGACCGACCGTGCTGTGGCTTTCGTGATGGATGACATCCTGCTTGCCAGCCTTGCTGCCGGTGCGCGCGATCCGAGCGCCTATGTGATCTCCAAGGACGCGTTCTCGAAAGCTGAGCCCTACGGCATCATGCTCCGCAAGGACGATGCGCCGTTCAAGAAGGTTGTCGATGCGGCCACTGCCGAGCTCTACAAGAGCCCGGAAGGCGCCAAGATCTATGACAAGTGGTTCACGCAGAAGATCCCGCCCAAGGGCCTCAATCTGAACGTTCCGATGGGAGCCGAGCAGAAGAAGGCGTTCGCCAGCCCGTCGGATTCGCCTGATCCCGACGCCTACGCAGCCAACTAAGACGACCTTGCCCATGCAATGGCCCGGCCATTGCATGGGTTTCTGCCTGAGGTTGCCAGGTTTTCGCGTGGACGGCGCGTGGGGGTGAATGCGTGAACTATAACTGGAATTGGGGAATCTTCTGGGATCAGACGCCTGATGCGACGGGGACCTATTTTGGCTCGCTGATGAGCGGCCTTCAGGTCACGATCCTGCTCGCACTCTGCGCCTGGTTCATCGCGTTCGTGATGGGCTCTCTGATCGGCATCATGCGGACCCTGCCGGCGCGCTGGGTGGTGTTTGTCGGCAATGCCTATATCGAGATGTTCCGCAACATTCCGCTGCTGGTGCAGCTGTTCATCTGGTTCTTCGTCATTCCCGAACTTTTGCCCGGCGATCTCGGCATCTGGATCAAGCAACTGCGCAACGGGCCGTTCATCGCCGCGATGCTCGGGATTGGCTTCTATATGTCGTCGCGTGTCGCCGCGCAGATCACCGCCGGCATCAACGCGCTGCCGAAAGGTCAGCGCATGGCCGGCACGGCCATCGGCCTCACCACCTGGCAGACCTATCGCTACATCCTGCTTCCGCTGGCCTATCGCATCATCTTTCCGCCGCTGACCTCCGAATTTCTCAACACCATCAAGAACACGGCGCCCGCACTCACCATCGGTGTGCTTGAACTGACGGCACGGGCGCGGTCCATGCAGGAATTCTCGTTCCAGGTGTTCGAGGCCTTCTCGGCTGCGGCCGCCATCTACCTCGTTCTCAGCGCCGTCGTGACGATCGGAATGCGCATTCTCGAAAAGCGCCTGGCGATCCCCGGCTTCAACGAGGGGAAATAAGCGATGTTCAGCAATTTCGATTACGACGTCATCTGGCGCAGCCTGCCCTACCTGTTTCAGCAGGGCATGGCGTTCACCCTCACGCTGACGGCTATTGCGACGGTCTTCGGTCTCATCCTCGGCACCTTGATCGCGATGATGCGGCTGTCGTCCAGTGCTGTGCTGTCGGGCTTCGCCGTAAGCTACGTCAATCTGATGCGCTCGCTGCCGCTCGTGCTGGTGATCTTCCTGTTCTACTTCCTGATGCCCTATGTCGGACAGTGGATCATCCGCTCCGATCAGCCGGTACAGGTCGGCGCCTACGCCTCGACCATCGTGACCTTCACGCTGTTCGAGGCTGCCTATTTCTCGGAGATCATGCGTGCCGGCATCCAGTCGGTGCCGCGGGGGCAGGTGATGGCCGGTTATGCCATCGGCCTCAACTATCGCGAGGTGATGCGCCATGTCGTGCTGCCGCAGGCGTTCCGCAACATGCTGCCGGTGATCTTCACGCAGACCATCGTGCTGTTCCAGGACACATCGCTGGTCTACGTGCTGTCGATCACGGATTTCCTGGGCGCCGCGTCCAAGGTTGCGCAGCGCGACGGTCGTCTCACCGAAATGTATCTGTTCGCGGCGCTGGTCTACTTCCTGATCTGCTTCACCGCGTCATTCTTTGTGAAGCGCTTGCAGAAGCGCATCAGCATCATCCGCTAGCCACTTTCGCTTTCAGTCTTTGCCTCCAACTGTCGGTCGCTCATCATGCCCATGATCACCATCGAAAAAGTCAGCAAGTGGTACAACCCGCAGTTCCAGGTGCTGAAGAACTGCACGACGGCCGTCGAGAAAGGCGAGGTGGTCGTCGTCTGCGGTCCCTCGGGATCTGGCAAGTCGACGCTGATCAAGACCGTGAATGCGCTGGAGCCCGTGCAGCAGGGCACTATCATGGTCGATGGACTGAATGTGACGACGATGAAGAAGGACCTGCCGAAGCTACGCTCACGCGTCGGCATGGTGTTTCAGCACTTCGAACTGTTTCCGCATCTGAAGATCGTCGAGAACCTGTGTCTTGGCCAGACCATCGTGCTCGGCCGCTCGGAAGATGCGGCGAAGGCCAAGGCGATGAAAATGCTAGAGCGCGTCGGCCTCACGGCGCATGCGCAGAAATATCCCGGCCAGCTCTCCGGCGGTCAGCAGCAGCGCGTCGCCATTGCGCGCGCGCTGGTGATGGATCCGATCTGCATGCTGTTCGACGAACCGACCTCGGCGCTCGATCCCGAAATGATCAACGAAGTGCTCGACGTCATGGTCGAACTCGCCAAGGAGGGCATGACCATGATGGTGGTGACCCACGAAATGGGCTTCGCCAAGAAGGTCGCCAACCGCGTCATCTTCATGGATGCCGGCGAGATCGTCGAGGATGCGCAGAAGGAAGACTTCTTCGGCCATCCGCGCAGCGATCGGGCGCAGCAGTTCCTGTCGAAGATCCTCGCGCACTGACGCATGCAGTGTGGCGCTTGTGCCTCAAGTTTATGCAGATTCTTGAATGCTGCATGACGGGGCAATTAACGAATGTGTCAGAAATGGAGTGGTATCCTTCAACCGTGAGGGCGAGGGCCTGTTGGTCCGCTGATTGAACTCCACCGGAGCGATCGGGTCTTTGTCCTCACGGACAATTCCGCGACGCCCCGTTCTCTGCCTCTGCCCAATGCTTCTCTGACCGTCATCCAACGACCCGAGCCGAGGCTGCGCGAGCCATGCTTGCGCGCGTCCTGACTTGGCCCTTCTCCGGAAAGTGCATCGCATGATCAAGATCAACAGTGTCGGCAACAAATTGGGTCTTGCCGGTCTCGTTGGCATCTTGCTCTCGGCGGGCGTTGTCGCAAACCAGATGAGGACCGAGAGCGCGATCTCGGAGGTCAATCGTCTGGCTGATGTGCAGCAGAAAATCGCCGATAGCGCGATGGAGGCCGACGGCCAGATGCGCGCCATGCAGGTGGCCAGTCAAGGCCTGCGTATGGCCATCACGACGCCCGAGATTGACAAGAACGCGGCCGAGATCAGGGCCGCCAAGGCTGCGCAGGACCGCATCATCGATGCCGCGTCCGCCCTGGCGACCAAGCAGGAATACAAGGACAATTTCGCGAAGATCAAATCGCTGACGTCAACCTATCTCGCCGCTGCCGACGAGATCGTCGGTCTGCAGAAGAAACTGCTCGAGCTCTATCGCAACCGCAACGTCGCCGTCATCGACTGGAACCGGCATCTCGACCAGCTGCGCCTCACCACTGCCGTGACCGAGGCGACGAACTGGCCTGAAGTCGATGGACAGCTCAAGATCGCGGACAATGCCATCAACGCTGTGCAGGCAGCCGCATGGCGTTATGCGTCGATGAATGAAGTCACGCAGAAGGGCCAGATCATCACCAAGGCCAAGATCCTCACCGATGCGCTGGCCAAGGCCAGCGTGTTCGAAGACAGCGAGCTCGTGCAGAGCGGCCTGATCCAGCTCGGCACCGACATGAAGAAGTTCATGACGGCCACCGATGAAGCGATCGGCAGTAACGACCAGAAGACCGATATCGTCCGCACCAAAATCACGCCCGCCGCTGCGGCAGCATCTCAACTGGTCGCGCAATCGGTCTCGTCGGCCAAGGCTGCGGTTGGAGAGGCCCGGGCGCAGGCCGCCGAGGAAATGGCACGATCCGGCCAGGTCAATCTCGCGCTCGGCCTCGCGGTCGTGCTGGTGCTGATCTGCACCATGGTGTTCTCTTTCGTCGGCGTCGCACGGCCGATGACGCGCCTGAACGGCGCCATGGGCAAGATGGCGGCCGGCGATCTCGATGTCGTCATCCCCGGCGCCAAGCGCGGCGACGAAATCGGCGATATCGCCAAGACAGTTACGGTCATTCGTGCAAACGCCGAACGGAAGGCGCGCGATGAAGCTGCGGCGCGCCTCGACCAGGACAATCTGGCCGCGGCGTCGCGCAAGCGCGAAATGGTCGAGCTCGCCGGGACGTTCGAACGCGCCGTCGGCAATATCGTCGACAATGTCTCCTCGGCGTCGAACAGACTCGAGGAGTCCGCGGGCGCGCTGACGGCAACGGCTGAACAGGCCAAGGAGCTGACCGCTGCAGTCGTTGCTGCGTCGGACGAGGCGTCCACCAATGTGCAGGCAGTGGCGTCATCGACCGAAGAGATGTCGTCATCGGTCAACGAGATCAGCCGGCAGGTCCAGGAATCTGCGAATATCGCCAACTCCGCCGTGGCGCAGGCGCGCAAGACCAATGACCGCGTGGCGGAGCTTGCCAAGGCTGCGGCCCGGATCGGAGATGTCGTCGAGCTCATCAATACTATTGCCGGCCAGACCAACCTGCTGGCGCTCAACGCCACCATCGAAGCGGCGCGCGCCGGCGATGCGGGTCGCGGCTTTGCGGTGGTTGCGTCCGAGGTGAAGGCGCTCGCCGAACAGACCGCCAAGGCGACGGGCGACATCAGCCACCAGATCAACGGCATCCAGGCGGCGACCCAGGAATCCGTCGGCGCTATCAAGGAAATCGGTGACACTATCGGCCGCATGTCCGAGATCGCCTCGACCATCGCCTCTGCTGTCGAGCAGCAGGGCGCGGCAACCCAGGAGATCTCGCGCAATGTTCAGCAGGCAGCGCAGGGCACGATGCAGGTGACGTCGAACATCACCGATGTACAGCGTGGCGCCAGCGCGACCGGATCAGCTTCGACGCAAGTGCTGTCCGCGGCACAGTCGCTGTCCGGCGAAAGCGCGCGGCTCAAGCTCGAAGTCGGCAAGTTCCTGGACTCCGTCCGCGCCGCATAAATTCATGCTCCTCCCATGATGGGGGAAGCAGCAACGAAGACGGCGCCCGTCGCCGAAGCCAGATCAGATCCTACCTAGGAAGCCAATGATGTCGCTGCTCAATCTCCGTATCCGCGGTCGCCTCTATGGTGGTTTCGGCGCGCTGGTCCTGTTTGGTCTCGCCAGTTCGGGATTTGCCGTCTGGCAGATGACGGAAGTTGGAACGCAGGTCGACTCCCTGAATATTCTTTCGGCCAACACGATCCGGGCCTCGGAGATCGCCTCCGAACTGCACGCGATCCGCGGTGCCGTGTTGCGCTATTCGTTCGATCAGGATGAAGCGGCGCTTGCGGATGCCGACAAGCGTCTCGCCGGCGTCACCGCCAGCCTGGACACGGTGATCAAGACCAGTCGTTCGGAAGAGCGCCGCGCCGCCTACCGCACCATCGAGAAGGACGTCGCCGACGTGAAGGCGCAGCGCCAGGCGCTTGGCGAGGCCATCAAGCAGATGGTCGCCGGCCGGGAAGTGCTGCAGGAAGCCGGCGACAAGCTGTCATCTAGCCTGCGCAAGCTGGTGATCAGCACGCGCAACACCATGTATGGCCAGGGTTCGACCAAGCTCGAATCCGATACACTCATGGTGCAGATTGCGAATTGGCGCTTCTTCGTCAGCCGCGACGAGAAACATATCGAATCTTTCAAGGATCACGTCCGCATCGCGGAGCAGCAGATCGGCGAAATGGAGAAGATGCAGATGCCGCCGACGCTCAGCGCGTTGTTCGGCACCATCCGCAACAACCTGAAGAGCTACGCCGCCCAGTTCGAGAAGGCTGCCGCCAGCCTGCAGACGGCAGACGGCATCTTCAACAAGTCGATCAGCCCGACCGTCGTGAAAGCGATCGGCAAGGTCGAGACCATCAAATCCGACATCCAGCAGGTTCAGTCGCAGACCGTCGCCGCAACCAGCAACCGCATGTCGACGACGAGCATGCTGCAGCAGATCGTGGCCGGCGTCGCTACTGTGGTCGGTCTAGCGATCGCCTTCCTGATCGCGCGCGGCATTATTGGCCCTCTGTCGGGCCTGACGGCGGGTATGAAGCGGCTCGCGGACGGCGATTTCAGCGTGGTGCTGCCGGGTCTCGCACGCAAGGACGAGGTCGGCGACATGGCACGCGCAGTCGAGACCTTCAAGGTACGGGCCGAGGAGAAGGCACGCGCCGAGGCCGAAGCCAAGCTGACGCAGGACCAGCAGGCAGCGATTCAGCGCCGCCGGGACATGATCCGTCTCGCGGACGATTTCGAGGGCGCTGTCGGCAGCATCGTCGAGAACGTGTCATCGGCCTCGAGCCAGCTCGAAGAATCGGCGGGCGGACTGACTGCGACCGCCGAGCAATCTCGCCAGCTCACCGCCATGGTGGCCGCGGCCTCCGACGAAGCCTCGACCAATGTGCAGGCGGTGGCGTCATCCACCGAGGAGATGTCGTCCTCGGTCAACGAGATCAGCCGTCAGGTTCAGGAGTCGGCCAATATCGCCAACTCCGCGGTGGCACAGGCCCGCAAGACCAATGATCGCGTGGCTGAGCTTGCCAAGGCGGCCGCGCGGATCGGAGATGTTGTCGAGCTGATCAACACGATTGCCGGCCAGACCAATCTGCTGGCGCTCAATGCCACCATCGAAGCGGCGCGCGCCGGCGATGCCGGTCGCGGCTTCGCGGTTGTTGCATCGGAAGTGAAGGCGCTCGCCGAACAGACGGCCAGGGCAACCGGCGACATCAGTCACCAGATCTCCGGCATCCAGGCCGCGACCGAAGAGTCGGTCGGCGCCATCAAGGAAATCGGCGACACCATCGGCCGCATGTCGGAGATCGCGTCGACCATCGCATCTGCCGTCGAGCAGCAGGGCGCGGCGACGCAGGAGATTTCGCGCAACGTTCAACAGGCGGCGCAAGGCACGATGCAGGTGAGCTCGAACATTCTGGATGTGCAGCGCGGCGCGAGCAACACGGGTTCAGCGTCGTCGCAAGTCCTGTCCGCTGCGCAATCGCTGTCCGGCGAAAGCGCGCGGTTGAAGCGCGAAGTCGGCAAGTTTCTGGACTCCGTTCGCGCGGCATAGGACAAAACGTCACACGATCACGCGCGTTCGCCCGACGAGTAAGATACAACTAGCAAACAGCCCGGATGCGTCATCGCGTCCGGGCTGTTTGTTTTGGTGAGTCAAACGATGACACGCGCGACAAAAAGTCATTCCACTTTAAAGCGTTTGCGCGGCTGAAATTAACCCGAAGTTCTCGCAACCTAACGATGATCGGATTCGAGATTGCCTCTTGCGTTGCGGGCGCGATTCGTGACGTGCAAGGTCGGCTATCAGGTGGTTCTCCCAAGAAGGGCACGTCGCATGTCGCTATTCAATCTCCGCATCCGTGGCAGGCTGTATGGGGGCTTCGGTGCGCTCGTCTTGTTCGGGTTGGGCATGGCGGGTTTCGCCGTTTGGAAGCTCACGGAAATTCGTGACGACGTCTCGGCGATGAATGCCCAGTCCGCCAATGCGATGCGCTCGATGGAGATTTCGGCGGAACTCCAGGCGCTTCGCCGCGCGATGCTGCGCTATACGTTCGATCAGGACGAGGCGTCATTCGCTGAAGCCGAAAAGCTGCTGACTCAGGTCGGTGGTGTGCTGGAGGAGACGATCAAAGCGAGCTCGGAGGAGCGTCGCGGGGTCTATCGCGAAGTCGAAAAGACGATCAACGATTTGAAGAGCAAGCGAGTCGATCTCGGTAACACCGTCAAGGAGATGCTCGCCAGCCGCAAGGCGCTGCTTGCTGAGGGTGAAAAGCTTCAGGCCGACTTGAAGAAGCTCGTGCTCGCGACGCGTAGCTCGCCATTCGCACAAGGGGCGACCACCCTGCAATCCGAAACTCTGTTGGTTCAGATGGCGAACTGGCGGTTCTTTGCAGGTCGCGACCAGGACAATGTGACGTTGTTTGCCAACAGCGTGAAGAACGCGCAGCAACAGATCACCGAGATGGAAAAATTTGATATGGCGCCGAGTCTTTCAGCGCTGTTCGAATCGATCAAGAAAGGCTTGGTCAGTTATTCCAGCGGGTTCGATAAGGCGTCGGCCAATCTGCTGAAGATGGATCAGCTCTATTACAATACGATCACGCCGATGGTGGTCAGCGCCATCCGCAAGACTGACGGCATCAAGGCCGCGATCCAGCAGGAGGTCGTGAGCGCGACGACAGCCAATGAGCAGCGCATTTCCGGCACGATCACGCTGCAGCAGATCGTGGCGGCTGCGGCGACCATCACAGGTCTGTTGATTGCGTTCCTGATCGCGGGCGGCATCATCCGTCCGCTGTCCGGCTTGACAGCCGGCATGAAGCAACTCGCCGAGGGCAATTTTGGTGTGGTGCTGCCGGGGCTCGGCCGTAAGGACGAGGTCGGCGACATGGCGCAGGCTGTTGAGACCTTCAAGGTCAAGGCGGAGGACAAAGCCCGGGCGGAAGCCGAGGCACGGATCACGCAGGATCAGGCGGCGGCCTTGCAACGCAAGCAGGACATGATCCGGCTCGCCGACGATTTCGAAGGTACGGTTGGTGAAATCGTCGAGGCGGTGTCGTCCGCGTCGACCGAATTGGAAGCCTCGGCCAGCACGCTGACGTCGACGGCAGATCGGTCGCAGCAGCTCACCACGGTCGTCGCGACGGCGTCGGAAGAAGCCTCCACCAACGTGCAGTCGGTGGCGTCCGCCACTGAGGAAATGGCGTCGTCCATCACCGAGATCGGCCGTCAGGTCCAGGAATCCGCGCGTATTGCCAATGAGGCCGTGGACCAGGCTCAGAAGACCAATGATCGCGTCGGCGAACTGTCGAAAGCTGCCGGCCGCATTGGCGCGGTGGTCGAGCTGATCAACACCATTGCGGGGCAGACCAACCTGCTGGCGCTCAATGCCACCATCGAGGCGGCACGTGCCGGCGATGCCGGCCGCGGCTTCGCAGTGGTCGCGTCCGAGGTGAAGGCGCTCGCCGAGCAGACCGCCAAGGCCACCGGCGAGATCAGCCAGCAGATCGCGAGCATCCAGACTGCGACCGATGATTCCGTCTCGGCGATCCGCGAGATCGGCACGACCATCGGCAAGATGTCGGAGATCGCGTCCACGATCGCTTCGGCTGTCGAAGAGCAGGGCGCGGCGACGCAGGAGATTTCCCGTAACGTGCAGCAGGCTGCGCAGGGTACGATGCAGGTCTCGTCCAACATCATCGACGTGCAGCGCGGCGCGAGCGAGACCGGCGGTGCGTCGTCTCAGGTGCTGTCCGCAGCGCAGTCGCTCTCGTCAGACAGCAGCCGTCTGAAGACTGAAGTCAGTCGCTTCCTGAACTCGGTCCGCGCGGCCTGAGTTCTCCAACATCGCAATTCACTGGCTTGAGTAACGGTGCGTTCTCCGCGCATTGCCATTCAAGTTGCTGCATCCTCCGAGAGAATTCAGGGCCTCGAAATATCCCGTGCAGGGCATCGCATGATGAGGTTGCAATTTTAGATCGTTAATTCAGAACCTCTGATGCCTGAATTCGAACTCCATCACTGTTTGAAAGGTCCGAATTGCTCGACGACCATTGCGGTACCGGCTCAATTTGAGTGATTGCATCATCGGCGCGTTAACGTTTGTGTCAGAAGCGCGGTGGTAGGTTCCTGCCCATGAGCAGGTGATTTGATCGATCATCGAACGTATCGCCCGCTCATATGAGCCGATGACGCTTCTCGTTCAGGATCGGCTCACGCCAAGCCTCGCGTGCCCGTCGGATTGCCGCCGGGCTGCGCCAAAAATGACAACCGCTTAGCATTCGACCATTTCACGCGACGCCGGACTCCGTCCGGCGAAGGACGACCCGACTCATTTTTCTGCCGCTTCATTCCAGGAACTGTCATGGCCTTCATCCAGAATCTGCGTATCGGCACGAAGCTCGCGATTGCGTCCGGGCTCGGCATCATTCTCCTCGGTGTCATGATCTATATGCAGACGATGGGAAGCGCAGGCGTTCGCCAGTCATATCAGACGGCCGGCGTCTATCAGGGCATTGCGCAGAACGCTGCCGAGGCCAAGGCCTCGTTTCGCGGCATGCAGATCGGCGTGCGTGACTTCCTCGGGGCAACGAAAGTGGCCGATGTCCAGAAGGCCGCCGACTATTTCACGGCGCGTACTACCGCCGGCCTTAAATTTTCGGCTCAGATGCTCAAGCTTGCGACCGCACCGGACGAGCGCGAACGCATCGGAAAATTCCTCGACATGATGACGACCCTCGGTAAGGGCGGCGACAAGATCGGTGTAATCCGCACAGATATCTTGAATCTGCAGGCCACGCGCAGCGAAGCTGGCGAATTGTCTGCGGATGCCTCCACGCGCATCACTGCACTGGGTGCGGAGATCGTGAAGCTCCGCACCGACGTGCTGCTACCCATGAGTGCAGAACTCGACAAGCTGGCCGATACGATCGTCAATCTGGCTAAGGAGAAGGTCGAGCAGCAGACGAATGCTGCGGCGAACGAGGCCGCTGCGACCGAGCGAGACTCGCTGATTCTCGGTGGTGTGGTCGCCCTGATGCTGATCGGGACCTGCGTGTTCTCGGTGTTCACCATCGGGCGTCCGATGCGCGCGCTGAGCCGTTCGATGGAAGAACTCGCCGAGGGTAATTTCGGTGTGGTGTTGCCGGGCCTGGGCCGCAAGGACGAGATCGGCGACGTCGCTGGCGCCGTGGAGAAGTTCAAGGTCAAGGCGCAGGAGCGCGCCCGCGCCGAAGCCGACGCTCAAAAGCAGCAAGAGCAGATCGCCGCCGAGCAGCGCAAGCGCGAGATGATCACGCTGGCAAACGATTTTGAGAGCGCAGTCGGCGAGATCGTCGAAACAGTGTCGTCGGCATCGACCGAACTCGAAGCGTCGGCGGGCACGCTGACGTCGTCTGCCGAGCGTTCGCAGCATTTGACCACCATGGTGGCAGCCGCTTCGGAAGAGGCCTCGACGAACGTACAATCCGTGGCATCGGCGACCGAGGAAATGGCGTCATCGGTGAACGAGATCAGCCGCCAGGTTCAGGAATCTGCGCGCATTGCCAGCGAGGCCGTGCAGCAGGCCCAGAAGACCAACGACCGTGTCGGCGAGCTATCCAAGGCGGCCAGCCGTATCGGCGACGTGGTCGAGCTGATCAATAGCATCGCGGGGCAGACCAACCTTCTGGCGCTCAATGCGACCATCGAAGCCGCCCGCGCCGGTGAAGCGGGCCGCGGCTTCGCCGTGGTGGCGGCCGAGGTGAAGACGCTCGCAGAGCAGACCGCCAAGGCGACCGGCGAGATCAGCACGCAGATCGGCAGCATCCAGTCCGCCACGGACGAATCGGTCAGTGCCATCCGCGAGATCGGCGTCACCATCGGCCGGATGTCGGAAATTTCGTCCACGATTGCTTCGGCCGTCGAAGAGCAGGGTGCCGCCACCCAGGAGATTTCCCGCAACGTGCAGCAAGCCGCGCATGGCACCCAGCAGGTCTCGTCCAACATTACGGATGTGCAGCGCGGCGCCAGCGAGACCGGATCGGCCTCGTCGCAGGTTCTTTCGGCAGCACAGTCGCTGTCGTCGGACGGCGCGCGGCTAAAGGTCGAAGTCGCGCGGTTCCTCAACTCTGTTCGCGCGGCCTAGGCCATGCGGGATCAGAACTGATCATTCTATTGAGCGATAACAGGACGTCCAGCCATGCTCTCGAACACCTCTATCAAAGCCAAGATCACCATCGTTATCGCTTTTCTGTTAATCGCAATGACGGGGATGGGGGCGCTTGCCGTCAGCAAGATGCAGACAATTAACGCCAATGCGTCGGACATCCAGAAGAACTGGCTTCCAAGCGTCCGTGTTCTCGGCGGGTTACGGGCGACGACCATCGATTATCGCAATCTGGTGCGCGCACACATCCTCGCAGCCAATGCTGAACAGATGCAGAAGACCGAGGCTGGTATCGACACCATCGTCAAGCGGGCCACCGATGAGCGGACTGCCTATGACAAGTTGGTATCGAGCCCCGAAGAGCGCGCAATCTTCAACGATTGGAGCAAGGAGTGGGACAACTACGTATCACGCAGTCAGGAAGTCTTCGCACTCGACCGCAAGAATCTCGGCAAAGGCAGTCAGGAAGCCCATGAGCTCAATCTGAATGTGATCAATCCGCTGGGATCCAAAGCCGATTTTGCCCTACGCAAGGCCATCGAATTCAACGACAAGGGCGCGGCGGCATCGGGACAGAAGGCCGATGACAGCTATGGTTCGGCGCTGATGACGGTCATCGCGATCATTGCAGCGACGGCGGTCATCGGCATCGGTGTCGGCATTTATCTGGTCAAGGACGTGTCGTCGGGTATCGCTTCGATCGTGCAACCGATGCAGGCGCTGAGCGCCGGCGATCTCACGGCGCATGTGGCGCATCAGGGCGAAAAGACCGAGATCGGCGCGATGGCCGACACGCTTCAGGTGTTCAAGCAGGCGCTGATCGACAAACGCGCGGCAGATGAAGCTGCCTCTGCCGACGCCGAAGCCAAGATCGAGCGTGGTCGCCGCGTTGACAACATCACCCGCGAATTCGAATCGATGATTGGCGAGATCGTGGAGACCGTATCGTCGGCATCGACCGAACTCGAGGCCTCCGCAAGCACGCTGACCGCGACGGCTGAACGTTCCCAGGACCTGGCCACCACAGTGGCGGCAGCGTCCGAAGAAGCTTCCACCAACGTCCAGTCGGTGGCATCGGCCACTGAAGAAATGGCCTCGTCGGTCAACGAGATCAGCCGACAGGTGCAGGAGTCGGCGAGCATCGCCAATCAGGCGGTTGACCAGGCGCGGCGTACCAATGATCGCGTCAGTGAACTCGCCAGCGCTGCGTCGCGCATCGGGGACGTCGTCGAGCTCATCAACAATATCGCCGGCCAGACAAACCTGCTGGCGCTCAACGCAACCATCGAGGCGGCGCGTGCCGGTGAAGCGGGCCGGGGCTTCGCGGTCGTGGCTTCCGAAGTAAAGGCATTGGCCGAGCAGACCGCCAAGGCGACCGGCGAGATCTCGACGCAGATTTCCGGTATCCAGGCGGCGACGCAGGAATCGGTCGGCGCCATCAAGGAAATCGGCGACACCATCGGCCGGATGTCCGAGATTGCCTCGACCATCGCATCGGCGGTGGAAGAGCAGGGTGCCGCGACGCAGGAGATTTCGCGTAACGTCCAGCAGGCGGCACAGGGTACCATGCAGGTCTCGTCGAACATCGCCGACGTGCAGCGTGGAGCGTCCGAGACCGGCTCTGCTTCGTCGCAGGTGCTTTCGGCCGCGCGGTCGCTGTCATCGGACAGCACACGTCTCAAGAACGAAGTGGGCAAGTTCTTGAACTCGGTGCGCGCTGCCTGACGAGCTTGAACACAAGTGTACAGCGCAAAAAGCCGGCGCGTGAGCGTCGGCTTTCCTGCGCGATAGTGTTGTTATGCGCGTGCGCTACGTTCACTCAAGAAGCCATGCACAAGAAGCAGTCATGATGCACCGCTCCTTAACTTTATCCGGACAATCTCGATCACGAGATCGTTGAAAGCTATCGACGCTCGGCCGGCAGCTCCAATGCATGCCGCGTCTTCAAACCCAGAAAATGCCATTCGTGCAGTTGCGCGCCAACGGTCAAAAACCGAGGGACCATCACCTATGTTTGCCAGCCTGTCCATCCGCACCAAGATCACTCTTGTCGTCTCGTTCCTGCTGCTCGCCATGTCTGCGATGGGCGTACTGGCCATCAAGCAGATGTACACCATCAACGGAGCGACGTCCGATATCGTCACAAGCTGGCTGCCGAGCGTGCGTTCTTTGGGTGAAGTCCGCGCTGCAACGATCAGCTATCGCTCTGTGGTTCGCGGACATCTGCTTGCAACGGATGCCGCAGATACGAAGGTCCAGGACGACACATTGGTGCGTTACGCCGAGATGCTCGACAAGGCGCGCAAGACGTATGAGCCGATGATTTCGTCGCCAGAGGAACGCGCGATGTATAGCGAATTCAGCAAGCTCTGGAGCGAATACATAGCGGCGTTGCAGCCGGTTCTTGCGTTGTCGCGCAAGAACGCTCGTGATGAAGCGCGAGATATGAACGTGAAGGTCAACCAGATTGGTTTCAAGGCGGACGAAGCCCTGCAGAAGGATGTCGAGCTCAACAACAAGGGAGCTTTGGCGGCTGGAGAACTGGCGACGGACAGCTTTGGGGTCGCCATCAAGATGGTGATCGGTTCGCTCTTGTTTGCGGTTGTTGTCGGCATCGGTGCGGCTATCCTGCTGGTGCGCGATGTCTTCGCCGGCATTACATCGATCGTGCTGCCGATGCAGGCGCTTGGCACGGGTGACCTGACTGCAAATGTTCCGCATCAGGGCGAGAAGACCGAAATCGGTACGATGGCGGATTCGCTTCAGGTGTTCAAACAGGCGCTGATCGACAAGCGCGCGGCGGATGAAGCCGCAGCGGCCGATGCAGAAGCCAAGATCGAGCGTGGCCGCCGCGTCGACAGCATCACCCGCAACTTCGAATCGATGATCGGCGAGATCGTCGAGACGGTGTCGTCGGCATCGACCGAACTGGAAGCCTCGGCAGGTACGCTGACCGCGACGGCGGAACGTTCGCAGGAATTGACCACGACGGTTGCCGCAGCCTCCGAAGAAGCATCTACCAATGTTCAGTCAGTGGCATCGGCAACCGAGGAAATGGCCTCGTCGGTCAACGAGATCAGCCGTCAGGTTCAGGAGTCGGCTGCAATCGCAGGGCAGGCGGTGGATCAGGCACGCAAGACCAATGATCGCGTCGGCGAGCTCGCCAGCGCTGCAGCGCGCATCGGCGATGTGGTCGAACTGATCAACAACATCGCAGGTCAGACAAACCTGTTGGCGCTCAACGCCACCATCGAAGCGGCGCGCGCCGGCGAAGCCGGTCGCGGCTTCGCCGTCGTCGCCTCCGAGGTGAAGGCACTCGCTGAGCAGACTGCCAAGGCCACTGGCGAGATCTCGACGCAGATCTCCGGTATCCAGGCGGCGACCCAGGAATCGGTCGGCGCCATCAAGGAGATTGGCGACACCATCGGCCGCATGTCCGAGATTGCTTCGACCATCGCTTCCGCGGTGGAAGAGCAGGGTGCCGCGACGCAGGAGATTTCCCGCAACGTTCAGCAGGCGGCACAGGGCACGATGCAGGTCTCGTCGAACATCGTTGATGTGCAGCGTGGTGCAACAGAGACTGGATCTGCCTCGACCCAGGTTCTCGCTGCGGCGCAATCACTGTCCTCGGACAGCACGCGACTGAAGGACGAAGTCAGCAAGTTCCTCAACGCCGTGCGCGCGGCCTGATCATGGCTTGTAAGGTGGGCGAGGGCGCTTTTGCGCGGTGCCCACCGCAGCGCGTTCGATGATGGTGGTGGGCACGCTGCGCTTTTGCCCGCCCTGCGGATGTCGAGCGTTCTATCTCGTACTCGCCGACACTAGTCCCGCGATGTCCATATAGGTGCGCACCAGCGGGGCGACGAAACGATGCGCCGATGTCTTGGACACCAGCGTATCGTGCAGGATCAGATGATCGATGCCGGTATTGATGAAACACGCCATGGCGTCGCGCGGAGCCTCGACGATCGGTTCGCCCTTCACGTTGAATGACGTGTTGAGCAGCACCGGTACGCCGGTGAGCGCATCGAATTCCTTCAGCAGCCGATAGAGCACAGGATTGGTGTCTTCCGTGACGGTCTGGATGCGCGCCGTTCCATCGATGTGCACAATGGCCGGAATCTTCTCGCGCCATTCGGGGCGCACCGGGGCGGCGATCAGCATAAACGGCGAATCCTGATCGCCTTCGAAAATCTCTCTGGCGCGCTCGGCGAGCACAATCGGCGCGAACGGACGGAACGGCTGACGGTGCTTCACGCGTGAATTGAGGATGTCCTTCATCTCCGGCCGGCGCGGATCGGCGATGATGCTGCGATTGCCGAGCGCGCGGGGGCCGTATTCCGAGCGACCCTGAAACCAGCCGATCACTTTCTGGTCGGCGAGCAGCTTGGCCGTATCGCGGCAGATATTGTCGCTGCGCACCGTGCTGGTCTGCGCCTTGACCAGCGTGCGCTGTGTTGCTGCCTCGATGTCGCGATCGGTATAGTTCCTGCCGGTGTAGGAATGCGTCATCACATAAGAGCGCGGCTGCTTCTGTACCTCCAGCAGGCCGTAATAGGCGCAGCCGATCGCGATGCCGTTGTCGCCGGCGGCGGGCTGGATCCAGACATTCTCGAAGCCGGCTTCGCGGGCGATGCGGCCATTGGCGACGCAGTTCAGCGCGACGCCGCCGGCGATGCAGAGGTTCTTTGCACCGGTCGTTTCGCGCAGCCAGCGCGCGCGGGCGAGCAGCACCTTCTCGGTGTCGTCCTGCACGCGCCAGGCGAGATCCTCCCAGTGCCGCATGGACGGATGGGTGTCCCACTTGCCGTCGCTGTCGGCGATATAGGGCTGGTTATATTCGGGGGTCCAGCGCGGCACGCTGAGCACGTTGTCGGTGATGTCCATCAGCGGCTTGACCTGGTCGCGGCGGCCATAGGGCGCGAGCCCCATCAGTTCACCGCATTTGTTCCAGTCGCCGAACACATAGGTCGAGGCCCGGCTATAAAGCGCCCCGAGGCCTGGCATGTTGTAGAATTCGTCGCTGAGGAAGCCGCGGTCCGGCTCCATCCAGACTTTCTTCAGACAATCGAGCTGCGTGCCCTTGAACGCGTAATAGCTCTCGGATTCCCGGGCGAGCTTTGAACCCGGCTCGCTGTCCGGATAGGCCTCCATGACGTCGGAGCGATAGCTGCCGACGCCGTCGACAATCATGATTGCTCCCTCCTCGAAGGGGCAGACGGCGAATGCGCTATAGGCGTGCGCCAGATGATGCGAGATCGTTTTGACCTTGCCGGTGCGCGCCCGAAACAGCGGGTAGACGCTGGCGTCCTGCCGTTCATATTCGGGCAGGAAGCCCGGCATGTCCTGATAGATCAGGCGGTCTTCCATCTCCGGAACCGGCAGGATGTAGCAATTGCTAACCACCAGGTCGACGTCGTCCAGCGTGATGCCTTCGGCGTCGAGGACGTAGTCGATCACTTCCTTGTAGAACCCCGTCGCGTGCTTCTCGCGGGTAATCCGCTCCTTCTCGATCGCATAGGCCAGCGTGCCGTTGCGCAGCAGGCAGGCGCTGACGTCGTGATCGTAGGTGTTGAGACCGAGGATGTAGCTGGGTTTGGGCATGAATCAGCTTCTGACAATTCGCGGAAAGGGACGAATGATGGGATCGAGCTGCTAACGCAGACGCGGCGGGTGGGACTGACCGCATATTCGCAGTTGCGAGGCGGAGCGATCAGCATAGTGCGAGGCAATATGAAGAGAAGATGAACGCAGGAGGTCAAAAGCGAGGTGACGCGTGAAGGTGCGCATTCGTTCGTAGTGACAGCGTTGCCGGCAACTTGACCGCCGTTCGGGCTTGACCCTATTGTAAAGTTGTTCGTGCGTGCACGCCTTGTGATGGCCATATTACTATTCTGGTTTCAGCACCTGTGTGAATCAAGAATTGCTCACTGAACGATTCGAGGCCGGAAGCATTCTAAAGCCGTGCTTCTGCAGAATGGGAGTTCCTAAGAATGGCTCAAACCAAAACGACGCGCCATAATATCGTGACCCGCTGCCTAGCAGCGATGGCGCTTGTGTCTGTCTACTGTGTTGGTCTGATCGGCGCGTCGGCGGTGTTGCTCACCACGAGCAGCACCTCGGCCGAGGCCCGTGGCGGTGGTCGCGGTCGTGGCGGCGGCGGTTGGGGCCGTGGACGCGGTGGCGGCTTCTATCGTGGCGGCGGTCGTGGCTATGGTCGCGGCTATGGCTTCTACGGTGGACCGCGCTTCGTGGCGCCGGGCTGCTATTTCAGCCGTCGCTGGGGCCGAGTGGTCTGCCCGTACTAAGTCATAGGCGCTACGGCGCTGAATGAACGAGATGGAGAGGCGCGCCGGGTAACCGGGGCGCCTTTTGCTTTCCAGGCTCGCCTTTCTCCAGGAAACGGGCCTTCTCCTCCGAGAATGATTTGTCGAAAGCTACCCTCCTTGCACAATGCTGAGGTCGCTTTTGGCATGCCATCTTGTGTTTTCTCATCCAAATTCCAATGTCGGCATGGCAAGCTTGCGCGCCCGCGCATGGCAATTCGGTCCTCCCACCCTGGAACCTTCATGAGTGCCCTGTTCTCTCCCTTCAAGCTGCGCGACCTCACGCTGCCAAACCGCATCGTCATTGCGCCGATGTGCCAGTATTCTGCCGAAGATGGCCGGGCGACCGACTGGCACATGATCCATCTCGGCAATATGGCCCTGTCGGGCGCCGCAATGCTGGTGATCGAAGCGACCGCCGTGGAAGCCATCGGCCGCATCACACCCGGCGATCTCGGCCTCTATAATGACGCGACCGAAGCCGCGTTGAAGCCTGTGCTGGCGGCGATACGCAAACATTCGAACATTGCCGTTGGCATGCAGATCGCCCATGCAGGCCGAAAGGCGTCGAGTCACGCCCCATGGGATGGCGGCCAGCAGGTCCCGCTCGACAAAGGCGGTTGGGTCGCCCACGCCCCGTCCGCCATTCCGCAGAAGTCCGGCGAATTGCCACCGCAGGAGATCGATGCCGCGGGCCTCGCGCGCATCCGCGACGCGTTCGTGGCCACGGCGAAACGCGCCGAGCGGCTCGGCATCGATGCGCTCGAGATCCACGCGGCGCACGGCTATCTGCTGCACGAATTCCTGTCGCCGATCTCCAACCAGCGCACGGACAATTATGGTGGTTCGCTGGAAAATCGCATGCGCTTTCCGCTCGAAGTATTCGACGCTGTGCGCGCAGCGTTTCCGGCCCACAAGCCGGTTGGCGTCCGGGTCTCGGCGTCGGACTGGGTCGAGGGCGGTTGGGATGTCGAGCAGACCATTGTGTTCGCGCAAGAGCTCAAGAAACGCGGCGTTGACTGGATGGATGTTTCGTCCGGCGGTGTCTCGCCGCAGCAGAAGATCGCGCTCGGGCCGGGTTATCAGGTGCCGTTCGCTGAAGCCGTGAAAGCGGCGACGGGACTGCCGACGATTGCGGTGGGGTTGATCACCGAAGCGCAACAGGCTGAAGACATCGTGGCCTCCGGCAAAGCCGATCTGGTCGCCATCGCACGTGGCATTCTCTACGATCCGCGCTGGCCGTGGCACGCGGCGGCGCAGCTTGGCGGTCAGGTACAGGCGCCGCCGCAATACTGGCGCTCGCAGCCATCGACGCAAAAGGCGCTGTTCGGCGATACGACATTCGGCGGCCGCTAAACCACTTCAAGGCGCCTGACTTTCAACACCCACACATTGTCCCGCAAGCCGGGTGCGATGTGTGGGTGTTTGTCTTTGCTCCGCGTCCACTCCGCGAATGGCAGCCCTGCGGCGCCATCGTGTTTACATGACAGAATGTCGCACCTACACAGCGCAAAATTCTGCGCCGTAAAATAATCGTGGCATCCGGCGCTGCCCGCCTGTCGAGAGGAGCCCCGCCATGGCCCGCCATTTTCTATGGCTTCTGCTGATCCCCTTCGTCGGTCTGCTCTGGGTCCCGTTCTACAACTTTCATGATCCGGTGCTGTTCGGCTTTCCGTTCTTCTACTGGTACCAGCTCGCGTGGGTGCCGATGACCGCCTTTCTGACCTGGCTCGCTTACCGGACCTACCCCAATGAAGACTGAGCTCGATATTCCCGCCGTTGCGGTCTTTCTGTTCTTTTTCGCGCTCGTCACCGTGATGGGCTTCGTCGCCTCGAAGTGGCGCCGCCCGAAAACGCTGGCCAGTCTCGACGAATGGGGCCTTGGTGGCCGCCAGTTCGGCACCTGGATCACCTGGTTTCTGGTCGGCGGCGATTTCTATACCGCCTATACGGTGATCGCCGTGCCGGCACTGGTCTATTCGGTGGGTGCTTATGGCTTTTTCGCGCTGCCTTACACCATCCTGGTCTATCCCATCGTGTTCATGGTGATGCCGAGGCTGTGGCAGGTCGCCAAGGACAACGGCTATGTCACTGCCGCCGACGTTGTGCATGGTCGCTATGGTTCGCGCATGCTGGAAGCAGCAGTCGCCATCACCGGTGTCGTCGCCACCATGCCCTATATCGCGCTGCAGCTAATCGGTATGGCCACCGCGGTGAAGGCGCTTGGTTTCGAAGGCGAACTTCCGCTGATCGCGGCCTTTGTCGTGCTGGCGCTCTATACCTATTCGTCGGGCCTGCGCGCGCCGGCATTGATCGCCTTCGTCAAGGACATCATGATCTACATCGCCGTTATCGCGGCAGTGTCAGTGATCCCCGGCAAGCTCGGCGGCTATGCCGCAGTGTTCGACGCCGCCGATCAGGCATTCAAGGCCAAGGGCTCGGGCAGTATCCTGCTGCAGCCCAGCCAGTATGTCGCCTACGCCACGCTGGCACTTGGTTCGGCGCTCGCGGCCTTCATGTATCCGCATACGCTGACCGGTATCTTCGCCAGCAAGAGCGCCACGACCATCCGCAAGAACGCCGTACTGTTACCGGCCTATACACTGATGCTCGGCCTGCTGGCGCTGCTCGGCTATATGGGTCACGCTGCCAAGTTGAAGCTCGCCAGCAATAATGACGTGGTACCGGCGCTGTTCCAGACGCTGTTTCCGAGCTGGTTCGCAGGCTTCGCTTTTGCGGCGATTGCCATCGGCGCGCTGGTCCCGGCAGCGGTGATGAGCATTGGTGCTGCCAATCTCTTTACCCGCAATTTCTGGAAGGCCTACGTCAATCCGCAGGTCGATTCAGCGGGCGAAGCCGCGGTGGCAAAGATCGCGTCGCTGGTGGTGAAGGTCGGTGCGCTGCTGGTGATCATCTATCTGCCGACGCAGTTCGCGCTCGACCTGCAGCTTCTCGGAGGCCTGTGGATCCTGCAGACGCTGCCGGCCTTGATCTTCGGCCTGTTCACCCGCTGGTTCACCGCGCCGGCGTTGCTGACCGGATGGGTGGTCGGCCTGTTCGGGGGCACATATCTGGCCTGGACGGATGGTCTCAAGCCGCTGCACATGCTGTCGATCGGCAGCTTCCAGGCGACGGTCTATGTCGGTCTGATTGCCCTCGTCGCGAATATCGTGGTGGCAATGCTGGTCAATCTCGTGGTGCCGAAGCCGGTGGCAACGGCCGAGGCGGCGAGCACGTAAGGGCCCCCCGTAAAGCCCGCGCGCGCATTGTTTCCGGCGCGCGCTGGCTTTATTGTCCGCGCGAATGCCCGCCATCCCTGTGCGGGACCGCCGGATGGAGCTTGCCTGAGTGACTGAATCGATGCGCATCGGCACGCGCAAAAGCACCATGGCGCTGGCCCAGACCGAAGAGATCGCGCGCCGGCTTGCGGTTGTCGCGCCGGAACTGGCCGTCGAGATCGTGAAATTCGAGCCGGTCGGCGACCGTGACCAGACCAGCAATCTCCTGAAGCATGGCGGCAAGGGCGGCGCTTTCGTCGGCGAAATTCGCGCGGCCGTGCTCAAGGGTACGCTGCATGCGGCGATGCATTCGCTGAAGGACATGCCCGGCAATGAAGACACGCCGGGTCTCGTGATCGGCGCCACGCTGGTGCGCGATCCGCCGACCGATGCACTGGTGCTGCGCGAAGGCGTTAGCCTCGACGATCTCAAGCGCACGCATGGCAAAGGCTTCAAGATCGGCACCAATGCCGTACGCCGTGCCGCCTATATCCGCCGCCTGTTTCCCGAGATTGAGGTGATCCATTTCCGCGGGGCTGCCGATACGCGCGTGCGCAAACTCGACAATGGCGAGATGCAGCGGCTGCCTGATGGCGACGAGATCGGCCCCGCCGACGCGCTGATCATGGCGCGTTCAGGCCTCGAGCGTGTTGGATTGGCGAGCCGCATCGCACGTGATTTCACGCCGCAGGAAATGTTGCCGGCCGTGGGGCAGGGCATCGTCGCAGTCGAATGCGCGGCGCATGATTGGGCTTCGCGGCGTCATCTGTCACTGATCGACGACCCTGCGGCACATCTGTCCTGCGATGCCGAGCGCGAGGTGCTTTGGGTGCTGAACGGCCACTGCAATTCGCCGATCGCCGGCTATTCGGTGATCTCGGGGCACGAGATGTCGCTGACCGCATCGGTGCTGGATGAAGCCGGCGGGCAGTTCATTGAGGTAACGCGCATCGGGCCGGCGGATCGTCCGCGCGAACTGGGGCGGGCCGTCGGGCTGGAGCTGCTCGACAAGGGCGCCGGCGCGCTGATCGAGGCCAATCGGCCGGAGCACTAGGCCGTTCGATACGACACTTTGCCCTCTCCAAGTTATGCCCGGGCTTGACCCGGGCATCCATCTTTTGATGTACGACAGTGAAGTTGGATAGCCGGGTCAGGCCCGGCCATGACGGAGTGTGTGGCGACTAGCTCTCCGCCATCCCCACCGACCACAGTGCAAACGCATAGACGATCGCGATTTCATCCAGTCGGTTGAACCGCCCGGAGGCGCCGCCGTGGCCGGCGCCCATGTTGGTGCGTAACAGCACCGGGCCTCCACCCGTCATCGTCGTGCGCAGCCGTGCGATCCATTTCGCCGGCTCCCAATAGGTGACGCGTGGATCGGTGAGGCCACCCATCGCCAGAATCTTCGGATAGGCTTTCGCCGCGACCTGGTCATAGGGCGAGTAGGACAGGATGGTCTTGAAGTCGGCTTCGCTCTCGATCGGGTTGCCCCATTCGGGCCATTCCGGCGGCGTCAGCGGCAGCGTGTCGTCGAGCATGGTGTTGAGCACGTCGACGAATGGTACTTCGGCGACAATCCCCGAGAACAGTTCGCCGGAGCGATTGGCGACCGCGCCCATCAGCATGCCGCCGGCGCTGCCGCCATGGCCGACGATGTTTTTCTCGGATGTATATTTCGCTGATATCAGCGCACGCGCAGCGGCCGCGAAATCATCGAATGAGTTCGTCTTCTTGTCGCGCTTGCCGTCGAGATACCAGCCCCAGCCCTTGTCGGCGCCGCCGCGGATATGCGCGATGGCATAGACGAAACCGCGATCGACCAGCGACAGCCGGTTGGCGGAGAACGACGCAGGCATCGCCATGCCGTAGGAACCATAGCCATAGAGCAGCAGCGGAGCCTTGCCGTCCCGTGCCAGGTCCTTGCGATGCAGGATCGACACCGGGACTTCGGCGCCGTCATGGGCTTTGGCCATGATGCGCGTGGTGACGTAGTCAGCGGGGTTGTGGCCGGACGGGATCTCCTGACGCTTCCGCAAGGTGCGTTCGCGCGTCGCCATGTCGTAGTCATAGACTTCCGACGGCGTCGTCATCGACGAATAGGCAAACCTCAGCGTGGTCGTATCGAATTCGTAGCCGCCCATCGTATCGAGTGAGTAGGCGGCCTCGTCGAAGGCGATGGCGTGCTCGTCCTTGGTGGTGAGATCGCGAATCACGATCGACGGCAGCGCGTTGGCACGCTCCAGACGGACCAGATGATTGGCCGTGAGCTCCATGTCGAGGACATAGATGCCCTCGCGATAGGGGATCAGGTCGGTCCAGTTGGCGCGCGCGGGCGAAGCCAGCGGTGCGGTGACGATCTTGAAGTCGATGGCGCCATCGGCATTGGTCAGGATGAACAGCTCGTCGCCGCGATCGGCCAGCGAATACTGCACGCCATCTTCGCGTTTCGCCACGAGGCGCGGCGGCGCGTCTGGCGTGTTGAGATCAATCAATTGCTGCTCGGAGGTCTCATGATCGCCGCCGGCGATGACGCAGAAGCGGCCGCTGGCGCTTTCATGGATGTGGGTGAACCAGCCGGAATCCTGCTCCTCGAAGATCAGCCTGTCGTCGGCCTGTTTGGTGCCGAGCTTGTGCAGCCAGACCTGCATCGGACGATGATTGTCGTCGAGCTTCACATAGAAGAAGGACTTGCAATCGAGCGTCCACACCACGCCGCCATCGGTCTCCTCGACCACGTCGTCGAGATCGTTGCCGGTGGCCCAGTCACGCACGCGAATGGTGAAATATTCCGAGCCCTTGACGTCGGCACTCCAGGCTTCCAGCGCATGATCGGGTGAATGGCGGGCGCCGCCGAACTTGAAATATTTGTGGTCGGCGGCAAGCCTGTCGCCATCGAGAATGATGGTGGCCTCGCCGCCATCCCGCGGCATGCGGCCGAATAATTCATGCTGGCCGCCCTCGCGGAATTTCCGCAAATAAGCATAAGGGCCATCCGGCGACGGGACGCTGGAATCGTCTTCCTTGATGCGGCCGCGCATTTCCGCAACCAACTTGGTCTGCAGCGCCGCCGTGCCGCCGAGCAGGCTCTCGGTATAGGCGTTCTCGGCCTCCAGATAGGTGCGGATCTCCGGCTCCAGCACGCTGGGGTCGCGCAGCACCTCCTGCCATTTGGCATCCTTCAGCCAGGCATAGTCATCGGTCACGGTGATGCCGTGGGTCGTGAAGGAATGCGGATGACGCGGCGCAACCGGCGCGGGCATGGAGGATGTCTGCTTTGTCATGAACGCTCTTTTCGCGGAAGCCTGATCGGATATGATCGCGGAACACGCACGCATCGGCGCCTGCCCCGCATATTGGATATTCCATGGATATAGAGATTATCGACCGCCTTGCCATCCGCGATCTCATTGAAAACTGGGTGGTCTGGCGCGACGCCGGCGACTGGGACCGCTTCCGCACCGTCTGGTTCGACGATGGTCGCATGGTGGCCACCTGGACCCAGGGCACGGCCGACGAGTTCATCGCCATGAGCAAGGCTGGCTGGGCCAAGGGCGTCTCGATCATGCATTTCCTCGGCGCGCAGTCGATCGATCTCGCAGGCACCCGCGCAATTTCGCAGACCAAGATGGCCATCGCCCAGCGCGCGCTGGTGCACGGCGTCAATGTCGACGTGATGCTGACCGGGCGGTTCTACGACTTTCTCGAAAAGCGCGATGGCAAATGGGGCATGGTGCTGCGCCAGCCGATTTATGAAAAGGACCGCATGGATCCCGTCGTGCCCGGCGCGCCGCTGAAGCTCGATGCGGATTTGCTCGCGAGCTTCCCCGAGGGCTATCGCCATCTCGCTTATCTGCAGAGCCAAATCGGTTATCAGATCAAGCCTGATATGCCCGGCCTGCGCGGCGACGCGGTGGAGGCGCTTTATGCCAGCGGCAAGAAGTGGCTGAACGGCGAAAAGCTGGATCGGTAGCCGCCTTACCCTCAGCCGTCATTGCGAGGAGCCTCTTGGCGACGAAGCAATCCAGTCTTTCCTTGTCGCTCTCTGGATTGCTTCGTCGCTTCGCTCCTCGCAATGACGTGGATAGTTGATAAAGAACAAAAAAGACTGGGAGAAACAACATGCCCGACTTCATCACCCTCGATGCACTGGTCCGTAACACCGCCGCATCCAAGCCGACCAAGATCGCCGTGATCGATGCTGATCGCCAGATCGACTACGCCGCATTCGACGCACTGATCGATCGTATCGCTGCATCATTGCAGGCCAGTGGCCTCAAGCCGCGCGACGCGATCTCCATCTGTGCGCTGTCGTCGATCGAATATGCAGCGGTGTTTCTTGGTGCGTTGCGCGTCGGTGTGGCGGTGGCGCCGCTGGCGCCGTCATCGACACCCACGGATTTCGCCGCGATGGTGAAGGATGCGGCCGCAAAAATTCTGTTCATGGACGACGCGACGGCCGCCTCCTTCGCGGAGGCTACGATCGATCCCTCCATCCAGCGCGTCGCGCTCGACGGCGGCAAGGCCGGCAAGCCGTTTGTGCAATGGCTAGCGCCGGAAGGTGCGACGCCAGCGCCGGTGACGATTGATCCGGAATGGGTCTTCAATATCATCTATTCCTCGGGCACGACCGGTACGCCGAAGGGCATCATCCACACCTATTGGATGCGCTGGCGGCAATATGGCCAGCTCGATCCGCTCGGCTACGGGCCGGATGCGGTCACCGTGCTGTCGACGCCGCTCTATTCCAACACCACGCTGGTCTGTTTCAATCCGACACTCGCCGGTGGCGGCACCTTGGTGCTGATGAAGAAGTTTGATGCGCGCGGCTTCCTTGAACTCAGCGCCAGACATCGGGCGACCCATGCGATGCTGGTGCCGGTGCAGTATCGCCGCATTATGGCGGTGCCGGATTTCGACAGTTTCGATCTGAAGTCCTTCGTGATGAAATTCTCGACCTCGGCGCCATTCGGCGGCGCGCTGAAGGCCGACGTGTTGAAACGCTGGCCTGGCGGGCTGACCGAATATTACGGGATGACCGAAGGCGGCGGCACCTGCGTGTTGCTGGCGCATGAACATCCGACCAAGTTGCACACCGTCGGCCAGCCAGCGCCAGATCATGAGATCCGCCTGATTGACGAGGACGGCAATTTCGTTGCCCAAGGCGAAATTGGCGAAGTGGTCGGGCATTCGCCCGTCATCATGCAGGGCTATCTCAACCAGCCCGGCAAGACCGCCGAGACGTTCTGGCACGACGCTTCCGGAAAGCGCTATGTCCGCACCGGCGATGTCGGGCGTTTTGACGAAGACGGCTTTCTGCAGCTGATGGACCGCAAGAAGGACATGATTATTTCCGGCGGTTTCAACATCTATCCGAGCGATCTCGAAGCCGTGCTGACGAAACACGACGACGTGCTCGAAGCCGCCGTTGTGGCCATGCCGTCGGAAGAGTGGGGTGAGACACCGGTCGCCTTCGTGGTGATGAAGGCGGGTGCCTCGGTCGATGCGCCGGGACTGAAGGCTTGGACGAATGAGCGTGTCGGCAAGTTCCAGCGACTCAACGATGTCGTGCTGGTCGATGTGTTGCCGCGCAGCGCCATCGGCAAGGTGCTGAAGCGCGAGTTGCGAGACCGCAAGCTGGCGGCGGATTTGTCGGCGTAGCGCGCCGCTTTCCCTCCCTCAAGCGCGGCGTAGCCGCGCGGTGGGGAGGGTGGCGCATCGAGAGCGAAGCGATCGATGTGACGGGTGGGGTGCAACAAGCGTAGCTCTGTATGTGGCGCGACCCCCACCTGACCGGCCTGGCGGCCGGCCACCCTCCCCACGCAAGAGCGGGGGAGGGACTCCGCGGCCACTGCACTTGACTACCAATAATCTTCAATAATGCGGCGGAGGTTCATTCCGCGGCGCACCGCTGTTGCTTTCGGCCTCCTGCAGCCGCTCGCCGAGCGTGGCAACCTGCCGCGTCAGCATGTCGATCTGTTTCCACTGGGCGGTGATCGTCGTATTCAGCGTCTCGATCGTGTCGTCCTGATAGGCGACGCGAGTTTCGAGTGCGTCGATACGTTCGCGTAAGCCTGTCAGGTCTTTTGCGGTCTCACTCATCGGATGCGCTCTCCCGCAGCATCGCAAAATCTTCCGAATTGATCGGCAAGTCAGGCTTGATCGACTGGCTTTCGACGAGGCCATGACCGAGCGCGACGCGCTGGTCGAACACGAAGCATTCGCCGCGCCAGCGGCTCTCGGCCTCAGGGATCTCCTCGAGATATTTCAGGATGCCGCCCTTGAGATGATAGACGTCGGCGAAGCCGCGCGAGAGCAGATACGAACTCGCCTTCTCGCAGCGGATGCCGCCGGTGCAGAACATCGCGATTTTGGTGTGCTTGGCGGGATCCAGCGTACGCGCGACGAAATCCTTGAACTGGCCGAAGCTTGCGATCTCCGGATCAACTGCGCCCTCGAACGTGCCCATCGCCACTTCGAACGCGTTGCGCGTATCGAGCACCAGCGTGTTCTCGTCGGCGATGAGATCGTTCCAGTCGGCGGCGTCCACATAGGCGCCAACCGTCTTGGTCGGATCCGTCTGGGGATCGCCGAGGGTGACGATCTCCTTTTTCAGCCGCACCTTCATGTGCAGGAACGGCATCAGGCTGGCGCGGGAGAATTTCAGCTCCAGATGGTTCAGTCGGCCGCTGAACATCACGCCGGTCTCAAGTTCGTGCACCAGCGTATCGATGGCGGCGTCTGTCCCGGCCACGGTGCCGTTGATGCCCTCCTCGGCCAGCAGGATCGAGCCTTTGATGCCGAGATTGACGCAGAGTGCGCGCAGCGGCTCGCGCAATTGCCGGAAATCCGGCAGCGCGGCGAATTGATAGAGGGCGGCGACCTTGAACATGGCGGGGGTTTACCAGCCGGACCCGCGAGGGGGAAGTCCGGGAACTGGCCGAAATATCGTTGCCATCAGGGCTTTGGGCCGGATGCTCCCCTGCGCAGGTATTGACCTATGTCATACCCGGCGAAACCAGCGCAACGCGTGGTGCCAGAACGCAAAAACCGGCCCCTTACGGGACCGGCTTCTTTTGCAGCGTCACCTGCGACCGACGGAGGAGTCAAAACTCCGTCGGTTGGAATTGGTTAAAGTTTGCGGTTCGCAAAATCCGACGCCTTGTCGGCGGCGTCCTTGGCGGCCTGCTTGGCATCGCCGACTGCCTTCTGCGCGTGGCCCTTGCCTTCCTGGATCAGGCCTTCGCCCTGCAGGCGGTCAGAGCCGGTCGCTTCACCGATGCCCTGCTTGGCCTTGCCGATGGCTTCGTTTGCGGTTCCCTTGATCTTGTCTGCGGTGGCACCCATGGGATACTCCTGTCATGTTGCAGACGCAGTTCCGAGACCATTCTCGATACGCGCTGCTTGAGCTTCGCAGAGACAATTGCCGGCTCAATTGAATGTTCCTCACTCCCGGGGACGTGATGCCGCACGATGTGACATCATTTCCGCGGAACTAAAGAAGGCATCGAAAATGTCCGGCCATGGTCACGACCACACGCATCCGCACGATCATTCACATGACCACGATCATTCCCACGACCATGATCCAGATCGCTGGAAGCACGACGGCATTCGCGTCATTCCGGCCGACAACCTCGATACCAACGTGCCATCGACCAAAGGCATGGACCGCGCGGCGGCTATCAATTTCGCGCGCGTCGGCGCGCAGAAACTGTGGGCCGGCACCGTGTCGATCCAGCCGGATGCCAAGACCGGTGCGCATCATCACGGCCATCTCGAAAGCGTCATCTATGTGGTGAAGGGCAAGGCTCGGATGCGCTGGGGCGATCGCCTGCAGTTTACCGCGGAGGCCGGCCCCGGCGATTTCATCTTCGTGCCGCCTTACGTGCCGCATCAGGAAATCAATGCCAG
Source organism: Tardiphaga sp. 619_E2_N8_4 (assembly GCF_051810905.1). Classification (NCBI taxonomy): domain Bacteria; kingdom Pseudomonadati; phylum Pseudomonadota; class Alphaproteobacteria; order Hyphomicrobiales; family Nitrobacteraceae; genus Tardiphaga; species Tardiphaga sp. 619_E2_N8_4. Next base: position 1,935,875 of record NZ_JBPWQJ010000001.1, read on the forward strand.
TGCCGACGAAGTGCTGGAATGCGTGCTGGTGCGCAGCGACGGCGAGGCGGTCGCTATCAATATCGACATCGAGCCGGTGGAGAAGCCGGAGACGGTGTTGTGGGTCGATCCCACGCATCCCGATGGGGCGGTGAAGAAGTAAGCATCAGGCTGAGGCCCTCGCCCGAGATTGGACGAGGGCCCTTTGCTATTTGATCTCGGGCAATCCCGGCGAGAACGCCAGCGCACTCTCGATCCACTTCGCTACGCGCAGCGTGCGCAGATCGTTCAGATAGGGGCCGACCACCTGCAGGCCGAGCGGCAGATGGTTCTTGCCGAACCCAGCCGGTAGCGACAGCGCGGGCACGCCGATCAGGGTCCATGGCGCGCAATATTCGGCATCGCCGGTATAGCTCAGCCCTTCCGGTGCTTCGCCATAGGCCGGCAGCGTCAGCACCGCATCGTAATTCGTCATCTGCGCGGTGAAATCCGCACGCAGCTTCATCTGCAACGCCTTGGCCTTGAGATAGGCTGCCGCGCTGATGGCGCTGCCGGTCTCCACCAGCTTCTTTAGGTGATCGCTGGTCTTGTCGGGATAGCGCGCGACGAGATCGCCAAAGATCACCGCGCCTTCGGCGGCCAGAATGATGTTGATCGCGTCCCAGTTGCTGCGATCGAGTTCGGGCAGTTCCAGTTCTTCGATGACAGCACCCGCGCTGCGCAGTCGGGCAACGGAGGCTTCGAACACCTGTTGCTGTTCGCTCTCGGCCTTGGCGAATTTGGCAAAGCGCACCACCGCAAGACGCGGGGACGGCAGCGGCGGTACACCGCGCTCGACGGAGATTTCGAAACCCGGCACCGGCGCGCCATGCGGATCGCTGTCGCTGGTGCCTGCGATCAGTGACAGCGCATAGGCGACGTCATCGACCTTGCGCGCGAAGAAGCCGATGTGGTCGAGCGACTGGCTGAGGTGGTGCGCGCCGCTGCGGGGGATAGCGCCGAAGCTCGGCTTGAAGCCGACGACGCCATTGAAGGCGGCGGGGCGGACGATGGAGCCCAGCGTCTGCGTGCCCAGCGCCAGGGGCACGATGCCGGCAGCGACGGAGGCTGCCGAGCCGGAGGACGAGCCACCCGGTGTGTGCTTGCTGTTCCATGGATTGGTGGTCGGGCCGGGATGGCGCCAGGCGAATTCGGTCGAGACGGTCTTTCCGAAGATGGTGGCGCCGAGATTGCGCAGACGTTCGACGACCCATGCATCGGCCGACGGCACGTGATCGGCATAGACGGCCGAGCCATTGGTGGTCGGCATGTCGGTGGTGGCGATGATATCCTTGACGGCGACGGGAATGCCGGAGAGCAGCCCTGGCTTGCGCACAGTGTCGGTGGGGAGGACCTCAAAGGCCTTCAGTATGGGCTCGGCAGCCTTGGCCTGTGCGAGCCGCTCCGATGCGTAGTGATCTGCCGCAGATGTGTTGCCCTTGAACAGCCGCAGCAGGTCCAGAACCCCCGCGCCAGATGTTGCAGTGCGCGCGGTTGCATTCGTCATGTCGTGTCGTCCTGAACGTTTCTTCTGGGATCGAGAGAGGCGCGCAACCGCGAGGCTGCGCGCCTTCGATATTACTTCATCGCCAGTGCGGGCTCGATATATTTCTTCACGACAAACTTGTCATAGTCGGGCTGGGCCGCGAGATTGCCGAGCGCGATCTGGGTGTCCATGGAGATCTTCAGCGAGGGTGCAGAAATATCGACGCTGTCCGGATAGACGCCGTCGGCCAGCATACGCTTGACGGCGGATTCAATCACGGCCGGATCCAGCGTTGGAAATTCCTTCTGCGCAATGGCCACGGTCTTGGCAGGATCTTTCTTCATGAAGCGCATCGCCATTTCCATACCGTTGGTGACGCGCTGCGCCAGATCCGGATTGACGTCGTTGCGTGCGGTCACCGACGAAAATGCATAGGCGCCGTAGCTCTTCGGGAAGCCGTAGACCACCTTCATTCCCTTGGCGACAACCTGATCGAGGCCGGGTTCATACATCACGGCGACGTCAGCCTGCTTGGCGAGGAACGGACCCGGTTCGCTGCCGATCGCGACGGGGATCATCTCCACATCGGTCTTGCCGTCCATGCCGTTCTCTTTCAGTAGCTTCAGGAACAGCGAGGTGCTGGTGGTCGGCATGGTGCCAACGACCACCTTCTGGCCCTTCAGGCTCTTGACGTCAGTGAACTTGAAATCCGGCGCGGTGGCGATCCACACCGCGGCGCCGTTAACGACGTTGGCGATGATGCCGACCGGCGCGCCCTTGGAGGCCGCAATGGCTGTCCATTCCGGCCCGTGGATCGAGAACTGCGCGCTGCCGGAGATCACTGCCGAGAGTGCGACCGTGGGCGAGCCTGCGGTTTCCTTGGTGAGGTCGAGGCCCTGCGCGGTGAAGAAGCCTTCATTGATGGCTACATAGAGCGGCAAATACAGCATCGACTGGAAGGCCTGCGACAACACCACCTTCTTGTTCTGCGCCATCGCTGGCGTGGCGAGCAAGACTCCAGCCAGCGCGACCGCGCCGGTGATACGCTTCAACAATGACATAGAACGTCTCCGTTATGGTGGAAAGGGGGGATTAAACCTGGACCTGATGCGAGGTGGTCGCCTGCTTCCACGGCAGCGAAGTGCGCTCGATGATGTCGATGACGTAATAGAGCACGAAGCCAAGGATCATCAGCGTGAACAGCCCGACCCAGACCGAGTTGAGGTCATACAGGCTGGAGGCGAGGAAGATCATGTGGCCGAGGCCGCGCTGCGACGAGATGAACTCGCCGACCACGGCGCCGACCAGGCCGAAGCCGATATTGATGCGGAAGGTGGCGATAATCGACGGCAGTGTGGATGGCACTACAGCCTTCCAGAACACCTGATGCTTGTCGGCACCCATGGAGATCATCAGCGACTGCAGATCGACGTCGGCATCCTTGGCCGCCTGATAAGCGGCGATCAGCGCTACCAGTGCAGTGAGTGAAACGGCGAGTGCGACCTTCGATATCAGGCCGGTGCCGAACCACAGCACCACGATGGGCGCGAGTGCGATCTTCGGCACGGAATTGATGGCGACGATGAAGGGCTCGACCAGCTTCGCGACGAACACCGAATACCACAGCGCAAGACCGAACAGCGATCCGAAGATGGTGCCGATGATGAAGCCCAAAATGGCCTCGAACAGCGTGTACCAGGAATCCGACAGCAGTTCGCCGCTCAGGACCAGCTTGTAGAACGTGGCGAAGATGCCAGATGGCGACCCCATCAAAAATGCCGAGATATAGCCGGCATGGACGCCGAGCTCCCATAGCGCGAAGAACACTGCGACGGCGAGCAGCTGCAACACCGCGCGGCCGAGCGTCGTGTCGAAGGTCGATCGCTTCTTGCGGGACTTGCGCGGAACAGACTTTTTGCGTGCAGGCGTACCGGACATCACGAGGGTCATGATGTTTTCTCCGTCTGGATATCGAGTTCGGCGCAGAGCGTCTTGAAATAGGTCGAGAATTTCACGTCGTTGCGCGCGGTGATGGGCGAGGTTGCCTCGATGTCAATCTCATGCACGACCTTCACCCGCGCCGGGCGGCCGGAGAGCACGACGACGCGCTTCGACAGCGCGACGGCCTCGTCGATGTCATGGGTCACGAGGATGACCGTCTTGTTGTAGGTCTGTACGGCATCCTTCAGCACGCCTTCGAGATACAGCCGCGTCTGATAATCCAGCGCCGAGAACGGCTCGTCGAGCAGCAGGATGTCGGGATCCATGATCAGCGTACGGATCAGCGCCACGCGCTGGCGCATGCCACCGGACAGGGTCTTGGGATAGGCGTTCTCGAAGCCGGCGAGGCCGAACTGCTTGAGATACTCGCGCGCTTTCTCCTCGGCCTCCTTCTGGTCGACGCCGCGCGTCTCCAGCCCGAGCAGCACATTGCCCATCACCGTGCGCCACGGAAACAGCAGGTCTTTCTGCATCATGTAGCCGACGCGGCCGCGCAGGCTCTCGATTTCCTTGCCGCGATAGGTGATAGCGCCGCCATCGGGCTCCAGCAGGCCGGCGATGATGTTGAAGATGGTCGTCTTGCCGCAGCCGCTGGGGCCAATAATGCTGACGAAATCGCGTTCGTTGATGGTGAAAGAGAGATCGTCGAGCACATTGACGTCGCCGCCCTTGCCGGCAAACGACTTGCTGATGTTCTGGACGGTGAGTTGAACTTGTTTCGGCGGCATGATGCGGTTTCCTGGGTACCGCACATACGCAAGCTGCGTGCCATCTTGGGCACGAAAAAGCTTCAAACAATCGCGCAGGTTTTCTGCGGATAGCTTGAGGCTTGAAGTGTTTTGCCCCGGCTTTGGGCAGGCTGGATTTATTCTCGGCGATAAATTGAGCAGGTGTGGCGAAGTGTATTTTTGGCGAACACTTTAGGCGACCTCGCGCTCCGTTCTCTCGTTCGTCATGGCCGGGCTTGTCCCGGCCATCCACGTCTTGCTCGCCTCGGCCAAGACGTGGATACGCGGGACAAGCCCGCGCATGACAGCTGATAGGTCCGAGATCAGCCCGTCACCGCCATCACTGCTTCCTTGATCTTCGCCAGCGCGTAATTGCCCACCATGGCGGCGTCCACATGCGGCAGGTTCGGGATCTCGTCGGCCGCCACTACGCAATCGACGATGGCGGGTCCGTCACAGGCCAGCGCGTCGGCGATGGCCTTCTTCAGATCGCCCGGCTGCTTGGCCGTAAAGCCCTGCGCGCCGCAGGCACGCGCCAGTGCGGCGAAATCGGGATTGGGGAATTCGATGGCCTCGCGGAACGGCGCCAGGCCAATGCTTTCGGCTTCCAGTGTGATCAGGCCCAATGCCGAATTGTTGTAGACGATGACCTTGATGGGCAGTTTGTGCTGAACGGCGGTCATGAACTCGCCCATCAGCATGTTGAAGCCGCCGTCGCCGGTGAGCACGATCACCTGCTTGCTGCGATCGAGGATCTGCACGCCGTTGCCCTGGCCGACGGACGTGCCGACCGCAGCATTGTTGAACGAGCCGATGATGCGCTGGGTGCCGTTCTGGCGGATCCAGTTGGCCGACCACAGCGTGTTCAGACCGGTGTCGAATACGAAGATTGCATCGGGCCGTGCCAGATCGCTGGCGATGCGCGCGACGGCCTGCGGGTGGATCCTGTTCTTGCTGCGCGCAGGATCGGCCTGCTTGTCGAGCATCTCATCCCACTTCTTGCGGGCGTGACTGGTCGTCTCGAAGAACTCGCCGTCGGTCTTGGTCTGCACCCTGTCCAGCAGCATCTTCAGCGCTGGCCGTGCCGAGCCGATGACGCCGAGGCTCGTCGGCGTGCGCCTGCCGAGCGCTTCGGCGCGCACATCGATCTGGATGACATTGCCCTTGCGCGGCAGGAAGTTGGAATAGGGATAGTCGGTGCCCACCATGACGAGCAGGTCGCAATCATGCACGGCATTGTAGACGGCCTTGGTGCCGATCATGCCGAGCCCGCCCATCCATCTGATGTCATCGAACGCCATGATCTCCTTGCCGCGCACCGAATGCACCAGTGGCGCCTTCAGCTTATCGCTGAGCGCACGCAGGAGTTCGGCGCTGCCGATGGCGCCATGGCCGCACATTATGACAACGCTGCTGGCTTCGTCGATGCGGCGGGCGGCTTCCTGTATGGCGGCATCATTCGGGAGGATCTCGCCGCGTGGCACCAGCGTGGCAAGGCTCGCTGTCGCCCCTTCGGCTTTCGACGACAGCACGTCGACAGGCAGCGTCAGATGCGCGACGCCAGGCCCTGCATAGGCGGTGGAGATGGCCTGATGGATCACGCCGGGCGCCTGCGCGGCGGTGGTGATGGTCTGGGTGTAGAGTGCGACGTCGCGAAACAGCAGGTCCGGCTCGGTGGTCTGGAAAAAGTCGACGCCTTTTGCTGCTCGCGCCATTTCGCCCGAGAGTGCCAGCACCGGGGCGTGATCGCGCGCCGCTTCATAGAGACCGGCGACGAGATGCGTGCTGCCGGGCCCGGTGGAGCCGGCGCAAACGCCGAGCTTGCCGGTGAGCTTGGCCTGGCCTGCGGCGGCCAGCGCCGCGCCTTCCTCGTGCCGTACCCCGACCCATTCGATCTTGCTGCGCCGGACCGAGTCCGCCAAAGGATTAAGCGAGTCGGCGATCAGGCCGAAAATCTGCTGTACGCCAATCGTCTCAAGAACATGGACAATCTCATCCGCGACAGTTTTCGACATTGGGGGCTCCGATTTCTAGAATTGGCTCTCCGCCGGGAGGCGGGCTGAGCAGCAATGCGGTCGGTCCAATTGTGATTGGAGCCGAGTGGTCGCACTGCAGCAATAGCTGAACCGCGAAACGGTTTCATGATGGTCAATTATGTTTGCGCAATGCTTGGAGAAATGCGCGATGTGTTGAACGTTTGTTACGTGTATCGGAAGATCGGATCGTCATAGGCGATGGCCGGAAATATGTTCTTGTCGCTCCAGTAGTCCTGGTTGTGCTGCCACTCCTGCTTGTCGCCGCGCTTCGGCAACAGGTGCATGCCGCGCATGATGTAGCCGGGATTGAAGTCGTCCGGATCGATCCAGGGCAGTAGCGGCATGTCGCTGTCCTCCGGCCGCAGCATCGGCGTCACCATGGTCGTGCCGGTCTCTTCCATGTGCTTCAGCAGCCCGCAGACGAAGTCGGCGACGAGATCGACACGCAATGTCCAGCTGGCACGGAGATAGCCGAAGATCCACACCATGTTCGGCACGCCGGTGAACATCATGCCGCGATAGGTCACGGTGTCGGAGAAATTCAGCGGTGCGTCATCGATGGAGAAGGCGATATCGCCGAGCATGTTGAGATTGAAGCCGGTGGCGGTGACGGCCACGTCGGCGTCGATCGTCTTGCCTGATTTCAGCGTGATGCCGTGTTCGGTGAAGGTCTCGATCTCGTCGGTGACGACGGTCGCCTTGCCGGCCTTGATGCTCTGGAACAGATCACCATCGGGGATGAAGGCGATGCGCTGGCGCCAGGGCCGATAACGCGGCGTGAAATGAGTGGCGATATCGTAGTTCTTGCCGAGATAGGCCTGTACGCCCTTCAGCAGTTCCTCTTTCACCACCTCCGGTTCACTGTTAGTCCGCTTGGTAAAGGCCTGCTGATCGAACAGGATCTTGCGGCGGACGATCTCATGGACCCATTCTTCGTCGACATCCAGCTCGCGCAGCGTCTCTGCCAGAGCGTTGGCATTGCGGCCGGTGATGAAGAAAGTCGGCGAGCGCTGCAGCATGGTGACTTCAGCGCATTTATCGGCGATGGCCGGCACCAGAGTCGCCGCTGTGGCGCCAGAGCCGATCACCACGACTTTCTTGCCGGCGATGTCGAGGTCCTCCGGCCAGGTCTGTGGATGCACCATGCGGCCCTTGAACCGGTTCATGCCGGGCCATTGCGGCGTGTAGCCCTGACTGTGGTTGTAATAGCCCTGGCACATCCAGAGAAAACGCGTGGCGAAGTTCAGCGTCTCGCCGGTGTCGTGGCGGACGACCGTCAGCCTCCAGAGCTTGTCGTCATTCGACCAGTTGGCGGAGAGGATCTTGTGCTTGTAGCGGATATGCGCGCCGAGGCCGTTCTCGGCGATCACGTCCCCCATATAGCGCAGGATTTCCGCAGCGGTGGCGATGGGCGCCGATGTCCAGGGCTTGAAGCGATAGCCGAACGTATGCAGGTCACTGTCGGAGCGGATGCCGGGATAGCGATGGGTGTGCCAGGTGCCGCCGAAACTGTCCTGGGTTTCCAGAACCAGAAAACGCGTGTCCGGATTTTGCTTGGTGAGGTGATAAGCGGCGCCGATGCCCGAGATCCCGGCGCCGACAACAATGACATCGACATGTTCGGCGGAGTTTTCGACGGATGGATCTGTGGCGATCTTTCCCTGGACGTTCATGGGCTCCCGATCTTTTTTGGCTCTCGCGCTTGGTGCGCGGATGCTTTTATGCGGCGATCCCCGGTTTAAGGCCGGAGATCGCCGCGATCGGTATCATTGACGATCGCAGGGAATGCGCAAGCGGGAATTGCGCTGGAGAGGCGTCAGCTTTCTGCTGCAGGGGCCGCCGCGGGTGACTGTGCGCGTCTCGAGAACAGGATGCGCTGATACAGCCAGCCGATGGCCACCAGCACGAGGCCGAGGCACATGAAGGACAGCGCGCGATAGACGCCTGTCAGCGACGACATGTCGACTAGGAACGCTTTGAGGATCGTCAATGCGATGACCACGGCGGAGGCGAGCCGCGCGCGCTGCGAGTTGAACAGGATGCCGATGCCGAGCAGCACGACGCCAAAGCCGAGCCACGCGATCGACAACGTATATTGCTCGGCGTCGGTGATTGAAGCGTTGTAGAAGATCGGACCGTGATAGATGCGGCGGATTTGCAGCGTCACATACATCAGGGCTAGCACCAGCGCACCACCGGCGATGGTGTTGCCATAGGCCGGCTTGCGACGGCCGGCGACGGCATAGGACAGCAGCAGAGCGAGCACCGCGGGCAGAGCATAGCCGAGCAGCAGCAGGTTGAAGATTACGCCGCCGACATCGATACGCCAGATGCCGGGATTGGTGATGAACAGCAACCCGCCGAGACTTGCTACGCCGGCGAACAATGTCAGCAGCCCGGCACTGACGCTGTGAACGATGCTGCGGCTCCGCTCCCACAGGCGTTCCAGTCCGATTGCCATGGCCAGTGCGACGCAGACCTGCAGCGCGACCTCGGTGAGGCTTGAGGAGGACCGATAGACATCGCCGCCATTCACGAAGTGGCGGATCTCCATGAAGGCCAGCAACACTGTGAACAGAATCGCAGCGGATTCCACCATGCGGAGCGGCGCGTCATCGCCGCGGCGGCGCATCAGGATGCTGGCGGCCCAGAACGATGCAGCGGGCACGCCGTAGCCCCACAGCAGCCAATTGAAGATCGGCGTGGTGCCGACGAGATCGCCGACCACGCGGGGCTCCCAGCCCATCCGGGCGACGACAATGCCGGCAAGGATGGCCGCGAGCCAGCGCAGGAACGGGATCGGCCGCTGCATGGAGATCCAGGCTGTGCCCAGCGCCATCAGCGACAGTGCGATGGTGAGCCAGCCTTTCTCCAGTGCAAAGGTCAGCCCCAGCGCCAGCGCACCGAGCGTGCCGGTGGCGAACAGCGCCGTGGAGATCGCGAGACCCGGACGTGGCTCGCGCTTGCTGAGCAGTTCGGTGGCGGCCGCGAAGGCTGCGCCGATGATCACGGCGAGAATGGCGAAGGGGATCGAGCGATCGAGATGCGCGATGCGGGCATAGAGCGCGATCAACAGCGCCAGCGGCGTGAATACCGCGGCGCCCGACCAGATCACCGGAATAACGGCACTAACGGATCGGCCCTGGGCGAGGAAGCCGAGCACGCCGAAGCCAATGGCGAAGATGGCGGCGGATGCGAGATGCAGCGACACCGAGCTTTCCACCGGGCTGGCGCCGATGCCGGCTAGCGGCCCGCCGGGCAGTACCAGCATGTCGAGATTGCCCTGGATGGCCCACTCCAGGAAGACCACGGCGACGAAGCCAGCGGCCACGGCAACCGCCGCGGTGGCCGCTTGTGCGTACCATGCGACGAACAGCGTGCCAGCGACGATCAGCGCGAAGGTCACCATGGCCATGTCGGCATGGAAGCTCGAGAGCACCACCAGCGTCGCGCTGAGCAGGCTCGCACTGAGGGCGCCCGACGAGATGCCTTCGATGCGGCCTTCTTCGGCCGGCGGACCATACAGGAAGCCGCAGACGACCAGCAGTGAGGCCAAGATGAAGCCGGCCAGGACATGGAACGCATGAGGCGCGAGTGCCGGTGTGCCGGCGTCGAGGCCCGGCAGGGTCCACAGCGTCGCGAAGACGATGGTGGTCAGCGCCAGCCAGCGCCACAGCCGGATACGCGCGAGGCTGAAGGCGGCCGCCATAACGATGGCGAGATAGATATACAGCGCCCAGTAATCCGGTTTGCCGGACGATACCAGCACCGGCGTGACGAAAGCGGCGGCAATGCCGAGGCCCGCGAGCGCCGGGCCGTGCAGCAATGCCGCGGCCATGGTGCACATGGCGACGATGCCGAGCAGGGCGAAGGCCGTGCCGGGGACGAGGAAGTCGTACAGCGCATAGGCCGCATAGACCGTGGCGAAGGCGACGGCAGTGCCGGCGGCCGTGAGGATCGCCGGAATATTGGCGATGGGCAGCGGTGCGATTGCCGAGAGGCTTTCCTTGCGGCGCGCAAATTCGCCGACGGTGAGCAATGCCAGGGCGAACAGGCCGCCGAGCAGCACGCGCACTTCGGGGCCGAGCAGGCCAGCCTCGATGGAATAGCGCACCATGAAGAAGCCGCCGAGCGCCAGCGTGAGGCCGCCGACCCAGACCACCCAGCGCGTGCCGATGCGTTCCTCGAAGCCGGGGCCAGCCGCAGGGGCTTCCACAGGCGCGGCGGGTTCGGGCGTAGTACGAGCAGGGACATCCGGCTGGATCGAGGGGGCAGCTTCGCGGGTCACCTCGGTTGGAGTCTCGGATACGGCAGGGGCGGATGCAACGTTCGGCGTGGTCGGTGTGAGGTCCGGCCTTGCGACGGCGGCCGGCGTTGCCGCCACGCGCGGTAGCGCCTCATAGGCGTCGACCCGGGCGCGCAGCACCTTCACCTCATTGCGCGCCTTACGCGCGAAGATGAAGGCAACGATAGCAATCACCAGCGTGACGAAACCGAAATCATCGAACATCGACTATCAAACCTTCAGAGAGCAGGACGCGCGCCAATCATGCCCCGGAACGACGTCCGGGGACATGGCAACTCTATGTGTTGTCGTGGAGAACTTTAGTTCACGCGATCCGTGTATTTGGCGTGCAATTGCTGGAATTAATCCAGATCGAGGCGAAACGGTTTGCCGATCACGGTCAGATTGCCGGGGCCCATCTCGTCGAGCGCGCGGACCATACGGCCGCCGCGGCCCAGCGCCTTGTCGGCGAGAGTCACGAGCAGGCGGTTGGGGGAGGCGATCGGCGAGGCGGCGCGGATTCGCAGCGCGATGTCGCGCTCGTCGCGGTCCGGATTGAGCATGCAGGCGGCGGCAAAGGTGCTGGCGGTGGAACGCGAGATGCCGGCATAGCAATGGATCACCAGCGGCGAGGCGCGATCCCAGCCGCGGACGAAGTCCAGCACCTGCGTGATGTGACCTTCGTTGGGCGCGACAAAGCCGTCCATCGCCTCGGTGATGTCGTCGACCTGCACCCTGAGATGATTGGCCTCGCTGATCGACGGCGGCCGCTGCACCTGCGCGACATTGGCCATGATGGTGAGCACGTGGCTCGCGGCCGTGTCCTTCACGGTGGGATGCAGATCGGCGAGCGAGCAGACGTGGATCATCGGGGAACCTTTTGTTGAGCGTCGTTATAACGCTCCGTTCTCTCCACGTCATGCCCGGGCATGACGGAGTTTAAATTACGCCAGGAGCGCCTCAAACCTTGCCAGAAACCGCTTCTCAGCCTTCCCCGCCGACCACGGCGTCAGGTAATCTTCCACCATAGCTTCCGAGAGGCCGGGATCCTTGCCGAACAGACGCTTTGCCTCGGCCTCCTTGAATCCCGCAAGGCGTGTGGCTTCCAGATAGGCGGCGCCCATATCGGCGGCCTTGATCTGTTTGGTGATCCCGGGCTCCAGCGCTGGCGGCAGGCCGAAGCGGATGTGGATGGCGCCGAGCAGGCGATTCTCGATCACCTTGTAATCGCCGCCGATCACCGCCTTGAACGGCGAGATCATGTCGCCGATGACATATTCCGGCGCGTCATGCAGCAGGGCCGCGAGCCGCACGCGCTCATCAGCGCGCGGCATCTGCTCGCGCAACACGGCTTCCACGAGAAGCGTGTGCTGTGCCACCGAGAAAATATGAGCGCCGTGGGTCTGCCCGTTCCAGCGCGCGACGCGCGCGAGCCCGTGGGCAATATCGGCAATTTCGATATCCAGCGGCGAGGGATCGAGCAGATCAAGCCGCCGGCCCGACAGCATGCGTTGCCAGGCGCGTGTGGCGACGTCGCGGGAAAATCTTTGGTCGAATTTCGATTTGGTCATCGGTTTTTTGTCTTGAGTTTCTTGCTGCTACTTCGCCTTGAGGCGCGGCTTGCGCTTCAGGCCCATGCAGGCCTCGTGGCAAAAGCAGGTCACGAGATGATCGTTGACCATGCCGGTGGCCTCCATAAAGGCATAGACGATGGTCGGGCCGACGAATTTGAAGCCGCGCCCCTGCAGGTCCTTGGAGATCTTGGCCGATAGCGGGGTCGAGGCCGGCACGCTGCCATGGGTCTTGAAATTGTTGACCAGCGGTTTGCCATCGACGAAGTCCCACAGATATTTCGAGAAGCCGGCGCCTTCTTCCATGATTTTCAGATAGCCTTTGGCGCTGAGGATCGCGCCTTCTATCTTGGCGCGGTTGCGCACGATGCCGGCATCATTCATCAGCGCGTGAACTTTCTTCTCGCTGTAGCGCGCGATCTTCTCCGGCTGGAAATCATCGAATGCTTTGCGGAAATTGTCGCGCTTGCGCAGGATGGTGATCCAGGAGAGGCCGGCCTGGAAGCCATCGAGGATCAGCTTTTCATAGAGCGCGCGGTCGTCATATTCCGGGACGCCCCATTCGGTGTCGTGATAGGCGACATAGAATGGATCTTCACCCGGCCACGGGCAGCGCGTCTTGCCGTCGGCATGCGCGATCGCGGGTTTGCTCATGCCGAAATCTTTTTCATGCGGGGGTCTTTTTCGTGGCCAGTGCGCGCACCGCAGCGGCGTCGGCCAGATGAATGGCGATGTCGCCAGCCAGGAAAGCGGCATCGGCATCGAGCGCATCACTGGCGCGGTCGGTGCGGATCATGGCGAGGCCACGGCCATCGGCAGACGAGCCCATGGTGCCGATAGGCTTGTCCGCAGCGCGGATTTCGGTGCCGGCGGCCGGCGCCGCGCCATCCAGCGTGACGCCGACAATGCGCGTGCGCGCAGTGCCGCGATGCTGCATGCGGGAGACGACCTCCTGGCCGATGTAACAGCCCTTGTCGAAATCGACGCCGGAGAGCTTGTCCATATTGGCTTCGTGCGGGAACGCATCGCCATAGGCAAAGTCGGCGCCCCCGCGTGGCACGCCGAGCCTGATGCGGTGCGCTTCATAGGCTGATGCATCGACCAGTTCGGCACCAACCAGCGCAGCCGTCTTCGGGACCAGATCGGGCGGCACGAGGATGCGATAGCCAAGCTCCGCATTGCGCGGATCGGCGAAGGTCAGGTCTGGCTTCATGCCGGGCTCGCCATCCCACACCGCAAGCACGCCGAGCGCGTCGGAGAGATTCTCTACCGTCACCTTGGCGCGCAGCTTGTAGAAGCCGAGCTTGGTGGCCAGCGGTTGTGCCAGTTCGCGCGGGCAGTCGATCAGCAGCCCGCCGCCATGGCCGGCCGGCGCTTCGGTGATGAGGAAGTCGGCGATGATCTTGCCCTGCGGCGTCAGCAGCGCGCCGAACCGCGCGGTGCCCGGCGTCACCACCTCGATCTCGGAGGTCACGAGGTTGTTGAGGAAACCGCGGGCGTCGTCGCCGGCGATTTTCACCACACCCCGATCGGGGAGAAACGCTGCTTTCATTGGGAAAATCTCGAAAAATCCAATAAACGAGCCAGGAAACGAGGGTGAATCACGGCTGGCGGATATGACAGCTAAAGTTAAGCCGCTAAGATGCCGACAACAAGGCCCGCGCTCATCCTGCGCGGCATTCACAGGCTGTGACGAGACCAGATGACCCAGACATTCGACACCATTTTGAAGAACGGCACCGTCGTCAATCAGGACGGCGAGGGTGCGCGCGATATCGGCATTCGCAATGGCCGAATCGCGGCCATCGGATCGCTCGGTGCGGCCTCGGCCGCTGAAGTGATCGACTGCAAGGGGCTGCACATCCTTCCGGGCGTGATCGACACCCAGGTGCATTTCCGCGAACCGGGCCTCGAGCAGAAGGAAGACCTGGAGACCGGATCACGCAGCGCCGTGATGGGCGGCGTCACCGGCGTGTTCGAAATGCCGAATACCAATCCGCTGACCATCGACGAAGCCACTTTCACCGACAAGGTGAAGCGCGGCCATCATCGCATGCATTGCGATTACGCCTTCTTCATCGGCGGGACCCGTGAGAACGTGCAGGACCTGCCGGAGCTGGAACGTGCGCCCGGCTGCGCCGGCGTGAAAGTATTCATCGGCTCGTCGACGGGCGCGCTGCTGGTCGAGGATGACGACAGCCTCCGCCGCATCTTCCAGGTCATCAAGCGCCGCGCCGCCTTCCATGCCGAGGACGAATATCGCCTCAACGAGCGCAAGAACCTGCGCATCGAAGGCGATACTCGTTCACACCCGGTGTGGCGCGACGAGACTGCGGCGCTGATGGCGACGCAGCGACTGGTCAACCTTGCGCGCGAGACCGGCAAGCGCATTCATGTTCTGCATATCTCGACGAAAGAAGAGATCGAATATTTGCGCGACCACAAGGACGTCGCGTCCTGCGAGGCGACGCCGCATCATCTGACCATGGCGGCGCCAGAATGCTACGAACGCCTCGGCACGCTGGCGCAGATGAACCCGCCGGTGCGCGATGCCAGCCATCGCGACGGCATCTGGAATGGCATCAGTCAGGGCATCATCGATGTGCTCGGCTCCGACCACGCGCCGCACACGCTCGAGGAAAAGAAGAAAATCTATCCGGCGTCGCCCTCGGGAATGACCGGCGTGCAGACACTGGTGCCGATCATGCTGGATCACGTCAATGCCGGCCGCCTGTCGCTGGCACGCTTCGTCGATCTGTCGAGTGCAGGTCCCGCGCGGCTCTACAACATCGCGATGAAGGGCCGCATCGCGGCGGGCTATGACGCCGACTTCACCATCGTGGATCTGAAACGCACCGAGACCATCACCAATGACTGGGTAGCCTCTAAGGCTGGCTGGACGCCCTATGACGGTGTGAAAGTCACTGGCTGGCCCGTCGGCACCTTCGTGCGCGGCCGCCGCGTGATGTGGCAGGGCGAGCTGGTCGCGCCGTCGCAGGGTGAGACGGTGAAATTCCTGGAGACGTTGAAGGCTTGAACTCTTCACCCTCCCCTGGAGGGGGGGCGATGCATGCGAAGCTCGCAGCGGGGTGGGGTGAAATCACGAGCGACGTAGTGTGTGGCCTCACCCCACCCCGTCTCGCATCCGCTTCGCGGATTGCTCACCGACCCTCCCTTCAGGGGAGGGTAAGAAATCTTACTGCCGTGCCAGTGTCAGCGAGAACTCGCCATTGCGCACGCGGCCCGGAAGACCCTCGACAAACTTCGCTACGGCGTCTTCGCCATAGGTGCCGACGAGCTCGGCAAAGGCCGCGAACAGGCTGGCCTGCGCGAGGCAATCGCCATCGACGCCGTCATGCCGTGCTTCCGCCCAGGCTTCGTTGAGATAGCTCAGCGCGGCCTGCTTCTGTTCCTGATCCGGTAGCGGATCGCGGGCGGGGCGGTACGACAATGATTCGCTCATGAAATTCCCAAAACGGTCTTCGGCGCTCATCAAAGCGAAGCGCGCCTCGCAAGTTCGAATCGAGATTTACCACGCGGAGCAGGTTCCGCGAGCGACATCTTTAAGAAAGGTTAACGACAGTGACTCACATTGTCCGACATTATGTTAACAGCGGGAACCGGCCATCTTGACCGGTTGAGGAAGCCTATGGACGCAAACAGTTTTTCGTCTTTCGCGAGTCCCGGCGACGCTGCGCGCGCAGCAGAGTTGCGCCGCGTCAAGGCGATCGCGGCGCTGGTGCTGGCGAGCTGTCTGGTGGTGTTCATAACGGCAAAAATCCTGCTGCCGATTCATCCCGCGTTCGGATTCGTTGCGGCCTTCGCGGAAGCGGCGACCATTGGCGGATTGGCGGACTGGTACGCCGTTGTCGCGCTGTTCCGTCGGCCGCTGGGTCTGCCGATTCCGCACACCGCGATCATCCAGGCGAATCAAAATCGCATCGCCGACAAGCTGGGTGAATTCATCGAGGTGCATTTCCTCGAAGCCGGGCCGGTCGAGGCCAAATTACGTGAGGTGGATTTTGCGAGTTTCGTTGCAGACTGGCTGAGCGACAAAAAGCGTAGCGCGGATCTCGCGCGTTTCTTGCTGCGGCTGTTGCCGGAGGCGATGTCGGCGACGGAAACGTCTGGTCTCAAAACCTTCATCACGCGCCGCGTGATGACCCAGCTGCAGTCGGTTGATCTCGCGCCCATCGCTGCCGGCACCATGCGCGGCTTCATCAGGGATGGTCGCCATCAGGGCCTGCTCGATAACCTGCTCGGCGCCATGCATGGCGCGCTGACCGAGCCGGACACGCTGGCTGTCATCAAGAACAAGATTCGCGACGAGCTGCCGACGTTGCTCAAACTCTATCGCGCCGATGCGTTCCTGCTGAAGCGCATCGTCGCGTCGGCCACGACCTTCTTTGACGATGTGCGCAAGGATCCAGCGCATCCGTTCCGTGGTGAGTTCGACCGCATGCTGCTCTCCTTCGTCGATCGGCTGGAGACCGAGCCCGGCTTCACCGGCCGCATCGATGGGTTGAAGCGCGATCTGCTGGCGCGCCCCGAGCTTGCCGAACTTGGGCGTAATCTCTGGAACAATGCGCGCAGCTTCATCGAGCGCAGTGCGTCGGGTGAAAGCAATGTACTGGCACATCATCTCGCCAATGTGTTCGTCGAGGCCGGCGCAGCGCTGCGCGCCGATGCCGAGATGCGCGGCGAGATCAACCATGGCATCGTCGTGGTGCTGCGCACGTTCATCGCCGATCAGAAAAGCGGCGTGTCGAGTTTTATCGCCGATCAGGTGAAGGGCTGGGACATGCAGCAGCTGATCGGCGTCATCGAAGTCAATATAGGCCGCGATCTGCAATATATCCGCTTCAACGGTTCGCTGATCGGCGGGCTCGCCGGGCTGGCGCTCTACACGATCGAATATCTGTTGCGACTGCTGTGAGAGCAGTTCCGCATTGCGGAAGTGAGGCGCCGGAGGGGTATCGGGATGCGCTTGAACTGCCACAAGGCCGACCTTAACTTGAGTGAACTGATAGTTGCTTCGGTGCGTTGTGTGATTCCCTCCCTGTGAGGCTGCATTCAAATCAATCGATATGACCGGCCAACGCGCCGGCGAGAGGAAATCAGATGTCGGCTACGGCCCAGGCGCAACGTCCCCCATCGAAAACCCTGATGTTTCTTGAAGGCCGTGCGGTTCACGAATTCGGCGCCTTTCTCGGCGCGCTGCCTCTGCTGAATCTCGCGCCGCGTGGCGATGGTCATCCGGTACTGGTACTGCCCGGCCTTGTGGCCTCGGATGTTTCGACAGGTCCGCTTCGCACCTTCCTCAAGGGCCGCGGCTATGCCGTCAGCGGCTGGAAGCAGGGCCGCAATCTCGGGCTGCGTGACGGCGTGCAGGGCAGCATGGTCGAATTGCTGAAAGAGATGAACGAGACCCACGGCCGCAAGGTGAGTTTGGTCGGCTGGAGTCTCGGCGGCCTTTATGCGCGCCAGCTCGCCAAGATGATGCCGGACCGCGTCCGTTCGGTGATCACGCTGGGTAGCCCGTTTGCCGGCCATCCGAAATCCACCAATGCCTGGCGTGTCTATGAATTCGCCAGCGGCAAACGCGCCGATGACACCGACGACGATTTCGGTGGTTCGCTTGCCGATACGCCGCCGGTCCCGACCACCGCGATCTACAGTCGTACCGACGGCGTCTGTGCCTGGCAGGGCTGCATGGAGAAGCCGTCGGCGATGTCCGAGAGCATCGAGGTCGAGAGCAGTCATTGCGGGATGGGGCATCACCCCGCCGTCGTCTATGCAGTGGCAGAGCGTCTCGCGCAGAAGGAAGGCGCGTGGGCGCCGTTCGATCGCTCAGGCTGGCGCAGTTTGGTTTATCCGGATCCGAACAGGTAGAGGCACACACTCCACTTTCCGCCGTCATTGCGAGCGTAGCGAAGCAATCCAGAAGGCCGCAAGCGAAGACTGGATTGCTTCGTCGCAAGGGCTCCTCGCAATGACGTGGAGAGGTTCGCGGGTTACTCAGCCGCCTTGGTCACGATCCTGATCTCAGATGTCAGTGTCCGGTGTACCGGGCACTTGTCAGCGATCTCCATGAGCTTTGCGCGCTGCCCCGCATCGAGCTTGCCGTCGATCGTGATGACGCGCTCAATCTGGTCCAGCATGCCGTCCTTGGTCTCGCATTCCTCGCAATCCCTGGCGTAGATCTTCTTGTGGTTCAGCGTCACCGTGACGTGGTCCATCGGCAATGCCTTGCGTTCGGCATAGAGCCGCATGGTCATCGCGGTGCAGGCGCCGAGCGCGCTGAGCAGCAGATCATACGGACCGGGTCCGGTGTCCTCGCCGCCGGCGGCGATCGGCTCGTCGGCGAGTATCTGATGCGGGCCGACATTGATGACCTGCTGGAATTTGCTGGCGCGCGTCTCGCTCACCACCACCTTGCGCGGCTCTTCAGGCAGGCTCGCTACGGGCATGACGGCGACCGCATTGAGATAGCGCCCGGCCCAGGCGGCGATGACATCGGCGACATAGATAGCGTCATGCTTTTGCGTGAGCAGATGATCGGCGCCGGCCAGCGAGACGAAGCTCTTGGGATGTTTGGCAGCGACGAAAATCTTCGTGGCGTTGTCGATGCCCACTGTGTCGTCGGTGGGCGCATGCATGATCAGCAGCGCCTTGTGCAGCCTGGTCACCTTTGTGATCAGATTGTGCTCGGCGATATCGTCGAGGAATTCACGCTTGATGCTGAACGGCCGGCCGGCGAGCTTGACCTCGACCTCGCCTTTTTCGCGGATCGCGTCGACATGTTCGGCGAACATGTCGGTGACATGCGCGGGATCGGAGGGCGCCGCGATGGTGACAACGGCCTTGGCTTCCGGCACCTGTTCAGCGGCGGCGAGGATCGCTGCGCCGCCGAGGCTGTGGCCGATCAGGATTGCCGGTGCCTGGCGTATTTCCCGCAAATGGTCGGCGGCCTTTACGAGATCGGCGATATTCGACGAGAACGTGCTATTGGCGAAATCGCCCTCGCTGGAGCCGAGGCCAGTGAAGTCGAAGCGCAGCACGGCGATGCCCTTGAGCGTCAGCGCCGCGGAGATACGCCGAGCCGCGAGCACATCCTTGCCGCAAGTGAAGCAATGCGCGAACAGCGCATATGCATGGACAGCGCCATCGGGCAGGTCCAGCGCCGCCGCCAGCATATGGCCGGCCGCGCCGGGGAATTGAAAGCGTTCAGTTGGCACGGTGGGCTCCTGTCGTGACAGATGTCTCTTTGTACACCGATTCCACCCAATCAATCAGTGGGTACCCAACACCCGTGCGAGAATGAGGCCGAGCTGCTCTCTTCGCGCCGCACCTCGGGTTGAACTTTAGTTCTGCGCGGCCGCTCGAGCACGCGCTTGCCGGCCTCCGATGTCGGTGCTAGATGTCGGGTCATCGTACAACTTTTGGGGTGCGCTGCCGCTACAAGCTGATGGACGGCGGGCCGGCACGCTCCTAGAATTGTGACAAGATCGACCCCGCAAAGGGGCGAACCAGAATAATGGCCAACGCGCCGCATCGGGAAATTCACAGGGAGGATTTCGTCCATGAAGAGAAGAGATGTCGTCAAAGGCGGGCTGGCCGCGCTCGCGGTTGGCGCTACCGGTCTCGGGCGGTTCACGCCTGCGCAGGCGCAGACCAAGATGGTCCTCAAGGCCTCTGACGTCCACCCGCTCGGCTACCCCACGGTCGAATCCGTGGTGCGCATGGGCAAGAAGCTGGATGCCGCCACAAGCGGCCGGCTCACCATCCAGATGTTTCCGTCCATGCAGCTCGGCGGCGAGAAGGAAGCCATCGAGCAGGCCCAGGTCGGCGCTCTGCAGATCGCGCGCATTTCCGTCGGTGCCGTCGGCCCGGTGGTCGATGACGTCAACGTCTTCAACATGCCGTTCGTGTTTCGCGATTCCAAGCACATGGAAGCGGTCCTCGATGGCGAGATTGGCACCGAGCTGCTGAACAAGATCACGGCCAATGAAAAAACCGGCCTGGTCGCGCTTGGCTGGATGAATGCCGGCTCTCGCAACATCTATAACAGCAAGCGCCCGATCAAGACGCTCGCCGATCTCAAGGGTCTCAAGATACGGATGATCGGTAATCCCCTGTTCATCGACACCATGAATGCGCTCGGCGGCAATGGTGTCGCCATGGGCTTCGATCAGGTGTTTAGCGCCATGCAGACCGGCGTCGTCGATGGGGCCGAGAACAACCTGCCATCCTTCGTGGCGCAGAACCACTTCCAGGTCGCCAAATATTTCTCGATGACCGAGCATCTGATCATTCCGGAATTGCTGGTGTTCTCGAAGGCGTCATGGGCGAAGCTCACGCCGGACGATCAGGCGCTGCTGAAGAAATTCGGCCGCGAAGCGCAGCTCGAGCAGCGCGCGCTCTGGTACGAGGCGGAGAAGACCGCGCTCGACAAGATGAAGGAAGTCGGCACCGACATCGTCACGTCCATCGACAAGCAGCCGTTCCGCGATGCCGTGAAGCCGGTGTGGGACAAATACGGCGCGAAATACGCCGAGATGACCAAGCGCATTGCTGCGGTGAGCTAGCGGCATGTTCTCAATGTGTCGTCCCCGCCGTCGCGGGGACGACAGGATAGACCTGCGCTTCCGTCGCGTTACCTGAGGTCTTCATGTCTGACGTTATTTCCAAACTGCCGGCTGCATCCAATCATCACGCCGATACGGCCAGCGATGGTGCGGCTTACGCGTTCCGCCGCGCCATGAACGCACTGTATTGGTCCGGTGCCGTGTTTTCTTGCTTTGCGCTTGTGCTGATCTCCGCGATTATCCCTTGGGCTGTTTACACCCGCTACATTTTGAACAGCGCGGCGTCGTGGCCGGAGCCGCTGGCGGTGTTGCTGACCATCGCGGTGACGTTTATTGGCGCTGCCAACTGCTATCGCCAGCGCATCCACATGAACATGACGGTAGGTACCAACCTGCTACCGCCTCACGCGCGTGTCGTAGCTGCTTTCATCAGCGAGTTGCTGATGGCTGCGGTGGCACTGTTCATGGTGATCTGGGGCATGAAGCTGGTGATGACCACCTGGGGCAATTCAGTGGATGAATTTCCCTGGTTGTCTGTCGGTATCACCTACATGCCGATCCCGGTTTCCGGCGCGATGATGTTTCTCTTTGTCGTCGAACGCCTGACCATCGGCCCGCCGCCGCAGGATGGCAGCGACGCACACATACCTCTCGACTAGCTTCGCCGATTAGCTCCAGCCAGAACAAAGAAAATCCGACATGGACATCGCCGTTCTTCTGCTCAGTATGTGTCTGTTCTTCGCCGTCGGCATGCCGATCGCCTTCGCGCTGGCGCTTTCGGCGCTGGTCGGTGCGCTGTGGATCGATCTGCCGGTCGCGGCCGTGATGCAGCAACTCTCCAGCGGCGTCGGCAAGGTGTCGATGCTGACCGTGCCGTTCTTCGTGCTGGCCGGCGCCATCATGGCAGAAGGCGGCATGGCGCGGCGGCTGGTGGATTTTGCTGCCGTCGTGGTCGGCTTCACGCGCATTCGCGGTGGCCTGTCGCAAGTCAACATTCTGGCCACCACCATCATGTCCGGAATCTCCGGCTCATCAGTCGCGGATACATCGGCGATTGGCTCGGTGATGATCCCGCAGATGGCGGCGAAGGGTTATCCACGGGTGTTCGCCACCAATGTGACCATCTCCGCCTCGGTCCAGGCGATCCTGGTGCCGCCGAGCCACAATGCGGTGATCTATTCGCTGGCGACCGGCGGCGTGGTCTCGATCACCAGCCTGTTTTTGGCAGGTATCGTGCCCGGGCTACTGCTTGGCTTCGCGATCATGCTGTTGTGTCTCTACTTTGCCTATCGCGATGGTCATCCGAAAGGCGAGCCGGTGCCAGTGAAGCAGGCGCTGAAGATGCTGGGGGATGCCACCTGGGGCATCGTCACGCTGGTGATCGTGCTCGGCGGCATTCTCACCGGCGTGTTCACGCCGATCGAGGCAGGCGCGGTGGCGTGCGTCTGGGCCTTCTTCGTCACGATGTTCATCTATCGCGACTACAAATGGTCCGAGCTGCCGATGCTGACCTACCGAACGCTGCAGACGGTGGCGATGGTGCTGACGCTGGTCGCGACCGCGTCATGCTTCGGCTATGTCGCCGCCATGATGCAGATGCCGGCGCATATGACGGAGTTCTTCGTCGCCATCTCGTCGAATAAATACGTGCTGCTGATGTGGCTCAATATCATGCTGCTGATCCTCGGCACGGCGCTCGATCTCGCGCCGCTGCTGCTGATCTGCACGCCGATCCTGCTGCCGGTGGTGAAGAGTTTCGGGATCGACCCCGTGCATTTCGGCATCGTGATGCTTCTCAATCTCGGCATCGGCCTACTGACGCCGCCGGTCGGTACCACGCTGTTCGTGGGCTGCGCCATCGGCAAGGTCTCGGTGGACGAGGTGATGCGTGGCATCTGGCCGTTTTACTGGGTGATGTTCGCCGTGTTGATGCTGGTGACTTACGTACCGTGGTTCTCGATGGCGCTGCCGCACGCATTCGGCTTCAGGTGAGCTACTGGACCGGATCGACTGACAACTGCTTGTAGCGTTCCTTGCCGTTCAGCAAATGCCGGCGCATCGCATCGCGAGCCTTGCGCGGCGAACGGGCGCTGATCGCATTGACGATGACTTGATGCTCCTTCTCGATGCTCTCGAGATAGCGCTTCTGCAATTCGGCCTTGCCATCGAAGGTGCGGATGCTCTGTCGCGGGATGATGAGACCGCCGAGGAATTCCAGAAAGCCGACGAAGCGCGCATTCTGCGTCGCGACGGCAATGGCGAAGTGGAAGTCGAAATCCTCCTTCACCGCACGGTCGCCATTGGCGATGGCGCGGCTGAAGGTAGCTGCGGCCTTGGCAATGGCTCGGATCTGGGCAGCGGTGGCGCGCTCGCTGGCTATAGCCGCGGCCTCCATCTCGACGGCCGTGCGCAGTTCAAGAATTTCGATCACGCTGCCAAGCGAGCCCAGGCCGTCGGGGTCGATGGCATAAGGTTGCTGATCGGGCTCACTGTTGACGAAGGCACCGGCGCCCTGCCGGGTGGTTACAAGGCCCCGGGCGCGGAGTGCGGCAATCGCCTCGCGAACGACCGTGCGGCTGACGCCCATGGCCGCCATCATGGCCTGCTCGGTCGGCAGGCGCGCGCCTGCGGGCAAGCGGCCTTCGATGATCTGGGCAGCGATGCGCTCGACGACTTCCTCAGTACGGCGGCGCACGGGATTGAGCGGTCGCAGCAAAGGCGTGCCTGCGGCCCCATTGGTTGTCTTGCGCTTGGTGCGTGGCTTAGCTTGTCCGGTCATCGTACAACCGGGCTATCATCGCCGATGTCGCTGCGCAAGCTTGCGGCACGCGTCATTGCGCTGCACGCTCTTACATTGTTTCGAGTTCGGGCAGCTTGAGATCGCATTCGACCCAGGCGCCGTTAATGGTGAAGCGCTGGAACGGCGAGTCGGGCACCGGTGCCTGCAATGGGGCGAGGAACTGCGCGTCGGCGGGGCTGCGGAGGTGAAACTGGATATGGCTGGCGGAAAGGGCGTTGCGCGACAGCCAGATCATGCCGGAAAACAGCTCGATCAGCAGTTGTCCGTATTTATCGAGACCGGCACTCCCGAAGTCGTAGGTCGGCGACACGGTCATGAAACGGCAACGCAGCACGGGACCTTCGAATTTGGGCATCAGAAGTTTGCTGACCTGACAGAAGGCCTGCGGAACGGTGCCGTCGTAGAGACCGTACAACCCACCCTTGCCGCCCTGCATGACAGGGTCCAGCGCCGCGAAAATACCCTGGGTGTAAGTGGAGAAGTCTTCCTCGGCTGCCTCGGCAGCCTTCCGCCACTGCGACTTCAGTGAAGCCCAGCTTCTGTCGGCGTCGGTGATCGGCACGAGCCGCATCTCGAGGTCCCCCCGCCGATTTACACACGGCCGGATGCAACCCTAGCTATATACCCTCAAGATTTTGATAACGCGGGAACTTGGCGCCAGCGGCGTTTGCGCGCCAGCGGACGTCTACAGAGCGCGTTCAGGCGCCAGCGGACTGTAGTCCGGCTGCAGCTGCGGCCACGATCGACGCCACGACCTGCTTCCAGGTCTTCGACGACTGCGGGCGATGAGACGAGGCTTTGAAGCGCATGGTCTTGTCCGGTTTGGCCGCACATATTGCTGCGCAGCCGAGCGTCCTCAGGGACGACACCCGGAAAATCGTGCCTTGCGCGGGGGAAGTCGATCCCCCGGCAAAAATAGCAATACCCGCGCTGCTCTCGTGCCGGACGGCGGTTGGCTTGTTCTCTGCCGGCAATGAACGGCAGTGAATTATTCTCGCTGCCTCAACCCATCGCGGGAGCTTGCTCCTGCACTGCCGCCGGCTCCTGGCAAACATCGACCCAGCTGGCCCCGGTCAGTTCGGCCATCCGTGCCGGGGACATCCGCACCGAACTGTTGACCGAGCCCGCCGCCGGCCACACCTCGGCGAATTCCTTCAGCGACACGTCGCAGTAGACTTGTAATGGCGTTGCCAGGCCGAACGGGCAGACGCCGCCGACCGGATGGCCGGTGAGGGCAACGACCTCGTCGGCCCCCAGCATGCGGGGCTTGCCGCCAAGTGCATCGCGTGCCTTCTTATTGTCGAGCCGCGCTGTACCCTTGGTCACCACCAGCACCACCCGGTCGCCGACCCGCACCGACAGCGTCTTGGCGATTTGGCCGGGTTCGACGCCCAATGCCTCGGCGGCGAGAAGGACCGTGGCCGAGCTTTTGTCGGTGACCGTGACGGATAATTCGGGGGCGGTGGCGGTGAGAAAGGCGCGGACGGACTCAAGGCTCATGATGCGGTCTCGGTGACATACCGCCACGCCCTCTCACATGTCGCCGACAAAGTGAAGTCAGATCCGTGCATTGGGGAACTGGGACGGCGCTGCCGCGCCATTCCCTCACGCCGGTTTTGACCTTATACGGGCTCTTGTCTGGCTGACCGTGCCGGGCGATGTTCTGGAGCCTACCTCTCGATGCTGCCGGCCTATGTGATCCATGCCAAGTCGTTGCCCGAGCGCACGGAGCATATCCAGCGCGAGCTCGACCGTGCGGGCATCAAGTTCGAGTGGGTGCTGGATTTCGATGCCGACGAGATCACCTCCGATGTCGATCGGGCTTATTTCGCCGAAGGCGCCGACCTCACGCTGCGGCAAAAATCCTGCGCGCTGAAACATGTGGTCGCCATGCAGCGCATCCGCGAGCGCGGCCAGGATCTGGCGCTGATCTTCGAGGATGACGCATTGCTGGTGCCGGATTTCTGCGACCAGTTGAAGCGCGTGCTCGATGAAGCCGAAAAGTGGCCGCGGCCGCGCATTCTGCATCTTGGCGCCGCGACCAATTTTTACACCCCGGCGTCGGAGTTGCGCCCGGGGCAGATCGTCTATCCCGGCAATCGCGTGCGCAATATGGAAGCCTATGTGCTGGGCGCGCCCGAGGCTTCGGCACGACTTGACTGGATCGCGCGGCATCCGATGCATGAGCCTATCGACATCGCCTTTAACACCGGCGATCCCGCCATGGGCATCCCGTTCCTGTGGCCGGAACCGCCGCTGGCCGAACAAGGCTCGCTCAACGGCGTGTTCAAGAGCTCACTCGATCGCAAGGGGCATGCGCAATTGCAGTTGCGCATACAGTTTGCCGTGCAGAAGTTCAGGCGGCGTTATTTGAAGCGGTGGCTGAAGCTGAAGTAGTTGGCGGCTTCCGGTCGGTCATTCCGGATGGAGCATTGCGCACCAACGCGCCGAGCAATCCCACTGCCAGACAGTACAGCATCCCCTGCGTCACCGCCGAGATGTGGCTGTTGAATAAAGAGCCAATCACGTTCTGCAACACGACCGCCTGGCCGAGGATGCTTGCATAATCGCGCGCGAGAAAAAGCCGTGCATGCGCGATCCACATGGCCCACAGCAGCAGCCCGCCGATCAGGCCGACCTGCAGCATGGTATGAAGCGTTTGATTGTGCGGATCGGGCGTGGCCTGGCCATAGGGCGACGGCTTCGTCGCCTCCATGCTCTGATACAGCGGCTTGATGCTCCCCGTGCCGTGACCGGCGATGGGCGAGGCCTTCACGAAGCCGACTGCCTTGCTCCAGAAATCCAGCCGCGATGCAGTCGAGATTGTTTCGCCGCCTGCGGTCTGGCCGCTATTGGCGTTGATGTCCGAGTTGATCTCTGCGATCCGGCGCTGGGCTTGTGGCGAGGTCAGCAGTGCGATGCCGATTACGATCATGGCTGCGACCGCGACCATGGCAGAGCGCCGCCAGCCGCCGGCATGGACGACGAATAGACCGAGCAATGCGGCGGCCATGATTGCGCCGGTCTTCGACACATAGATCAGGAAAATGTCGGCAAAGAACAGAAGCGCGAGCACGATCATCGCAATGGCGCGGCGGGTGTCCTGGACCCAGATGCGCATCGCGCCGATCGCCAGAGCGAAGGCACAAAGTGCGAAGCAGCCGGATTGAACCGCGTTGTCCTTGAAGGGCACGCCGGGCGCCTTGAACCAGCCCCACGGTCCCGTGGGCCACAGGAACGCAGCCCATGACAGGGCGAGAAGACAAATACAGGCGGCAAGAAAGCCATAAGCGATTTGTAACGCTTGTTTCGGCGTAAATGCCGTTGCCATCACCAATGGAATCAACAGCAGCTTGGCGTAGGCACCAACCCATCTGATCGCGCCGCTGAGCGGCTGCATCGACCAGAGCACGCCGACCAGGATCAGCGCGAACAGCGCGACCGGCAGATAGCCCGCCGGCCTCCGCAACGTGGCGATGAAACGATCGCGGTCGAGTGTCAGCAGCGCGAGCACTGCAAAGATCGACACCGCGATAGCCTGACCGCTGGTTGAGAACGGCAGCGAGAAGCCGGTGGCAATGGCAGCGATCTGCCGGGCATCCGCAAGTTTGCGCGGCAGATCGTTGTTCGTCATATGCCCAGGAGTTTCCGTGCGTTGTTCTTCAGGACCTTCGGACGCACCTCGTCGCGAATGTCGAGCTTGGCGAAGTCGGCCATCCAGCGATCCGGCATGATCACCGGCCAGTCGGAGCCGAACAGCATCTTATCCTGCAGGATCGAATTGATGTAGCGCACCAGGATCGGCGGGAAGTATTTCGGCGACCAGCCGGACAGGTCGATATACACGTTGGGCTTGTGGGTAGCGACCGACAGCGCCTCTTCCTGCCAGGGGAAGGAGGGATGTGCCAGAATGATCTTCAGGTCCGGAAAATCCACCGCAACGTCGTCCATATACATCGGGTTGGAATATTTCAGCCGCATTCCCATGCCGCCGGGCATGCCGGAGCCGACGCCTGTCTGGCCGGTGTGGAACAGCGCGATAGCGCCGCCTTCCTGGATCGCCTCATAGAGCGGATAGGCCATGCGGTCATTGGCGTAGAAGCCCTGCATGGTCGGGTGGAACTTGAAACCCTTCACACCGTATTCGGAGATCAGCTTGCGCGCCTCGCGCACGCCGAGCTTACCCTTGTGCGGATCGATCGACGCGAACGGGATCAGCACGTCGGCGTTCTCTTTGGCGATCTCCAGCATCTCGTAGTTGTTGTAGCGGCGGAAGCCGGTCTCGCGCTCGGCGTCGACCGGGAAGATCACCGCGGCAATCTTCTTGTCGCGGTAATAGGCGGCTGTTTCCTGCACTGTCGGCGGATGCTTATGCGGCGACTTGAAATACTCGGCCATGCGGGCCTGGAAATCATCATAGCCGTCGTCGGCGTGGCAGCCGCATGGCTCTTCCGCATGTGTGTGGATGTCGATGGCGACAAGGTCGTCCGGATTGAGCAATTTCATGTCCCGCGTCTCCCGCACTTTCATCATTATCGTTGGCGGTTGCTCTAGCAAACCGGCCTGCTGAATGAAAGGCGCGGAACGCTGCCGACCTAGCCGGTGGAGAAGGACTGTGTCCGGATATCCTGCGCGGTGCGGCGGAGCGGGATCAGGTATTTCTTCTTTGCCATCGCCTCGTCCATTGTGCCCGAGATGGCATTTATGCTGATCGCCGCGACGACCCGGCCGCCGTGGTCGCGGACGGGGACGGCGATACCGCAGATCGCTGGATCGAGTTCGCCATCGACCCAGCCATAGCCTTCGGCCTCGACGCGTTCGAGCTCGCGTTCCAGCAGCACGGGATCGGTGATGGTGCGTGGGGTGATATGCTTGAATTCGGTGGTGGCGAGATAGTGCGCGCGCTGGTCCGGCGGCAGGGCCGCCAGCAGGACGCGCCCGAGCGACACCACGTGGGCGGGCAGGCGGCTGCCGACGGCGAGATTGGCCGAGAGAATGCGCTGCGCCGGCAATCGAAGCGCATAGACGATCTCGGTCTCGTCCAGCACGGCCAGCGAGCAGGATTCGCCGATTTCGTTGCGCAGGTCTTCCAAAGCGCGTTGCGCATAGCCCCAGTAAGGCAGTGCATTGAGGTAGGAAAGGCCAAGCCCCAGCGCCCGTGGGCGTAGGCTGAAATAGCGGCCATCGGCTTCGCAATATTTCATCACGATCAGCGTCGCCAGCATCCGGCGCGCCGTCGCGCGGCTGAGGCCCGCGATCGCGGCGACTTCCGAGAGCGTGTGCCGGCCCGGTGGGCGACCCAGCGCTTCGACGGCCGCAAAACCACGGGCGATCGCCCGAACGAAACCGTCACTGTCTTTGGCCATGCACCATCCTACCGGTTCGGACTTGTCAGTCCCGGGAAACCGCGCCTATAGTTGTTCGTAGGGCGGCCATAAAGTTCGCCTGGTGAACGTTAGTGGAGAAGGCGCTATGGCGCAAGCGGAAGTTTTTGAAACCGATTTCTGGAAGGACGCGAACCTGCGCAAGGTCTGGGACGAGATCGTCCCGGGCGAGCCACGCAAGACGCTGCCTTATGTCCTGACGAGGGAGGCGATCCAGCTTTATTGCCGCTCGGTCGGCGAGAACCACCCATTGTATTTCGACGAGGCTTACGCGAAGGCGTCGCCCTATGGCGGTCTGATCGCGCCGCCATCGATCCACATCCTGTTGATGTTCTCCTGCACGCCGGCCGACGACTGGATGCGCACACCTGGCACCGTCAATGCCGGCCAGTCCTGGAGCTACAACATCCCGGCACGGCCCGGAGACACCATCACCCTGCAGGCCCGCGCGCTCGACAAGTTCATCAAGCGCGAGCGACTGTTCGTGGTCCACGACAACGTGTTCTTCAACCAGCGCGGCGACGTCATCTGTTCTGGCCGCGGCCAGACCATCCGCCCGATGTGAGCGTGGCAAGGAGATCAACCATGACAACCAGCTTTGACAAACTCTCCACCGGCGACACCATCGACGGTCCGAGCTTCGCAGTGTCGCTCGAGTCGATTCGGCTCTTCTGCGATGGATCGCTCGACTACAATCCGCTGCATCTCGACGACAACTACATGAAGAACTCGTTCGGCAAGACCAATTTCGGCGGCATCATCATGCATGGCATGAATAATTTCGGGCTGATCACCCGGATGCTGACCGACTGGGCCTATCCTGCGGGTGCAATCCATCGCCGTCTCGAAACGCGCTGGGTCAAGCCGGTGAAGCCCGGCGACACCATCCAGTCGGTTGGCATCATCAAGGCCAAGCAGACCACCGAGAAGTCGCGCTGGGTGCTGATCGACGTGCTGGTGAAGAACCAGAACGACGAGAAGGTCGCTGTTGGCGAGGCGATGGTTGAATTTCCGCTGACAGCCTAGTGGCTCAATGCAACTGCGTGCGGCATAGTCCGCACGCCGGACAAGAACAGGCAAGGGATCGAAATGAAGAAGCTCACGAGGCTCGCCCTGTCGTGTCTGGCGATGACTTTTGTCATGTTGTCGGGCGCGCTGGCGCAGAATTTTCCAGTCAGTCAGATCAAGATCATCGTGCCGTTTCCAGCGGGGGGCACGACGGACATCCTCGCGCGGTTCGTCGCGCAATATCTCGGCGAGAAGCTCGGCGTCGCCACCATCGTCGAGAACCGGCCCGGCGCATCGGGCACGATCGGTTCGGAAGTTGTCGTGAAGTCGCCCGCCGATGGCAGCGTGTTGTTGGTCACGGCCACGCATCACGTGATCAATCCGAGTCTGCGCAAGAGTTTGCCTTACGAGACACAGAAGGACTTCTCGCCGATCGCCCTGATCGCGACGGCGCCAAATGCGCTTGTTGTGACCAGGGACTTTCCGGCGAAGTCGGTCGCCGAGTTGATCGATCTGGCGAAGAAGCAGCCCGGCAAGCTGTCCTTCGGATCGGCCGGCGTCGGCGGCGCCAATCATCTGTCGGGCGAATTGTTTAAGCAGATGGCTGGAATCAATATCGAGCACATCCCTTACAAGGGGGCCGCGCCGGCGATGAACGACCTGATCGGCGGCCATATTCCGATCATGTTCGATACGTTGCCGACCGTTTTGCCTGCTGCCGAGGCGGGCAACATCCGCGTGCTCGCGGTCACCAGCCTGACCCGAGCGGCCTCGCTCCCCAACGCCCCGACCCTCGATGAGGCCGGCGTAAAGGGGTTCGAGGCCACCGCCTGGTTCGGCATGTACATGCCACAGGCCAATGGCAGCCCGGCCTATACGAAGCTGGTGGCGGCCATGAAGGAGATCCTGTCGGCACCCGCGACCCGCGAGAAATTCGCCACCCAGGGCGTCGAGCCGGGCAAGCTGACGGGAGCCGAATTCACGGCTTTCGTCGATTCGGAGATCAAGAAGTGGGGCGCAGTGGTGAAAGCCGCGAATGTTCCGCAAGAGTGATCCGCACGGGTTTGAGGGTCCGGTGGCTGTTCCCGGACCCTCACGCCACCAAAATACCTGCAAATATCGATCCGATGGTCGTCAGATGCCCGGATCGGATTGACAGTCCGGCGCCCGATGGCTTAGAAACCGCGGGTCCCGGGCGACTTGGTCGCCAGCGGGTTCAAGCTCATTTTCGCTGATTTCGGCCTGCTGCGCACGGCCTTTGACGTCAGTATCGCAAGCTATCAGGATTGACCGATGAAAGTCCGTAACTCGTTGAAATCGCTGCGTGGTCGTCACCGCGACAACCGCCTGGTCCGCCGCAAGGGCCGCGTCTATGTGATCAACAAGACCCAGCGCCGTTTCAAGGCTCGCCAGGGTTGAGTTGCTGATCGGTTGGCATTTTGCCGGCCGGCCTCACGACATCACAGGTGTTTGACGCGCTGCTGCTTTGCAGCGCGTTTTTTCGTGTCTAGACTTACCGCATGGCATTGAGAATCCCGGCCGCAGGTTTTGGAATTCTGCTGAGCGCATTTCTGGGCGCAGCACCCGTCTACGCGCAGGTCAAAGATCCGCAGATCGTGACCCCGGATGCGCCGAAGAAAATTCCCGAGCCACCCGCCAAACTGCCGAAGGTCAACGCCGACAAGACGCGCGGCCTCGATTTCCTGTTTGGTGCGCTGAAAGCGGCGCCGGACGAAGCCAGTGCCAAACACGTCGAAGGCCGGATCTGGGCCCTGTGGTCGCAGACCACGAGCGACACGACCGCGCTGTTGATGACCCGCGCCAAGACGGCACTGGACGCCAAGCAGGTCGATCTGTCGCTGCAGTTGTTGAGCGCGGTGGTGAAGTTGCGCCCCGATTACGTCGAGGGCTGGAATCGGCGTGCGACGCTGTATTACCTGCAGAACGATTACACCCGGTCGCTGCAGGATATTGAGCAGGTTCTGATACGCGAACCCCGGCATTTCGGTGCTCTGGCAGGGCTCGGCATGATCATGCAGGAGCTGGGCGACGACAAGCGTGCGCTTGATGCGTTCCGCAAGGCGCTTGCGGTCAATCCGCATCTCGAAAAGGTGCCGGAGCTGGTCAAGACCCTGACCGAAAAGGTCGAAGGCCGCGATATCTGAAATTCCTTGAAAGTTGGGGCGTTTACGGACATCGCGGGAACATCACCCTGCTTTGATGCATCCCTGCTGCCCGCGATGGAAAAACAAGACATCGTCGCCGGGGAATCAAACTTCTGACACAGGAAACAGGCGAAAAGGGCGTTTTCCGAGCCACAGGAAGGGACACCTTTTGGCGCCGAAGTCATTTCCGCTATTTGCTTTGCTATGTGTGTTGATGGCCGCACCGATGGCTGCTGTGACCAGCCCTGCGCTGGCGCAGAAAGCTGATGCGCCGCCGGCGCCTGCAGCTTCGACGCTGTCCCCCGATCAGGCCAAGGCTGCGCTCGACACATTGCAGGACGACGTCAAGCGCAAGGAGATGATCGATACGCTGCGCGCGATCGCCGCGGCGACACCGGCATCGCCGGAGAAGAAGCCTGCCATTCCGCTCGACGCCGACAGTCTTGGCGCGCAATTGCTGGTGACGATTTCCGATCAGCTCGGCGATATTACGCGCGAGGTCTCGACAGCCGTGCAATCGGTCACGCGCTTTCCGGCGCTATGGTACTGGCTACAGCGCAGCGCGAACGATCCCGCCACCTATCATCTCCTGTTCGACATCGCCTGGAAGCTTGTTGTCGTATTCGGCGGTGCGCTGGCGGCGGAATGGCTCATGGTCTGGCTGCTGCGGAGGCCGCAGGCCGCGCTCGAGGCGCGCATTCCTTTCGTCGCCCGTGCGCCGTCCTCGCTCATCGAACGTGCCGATCCACCGTCGTCCACGGCCGACTTCACCGAGGCGCCTGATCTCAACAAACGGCGACGCAGCCTGACCCGGGCGTGGCAATCGCTGCTGCGGCTTCCCTATGTGGTCGGGCGTCTTCTCCTCGAATTGTTTCCGATTTTCGTCTTTACCGGCACAGTATCGCTGCTGCTCGGCACCCAGATCGGCGATGCCGGGATCACGCGCCTCGCGATCCTTGCGATCGTAAACAGCTATGTGGTGGCGCGCGCCATCATCTGTGCGATGCGCGCACTGTTCGGGCCGCTCGCGCTGTTCAGGGTGAAGGAGGAGACCGCAGCCTATCTCGAAATCTGGACGCGTCGCATCGTCGGCGTCGGCGCCACCGGCATCGCAATCGCCAATGTTGCCCTGATGATGGGCCTCTATCGCTCGGCGCATTTCGCGCTGATCAAGCTCGTGATGCTGGTCGTGCATCTGTTTGTCGTCGTCATCGTCCTGCAGTGCCGGAAGCCCGTTGCCGATGCACTCCGCGCGCCGATCGGTGCTACGGGCTTCTTGAGCGCGATGCGCAATCGCCTCGCCAGTCTCTGGCATGTGCTGGCGATCGTCGTCGTGATGGCGGCTTGGACCATCTGGGCGCTCAATATCCAGAACGGTTATTCATTGCTGCTGCGATACATCGTCGGCACGGTCATTGTCGCGCTGGTGGCCCGGCTCGTCTCGATGATTGCGCTGAGCCTCATTGATCGCGGTTTCCGCATCAAACCGGAAATCTTGCAGCGCTTTCCGGGTCTTGAGACGCGTGCCAATCGTTATCTGCCACTGTTGCGCAAGGTCGTCGCAACGATCATCGCGGTGATCGGCCTCGTTGCCTTGCTGGAAGTGTGGGGCGTCAATGCCATTGTCTGGTTCTATGGCGGCCAGATCGGCAGTCGGGTCGTCTCGGCTGTCATCACCGTCGGCATCGCTGCCATTGTCGCTGCGGTTGTGTGGGAAGGTAGCAATGCGCTGATGGAGCGTCAGCTCGCGGCGCTGACGCGCGATGCTCATTTCGCCCGCGCGGCCCGTCTGCGCACGTTCCAGCCGATGCTGCGTACGACATTGCTCGGCGTAATCATCGCGGTGGTTGCGCTCACCGCGCTGAGCGAGATCGGTGTCAATGTTGCGCCGCTGCTCGCTGGTGCCGGCATCCTCGGTATCGCTATCGGCTTCGGTTCGCAGAAGCTGGTGCAGGACGTGATTACCGGCCTGTTTCTGCTGCTGGAAAGCACCGTGCAGGTTGGTGACAACGTTACGGTGTCGGGCCTGTCGGGTGTCGTGGAGAACGTCTCGATCCGTACCATTCGACTGCGTGCCGGCGATGGTTCGGTTCACATCATTCCCTTCAGCGCGGTGACCACCATCACCAATGCCAGCCGCGGTGCAGGCAACGCGGCCGTCAGCGTCAGCGTCGCTTACAAGGAAGATACCGACCGCGCCGGCCAGTTGCTGAAGGACATCGTCGAGCAGATGCGCAATGAGGCAGCTTTCAAGCCGCTGATCCGCAGCGATCTCGAATTGTGGGGCGTCGATAAGGTCGATGGTTCGATGGCGACGATCGTCGGGCAGATCCGGTGTACCGATTCCGGCCGCTGGGCGGTGCAGCGCGAATTCAATCGCCGCATGAAAATCCGCTTCCAGGAAGAAGGTATCGAGATCGCGTCACCCGGACAGACCGTCCTGATGCAGTTGCCGCCGCCGACCACTGAAGCTGCAGAGGACAATGACGCAGATAACCAGCAGAGCAAGTCAGCGCAGCGCCGCGCGGGCTAGTGATTGTCGCGACTTTTCGAGGATGCGGCAGCTCCGGATTAGCCAAAGTTGCGGCTACGTGGGGCGCAATGGCAGCCATATTCGCCATCCCGCCACGGCCTCTCTGGCAGATGGACGAACCGGAAGACAAGGACAATCCAGAATAGGTGCGTCTGTCGATCTAGTGCAGGACGTTATTGCCGGGCCGGATAGCACCGAACTGGGGTGAAGCGGCATAGAGTTGCTGCAATTCCGCTTCCAGTTGCTCGTTGACCATCAGCAAAGCCTTGAGCGCGCCGCGCAAGTCGCCATTGCAGGTAGAAATGATTTCGTCGATCACAGCATCGGTTGGGCGGGCCGTCATGGAACTATCTCCAGTTCAGATCATGGCGTCAGTCCGCCGCCTGATCGTGGCGATAACCGGGCGGGAACGAATGCGTTCCTGTGGATAGCGTGGACAGTTCTTGCTGGCCATTCGTCGCGGCCACCGTGGCAAAGCCGCCAAACGCCCCCCATATCCACAACATTACTTCCCTCCACGGGCCTTTCCTCGGTGAGAAAATTTGTGATTGTCCTGCTCGCGCTTCTCGTCGTTCCCATTGTTGTGTCGGCAGCGAGATATTGGATGGGTGATCGCTCGGTAGATTGGCAGAGCGCGGATCGTTCAAGCGCCGGCCTGTTGCCACCGCCCGCCACGCATCCCGAGGCACTTGTGCGCGTCTTCGCGGCGCGGACCGTGCGCTGGCGCGGTATCTTTGCGGTCCATAGCTGGATCGTGTTCAAGGAACAGGGCGCGTCGCGTTATACTCGCTACGATTATACGGCGTGGGGCGAGCCGATCCGCCTGAATGGATTTGCCGCAGACGGCCGCTGGTTCGGCGACGTGCCGACCGCTATCGCCTCCGCCGACGGCGATGCCGCCACCGCCATGATCCCGAAAATCCAGGCGGCCATCGCGAGTTACTCCTGGCGCTCTTATGGCGACTATCGGGCTTGGCCGGGGCCGAACTCCAACACCTTCGTCGCGGCAGTTTTGGCCGCCGTGCCCGAATTGCAGGTGGCATTGCCGCCCACCGCCATCGGGAAGGATTTCCCCTATGCCGGCAATGCCTTTGGCTGGACACCTTCCGGCACCGGCGTGCGCGCCACATTGGGCGGCTATCTCGGTGTTACCGCAGGCTGGGTCGAAGGGGTCGAGCTCAATCTGCTGGGTGCCGTATTCGGCCTCGACATCCGCCGGCCCGCGATCAAACTGCCGGGCATTGGTCGTCTTGGCGTCAGTGCGTAAATGACGCGCGGCGCGAAACCCTCAGGGTACCGTCGCGTAGCTGAACCGTGCACAAAATTCCTCGGATATCGGCGATGATATCGGTCACTGTGGTGGCCGTGCTATGCGTGCTGGCCGTGGCCACGCAGGTCGGCGTGCTGGTATTCGAGCGTAAATATCGGCCAACGGGTGAGCTTGTCGACGTCACGGGTGGCCGTCTGCATGTGGTGCAGATCGGACCACGCGACGCATCAGGCCCGCCGATTGTCCTCATCCACGGTGCCACGTCGAGCATGGAGACCATGCGGCTGCCGCTCGGCAATATGCTGGCAGAAAAACACCGCGTTATCCTGATCGACCGTCCCGGCTTTGGCTGGAGCACGCGTGACGATTTGTCGAACTCTTCTCCGGCGATGCAGGCGAGGATGATCGATGAAGCGCTTGAAAAACTCGGCGTCGATCAGGCGATCGTTGTGGTGCATTCGCTTGCCGGCGCACTCGGCGCGCTGATGGCGCTGGACTATCCGCAGCGTTTCGCAGGACTGGTCATGCTGGCGGGTGTCACTCATCCCTGGCCCGGTGGCGTTGGCATCTATAACGAGGTCGTCACCACTCCGGCCATAGGCAAGCTGCTGGCCTATACGATCACGCTGCCGCTCGGCTATTTCTTGACGGACATGGCCGGACGCGCAGTGTTTGCGCCGCAGCCGATGCCGGAAGGCTATATCGCGCAGACCGCGACGCAACTTGTACTGCGGCCGCGCAACTTCCTTGCCAATGCCTGGGATCTAGTAACGTTGAAATCTGCCGTCATGGCGCAGGCATCGCGCTATGCCGATATCAAAGCTCCGACCGTCGTGATCGCAGGCTCTGCCGACACCATCGTATCGCCGGAGATTCATTCGCGTCATTTCGCGAAAACCGTGCCGGGCGCCAAACTAATCGTGCTGCCGAACGTTGGTCATATGGTGCAAAACGCTGCGCCTGATCTTATCGTGGGGGAGATCGAGGGCATGATCTCGGCCGCTGACACAAAACCGAAGGCCGCCTTGCGCTAACCTCCCGTTCGATCGACTTCAAACCAAATTGAGGAGAATTGCATGACCACGACTTTCGGTTCGGCCAAATGGCAAGGTGGCATCAAGGACGGCAAGGGATCGATTTCCACCAAGAGCGGCGCGCTCGCCGACTATCCCTACGGTTTCGCCAGCCGCTTCGAAGGCAAGCCGGGCTCCAATCCTGAAGAGCTGATCGGCGCCGCCCATGCCGCCTGCTTCACAATGGCGCTGTCTCTGATCCTCGGCGAAGCCGGTTTCAAGGCTGACAATATGGAGACGAAGGCCGACGTGACGCTGGAGAAGCAGGGTGACGGCTTCGCGATTACCAAAGTGCACCTCACGCTCTCGGCCTCTATTCCCGGCGCCGACAAGGCGAAGTTCGACGAACTCACCGCCATGGCGAAGGCCGGCTGCCCGGTGTCGAAGGTGCTGAACGCAGAAATCACGCTCGACGCGACACTGGTGTAGTTCTCAGGGTCTTGGCACCTGCCGCGCACTCCCTCGCCCCGCTCTTGCGGGGAGAGGGGCTCTTCGATCCGTGAGTGAAGTGCGTATGGTGGGCTTTGTGCGATGCCCCTCACCCGCCGCGAGACGTGGCGACCTCTCCCCGCAAAGCGCGGGGAGAGGTTAAGCAAGTGAACTACATATCCGCGTCGTTTGGCCCGACATAAGCGATGCGGACCATGTTGGTCGCACCTGGTGTGCCGAGCGGTACGCCAGCCACGATGATAATGCGTTGGCCGGCTTTGGCGAAGCCGTCACGGAAGGCGATGCGTCCGGCGCGATCGACCATGTCGTCGAGGTCCTTCGCGTCCTCCGCCACCACACAGTGTACGCCCCACACGACCGACAGCTTGCGACCGGCGGCGAGGTTCGGTGTGATCGCGACCACCGGCGGCTTCGGCCGTTCACGAGCGACGCGGACGGCGGTGGATCCTGAGCTGGTCCAGCAAATGATCGCAGACAGATCCAGCGTTTCGGCGATCTGTCGTGCGGCGTCCGCAATGGCGTCACCGGCGGTAGGCTCGGGCTCGGGGCGCTGGGCCATCAGTACGGTGCGATAGGTCGGATCGCGCTCCACTTCCTCGCCGATGCGGTTCATCGTCGAGACGGCTTCGACCGGGAATTTGCCAGCGGCGGATTCGGCCGACAGCATGACGGCGTCCGCGCCTTCATAGATGGCCGTTGCCACGTCGGAGACTTCGGCGCGCGTCGGCACCGGGCTCTGGATCATCGACTCCAGCATCTGCGTAGCGACCACAACCGGTTTGCCGGCGCGGCGCGCCATGCGCGTCATGCGCTTTTGTAGACTTGGTACCCGTTCCAGCGGCAGTTCGACGCCGAGATCGCCGCGCGCCACCATCAGCGCGTCGGACGCTTCCAGAATGGAATCGAGACGGTCGATCGCTTGCGGCTTCTCGATCTTCGACATGATGGATGCGCGGCCGCGCACCAGCCGCTTGGCTTCATGCACGTCCTCGGCGCGCTGCACGAAGGACAGGGCTATCCAGTCGATGCCGGTCTCGAGTGCGGCTTCCAGATCCAGGCGGTCCTTCGGCGTCATTGCCGACACCGGCAGGTCTGTATCGGGCAGGCTGACGCCCTTGCGGTCGGAGATGCGCCCGCCGACCACCACGCGCGTCACCGCGCGGTCGTTCGATGTCTCCTCGGCAATCAGCCGCAGCTTGCCGTCGTCGATCAGCAGCGCATGGCCCGGGCGAAGTGCAGCGAGAATTTCCGGATGTGGCAGGTGCACGCGGGTGGCGTCGCCGGGGGCAGGATCGGAATCCAGCACGAAGCTCTCGCCATTCTTGAGCTGCACGCCGCCTTCGGCAAAGGCGCCGACGCGCAGCTTCGGGCCCTGCAGATCGACCAGAATGCCGATGGGGCGGCCGTAGCTGCTCTCGACATTGCGGATGGTCTTCACCAGCTCGCGCATCTTGTCATGCGGCGTGTGGCTCATATTGATGCGGAATACGTCGGCACCAGCCTCGAACAGCTTGCGGATCATCGCGCTGTCCGAGGAGGCAGGCCCGAGCGTGGCCAGAATCTTGATGCGGCGTTGACGTCTCATTGTTTGCCTCCCGGCGGTACTGATGGCGGCAGGGTCGTTGACCCGCCCGGGGGCGCGCCACCTGGCGTGTTAGGCAGACCGGGGAAGCCCGCGCCGGGTGCGCCCGGAGGCGGTCCGGTTGGCCCCGGAATGCCCGGCAGCTTCGGCGGTTGTTCGTTGGTTTCGGTCAGTTGCACCGTCCAGGCACGCTGTTCGCCGGTATCGACCTCGAAGAAGCCGGTCCGGTCAAAGCCGCGTGCGAGGCAGTTTTCGGTGCCCTTGATGGTGAATTCCTTGTCGCGGGAGCACATGAAGGCCTGACCCGACCACTCACCACCCCGGTCGTAATCGAGTGCGTAGATATAATAATACCGCGCAACCAGGGTTCCGCGCAGCAAGGTTTCGCAGGCTCGCGATGAGACATTCCACCAGCCCTCGGTGGTCCAGCCTTCGGCATCCTTGTAGCCCAGCGCGATCCCGACCCGGCTCGAGGTGTTGTTGCACAGCCGGAAATCAGCCGCCGCGGGGCTCGTCCACAGGCACGACAGGGCCAGCGCCAGCACCGGCAACAGGCCGGCGAGGGGGACGCGTCGAAAGGGGCGGGAATGGGAATCTTTTGCGGTCATGCGGCGAAGCTATCTCAATTCGTTGACGATTTCGCTTGACCCGGCGGGCCTGTCAACGGTCGCGGAACCAATTCTGTCCCGCCAGGCGGTTTGCGTTGTGATATGGCAAAATCTGTGACAGCGCCCATGTTACATGAAGACGACAGGCCGGTATCGGGTGCAACAGCGAGACCATTCATGGCGATTGACGACAAGATCCAGACCGAACTCGAGGCCGCCGCCTTTCGCCGGCTGGTTGACCATTTGCGCGGTCGCACCGATGTGCAGAATATCGACCTGATGAATCTGGCCGGCTTCTGTCGGAACTGCCTGTCAAACTGGCTGAAGGACGCTGCCGACGCCAAGGGCGTGGCGATGACCAAGGATGAGAGCCGCGAAGCGATTTACGGCATGCCTTACGAGACCTGGAAATCGCTGCATCAGGCCGAGGCCAAACCCGAACAAATTGAGGCCATGAAGAAAGTGCACAGCGGGCACTGACGATTTCTGGTCTTTTTGAGGCATGAAATCAAAGCTGTGGGGGCGCTGTGGATGACCGCGAAGGCGCCTTGACGCAAGGCGCCGTGGTCTTGAGTGTCATTTCCTTAAGATTAATGCGCGCATAACGCTGCGCACTAAACCCACCCCATATCCGCTTAAAGCAACATCAGTTCACCAGGAGTTTTCGATGGCCACCTCTGCTGCGTCCGTGCTGGACGATCAGGCGACACATTCTTTCGCCAAGGATCAGCTCAAGGCTATCGTCGAGCGTATCGAGCGCCTTGAAGAAGAAAAGAAGACGATCTCCGACGACATCAAGGACGTCTATGGCGAAGCCAAGGGCAACGGCTACGACGTGAAGGCGCTGCGCACCATCATCCGCATGCGCAAGCAGGACGCCAACGAGCGTGCCGAGCAGGAGACGATCCTCGAGACCTATCTGCAGGCCTTGGGAATGCTGTAAGGCGCTTAGCGCGCCAATACTCAGCCAAACACTCAGGTGTCATACGCGGGCAAAAGCGCGAAGCGCGTCTTCGCGCTAAACGACCCGCGTATCCATCTAGCCACAAAAATAGCGATGGATGGCCGGGTCAAGCCCGGCCATGACACCATTGTAGTCTGAGAAATTCGCGCGCTTAACGCAGCGACGCCGTGCGCATCACAAATGCTGTCGTCGCAAGCGAGGCCGTTGCCGAGCCGGTGAAGCGGTCGCAGACCAGACCGAGCTGCGGATCATCCGAGAAAGTCATCGCCACCACCGCCTGCGGCTTGACGAAGTGCGCGCGCAGGATGGTCATGTCGCCGTCGCCCATCACTGAGGCTGACATCGACGTGGTGGCGCTCGGCGCGAGGATCATTGCGCGCATCCAGACATGGTTGTCGGGAATGACTGCTGCGGTCAGGCGGGTCGCTACGGTGACGGTGCTGTTCTGGCCTTGAGCGCCCTTCGCGACGACGGTCGTGATGTTATTCACCGCCATCGGGTTCTTGGCCACGGAGGCCGGACGCATGCTACGTGGGATCGGCGCGCTCGCGGCAACGACATTGGCGCGATCGACCGGGGAGTTAGCCGGCGGCGCATAGGCCATCGCCTTGGCGAAGCTGGACTCGGTGGCGGCCGGCTGCGGATCGACCACATTGGCCAAGGCCTGCCGTGCGGTGATCGCGGCGACCTGCTGCGGCGTGGCCTGTTTCGGCGCCGGCATATCATCCCAGAAGCCGCGGGCATTGATAATATCGGCCGGCGTCTGCGGCCGGTTGTCGGTCTTGGCTGCGGGCGCCGGAATCGGTGCCTTCGGGCGCGGTACCGGAACGGTCTCGGTGTCGGCCGATGCGAGCTGATAGGTTGCTGCTGCGGCCGGCTTGGAGCGCGGCATCGGAATGGGGTCCGAAGACTTCGCCTCAGCCAACTTCGTTTCGGCCT
Organism: Tardiphaga sp. 619_E2_N8_4; assembly: GCF_051810905.1. Taxonomy (NCBI): domain Bacteria; kingdom Pseudomonadati; phylum Pseudomonadota; class Alphaproteobacteria; order Hyphomicrobiales; family Nitrobacteraceae; genus Tardiphaga; species Tardiphaga sp. 619_E2_N8_4. Next base: position 1,977,364 of record NZ_JBPWQJ010000001.1, read on the forward strand.
GCTTCGTATCGACCGGTTTCGCAGGCATCGCGGCGGCCATCATGCCCACAGGCGACGGCTTGGCGGGTGCGATCGCGGCTGCTGCGCTCTCGTCTTCGTCGTCATTCGACTTGCCACCACGGAACAGCGAGGCGAACAGGCCCGGCTTGCTCTTGGCAAAAGCTGCACTGTCGCCATCGCCGCGCTTCTCGATCTCAGCCATCGCCAGCTGATAGCCAGCCAATGGACGGCCGTCGGTGGGGAGATGCACGGTGCGGCCGTCGGGGAAGACGCGCGCCAGCTGGTCATGCGTCATGCGCGGCCAGTGACGGATGCTGCCGGTGTCGAGATGTACGAAAGGCGAGCCGGAAGTCGGATAGAAGCCGACGCCGCCGCGCTGCAGGCGCAGGCCGGCGAAGCGGATCTTTTCCAGCGCCACGCCGGGAATGAAGAAGTCCATCGCATGGCCGAGCATATGCTGGCTGGCGCGAGCGACGCCGGACGAGCGGCGGCGGAGCATGGCGTTGGTGGCGGGGGAGCGATAGGCGGAGATAATCTGGATCGGCGCCTTGGCGTCGACGTCGCGGTAGACCTCCCAGAGGATGTCGAACAGGCGACGATCCATGTTGGTCTGGTCCTGGCTGCGCCAGTCGCGCAAGAAATAGTTGATCTTCTTCATCCCGTCGTCGTCATAGCGGCCGTTGCGCTTGAACGTGACGGTGAGGTCTTCGCCTGAATGGGTGTGGTGGAACGAGAGGGTGCGGGTTTCGTCGAGAGCGGTGGCGTTATGGACGGAGCTGGCGCCTGCCATCAGCAGAACTGACGCGAGGCCGGCATGAAAGCCAGCGCGCGATGTTCGCAATCTCGTTTTGCGTGCGAAACCGCTCAGCACGTATGAACCCACCCAAGTCGACAACTCTCTCGCTACCCCATGCGGCGACAGAGAGTGAACGTACTCTTAAAACGGGAGGGTTAACCGAGATTTACAACCCATCCCCCCAAGCGGGCTTTTCAGCCAGCCATTAAACTTAACCCATTGAGTATGGCGAAAAATAGCCCGCTGCCGGGTTCCAGATGGACGATGGTTAATCTGGATAAAGAGCGAAACGTAAAAAGGGCTCCACCGGAAGGTGAAGCCCTTGATAAGTCTTTCGAATTTTGAGGACTGGCGTCGCGCTTAGCGGGTCACCGTCCGGCGTGGTTTCTGACCGGGCGCAACTGGCTGTGGTGCCGGGGCACCGCCGCCAAACAGGCGCTCGAAGAAGGACAGGCCGCCGTTGCTGGCCATGCGCGAGCCGTTGTCGTTGAAGGCCACGCCCTGCGGAATATCCGCGCGCGGGCGCGAATAGCTCGGCTGGGCCCGGGCAACGACCTGTTCCAGATCCTTGTTCTTGCCGCCGCGGAGCAACTGCATCATCTGCGCGTCGCGTCCGTAGATATCCTTGCGCAGCTGCAGCTTGCCAGCGTCATCGACGAAGGCGGTCTGGTACGTGATGTTCACCGGGATCGGCGTCGGGAATTTCAGATCGATCTCGCTGCGGCCATACATGCCGCGAACCTTCTCCGGCGTGTAGTGCTCGTTCGGCATCGTGATGTTCAGCAGCGTCGCGGCGTATTGATCCGGATTCTGCACGCGCATGCAGCCGTGGCTGAAGGCGCGCTCGTCGCGACCGAATAGGTTCTTGTCCGGTGTATCGTGCTGATAGACGAGGAACTTGTTCGGGAAGTTGAAGCGGATGCGGCCCAGCGCGTTGGCTTCACCGGGGGGCTGCGCAATGTGGATGCTGCCGTCGGAATTGCGCGTCAGCTTCAGGCCCATGCGGTCAAGCACCGTCGGGTCCTGCTGCAGAGCGGGCAGGTATTCGTTGTAGATGATGGACGGCGGCACGTTCCAGGTCGGGTTGACCGTGATGTACTTCATCGTTTCGGTCATCAGCGGCGTAGCGTGATTGCCCGGCTTGCCGACGACGACGCGTGTGGTCCAGACCTGCGCGCCGTTCTGCATCACTTTCAGCGTATAGTCCGGGATGTTCAGCATCACATAGGCATTGCCGACTGCGGACGCGCCGAGCTGGCGTGGCAGCCAGCGCCAACGCTCCATGTTGACCAGCACCGTATCGATGTGGCGGTCGCGCTTCGGCGAGTTCATCGCGCGCACGGTGGCCTCGTCCAGCACGCCGGTGGCCTTCAGATCGTTGCTTGCCTGATACTTGCGAACGGCTTCGGCGACGGCAGCGTCGTATTTGGTCTCGGCCGGAGTCTCGACATTGAGGCGCGCGCGCAGCAACGGCACGCGCGGGTCGTCCATCACGGTCGGGTTCGGATTTTTCTTCGTGGCCTTGGCGAAACGCAGAGCCGGGCCCTCGCCGATCGGCTGTACTGGCGTTGCGGTTTCGCCGCGCAGTTCAGCGAGCTTCTTCTTCAGCTCCTGATAGCCCTTGTGCGGCGGGTTGTAGGCGTCGAGGGCTGCCGAAGCGTTCTTCGCGGTCGAGATATTGGCGAGCACTTCCGCCGGATCTGTCGGATGCTCCGGATACATGATGTCGCCAGTCACCTGCGACCAGTGCATGCGGCCGCTCTGTGCCTGGCGGGCATAGTCGAGCATGCTGGCGGTGAGCTTCAGCTCCGCCTCGGCGAGCGCATCGGGCGTATTCGCCGCGGTGAAATCCGGCACCGGATAGTCGGCGGCGTCGAGGCCGTCAGAAGCGGCGTCCTTGAGGCGCGCAATGACGCCCTTGGCGGCAGGGGTCGTTGCGCCGCCCTGGGTCCAGATCGGTGCGAAGTCACGTGCGGTGTAGAACTTCTCGACCGCGGCGCGCTCGCCCTTACGGTCGAAATAGCGCGTGGACTTGGCGCCGAACATATCGCGCAGTTTCTCGGCGACCGGCTGATCGCTGGACGCAACGGTGGTCGCGGGCTTGGCGATGTCCTTGGCGACATCCTTCGGCGGTTCGGCTGCGGGCGCAGGAGGTGCCACAGCAGTCGCGGCCGGCGGTGTCGCAGCGGCGGGCGCGGTTACAGCCTCGCTCGGCTTCACATCCGCAGGCGCTTGCGCGGCCTCGGTTGCCTTTGGCGTATCGGTCGAGGTCGAGCCGATGGTTTTCTCGGACGTCCGGGTCGCGTCCGGCACGGACGCGGTGGTCTCGGCCTTTGGTGCATCGGCCTTGAAGTCGGCAGCGGTCGGCGGGGCAACATTGGCGGGTTCGGGGCGCGGCACCGCCGCATCGATGGCGAGTTCGGAGACACTGTCGCGGGGCGCTGCGCTCTGGGCAGCAGCTGCGGCGCCAGCGGAAACCGTCAGGAATGTCGCGGCCACGGCCATCAGCACGCGGTCGAATCCCGAGCGGCCCTTGGAATAGTCTCGCATTCTCGCACCTCGTTAGGTGAGCTGTTCCGGCATGGAACAGTTCTAGTCTGACATCATCAGCTTCGGTTGAAGCAGTCGCGCTGTTTTGCCTGCTCGCTCCGATTCAGAGCGCTTCCTGTGCAGACGATACACGCGCCCGGCACAAGCGCTAGCGCTTGTCGGACAAGTCACAACAAACTGACCTCAACCTCCCCGGTTTGCAACGCATACCGAGGTTTCACCGATGCTTTTGACTTTGTGTGTCACCAGACCGCAACGGTTCAAGTTCCATAACGATCGCAACAACATGTTCAATCGCGTGGGAGGCGAGAAGTTCAGTTCGACGGTGCGGAATCCGCAATCGATGAATCTTTCTCGGCTGCCTCATCGAGCTTGCGGTAGAGCGTCGACCGGCCGATTTTGAGGCGCCGTGCGACTTCCGACATCTGGCCGCGATAGTGCGCAATGGCAAAGCGGATGATCTCGGATTCGAGCTCTTCCAGTGCCCTTACCTCGTTCTCGGCTGTCAGCATGGACAGGCTTCCAGCGGCGAGCGATATCGGGGCTGCGTCGATGCCCGGTACCATGGTCGGCGCCATCGTGTGGAAGACGGGGTCTACAATCAGCGGCGCGACTGCCGATGCCATGATCGATGGAGCGTACGCGGTCGTTTGCGGGAAGTCCGCCAGTCCGAGTTGATCGCCTTCGCTCATCACCACGGCGCGGTAGACGGCATTTTCCAGCTGCCGGATATTGCCCGGCCAGTCGAGCTGCGTGAGCATCGTCATGGCGTCGCCGGCGATGCTGGTAATCGGCCTGTTCTCCTCGGCGCAGAAACGCGCCAGGAAATGCCGCAGCAGATACGGAATGTCCTCGCGGCGCGCCCGGAGCGGCGGCACCGTGAGCGGCAGCACATGCAGGCGATAGAACAGGTCTTCGCGGAATTGCCCGGCTTTGACGAGATCGAGCAGCTTGCGGTTGGTGGCCGAAATGATGCGGACGTCGACCTTGACCGGCTTGCGCCCGCCCACGGCCTCGACCGAACCTTCCTGAAGCGCGCGCAGCAGCTTCACTTGTGCCGATAGCGGCAGCTCGCCGACTTCGTCGAGAAACAACGTGCCGCCGTGAGCCTCGACAAACTTGCCGAGATGCCGGTCGGTGGCGCCGGTAAAGGCGCCCTTCTCGTGGCCGAACAGGATCGACTCCACGAGGTTGTCGGGAATGGCGCCGCAATTCACGGCCACGAACGGCTTGCTGCTGCGTTCGCCTGAGCCGTGGATGGCGCGCGCGATCAATTCCTTGCCGACGCCGGACTCGCCTTCGATCAGCACGGGGATCGTAGATGTCGCCGCCTTGCGTGCAGTGCGCAGCACGGCGTCCATGCCGGCATTGCGGGTGACGATGTCGGCAAAAGTGAGCTTGCCTTCGCGGCTGTGCCTGATGCGCTGCAATTCGCCTTTCAGTGCGCTGGTATTGAGCGCATTGCGCAGGCTCACCTGCAGACGTTCGACGCCGACAGGTTTGACGACGAAATCATGCGCGCCGGCGCGCATGGCGGACACAACATTCTCGATACCGCCATGGGCGGTCTGGACGATGACCGGGATGCTGATGCCGCTATCGCGGATCTTGTCGAGCACGCCCATGCCGTCGAGGCCGGGCATCATCAGGTCGAGGACCAGAGCATCTATGGCGGCCGCTTCGGGATCAATCAGCCGGGCCATGGCAGCGTCGCCGCTATCGACCGTGATGGCCTCATAGCCGCAGCGCTGCACCATGTTCTCGAGGAGGCGGCGCTGGACGGCGTCGTCATCTGCGATGAGGATTCGTTCGGCCATGGCAACTCCAGAGCGGGTATGTCCCGATTTGAGCCACCATGGCGATCAAAGCCTTAATGCTTTCATAACACCGGGGCGAGGTAAGCCGTCGCATAGGGCCAGACTTCGCGGGCACCGCGATAGATCATGTCACCCGCCACATAGAGAATGATGGCGAGGCCGACATAGGCGATCCAGCGGTGCTTCTGCAGCAGCTTGGCGATGAAGGAGGCGGCGAGACCCATCAGCGCGATCGACAGCACCAGGCCGAAGATCAGGATGCTCGGGTGCTCACGCGCAGCACCAGCGACCGCGAGGACGTTGTCCAGCGACATCGACACATCGGCGACGGTGATCTGCCAGATCGCCTGGCCCAGCGTCTTGCGCGGGCCGTTGGCCGTGCCATCGGCATTGAGCTGGTTCTCGAGCGCGTCGAGATCGTGCTCATGGCCGGCGCGCAATTCGCGCCACATCTTCCAGCACACCCACAGCAAGAGGATGCCGCCGGCCAGAAGCAGGCCGATGATCTGCAGCAGTTGAACGGTGATGCTGGCGAAGCCGATGCGCAGGATGGTGGCGGCGATGATGCCGATCAGGATGGCCTTGCCGCGCTGTTCCTTGGGAAGGCCGGCAGCCGCAAGGCCGATCACGATGGCGTTGTCGCCGGCGAGAACCAGATCGATCATCACGACCTGGAAAAGTGCAGTCATAGCTTCAGCGGTGAAGAAGTCTGTCATGTGGGCCACTCCGTATGAACGTCCAGTCCGACATCACAGTTCGGGTGAACTGCCAGAGGGGCCCGGGCCAGGACGTGCTTGTTAAAACTCGTGCTTGCAAACATGCGGGTTTGATCCCGCGGTTGATCCGATCCGTTACTCGGGTTGATCCGAGAGGGTGACAAGCCGAACCATCTGGTCAGGCTCGATGAGAATGGTGATGCCGACCCCGATGAAGGTCAGGACGCCGGCGACATCGAACCAGGTCGCGCGCCGCGCGAAGTTCCGCGGAATCAGCGCGCCACCGGCCATCAATGCTGCAAGTGCGAATAGCAGGGTGGCGACCATCGGCGCCAGCGCATCGAGCGAGACAAATGCGCGCAAGGCCAGTGCCGCGGTCAGCGCCAGCAAAAGGGTTGCGGCAAACAGCTCCTTGACCCGGTGAGGGGCAGGAGGCGCATACTTGCAGCCGATGCTGTTGCGATCCGTAAAGGCCATCGTTGTCCTGTCGGGTATCGTTTCATCCCGTCCGCAACGTTCTTGCAGCTCGATAGTCGTGCTACAGGAAGTCGTCAGATCTTTAATTCATACTGGATAGTTTCGTAATCATGAAACGTGGCGAAAATCAAGAGGATTTCGCTGGAGTGCAGCGCGGCAAAGCCTTGCCGGAAGCGCGGCAGTTGCGAAAACAGGCTGGGGATTGGCTGAAGGCGCGGCGAGCGGAAGCCGGGTTGTCGCAGGTCGATCTCGCCGCAAAACTTGGTCTCAAATATTACACGTTCATCTCGCAGGTTGAGAACGGCTTCAGTCGGGTGCCCACCGAAACGATGGAAGCATGGGCCATTCAGCTCGGTCTGGAGCCGGCCGCCTTCGCAAAACATTTGCTGGTCTATTACGAGCCGGAATTGCACCGGCTGCTGTTTGGAGCACCCAAATGAACGTCATCGCATTTCAGCGCAAACCGCTGCAGGGCGCGTGGAGCGAGACCGAGCTCGCAACGCTTGCCGACACGATCAATCTCGGGCATCGCGGCCGCGAATGGGAGACTGGCATCACTGAGAACGGCGATGCGCAGCTCTATCTGCTGGGACCGCAGCCGGAGCAGGCCTGCGAATTGTGCGTATCGCGCGTGGATGGCCAGTACATTCTCGAAGATGGCACCGGGCGCCTGTTGTTCGAGCATCGCAGCCTGCCGCTGGTGGCGGCGCATGCCCGCACTGCGCTGCGCGGGACGCGATGGTGGCTTGTCGCACGGATTGTCATGGTGTGGTGTACGATTCGCCATATGCTTCATGACGAGATCGAACCCTTGATGACCGAGGGCGAAGAACTGCTTGTCCATTTCGCTCCGCAGCTCGCTGCTTTCGTGTGACGGCTGCATCCAACCGAAAGTATTCATGACGAAATCTGCGACTGCCCGGACTGCCAAGCCTTCTCGAAAGACCGCTACCCGCAAAACTGTTTCGCGCAAATCCGCTCCGGTCAAAAAAGCGGTGAGCAAGGTGGTGTCGAAATCATCGGCCAAATCACCGGGGGGCAAGCTGCCGGAATGGAATCTCGCGGATCTCTACACGGCGATCGACGCGCCGGAGATTGCCGGGGATCTCGACAAGATTGACGCCGAATGCGCGGCATTCGAAGCCGATTACAAGGGCAAGCTCGCGGAAGAGACGGTTAAGCCCGGCGGTGGTGTGTGGCTTGCGGGCGCTGTTCGCCGTTATGAGGCGATTGACGATCTCGCCGGCCGGCTCGGCTCCTATGCCGGTCTCGTCCATGCCGGCGACAGCGTCGATCCTGCGATTTCGAAATTCTACGGCGACGTCTCCGAGCGCATCACCGCGGCGTCGGTGCATCTCCTCTTCTTCGGCCTCGAACTCAATCGTGTCGACGATGCCGTGATCGAGCAGGCGATGCAGACGCCCGAGCTTGGCCACTACCGGCCGTGGATCGAAGACAGCCGCAAGGACAAGCCCTATCAGCTCGAAGACCGCGTCGAGCAGCTGTTTCACGAGAAGTCCCAGACCGGTTATGGCGCCTTCAACCGCCTGTTTGATCAGACGATCGCAGGTCTGCGCTTCAAGCTCGGCGGCAAGGAGCTGGCGATCGAGCCAACGTTGACCATGCTGCAGGACCGCGCGCCGGCCAAGCGCAAGGCGGCCGGGCAAGCGCTGGCGAAAACCTTCAAGGCCAATGAGCGCACCTTTGCGCTGATCACCAACACGCTGGCCAAGGACAAGGAAATCTCCGACCGCTGGCGCGGTTTCCAGGACATTGCGGATTCCCGCCATCTCAACAATCGCGTCGAGCGCGAAGTCGTCGATGCACTGGTGTCGTCGGTGCGCGCAGCCTATCCGCAGCTGTCGCATCGCTATTATCAATTGAAGGCGCGCTGGTTCGGCAAGAAGAAGCTCGCCCATTGGGACCGCAACGCGCCGCTGCCATTCGCACCGACCGGCACGATTCCATGGTCGGACGCGCAGGACATGGTGCTGACCGCCTATGGCGCGTTTTCACCTGACATGGCCAATATCGCCAAGCGCTTCTTCACCGATCGCTGGATCGATGCGCCGGTGCGCCCGGGCAAGGCGCCCGGAGCGTTCTCGCATCCGACCACGCCGTCGGCGCATCCCTATGTGTTGATGAACTATCAGGGCAAGCCGCGCGACGTGATGACGCTCGCCCACGAACTCGGCCATGGCGTGCATCAGGTGCTCGCTGCCCGCAATGGCGCGCTGATGGCGCCGACGCCGCTGACGCTGGCCGAAACCGCCAGCGTGTTCGGTGAAATGCTGACCTTCAAGCGGCTGCTGTCGCAGACCAGGAGCGCCAAGCAGCGCCAGGCATTGCTCGCGGGCAAGGTCGAGGACATGATCAACACGGTAGTGCGGCAGATCGCGTTCTATTCATTCGAGCGCGCTGTTCACACCGAGCGGCGTCACGGCGAACTCACCGCGCAGCGGCTTGGCGAGCTTTGGCTCAGTGTGCAGACTGAAAGCCTCGGGCCCGCGATCGAGATCAAGCCGGGTTACGAGAATTTCTGGATGTACATCCCGCATTTCATCCACTCGCCGTTCTACGTCTACGCCTATGCCTTCGGCGATTGTCTCGTGAACTCGCTCTATGCAGTCTACGAGAACGCTCAGGAAGGGTTTGCGGATCGCTACCTCGCGATGCTCGCCGCCGGAGGCACCAAGCACTATTCGGAGCTGCTCAAGCCCTTCGGACTCGACGCCAAGGACCCGACCTTCTGGGACGGCGGCCTCTCGGTCATCGCCGGGATGATCGATGAGCTTGAAGCGATGGGGTAGGCGTACGTAAAACATTTGTTGTACGTACGCGAGCTTTCTGTTATACATTCCGTACAACAGGGAGTTGGACCTATGAATGGAGCTGCCCGGAATCCCGAATTCGAGGCAACGGCGCTTCAAATTCGTAAAATTGGTAATTCGGTGGGAGTGATTTTGCCGAAGGAATTGCTCGCGCGCCTCAATTTGAAGGAGGGCGACAAATTCTATCCGGTTGAACAGCCAGACGGAAGCTTGCGGCTGTCTCCCTTCAATCCGAAGCATGCGCGGACGATGGAAATCGCCCGCAAGGTGATGCACGAATACAGGGATACATTCGCCGCGCTGGCCAAATGAACGCGACATTCGAGCCATTGTGGCTTGATGTCGATGAAGTAATCGACATGCACGCGGAACAGCTTGCTATGTTTGGTGGTCCCGAAGGTGTTCGGGACCACGGCCTCCTTGAGTCGGCAGTGCTACGGCCGATCAATCAATGGCATTACGGCGAGACTGATATGGCGGCGCTTGCTGCAGCTTATGGATACGGTCTCGCCAAAAATCATGCGTTCGTTGATGGCAACAAACGCATCGCCTTTCATGCGATGATGGTGTTCTTGCGCATGAATGATATCTCGTTCGCCCCAGATCCCGGCGAAGCTACAGAGATCATCCTTGCCCTTGCTGCCGGCGAAGTCAGCGAGCAATCGCTCACGCGCTGGATTCGGGACAATTGGCCGGCCTGACGCACTGCGGTATGTAAAGATTGCCGTGGTATGCCAGCAACCGTTGCTCTCCATATCCAATTGCGCTAATTCCGTGGCAACATACGAAATACGAGGCGGGAGACCCTGATGTCCGATCACAGCGAAGTCGCTTACACCACGGCCGATGGCAACGACTATCCGGCGCATGAGCAGACCTATGAGGGCTTTCTCATGCTGGTGAAGTGGGGCACCATCGGCGTCATCGCCATCGTGGCCCTGATGGGCATCTTCCTCACCTGATCTATCGCCGATTGCGCCGCCCGACACGGGTGGCGTCCTGTCCTATTTGCTCACGCGCGTGCCTTGCGCCGCCGGAGGCCCCATGAAGATCGCCGTTGCCAAGGAAATCGATCCGTCCGAACCGCGCGTGGCGATCTCGCCCGACACGGTGAAGAAGTTCAAGGCGCTCGGCGTCGATGTGGCGATTGAGCCTGGCGCCGGCATCAAGTCCGGCCTGCCGGATTCGGAATACACGGCCGTTGGCGCCACCATCAGCGCCGATGCGGTGAAGGATGCCGACATCGTCATCAAGGTGAAGCGTCCCGAGGTGTCCGAACTCGCCGGTTACAAGCGCGGTGCGCTGGTGATCGCGATCATGGACCCCTATGGCAACGACGCCGCACTGAAGGCAATGGCCGATGCCGGCGTGTCGGCCTTCGCGATGGAGCTGATGCCGCGCATCACCCGTGCGCAGGTGATGGACGTGCTGTCGAGCCAGGCCAATCTCGCCGGCTACCGCGCTGTCATCGAGGCCGCCGAAAACTTCGGCCGCGCTTTCCCGATGATGATGACAGCCGCCGGCACCATTCCGGCCGCCAAGGTGTTCGTGATGGGCGTCGGCGTTGCCGGCCTGCAGGCGATCGCGACCGCGCGCCGCTTGGGCGCGGTGGTCACCGCGACAGACGTGCGCCCGGCCACCAAAGAGCAGGTCGAGAGCCTCGGCGCGAAATTCCTTGCGGTGGAAGACGACGAATTCAAGAACGCACAGACCGCCGGCGGCTACGCCAAGGAAATGTCCAAGGAATATCAGGCCAAGCAGGCCGCGCTCACTGCCGAGCATATCAAGAAGCAGGACATCATCATCACCACCGCTCTGATCCCGGGCCGGCCTGCGCCGCGTCTGGTCACCGCCGAGATGGTGGCGTCCATGAAGCCCGGTTCGGTGCTGGTCGATCTCGCCGTCGAACGCGGCGGCAATGTCGAAGGTGCCAAGCCCGGCGAAGTCGCTGACGTCAACGGCATCAAGATCGTTGGTTATACCAATGTCGCCGGCCGCGTCGCCGCCTCGGCGTCGAGCCTCTATGCGCGCAATCTGTTCTCGTTCATCGAAACGTTGGTCAACAAAGAGACCAAGGCGCTCGCGGTGAACTGGGACGACGAACTGGTCAAGGCAACGGCTTTGACCAAGGACGGCGCCGTCATTCATCCGAACTTTCAGCCGAAGACCGCTTAAGGAGCGCTGCCATGGATCATGCCTCGCTGGTCAGCCCGTTCGTCTTTCAGCTCTCGATCTTCGTGCTCGCCGTGTTCGTCGGCTATTTCGTGGTGTGGTCGGTGACGCCCGCGCTGCATACGCCGCTGATGTCGGTGACCAACGCGATCTCCTCGGTGATCGTGGTCGGCGCACTGCTCGCGGTCGGCGTCAATATGGTCGGCAGTGGCGGCGCCTTGGCGCGCGGCTTCGGCTTCGTCGCGCTGATCTTTGCATGCGTCAATATTTTCGGCGGCTTCCTGGTCACGCAGCGCATGCTTGCGATGTACCAGAAGAAAAAGAAGTAAGGGCAGCCCGATGAACGCCAATCTCGCCGCACTGCTCTATCTCGTCGCGGGCATCCTCTTCATCCTGTCGCTGCGCGGGCTGTCCAGCCCGGCGTCCAGCCGCCAGGGCAATTTCCTCGGTATGGCCGGCATGGTCATCGCCGTGGGCACCACGCTGGCCGCGCATCCGCCGGCCGATGGGCTCGGCTGGGTCCTGGTGATCCTCGGTATCGCCATCGGTGGCGGCATCGGCGCGGTCATCGCCAAGCGCGTGCCGATGACCTCGATGCCCGAACTGGTCGCGGCCTTCCACTCGCTGGTCGGCATGGCCGCTGTGCTGGTTGCCGCGGGCGCGTTCTATGCGCCGGAAGCCTTCGGCATTCTCGATCCGGTAACCAAGAAGATCGTCGGCGCCAGCCTCGTCGAAATGTCGCTCGGCGTCGCCATCGGCGCGCTGACCTTCACCGGCTCGGTGATCGCGTTCGCCAAGCTCTCCGGCCGCATGAGCGGCTCGCCGATCATCCTGCCGGCGCGTCACATCATCAATATCGCGCTTGCCCTGGCGCTAGTGTTCTTCATCTTCGGTCTGGTCCGTTCGGGCAGTGCCGTCGACTTCTGGCTCATCACCGTCATCGCGCTGGTGCTCGGCGCGCTGCTGATCATCCCGATCGGCGGCGCCGACATGCCGGTCGTGATCTCGATGCTGAACTCCTATTCCGGCTGGGCAGCCGCGGGCATTGGCTTCACGCTGGGCAATTCCGCGCTGATCATCACCGGTGCGCTGGTCGGCTCGTCCGGCGCGATCCTGTCCTACATCATGTGCCACGCGATGAACCGTTCCTTCATCTCGGTCATCCTCGGCGGCTTCGGCGGCGAGACCGCGGCGGCCGGTGGTGGCTCGGGCGAACAGAAGCCGGCCAAGCTCGGCTCGGCGGACGACGCGGCCTTCATCATGAAGAATGCGCAGAAGGTCATCATCGTGCCCGGCTACGGCATGGCGGTGGCGCAGGCGCAGCATGCTTTGAGAGAGATGGCCGACACGCTGAAGAAGGAAGGCGTCGAGGTGAAATACGCCATTCATCCGGTGGCAGGCCGTATGCCCGGCCACATGAACGTGCTGCTGGCGGAAGCCAACGTGCCTTATGATGAGGTGTTCGAACTCGAGGACATCAATTCGGAATTCGCGCAGGCTGACATCGCCTTCGTGATCGGCGCCAACGACGTCACCAATCCGGCGGCGGAAGACGACAAGACTTCGCCGATCTACGGCATGCCGGTGCTGCAGGTGTGGAAGGCCGGCACCGTGATGTTCATCAAGCGCTCGCTGGCGTCCGGCTATGCCGGCATCGATAACCCGCTGTTCTATCGCGACAACACCATGATGCTGCTCGGCGACGCGAAGAAGGTGACGGAGAACATCGTGAAGGCGATGTAAGTCCCACCCTGATGACCTTCATCAAAACGCCCGGCTACAAGCCGGGCGTTTTTTGTTTGAAAGGTCAGCTCGCAGCGTCTTCCTTTGGCAAGCGATACAGCGCGCACAGCTTGTTGCCGTCGGGGTCGCGCAGATAGGCCAGATAAAGCTTCACGCCGCCTTCGCGGATGCCCGGCGGTTCTTCGCAGGTGGTGGCGCCATTGGCGATGCCGGCGGCGTGCCAGGCATCGGCTTCTTCCTGCGATTTGGCGAGAAAGCCGATGGTGCCGCCATTGGCAGCGCAAGCAGGCTCGCCATTGATCGGCTTCGACACCGAGAAAGTACCGGTCTTGGTCCGCCAGAAAACCCGGTGGCGATCGACGGCGCCGGGCGGGACGCCCAGCGTGCCGAGCAGCTTGTCATAAAACGACTTCGCGGCTTCGAGGTCGTTGGTGCCGATCATGACATGTGAAAACATCTCGCTTCCTCTCCCACTTTCTTGCAAACTCACCTTCAGGTGATACGCAACTATACGCATCATATGCAGTTTGGCGAGACGGCATGATCCCGCCGCGCAATCGGTTTTATGGGTCTGCAATAGCGGCGTGTCGCTTGCTGCCGAACCCGTTTTCAATCAGGACACTTGCTTGATGTCAGCACATCCCATGCCCAGATCGTCCTGGATTTTCCCCACGTTGGCCGTTCTGCTTTTTGTCGCGACGTCGATTCCTTCGCTCGGGATCGGATTCACGGAGACGACTGCTGGCATTGTGTTCGCGGTCGTTCTGCTGGTCATCCTGTTCGGCACGGTGTTCGCCGCCGTGCATCATGCCGAAGTCATCGCACACAAGATCGGCGAACCGTTCGGCACGCTGTTGCTGACACTGGCCGTGACTATCATCGAGGTGGCGCTGATCGCCTCCATCATGCTGGGTGACAAGGCCGTCCCGACGCTGGCGCGCGATACTGTCTTCGCGGTGGTGATGATCGTTTGCAACGGGTTGGTTGGCATCTGCATCCTCGTCGGAGGGTTGCGTTACCGAGAGCAGGATTTTCAGGTCACGGGGTCGAATATTTATCTCAGCGTACTGATTGTGATGGCGACGATCACACTGATCCTGCCGAACTACACCCTGACCACTCCGGGACCTTTCTATTCGAACGCACAGCTCGCCTTCGTCAGCGTTGCCACCATCATGCTCTATGCGGTGTTTCTCTACACACAGACCATCCGACATCAGGATTACTTCGTTGCAGACGGAAGTAGCGAAGGTGCCGCAGGCGGGCATGTTTCCAACCGTCTTCTGGCCGTCAGCGCCGTTTTGCTGCTGGTCTCGTTGCTGGCGGTGGTGCTGCTGGCGAAGAAATTCTCGCTGGTGGTGGATGCCGGCATTGAACGGATCGGCGCGCCGGAAGCCTTTGCCGGTATTCTCGTGGCGCTGCTGATCCTGCTGCCGGAAAGCGTCGCCGCCATTTCTGCCGCGCGTGGCAACGATCTGCAGAAGAGCATCAACCTCGCACTCGGTTCATCGCTCGCCACTATCGGACTGACGATACCTGCGGTTGCGGTGGCAGCCTATGCGTTAAACAAGGAACTGGTGCTCGGTCTCAGTGCGCAGAAGATGGTGCTGCTGGTGATGACCTTCGTGCTGAGCATGCTGACCTTTGGCACCGGACGCACAAACATCCTGTTCGGGCTGGTTCACTTGGTAGTGTTTGCGGTATTCATCTTCATGGTGTTTGTGCCGTGACCACTTTGGAGAATGAGACGATGCTCGCTGCCCAGTCCGACGTTCAGCAGGACACGCCCGAAGTTCGCGTCACCGAATGGCGACTCGCGCCTGGCGCGGCGACTGGTCACCACACCCATGGGATGGACTATGTGATCGTTCCGATCACCACGAGCGTGATGACCATCGTTGCGCCGGACGGCACCCGTTCGCAGGCGCCGATCACGACCGGCAAATCCTATTTCCGCAAAGCAGGCGTCGAGCATGACGTTCTGAATGAAACCGACAAGGAAATCGTGTTTCTCGAGGTCGAGGTTAAGAAAGCTTAACCTTGTCTGCCTCCAGCGGCTGCCGGTTCATCGTGCTTAGCCTGCTGAGGACGACCTGAAACAATTCAATGCGACGGATTGGAACTTTGCCTTCGATCCGTCGCGATTGATCCCTGAATCAGCCTCAAATTCCTAGCATGAAGCAGCTTGGGGAAGAGGCCGGTTCATGCTGCACAAGTATCTCTCGAAGTTCACCATCGATATCTTGCCGTCGATTCTGGCGACGATCGTGGGTGCCTATATCGTCAATCACTACATCATCCCGAAGGCGAGCCCGGATCGCCCCGCTGCGGCTGTCGCATCGACGTCTGCGGAGCCGAAGCCTGACACCAAGGCAGCGACAGCCAAGCCCGCCGAGAATTCTGCCGACCTCGCCAATCTGCCCGAATCGGCCCCGGCCAAGGCCGGCGATAAGCCAGTGGTCGAGAAGGCCAGCATCGAAAAGCCCGAGGCGGCCACGACACCCGAGCCGCGTCGCCATCAGCCGGCATTGCGCGAGAAGGCAGCGGCCAAACCCGCGCCGGCTCCGGCCGCGCCTGGGCCGGTCCTTGCCACCGTGGGCACTGCGCCAGCGGCGAATGCCAGCGCGGATGAACGCCGCGACGCCAACGATCTCGCCCGTGCTGCCATCGAGCGCCTGAACCGCAGCGAGCCGCGACCCCAGGAAGCTGCCCGTGCGCCTGAGACTCCGCGTGCACCGGAGGCGCCTCGGGTGCAGGAAGCCGCACGGACTGTTTCCCCTCCGTCGATGCAGCAGCTGCCGCCGCCAATCGTGGTGGCGACGCCAAGCGTCGAGAAGCTCGATCCCATGCCCTCGCAGGCCGAACGCCCCGAAGTACGTCGCATTCGTCCGCCCGGTGACATCCCGACGCCGCAGCCGATGGATATGCAGGCGGATGCTGCTGGCACACCGCGATCTGAGCGCACCAACGTGGCCGAAGACGTGCTGTCTGCGGCAAAGTCGGTGTTCAATTCGGTGATCCCGCGCCCGTTCGAGCGGTAAGGGAAGCGTGGATCGTCCGAGCGTTGCTCTCACGCATGCAGGGCGACGCGTATTGCTATCAGCCTGACCCCTGCCAGCCTAGCCCGCGCGTCCACCCGTGCGGGCGAGGCCGCTCCGCGCTGCATCGTCCTTCGGGCGCAGCGCGACAGCGCGGCTGTAGGAGTCTGCGGCCTTGGCCCTGTCGCCAAGCTTCTCATAGGTCGCGCCGCGGGTCAGCCAGACCTGGGCATTGCCCGGTGCCACCTGCGAAGCCTCGTCGAGATCCGCTGCGGCTTCCTGGTTTTTGCCGAGGGCGAGATAGCATTGCGCGCGGCCGAGCAGGGGATCGGCCTGCTGCGGCGTCAGGCCGTTGGCCGACGTAAAATCCGCGATGGCAAATTCATATTTCTTCTCGGACTGATAGAGCAGCCCGCGTTGGTAGAAGGTCTGCGCACTGTGCGGATCTAGGTCGAGTGCCTGATTGAAGGCCAGCAGCGCGTCATCGGGTTTGCCGGATTGTGCGAGCGCCTGCGCGCGTGCAGCGTGGATCTGTGCATCCTGCGGATTGGTCTTGCCGGAATTCGCGGGCGGCGGGGGCGCCAGAGCCGTGGTCTTCGGTTCGTCCTTGTCAGACCCTGGTGTTAGTGACGACAGGTTGAACGAGCATCCGGTGCCGCACAGACCCGTAACGATAAGGGCAATCGCGGTAAGGCCGCGGGCGCCGAAGCGGGACGGGGACTCGCGGACGGGACATTCCATGCAGGGCCAATCTCACGCAGCGACCAATGACCTATTGGTAGCGCGACATCGAGCAAAATGCACCCGATCAAGACCAGCGCGCCAAAGAAGTAGTTCGCGCAAAAAGCAACTGCGCAAAAAAATAACGCGGGCTTTGGCCCGCGTTATCAAACTCGGTGGATGAAGTCCGCTTAGCGCGCCGGACGCGGAGCGCCCGCGCCGCCAGCGCCGGGACGGCCGCCACGATCGGCGCCAGGACCCGCGCCGAACACCGGCTTCGGCTTCATCGGCAGCAGGCCTTCGCGCTGCAGCTTCTTGCGAGCCAGCTTGCGTGCGCGACGCACAGCCTCAGCCTTCTCGCGAGCCTTCTTCTCAGAGGGCTTCTCGTAGTGACCGCGGAGCTTCATCTCGCGGAAAATACCCTCACGCTGCATCTTCTTCTTCAGCGCCTTGAGAGCCTGATCGACGTTATTATCGCGAACGAGAACCTGCACGCGGCATCCTCTTTTCAATTGATCGGATTTGAATTTCGGTAAAGTGAAGGGCCGACAAAGGCCATGCCCTTAACCTCAAGGGCGCCGATGTACCAGATGAAATGGCGAATGTCCACCTTGCGGCGCCGTCATTTTAACCTTCTGGGCTGGGAAAATAACCTATTTTTTCCGAATTTTCCCGGGTGGGGATAGGGCAGGTTCGCTGTCTCGACAGGTATTGGAGCACGGACGCATAATTCCCGTGGCGACTCAGCCGGGACGCCGATTACGACCGGAGAGCATCATGAATGGGAAAAAATACGCGGCCGAGCTGATCGGCACCTTTTGGCTCACATTTGCAGGCTGCGGCAGTGCCGTAATCGCGGCAGCATTTCCGCAGGTCGGTATCGGTCTCGTCGGCGTCTCGCTGGCCTTCGGCCTCAGCGTCGTGACCATGGCCTATGCCATCGGCCACGTTTCGGGCTGCCATCTCAATCCTGCGGTCACCGTGGGCCTTGCGGCGGGTGGACGTTTCCCCGCCGGCCAGATTCTCCCTTATGTGATTGCGCAGGTCGTCGGTGCGGTTGCAGGTGCGGCCGTGTTGTATGTCATCGCCAGCGGCGCTGCCGGTTTCGACCTTGCCAAGGGCTTTGCGTCGAACGGCTACGGCGATCATTCGCCCGGCAAATACAGCATGGTCGCGGGCTTCATCATGGAAGTGGTGATGACCATGATGTTCCTGTTCATCATCATGGGCTCCACGCACGGCAAGGCCCCTGCGGGCTTCGCGCCGCTGGCAATCGGGCTTGCGCTGGTGATGATCCACCTCGTCAGCATTCCAGTCACCAACACGTCGGTGAATCCGGCGCGCAGCACCGGGCCGGCATTGTTTGTCGGCGGCTGGGCACTGCAACAGTTGTGGCTGTTCTGGGTGGCACCGCTGGTTGGCGGTGTTCTCGGCGGCGCGATCTATCGCTGGTTGAGTGACGAGCCCACTGGCGTGGTGGAAGGCAAGGCGACCGCCTGACGATGAGGAGGTGAAGCCGGCGCCGTTACGTCGCCGGCTTCACCTCAACCACGTGGCCCATCTTGCGGCCGGGCTTCGGCGCGCCCTTGCCATAGAGATGCACGGTAGCGCCGGGGACGGTAAGCCACTTGCCGTAGTCGAGAATGTCGTCGCCGATCAGGTTGATCATGGTGACCTGGCCGTGGCGGACGGGTTTGGCGAGCGGCCAGCCGGCGATGGCGCGGATGTGCTGTTCAAATTGCGACACCGAGGCGCCATCGAGCGTCCAGTGGCCGGAATTATGCACGCGCGGCGCAATTTCGTTCACGACAAGCGTCGCGCTGTCCTTACCGGGCACGACAAACAGTTCGACGGCAAAGACGCCGACATAACCCAGCGCAGTGCCGATCTTCTCGGCGATCTCACGCGCCTTTGCGGCAAGCGTGTCGGAGATGCGTGCGGGGGCATAGGAGAATTTCAGGATGTGATCGCGATGCTCGTTTTCGGTGACGTCGAAACATTCGACATGGCCGTCGGCGCCGCGTGCAGCGATGACCGAAACCTCGCGTTCGAACGGCACGAAGGCTTCAAGGATCGCGGAATTGGTGCCGAGATCCTTCCAGACCTGATCGAGATCGTCACCCTCGCGGATGATTGCCTGGCCCTTGCCGTCATAACCGAAGCGACGCGTCTTGATGACAGCTGGCAGACCGATCTTCTTGACCGCTGCATGGAGCTCGCCAGCGTTCGCAACGCCTGCGTAACCGGCTGTGCCGATACCCAGTGACGTTACAAAATCCTTCTCGGCCAGACGATCCTGCGTGGTCTGCAGGATTGTCTGTGCGGGCAGAACCGGGCGCCGCGCGTCGAGGATCATCGCGGTGGCGGCCGGCACGTTCTCGAATTCGTAGGTGATGACGTCGCAATCACTGGCGAACAGTTCGAGCGCCTCGACATCCGCATATTCAGCGCATGTCGCGTTCTGCACGACATCGAAAGCCGGCGAATCCGGATCCGGTGAAAAAACCTGACAGCGGAGGCCGAGGCGTGCTGCGGACATCGCCAACATGCGACCGAGCTGGCCGCCACCGAGAATGCCGATCGTATCGCCCGGCTTGAGAACCTTCGTCACCACAGCGCTCACGCCGCACCTTCCGGCTTTTCAGCCACGGCATCGGTCTGCGCCTTGCGCCAGGCGGCGAGCTTTGTTGCCAGTGCCGTGTCGTGCAGCGCCAGCACGCTCGCCGCGAGCAGTGCCGCATTGATCGCGCCGGGTTTGCCGATGGCCAGCGTGCCGACGGGCACGCCGCCCGGCATCTGTACGATCGAATAAAGCGAGTCGACGCCGGACAGCGCCTTAGATTCCACGGGCACGCCGAATACCGGGAGTTCCGTCAGCGCCGCGGCCATGCCGGGCAAATGCGCAGCGCCGCCGGCACCGGCGATGATGATCTGGAAGCCCGCTGCCTTGGCGCCCTTGGCGAATGCGACCAGCCGGTCCGGCGTGCGGTGGGCCGAGACGATGCGAGCCTCATGGGATACGCCGAGCGCTGTCAGCGTTTCGGCGGCGTGGCGCATGGTTTCCCAGTCCGACTGGCTTCCCATAATAATGGCGACGGGCGCGGTCATTCCGTATTTTCTTTCGCGAATCCAGAAAGATAGGCTGGAAATACAATGTCGTCCCCTTGCGTGGCAAGGAGCGTGGCAAACATGATCTCGTCTTGGTGAAGACTGGCAAGCCTTGTAACAAATCCCATGCAAAAGAAAACCCGAACGCCTGCTGCAAAGTCGGTCAAACGTTCCATGAAGCCGGCGTTGCGCGGTTCCAAGGCGTTGGTGTCGCTGCCGAAAAGCCGCGCGCCGGCGGCCGCGCTGACGATTCGGGCGGCTGGAAGCGCAACTCACACAGGCCGAGGCGAAGATTGCCGAATTGCGAGCTTCGGCGGAACCGACTCCTGCTCGACATTCTCAACCGCCGTGGCTTTGCCCGCGAGCTGACCCGCGCCGTGGCCTTCATCGCCCGCTATAGCGCGACGGGTGCACTGATTGTGCTCGATGTCGACCGCCTCAAGCCAATCAACGACGCCTTCGGTCACGCGGCCGGCGACATCGTGCTCAAGGCAGTGGTTGGCGTGCTCCGGCGGCATGTCCGCGCATCCGACGTGATCGGGCGGCTGGGTGGTGATGAGTTCGTGCTGTTGCTGTGGAATGTCAGCGAAGTCGACGCGCGCGCCAAGGCGCAGGTTTTGGAAGCCGCAATCGACCAGCTCACTTTCGTCTTCCGCGACATCAACGTGTCGGCTGGCGCCTCTGCAGGCGTCGCACTGCTGGGTCCCGATGTCGATGGCGAAGCCGCGTTGGTTCAGGCCGACAGGGCGATGTACGTGCGCAAGACCGCGCGACGCGCGAAAGTGTAGTTAGCCATCGCCGGCGTTGGCGCCTTACAACGCGCTGAGGTCGCTTGGCACTTCGCCAAAGGCGCGGATCACCTGGGCGTCGCCGAACTCGCCGATCATCGGATCGCCGGTACGGCTGAAGGCCAATGCGCCGATTGAACCTGGCGCACGGGACAATAGTTCGGCGCGGCGGATGGCGCCGGATGCGCTCTGACATTCCTCGGCGGCACCGGCGGCCGGCGAACCAGAGTCGTCTTGCAGGAAGGGCAGCGCGACATAATAGGTGATATCGGCCATGGTGCCCTCACGAGTCGATTGATCTCGGCGCAAGAATGTTCTTATTTTGTTCTTGTTGTCAAGTTTCGACAGCGCCTCGTTTGCAGTCGCCCCATTCCGCTCCTGTTAGGCCGCAATGGCTCGCTTGCGCAGTGCGAGCGTCACGTCGGGCAGCGCGAGCGCCATGGCGATCAATTCGCGGCGCCCAGCAGTTTTCACCGCGCCACAATGCGATGCTGGCCAGAATTAAGTCTGGCTGTCATGCCTACGATGCCGCGCGAAAAGAGCGGCGGCCGTCGCGAAGCAAGGTTTTGACGACGGGCGAGTTCAACGCCCAGCCTGCAGCATTCGCCGCGAGTTAAAGAAAGCCGATCCATCGATCATCGCGCGTTGAGTTCGCAGCCTTGGCCGTTCTTTAACCCACAGCCACAGCGCGACGCGTTGTCTCAGGCAATAATATCCGGGGTGATCTGGTCTTCGATAAAGGAGATCCGGTCTTTCAGTTGAAGCTTCCTCTTCTTCAACCGTTGCAGTCGCAAAAGATCGGGTGCCGGCGAATGCTGTAAGGCATCGATAGCGGCGTCGAGGTCGCGATGTTCCTGCTGCAATCGGGCGAGTTCTAACGGGAGTTCGCGATCTTCGTCGTCGTTCATGTTTCTAGCTGACTGGATTCGCAAGTCATTTGCGAGAGATTTCTAGAGTGACTATCGCCGGTGCAGGCGCACCACGCAAGCCGTCCGGTTCCAGGTTTTTGCGGCGCAATCAGGTCACGATTCGTTTCAGACGATACCCGAAACTCAAAATACACTTTTCAATACCCATCGACAGATGTCCACTGTCATGTAGAATTCATCGTCCAACCGAACGTATCCTGAGGTTCAATCCTACCGAGGAGTTTTCGAATGGCACTACAGGCGCATCTCGTCGAACTGGAACGCAAGCACAAAGTTCTCGAAAGCGAATTGCACGAAGCGCTCGTGCACCTGTCTACCGACGATCTCCGCATCGTCGAACTCAAGCGTCGAAAACTGATGGTCAGGGACGAAATCCAGCGTCTCAAAAACGGGGCCAGCGAAACGGTGCACTGATCAACGGCTGCACTGATCAGCGAACGATAAATCACAGCATCGACATCGCCGTCTACGTCACTGCTTTCGCGTAGGTGCGATGACGTCTTCCCCTCATCCCGCGATAGGTTTGCGACGAAGCTCCAGTTATTCGGTTGGCCTGGATCGCTTCGCCTGCAACCTTTCGCGTTCAATGTCCCGCCATCTCAGCCACGTAGTCCGCTATGGCCAGCGATGATGTCAGCCCCGGTGACTCGATGCCGAACAGGTTGATAAGGCCCGGCACGCCATGGGTCTGGGCACCCTGGATCATGAAATCCTGCACCGCGACTGCGGGCGGCACGATCTTCGGCCGCATTCCGGAATAGCTTGGCATCAACGCGCCGTCCGGCAAACTCGGCCAGTAACGCCTGATGGCCGGATAGAACCTCTCTCCGCGTGCCGGATCGACCGTGTAGTCGATATGATCCACCCACTCGACGTCAGGTCCAAAACGCGCCTGACCGGCCAGATCGAGCGTCAGATGCACGCCGAGACCGCCCGGTTCCGGCACGGGATAGATCAGCCGCGAGAACGGTGCTTTCGCATTGCAGCTGAAATAACAGCCTTTCGCCAGATAAGCGGGCGGTATGAGGTCGAGCGGCATGCCGTCGAGCATGCGAGCGATCGCGGTTGCGGACAGGCCTGCTGAATTGATCAGCATGTCGCAGGCTAGTGTCATCGGAGCTTCGCCGCCGACATCCAGCTCGAAACCGTCGGCGGTGACTCGGCCACGTTCCAGCGGCGCGAGGAATGCGAAGGCCGCGCCGGCGGCTTCCGCTTCACCGCGCAGCGACAACATGTAGCTGTGGCTGTCGACGATCCCCGTGGAGGGGGACAACAGCGCGGCTTCGCAAGCCAGTGCCGGCTCCAGCGCCCGTGCCTCTGTCCCGGATAATTGCTTGAGGTCAGCGACGCCATTGGCTTCGGCATGCGCTTTGATCGACGCCAGTTTGGCGATCTCCTCCGGACGTGTGGCGACGATCAGTTTCCCGGAGTTGCGATGTGGGATGCCGCGATCGCGGCAATAATCATAGAGCGCCTGTTTTCCAGCGACGCAGAGCCGTGCCATCAGGCTTCCGGCCGGATAATAGATGCCGGCATGGATGACCTCGCTATTGCGCGACGAGGTCACGGTACCAATCGCGTCCGCGGCCTCCAGCACGATGACCTCGCGTCCCGCTTCCGCCAGTCGCCGGGCGATCGCAAGACCCACGACGCCGGCGCCCACCACCACGCATTCAACCTTGTCCATGTCGCGTCCGATAGTTTGCTGCGCCGGTCAGCTGCGGTTCGACCTTACGCATGTGGCGCATTAGTAAAACATTAAGCATCACAGCTAATTACCACCAAATTTCGCCGCATTCTGCAGGTGCGACGATACGCATTTACCTGATCCACATACCTGTAACCAAACACTCACGCTGCGAATACGCGGGTGTGTAATGACTGGCAAGATCGGGCGATCAGACAGCAAGGCGGCAGTGTCCGTCATCGCGGTCGCGTGCCTTCTCGGCAGCATTGCCGGAGCCCACGCAGAATCCCCGGCGGTTCATTATATCAGTGAACTCGACCCGCAAATGATCTGGCAGATCCTCATCGGTGGATTTGTCGCGCTGGCATTTCTCGCCGCCATTGTGCTGTGGGTCGCCTCGGCGCTGCGCAATGTGCGTCGCGAGCAGCATCGTCGCAATGCGTTTGTCGGTTCTGCCCTCAATCATCTCGGCCAAGGCATCGTGATGCTCGACGACCAGAAGCGGGTCGTGTTTTGCAACGATCGCTATCTTGAGATCTACGACCTGACGCGCGCCGACATCACCAAGGATATTACCGGTCCAGAATTGCGTGAGTTACGCCGCCAGCGTGGCAAGCTCGATCTGGCCACCCAGAGCTTCTACGAGCAGACTGTTTCCGCCGGCGAGTACATTGCCGAAATGCCCGGCGGGCAATCCGTTCACGTCAAGTTCAGCCGGCTTCCCAATGGCGGCGCCATTGGCATTCATGAGGACTGCACCGAGCAGCGTTTCCTGCAGCGCGAGCTTGCGACCACCAAGCAATTCCTCGAATCTGTCCTTGATCACGTCCCGATCTGCGTCGCGGCCAAGACCATTGACGATGGCCGCTATATCTTCGCCAACCGGGCTTTCGAGACCTTCTCTCGGCTCTCGCGCGATAAGATCGTCGGCAAGCGACCGGATCAGATATTCTCCGCACAGTCTGCGAAAGCGATTGCCGAAGCCGATGCCCTGGCAGTGGAAACGCGCAGTCAGTGTCGCAGCGAGTTCAATGTGGAGATTGGCTCAGACCTCCGCACGCTGGATAGCAATCGCGTGATTGCCTTTAACGAACGCAATGAGCCGGCATTTCTGATTGCGCTGTTCGAGGATGTGACCGACCGTAAGTCGCTGTCCAAGGAACTGGAGAACGCCAAGAAATTCCTTGAGACCGTGCTCGACAACATTCCTGTCTCGCTGATGGTGCAACAGATCAGCACCGGTCGTTATCTGTTCGCCAACCGCGGCGCAGAGGTCATTTTGGGTCGCAAGCGCGAAGACGCTATCGGTCTGACCGTTCCCGAAATGCTTCGCCCGGAAGAAGCGAAGCTGATCGTCAGCCGGGATCAGGCCGCGATCAGGGGCCGAACACCGATTGCGGAAGAGCATCCGATCAGCACGCGCGACGGATTGCGGCTGTTCCTGACCCGGCGGGTCACCGTGCTCGACGAAGCAGGCGAGCCGCAATATCTGATCAAGACCCACGAAGATGTCACCGACCGCCGCCAGACCGAGGCGCGGATGGCGCATATGGCCTATCACGACGGCCTGACCGATCTGCCGAACCGCCCGGCCTTTTTGCAGGCCCTGTCGCAGATGATCGATGCCTGCGGCGAGACTTCCGAGGAATTCGCGGTGCTGTCGATCGATCTCGACGGCCTGAAGGAGGTCAACGATGTCTTCGGTCACGCCATCGGTGACAAGCTGCTGATCGAAGTGTCGCGTCGTGTCGATGCAGCCGTGGGCGGCGGAGTTGTGGCGCGGCTCGGCGGTGACGAGTTCGGCGTGATCATCGACGGCGAGCAGCCCGCGGCCGGGCTGTTGATCGCAGAGCGGATCTCCGCGGCCCTTGCGGAGGAATTCCCGATCGAGGGCAAATCGGTGCGTACAGGCGTCACCACGGGCATCTCGCTGTTCCCGCGCGACGGCCATGACCCGGCCGCGTTGCTGGCGAATTCCGGTGCGGCGCTGTTCCGTGCCAAGTCGCAGTCGCGCGGTTCGATCAGCATCTTCGAGCCGCAAATGGACCAGCAACTGCGCGATCGCCGCGTGCTGCATCAGGACCTCTCGGCCGCGATCCGCAATGGTGAATTGTCGCTGCACTACCAGCCCCAGGCACGCGCCGGCCAGACCGTGGTCGATGCCGACATTACGGGCTTCGAGGCACTGGCGCGGTGGATTCATCCGACGCGCGGTTTCGTGCCGCCCGGAGACTTCATTCCGCTGGCCGAAGAAAGTGGCCTGATCGTCGAGATGGGCGAGTGGATCCTGCGCCAGGCCTGCCTTGAGGCTGCCTCGTGGCCGGTGCCGCTGCAGATCGCGGTCAATCTGTCGCCCGCGCAGTTCATGCATGGTGATCTCGTCGGCCTCGTGCATTCAATCCTGCTCGAAACCGGCCTGCAGCCCGGTCGCCTTGAGCTGGAAATCACCGAGGGTGTGCTGATCGAGGATTTCGATCGCGGCGTCGCATTGCTGCGGCGGTTGAAGGCGCTCGGCGTGCGCATCTCGATGGACGACTTCGGCTCCGGCTATTCCTCACTGACCTATCTGCAGGCATTCCCGTTCGACAAGATCAAGATTGACCGCGCTTTCGTGATCAATCTGGGGCTCAATCCGCAGTCCGCTGCCATCGTGCGCGCGGTCATCGGGCTGGGCCATGGCCTCGACGTCGCGATCGTTGCGGAAGGCGTCGAGACCCACGAGCAACTCTGCTTCCTCGCCAGCGAAGGCTGCGACGGCGTACAAGGCTACTTCATCGGGCGTCCTGCCCCGATTGCGCAATATGCTGCGCTGGTCGGACGGATTGCCGCCGCAGCGCCCGTCGCGCGCATGGTCGGTTGAGCGACAGGCCGTTGCGAAGTGCTGATGTTGTTGAGCCCGCGGCGTTCCGCGGCTAGCTTGCGGTTATGACGAATCTCACTGCGACAGTCGCGGATCCGGCGGCCAGCGATGCGCCGGTCATCGCCTATCCCACGCCCTTGCTGCGGATCGACGGCGTCACCAAGAAATTCGGCGCGCATAGCGCAGTCAACGATCTCTCTTTGGACATCAAGGCCGGTGAATTCTTCGCGCTGCTTGGCCCGAGCGGCTGTGGCAAGACCACGTTACTGCGCATGCTGGCTGGTTTCGAAGCGCCGGACACGGGCAAGATCGAGTTGAACGGCGAGGATATCGCCGCGGTCTTGCCGCATCAGCGGCCCGTCAACATGATGTTCCAGAACTATGCGCTGTTTCCGCATCTCAACGTGCGCGACAATATCGGTTTCGGTCTCAAGAGCGCTGGCTTGACGCGTCTCGGCATCGATACGCGGGTTGCCGAGATGGTGGCGCTGGTCAAGCTCCAGGGACTGGAGAAACGCCGGCCGGATCAATTATCGGGCGGCCAGAAACAACGCGTGGCGCTCGCCCGGGCGCTGGCGCGGCATCCGCAATTGTTGCTGCTCGATGAGCCGCTGGCAGCTCTCGACAAGAAGCTGCGCGAGGAAACCCAGGTCGAGTTGATGGCGCTGCAGCGCCAGCTCGGCACCACCTTCGTGATCGTCACCCACGATCAGGAGGAGGCGATGACCATGGCCGACCGTATCGGCGTCATGAATGACGGTCGCCTGCAGCAGGTCGCGACACCGCGACAGCTTTATGAGGCGCCCGCATCGCGCTGGATCGCGGAGTTTGTCGGTGACATCAACATCATCGAGGGCGGGATCACGCACCGTGACAGTCATCGTCTGACGATTGCAGGCCGCGATGTAGGAACCCTGTTTGCGATCGAGCCGCGACAACCTGTCGGCGACGCGGTCATCTGCATTGCGATCCGCCCGGAGAAGATCCGGTTGTCGCGTCGCGGGCCGGCAACGGACCTCGTCAATAGCGGCGCCATGAACAGCCTTGAGGGTGTCATTTCCGACGTCGGCTATCTCGGCGGTCGCTCGCTCTACAAAGTGAAGCTCGACCGTGGAGCCACATTGCGGGTCGCTCTCGCTAATACGGCGCGTCTCGATGTCGATGCCTATTCGATCGGCGAGCGCGTTGCGGCATGGTTCGCCCCCGATGATTGCGTGGTGCTGGTTCAATGAGCCGCAATGGCATCTTTACGGCGCCGGCGCGGCTGGCTGCCATCCCGCCCTATGTCTGGATGGTGCTGTTCTTTCTGGTACCCTTCGGCTTCGTGCTGAAGATCAGCCTGTCGCAGACAGCGATTGCGCAGCCACCTTATATGCCGGTGTTCAGTCTGTCCGAAGGAATCGCCGGGCTAAAGGCGTCGTTTGCCGCGCTGTCGCTGGATAATTTCCGGCTGCTCGTTTCGGACAATCTCTATCTTGCGTCCTATCTGCGCAGTGTCCTTGTCGCCGTCGTGTCGACCCTGATCTTGCTCGCGGTCGGTTATCCCATCGCCTATGGCATGGCGCGTTTGCCGCGACGCTGGCAGGGCATTGCGATGATGCTGGTGATCGTGCCGTTCTGGACCTCGTTCCTGATCCGCATCTATGCCTGGATCAACATCCTGCAGCATGACGGCTTGCTCAATAAGGTCCTTCTTGCGCTGCACGTCGTATCGACGCCAATCGTGTGGCTCTCCACCGACAGTGCGATGTATCTCGGCATCGTCTATTCCTATCTGCCTTTCATGATCCTGCCGCTCTATGCCACGCTGGCGAAGCAGGACCCGTCGCTGATCGAGGCCGCCGCCGATCTCGGCGTCTCGCGCATCGACGCCTTCTGGCTGGTGACGGTTCCCTTGTCCCTGCGCGGCGTCGGCGCCGGTGCACTGCTGTGCTTCATTCCGATCATGGGCGAATTCGTCATTCCCGATCTGCTCGCCGGATCGAATTCATTGATGATCGGCCAGACGCTGTGGCTCGAATTCTTCACCAACAAGGATTGGCCGGTCGCCTCTGCCACCGCCATCGTGTTGCTCGGGCTGCTGTTGATCCCGTTATTGGTCTATGACCGGCTGCAGCGCCGGCAGCTGGAGGCGCGCTGATGGCCGTGCATCCGCTCCGCCTGTCGCGCTTTAACGTCACGTCGCTGGTGCTTGGTCTGGCGTTTCTCTATCTGCCGATCGTCATTCTGGTCATCTATTCGTTCAACGCGTCTCGCCTCGTGACCGTGTGGGGCGGCTGGTCGACGCGCTGGTACACCGAATTTTTCAACGACCGCGCGATGCTGGACGCTGCCTGGATGAGTCTCCGTGTGGGTGTCGTGTCAGCAACACTGGCAACGCTGCTCGGCACTTTGGCCGCGATAGCGTTGACGCGTGGCGCGGGATTTCGCGGCCGGATGCTGATGTCCGGGATGCTCTATGCGCCGCTGGTGATGCCCGAAGTGATTACCGGCCTGTCGCTGCTGCTGCTGTTCGTGGCGCTGGATGCCGGGCGCGGCTTTGTCACGGTGACCATCGCCCACACCACACTGACCATGTGCTTCGTCGCTGTCGTGGTACAGTCGCGTCTCGCCGGGATCGATCGCAGCCTCGAGGAAGCGGCGATGGATCTCGGCCGCGATCCGCTCCGCGCATTTATAGCCGTCACGTTGCCGCTGATCTGGCCGGCCATTGCAGCGGGCTGGATGCTGGCCTTCACACTGTCGCTGGACGACCTCGTCATCGCTAGTTTTACGACCGGGCCGGGTTCGGCGACGCTACCGATCCGGATCTATTCGGAAGTGCGTCTCGGCGTGAAGCCGGAGATCAACGCGATCTGCACGCTGATCGTCGGTTTCATCGCCGTCGTTATCGTGCTGGCATCGCTGGTGTCGAAACTGTCGAGCGCCCGCGGCGAAAGCGCGGCGCCGTTGTAAGGCAAAAAGTTAGTTCGCCTTTGGTGCTGCATCCGCAGGTGCTGCCGCCGCAGGTGCATCGGCGGGCTTATCCGGCTCTGCTACCGGCGCCTGTTTGGGCACGCCCGTAAAGCGCTCGATCACCGAGCGTACGGCGTCGCGGGTCTTGCGATCCTTCACTGCATCCAGCAAAGGCGCCGCACCCGGCGATCGGCGGATCAGGCTTTCCGGATCGGGAAAGATCAGCGGATCATCCCACGGGCCCTGGATCACGAAAGGCAGCTCGAAGCCGCCGGTGCCGCTGGTTGCCGGATTGAGACTGGCAATGCCCTTGAAATCATATTCACGTGAGGGCACCGACGCGGTACCGGTCAGCGTCAGTTTCGCAGCGGGACCATCGATCCGGATATCCTGCGCGGTGGCGATGCCGTCGTTGAATTTCACGGACATGTTGAGCGTGTTGAACGGCGTCGAACCCGAACGGAAATTGCCGGCGCCGGACAGCGGACGTCGCTCCAGCCTTTTCAAAAGCTGTTCGACGTTGAAGCCGCTGATCGCCCCGTCGTGGCCCGTCAGCGTTGCGTTACCGTCAAGCGATTGTGCGAGGCCGAAGGGCGATGAGCCCGAGGCCTCCAGCATCATGCTGAGATTGCCGCGGCCGGTGAGCTTGTTGACGCCGAACAGATCGCTGGCACAGGCCTGCAGGTCGACATCGCTGAACTGGAACTGGGCCTTCACATCGGCCACGGCATCGGAATGGGCGACATTGAACGAACCACGGACGATGCCGCCATACATCTGCGCTTCACCCACCGACAGCGCCAGGGCGCCGCCGCGCAGATTGGCGCCGAGCGCGGTGCGGCCGAGCACTGAGGACCCCACTGTGACCTTGGCGGCCGACAGGCGCATGTCGAGATCCGTGGTGGACAGCGCGTTTAAGTCGAACAGCTGCCGGTTCCAGTCACGGGCGCCGGAGGCCAGAAGTCGCACGGTGGACACATAGGGCGTGAAGTCGAGCGCGCCGGCAGCCAGCGTCGCCTGCAGCGTCTGACGGCCGGTGTTGCTGTAGGTCATGACGCCTTCGGCGCTGTTGCCGTCGAGTTCGACATTGACGTTGGTCAGCGCGATCGACGGGCCCACCAGGCTAGCGCGCGCCTTCAGGGCAAAGCGGCCGAATCCGCCAGAGCCGGGGGGCGCCTGACCGACCCAGCGCAGCGCATTGCGCAGCGACATGCTGTCGGCAGTCAGCGTGCCTTCCATGACCAGACTGGCCTTGTTGGCGACGGTGCCGTCGAAGGCCAGCTTGATCGGCGCACCGGCGATGCGTGCCTTTACACCGGAGCGCTCGCCGGACAGTGCGGCAATGAAGTCGCTGACGCTGAGGCTGCCGTCGATGCGCTCGCCGCGCCAGTCGAACTGGCCGGTTGCAGCGAATGAGCGTGAGATCGAGGGCCACGCCAGTGAGAGGTCGATGTCGCCAAGACGCTCGGTGTTGTGCGGGTCCTGATAGTGCAGCACGCCGTCCTGGATGCGGATCTCGGAGAAGGATAGTGGCTGTTCAGCGCCCGGCCTCATGGTGCGGGCGATGGACTCGATGAATGGCGTCCAGTTGCTTTCGCCGGAGGCCTCGCGGATCACGCGGATACGCGGCCGCAGCATCATCATGTCGGCGATCTCGAAGCGCTGCAGCAGCAGCGGCAACAACCGCAGATTGGCCGTCAGCACGTCGACCGTCAAAGCGGGATCGATCGACCCGCCGCCTTTCAGGCCGACATCGTGAAACGAGACATAGCTGCCCGGAAAAACCGAGACATCCACCGCGCCGTTGACGACGAAGTCCAGCCCGGTTACGGCCCGGATCTGTGCCTCCACGGCATGACGCAGCGTATCGCGGTTGAGCAACCACGACATGGCAAACAGCCCGATCACTGCAACACCCAGGAGCGCCGCAATCGGCATCCCCAGGCGTCTTATTCCTTGGGCACTCGTCAATGAACTATCCGGGTTGGTTGGTGGTCACACATAGCGGGGCGGCATCCATGTGCGCCCACGTCCAAGGCCCTCAATTTGAAGGGTTTTCTTGACGCTTTCAAGGCCATAGCGGGGGTGATGGGGTCGCAGTCCCCCGCGATTGACCTGCCGCGGAGTTTCCGCCTAATAATCCACGACATAGCCGCCCGCGCCCGCTGGGTTCTCAGCGCATTCCTGCATCAGGTCGATTCCCATGAACAAGGTCTACCCCGACGCCAAATCGGCACTCGACGGCATTCTCAAGGACGGCATGATGATCATGTCCGGCGGCTTCGGCCTCTGCGGCATTGCCGAGGACCTGTCGGACGCCTTGCGCGATTCCGGGGTCAAGGACCTGACTGTGGTGTCCAATAACGCCGGCGTCGACGGCATCGGCCTGTCGCGCCTGCTGGAAACCCGCCAGATCAAGAAGATGATCTCGTCCTATGTCGGCGAGAACAAGCTGTTCGCCCAGCAGTATCTGGCCGGCGAACTGGAACTGGAATTTTCCCCGCAGGGCACGCTGGCCGAGCGCATCCGTGCCGGCGGCGCCGGCATTCCTGGCTTTTACACCAAGACCGGCGTTGGCACGCTGATCTCGGAAGGCAAGCCGACCATGGAATTCAATGGCGAGACCTACATGCTTGAGCGTGGCCTGTTCGCCGACATTGCCATCGTGCATGCCTGGAAGGGCGATACCGCCGGCAACCTCGTCTATCGCAAGACCGCCCGGAACTTTAACCCGATGATGGCGACCGCCGCCAAGATCACCATTGCCGAAGTCGAGCATCTGGTGCCGGCCGGCGAGATCGACCCGGATCACATTCACACCCCCGGCATTTTTGTGAAGCGCATTGTCGAGGTCGGTACCGGCAAGAAGCGGATCGAAAAAGTTACCTCGCGTCAGCGTCCCGCGTAACCGCCAAAAGCAAAAACAGGAGAGAACGATGGCTTGGACCCGTGATCAAATGGCAGCGCGCGCGGCTAAAGAACTGCGCGACGGATATTACGTCAATCTCGGCATCGGTATTCCGACGCTGGTGTCGAACTACATTCCCGAAGGCGTGGACGTTCAGCTGCAGAGCGAGAACGGCATGCTCGGCATGGGTCCTTTCCCCTATGAGGGCGACGAAGATCCGGACCTCATCAATGCCGGCAAGCAGACCGTCACCGAACTGCCGGAGACCAGCTATTTCTCGTCGGCGGATTCGTTCGGCATGGTCCGTGGCGGCCATATCGATCTGTCGATCCTCGGCGCTATGCAGGTCGCCCAGAACGGCGATC
Source organism: Tardiphaga sp. 619_E2_N8_4 (assembly GCF_051810905.1). Taxonomy (NCBI): domain Bacteria; kingdom Pseudomonadati; phylum Pseudomonadota; class Alphaproteobacteria; order Hyphomicrobiales; family Nitrobacteraceae; genus Tardiphaga; species Tardiphaga sp. 619_E2_N8_4. The sequence goes on from NZ_JBPWQJ010000001.1 coordinate 2,009,824, forward strand.
TCGCCAATTGGATGATCCCTGGCAAGATGGTCAAGGGCATGGGCGGTGCGATGGATCTCGTCGCTGGCGTCAAGCGCGTTGTCGTCGTGATGGAACATTCCGCCAAGGATGGCGCCAAGTTGCTGAAGAGCTGCAACCTGCCGCTGACCGGCGAGCGCGTCGTCGATATGGTCGTGACCGATCTGGCGGTGTTCACCATCGACAAGCACGGCAATGACGGCATGGCCCTGATCGAACTCGCCGATGGGGTGACGCTCGATGAGGTGAAGGCCAATACCGAAGCTGAATACCGGGTCGCGCTGACCAACACCTGAACGATTGCGCGCTCCGAACGTTGACCTGATGCCCGGCCTTGTGCCGGGCATTCGTGTTAGTATTGTCCCTCACTAGGAAGCCGACATGCGCGCCAGTCTCGAAGACCGTTTCTTCCTGCTTCTGATCGTCGTGGTCACGTTGGCCTTCGGCTGGATCATGAGCTCGTTCTACAGCGCGATCCTGTGGGGCGTCGTCATCGCGATCATGTTCGCGCCGATGCATCGGCGGCTGGAGCGCCGGATGCCCAAGCATCCAAACTCGGCCGCCTTGCTCACCGTGGGATTGATCGTGCTGATCGTGATCCTGCCGCTGACATTGGTTGGCGCATCGCTGGCGCAGGAAGCGGCCGTCGTCGTCGGCAAGATGAAGTCGGGGCAATTCAATCTCGGCACGTTTCTGCAGCAGATACTCGATGCCGTCCCGCAATGGGCGAAGGGACTGCTGGATCGCTTCGGCGTTGCCAATCTTGGCGGCATGCAGGACAAGCTGACTGAGGGCCTCGTCAAAGGCAGTCAGTACTTTGCATCGCAGGCGCTGAACATCGGTCAGAGCACGTTCGACTTCATCATCAATCTCGGCATCATGCTTTATTTGCTGTTCTTCCTGTTCAAGGACGGCGAAGCGTTGTCGGAGCGTGTGAAGAATGCCATTCCGCTGCGGCCGGAGTTGCGTGACGATCTGATGGAGAAGTTCACGGTGGTGATCCGCGCCACGGTGAAGGGCGGCATTCTGGTCGCGCTGGCACAGGGCGCGCTCGGCGGGTTGATCTTCTGGATCCTTGGCATCAATGCCGCGTTGCTGTGGGCCGTGCTGATGGCGTTTCTGTCGCTGTTGCCCGCGGTGGGGGCTGGCCTCGTCTGGATGCCGGTCGCGCTCTATCTGCTGGCTACGGGCTCCGTCGTTCAGGGCGTGATCCTGATCGCCTATGGATTTCTCGTCATCGGTCTGGTCGACAACATCCTGCGCCCGATGCTGGTCGGCAAGGATACCAAGCTGCCGGATTATCTGGTGCTGATCGCGACGCTCGGGGGCATCGATGCGCTGGGCCTCAATGGCTTTGTCGTCGGTCCGGTGATTGCTGCAATGTTTGTTGCGGCCTGGGCGATCTTTGCGGAGTCACGCAAAAGCGGTCAGGTCCCGATCGCGTAAGCGCGTTACACCGGCCCCTGAGGCACATCTGCAAAACGTGTCAGCCAGACCACGGGACCGATGCTCGCAGCGACGATGAGGAGTGCGGCCAGGGCGCCTTCTTCAAAGCTGCCACGGCTCGCATATTGATAGATCGAAGTCGCCAGCGTTTCGACATTGAGCGGTCGCAGTAACAGCGTTGCTGGCAATTCCTTCACGCAATCCACGAAGACGACGATGACGGCGCCGAACAATGCCGGACGCAATAGCGGCAGTTGAATCACGCGCAGCGTGGTGATTGCCGGTGCGCCGGCGGCGCGGGCGCTGTCGTCGTAATCGACGGGGATGTGTTCGAAGCCGGCCTTGATGAAACCGGTCGGCACCGCCAGGAACCGGATCACATAGGCGATCACCACGGCGGCGCCGGAGCCGACCATGACAAGCCCGGGCGAAGCGAGACTGAGCCATCCGGCAAGCTTGCTGAATCCATTGTCGATGAACAGCACCGGCGTCAGCAGACCCAGCGCCAGCACCGTTCCGGGCAGCGCATAGCCGGTCTGAGCGACAGCGACCGACAGGTTGGTCAGCCGCGAAGCACGCCAGCGCTGAGCGACGATCACCACAAGCCCGAGAAGCAGCGCGGCTCCCGTGGCAATGGCGGCCAGTGCAATGGTGTGGCCGGCATCGCGCCAAACCGTCGTTTCCATCGACAGCAGACCGCGACGCAGGCTTTCACGCAGCAGATAGAGCAAGGGCACGGCGAAGCCGAGCAGGGCAGGAAGGAGACAGGCGGTGAAAGCAAGCCATCCGTATGCACCCGTCAAAGGCGTGCGCGGTGCCAGTCGCGGATTCTCCGAAGAGAATTCCACACTGCCTTCGCGGCGGCCGAAGCGCTCGATGGCGATCAGCACGCCGACGATGGCGAGCATGAACAATGACAGCTGCGCAGCACCTGCAAGGCTGCCGCGGTTGAGCCAGGTCGTGAAAACCGAGACGGTGAGCGTGCGAATGCCCAGATATTCACTGGCGCCGATGTCATTCAGCGTTTCCAGCGATACCAGCGCGAGGCCCACAGCGAGGGCGGGGCGCGCCATCGGTAGCGAGACACGGCGGAACGTCGTCCAGCGGCCCGCACCGAGTATCTTCGCAGCTTCAGCAAAATCGGCGCTGCGATGCTGGAACATCGCGCGGGCAGAGAGATAGACGTAAGGATACAACACGATGCCGATCACGAAGATGCCGCCGGGCAACGAACGCAGGCTCGGCAGCCACCCGATCGCGCCGGGCAACGACATTGCCGTTGCCAATGCGCGATGGACGAGGCCCAGTGGCTCGAACAGGTCCACATAGACGTAAGCGGCGAGATAGGTCGGAATCGCCAGCGGCAGCGGCAAGAGCCAGAGCATGAGCGTGCGGCCGGGGAAATCGTGCGCCGAGACCAGCCATGCGGTGCCGGCACCGACTGTGAGCGTAACGATACCGACGCCGATCAGGAGGGCTGCGGTGTCGCGCAGCGCTTGCGGTAATACATAGGCAATCAGATGCTGCCAAAGCTCAGGCTCCGGCTGCAGCGCGAGTATTGCGATGCTGATCACGGGCGCAGCCACAAGGAGCGCGGTGGCAACTGCGACGAGAATCGCGAGCGCTTCGGTGCGGGAAGGCCTCACGGGCGTGTATGCTCACGTGGGCACTCTCCGCATGTCATCCCCGCGAAGGCGGGGATCCATACCCCAAGGAGAAGTAAGTCAGAAATTGCCGTAGCCACAGCGTCCTACCGAGAGTTCGGTGCGTATGGGTCCCCGCCCCGTGTGCGCTGCAGGCACACAGGGCGGGGACAACATACTGATAGGCTGTGCATCATCGCAGCCTACGGAGCAATAGCCGGGCTCAATTATCAAACCCGACCTTGTCCACCAGCGTCGACGCGGCTTTGCGGTTGGCGGCAATCTTGGCGATGGGCATCGGGTCGGCATTGAGCTTGCCATAGCCCGCGATGGTCGGATTGATCGTGATGCCGGCACGCACGGGATATTCATAATTGGCGTCGGCATAGACCTGCTGGGCATGCTCGCCTGCGAGCCATTCGATCAGTTTCATGGCGTTGGCCTTGTTCGGCGCATGTTTGGCCAGCAGTACGCCGGACAGGTTCACATGGGTGCCGCCGCCTTCGAAAGTCGGCAAGATCACCTTGGTGGCTTCGGCCCATGGCTTCTTGTCGGGATCGGCATTCATCATCAGCGCCCAGTAATAGGTGTTGCCGATGCCGAGATCGCATTTGCCGGCCGCAACATCCCGCGCGGTCTCGCGGTCGCCGCCCGACGGCTTCTGCGCCAGATTGGCCTTGACGCCGCGCAGCCATTCTTCGGCCTTGGCCTCGCCGTGCTTGGCGACATAGGCGGCGAACAGCCCGTTATTGTAGATGTGCTGGCCGGAGCGGATGCAGATCTTGCCCTTCCACTTCGGATCGGCCAGTTCCTCATAGGTGATGGCGTCCTGCTTGACGCGGTCCTTCGACGCATAAACCACGCGGGCGCGCATGGAGATGCCGGCCCAGTGGCCGTCGGGGTCGCGATATTGCGCCGGCACGACCTTCTCGATCACCTCGGATTTCATCGGCTGCGTCACGCCCGCCTGCACGGCCTCGTCGATGCGGCCGATATCTACCGTCAGCAGCACGTCTGCCGGGCTGTTGGCGCCTTCGGCCTTCATGCGTTGCTCGAGGCCCGAGCTCGCCGAGATCACATTGACCTTCACACCGGTGTCCTTGGTGAAGGCCTCGAAGATCGGCTGCACGAGCTTGGTCTCGCGATAGGTATAGACATTGACCTCTTCGGCGGCCTGCAGCGCAGAAGCACCGAGGGCGGCGAAGACGACGGCGGTGGCGAGGGCGTGATGCTTGATCATGAAATGGCTCCGGCAAGGGGCGTATCTACAATGTCAGGTGGAGTAGCGCAGTGGGCGTTCGAATGTCAGTGACTGAACGTCGCGTGACAAAAGATTAGATTGATTCCAGATTCGAAAGTGGGCCGCAGATAAGCAACGGCTTACCTGCGGCCCGCTGTCGAGAGCTCTTAGAAGTTCGCCGTCACCGATGCCCGGAACGCGCGCGGCGACCCCGGCGTGATGTTGTTGGGGGCGTCAGCCGTCGCGTAGTAACTAGTGTCGAACAGGTTCTCGATGTTCAATTGGGCACGCCACGTCTTGTCGAGCCGGAAGTAGACGGCGGCATCGACGCGGGTGAAGGCTTTCAGCTTCACTGTATCATCCGACGTGGCGAAGAAGTCGTCGTAATGGATGACACCGAGGCCAGCGCCCCACATCTCGTTGAACTGATATTTGTTCCACATGGTGAAGGTGTTGAGTGGCACCAGGCCGACGCGGTTGCCTGGGACGATCGTGGCGGAGCTGGCATCGACGATGCGTGCATCGGTATAGGCGTAGCCGCCGGTGACCTGCCACTGATCGGTGACATAACCGGTCAGGCTGAGTTCGGCGCCTTTGGTGTTAGTTTTGCCAAGGGCGACAACCTGGCCGCCCACGATGAACCTCTGGTTCTCCCGGTCGAGGTCGTAGATTGCCGCGGAGGCCTGCAGCCGTGGGGTGATGTCCCACTTCACGCCGACTTCGTTATTGATGAACTTCTCCGGCACGGTGACGGCGAGCGATGGCGTCAGCGAGCTGAACTGGTCGCCAGCGCTTGGCAGATACGAAATGCTGTAGCTGCCATAGACCGAGACGTTGTCGACCGGCTTGATAATCACGCCGGCGCGTGGCGACACCAGGTTATCCACGCGGCTGTCTACGGTGCCGCCCGGATTGAGGTTCTGCGACGTGAGGTCGAAGCGATCGTAACGAACGCCGCCGATGAACTGCAGGTAACGGCTGACCTCGATCTGGTCCTGAATGTAGACCGATGCGACGTCGAGTGTCGCATAGGAGTTGTTGTCGGAGGCGTTGTTGTGGATGAACGACCACGGGGCAAAGGTGGTCGGGCTGGACGCGGGAACGAGCAGGGTCGTGCCGCCGTTGATCTGGCCGGTGTTGCGGAGGCTGAAAGTGTTCTGCCGCCCGAACTCGGTACCGAAGACGATGGTGTGTAGCACGGGGCCGGTATTGGTCTTGTAGGTCCAGTCGGTTTGATTGAAGAGGTTTTCGCGCTGAGCAAGGTTGTTGTAAGCCGAGATGGACGCGCGCCCCGCGGGGTCCACGAAGAACGTCGTGGTCGGGAAGACGTTCTGGTAGAACTTGTCGTAATTGGCGTAGCGCGATGAATTCTTGACCGAGAGACCGTTGTTGAAGTCGTGGTCGATCACGGCGTTTGCGATATGGACGTCCTGCTTCGAATAGCTCTGGTCCGGATTGCCGAAGAAGGTTGAGGCATTGGTCGCAAACGGCACGGTCGGGCGTGCATTCGTGGGAGCCGGCACAGTGCCCTGTGCCGGGATGCCGCGATCCGCGGTGCGGTCGTCATGCAGATATTCGTAGCTGAGCTTGACCTTGGTATCCTCGCCGCGGATCGTAACGGTCGGATTGATGCCATAGCGCTCGAGATGGCCGTAGTCGCGATAGGTTCCGGAATTCTCGTACATTGCGTTGATACGCGCTGCGACATTCTCGTTGACGGCGCCGCCAGTATCGATGGTGACGCGCTTGTTGTCGAACGATCCGCCCTGAACTGTCACTTCGCGGATCGAAACGCCATCGGCTTCCTTCTGCACGCGATTGATGACGCCGCCGCCGCCGCCGCGGCCGAAGATCATGGCATTCGGTCCCTTCAGGACCTCAATGCGCTGGGTGTTGTAGAGATCGCGGAAATACTGCACGTCGTCGCGGATTCCGTCGATAAAGAAGTCGGCATTGGTGCGCTGGCCGCGGATGACGACGTCATCGCGATTGCCTTCGCCCTGATGCGGCACGACGCCCGGCACATAGCGAACCGCTTCGCCGATGCTGCGGAAATCCTGATCCCGGATGAATTCCTTCGTCAGCACCGTGACGGATTGCGGCACGTTGAGGAGCGCGGTGTTGGTTTTGGTTCCGCTCGAAATATTGCGGGTGATGTAGCCGACCTGGCCGGACTGTGCGTCCTGAGGGTTGAAGCTGAGCGGCTGGCGAACCGGTTGCGGCGCAACGGGGCGGGTACGGGCGACGCGGCCGGATGCGGCGCGCTGCGGCTGGGCACGGCGCACGCGCGGCGCGCTGGGAGCGTCGACCTGCACCGGCGGCAATGTCGATGCGCCGGAATTCGCATTCTGTGCGATTGCCGGCTCTGCGATGCAAAATCCAGCCGCGATGATGGCCGCCGCGCTCGTCGAAATCAGAAAAGCTTTGCGCGCCGCCGTGCCGCGCTCCCCGATAGAAGTCCTGGAAGTCATTACTACGCCCCTGAAATATTCTCCGCTCATGCAAATGCCGGCGGTCCTTGTGCTTCCTCGGAAACACTTGGACACATCTGCAATTCGGAGTATTAGGCGCGAATTAGATGGCGTTTAGAATAAATCGAACTTCGAGGGATATGCCCAAGGTGTGTGATCCGTGCATCAATGGGCGTCGAAATAATTTGTAATCGTTCTAAACGAGGGGCGGCGGCTAGCCTGCGCCAAACGATTGGTCACTGGACAAGCGCTGCAATGCGCGTAAGCGCCGCAGTCACCGACACTTGGGATAAGGGAATATCGGGATGCCTCCGATGTTGTCTGACTGACTGACCTTCCGAAGGTCCTGCAGGCACGAGATTGAATGATGCGCGTTCTACTGATCGAAGACGATGCCATGTTCGGCAAGGCGCTGGTGCGTGGCCTGAGCGAGAATGGCATGAGCGTCGACTGGGCGCGCAATGGCCGCGATGGCTTCGCCGCGATGGACCGGTCGGAATATGCGGTCGCACTGATCGATATCGGTCTTCCCAAGATGTCCGGCCTGGACTTGCTCAAGGCGAAAAGAAAAGCCGGCATGACCACGCCGGCCCTTATCATCACCGCGCGGGATGGCGTGTCCGATATGGTGGCGGGCCTCGATCTCGGCGCAGACGATTACATCGTCAAGCCGTTTGAATTGCCGGTACTGCTCGCACGCATACGTGCAGTCACGCGCCGCGCCAATGGTCGCGTGATATCGCTCATGACGTCCGCGGAGATCACGCTGGATCCATCGACGCAGGTGGCGACGTTCCGCGATATCAAACATCTGCTGTCGGTGCGCGAATTTGCAGTACTGCAGGCCTTGATGGAGCGGCCCGGGCAAATCCTGTCGCGCAGCCAGATCGAGAGCCGGATCTACGGCTGGGGCGAGGAAGTCCAGAGCAACGCAGTCGACGTGCTGATTCACGGACTGCGCAAGAAATTTGATAAAGACATCGTCCGCAATGTCCGGGGTGCGGGCTGGATGGTGACCAAGGAGGGCGCATGACGTCGTTGCGAAAGACCGTGATGACTTACGTCACGGGACTGCTCATCTTCGTCGGCGTTGCTGCGGCCGTCACGTCCTATTATTTCGTCAAATACGAGGTGAACAGCTTCCAGGACAACGCGCTTCACGAGGTGGCACTTACGGCGGGCATGGTGTTCCGGCATGATATCGAGCCGCGGATTGATGCCGAGCTGGAAGACCAGCTGGTGATCCAAATCTGGGATCAGTCGAAACAGCCCATTCATCGTTCGGGCCCCTCGGTCGATATCCCGTTTCAGTCGGAACTCGGCTATGCCGACGTGACCGCGGGTGGAGAACGCTGGCGCGTGTTTCGTTCGCGTGATGCGACGCATGCGATCCAGGTTGCGCAGCGCTGGAGTGCGCGTGAGGAAGTTGCCGCCTATGCGGCCGCGGGCGCTGCGGTGCCGTTGATCGCCGCCATTCCGATCGCATGGCTGATGATCTGGTGGGCCGTGAAGCGCGTATTGTCCGGGCTTGGGACGCTATCGGCTGATATCGGCCAGCGCAGTGCCGATGCGAAGGACGCGCTAAGTCTCAAAGGCGTTCCGGTCGAACTCGCTCCGCTGGTGACAGCCATGAACTCGCTGATCGAGCGACATCAGACCGCGTTGGAGACCCAGCGTCGCTTCGTGTCCGATGCGGCACATGAATTGCGGACGCCGCTCGCGGCGCTTCAGATCCAGATCGATAATCTGCGGGCACGTGAACTCAATGCGCCTGAACGTGAGATCGCGCAGGATCTGCTCGACGGGATTCGAAGGGCCTCCTATTCGGTCAACCAGTTGATGACCATGGTTCGCGCCGATGCCGGCATCGAAAGCGAAGCCGAAGTCGTCGAGGCGGAGGCCTTCGTGCGGCTGGTGGTGTCCGGTTTCGTGTCCATCGCCGAGGCAAAGGGCGTCTCACTCGCGATCGCACCGGGGACGCGTGATGAATTGAATGTTCGTGCCGCCGATCTCCGGCTGATTGTCTCGAACCTGCTTGACAACGCGGTGCGTTACACGCGTGCCGGCGGCGCGGTCAGCATCAAGGCTGTACGTCGAGGCACGGATTTCGTCATCGAGGTGATCGACAGCGGATGTGGAATACCGGAATCCGCCGTGCCGTATCTCTACGACCGCTTCTTCCGTGCGGCGCCGATGGATATCGATGGCACCGGGCTCGGATTGGCGATTGCCCGGACAGCCGCGGATCGTAACGGCTTCAGCCTCGATATCGCAAACCGCGACGATGCTCAGGGCGTCAGGGCTGCCGTCTCGATCCCACTCGGAGAAGTGCCGAACGAAGTCAGGCAGTTCGAAGCCGCGTAACCACGCTATGCGTCATCACCTGGAACGGCATCAGCGAGCGCACGCAATGTCTCGGGTTCGCGCAGCACGATGCGCTGCCGGCTGCTTTCGATCAGCCCGCGCTGTTCCCAGGTGCTGAGCGTGCGGCTCACGGTGAAGACCGTGGCGCCGGTCATTTCAGCGATATCCTGACGGCTCAACTGGAAATCGATCTCGATGCCTTGCGCGGTCTTGCGGCCTGATTGGTTCACCAGTCGCAGCAGGGCGTGAGCAACGCGCTGCTCGACCTGCTGGGTCGACATCTCGACCACGCGCGTATGAGCCTCCTGCAACCGGCTGCCGACGGTCTTGAGCGTATTGGCGGCAAGGGCGGGATAGTCAGCAACCAGCCGCGTCCAGATCGTGGTAGGCCACACCAGAACCACGCTGTCATCCACCGCTGTTGCGGTTGCCGGATAAGTCGTCAGCCCCATCGCCTGACCGATCCCGAAGATCTCGCCGGTCGCGACATAGCGCACGATCACCTGTTCGCCGGCGGGCGTCATCTTGGTCGCGCGGATATGGCCATGGAGCAGCAGATAGAACGAGTGGACGTCCTCGCCCTGCTCGAAAATCACCTTGTTCTTCGGGGCGCGGATCGAATGCGCCTCGCGCAGGATCGCCTCGCAGGCTGCGGTGTCGAGACTCTCGAACAGCGGCAGATGCGCGACCATGGAGCTGTCGACCGCCGACATGCGTTCTCCGTCAAGTTCCCGTCCCGGACACTTCTAGACCGTGATTGCGGGCATCGATCAAGTGGAAGTTTGCGCTGGCGCAATGTCGAGGCCGGGCGGCAGGCCTAATTTGGCGCATCCGGCTGAAATGACCGGAGTTTACGGAGAAATACGATGCGCAAGGCTCTTATGCTTGCAACCGCCGCCGTCCTTTTCGCTCTGACAGGCGCCGCTGGCGCTGCGGAGGTCGAGGTCAAAATGCTCAACAAGGGCGCTGACGGGGCCGCCATGGTGTTCGAGCCCGCATTGGTCAATGTGCAGCCCGGCGATAGCGTGAAATTCGTGTCGACCGACAAGGCGCACAGCGTTGAATCGGTCAAAGGCATGCTACCCGCCGATGCGACGCCCTTCGTTGGCAAGATGAGCCAGGACCTCGTGGTGACCTTCGACAAGCCCGGCGTCTACGGCGTGAAATGCGCGCCACATTACGGCATGGGCATGGTGGGACTGGTGGTGGTCGGTGCGCCAACCAATGCGGCCGAAGCCAAGGCAGTGACTCATCCCGGCAAGGCCAAGACAGTGTTCGCGACGCTGTTCGAGAAAGTCGCTGCGAAGTAACACGCCCCAAACGGGAGAGTAACGATGACGCTTCTTCGTGTTCGCTCCATCGCCGATTGGCCGTTGCTCTCGGCCGGCTTCCGCCCCTTTTTCCTGCTCGGTGCGTGTTATGCCGGTCTGGCCATTTTGATCTGGATGCCGGCCTTCCATGGCCGGCTGGCGCTGGCCAGCGGCTTTGCGCCGCGCGACTGGCACATTCACGAGATGCTGTTCGGCTTCATGTCGGCCGTTGTCACCGGCTTCTTGTTCACGGCGATTCCGAATTGGACGGGGCGGCTGCCGATCCGTGGTTTGCCGTTGCTCGGGCTGGTCGTCCTCTGGATCGCGGGACGGATTTGCCTGACGTTTTCGGCCTATACCGGCTGGCTCGTGGCGATGCTGGTCGATGTGAGCTTCCTGACGCTGGTCGCCGCCGCTGCAACCCGCGAGATCGCCGCGGGCCGCAACTGGCGCAATCTGCCGGTGGTCGGCATCGTCGCCTTCCTGCTGGTCGGTAACATCGCCTTTCATGTCGAAGCTCATCTTGCTGGCGCCGCAGACGTCAGCATCCGGATCGGCGTCGCGGTCGTGGTGTTGCTGATCTCGCTGATCGGCGGGCGGATCATTCCGAGCTTCACCCGCAACTGGCTGGTGCGCGAGAATCCCGGTCGGCTTCCAGTGCCGTTCGCGCGTTTCGATATGATTGTCATTGCCATCAGCGCCGCCGCGCTGCTGCTGTGGATCGCGCGCCCCTTTGGCGCATTAACGGGAGTGGCTCTCGCACTGGTCGGCTTGCTGCACATCATGCGTCTTGCGCGCTGGGCCGGCGATCGCACCTCGCGCGAGGGACTGCTGCTGATCCTGCATATTGGTTACGCTTTCGTGCCGCTGGGTTTTCTGCTGAATGCCGCAGCGGCAGCAGGATGGGTCGCGCCCAGCGCCGGCCTGCATGCATGGATGGCAGGTGCGGCCGGCGTCATGACGCTGGCTGTCATGAGCCGGGCAACACTCGGTCATACCGGCCAGGCACTGCATGCCTCACGTACGACGCTGATGATCTATGCCGCCGTCATCGTGGCGGCACTGGCGCGGATCGGCGCCGTGATCGCGCCGGCTTACAGTCCGCCACTGCTCCATGTTGCAGCATTGACGTGGGTCGCGGCCTTTATCGGCTTCGCCGTCTCATTCGGCCCGCTGCTGATCGGTTATCGGAAGCCGCGCCGTTCCGACGCGGCGATGGCGCTCAGTCGCTAAATCGGAGAAGGCCACTCAGGCCTTCATCGCCGCATTCGAAAATGCCACCTCGATCAGCGTGCCCGAGCTCGGCGCGGTCTTGATCTGGAAGCGCGCGTTGTTGGCTTCGACGAGGGCTTTGGTCAGCGACAGGCTGACACCCGAACTCTCCGAAGAATCCGCCGGCGTCGAACTCCGGAACGGCTCCATCGCGGCGGCGAGTTCGTTGTCGTTGAGGCCGTGACCGGTGTCTCGGACGCGCAGTACGATCTCACCGAAGTCCGACAATGCGGTGGAGACGATCACCTGACCGCCGGCATTGGCGAGATGGATCGAGTTGCCGATCAGATTCAGCGTGATCTGCCGCAGCGCGCGGGCGTCGGCAACGACGGTCGGCAGCAGATGCGCCAGCGAGGTACGGATGATGATGCGGCCGCGATTGGCCTGCGGCTGCATCACCGCAACGCATTGCTCCACCATCTCGTTGAGGTTCTGCGTGGTGAAAGCGAGGTCGATCTTGCCGGTCTCGATGCGTGACAGATCGAGCAGATCGTTGACGATCGCGATCACGCGTTCACCCGAGGCGCGAATGTCTTTCATGTATTCGACATAGCGCTCGTTGCCGAGTGGGCCGAAGCGCTGGTCGACCATCACTTCCGCGAAGCCGATGATGGCATTCAGCGGTGTCCGGACCTCGTGGCTGATCCGCGCCAGCACATCCGCCTTGGCCGTTGCCGCACGATCGGCCTGGCGGCGCGCATTCAGCAGTTCGGTTTCGGTCTTCTTCGTCTGCGTCAGGTCGCGGAACACGGCAAAGAAGTTCGGTCCATCCGTGCGCGTGCGGCCGATGGTCATCGACAGCGACACGAGGCCGCCGGCGCGCACCTGGCCCAGGGCCTCACGGCCATGATCCATCAGGCTGGCCACGCCGGAATCCTTGACGCTTGCGAGATAGTCCTGCACCACGCGGCGGCTTTCTGCAGCAAACAGGTCGGTCAGATTCCGCTGCGTCAGTAATTCGCCGCTATAGCCGAACAGCGTCTCGGCGCTGCGGTTGCAGGAATTGATGTTGCCTTCGGCGTCGAACATGATGACGCCTTCGGCCGTGGTATCGAGGATCGTGGCCAGATCTTCGGCATCGATATGGCCCGCGGGCAATGGCGCGTCTGCAACGGGCGCAGCGATCGTAACAGGGGCGGCGACAGGCTCTGCCTTGGGCGGAGCGAAAATCAGCGCATGTGCCGGTTCGTTGTCCCATGAAATCGTGTACAGGTGCGCTTCGGCGGGCACTGTGTTGCCGGACTGGTCACCGCCCGAAATCGTGACGGCGGTGCCGTCATCGGAGGTGCTGGCTGCAGAAGAGACATCAGCTCCGACATAGAGCGCATCGAGGCCACCCGCTTCTTCCAGCGCGTTCAGGCTCGGATAGTTCATCCGGGCGAGGAAGGCGGGATTGGCGAATAGCAAGCGATCGAGGCGATAGATCAGGACGCCGAGCGGCATCAGGTCGAGCAGCACCTTGTCGCGCATCATCTCGCCGCGCGGTGCAGCCGGTGGCGTTGTCAGCCAGGCAGCCTGTGACGCCGCCTCAGTTGGCTGAGACAAGCTCTGGGTAGCCGTCGGTGCATCGTCCGTCTCGCTGTCCGCTTCCGGTGTGTTCGTGCTCGTGATCAGTCCCGTTTCCGACTCAAGCCGCGCCGACAATTGCCGCGCAAGCTCGTTGAAGGCGCTGTTCTCGACAGGCGTCAGTGCCGGCGATCTGGGATCGCCTGGTCGAAATGGCACGACGTTCTCGGGTGGTTGCACGGTGCTGTCCGGTGTGGTTGGCGGTGGTGTCTGTTCTGGTATCGGGTTGGTGGTGAGGGCAATCGGTTCATCGAGACTGTCGCCGACAGGGCCGGCCTGCGCGACGTCGGCGGATAATGGTCGGGGCGGTGGATCGCCGATGTGATCATGCCGACGTTGTTCGGCGAGCCGCGTCATTCCATCGAGGTCGCGGCAAACACCGAAACCGCGATAGCCGGTGAAATTGCGCTCGCGATCGAACAGCGGCAGGCCAGAGAGTTCGACAGGCAGGCGGCCACCGCCATCCACCGGCCAGAGCAGCGTGATGCCACTCCATGTCTGCTGCGTAGCCATCGCCTTGACGACGTGGCTGTCGGGATCGAGGTTGAATTCGGCTGTGAGATCGTTCCACTTGTGGCCAAAGCTTGCCGCTGTGCGCGGGCCGATCAGGTGGATGAACTCGTCAGAGTTCAGTGTGAAGCGCTTCTCCGCATCGATCTGCCATACGAAGCGGAGCGGCGTCGTGCGCGGCTCGATCTCTGGCAGCACAACGGACGCAGGTTGGTCGGCAACGGCTTCGACGGCGGGCGACTGCGCATCAGTCTCAGCCGGTGCGTCGGCATGTGCGATGGTTTCGGCGATCACCTCTTCGAGATGTACGTCGCGATCGATCTCGGCTTTTTCCGGCTCGATCGGAGCGTCGATGTCGATGGTCTGTTTGTTGAGGTCTGCCGCTTCGATGGCCTCATCGAATTCGACAAACAGGTCGCTCGGCTCTGCAAGGGCGCTCTGTGGTTCAACACTGGCTTCGGGTTTTGTGGGAGCCTCGAGTTCTTCTTCGCTCGGCGCCGGATGCACAGCGCCCGGCGCGATCAGCGCCACCAGTCCGACATCGGCACCACTGCCCACGCGCTGCAGCACCATGCGGCCAAAGCCGATAGGCGTTTCGATACGGCCGTCCTTCAGCGCGCCGTCGCGCGCATGATCGAGGCCGGCATCGGAGAGATTGCGAAAACCAAGCAGCGCCCGAGCCATTTCGTTGGCGCCGACGAACAGGCCGTCGCGTGCAAAGGCGGCGATAGGAGTGTCGATTCCCTCGACGAGATTTTGCAGACGTTCGACCAGCGGCATGCCGCGGCCACCGAGCGGCTCCGCTGCGACAACGAGAATGCCACTGCCGCCATCGGGAAATTCAAGCTGCGAGCAGGCGCACGTCATCAAGCTCCCCAGCGCAGCGCCGAAGCCGCGCAGGCGCTCCAGCCGCATCGCGCCACCGGCCGGCAGCCGGGAGCCGAGCTGGGCTATCTGGCGGCGATGGGTATCGGCGGGGCCGAAAGTCCTGGCAAACAGGTCCGCAGCGTTAAGGGCGCCGAACAGTCGCGCGCCGACCGGATTGGCCCACAGCACACGGGTGCCGTCGCGCGACCACAGCCAGACCGGCTGGTTGCTGGTGGCGTGTACGGCCAGCCGTGCATCGCCAACGCCCCGCAACTGAAAATCCGCATTGTTCATCGGCACTTCATGACTGACTCGTTGGGCGCCCGTCCGGTATCCGCGTCACAGATTGCGGGCCAAACGATGACATCCTTAATAATTCGTTAGTATCGCCCGCGCGGACGCGCAGGTCCACGTCCCCCGCCCATTCCAGCAGGCCAAAGCAGCAATAACGTTAATCCGCTCCGAGGGTTCGGCATTCTGCCGAACGGAGGGGCTGGGCCATGCGTTGGCAGTTGCAAAACAAAAACAAAGGTCCACGATGGGATCGGACGAGGACGGGACGCCGCGTCACATCGGCGATGCCAAGCTCGGCTAGATTGCAGTGGGCGACACGGGAGACGGGGCCGTGGACGGCTTCGTCAATGCAAAATGGAGCGGGACATGACCGACCAATTCGAAATTCCGAAGGAAATGCGCGCAATGGCCGAAGCCAGCTTCGACCAGGCCAAGCAGGCATTCGAGAAGTTTCTGGCCAGCGCCCAGAGCACGGCGTCGTCGATCGAAAACCGCGGTGAGACCGTGCGCGCCGGCGCCAAGGATGTCAGCACCAAGGCCATAGCCTATGCCGAGAAGAACGTCGCCGCGTCGCTGGATTATGCCCAGCAGTTGCTGCACGCCAAGGATCTCGGCGACGTCATGCGGCTCCACAGCGAATACGTGCAGTCGCAGATGAAGTC
Source organism: Tardiphaga sp. 619_E2_N8_4 (assembly GCF_051810905.1). Classification (NCBI taxonomy): domain Bacteria; kingdom Pseudomonadati; phylum Pseudomonadota; class Alphaproteobacteria; order Hyphomicrobiales; family Nitrobacteraceae; genus Tardiphaga; species Tardiphaga sp. 619_E2_N8_4. The sequence goes on from NZ_JBPWQJ010000001.1 coordinate 2,025,487, forward strand.
GCTGGCAGAGCAGGCCAGCGAAATGGGCCAGATCATGAGCCGCGCTGCCATGGACGCCGCCAAGCCCAAGAGCTGACCGACCTCTGCGCTCTCCGCTATACAATCGGCGATTGATATTTAGCGAGTTCCATGATGTGGGCGCGCATTCGATCCGGGTCTCATGCGATTCTGCGGTGCAATATTCTGTTGCGCCGCACAATTCCGACATGATATTGCGGTAACCACAATGACGCATCGCCGATGGCGATGCCGCTCTGTTTCCCGCCAGCTGATGAAAGGCACCGGTGCCTTCCGCAGCCTCCACGGGGTTATTGATTTCACCCCCCACCACGAAGGATGCACGCTATGGCCGAATCGACCGATCCGTTCTCATCTTCCGTTATCCCGTTCCAGGTGCCGGAGCAGGTCCGCGCATTCGCCGAAAAGGGCGTCTCGCAGGCGCGCGAGGGTTATGCCAAGTTCAAGGACGCTGCCGAGACCCATAACAGCACGGTTGAAGCCGTGTTCGGCACGGCCACCAAGGGCGCTGCCGAATATTCGGCCAAGCTGCTCGACATTGCCAAGACCAACACCAATGCGGGCTTCGACTTCGCCCAGTCGCTGATCGGCGTGAAGTCGCCTTCGCAGGCGATGGAGCTGTGGACCGCTTTTGCGCGCAGCCAGGTTGAAACCTTCACCGGTCAGACCAAACAGCTGGCCGAACTCGGCCAGAAGATCGCCACCGAGACCGCCGAACCGATCAAGACCGGCGCTTCGAAGCTGTTCCAGCCGGCCGCCTGAGCCGATCGCACCGCCAAATAATCGAAAGCCCGGGCCGCAAGCCCGGGCTTTTGTTTGCGCCAAAAATCATCATCGCGGCCTTGCCAAAGTGATGCGTTGCACCTAGTTTCCCGCCTGTTCGGGACCCCCTGATTTTGGGGCCGGTCAGGATGCAGTTGTAGCTCAGTTGGTTAGAGCGCCTGTTTGTGGAGCAGGAGGTCGGTGGTTCGAGACCACCCAACTGTACCATACAAATCAATCATTTAGCCGATTCGAGCCTGGCCGTTGCTTTGGGCTGCGGCAATGTCTGACCGCTTGGGGCGGGCCGGTAACGCCGGCGCGCCGGTCAGATCACTCAGCGTGCCCACGATCTGGCTCGGGGCTGTAAGGTTTCCGCACAAACAGCCCGCCTTCGGGCAACTCGACGTCGTAAATGCCCGCGTGCTTCCGCCGGGCCGGTCGTGGAACTCGATTGCCATCGTTCCGTTGGCTTCCCAACGACAGGGAGGCAATCATGGTCGACGCTGATATCAGCAATACCGCTATTGCGATGATGTGCGACATCGCGCGCGCCTCCGGGCCCGATCTCAATGCCGAAAAACGTGCCGTGCTTGACGGGCTGATTGCTCAAGGGCTTGTCGAGGTAATCGATCAAGCCAAGCCGGCAGCGGGGCCGAAATTTAGGATCACGTTGAAAGGGCAGCAGCTCCTTGACGAGCGCGGCGTTGGCGTCAACGAGGCCTGATGCGGGTTTCTGCGTTGCTGCTACTTGCCTTTGCAGAGGACGTCGCTGACCCCGCCGAGAACCGCCTTGGTCCAGATTGCATAGCCGGCATCATTCAGGTGAATGCCATCGGTTGTGTATTTCGCCGGCATGGACGGGATGGTGACAAGGCTCGCGCCAGCATCGCCCGCGATGGTTGGCAGCAACGCGTTGTAGCTGTCGATCGCCCGGTTGTTGATGCGCGCGCTATCGGATTTGCCGGCTTCAACAGGTGTCACCGTCGCGATGGCCATTCGTGGAGCCGTGGATTTCAGCGTCGCGAGCAAAGCGAGATAGTTGGTCCTGTATGAGTCCGCGTTCACAGGGACCGCAGCATCGTTGAGTCCGAGGGAGACGACGACCATGGCGGCCTGCTTCCCGCCAAGTGCTTTTGTCAGCATGGCATCGAGACCGCTCGATGTCGTCGATCCGTCGATTCCGGCATTGACGATGGGCCGACCGCATACGGCACGGGGGAAGGTTGCGCGTTTGACGATACTGTCGCCGAGGATGATGACGGGATCATCGACCTGTTTCAATGCTGCCCTGATCAGAAGTGGGCGCGGCGGCGTCGCGTCATTTCCTTTGGGCCATGCCGCCCAGCCGCACAACCCCACGAAGCCGATAATGCCAATACGGGTCCAGTTCATGATCGTGGACCGCCCGCGCAGTTTCGGAGTATCGCTTTTGTCTCACTGTTCATCTTGGACCGTCTCTCGCACGAGGTCGCGACGGGGCAACGGCGCCGCGATGTTCGGGAGAAACTACAGGGCTGGCGCGAAGGCAAGCCCGATCCCCGTCACGTCCACCTTGCCAAGCTGGCAATCGTCTCCGACACTCCCACGATAACGTGCAACCAGGGGGGACTAATGTCGGGACGTCCAGGGATTTTGAGCGGGTCGCTTGCCATGTCACTCATGATCGGCGCGTCGTTCTTGGCGACGCCGTCGCAAGCCTATACCGACGATCAGCAACAGCTCTGCACCGGCGATGCCTTTCGGCTCTGCAGTGCAGCCATTCCTGATGTGGATCGCGTGACGGTCTGCATGATCCAGAAGCGGGCGCAATTGAGCCCGGGCTGCGCGCAATTCTTTCGGGCAACGCCGGTCAACGCGCGCAAACCCACGGTCAAGTCGCGAAGGGCGAAAAAACCGACTCGTCCGAGCTGATCAGGCTTCGCTCTCACGTGAACGGACGTTTAGTCAGCGTGCAGAACGGCGTGATCTCGCTGAGTCACTGCACCGTGACGCCATCGATCGTGGCAAAAAAGTGAACCCGTGACAAACTGACACGTTGGGTATCACGACACGAAACAACATCTCCAGACCACGAGGAGCGTCATTTTGAGCAGCGAAACCAATATCGACTACAAGGCCGAACTCAATCGGCATTTGGCCTGGTTCGAAACCAAACTTCCGCCCCGACCGGCTCGATTTGTAGGTTGGTTGCGCAAGCCCTCATCGAAGCTCGTGCGATTCCCGCTTGGCATTTTGCTGATTATCGGCGGGATTTTCAGCATTCTTCCTGTGCTCGGCCTCTGGATGCTGCCGCTCGGACTCATCCTCATCGCGCAGGATATTCCGCCGCTGGAAAAACCGGTGGCGCAGTTTCTCGGTTGGCTTGAGCGAAAGTGGATCGAACGTCAGCGCGCGAAGGGCATTGCTATCGAAGGTCCGGACTCAACTCGTTCCAACGGCGCTGATAGCAAGATTTGAGCGCCTGACTTGATACCAGAGTGCGACAAAGTGGCGACAAGCGTACTACACCTGACTCATTTCGGGCCTGTTGCGCCGCACTGTGTGACTCAAAAACCAACATTCCAAACAAATCAGGCACATATCCTTGAATTACGCGTAAATATGACTTTAACGAATCAGCAGACTGATTCATTTTCGCCTCCTGGGGTCAATCTGGAGGCCAACATATGAACGTCATAGTTTTCGCATCGCGTAAAGGCGGCTCGGGGAAGAGTACCCTGGCTGCACATCTTGCTGCTCAAGTTCATAAATCAACGAAGCCTTGCTTGCTCATCGACGCGGATCCGCAGGGTTCGTTGACGCTGTGGCACAAGCTGCGGGGAACAAATGAACCGCCGCTGAAGATCGCAAATCGCAGCGTGACCGAAATGGTTGCCGCCGCGAAGCGTGACGGTTTCGAATGGGTGTTCATCGACACGCCGCCGAACACATCGGCTGTGGTCGACGATGCCATCAAGAACGCAACCATGGTGATCATTCCTGCGCGTCCCGGCGTGTTCGACGTCGATGCGGTGCAGGCGACGATCCAGAGCTGCCGTTCGGCCCGCAAGCCCTATGCGGTTGTCATCAACGGTGCGCCGGCACGCCGTGACGATTCCGAAAGCCGTATCGTGACGATCGCCCGCGAAGCGCTCGCCAAGTTCAAGGCTCCGGTGTGGTCCGGTCAGATCACCAACCGTGCAGATCTCCTGCTCGCGCTTGGCAACGGCGAAGGCGCCCGCGAATATCAGGCAGAAGGTCGCGCAGCCAGCGAGATCGGGAAGCTGTGGGCGGCGATCGAACGTTCGATCAAGGCTATTCGCGGCAACGGATCGGCGACCGGCGCGATGCACAAGCAGGCGGCCTGATAGCCGTTCTGCTCTTTTGACCCCAGAAAAAGCGCGCGAGACCTTCGCGCGTTTTTTGTCGTTGGTATGACCGCGACGGTGGGGTGTTCACGCCTATGCTGAAATGGCGATATCTCCGGCGGGCGAGGTCACCCCTTGGGTGACTTCACGGAAATTGTCTATGTCAGCCGGACGGCCGAGCAGATAGCCCTGCGCCTCGTCGCATTTCTCGTCGCGCAGGAATGCGAATTCCGCTTCGGTTTCCACGCCTTCGGCGAGCACCGGTAGCCCAAGCCCGCGGCCGAGGCCGAGGACGGCGCGCACGATTGCTGCTGCCTGGCTGTTGGTGTTCACCGACCTGATGAACGATCCGTCGATCTTGATCTTGTCGAAAGGGAATGCGCGCAGGTTCGACAGCGACGAGTAGCCGGTGCCGAAGTCATCCATGGCGATGTGAACGCCGAGCGCCTTGATCCGGCGGAGTGTCAACAATGCGCGATCGAAGTCGCGGATCAGCGCAGTCTCGGTGATCTCCAGTTCGAGCCGATGCGGGGGCAAGCCGGTTTCCAGCAAGACCTCATGGACGGTTGCGACAAAGCTATCGTGGTGGATCTGAACCGCCGAGACATTGACCGCGATGGTCAGCGGATGCTTCCACGTCGCCGCTTCACGGCAGGCGGCGCGCAGCACCCATTCGCCGATGCCGAGAATGGCGCCGGTGTCTTCCGCAATCGGAATGAAGATGTCGGGGCGAATATTGCCGCGGACGGGATGGTTCCAGCGCAGCAGTGCCTCGAAGCCGATCACACGGCCCGACTCCATGGTGCCCTGGGGCTGATAAACCACTTTCAGCTGATTGGCATCGATGGCGTTGCGCAGATCGTGTTCGAGCAGCCGGCGGTCGCGCACGGCTTCCCCCATTGCAGGTTCGAAGAAGCGCCATGTCGCGCGGCCTTCGGATTTGGCGCGGTAGAGCGCGGTGTCGGCGCAAGCGAGCAACGTGTCGCGATCACTGGAGTCGTCGGGGCAGAGTGCGATACCGACACTGGCGGTGACGCTGCCGAGTTCGAAGGTGGCATCCTTGCTCCGAAATGCTTCCAGTATCCTGTCGGCGAACTGACTCGCAGCTGCGGGCGAGGTCAGGTTCGGCAAGAGAATGGCGAACTCGTCGCCGCCAAGGCGCGCCATCATCTCGCCTTCGCCAAGCAGGGCGGTGATGCGGGCCGTTACGCTCTTGAGGACCTTGTCGCCGGCGGCGTGGCCGAACAGGTCATTGACCTGTTTGAACTGATCGAGATCCAAAGCGAGTACGGCGAGCGGGCGGTCCTCGGATAGTGTCGCAATCTCCTGATCGATTCGATCATGGAACGTGCCGCGATTGGGCAGTCCGGTCAGGGAGTCGTAGTGGGCGAGATAGCGGATGTGCTGTTCGGCCTGTTTGCGTTCGCGGAGGTCACGTACGGCGATGACCTGATGCGGCTCCCCTGCAAAGTCGATTCCACGCAGGATCAATTCGACCGGAATCGTCTGGCCGTTGCGCTGCCGCAGGCTCGCTTCCACCGATTTGTCAGGCTGGCTCATGATCTGCGTCCGCGTATCTCCGTCGGGGAAGCAGTCTTGCAGACGCCCGCCAATCAGCAATTCAGCGGACGATCCCGCCAGCGCGGCGAAGGACGTGTTGACCGTGACGATCGTGTCGCCGTCGCACACCAGCAGGCCTTCGACGGCAGCATTGGCGAGTCCGCGCATGCGATCGGCTTCGAGATCGGAGCGGCGGTGATCACGGATATCCAGCACGATGCCGGCCAGCGCCAGGCCAATGATGGCGAAGCTGATCAATGAGACGCCAAGTGCGAGCCATCCGGCGGGGATGGTGAGCGGCGAGACGGCGATGGTGGGATCCGGGGTGATCGTGACCGCGCTCATCGCCGTGAAATGGTGACTGCAGATCGCGAGCGTTAGCAGCAGCGCGCCGCTGATCTTCCAGCGCAGGGTGGTGCCATGCAACCCTACCGGAAGCGCGATCGCGCCGAGCACGGCTCCCAATACGATCGAGACGATGACGAGCGTCGTATCCCAGTTGATGCGCGCCTGAAGTTCGAAGGCGGCCATGCCGGTGTAATGCATCGCCGCGATGCCGCCCGCGACGACGGCGCCGCCGATCCAGAGGCCGGCACGAAAATTCGGGATCAACGATACGGCGAGGCCGGCGCCGGTCAGCAGCAGCGCGGCGATCAGCGAGACGACCGTAAGTACAATATTGTAGCCGCTCGGCATCCCCGGCGAGAACGCCAGCATCGCTACGAAATGCGTGGCCCAGATGCCGAAGCCCGTGGAGATCGCGGATACCGCGAGCCAGACGAGGCGCATCTGGCCTGTGGCGCTTCGCGCATGACGGAGCAGGTTGATAGCAGCGAGGGACGCGATCGCGCAGATGATGGCCGCGAGTCCGACGAGCCTGAAATCATGGGCATTGGCGATGCAGTTATAGATCGTAAGCATGTACAGATACCGCGCGCGGGATTACCGCAATTGCGCGGGACGTTAGATATAAGTACGTAAAGACACGTAAATACCGGCGATCGGCGCTATTAGATCGCCCCGTGTGCTATCGCTGCGCATGCTTATCCAACCGTAAATTTTGCGGATATTCGCCGGCTCTTGATGACCTAAAGGTGTGGTCGCATTTCAGCGCCACCCTCACCGGGCAAAAAACGTAACGACTGATCAACCGTTTTCCAACATCGCGCCCGCACGTCGCATTCGCGTCACCGGTCGACGCGACTGACCACGTCCATCAGTTCGGCGATCTTGCGGCGTTGGTCGGCCTTGTCGCCTGACGAGATCGCGTGCTCCACGCAATGCGCGACATGGTCGCGCAGGATCTCTTCCTCGACGCGTCGCAACGCTGCGCGGGCCGCGGCGATCTGCGTAACCACATCGATGCAATAGCGGTCGGCCTCGACCATGCCGGCCAAGCCGCGGACCTGGCCTTCGATCCGTTTGAGGCGTTTTAAACAGGACATCTTGATCTCGCTGCGCATGAGGTCCATATACCCCCATAGGGTATATGTTTCAAGAGGCGAGGTCGCGGTGGCAGAGGCAACTCACACGCATACGGAGCACGGTGCCCATGCCGGTCACATGCATGGCGCATGCTGTTCGCATGGTCACCATCACGACGAGGCTGCGCCGGCCAAAGTGCTCGACCCGGTCTGCGGCATGACCGTCGATCCCGCCACCGCCAAGAACCGTCTGATCTATCAGGGCCATGAGTATTTCTTCTGCAGCGCGCGCTGTCGCGAGCGCTTCAACGCCGATCCCGAGAGTTTCCTGAAGCCGAAGGAGCCCGCGCCGCCCGCGCCAGCCGGCACCATCTATACCTGCCCGATGCATCCGGAGATCCGTCAGGAAGGACCCGGGAGCTGTCCGATCTGCGGCATGGCGCTGGAGCCGGAGCAGGTCTCGCTCGACGACAAGCCCGATCCTGAACTGATCGACATGACCCGGCGTTTCTGGATCGCGCTGGCGCTGACATTGCCGGTGTTCGTGCTGGAGATGGGTGCGCATCTCGGCCTGATGCAACTGGTATCGCAGACCACATCGAACTGGATCGCGTTGGTGCTGGCGACACCCGTGGTGCTGTGGGCTGGCGCACCGTTCTTCGAACGTGGATGGCGCTCGGTGATAACGCGCAATCTCAACATGTTCACGCTGATCGCCATGGGCACCGGTGTGGCGTGGATCTACAGCGTCGTGGCCACCTTCGCGCCCGGTCTGTTTCCCGACTCGTTCCGTGACCATCACGGTGCAGTGGCGGTCTATTTCGAAGCCGCTGCTGTCATCACCGTGCTCGTTTTGCTCGGACAAGTGCTCGAGCTGCGCGCGCGCAATCAGACGTCAGGTGCGATCCGCGCGCTGCTCGGTCTTGCGCCGAAGACCGCGCGGCGTATCGGCAAGGACGGTGATGAGGACGTCGCCCTCGACGCCATCGCCATCGGCGATTTGTTGCGCGTGAGGCCGGGCGAGAAAATCCCGGTCGACGGCGTCGTCACCGAGGGGCGTTCGTCGGTGGATGAATCCATGGTGACCGGCGAGTCCATGCCGGTGAGCAAGGCCGAAGGCGCGCGCGTCATCGGCGGCACCGTCAACCAGAGCGGCGGCCTCGTACTGCGGGCCGACAAGATCGGCCGCGATACGATGTTGTCGCGGATCGTCGACATGGTCGCCAAGGCACAGCGCTCGCGTGCGCCGATCCAGCGTCTTGCGGATCGTGTCGCCGGCTGGTTCGTGCCGGCCGTGCTGGCCGCGGCGGTGATTGCATTCATCGCATGGGCGACATTCGGGCCGGAGCCGCGCCTCTCGTTTGCGCTTGTTGCTGCGGTCACCGTGCTGATCATCGCGTGCCCCTGTGCGCTCGGTCTCGCCACGCCCATGTCGATCATGGTCGGTGTCGGCCGCGGCGCCCATGCCGGCATTCTGGTGCGTGACGCGCAGGCGCTGGAACGGCTGGAAAACATCGACACCATTGTGATCGACAAGACCGGTACGCTGACGGAAGGCAAGCCGAAACTGGTGAGCATCACGCCGGCGGAAGGGTTCAACGAAGGCGACATTCTGCAACTTGCTGCAAGTATCGAACGCTCCAGCGAACATCCGCTGGCGCAAGCCATAGTCAATGAAGCAAAGCAACGCAATGTGGTGCTGAGCGATGCCAGTGACTTCGCCTCGCCGTCCGGCAAAGGCGCGTCGGGTGTGGTCAATGGCAAGCGCGTTGCGCTCGGCAATGCGATGCTGATGGACGAATTGAAAGTGGACACGACGCGCTCCGACGGCGTCGCCGAACTGGCGCGGCAGAACGGTGCGACTGCCATCTTCGTGGCCATTGATGGCAGCGTCGCCGGCGTGATGGCGATTGCCGATCCCGTAAAGCCATCGGCGCAGGACGCCTTGAAGAAGCTGCGCGCCGACGGCCTGCGGATCGTCATGCTCACCGGCGACAATGCGACGACGGCTAAAGCCGTGGCAAAGACACTGGGTATCGATGAGGTCGAGGCGGGTGTGTTGCCGGAGCGCAAGAGTGACGTGGTCACACGTCTGCGCGGCGAAGGCCGCCGGGTCGCCATGGTTGGCGACGGCGTCAACGATGCACCTGCGCTGGCTGCTGCGGATGTCGGCATTGCCATGGGCACGGGGACCGATGTGGCGATCGAGAGTGCTGGCGTGACACTGCTGACCGGCGACCTGATGGGGCTGGTGCGCGCGCGCGAACTATCAAAGGCCGTGATGAGCAATATCCGTCAGAATCTGATTTTCGCCTTCATCTACAATGCGGCCGGCGTGCCGATTGCGGCCGGTGTGCTGTATCCGATCTTCGGCATCCTGCTGTCGCCGATGCTCGGCGCTGCCGCGATGGCGCTGTCCTCGGTGAGCGTGATCGGGAATGCGCTCCGGCTGGCGAAAGTGAAGCTGGACTGACAATTCGCGGGCGCAAAAAAAAAGCCGGACTCAAACGAGTCCGGCTCTGAGGTATTGGCCTCGAGAGGCCGACACAATCACCTTCCAAGAGGGATTACTGAGACTTCGCACCACTGGAGGAGGGGGACAAATGCGCAGCGCAAAATCTCAGCGTCTGAGAAGTATGATCCCTGAAGGTGGCATGCAGCAACGCATCACTTGGCATGTCTGACATGCTGGGAAGCGTGGGCATATCTGCCCTGAAATATTGCGGGTTAGGACGGCCAGCGCTGCGCCTTGCTGACGATGAAGTCGCGGAACACCTGCACACGGGCGACCGTCTTCAACTCTTCGGGATAGACAAAATAAGTGTCGAGTTGAATCGAGTCCGACTCGCTGAAGAGCTGAACCAGACGATCGTTTTCTTCGACCAGGTAGTCCGGCAATGCTGCAATGCCCAAGCCCTGCTGGCAGGCGCGCATCAGGCCCAGAATATTGTTGACCTTGAAGTAGGGTTCGCGCGGGCCGGAGCCGTTGCGCCCGGCATCGATCAGCCAGCTGCGGTTTTGCAGGTGCGGTGACACCTGGGCGTCGCTGAGCATGATGATGCGGTGCCCGTCGAGTTCGTCGAGGGTGCGCGGGGTGCCGAAATGCTTGATATATTCCGGCGAGCAATAAGCGTGGAATCCCATGGCGAACAGCTTGCGCTGGATCAGGTCCGGCTGGGTAGGCTTGCGGGTGCGAATGGCCACATCGGCCTCGCGCATCGACAGGTCGAGTTCCTCGTCGGTAACGATCAGCGAAATGCGGATTTCCGGATAGAGCGCGGTGAACTCGCCAAGGCGTGGGATCAGCCAGTTGATGCCGACGCCTGGGGTTGTGGTCACCTTGAGGTCGCCGCTCGGCCGCTCGCGGCTGTCGGTCAGCTTCGCGCGTGCCGCCTGGAGCTGCATGAACACGTCATGGGCGGTGCGGAACAGCAGGTCGCCCTGTTCGGTGAGGATCAGACCGCGGGCGTGGCGGTGGAACAGCGAGACCGCCAATTCCTGCTCAAGCGCGCTCACCTGTCGTGAGACTGCCGATTGCGACAGGCCCAGTTGCTCGCCTGCATGCGTGAAGCTCCCCGCTTCCGCCGCCGCGTGAAACACCTTCAGCTTGTCCCAGTCCATATCTGTAAATCCGTCGCGGGTTCGTTTGATCATCATTCGGCCGCTGCGCGGTCATGAGCATGCGCGGCAAGATAGCGTTCGGCTTCGAGGGCGGCCATGCAGCCCATGCCGGCAGCGGTGACCGCCTGCCGATAGGTTTCATCCGCCACGTCGCCGGCGGCGAACACGCCGGGCATCGAGGTTGCGGTGGAATTCGGAGCCACTTCGACATAGCCCGAGGGCTTCAGCTTGATCTGGCCCTTGATGAGTTCGGTCGCGGGCGCGTGGCCGATGGCAATGAAGACGCCGTCGGCTGGCACCTGAGTGATGGCGCCGGTCTTGACGTTCTTCAGGCGCACATGGGTGACCTTGGCCGGGCCTTCGGTGCCGCAGATCTCGTCGAGCGCCGAGTCCCAGACCACCTTGATCTTCGGGTGCTTGAACAGTCGCTCCTGCAGGATGCGTTCGGCACGGAAATGGTCGCGGCGATGCACGATGGTGACCTGCGAGGCGAAATTGGTCAGGAACAAAGCTTCCTCGACGGCCGTGTTGCCGCCGCCGACCACGATCACTTCCTTGTTGCGATAGAAGAATCCGTCGCAGGTGGCACAGGCGGATACGCCGCCGCCCTGGAATTTCTCTTCCGACGGGATACCGAGCCAGCGCGCCTGCGCGCCGGTGGCTAGGATCACGGTTTCGGCCAGATAGACGTCGCCGCTGTCGCAGGTCAGGCGGAACGGGCGCTGGCTCAGATCCATGTCGCTGACCAGATCGGTGACGATCTTGGTGCCGACATGATGCGCCTGCTTCTCCATCTGCTCCATCAGCCAGGGCCCCTGGACGACGTCGGCGAAGCCCGGATAGTTTTCGACATCCGTGGTGATGGTGAGCTGGCCGCCGGGCTGAATCCCCTGGATCAGGACGGGCTCGAGCATCGCGCGTGCGGCGTAGATAGCGGCAGTGTAGCCAGCCGGGCCTGAGCCGATGATGACGACTTTGGCATGGATGGGGGCGGCCATGGTCGAGTCCCTTTCTGAAGGGAAATTGGTCATTGCTGAGGCGAAATGTGCCGGCGAACACGTCGCTGCGGCGTCGAAAGTCTTGTCTGCTAGTGTAGAATATCTGGCGAGCCATGCAAGAATTGCAATTCGTCCCGGCAATTTTTCCCCCGGAGACGCTTAATTTCTGCGATGCACGCGCAATAAAATTGCGCAAGTTGCGGCTCCTGCGCTAAGAGAGTTCAAACGGTTTGTTTGAATACCAGCCAGGATCCGCGCCGCGTGCCGAAAAGCCTAGACGACATCGACCTCAAAATTCTCAGCGAAATCCAGGCCGACGGCCGAATCACCAATGTGGAACTCGCCAAGCGCGTCGGCATCTCGCCGCCGCCCTGCCTGCGCCGGGTCCGGACCCTGGAAGAGGCTGGCTATATCCAGGGCTATCGCGGGTTGCTGGATCCCCGATTGCTCGGTTTCGATGTTACGGTGTTCGCCTCGGTCCACCTGTCGAGCCAGGCGGATGCCGATCTCAAGGCGTTCGAGGATTTCGTCCGCAAGGAGCCTTTGGTGCGGGAGTGCTGGATGCTGTCGGGCGAGATCGACTTCATCCTGAAATGCGTGGCGCCCGACATGGCGACCTTCCAGGATTTCGTCGGCCATCTCACGGCCGCGCCGCATGTCCGCAACGTCCGCACGTCTCTGGTTCTGCAGAATTCGAAATACGCAGCCGCGGTGCCGCTCGAGCTGAGGGCCGCGGATTAGCAGCGAGCGCTAAAAGCAAAGGGCGCCCACCTTGCGGTGAGCGCCCTTTTTTATTGCCGTGATGTCGAGCTTAGCTCTTCTTGCGCAGTATCGCGTCGAGGCTGATCGGGCCTCCGCCTGACGTCGCAAGATAGAGGCAGGAGAAGCAGAACAGGATGGCAGCGGTGCCGCCGTTCAGCAGCGGCAGGAAAACCGGATCCGCGCCTTTAAACATGTGGCCGAGGAAGTAAGCGAAAGCCATTTCACCGGCGAGGATGAACGCAACTGGGCGCGTGAACAGGCCGAGCAGCAGCAGCGCACCGCCGACGAGTTCAAGCGTTGCCGCGACCTGGATCAGCGGCGGGATATTCGCGAAATAGGGCAGAACCGGAAATTTGAAGATCTTGGCGATGCCATACTGCAGCAACAGCAGGCCGGTGATGAAGCGGAAAAGACTTAGTGCAGCAGGCTGAAATTTAGCGAAGGCTTGGTCCATGTCATTAGTCCCCCTGTGATGACCATCGTTTCTAGCATTACTGCAATGCAAAATGCTGGTCACTCTCGTGTGAAAACACGTGAGCTGTGGAAGTATTCCAGAAGTTTCCGTGAGTGGCGATGGCTGGATACCGCAATCAGGGGACAATAAAAAAGCCGCGCATCATGCGCGGCTTTCTTGTTTCGCGTTGAGCGCTGTCGATCAGCGCCACTCGACCTTGGTGATCTCATAGGCCTTGGCCCCGCCGGGAGCGACGACTTCGACCGATGCGCCTTTGCTCTTGCCGATCAGCGCACGCGCCAGTGGCGAGGTAATCGAGATGCGACCTTTCTTGGCATCGGCCTCGGGCTCGCCGACGATCTGCCAGACCGCCTTCTTCTCGGTGTCCTCATCGATCAGCGTCACGGTCGCGCCGAACTTGATGGTATCGCCGGACAGCTTCGAGATATCGATGATATCGGCGCGGGCGAGCTTGTCTTCGATATCGCTGATGCGGCCTTCATTATGCGACTGCTCTTCCTTGGCGGCGTGATACTCGGCATTTTCCGAGAGGTCGCCATGGGAGCGCGCTTCAGCGATCTGTTCGATGATCCGCGGACGGTGCACCGACTGACGTTCCTTCAGCTCGACCTCCAGCGCAGCGTAGCCACCTGCTGTCATCGGGACCTTCTCAACCATTCTCTTCGTCCTCTAACGTCATGCGGAACGCGGCGGCGCGCGCATGAAACCATTCGTTCTGCAAGATGTCGGCTTGGCTGCGCTTGCAGCCAGTTCAGACGCCGGCTTCGAGTGCCGAAACAAAACAAAGACGCGACCGGTGAGTTCCGGTCGTGCCTTGCCTAGCTGATCTCGTCGGACCTGCAGTCCGCCCGAATTCAGGCTTCGGAAAAGTAACTCTGCAATGTGCGGACCTCAAGGTCCCCGCCCAGATAGGCCCGGACGCCCTGTGCAGCCGCCACGGCACCCGAAAGAGTGGTGTAATACGGTACTTTATGCAAGAGGGCAGCCCGCCGCAGCGAGCGGCTGTCGGCCAGGGCCTGCGGCCCGTCGGTGGTGTTCAGAACCAGCTGAATCTCGCCATTGGTGATGGCATCGACGATGTGCGGCCGGCCTTCCAGCACCTTGTTGATCTTCTCGGCCGGGACGCCGTTGTCGACCAGGAAGCGCTGGGTCCCTGACGTCGCGAGCACCTTGAAGCCGTTCGACGAGAGCAGCTTCACGGCATCGAGAATGCGCGTCTTGTCGCTTTCGCGCACGGACACGAACACAGTGCCACTGCGCGGCACGCGGGTGCCGCCGCCGAGCTGGCTCTTGGCGAAGGCGATTTCGAACGAGCGATCGATGCCCATCACTTCGCCGGTGGAGCGCATCTCCGGGCCGAGCACCGTATCGACGCCGGGGAAGCGCGCGAACGGGAAGACCGATTCCTTGACGCCGACATGGTCGAGCTTGCGCTTCTTCAGATTGAAGTCGGCGAGCTTCTCGCCGGCCATGATACGCGCGGCGATCTTGGCCACCGGCATGCCCATCACCTTGGCAACGAAAGGCACGGTGCGCGACGCGCGCGGATTGACTTCGAGCACGTAGATGTCGCGATCCTTGACCGCGAACTGCACGTTCATCAGTCCGACCACGTCGAGGCCGAGCGCCATGTCGCGGGTCTGGCGTTCGAGCTCGGCGATCATGTCGTCGTCGAGCGAATGCGGCGGCAGCGAGCAGGCCGAGTCGCCGGAGTGAATGCCAGCTTCCTCGATATGCTCCATGATGCCGACGATGAAGGTATCCTTGCCATCGCACAGGCAGTCGACGTCGACTTCGATGGCATCCGACAGGTAGCGATCGAACAGCAACGGATTGGTACCGAGTACCGTATTGATCTGGCCGGTCTTGTCGTTCGGATAGCGCGCCTTGACGTCGCCGGGCACCAGCTCCGGCAGCGTGCCGAGGAGGTAATCGCCGAGCTGGCTTTCCTCGCGGATGATCTGCATCGCGCGGCCGCCGAGCACATAGGACGGACGCACCACCAGCGGCAGGCCGAGATCGGCTGCGACGAGGCGGGCCTGTTCGACCGAATAGGCGATGCCGTTCTTCGGCTGCTTCAGCTTGAGCTTGTCGAGGATGCGCTTGAAGCGATCGCGATCTTCGGCAAGATCGATGGCATCCGGCGAGGTACCGAGGATCGGCACGTCGGCGGCTTCCAGCGCGCGCGCGAGCTTCAGCGGGGTCTGGCCGCCGAACTGCACGATCACGCCGTGCAGCGTGCCGTTCTGACGTTCGGTGTCGATGATCTCAAGCACGTCTTCGGCAGTCAGTGGCTCGAAATACAGGCGATCCGCCGTGTCGTAGTCGGTCGACACGGTCTCCGGATTGCAGTTGACCATGATGGTTTCGTAGCCGGCGTCGGCGAGCGCGAAGCAGGCGTGACAGCAGCAATAGTCGAACTCGATGCCCTGGCCGATACGGTTCGGGCCGCCGCCAAGAATGATGACCTTGTTCTTGTCCGACGGCTGACTCTCGTCAGCGAAGGCGCCGGCGAAGGACGACTCATAGGTCGAATACATGTAAGCGGTCGGCGAGGCGAATTCGGCGGCGCAGGTGTCGATGCGCTTGAACACCGGGCGCACATCGAGCGAGCGGCGCAGTGCCTTGACGTCGGCCTCGGTCTTGCCGGCGAGCACGGCGAGGCGCGCGTCGGAGAAGCCCATGGCCTTCAGCGTACGCATGCCGAAGGCGTTGGCGGGCAGGCCATTGGCCTTCACCTTGGCTTCCATCTCGACAATGCCGCGCATCTCGGCGAGGAACCACGGATCGATCTTGCAGGAGTTGAAGATTTCCTCGTCGGTCCAGCCCAGACGCATGGCCTGGCCGACCTGCAACAGACGGTCCGGCGTCGGTGTACCCAGGGCAGCGCGGATGGCGTTCTTGTCGTCGCCGCGGCCGAGATCCTCGATCTCGATTTCGTCGAGACCAGTCAGGCCGGTTTCAAGTCCGCGCAGCGCCTTCTGCAAGCTTTCCTGGAATGTGCGGCCGATGGCCATCACTTCGCCGACCGACTTCATCGACGTCGTCAGCGTGCGCGATGCGCCCGGGAATTTCTCGAAGGCAAAGCGGGGAATCTTGGTGACGACATAGTCGATGGTCGGCTCGAACGACGCAGGCGTTGCGCCGCCGGTGATGTCGTTGGCGATTTCGTCCAGCGTATAGCCGACAGCGAGCTTCGCTGCGACCTTGGCGATCGGGAAGCCGGTGGCCTTCGAGGCCAGCGCCGACGAGCGCGACACGCGCGGATTCATTTCGATCACGACCATGCGGCCGTCGGCAGGATTGACGCCGAACTGCACGTTGGAGCCGCCGGTCTCGACGCCGATCTCGCGCAGCACCGCCAGCGAGGCGTCGCGCATGATCTGATATTCTTTATCGGTCAACGTCAGCGCCGGCGCGACGGTGATGGAGTCACCGGTATGCACGCCCATCGGATCGAGATTCTCGATCGAGCAGATGATGATGCAGTTGTCCTTCTTGTCGCGGACGACTTCCATCTCGTACTCTTTCCAGCCGAGCACTGACTCTTCGATCAGCACTTCGTTGGTCGGAGACGCGTCGAGGCCGCGCTCGATGATGTCGAGGAATTCTTCGCGGTTATAGGCAATGCCGCCGCCGGTGCCGCCCATGGTGAAGGACGGGCGGATGATCGCCGGCAAACCAATTTCAGACAGCGCCATCAGCGCCTGGCCGAGGGCATGCTCCTGATAACGCTTGCGGCGGTCGCCTTCATGCAGCACCCACTGCCGCTCGTGCTCGGCCAGTGCGTCGCCCGTCAGCTTGGCTTTTTCGGCCTGATGCTGCTCGCGATACTGCTTCTTCAGTGCGGATGCGTTGGCGAGCCGCGACTTCGGCGTCTCCAGCCCGATTTTCGTCATCGCCTCGCGGAACAGCTGGCGGTCTTCGGCCTTGTCGATGGCTTCGGCGGTGGCGCCGATCATCTCGACGTCGAACTTCTCCAGCGTGCCCTGCTGGCGCAGTGACAGCGCGCAGTTCAGCGCGGTCTGGCCGCCCATGGTCGGCAGTAGCGCAAAACCCTTGGAGCGGTCGCCGCGCTCTTTTTCGATGATCTTGGCGACGATCTCGGGTGTGATCGGCTCGATATAGGTCGCGTCCGCCAGTTCCGGGTCCGTCATGATCGTGGCCGGATTGGAATTGACCAGAACGATCCGGTAGCCCTCTTCCTTGAGCGTCTTGACGGCTTGTGTGCCCGAATAGTCGAACTCGCAGGCCTGGCCGATCACGATAGGACCGGCGCCGATGATCAGGATGGTGGATATGTCGGTGCGTTTTGGCATTTAAACTCGCGGTGGTGACAAATCGGCACAAAAAAAGGGCGCGCATACGCGCGTCCCTCGGGCCCGGGCGCCAAACCAGCCATTGACCCCTCAGGGAGCCATAGGCCGATCCTCGCGCGCGGCTGTCTTTAGACCACTATAACGGGGCGGGGAAGGCTTTTGAAGGTGCCATCAACCGGCAATTTGGGCCGGTTTCGGGCGCTTCAGAAGGTGTCCGGCGAGGACGAGCGCGAGGGCTGCCGCCTCGGCGCAGCCGCCGATCCAGCCGAGGTGGTTGGAGCTCAATGTCGACAGCACCACGCCGCCCAACGCGCTGCCGGCGGCAAAGCCGATATACATGGCCGAGGCGTTCAGCGAGAGCGCGATGACCGAGGCTTCCGGCGTGACGCGCACGAGATGTGCGACCTGTCCGGGATAGAACATCCAGCCGGCAATGCCCTGGGTAAAAATGAAGACCAGAAACAGCACGCCCGCAGTGGCGGGCGGCGCGAATGTCAGGGCCACCGATTGCAGCGTCAGTGACAGCATCATGCCGATCAGGCCCAGCGTCGAGGTCCGGAGCGGCCCGATACGGTCGGACATCGCGCCGCCCAGGGTATTTCCGATGGCCGCAGCGACGCCAAAGACCAGCAGTGCCAGACTGATTCCGTTGGCGTCAAAGCCGAGCCGATGCAGCGGCACAGCCAGATAGGTGAATGAGGTAAAGCCCCCGAGGCCCCACATGCAGGTTACGGCAAGGGTTTTCAGCACTTCGGGATGGCGCGCAACGGCGAGCCTCTGACCGAGGGTGGCAGCAGTGCGCGGCAAACCGCGGGGCAATCCCAGCAGCAGCCCGGCCAATGCGACGGCGCCGAGCGCTGCGACCATCACGAACGTCGACCGCCAGCCAAAATGACTGCCGACCCAGGTTCCGAGCGGCACGCCCAGAACCGTCGCCACCGTCAGGCCGGAGATCACCAGCGACGCGGCGCGGCCACGGCGTTCCGGTGCAGCGATCGCGATTGCGACGGCCATGGCGGTCGGCATGCACAGTCCGGCGCCCACGGCCATCAGCATGCGCGACAGCAGGAGCGTGCCGAATGTGGTCGCAACGGCCGCCAAAAGATTTCCGACGATGAAACAGACCAGCGCCAGCGAGACGACGGTGCGGCGGTCAAAATTGCTGAACAGCACAGCCAGGATCGGCGAGCCGATGGCATAGGTGATGGCGTAAACGGTGACCAATTGTCCCGTGACCGCCAACGTGACATTCAGGTCCGCTGCCATGATTGGAAGAAGACCAGCAATTACAAATGCTTCGGTCCCAATCGCAAATGCCGCCAGGGCCAGCCAGAAGACGCTCATCGCCAAATCCTTAGTTCAATTCTCGTTGAACTATCGATGCGGCAATGCAAAATGTCAAATGGTTCAAGAAATATTGAACATTGCGACAGCCGGGCGGAATCAGTATTGAGGAGTCATGAGCCGAATTCTCCCGCATCCCACGCGCGAACAGATCGAATTGCCTGGCGTGATGGATTGCCTGAGCGATCCGATCCGGCTGGCGATCGTCTATAATCTGGCCAAACGCGAGAAAGAGGTCGGAGAATTGCGCTGCGGCGATTTTTACGGCCTCAGCGGCAAGTCCAATCTCGCCTATCATTTTGCGAAACTGCGCGAGGCCGGCCTGATGGAAACGCGCGCGGTGGGGACGGCGAGGTTGATGAAACTGCGCCGCGAAGATCTCGAGAGCAGGTTTCCGGGTTTGCTGGATGCGGTGCTCGCATCGGCCGAGCGCGATGCCGAGCGCCTGCAGCTTCCGGTGCTGGAATTCACCGAAGCCTGACAGCGCCGACACGCGGGTGGCCGACGCACTGGTGAATGTCTGAAAGGTTGGAGGCCCAGCCTGGACTTGAACCAGGATAAAGAGCGATGCATCGCCCCCGCGTAGACATTTCCGCCACCGGGCCGAGCACAATGTTACCGATCACGGGGTAGCGATCCACCTCAAGTTTTGTAAACCGTCTGTTAACCTTAATCGTCCGTTTGCCCCAGCCGATACCTCAGAATGCGTGATGGGCGACAAAGGTCATGCGCGAGGAATTGTGGCCGATATTGACCGGCGCCCGCGAGGCCCGGAATCCGGCCGCGGTCAGCTTGGCCAGCATCTCCGCCTCGCTGTAGCGCTGCAGGCCAACCTTGGTGCGCAGCTGGCGGTAGTCCGAGAGGGCCGTGCGAACAAGCCCAACGAACGCATCCCACAGAAAGCCGTGTTCCCGAGCGAGCTTCAGCAGCGCCATGACATCGGTCGCCATGCCGACATCGGGCTGCAGAATGTCGCCGACCACCAGCTTGCCGCCAGGCGCCAGCAGCCGCTTGATGATCGCAAAGGCATCGTCGAGTTCGGGGCCGGTCATGTACTGAGCCACCGAATTCATGACGGCCAGGTCGATCGACTGCGCCGTCATGTTGCGCAACTCTTCCAGCGACCGGACCCGGATTTTGGTGTTGGGCGCGAAGCGGGCGACCAGTCGGCCGCGAACGCCAGGCGCGGGCTCTGCCAGGATCAGCTTGCTGCAGGCATTGGCCACTTTGGCGGCCGAGAGTGCTTCGCCGCAGGCGTAGTCGAGCACGACGGCATCCTGAGAGGCGATGTAGCCAATGATATCGCGGGCGATGACCTCGAAATGCACGTCACGATGCAGCTTGCTCGCATAAATCGTATGCGTGGAATCGTAATAATCGATCCAATCTTCCATCGTCTGCCCGGCCCGATTGTTGTTCCCGTGTCGGGAACCCCTATATTTGTGATGCGTTGAAACGGTCTAGAGCGTTTTCAGGCGCGTGGGAAACCGCCTTTCCTTCAAGAACCGCAGTTTTCGGAAATTTGCAGTGCTTTCCGTCAAGACCACTCCGATTTTTCCTGAAATCTTCCGCCCTGACGACAACCCTCCAGCCATCAAATCATCCGACACGGGAAGGTAAGTAACGTGAGCACCAAGACATCGAAAATCGCTGCCGAAATGAATACCCCGACTGACCTCTCAGCCGACGCCGTGGAGAAGGTGGCCAAGGCGCTGAACGGGTTGCTCGCCGACGCTTTCGCGCTTTACCTGAAGACCAAGAATTTTCACTGGCATCTCAGCGGGCGCCATTTCCGCGACTATCACCTGATGCTCGACGAGCAGTCCGACCAGATTTTTGCGACGACTGACCCATTGGCAGAGCGCGTGCGCAAGATCGGCGGTCGCACGCTGCGTTCGATCGGCGAAGTCGCCAAGCTGCAGACCATCAAGGACAATGACGAGGCTTATGTGCCGCCGGTGGAGATGCTGCGCGAGCTGATGAACGACAACAAGAGAATGGCAGCGGCGATGCGCAAGGCTCACGAGGTCTGCGACGACGCCAAGGACATCGCCAGCGCCAGCCTGCTTGAAAACTACATCGACGACACCGAGCGCCGCACCTGGTTCCTGTTCGAGGCGTCGCAGCAGGAAGGCGGCAACGAGGCGTAAGCTTCGTCTCCGATTGAATGCGTCAAAGCGCCCGCTAGCGGGCGTTTTCATGTGGAGATGCCGTTGTTCGGCACCAGGCGCAGGGTCGCGGTTATTCAGGCTGAATGTCGAGTTCCTGAATCGTCTTGCCTGTGGCGACAAGCTCGGCGTCGAAAAAGCGCTTCGCGCCCGCAGGCGTCACCACGTCACCGGAGGCGACATCGAAGCCGAGCACGGGCGCGCGCTCCTGCACGTCCGGCGATTTCAGTGCCTGCGCAATCTCGGCACTGAGTTTGTCGACGATCTCGGCAGGTGTCCCGGTCGGGGCCATCATCATGAACCAGCCTTGCAGATCCGCGCCCTTCAACGTCTCGGCGATCGCGGGCACATCCGGCAATGAATCGACGCGCTTGTTGCCGGCAATGGCGAGTGCCCGCAGCGTACCGGCCTTGATGAAGGACTCAGCCACCGATGCGGACTGGATCGTCACCTGGGTGCGTCCGGTCAGGCTGTCCTGGATCGCGTTGGTGATGGTGTTGTAGGGGACCAGCACGAAACTGGTGCCCGCCTGCTTGTTGATTGTCTGAGCGATCAGGCCGGAAATGTTGCGCGCGCCGTCGACCGCCATGCTCAGGGAACCGGGTGCGGATTTTTCGAGCGCAATCAATTCCGCAAGCGTCTTTGCTTTCACCTCGGGATTGACGAGCAGGACGTGGTTGCTGCGCGCCACCATCGCCACCGGCACGAAATCCTTCACGGGATCGTAGGGCAGCTTCTTGAACGTGTAGGGATTGGTGACCAGCGCCGCCGACGTCGCGAACAGGAAAGTGTAGCCGTCAGGCGCGGCGCGCGCGACCGTCTGCGCGCCGACGAGGTTGGCGGCGCCCGGGCGGTTCTCAACGATGAACTGTTGTCCGAGCGCGCGGGACAGTTTTTCGGCGACGATGCGGCACAGCACATCCGGGCTGTTGCCCGCCGCCTGCGGTACCACGATGGTCACCGGCTTTTGCGGCCATGATTGCGCGTAGGCGGGCAGCGCGAGGCAAAGAATGCTGCCGGTCAACAAGATACGACGGGACAATGTGAGCATGGACTTCCTCCTGAAATGGATGGCCTGCGATTTCTGATCGCTTGTTGAGGCGTGCTTTTTGAACGAAGCGGGTCTTGTCGTGCGAAGCAGCCCGCGGCGCTGGTGGCGCGTGCTGCCGCTTGCATCAGGCCTCGTCGGCCACGCCGTTGCGCAGCACGCCGAGCCGATCGATCTCGACTTCGACGATATCGCCCGGCTTGAGCCAGAGCGGAGGCGTGCGCTTGGCGCCGACGCCGCCCGGCGTGCCGGTGGCGATCACGTCGCCCGGCTCAAGACGGGTGAAGGACGAGCAGTATTCAATCTGACGCGGGATATCGAAGATCATCTGATCGATGGTGGCATCCTGCACGACCTGGCCATTGACGCGGGTCTGCAGCCGCAACGGCGCAACATCGCCGAGTTCATCCGGCGTCATCATCCAGGGACCGAAGCCGCCGGTCTCCGGAAAATTCTTGCCGGGCGTGAACTGATGGGTGTGACGCTGGAAATCGCGCACGCTGCCTTCATTGTAACAGGCATAGCCGGCGATATGGCTCCATGCATCTGCCTGCGAAATGTATCGTCCGGGCTTGCCGATGATGATGGCGAGCTCGCCTTCGAAGTCGAGGTGGGTCGAGACCTTCGGCCGGATGATATTGGTGAGATGGCCGGTCTGGCTGTTGGCAAAGCGGCCGAACACCGTGGGGTTATCGACTTCGGCGCGTCCGGTTTCCTTGCGGTGCATTTCATAGTTCAGGCCGATGCAGAGAATCTTGTCCGGATTTGGAATGACCGGCAACCAGGTGATATCAGCTGTCGGGATACGCTTGGCCTTGCCGGCTGCATCACGCACCACGGACAGCGCGTCGGCTGCAATGACGGATTTGAGATCGGGATAGCGCGCTCCGAGAACTGCGCCGATGTCGAGCGCCTCGTCGCCCTCGATCACACCCCAGGTCTTGCTGGTGCCGATCTGAAAACTTGCCAATTTCATCGTGATGTCCTCGCTCTGGAAGCTGCATGTCCGTGGGGAATGCTGGTGTGTTGACGCTGTGCGGCCGGCGTGATCATCGGAGCCGCTCAGCAAGATCGGTGAGCAGCGCGTCGAGTGCGCTGGTCTCGCTGGCGACGCCGAAGACGTAATGGTCGGGTCTGACGACGGCGGCATGGCAGCCGTGGCGATCGAACCAGGCAGCGAGAACGCCATCTTCTTCAGTAAGTACGTCATCGGCGGAGGGGCCGATGCGAATTGGCCTGATGTCCAGCCGAGTCAGGATCGCTCGCAGATCGGGACTGAGCTCCAGTTCGTTGCGCATATCGAGCACAAGCCGCCATCCAGTGCCGGCGACGCTATCGAGACGGCGCCGTCCTTCTGCAGTCCTGATCCAGGGCTGTGGAAACAACGTGCCGTGTGCCGGGTGGAGGGGAAATGCCAGTAGTCCCGTCTGCAAGGGCGGCACGATTTCCTGACGGGTGATGGTGCGGGGTTGGCCGCCACCCTCCGCAAGAATGCGCTCGTCGCGTGCTGCTGCGGCGTCGGGATCGCGTTCGCAGATCACATGGCCGATGGCCTTGATGCGGGAAGTGAGCTGGCGCACATGCTCGCCGCGCTCCTCGCCGTAGCTGTCGAGCAATTTTGCATTGGATTGTCCGCGGAGTACGCGGTCGAGCTTCCAGACGAGATTGCCGACGTCGCGGATGCCCTGGCACATGCCCTGGCCGATGAACGGCGGCTGCTGATGCGCGGCATCGCCGGCGAGGAAGATGCGGCCGCATCGCCATTCCTGCGCGACCAGCGCATGAAACCGGTAGCTTGCAGCACGCCACAGCATGGCATCATCAGGCGTGATCCAGCGCGAAAGCAGCCGCCAGACCTGCGCGGCCGTTTCCATCTCGCGCGGATCTTCGCCGGGCAGCAGCATGATTTCGAAGCGGCGATGATTGCCGGGGCCGATGATGAAGGTCGTGGGCCGCGACGGATCGCAGAATTGCGCCGCGGTCTGCGGCAGCTTGCTGAGGGAGGCGTCGTTGACCTGAAGATCGACGACAAGCCAGGGCTCATCGAAGACGAGATCCTCGAATGCGATGCCAAGCTGTTGCCGGGTGCCGCTCGATGCGCCGTCGCAAGCGATGACGTAGTCGGCGGTGATGGCGCGCGTCATGCCGCGATCGTCGCGCAAATGCAGTGTCACACGATCGGTCGACTGCTCGAAGCCGAGCAGTTCGGTGCCCAGCTCGACCTCGACGCTGTCATAGGCCGCGGCATGTTCGCGCAAGGCAGCTTCGACCGGCGGCTGCGTGAACACCATGCTGGGCGTGTAGCCGAGCGGATAGGGCTCCGCGACCATGTCGATGCGGCGGATCAACTGCCCTTTAGCGCCGAAATGCTGGGAGGCGGGGAACGGAGCAACGTAAGGCAGCACGCGCTCGGCGGCGCCGAGATTGTCGAGCAGGCGCAGGATCTCATGATCGATCGCGATCGCACGTGGCTTGTCATAGACCTCTAGCTGACGGTCGATCGCCAGCGTGCGGATGCCCCGGTCGCCAAGGAGACTGGCCGCGATGGCGCCTGACGGACCATGACCGACCACGACGACCTGAAAATCATTCCGTGTCTGCTCGGATGAAACCGTCACGCGGCACTCCCGTCGGCATAGGGAACGGCAACCTGTGCCGCCTTGACGTGATCGGCCTTGGGCGGGGCGATGCCCCAGTGATCGGTGCGGCCGGGTGGCCAGACCCATTCCGACGGGCCGCGCACGACATAGCTGTCATCGACCTGCAGAACTTCGGCGGTGTATTCGATGACGATCCCGACCGGATCGATGAAATAGGCAAACACATTGTCGCCGGGGCCGTGGCGGCCGACGCCCCAGGCAATGGGAAATCCGGCATCGATCATGCGACCCGAGCCGCGCATCACCGCTTCGAGATCCGGCATCAGGAAGGCGACGTGATTGAGCCCGTTCACGGCAGCGTCGGCGATGACGATGGCGTGGTGGTCGCTGTTGCAGCGAACGAAGGCCATGATCTTCGAGCGGTCGGTGAGCCGGAAGCCGAGCGCCTGTTCGTAGAACGCGGCGAGATCATCGACAGCGGTGCTGTTGATGTTGACATGCGCGAGACGCGTTGGCCGGTTGGCCGATGACGGAGCTTCGGCATGTTGCAGGTCGCCATGAACGAAGCGAAGCACGCCGCCACCGGGCGCGCGAATGCTCATGATCGTTCCGCCATCGGGCCCCGGATTCGGAGCCGGGCCGGAGAGCAGCGTGGCCCCGTGTTTCACTGATGCTGCGGCGATCGTTTCGAATTCCGCATCCGAATGCAGCCGGAACGTAATGGCCCTCAGCGCGGGGCGATCGCCCTGCTGCAAGGCGACGACATGGTGATCGGTGCCGCTGGCCCGCAAGTAAGTGACGCCTTCGTGGCGCGTCACGAGGTCGAGTCCCCACACAGATGTGTAGAACTGCTCGGATCGCTGCAGGTCGGGCGTGTCGAGATCGACACTGCGCAGGGCTGTGATCGGGAAATGGGTCATTGCGAAGCCTGCTCGTCAAGGCCGAGGAAACGTCTTGCATTGGCATGAAGGACGAGATTGCGCGTCGCCTCGTCGCCGATCGCTGATGCGGCGCGCGTTGCCGGCGCGCGATCGTGAAATGCGAACGGGTAGTCTGTGCCGAGCATGATCTGCGTCGCGCCGAACTTGGCGATCAGATGCAGCAGCGTCGGGTCGTCATAGACCAGCGCGTCGTAATAGAGCCGGCGTGCCTGCAAGATCGGCGATTCCTGGATGCTCTCCTGCAGCACAGGAAATACCTGATATCCCTCCTGAAGCCGCGGCAGCAGCGAGGCGAGCGTGCCGCCGCCGTGGCTGAACGCCATGCGCAGGCGCGGGTGGCGCAGCAAGAGGTTCGAGGTGATGACGGATGCCGCGGCAAGGCCGACATCGGTCGGATAGGCCAGTACCTGCTGCAACTGCGCGGGGCCGACGAGGCGATCCATGCCGCAAGGCCGCAGAGCATGGACGAACACCGCCATGTCGAGCTTCTCGACCTCGGCGAAGAATCCGTCGAAGTCGGGAGACCCGATCGGCTTGCCGTTGATGTTGCTGCCGATCTCGATGCCCGCAAAGCCGAGTTCGTGCTTCAGCCGATGCAGCTCGGCAATGGCGCGGTCGATGTCCTGCAGCGGTACCGCGCCGAGGGCGACGAGGCGGCCACCGGAATGCATGACCATCTCGGCCATCTGGTCGTTGATGTAGCGGAGGAGATCATTCGCCGCTGCGGGCTCCATCCAATAGGACAGTAGCTCCGGCATCGGCGAAATGGCCTGCACGCCGAGTCCCATCTCCGCCATATCCGTGACGCGCTTGGCGACATCCCAGCAGCGATCCGACACCGTGCGATAGATGCGGCCGGCCATCATCACATGCTTGTGGCAGGGTTTGGCATCCGCCATCGACGGCCAGTCGGCCGGCACCGCCGCGCCCAGGTAGGAAGGGAAGGAGGACGGCACGACATGTGCGTGGACATCGATCCCGCAGCTGCATGGGGAGATGGCGCTCATAGGCACTGTGATCGGGCAATGCGCGGCTGGACAGTTGCGAAAACTGCCGATGCCTCAGGCGCTTGCTGAGCCTTGCCAAACATTGTCGCGCCTCCCGCCAGTCATCTCTCAGGACCTTGGGGAACTAATATCTATAGAAATCGGCTCGTACAATAAAAATTTATAGATTTTTCTGAAATCAGAAAAAGTGTATAGAAATCGAAGCCGACAGGCAGATGATTCCGGGATTGAAGCACGTGGACACAACCTCACTGGAATTGGCTTCGCCGCCGTCCTCGACCCAGGCCAGCACGGTCTATGACCGGTTGCGGGAGGACCTGCTGTCCGGACGGCTCGAGCCGAGCCGGAAACTCCAGATGCGTTTCCTGACCGAGCTGTATCAGACCGGTCAGACGCCGCTCCGCGAGGCGCTCAACCGGCTGACCGCCGATGGTCTGGTGGAGTGCCGCGAGCAGCGCGGATTCTATGTCGCGGATATCAGCCGCAGCGAACTGGCCGAACTGACCAAGACCCGGTGCTGGGTCGAGAGTCTGGCGCTGCGGGAATCCATGGCGGCCTCGACGCCGCAATGGGAGGAGCAGCTTCTGCTCGCGCAACATCGCCTCGGGCGAACCCCGCGCTCGCTCAATGCCGAACACTTCGAAGACAATCCGGAATGGGAGCGGCTGCACCGCGTCTATCACCGCACCTTGATCGGGAATTGCGGTTCGCAGTCTCTGATCGCGTTCTGCGGACAACTCGCCGACCAGCTCTACCGCTATCGGCGTCTGTCGATCCGCAAGGCCTTCCCGTCACGCCATGTGACGGACGAGCATCAGGCGATCATGACTGCAGTTTTGAGCGGCGATGCGGACCACGCCGTGGATCTGCTCACCGCGCATTACAGGCAGACCGCTGAAGTCATTCTCCAGGACAAGCAGATCTTTTCTGAACTGCATGAGGGCGAAGACGCGGCATCGTAGCGGGCACGGACGCAGGCCGAGCAAGCACCTCTGCGGGCATGAAAAAGGCCTCGCGACGCATGCAAGGCCTTGGAAACATGTCTGCAAGATTTGGTAGGCAGAAAATTTGGTAGCGAGGAGTGGACTCGAACCACCGACCCCAGGATTATGATTCCCGTGCTCTAACCAACTGAGCTACCCCGCCACGGCATCCGGAGGGGACAAATTGTCCCCGGCGAATGCGCGGCATATAAGAAGTCGAGGGACTCGATGTCAAGCAAAGTAGCGCCTCAAATCGGTGCCTGAATAGATGTTCCCGCAACCCGGCCGCCGATTTGGAGATCGGGCAGCTATCGCCGCCCGATCAGGCACTTATGGCCACGTCTAGCCGCCGTCGAAGGCCTTTTTCAGGGCGGCCAGATCGAGCTTGACCATGCCCATCATGGCCGTCATGGCACGCTTGGCGCCCTCGCCGTTGGTGCTGGCAAGCATCTCGGTGAAGCCGTTGGGAACGATCTGCCAGGGCACGCCCCAGCGGTCGTTGATCCAGCCGCAGGCGTTTGCCTTGCCGCCATTTGTCAAAATGGCGTCCCACACACGATCGACCTCGGCCTGGTCTTCGCAATGGATGGTGAAGGACACGGCCGTGCTGAATGTGGCGGGGCTGCCGCCATTGAGGCCAATGAAGCTTTGGCCGGCCAGCGTGAAGCCGACCACCAGCACGTTGCCTGCTTTGCCGCCGGGATAATCGATCGGGGCGCGCTGCACGCGATCGATGGAGGAATTGGGCACCAGCGAGCAGTAGAACCTGGCGGCTTCCTCGGCCTCGGTCTCGTACCAGATGCAGGGTGAGATCTTTGACATCGCTGCTATCCCTCTCTCGATCAGGCCTGAGCCATCGCAGATTGCGCGGCGGCCATGTCCATCCACATCACTTCCCAGATGTGACCGTCGGGATCCTCGTAGCTGCGGCCATACATGAAGCCGAAATCCTGCGTGGGTGTCGGATCGGCGCTGCCGCCCGCACCCACGGCCTTCTTCACGAGACCATCGACTTCGTCGCGGCTGTCGGCGGAGACGCAGATCAGAACTTCGCTCGACGTCTTCGCGTCGACGATCTTCTTCGAGGTGAACTGGCGATATTTGTCGTGCGTCAGCAGCATCGCGTGAATGGTGTCGGAGAACACCATGCAGGCGGCGGTATCGTCGGAGAATTGCGGGTTTTTGGTCGCGCCGACCGCTTCATAGAAGGCGACCGCGCGGGGCAGGTCGGTGACGGGCAGGTTGACGAAGATCATTTTGCTCATCGGATGAACTCCAGTGGGTATGCGTTGTGAGTGTTCTCTTGGCGATTGTCCCGCAAAGGACGGTTGGCCCGGCCGCGATCCGACATCGGCTCCAAAATTCTTTCGATATTTTTGCCGGCGGAATTTTTCTCCCCTGCGATCAATATTCTAGCCCGGCGATCTCCGCGTGCAGACGGAATGTCGCATGGCTCATCCTGATTGCGAATTGCGGCGGCGGTGAAATCATCGTTGATTGCCAAAGACGCAAGACGCGTTCGCAGCCTGGTTCGGAACATGTCCTTTTCCTGGGTTTGTTCCGGGCTAGACTGAACGACAATAAAAATACAGCCGGTCCGGGCATCACCCCCGGAATCGCAGAGGGAGAAACACATGTTGCAACGCAATCGCCTTGCCTTGTCCGCTGCTGTCGCGCTTTCCGCGGCCGCCACCATGTTCGGTGGTGCAGTCCAGGCGCAGGACTATCCGACCAAGCCGATCACACTGATCGTGCCATGGCCCGCCGGTGGCTCCACCGACATCTCGATGCGCGCGATCGCGGACGCGGCGTCGAAACATCTCGGCCAGCCGATCGCGGTCGACAACAAGGGCGGCGGTGGCGGCACGGTCGGTCCCGCGACCATGGCAGCCGCGGCCAAGCCGGATGGCTACACCATCTCGCAGATTCCCATCACCGTGTTCCGTCTGCCGCTGATGCAGGAAGTCTCGTGGAATCCGGACAAGGATTTCTCCTACATCATCCATCTCACCGGCTACACCTTCGGCATTACGACGAATGCGGAGTCGCAGTTCAAGACCTGGAAGGACGTGGTCGATTTCGCCAAGGCCAATCCGGGCAAGGTGACCTATGCGACGCCGGGCACCGGCACCTCGCTGCATGTGGGCATGGAGCAGATCGCGGCGATGGCCGGCATCAAGCTCACGCAGGTGCCGTTCAAGGGCGGTGCTGAAACCAACGCTGCCGTGCTCGGCAATCACACCATGCTGCAGGCGGATTCCACCGGCTGGCGGCCACTGGTCGATGCAGGCAAGCTGCGCCTCCTAATGGTGTGGACCGACAAGCGGTCGCCGAATTTCCCGGATGCGCCAACGCTGAAGGAGAGCGGCTATCCGATGGTCTATGACTCGCCGTTCGGCATCGCCGGCCCGAAGGGCATGGATCCGAAGATCGTCGCCAAGCTGCACGACGCCTTCAAGAAGGCCATCGAGGATCCCGCTGTCATCGCGACGCTGGCGAAATACGACATGGTGCCGAACTACAAGAACACCGAGGACTACAAGAAATTCGTTGTCGAGGTCACCAATTCCGAGCGCAAGGTGATCGAGGGAATCGGGTTGGGCAAGAAGTAGCCTCACACACAGGTGTCGTCCCCGCGAAGGCGGGGACCCATAACCTCTGACGTTTGTAGTCGAAGCAAGTCCTCTCCTTACTGCCGCAACATATCGATGGTGTGTATGGGTCCCCGCCTTCGCGGGGACGACATCGGAGCTAATCGGGGCGCTGCAGATACGAGGCACCTACCAAAGGCACTCCATGTCCTCCTCCACCCGCCCGCCATTCCGGCTCAACAATTCAGAACTCTGGACCGGCGTGATCGGCATTGCGCTTGGCGTGTTCGTCATTCGCTCCGGCCTCAAGCTGAAGCTCGGCACCATCAACGATCCCGGCTCCGGCTTCATGCTGTTCTATATTGGCCTGCTGATGTGCGCTTTCGCGCTCACCATCGTTCTCGCTTCGGTAACCGAAGGGGGACCGACCTTTGGCTCGCGGTGGGAAGGTGCAAGCTGGGGCAAGCCGGGCGCGATCATCGTCATCCTCTCGGCTTATGCTTTCGCGCTCGAACCGCTGGGTTTCCTGATCTCGACCATCCCGCTGATGCTGGTGTTGTTGCGCGTCATCGATCCCGTGCGCTGGACGCTGGCGATCCCGCTCGCGGTGCTGGCGCCTGTTGGTGTGTGGTGGGTGCTGAAACGCGGCCTGCTGATCCAGTTGCCTTCGGGCATGTTTGAAATCGGCTGACGGGAAACACGGATCATGGATGTTCTCGTCAATGTCATGCACGGCTTCGGTGTCGCGCTGCAGCCCGTCAATATTCTCTACTGCTTCATCGGCGTGTTCATCGGGACGCTGGTCGGCGTGCTGCCGGGCATCGGGCCGATCTCGGCGATGTCGTTGCTGCTGCCGGTGACGCTGTCCGGCACGCCGGAATCCGGCATCATCATGATGGCCGGCATCTATTACGGCTCGATGTATGGCGGCTCGACCACGTCGATTCTGGTCAACATTCCCGGTGAGGCCGCCTCCGTCGTCACCTGTATCGACGGCCACCAGATGGCGAAGCAGGGCCGTGCCGGTCCGGCGCTCGGCATTTCCGCGCTCGGCTCCTTCATCGCCGGCACTTTTGCGCTGGCGATGCTGATGCTGGTGGCGCCGTCACTCGCCTCGGTCGCCATTGCGTTCGGTCCCGCCGAATATGCCAGCCTGATGGTGCTCGGCCTCGTGGTGCTGACCTTCCTGACACAAGGCTCGATGGCCAAGGCGCTGCTAATGGCCTGTATCGGCATCGTGCTTGGCCTCATCGGCCTCGACAGCATCACCGCGCAGCCGCGGCTGACTTTCGGCCGGATCGAACTGATCGACGGCATCGGTCTGGTGCCCGTGGTGATGGGTCTGTTCGGGCTCGGCGAGGTGCTGCTCAACACCGAGCAGGTGATCAAGCGCGACATCATCAATGCCAAGATCACGCAGCTCCTGCCCAACAAGGAAGACTGGAAGGCCAGCGCCGGCCCGATCGGGCGCGGCACGATTTTAGGCTTCTTCCTCGGCATCCTGCCGGGCGGCGGTGCCGTGGTCGCGTCCTTCGCGTCCTATGCGCTGGAGAAGCGGCTGTCGAAACATCCGGAACGTTTTGGTCATGGCGCCATCGAAGGCGTTGCCGGACCTGAAGCGGCGAACAACGCGGCGGCGGGCGGTGCCTTCATTCCGCTGATGACCCTCGGCATTCCGCCGAACGTGGTGATGGCGTTGCTGCTCGGCGCCTTCGTCATTCACGGGTTGCAGCCCGGCCCGCTGCTGATCACGCAGAACCCCGGACTGTTCTGGGGCATCGTTGCCAGCATGTATATCGGCAACCTCATGCTGCTGGTGCTGAACCTGCCGCTGATCGGCATGTGGGTGAAGCTGCTGAAGTTGCCTTATAATGTACTGTTCCCGCTGATCATCCTGTTCACGATCATCGGCGTCTATTGCAGCAGCAACAATGTGTTCGACGTCTATGTCATGATCGGCTTCGGCGTGATCGGCTACTTCATGCGCAAGTTCGGTTACGAGCCCGCGCCGCTGGTGCTGGCCTTCGTGCTGGGTCCGCTGCTGGAGAACAATCTGCGGAAGTCATTGATCCTGTCGCAGGGCAATCTCATGACCTTCATCGAGCGGCCGATCTCGGCAGCCTGTCTGCTGCTGGCAGTGGTGCTGCTGATCGCCCCGCTGTTGCCTGCACTGCGCAAGAAGCGCGAGATGGTCGCGCTCGACGAGGGCGCGTAGCCGGGGAGCGTTCGCATGGACACCGAATTGGCCAGGACATTCCTTGCGGTTGTGAGCGCCGGCAATTTCGTAACTGCGGCGGACAAACTCCATGTCACGCAGTCCACGGTCAGCGCGCGGATCCAGGCGCTCGAGCAGTTGCTGCGCGTGACGCTGTTCGTCCGCAACAAGGCCGGTGCGACGCTGACGCCCGCCGGCCGCCAGTTTCAGAAACACGCGTCCACGCTGGTACGTACGGTGGAACATGCGCGGCAGGATGTCGGCATTGCGAAAGGCTTCAGTGGTACGCTGACCGTCGGCGGTCGCATTGGGCTGTGGGAGGAGCATCTGCTGCACTGGCTGCCGCTGATGCGCGCGAAACATCCGGATATCGCGATCCGCGCCGAGAGCGCTCTCGAAGCCGAATTGATGCAGGGCCTCGTCGAAGGCAGGATCGATATCGGCGTGATGTATACGCCGCAGAGCCGGCCCGGTCTCAAGGTCGAGCAATTGTTCGATGAACAGCTCATTCTGGTCTCGACCAGTACGCACAGCGCGCCGGAGCCGCAGCCGGGTTACGTCTATATCGACTGGGGCCCGGAATTCTATGCGCGCCACATGGCGCTGTTTCCGGATTTCGCGGGACCATCGCTTACGGCCAATATCGGCTGGCTCGGGCTGCAGCATGTGCTGGAGAATGGCGGCTCCGGATATTTCCCGCGCCGCATCGTTGCACCCCAGCTGAAGGCTGGGCGGCTGCATGCCGTCGCCGATGCGCCGGAATTCTCGATGCCAGCCTATGTCGTCTATCCCGGCGATCGCGACGATGCGATCATCGCCGAAGCGGTCGCACTCATGCATCGCCTCGCGCATGACGCGGCCAACAAAAAGCCCGCGCCTGCAGGGCAGGCGAGGGCGCCGAAACGTCCGGCAAGGCGGACGTGATGCGGGGGGCAGGCGCGGCTAGGTGCCGGACGGATATCCCGATGTCGCAACGATGGCCGCGATCTGATCGGCGCTGTGCCGGGAACGCTTGGTAACTGTCAGGCGTGCGATGATCGCCGCAGCAAAGGCGAACAGCGCGAGAGCGACCGATACGTCGGGGTGGATGATCGTTTTCATGGTCGGCTCCTGCATGATCGAGGGGCGGCATAGCTCCTCGGGTCCTTCAACCCTAGAACTGCCATGAATTTTGACAAACGAATATTATTGACGCTTGCAATCGACATTATCGATTTTAAATAGACCCGAGCCGATTGATGTCGCAATCGCGCGGAACGCGGATCGTATCGGCAGCCTGTTGCGGCCTGTATGGCAACGGCATCGTCACACGATGAGGGCCACGCCTGAGAACAGCAGCAGGACGAGAATGGTGCGTCGGAATGTGGCGTCCTGCACGTTGCGGAATGCAAAGATTCCGAGGCAGACGCCCGCGGCCAGGGCGGGAAGGCTGTAAGCGAATTCGCTGACGATGTTCGGCGACAATTGCTGCCGGGACAACATCAGGACGAGCGAGAAGATCTGCATCACGGCGATGAACGGCTGCACGAGGCCGCGCTGTTGCGCTTTCGGCACGCCGTTCAGGTCGCACCAGATGGTTGGCAGGGCTCCGGGCATCGCCGTCAGTCCGCCGACGAGGCCGCCGCCGAAACCGATCATGACATTTCGATTTCGGGTCATCCGGTTCAGATGCGTGAGTGACGGCCGGAGCAGCATATATGCGGCATAGATCGCGATCAGTGCGCCAAAGCCTTCCTTGAGAATGCGCGCATCGGCGGTCTGTAGCAGCCAGATCGCAAGCGGTGCACCGAGAACACCGCCAATGACAAGCGTCAGGCTTTCCTTCCAGGCAATGCCGTCGCGCAGCGCCCAAAGATTCGTTGCCTGAACGGCGACGCTGCAGGCCATCATCAATGGAACGGCCTCGATCGGTGGCAGGACATGCAGCAGGAGAGCGCCCGCAACGGCCGAGAATGCAAAGCCGGCCAGTCCGGAAACAAACGCGCCGAGGAACACGGCGGCGCTGAGAATGATGAATGTGGATGAGGTCATTGCTGGCCCAGCCCCTTGCCTAACGCGCCATCCGGATATGGCAATGGTGATGCGACGACGGCCGGACCCGCGATGAACGGAAGGGTCCTGCGCGGCAGGAGCGTCTTGCGCAGGAGGCGGTGAGTCCAATCGCCATCGCTACGTTCGATGGCATAACCAAGCGAGCAAGCGAGCTTGCGGATGCGATCGTTGGTGCCGAAGATCGTGCCGTACAGTTCCTGCGCGCCTCGCTGGGCCGCCAGTGCCTCCACCGTCGCTAGCAATGCACGACCGATGCCGCATCCCTGCACGGCGTCGTCTACCGACAGGGCGACTTCCGCGGCGGCGGTCGCGGCGCATACGGTCTCACCGACGATGTGATGCGACTTCTCCGATTGCGTCGTGGCGATCACGCAGAAGAAGGCGCTGCCGGTACCGCCGATGGTGCGATCGATGTGGCTGATGGATTGATCGGCCACATTTCCGAGGAAACGATTGTAGCCCGAGGGCTTCGACAGCGTTCTGAAGTAAGATTGCAACTTCGCTGCGTCGCTCGGACGTGCCAGTCGCAGGTTGATCGCGTGATTGGTCATGTTGCTCCGGAACGAATGCGATTGCGGTGATGGCGTTGAGCGACCTGTTTAGGTCGCGCCGCTATCGCGATGCGTCAGCCGATCGAAGGAGATCGCTGCAAGAATGATATGACCACGCGCGCGCAGCCGTCAGCGTTGCACGTGATTCAAACTGCGTGTGGGAAACGGGATATCGGGATGTGCGATGAGACAGAGCGGGCGATCGACGTGATCGCAAGCGTGCGCGTTGCATTGGGAAGAGGCGGCCGCGCCGAACGCATGCGATGGGATGCAATTGATTCAATGCGAGGACGAACAACGCGCGCTCGACAAATATCAGCCGCAGATTCGTCCGATTAAAGATTCACGCTCCGGCGAAATGAGTGGGGGCTGCATCATGGCGTTTGTCGGACCTGAATTTCCCATCAATTCCACCACCGCCAATGACCAGGCGGGCGCAACCCAAACGCTGTTGTCCGACGGACGTATTCTTGTCACATGGACGGCGACGGACGCCAGCGGTCATCAGCCGCATACAATTCAGGGCCACTATTTGTCGGCGGACGGTACGCCTCAAGGTCCCGATTTTCAGATCACGATCGATCGGAGCGGAGATCCGGGAGCGCCTTCCGTCACCGCGCTTTCCGACGGCCGCGCCTTTGTCGCATGGCAGTCCTATATCGCCGCCGACAATGTCACCGAAGTTCGCGGCACCCTCATCGATGCGGAGGGGCATCCCGTTGCAGATATGGTGGTCAATTCATCAACTGCGATTTCGCCGCAAATGCCTTCCGTCACGACGCTTGCCGATGGCCAGATCTTGCTGACCTACGTGTCCGCAGACGGCGGGGATCCGAAATATCTTGGCGATATCCGCGGGAGGATCCTCCACGACGACGGCACCGTTGCTGTTGACGACTTCACCGTGAATACGACCACCTGGGGTACGCAATATGATCCGAAAGTGACGGCGCTGCCCGATGGGCGGGCGTTCGTCACATGGAGGTCGTACGATCCCGACGAGGGGCGCTACAACGTCTCCGGCCAGTTCGTGAACCCCGATGGCAGCGCGAGCGGGCCGGATTTTCGCATCCTGCCGGGAGCCCAGTTCAATCAGAGCGACGCGTCCGCCGCGGTTCTCGCGGATGGACGCATTCTCGTGGCCTGGACCGCGCAGGAACCGGATGGTGACAGCAACATTCATGCGCGTCTGCTGAATCCGGACGGATCCGTGGTTGTCTCCGATAATATCGTCAATGCGAATTTTGACGGCGGTCAGGATTCCCCGTCGATCGCCGCGCTACCGGATGGCCGCGCGGTCATCATCTGGCACGCCACCGATCCCGTCACCGGCGCCAGTGATCTCTATGGTCGCCTGCTGATTCCGGGCGCTTTCCCGATCGGCAACGATTTCCTCGTTAATTCGGCAGGTGGCCTGGCGGAAACCGGACCGCATCTCCTGACATTGTCAGATGGACGTATTCTCGCGACCTGGACCTCGTTCGAGCAGGGACCGGCTGCAGACGACATCCACGGCCGCATCATGTCGTTCAACACGATCACGAATGGTACGCCCGGCGATGACGTGCTGCCCGGCACCGCCGATAACGATATCATTCACGGCGGCGATGGTCGCGACACAATACATGGTGCGGCGGGAAACGACGTCCTGCATGGCGACGGCGGCAACGACTTTCTCTACGGCGATGCCGGAAATGATTTTCTGTTCGGCGGCGATGGCGACGACCGTATGTGGGGCGGTGACGGCAATGACATTTTCGTCGGCGACAAGGGCGACGATGCTTTTGCCGGTGCGTCCGGTATCGATACCGTGCGCTACGAGACATCGTCGTCTGGTGTTCACATCGATCTGACGCTTGGCACGGGCAGTGGAGGCGATGCCGCCGGTGACAGTTTCAGTTCGATCGAGACGGTGATCGGCGGCCGATTTGACGACATGCTGATCGGCGACGGTGCCGCCAACACGTTGTCAGGCGGCAGCGGCAAGGATGTTCTGGACGGTCGCGACGGCAATGACGTGCTGGATGGTGGCGAAGGCAACGATGCGCTGACCGGCGGCGCCGGCAATGACATTCTGCATGGCAGTGCCGGTAACGATCAGCTTTGGGGCAATGCCGGTGACGATATCCTCGCCGGCGGCGCAGGTGCCGATATGCTTGCCGGCGGCGCCGGCAACGATACGGCCGACTACAGCACGTCCATCGCCCAGGTGAATATCAATCTCGCGACAGGTGTCATTCAATGGGGAGATGCTGAGGGCGACAAACTCAGTTCGATCGAAAACCTGATCGGAAGCGGGACCATGGACCTGCTGACGGGTGACGCAGGCGACAATCGCATTTCCGGTGGCGGCGGGAACGATCTGATCGATGGCGGCGGCGGAAACGATAGTCTTGATGGCGGCAGCGGCAACGATACGCTCACAGGCGGGCTCGGCGCCGACATCTTGACCGGCGGAGCCGGCGCGGACAGTTTTGTATTCAAAGCTACGCAGGACAGTCTGCCCGGAGCTGCCGATCAGATCACCGACTTTTCGTCGAACGCGGCAGACACGGCCGACTGGATCGATCTGTCGGCAATCGATGCCAACAGCAAGGCCGCCGGTGATCAAGCGTTCGCCTTCGTCGGAAGCGCCGCTTTCACACATATTGCCGGCGAATTGCGCTTCGCCGATCATCTTCTTCAAGGCGATGTCGATGGCGATGGTGCGGCCGACTTCGCGGTTCAGGTGAACAGCGCTGTCTTGAAGGCAGGTGACTTCGTCTTGTGATTTACGCGATGTGAGTGTTGTCGCGCGGCCACCGGCGTCGCGGGCCGCTTTCGCGTTACGCTGCGGTCGACGTCCGCGACGTGACGCCCGGCATCAGCTGAAACGGTTGCTCGATCACGATGCTCGGGCAACCCAGCGACGCCGCGACCTGGCTGGTCGAGGCGACCACCGCATGGTCGATCTGCGAGCCGGGAATCTGGGCCACGATCAGCTGCGCGATACAGAGTTGTTTGGTGCCGCGCAGGTCGAGGTCGACCCGGTAGGCAAACAGCGCATGGACGATATCGCGCCGGTCGCGGATCACGATCAGCCCGTTGTCGCCGCCATCGGCATCGGTTCGCCGGCGCACGAAATCCAGCCATGCATCCAGCGTAACGCTGGCATCGTGCAGATAGACGAGCGGATAGGCCGCGCGAGCGTCCGCCCAAGCCATTGGTTGCGCCTGATATTCCTCATTCATCGCCGGATTCCCGCATGGCCTGCGAAATTGGCGGGGATGGGCTGGCTCGGCATTGATATGGGTCAAAGCGTCCACGATTGATCCATGTCAAATGGTGTAGAGTGATTTTCAAGACCTGCCACATATGACTAAACCGAAGATGGACAGTGCCATGACCTTCGCGGAACCAGCGGCCGAGACCTGTGCCGGAGAGCGCGACTGCAAGCACGGCCGCAGCACCAACGGCTGCGACGATTGCAAGGTGCGCCTGTTCAGCGTCTGCGGCGCATTGGAACCGGCGGAACTCGACGAGCTCGATCGCCTCAGCCAGGTCAAGAATTTCCCGGCCAAGGCCATGCTATTCGATCAGGGCGCGCTGGCCGGTAGCGTGTTCAACGTCACCGAAGGCATCGTCCGGCTCTACAAGTCGCTACCCGATGGCCGTCGCCAGATCGTTGGCTTCGCGCTGCCGGGCGACTTCCTCGGCCTTGCGCTGATGGACCGCTATGGCGTCGCCGCCGAAGCCGTAACGTCGGTGCGAGTCTGCCGTTTCTCCCGCGCCCAGTTTCTCAGCTATGTGGACGGCAAGCCGCATCTGCTGCGCCGCCTGCATGAATTTGCCGGCCACGAACTCAGCCTCGCGCAGGACCAGATGCTGCTGCTCGGCCGCCGCACCGCCGACGAGAAGGTCGCCGCCTTCCTGCTGAACCTGCAGGCGCGCTATGGCCGCATCGGCGCGATGTCGGTCAACGTGCCGCTGCCCATGAGCCGCCAGGACATCGCCGACTATCTCGGCCTGACCATCGAAACCGTCAGCCGCACTTTGACCAAGCTCGCCAAGGAAAAGACCGTGCTGGTGGTGCCCGATGGCGTGCGCCTGCTGTCCACCGACCGGCTGGATCAGCTCGCCGCGGCGTAATGCGGCGCTGCATTTTGATGCAGCTCAAGGAGAGCGTGTCCTGCCGCGCTCACACTCTTCTCCGTCACTCAAGGAGAAGAGATATGCCTTTCGACAGTATGCTGGTCGCCGCCACCGTGGTCACGATGTTCGTCTGCTTCGCCCTGCCGCTGGCCTGGGTCTCGCGCCGAACCTTCGGGCAGTCCTGAGCCCTTCGGCAGCCTGCCGATGCCCCTCATAACCGGCTGATTTGTCCTCCAAAACATGCCATGAGTCCTGACCCCCGCGACGGTTGCGCCGCGTCTGGGCTCTTGGTGCGCGAAGGAGAACAAATGGCTGCTCATGTGAGTCCGCTGGCCGGCAAAACCATCGATCCGTCCCTGCTGGTCAACGTGCCTCGGCTGGTGACGGCCTATTTCGCCGGCAAGCCGGATCCGTCCATCCCCGCCCAGCGCGTCGCGTTCGGCACCTCCGGCCATCGCGGTTCCGCGCTCCATAATTCCTTCAACGAGAACCACATCCTCGCCGTCAGCCAGGCGATCTGCGATTACCGCAAGGGTGCCGGCATCGACGGCCCGCTCTTCATCGGCATCGACACCCATGCACTGGCTGAACCAGCACTGGTCAGCGCGCTGGAAGTCTTCGCCGCCAATGGCGTGCATGTGCGGATCGACCAGGACGACGGTTATACGCCGACGCCAGTGATCTCCCACGCCATCCTCACCTACAACAAGGGCCGCAGCACCGGCCTTGCCGATGGCGTCGTGGTTACGCCGTCGCACAACCCGCCGGAAGATGGCGGCTTCAAGTATAATCCGCCGAATGGCGGCCCGGCCGATACCGACATCACGGGGATCATGGAGAAAGCCGCCAATGGCTTCCTCGAAAACGACATGGCCGGCGTCCGGCGCGTCCCGATCGCGCGCGCCCGCAAATCCGAATTCGTCAAACCCTACGACTACATCACGCCCTATGTGACCGACCTCGCCGATGTCGTCGACATGGAGGCGATCCGCGCATCAGGCGTCAAGATCGGTATCGATCCGCTCGGCGGCGCCGGCGTACATTACTGGCAGCCGATCATCGAGCGCTACAAGCTCGATGCGACCATCGTGAATACCGCGATCGATCCGACCTTTCGCTTCATGACGCTGGACTGGGACGGCAAGATCCGCATGGACTGTTCGTCGCCCTATGCGATGGCCAAGCTCATCGGCATGCGCGACCGGTTCGACGTCGCTTTCGCCAACGACACCGATGCCGACCGCCACGGCATCGTCACCCGCACCGGCGGCTTGATGAATCCGAACCATTATCTGGCGGCGTCCATCGACTATCTGTTCGCGCATCGCCCGAACTGGCGCAAAGATGCGGCGGTCGGCAAGACCATCGTCTCCAGCGCCATCATCGACCGCGTGGTGAACAAGCTCGGCCGCAAACTGGTCGAGACGCCAGTCGGGTTTAAATGGTTCGTGAATGGCCTCGTCGATGGCTCGTTCGGCTTCGGCGGCGAGGAAAGCGCCGGCGCCTCGTTCCTGCGCAAGGACGGCACGGTGTGGACCACCGACAAGGATGGCTTGATCCTCGGTCTGCTCGCCGCCGAGATCACCGCGGTGACGAAGGAAAATCCGAGCCAGCGTTTCGAGAAGCTGACCGCCGAATTCGGCACGCCCTATTACGAGCGCATCGACGCCGCGGCCACGCCCGAGCAGAAGAACGTGCTGAAGAAGGTCACGCCGGAGCAGATCGGCATGACCGAACTCGCCGGCGATGCCGTGACCAAGACCGAGAGCAAGGCGGCCGGCAACGATCAGTCCTTCGGCGGCATCAAGGTCTCGACCGCCAATGGCTGGTTCGCCGCGCGGCCATCCGGCACGGAGGACGTCTACAAGATCTATGCCGAGAGTTTCCGCAGCGAGGATCATCTCAAGCAGATTCAAAGCGACGCGCAGGCGGCGATCGGCAAAGTGTTTGCCAAGTAATTCCACACGCAATCACAAACTCGTCGTTCCGGGGCGCGCGCTTCTTCGCGCGCGAACCCGGAACCTCGTGGTGTTTGGCGCGATCAGAGATTCACAGAATGAGGTTCCGGGTTCGCTCGCAAGAGCGAGCGCCCCGGAACGACGAGTATGTTTCTCAATGCCCGCTCGTTCGCCACCGTAGCAGTCGCTGCTCGACCATCGACATCGCCAGCGCGGTCACATAGCCGATCACGCCGAGCAGGATCACGCCGGCGAACAGATCCGGCGAACGAAACGCGCGCGCCGAGAGCAGCACCCAGTGGCCGAGGCCGTCGAGGCCGGCGAGGATTTCGCAGACCACCGCCAGGATCAGCGACACGGTCAGGCTGAGCCGCATGCCGGAGATGATGTCGGGGCTGGCAGATGGCAGAGCTATCTTGAAGATCACCGCGAGGCGCGACATATGCAGCGAGCGCGCGACCTCATAGAGACGCGGCTCTACTGCGCCGAAGCCGTGGACGGTCGCAAGCAGCATCGGCCAGATCGCGCCGAAAGCGATGACGAACAGTGCCATGCCCTGGGTCAGCCCGAACAGAGCGATGGCGACGGGAATGATCGCCGATACGGGCAGTGGCCGCAGGAATTCCAGCGACGGGCCGACATAGCTGCGCATCGCCTTGGACGAGCCGATCATGGCGCCGAGTGCGATACCGACGACGGATGCGACCAGCCAGCCATAGAACATGTGTTCGAGGGTGCCGATTGTCTTGTCCAGCAGGGTGCCATTGCTGAAGCCGCGCATCAGCGCGGCCCATGCGCGATCGGGGCCGGGCAGGAACACCGGCGAGACCAGTTTCAGATTGGCGATCAACTGCCACAGCGCAATCAGGCCTGCAGCCACGGCGAAGCTGGCAAGGCGCCAGAGGGTGAGCGTCCAGTTCATCGGATCTCTCCCGCCAGTGCTGCGGGGCCAAACAGATGCCGCTGCGCTGCCAGCAATCCGGCGTTCAGCGCATAGCCGATCAGGCCGATCCACAGCAGATAAGCGAGCATCAGGTCCGGGCGCAATGCTTGTTGCGCAATCATGATGCCGGCGCCGAGTCCGATGGGATTGATCGCGATTTCCACGGTCACCGCGACGATCAGCGCGATGCCGGCCGCCAGGCGAAAGGCGAGAAAGATGCGCGGCAGTGCCGCGGGAATGATGATCTTGCGGACGCGGTCGCTTGGCGATAGCCGCAGCGCGCGGGAGACTTCTATCAGCCGCGGCTCGATGCTGCGCACCGCGGCGCGGCTGAGAATCAGGATCGGCCACACACAGGCAAAGGCGACGATCACAATTTCCATGCGATAGCCGAAGCCGAGCGCGATCAGGGCGATCGGTAGCAGCGCGATGGAGGGGATCGGCCGCAGGGATTCGATGGTGACTTCCATCAGCCGATCCAGCGGCTGGAAGATACCGAGTGCAATTCCGAGGAACAGGCCGATGGCGCCGCCGACCACGAGGCCGGCAAAGGCCGAAGCCAATGTGTCGCGTGTGGCTGCCAGGATCGAGCCGTCGCCGAACGCCTGAAACAGCGCCAGCACCACGGCGCTGGGCGGTGCCAATGCATCGCTGTGGATATCGACAGAGCGCGCCCAGATTTCCAGCGCGATGAGCAGGCTCATCGGAAGGATCGCCGCTTTCAGGAGCTCGGACCTCATGCTTCCGATGCCTTGATGAAGTCGAACAATTCGCGGCGCAGCCGCAGGAATTCCGGGTTCTCGCGCGTGGTCAACTGATCGCGGGGGCGCGGCAGGTTGATCTTGAGATCAAT
The DNA here is from genome assembly GCF_051810905.1 of Tardiphaga sp. 619_E2_N8_4. Lineage (NCBI taxonomy): Bacteria > Pseudomonadati > Pseudomonadota > Alphaproteobacteria > Hyphomicrobiales > Nitrobacteraceae > Tardiphaga > Tardiphaga sp. 619_E2_N8_4. The sequence goes on from NZ_JBPWQJ010000001.1 coordinate 2,068,158, forward strand.
GCCGATGCGGCCGGGATGCGGCAGCAGGCCGACGACGCGGTCGCCCAGATAAATGGCTTCTTCGAGATCGTGAGTAACGAAAATCACCGTGGCCTTGCTCGCATCGAGCAGTGACAGGACCTCGTCCTGCAGACCCTGGCGCGTCATCGCATCGAGCGCGCCGAACGGCTCGTCCATCAGCAGCGCTTTCGGTTCCTGTGCCAGACATCGTGCGATCTGCAGCCGCTGCTGCATGCCGCCGGACATCTCGGCAGGATATTTCGCGGCGTGATTGGGCAGCCCGACTTTCTTCAGCAACTCGTCGATGCGGGCCGGGCGCTGGGCCTTGGGCATGCCGATGGTTTCGAGCGCCAGCGCGACATTGCCGGCGGCGGTGCGCCACGGCAGCAGCGCCTTGCCATAATCCTGGAACACGATGGCGACGTCGCGCCGCGGCGCGCGCATCGGCTCGCCGTCGAAGCTGACATGTCCGGATGTCGGTTGGTATAGGCCGGCGGCGAGGCGGAGCGCCGTCGTCTTGCCGCAGCCGGAGGCGCCGATGATGCAGAGGAACTCGCCGGGCTTCACGTCGAGGCTGACGTTTTCGATAATCGTCTTGCCGCCGAGATCCAGCGTGACATGGGAAAACGCGATCTGCGATTTTCCGAGCTCGGCCGATGGGATGTCCTTGCGGAGGGCAATGGATGTCATCGCGCTCAATCTCCCTGTCCGGGCGGATAGACGAAAGCGAGCGTCGAGTGCAGATGCGACGTCAGCATGGCCTGCGCAGGACCGGTTTCGCGCGCCAGCACGCGATCGGCCAGAAGCTGATGGGCTGCGACGAAGCGGCTGCCGCTGTCGAAGCCGCGCATCATCACCCTGCGGTAGCGATAGGCCTGATCGTAAAGTTCCGAATGCGCCGAGAGCAGGCGCTTCGAATTGCAGGCCGCCAGCAATGCGGTGTGAAATCCCTTATGGAGCTTGTCGAAATCCGGCGCGCCTTCGCGGAATTCATCGCCGGTCCGGTCGATATGCCTGCGCATCTGGTGAAGCGCGCCGAGGATGCCAGCCTCCCAGGCATCGTCGCCATGTTCGATGGCCAGCCGGAGCGCCTCCATCTCTACCACGCTGCGCATCCGTGTGATGTCGGCCAGATCTTCTCGGCTGATGTCGGCAACGCGAAAACCGCGCTGGCCGATACCGATAATCAAGCCGCGTGAGATCAGGCGCGACAGTCCTTCGCGCATCGGCGTGGCGCCGATCTCGTAACGCTGCACGAGATCGACGATGCCAAGCCGCGTGCCTGGCGCGAGATTGCCGGCAATGATGTCATGCTGGAGCAATGTCGCTGCACGCTCGCTCAGCGTATCCGAGCCGGATACATCGATTGGACTGCTAAGGGGCTGGCCCGCCATTCAGTTTGACCTATTTCAGAATCAGTTTGTTGAGATCGAGTTTGGTCTCCAGCATTTTCTGCGAGGACATGACGTCGATCCACCATGCCAGTTGCTCGGGCTTCAGCACCGGCTCCGACTTGTTCGGCGGCGATGCCTTCACCAGTTCGATGGTCTGTTTGGTGAATTTGGCAATTGCGGCCGAGGTCTTGTCTTTGTCGCTGTTCACGATCGCCGCACCTTCGGCGATGGCAGCGCGAAATTTCCTGACGGTGTCGGGATTCTTCTCGGCCCATTCGCGCGAGGCCGCATAGAAGATGATCGGCTCCGTGCGCTCGAGCTCCGACGCGTAGCGCGCGCCGATGCTGCCGCTGCCGGCCGCCAGCATGCGCGATACCGTGGGCTCGGCGGTGAGCACGGTATCGACACCGCCGGACTTGATGATGTCGGGCATGGTCGGGAAGGTCACCTCGACGAAATTGACCTTCCTGGGATCGACGCCCTTGTCGACCAGCCATTTGACGAACAGCACGTGAAGAAACGCACCGAGGCCCGGCGCGCCGACCTTCTTGCCGATGAAATCCTTCGGCTCCTTGATCGTGATGCCGTTACGCACGAAGGCGGTGATATTGGCGTTCGATGTCGGGCTCATCACCGTTGCACCGGCGACCGCGACGAGATCGAGGCCGCCGTCGGCAGCCTGCAGGAAGACGGTGGAGGTCGGGCCGCCGATCTGGATCGAGCCGGACAGAATGGCCGCCGGGATATTGGAGTTGATGCCGATGGGGATCATCTCGGCATCGAGCCCGTGCTTCTTGAAGATGCCTTCATCGACCGCGACCATCGCCGAGGCGCAGTCCGTTGTTGCAGTGCAACCGATCTGGAGCTTGGTCTGGGCATGCGCGGTGCCCACAGCGAGCGTGGCCAATAGGGCTGTCACCATCCACCTGGTCATCGTCGTCTCCCTCACCCGAGCATTTTTCGATCGTGAAGCAATCTTTGCGATCGCCTCTTGTTTATCGATATTTTTTTTGATCATATATTTTATCGAAGAACAAGCAAGTGGAGACGCCAGTGAAGCTCGCGACATTTCGTGCCGGCGGCCAGCAGGATGGCCAAGCCAGGGTCGGTATCGTTCATGCCAATGACGGCAGGCTGTTCGATCTCGCCAGCGCCGCGGCCCGCGGCGGCGGCAATCCGGTCTTCGACTCGATGCTGGCGTTGATCGATGCAGGTGAAGGCGCGCTCGATGCGGCGCGAGCCTTGTTTGAGAAGCACGGCAGCGACGCGTCGCTCTCGGTCGCCGTCGCGGGCACGGACATTCTTGCACCATTGCCCGAGCCGCGGCAGATGCGCGACGGCATGTCGTTTCCGCTGCATATCCGGCAGTCGCCGCGTGGCCAGTTGAAACTGGCCGCCCGTGCGAAGGGTGACATGGAAGAACTGGCACGGCTCGAAGCCGAGCCACTCGGCGAATTGCCCGAAGTGTATCGCCGCCAGCCGATCTACTACATCACCAACCGCTTCAGCGTACGCGGTACGAATACGACGGTGAAGTGGCCGCGCTACAGCAAGGTTATGGACTACGAACTCGAATTCGGCATCGTCACCAAGAACAAGGGCGCGAATATTTCTGCGGCTAGGGCGAAGGATCACATCTTCGGCTACACCATCTTCAATGATTTCTCGGCACGCGATGCGCAGCGGCTCGAGATGGAAGGCCGCCTGGGCCCCGCCAAGGGCAAGAGCTTCGATGGTGGCAATGTGCTGGGCCCGTGGATCGTGACGCCCGACGAGATCGGCGATCCCTACAGACTGAAGATGGAATGCCGCGTCAACGGCAAGGTGCGCTCGTCATCGACCAGCGAGGGCATGCTGTTCTCCTTTGAGGAGATCATCGCCCATGTGACGCAGGACGAGACGCTGATGCCCGGCGAATTCATCGGCTCCGGCACCGTCGGCAACGGCTGCGGCCTCGAACTCGGCTGGTATCTCGAACACAATGACGAGATCGAGCTCGAGGTCGAGAAGATCGGCGTGTTGAAGAACAAAGTGGTGCGGCAGGATATGTAACGCACCTGCCTCTCCACGTCATTGCGAGGAGCGAAGCGACGCGGCAATCCAGAAGCAACAAGCGCAGACTGGATTGCTTCGTCGCAAGGGCTCCTCGCAATGACGACCGATAGGATCAAACAAAAAACGAAAATCGAGGAAATCCCATGCCCCGTCGCCTCATCGACATTTCCGTTCCCCTGCAGAATGACGTCCCCGCCGATCCGCCGGGTAATCATCCTACTATCAATTATGTCGATCACCAGCAGGGCCTGCCGCGGATGCTGCAGTTCTTCGACGGGCTGAAGGCCGAGGATCTGCCGGACGGGCAGGGCTGGGCGGTGGAGCTGGTGCAGCTCTCGACCCATAACGGCACGCATCTCGATGCGCCCTATCATTTCCATCCCACCATGAATCGCGGTGAACGCTCATGGACCATCGACGAAGTGCCGCTGGACTGGTGTTTCCAGCCCGGCGTGAAGCTCGACTTCCGGCATTTCCCCGATGGCTATGTCGCGACGGCGAAGGATGTCGAGGACGAGCTGAAGCGCATCGGCCATACGTTGAGCCCGCTGGAGATCGTCGTCGTCAATACGTCTGCCGGCGTCAAATACGGCCAGCAGGACTATGTCATCTCCGGCTGCGGCATGGGCTATGAGGCCACCATGTATCTGCTGGAGCGGGGCGTGCGCCTCACTGGCATCGACGGCTGGAGCTGGGACGCGCCCTTCGTTTACACCGCGAAGAAATATGCCGAGACGAAAGATGCGAGCCTGATCTGGGAAGGCCACAAGGCCGGCCGTCATATCGGCTATTGCCACATCGAGAAGCTGCACAATCTCGAACAACTGCCGTCCACCGGCTTCATGGTGTCGTGCTTCCCGGTGAAAATCGAGAAGGCATCGGCGGGTTGGACGCGGGCGGTGGCGATTATTGATTGACGCGAACTGCCCGGGCCCTTGCTCGGAGATGTACTGACAGACTCCGTTCTCTCACAACGTCATGGCCGGGCTTGTCCCGGCCATCCACGTCTTGGCAGCGTGTGCAAAAGACGTGGATGCCCGGGACAAGCCCGGGCATGACGGCGTGTTAAACGGCCGCTTCCTCGTGCCCGAAATAGGCCCGCTCCAGCCGCTGCGGCAAGTTCGCTTCAGACGTGGTCGCCTCCAGCACGATACGCCCTTGCGACAGGGCATAGACGCGATTGGCGGCGGCCAGCGCTTTCTCCACCAGTTGCTCCACTAGCAGCACCGCGGTGCCCTGCTTCTGCAGTTGCGCGATCACCGTCAGCACGCGGTCGACCAGCACCGGCGAGAGGCCCGCAGAGGGTTCGTCCAGCATCAAAAGACGCGGGCGCCGCACCAGTCCCTGCGCCACTACCAGCATCTGTTGCTGTCCACCGGACAACGACGCTCCGCGCTCATGGCGCTTCTCCGCGATCTCCGGAAAGAACGACAGCGCCTCGTCGACGCGCGCGTTGCGTTCGCCGCGCGGCAGGTCGTAGGCGGCGAGCAGCAGGTTTTCGGTCACGGTCTGCTGCGTGAACACGCGGTGGCCCTCGATCACATGCACGAGGCCGGCACGCGCCGCCTCGCGCGGCGTGCCGTTGCTGATGTCACGGCCGTCGAAGCGAACGCTCGCCGCATTGACCGGCAGCAGGCCGGAGATGGCGCGCAGCAAGGTTGATTTCCCGGCGCCGTTGGGGCCGAGCAGGGTGACCACTTCGCCGGCGGCGATATGCAGGTCGATGCCATGAAGCACGCGGATCTTGCCGTAGCCGGATTCCAGCGCGGTGACCCTGAGCAGCGGTTCAGCCTCCGAGGTAAGCACTGACGACCTCCTTGTGAACGCGGATTTCGGCCGGCGTGCCGGCGGCGAGGATCTTGCCGAGGTTCAACACCGTGACCTGATCGCAGATGTCGAAGATCAGGTCGGCGTGATGTTCCACCAAGAGTACGCCGGTGCCGCGGCGGCTGATCGCCTTGATCAGCGCGCCGAGCCTCGTGATTTCGTCGCTGGAGAGGCCTGCGGCAGGTTCGTCGAGCAACAGGAAGTCCGGCTGCAGCATCAAGGCGCGGGCGATCTCGATGAAGCGCAATTCGCTGTGCTGCAGGCGGTCGGCGCGGACATCGGCAAGCGCCTCCAGCCCGACGACGCCGAGCATGGCGCGCGCCTGTGCGGCGAGCTTGCGTTCGTCACGATGATGCCGCGGCAGCGACAGCAGCGCCTCGGCAAATGTCGCCTCGCCCTCGATGGTGCCGCCGACCATGACATTCTCAAGCACGGAGGCTTCGCCGATCACGCGCGGCGTCTGGAAGGTGCGGGCGATACCCTTGCCCGCACGTAGTTCCGGCATGCCGGGCGGCAGCGCATCGTCACCGAGCGTGATGGTGCCGCCCTTGGCGGCGTAGTAGCCGGAGATCACGTTCAGCGTGGTGGTCTTGCCGGATCCGTTGGGGCCGATCAACCCGTGGATCTGGCCGGGCTTCACGTCGAGATCGAGCCCGTCGATGGCGCGGACATTGCCGAAAGTGAGCACCACATCGCGCAGGGTCAGCGTCTTGGTGGTGGCCGTCTTGCGCAGCACCTCCGACAGTCCCGCGATGCGCGGCACGATGGCGCGGTTGCTGGCGAGCGGGCGGCGGCTCTTGAAATCCAAGAGCGCGGCGATGCCGCCGGGCATCACGAGTACGATGAGCAACAGTAGCACCGCATAGAGAAAGGTCGACCACGCCGCGAGCGGTGCTGCGATTTCCGGCAGGATGGTGAGGATGATCGTGCCGAGCATAGGGCCCAAAATTGACCCGCGGCCGCCGATCAAGATGGCGATGAAGAACAAGACCGAGAGATCGAAGGTGAAGGCATCCGGCGTGATATAGGTCTGCAGGCTGGCGAACAGCCCGCCGGCAAAGGCCGCCATCGCGCCGGCGAGCAGGAAGATCGACACCAGCAGCTTCGGTTTGGAAATGCCGGTGGCTTCCGCCGCCACATCCGCATCGCGGATCGCGATCAGTGCGCGGCCGAACCGGCTATAGGCGATATTGGCGCTGAGCCATGTCGCCACCGCCGCGAAGCCGATGCACAGATAATAAAAGCCCCATGGCGTGTTGAACGGCGCGGAGAATTCCGGGCCGACGATGCCGATGCCGCCGCCGGTGACGCTCTGCCAGGCCAGCGCGATCTGTGTCACGATGGTGGCGAAGCCGAGTGTGGTCATGGCGAAGTAGAAGGTGCGCAGCCGCATCGCCGGCAGGCCGACGATGACGCCGAACACCGCGCCGACGCAGCTTGCAATGATCAGCGCGCCATAGATCGGCACCGGCGGCAGCACATTGCCGGCGGCGAGTACGCTGGTCGTGTAGGCACCCAGCGTCAGTAGTGCCACATAGCCGATGGCGAGATGGCCGGCGAAACCGACGACGAGATTGAGCCCGGCCACCAGCACCCAGTAGATCGCGGCGCGGGTGCCGATCAGCGCCCAGTAATCGTTGCTGACGAAAGGCAGGATCATCGCCAGCGCGAACACGCCGAGGAAGGGCAGTAGTGCGGGCAGCACGGAATGTCTGGTCGTGGCGTCGCGCGATGTCGGAATATCGGTGATCGCCGTCATCACACCCTCCGCGCCGTTGCGGAGCCGAACAGGCCCTGCGGCGCTGCCAGCAACACGATGATGAAGATCGCGAACACCGCGACCGACGAGAAGATGCCACCAACCAGGAAATTCGCCGCCTGCTGGAACAGGCCGAGCGCGAGGCCGCCGATCAGCGCGCCGCGATTGTTGCCGAGGCCGCCGAGCGCCACCGGCACGAAGCCGTAGAAGTTCAACAGCGCGCCATTGGCGAAGAAGGCCAGCATCAGTTCGCCGCCGGCGAAGCCCGCCACGCCGCCGATCACGCCAGCCAGCGCATAGCTCGCCACGCGCAGGTTACGCTCCGGCAGGCCGAGCGCACGCGCCGCAAAGTTGTCTTCCGCGATGGCCATGAAGGCGTGGCCCACCAGCGTGCGGCGATAGAGATATTCGAGGCCGAGAATGGTGAGGCCGCAGGCCACCACCGGCAGCCAGAATTTCTCGTCCCACACGCCAGTACCGAGACCGACGATGCGCGGGAAGGGCTGCGGCTCGGTGCCCCATTTGATCGCGGTGACCTGCTGGATCATCAATGCCAGCGCCAGTGTCGACAGCACGTAAAGATGCTGCTCGAGGCTTTTGAGCACCGGCCGCACCGCGACGAATTCGGTGATAACGCCGATGATCGCGCAGGCGACCAGCGTCAGGGCGAAGCCGACCAGGGTCGGCATCCCCATTTTCAGCATGAACAACGAGCCGAACACGCCGCCGAGCATGGCGAGCTGTCCGGCGGTGAAGCTCATCACCCGCGAGGTCGAGAACATCGTGTTGTAGGTGATGCCGACGAGCGCATAGATTGCGCCCGCCGCGAGGCCTGAAGCTATGATCGAGCCGAGCATGCGTGTCGTCCTCGCGCCGGTCTATGAGTAGCCGGGGGCGAGGGCGAAGGTGCCGTTCTTGGCAGAGCGCGCTTCCGACATCACGATCTCGTCGGTCGGATAGCCGTTGTGCTGTGTGGGTGAAAACGAATAGTTGCCGAAATAGCCGGGATATTTGGTCAGCGAGTTCCAGTATTTGACGATGCCCTCGCTGTCGGTCGATCCGCTGGCTTCGACAGCCCTGGCGATCAGCTCGACCGCGTCGATCCCGCCGGCAATCCACCACAGCAGCGTGTCGTTGAGCGGCACCTTGGCCTTGTTCAGGCGATCGACGAGATCCTGACTCTTCGGCGGCAGTTTGCCGGCTGAATCGTAACTGCAGCTCTTGTAGCCGATGGCATAGACCTTCTCCCAGTTGGCAGGCTTCTCGATCAGGCTGGCGAGTTCGCCGGATGCCAGCGACGGATGGCCGACAAAGGCAACGTCCCAACCCATCGATGCGCGGGTGTTGAACATGCGCGCTTCCATGCCGGTGGAAACGCTCCACACCACGATGACCTGCGCAGCGGCATTCTTGGCGCGCAGCATATCCGGCGTCATGTCGGGCTGGGTGGCGTCGATATTGGCGCTGTAGACCACGTCGGCGCCGTCTTTCTTGAAGGCCTCGACCGAGGCTTTCACCGCGGTGACGCCGTAGCCGGTGGTGTCGCCGATCACGGCGATCTTGCTGACTTTCAGCACCTTGAGACAGTAGTTACGGACGGCGTCGTCCCATTGGCCGTTCGACGGCGCGATGCGAAATGCGGCGGGGAATTTCGCGGGGTCGATCAGCGTATCGACGACGCAGGGATGAAGATCCGGCATCTTGGCGCGCGCCATCAGTGGCGTCGTGGCCAGCGCTTCGCCTGAATTCACCGGTCCCCAGATTGCGTGGACCTTGGCCTGGCTAATCAACTCCTGCGTGGCGTTGACGGCCTTGGTCGGATCGCCCTGCGTGTCGCGCGTGATGATCTCGATCTTGCGGCCCTTGACGCCGCCGGCGGCATTGATGGCTTCCGTGGCAAATGTGACGCCGCGGTTGAAGCCGACGGTCGGCGCCGAACTCGGTCCGGTCATGGCGGCGAGCCAGCCGATCTTGATCGGTTCGGACGATTGCGCAATGGCGGGACGTGCGAGTGGAAAACTTGCTGCGCCGAGTGCGCCGGCGCCGCCCAACAGAATTCCACGACGAGAAATGCTCATCTTGACTTCCTCCCTGTGTTTTCCCTTTGCGGTGCCTGTCATTGATGCAGGCATCCGTTTCGTCCGCCCGGTCGTTGCCGGATTATGTATGTGGGTGATGTCGTTGGTCGGTCAGATACTCCGGATCGTCATGACATATGCCGATGTTGCGCGGTGGCAGAACGCGGCGCGCAGATCCATCTCCATCGCCTCAGGCTGACCTGTCGCGGTGGCTTTGGCAATCGGCTTGTGATCTTTGACGATGGCAGGGACGTTGCCAAGGGCCTGGCCGTTGCAAGTCACACGGTGCTGCTCTGCAGTCCCGCTCGTCTGTTGCAACGCAATGATGCGTGAATGTCGTCAGGTCGCGCTGAAGCCGCCATCCGCCGATAACACATGGCCGACGATGTAGCCGGCATCGTCGGACGCGAGCCACACCACGGCTTCGGCGACTTCATGCGGCTGGCCCATACGCCGGATCGGCAGGCCGGCTGCGACGGCCGACATGTCGGCGATCCCCGAGGCCAGCATCATGTCGGTGACGACGCGGCCCGGCGCCACCGCATTGATGCGGATGCCGCGCGGCCCGCATTCCATCGCTGCCGAACGCATCAGTGAGATCACCGCCGCTTTCGATGCAGAATATAGCGCAAGGCCGGGATTGGGATTGCGGATGCCGCTCACCGACGCGTTGATGACGATGCGGCCGCCGCCATTCAGTTCCATGGCCTGGATCTGATGCTTCAGGCCAAGAAACACCGAGCGGACATTGGCATCGAACACGGTGTCATAGACCGCCTCTGTCTGCTGCTCGACCGGCGCGCGCCGTTCCTGATAACCGGCATTGTTGAAGGCCACGTCGAGCCGCCCGAAACGGGACATCACAGCCTGCACCAGGCTGGCGACCTCGGTCTCCTCGGTTACGTCAGTGCGCACGAACAGCGTTTTGGCACCGAACCGGCCGCAGTCTTCGGCGGCGGCCTGTCCCTCGGCCTCGCGACGGCCTGCGATCACCACTGCAGCTGCGCCTTCCTGCGCCATCAGCAGCGCGGCCGCCCGCCCGATGCCGGTGCCGCCGCCGGTCACGAGGCAGATGCGTCCGGCCATGCGGTCGCGGGGGCGGAACTGGGCAGCGCTGGTTGTCATGATCATTCCTTGCACGGATCGTGCTAACACGGTCGTTATTCGTCGCCAGCAATATAGTTGTATCATGCAACTATCGTCAAGGAGCCTGCGATTGTCCGATATTGACGCCGATTTGATTGATCACATCCGCGCCGCGTCGCGTCTGATGGTGCGCGAACTCGGTTTCATGCAGGCAACGGTTGCAGCGACCGACTATCCGCCATCGGCGGTGCATACGCTGCTGGAGATCGGCGCGCGCGAGGCGATGACTGCGGTCGAATTATCCGCGTTTCTCGGGCTGGAGAAATCCAGCGTCAGCCGGATGATCCGCAAGCTGATCGACGCGGGCGAATTGAAGGAAGCCGCCAGTGCCGGCGACGGCCGCGTCAAGCGGCTGTTGCTCACGGCCAAGGGGCGGCGGACCCGCGAGGCCATCGAGGCCTATGGGCAGCGGCAGGTCACCAATGCCTTGCAGCAACTGGCCCCGGCCCAGCGTCAGAAGGTGGCCGAAGGTCTCGCACTCTATGCCGAGGCACTGGAAGCGCATCGGCTGGCAGACGCACAGGCGCCGGACCGGACATTGGCCAGGCGGTCTTGAACCGCTACAGTCGAATCCGGCACACTCGACCGGCTTGACTGGTTCGCATCGTGCAAAAGTAAGTCGTGCCAAAGCAAAAAGAAACAGGGATGGAATTATGCCGGGCCACAAGAAGACCCCCGATCAACTCCGCAGCGCACGCTGGTTCGCGCCGGACGACCTGCGTGCCTTCGGCCATCGCTCGCGCGCCATGCAGCAAGGCTATGCGCCGGTGGAGTGGGCCGGGCGTCCCGTCATCGCCATTCTCAATACCTGGTCGGAAGCGCAGCCGTGCCACATGCATTTCAAGACCCGCGTCGATGATGTGAAGCGCGGCATCCTGATGGCTGGCGGCTTCCCGATGGAGCTGCCGGCGCTGTCGCTGTCGGAGAGCTTCCTGAAGCCGACCACGATGCTCTATCGCAACATGCTGGCCATGGACGCCGAGGAACTGTTGCGCGGCCATCCCGTCGATGGCGTGGTGCTGATGGGCGGCTGCGACAAGACCACACCGGGTCTGCTGCTCGGCGCCACCAGCGCGGGCTATCCCGCGATCTATCTGCCGGCTGGCCCGATGCTGCGCGGCAACTGGAAGGGCAAGACGCTGGGCTCCGGCTCCGACGCCTGGAAATACTGGGACGAGCGCCGCGCCGGCAAGATCTCCGACAAGGAATGGGTCGAGGTCGAGGGCGGCATTGCCCGCAGCTACGGTACCTGCATGACCATGGGCACGGCCTCGACCATGACGGCGATCGCGGAGTCCATCGGCATGACGCTGCCGGGCGCATCGTCGATCCCCGCTGCAGACGCCGGTCACATCCGCATGGCCAGCGAATGCGGCCGCCGCATCGTCGAAATGGTGTGGGAAGATCTGACACCGCAGAAGATCCAGACGCGCAAGGCCTTCGAGAACGCGATCACGGTGGCCATGGCGATGGGCTGCTCCACCAATGCGATCATCCATCTGATCGCGCAGGCGCGCCGCGCCGGTCAGGATATCGGCCTCGACGATTTCGAGATCGCCAGCCGCAAGGTGCCCGTGATCGCCAATGTCCGCCCGTCCGGCGACAAATATCTGATGGAGGATTTCTTCTATGCCGGCGGCCTGCCGGGACTGATGAGCCGCATCAAGGAGCACCTGCATCTTGATGTGATGACCGTCACCGGCAAGACGCTGGGTGAAAACATCGCCGGCGCTGAAGTCTATAATGACGACGTCATCCGAACCGTCAAAGATCCCATCTACGCCGAGGGCGCGCTCGCGGTGCTGAAGGGCAACCTCGCGCCCGATGGCTGCGTCATCAAACCGTCAGCCTGCGAGCCGCGCTTCCTCAAGCACACCGGCCCGGCGATGGTGTTCGACGACTATCCCAGCATGAAGAAGGCGATCGACGACGAGAGCCTCGATGTCACGGCCGACCACGTGCTGATCCTGCGCAATGCGGGTCCGCAGGGCGGGCCGGGCATGCCGGAATGGGGCATGCTGCCGATCCCGAAGAAGCTGGTGAAGCAGGGCGTGCGCGACATGGTGCGCCTCAGCGATGCGCGCATGAGCGGCACCAGCTACGGCGCCTGCATCCTGCATGTGGCGCCGGAATCTTTCATCGGCGGCCCGCTGGCGCTGGTCGAGAATGGCGACATGATCACCCTCGACGTCGATGCGCGCACGATCAATCTCGACATCTCCGATGCCGAAATGGAAAAGCGTCGCGCCGCGTGGAAAGCCCCGGAGCGCAACTACGAACGCGGCTATGGCTGGATGTTCACCAAACATATCCAGCAGGCCAATGAAGGCTGCGACTTCGACTTCCTGCGCACTGACTTCGGCGCGCCGGTCAAAGAACCCGTGATTTATTGAGTGAGTGATCCCATGACCAAGCTCAGCGACGCGACCCGCGCCAAACTCAAGACCATCTCCACCGCAACCGTGGCCACCGCGCTCTACAAACGCGGCTTCCGCGCGCAATGCATCCAGGACGTCCATCCACTCGGCCCCGACCAGCCGACACTGGTCGGCGAGGCCTTCACGCTGCGCTACATGCCGGCGCGCGAGGATCTCAACAAGCTCGACGTGTTCAGGGATCGCTCGCATCCCCAGCGCAAGGCTGTCGAGGATTGCCCGCCCGGTGCCGTGCTGGTGATGGACAGCCGCAAGGATGCGCGTGCGGCGTCCGCCGGCGCGATCCTGATCAACCGTCTGGCGCAACGCGGCGTTGCCGGTGTCATCACCGATGGCGGCTTTCGCGATTCCGCCGAGATCGCCAAACTCGGCTTCCCGGCCTATCACCATCGTCCGAGCGCCCCGACCAATCTGACGCTGCATCAGGCCATCGAGATCAACGGTCCGATCGGCTGCGGCGATGCGCCGGTGTTTCCCGGCGACGTGATCCTCGGCGACTGCGATGGCGTCATCGTCATCCCCGCGCATCTTGCCGACGAGATCGCCAACGAGGCCTTCGAGATGACCGCCTTCGAGGATTTCGTCACCGAACAGGTGCAGAAGGGCAAGGGCATCTTCGGGCTCTATCCGGCGACCGATGAGCAAACGCTGGTGGATTTCGCAGCGTGGCGGAAAGAGAAGGGGCGGTAGAGCGCGATCACGGGGTGCATCGCGTCAGGATGGAACCAGAAGCGGTTCTTGGCTTTGTCTTGGAGAGATGCGCCCGTGCGCATCATCCATCACTCAGCCGGAAAGAGACGCTATGCGCAGCCTCATCGTCGCGGTCGGACTGTCGCTGCTGGCGCAGGACGCAGCCCTCGCCAAGGATTCCGACAAGCCGTCCAGGGCTTTCAATGCCGAGACGATCAACGCCGCCAATTTCACCGGCAAGCTGCCGCCCGACGAGAAGCTCAGCCCGCTGGCGGTGAAGCTCCAGGTGCTGCTCGACCGCGCGCATTTCTCGCCGGGCGAGATCGACGGGATGTTCGGCGACAATGTGGAGAAGGCACTGCTGGCTTTTGCGGAAGCCAACAGCCTGCCGTCCGGCAAGGCGCTGACGCCGGAGATTTGGGCGAAGCTGCAGGCGGGATCATCGGACCCGGTCATGACTGACTATGTGCTAACCGAGAAGGACGTGAAGGGCCCATTCCTTGACAAGCTTCCGGTCAAGATGGAAGAGATGAAATCGCTGAAGAAGCTGGACTACACCAGCGCCAGCGAAGCCCTCGGCGAACGCTTCCATATGAGCCAGGATCTGCTCGAGACGCTCAATCCCAAAGCAAAGTTCGACAAGGCCGGTGAGACCATCACCATCGTCAAGCTGTCGGATCGCAAGCCGGACAAGGTCAGCCGTCTCGAGGTCGACAAGGCCCGCCAGACCGTCAAGGCCTTCGCCAAGGACGGCGCGTTGCTCGCCTTCTATCCTGCCAGCGTCGGCAGCGAGGAGAAGCCGACGCCATCGGGTGCACTGAAAGTGACGTCGGTTCACGCCAATCCGGTCTATCGTTACGATCCGAAATACAAGTTCAAGGGCGTGGAATCGTCGAAGCCCTTCACCATCAATGGCGGCCCCAACAATCCCGTCGGTGCCATGTGGATCGGCCTGTCGGAGAAGAGTTATGGCATCCACGGCACGTCGGATCCGTCCCGCGTCAGCAAGAGCGATTCCCATGGCTGCGTGCGTCTCACCAACTGGGACGTGGAGCGCCTCGGTGCGTCCGTGAAGAAGGGCGTGGAAGTCAGCTTCGTCGACGGCAAGCAGGCGGCGAAGTAGTGCGCGCGGTATTGCGCGTCCTCCTCGTCATTCCGGGGCGTGGGCGGCGCCAGCCGCACGCGAACCCGGAATCCCGGAGTGTTTTCCGCTGAACATGCTGGGATTCCCAGCCACGCCAATTGGAGTGGCTGAGGTTCGCGATACGCCGCCTTCGGCGTCTCTCGCGCCCTCAGGCAAACCAATTGGTTTGCCGGGGAATGACGGTGTGGGGCGGCAAGACAGCGGTCAAACATTTTTTCCTATCCCAGTTGACAGCATCTCTATCAGGTTTATATTCCCCTCCGTCCTGCCCCACCGAGAGGGGCGATCGCGATCGTCACGTTCGCGGGGTGGGATGCGGTGGACGCCGGAGATGCGGCGTCACGCGGTTCATGGGGGAACGTCTGTCTTCGGGCAGGACGGATCTGCGCCAGCACTGCCACTGGCAAGGAGACGGCCGACCTTCGGATGGAAAGACCCCTGGACAGTGTGACGGACGACCAAGTCAAAACGCGTTCGGCTTACTCGCTTGAGGCTCCCTTCCCATCGCCTTGGGACTTTAATTCGCGATCGGAGCGTTCGTCGAGGCAAAGTGCAAGCAACCGAAAAAACACCGCAGGCGGAACGTCGGGCACTTGCTCGGCGCCTCCGAAAGTCCTGATGCACACTCAATTGCGGAAGACCGCATCGCATCAGGCCCAAGGGTGCAACGGGCACCCGGCGTTCCGCACGCCCTCTCACAAGGGGGCGGGGATGCAAGCGACGACGGCGCCCCCGCGCCGCAAACAATGGGGGCGATGACGCATGTCTGAAGAGCAGTGGCTGTTTGACAGTTGAATCCGCGACGGCGCGATGAGGCGCCGCACCACAGGTGTCATCCCCGGGCTTGACCCGGGGATCCAGCTTGGCCCGCACACCGTCGCACAAGAAAGATGGATGGCCGGGTCAAGCCCGGCCATGACGAACGAGAGAGTGAGGCGTAGGATGGGTAGAGCGCAGGCGCGTTTGCGCCGAAGCGAAACCCATCAATTGCAAGCCAGGAAAGCGATGGGTTTCGCGGAGTTTATCATCGGGCGCGCTTTGCGCGACCCGTTGGCTCTACCCATCCTACGAGTTGCGCGGGGTGTTACCCCCGATAGTCCCGCACCCGCTTCACCATCTGCTCCACATGGGCGATTGGCGTTTCCGGCTGGATGCCGTGGCCGAGATTGAAGATGAAGCGTCCGCTGGCATAATTCGCCAGCACGTCATCGACGGCGCGATCGAGCGCGGCGCCACCGGCGATCAGTACCAGCGGATCGAGATTGCCCTGCACGGCGACGTGGCTCTGCACCCGTTCGCGCACGAAGGACGGCTCGGCGGCCCAGTCGATGCTCACGGCATCGACACCGGTGGCGCCGACATAACTCGGCAGCAGCGCGCCGGCGCCGCGCGGGAAGCCGATGATCTTCGCATTCGGCACCTTTGCACGCACACCTGCGATGATGCGCTTGGTCGGCTCCACCGACCAGCGCTGGAATTCCGCCGCGGGCAGTATGCCGGCCCAGGTATCGAAGATCTGCAGCACGTCGGCGCCGGCGTTGAGCTGACTGAGCAAGTAAGTGATCGAGTTCTCGACGATGGTGTCGATGATTTTTGCGAAGGCCTCCGGATGCCGATAGGCCATCATCCGCGCCGGTGCCTGATCCGGCGTGCCCTTGCCGGCAACCATGTAAGTCGCAACGGTCCAGGGCGCGCCGCAGAATCCGATCAGCGTAATCTTCGGATCGAGCTGCGCGCGCACGCGGCGCAGCGCTTCGAACACCGGTTCGAGCTTGTTGAAATCCGCTTCGGGCGAAAGCGTCGCAACCTTCTCGGGCGTATCCAGCGGATCGAGCCGCGGGCCCTCACCGACCTCGAAACGCACCGAGCGGCCGAGCGCATAGGGGATCACCAGGATATCCGAGAAGATGATCGCGGCATCGAAGCCGAAGCGCCGGATCGGCTGCAGCGTCACTTCGGTGGCGAAATCCGGATTGAAACACAGATCGAGGAAACCGCCGGCCTGCGCGCGGACCTCGCGATATTCGGGCAGATAACGCCCGGCCTGTCGCATCATCCAGAGCGGCGGCACCGCCTGGCGCTGGCCGGCGAGGACATCGAGGAACGGCTTGTGGGGCGTGGACTGGGTCAAATGCTTGGGTTCCGGAAACTGGTGCCGAAAGGCATGATTTTGCCGCCTCTGATACACCGCCGCTTCGCTCTTGGCGAGGCGCGGCAATTCGGCAAAACCGGCGATTCACCTCACGTTTTGACGCATCTCAAGGTGTCATCGCGCCGCAGGCGGCATATAGACTGTACGAACATCATGAGCGAAAAGACCATGAACATCATGACCCCGATCGTCAGTCCAGAAATCGAACAGAACCGCACCCGCGCCAAGGTCTGGTTCGAATCCCTCCGCGACCGCATCTGCGCCGAGATCGAGGCGCTGGAGCGCGAGGCGCCGCAGGCGCTGTTTCCGGGCACGCCGGCCACGTTCACCTACAAGCCGTGGACCCGCGCGACGGGCATCGGCGGCGGCGTCGGCGGCTTCCTCTCGGGCGGTCGCCTGTTCGAGAAGATCGGCATCCACACCTCAAGCGCGAACGGCAAGCTGTCGCCGGAAATGGCGCGGCAAATGCCCGGCGGCGGATCGCAGCTCGATTACGTCTCCAGCAGCATCAGCCTGATCATGCATCCGCGCAGCCCGCGCGTGCCGACCGTGCACATGAACACGCGGTTTCTGTCGACGGCGGTGGGCTGGTTCGGTGGCGGCGCGGATCTGACGCCAATGCTGCCCGAGCAGCGCAAGGCCGATGCGCCGGATACGATCACGTTCCATGATGCGATGCGCGGCGCCTGCGATGCGCATGACCCCGCTTACTACAAGAAATTCAAGGCCTGGGCCGATGATTACTTCTTCCTGCCGCATCGCGGCGTGGCGCGCGGCGTCGGCGGCATCTTCTTCGATCAGCTCAACACCGGCGATTTCGAGAACGACTTTGCGTTCACGCGTGATGTCGGCTCGGCCTTCCTCGATGTCTATCCGCGCATCGTGCGCGCACGGATGCAGGAAGCCTGGACCGAGGAAGAGCGCGCGCAGCAGCTCGAAACGCGCGGGCTCTATGTCGAGTTCAATCTACTCTACGACAAGGGCACGATGTTCGGCCTGCAGACCGGCGGCAACGTCGAGAATATTCTGAGCTCGATGCCGCCGCTGGTCAGCTGGAAGTAATTTCCTTCTCCCCGCTTGCGGGGAGAAGGTGTCTTGAATGATCGAAGGTCATTCAAGACGGATGAGGGGGAGCCAGAGAGTGAAACACTGGCTCCCCCTCACCCGTCTTCCACATGCTTCGCATGTGAAAGTCGACCTCTCCCCGCAGGCGGGGAGAGGCTAAGAAGCCACCTGCTCCGCTTCGATCGCACCCTGCACCGCCCAGGACAGATCGGTGTTGAGCTGGAACGCCACCGAGCCTTCATCGATGATCGCCTGCGGATTCTTGGCAAGCTTGCCGGCCTCGTCGAGCGCGTTGCGATAGTCCGACTTCAGCGCTGCCAAATCGGCATAGGCCGGGAAGTCGTAGAACGACAATTCCTCCGGCGCGAGGCCGGGCTTCTTGGCGAGCAGGCGCTTGAGAATCTGGCCGCCGGAGAGATCGCCGAGATAGCGCGTATAGGCATGGGCAATCAGCAATTCGCCGTCGCCCTTCGCGGCATCCGCGATGCGCTTGGCATAGGCTTCGCCGGCAGGCAGCATCGGCACAGCGGAGAAATCGCCATCGCACAGCACATTGAGATCGGCTTGCATCGCCGATGCACGATCGAACCGATACTGGGCGAGTGCGGCGAGCGCTGGCGTGTCGCGATGGCTCTCAAGTCCGGCTTCCAGCGCCTGATAGGCCGCCAGCAGGTTTTGTTGCAGCAGGACATAGCCCTTGCGGCTGACGTCGCCGCGCAACATGTCCTTGATGATGCCGGAGCGCTCGGCTTCGGTGTGAAGCACTTTGGTGCCGAGATAAAGGGCGGTCACGACGCTGACGGGCGCAGTGCTATCTGCCGAGGCAGCAGGCATTGAATTCTCCGATGACTGATAAAGGGATGTGTTGGCGCTCGGGCTGGCGACACCATATCACCCTCGCTGGATGCCACAAGGTGAGGCCTGGCCTGTCGCTACAGCGCGCGGCTGCGAGACTTGCGGCGTACCGGCGCAGATTTTCCGGTTTCCGTCGCAGGCAGAAACTGCGCGCCCTGTGCGGCGAGGAATGCGCGCATCGCCTGCGCCGGCGGCAGCAGCACCTTGTCCTTGCGGTTGAGCACGAACCATTGCCGGATGATCGGCAGGCCGATCACATCCAGCATCACCAGTCGCCGCTGCTCCAGTTCGGTGGCCACCGTATGCGCGGAGATGAAGGCGATGCCGAGCCCGGCCATCACGGCCTGTTTGATGGTCTCGTTGCTGTCCATCTCCATGCCGATCGTGGCGCGCAAGCCTGCGCTCTCGAACAGTTGCTCCATCAATCCGCGCGTGCCTGAGCCGGGCTCACGCGTCAGGAAAGTCTCGCCTGCAAGATCGCTCATGGTGAGGCGCACCTTGCCCGCGAGGGGATGGTCGCTCGGTGCGATGATCACATGCGGATGATCGCCGATCAGGTTCACATCCATGTCGATTCCGGCCGGCGGCCGGCCCATGATCGCGATATCGAGATCGTAGTTGCGCAGGCCTGCGATGGTCTCCTCGCGATTGCCGACCGTCAGCAAGATCTCGATCTTGGGATGGAGCTTGGCGAAGGCCGAGATGGCGAAGGGCACGAAGTATTTCGCGGTGCTGACGGCGCCGATGGAGATGCGCCCGCCTGTTTTGCCGGCCATCATGTCCAGCGATGTTGCGCAGGCGGCCATCGCCGCCTCGATCCGTTCCGACAGCGCCAGCACCTCGCGGCCGGCATCGGTCAGGACCATTCCGTCGCCGGTGCGCTGGATCAGCGGCAGGCCGGCGAGGCCTTGCAGGTTGCGCAGTTGCAAGGTGACAGCCGGCTGTGTCAGACGCAGCTTCAAAGCTGCCGCCGTAATACTGCCGCTGGCGGCAACCGCGGTCAGTGCACGCAGCTGGCGGATCGAGATGTCGCGGAAGCGCTTCGTCATATAAGGAAAACTTTCGCCGCCTAATTTTTACGAAAGTTCCTTTATTTGGCCCAGCCGGTCAATATCTGTGGGCAAAATGGCCCATTTCTGCCATTCCCGGGCCTTCCGGACGCGGCCATGTGCCAGAAGGAGCCCAGTATTTTGCGGAGATTGCGATGACCGACCACATGCCCCTGTCCCGATATACGGCTGACTATGCCGGACAGGACCCGCTGCGGCTGGCCGTGGCTGCTGCGGTCGATGCCTTCGCCAAGGCCTCCATCGAAATCTCCGACCTGATCGGCTGCGGTGCGCTGGCCGGAATTACCGGCGAGGCGCAGGGCGCGCAGAATGCCGATGGCGATGTGCAGAAGGATCTCGATGTCCGCGCCGATGAGATCGTTCGCGCGGCACTGAAATCAGTGTCGTGGGCAGCGCTGGCCTCCGAGGAAGCCGAGACGGCGGATATCCGCGACGGCGGCTTGCTCGACATTGCCTATGACCCGCTCGATGGGTCGTCGAATATCGAAACCAATATGACGGTGGGCACGATCTTCTCGATCATGCCGACGTCGAAGGGCGCGATCCCATTCACGCAAAAAGGCAGCGCGCAGATTGCTGCCGGCTTCGTCGTCTATGGTCCGCAGACATCGCTGGTCCTCACGCTTGGTGATGGCGTCGAAATCTTCACGCTCGATCGCGCCGCTGGGAGCTACAAGCGCATTCGCCAGCGCGTGCAGATCCCGGCCGAGTGCTCGGAATATGCCATCAATGCGTCCAACCATCGCCACTGGGAAGCGCCGGTGCGCGACTTCGTCGAAGAGTGCCTCGCAGGCGTCGATGGCCCGCGCGGCAAGAATTTCAATATGCGCTGGATCGCAGCCTTGGTCGCCGAGGCCTATCGCATCCTGATCCGCGGCGGCGTGTTTCTCTATCCGTCCGATGCGCGCAAGGGCTATGCCGATGGCCGGCTGCGTCTTGTCTATGAAGCGCATCCGATGGCCTTCATTGTCGAACAGGCCGGCGGCGGTGCGACCACGGGCCGCGCGCGTATTCTCGATCTCGCGCCGACGGCGATCCATCAGCGCGTGCCGCTGATCATGGGTTCTATCAGCAAGGTGAGACGTATCGAGGCCATGCATCTCGATGCCAGCGCGGGACAAGCGCAGGCTGCAGCTGAATAGCGGTGTGCGCACGATACATCCTGTTTTGAGCCATTCAAAACATGACAGGCTTGAGGGCTTCTAAGGCCAGTCGACCCGAAACCGGTTGAGCATGACGTGACCGCGGCCTAGACAAACGCAGGGGTCGCAAAGGATACGCGCATGCTTCCGCAGCAGGTCAAGGTCTCCGATATCACCGATGAGAATTCGGCACAGACCTATCTCAACCAGGCCATCATGACGACGTTCTGCCGCGTGCTCGACAGTTCGCGTCTGCCGCCCGATGTGGTGATGCGTCTTCTGGCCACCGCGATCGGTTCGACCTATCGCGAAGTTGCGGCGGCCCATCAGGACGGCCAGTGCCCCTGCGGATGGCGCCCGGTCCCGGATGCCGATATCGAGGCCCTGCGATCGTCGCTTGAAGGCGCGGCTGCGCCGAAGATGGCCGACGATCTGCACAGCATGGTGATCGCCGGACGGGCGTAGCCGCCCGTCGATCTGCCCTCAAATAAGGCTGTATCTGCGCGGAATTGGCCACTGCGGATCACCGCAGATGGCATTTTTGCGTCTGTTCCGCTCTCCCGATCACGTGATTGGGCCAGCGCGATCGACATATGGCAATTCCTTTAGACCTAAACTACTTTGGCCCGATCCTTGAATGTCGAGGAGATCGCGATCGGTGCAAAGTGACCTCATGACATCCTCATCCGCTGCAGTTCTCGACCACACCCCAGCCAACTCGACCGTCTGGCGCGAAGTCGCACGCGCGATCGCCGACATCGGCGCCAAGCGCTGTTTCGGCCTCGTCGGGGGCGCAAATTTCAAGGTGACGCTCGGATTGACCGAGTTCGGTGTCGAGTTTGTCGCTGCGCGCCACGAAGGCGGCGCGGTAAGCATGGCCGATGTGGCGGCGCGTCTGACGCGCGACCTGACCATCGTCAGCGTAACGGCCGGGCCGGGTTTGACTAATGCGATCACCGGCATCGGCGAAGCGGCCAAGAGCGACACGCCTTTGCTCGTTCTCGCAGGTGACGTTGTGCTCGGCGACAAGCAGTCGGCATTTGCCTTCAATCAGTCGGAACTCGTTCACGCGGTCGGCGGCGAGTGGCGTCAGATCACCGATGCACAGAGCGCTTACGCCGACACCTGGAAAGCAGCCTCGGTGGCTCTGCGCGAGCGCAAGCCGGTCGTGCTCAGCCTGCCGATCAATGTGCAGGAGATGCCGGTCACGGCAACGATGGGCAAGAAGCATTTGCCGATCATGCCGCGGGTCACGATCAATCCGGCGAAGCTGGATGAACTTGTTGCGACGATCCGGACATCGAAGCGACCGCTGATTCTGGCGGGTCATGGCGCTGTCGTGGCCGATGCGCAGCCGCTGCTGGTTCAACTGGCCGACAAACTTGGCGCGTTGCTGGCGACGTCGTTGCAGGCGCATGGGATGTTTTCCGGTCATCCGTGGAATCTCGGCGTGGCCGGAGGCTTCTCCTCGAAAGCAACGGCTGAGCTGATCGCGCAGAGCGACATGATCCTTGCTTTCGGCATGTCGCTGAACATGTGGACCACGAAGAAGGGCAAGCTGATTTCGGACTATGCTCAGCTCGTGCAGATCGATGTCGAGAAGGGCCGCATCGGCGTGCATCGCCCGGTCGATCTCGAGCTCGAAGGCGATGCATCGGCTGTGGCCACTGCCGTGTTGCAGGCGTTTGATAAGACGCCGCCCAGCGAGGCCGGCTGGCGCACGCCAGCGGTTGCCGCGGTGATGACTGCCAGGGGCAACCACAATCTGGCCTATGACGACACCAGCACTGCCGACCACATCGATCCGCGCACGCTGAGCAAGGCGATGGACGATATCCTGCCGAAGGATCGCACGGTCGTTGTCGACGGCGGCCATTTTGTCGGCTGGGTGACGCGCTATATTTCAGCGCCCGACCACAAGGGTTGGTGCATTCCGATTGCGTTCCAGTCCATCGGTCTCGGCCTTGCCGGCGCGATCGGTGCGGCAGTGACGCAGCCGGAGCGGCTGACTGTGCTGGCCGTCGGCGATGGCGGTTTTCTGATGTCGATCGCGGAACTTGAGACCGCGGTGCGGCTGAAGAAGCGCATCTGCATCTTCATCTATAACGACAGCGCCTACAGCGCCGAGGTGCATCACTTCGGGCCGGAAGGCTACAATGCGGGTATGGCGCAATTTCCGGTGACCGATTTTGCGGCCATTGCGCGCGGATATGGCGCCGATGGCGTTGTTGTGCGGACGCTCGCCGATCTCGATGCGGTAAAGCGTTGGGTTGCCGATGGCGCGCAGGGGGTGTTCATCGTCGATGGTCGCATCAATCCAAAGCTGATTGCGGATTGGTATAGCGAGATGTTCAGCGGCGCGAACTTGTAGTTGGCCTTCTTACCTCTCCCCGCTTGGCGGGGAGAGGTCGGCTGAAGCGCGCGGAGCGCGTGAAAGCCGGGTGAGGGGGAGCGCATGATACACTTAAGCGCAAACCACTAACTCCCCCTCACCCGAAGGCTCCGCTGCGCTCGCCTTCGACCTCTCCCCGCAGGCGGGGAGAGGTTATGCCGCGGCTTGGTTCGTTGCTTCAACATTCCCCAACCATTCTTTCGCAATGGTCAGATCTGCCTGCGAGAGCTGATGCCCGACGGGCAACGTGCGATGCTGCACATCGGCCCCCGCCTTTGTCAGCATCACAGCCAGCCGTTGCGAATTGCTCGGCGGGATGATCGGGTCGGATTGGCCCGACACGATCAGTACCGGCTTGGCTGCGAGATCTGCCATCGGCGCGTCACGTAGCGGCACCATCGCCCGCAACAATATGCCGCCGGCCAGCGCCTCGGGGCGTAACAGCATCATTGCCGCGGCGATATTGGCGCCGTTGGAATAGCCGAGCGCGATCGGTGCTTTGAGCCCGTAGCGCTTGCGGGCTTCGACTATGAAGTCCGCGAGCTCGTTGGCGCGACTGACCACGTCGTCCTCGTCGAACACGCCTTCGGCGAGCCGGCGAAAGAAGCGTGGCATGCCGTGTTCCAGCACCTGACCGCGGGGCGAGAGCAGTGCTGCACCCGGCGCAATCGCCTCGCCGAGCGGGAGCAGGTCGCTTTCGTCACCGCCGGTGCCATGCAGCAGCAGGAGCGGCGTTGCCTCGCGCCGGTTGCCCGGCGCGAAGCGATGAATGTGGGACAGGTCGTTACTCATGACGTCACCTTTTCAGTGTCGAGCGCCGGCAACACGCGCTCAATCTCGCCGCGATGCTTTTCGAGAAACGCGGGCAGTTTCAGATGCTCGCCGAGGGATTCGACGGGCTCATCCACGGCAAAGCCGGGGATGTCGGTGGCGATCTCGAACAGCACGCCGCCGGGTTCGCGGAAATAGACCGAGCGGAAGTAGTTACGGTCCTTCTGCTCCGTCGGCTGCTGGCCGTGGGTCTTCACCAGCTTGTTGGCCATCACCTGTTGATCGGCGTCATCGACGGCGCGGAAGGCGATGTGATGCACCGAGCCACGGCCCTGACGACCCGGCAGGAAACCGCCGGCCTCATAGATATCGACGATACCGCCTTCGACACTGTCGGCACTCAGGCGGATGATCGAACCTTCGCGCGCGGTTTCCTTGAAGCCGAACACGTCGATGAGGATCGCGCTGGTCTTCTCGGCCTTCTCCAGCAGAAGCGTCACGCCATGGAAGCCGCGGATCGCGTGCTCCGCCGGAACGTCGCCATTGCTCCAGCCGGGCTCATTCTCCGCGCCGGCAACGCCGACCAGAGCGAGGCTCATGCCGTCCGGATCGGTGAAGGGCAGTACGGCTTCGCCGAAGCGCTTTTCGAGCGCCTCATGGGCAATGCCCTTCTCGATGAAGCGATGCGTCCAGTAGCCGAGCGAGCGGGCAGGGACCCGGAACGAAGTCTGCTGGGTCTGGCCCACGCCGCCACGGCCGGGGGCCGCATGCTCCCACGGGAAGAAGGTCAGGATGGTGCCCGGCTTGCCGGTCTCATCGCCGTAGTAGAAGTGGTAGGTGCCCGGATCGTCGAAATTGACGGTCTTCTTGACGAAGCGCATGCCCAGCGCGCGGGTGTAAAAATCGAAATTCCGCAAGGCATTACCGGCGATTGCGGTGACATGGTGGATGCCTGACATGGTCTGTCTCCTGGTTGGGAAGGCGTCTCGTCTTCCGTTGCCGGGATAATTGGGTCATCCCCGTTCAAAGACAATCTGGCCATTTGTGACATGACTGTCTATGAATTGGGGACAGTCAGGAATGCCCCATGGATAAGCTCAACAGCCTGCGCGCCTTCGTCAAAGTCGTCGAACTCGGCAGCTTCTCCGAAGCAGGGCGGCAGCTGCGGCTGTCGCGCTCGGCGATCTCGAAATATGTCGGCGATCTCGAACAGGACCTCGGCGTGCAATTGCTCAACCGCACCACGCGTCACGCGAGCGCGACCGAGAACGGCCAGGCCTATTTCGAGCGGGCACTGAGTATCCTCGCCGATCTCGATGCCGCCGATCAGGCGGTGGCGCAGGCGCAATCGACGCCGCGCGGACTGCTGCGCGTCAATGCGCCGATGTCGTTCGGCACGCTGCAACTCGGTCCGGCGATTGCCGACTTCATGGCGCAGTGCCCAGAGCTGCAGATCCAGCTCGTGCTGTCGGACGATCAGGTCGATCCGATGCAGGGCGGTTTCGACGTGACGCTTCGCATCGCCGATCTGGAGTCTTCAAGTCTCATCGCGCGTAAAATCGTCGCCATCGATCGCGCGGTTTGCGCGTCGCCGGACTATCTCAAGCAATACGGCACGCCGAAGCTGCCGGAGGATCTGCGCAGCCACGCGCTCCTGACCTATGGCTTCCTGCTCACGGGCAATCAGTGGAAGCTGACCGGCAGGGATGGCAACGATCACTGGATCCAGCCGAGCTGGACGCTCTGCGTCAACAATGCTGAAGTACTGCGCGATGCCGCGATCAAGGGCAGGGGCGTCGCGCTGCTGCCGACCTTCATTGCCGGCGATGCATTGCGCGCGGGCGCTCTGCGCAGCGTGCTCAATACCTACAAAGCGCCGCCGCTGACGCTCTATGCGATCTATCCTCCGACGCGGCACCTTGCCGTGAAGGTGCGCCTGTTCATCGATTTCCTGGTGGCGCGCTTCAGCGGCGTGCCGGAGTGGGATGAGAAGCTCTAGCGCCAGATCGCACGCATCCGCGAATTGATGTCCATGCGCACACCCTGTGCTGCCGCGCGCGCCGGATCTGCCGCAGCCACCTGCGGCCAGGTCGTGCGTTCGAACAGGCCGAGCAGCGCTTCCGGAATGAAGCGGGTGCGTGACGCATAGACGTGGCGGTCACCTTGTGCGTGCTGGCCGTGGGTGAAGAAACGCTGCGGTACCATCAGATGCAGATCGTCCTTGGCGCGCGTCATCGCCACATAAAGCAGCCGGCGCTCTTCCTCGATCTCCGCTGATGTCCCGGTGCCCAAATCCGACGGCATGCAGCCATCGACCACATTGAGCACATAGACCGATTTCCATTCCTGCCCTTTGGCGGAGTGGATCGTCGAGAGGATCAGATAGTCTTCATCGAGCAGCGGCACGCCGGACTGATCGCTGGTCGCGTCCGGCGGATCGAGCGTGAGTTCAGTGAGAAAACGTTCGCGCGACGGATAGCCTGACGCGATCGCTTCGAGCTGGATAAGATCGGCGCGGCGCGTCAGCGAATCCTCGTGAATGCGATCGAGATGCGGCTCATACCAGCGTCGCGCCAGTTCCAGTTCGGCGGGCCAGCCCGCACGGCGTGACTTGATCTCGCTGATGACCTCGACAAAGCCGCGCCAGTCGGCTGCTGCGCGGGGTGGGGCCGGCGCGTGAGCGAGGGCGTCGATCGGATCGGGTGCCGCGATCATGTGATCCAGCGCGCGCTGTGCGGAAGCTGGCCCCACACCGGGTAGCAATTGCATCAGCCGGAAACCGGCGACCCGGTCACGTGGGTTCTCCACGAAACGCAGCAGCGCCAGTATGTCCTTCACATGCGCGGCGTCGAGAAATTTCAGGCCGCCGAATTTGACGAATGGAATGTTCCGCCGCGTCAGCTCCACTTCGAGTGATCCGCTGTGCGACGACGTCCGGAACAGCACGGCCTGTTCCTTCAGCTTCATGCCGCCTTCGCGATTGTCGAGCACGCGCGCGACGATGGCGCGGGCCTGATCGGTCTCGTCCCGGATGGTGACGAGTTGCGGCTTGGCGGAGGAGACGCGGTCGGTCCAGAGATTTTTGGTGAAGCGCTCGCGCGCAAGATCGATCACGCCATTGGCCGCTGCCAGGATCGGTTGCGTGGATCGATAGTTGCGGTCGAGCGTGATGATTTGCGCGGGTGGGCTGAACTGCCTGGGAAAATCGAGAATGTTGCGCACTGTGGCGGCGCGAAACGAATAGATCGACTGCGCGTCATCGCCGACAACGGTGAGGCCCGCCCCGTTGGGCTTCAAAGCCATCAGGATCGCCGATTGCAGGCGATTAGTGTCCTGATATTCGTCCACGAGCACGTGATCGAAGCGACCGCCGATATCGCTAGCCAGTAGCGGTTCGCTCGCCATCTGCGCCCAGTACAGAAGCAGGTCGTCGTAATCGAGCACGTTCTGCTTCTGCTTGGCTTCGACATAGCTGGCGAACAGCTCGCGCAGCTCGGCTGACCACGCCGCGCACCACGGATAGGATGCGCCGAGCACCTGATCGAGTTCGGTCTCGGAATTCACGCAGCGGGAATAGATCGCGAGGCATGTGCCTTTTGTCGGGAAGCGCGTCTCGGTTTTGGAGAAGCCGAGTTCGTGCCGGACCAGATTCATCAGGTCGGCGGAATCCTCGCGGTCGTGAATGGTGAAACCGGGATCGAGTCCGATTTGTTCGGCATAGTCCCGCAGGAGCCGCGCGCCGATGCCATGGAATGTGCCAGCCCAGGCCAGCGCATCGGTCATGACGCCGGTATTGTCGCCCATCACTTGGCGCGCGATGCGCTCGACGCGGCGGCTCATCTCGCTGGCCGCGCGCCGTGAGAAGGTCATCAGCAGGATGCGGCGCGGATCGGCGCCGTTGACGAGCAGATGCGCCACGCGATGGGCGAGGGTGTTGGTCTTGCCGGAACCGGCACCGGCGATGACCAACAGCGGAGCAGACGTGATGCTGTTCCCATGCGGGAACACGCCATGCTCGACGGCACGGCGTTGTTCTGGATTGAGGGCGTCGAGATAAGAGGCTTGAGCGAGCAAGGCGTGTATCCGAGGTGACGAATCACGCTCGCTGATTCCCGCTTTGTTCGCAATGGAAGAGCGGCGTGCCGAAGCGCGCCGCTGGAAGAATTACGCCGCCCGCACTTCGCGGAGGAACACATCGACCTGCGTGCGGAGGTCTTCGCCGTTGCGTGACAGGTCCGCGGCCGACTCCACCACGCGCGACGCGGCGAGGCCGGTCTCGCGGGCGGCGTCATTGACGCCGGCAATGTTTTGCGAGACCTCGCCGGTGCCGCGGGCGGCTTCGGCGACGTTGCGGGCGATTTCGAGCGTGGCTGCGCCCTGTTCCTCGACGGCGGCGGCGATGGCGCTTGCGATCTCGCTGACGCGGCCGATGGTCGAGGTAATGCTTTGGATCGAACCCACCGAGAGCTTCGTGGCACTCTGAATCGCGCCGACCTGTGCCGAGATTTCGTCCGTTGCCTTCGACGTCTGGGTGGCCAGTGCCTTCACTTCGGAAGCGACGACGGCGAAGCCGCGGCCGGCTTCACCTGCGCGGGCCGCTTCGATGGTGGCATTGAGTGCGAGCAGGTTGGTTTGCGCAGCGATCTCGCTAATCAGCTTGACGACGTCACCGATCTTCTGCGCGGCCTCCGCAAGGCTCTGCACTTCGCTATTGGTGACGTTGGCCTGCGATACCGCATCGCCGGCGACGCGGGCAGATTCGTTGACCTGCTGTGCGATCTCGCTGATCGAGGCGTTGAGCTCCTCGATAGCAGCGGCGACTGCCTGAGCGCTCTGCGTGGCCTCCTCGGATGCTGCCGCGACAGCTGCGGTCTGCCGGGTGGATTCCTCGGCGGTGGCCGCCATCGATTGCGCGGTGTTGCGGAGTTCGCCGGCAGCCGAACCGACGGCGGTGACTACGGTACCAACGCTGCCCTCGAAGCGCGAGGCGAGAGCACTCATGGTGTCGCGGCGATCAAGCTGGGCGCGCTCGCGCTGCTCTTCCTGGGCGGCCCGCAGCTGCTCGGTTTCGATCAGCCCGGTCTTGAAGATTTCGACGGCGCCGGCCATCGAGCCGATCTCGTCCTTGCGGCCTGCACCCGGCACCGCGATCGTGTGATTACCGCCCGCAATGGTCCGCATCGCAGTTTCGAGTGCGCGGATCGGCTTCGCCATCGAGCGGCCCATGAAGGTTGCGATGGCACCGGCGAGCAGCAGCACGCAGGCAGAAATGATGGCCAGCCAATTCAGCGAGGATCGCATCAGGCTGTGATATCCGCTGGTATCACGGGTGATTTCGAAGACGGCGATGTTGTCGCCCGAAAAGCTCTTGATTGCGCCGAAGGTCGTGGCAACGGGCTTGTTGTCGAGTTCGCCATATTGGGTCACAACTTCGCCGGCAAGCGCGCGACGCAGCATATCGACACCCGGAGCAGCCGACTTCAGGGTGGACGCCAGCGTCTTGCCGGCCTGGCCGTCGATCTGGTGAATGCCGACATCGACACCGAAACGCGACTTCATGGTGTCGACGAAAGTCTTGCCGAACGGAGCGCCGACATCGATCGTGCCGAGAATGGTATCACCATCCATCGCCGGTGCTACGCCAAAGACGTTGAGCGCATCACGGCCGGGCTCGATGCCGCCGACCGACTTCTTGCTGGTCATCGCCTGCACCACCATCTTGCGGCGTTCGGAAACGTTGTCTCCGAAGGTGCCGGGATTGTGGATGCGGGCGAAGCTGATGGCCGGCGGTGTTTGAATGGTGATCAGTTCGAGGCCGCGCGGCTTGATACGCTGATGGGCCTCCTTCAGATTCGCGAGCGCACTGGCACGATCGTTCGCCTTGATGGCGTCCTTGATCGGCTGTGACGACGCGATCGACTCGGCAACTGCGAGCAGCGTGCGCGTTTCGGCATTCAGCGCTGCCGTGAGATTGGCGTAGTCATCATGCGCTTCACGACTAAGGGCTGTGTCGATGATCGCCTGTTGCTGCCACATGCTGAAGGCAGCGAGCGCGCCGCACGATCCGGCAGCGACGAGCGTGATGGCGACAATCATACGTGCTGAAATAGAATTGAATGCTTGCATCGACATGCCCCTTGGACCGCGACAAGCAATTTTGCTGCGGCACCGAAATTCCACGTGAAAATAGGGAAGCCGAGTGAAGGAGCCCTTAATTACCTCTGATGTGTAGGTATCCTGGTATCATGATTCCATTATGCCGCAGCAGATTTTGGCTTCGGGCGATGCCAGCATCGGTCGTGATCGAATGTGCGACGATACTAGTGGAGCCGAGACGAGCCATTCCCCGGCGCAAGGCACCGGTCCACGTGCGAGAGAAGAACCGCCGATTTGAGGGGCTTCTGGAGGCGACAGACGGCGCCGAGCTCGGTGGACATCGCGAGAAAATCGGGCGCGAACGCGCCTGCCGGTGAGGCCGCGTGACCTGACATGACGATGATCGGGATCTCCGGGCGGCACCGATGCGCCAGCTTCATCGTCTCCAGCCCGTTCATCCCGGGCATGAAGATATCGATGATGAGCAGATCGAAATCGGCGTTGCGGAGAATGTGGCGCGCGCGGGCCGTCACTCGCGCAGGTGACGCGGTGGCCTTCGCGCTCAAGCATCAATTTGGTGAAGATCTGAACGACCTTGTCATCGTCGACGATCAGGATGCTTGCCATCTGCCGGTCCCCCGGATGCCGTCGCGCCAGTGCGGAGCATGGTTGTCTGGTTACGCACGCATCGCTACATGCCACGTTGCAAATGTGGCTTCTCGTTAAACGCCGCATCGAGCAGCGATCTGTGGACCTGAATATGTCCGTCATAGCTGACGAAGCCGAGCTTGCGAAACTTGTTCATGAAGAAGCTGACGCGCGAACGCGTAGTGCCGATCATCTCCGCCAGCATTTCCTGACTGATGTCGATATCGATGGGATGGCTGGCGCCTCCCTCGCCATAGTGAGCGAGGATCAGCAACAGGCGCGCGAGGCGCTTCTCGCTTGAATTGAACAACTGATCGATCAGATCTTCTTCGATGCGGTTGTTGCGCGACAGAAGATAGGCGACGAAGAATTCTGCGAAAGCGGGCTCGTCGCGCAGATGGGCGAGCATCACCGACTTGTTGATGGTGACGATGGTGCAGTCTTCCATCGCCGTCGTTGTGACGGTGCGCAGCGGATGACCATTCAGGCAACCCTCACCCAGGAACTGTCCGGGTTCGAGCAGGCCGACGACGGCTTCCTTGCCTTGTTCGGACAGGACCGTGAGCTTGATACGTCCGCTCAGGATGTAGCAAACAGAATCTGCCGTCTCACCCTGACAAAAGATGTTCTGGTTTTTCTTGTAGTCGGTCGTAACCCTTCCGATGCCGGGACAGGTCAGAAAATACGGCGCATCGAACTCGGCTACAGCAGGAACCTTCAAGGCAGCTAGCCGTGTCATCGCGAATCTCCGGAGATCGATCTTTGCAGGTCAGCGTAAATCTATTCAGGGTTGTATTGTTCCCGCCAGATCTAGTTAAATTGCCGGCATAAGAGATCAAAACGCACATGCGTGAGTGGGAGGATTGATGGGGTCATCAATCCCGATGTGCATATAGATACCACCAGGCGCGTGAGGCGGCGTAGTTACGTCATCGGATTCACTGCCTTGAAACAACTTCCCTCCATGTTGCTACGCAACTTAACGCGCAGATCGTCTGTCATGTCCGCAACACACGCTGCTCTCGAATTGCGAGGGTTAACGAAACGTTTCGATCGGCCAGCTGTCGACGGACTCGATCTCACGGTTCGTGCTGGCGAGTTCTATGCGCTGCTGGGCGCCAACGGAGCCGGCAAGACGACGACATTGCGCATGGTCGCGGGATTGCTGCGCCCCGATTCAGGATCGGTGTCCATACTTGGTATCGACGCGCTCGCCGATCCCGTTGCGGCAAAGCAGATCATGGCCTGGGTGTCCGATGAGCCGATGATCTATGACAAGCTGACGCCGCTCGAATATCTCGAATTCGTTGCCGGTCTATGGGGCTGCGATGCTGAAACGGCCGAGCGCACGTCGCATGCACTGTTGGCATCGTTAGGTCTTGGTCCACATCTGCATGAGCGATGCGAAGGCTTCTCCAAGGGCATGCGCCAGAAGGTGGCGCTGGCCGGCGCGTTGGTGCATGAGCCCCGGCTGATCATTCTCGACGAACCTTTGACCGGGCTCGATGCCGTGTCGGCGCGTCATGTCAAAGGCCTGCTGCAGGATCGCGTGCGCTCCGGCTGCACGGTAATCATGACCACGCATATTCTCGAAGTTGCCGAGCGCATGGCCGACCGGATCGGCGTGATCGCCGCAGGCAGGCTGATCGCCGAAGGTACGCTTGCCGAATTGCGTCAGCAGAACGGACAGGGCGACACCAGCCTCGAGGACATGTTCGTGGCGCTGGTGGACGGCGCGCCGGTTGCCGCATGACACCATCCGCCAGCGTGATGTGGTTTGCCGGCCATGAAGTCCGGCTGGCATGGCGCGAAATGCTGGGCATGCTCACGGCGGGCCGTCGCTGGCGTCCGCGCAGCATTTCGCTTCTGCTGATTGTCTTCGTGATCTTCCTGCATCTGCCGGCTTATGCGGTGGTCGGCCGTTTCGCAGATGTGCAGACGCCGCTCGATCAATCGACGGCCATTGTGATCACGGCGAGTATCTTCCTCGCCTGGGCGCTCGTTCTGTCGCAGGCCATCGAGTCCGTCACCCGCGTATTCTACGCGCGCGCCGATCTCGATCTCATCATGTCGTCGCCGGCGCCGCTCACCAACCTGTTCTCCGTCCGCATCGCAGCCATCGCATTGACGGTGACCCTGATGGCGATGTTGCTGGCGACGCCTTTTGTCAACGTACTGGTGATCGGCGGCGGTGCACGCTGGTTCTCCGCCTATGCTGTCGTCATTGCCATGGGCCTGTCGGCGTCTGCGTGCGCTATCGCCATCACTGTCGGATTGTTTCAGCTCTGCGGCCCTGCCAAGACGCGGCTGGTTGCACAGATCATTTCGGCGGTCACTGGCGCAGGTTTCGTGATCGCATTGCAGGTTGCGGCGATTCTCTCTTACGGCACGCTGTCGCGTTTTGCCGTACTGACCTCCGATGCCGCAGCCGCCTTTGCGCCGGCGGCGGACAGCGTGGTGTGGTGGCCCGCGTGCGCGATGCTTGGCGATATCGCAGCACTGGTGCCGCTGCTGGCGGCCGGGTTGATCCTGCTGGGAAGCGCCATGGCAATCTTCTCGCCGCGCTTCAGCAACTACGTGGCCAGTGCCGTGCCATTGGCGCAAGTTCGACGCAAGAAAGTCGCAAGACGGTTTCGACCGGGCTCTCGACGTAACGCCTTGCGCCGCAAGGAGTTTATCCTGTTGTGGCGCGATCCGTGGCTGGTCTCGCAAACTCTGATGCAGCTGCTGTATCTGTTACCGCCAGCCCTGATGCTGTGGCGCAGTTTCGGCGAGGGGGCAGGCGCGTTCATCGTGCTGGCGCCGGTGATCGTGATGGCCGCGGGTCAGCTCGCCGGCGGCTTAGCCTGGCTGACGATCTCCGGTGAGGACGCTGCGGATCTGGTCACAACCGCGCCGCTTCTGGCAAACACGATCATCACGGCCAAGATCGAAGTCGTGCTGGTCATCATAGCTGTCGTGTTCACGCCGATGGTCGTGGGTCTCGCGCTGGTCTCGCCGCGGCTGGCGGCAGTGACAGCGCTGGCGACCGTCGTGGCCGCGGGATCGGCTACCGCCATCCAGCTCTGGTTCAGGGTGCAGGCGCGGCGCAGCCAGTTCAGGCGACGTCAGACGTCATCGCGCATTGCGACCTTCGCCGAAGCTTTCTCGTCGATCGGCTGGGCTGCGACAGCGGCGCTGGCACTGGTGCTGCCGATTGCCTCGGTGATCTCGGGTGCCATGACGGCAGGTCTCATGGCGCTGACGTGGAAGATCAGTCCTGTCAGGACCTGAAATAACAAAGCCACCCGCGGATACGGGTGGCTTTGAAATTTACAACGGTCTCGAGACGACGATCAGGCCACCATCGACATCGGCGTGATGGCGGGGGTGGCTTCGCTAAAAACCTCCTCCGTGACCACGGTAAAACGCACCAGCGGCGTCGGGCCGAAATTGGTGGAGATCGCTACGTCAGCAGCGTCGCGACCGCGGGCCATCACGATGCGCCCGATGCGCGGATGATTGTGACGCGCATCGAACGTGTACCACTTGCTTCCGAGGTAGACTTCGAACCAGGCGCTGAAGTCCATCGGCGCGGGATCGATGGGCACGCCGATATCGCCGAGATAGCCGGTGCAATAGCGCGCCGGAATGTTCATGCAGCGGCACAGCGTGACCGCCAGATGGGCGAAGTCGCGGCACACGCCGATACGCTCTTCATGGCCTTCGAAGGCGGTGCGATCGTTGCGGGCATGATGATAGCCGAATTCGATGCGCTGATGCGCGTAATCGACAATGGCCTGGACGCGCGCCGCGCCGTCTTCGATATGGCCGAACAGCGACCAGGCAAGATCTGACAGCTTCTGCGTGTCGCAATAGCGGCTGCCGAGCAGGAAGACCATGACATCGTCAGGCAGTTCGCCAACCGCCTGCAACGGCCCTGATGGCGGAGCAGCATCCGGCAGTCCGCTATCTGAAATCAGAAAGTCATTCTTGATCTCGATCAGTCCGGGCGGTGCGACGATGCGCGTGCAGGTATTGCCGAACATGTCGAGATAGTCATGCGCCTGTACGTCATGGGAAAACTGGATGCGATGTGGGCTCTGCAGATCCTTCGCGCGCGAAGGATGGATGCTAAGCATCAGGATCATGGGCGTTTCCTGCAAACACTGGAAAGCGATGTCGTAGCCCGCGCGAATCTTCACTTTTACGTCTCCACTAGCTCGGCAAATCCGTAATTCATCGTTGCCAGACAAGTGTAGTCACCAAACATCGTTCCGAGGTTCAGTGACAGGAATGTGCAGAAAATGTGGGCAGCGAGGCCGCTCCAGCCCCGCCGCGCCATAAGCTATTTCTTCAGGGACAACAGCAGCAGCGAGCGGGCGGTCACCTGATACATATGGCCGAACGGG
This sequence comes from Tardiphaga sp. 619_E2_N8_4, assembly GCF_051810905.1. Classification (NCBI taxonomy): domain Bacteria; kingdom Pseudomonadati; phylum Pseudomonadota; class Alphaproteobacteria; order Hyphomicrobiales; family Nitrobacteraceae; genus Tardiphaga; species Tardiphaga sp. 619_E2_N8_4. The sequence goes on from NZ_JBPWQJ010000001.1 coordinate 2,103,268, forward strand.
AAATCCTCGCCACCCTTCGTATCGGGAATGTTGGTATCCACCAGAAGTTCCCAGGCCTGTCCGCCAAACGCCTCGGGCATCGTGAAATCGACCAGTCCTTCGAAGCCGTTGAGAATCATCAGCATGGTCTGATCCTCCGCCGGCTTGTGAATGCCGGTCTTCTGCGCACGGCCGTCCAGCAGCATGCCGAAGCATTTCATGTTGCCGTCTTTCCAATGTGCGTCTTCCATCGGGCGGCCATTGGCGTTGATCCATGTCACGTCGCGAACATCGAGGTCGGGGTCGTGCTCGCCGGTCAGGAAGCGGCTGCGACGCAGGACCGAGCAGCCGCCGAGCAGTTTGATGAGCCGCTTGGTGAAAGCGAGCAGGTCCTTGCCCTCGGTCGTCAGGCTCCAGTTGAACCAGGAAATCTCGCTGTCCTGGCAATAAGCGTTGTTGTTGCCGTTCTGTGTGCGGCCGAATTCATCGCCGCCGAGCAGCATCGGCGTGCCCTGCGAGAACAGCAGCGTCGCCAGCATGTTGCGCTTCTGGCGCTCGCGCAGGGCGATGATGGCCTTGTCGTCGGTCGGGCCCTCAACGCCGCAATTCCATGAGGCGTTGTTGGAGGAGCCGTCCTTGTTATTCTCGCCATTGGCCTCGTTGTGTTTCTCGTTGTAGCTCGCCCAATCGTTCAGCGTGAAGCCGTCGTGAGCGGTGACGAAATTGACGCTGGCCCAGGCGCGGCGACCCTGATGGTTGAACATGTCCGCAGACGCGACGAGACGCGGTGCCAGTGCCGCGACCGGCGCTTTGCCGCGCCAGAAGTCACGCGCAGTATCGCGAAACTTGTCGTTCCATTCCGCCCAGCCGGGTGGGAAACCGCCGACCTGATAACCACCGGGGCCGATGTCCCAGGGTTCGGCGATCAACTTCACTGTCGTCAGCAATGGGTCCTGATCGACGGCTTTCAGGAAGCCACTCTGTTCGGTGAAGCCGTAGACTTCGCGCGCGAGAATGGTGCCGAGATCGAAGCGGAAGCCGTCGATATGCATCTCCCGCACCCAGTAGCGCAGGCTGTCCGCCACCATCTGGATGACGCGGGCATTGGACAGGTTCACTGTGTTTCCGGTGCCGGTGTCGTTGATGTAATAGCGTGGCTTGTCCGGAAGCAGCCGATAATAACTGGCATTATCGATGCCCTTGAAGGACAGAGTCGGGCCAAGCTCGTTGCCTTCGGCGGTGTGATTATAGACGACATCGAGGATGACTTCGAGCCCGCCGGCATGCAGCGCTGACACCATCTCCTTGAACTCGCGCAGCGAGTTCGGCACGTCCGATGCGTAGCGCGGATCGGGCGCAAAGAAGCCGATGGAATTGTAGCCCCAGTAATTCACCAGCTTCTTGTTCAGCAGATAGTCGTCATTGATGAAAGTATGGATCGGAAGCAGCTCGACCGAGGTGATGCCGAGGCCGCAGAGATAATCCACCACAGGCTTGCTGCCGAAGCCGGCATAGGTGCCGCGCAGCTTCTCGGGCACGTCGGGATTCAGCTTGGTGAAGCCCTTGACGTGGGTCTCGTAGATGATGGTCTGGTCCCATGGCACCGGCTGCCGGCCGGCCTCGCCAGCCCAGTCGAAGTCGCGATCGACAATCACGCATTTCGGCATGAACGGGGCGGAGTCGCGTTCGTCGAAGGTGGTGTCGTCGCCGCTCTCCATCTTGTAGCCGAATACAGCCGGATTCCATTCGAGCTGCCCGGCATGGGCGCGGGCATAGGGATCGAGCAGCAACTTGTTCGGATTGAAGCGATGGCCCTTTTCTGGCTCATAGGGGCCATGGACGCGATAGCCGTAAAAGGTGCCGGGGCCGACGTCGGGGATGTAGCCGTGAAACACCTCGTCGGTATATTCCGGCAGCTCGATTCGCGTTTCCTTGTCGCCGTCGAACAGGCAGACCTCGACCTTGGTGGCATTGGCCGAGAAGAGCGCGAAGTTGGTGCCCTTTCCGTCCCAATGCGCGCCAAAGGGATAGGGGAGACCTTCTTCGACTACTCTGTGCGTCACGATTGCCCCACTGTCTGGTGATGAAAATGCGCGGGATAACTGCGCCGCCGCATTTCCGTTGCAATGCAAACAGGCTGTTTCGGAATATATCTTGGCCTGCGAGGGTCGCTAGCCCGGAGTTTTGCTTATGACCGACGTCTCCCATCACAAACGCATCGCATTGCTGGGCGCGCCAGTCGAAGTCGGGGCCTCGCAGCGCGGGACCTTGATGGGGCCGGCGGCCATGCGGACGGCAGGCCTGGGGCCGCTGCTGGAAGAGCTTGGCTTCGAGGTGGAAGACCACGGTGACCTCATGCCACCGTCTGTGCCTCTGTCGACCGATGCGCCGCCGGAGAATGCCAAGCATTATCGTGTGATCCAGAGCTGGATCCAGGCGCTGAGTGCGCGTGCCTACGCGCTTGCCAAATCGGGCGCGCTGCCGATCTTCGTGGGCGGTGATCACAGCCTGTCTATGGGATCGGTCAATGGCGTGGCGCGGCACTGGCACGAGCAGGGGCGCGAATTGTTCGTGCTGTGGCTCGACGCGCATGCCGATTACAATACGCCGCACACGACCATCACCGGCAACATGCACGGCATGTCCGCGGCCTTTCTGTGCGGCGAGCCCGGTCTGGATGGATTACTCGGCGCTGAGCCGCGCGCATCGATCAAGCCCGATAATCTCGATCTGTTCGGCATCCGCTCCATCGATAAGCTCGAGAAAGAGCTAGTCCACACGCGCAAGGTGGCCATCGCAGACATGCGGCAGATTGACGAGTTCGGTGTTGGCGTCCTGATCCGCCGCGTCATCGAGCGGGTCAAGGCGCGCAACGGCGTGTTGCATGTGTCCTTCGATGTGGACTTCCTCGATCCCGCGGCAGCGCCCGGCGTTGGCACCATGGTGCCCGGCGGCGCCACCTATCGCGAGGCGCATCTGATCATGGAGCTGCTGCATGATTCCGGGCTGATGTGCTCGCTGGATGTCGTCGAGCTCAATCCGTTTCTCGACGAGCGCGGGCGTACCGCACGGGTGATGGTCGAGCTGGTCGGCAGCCTGTTCGGGCAGCAGATCACCGATCGGCCGACACCGAGCAACGCAATTATACCGCCCGGCTAGCTCGCGGTAGGCAAAACCTCGATTGGTTCCGGGTCTTTGCGCGCGTTACGCATGATCGTTTTGTTATCGTCTCGGAACTAACCCTGCAGCGCGGGATTGCTCCCTCATGGTTCACACACGAGGAGCACGTCATGATTAAGCATCTTGCCATCATCGCCGTTGCTGCGGCGGGCATTAGCAGCGCAATTCCAGCCAAGGCCCAGGAGTTCGGCGTCGGCGTCGGTCCGGGAGGCGTTACGGTCGGTGCCGTCGGCCGCGACCGCTATCGCGACGATTATGACCGCGGTTACTACCGCGATCGCCGTGACCGCAACGAGACCGTGATCATCAAGCGCAGCCGTGATCGTGACCGTGGCTATTACGATGGCGGCGTCGAACGTCGTACTGTCATCGAACGCTACTAATATTGCGCCGAACGAGAGGCGGCCCTTCCTCGGAAGGGCCGTTTTTTCGTGCGTGATGGAAGCCTCAGAACATTGAGTGACAGGACCATGGCAACTGCAGCGACAGTCTGGTGGCAGGCCGGCACCATCTATCAGATCTATCCGCGATCGTTTCAGGACTCCAATGGAGACGGTATCGGCGATCTCGCGGGCATCGTCGGCCGGCTTCCTTATCTGCGGCGGCTCGGCATCGACGCGATCTGGCTGTCGCCGATCTTCCCGTCTCCGATGGCAGACTTCGGCTATGACATATCAGACTATATCGGCGTCGATCCGATCTTCGGTACATCGGCCGATTTCGACGCGCTGGTGGCTGCGGCTCACGGTCATGGTCTAAAGATTATTCTCGATCTGGTGCCGAACCACACCTCGGATCAGCATCCGTGGTTTGTCGAAAGCCGGTCGTCACGCGATAATCCCAAACGCGATTGGTATATCTGGCACGATCCGAAGCCGGACGGCAGCGCGCCGACCAACTGGATGTCCGAATTCGGCGGCAGCTCCTGGCAGTATGACGAGGCCACCCAGCAATATTACTATCACGCCTTTCTCGACAAACAGCCGGACCTGAATTGGCGCAATCCTGCTGTTCGCAACGCCATCTATGAGGTGATGCGGTTCTGGATGCGACGCGGCGTCGATGGCTTCCGCGTCGATGTGATCTGGCATCTGATCAAGGATTCCGAATTTCGCGATAACCCGATAAATCCGAATTTCACGGCCGGGCGCCCGCCACACGAGGCTTTCCTGCCGCTCTATTCCACCGACCGGCCGGAGACGCTGGATGTGGTCGCCGAAATGCGCCGTGTGATCGACGAATTCGACGATCGGGTGCTGATCGGCGAGATCTATCTCCCTTTCGATCGGCTGGTCGCCTATTACGGCAATGACCTGTCGGGCGCACATCTGCCGTTCAACTTCGCGCTGCTCTCCGCGCCGTGGAATGCCTTTGCCATCAGCGAATTGATCGCGCGCTACGAAGCCGCGCTGCCGCTCGGCGCCTGGCCTAACTGGGTGCTGGGCAATCACGACCGGCCGCGCGTCGCCAGCCGGGTTGGCATGGCTCAGGCACGCGTCGCTGCGATGTTGTTGTTGACACTGCGCGGGACGCCGACGCTGTATTATGGCGACGAGATCGGCATGAAGCAGGTGCCTATTGCACCGGATCAGGTTCAGGATCCGTTCGAAAAGAACGTGCCTAGGATTGGTCTCGGCCGCGACGGATGCCGCACGCCGATGCAATGGGGTGCCACCGAGCATGCGGGTTTCACGACCGGTGAGCCCTGGCTGCCGCTGGACACGGACTACCACCATCAGAATGCCGCTGCTCTCGCGGCCGATCCCCATTCGATTCTCAGCCTCTATGTGAAGCTGATCGACTTGCGCAAGCACATGCCTGAACTGGTGTTCGGCGGCTATGAGCCTGTGGACGCTGAGGGCGATGTGCTGGCCTATCGGCGCGTCTATGACGCGCAGACGGTTCTGATCGCCCTCAATCTCAGCGGTGAGCCCGCATCATTGCATGTGGGGGGCGGCGAAATATTGCTAGCGACGGGACTGGATCGCCATGGCGAGAATGTTTCGGGCGCGCTGGAATTATCGGGCAATGAAGGCGTGATCGTCAGGCTGCGGTGAGTAAATTGCACCGCCGTCATGCCTGGGACAAGCCCGGGCATGACGCGAATTTAGTGCAAGGCGTATAAAAGCAGAAGGCGCCGCCGATGTCTCGGCGGCGCCTTGATGCTTGCGAGGCTGCGTAGAGCCGGGCGCTCAGTCCAGACCGATCGTGGTCAGGTCCTGGAACCAGTGCTGGGCCTGCACGAACTTCTTCACCTTCGGCGACAGCGCATGCGGGTTGGTGTCGTGAACGACCCAGACCAGCACGGCGTCGTCGACGATCTGCGCATGGGCTTCGGCCAGCAACTCGTCCTGCTTCTTCGGATCGAAGGTGTTCTTGGCTTCGTCGATCAGCGCATCGACCTTCGGGTTCTTGTAGCCGCCCCAGTTCACGCCGACCGGTGCGGTCTGGCCGGAGTGAAAAAAGCGGACGATGGCGTACAAGGGATCCGAGGTGACGTAGGCGATGTTGTTGGACGTGATGCCCTTCATGCTCTCGTCAGCCGCGCCCTTGCGCCACGCGGTGTAGAGCACTTCGAGTTCGACGACCTTGAATTCGACCTCGACGCCGATTTCCTTGAAGCTCTGCTGCAGGAATTCGTTGATCGGCAATGACAGCATTTGGCCGGTGCCGCCATTGGCGATGATGAAGGTCGCCTTCAGCGGCTTCTCCGGGCCGTAGCCGGCTTCCTTCACCAGCTTCTTGGCTTCGGCCAGATCATATTTGATCTTGAAGGTCGGCTTGCCGAACCACGGGCTCGACGGATCGACCTGACCGATAGCGGGCTTGGCGAGACCGTTCATCAGCGCGACGACGGCATCGCGATCGATGGCGAGGTTCAGCGCCTTGCGCAGGCGGACGTCGGTCCAGGGCGAACCCGGCAGCACGCTGAGGTGATAATTCCAGACATGCGGCGTGACGTTGTCGACGATCTTCATGCCGGCGCCCTTGAGCTGCGGCACAGCGTCGGGAGCAGGGGTCTCGATCAGATCGACCTGACCGGCGAGCAGCGCGTTGGTGCGGGTGAGGGCCTCCGGCATCGGCACGAGCACGAGCTTGTCAGCTTTCGGGATACGCTTCTTGTCCCAATAGTCGGAGTTTTTGCTGAGCTCAGCGAGTTCACGCGGCACCAGCTTGGTCAGCTTGAAAGGGCCGGTGCCCGAGGGCTGCGACGCGAACTTGTCCCAGTCCTTGCCGACCTTCTCATATTGAGCCGGGCTGGAGACAAGGAACCACAGCATCTGATAGGGGAAGAAGCTGTCGACGCTCTTGGTGGTGATCTCGACGGTGCCATCATCGATCTTGGCATAGCTGGCGACCGAGGGCAGGCGGGTCTTTACCTGCGCGCTCTGGCGCTTGTCGAATTGCGGCGCCTTCTCGTTCAGCACCTTGTCGAGATTCCAGATCACCGCATCGGCGTTGAAGTCGCTGCCATCATGAAACTTGACGCCCTTGCGCAAGGTGAAGCGCCACTTGGTCTTGTCGGTGTCGTCGACCTTCCATTCGGTGGCGAGGCCGGGAATGAGTTTGCCGGGACGATCGGCGACATCCATTTCCCAGGCGACGAGCGGATCGTAGATCGTGTAGCCGGTGAACTGGTAGCCTCCGGCGCCGCGATCAGGCTGGCCTGTGGTCAGCGGCACGTCCGCCATCGAGATGCCATAGCGCACCACCGTTTCGGCTTGCGCCGGCGCGGCTGCACCTATGGCGGCGGCGATGGCCGCAACAAATAACGAGCTTCGAACGCGCATAAACCAGACTCCGTATGGTGGGATATTGTCTGCCAGATACCTGCAATCCTGATGCCAGATTGGGCAGGCGGAACGGTCGGTGTGTGCTGGTGTGCTGCAGTGCCGCAGTTTGAGTCATTGCGCTGCAAGGTTGCAGGCCTTGGCACAAGCGTTGCATAAGAATTAGCCAGTTTAGAACAAACCAACACTGGCCAAAGCCAACGTGTCATCCAAAGCCAAGAGGGACTGATTACGATGCGTATCGAAAAGCCGACAAAGAGCCGTCTCGCGGCAGCAATCACGTTGCTGACGCTCGCCACGGCCCTGACCTTGCCACAGGTGGCGCGCGCCGAGACGGTGCTGCGCATCGGCATGACCGCTGCCGATATTCCGCGCACGCTTGGCCAGCCCGATCAGGGCTTCGAAGGCAATCGTTTCACCGGCAATACGATGTATGACGGCCTGACCGGCTGGGATCTGTCGTCCGCGACCAAAGCGAGTGTTGTTATCCCGGCGCTCGCCACTGAGTGGGCAGTGGACGACGCCGACAAGAAGAAGTGGACCTTCAAACTGCGTCCCGGCGTCACTTTCCACGATGGTTCGGCCTTCAATGCGGATGCTGTGGTCTGGAATGTGGACAAGGTGCTCAAACAAGATGCAGTCCAGTTCGACGCCAGCCAGGTCGGTGTGACCGCCTCGCGCATGCCGACCCTGGTGTCGGCCAAGAAGATCGACGACATGACCGTCGAGTTGACCACGAAGGAGCCGGACTCCTTCCTGCCGATCAATCTCACCAACCTCTTTATGGCGAGCCCGACGAAGTGGCAGGCGCTGTTCGACAAGGCCGAAGGCGCCGATGCCAAAGCCAAGTCGCAGGCCGCATGGGCGGCCTTCGCGCGCGAAGCCTCCGGCACCGGCCCGTGGAAGATGTCGAAGTTCACGCCGCGCGAGCGTCTCGAACTGGTGAAGAACGACGCCTACTGGAACAAGGACCGCGTTCCGAAGACCGACAAGATGGTGTTGCTGCCGATGCCGGAAGCCAACGCACGCACTGCTGCGCTGCTGTCGGGGCAGGTCGACTGGGTCGAGGCGCCGGCGCCAGACGCGGTCAAGGAAATCACCGCGCGTGGCTTCAAGATCGAGAAGAACGAGCAGCCGCATGTCTGGCCGTGGCAGTTCTCCCGTGCCGAAGGCTCACCGTGGAACGACATCCGCGTCCGTAAGGCCGCCAATCTCTGCATCGATCGCGAAGGTCTGAAGGATGGTCTGCTCGCCGGTCTGATGGTGCCCGCGAGCGGGACCTTCGAGCCCGGTCACCCCTGGCGCGGCAAGCCGACCTTCGAAATCAAGTATGATCTGAAGGCAGCACAAGCGTTGATGAAGGAAGCCGGTTACGGTCCCACCAAGAAGCTCGAAGTGAAGACGCAGACCTCGGCGTCCGGCTCCGGCCAGATGCTGCCGCTGCCGATGAACGAATATCTGCAGCAGGCGCTGGCGGAGTGCTACTTCGACGTCAAGCTCGACGTCATCGAATGGAATACGCTGTTCACCAACTGGCGCCGCGGCGTCAAGGATCCCTCGGCGAACGGCTCCAACGCCACCAACGTCACCTATGCGGCGATGGATCCGTTCTTCGCACTGGTTCGCTTCCTGCAGTCGTCGATGGCACCGCCGGTCTCGAACAATTGGGGCTTCATCAACAATCCGAAGTTCGATGAACTGGTGACCAAGGCACGCACCACCTTCGACGCGACGGCACGTGATGCGGCTCTGGCCGAGCTTCACGCGGCTTCTGTCGACGACGCAGCCTTCCTCTACGTGGCCCACGACGTCGGTCCGCGTGCGCTAAGCCCGAAGATCAAGGGCTTCGTACAGCCGAAGAGCTGGTTCGTCGACTTCTCGCCGGTGTCGATCACGCCGTAAGCAACAAGCGAATATCGGCCGCACATTGTGCAGCCGATATTCGCGCGAACCTCTCCACGTCATGGCCGGGCTTGACCCGGCCATCCACGCCTTCTTCGCTGCAAAGACGTGGATGCCCGGGTCAGGCCCGGGCATGACGAACGAGGGGGCAGAGTTTCTGAATCGAAGGTGATCAGTGTTCGTCTACATCGCGCGACGCGTCGTCTATGTGATTCCTATCGTCCTCAGCGTGGCGCTGGTGTGTTTCCTGCTGGTGCACATTACGCCCGGGGATCCTCTCGTTGCCATTCTTCCCGCTGACGCATCGCAGGAGCTGGCGCAGCAACTGCGCGTCGCCTACGGCTTCGATCGTCCGCTGCCGGTGCAGTTCGGCCTTTGGCTGTGGCGCGCGCTACACGGCGATCTCGGCAGCTCCATCGCCACCGGACGTCCTGTTCTGGCGGAGGTGATGAAAGCCGTCGGCAATACCGTGACGCTGGCGATCGCCGCCGCCGCCATCGGCTTCACGCTCGGTCTGTTCTTCGGGCTGATCGCCGGCTACTTCCGCGATACCTGGATCGACAAGGTCGCGACCTCGATTGCCATCGCCGGCGTCTCCGTGCCGCATTACTGGCTCGGCATGGTGCTGGTCATCATCTTCTCGGTGCAGCTCAATTGGCTGCCTGCGGTCGGTGCCGGGCCGGGCGGTTCGGGCTCATGGGCCTGGGACTGGGAGCACATCAAATATCTCGTGCTGCCGGCGATCACGACATCGGTCATTCCGATGGGCATCGTGACGCGCACAGTGCGCGCGCTTACCGGCGATATCCTGTCGCAGGATTTCGTCGAAGCGCTGCGCGCCAAGGGCTTGCAGCAAACCAAGGTGTTTCGTCACGTCATCAAGAACGCTGCGCCGACGGCGCTGGCCGTGATGGGCCTGCAGCTTGGCTACATGCTCGGCGGTTCGATCCTGATCGAGACTGTGTTCTCGTGGCCCGGTTCGGGGCTTCTTTTGAACTCCGCAATCTTCCAGCGCGACCTGCCGCTGCTGCAGGGCACGATCCTGGTGCTGGCGCTGTTCTTCGTGTTCCTCAATCTTCTGGTCGATATCGCGCAGGCGTCGATCGATCCGCGCATCAAGCGGAGCTGACCATGCTGGATATCCTCTCATGACCGCGATGACAGACACTGCACTGCAGGCGGCGCCTGCCACCAAGGCCCGCGGCTATTGGGCCACGGTCGGCCGCCGCATCGTGCGCGACAAGGTCAGCATGGCCTGCGCGTTCATTCTGCTGCTGATCTTCCTGGCTGCGATCTTTGCGCCCTATCTGCATCTCGCAGATCCCTATCAGGGCTCCATGATTCGCCGTTTGCGTTTCATCGGCACACCCAACTATCCGCTCGGCACCGACGAACTCGGCCGCGACATGCTGGCGCGCCTGATCTATGGCGGGCGACTGTCGCTGCTGATCGGCATCCTGCCGGTAATCCTGGCCTTCTTCATCGGGACGGGGCTTGGCGTTGTGGCCGGCTATGTCGGCGGGAAGCTCAACACTGCGATCATGCGCACCGTCGACGTGTTCTACGCGTTCCCGTCGGTGCTGCTGGCGATTGCGATTTCCGGCGCTCTGGGCGCCGGCATCGTCAATTCGATCGTGTCGCTGACCATCGTCTTCGTGCCGCAGATCACGCGTGTCGCTGAAAGCGTCACGACCGGCGTGCGCAACATGGACTATGTGGAAGCCGCGCGTGCCTCCGGCGCGAACGCCTTCACCATCATGCGGGTGCACATGCTCGGCAACGTGCTGGGCTCCATCTTCGTTTACGCGACAGGGCTGATCTCGGTGTCGATGATCCTCGCCGCGGGCCTGTCGTTCCTTGGTCTCGGCACCAAGCCGCCGGAACCGGAATGGGGCCTGATGCTGAACACCCTGCGCACGGCGATCTATGTCAATCCATGGGTGGCAGCACTCCCTGGCGCGATGATCTTCGCCGTGTCGATCTGTTTCAATCTGCTGAGCGACGGCATGCGCAGTGCCATGGACATCCGGAACTGATGGCATGAGTGATATTGTAGAAGAAATCGACAAGTTGGAGCCGCTGGAGGATATCGGCGGTGTTGCACAGCCGCTGTTACAGGTGGTCAGTCTGACCAAGCACTTCCCCGTGCGCGGCGGATTGTTCGCGCCGAGCAAGACCGTGCGCGCGGTGGACGATGTGTCGTTCGCCATCGCCAAGGGTGAAACCGTTGGTATCGTCGGCGAGTCCGGCTGCGGAAAATCGACGACGGCGCGGTTGCTGATGCATCTGATGCCGCGCAATTCCGGCGATATCATCTATGACGGCCGCACTGTCGGGCGCGAGCTCTCGTTACGCGAGCTGCGCCGCGGCATGCAGATGGTGTTCCAGGACAGCTATGCCTCGCTCAACCCGCGTCTGACCATCGAAGAATCGATCGCCTTCGGACCGAAGGTGCACGGCATGGCCGACAAAGCCGCGCGACTGCTGGCGCGGGAGCTGCTCGGGAAGGTCGGCCTGCGGCCGGAGACCTTCGCCAATCGCTATCCGCATGAAATCTCGGGCGGCCAGCGGCAGCGCGTCAACATCGCGCGTGCGCTGGCGCTGTCGCCGCGTCTCGTCATTCTCGATGAAGCGGTCTCGGCGCTCGATAAATCGGTCGAGGCACAGGTGCTCAACCTGCTGGTCGATCTCAAGCGCGAATTCGGCCTGACCTATCTGTTCATCAGCCACGATCTCAACGTGGTGCGCTACATCTCCGACCGCGTGCTGGTGATGTATCTCGGCGAGGTTGTCGAACTCGGCCCGGTGGATGAGGTCTGGGACAAGCCGGCGCACCCCTACACGCGCGCGCTCCTGGCCGCGATGCCGTCGTCCGATCCCGACAAGCGCACGGAAACGCCGCCGATCACCGGCGACCCGCCGAACCCGATCGATCCACCGTCCGGCTGTCGCTTCCACACACGCTGCCCCTTTGCCGAAGCGATGTGCGGCGAGGCGACGCCGAAGCTGACTGAAATCACTGTGACCGGCCATCAGGCCGCCTGTTACATGGCGATCCCGGGTTCCGGCCACAGCAAATCACCTGCTGCAGGAGCGCACTGACATGACCAAACCGACTGCCAAGCAGATCAAGGCGCTGACCGAAGTCAGCGGCCTTCCCGCATCCGACGAGGTTGCGGAGCGCATCGCCAATTCGATCGGCCCGGCCTTCGAAGGATTCGCGGCCGTGGCCGGGACCCTGCCGTTCGATCTCGAGCCCGCGACCTTCCTCGCCGTTCAGAATACGAAGGCTGCCAAATGAGTGTCACCGAACCCGCATTGCTGTCGCTGACGGAAGTCGCCGACGCCATCGCGACCAAGAAAATCTCCTCGCGGGAGGCCACGCAGTCGTGCCTCGATCGCGCTGTGAAGTCTCAGCCGAGCCTCAACGCCTACATGTCGATCGAGGCCGATGCCGCGCTGACGGCGGCAGACGCAGCCGATGCGGCGCTCGCCAGCGGGCAAAGCCGCGGCGTACTGCACGGCGTGCCGCTGGCACATAAGGACATGTATTACGACGAGGGACACGTCGTGACCTGCGGCTCGCACATCCGCCGCGACTGGGTGGCCACCACGACGGCGACGTCGCTGCAGCGCTTGAAGGATGCCGGCACGGTGCGGCTCGGTTCGCTGCAGATGGTCGAATTCGCCTATGGTCCGCTTGGCCATAACGTGCATTACGGCGCCGTGCATAACCCGTGGCATGTCGATCACGTCACCGGCGGTTCATCGTCAGGTTCGGGCTCGGCCGTTGCAGCGCGTCTCACATTTGCGGCGCTTGGCTCCGACACCGGCGGATCGATCCGCCTGCCGGCGCATTTCTGCGGCGTCTCCGGTTTGAAGACGACGGTGGGTCTGGTCAGCCGCGCCGGCGCGATGCCGCTGTCGCAATCGCTCGATACGGTCGGTCCGCTGGCGCGTACCGTGGAAGATTGCGCGCTGTTGACTGGCCTGATGGCTGGCGCCGATCCGCTCGATCCAACCACCAGCATGCGCCCTGTGCCGGACTACATGGCGGCGACGCGCGCCTCCGCCAAAGGCATGACCGTCGGCATTCCCAAGGCGTTCTATGTCGACGATCTCGACGCTGATACGGCGGCCATTCTGCAGAATACCATCGCGGCGCTGAAAGATGAAGGCGTCAAGATCGTCGAAGTCGATCTGCCCAATCAGGGTCAACTCACGGCGGCCTGCCAGTTCGTGCTCGCGACGGAAGCTGCGGCGATGCACAAGCGCTGGATGATCGAGCGCCCGCAGGATTATGGCGCGCAGGTGCTGATGCGGCTGCAGAACGGTCTCGCGATCACCGGCGTCTCCTATATCGAGGCGCTGCGCTGGCGCGGTCCGGCACTTGCGGCCTATCTGGCTGCGGTGACCGGCACTGATGCGGTGCTCGCTCCGGTCTCGCCTGGCGCGGCTCCGACCATTGCCGAGACCGATGTCGGCAACAGCTCGGGTGCTGAAGCGATGATCCAGCGGCTGACGCGCTTTACGCGGCCGATTAACTATCTCGGTCTGCCCGGTCTCTCGATCCCGGCCGGCTTCACCAAGTCGAAGCTACCGGTCGGCATGCAGCTGATCGGCCGTCCGTTCGATGAAGCGACGCTGCTGACGATCGGTGCCGCATTCCAGCGCGCCACGGACTTCCACAAACAGTGCCCGGAGTTGGCATGAGCAATCTTGTCGAGGTTCGCAATCTCAACGTCCGGTTCGGCGGCGAACGCACCGTCTATGCAGTCAACGATCTCAACCTGACGCTCGGCGAAGGCGAGGTGCTCGGGCTGCTCGGCGAGTCCGGGTCGGGCAAGAGCGTCACCTTGCGCGCGCTGATGCGGCTGCTGCCGAAGAAGCGCACGCAGATCACCGGCACGGTCAATGTGCTCGGCAAGGACGTGCTGGCACTCGACGATGACGAACTCTCGGCGTTTCGCGGCCAGACGGTGTCGATGATCTTCCAGGAGCCGGCGCTGGCGCTGGATCCGGTCTATACGATCGGCCAGCAGATCGCCGAAAGCGTGATGCGGCACGAGGGCAAGAGCCAGGCCGAGGGCGTGAAGCGCGCGCTCGAAATGCTCGAAGTCGTGCGTATCCCCTCCGCCAAGCGTCGCCTCGATGCCTATCCGCATGAAATGTCCGGCGGCATGCGGCAGCGCGCAATGATCGCGCTGGCATTGGCCTGCAAGCCGAAGATCCTGCTCGCGGATGAGCCGACCACGGCGCTCGATGCCACCGTGCAGATCCAGATCCTGTTGCTGCTGCGCGAGCTGCAGCGCGAATTCGGCATGTCGATCATCTTCGTCACGCACGATATCGGCGTGGCCATCGAAATCTGCGATCGCGTGGCCGTGATGTATGCCGGCCAGATCGTCGAACAGGGCACGCTGAGCCAGATCGTGCGCTCGGCCGTGCATCCCTATCCGCAGGGGCTGCTGGCCTCCACTGTGCACGGCGCCAAGCGCGGGGCGCGTCTGGAGACCATTCCCGGTACGCCGCCGTCGCTGGACAAGCCGCCGGTGAATTGCTCCTTCGCGCCGCGCTGCAAATTCGCCCAGCCGCGCTGCGTCGAGGCGCCGCCGCCGAATGTCGAACTCGCCGACAATCGTGTGGTGCGGTGCATTCTGGCGGAGCAGGCGGCAGCGGCAGTGCCGGCCTGACGCTGTCCTACCCCGCCAAATTCTTCAGCAGGAACGTCAGTGCCGTCTGGGCGAAACTGCGCATGTTGCCGGAGCGGTCATTACTGCCGGTCTCCAGCGTCATGACCTCGTTCCGCGGGCCGGCGACGGCCATGCAGCTATGGCCGGCGGCATCGCCATAACGATTGCCGGAGGGGCCGGTGGCGCCGGTCTCCGACAGTCCCCAGTCGCAGCCGAGGCGGGTGCGGATCTGCGTCGCCAGCAGTTGTGCGTAGGGCTCTGAAGATGAGCGCATGCCCGGTATCCTAAACGCGTCATCGGAAATATCCATCAACACGCGCCGTGCATCGCGCGTATAGATCACGCCGCCGCCGATGAAATAGGCGGAGGCGCCGGGCACTGCGAGCAGTGCAGCGGAGATCAAACCGCCGGTCGAGGATTCAGCTATGCCGATGGTCTGCTTGCGCGCGATCAGTTCAATCGCGATCTTCTCGGCGAGGGGGATGAGATCTCTCATGACTTCTTCCCCCAAGGTTTAGACCAGGGCCTAATCCACGGCTTCTTCGCCAGTGATCCATAGACAGCGCGAATGAAATTCTTGCTGGCGGTCTCGTTCGGCGCCCATTTGGCGTCGAGATCGGCGAATGGCTTGGCCGCCAGAACCTCGTCCTCGGTCTTGCCGTCCTTGATCAGCTTGGTCATGCGATCGCGCGCCGTCACCAGCATGGTGCGATAGTCGACCAGCGCAGCCTTGTTGGCCAGCGGACCGTGGCCGGGAACGATCTTGGTGGTGTCATTCGCCAGTTTCAGATAGGCGTCGGTCGCCGCGATCATGCCCTTGATATTGCCGCCGTTGAGGACGTCGATATTGGGATAGCGGCCGTTGGTGAATGTATCACCGGTCGCAATGACGTTGGCGCTCTTGAAGTAGACATAGGTGTCGCCATCGGTATGCGCGTTGTCGGGGTGGCGCAGTTCGGCGATGCGGCCGCGCAGGCTGAGCTTGAGCTGATGTGTGTAGGTGTTGGTCGGGAGCGCCGCCTTCGGCGCGGGCGGATTCTGTGCACCGGTCAGGAAATTCGTGGTGCCTTTTTTCAGGCGGGTTCTGACCTTGACGTTGGCGACGATGGTTGCGCCTTCATTGGCAAAGGCCTCGTTGCCGCCGGTATGGTCGCCGTGGAAATGCGTGTTGACGAGATACTTGACCGGCTGCGGTGTCACCGCGGCGATGGCCGCCTTGATCTTGTCGTGCAGCGGGGCAAACTGGCTGTCGACGAGGATGGCGCCCGATTTGGCGGTGGCCAGCGTCATGTTGCCACCCTGGCCTTCGAGCATGTAGACGCCGTCACCGAGATCCGTGGTCTTGATCTCGACCTTTGAGAAGTCGGGCGGCGGCGGTGCTGCCGGCGGTGTGGACGCCTGCTGTGCGAGCGCAGGCGCCAGCGCCAGAAGGGTGAAAACCGCAGCCAGTGTCGTCCGATTCATCGCAAGCTCCATTCCGAAACAGGCTAGACTTCTAGCATGTTTCGGATGGCGATCTGCTCGCGAACACGTGATGTCGACAATGCCGATCAGCGGCCAGAACGGTCACGTTCCGGCGGGACCTGGGAGAGCAGCCAGTCGCGAAAGGCCTTCAGCTTCCGCGAGTCGGAAGAGGCTTCGGGGGACACCAGATAGAAGCCAGCGTCGGCGGGCATGCGCATGTCGAAGGGCACCACCAGCCGGCCCTTGGCGAGATCGCCCTCCACATAGGTGGTGCGACCGATGGCGACGCCGAGGCCGTCGATCGCAGCCTGGAGGGTCATGAAGATCATGTCGAAGGTCAGGCCCGGCTGTTTCGAAATATCGGCCGGCAATCCGGCCGCGGTGAGCCAGAGCCGCCAGTCATCGTCATAGCCGCCGCTTGAATGCAGCAGCGTATAGTCCGCGAGATCCTGCGGCTTCAGCAGCGCCTTCTTTCCGGAGCGAAGCGCCGGGCTGCAGACCGGAAACAGATCGTCCGCCGTCAGCCAGTCGGCACGCAAGCCCGGCCACTGGCCGCGGCCGTAGCGGATCGCAGCATCGACATCGCCGCTCTTGAAATCGACCATGCTGGTCGATGTCGTGATGCGCACATCGATATCGGGATGGGCTTTCTGGAACGCTGAGATGCGCGGCAGCAGCCATTTCGACGCCATCGATGCCAGCGTGCTCACGGTCAGCACGTGATCATTGTCGCGGCGCTTGAGCCGGTCTGTGGCAAGACGCAGGTCGTTGAAGGCGGCGCGAACGCCCGGCAGGTAGTCGTGTCCTTGCGGGGTGAGTGCGAGCGCGCGGTTCTGCCGAACGAACAGTTTGAGACCGAGTTCGTCCTCCAGCCGCTTGATCTGATGGCTGATCGCCGTCTGCGTGACGTTCAACTCGCTCGCCGCATTGGTGAAGCTCAGATGGCGTGCGGCGGCTTCGAAGGCGCGCAGTCCGTTGAGTGACGGCAACCGGGTGCTCATCCGCGCTCTCTCCCTGGCGATCCACTGCTCTTGCCACACATGAGTTTGTGTCATGTGACGCGGTGCACAATGTCGTTTGTGCAATGTGAGAATGAAGCCGATATTTCCCAAGTAAATTTAGCTTCAGGAGAGCAAAATGTCTACTTGCACCCATGAATCGATGACAAATCATCATGCTCCGCTCAGTGTGGCGGCCATCGCCGAGACGTTCCACGTCTGGCGGGAGCGCGCCCATCAACGCCGCGAACTGGCCCATTGGAGCGAGCGTGACATCCACGACGCCGGCCTTTCGGTGGGCGACGTGATGGCCGAGGCCAGCAAGCCGTTCTGGCGCGCGTAAGGACGGTCCGATCGTCCGGGAGCAACTGTCATGCAACATCTCAACCTCGATGACCTCGGTCAGTATTCCGATGTGGTGTTGTCACGCAGCGGCGCTGCGGTGACGGTTCGGTTTGTCGAGCTTCACGATGCGGACGCGTTGCAGGCCTATTTCCGAGGCCTGTCGGTGCGGTCGCGCTACAATCGCCTGATGGGCGCCGCCAGCGAATTGCCGGCCGGGCAACTCGACAAGTTCATCCATGTCGGCGAAGCCGACAGTTTCTCGGTCGTCGCGACGATCTCGCGCGATGGCTCGGAGACCATTGTCGGTGAGGCCCGCTACGCGTTCGATGAAGCGACGTCCCGTTTCGAACTGGGCCTGTCCGTTGCCGATTCCATGCAAGGGCAGGGCATCGGCGCGGCCCTTTTATCTAACCTGGAATGCCGTGCTGCTGCGCTCGGAGCCGACCAGCTCTTCGGGGATACATTGCGCTCAAACGAGGCAATGCTCGCACTGGCCCGCAAGGCCGGCTTCACATTCGCGCCGACGCTGGGCGATTGGAAGCAGGTGCGCTTCGTAAAGCAGATCGATGCGGCGCCAACCGCAAACCCATGTGCGGTCTGGCGCCTCGCAGCGCAATCCCTGCAGCCGATACTTGCCTAAGCGCGGCAACGCTCGCCACGTTCAGGCAAGGTGTGATGCGACGAAGCAATTCAATCCGTCTCTAGCTCAGGATTGCTTCGTCGCATCTGCGTGTCTTGAAGACGGCGCCTATGCCGTTCCTTTCGCGAAGTCTGTTGATGTGGCCACGTCGCGCCACGCAGCCAGTTCCTTTTCGACAAAAGCATGCTTGCTCTCAATCCGCGCAACCGTGTCGCTGCCAAGCGGCAGACGGATCGGAGGAGTCTTGGCAGCTGCAAGCTGCATGAAGGCCTTCGCCAGCTTGCTGGGATCGCCGGGCTGCGCGTGATTGACGTCGGCGGCGTGGTTGCGGGTCTTGCCGACGGTGGCGTGATAGTCGCCGATCTCCAGTGCGGTACGCACCAGCGAGTTATCGTCCAGAAAGTCGGTGCGGAAGAAGCCGGGTTCGACCACGGTGACATGGATGCCGAGCGGCGCGACTTCGGCGGCCAGTGCTTCACTGATGCCTTCGACCGCGAACTTGGTCGAGCCATAGACGCCCCAGCCGGGGAAGCCGGCATATCCGCCGACGGATGAAATGTTCATAATGTGACCCGAGCCCTGCCGGCGCATATGCGGCAGCACGGCACGGGTGACGCCGAGCAGGCCGAACACGTTGGTGGCATAGAGGCGTTCGACTTCCTTGGCACTGGCTTCCTCGATCGCGCCGAGCAGGCCATAACCGGCATTGTTGACCAGCACATCGATGCGGCCGAATTTCTTCACGGCCTGACCTGCGGCCTCATGGGCCTCGGTCTCGCTGGTGACATCGAGCCGCGTCGCCAGCAGGCGCTCATGGGTGCCGAGACGTGCAGTGACAGCATTGGGATCGCGGGCCGTTGCCACGACGGCATCGCCCTGGGCCAAGGCTTCTGCCGCGATGAGGGCGCCGAAACCGCGGGATGCTCCTGTGATGAACCAGACACGCATGGTGGTCTCTCCTGTGTTGGCCCCGCGTTAGTGCAGGGCTGATGGGCAACACTTAGCGGCTCGCCAGAACTGAAATAATCCTCTATTTATTCCATGTGTTCATGAGCGGGATTCAATAATGAGCTTGATCGGCCCGGCTGACCTCGCCACCTTTCTGGCGATTGCCCGGCATCGCAGCTTTCGCAATGCCGCCGTTGAACTTGGCGTGTCCGCCTCCGCGCTGAGCCACGCCTTGCGCGGCATCGAGGAGCGTCTTGATGTCCGGCTGGTCAATCGCACCACCCGGAGCGTCGCGCTGACGGAGGCGGGCGAGCGGCTGTTCGCGCGGGTCAGTCCGGCGTTTCAGGACATCAATGATGCGCTGGAGGACCTCAACCATTTTCGCGGCAAGCCGGCGGGGACGTTGCGCTTCAACGCCGCCCGGCAATCCGCACAGCTCGTGCTGCTGCCGATCGTCACGCGATTTCTGAAAGCCTATCCGGAGATCAATGTCGAGATTGCCGTGAATGACGGTCTTGTCGACATGGTCTCGGCCGGTTTCGATGCGGGCATCCGCTTCGGCGAAACTGTTGCGGCGGACATGATTGCCGTGCCGATCGGCCCGCGGCAGCGATCGGCGGTCGTTGCGTCACCCGGCTTCTTCAAGCAACACAAGCCGCCGCAGACGCCGCACGAGCTGAAAGACCTGCCGTGTATCCGCTATCGCTTCTGGGGTGGCGCGCTGTATCGCTGGGAGTTCGAGCGCGGTGGCATCGAGGTCGAGATCGATGTCGCGGGCACGCTCACTTTGAACGATCAGGACCTGATGGTGGACGCTGCGCTGGACGGAGCCGGACTGGCTTACGTGTTCGAAGGGCAGGTCGAGGAGTTGATCGCCAAGCGCAAGCTGGTGCGAGTCCTCGCTGACTGGTGCCCGGCCTATCCCGGCTTCTTCATGTATTATCCAAGCCGCCGACAATTGCCGGCGGCATTGCGGGCGTTTGTCGATTTCGCCAGGACGGTGGGTTGAAGTTTCATGCGCTTTGCTCTCAGTCGTCATACGCGGGCTTGACCCGCGTATCCATCTTGACCGCATGCGCACTGTTCCAACAGGTGGATTGCCGGGTCAAGCCCGGCAACGACGTGGGAGAGGCTATTCCCCTAGTTGCCAGAGAAGTTTGGCTTACGCTTCTCGATGAAGGCTTGCACCGCCTCGCGATGATCCGCCGTCATGGTGGTGCGGATCAGCCTCTCCGCCTCATGATCCCGTGCCGTCGTGAAATCGAATGCGAGCGCTTCGTCGAGATTGTCCTTCATGTAGCGCAGCGCCAGCGTCGGCCCCTGCGCCATGCCGCGCGCCAGTGTGAAAGCCTCGTCCTGCAGCCTGTCGTCTGGCACCACGCGGTTGAACAACCCGATGGCTTCGGCGCGGGTTGCCTCGACTTTTTCGGCAGTGAACATCAGCTCGCGCGCGCGGGCCGTGCCGACAAGGCGCGTCAACAGCCAGGCGATGCCGTAATCGCCGCTGAGACCGACGCGCAGATAGCCTGTCGAGACGAAAGCCGATTGCGCGGCGATGCGGATGTCGCAGGCCATGGCGATGGCGAGACCTGCACCCGCGGCGGGGCCGGGCAGGGCGGCAATGGTGGGCTTGCGCACGGCAATAAGGGCGCCGGTCAGCAGGCGTTGACGCTCCTGCAGGTCAGTGACGCGCTCGTCGAACGACATCTCCAGCACCGCCTGCTTGCGGTGCGCGCCCATGCCCTTCACGTCACCGCCGGAGCAGAAGGCGGTGCCGGCGCCGGTAATCAGGAGCGCGCCGACATCGGGGTTTTCGCCGCAGGTGCGGATCATCGTGCGCAATGCGGGCGTGAGATGATCCGACAGCGAGTTGCGCGCTTCCGGCCGGTTCAGGGTGATGACGGCAACGCGCTCGCGGATCTCACACAGCAGTTCACTGGTGCCGGTGTCGATGATCTTTGCGGCTTCACTCATGTATCTCGCCCCGTTCTCGCGTCAGAATTTCTCGACCCATGGACGGATTTCGAGCTCCGAACTCCAGGCACTGCGCGGCTGCTGTAGCACGTTCCAGTAATTCATGGCGATGGCATCGGGGTCGAGCATCGAATCCGGCCTGTCCGCGGGCTCGATTCGCACCGAACTGCGAATGCCGCCATCGATGACAAAGTGGGCGATGTGGATCCCTTGCGGTGCAAACTCGCGGGCCAACGACTGCGCCATGCCGCGCAAAGCGAACTTGCCCATGGCGAAGGGGGCCGATTGCGCAAAGCCCTTGATACTCGCGGAGGCACCGGTGAACAGGATGGCGCCGTGCTTGTTGGGCAACATGCGCTGCAATGCCTGTTGTGCGACCAGAAATCCGCCGAAGGCGCTAACTGCGATGGATTGTGCAACATCGGGAGGTGCGAGCTCGATGAAAGGTCCGCGGGCGCGCTGGCTGGCATTGTAAACGACGATATCGGGCGCGCCGATCTGGCGTTCGGCATCTGCAAACAATTTGGCGACATCTCCAGCCTGGGTCGCGTCGCAGGCAAAGGCCTTGGCGCCGGTCTCCTGGCACAGCGCATCCAGCTTGCCGGGATTGCGGGCGGCGAGTGCGACGCGGATGCCCTGTTTGGACAGCAGCCTCGCCAGCGATGCGCTGATGCCCTCACCGACGCCGACGATCAAAGCAGTTTCATAATGCGGAATTTCCATGGATCAAATCTCCGGCTGGGGCACTTTATTCGCTGGCGCGGCAGGCGCATGATGAAGATGGAAACGCAACTGCCAAACACAAGAGGCCGTCATGAACGCCCACGCCCAGATCGCCGCCAATCTGATTGCACCCGACACGTCCGGCATGAATTTTTACCGCGCCGATCCGGCACTGACCGATCTGCTGCGTATCCATCTGCCGGAGGATCTGTTCAACCACATCGAGCCGCATCTCGATCGGCTGGGCGGTCTTGTCGGTGGCCCGCTCGATGAAGCCGGGCGGATGGCCGACAAGCATGGGCCCGTGCTGCACCAGCGCGACAAGTTCGGCCAGGACGTCCAATGGGTGGAATATCACCCGGCCTATCGCGAGCTTGAGAACGCAGCCTTCGGCGAGTTCGGCATTCACGCTTTGTCGCATCGCAAGGGCATCATGGGCTGGCCCTCGACCTATCCGGTGACAGCCAAGCACGCCTTTACGTTCCTGTTCAATCAGGCCGAGTTCGGCATGGGGTGTCCCATCAATGTCACCGATGGCGCTGCGAAACTGCTGTCGAATTACGGCGACGATGCGCTGAAGGCCAAATATCTCGACGGGCTGACGCAAACCGACATGAGCAAGCTGACCCAGGGTGGTCAGTTCATGACCGAGAAGGAAGGCGGCTCCGACGTCGGCAAACTGACGACATCTGCCGTGCAGGAGGGCGATCACTGGC
Source organism: Tardiphaga sp. 619_E2_N8_4 (assembly GCF_051810905.1). Classification (NCBI taxonomy): domain Bacteria; kingdom Pseudomonadati; phylum Pseudomonadota; class Alphaproteobacteria; order Hyphomicrobiales; family Nitrobacteraceae; genus Tardiphaga; species Tardiphaga sp. 619_E2_N8_4. The sequence continues at coordinate 2,125,621 of NZ_JBPWQJ010000001.1, forward strand.
GTCTCTATGGTGAGAAGTGGTTCTGCTCCAATGCCGATGCGAAAGTCGTGATGCTGCTGGCGCGGCCGGAAGGTGCGGTCGGCGGCACCAAGGGCGTCGGCCTGTTCCTGATGCCGCGGACGCTCGATGACGGCACGTCCAATCACTACCGGATCGTGCGTCTGAAGGACAAGCTCGGCACGCGGTCGATGGCGTCAGGTGAGATCAAGCTCGAAGGCGCCATTGCATATGCTGTTGGTAAGCTCGATCGCGGTTTCGTGCAGATGGCCGAGATGGTGAACTCGTCGCGTCTCTCGAATGGCGTGAAGTCGACCTCGCTGATGCGCCGCGCCTGGCACGATGCGATGGCAGTCGCGCGTGGACGTGTCGTGTTCGGCCAGCGCATTATCGACATGCCGCTGGCGCGGCGGCAGTTGATGAAGATCGTGGTGGCGACCGAGCAGGCGCTGTCGATGAGCTTTCTCACCGCGGATGCGCTGGACCGTGCCGAGGCCGGCAGCCAGGATGCTGCAGCACTGCTGCGGATCCTGACGCCGACTCTGAAATTCCGTGCGACGCGTGACGCGCGCAAGGTCTGCGGCGACGCGATGGAGATGCGTGGCGGTGTCGGCTACATCGAGGAATTCGCCACCGCGCGGCTGCTGCGCGATGCGCATCTCGGCTCGATCTGGGAGGGCACCGGCAATATCGTTGCGCTCGATGCGCTGACGCGTGCGGTTGGGCGGCATGGCGCGGAAGCCGCGCTTGCCGCCGATTTGCATGCGCGGCTGGACGATTCTCCGAGCGTACCGCAGGCATGGCGGGATCGTCTGCGCGGTCTGACCGACAAGGCCATTGGTTTCGCGCGCGAGGTTGCCGCGCGGTCGGATAACGAAGGAGATGCGCGCCGCGCAACGAGTTCGCTGTATCATGTGGCCAGTGCCGTGGCACTCACTTGGGAAGCGCATCGCATTCATGCACGACGCGGCGATGCGCGGCGCCTGTTGATGTCACGTCTCGTAATTGAGCATCGCCTGATGGCGCCCGATCCGTTTGCGGTCATCGAAAGCGAAACCCAGAAGCAGATCGTCGCGCATCTGCTCGGCGAGCGCGACGTCGGCATGGCGGAAGCCGGCAGGCTGGTGATGGCCTGACCTGATCGCAGGGACTATGATGGCGGACCGTTGTCTTTCAGGAATCCGAGCAGCAAGCGGCTGACCTCTTGCGGCTGCTCCTGCTGCACCCAATGGCCCGCGCCGTCGATCAGGTGTACTGCGCGCATATTCGTGCAGGTGCTGTTTTGCATCGTCTCGATGGCGCCGGGACGCTGATAGATGCCCCAGTCCTGCTTGCCCGAAATGAAAGCTGAAGGGACGTCGATGGTGCAACCGGCAAAGGTCTCGTAGTCGGCATTGAACGCGCCTGTCGTATTGCAACGATACCACTGCAATCCGCCCTGGAAGCCGGTGCGGGCATATTCACCGGCATAGAAGGCCAGTTCATTGTCCGGCAGCCATTTGCATGATGCGATCTGTTCAGGCGTTGGCATCTCTGCGGCGACGGTCTCGGCCATGGTCTGGTCGCGGTCCATCACATAATAGGTCGGCAGTTTCGCAAGTTCATTCGCCGTCCAGCCCTGCAATGGAGTGGGCGTGTTGCCCGGCCAGTCCGCACTCTTGTGATGATAATAGGCGCGCAGGAAATCATGCACGCCTTGCGGTGCGTGTTGCATGTGAGCATTGGCTTCGAGTGTGGCGTAGTACCACTGATAGTGGATACGCGGCCGCGGCAGTGCGGCGAGGTCGCGATGCACGGGATCTTCCGCCTTTGGCGAGGCCGGCTGATCGGCGGTGCCGAATGGCAGCGGCGGAGGCCCGGCGAAAGGGGCGCTCATCAGCACGACGGATCTGAAGACATCCGGCCGCACCAGCGCGCACCAGGCTGCGACCGAGCTGCCATAGTCATGTCCGACCACCGCATCGACATGGCGATAGCCGAAGGCTGCGACCAGCCCGACCGCATCGCGCACGAGGTTGAGCAGATTGAAGGGACGCAGATCGCCATCATAGTCTGCGCTCCAACCAGTGGTGCGGCCATAGCCGCGCTGGTCGGGCGCAATCACGTGATAGCCGGCAGCGGCAAGCTGCGGCATTACTTTGCGCCAGCTGAAGGCCAGTTCGGGAAAGCCGTGCACCAGCAGGATGCAGGGCCGGCCCGTGGTTTCGAAGCCGGCCTCCAGCACATGGACGCGCAAACCGTTGATGTCCTCGACAAAGCGCGAGCGAATTCCAGCCGGCAGAATGTTGGGATCGATGGGTGTCACGTCGCCTCCATGCTGCACTTGTGCGGCAGCGTGAGTGCACTCCAGCGCAAGCACCGTGAAAAGACAACTAGCGTTTGAAGCGGGCCACCAATTCGATATGGGGCGTATGCCGGAACTGGTCCACGGGTGTGACGCGGTCGAGCTTGTAGCCGCCATCGATCAGGATCTTTGCATCGCGTGCGAAGGTCTGGACGTTGCACGACACGGCGACGACGACGGGGATCTTGCTGGCCGCGAGCCGTTCGACCTGTGCCTGCGCGCCCTGACGCGGCGGATCGAACACGACAGCGTCGAAGTCGCGCAATTCCTGCGGCACCAGCGGACGGCGAAACAGGTCGCGCATCTCCGCCTTGATGGGCTTCAGGCCCTTGGTGTTCTTGATGGCCTGTTGCAGCGATGTGATCGCGCCACCATCGCTGTCGAAAGCTGTAATCTTCGACTTGGTGGCCAACCGCAGCGCGAAGGGACCGATGCCGCAGAACAGGTCGGCAATGTTCTTCGCGCCTTTGCAGAGTTGGAGCACAAGCGCCGCCAATGTCTCTTCACCGGCGGCCGTGGCCTGCAGGAATGAGCCCGGCGGCAGTGTAACCTGCGCGCTGCCCATCGTGACCATAGGCGGTACGCGCATCAGCACGAGTTCACCATGCCGCGTGAGGCGTGCCAGTTTGTGCGCCTCGGCGATGCGCGACAGCGCTGTGATGATCGCGGTCGGCAATGGCCCGGTGCCGCGGACGTCGATATCGAGTCCGTTGCTGGCCGCTGTCACCTGAATGTCCAAGGGCTTGCTGACCGGCTTCAACACCTCGGCCAGCGCGCGCGCGGCATCGAGCGCGCCATCCAGCGCGGGATCCAGAATCGGGCACGCGTCGATAGCGATGATGGCGTGGCTTGCCGATGCCGCGAAGCCGACACGCAATCCGCCATCGCCGCCGCGCCGGGCATGCAACGTCACGCGGCGGCGGCCGGCGCCATGGGCATCGACGATCGGATCGACCGGGCAAGTGATCTTCGCCTGCGCCAGCGTGTCGATCACGATCTGGCGCTTCCAGGCCTGATAGGGATCGGGTTGCCAATGCTGGATGGCGCAGCCGCCACAGCGCGTGAAGTAGGTGCAGAACGGATCAATTCGTTCCGGGCTGGCGGTGTCGATCTGCAGCAATCGTCGACGTTCCGGATGTTCGTCGTCGCGTTCCGTCTCGACGATCTCATGCGCCAGCGTGTAGGGCACGAACAGCGACGCGCCACTGGTGAGGCTGACGCCGTCGCCGCGCTGGCCGACATGATCTATGGTCAGGTGTTCAGCCACGCCGGGCACCCATGAAGAACTCGATATTGCCATCGCCGCCGGTGATCGACGACGGGAAGACCTCGATATCGGTGCAGCCGAGTGTCCTGGCAAAATCCGTGATGTCGTCGCAGATGGCCTGATGCACGGCAGCGTTCTTGATGATGCCGCGCTTGGATTGCTTCCGGTCGGCCTCGAATTGCGGCTTGATCAGCGCCAGCAGGCTCATCGGCGCCGCGGCGAGCGACAGCGCGACAGGCAGCACCGCCTTGAGCGAGATGAAGCTGACATCGATTACCACGACGTCGGGCCGCGCCGGCAGGCGCTTGTTCTCATAGCTGCGGATATCCGTCTCTTCCATCGAGATGATTTTCGGATGGCCGTGCAGCGATGGATGTAGCTGGCTGTGCCCAACATCGATGGAGAACACCATGCTGGCGCCGTTAGCGAGCAGCACTTCGGTAAAACCGCCCGTGGAGGCGCCGACGTCGAGGCAGACGTGGTCCTCGATCTCGATCGGATATAGCTCGAGCGCACCTGCGAGCTTGACCCCGCCGCGCGAGACCCAGGGATGCGCCGGTTCAGCCTCGATGGCGGCGTCGAGCAGCAGCGGTTCTGACGCTTTGGCGACCGCTTTGCCGTTGGCCTTCACAAGCCCCGCTTCGATGGCGGCTTGCGCACGCGCGCGGCTTTCGAAAATTCCGCGGTCGACGAGAAGTGTATCGGCGCGTTTGCGCGGCGCGGCAGCAGTGTTCTGAGATTTCGTCATGGTCAGTACGATGCAGCAAGTTTCAAACAGGCTTCGAAGCTCGTCAGATCCTGCCAGAGATCATCGGGTGCTTCACGGGGGACGATCATGGACGCGCCATAGAGATCGAGCGCGTGGATCATCATCAGATTGTCGGCGAGGCCGAAATTTTCGACGGTGAGCCCGTTCGCATCGACCAGATGGCCATCCTGCTCGGTGATCTCCGTCATACGGCGGACGCGGTCGAGATAGAGCGCAGGGTCGTTGCAATAGCCGAAGCAGAGCTTGCCGTGGCCGGCCATATAGCCGAGCTCGAACACCGTGCCGGCATCGGCGCTGGGACCGCGGAACGGCGTGAGATTGGCGATGATAATGTCGCAATGATTCATCATCGCTTCGTTGCCGTGGAAGATCTGGCGCGAAGCGTCGCCGGCATTGATGTCGATGGCGTTATCGAGCGGGAAGAACCCGTGCGCGCCGTAGCGCTTGCAGAGCGCGACCTTCTGCCGGCCGATCTCGGCGGCATTGGGCAGGAACACGTCGGGGCCTGCGAGATAGATATTCATGAAGTCCCCGTCTCATGGTGAGCCGCGCCGACATTGACGAGCCAATTCAGACGAGAACGAGGCAATCCGGCGGTTCCTGCCGAATTGCCTCGTTGTATTCTCTTCGCAATTGCAAACGCGATGTCGCGTTCAACGACAGATCAAGCGAGCTTGACGGTCTCGGCCTTGAAATCCTTGCCGAGGGTCTCGAACACTTTCTTGACGATCCCCTTGGAGTCCAGACCCGCCTGGGCATACATCGCTGCCGGCGTGTCGTGATCCTGGAACATGTCGGGCAGCACCAGCGAACGCATGCGCAGACCGCCGTCGAGCATACCGTTGTCGGCGAGCAGCTGCATCACATGCGAGCCGAATCCACCAATCGAACCTTCTTCGACGGTCAGAAGGATCTCATGATCGCGGGCGAGCTTGAGGATCATGTCAGTGTCGAGCGGCTTCATGAAGCGCGCGTCGGCAATCGTGGTCGACAGGCCGTGGGCGGCGAGTTCGTCGGCGGCCTTCTCACATTCGGCAAGGCGCGTGCCGAACGACAGAAGAGCAACCTTGCTGCCTTCGCGGACGATGCGGCCCTTGCCGATTTCCAGGGGGATGCCGACTTCAGGCATCTCGACGCCGCGGCCTTCGCCGCGCGGATAACGCAGGGCGCTCGGTGAATCGTTGATGGCGACCTGGGTCGCGACCATGTGGACCAGTTCGGCCTCGTCGGAGGCGGCCATGATGACCATGTTCGGCAGACAGCCGAGATAGGCATTGTCGAATGAGCCCGCATGGGTCGCACCATCCGCACCGACCAGTCCGGCACGATCGATGGCGAAACGCACGGGCAGGTTCTGGATCGCCACGTCGTGGACAATCTGGTCGTAGCCGCGCTGCAGGAAGGTCGAGTAGATCGCGCAGAACGGCTTGTAGCCTTCGGTGGCGAGGCCAGCCGCAAAGGTCACCGCATGCTGCTCGGCGATGCCGACGTCGAAAGTGCGGTTCGGGAACGCCTTGTTGAAGATATCGACGCCGGTGCCCGATGGCATGGCCGCGGTGATGGCGACGATCTTGTCGTCCTTCTCAGCTTCCTTGACGAGGCTCTGGCCGAACACGTTCTGATAGGCCGGGGCGTTGGGCTTGGACTTCGACTGGGTGCCGGTGGCGACGTCGAATTTGACGACCGCATGATATTTGTCAGCGGCGGCTTCGGCCGGACCGTAGCCCTTGCCCTTCTGGGTCACGACGTGAAGAAGGATCGGGCCGGTCTCCATGTCGCGGACGTTCTGCAGCACGGGCAGCAGATGATCGAGGTTATGACCGTCGATCGGGCCGACATAGTAAAAGCCGAGTTCTTCGAACAGCGTGCCGCCATTGACCATGAAGCCGCGCGAATACTCTTCGACGCGCTCGGCACGGTCGGCGATCAGCTTCGGCAGATGTTTGCCGAGCTGCTTGGCGGCATCGCGCAGCGAGCGATAGGTCTTGCCCGAATACATGCGCGACAGATAGGCCGACATGGCGCCGACCGGCGGCGCGATCGACATGTCGTTGTCGTTGAGGATGACGATCAGGCGGGAATTCATCGCGCCTGCGTTGTTCATGGCTTCATAAGCCATGCCTGCCGACATCGAACCGTCACCGATCACGGCGATAACGTTGTTCTTGCCGCCGGAGAGGTCGCGGGCGACCGCCATGCCGAGGCCAGCCGAAATCGAGGTCGAGGAATGCGCGGCGCCGAACGGATCGTATTCGCTCTCGCTGCGCTTGGTGAAGCCCGACAGGCCACCGGCGGTGCGGAGCGTACGGATGCGGTCGCGGCGACCGGTGAGGATCTTGTGCGGATAGGCCTGATGGCCGACGTCCCAGATGATGCGGTCGCGCGGCGTATCGAAGACGTAGTGGAGGGCGGTGGTCAGTTCGACAACGCCGAGGCCGGCGCCGAAGTGGCCGCCGGTGACGGACACCGCATCGATGGTTTCCTGACGAAGCTCGTCGGCAACCTGACGAACCCGCTCGATCTTCAGCTTCCGGAGATCTTCCGGAGTCTTGATGGTATCGAGCAACGGTGTCTTACTAAAATCGGTCACGGCACTATTCCAATTTTACATGTCCGGGACTGCGTCTGGCTTCGGGGCCGTCGCGTTTCCGCGCGCCCACCGGACAACCGCAGCCTCCAGAACCGGGAAGCCTGTTTCGAGGCCTTATAATGGGCTTCGATTTTTCAGTGTGATATCTAACATGCTTGGCGGCGACTTCATCTGATCATTTTTGCCAGATGAATGAAGCGCTTATCTACGTTAACGGCCGGCGTTTCAGCCTGCTCGTCAGCGCATAGTCCTAGTCCCTTTACACCAAAGCGATAGCCAAAGCCAACCGCCGTGCCTGTGGGGGTGGCAGCACAAAGGCGCTATGGACATTCGCGCGGTGTGCCTAGCCGATGCGCCGGGCGACCGGTTCCGTCTCATGGGAACTCGTGTGGGTAGGGCTCTTTACGCCCAAATCGAGCTTTTTCCACGCGTTTTCGCGGGTAGTGGGGGGGCCATCGACCAACGCCAAAGTTGTGGCCGGCTGACTGACACGCCCCCTGAGAGGCACAGGCCCGCAAACAATCATGAAGAAATCGTAGGCATGCGGCCGCTCATTGGCCATGACGAACTGGAAGTGCACCCGGAAGAACTTCCAGCGGAACCGGTTGTAATGTTCCGGGCGGATGATTTCGCGGAACCGGACGGGGACGATGGTTGGATTCCGCCGGGCCGGGCCAGCGTCGATCCCGTGACCGGCGATGGGATCGAACGGAAAGAAGTTCATCACGTCCTTGCGGGACTGGCAGTCGATCCAGTCGATGGAAGGCTCCACGGCCAGCAGCCGCAAATTGTCGCGAAAGCCTTGCGCGACTCTATGGAAGCCGACGATCGGCATATTGCCGCCGAGCGTCAGCAGCACAACGCGAGGGCCGTGGCTGCCGAGTTCCGGATCGAGTTTCAGCGCGCGGGCGAGGATTTCGGAGCCAAGGAACGACCCGGAGCTGTGACCGACCAGCACGATTTCCTGCGCTTTGGTAGACTTGGCAACCTGGACCAGATGCTGCGCGAAGCGGTCGATCCGGGCGTCCCAGTCCGGCCGGTTGCCGTGGGAAAACTGCCAGGTGAAGATCGTGTCGGCCATCAGATAGAGCAGATAGGTGTGCTTTTCGGTGTATTTCAGCAGCGAGCCGAGCACGGCCACGAACACCGCCGCAGCGCCGCAGCCCACCAGAAATCCGTGTATTCCAAGCGCCTGCAGCCCTAACGCGAACAGCCAGGCGATGCCCGCCGACCAGATCGCTCCGTTGAGCAACAGGACGTGGGGCCAGCTGATGAAGGTGGCGAAGCGCCAATGCGCCTTCCAGAACCGGCCCATCGTACCGGAGAAGACAAGGCCCCAATAGATGGCGATGGCGTGGATCAGCGTGCGCCAGATCGGCACGGCCAGATCGCGCTGGATCATGTCTTCCCAGCGCAGGAAATCGTAATCGGTTGTGGTCTGCCAGCCGTCGCCGGAGGTTTCGATGCGCCAGGAGGCGGATTCATGCGCAAATTCGCCGTCCGTATGACCTTTCGGCCGGCTGACCGAGGTGGTCAGACCATAGAGCCGGCCGAACTTGCGCAGTTCGGTCCGAAACATGCGGTAATACTGCGAGAGTCCCCGCGGATCGTATCCCTGCACATAGATGACATGACGGTGCTGGACGCGCACGCTGGTTCCCCGGACTGACGGCGGACTATAAACAGGCCGCGCCATGCGCCAAGCGCTAATTCGGCCGCGGGGTGGTGCGAGGTCTCAGCCCGCGCGATTTCCTACTGGACGTCCAGCGGTTCGGTGCCGATCGCTTTGCCGTTCGAATCCGTGGTGATCTTGTCCACGCGGGCTTCAGCCTGACGCAGCAACTCGTCGCAGCGCCGTTTCAGCGCCTCGCCGCGCTCATAGATGGCGACCGACTCTTCCAGCGGCACCTTGCCGTCTTCGAGGCGCTTCACGATCGATTCCAGTTCTTCGATCGCGGTCTCAAAGGTCAGTTTCTTGACGTCAGCGTGAGTGTTCTCGGCCATTCGGTTTCCCGTGCGCGCGTTTTGGAAGGACGGAGTCAAAGATATGTTTGAGGGCGTATTGTGGCGGGTAGGTTTTGCGACCTGCGCCCCTTTCAGCGCGATGCCCCCATCAGCGCAGAAACATGGGCCGCAGCCGATTCTTTCAAGCCCTGAAGATCATAACCACCCTCGAGTACCGAGACAATGCGGCCACCGGCGGTGCTGTCGGCGAGATCCATCAGCTTGCGCGTCACCCAGCCGAAATCCTCGGCGTCGAGATTGAGCGACGCGAGCGGATCGCGGCGATGCGCATCGAAGCCGGCGGAGATGATCAGCAGTTCCGGTGCGAATTTCTGCAATTGCGGCAGGATGAGATTGTCGAAAGCAGAGCGGAATTTTGCACTGCCGTCGCCGTCATGCAGCGGTGCATTGACGACCGTGTCGTGCTCGCCGCGCTCCTGGGATGCACCGGTACCGGGAAACAGCGGCATCTGATGTGTCGAGCAATACATCACGGTGGGGTCGGCCCAGAAAATGTCCTGCGTGCCATTGCCATGGTGGACGTCGAAATCCACGACGGCCGCGCGGGTAATGCCGTAGGTGCGCTGCGCATACCGCGCTGCAATCGCGGCCTGATCGAAGAAGCAGAAGCCCATCGGTTTGTTGTGCTCGGCATGATGGCCGGGCGGGCGGGTCGCGACGAAGGCATTGCTGTGCTCGCCTTTCATTACCGCGTCGGTCGCCGCGATTGCGCCGCCGACGCCGCGCATCACCGCTTCCCAGGTGCCGGGGGACATCGACGTGTCGCCGTCGAGATAGACGAGGCCACTGCTCGGCGCGACATGGCGCAATTCATCGATGTAATGATTGTCATGGCACAGGCTGACGACGTCGAGGTTGCCCTCTGGCGCTTCGCCCCGCACCAGCGCGTTGAAGCGGTCTTCGCTGAGTGCCTGCGCCACCGCGCGCATACGGTCGGGGCGTTCAGGATGGCCGGGCGGGGTGAGGTGATCGAGCGAGGCCGGATGGCTCAGAAGAAGTGTCGTCATGCAAATGGTCCGCAAGCGCAGGGTGCGCTGGTATGATGAGACGATAACCTAGCCGGTCAGGTCAGGTTCCGATAGGGGGGCATCGCTGGTGCGGTCGTCCCCTAACAGAGCTACCGATCAGAATTATGGATCGCTTTCTTCACATTCGATTCATGTCGTTTCATCGACACCGCCTGACGCCGCGGAATTGAAACGCGCGTTAAGTCGCGGCTGCTATCGGTGGAGGCCGCGGCATTCTGCGGAGAAGGTGCGCATATTCCATCGTCGGACTCCGCAGTTGCGCTCGCGTCTGGGGTGGGTTCGTACGCGATGAGTGAATCGAAATATCCAAGGCGCGTACCCCATCTCTTGCGTTCGGTGTGGCCGTTCGTTGCCATCGTCTTGCTGCAGGCATTTCTCGCCGGCACCAGCATCCACATCCTGTCGTCGGTCCGCGCCTATGTCACCGGCGAAAGTCGATGGTCGAAGGGGCAGATGGAGGCGGTGCATGCGCTCAGTCTCTATGCCGAGACCGGCGACGACAGATATTATCGTCGTTATCAGGCGAGCATCGCCGTGCCGCTTGGGGATCTCATCGCGCGCCGCGCGCTCGAACAGCCGGTGCCGGATCTGCGGGCTGCCTATGACGGATTCCTGCAAGGCGGCAACGATGCCGCAGACATCCCCGGCATGATCTCGCTGTTTCGCAATTTCAGCAAGGTCGTCTATCTCGCCCGAGCCATCGAGACCTGGCACGCCACCGATCCCGTGATCCAGAATTTGGTCGATACGGCCGACGCCATTCACGCTAGCGTCACCGATGGCAAGGTGGGGTCGATGCGCCTTGCAGCCCTGAAGGCGCAGATCGACCAGATCAATGAACAGACCTCGCCGCTGGCAGTGGAGTTCTCCCGGCGCCTCGGCATCGGCTCCCGCGCCATTCAAGGCATTCTGCTGGTCGCCAATGTGCTCACCGCGGCGCTGCTGATCCTGCTCGGCATCTGGCGGACACGTAATCTGCTGATCCAGCGTCAGCGCTTCGAGACGGCGCTGAAGATCGAGAAGGAGCGTGAGCAGAAATACATCTCACGTCTCGCGTTCCAGGCCTCGCATGATGCAATGACGGGGCTGGCGAACCGCCGCGAATTCGAGCGTCGGGTCCAATACGCATTGCCGCGGATCGACGCTGATGCGCGGCCGCATGCACTGATGTTCCTCGATCTCGATCAATTCAAGATCGTCAACGACACCTGCGGCCATGCTGCCGGCGACCATCTGCTGCGGCAGGTCTCGGGCATACTGAAAAAACATCTGCGCCCGGACAATCTGTTGGCCCGCCTTGGCGGCGATGAATTCGCCGTGCTGCTGGAACGCTGCGAGCCGGATCGTGCAGCGGCGACCGCCGAGCGATTGCGGCGGACGGTGGAGGAGCTGAACTTCGTCTGGAACGGACGTTCGTTCAACGTCACCGTCAGTATCGGCCTCGTCTGTATCGCGCAGCCCGAGGTGACGCTGGAAGAGGCGCTACGCGCGGCCGATGCAGCTTGTTACATGGCCAAGGAGAAAGGCCGCAATCGCGTTACACTGCATCAGCCCAGCGATTCCGAATTGCTGCAGCGGTTCGGCGAAATGAACTGGGTGCAGCGCATTCACGATGCGCTGGAACAGGATCGCTTCTGTCTCTATGCCCAGAAGATCATTCCGCTCAGCGAGCGCGAGGATGGCACTCTGCATGTCGAACTGTTGTTGCGGCTGCGCGACGAGGCGGGGCAACTGGTTGCGCCCGGCCATTTCATTCCCGCGGCAGAACGTTATGGTTTGATGACGCTGATCGATCGCTGGGTGGTCAGGAATGCGTTCATCATTCTCGCCGCGCGATTGGTCGAAGGTGCGACGCCGGTCTCGACCTGCGCCATCAACCTGTCCGGCGCGACATTCAAGGATGAAAGCTTTCTGGACTATGTCCGCGAGCAGTTCCGCATCTATCGGATACCGCCGACCATCATCTGCTTCGAGATCACCGAGACAAGCGCCATCGCCAATCTCGCCGATGCCAATAAATTCATTCAGGCGCTGCAGCAGATCGGCTGCCGCTTCTCGCTGGACGATTTCGGCAGCGGCATGTCATCCTTCGCCTATCTCAAGCACCTGCCTGTGGACTATCTCAAGATCGATGGCTCCTTCGTCAAGGACATGCTCACCGATCCGATCGACCGCGCCATGGTCGAGATGATCAGCCATATCGGCAAGATCATGGGCAAGCGGACGGTGGCGGAATTTGTCGAGAGCGACGAGATCATCACGGCGCTCACGGAGATCGGCGTCGACTTTGCGCAGGGCTATGCGGTGGGCAGGCCGGAGCCGTTCGATGTCCATAGCGAGATCGATCGGAGAAACGTGGCGTAGAAGGTGAAGGCCGTTCAATTTCATGATCGTCATGGCCGGATGGCGCGAAGCGAGCTTCGCAATAATCCCAGGCTTCTCCCCACGTCATGGCCGGGCTTGACCCGGCCATCCATCTTTCTTGTGCGACGGTGTGCGGGCCAAGCTGGATCCCCGGGTCAAGCCCGGGGATGACACCTGTGGGTGCGGCGCCGATAGCGCGTCACGTCATTCACGGATTCAACTGTCAAACAGCCACTGCTCTTCAGACATGCGTCATCACCCCTGTTGTTTACGGCGCGGGGGCGCCGTCGTCGCTTGCATTCCCGCCCCTTGTGAGAGGGCGTGCGGAACGCCGGGTGCCCGTTGCACCCTTGGGCCTGATGCGAATGCGGTCTTCCGCAATTTAGAGTGCATCAGGACTTTCGGAGGCGCCGAGCAAGTGCCCGACGTTCCGCCTGCGGTGTTTTTTCGGTTGCTTGCACTTTGCCTCGACGAACGATCCGATCGCGAATTAAAGTCCCAAGGCGATGGGAAGGGAGCCTCAAGCGAATAGGCCGGACACGTTTTGACTTGGTCGTCCGTCACACTGTCCAGGGCTCTGTCCATCCCAAGGTCGGTCGTCTCCTTGCCAGTGGCAGTGCTGGCGCAGATCCGTCCTGCCCGAAGACAGACGTCCCCCATGAACCGCGCGACGCCGCATCTCCGGCGTCCACCGCATCCCACCCCGCGAACGTGACGATCGCGATCGCCCCTCTCGGTGGGGCAGGACGGAGGGGAATATAAACCTGATGGAGATGCTGTCAACGGGATTTAGGAATAAATGTTTTGGTGCGTTCCGCGCGGGTCTATCTCACACTCGTCATTCCGGGTCGCGGGCGGCTCTCGCCGAACGCGAACCCGGAATCTCGACATGGGACTCTCTGATCGTGCCAAACACACCGGGATTCCGGGTTCGCGCTCTGCCGGCTTCGCCGGCGACGCACGCCCCGGAATGACGAGCTTGGGTCGAGATCCCGGGCCGGGGAATGAAGAGCCAAGATGATCGCTTCAGAATGACAGCTTCCGGCAGACAGGCGTTCCCCTAATCCACCCGCGCAATTCGTCCCAGCGGCATCGGCGACACCGGGCTGTTGGCCTTCATGTAGGCGTTCAGCGCATCGACATCATAGACGCCGACCAGCGGCTCCTTGCCCTCTTTCAACACCGTGAAGCCATCGCCGCCGACGGCGAGAAAGCCGTTCACGGTGACGCGATAATTTGCTGCGGGATCGATCACCTTGCCCTCCAGCATCATGCGCCCGGGCGGGACGCGCTGACCCGCCGCCGCCGTGTTGTCCCACGCGTAGCTGAAGCCTTTCGAGACCTGCAGGATGCGCGGCCGGCTCGGGGTGTTCCATTGCTGCTCGAGCATCGCCTTGATTTGCGTGCCTGTGAGCGTCAGCGTCACCAGCTGATTGCGGAACGGCTGCGCTGCGAAGACGTCGCCATAGGTCACGCTGCCGTCGACCGATTTGGTCATGTCGGCGCGGATGCCGCCGGGATTGGTAAAGGCGATCACGGCGGCGCCGAGATTGCCGGCCGATGTCGCCGCGAGATGTGCGTCGGCGATGATATCGCCCAGCGGGCTTTCGCCGGTCGTCATGTCGGGCATGCGAGACAGCGCTGCGGTGATCGATCCGGCAGGGCGACTGGCAATGGGCGCGGCAACCTTGTCATAGGCGGCAAGCAAGGCCGTCTGGGCGGGATCTGCGGGATAGGTTGCCGTGCGCACGATGACGTTGTCGGCCTTGGCGCTGATGACGTCCTGCGTCGTGCGATCGAGCTTGAGATCGATGGTGGTAACCAGCGTGCCGTATTTGTCGCCCGACGTGACGAGTCGTCCGTCGATCTGGCAGGTATAGGCGCGGTGGGTGTGACCGCTGACGACGACGTCGACCGCCTTGTCGAACTTCTTCACGATATCGACGATCGGTCCGGAAATACCCGGACATTCATTGTAGTCGCCGGTGGGGAAGCCGCCCTCATGGATCAGCACCACGATGGCCTCGACACCCTTTGCCTTCAGTTCGGGCACCAGCGCGTTGACGGTGTCCGCTTCATCCCTGAATTCGAGACCGGCAATGCCGGGCGGCGCCACGAGGCCGGGCGTGCCTTTCAGCGTCAGGCCGATGAAGGCGACGGGAATGCCGTCGAATGTCTTGATCTGATAGGACGGCAGCAGCGACTGGCCGGTCTTGGTATCGATGGTCGAGGCGGCGAGATAGTTGAACGTCGCGCCGGCAAAGGGATGCGGGCCTTGGCAGCCATCGACGGGATGGCAGCCACCGTTCTGCATGCGCAGCAGCTCGTCGCGCCCTTCGTCGAATTCGTGATTGCCGACCGAGGCGATCTCAAGGCCCATCATCGACAGTGCCTCGATGGTCGGTTCGTCATGAAACAGCGCGGAGAGAAATGGGCTGGCGCCGATCAGGTCGCCCGCGGCCACGAATACGCTGTTCGCCTTGCCGGCGCGGAGCTGCTTGACCAGCGTCGCCATATGCTCGGCGCCGCCGGCGGGCACGGTGATCTTCTTCGTCCTGTCGGCGGGATCGTCGATACTGATACCGCCGGGGGCAGGGCGCAGATTGCCGTGGAAGTCGTTGATGGCAAGGACGGTGACGTCGATGGGGGATGTTGGGGTCTGGGCATGGGCGGCCGGTGCTACACATAATAGTGCGCCAGCTAGAACAGTGCACGCAGCGAGCGCTGCATTCTTAACCTCTCCCCGTGCTTTACGGGGAGAGGTCGGATCGCTTTTGCGATCCGGGTGAGGGGCGGCGCAAGGGCATTGCCATTCGGGAGAGCTATCGGGTCGCATGATTTTGAGCATCTTGTATCGATGATTGAGGACTTTGGCGTCTCAGTGCGACAGCGATGTGATCCGCTAGATCTCCATCGATGCTGGCATGGTGCCATGCCCCTCACCCGCCGCGAAGACGCGTCGACCTCTCCCCGTAAGCACGGGGAGAGGTTAGATTACGCCTTCTTGCGCGCGAAGAACGCCTTGAAAGCCGCGCTCGCTTCCTGCGACTTCATGCGCTCGCCGAACAGATGGCTCTCCTGATCGATGCGCCGCGTGAGATCCTCGGGCGGGAGCTTCAGCAGCCGGCGCGAGATTGCCACGGCTTCCACCGGTAGTGCGCAGATCTCGCGGGCGACCTTGCGCGCTTCGACTTCGGTGTGACCGGGCGGCACGATTTCGTTGATGAAACCGGCGGCCTGGCCATCTTCCGCCGTCATCGTGCGGCCCATCACCAGCGCGGCGAAGGCCCGCTGATGACCCATTGTGCGCGGGAACAGCAGGCTGGAGGCGGCTTCCGGCACCAGGCCGAGATGAATGAACGGCGTTGAGAAGGTTGCGGTGGTCGAGGCCAGCACATAGTCGCAGTGGAAAAGCATGGTCGTGCCGATGCCGATGGCAATGCCATCCACCGCGGCGATGATCGGCTTGGTGTTCTGCGCCAGCGAATACAGAAACTTCACGGCGTTCGACGCGCGTGGGGACTCGGCCTTTTCGGCGCTGTCCTTCAGAAAATCCTGCAGGTCGTTGCCCGCGGTGAAGGCGCCGGAGCCGCCGGTGATGATCATGCAGCGGATATCGGGATTGTTCTGCGCGGTGTCGATCGCGTCCGACATGGCGTGATACATGTCCTGCGTCAGCGCGTTCTTCTTTTCCGGCCGGCGCAGCGTGATCACGCGCGTGGCCTCGTCGTCGGTCACGATCAGATGTTCGGTCATGTCAATTCCCTGGCATAGCCCATAGCGCCCCGCAAAAAGCGCGGCTGGCACGTTTCCTCTGCCGGATATTACATCAATCCGCTGCGGCCGATATGGAGGGCGATGGTTTATGCCAGCAAAACGGCATCGGCCGACATCACGGATTCACTGGAGTCCATCACGGTGCGTTCAAGCGAACCAGCCTGCACCGCAACATTCTCGGCGAAGAACCGCGCCAGTGTGACATAACGCGTCGCGTCGCTGCCGCCGTCGATGTCGCGCGCTGCAAGCGCCTCATTGGCCAGCATGCATCCGCCGAGCGCGGAGCCGAACAGCCGCAGATAGGGCGTGGCGCCGGACAGAGCGTCGTTTGGCGCCGAGGCCAGCTTCTCCAGCAGCCACTTGCTCGAACGCTCCAGCGAGCCGAGCGCGTCGCGGAGTTTTGCGCCGGTGGTGCCGAAGGCGGGATCGTTGGAGGCCTCGACGCGCGACACGATGCCGCCGAGTTCGTCCAGCAGTGCCCATACGGATTCGCCGCCCGATGCCGCGAGTTTGCGCGTGACGAGATCGATCGACTGGATACCGTTGGTGCCTTCATAGATCGCGGTGATCCGCGCATCGCGGTAGTGCTGTGCCGCGCCGGTCTCTTCGATGAAGCCCATGCCGCCATGGATCTGCACGCCGAGTGACGTCACTTCGTTGCCGATATCCGTGGAGAAGGCCTTGGCGATCGGCGTCAGCAGTGCGCCGCGTGCCGCCGCTTCGGTGCGCACCTTGGCGTCGGGCGAACGTGCGGCGATGTCGAGCGCCACGGCGGTGGCGTAGCAGATGGTCCGCGCGGCGGCGGTGAGGGAGCGCATCTGCATCAGCATGCGCTTGACGTCGGGATGCACGATAATCGGGTCCATGCCGGCCGTCTTGCTGCCGATGCCGCGGCCTTGTTTGCGCTCCTGCGCAAAGGCCAGTGCCTGCTGATAGGCGCGGTCGGCAATGCCGACGCCTTCAAGGCCGACGCCGAGGCGGGCCTGGTTCATCATCGTGAACATGCAGAGCATGCCGCGATTTTCCTCGCCGATGAGGTAGCCGACCGCGCCGCCTTTGTCGCCCATGGTCATGGTGCAGGTGGGGGAGGCGTGCATGCCGAGCTTGTGTTCGACGCCTGACGCATGGATGTCGTTGCGCTCACCGAGCGAGCCGTCGGTATTGACGAGAAATTTCGGAATCAGGAACAGCGAGATGCCCTTGGTGCCGGCGGGTGCATCGGGCAATCGTGCGAGCACGAAATGCACGATGTTGTCGGTCATGTCGTGATCGCCATAGGTGATGAAGATCTTGGTGCCGGAGATGCGATAGCTGCCATCGGCCTGACGCTCGGCACGCGAGCGCAGCGCGCCGACATCGGAGCCGGCCTGCGGCTCGGTGAGCTGCATGGTGCCGGTCCATTCACCGGTGACCAGCTTTTCCAGATAGATCTTTTTCAGCTCATCGCTGCCATGGGCGTCGAGCGCTTCGATGGCCGACAGTGTCAGCAGCGGGCAAAGGCCGAAGGCGATGTTCGACGCGCTCCAGATTTCGGTGCAGGCGGCATTGATCGCCAGCGGCAGGCCCTGGCCGCCGAAGGCTTCGGGGCCGGAGACGCCGTTCCAGCCGGCGGCAGTCCAGCGCGCATAGGCATCGGGCCAGCCGGGGGCCGTGGTGACTTTATTATCCGTGAGCTTGATGCCGTTCTTGTCGCCTACGGTATTGAGCGGCGCCAGAACGTCACTGGCAAAGCGGCCGGCCTCTTCGAGCACGGCAGCGGTCATATCGGCGTCGAAATCGCCGTAATGGCCGGCTTTTAGGGCCGCCTGCAGGCCGGCGCCGTGATTCAGGGCCAGCAGCATGTCGTTGATCGGTGCTCGGTAGGTCATGGCATCTCGCTCCCAGAAATTCTTTGGGTACACTTTTTCAGCTTTCCGCCGTCTTCCCACGAAACGGGCGGCTCCTCAACACGCCAAAGGGCGCATCCGGGGCCCGCTGTGGCTGGGGCGGCAAGATCCGAGCCTCCGTATGGGGAAACGAAATCCGCCGACTTCTGCTGCAATATCAATGGCTATCTTGAAGCTGACTTGTGCGATACGACGCATCCATGTTGATGCGGATCAAAAGCTGGGCCCGGAACATCAAGACGGACACGCATGCCGTCTATCTCGCCGCGCGCGATCCGCGGGTGCCGTGGTTTGCGAAAGTTCTCGCGATCGCTGTCGCCGCCTATGCGCTGTCGCCGATCGATCTCATTCCGGATTTCGTGCCGGTCCTTGGCTATCTCGACGACCTGATCATCGTGCCGCTGGGTATCTGGCTCGTGGTGGCGCTGGTCCCGGGCGAGGTGATGGCGGAGTACCGGATCAAGGCGCGCGAGGCTGCAGAACGCCCGACCAGCAGATCGGGCATGATCGCCATTATCGTATTGTGGCTCGCCAGCGCACTCCTGCTCGGGTGGCTCGGTTATCGCTACTGGATGCGGGCCTGATCGCCCACGCCCGTCAGAACCTGACCTTCACACCGGCATAGAAGGCGCGGGGCCGCGCCGGGCTGACCGAACGTGCGTCCGTGAACTGGGCGCCGCCATTGGCAAAATTCGGCACCGAGTCGGTCTCGAAGAAAGTCCCGTATGTCGAATAGCGTCGATCGAGGATGTTGTCGACGCGGGCGAAGACCTGCACGGATTTGTCGATCTGGTACGACGCGTGGGCATTGAACACGGTATAGGCTTCAAGTTTCGGTGCCTGGTTGGAATCGTCACCGACGAAATACTGGCTGCTGACGAACAGCGCATCAGCCCCGACTTTGAAAGCGTCGGTCAGTGCATAGTCGAACCCGGCCTTGACGCGGTGACGCGGGATTGCCGGGATCTGGTTGCCGGGCAGGATCTGGACGTTGCCGTCGTCATCCTTGAACGGGCTGTTCGAGCCGATCGCGAGCGGATCAAGGAAGCGCGCATCGACGAAGGCATAGCTCGCATAGAGCTGCAGGGTCGGTGCACGCAGCGTGACCTCCGCCTCGATACCCTGCCGGCGCGTCGAGCCGACATTCTGGAAATAGCCATAGCCTTGCAGCACCGGGCTCGGGATTGCGAGAATGTCATCGGTGTTGGTGGCGCGGAAGGCGCCGAGCTTCCAGCCCAGCGTGCCGGCATTCAGCTCTTTGGTGCCACGCAGACCAGCTTCTATCGTATGCGAAACCACCTGCTTGAGCGGCGGATCGGAGATCAGGAAGGCACCGACGATGCAGGGATTGGCGGGGTCGGCACAGCCGAGTTCCAGCGGGGTCGGCGCGCGGTTGGCTTCCGAATAGCCGGCATAGGCCGTCAGTCCAGGCGTGATCTTGTAGGTACCGCCGATGATCGGATTGAAACGGTTGAAAGTGTGGTCACCGTTGAGCGCGGTGCCGATCTGATCCTCGAGCACGATCTGCGCCGTGTTGAAGCGACCGCCGCCGGTGATCGAAAAGGCATTGGTCACATCGAACGTGTCGAGCGCGTAAATGCCGCCATAGCGATTGGTGGTCCGCAGCGACACCGGGCCGATCGCGATCGGATCGCCGGACTGACCGAGGGAAATCCCGCTGCCGGTGACGATGTAATCCGGGCCGATGGTGCCGAGTTCGGCGCTGGCCGTGAAGTGACTGGCGCTGGACGAATAGCTGGCGCCGACGACAAAGCGGTTGTTATGGCCGAACAGCTGATCGGTATTGGTCGCCTGCAGGGAGCCGCCCACCGTGGTCGAGCGCGTCGAGGTGCGATCATTCTCGCCAAGAACCGCGCCGGGCGCGAAGGGATTGGCAATTTGCGCGCCGTTGAGGCCGTTGGCCGGCGTGTCGTCATCGCCGAAGCACAGGAGGGTCGGATCTTCGCAGGGCTGGGTGCCGGTTGGATTGCCATCCTGGGTCTTGTTCCGGAAGAAGCGAAGATGCGCCGCCGCCTCCACCGTCCAGGTCGGCGTCGCCTCGACCTTTCCAGTGAAATTGAGATAGCCGACGCGGTTATTCGAGGTCTGCGGCGTCGTATAGGTGGCGCCATAATTCTGCTGCAGCAGCTCGACCGGAACGGTCGCCGAGGCGCCAAACTTGTTGTTGGCGACGCCCATATTGAGGTGAAGCTCGCTGCTGTCGCTGCGGTAGCCCACATCGCCATAAAAGCGTCGGACGTCCGATGTCGCGAAGTTGCGGAAGCCCTTGTCATGCAGGCCTTCGAGCGCGCCATAGACGGCGAATCCCTCGACCTGCTTGCCCCACTGCGCCGAGCCCTGGATGCGGCCGAACGAGCCGCCCATCGTGCTGAGCTCGGCTCCCTGATAGTTGAAGCCGTCCTTCATCTGGATGTTGACCGCGCCGCCCAGCGCGTTGAGGCCGAAGGCGGGATTGTTGGTGACCACGCTGACCGAGCGGATCGCCGCGGTCGGGATCAGGTCCCAATTGACGGTGTCGCCGAAGGCCTCGTTGATACGCACGCCATTCTGATAGACCGCGAGCCCCTGCGGCGTGCCAGCCACTGGCGACGCCACGAAGCCGCGAAATTGCAGATCGGGCTGAAAGGGATTGCCCGCGACTTCGTTGATCAGAATGCCGGGCACTTGCTGCTGCAGGGCATCAGTAACGTTCAGGGAATTGGCACGTTCGATCGCGCGCGCATCGACATAATTGATACTCGCCGTGACCTTGTCGACGTCGATGCCGGAACGCGACGTTGGCGTGGTCGGATAGACGTAGACCGTACGCGGCCGCTCGGCGACCCGCTGGGTGGTCTGACGCCGGGGGCCGCGTTTGCTGGCGGTGGCAGGGGCGGACACCACCACGGGGGGCAGCACCTGCGGCTCTCCAGGCGGACTTTGCGCAAAAGCCGTTTCGGAAACCGGTAGAAGACCCGTCGACAGCGAAGCCACGACCAGCACTCTTACGCGCATCTGTTTCACCCCATTCCGCGTCGGCGCTCTGATGGCACCGTTCGGTAGCGTGATACTAGCGAGTGTGAGAGGCTGCGCTATCTGCAAATGTCGAAATCCGTCTCAGTTATTTTCCCGATAAAGTCGGGACAAATTCCCGATCGCGCGTAACAGGCGGATTTGGCAGCGGCTCCGTCACGGGAATGATAGCCTCGACACTCACACCGTCCACATCAGATCTGACCGTGAGCGTCCCGCCCAGGGCCCAGACCCGCTCTCTCATGCCGACCAGACCAAAGCCGCCATTGCGATCAGGATCGAGGCCGCGGCCATTGTCACGCACGCGGACCAGTACATTGTCACAGTCAGGCTTCGCGGCCGTCCCCATCGCCGGTTCGATGACCACGCTCACGGCAGAGGCTTGCGCGTGGCGGAACACATTGGTGAGTGCCTCCTGAACGACGCGATAGGCGGTCAGCTCGGCAACCTCACCAAGGGGAGCAAGCGTCGGCGATACCAGGCTCTCGATCATGACCTCCGGATGGGATTCGCGCCAGAGACGCAGCAAGACCGTAATGGCACCGGACAAGCCGAGATCCGTCAGCCCGACCGGTCGCAATCGCTCGAGAATGCGGCGATTGAACTGCTGCAAGACATCGACCTGCGCCAGAATGGCAGTGCCATGCCTCGACAAGGCACCCGTGCCCGACGGATCGTGATCGGCGAGGCGCATCACTGCGCCCGCATGGGCGCGCAGGGCGAACAGATACGGCCCGAACTCGTCATGCAGTTCGCGTGCGATATCCTTGCGCTCGATATCCTGCAGCGAGACGGCCCGTTGGGCCAGACGCCGCCGGTCCTCGAGCACATCGCCCAATGTGGCTGCGAGATGATTGAGCCGGATGCAGAGTGCGGCGAGTTCCGGTGCTCCCGTGGGGGCGACGCGTGCCTGATAGTTCCCCGCTTCGATATCGACCATGGCCTGCGACAATGCATCGAGCGGCGCCAGCGCCCGCCGAACGACCAGGCTCGTGACGACGAACAACACCATTGCAACGATCAGACTGAGTGCGAGCTGGGTGACGATGCCGTCCCATATTTCCCGCATCTCGTCATCGGGATGCGAGGTGATCAGCAGCGTCTGCCGCTTCTCGCCAACCATCACCGACACCGACTCCGATATCCGCTCCGGGTGTATCAAGGATACGAACCACGATGGCGGAGAGCCTGCACCGTCGCTCCGATCCTGACCGTCACTCTTCGGGGACGGCATGTTCCCATCGCCTTGCCTGACAATACTGACATGTCGCAATCGATTGAGATCGGCGACAATTTTATCGAGCCGCGCATTCGGATCCTGCGCTTCGCTCAGGCCAGTTCCGATGCTTTCGATGACTTCGCGCGTCAGCCGGATCACGCTCTGGTCCTCGGCCTGGACGCGCGGGCCAGCTTCCAGCGCGAGCCGCGCGACATTGGCGACCAGGCCAAGAGCGAGCACCAGCGCGACCAGAAGATTGATCCGCGCGCGCAGCGAAAGATTCTGCCACATGACCATGCTTTCACTCGCATCTCGCCTGCATGCCGCGACTATGAACTTGACAGTGAAATTCGACGGCGATCATATCGGATCGAGACGACCTTCGATTGTCAATCATGTCACTCCAAAGGCGCGCGGCTGATGCAGCGCAGCAATCGAGGAGCAGGCCGAGACTTGCTGACAGAGTTCTTGCCGACAGAGTTTACGGGGTTAACCCATGCGCGTTCTGATCGTCGATGATCACCCCATCGTCACATCGGGTTGCCGCGCGGTGTTCGCGGACGATCCGGAGATCGAACTGCTGGAAGCGTCCGATGCCGCCAGTGGGGAGCAGGTTTTCCTGACCGGAGATCCCGATATCTGCATCATCGATATCAATCTGCCGACCGTGTCCGGATATGAACTGGCGCGGCGCATCCTGCTGCGCGACGACACGATGCGCATCATCATGTTCAGCATGAATGACGACCCGATCTTCGCTGCCCGTGCGATCGAGAGCGGCGCCAAGGGCTATGTCTCCAAGACCGGCGACCCACACGACCTGCTGGAGGCCGTCTATGAGGTTGCGCGCGGCGGCGTGTATCTGCCACCGGCGATGGCACGAAGCCTTGCTTTTGCCGGTCCTGCGCTGACGCAAAGTCCGCTGTCGAAGCTGAATTCGCGCGAGATGGAGATCCTGCGACTGCTCGGTGCCGGCAAGAGCCTTGCCGAGATTGCATGGATGGTTCACGCTTCCTACAAGACGGTCGCCAATACATCGTCACTCATGCGGCAAAAGCTCGGCGTCCGCAGCTCCGTCGAACTGGTGCGCTTCGCCATCGAGCGTGGCATCGCCTGACCGGGCGTCCCTGACCGGATATCACCTGTTTCGGCGATGTCGCATCGCTGCCGCACCCAACCTGTAAAGTCATGACCATGCAGACAGTTTCGCTCAATCGATCATATGGCGGCACGCAGGGTGTCTACAAACACGCCAGTCGTGCGACCGGAACTGACATGACATTCTCGGTCTATGTGCCGCCGCATCAGGACGGCGCCAGGCTGCCCGTGGTCTGGTATCTCTCGGGCCTCACCTGCACCCACGCCAATGTCACCGAAAAGGGCGAGTTTCGCGCCGCATGCGCCGAACTGGGGCTGATCTTCGTTGCGCCGGACACCAGCCCGCGCGGTGCCGATGTTCCCGGTGACGCCGACAATGCCTATGACTTCGGGCTGGGCGCCGGCTTCTATGTCGATGCCACCCAGGCGCCTTATGCGCGCAACTATCGCATGTGGAGTTATGTGACCGAGGAGCTGCCGCAGCTCGTGGCCGATCAATTCCCGATCGATAGCGGCCGTCAGTCGATTCTGGGCCATTCCATGGGCGGGCATGGCGCGCTGACCATTGCGCTGCGTCATCCTGATCGCTACCGCGCGGCCAGCGCTTTCGCTCCGATCGTGGCGCCGTCGCAGGTGCCGTGGGGGATCAAGGCGCTGGGCGGCTATCTCGGCGACGACAAAGCGGCGTGGCGAAAGCACGATGCGGTTGCCCTGATCGAGGACGGCGCGCGATTCCCCGAATTGCTGGTCGATCAGGGCGACGCCGACAATTTTCTGGCCGAACAATTGCGGCCTGAACTGCTGCAAAGTGCTTGTAAAAAGGCAGGCATTGCGCTGACGCTGCGCCACCAGCCCGGCTACGATCACAGCTACTATTTCATCTCGACCTTCATGGCCGATCATCTGCGCTGGCACGCGGCGCGGCTTAAAGGGTGAGCAGCGGCTTGCGTTACTGCGGCTGCGGGGCGCCGTAATTCGGTGAGAGCAGGCGGTTGCGCACCAGATAGCTCGTCGCGCGCGACCAGCTTTCGTCGGTGTTGCCGCGCAGGTCAGCGCTCATGGTGGCGACCAGTCGCCCGGTGTGAACATTCCGCAGGGTGATGTTCATATTGAGGATCAGGTTCGAGACCTTCTGTACGAGCCCCGTAATGACAAGGTCGGCACCGATCTGCTGCGCGAGTTGTACGTCACAGCCGCCGCATGCCTGCAAGTTACGGCCTTGCGCCGCAACATTGAGGGATGACATATCCAGCAGCTCGAAACGGCCGGATTGCTTCATCTCCTCGCGAAGCTGGTCGGCAGCATGGAGCAGTCTTGCCTGCTCGTCGCTGCGGCGTCCCTTCACCTCGCCTTCGAGGCTCGTATCCAGCCATTCGAAATTGAACACCGCCACTTTAGGCGCTGCGGCGTGAGCCGTCGCTGTCATCATCAGTAACAGCACGGTGATCGATAGGGCTCTCATCGCGGACCTCGCATCATTAAAATGCAACGCGTCGGCAGAATCCGAGGTTGCAAGCTACGATAATTGGTTCATGTTTCAAGCACGAGACCCTTCACCGGCGCCAAGCCGGGAAGGAGTAGCCGGAGGGAACATGATACGGTGGTTGATCGGCGCGATCAGTCTCTGCGCCGTGACGTCGTCTGCGCTGGCGGCCGAACCGCTGACGATCAGCATCGGTTATCTCGGTCAGGCCGGCATCAAGGCAACTCTTTCGCTGGTCGAATTACCGTCCGAGAACGATGGCATCGCCGGCGCGCGGCTCGCCATCGAGGATAACAACACCACTGGCAGGTTCCTGAAGCAGCAGTTCGGGCTGGAGGAGATCCGTGTGAAGGAGGGCGACGATGTCGCCGCAGCCGCACGCGATCTCGCTGGCCGCAGCACCTTCATCATTGCCGATCTGCCGCCCGATGCATTGCTGCTGGCGGCCGATGCGGTGCGTGACCGCGGCGGCATCCTGTTCAATGTGGGTGCCGCCGACGATCGGCTGCGCGAGGCGGACTGCCGTGCCAATGTGATCCATATCGCGCCGACGCGATCGATGCTGGCGGATGCGCTGGCGCAGTATCTGGTGTGGAAGCAGTGGAAACGCTGGCTGCTCGTGGTCGGTTCGCATGACGACGACCGGCTTGAAGCCGACGCCTATCGCCGTGCCGCCGCCCGGTTCGGCGCAAAGATCGTGCAGGAACGTGTGTTCGAGGACACGGGCGGCGCGCGGCGCACCGATAGCGGCGTCACACTGATCCAGCGCCAAATCCCGGTTTTCACGCAACAGGCACCGGCCTATGACGTCATGATCGCCGCCGACGAGAGCGAAGTCTTCGCCTCCTATTTGCCGTATCGCACCTGGGATCCGCGGCCGGTCGCGGGATCGGCGGGTCTGGTACCGACCAGTTGGCATGCTGCACAGGATCAATGGGGCGCCGTGCAGATCCAGAACCGCTTCACCAAACTGAATGCGCGCCGCATGACAGCGCGCGACATGCAGGCCTGGCTCGCGACCCGCATGATCGGCGAAGCCGCGTCCCGCACGAATTCGGGCGATGGCAAAGCCATTCTGGCGTTTCTGAAGTCGCCCGATTTCTCCATCGCCGGCTTCAAGGGGCAGCGGCTCACCATCCGAGACTGGAACCTGCAGCTACGCCAGCCGATCCTGCTGGTCGACGGGCGCATGGTGATTTCGGTATCGCCGCAGGACGGCTTCCTGCATCAGGTCTCGGAGCTCGACACGCTCGGTATTGATCGTCCGGAAAGCAAATGCAGGCTGCAATGATGATGAACAGATCGAAGATGCTGTGCCGCGTCTGGCTGTGCGGAGCAGCGACATGGCTTGCAACAGCGGCGCCTGCATCGGCCTTTCTCGCTTATGTGTCGAATGAGAAGAGCAACACGGTCTCGGTGATCGACACCGATAGCTGGACCGTCACGGCGACTATCAAGGTCGGTCAGCGTCCGCGCGGCATCGAACTGACGCGCGATGGCAAATCGGTACTTGTCGCGGTCGGCGACGACGACACCATTCAGATCATCGACGTCGCCAGTCAGAAGGTGGTCGACTCGCTGCCGTCCGGTCCTGACCCCGAGCTGTTCACCCAGGATGCCGCCGGCAAGGTTCTCTATGTCGCCAATGAGAACGACAACACGGTGACCGTGATCGATCTCGAAAAGCGCGTGCGCATGGGCGACGTGCAGGTCGGTGTCGAGCCCGAAGGCATGGCGATCAGCCCTGACGGCAAGATCCTGATCAACACGTCTGAAACCACCAACATGGCGCATTTCATCGACACCGCGACGCGCGAGATCGTGGCCAATGTCCTGGTCGACGCGCGTCCGCGCTTCGCCGAATTCAAGCGCGACGGCTCGGAACTGTGGGTGTCCTCAGAGATCGGGGGCACCGTGTCGGTGATCAATCCCACCAAGCGTGTCGTGACCGACAAGATCGAGTTCAACATTCCCGGTCTGCGGCGCGAAGCCATTCAGCCGGTTGGCATCGGCATGACCCGGGACGCCAAAATCGCCTTCATCGCGCTCGGCCCCGCCAACCGGATCGCCGTCGTCGATGCGGCGACCCACAAAGTGATCAAGTATCTGCTGGTGGGCCAGCGGGTCTGGCACATGGCGTTTACCCCCGATGAGAAATATCTGCTGGTCACCAATGGCGTCTCCAACGATGTCTCGGTCATCGATGTCGCTGCGCAGAAAGTCATCAAGACCATTCAGGTCGGCGAATTGCCCTGGGGCATCGCCATGGCACGGCCATGACCACCATCGACACATCCCGGCCTGAACAGGTCGCGCACGACGCGCCGGAGCCGATTGACGCGCCGGCGGTCACACCCGCGCTGTCGGTCGCAGGCATCAGCCATTGCTATGGCCGTCGGCAGGCGCTGTCGGATGTCTCCTTCAATGTCGCGCCGGCGAGTTTCACGGCTCTGCTCGGCCTCAATGGCGCGGGCAAGAGTACGCTGATAGCGCTGATCACCCGGCTGTTCGGCATTCAAACTGGACGGATCAGCGTATTCGGCCACGACATCAGCGATACGCCGAGCGATGCCTTGCGGCTGCTTGGCGTGGTGTTTCAACCACGTACGCTCGATCTCGATCTGTCTGTCATGCAGAACCTGCTCTATCATGCCGCGCTGCAGGGCATCGCGCGGCGCGAAGCCCGGCTGCGCGGCGACGAGGTGATTGCGCGCATCGGCCTTGCCGACCGGGTGAACAGCCGGGTGCGCGATCTCTCCGGCGGACAGATGCGACGTCTCGAGATCGCCCGCGCACTGCTGCATCGGCCGCGGCTGCTGCTGTTGGACGAAGCGACAGTTGGTCTCGACGTGCAGGCGCGCGCCGATATTCTTGCGCATGTCCGGATGCTGGTCGCGGAACAAGGCATCGGCGTGCTGTGGGCAACACATCTGTTTGACGAGATTGCCGCCAGTGACGATCTTGTCGTGCTGCATGGCGGTCATGTGCTCGCGCGCGGTTCCGTGACGCAGATCCTCGGCGAAACCGGCGCGCCCAATTTCGACATGGCTTTCCGGAGCATGACCGAGGCGGCCGACCGGCGCGGGAGGTCATTGTGAGTACGACATTCGTCACGCATGAGCGTCGCAAACTGGGTTTCGGCAATTATCTAACCTGCCTCAACGGCATCCTGTGGCGGGAAGCGCTGCGCTTCCTGCATCAGCGCGAGCGTTTCGTTTCGGCGCTGGTGCGTCCGCTGGTCTGGCTGTTCATTTTCGCCGCCGGCTTTCGGCAGGTGCTTGGTATCTCGATCATCCCGCCTTACGAGACCTATATTCTCTATGAGGTCTATATCGCGCCCGGTCTTATCGCGATGATCCAGCTGTTCAATGGCATGCAGTCCTCGTTGTCGATGGTCTATGACCGCGAGATGGGGAATATGCGGACGCTTCTGGTCAGCCCGCTGCCCCGCTGGTTCCTGTTGGTGTGCAAATTGCTGGCCGGGACAGTCGTCTCCCTGCTGCAGGTCTATGCATTTCTCCTGATCGCATGGTTCTGGGACATCGCTCCGCCGCTCATTGGCTATCTCACCGTTCTACCGGCGTTGATCTTGTCCGGATTGATGCTGGGATCGCTGGGCATGCTGATCTCGTCGCGCATCAAGCAGCTGGAGAATTTTGCGGGGGTCATGAACTTCGTGATCTTCCCGATGTTCTTTGCGTCGTCCGCACTCTATCCTTTGTGGCGCGTGCAGGAGGGCAGCCCGATGCTCTATTATCTCTGCCTGTTCAATCCCTTCACCCATGCGGTCGAACTGATCCGTTTCGCGCTCTATGACAAGGTCAATTGGGTCTCCCTTGCCGTTGTCGCAGGCTGTACCGCCGTCTTCATGATCGGTGCAATCATTGCTTACGATCCCGGCCGCGGCCTTGCCCGCCGGGCACCAGCCGGGGGCGAGACATGAACAGACCGATCGGCGTCATCACAGCACTCTTGTTGATCTGGTCGGGCACTGCGCAGGCCGCCGATCCGCGTTATCCCGACTGGCCGTGCGTTCAGGCCAAGGTGCCGGAAATCTCGCTGGCTGCCGTCTGGGCCGGACCGCCGATCGACGATGTCGCCAGCGCCTGGAAGGACGACGCCGAGGTCAGCGCGCTTGTCGAACGTCTGGCGACACGGCGCGTACCCGTTGAGGAAGCCCAGAAGGCGGTCACGGACTTTCTGTCGCGATCGCCGGACAAGGCCAGGTCAGGCAAACTGATCTTCGCCGGGCTGTTCGACAGCCTGAACGCGCAGCGCGCGACAGTGCTGGCCGGCCTCGAACGCGTCACGCGTAAACAGCGCGAAGCGGCCGATCGGGTCCGCGCCGACACGGCCATGCTGCAGACGCTGCAGAGCGCGTCGCCGCCCGATCAGGCGAAGATCGACGAACTCAACAACAAGCTGCTATGGGAAGCCCGCATCTTCGACGACCGGCGCCGCGTCGTGACCTTCGTCTGCGAGGTGCCGACGCTGATCGACCAGCGGCTGTTCGCGCTTAGCCGCACCATCCAGCAGGAGATGGAATAACATCGCGTGCTAGGGCGTGGACCTATAAAATCGGCTGCTTGGAGTAGGCTCGCTTGATGTCCGCTTGGCACCCAACACTGGCGGAAAGCCGGCTATCCAACGACTTCGCCTTCGCGCCATAGGCGGTCGTCGCGCACCAGCTACATAAACGAGAAGGAGAGACCGCCGTTGCCGACTGTCTCTCTTACGTCCCGGCAATGGCCTAGCGCGATTAGCTTTTTTGAACGGCGGCCGCGGCCTTGCGGATCACCTCGATAACGATGTCGGGCTGAGAGAGCATCGGCACGTGACTGCTCGCCACTTCGGTGACGGTCGCTCCCATGCGCTTCGAGACCCAGCGCTGCAGGTCAGGGTGTACTGTACGGTCTTGCGTGGCCAGAATGTACCAGCTCGGCTTCGATCTCCACGCGATGTCGTCTGCGCTGAGCTTCTGTTGGCGGAACAGATCGTAGACGGGCGCATAATGCGTCGCCCACACGAGTTTCTGGTCTTTCTCGGAAAGATCTCCAGCGAAGAACTCGGTGCCATTCGGAAGCATCCAAGCGCGCCCGTCCGCGACCTCGACGCGAGAGAAAATATCTGACGGGTACTTGTCAAGCTGGTCCTGCACGGTCTCGCCGGCGTCAGGGGCGACAGCTGCGATGTAGACGAGGCCGACTACGCGCTCATCGGTGCCCGAGGCGGTGATGGTCGCTCCACCATAAGAATGACCGACGAGGAGGACCGGGCTGCCGACACGGTTGAGCGTGCGCTTCACCGTCGCCAGGTCCTCTTCGAAGGAGTCCAGGCCATATTGAACCGCGATGACTTCGTGTCCGTCCGCCTGCAATGCAGGAATGACCTTACTGAAGCATGAGCCATCGGCCCAGATTCCATGGCAGAAAACGATGGTTGGTTTGGCTTGCGCAGGCATATTGCGTTCCCTTTTTTTACGAAGTGAGAAGTGGGATTCTAACTCTGACGATTTGCTGGCCGTCTACTCTACGGGGGAGCGATGAAAGGCATTTGAAGACCTAGACCATGGCGTCCAGGGATCTGAACAATGACAGCGGATCTCGCCTTGTATCTGCGAGATCGCTCATTGCGATGGCTAGACTATTCGTTCATAGATGGCCGAATAGATAGAAGTCGTTCGGTTCTTTCGAGATCAAATGTCCTGAATGGCGACGATTTTGGAAAAGACGGCGGGCCTGCTCGCCTTTGTGCGGACGGTTGATGCCGGGTCTTTCGCCGGCGCCGCAAGGTTGATCGGCGCCAGCCCTTCAGCGGTATCGAAAAGCGTCGCGCGCCTGGAACAACGTCTCGGTGTCCGCCTTCTGCAGCGGTCGACGCGCACGCTCAGCCCGACGTCCGAAGGCGCCGCGTACTACGAGCACGTGGCTCCCCATCTGCGCGCTATAGAGGAAGCCGAGGACATCGTGCAGATTCCGGGCAACGTACGTGGCGTGCTTCGGGTCTCCGTGCCGACTACATTTGGGCGTCCGCTAATTTCTGCCTGGTCTGGCTCGTTCCTCGAACGCTACCCAGACATCAAGCTCGACCTCAGCGTCACAGACCGCCGCGTTGATCTGATTCGCGAAGGTTTCGATCTCGCGGTGAGAATCGGAGAATTGGAAGACACGAACTTGATCCGTCGGTCGTTGGGTGTCCTGCAATATGTCCTGGGCGCATCGCCAGACTATCTCCAGCGCCGGGGAATCCCCCGGTCTATCGATGATCTCAAGCAGCATGCTTGTCTTGGCCATTTGCTTGCCGGCCGGCCGCAACCGTTTACTTTTGCCGATGGCACGCGGATCGTTCCGGCTGGCCCCTTCGATAGCGACGACGCTCAATCCTTGATCGAGGCAGTCCTAAAGGGGGTCGGTATCACGCAATTCATGCGCCTGGCGATCGAGGATGACCTTGCGGCCGGACGATTGAATATCGTGCTGCCAGAGATACCCATGTTCACCACGCCGATCCATGTTCTCCACGCGTTCGGACGGCAACTTCCGCTACGAGCGCGCCTGTTCATCGATTTTCTAGTCGAGGCGTTGGGCGTTTGAACTCGCCGATTTTGAATGCGCTACGATAAAGCCGATGCTGCTCAACAAGCAGCGTCGCGTTCCCCGCGTAAATGACGGGGCGCGGCTCGACTGTCCGGCCTCGTCATTTATCCAGCAAGCTTCAAAAGCCTGCGGCGACGATGGTGCGCAGCAGCTTCGCGTTGCTGAAGCCAATATCTTCACGCGTCAATCCCATACGCAAGATCACCAATTTGCGCGAGGGAATGATCGCGATCACCTGACGGAGGTGACCTTGCAACATAAACGTGTCGGCGGGGAGATCGAATCCTTGGCCACGCGCCAACCAAAGCTGTCCACGACCATAGACGGGGCCTTGGCCCTGATCGGACGCTGGGAAAGGTGAGCGCATATAGTCGACAAAGCCCGCCGGCAAAAGCTGTTGGCCGTTCCAATCCCCGCCCAATCGCAAAAACTCGCCGAAGCGCGCCCAATCGTGCGCGTTGGCGTAGAGGAAGCCTTCGCCGAGAAACGTGTCGGCCTCGTCGGCTTCGATAACAGCGCTATTCATGCCCAAAGGGTTGAACAGTCGCTCGCGCGGATAAGACAGAGCCCCCTCGCCAATCGCGTTCTGCCATAGTCGCGTCAGCAGAACGGACTCGCCGGACGAATAGTGAAATGTCGTTCCCGGTGAGGCGACGAGCCTTCGATCCCGCGCGAAAGCCGCCGCATCCCGCACGAGATACTCCATGCGTCCCGGGTCGGTGTGACGCCCCTGATCTTCGTTCCATTCCAGTCCGCCAGACATGGCCATCAGATCGGCGACCGAGATGTCCGAGCGGGCGTCCCCCGCCCATTGCGGAAACAGATGTTTCTTATCGAGCGAAAGTTTGCCGTCCTTGATGGCCAGCCCGACCAGGGCCGCCGTGACGCTCTTGGTCATCGACCAACCCAGCAAGGGCGTTGAAGGGGTGAAACCCTGGCCATAGGTTTCGGCGACGATGCGCCCGTCGTGCACGACAACGATCGCTCGCATGCCCGGACCTTGCAAAACCGGATTGTTCACCGCCGCCTGCAAACGTGCGTTGTCGGATAACTGCACTTTTTCGCCGGTCGGCCAGAGCGTGTCGGCGTCAGTCGTAGGTGAGGGTCGCAGCGCGGCAGGATGATTCCAAGACGTGCCATTCAAGACGTTGGTGCAGCCCCGTCCCTCGACATACTGGGCGTGACGTTTGGCGAAAAGACCGAAAAGACTGGCGTCGACGCTGTGGTCGACGGCGCTGACGTCGATTTTCACGAGGCGGAAGATCGGATGTCCGAGGGCCAGCAGGTCGGTACGCAAGATCGCATCCGCTTCGCGCTTGGCCATGAATACGTTCGAGCAGATGGTCTTCGCCGCAGCAGCGGAGGCGAGCTGTAATTCGTCTTGATGGGCGATGACGATCCAACCGCCAAGCCCCAATATCGCCAAGGCCAAAACACCGACGACGAAACCGAAAAGCCTGAGCGCCCAATGCATGATGTCTTATCCCAGCCAAGGGGAGTTCTTTACTATGGCGCGGAAGATGGTTCCAAGCACGGCCTAATTCGCCTGCGACCGTGGTTCAGGCTGCGCATCCGCCAGCGGTAGATCCTCCAGCTCCCAACCGTCGGTGCCTTCCGGATACCAGACGACATTGCTGTAGCCATAGGACAGCGCGCGCTTTGCGGCATTCCACGACATCCAGCAATCGGCCTGACAGTAGATCACCAGAAGCGCGTCTCGCCGGCCGGCCGATGCGCGCGCGAGACCATCTCGCAGATAGGCCTCGGTCTCGGTGGCCAACCTGCCATAGCCGGTGTCGGGCAGCCACAGGCTGCCCGGAATGTTGTGCCGCGGCTTGTCGCGCCAGACCGTTTCCGGCGGTAGATTGGCCGGCTTCGGCGGACGCGGCATGACATCAATGAAGGCGCCACGTTTGTCGCGCCAGATCGCCTCGGCGTCTTTCGTCGTGATGACGCGTCCGCCTTTCAGCGTCGCCGGCACCGGCGTGCGATAATTGTCGGTGCGATAGTCATCGGGCTCGGGGACGATATCCTGGGCCCGGGCCGACGTGACCATCACCAGTGCCATCGCGAGAAGGATGGCGTAACGCATGGTCACGGCGACTTGGCTGCCGCCTCCGGCCCGATCGGACGATTGTTCTCATCGAGAATGGGAACGCCGAAATCGAGCAGGACCTTGTTGATGGCCGGCTGGTTTTCCTGAATCAGCCGATTGAGCTGCCGCTTCCAGTTCTGATCCGCCGAGCGCACGCCCATGCCGATGCGATAGACGAGCCGGGGCCCGGTGGTTTCTTTGACCAGCGGCGTGACATGAAGCGGAGGATTGGCGTTCTTGGCGTAGAAGCCCGCCATAGGCCCCCACAGGATCGCAGCGTCGATATCACCAGATGTAAGGTCCTTGATCATGGCCAGTGCCGATGAATCGATGCGGGTATCGATCACCAACGGATAGGGCTTCGCATTCACCATCAGGCCGTTGACCGCCATATTGGTGGCCGGCGGCGTCCCCGCCACGATGCCGATATGTTTGCTCTTCAACCTGGCGTCATCCAGCGTCGTGACGTCATCGAGACCGGCGCCGGTCTTCGACACCAGGGCATAGGCCGTCCGGTAATAGGGATTGGTGCCCTGGACGAGGTCGTCGCCCTGCGGGAAGCCCATGATGACATCGCAACGATGCGCGCCGAGAGTCATGCGAACGAAGCCCGTCGCCTGCGGGAAATAGACGTAATCGAGCTTCTTGTTCAGCTTGGCTGCGAACAGCTCGGCGAGCTTGTTCTCCAAACCCTCGCCCTTCTCATTCGAGAACGGCATGTTACGCGGATCGGCGCAAACACGCAGCGACTGTGGATCGACCAGTTCGATCGAGAGATCGTCGGTCGCAGCAGTCTGGCCAAGCGCGGTGCATAGGCCCTCAAGCAACAGCGCACTCGCAAAGAGCGACGTGAGTAGCGCGCGACGTTTTCCGGATCGTTCCGCTCGGTGCTGCATGCGCTACCTGCCGTTCACATTTGATGGGTGACACGACAAAAACCTAGGCCTCTCGTTTTAAGCGTGCAAGATGCAATGGGGCGCTTCCGATGTTGCGCCGCACTTTCCGGGTGATTGCAGGATCGCTGCTTCCCGGGGTGATATGGAGATGCAAATGACATCTCGCCTTGCGATGCATGCAGCGCTCATCATGCTGGCAATGGTCGCATCTGCTCGCGCACAACAGCAGACTTTGGCGATCAGTGAAATCGCACCGGGTGTTTTCATGCATCAGGGACGCATTGCCTTGATGTCGTCGGACAATGACGGCGCCATCGCCAATATCGGCGTCGTGATCGGCGAGCAGGCTGTTGCCGTGATCGACACCGGGGGCAGCGTGCGGGAGGGGCGACAATTGCTGGCTTCTATCCGCGCGCGCACAGACAAGCCCATTCGCTACGTCATCAATACCCATGGTCATCCCGACCATATGTTCGGCAACGCCGCCTTCGTCGCTGACGGAACCGAGTTCGTCGGCCATATTAGGCTGCCGCAGGCACTGGCTGCACGCGGGCAGTATTATCTCGACGCATTCAGGCGCAGCATGGGCGACGCACTGATCGATGACGTCCGTATCGTACCGCCAACCCGGCTCGTCGATGGAGAACTCGTCCTCGATCTCGGCGGGCGCACACTTATCGTGAAAGCCTGGCCCACTGCCCATAGCGATAGTGATGTCACGGTATTCGACACGGCGACGAAGACGTTGTTCGCTGGAGATCTGGTCTTTCTCCGCCATATTCCAGTGCTCGATGGCAGCATCCAGGCGTGGCTTAAGCTGCTGGACGATCTCGCGGCGCTGCCGGCCGAACGCGTCGTTCCCGGCCATGGTCCAGTGAGCGATTGGCCGCAAGCCCTCGCCGGCGAACGCCGGTATCTCGAAACACTCGCGGCCGGTATCCGCAAGGACGTCATCGACGGCAAGCCGATCGCGGCAGCTACGAAACACGCGGCGGAAGCCGAACGCGGCAAATGGGAGCTTTTTGACGACTATAACGTCCGCAACGCAACTGCAGCATACTCACAATTTGAATGGGAATGACCGCTGGTTGGGTTAGTATCAAGCGTGTCGCTTCTTCCCTTGCGAGGGCCGTACCATGCCGGAATTTGCAATCCGCAGCGTCTGTGCCGCCATCCTGCTGAGCGCTTTCCTCAGTCCGCATTCTGTGTCCGCGGCCGGTCCGGAGCCTTACGATCCATGGCCGGGGCTGGTGCAGGATATTTTCGACAGCCGACCGATGGAAGACGGCAGCAACCTGATCGCACTCGAGATGCCGACGCGCGCGGAGGATGCTGCCATCGTGCCGGTGACGTTGCGCCTCAAGCCGACATTCGACGCGCGCCCGCGGGTGGTGACGATCACGCTGGTGATCGACCAGAACCCGGCGCCTATGGCCGCGAAATTCAAGCTCGGGGCCGACGCAAATGTCTCGGAGATTTCAACGCGTGTCCGGATCAACAATTACACCAACGTCCATGCCGTCGCGGAGACCAGTGACGGCAAACTCCATGTGGTGCAAACCTATGTGAAGGCGTCCGGTGGCTGCTCTGCGCCGGCGGCGAAGAATGCCGAAGAGGCCAAGAGCCGGTTGGGCCAGATGCGCTACAGGGAGTTTGCCGGAGCGCAAAACGAGGAAAAAAGCGGTACGCGCGAGGCGCAGGTCATGATCGGCCACCCCAATAATTCCGGCCTGCAGATGGATCAGGTCTCGCAACTCTATATTCCCGCCCTCTATGTCGACCGGCTCCAGCTATGGCAGGACAACAGCCCGGTCCTGTCGGTGGAGGGCGGCATCTCGATTTCCGAAGACCCGAATATTCGATTCACTTACGTCTCAAATGGCGCAAAGACGTTCCGCGCCGAGGCCAAGGACACCGACGGGCATCAATTCAGGCATGAGTGGAAGGTCAACGGCTCCGGCATGTAGCGCAGCGCATCATGCGGATAGCGCTAGAAGCAGCGCACTTCAGCCTCGGCCTGGGCGCGCCTGACGTCGTTGATGGCGCTGTTAGCCTGCTCCGAGGTCCGGAACTGGGCGCTCAGATTGCCGCGCACCTGCGACATGCTCAGCGCCGTTTCCGCCGTGATATAGCGGGTATAAGGCACCAGCGACGCCACGACATCGATCGAGCACGAGCATTGCTCGATCGACTGCCGGGTCTCGCCATTCGCTTTCATGCAGCCGAAGACATATTCGGCGCGCGCGGAGGTCGGATAGTCATTGACCTCCGCCGCCCTTGCCGACCCCGACAAAACGGCAACGGCCGCAAACGTGACCAAATATCCTGTCATTCGATCGGGTCCCACGAGAGCCTCGCAAAGCTGGCGAAGACGACTGGCAAACTATACTAAGAAAACGAAACGGCTCAATAAGCCGAACAGATATGGAGGGGACATGTCACGCGCATCTCTATCGATGGCTGTCATACTGCTGCTCATCGCAGGCCATGCTCATGCCCAGGGCAAAGCCGGCAAGGGCATCCGGCTCTGGAACCTGACGACATCGACCATTACCGGGTTCCAGCTATCCCCGGCCGGAAAGCAGCAATGGAGCGCCAATCTGACACTGGCGGACAAGGATAAGGAAGTCGATCACGACGAGCGGCTGCGCATCACGGGGATAGAGCCCGGCAATTACGACGCCAAGGTCAGCTATTCCGAGGCGCGCCAGTGCGTGGTCAGGAATATCGAGATCAAGGCCGATGCGGTATTCTCGATTGCGGACAAGGACCTGCAGGACTGCAACAAGTAACGATCATGCCTTGTCATGGCTATGCGGATATTCGCAGCGCCACTTCACCGCGGTCCATTTCG
The DNA here is from genome assembly GCF_051810905.1 of Tardiphaga sp. 619_E2_N8_4. Classification (NCBI taxonomy): domain Bacteria; kingdom Pseudomonadati; phylum Pseudomonadota; class Alphaproteobacteria; order Hyphomicrobiales; family Nitrobacteraceae; genus Tardiphaga; species Tardiphaga sp. 619_E2_N8_4. The sequence continues at coordinate 2,162,942 of NZ_JBPWQJ010000001.1, forward strand.
GGTGTTCGCCGATCCACTGGGCGATGTAGGGCGGCGCTGCCATGGCGCATTGATGCAGCGAGAAGTCTGCCGTGAACGACAGGTTCCGCTCTTCGCAGGTGTTCGGCGACATTACCGCGCAGACTGTCAGGACCAGATTGATCATATTCATGTCGGCATCCCAGATCGTTCACCGGACGATAACATCTGAAATACGCGCCCGTCAGCGCGAAGTTTCGGCGATTTCCAGGCTAAAAATTGATCCCGTAAACCAGACGGGCCTGGTGACGCTCGAAATTGACCAGATCCAGCGTCGATCCGGGCACTTCGGAGCGGCCCCACACTTGCGTGCTCCAGCTGGCAGTCAGTCGTGATCGGTCCGAAAGCTGGACATAGGCGGTTGGCCCGACGAACAGCGCCTGACCAGCCAGTTCGCCAAGGCCGATCCCTTCATATCGGCGCATATAGCGCGCCTCGCCGCCGAGAAGGATGCCGGGGCGCACCTGCATCATGACGCCGAGCGCCGCTCCGATGCTCGCCTCGCGTTCCCGCGTTCCGGTATCGACATAGCGCGTCCATTCCGGCTGATAGATCAGATTGAGTGCCGCAACAGCAACGTCAGGGACGATCTCTCGATCGAAGGCCAGCGTGAGCCCAGTGCCGTAGCTCCTGACCCGCGCTGCGCTCGTTTCGTCGATCCCGTTGAACTGCGTGTCGATCGCGAGCGTCATGCCGATGGGGGCCGTCTCGCGATCGAGAAATCTGTAGCGAAAGTCCAGCGATGCCCCCTGCCAGGCAAGCGTGCGCTGATCGGCGAATCCGGGAACGCCAGTGATCCGATGGGCCGAGAAACTGCTGCCGATCTCGATGCGAATGTCCTTGGCGGGAACGAACTCCAGTTCGAATTCCTGCTCGCCCGCGCGATAGCGACCGCCGGATTTGCCGAATCGCCCGGTCGTCTCGCTCTGGAATTCCCGCTCGCCCACCCGGCCGACATCACTGCCGATCATGAAGCCGAAAATATGCTCGGTATCGATGTCACCGGCCTGAGCGCTCGCCACGGCCAGCGTGCTGAATGCAAGAATCGCCGCGTAGACTGTTCTGACGCCGCGCTGCACCTGCATCCAATCCTGTCATCGAAGAGAGACGTATATATAGAGATAACGCACCGCGCGAGCCTAGCCGAAATTGGCTCAGCCGCGAAGACGTCTCTGCGATTGACTTGAACATCGCACCAGGATCGGCATGCTATACGCATGCGGCGCGCCGTTAGTGCCAATAGTCAGGGAAGGATATGTCCATGGCGAGACTCCTGGTCCTCTACAAAACACCGAAGAAGCCCGCAGCCTTCGACAAATACTATCAATCCGTACATATCCCGCTGGCAAAGAAGATTCCGGGGCTGAGACACTATGGCGTCAGCACAGGGGACGTCACAACGCCGACGGGTGACAGCGATATTCATCTGGTCGCCGCGCTGGATTTCGAAACGGTTGCGGCGCTCAAGCTTGGCCTCGCCTCGCCGGAAGGGCAGGCCGCAGCAGGCGATCTCGCGAATTTTGCGGATGGCGGCGTAGATCTTCTGATCTTCGACACGAAGGACGCCTGATAGCCGCAACGCGGGTTCAGCGGCCTCTGCCCGGCTCACAAACCGTAGTCTGCGAGCCGGGAGAGATCGATCAAGACGATCAATCTGTCACTTACGGGCCGCGCAGGCGTACATGTTAATTTCCATGCCGACCTGCACTTCCACGATCTTCGGAGTCTTCCAGCTCATTTTGGTCTCCTCAGAGTTTGCGCGATGATTGCGCCGCCGCACGATAAGCAGTGAGGCGGCCTCTTTCAACTTAACTCCTCAGGTTGCGGCGCAAAATGTGCAGGCAACCGAAGTGTAACTACACTTCTTCGGTGAGAGCAGGCCGCTGATGGCCGTGATGCGCCTTGTGTATCGCGGATGGAGCCACGCCAAAATACTTCCGGAACACGCGACTGAAGTGCGAGGAACTTGAGAAGCCCCAGGAAAATGCGACGTCCGTGATCGTCTTTCCGTTCTGCGCTTCCAGTTCCTGCCGGCAATTCTGCAGCCGCGCCTGCCAGATATAGTCGCTGACAGTTATCCCGCGGTCGCTGAACAGCATATGCAGATAACGTTTGGTGCAATGCAATGCGGTCGAAATCTGATCGATGCTGAGCTCGGGGTCGCGCAAATGTTCCCGAATGAAACCCTGCGCACGGACATACATGGCTTCCGGCCCGACACGATCAAGCGTCATGTCGACTTCCCGCAGCGGCAACAGCAACAGATCAATCAGTGAATCGGCAACACCGATGGCACTGTTTGGCGATAGTCTGGTCGCTTCGTGGAAAGCGGCCTGTACGAATTCGTGTGCGATGCGCCCGGTGCCGGCGCGCGCCGACAGTTTGCAGGCGGCCAGATTTCCCGCACCGAGGCCGCGCTCATGCAGCAACTCCTTGGGCACGATCACGACGTCATGGCGTGTAAAGGCCGGGCTGACGATGGTATGCGGGCACGACACATCATAGACGAGGCAATCGCCGGGCCCGATATCGATCCGGCGACTGTCCTGTTCGAAATGCGAAACGCCATAAGTTTGGAACACGATCTTCACGTAGGGATGATCGCTTTGCCGAATTCGCGGGGCTGCGTGGCCGATTCGATGCTGGCTCGCCTCGATGTGACACAATTTCAACCGCGAAACCGATGTGCAGCTGATCAGTGCATCGAATGTGGATGCTTCCAGCGGATCGATGTCAAATCGCCCGCACAGATCGGTCAGGGCATCCGACCAAACCTGGATCTGCCTTGTCGGCGTCAATCCGGATGTGCTGAGAGAACTAAGCGTATCGGACATGAACAATTCACCGATGAAAGGTCATCACGTAACAATTCGTCACGAGACGGAACTATACTTACAGAACGAAGCACATATCGAACGAAGCACATATGGAAAAATGTGCGAAACAATATGTAACGGCACAGCCCGCAGCTCGTGAATTGTGGTCAGAGTAACTCACTTCTCCTTGTCGATCCTCTGACTCGATACCAGCCCCGTCAAGTGAAACATCACCCTTAGGTCGCAGTGCGGCGATCCGTGTGCAGTGCGAAAGGCGTGGGCTTTCCAGATACCGTTCAGGTTTTTCGTCAATGTACGAGAAAATTATCTTGCGCGGGTTCTCTGTCGAGCAAGCCTGCTTCGCTCTTGGGCAAGTATGCAGCAGCGGATCTTGCTACTCATAGAAACCAAAATGAAGCTGGGCCGCTTGACGAGACCCGGCATTATGTCTGGGAGGACATCACGATGCGAAAGGTGCTGCTTGCGACCTGTCTTGGCACAATGGCGGCCTCTGCCGCAGGCGTTGCCATCGCCAATGATGAACTGACAAAGATGGCGCAGAACCCGAAAGACTGGGTCATGCCAGCGGGCGACTACGCCAATACGCGCTATTCGAAGCTGAACCAGATCACGGCGGCTAATGTCGGCAAGCTGCAGGTGGCTTGGACCTTCTCTACCGGTGTGCTGCGCGGCCACGAAGGCGGTCCGCTGATCATCGGCAACATGATGTATGTGCATACGCCGTTCCCGAACAAGGTCTACGCAATGGACCTGTCGCAGGACAACAAGATCGTCTGGAAGTATGAACCGAAGCAGGATCCGAACGTCATTCCGGTGATGTGCTGCGACACCGTCAATCGCGGCGTCGCCTATGCGGACGGCAAGATCTTCCTGCACCAGGCCGATACCACGCTGGTCGCACTCGACGCCAAGACCGGCAAGGAAGTTTGGACGGTCAAGAACGGCGACCCTGGCAAGGGTGCAACGGGCACGTCGTCCCCGCTCGTGGTCAAGGATAAGGTCCTGATCGGCATCTCGGGCGGCGAATTCGGCGTTCAGTGCCACATGACCGCCTATGACCTGAAGACCGGCAAGCTGGCATGGCGCGCCTTCTCGGAAGGACCGGACGACCAGATCATGGTGGATCCGGAGAAGACCACCGCACTCGGCAAGCCCGTCGGCAAGGACTCCAGCATCAAGACGTGGCAAGGCGATCAGTGGAAGATCGGCGGCGGCTGCACCTGGGGCTGGACCTCCTACGATCCGGAGCTGAACCTCGTCTATTACGGCTCGGGCAATCCCTCGACCTGGAATCCGAAGCAACGGCCGGGCGACAACAAGTGGTCAATGACCATCTTCGCGCGCGATGCCGACACAGGCATGGCCAAGTGGGTCTATCAGATGACTCCGCATGACGAATGGGACTATGACGGCGTCAACGAAATGATCCTCAGCGATCAGCAGATGAACGGCCAAAACCGCAAGCTGCTGACGCATTTCGATCGTAACGGCCTCGCTTACACCATGGACCGTGTCACCGGTGAATTGCTGGTTGCCGAAAAATACGATCCGAAGGTGAACTGGACCACCGGTGTCGACATGAACAAGTCGTCGCCGACCTATGGCCGTCCGAAAGTGGTCGATCAGTACTCCACCGAGAAGCAAGGTGAAGACGTCAACACCAAGGGCGTCTGCCCGGCGGCACTCGGCACCAAGGATCAGCAACCCGGAGCCTATTCGCCGGATACCCAGCTGTTCTATGTGCCGACCAACCATGTCTGCATGGACTATGAGCCGTTCAAGGTGAACTACACCGCCGGCCAGCCTTATGTGGGTGCGACGCTGTCGATGTATCCACCTCCGGGCGAAACCCATATGGGCAACTTCATTGCCTGGGACAACAAGACCGGCAAGATCGTCTGGTCCAACAAGGAACAGTTCTCGGTCTGGTCGGGGGCGCTCGCCACTGCCGGTGGCGTGGTGTTCTACGGGACGCTGGAAGGCTACCTGAAGGCGGTCGATGCCAAGACGGGTAAGGAACTCTACAAGTTCAAGACTCCGTCCGGCATCATCGGCAACGTCACCACCTACGAAAACAATGGCCGGCAGTATATCGCCGTCCTGTCAGGCGTCGGCGGCTGGGCCGGCATCGGTCTCGCAGCGGGTCTGACGGATCCGACTGCCGGTCTCGGTGCCGTCGGTGGTTACGCAGCCCTGACCAACTATACCGCACTCGGCGGCGCGCTGACGGTCTTTGCACTCCCACAGTGAACTGACGCATCAGTCACCGGCGCATGGCTTCGTCCATGCGCCGGTCTTTTCTGAAATCGCATGTCGAGGACAAGCTATTGCGTCACATCTGGTCTGTCATTGCCACGATTGTTGTCGTGGCCTCCGGGAATACGAGCTTCGCCGAGAATGCCGGCGATCCGAAAGCCGTTAAATCCGAAGACGGCAAGTATTTGGACAAGGAGGGCAATCCGACCTTCAACGTTTCCGCCGATGGCACCATCGACTGGTACACATATTCGGGTTACCGGCGCTATCACTCGGAATGCCACGTTTGTCATGGCCCCGATGGGATGGGATCGACCTACGCACCGGCACTGAAGGACTCGCTGAAAACGATGAGCTATGGCGACTTCCTCGGCGTTGTCGCCAGCGGCCGCAAGAATGTCAGCACGTCGCAGGAAAGCGTCATGCCGGCCTTTGGCGATAACACCAATGTCGCCTGCTACATGGACGATCTCTACGTCTATCTGCGTGCGCGCGCCAATGATGCAGTCGGCCGCGTCCGCCCGGGCAAGCGCGAGGAAAAGCCCGCAGCCTATACCGAGGCCGAGAGCGCCTGCATGGGGAAACCGCACTAATGCGGATCGCAAACCGCTGACCTGCAATCCCGGATAACGCGGGCTCGGACGGCACAGGACCGGATGACGCAAGATCAAACGACCGAGGGAGTTGAGAATGAAGACCCGCGCCGCAGTCGCCTTCGAAGCAAAGAAGCCGCTTGAGATCGTCGACGTCGATCTCGAAGGGCCGAAGGCAGGCGAAGTTCTGGTCGAGATCAAAGCGACCGGCATTTGCCACACCGATGCCTATACGCTCGATGGTTTCGACAGCGAAGGCATCTTTCCTTCCATCCTCGGCCATGAGGGCGCAGGTATCGTGCGTGAGGTCGGTCCCGGCGTCACCTCGGTCAAGCCCGGCGATCATGTCATTCCGCTTTACACGCCGGAATGCCGGCAATGCAAAAGCTGCCTGAGCCAGAAGACCAATCTCTGCACCGCGATCCGCGCCACCCAGGGCAAGGGCGTGATGCCGGACGGGACCTCGCGCTTCAGCTATCAGGGCAAGCCGATCTACCACTACATGGGCTGCTCGACCTTTTCGAACTTCACGGTGCTGCCGGAGATCGCGGTGGCGAAGATCCGCGACGACGCCCCGTTCGACAAGAGCTGCTATATCGGCTGCGGCGTCACCACCGGTGTCGGCGCCGTGGTCAATACGGCGAAGGTCACGCCGGGCTCCAATGTTGTCGTGTTCGGCCTCGGCGGCATCGGCCTCAACGTCATTCAGGGCGCACGGATGGTCGGAGCCGACAAGATCGTCGGCGTCGACATCAATGACGACAAGGAAGAATGGGGCCGCCGCTTCGGCATGACCCATTTCGTCAATCCGAAGAAGGTTGATGGCGACATTGTTCAGCATCTGGTGGGGCTGACCGATGGCGGTGCCGATTACACCTTCGACTGCACCGGCAATACCACGGTCATGCGCCAGGCGCTTGAAGCCTGCCATCGCGGCTGGGGTGTCTCCGTTGTCATTGGCGTTGCGGAGTCCGGAAAAGAGATTGCGACCCGGCCATTCCAGCTCGTCACAGGTCGCGTCTGGAAAGGCACAGCCTTCGGCGGCGCGCGCGGTCGTACCGACGTTCCCAAGATCGTCGACTGGTACATGAACGGAAAGATCGAGATCGATCCGATGATTACGCATGTGCTCAAGCTGGAAGAGATCAACAGGGGATTCGATCTGATGCACGAAGGAAAATCGATCCGATCGGTGGTCGTGTTCTGAATGCAGGCTGCAACACCAGAGTGCCAATACAACAATGCTTCACACAAGTGACGCATCATACCAGGAGGATAGACTGATGACTGTTCATATCCACCCGTCCGTTGACGGCGGTGTCAAACAAGGTTCAGGCCATTTTGCCGGCGGAACGCTGGTCTGCAAATGCAGCGACAAGCCGGTCAAGGTTGGCGTCAAAGGCGACGTCGCTCATAATCACGCCTGCGGCTGCACCAAATGCTGGAAGCCGAGCGGCGCGACGTTCTCTGTCGTCGCAGTGGTTCCGCGCGAAAACGTCACCGTACTGCAAAACGGCGACAAGCTGCGCATCGTCGATCAGGCCGCAACCATCCAGCGTCATGCCTGCACCGGATGCGGCACCCACATGTTCGGCCGCATCGAGAACAAAGGACATGCGTTCTATGGCCTCGACTTCATTCATCCTGAATTATTCGAAGAATCCGGCTCGGCCGCACCGGGCTTCGCCGCCTTCGTCTCGTCGGTGATTGAATCCGGCGTGAAGCCGAGCGACATGACCGCAATACGGTCGCGCCTCAAGGAACTGGGACTCGAGCCTTATGATTGCCTTTCGCCTGCGCTGATGGATGTCCTCGCCAATCACGTGGCAACGGCCAAAGCGGCCTGAGTCAACACAGCATATGAGCATCCGCCGGTGGCGACATGTCGCCACCGGCGTTGCTATTGGTAGATTTGCCCCGGCAAGGGGCTTCGACTTTGTGGGTCACCCGAATAATCGCGCTTCGGCCTCGCTGCGATCGGCCCGCTGCTTTGTCGCGACAATACTCACAGCATTTGACTGCACGGCGGAGTCGATGGCTCGACGACCGCTTCTGGCGGGCAGCCGACATGCGGCACTCGCCGCCCATTAATGTGGCAGCTCTGCCCAAATCATGGGAGCGGACGATCCAAATTATTGTACGTCCCGGGACAAGCTTTCTGCGGACATGCGCCCGTAGGCTTCTTCGAGGTTAGGAACATGGTTCAGGCCATGACAACGTCGAAGGAGCGATCGAATGGTCAAGTTGCATTTTGCTGACATCCGTAGGCTTTGGCCTGAAACGGGCGCGATGATTGGATGGCGCGCGGCGGCAGTGGGCGCGCTATTGGCGGTTGGTACCTTTGTTCCGATGTCGGCGCAGGCGGCCGTGCCGGCGGCTTGCGCCGAGTTGCAGGCGAAATATCCGGACTGGAAAGGCAAGACGCTCGTTAACGCCATCAATCCGCATACACCGGGCTATGAATCGATCGATCCCAAGGATCCCAACAAATATATCGGTTTCGACATCGATCTCGGTGAGCAGATCGGCGAATGCCTTGGCTTCAAGCTGACCTACAAGGCTGTGACCTTCGCGGCCTTGCTGACCACACTGGCATCGGGCCAGGCCGACATCGTGATATCCGACATCTATGCCACCGAGGAGCGCGCCAAGGCGGCCGATTTCATCACCTATTCCAAGGTGTTCGACGGCGTGCTCGTCGCCAAGGGTAATCCCAAGAAGATCACCGGTATCAACACCTCGCTGTGCGGCACGGCTGCGGCGGAAAACACAGGCTATGTCGAAGTGCCGTTGATCCAGGCGCTGGGGCCGGAATGCAAGAAGGAAGGCAAGGCGGAGCCGACCATCCAGCTCTATGACAACAATGCCAACTGCATCCAGGCGATCCTTGCCGGCCGCGCTGATACCTATATCAACGACGTCAACACCGTCGACAACGCGGTGAAAGCCTATCCGGACAAGCTCGAGAAGGCGGTCGCGGTGACGATCCCCTATCAGGTCGGCATCGCCGTGCCGAAGGACAAGCCCAAGTTCCGCGATGCGGTGAAGGCCGCACTCACCGAGATCTACAAGTCCGGTGATCAGCTCGCGCTGCTGAAGAAGTGGAAACTCGATCCGGAAAACCTGATGGAGCCCGGCCTGCTGACGGTGAAGTAACGCCAGCCCGCAAGCAAGGATCACTCTCAAGTAAGGGCTTTCTGCCGCCATGGAGCTGTTCCTCCACTATCTCAGCATGCCGTATATGATCGAGGGTATCCAGGCGACTTTGCAGGTCACCGCCCTCGGTCTGTGCGGCGGGCTGATCCTCGGTGTGATCCTGGCGTGGATGCAGCTCAGCAGGTTCAAGCCGCTGGCATCCTTCGCCCGGGTCTATGCCGTGATCTTTCGCGGCACGCCGCTGATCCTGCAGATGGTGTTTGCCTATAACGCCCTGCCGCAGATCGGCATCAAGCTTCCCGCCATTCTCGCTGCCGGCCTGGCACTGGCCTGCAACGAAGCGCCATTCATCGCCGAGATGCTGCGCTCCGGCGTACTGGGTGTCGATCGCGGCCAGGTGGTGGCCGGTCAGGCACTCGGCATGACCCCGGGCGTCCTGATGCGCCGGATCATCGCGCCGCAGGCGATCCGTTCGATGATCCCCGCTTTCGGCAACGAAGCGGTCAGCGCGCTGAAGAATTCGTCGCTGGCCTCCGTCATCGCCGTGCAGGAGCTGACGCTGCGCTCGACCCAGCTAGCGTCCTCGACCTTCGATTTCTTTTCGATCTTCTTCGCGTCCGGTCTGATCTATCTGCTGCTCACAGCGGCCATCGCCGGCATCCAACTGCTTCTGGAATGGAAGTTCGACCTCGATCGCACGGCGAAGCAAACTACATTCATGCGCTTCCTGCCGTGGTACCGCGCGCCTGGCAGCGACGATGCGCTGGCGCCGCAGGCCGACATGTCGCCGGAAATCCTGCCCGACGGCGGTGTCGCCGAACTGCCGCCGCCGCGGATGCGGCCGGAACGCGCCGATCGCACCAAACGCGCGGAGATGCTGGCGCGCAACAATGTCGCCGTCGAAGTCTCCGATCTCCGCAAGAGCTACGACAGGAACGTGGTGCTCGACGGTGTCGACATCACGGTGCGGATCGGTGAAGTCATCGCGCTGCTCGGACCAAGCGGCTCCGGCAAGAGCACGCTGCTCCGCTGTATCAACAATCTCGAACTGTGGAACGGCGGCGCCATCAAGGTCGCTGGCCGCCAGCTCGGCTTCAACGAGCACGGTAAGGCGCTGTCGCCGCGGCTGCTGGCGAATGCCCGCGCCGAGGTCGGCGTTGGTATGGTGTTCCAGCAGTTCAACCTGTTCGGCCACCTCACGGCCAAGGAGAACATCGCCGGTCCGCTGCGTTGGGTGCACGGCCTCGCGCGCGCCGATGCCGAGCGCCGTGCCGATGAACTCCTGGCGCGCGTCGGCCTCAGCCACCGCGCCAATGCGCTACCGCGGCATCTGTCTGGCGGCCAACAGCAGCGCGTCGCCATTGCCCGGGCCATCGCGCCCAATCCAAGCGTGCTGTTGCTGGACGAGCCGACCTCGGCGCTCGATCCCGAACTGGTCAACGAGGTCCTCGAAGTGATCCGCAGGCTCGCCGTCGAGGACGGTCTGACCATGATCATCTCGACGCATCAGCTGCGCTTTGCCAGCGAAGTGGCCGACCGTGTGGTGCTGCTCGCCGGAGGCGCGATCATCGAGGAAGGCCCGGCCAGTGAAGTCCTGACCAATCCGCGCAATCCCGTCGCGCAGCGTTTCCTCAATGCGGTGGAGGCGGAAGTCTCGTGATCGTCGCGCCTGTGAAGTTCGTCCATTTGCTACCGAGGGCCTCAGCATGAAACATCATCTTCTTCCGGTGTCGCCGAAGACCGTCCACTGGGGCTATTTCAGCAAGATCGTGGCACCCGCGCTGACGCTGAAGTCGGGCGACCGTGCCACCATCGAAACGCTGACGCATCATGCCAATGACGATTACGAGCGCATGATCGAAGGCGATCCCGGCGCCGAAAGCGTGTTCAAATGGACCCGCGAGCACAAGGCCGTCGTCCGCCGCGGCTCCGGCCCGACGGAAGGTCCGTTCATCCGCGGCTCAGGCGAAGGCGTCGGCGTGCATCTGCTCACCGGGCCGGTGGCGATCGAAGGCGCGGAGCCGGGCGATGTGCTGGAAGTGCGTATTCTCGACGTGCGCCCGCGACCGGCCTGCAAGGCCTGTTATGCCGGCAAGTGTTTCGGCTCCAACGTTGCGGCCAATTGGGGCTTCCACTATCACGACCTGATCGAGGAACCGAAGCCGCGCGAGGTCGTGACGATCTTCGAACTCGATACATCGGGCGAGCCGTTTGCCAATGCGGTCTATAATTATGTCTGGACGCCGCAGACCGACCCCGATGGCATCCTGCATCCAACCATCGATTATCCCGGCGTGCGCGTCGATCACGCGACCATCAGGAAACGCGAAAACATCCTGCCCAACGTCAAGGTGCCGGCACGGCTGCATTTCGGCACCATGGGCCTCGCGCCATCCGAGGAGGATTTCGTGTCGTCGATCCCGCCGAGTTACACAGGCGGCAATATCGATGACTGGCGCGTCGGCAAGGGCGCCAAGATGTTCTATCCTGTGGCGGTGCCCGGCGCGTTCTTCTCGGTCGGCGATCCCCATGCCGCGCAGGGCGACAGCGAGCTCGGCGGCACGGCCATCGAGACCTCGCTGACCGGCGATTTCGAGTTCATCCTGCACAAGCATCGTGACCTCGGCGGCACGCCCCTCGAAGGCCTGACGCATCCGATGCTGGAAACCGCCGATGCCTGGTCGGTCTACGGCTTCACCTTCCCGAACTATCTCGCCGAACTCGGCGCCAATGCGCAGCTCGACGTCGCTAATCATTCCAGCCTCGATCGGGCCATGCGCGATGCGTTCCGCAAGCTCAGGCGTTTCCTGATGACGGTGCACAAGATGAGCGAAGACGAGGCGATCTCGCTGATGTCGGTCGGTGCGGATTTCGGGGTGACGCAAGTGGTCGATGCCAATTGGGGTGTCCATGGCACAATCCGCAAGAACGTCTTCCGCTGCGACTAAGCGGATGAAATTGCACTGAATTCGGCTACGAGGATGATGGCGCGGTGATCGGGGAAGTTGCAGGGCAGGGCGCTGCGTCCTTCGGGATGGCACGGAGGTTGCTTCGCTTCGGCTATGAAGGTCGATGCATGAGCCTCCGTCCGTTCACCAGTGAATCCTACTCTGAAGACGACCGCCCCGAAGCATGGCGCGACGTCCTGGGTTCGATTGGCCTGCAGCCGACGGCTGCAACGACCACGCATCACGGCCACGCCACCGCGCTTCGTCGCACCTTCGAAGGTATTGCACTGGCCAAATTGTCTGCTGGCGCGCAGGCGATCTCGCCCCTGTCGGATCTGGCCAGCGACCATCCCCTGGTGCTGCTGCCGCTTGAGGATGGCGTCGCGCTGAAGACGGCCGCCGGACATCAGATCGTCGCCGCTGGACATCTGCTGCTGTTACCCCGCAAGGGCGATTGGAGCGTATCGTTCCAGCGCGACATGCGCGCGGTGGTGCTCTCGGTGACGTCCGATCCGCTGCACAGTCGCCGCGCCAGTGCACCCGCCATCGCCGATGTCCAGATCGTAGGCCCCGGCGGCTTCGGCGATGTGTTTGCGCGTATGATGGAACAGGTGGCCCGCAACCTCGAAACATTGTCCGATGCCGAATGGTTGGCGATCGCACAAAGTCTTGCCGATCTGTTGCCGACCTTTACACGTCAACTGGCCGAGCCGACGGCCGATCTCAACAGCGGCACGGCGACCAAGGCGGCGACCTTGCATCGGCTGTGCCAAACCATCGAGCGACGCCTCGACGATGCGGATCTGACGCCGGCCAAGGTGGCGCAGGCCGAGGGCATCTCCGAACGTTATCTGCAGAAACTATTCGAAGGCACCGGCAGCAGCTTTACGCATTACCTGCGCGAACGCCGGCTGCAGCGCACCTGGGCCGATCTGTCGAATCCGTCCGAGGCGCATCACTCGATTTCCGAGATTGCCTTTCGTGCCGGCTTCAATGACTCCGCGCATTTCAGCCGCACGTTCCGTCACCGCTTCGGCCTGTCGCCGCGCGAATTCCGCCAGAATGAAGCCGAGCGCTTGACGGCGTCGGCCACGGCGGCGGGACAACGCGGATGGCCGCAGGAAGCGCTGGCGCAGTTGCGCAGCCAGCACGCGCCGTCGACCACGGGGAAGATTGCGCAGCCGGAGCCGGCCGAGACGATCACGCACGGCATCGCGGATGCTTCGAAGAATCTCCGGCACCATCATCTTGCCGCCGATGCATCTCGCGTGCACTGGGGCTATTTCAGCCGCTCGTTGCCGCCGCAGATCGAGATCAATTCCGGCGACACGATCACCATCGAAACACTGACGCAGCACGCATCCGACGATCCCGAGCGGATGATCAAGGGCGATATCGGCGCTGAGAGCGTGTTCTGCTGGACGTGCGATCAGAAGAATGTCGATCGCCGCGGGGCCGGTCCGATGGACGCCTCGATCTATGGCCGTGGTGCCGGTGAGGGCTTTGGCGTCCACATCTGCACCGGGCCGGTGGCGATCAGGGACGCGCAGCCCGGCGATGTGCTGGAAATCCGCATCCTCGACATCGTGCCGCGCGCCAGTCGAAATCCGGATTTCGACGGTCAGGTTTTTGGCAGCAGCGTCGCGGCATGGTGGGGCTATCACTACAAGGAATTTCTTGCCGAGCAGAATGCGCGTGAGGCGGTGACGATCTACGAAATTCTCGATCACGACGACGTGCCATATGCGCGCGCGCTCTACTCGTATCGCTGGGAGCCGCAGACCGATCCGTTCGGCACCGTGCACAATACCTACGATTATCCGGGCATTCCGATTACGCCGGCCTCTGTGCGGCGTCGGCATGACGTGCTCGACGGCATTCGCATTCCTCTGCGTCCACATTTCGGTGTCATTGCCGTGGCGCCGCGAGAGGCCGATCTCGTCGATTCAGTGCCGCCAGCCTATTTTGGCGGTAATCTCGACAATTGGCGGCTCGGCAAGGGATCGACGGTCTATCTGCCGGTATCGGTGCCCGGCGCATTGCTGTCCGTCGGCGATCCCCATGCCGCGCAGGGCGACGGCGAACTCGGTGGCACGGCGATCGAATGTTCGATGACCGGAACCTTCCAGGTGGTCTTGCACAAGAAGGGCAATCTCGCCGGGCAGGCGTTCGCCGATCTCACTTATCCGCTGATCGAGACCGAGAGTGACTGGGTGCTGATGGGCTTCAGCCATCCGAACTATCTCGCCGAATTCGGCGCCAAGGGGCAGAGCGAGGTCTACGCGACCTCGTCGCTCGATCTCGCGATGAAGGACGCCTTTCGCAAGATGCGGCGCTTCCTGATGAACATTAAAGGTCTCACCGAGGATGAGGCGATCGCGTTGATGTCGGTCGCGGTCGACTTTGGCGTGACGCAGGTCGTCGATGGCAATTGGGGCGTCCATGCCATTCTGAGCAAGCGGGTGTTCGACCACACGTCAAAATCATAAGGTCCAGGAGACGCGCTTTTGCAATTTCACATGATCTCCGGCGGGCCGAAGCCGGTCGCGCCGTTCAGCCATGCTGTGGAGACCGACGGCTTCGTGTTCGTCACCGGGCAGATGCCGGACACGCCGGCAATGCCGGGCGTGCTACCCGATGGCATCGTGGCTCAGACCAAAGCGGTGATGGAAAATCTGCGCGTGGTGCTCGCGGGGCTTGAGCTCGGCTTCGAGCACATCACCATGACGCGGATCTATCTCACCGAGTTCAAGCGCGACTACGTGGCGATGAACGAGACCTATCGCAGCTATTTTCCGCGGGATCGTTTGCCGGCGCGGACCTGTGTCGGCGTCACGGGCCTCGCTTATGACGCTCTGATCGAAATCGACCTGGTTTGTCGACGGCCCACATAAGCGTCGGTGCGAAGAGATGGAAAACCTAGTTCGCCTTTTCGATCAGGCTTTCCAGCAAGCGCTTCAGGTCGGCCGTTGCCTTGTTGCCGTAGTTTTCGGCGATATGGGCTTCCTGGCTCAGCGCCAGCGAGTTCAGCCGCTGGGTCAGTGTCTTGCCGCGGTCGGAAATGAACATCACCACCTTGCGGCGGTCGTCGGGGTCCTGCACCCGGTAGACCAGTGCATCAGACACCATCCGATCGACCATCTTGGTCAGGGTTGGATGATTCAGCAGAACCGCATCGGCGAGGTCGCCCATGGAGTAGCCCTTGCCGTCGGACAGCACTTTCAGAATGCGCCACTGTTCGACCGGCACGCCTTCCTTCTTGAAGCGCGCATCGAGCTGGCGATTAATCTCCCGGTTCGCCTGCGCCAGCAGATAAGCGAGGTGTTCGGTGATGGGCGTGCTCGGCGTTCTGGCCACGGTTGGGAAACTTTGCTGGAAGGGGTGATGAATATTAAGCGACTTTGCCTGATCCATATGCACGGGAATCGTTGAATATTCAATATTTTCCTCTACGATATTTTCTTTCGCACGATTTTACTGCCGATAAATTGACGCCGCACCGCCGCTGACAACGTCGAAAGGAGAGCGACATGCTCTCGTCACTGCAGATTGCAACGACCGGTGCGCTGCCGATGCCGGCGCCATGGTTGCTGAAGGGCTTTCAGGACAGCGGGGGAGGTCGTGATGCGATTGCACGTCCCGATCTGTTTCCGCGGCGTCGCAATCGCGAAAAGCTGCGCGTCGTCAATTTTATCGGCCTGTCCGGCCCGGCCGGGATCTGGGGCCTGGCGGGCACCAATAGCATGATGCTCGCGGCTTCGGAGATCAATCGGCGCGGCGGCATTCTCGGGCGCGAGATCGAGCCGGTGTTTCATGATGCCGGCGGCGATATCGATGGCGTTGTCCGCACGGCAGCCGACATGATCGCGGCCGGTGATGCCGATGTCATCATGGGCTCGCATATCAGCGCGGTCCGCGTCGCGTTGCGCAAGGTGATCGCCGGGCGCGTGCCCTATATCTATACGCCTGTCTATGAAGGCGGAGAACGCACGCCCGGCGTGATGGCGATCGGCGAGACGCCGCGCGATCAGTCGCGCCCGGCCGTCGAATGGCTGGCGAATGAAAAGAAGGCGAAGCGCTGGTATCTGATCGGCAGCGATTACGTTTGGCCGTGGCTGGCCCACAAGGCCACCAAGACATACATCGCCGTCGCCGGAGGGCGCGTGGTCGGTGAGGAATTCGTTGCGCTTGGCGAGCAGAATCACGATGCCCAGATCGCCCGTATCCGGGCGGCAAAGCCGGACGTCGTGGTCATCTCGCTGATCGGCACCGACAGCATCGTGTTTAACCGCGCCTTCGCCGAACATGGTCTCTCGTCGAAGGTTCTCCGACTGGCGGGGGCCATGGATGAAACGCTGCTGCTCGGCATGGGCGCAGATAGCTCCGAGGGGCTCTATTGTGCATCGGGCTATTTCGTCGACCGTGCGTCGGCGGCGAATGATGCATTCCGTGCGCAATATGAAGCATCGTTCGGACGCTGTGCGCCTGTGCCGGGATCGGTCGCGCAGTCGAATTACGAGGGGCTTCGGTTTCTCGAATCCGTGGCGACCAAGGCGGGCTCATTCGACGTCCGGCCGATGCTAAACGCGGCGTCCAGCGTGGCCTATCACGGCGCCCGCGGTGAGATCAGCATACGCGGCGGGCGGGCGAAAATGCCGATCTATCTTGCCGAAGCAGACGGTCTGGATTTCAGGCTCATCCGGACATTCTAGGTCAGTCGCAGACCTGATCAGGACGCCCCCCGAAAATAATACTTGAAAAGGAAAATATTTCTCTTTCTAATGATGCGCGAAAGGCGACACCGTCGTCGCCTTGACGGCATGGGCATCCCGAAGAAATGCCGCGCCGGTTGCATCGTGGATATCAGGAGAAATCATCGTGGCCGTTTCACTTCCCACTCCCGATCAACTCCTCGCCGTCGCCGATCAGTGCGGCCTCGCGCTGTCCGATGAGGACGTCACCTCGTTCCGCGCGCTGATGCAGGGATCCGTCGATGCCTACAACGTCGTGGCGGCGATGCCCGACGAAGTACCCGAAGTGAAATATCCGCGTACACCTGGCTATCGGCCCGCACCGGAAGAGAACACGCGCAACGCCTGGTATCGCAAGTCGGTGGTGAAGGGGGCGCCCAGCGGCAAGCTCAAGGGCAAGACCGTCGCGCTGAAGGACAACATCATGCTGGCCGGTGTGCCGATGATGAACGGCTCCTCCACGCTGGAAGGCTATGTGCCGGATTTCGACGCCACCATCGTCACGCGCATGCTGGACGCGGGCGCCGAGATCATGGGCAAGGTGCATTGCGAATCCTTCTGCATGTCCGGCGGCAGCCACACCAATTCGACGGGCAACGTGCATAACCCGCACAAGATGGGCTATTCCGCCGGCGGTTCGTCGTCCGGCAGTGCGGTCGTTGTCGCGCTTGGCGAAGTCGACATGGCAATCGGCGGCGATCAGGGCGGCTCCATCCGCATGCCGTCGTCCTTCTCCGGCACCTATGGCATGAAGCCGACCTGGGGTCTGGTGCCTTATACAGGCATCATGCCGATCGAGATTTTCGTCGATCACACTGGCCCGATGACATCCAACGTCGCCGACAATGCGCTGTTGCTGGAAGTGCTTGCCGGCGACGACGGTTATGATCCGCGGATCAAGTCGCCGGAAGTGCCGGAATACACCAAGGCGCTCGGCACCGGCGTCAAGGGTATGAAGATCGCCATCGTCAAGGAAGGTTTCGAGCAGCTCGGCGCCGAGGACGCGGTCAACCGCAGCGTTCGCGAAGCCGCCAAGCGCTTCGCCGATCTCGGCGCGACAGTGGAGACGATCTCTATCCCGATGCACCTCACCGCGGCGGCGGTGTGGACGCCGATCGGCACCGAAGGCATGACCCAGACCATGATGGTGGGCGACGGCTATGGCCTCAGTCGGTCGGATCTCTATTCGACCTCGCTGATGGATGCCCATCGTGGTTGGCGCGGGCAGGCGGACTCGCTGTCCGAAACCACCAAACTGCTGCTGCTGTTCGGCACCTATATCAACAATAATTTCGGACCGCGCTTCTACGGCAAGGCGCTGAATATCTCGCGTCGCGTCACGGCTGCCTATGACAAGGCGCTGGCGAGCTATGATCTGTTGCTGATGCCGACCACACCGATGAAGGCAACGCCGCTGCCGGCGCCCGGCGCGCCGCGTGAAGAAGTCGTCGGCCGCGCCTTCGAAATGATCTCCAACACCTCGCCCTTCGACATTTCGCATCATCCGGCGATGTCTATCCCCTGCGGCATGGTCGATGGCCTGCCGGTCGGGCTGATGCTGGTCGGCAAGCATTTCGACGAGATGACCATCTATCGCGCGGCTCATGCCTTCGAGCAGTCCGCCGATTGGAAGACGATGTGAGGCATCCATGCAGAAGCGAGGATCGGTGATCACGCATGGATAATCTGATCATGGCGGTCTTCGAGATCGCCAGTTTCGGGGCGATCGTCGTGCTGGTCGTGCTGGGGCTGGGGATCATCGCCAGCATGATGGGCATTTTCAATTTCGCGCAGGGCGAATTCGTCCTGCTTGGGGCCTACGTCACCTACATCGTTCACACCGCGGGTTTGCCGGTGTGGCTCGGTATGCTCGCGGCACCATTTGTCGTCGGCGCACTGGGCTTCGTGCTGGAGCGGCTGATCGTCCGGCGCTTCTATGCCGCGCCGATCGTCGCCATGCTCGGTACCTATGCGCTCGGACTGATCATTCGCGAGATCGTGCGCGGCCTGATCGGCGGACTGTATCTCTCGGTGCCGGAGCCGGTCGGCGGCTCGGTGGCCATCGGCGGCATGCATTTCTCAACCTGGCGTCTGGTGATCATCGTGATCACCGCACTGGTGATGGCAGGGAGCTATCTGCTTCTGGCGCGCACCGCGTTCGGCCTGCGCATCCGCGCTTCGCTGGAGAACCCGGCGCTGGCGCGAGCCTCCGGCATTTCGACCAACGCAATCTATGGCGCAACCTTCGCGTTCGGCGCCGCGCTCGCAGGTCTGGCCGGCGCGCTGATCGTGCCGGTGTTCACGCTGTTCGCCGATCTCGGCATTCGCTTTCTGATTCAGGGCTTCGTCGCCGTCATGGTCGGCGGCATCGGCTCCTTTGCCGGACCGGTGGCTGGCGCAGGCCTGATCGGCACGCTGAGTGCGGCGCTGCCCTGGGTCATCTCGCCCGTTATCGCCGATGTCGCCGTATTCGTACTCGCCATCATCTTCATCAAATTCCGGCCGCAGGGCCTCGTTGCAGGAAAAGGGGTTTAGTCCAATGTCTCAAGACGCCAACACTCTCAGCCGTCGCCGCTTTCTCGGCAATGCGGCGCTGTTCGGTACGGCTATCGCCACCGGTGTCGGCAGCTGGGTCATCCCTGCAGGCTGGGCCAATGCGGCTGCCGGACCGATCAAGGTCGGTGTCGGTACCGATCTGACCGGGCCGATGGGCTATGCCGGCAATGCCGACGCCAATGTGGCCAGGATGGTGATCAAGGACATCAACGATGCCGGCGGTCTGCTTGGCCGGCCGCTGGAACTGTATATCGAGGACACTGCGTCCAATGAATCCGTCGCGGTCGGCAATGTGCGGAAGCTGATCCAGCGCGAAAAGGTCGATCTGGTCATCGGCGGCATCACCTCGTCGATGCGCAACGCCATCAAGGATGTCATCGTCTCCCGCGGCAAGACGCTCTACATCTATCCGCAGCTCTATGAGGGCAAGGAATGCACGCCCTATCTGTTCTGCACCGGGCCGACGCCGGCGCAGCAATGCGATGAATTCATTCCCTGGCTGATCAAGAATGGCGGCAAGAAGTTTGCGCTGCCCAGTGCCAATTATGTCTGGCCGCATACGCTGAACGTCTATGCCCGCAAGGTGATCGAGGCCAATGGCGGCGAGGTCGTGTTCGAGGAGTATTACCCGCTCGACCAGATCGATTTTTCGTCGACCGTGAACCGCATCATTTCGAACAAGGTCGATGTCGTCTTCAACACCGTCATTCCGCCAGGTGTCGGACCGTTCTTCAAGCAGCTCTCCGAAGCGGGTTTCCTCAAGAATGGTGGGCGGCTCGCCTGCGTCTATTATGACGAGAACACGCTAAGCATCAATCAGCCTGCCGAAATCGAGGGCCTCGCAAGCTGCCTCGATTACTTCAAGGCGCTGACGCCGGAAGATCCGTTCAGTGCCAAGCTCCAGGCGGCCTACGAAAAACAGTTCCCGGGCAATTTCCTGTTCGCGGCTGGCAGCGCCGCGACCGGCACCTATCGCGGCCTGAAACTGTGGGAGGCGGCCGTCAAGGAAGCCGGCAGTGTCGATCGTGATGCAGTTGCCAAGGCGCTCGACCATGCCAAGATCGCCGAAGGCCCGGGCGGGCCGGCCGAGATGGTCCCCGGTCAGCGGCACTGCAAGATGAAGATGTATACGGCGGTGGCCAAGGGCGGCAAATATGAGGTCGTCGCGCGCAGCGCCGGTCTCGTCGATCCCAAGGAATGCTGAGCCGATAATCCGAACCTCGCGGGAGTGACCGATATCACTCCCGCTTCTCTTTCTCTCATGCCGGCGACCTGATGACCGAGACGACGCCACTCTCTGCCGTATCTCTGACGCGAGGCATCAGCCCATCGCGCCAATGGCGCGTGCTGCCGATGATCGAAATTACGGTGCTGGTCATTGGCCTGCTGCTGCCGCTGGTGCTGCAGGACTATCTCACCGTCTACGCCACGCGCGTGCTGATCCTCTGCCTGTTCGCGCTGTCGTTCGATCTGGTCTGGGGCTATGCCGGCATCATGAGTTTCGGCCAGGCCGTGTTTTTCGGCTCGGCCGGGTATGGCGTGGCGCTGCTGGCGCGCGATCTCGGCATTACGTCCATCCTGCTCGTGCTGCCCGCCGGCCTTCTGATCGGCTTTGCCTTTGCGCTGCTGCTTGGCGGCTTCCTGCTGCTTGGCCGCCATCCCGCCAGCGTCATCTTCGTGGCCTTGGGCACGCTGACCGGCTCCTATGCCTGCGATCGTCTGGCGCGGGGGTGGTACTATCTTGGCGGCCAGAACGGCATTCCCTCGATCCCGCCGATGACAATCGGCAGCTATGAGCTCACAGAGGGACCTGCCTATTACTACGTGGCCATCGGCTTCCTGATCGTGGTCTATCTGCTCTGTCGTTTCCTGATGCGCTCGCAATTCGGCCTCGCGCTGGCCGGCCTGCGCGAGAACGAACAGCGCATCGCCTTCTTCGGCTACAAAGTGCAGCACCTCAAGGCGATCATCTTCTCCCTGAGCGGAGCTATCGCCGGGCTCGCCGGCAGTCTCTATGCGTTTCACGAAGGCTTCGTCTGGCCCAACATGCTGGGCGTCGTGATTTCCACCCAGGTGGTACTCTATGTGTTGTTCGGCGGCTCCGGCACACTGATCGGCGCCGTGATCGGCACGGTCGTCATTGAGGCTGTCAGCTTCTGGCTGTCGAACAGCTATCAGGACATCTGGCCGATCATTCTTGGCGTATTGCTGCTGCTGGTCATCCTATTCCGGCCCGCAGGACTGGTCAGCCTGTTGTTGTCAGAGCGCGAGCGCGTCGGCAGCTTCGGCCGTCCGGGGAAGCGATAGTCATGGCGCTTCTGGAAGCAAAAGGCCTCATCAAGATATTCGGCAAGCTCACGGCGCTGAACGGCGCTGATCTCACCATCGCTGCCAATGAATTTCACGGCCTGATTGGACCCAATGGTTCCGGCAAGAGCACGCTTATGAAATGCATCGCCGGCGCCGAGACACCGACGCAAGGCACCGTCACTTTCGGCGGTCGCGATATCACGCAGGCCTCGCCAGCCGAGCGCGCCCGCGCCGGCATGAGCCTGAAATTCCAGATCACCAGCGTGCTGCCGGCGCTGACGCTCTACGACAACATCCTGCTGGCATTGCAGGCGCAGACATCGCTGCTCAATCTCGCGCTGTCGCGCACTCGCGGCGTGCTGCATGACAAGGTGATGGCGATGCTGGAGCAGTTCCGCCTTGTCGATCGCGCCCACGAGCCGGCATCCGCGCTGTCGCACGGGCAGCAGCAATGGCTCGAGATCGCCATGGCGCTGGCACCCGAGCCCAAGCTCCTGCTGCTCGACGAGCCGACCGGCGGCATGAGCCTGGAAGAACGCCGCGTCACCGGCGAATTGTTGCAGCCGATCAAGGCGCGTTGTTCGCTTGTCATCGTCGAGCACGATCTCGATTTCATCCGCGATATCTGCGACCGCCTGACCGTGCTGGATCAGGGCCAGATCCTGCAGACCGGCACGGTGCAGCATGTGCAGTCGTGCCCCAAAGTTCAGGAGGTCTATCTCCGCCGTGCCTGACGATAAATTCCTCGATATCCAGTCGCTCGATGCCGGTTACGGCCGCAGCCAGGTGCTGTTCGGCGTTACGCTCAGCGTGCCGTGGCGCGGCGGCGTCGCCATTCTCGGCCGCAACGGCGCCGGCAAAACCACGCTGATGAAGGCTATTGTCGGTGAGTTGCCGGTGCTCGGCGGTGCCGTGAGCCTCGATGGCCGCGATGTCGGCAAACTGCCGACCGAGCAGCGCATCCGCCGCGGTGTCGGCTATGTCCCGCAGGAACATTCGGTGTTCGCGAAACTCTCGGTGCGAGACAATCTCGCAGTCGGCGCGCTGACCAATCGCGACAGCGGGGCAGTCAACCGGGTCTTGGAGATTTTCCCCAAGCTCGGCCAGCGGCTCGATCAGTTTGCCGGCACATTGTCCGGCGGTGAGCGCAAGATGCTGGCGATCGGGCGCGCCATGCTGTCCGATCCCAAAATCCTGCTGCTGGATGAGCCGACTGAGGGCGTCTGGATCGGTGTCATCGAGGAAATTACCGAGCGCCTGATCCTGCTGGCGAAGGACATCGCCGTCGTCATCGTCGAGCAGCATCTCGATCTCGCGCTTCGGGTCGCGAGCCGCGCTTACGTGCTGGATCGCGGCCGGGTTGCGCTGACAGGTTCGGCCGGCGAGATTCGCGACGATCCACGATTGTTGCAGTATTTGGCGCCTTAGAACCAAGCGAGATCGCTGGCACCTACTTCTTTTTGCAGCCTTCGTTTCAGGGTGAATAATGTCCGCGTTTGGCACAAAGCGGACATCATCATGAAATGCTTCTGATGCCGAGTTGCAGCCGCTCCGTTTACTCAGAGGTTTAAAGTGACATCATAAATTCCGTGATCTTCTGTGTCGGCCATGACTTCGAAACCCAGCTCTCTGCACATTTGAAGCATGATCGTGTTTTCGCGCATGATTTGGCCAACGATCTGTTTAAGCCCTTCGGAGCGGGAATACTCAATAATCAACTGCATCAAAGCCCAACCGAGCCCTCTGCCTTTGAGGTCCGATTGAAGGAGGATGGCATATTCACCGGAAACGCCGTCTTCTTTGCGATGCATCCTGACGACGCCAAGCGGCTCCTGGCTCGCCTCATCGAACGCGATGAACGCCATGGCCTTAGCGTAATCAATCTGCGTCAAGCTTACGAGAAACGGGTGGGAGAATTCTTTGATGGCACCAAAGAAGCGAAGCCTGAGATCGCCCTTATTAACGCGGGAGAGAAGCGTCAGAACCAGAGGTTCATCCGCCGCCGTAATCGGCCGCGTAAAAATTCTCCAGTCAGAATTGAGAACGAGATGTCGCTCCCATTCGACCGGGTAAGGACGAGTTGATCCACCGACCGCGTTCATGTGTGGCTCGTGGCCTGATCCTGCATTAAAAACCGCCCTGCAGCTTGGTAGAAAGCACCTTCAGAATACCTTCGTAAGTGGTGATCATCTTCTTGTGCCGATCGACTGTCTCGGCCGTTATGTCCTGCCAGTCGCCACCGGTGGCGCGCTTGCCGATCTGCAGTTCGCCAGCTTCCATAGGCGACATGTGCTCGTGGCATTCGTCCAGAGCTTCCCTGATGCCATGCGCGTATGTTTCAAGATTTATCATGGGGACCTCGTTGGTTATATGGTGCAGACGGGTAGCCCGTCGAATGTCTCTCGGTAGTTTGAAGGAGACGGTGTCCTAGGCTGAATCGGAGAGGCCATCAGCTAGGTTCCTTACGCAATAACGCGCGATGACCAACTCCTCGTTCGTCGGAATGATCCGGATTTCGACACTGCTATGCCTAGTGCTGATGCATGCGGATCCTGCATCGTTTGCGTCTGAATCGAGGGCGAGACCTAACCAGCTCAACTGCTCGCAAACGCGCCGTCGAATTTCCTGCGCGTGCTCGCCAATCCCGCCGGTGAAGATCAGGCAATCCAGACCATGAAGACTGTTGACCATCATCGCCGATTGTCTGGCGATAGAATCCACGAACAGATCGATGGCTTCGGAGGCATACGGGCTTTCACTTGCGAGCAGTGCTCGCATGTCGCCTGATAGTCCCGACACTCCAAGCAGCCCGGATTCTCGATAGAGCAGGTTTTCGAGGTCGGTTGCCGACATTCCACGCTGTTGTTGTAGATAGAGGAGCACGCCGGGATCAATGGCGCCGCAGCGGGTCGCCATCACCAAGCCGTCGAGCGGCGTGAAACCCATCGTGGTGTCGATACTGCTGCCATCGCGCATGGCGCACAGGCTGGCGCCGCTGCCCAGATGTGCGACAACGCATCGTTTCTCGTCGGGAGATGGTGAGAGTTCCAGGAATCGTTCGGCAATGAACTCGAATGATAGGCCGTGAAATCCATAGCGGCGGATGCCGACGTCATGGAGCTGGCGTGGAATGGCAAAGCGGGTGGCGGAGGCGGGAAGTGAGTGGTGGAACGCCGTGTCGAAGCAGGCAACCTGGGGCAGTTCCGGCCGTTCGGTCATGATCGCACGTATCGGCGATAGACAGCGTGGCTGATGCAGTGGCGCCATCGGTGTCAGCTTTTCAAGCTCATTGACTATCGATCCCGTCAATCGGACCGGCGCTGCGAAGGCCAATCCGCCATGGACCACGCGATGACCAACTGCAACCAGATCGTCACTGGCAAGGTAGCCATCGATCCAATTCAACGCATCAAGCAGCAGTTCTTCTCCGTGGCCGTCCGCGACCTTGCGATGCTGATCATAGAGAATAGCCCCGTCGGTCTCCTTGATCGTCAGGCGCGGCTCGGCGTCGTGCTCGTCCAGACTCCCCCGGCAGAGCAATCTCGGCTCTCCATCTGATACGATATCGAATAGCGCAAGCTTAATGCTTGAGGAGCCGGAATTCACGACAAGGACGGCATCAGGCATCGCTTGTCCTCAGTCGGCGGTGTGCTTGGTGAAGTGGTCTGGCCAGCTCCAATCGCGAATCTGCGGCATGTCTTCGCCATGGGCGCGCACATAAGTTGTGTGCTCGAGCAGCTTGTCGCGAAACCGCTGCTTGATCGCCGCTGCTGTGATGCCGAGGCGAGGAACGCGTTCGATGACATCGATGGCGAGATGGAAGCGGTCGAGCCGGTTCAGTACCACCATGTCGAACGGCGTGGTCGTCGCCCCTTCCTCCTCGAAGCCGTGTACATGCATGCCGGCATGGTTGGCGCGGCTGTAGGTCAGGCGGTGGATCAGGTTGGGATAACCGTGAAAGGCGAAGATCACCGGCTTGTCCCGGGTGAACATGCCATCAAAGTCGCGGTCATCCAGTCCGTGCGGGTGCTGTGTCTTGGGTTGCAGCGTCATCAAATCGACGATGTTGACGACGCGGATCTTCAGGTCGGGTACGGCTTGCCGCAATAGGTCCACCGCAGCCATGGTTTCCAGGGTAGGGACGTCGCCACAACAGGCCATCACGACGTCTGGTTCGCTGCCTGTATCTTCGGTGCCAGCCCAAGGCCAGATACCGATCCCAGCGTCGCAATGGGTCGCAGCTTCCTCAATGCCGAGCCATTGCGGCGAGGGTTGCTTGCCGGCAACGATGACGTTGATGCGATCATACGTCCGAAGCACGTGATCAGTGATCCAGAGCAGTGTGTTGGCGTCCGGCGGGAAGTAGATCCGGACGATGTCGGCCTTCTTGTTGGCAACCAGGTCGACAAAGCCCGGATCCTGATGACTGAAGCCGTTGTGGTCCTGGCGCCAGACATGGGATGTGAGGAGATAGTTCAGGGAGGCAACGGGGCGTCGCCAGGGCAGCGCCCGGGACACTTTCAGCCATTTGGCATGCTGATTGAACATTGAATCGACGATGTGGATGAAGGCCTCATAGCAGGACATCAGCCCGTGGCGGCCGGTCAGCAGATAGCCTTCCAGCCAGCCCTGACATAGATGCTCGCTGAGCACTTCCATCACCCGGCCGTCCTGGGCGAGGTGGACATCATACGGCTCGATTCCTTCCATCCAGACGCGCTCGGTCACGTCGAATACCGCGTCGAGCCTGTTGGATGCTGTCTCGTCTGGACCCATGATGCGGAAGTTGCGCGCAGCTGCGTTCAGCTTGATGACGTCGCGCAGGAATTGCCCCATCACGCGGGTCGCTTCGCCTTCGGTCCCGCCGGCATGGGGAACATCGATGGCGTAGTCGCGGAAGTCGGGCAGCTTCAGCTCGCGCTTCAGCAAACCGCCGTTGGCATGAGGATTCGCTCCCATGCGCCGGCGCCCCTGCGGCGCCAGAGCCTGCAACTCAGGTAGCAGCCGGCCGGCTTTGTCGAACAGATCGTCGATCCGGTAGCTGCGCATCCATTCTTCGAGCAGACTGAGATGTTCGGGATTGCCGCGCGGATTGACAATCGGTACCTGGTGAGCGCGCCAGAAACCTTCGACCTTCAAGCCGTCGACTTCCTTGGGGCCGGTCCAGCCCTTTGGACTGCGCATGACGATCATGGGCCATTTCGGCCGATCCACCGTTGCGCGACCGTTACGAGCGGAAGCCTGGATCGCGCGAATCCTGTCGATCGCGCGCTCCAGCGTGTGAGCCATCAGCGGGTGCATCATGGCAGGATCGCTGCCCTCGACGAACATCGGCTCATGACCGTAGCCATGAAACAGATGGCGTATTTCGTCGTCGCTCATCCGTCCCATCACGGTGGGATTGGCAATCTTGTAACCGTTGAGATGAAGAATGGGCAGTACCGCGCCGTCATGCTTCGGGCTCAAGAACTTGTTGGAGTGCCATGACGCGGCGAGGGGGCCTGTCTCCGCTTCTCCGTCTCCGACGACACAGGTGACGATCAGGTCGGGATTGTCGAAGGCTGCGCCATAGGCGTGCACCAGCGCATAGCCGAGTTCGCCGCCTTCATGGATGGAACCGGGAGTTTCCGGAGCCGCATGACTGGGAATGCCGCCCGGAAACGAGAACTGTCGAAACAGTTTCTGCAGTCCGTCCTCGTCCTGGGTAATGTCCGGATAGACCTCGCTATAGGTACCCTCCAGATATGTATTTGCTACCATCCCCGGGCCGCCATGGCCGGGGCCGCAGATATAGATCATGTCGAGGTCGTGGGCTCGAATAACGCGATTCAGGTGCGCGTAGATGAAGTTTAGCCCAGGCGTGGTTCCCCAATGGCCGAGCAGCCGGGGCTTGATGTGGTCCTTGCGCAACGGCTCGCGCAGCAGGGCGTTGTCGAGCAGATATATCTGACCCACCGACAGGTAATTTGCGGCGCGCCAATAGCGATCAATCAATTGCACCTCGCCGGTACTGAGGAAAGCTTCTCCATAACGTGGCATATGCTGCACCTTGATCCAGTCGCCGCGCAGCGGCAAAATATTTGCCGCCAATATTCGCAATAGCTTTGCCGTAAATTTCAGCGGCTTGCGGGCGCGTCGCCGCGCAATGTGCCGATCTTGAAGTGTTTCTTTGCGTAAGCGACGATTTGGCCATCGGTGGGATGGTCAACGGCCTCGACGCCGACAATGCGGCTGCCGATATGCGTATGCTCTCGCAGATAGGTCGCCAGTTCGGCTTTCGCCTGCGCCGGACCAATGATCAGAATCTCACCGGCATCACTCACCGCGCCCGCCACGTCTTTCATCAGCCCCTTGTCTTCGTGGACATGACCGCTTCCGATTTCGTTGGCCTTGTGATGAATGTGGCGTGTCTCGAATGTCGGATGAAGATCGAGTTGATCTGTCCCGGTGAGGCCGACATGGAATATCTTCGCTTCGCGATGGTCGATCCAAACGACCGCATGATAATGATGCATCCTGTTTCCTTGTTTGCGATTTGCTTTCGCATCTAACTTGCTCTTGCAGCCGTGTTATCCTCTGCAGAAGCGAGGTACATGCCTGCTGTTGCAGAATGTCGTCGCAGAACAGTACGGCAAACGGCGAGCGGCCGTTTGACATACGTCAAACAGCCGTCACGTCAGAAACGATCTAATTGAAAAAGACCAGAACGCGCGTGATGACCTCGTTCACTTCATCCAAACCGCCAGAGCGGCGGAAGTTCCGAAGATAAGTTACAGGCCGACGATAAACGGAGTTTCGTTCCGGTGATCAGGCAGAAGGAACTTCGTTGTATGATTTGAGGGCGATCCGTGTCACCCCACATGTGGCCTCCACTTCAACCCGCGTGTCGTCCTGCTGACGATGCTCGATGGCGCCTCCACTGGCCTATTTTGGCATAAGCGCAGGAGATCGTCGTGAGTGCACCTTTGCTGATAGCCAGCGCCAGTGGCGATGAGCTCGAATTACGCCCGACAGGAAGTTGGACCGTCGTCAATGCGGCAACTCTGGAGCAACTATCTGCCAGCATAGCGCCGCAGCTCGCGCGGGCACGGTCGGTAACCGTGAACATGTCCGGCGTCCGGGAGCTCGACACGTTGGGCGCTTGGCTGATCGAGCGATTATCGCGACATTTGGCCAGCGGCGGCCAACGCGCGCACATTGTGGGAGCTGCAGAAGACTATATCGATCTGATCGAGGAATTGAGACAGGTCAATCGACGACGTAATCCGGATCCCACAGAGCGTAACTCCATCGCCGACAGATTGGAAATGCTGGGTCGGGCGGCGCTGGCTGCAGTTCTGGATCTGTCGGCTTTCCTTCAAATGCTCGGCGCGATTTGCCTGGCCGCTGTCGGTGTGCTTCGCCGCCCGAGATCGTTTCGGCTGACATCGCTGGTGTACCAGATCTATCGGGTTGGCTGGCAGGCGCTCCCGATCGTGGTCCTGATCACATTTCTGATCGGTGCCATCATCGCACAGCAGGGTATCTTCCACTTCCGCAAGTTCGGCGCGGAGGCATATGTAGTCGATATGGTCGGGATCCTGGTGTTGCGTGAACTCGGGGTTTTGATCGTTGCAATCATGGTCGCCGGAAGATCCGGGAGCGCCTACACCGCTGAACTGGGCTCCATGAAGATGCGCGAGGAGATTGATGCTCTATCGACGATGGGTCTTGATCCGGTCGATGTGCTGATCCTGCCTCGCGTCGTCGCGTTGATCGTCGCGTTGCCGATCCTAGCCTTCGTGGGGGCGGTCGCGGCGCTTTACGGGGGAGGCCTCGTCGCATGGTTTTATGGGGGAATGTCGCCGGTAACATTCATAGCCCGGTTACATGAGGCGATTTCGGTGACGCATTTCGAAGTGGGTATCATCAAGGCACCATTCATGGCGCTGGTGATCGGGATCGTCGCATGTAGTGAGGGGCTCCGCGTAAAAGGGAGCGCTGAATCCCTAGGCAAACAAACAACGACATCCGTCGTCAAATCGATCTTTCTCGTCATCGTTCTCGACGGACTATTCGCCGTGTTCTTCGCATCGATAGGAATGTAGCGATGCAGGAGACAGATACACATCTTGCCATTCATGTTGAGGACCTAGTTGTCGGTTTCGGTCGCCATATCGTCATCGATCGTCTTTCACTCGATGTTCGGCGCGGCGAAATCCTGGGGCTGGTCGGTGCCTCCGGTGGCGGGAAATCGGTGCTGATGCGGACCGTGATTGGTTTGATTGAGCGGAATAGCGGAAAGATCGAGGTCATGGGGAGCGATATCGGTCTGACGCCCGGGCGCCGGACAAGGGATGTCGCTGCAAAATGGGGAGTGTTGTTTCAGCAGGGGGCACTGTTCTCGTCACTTACGGCATTGCAGAACGTCGAGTTTCCACTTCGCGAGAATGCAACGCTCTCGGACGAGCTCATGACCGAGATTGCGAGTGCCAAGCTGGAAATGGTGGGTCTCGCGCCGGAAGACGGTGCCAAGTTTCCGTCGGAACTTTCCGGCGGCATGACAAAGCGAGTCGCGCTTGCACGCGCATTGGCGCTGGATCCGGCCATCGTCTTTCTCGATGAACCGACTTCCGGCCTCGATCCTATCGCAGCTGGCGATTTCGATACGCTGATCAAGACGTTGCAGAAGACGCTGGGACTCACGGTCTTCATGGTCACGCACGATCTCGCCAGTCTGAATACCGTTTGTGATCGCGTTGCCGCCCTGGCTGATGGAAAAATCGTCACGATCGGACCGATGAGCGAGCTGCTTCGATCCGAGCATCCATGGGTTAAGGCTTATTTCCACGGCAAGCGCTCCCTCATGCTCCAACCAAAGGCGATTTGATATGGAAACGCGCGCTCCTTTCGTCATCGTCGGCGCATTCGTTCTCGCAGCTATCGCTGCGGTATTCGGCTTTATATTCTGGCTGCATAGCACCGGAAATTCAGGTCCGCGGACTACCTATCAGATTCAGTTCGACGGCTCTGTGCCGGGTCTGCTGGTGGGCGCCGCGGTGCTCTTTAACGGCATTCGCGTAGGGGAGGTGACGCGTCTCGATTTGGCGGCCGATAGCCCCAGTCGCGTCAATGCAAGCATCTCGGTTGTGAACACCACTCCCGTTCGCCGTGACACAAAGGTGGGATTGGACTTCCAGGGACTGACGGGGGTGCCGGTAATCGCATTGGAGGGAGGTAAATTGTTGACGAATTCCGCTCCCGTGACGATGCTGGTAGCCGAACCCGGCGCTGGCCGCAGTATGACACAAGCGGCACGCGATGCCCTTGGGCGGGTCGACGGCGTTCTGGCGGACAATGCCGCGCCGCTCAAAAGCACGATCGCCAATCTTCAAGTGTTCTCAGAAGGACTCGCTCGCAACACTGGAAAGCTCGACGGAATTGTCAGCGGTCTGGAGCGAATGACGGGCGGCGGCGCTTCTCCGGTATCTAAGGTGACCTATAATCTTCGCGCTGCTGTTGATTTCCCGGCACCAACCAAAATACTTAAGGGGCAGTTCGCGATACCCGAGCCAACAGCTGTCGTCCTTTTGCAGACGCAACGATTCTTGTTTTCGCAGCCCAAGGACACGGCGGCCTTCCCCGATGCGCAGTGGGCAGACAGCATCCCCAAGCTCATCCAGGCGAAGATCTTGGAGAGTTTCGAAAACTACGACGTAACACATGCACCCACGCGGCCGCTGGACGGCGTTCAGCCCGATTATCAGCTTTTGATCGATGTCAGACGATTTGACGTTGGGCCTGATGAAACACCTGCGGCAGAAATTGAGTTGTCTACAAAGATTCTGGATAAGGATGGAAAGGTCATGGCTTCACGGATATTTCGCCAGAGCCAGAGGATCGAAAAGCTGGATGCACCAGGAACCGTTCGGGCTTTCGACTCCGCTTTCTCAAGCCTTGCCAAAGAGCTCGTCTCTTGGACTACCCAGAGTTTCTGACTTCGGAATCAGCAATGGTTGGCTTGTCCGCTTTGCGATCGAGATTTTAGCGGCTGGAAGCGTCTTGGCTCCGATCTCAACCCGTGTGCAGGGCGCCTGGCGAGCTCGGCCATCGGGGTTGTACGGGCGATGTGGACGTCCAGCCTTCCGTGCTGCTACGTGTTCGGTCGCATTCATCTTGATCGTTTGTCCGGGCCCCGTTTCGCATGCAGAATTCCACTGGCCAGAGGAGGCGGATGTCGCTGGCGGGCATCCGTCTTGACCGGGCTTCGTCAGTTGCATTGCCCCAGCAAATCGCGGCGCAGATGCGCGACGGGATTCTGCACGGGACGCTGCCGGCGGGCACCCAGTTTCTCGGTTCGCGGGAGATTGCGCGCGAGCTTGGTTGCTCGCGCATGGTGGTGTTGAGTGCCTGGGACATCCTCTACGCCGAAGGCTATCTGGAATCGATGCCGCGCGGCGGTGTCTCGGTCGCCGCAGTGAGCCGCAACGCGGCATCGCCGGTGGACGTGTCTGCGGATACCTCTCGTATCGCCGGTCCCATCTCTCAGCGCTGGCAGTCGCTGATTGGCTTCACCTATGAGACCAATTGGGCGTCCGATTTCAGCCCCGGTGCGCCCGATATCTCGACCTTTCCGTTCGGCGACTGGGCGCGGTTGCTGCGCCAGACGTCGCAGCACCCCGACAAGGAGGAATGCCTCGATTTGTCCCCCGCCGGGCTTCCCGAACTTCGGCGCGAGATCGCGGATTTCCTCGGCGCGGTACGTGGTCTCGTCTGCACACCTGAGCAGATCGTCGTGACCTCGGGCACTTCCAGCGCGCTCGACCTGTGCAGCCGCATGATCCTCGATCATGGCGACGAAGTCTGGGTGGAGGAACCGGGCTTCGTCGAGGCGCAGTGGTCGCTGACAGCGGCGGGCGGTAAACTGGTGCCGATACCGGTGGACGACAAGGGGCTGTGCGTCACCGAGGGCATTCGCCGCGCGCCGAATGCGAAGCTGATCGTGGTGACGCCGTCGCATCAATATCCGCTCGGCGTCAGCATGGGGCTGGAGCGGCGGCTGGAATTGCTCGACTGGGCCAATCGCAACGACGTCTGGATTGTCGAGGACGACTACAATTCCGAGTTCCGGCATCAGGACAGCATGATCGCGTCGCTGAAGTCGCTCGACTGCGAGCAGCGCGTGATCTATCTCGGCACCTTCTCCAAGATCATGATGCCCAGCTTGCGCTTAGGCTACATCGTCGCGCCGGAGCGCTTCGTCGAAATATTCACGAAAGGCCGCGCGCGCATCGACGTGCACAGTTCCGGCATCGGTCAGCGCGCGCTCGCCGAATTCATGCGCGAGGGCCATCTGCTGCGCCATCTCCGCCGCATGCGAAAAGTCTATGCGGAGCGGCAGAAGGCCCTGATGGATGCGATCCGTCAGTATTTGCCTGATGATCTCACCGTCGCTCCCTGTGCAACCGGTCTTCATCTGGTCGCTCTGTTCACCGAGCGCCTGAAGGCACGGATGAGCGATGTGGAGGCGGCACGGCTGTTGAAGCAAGGGGGTCTCCACGTGCAGCCGCTATCGCAGAACCATCTGGAGACGCCGATCTATGCCGGCCTCGTATTGGGCTATGGTCGCCTCAAGCCCACCGATGCGACGCGCCTGATCGCGAAAATGGCGCAGATTCTCGGTGTGGAGCCGTCTGCAGCAAAAAAATAATCCGATCCGCCATATGCGTTTCCCGGCAATGGCTGCGCGCCTGCGAATTGGTCAGTCTTCGGCGGGTAGCTCCGGGCTGCCGCAGAGGCGCG
Source organism: Tardiphaga sp. 619_E2_N8_4 (assembly GCF_051810905.1). Classification (NCBI taxonomy): domain Bacteria; kingdom Pseudomonadati; phylum Pseudomonadota; class Alphaproteobacteria; order Hyphomicrobiales; family Nitrobacteraceae; genus Tardiphaga; species Tardiphaga sp. 619_E2_N8_4. The sequence goes on from NZ_JBPWQJ010000001.1 coordinate 2,196,148, forward strand.
ATCGCGTCGAACCATTGACGGCGCGACAACTGCTGCACATCCTGCATCTGAATGGATCGTTGCGCAGATGAGATCGTTGCTGCATTCGCGTGCAGCGCTTGCACTGTAACCAAGCACCTTGGCGTCTCGCTCGCGCGCTACAATGCGTCCGGCAATCTGGCCTAGTCGTTTCCAGCGAGTCTGGCTCTATCCCGATGCGCGCGATGCGCCAAGATTTTGCAGAACAAGGTTCGACAGGGGACGGTGGCAGATGATGGCTGATCGCGGGCGTTTGTTGAGATTGACGGGCAGTGTGCTGCTGATGGCGCTCACGCCAGCGGCGGCACAGGCGCAGACGCGGGCCGAGACCCTGCGCCAGGTGACCGGCAACAATATCCCGACGCTAGACCCCACCACGCCGGGCGCGACGCGTGAGGCCTTTGGCGTCTCGACCAGCATCTATGACCGCCTTGTGGCCTTCGACCGCAAGCGCGACGAAAACGGCGTCTGGGTATTCGACCGCAGCAAGATCCGCGGCGAACTGGCCGAGAGCTATGAGGTCAGCCCGGACGGGCTGAAGATCACCTTCAAGCTGCGCGATACCAAGTGGCACGATGGCACGCCCGTCACCGCAGAAGACGTGAAATGGTCGCTCGATCGTGCGGTCACGGCCAAATCCATTGCCGCAGGGCAAATGGGCACGGGATCGCTGACCAAGGCCGAGCAGTTCGCGATTGTCGATGATCGCACGATCACTGTAACACTACCCAAAGCGGATCGTCTGGCGCTGGCCAATCTCGCCACGCCGCTGGCGCCGATCTTCAACAGCAAGCTCGCGAAGCAGCATGCGACAGCCGAGGATCCCTGGGCTCAGGAATGGTTGAAGACCAACACCGCCGGCTCGGGCGCCTACACGGTGGAGATGTTTAAGCCGGGTGAACAGTTGATCCTGAAGCGCAATGAGAACTGGAAGAGCGGCCGTGACGGCAAGCTGCCTTACTTCAAGCGCGTCATCGAACAGACCATCGGCGATCCCGCCACGCGAGCCAATCTGATCGAGAAGGGCGATGCCGACATCGCCATCGATCTGCAGGCCAGCGACGTACCGTCGCTGCAGCAGCGCGGCAAGGTCAAGGTGGAGTCGTCACCGCAGACCAACGGCTTCACCATGATTGCCTTTAACACGCAAATGGCGCCGTTCGACAATCTCAAGGTCCGTCAGGCCATCGCCATGGCGCTACCCTATAACGACATGTTCAGCGCAGCGATCTTCAAGCGTGGCTTTCCACTGTTCGGTGCATCGTGGACGTCGCCGCCGAATGGCGACTTCCCGCAGCCGATGCCGGCGAAGACCGATATGGCCAAGGCCAGGCAGCTTCTGGCTGAAGCCGGTTTCGAGAAGGGCTTCAAGACCACTTTCAGCATCAATGTCGGCTCCGCCGCTGTCACCGAGCCGATGGCGGCGCTGCTGAAGGAGGCGCTGGCGAAGCTCAACATCGAGGTCGACGTGCAGAAGCTGCCGGACTCGCAGATGTCGACGCAGATCACCGAGAAGAAGCTGCCGTTCTTCACCGAAGGTTCCACCGCCTGGCTGCCGACCACCGATTACTTTTTCCGCAATTTCTTCACCGGTAACCAGCGCTGGAATTACAGCTCCTGGAATGACGAGCTGGTGGTGAAACTGGCCAATCAGGCTCGGTTCGAGCAGGATCAGGCCAAGTATGACGAGATGGGCAAGCAGATGATCGCGGAATACGTCAAGGAAATTCCGCTGGTGCTGTTGTGGCAGGCTAACCAGGACGCCGTGATGATCCCGCAACTCGATGGCTACACCTACTGGTTTCACCGCCAAGTCGACTTCCGCGATCTCGCCCGCAAGTAAGCGAAGACGAACGACCCGACGATGTAGCCCTTGTGCTGCAGCGCCGGCCCTGAACGAAAGCGGGACCAACGCGCGTGACGAATATCTGGGAAATCGGAACCGACATCGGTGGCACCTTCACCGATATCATCGCCATCCGGCGCGACACGTCAGAGACGCGGATCGCCAAAGTGCCGTCGCGCCCCCACGCGCCGGTGCAGGCAATGCTCGAAGCCATCGAGGCTGTTGGTCTGCGCAAGAGCGACGTGAAGCGCTTCATTCACGGCACCACCCGGATCACCAATGCGATTGTCGAGGAGCGCTTGCCGAAGATCGCGCTGATCGCGACGAAGGGGTTCGAGGACGTTCTTGAGATCGCGCGCTATCGTCGCCGCGATCTCTATCGCCTGGATATCGCGCCAAAGGCCAAGGCGCTGGTGCCGCGTGAATTGTGCTTCGCGCTCGACGAGCGCCTCGATCACGAGGGCCAGGTGCTGAGGCCACTGGCCGAAGCCGAAATCGAGCGCCTGATCGCCTGGCTGAAGGAGACTGGCGTGGAAAGCGTCGCTGTCTCGCTGCTGCATGCCTATGCCAATCCCGTCCATGAACAGATGCTGGCCGAACGGTTGAAGGACATCGTGCCACATGTCTCGCTATCGCATGAGATCAATCCCGAGGCGCGCGAGTATGAGCGCACGTCGTCGACGGCGTTCAATGCAGCGGCGATGCCGATTGCGGTGGAATATCTGAGCGAGCTTGAAGAGCGCCTGCCCATCGGTCCGGGCCTGCAGGTGTTTCACTCCGCCGGTGCGATGATCCCGATCTCGGCCGTCAAGCGCCGTCCACTGGTGATGGCGATGTCCGGCCCGGCCGCCGGCGTTGCGGCCTCGGTCAGCATCGCGCGCCAGCTCAAGAAATCCCGCGTGCTCACTTTCGATATGGGCGGAACGACCACCGACGTCTGCCTGATCGTCGATGGCCAGGCGGAGATGGCCGACGGCAAGATGCTTGGCGATCGCCCGCTGCGTCAGCCGATGCTGGCGGTGCATTCCATTGGCGCCGGCGGTGGCTCCATCGTGCGCGCGGGCGCAGGCGGTCTGACCGTCGGGCCGGAAAGTGCCGGCTCCGAGCCAGGTCCGGCCTGCTATGGCCGTGGCGGCACCAAGCCGACCATCACCGATGCCAATGCGCTGCTCGGCTATCTCAACCCCGAAACCAAGCTAGGCGACCGCATCGGCATCGATGTTGATGCCGCAGCCCGTGTCATCGAGCCGATCGCGCAAGGACTTGGACTGAGCCTTACCGAAACCGCACTTGGTATCATCCGCGTCACCAATGCCACCATGGCCCGGGCACTGCGCCGCGTGACGGTCGAACGCGGTATCGATGGTCGCGATTGCACGCTACTGGCCTTCGGCGGTGGTGGCCCGATGCATGCGGCGGGCCTCGCCGAGCTCTACGGGATCACAGAGATCGTGGTGCCCGCTGCGTCCAGCGCCTTCTCCGCGCTGGGATGTCTGACTGCGGATTTCAGCTTCCTACAGCAGCAGACGTTACGCGTGGCGCTGGACGGCATCGATCTGGCCAAGGTCACGCAGCGCATCGAAGCGCTGGTCGAGCAGACCCTCGTGCCTCTGCTCGCCAATGCGATCCCGCGCGACTCCATCCAGGTCGAGCTGGTTGCGCTGATGCGCTATGCGGCGCAGGCCGATGCGATCCCCGTGCCTTTCACGATGCCGCTCGATGCTGAAAAATTGCGGCAGGACTTTCTCGTCAAGCATCGCGAGTTGTTCGGCTACGCGACCAACGAGAGCTGCGTGATCGAATCCGTCCGCGCGCAGGCGCGGCAGCCCTCGACCACCGAAGTCAGTCGCCCGACAACAGTGTTGCGCACGGCGGTGGCCCCCAAGCGCCGCTGCTCATTCGATGGCGCTCTGGACGTCATGACCGATGTGATCGATCGCAGCGCCATGACTTCCGTCGTGACCGGTCCGGCGATCATCGAAGACGCGTGGTCCACCGTAGTCCTCCCGCCGCAATGGCAGGCGGCGCCGGACAGCAACGGCAATCTCTATCTCGCGAAGGTGGCAACATGAAGCTCGACCCGTTTGCCGTCGAAGTGATCCGCCATGGCTTGTCGGCCGCAGCGGAAGAGATGAGCCTGGTGATGACACGCTCGGCGCGCTCGCCGCTGCTGCGCGAGGCCGGCGATCTGTCCTCGGCGATTACCGATGCGCAGGGCGAACTGGTTGGGCAGGGCCGTGACATCCCGGTCCATCTCGGCGCCATGGCCTATACGATCCGCGAATTGCTGAAGGTCGTGCCGGCTGCTTCGCTGAGCGAAGGCGATGTGCTGATCTATAATCTCGGCGCGCTCGGCGGCAATCACCTCAACGACGTCAAAGTCGTCCGTCCGGTGTTCTTCGAGGGTGACATCGTTGCCTTTGCCGTCAGCCTCGCGCATTGGCCCGATATCGGCGGCACATGGCCGGGCAGCTATCTCGCCAAGGCTATCGACACCTTTCAGGAAGCACTGCGGATTCCGCCGATCAAGATCGCCACCGCGGCGGGTGTCAGCGATGCCATCGTCCAGTTCCTGAAGGTCAATGTGCGCGATCCGGAATCCTGCGAGGGCGATTTGCTCGGCCAGATCGCCTGCACGCTGGCCGGCGAAAAGCGCATCGTCGAATTGTGTCAGCAGCACGGCAAGGCAATGTTCGTGGCGGCGCTGTCGCGGCTGCACGATCTCTCCGAAGCCGAGATGCGCGAAGCCATTCTCGGGCTACCTGACGGCGTCTATGAAGGCGAGGATTTCCTCGATGACGGCGGCCCCGGTGACGAGCCGGCCCGCATCCATGTGAAGATCACGATCAAAGGCGACGAGGCGACCTTCGATCTCTCAGAGAGCTGCGATCGGGTCTCGAATTTCTGCAATACGACGTCCTTCATCGCGAAATCCGCGGTGGCTTATAGCGCGCGTATCATGAGCGGGCGCGATATGCAGCAGAATGGCGGCGCGTTGCGTCCGCTCACCATCATCACCCGACCGGGTTCGATCTTCGAACCCGGTCTCACCGCACCGGTGGCGGCAGGCAATCACGAGACCTCGCTGCGCATCGTCGATGCGATCTTCCTGGCCATGCAGGACGTGATTCCGGAGCGGCTGTCGTCGGGCGGCGCCACCACGTCCGGCATGCTCTCTTTCGCCGAGCCGCGGCAGGATGGCTCCTGGAAGATGCTGTACGAGGTCCATGCTGGCGGCGAGGGCGCGCGGTACAACCGGGCCGGCTGCGCGGCGACCCGCGTGCACCTGACCAACACCTCCAACACGCCGGCCGAGGCCATCGAGGCCAACTACAATATTCGCGTCGAGCAGCAGGCGATCCGCTGGGGCTCCGGCGGGGCAGGCGCCTATCCGGGCGGCGACGGTGTCGTGCGCAGCTACCGCATCCTTGCCCCCAGCATGCATCTGACCAGTTGTGTCGAGCGCAAGATTATTCCCCCGTTCGGTTTGAAGGGCGGCGCACCCGGCAAGACCGCGCGCCTCACGCTCACGCGCGGCGGCGAGGTAATCGACGTCGAGGGCAAGTCGAACCTCGTGCTGCAACGGGACGATGTCATCACCATCGAGATGTGCGGCGGCGGCGGCTATGGCCACGCGTGATGCACCTCCGCAAGTGCAAGAAGGATAATCGATGAGCAGACTTTTGCGGACGGGCCTCAATGCCGGCGACAGCGCCCCTCTGACCGTGGTCGGTGGCGAAGGCGTCTATTTCCATCTGCAAGATGGGCGTCGCCTGATCGACGGCAGCAACACCGGTGGCGGGCTCGGTCATCGCCACCCGAAAATGGTGGAAGCCATTCGTGCAGCCGCGGATACGCCGGTAGTGAATGAGGGCTGGACCTGGATTGGCCGCGAGAAAGCCGCGGACGATCTGATCGGCACAGCCTTTGCGGGCGAGGAGGACTGGGTCGGCGGCGTGCGCTTCTGCATCAGCGGCAGCGAGGCTAACGACATGGCGCTATCGTTGTGCCAAGCCCTGTCGCAGAAGACGGCATTGGCGACGCGCGAGCGCGCCTATCACGGCCTCGTCGGTCTGTCGCGCAGCATGACCGTGCAGCCGCACTGGCATGGTGGGCTCGCGGTGCAGGCCGGCGGTTCGCGTCTGCCCGCCCCGATGGCGCCGGTGAAGATCCTGCCTGCGCCAGATGGGGCGATCTATGGCGCGCCACTGAGCAACCAGCCGGTCAAGGACGTTCTCGCCGATGCCGGCGCGACGCTCGCGGACACCGCAGCGACCATCATCGATTACACGCAGGGCGGCAATTACTACGACGGCGACTATCAGGACGAAGTCGCTGATCACGCCGCGAAAGCAAATTCGATCTGGATAGCCGACGAAGTCGTCACCGGCGCCGGACGCTCCGGCCGCTGGTTCGCGTTCCAGGGCGCCAAGAGCCGTCCGGATATCGTCACCATGGGCAAGTCGCTCGGCGGCGGCGCTGCGGCGGTCGCGGCCGTGATCGTGTCCAAGAAGATCGTCGAGCAGCTCAAGGGATCGAGCTGGCAGAACTACGGCACGCTGCGTGGCCATCCGATCAGTATGGCCGCCATCAGCACCTATCTCAATGTGGTGACCGAGGAGGATATCCTCGCGCGCGTGCGCACGATGGAAGCATTCTTCACCAAGCGCCTGCTGGAAATCGCTCGTCGCCATCCGAGCGTCAGCCGCGTTGCAGGCCAGGGCCTGCACTGGACCGTCGAACTGCACGGGCCCGACTGGCGTTCATGGGCCGCCGACACCATGGAAAATCCGATCGCCTCGCGTGTCGCCGCGCGGGCGATGGAAGCCGGCGCCGTGATCGGCACCAGCGGCGAGCAGACCTCGCTGTTCCTGGCGCCGCCGCTGATCATTAGTGAGCAGGATGCCGAGCGGCTGCTCGCAGCGCTCGACCACGGACTCGAACTTGCCGACCAGGAACACGCGCGGGCCAGTGGCCTCAATTGAAACACGACAGCAGAGACTTGAAGATGCAAGACGAACAGGACATCCGCGCCGTCATCGCCGGCTATTTCGAAGCGCTGTATCACGGCGATGTCGCAGGCTTCCGCAAGGTACTCCATCCCCAGGTGCGGTTGTTTTCGGCCACCGACGGTACGCTCGTCAATCTCGATCTCGAAACCTATATGGGCATGGTTGCCGCGCGGCCGTCATCGGCGTCGCGGAGCGACCCGCGCGAGGACGACATCGTGAGCGTGTCCGTGGCATCGCCGACCACGGCCCATGCCCGCGTCAAGGACATGTATCTGCCGAAGCGCTTCGTCAACGAACTCTCCTTCATCAAGATCGATGGCCGCTGGCAGATCATCGCCAAGGTCTGGCACTTCTTCGCCTGATTAATTGCTGAAATGTACCTGTCAGGAGGCTTGCCGTGAGTGACGTCTCTCCGTTCTGGCCACCCGGCGAGCCGCACACGCTGCCGTTGCCCGAGGGCGTCCTCTACGATGCGCTGGTGCGGGCCGCGACGGCGCGGCCGGATCATCCGGCCACGCTGTTCTACGGCGGAGTTCTCACTTACGCGGAATTGTTACGGCAGGTAGACGCGCTTGCCGGTTATCTGCAGAACATCTGCGGGGTGAAGCGCGGCGACCGCGTGATGGTCGCGCTGCAGAATTCGCCGCAATATGTGATCGCGTATTACGCCGTCATGCGGGCCGACGCCGTGGTTGTGCCGATCAACCCGATGAACAAGACCGCCGAACTCGACTATATCGCGTCCGACAGCGGCGCCACGGTGGCGATCGTCGGCAGCGATCTCGTCGATGTTTTTGCACCGCTGCTTGGCAACGTCATCAACAGCATCATCGTCGCGCACTATCGCGACTATGTGCCCGAGACATCGCCTTACACGCTGCCAGCCTGCGTGACGCAAAACGGATCGTGCCCCACGGCGCCGGGTTGGCGCGCCTGGGATTATGTGATCGCTCGCAACGAGACGCCGTCGCCGATGACCGCGACGCCAGCCGATCTCTGCCTGTTCCCTTACACATCCGGCACGACGGGCAAGCCGAAGGCCTGCATGCATCTGCACTCGAGCGTGCTGTTCACGGCAGTGCTGCAGGCGCGCTGGTACCGGCTCGGTGGCGACGACGTGCTGACTGGCGCGCAGCCGTTCTTTCATGTGGCGGGCATGCAGGGCTCGATGAATGCGGCGATCTCGGTCGGCGCGACGCTGATGCTGATGGCGCGCTGGGATAAGGACCTGATCCCTGATCTGTTCGAGGCCCATGGCGTTACCTTCTGGAACGCGGCGCCGACCATGATCGTCGACGTGCTCTCCAGCCCGACATTTCGTGAAGCGTGTTTTGCGAAGCTCAAGGTCATCACCGGCGGCGGCGCGGCAATGCCGGTGGCGGTGGCCGAACGGTTGAAGACCCGCTTTAGCCTCGAATTCGTCGAGGGCTACGGCATGACCGAGACCATGTCGCCGACCCACATCAATCCGATGGAAGCGCCGAGGCGGCAGTGCCTCGGCATCCCGGTGCATCAGACGGATGCGCGGATCATCGATCCAGACACGCTGACCGAGCTCGGCAGTGACGCAATCGGCGAGATCGTGGTCAACGGCCCGCAGGTGCTGCAAAACTACTGGAACAAGCCTGAAGCGAACGAGACCGCATTCGTCACGCTGGGCGGCAAGCGCTTCCTGCGCACCGGCGATCTCGGCTATCGCGATCGTGACGGCTATTTCTTCGCGGTCGCCCGGCTGAAGCGGATGATCAATGTCAGTGGCTTCAAGGTGTGGCCGGCGGAAGTCGAGTCCATCATGTATGGCCATCCCGCCATCAAGGAGTGCTGCATCATCTCGACGCCGGACAGCTATCGTGGCGAGTCGGTGAAGGCTCTGGTGGTCCTGCATGATGCGGCCAAGGCGTCGACAACGGCAGACGACATCATCGGCTGGGCGCGTGGCGCCATGGCCAATTACAAGACGCCACGCTCGGTGGTGCTGGTCGATAGCCTGCCGCGCTCGGAAAGCAACAAGATCAGCTGGCGATCGCTGCAGGAAGCGGAATGGACATGACGACAGCAACCTCGCCCGCGGCCGAGCTTGGTCCCGAAGGACGGTTCTGGGCTCATCTGCGCGCCGGCAGATTGATGATCCAGCGTTCGCGCTCGACTGGCGAATATGTGTTCTATCCGCGCCTGATCGCGCCCCGTAGCGGCGCAGACGATCTCGAATTCGTCGAAGTTAGTGGCTTCGGCACGGTCTATTCGACCACCATCATGCGGCGGCCCGCGAAGCACGGCGGCGACTACAATGCCTGCGTCGTCGAGCTCGACGAGGGCGTCCGCATGCTTAGTCGCGTCATCACGTGCGCGCCGGATGAGGTTCATATCGGCATGCGCGTGCAGGCGGTGATCGCGCCGGTGGATTTCGGCACCTATGCCAATAGCGAGCAGCCCATCGTGCTGTTTCGTCCCGTGGGAGCCGCGCCATGACCGCATCCTCGCTGCGCGGCAAGAGCGCCATCGTCGGTATCGGCACCTACGGCCTCGGCCGTGCGCCGGGGATGTCGGCGATGGATCTGATGGCGGGCGCCACTGCGCGCGCGGTCGCCGATGCGGGTCTGCAGTTGAGCGACATCGACGGCATCTGCGGTGGCACGCTGTATCACATGTTCCCGACGCTCTCGATGGGGGAGTATCTCGGCATCCGCCCGAAATGGGCCTGCTCCGACATGACCGGCGGCTCGTCCTTCCTGTCACACCTCCTGCAGGCGACCATGGCCATCGAGGCAGGGCTCTGCACCACGGTGCTGATCGCTTATGGCTCCAATCTCAAAGGGGCCGGTACCTTCGGCATCCACGAACTGCCGACCTTCGAGAAAGTCTACGGCCTGATGTCGCCGCTGCCCGGTTACGCGATGTGCGCCGCGCGGCACATGTATGAATACGGCACCACGCGCGCGCAGATGGCGGAAGTCGCCGTGGCCGCGCGGCAATGGGCACAGCTGCATCCCGATGCGACGATGAAGGCGCCGCTGACCATCGACGAGGTGCTGGCATCGCCGCTGGTGGCCGATCCGCTCTCGCGGCTGGATTGCTGTCTGATGAGTGATGGTGGTGCAGCCGTCATCGTCACCAGTCCCGATCGTGCGAAGGCGCTGAAGCACAAGCCCGTCTATTTCCTCGGCGGCGCCGGGGCGAGCTGGAGCCGCGAGGTCTCGCAGATCCCGGATTTCTGTACGACGCCGACGGCCGAATGCGCGCCGCGCGCGTTCGAGATGGCGGGCATCACCACGGCTGATGTCGATGTATTGCAGCTCTACGACGCCTTCACCATCAATGTCATCATGTTCCTGGAAGACATGAGGTTCTGCAAGAAAGGCGAGGGCGGCGCATTTGTCTCCGGTGGTCGGATCGCGCCGGGCGGTGCTCTGCCGGTCAATACCAATGGTGGTGGATTGTCGTTTGCGCATCCAGGCATGTATGGGCTGTTCACGCTGATCGAAGCGACGGAGCAATTACGCGGCAATGCCGGCGCACGGCAGATCGCGGATGCCGAGATCGCGATCGCTCATGGCAATGGTTGCACCTTCTCGCATGAATTTACGGCCGTGCTTGGCGGCGCCAACACGCTGTAATGACAGATCTGTTGATGTTCACACTTTGTGGATAATGGGTGATCTGGCCCGCTAGTGTCTGCAGACTGCGAATCTGCAGCGTGACCGCGGACTGTCTCAGATGCAGTTTTTTGGTCGCAGCCGTGACCGAGCGATCGCGGTGAACGGCGGTCAGCGCGCAACTGGCGACGGATCAATTCCGCGGAAACCGGCTCACCAGCCTCGCAACCTCTATAAGGAAAACTTTGCTCCGGCCAAAGATAAGAATATTTTACTAATTCTACAAACTGGGATGTTGTTGGTGCGCGGACGGCCGAACGGCACGGCGCTTTGAAAATGGCCCCGCAGAGGGCAGCGATGAGGGAACGGCTATGGATGAACGCGTGACATTGCGTTCGCATCTCGATCGCGCGGGGGCGAAGACGCCAAACCGGCTTGCGATCGCCGCCGTGATCGAGGGAATCGCCGCCGCATCCATCGAACTTGCCGACCTTATTGCCGACGGCCCGCTGGCCGGCATTACCGGTCGTCTCAGCGGCGTGAATTCCGACGGCGATGCGCAGAAGGACATCGATCTTGTCGCGGACAGGATAATGCGCCGCGCGCTGCTCGTGACCCCCGTCGCCGCGATTCTGTCGGAAGAGGCAGAATTGCCCGAAATCCTCGATGTCGCCGCGCCGCTCTGTGTCGCGATCGATCCGCTGGATGGCTCCGCCAATCTTGAGAACAACATCTCGGTCGGCACCATCTTCTCGATCCGTCCGCGCGGTAACGATGTGGTTTCCACCTTCTTCGAGCCCGGCACAGCCCAATGCGCCGCGGGCTTCGTGGTCTACGGTCCCCAGACCACGTTGGTGCTGGCGCACAACGGGCGCGTCGATATCTTTATTCTCGACCGCCGCGCACGTGAATTTCTGCTTGTCGCACAAGGCGTCAGGATTGCGCCCAATACGCCGGAATTCGCCATCAACGCGTCGAACCGGCGGCACTGGCACGGTCCGGTGCGGACCTATATCGACGAATGCCTGGCCGGCATTGGCGGCAACGGCGGTGCTGATTTCAACATGCGCTGGATCGGCTCGCTGGTCGCCGAGTCACTTCGCATTCTCGTCCGTGGCGGCGTGTTCCTTTATCCGGCCGACGCGCGCCCTGGATACCGCGAAGGGCGCCTACGTCTTTTATACGAAGCACATCCGATGGCGTTGGTCATGGAATGGGCCGGAGGCTCCGCAACCACCGGCCGTCGCCGCATCCTCGAAGTCTCGGCGCGAACGCCGCACCAGCGCGTGCCGCTGATCATGGGCTCGATGCGCGGCGTTCGCGACGTTGCCGCCATTCACGAAGGAATCGAGCCGATGTTCGACAATAGCGACGCGCCGCTGTTTGCGCGGCGCGGCCTGTTTCGCTGAGCCGGGGGCAGAGCAAAATGTCGCGCAGCTATCCCATCATATCGATCACTGGTTCGTCGGGCGCTGGCACCACCTCGGTGAAAAAGACGTTCGAGAACATTTTCCGTCGCGAGAAAGTCGCCGCCGCCTATATCGAGGGCGATGCGTTTCATCGCTACAACCGCGTCGAGATGCGCACGAAGATGCTGGAGGAAGGCGAGAAGGGCAACAAGCATTTCAGCCACTTCAGCCCGGAAACCAACCTGTTCGAGGAGCTGGAGAAAGTCTTCCGCGACTACGGCGAATCCGGCACCGGCACCGCCCGTCATTACGTGCACGACGAGGACGAAGCCAAATTATATGGGGCGGCACCGGGGACCTTTACCGAATGGGGTCCGCTGCCGGACAAGTCCGACCTGCTATTTTACGAAGGCCTGCATGGCGCTGTGGTGACCGACAAGGTCAATATTGCCCAGCATGCTGACCTCAAGGTCGGCGTCGTTCCCGTCATCAATCTGGAGTGGATCCAGAAGCTGCATCGCGACCGCAAAGATCGCGGTTACACGCAGGAAGCCGTCACCGACACTATCCTGCGACGGATGCCGGACTATGTGAACTACATCTGCCCGCAATTCGCCGAGACCGACATCAATTTCCAGCGCGTGCCGACGGTCGACACCTCGAACCCTTTCATCGCGCGGTGGATTCCGACGCCGGATGAATCGATGGTGGTGATCCGGTTGAAGAATCCGCGCGGCATCGATTTTCCTTATCTGCTGTCGATGATCCCCAACAGCTTCATGTCGCGCGCCAACTCGATCGTGATCCACGGTTCGAAGCTGGATCTGGCGATGCAGCTCATCCTCACCCCGCTGATCCTGCAATTGATGGAACGCAAAAGGCGCACGGTATGAATATTCAGAGTCCCGCTCCCCAGATGGATCAAGCGACCGTTCCGCACGCGGATATGGCGAATGCGATTCGCTTTCTTGCGATCGATGCGGTGGAAAAGGCGAAGTCGGGCCATCCCGGCATGCCGATGGGTATGGCTGATGCGGCGACGGTGCTGTTCTCGCGCTTCCTCAAATTCGATGCCGCCGATCCGTCCTGGCCAGACCGCGACCGCTTCATCTTGTCCGCCGGCCACGGCTCGATGCTGCTCTACGCACTGCTGCATCTGACCGGATCGGCGGAGGTGACGCTCGATCAGTTACAGTCGTTCCGGCAATGGGGCTCGAAGACACCGGGCCATCCCGAATACGGCCACACCGCGGGCGTCGAGACGACCACCGGCCCGCTCGGCCAGGGCATCGCCACGGCGGTCGGCATGGCCTTGGCCGAACGCCTGATGAATGCGCGTTTCGGCGACGGTCTCGTCGATCACTACACTTACGTGATCGCCGGCGACGGCTGCTTGATGGAGGGCCTCAGCCACGAGGCGATCTCGCTGGCGGGACATCTGCGGCTCAATCGTCTGATCGTGCTGTTCGACGACAACCAGATCTCGATCGACGGCGCGACCTCGCTGTCGTGTTCGGACGATCAGCTTGCGCGCTTCGCTGCATCGGGATGGTCGGCCAGCCGCGTCAACGGCCATGATCCCGAGGCCGTGGCCGCGGCCATTGCACAGGCGCGCGACAACGACCGCCCGTCGCTGATCGCGTGCCGCACGGTGATCGGCTTCGGCGCGCCGAATCGGCAAGGCAGTGAGAAGGCGCATGGCGCGCCACTGGGTGCGGACGAGATCGCGAAGACGCGCGACGCGCTGCACTGGCCACACGCACCGTTCCACGTTCCCGATGCGTTGGCGCGACAATGGCGCGCGGTCGGCGCGCGCGGACAGACGGCGCATGCGGAATGGGCGGGGCGCGTTGCACGTCTGGACAGCGCTGTGCGGGACTACTTTCAGGACGCGCTGAAGGGCCAGCTTTCCAGCGGATACGAGAATGCGCTGGCCAAGATTCGCGCCCATTTCTTGCAGGAGCGGCCGAAGATCGCCACCCGGCAGGCCTCGCAACTCGTCATCGACGTTATTGCCGATGCCCTGCCGAATCTGCTCGGCGGATCGGCTGACCTCACCCATTCGAACCTCACGCGCGCCAGGATGCAGGCGCCGATCCAGCACGATGCCTTCGACGGCAGCTACGTTCATTACGGCGTGCGCGAGCATGCCATGGCTGCGGCGATGAACGGCGTCGCTTTGCATGGCGGCCTAATTCCCTATGGCGGCACCTTCCTGTGCTTTGCCGATTACAGCCGCCCCGCGATCCGGCTGGCCGCGTTGATGGGCATCCGCGTCATTCACGTGATGACGCACGACTCGATCGGGCTTGGCGAGGACGGCCCGACCCATCAGCCGGTCGAGCACCTGGCTTCCCTGCGCGCGATTCCAAATCTGCTGGTGTTCCGTCCCGGCGACGCCGTCGAGACCGCCGAGGCCTGGGATTGCGCGTTGCGGACGCCGCATGCGCCGTCGGTGCTTTGCCTGTCGCGTCAGGCGCTGCCTGTGTTCCGCGAGGGCATCGATTCCACCAATCGGGTCGGGCGTGGTGCCTATGTCGTCATCGAGCCGGAAGGTGGTCGCGACGTCACCCTGATGGCGACCGGCTCCGAAGTGTCGATCGCGATTGTTGCGGCCAAGCTGCTTGCCGATGACGGCATCCGCGCCGCGGTGGTGTCGGCGCCGTGTTTCGATCTGTTCCGGCAACAGCCCGGCGACTATCGGGCGGCAATTCTCGGCAGTGCTCCGCGCGTCGGTGTCGAGGCCGCGATCGAAGGCGACTGGGCGCGCTGGCTCGGCGATGGCGGTGAGTTCGTTGGCATGACCGGATTCGGGGCCTCGGCGCCTGCGGATGATCTGTATCGCGAATTCGGTATCACCGCCGCGGCGGTCGCAACGGCGGCGATGCGCTGCATTGCCCGCTCGCGCATCGCTGCCGCCGACTGAGTTGTTCGGGACAAGACAACGAAATGGAGGACCTATGGCACGCATTACACTGAGGCAACTGCTCGATCACGCCGCCGAACATGGCTACGGCGTGCCGGCCTTCAACATCAACAACATGGAGCAGGGTCTGGCGATCATGGAGGCCGCCGCCGAGGTCGACGCGCCGGTCATCCTCCAGGCTTCGCGCGGCGCGCGCTCCTACGCCAACGACATCATGCTGGCGAGGATGATCGATGCGCTGGAGGAGATGCATCCGGAGATCCCGCTGTGCCTGCACCAGGATCACGGCAACGAAGAGTCCACCTGCGCTACCGCACTACAGCATGGCTTTACCTCGGTCATGATGGACGGCTCGCTGAAGGCCGACGCCAAGACTGCTGCTGACTACGACTACAACGTCAACATCACGCGTCGCGTCGTTGATATCGCGCACTGGATCGGCGCCTCCGTCGAAGGCGAACTCGGTGTGCTCGGTTCATTGGAGCATGGCGGCGGCGAGCAGGAGGACGGCCACGGTGTCGAGGGCCAGGTCAGCCACGACCAGTTGCTCACCGATCCGGATCAAGCCGTCGATTTCGTCCGTGCCACCAAGGTTGATGCGCTGGCGATCGCGATGGGGACTTCACACGGCGCCTACAAATTCTCGCGCAAGCCGGACGGCGACATTCTCGCCATGACGGTCGTCGAAGAAATTCACCGCCGGCTGCCGAATACGCATCTGGTGATGCACGGATCGTCATCGGTGCCGCAGCGTCTGCAGGATATCTTCAATCAATTTGGTGGCGAGATGCCGCAGACCTGGGGCGTGCCGGTCGAGGAAATTGTACGCGGCATCAAACACGGCGTCCGCAAGGTCAATATCGACACCGACTGCCGCCTCGCAATGACCTCCGCCTTCCGGAAGGTTGCCGCGCAAACCAGAAGCGAATTCGATCCGCGAAAATTTCTGAAACCGGCGATGGACGCGATGCGCGACCTCTGCCGCGAACGCTTCGAACAATTCGGCACCGCGGGTCACGCCGCAAAGATCAAGGTGATTCCGCTGGCCGAAATGGCGAAGCGCTATCGCAGTGGCGCGCTCGACCCGAAGATCGGCAACGTCGCGCAAGCTGCCGAGTGAACAGACCTTATTCCATCCGGTGACGCCGGATCCAAACGAGGAGGCCACCATGAATGAACATGCTTCGATCACGATCCGCGGCAAGGATCGCTACAAGTCCGGCGTCATGGAATACAGGAAGATGGGCTATTGGGAGCCCGATTATGTACCCAAGGACACCGACATCATCGCATTGTTCCGGGTGACGCCGCAGGACGGCGTCGATCCGATCGAGGCTTCGGCAGCAGTCGCCGGCGAATCCTCGACCGCGACCTGGACCGTGGTGTGGACCGACCGCCTCACGGCTGCTGAAAAATACCGCGCCAAGTGTTTTCGGGTCGATCCAGTGCCGAATTCGCCCGGCCAGTACTTTGCCTATATCGCTTACGATCTCGACCTGTTCGAGAACGGCTCGATCGCCAACCTGTCGGCCTCGATCATCGGCAACGTGTTCGGCTTCAAGCCGCTGAAGGCTTTGCGGCTGGAAGACATGCGGCTTCCGGTCGCCTATGTGAAGACGTTCCAGGGCCCGGCCACCGGCATCGTGGTCGAACGAGAGCGTATGGATAAGTTCGGCCGCCCACTGCTTGGCGCGACTGTGAAGCCGAAGTTGGGTCTATCTGGTCGCAACTACGGCCGCGTCGTCTACGAGGCGCTGAAGGGCGGGCTCGACTTCACCAAGGACGACGAGAACATCAACTCGCAGCCCTTCATGCACTGGCGCGAACGCTTTCTCTATTGCATGGAGGCGGTCAACAAGGCGCAGGCGGCGTCCGGCGAGATCAAGGGCACCTATCTCAACGTCACCGCCGGCACCATGGAGGACATGTACGAACGCGCCGAATTCGCCAAGCAGCTCGGCTCTGTCATCATCATGATCGACCTCGTCATCGGCTACACCGCGATCCAGTCGATGGCGAAATGGGCGCGCAAGAACGACATGATCCTGCATCTGCACCGCGCGGGGCATTCGACCTATACGCGGCAGCGCAATCACGGGGTCTCGTTCCGCGTCATTGCCAAATGGATGCGGCTCGCCGGCGTCGATCATATCCATGCCGGGACAGTCGTCGGCAAGCTCGAAGGCGATCCGGCGACGACGCGCGGCTATTACGACATCTGCCGCGAAGACTACAATCCGATGCGGCTCGAACACGGCGTGTTCTTCGAGCAAAACTGGGCCAGCCTCAACAAGATGATGCCGGTCGCGTCGGGCGGCATCCATGCCGGCCAGATGCATCAGTTGCTCGATCACCTTGGCGAAGACGTCATCCTGCAGTTCGGTGGCGGCACCATCGGCCATCCGATGGGTATCCAGGCCGGCGCCACCGCCAACCGTGTCGCGTTGGAAGCGATGATCCTCGCTCGCAACGAAGGTCGCGACTACCTGCATGAAGGCGAGGAGATTCTTGCCAAGGCGGCGATGACCTGCACACCGCTGAAGGCGGCGCTGGAGACATGGAAGAACGTCACCTTCAACTATGAATCCACTGACATGCCCGACTACGCCCCCACCGCCAGCGTCTCGCTGTAAGGAGTACGATCATGCGCATTACCCAGGGCTGCTTCTCGTTCCTGCCCGATCTCACTGATGAACAGATTTCAAAACAGGTGCAGTATTGCCTCGCCAATGGCTGGGCCGTGAACATCGAATTCACCGACGATCCGCATCCCCGCAACAATTTCTGGGAAATGTGGGGCCTGCCGATGTTCGATCTGCGCGACGCCGCTGGCGTGCTGATGGAACTGACCGAATGTCGCAAGGTGTATGGCGATCGCTACATCCGGTTGTCGGCATTCGATTCCAGCCATGGCTGGGAATCGGTGCGGCTCTCCTTCATCGTCAATCGTCCGAAGGAAGAGCCAGGCTTCCGGCTCGAGCGGCATGAGGTGGAAGGCCGCAACATCCGCTATACGACCAAATCCTATGCCGTCGATCGACCCGAGGGCCAACGCTACGGTGGGTCGTGAGCACGCTGACGGTGGTTGATAGCGCCGGCGACGTGTCGCCCACGACGCAGGTCGATCTGCGCCGTGAGTTCGACGAGGTCGGCATCGGCGAGGTGCTCGATCTGCTCGATCGCGAATTGATCGGGCTGAAACCGGTAAAAACGCGGATTCGCGAGATTGCTTCGCTGCTGCTGATCGAACGCATCCGCAAGCGCATGGACTTGGCGTCGGGCAACCCGACGCTGCACATGTCGTTCACTGGCAATCCTGGCACCGGCAAGACTACGGTGGCGCTGCGCATCGCCAGCATCCTGCATAAACTGGGTTTCGTGCGGCGAGGGCAGGTGGTGTCGGTGACGCGCGACGAACTGGTCGGGCAATATATCGGCCATACCGCGCCGAAGACGAAGGAGATCCTGAAGAAGGCGATGGGCGGCGTGTTGTTCATTGACGAGGCCTACTACTTGCATCGGCCTGATAATGAGCGCGATTACGGCCAGGAAGCGATCGAGATCCTGCTGCAGGTGATGGAATCGCAGCGCGAGGATCTGGTGGTGATCCTCGCCGGCTATGGCGACCGCATGGACAAGTTCTTCGGCAGCAATCCCGGTTTCCGCTCGCGCATCGCCCACCACATCGATTTCCCCGACTATGCCGACGACGAATTGCTCGCCATTTCCGAATTGATGCTCGGGGATATGAACTACAAATTCAGCGCCGATGCGCGCGCAGCGTTCGTCCGCTACATCGCGCTGCGCAAGACCCAGCCGCTGTTCTCCAACGCCCGTTCGATCCGCAACGCGCTCGACCGCATGCGACTGCGCCAGGCCAATCGGCTTGTCGCCGATCTCGACCGCGTGCTGAGCGTCGACGACATCATGTCACTGGAGGCTTCGGATGTGCTCGCGAGCCGGGTGTTCTCGAACGGTCCTGGCGGGTAATGGCACCCGACCGAACACGCTGCCGACTAGTCGAGGTCTATTTTGGTGACCCTTGGTCTCCTAGCAGCGCGGTGCTAGCCGGAGACTTTCGGGAATTGGACAGCTACTGGGACCGGTTTTGCCACCTAGGGACCCTCTCGTTTGAAAGAAACCCTCAAATGCGGGCCCATCTCCACAGATTGAGCCAAACAAGCCGTCCACTGGCTCATTTGTTCAGCGAGGCTATCGGTACTTCCAGAGTGTAGATGAAGCCTGATGGTGGATAAGCCAAACGCACAGTGCCGTTCAGTTGCCGTCCGAGCGATTCCATCATGCGTGTGCCAAAGCTGCGGCGGACGGGCGGATTGACCAGCGCGCCGCCGCTTTCGATCCAGCTCAAGGTCAGTTGCTGCGACGCCTGGTCGATCGTCCAGTCGACCTTAACAATGCCACTCGGGTCCGAAAGCGCTCCGAACTTGGTGGCGTTGGTGCAAAGTTCGTTGAGTGTCATCGCTAGGGCGATAACTGCGCCCGACCCCATATCTACTTCGGGTCCTGAGACAGCGAAGCGGCCAACTCCCTTGTTGTCATAGGGCTCGGTGGCATTACGGATTGTCATCTCGAGTCCGGCACTCGCCCAACTGACTTGCATCAAGAGGTCATGAGCTCGACCGAGCGCAAGAAGCCGCCCCTCGATGGCTTGCTGCGCATGCTGAACGCTGGTGGCGGTCCGAAGGCTTTGTGAAGCGATCGCACTTACAGTTGCGAGGGTATTCTTGATGCGGTGGTGCAATTCGCCGAGCACAAGCTTTTGCAGCTTGTCGGCTGCTTCCCGCTCCTTGGCGTCTATGCCGGCCTGCGCGAGCAACAGCTTGGCATCTATTCCAGCCTGTTCCAGCAATAGTCTTAAGCTGTCGTTCTCGGCCGTCAGTGTCTCTTCCGCGACAGACTGGCTTGGCCGCGTCGGATTGACGGTCAAACCTGCCTGGCCAGAAACGACCTCAAGGGTGCCTGCACCGATCATGTCTTGCAGTTCGGCGATCATTTCCTTGCTGTCGATGGGCTTACCAAAAAAGCGGCTGTTCTCCGGTTTCTCGTCGCTTGAGGGGGTTATCTGGCCGGATACCAGGATGATCTTGATCTGTGGCCAGCGTTCATGGACCGCATGAGCAAGCTTCAATCCATCCATACTACCGGGCATCTGGATGTCCGAAAACAAGAGCGAAATGTCGGATCGCGCCTCAAGCACGCTGATGGCTTGATCGGCGTTCGTCGCTTCGACGGCCGTAAATCCCGCATCCTCAACGATGTCGACCGCTCGCATACGCAGCACCATCTCGTCTTCGACGACAAGCACGTTGGTCTTATCTCGAGATGATGACACCTAAGCTGCTCCCATCAAGGCGGGAGCACACACGGCCCTCAGTCACCGAGCGCCTATCGTACCGAGGTGATGTGAAGGAACCTAGCGATTTTTACATCCGAAGTCGACATAATCCTGGGATTGCCTATCACGCGTCATGCAAGGGAACATTCTGCTGGTCGATGATGCGTGTCGCGAGGAGATCAAAAATGCGTTGCCAGGCACGCTCCTGAAAAGGCGGTGGCCCCCGACGGAATTCGCCCTGGGGCGGCGGAACCGCTCCCCGTCGATCTGGACTATGCGCTTCACCAGAAGTTAGGCGAGCTCAGTTGGTCTTGAGGTTGTAGAGCTTGCGCAATCTTTCTTGCGTGCCGTCAATCGCGCGGACTGTATTGAGCTCTGCAGTGAGCCTCAATTGCACGTCGGCTGCGCGGTGAAGTGAGAGAATGCCCCAGTTCGTCTCAAAGCGAGGGTCTGCGATCTCGTCAATGATCACGGCCGTGACATCTTCGCACCCGTAGCAGCTGCGGATTTGCAGCAATGCCGCATGTTCGAGGTCGTGTCTGGAAAGCAGCGACTTCGCCATAGTGGGTATTCCCTTGCGTCATCGTTTGAGCCAACCCTGAAGATCAGATCAGGCCTTTAGTTTCGCAGAAACGGCAAGTATGGCGGGCGACTCTTAAATCATCACCAGCTTGATCTCACCGTCGTTGGCTGCAACCAGTTCCATCTGCTCGCGCGCCAGTTTTTCGATCAGCGGCCTGTTGGCGTGGAAGTACCTTTTGGCCTGATCTTTGGTTGGAAACTTGGTCGTCAGGGTACACGCAATTCGGCGGTTGCCGTGTCTTATGTCGAACGCCACGCGCTGAAAGTCATCAGGCGCCTGAACCTGTGTCGAAATAGCAATCATGTTTGGATCCATAAAGTTCGGCGAAAGCCCGAACTCCAGAAACATTACGACGTCTATGTGTTCAATGTATGTGGACGAGGGCGGCAAACAGCCTGAGGCGATCTCGCTCTCGCTGCGGTTCTCCGTCGGTTAGCCCAGGATAGATTGGTATAGAGCCAGGTAGCGATCTGCCATTCTATCGACGGTAAAGTGCTCAGAAACCGCCGCCCGGCAGGCGCATCTATCCAGTTCACCAATGCGCTCAACGGCTTGAACAGCTTCGAGGGCGCTATTGACCAGGAAACCTGTCACGCCATCTGTGATCAATTCGGGCATCGATCCGCGGTTACGCGCGATCACCGGTGTTCCGCAGGCAAGCGCCTCAACAACTGATAACCCGAATGGTTCGTCGAAATTGATCAGGTGAAGCAATGCCCGTGCGGATCCCAGAACGCGTGTCCGCTCCAGACCTCCGACCGAACCGAGATAAGTCGCGGACCTTCCCAGTGCTGGCACCACATGACGTCGATGATAGTCCGCATCCTGAACGATACCGGCCATGATGAGGTGGCGGCCAACCGCTTCGGCAGTTGCTATCGCTTCCGCAGCCCCTTTATCGGGATGAATGCGACCGAAGAATAGAAGGTCGTCGCTGCCAAGCGGATCGAAGGGAAAATCGTCGATCGGAATGCCGTGATGGATCGTTGCCGCATAGCGAAGGTCGGGATGGCGATTGGCATCGCTGATTGCGACATAATGGACGCGATCCTCATATTCCTTGAAAACCGGAACGATACGGGCTGATGAAAAGCCGTGAATGGTTGTGACGACTGGCGTGTCCACAAGGCGAGAGAAGCCCAGCGGTACAAAATCTGCCTGATTGTGGATGATGTCGAATTTGCTGGCGCGCTCGAAGACATTTGCAACATGCAGGAGTTCCCACGCCTTGGCGTCGAGCGACGGGTCCTCAGAGTATGGTGCCGGCACGACACCTGCGAGATTTCCCGATGTCAAACTGTCCTTCGTGGCAAACAGTGTGACGTCAACTCCCCGCAAGAGCAGTGCCTCCGTCAGCAAGCTCGTCACGAGTTCCCACGGGCCGTAATGCCGGGGAGGAGTTCGCCAGGATATAGGCGCTAACATCGCGACACGCATCGTGTTTAGCCTCGCAGGATGGATGGCGGATAATCAGCTACGTCAATCCGGGCACGGCGGATATATGGGCCGACGGATTGGTGGAGGCCCGCTGTAAATTGGATTGACGCGACGACTCAGGAGCGCATGGTGAATGTCATCGATGGCTGGTTCGATGGTGTCATCATCACTGCAGAATGAGAGGCGCTCCGCCCGTCATCTGTCAAGAGCAAGCGCCCCGATCGCTGCAGAACAGCGCGCGGCGCCTTCAGATAAACAGGCAGGAAGCGACCTTTTGTAAATGCTGTTTCGAAAGTGAGGCTCGACATGGTGGCTATGTATCGCCAACCAAACCTGGAAGTCACAGTCACTCCACATCCCCTGCTTTTCTGGGAATGGCAGGTGCAGGACGATGGTGATCTGTTCAACAGTGGCTTCAGCAGCACGCGATGGAAGGCTCGGTATGATGGAAACGCAGCGCTTTTCGAGGTCCTGGCAGCAGGATTTTACTCTGAGCCTCTGTTTGACTGATTGTTAGAAGTGCCGCAACGCGGTCTTGCCCGCAAGGCAATCCGATCTTGCTGGGCTAGCGCGGTTCTTCAATAGGCGCCCAGTGCGTGGGATCAATCCGGGTGACGTTGACGCATCCTGCTTCAGCAAGGGTAATAATCCAGTCGCCGTCGTTCCACCATGCGCGGCAAGCGGTTCGCATTTTTTCCGCCTCGGATTCCATGGCATGATCCGAATTGTCATCGTATCCGCCAGCCAGGAATATTGGCGTTCCGTCTTGTGGTGCGGTGTCTATAGGTAGCCAATTCAACGGTTCATGTCCTTGCAGTGGTGGAAGAAATAAAGCTGATGTTGTCCGACGCGATGACTACGTGCCGCGCACGCGGTTCACGTTGATTTTGCGACAATGTGGGGTGGACGTCGGTGTTTGAAGGCTGAGATGCAGAGGATTCCTTTTTCGGCTTCGTCGGCAAGAAGCATAAGTAGCCGGTACACCTCGGGACTGCTTTGGGCGGCTGCCAAACGTCTGTACCGAGCAGCACGCGCGACGTTCATGGACAGGCCGTCGTCAGATGCTGCGTGTCTGCCAGCCTGATGGAGGTCATGTGGTCGTCCGAATGACTGGTTGCGAAGCGATAATGGCATCGAGTGCTGCTCTACCGAGTTGCCGCGCTTCATCTTCGTAAAGCGGTGATGGCATGTCGCCCATCGTATCCCAGGTCTTTCTGATTGCCTTCGCAGCAACCTCGACCGCCGCATCATATTCGGACTGCTCGTTACATCTGGCGTGCTGCGGCGTGTGTTGAAGGTCATTCACGGCACTGAATTCCAGCTCTGACATTGAGAAACCCTCTCAAGTTGAGATCGTGCAAGATCTGCTTCCGTTCAATCGAGGATTTGGCGTCACGCAGATTATGACGCGTTCTGACCGGAGGTGATTTAGCCCTGCTGAATAACGACGCGGCAACAATTAAGAAGAGCTAAGAGGAGGGACAGTAGTACCAAAGGCAGAGGCCGATCCCGGAATTGATCGTCCAACGCTCTGATATGGCCACCCCTTGTTGAGGGGGAAACAGTGCTCACAGACGCCGGTAGAAGCCGTGGTTCTTGCGATGATCTTTAGATCTTACGCTTCCGGTCGGAAATTACGAATGGAGGATATTATTTTGGAAGCACGAATTGTGTCGCTTCCGGTTTCTGTAGCCGATGCTTCCTCGCATCTGCGATTAGTTGCAGTTGTCCGGCTTTTCGCATGGCAAGCGTTCGCTCGTCTCCGTGAGGGAGTTGAGCAGCTGCCGCAAGCGCGATCATCGCGGCGTGCTCAGCTTCAAGGTGAGAAGCCTTCACCGTCCGGACCTGTGCTGTTGCGATTCCAAAGTACATTCGGAGGTAGGCATGGCAGTCCCGAGACATTGGGCGGGAGCGCGACCGAACTCTCTGTCACCGGTGAATGCCTAAGGAGGGCCGATGATGCGGTGCAGTAGATGCCCTTTATGTTCGGAAGTCGACCTAATTCGAAGGTTCTGATTTGCCGCCGGAATCGCTGAGGTCAATCCGCTGGACTGCCCGTGCCTTGGGTGGCTGGTTCAGGAGAATAGGGGGCCTACGGATACATGCGACCGCGGTATGGCGTAGGTGAAGAAAGTCGGATGTCGTCGTGCGGGTCTGCGTCCGGCTCTAGGCGGAGCGGCGCAGACGATATTTTCTGTCGACGACAGGTGGCGTTGCAACGAGCTTTACAGTCCACTTTGCTGCCGATGCATCCATCACGACGGATCTCACCGATCCCGTGACTGTTTGACCGTTCAGCTGAAGTGCGCGCGGCAGCCCGTGATATTGAGCCAGACGAGCGCGCCTGGCCTCGACGAGGTCCGTGATTTCGATGACCTGCATCTGCGACTCCAGAGTTGGCGCGGTACGCTCGACAAGACCCGCGCTACAGGACGGGTAGCATCGTATGGTTAATGAAATGCGTCAGATCGTCTTCAGCAATTCCGATGCTGAAGGCAAGTCAGCGGGCGGGATTGCCATCCAGATTTTGGGACCCCGTATGAGCGCCCGCGGCCCTTCATTGTCGCAAATGAGCCACTCGGTTTCGTCCCAGATGACGAGGCATGGAAATGTCTGAGACAGCTTGTCCTTGTTTCCGCGTATCCATGTTCCACCCGCAACGATGATCCTTTCATCGTCCTTCGGTGCGGTGCTGATTGGTTGCCACCCGTCGCCCATTTGATCGCCCCTTTGTCTGCGCCTCAGTGCGACTCAAACGCGAGGCCGCAACGTCCAGTTAAAGCGTGCAGACCTTGGCTGCCACATGAAACTTGCTCCCGATTGGCAGGCAGCTAGGCGATTACGGAAGGGCTGTGCATCAAGTCGCATAGTGTCGCGACGAATTTGATTGACCGTCACGGGCATAGGCGCATGGTTCCACCATGGCCTTCAATTTCACCTCCGACGTCAAATCCAAGCAAAAAGATTGCTGGCTAATTCTGAACTTCAGCGGAGAGGAGATTTCCCTGTCGTTCGACGATGCAATCGAGCTTAAGATCCAAATCAATCACGTCCTGGAAACGGGAACTCCCAACGAACGGAAGATCGTGAGCGAAGCTGACAGCTGGTCGGCGCTGTGTGTGCCAAATGCGGGCGGTTTCGGGGTTGCCTTTGTCCTGTCGGCGACGTCGACGATAAAACTATGGCTGGATGCCAGGCAGGCCGAGCGCTTTTCTGCAGAACTTCAGACGTTTATCGATCTGGTTGGGAGTCGGAGTTGAAGGGCTTCTGGCACGGCTATGTCGAACTGGTATTGGCAGGCGTGACGTACGAAGCCAGTTACGACATCCTGGATGGCATGGTTCAATTGACCATTGGCCAGTTGATCGTAGTCGCAGAACCGCTGCCGGGTGCGACGTATGAGGAAAGTGCGCTCTACGCTTTGGAACAGTTCGCGACCGGAAAAATCGTCGCGCGGGGCTAGAGCCGCTCCCCGGGTGCTGGGTCAGCTCGCTGCCACTTCGCCTGCTTTTGTCGTCTCATAGGCAATGTCTGTCTTGTTCATGATGAGGGGCGATAGCCACCCGAGATCGACAAGGCGCTGGTATTTGCTGCGATCGATATTGCCAGCCGTATATTTTGCGCCGCCGTGCAGGACGATCTCACGGATCAGTTCCAGGTCTTCATGTGTCATGATTGCTCCATCTGGCATGATCGCCGATGCGCGTCGGAGCGCCCCGGAAGGGGATTGGACATTTTGATTGAATTTTCTGGTTCTCGATCACCCGCGAACGCGGTAGCGCTATCGAGCGCATGGATCATGCGTCGGGTGCCCGTGACCTCAGATGCTGCAGCTATGCTGGCGATGCGCTCTGTTCGACTATTTCTTTCGGGGCTTTTCCGCCTCGGGGTGCATCAGCCCCTTCATGGTCGGAGCTGCTGCGATCGTCTTAGCCTTGTCCTTCTTGGGCTTCTTTACTTCGCGATTGTTCCGTTGTTCGCCTTTGGCCATGGTTTGGTCCTCCGCCCGCACTGGGCTTCGGTGACATTAGCACGTCGGTTGGGTCTCCCGGAGATTATGTTGCCTAAAGCCGCTGTCGCATCGTGGCATCGCGGGCGGACGACCGCCACCCGTCGTCCTGGCAGCCGACAGCCGCATCAATTCAGGAGATGGAAGTTTGCTTGATTGACTCCTTCCTGAATTCAGGGTTGCTATCGTTGAGAGACAACCGGGAGAACTGAAGTGACCACTGGCGTAGTAAAATGGTTCAATGCGACGAAGGGCTTCGGCTTTATCCAGCCGGACGATGGCAGCAAAGACGTCTTTGTTCACATCTCGGCCGTCGAGAAGGCGGGGCTGAGCACTTTGAATGAAGGGGCCAAGGTCAGCTTTGAGGAAGTGGCCAACCGTGGCAAGACGTCGGCAGAAAACCTTCGGGTTGGCTGATCGGGCCTCTTTTGCCTGGCGCCGCAAGTCTGGTGGCGCCCGGCTGTCGGCCAAATGACCACATAACTGGCAGCCCGTCGGACTTGTCCCGGCGGGCGTTTCGCGATGATTTCAGCGGCCGGTTGGTGTCGCGTCGGCTTTCGCGAATGATGGTCAGGAATGCTCGTTTGGGCCAAGTAAATTCAAGCTGCCGTGCAGCTATCCATATCGTTGTGCATGATTGTCTGGCTGGCGCGGCTATCCCATTTGACCGTGACGCTACTCCAGTCCTTGGCGATGACGGTGCCAAAGTCATTTTTATCGTTCTTCCAAAAGACTGTCGTTCCGAGAACGAGCGCCCTTGATTTTTCACCGGTCACTGTGCGTCTCCCAAAAGTTCTACTTGCCGTTTGGTGAAAGATGCCGGCCACGGACGAGCTGGTCGTGCTGAGAAGCCACATCCAATTGCCTTTACGGTAAAGCTAAGCCAGCTCTTATTTGTCCATCGCTGCGAGCAGGCTTCTTATATCGATCGTCGCGATGTTCGAGTAACTGTCCGAAATCGCATACGGGAAGATAATTTGATCGCCATGCCGCATTGCGCCGCATGTATAGACGACGTTCGGCACATATCCTTCGCGCTCGGACGGCGCAGGTCGAAGGAGCGGTTCGTCCAGGCGCCCCAGCACCTTCGTCGGGTCGTTTTTGTCGAGCAGTGCTGCTCCTATCGAATACTTGCGGACCGGGCCGACTCCGTGGGTCAGCAATAGCCAGCCCTCATCTAATTCGATAGGTGAGCCGCAGTTGCCGATTTGAATGAACTCCCAAGGGGCGGCCGGCTTCAGGATCGGCGTGCCGCCATCCCATGTATAAAGATCATCCGAATAGATCAGGTAGAGGTTTTCATTGTCTTGCCGCGCGATCATCGCGAACCGCCCGTCGATTTTCCGGGGGAAAAGTGCCATGCCCTTGTTATGTGATGCGCTACCTCTGAGGGCTGAAAAGCGAAACGTGACGAAGTCGGACGTCTCGATGATCTCCGAGCGGATCGTCCTGCCGCTATAGGCCGTGTAAGTCGCGTAGTAGACTGTTCGCTCGGAATGCTCGAATTTCACGAAGCGCGCATCCTCGATGCCGTTCGATTGCGACTCCGTAATCGGAAAAATGACCCGCTCGCTGATATCCTCGCTGCTACGAAACGTGACGGCGACATCCTCGCCGCCAGGCCCAGACCCGAGGTGTTGAACTGCTGGATTTGATGCGAGGCGTGCGGTCGGATCGATGCTCACGGTTCCGTCGGTATCCACAAGGCCCGTGCGAAATGTCAGGGATGACACATGGCCTTCTCCGACGGCGCGCAGGCTGAGGATGAAGCGCAGGGCGCCGGCCGTCGTTCCCGATTGATCGGGGTGAGGCACGATGCTCGGATTGAAGAGTGCCGATGCTTCAAACGAGTATTCACTCAGGAAATAGGCGCCGACTAGCTGACGCTGAATCGTCGTGAACCGGCTATGGCCGTGGAATGCATCTTCCATTTCGTCAGCGCGGGCCTCGAATGTCTGAAGCAGATTCCGGTGGCGGCCCAGAAAGTTTTCAAGCACGTCGGCCAACTGATGCTCTGCCTGCTCGGGACTGAGCGCAAGAATCCGGTCGACAATATGATTGGCGCGCGTTTTATCTGTCGGATTGAGATCGCGTGGCTCCGTCGCAGGTTTAAACGGCCGTACGATGACTCGGGACGCATCGGGCCGGAGATAGAGCGCCTGGCGATTCAGTATCGGAGATGAGGGCAAAAGGAATCTCAATTATCTGCTGAGAGAGGGAGTGCAACGTAATCAGGCCACGCGGGTCGCGGACTTGGATTGATCCTCGGCGATACGTGCCATGTGCCGAATTTCGGATAGTCCGAGCAGGTAGGATACGACTGACTCGCCACCGCGGTTCTCATTCGCACGGTCCGGATGGAGTCCGTCACGACAGCTTCCTGTCTCAAGATCGACGAGCGGGATAGAAAGGTCATTGCTGCCGAGGAACCATGCGAAGACCCGGGCGGCTTCGCTCTTCCATTCAATGTTTTGGTCGGCGCGCCATGCCGCAAGGCTGGCCGCGATGGTGGCGGCAGCCTCGACAGGCTGTTGGTCGAAGCTGCGTGGCTGGCGCCGGACGTCGTGAAATCCCTCCGTGCCCACCGGCCTGAACTGACCGCTGGCCGAGGTTTGCTGTGTCAGCAGCCAGCGTAGGCTTCTCAGCCCGGCATTGAGATAGTCCGGCCGTTTCATCGCAGTGCCGGTGAGAATCAAGGCTTGGCAGAGTCTAGCGTTGTCATAGGAAAGTCCGTCTTCGAACCACACCCAATCGCTCGTCTCGACTTTCTCAAGAAGCGAGACGAGCCTGTTGGCCAGAGCCGTCCGGATTGCATTGGCACGGCTATTGTCGGTGACGATCGTGCAATACGCATCGAGTCCCAGCAATACGAACGCCCAGGCACGGGGCGAGAGGAAATCGCCGACCTTTGGCAAGGCCTCGGCAAAGAGGGCTGCGGCCCAGGTCCGCCGAGAGGGGTTCGCATCCGAAAGAGCGCAAACGCCCAGCGCCCAGAGCGTGCGCCCATGACTATCTTCCGATCCGCTTTCTTCCAGCCAGCTGCGATCGAAAGCCATGAAATTTCGAAACCGGTGCGTCTCAGGATTCCACGCATGCTGGACGAAAGCTGCAAAGCGGGAGGTCAGGACCTCCGACAGACGCAGTTCTCCTGGAGTGTTCAACGCGCATGCCAGCAGCAGCGCGCGGGCATTGTCGTCGATGCAATAGCCATGCAAGCGATCCGGAACACTGTGAACCGCATGCTGGAGCAACCCGGTGTCGTCGCACATCGACAGGAAGTGACCAATCTGCATCTCGGGAGGCGCGCGACTATCTCGCAGGAGCGTACTCGTATCCGACTTTGCAATGGTCTTGAGCCGGTGGCGGCGACCCGCGTTCTCGAAAACGGACATGTATCGCTCGGCCGTCCGTTCCCACGTCATGGAGCGGCTGCTGGCATAGGCGCGCTTGCGCATCGCTTGGCGCAGTGGCGCATTGATCAGGAGCTTTTCGATCTCGACGCCGATCGCATTCGCATCCGCGAACGGGACGATAATGCCGCGGCCATCGGCAAGCAGTTCGCGGGCATGCCAATAGGGAGTCGATACCACAGCCTTTCCCAAGCCAAAACTATAGGCCAGGGTGCCTGACGTCATCTGAGATTCGTTTAGATAAGGCGTGACATAGACATCGCACATCGAGATGAAATCGAGCAGGGTCTCTTGGTCAACGAAACGATCAAGGAAGACCACGTGATCCGCGACGCCAGCTTCGCGGGCCCTTGCAATGAGGGATTCGCGATAGGCCTCACCTTCGTCATGTACCAGATTTGGATGAGTTGCGCCCAATACGACATAGACCGCACCCGGACAGGTGCTCAGGATGGACGGCATCGCATCGATCATGAATTCGATGCCCTTATTGGGCGAAAGCAGGCCGAAAGTCAGAATGACAGACCTGCCGGCAAAGCCGAGCCTCGTTTTTGCATCGTCGGGCTCCACAAAAGCGAATTCCGGAATTCCATGTGGAATGATCTCGATCTTCTCTTCGGCGACCTGATAGATGGTTCGAAGCAGTTCCCGACCTTTCTCCGCCATCACCACCACTTTCGACGACATCTCGACAACGCGTGTGAAGACATCCTTTTGTGCGACGGTGGGCTCTGCAAGAACCGTATGGAGTGTCGTCACGATCGGCATCTTGAGCAGCGAGAGAAGCTGGATGATATCGCTCCCGGCTTCGCCGCCGAAGATACCGAATTCATGTTGAAGCGACACCACGTCGAAATGACCGTTGTTCAGGAATTCCGCTGCACGTATGTAGTCGTTGATCAGCTCGTCATTGATCTGAATGCCAACGGTGGCTGGATAGTCGTAGAAATGACCATGATCGGTCATCGCCACGATGATGGTTTTGGAGTCTGCGCGGGCGGCCGCTACTGCGCTTTGCAGATCGGTAGTGAACGTGGCGATCCCACATCGGCGTGGAAGTGAATTGCCAATGAATGCAATGCGGCTGAACACCGTCAATCTGCTGCCTCGCGATTTCAATGTTGAAAGGGCAATCGCTCAAAATTGGCAATGCTGCGCCAGCCGCGGCATATCGGACAATTTCGTGACAAAAGCAGCGCGCGCTCGGCAGGGACCATCAGGGTCATCAATGCGCGCGAGCGCAGGGTGCGCTCTTTCTTCGCGAATAGCCATCAGTATCTTCGAGGGCTGGGAGTTGGAACAAGTCGGTGGGAGGTTAGCGAGAGAGCGGTGATAATAAATCGGTCTTTCAGTGCCAGCCGTGGTAACGCTCGGGCTCACATAGCGGGAGTACGATATGGCCAAGGGAAATCGCGAAACCAAGAAACCGAAGAAGGTGCCGGTCAAGACGATCGCTGCTGCAGAGAGCCTCAAGGGTGGCGGTCCCAAGATCATGCCGGCACTGGCGGCGGTCAGAAAGAAATAGTACCACTCCTCGCGCGGTAGCACTGCACGCTTCCCGTCCGGCGTTGAACAGAGGGCTCGCTCACGCGGCGACGATGCGCCAACGTTACGTCATCGAAATGTTCACAGATCGAGGAAAGACATGTCGATCAAGTCGACCATTCGAGATGCATACGGCACGCCTGCGATGTTCGCCGGCTCCAAGACAGGGCAGGAAGATGCACCGTTTGTTTTCATCAATGTTGGCGGCGAGGAGCGCCGGATGAGATCTACCGAGTGGGAGGCGCTGCCGCCATGGCTAGGCGAGCGCCCGGCCTGGGCAGGCAAAGGCTGACATTCAAGATCTTTCCTCGTCCGCTGGAACGGCGACTTGTCGGGCTTAAACAATACCAACGAGAAAATGTGAGGCCCTGCAGTAGCGGGGCCTTTTTACTGGAGGGCCCCATGGCCGATGGCACAGCTCTATCCGCACCGTCAGCATCTCTTCGGAGGCTTCAGGTCTGACCTTGTCGGCGACCCGCAAGCGGCACGCGCACAAGCTGGCGAAGCAGGAAAGCTGTTCAGAACGAAAATGGCGTCAAGTCGATAAGTTATTGAAATCGCTTGTTAAAAATGGCTGGGGCGGGAGGATTCGAACCTCCGCATGGGGGAATCAAAATCCCCTGCCTTACCACTTGGCGACGCCCCAAAGGCCAAGGCGGTAAAGGGCGGGCTGGGCCCGCGGATCGCTTTGGCTCCGCCGGTCTATAGAGAGAGCTCCGCAATTTCAACCACCTGACAGCGGTGTTCCCCGCTTCTGGAAGCGACTGACTTTTGTGCAATTGGGGTGTCGGCGTCTGCCGGCGCGCGTGAGCCCCTGACGCACTGAATTTTCCGATTTTCGCGGTCGCATATTGGGCGATAGGGCCTGTGAGCTGGCGCGAAGCGAAGTTCCCAAAGCTTGTCCGCGGGCGGGCTCTCGCCCAACACGCTATAGAATGTGTTCGGAACGACCGTTCTAGAGTTGTATATGCGGGATGTGCTTGAGCGAGACCTCGTCGACGGCCTCGCCATACCCCGCATCCGCGTAGCGGATGACGCCGAGGCCCGTGTCGTTGTCGAGGCTCATGGCGAGTCGTTCTGCCGCGGCGGCCGTGCCGTCGGCGATCAGGGTGACGCCGGCGCTGGTCATGTAGCCGGCATAGCCGCCGCCGCCGGAATGAACGGCGACGAGATCGGCCTGGGATGAACACAGCGCCATCGCGTCGAGCAGCGGCCAGTCAGCGATGGCATCCGAGCCGTCGCGCATGTTCTCGGTCATGATGTTCGGATGCGCCATGCCGGCGGCGTCGAGATGATCGCGCGAGAAGGCGACCGGTCCCTTGAGCGTGCCATTGGCAACGAGTTCATTCACGCCCAGCGCCAGTTCACTGCGCTCGCCATGACCGAGCCAGGCGATGCGTGCCGGCAGGCCTTCGAAAGGCACATACTGGCGAGCGAGCTTGATCCAGTTCGAGACGATCTGATTGTTGCCGAACAGGCGCAGCACGAGATCGTCGATGGCAGCGATATCCTTGGGGTCGCCCGAAAGCGCCATCCAGCGGAACGGACCGATGGCGCGCGCAAATAGCGGGCGCAGATAGGCTTCCGTGAAAATGGGGATGTCGAAGGCATTCGCGACGCCGCCTTCCTTGGCGTGGGTCCGAATGAGGTTGCCGTTGTCGAACACTTCCGCGCCGCGCGCCTGAAAGGTCAGCATGGCGCGCACATGGTCGACAATCGACGCACGGCTCTCCGCCATCAACTGTTCCGGCGCTGACTTGCGCATGACGCGCGCTTCCTCGAGCGATCGGGTCCGGGGTACATAGCCGAACACTAGATCGTGCGCTGCGGTCTGGTCGGTCACCACATCGGGGATGATGCCGCGCCGGGCGATTTCCGGATAGATATCGGCGGCATTGCCGACAAGGCCGACCGACAACGCGCGGCGCTCCGCCTTCGCGGCGGCGATCATCTCCAGCGCAGAATCAAGATCGGGGGCGATCACTTCGAGATAACCGATCTCCTTGCGCTTGCGCGCGCGCTCCGGATCGATGTCAACGGTGAGGATCGCCGCACCGGCCATGCGGCCTGCGAGCGGCTGCGAACCGCCCATGCCACCGAGCCCGGCTGTCAGCACGAAGCGCCCAGCGAGGGTGCCGCCGAAGCGACGTTCGGCGATACGCATGAAGATCTCGTAGGTGCCCTGAATGACGCCCTGCGAGCCGATATACTGCCAGGCGCCGGCCGTGAGTCCGCCCCAGCAGATCAGGCCTTTGCGCTCGAGCTCGTAGAAGATCTCAGCCTTCGCCCATTGGCCCACGATGTTGCAATTCGCCATGATCACCAGCGGCGCCTTGGCGTGCGTGCGCAGCAGGCCGACCGGCTTGCCGGACTGGATGACGAGCGTCTGGTCTTCCTCCATGGTCGTCAGAGCCTGCACAATCGCCTTGTGTGCTGGCCAGTTACGGGCCGCGCGCCCCAGTGCGGCATAGACAACCAGGTTCGACGGATCCTCACCGACCGCGAGCACGTTTTCCAGAAGGCGCAACAGACCTTCCTGCCGCCAGCCCTTGGCGCGCAGCTTTGGGCCGCCAGGAATCGGAAAATCGGGGTGCCGTGGATTCGCTGATGTCATGACGGACTCCTGCGATGTCTCAGGCCAGTGCGTAGCGCGCGATCTCGATGCCCATGGCGCGTTCGACGGAGGGATAGACCGCCGGATCCTTGACGCTGGAGGCAAGCGGAATGATCGTCTTCGGCACATGGAACAGATGCACGTTCATGCCGACTTCGAGATGGCCGACGCTCATCGGCTCGGCCTCGTCGGACAGTGTGGCGATGATGTCCGGGAAGGTCGCGAGACGCTTACCATTTGCATCGACGATGGCCATGTATTCGTTCATCACATGCAGCGTGATGGCGCGGTCGCCTTCGCCGATGGTTAGGGTGCCGATGTCGAAGGCTTCCGGTGTGTAGACCACATTTTTTGCGGTGATCTTGCCGCTGCCGAGGATGGAGCCACCGGTGTCCTTGCAGATCGCGTCGATCACGGCAGTCGCTCCTTTCGGCTCGGCGGCGAGGATGGCTTCACCGAGGCGCAGCGCGAGCGAGATGCCGCCCAAAGCGGCGTTGTCGCGCACATAGGACGCGCGCACCGGATTGCGGCAGGAGGCAATGAAGCCGCCGGACATATCGCCTGCGGTACGCAGGATCGGCGATACCTTGGCGGTGGCGCCGCGTACGGTGAGTTCGATGTAGCGGTTCTCGGCGCGGTTGCCGCCGGCGGCGGTCTGGATCATCGGCTCGGGCGAGCCGGCGAGACCGATCGATCCCATGTCGCCGGTCGGATGTGCGCGCATGTCGCCGACGGCATCGACCACCTTGGTGCCGAGCAGGGCCGATGGTAGCCACGCATTCATGGTGGACGACTTGCCATTCTGGCCGATGATGAGGCCTTTCAGCGGTTCACCCAGCGCGTCCTGCAGCAGTTGCACGGCGCGGACGTAATCCTTGCCCTGCATCTCCCAGGCGGTGGTCGACGCCGGCGCGCCGATCGCAGCGGCTGTGGCGACCCAGTCGTCATCGTCGAGTTCGTCGATCGACACGAGCTCAGGCTTGCCGACGAGAATCGCGGCGCGGCCGAGCATGCGCCCGTGATCCGCCCAGCCGCCGCCACCGGCAGCATAGATACCGCCGCCGCGCACGGCGGCTTCAATATCGCGTTCGGTCAGAATACGTCCCATCGGAATGTCTCCTCGGCAGATGTTCTTGTGTTCGATACGTGGTCGGTGATCGGAACGGCGGGCGTCACGCCACCGGCAGTCGTTCCGAGAGAAGCAGCGGTGGCCGCACGAATTGTCCGCTGCCGGGTTCGGCGAGAACCTTGCTGCCATCGAAAGCAAGCTGGCCGCGCACGTAGGTCGCAGCCACGGTCCATGGCAGCGTGATGCCGTTATAGGGCGACCAGCCGACCACGTTGTTGCCGCTTGCCGCGCCGTCATAGACGATGGGCTTATCCACCAGCACGGTGATGTCGGCGTCGAGGCCGGGCGCCAGCGCGCCCTTGCGATCGTCGATGCGGAAGTGCCGCGCCGGATTGAACGACATCAGCTTCGCGGCATGGGTCAGCGGCAGCTTGCGTTCGACGAGGCCCTTTACCAGCAGCGGCACCATGGCTTCGAGGCCGGGGACGCCAGACGCGTTGGCGAGCATGTCCGGATTGATCTTGCGATCTTCCGACCAGCTGACGTGATCGGTCGAGACCAGCGAGACGCGTCCGGCTGCAAGCTCTGCCCAGAGCGCCTCGACATCGGCACGCGGACGCACCGGCGGATTGATCTTGGCCTTGCCGCCGAGGCGGGAGACGTCATTCTCCTCGTCGAGCACGAGATAGTGGATGCAGCATTCCACCGTGGCGTGATGACCCTCGGAGCGATACCACGCCGCAATGTCATAACCGCGTGCGACAGAACAATGCACCACATGAGCGGGACAACCGGTCTCGGCGCCGGTCTCATAGATCTGCAGCATCGCGAGGATTTCGGCGAGCGGCGGGCGCGACATGGCATGCGCGCGCCAGTCGGTAATGCCTTTTGCCTTCACCTTGGCGACGGCATCGCGGATGAATTCGTCGTCCTCGTTGTGGACGCCGGCGGCTAGGCCGGTCGGCGCAATGGCGGCGAAACAATCGGCGAGCAGCGGCGCGGGGATGCGCGGAAAGCGCTTCGGGTCAGTGCCGAAGGTGGAGAACTTGAAGGCAGCGACACCGGCCTTGGCCTGTTCGGCGATGCGTGCCGGACCTTCTTCGGGGTCGATGGTGCCATAGAGCGCGAAATCCACGCGCGCCTGTTTGCTCGCATGGGCAATCTTGCGCTCGACCGCAGCAGCCGAGCAGACCAGATCGCCTTCATCATAGGGCATGTCGACGATGGTGGTCACACCGCCGGCTGCGGCGGAGCGCGTCGACCAGATGAAATCTTCCTGATTGCGCTGCGACAGCGAGTGCACCTGCGCGTCGATGGCGCCCGGCAGGATCATGCCGGACTTGAAATCCTGCCGCTCGCGCGCGGCAGGCGGCGTGCCTTCCCCGACGGCACCCACGCGCCCGTCACGGACCGCGACCCAGCCGTTCTCGATGATGCTGTCGTGACCGATCACCTTGCCGGTGAGAACCAGATCGAAATCCATGTGCAACTCCACATTCGCCGCCGGCGAGCCGGCTTGTCGTGATGGTCCCGCGGGACCGTGTGTCCTAGAGCCTGTGCTCCAGCCGCGCGATCAGCCGCACGACTGGTAACAGCAAGAGCAGATAGATGATGGCCGCGAGGATCAGCGGCGATGAGTTGTAGGTGAGCGAGCGCGCCAGATTGGCGGAATGCAGCAGCTCCGGCACCGAGATGACGCTGGCCAGCGTCGTGAGCTTCACCAGCTCGACCGTGTTCGAGAGCAGATCGGGCAGCACGTTGCGGATCGCCTGCGGCAGCGTCACGTAAAGCAATGTCTGTGTGGCGGAGAGTCCGGTGGATCGTGCGGCCTCGCGCTGGCCCTTCGGCACGCTAACCATGCCGGCGCGATAGATCTCGCCGTAGTAACTTGCCGAATTGATCAGGAAGGCGACGGCCACAGCCACCAGCGCGGGCACGCGCAGCCCGATAAAGGGCAGGCCCGCATAGACGAAGACCAGCAGCACGAGCGGCGGAAAGGCGCGAAAGAAATCGACGGCGGCGATCGCCGGCCAGCGCAGCAGGCGATAGGAGCTGGTGGTCAGCAACATCACGAGGATACCGCTGACGAGGCCGATCGGGATCAGGAACGAGCATAGCAGAAGCGTCTGCAGCAAGCCCTGCAGCAGGAACGGTGCGACCTTCGCCATGACGTCGAGATTGAAGAATTCCTGGGTGAACTGCTCCATCAGTGCTCACCCCACCGATAGTTGCGTTCGAGCGTACGGGAGGCGATAACCAGTGGAATGAAGACCAGCACGTAAAGTAGCGCGCCCATCGTCAGCGGCGTCGCATTGGCGGACATCGACAGCGCGGAATTGGCGCGGCCAAGAATCTCGTTGACACCGATGGCGCTGCCAAGCGCGAGGTTCTTGGTGATGGAGATCGCGCGGTTTGTGAGCGGCGGAATGCCGAGGCGGACCGCCTGCGGCAGGATCACATAGCGCAGCGTCTGAGCGAAGGTGAGCCCTGTTGAGCGCGCGGCCAGCCACTGGCCCTTCGGCACTGAGGTAATGCCGGCCCAGAAGATCTCTTCGGCAAAGGCCGCAAGCACCGCGCCGAGGGACATCCACAGCACGATGAGGCTGGGCAGGACGATGCCGATATTTGGGAAGCCGAAGAATAATACCAGGATGATTGCGAGCGGCGGCAGGGAGCGGAAAATGTCGACGAACACGATGATGAGGAAATTGACCGGCTTCCAGCCGATCGCCCGGAGCGCCGCGAGGCCAAAGCCGGCACCGATACCGGTGATGACCACTGCGAGGCCGGCGAGAATGGTAACGCCGGCGCCCTGCAAAATCTCCCAGCCGTACTTCATCGCGATATCCGCATTGAAGAAGGTGAAGACGAAGCGGTCCCAGTTGCTCATCGCGTCGGCGGCGGTCATGACCTAGTGCCTGATCTGCGCGAGGAAACGTTTGGTGCGATCTTCCTGCGGCCGGAGGAAAACGTCTTCGGCACTGCCTTGCTCGATGACGAGACCGCCATCGAGGAACACCACCTTGTCGGCGGCCTCGCGGGCGAAATTCATCTCGTGGCTGGCGATCACCATGGTGATGCCGCGGGCACGCAGATCCTTGACGACGGCGAGCACGCTGCCGACCAGTTCCGGATCCAGCGCCGAAGTCGGCTCGTCCATCAGGATGATCTTGGGATTGAGCGCGAGCGAACGTGCAATGCCGATGCGTTGCTGCTGGCCGCCGGAGAGTTGTGCAGGATAGGACGCTGCCTTGTCGGGCAGGCCCACCAGCGCCAGCATCTCCGCGGCACGGGCATTGGCGTCGGCTGTGCTCATGCCGGCGACCTTGCGCAGGGCCAGCGTGATGTTCTTCTGTACAGTGAGGTGCGGATAGAGGTTGAAGCTCTGGAACACCATTCCGATCTGTCGCCGTGCGGCATTGATATCGGTGCGCGGCGACAGGAGGTCGACATTGTCCATGATGATGGAGCCACCATCCGGCTCCTCCAGACGATTGCAGCAGCGCAGCAAGGTGCTCTTGCCCGAGCCGGATGGGCCGATCAGAAAGACCAGCTTGCCTGGCTCGACCAGAAGATCGACGCCCTTCAGGACTTCGGTGGTGCCGAAGCTCTTCCGGACGCCGCGTGCTTCGAGCAAATAGCGGGGCACGGGCGCTGCTGCTGCCGAACTCATGAACAGGTCGGCTTCTGCTCGGTCGCGTCATAGCCGGCAACGCCTGGTGCGCCATAGCCGGGATAGATGGTAGTGGTCGCCGATCCGGCCTCGGGCTCGACACCGAACCACTTCACGTAAAGCTTCTTCAGCGTGCCGTCCTGCTTCATGCAGACCAGTGCGTCTTCGAGCTTGTTGCGCAATTCGGTATTGCCGTTGCGCAGCGGCATGCTCCAGACGAGGCCCGTCTTGTAGAGAAAGGCATTCTTCAGCCGCGGATTGTTCTTCACGATCCAGGCAACGACGGTGGCGGCCGAGATGTTGGCGTCGGCACGGCCGGCGAGCACGGCTTGCGCCGCGTCGGTGCTGGTGGCGAAGGATTCCGACTTCCAGCCATATTTGGCGGCGTTGTCGTTGACCCATTTCTCGTAGATCGCGCCTTTCTGCACGGCGATGGTCTTGCCGGAGAGATCTTCGAGCTTGGTGATGGGAGGTGCCGAAGCCAGCGTCATGAAACGATAGTCGGCGTCGACGAAGCCTTCCATGAACAGTAACTGCTGCGCGCGCTCGGGCGTGACGGTGACCACAGCAGCGAGGAAGTCGTAGGTGCCGGCCTGAAGTGCCGGAATGAGACCGGCGAATTGCGCGCCTTCCACCGTGATCGGGCGTTTGATGCGCTTCGACATTTCATCAACGACGTCGATATTGAAGCCTTCAAGCCCGCCTGACAGTTTGGGCATGGCATGCGGCGCGAAGGTCGAGTCGATCGCGGACTTCAGCGGTTCCTGAGCCTGAGCGAGTGCGGGACTGGCCAAAGCCAGAAGCCCGGCGGCAAGGATCATTGCTTTCATCGAACACCTCCATTGGTGCGGCCAGGCCAAGCCGGCAGCTGGCTCCGCGGTCCTTGTCATGAAGGCTAACGCAATTGCGCATCGGGGGGATATCCCATTTGATGGACATCCTATACGCTCTCGCTGCAGCGCGGAAAAATCGACTACAGACCCGGATGACAATGGAATGGACATTGCGACCTTGGTGATGACAGCCGTGGTGCTTCGTTGCGGCAATGTGCGCGAAGCCGCGCGCCAACTTGGACGCGCACCCAGTACGCTCTCGGCAGCGGTGAAACGGTTCGAGCGCTCCATCGCAGCGCCGTTGTTGAATCGCGTAGGTGCCGCGAGCTTTCTCACGCTTGAGGCACGGCGAATGCTGGACGAGATTGAAGCCGCAGCGGATATCGCGATGGGGATGATCGCGCCCGATAGGGCAGGCGATGCAGCACGGGCTTTCTGCGCCGAGTGTGATGTCAGTCTCACGGCCTTGCAGCGTGTCGCATTGGTTGCGGAAACCGGCAGCGTTCGTCGTGCCGCACGCATCATCCGTCTCGGTCAGCCGCAACTCGCGCGACAGATTGCACGCGTTGAAGATGAGCTCGGCAGCGTGTTGTTTCATCGCTCCCGTATCGGTGTCACGCCGACGCCGGCATGCCAGTTGCTGGTCACGTCGTTGGCTGAACTTGAAAAAACCATGCAGCGACTGTCACGGCGTGCGCGTGAGCGTTTTCGTTCGACCAATGCCACCATCAGGCTCGGGGCGGTGATGCCGCTCGGCCATGAAAGCAATGTCGCGCGGCTGCTGGCCTTTCTCGTCGCCGCTTGGCAGCGGGATCGGCCGACGCAGCCGCTGTTTGTCACCAATGGTACGGCCGAGGATCTGCTGACCGGCCTGAAAGACAAACGGTGCGACGTCGCGTTGATCGACAGCGACACGATCCCGGCCGATGTCTCGTCCCGCGCGCTGGTGCGATCGAAACTTGTGGTCGTTGGCGCGCGCGAGGTGCTGGGTGACCAGCCCGATGTCATGCAGGTGCTTCGGCAACAGCCGCTAGCGCTACCCAGCCGACGCACCGGGCTCGGCCAAGCCGCGCACAAACTGCTGGCGCAATTGCTGCCTCAGGCAGAGATCGATGCGCTGACAATCACGGAAATCGACTCGATCCCGATCATTGCCAACCTGATGCTGGATTTCGGCTTCGTGTCAGTACTCCCCGAAAGCGCACTCGTCTCGTTCGATGCACGCCTCGTGGCGCTGCCGGTTGATCCCGGGCTTGAACTTATCCTGTCGCTGGTCTGGGTACAGACCGAAGGTGCGCGGCGCGGCGCCCGCTCCATTCTTGCTGCCCTGCGCAACTATGCGCCGGCAACGCCAGCAGCCGCCATGATGGTGAACAGCGATTGATTTGAATGAGCGTGGCTACCCACTGCCGCTGACTATGAATTATAATTCTTGATCTTTTCCAATTTCGTGCATTATGCTGCAGAGACGCGAGCGCGGGTGGAGGGCAATGCTCCCACCTGGCGTCAATCTGCATTGGTAGGCCGGATCAACCGGTCATCAATTATTCCGAGGGGAGACGAGCCGATGACCACCAAGGGGTTTCTGCGTCCGTTGACGCGGCGCGCGATGCTGTCCGGGACCGCCGGTGCAGCAACATTCATTGCGACGTCGCCGCTTCATAGCCCGGCCATCGCGCAGAACGCGCCATTGAAGGTGGGGATGATGCTTCCCTACACCGGGACCTATGCGAAGCTCGGCCAATTCATCGATGACGGCTTCCGCCTTTATGTCGAACAGAAGGGCGGCAAGCTCGGTGGGCGCGACATTGCGTTCGTGCAGGTGGACGATGAATCGAAGCCGGAATCAGCCACCGACAACATGAACCGGCTGGTCGGCCGCGAGAAGGCTGACGTCGTTGTCGGCACCGTTCATTCCGGCGTGGCCATGGCGATGGTCAAGGTCGCGCGCGACACCAAGACACTTCTGATCATTCCGAATGCTGGCGCCAATGATGCGACTGGTCCGGCCTGCGCGCCGAACATCTTCCGTACGTCGTTCTCGAACTGGCAGAGCACCTACCCGATGGGCAAGGTGATGGCCGATGCCGGTATCAAGAACGTGGTCACGATCACATGGCGTTATACCGCCGGTGCGGAGATGATCGGCGCCTTCGCTGAAAACTTCACCAAGAACGGCGGCAAGATCGTAGCTGACCTGACGGTGCCATTTCCGGAGGTGGAATTTCAGGCACTGATCACGCAGATAGCGCAGTTGAAGCCCGATGCCGTGTTCAGCTTCTTTGCAGGCGGTGGCGCGGTGAAATTCGTCAAGGACTATGCGGCGGCCGGCCTGAACAAGACCATCCCGCTTTATGGCGCAGGCTTTCTCACCGACGGCACCATCGAAGCGCAAGGCGAAGCCGCCAAGGGCATCAGGACGACGCTGCATTACGCGGACAATCTCGATAATCCCGCCAATCTCGCCTTCCTCAAAGCCTTTAAGGTCAAGACAGGCAAGGACGGCGATATCTACGCCGTACAGGGCTACGATGGCGCGGCGCTGTTGGATATCGGATTGACCGCCGTGGGCGGCGACTTCAATGCGCGCGACAAGATGATCGCGGCAATGGGAGCTGCGAAGATCGACAGCCCGCGCGGGCCGCTGTCCTTCAACAAGGCGCATAACCCGATCCAGAACATCTATCTGCGCGAGGTCCGCAACGGGCGTAACGAGATGATCTCGATCGCCCAGGCCGATGTCGACGATCCCGCGCGAGGCTGCAAGATGACCTGAAGCATCGTTGCGCGGTCCTTAGATGGAGATCGAATCGTCGAAGCCTGTTGTGTGCAATGCCGTCCGTGAAGGAGGTGGCGCTGCGCAGCCAGGTACGGCCTCATGCTTGATTGCGCCGGCGACTGAAGGTGGCCCGCCGTGGTTGGATTGATCTGATGGACCTCATCACACTAGGCGTTCAGTTGCTGAATGCGGTTCAGTATGGCGCAGTCCTGTTCCTTGTCGCGAGCGGCCTGACACTGGTGTTCGGCATCCTGGGGGTCATCAATCTCGCCCATGGCGCGTTCTATATGCTCGGCGCCTATCTGGCTTACTGGATCACATTGATGACCGGCAGTTTTGTGGTCGCCTTGCTTGGCGGCGTGCTGGTTGCCTTCATCGCTGGCATTCTGCTTGAGGCCGTCTTCGTTCGTCTTCTCTATGGCCGGGATCATCTGGCACAGGTGCTGCTCAGCTTCGGCCTCATCCTGGTCATCGATGAAATCAGGCAGTTGCTGTTCGGCAAGGACGTGCATGCGGTTGCTCCGCCCGCGTGGTTGTCGGGGTCGATCCAGCTGACCGACAATCTGTCCTATCCGGTTTACCGGCTGGCGATCTGTGTGTTTTGCCTGATGGTGGCACTCGTCATCTTTTTCGTGATCACGCGCACCAAAATCGGCATGATCGTGCGGGCGGGCTCGGAAAATCGTGAGATGGCGCGCGTGCTCGGCATCAAGTTCGACCGGGTCAATCGCTACGTCTTCGCCGCCGGCATAGCACTGGCGGCGCTCGGCGGCATCCTGATCGCGCCGATCTCGACAGTGTTTCCCGGCATGGGGGATGGCATGCTGATCCTGTCCTTTGTCGTGGTCGTGCTCGGCGGCATTGGTTCGGTCGCTGGCGCAGCCGTCGGCGCACTGCTGATCGGCCTCACGGATACGTTCGGAAAGGTGTTCTTTCCCAGCGTGTCCAGCATTCTGATCTATGTGGTGATGGCAGCCGTGTTGCTGTGGCGGCCCAGCGGAATTCTCGGACGCCAGGATGCTTGATATGAGCATGCCCAATCTGCGGGTCCGATTGTTCGGCATCGCCTGTTTGGCTATGGCGATTGCGCTGCCATTCTGTGTATCGACCTATTACACGCAATTCTTTGCCAAGGCGCTCATCATGGGCATGCTGGCCATGTCACTGAATCTCGTGGTCGGCCATGGCGGTTTGGTGAGCCTCTGTCATGCCGCCTTTTTCGGCCTCGCGGGATACGCGCTTGCGCTGTTGTCGCCTCGTTATGATGCGGCGTCGCTGTTAACGACGCTTCCGATTGCGATCCTGTGCTCCGGCACTGCGGCCCTGCTAATTGGCGCGCTGGTGCTGCGTACCCGCGGCGTCTATTTCATCATGGTGACGCTCGCCTTCGGCGAGATGCTGTTCTTCTTCTTCCACGATACCAAATTCGCGGGCGGATCGGATGGCATCTCCATCAACATCCGGCCCGAGATCGCCATTGCCGGCAGCCAATTGCTCGATCTCGACAAGCCCATGACTTTCTACTTTGTCGTGCTGGGTTTCCTGGTGGGCGTGATCGCTTTGCTCACGATGGTGGTCCGCTCACCTTTCGGGCGGGCGCTGGCGGCAGCCCGGGACAATGAGCGCCGGGCGCGGTCGCTCGGCTTTCCGATCTTTCGCCTTCGCCTGACGGCGTTCACTCTGTCTGGTGCGTTGGCCGGCGTCGCCGGTTATCTGGCTGCGGCCCAGTTCGGTTTCGTCGCGCCGCAGATGCTGGGGTGGCACCAGTCGGCGACAATCCTGGTCATGGTGCTGATCGGTGGTCTGCGCTCGGTCACCGGGCCGCTGGTCGGTGCGCTGGTTCTGATCGGCATGGAAGAAGTGCTGAAGGCGCATCTCGACAACTGGAAGCTTGTCGAAGGCCTGATCATCATCGGCATCGTTATCCTGCTACCCAACGGTGTCCGGCAGATCTGGTCGATGGTATTTGGCGGGTCGCCGCAACGCGTGGCCGAAATCAAGCCTGCAGCTGCGGAAGCTCGTCATGCATGACATTGCGCTGCGTGCCGCTGGATTGCAGAAGCGCTTCGGAGGCCTGCTGGCCGTTTCCGATGTGTCGATCGACATTCGCGCCGGCGAGATCCATGCGGTGATCGGCCCGAACGGTGCCGGAAAATCCACACTGATCAATCTGCTGGCCGGCGAGCTTCTGCCAACCTCGGGTGAGGTCCTGTTGAATGGCGCGGATATTACGTCGTTATCGCCGGACCGACGCGCGCGCGCCGGCCTCGGCCGCGCCTATCAGAAGACGACGTTGTTTGCGCAGTTCAGCGTGCATGAGAATGTGCGTCTTGCGGCGCAGGCCCGTTCAACCGCGCCGCTCCGGATGTTTGGCGGCACGCGGTCCGACCGGCCATACCTCCAGTTGGTCACCGATGCGATCGACCGGGTCGGGTTATCCGCGCGCTCGCAGATCGTTGCCGATAAACTGAGTCACGGCGAACAGCGCCAGCTCGA
Source organism: Tardiphaga sp. 619_E2_N8_4 (assembly GCF_051810905.1). Lineage (NCBI taxonomy): Bacteria > Pseudomonadati > Pseudomonadota > Alphaproteobacteria > Hyphomicrobiales > Nitrobacteraceae > Tardiphaga > Tardiphaga sp. 619_E2_N8_4. The sequence goes on from NZ_JBPWQJ010000001.1 coordinate 2,240,756, forward strand.
AATCGCGATGGTGCTGGCGACCAATCCGCAGGTCATTCTGCTCGACGAGCCACTGGCCGGCATGGGACCATCGGAAGCGCGAGGCATCATTGGATTGATCGCGTCGCTGAAGGCAGATCGTGCGCTGCTGGTGGTGGAACATGACATGGATGCGGTGTTCGAACTCGCGGATCGGTTGACGGTGATGCAGGATGGCCGTGTCATCGCCACAGGTCTGCCGCAGGACGTGCGCGTGGATCCCGGCGTGCGCGCCGCCTATCTCGGGGCTGATGGAGGCATCGCGTAATGGCCTTGCTCGAGGTGGAAAAGCTCGATGCGTTTTATGGCGCTAGCCAGATTCTGCACGGCATCGATCTGACCTTCGCGCCGGGCGAGCAGGTGGCGTTGATTGGTCGCAATGGCATGGGCAAGACCACGCTGCTGCGTTCGCTGATGGGATTGATGCCGCTTTGTCGCGGCAGTTTGCGCTTCCACGGCCATGATATCCGCAATGCAGCGCCTGAAACGATCGCGCGATGCGGCATGGCGCTGGTGCCGGAGGGCAGGGGCATTTTCGGTTCGCTGTCGGTCACCGAAAATCTGGTGATGGCCGCGCGACCAGGCAATCACGGCCGTCAGTCCTGGACCCTGCCGAAAATCTTCGAGCTGTTTCCGCGTCTGCATGAACGCCGCAATAATGGAGGGCACCAATTGTCGGGGGGCGAGCAGCAGATGCTGACTATCGGTCGCGCGCTGATGACCAATCCCGATATGATCATGATCGACGAAGCCACGGAAGGTCTGGCACCGCTGGTGGCGCAGTCGATCTGGCAGACGCTGGCGATCGTCCGGGGCGAGGGCATCGCGACCATCGTCGTCGACAAGGATTTTCGGAGTCTCGCGAAAGTCGCCGACCGAATGGTAATCCTGTCGAAGGGCTGCGTGGTGTTCGACGGAACGCCGGCGGCATTGGCTGCGCAGCCGGACGTGCTGGAGCGCCATCTCGGCGTTTGAGCGATCAGGCCACGACGACGGTCAACGCATCGTCATTGGCCGCAAGAATATTGTCGGAAAGCGGTTCCGGCCATTGCACCACGAGGCGGCCGAACAAATCGTTGAGCTCTTCTCGGTCAATGGCGTCGTAAAAACAGGGCGTCGTGGCGCGCGCGATGAAGCTGTGTAGCAGGTGCGCGGCATCATAGTCATAGACGATATCGCTGGGAACGCTTCCCGGCTTGCGCAGCAGGAAGGTTCGCAGGCTTGTCAGGCGTGCCTGCCCGCCGTCTGTGGCGGCAAAGGAGAGCACGGCTGTCTGATGCGCAATGCGTGGGCCATCCTGCATCCGGTCATACATCGGCAGCGCATTGGCGCTGATGACATCGGCGAGATCGCGGAAATCGTTTGAGACGTCTTCGGAATGCAGGGTGTTGCGGATCGCCATGACACCGGCGGGATCGAAGCCGCGTGCTTGCAGAAGCTCGCCCAGTGTCACGACGCAGCGCTTCTCAGTCCGAAAGCCTGGGCATTGGTGTTCAACACGCGCGATACTGCGCCGACCAGTTGCGCGGCAGCCTTGTCCTTGCTGAGGCCGGCCGTATCGACAATGGCGGATGCGCGGGAATAGAGCGGTTCGCGGCTCAGCAGGATCGTGCGCAATTCCTGCATGGCGGAGCGGTCGTCGGCCATCGGGCGCAAGTCACCCTGGCGGCGGACGCGCGCCATATGCTCTTCGGGCTTGGCCTTGAGCCAGATCGTGTAGAACGACGACAATACGCGATCGAAGGTCACGGGTTCCGAGACGATGCCGCCGCCGGTCGCAAGGACGATGGGCTCCTTGCGTCCGAGCAGGCCGTTCAGCGCGGCCTGTTCCATGCGGCGAAAGCCCTCCTGTCCATAGAGGGCGATGATCTCGGCGACCGATAGTCCGTTGTGCTGCTCGATCTCCTTGTTGAGTTCGACGAAGCTCCAGCCGATCTTGTCCGCCAACAATTTGCCAAGCGTCGATTTTCCGGCGCCGCGCAGCCCGATCAGGGCGATGCCGCTGAATGACATATAATTCTGGAACTGACCGTTCCCGCGTCCGGCGAGAACGTCCTTGGCCTGGGCGATCTGGTTCGGTGTCGCGTTGCGAACGAGGTCGCGAATGACCGGCCACTCCGTTGTCGGTTCGTCCGCCGGAATCAGATCTTCGAGATGGGCACCCATGGCGCCGGACACCCGGCGCAGCAGCACGATAGACACGTTGCCCTTGCCGCTTTCCAGTTGCGCGATGTAGCGCTCCGAAATCCCTGACACTTTTGCCAGCACCTTTCGCGACATGCCGCGCAGGCCGCGCATGGTGCGGACACGCTGACCGAGCTGTTCAAGAAAGGCAGTTTCGGGATCGGCCTGGTCGGTCATGTGGTGTGCGTGCTCGCAGAGGATTTCAGGAAAGATAATTCCGGATGCGATTGACAGCAACCGGAGTTGGTGACTTTATATGAATTATAATTCAAAAAAGACGATAGGGAGAGCACCGTGAGCAACGGTTGTGGAATCGCCCAAGGTGCAGACGCATCATGAGTGGGCCGTCCAGTTCTTACAATGCGGTGACCTGGCTTCTCGACCGCAACATCGATGAGGGCCGTGGCAGCAAGCTCGCCTTCACCGATACCGTGACCGAACTGACCTATGGCGACCTGCAGGTAAAAAGCTGCCAACTGGCCAATTTACTGAAGCGGCTCGGTGTCCGGCGCGAAGAACGCGTCGCGATGATTATGCTCGACACCGTCGACTTTCCTGTGGTGTTCCTCGGCGCGATCCGGGCCGGCATCGTCCCGGTGCCGCTCAACACTCTGCTGACCTCGGACCAATATGCCTATGTGCTGGCCGATTGCCGGGCGCGCGTGTTGTTCATTTTCGCGGCGTTGTTGCCGGCGGTCGACGAGATGCTCGGTCGTTTGCCGGATCTTGAGCATGTGATTGTGGTCGGTGGCGCTGGCAATGGCCGCAAGAGTCTGGCTGACGAAGTCAGGAATGAGAGCACAAGCTTCGCCACGGTCGCGACCCATGCGGACGAACCTGCCTTCTGGTTGTATTCGTCCGGATCCACGGGCATGCCGAAAGGCGTTCGCCATCTGCACGCCAGTCTGGAGGCAACGGCGACCACCTATGGCAAGCAGGTTCTCGGCATCCGCGAGGACGATGTCGGACTGTCTGCGGCCAAATTGTTCTTCGCCTACGGTCTCGGCAACGCCATGACATTTCCCATGTCGGTCGGCGCTACGACGGTGCTCAATCCGGAGCGACCCACGCCGGCCACGATGTTCGGCCTGATGCGGCGATATCAGCCGAGCATCTTTTTCGGGGTGCCGACGTTGTTCGCGGCGATGCTGAACGATGAGGGGTTCAAAACGGAAGCTCGCCTCCCGCGCCTGCGCATTTGCACCTCGGCCGGCGAAGCGCTTCCGGAGCCGGTGGGGAATGGCTGGAAGAGCCGCTTCGGCGTCGATATTCTCGATGGCGTCGGCTCAACCGAACTGCTGCATATCTTTCTGTCGAATGCTCCCGGCGATATCAAATACGGCACGTCCGGAAGGCCGGTACCAGGTTATCGTGTGCGGCTCGTCGATGACGCGGGGCGCGATGTCGCCGATGGAGAAATCGGCGAGTTGCTGGTCGATGCGCCTTCCGCCGGCGAGGGATACTGGAATCAACGCAGCAAGAGTCGTCGCACCTTCGAAGGGCATTGGACGCGCACCGGCGACAAATATGTGCGCGACGCCGACGGGCGCTATACGTTCTGCGGACGTGCCGATGACATGTTCAAGGTGTCCGGCATCTGGGTGTCTCCGTTCGAGGTCGAGAGCGCGCTGATCGCCCATCCCGCCGTATCCGAAGCGGCGGTCGTGCCGGAGGCCGACGCCGAGGGGCTGTTGAAGCCGAAGGCTTTCGTGGTGCTGAAACCGAATGCCGTGGTCGAGGGCCTGCGCGAATCCTTGAAGGATCACGTCAAGCAACGGATCGGTCCGTGGAAATATCCACGCTGGATCGAGGTTGTCGATTCCCTTCCCAAAACAGCCACCGGAAAAATCCAGCGCTACAAATTGCGCGATGGAGCGACGGTCTGAAACCGAGAGATGGATGACAAGATGAGTGCATTGCAATCCGCGGGACGGCTGACCATCGGTGCGTCCGAACTCGAATACCGCATGATCGGTCCGCAACCGGATGCAGCGCCGACCATCGTGCTGCTGCATGAAGGGCTGGGCTCGGTCGCGCTGTGGGGCGACTTCCCGGACAAGCTTCAGGCAGCGACCGGCGCCGGCGTCTTCGTCTATTCGCGCGCTGGCTACGGTGCATCGACGCCGGTCGCGCTGCCGCGGCCGCTGGACTACATGCATGTCGAAGCACTCGAGGTGCTACCGCAACTGCTCGATGCCATCGGCTTTCGCCGCGGCTTGCTGGTCGGTCATTCCGATGGCGGATCCATCGCCGCAATCTATGCCGGCGGCATTCAGGATCATCGCATCCGCGGCGTCTCGATGATTGCGCCGCATTTCGTCGTTGAGGATATTTCCGTCACGTCGATCGCCGAAATCAAAACGAGTTACGAGCAGGGCGACCTCAAGGCCAAGCTCGCGCGCTGGCATGATGACGTCGACAACGCGTTCTATGGCTGGAACGGCGCATGGCTCGATCCGCAGTTCCGTGACTGGGATATTTCCGACTATCTCGCTTATGTGCGCGTGCCCGTGCAGATTTTGCAGGGAGCCGACGATCAGTACGGCACCATGAAGCAGATCGAGATAGCCGAGGTCGAATGCTATTGCCCGGTGGATGTCGAGATCATTCCCGGCGCTGCGCATTCGCCCCATCGCGAGGCCCCCGAGGTCACGCTGAATGCCGTGGCGGATTTCGCCAATCGCTTGCTGCATTTTCACGGCGAGGGTGAATTACGCGCTGCGTAAGCGGGCACGATCGTGACTGTCACTCCTTCTCTTGCGATGCCGCGCTGGCCCTATCGGCTCGGCAAGCAGACGAAGGCTGATCACGACACGCTGACGCAGGCCAAGGCGCTGGTCCCGCTGCGCTATGCCCGGTTCGTCCCGGCGGATGATCCGGCGTTGCGCTACGGGCTCGCGCTCAACGATGCCGGCTTCTTCTGGGAGGCTCACGAAATTCTCGAGGCTGTTTGGAAGGTCGCGCCGCAAAGAGGGCGCGACCGGATTCTGCTTCGCGCCTGTATTCAGGTTGCCAATGCCAATCTGAAACTCAGTCTGCAGCGGCCGCGCGCGGCACATCGATTGCTACAGGACGCACTGTCCGAACTCGATGAGCTCGCCATGCGCCCGCCGGCGGGTATTGCCGGAAGCTTTTCCGAGCACTTTCCGGTCGCGATGCTGGCGTCTGCGCTCGCGCATCAACTGGCGGTCGACGAGGCCAAGCGGGGTCCGGTCAAGATCACCGGAACATGAAAGAAAATGCATAATTCTATCGGATTTCCCTAGACGCCCCCAATATCATGAATTATTGTGCATATAACCAAGGCGCACGGCGCATAAATCAAGACTGTCAAAGGGTGGAGCATGGCCGCAGAGCAACGCGTTCTCTCGAACGGCGCCAAATTTATCGACTTCCAAACCGATCCGTCGCGCTACCGCCACTGGAAGCTCAGTGTTGATAACGACGTGGCGACGCTCACCATGGATGTCGATGAGAATGGCGGTCTGTTCGAGGGCTATCAGCTCAAACTGAATTCCTACGATCTTGGCGTCGATATCGAACTGGCGGATGCCGTGCAGCGGCTTCGTTTTGAGTATCCCGAGGTCAAGGTCGTGCTGCTGCGCTCTGGCAAGAACCGCGTGTTCTGCGCTGGCGCCAATATCCGCATGCTGGCCGGCGCTACTCATGCTCACAAAGTCAATTTTTGCAAATTCACCAATGAGACTCGCAACGGCTTTGAAGACTCGAGCGAAAATTCCGGCCAGCGCTTCATTTCGGTGATCAACGGGACAGCTGCAGGCGGCGGCTATGAACTGGCGCTGGCCACCGATCACATTATCATGGCGGACGATGGTTCGGCGGCGGTGGCGCTGCCGGAAGTGCCGTTGCTGGCGGTGCTGCCGGGCACTGGCGGTCTGACGCGCGTGGTCGACAAGCGCAAGGTGCGCCGCGATCACGCAGATTACTTCTGCACGATCGAGGAAGGCATCAAAGGCAAGCGCGCAGTGGCTTGGCGGCTGGTCGATGACATCATTCCGAACAGCAAGCTTGAAGCCAAGGTCGCGGAGCGGGCCAAAGAGTTTCTGGCGACGTCGAAACGTAGTGGCGCCGGCGATGGTCTCAAGCTGGCACCGCTGAATCGCCGCTTCGATGACAGCGGTATTCGTTACGGTCTGGTCAATGTCGATATCAATCGCGCAGAGCGAATTGCTACCATCTCGATTAAAGCGCCTGACGCGGCGGCGCCGTCGGATGTCGAGGGCATGATGGCGCGGGGCGCTTCCTTCTGGCCGCTGCAGGTGGCGCGCGAGCTGGACGACGCCATTCTGCATCTGCGAATCAATGAACTTGAGACAGCCATGCTCGTGTTCAAGTCGCATGGCGAAGGCGCCAATGTGCTGGCTCATGACGCCTTCCTCGAAACGCACAAGGCTCATTGGCTGGTCAACGAGATCCGGCAATACTGGAAGCGGGTGTTGAAGCGCATCGATGTGACCTCGCGCACGCTGGTGACGCTGGTCGAGCCGGGCTCGTGCTTTGTCGGCACGCTGGCCGAACTCGTCTTCGCTGCGGACCGCTCCTACATGCTGGTCGGCCAAAAGCAGGGCGACAACCGCGCGCCGCCGGCCATCGTATTGAGCGCGATGAATTTCGGACCTTACCCGATGAGCCACGGGTTGACGCGGCTGCAGTCGCGCTTCCAGGCCGATCCAGAAGATGTCACCCGCGCGAAAGCGCGGATCGGCGAGCCGCTGGATGCGGAAGCTGCCGAGCAGCTCGGGCTCGTCACCTTCGCGCTCGATGACATCGACTGGGATGACGAGGTGCGCGTGTTCTTCGAAGAACGCTGCAGCTTCTCACCCGACAGCCTCACAGGCATGGAAGCCAATCTGCGCTTTGTTGGGCCGGAGACGATGGAATCGAAAATTTTTTCACGGCTGACCGCCTGGCAGAACTGGATCTTCCAGCGGCCCAATGCGGTCGGCGAGAACGGCGCGCTTGGACGTTACGGCACCGGCCAGAAGGCGCAGTTCGACATGACGCGCGTATAGCGTCCGCAACTGGAACAGCGCGGCCATGTGTCACTCTTTGGATAAATGCAAGTCGGTGGCTTGCCCAATTCGAACGATCAGAAATACAGCGGGAGATCCCAGTCATGAACATCATGAATGTCGACTACAGCACCAAGATTCCGAACAACGTGAATCTGGCCGAGGATCGCCAGGTGCTCAAGGCGCTGGAGGGATGGCATCCCGGCTATCTCGATTGGTGGAACGACATGGGGCCTGAAGGTTTTCAGGAATCCCTCGTTTATTTGCGCACCGCGATATCCGTCGATCCCAAAGGCTGGGCCAAGTTCGACTATGTGAAGATGCCTGAATATCGCTGGGGCGTGTTGCTGGCGCCGCAGGACACCGAGCGCAAGGTGAACTTCGGACGACATATGGGCGAACCCGCCTGGCAGGAAGTGCCCGGCGAATATCGCGCGATGCTCCGACGCCTCGTTGTCATTCAGGGTGACACGGAGCCAGCCTCGGTCGAGCAGCAGCGTCATCTCGGTCAGACCGCGCCGTCGCTCTACGACTTGCGCAACCTGTTCCAGGTCAATGTGGAGGAGGGCCGCCATCTCTGGGCGATGGTCTATCTGCTGCAGAAATATTTCGGCCGTGACGGCCGCGAGGAGGCCGACGATCTTCTCCGCCGCCGCTCGGGCGATGCCGATGCGCCGCGCATGCTCGGTGCGTTCAATGAGGCGACGCCGGACTGGCTGTCCTTCTTCATGTTCACCTTCTTCACCGACCGCGACGGCAAGATGCAGTTGGAGAGTCTGGCGCAATCCGGCTTCGACCCGCTGTCGCGGACCTGCCGCTTCATGCTGACGGAGGAGGCGCATCATATGTTCGTCGGCGAGACCGGCGTCGGGCGCGTGTTGCAGCGAACCTGCGAAGCGATGAAGGCGGCGGGGATCGAGGATCCTAACGCCATCGAGAAAATCCGTGCGCTCGGCGTGATCGACCTGCCGACCATGCAGAAGAAGATCAACCTGCACTATTCGCTGTCGCTCGACCTGTTCGGTTCGGAAGTTTCGACCAATGCCGCGAATTTCTACAATTCCGGACTGAAGGGCCGCTTCCAGGAGACCAAGATCGAGGATGATCACCAGCTCACCAACGACATCTATCAGGTCCTGAAATTCGTCGATGGCGAAATCAAGCTGGTCGACGAGCCGGCGCTGACCGCGCTCAACATGCGCCTGCGCGACGATTACACCGCGGATTGTGCCAAGGGCGTCGAGCGCTGGAACAAGATCATCGAGAAAGCCGGCGTCAATTTCCGCTTCGATCTGCCTCACACCGCGTTCCATCGCCAGATCGGTGAATTCCGCGATGTGAACGCTTCGCCGAAGGGCATCATCATGAGCGATGCCGCCTGGGCGAAAGCCAGGAACGACTATCTGCCGTCCGTTGACGACGGTGATTTCATCGCGTCGTTGATGACGGCGGTCAGCGAGCCCGGCAAGTTCGCCAGCTGGATATCGGCGCCGAAGGTCGGCATCGATAACAAGCCGGGCGACTTTGAATACGTAAAGATTGCGGCCTGAAACGAGCGGACGCGGCGGAGGGATTTCCAGTTCCCCCCGTCGCTGTCAGTCCTCGATGGCACGTGCGGGATTTGCCATGAACGCCCCTTTCAAACAGCATCTGATCGATCCGGAAATCTGCATCAGGTGTAACACCTGCGAGGAGAGCTGTCCGGTCGATGCGGTGACGCATGACGACAACAACTATGTCGTCAACGCAGAGATCTGCAATTACTGCATGGATTGCATCTCGCCGTGTCCGACCGGCGCGATCGACAACTGGCGTGTCGTCGCGGCGCCATATTCGCTCGACGAGCAGTTCTCCTGGAGTGACCTGCCGGCGCAGGAGGAGATCGCGGACAATAGCCCCGGGGCGGGCGCCATCGAGGCGCTCGAGGATGAGATCGGCGCGTTGCTCGAAGAAGCACGCAAAGGGCTGGGCGGCAAGCCCGTCGCGCCGCTGTCATCGAGCAAGGCGTCGGTCAATCTCTATAACCGCGGCAAGCCCGCGCTGGCCACGGTAACCGGCAATTTTCGACTCACCCATGCGACGGCCGACTCCGACGTGCGCCATATCATCCTGGATTTCGGCGAGCAGCCGTTTCCCATCCTTGAAGGCCAGAGCATCGGCATCGTCGTGCCGGGCTTGGGCGCGGACGGCAAGCCGCATCAGGTGCGGCTCTATTCGATCGCGAGTTCGCGCGATGGCGAGAAGCCGAACACCAACAATCTGGCGCTGACCGTGAAACGTGAGTCCGGCGGGCTGTGTTCGAATTACCTGTGCGATCTGCCGCGTGGCGCAAAGGTCGAAGTCACCGGGCCATTCGGTGCCACCTTCCTGCTACCGAACGATCCTTCGGCGAATGTTCTCATGGTCTGCACTGGCACGGGCTCTGCACCATTCCGCGGCTTCACGGAGCGCCGCCGGCGCGCGATGCCTGGCGCGCCCGGGCGGCTGCTCCTGTTCTTCGGTGCGCGCCGCCCCGAGGAGTTGCCCTATTTCGGTCCGCTGCAAAAGGTCCCAGAGGAGTTGCTGGGCAAGCACTTCTGCTATTCGCGCGTGCCGGGCGAGCCACGGATCTATGTGCAGGATCGTATTCGCAGCGAAGCAGCAGCGATCACATCGCTGCTGCGCGACGTGCAGACCCACGTCTATATCTGCGGGTTGAAAGGCATGGAAAGCGGCGTTGAAGAGGCCTTCGCCGATATTTGCCGCGCCGCGTCGATGGATTGGTCGGATCTGAAAGCGGCGATGCGCGGCGGTGGAAGATATCATGTCGAGACTTACTGATCGATGTTGCATCCGAACTGGCAACGACCGGTTCGACTGAACAGCCCGAATAAGAACAAAGACGGGTAAGTTGTGGGGGAGAGAAGCGATGGTTCTGGACCGCGACAATGCGGCTGGCTCAGGCAGTCCATTTTTTCTGACGCCGTCGGTTGACGCAGAACAGCGATCCGACGGTACGATCCTTCTTCGATCCGATACAGCACTGCGTTCCTATGCGCGTTGTGTCGGGGACTGGCTCGAACATTGGGCACAACAGGCATCGGAGCGGATCTTTCTGGCAGAGCGGTCCAGTCCGGATGTGCCTTGGGTGACGCTGAGCTATGCCGAGACGCTTCGGCGCGTGCGCAGCGCGGCTAGCTGGATTCTTGCACAGGAGATGAGTGCGCAGCGGCCCCTCGCAGTGCTATCGGACAACGGTATCGAGCATGCGGTTCTCGCCCTGGCAGCGATGCATGTCGGTGTGCCCGTCGCTGCGATTTCGCCGGCCTATTCGCTGATGTCGAAGGATTTCGAAAAGCTGCGTGGCGCGATTCAACTTCTCGATCCCGGTGCCATCTACGTCTCGAACCTGCATCAGTTCGGTCCGGCCCTCGCTGCGATAGGCCCGTTTCACACTGCCGCCATCATCGGCGGTGGCGCGGCTGCCGGGGCGGGATACTCATACGCCGATGTGATCACGACGCCGGTGAGCGCAGCGATCTATCATGCCTTCGCAGCGGTCGATGCCGATACGATCGCCAAGTTCCTGTTCACGTCGGGATCGACCGGCGCGCCGAAGGCGGTCATCAATACCCAGCGCATGCTGACCTCGAGCCAGCAGGCCAAGGCACAGACCTGGCCGTTTCTCGAAACTCAGCAGAGCGAACTCGTTCTTCTGGACTGGCTGCCATGGAGTCATACGTTCGGGGGAAATCACAATTTCAATATGGTGCTGCGCAACGGCGGAACGCTGTACATCGACAGCGGCAAGCCCGCGCCCGGATTGTTCGCGACGTCCATTGCCAATCTGCGCAGCGTCATGCCGACGGTCTATTTCAACGTGCCGCGTGGCTTCGACATGCTTATCGCAGCCCTGCGGAACGACGATGGGTTGCGAGCGCGATTCTTCAACGAGGTCAAGTTCGTCTTCTATGCCGGTGCGGCTCTGCCGCAGAGCACATGGTCGGCGCTGGAGACACTTTCCATCGAAACAATCGGGCGTCCGCTGCCGATGGTCTCTGCCTGGGGATCGACGGAAACATCGCCGCTTGCGACCGATTGTCATTTTCAGGCGCCAAGATCAGGCAATATCGGCGTGCCGATTCCCGGTACGGAGCTAAAGCTCGTACCATCTGACGGCAAGTTCGAGGTGCGGGTGCGCGGGCCCAATGTGACGCCGGGCTACTGGAAGGCGCCGGACCTCACCGCGAAAGCTTTTGATGCGGACGGCTTCTATCTGATCGGCGATGCCGTTGCATTTGGAGATCCGGCTCATCCCGAGCAGGGCTTGCTGTTCGACGGGCGCATCGCCGAGGATTTCAAGCTGACATCAGGCACATGGGTCAACGTCGGAACGCTGCGCGTGGCGGGAATCTCTGCATTGGCGCCGCTGGTTCAGGATATTGTCGTGGCCGGCCATGGCGGCGAGGATGTGCGCTTCCTTCTTGTTCCCAATCTGGCTGCCTGCCGCGCCGTGTCGGGCCTGCCGGAGTCAGCGAGCATCGATGCTGTGCTTGGCTGCGAAAATGTGCGTTCGTCCATAGGGGAAGGGCTCGCAAGACTGAAGGCAGCAGGCGGAGGGTCTTCCACCCATGCAACTTGCGCGCTGTTGCTGGCAGAGCCGCTATCTGTCGATGGCGGCGAAATTACTGACAAGGGCTACGTCAACCAGCGTGCCGTTCTGGCGCGCCGTCCAGTCGACGTCGAAGATCTGAACATAGGGGTCTCAGGTCGCCTGATAATCTGCGCGAGTGCCGAGCAATACGCCCGTCATGCCTAGGACGTTCAGAATCCGAACGATGCATCGGGATTAAAAAAATATCGCGTTGATGGAAGGCATCAAGTCGAACGACCACACGCAAGACTCAGCCGATGCGATCAACTGTCACATGCGGTGTCATGCCGTCGTCACACCCCAGCGCGGCCGCCGTGGTCAAATATGGCGCTCTTCCCCAGAGCACATGGACCGGCGCGAGGGCATTCGCGCGCTCCACGAGGTCGCCTTTCCCTCCAGGAGGCGACCTCGTTTGTTTCAGATGAACGGCTCATGCGGAGTGTTCGCGGAACGTGTCCGATCCGCATGCGTGTTAAGTGGCACTGAGTTCTACTCCTGGTGCAGACCGAACTCCGGCATTCTTCTCACACAGTGAGATTTCACGCGACACACACGGCAACTCCCGGCGCTGCACGTCGTTGCATCATTCTGGTCCGTCAGGGCCGAGCGAAGAAACGTTGATGCGGCGGAATGAAAAATTTGAAATCCTATTCCGCCGATCGCTCGAACTATGAAGTTTCATCTCAAGCAAACAGAGTATGATCGCTGCGATCCGCAATCGGATTGCGCGGCACCGATGCTATCGTTCCCGTCAAATACATCGACTGGAGAAGCGAGCAATGGTGATGCGGACGATAGGTTTGATTGGTGGAATGAGCTGGGAAAGTACTGCTGTTTACTACCGCCGGCTGAATGAGCAAGTCCGCACGGAGCTCGGTGGGCTCCACTCCGCGGATATTCTGATGCGCTCAATCAACTTCGATGCGATTGTGAGCCTGCAGAAGCAAGGGCGTTGGGACGAGGCCTGCCAGGTTCTTGCTGACATCGCCCGGGATCTGGAAGGAGGCGGTGCCGGTTGCATTCTGATCTGCACCAACACGATGCATAAGCTTGCCGACGAAGTGCAGCAGGCAGTGTCGATCCCGCTTCTTCATATTGCCGATGCGACTGGTGCTGCCGTGAAGGCTGCAGGGTTGCAGCGGCCGCTACTTCTGGCAACGCGCTACACGATGGAGCAGGACTTCTATGTGACGCGATTGCGCGAGGGGTTCGGGCTAGATCCCGTTATTCCGGCTGAGGCCGATCGTGTGTTCATTCACGACATCATCTTCGATGAACTATGCCAAGGCGTTGTTCGCGAGGATTCGCGCCGTCTCTATCTCGATGCGATTGCACGAGGAAAAGAGCACGGCGCTGACGGTGTAATTCTTGGTTGCACCGAGATATGTCTGTTGGTCGGCCCCGAGCACATCGATCTTCCCGTCTTTAATTCAACAATTCTGCACGCGGATGCGGCGCTGGCTTTTTCAATGTCGAAAGAAGAGCCGCGACCACGTGCTGCATGACATCGGCGTGATTGATCTTTGGATTGGCATCGATCTTGCTCGTCTCTCTAACCTGGAAGGCAATGAGGCTTTCGTATGAGTGATATGCGTACCGCGCAACGTAAGATCTCGCCGGTCCTCGACCACGTCGTCATTAACGTGATGGGCCAGCTTGATGAGGCTGCTGCGCAATATACTCGCCTCGGCTTTCAGTTGACGGAGCGCGGTCACCATACGCTCGGCTCCAGTAATAACCTGGCGATCTTCGGCACGAACTATCTCGAACTTCTCGGCTATTTGCCGGGGCGTGAAACGATGCGTGCAGATCTCTGGACACATCCGCCAGGATTGAGCGGTCTGGTTTTCAAGTCCGTCGATGCCGATCTGGTTTATGCGACACTGAAGGACAACGCTGTTCCCGTCATGGAGCCAATGAGCTTCGCGCGGCCGGTCGAATTGCCGGGCGGCGCCCAAGACGCGCGTTTCAAGGTCATCCGCGTGGCGGGCGACGAAGTGCAGAACGGCCGCACGTTCTTCTGCCACCATGATACGCCCGAACTGGTGTGGCGCCCCGAATGGCAGACGCATGCCAATGGCGCTACTGAAATCGTCGAATTTGTCATCGCCTCGCAGCAACCGGCGCGAACTGCAGCGCTCTATGAACGCATGTTCGGCGCACCGCTCCTGACGCCGACGGATGGCGGCTTTTCGTTCAGCGCCGGTGCCGCGACGATCTTCATACTCGATCCTGCAGCCGTGGCCGATCGCTACGTCGGGGCCGCGCTGGTCAGCCCGGATGGCACTGACCGCATGGTCGCGCTGGTGTTCAAGGTCGCGGCGCTCGACACGCCGCGCGCCGTATTCGATGCGGCCGGTGTTTCCTTCAAGCCCTATGCTGATGGCATCATCGTGTCGCATGCCGATGCAGCCAATGTCGCTCTGGGGTTCACGGCGTGATGGTAGCGCTCCCTAATGATTTCACCCGGAGTTTTGCGCTCGACTATGACGGCGCACGCGTGAAGTTTCGCAACGCTGCGAATGACGTCGGCGCCGCGTTGACCACCTACACCCATCCGGCGCTCAAGGGCCCGAATGGCCAGGATCTGTGCATCGACGTGGCGCGGCTCGGCGATCCGCGCGCAGCTTCGCAACTGGTGATCCTGAGCGGTACGCACGGCCTCGAAGGCCTCAGCGGTTCGGCGGCGCAGATCGGTTGGATGCAGAGCAATTTTGCACGCGCCCTTCCGCGCGGCGTGTCGCTTCTCTTCGTTCACGCGATCAATCCCTACGGCTTTGCCTGGGGTACGCGGACCACTGAAAACAATGTCGATCTCAATCGCAACTTCATCGATTTCGCCGCTCCCCGTCCGGCCAACCCGGGCTATGCGAAGCTCTATCCGCATCTGCTTCCGGAGGACTGGACGCCGGCAGCCCTGCAGATCTACGCCGACGCCGTCGAATCTTTCAAGGACGCGCATGGAGACGACGGTCTGTTCGACACGCTGGCGCGCGGGCAGTACGATTTTCCGGATGGTTCCAATTATGGCGGCGACGGGCGCGAGTGGTCCAATCTGACTCTGGAGACCATTGTCGCCGATCATCTCGGCGCGGCCGAGCGCGTCGGCTTTATCGATTGGCATACAGGCATCGGCGATTTCGGCGAGTCCTTCTTCCTGTGCTTCAACCCTGAAGGCGGCGCGCTTCATGCGGAAGCCGTGCGCTGGTGGGGGCGTGACCGCATCGTCGGCCAGAAGCCGAACAATTTTACGCGGCCCAATTATCAGGGACTCGTGTTTCACGGCATGACCAGGTTCCTCGGCGAGCGACCGATGGTCGGCGCAGTAATCGAATTCGGTACGCGCGGTACCAAGGTTCGTCGCGCCTTGCAGCTCGATCTCTGGCTGAAGTTCAAGGCCGAGAAAGACAGCGAGCGCGTTCGCATGCTGCGCGCAGACCTGCACGATTGCTTCGTGCCCGTGTCGTCGCACTGGCGTGAAGAGACCACAGAACGAGCCATTTCCATCACTCAACAGGCGGTAGAGGGGTTAGCAAGCTGGTCCCTCTCCGCCGCAGCCTGAACCAACGGAGCGAGGTAGATCATGCGAGCAGTTGTCCTTCACGAACACGGCGATAACGATAAGCTGCAATTCACGGCGGATTATCCGACGCCGAAAGCGGGCGAGGGCGACGTTGTCATCCGCGTGCGGGCATCGTCGATCAACTATCACGACGTCTTCACCCGCCGGGGTATGCCCGGCATCAAGGTGCCGCTGCCTGTCATCATTGGTCTCGACGTGGTCGGCGAGATCACCGAACTTGGCGCGGGCGTCACCGGCTGGAACATCGGTGATCGCGTGCTGATCGATCCCGTCAACCGCGTCGAAGGCGGCCTGATGGGCGAGACCCAGGACGGCGGCCTCGCCGAATTCTGCCGCGCCAAGGCGCATCAGCTCGTCAAGATTCCGGAAGGCGTCAGCTTTGAGCAGGCGGCCGCGCTGCCGGTCGCCTATGGCACCGCTATTCGCATGATGAACACCATCGGCCAGATCAAGGCCGGCGAGAAGGTTCTGATCCTTGGCGCCAGCGGCGGCGTCGGCGTGTGCTGTGTCCAGCTCGCCAAGCTGGCCGGCGCCTACGTGATCGCCTGTGCCGGCAGCGAGGAGAAGGGTAAGCGTCTCACCGAACTCGGCGCGGACGAGATCATCCTCTACACGCAGTCCGACTTCATGAAGACGATCTATGAGCGCCACGGCAAGCCACATCGCCGGCGCTTCGTCGAAGGCGGCGGTGTCGATGTGGTCGTCAACTTCACCGGCGGCGATACCTGGGTCAAATCGCTGCGCTGTCTGAAGCTCGGAGGCCGCATTCTGACTTGCGGGGCGACTGCCGGCTACTCGCCTACTGAAGATCTTCGCTTCATTTGGACCTTCGAACTGGAGATCAAGGGCTCCAACGGCTGGGAACGTGACGATATCACAAAACTGTTCGATCTCGTCGCAGCCAAGAAGCTGCAGGTACTGATCGACAAGACCTATCCGCTGGAAGAAGCGAAGGAAGCTGTGCGCGTCATCGAGGACCGTGCGGTATTCGGCAAAGTCGTGGTGACGCCGTGAGCAAGCCCGACGTCAAGACGCTGACGGCCCCTGAGATTCAGCAAATGCTGGACGTGTCGCCGTTCAATCTGTTCCTCGGCCTTGAGGTGATTAAGGCCGATCCTGCAACGCAGGAAGTGACGATGCGGTCGCCGATGCGGCCGGAATTCGAACGCCGACCGGGCTCCAAGCAATGGCATGGCGGCGTCATTGCCTCGGTCATCGACACCGTCGGCGATTTCGCCGTCGGCATGATGGTCGGGCGCGGCCTTCCGACCGTGAACTTCCGGGTCGATTACCTGAAGCCGGCTGTCGATACCGCCTTGGTCGCCGTGTCGCGGGTGCGCCGTGCCGGCAAGAGCGTCGGTGTCGCTGACGTCGATGTGTTTGACGAAAAGGGGGCGCTGCTCGCCATCGGCCGCGGCACCTATTCGACGCTTGAAGCAAAATAATAGCAGGGCCGGGCGGCGCACGATGGCGGACCGGTTCCTGTCTGCAACAAAGGAAGAACAATGAGCGGTTTTAGCAGACGTGATTTTTTGATGACAACGGCCGGTGCTGCTTTAGCCTCCGGCTTTGCCGGTTCTTCCAAGGCGGCAACCGGGGCGCCGAAGCGCGGCGGCACGCTGGTCGGCACATGGGGCGGATTTGAGCCGCAATCGCTGTTCGTTCCAGCGGGTGGCGGCTCCAGTCCGTATTTCACGTCGACCAAGGTGTTCGAGCGGCTGATCCGCCTGACCGCCGATCTCAAATTCGAACCGGTGCTGGCTCTCGGGATCGAACCGGCAGAGGATTTCCGCAGTTACACGATCAAACTACGTCCGAACGTCACTTGGCATGATGGCAAGCCGCTGACCTCGGATGATCTGGTCTTCAATGCGATCCAGTATTGGAAGCCGATCTCCGCTGGCGTCACGCTCGATGCTCTGCTGACCGCGGAGGCCGTGGATCCGCTGACCGTGGTGCTGAAATTCAAAGTGCCGGTGCCAGAGTTCTTCCTCAAATCCGTGCTGGCAGGCAAGGCCGGTCTTGTTATTCCCAAGCATATCTATGACGGGTCGAACATCATTACCAACCCGATCAACAACACGCCGATCGGCACCGGTCCTTTCAAGGTCAAGGAGTGGGTGCGCGGCAGCCATGTCGAATATGCCCGCAATGACAATTACTGGAATTCGGGCCTGCCCTATCTCGACAAGCTGGTGATCCGCTGGTGGCGAGATCCGGCGTCGCGGGCGGCTGCGTTCGAGGCCGGCCAGCTTGACATAGGCACGTTCAATCCGATCCCTGCGCCGGACATCGCGCGCCTGACGGCAACCAAGAAGTTCGTCGCCGAGACCAAAGGCTATTCGAACTCGGCGTGGATCACGAGCGTCGAGTTCAATCAGCGTCGCGAGATCTTCAAGAAGCGCGAGGTGCGTCAGGCCCTGCTTCATGCGATCGACCGCAGCTTCATCGCGGATACGGTTTTCTTCGGTCGCGCGCGCCCCTCGCTTGGCGCTCTCCATTTCTCGAATTCGATCTTCTTCACCAAAGACGTCCAGGATTATCCGTTCGACGTCAAGAAGGCTGCCGCGTTGCTCGATGCTGCCGGCTATCCGGTGAAGGCCGGTTCGCGCTTTAAGATGAGCCTGGTATCGGCCGGGTGGTTCGAGGAAAACGTCAAGATCGGTCAGTACCTGAAGCAGGCTTTCGAGGACGTCGACATCACCGTCGACCTGGCTATCCCCGATCGCGCGACCTCGCTGAAACGCATCTACACCGACTATGACTATGACGTCGCGGTATCGAACAATTCAGCCAGCATCGAGCCGATCCCGCAGACAACGCAATACTACACTACCGATGGTATCGTGAAAGGGGCAGCCTTCCGCAACGCCACCGGCTATTCCAATCCGAAGATGGACGAGACCGTCAGCAAGATGGTGATCGAGACCGATGAGAAGAAGCGCGTATCCCTGGTGCACGAGTTCGACAAGCTCGCAGCGAGCGACGCGCCGGTCCTTCCGATGGTCGACCTTGAACCCGTGACGATCGCTCGTTCTGACGTTCGCGATCATTCGCTAACCGCGGACTTCATGGGCGAAAGCTGGGCCGAGGTCTGGCTGGACCGCTGAGAGCGGAGGCAAACGTGCGTCGCATCATCATCCGCAGGCTCGTGCAAATCATCCCGTTGATCTTTGCGGTCATCGTGATGAACTTCGTGCTGATCCATCTGGCGCCGGGGAGTCTGTTCGACGTGATGACGTCCGAACAGCAGATCACCGACCCGAAGATGCTGGATCAGCTGCGTCACACCTACGGCGTCGATCAGCCGGTGTCGGTGCAGCTTGCCAAATATATCTGGTCGGTGATGCGGCTCGATCTCGGCTATTCGTACCGGCAGAACGCGCCGGTGTTTGATGTGATCATGCAACAGCTTCCAGCGACCTTGATCCTGATGCTGGCGGCAATCGGAATTGCTTTGCTCGTTGGCGTCACGGCCGGCGTGCTGGCGTCGATCAAGGTCAACACGATCTGGGATAATCTGATCTCGCTCGGTGCGGTATTCTTCTTCGCCGCGCCGAGCTTCTGGCTCGGCATCATGATGACGGTGATGTTCGCGGTGAAGCTCGGCTGGTTTCCGGTCGGCGGCATGCGCACCATTGGTGTCGACGAAAGTGCATTTGGTGCCGTGCTGGACGTCATGCATCATCTCGTCCTGCCCGCAACGGCACTGGGACTGTTCTACGCCGCGACCTTCGCGCGCGTGATGCGAGCCTCAATGTTGGAGGTGGCCCGGCTGGATTTCGTGCGGACGGCGCGTGCCAAAGGCCTGTCTGGCGGTCGCGTGGTCATGGCGCATGTGATGCGCAACGCGATGTTGCCGATCGTCACGCTGCTCGGATTGCAGCTCGGCACCATGCTCGGCGGCAGCGTCGTCATCGAGGCCGTGTTCAGTTGGCCCGGCATTGGCAGCCTTCTGTTCGACAGCGTGATGAGTCGCAATTTTCCAATGGTGCTCGGCGTGCTCGTCCTCGGCTCGCTGCTGGTCGCGGTCTGCAATGCCACGGTCGACCTGCTGTATCTGCGGCTCGATCCCCGGATCAAGGCGAGGTAGGTCATGATCGCTCTCTTCATCGATTTCGCCCGGCGTTTCGCCCGCAACCGTGCGGCGTTGGTGGGACTGTTCCTGGTGCTTGTCGTGATCGGCGTCGCCATCGCAGCGCCATGGTGGTTTCCGCGCAATCCGTTGCGCATTGTCGGCCGTCCTGAAATCTGGCCATTCGTGTCATCGCGCTATCCGCTCGGGACGGACTCGCTCGGGCGCGACATCGCGGCGATGACGGCCTATGGCGCGCGCACCACTCTCCTGATCGGCCTCTGCGCCAGCCTAACCGCCACCATCATCGGCATCACTGTTGGCGCCACCGCAGCCTATGTCGGCGGCTGGGTCGACGAGCTGTTGATGCGCCTGACCGAATTGTTCCAGACCATCCCGAACCTGATCTTCGTGCTGACGATCGTATCGATCCTCGGGCAGAAGATCGAATATGTCACCATCGCCGTGGGTGTGGTGACCTGGACGCCGATCGCGCGGCTGACGCGTGCAGAGTTCATGTCGCTGCGCGACCGCGAATTCGTGCAGGCCTGCCGGGCCATGGGGATGGGCAGTCTGCGGATCATGTTCGGCGAGATCCTGCCGAATGCGTTGCCGCCGGTGATCGTGCTGTCGTCGCTGGTCGTTGCGGGCGCCGTTCTGTTCGAGTCCGCTGTAGCATTCCTCGGGCTCGGCGATCCCAATGTCACCAGTTGGGGACAGCTGATCGGGGACGGCCGGACGCTCATTCGCTCGTCCTGGTACATCTGCGCAGTGCCGGGTCTTGCGATCATGCTCACTGTGCTGGCGCTCAACCTTGTAGGCGACGGTCTCAACGATGCGCTTAACCCCAAGCTGCGGGACCGCTGAGATGATCATGGGCAGCAAAGCCGGTCCAACGCCAATCCTCTCCATTGAGAACCTGCAGGTATCGTTGTTCACCCGCCGCGGCGTATTGCCTGCGGTCGATGGCCTGTCGCTGACGGTCTCGGCCGGCGAGACGCTGGCCATCGTCGGTGAATCCGGCTGTGGCAAGTCGCTGACGGCGCTGGCGATCATGCGGTTGTTGCCGAACCCGCCCGCAAAGATCGTCGGGGGCGCCGTCCGCTTCATGGGGCGTGATCTCGCTGCCATGTCCGAGCGCGAGATGCAGCGGGTTCGCGGCAAGGACATCTCGATGATCTTCCAGGATCCGATGACATCGCTGAACCCTGTGGTCGCGGTCGGGGATCAGCTGATCGAGGCAATCAGGCGCCACAATGACGTGTCGCGTCACGAGGCGAGAGACCGCGCGGTCGAGTTGCTGCGCCGGGTGCGTATCCCGGATGCGGAACGCCGCTTCAACGATTATCCGCACCAGATGTCTGGTGGCATGAGCCAGCGTGTCATGATCGCCATGGCGATTGCTTGTGGGCCAAAGCTCCTGATCGCCGACGAGCCGACCACTGCGCTCGACGTTACTATCCAGGCGCAGATCATCGAACTGATGAAGGAGTTGCAGTCCTCATCCGATATGGGCCTTATGATTATCACCCATGATCTCGGCGTGGTTGCCGAAGTCGCCGACCGGGTGGCCGTGATGTATGCCGGCCGCAAAGTCGAGGAAGCGCCGGTGGAGGCTTTGTTCGAGCGGCCGCTGCATCGCTACACGCGGGGGCTGCTGGGGGCGACGCCGTCGGCACAGCGCCGACGTGGCAGTCGTCTCGTCGAAATTACGGGCAACGTGCCGGCGCTGTCCGATTTGCCGCAGGGCTGCGCCTTCCAGAACCGTTGTCCCGATGTACTCGATCGCTGCCGTGCCGAGCGACCACAGCTGGCGCCGTTGCTACCGCACCGTTCCGCCGCCTGTTTTGCTGCCGAGAAGGAGTTATCGCGCGATGCCGCTACTATCGGTGCTTAGTCTCTGTGTCCAATACCAGAGCGCACAGGGCGTCGTGCGGGCGGTCGACGATGTGAGTTTCGACCTGGAGCCCGGCGAGACTGTCGGGCTGGTAGGGGAATCCGGCTGCGGCAAGTCCACGCTCGGCAAGGCGATCATGCGCCTGGTGCCGACGTCCGACGGACGCGTCTTCCTCGATGGTGACGATGTCACGCGGATGCAGGCAGGCGCGTTGAAGGCCTCGCGGAAGTCGATGCAGATGATCTTCCAAGATCCTTATGGATCGCTCAATCCACGCCACGACGTCGGCACCATCGTCGGGCAACCGCTCAGCGTCGCCGGCTGGTCGCGCCGTGATATCAAGGATCGTGTCATTGAGCTGATGGGACAGGTGGGCCTACCGGCCGATGCGATGCGGCGCTATCCGCATGAGTTCTCTGGCGGCCAGCGCCAGCGTCTCGGCATTGCGCGTGCACTTGCGCTCAAGCCCAAGGTAATCATCTGCGACGAGCCGGTATCTGCGCTGGACGTTTCGGTGCGCGCGCAGGTCATCAATCTGCTTGAGGACCTGCAGCAGGCAACGGGCGTGTCGTATCTGTTCATCTCGCACGATCTCTCGGTCGTCGAGCATATTTCGGACCGGCTGATCGTGATGTATCTCGGTCGGATCGTCGAAACAGGCCGCAGCGAGGACGTCTGGGATAGACCGGCGCATCCTTATACGGAGGCATTGCTTGCCGCCGCGCCGATCGCCGATCCGCGCACCGCACGCAGCCGCACCCGCAGCGTGCTGCAGGGTGAGTTGCCCAGCCCGCTCAATCCGCCGCCAGGCTGCAGCTTCAATACGCGCTGCCCCTACGCTCAGGCGCTTTGCCGCGAGGAGCGACCGATGCTGCGCGATGTCTCCGATGGCCGCAAGGTGGCCTGTCACTACGATCTGCTTGAACAACCCGCGGCGCTGCCGCGTGTCGCGCGGGTGGCCAATTGAGTTCTCAGAAGTGGAGCATTGCCAATGCGGTGGAATAATCTCGGTGACCTGATCGATCGCAGCGGTGACCTTGATCGGGAGGCGGTCATCGATCTGATCGATCCCGCGCATCCCAGGCGCTACACGCACCGTCAGATCGACGAGATGGCAAACGGGGTCGCCCAGTATCTTGTCGATAGTGGTTACAAGCGCGGCACGCATGTCGCGATCCTGTCGCTTAATCGCGCCGAATACATCATGTGCTATTTCGGCATCATGCGCGCCGGATGCATCGCTGTTCCGGTCAATATCAAGGCTGCGCGCGATACGGTCGATTTTGTGATGGACGACGCGAAGATCGCGCTGGCCTTCGTCGACAACGCCAATCGGCCGATGGTGCGCGACGACATTCCCGTCATCAATTTCGACGATAACGGCCCAAGCGGCTTTGCTACGACCATCAAGCCTGCCTCGTTCACCGCCGTCGAGACGACGCGGGAAGAGGTCGGGCAGATGCTCTACACCTCCGGCTCCACCGGCCGCCCCAAAGGCGTACCGCTATCGCATTACGGCCAGCTTTGGGCGATCTCGACGCGGACCAGCGGTGCGCTCAATCAGGATGATCGCTACATCATCGCGCAGCCGCTGTTTCACATGAATGGCCTGTTCGCTATCAAAACGATCTTCGCTCAGAATGCGTCTGTGGTGGTGCTGCTGTCGTTCGAGACCCGCAGCTATATTGAGGCCATCGCCAAGTACAAGGTGACCGCCGCCACGGCCGTTCCCACCATGTGGGCTCGTGTCGTCAAGGAAACGGAACTGCTAGCGAAGAATGATATCACCTCGGTTCGTCGCCTGATGCTTGGGTCGGCGCCGATGACCATGGGTCTGTGGGACAGGATCAAGCAGGCGCTGCCGAACGTCGTAATGACGATGGGCTATGGTACGACTGAAGCAGGGCCGGCCGTGTTCGGTCCGCATCCCGACAAGATTCCGACGCCGCCTTTGGGGCTAGGTTATCCGATCCGTCTGGAAGATGTCCGGCTCGTCAATGGTACCGAGAATGAAGGCGTGCTGTTGATGCGGAATCCAGCAGTGCTGGATCACTATCACAATCTGCCGCAGCAGACCGCCAAGGTGCTGACCGATGGTTGGTATTACAGTGGCGATGTGATGCGCCGCGATGCCAACGGCTTCTATTTCTTCGTAGGCCGTGCCGACGACATGTTTGTCTGCTCCGGCGAAAATATCTATCCGGGCGAAGTCGAAAAGCTGTTGGAGCGTCACCCGCAGATCCAGCAGGCGGCAGTAGTGCCGTTGCCCGACGAGGAACGGAGCCAGGTGCCGGTTGCGTTTATTGTCACGCGCGAGCAGCCCACGCCGAGCTTCGACGACATCCGTCAGTTTGCGATCGCCAATGGTCCGGCATATCAGCACCCGCGGCGGGTTGAGTTCGTCCACGAACTGCCTTGGGCGGGCACGAACAAGATCGATCGCAAGGCGCTGATCGACAGGGCGCGGAGCCTGGAAGCCAGTCACGGCTGGTCCGCATGAGCGGGCTGGCAGGAAAAATCGTGCTGGTCACTGGCGCGAGTCGGGGGATCGGTCAGGCGATCGCGCTTCGCCTGGCGAAGGATGGCGCAACCGTTGCGGTTCATTACAACGCCTCGGTCGATGCCGCGAATGCGACGGTGACGGCCATCTCCGCCGCTGGCGGCAATGCCTTTGCCATCAAGGCCGATCTCTCGGAACGCGGTGGCGCAGCCGCCTTGGCCGCGGATTTTGGCGCCGAACTGACCGAGCGCCATGGCAGCCCTGCATTCGACATTCTCATTAACAACGCAGGCGTCGGAAAACGCGCGACCATTGAGGATATTTCCGAGGACGACTTCGATCTTCTGCTGCAGACCAATCTGAAATCGCCGTTCTTTCTGATCAAGGCACTGATGCCGCATCTGCGTAATGGCGGACGTATCATCAATATCTCGTCGATGGGGACGCGTTCGGCCTATCCGACCATGGCCGCCTATGCGCCGGCCAAAGCGGGTCTGGAAGCGCTGAGCCGCTTGCTCGCCGTTCATCTCGGCGGTCGACAGATCACGGTGAATTCCGTGATGCCCGGTGCGACGGCGACGGACATGAACATCGTCGCGCGCGATCCGGTGGCCAGCCGCGCAGTGGCTGAGACAATCGCGCTCGGCCGGGTCGGGCAACCCGACGATATCGCAAGGGTCGTCGCCTTTCTCGCGTCGGACGAAGCGGGCTGGGTCACTGGCCAGCAGATCGATGCGAGTGGTGGCCAGCGGCTGTAAGAGGCCACGCGTTCAATCAACGCGTCGATATCACGACACACGGTGGCGAATTCATCTTGGCGCTGCGTCAGCGGAGGCGTCACTTTTGACGCCAGCCTGCTGCTCGAATGCGCAGCGATGATAATTGTTTATGCTCGCGAACTTTCAAATCTCGCAATAGCATTGCGTCACGATGGCAATGAACGGCAGAAATATTCTGCGTACACCCTTCATCGGAGGTCACAATGCTCGACGAGCTCGACCGCAAAATTCTCGCGGCACTCCAGGTAGACAGCAGCCTTTCCATGCAGGATCTGGCTGATCGTGTTGGCCTGAGTTCCACGCCGTGTTGGCGTCGCATCCAGAAGCTCGAAAGCTCTGGCTACATCAAGCGACGCGTTGCACTTCTCGATGCAGACAAGCTGAATTTGGGTGTCAGCGTTTTCATCGCCGTGCGAACGAACCAGCATAACGCGGAGTGGG
Source organism: Tardiphaga sp. 619_E2_N8_4 (assembly GCF_051810905.1). Lineage (NCBI taxonomy): Bacteria > Pseudomonadati > Pseudomonadota > Alphaproteobacteria > Hyphomicrobiales > Nitrobacteraceae > Tardiphaga > Tardiphaga sp. 619_E2_N8_4. The sequence goes on from NZ_JBPWQJ010000001.1 coordinate 2,265,899, forward strand.
TTCAGCGTTTCCGGAAAATCGTCGTCAGCTTCCCCGAGGTGGTCGATTTCTATCGCCTGAGCGGCGACGTGGATTATCTGATCCGGGCTGTGGTCTCGGACATCCGGGCCTACGACGATCTTTATCAGCGGCTGATCGCCAAGATTGATCTGCATGATGTGTCGTCAATGTTCACGATGGAGCAGATCAAGTCGACGACCGAATTGCCACTCATGAATGCTTTGGTGAAGCAGGGGCGGGGCGATATATCTTTGGCGGCGCATTCCCTGTCACATTGAGATGCCGCGGCTCCGAAGCTGCCGCATGGAGTGTAATCGTTCGTGTGCTGCGGGTAGCACCGTTCCACGATTTCCGGCTAGAGCGGTACGTGCCGGCCGATCGCATCTTCTTCTTCTACGGTTCGAGGGGGTCGGCAGAGGCATTATGTGCGCCAAACGAAAAACCCGCCGGTTAGGGCGGGATTCAGCGGTCATCTCGATTTTGGTCCATCATTCAAAGCCACAAGCGTACCGCCCCCGCGAAGGGGGCTGTTTCAAGTTCGTTTGAGTCCGGTGATATGGCTGCTTATGCCGAGCGATTGGAACGGGCAGGGAACAGAGCCCCGGATGTTCCCGTATTGAACCGCGATTCGCGTTCTGTTCTACCGCGAGGTGCCTGATTGTCAGGCCCCTCGGTCCGGAGAGCTTATTGATTTAACAGGGGAAAATGGTGCTGCCAGACAGGATTGAACTGTCGAAATAAGCACCTTACCCGTTGATTACATTAAGCTTTTTAGCGTCGCTCGGGCTTGTTGTGTAGCAGCGTCGTGGGCAGTTGTCACCTTTATGATGCTGATTCAATCGCTCTCACTATAGAGGCTCAGTTCGATCGAACGCTGAATGCTGGGGATGTCACCGCGCAAAGCAGTGGGCTCGCTCCAACTGACCCGTATAAGGTGCATGAAATTGATTCTACAAAGCGAGCGAGCATGGCGAAGCTACCTGATTCGACTGCCCAGACTAGCGCCACCATCGTCGTTCCATCCCGAGCCCCAGAACCAACGGTTGACCGCATTGAGGAGCTCGCAGGGCGCATCTTGCGGGGCGACATCCTCCTTCCCAAGTTCCAGCGCGACTTCGTGTGGGAAAAGCACCAGATCATCGACTTGCTTGATTCAATCGCCAACAATTATCCGATAGGAAGCGTTCTTCTGTGGCGAAGTCGCGAGCTCTTGAGAAGCGAACGGAGCATTGCGGACCTTGAGATAGCTCCGACACAGCAAGACTACCCGGTGAACTATCTGCTCGACGGACAGCAACGGCTCTCGACGATCTGCGGAGCTTTGTACTGGCAGGGCGGCAATCCGAATAGTCGCTGGAACCTCGCATTCGATCTGCGAGAGAAGACGTTCCTTCACCTGACAACATCGGACGATCCGCCGCTGCATCATTTGCGCCTCAACAAGCTCACTGATCCATCCGCGTACTTCAAGCATGTCTCCAGCCTCAGCACGCTGCAAGCTAGCGACGTAACCACATTGGAGAAGAACGCGAAGGAGTTGTTCGACCGCTTCAAGGACTACAAGGTCGCCACAGTGACATTGCATGAAATGTCGATTGAAGCCGTAGCGCCCATCTTCGAACGCATCAACAGCAGGGGCACTCCCCTGACCATCGTTGACCTCATGCGTGCCGCAACGTGGAGCGAGACATTCGACCTGATCGACGCGATCACCAGCATCAATGACGAGCTTTCAGCCAAGTATTTTGGAGGTATTGAACGCAAAGCGATCCTGCGCAGCATCTCGGCAGCAGCCGGTGGAGGCTTCTCGGAGGCGAGCATTGACCTGCTACGAAAGCACTCTTCGGATGAACTTGAAGCCGCCGTTGTTGCCACCAAAGATGCGTTCAGTCGTGCCGTAGACTTTATGACGACCGAGCTTCACATTCCGTCCGATAAGCAGGTCCCCTACGTCAATCAGGTTGTCGTTCTTGCGGAGGTCTTCCGCCTCATCAAGCATTTCACCCCTGAGCAACTCGCGGCAGTGAGGACGTGGTTCTGGCGAACGGCGGTCGCGGGTTACTTCGGCGGCTGGAATACGGGCAATATGAGCTCGGATCAAAAGGCAGTCCAACTATTCGCAGCGGGGCGGGCGAGCACCATCGATAGCGTCGTCCAAGACCCCGGCCCAGGCATCTGGAGCGCACAGCAGTTTCGGTCGAATGCGGCGCATTCCAAGATCCTTATACTGTTGCTGGCATTCACTAAGCCCACCGACCTCCTGACTTCACAAAAGATCGACACGGGAGATGCCCTGTTCCACGGCAACACCAAGGAGTTTCACCACTTCTTCCCGAGAGACTACCTTGTCAAGAACAAGGGCGTGGCAGTGCGGAAGGCGAATGTCCTTGGCAATTTCGTGATGCTGACCGCAGCGAGCAACAAGCGCATCACTAACCGTGCCCCCTCGGACTACCTCAAGGAGGTTGTGCAGGCGCTTGGTTCAAAGCTTAACGAGGTGCTGGCGTCTAACCTGGTTTCTCCTGAGGCGTTCCAGGCAGCAATGAATGACGACTACGATGCCTTCTTAGGTGAGCGTGCCAAGACGATAACCGCGGCCGTATCCAACCTTACCGGCTGGTAACTCTCCATCAATGCAAGTGCCGGGTCCGCTATACGGACGTCGCTGCGTACTCCCGCCAGCCTTTCTCTCGAAGTCGGCAAGCATCGCAACGTGCGCATCCGTATCCCCAAGGATGCCGTATTTCTCTCACGCCTTCATAGCATGTGTGAGTCTCTTCTCTGATAAGTTCGAGCAACGCGCCACCGCCAAGGGCATGAGACAGTCGCCAGACTCCAGCTTTGTCCAAGTCCATCAGGGGGCATTGTATTGCCCATGAAAAGCCAGTCGCTTGATCGAGCGCGACCTCTATCGCGCTCATAGCTTGCCGCCGACAGTCTGGGTACCCCGAATATTCGGTTTCACTGACCCCACATGCCAACGTTTCAATCCCGCGGCGAAAAGCAACACTTGCGCTCAGTGACATCATGATGAGGTTCCGCCCGGGAATATACTTCTTCCGAAGAAGCATCTCACTTCGCGATACATCGAATGAATCGATATTGCCCGCGATCTGACCGGCTAAATCAAGTGCCACAACGTGATCTGGCCCTAGCCGAGCACCCAGATCAGGAAATTGATCGGTCAGAAGCGATCGAAAGATAGTCCGCTGCTTCATTTCTACGGTGTGCTTCTGGCCATAATCGAAGCCAATCGTTTCGACCCTCTCATAGTTCTTGAGAGCCCAGGCAAGAACCGTGGCAGAATCTTGCCCGCCCGAGAATAAAACGAGTGCAGCTGATTTACTCAATGCTGTTCCCAATGCCGATGCCGAATCCAATCACAAGCAGAATCAATATCTCGGAATATCTTGCGGAGCGCGCAGTCGATCATCGGGTTGTCGCCAACGGGAAGCAGAGAGCGCACGTCCGTTTTTACACCGACGCATATTTTTCCGCGACTGTAGGCATATCCGAGCTCAAAGCACGCTCCTTCATCGATTACCCGGCCGTCCATAACGATTAGGAGAATGTCGCATCGATCGATCGCGCGGATGTCGCTCGAGAAGATGAAACTCTTCGCCTCTTCCAGAGACATGCCGTTCGCGACGAGGTCTACAAGAAGAGAGCCATCTTCTTGGGGCAAGTAAACGTCGGCAAATCCCGTCAAGCTGTCGCGTAGCAGGACATTCCACTGCCTCTCCTGGGGAGAAAACAGCGGGCCAGCAAGATAGATGTTGGGTCGATTAGAAATCAAAGTGTCCCGTCCGCGTCAATAATTTCTCGGAGGCGGTCTGCGAACGCAAATTCTTGGTAGTCATCCAGCAGGATCTTCCTGGCGATCGCCTTGGCCACGTCGCCAGTGGTAAGGTGGCTCGTATCGAGTATATGTTCATCCTGAATCCGATAGATTTGCCTAAGAGCCTTGTCCTGTTTTTTGAGCGTCTCTAGTTCAAAACCGAATTTTCCGTCAGCCTCTTTTGCGGAGCTGCGTTGTAGCAGGCGCTCCTCAAGGGCATCAGGAGATGCTCCGAGGTAGAACAAGTGTCCATCCTCGAACGGCTTGTTGTACTGTTCAATACGAGTTTTTAGTTCAAGGGCCTTTCTTTTAATTTCGACCTTGTCCCCATTCTTCGAGAAAGCGAATAAATCAAGGAACGCGCGGTCCATGACGCGCAGACCGGAGTTTGGGCGCATCATGTTTCGGTTTTTTTCGATCAGTCTGGGGAAGAGGTAGTCGTCGACAATTTTTTGCTCATCTGAAGTGAGACTCGTGTCGTCCTGATACATCTCTTTCGGCACCCGACCGCTAAACTCCTCGAACGTCGTGAAACAGCGCAGTGCATCGACCGTCGAGCTCTTTCCGGAAGCAACGGATCCGACAATGTAGTACTTTCTGTGTATAGTGCTTTGCGCTCCAAGAGCGAGGAGCATCTCGTCAAATTGGGCTGCTGAAGAAGAATTCAGTACGTCAATGAACTCCTTATGCTGCGCCGTGGTCAGGAATATCGTGATCAGATTGTAAACATGAAGGTTTACATCGAATATGTCAGATCGGATTTCAGGTGATCTCGGATTGTTGTCGAGTTCGTGGAGTACGATGAAATGATGATTGGCGGGATTTCGCTTTGCGCTCGACCTCAGAATATTTTTGAGGGAGTTATCGCTCAGCGAAAGCCCAAGTAAAACGAACGTCCGCACCGCGAATTGATTGATCACATACTCTGCGTTGTGAGAGTTTGGTGAAAGCATCACATCCGCGAATGCGTCCTCCGTGAGCACAACATTCACGCTGCTCCGTCGCGGTTGGTCGCGCGGAAGACTGCCGTTGATATGATATATGACGGGAGCGTGCTTCCGTGTTTCTACTTTTGGATAATAAATGATCTCGGGATTGGCTATGGCGGTTTCGGGCGCGGCAGTCAGAATTTCCTCAACATGCGAAGTCACTGCTTGGTCGACGATATCGTCAAAATTCAAGGTCACGGTGAAACCGGATTTGCAGACCAAGCTAGCTAGGCTTTTGAGGTAAATGTGCTCCTTGGCGATTTCCTCGAACGTCTTGTTGCCGACATCCTTATAGAGACATTCTCGGATCTTTTGCTTCCACGCCGAATTGACGCGGTATTCGTGATAGCGCTCGCGGGGATTGCCCGCGGATTTCGTATGATCTGCATGGTGGTGCCGATAGAGGATCTCGGCAAGGAACGTCTCTGGAAAGCGTTCCTTTTGGTGATCTGCTAGCCTTTGTTCGGAGATACCAGCGGCTTCCGCTAGTCGGCCGACCAGCGTGCCCCACAGCGGGACTTTTGCGTCGAACGATACCCCAGCTCCTAATACGAGACCTAAGCGTTTGTGTTCGGATGCCCGCTGCCAAAGGTGTGTAAGCCAAAGTGGCAACTTGGGTTGGTCATTTATAGCGCTGGCAAGGGAAGATCCGCTAGACATATTATCCTCTCTGCTGGCGGTGACTATTCTTACTTAAATATGCTTCAAGAAACGTGAGGAACTTAAGGTCGTATTGTTCTCCAACGTCCCTAATATTCCAAAGTCCCATTTCTCTGATGCTCGGCTTGTCGGAGAATCGCCCAAGCCAATTTGGGTCTGCGGGCTCTAGTGCACAAAGATGTTCGGTGAACATTGCAATGAATTGGCGCTCTATCGTCGCTCGCATGCTGCTCTTACCCGCGGAATCAAGCACCGGGATAGCTAAGACGCGAAGATTTCCGATATACTGGGAGACTCTCATCTCTAACGGAGACTCGCGATCGGTGATGTCCCGATTAGCCGATTGGCCTTTGCCCCAATTCGGAAATTGCTCCTGGAGATTCTCGCGCTCGATGATGGCGCGGCCGACGTGAAGGCGAAAAACCGAGGCTCGGTGATTGCCCTGTCCGGCTCGCGTTCCAAAATGTGTTCGTAGCCTATTTCTAAGAGTGGCGGTCGATCCAGCGGAAACGCCATGTGTGCCAACACGAACAAGTCGCGGAATAATGTTTGAAAATCTTGTCGTCTCCGTCTCGTCGAAGAAGAAATACACTCCGTGTGTCGGAAGATCGGTTGCTAATAGGTCACTCAAGCGGGGGGGCATCTGCAATGCAGACATTTTCTCAAAAAGCGCGTAGGCCGCCTCAATCGCACTGCGCCTGCGCTCGAGCTTGATTGCCTCATTTAGAAAGGCAAGACGTACCCCTAAAGATAGCGAGCCCATTGGCGCAAAGTAATCTAGTGGATCATCGCTGCCGGCCTCAATAAGTGGAGCAAAATAATCGTCTCCAGCAAGTACAATAAGTTTCTTGCGCGGAAGCTCCCGTATTTGCTGGTCAACTCGCCGAGCCCAATCCTGCTTTTCCTTCTTGGTTGCTGTCTTGAGGGTCTGCTCGTACGGCTCGATTAAGTCATTAGGATGCAGCAATCCGTACTTCGCCGACAAGATGTAAAACGGAACGCCCCACAGCTCGGCCAGCTGCACTGATTTGCGATACAAGGGGGATACGTACATATCTCGGGCGATGTCCCTGTGGCCACCTTTGCTCTTGCTGCACGAGATAAGCGCCAAAAAATTTGCTGAGCCGCCCCGTATCGAATCAGAGCTCGCAAGCGCGAGCCGAGCTAGCGAGGTTTGGGCATTAATTGTTTTCATTCGATCGTGAGACCTGCTGTACGCACAGACGTGAAGAGGGGGGTGACGCAGTCCTATGAACTGGGCTGAGGCTGTTTATTATCGACGCAAACCGCGGCATCGCTGTCGTAATCAAACTGAAGTTCGCCCGTTCGACGCGGATCAAACTGCGGCTGATCGGATGATTTCAGAACTGACGTTCTCAGCCGAGCAATTCTTTCTTGAATCTCTTCGGCAGACACCTCGATACGAAGCTTTTCTTGAACAAATTTGAGTCGGGCGTCGCACTCGCGGATCAGCTCGGCCCATGACTTTATCCAAACTCTATGATTGGGCTTGTCGATGAATAGCCCCACAGGACGGTTTTCTTGAGTGATGCGCTCCCTGACCACGTCGTCGTACTTGGTCGTTACGAGGTAAAAATGCCACTGAGTGGAGGTGCCGATAAAATCAGGCTGAGCTAGAATTGCATTGACGTAGTCTTCAAGTTGATCGACTTCCTTTCGCCCAATTTCTAGAGATGGGCGCTTCAGTTCGATGAGGAGATATTCATGATGGTTGGCGTTCTCTCTTGGAATAACTCGCCCCAAGAATGAGTCGATTCGGCCAATTCGTCCGTCGAGCTTGCGGACTTTAGCGCCTCTCTTACGAGTTAACGCAAGCTCCCCCGACACGCGGTCCATAATTTTTGTCAGCCCCGCTTCGGACATTGTGAGATGAAACCCTTCGCCGAAGATCCATGTATTGTCGCGGATGAGCGCATCGAGCTCGCCTCTTTCCTTGATGGTATTTCGATGCTTCGGTTCAAAAACAATCTCACGAAGAACTTCTAACGCAACTATTCGGTTAGCAACTAAGCTGGATGCTGAAATGATGTTGCCCAACTCCGTTCTCTCTAACAATTGGGAGAACTCATCTTGTCGGATTTTGGGTAGATTGAAGACTGCCTTCAAGATCCGTGTTACCGACTCTGGATTATTCTTCAGCGCTTCCTTTAGTAGGCCGAGTGCGATTTTCTTGAGCGGGTTGTCGGCTTTCTTGAAGTCTTTTGAATAAGAGACAGCGGCGTGCGTAGCGATATCAAAGACCTGCCGTTCGTGTCGTTCAATTTCGTCGCGAGGATCGCCTTCGTAAGGGTAGACGCCTGCATCCTTCAAGTCTTGGATAAGCTCGCCGGATTTCTCTGCTTTCCGCGCACGAAAATAGTCACCCAGTGTGTCACGAATGTACTCAAGTACTCGGGCAAAAGCTGGATCCGTGAGGCCGCCATCGAACTCAAGCAAATTAGCTTTAGCGATCTCGTTGAAGAAGGGCGCATAAGCATAGGCTGAAAAAGTGAAGTCGGGCGCGGTGACACTTGCGGGCAGCGAGCCCAGGACGACGCCCGCTTCTCCACCAAAGTAGATTTTCCGCTCGGCAACGTGCGACTTCCACTCAATGACGCGCAACGTTAGATCGCTAACCGTGCGGCCCGGGCAGATTATAGGCTGGGATGGAAATTGATAAGAATGCTCGATAGTTCTTGTAGGATCAACGGGATGTTGATCGTAGACAATCTTGACGTCAGGATATTGCAGTATGTAGGGAGCGAACGTTGAATCAAATTCCGATCGAGCCTCGTCGCCGCCAAGCCAATCAAAGGTGTTCTTTAGCGGTGAGAGGTCAACGACCGTTCCTGTCGGCTCGTCGGACGAAACGGCGACCGGCTCCGAGACAGAGCTGTTTTGCAGATGATCGGCGTCTATTTCGATTTTGATCTGAAAACGACCCTCTTTGGTCTCATAAACCGAAGTCCAACGGGCCTTTTGTGCCAGCGAGTAGAAGCGCAATCTTCCTTGGCCTTCTTTCCCGTGTATTGCCCGTCCGCGCTTGGGTGTTCGTGCGGTGTTGCGTTTCCAGGATTCGCCTAAGCTCTCGAAATCGTGCTCAGCGCGGCTTAGTGAGATGCCTGATCCATCGTCGCGCACTACGATGCCCACGATCCCGCCCAGCGATGTCCGGCTGAGCTCAACGTTTATCTCAGTGGCGTCGGCGTCGAGCGCATTCCAAACATATTCTGCAACGGCCTTAATATTGTCGCGGGTGCTCGCGACTCTTTGTAAATGATCGTTCTTTGCCTTGAGAGTTAAGACGACCATTGCGATTTCATGGAGGCTTGAAGTCCTGGTTGAACAAAAGGAACTAAGTTGAATGGCATGCGGGCGCGTCAATCTGAGGCTCTGTTAGTAGCAACGTAAGGTCGTCCCTTCAAGAAATATGACCTCAAGAGAGCGTCATGCGCAGCAAAAAACACTGATAACCGTTGTCGCGAAGCAACTGCAGCATGTGCCGCGATAGTCGCCATTCAGATGTAATAGGCAAAAACACTGATTAGGCCGCATAGGTCGTCATGCCGCGCAGGACCTCATGCTGACCAGCTCCTGAGTGCCGCTTCCGCTGCAGTTCGGTCATCTCTAATCCGGTAAATGGTTTGGCGGCTCAGGCCGGTGGCTGATGCGATCTGGCCCACGCCGGTCGATAATTCCAGCAGGCCGCAAACCGCAGAGAATTGGTCCCGTGTGAAGCTCGGCTTCCGTCCTCGATACTTCGTCTTTGCCTCGTTGTTCTTCGCATAATCGATGCCGCCACGCTGGGCTTCCTTGATCGCCTCGGCATTGGCCTGTGCGGTTGCTGCCATGAAGCCGATCAGGGCGTCTCTAACGGCCATCTGCATCGGGTCGGTGGTCGCGCCATCAAACGTCATGTTGTTGATGACCGTGCGGATGATGACGCCTCTGCGCATGAACTCGCGAATCGCATCGCAAACGTCCCCGTAGTTGCGGCCTAGCCGATCAACCCAACGGACGACGAGCGTATCGCCGCTTCGCAGGATGTCGAACAGACGCCTGCCCTCGGGACGGTCAGCAAGGCGGGTGCTGACACCTGATACACCATGGTCGGCAAGCTCACGGTCGATTTTAAAGCCTGCGGCCTCGGCCTGAATACGCTGATGTTCGAAGGTCTGATCTTTGCTGGAGACGCGGGCGTAGAGGATGGTGGCCACGGACAAACTCTCTGTTCGTTAGGGTTTCGTCCGTTGAGTATAGAGTCCGCTGATTAAAATCAACCCTTGCGGACACGATTTTATCTCCGTTTTCGACGTCCTTTAACCTAAACCCTAACGGACGATTTGGCCTCGATTGCACAACGCTGGCCGACGTTATGACCTGTTGACGAGTTGCCATTACGGTGCTTCGGGCTTTGGAGAAATGTATGGGACCGGGGCGACTTCTGCTTGTTGTTCTCTCGTTCTTCGGAGTGGCGCTGCTACTGGTGCTGCTGGGGCAATTCGCTGCCGAGTACATTGTCCGAAGTGCCGTAGCTTCCAGCACGAACCCAAGCGCCGATGGACCGGGCTTCGCCATAGTCTATTGGGGCATCAAGCTGGTGATCAGCCCTGCCGTTGCGATCATCTGCGCCGCGATAGTCGCTTGGAAGGTTGCTCGGTCAAATGTCGCCCTCTGGTGAGGCTCACCATCCGCTGATCGGACATCCGCGCGTCGCCCTGCGCATCGTTCCGAAACCGTTTGGGGTAAGCTGGACCCAACATGTCCATCATTCTGCTGTTCATCGCACTCACGGTGCTTCCGGCGGTCGCAGTGGCCTACACAGCGCAGCGCCTTCCGAGGGGCATCACATGGCTCAAGGTCACGGTGGCCGGGGTGCTCCTAGCCGTGTTCTTGACGAGCCTCTTGCAGTCTCAGGCGGCAAGCGAGGCTGATGGCAAGGGTTATGCCGTGCTAATGCAGTTGCTCGTGTCGCCCCTGTCGATGATCGGAATGCCGATATGCGTCGGTGTCATCTTTGGAGCGCTCGTCGGACTGAACCGAAGGTCTGTCGCTGGCCGTTAAAAAGCAAAGCATGTTGAGGGCTCGGCTGAGACGCCGCTCCGAATGCCCTGCTCGGCCCTGCACCACGAACAAACCCTCCTGAGCGCCGCACGGTGGCGTCAGCATCATAAGGTGGGCAAGTGGAAGAGCGGGTGCCGATTACCGGCAGCGACAGCAGGGCATTCGGAGCGACATGCGACGGCACGGGCGTGAGCGGGTGACCTGCCTAACCCGGTGCCCCCCCCTCGGTGGCTGGCTGGCCCGTGCCGTTCCACAGTGATGCAAGTGCCAGCGCTGCGCCGACGCCGTCAGCTATCGGGTGATCGTGGAAGTCTCAGGGCTGTGGCACATTATTAGGAACGACCCCCGGCACGGGGAAACTGGCTGAGCCGCTTCTCATCAAACGGCCTTTCACGCGGCGGCACCAACTATCCGCAAAATGTGTTGTGCCTGCGCCGCTGATCATGACGCCGCATTGGCCCCTATCGACACAAGGCATGATGCATCCTATCGGGGCTCTATTCGTATTGAACCCTAGGTGCTTCATTCGTACTGGACACTCTCAGTGCTCTCTCGGTGCCTCTCTAAGGGTCACCTCACTATAACACTGTTAGAGGTTCATCCTTATTGGGGACCCCGGTGTCACTACAGTGAACCTTAACCTCCCCTCAGTGTCCCTATAAGGTAACGGAGGGGAGCGGAAATAGTAGACGTGCAACCTTATCGGGGTGGTTGCAGTTTGAGCGATGTCTTCTACCCATGGTGGACGACGAGGGGCGGTCCACGGTGTCGGCATTGACGCGGTCACCGCCATTCCATCCGATGCCTCTTGATGACTCGCAGAGCCGCGCTGAGTCGTTTGGGAGTGACCTGCAGGTGTGCCTGCGATTCGAGCAGAACGCGCACCGGCGACTCTCTAATCCAATCTGGGCCCTGAACGATACCGGGAGTTGCTTCCTCGACGAGAAGACCGAAGCCCTATGGAGCGCGATAGAGTGCGCCTGCGATGCAGCGTCGAACCGCTTCTCGGGAGCAGGTCGATAACACCTTGTCGAGTCAGTCCGCCGACAAGAACGACTACCGGCTTCATGTGCTCCACTCAGGCTGCTGTCTCCTCCGTCACCTTCATAAGTTCTATCGGGTGGTCCATTCGTATTGGGGACCCCCAAAGGTAACCTCCAGACATGATCACTGAACCTACAGCCCCCCTCAGTGTCCCTATAGGGTAACGGAGGGGAGCGCATAGTGTAGAAGTGCAACCTATTCCAAGCTAGGGTTGTGGCCTATCGTTGTCGCCCACCCATGATGGAGCTGGCGAAACAATCGTGCGGCCGGGCGTCACGGATTGCTCGGATAGAACTCTCGCAGCAGCCAGACCGGGAAAGCGGGCTCTTGGCCCGGAATGTAAAGAATGTTGTGCCTCTCACAGAGCGTTATCAGTGCCTTTGCATCAGCAGCGAAGGTGCCGAGCGGGTCGTCCAGTAACTGGATAGGTTCGTCGAACTCTGCCCAGTAACTACCGACCGAAAGCATGCGCAGAGGGTTGGCTGCAGCCTTGAGGCCGTTGGTGATTGCTGCAGGAGTTACCCCGTGAATGGCACGATTGGCACGGTTGGTACGATTGCGGCGCATTGTGATCCCCTTGATGATCTGCATCAGTTGCCAATCGCAGGCATTCTACGATTGGAAGGGGATATATTCCCTTCACAGATACACAACGGCGGGGGTGACCGTCAAGGCGCTCAAGTCGATGTTAGTGACGGGCGGGCCACCGAATTGCGGTGGGTCGGCATGCCCTAGCGCATCATGGTCAGCTCACGCTCTCCGTTGACGACACGAACGACTGGAGCGGGGTTGTCAGGGAACACGGCGGGGAGGGGCGAGGAGATTGCCGGTCGTGTCGTTGACGATGCTGAACAGGCGTCGGATCGCGTCTTGGTTGCGTGTGATCGAGTAGAGATTACACATTGACCAGCCTCTTGTGTGCTGCCGTGGCACTTGTCGCCAATGGTAGTGGATTGATCCTCGTCGCCAAGAGGGCTCATTCTGGGCCATGGGTGGCAAGACAAGACATCGCATTTTCGGTGACCGCGTGATGGCGGCGAAGGTTCACGCCAACCATGCCGCTCAACGCGCTGTCGAGGCCATGCGTGAGCGTGACCGAACGGCATGCCTATTGTGGTCGGAGCAGATGGAAGGCTTCGGTGGCCCTGCACAGCCCTCTCCAAGCATCGCTGAATGCCTCAACGGTGGCTACGATTGGTTGGAGATAATGTGCAAGCGCTGTGAGACGAGGGCGAGCATCCCGCTTGTCCATGTCCGCCGCCCTCGGGACACGCCGGTCTGGAAGCTGGAGGCATCGTTCCGGTGTGAGCAATGCGGCAACATCCGTTACAGGCCCCCGGTCAGGTTGATCCGGTTGACCCAAGAGAGGAGCGTGTCCCGCCTCCCGTGGGTTCATCCCGATGATGATGACCGGCGGTAGAACGCTGATCGATCTAGTCGGCTTCTGCTTGCAGCGTGTAACGCGGAAACTTGTTCATGGTCGCCGCTCGTGCCTTCATGGTGATACGGGCGTACTCGTCCCCCTTGGTCTTTGGGGCGTGCCCGCAGATCGCGTCAATGACGAGCTTAGGGAGCTCAGCGTCTACGCCGATAGTCTTGAAGGTGTATCGCCAAGCATGGTTCGGCTGGATGGTCTTGGCCTTCACGACGCCTCGTACGAGTTGGCGTATCCGCTGATATACGCCCATTGCCGGACCTGCGGTTGTGCCATCCTTGCCGACGTTGCAGAACAGCGGGCCTTCTGCAGAACCGTTCACGAAGTCGATGAAGCCCAGCTCTACTAGATGGCTGTGGACCGGCACATCTCGGAACTCATCATTCTTTATGTTGCCCGCCTCTGGTGTCAGTCGGATGATCCAACCCTCTCGCTCCTTGCGGACATCTTGCTTGCGTAACTGGATCATCTCCGTCACCCGAGCGCCCGAATAGGCACAGAGCCACGGCACCCATCGCTTCGCCGCGTCGGTCTTCGGGGCTCCCCGCTTCGACTTGGTGACCGCAAGCGCTGCGCTCAGAATGGCGCTGATCTCTCTCTGATCGAAGAAAGGCTCACGCACTCGGGCCTTCTTCTTGCCCTCTGCCTTCACGCCTGCAGCAGGGTTCTTCTCGATCCACGCTCGGGGTTTCTTTGCGGCCCAGCCAAAGACATTCTTGATAGACGCCAAGTCGGAGTTATTGACGGTTGCGAAGCTTGCCGTCCGGCGGCGGTGTTCTGCCCACCGGATGACATCGTCGGTGGTCGTGCGCTCGATGCTGTCGTGGCCCAGAAACGCGATGAATTTCTCCATCCGACTCTTCATACGGTCCGCATCCCTCTTCGTCATGCGGAGGAGCGCGGCAGAATGCCAAGCGTTCAGCAGGGCAGTGAGTGAAGTGCGAGAACCTTCGGCGTCCTTTCTTGCGGGGACGAACTTCGTAAACTTAGCCTTGTAGGTGTCGGCCTCGTAGTGGTTGTTGGCATTCCGTGCGAGCTTCTTTGCTGCGGCTGACAGTTCGATGGACGCGCATTCGAGCAGCCGCCATCGGCTATCTGCGTCAATGTGAAGTCCTCGCTGACGAAGGAAGGTGTCCGTAACCTTCCCAAAGCGGGCCTCCATAGAAGCCCGACGACGCTCCTCTGCAGTCCTGTGGATCTGGAGTGGGGCGATCCCAAACCGGCCCTGACGCGCCTCCTCATTCTTGGTGGCGACCTTAAGCCATTGTTCGGCGGTCAGAACGGGGTTCTCTTCGAGGCCCTCCGCTAAGGCCCCGTAGAGTTCGCCGGAGAGGGCATTGATCTGCTTAGGGGTCAAAGGCACGGGACCGGCCCGCAGCCTCGCCATGGTTTTTTCAACTTCGTCAGCGATCTCTGGGAATTTCGCCTTGGCTGCAGCCCGGTCGGCGGTTCCAAGTGAGATCGCGATCTCAGTGGCATACCAGTTCTTGGGTCGCTGCGATTTTGGCAGTTTGGCAAGTATGGAGCGGATCTCGGCTGGGATACGTCTCCGGAAGTGCCAGTTCTCGGAGCCTTTTCGCTTGGTCGGACAGGTCATTCTCAATGCCATTGTGTAACACCCGCGTGTAGCAGGAGCGACCCAAATAGCTCAACCCACTCAGTAGGTTGTTGATATCAAAGGGAAAATGATGGTGCTGCCAGACAGGATTGAACTGTCGACCTCTCCATTACCAAAAGTGTGCCCCGTTCTCGCTCGAAAACGCACCCGCCCTAAGCACCCCGCCAAAGCATAGTAAAATTAGAGGGTTCGTGAGACACTGAAGCTCACGAACCCGCACAAACCCGCAGTCTCGTGCTTCCGGTGTGCTTCCTGCTGTTGGAGCCTTGTAATGGCTGATCGCGTCAACCTCACAGAAGAGCGTATCAAGGCGCTCAAGGCTCCAGCCACCGGCGAGGTGGTGTTGTGGGACAGTGAAATTCGCGGCTTCGGCGTGCGCTGCTGGCCGTCAGGTCGCAAACTGTTCATCCTCTTCTATCGCGCCGGCGGCGGTCGGAAGGCTGCGCAGCGGCGCATGACCCTGGGCGAGGTCGGATCCGTGCGCCTCTCGGACGCCCGCAATGCAGCTCGCCAGTATCTTGGGCAGATCGCCGCCGGCGCAGATCCACAAGCGGAACGCAAGGAGCTCGGCCGCCGCGACGCCGCGCGGCTGGATTACGCCCTCGATGAATATGAGAAGCACCTGAAGGCGCGGCATGTAGTGAACGCGGTGCATATTATGTCGCTGCTTCGCCGCGAGATGCTGAAGCCGCTCGGCAAGATCGACGTTCAGACGATTGACCGGCAAATGGTCGCAGATCAAGTTGCGAAGCTCGAGGCGCGCAAGAAGCCAGGCACTGCGCAAGATTTGCGCTCGAAGTCAGCCACCTTCCTAAACTGGACGGTCAACCGAGGGCTGCTTCGCGCCAATCCGTTGGCGGGCTGGCGCCGCGACCGGAAGACCCGCGCTCAATACACCGCGCGCACCGGCCGTGCGTTGGCAGAAGCAGAGGTCAAAGCAATCTGGCGCGCATGCAGCGCGGTGCCTTCGCCGTACGGTGACTACGTTCGGATTCTGATCCTGCTCGGCCAACGCAGGAAAGAGACGGCGCTGATGAGTCGCGCCGACCTCGATCTAAAAAAGGGCGTGTGGACCATTCCAGCGTCGCAAACCAAGAATGGGCGCGAGCACCGCGTCCCGCTTCCCACCTTCGCTGTTGCCATCCTCCAGCGTCAGAAGAAGTGGGTTGGCAGTGACTATGTTTTCGCCGGCAATGGCGGCAAGGCCATGACTGGGTGGTCGAAGCGACACCCCGGCCTAGTCGCGAAGGCGGACACGCGATTCACGCTCCATGACTGCCGCCGTACATTTCGCTCTGGCCTCCAGGCGCTTGGAGTCGAGACCGAACTGGCCGAAATGATGCTCAACCACATCCGCGAGGAGCTGCTCGAAACATACGATCGAGAGCCGCGATGGAAAGAGCGCGTGCACGCTGCGCAACTTTGGGCGTCGCATCTTTCTACGATGTTGGGAGAGGGCGGCGCCGGTGTTGTCGAACTAGCCGCGATGGAATCGGCCTGATCGCCAACCACCCAATGGTAAAGCCGAGGCAAACAAGCGCCCGAGTATATTTTCATTTACAAGGGGAGACAGAAACCCGCACTGCTCCCATTATATAGCCACGCCTCCGCACCCAAAAGGACGTGACTATGGAAAAAGCCCACGGCCCCGCGACCGTTTCCACCTCACCTGAGGTGAAGGCCTTCGCCGGTCAACTCACACTCGGCGCCATCGCGCGCCTCGATCCCGAAACCCTCTTGCTTGAAGATGAGGCTGCGCAGGTGCTGCGTGTGAGCAAGCGGACCCTGGAGCGTTGGCGCTCGCAGGGCAAAGATCCAAAGCCTGAACGGATCGGCCCACGCCGCGTAACTTATAGCGTCGGCGCCATCCTGAAATTCGCTGGCGTCGCCGCGTAACTACGACCGCTCGCCATCGGCGGGCAATGACAGGCCGTGGCTTCGCCGCCCACGTGCGTCAGCTCCAAGGCTTAGGAGCGACAAAAATCAGATCTCTCATTCGAGCACGTTGGCCCCGCCGACCGCGTGCAGGCTCCCGGGCGTAAAACCATGGAGGACGAGCTGGCCGCACGGCCTAAGAATTAAACCCGACACCCGTTTACGCGGCGCCAAAAAGAAATGGCCCCGCCGACTGCCAGGTCGAACGGGGCCAGGATGATAACTTGCGTAAACATAACACGTCCGCCGAGCGGACTCAACGAAACCCCCTTGTCAAAATTCCTGAAAACCTCTCATCGGTTCTTGAGGGCAATGAAGGCGCCGACGGACGCGATTTCTCGCGAAGACTAAGCCCTGGCTTACGCCTTGCTTGCTTCAGCGACCCCGACAGAAGCTTTAAGTTGTTCGTCGCGCCAGGCGAAGGCTTTGGACGCCAAGCTCGTCGTGAGATCGAGCAGGAAATCAGAAATGTCGGTAGGCCCGATGTTTTCCCGGATACGGCAGAGTTTGAATTTACGACGTCACCGTCCTGCGTATTCCAAGCTGCCTCGGGTCTTCCGGAAGATTATCGTACTTCCATCATCGACTGGGCTATCGAGCTCTCCCAAGCCGTGCTCATTTGCGTAGACAAGCTGCCTGGCAGGCCTGCCGGCGAGCCCCACCGCGTTGTGACACCCATCCAAGCCAGCTTTCGCTGCTCCCCTGACCAAGTGGCTATCTGGACTGACTATCTAGGACGGCGCATTCGCCCGCGTCATCGCTTTGCAATCGTCCGCTTTGCCGAAAGCGAGGTGGTGTGATGGCTGGCTCAACAAATCTCGATGTTGCGCTCGGCCTTGCGGAGAGCGGCTTCAGTGTCTTCCCCCTGATTTCCGGACGAAAGGAGCCCGCGCTTGAGGGAGACTGGAAAGCTTTAGCAACCAGAGACCCTGCGAAGATCCGCGCCATGTGGCCGGACGGAAAAGCCGACCGTAATGTCGGCATCAGGACCGGCGTTCCGCTGCTGAATGGCTACTTGGTCGTCATCGACATCGACGTCAAGGACGGAAAACCAGGTCGACGCGCCATCGCGGAGCTTGAGGCCCGACATGGCCCAATGGAGCCGACCCTGACGTTTCGCACCGCTTCGGGCGGTGAACACCGTTACTATATCGTTCCATACGCCGTCGGGAGTAGTAATTCCAAGCTTGGCCCAGGCATCGATGTGCGCGGAGTTGGCGGGTATGTCGTCGGGCCCGGCAGCACCGTCGGCGGTAATCCGTACACGTTG
The DNA here is from genome assembly GCF_051810905.1 of Tardiphaga sp. 619_E2_N8_4. Lineage (NCBI taxonomy): Bacteria > Pseudomonadati > Pseudomonadota > Alphaproteobacteria > Hyphomicrobiales > Nitrobacteraceae > Tardiphaga > Tardiphaga sp. 619_E2_N8_4. The sequence goes on from NZ_JBPWQJ010000001.1 coordinate 2,283,752, forward strand.
TCGAACAGCCATTCGATCGGCGTCCTGAGCGAAGTCTATGCCGCACTGTGCGGAAGACCACGCGATCGATCGGCATTGAGCCGTGACGAGCCGCTAGTCGAGTGGGACACGGACGAGAACATCCGCGCTGCAGCTCACTGGCTCGCGACGACTGCACCCCAGCACGGCACGTATACGGTAGCCTGCAGAGTCCGGGGCTGGGGCATCAGTCGAGACAAATGCCTCGAGCTGATGATGGATCATTGGCCGCCGGCTGAGGCAAAGGGCATTGAGCACGTCGAAACGCGGGTGAACAACGCCTACACCTATGCTCAGGATCCCCCTGGGATCGCATGCGCAGAGGTTGAGTTTGAGTCGGTTGAAGGGGTCGAGCTCCGCGACGATGCGCGCGAGCCGGCAGACCTCTGGGAGCATGATAGTGAACCTGGGGACGATCTTTCGGGCGTCGTACCAGATTACGTCAGTCGTTTCGCCGATGACCGCGCGAACCGCCTCGGCGTGAGCGCTGGTGCCATGACTGCTGCCACCGTGACAGCATTAAGCTCGCTCGTCCCAGCCGGCAACAATTTGCATTTGAGGCAGAACAGCGACTCCTGGACTGTAAAGAGCATCATCTGGACTGCCATTATTGGCGATCCTGGGACGGCAAAGTCGCCGGCCGTCAATGCGGCGATGGCGTTTCCAGAGGCGGTGGAAAAATCCTGGCGCACTGACTTCGCGAAAGCGCTAGGTGAATTCGAAAGAACGCAACTTGCCACGAACCGCTCAAAGAAGCGGCCAAAAGATTTACCGAAACAGGCTGAAGCGCTCACGCCAGACGTCGTGCTGTTTCCTGACGACAGTCTGGCAGACGCAACGCTGGCCGCGGCACCGAAGCTGAGGCGCAAGATCGTCAACGATGCCACGACCGAAGCAATCGGTTTGGTTCTTCACGACGGCCCGGCCGAGGCTCCCGTTCTCGTTCACTCCGATGAGCTAGTGGGGTTGATCGGGGGCATGGATGCCTACCGAGTGCGCGGCAGCAAGGACAAACCGTTTTTTCTCCAAGCGAAGGAGGGGAAACCGTATGCGATCGACCGAAAATCGAGTGGGACATTGATCGTGCCATCGCTCGCCATGTCGATCTTGGGCACTATCCAAGACGAGAAACTAAGCAAGATCGCCTCGACGCTGACAGACGACGGCTTCCTCCAACGGTTCGCGTTGGTCATCATTCGGAAAACGGGGCGGGGGGCCGACATCCCCGACGACCGGTCCCTTGATGAATCGATTGCCAGGGTGGCTCATGCGCTGGCCGATCTGGAGCCTGTAGACTATCGACTCTCGCCCGAGGCCGCCCGTGAGCTGGATGCGATCAACGATTTCGCTGAACGCGAGGGTCGCCGGCCAGATATTGCTTCAGGGCTGCGGACATGGCTGAGCAAAACTCCGAACGAGTTCGGCCGATACTGCCTCGCTTTTCACCTCATCGAGTGGGCCTCGAGCCTCGAGCCCGCTCTAGGCATACCGCCGGCGGCCCTAGTTTCCGCCGTCACCGCAGTTCGAGCGCGCCGGTACGTTGAGGAGTTCCTCTACAGCCATGCTCATTATGTGTACGGCACCGTGATGGCCATGGGTCAGGACGACGGCGACGTCAAATGGGTGGCTGGCTACATCCTCTGTCGGGAACTGAAGACAATCAACGCCCGCGAGATCGGACGCGCGTACCGATCTCTCAGAGGAGCGCAGAAGCGACCGAAGCTGTTTTCGGTTATGGCGACGTTGGCGCAAAACGATTGGGTGAATCTCACAAATCATGTTCGCGGTGAGTGGCGCGTAAACCGGGCGGTACACGACGGCCGTTTTAAAGAGATCAAGCGTGCCGAGACCACCCGGCGTTTAGCGGTTCGAGCTGAAATCACCCTGGAAGCCGAACGGCGTCGGTCAGCAAAGGAGATGCGGCCATGACAGGAGGTGTCACCGCTGTCACTTGCGCGCGGGGTAATAGCCATTCCTCTCTCTTCTTATGTATCCCTCTCTGGCCAGTCCTCCTCTTTATGGCCGCCTTAAGTGACACCGGTGCCATTTGGATGCCGGCGGGAGGCCTGAAGTGAAGAACAAGGCGTTCTGGCGTATGATATCGGAGATGCCGCCGATCGACTGGGCGCTGCTTGCAGCGGAGCGCCGCGGGTATCGGCACACGATAGCCACCATTAAGAAATTCACCGAAACTAAAAAGCGCAATCTCGCCGCCAAGCGCAAGTCGCGCGCGAAGGAGAAGCCTCCACGACCTCCGGTGCGGAAGCGCTTGAAGATTAACTCAGTGAAGGTCATGCTCGGATCGATGGAGCAGGGCGCCTGGTACGGCCGAACAGACATACAGCACATGTCAGGCTTGAAGCGCGGCACTGTTGCCACAGCGATCCTGAGGGCCGAGAGCCTCGGGCTCCTCACGCGAACCAAGAACCCGGCGTGGGAGCGTCAGGGCGGCGTTGAGTGCGAGTTTCTGTATCAGAAACTGTTGGATCCTGACGCGCCGATCGAAAAGTGATGCAAACTGGCACGCAACGAGACAGAGCCCGGATTTGATGCGCCTCATTTCTGAGATTCGAGTAAGGCCAGCGCCACATCAAACTAAGTCTCACGTAACGCCTTCCAATGTGAAGTGGTCGCCACCCCGACGCCAGAATGCGACAAACGCGACATATCTACAGCACAGCCGCCGCGCCGCGAATCACTTTCGCGGAGTGCGCCCAAATCAGTGTCGCGTTTTGCGAGTTGGCAAACACGACATTCACGACACATTGCAATCAACTCCAAGCCTGACCGACACATCTCGCGAGCCCACCAAATCGCAACTTCCACACGTTGACGGCTGTTCAGCCTAGTGATCCCGTTTCGCTGGGGGCGCTGGATTGGAGTCAGCCATGAACGACAGGGAACTTCTCTCACCCAGGGACGTCTCAAAGGAATTGCATGTCACGAACCGCACTTTGCAACGCTGGGCGAGTGTGGGCTTACTCAGGCCTTCACATTTCACTGCCGGTGGGCATGCCCGATACGACCGGGCCTCGATCGATGCGATGAAGCGGAGGCAGCGGCATGAGCTAAAGGTCGATCCGAGCACCATACCTTACGACGAAGAGAGTTCCTCCCAGCTTCGTGCGGACACCGGGCGCGCCAACCTCGCCTCAGTCAACGAGACCCGCCGCGACTCCGGTCTCGTTTTCTCCTCGGCCATGGAGCGCGCCAAGCGCGCGGCGGAGCGGGGCGCCAAGGCGCAGCGGATCTGGTCTGGCCTGCAGGACGAGGCTGTAAGGACGCTGCTGGGGATCGAGCGCGGCGAGTTGTTCTCTCGTATTTGGCGGTACCAGCTCGTAAAGGTCGCTGAAGCCTTGGGCGTCTCGAGTTCGCGGCTGCGGGACATCTGCGATCTGTACGACATTCCGACCCCGCCGCCGGGATACTGGCTAACGAAGCCGGAGCGCCGAGGCGTTCGCATTCTCAGGGGGAATGCCTCCGCAAAAGATACGTTTTGACTTGCTCACACCTTCTGGTTGGGCTTGGATCAGCGCTGGTCTGGGGAGATCCATATTATGCGTGTGTTCTATATCGTGGCGTTTGGCGCCGCGCTCTCGGGTTGCGTCACCAACAACGAGACGGTTCAGTTCAAAAGCTCAAATCCTAACCAGCAAACAATGATGCGCGACGGGCAGTCTGCACTGGTATCGCGTCAAAAGAGCTCCGTCGTACTGGTTCGACCCGCGGCACGCCAGCTCCAGGCCAATGGCCGGCCCGTCTTCGTGGTCGGGATCAACAATCTCGGCCGGGGCCCAATCGACTTCCGCGTTGCGCAGGTCGAAGCAAACCAGCATGTCGGCGCGTCCGATTTCCAAATGCAGGTCGTCACCTTCGAGATGCTGCAGCAGGAAGAGAAGAACCGCCAAGTCGCCGCGGCGATCCTCACTGGCATGGCCGGTGCCGCGAATGCATACAGCGCCTCGCGCGCCGGCCACGGCTCCTATACGACGCCCAGCGGCCGGACAGGCACGTTCTACAGCCCAACGGCCGCCGCGATCGCACAGGGGAATGCTGCCGCTCAAAACGAAGCCATGGTAGCTTCGACGATCGAACAAGGTCAGCGTAACATGGCGCAGCTCGAGCAGGCGGTCATCAAGGATAACACCCTCCTGCCTGGCGAGTGGTATGGCGGGCAGCTGCATCTGGCTCCGCCGACGGATCAAGCCGGCGGTCAGAAATCTTACACCATTATCATAATGGTTGGATCAGATCGCCACGTGGTGGAAGTCGCGCAAGGGCCGGCAGGCGCATAATGCTTAACCGATGCGGAGCGAGTTTGATGGGATGGAAGCACATCGTCCTGCTCACTGCGATCTCTTTTATCGCGACAAGCGCGATTGCCGCGGACGTGAAATCGTCCGCGCTTAAGGATGGCCGCATCATCATTTCGATATCTGGCGAGATCGCGCCAGGCGACCTCGATGCCTTCAAAGCGGCAGTCAAAGCCGCGAACGACGCCGGCAAACTTGTGACATCCATCCGGCTGAACTCTAGCGGCGGGAATCTCCTCGAAGGCGTCAAGCTTACCGAAGCCGTGCGCTTTGCGAAGATGGTGACTAACGTGGGGCAAAATGCAACGTGCGCATCGGCATGCTTCCTAATCTTTGCGGCCGGTGAAGCGAAGTACGCGAACTACACGGCACAGATCGGCGTGCACGGCGCGTCTGACAAGACCGGGGAGGAGACCGTCCAGTCTGGCGCCGCGACAGTCTCAATGGCGCGCGTCGCCAAGGAGCTGGGGGTACCGCCAGCGATTATAGGTCGCATGGTCGTTACTCCGCCGTCCGAAATGGTTTGGCTGAGTCCTACAGACCTGCAGTCTATGGGCACGACGATGGTGGGAAAGCCGTCACAGATCGCGCCGATCAGCTCGGCACCCGCGGTTAACAGTCAGGTTCAAGCCGGCGCGCCGGTACAATTGCAACCGACAGAGAAGGCCTCAGCCCCACCAACCTGGGACAAGCTTGTGGATGCGGGCGTGCGATTGTCAGCAGAACAGAACGGCGGAAAGGCGATAACAATCCGAACATGCCAGCCCGAATTGAAAGCGTGCTTCAACGGCGTTATGTACGTCGACAACAAGGGAGTCGAAACACTTCTGAAGGTGACCAGAGACATGAACGACAGGATCGTGAAACGAGAGGCTTGTACGTTCAATAAGAGCGGCGACATTCGTAAATGCCTGAACTGGGATTCGAGCGAGTCTCGTCGAGATATGAAAGATGCTTCTGGTAATTGGATCAAAGTCGCGGATGAGTAAAGTTTATGATCAAGCTCTTCCTCGCCCTCGCGCTATCAATCTGGTCGATCGGTGTCAAGGCAGAAGCGGTCGACGTGAAGTATCGCGGCGCCGTTGACCTTACGCCATTTCGCTGTACCGACACTCCGCGTAGCAGCTTCGTGGAGCGGGTGTGCTACGACAAGGCCAACCACTACATGGTCATTCGCCTGAAGAGCACCTACTATCACTATTGCGAGATGCCTGAGGCGGTGTTCAACGCTTTCATGGCCGCGAGCTCGATGGGCCAGTACTTCAACGCGAATATCAAAGGCACCGGCAAAGACGGCCCGTTTGATTGCCGGACCCACAAAATGCCGAGTTATTGAGTGCTATCTAAGGGGCATCGATGGATATTTTTGATTACAGCTGGACCTTCGACGAGCGCGAGACGGCTCAATACAAGCATTTCGTGTTGCTCGGATCGAAGGGGATGACCCAGGCGTATCCGACCGCTGCGATGGAAAACACCCAGCAATTTTACTCCCGGGAGGAAGCGCTCGCACACGCGACCCTGGCTGCTAAAGCGCCGGAGATGCTGCGGCTCCTAAGATCGGTCGAGAAGTCGCTACAGATCCTAAGCGTGGACGATGTCGGCGCGCAGAGGCTGCTTGAGCAATTGCAGGCTGGCATAACGAAGATAGTTGCACCGCCTCGCGCGAGCGTCTGACAGTGGGGCTTCAGAAACGGTCAAAGATGTTAAAGGGACGGCGGACGGGGGTGATTTCATAACCTACTGTCTCGTGGATTGAAGTCAGCGCAGTATGCCACCGGAGTAGGGCTTAAGGGGTATATCTTGGCACGACGAAGCGGCGAATGGGGTACCATGAATTGGACGCACGCAATTGTCGCGTTGCTCATGATGACTAGTATGACTTTCCCAGCCAGGTCCGATGAAAATAATTCGGTTCTGCGCCTTCAATGCACTTGGTCTCGGTCGCTGGATACAAAAACGATAAAAATGAGCGGCACCTCAGGATCAACGATGGTCACTGTGAATGTCGGGACGAACAACGTGGGCCGTCTTCGAAAAGAGGGACTCGGTGCAGAATTCACCGCCGTGATCACCGACGAAAAGATCGACGGAAAGACAGAATACGACATTGGCGGTATGCACTATCGTGAGCGGATCAAGATCAACCGCTTTACAGGAGCGATAGAGAGTTGGTTCTTGATCGGAAAAGAGGGGCTGGTCCACTATGGGACCTGCGCACAGCTTTCCAATCGGCTCTTCTGAGACCATCGTCATCGCGGCCCGAGTGAATTCAAATCTCAATTGTTAGTTAGCTGAACCGGCGGAACGTGATCGGTCATTGCATAGTACAGGTGCCAGAACCAAGACGATCTTGTCTGAACTTTTTCAAGGCAATCCCATCGAACTGTAAGGTTCAATGGATCGGACTTGCAAAGATTATTGTAAAGCGCATATCGCTGGTTTTCGATGCGAACAACACGGTCTGCCAGAAAAACAACCAACAAGAGTAGAACGATAATCGCCGCGGCCTTCATCCTTCGTGCCTTCGTTGCTCAGAATGGAAATTCATCAACTTCGATGTCTAGGTCGATAGGAAAACTGAACGACCCTTCTGTAGTTAGCAATCGAATTGTCACGCGACCTGCTAATTTGTATTTGTCTTTAAAGACAATGTCTTTGTTCTTCGCTCCGTAGCGATGTTCTAGATTTTTTTCGCCAGTGATTTTGATCTCAGCCCATGACTTTGCTTGCAGGCGTCGGACCGGAGATCGAATAAAATGACTGATCAAGTTTTTATTGTCTTCCGATTGGCGAGAAGCGCAGTCTTGGCCGTCCTGCTTAAAAGTCCATCCTCTTCCTGTGTCGAAATAGATGGCCTCAATCTCGGGCGAGTTGACCGTTGTTTCGTTGCTTAGATCAAATACCAGATCAACGTTTGCGCTGGCCACATACTCAGATTTCTCTAAGAGACCCCAAGTTTTGTTTAGCTTCACAGAAAGGATCGACTTTCTATTGGCGATTTCTGACCTCAGCCAGTCGAGGTCTTTTTCAAGTGCCTGCCTCAAATTCTGGATCGAGTCGCCATAGATCAAATGACGGTGGTGCTTGAGATCGAAGGGGATGTCGTCCGCCTTCGATGTCAGCAACAGACAGACCTTTCCCTTGGCGTGGGCGTACCCTGTTTCGTAGAAGACATTCGGGTTGCGGCCTGTGAGGTCTGCAATGATCAGGTCTGCAGCGTCAATCTGGCCGTAGATGCGCTCCAAAATATTCTCTTTATGAAATATCTGCTCATCGACCCGCTCAGCTCGAATGCCCAGCTTTTCGGCGGTGTCTTTAATGCCGAGTTTGTAGATGTCATCGAAGGCGGAATCGAATGGCATTAGAACGAAAGCGAACATCGGGGTCTCACTTGGCGAATCGGTGAGAACTCACGATGCCACAACGTTGGCGGGTATTCCGAAGATTAGGGAGATCCGTACCACTATTCACAGGTTCGACGGTTCGTTGGGGTGCTATCCACTTCTGTTTCGCCCGGTGCATCGCAGCCCAATATTGGACATCCGGCTAGTCTGCCGCTGCGCCAGCAGATCGCATCCGTGATGATCCTGTCAGCCTCAGTTACTTGAGAGCGGAACCGAAGCCACCTTCAACTATCATCACCTTGAGCGAGCCGTCTTCGTTGTACGCCTTAGACATCCTAGCGGCCAGCTCAGTTTGCAGCGCAACGGCTTCCGGCGATGAAGGTGCGGACTTTATTTCAACAGGCAAGGATATTTCGCCCTTGAGCAGTCCAACGACGGCCTTGCGCACGAAATTCTGTTGTTCATCAAGATCACTATGAGCATTGGGAAAATAAATGCGGTTCATTTCAGCGACATTAAACTGATAGCCAACTCTCGAACCAATCGCGGCCAGAAGTTTTACAAAAAGATCGATGCGCCTCGGCCCCCATGTCGGATCAGTAGCGGGTGGTGCACTGGTTAGGTGCATAAAATATTCTTCCCACGCGTCCATCACTTTTTTGTCTTTGTAAAAATCAATCGGCACAGCATTCAGCGCTTCGACGTGGGCAGCACTCAGATTCTGGGCGCGCGTTGCCATCAATGTGCGGAAGATGGTCAAGCGTCGTGATCGCTTCTCGCGAAAGCCTTCAACCCATTTCTGAGCCTGAACGGCAAGCACTGGACCCAGTAAAGTACAGCCAGCGATTACCCAGTCCGATAGCCGCAATGAGTCCGCCACCAAATCTACCATCATCACGCCCCAAAGATGTGTCGAAGGGAGACACTCTTATTAATTGCGCGATTCTGCCATGTTGCCCGCGAGCTTTATCCCCGGTCCGTTTGCATAACCATCACCACCTGCTGGGCGGCAGCGCCGTGGAGGTGGCGGCGTCGGGGGGGGGGGGGGGTGGTTCCAGCCCGACAGGCTAATACCTCCGTCATTAAGTCCGAATCCAATAATGGTCACCGTGTGCCGGATGTTCGCGTAATTCGCCAGCCCGGCGATGAGATTAGCCAAGTGTCATGAGCGCCGGGGCGTGATCTTTCGAGTCCTTGCCGCATAGAGAAGCACTCACTCTGCATTTTCCCTCGCTCCATTGTCCGCCGCAATCAGCCGACGCAGATTGATGTTGTAGGCTGGCACGTTGGCATTCTTGACGGGGCGCTCCAGCAGGTACGCGGCCACATCGGGATTGAACCAGGCCATCTGCACGATCTCGTCAGCGCTCTGCCGGTTGGTCGGCAATTGCTCGAGCAGAAGCTTGAACCGCTTGATCAGGCCGCCGCCGGCGAGATCTCCCTTGAAGTGCCGAACGGCGAGCTGTGCCCATCCAGGCACATTCCATTTGTCGGCCGTATTGGAGCCGGAGGTGCCGCGCTTCTCGGCCTCCTTGAAGTAGCCGAGGAGCTTATGCGCCTGACGCAGGCCGTTCATCTCTTCTGGAGAGAACGTCTTAGCCAACAGCGCTTCGTTGTCCTTAAATTCTTTGGACAGCCGCGAGAGCTGCACCTCAGGCGCTTCGCCGACCATACGCGAACCTTGGACCTTGTCGGTGAGCACCTCAGCGACGGCTGCCTTCCAGCCGCGCCGCGCCGGCACGTCGTGCTTCACCAGCGCGATGATCTCGTCGAGCCGTTTTTCGGAGCCATAGCCACCGGTGAGCAGCTTACTGGCGACGTCCCGCGGATCCTCGCGCAGCAGCGTGCCGACGGCGGAGCGGTCGATGTCAGCCTCGGTAACCTTCAGGCTGGCTCGTGCCTGCTCGAGGCTGGCCCGCGCGTCGGCGGACAGTTGCTGGCCTCGCTTGGCTGCGACCGTGATGCTGTTGAATTCTCGCTGCACGTTAGGGAATGCCGCCAGCACGGACGCGTTGTGGTTGGCCCAGCTCGCCGATTTGGCTGGGTTCAGCGTCCCGTCGGGATTGAGGGCCTTCATTGCAAAGTCGGACCGCAGATAGTCACGCACCGCCTCATGCCCGATGGCGGCGTTAGGCGCACCGTCGAGCAGGCGCTGCAGCACGGCGGAAGTCTCCGGACCGGACAAGAACCGCTGGGCCGTCTCGCTCGGTGGCGTGCTCCCGCGGTTCGGTAACCCGTCGATATTGCCGCTGCGGTCTAGCTCCTTGGTGAATATTGCGGCCTCATCTCCTGGGGCAGGTCGGTAACGATCCGCGAAGCTGCGATAGTTCGCATTCGCCTCAGCGTACCCTGGAGCATCGTTGAGCGTTCGATTGATCGCGGCGCGAAGCTGACCCACGTTCGATGCTAGGTCGAAGTTACCGTCTATCTGCGCTTTAGTCTGCGCAAAGCTCAGATATCTGCGGACATCTGCGAGGTCCGCGCCGCTCGCCGTGCCAGTGCCGCCGACGTTCTCACCATCGACCATGCGCGGCCGGAGCCGGTCCAGACGATTGACAAGTTCGCCGGGCAATTGCTGCTCCATCGGGGCGAGGGGATTAGCACCCGCCCGCAGGCGATCGATGGCTGCAAAGACGTCATCCGCTGGCAGTTGCTCGCTACGGCCTGGCGCTGTGTCGAACTGACGGTTCTTCTCAGCTCGGGCAGGGACATAGCCATCGTTGACGATCGTCTTATCCAGGCGCCTCGAGGCATTTGCCTTGTAGTCCGTATTCGCGATTGCCCCGAACTCAGCACCGTGCTCCTGCGCCCCAAGATTGAGGTTGGCCACCTCGTCGGACCGCTGCTTCACGGTCGCATCGGCCGCGTCCATTCGCTCGTTGCGGTTCTGCTCCGCACGTCGAAATACAGCGCCAAGGTCTGCGTCGGGGTCACGCAAGCTATCGATGCGGGTTGCGGCAGCTTCCTTGACGTTCTGGTCGCGCTGGATGAATTCCGGGGCGGACCTGGAGCGCGAGCCGGCTTCCATCGTCACGAGGCCGGGATCTCGCGCAAGCAGTCCACTAGTCGGCAGAGCCGATGCATCTACTGGGCTCTCACCAGCAAGTTTTGGATTGGTCAACTCACCAGCGTTCTCTCGGATGTCCTGCGCGATGGCCTTCGGTGAACCCGTGGCGCCGGCCTGCATCGTGGTAGCAGCGCGATCGACTTCCGCGTGGCCATAGGGCGTCTTGTTCGGGCTGAGCGGGATCTCGGTAGGTGCCGAGGTGAACGCGCGCTTGGCGACATTCTTCAGCATGCCACCGAGGCCCTCGACAATACCTTGCGCCGCGTTCGCGCCGATGCCGCCAGCCAGAGGCGCTACGACGTTTGCGGTGTGCTTGACCCAATCGCCGCCTGCCGGATGTTCCGGGATGGCGCCGGCGGCATTGACAGCCACGCCGGCACCGGCGCCACCGATGGTGTCCCCAACGACCGTGCGCGCCGGCGCGTCCTTGTAGGGGCGGGCGAGGGTGTCCAGCACGCGCCCACCGACAGTGGGCGAGCTAGTTACTGACGCAGCTACTTGGGGCGCACGTGCGGCCAGCATAGCGCCCATTCCGAGACCTTGTGTGCCGAAGCGGTTGATGTCGTAGCCGAGCTTCTCCCCACGAGACATGTCCTTCTCGGAGATGCTGAACGGCTCTGCGATCTGCTCGACCATCTTGGACGCCGGCGTTGCCATCGGAATCTTGGTCCCGGCAACTTTGTTAATGCCAGCGGTGATGATGTTTTGCAGGCCGGCCATGAGGTCGACTGGCGTGAGCACGGTGTCCACGAGGCCCTTGCCGACGCCTTGTGCACCAACCGCAAGGCTGTGCAGCGCGCTTGGGCCATTCGACGGAGTTGGGGCAGGCGGCTTCCCGTCGATATAGACGCGTGGCCGTCCGCTCACCGGCGGCGCATCGGCAAACTGCGCGAACGGGTCGTGATCTACAGGTGTATAGGTCGGTCCCTTCGGCGCCGGCGGCGCGTCAGTAAATTGCGCAAACGGATCGTGGTCGACCGGGATGAGTTTTGAGCCAGGGGCGGCCGGCTGCTGCTGGATCACGAAGCCAGCTGGTAGTCCGGCCGGACCCGCGTTGGTGGCTTGCGGTCGGCCTTCAGGCTGGGTGATCAGCGCCGGATCGGTGACGGGTTTGTATAGTTTGAAGCCAGGTGGCAGCGGGGGGATTGCGGGCTGGTCTAAAACGAAGCCTGGCGGAGGTGGCGGAATGAGATCGTCGAACATTCCGGGTTTTGACGGAACGAGGTCGTCGAACATGCCGGCGCGAGGCGCAGCCACCGGCGGCAAGGTCTGTCCAGCGAATGGGAATTTGCGATCAGCGGAGGTGACATCGGGCAGCGAGGCCGTTGGTACGTACTCGCTCAATGCCCGCAATATCTCAGGCTCGGTAACGTCGTCGGGGAATGTGTGGATCCGGCCTTCGTATCGATATTGCTTGGGCATTTGTCGACCACGTGCTTTGTGCGCTTGCTACTCCGCGCAGGTGCCGGTGGCGAAGCGGCTAATGGGGTCGACCAAGGCTAGATTGTACTACGGTAAGTCCTTTCTCTCAACAGGTCTGCTCACCATGGGTGCCCCGCGACAGAGCCGGCGAAGAGAACTTGGACAACCTCCGCGTCAGACGAACGGTGCGCCGTAGGCCTGAAGCGCAGTCAGCATCAATGAAGCGACGCTATCCATTGCCGCATCCGTGAAATGGCAAAGGTCCTGCCTATTGGTATTGTTCAAGCTGTCCGTATTAGCCCCGGCCCAGATGCCGGTACCGTGGTTGATAACCGCATCCTGCGCGGCCTGGATGGTCGCCGATGCGGCTCCGGCATTCCACGTTGTCTTGTTCACGAACCAAGGACCAGAGTAACCGTCAGTCCTTGACTGAGCGATGATGCGATTGAGTGCTGCAGTGTAATTGGCCTGTGACGTACCAGCGACATTATCGCCCTCGCCCTGCATCCAGATCACTGCGTCTGGAGTCAGTCCGAGCGCAGCGCAGCGCAGTAGCGCAACTTTAAGCCTGATGTAATTGTTCGGCTGGGTGCCGGCTGGATCATGATCGCCTATGTAAGAACCGGCCATCGCAGCAGGGACCATAATCACGCGAGCTGCAACGCTTGCATTGATCAGCTTGTCGGCTAGGCGCCCCATCCAGGCCCCTGCCGGCGGACTACCAGTGACAGGGGTTTGCGAACAACCGAGCGGCGGGTCCTTCATCCGGTAAACGCCGCCGTCGTAGATGTTTAGGTTGTGGGCAAGGGAATTTGACGGTGTGTACGGGGTGGAAGAAACTGAACAGGCATTTGACTGCCCGATGACGATTATAACCAGGGTCTTCTGGCCGCCAACCAGAGTGGCGTCTACCTGAGTGCGGCCATTGGTGTTTCGGTACCCGGGATAATTTCCGTTGTTCGCATAGGCTCCGTTTCCGGTGTTGCCGTGGCTATCGGACCCGCCCAAATCATATTTATCAGGTAGAGCCGTCGCCCCCTTCATAACAGCGGAAAAAGCGACGATGCTCATGCCGTAACGACTCCGGTGATGCCGCACTGCAAAGCAACACTCGGCGTACCATACTCCGTCATTGTGCCGCCGTTCGGCGTCGAAGCCTCCAGCCAAGTTAGAATATGACGGCCGGCAGCGATGTATCCCGCATAATTGGCTTTAGCCGTAAACACGCCACTCGTTGTCGGGTTCACCGCTTGGCCACGCGTTGTAGAACTATCGGCTGTCGTGCTGTCCACGCCAATGCCGCCTGCAAGCGTGCCGAACGTCGTGGTGTTGGACATCGCGAAAATAACCTCGGCTGCGGCCATACGCGGTACGCAATGCAAGAAATCCAGCTGGTTAGCGGTGTTTGCGTTGGCTTGCCGATAGGTCGACGTGCTGTAAGACCAGCTCGACGCCGCTTCCAAAACCTTCATCGGGCGTGGCACTTCGTTGTACCGATTCGACAAAAAACGGAAAGCCGAAGTGTCTGCCGTCTGCCCGATCATGCCTGTCGTTCGGAAAGTCCCCAGCAGACGTCGCGTTGCATCTCCACTCTTGACGTCGATCCCGTTCTGAGTAGCGAGCGCCGTCGCGCGTGTGGTGTCGTTGGTCCATGCGGTGGTGTCCAGGGCGAGAACGCCCGCATTAAGGCGCCCCCAAACGTCAAAATTGGTATTAGCCGCAAGACCTGACAGAGAAAGTGTCGTTTCCGTAAATTGAGTTGGTACCCAATTTGTGCCGTTCCAAAGTGCAATCATGTCACCGTTGAAAGGCGTGAAATATACGGACGTTGCGCCAGTAACATCGCTGGTTGTGACAGGTGTCCCAGTCGTTAGAGTAAGCCGGCCGAACGGCTGCGTAAGCAACAGCAGCGCACCCGCCTGCCCATTGACGGAAGGAACGCCGCTGACAACAGCGCCGAGGATCTCTGTCAGCGTCGAGTACTTCAGCGCATCGCTTGCGGCCGAGTCCGCCAGCATCATCTTGTCAGCGCCGACGGGGACGGTCTTGTGCGTCAGCGCCGGGATCGAGATATCGGTCGGCGCGGCCGCCGAGCCCGTGGCATTCCCCTTGATCGTGTAGGCGGCCATTGTCGCCAGTTCGGCATTGGCGACGGTAGTTCCGACCGACCACGTGTTCGAGCCGGTCCGCCGGGCGATGCCTGTGCCACTCAGCGCGGCGACTGCAGACAGATCTGCATCGAACGCTTGCACGTCAGTGCCAATGACCACGCCCAGCGTTGTGCGCGCCGCAGTCGAGCTGACGTCATCCACGAGCGTCCGCCCGAAGGTGGTGAAATCGGCCAGAGCCGCTGTCCCCGCTCCAGTGAAAAACGGGATCTTGTCAGCGGCACTCGTCAAGCCAGCGATAGCCGCCAGATCAGCGTCAAAGGCTTGAACGTCTGTGCCGATGACCGTGCCCAACGTGACCCGCATCGACGAAGCGTCCGCGTCGTCCAGCAGCGTCCGCGAGAAGGCTGAAAGGTCGAACGTCATCGCCGTGCCGGCGCCGGTGAAAACGATCCCCTTATTCGCCGCGGAGACCAACTGGGAGATCGCATACAGGTTCGGGTTGCTCGCGATCGCCGCCAATGCCGCCTCGTCGGCAAGCGCCGCGAAGTCAGCGATCAGCAACCACTTCGCCGGTTCGAAAGACCCGGCCGACGTGTGAGTGACCAGCGCGCTATAGAACGCATCGCCGTAGAACACGGTCGACGTGTTCGTGGTGTACAGAACGCCGGATTCCCACTCGGTGGGCGGGGTGAACCCCAAGTTCACCGATGGGTCGATCTGGTCCCGGCCAATGGCCGCGTTCATGATCTTGCCGTCGGCACGGATAGACGTCTTCAGGAAGTCGACGATCTCCTGCGTCGACTGCTGAACCTGATTGAGATCGGCGTTCACCTTGTCCGCCGGCAGCGGCCGGGTCGGATTGGAATTCTGGTACGAAACGTAGTCGTACTGCCGAATGTATTTTGTTGGATAGGGCATTGGTCAACCACGGCTGGCGCGAATGGGTTTGCGCGGGTGCCGGTGGCGAAGCGGCTAATGGGGTCGACCAAGCCAAAACCCTACTATGAAATTGTTCGTTTTGAAAGAGTAATGCTTGTTGGAGCGAGTATGGCTGCGATATTTGTAGGGGCGCTGATCCACGTCCTCGGCGGCCAAATGCCAATCGCTCGCGGCGGAGCGTTAAGCCTCATTAACTCACCGCGCGGCAAGCAGGGCATGAGGAAATGGGGCGACGCATCGGGACGTGACGTGCACGATGCCTATTGATCGGGAACGGTCAGCCACAACTGGATTGCGCGAGCGGCGCGCATCCACTCGCTGGAGCTTTGGGGCACGGTTCGACCATGGTGATATCCAGCAAGCTCACGAATTGCCGACAGTGCCGCTCGTTCAGCTTCGGCCATGGCAGGAGACATGTTCGGCGTCGGTTGCTCAGTTGCCAGTCCGTTCAGCAGACTGCGGGCTTCCTGCTCGGTGCTGATTGCGGCGACCTTCAGGATCGATCTGTAGTAACGGGCTTTGATGAGGCTTTGCTCGTCGCTCGTTGGAGCGATCTGACGGCTAAATACATTGCTGTTCAAAATGCCCCCTTTGTCGATGGGGTCGTAAAACAGGCCAAGGGCAGTTTTGTTCCGAGAGACAAACGCGCAGTCCGTCCAGTGTCAGTCGTCGGAAAGCTCATACTTCTGGCGAAGCTCGAGGGTCAGAGCTCCAACAGTACGAGCGCACTTAAAGTGGGCCAGGCTATCCTCAGTGCTCGTCACTGCGCTCCATCCAGGACCTTCGGATGTTTTGACCTTCCGTATCTCAACCAAAACTCCCGGCGGACATTCCGGGTGCTCGTTCATGCGCTCGCGGAAAAGCTGCGCCAGTTTGGCTTTGGAAATGGGCTTCTTTGCCATCGGTCCCTGCCTTGTGGCAGTAACCCTAGCAGCAATTTGCTGCGGCCGGCGGTATGCGGCGCCCGACGTGAAGTCAGTCGTGTTTCAAGCTGTAATGATCCCGCAACTGCGTTTCTATGCGCGTTACCGTATTCGCAAGCTGGGGAAATTGCCGACGCTGACTGGCATTCGTCAGTGCGCTCCAGTCCCCACGACCGCCTCTGGGGACGATTGCTATTCGGGCATTACTCAGACTGGTTCCAACGAGCTTCTCGTGGAAGTGCCAGATCAGCTCGTCAGTGGTAGTAACTTTCTTGGGCATGTATGTCCGAGGGTTTTAAAGGTGAATTTGGCCGAGGCGATTCAGTTGCATCACCTATTTCATGCAGACAAGCCTTGTGGTCATTCTTGGACAGCTGATAACGATCGCACCGCTTCCTGTCGCCGGAGGTTGGAAGATAGGCATAGTGGATGGCCCTTTGCTCCCGATCGGAACGCAAAGCGCGCTGGCCACAGTTTCGTCTGCTTCGCAGTTAGCGGATCCAGTTTTCTCAACAACCCTGAAGACCGTCCCGTCTTTGCCGGGCGCCCCGTCTTTGCCGTCCTTGCCGGCGGCACCGTCGCGACCGTTCTTGCCATCCTTAGGCAGGTCCCTGCCACAACCGGTAAGAGGAACGCTAAGCAACGCGATGCAGGCGAGCGCAAGTATCGATTTCATTTAGTGGTCCCGATCTTCGACAGGATCCTGCCAGCGAAGATGACAGCTAACGGCCGACTTGCGGAGGTGTCATGACTGAAGAGGTTCGGCGGCCGAGAGTTCCCACAGCTTCCAAATATCAGTCAGCCCGGAAGTCTGTGATTAAACGCGCCATCATCGTGCTCGACGCGCTCGGCGATTCCGAGATGAGGTTTCAGAACCTGGGGCAGGTCTGGAACAGGGCGATCAACGACGCTGCGCTGGCTTATGGCTACACGGAAGCGACCGTCCGGTTCATCCCGACGGCGTGAGAGATCGCCCAGGCCGAGATGGTGGCGGATTGGCTGCTCTGGCTCGGCAACAACGATGGTGGCGTGCGCCGGCTTGTCTCTTGGGCCCACGACGAGCCCGTCCGGCGAATGGCGGAAAGGGAGCTATGCAGTATTCGTACCATCCACAACCGCATTGACCGCTCCGTGCCTGCGATCCTGAAGCAGTTCGGCGGCATGGATGCCGAGATCCAGGAGATCGAGGAAAAGCCGGAGAGGGCACATCCGCCCAACTTCATGACGCAGCGATCGGTGATCACGGATACGGCGCCCATCAGCCAGCACGCCAAGGTGTGGATCGACGGCGTCGGCTTCATGAAGCACGGCCGACGGTTGAACAACGGGCAGAACAGGACAGCGACAGGATGATGGTGCATGGCGGTTGATTTGGGGGACTACACACCGGCGTTGAAAGCTGGGCTTAAAAAGGCGGGAGCGCCGGGCCTGCCTAAGGGCGACTTGGGATCAATCCTCAGCCTGCAATTTCTGCATCACAACCGAAGGAAACTCAATGATCCGCCTGTTCTCGGCGTGCGTTTTGCTGTGCGCATTTTTCATCTCACCGGCTTCTGCCCAGAATTTTCTCGAAGGGGTGGTTTCGATCAACGTCACCATGTCCAAGGAGGAAACGTGCGTCGCTAGCCAGTACGGCGTTGGGGATGGCTACCATGGCAAGCGGACGGCTTCCGGCGAAAGGTTCGATACCTACGCCCTGACGGCCGCGCACAAGACTAGGCGCTTCGGCAGCCGTGTCACGGTAACGACCAAGGCCAACGGGCGGTCGGTGCGCGTGCGGATCACGGATCGCGGGCCGTTCATCAAGGGACGTTGCATTGATCTGTCTCGGGCAGCGGCCAACGCAATCGGCATGGGCGGCACGGCGCGCGTCACGGTCCAATGACGACATCGCTGTGCGCGGCTGCGGCCGTTGCCCTTGCCGTCGGCATCTGGGCGCTGATCCGATGGGCTGATCGCCAGCACGAGAAGTAAATCGGGCTACGGCCCTCCGAGGCCAAAATGGCGGCTGGAAGACGGTTCCGAGGGCGACCCGACCTCCCAGTGTGACGTATGTCACAGAACGGTAGCATGTTTTCCTTTACGGTAGTCCAGCCGATACTAGCCATCTGCAAGTCGGCTCCCGGTCGGACGACGTGGCACTAAAAGTGCATAGTTCTCTCGGTGAACTGGGGAGGGGGGCGTGCGTGAGCGTTGAGCGTCCTGAATACTCAGTTCGCCGATTGGCTGATGATTTGTTTGCCATCGAAGCCCGTGGGCCGACAGGTAAAGCTAAATTACTGGCGGGATCATTTGAGCGGCAGACGGACGCAACCCAGTTTGTCAGGCGGTTGCGCTCCAAACCCGCGGCCGTAGCCCGCGCCGAGATTGCGGAGACGGTCTCTGACTCCGGATACACTGTCGACTTCTTGGCCTTCAAACATGGTCTTACACATGAGCAGGCGAGCCAGCTAATCCGTGAGGCGGGAAACTCTCGTAAAACGCTGGATGCAGCAGCCACGGCGTTAAACAAGGGCTCAGTTTATTGAGCACCGGTGCAGCGCCGCTATGTTGTGAGACTTCCGTTTAATCCCTTGGGCTTCGGTTCGTCGGCGCGAGCGATATGCCTTCACGGGTCGCCTTGCCGTAAACCGAGGTAACAGTCCGCTTCAACTTCATTGCGATCAGTCGCGTCGGGGTGTTCTGCTTCACCAGCGTCTTCATGTTTTTCAGTTCGGCTTCAGTCCAATCCCGGCGAGGTCCGGCGGCTGACGCCTTTTTCGCGGTCTTCTTTGCGCTCTTCTTTGCTTTCCTAGCCACGCATGTCTCCCTTTTCGTCTAGGTTATTGTACAACTTTCAGGCGCCCATACCCCTTGGTCAGCCGGTCCTGTGCGGCGATCACGTCTTCTCGGTCCAGTATGTCCAGCATCCTCTGCAAGACAGCCTCTGGATTGCGTGGGCCGGGCTCGATGTATGCGCCCAGGAGAGCCTGGGCGTCGTGCATGGCCTTCATGATGATGTCGATGTCGCGCATCACCGCGCCTCCTATGACAGCCGCAGCCCGAAAGTGGCCCCGAGTCGATCGACCGCCTCGACAAGGTCAGTGCGGGTCAGCAGAGCTTTTAGTTCTTGGATGGTCTTCTCCGGATTAAGTGAAGTGTCCTGATCACCGTCCGCAAGAATAAGCTGAGCCTCTCGTAGGGCGTAGAGAGTTAACTCTTGGTCGGACAGGTTCATCGATCTCTCGCAAGCTTGGTGCGGTTGCGCCACTTCGGCTCTTTGTCGACCGAGTGATAGACGGGCGTGCCTTTGGGGTAGAGCGCCTGCATCATACCAAGGCGCGCGAACTCGATCGGCCCGCCATGATCCGCTGCCTGGATCAGAACATGCATTGCAATCTGCCACGGCGCACTGTCGTGCTGAGATTTTGGAAGGTTGGTGATGTACGCACCAGCCTCTCGAAGCGTGACGATCTCGGCGCCATCTGGCAGGACAATCGGGCCGGGGAACGGTGTCGACCAGGACATCATGCCAACCTCAGGTTTAGCTGGCGCTCTCGGCCAGCGTGGCGGACTACGAAATCTTCGATTGAGGAAGACAGGTCTTCATGTCGCAGATCGGCTCGGCGCCTGATCTCTTGGGCTACATCTTCCGACACGTCGTCCGCCCAATGCTCGAAGGTGTTGAAGGCGATGACCCGCTGAGGATCGTTGTACTGTCCGGACATCAAATCGCGGATGACAGCCTCTAGGTCGGTTTCGCCAGCGTCGGCCTCGCGCCACGCGCATCCCGATCTCTCGAAGCAGTCCAGAACGAGATAGACGTTCTGATCGCCGATATTCGGCACAATAGATGGTGTCCAACGGGACTGACGCATACTGGAACTCCGACGCAACTGACGGCGGATTCAAGCGAATCAGGATCGATTCGTTCCGGGCCATTTCGGCCGGTCGCCGGCTCGCTCCTCAGCCCGCCGCGCGGCGTGGATTGCGTCATCGGACAGCCCCGCGCGCACGCCGGACCAGACTACCTTGAAACGTCGTTTGCATTCCTCGATGTCGCTACAGATGCCGCGGTGTGCGGCGGGCTGCGGCTGGCCGGGCAGATTGACGCCCCAGAACCAGTTGGGCTTGCCTACCGGCGTGCCGGGCTGCTGGAGGATGCGGCCGACGGTGATGTCTCGCCAGATCACTACGTAGTCATTGGCGCTAGCGACATCGCCATTGAGGCGGGTAGGACGCATGCGAAGTTCGTCGTCATAGTTCATAGGATAGGCGCTTCGTCTTTCTTGGTGCCGCGGGCGACGATGTCGCGCCCTCGGCCGGTTCATAAAGAACATTCGCGCGGATGACGATCTGATCCCTAGTGGCGTCGCGGGGCTTCGATCGCGCCCTTTTCGCGCAGATGAGCCCTTAGTTTGCGAACGCTTGGCAGCGGAATGCCGAGATCATTCGCCTTTCTTTGCACTGATGTAAGGGGCCGGCCAAGCGCCGCCGCGGCTCGCAAAGCAGTTGCCCCGTTGTCGACCAGCGCTTTCAGCCTGGCGACCTCTTCAGCATCCCACGGCTTTGCGAGCAGGCGCCTGGTCACGGCAATTTCTCTGGAGGTCGCAGCTCGCCCTTCAACCAACCCGCAGCTTGGAGCACAGGGTCTGGCTCAACAGCGGTTTGGATGAAGCTGCACTTTGGGCACTCGTAAGAATGCACGACGAAGCCATTTTCGGGGAGCGAGCACCTAATCCACTGAGAGGCGGCTCCGCAATTCTGACAGGGTGGGGTTCGAGTCCTCGGCATGGCCAGCACATGACGGTTAGCTTTCCTGCGTTACATAATATTCCCGAAATGCCTGCTATCAAGAGAAAGTAGCTCGTTCAGGGCGAGGCAACTCGCTCAATCCTGTTTTCGAAAAGTGAACGCGGAATAACCTTTGAGCGCAAGGCTGCCGCGAACATCTTGCAGACGCACACTGGTTCGCCTCTGAGGGTCGTGCATCTGCAGGTATCGCCGTATGCGAATTTTATCAACCTGTCGATGTCTTGGTCTGCGATGGCTGCTTCAATCTGGTCGTCATAGGTCATGAAAATCTCTCAGGCTAGGCCATTAAGCAGGAGTCTGGCCGCCAACGTTGAGAAGCTGTGCCACCGCTGTTATCAATTGTGCGGGCGCAAAGGGCTTGGTCAACAATACGCTGTTCGGCACCCCTTGGGAGGCCCATTCCGCTGCGCTATCGCCGGTCATGTACACGACCGCCAATTCAGGATCGATCGATCTTGCGTGCCTGGCCACGTCCCAGCCCGTCAGGGTGCCGTGACCCAGTTTTATATCGGTGACGAGCGCGCGGTATTTTGGGTCAGAGGCATCGAGTAGCTTGACCGCTTCTTCGCCGGACTCGGCGAGAACGACTTTGAATCCGCCATCGTCCAACGTGTCCTCGACTATGTTGCGGATCAATTCTTCGTCTTCAACAAGCAATATTACTAGAAGGTCTTCCACCGCTGCGTCCCCCGCGCGACTGTCGCAATTGACGGTCGCGCTACAATAGATGGCGCATTAGAAAGTTCCACCGGCCATTCAAAGCTGCAGGCATCCTCTGCCAGAACGAAGCTCGGCGCGCCCAATCAACTTTTCGGGGGCTTTCGCGGCGATGGCTTAGGACCGTGGCTCGACGTATTGATGGGGGCTCGGGGCTTCGTCTTTCTTGATCCCGCGGGCGACGATGTCGAGCGCTCCGTCAGGCAATGGGCGCTGCAATGCTTTCGCTTCCTCCCATGGCGCATTCATCCAGACGTCGACCTCTTCCGGTGTGGTCAGGATCACCGGCATCGCCTTGGGATGGACCGCATAGACCTCTGCATTGGCGTCTGTCGTGAGGAAGCCAAACAGATCGTTGGTCGACTCGCCTTCCTTGATCTTTCGTACTGAGGTCCAGTTGGTCCAGAGGCCAGCGAAGCAGGCGAGGGGGCGGCTTTCGTCCAAAGCGAACCAAATGTCGAGGCCGGTGGCCTTGTCGAATTCGCTAAAGGACGTGAGTGGCACAATACAGCGATGTTCAAGCCCCAGCCATCGCGTCCAGTGCTTGCTGTTTAGTCTTCGAATGTTGGTCGTGCCCTTGTCGGGCTCTTTGCGCAGCAACTCCTTGAAATCGACCGGTTGGCCCTTGGCCTCTAGTTTGCCGGCGCGGGTCTTCGCCTTTTTGAACAGCGCAGCACTCGACGATGGCATGCCCCAGCGCAACATCGCCAGTTCCCGGCCGTCGGCGCTGTTGCGCACGATCGGCGCCATCTTGTCAGGAAAGATGCCGGGCATCGGCGGCAGGTTTCCCGTGATGTCGCGATCGACTTTGAACAGGTCGCGGATGGCCGCCTGGTTCTTCGTCATCGAATATAGGTTGCACATGGGATAATAGTGCCGGGATGTCACCGCTTGGTCTAGGTCAACCGGTCCCCGGCGCATCAGTGTCGTTCAGTTCGACAACAGCGAGTTGCTTTTCGAGCTCTAGTGCCAAAGCCTCTAATCGTTCCACCGTAAGCGGGTCAAGCGGCTCGGCGATCAGCCTACGCGCTTGCGCCAGCCGCCGATATAGTTCCTCTTTGTCGCGATCGTCCGGCACGCCACATCTCCATCCGACGTCCCACTTACGGCGGAAGAGGTATTTTGTTCGACGCAGAACTAGGATTTGTACTTGAGCACTGCGACCTTGCGGGCCAGGTGCCAGAGTTCGACGTCGTGACCATCGACGAGCTTCTCTGCAACCTTCAAGGCTTGTTCGTCGGAATCAGCCTGGACGACTTCGAAGCTTTCGAAATGACCGTCTTTGCCAACGATATAGGCACGATAATCGGCCATCATTCTGCTCTTAAAGACGGCAGCAACCAATAGTTGTTCTTGGTCGCCAGGTCCATGCGTAGTGTAGCACGTTTTGCCGAGGTTCAGCATATATCTGTCCACGCCAACGTAACAATCATCTTCTGCAGTAAAATAGCTTGCTGTGACGACATCAATTTGCGCGCGGCCATCACGGACAAAAGCAAAAACATGTCGGATCGCGGACAGACGGAAACCCGCGGCCCCTGTAGGCTGACGTGCTAGGAAAGAGGAGGGCGGGATGCCGAAATACTACTTCGACGTACAAGGGCAGGGCGTTCCTGAGTTCGACGAAGGTGAGCAGCTCGATAATGATCAAGCGGCTTGGCACGAGGCCACTCTAGTTGCTGGCGAGCTATTCAAAGACGTAGACGGCGACCTGGCGCCCGGGCAGTCTTGGAAATTGGAGGTGCTCGATGAACAACGCCGCCCGCTATATGTGATCAGTGTCACAAGCGAGAAGCTAGGCTAAAGCATCCCGGTTTCAGGTCCCAGCAGGTCGTCCAGTGATGTGTTCAATATGAGCCATCGTTTCTTCATGGATACCCGGATGAAACGTTGCACCACAGGAGCACTGGATCGGGCCTCTGCCTAGCTTGTTGCGATAACCAGCATCCCATAGCGCGTATTTATTGGCAGTCCACTGTGTCTGGCGGCGCGAAGCCTCGAATTCCGCCTCGGTGCGTTGCGGCAGAAATACCTTCCATGCGGCATCAAAGCCTGCGCGGGCTGTTTCGAAGGTCGGCGCGTCGCCCCTGAAACATCGATCTCGATGGAGCGGGTAAAAGCCGCAAGACCATTTCCAGATACCTGACCTCTCCGGGTTCGGATCCCAGTCTTGCTGAGCGATGGTGCCGACCTGCACGTCGCCGTACCAGATCTGCCAGGTCTCAAAATGATCATCGGTGCGCCGCCGTGTCAGCTCCGGCATCACGGCGCCTCCGTGGCGTGCCGTCGGTTGGGCGCCAGTTGGAGCAATGTCGCCAGCGGGCGCTTGCCGCTTTTCGCGCATCGCTCGCAGCGGAGGCGGCTGGCCAGATCGTGGATGCACGTCGTGCCGACATGCGGAAGTTCAGCCAGGCTGACGTCGCGTTTGATCCGACATCTTGAGCATTCAATTTCGAGCCAGGGGAAGCCGCCGTTCAGCGCCTGGTCGACGGTCGGTGACGGGTCGATCGGCTCGCCGTCCGCCCACATGCGCTCGTTCCAGCTTTCGCAGGACAGCCTGTCAGCTTCGCGGATCAGCGCCTCACCCTTGGCGCGCAACTCCTCCGATTGACGTGCAAGCATCAGCGTCACGCCGCGCGCCTTCGTCAGCTCTTTGTTCAGAGCCTTGCGGTCGCCGCCGGATAGGGGCGTGGGGTGATATTTCGGAGCCATGTGGGCGTCCAAGCGTGACGGTCAAAAAATGAAAATCAAAAAGCGCTAGGTCGTCTCAAATGACGGCCAGCAGCCGTCCTCCTCAAGGCGCCCTGTGCGTTCCTGGCAGCCGTTGTCGAGCAGTTTCATCCCGACGTTTTTCCAGAGCGCGTGGGCGCCATAGACGCGCACCGCATCGACGGTCTGGATCTCCACGATCCGATCACAGCGGCGGCAGGACACTCGCAGGACGTGCCGGGGAATTTCCGAGAGGCGGCGCTGTTGGATGGGAACGCCGGTGCGGATCTGGCCGCGCGGATCCCGGACGATGGAATCCCAATACGCCTCCGGCAAATCGTCAGCAGGGCCGGGCGCCGGAATAGGCGGCTCGGGCGGCCGGCTCGGCTTAGATGCCAGCTTCTCCATCTGTTTGGGCGTCGGCATGCGCCAGCTCGCAGGTCTATCACTCATGGCCTCGATTAGAACATAGGAAGAACAAAAGTCGAGTCCGCTGAGGTTGAATTTAAGGCCTGGGAAACCGTCGCTGGCGCGGAGGTCACTAGTTTTAGTAGAGCAAAATCGCGTTATGCAACCTTCGGGCGTTTAGGCGGTTGTTGTAAGCCGACATCGGAGCGGCCAACAATGAACGCCTCAAATCCAATCGACATAAACCGAAAGATTAGGCTCAGCGGCGTTGCCGGTGATCTACGGCGATCATCGACCAGTAGGCATGGAAACATCGAGGGATGGAAAATATCTCATCTGCTACGTGACGCTCAGACGACCGCACAAGCCGATGAAGCTGAGCGGCGGTTGGAGATTTTGCGAGCGAAGCCGATCGCCGGATGATGGGAAAGATCCGGCAGCGCTGGCGCTTGACAGCAAGGACGGCAAAGACGTCCGGCTAGCATGACTGCGAAGAAGGGGAGACTGCCAAAAGGGCCGCCGCGTCGCGATGGAAGAAGCAGGGTACTGGCCTGTTTCGACCCCTAGTGGCCCAGTTTGAAATCGTCAGCGGCCTCATTCAAAAAGGGCCTGGGGGATAATCATTTTGGCTTGGACCGGTATCTGTATTATTCCGATCTGGTGACACCTTTGTGCCTTGCCGAAACGCAAAACCAATAAACCCGATGAGGGTTATCAGGGCGAGAAGCGGTCCTACCCAATTTGGCATTGCGTTCTCCGATAAGACCGCCTCAGTGGGACGGCTTCTAGGGCACGGTGTACGGAGCGGGCGTAAACAAGCAGGCCGATTCCGACAGCCCTTTTGTAAGGCGGCAGTCCCAGAACTTCTCCACCATGATGCCCGCGATAAGAACGGCGAGCACGACCAAACAAAACACCGCCACACGTTGATCTGCTTTCATGCCCGCCATTCTGCCCGATGGCGGGGAGGGCGTCACTGGTGGGGAGATTCAGACGGCAAAAGATCCAAAGTTTCGCGAATATAAGGAGCCGGAATTACTACTCCGAGGGATAGGTCCTTATCCTTGAATAAGGCTGAGTTGACCTGTTGAGTGATCAAGCCAGCTAAGAACTGTACGGTTTCAAGCCCTTTCCTTCTTCGCTTATCATCGCAGATCTGTATGGCGCTGCTGGAGCGGGCCGGCTCTATCTTCGCCTGACCTCCTCCACACCCAGTAGAGTCCTGCGCAGGACACTAATCCCCCTAGCAGCATTGGCCAAACCAGGACTGCGGCCGTGTGGTAGGCTTCGATATCGATCCGCCCCAGCCAAAGCTTCGAGTGGATAAACATACAGATGATCGCAAAGATCACGTCGAGAATAGCGAAAAGAAGCGCTGCCGCGATCAGCAATGCAACTCTCCTAAAAATACTCATCGACATCTCCGGCTTTTCCGAAATTGCAATCGGTCAGGAAGGTCTCGCTCTTTGGTCAGGGGCGCGGCTGCATTCCCACGAGGTTGCCCACAATTGCGCTGCCGCACGCAAGAACCCCGAGTCCCGCGAGCGCTATCAGTATCAATGATAAACCCATTTCGTCTGGATAGAATTGCAACGCTGCGATGAAGCCAAACAAGCAACCGGCGAGCATAACCGTTTCGACCGCGATCTTTAGCCAAACCCAACCCGCAGATAAGCGTGACGCTGCTAGCTTCGACCCGTAGCCCGCTAGAAGGGCGATTGGTACCAAGAAAATAAGCGCTCCGATGATAGTAGGCATCTTAAACTCTGCACCCTGGTCATGAGCTCTCATTGGGGCGGTCGTCGTTTGGTCGGGAGATGCGAGGTCTGCTCGTTACTCCGGCTAGACGTGCCAGACCGACGACAATCAAACAAAGTACAGCTATGCCCCCCACGGGGGCAGTGAAGAATGGAAGCATCCAGATATCCAGATCGGGACCGCTGCACCGATTGGAGTAGAGGGGGCAATGCGATTGGGCTATTCCTATCAGGACGATCCAGATCGTCGCCGCGACAATCAAAACGCTGATGAATACAAAATAGATCACCCGCCGCACCGATGTCCCCCTTGTGCACTCTGAACCTAGAGCCGGTCCGTTTCCTCTAAATGTAATCAAAATCAAGGGCGGTCGTCGATTGGTCAGGGGCGGAGGCCAGGCCGCTCCACGCTACGAATTTTTGAGTATGCGAAAGAACATCTCCCTAGAGTCGGGATGCCGCCGCTTGACCCAGTCAAGATTATACTCACCATCGATTTGCACACCGCTTGTCTTGTTCGGCGCATCACCCCCGCTTAGCGAGTTGAACGGTGCAGCTAGCCTGCTCTTGAATGACAGCACCCACGGCATCCAAAGCCTGGTATGTGATCAGTGCTTCATACCGGACGGGCTGATTTGATCCAATGAGTCCCCTGCGATGCTCGGGAGCGACGGCCCGACGCGGATCGGCAAAAAACTCTTCATGGCTGAGTGCTCTTACAGAACCTTGCACGCCGGTTCGCTCATAACTTACTGAGTCCTTTAACCGGTCAGCAATGGCAGTGTCGCAGGTTTGAACGAAGCGACGCGGAAACGGCAATGGGGCGCGAAATAAAGTGTAGCCGATAACAGCAACACCGATGATCAAGGTGCCAGCGGCGAGGGATTTGGATTTACGGCGACTAGTTGTCATCGGCAACATCCTGCCGGCGCCAGCCGCTTTTCCAGTTCTGCAGACGCAGCATTAAAGCGTTGCGGGGGGAGGAGAGAGATTGCCGTGAATGTAACAATCCAAAGGAACATGAATGGAGGCAGAGTGAGGCCCTGATAGGTGGTTGACTGGCTCGAAAGGGCCCAGAAGATCGCAAAGAGACCGATCGGAACAATGAAAATTCGATGCTTGTATGCTGGCAGAGCGAGGCCCAGTAGTAGCGCGGGCAGTCCAAAGATTGCCCCCATGAACACAGTGCCGACGGCCACCCAAGCCAATTCAATTCCTCTCTCAAGTCCGATCGCCAACCCTAATACAGGCCAGCCGAAGCCGACCCACATAATAGCGAGACGAGCGACGTTGACCGCCAAGACCGGCGAGAGCGCTGGCATGATTCGACTCAATCCCCCGGTCGTGAACGCAAAGCTTGTTGGATCTGACTACACGAACGCATGATTGACAACGACTGCAGCAACCAAGAGCATTGGAATGCTTAACGTAGCTAAAAGCGCGTAGCGACAGGACAGCCGTTCCGTGAGTTACCTCGCCGCTTGGTCAGGACAACATGGTCGTCGCTGGAAAAGAAGGTTCGCATGATCTCCTCCTCAGCCAAAAAAATAGGACTAGACTCGCTCTCACTATTACGGTGGCGATCCTGTTCGAAATTATGCGGATGCCTGAGGCCGATGCACAATCAGTGTCGAAGGCGCGTTCGTTCGACCTTTTCTCACGGTTTTGCCTAAAATCTTTTCCGGACGCTGTGCAAATCAGCGATGCCTTGAAGAAGGCCAACTGGAAACGGGAAACTGGCGATGAAGTCCTTGCATGCAAAGAAAACACGTTTTGCACCTCGGGGTGGTACCTGATCGAGGAGCCGAGCAAGGCTCGAATTGGCCTTGATCTCAAAAGCATTTTTGGTCGGTCGCAATGCTCTCTGACGTTCTCAGGGGAGGGCCTTCCGCTGCAGGAAATCGCAATGAATTATAATTGGAAAGAGGACACCGACGCAGGTCAACGTCTTTCCAATAAAGCAAAAAGCACTCGCGTATTTAGGGCGCAGCTTGATGGAAAGCCTCTGAACTTCGTGTTCGAGCAATCGCTTGAAACTCCGTCGTATTTCGACATGACGGTGACGCAAATCCGCGTGCTGCCCAGCGACCCTAATTAGTTATGCGTTCTGTAATGGTGCACGACGTCGGTTGTCACCCTCCCCGAGCCAAATTCATTCGCAATCTCCTTTCCCTGATTGGTCAGGATCGCGCCACTATGGGCGCTCGTACTGTAACTTCATGCACCAATGCGCGTGTCCAACGTGGCGTCATGGGCCGTGGATGTATTCCTGATTCGCAAATGCAACGCTAAAGTCTGCGTATCAACAGATTCGGAGACTGGAATGCAGACGACCACGGTTCGCGTCACCACACCAATGCCATCGGGCAAGGAGCCACTGGTTTGGCACTTCGATCTGATGACAGCAAACCCCGCAGAGGCCATCCGTTGGACAAAGGCCACGCCTCAGGTCCTTCCTCACGCGATCGTCGAAGTTATCGAGCGCGCTCCTAACTGATCGTTATTCGGGAGTGCGTGAGCCACCGCGATGCTAGCTGGTTCGGCTCGAATGGACCAAGCTAGCTACAAGAATTGCCCAGGCCGCAATCCAACATAAGAGTGAGATGTTGTAGGCGCCGATGGCGGCCATCATGAGAGAGAATAATGCAGCCGGTATTGTAGCGAAGCGAAAGTCTCGCTGTCCCTTCAATAGCGCGATGATCGCTGGCGAAAGCCATAGGGCGCACAGTGCTAGGCCGGCCGGAAGATCACCGACCAAAGGCAGGCCACCAAGTTTGCTGATATAAGAATCGAACATGGCCTGACGTTCCTATTCCATCTACGCTGAGGTGACCCACGCGGTCTCGCACGCTATTGATAGCACTCGGGAGACCTTACCGGGGCTGGTAAGATGGCATGCCAACCTATCTCGTTCGAATAATCGAGACCCATGATCTCGTCGGGGTCTTCTCTGCCGACAATATCGTTCAGCTCATCATCATCGTCGACGATTGCACCGAGCCAGACGAGTGTGAATATACGCGCATGGGTCTGGCGGCATCATGTGGACGAGCCCGGCGATACCGATCCCGATAGCGGTCCCCAGGATGCCAACGGCGGGGAGCCAGATCCGATGCCGTGGGGTGACGGCAGCGATACTGAAACTTGGTGGGGCTATTTCTACGGATATGCGGCCTGTCACCGGAATCGCTTCTTTCTTGACGATCCGCCGAAGCCTAAACAGCCAGTGCTGCCGCAACGTGCGGGACCAAGGCATGTGGTGCCGTTCAAGAAGAAGCGGGAATGACGTTCACTGAAAGGCTATGTCGATGACCGGCGACGAATCGAGAAAGCTAAGAACTGGCGATCGTGTTCATTGGAAGAACGACCGAACCGACGCTGGCACCGTGACTGAGAACACCTGGAGCGGTGTCGTCATCAAGTGGGACAGTCGCGGGCCTCAGACGATCATGCATAACGACATGGTCGATGTCTCGATGGGTGGTGAAGCCCGGACCTAGCGAACCAGTCGGCGCCCGCCCGGATAGCACTTGTAGTCCGGCCCATGCTCTTGTTTGCATGAGGTGTGCACATCGGCCACGAAAAAGGCGGCCATCAGAACCACGAGAATTAAACACGCTATGGCTATTCGCGGGTTCGTCATTGCCACTCGCAGATTCCAAGTAAGCCACTGAGTTCGGAAGAGGCCATATCCCATTTACCCGATGGCGGTGAGGGCGTCACGGGGCAGACCACAACGATCATTTGTGTTCAATGCATCGGCCGGTTCAGCGAAATTGCGGCAATCATGTTGCCGCCGTCATCGAGAACCTGCAGGCTCGCAGTAGCATTGGGTTAGAGCCGTGAGCGTCTAGAGGATCGAGAAAGTGCACTCATCCAGATGATGCAGTGGTGTCTCGCACCAGCGGCGCGTGGCGATCCACTAGTACGGCGCTCGCCTGGTTCAGGCCGATTATCTCGACCGCTATACCGTGCCGCCGCATCTTGCCGACGACTTCATCAAGCGCGGCGACGGAGGTGATGTCCCAAAGGTGAGCCGCGGTCAGGTCGATGCGGACAGTGCGGACAGTGTCGCGCAGGTCGAAGTGATCGGCAAAGATGTCGGCGCTGGCGAAGAAGATCTGGCCGGATACAGTGTAGATCCGGGTGTCCGTCGTAGCGTCATGGCTGATCTGTACCTCCATCAACCGGGTTACCTTGAAGGCGAAGAACACGCCGCTGAGCAGCACACCGACCCCCACGCCTATCGCCAGATCGTGGGTCGCCACCGTCACCGCGACGGTGGCCAACATGACGATGCCCGAGACCTTTGGATGGCGGGCAAGGTCTCGGATCGAGCCCCAGGAGAAGGTGCTGATCGAGACCATGATCATGATCGCCACGAGGGCGGCGACGGGTACCTGCGCAACCCACGGCCGCAGTGGCACCATGACAATCAGCAGGAAGACACCGGCCACCAGCGTCGACAGCCGGCCGCGACCACCATAGCGCACATTGCCGACGGTCTGGCCGATCATGCCGCAGCCGGCGATGCCGCCGAACAGGCCGGCAGCAATGTTGGCGAGGCCCAGCCCTGTGCATTCGCGGGCCTTGGAACTGGTGGTCTCCGTCAGGTCGTCGACGACGCTGGCGGTCATCATGGACTCCAGCAGCCCGACCGCGGCCATCGCCAGTGCATAGGGCGCGATGATGCTGAGCGTTGCCCATGTCAGCGGTACGCCCGGGAAGCTGAAGGTGGGCAGCGCATTCGGCAGGCGGCCGAGATCGGCGACGCTGTGGATTGGCATCGGGAAGGCAACGGCGACCACTGTCAGCACAACGATGCAGATCAGCGGCGAGGGAATGGCGGTGGTCAGGCGTGGCACCAGATAGATGATGGCGAGGCCGAGACCGATCATCGCATAGGTGTGCCAGGTGACGCCGAGCATCTGCGGCACCTGCGCCGAGAAAATCAGGATCGCCAGCGCATTGACGAAGCCGGTGCGCACCGAGCGCGACACGAAGCGCATTAACACGTCAAGCTTGAGCAGGCCAAACACGATCTGCAGGAGCCCGGCGAGTAGCGTGGCTGCCAGCAGGTAGTTTAGGCCGTGGCTGCCCACCAATGCCGCGGCGACAAGCGCCACTGATCCTGCGGCACCGGAGATCATCGCCGGACGCCCCCCGGCGAAGGCGATGACGATACCGATAACGAAGGACGCAAATAGTCCGACTTCCGGATCGACGCCGGCGACAAAGGAGAATGCGATGACTTCGGGGATCAAAGCAAAGGTGCCGACCATGCCGGCGAGAACGTCGCGGCGAATGCTGATGGCGCCGCCAACCCACTCGGAGTGGTAGCGGGGAAAGGACGAGGATTTCATGGATAGTTTCCGCAGTGGCGCCAAACAGTGCACCGCAGGATGCGATGGACGACTGTCGGGCCGGCATGCGTGGTCCGGCGGATCGGCGGCCGGAAGAGCCACCCGGGGTTTCACCGGGTCCAGAGCGATGACAATTTACTAGCGACATACAATAATTAAGGCAAGCGAGCGAAGACCGCGATCGAGTTCAGGCGAATCTCACCTCAAGCATTCGGCTTTTCGTTTTGAACTATTTTGTCGCCAAGTACCGATCCGCACCATAGAAAGTGCCGGATAGGCTGAACGAAAAAAGCCCGCGCGGAGAGTGGGGGAATTTGCTGCTTGATGGGAGTGGTTGTTCTTTCTTATCTGAGCTCTGCGCCATCTCCTTCTCTTAGCCCTTACTTGGACATGCCGCCCTTGTTCTGCTGGCCCATACCATCCTTTGACGCGCCGCCCTGCTGCATATTGTTGTTCGCGCCAGTGTTGCTCATGCCGCTCGTACCGGACATCCCATCCTTCTTCATGGTGTCAGGACGATCAACAGCCGTCCCGGTTGAAGTAGTACCGGGTTGATTGACGCCTGCGCCGGTTGAGCCGGGCTGTGGAGCACTCGGGTTAGCGCCGGATTGAGCGAAGGACGCAGTGGCGGAAAGCCCAACAATCGCGGCAGCGACGACAAATTTCTTCATTTGAATATCCTCGTGGTTGTTTCGTACTGCAGTAATGGGCTGACGCACGCTACGTTCCGTACGGCCGGCGACTTATCTCTTGAAACTTTGCCAGAGTCCTGCGTAGCAATCAGTGAGGCCGCGCCCAACGCGACTTCGAAAAGGCCCGTCGCATTGGAGTCCTCCGGCGCGGCGGGCTTTTTATTGTCAGTGGGTTTTAGTTTCTTTCCACTTCTCCAAGTCCGGCTTTGGCGTATCAGGCGGGCTCGGGTCAGTGGTATTCTGAGCGTTCTGTTTCCAGGGCTTGTTACTCTGTGATTGCTTACCCCAGTCCTGCTTCTCGCGGTCGTCATCGCTTGGCGGGTTTGTTTTCTCGGCGCTCATGGTCTGTCCTTTCATTTATATGTTCGTAACCTCCTGTTTAATCGTGTGTTCCCCGTTTGCGGGGAACGAATCCAATTTGTGCCGTTTGAATAGGCATGAGAAGTAATCCTGGCCAACTGGTTCACCTCGCTGTCCTCATGGAAGAGGCGATCCAAATTGCATGGGATTATCTGGAACGGGCAGGCGAGATCGAGGACGCAGAGTTCTGCTCGCACACTCTGCTCCACTCGGTTGAAACTATGATCCGGCAGGGAGTAAGGAGCCGCCTGCTGCTCTCAAACAGAGCCATTGCTCAATACATGGAAGCTCTCGAAGCGCGCACGCTTCAAGCAGCTTCGTAGAAGGGCCATACCGATGGTGATGGGTGAAAATCAAATATATCTCAGGCGCCAGCAGACGGGCATTGGATGGCTCGTCGATAAGTGGCTGGCTTATGTCAGGCTGAAAAATGTCGACGGTCGAACCGACGGCCTCAAGAGACTTAAAGGGCGACGATAATCTAGGACTTGGCGTCCTCGTCATTTTCCTGCTGGTGCTGGGCTTGCCTCTATTGCTCTTGTGAACTTAGAGCAAGGCCACTGACAGCAAGAATACTGCGGTCGCAATGAGCGCTACAGCTGTCATCGCCGCTATCACCATTAAAAGCACGCGCATGCCGTAGCGAAGCGGATGCGCACTCGGTCATCAAGTGCGTATTGTCAGGATCAGATATGCAGAGCAGAATCGGTCAATGGTGGACAGACACGCACGATCAGAGGCAAGAAGCGGAACTCGCCGCCGCGCTGGCGGTCCAGCTGGCGGCGGTCGCTACGGTGGGCCTACGGTTACTGTTCGAGGCTCTGTGAGCCTGACCGAAAAGGCCGCTGCCTTAGTTCTAGCAAGGGGCCGCAAGCTTCCCGTCATCACTGTAGGAACACACGAGATGAGTCTGGGTGGGCCAAGGGCATTCGTGGATGCAGGGTCGGGATGCCCACACCGTTCGGCTCGAAAACAACATCGGTAGTCGCACGGTCGACGTCGCCGGCGACGTCAATCATTTCGCCGGACCAGATCATCGCGTATGTGTCGACGAGCAATTCTCTGGACAGTTCTCAGCTGCCAAAGAACTCTCCCCAGGCTCGCAGCTGCCGTACTCGCCTGCGAGCTAGCGAGGCTCCCGTGGTCGGCGATCCGTCTGCTCTTGTGCGCTTCTCACTATTCCGGGAGCAGACGAGTGAACGCGTTAAGCCGCAGTGGCGACAGGGAACACGGCGATTTGGACGACCCGATCATTGCTAGATATTTCCCGATGTTTCCCATAAGAAGGGCGTCGGGAGATTGGTCGTGGCGGTTGCTGAAGTGCAGGAGGGCGGGTTCCGCCCTGAAATTGCTGGCTTGCGAGCCATTGCAGTTGTTGCTGTCGTGCTTTGCCATCTGAAGGTCGCCCCGCTGGCCGGCGGCTTTGTCGGTGTCGATATCTTCTTCGTCATCTCCGGCTACCTGATTTCCAAACATATCTTGGTTGAGGTTCAGCGAGGCACTTTCTCGTTTCTGGAGTTCTACCTACGCCGCGCCCGGAGAATCCTCCCGGCACTCATTGCAACGGTGATTGCGACCTATTTGGTCGGCTTTGTTTGGCTTCCCTCCGACCTCCTCCGGGGACTCGGTAAGGAAGCCACGCACGCCCTGCTGTCGATCGCGAACGTTCAATATTGGCGGGAAGCTAAAGAGTACTTCGCAGCAACGTCAGAACAATTGCCATTGCTCCATACCTGGTCGCTCTCTTTGGAAGAGCAGTTCTATTTCGTATGGCCGGCAGCCGTGGTTCTCGCAGCAAGGTTCAAGATTGTTGGCCTGACGACACTTGCCGCTGCAATTGCTTCCTTAATCGCAGCAATGCTCGTCGTGCGGACTGACCCCCAGGCTGCGTTTTTCCTTATGCCGTTCAGGATTTTCGAGTTCTGCATTGGCGCGGCCGTGATTTACGCCGAGCGGGCAAAGATCTCCCGCTGGGCCTCAGAGGCGCTTGCAGCCGCGGGGCTAAGCGCAATTCTGGTTTCATTGCACGTCGCACGGGAGGGGGCGTGGCCAAGCCTGATAACGCTGCTGCCCTGTATCGGAACAGCAGCTGTTATCGCTGCAGGATCACGCGCATTTGCATCGCGGGCGATATCGAGCAGACCCTTCTTGTGGATCGGAGCGATCTCCTATTCGCTATACTTGGTCCACTGGCCAATCATATTCTTTGTCAGATTTATTCTCGGCCCGAGTGCGCTTACCCCATTCCTGTCCATTGCGCTCCTCTGCGTGATGATAGCATTCGCATGGGCGAGCTACAGATGGGTTGAGGCGCCGTTCCGGCAAAGCCGAACCGCACCTCAAACGCAGATATGGCGCTACGGCGGACTAGTCGCGGGTCTGGTCGTGATTTCTCATCTCACGTTCGCCAACAATGGGTTCCGCTGGCGCCTATCTCCCGAGCAGACGGAAATCGCCACGCTGCAAGGCTTTGGCCTGTATCCTTGTCTAGAGGTGAGCTATCGACATTGCGCTTTCGGGAATGTGTCCAGTCCCACTGCGATGGAGATCGTGGGCGACTCGTTCTCGCATCAATACGTCGCGGCATTCGATCCGTTGCTTAAGAGGCTCAACCTGCGAGGCGAATCATCCAACTTAGGCGGATGCCCTATACTCGTCGGTACTCTACTCAAGGGAGCGCGGCTCGAAGAGTGCCGTAAAAATCGCGATGAGATCCTGACGAGGATCAAGAGCAACAACGTTGATGTTGTGCTCGGGCACGCGTGGGATATTTATCTGGACTCGAACACGATCTCCGACTTTAGCCGGCCAGATCTTCCCGCTGGTGAACAGAGGTCGATTGCGCAGCTTGAAGGCGCGCTAGACGCGACCATCACAAGCGTGGCCAAGCCGGGGAGGCGCATCCTCCTAATTGGAGCTCAGGTTCGGATTCCTTGTTCCGTCGATCGAACCAGATTGCAGCCAGCGCCGCTATGGTACGCGCCAAATCCGCGGTGCCCTGATGCCGACGCTGCAGTAGCGCGAGAAGCTGGCCTCAAGATCAACGAGATGCTTCAACGAGTGACGGAAAGACGACCCGAGATGGTGACGCTTCTACGGCCAGTTGATTATCTTTGCGATCAATCATGCCCTTCGATGCAGGAGGGAATCTGGCTCTATGAAGACAGCGGGCATTTTACGGTTGCGGGGGCACAATACATTGGCCAGCGGGCAGAGAAGAAGCTGCTGGATTTCCTTCAACGGCCTAACACCAAAGAGGTGAGGGCAAACTAAGTGGTCTTTGGCGCAGTCTTATTTCGATGACCTTGGCGTCACTCGATCTCTCTGATCCGCGCCCTGAGGTGCTGTTGTCGAGCGCCCCTGAGCTCGACTTCCTGGAAACTCCCCTAGAAAGTCAGCTTGGGAATGGACTTCTGCCGTTCCTCGTATAGTTAGAACCTAACTTTTAGGGCAGGGGACGGTAATGTCAGATCCATCGAGCGTGGCGCTTTTGCGAGATCGGCAGAATTTTTTAGCTCATCATAAAGCCGGGACGCTCCCACGCCTTGATTTAAGTAATGAAACTATTTCTTTCGATTTCTCGGGGCTCGAGCTATCAGAGGTGGACTTCCGAGGGTGCACTCTTCGCGGATCGTCATTTCGCGGGAGTCGTCTGCAGCGCTGCGATTTCAGCGGATCAGATTGGGCCGACTGCGAGTTCGAGAGCGCTTACTTTAACAGTGGCGTTTTCGCCAAGGTGCGCAACGCCCATAAAGCTCGGCATCTTCACACCGTGGCCGCTGACGGTTTCAATACACAATTTGAATTTGTGATCAGGCCGATTTGCCTTCGTCTAGATTGGGAAGCTCTTGGAGCGCTCGGAAGGCTTCCCTTTTTTACTGCGTCTACAACAGCGTTGGTAACGATACCGATCTTCATTTACATGCTAGCTTTATACAATCAGCATCTGCTGGCTATAAAGCTGGCTGTTCAGGCAGCGGGTGTTTCAACGCCTTCGATAGAAGCCGCGCTTGCGAAGTTGAAGCCTATGGGGCCGCCCTCGCTGTCGCTTTGGGCACTCGCAGCAGCTTTTCTGCTTTTCATCGCGTCCGGTTTGTACTCGTTCCTCTGTCCTTCAATCGTGAAGCAATTCTCGAAGGATCAGTGGCGTTATCAATTTCAACAGTCGCGGCTGACTTATTGGGCTCAGGCTTGGCGATTCACACTACTGAGAAATGTCAGCGCGTTGTTCTATCTTATTGGAGGAGCCATCGCAGTGGTCGTTTTATCGATCAAACTCTATGACGCTGCCATGTATATTGCGACTGCTCCCCGATAAGTCGCGGAACCCGGACCTTTTCAAAAAGCAGAAATTTAGTCGGAGCGCTTTGCGACATTTGCACTTCGGTGGCGCGGCCCCCGCCCAGGGGTGGGGTATGGGCATTGGGGCCGCTCTCCTCTAGGATCATCGCTCTCGCCTAGCGAGGTAGCTGATGCCTTCATCGATGGTTCGCGTAAGCGCTTCCATTCGCATCTTGCCCGACAAAGTCAGCTTGTCGCCGTGGGATAGATCAGCGCGGCGCATCTGAAGCAATTTCTGCTTGTGCTTTAGCCCTACTGGCGATGTAACGCGGGCCTGCTCGAAAAGATCAATCGCTTCGTCATAGGCGCTGTCGTCTTCCCCAGCTTCTTGGACGAGCCGCCACGCTTTCACGGCCGGATCGTTTGTTAAGCTCGCTGCAATCTTTGTCGCTCGCTTTGCCATAGCTGAACTCCATGAGTGCGCCCCTTTGCTGATGGTCAATGTACGCTCGTCTCGACTCGTTTTCGAGTGGCTAGATCGAGTTGGCACGCTTGCACAGTATTTTTTGTCTGAACTAGCGAGATTGCCGCCAGACAACTAACAAAGCCAAATACAGAAATCGAAGTGATAGCAATCGCCTGCTTGTCGACTTTTGAGATACGTATTTTCCAGACAAAATAATCGTTGCTAAGAGAAAAATTCGGCGCATTCTGATCGGGGGTCGAAAGCCCAACTACACTAGCCGAAACGCCAATCCGGTAAGTCGACGATCATCAAATCACTGTCCAGGGGCCGCACGCGCATGTCCAAGGCGCGAGCCCAAAGGCGTGCGGGGCCGTCTAGTGTCGGTCATTTCGCCCCTGGACTTTCACAACTGCTCGAAAGGCAAATCACTATGCGCAAATCAGCAAAAGCAATCTTCGCCGGTGCCCCAGTCGTCGCTCACAGCGCGATCGCGGACGAGCTGGACCGTAAAGGCGTCGAAATGCTCATCTGGAGCGAAGACTGCGGCGTCCTGCTCCAAGCTCACGTAGAGTCGGGTATGGCCGCGCGGATGCTGGCTCCGCTCGGGGGCAAGGCAATTGGTCAGTTCCAGTGCATGCCGGACAATATGGTGGAGATCGACGCCGTCATGACCCATGCGATGGCCGCAAAAGTTTTGGCCGCCAGATCCGAGGCGATGGGCGAAGCCAAGCGGGCTTCTCGGGCGGCCTAAAAGGCCGAATCCGAGGGGATGTGCTTCCGGGGTGCTTCCGGCGATAAAATGGAGAAGGCGATGTTTCGCCCTAAGTCATTGAAAAGACTGGTGCTGCCAGACAGGATTGAACTGTCGACCTCTCCATTACCAATGGAGTGCTCTACCACTGAGCTACGGCAGCATGCTGGGTGCAGGAATCAGCCTCGAGGGCGCCTACCAAGCGGGGCGATCCTTGCCACAAGGTCACGGGCGGCGCAAGCGCGGGTGGCACTTAGAATGCATCATTATAACAGGGGTGTGGTCGGCCTGTTGCGGTTGCAGCCGCCTTGCGTTTCGCCATTGGCGAGTCGATCCGGTTCCCCATGGCCTCGATAACCGCCGGCAGAGCCTTCATTGGCCGGATCATCATCTCGAAGTCGATCATCTCGCCTGACGCGTTGAAGGCGGTTATGTATGGGGTCACAGGATCCAATCTGGCGCATCTGTGCACGCCATTCGATCGACCATAACTGCCCATGACCGATAAGCCGAGCAAACCCGCCAAGGAAAGTGCAGCTGCCCGTCAGGACAGGCTGCGCCAGGCGCTGCGTGAAAATCTCAAGCGCCGGAAGGTGCAAATGCGCGGGCGCGCCAGTCAGACCGGCGATGCCGTCGCAGTCGAGGCGTCATCGGACGCCGATAAGATACAGGACTTCTGTTCAAGACCCGTCGATCCCGATCGGGATTGATGGCACCTGTCCGCCGCGTGAGCATGCGAGTTTAAATGTCATCAGAATCCCAGGCATCATCCAGCGCCGAGCTACCGGCCTACGCGCCGCGGGCGGCGCTGCCGCGTCACGATCAGACTTTTCCCGTGCTGACGGCGGCGGAGATCGAGCGGATGCGCCGCTTCGGTGAGATCCGGCATTACAAGGATGGCGATTGCCTGTTCGAGACCGGCAAGCCCGGTCCCGGCATGTTCGTGGTGTTGTCCGGACATGTGACGATCACCCAGCGCGACGGTTTCGGCCGCATCACGCCGGTGGCCGATCAGTGCACCGGACAGTTCGTCGCCGAGATCGCGCAACTGTCGGGCCGCGTCGCGCTGGTTGACGGTCATGCTGAAGGCGATGTCGAGACGCTGCTGATTCCGCCGGAACGGCTGCGCGCGCTGCTGATCGCGGAAGCGGATCTGGGCGAGCGCATCATGCGTGCGCTGATCCTGCGTCGGGTGAACCTCCTGCAGGGCAGCGCTGGCGGTCCGGCTTTCATCGGCGCGGCCAACTCCAGCGATGTCATCCGCCTGCAGGGCTTCCTCTCCCGCAACGGCTATCCGCATCATCTGCTCGACCCCGCAACGGACAAGGACGCAGCCGATCTGATCGCGCGCTATACGCCGTCGCCGGAGGATCTGCCGCTGGTGGTGGTGGCCGACGGCACGGTGCTGCGCAATCCGTCCTTCTCCGAACTCGCCCGCGCGATGGGCATGATCAGTCATATCGCCAAGGGCAAGACCTATGACGTCGCCATCGTCGGCAGCGGACCTGCGGGCTTGTCCACCGCGGTGTATGGCGCGTCGGAAGGCCTGTCGGTTGCGGTTTGCGATGCCAAGTCATTCGGCGGCCAGGCTGGCGCCAGCGCGCGGATCGAGAACTATCTCGGTTTCCCGACTGGCATCTCCGGGATGGCACTCACGGCGCGTGCCTTCAACCAGGCGCAGAAGTTCGGCGCCGATATCATGATCCCGGCCGCCGTGAAGTCGCTGGACTGTTCACGCAAGGACGGACTGTTCGCTCTTGAACTCGACGATGGCGATGTCATGCGTGCCAAGGCCATCGTGGTGGCATCGGGCGCACGCTATCGCCGGCCGAACATCGAGCGGCTCGCCGATTTCGAAGGTCGCGGCGTCTGGTACTGGGCATCTCCGATCGAGGCCCGACTCTGCAGGGAGCAGGAAATCTACCTGGTCGGCGGTGGCAATTCGGCAGGTCAGGCGGCGGTGTTTCTCGCGAGCCAGGCCAACAAGGTGCATATGGTGATCCGCGGCGGCGGCCTCGGCGCCAGCATGTCGCGCTATCTGATCGAGCGCATCGAGGCGACACCGAATATCGAGCTGGTCTTCAACACCGAAGTCGTGGCGCTGGAGGGGACGCAGGAGGCGGGGCTCGAACGGATCTGTACCCGTAGTCGGCTGTCCGGCGAGGAGTCCTGCGCTGACATCCGTAATCTGTTCCTGTTCGTCGGCGCCGATCCCGCCACCGAATGGCTGGCGGATTGCGGCGTCACCCTCGATCGTCATGGCTTCATCATCACCGGCATTCCCGCCAATGGCCGCAGCGTGCAGGCGCTGGAGACGTCGGTGTCCGGTGTCTTTGCGGTCGGTGATGTGCGCTCGGGTTCGGTGAAGCGTGTCGGCGGCGCGATCGGCGAGGGCGCCCAGGTGGTGGCGGCGCTGCATGGTTTTCTCGGCGATACGGCCACGCCAACCCTTTGAGCTCATAACGGGAGATCATCATGCCCAAAGGCTGCACGCATATTTCCGGCATTCGCGATGTGACACCCAGCGCACTCGGTTGCGAGGAATGCCTGAAAACGGGCAGTATGTGGGTGCACTTGCGGATCTGCCGGACCTGCGGTCACGTCGGCTGCTGCGACGACTCCCCGAACAAGCACGCGACCAAGCATTTCCACGCCACGAAGCATCCGATTATCGAAGGCTACGATCCGCCCGAAGGCTGGGGCTGGTGCTATGTCGATGAAGTCATGTTCGATTTGTCGGATCGAAAGACTCCGCACAACGGGCCGATTCCGCGCTACTACTGAGACAATCGTCCCGACGCGGGCGACGTTTCAGTGGGGACTTCATGCACATTTTTACGATCGGACGCCGGGCTTTGTTGGGTGTGCTGCTGGCCGTCCTGGCAGCGCCGTTTCTCCCCGTATCCGCTTCAGCGCAAGCTCCGCAAAGCCGCTTCGCCACCATCAACGGCGTCAAGCTGCATTATCTCATTGCGGGCAAGGGCGATCCGATCGTGCTGCTGCATGGCTATGCCGAGACCAGCCATATGTGGCGCCCGCTGATCGCGAAACTTGCGGCCAGTCATACGGTGATCGCGCCGGATCTGCGTGGCTTCGGCGATTCCGACGCGCCGGCCGATGGCTACACCAAGGTGGCGATGGCCCGCGATATCCATGCGTTGGTGGTCGGCCTGAAATATCCCAAGGTGAAAATTGTCGGCCACGACATCGGCCTGATGGTCGCCTATGCCTACGCTGCGCAATATCCGAGCGAAGTCGATCGTATCGCGTTGATGGATGCCTTTTTGCCTGGTGTTGGCGACTGGACGCATGTCTGGCTGTTACGCGACCTCTGGCACTTCCATTTCTACGGCAAGACGCCGCTGGCGCTGGTCGCGGGCCGCGAGCGCATTTACCTTGAGCACTTCTGGAATGATTTCGCCGCGAACCCGAAGAAGTCGGTGCCCGAAAAGGACCGCGTGTTTTACGCCAAGGCCTATGCGAAGCCCGGCCATATGGCAGCCGGTTTCGAGGTCTTCCGTGCTTTTGAGAAAGATGCCGCCGAGTTTGCCGAACTTGCCAAGACCAAACTGCCAATGCCGATGCTGGTTCTCTCTGGTGAGAAGGCCGGTGGGTCTTTCCTGATCGAGCAGGGGCGCCTCGTTGCCAGCAATGTGGACGGCGTTATCGTCAAAGGCTCAGGCCATTGGCTGATGGAAGAAGCCCCCGATCAGGTGATCCCGAAATTGGTTGAGTTTCTCAATAAGTAGATTGCGGGGCACTATTGATCGAACGCGAATGTCTTGAAGAAAACGGCGCCTTGCACGTAAATCTATATGATGACTATCAGCCAAAAACTATTGGCAAGTTCCCGCGCTGCACCCTAAGATTTGACGAGTTCTAAAGCAGGGGTGCATCATGGTTTTGGGAATGAGCTTGGCAACGTTCACGTTGCTTCATGTGGTGGTCAGCCTGATCGGAATTGTTGCTGGCTTGGTCGCAATGGTCGGGCTGCTGAAGTCAAAGCCGCTGCCCGGCTGGACCGGTCTATTTCTGCTGACGACGATCCTGACCAGCGTGACCGGCTTCTTCTTCCCGGTCGAGAAATTGTTGCCGTCGCATGTCATCGGCATCATTTCGCTGGTGCTGCTGGCGGTCGCCTGTTTGGCGCTGTACGGCCAGAAGCTGGCGGGGCCATGGCGCTGGATTTACGTGCTGACTGCGATGATTTCGCTTTATCTCAATGTGTTCGTGCTGGTGATCCAGAGCTTCCTGAAGGTCCCGCCGCTTCATGCGCTGGCACCGAGCGTGCCGCCCAGTGAGCCGCCTTTTGCGATTGTTCAGGGCATCGTGCTGGTGTTCTTCGTCGTCACGACCTTCCTTGCGATCAGGAAGTTTCGCCCGATGCCCGGCGGCTTTGCCTGATCGCGCGACGGCGATTAGCCGCAGCGGGCGGCTAATATCACCCGTCAGGTTTTCGCCTTGCGTGCGGGCGGCTCGTCGAGGGCCGCCCGGATATCCGCAAACATGCGCCTGACCAGCACGTCCGGCTTTTCGCGCGCGCCTTGGGTCAGCCAGTTCTCGCTCGCGATCCGGATGGCGCCGGTGGTGATCATTGCCACTAGTCGCGCCTGCGTCTGACCGGTCTTGTCGCTGGCGCGCGCTGCAAGCGCCCCCGCCATCGCGCGTTCCATCTTCTCGTATTTGACCTGCTCGCGCGCCTGCAGTGCTGGCGTTTCGCGCTTCAACCGGGCAATGGCAATGGCATCCTCGGGGTTGAGGTGCCGAGTCATGGTCAGGATCGCATTCTCTGCTGCGGTGATCATCGATTCATCAGCAGGGCGTTCGGCGATGGCAGCGGTCAGGGCATCGGCGCTGCGATCCTGCCACGCCACCACGACATCTTCCTTGGACGCGAAATAATGGAAGAAGCTGCGGCGCGAGA
The DNA here is from genome assembly GCF_051810905.1 of Tardiphaga sp. 619_E2_N8_4. Lineage (NCBI taxonomy): Bacteria > Pseudomonadati > Pseudomonadota > Alphaproteobacteria > Hyphomicrobiales > Nitrobacteraceae > Tardiphaga > Tardiphaga sp. 619_E2_N8_4. The sequence continues at coordinate 2,327,114 of NZ_JBPWQJ010000001.1, forward strand.
TCTCGGCGGCGGCCGCGATATCGTCCAGCGTGGTGGCCTCGTAGCCTTTGGCCAGAAACAGCTTCATCGCCGCTTCCGTCAGCCGCTGCAGGGTCTGCTCACGCTTGCGCTCGCGCAGCCCGGAGGCCGGCGCAATGTCGGACGCTGACGTTTTCAATTTTGATTTCAGAGGCTTGGCGATGCTCATCGGCCTTAAGATAAGGCTAGCCTGCACCTATTGCAAATTTGCACTGAGTGCACATTTAGCCTTGCGCAGGCGTTCGTGCCGCTGATCGGATGTGGGGAGACAGAGATGAGCGATTGGACCACTAGGGACATTCCGCCCATGACCGGCAAACTGGCCGTGGTGACCGGGGCGACAGGCGGCCTCGGCTTCGAGACGGCAATGGCGCTTGCGGGAGCCGGCGCCGAAGTGGTGCTGACCGGCCGTAGCGACACCAAGGGGAGCGCTGCGATTGAGCGCATCTGCGAGCGACATCCCGACGCGATCATCAGCTATGAGCACCTCGATCTCGCCAGCCTGGACGCCGTCGCTACTTTCGCACGCCGTTTCGATGCGATGTACGCGTCGCTTGATCTGCTGATTAATAATGCCGGCGTGATGGCGCTGCCGACGCGCCAGACCACCGCCGACGGCTTCGAGATGCAGCTCGGTACCAATTATCTCGGTCACTATGCGCTCACGGCGCGTCTGCTCCCTGTGCTTCGCCGCAACAAGGCGCCGCGTGTGGTCAATCTCAGCAGTCTTGCGCATCGTTCGGGCCTCATCGATTTCGACGATCTTCAGGGCGCGACATTCTACAAGCCGTGGAAAGCCTATCAGCAGTCGAAGCTCGCGATGCTGATCTTCGCGATCGAGTTGCAGCGGCGCAGCGATGCTGCGGGCTGGGGTCTGATGAGCAATGCCGCGCATCCCGGTTTCGCACTCACCGATCTCATTCCGAACGGTCCCGGCAGCGGTGGCTTGATGGGGCTCGGAAGCCGGTTGCTGCGTCCGCTGAGTCATTCAGCCGCCGCCGGTGCCTTGCCGACATTGTTTGCAGCCACCTCACCCGATGCGAAGCCAGCTGGCTATTACGGCCCGAACGGCGTCTACGAAATGAAGGGGCCGCCGGCTCCTGCGAAGATCATGCCGCGAGCTCAGGATGCCGCCGTCGGCGCGCGGCTGTGGGAGGTCTCAGCTGCGCTCACCGGCATGTCGTTTGATCAGGTCGCAATTGCCGCCTGATTGCGTCGCGCGATCGACTGTCAGTCATCCAAAGGAAGTCTCATGAAAGTCATTCTGTTCGGTGCGACCGGCATGGTCGGGCAAGGCGCGCTGCGCGAATGCCTGCTCGATCCCGATGTTGAAGCCGTGCTCGTGGTCGGCCGCAGTCCTACCGGGCAACGCGATGCCAAACTGCGCGAGATCATGCATACGGATTTTTTCGATCTGTCGGCCATCGCGCCCGACTTGACGGGCTATGACGCCTGCCTGTTCTGCCTTGGCGTCTCGTCGCTGGGCATGAGCGAGCCGGACTATCGTCGGATCACCTACGACATCACCCTCGCGGTGGCGAACACGCTGGCGCGGCTCAATCCCGCGATGACCTTCGTCTACGTGACCGGCCAGAGCACCGACAGCACCGAGCAGGGCAGCGTCATGTGGGCGCGGGTCAAGGGCAAGACCGAGAACGATTTGCTCAAGCTGCCGTTCAAGGCCGCTTATATGTTCCGCCCCGGCGGCATCCAACCGCTGCATGGTGTTCGTTCGAAGACTGCGTGGGTCCAGGCGATCTACACCGCGACCGCGCCGTTATGGACGCTGCTGGTCCGGGGCGCGCCAAAATACGTCACCACGACGGAGAAAGTCGGCCGCGCCATGATCCGGGTGGTTCGTAACGGCTACTCCAAGCCAATCCTGGAAACCCCGGATATCAATCAGGTCGGAGCGTAAACGGGCCGATTCGGCCCTTTCTTAGATTTGCTGCCGGCCTCATCGAAAAACCGCAAATTTCGACGCTTTTGCTTTAAAGAGGCCATCCGCCCTATAGTCGGGGCACAGCAATCAGCGGGAATCGGTATGGATCGCATTCGCATCGTCGGCGGCAGCAAACTCAATGGCACGATCCCGATTTCGGGCGCCAAAAACGCGGCGCTGCCATTGATGATCGCCGGTCTGCTGACCGACGAGACGCTGATTCTCGACAACGTGCCGCGTCTGGCCGACGTCGCGCAGTTGCAGCGCATTCTCGGCAATCACGGCGTGGACATCATGTCGGCCGGCAAGCGCCCGGGCGACCATGAATATCAGGGTCAGACCCTGCATATCTCCGCCGCCAACATCATCGATACGACAGCGCCCTACGAGCTGGTCTCGAAGATGCGCGCGTCCTTCTGGGTGATCGCGCCGCTGTTGGCGCGCATGCACGAAGCCAAGGTGTCGCTACCCGGCGGCTGCGCCATCGGCACCCGCCCGGTGGATCTCTTGATCATGGCGCTGGAGAAGCTCGGCGCAGAACTCACCATCGACGGCGGTTATGTCATTGCCAAGGCCCCCGGCGGCCTGAAAGGCGCCGAGATCGACTTCGCCAAGGTCACCGTGTCCGGCACCCATGTGGCGCTGATGGCTGCGACGCTGGCCAAGGGCACGACCATTATCAACAACGCGGCGTGTGAGCCGGAAATCGTCGACGTCGCCGACTGCCTGAACAAGATGGGCGCGCGCATCTCTGGCGCCGGCACCCCGACGATCACGATCGAGGGCGTGGCCAAACTGAATGGCACGCGCCACACCGTGCTGCCAGATCGCATCGAGACTGGTACCTATGCCATGGCCGTGGCCATGACCGGCGGCGATGTGCAACTTTCAGGCGCACGGCCTGAATTGCTACAGTCGGCGCTCGACGTACTGGTCGAGGCCGGCGCGACGGTGACGCCGAACAACGACGGCATCCGCATCTCGCGCAACGGCGCGGGAATCAAGCCGGTGAACGTGTCGACGGCACCATTCCCCGGCTTTCCGACCGATCTGCAGGCGCAACTCATGGCGCTGATGACGACAGCCACGGGCTCCTCGCATATCACCGAGACAATTTTCGAGAACCGCTTCATGCATGTGCAGGAGCTGGCACGCTTCGGCGCGCGAATTCACCTCGACGGTGAAACCGCGACCATCGACGGTACGGCCAAGCTGCGCGGCGCGCCCGTGATGGCGACTGACCTGCGCGCCTCGGTCTCTCTGGTGATCGCCGGCCTTGTCGCGGAAGGCGAGACCATGGTCAATCGCATCTATCATCTCGATCGCGGCTTCGAGCGGCTCGAGGAAAAGCTGTCCGCTTGCGGCGCTACCATCGAGCGCATCAGCGGATAGGATTCTCTCAAAGGGGTCGCCGTGACGGGTCAACGCAAGCTGATTGCACTGGATGCCGACGACCTCGCGGTGATTTCCGCGCATGTTCAGGATGCGGCTGTCAATGTCGGCGACATTATCTGGCGGCAGAGCGAGAAGCGGCTCGTGGTCGGCATGAGCCGGCTCGACTGGGATCAGACGATTTCAGGGGAAGTCACGCCGCGCCGGCTGGTCTCGGCGCTGCGCTTCGACCGCGTGCTGGCCTGCAAGTCCCGCGATATCGATCTCGAAACGCCCGACATCGCGCTGGAACTGTTCGGCATCGAATTCCATGCCGCCGAGCCTCCTGGCGGTAGCGTCGTCCTGATCTTCGCCGGTGGGGGCGCACTCCGGCTGGATGTCGAGTGTCTCGAGGTCGAACTGGCCGATCTCGGCCCGGACGATCTGACCAGCGATGCCGGCACCGAGGCCTCCGGTCTGGACGCCTGATCCGCTATTCATCCTTTCCATGGCAGCACAGGGTTGACGGCCCTTTGCCGCCGCGCCATTGAGCAGGGGGCCTTGGCCGGCAAGGCCCCGCCGGAACACCAGAATGCCAATTCGTATCGATACCGCCAGCGCCGATTTCACCCAGCGCTTCAATGCCTTCCTGACCATGAAGCGCGAAGTCGCGGCCGATATCGAGGCTGCCACGCGCGCCATTGTCGACGATGTCGCCGCCCGCGGCGACGCAGCGCTGCTCGAAGCGACCCGCAAGTTCGATCGGCTGGACCTCAAGGCCTCGGCTCTGCGCGTGACCGCTGCCGAGGTCGATGCCGCCGTTGCCGCCTGCGACGCAGAGACCGTCGAGGCCCTGACATTCGCCCGCGACCGCATCGAGTTGTTCCACAAGCGCCAGCTCCCCAAGGATGATCGCTTCACCGATGCGCTGGGCGTCGAGCTCGGCTGGCGCTGGAGCGCCATCGAGGCTGTTGGCCTCTATGTGCCCGGTGGGACTGCTGCCTACCCGTCGTCGGTCTTGATGAATGCCGTGCCGGCCAAAGTCGCCGGCGTGGAGCGCGTGGTGATGGTGGTGCCGTCACCGGACGGCAAGCTCAATCCGCTGGTGCTGGCCGCTGCAAAGCTCGGTGGCGTTTCCGAAATCTACCGCGTAGGCGGCGCGCAGGCCGTGGCCGCGCTCGCTTACGGTACCGACACCATTGCGCCAGTGGCCAAGATCGTCGGTCCGGGCAATGCCTATGTGGCCGCTGCCAAGCGCCAGGTGTTCGGCAAGGTCGGCATCGACATGATTGCCGGCCCCTCAGAAGTGCTGGTCATTGCCGACGATACCGCCAATGCCGACTGGATCGCCGCAGACTTGCTGGCGCAGGCTGAGCACGACGTCAATGCGCAGTCGATCCTGATCACAGACAGCAAGGCGCTGGCCGACAATGTCGCGCGCGCTGTCGAAGCGCAGCTCACCACTCTGCCGCGCGCGGACATCGCGCGCGCGTCGTGGGACGAATATGGCGCGATTATTCTGGTGCAGGCGCTCGATGACGCCGTGCCGCTCGCCAACGCCATCGCCGCCGAGCATCTCGAAATCATGACGGCCGATCCTGAGGCGTTCTCGCTCAAGATACGCAATGCCGGCGCCATCTTCCTCGGTGGTCATACGCCGGAAGCGATCGGCGACTATGTCGGCGGCTCGAACCACGTGCTGCCGACGGCGCGCTCGGCGCGGTTCTCCTCGGGCCTCGGCGTACTTGACTTCATGAAGCGAACATCGATCCTGAAGTGCGGGCCGGATCAGCTGCGGGCGCTGGGACCGGCTGCGATGACGCTGGGCAAGGCTGAAGGCCTCGATGCCCACGCACGTTCGGTCGGATTGCGCCTCAATTTGCGATGAGTAATGCCCCTCCACCAGAGGATGACAGCAACAACCGCATCGTCGCGGTGACGCTCGATGAGGAATCGATCGGCCGTTCCGGGCCGGATATCGAGCATGAGCGCGCGATCGCGATCTACGACCTGATCGAGCAGAACCTGTTCGCGCCGGAAGGCGCACACGTCGGCCCGTTTACGCTGCATATAGGCATCACCGGCAGCCGGCTGATGTTCGACATCCGCCGCGAGGACGGTACGCCTGTCGTTGCGCACCTTCTGTCGCTGGGGCCGTTCCGCCGCATTGTGAAGGACTACTTCATGATCTGCGACAGTTACTATCAGGCGATCCGCACCGCTACGCCTGACAAGATCGAGGCCATCGACATGGGCCGCCGTGGCATCCATGACGAAGGCTCGCGGACGCTGCAGGAACGATTGGCCGGCAAGGTGCGCGTCGATTTCGAAACGTCGCGACGGCTGTTTACGTTGATCTCCGTCCTTCACTGGAAAGGCTAGTCGCTGATGGCCGCGCCGCCACGCGCGCGTACGCCGCAGGCGGTGTTGTTTGCCTGTGGCCAGAACAGCGTGCGTTCGCCGATGGCCGCCAGCCTGCTGCAGCAGATGTTTCCGCAGGCGCTGTATGTGAAATCCGCCGGGGTGAAGAAGGGCGAGCTCGATCCTTTCGCAGTGGCCGTGATGGCCGAACTCGGCCAGGACATCTCCAGACACAAGCCCATGACCTTCGAGGAACTCGAAGACTGGGAAGGGCTCAATTTCGATCTCATCATCACGTTGTCGCCGGAGGCGCATCACAAGGCGCTGGATCTGACACGCACCGATGCCGCCGAGGTCGAATACTGGCCGACGGTGGATCCCACGGGAACCGAAGGTAACCGCGACCAGAAACTGGCGGCCTATCGCGAGGTCTGCGATGGGCTGCTGCTGCGGATTCGCAAACGTTTCGCGAAAGGCGGCGCCGCCAGCGGCTAAATAACCGCACCGCGGTTGTCGAAGCAGGGGGCTTCCGATAGGTTCCGGCCGCATTTCCAGGATCATCAGCCCGCATGCTCGGCCGTCCCAAATTCGTTCTCGCCTCCGGTTCGCCCCGCCGCCTCAGCCTGCTCAACCAGGCCGGCATTGAGCCCGATGCGCTGCGTCCCGCCGATGTCGACGAGACCCCGAAGCGGGGCGAGCTGCCGCGCGCCTGCGCCAATCGGCTGGCGCGCGCCAAGGCGGAAGCGGCGCTGAAGTCGGTCCAGCTCGACGACGAACTCCGCGGCGCGTTCATTCTCGCGGCGGATACCGTGGTCGCCGTCGGCCGCCGCATCCTGCCCAAGGCGGAACTGGTCGATGAAGCCTCGCAGTGTCTGCGGCTGCTGTCGGGCCGCAACCACCGTGTCTATACGGCGGTCTGCATCGTCACCCCCAAGGAAAGCTTCCGGCAGCGGCTGATCGAGACCAAGGTGCGCTTTAAGCGCCTCAATGAAGAAGACATCTCGACCTATATCGGCTCCGGCGAGTGGCGCGGCAAAGCCGGTGGCTATGCCGTGCAGGGCATTGCCGGCTCCTTCGTGGTCAAGATGGTCGGCTCCTACTCCAATATCGTCGGCCTGCCGCTCTATGAGACCGTCTCCCTGCTGGGCGGCGAAGGTTTCCCGATCCGTTTTGGTTGGTTGAATGCAAGCTAAGGTGTCCAAATCCGGCGAAAAACCGTGCCCGATCTGCGGCAAGCCCGCGGTGGAGGCCTCCAAGCCGTTCTGCTCCGAGCGTTGCCGCGACGTCGATCTCAATCGCTGGCTGTCGGGTTCCTATGCGATTCCCGGCAAACCGACGGATGACGAGGACGCCGAATAGGCTTGACGGGCATTCGCGCTGTCCAAGCCGGTCCGAAGCGGTCATTTCCCATTGTTTTGACGGGAAAATCTTCGTTCACAGAAATGCCATCGGGCGGGTGGACAGGGCCGATTTGCCTGACTATAAACCGGCGCTCCCTGGACCTGATCCGGGGCGGCGCCCAGGTAGCTCAGTTGGTAGAGCATGCGACTGAAAATCGCAGTGTCGGTGGTTCGATCCCGCCCCTGGGCACCATTTGGTTGTCCCCCAGCTTCCTCCTCTGTCCGCTAATGTGCTATAAGTGCTTGAATTAGAGCGATTTCTAGTTCGCTGACATTCGCGACCGTCCGCCGGCAGCCGGTGTTTTTGTTGGTATCGCTGTTGGTAGTCCGTCGATCGTGTGTTGGTAGATTGACCGCGGGGACCAAATCGATGCCGCTTTCGGATGCCGCCTGCCGTGCCGCCAAATCCGCCACGAAGCCCTACAAGATCAGCGACGGAGGCGGGCTGCATTTGCTTGTTGAAAAGAACGGGTCGCGGCTTTGGCGACAGGCGTATCGGTTCGACGGAAAGCAGAAGCTGATTGCGCTGGGCGCCTATCCGGCGGTCAGTCTCGCAGATGCTCGCGCCGGCCGGGACGCGAACAAGGTGCTTCTGGCCAAGGGCATCGATCCGTCCGCGCAGCGCAAGTTGGATCGCAGCGCGGCGCGCATCGCGCGCAGCAATACCTTCCGGATCGTCGCGGACGAACTGATCACGAAGTTCGAAGCCGAGGGCGACGACCCAAAGACAATAGAAAAGAAAAAATGGCTTCTCGGCTTCATCAACGCCGATTTGGGCGATCGAGCGATCGCCGAGATCAAGGCGTCGGAATTGCTTGATGTGCTTCGAAAGATTGAGAGGCGAGGGCGATATGATACGGCCCGACGTGCCCGCAGCATTAGCGGTCGTGTCTTCAAATATGCGATTAGCACCAATCGCGCCGAGCGCGACCCATCGGCTGACCTAACGGGCGCTCTCATAGCGCCAAAGGTCAATCACCGGGCCGCCATCACCGAGCCGAAGGCCGTCGGCGCGCTTCTCCGCGCGATCGACGACATGGACGGTCAGATCACAACACGCGCAGCGTTGCAGTTGATCGCCCTTACCTTCGTTCGGCCGGGCGAACTGCGGTACGCGGAATGGAAGGAATTCGATCTGCGGGACGCCGTCTGGAACATTCCGAAGGAAAAAATGAAGATGCCGCGGCCGCACAAGGTGCCGCTGTCTCGACAGGCGATTGCGATCATCAATGACCTTCGCGAAGTCACAGGCACGTCGCCCTACCTGTTTCCGCAGATCCGCTCGTGGCATCGTCCGATTTCCGATGGGACGCTAAACGCTGCGCTTCGCCGGCTTGGGTACACGAAAGCGCAAGTGACCGCGCATGGCTTCCGGTCGACGGCGTCGACACTGCTGAACGAAAGCCGCCGCTCGGATGGCAGGCGCCATTGGGATAGCGATGCTATCGAGCGTCAGCTAGCGCACCAAGAGGAAGACGAGGTTCGTGGTGCCTATAATGGCGCCGAATATTGGGAAGAACGCGTCCCGATGATGCAGTGGTACGCGGATTATCTGGATGACCTCCGCAGGTCCGGAACCGTTCTGTCGACCGCGAAGGCCCGGCGATCCCGATCATCGTCAGCATCCTAGCCGTCGGGCCTGACCAATGTTTGGCGCGTCTTGGAGTGGATCCCTAAAGCGGACAGATACAAAGAGTGCGGCACGCGCGGGTCATTTTTCGGACATTACCTTCCGGATGCGGAGCCGCGGCCTATTCCGGAGCACGCTTTTGTGCACGAGTCGGTTGTTAGGCGGATACAGGCAGTCTCGAATTATCGCCCAGTCAATTTGCCTTCCAAATACGAAGTCATTCCCATGCGTTCCGATCCTGCTGAAATAGACTGACGATTCCGGACGGCTAGGTTGTTAGCGCGCGATGGTATGTGCTGGGCGGCGCGATTACGTCCGGCCCTCAGAGTTCTAGGTGTGGATAGTGATGAGCGTGTTTGAAGAGCGCGGTGTGTTCTGGTGGCATGACGAGGCAATCGCCGAAGAGTTGCTCGCTCCCGACGCGCACGTCGCCGGACTGCTGCGTGTTGAAGACAATGGACGCGCCGTCCTCGAGCTTGACGGCTATCTATCGAACCCGCACGGCCCGATGGCAGCGATAGCCCGTGAACCCGTGACGCGCTGCATCCAGGGTCTTATGAAAGGCAGCGGCGACCGCGTTCTATTGTGCGATCTGATCAGGAACGGCGGACGATTCAGCACCGACGGCATATCCTATGAAAAGTTCTCCGCCGCCCATTGCCTGATCGGCCGCTGCACCTTCCCAACTGGCGTGGATGCACCGCTGTTTGCCATGCTGACCATTCCGCTGACGGGGTTCGAGGACTGGCTCCGGCTCGGAGTGATCAAGGTCGGGGACGCACCCGGCGCGATCACCGTGAGCTACAATACCCGTGACGACATCAGCTACCCGGATGATGACGGGATCCTGACTCTCATCTTCGATATTGAGGCTGATGCAGCCGGGATGCTCGGAACGCACGCCTATTCGCTCAAACAGACAGCCTACGCGAAGCTGAATCTCAACGAAGCAAACACCCTGAAAGATATCGGTCTTCAATTCCAGATGTTTGAAGACCTTCTCAAGCTGCTGACGGGTTCTGACTACGAACTGGGTTGGCCGTTTATGGATCTCCCGGATGGCTCGCGATGCCGGTGGCATTTTCTACGGATGAAGAATAAGGAGGCGATAGAGGCGCCGTCGCACTACAACACCATCACCACGTTTCCAGAGCTCCGCGATAGGTTCGGCGCGATCTGGTCGCGCTGGAAAGCGATGCGGGACGAATTCGGTCCAGGGTTCTACCTTTATCTCGGCCTGCGGCGCGGCATGGCCATGTATATCGAGCACCGCTTTGTCAACCTGATCTGGGGTCTTGAAGCCTTTCACCGCAAGAGGCGCGGTGGCTCAACTGCGGTCACGGCGAAGGTCAGCAGAATTCTCGACAAGATCGATGATGCGGATGACAAGCGATGGTTGAAAAAACGCCTTGAACATGCGCACGAGCCATCTCTTGAGCAACGGCTTTTCGAGGTATTCAAGGCGTTACCACTGGGTCTCGGCGAAAAGAAATTGCGGGCTTTCTGTGCCGGATGCGCGAAATTGCGGAACGATATTTCGCATTTCGGCGGCGAGCGACACGACGTCAGCTATTCCGAATTTCTGAAGGATGCCAACATCAAGAGCGAAGCGCTCTCGGTCCTCTATCATGCCGTGTTGCTGCACGAGGCAGGCATCGACGCACAGATATTGAAACGGTGGATCTTCGATAGTTTTCTCTCCGCTCCGACCAAGATTTATCTTGTCCAGGCAGGCCTCCTCGATAACAGCGTACTGCGCGTAGAACAGCAGCCGAACGCTCAGACTCCGAGGGTTAATGCTTCTGGAGACGCCGTGGCGGTCGACGACCCTGCGCCACCAAAGTGAGCGGCGTTCGCTATTCAGCCGTAAGCGTGGCGATGAGCGCTGTCGCCTCGTTGCGGTTGTTCTGCGCGCCATCTGCGGCGAGCATTTTTTCCGCCGCGGTCATGTCGCCGAGAAAGCGATAGCCGTCGACGACGCGCCGGATCATGCCGTCGAGATCGGGTTTTTGGTCTTTGCGCAAAAGATTGGTGAGGTCGGCCAGATCGTAGTCAGTGCCGCCTTTCACCCGCTCGCTGAAACGCGCGTAGTCGAGACCGGCGCCGCCGCTGTTCCAGAGCTTTAGAACCGCTAAAGATCGAACGAGTTCGCGGTTGACGGGGCGGGAGGCGATTTCCGAAAGATCGTGCAAGTCGCGGATTTTGGAACGTTGGCTTGCGGCACGGAGTTTTTCGGCGACGGCTTCCTCGAAGGCGAGCGAGGGGATCGCGGCCGGCGCGAATTCAAGGAGCTTGAAGTAGTCCTGTTCGAGTTGCGCTGCCGACGCGACAGGCATGACCGGGCTTTCACGCATGCTGACTTGAAGCTTGATCTTTACGCCCTTCGGATTGCCCTCATGAAAGCAGACGGGATTGGCAGCACAACCGTCGTCGGTCAAATACCAATCGTTGTCCTTGTCGAACCGGAATGAGATTCCGTGATAGGGCTGCGCGAGTGCGTCGAGCATCAACAGCATTAGCTCGTCGATGTGGATATCAGTGCGGCGTGTGAAATCAAGATCAGTGGAGAGTCTACCCCGCGGGCCGAACACCATCTTGCGCAGCATGGTGCCGCCTTTGAAGGCAAGATGTTCGGTGATGCCTTTGTCGAAGAAAAGCTGGAGGAGGTACGTTAGGATGACGTCGATCTCGACGTTGCCGATATCGCGCGCGCCCGAGCGCGCGGCAACTTTGCGGAGGTCGTTGACGCTTAACATCAATGGATGTCCCGTATTTTGATACGCGGCACTTCCGCCAGCAGCTCTTCGCGTCGCGCATTCACAAAGAGGCCCCAGCCGGCAACATAGCCGATATCGTCGGCGCGACGAGAGGCACGACCGAAGTGAGACCGATAGGTTTTTGGCAAGGCCTGTTTGATCGTCGTCCGCACCTCTTCAGGCAGTGGCCGGCCAACGAGATCGGCTATGAATCCCAGACGCTGCAACACCGAGCGGGATTTCATTGCATTCGCGGTGGCCAGCAATTCCTGCGGATCGATCTCGCCAAGTCCGCTGTGCACGATGCGGGTGAGCTCGGCCGGACCGCCGGCGAGTTCGGGCCGGTCCAGACAGTCGATCAGGGTTTTGACGGGTGTGGAGATAGAGACGGTGCGACCGTAGACGTCATAAGTGTTGTGACCGAAGAACTTGCGCGGCATAACTTTGACAAAACGGACGTCGCTGCCCTCGATCACTCTTGTTGCAGTCTGCCGCAGGACGGCGACAAAGATCGTCATCGGTTTTTGCGTCGTGAGCCCGTGATACGCCGCTGCCGACCACCAACCGATGTAAGATGGCTCGACCGCCGCAGCGGCCAGCGCAAGGATGTTGTTCTCGCCGAGGTTCTCGGGACCATGTTCGGGCGGCAGCAGCATGTATCGGCCGCCGACGATCCGGGAGAACCAACCTTTGCGGACCAGGTTGCGAATGACTTTGCGCGTGGTGGTGTCCGATCCCAGAACGGCCAGAACATCGGATGTGCGCACGACCGAGCGCCCCTGTTCGCGCAGCGACAAGACCACTTTCGCTTCAGCCGGACCGAGGGTGCGTAGATTGGTATCCATCTGATTTTGGCTGTCTAAGGGCTAATTTGATATACAAATTAATCTAAAGAAGCGCCAGGTGTCAACTGCTAGATTGTTTTATATCGTTATTAGGCCCTTAAGGGGCTATTATGGTATATGTATCAATCTGGTGCATCTGACGTCGTGGAGAGGCCTGAAATGAAATGGGGAGACAACCCCCGCGACTTCGATACTGCACTCGCTGTGTGGCCGAACTATCGCCCGCTGTTCGATAACTGGTTGATGCAGGAGCTGGTGGAGCAGGGCGACCAAGCTCCGATCTGGCGCGACCGCAGGGTGCCAACTGAGGATGGACGCGTACGCGGCGACGTCTATCCGGATCGCGAAGCCGCAAGGTCGGGGGCCGCCGTCCTGAACCAGACGCTCCATGACGCGCTTGCAGCACGCGAGATGGACGCCACGAAGAAGCATTCGCTTCAGCTTAAAGTCGCGAAAAACCTGCAATCCAAAGAGCGTCTTCACGACGAAGAGGAGCTTATGCTGGCCGAAGCACGGCGCCGGCACGCGAGCGATCCGCGGCCGGACCCATCGGCAATCGTGCTCTCGGCGGAGTCGGAGCCTTTCCGCCAAGAATTGAGCGATCAACTTTCGAACATGCCTTATCTGAGGGTCGTGATGGTCGGGCAGCCGACTCGCCGTTGGCACCGTTCGATTCTCTACCTCTCGCACGACAATATATGGTCCAAGCCTTACACGGCGGGTGAGCGATCCGCGGCAAAAGCGATGCGGGCACGGATCGCCAACGGTTTCGGTTGCAGCGCCGACACTCATTGGGGACAGACTAAAGCCAAGATCCGCCAGATCTTACTGCCGCGGGCCAATCAGTTGCTACAACTCGCGAGCGTGCAGCGAATGCTGGCGGAAGCATTGGCCAATGGCCAAAAGGTGTTGGTCTCGAACGGCATTGTCTTCTGGTACGAAGACGATGGCGGCATCGGCTGGCAGGTCAAACACACAACTTCCACCAAGGATTCCGAGGCAAGCACCTTATGGAAGGAAGGCACCATCCGGTCGATCAATCACGGTCGATTGGTCATCTTGCCGTATACTAAGGAAAGCGGCGAACAGGTCCGGGGGCACACCAGGAACGGTCCGAATGACGGGAGGGCGAAGCCCCGGCATCCTGATCACTACGTAGATATCCCCTTCGCGCAACTCGACGGTGACCTCATGATTGGTCTGTTCGGCGAATTGCCCTACGAATAGCCTGGATCGGCGCGCGCACGCCGCTATACAATAAATGCGCGTGCGCTCGCGGAGAAGACGCGCCGGGTATATTTCTGCTCGCGGGAGGTTGTCTTCTTTTTTTTCTTCTTTGACATCCCACCAGAGTTTCCTCGCAGGGGATTGTACGCGCGCGTCACGCGGGTGGATTCCTTGAGCACGAGCCTGCACCGCCGTGCATCCTTCGAGTTTGATTGCATCGATGCCGACTATGTTGATGGCGTTGGACCACAGCTTTTGGATGGGTTCCGCGCCGAACAGACCAAGCCATTCGCGCTGCTACGTGTGGTGACGACGCCGGCCCGATTTCGCAACTTCGCGGGCGCAACACCGGCACCAGGCGATTGGTTTCATCTCGAGATTGAGCCCGGGGCTTCCGGTCCGCCAACCTGGCACGCTCAACTGGAAGCCAACGGCTACTCAACGCACGCACGCGGCGCCATGACCTACGCGCGGCGGCTCGAGTCACCAGATGACACCGCGAGCCCGCGATCGAGACCCCAAACTCTCGGCGCCGCTGTTGCCCCGCGGTCGGTGTTGCCCAGCTCGCTCGTCGCGGCCTGCGCGGCGTTGCCGAAGCCGGCGACACGCGCCGCAATATCAACGATCCTCAAGAATGTTCCACAGGCGGCATCGGTCCTGGTCAGGGACGTCGGCCAGGCGAATTTCATCTCACTTTGCGATGATTCCGGCCGGGCCATTCTGCACTTCGATGTCGGGTTTCCGATTTCTTTCAATAGCCACAGCTTTCCGTCCGATTTTGACATCGAGCGAAGCGAGAAGCCTCCAATCATCCTCTCGCATTGGGATTGGGATCATCTTCACGGCGCCTTTCACCTCCCGCATCTCCTCGATTGTCCCTGGATTGTTCCCGATCAGCGGCTGGGGCCCGGCGCCGCGCGTCTGGCGCGGATTCTTGCAGGAAAGGGTAATCTGCTCGTGCGACCGGCCAAGGCACGACTCCACTTTCCGTTTGGCGAACTGGTCCAGAGCCAGGGGTTTGCCGGTGATCTCAACGACAGCGGGCTGACGGTCCTCGTCATGCTCACCAGCGGACGATCCGCTTTGCTGACTGGCGACGCAGACTATGCGCATCTCGCGCACGCCAAGGCGAAGAACGTGGATCATCTTCTCGCCACCCATCATGGTGCACGTTTTAATGCGGGTGTAGCGTCAGTGCCGATGCCGAAGAACAAGCATTGCAGGCTCGTGATTTCCTACGGATATCGCAACGTCTACCGTCACCCGCACGCGGAAGCGTTGCGCAAGCATGCGATGGCTGGCTGGACGAGGTGCGTAACCACGGCTGGGCGAAGGGGAATTGCCAGCCGAGGCGATCGCATTATGAATTGAGATCGGGAAGTCGAGGCGGCCGTGCAAACTCGATCCATTGCGACGTTCAGTATCTGTCGTCGATCATCAGCGCCGTAAGGTGCCGTAATTCTGGCGTGCCGACCGGCCCTATCACATCGCTCTGGAAGACACCTACGTTCGCGCTCACCGGGCCGAAATCGACGCGCTGTGCGAACTCAACAGTTTAACCTTCAATTCGACCGGAGACCATCCAAAACGACGGGGTGTGGAAAGTCTATAAATTCACCTGGCAGATGGACGCGATCCTGTTCGGGATCGCTCCCAGGGCCGCTGGCTGCGCGGATCAGAGTTTCATTATCCAGAACGCCCGGCCAATCTGCCATTCTTGAAACCGCTCGCAAACTGGCCGAAATTCAATCCGCGCGACACGCGGTGAAGGATCGCAAAATGTGTAATTCCTATCGATGATGTCCAACCAAGACGCTAAGGCACTGCAGATTGTCGCGCGCGGCGCCGATAAAGAAGATCACGTGGCCGCGTGAGAAGGTCAAACCATAGGATCTGTTATCTGCTTGCGATGTTGACGCTCGTCTTGCTCGGGGGCGAAGCTCGCGCCTGGGGAGATTTGGGCCACAAAGTCATTTGTGAAATCGCCTTCCGTCTGGTGCAGCCGAACACGCAAGCCGCAATTAACCGGCTGATGCAGCTCGATGGTGAATTCAAGACCTTCTCGGACGCCTGCATCTATCCGGACCACCCGCGCATACGAGCATCGGAGCATTTCCTGAATCTCCCGCGGGATTCCCGAGGATTGACCTACGACGCTTGCCCGTTGGCTGACGCGTGCGTGCTCACCGCGATCCTGTCCGACTTCAAAACTCTCCAGGCAAAAGAGAATACGGATGCGAGCAAGTTGGTTGCGCTAAAATCGTTGGGGCATTGGGTCGGTGATATACACCAGCCACTGCACGTCTCGTTCCTCGATGACAAAGGCGGCAATACCATCAGGACGAGTGGACAGTGTCCGGGCAATCTTCACGCGGTCTGGGACACGTGTCTCGTTCGGTATGCGGTTGGTCCAGATGCTTCGGAAGCGGTGGCCGACCTCCTTGCGGTCATCACCCCTGAGATGAAAGCGAAATGGAATGCTTCCGTACCGCGCGACTGGGCCAACGAATCCTTTGCGATCACGGAGGCCGCCCGAACGATGTACTGTGTCATGCGGGGGTCGTCATGCGACGTGACGAGTGGCGCCATAAACGTCAGCGCGCATTATCTTGATGCGAACGAGCCGGTCGTAAAGACACAGCTCCAGAAAGCCGGCGTACGACTTGCCCGGCTACTCGATACTGCTTTGCAAAATTAGCTGGCGAATCGAGAGCAGACGTGGCGTTTCGCGTCCGGCTTGGCCGGTCGGGCTCTCGTAAACCGAGCCGCAAACATGCGTCTCGGCCTTCGGCTTCGATCCCTTCGCGCGGTGACGTGTCGCTCGCCGGAGGCACTCGGTCCCGGGTCCCGCCAAGCGGCGGCGCTATGCTGACCCTCCTGCGGGTGCCTTTTTAACCGGTCTCGCGACTGCCGACTGGCCTTCGCTTCGCTGCGGCGCAGACGCCCTTTTTGTTTGGGTGCTAAGGGCTCCGCCCCCGCGCGGGCAAGGGTGAAGTCCCGGAAGATCCGGGACCGGCCGGGGCGGTCTCCCCAACCTTCCGCGCGGACGTCAAGACCAGACAGCTACCACCATCGGAATCCGCTTGTGCAGGCCGGGTGATCCCCCTCCGCCCCGGCCGCCCTTGCCCTTGCTACCCCGGTCTCGCCGACGGGCAGGGGTGCAGCGCAGCGCTGCGCTTGCACCCCAACCCCCGAAAGGAGAACGACCATGTCTGCCCAGAATGTTGAAATCGTCACGCAGAGCGGGACGGAGATTTTCATTCCGCTCAACAAGCTTAAGAAGTCCCCGAACAACGCCCGCAAGACGCCGCACAGCGAGGCGTCGATTGAGGCTTATGCGGCTAGCATCGCCGCGAAAGGCATCCTGCAAAATCTTGTTGTCGAACCGGAACTGGACGGTGATGGTGCGGCTACCGGCTTTTACTTCGTCACCATCGGCGAAGGCCGCAGGCTGGCGCAGCTTCTGCGCGTCAAGCGCAAGGAGATCAAGAAGGCCGAGCCAATCCGCTGCGTCATCGACACCGCGAATGACGCCTTCGAAATTAGCCTCGATGAAAACGTCACGCGCGAGAACATGCATCCCGCCGACCAGTTCGAGGCGTTCAAGAAGCTGGCGGAGGAACGCGGGTTCGGTGCGGAAGAAATCGCCGCCCGGTTCGGCGTGACGCCGCATGTGGTGCGGCAGCGCCTTCGTCTGGGTGCGGTGTCGCCCAGGCTGATGCAAATCTACCGCGACGGTGATCTGGCGCTTGACCAGTTGACGGCCTTTGCGATCACCGAGGACCATGCCCGGCAGGAAGCGGCCTATGAGCGGCTATCCTATAATCGCGATGCCAGCACGATCCGCCGCCTGCTCACAGAAACCCATGTCGCCGCCACGGATCGCCGCGCGATCTTTGTCGGCGCAGAAGCCTATAGCGAGGTGGGCGGCACGATTCTCCGCGACCTCTTCACCGAAGATCGCGGCGGCTATTTCGAGGATGTGGCGCTTCTCGACCTCCTTGTGATGGCGAAGCTGGGGCGCGAAGCGACCGCCTTGCAGGAGGCTGAGGGGTGGAAATGGGCGCAAGTCCATCTCGACTATCCCCACAGTCACGGGCTGCGCCGGACCTATCCGCAACCGGTGGACCTGTCGGCGGAAGATCAGGGCGCCTTGGATGTCGCACAGGCTGAGTTCAACGGCCTGACGGAGCAATACGAGAGCGCCGAGGAATTGCCGGACTATGTCGAAGCGCGTTTCAACGAGCTTGAGGCCAAGATCGAGCGGCTTGAGGCGCAGCGTCAAGCTTATGATCCCGGTGACATCGCGCGGTGCGGGGCTTTTGTTATCCTCAATTATGATGGGATCGTGCGCATCGAGCGCGGTTTCATGCGGGTCGAAGACGAAAAACCGGAGTCGGAAACGCAGGACCTAAGCGGCGAAGGAGAGGGCGGTGACGCCGTCTATGACGGCGGAGCCGGCTCGAATGGTGAAGCCGAGGGTGACGGTTTGGGCGCGGAGGATGAGGATGCCGACGAACACCAACCGTTGTCGGACATCCTGATCTGCGATCTCACTGCACATCGGACCCTCGGACTTCGCCTCGCATTGAGCGAGCAGCCGGAAGTCGCCGTCGTTGCCGTGATCCATACGCTCGCTGCGCAAATCTTCTATCGAGGAGCTGATGCCCACGTTCTCGATATCCGTCCGGTCAGCACGGTACTGGCCTCACATGCGGATGGTATCGAGGATACGAAAGCGGGCAGAGTATGGGCAGATCAGCAAGCTCGTTGGGCGGCGCAGATGCCGCGCAACTTATCCGATCTGTGGACGTTCGTCGTGGAGCTTGACCATGATAGCCGCATGGCGCTGTTCGCGCATTGCGTCGCGCTCACGGTCAACGCGGTGAGGCTGCCGTCGGAGCGCAGGCCCCGTGCGGTGGCAACGGCGGACAGGCTGGCGGAGGCCGTGTCGCTCGACATGACCGCGCATTGGACACCGACCGTCCGGACCTATCTGGGTCGCGTCACCAAGACGCATATTCTTACCGCCGTGCGGGAAGCCGTCAGCAATGAGGCCGCTGACCGGATGACGGACATGAAGAAGCAGGACATGGCGGAAGCTGCCGAGCAGTCGTTGGTCGGAACCGGCTGGCTGCCTGTGCTGATGCGGACACCGCGAGCCACGCAAGAGCTTGCCGAACCACCGCAGGCGGATGCCGCCACGGAGACGAGCTCTGACGCCTATTCCGTCGCCGCGGAGTAAGCGGCATGACCGGGACCGCCCACGCGGTCCCGGTTTGTCATCGTGAGGCTGTCGAAATTTTTTGGCCGCGCGCCATCGGGCGCGCGGCCAATCTCACGATACGCATGCCCTCGACTGGGCACATTCTACAAAGCGAAGCATTTTTCAAGCTGAAGCCAGCGGGGAAGGGCGCGTTATGGTCGGCGCCAGTGAACCCGTCCGAAGGACGGCACGTCGCCGCGGATCATGCCTTGGCGCGAGTGCGATATTGACTGCTGCTGATCGACGGTCTCGCCTTTCATCCAAGGGGTTAGATCGCGACGGGAGTATCGATCGTTCCTGACATGGCGATTGCGAGCCGGACTCCATGGGTCTAGTGCTGAGGGCACGCCAACCGCTGCGCAGCGATGCGAAATCACGCGTTATCGTTCGTCGGATCACGCCTTCACCTTCGTTGACGCGTGGAAACGCGTCTTTGTGCGACCAGCGATGCTATGTCCTTGTGCGATGGCGAAGGCAGCGCTCATGGTATCTCCATCAGTCCGTTTATGGGCGCGTCACACGCAACCTCGAATGGACGGAACAGGCCCGGGGGACGGCTGCGCCTCGATCGCCTTCCCGCAACGGCTACGCCGGCTTTTTTCCCCTGCCGCGAAGTGGCGGCATTCCTCGCGAGGCAAAAAAGCCGTCTGCCGCCGTCCTCCGCTGCGCTGCGGGCCTGACGGCTGCGGGCCGATCGCTCCCCGGGCCAAGGACCGCCATCGAGGCTGCGATGGTCGCGGCCCGACAACAGAACGGAGACCACCATGGCTACCATCGGAACCTTCACTGCGTCGAACAACGGCTTCACCGGCTCGGTTAAGACACTGACGCTCAACGTCAAGGCGACATTCGTCGCGACCGACAAGGAAAACGACAAGGCGCCCGACTATCGCATCCTGACAGGCGCCACCGAGTTCGGCGCTGCCTGGAAGAAGACCGCACGGGAGACCGATCGCGAATATCTCTCGGTCAAGCTCGATGATCCGAGTTTCCCGGCACCGATCTACGCCTCGCTGGTGAAAGGCGAGGGCGACGACAGCTTCACGCTGATCTGGTCCCGCCGCAACGGCGATTGATCCAACCGGATCGACGCGCCCCGCCTCTTCGGAGGCGGGGCTTTTTTTGCGCTTAGGCCACCGTCGCGCAGAAGGAAGGGAAGACCTTCGGTTTCCTTGTTTTTGAAGGATCGCTAAGGGCTCCGCCCTCGCGCGCGCAAGGGTAAAGCGCCGAAGCCGGCGCCGGCCGGAGTGGTCTCCCCGGTCTTCCGCGCCAAGAGGAATTCATAGGACGCATGAATTCCAGACGCGTGCAGACGCGCGCCCCGCTGGGCGGGTGATCCCCCTCCACTCCGGCCGCCCTTGCCCTTGCTACCCCGGTCTCGCCGACGGGCAGGGTTGCAGCGCAGCGCTGCGCTTCAACCCAGCCTCAAGGAGAATGACTCATGACCATGATGTCCCTGACCCAGAACGAGCAGCTTGTTTCCAGCGGCTTTCGCGTGGACGTGTCGCGCGGCGAGCGTGTTGGCCGCGTGTCGTCAGAATGGTTTTCCCGACCCGATGACGAGCGTTATCTGAGCCTGACCGATCTTTATGAAGCGGTATGCCGCCGCGCCGAGCGTGCGCAGACCCGCACCGTTGAAAGCCGTGCGGTCAGGGCGGAGGCAAGCCGTGACAGCGCCGAGCGGCTGGACCTGATCGTGCCGGGGCGTGATGAACCCGTTGCGCCGACGCATTGGAGCTTTGGGCAATTGTGCAGTCTTGTCGGCGCACCGTCATCCTATCTACGGCAGCTTCCCGCGCCGCTGGCTGGGATCAATCTGCAACACGGCTTGCTGTCCCACCGCGCCGAGTTGCTGAAAACCTTGGAGGCTGATGACGGTCGTGTCGAGCTTCGCGCCGTGACCGGCCCGGACTATGGCCGCATTTGGGATCACGAGTTGGTCGCCGCCGTCATGAAGATCGCGGGCAATGGGACCGAAGATAAACGCTGGAAGGTGCCGGGTGTGCTCGACTGGAACACGATGACGCATAACCCATTTGTGGACATCACCAAGGACACGACGACGCTCTACGCCAGTGACCGCGACGTGTTCCTGTTTCTGGTGGATGACACGCACCCCATCGAGGCGGGACGTCTGCCGGATGGATCGCCGGATTTGTATTTTCGGGGTTTCTATTGCTGGAACAGTGAAGTCGGATCGAAGACGCTCGGCATCGCCTCGTTTTATCTTCGAGCCGTCTGCATGAACCGCAATCTCTGGGGCGTCGAGAACTTCGAGCAAATCACCATCCGGCATTCGAAATTCGCTGCACAGCGTTTCGCTCATGAGGCGGCACCGGCGCTCACGAGCTTCGCCAATTCTTCGCCCGCGCCGTTCGTCGCCGGTATCAAGGCCGCGCGCGAGCGGATCGTCGCCCGCAGCGACGAAGACCGTGACAGCTTTTTGCGCAAGCGCGGGTTCTCCAGATCCGAGACGGCGAAAATCATCGAGACCGTGTTGTATGAGGAAGGCCGCTCACCGGAAAGCGTGTTTGATTTCGTGCAAGGGATCACCGCGCTGGCCCGTGGCAAGGCGCATCAAGACGAGCGTCTTGAACTTGAGGGTAAGGCGAAGCGACTGTTGGAACGCGTTGCCTGACGGGCTAATAGCCGCGCAGCCGGAAGCTGGTTGCGCGGCCAGCGCTTATCGAGGCTTTATGCTTTGCAATTTGCCGCCGATCCGATTTCCGGATCGGCGGCGGACGCGTATCCGCGTCCGGGGCTCGCCGGGCCTGCGGCCCGGCTCGCGAAGGCCACAGCCCAACTTTTGTCTGGTAAAAACAGGAGAATCACTACCCCAGAGAAGCCAGTGTCTGCATCCTGCACAGCCTAGCTTCTTCTCTAAGTCTTTCGCTTGGTTGTCTTCGGCCGTTCGTCGCGCGCTTCATCATCGGGCTGAACGAGCTCGACGTGACTGACGCCGAGCGTGCTGGAAAGATGGAATAGCGTTACGACCGTCGGATTTCGCCGGCCGCGTTCGAGACCGCTGATATATTGCTGCGTGAAGCCGGAGGCCTCAGCGAAACGCTCCTGGGTGAAGCCTTTTTCCCTTCTCAGCCGTTCGAAATTTCGGCCCACAAGTTTGCGCATATCCATTCGCGCAACTTGCGTCTTTACATACTATGAGGTTTATCTCCTATAATGTGTATTCGCGGATGAGGCTGGCAGCTGAGATTTAAATGCGACTAAGGTGCTGCTGCACGCAACCTCGACATCGCCGTAAGAATTTAGGGATTATCGCTAGGAGCACGATGCAGACACCGCCGCTCGATCCTGACGTCGCGGACGTTGCGCCCACCGATCCGGCGCTGACGGTCTACGACGAGCAGCATGTTGTGACGTATATGCGCCTTCTCTCCGCCGAGTCTGAGGGGGCCGACTGGCGAGAAGTCGCGCGGGTCGTGCTGCATCTTGATCCCGACAGCGAACCAGTTCGTGCGCGCAATGCGTTTGAAAGCCATCTGGCCCGCGCCAAATGGATGACTGAGCATGGTTATCGTCATTTGCTACGCGGTGGCGCGACCAAATAGAAAAAGCCAGTCACACGAACTTTCTTTCGAGAAAAACAATTCTTTTCGTGCAGTGATCACTTTGAAGCATCGCGCGCGATGCTCAATCGGGGACTTCCTGCAACCTCTTGGATCCGAATTTATTGCCCCGCAATCTTCAATATGTTGCGTGGGGTCAGAGCAATGCCTGAATTCGACTGGCGAGCGCCAGAGTCGTACAAGCGCGTACAAGATGCCGAAATCACCGGCATCGCCTGGGAATACCTTCGTCGCAATCCGGACTATCGGCGTGACTACGAGGAGATGGTCAGGGCCGGACGCGTCCATCATGTGACGGCCGGTTTCAGGAGGAGATGGGGCCTCTGCTTTCGCGCATGACCCGCAAGGGTCGTTCAACACACAGACGATTTTCTGGGCGCCCGAGGCTCTGCCGACGGTGGTGCCGATCGGTCGGTCTGTATCGTCTTCGGATGTTGACGGCGTCGGCCCCATCGATCTGACGGTGGGCGATCTGCGCCGAGCGTCTGACGGTTGGCATGCAGTTCTGCGAATTCGTGGAGCTGAGCATCGTCTGTGGCTGGCGGAGCCGCCGACGGTGAGCATGTCGTATACGGCGGTGCTGCCGCTCGACTCTGATTTCGAAGTTCGCGCGCACGCTGCCCATCGACTGTGGCGGGCCATCAATGGGCGAGCGCCCGGCCCGGCATTTCACGAACTATCTCCTCAACGCCGCGAACGCTTGGTTCTGGCGGTTCGTGCGCTCGATGGGCGCATGGACGGCGGTACCTATCGTGCGGTCGCCGAAGTGTTGTTCGGTAAGAAGCGCATCCCCGAGCGTGCCTGGAAAACCCACGATCTCCGCAATCGCACCATTCGCCTGGTCCAGAGCGGCGTTGCGTTGATGCGTGGCGGCTATCGCGAGTTGCTGCGCTACAGGCGCAAACAGAAGTAACGCTGATTTCGCCGGGGTATCGCAACCGCACCCCGCGATCATCGGCATCCCCCTTCGCGGCCTTGCTCCGCCATCGTGACCACCGACGCGCAACAATTCTCGCTGATGCGCAGTGTTACCACGGAGCCTTCAAATGCCCGATCTTATGGCCGGCTTGCCGCCGCGCTTTCTGCGCACCCCCGAGGCTGCGCGCTTCTTGGGTCTCTCCGGCCGCACGCTGGAAAAACACCGCACCTACGGCACCGGTCCAACCTACCGGAAGATCGGCGGCCGCGTCGTCTATGCGCTCGACGATCTGCAGGCTTGGGCGGATCGCGGTGCCAAAACGTCAACGTCCGATCCGGGGAAGGGCACCGTGCTGCCCGCCAAGAAACACGAGGCGGTGCTGCGTCCGTATGCCGGTCAAGAGCGACGCTGATTGTCACGGGAGCGGGTCGTGACGAGGCATCGGCATAAATCGGAACGCGAACAGCTCGATCTCTTTCGCGCGCTGCCCGGCGATCTCGCGCCACGCGATGCGCAGGATCTGATGGCCTATCCATTCTTTTCCCTGGCCAAATCCAAGCGTGTCGTACCGATCGATTTTCGCGCGGGAACCGTCACCATTCGTGTCGAGGCCGTGCCAGAGCACGGCATGGCGACCATCTGGGACGCGGACGTTCTGATCTGGGCTGCCTCGCAGATTGTCGAGGCGCGTGATGCCGGTTTGAAGACGTCGCGCCTGATGGCTGCAACACCATATGAAATTCTGACCTTCGTCGGCCGCGGCACCGGTGCACGCGATTATGATCGGCTGAAGGCCGGTCTCGACAGGCTGCAATCAACGACCGTGCTGACCTCGATCCGCCAGCCGACCGAACGGCGGCGGCATCGCTTCTCCTGGATTAACGAGTGGAAGGAGACCGCCGACGCACATGGGCGACCATTTGGCTCGAGCTAATCCTGCCGGACTGGTTCTACGCCGGCGTCGTGGACGACGCGCTCGTGTTGACAATTGACCCCGCCTATTTCGATCTGACCGGTGGACTTGAGCGCTGGCTTTATCGGCTCGTCCGCAAGCATGGCGGTCGCCAGGAGGGCGGCTGGAGCTTCGACTTTATCTACCTTCACGCCAAGTCCGGCAGCCTCTCGCCGCTCAAGCATTTTGCTTACGATTTGCGCGAGATCGTCCGTCGCCAGACATTGCCTGGCTATCGGCTCGTTATCGAACGTGACCTCCGCGGCACCGAGCGTCTCATCTTCGCACCTCACCCGATCGATCCATTCGCTGCACGGCTGCGCAAGCGCCGGCTCGTTCCTCCATCGGAGGACGACCTGTGAATCAGCTCGTGCTATCGGGGACCGCAACCCTCGTGCCATCAGGGACTGGGTCCTCGTGCTATCGGGGACCAAAATCGGGTCTAAGGCCTTGTTGCTCAACGCTTTGCAGCGTCCGTAACTTTCCTAACCTAAAATCCTTCGGATTTTCTCTAACGGACCCGGCGTTTGTTGCTGCTGGGGATAACCAGCCAAGGTTCAGCGCGAGCACAGTTCGCGTCTCGCTCCCCGATCCAATTCAGAGCCAGCGCGTTCGTAAGAAGCGGCTCCGGCAACAGGCGTGCTCTGCGCAAGGCCGGGCCCCGATCGCACTGCGGTCAGTCAAGCATCCGCATCGATTGTTAGGTCTCACCCCACGCGATCGGTGTCTGCGATCCCTGAAGCATGACCGACGCGCATCGTCGCCGTCGAACTGCAACCGGGTTCATCTTTTCAAACATGGAGGAGGTTCATGAGCGATCTCACGCAGGTCGAGATTCTGTGGCTTGAGAAGCGTATCGAGAATCGGATTCGCTTCGGCCGCATTGTCGAAGAGCAGATTCTAGATCGCCGCCGGCGCGTTGTGTCATTTGCGCCCGGCAGCATCTTCGCGTTCGTTCGCTGGACCTCAAATGACTTCGGCACGGTCATCTCGCGGATCGACATCTTGCGGGCAGTCGGGGCCGGTCAGCGTTGCGCCACGGTGCCCTATGTGAGACCCGGCGGCGACATTCTGTTGCGATTGTCAGGCTGGCCCAAGGTCGAGCGGGTGCTGCAACTGGTCGATGCGATCGAGGCGCTCGGCATCGATCCCGCGGACGCTGCACCTGATTATTGGCATCACGTCCATAACCGCATGTCCGTCAACGAAGCTCCACGGAGCTACACCAAGTCGCGGCATCAGGCCTGGCTTCACCGGCGGAGGATCGCGCCATGAATGGTAGGTTCGCGGCGCTTGCAGTCATGCTTGTCGGGATCACCGTTCTCGTTGCCCCGGTCGTCGCGGAGCCAGTTCCACTCTACGTGTGGAATGTTTCCGAAAGTGTACCGCTTGGCCTCTATCGCTTACGGCCCGCAGACAGGCTGTTTGTCACCGAACTCGTCGCCATCCAGCCACCAGAGCCGCTGGCGAGTTTTCTTGATCTGAACGGCTATCTGCCAGTCGGCATTCCCATGTTGAAGCGCGTACTGGCGCTTCCGGGGCAAACGGTTTGCAGAAGCGGGCGCACTATCTCGGTCGATGCGATCGACATAGGAGAAGCGCGCGAACGAGACAGCCGCGGCCGGCCACTGCCGGTCTGGCACGGCTGTCGTGTTATCGGCGAGGACGAACTCTTCCTGATGAACTGGCAGTCCAAAGACTCGCTGGACGGACGGTACTTCGGGCCGATCGCGGCATCTGCCGTCATCGGCCGCGCGTTCCCTGTGTGGATCGCGGAGGAGTGATGATGCGCATCTTTCCTTCTCGATCTGCCATTCCTCTGTTCGACCGGACGCTGCACCATTCCTCCGTCCCGACCAAAATTCGCAAAGCCGCCGCGCACAGCGGCGGTCCAGGGCGGCCGCAAGGCCGGCGCGAAGCAGCTTTACCCTGGACGGGCGCGAGCACGGCGGCATGCTTGCGTCGTTTAGGGACGGCAGCTTGTACCGTCGTGATGGTGTTGTCGTTTGCGATCGTGCAGGTTAATGCCGCACAAGCTGATAACGCATCAAACAGACATCCGCCGAGCGCACGGGCTGCCGTGTCGTTTGCGAATCTGATCGAAGAGGCCTCACGCCGCTTCGCCTTACCGGCGTACTGGATACGCGCCGTGATGACCGCCGAAAGTGCCGGAGACGCGCGGGCCAGATCGCCAAAAGGCGCGATGGGGTTGATGCAGATCATGCCCGAGACCTGGGCGGACCTGCGCATACGTCACCGCTTGGGCAACAATCCTTACGATCCGCGCGACAATATCCTGGCGGGTGCGGCGTACCTCAGCGAGCTGCACAACCGCTACGGCTCGCCCGGTTTCCTTGCGGCGTACAATGCGGGCCCGGGCCGCTACGAACAATATCTAGCGGGCCGTCCATTGCCGGCCGAGACCCGCGCTTATGTGGCAACCCTTGCTCCTTTGTTCGGTGGCGATGAACTCGCCGGCCCAATCTCCGTGGCAGCGCTTCATTCGAAGTCATGGACCGAGGCGCCGCTGTTTATCAGGAGATTTGAACGCGCAACCGCTGTCGATCGTGTGTCGGCTGAGCGTCGATCGGACCACGTTCCGGCGGGCGATCCAATGCGCAATATCTCTGCAAACCTGCCGCAAGCGCGCAGCCTGTTTGTTGCTCGATCCAGTGCGGGAGGCCTGTAATGACGGGATGTGCAGTCTGGCGCGCTATGGCGTGCTCCGGGATGGAATGGCTGGGAAGGCGAGAGCAGCAGGGAAGCACGACAGTGGGACGGCGAGATAAAAGAGGCTCGCCGGTCGAACCACAAGCCATTGGAATGGCTTGGGTTCGGCCGTGCCGGTCGGTCGAGGCGCGTGCCGCGCCTGATGCTTTCGCCAATGAATTCAACAATGTTTTCGGCACTGTCTGCGAATTCATGCTCGCGGAGCCTTTGCCGTGAGCGCAGGCGACAGCGATTTACGCATCCGGCCCGGCCGTATCCGCGGGACGCGAGCGCCTAGGGCCAAGAGCTTCATCAGCCAAGTGCTGCGTGCGGCGAAGAAGGCCGGTCCCACCTCGAGTCTTGCGGCTGCGGGGAAGCGCTCCTCAAGCTATGGGCGCTCGACCTTTGGGCGTGGCCGGATCAGCTTTAGCCGCAATCGCTTGTTCAGTCCGGCGCGGCGCGTGGTGGTGAAGGCGCGCGTTGTCCGCCATCAAGGCCGTTCCTTTCGTTCCGCACCGCTGACCGCCCATCTCTCTTATCTGAAGCGCGACGGCGTCACCCGTAACAGTGAGAAGGCGGTGATGTTCGATGCCCGTAGTGACCGCACTGACGACGCAGGCTTCGCGGAGCGCTGCAAGGACGACCGGCATCATTTCCGCTTCATCGTCTCGCCCGAGGACGCCGGCGAGATGACCGATCTCAAAGCTTTCACGCGCGATCTCGCCAGGCAAATGGAAGTCGATCTTGGTACTCGGCTCGAGTGGGTCGCCGTCGATCACTGGAACACGGACAATCCGCATGTTCATCTGCTCGTGCGCGGCGTCGATCAGACCGGCGCCGACCTCGTGATATCCAGAGATTACATCGGCCGGGGCCTGCGCTCGCGCGCCGAGGAACTGGTCTCGATCGAGCTTGGTCCGAAGCCCGAGCGCGAGATTCGGAATGCCCTGGAAAAGGAGATCGCGGCCGAACGCTGGACGCGGCTCGACGTTGAGATTCGCATGGCGGCCGACGAAGCCGGCGCCATCAACCTGCGCCTTGAAAATCCCGGCGCGGCCGATCCCGAAATCCGCCGCCTGATGATCGGACGGCTCCAGCATCTGGAGAAGATGGGCCTTGCCGCGCCGGCCGGCCCCGGCGAATGGATGGTCGGGCTAGAGGCCGAACGCAACCTTCGCGATCTCGGCATGCGCGGCGACATCATCAAGACGATGCACCGCGCCTTTACAGAGCGCGGGGAGGCCCGCGGTGTTGCCGACTATATGATCGATAGTGAGAAGCCGGGATCGCCGATCATCGGTCGGCTGGTCGATAAGGGACTTCATGACGAGCTGACCGGCGAGGCCTATGCCGTGATCGACGGTACGGACGGCCGCGCCCACCATGTTCGCCTTCGGGGCATTGAGGCGTTCGAGCACGCGCCGCCCATCGGAGGGATCGTCGAGGTTCGCCGCTTCGGAAGCCCGGACGACCCGCGCCCGATGTTGGTGCTCGCCAACCGCAGCGATTTCGACCTCAACCAGCAGATCGCCGCGCCCGGCGCGACCTGGATCGACCATCGACTTGTTGAGCGCGATCCGATGCCGCTGGCCATGGACGGGTTTGGTCGCGAAGCGCGCGACGCCATGCAGGCTCGTGCCGAACATCTTGCCGGCGAAGGGCTCGCCCGGCGGCAGGGTCAGCGCATCATCATCCAGCGCGATCTCTTGAACACCTTGCGTCGACGCGAACTGGACGCGGTGGGTGCAAAACTCTCAGCCACGACGGGATTGCCACACATGAAGGCCGCGACTGGCGAGCATGTCGCCGGCACCTATCGTCAACGCCTGACGCTCGCCTCCGGCCGTTTCGCCATGATCGACAACAGCCTCGGCTTCCAGCTCGTGCCCTGGTCGCGCGAAATCGAGAAAAAGCTCGGCCAGCACGTCGCAGGCGTTACCAAGGGCGGCGGCGGTATCGAGTGGACCCTTGGTCGCAAACGAGACCTGGGCTTGTAGCTCCATCGTTTCCACAACGCTTCATCACAAGAAGGACGTTCGCCATGTCCGCGACCAAAATCCTCTGGGGCCAGATCATCGTTGTCTTCCTGATCGTGTTGTTCACGATCTGGGGCGCCACCGAATGGACGGCGTGGCGGCTCGGCTTCCAACCTGAACTCGGCCGGCCCTGGTTCGAACTCGCCGGGATGCCGGTCTACTATCCGCCAGTCTTCTTCTGGTGGTGGTACATCTTTGATGCCTATGCGCCACAGGTCTTCGTCGAGGGCGCCTTCATCGCCGCGTCCGGCAGCTTCATCTCGATCGCGGCGGCGATCGGCATGTCGGTGTGGCGGGCGCGGGAAGCGAAGAACGTCGAAACCTACGGTTCGGCGCGCTGGGCCGATCTGCGCGGGGTGAAGGCAGCCGGGTTGCTTGGCGCCGACGGCGTCGTGCTGGGCCAGCTCGGCCACGAGTATCTGCGTCACGACGGCCCGGAGCATGTGCTGTGCTTCGCGCCGACCCGATCCGGCAAAGGCGTCGGCCTGGTCGTGCCGTCGCTCTTGACCTGGCCTGGCTCGGCGATCGTTCACGATATCAAAGGCGAAAACTGGCAGCTCACTGCCGGCTACCGCTCGCGGCACGGCCGCGTGCTGCTGTTCGATCCGACGAACGCCAGGTCGGCGGCGTACAATCCACTGCTGGAGGTCCGCCGCGGCGAATGGGAGGTGCGTGACGTCCAGAACGTCGCCGATGTGCTGGTCGATCCGGAGGGATCGCTCGACAAGCGGAACCATTGGGAGAAGACCAGCCATTCGCTGCTCGTCGGCGCGATCCTGCATGTGCTCTATGCCGAGGTGGACAAGACACTGGCCGGCGTTGCCGCGTTCCTCTCCGATCCCAAGCGGCCGATCGAGACGACGCTGCAAGCGATGATGACCACGCCGCACCTCGGCGAGAAAGGTCCGCATCCCGTCGTTGCATCGACCGCACGCGAGCTGCTTAACAAGTCTGACAATGAACGCTCGGGCGTGTTGTCCACCGCCATGTCGTTTCTCGGACTCTACCGCGATCCCGTCGTCGCCGAGGTGACCTGTCGCTGCGATTGGCGGATTGCCGATCTGATTGCCGATCCGCGGCCAGCAACCCTCTACCTCGTGGTGCCGCCGTCTGATATCTCGCGGACCAAGCCCCTGATCCGCCTGGTGCTGAACCAGATCGGCCGAAGGCTCACCGAGGATCTGCATGCGAAGGATCGCCGTCACCGTATCCTGATGATGCTCGATGAGTTCCCGGCGCTTGGCCGGCTCGACTTCTTCGAATCCGCTCTGGCCTTCATGGCAGGTTACGGCATCAAGAGCTTTCTGATCGCGCAGTCGCTGAACCAGATCGAAAAGGCCTATGGCGCCAACAACTCGATCCTCGACAACTGCCATGTCCGCGTCAGCTTTGCCACCAACGACGAGCGCACGGCGAAGCGTGTCTCCGATGCGCTGGGGACAGCGACCGAGATGCGCGCCATGAAGAACTATGCTGGTCACAGGCTGAATCCGTGGCTTGGTCACCTCATGGTCTCGCGGCAGGAGACAGCGAGGCCGCTGCTCACGCCGGGCGAGGTGATGCAGCTCCCGCCCAATGACGAGATTGTCATGGTGGCCGGTACGCCGCCGATCCGGGCGAAGAAGGCTCGCTATTACGAGGATCACCGTTTTACCGAACGGGTCTTGGCGCCACCCGATCCCGCGAAGTCCGGCCGGTCGTCACGGACGGATGCGTGGTCGGTGCTGAAGCCGCAGACGCCGGTCACGGTATTGCCAGCAGTAATCGGGAGGGCGGAACAGGACGCTGCCAATAGCGGCTTGCGCCGCGAACCCGAGCTTCCCGACCATGTCGCCATCGCCAAGGAGACGACCGACCCGAGGCCGGCGGAAGAGTTTGCCATTGTACTCGACGACGAGTCGGACGATGCCGTCAGCCAAGCTCGCATTCTGCGCCAGCAGATGCGTGGCATCGCCCGACAGGTCTCGCTCGACCCCAATGATGGCATGGAGTTGTGAGACCATGCGGGACCGGATGAATGTGTATTTTCCGCCGGAGCTTCTGAGGCAGGTCGCCGATCTTGCCGACCGCAAGAAACTTTCTCGATCGGCGATCGTGGAAGCGGCGGTCGCCTCGTTTCTGTCTCCAGATGGAGAGGATCGGCGCGAGGCGGCGTTCGCGCGCCGTCTCGACCGGCTGTCGCGACAAATGCAGAGGCTGGAGCGGGATGTTGGCCTGACCGCCGAAACACTCGCCTTGTTCATTCGCTTCTGGCTGACGATCACGCCGCCCTTGCCGAACGAAGCGCAAGCTGCCGCCCAGATCAAGGGCCGCGAACGTTTTGGGGGGTTTATTGAGACCCTTGGTCGCCGTCTACAGAAGGGCCAGAATTTCCTACGCGAGATCCCGGACGACATCGTGAACGAAAAACCGGATGACCGGAGCTAATGGACTTCTCAGAAGCCAGAATCCTCGTGGCCAAGATGTCGATAGCAGAGTCTTCGGTATCGGTCGTGGCTTCAGTGAAGGCGTACAAGGTTCAATTAGCGTCCGCCCGGACGGGAAGGCTGATGATTTCTGGCACTAAGCCAAAAGCGAAGTCGAAAGCGATGCACCTGGCGACGAAGAATCGAAGCCGATGTCGGAGTAAGCCCAAAAGGCCCCGCTCAGATCGTTTGCCTCAGACCATGGTTGAGGCGAGGGGCACCTTGGCGGTTTCATCACCTTCCTCGTTCATAACCTGAATGAAGTTTCAGTTGCGTATCATGGTGGGCTGCTCTGTCCCGATCCTATAAGCGATGAAGCTGCCGTGATCCTTGGCTTCGTCATCATTTACGCCTTCGTGGCCGAGAATGTCGTGAGCGGAGATCTGTCCGGTGAGATGAAAGAAGTACTTGGGCATACCCGGCCAACTGGCGGAAGGGCTGCTTTCCTGACAGCCCCCGATGGCTCTGTGTGCATAGCCCCTGGCTCGCTGGCCGAACTAGACGCCAAAGGGCGATTGCACGCGAATGAGTGGGACGCGCTCAGTGTGGCACAATCACCTGTGAGCTAACCGGTTCGACCTCGCCTTTCCGCTCGATCGTACTTGCCGCTATCCGTTCCGCCCTTGCCACCAGTTTTTCCCGATGAACGACTGGATGTCGCGCCTTCCCCTGCATTCGGCCTTTCCCGAACGCCTCCTCCGTCCGACGATTTCTTATCGTTCTGCTCCTTAATTGATTTCACGGTATCCATGAGGCCCTGAACGTCCTTCACTTGCCCCTCTACCGCAAGAGCCTTGTTCGCCAGCTCGACGAATTCCTTCGCTTCTTTAATCGATAGGTTGGCCGTCGAAGCAATCTCCTTAATAGCATTAGGACTCTTCAGAAGCTCTCTCAAGTCTGCCAATGCCTTGATGCCCGACCCAGCCTTAACTGATCGTTCGGCATCCCCCGTGACTGCAAAAGCCACCACCATAGCGAAGCCGACCGTAGCAGCCGTCGTTGGATCGCTCAGTGCCTTCACTGCATCTGCGATGACCATATCAGCTGGGTTGTCACTTAAGGCAGCCTTCAGATCTGCAGTAGCGTTTACCATGCCGACAAACGCAATGCCGATCAAAGCGTTATTAACCCCCGGTGCCAGGATGGCTCCTTCTGCCAAAACACTTCCCGCGGCCAGGACTGTTAGAGTCGAGATCGCGAAGCCCTTCCATCGACTCAATTTTTCCTCGGTCATTGCTCCTGTGGCGTCTAGATAGAAGTTCGGATTATGCGCCGCGTAGGCGTAACGATTTGAGAATTTCGAATCGGATCGCTCACCGATCGCAACGTCCGGTTCCACAAAAAGCGCCAGATTTGGATCGTAAGCTCGTGCGTCGAAGTCAAGCAATTGGAGAAAGCGGTTACTTCCCCCAATCTGCTCTGACGGCTCTAACAATGCACGCTTGAACTGAAAGTAGAGCCCATCCGCGATAAGTGGGGTCGGGAAATTGGTATGAGATATAACCTCGCCAAATGATGTGAAGAACACTTTGTCAGCAACGTATCCATTAGAATCAAGGATAAGTGATGGGTTTCCACTAATGTCCTTGTGAAAATAGAGGCTTGAGTTTTGTCTGCGTAGGATCCTGGTTGTGCCTGATACGCTCAAGTCCAGCTCGCAGACGCCCAATCTGCATCGGACATCGGAGAAGGGAAAATAAGTCGCGCTGGAGCCGGCGACTCGTTGAACAACCCGTCGACCATTGGCATTGACCGAGAACGTTTTCTTTACGCTCTGTCCATCTACGCCAATCAAACGCCCCAGAGGATCGTGGCGAAGTGTGTACTTCGGATTCTTCGCAATGTTCCCATCGGTATCATAAGTTAACGCCTGGCCTCCTACGGCACTTGGCCCATTGTCCGATACGCTGGCGTTGTACTGGTAAGGACCGCTCTGCGAGCTGCTCGCGAGACGGTCAAGGCTGTCGTAGGAGTGACTCTGCGTTACGCTTGGAAACTTGCTCCAGCTCGAATTCGTGAGCCGTCCAAAATTGTCATACGAAAAATTTTGAACCCCATCGAGTGCGTGATCGATTGAGCTGATATTTCCTGAAGACGTGTAAGAAGCATGTTGAGACTGCAGAGTGTGAGCTGAGCTATTCTGGATCACAATTCCGCATAGTCGGAAAGGAGCGCGCAGTCGGCATCGAGCGCTCCATATTTTCTCAGTTCTGTTGTTCCGTTGCTGTACGAAATCGACCTTGGATCACCTAGTGGCGTAAACGTATCTATCGATGCGCCGACTCGTTGTAGCCCTGCTCCGGAATAGATTTGCGATAAGTACCTGCCGGAGTACCTCCGCTCAATACTCTTAGCATCGGAGTACTGTGTTGAAAGAAGTCGGCCGGACTGGTCGCGGCTATAATCTGCAATGAATTCAAAATCACCTGATTTAAACTGCTCTCTCTTGGGCAATCCCATTTTATCATATGTCGTCGTCTCGAGGCTGTCTGGCCCCTCGAGTTGATAGAGTTTACCGACGGCTAGTCGAGCTGTTGCATCGTATCGGTATGTGTGGCGAGTCGCTGGAGCGTCAGTCGGCGTGATGACTTCAGAGACGGTGCGACCCAAATCGTCGTATGCATATTCAACCTTGGCCCCGTTTTCGGTAGTTCTCGACAGGAGTAATCCACGATCTCCTCCGTATCGAAAGTTGACGCGCCCGGAATCTGGTTCGGTGCTCTCAATCATGTTTCCGAGCATATCGTAATTGCGTGAGGCAGAACGCTGCGAGGGGTTCACATAACTCAAGAGACGGCCCACGCCGTCATACTTAAAGCTAAATGTCGCGCGTGATGTCGCACTATCCGGCGGGCATTGATAACCGGTTGCGTTAATAAGGTCGCGCCGTATGACCCGCCCGGACGAGTCGAAAGCCTCACGCGTTTGTCGTCCAAATTGATCTATCTGGGTTTTCGTAGACGCGCGGTAGCAAACTGTAGTCTCAGTTCCGTCGGGGAATTTCACAGTTGTTACATTGTCGAATGCATCGTACGTGAGGTCGAACATTCCTGAAGTAAGATCACCTTCGAAATGTGGCAAGTTGACCTTCGTTAGTCGCCCCTTTCCGTCATAGAAGCGCTCTTGGACAATTGCTCGCGTGTCGATGCCTGTGCGACGAACTGACGTCACGCGCCCATTGCCATCGTAGTTAGCCTCAAGGAATTGCCCATTCTCTGCGTCCAGTCTTGCAGTCTGAGCGCCCGGTGTTCCCCACTTTGGATATTGTATTTTCTTTGCGACACAATTCGGCTGGTCGATGCGACAGTCTGCTCGAGAGTGTTGCGTCAGTCTCCTAAATTCATCGTATGAGAACTCAGTCCGTATTCGGTTCAAGTCGACCTGGGCGAACAGCTTGCCGTGCAATCCAGCCGGCGCCGCCTTCTGCAGCCCATAGAACTCAAAGCTCTCTTGGTGACTCAGAGAGTTGATCTTCTGAAGGACGACACTTCGTGACGCATCGGTTTTTGCAGTTTCCCAGAAATTGCCGACGCGCGTGCATATAGTGTTCCCCGACGCATCGTACGCTTGCGTAACAAGCAGCGCGTCGGTTGGGCTACGGTATCGAAGAACGCCGGAGGGGGCGTTAGGTGGGGGGCTCGATACTCCCGGTATTAACTGGGAGCATTTTGTGTCCGCGCCGGAGTATCGATATTCTGTTCGGGCGAGCAACGCAGAGGTGACTCCGTCAACGGTGCGATCATTGGTGATAATATCGACAATCCAAGCTGCAACGTTGGGGGCGTACTCTCGTGTTCGTGTTTGCACTATGGTGGCGCCGTCGTGCGTTATGTCTTTCAGATAATTGCCAAATTCATCGTGCTGGCTTTCGGTCCGGCTGGTCGAGCAATTGACAGGAGTGGCAATGTCACATCGATCAACGGTGAGCTCAGATAGTAGTCGGAGGTATGGCCCTTGAGCCGGCATGGGCCGGTACTGCATCGCTTGACGAACGCTATAATCCGCGCTGCCTTGCACTTCACGCGCAATTGGGAGGCCAGCGAATCTGGCAGTAGCAGATTTAATGTCAGGGCTGCCAGAGGGCGTGTCACCTTGTAAAAAGGTTATCGCTGTTGTCTGGAGAGGAGCGCCGTCTAGCTTCTGTGTGCTCGTAACCTTGGCGAAGCCTCGAAAATCACGCGCTAAGACGCCAACGATACCGCCTTCATAGTGGTACTCGGTCTCGAATTTGCTTGGTCCGTTGGAAGTTGATACTAGGCGAACTACCGGTATGACAGATGGCATATCAGTATGAGGGAATTCGCTCGACGACGCGTAGCGAATATCTGTAACTCCGCCGAATTCATTGGTGATAGACTTTAGAATTCCGTCGGAGAGAACGGAGTGGTCGTTCTCCTGTGCCAGCAATACTCTTAGTTTATTCGAGACGTCGATCGCGATTAGGTCAGGTCGGTCGTCACCATTTAAGTCGGCGAGAAACCATTGCACCATGCGTTGCTTTGCCGGATAGCCCAAGAATTCGGCGGACGCTTCAAAGACAACGTTGCGTGAGGCGTATTTGCCGGCATCCATGCTAAATAGTTTGGTCGAACTATCGGCGACCACCATGAAATCGCTAATTCCATCTCCATTCAGTTCAACCGAGGTGCTGTTTTTGTTGCCTGCGGTCATTTCGGGGGCAGACACTGTTAGCAGTTCAGGAAGTCCTGCCGCGCCGCGGTTTCGCAGTTGGGTCATGGTATTTGCCGAGGAGAAGAAAAGGTCTGGCAAGCCATCCGCATTGGCGTCACCAGCGATCAATCGAAATGGCTCGCTCATGGGTACGCCAGCGGCGACTTGTACGGGTGAAGTTAGGGCCCCGGCTACCGTGAATCCACACAGCACACGTCCATCGCGCGTCACGAGTAACAGATCTGGAACTCCGTCACCGTTGAAGTCCGCGAAGAGGTACTTGTCTAGTTGTTCACCTTCGCCGAACTGTACGGGGGTGGTAAATGCGATCTCCAGATCGCCTGTCTTTAACGCGCCGCTTTTTACGACGCCGTGATGATCAGTGAATATCACTTCGGGAATGCCGTCTCCCGTCAGATCTGCGAATGAATACCGGCCTTCTTGGAAGACGACATCGCGATAATGCTTTGGATCGATGTCCTCCCGGTAGGGCGCGAACGCAATTCGCCCGAACGGCTTTTCCGGCCCGAGTGAGCCATCCTTTACAATCGCACGTGATACAATCTGCTGATTGGCATTGATAAAGACGACATCGTCTCGCCCGTCTCCATCTATGTCCAGTACGCGATAGCGCGAGATGGCGCCGGTGCCGAATGAGCCATGATCAAGCCATGAGAATTGAGCGCCAGATTTGACCAGCGTCAGTATTCTTCCATCGTCCGTAATAAGTAAGGGGGTCGACGAGCCCGTTGATGCAGATCGCGCGAATCGCAAGCGTCCCTCAGAGGCGTTTCCCGACGTAAGTTGCTCGGATTGGATCTCTTTGAAACGATTGGGTATCTCGCTGTCGAATCTGAACTTTGCGATTATGCGAGTTGCGGTCTGATCTTGCTCCGATCGTTCGGTCACTGATTGGAGGCGCGGCCAAGTGGTTTGTGGTGATGGTGCGTATGTGAATTCGTAGCGCTTTACGGCCCCACTTGGCGAAACGACCCGAATTGCACCGATCACGGCATCGTTTGCGTTCCCGGTTGAGTACGAAGGCCAGGAGTAGGAAAGGGTGGTCCAGTCGAAGAATGCTTCATACTTAAATGCGCCGGTGCCCCACGTTATTTTCGATATCCGAGTGTTCGACCATGTATATGTTTGTGTCTCGCCCCACCGGTTGACTTGTTGACGTAGCAGCAGTTCTTTGATTTTCCCGTTGGGGAGGAGCGAGATGGTTTCAGGTGTACCGCCAAAGATCAACTGCGCACCGTGGCCATCACGTGCGATGTAGCTCGATGCACCAGATGCTTCGAAGCGGTAAGGTATAGAAGTGACTTCGGGAAACAGAAATCCATTTGTGTCTTTGATCAAACGCGAGTATCCGGAATCTTCGACGAATGTCCAGCCCGACGCGTTAGGAATGCGCGAGAATAGCGGGTCGCTTCGTACAGACGGAAAGCTGACGTCACATCCAACGCCACAATTCCCCATGGAACGTTGAGTTCTATATTTAAGTATCACTCTCGGGGAGATTAGAGATGCCGTAGGCATCTCTAGGGGGATTTCGAAATTTCCCAGCCCGACAAAGTCCGATACGCCAAACTCAATTGGTTTGGGAATTGCGAATTCTTTTAGCTCTCCCTCTGCGACTAAGGGGACTGCCGTCGGAGGTGGCTCGGAGTCTTGCGCTAGTGCTATCGAAGGGAGACAGGTGGCGACAATGAAAGCCAGAATGCGAAGTATCATCCATATCTCCGACGCGAAATGTTGTTACTGCTTCCGATAAAGACGTCATGAAGCGGCGCTTATGGCAGCAGAAAGTCGAAAAAAGCTGACTTGAAATATACGCTTGCGAGTGAAAGGAGTTTTGGCGATCGTCGAGAAACGAAACGCGGTTGGAACTTCAGTGATGGCCGGAATAGTATTGTGTTGCGCTCAGCTAATAACCTAACGTCTCTAATCTTGGCGCTGTTGCTCGTCGTCATTTGTCTGATCCAGCACGGAATCGAACATTATAAGAGCGCAACCGTTGGTAGAGCGCAAGAACGTTTTGCGGAGTTGGCGCCGATGATAGTGTGATTGTGGAGTTTCTCGCCGGACGGTCCAACCGTTGCGGGACTGGAGCTTCTTCTTTCTTCGCTTGTCTAAATGGGTAATTGGAATTGGGATTGCTCATCGTGCCCGTCCGTCTGAAGTGCCGATAGCGCAACACCGAGAAGCCGCACTGCTTTCGGCAGTGGCATTGAGCGTTCGAGAAGTGATACCGCGACCCGTTCGAGTTCTTCGCGGTTTGATACGGCTGTAGGCATTGATTGGCTTCGTGACATGATTTCAAAGTCAGCGAACTTCACCTTCAGCGTGACGGTTCGCCCGCGGTTCCCGGTGTTCGCGCAGTGCTGCCACACCTTGTCGACGAGGGGCTGCAACGCAGCAATCATGGCGTCGAACTTAGTGAGGTCGTCGAAGAAAGTGTTCTCGGCGCCGACGGATTTCCGGATGCGGTTGGCGCGGACAGGACGTTCGTCGATGCCGCGCGAAATCCAGTAGTAATAGGTCCCGGCTTTGCCGAAGTGTGCCTCCAGGAACGTCAGCGCCTGATTTCGAATGTCGAGGCCTGTCTGGATGCCCAATGCGTTGAATTTGGCCGCCGTCGCCGGTCCGATGCCGTGGAACTTGCCAACTGGTAGGGTTTCCACGAAGGCAGTACCCATCTCCGGAGAGATGACGTACTGACCGTTTGGCTTTCGATGGTCGGAGGCGAGTTTGGCCAGGAACTTGTTGTAAGAGATGCCGGCGGAGGCATTAGTCCTGTCTCGGCTTTGATTTTAATGCGGATCGCCAGTGCGATGTCGCGCGCCAGTGGAATGCCCTGAAGGTTCTCGGTAACATCCAGATAAGCCTCGTCCAGCGACAGCGGTTCGATGATCGGCGTGTGCTCGGCGAATATCTCTCGGATCTGCTGGCTGATGGCCTTGTAGACCTCGAAGCGCGGTTTCACGAAGATTAGATCTGGACACTGACGTTTGGCTGTAACGGACGGCATCGCCGAGCGGACGCCGAATTTGCGGGCTTCGTAACTCGCTGCTGCCACGACCCCGCGCTCCCGAGAGGCGCCGACGGCGACAGGTTTGCCGCGAAGCTCCGGATTATCCCGCTGTTCGACTGATGCGTAGAAGGCATCCATGTCGATATGGATGATCTTACGCTGTCGGATTTCCGGCGCGACGTCGTTCGTCACCGGGCCATCGGTTTCCATTTGCCGTCTCTGATCGCCAGCATCGCCTTCGCAACCGGAGTGGATGCGCGATCGGCCGGTCCATCGGCCGCCGCCTCGACGGCGCGCCAGTCGATCAGAACGGTGCCGTCTGGAGCGACCTCATAGAGGCCGACGCCCACTGGAGTGCCTGAGATGCGTTCGGTTCGGACGGGGCGCTGCGTGATGTCTTGCGCCAGCGCGGCAGCGGGCAGCATGATGGCAAGTACGGCGATCCACATTATGCGCATCTGGTGCATCCTTCTTCAGGCCTTGGACTACGATCTTACAGGGCAGGCAGATCGGATCGTCAACGGCCGAGGATATGGCGTCTCGAACGCGGGTCAGCAACCATTGTCCTCTCGGCTGCCGGTCGGTTCCTGGCAGGTGCAGGAGGCGCATATCCGGGCAATCTGGGAAGGGCGCGCTCAGACGCCTAGTCCACCAAACGTTTCATTAAATGGACCTGTTTGTCCAATACGGTGCTGGGCAAACGGAGGAGCTTGACGATGAATAACGAGGACCGCGAAATGAAAGGCTCCGATCTGCTAGTGGCGGCTCTCGAAAACGAGGGCGTTGACCGCATCTTTGGCGTCCCGGGCGAGGAGAACCTCGACGTCGTCGAGAGCTTGCGCAAGTCTTCCATCGAACTGGTCGTCACGCGTCACGAGCAGCCCGCCGCCTTTATGGCTGCGACCCACGGGCGCCTCACAGGCAGGCCAGGTGTCGCGCTCAGCACTTTGGGGCCCGGAGCCTTGAATCTCTCGACAGGGGCTGCCTATGGGCTCCTGGGAGGCATGCCGATGGTCCTGATCACTGGCCAGAAGGCGATCCACGCCAGCCGGCAGGCCCACTTCCAGATCGTGGACGTCGTCGCGAGCATGAAGCCGCTCACGAAACTGTCGCAGCAGATCGTAAGTGCGTCTTCGATTGCGACCGTCGTCCGGAATGCTTTCCGGATTGCAATGGAGGAGCGTCCCGGACCCGTGCACCTGGAGCTTCCGGAAGATGTCGCGGCGGAGAAGGTGTCCGGCGTTTCGGTGATCCCGGTCCACCCGACCGATCTCCCGGCGCCCTCGATGGACGCCGTCCGGAAGGCCGCCGAGCTCATCCTCTCGGCGAAATGCCCATTGCTCATGTTCGGTGCCGGTGCCAGCAGGCCCAGGCTCGCGCCCGCGCTCTCCGAGTTCGTCCGCCGGGTGAAGATCCCATTCTTCAACACGCAGATGGGGAAGGGGGCCGTCGGCGGGGCGTCCGACTACTATGTCGGCACGGCGGCGCTGAGCGAACGCGACTACGTCCATCGCGCGATCGACTGCGCCGACCTGATCATCACCATCGGCCACGACACCATCGAAAAGCCGCCATTCATCATGGGGCGTGGCCGCCATCAGGTGCTCCACATCGGCTTCACGCCAGCGACGGTCGAGGAGGTTTACTACCCGCAAGCTGAACTTATCGGCGACATTGCGAAAGGTCTCGACATGCTGGCGGCCGAGCTCGATGGGAAGCTCAAGCAGACCACGCAGTGGGACGGCGTGCGCGCGGATATCCTGCGCCACATCGGCGACCGGGCCAACGAAGACCGCTTTCCGCTGACCCCGCAGCGGATCGTCCACGACGTCCGCCAGGTCATGCCACCCGACGGCATCGTCGCGTTGGACAACGGGATGTACAAGATATGGTTCGCGCGTAACTACCGCACGGACGTCGCCAACACGCTGCTGCTCGACAATGCGCTTGCGACGATGGGAGCGGGGCTTCCGTCGGGCATGATGGCGGCACTGCTGAATCCGAAGCGCCGTGTGCTCGTTGTCGCCGGCGACGGCGGTTTTATGATGAATTCGCAGGAACTGGAGACCGCGCAGCGTCTGAAGCTCGATCTCGTCGTACTCGTCATCGAGGATCACGCCTACGGGATGATCAGGTGGAAGCAGGCCGTCGACGGTTTCGCCGATGCGGGGATGACTTTCGGCAATCCGGATTTCGTCGCCTACGCCCAGTCCTACGGGGCCCAGGGCCATCGCGTGACCGAGGCGGGCGGTCTGGCGCCGACACTGGAGAAGGCCTTCGCAGCTGGTGGCCTCCACCTCGTGGTAGTGCCGGTGGATTACAGCGAGAATGTTCGTGTTTTGGTGGACGAACTGGCCGACATGCAGCGATAGCCGCTAAAAACCATTCGACAACTGAAAACGGGCTAAAGTTGGCTGCATTTGCATCATGAGGTGGCCGTAGATAGCGACTCGGTCAACGCGCGGTGTCGCCTCAGCTTCATGAACGCTGCTAGCAGCATTGGAAAGTTTTTGTGGATCAGAGGCGCCACTGCGTTCGGCCTATTCATTTGCCTCACGCAGTTATGGAAGGCTTTTGGCGCGTTCTTCTCCGTCAAGATGAAGTGACCAGAACGCCAGCTTTTTCCCTCGCGCAAGTGATCTAGAATCGCCCGGCTGGCCGTGTGGAATAAAGCGGAGCACTCGTGCCCGTAATAACACCTGGATTCAAGGTAATCGATGAGCCGGAAATAGTGCCATAAATACGATTTGAAACAGAGCTTGAGCCTGCATCTACGACATTAAACCGCATGATATTGTTTGGCGAAGCAACGTCCTGCAGCGAGAGACCGCCGTTTGCCGAAATCACTCCGTTCGTCAGGCCCCCGTTGGCGGAAACAACGTCAAAATTCGCCCCCCGGAATCCTGCGTTGAACGGTGATTGGGAGTACGCGCTGCCGAATATCCCGTTGTGTGCTTCGTATATAGAACCGCCACTTCGATCAACTTTACCATTTGCTGTGCCGCCGATCTGGGCATTGTGAATTTTGGTTGAAGTCTCGCTCGATTTACGGGTCTTGGGCTTGCTCTGCGGCAGCGGGACATCAATTCTATTCTGGCTCGGGCTGGCATCTTCACCCTTATGGATCGGCTGCACTGCTACGTCGTGAGTACCGCTCTGATTGTCGCTCGCAACGGCCGCATCGCTATTTTTCACCGGTTCGGCTTCCGCTGACTTGATGCTCGTTGTGTCAGCATCAGCTGACTTAACTCCGGCTACGGGTGTGGCAGCATCTGCAGTCTTAACCGGAGGATCTGCTGTTTTTGGGTCTAGCATGGCCTTCGGTGCCAAGAACGCTAAGGCGCAGGCAACGGAGGCCGTCGTCACGATGCTTTTCAGGCGGCTATGTCGAAGAAAGTACGCAACAGCACCCAAGAAAGCTGAGGTCAGGATAGGATAAGCCCAACCTACGAAATGCTTCAACATGTCGATAGTGATGTGACTAAACACATGCTCGAAAAAGTGTTCGTAGAAATGGCGGACAATCAACACGGGGTCTATGTTCATTTTTTGCTCCCCAGATAGAAGGCTCACTTCGTCAGCGTAGGGTTCCTTCTGTTACCTTCAAAGCGATTTTACTTAATACCAATGGATAGCAGCTATGCTGGCACTCGCAATGCCGAGTGTTTTAGAACGTAATAACATTACATGGGTGGCGCGGTTCTGTTGCGAGATCTAGGGCGCCTGCGCTTCGGAGGAGCTGCTAACTCTTCGGATATGTTTGCAATCTGATAGGTTCGATTGCCGCACTGAGATCGTCCGCAATAGTCATCTTCACGAGCAAGTACCCGAAGACGCTGCCAGGCACGAGCCCGACAATGAAGAGTATGGCCCAAATGCCTAGAAGCATGTCCATGTTTAGAAGCGGTCCTTATTTGAGAGCGCTGGAGCTTGATGCTACCGGCGTTTTACAATCGCTATCAAAGAGCAGATCGGGCAACTCTCAGTAATCACTGCAAGACCTACATGGTGCCTACCCGTTTCAGCCCGGTGAGTGTTTCGAGTTCGCGCGGACGACGGAGTCTTCGGTACCGCTCATTTCGCCGAGTTCTTCTCTTTCTACGCCAAGCTACGATCGTCTTGGGAGCGTTGTTGCGCCAAGCCAATTCCTGCCTTTTCTAATCATCCTCATGTGAGGGCGCTTTTCACGCGACCTCGTTGGTGAGGGCGGTCGTGGCAATTCATTCGGCTCAAGCAGAGGCGATCTCGCGCGGCGCGCGCATGCTCCGCAGCGCGCTCGGGCCCGCCATTGCACGATACCTGGAGGACGCCTCGATCGTCGAGGTGATGCTCAATCCCGA
The DNA here is from genome assembly GCF_051810905.1 of Tardiphaga sp. 619_E2_N8_4. Lineage (NCBI taxonomy): Bacteria > Pseudomonadati > Pseudomonadota > Alphaproteobacteria > Hyphomicrobiales > Nitrobacteraceae > Tardiphaga > Tardiphaga sp. 619_E2_N8_4. The sequence continues at coordinate 2,370,643 of NZ_JBPWQJ010000001.1, forward strand.
TGGCCGGTTGTGGATCGACCGGCTGTCGAGCGGTTTGACCGACACGGGAGAGACCCTCTCGGCCGCTGACGGAGAACGCATCGTTCGGCTGGTGGCGCACCACGTCGGTGCGGAGGTGCATGCTGGTGCGCCGCGCGTTTCCGCTGAACTGCCCGAGACCGGAGAGCGCTTCGAAGGTCTGCTGCCGCCGGTGGTTGCGGCGCCTGCGTTTGCTATCCGCAAGCCGGCGGTCGCCGTGTTCACGCTCGACGACTACGTCGCCGCCGGCATCATGACATCGGACCAGGCTGAGGCCCTGCGGAGTTCGGTTGCTGAGCGCAGAAACATTCTGGTCGCCGGCGGCACCTCGACTGGCAAGACCACGTTGACCAACGCCCTTCTTGCGGAAGTCGCCAAAACCTCTGACCGCGTGGTGCTGATCGAGGATACGCGCGAACTGCAGTGCAAGGCGCCGAACCTCGTAGCCTTACGCACCAAGGACGGAATCGTCTCGCTGTCAGATCTCGTGCGGTCGTCACTTCGGTTGCGACCGGACCGCATCCCTATCGGCGAGGTGCGAGGCGCCGAGGCGCTCGATCTCCTCAAGGCCTGGGGTACCGGCCATCCCGGTGGCATCGGCACCATTCATGCCGGGACAGCGCTCGGCGCACTGCGCCGGCTCGAGCAGCTCATCCAGGAAGCGGTCATCACCGTTCCGCGCGCCCTGATCGCTGAAACCATCAACATCGTCGCCGTGCTTGCCGGCCGCGGCGCGGATCGCCGTCTCACCGAACTCGCTTGCGTCACCGGGCTCGGACCAGCCGGCGACTACAGCCTTTCACCAGCAGGAGACCAAACATGAGGCCTCGATCATCTCTTTTTTTACGTGCCAAGTCGCTCAGCTTATCAGGCATGGTTCTATTCGCTGCAGCTCCGGCTTGGGCTGCGGGATCCAATATGCCGTGGGAGCAGCCACTCAATCAGATCCTGCAATCGGTCGAGGGGCCGGTCGCCAAGATCATCGCGGTGATCATCATCATCGTCACGGGTCTCACGCTCGCCTTCGGCGACTCCTCCGGTGGTTTTCGTCGGTTGATCCAGATCGTGTTCGGCCTCTCGATCGCCTTCGCCGCATCGAGCTTCTTTTTGTCATTCTTTTCGTTCGGCGGCGGGATCTTGATCTGATGGACGAGCCCGTCGTTGGCTTCGTGGCGCCTGTGCATCGCGCGCTAACCGAGCCGATCCTGATGGGTGGCGCGCCCCGGGCGGTCGCCATCGTCAACGGCACCTTCGCGGCCGCCCTTGGTCTCGGTCTGCGGCTCTGGATCGCAGGTCTCTTGCTCTGGACGGTAGGCCATGCGGCCGCGGTCTGGGCCGCCAAGCGTGACCCCGCCTTCGTCGATGTGGTGCGCCGTCATCTGCGCATTCCCGGTCATCTCAACATTTGAGTTCTTGGTCATGATGAATCTTGCCGAATACCGCCGCTCAAACACCCGCCTCGCGGATTTCCTGCCTTGGGCTGCATTGGTTGGGGAGGGCGTCGTCCTCAACAAGGACGGTTCATTCCAACGCACCGCAAGGTTCCGCGGACCGGATCTCGACAGCGCTGTGCCCGCCGAACTCGTCGCCGTCGCTGGCCGCCTCAACAGTGCCTTGCGCCGTCTCGGTTCGGGCTGGGCCGTTTTTGTTGAGGCTCAACGTCATTCTGCCAGCCGCTATCCGGCAAGCACGTTCCCGGATGTGGCGTCTGCGCTGGTTGATGCGGAGCGGAGAGCTCTATTCGAAGAGGCAGGAGCTCACTATGAGTCAAGTTATTTCCTCACATTCCTCTATCTGCCGCCGGCCGAGGACGCCGCGCGGGCCGAACGGTTTCTCTACGAGGGCCGCGATCGCACCGAGAACGCCGATGCCCGCGAAGTGTTGCGCGGATTCGTCGACCGCACCGATCGGATACTCCAGCTGGTCGAGGGTTTTATGCCCGAATGCGGCTGGCTGGACGATCCGGAGACACTGACCTATCTGCACTCCTGTGTGTCGACGAAGCGTCATCGGCTCCGGGTGCCCGAGATCCCGATGTATCTCGATGTGCTGCTGGCGGATCTGCCGCTGACCGGCGGCCTTGAGCCAATGTTGGGCTCAGCGCATCTGCGCGTTCTTACTGTCGTCGGGTTTCCGACCGCGACGACGCCCGGAATACTCGACGAACTGAATCGTTTGGCATTTCCGTATCGCTGGTCGACGCGCGCAATCATGCTCGACAAGATCGATGCCACGAAATTGCTGACGAAGATTCGTCGGCAATGGTTCGCCAAGCGAAAATCGATCGCCGCCATCCTCAAAGAGGTGATGACGAACGAGGCATCAACGCTGCTCGACACCGACGCCCACAACAAAGCGATGGACGCCGATGCCGCGCTCCAGGAACTCGGCTCCGACCAGATCGGTGAAGCTTATGTCACGGTGACTGTCACCGTATGGGATGAAGACCCGCGTGTGGCCGATGAGAAGCTGCGTCTGGTCGAAAAGACGATCCAGGGTCGCGACTTCACCGCGATGACTGAGACGGTGAACGCCGTCGAAGCCTGGCTCGGCAGTTTGCCCGGTCATGCCTATGCCAATGTCCGGCAGCCGCCGGTCTCGACCCTCAACCTGGCCCATATGATTCCGCTATCGGCGGTCTGGGCCGGAGAGGTGAGGGACCATCACTTTGCGGCACCGTCTCTGCTGTTCGGAAAGGCCGAGGGTTCGACCCCGTTCCGATTTTCTCTCCATGTCGGTGATGTCGGTCATACGCTGGTGGTTGGTCCGACCGGCGCCGGCAAATCGGTGCTGCTGGCGCTGATGGCGTTGCAGTTCCGCCGCTATCCGGGTTCGCAGATCATTGCCTTCGATTTCGGCGGATCGATCCGGGCGGCTGCTCTCGCCATGGGTGGCGACTGGCACGACCTCGGGGGAGCGCTGTCGGACGATGCGTCTGAGCCCGTCGCGCTGCAGCCGCTGGCCTGGATCGACGACGCCTCCGAGCGGGGCTGGGCGACCGAATGGATCGCCGCGATCCTGGCGCGGGAAAAGATCGTGATCACGCCAGAGGCCAAGGATCACCTGTGGTCTGCCTTGACCTCCCTGGCCTCGGCGCCAATCCAGGAGCGCACGCTGACCGGCTTATCGGTGCTGCTGCAGTCGAGCGCGCTCAAGCGTGCACTACAGCCTTATTGCATAGGTGGGTCCTACGGCCGGCTGCTCGATGCCGAATTCGAGCGCCTCGGTGATTCATCCGTTCAGGCCTTTGAAACCGAAGGACTGATCGGCACCGGCGCCGCCCCCGCGGTGCTTGCCTATCTCTTCCATCGCATTGGCGACCGTCTCGACGGTCGCCCGACCCTGCTCATCGTGGACGAGGGTTGGCTCGCGCTCGATGACGAAGACTTTTCAGGGCAATTGCGCGAATGGTTGAAGACGTTGCGGAAAAAGAACGCCTCCGTCATTTTCGCGACGCAGTCACTTTCGGACATCGATGGCTCAGCGATTGCGCCTGCCATCATCGAGAGCTGTCCGACCCGCATATTGCTGCCGAACGAACGCGCGATCGAGCCGCAGATCACGGCTATCTATCGCCGTTTTGGCCTCAACGACCGGCAGATCGAGTTGTTGAGCCGGGCAACGCCGAAGCGCGACTACTACTGCCAGTCACGCCGCGGCAATCGGATGTTTGAACTAGGTCTGGGCGAAGTCGCGCTCGCTTTTACTGCTGCCTCTTCCAAGACCGATCAGGCGGCGATCGAGCGCCTGCTCGCAGAACACGGCCGCGACGGCTTCGTGCCCGCCTGGCTCCGACATCGCGATGCTTCGTGGGTCACTGATTTGATCCCCAATTTGAGCAATCTGGAGGCATCTTCATGAGACGTCTTAGCGTTCTTGCAGCGGCGAGCGCCGTCGCCTTGTCGCTTGCTGCCGTGTCGCCGGTATCCGCGCAGTGGATCGTCTTCGATCCCAACAACTACGCCCAGAATGTTCTGACGGCGGCGCGCGAGCTGCAGCAGATCAACAATCAGATCACATCGCTACAAAACCAGGCGCAGTCACTCATCAATCAGGCGAAGAATCTGGCGAGCCTGCCATACTCGTCGCTACAGCAACTTCAATCGTCGATCCAGCGCACCCAGCAGTTACTCGCCCAGGCGCAACGCATTGCCTATGATGTGCAGCAGATCGACGGCGCGTTCTCGACCAATTATGCGCCAGCGACGAGCAGCCAATCCAGTCAAGCACTGATCACCAACGCGCAATCGCGTTGGCAGAACTCGGTCGCCGCGCTGCAGGACGCCTTGCGTGTGCAGGCCGGCGTTGTCGGCAACCTCGACACCAACCGCACCCAGACGTCGGCGCTTGTAACATCGAGCCAGGGCGCAAGCGGCGCGCTGCAGGCGACACAGGCCGGCAACCAGATCCTTGCGCTTCAGGCTCAGCAACTCGCCGATCTCACGGCGACCGTCGCCGCGCAGGGCAGGGCGCAGAGCCTTGAAGCGGCTCAACGCGCAGCGGCGCAGGATCAGGGCAGAGAGCAACTACGGCGGTTCCTGACGCCGGGCCAAGGCTATCAATCCTCAAACGTGCAGATGTTTCATTGATGAGTGCGTTCAGCATGTTCAGCCGGATAGCAGTCGTCACCGCAGCCGGGGCCGCGATGCTGGTCGTCGCGGCATGCGCTATTCAGCTCCGTGGTGATAGTGACGAAACGGCGTCGAATTCGACAGCGCCACAGTCCACGGGGACACTCGAACCCAGCCTGGCGCGCTGCCAAACGGTTAAGCCGGAGCAAACAGCAACTTACGGCTACTGTCGCCGGATCTGGGCTGAGAACCGACGTCGGTTTTTCGGTCGGACGAAGAGCACGGCCGCTTCCGATCAATCGTCAGAGCTTCCGCCAAAGGATCAGAGCCGGATACCGCAGGGCTATCCGTCCGCACCTCTTCCGGACAGCGAGTAAGCCATGACCGGGACTGGCGTGATCGATCAATTCCTCGATACTTTTACCCGCTATATCGATTCTGGCTTCGGTTTTCTGGGCAGCGAAGTTGGATTTCTTGCAACGACGTTGGCCGCCATCGACATTACGCTTGCGGCTCTGTTCTGGAGCTGGGGGACCGATGACGACCTGATTGCACGGCTCGTCAAAAAGACGCTGTTCGTCGGCGTCTTCGCCTACCTGATCGGCAACTGGAACAGTCTCGCCCGTATCCTGTTCGAGAGCTTCGCTGGTCTTGGCCTGAAAGCCTCCGGCACAGGCCTGTCATCCGCGGATTTCCTGCGGCCGGGACGGATCGCCCAGATTGGCCTCGATGCCGGCCGGCCGATCCTTGACGCGATCTCAGGTCTGATGGGTTACATCAGCTTCTTCGAAAACTTCGTTCAGATCGTCGTTCTGTTGTTCGCCTGGGTCGTTGTGCTGCTCGCCTTCTTCATTCTGGCGATCCAGCTGTTCGTGACCCTCATCGAGTTCAAGTTGACGACGCTCGCCGGCTTCGTGCTGATCCCTTTTGGTTTGTTCGGCAAGACCGCATTTGCGGCTGAGCGTGTACTCGGCAATGTCGTCTCGTCAGGCATCAAAGTCCTGGTTCTGGCCGTCATTGTTGGCATCGGCTCGACTCTGTTCTCTCAATTCACGTCTGGATTCAACGGCGGGCAGCCGACCATCGAAGATGCCATGGCGCTGGTGCTCGCGGCATTGTCGCTGCTCGGTCTCGGCATCTTTGGCCCAGGGCTCGCCAACGGCCTGGTGTCTGGCGGACCTCAGCTTGGCGCGGGTGCCGCGGTCGGGACCGGACTTGCAGCAGGCGGCATTGTTGCAGCAGGCGCCGGCTTGGCTGCAGGCGGTGCTGGTCTCGCTGGTGGAGCGCTCGCGGGAGCCGCGCGGGGCGGCGCCGCGCTCACAAGTGGTGCGTCCGCAGCTTATCGCAGTGGCGGCCTCAGCAGTGTCGCCGATGCCGGGCTCTCGGCGGTGGCAAGCCCGCTGCGTCGGGCCGCGGCAACTCTCAGTAACAGCGCTCAATCGGCTGGCCAGGCGCCAACCGCAGGGGGCGCCGAGACCGGCAACACCTCGCCGGATAGTCCGCCCGATTGGGCGCGGCGGATGAAGCGTGCCCAGACCGTCAGCCATGGCGCATCAGCCGTTACCCATGCCGTTCGCTCGGGCGACCATGGCGGAGGCGGCGCATCGATCGATCTTTCTGAAGGAAACCACTGATGTTTAAACGTCCATCCGTTCACTACGGCCGCACACCCGAGCCGGTCACGCCCTATCAAAAAGCAGCGCAAGTCTGGGACGACCGTATCGGGTCTGCCCGCGTACAGGCAAAGAACTGGCGATTGATGGCATTCGGCTGCCTCGCGCTGTCAACTGGTCTCGCCGGCAGCCTTGTCTGGCAATCGACCCTAGGCACGATCACGCCCTGGGTGGTCGAGGTCGATCGTCTTGGCCAGGCCCAGCGCGTGGCGCCGGCCAATACAGACTACCAGCCGACCGACTCGCAGATCGCTTACCACTTGGCGCGATTCATCGAGGATGTCCGGGGACTGCCGGCTGACGCCATCGTGTTGCGCCAGAATTGGCTGCGCGCCCACGATTTCACGACCGATCGCGGTGCCGCCGCTCTCAATGACTACGCCCGAACCAACGATCCCTTTGCCAGGCTCGGCAAGGTGCAGGTCTCGGTCGAGGTATCGAGCGTTATTCGCGCATCGCCGGAGAGTTTTCGTGTGGCGTGGGTTCAACGCGCCTACGACAACGGGTCTCTCAGTTCGACCGAGCGCTGGACTGCCATTCTCAGCGTCGTGATCGAGACGCCGCGCGATGCCGATCGGCTGCGCAAGAACCCCCTCGGCGTCTACGTCCACGCCATCAACTGGTCGAAGGAGCTTGGGCAGTGAATACGCTATTTCGTAAGATGGCTTCTCCGCGCCGTGCTTCATGCAGTCGTTCCGTCTCATTCAGATCAGATGGTTCGGCGCTCCGAAAGGCGATACTTCCAGCCCTGCTGCTTTGCGCTTCCGCTTTGGGTGGTTGCTCCACGTTTACGCCGCCCGAGATCAGTTACGACAGTGATGTTCCGCCATCGCCTCAGCCGCCCGCGCCTGCCGACGACAAGCCGCGGCCGCTTCATGTCCCGCCGCTATGGAAACCGTCCCTTGGCGGTAAGTCCGGTACGAAGGAGGACAGCGAGCCGGTGAGCCGGGTCGAGATGGCGAACAGCGCGGCGCGGGTCGAACCGCGCAAGAAGGGATATTTTAACGCCGCGCAGGTCTACGCCTACAGTCCGGGTGCGCTGTACCAGGTTTATGCCGCGCCCGGACAAATCACCGACATCGCGCTCGAGGAAGGCGAACAACTCACGGGGGCGGGTCCGGTCGCGGCAGGCGACACTGTTCGTTGGGTCGTCGGCGATACCGAAAGCGGCAATGGAGATACCCGCCGCGTCCATATTCTGGTGAAGCCCACGCGCGCTTCGATCGAAACCAATCTTGTCGTCAACACCGATCGGCGCACCTATCTGATCGAACTACGCGCCCGCGAAAAACCCTATATGCCTTCGGTCGCCTGGTACTATCCGGAGGAGCGGTCGGGCAGGACACGGTCCGTGCTCTTGACGCCGGTGCTACCCGATCCGACGCAGCGGCGTTTTCGTTACGCCATTGAGGGCGACGGTCCGCCATGGCGGCCTCTGACCGCTTATGACGATGGCCGCAAGGTTTACATCGAGTTCCCGCAGGGCATCGCCCAAGGCGAGATGCCGCCTCTCTTCGTCATTGGCCCTGACGGCAAGACCGAGATCGTGAACTACCGCGCCTACGGCAACGTCCTCATTGTCGATCGGCTCTTTGCGGCCGCGGAGTTACGGCTCGGTGGCGAGCATCAGCAGAAAGTCCGGATTGTCCGGACCGACGGGAGGTCGTCGTCATGAGCACACTTCGGAGTGATGACACTAACGAGCAGCCCGGCGTGCCGAACAGGTCAGAAGAATTGGCGCATGGGTTCCGGTTAAGGACAGATCATCCACGCGTCACACGGCTGTCCCGTAAGGTCCTGGCGGGAGGGACCACCGTTGCATTGGTTGTTGTTGGGGGTGCCGTCGTTTGGGCTCTGCAAAACAACCGCTCCCGCGGGCCCGCGCCGGACGAACTCTACAGCACCGATCATCATAACGTCGCCGATGGCCTCGCTCGATTGCCGCGGGACTATGCTGGCGTTCCACGTCAGGTGCCCTCGCTGGGCCCACCGCTTCCTGGTGATCTCGGCCGGCCATTCCTCGCCGCGCAGGGACAGCCGCCAACCACTACCACGACTGGCTTCGATCAGGAGCAGCAGCGTCGTGACCAGGAGACCGAAGCCGCACGTGTCAGCCGCGTGTTCGCTTCGACCAATATTCGCGAGACAACGCCCGTTGCAGCCCAGGGCTCAAACGTTGACCGCGCGGCCTCATCGTCCATGCCGGGAACTGACGACGGGTTTGCGCAGAACGGTCAGGACCGCAAGCTCGCCTTCGTCAATGCGTCGGTCGATCGCCGTACCACAAGCCCTGATCGCGTCATGAAACCAGCTTCTCCGTATGTTGTTCAGGCAGGAACGGTTATCCCTGGGGCACTCATCACCGGCATCCGCTCAGATCTGCCCGGGCAGATCACGGCGCAGGTGACCGAGAATGTTTTTGACACACCTTCCGGTCGCTTGCTGCTTATCCCGCAGGGCGCTCGTTTGATCGGAACCTACGACAGCCAGGTCGCATTCGGTCAGTCACGCGTCCTACTGGTCTGGACACGCTTGATCATGCCGAACGGCCGTTCGATCGTGCTCGAACGCCAGCCAGGCGCGGACTCGGGCGGCTATGCTGGCCTGGAAGACGAGATCGACAATCATTGGGGTGCTCTCTTCAAGGCCGCACTCCTGTCGACGTTACTCTCAGTCGGCAGCGAAGCGGGAGCCGGCTCGGATACAGGAAACAATGGTGACATCATCCAGGCCCTTCGCCGCGGATCCAGCGATAGCTTTAATCGAACTGGCCAGAAGATCGTTGAACGAAGCCTCAATATCCAACCAACGCTGACGATTAGGCCGGGATTTCCGGTCCGCGTGATCGTCAATCGCGACCTCGTATTAGAGCCTTACAGAGCGTGAGGAATGAAGATGGCCAAGCTTAAGATCGGGGTGCTTGCTGACGACAAGCCTGTCAAAATCACTACTGAATTGCCGGCATCCGTGCATCGAGATCTTGTTGCCTATGCGGGTGCCCTCGCACGTGAAACCGGTCAGCCAGTCAATGATCCGTCAAAGCTGATCGCGCCCATGCTGATGCGTTTCATGGCGACGGATCGGGGATTTGCGAAATGGCGTCGGGCGACTCATTCGTCAGTCGCCAGCGACGGGTAGCGCTCGGCGAGCAATTGCAGAAAGCCATGGAGGGCAGGGTTCTCGTTGTCGCCCCGCCAATGTGCCGAAAAATTCAGGTAACTCGGCCGTCTCCCGTCGTCCAGTTCGCGATAAACCAAACCGGCAAAGCTGGCGCCGATATCGGATTCCATAACCAAGCTGATCCCGAGCCTCATGCTGATCAGGCTTTTGATAATGCCCCGACTGACATCGTGGCGCTCTATTTGAGGCCTGTCCTCGCGCAAAGGGAGCTTAGAAATGAGGACGTCCTCGAGCTCGTATCCGGGATCATACTGGCTCAGCAACACTGTTTGATTCTGAAGGTCAGTCCATAAGATGACCTCTTGCGTTGTCAAGGGATGATCCTCCGGCAAGGCGACCAAGATCCGCTCGCTCCAGAGCGGAAGGGCCTGACTTCCTAGAAGCGGCGGCCTAGCACCCGTCACGACGACAACGTCGAGTGCTCCGCTTCGGAGCGCAGCCGTCAGGTGCTTTCGCGACCTTTCGACGGTTACGAGTTTGATATGTGGAAAATGTGTCTTGAAATCGAGAAGCGTCGCGCGCAAGTTTCCCGTTGAGAGAGACGTGCAGAAACCTACCGCTAATTTACCGACTTTCCCGCGCTTCGCTGTTTCTGCGCTCGCAATGAGCGCATCGACTTGCTCCAAGATTATTCGCGCTGACCTGAGAAACTCCCGACCACCTGGGGTCGGCTTCACGCCACCGCTGGATCGCTCGAACACGACCACGCCAATCGAGTGCTCGAGCTGGCGGACACTTCGGCTCATCTGTGATTGACGAAGCCGAAATACATTCGCGGCCTGCCGAAAGCTACCAATGTCGGCCGCGGTCACTGCAAGTCGCAACTGCTGTAGGTCAACGGCCTGCGTCGGGGGGCCAGGTCGTCGCTTATCTTTCGCCATGGGCCTTTCCGTCATGTCTCGATGTTTCATAGTCGGCGAGCGATTTACGAAACGCCTGCTCGCAGACCCCTCGATGCAAAAATTCGTGAGGCTGAGTGAAAGTGTCTAAGCAGCGATAGACGCGACGGGAGCCCACAGCACAGGGCCGACTAAGCCGCCCGCGGTATGGACGCGCTCCAAAGCCTGTGACGTCACTTCGAGATAGCCCGCAACCGCCAAGGTGCTGCCCAGCGGGTGAGGTTTACCTATCCGCCGCAAAGGCCATCCGGCGCGGCGCAGGATCCGCTCCATCCGGGCATCTGTAACGGTAACGATGTCGGTAAGCTGCCGCGATAGACCGAACTCGATCATACCAGCAAACAGTTCGTAGGTCGCCGTTGCCAGACCATGAGCGGCCTTGGGCCCGTCGGCCGCAACATCGAGCGCGAAGCGGCTACTTTCCCAGATTGTCGAGCTAGCCGGAGCGCATCCTCCGTCCAAGAGAACGGGAAAAGTATCGCGTAGCATCGTGGGGCCGGTGGAAGGGAGCAAGCGCACGCAGCCTTGAATGTGCTTATCACCAGCACGCTGCAGCAGGTAGCAGGGCTGGTGGGAGTCGAACACGTCGATTTCCATATCGCCGCTGACCTGGACGTCCCAATCCAGTCGTTCTCTGAAAACGCGGTAGCGCAAGCGATGCATATCCGCAATTTCACGAATGAAGCTGCCAAAGTATTCGGCTGTTATCAGCTGGATCATAATCGCCTCCTCTCGATTGCTGGCCTTTCAGCATTAGAAGCGAATCGCGACGCCGGCACATCCTGTGCAAACGCACAGGATGTGCCGGCGTGAGTTAGGGTACTATCGACCGGTAGGCAACTAGGCGGGCCACAGCGTGGGAAATCGAGTGAACGCCTAGCTTCGTCTTCGCGTTATCTAAGTGGAAGCTAGCGGTGCGACGCGTAATATTGAGGATGCGCCCGATCTCCCAAGCAGATTTGCCCTGTGCCGCCCATCCGAGGCATTCGATTTCACGAGGCGTCAACGAAACGCCGTCGATGACACGATCGGGAGCGATTTTGCGTCGAACATGCGCGTGGAAATACATCGCCATGAGTTGGAGCACTCTTCCGTGCTCCTTAATGCGCCATTCGAACTGCGGCCTTCGTTCGTCGACTGCAAAAGTCAGCGCCGCAACTGGAACGCCGCTGTGATGTATTGGAACCGTAAAGCCATAACGAATGCCATAGTTGGCGGCGTCGTCAAACATTTCTCGTTGTTGTCTGGTCGACGTCGATAATCCTGCGTCAGTGCCCCACTCGAAGGGGTCGGCTCGGGCAAACGCCTGCGAGATCACTGGATCAAAGCGCTGGTAGTTACCTTGCAAGTAACGCGATGTCCAAGCAACGGGGTAAGTTGATATCACTTGAGGGGTAGCAGATAGCCCTTGCGGTATTGCCAGGTAAGCAAAGCACGATAAGTCAAGCGCGGTTGCTGCGTCTGCCATCGCATCTCGTAGCACCACACTACTCGGGGCGATCGACAGATGATCGATAAAGTTCTGAAAGATGCGATGCATGTCCAAACCTTAAAGAGATGTGCACGTCGGGTTCATCGCGTAGCTGCGATATGCCGCGATGGTGTGGGCCGTATGCGGGCGGTCTAAATAGCGGGACGGCTACCAATACGGCGACAGCAACAGTCAATCCGCGCGCGGTATTCGGGTCAGGCAAAAGAATTATTGATATTAATCGCACGAACGTGCAATTATCATCAAGAAGCCGATGCGATTATCGGCCCATGGAGGGATGCCGGTGAGATTTGTGCTCGCTTTGGTCGCGTGTGTTTCCGGGACGGCGCTATTGTCGAATTCGGCTGTGGTTGCTCAGCCCGCGTACGACACGGGCGCGTCCGACACAGAGGTCAAAATCGGAAATATCATGCCTTATAGTGGCCCCGTGTCTGCTTTGTCCGTCGTCGGCAAGGCGCAATCTGCATATTTCAAAATGATCAACGACCAGGGTGGAGTGAACGGTCGGCTGATCCGCTTTATTTCGTATGACGACGCTTACAGCCCTCCTAAAGCCGTCGAGCAAGCTCGACGGCTCGTGGAAGACGACGGAATATTGTTCATGGCGGGATCGCTGGGAACTGCTAGCAATAGTGCTATCCGCAAATATATGAACTTAAAAAAGACGCCGCATATCTTTGTGGCGAGCGCTGCGGAGAAGTGGGCCGATCCAATCCAGTTTCCCTGGACAATGGGATGGATGCCGTCTTCACGCAACGAAGCTCGAGTATATGCAAAGTATATTCTGCAGCACTACCCCGGTGCAAAAGTTGCCATCCTGTATCAGAACGATGACTTCGGCAAAGAGTATCTGATCGGGCTTAAAGAAGGGCTCGGCGAAAACGCGGCTGCCATGCTTGTCGCCGAAGTTCCGTACGAAGTCACGTCGCCAACGATTGAGTCCCAAATCGTTTCCATCAAGTCTAAGGATCCAACTGTCGTCGTGAATGCCGCGACCCCGAAGTTCGCAGCGCAGGCGATCAAGAAAATCGGCGAACTCGGATGGAAGCCGGTTCAGTTCGTCAGCAACACATCAACGCAGATCAGCAGTGTTATGAAGGTCGCGGGATTGCCTTTCGCCCAAGGCGTTATGAGCGTCCAGTACATGAAAGATGCCCATGATCCCCAGTGGAAGGAAGATCCGGATATCAAGCAATGGGTGACCTTCATGGATCGCTATTATAAAGATGGAAACAAGGATGACAGCCAGGTCCTCTGGGGGTACGGCGTCGCAAAGGCCATTGTTCAACTTGTTCGTCAGTGCGGCGATGATCTCACGCGCCAGAACGTCATGCGCCAAGCTGCTAGCATGAACTTTTATAATGGCGTGACGCTTCCCGGCATCAACGTCAAAACAAGTCCAACGGACTTTCGCCCGCTTGAGCAGTTTCAGATGATGCGCGTCGCGGGAGAAACATGGGAACGGTTCGGCGGCATCATTGGTGACGACGCCAATTAGTGCGATGTGGTACCACCGAATGATTGTTGCGCTGCGGGAAACGTTCAGCGAATCTCCTCCGTTTAATCCATCAGGTTCGGGAACGGTTCGCTAGGTTGGGCTTTCGCAGTCACGGCGTTTTCATTCTAGGTTTCCGCTTTTCGCCCCCGTTGACGAGTCGAAAGGAGCGGAATGCCGCCTTCGACCGCGGCTTTTGTTTCGTACCGGATGAGCCGGTTTCAATCTGCGAGAAAAAATCATCCAGCAATTTGTAGCAATGGGCTTGGCTGCTCTTATCAGGGATCAGTATTTGTCGCAGCATAAGGCCATGTGCAAAAAGCAGCAACTGCTCTGCTACGAGAGCCGGATTAAGGTCGGGTGGAAGTTCGCCTTCCTTGATGGCTTCATTCGTCAGTTTGGTCCAGAAGGACTGCTGCCTTTTGAACCAGTACACTTGATGATCACGCAGCTCCTCATTCCGGGAGCCATAAACCGTGTAATTCATCCAAAATCGCCAGAACCGGTCATTGGGCTCATTTAAGATGTATCCGAAGGCGAACCCCTTGAGCCGTTCGAGGGGCGTGCGGGAGCGATTAGTTTCTGGTAAGGCTTGTTGATAAGCAGCACGAAGCGCTTCCATCACCAAATTTTCCTTGTTCGTAAAGTGATAGTTGATCGTCCCGGTGCTGACTTCCGCCCGCGTCGCGATCTGGCGCATGCTGGCAGCATCAATGCCAACCTCGGAAACGACCTTGTAGACAGTCGAAAGCAACTCGGCTTGGCGCACCAGTTTTCCCGGTCGTTTGTGCGTTTTCGTTGTGGTCTTCGCCATAACGTCCTCTTAAGCGGTACAGGGCTGTTCTCGCGCAATAGATGGCACGAGCGGTACAAAAGCAAGTTGAGCTTGGTCCCCATGTCCCAAAGCGTGATTTCGATCATGATTAATCGCACGATCGTGCAAATATTTACCGCCTCTTCACCGTGCGACGATAGAGAGGTGAACTATTGCAACTTCGGATAAAGGGGGAGCATCGTGCTTCGCAAGGCTTCTATTCGGACCAAAATCATCTCTGCGTTCTGCATTCTGATCTTGGGGTCAGCAGCTCTGGGCCTGTTTTCAATCCAGCAAATGGATGCGATCCAGCAACGTGCGACGGACATTCAAACCCATTGGCTGCAACGGGTGAGGTTGCTGGGCGAATTGCGAGCGTGGACCTTGACATATCGCGGCGTGGTGCGTGCTCATATCCTGGCCGATGACGCGGCGGGAAAGTCCGTGATGGACAAGAACTTCGATCGGTTGGCAGCTCCGCTCGAGCAAGCTCTTAAGGGGTATGAGCGGCTCCTTGCGCAGGGCGAGGAGCGTGCGCGCTTCGAGGACTTCAAGGCCAGTTGGTTGAACTACGTTAGAGCGGCCGAAGAGGTGGTCGCCGTCTCCCGCCGCGGCGACGAAACGAAGGCCAGAGCCCTTCACTTGTTGGCAACACCGGCGGCCGCCAAGGCTGACGACGTGCTCGCCAAGAGCGTTGACGTGGCGAACACCGGATCAGAAAGCGCGGTCCGTGAGGGGGCAGACACCTATCAAAGGGCGTATATTCTGGTACTGGTGGGCGTGGCGCTGACGCTGGCCGTGGGGCTGATTACTTCGGTTGTTCTAACGCGTGACTTTACGCACCAGATCAAATCTGTCGTTGATCCGATGCGCGATCTCAGCGCTGGAAATTACGCTGTCACGATTCCTCATCAAGGTGAGCGGACCGAGGTTGGCCTAATTGCAGAAGCCCTTTGTCTGTTTCGTGATGCGCTGATCGCGAAGCAGAATACAGACCAGAAGGTGCTCGAAAACTCGCAGGCAGAGCTTCAGCGGTCGGGAGCGATTGCTCAGCTGACTGCGGATTTCGAGATTGAAATTGCATCGGTCGTGGAGTCTGTTGCGACGTCAGCCAAAGTCATGGAAGATGCGGCGAACGACCTCAATGCCAGCGCATCGGCGACGGCCACCGGGTCAGAGCGTGCTTCAAGCATCTCCCAGGAGGTCGCGACCAATATCAACTCAGTGGCAGGTGCTTCGGAGCAGATCTCTTCGTCCGTTGATGAGATTGGACGGCAAGTGCAGGAATCGAGTTCGTTTGCGCAGGAGGCTGTCAAGCAGGCAGAGGAAACGGATGTCAATATCGCTGCTCTTGTCGCCGCTGCGTCGCGGATTGGCGATGTCGTCAAAATGATCAGTGCCGTGTCTGAGCAAACCAATCTGCTCGCTCTTAACGCCACGATCGAAGCCGCCCGGGCTGGTGAAGCGGGGCGGGGATTCGCGGTGGTTGCGTCGGAGGTCAAGGCGCTGGCGAGCCAGACCTCGAAAGCAACTGAGGAGATTGCTGCGCAGATCGCAGAGATGCAATCGGCCACGGAAAGCTCCGTTCGTACGATTAGTCATGTCAGCGCGACGATTTCAAAGATATCCGAGACGTCGGCAGCGATCGCTGCGGCGATCGAAGAACAGGGAGCGGCCACGCGCGAGATCGCGCGAAACGTTCAGCAGGCCGCTAGCGGAAGTGAGGGGGTCTCGGATCGAATTTCGCAAGCTGCGGAAGGCGCAGCAAGAACCGGCGCGGCGTCCCAACAAGTGCTCTCTGCCGCCGAGGGGCTCTCCCATGAAGGCAGCAGATTGAGGTATGTTGTTGAGAAATTTCTATCGTCAATGCGTGCGGCATAACATCCTGAGGGCGGCCCGAAAGGCCGCCCTTTCGAGGCGCCTTTCTGTGGCACAATGCGGGTATCGCTCGCGTCCTCGACGGGAGCTTGCAACGTGCTCCTAAAGGAAAATTGAGACGTCGTAAGCAAGGCCTCTCCGGCAATCACGATGACACGCGGACGGCAAGGTACCTCAGCGAAGGGTGTACCTGTCGGTGTTTTCGAGCACCGACGCCAAGCAGATTCCGATACGCAGGCGCCATATCATGGGTGCAGGATCACCGATAAGATGCGATGAGGCGATGTATGAGCGCCGCAAACAGCTCGCTGTCTTCCTTGCCGAGGGCCGATAAAAGATGAGCATCGTGGCGCGCGGAGATGGTCCTGATCTCCTTGAAAAGCTTTGCCCCCGCTTGGGTAAGCTGCACAGTTGACGCGCGACGATCGGATGTCGATTCTTCGCGCGCTAAGTAGCCGTTGCTCTCTAGCGATGTTATGGCGCGGGCGATGCTATTTTTAGGACGCCCCGTAAAGTTTACGACATCTTGAGCGGTAACGCAGCCCGCAACACGCACGAAAATTAACGCAGCAACTTCATCACGGAGTAATCCATGTCTTTCGACCAGCTCCGCGTATAGTGGACCGGCGTATAGATTTCCCAATACCAGCATCCATGCGCCGACCCAACGCGTATCGCCGTCTATATTGGTTGAGGACATTGGGGAGTTCGCCTGTTTCCGCTTTGCCATGCCGATCGCTCGCATAAGTGTGAAGCAGTTTATAAGTTGGAGCACACATCAATGCCAGACGTCACGTCATCATACCAGATGTCGGAATGTCCCATCGACACGCACGATTTCACGAGATAAAAGATGTACCAAATGGGACGAAGTGTGAGGATACATCCGTGAGTGAGGGCCCGCCGCATTGCTACGTTCTCGTGCCTGGCGCGTGGCATGGCCGATGGTGTTGGGAGCGACTAATGCCGCTGCTGGAAGCGCGAGGTCACACAGTCATCGCTCCGGAACTGCTTGGAATGGGAGATGACCCAACGCCGCTTTCAAAGATCTCCCTATCGACATGGGTAGATCAAGTCGCAGAAGTCGTGCAAGGACTAGGCCGTCGTGTTGTTCTGGTCGGGCACAGCCGTGGCGGCGCAATCATCAGCTCGGTCGCTGAACGTGTCCCGGAGTCCATTGCTGCTCTCGTGTATCTCACGGCGTTTCTGCTGCCGGACGGAGGCTCACTTGGCGATCAGTTGAACGCCATGCGTGGTGACCGTCCAGCGTTGCCGGCAATTTCGTTTACGGCGGACGGTGCGATGCGGATCGATCCTGCAGCGATCGGCGCGTTTCTGTACGGAACTACAGAGCGTGAATGGCAGGAGCGCGCCGCAGCGCTGAGCGGTCCTGATCCGGCAGCTGTTTTTAAAGACCGAGTTCAACTTAACGCAGAGCGATTTGGCACCGTGCCCAGGGTTTACGTTGAGACACTCCGCGACATTGCCTTGCCTCTTGAACATCAACGCCAAATGCAGCGTTCACTGCCTATCAATTCAGTCTATAGGCTCGATACCGATCACTCGCCGTTCTATTCGGATCCAACCGGGTTGGCGCGTGTTCTTGAAAGCGTCGGTGCGCAATGGGATCGGCGGCGCAGCTAGCGCCCACTATCTTCACAGATGGTCTTCCGTCCAGGCCTTCGCGGCCTCGCTCAGCTCCGCTTGAACCGGCATTCGTGCCGCTGACGGTGTTCGAGAAAACCGCGGCGCTGGTCCCGCCTGTATCGCACCATCATGCTGGATGAACACCCCGCGTGCTTTCATATGCGGATGCTTCGTGGCTTCCGACATCGTCAGTACCGGTGCGAAACACACGTCGGTGCCTTCCATGATCGTACACCACGCGTCGCGGCTTCGGGTCTTGAACACAGCGGCAAGCTTTTCTTTCAACGTATGCCACTGATTCCGATCCATTTGTGCGTCGAAACAGCTCTCGTCGAGACCGGCAAGCTCACGGAGCCGAGCGTAGAATTGCGGCTCGATTGAGCCAATCGAGATGAAGTTGCCGCAACTGCATTCATGGACGCCGTAAAAATGAGCACCGCCGTCGAGCACGTTGGCTTCGCGTTCTTCTTTCCACCGGCCAGCTGCCGCCATGTCGAAAAACATCGTCATCAGTGAGGCTGTGCCGTCGCACATAGCGGCGTCCACCACCTGTCCCTGGTCAGAGGTTCTGGCCTCCAGCATCGCGGCGAGCATGCCCATGACTAAATACAGCGAGCCGCCGCCGAAATCACCAACTAGGTTGAGCGGGGGCACCGGCGTTTCCTTGCCGCCGATGGCGGCGAGAGCGCCGGTAAGGGCGATGTAATTGATGTCATGGCCAGCGGCCTGCGCCAGCGGGCCATCCTGACCCCACCCCGTCACGCGACCGTAGACGAGTTTCTTGTTTCGCCGGAGGATGATATCGGGGCCGAGCCCAAGTCGCTCCATCACGCCGGGACGATAGCCTTCCACCAATGCATCGGCACCGTCCAGCAACGACAACACCTGTGCGATGCTGTCCTTGTGCTTGAGGTCGATCTCCACAATCGTGCGGCCGCGTGCAGAGAAGCCTTTGGGATGCTGCTTCGGCCGCACCAACGTGATGATCTCGGCGCCCATATCGGCGAGCAACATGCAGGCGAAAGGGCCGGGGCCGATGCCTGCAAATTCTACGATGCGCGTGCCCTGCAGCGGACCGGAGAGTTTGGGGTGTCTGGTCACGAGTGTTTCCTATGTTGACGGCGGTATCGCGCTGATGACTTGAACGCGTCGGTGACATTGCCGTTGAACTGATTTTCGTTCCAAAATGGAGCGGACTCGATTTGACCAGGCGCCTACGATTGCAAGAATAGGACGCTGCGCCGGTTCAAAAGATCGCTTGACGTAAGGAGCTCTGAGGCCGGTAAGCTTCGATCCGGTCGGCTAGCCGAGCGCTTTTGATGCACGCAGCGAATTGATCTCCTCTTGGGTGAAGCCAAATGTTCGCAGCACGGCGTCGGTGTGCTCGCCGATTCCAGGCGGGGGGTGGGGTGGCATCTTTTCATGGCCATTAATCCAGAAGGGGCTATCGACTGTCAGGCCGTGACCCGGAATATGCGGTGCCTTGACGAGCACGCCTGTGTCCAGCATCTGCTGGTCATGGACGATATCGTTCGTGCGTGCTGCGACAGAAACCGGAAGTGACACGGCGCTGAATCGCCGGGACCATTCTTCTGAGGCGTGCTCCAAGAACGTTGCTTCGAGGATACTCACGAGCTGTGATGCATTTGCACGTCGGCCCTCCATCGTCGAAAATCTGCTGTCGTCGGCCAACTCTGGACGATCAATGGTTCGGCAGAACAGGGGCCAATCTCGCTGCTCACTCAGAATGAGGATTGATAGCCAGCGTTTGTCGCAGCTCTCGTAGAAACAAGTAAGAGCATTTCCGGTCTCAGCTCGAGGAGGGCGGTTCGGCACCTTTGCGCCGGTTAGGGCGGCCTGAATGAACGGCATGTTGGCCCACGCGCCATTTGCGATGAGCGAGGTATGGACCCACGCTCCGCTGCCCGTCCGCTCCCGTTCGTAAAGTGCGGTGACGATGGCGGCGTAGAGGGACACCGCGGTCGGTTGATCTCCCATGCCCATAGCTGCCACTGCAGGGGTTTTGTCAGGGTCCGGCCTTACGAAGTCGGCCAAGCCAGAGCGTGCCCAATATGTGGTCGCGTCGAAGCCCGGCTTGTCGGCTTCCGCTCCCGACTCTCCGTAGCCCGTGAGCGACGCATAGATCAGCCGATGATTGAGTTTCGACAGCGTCTCGTACGAAATCCCTAACCGAGATCGAGCCGAAGGCGGCTGATTGGTGATAAAAACGTCAGCGCCGGTCACAATACGCTTCAGCGCGGCGCGCCCTTCCTCGGTCTTCAAATCAATCGTGAGCGATTGCTTCCCGCGCGATATGGCAGCCCACGCATAGGGATAATCGGTCTGTGGAAGGTTCGGGGAACGTGCAAGCAACCGGTAAATGTCACCTGTTGCCGGGGGCTCGATTTTAATAACCGTTGCCCCAAAATCGCCGAGGATTGTGGCCGCGCCCGGCGCAGCAACGTAATTAGCCGCGTCGACGACAACCAACCCTGCAAAAGGCAACCGTCCCGCGCTCATCGGTTCTGCGATACTCATGCGACCCTCTTGCGCATTTCGCGCGAAATGAGTTCCTTCATCACCTCATTCGTGCCAGCCAAAATCCGATATGCTCGAACGTTTTGGTAGAGCTGCGCGATCGGATACTCCATCATATAGCCACTCCCACCGTGGAGCTGCAGACACTCGTCCACGACCTGGCCGCAAGTTTCGGACACCCAGTATTTCGCGATAGCCGCGCTTGCGGTGTCGAGGGTGCCATTTGAAAGCATCGTGGCACACTGGTCGATGTAGGCACCGGCGACCCGCGCTTTCGCCTCGCATTCGGCAAGTTTGAAGCGGGTGTTCTGAAAGTCGAGCACCGGTGTGCCGAAAGCCTTGCGTGATGAGGTGTAAGTTAGGGTTTCTTCGATGGCCCGTTCCATTGCGCCGTGCGCCGCATAGGCCGTCACGAGTCGTTCGCGCGGCAGCTCCGTCATCAACTGACGGAAGCCTTCGCCTTCATTTGGACCGAGTAGGTTGGCCACCGGCACGCGAGCATCGTCAAAGAACAGTTCGCAGGTGTCCTGCGCATGCATGCCGACCTTATTCAAGGGCTCGCCGCGCCGCAGACCTTCAACATTGTCTGTTTCAACAACGACCAGAGAGATGCCTTTCGCTCCCGCATCGGGATGCGTGTTTGTCTTGACCACTAAGCAAATGAAGTTCGCGTTGGCGCCGTTGGTGATGTAGGTTTTCGAGCCCGAGATTACGTATTGATCCCCGTCGCGCACGGCCTTGGTACGAATTTTTTGAAGATCACTGCCAACGCCCGGTTCAGTCATCGCCAGCGAGCCAATGAACTCCCCGCTCGACAATTTGGGAAGCCACTTCCGTTTCTGATCCTCAGACGCGCAGTTGTCGATATAGTGCGAGACCATTCCGCTGTGCACAGCGTTTCCCATGCCAGTGCACAACATGCGAGTCTGCTCAGTGAAAGCGACTACTTCGTGCAAAAAACTTCCGCCACCCCCGCCGTAGTCAAGTGAAATGCCAGGGCACAGCAGTCCAGCTTCGCCCGCCTTCAGCCAAACCTCGCGATCTACTTTACCTTGGTCCATCCAGCGCGCCTGATTGGGCAGCAACTCGCGCTCGCAAAATCTGCGAACTGTATCTCGAAACGCTTCCAGTTCGTCGTTCATCCAACTGGGACAGTGAATTGGCATGTGAAATACCTTTCGATTGGCGAAATGCTTCAGACGCAACGCCTCGTTGAACCCTACGTCTTGACGACGTCGTCCCGGGTGGAAACAGCTAGCCCGTCCAGCTCTGTAGCCTAAATAGTCCCAAATGGGACGAATTTGAGCGTATAGCGGACTTGCGTGGTTACGCAAGCATGTTCTTTTGCAAAGCGGCGATTTCCGTAGGCAGGTTACAGAACTGCGGTGCGCGTCGTAACGCTGTTGGAGTTATACTTGCGCATTGCGAACTAAGAGACATCTGATTTTGCTTGGACTTCCAATGGCAATGCCGAGGCATCATGCGCCGCTAGTAATGTCGTCATGGCGGTGGGTTACGAGACCTGTTTCGCCATAACCTGACTAAGACTGCAGCCCCGCTGCAACGATCTTGAAGAATCTCCGTCGTTGTCTCCGCAACTGTGGGAAAAGGTCTGTGCTAATTCCCATCGATCAGTCCGGGAAGTTATCCTTCAGCACGCTAAACGTCTGCGGCCGCAGTAGTGCGCGAGGTGCAATCAAGCCTACTTGCAAAATAGTCCCAAATGGGTCTATCGTCGATCGGTAGACGAGGCCGACCGAGGAACTCGCCTTGTACTTTCGCAAAGGGAGGAAGAAAATGTCCACCAATCATCAGGCTCTGCATGTCTTTGATGCCGAAGATGAGCGCATTGAAGCGGCGATGGGCGTTGATCGCCATAACGAGGCGAGCGTCTATAATGTCCGTGGCTATCAGCCGGTGAATGCCGAATTATCGCAGCTGCCGGTGCATGTGACTGGAGAGATCCCAAAGGATCTCGAGGGCGTTTACCTGCGCAACGGCACAAATATGCAGTTCGAGAAGACGCATACTTGGCTACACGCATTTAACGGTGCAGGAATGCTGCACGAAGTGCAGATTCGCAACGGCGCGGCGACCTATTCCAATACCTATATTCGCACACCTCGCTTCGAATTCGAAGACAAGATGGAGCGCGAGGTTTATATTAATTTTACCGACATCGCGGGCGCTGGCCGCGCGGGTTTCGACAAGCTCAAGGATGTCGAGCGTAAAAAGCAGAGCGGATTGATCCCCAACTTTTCGCCACTCGAAACGTCACCCGCATCGACAGCGATTCAGTATCACGCTGGACATTTGTATTGCCTGCAGGAGACCGGTTACGCTTTCCGCTTACATCACCGTATGCGCGACGGACGCCTTCTTCTTGATGGTTCAGGGCATCTCGAAACATTCGACGGTGCATGGGATGGTCCGTTCTCGGCGCATCCGCGCATCGATCCGGACAGCGGCGATTTCTATAGCGTCAGCAACGATCGATCGACCAATCGTATCATTCTCGGTCATCTAAGCGACGGTAAGGTAAAGTCCTGCAACGCAATCTATCATCAGGACGGCGAGACTGGAAGCATGGGCTGGATCCATGATTATTTCCTGACCGAGAACTATATTATATTCCCGGATATTTCTATGCGTTACGCCCGCGAGGGATTGCTGGGCAATGCCAAGAGCGTTTTCACGTTCAATCCTGACTACAAAATGCGGTTTGGCGTGTATCCGCGTAATCCTGGCCCGAATGACAACGTCGTGTGGTTCGAAACTAATACGGCGGCAGTCATCTGGCATGTTGTCAATGGTTGGGAGCAGCAGGGCGCGAAGGGGGAGAAACAGCTCGTACTGTTCTCGCCGAAGTTCCACTCTTATCCATCAGATGTTCCGATCCATACGCCGGAAGAGCCGCCGGCCCATTTGACCAAGTGGGTTTTGGATCTCGAGTCCGGAAAAGTTGTAGAGGAGCGCGTTCTGATCGAGCATGGCTACGAGCGCCCGACTCTGAATCTGGGGTACGTCGGCCGCAAGAACCGATATGCCTATCTCCTCGAAGAGGAACGCTCGGGCTATATGGGGAAGGGAGTTCTGAAATACGACCTGCAGCAAGAGAAGGAGCTTGCCTTCTTCGATTATGGCGAGTTTTTTGGCGGCGAAGCGCTGTTCGTGCCGCGTGCGGATGCCAAGGACGAGGATGACGGTTATCTGGTCGAGCTCCTAATGGCTGACAGCAAGGCCGAGCTCATCATCATCGACGCGAAGACGATGACAGAACTGGCGCGCCTGCATCTGCCGCAGCGTGTGCCGTTCGGCGTGCATGCATGCTGGCTTAATAACGACAAGCTGCAGTCGTTGAAGGCGACGGCCTGACGTTACGGCAAACCACGACGGGTAGGGTGGAGCGCGGCGGCACCTGCGGTCTTCACCCGCCCGTTCGTGGCGCCGGGGGACTGAGGTCGCCTGACGGGTTCCATTCCGATGTCTGGGATGTTCATTCGATCGTCGAGAGTCAGTAACGACGTCTCGATCACGTTTACGCCAAAAGCCGGATATTGGGCCACTCCATCTCTCGCGAGATAACCGAGCGGCTCGACGGCGAAGCTATGGAAGGGATGTTTATGACGTATAGGCTATTAATCGACGGCGAACTGGTCGACGGCGCGGCGACGCTAGACGTGATCGATCCTGCGTCCGGAAAGGTATTCGAGACATGCGCGCGCGCCGACGAAGCGCAATTAGATTCCGCTGTTGAGGCCGGCAACCGGGCATTTGCCGCCTGGGCTGCGCTTCAGCATGCCGAGCGACGCCGTTGCCTGGATGAATTGGCCGATGCGATCGAGATGCGGCGCGACGAGTTCGCGATGCTGCTGACACGCGAACAGGGCAAGCCTCTGGTGCAGGCCAGCAACGAAATTCGCAGCAGCATCGGCGCGCTGCGCTATTTCGGCAGCCAGGATTTGCCGCTCAAGGTTATTCGCGACGACGCGGATCGCAAAATCGTCGAGCAGCGAATGCCGCTTGGCGTTGTCGCCGCCATCACGCCTTGGAATTTTCCGATGGTGCTTCTTATGATCAAAATCGCGCCTGCGCTCAGCGCAGGAAACACGGTGATCGCCAAGCCGGCGCCGACTACGCCGCTAACGACGGCGTTGCTGGGGGAGGTTGCCGCCAACATTTTTCCCCCAGGCGTGTTCAATGTGATCATTGATGCAAATGATCTGGGCGCGAAAATGACCGCGCATCCGGGCATCGCTAAAGTGAGTTTCACGGGATCGACGCCGACCGGCAGGCGCGTCATGCAGAGCGCCGCGGGCTCGCTGAAGCGGCTGACGCTTGAACTCGGCGGCAATGACGCTGCAATCATTCTCGATGATGTCGACGTCAAAGCGATTGCGCCCAAGATATTTGCGGCAGCCATGATAAATGCGGGGCAGGTCTGCCTTGCCGCCAAGCGGGTCTATGCGCCGCGATCGCTCTATGATGCGTTGTGCGACGAGCTCGCTACGCTGAGCCGAAATGCCGTAGTCGGCAGCGGTGTCGATCCTGCGACAACGATCGGGCCGGTGCAAAATAAGGCGCAGTTCGACAAGGTTTTGAGCCTGATTGCCGATGCGCGGCGGTGTGGCAAGGTCATCGCCGGTGGGGAGGCTTCGGAGCGTGAAGGCTATTTTATCGCTCCGACCGTGGTCCGCGATCTACCTGACGATTCTGCGCTCGTGCGGGAGGAGCAATTTGGCCCGGTCATTCCGGTGCTCGCTTACGATTCGATCGACGAGGTGATCGCGCGTGCCAATGACAGCGAATATGGACTCGGCGGCACGATTTGGTCGGCCGATGGCGGTCGCGGCTTTGAGGTCGCGCTACGTATTCAGACCGGCACTATCTGGGTCAACCAGCATTTGGACATGCCGATCGATGTCTCCTATGGCGGCGCCAAGCAGTCCGGCATCGGCCGCGAATTCGGCATCGATGGTCTGAAGGAATTCACCCAAGCCAAGGTAATCAATATGGCTTTGGCTGGGCTTGCCCGGTCGCGATCCTGAGGAGGCGGAGGATCGCGATGAGGCGTCGGTCGGATATCGACTGTTGCGGACAAAGCCGGCCTGGCATGGCCGTCAATTTCGCATCAGCTGAATTTGCTGTCGCCGGATTGCAGAGCGATGCGGACATTATCTGCGAGGCGCACAAGTTCCGCCCCCAGCCAGTTGTGGATATCGTCATCGGACAAATGCGGGCCTCCGCAGCTCACCGTGAAGATTTGGCCGGCGTTTGGCCCGACCGCTGCTACCGCCACGGCATTGACATCGGGATGCAGAAATCCCCGCGTGACCAAGTAGGACTGCTTCTTGAACTCCCGAATTGCCTGTTGGGCGTCGGTCCAGATGTCCGGCCACTTGTCGCCATATCGTTTAGCGAGCTTGGTCAATGTCGCGTTACGTTGACGGTCGGACAGTACGGCAAGATAGGCCCAGCCGGCCGCGGACACGCCCATCGGTACGCGCGAGCCGATGTTAAGGTTGAACAGCAATGTGGCGCTGCCCTGGGCCCTGCGTACAGTCATCATGTCAGTATTTTCGGCGACGTAAAGCGAAAGGCCAGCATGGGCCTTGTCGGCTATGCGCTGCATTTCCGCGTCGATCAGGCTTGCGAAATCGACCTTCGGAAGCGCGGTGACGCCGAGACCCATCACGCCAAAGGCAACGCGGAGCCGGCCGGTGCTGGTCACCGGCACCAGGCAGCCCAGCTCTATCAACGTGCTGCACAGGCGCCACACCGTCGGCTGCGGAATTCCCGTCTTCTGCGCAATTTCGGTGGTTCCCAACTCCGGGTGCTGGGAGTCGAAGCACCGAAGGATGTCGATGCCTCTCGCCAGCGCGGTGACCATTTCCGGCCGCCGCTGGGCATTGGGCCCGTCTGCCTCAATCATCACTGCCTCGTCCTTGCGCCGCGTCGATCGCTAGAGGCGCAACGTTCACTATCGAGCGCATTTAGCAACCGCTTGAGCTGTTTGAACAGTGGACGCAGCCGTTGCCCGCAAAATTCAACGCAAAGCTAGGGCCGCGGCGGCGGCATCAAATCTTGACTCTGTTTATCTCGTTACTATAAAATGAATTGTTAATTCGTCTAGCGAATTGAACGTGGGGGGGAGCACAGATAATGCGACGCCCTGATTGTCCGAAATGAAAGCTGAACTCGTCCGCGCCTGATGCGGAAACGGGTAGGGAGCCCCGGGAGGGGAACGCGCAATGCAACGCTACCAGTTGTTCATCGATGGCCAATGGACCGATCCCGCGTCGTCGCAGTGGATCGAAACCAACGAGCCATTCTCTGGTGCCGTTTGGGCGCAGATTCCGCGTGGCAGCGAAGCAGATGCAGAGGCGGCAGTTGCCGCGGCGCATCGGGCCTTCGAGTCCGAGGCCTGGGCGGGACTCACCGGCACACAGCGCGGTGCGTTACTGCGCCGTTTCGCAGCTTTGATTGAGCGCGATGCTGCCAAGCTCGCCGCCGTCGAGCAGCGCGATAACGGCAAGCTGATCAGCGAGATCGTGATCCAGGTGCGAAACATCGCGCAGTGGTTCTACTACTATGGAGGTCTGGCCGATAAAATCGAGGGCGCGGTCATTCCCGTGCCTCGCAAGGATGTGTTTAACTACACCCGTTATGAGCCGCTCGGCGTAGTGGTGGCGATCACGCCGTGGAATTCGCCGCTGGGATTGACCGTCTGGAAGATGGCGCCGGCGCTGGCTGCCGGCAACACCATCGTCATCAAGCCGTCGGAATTCACCTCAGCATCGCTGCTCGAACTTGCCGCGCTTTCCGAAGAAGCTGGCTTCCCGCCCGGGGTCATCAATGTCGTGACCGGATATGGTCACGAGATCGGCGAGCATCTCGTCCGCCATCCCAAGGTCGTGAAGATCGCGTTCACCGGCGGCGACAAGGGTGGCCAGCGCGTCAACGAGATCGCTGCATCCGAATTCAAGAGCGTGACTCTCGAACTGGGCGGTAAGTCGCCCAATATCGTGTTTGCGGACGCCGACATCGACGAGGCCGTGAAGGGAGTTGTCGCCGGGATCTTTGCCGCCGCAGGGCAGACTTGCATGGCGGGATCGCGGCTGCTGTTGCAGGACACGATCCACGACGAATTCGTCGAGAAGCTCAAAGCGGTCGCATCGAGCGCGCGCATCGGCGATCCCTCGCTGATGAACACCGAAGTCGGGCCGATTGCCACGCGTCCGCAGTGGGAGAAGATCATGTCGATGATCGACATGGCGAAGGACGACGGGGCGACCTGCCTGCTCGGCGGCCATGCGCTGCAGGGCGATGGTTACGGCCAAGGCCAGTTCGTTGCGCCGACGATCTTCACCAATGTCACCAACGATATGCGGATCGCACAGCAGGAAGTGTTCGGGCCGGTTCTGTGCGTTCTGCGGTTCAAGGATGAAGCTGAGGCCATCGCCATCGCCAACGACATCGACTTCGGCCTGGCCGCGGGAATCTGGACGCAGGATCTTCATCGCGCATTTCACTGCGTCGATCGGATCAAGGCCGGAACCGTCTGGGTCAACAATTATCGCGCGACGAGTTTCGCAACGCCATTCGGCGGCTACAAGCGCAGCGGGATCGGGCGTGAAGGCGGCGTCGAGGCGATCAAGGACTATCTGCAGGTCAAGAGCGTCTGGATCACGACGAAGCCGCATCGCAAGAACCCGTTCGTTCTCGGATAAGCGTGAACGGCATACCACATTTGATTGAGCGCCGGGCAATACCCGACGAACTAAGACAACACAGAAAAACATGACGTGGAGGACAACATGACAGCAGCAGTGGCCGAGCAACTCTTGCCGGATCTCGCCGATCCTCAGACATTCGTGCAGGGAGTCCCGCATCATGTCTTTGCCCATCTCAGGACGAAGCCCGGCCTGTATTGGCAGCCGGCCCGCTTCGGCACGATCAATGGCGGTTTCTGGGCGGTCACGCGTTTCAGAGACATCGTCGATATCGAACGCGATCCCGATCTCTTTACGTCGAGCGAAGGGTTGAACTTTCCCTCGACCGGCAAGCGGGACAATCCCGATATCATCAATCACCTGATGTACAAGGATCCGCCGGACCACTCGCGGCTGCGTCGCGTGGTGGCGAAGTCGTTTGGCCCGCGCGTCATCGCCAATTTCGAGCGCTGGGTTCGCCAGATCGTCACGGAGGTGCTGGACGATTGCCTAGCCAAGGGAGAGTTCGATTGGGTCGATGATGTCGCCCGTCTCGTTCCGTCGCGCGTCATCGCCAAGGTCATGGGCGTGCCGGATGTCGACCGCGGCAAGATCGTCGAATGGGCGGATACGATGTTCCGCGTGGCCATGGAGCCTGATGCGGCCGCCAAGCGGGCGGAAGTGTATCGGCGCGTGTGGGACTACACCGATGCCATGCGCGAGCAGAAGCTGGCCGACCCACAGGATGACATGGTGACCATGCTGGCGCAGTGCCACGAGCGTGGGGAACTCAGCCAGCAAGAATATCGCCACTTCACGCATTTGCTGATCATCGCAGGATACGAAACGACGCATACGCTGATCGGTCAGTCGATGCGCCTGATGCTTGAGGACGAGCAGGTGGCAGCACTGACCGATGCCGCGTTACGCGACGGACAATCAGGCAAGCTGGTGAAGGAATATCTGCGCGTCACCACGCCGGTTATGAACATGGCGCGCACGGCCACGCGCGATGTCGAGATGTTCGGAGAGAAGATCCGCAAGGGCGATCTCATGCAGATGTATTTCACATCGGCAAATCGCGACACCGGCATGTTTTCCGATCCGGACAGCTTCAATCCGATTCGCACCGAAGCGGAAGGACTAGCGTTCGGCGGCGGCGTCCATCGCTGCATCGGCAGCGCGCTCGCAGAACTCGAAGGCGTTGTGCTGTTCGAGGAGCTGCACAAACGTGGCGTGAAGCTCAGGCTGAACGGCGAGCCGAAGCGCGGCTGGAGCACTTGGATCAACCAGCTAACCTATCTGCCGGTCGCGGTTGTCAAGAACTGAGGCATCGCATGAAAAACCTATCCGACCATCTTGCGGTCGTGACCGGCGCTGCCACGGGACTTGGTCGCGCGCTTGCGATCGAAGCCGCGGCGCGGGGCGCGGCTGTCGTGACCGCGGACATCTCGGACTCCAGCGAAACGGCCGATGCCATTCGCTCCGCGGGCGGACAGGCGCATGTCCATATCGTCGACGTGTCCGACTATGAAGCCATGGCAACATTCGCGGATCGTGTCAGGAAACGGCATGGCGTTGCGTCGATACTGATCAACAATGCCGCCGCCGGTGGCGGCGCCGGACCGTTGAATGTCGCCGATCCGTCCGACGTCAAGCGCCTGTTTGAGGTCAATATCCTTGGTGTGTTTAACGGCATTCATGCATTCGCACC
Organism: Tardiphaga sp. 619_E2_N8_4; assembly: GCF_051810905.1. Lineage (NCBI taxonomy): Bacteria > Pseudomonadati > Pseudomonadota > Alphaproteobacteria > Hyphomicrobiales > Nitrobacteraceae > Tardiphaga > Tardiphaga sp. 619_E2_N8_4. The sequence continues at coordinate 2,400,274 of NZ_JBPWQJ010000001.1, forward strand.
GATGCTGTTGCAGACCGCGGCGAATGGCGGTCCTGCGTTTATAATGAACGTCGGGTCCGAACATTCGCTGGGCGTTCCGCCGCATGTGCCGCCGGTAAGCGCCTACACCGCGTCGAAATACGCCATTCTCGGTTTGACCGAAACAGCACAGCGGGATTTCGGCAGTAAGGGCGTTCACGTCAGTCTGCTGGCACCTGGCTGGATCCTGACCGAGAAAATTCGCGCATGGATGGCGTCATCCGTTGAATGGCGCACAGTGATCGAGCCTTATGCGCAACAGCCCCGCGACGTGGCGCGCAAGGCGTTTGATGGGCTGCTCGCCCGGCGAAACATCATCCCGACAAATCCATCCAGCCGCGAATTCGCGATCGAGCATGCGCGCGACGTCATGGAAGCCGCACAGCAATTGCCGAAGACGGTGGCGCCTATGTCGCACGGGCAGGGTTTGTCTGGCAGTTGCCCATTTGGCGGTACTGCTGGTCTCGCATCGTGAGACAGCGCCGGCTCGAACGATAAACGAATGTCAAGGAGATGAGCGGCATGGAGAAAGAAAACAGAATGGTTGTCGTGAACTTTATTCACCCCGGCGAGCAGATACAGGTCATCGAGGCCGTCGAGGGCCAAACCGTCATGCAGGCAGCGTTGGGTAACATGGTTTCAGGCATCGTGGGAGAATGCGGGGGCGGTCTATCCTGCGCGACGTGCCATGTCTTTGTTGATCAACCGTGGTTCGACAAATTTAGTCCGCCGTCGGATGACGAGAAGGAACTGTTGGACGCGACATCGGAAGAACCGACCGAAGCCTCGCGGCTCGCATGTCAGCTGCCTTGCACCGCGTCGGTTAGTGGAATGACGATTCGTATTCCGAAGTCTCAGCGTTGAGTGGTGGACTGGAAAATTCGCTTATGGAAACCGGTATGACAATGGAACGCGTCGTGATCGTGGGAGGAGGGCAAGCCGGAAGCGAAGCGGCCGCCTCTTTGCGTGGCCACGGTTTCGCGGGTTCGATAACGATCGTGCAGGACGAAACCTCGCTTCCCTATCAGCGACCGCCTTTGTCCAAGGGATTTCTTAAGGGCGAGGTGAATGCAGAGCGCCTATGCCTTCGCCCAAATATCGCCTATCAGGAAAATAGGATAGAGGTTGTCACCGGCGTCGCCGTGGCTGCGATTGATCGCGCCGGAAATACTGTTCTTCTGTCCGACAAGCGGTGCATTACGTTCGATCATCTGATTCTTGCGACCGGCGGCACGCCCCGTAAGCTTGAACATCCCGCTGTATCGAAAGCGCCTAATGTCCATTGCCTTCGAACGATCGATGACGCTGGTCGGTTGAAGCGTGAGTTTGGCTATCGTAGGCGCCTCGTCATCATAGGCGGTGGCTATATCGGGCTGGAGGTTGCCGCCGTCGCCGCACGTGCTGGAATGGAAGTAACTGTATTGGAGGCTTCTTCGCGTCTGCTGTCGCGGGTGACATCGGAGCCGGTCTCGGCATTCTATGCGCGGGTTCATCGCGAGGAGGGAGTCGATGTAAAGCTCGGCGCAGCTGTCGCGGATTACGTCACCACTGTAGACGGACGCATTTCCGCGATCAGGCTTAGAAACGGTGAAGAAATCGCGAGCGACGCGGTGCTGATCGGTATCGGGCTGGTGCCGAATGACAAGCTCGCGATGGCCGCCGATCTGCGAGTCAGTGACGGAATTGTAGTCGATGATCTCTGCCGAACAGCGGATCACGCTATCTTCGCCATCGGCGATTGTAGTCGGCATCCGGACCCAGAAACGGCGAAGCTGCGCCGGATCGAGTCGGTACCTAACGCGATCGAACACGCCCGTATCGTCGCATCGGTCATCACCGGGCGCCCGCAACCTTATGAAGCGACGCCTTGGTTCTGGTCGGATCAGTATGACGTAAAGCTCAAGACGGTCGGCCTGATGCAGCCCACAGACCAGCATGTCGTTCGCGGTAATCCGGACAAGGAGCGCTCTTTTTCGGTTTTTTATCTGCGGGATGGCGCAATCGTTGCTGCCGACGTTGTGTCGAATGTGCGCGACTTCGCTGCTGCGCGCAGCCTAGTTCAGAGGCGTGCGCGTATTGCCCCAGATCAGCTCGCCAACGAAGCCATTTCGCTTAAAGAACTCTTCGCGCCGGATGACGTGTTTGCAGGTGAGAAAAACGTCCGCTCGCAAATGCGACAAGGTCCGCTTCGCGGGAGCAGGTAACAATGACAAGACAGCCAGCGGAGGAAACGATGTCGCTCGTTGCGATGGAGGTGCCCTGGACAAATTTGAGCGATCTCATTGGTTTAGCTTTTTGCATCAGAACAGGCGCGCGCTCATGAATACACAGAATGCGACACGTCCGAAGCGGCTGATTGTTGGTGTCAGTGGTGCCAGCGGCATCATTTACGCTGTTCGCTTGCTTGAATGCCTGCGCGAAATACATGTCGAAACGCACCTAGTGGTGTCGCGCGCGGCCGAGATCACGCGCGCGCATGAAATGGAAATTTCACGCGCCGAATTTCATGCGCTGGCGACTGTCAGCCATCCGATTGGGGACATGACCGCTTCAATCTCCAGCGGCTCGTTTCATACGCTCGGAATGGTTATTGCGCCGTGTTCCGTTCGGTCGCTGGCGGAAGTCGCCACGGGAGTGACCACCACGCTCCTGACTCGGGCAGCTGACGTCGTTCTGAAAGAGCGGCGCCGTCTTATTCTGCTGCTGCGGGAGACGCCGTTTAGCTTGATCCACATTCGCAATATGCAGTTGGCGACGGAAGCGGGCGCGATAGTCATGCCGCCCGTTCCTGCGTTTTATGCGAAGCCTCGATCGATCGAAGACATGGTCATGCACACAGTCTTTCGTGTGCTGGACATGTTCGACCTTGAGCCCGGACGCCTTAAGCGCTGGGGTGAAGAGCTGACGATCGGGCGCTCGTATGTCGCATCGGATGTCCACCAAGATCTTTCACATGTCAACGAGGAGGTCGATCAATGACCCTTCCAAGCTTCCGCGAACATCTAAATCAGCTGAAAGAGCTAGACGAACTCGCGTTCGTCAAGCAAGAGGTCGAACTCGATGGTGAGTTACCGGCGGTCATTCGACGTGTCTATGAAGTGAAGGCGCCGGCGCCGCTGTTCTCGTCGATACCCGGTCGGCCAGGCTTCCGTGTCCTGGGCGCGATGGCTGGATTAAGCGACAAGGACAAACATCCTTATGTACGAACGGCCACTGCTCTCGGGCTCCCTGCAGATGCGCGTCTGACGGAGATCGTCGAGCAACTGGCGCAAGTGCGCGGTGCAAAAGACGTGAAGCCGCGTCTTCTCGCCGAGGGCGCGTGCCAGGAGAATGTATTTGTCGGTGATGACGTCAATCTAGACATGCTGCCGGTGCCGCTTTTACATCCCGGCGACGGTGGCCGCTATATTGGCACCTACGGCATGATCATTGCCAAAACGCCGGATGGTCGCTGGACCAATTGGTCGATCACGCGGATCATGCAGATCGACGAGAAGCGGATGACCGGTCTGCTCGTGCCGACCCAACATATCGGGATGATCTGGCAGGAATGGAAGAACATCGGAAAGGACATGCCATTCGCGCTTTGCTTTGGTGTGCCGCCCGGCCTGATGTACCTCGCTGGCATGCCGCTCGATGCGGAGGTCAATGAGGGGGCTCGGTTTGGTGGCATCTGCGGCAAGCCGCTGGATGTGGTTGAGGCACAGACCGTCGATATCGAGGTGCCGGCGGATGCCGAGATTGTGTTGGAAGGCGTGCTGTCCGTGTCGGAAATGGCACCTGAGGGACCCTTCGATGAATATCCTGGCTATGTCGCCGCAAAGCGAACGAAGGAGCAGCCGGTCTACCATGTCACCGCGATCACCCACCGCAATGACCCAATCTATCCAATTTGCTTGACCGGCGTGCCCGTCGAAGAAGTGACGATGGTTCAGGGCGTTCCATACGGCGCTTATGCGCTGGCGTTGTTGCGCGAGGCCGGCATCTCGGCGACGACGGCGGTGATGGTGCCGCAAGCCGCCATGCATCTTCTGGCCGTTACAGTGCCGCACGACTGGCGCAGCAAGATGGGAATTACGTCGAGTGAAGAACTCGGGCGACGAATCCACGAGGTTGTGAACGCGCATCGTGTGGGGCGCGTGACACCGCGCATCTGGATCTTGAACGACGACGTCGATCCCGGCGACCTACAGCAATTGATCTGGGCCTATGCCACCCGGTGTCATCCAGACACTGGGACGTTCATCTTCGAGCCCGGACAGATCAATTTGCTAGTGCCGTTCCTTACGGACGAGGAACGCAGCCGAAAGACCGTAAAAAAGCAGGTCTGCACGTGTCTTACGCCTGATGCGAATGGCGATAGCGCGCCCCAGCCGTCGAATTTCGAGAATTACTCGGAGACTGTTCAAAAGAAGGTGCTCGACAATTGGGGTAGTTACGGTCTTTCGCACGCGTGACGAAGCATCGGCGAATTTATCGCAATCAATGCAGCGGATTGATCAGAAGTTGGCCGGCGCAGGCTGACTAACAGAAATGCAGGTGATGCGAGCAACTATTCGTACTGAGGTGTTGCCCGCGTAGCGTCAGATAACTGAAAATGATAATTTGATGGGAGAGAAACAGTGACTGCAGAGCGCAATTACACTCACGCCTGGATAACGGTTGTGATGCTGTCGATACTATATGCATTTTCGTTCATCGATCGCTTCGTTTTGGTTCTTCTTGTCGAACCGATCGGACGAGAGATGGGTGTTACTCAGACTCAGATTGGAATGTTGTTTGGACTCGGATTTACGGTCGTCTACGCAATAGGAGCGCTGCCGGTGGGAAGTCTTGTCGATCGGTATGATCGGCGATTAATAGTAACTGGCGGCGTCGTGCTCTGGAGCGTCATGACCATAGCGGCGGCGTTTGCGCCGAACTTTGCCATGTTGATCGTGACCCGCGCCGGCCTCGCGCTCGGTGAGGCTGTCATCGCGCCCGCGGCCGTGTCGTTGATCGGCGATTTGTTTCCGCCTGACCGTCGTTCTATGCCTGTGGCCGTATTCTCAGCGACCGCAGCGACGATGGCTAAAGGCGCGATCGCCGTCGGCGGACTGGCCTTCGCACTGGCTGGCAGTATTGCCGTTCCCGGTAGTATCTGGACAGACATCGGTCTCGTTCCATGGCGACTGACATTTATTGTAGTGGGCGTTCCAAGCCTGATGTTCGGATTGTTGTTCCTACTTGCGGTGAGCGAACCGAAGAGGGTGCTCAACGCGAACGGTTCGCTGCCAACGTCTGTCGATTTTGCGGCGTTCTGTAAATTCCTGCGTGGCCGCTGGTCGTTCTTTCTGCCGTATTATCTTGCGGTGGCCCTTGGGTGCACATTCCTGTTCGGCGAGATCGTGTGGCTGCCAACTGTCATCTCTCGAGCCCATGGGTTGAGCATCAGCGAAGCGTCATACTTGCTCGGAACCGTCGGAGTCGTCGCGGCATCAACTGGGTCGTTCTTCTGGCCCTGGCTGGCGTCCTTCCGTGAGAAACGTGGTGATGACCGAGGGATCATGTTCAGCCTTTGCGCTGCATTCGGCGTCGGACTTTTCGCAATGGGCTTCGCACCCATCAGTACCTCTTTAACGTTACTGTTGCTCGGCATGAGCGTTGCTAACTTCTGTATGGCATCGCTGGTGTCAATAAATCCTTTGGTTTTGCAGAAATATGGCCCGCCGCTCATGCGTGGACGCCTCACGGCGCTGACGCTATGGGCGTATAACCTGCTTGGCTTTACGATCGGGCCCGCCGTGGCACCGTTGATTGCGAACGCATGGCCAAATTCCCCGTTTGCGCTCAGCTATGCAATCAGCGTTCTCGGATTTGTATGCGGAATCGGGAGCTTCGTACTGTTCCTTGTCGGTCGCGCAACTGGCGACCAGACATATAAGCAAGACCATCTCGTGTCGGCCATGCCACAATCTCCCACGGTTAGCGGATAAGAGATCAACCACACTCCGACCGCCGAGAATGTTTCGGCGAGCTGGAGTGATGATCGACTCAATCCGCGAGCCGTAACTTGATCGATCGTGGTGAAACACGATCGATCTTTTCTTATCTAGTAATAATCCAACGCCAGCTGTTTCGCGTCTATCGGTAAACTAACTTCCGACAGTGCGATTACTTGGCATCACTTCACGTTCATATTAGCGAGGGTTTTGGTTTGCGTAGCAAGGTTGCGATAATCGGTGCGGGACCGGCAGGGCTTCTGCTCTCTCAACTGCTGTACTGTTATGGCATTGAAAGCGTCGTAATCGAGCGCCAATCGCGCGACTATGTGGAGCGCCGGATTCGAGCGGGCATATTAGAGCCTGGCACGGTCTCGTTGCTAGAACGGGTCGGGGCGGCGGAGCGCCTGCGGCGAGATGGCTTACCGCATGATGGCATTCATCTCGCCGTCAATGGGGAGACATTTCATGTCAATATGCGCGCGCTGACCGGTGGTTCGCAAGTCACCGTCTACGGTCAGACCGAGGTGACCAAGGATTTGATCGATCTCGCACTCAGTCGCGGCACGCAGATTCTTTTCGAAGCTTCGGTCATCGAACTTGGGGACCTCAAGACCGAAACGCCTTATCTCCGCTTCACGCAGGGCGGGCGAGATACACGTATCGATTGCGACTTTATCGCAGGCTGTGATGGCTTTCACGGCCCCAGCCGGCCAGCCATTCCCGACCACTGCCGCAAGACTTTCGAGCGTGTCTATCCGTTCGGTTGGCTCGGCATTCTTGCCGATGTTCCGCCCTGCGATGACGAGTTGATCTATTCGAATCATGAGCGCGGCTTTGCATTGGCGAGTATGCGCTCGCCGACGCGCAGCCGGTATTACGTCCAATGCTCGGTGGATGAAAAGCTCAACGATTGGCCGGACGAGCGCATCTGGGATGAACTAGCGGTGCGGCTCGGTGATAAAGCGGCGCGGCGGATTACACGCGGTCCATCCATTGAAAAAAGTATCGCGCCGCTGCGCAGCTTCGTCTCCGAGCCGATGAGCTATGGACGCCTGTTTCTCACCGGCGATGCCGCCCATATCGTTCCGCCGACCGGCGCCAAGGGTCTCAACCTTGCGGCATCGGACGTCTATTTCCTCAGCGAAGCGCTGAGGGTCTTTTATCAAGAGAATACGACGGAGGTGCTGGCCGGCTATTCTCAGCGCGCGCTTGGGCGCGTGTGGCAGGCGGAGCGTTTTTCGTGGTGGCTGACGAGCCTGACGCATCGCTTTCCTGATCGGAACGCATTCGATCGGCGCATCCAGACCGCTGAGCTCGAATATATCCGGTCGTCGAAGGCAGCTCGGATTGTTCTCGCAGAGAACTATGTTGGTCTACCGTTCGATTGATCGGGATGGTCAGTCCTGCTGATTTATCTGTGGGCCTTTCTTGTCAAGATCAGTAAATACAAGGCCGGCCCGCTGAAACGGGCCGGCTGTTTTTGTGTTAGAAGGCCTTTCTGCTGCATTGCTCTGAATGATCAGAGCAGCTCCGCATTGTGTTCTCCAAGACCGGGCGCTGGCTTTGGCAGTGGGGGCGTATAGCCAGCGAGGAGGATCGGGTAGCCCTTTAAACGAAGTTCTGTCGGCAAGAACACCTGACGTGCTGTAAAGCGCGGCTGCTGGGTTCGCTGCCTGGCGGTTTGCACCGGGGCCCCTGGGATGCCAGCGCTCGAGAGGTAGTCATCGAGTTCATCCTGCGTAAAGCCGCTCGTCCAACGTTCGATCTGCCTGTCAGCCTCGTCTGCGTGCTGTATCCAGCAGTCGGCGGTGTAGGCTTCAACAGTTGTCCAGCCGATTAGCTGAGCGAGCGCCTCGCGCTGGGCGTCGGTCGCGCAGCTGATCGCAAACCAGTCGCCGTATCGGCAGGGATAGATATCGTTCGGCGCAAAGCCGGTACGCCGATTGCCAGTCGGACCGGCGACGATTCCGTTCGCTGCGTAATCGGCTATGGCATCCGCGAACGCCCAGGCTGTGACCTCGCGTTGGGAAACATCGAGTTGCGTGCCTTTGATCCCCATACTGACGCAATATGAGACGAGGGCTGCGCCGATCACGGCGACGATCTGATCCGGGAAATTCACTTCGGACGACGACCACAGCGGCCGTTCGGAACTATATCCGGTCACGGAAGCGAGGCCGGACAGCAGATCGAGCGTCGATCCATAGGAGCTTCTGCGGGCTTCGGGGCCGTCTTGCCCTTGACTCGACAGCGAAAGATAGAGAATGCGCGGGTTGATCTTCCGGATTGACTCGTAGTCGATGCCGAGGCGTTCGGTGACGCCGACCCGGAAATTCTCCACCACGATGTCGGCCTTCTCGGCAAGCTTCCGCAGCGATGCCGCGCCCTCAGCCGTTTTGAGGTCGAGCGTCACGCCGAGTTTTCCCGCATTGTTGGATTCAAAAAGCGGCGACTGCGCGGAAGCGCTGCTGTTCTCCACCGCAAGCGTCCAGCGGCGGAATGAATCTGGGCGATCGGGCGCTTCGATCTTGATGACCGTTGCCCCATAGTCGGCCAATAGCCGCGAAGTGGCGGCACCGGCGGTGATCGTCCCGAAATCCAGCACGAGCTTTCCTGCCAACGGTGCATCCAGAGGCTTGCTGTTTCTCTTTCCCTTCGCGACGGGGGCAGCATTTGTCAGCTCGGCGAGTCGATGGTTGTGTTCGCCCAGTTGCGGCGGAGTGCCATTGATCCAGGAAATGGCCGCGCTTCGAAACAATGGGCCGAGGATCGGGGATTTTGCCCAATCACTATCGACCGGTCGCGGCATGATGAAGCCGCGCTCTGTGAGCTGTTGCGATTCAAACAGATCGCGCGCGTCGGCGCAGAAGCCAAACGGGAGGCCGAGCTTTTGCGCGCGCTCGTAGATCTCGATTTTCGGATGTTGTGCAGCCCATCGTTCGATGAGGGGCCACCACTCTTCAGGATGTTGCTTGCGATAAGCCTCTTTCGCAAGGTGCTCACTGTTCAGTGCCAGATCGCCGATTAGCGAAACCAAAGCGGGCCATTGATGTGATTGGTAGATCACGCCGACCCAGCCATCCGATGCCCGGATCATGCGCCAGCGATCGGCGGAGGCGCCGATGCGGTGCGGTGTCCGCCCTGTGCTGAAAAAGGCCACGTCGCTCTTCCAGTCGATGTAAGCGGCGACGTCGCATAACGCGATGTCGATGAAGTCGCCGCATCCGCGGTGGTTGCGGTTCAAAAGCGCGATGGAGGTGCCGAGCCATCCTGAATAGGCGGCTGCGAAGGCCGACTGCGATCCGCCCAAGCTCAGAGGCTTTTCCATCGGCTCGCCGATCATGGTGGTCAAGCCGCCATAGGCTTCGGCAAGGAGGCAGTTCTCGCCTCCGATCCGTTCGGATGTTGCCCCGTAGAGGGTGAAGGATACGACGATCAAGGCAGGCCAACGACGCTTGAGCTCTGCAGGATCTAAACCGAGCCGCTGGGCATCGTTATGTGCAAGATCTGTGATCAGGACGTCGCTCGTATCGAGCAGAGCGGCGAGGGATTGGCGCCCCGCCTCAATATCAAGATCGATGACAACGCTCGATTTGCCGGCATTGCGGGCGGCAAAGCCGAAGCCGCGCCCCTGGTCGTCCGTGGGCACATGGGCGCGGGCGAAATCGCCCTTAGGCGGCTCGCATTTGATGACGTCATGACCGAGAGCGGCATAGATCCGCCCAAGCGCAGGTCCTGCGATGCCTTGCGCGATCTCCACAATGCGAAGGCGAGGCGAATGAGGTTTTGCCGTCGTCATCGTCCGTCCTGCGAGCGCTGTCCTTCGGCTTCTGCAAAGCAGACAGTGGGAATGGGAAGACAGGGGAACTCGGCGCTTTCGCGCCTTTCACTCCTGGTCATATCGATTCTCGTCATGCGCACCTCCTTACCGATGCCGCAGGCTGCATACCGCGCATGCGGCCGATCGATGAGCTTGTTGGAAAATGCCCATCGATCGCATCGATGGTCCGGACGCTAGGATCGGCTTCCAGGTCTGTCAAGATTTTGAATTGACAATTCGCCAGATGAATTGCAAGTTCTGCTTGATGCTAGCGTGGGATGGACATGGACGAGCCCGAAAAAACTGGGAAAATGATCGCAAACGACGGTTTAAAGGCGTTCGATCGGTGCGACGTGTTGGTGATCGGCTCGGGCGCAGGCGGACTATCGACGGCTATCGTTGCCCGCGAGCGCGGGCTCAACGTCGTCGTGATCGAGAAAGAGGCCGTGTTCGGCGGAACTACCGCTTACTCGGGCGGTGTGGTCTGGATTCCCGGCAACCATCACTTCAAGCCCGGACAGACCAGCGACAGTCCGGAGAAGATCCGCACATATCTCCGGAATGAACTCGGCAATTATTACGATGACGCGGCGGTCGAGACGTTTCTCAATCATGGACCCGAGATGCTCGATTTCTTCGAGCGCGAAACCGAGGTGAAGTTCACGCCGTCGCTTTATCCCGACTATCATCCCAATGTTGATGGCGGTGTCGATATCGGACGGTCGCTGACAGCCACCGCCTATGACGCCAGCAAGCTCGGCCCTGAGTTCAAGCGGCTACGGCCTCCGCTGAAAACGATCACCTTTATCGGCATGATGTTCAATTCGTCCAATTCCGATCTGAAGCACTTTTTCACCGCGACCCGATCGGTGACGTCAGCCCTTTACGTGGCGCGAAGACTTGTCAGCCATGTGAAGGATCTGATCCTCCATGGGCGTGGCGTGCAAGTGACCAGTGGGAATGCTCTCGTTGCTCGACTTGCCAAATCGGCATTCGATCTGGGAATCCCGATTCTGACTGGAACGCCGGCTGTTGAACTGCTGAAGGACAACGAGCGCGTCATTGGTGCACGCGTTGTCCAGGACGGCAAGTCCAGAGACATCTACGCTCGGATCGGCGTGGTTCTGGCGGCGGGCGGTTTTCCCCATGATGCAGCGCGGATCCGTGCGGCTTATCCTCATGTCGCGCGCGGCGGTGAGCATTTCTCACCAACGCCGGAAGGCAATACGGGCGACGGCATTGCTTTGGCCACGGCCACAGGCGGACGTTTCGATATCCGGTTTCCCGCCGCAGCTGCATGGATGCCTGTTTCGAAAGTGCCGCTAGGCAATGGACGCTATGGCGCTTTTCCGCATCTTGTGGATCGATACAAGCCTGGCGTGATTGCCGTGCTGTCCAACGGCAAGCGCTTTACCAACGAGGCCAATTCCTATCACGATGTCGGTGCAGCGTTGATCGCGGCCTGTGCCGGGCAGGCGGAGACGGCGGCGTGGCTGATCTGCGATCACAAGACCATTCGCAAGTATGGCCTCGGCTTTGCGAAACCGAGCCCTGTTCCCGTATCGCTCTATGTCCGCAATCGATATTTGCAGTCGGCACCAAATTTGGCGGCACTTGCGGCACAGATCGGCATAAATGCAGGTCAGCTCCAAGCTACCGTGCAGCACTATAACAAGTTCGCCGAGAATGGGACTGATCCCGAATTCGGTCGCGGCACGACGGCGTTCAATCGGTTTCTGGGCGATCCCGACAATCGCCCCAATCCGAATGTGAAGCCGATCGGCGTTGGACCCTTTTATGCGCTGAAGATCGTGATGGGTGATCTCGGCACATTCGATGGCCTGACCACCAGCCTGCATGGTGAGGTTCTGTCTGCCGACGGCAAGCCTATTCCTGGACTCTTCGCGGTCGGCAACGACCGCGCCAGTATCATGGGCGGAAACTATCCCGGCGCGGGTATCACCCTCGGTCCGATCATGACCTTCGGTTATGTGACGGGGCGGTTCCTTGCCGAGATCGCGGAGCGGCCTGGGCAGCAATACGTCCCGCATGACTGAGCCTGAGGCGCATACAGACCTGTTGAGGAGCCGTAATCTGAGGCGGAGCAGGTTGTTGTCTGCTGCCCTCGATTTCGCGTCGCCGATACGACATCATCCGCAGATCGGCGCGCTGCTTGGCGTCGTGGTATTGGTGATGGCCGGCAACGGCATCGTGGCTCCGAGCTTGCCGTTCTATGCTGCGAGCTTCTCGGTATCGGCGGCCCTTGTCGGTCTGGTCGTGACCTTCTTCGGCGTCGGGCGGCTATGTGCCAATCTTCCGGCTGGCTTGCTGGCACAGCGATGGGACGGTCGCCTGGTGTTGCTGAGCGGGCCGGCGATCCTGATCGTCGGCTGTGCCGGCGCTGCACTCGCTTCCAATTTTGTGACGCTTCTGGTCTGGCGGTTTGTGCAGGGCGTCGGATCCGGAATCTATATGACGGCATCGACGGCGATAATCGCGATACTGGCCGACCGTGGAGAGCGTGGGCGAGTGATGGCGCTCTATCAGGCGGCACTTTTGTTCGGAACGGGCTCCGGTCCGATCATTGGCGGGGTGGTGGTCAGCCAGTTCGGCTTCTCCGCGCCGTTCTGGCTTTATGCGGCACTCTGCGCGACCGGCTTCGTTCTTGCGGCGGCAACGGCGAAGAAAGGGGCTGTCGCTGTTCGAGTCGACGCAGCGCATTCGCATTTTTCAATCGCGCTACGCCGACCGGCCTTGCTGCTCGCATGCTATGGCAATCTGAACTTGTTCTATACGCGCTCTGCTGCGCAGTTCATGGCCGTGCCATTGGTCGCGCATCAACGCTTTCATTTCGAGCTCGGGAGTATCGGCGTCGCGCTGACGGTCGTTAGCTTCTGCAATTTTGCGGTTCTGCCGATGGTCGGCGCGTTGATCGACCGTGTCGGTGCGCATCGTGTGTCGCAAGTATCGTTGCTGCTGATTGCCGTTGCCTTGTTCGGGATTGCCTTTGGTCAGATCGAATCCGTGTTCTGGTCGAGTCTCGTTCTGTTGGGCATTGGCGGTGGATTTGGCGCATCGTCCCTCGGTGTTCTGGTGAGCGAGGCGGTCGAGACGGATAGTTTTGCCATGGCCTTTGGGCTGTTTCGAACCGCTGGCGACTTTGGATTCGTCATCGGCCCGATCCTGCTTGGCGTGCTTATCGATGTCGGCGGCGGCCTTCCGGTCGGTCTTGTCTTCAACGCCCTTCTCATGGTTTCGGCGCTGTTGGGCATGACGGCCGGGGACGCGAGGCGCCTACAATAGGCGTATCTATTGTTTGGCGTGGCGGCCGTTCCCTCGTCGTGGTCAGTTGCCGAGGCGTCCGACCTGGCGATAGCAACCGGGCGACATGCCGGCACGCCGGGAGAAGAAGCGATTGAAGTAAGCGGGGTCGCGGAAGCCGAGAGATGCGGCCACCTCCGCCACGGTCATCGCCGTATAAAGAAGCGCGCGCTTGGCTTCTATCATTGTCCGATCATGGACGAGCGACTGCGCCGAGCGCGCCATGATAGTTCGGCAGGCAACATTCAAATAGGCTACCGAAACACCAAGTTGTTCTGCATAGACGTCCAAAGACGTGTGTTTCCGGAACGATTGTTCGATGAGACGGCGATAACGCGCCACGATCACAGCGCTTCGCGATCGCGCAACTTCGCCGGCGCCGCGCCCATGCCCGCTGTGCCGAGCCAAGGCGATTAGAATACGCTGAATATGCAGCTTGATCGCGATCCGCCGACCGGGCTCGGCACCGATCATTTCGTAGGATAGCGCTTCGAGGTCGACCAGCAGCTTGTTCGCTAGGTCATCACCGACGCAGAAACCCGGTCCGGAAAATATTTGCGCGAGCTGAATGTCGCCTTCGACGGCTTCGTCGATGAAGAGCTTGGCGACTGTCAGGACATAGCCATCAGTTCCTTCCTCGAAATCGAAACCGTGCACCGTTTCGGCGGGGATGACGACGACCGATAGCGGGGTAATGACCTTGCGCTGATCATCCAGTATCACCGATGCTCGGCCTGAGGACAGCAACAATAGCTGGTGATGGGCGGGATGAATGTGCGCGCCGATTGTCCAATCGTATAGTTTGCTACGCAGCGGAATTTTTTCGATATGAACGGACCGGCTCGTTCGATCGTCCGGGGCCTCTCCGTATAGATAATAGAGCGGAACGGGATCGCCCTGCGGTCGCTCGCTAGCTGGCCATAACATGACAACGGTCTCTCGGATATTTCTACCAAAAGTACAATAAATGCGCTTCTGCGTCCATTGTCCCGAAAGCGCTCCGCAATCACATTGTTGAGGAGGTGGTTCGTGTCGAAACGAGCGAATTCAGGTGCTGAGCAAGGCGCCGATCGACTCAGAACCGGTGGAGGAAACATGCAGGGAAGAGACGTCGCGATCGTTGGCGTTGGCCAGTCGGACTTCGGTGCGCTTTACCGCCAGAAGGGTGTGCGTCAGGATCCTTATGCATTGGGCGCACATGCGATGCGGCAGGCGCTCAATGATTGCGGCATCGACAAGTCGGAAATTGATGGTCTGTTGGTGTCTCGTATCGGCTATCAGCGCATGGGCGATGTCCTCGGCATCAAATATCCGAAGGTGGTCAACGCGTTCGACGGCGCTGGCCGCATGAGCGGAATCGCCGTGCAATATGGCGCGCGGCTGGTGGCCAGCGGTGCGGCAGACGTTGTCGCATGCGTCTACGCCAATGTCGGTCGCTCGCAAAGCCGCAAGTATGGCGGCGATGCGAGTGGGGGTGCGGCAGCCTATGACGAGATGTATGGCATGACGTCGCCTGGCGCCTATGTCGCAATGATGTATCGCCGTTATACGCATCTCTACGGTGCGCCAGACGACGCTTTGGCGTCGTTGGCGATCAGTAGCCGCCGCAACGCGGCGCATAATCCGGTCGCAGTGATGCGGAATGAGATCGATACAGCGACTTATCTCAACTCGCGTTTCATTGCTGAGCCGCTTCGCCTGTTAGACTATTGCCTGATTAATGACGGTGCAGTCGCAATGATCCTGACAACGATGGAGCGTGCGCGCGATCTCGCGAAACGGCCGGTGCGGATAGCCGCGATGTCCAGCATGGGCGAATTGACCAACTTCTACACAAGCACGGATTTTTTCCATCATGCCTGCGCGCATGTGGCCGGCGACATTCGAAACCAGTCCGGCCTCGCCGCGAAGGATGTGGATTGCCTTCAGATCTACGACAATTTCACGCCAGTAACGCTGTTTTCGCTCGAAGGATTTGGCGTGGCCCCGCAAGGCGAGGGATGGGCCTATCTCAAAGAGAACGGAACTGCCTATGACGGGTCGCTGCCAATCAACACGTCGGGTGGCCATACTAGCGAGAGCTACATGCAGGGATGGGCGCTGCATGTTGAAGCGGTTCGCCAGGTGCGCGGCGAAGGTGGCGGGCGCCAGGTCAAGGATTGCAACACCGCTCAATATATCTGCGCGGCGCCGATCGTAACCTCGCATCTGTTCGTTGGAGATTGAGCATGGACAGGATTGCCTATCAAAAGCTCATGCCGGAAGTCGACGACCTCAATCGTCCGTTCTGGGAGGGCTGCTGCCAGGGTGTCTTGCGTGTGCAACGCGCGCGCGGCTCGGGAGGCCATGTTTTTCCGCCGTCATCAGTCGACCCGAAGACCTTGAATGACGATCTGGAATGGGTCGATGTGAGCGGCAAGGGCGTGCTTTGGTCCTGGATCGTCATGCATCAGCGATACTTCTCCGCCTTTCAGGACGAGTTGCCATATGTCGTCGCCTTTGTCGCTCTGGATGAGGGGCCGATGATGATGAGCACGCTGACTGGCCCGATCGACAGTCTAGCCTGCGGTCAGCGTCTCACAGTCGAATTTCATTCCATCGACGCCGAAATCTCTATTCCAAAATTCAGGATCGCATCATGAGTGAACAATACAGAGAACCGCTCGTCATCGTTGAGCATCTCGAAGACGGTGTTGCCCGCCTCACGCTCAATCGTGTCAAGCAGCGAAATGCCATGAGTCAGGCGCTGCGTACGGAATTAATCGAAACGCTGTCCGCGTGTCGTGGCCGCGCGCGCGCAATCATTCTGACCGGAAACGGTCCGTCTTTCTGTGCGGGAATTGATCTCAAGGAGCGTTTCGCGGAGCAGAGCGACGGTCTGCCGACGCCCGACAATCATAAATCTTACCAACTGCGCACCACCAGCTGGAAAGCGGTGCAGAACGAGATCATGAGCCATCCGGCAGTCATCATCGCCTCGGTGAATGGCTTCGCACTCGGCGGGGGCAGCACGTTGATCAATGTGTGTGATCTGGCAATTGCGGCCGATACAGCCGAGATCGGAATGCCGGAAATGGGGTTTGGGCAATATCCCGGTCTTGCCGGGCCAGCCGCCCAGTTCCGCATCGCACACAAGCATGCCGCTTACATGATTTTCACGGCCGAGCGAATCGACGGCAAGACAGCCGAAGCATGGGGCATGGTGAACCAATCGGTGCCTGCCGAGCAGCTTGCCGAAGCGAGCCTGAAGCTAGCGCGAAAGGTTGCCCAGTTCGATGCCACGACGCTCGAATGGTCCAAGAAGGCGATGGTGGTGATGCCGCATCTCGCCGGCAATCTGCCCGAAGCATTCGACTACGGCCTGTTCATCAACCAGGAGCTCAAGCGTCAAGGCGCTTGGAACAAGGGAATGAACGTGTTCACCACGGGCGGTAAAAATCCAGGGCAGGGTTCCTAGAACCGGAGGCACCCATGAAAGACCTGATCGAAATTCCGGCAAGCATCATCCGCGGCGGCACCAGCAAGGGGGTCTATCTTCTCGAAGATGACTTGCCTTCCGATCGGAGTCTATGGGGGCCTTATCTGCTGGCATTGTTTGGCTCAGGAGATGCCCGTCAGATCGACGGCATCGGCGGAGCTGACACGACAACCAGCAAATGCTGCATTCTAGGGCGCAGCACGCATCCCGATGTGGATGTCACCTACACATTCGCGCAGGTCGGCATCAAGGAGAAGACGGTTTTCTGGGACATTAATTGCGGGAATCTGACCGCGAGTGTCGGCGTTCACGCGATTCTTGCCGGCCTGGTCAAGCCGACGGCGCCGGTCACGCGTGTGCGAGTGTATCAGACCAACACCCGCAAGATGGTGCGCATCGACGTCCCGTTCGGAACGGAAGGTATCCCGGTTGAAGGAGCGCTTGAAGTGACGGGGGTCCCCGACACCGGAGCGCCGATCAGCATTGATTTCTCGCAGACTGTAGGCGCGTCGCTCGGAGGTGGCGTGCTTCCGACCGGCAACAGGATTGATCGCGTCACCGTCGAAGGCGTTGGCGAGATCGAGTGTTCGATTGTGGATCTTGCAAACATGTGCGTGTTCGTGCGCGCACGCGATTTGGGCTATGCGGGAATCGAACTGCCGGACCGTGGGCCGGAGATGGCCCCGCGCTTTTTCGCCTTGAAGCGCGCGGCCCAGAAGTTGCTGGGCATGGGTTACGGCAAGCTGACGCCATGGCCTGTGATTGTTTCCGATCCGGTGGACTATACTTCATTCATGGGTACGACCGTTCGCGGCGACAGTTTCGATGTTGCTGTCCGCGTCGTCGGCGCATCGACGCCGGTCATGCACCGTGCATTTATGGGGACGGGCGCATCCTGCACCGCCACGGCGGCTCTTATTCCCGGAACGATCGTCGACGAGATCAGACAGCGCAGCCGCCGCGTCGATCAGAAAAAGGGTGAGGTCGTGCTCGCGCACCCATCCGGTACCATGCGAATGAAAGCTGCTGTCGGCGAGACTGCCTCAGGCATCGTCGTGCAGGAGGTGCTTTTTCAACGTACGGCACGCCTTATCATGCAGGGGAAACTTTATTTGAGAAAGGCGAAGTTAGCCGCATTGACCGCCGAAATTAGCGAGGCCGATCCTATTCGCGTGGACGTGCCGAAGCAGATGCCACTTCTATAACCTCTTTCTAATCCCGAAACCGCGCGTCTTCCTAGATGTAAGAGCGCGGCGGACATGGCGTAATTGAAAGTGGAAGAGAGCGCAGGACAAGACGTTGAATAAGTCACGAAAAGTGACGAGCTAAAGGAGGATACAATGGACGCTACGATCGTTGGTAACGCAATTGCGGACGCGCGAAATTATGCCAACCCGCAATTATATCACGACCTTTTCCGCACTATAAGACGTGACGCTCCTGTACAATGGGCATCTCCTGAAGGGTGCCGTCCATTCTGGGCGATCAGCAAGCATTCAGATATTCTCGCGCTCGAGAAAGATGCGGCGCTTTTCGCTTCTGCTCCACGGACACTTCTGCGTACGATTGCTCAAGAGGAGCAGGTTATTCGTGTAACGGGTACCCGGCAAGCGGCTCGTACTCTGGTTCATATGGACGAGCCTGATCATCGGGTTTATCGCCAGCTCACGCAGGCGTGGTTCATGCCGAAAAGGTTGCGGGAGCTGGAGACGGGGCTCAGCAAGCTTGCTAAGGAGTTCGTGGACCGCATGGTTGCTCAAGGAGATACTTGCGACTTCGCCAAAGATATCGCCATATGGTACCCACTTCGTGTAATCATGATGATACTTGGCGTCCCCCCAGAAGACGAAGCGCTCATGCTTCGACTCACGCAGGAACATTTCGGAAGCGCCGATGCCGAGTTCAATCACTCGACCGAGAAAGACATCACCAGCGCGGTGAGGAGCTTCTTTGACTACTTCAAAGATCTGACGGACCGTCGCCGTCAAAAGCCGTCCGATGATCTCGCCAGCCTTCTGGCCGACGCAAAAGTCAATGGCGTACCGATCAGCGATTTCGATCGCAATTCCTACTACTTTCTGATCGCAACTGCCGGTCACGATACGACAAGCTCTTCGATTTCCGGCCTCTTGCAGGCCCTTCTCGCGCATCCGGACGAGTTCAACAAGCTCCGCAACGACCCGTCCCTCATTTCCTCAGCCGTTGACGAGGGAATTCGCTGGGTGACGCCCGTGAAGCATTTCTTCCGAACAGCGACGAAAGATTGCTCCATCAGGGGAAAGCAGATCAGGGGTGGCGACTCTTTGATGCTTTGTTACTGGTCCGGAAATCATGATGAAGAGATCTTTGACGATCCATTTAATTTCCGCGTGGACCGCGCCCAGAATTTCCACTTGGCATTCGGCCACGGCATTCATTTGTGCTTGGGGCAGATGCTCGCAAAGATGGAGATACGAGCTCTGTTCGCGGAGCTAATCGCGAGAACCGAGCACATCTCAATGAGTGGAAAGCCGGAATGGTTGGCGTCCAATTTCGTTGGCGGAGTGAAGAGTCTTCCGATCTCTGTTCGTCTAAAGTGAGTACGGACATGGTAACGGCTAGCGACGATCTGTAGTCTGCGATTAGCTCGCCGTCCGCAATCTCGATAAGCGATACCGCTTGAACCTCGCTGATCGTTCTGAACCGGTCTACGTTCAGACGAAATCGCTGTGAACATGGTTCAGAAACGTAATAGAGGCGAAAATGAAAGTACTGGCTGCAATCGCGGTCGCATCCAACCAGCCGTTTCGTATTGAGGAGTGCGAGTTGGCTCCCCTTCATCCTGATGAGGTGGTGGTGAAGTTGAAGGCTTGCGGCGTTTGTCATACCGACGTCGCGGCCAAACTAAACCATCTTCCCGTTCCATTTCCGCAGACGCTTGGTCACGAAGGGGCCGGGACGGTTGTAGCGGTGGGAAGCGGGGTCCAGCGCCTAAAGGTCGAAGATAGCGTTGTAATGACTTTTGGCTCTTGCGGACATTGTGATAACTGTACGGATTGCATGCCCGCCTATTGCGATGACTTTCTCGAAATTAACATCTTTGGTCATCGTCACGGCGGATCGTCGTTAAGAATGAGCGGTAAACCGATTGGACAACACTTTTTTTCACAGGCCGCATTTGCAACTCATGCCATAGCGACAGAGCGAAACGCAGTGAAGGTCGATCGGGACCTTCCGCTCGAACTGCTGGCGCCACTCGGTTGCGGAATTCAAACCGGCATGGGTACAGTTATGAATGTGTTCAAGCCAAAGGCGGGCGATGGCATCGCCGTTTTCGGGGTTGGAGCGGTGGGCATGGCAGCTGTTATCGCTGCTCGAATCGCCCGGTGCAGTCAGATCGTTGCCATTGACGTCGTAGACTCGCGACTGGAGATGGCTCGTTCGTTGGGCGCGACGCATGTGATAGATGGTCGAAGCTCCGACGTCTCCGCGCAAGTGCGGGCGATCACCGGGAAGGGGGCGCATTTTAGTGTGGATACCACTGGAAATCCCGCAGTGATCATGGAGGCAACGACATGTCTGCGCAAACGCGGTGTGTCGGCGCATCTCGCCGCCCCCGCTCGCGGAACGATGTACTGCGTTCCATCGCACGTGATCTCGGGTGCTGGTCTCTCTTGGCGAGGAGTCATCGAGGGGGATTCCGACATTCACACGTTCATTCCTCGAATGGTGGAATTTTATCGCGGCGGACTGCTTCCGCTTGATCAGCTTGTTACCTTGTATCCGTTCTCAAAAATTAACGAAGCAATTGCCGACTCCGAGTCGGGAAAGGTTTTAAAGGCGGTTCTTGTCATGCCTTGATCTGATCCGCGCGGAAGGAAACTATGGCGTGCTGAGGGTCGGCTTCTGCATGCGCCGACGTGTTGTTCTAGGTGTTTTAGGGGCTGGTTATTTCGACTCAGAAACCGTGAATATGAATGAACTACAATTCTAGCGATATCGGAAATAGGAGTCGTGGTCTCGTGACGCTAAAAATGCACGCCTGCTTATACATTGCGGCAATGCTTTTCGCTTCTCTTGGGTCGCAATCGTGTCCCGCGCAAGCGCCGGTGCAGGCGAATGATATTATTGCCATCATATCAGACGGTGATCAGGACGCCACGAGCTATACGACCGGCATGCTCGCCGATCCGTCCCGGCAGGATTGGATGACGCTTTGGCGCTCACCTCTTAATCCTCACAAAAGGTCTGTTACGCGAATTGAAGCTGCTAATTCCAATTTTTCGCCATCAGGTGTTGCTGTTCTAAGCCGCGACGCTCGCCGTGCCTATGTCGTGGAAACCATGCGACGACCAAAGGACGCCACCCGGCTGAACCAGTTGGTGCCGTCGAACCGTCTTCTTGCGTTCGACATTGCGGACCCCGCCGCACCGAAGGCATTGCCAGAGATTGAGGTTGGTCTACAGCCACGTAGCCTGGATCTGTCGGGCGATGGGCGCACCGTCGTGGTCCTATCCAAGGATGCGCTGCATCCACTTACATTCGCTGGGATCAGTGCCGAAGGCTTGTTATCCGCGCGCAGTTTCACCGTACCAGGCGTCGAAGCAGGCTTCGATAATTTTGCGTTCGTCCAGTGGTCGCCAGCCGCTGATGTGATCGCTGTGCATATTGCTAATGAGAATCGGATCGTATTCTTGTCGATAGACCGTGCTGTCGACGGTAGCGTCACCGCTGTGCGTCCCTTCGGCAATCCCGTGCTGACCAATAAATATCCCCTTGCTGGCCGCTTTACGCCGGATGGTCGTCACTACGTGACAAGCGACGTAAACTGGGGGGAAGATGCACGCGGAGCGCAGAAGGGCGTGTTGACCCTGATCCGGGTTGGCGAGGTGACGGGCGGACAACCGCGCAACTTCGTCGCGGATCTCGACATAACTGGAATTAGCGCTGAGAGCTTCGCTATCAGTCCCGATGGTCAAAATCTGGTTGCAAGCAACATCGAAATGTCCGGCGTGCCAGTCGGTGATCCACGCCACAACTCATTGGCGCTTCTGACGCTCTATCGTATCGACTCGGAGCGTAGCCGCATTGGGAAAGTTGGCGAAGCGCGCTATGTCGGCGCCTTGCCGCAGGGAGTCATATTCGACGCCGACGGCAAGCATATCTTTGTCGGGGTAAACGAGTTACCGGAGGACCGGACGAAAGGCGGGGTCTTGATCTTTCGACTTGATTTGCTTCCGGTGCCTAAATTGATCGACACCGGCCAACGCCTGGAGGCCGCTCCTGGTGTTCACTCTCTTGCGGCTGCATATAGGTAGCGCCTGAGTCTCCGTCCGCAAATCAGCGAGAGCTGCCGAGTTCCGGGGAAGCAGGCGCCATTCCACTTGTGTTAAGCGCACGTGATCGGCTCTAATAAGCCGCCGACGCCGGTTTATGTAAAGGTATCTTGAAATCGGCGTCTGTCGATGCGACATACGGCAGATCATCACAACGATCTGCGCTGGCATCGCTAAATCGGGCGTTCGCCGAGTGACCATGTGGCTTCGTTAAAAGGGAAGCCTGCAGGTACGCGACCTTTGGCATTGTAACTTTGAATCCATCCAGGATATCGGGCACGGGAGCAACTGGCCTCATCCAGTTTCTTCTGATCGTCGTCTGTTAATGTGATGTCGAAGGCCTTGAGATTGTCCGTCAACTGTTCCCGCGTTTTGATTCCCACTATCACGCTGGTTACAAATAAACGCGACAGCAGCCATGCCAACGCGATCTGAGCAGGGCTTGAATTATGCTTGTGCGCGACGTCTTTAAGAACATCGATCACGTTGAATAGCTTTCTTTCGTCGACAGGTGGGAATTGAATCGTTGCTCGACGCGAGGAAGGATCGGTTGTGCCACGACGATCAAATTTCCCTGACAAAAGACCGCCGGCAAGAGGGCTCCAGCACAGCAAGCCCAACTTCGCGTCAGTAACGGCAGGAACGAGTTCCGCTTCGACATCACGGCACGCTAACGAATAGAAAGATTGTACGGAAACAAATGATGAAAGCTGCTCTCTGTTCGATATTCCGAGTGCCTTCATCAATTGCCATGCCGCCAGATTTGAGCAGCCGATGTATCGCACCTTCCCTTGACGCACCGCGTCGTCCAGGGACCTAAGCGCTTCTTCGATCGGCGTTAGGGGATCAAAATTGTGTATCTGATACAGATCGACATGGTCGGTTTGAAGACGGGTCAGGCTTGCCTCCAACGAATTCATGAGATGGAGGCGAGATTGACCAACCTGATTTGGTCCTTTGCCAGAACGACCGCTGAATTTGGTGGCAAGCACGACATCGTGACGGCGCTTCTTTAATGTGTGGCCGAGCAGCGTTTCTGAGCTCCCGCTGCCGTATACGTCGGCGGTGTCAATAAAATTGATTCCCGCGTCGAGAGCCTGGCCTACAACGACGTCTGTTTCAGCCTGGCTCAATCGCCCAATCGCGTTGCCCGCGGGAGTGTCGGTCCCACCGAAGGTCATCGCCCCCAAACAAAAGCGTGATACGAAGGTGCCTGTATTGCCAAGTGTCGCGTATTGCATCTCAATACTCCAGTTGTTCGAGGGCAATTAGTATGGTCCTCTCCGAAAGCGTTCGCCATAAGCGAAACTCCATGTGACCCTCGCGAGCGTTCAAACGTGGATTCTTTGTCTGACATTTTAGAACTTATGAGGATCGATAGCGTGTTGTTGTCTCGCATCGAAACGCGCGGGCCGTATTCCATACGTTATCCCACATATCGGCACATGAAATTCGGCACGGTGGTCACGGGGAGTCGTTGGGTATGGGTCGATAAACACGAGCCAATAAGACTTCAGACGGGTGATTTTTACCTTTTGACCAATGGCAAATCTTATAGCGTGGCGTCGGACTTGGCTCTCGCGCCTATGGATGGCGTTTCGATCTTTAATAGAAATATCGGTTCCGACGGTATTGTTCGATATGGGGAAACCGGTGAACTCACCATAGCAACGGCGGGCAGGTTCTCCTTTGCGGATGACCGGATGGCACGCCTTCTGGGCTTCCTGCCGCCGATCATTCACATTGCGAACAAAAATCATGAATGTGAAGCGCTGGGCGCGTTGCTGTCACTGCTAAAAATAGAGAGCAATGCGCGGTGCGCAACGGGGGCCGATACTGCAGCGTCCAGCCTCGCTGCTCTTGTTTTGGTCAACGTAATTAGAGCCTACATAGCTAAAGGAGACTTTGTTCATGGATGGCTCGCGGCTATTGCAGAGCCGAAGATCGCGGCGTCGTTATCATTGATGCATGGCGATGTAAGTCGATGCTGGACTGTCAATCTTCTCGCACAGACGATAGGGATGTCGCGGACGGCGTTTGCACTGAAATTCAAAGCACTTGTCGGAAGGTCGCCGCTCGATTACTTGACCTATTTGCGGATGATGGTGGCTGCGGCATCGTTGAAAAGAGAGCGTCATTCGATCGCAGAAATCGCGCATTCGGTTGGTTACGGATCTGACACAGCATTTAGCACCGCTTTCAAAAGAATAGTCGGGGTCAGCCCGTCTGAATTCCGTTTAGGTTGCCGCAACCCCTGACTCTTGAGTCAAAATCGCCCGACATATCAGCTCTCTGTCTTCGTCGTTGTTCTTCGTTTGCAGAATTGGAACGAGGCTATTTGGGTCGTTTTCAACTTTCTCGTCGGCCGGAAAAAGTCGCAGAAAAGTAGTCGATCAGCTAGGACGCTTGGGTGCCTTTCTTGAACGGCCTTGCTCCTCGAAGTAGATGGATGAGATCAAACCGGTAGATTGATCGTCGGCGTCAAGTCACATTACTGCCTTCGAGGGGCACCGGATCGCAACCCAGTTATATTATCTGCCGCCTCGGCGCCTGTTACGCGCGCTGCGGCTCGGCGTCGGACTCGGTCGGCTGGGCTTCCGCCTTCCCTTCGTCGGGCTTCCCTCAAGACGCAGTCCGATAGAGGACAGTACCTTCAGGATCGTGGTGAACTCGGGATTCCCCTTGGAATCAAGCGATCGATAGAGGCTCTCGCGAGCGAGGCCGGTTTCGCTGGAGACTTGGCTCATGCCGCGATCGCGCGCGAACTGACCGAGCGTTTCCTTGATCGCGCTGGCGTCCTCGCGGGCGAGTGCGTCGTTAAGTGCCTTTCCCCACTCGCAGGCCCGGCGCTCGCCGAAGCTTCCGTTTGCATGGCAACTTCTCGCCACTGACCCACTTCGCGGACGATGTATTTTTGGGAGCGGTACCGTCGCTTAAACCACTCGCAAGAGAGCAGATCGTGTCGGTAGATTGCACCCGTGCGACTCTGGTTCTTCAAAAGTCGTTTGAAGAACCAGAGTGATTCCCAGCCCCCCCGAATGTCTCACGCAAATTTATGCGACACGTTCTTCGTCACCGTGTAGCAGGCGAGGCCCTCGGTACCGCCTTCGCGGCCATAGCCCGAGTCCTTGACGCCGCCGAACGGCGTCTCCGCTGTGGATGCGACGAAGTGGTTGATAGTGAGATTACCGGTTTCCACGTCGTTGGAGATCCGCTGCACGTTGTCGGCTGACTTCGTGAAGGCATAGGCGGCAAGGCCGAACGGCAATGCATTGGCCTTGGCGATGGCTTCGTCGAGATCGCGCACCCGATTGACGAGAGCGAGCGGACCGAACGGCTCCTCGTTCATTGCCAATGCATCGTCCGGCACGTCCGCCAGCACGGTCAGCGGGAAGTAATAGCCGCGATTGCCGACCCGCTGGCCGCCGGCGAGTACGCGGGCTCCGCGCGCCGTCGCATCCGACACCAGCCGCTCCATCGCCTCGATACGACGGCTATTCGCCAGCGGACCGAGTTGGGTCGACGGATCCATGCCGTTGCCGATCTTCAGCTTGGCAGCGCCTTCGGCAAAACTCTTTGCGAAGATCTCGTAGTTCTTCTCGTGCACGAAGAAGCGCGTCGGCGCGACGCAGACCTGGCCCGCATTGCGCGACTTGGTGACGACCGATGCTGCTGCGGTAGTCACCGGATCGGCGTCGTCGCAGATGATGACCGGGCCGTGGCCGCCGAGCTCCATGATCGCCGGCTTCATGTGCTGACCGGCCATGGCGGCCAGATGTTTGCCGACCGGCACCGAGCCGGTGAAGGTGATAAGCCGGATCGCCTGATGCGGCACCAGATAGCCGGAGATTTCGGCGGGATCGCCGAACACGAGATTGAGTACGCCCGCGGGCAAGCCTGCATCATGGAATGCGCGGACCAGCTGCAACGCGCCGGCCGGGGTTTCTTCCGAAGCTTTCAGGATGATCGAACAGCCCGACGACAGCGCGCCGGCTACCTTGCGCGCCGGTGAGCTCATTGGGAAATTCCACGGCGAGAATGCTGCAACGGTGCCGATCGGCTGGCGATACACGGTGTGTTGCAGACCGGGACCGGCCGGGATCACGCGGCCATACATGCGCATGCCTTCGGCTGCATCCCATTCGATGATCTCGCAGCCGCGTAGGATTTCGAGCTTCGCCTGATCGAGCGGCTTGCCTTGCTCCAGCACCATCGCCGTCGCCATCTCGTCGACGCGCGAGCGGATCAACGTCGCAGCCTTCAGAATGATTTGCGCGCGCGCGTTCGGTGCCGTCTTGCGCCAAACATTGAAGCCGCGCACCGCCGCATCGAGCGCATTGTCGAGATCGGCTTTCGTCGCATGCGGCACCGTTCCTAGCACGCTCTCGTCGGCGGGATTGATGATCGGCGTGCCGGAGGCCCGGCGCCAGTGTCCGTCCACGTAAAGCTCGATGTTGGGATAGGTCATGTCGAAGTGAACTTTCTCGGTCGTCGGAAGCGGTTGACTCCGCCTCACTTGCGCGGCATCCAATCATATGTTGATATAATAGAACAAGCGTTCTGTCAGATAGAACATTGAAGTTGGATGAGATCGAAGATGCGTACGATTGGACGATGCGAGATGGTGGAGAGCGCAGCGGCAGATGCCGCGACGCGCGCCACTTGCGTGTCGGTCATTAAGCGTCGGGCGCGCTGAACAACAAAATCATCAAGAACATCGATTGGGAGTTGAAGCATGAGAGAGCAGTGGGCTGCGGCGTGGTCGCTCACGCGGCGCGTCGCGATGGCAGGCGTGCTGGCGGTGACGGTTACTGCATTTGCACCGGCGCAGGCGCAGGACGTCTATCCGAGCAAGATGATCCGGCTGCTGGTGCCGTTCCCGGCCGGCAGCGCCACCGATGTGGAAGCGCGCTTCCTCGCCGAGAAGGTCGGCGCAGTGCTGGGCCAGAAGATCCTCGTCGACAACAAGCCGGGCGCCAATGCCAATATTGGCGCCGCCGAAGTCGCGCGCGCGCCGGGCGACGGCTATACGCTGTATCTCGCGACCAATTCGACCCATTCAGCCAATGTACATCTCTACAACAAGATGCCGTTCGATCCCGTCGCCGACTTCACGCCGATCGCGCGGTTGACGCGCAATCCACTGGTGATGGTGGTCGCTAAGGATTTTCCGGCGAAGGACCTCAAGGAGTTCATCGCTTACGCCAAGGCCAATCCAGGCAAGCTGAGCTATGGCAGCGGCAATACCGGCAGCATGGCGGCGGCGCAACTCGTGAGATCCATGGCGAGCATCGACGCGGTGCGGATCTCCTATCCCGGCACGCCGCAGGCGATCACCGATCTGCTCGGAGGCCGCATCGAATTCATCATTACCGACGTGGCCGTGACGCGTGAGTTCATCAACAATGGCAGCCTCCGCGCGCTCGGCGTGACGACACCGCAGAGGGTCGCGTCGCTACCGGATGTGGCACCGATGGCCGCGGTCGGTCTGCCCGGCTACGACTTCGCTGCCTGGAGCGGGTTGTTTGCGCCGAAGAATGTGCCGGCCGACATCGTGCAGAAGCTCAACAAGGCTTTCCTGCAGGTTATGGCGACGGATGAGGCGAAAAAGTTTTTCGCCGATATCGGTCTCGAGCCGGATGTCAGCACGCCGGAAGGCCTCGCCGAGCACGTCGCCAAGCAGACCGAGCTGTGGGGGCGTATCATCAAGGAGTCCGGTCTTGAAAAAATCTGATCCCGTCAGCGAGGCGTTCGCGCAACTGCCGGTCCTGCTGGAGCGCGACGCCGCGCTGATCCAGCGCGGCCGTTTCCTTGATGTGAATTGTCTGCTTGGTTCGACGGAGCAGGCGTTCCATGTCGCGATCCGTGCCGGCCGCATCATCGACATGGTGCCGGCGCCGGTGCTGATGCGCTCGTGGACCGTCGGCTATCGCGCCACGCCCGATGCATGGACCGCGTTCTGGCAGCCGATGCCGAAGGCCGGATGGCACGATCTGCTGTCGCTCACCAAGCACGGCGAAGCCACGCTCGATGGCGATATCCGGCCTTTCATGACCCATCTGCAATATTTCAAGGACCTGCTGGCGCTGCCGCGCAACGCAGGATGTGCGGCATGACCGGATACATCGAACCGATGATCGGGCGTTACGTGCATGTCGATATCGACGGCATCACGCACCGGATCTATTTCGAGGAAGCTGGCCAAGGCATTCCGCTGGTCTGCCTGCACACTGCCGGCTCCGACAACCGGCAATGGCGCTATCTCCTTGCGGATGAACAATTCACCAAACACTTCCGCATCATTGCCTTCGACATGCCCTGGCATGGCAAGTCGAATCCACCAGCGAACTGGGACGGCAGCGAATATCAGCTCACCACCGCGCGCTATACGCAGACGATCCGCGCATTCAGTGCGGCGCTCGATCTCGACAAGCCCGTCGTGATGGGCTGTTCGATCGGCGGCCGGATCGTGCTCAATCTCGCCATCGATCACGCCAGCGAATTCCGCGCTTTGATCGGCCTCGAAGCCGCGGACTTCCAGGCGCCGTGGTACGACACCACCTGGCTTAATCGGCCGGATATCCATGGCGGCGAAGTCTGTGCCGCGCTGGTATCCGGTCTCGTTGCGCCGCAGTCTCCTGCGGAGGCGCGGATGGAAACCCTGTGGGCCTACAAGCAGGGCGGCCCCGGCGTGTTCAAGGGCGACCTCTATTTCTATCGCGTCGATGGCGATTTGCGCGGTCGCACCAAGGCGATCGATACCAAGGTCTGTCCGCTCTATCTGCTCACCGGCGAATACGACTTCTCCTGCATGCCCGAAGACACCGTGCGAACGGCCTCCGGCATCGCGGGCACGGAGGTCACCGTGATGGAGCAGCTCGGCCATTTCCCGATGAGCGAGAACCCCGTGCAATTCCGGCGGTACATCGCGCCGGTGCTTGAGAAAATCCAACAACAACAGAAAATCTGAGGAGAGGGCATCACATGACAACCAGGGCATTCACGAAAAGTCTTTATCTATCCGCCGCACTCTCGCTGTCGGCGCAGGTCGCCAGCGCTACCGAGACCATCAAGATCGGCGTGCTGAACGACCAGTCAGGCGTGTTCGCCGACAATGGCGGCGTCGGCTCGGTGGCGGCTGCCAAGCTCGCAGCCGAGGATTTCGGCGGCGAGATTCTCGGGCAGAAGATCGTGGTGGTCACCGCCGATCACCAGAACAAGCCGGACGTCGCTGCGGCCACCGCGCGCCGCTGGTTCGATACCGAGAACGTCGACATGATCGCGGACGGCGCCGCATCGTCGGCCGGCTTTGCCATCCTCGAAGTGGCAAAGCAGAAGAGCAAGATCTTCACCATCAGCGGCCCGGGATCGTCGGACTTCACCGGCAAGGCCTGCTCGCCAGTCAGCTTCCATTTCAACTACGACACCTACGCGCTGTCGAAGCTGACCTCTGAGGCCATCACCAAGGCCGGTGGCAATACCTGGTATTTCATCTCTGCCGATTATGCCTTTGGACACGCTTTGCAGCGTGATGCGACGAAGTTCATCGAAGGCGCCGGCGGCAAGGTGATCGGCTCGTCCGCCCATCCGCTCGGAACCACCGACATGGCCTCGTTCCTGCTGCAGGCGCAGGGCTCGAAGGCCAAGGTCGTCGGCCTCGCCACCTCGGGCGCCGATGTGCAGACCGCCATCAAGCAGGCCGGTGAATTCGGCATCGTCGAGAGCGGACAGCAGCTCGCCGGTCTTCTCGTCTTTATCACCGACGTCAATGCGCTCGGTCTCAAGGCGACGCAGGGCCTGCAGGTGACGACCTCGTTCTACTGGGACCTCAATGACGAGACCCGCGCCTGGACCAAGCGCTATTTTGCGATGACCAACAACAAGGTCCCCAGCATGGTGCAGGCCGGTGTGTATAGCGGTGTGCATCACTATCTCGCCGCCGTGAAGGCCGCGGGCACCAAGGACTCGGCCGTGGTTGCCAAGAAAATGCACGAGATGAAGGTCAACGACATGTACAACAAGGACGTCACTGTGCGTCCGGATGGCCGCGTGTTGCATAACATGTATCTGGTGCAGGTGAAGAAGCCGGAAGAATCGAAGTACAAATACGACTACTACAAGGTCGTCACGACTTCGCCCGGCGAGCAGGCGTTCCGGCCGATGAGCGAAGGCAACTGCCCGCTGGTCAAGGGCTAAGCGACCCACGACATCGCGGGTGTAGCCCTGGCTGCGTCCGCTTCTCGATCTCTCTTGGAATGAAGACGAAGGAGTCCGGCATGGTGACTGCCATTGGTTTTATCGGTCTTGGCGTGATGGGCGAGCCGATGTGCCGCAATCTGGCCCGCAAGTCGGGCGTGCCGGTGTTCGGCTTCGACCGCGCCGATGCGCCGCTGCAGCGTCTCGCGGAAGCAGGCGTCAAGCGCGCAAACTCGCTGGCCGAACTCGCCAAGCAGTGCGACGTCATTTTCATGGCGCTGCCCAGCGGCAAGCATGTGCAGGCCGTGTGCGAGGGCGATGACGGGCTGCTCGCGCATGCCGATGCGCGCCACACAGTCGTCGATCTCGGCACCTCGCCGGTCGAAGCCAGCCGCGAACTCGCCAAGCGCTTCGCCGCCAAGGGCGCGGCCTATGCCGATGCGCCGATCGCGCGGACGCGACAGGCCGCGGAAGAGGGCACGCTGAGCGTCATGGTCGGCGCCAGCGCGCCGATCTTCGCCAAGCTGCAGCCGCTGATCGCCACTTTCGCCACCGACATCACCCATTGCGGCGATATCGGCGCCGGCCAGGTGGTCAAGATCCTCAACAATATGGTGCTGATGGAAACCGTCGTCGCGCTCGGCGAGGCGCTGGAAACGGCCAAACGGGCCGGGCTCGATCCCAAGCTGGTGTTCGAGACGCTCGCCAAGGGCTCGGCTGACAGCTTTGCGCTGCGCAATCACGGCATGAAGGCGATGCTGCCCGACACCTTCCCGGAGCGGGCCTTCTCGACTGAATATGCTCGCAAGGACATCTCCTACGCGCTCGATCTTGCCAAGTCGGTGAACATCAAGCTGCAAGGCGCGGAACTTGCCGACAAGATCCTGGGCGAGGCGATTGACGCCGGTGATGGCGACCTCTACTGGCCGGTTTTGGCGCGCGTCATCAAGGCGTCACGTACGGCCTGATCGGAAGCTCCCATGAAGAAGCCTGCGACCAAACCTGCAACGACGGACGTCCCGGTGCGAGAAGCAGGCGAGGGCGTCGCAGCCGTCGAGCGGGCTTTGTCCATTGTGGCGGCGCTCGAAACCGCTGACCAACCGATGATGCTGGCCGAGCTTGCGGTGCGCACCGGCTTCTACAAGAGCACCATCCTGCGGCTACTGGGTTCGCTGATCCCGACCGGCTATGTGACGCGGCTGCCGGATGGTAGCTACGACCTCGGGCCGACCGCATTTCGCCTTGGCGTCGCTTTCACCCGCAAGAATGCGCTTGGGCATCACGTGCTGCCGGCGCTGCAGGAGCTGGTTGATCGCGGCACCGAAAGCGCGTCGTTCCATGTCCGGCAGGATGCCGACAACCGCGTCTGCCTGTTTCGGGTGAATTCGCGTCACGCGACGCTCGACCGCGTCGAGGCCGGTCACAGCTATGCACTACTGCGCGGCGCGGCCGGACACATCATTCTCGCTTACGCCGGCAGCACCGGCAAACGCTATGACGCCATTCGCGCCACTGGTTTTGATGTCTCGCTCGGCGAACGCGATCCGAGCTGCGCGGCGGTGGCTGCACCTGTGTTCGGCCCGCGCGGCATACTCGTCGGCGTGATCTCGCTGTCGGGGCCGCGCGAGCGCTTCGGCGAGGTAGAGATCGCCGAGATGAAACGCGTACTGAGCCCCGTTGCCAAAAAGCTCACAATGAATCTGAGTGGCGAATGGCCGGCCTATCGACGCTGACAATTTTACACGGGGCGCGAAGCTGCGCAGGAATGGCTTGATCCATGGCAACATCTTCATCCCCATCGGACGTGCTCGTCATCGGTGGCGGCAATGCAGCTTTGTGCTCGGCGCTAATGGCGCGCGAGGCAGGCGCATCGGTGCTGATGCTGGAATCCGCGCCACAGGCGTGGCGCGGCGGCAATTCGATGCATGTGCGCAACCTGCGCTGCATGCATGACGATCCGCAGGACGTGCTGGTCGAGGCCTATCCCGAGGAAGAGTATTGGCAGGACCTCTTGAAGGTCACAGGCGGCCTGACTGACGAGCCTCTGGCGCGGATGGTGATCCGCCATTCGTCGCGCTGCCGGCCATGGATGCGCAAGCACGGCGTGCATTTCCAGCCACCTTTATCCGGTGCGCTGCATGTGGCGCGTACCAATGCGTTCTTCATGGGCGGCGGCAAGGCGCTGGTGAACGCCTATTACCGATCAGCCGAGGCCCTCGGGGTCGAGATCCGCTACGATACGCCGGTAAAGAGTCTCGAGCTGAAGAATGATCAGTTTGTCGCTGCCATTACGGAGAGTGGCCAGCGCATCACCGCCAAAAGCTGCGTGCTCGGCTGCGGCGGCTTCGAGTCCAATCTGGAATGGCAGCGTGAAGCCTGGGGCCAGAACGAGCGCGGCGAATGGACCGCGGAGAACTTCTTGATCCGCGGCACTCGCTTCAATCAGGGTGTGTTGCTCAAGTTCATGATCGATGCCGGTGCCGACAGCATCGGCGATCCGACCCAGG
Source organism: Tardiphaga sp. 619_E2_N8_4 (assembly GCF_051810905.1). Lineage (NCBI taxonomy): Bacteria > Pseudomonadati > Pseudomonadota > Alphaproteobacteria > Hyphomicrobiales > Nitrobacteraceae > Tardiphaga > Tardiphaga sp. 619_E2_N8_4. Next base: position 2,432,913 of record NZ_JBPWQJ010000001.1, read on the forward strand.
CGCATTGCGTCGCCATCGACGCGCGCGCGCCGCTCTATGACGGCGGCATCTGCACGCGCATCGATTGCGTCTCGCTCGGTGTCGTTGTCAATCGCGAAGCCAAGCGCTTCTATGACGAGGGCGAGGATTTCTGGCCGAAGCGCTATGCGATCTGGGGCCGTCTTGTCGCGCAACAGCCGGGCCAGACCGCATGGTCGATCATCGACCAGAAGGCGATCGGTCGCTTCATGCCGCCGGTGTTCGATGGCACCAAGGCCAATACGCTGGACGAACTTGCCACGAAGATCGGCGTCGATCCCGCGACCTTCGTCGAGACGCTGTCAGCCTATAATGCGGCCTGCCGTCCCGGCACGTTCGATCACACCGCATTGGATGATTGCAGTACCGACGGGCTCACGCCCGCAAAGACCCACTGGGCGCGGGTGATCGACACGCCGCCGTTCTACGCCTATCCGCTCAAACCCGGCATCACTTTCACTTATCTCGGCATGAAGACCGATGCGACGGCGGCCTGCCGCTTCAACGGCGTTGCGAGCAGCAACCTGTTTGCCGCCGGCGAGATGGTGGCCGGCAATGTGCTCGGCAAGGGCTACACCGCCGGCGTCGGCATGAGCATCGGTACCGCGTTCGGCCGCATCGCCGGCGTCAATGCGGCGGCTGCGACCGGGCATCGCCACCCGACATTCGATGAGGAGCTTCGCTATGCCGCCGGTCACTGAGTTGGAAGCGCCCGTCGCCGGCGGCGCCTGCGAAGGCGGCGTGAACTTTGCCGAAGCGATGACTGTGGGCGAGGCGGAGATCGCCCGCGTCATGCAGATCTGCAACGCATGCCGTTATTGCGAAGGATTCTGCGCCGTCTTCCCGGCGATGACGCGTCGGCTCGAATTCAACGCGGCCGATACGCATTACCTTGCGAATCTCTGTCACAACTGCGGCTCGTGCCTTTATGCGTGCCAATATGCGCCGCCGCATGAGTTTGCAGTCAATGTTCCGCAGGCGATGGCGAAGGTGCGGGTGCGCACCTATCAGGACTATGCGTGGCCGCGCGCGTTCGGCCGGCTCTATGAGCGCGCCGGGCTGACGGTGGCCTTCGCGCTGTCGGGTGGTCTGGCTCTGTTCATGATCCTTGCGGTTGCGATGAACGGCCGGCTTATCCATGAGCCGCTGGCGGGCCAGTTCTATGCGATCTTCCCACACAACTTCCTGGCGCTGTTGTTCGGCGCCGTGTTCCTGTTCGCAATGCTGGCGCTCGCCATCGGCGTGGTCAAATTCTGGCGCGAGGTCTCGCCGACGAACGACGGCAATCCCGCCGACATCAAGGCGGCCGCGCAGGCGCGCGTTCCTGCGGTGGCCGAAGCCGTCCGCGACGTCGCGCGGCTGAAGTATCTCGGCGGCGGCCATGGCGAGGGCTGCAACGAGGACGATGATGCCTTCACGCCGTGGCGGCGGCGCTTCCACCATTTCACGCTCTATGGCTTCCTGCTGTGTTTCGCGGCGACCTGCGTGGCGACGCTCTATCACTATCTGTGGAATCTGCACGCACCCTATGCCTTCACCAGCGCGCCGGTGATTCTCGGCTCACTCGGCGGCATCGGCCTGATCGTCGGGCCGGCCGGCCTGCTGTGGCTGAACCTGAAGCGCGATGCGCTGCGCGCCGACGTCAAACAGAACGCCATGGACCGCGGCTTCATCATGCTGCTGCTGCTGGTCAGCGCCACCGGCTTCGCGCTGCTGCTGCTGCGGGATACCCGCTTCATGGCGCTGTGGCTCGCGATCCATCTCGGCACCGTAATGGCGCTGTTCCTGACGCTGCCTTACGGCAAATTCGCCCACGGCATTTTCCGCTCCGCGGCATTGCTCAAGTTCAACATTGAGAAGCGCATGCCAAACCGGCTGGGGCTTGGCGGAGAGTAGGCAGAATCTCTGAACGTCGGCTGCTGGCGCAGAGCTGACGCCTAAATGGAAATTTGACCTATTTGATCTGGCCGTATTTGACGTGACGCCACGATCATCGGGTCCAGCGACCTTCGTGGAAATCTCGGTGCTATTGATCGTATTCACTTGAGGGCAGCTGCGCTTCGAGAAATGTTCTCTGCCAAGGTCTGAAGGCTGGGCAGGAAGGTTTTGAGCAACTCACGTCGATCGATTGCAGAGATGAAATAAGTCATACCAACCGTCGCAAGCACCTTGTCGCCACTCATGATCGGGATGGCGATCGTCCCGGATGAGCGAGGGTCGACGGCGCGATCCCGCTCGGCATAGCCTTGCTTCCGGATTGATCTCAGCATCAACAATGTCTGAGCACGATCGCCGATGAGTTGATCTTCATCAATCGTCGATCGTGAAAGTAGGTCGAGCAGCATCAGGCGCTCCCCGATGGGGCAGAATGCCAGATAGGCACGACCGAGCGCGCGGCGCAGCAGGCTGAGATGCATGTTGATCGTTCCGTGGAACGGCGACACCGGACTGTCCGCAATAGTGCTGAAGCGCACGACCACGGACGTGTGGTCGAGAACGCCAATCGCCAACGGCCACTGATGCTGTGACGTAAAGGACAGCGCCCAGGGTCGCGCGGCTTCGACCACCAGTGGGTCGCCGTGAAAGCCGTTGCTCAGGGATTTGACGCGCGACGCCACCGTGTAGCCGCCTTGCCTGCGGTCATTGGCGGCATAGCCCATGGCGCACAGCGATTTCATCAGCCGAACGATGGTCGATTTAGGCAGGCCGGTCGCGAGATGAAGGATCTGGATCGAGGCGACGCGATGCCGGTTCAACTCCTCCAGCAGGATGAGCGTGCGGGCTGCTGCTTCGACCTTCGGTGAACGGGGGGCCATACCAAGATTCCACTCTGCGGAACGCTGGCGAATAGATATGGCAAATGGCCCGGCTGGTTGCAATATCGGCCCAACAGAATGTGCCGGTGTCGTTCAGGCCACCGAAGTGCAACCGTGTCGTGGGAGGAAGTGCCGTGTCTTGCGGAGAGGTCAGCGCGCCAATGGCGTCGTCGCGCCCCACCAGTATCGCGTGGCAATTAGTTCACCTGCCATATCCGGAAAACGTCGGGCGCTATTGCGATCTTTCGCGTACGCGCCGACGCGGGAGTGCCGCTCGATGAGGCGTGGGCTGCGGCCCCGCCATTCATCGGCAGATCGCCATTTTCTCAGAACCAGCATCCACTGAAGGGCAGCCATCATGGCCGAGAATTCCGTTTCATATCCTGACACTGTCGCGCTCCCGCCGCTCTCGCGTCCGAAGGAGGTCGAGGAGCTGCTGGTCGATGCGATCGATCTGCATTGCCACAGCGGGCCTGCCGCGATGCCGCGGATACTTGATCACTATGAGGAGATGCAGGACGCTGCCGCGGCGGGTTTTCGCGCGGTGCTGTACAAGGATCACTTCTATCCCGGGATGGCGCATGCCATCATTCTGGAAAAACTGTTTCCGCAGTCCGGCGTCCGCCTGTATTCGGGCGTGGCGCTGAACAATGCGTCGGGCGGCATCAACCCGCACGCGGTCGATCATGCGATCAAGCTCGGCGGCAAGATCGTCTGGATGCCGACGCTTTCGGCGGCGAACCATATCAACGTTCAGGCCAGCGGTCAGGCCAAGACATTCCCGAAGACATCCCAGAAGATGCTGGATCCGATCCCGCTCACGGCGCTGGACGCCAACGGCAAGCTCACGGATGACACGAAGAAGGTCATCGATCTGATCGCGGAGGCAAACATCATCCTGGCTGGCGGTCACCTCCACGTCTCGGAACAGCACGTCCTCTTCGAGGAGGCCAAACGCCGCGGCGTCAAGAAGATGATGGTCAATCATCCGACCTACGTGGTCGGCTTTGCCGATAGCGATATCCGCCAGTTGGTCGCGCTCGGCGTGACGATGGAACATTCCATCTGCATGTTCATCGAAGGCAAGTCGAAGAAGTTCAGCGGAGACGATCTGGCCCACCTCATCGAGGTCGCCGGCGTGGAGAGCACCATTCTGTCGTCCGATCTGGGCCTGCTCGGTTCGCAGCGTCCGGTGGATGGTTTCCGTAGCATCACGCAGATGCTGCTCGATCTGCAGATGCCGCGCGCCACGATCAAGAAACTGATCAGCGAGAACGCGGCGGCATTTCTCGATCTGCCGGCGAAGCGCGCCGCTCAATAGAATCCTGACAAGAACGACCGGGGAAGGTCGGCCAACAAGATCGACGAGGAAACCATGAACGTGGATCGCGAAAGCGAAGAAGCCCTGATGAATCGCATCATGTGGCGGGTCATGCCGCTTGTGATGGCGATGATGATGCTGGCCGTGATCGACCGGTCGAATGTCGGCTACGCCAAACTGCAGATGGCCAGCAGCCTGGGCATGTCCGAGACCATGTACGGACTGGCGTCCTCGCTGTTCTTTATCGGCTATTCGTTCTTTGAAATCCCGAGCGCCTTGGCCGCGCATAAGTTCGGCGCGCGGCTCTGGTTTGCGCGTATCCTGCTGACATGGGGCATGCTGACGGTGCTGCTGGGTTTCAGCATGACCGGCTCGATGTTTGCGGCGGTGCGCTTTCTGGTCGGCGTGGCCGAGGCGGGGGCGTATCCGGGCATCATCTTCTACCTCACGCTCTGGTTTCCCAAGCGCTACCGCGTGCAGGCCGTGGCGCTTCTCACCATCGGCAGTCCGCTCGGCAACATGTTCGGCTCGCTGTTTGGCGGCATCCTGCTGGATTTCGATGGCATGCTTGGCCTCGCCGGCTGGCAGTGGGTCTTCATCGCCACCGGTGCGCCCGCGGCCATCCTGTTCGTTTTGGTGATGCGCTATCTCCCCGACAATCCGCAGACGGCCGGTTTCCTGTCGTCCGAGGAGAAGGAGCGGCTGGCGGCCGCGCTCGGCCGCGATGAAATCGCCACCACCATGCATACCAGTCCGCTCCGCGTCCTGATCGACGCAAGGGTGTGGTGGTTTTCGTTCGTCTACACGCTGATCACGCTGTCACTCTACGGAATCATCTATTGGTTGCCAACGGTCGTCAAAGGATTCGGCACGACCGGCACGCAGAATGGTATCTTGAATGCACTGCCATGGGCTGTGGCTGCCGCGGTCCTGGTCTGGCTCCCGCGCCATCTGCGCGAGCACCGCACAGTGCTGATCGGCATGGCGGTGATCGCTTTGTGCGGGATGGGGGCGTTCTTCACCTCGACCCTGCTGACCGAGAACTGGATGCGTTATGTGGCGCTCGCGGTTGGCACCCCATGCGTCTCGCTCATGTTTCCATGCTTCTGGTATTTGCCGTCGCAGATCTTCAAGGGAGCGCATGCGGCGGCGGCGATTGCAGCCATCAGCACGATCGGCAGTCTCGGGGGCTTTGCCGCGCAGAATCTCATGCCCTGGGTCGCGGGCTTGTCGGGCAGTGCGCTGGCTGCGATGTCGGTACCCGCCCTCAGCCTGGGTCTGCTGGCCGCCAGCGCATTCGCGATGTTGCTGACATGGCGCGTCCTGCCGAAGACGGACGGCGAGAGTGAGGTCACTGTTGCGGCTGCTGCCGCTCGCCGGCAGGTCGTGTCATGACGGCGCTTCCGTCGGACATGCGGGCGGTCAGGATCGCCCGCTTCGGCGGTCCCGAGGTGCTGGCGCTTGGCGAAGAGGCCTTGCCGACTCTGGCGCGCGGCGAAGTGCTGGTGCGTGTGGTGGCGGCCGGCGTGAACCGGCCAGACATCCAGCAGCGCCGCGGACTCTATCCGCCGCCGCCCGGCGCAACGGAGATTCCAGGCCTCGATATTGCCGGTATTGTGGTCGCGACAGCGCCGGATGTGAACTGGCCGCGGGTCGGCAGTGCGGTCTGCGCGCTCGTCACCGGCGGCGGCTATGCGGAGTATTGCAGCGTGCCTGCCGTGCAATGCATGTCGGTCCCTCGGGGATACGACTTCGCACAAGCGGCGGTACTTCCCGAGGTGCTGTTCACCTGCTGGAACAACGTCATTCTTCTCGGCAAGCTGGCGGAGGGTGAGAGCATCCTCGTACAGGGCGGCACCAGCGGTGTCGGCATGGCGACCATCCAGATCGCAAAGCTGCTGCGATCGGCGCGTGTCTTCGCCACGGCCGGGTCGGAAACCAAGCGTCAGATCTGTCGCGATCTCGGCGCGGAGATCGCGCTCGACTATCGCTGCGATTGGGTCAAGCCGCTGGTGGAAGCGACGCAGGGGCAGGGCATCAACGTCATCCTCGACTCGCAGGCTGGTCCTTACACCAATCTGGAGCTGGAACTGCTGGCCTTCGATGGTCGCCTTGTCCTGATCGCGAGCCACCTCGGTGAACGCGCCGACATCAATGTCCGGCAGATCGTGCGCCGCCGGCTGACGCTGACGGGGTCGACGATCCGGCCGCGTCCGCCGGAATACAAGGGCTGGATTGCCAAGGCCCTGATGCGCGAGGTCTGGCCATTGCTCGAGGATCGGCGGATGCGGCTCAGCATCTGTGCGGCATTTCCGCTGGAGGACATGGCCAAGGCGCATGCCCTGATGGATGCCAATGAGCAGATCGGCAAGGTCGTGCTGATCGTCGATCCGGCCCTTGCCTATGTGGTGCCGGACGGTCGACCGAACTAGAGCACGAAAGACGACGTGATGAGTGATGTCCTGTCAATGCCGGTCGCGGCGGCCGAGGAGTTTCTCGCCGATCTGTTCGAGCGCGCCGGTCTTCCGTCGCTGGCGTCCGGGCAGATGGCGTGCGCGCTGGTCGATGCCGATGTGGCCGGCCTGCCGTCGCACGGTCTGTCGCAGGCCGACATGTATATTCGCCGGCTTCGCCTCGGGAGTGTGTCGTCCGTTGTGAAGCCGATCGTGGTTGAGAGTCGCGCGGCAATGGCTGTGCTGGATGCGCGGGGCATGTTCGGCCATCTGGCGGGTGACGCGGCCATGCAGATGGCCATTGAGCGCAGTAAAGAGATGGGTGTCGGTGTCGTGGCGGTTCGCAACAGTTTTCACTTCGGCGCGGCGGCCCGGTATACACGCCAGGCAAGTGCCCGTGATTGCATCGGCATCGCCATGTGCAACACCAAGCCGATGATGCCGGTTCCTGGCGGTCTGGAGAAACTGGTCGGTAACAATCCTCTCTCGATCGCTCTTCCGGTGTCCGACGGGCCCGAGTTTGTCCTGGACATGGCGCTGAGTGAAGCTGCGCTCGGCAAGATCCGTGTCTATGAGCGGGAAGGGAAGCCGCTCCCGCCGACATGGGCCGTCGACCGCAACGGGGAGCCTACGACGGATGCCAAGGCCGCTATCGACGGCATGCTGTTGCCGTCGGGCGGCGCGAAGGGCTTCGGCCTGTCGCTGGCGATCAATCTGATGTGCAGCCTGCTGTCGCAGGGGCCCGGCGGCGACGAGGTTGCGCCGCTCTATGGCGACCTTTCGAAGCCGTTTCTGTGTTCGCTGCTGTTTCTGGCGATCGATATCGAACACTTCCGTTCGGTCGAAGACTTCCGCAATGAAGCGTCCGCCGAGCTCGCGAAAATTCGCGCGTCGCGCGCGCAGGCGCCGCCGCGTACGCCGGGTGAACGCAGTTGGACGAAGCGCCAGAGCGATGGCGGCCGGATAGATATTCCACGCGCACTGTCCGCGACGTTGAACGCGCTGGCAGAGGAAATCGGATCGCCAGAGCGTCTGCCGTCTTAACGGTACGCGCTGCCAAAGAGCATCACCGTAAGAATTAAAATGAGACCGGCCGTCATGTCGACGGCCGCAGAATGAACAGGAGCACGGGCGATGCAGGCGCCGCGTCAAAAGGTTTTCATCACTTGCGCCGTCACCGGCAATCTGACCACGCCGGAGCAGACACCGCATCTGCCGATCACGCCGGCGGAGATCGCCGAGGCCTGTCTCGGGGCCGCCGAAGCCGGCGCCGCCATCGTGCATGTCCACGTGAGGGAGCCTTCCACCGGGAAGCCTTCGATGGAGCTCGAATATTACCGGGATGTTGTTAACCGGATACTCGCGAAAAACACCCAGCTGATCCTCAACATCACCACAGGCCCCGGCGGCCGTTTCGTTCCCTCCACGGACCAGCCACGCGTCGCAGCGGCGGGAACGACACTGATCGCACCTGAAAAACGTGTCGAGCACATCGCCGCGCTTCGCCCGGATATCTGTACCCTCGATCTCAACACCATGAATTCGGGCAGGGAAGTCGTCATCAATACGCCCGGCAATGTTAGGCGGATGGCGAAGGTGATCCGTGAGGCCGGGGTAAAGCCGGAGATCGAGCTGTTCGATTCCGGCGATATTGCGCTGATGAATGATCTGCTGAAGGACAACACACTCGACGGGCCCGTACTCTGTTCCTTCGTCATGGGGGTTCGTTATGGCTTCCAGCCAAGTCCCGAGACGGTCATCTACGCCCGCAACATGCTGCCGCCGGATGCTCAGTTCACCGCCATCGGCATCGGCAAGACGTCATTCCACAATGTCGCGCAATCCTATCTGTGCGGCGGACACGTTCGCGTTGGTCTGGAAGACGCCGTCTATCTGTCGCGCGGACAACTCGCGCCATCGAATGCTGCCATGGTGGAGAAGGCCCGTCGCATCGTCGAGGAACTCGGCGGAGCGATCGCATCGCCACGCGAGGCGCGGGAGATCATCGGCCTTCCCACTCGCCTAGCGGCAAGCTGACGGAGGTCTGCTGGATGACGCGTCTCAACGTTACCGTCGGCCGAACGGCCCTCAAGAATCCGCTGATCGCCGGATCCGCGGAGCACCATATCGACCCCGAAGGCGTACGTCGTGCGCTGCGCGCCGGCGTTGGCGCGGTGGTGGTCAAGTCCATCAACGAATCCGAGCGCGGCCGTGACCAGCTGCAGCGCGCCGAATACATGCTGCTCGACAGCGAGTGGCGCGAAATGGCGTGGACGCCGAACGCGCCTGACACGGCATTCATCGCCTGTCGCTCTGGCCTGACGCCGCAGAGCTTCGATGCGTGGCTCGATCAGACGGTCCAGCTCGATCGCGAGGCCAGCCAGGTCGAATCCTATGCGGTCGCGAGCCTGATCGTTGCGGACCTCGCGCGAACGGTCGAGATGGCCAGGCAGGTCGAGCAGGCGGGCCTGCGCGTCCTCGAGCTGAATATCGGCACGCCCTATGCCAGCCAGGCAAAAGGTGTGGTGTCCACCGAACTCGATCCCGAGCGGGTGTCCATGATCGTGTCTGCGGTACGGCAGGCGATCGGCATCCCGCTATGGGTCAAGATCACCGGACAGAGCGAGCGCGTGCCGGACCTGGCGGATGCCGCATGTCTCGCGGGCGGCGAAACCGTGGTGATGGCCGGGCGGCTGCTCGGCTTCGTGCCTGACGTCGAGACGATGCAGCCGTTTCTGGGAACGACGCTGGGCGTCGGAGGATACTGGAATCTGCCGCTGACGTGTCACTGGCTGGCTGTGTCGCGGCAACAGCTTGGCGCCGACAAGCCGCTGATTGCGACCAATGGCGCACGCAACGGTCTCGATGTCGCGCGCATGATGCTCGCTGGCGCCAGCGCGGTGGAGATGGCATCGGCCGTGATGCTGCGCGGCGCGGCCGTGCTGTCATCCGCGCTGGATGAACTCGACGCTTACCTGCGCGGCAAGCGGATGACCGCTGCCGAACTGGTTGGCAGGGCTGCAGACCAGCGCAAGACATTTGCCGACATGCCGCTGCGCACCGACAACTGGAGAAAATACATTGCCGATCAGCTTTAACGCGGGCGCGCCGTCCGCGAGCTGCGCTTGACGGGTGGTGGCTGATGAGCGCCGCGGCCGTGCCCGAGCTTGTGCGAGATCTGGCGTGCCGCCTCGATGAGCTGGGCGACGTCGGACGGCCGTGTCTTCTCCGGCAGGACCTGAATCGATGCCACGATGGCGACCGAGGCGATGCAGGCATCCTGCGCGTCGAAGATCGGCGCGGCCACCGCATTCATCCCGATCAAGCTCTGCTCTGGGGCCGTGGCAAAACCAAGACGCACGATCTCCAGATATTCCTGTTCGAGCTTGCGGACGGAAACAATGGTCTTGTCGGTGAAACGCTGCAAGGGCTGCGCGAGGACGCGCGCCCTCATGGGGCTGGGGGCGAAAGCCAGCAGGACCTTTCCCTGCGCCGACGCATGGAAGGTCAATTCGCTCCCCGGGCGAACGCCGAGTTCAATCGCCGCCGTGCCCGACAGCTTGTGCAGGATCAATGCGCCGCGCGGCGTCATCTCGGAAAGAACGACGAAATGGCCAAGGGCATCGCGCAACTGCCGCATCGGTCCTTCCGCGAGCTGAATGAGATCCGCATCAGGCGCGTGCCGGGCGAGCAACCGGCCCTTCGGACCGATGCTGTAGCGCGAGGTGCTGGAGTTCTGCGTGAGATACCCGCGGTCGACCAGCGTCTGCAGATGCCGATGCACCGATCCCTTCGTCATGCCCAGACGGTCGGCGATCTGCGTCACGCCCAGTTCATCGTCCGAGAATGCAACGGCTTCCAGTACGTCGATGGCCAGTTGCACGGAGTGGACGCCGGTTGATGCTGAATCGCTCATCGTTTCTCAAATTCGTGTTCGCCTGTGCTGAACAACGTAGCGAACTGGAATGCAAGTGCAATGTGATTGATGCGTTGAGCGTCGCGGACATATGCCCCGAAACTATTGACACGACCGTGCGCCGACCACTATCTTTAAATGAAACAGCGTTCCGCGCTCGAGAACGTCAACGAGATCGACGGTCTTCAAGGCAGTCGGGACAAAATGCGGTGAGGGAATGACAGAGTTAGCTGATCCCAAGGTCGAGGCGCGCATCGACGCGTTGTTGAAAGGCGCGATTGATCCGCATGTGCATAGCGGGCCGTCCATCGCGCCGCGCGGCATCGACCACGTCACGTTGCTTCGGCAGGCCTCGCAGGCGGGTTTCGCCGCGGTCGTTACCAAGGATCACGACTACAGCGGTGTCATGACGGCCGAGCTGATCCGGCAGCACTTTCCCGAGCTGAAGACGAAGATCTATTCCAGCATCGTGCTCAATAATGTGGTGGGCGGGCTCAACCCCTACGCGGTTGAGCACACCGCTGCGTTGGGTGGCAGGATCGTCTGGCTTCCCACGCTGGCCGCCGCAAACCATCTGCGATGGCAGGCGTCTGCTCAATGGGTGCACCCGGCTTCCACCGAGCGGATGCGACCGGTTACCGCCATTCCGGTGCTGAACGACGACAAGTCGGTACGCGACGACATGAAGGAAATTCTCGATATCGTCGCGCGCAACGACATGGTGCTGGCCAGCGGTCACCTGCATGTCAGCGAGACCTGGCTGATCTTCGAAGAGGCGCAGCGCCGCGGTGTCAAGCGTCTGGTGTTCACTCATCCGGAGGACATCGTCGACGCGTCGTTGAACGACGTTAAAGGCATCGCGGCGATGGGGGCCTTCGTCGAGCACTCGCTCTGCATGTTCCTCGACGGCTGCAAGTTTAAGAGCCGCGAGGCCGAGGATCTGCGCGACCAGATTGAGGCCGCGGGCGTGGAGCAGACGATGCTGTGCTCCGACCTTGGCCAGACCGGAACCTTCAGCCCGCTCGACGGATTCCGCCGCGGCATCAGGCTCTGCATGGATCTGGGCTACGACGACGATCAGATCCGCAAGATGGTCTCCGGCAACACCGCGCGCGCGCTTGGCATCGAAGCGGATGTAGCTGCGGCGCGGGCCAGTTAGCCTTCCGGACAAGATACAGGCTCAGGCCGGCGCATCGTGAAACGCCGGCTCCCAGAATTGACACCAAGGGAGATTCCACATGTACGACACCACCGATCCGAGGGCCAAGCTTGCGCCCGCAGCCGCAGGCGCCGCGCCGGCAGGTCCTTTCGGTCAGGCCGAATATCTCCGCTTCTACGACGAGCCGCCGCAGGAGGATGGGCCGTCAGGCAGGAGCTGGTATGGGCGCGGGCAGAACTTCCTACTCGTGCATACGGAGGGAAAAGCCGGCGGTGTGCTGGCGCGTGAGGAGCAGCCGGACGAATACGCCGTGCTGTTGTCCGACCCCAAGGTGGTCGTGGAGATCACCACGGCGGAGGGCACCAAGCGTGTCAACGGCCGGTCGCTGGCCTTCGTGCCGCCAGGACGGTCAAGCATCAAGATCATTGAAGCCGGCAAGATCGTTCGCATCTTCACCACGCGGTCGGAGGATCTTGCGGCGAAATGCGCCAATGCAGCATCATATGCCACGGCCAAGCCCTACGTCGCACCGCTGGAGCCGTGGCCCGCGCCGAAAGATGGCTTTCGTCTGCGCGTCTACAGCCTCGACGTGCCGCGGGAGCCGGGCCGCTTCGGTCGTATCTGGCGCTGCACCACCATCATGGTGAACTATCTCGACGGCTATAACGGCCCCCGCGATCCCAGCAAACTGTCGCCGCACCATCACGACGATTTCGAGCAGTGCTCGCTCGCGGTTGAGGGGGAGTTCATTCACCATTTGCGCTGGCCCTGGACGATCAACAAGAAGAACTGGCGCAAGGACGATCACGAACTGTGCAAGACGCCGTCCATCGCCGTCATTCCGCCGCCCTCGATTCACACCACCGAGGCCTGTGGAAGTGACTTCAACCAGCTCGTCGACATCTTCTGTCCGCCGCGGCTCGACTTCTCGCAGAAGCCCGGCTGGATTCTGAACGCCGATGAATATCCGATGCCGTAACCGGCAGTCCACCCAGCAACGGCAACAGGATTATCAAAGATGACAACTGCTTCCACATTCCGGCAACGCATGCTTGGTGGCCAGAAACTTGTCGGCACGTTTCTGAAGACACCGACCGGTCACGGCACCGAAATCCTCGGCGATATCGGCTATGATTTCGTCGTGATCGATCAGGAGCACGGTCCATTCGATCGCACCAGCAGCGACATCGCGCTGATGGCTGCGCGGGCAACCGACACGCCGGCGCTGGTTCGGGTGCCGGGACCGGAGGCCATTCTCTCGGTGCTGGATTGCGGCGCCACCGGCGTCCTGGTCCCCCATGTGAAGAGCGCGGCCTATGCGCGCGAGGTGGCGGCAATGTTGCGGTATCGTGGCGGCAGCCGCGGCTTTGCGACCAGCACACGTGCGGGTCGCTATTCCGGCATACCGATGTGGCGGCACATTGCGGATTCGGATGCCCGGATGGTGTTCGTAGCCCAGATCGAGGATCCGGTGGCGCTGGACGAGATTGACGCCATCGCCGCCGTCGACGGCGTTGACTCGCTGTTTATTGGGCGGGGCGACCTGACCGCGGCCTTTGGCGATGAATCGAAAGATCCGCCCGATGTGTTGCGCGCAGTCGAACGCATCTCGGAGGCAGCACGCAAGGCCAACAAGCCGATCAGCGTCTATGTTGGCAATGCGAGCGAGGCCGCCTGGTTGAATTCGCTCGGCGCCAACGTCTTCGTGCTCTCGTCGGATCAGGGCTTTCTGCGCCAGGCGGCGACTGCCGCCCTGCGCGATGTCCGGGACAAGGTTGGATGAGCACGCGTTAGATCGATCAATCTGCAATCAGCGCTCAAGCTGAAAAAACAGACAGGGGGACGGAGACATGAGACCACACAAGGCGTCAATTTGCGCCACGCTGTTCGCGCTCGCGCTGGCACTGCCGGCGTCAGCGCAGCAGACGATCAAGATCGGATCGTCGCTGGGTTTGACGGGATACGGGTCGGCGACCGACGGTCACTGGCGTGACGGGATGCAGATCGCCATTGAGGCGGTCAATGCGCAAGGCGGCGTCCTGGGCAAGAAGCTCGAACTGGTGATCGAAGACAACAAGTCGACGCCGCAGCAGGCAGTGGTCGTCTATCGGAAAATGATGACAGACGACAAGGTCGCCGCCTTCGACAGCGGCTGCATCTCGGCCGGCAACTTTGCCGCCGCGAGCTTCGTCTCCAGAGCCAAGTTGCCGATGTTTCTCTGTTCCATTCTGCCGCGCCAGCCGGATGAGCAGAAGTGGGCCTTCCAGTTCCTGCCGCCACCCAAATTCGAGGTGGATGCGCGCTATCGGTATCTCAAGGACAAGACCGATATCCGTAAGGTCGGAATCCTCTCCGATCCGAGCCCGTACAGCCTGTTGATGCGCGGCCTAGCGGAAAAGGGCGCCGAGGAATTCGGACTGACCGTCGTGGCCAACGAGTCCTACCAGCAGGACGACGCCGACTTCAGCGTTCAGATCGGGCGCATCAATGCGGCTGGCGCCGGGGCGATCATCATGCTGGGGCAAGGCAATGCGGTGGTAACCGTCGTCAACAACATCCGCAGCCTCGGCCTGACCAAGATGCTGATGTTGGGCAGTATCAACGAGCTCGATATTCTGCTCTCGGCGGGCAAGGTGCTTGGCGACCAGTATCTGGTCCCGTCGCCGCTTATTCAGGTGGCAGCCGACGACATCAACGTTATCACAGATCCCACCGCCCGCGCGGCTGCGGAGCCGTTCGTCAGGGCGATGAAGGCGAAGTTCGGCAAGTCCGACAACGCACAGGCCTCGCGCGCCTGGGACTCGATCATGATGATGGCTGCCGCCATGAAGAAGGCGAATTCGACCGATGGGACGGCCGTACGCGATGCATTCGAGAAACTCGGCCATTACGACGGTGCGGGCGCGTCCTACGACTTCAGCGCGGAGAACCATATCGGGATTATCAAGAATCCCTACGTGATCGCCTTCGTGAAGGACGGCGTTCTGGTTCTCAAGAAGTGACGGCGATGGCGGACATTGTCCCCCTGATCGCTGTCCGCGATCTGACGGCCCGCTACGGTCATATCGAAGCGCTGCGGTCGACCGCGCTCCATGTGGCGCCCGGTGAGTTCGTGACCATTCTGGGACCGAACGGAGCCGGCAAGACCACCTTGCTTCGCGCCATTACGCGGCTGATCGCCAGCACCGGGCAGATTGTGTTCAACGGCCGGGATGTCACTCATCTACGCACCCATGAGCTGGCCGGGCTCGGTATCATCATGGTGCAGGAAGGGCGGGGCCTGTTCGGTGACATGAGCGTGCGGGAGAATCTGCAACTCGGCGCCTACAAACTGTCCGGACCGCAGGCCCACAGCGAGCGGCAGCTGGAGAAGGTGTTCTCCCTGTTTCCACGGCTGCGCGAGCGTATCGACCAGACCGCATCGTCCATGTCCGGCGGTGAGCAGCAGATGCTGGCTGTCGGCCGGGCACTGATGGCCGATCCAAAACTGCTCATTCTCGACGAGCCGTCGCTCGGCCTTGCGCCGCGCGTCGCTTCCGAAATCCTGTCGACGCTCGGCGCCCTCAACAAGGAGGGTCTGGGTATCTTGCTGGTCGAGCAGAAAGCGCCGCTGGCGCTCAAACTCGCCCAGCGCGTTTACATTCTTGCCTCTGGAAGCGTTCGGGCCGAGTTGCCGACGCACGAGATTGAATCGCACCATGACCTTGCTCGCTATTACTTCACCTAAGCCGGTTGCGCGTCTCGACCGGTTCTCCATCGGCCTGCTTGGGGCAGGCGCGCTGCTGTTTGTCGCCGTGCTGATCTATGGCGGCTATCTGCTGACGGTGATGCAGCTCGCGATGATCTATGGCATCTTCTGCCTCGGATTGAATTTCTTCATGGGCTATACGGGGCAGGCCTCGTTCGGCCAGAACGCCTTCGCCTGCATCGGCGGCTATGGCAGCGCCATTCTCTGTGTGCAGTACAACTGGGAGCCTGTGCTTGCCCTGATCGCCTCGATGGGCGTGGCGGGAATAGCCGCGCTGGTGATTGGCTATCCGACGCTGCGTCTGCGCGGCCACTATCTCGCGATGGCGACCTTCGCGCTGGGCCTCATTACCTATGACATCTCGGTCCAGTGGACCAGCCTGACCCAGGGCTATATGGGCTATGCTGGCATTCCACCGCTCGGCATCGGCAGCCTGACCGTCGAGGACGAACGGCTGAAGCTGCTCTGCCTCGGTGGGCTGCTGCTGGTCGGTTTCTGGATCTCGCAGCGCCTGCGCGATTCCCGTTTCGGCCGCGGACTGCGCGCCATTTCCGGAAGCGAGAACGGCGCCGCTGCGCTCGGCATTCGGATTTCGCGCTTCAAGCTTATCGCCTTCGTCATCGCCGGATTGTATGCGTCGGCCGCCGGATCGCTGTTCGCGCATACGGTTGGCTTCATCAGTCCCGAAGTGTTCGGCCCGCAGATGGTCATCGTGACCTTTACGATGCTCTATGTCGGAGGCGTCGGCACGCTGATCGGTCCGGTCGTCGGCGCCATTGTTGCATCTCTGCTGCCGGAGATCTTCCGCAGCACCGGCCGCTTCCAGGACATCGCCTATGCGCTGGTGCTGCTGCTGATGCTGATCTATGCGCCCAAGGGCCTGTCGGCGCTCGGTGGACTGTTTCGCCCGCGCAAAGACAAAGGGGAGGCGTGACCATGGCGCTCCTCAAGGTCAAGGGTCTGACCAAGCGTTTCGGCGGGCTGCTCGCCAATAACGAGATCGATCTCGACGTGCCGCAAGGCAGCCTGTTCGCGGTCATCGGCCCGAACGGTGCGGGCAAGACGACGTTCTTCAGCATGATCTCCGGTTTCCTGAGTTCGACCTCGGGAAGCATCGCATTCGATGGCCGCGACACCACCCGCATGCGCCAGGATCAGATCGCCGCTATGGGGTTGATCCGGACGTTTCAGCTCGTGCAGCTGTTCAAGGGCATGTCCGTCGCCGAGAATGTCGAGGTCGGTTGCCACCTCGCGACCCGCGGCGGCGTCGCCGCGGCACTGCTGCGGCCATCCTGGTTTCGCCGGCAGGAAGCCGAGGTTCACGAGCGGGCGCGCGAACTGCTCGATTTCGTCGGGCTTGGCGCGCAGTCCGATCTCGATGCCGAATTGCTGCCCTATGGTCAACAACGACTGCTCGAAGTCGCACGCGCGCTCGCATCCAAGCCGCGGCTGCTACTGCTCGACGAGCCCGCCGCCGGTCTCAATACGCAGGAGACCGACGCGCTCGCGCACATCATCCAGAAGATCAACCGCCAAGGCACCACGGTGCTGCTGATCGAACACGATGTCGGACTGGTCACACGGATCGCGCACCGGATCGCGGTGCTCGATTTCGGACGAAAGATCGCCGAAGGCACGCCGGACGAAATCAAGGTCCATCCCGAAGTCATTGCCGCCTATCTCGGCGTAGAGGAGGCAGCCAATGCCTAGCGCAGTCGAACTCGTTCAGAGTCTGGTCAACGGCGTCGGTATCGGACTAATCTACGGACTGGTCGCGATCGGATTTTGCGTCATCTACAACGCCAGCGGTATCGTCAATTTCGCGCAGGGCGTGTTCGTCATGCTCGGCGGTATGTTCGCACATACGCTGCTGACGCAATTCGGCCTGCCGATCTATGTCTCGGCGGTGCTGTCGACAATCCTGGTCGCGGGCATCGGTGTTCTCGTCCAGATCACCATCATCAATCCGATGTGGCGTCGCAAAGCGCCGCTGTTCGCGATCATTCTCGCGACTCTGGCTATCCAGCTTCTGATCGAACAGGTCGTCATTCTCACGCTGGGCGATCAGCCGCGGACCTACCCTGAATTCACATCCGGCGGGCCGTTGAAGATCGGGCCGATCGCGATCGGCTATCAGTTGTTCTGGGTGCTCGGCTGCGGCGCCCTGATGGTGTTCGCTCTGACGCAATTCTTCAACCGCACGCGGATGGGACGCGCTTTGCGGGCCTGTTCGCAGAACCGCGAGGCCGCCGCATTGCTCGGCATTCCCGTCGAGCGCATGCTGATCGTGTCCTTCGCACTCAGTGCAGCGCTGGGCGCCGCAGCCGGCATTCTCATCACGCCAACGCAATATACGGCGTACAGCGTCGGCGGGCCGTTCGGCATCAACGGCTTCATCGCGGCGATCATCGGGGGCTTCGGCAGTGCGCCGGCGGCGCTGATCGGCGGCATCTTCCTTGGCGTCATCCAGTCCGGTGCCATCGTGTTCTTCGGCGCGGGCTTCAAGAACATCGTGGCGCTGACGGTGCTGCTCATCGTGCTGCTGTTTTTCCCCAGTGGGTTGTTCGCCGGCCGGGCTAAGAGCGCCTGATCCAATGATGTCGCTTGCGAGAGTATCGCGATGAACGTCCTGATGATCTATGCGCATCCCGAGCCGACCTCCTTCACGGGTGCCCTGAAGGATGCCGGTGTCGCGACATTGCGGCAGGCCGGCCACGCGGTGGTGGTGTCCGATCTGTATGCCGAACGGTTCGATCCGGTCGCCGGCCGACACGACTTCAATGCCGTGGCGGACGCGGGACGTTTTCACTATCAGACCGAACAGGCCCATGCGCACGGCACCGGCGGTTTCGCGGCCGACCTCGTGCGTGAGCAGCAGCGCCTTCGCGACGCCGATCTTGTCGTCTGGCTCTATCCGATCTGGTGGGGCGGCATGCCGGCCATTCTGAAGGGCTGGTTCGACCGCGTCCTTGCCTTTGGCTTCGCCTATGCCGATGGCCGCCGCTTCGACAGCGGCTTCTTTCCCGACAAGCGCGGTCTGCTGTGCCTCAGCACCGGCGGCACCCGGCAACGGTTCTCGGCTGGCGACGCTTATGGCGATATCCAGACTGTGCTGTGGCCGGCACAGCGCCTGATGATCGAGTATCTTGGCATGACAGCTCTTGAACCGTTCGTCGCTTACGCCGCGCCGCGCGTCGATGCCGAAGGCCGCGAAGTGTATCTGAGGCAATGGAGCCTGCGATTGCAAAAGGCAGTCGAAGACATGGCGCCGCACGCCGGCATCGCAGTAGTCACTCCCACGGAAAGAGGCAGGTCATGAGCACCAGCGATCAAGGGCGGCCCGACCGGGATTCGTTGAGCAACAAGGTCGTGCTGGTCACGGGCGGGTCGCGCGGGATGGGAGCTGCGATCGCACGGCGTTTTGCCGGCGCGGGCTGTCGTGTGGCGATCGGCTACCGCAATGAGTCCGCGGCGGCGCATGCGGTACTCGGTGATATCGCCGAGTTGGGGGCACAAGGCATCGGCGTTGCTGGTGACATTTCCAATCCGCACGAGGCGCGGACGATGGTCGCACAGGTCATTGCGCGGTTCGGGCATCTCGACATTCTGGTCAACTGCGCCGGTATCGCGGAATATCGGCCGTTCGAGGCGGTCGACCCCGAGCTGTTCCGCGCCACCTTCGATACCAATGTCCTCGGCACGATCGCTGTTATTCAGGCGGCGCTCCCGCATCTGACCGCGCCGGGAGGACGGATCATCAATTTCTCCTCCGCACTCGCTACCCGGCCGATCCCGACCACCTCGATCTATGCGGCCTCCAAGGCGGCGGTTGCTGCCCTGTCGCATGCGCTCGCCAAGGAATTCGGCCCGCGCGGGATCACAGTCAACACGATCGCGCCCGGCGTGATCGAGACCGACATGACGACGCAGATCCTGGCCGAGCGCGGCGCAGGGATCGCGGCGATGACGCCGCTCGGTCGCGTCGGGCAGACCGACGACATCGCCGGTGTTGCGCTATTCCTCGCGTCGCCGGAGGCGAAATGGCTCACCGGGCGTACGATCATCGCCGATGGCGGCGTGAGCTGACGGAGCGCGCCAAACAGCAGTCCGCATCCGCTGCGGGATCGAACGACGCCGGTTCGACAATAGTTCGGCGGCATTCATACGCCGACCATGGATGCGCTGCCCTACACGCCCAATGATATCGCCGCGCGCGCGAGCCGCAGCGCGCGGCATCTCGCGGAGCGACTCACTAAATCGATCGCCGGCAATTCCGCAGCGAGGCGATACGATACGAGCTCCATTGGCGGGCTCGCGATCATCGTTCTCGACGTGCGGCGCGCATGCGTTTTGATAGTTGTTCGCGATGACGAAACGGTACCCTTCGTTTGTGCGTCAATGCAACGCGAATGACACACTCCGTTCATCATTGGCCCGAAATTCGCCGCCATCGTTGACAGGCCGATCTCACCATCAATATCCTCTATCAAAACAGCGTTACGCCCTCGCGTACAACAAACGCGAGCCGGCGATGGGCGGCCAAGTAACATTTCACTGAGGAAACGACGGCAATTCGGAGGGCTATAATGACGACGACTATCAAGACTCTTGTTCTCGGCTCGGCGGCAGGGATTCTCGCGATCGGCGGTGCATACGCAGCCGATCTTCCGGTGAAGGCCAAGGCGGTCGAATATGTGAAGATCTGTTCGCTTTACGGCGCGGGCTTCTATTACATCCCGGGCACCGACACCTGCATCAAGATCGGCGGTGCACTTCGCATCGATACCGCCTTCAATGCTGCGAGCAATTATGACGTGCCGTACTGGTTCGGCGGCGCCGGCGGCAACAATCTCTACACGAAGGACTATTTCAACACCAAGCCGCGCCTGACGCTGACCACCGATACGCGCACAGCGACCGAATACGGTCTGCTCCGCACATTCTCCAACATTCATTTCGATTTCGCGCAAGGACGTGAAAGCATCGCCGGTGGCTACGTCGAAGTGGATTTCGCGTTCATCCAGTTCGCAGGCTTCACCTTCGGCAAGGCCGTCTCGCAGTTCGACCCGCAATGGGCGCTCGCCAAGCCGACGATCGCCTCCGGCTTTTTCGCGGGCTCCAACAACGCGACCGGCATCCCGCAGCTGGCCTATACGGCGTCGTTCGGCAACGGCGTCTCCGGCACCATCTCGCTCGAGAATGCGTCGCCCTATCGCAATGCCGGCTTGTGGAACGTGAACACGTTCATCGTGGCGCCCGGTGCCTCGCAGTTCACCGGCGCATTCTACGGTTCGTCGTCGAACACGTTCCTCGGCAATGCCACGGGCGGCAACCATATGCCGGACGTTGTCGGCAACCTGCGCCTCGATCAGGCATGGGGCACGCTGCATCTCGCTGCAGCCCTTCATCAGGCGACGGCGCAATACTACACCAATGAACCCTCCGGCCACCCTGACGATGCCTATGGCTTCGCCGTAAGCGGCGCTGTCGAGTTCAAGAACCTGCCGACGGGCGCGGGCGACAGCCTCAAGCTGGAAGCCTCCTACGCCAAGGGCGCTGCGAAATACGTCTTCGCGGGCACCGTCGATACGCTGGGCGGCGGGCGGTTCGCCAAGTTTGATGGCAACACCGTTGGCTTCGGCTACGTTCTCGATGGCGTCTATGCGCCCGGCGGCCAGATCGTGCAGAGCTCGGCTTGGGAAGTCAGCGGCTTCTTCGAGCATTACTGGAACCCGGCGTGGCGCACCTCTCTCTTCGCCAACTACAGCCACATCTCTTACGGCGACGCGGGCAATGCTCTGTTGGCAGGGGCATTCGCCTCGACCACGCGGGGCTTCGGCACCAGTTCGTCCTCGGCAGCGGCTTCGTCCGCCGGCGTTCTGTCCGGGACCAGCAACAACTTCGACTTTGCCACCACGCAGGTCGGCACCAGAACAGCCTGGACGCCCGTTCAAAATCTGACGCTCTCGGCGGAATTCATCTACAGCCGCATGGATCAGAGCCTGGGTGGCACCTACACCGGCAACGTCGTGGGCAAGCCGGCGGGCACATCCTACGCCGTGCGCGATCAGAACCTCTACAACGGCGCGGTTCAGATCCTGCGATCGTTCTGAGCCTGATCGACCACTGGGGCGGTGTTGAAAACAAGAGCCCCCGGCAGACGTGCCGGGGGACTGTTCACGCAAGCGCGTGAGCGAGCCATGCCGTACAGCGGAACGGCGGCACATTCCGCAACTTCGATAGCGGTTTGATTGTAGGACATCGAACAGGGAAAGCGCTGCGGAAGATGGCGCTGAACAAGTGGGCACAGCCTGCATCTTAAAAATCGGAGGAAACATGCGTGCATTGCTAGTCGGCCTGTGCGGTCTCGTGCTCGCCCTGACGCCCGTTCACAACGTCGCCGCGCAAGGATGGCCGGAACGGACCGTCACCATGATTGTGCCGTTTCCGGCAGGATCCGCCGTCGATACGCTCGCGCGCGCGGTCGGCCAGGCGCTGAGCGAGGCGCTCGGCAAGCAGTTCATCGTCGACAATCGTGCGGGGGCAGGCGGCAGCATTGGCGGTGCGGCCGTGGCCAAGGCGAGCGCTGACGGCTACACGCTCCTGTTTGGCACGCCTGCGCCGATTGCACTCAACAAGCTGATGTATAAGGGGCTGGCCTATGATTCCGAAAAGGATTTCACGCCGGTCGTTCTCGTCGCTAAGTCCCCGCTCATCGTGACCGCGCGCGCCGACTTTCCAGCGAAGACGTTCGAAGAGCTGATCGCTTATGCGAAGCAGAACCCCGACAAGGTCAATGTGGGACATCCCGGCAACGGTACGCTCGGACACATCACGTCGGAACTGGTGCAGAGGTCCGTCGGCGTCAAGATGACCAACGTGCCGTATCGCGGCACATCACCGCTGATGACAGATTTGCTCGGCGGTCAGATCGATATCGTCATCGACTTCATGCCAACCTATGTACCGCTGGTCACCTCCGGAAAAGTGCAGGCGCTTGCCGTCACGACCAGCCAGCGGGCCGCGCAACTGCCGGCCGTGCCCACAGTGCAGGAGATGGGGTTCAAGGGCTTCGAGGCTTCAGCGTGGTACGCCATGGTCGCGCCGATCGGGACGTCGCCCGAGATCGTCGCCAAGTTGAACAGCATCGTGAACAGCTTTCTTCAGAGTGAAAAGGGAAAGGCTATTCTCGGGCAGAATGCATTGCTGGGCGTCGGTGGATCGCCGGACGATCTCAAGGCATTCGTCGCGGCCGAACTCGCCAAGTGGCGGCCGGTCATCGAAGCGGCAAAAATTGCAATGTAGCAAGGACGAGGCCGGTACGGCGCAGTGTCGCGCTGTTGCCGGTATGTCGCCTGACGATCGGGAGTGATGAAGTGACTGACGTGACTAGCATCGATGTTCCCGCGCTATCGACTCCCAAAGTGGCGCTCGTCACCGGCGGCAGCAGCGGAATCGGCAAGGCGACGGCAGCGCGGCTCGCCGCTGGCGGATCGGCTGTCGTGGTCGGCTACAACAGCCGCAAGGAGCTGGCGGAAGATGTCGTGAGCGGGCTACAGGGTACCGGGCATCTCGCTCTGCGCATCGCGATCGACGATCCATCCTCTATCGCCGAAGCCGCGGCGCGGGTGCAGAAGGAGTACGGCCGGCTCGATGTACTGGTCAATTGTGGAGGCGCCACGACGCCAGTGCCCGCCAACGATCTTGACGCACTGACCGACGAGATCTTCGACCGGACCGTGACCGTCAACCTGCGGGGGCCTTTCGCCATGGTGCGCGCTTTCCGTCCATTGCTCGAGCGCGGCAGCGGCGCTGCCATTGTGAACATTTCGTCCATTGCCGCACGCACCGGGCTGGGAAGCAGCCTCGCTTATCTCTCCGCCAAGGCTGGCGTCGACGCGTTGACGATCGCGCTCGCGAAAGTGCTCGCACCCAAAATCCGGGTGTTTTCCATTTCGCCGGCCGGCGTGGATACGGATTTCGTCGCCGGCCGGACGCGGGAACAGTTGCAGCGGGTCGCCGAAAAACTCCCGCTTGCCCGCATCACGACGCCCGACGATGTCGCAAGAGCGGTGATGGCCTGCATCGTCAGCCTGACGAGCTCGACGGGGATCGTCGTGCCCGTGGATGAGGGCAGGCACCTCTAAAGCACTCAGCGGCGGGAGTTGCGGCGAGATAGCGACGGCGGGGCCGCGAGCTCCAAACACAATGGCTATGTAGGCGTTACGGATGGAGAAGATGGACAAGCTGAAGTTCTATATCGACGGCTCCTGGGTGGATCCCGTCACACCGTCAACTCTTGAAGTTTTCAATCCTGCGACGGAGGAGGCCTTCGCGCGGATCAGCCTGGGCTCTCGCCGGGATGTGGACCGGGCCGCGCAGGCCGCCCGCCGCGCCTTCGCGACATATTCCGAAGTGAGCGTGAAAGATCGCCTCGTCTATCTTCAGAAGATCATCGAGGGATTCAGGGCACGTCTGCCGGAACTGGCGCGGATGATGACGCTGGAAATGGGATCACCGATCACCTTTGCGACGGAGCGCCAGGCGACCGTTGCGCTGTTTCATTTCGAGGAAGCTGCGCGCGTGCTTGCGGACTACAGGTTCGAAGAACCAATGGGAGGCGGGGTCGTTCGCCGCGAGCCGATCGGTGTCTGCGGTCTGATCACGCCGTGGAACTGGCCGTTGAACCAGGTGGCTTCGAAGGTCGCGCCAGCGCTGGCCGCCGGCTGCACGGTCATTCTCAAGCCCAGTGAAATCGCTCCGCTGAGCTCCATGCTGTTCGCCGAGATCGTGCATGACGCCGGCATTCCAGCGGGTGTGTTCAATGTGGTGAACGGCGATGGTCCGACGGTGGGTGAGGCAATCGCCGGCCATCCCGAGATCGACATGGTGTCATTCACCGGATCGACGACGGCTGGTGTTCGGGTGGCGAAGCTTGCGGCGGATACGGTCAAGCGTGTCGCGCAGGAACTGGGCGGCAAGTCCGCCAATATCATCCTTCCGGATGCTGATCTGAAAGCTGCCGTGATACAGGGCGTTCACGCCTGCTACACAAATGCTGGCCAGAACTGCCAGTCGCCCACGCGCATGCTGATTCCGCGCGCACAGCGCGACGCAGCCTTCGCCGCGGCAAGTGAAGCCGTCGGCAGCATTCGTCTTGGCGATCCGCTCGATCCGGCGTCCACCATGGGACCTTTGGTGAGCCAGTCACAGTTCGAGAAAGTGCAGGACCTGATCCAGTCCGGCATCGACGAGGGCGCGACCCTAGTAACGGGCGGAACGGGCCGGCCGGCCGGGCTCAATCGCGGATACTACGTTCGCCCCACGGTGTTCGGCGACGTGACGTCGCAAATGAGAATTGCGCGCGAGGAGGTGTTCGGTCCTGTGCTGTCCATCATGAGCTATGACAGCGAGGACGAGGCCATTGAGATTGCCAATGATACGCCATTCGGACTGGCGGGCTTCGTGCAATCGCGTGACCGCATCCGTGCGCGCACCGTCGCCAATCGCATCCGCGCAGGACGTGTTTACCTCAACGGCGCTGCATTCGACCGGAGCCTGCCATTTGGAGGATACAAGCAGTCCGGCAATGGGCGCGAGTTCGGGGTTTTCGGCTTCGAAGAATATCTGGAGGTTAAAGCGATCATCGGGTAGCAAAGCCGGCTTCGCCCGCAAAACACGATAGCGGTTCGCCGCAAGTAGTCCGCCACGAGGCTGTCGTAGCTCTCGCGGCGCCGCGGTCGCGCGCTTCCTCCAAGTTGGCGCGCGGCCGCACATTTCTTCCCGCGGGAAAATTTGGGCTTCGAATCTGAGCCCGTGCCCCGCAAAGTGGCCGGATCAGTCATACGGCTAAAAGGACTATAGGTGAGCTGAGGGCGGCTCTTGGCACGAAGCGGACACGGCGGTGTTTTGCAGTCAGTCCAGTTACCGCGATTCTGAGCTAGTAAATCTGCATGCCGCTTCGCCTGCTCAGCGGAAGATATTGATACTATCCTATACTTCAATTGCCGTGTTGCGGCCTGATCGGGAACAAACCGCAGTAACAAACGCTCCACTTCCATAACGAAGGTTATGCTTTTCGATTCATCCATTTGGCGTCGCGCTCTATGTTTTTTGCCACCAAAGGCGCTTGCTCGGCTGCGATGGGCGGAGAGAAGACGTAGCCCTGCACGAAATCGCAGTCGAACGCGGCGAGCAAGTCCACCTCCGCCGCCATTTCGGCCCCTTCGGCGACGACACTCATTCCCAGCCCATGCGATAGAGCGATCATCCCACCGAGCAGCTTACGTTTCTCGGGCGCGGTTGCAATGCCGTCTACGAATGTCCGATCAATCTTCAGACAAGTGAATGGAAGACGCGTCAAATAGCCCAGCGAAGAATAGCCGGAACCGAAATCATCAAGCGCCAGCTGGACGCCTAATTTCGATAAGGCTGTAAGCGTGTTACTGACTTTCTGCTTGGTATGATCGACAAACAAATTTTCAGTCAGTTCCAGGCAGAGCAGTTCTGAAGGAAGGCCGGTCTCTGCGAGCACAGTTGAAACTACTGCCTCAAAATCCCCACTCCAGATTTGAGCCGGAGAAACGTTCACCGAAATAGATCGTGGCGGCAATCCGGCATCTAGCCAACTGCGCATTTGCTTGCAGGCGTTGCGTAGCACCCAATGGCCGAGATCAACAATGAGACCAGTGCTTTCCGCAATGGGAATGAGCTCCGAAGGTGCAATCGGCCCCCGCTCAGGATGATCCCAGCGCAGTAGCGCTTCGAAACCACTTACGCGGCCGGTCTTCAAATCGACTTGTGGCTGGTAATGTGCTTGGAGGCCCCCAGTCTCTACGGCGTGGCGGAGGCGTCGGCCGAGGTCTAACCTTTGATCAGCCGCCTGAGCGTAAATAGGCTCAAAAAGCTGCGCTCGGCCGCGTCCTGCCTCTTTGGCCATGTAAAGCGCAAGGTCTGCGTTGCGAGAAGCTTTCTCCGCCGTTGCCCCATGTTCTGGCAAGACAGCAATGCCGATGGTGGCGCCAATGCAGGCCTCGCCTTCGGCGAGTTCGACGGGGACCGATAACTTAGCGATAAGCCGATTTGCAAGGATGAGCAGCGCTTTGGCAGACGTGGAGGGCTCGTCCGTCAGCACGGCAAATTCGTCGCCGCCGATCCGGGCAACGAAAGCTTGCGGACCCAGCTCTTGTCTCAGGACATTCGCGACGTGGATCAGCAAGCTGTCGCCAGCGGAATGACCGAGGGAATCGTTGATCTCTTTAAATCGATCAAGGTCTATTAGTAACAGAGCGTCGTGTCCATTTTCCGAGATCGGCTTCTCGAAAAGACCGGCGAGTTTACGCTTAAAGAGAGCGCGATTGGCAAGTCCTGTCAAAGGATCGGTATAAGCAAGTAGCTCGAGCTTGCGCTCAGCTTCTTTGCGATCGGTGACATCTTGAGCAGTGCCAACTATGCCGACAATCTCTCCGTGAATAATCTCCGCTTTGCATATGACGGCCAGATCGCGCGTCGTGCCGTCAGCGTGCACAATTCGTATGTCTGTGGCTTCCGTCTTGCTGCTGCGAAGAATGCGCTTCTGCATGTTCAGAAGACGATCGGCATCGTTTTCTAGAAAATAAGGCCTGGTACTCTCATCGGTTGGTTCAAAGGTGGTAGGGTCCAGGCCAAGCATTTGATAGAGTTCAAGCGACCATACCGTTCGGCGGGTGTCCAGTCGGTGATTCCAGGTTCCTATTTTGCCCAGGCGATGAGCATCTTCCAGAGCGTGGGTTCGCTGGTCGAGCAACGCGCGGGCTGTTCTGAGCTGTGTGATATCGCTCGCCGTGCCGCGATAGCCTAGGAATGTCCCGTCATCGGCGAAGATCGGCTTGCCGCTCGTGCAAATACTGATCCGCGAGCCATCATTCCCAATCGATGTGTAGACAAAGTCACGGAAGGGGCGCTGGGCTTCCATGTCCGCCCTGTGCAAGGCCATGGAGCCTTCTTCTTCGGGTGCATAAGATAGCTCCCAGCGCGCCTTTCCGCCGGAAGCTACATTTTGTAAGGCTGCATTTCCATCAAGTGACTTAGGATAGGGAAGCAGCCGATGGTCGGGTCCAGTCTCCCAACACCAGTCCGAAGCGGTACTGACGAAATCCGCGAGCCGCTGTTCGCTCTCTGCCAAAAGTCGTAGGGCAGAAGTTTCCGGGGTTACGTCCCGGACAACGCCGAACACCCGCTGAACTTGACCGTTCGGGGCGAACTCTGGTTCGCCATGCACTACGCAATCAAGCTGAGTGCCATCGGATCTCAGAAGTTTCGTCTGTATCGCAAATGGCTGACCCTCCGCCCAACATGCTGAGTAATGGGCCGCTAAAACATCGCGGCTTTCGGGTAGGTAACGCTCTCGCATTGCAGCAATGGGAGCGGAACCATCGGGAGTTTGGAAGTCGTAGAGGGAAGCGAATTCTGCTGATTCCCAGAAATTGGTCGCAGTGGCGCTGTGCGACTCCCAATACCATACGCGAGCCATCCTCATCGCGCGATGCAGCGACCGCTCCTCATGCCAGCGCCTCCGCGCTTCTGGTGCGGGAGGCTGCCCCAATGACAATCTACGAACGGCCATCTTTCCCCACCAAGACGAACGCGCACAACAATAGAACTAGCTTGGTAGCATGCAGCCTTAAACGATTTGAGCGGATGATGCGTCGGTAGGGGCGCGCCCTGCATCTTGGTATAATTTGGGTAAATAGCAGCTGAGAACGTCGAACTGGATTCGGCACCACCTTCCGACCAAACGGGTGTTGCGCCGGTACGTGTGCAAGAAGATATTCCGTAGTGAAGGTTTTGCGACTCTCAGAGAGATAGGTGTCCGTTTATCCCTGACGTCTCACGACAAGGATTCTCGCCGCTTGCGCATCGGATGCAGTGCTTTCGAAGGAGTACCCATAGCTGCGCCAGATCCTATTGGTGCAGCGCCCCTGGCCGACGTTTGAGCCCGCCGCACCCACGGCGGGCTCGTCATCAAGCGTCTCGACCGCTATCGAGATGAATGTCCCTAACTACGTCATGGCCCGACGTTAGCCTAAAAGCCGACCGCCAATTTGGGCTCTTCTAACATGGGAGGCCGCACCGCCGGCGCTCCGCTCAGAGGGGGAGGATCATCCTCCTCATCGAGGTCTCTCAAGGCACTCAGGACGCGTCCCACCGGGATAGTAGTGGACGACCCCGGAAGCTGTCTCAGCCACGGGCTATTCTCGACGGCAAATGCATCCGACGCCCATGCCGCCAGCACGCAGCGCTTTTCAAGGCTTGAGAGGACCGGGTCGGCGAGCACCTCTGACGGGTCACTGTAGGTCGCTGCCAGGATCGAATTTGCATGAATGTCGAAGACTGTCTGGTTCGATTTCATGGTCGCCTCCTTTACTCCTTTCTGTTTAAGACGGCGATGAGCGATGTAGAGCGGGCGGCCGGCAGGTCAAGAAGATGGCTCTGGCAGAAGCCCAAAAAAAATTGCGACGCCCCCTTGAAACTTTCTCGCTGTTTTTTTTATTTTAGTGCTGCTGGACGCCAGAGGTTGGGTCCAGTGTGAGGCGGACGCCGGGGGTGTCCGGCGCCTGCTCATACCCATCTTGCTCATTGGAGGATTTGGCTATGAAGACTTATGACTTTGCTCCGCTTTGGCGCTCAAGCATTGGCTTCGACCGCCTGTTTGATCTCGTGGATGCCGCACAACGCGCTAACGAGGACCATTTTCCCCCATACAATATCGAGCGTGTCGGTGACGACCGATACCTCATCTCGCTCGCTCTGGCGGGTTTCTCGCCAGATGAGATCAGCTTGACGGCAGAGCAGAACGTTCTGACGGTCGAGGGCCGCAAGGGCGAACAGAAGCGTGACTTCCTGTTCCAGGGCATTTCTGGTCGCGCGTTCAAGCGGCAGTTCAACCTCGCCGACCACGTCCAGGTGACCAGCGCGACTTTCGAGAACGGCCTGCTGCAGATCAGCCTGATCCGCGAGATTCCCGAGGCCATGAAGCCGCGTAAGATCGAAATCAACGGCGCTTCCCGCTCTAACGTCGAGCAACTTGAAGCCAGGGCAGCCTGACGCCTTTATCGATCGCTTTATGCAATGGGTCCGCGATGGCTTCGGCCGTCGCGGACCTGCGTGACATTTGGCATCGCGCTGATCACTCGCGAAATCGTCAGGAGGCAGGGATGACCCACTTCGCACTTCCAGCCTTGGCCGCTGGAGAAGGCCTTACGAATTATCTCACCGCGATCAGGCAGTTTCCTCTCCTCAAACCTGAAGAGGAACTCGCCTACGCCAGGCGCTTACGCGAAGACGGCGACAAGGACGCTGCCTATCATCTTGTGACCAGCCATCTCCGGCTGGTCGCCAAGTTGGCGATGCGCTATCGCGGCTAAAGGCCTCTAGTCCAAACACGAGGTCGGCGAACCGGTTCTCGATATAGAGTCTGATCCCGCGGCGCGTGCCCAAATAGAGATGGAAGCCAGGCCCAAACACCTCGCGTTTCTTTTTCCAGTTCGCCCGGATATCGCCGAACCGGTCGCGCAACTGCACGAACGTCGTGTAGCAGTCATGAGCATTGGGCGGCGGCGTGGCGCCGTGGCATCGGCATTGTATAGCGAATACCCGTTGCGAGCGAAGTCGTGGCCCGGCGTTCTTCACGTTATCGACGCATTTCTGATACTCGGACCGTAGAAGTAAAGAACAGCAAAAGCCGTGGCTGAAACCCTCTTCGAGGCACTGACTTCGGGCAGGGTCCATTCCGAGATCGATCGCCGCTACCGGCTGCGCGATATCCGGTAGGCCCACGAGGAACTGCGGGCCGCGCAACGACCGGAGCTGCGACCCTGATGCGGTAGCGGCGCGGGTGGGCGACCGACGGACGACCTTCGCCGCGAGAGCGACGTCGATTTGCGACGCTTGCTACGATTCGGCGCCGACCAGGTCGAAACGGTCCAGGCATTCCTCGAGCAGGTCGATTGAGCGCGACAGTAGGAAATCGTTGGAGAAGTTTGCATAACCGAGAAGCAGGCCCTGTTTGGGAGCGACTTTGATATATCTCGAAGAGAGGCTCGACAGGCCTAATCCGCTGTCGTTGCCAAGCTTGCAGATTTCGACGTCGCTCGCCGATCCATCGATCGTGCCGAAGAGATGAAGCCCGCAGCTTTTTGGGCAGATGGAGAGCCGGGGGCCAAATCGCGAGGTCAGCGCGTCGATGACCAACTTTCGCCTTGCCGCGCAGATGCTGCGCGATCGCTTCAGGTGAAGCGCGAAATGACCTTCGGCGATGAAAGCCGCTAATACCTTCTGCTGCAAGATCGAACTCCCGTCCAGCATGGTATCGGCGACGCTGCGCACAGGAGCCACTGCGCCTTCGGGGCACACGACATAGGCCACACGCAGATTCGGGTGAAGGGTCTTGCTGAACGTGCCAAGATAGAGCGTGCGGCCATAGGCGTCCAGATTGTGCAATGTCGGCAGGTGCTGCCCCTCGAAGCAGAATTCGTTGTCGTAGTCGTCTTCCACGATCCAGGCCCCGGTCTCGGCAGCCCAGTCGATCAGCGCGGCCCTGCGGCGCAACGACATGCATACGCCGAGCGGGCTCTGCTTGGTGGGCGTTGTGATCGCCATCCGGGCCTGAGCCGCGGTCTCGCGACCCACGTTGACGTCGATTCCTTCGGCATCCACTGCAACCGGCACGGCGCACAACTCAAGCTGCTCGAGCACGGCAGCTGTCGGCGGATAACCGGGATCCTCGATCCAGACCGCGCTTCGCGGCGGGATAAGCGCGCCGAGCAGCAGGCACAGCGATTGCCGGTACCCGCTCGTAATAAAGATCTGGTGCGGCGCGCACCTGATTCCTCGCGCCACGCTCAGATAGCCGCAGATGGCCTTTCGCAATCCGACATAGCCCTGGACGTCCTCGACGAGCTCGCTCATCTCCGCACGATCTCTCAGTATGCGTTGGCTCATCTTGAGCCAAGCGGCCCGCGGAAACAGGTCGAGTGCGGGAACGGAGATCTGGAACGGGCTGATCCCCGTACTCGTGGCAGCCGTTCCAAAACGATCGTCCCCGACCGCACCGGGTGAGGTGTGCTCCGCTGGTCCGGATTCCGGGCCTGATGAATTCTGGGTGGGCGGCATCCCCGCGACCGTTATGCGTGGCGGAACATACGACACCCTTGTTCCAGACTGCCCGTGGCTTACGAGTAGTCCTTCGCCGATCAGCAGGTCGTACGCCCGTTCGATCGTGGCGCGCGAAAGACCGAGCTCGGAGGCCAGCGTTCGGATCGACGGTACCCGCGCGCCATAGGGATACGCTCCCTGCAGAACGGCGTCCTTCAGGCGGTGATACACTTCGCGGTAGCGCGGCTGATATCCCGTAAACTGAAGCCGGGAAGAATGTTGCACCGAAGCTCCTTTTCGATTTCGTCCTTAGCGTTGACCGGGGTATCTGCGCCGGCCCGTAGGGGTGACCATCCCAGCCGGATCGCTTGCAGCCGCGATCGACATCCAGCTTGTCATGCGCAGTCGCGCTCTTTGAGCCGCATCAAAGTCGTCGCTGCATCAGCGACACGCCGACGATGCCCAGCAGCGAAATGCTGGCCAGGATCAAAATGAGCGAGTTGTAGCCCGCAGCAGAATAGACATTGACGCCATCGCGTGTAGCACCCTCCCAGGTTTGGTGGAGCAGATATCCGAGAACGGGTTGCAATGCGCCGGTCAGAAGTCCCGCGGCCGTCGTGTTGATGGCGGCGCCAGTGCCGAGGCGGGCGACGGAGTAGATGCTCCTGACGGCTTTCAGGATCATGGGCGTCATTCCGCCAGCAATCAGGCCCAGCACCGCGAAGCCCGCGACGATGGCATCCGGGCCTGTCAATTGTCCCACCGCGGGGGCCAGCAAGATTAGGCTGCCGGTCCGGAGCAGGCACATCAGGATGTGCGCGCGTCCAACCGATCGTATCCGGTCCGCGGCATAGCCGAACACCACCGAGCCCGCCATGCAGCAAGCCATGAACACCAAGAGTGTAGCGGTCGCATGATGGCGCGGCATATCGAAGACGTCCGTCAGCAACGGAATGCCCCAGACGCCAGAGATCGTCGTCACGGTGACAAAGTGCGCCGCAAATGTCAGCAGGCAGCCCCAGCTCTCCCGTTTCCCTAGTTCGGCGATGGCCGAAGACAGCACGGCGCCGAGGGTGGTCCGCGGAGCGGCAGGGCTGCGCGGGCGCAAAACATAGGATGCGACCAGAAGGTTGCAGAGGCAGAAGGTCGCGATGCTTGCAAAGCTCGTGCGCCAGCCTACCGACGATACAAAAAACGCGAGCGGCGTAGCTGCCAGGGCACCTCCCGCATAACCGGAGAGCTGCGACAGGCCGGACATGATTCCAAACTGGCGTTCGCGAAACTGCTGCGCCACCAGCTTGATCAGGGCCGTGAAGATCAAGGCGTCGCCGCACGCGACGATGAGCCGGGCTAGAAACGCGAACGGGACACTTGTCGAGGCCGCGAACAATGCCGTGCCGATGGCAGAAGCGGCGAGACTCCAGATGACCACCGTCTTGACCCCGAACACATCGACGAGGACGCCGGCGGGGAATTGCATCAGCATGTAGCCGATAAAATACGAGGACGCGATGATGCCGAGGCCATCGGCGCCGATGCCGAAGTCGCGCGCCAGTTCGCCGACGATCGTTTGCGGGCAGACGCGCTGCAGGAAGGCAACCGCGTAGGCACCGGAGACGCATCCCCATCCGGCAATATTCCGCCATGAAAGCGAGGTCGCAGAGTAGGTGGGCTTCGCGAGCATGGTAGCTTAACTAGTTTGACGGTCGCGCGACGGTCCCTACCGTGAAGATCGCATCCCTTGTATCAGGTACGATGCGGCGGAACGTTTCGGTCAGCGCGCGGTCCGACTCGTAAGCCGGCTGATTATAGTAGGTGATGTTGGGATAGGAGTTGCGGATGATCAGGTTCGGAAACTCGACCTCCCGGGAGGGATAGAGAATCCCGGCGATCTGGACGGCGATGTCCTTCAAGGAAGAATCGCTCCGGCCGTCCGACAGCGAGGGCAGGAGCCGCCTGCATGCCCGTCCATTGGCGCTCCATGCCACCGGATTTCGCGTGCGCCACGTGTAGTAGATTTCCGATCCCGCAGGCACGGCGGAGAGTTCAGTATCGAGAACTCCCCTCAACAGCAGCCCGAACAGGCCCTTGCGCTGGTGCTCCGGCCTGAGTTCGATTCCGGACCGGCAGATCACCGGCCGGCCATCGATCGAGAGACGTCGCCAGATCGTGAAACCGACGATCTGGTCGGCCAGACGAACCAGTCCGATGCCGTAGCCATCCTGAAACGGCGTATCGGACGCCGACCACCACGGACTGTCGAGCCGCCAGTTGGTGGAAATGATCTCGTTGAGCAGATCGATGATGCCCGCCCTGCAATGCTCGGGAACGTCGATGGCCGACCGAAAAATATCCAGTTGATAGGAGCCATGCCGGTGCGCATGCATCGCGGTCGTGTCGTTGCTCAATTGCTGCATGTGTCACTTCCTTGAAGTTCGCAGGGCGGTTAAGTATCGCATCGATCATTTGATGGCGAGCCGAAAAGGCTACGCAACTTCAAGAAGAAATATTCGTTTGTCGTGTGCGCGGCTGATAGTGGTTGCTGCTCCCGGGAAGTGCGGCTGCCTCAGATTTCTCTCGCGCACGAGTCGCAGGTTCGACGGCAGGATGTACAGTCGCGCAGACTTCTGTGGCGAAAGAATCACCTGATACATAAATCGTCTGGTGTCATGACCCTACCCAATCGGCGGTACATGGCCCTTTGAAATGGCAATCCCGTTACTAACGTGCGGATCAAACGGCAGCGCGCCCTGTGATGTCGCTGTTGTCGACAACACACGACCTGACATGCAAATCCGTGAAATCTGGCTCTATCCGGTCAAGGGGCTCCGGGGGCACTCGATCCTCGAAGCCAGCGTCGAGCCGTGGGGCCTTGCCGGCGACCGGCGATGGATGATCGTCGATGCCAAAGGGCGCTTCGTTACTCAACGAACGGTCCCTGTCCTGGCCACCATAAATGCGTCCGTATCTTCAGACGGAATAAAACTAGCAGCGCCTGACGGGTCCTCGGAAGTGTTGCCTACGCCCGAACCGACGGCGGAGCGTGTCGATGTCGTTGTGTGGGAAGATAATACACCGGCTCTCCTCGCTGGCCGCGAAGTAAATGCCTGGCTCAGCGACAGGCTTGGGGGAGAGTATCGGCTCGCCTACCTGCACCATCCCTCCAGCGCGCGGCGCGTCGATCCGGAATATGGCGCCGCGGCCGACAGGGTCTCTTTTGCGGACGACTTTCCGTTGCTGTTGATCAACAGATCGTCGCTGGTCGATCTGAACACGCATCTCATGCGCCCGGTCGACGTCACGAGGTTTAGGGCCAATGTCGTCGTGGAGCACGAGCACGCATGGGCCGAGGACGATTGGCGCCGATTGGAGCTAGGAGGCGTGGGCTTTCGGGTTGCCAAGCCTTGCTCCCGATGCACCGTTATCACGATCGATCAGGAGCAGGGGCTGAGGCCGGACGGCCAGGAGCCGTTGCGAACCCTCTCAAGAATCAGACGCGACGCGCGTGGTAAAGCAATCTTCGGTCAATATCTCATTCCCGATGATCATGGTCTTATCAAAGTCGGCGACGTCGTGAAAATTACGCGATAGCGCGCTGCATGATGCCGCCTGCATGGCGACGAAGAACGTTGCTATCGCGCAGCGTACTTTTGCGAGGCGTTCCTTCGCTTTGGGTGCGACGACCTGATTTTTCGCGGGCCTTATGACCTGCTATGGCCTCGCATCATCGATGATACATGCACCTTCTGAACTACCGGCCTCTTTCGTAATGGTGACGCCCCCCAAACGGCGGGCATCGACAACGCGAGAGGATAACTCATGAGTCTCATCGAGCAGAGCCAGATTCAGATGACGTTCGACAGCGCGAGCTGGCAGCAGAACTGCTTCAGGCAGTTGGCGGAGCGCCTGACACCGCCATCGGAGTTTCCGTGCATTTTTTCGCAGAATGCATTCGGTCGCGGATTGCTGCTGTTCTCCTTCGTGGAGGACGGGTCGCAGCACAGCCTGCAGCAGGCCGCTGAAGATCTTTCGGACTACGTGGAATTGTCGCGTCGCTGGGACGGCAAGGTCAGCACAGCGCGCCCGCTGGTCGTTGCATTCTCCCAGGAGGCCGCTTCGGCGAATGATGTTGCCGGCTATCACGATATCGGATGGCGGACATTGCAGAGCTGGCATGAACTCGACCGCGATCCCTGGCCGGACGACGTCGCGACCGACCCGCATTCGCCGTACTGGGCCATGTGCTACAACGGCATGCAGTTGTTTGTGAACATGAGCAACCCCGCCCATGTGCAACGACGCAGCCGAAATCTCGGCGACAACCTGCTGTTCATCGTCAATCCGCGCGAACGGTTCGATATCGTGGCTGGCGAAACCCCGGAAGGGCGGCGCGTCCGAAAGCGAATCCGCGACCGGATCGAGCGGTACGACGGCCTCAGCCATAGCCCGCAACTGGGGAGCTACAATGCCGGCGAAATCGAATGGTGGCAGTACGGCGTGATCGACGAGAACAGGGAGAGAGCAGATCGTTGCCCGTTCCTTTTCAAGTCGGCCGCCGCATAAGCGTGTCTTGCGGGGCGGACGTCGCGCAAGCTATTTCTGCGAATTGGAGCCGGCGAGAAGCAGGACGTATGCCGGCGGCGCTTGGACAGTGCGTTTATCGCTTTTTGCCGGCAGCGCTCGACATCGATCGTCGTCGGCAACATCATCGCGCGGATTTCCGACCGGCCTGTGAGTTAATTGTGAGACAACGCGAATGACTTCTCGATCATCATTCCGGCCAAGCCGACTTGCGAAAGCGAGCGCACCCTGATGTCGGGAAGTTCTCTGAATATCGACGGCATCTGCAAGCGCTATGGCGAACAGCAAGCGCTGGAGCCGATCTCGCTCAGTGTGGCCCGGGGTGAATTCCTGACCCTGCTCGGGCCATCCGGCTCGGGCAAGTCGACGCTGCTTTCGCTTCTCGCAGGCTTCGTCGCGCCGGACCAGGGGCGGCTCCTTCGGGAAGGAAACGACATCACGCATCTGTCGCCGGAGGCGCGCCGCTTCGGCGTGGTGCCTCAGGGCTACGGTCTTTTTCCTCATTTGACGGTTTACGAAAATATCGCGTTTCCATTGCGCGTGCGACGCACTCAGCGGACTCGCCTCGACAGCCGCGTCAAGGAAGTCATGGAGCTGCTGCAGATCGGCAGCCTGGGCAACCGTCTTCCAAAGAACCTGTCAGGGGGGCAACAGCAGCGCGTCGCGCTGGCGCGCGCACTCTCCTTCGAGCCGGAACTGTTGCTGCTCGACGAGCCGATGAGCGCGCTCGACGCGTCCCTGCGACGGGATCTGCAGGCCGAGCTCGTCCGGCTACACCGGCAGGTGGGGACGACGTTCATCTACGTCACGCATGACCAGCAGGAGGCACTGGCGCTATCGGACAGGATCGTCGTTCTCAATCGGGGACGGACCGAACAGATCGGTTCGCCCCGCGCGGTCTATGACCAGCCGAACAGCCGTTTTGTCGCGAATTTCCTGGGCAGGAACAACCTGCTGAAAGCCGTGGCGCTCGGCCAGGCCGATGGCCGCCTGCAAGTTCAGTGGAATGGCCACAGGCTTGGCACGGCGCCGGGATCCGCGTCGCTTGCGCCCGGCCCTTGCGTGCTCGCCGTCCGGCCTGAAAGCATCACCGTCCCCGACGCCGCAAGCGGGTCGGTGAATATCGACAACCGGATCCGCGGCAGGCTAATCAGCCAGACGTTCCTCGGTGCCTCGGTCGATCTTCTGGTCGCGGTCGGCAACGACACTTTGACGGTGACGGTGGCGGGCACCGCGTCGCCCGCGGCGCCCAGTTCCGACGTCTGGCTGGTGTTCGACGTCGAACGATTGTGGTGCCTGCCGAACGGCGATGTGGCGCTGCCTGAACCGGCCGCAGCATCGCCGGAGCTCGCCGCATGACCGCCGCGTTGACGGTACACTCGGGGCCGGTGAGAAGCTCCTTTTTGCCCGCGGCTCTTCGCGGCCAGTCGTTGCAGGACCGCATGCTCGCCGGCTCCGCCGCTGTGCTCCTGGTGACCTATCTCGTTCCGCTTGCCGGGGTGGTCGCTCTGAGCTTTCTGGTGCCGACGCCGGGCCTTGGCAACTATTGGGCCGTGCTTCAGAACCCGACGGTTCGCGCGGTGGTCGGCAACACGCTCTGGATCAGCGCGTTGACCGTCAGCATCACGCTGCTCCTGGCTTACGTGACCGCTTACAGGCTGGTGCAGGCCGGACCCGCGACGCGTAAATGGATGCTTGCCTGCGTGTTGCTGCCGCTCTGGATATCCGTGCTGGTCCGCAACTACGCCTGGATAGCTCTGCTGTCGCCCAGTGGAATCGCGAGCAGCGTCTTGCTGAGCTGGGGCTGGGTGGACCACCCGTTGTCGCTGGTGCGCAATACGTTCGGCGTCGTGCTGGGCATGGTTCATTACATGCTACCCTACGCGATCTTGCCTATCTACGCGCAGATGGTCCGCATCGAAGCAACGTTGCCGCAGGTAGCGCGGTCGCTGGGCGCCAATCGATGCCAAGCGTTCGTTCGCGTTTTCCTGCCGCTGTCCCGTCCCGGGCTGGCGGCCGCGGCGTTTCTCACGTCGATCATGTCGCTCGGCTTCTATCTCACGCCGGCCATTCTGGGAGGCGGCAAGACCGTCATGATGGCGGAATTCATCTCCGTGCAGGTCACCGAAACGCTGCGCTGGGACATCGCCACGACCTTGAGCACGTTGCTGCTGCTGGTGACAGGCGCGCTGGTATGGCGGTTCAGTCATCTGCTTGAACTCGCGACCGCAAAGCCGAACACATGAGCGCGCGATCTGCACTTCCGGCGCTTCCGTTCGGGCCCGCCGGCTCGGTCGCCCTGTTGGTCGTGGCCTTCTTGGTGCTGCCGCTGATCGCCATCTTGCCGATGTCGTTCAGCGATACGCGCTACCTCTCCATGCCGCAGAACGGGCTCTCCACGCTGCACTATCATCGCCTGCTCGGTGATCCCGCTTGGCGCGACAGTCTGCTACACAGCGTCGGCATCGCGCTGCCGGCGGCGGCCCTTGCCGTCCTGCTCGGTCTCACGTTCTGTCTCGGCGCGTGGCAGCGACAGGGCCGCGCAGTTCTCGTCCTACAGGTTCTGATGTTGGGGCCGCTGATCGTGCCGGGCATCATTCATGCCGTGGCCTACCACCGTGCATTGTCGTGGCTCGGCCTGTTCGACACATTTGCCGGCGCGATCCTCGTGCACGCCATCAAGGGCTTGCCCTTTGCCGTGCTGTCGATTTCGGCCTCGTTGTCCTCGGTGCATCCGGCGACGTTGCAATTGGCGCGCAGCTTCGGCGCTTCGCCGGCACAGGCGCTGGTGAAGGCCCTGCTGCCGCAGATTCTATGGGGCATCGGCGCAGGCTTCGTGCTCGCCCTGGTGACCTCGTGGGACGAGATCGTCGTGACGATGTTCATCACCAGCCGCAACGTCAACACGTTGCCGAAGCAGATCTGGCAGAGCCTTTTCCTCAATCTCGACCCGATTGTCGCGGCGCTGGGCACGCTGGTGCTGCTGGCGACGCTGCTGGTGCTCCTTGCGCTGATGGTCCCACCCGCCCGAGCTCGTTCGCCCGCCGCTTTCCAGCAAGACCCATTGAATTGAGGAGAGACCATGTCCGACTTTTCGCAAGATTCCGACTACGTGCAGTACCTCGCGCGATCGCTGCGGCGCGAGACGCAAGGCAAGACCGTCCATCGCCGCCACTTCCTTCAGCTTCTTTCGGCGCTGGGTGTCGCTACGGGCTCCCTGAGCTTCGCGCGCTCCGCAAGCGCCCAGCAAGGCGAACTCGTGGTCGCCAATTGGGGCGGCGATGCGCTGCCTGTGCATCGCGACATTCTCGCGGCCGAATTCGTCAAGCGCTATCCGGGCAGCCGTGTAGGGTTCGACACCACGGGCCCGACGCCCGGTAAGATCAAGGCAATGGTGGAGTCGGGCAACGTCGCCTGGGATGTGGCCGACCGGAATCTCCTTTCCGCGCTGGATCTCGGCCGTCAGGGCCTGCTCGAGAAGGTCGATGAATCCATCGTCGATATCAACGCGGTGCCGAGTCAGTTCCGCACCCCGTGGGGTGTGGGTTCGTACTTCTTCTCCTTCGTGATCGCCTACGACAGCGCGCGTTTCGGCTCGGCGCCTCCGCAGACCTGGAAGGACTTCTGGGATACGCAGAAATTCAAGGGGAAGCGGACGCTCCGCAACAATGTCGAGGGCGTACTCGAGTCCGCTTTGCTGGCGGACGGTGTCGAGCGCGACAAGCTCTATCCGCTCGACATCAAGCGCGGGCTGGAGAAAGTGCGAGCAATCAAGAAGGACACGATCTTCTACAGCAACGCCTCGGAGGCCCAGCAATTGCTACGGTCCGGGGAAGTGTCGATCGGCAGTCTGTGGAATACCCGTGCGCAGGGCGTGAAGGAGGATACGAAGGGACGGATCGATTACCATTTCAATGACGGCATCCTGCTGATTGCAGCCTGGAACGTGTTGAAAGGGGCAAAGAACAGCAAGGACGCCTGGCGTTGGGTCGCGCTGTCGCAGGATCCCGCGTTGCAGGTGTCGTTGCTTACCAAGCTCGGTTGGGGCCCGATCAATCCGGCGGCCAACAAGCTCGTCCCCGCCGAGTTGCAGCCGCAGAATCCGGGATCGCCCGAGAATATCGCACGTCAGGTCGCGGTCGATGCCGAATGGTATGCCCGCAACTATTTCGAGGTTCAGAACAGGTACCTCGACGTCCTCGCGACATGACGAGCGAGGACGCTCCGATCGACGCGGCGGCGCCACTGACCTTCATGGGGGTGCCGCTGGTTACGCGTCTGCCTCCGCAATCGCGGGCGGCCATCGGCGGGATTCCGTTCGATGGCGGCCAGCACGCTACACGTTTTGGCGCCCGTCTGGGCCCGCGCAGCGTGCGCGAACAGTCGCTCCAGTTGCGAGCCGTGGATCCTGACACCGATCGCGACGTTCTGGAGACGCTCGGCCTCGTCGATATCGGGGATGCCCGCGTTCACCACGGCGATCTGGATGCCTCGCAACGCAACGTGGCGCTGTTCGCGGAAGCCCTGGTCGAAAGCAACGCGGTCCCGGTGGTGATCGGCGGCGATGGCTGTGTCACGCTGCCGCTGCTGCAGGCGGTATCGCACCGTTATCCGGATCTCGCGGTCGTGCATCTGGACGCGCACACCGATGCCTATCCATTGGCCGGCAATGTTGGGCCGGCGGCCTTTCACAGGGCGGCCGAATGGCGTCTGCTGGATCCGACGGCATCTTTTCACATCGGATTGCGCGGCCCGGTGTCCTCGACGGGGCTCTATGCACACGCTCGCGCGCTTGGCTATCGGCTGGTTACGATTACGGAACTGCTCGATAGAGGATTTGTCTCAGTCTTCGGCGAAGTGAGCGACCGCATCGCGGATCGTCCCGTCTACATCTGCTGGGATATGGACTTCTTCGATCCCTCCGTGGCGCCGGGCGTCATTACGCCCAGCTGGGAGGGCGTCACGGCGCGCGAAGGCTTGCAGGTCGCAAGGCTGCTCCGCCGCCTCAACATCGTGGCGATTGATATCAACTGCGTCAGCCCGCCCCACGACGCCGCGGGTCTCGCCGCATTCCTCTGTGCGCGGATCGTTTTCGAGTTTCTCATCGGCCTGGCCGCATCGCGGCCGCTGTCTGAAAGGTCATGATCGCCATGAACGTCGCGCCCCAGAACGTGCAGCCGCCCGCCCGCGTAATCCGCACCTCGGAGGAGGCGCTCACGACGGCGCGAGAGTTTGCCGATGTGCTGGCAACCGGCGCATCTGAGCGCGACTGTCAGCGCCGCCTGCCGCATGACGAAGTCAGGGCGTTCGCGCAAAGCGGATTGTGGGGCATCGGTATCCGGCCCGAATACGGCGGCGCCGGCGTCTCGATCGAAGCCATCATCGAGGTCGTGGCGACGATCTCGGCGGCCGACCCGTCGATCGGCCAGCTTCCGCAGAACAACTATCTGCTGCTCGAAAATCTTCACCGCATCGGCACGGAGGAGCAGAAGCGGTTCTTCTTCGCCCAAGTATTGCGCGGCAAGGTGATCGGAAACGGCTTCGCCGAAGCCGGCGGCAAGGATGTGCTTGATGTTCGCAGCCGCATCCATCGGACTGCGAACGGCCTGAGGCTCGACGCCCGCAAAGTCTACTGCACCAATGCGCTTTTTGCAGACTGGATCCCCATTTCGGGCGTCGATGACGACGGTAACGTCGTCTATGCCTATGTCGCGCGCGACGCCGCGGGCCTGTCGATGATTGACGACTGGAACGGACTTGGCCAGCGCACATCGGCGAGTGGTTCGATCATCGCCGACGACGTAGAGGTCAATCCTGCCTGGGTTATCGAGCGCCACAAATGGGCTGGGAAGCCGAGCCTGGCCGGTCCGTTCGCTCAGCTTCTGCATGCCGCGATCGATCTGGGCATCGCGCGGGCCTCGTTCGCGGAGTCGGTACGGCTGGCGCGGGCTGCCTCGCGTCCGTGGATCGACAGCGGGCTGGCGCGTGCGCAGGACGATCCCCATACGATCGCCATGCTCGGCGACCTCCAGATTCGCGTCAATGCCGCGAACGCCATGGTCGAACGGGCGTCACGCATCCTGGATGCGGTGCGAGACCATCACGACGAAGCCGACGTCGCGCGCGCCTCGGTCGCGGTTGCCGAAGGAAAAGTACTCGCGAACGATGCGGCGCTCTTCGCCTCATCGAGGCTGTTCGAGTTCGGCGGCGCCGGCAGCGCGCGCACGAGCCTCAACCTCGATCGTCACTGGCGCAATGCGCGCACGCATACACTACATGATCCCGTGCGATGGAAGTATCATCTGATCGGCAACTATGTGCTGAACAACAAGAACCCGCCGGTGCACAATTGGGCGTGAGACGCTGAATGGCTAACCGCAGCCTCATCGTCTCCGCGTCCACCTTGGACTCTGGCACCATTGGCTATTACCTCAAGGATGGTACCCTCATCAGTACCTCCAGCGTGAACTTCTTTATTTCTGTTTCATCTTCGCTCCTTACGGCTACGAGGAACCAGAAATCCTCGCTTCGTGAAGTCCCTCAATTTGTCTCAGGGGTGCTGACGGGAACACGCGGTGCAAATAATCGCAGCGCCAAGTCGCCGGGCAAAAAGGTAGAGCTCCAATGAGCCCGTAATACAGCAAGACACGTTTGCGAGATTGCGAGACCTTCTTGACGGTGCGCTTGAGCGCGGTAGCGCATCTAACCGAAGAGCTCCTTGTCCCAATAGGGCTCAGGACCGAACCGTGCGAGAAGCCAATCGAGAAAGACACGAACCTTCGGCGCGAGTTCGCGTGAGCTAGGATAAAGGGCCCAGAGCGTCTGTGTGGATACCAGCGGATAATCTCGAAGTACTGGAACAAGCTTTCCAGATCGAAGCTCGTCAGCGGCGCACCAGGTCGCCATCAGGGCAATGCCCAATCCGGCGCACGCTGCATCGCGCACCGTGCTGCCGTCGTTGATACGAAGCGCTGGCGTAACTCGTTTTATGATCGGCTCTCCTTGCGGCGTTGAAAACGTCCAAACATCCAAGGTGCCAACGACCAAGCAGGCATGGGCGTCGAGAACACTCGGAAGATTGGGGTGGCCGCGACGTTCAAGATAATCGGGAGAGGCAACGACAACACGCCGATCAGGGGCGAGTCGCCGCGCCACGAATGAGGAGTCACTGAGCTCAGTATATCGAACGGCAACATCGAATGCCCCTTCAACGAGATCGACGACGCTGTCGGAGATGCGCATGTCGAGCTTGAGGTCTGGATACCGATCTATAAATTCCGGCAGGCTTGGCACGATATGCATTCGTGCGAATGAGGAGGGGGCTGCGACCCGAAGTGTCCCGCGTGGTGATGTCTGCTCGCGCCCCAAGGCCGCGCGAGCGGACGCTGCTGCGTCCAGTACATTCTCGGCATGAGGTAGGAATGCCCGACCATCCTCCGTCAGCGTCGCGTGCCGAGTCGTACGGTGCAAAAGGTGTGCTCCAAGGCGCCTCTCAAAAGATGAGAGTCTCGCGCTCGCCGTAGCTGGAGTGATGTTCAGATCGCGTGCGGCGGCGCTAATGCTATCCAACCGAGCGATGCGCACGAATAGGTTGAGGTCGTTGAGATCCATCTCTGTCCGTTGAGGTCTCGGTTTGACACCCACTCGGGGTGGCAATATGGCCGGGTTTTCACACCGGGTCCGCGATCGAAGGCTGCCATCCTGCATCAGGTCTCACGTATGGAAAACAGATCTGCTCCCGTAGCGCACATACTAAAACGCACCGCCGTTCGTTCCTGTCGACAGGCGCCAATATTGCGGATCTGCCGCGAATGCGCTGTGACTTTGGCAGCCTCGAAGCATGACTCAGTTGGCCCACTTTCGGCCGCGTGCGTGTTTATGAACCCTTTGCGGGATGCACTACGGCCAGCGATCCCAATGCGGCAACTTAAATTTCCTGAATGGCGGCTCATGGCGCAAAACGGACGTTCATGCTCGCGCTCGTGTGTGAATTGCGAACACCTCCTGCGGCGAAGCGATTGACACATCTCCAGCGCCGGCGCGGGCGTACAGGAATTTCGGATTTGTGCTCAGTTACAGACTTCGAAGTTTCCGGCGTATCCATTGCGCGTCTGCACTAGTTTGCATCCCTTGCCGATTGGGCGGCAGCCACCATTACCACAAATGATTTGCGCGGACGGCGCTGCGGGCGCCGCTACCTGGGTCGTTGAAGGGGCGCGCTTAGTCGGCGGCTTCTTGACTTCGATTTTTTCGCAAGCGTTGTTGTCTCCAACCTCATAGCCGGCGCGGCATGTTACTTTCGTGCAGCGATCGCCATCGGCCTTGTAGCCGCTTTCGCAGACCAGCGGACAGATGCGGCCGGTTTTACTTTTGACTAGATCGAGCGCATCAAGACTTGCAAGTTTCACATCTAGGGTGGTGCCGGCGTGCTTGTTAAAGAGACCGAGTGCGCGCTGGGCGGCGCCGTTCCACTCGCTGGTAACGGCTCCGGTGTTGCAACCAACTCTACGCAGCTCTGCTTGTACTTGACGAGGTATATCAATTGCATTTTCGGCAGATCGTGATGAAGTTTCGAACTTCGAATCGGATGCAACGCTGGCCACCGGCCCAGTAGATCTGTCCGTATCCAAATTCGGCGAGATGGCCTGGCGTCCGTCAGCCTCGCGCTTCCTCTCCGGTAGATTTGGGCCATCGGTAGCGTT
The DNA here is from genome assembly GCF_051810905.1 of Tardiphaga sp. 619_E2_N8_4. Taxonomy (NCBI): domain Bacteria; kingdom Pseudomonadati; phylum Pseudomonadota; class Alphaproteobacteria; order Hyphomicrobiales; family Nitrobacteraceae; genus Tardiphaga; species Tardiphaga sp. 619_E2_N8_4. The sequence goes on from NZ_JBPWQJ010000001.1 coordinate 2,477,761, forward strand.
TTTCTTCTCCGCCGCAACGCGTGCTTCTCCCGCAGCCTTCGCTACCGCGGCGATCTTGGCGCGCTCTGCTTCGGCCAGCTTGGCGTCTTCCGCCGCTTTTTTCTTTTCCGCTGCAACGCGCGCCTCTTCTGCAGCCTTCGCTACGGCGGCGGTCTTGGCACGCTCTGCTTCGGCTAGCTTGGCGTCTTCCGCTGCTTTTTTCTTTTCTGCAGCGATCCGAACCTCGTCGGCTGCCTTCGCGGCTTTCGCTGCTTTCGCTTGTTCCGCAGCACGGGCACCGTCGGCAGCGAGCCGGGCTTTCTCTTCGTCAGCGATACGTGATCGCTCGGCCGCGGCGCTGCGAGCTTCCTCGGCCAATAACTTTGCGCGCTGCGCCTTGGCAAGCTCCGTGTATAGGCCTCTCGGATAATCGACAATAAACGCCTCCCAAACCGCTTGGGTACCGATCGTCACTGCGGCGTCGTAGTCACGCCGGGCATCGGCATTGGTGGAGCCTGGCAATGAAGATGGGGGGGCAACTGCAGTCGGTGATAGAACCGCACCCGACGGCACTAGCGACACGTCGTTGCCGCCGAGGGACCCGTAAACATAGGGCTCTTGCTTGTTGTCGGTAGCTTTCATCACATCGTCGCGAATGAAGCCGAAAGCCTTACGCAGGTCCAGTCCGGGTTTAGGCAGGTGATCCACGAGTGCGGTGGCGAACGGGCTATTGCGGCTCGTGCCGTCTGAAGCGGTCGAACCTGCTTTGGCGGCGAACGCAATCATGGTATTGGGCGTGGTAGGCTCAACCTTTGCCAAGCCTCGGCCAATCGCGCGAGAACCCAACGTACGCTTCATGGTCTTGGCGAACGGGTTGTCGCGACAAGCATCAAGGATTACCAGCCGCAGCTTTTTGGCGGGCTCAACAGCGACAAGGATACGGTCGAGCGAGACCGCTTCATCGTAGATATCCGTGTCCTGCTCAAGAGTCGCGTCGATTGGAATAATGTAATTGATGCCGTCGACTTCAATACCGTGTCCCGCGTAATAGATAACGGCTACGTCTGCATCACGCGTCTTTGCCGTGAAGTCCCGCAGTACTTTTCTCGTGTCACTTATGGAAAGATCACGACGCGAATCGACCGTATCGAAACCGGCTTTTCTCAACACTGTTTCGATGGCGGCCGCGTCATTCGCCGGATTCGCAAGTCTTCCGACATGACTGTAGGCGGAGTTTCCCACGATCAACGCGACTCGTTTTTCTGCCGCCGCCGCTGTAACCAACGTGCAGTAGAGCCCAGCCGCGATCAAAAGGCGTATGACGGTCACTATCAAAATTCCAAAAAGTATAACTTAGATTGCTACAGAAGCCCCCTGTTGGGTAGCGTAAAATTCGTCTGGTTAGCTTGGACTACCTGGCAGGCAACAAAAAAGATGGCGACGGTCGTTACTGCGTTCACCATCAACCTCCGTGGCGATCGCCGCTAATGGGATTAACCAGATACCGCTGTAATTTACCGTACCGGAACTGCCCCGCCAGAGCGGGTAGGGTCCTTAAGATCCGATTGTATTGAAAGGAAATCGTTCGAACTACCACCTCTCGCCAATCCTGAACGGTTGCAGTCAGGGCGCCTCGCAGATGCAAGTCCTTCAGTGTCGGAGGAGCGGGGGTCAATTCCTGTGGAGAGAGTCTGTCACCACAGTTATTTGCCCCGGTGCGGAGCGGCTAGGAATTGAAATAACCGCTTGGATGAGTCTGTCGTGACGTCCTGTCTAAACTTATAAGAAACTAGGTTCCCGCGTAAATCCGTCTTGCTACGACCGTCGAGTTGCCGGCAGTCCCAGCAGTGGCCAGTGTCAGGGTAGACATGCCATTCTACGGCTGAGCCAGCCGACTTGGCTTCATGTAGTTTTTCAACGCATTCGCTGGCGGGGGTTTCATTGTCGGTGGCGCCCATGAGAACCAGTGTCGGCTGCTTCATGTCATCGCTGACGATGTCAAAGCTCGGCGTATTTGGCCGCGAAACGCGGAAGCACCCGGGATAGAAACTTGCAACGGATGCGAACGGGCGACCGCCCAGCGCTTCCGCGTACCTTGCGCTGGAGACGATAAGGCCAACCATCGCTCCCCAAGAGAACCCGACGAATGATAGCCGAGTCGGGTCCACGAACGGATATTGACGGAGATGGTCCGCCGCTTGAAATGCGTCCTTTGCTCCGCGGAATAGATTGACGCCGTTTCGCGGCCCGAAGCACAACGTGCTAACCTGCCGAGGCGTCAGACTGTCGATCAGGAGAACGACATAGCCAAGGCTGACAGCTTCGCGCGCCCAGAGGACGATCGCTTGGTTCACGCCTGCGCACTGATGGACCATCACCAGCGCAGGAAACGGGCCATCGCCGTCAGGCTTCAGAAACGCAGCTTGGGACGAAGTCAGTTCATCTCCCGCCTTGACCGGCTGCGGAAAGGTGAGATCCTTCGCGAATGACGCGGCGCGGCTGGCGATTTCAGAAGGAAGCATACGTAACGGCGGGACAAAATCTTCCGCCAGAGAGCTCGTCAACAGCCCGGCGGTACCTGCGATCAACACTAGTGCAACGTAAGACACCCGGCAAATGGTCGCCATCTCGTCTCCGAGCGTTACTACAATGAACCTGGTTCCATGCGGAACCTGTCTCAACGCGCTTGTCGATCAAATTAGTTTGCGGCTAGGATCACGTCATATTTTGATAAGTTATTTTGGAGCCGTGATCATGCAAGCGGTCATTTCCAAGCGATTGATAATTCGGCATGTGGCTTTATGCGCATCGGCGACGCTCTTCATCAGCGCAGCGCTCGCGCTGTTGTCGCAGGCGGCATTTGCGCTCACGCAGGAAGCTGCGATCGAGCAGTGCCGGATGTCGGTTGGAAAGCCAATTGTGATGTCCTGCATGCGCGGTGGCGGCGGCAGCCTAGAGGCATGCCGGACGAAGGCCACTCCCGCAGTACGCTCTTGTGTGATGTCGAGACTGAACGCGGCAAACGGGCGTGCCAATGTCGCCGTCGCCGTCCCCGCCGATGTCACGCTGAAGATCGCACCGGAAACGGCATTGCCGGTCGGCTTTGTCGCACCGCCGCGCTCGATCTCCGATATCACGGCGATCCTCGATACCGAGAAGCCGGACGAGAAAAAGATCGAGCAACTAAGGGCCGACGCAGACGTGAAGCCTCCCGGCGGAGCTTCGCGCGTCTCGCTTGCGCAGTTCTATCTCGACCGTGCGGGCGCAAGAAGCCAGCTCGGTCGGCTAACGGATTCCATCTCCGATCTTGAAAAAGGGATTGAGGCGGGCCGCGGTGCTGCTCCGCCCGGACTGATGGCGCGCCTGGTTCAACTAGTGGCTGTCCAGTACGGCAGTGCGGGCGATCCGAAGAAGGCGCTCGAAACATATCAGCGGCTACTGCGCGACACCGCGAACACGCCGGGTGCGAAGGGGTTCGTACATACAGCTAATCGCTCGATTGCCAATTCGCTGATCCAGATGGGCGATATCGTTCAGGCAGAAGGCTACATGCGCCGCAGCCGCCCGGCGATCGAGGAGGCGCGAACGAGTGGCCATCCTTCCATGCGCGCAGCGTATGCGCGTTACGGCCAGAATTGGGAGGCGGAGATCGAGCTCGGGAATGCTGCCATTTTCGAGGCACGTGGACAGTTTAAGGAGGCTGAGGCTTCGCTTCGCATTGCGGAAGCCCGCAAGCGCGCAGGCATGAAGGGCCTTCTCAGTGGCGAGAATCCGCCGACGGAGTCGGCATTGCTTCAATCCATCGATTTTATCACGCTCAGTCTTGCACGGACGAAGGCCCGGCAGGGCCGTCTTGCGGAGGCCGAATCCGATGCACGTCGCGCGCTGTTGTCCCGGTTGAAAGACCAAGGCAAATATCATTACGCGACGCCGCGTTTCATTGCAGGTCTTGCGGGCATCCTGGTCGAACAGGGGCGCCATTCCGACGCCGAAAAGCTGCTGCGCGTGGCACTCGATATCGGCAAGACGACGGGCGTTCCGGATGAAGCGCCACAAACCGTACAGATGCTTTCACAGCTTGGCGGCGTCCTTAACTTGCAGCGCAAGAGCCGTGACGCCGTCGCGGTTTATGCCCAGATCGACAGGGCAATCGCCAACTGGGAGCCGATGCGGCGTCAGGTATTCGAACTGAACGGCTCGCGTATCGCATCGCTCTATGCTTCGGGCCAGATCGAGGCGGGCATTTCCGCGGCTGACCAGTTGGTCAAGAAGCAGATCGCACGCGTAGGCGAGAGCCATTTTGATACGGCGTCGGCGCGCGGAACCCTTGCTATCGGCTTGATGCGAGCAGGACGCGATGAGGAAGCTATCCGCGAATTCAAGACCGCAATACCAATCCTAGTCGCATCGTCGCGAGAGAATGCAGACGGTGACGACACAACCGTCGTTGCGGCCAAGAATCAACGCTTCCAGGCGATCATAGAAGCCTATTTCAGAATGTTGGCCAGGCAGAAGAGCCGGTCCGCAGATATCGGTGTCGAAACATTCAGCTTGGCGGACGCCGTCCGTGGCAGCTCAGTGCAGCAGGCCTTGGCGGCTTCGAGCGCGCGTAGTTCAGTCAAGGATCCCGCGCTGGCCGAGCTGGTGCGCAAGGAGCAGGATCTGTCGAAACAGATCAATGCGCAAATCGGTACGCTGAACAATGTGTTGTCCTTGTCATCGGCTGAGCGAGATGAGAAGGGCGTGCAGACGCTGAATGTGTCGATCGCCAATCTGCGCAGCGCGCGGACCAAGGCGCGACAAGAGATCAATCGGCTTTTTCCGGCTTATGCAGATCTGGTCGCGCCAAGAGCGCCATCCGTGGACGAGATTCGCGATACGCTGGCGCCCGACGAGGCGATGCTATCATTTTACTTTGGTCAGGACGCGAGTTTCGTCTGGGCGGTTCCGAAGACCGGTGCGGTTGCCTTTGCTTCAATCGGGTCCAATGCAGCGGATGTCCAGACCAAGGTAGCTCAGTTGCGCGAAGCGCTCGAGCCGCAGGCGGCTATGATTTCCGATATTCCCGCTTTCGATGTGGCATTGGGATATGACCTGTATTCGTCGCTCCTTAAGCCCGTAGAAGCCGGCTGGAAGCCGGCCAGGAAACTGATCGTCGTCACCAACGGCGCGCTGGGTCTGCTGCCACTCTCACTACTGCCGACGCAGCCGTCGGTGATCAAGAAGAATGAGGAGGTTCTGTTTGCGAGCTACAGGGATGTGCCCTGGCTGGCGCGCACCCATGCGGTCGCCATGGTTCCGTCCGCAGCCGCATTGCGCACTTTGCGGCAGCTACCGCCCGGCAAGTCCGACCGTAGCGAGATAATCGCGTTCGGAGATCCGTATTTCAACACCGAGCAGCAGGCCGAGGCCGAGCAGATCGATGCAAAAATACGAATCGCCGATGCCGCCGACGCCAATACCATGCGCGGTGTGCCGCTGAAGCGGCGCAACAGTCCGAAGCTTGACGGCGTGGATAGCGCGGAGCTTGGCTTGTTGCCGCGGCTTCCGGATACGGCCGACGAATTGCGCTCGATCGCCTTGGCGCTGCGGGCCGACCCGTCGAAAGTCTTGAATCTAGGCAAGGGAGCGACGGAGAAAGCCGTTAAGTCGATAAATCTGTCCGGCTTCAAGATTATCGCGTTTGCAACGCATGGCCTCGTGCCTGGCGAATTGAATGGGCTGACCCAGCCGGCGCTTGCATTGTCCTCGCCGACTGTGACCGGTGAAGAGGGCGACGGCCTATTGACGATGGAGGAGATACTCGGTCTCAAACTCGACGCGGACTGGGTCATTCTTTCGGCCTGCAACACCGGTGCGGGCGCCGGCGCCGGCGCAGAAGCCGCCTCGGGCCTTGGCCGGGCGTTCTTTTACGCGGGCACCCGCGCTCTTCTGGTCACCAACTGGTCGGTGCATTCACAGTCCGCGCGAGAGTTGATGACAGATCTGTTTAAGCGGCAGGCCGACGATCCAAAGCTGGCACGCGGCGAAGCTCAGCGTCAGGCCATGATGGCTTTGGCTGACGGACCCGGCTATCTGAATGCCGATGGAAAGACAGAGTTCGCTTACGCACATCCGTTATTCTGGGCGCCCTACTCCATTATAGGGGATGGGGGCACCAGATAAGTTTATAGATCGCGTTGGGGGGGATGATGCGACGTCGTATAGGAATTTGCTTTACGTTCGCCTGCCTGATCGTGCTGTGTCAATCCGTGCCGTCGCGGGCCGCGGGGGTATTAATCACACAAGAGGAGGCCTCCTTGCCGCCGCCGAAAGGTGCAGTAGTCGTCGATCGGCGCGGTGTCACGCGTGGCCCGAAGATCGAGCTCCTTTCCGGCAGCGATAACATCCAATCGCCGACTCACTTTCAGCTCAAGTTCCTGTCATTTGGTGGAGCGACGATCGATGTTACCTCCGTAAAGGTCATTTATCTTCGTACGCCGAATGTGGACTTGACGGAACGGTTGAAGGTGTTCGTTCAACCGGCTGGCATCGATATGCCGGATGCGTCTCTACCTCCCGGCGAGCACATGCTGCGCGTGGATCTCAAGGATTCTGATGGGCGCCTCGGCAGCACGAGTTTCGTCCTCAAGGTCGCGCGCTGACGCGATGGCAATCATTTGTCCGTACTGTCTTCGAGAGAACAGCGATCTCGTACTGGTCTGTGGCTGGTGTTCCAGAGACATCGCCGTTCCCGAAGCACTGGCGAGGGAACGCAAGGACCTGATTGCCAAGCGTGATGCAGCAGTGGCTAAACTTTCCCGGATCAGAACCGAGATCGCGTCCATCCGTGCGAAGCGGAAGGGCTGAGGCGTCTTATGGAATGCCCGTTCTGCACAGAGACAATCAGGGATGAAGCCATCGCGTGCAAGAACTGCTCGCGTGACCTGCGTTTCGTCCGTCCGATCCTGCTCGAGGTCCAGGACCTCGTCAGTGAAATCGACAATCTAACGCACGCGCTGGATCGGGCCGAGGTTGCGCTGGCGCGGCTGACCAGTCCGCTCCGCTACTACGTAATTCACTTTGCGGTCTATGTACTGCTGCCAGCCGTGTTACTTGTAGCCGCCCACATTGTAATCACCATCGTCCTCAATGTTGCACCGCTATATCTGCGTCTTGCATCGATCGTGATCCCGTTGCTGTTCGGAATTGCTTCGATGCCCTTCAATAAGCTTGGGCCACTCGGCGCTTGGCTGGTGGGGTTGATCACGGCCATCCTGAGTGTAGGGTGCATGTTGGTTGTTACCGGAATCAACGACAGCGTGCCGATTGTCCCGGCATCGGTCGTCGAGTGGCGTGAGGTCGGAGAATATGTAGCCAGCATCAGTTTGGCATTCCTGTCCGGCAATGTCCTCGGGATGGTTATTTTTCGAATTTTGCCGAACACATTGGCGCAGGGTGGCAAACCCAATGCCATTGCCTTTAAGGCTGCCCGCCTGCTCGGAGAGCACGTTGGCGGAGAGCAGATGAGACGTCGTGCAAGATTGATTCAGGAGTTTGCGCAGACCGCGGGACCACTGCTCGGCGCAGGTGCCGGCGTGGCTGGGTCTCTTTATACCGGACTTAAAGGTGTGATTGGATCCTAACTTCCACGAGCCAACGTGTGTTCCGTGCCGTTGGCCAAACGCGCGCCAACTCCGTCAGCTGAACAATGTTTGTTGGCCGCTCCGCAACCGTCCGCTTCTGGCGCAAAGCCGCCGTTCATAGGGCTCGCTGTCGGGGAGCGAGGACTTCTATTTCACCACGCGATAGGCCGCTCCGGCCAAATCCGTCTGGTGGCTCGCGTCGCCTAATTTTTAAATGGAGAAGCTCCGCCGGGTCTGACGTTTATGTTTTTTCCCCGTCCGTATTTGGGTTAGTGGTGCTCAATATCCTGAGGAGATAGAGCCTCCAGTGCTCCTAAGACCGCTACCAGTTTCGGCAGCGTTCGTTTCGAGCGCGGTGTCTACGTCCAAATGACGGCGATCGATGGTTCGTGGCGCCGCTCATGCGTCATGAGGGATGTATCGACATACGGAGCCACGCTGACGACTAAGGCGTCGATCGAAGGCCTTAACCTCTGCGAATTCTTCCTCCTATTATCCACTACCGGACTCGCTTTTCGCAGGTGCGAATTAGCTGGCGTCAAAGGCGATGTTTTCGAAAGGGGCGAAGAAGAAGCCTCAGTCGGTTAAAGCGGAATGGCGCCAGCAACCGATCGACCACGATGGCGCGCAGGATGGCCACGCCCGACTAATTGCAAAGGCTTGAATAAGGATCAACTCCGTGGCGATGAAGTATGTAGTCGCTATGACAAACAATGCTACCGGCTGGAAGCTCCGTGTGGGGAACGGAACTCGTCCGCCAAAGTTTCATCTGCGGTTGATATCACACGCCAATTTGCGCGGAAGGGCAAGATGCACGCAGGAAGAGGTGGTTCGTACGGTGCCGACTCGGCCGTCGATGAGGGCTTCGTGCGTGTTCGCGGAGCTCGCGAGCACAATCTGAAGAATATCGACGTCGACATTCCCCGCAATGCACTTGTCGTTTTTACAGGGGTGTCGGGATCGGGCAAGTCCTCGCTGGCCTTCGGCACGCTCTATGCCGAGGCGCAGCGGCGTTATCTTGAGTCGGTGTCCCCTTACGCGAGAAGATTGTTCAATCAGATGTCCATTCCAGAGGTGGACGAAATCGAAGGTCTACCACCAGCCGTGGCTTTACAGCAGCAACGCGGATCTCCGACGACACGCTCGTCGGTCGGCAGCGTGACGACATTGTCGAACCTGCTGCGCATGCTGTATTCGCGCGCCGGCGACTACCCGCGTGGACAACCACTGCTCTATGCCGAGTCATTTTCGCCCAACACTCCCGAAGGAGCTTGTCCTCACTGTCACGGAATCGGTCGGATCCACGATATTACCGAGGCCTCGATGGTCCCCGATGACAAGCTCACCATACGGGAGCGAGCCGTGGCGGCTTGGCCGAGTGCCTGGCAGGGACAAAATCTGAGGGACATCCTGGTAACTCTCGGTCATGACGTAGACACGCCCTGGCGCAAACTGCCGAAGAAGACCCGCGACTGGATACTCTTTACCGAGGAACAGCCCACCGTCCCGGTATATGCAGGCTACACGCCAGCTGAGGTGAGGCGAGCCCTCAAACGCAAGGAAGAGCCGAGTTATCACGGCACCTTCACCGGCGCGCGCAAATACGTCTTGCAGACGTTCGCAACAACGCAGAGCGCGATGATGAAGAGGCGGGTTTCGCAATTCATGCTGAGCGGCCGTTGCCCGGTATGTCGGGGAAAACGGCTTAAGCCCGAAGCTCTCTCGGTCAAATTCGCAGGCTTGGATATTGCGGAACTGTCTGAGCTTCCTTTAAGGGGCGTTCGCGAGTTGATCGTGCCGTATCTCGAAGGCAAAGCTCATACGCCCAAAGACCATCCGGAAAAAGCTCTCGTGGTCCAGCGCATCCTGGAAGATCTGAACGGGAGATTGGCGGTTCTGCTCGATCTCGGCCTGGGATATCTCGCCCTCGAGCGCAGCACGCCGACACTGTCCCCCGGCGAATTGCAGCGGCTCCGGCTGGCGACCCAAGTCAGGTCGAACCTGTTTGGCGTGGTGTATGTTCTGGATGAGCCCTCCGCTGGGCTTCATCCAGCCGACACCGAAGCTCTCCTGCGAGCGCTGGACCGGCTCAAGGCAGCAGGCAATTCGCTTTTCGTCGTCGAACATGAATTGGATGTCGTCCGCCACGCGGACTGGATAGTCGATGTCGGCCCCGCCGCGGGCGTTCACGGGGGCGAGGTGCTTTACAGCGGTATCCCTAAAGGACTTGCCGGCGTCGAGGCGTCTCAAACAAGGCGCCATCTGTTCGGAAACGCGACGGCCATCGACCGCACGCGCCGTCTCCCGCGAGGTCAGCTACAACTTCGCGGTGTCACCCGCAACAATCTCAACGACCTCGACGTCGACATTCCTGTCGGTGTGTTTACCGCGGTGACCGGCATCTCGGGGTCGGGCAAGTCCAGCTTGATCACTCAATTTCTGGTCGAGAAGGTTGGGGAAATATTGGGGCACAAGAGCGGCGAAGAGGACCGGGGCGCTCCGGACGAAGGAGACCTTCTGGAAACCGCCATTCAAACGCTTGGCGGCAACATCGTCGGGGGCATGGAGCACGTAAAACGTCTCGTTGTCGTCGATCAAAAGCCGATCGGGCGCACCCCGCGGTCGAATCTCGCCACCTATACAGGGCTTTTCGATCACGTCAGAAAGCTGTTCGCGGCCACGAAGCAGGCCAAGACACGGCACTATGATGCCGGCCGCTTTTCTTTCAATGTCGCCAAAGGACGTTGCGAAACATGTCAGGGGGAAGGCTTCGTCACCGTCGAATTGCTTTTCCTCCCGTCAGTCTACGCGCCATGTCCGACCTGTCATGGGTCGCGCTACAACGCGAAGACGTTGGAAATCAAGATCCGGGACAAATCCATTGCCGACGTGTTGGGCATGACGGTGGACGATGCGCTCGCGTTTTTCGAGAAAGATGCGCTACTCGCACGTTCGCTCGGTGTCATTCGAGAGGTCGGCCTCGGTTATATCAAACTCGGTCAGTCCGCAACGGAACTCAGTGGCGGCGAAGCCCAACGGATCAAGCTCGCTACCGAATTGCAACGAGCTCAGCGGGGGTCGGCACTATATGTACTGGATGAGCCGACGACTGGATTGCATCCCTCAGACATCGAAAAGCTAATGCTGCAGCTTCAAGGCCTGGTGGATGCCGGTAACACGGTGGTCGTCGTCGAACACGATATGGCAGTGGTCGCCGAAAGTGATTGGGTAATCGATATGGGCCCCGGCGCAGGCAATGAGGGCGGATCCGTCGTGACCGCTGGCGAACCGCAACATGTTGCGCGCAACGCCGAAAGCCGCACGGCCAAATTTCTGGAAGCCTCAATCGGTTAGAGACCCGATCAACTTACTCCCGTCTTTCTGAAGAAGCCGGCGCCAGACATGGCTTATCGCAACGTCACCGGGATCGTACCGTAAAATGGGGTGATGAGCGGGCATTGAAGCCGCCGTGGTCATGGACAAGTCGGCGGGCCAACCGTCAAACTTGATGACACCTGTTCCGGCGAGCTCAGAGCGCGGCCGGTCAGGGGAGGCGTGATCGTCTACGGCACGATTGAACTCTCTTTGGAACCCGGCGTTGACGGGTATGGAGGTCGTTCGTGTTTCGAATTTTGTATCTTAGCACTGCAAATGAGCCATTTTCATCCGGGGATCTTTCCGAGCTACTGCAAAAGGCAAGGGCCCGGAATGATGCGGCGCATATAACAGGCATGCTTGTCCATTCGGACGGCGACTTTCTTCAGGTGCTTGAGGGAGAGCCGGATAATGTAATCGAAGTTTACAGCCGCATCGGCGTCGATCCGCGGCATCGAGATATCAGCTTGCTCCAGCGCGGCCTTGCATATGGTGATCGACTGTTTCCGAACTGGGCAATGGGCTTCAGGCGGGTGCCGGATCAGACATTAGTTAACGAGGCCGTTGGGTTGAACGGCCGTGTGAAATTGCGATATCTAGATGCTATGTCGGCTCTGGATTTCCTGTTGGCGTGCAGCCAAAACCAGACCTAAACAATCCCTCAGATGGGCGCCCTGAACTTGAGATGGACCTCCAACCTGATGTCTGGCACCTGAGGGGAAGCGCCGAAGCCGCGTGCGTCTCCACGAATGATGGTCCCGGCGAAGCTCAGCGTCGCCTCGTCCAGCCCGAACAGGGACGGGATTTCGTTGGCGTGACGCGATGTCCGCACAGTCGCTTCGAACTTCCCGTCTCGTTGCGAGTAAGCGCCTTTGTACAGCAGAGAAGAATCGCCCCCAAGCAAAACGCCGTCACAGAGCACGACGACGCCGGCACCTCCGGACCCACCGAGACCGGCATTGAACGCAATGCTATAGAGCCCATTTTGTAGCAACGACCTACGCCCTTTGGCCGCGGTGGATAGCTACTTGCAATCGCTCAACTCGCTGTCTGGTTCCATCGACCCGAGGCTTTAGAACACGCCTTCGAAAGTCCGGCAACCGCCGGTATCGCCGACGGAAGCTCTGACGCAAGGCATGGTGAATGCCTTTCCGACCGAGAAGGAACTCAAGAATAGCTTAGCTGTTTTCAAGCCGTGCCCGACGATGACAACATTCTCGAATGTCAGAACACCGAAACGGCATGTCTGATTTCCGGTCAACGCCAAATCCCATTCTCGGGACGAAATGCCCTAGAGAGACGTGACTATGTCGAAGAACACGAACGACGCCGAGACTCTATCCATGTGGGCGACGGATATCCTCCTTGAGGCCCACGCCATCGCGCCCTGTCCGGATCACGGCTATCTGCGCCTTCGTCACAGCCACCATGCCGTGGATTATGCAAGATCGATCGCCGAACATCGAAAGTTCTCCGGTAAGAACAAGGAGCAACGGGTGAAAGCCATCGAGAAAGTACTCGATGGCCTAGCGGACACCTGTCCGGCCTGCGAGTGATGGCCCGGAAGCTCAAGACCTACCAGACATCGATCGGCTTTTTCGACCTGGCCGTTGCCGCGCCGTCCATGAAGGCCGCGCTCGAGATCTGGGGCGCCGACAGCAACCTGTTTCACCAGGGCTTCGCCGAGGAGACCGACGACCCTGCAATCGTCTCGGCAACAATCGCGCATCCCGGCATCGTTTTGCGGAGAGCAGTCGGCACCAATGGCGCGTTCAAGGAGACGAGCGAACTTCCGGAAGGCCTTGCGGCCGGCAAGAAAGTGTCAATTCCGCGGAAGCGGGTGGCTCCTCAGGCCAAAGCGACCAAAGTCGACAACGCGGAAGCACGTAGAGCCGCGGCCATCTTCGACAAACAGCAGCGGAAACGCGAAGCCGACCAGCGCAAGGAAGAGCGAGCCAGGATCAAGGAGCGAGAACGGAAAGCAGCGCAGGTTGCAAGCGCACAAGTAGCCTTTGATGCCGCTGAACAGGAGCACGACGCGAGAGATGCCGCGATACAGGCGGAACGCGACGAAATCGACAATCGCACGGAGGCCGAACGACGGCGCTGGGAGCAGCAACGGGAGAAGCTGGGCGCCGCGCTACGTCGGGCCAAGAAGGGCGGCGACTGAGGCGGGAATTGGAACGGAACTCCGATTGTTCGGTTTCGTAACCATGCAGCCTCGCAACATGGATACAATCTTCATTGCAACGGCTTTTCCACTGGCGCTTATTCTCCTCGCGATCGCGTACGCCCCGTTCTTATTTGGTTGGTTATGATGTGCGGGATCCCCCTGACCTTTGACTTTGCGCTGCGGCTCCATAAGTAGGTCGTAGATCCACAGCCTTGGTAGAATCCACTGTCCGACCAATTCAGTTTGTTTGCGGAAAACACGCCAGGTCCCGATGGACTCCGGTATGCCGAAGACTTCGTTTCGGCAGCGGAAGCGCTCGACCTTATAGCCCAAGTGGCCGACTTGCCCCTCCAGCCGTTTCAGTTCGGCCAGTATGAGGGCAAGCGTCGCGTAGCCTCCTTCGGGTTCAGCTACGACTATACGGCACGCCACCTCGTTGAAGCCGAGCCAATTCCTCAATGGCTCTCCGATGTCTCACATCGCGTCGAGACTTTCGGTGGACCCAGTACGCGAATACAGCAAGTCCTCTGCACCGAATACGACGTCGGCGTCGGGATCGGTTGGCACAGGGACAAGCCGCACTTCGACCGGATCTTCGGCCTGTCGCTGGGCGCGATATGCAAGTTCCGATTTCGCAGGCCCGCTTCGACCAAGTTCGAGCGTTTCACCCTCGAAGCGAAGTCTCGTTCGATCTACATGATGTCCGGCGAGGCGCGGTCGGTATGGGAACACAGCATTCCGGCCGTCGAAGCCAAACGCTACTCCATCACCTTCCGGACGATGGTCGAGCGTAGCCCCTAAATGGCAAAGAATCGGATATCGAGGACGAATGGCGAAACGGACCGGCAGCGCCGATCTTCCTTTGCATGGTGGACGGGTTCCGCCATGGCTGGCCTCGCGCATGTCAGCGCTCGGTGCCATCGTCACCCAGGCGATCGTCCACCATTACGGTCGCGACGAATTTTTGCGGCGGCTGTCCCATCCGTTCTGGTTTCAATCCTTCGGTGCCGTGATGGGAATGGACTGGCATTCGTCCGGGATCACGACCAGCGTCATCGGTGCTCTCAAGCGCGGCCTAGGTCCGCTGCAGGACGAACTCGGCATCCACGTCTGCGGAGGTCGGGGCCAGCATTCGCGGAAAACTCCTGACGAACTTCACGCGCTCGGCGACCGCATCGGATTCGACGGGGCCGCCCTGACGCGCGCGAGCCGTCTCGTCGCCAAGGTCGATAGCGCAGCAGTCCAGGATGGCTTCGATCTCTACCTGCACGGCTTCTTCGTCACCGACGAGGGCAAATGGACGGTGGTCCAGCAGGGCATGAACGGCGACAAGAAACAGGCCCGTCGCTATCATTGGCATTCCGAGAACCTGAGGAGTTTCGTCGATGAACCGCACAGCGCCATCGATGGTCCGTTTCAAGGAAACGTCGTCAATCTGACGGATGGGCGCGCCGCGCCTTCCCGAACAGCGCAACTGGACCTGCTGATGGCTTTGGGGCCCGACGGCATCGTCGACGAGTTCGCGGCGCTGACTGGCAGCGCGCCTGCCCAGCCCCTCCTGCCGCATCTCGTCATGCCGGCGCATCACGATGTCCGCTCGAGCGATGTGTTCACCCGGCGCCTTCATGGCACGCTCGCCGCGGCTTCCGAGCGCGGGCCGCTCGACTTTCCCGAGCTACTGCTCACGCCGGGCGTCGGCGCACGGACGGTCCGCTCGCTTGCGATGGTGGCCGAGGTCGTCCATGGCGCGCCGTACCGCTTCCGCGACCCGGCGCGGTTTTCACTCGCCCATGGAGGCAAGGATCGTCACCCGTACCCGGTGCCGATCAAGGTCTACGACGAGACCATCCGCGTGCTGAAGACAGCCGTCCAGAACGCCAAGCTCGGCCGAGACGAGGAGATGCAGACTCTGAAACGGCTCGACGACCAGGCTCGCCGCCTCGAACAAACGGCAAGCGGTCCGTCCTTCGAGGATTTCGTGGATGGCGAATTACAGGCATCCTCCGCGCTCGGCGGTCGCTCGGTCTTCGGCTTGGAGGAGGAGCGATTCGGCGAGCGCTCGACAGCGAAATGAACACCCGGCTGCCGCGCGTAACGCCCCTGACGCTGAAGAGCAAGGACGCGCTCGCGCTTTCAGCCCTCCTGATGAAGCCGCGGAACGCGCAAGCCTGTTTCGTCTTCGCCCACGGTGCAGGCGCAGGCATGACGCACCCGTTCATGGAAGATGTCGCTGCAAAGCTTTATGGCCATGGCATCGCGACCTTGCGCTTCCAGTTCCCGTTCATGGAGAAGGGCAGCAAACGCCCCGACACTCCGGCTGTTGCGCATGCGGCCATACGATTGGCCGTGGCGGACGCCCGCCGTCGATGCCGCGGCATGCCTATTATCGCGGGTGGCAAGTCATTCGGCGGGCGCATGACCTCGCAGGCGCAAGCAGAAGATCCGATCGAAGATGTGCGCGGGCTGGCCTTTGTCGGTTTCCCCCTACATCCGACCGGTAAACCTTCGATCACAAGGGCCGAACACCTTGCAGGCATTCGGATCCCCATGCTCTTCATCCAGGGAACGCGTGATAAGTTGGCGGAGCCCGTGCTCCTTCGCCAAGTTTGCAAGGGACTGAGATCGAGGGCAACCTCTCACCTGATCGATGGCGCCGATCACGGCTTTCATATCCCGGCCCGCAGCGGACGGACCGACCAGGACGTAGTGGCGGAAATTGCGCTCACCATCTCCCAATGGGTGGAGCGCTTGGAAAGCTAATGTCGCCCCCGTCGAGCCCGCTCGGATCGAATTACTTCGCGCCCATGTCTCCGGCCAGCAAAGCTGCATACGCCCGGGCCTTTTCGAGTGCCCTGACTTCCACCTGCCGCACACGCTCGCGTGACACGCCCAGTTCTGCGGCCAGGTCGTCAAGTGTAAGAGGGGTATCCGACAGCCATCGTGCTTCGATGATACGCTGCTCTCTCGGTTTCAGATGGGCGAGCGCTTGCCCGAGGATCTGCCGCCTCCAGTTAAGTTCGCTGCGTTCCGCGACGTCGTCTTCAAAATTCGACGTTGGGTCGGCCAAGCGCTCCTGCCACTCAGCGCCTTCTTCTTCGTCCACTCGTGAAGCCGCATTGAGCGACATGTCTCCGAGGAACCGCCGGTTCATCTCAATGACCTCGCGTTCAGGCACATTCAAGCGGCGCGCTATCGTTGCTACGTGGTCGGGCTGCATATCGCCTTCTTCGAGCGCTGCGATCTTGCTCTTCAAGCGACGCAGGTTAAAGAACAGCCGCTTTTGGGTGGACTTGGCGCTAATCTGGACGATCGACCACGACCGCAGGATGTAATCTTGGATCGTTGCTTTGATCCACCAGGTGGCGTAGGTCGCAAGCTTGAAACCTTTAGACGGATCAAATCGCTTCACGGCTTGCATCAGGCCGATGTTGCCTTCCGAAATGACATCAGCGATGGGCAGCCCATAGCCGCGATAGCGCATCGCCAATTTGGCGACCAGCCGGAGATGGCTGGTCACAAGATGATAGGCAGCGTTCCTGTCGCCGTGTTCGCGTAAGCGCCTGGCGTAGGCGAGCTCCTCTTCAGGTTTGAGGAGAGGAAACTGCTTGATCGCGGTGAGATAGTTTGTAAGGCCTTCTCCAGCGGCCAAGGCTGGAAGTGCGAACTGGGTCATCCCTGCCTCCTGTCGATTTCGCGAGTGATCAACGCGCCATGCCAAATGTCGCGCAAATCCGCGACGGCCGAAGCCATCGCGGAACGATTGCACGAAGTGATCGAATAGGCGTCAGGCCGCCTTGGCTTCAAGTTGCTCGACGTTTGAGCGCGGACCTGCGTTGATGGCGATCTTTCGCGGCTTCATGGCCTCGGGAATCTCGCGGATCAGGTTGATCTGCAGAAGGCCGTTCTCGAAAGTCGCGCTGGTTACCTGGACATGGTCGGCGAGGTTGAATTGCCGCTTGAACGCGCGACCAGAAATGCCCTGGAACAGGAAGTCACGCTTCTGTTCGCCTTTGCGGCCCTCGACCGTCAGAACGTTCTGCTCTGCCGTCAAGCTGATCTCGTCCGGCGAAAAACCTGCCAGAGCAAGCGAGATGAGGTATCGGTCATCCCCAACACGTTCGATATTGTATGGGGGGAAACTGTCCTCGTTCGCGCGCTGAGCGGCATCCACGAGGTCAAACAGGCGGTCGAAGCCAATGCTTGAGCGCCAAAGCGGAGCAAAGTCGTAAGTCTTCATAGCCAAATCCTCCAATGAGCAAGATGGGTATGAGCGGGCGCCGGACACCCCCGGCGTCCGCCTCACGCTGGACCCAACCTCTGGCGTCCAGCGCACCTAAAATAAAAAAAACTGGCGGAAAGTTTCAAGGGGGGTGGGGCAAATTTTTTTGGCTTCCGCGCGGGCGAATTCTTGACCGCCCAGTCGACCGCTCTACATCGCTGATCGCCGTCTCAAACAGAAAGGAGTGAAGGAGGCGACCACTAAGCTTAACGTCGATCCATGACGCCTAGTAAGGGGCGATTAGCCGATTGCGGTCGAGACGACTGATCCCGCCAGATGCGGTGGGCTCCTAAAGCGCCGACGGGGGCGTTTCACCACTGGCTTTCCTTCTTCGACGGCAATGCCATCCGAATGCCCAAGCGGTATGAACGCATTCCTTGTCTGGGATGAACGGACTCCTCAACTCACTGACAGTCCCAAACCCTATCAGCTGAATATTTGGCAATCGCGGCGGTCAGCTAACCTGGCCAAACGGGTAATTGGAACCTGACGGCCGGCAACGAATTGACCAAATTCCGAATTTTATTGAATTTATGGGGTCACGTGAGCCTTTTTCTCAGTCCCGTTCGAAACGCTTCGAGTCGTCGCGACCTTGTACAGCTGCCGCCAGCTGAGGCCTTGGCATGACGGCGATGATGGCTTCGGGGCTGCGCAGTGATGTGCTATCCACATTGGGCGATCATATCCGCCAGATATCAGACCCTGACGATCTTGCGTACGCCGCCGCGGAGACCTTGGGGCGGGCTCTCGGTGTCAGCCGCGCGGGTTACGGCACGATCGACCTTTCCGCTGAAACCATTACGATAAGCCGGGACTGGAATGCGCCGGGCATAAAAAGCCTTGCTGGGGTTCTGCAATTCCGGGATTACGGCAGCTACATTGAGGACTTGAAGCGCGGCGTAACCGTGGTGTTCGCCGACGCCGAAAAAGATGGTCGGGTAGGAGATCAGGCGAAGGCCCTTGAGCTTATTTCGGCACGCGCCTTGGTGAACATGCCCATCCTTGAGCCAAACGGCGTGGTGGCATTGCTCTATCTCAACAATGCCGAAGCACGAGAATGGTCAGACGCCGAACTTGACCTCATGCGGGAGGTCGCTGACCGGACCCGGACTGCGGTAGAACGGCGTAGGGCAGAGGCAACTATTCGGGCGAATGAAGCCCGTCTTGTCTTTCTGGATGACCTCGGCAAAGAAACTGCGAAGTGCCGGAGGGCCGACGAGATTCTATCAGTCACGACCCGGATGCTAGGCCAGCACCTCAACGTGTCTAACTGCGCCTATGCCGACATGGATGAAGATCAGGATGGCTTTACTATTCGCGGCGACTGGGCAGCACCTGGCGCGAAACACATCTTAGGTCACTACAGCCTTGCTGACTTCGGCAGAAAAGCTGTTCAAGAGCTGGGTAACGGCCGACCGCTGATCATCAATGACAATCTTGAAGAATTGGAGCCGGAAGAAGCCCGAACCTTCCAAGATATTGGGATCGGATCCACTATTTGCATGCCCTTCGTGAAAGAGGACCGCTTAACGGCATTGATGGCAATACATCATCAGACCGCCCATCGCTGGGCGGCTGGCGAGCTGGCCCTGCTTGCGGAGGTTACCGAAAGGTCGTGGGCTCATATCGAGCGAGTCCGTTCAGAAGAAGCCGCGCGAGAAGCCGCAGAACGCCTCAGCCTTGCTAACAACGCAGCCGGTATCGGAACGTGGGACTTTGACCCGGTAAATAACGTCCTTCGCTGGGACGCGAGATGCAAAGCTCTGTTTGGCCTCTCATCCGAAGCCGAGATTTCATATGAAAAATCGTTTCTTGCGGGGCTGCATCCTGACGATCGCGAACGCGTTCATCGCGCGGTGACCAACGCCTTGGACCCCTCCTCCTTGGCTGCATATCGCATCGAGTATCGGACGATTGGAATCGAGGACCGGATCGAACGATGGCTCGCCGCAACGGGTGACGCAATATTCGTCAATCACAACGCAGTGCGCTTTGTTGGCACTGTCATCGATATCACGGCGCGCAAGAAATCCGAACGACATCTCAGGATCTTGAATGACACGGGGGCAACCGTCGCTAGGGAACGCAATCTCGAGACCATCGTCCAGACCGTTACGGATGCCGGCCTGGAGCTCTGCGGTGCGGAATTTGGCGCGTTCTTCTACAATGTTCTCTCGCCTGAGGGCGAGAGCTACATGCTCTACGCGCTCTCCGGCGTGCCCCGGTCTGCCTTCGCGAATTTTCCGATGCCGCGGAATACAGCAGTGTTTGAGCCGACGTTTCTTGGCACGGCGGTTGTACGATCAGAAAACATCCTCGCCGACCCGCGATACGGCAAGAACGCTCCCCGCAAAGGAATGCCCGAAGGCCACCTTCCGGTGCGCTCGTACCTTGCGGTACCGGTCATCTCACGCACCGGTGACGTTTTGGGGGGGCTGTTCTTCGGCCATCAGGAAATCGGCAAGTTCCAAGAAGAGCATGAGGCTGCTCTCTTGGGGATTGCGGGACACGCGGCGACGGCCATCGACAATGCGAGGCTGTTTGCGGCTGTCGAAAGGGAGCTCGCCGAGCGAAAACGGGCCGAAGCGGAGCTGCAGGCGCTCAATATCGATCTCGAGCAGCGCGTGGCCACAGAGATTGCCGAACGTTCGAAGGCGGAGGAGCAGCTGCGACAAGCCCAAAAGATGGAGGCGGTTGGTCAATTGACTGGCGGGATAGCTCACGACTTTAACAACATGCTCGCCGTGATCATCGGAGGCTTGAATCTAGCCCGCCGGAAGCTGGCAAAGGGTGACATTGACATCACCCGCTTCATTGACGGAGCCTTGGACGGCGCTAACCGGGCCGCTACCTTAACCCAGCGCTTGCTGGCTTTCTCCCGCCTGCAGCCCTTAGCTCCAGAAGTCATCGTAGTGAATCGTATGATCGCGGGTATGAGCGAGCTTCTCGATCGGTCGCTGGGCGAGACCATTGCAATCGAGACAGTGCTCGCAGCGGGGGTGTGGAACGTCCAAGCCGATCCGGCTCAACTTGAGAGCGCTTTACTCAACCTCGCGGTCAATGCGCGGGACGCGATGCCTCAAGGAGGAAAACTCACGATCGAAACGATGAACGCGTCTGTGGATGCGGCGTATGCCCGACAATACTCAATTGAACCGGGACAGTTCGTTCTCATCGCAGTGACCGACAGCGGTACCGGTATCAACAGCGATGTGCTGAGCAAAGTTTTTGATCCGTTCTACACGACCAAAGAAGTCGGAAAAGGCACGGGCCTTGGCCTTAGTCAAGTATACGGCTTCGTGCGTCAGTCGGGCGGTCATGTGAAGATTTATTCGGAACTTGATGTTGGCACCACCGTAAAAATCTACCTGCCGCGTTTCTACGGCGAGGTTACGACCGATGCTTCGACTGGCGCGGTGCGCGCAGACGTGGGGCAGCATCAAGAGCTGGTCCTGGTGGTTGAGGACGAAGAACGCGTGCGAGCGATCTCTGTCGAGACGCTTCGAGAACTTGGCTATTCGGTCATAGAAGCTGCAAGCGCGCGAGAAGCCATTCACCTCATTGAGAACGGCTCACGGCCCGATTTGGTTTTCACGGACGTTGTGATGCCCGAAATGACAGGCAGTGAGCTCGCAAAAGTCCTCCAACCGCTGTTGCCCGACGCCAAGATTTTGTTCACCACGGGCTATACGCGAAACGCCATAGTCCATAATGGCGTTCTGGATGCGGGTACGCATCTCATCTCAAAGCCTTATACAATCAACGATCTTGCAGAAAAGGTCAGGGCGTTGCTTGACGGCCTCTAAAACCAAAGCTGCGGCGCCTTAAGCTGAACGAAAACAACAGATACAGGAGCTCTGGCTGCCGACGTATTCCCTCGATCAACGCGATCAATTGACGCTCCTCGGCTAATGCCCATCGGCCAGATCGAAGGTGCACGGAGGCCTCAACATCGGGAACAGACAGGAAATCGATTGGGATATCGCACTTGGATTATGTAAACAGAAGTGGATGATTTGGTTCCGCTCCAAGATTGGTGAGTGCAGATCAACAGGTCTCGCCGCGTCAGGTTTTTCGACGATGCCCCAATTTATTGCATCTTGACAGTGCAAGTCAGATCGAGGAAATGCGGCCTCCCGCCAAATTTCCGACGTCACGATGGTCAAATCCGAACTTGTTCAACGCATCGCTAAACATAACCCGCGCCTCTACCAGCGGGACCTTGAGAACATCGTGAACGCGATTCTCGATGAGATCGTCGCTGCGCTGGCACGCGGTGATCGGGCTGAGCTTCGCGGTTTCGGCGCATTCTCGGTAAGGCATCGCCCCGCTCGTGCAGGCCGCAACCCACGTACTGGAAAACATGTTACCGTGCACCAAAAGAGCCTTCCGTTCTTCAAGGCCGGAAAGGAAATGCGCGAGCGCCTGAATCGCGAAAATGCTGCGCCGGGAATGAGCGCTGCCTCAAGACCGGCCGCCGGTTTTTCGGGGAGCTAAACCAGCTTTGTCTAACCGTAGGGGGAGTCTGAAAGCATTTTAGGCGCAATCGCCAAGGACCGGCGCTCTCCTCACGCGCATATTTTTTGTCTGGGAAAATGCGTTCTGCGTATCACGAAACGAATCGGCGGAAACCTCAACGACATCCGCCACTTGAGCTATTTCTTGGACGGCGAGGTACGCATCACAGGTACGCACCTGCGTACTGCGTACCGTAGGGTAAAGGTCTGGCGCCGGATGCCTAAGCGGCGCGTGCCCTTAATGAAGTTTTTGAGACGGGCTTCGAAAATAGGCCGTTCCGATACAGAAGCTAGAGCTCACGAGATGTCTTTTGCTGTTTGCTATCGGACACGTCCATTTCTCCGCATTCCGCGCGCACGATGCCTATTGATCGTGAACGTTCAGCCACAACTGGATTGCTCGCGCGGCACGCATCCACTCGCTGGAGCTTTGGGAGACGCTTCGGCCGTGCTGATATCCAGCCAGATCGCGGATCGCAGTCAAAGCTACTCGTTCAGCCTCGGCCATCGCGGGAGAGGTGTTCGTGGTAACCTGCTCGGTGGCCAGGCCGTTCAGCAAAATGCGAGCTTCCTGCTCGGTGCTGATCGCGGCGACCTTCAGGATCGATCTGCAGTAACGGGCCTTGATCAGGCTTTGGTCGTCGCTCATTCGAGAGCGCTCGGCGGCTTGGGCATGTGGCAGCGTAGGAAGGTCAAACTGGTTGGTCTTGTTCAAGATGCAGCCTTGGTCGATGGGACCATAGAACAGGCAATCGCCGGCTTAGTTCCCGCCCGTGAAGGCAGATCAAACCTCTTTCAGGAGGTAGCGAGCGCGGAGCTGCTTCTCTATTCGCACCACAGTCTTTGCCAGATCGGGATAGTGCCGGCGTTCGGTGGCATTCGTCAGCGCGGACCAATTGCCGTTACCGATTGGAATAATCGCAATCCCGGCATTGGGAAAGTTGGAGCCTGCAAGCTTCTCGTGAAAGAGCCAGATCAGCTCGTTGGCGGTCGCTTTCTTTTTAAGCATGGAGGTCAGACTTCAGGACGAGGTGGGAGTCTGACCTCCTGTAAGGGATCACTCCGGGGCGCGCAATTCATATTGATGGCGCAGTTTGTTTACGGTCATTTCCAGCGCGCTATGCAAAGCACTTGGATCAATTCGACCTTCTGTGAAGGCATACAGGGTCCAATTCGTATCGGCTCGAAGGTCACTGTATTGGACGTCGACTGCCTTCAGCGTCTCGCAACCTGGGCGTTTTCTCATCTCCGCGAGGGCTTCGCGCTCCAGCTCCTTTTTAGAAAGTATCACTTTCATCGATTGGCTCCGGCGAGTTTTCCAGAAAACAGCCGCTGTGGCGGATCGTTCCCGGTCGCGAAGGTTCAGCAATGAATGATCACTCTGTCGCCACGTTTCACGCCGCCCTTAAGGTGGTCATCAAACGTGCAATCATCGTGCTCGATGCGCTCGGCGACTCCGAGATGAGGTGTCAGAACCAGGGGCAGGTCTGGATAGGGCGATCAACGATGTGCGCTGGCTGAGGGTATATTGACTGACAACTCTCACCTTGAGTGAAGAAATGCGCCCGCCCCGGAGATGTCCGCGGCGGCCGTAATTGTTCTGATTGGCTCGCCAATCGTCTGGCAAATAGAAAAGGCCGGCATTCATTTGCCGGCCTCTCACTGACGTCAGTCTTTAGAAGGTGCCGGTGCCGAAGTTGCCCAGATTGAAGCGGTAGTTCAGGCCCGCTTTGATCGTGTGCTCGTCGTTTCGAAAGCCGCCGATAGCAAACGTGGGAGTGACGAAACTGGTCGTCCCGAAATCGTAGTACTGATATTCCACCTTGCCCGACCAATTCTGGCTGAACAGATATTCGAGACCGCCGCCAACTGTGTAGCCATCCCGGCCACCATCGCCGGTGAAGCCGTTGGTGAAGCGCGAGTCGGCCCAGGCGTAACCGCCCTTTACGTAAAGAAGGGACGGGCCCCATGTGTAACCGAGACGGCCGGTAACCGAACCGAGACCGCGGTTTGCAAAGCTGCTGCTGGTGTCGATGAAGCTGTAGTTCGCTTCCAGACCAAACACCCAGTTAGGCGCAAACTGCGTGTCCCAACCGATCTGACCGCCGCCCATGAAGCGACCGTCGTCACCGCCGCCGAGAACGTTGTTCGAATTGCCGCGGAAGGCGCCGCCGACGTGACCGCCGATATAGAAGCCGGTCCAATTGTAGATTATCGCGGGCGCCATTGCGGGCGCCTTGGTGTAGGGACGTGCAGCCATGTCGGCAGCCGAGGCCGACGTTGCAGCGAAAAGTAGCGCGGCCGTTGCGAGTAAGTACTTTTTCATGTGTCGCTCCATTTTGAATCTGTAGCGAGATCGTATGAACTAATACGCCCCACTACCGTCTCTCAAAAGGCACACACGGGGACGATCGCGCCGAAGTTGTGAGCGGGCAGGCGGGAACAAATTAAAGCGTGCGGCACCCGCTACCGTCTGGTTCCATACGCAGGAAGAGCGACGTTGAGCATCCAGCTGATCAAGCAAGCCTTGATGGAGCATGCCGGCGTGACAGGCCTGATCATGGGCACGGATCGAGGCGGGACACCGCCGGTATCCAGACTTCGGTATTGAAGCTGTCCGCCCGCTGCACCCGGAGCGAGGCGGGTTTCGCATTCAATGGGCGAGTGATGTCGCTGCGGAGCATTTTTCTAACCCGTACTCTCGTTCTTCTGTCTATCGTCCTCGATTTTCGCGCTGCAGCGATCATGTCCTGTTGTTGCGAGTGTCGGCGATCCGCACCTGGATGCACTCGAAGTCCGTTCTTCGGAATGTGGGCAACAAGCTCTACTGACCAATGGCAATCTGACTATTCGTTACGTTCGACCAGAGACGGGCTATCGCCTCGGAGAAGAGCTCGTGCTTCTTGGATCAGTTCGTTGGCGATCTGTTCGTTGATCAGAAAATCGTAGTGCCCATCTCGGGTGACTAACGTCAGAGTACCAAGGAGCGGGGAATCGTGTATCGACATCACGCCCACGTCGAGGGCCAGCAGCGCTTCGAGGTCATCCTCGGCGGGCATGTTGAGTGGTTTGTCATGCAGGGAAGCCGCTGGTTTCTTTGTCATGCTTTGACTGGTTTCTTTGTCATGCTTTGAGCTTACCCGAGCGCAGTACGACATTTGGAAAGTCGATGAGATCTGGCAAGCTGGGTGTCAGCATGCGGGACACTCATCACTCAGCCCATCGAGCACGCTCTCGACCGCCGCGATCCGCTCCTTTTTGCCCGAGAATGTTCGGTGTTCTGCCAGTGACAGAGCGTAGTCCACAGCGTGATGGCTGTGTCGCAAACGCATATAGCCGTGGTGGGGCATGGAGCGATCGCGTGCGCTTCCATCAGTAGATCTGCGGCCCACATCTCGAGTTCATGCTCAGTCTTTCTCTTGGGCATGGTTAGGCCTTCTTGGTTCGTTTCGGCTTTGGAGGAGGCTGCTGCGGGATAGATCGAAATATTACGTCGCCGATGACGTGCCGCTCGGTCGTCTCGATGCTATCCGCTGCGAACGAGAGGCGATCACGCCAATCCCGTCCCATGGGATCTGCTCTCGTCGCAATGGCGCGAGCCACATCCTCGGTCTCGGCGGGGACGATGGCAATCTGTCTGCTCTTCTCAAGCAGATTCAATGCAGGCGTTAACCGCCACAATCGATTGGTTTCGGGGACCAAAACGGGCGGAGCGGCGATCTCGGTGACGGGCTCGTCTTCGTCGGACATAAGGGGAAAACGACAACCAGCGCGCCATGTTCCTTGGAGAGATGGGGAGCAGCCGGGCGTGCGCTTGCTACCGGGATCGATGATCTGCGTAACCAGCAATCACGGCCCCTACGGCGATGCCGATAATGATGCCAGCGGTCACGTTCCTGATGGCAATGCCGAGGACAGCTCCAAGGCACACCCCTAACGCAATGCCTAGCCCCATCCTCGAAGGATGTTGTTCCATCGGATTCCAAACCAGTTGGGATAAGATAGCTTAGGGAATCGGCGCGCTGTAAGTCCAGATGTTTAGGGCCCCGGTCGGGTCTCTTCGTGGAAAAGGCAAACGCGGGGTCGAACCGGAGCGCAAATCTAACATCAGGCCTTGTGCGCCATCACCGCCACAAAGGAAGCGCCGTCCTCGAAGAACAAACCCTTCATCATCGAGGAGATGGCCCCGAGATCGTGCGCTGCTATCGGGAAGGGCATCATGTTCGCCTTGACAGGTTTTTGGAGAGCCGAATGCGTCCGAGCGCGCACGCTTAAAGAGGCGGCCCAGCGCCCGTTTGGACTCAGGCGCCGAGCCTAACCAACAGCCGCTGAGGAAAGCTGCCGGCTTCGTAAAAAATCAACGCAAACCTAATTCGTTCCTCGGGGAAGATCGGCCCGACGGCGGATGGGATCGACCGCCGGGCCGCCTCACTGAACTCGGTGCGGAATGATCCCGAGCCCGGTGATGGAAATTTAGAGAGGCCCGGCGGCGGTCGAGTTGGGTGCAAGGGTACGCCGCCGAGCCCGGAAGGCAGACACACAGAACTGCCGACCGCGGGAAAAATTGGCAAAAACAGATTTAGTTCCAACCAAGCCCGGCAGCGAAATGGCCCGACGCTCAACCGAATCCATGAGCGCCGGGCCTAGCCTAAGCGTGGCTTCTAGGGGCACGCCGACCCTCGACCTCTAGCACCGCAACCCAAGGAAACTCAATGATCCGCCTGTTCTCCGCGTGCGTTTTGCTGTGCGCATTTTTCAATTCACCGGCGTTTGCCCAGAATTTTCTCGAAGGCGTTGTCTTGATTGGCGTCAAGTTGACCAAGGAAGAAACGTGCGTCGCCAGCTAGTACGGCGTTGGGGATGGCTGCCACGGCCGTAGGACGGCTTCGGGCGAACGGTTCAACACCTACGCCCTGATGGCCGCGCACAAGAGCCGGCGCTTCGGTAGCCACGTCACGGTCACGAACAAGAACAACGGCAGATCGGTGCGGGTCCGCATCACGGACCGGCCCGTTCATCGAGGGGCTGCATCGACCTGTCTCGAGCAGCAGCCAACGCAATCGGCATGGGCGGGATCGCGCGCGTAACCGTTCAGTAGCCCACGAGGCCCGAGAGGGCGACCCGGATGACCCGGTCTTGTTTACGGAGCGATTCTCAGCCGGCGAGAAACTAAGCGACTTGAGACAGAAATCCGGTTATCATTGACGTCGCCGGTTGCGGGCGGGGAGAATACCGTTTCGACGTCGAAGCTCGTGTACATGCGGCGAAAAGCTAAGGTCCGTGAAGCATGGAGGCCCTGCGATGTGGATAACATTAATGGCTTGCTTCGCTTGTTTTCTGATCGGCGGATATGCGGGCCTCTGTCTTGGTTACTACTCCGGTACGGAAGTGGTCCGGCAAGAGGTGCGAGAGTTGTTGGACAGACGGTGGCCGATCGCAGAAGGTCAGTCGGCAGTCATTCAGGACAACGGCGGCGCCTTCTCCGCAAACTGAACGAGGGCCTGTCGTCAGGAGTGCCTCCATTTAAGTGCACTCCGGCGCGCTCCTCAACTCTCCGCGCTCGTTCCTGGTATTTCACCGCCAGAGCATTTAGCCGGTCGGACACTGATCGATACCCGCCGAATTTCGCAAACTCTTCGCACCTTCGAGATATCGCTCTCAATCGTGCAGCCGTTGCGATCGCTTCTCGTTGGGGCGTCGTCAGAGCCATCGACGCACTCGGCACAGCGCTACTAATCGATCCACAACCTCGAAAGTGGTGTTTTGCGCAATTCGATACGCTCTCCACCTATGGCAGACGTGAGTCTGGCCCTCAGCAAGCAAGACCGAAAACATGATTGAACCGCCATGTTGCGGCGCATAATCTTTTTTTTGCCGGGAAGGTAGCGTCGGTATGGAGGATGGAAATGCCGCACGTCGGGTGTGGACCGATGATGATATTGCAAAGTTACGAGATCCGGCTGGCAGCCGATCTCCTGACGATATTTCCAGAGAGTTGGGACCGACGCGAGCGGCAACTGTGTGCAAAGCTCACCTGCTTGGTATTTCAATGCGTAGGCCTGCAAATGCAGGACTTCCACGAAATTGGTATAAGCAGCCGCAGGAACGTTCACCTAGACTTTAGTTTACTATGGCCGGACTTATCCTGAGGGACAGCTGGCCATTTTTATTCCACGAGCCGAAGGCGCCCGTAGCCCTTCCGCAGCCGCTCCTGTGCAGCGCCCACGTCTTCGTGGTCAAGTATTTCGAGCATGCGTTGTAAGACGAGTTGCGGGCTCCGCGGTCCGGGCCACATGTAGCTGTGTAAGACGGCCCGAGCGTCATCCATGGCGTCGTTGATGGTGTCGATGTCGCGCATCATTGATCCCTCACGAGCTTGTAGCGGTTGCGCCACTTCGGATCCTTGTCGACGGAGTGGTAAACCGGCGTGCCTCCGGGAAAGAGTGCTTGCAACATGCCGAGGCATGCGAACTCGATCGGCGCGTCGTACTCGGCGGCCTGTATCAAGACGTGCATTGCGTTCTGCCACGGTGGGGCGTCGTGCGTCTGCTTCGGCAGGCGGGTGATGTATTCGCCGGCATCCTGCAGGGTGGCCAGTTTACAGCCAGCGGGGAGGGCAATGGGGTCTGGAAAACGCGTCGACCATGGCATAACTCAAATCCGCAACTGAACGGCAGATTCAAACGTCCTGTTGCGGATTAGTTCCGGTCAAGCGCTCAGGCTTCTCCCACAGACTATCGGTGTCGAAGGTCTTCGATAGCGCCTTTGGCTCGCAGGTCCGCCCTTACCTTGCGGACGCTTGGCAGCGAAATCCCCAGATCGCACGCCTTCCTTTTGACTGACGTAATGGGCCGGCCGAGCGCCGCTGCGGCACGTAGAGCAGACGCTCCGCTGTCGACTAGCTCTTTCAGCTTGGCGACGTCTTCCGTATCCCATGGTTTCGCAAGCAGGCGCCTGGTCACTGTTATTTCTCCAGCGGTCGCAGCTCGCCGTTCAACCAGCCCTCGGCCTGGATCACTGGATCTGGCCCAACAGCGGCATGGATGAAGCTGCACTTTGGACATTCGTAGGCATGGATGACCATTCCCTTGTCCGCCGGAGTAGACTGCAGCCAAGCAGTGACAGATCCGCATTTCGGACAGATCGGCGTTCGGGTCTGTGGCATAGCGGTGACAAATTATCAGAAATGGTCAGTCTGAAAAGTGAATTGCGCTTGAGATCAATCGAGCAGCGGGGGTACCTCGCAATAATTCGGCCCGACGTCATCGGGGGCAATGTCGTCGGGCCTAACCGGATTATCGACCTTGGAGAGATGGTGTCCGGCTGCTCCAACAAGCAACGTCAGGGAACATCGTTCCTTAAAGGGCGCGCCGCGATATAATGTGGAATGAAACCAACGAAGTCGCTCAGGAAGCAGGCTAAGAAAGCCGAGGCTGTAGCTCTGCGCTCGGAAGACACCGAGCACGCTGAACGCATGCACAATCTAGCCGAAGCGTTCCGAGCTCAAGCTGAGGCGCTGAAACCTAAAAAGAAAGGGAAAGCGAAGAACAGCAGCGGAGATTAGTCGGCCAGCTTCTGGCAATGATTACGTCACTCTTCGGGTCGGCGTGAAAGTTCGTCCTCTTGCCGTTCTTGATGTCTTCAACTTCCCATCGGCCATCGTCGGCCTCGAGCTTGGAAATCAGCGAGTAGCCGGACTGCAGCACCTTCGCGATCACTTGCTCCACTGGCATGCCAAAGCGTGCGAGACCTTACCTCGTTGCCTTGACAGTCACGAAAACCGATGCGTCATCGCCAAGCGGATTCTGCACCGCGTCAATGAGGGAGAGCGGACCTTCGTCGGCATGGCAGTTGCGGGGATAGCGGCGGTTGAAGGGCTACGGCGCGGCACGAACAGGTTTGAGCTACAGCATACCCAGAGCGGCTGGCTTTGTCGGTCTATAACCGTGGCTCTCTGGGCTTCGCTAAATCACACTGGAGCCACTCCGGAACGAATGACAGATTCTCCCGTTTTTATCGAGACTCAAACGAGGGAGAGCCATTATGGCAAACGAAACGAGCAATCTGATCAGCAGCGAGAAGGTTGAAGGCACCGCCGTCTATGGTCCCGACAGCGAAAAGGTCGGCTCGATTGAAAGCGTGATGATCGACAAAGTCAGCGGCAAAGTTGCCTATGCCGTGCTGAGCTTCGGCGGCTTCCTTGGGATGGGCGATGAGCATTATCCGCTCCCTTGGCAGACGCTGAAGTACGACACCAATCTTGAGGGTTACGTTACCAACGTGACGAAGGCTCAGCTCGAGGGCGCGCCGAAATACGCCAATGACAGCGACTGGGACTGGTCGGACACCAACCGGGCTCGCTCGCTCAATGATTACTACGGCACTCCTTGGGTCTAGCTCCTCGATCGCGGCAAGTCGTGGCTCTTTGATCTTAAAGCAAGAAACTATTCTACTTTGGCTGAATTGTCTGACGCATACGCCGGGTGACAACCGGCCAAAACGGGGATGATGGACGCGGCGGTTTTGCCGGTTTCTCGTCACGACAGCAACGCATTGGTACGCGCGTCCATCTAACCCGTTCCCGGCATATGCGCTTAAGTACTTCGCTCGGTTCGCGGCAGAAGCGTAATGCTCATAGTCGTACTAGAAAAATGCCAGCAGCCGCGACGGCGATGATCCAGGCAACCAGCACAGCGATTGGCGCGATCCTTGAGGTGGGCATTAGAATTCTGCATGAGCGGAGCTCACAGAAACGCAAGTACGTTTGCGCTGGAGGCCTTTGAGGGAGCCGACGACCCTCAGCACCTTGCCGTAACTACAGCTGTTGTTCTGGACATAGACGACAGCAAAGGGGGGCAGGGTGTGGGGCTCACGGGCAAGGATGGGCTGAGCCGACGCGTCCGCGTCAAACAACAATGCGATACCGAAAATGAGCATACGCATAACACATCCCATCATCCAATAACCGCGTACAATACTTCTATTGAGATTTAGTTCGCTTTGCGAAAACGTCGCACCGCCCGTGGCACAGGGGGTAGCCACAATGGGGTACGAGTGTGCATGAGCCTTCTAGCCCGACGCCTAGCGCAGAAGGGAGCAAGGTTCTGCATCGCTCTTCCTATTTTTCTGTGTCAGTCGGAGCACTAGATTGCGAGGCTTCGGGGAGGTGTGCAGTCGGATTACTCCGTGCGGAGCATTTACACGGCTCGTTGACGTCGGAATGCTCTTGGCTCGATCAAGCCTTGTCATTCAAACGACGTAATAGGCAAAGGGAAAGACGCAATGTTGAACTTGACCCAGAGTGCCGCATTGCCTGCCGCAATTGCATCCCTTCATCCATGCAGGGAATCAATCTTCAACATTTCCAATCGCGCATCCCTCGTCAGGTCGGATGCTGATCCAGACAAGAAGCCTGACCTAGCTGGACAACGTGACGTACTACACGCGGTCCTGGCGCGAATTGGCTGCGGGCAAGTTCTACTCAAACGAGGCGGTTTGCTTGACGTGAGCGCAATCGGTCGTGCGATATTGGAACGCGAATGTGGCGCCGCGAGCGGGGAAACACTCTATCGCGCCGTCAAGCAACTCGTGAATCGCGCGGGAGCGCAAATTCCCGTTGGCTCGACATCATGGCTCGCGACTTCCTTCAGGGAAGGCGTCACCAGGCTTGTAAGCCAGATGATCAATGTCTGGACCGATGAAACCAGCACCATCATTCTGCTCGATCTTGACGCTCATCCAGAGCCGACGCCTGAGGCGCTGCGGCGCTTGTTCGGCCTTACAGCCGCGGAAAGCCAGCTTGCAGTCGAATTGGCGCGTGGTCATAATTTGCTTGATATTTCTCGCTCCCGGCGTCTGAGCCGGACGACAATCCGCTCACACCTGGCCTCTCTGTTCGTCAAAACTCAAACAAGGCGGCAGGCGGAGCTGGTTGCATTACTCGGGCGTGTCGCCGTCCTCCCGTCTCATGGCAATTGAGGTCGGCGATAGGCAGCCAGAAAGCCGGAGTGCGGTGCGATCGATGGAGAGATGTTGGAGCTGAAGGGCGTAGCTCCGCTTTGCGCGCACTAAGGGGATCAATCGCTATGGCTAACCTGGGGAAACCTATAAAGCCACGAAAGCAAACTTTCACCCGAACTAACGGGACGTCAACGAGCGTTAGCCTCGAGGATGCCTTTTGGGACGCGTTGACAGAGATTGCGAGCGAAGAAGGTATCTCTCGGTTAACACTGACTAGGCGGATAGATCGCGACCGAGTCCACTCTAACCTTACGTCAGCTATCCGAGTTTCTGTTGTGGAGCGTTTTATTGCTAAATACCGCTCGGCAACTGGCGCCGATGCGGATAGGCAGCAGAAAGCCCGCCCCGGAGAGGGCGGGCTTTCTCGATAATTGCCGACATTATTTTTCCGGATGACCGGAGCCGGGCGGTGTCGTCTTCGGAGCCTTGCCATCTTCGACACGGCCTTCGTTGCGGAGGTCGCGACCTTGCTGGGCCTTCTTCTTGCTCTCCGCGTCCTTGCCGTGTTCGTTCAGCTCTTCCTTGACGAAGCCGGCACCTTCTTTGATTTTACCTTCCACGCTCATATTCATCTCCTGTGCTGTTAGCCATAAAAAACTCAGCTGGGGCAGTTTTGATCCGTCGCAAAAGCGATCTTCCGCAAGACGCCGGATAGGCACCGACGCCGAACCAGTCCGCAATTGTCACCGACAC
Source organism: Tardiphaga sp. 619_E2_N8_4 (assembly GCF_051810905.1). Lineage (NCBI taxonomy): Bacteria > Pseudomonadati > Pseudomonadota > Alphaproteobacteria > Hyphomicrobiales > Nitrobacteraceae > Tardiphaga > Tardiphaga sp. 619_E2_N8_4. The sequence goes on from NZ_JBPWQJ010000001.1 coordinate 2,510,422, forward strand.
AGCCGAGCGCCCGGTGCAGGACCGGGGAGAAGCGATCACATTCACCGGCTCTTTCTGCTACCGCCGCCCTTGGAAACCAGGCCATCGCTTCCGCCGTCACCTGAAACAAAACAGCCCGAACTGCGTCATTGTCCCGGGAGCGACCATGACCGGGAAAGGACAGGCGATGTTACGGAAAACAGTAATCCTTGCAGTTGCTGTTGCCGCCATGAGCCTGCTTCCACTAACCGATGCTTCGGCTCGCGGCGGTTTCGGCGGCGGTGGGTTTCATGGTGGCGGCGGCTGGCACGGAGGTGAATGGCATGGAGGTGAGTGGCGCGGCGGTGGATGGCGCGGCGGCTGGGGGGGCCGGCGTTCGTCGGCGCGGGATTTGGTCTGGGCCTGGCGAGCGCTGGCTGGGGCATTGGCGGTTGGGGTCCGGGTTGGCGTGACCCGTGTCTTCGTCATCGACAGGTTTGGACCCGTTGGGGTTGGCGGATTGTGCCCGTGAATGTTTGCTGGTGAATCCTGGTCGGGCTGGGAATTTCGCCTGCTAGCGGCCGACTGCAATCACCACGTCGATTAAGCGCTGGGTATGACTGCTACCGCGCATGGTCTGAACTGAAACTTCGGAAACAGGCGGCTGCTGGTGCGCGGCCTCACTTCGCATCTTGGCTCGGAGTTTTGTCCCCAACCCGGCCGGCCGGAGCGACGCTGGCGCCGCTATTTCTCAAAGAAGGCGGCCCAGCGTTCGGATTGGCCATCACGCCCGTGTTGGTGCTGCTCAGCGAGTTCGTCGCAGCCGCGCCAGCCGGCGACTGTCCGTAGGTTTGCGAGCTGGTTGAGGACGATGGCGCCGCGGTGACGCTGTTGATGTTGCCGGTCCCGATGTTGCCGGAGTTGGCAGCGCCCGTAGCTCCGCCGGCACCAGCGCCAGACGATCCTGCGCCGCCAGCTGAAGACGCGCTGCCACCCGCCGAGCCGCCGCTAGATCCTCCCCCGCCGCCACCTCCACCACCTTGGGCGAAAGCAGGCGCTGAAATTGCGACAATTGCCGAGATTAATATCGCGACGGCTGTGGATGACATGATCGAGCTCCCTGTTGAGCCGGTTCAAAGCGAATGTTGGAGAACAGTTCCGAGACTGTTTGGAACGATATGCCGGATCGCAAGCTTGTGCTGCTGCAGCGAGGAGATCACGACATGACTGACAAAACGCTACCACCTGCAGAGCCGGCCGAAGATTTGAAAGATGTCGTCATCGACGGCGTCAAAGACGCCGCCGACCGGGTCAGCACAGCGATCGACGAGGGTCGCAAGCCCGGCAGACCGTTAGACATTCTGGCAAAGGTCACACGGGACGCGCCATTGGGGGCCCTCTTAGTTGCTTTTCTTTTCGGAGCAGCAATGGCGCGGCGGCGCCATTGGTAGACAGATGAGTTACGATCCTGCTCGCAATATTGTCGACGGTTTGTTGAAACTAGGCGCGCTGAGCGTCCAGATAGGTGTCTTGATGGCTGAGGCGCTCCTCGCTGCGGGTGGTTCCACCAAAACGTTGCCAGCCGATGACGTTCCAGATCCGCCGCCTTCCCCCGCTCAGATTGAAGCGATTGCGCTAGCGCTCGAGCGGGAGATCCTTGGCAACTACGAACTCGGCTTCCAGGCTATGCTTCGGCTGAACTTTCCCCGGGATCGACTTCGAGAAATCGCCGTCACAGCGCTGAATGCGGCGCGCGGCGCCGGCCGCACGACCACCGGTGCAACTGCAGGGAACGATGCTGAATAGGAGATGTTCCAACGTAGTCCCGTCCCGTTTGAACGGGAGCTCATAAGCTGGGAGCCAACATGTTTGCATCTACTCTCGTCGCAATGACCGAAGCTTCCCTTCTCGGCTTCGAAGCGAGCCGGGTCGTCGCATTGCGTATACAAATTTTTATGCTGGGCGGGACGGCCGCATGGAATGAGGCTGATCTGATGGTCCGTGAAAAGACGAAAGCCTTCAGTCAGGCGTTCCGTGATCTTGCGGCTGGGTCATCCCGATCAGACGTCTACTCTGACCTCAGAGCGATAGTGAAAGAAAATTACGATCGGCTCTCCGAGCGGCATTAAGCCCTATGAGCAATGCCGTGTTCCAGAAAACAAGTGCTCCGACGATAGTAGGCATCGTGAACTCACCACCTCTTGGTCAGGAGCGCGGAAGCCTCTCGGCTTCCGTTGCTTGGGCCGGGCGTCACTCCAGCAATTCTTGCCGATGCAAGAAGGCGTCGATCAGGACAACTGCATGGTAGCGGATGGCGAATACCACAGCCGGCCTGTGTCGCGAAACGCGCGGTCCAAACCATCGACCGCATCATCACCGCACTGCGGTCGGGATCCTTCTTTAAGGTTCCTCCGATAGCTTCATCTCAAGCGGCACTGTAATGCCTACTGCTAGCTGGTAGACGAAACGACAGAGCCGCCGGAGCGACCCGGCGGGTTTTCTTTGGAGGCGGCAGTGGCATCAGCAATCGAGCTTATCGTCAGCGCATACATCCAGGTTGGTGATCGGGCGGCGCTGGTCGGTCTGCTGGATCATCGAAAGCGCATCGCTAAGGACCTGCGAAGCCGGACCGGTTTCGATTTTCGCGTGCCGCTGGATGCTGTCGAGAATGAAATCGAGGTCATAGAGGCAGGCGTGGCCACATTCGATAACTCGCCGTCCTAGTCTCTCGTGCGTGCTCTTCTTGACTCTCGGTGGCTTCATGCGACGTTGTGCCGATAGCCGTAGGGAGAGCGATGTGGCGACTGGTACCGTAAAGTGGTTTAACGCGACCAAGGGCTTCGGCTTCATTCAGCCGGACACAGGTGGCAAGGACGTGTTTGTGCATATTTCGGCCGTGGAACGGGCGGGGCTGAGCACGCTCAACGAGGGTGCCAAGGTCAGCTATGAAGAGCAGGAAAACCGCGGAAAGACGTCGGCAGAAAACCTGCGCGTCGGCTGATTGCGGCGAACTGACTGAAATATCGATCCGCCGGTTTCCCAGTCCCCCGGCGGTTCTCCTTTGCTCAGAAGAAACCCGGGCTGAGATCCAAGCCGTAGGTCATTGCAAGGATCGATACGAACAGTCCGGCCGCCCCGAACCAGACAAGATGCATCCAAGGCGACGTTGTGGGTGCTGTGACGATCGAGGGCGTTGGCTGCTTCAGTGCGACTGGCATGATGGCCTCCTGTGTTGCTGGCCTTCATAGGTGCGGCGAGCTGTCGCAGAGGTTCAGTTCTATTTTGCTGACGAGACGATAGCGGCCGCGCACGAACAGCGGGACCGTCGACAACCACGAAGACGGCCCCGCCACGCGCTCGAACCCTAGCCCTGGGGGCATCGGGCCGTTCGGCGAACCTCAGGATGGATTGGTTTTCAGGAGGTGTCGTCACAGCATTTTGCCGCATCGACGACGTTACCGCGCATAGAGCGATTCGCTAATACCGTATTGCGTGCACTCATCGTGACTAAAAGGGAAAGCCCGAAATCGAAGGGGTTTAGCAAATACGAGATGCAGCACGTAAATCCGCAAAAGAACGAAGCCGATACCGAGCGAAGTAGCTGAATTTTGTTGGGCAATTCATGTTGGCCTCGGAGCGGTTCGAACGTCCGCCCCTCAGAATCGAAATCCGGTGCTCGTTCATGGCATTGCAACATTTTCCCGATTGGAACTGAACGACAGTCTTTTTTGTTCTTCCCCGATAAACGGGGGCGTGATGGATGGTAGAAAAGGCCGGAACGGAAGCGTTGCGCAAGCGACGGATGGTGCACATCGAACAAGCGTCACCCAAAGCAGAGCGAAAGCCGCTACCTTTAGGAGCTGACGCGCGTAGGAACTCCCGGGTCGTGCTTGCCCTGGTCCTTTTCGGCCTCGGGACATGGACCGCCTCAGCTTTTCTGCCGGCCCTGATATGGGCCACCATTCTCGCAGTTGCCCTGTGGCCGCTGTACCTGAAGTTTGCGGCGCGCTTTTCGTCAGGTCATTCAAGTCTGGCAGCGTTCATCTTCACCGCAATCGTGGCTTTGGTGCTGTTCACCCCACTGTCACTTGCCATCTATCAAATCGCGCAGCAAGGCGACGTTCTTGTGAGGTGGCTAAAGCAAGCCAGCGAGAGTGGTGTTGAGGTGCCGGATTGGGTCGCGCGTCTACCGCTCGTTGCGGAAACTCTGCAAACTTGGTGGCGCGCCAACCTCTCGGATCCAAAAGCTGCAGCGGCATGGCTTCAAACTGTTAACGCGGATAATGCGTCGGAGTTGTTTAAAACATTCGGCTCACAGCTGCTTCATCGTCTTTTTCTGTTGCTGTTCTCGCTTCTGACCTTGTATTTCCTCCTCCGTAATGGTCGCGCTGTCACGAGCCGTTTCCTCGAGACGTGCGACCGCCTTATCGGCGATCCAGGAGAGGGACTCGTCGAGAAAATGGTCGAAGCGACGCGCGGCACGGTCAACGGTACAATTCTCGTCGCTGTGGGCGAAGGATTGCTTATTGGTGTCGGATTCTTGGTCGCCGGCGTACCGACCCCCGTGATGTTTACTATAATAACCATAGCATTCGCGATGTTACCGTTCGGAGCCTGGTTGGCTTTCACCGCGGCGGCATTAGTTTTGGTCTCCGGCGAAGGCAGTGGGTTTGCGGCCGCTGGGGTGTTTCTATGGGGTGCGATCGTTATGCTTGCTGGCGATCACTTCGTATGGCCCACTCTGGTCGGTGGTTCGGCGCGACTTCCCTTTCTTCTAGCATTTGTTGGTATCTTTGGAGGTATTGCTGCATTTGGCCTGTTCGGCTTATTCCTAGGGCCTGTCATTATGGCAGCACTACTGACCGTGTGGCGCGAGTGGATCTTCCGGACAGTGCCGCAGTAACTTTGTGATCCTTCTTGAAGAGCTCCGCAAAATGAAAGATTTCCATATGAACTACGCTAGCAACTAACAAACAATGAGGTGCCTTTGCCGTCACAACATCTGTAATGGTCCAAAGATCGTGGCCCGCGGGGAGGGGCCCACACGGCAGAAATCAGCTTTAAGTCAAGGCGTTCTGCGCGGAATTTATTAATTTCTCAAGCCAATCCCCGGCATTGATGTAGTTCACCTTCAGCGCCGCGAAGCTCGCCCGCAGGCAACGAAATAATGGGTCTAGCCGCGTCTAAGCAAGAATTACTCGACTAGAGGGTTCACCAGATCGCGCCCGTCAGCAGTGGCGAATTCGCGCGGCAACGAAAGGCGAAAGGCAACTCGTCGTCTTACAACACCCGACCGGCGAAACGGCCGGTCTTGGCGCACGGCCATTGTGAGGTTGAGTGCCTTGCTGTGAGTGACCTCCAGCCCGCATGTGGTTCGCGTAGACGGCTTGCTTCAGGTTTCGCCCACAGGCGTCATACGCGTCATCGAACGGCTTGGCCTAATAAATCCAAGCGAAATCTAAAGTCCCCGTCGTCCGCCTTAGCCGCTGTTCAGTACAAGACTTGCGGCAGCCAAGGTTAGCGAGAAGATCGGCGCATTCAATTCGATCTACTACGTTCAACCTAACTCACGCGACCTCACGTCGATAGGCAGCTCCAGATCCGCGAGCACCCATCCAATGCGGCATCGCTGCGCCGTCGCGGTGGCTGCCGCCGACGCTGGCGGCGGCCACCGCGATCACAGCGCCCAGCAATATGGCCGCCGCGACGGAGAAGGCCAGGATCACTGAACTCCGTCGAGATTTGGCTATCGACGCTTGAGAGGTTGCAATCGCGGCATCGACCCGTTTTTCCGCCTCTGCGCCGGCGAGACCGGTGTTCGCGGCAACGAGTTGAGCAAGATAAGATCGATCCTCGCTGCTCATTCCCAAGTGGCTCGACGAGGTCAAGAGAATTCTTCCCGCCTCCGCACGTTCCTGCAGAAGGTCTACGTTTGCGGCGCGACGCAAGGGCCTGAACAGGCGGTCGATCTCGTAGCTTAGCAAAGGCTCCGCAGCGCTGGTGCGTGCTGACGATCCGTTACTGTTCGGCCGCGTTAGTGTCGCGCTTCCAATGAAGGCCGCAAGCGCTACGCCAAGAACAACGGCAAGCGCCCACGCAGCGAGTCCATGTAGACCATCGCGCTGTTCAATTTCGGCGGTATCCAAAGCAGCGAGACCGACATTTGTCCGCCCGGCAATATAGCCTCCCACTCCGAAACTCAGCGCGGCTTGGAGAATGAGATAAAGTCCCGACAATATCCAAAGCGCAGCGGAGGCGTCCCGCCAAGTCGGAGCCGTGGATGAAACGCCAAGTCCGAGCGCTACGCCAAAGGCCAGCAGAATTGACGAAAGCGCGGTCGCTATGAGGGCACCGAGGATTACGGGCGTCCAGCTCAAATACCTTGAGGGGACTTCAACGGAAGCTGCGCCAGGTTCAATCGATTTAACCATCTCAGCGCAGCCCGAAAAATGACAACACGGCCAAGATGACGACGATTAATCCCACCAGATAAATCAAACCATTCATCGTTCTTCTCCTCGTTTTGTTACCGTCAGAGCCTGCAGTCCTCACCGCTGTATTCAAAAGCATCGCTCGGCCGTCTGCTGCATGAATCGACTTTTTTTGCCCTGCGTTTTCAAACTCTCGAATATTGCTTATTGTTCCCGACGCGTTGAGGCTCGCGGCCTTAAGTGACGGTGGCTCTACCTGCCGCCAGGGGCTGCGGCGCATCCTCATCGCTCGCTTGTGTCTTCTCGGCCTCCAACGTATTCCCCAACCGGGAAAAAGATGATTGTGGCCGAAGGCACCCGTCGGGATGGCCTTCGGGCGGTAAAAACGACCTCGCGTCCAAACGGCGAATCGGCCTGCTGTCTCCTTGATTGATCGTTCGCGGCGGTCCTTAGCCTCCAGCGCCACGGCGGCGCTTCCGGGCCGTCGAGGAGCAAAACGATGAGCTACCATCTTTCAAATGGATGCCCAGTCCGGGCTGCGGGACAAAAATGTACTGATCTATTGAACGTCAATTTACGGCGACACACCGCGCGCTTCTCCGCTATGGCCGACGTTTCGGGAAGAACTGGCAACTTTCGCCGTCGTGCTGAGTTGGCACCGACTGTAAGCAATCGCCGGAGCGAGAATGGTTGACGAAGTGGCAGTGAGAAGGGCGGCAGAGACAGCATGGACGGTGTACAGGGCGGCGCATCCCGACGTCGATACACAGGACAGCCGCCGCTGCCTGCTGGAGCGCTATCTGCACAGGAGGGGTGAAACGCGAGAAAGCGATACCGAAGAACTCGCCAGCTTCGGCATAGCGCACCTGCGCCGGCTTCCCCAAGACGAATGTTGACGGGCATGAAAATGCTCGCTGGATGGGCTCAAGGAAGCACAAGGCCGAATTGGACACTGCTCGCGATTTCATTCCTCATTTCCGCGACCATCGTGACAGTCCTGCGGTTCGTGTTCGGAGGCTAGCCGATGCGGATTGACCAACTTGCTTCGTTGTCGGTCGCGGCGAACTTGACACCCCGGCCCGTGAACGGGTCGGCAGGATGCCGAGCGTCGTCTAGTCCTGAGCCGGCGCATGGACATGGCGACGACGAAAGTTACGATGAGGGGGGTGCGAAGCCAGGACGGAACCCGCATCATCCGTCCATCAGGACCCAGCGGCGTCCGCGGCTTCGCGAGCTTTCTCGCCCATGCGTTGCACAGTCCTTTCACCGACCTTCTCGGCAGCAGCGCGTGCCTCGCAATTGGTCCGGATATCCTCTAATTCCTCGTCGGTCAGATGCTCGATGCCGACGAATGAGTTATGAGCGGCACTCGTTCGGATGAGTTCGTCTAGCTTCACCTGAATGGCGGCGCTGTCTCGGTTCTGAGAGTTCTGGATGAGAAAGACCATCAAGAACGTCACAATCGTCGTCCCAGTGTTGATGACAAGCTGCCACGTGTCCGAGTAACCGAACAGAGGACCGGTCACGGCCCAGATGATCACGACGGCGGCTGCGACGATGAACGTCGTGGCTCGACCCGCGAGTTGAGAAGTCTTGTTAGCAAGGTCTCCAAAAAAGCGGGAAAATCCGCTGCGACGTTCGTTGTTTGACACTATTGAATCCATTTGCCGGTGTGACCTTCCACAACATGCCGTGCAAATTCAATGCGATGGTAGTTTATTGCTCGAGCGCTTGGGCGCGCCAGGCGCGACATTTCTTGGCACCCAAAGATGACGTGACGCTCAATAGCCCAACAATCATTACGCGCAAACGCTGTAGCAAGCTCACCAGGTCAAGGGTAGTTGCTCGGAATCCTCACGTTGCATCACTTGTGGCCTTGAAATGCGCCGGCTTGCATAGTGCGGCGTCTGGCGCATCTTACGCCGGCGGGGCGTTTCTGTGACTTGGCGGAACTCAGTTGGCTTGCGCTCGGCGGTGTTTGTAGAGGCGAGGATAGGTGTCGGCTTCGCCGGCTCGACAGCAGCCGGTTGTAGGTGAACTTGACGCGGAGCGGATCCGCCGCCTTCGCCGCGCAGGCATTCTTCGGAGTAGTATGGCCAGTTTTGCTTTTCGCACACGCTATCGGCAGCAGTTTGCGAAACCCGTGCGGCGTCTTGGTCCATAGGCGCTCTGCCTGATGCGATTAGCACGTCAGAAGCTCCTGCGGGGGCATTAGGCACCGCGGAGCCCTGAGTCGCAAATGTTAACGTGATGAAACCAGCGAAGATGATTAAGCCAGCTGCACGTCGATCGAATGTCTTTAGAAAAGTCATGCGGATAACCTTGTCAGAAAAGGAGGAGGTGGCCCATGCGGGCCACTTCCTAGGATCAATCCCAACGATGACGGCGCTGCTTAATCACTACCACCCGGTCGCGATTGCGCCAGCCGCGGTGCCATCCATGATCGCGGCGATATTCCGCGCGAGGGCCGCGGTAGCCGCGGTCATAGTCGCGGGACATTCCGTGATCCTCGCCGATGCGAACGCGCACGTCCTGCGCACTTGCAAAGGTCGGGGTAGTTATGGTCGCCACGACGGCAGCGGCAAATGCGTAAGTTGATAACTTCATCTTCAAGCTCCCTTGTTCAACCGAGACGCAAACGGGATAAAGTGGCAATCGTTCCGCTGTAGCTGCATTGATCCGCACAAGGTCAAAAAAAACTGCCCGCGGATGTGGACCCGGGGCAGTAGAGTGAACGAGGAACGAGTGTCTAGCGCCACAAGGCGGCGCCGGGCCTAACCTTCGATGATGTAGACGATCTCATGTGTCTGCGGTCGAAGGATAACGTAACGACCATTGACCAGAATGAAGTCGTATCCGCGCCATTCTGGATAGATTTCGATCACTCGCGTTGGGAGCGGGTGCACGCGCACTGTAGACGGTACCGTCACGCCTACTGAGATGTTGAAGTTCACATTGCGAACTTCCTCGACCTTTTCTTGCCGGATCGCACTAGTGATCTGCGTGCGCTTTTCAGCAGGAAGGGCAACGGTTGCAGACGTCGCGGCATTGCCCGTCGTAGACGCGGAGCCGGCCTTGCCGTCGCCGGTCTTGGCGTCAGTGGCAGCCTTGGTTTCAGTTGTCGACTTGGTGTCCGTCGCGGACTTCGCGCCCTTGGTGTCGGTGCGCTCTTGCGCAGAGGTCCCGGCTTTATCCGACGGAGCGACGGCAGACTTATCCTGGGCGGTCGTTGCTGGTTTGGCAGGCGCTGCCTTCTGGTCGGAGGCGGCCTTGGCATCAGGTGCAGACCTGGTATCGGTCATCGACTTGCCGTCACTTGCCGTCCCCTTTGCAGCGGGCATGTTGGTCGAAGGAGCCTCGCCGGCCCGCGGTGCTGACGCGGCAGGTGCATCGCCGCCCTTTGATCCGCTCGCGCCGCCGCCCTGCGCCAGAGCGAAAGCAGTCGTGGCAATCAAGGCAATGGCCGCAGCCGATCCCATCAATCTCCTATTCATTTTATGACCTCCACTGTCGAGACCGCTCATTCGGTCTTGCGCAACAACAGCGAAAGCAGTTTCTTGGTTCCGTTCTTGGATGACGATTCCGGGTAAAAGAAGCAATACGGGCGGCGCCATATTCCAAAAGGCGCGCTGATGCCAGCAGTTGTCTTCGTAACGCCGAGCTCAGGAACCCATCGCAGCCCGGGAATTTGTGTCAACGGCCGCATGGTGCGGTCAAAGGAGAGCAATATGAAACGGATGATGATCGCCGGGGTCGCGGCCCTTTTGCTGACGGCGGGAAGTGGAGCGGCCGTGGCCGCTATGCCGCTAGCGCCGATGACAGCTTCGGGCGATGCGATCGAGATAAAGGGCGGCCACGGTCATGGTCATGGCCACATGCATCGGGGTGGACGCGGACATCATTACGGCTGGTCCCGCGGGCGCGGGCATCATTACGGCTGGAGCCGCGGCCGCGGTCATCGTCATCATTGGTGATAAGTCCGGCGGACGCGATTAAGCGTCCGCCACTCGTTCCGCGCCTGGCGCTGTTGTTGCGCTGCGCTGCGCTCACGACGCAATGCAGCAGCGTTTCCGCAGTGAATTTCGCGCGGATCCGGCGACAGGCGTCGCGCCTCCCCAAGACTGTGGCGGCACTTTCTCCCATGTCATAGGAACGCTAGCCACTTGTCGATCCACGTCCTTAGGCTTTAAGCCTGCGGCTGATGGGGGCTGTGCCGAAAGAAGCGGCCAAGACTTGATCGTGAAGAACTCTAATTTAAGCCCATCTCGACGGCTATACGGATAAGATCGGAGTGGTTCCGTGCGCCCAGCTTCTGCTTCAGTAGGGACGTGGTATTTGCTACCGTCTTGTAGGAGATGCCGAGCGCGTCGGCGACCTCAACGATCTTGTCGCCCCGGCCGAGGAGCCGAAGAATTTCCAGTTCCCGGGCCGACATGCTGGTGGCCGGATTTGCCCGGATAGCAGCGCCTGAGAACGTTACTGTCTTTGCGAGATGCGGAGAAATGAAGTTCTCACCCGCGGCCACTTTGCGTACTGCCTTGATGAGCAGGCGCGGATCGTCGCCCTTAGAGACATAGCCTTGGGCACCGAGCTCGATGGCTCGGACTACAAAGGCTGGATCGTCATTCATGCTGAACATGATAATACGCGCGTCGGGATCATCCTTGCGGATACGACGCATCAACTCGAAGCCGGAAAGATCCGGCAGATTGATGTCGATGATCGTCACGTCGGGTCGTTTAGATAGATAGGCGCGGTGCCCCGATTTCTCATCGACCGCCTCATCGATGGATATTGTAGGGTCCGACGCAAACAGCGAACGGCAGCCCGACACCACGACGGGGTGGTCATCGACAATCAGGAGCTTCACAGGCTGTGCCATCGGCGGGACAATCTCGCAATTATGCTATGCATATTGGATTTCAACGCTTTGACCAGAGGAATGGTGCCGGGTTGACCAATTTAATGATTCCAATGTGGACGACTTTGTCGCTGTGTGCACGCATTTGCGTGCTGCTGGGCGGCATGTTTCTGAGCGCCCTGATTGCCGGCCTCGCTTTGCTATGGATTTTCTCCTCGGATCAAATTTTGGAGGAAAACGAGCCATCGGCGCGGTCGGCGATCACCGTCGCGGCGGGTTTGAACGCCGCTCTCGCGGCCTCCACAAGACCCGACGCAATCCTCGCGGCGTTCGTCGATCAGCTCGGTTCGACACCTGCGGATGCGATCCGGTTTCGCCGTGATGGCGAGGTGCATGCACCGGAGCAGGGCAAGACGTCCGGCAGGGTCCCGGAATGGTTCGTGAAAGCGCTGTTCGTGCCTGACCTTGCGCAGCATATTCCCGTCCTGGTCCAAGGTCGCCGGGTCGGCGATCTTATTTTCGAACCAGATCTCTCTGCGCAGATCTACGAGAAATGGATCGGCTTTCTCTCGCTTCTCGGGTCACTCGTCGGCATGGCATTGCTTGCCGGCCTCTTGTCGTTTGTGACGATTGGCGCAGCGCTGCAGCCCTTACGCGATCTCGCTGAGGGGCTGGCACGGCTCCGCACTGGTGACTTCTCGAAGAAAGTCGATTGTTCCGGCCCCCCTGAAGTTCGGGAAAGCTGCTTGTCCGTGAACGAGCTTGCTTTGACTCTCGGTCGCCTCAGTTCAGAGAACCGAAGTCTATTACGAAAGATGATCTCCATCCAAGATGAGGAGCGACGTGACATCTCGCGTGAGTTGCACGATGAACTTGGTCCACTTCTGTTTGCTATCCGGGCTAACGTTACTGCTATGATCGACGACCGCGGCAGCGGCACCAACCGGTCTATGGGAGAGGAGCGCGTGCTGCAGGCGGTAGAGGCTTTGCAAATCGCCAACCGCCGCATTCTTGAGCGGCTGCGACCAATGCTCATCGAAGAGCTGGGTCTCGATGCTAGCATCCAAAAGCTTTTGCGTGACGTACACACGCAGGTGCCTGAAATGGCCGTGACATTCGAGATCGATCCCCGGATCGTCACGGCGGACAGTGTGGTCGCTCAGACCGTATACCGTTTGCTGCAGGAAGGCATCACCAACGTCCTGAAACATGCCGGTGCGTCTAAGATGAGCGTGAAGACCGAGGTGACGAACGAAGCTATTCTGGTCGAGGTTGCCGATAATGGTGCGAGGGCGCCCCTAGAGCCGAAATTCGGCCGGGGCCTGACGGGGATGCAGGAGCGCCTCCGCGCCTTAGAAGGAAAGTTTGACTACATCCGTGCCGACGGATGGACAACAATCCGGTGCAGCCTACCGCTGGCAGCGCCGGATTAGGTTGGACCGGCCGTCTTTGCCATCGGCGTGATCTCAAAACCGGCCAGCGAGAGAGCCGTGATCACTACCTTTGCAACGCAGGTCGCTTGCTCGCTCGTTATCGGCAATTTTTCTCCGTTGCGGTTCTCGATAGCACAAGTGCTAATAGCCTCGGCTATGATCGTCATTAGCTGGAAGTCATCCACCTCTAGCAACTCCTGAACAAAGCAACGACCTGCTTAAGTCTCTAGGAACGGCACGTTGAATAGACAGGGCTTGGGGCCTCCGATCTATTATTTGACGATGCGTAACGCCGCGTCCCGGGCACGTGGCGGGTCTTCCGGCTGACGATGATGCGCCATGCTGCGCAGTGAATCGGTGGGCCTCCAGCCCTTTGCGGAGGAGCTTTTTGTCGGAGAGCTGTCGCTTTCGCCGATGGCAAATAGAACTCCCAGCAGTACGGCGCCGACCCACACGAAATATTGAAATATGGGCAAGATGATCCTCCCACAAAGACGCATCGAACTGGTCGAGGCGGCCCTTTCGGCCCGCCTCGAAAAGCGCGCTTAGTCGATCACTTCGACAATACGATGGGTGCCCGGGTCGACCAGTACGGTCCGATCGTTGACCACCGTGTAGCGATAGGCAGTGGAACCGTACTCTCGCGGAACTTCATAATAGGTGACGCCGCTGTCGGGCAATACGGCGCCGACCCACACGAAATATTGAAATATGGGCAAGATGATCCTCCCACAAAGACGCATCGAACTGGTCGAGGCGGCCCTTTCGGCCCGCCTCGAAAAGCGCGCTTAGTCGATCACTTCGACAATACGATGGGTGCCCGGGTCGACCAGTACGGTCCGATCGTTGACCACCGTGTAGCGATAGGCAGTGGAACCGTACTCTCGCGGAACTTCATAATAGGTGACGCCGCTGTCGGGCAATACGGCACCGACGCGTAGCTCGCGGTCATACCGGTATGACGGGTGACGACGCTCGGTGACGTAGCTGTGGAAGCGGGGACGGTTGGCCTCGGAAATGCCGCCTGCCGTGGCGCCGGCGGCAGCGCCAACGGCGGCACCGACAGGGCCGCCGACGGCGCCACCGACGATTGCGCCGCCGACGGCTCCGCCCGCCGCTCCATTCTGAGCGAGGGCAGGCGAGAAGTAGGCCAGCGAAGCGATTGCAATGGCAGCCGTGGAAATGAATTTCATGATCGTCCTCCTGGTGTGTCGGCGGAGTGAAAACTGCCAACGCTTAAGGTCGTTCCGTCGAATTGCCGCTTTATCCCGACATTTTCCATCGACCGTGTGGAAGGCGGGGAAACGGCTTCTAACCGAGTGATCGAGGACCGCGCGCCACGTTTGTACCCGTTAGTACATTGACTTATATGACCTATCATAACTATTGGATGTGATTCAGAAAGCGTGGTGCTGACTATTATGAGCCCTGGCGGAAATAGACGAGCGGGAAATCCTGGTATCTCGATTGCTGCCGAGGAGGAAGACAGCTGCATATAGAGCGCGGGGATTTGGACGCGCATCCGGCGTCGGAGGAATTGTTTGTCGACATCGCCCAGGCGGCTGACGCTCCATGCCGGGATTGACCGCTATGAGCTGGTGGAAGGTCAGATTTTCTGACGTTAGAAAATAGTGGGATCGATAGCCGACTAATGCATGACCGAACTATAAACAGAAATCCTCGGCGCGAAATGAACACAGACAATGGTGCGGACGAACACGTCATCTACCAAACGAGATTTCAGGGAAGGGTACTGGATTTTCGCGGGCGTCCCGTTTTCCTGAGATACGACTGCTGTGAGTTCGTCAAATGCCAGATACTGCTCGATGAGGGGACCACCAGCGTCGCTTTCACGTACTGCACGTTCGAAGATTGCAACATCGATGCAATCCAAGCCGACGAGCATCGAGGCGTGGTCGCTCGCGATAATATTTTCAAGCCGCCAATAGAAGATCGCAGGCTTAACTTAGAACGACGCTTAGCGTTGGCGCTCGCTGCGAGGGATGTGTCACGCGGACGGAGGTTCCCTTAATCGATCGATGTGCTCCTGAAATTGCAACAGAGGCGTGATGCTCACTCGATTAGCACTTCGGCAACGGGACCCATTGAGTGATCGATTCATGCGTGTCCCGCTTTCCGCTACGCGCGAAGGCGGCTGGCACTGTCATTCGCTAAGGCGCGAGCCGCGCCGACACGTGCTGCAAGCGCGAGACGTCGTGGAGCGCTGGACATGCGATTGCGCATCCTTGCGATTAGTCGCGTCGACTCTCGCTAATCGGAACCGCGATACCGTGACCGGTCGGCACAAGCACCCGTCACCGATCGAGGTGACGGGTGCTGACGCGCGTCAGTTCTCTGTGCAGACCTTCATGGTCTTCATGCCGGTTTCGGCTTCCGTTCTGGTCTTGAACGTTCCGTTGTCGACAATCGTCGTTGTCGTGGTCGTTGGCTTCTTATCTACGATTGTGCACTTCTTGGTGGTGGCATCGCGCACCACGTAGTAGTCGCTGGAAACCGTCGTCGTTTGAGCGAAGGCCGAGGTACAAGCGAAAGCAGCTAGCGCACCGGCGAGATAAAGTGTTTTCATGGCGTATCCTCCAATTGCAAAATTTGCGAGACGCAAACGCGTCAATCAATCCGCGCAATTGCCGAAAGTTCCCGATCATGGTTTGGCGGTGAGTCAAGAAAAGGCACGCAAGCCGGCCATATGATCCGCCGTTGCGGGAAAGAATGTAAGCAAGGGATGTCGCGCCGCTATCGTAGGTCTAGGCCTTTTTTCGGCAATCAATGGAACGCGTCAGCTAACAGCTTGTTGGAGGATCCCAAACACCAACCTATGAGGGACCTATGAAACGCGTTTCGACTATTTGTGTCGCCGCTCTCCTGATCTCGGGAGTAGCCCATGCCCAGAGCCCGGCGGCAAAAGATCGTCCGGGCAACAATGCCGTCAACAGCGAGCAGAAGAACTCCAATGCGCCGGTCGCCGGACGCAACTCCTTCACCGAGGGGCAGGCCAAGAGTGCCATCGAAAAGGCTGGCTACACGAACGTCACCGAACTGAAAAAAGACGACAACGGCGTATGGCGCGGCAAAGCGACCAAGGGTGGCTCGACCAGTGCGATCAGCGTCGATTTCCAGGGCAACGTCAACGCAGCAAAGTAACCGGAAGGTAATCTCATGACCGTGACCATTTCACGTTTGTACGACTCGTATACGGAAGCGCAGAAAGCTGTCGGAAGCCTTGAGGCCGCCGGCGTTCCTCATGGGGACATCAGTATCGTGGCCAACAACTCCGAGGGCTGGTTCGACGGCAAGAAGGACCGCGACGGTGATGGCGTCGATGATCGCGCCGAAGCAGCCGGCACCGGTGCCGGAATCGGTGCAGGGATCGGCGGCGCTGCGGGCCTTTTAGCCGGACTAGGGCTGCTTGCAATTCCTGGCCTTGGACCAGTTGTCGCGGCAGGATGGCTTGCCGCCACGGCAGTCGGCGCTGCCGCCGGAGCAGCAACCGGCGGCATTGTTGGTGCTCTGACCGAGGCTGGCGTCTCCAAGGAAGATGCACCGCTTTACGCGGAAGGCGTTCGCCGCGGCGGCACGTTGGTCTCGGCAAAGGTCAACGAGGCCGATCGCGCGCGCCTCGAGGCGCTGATGAGCCCATCGTCAGTCAATCTCAATGATCGCCGTGTGGCCTGGGAGAAGTCGGGCTGGAGCGGGTATGACCCGGCAAGCCCGCCCTACGATGCGGGGCAGGTGCGCAAGGAGCGAGAATTGTACGGTCGTTCCCGATAACAACGATGGCCCGCTTCGGCGGGCCATTTTTTTCACCGGAGGTCAAGCTCAGCAGTCAGGGCGGAGTGGTGTGGCGTGTCAGGCGGTCGATGCGAGAAACCGGGCTGCGCGACGGGGAATTATGAACAACCGGCGGGATAAATTGGCAGCACTAATGCGGATCAATGCAGCATCGTCGAAGCGCTGCGTCCGTCGTTGAAAGCTGATCTTGAGGGTTTTCGTGAGTCATCCGGCAGGGGGCGTATTGGCTGCCGCATTGAATGGTGACTTAGCGCCGTCGCACGGCGTGGACCGATCTATCGACAACCGGACAGCGCTATTTTTACTCGTCTATGGTCAGTTCGCGCGCCGTCGACTGGCATTTGACACCGGCCGAGCGCGGGTTGGGAAAGGCCAGCGCTTAGTGAGCTAGAGTCGGGAAACACCGGCAATCAAGGCAAGCGCAGAGCGCTGAATGTTCCAGCTCGCGGAACTCGATGGTGCAGCGCGTGTTATTGCCTATCACTCTGGCGTTTGGAGACACCTTGAACCGCAGACAACTTCTCGGCGCTTCGGCCGCTTTGCCATTGATGACGATTATCCCGCGCAGCGCCCGCGCAGCTCCCGGGCCTGTGCCGTTCGACGCCGCCGTGGTGCGGCAAATGGCGCGGGAAGCCGCCGCCAAGGCGTTCAAGGCGCCAGACAACAAGCTGCCAGACTCCCTCAAGGATCTGGACTACGACCGATACCGCGCGCTGCGCTTTAATCCGGAGAAGGCTTTGTGGCGCGGCGAGAAGCTGCCCTTCGAGGTGCAGTTCTTTCATCGTGGCTCGTTCTACACCAATCGCGTCGATATCTATGAAGTGGCCAATGGCCAGGCGACCCAAGTCCCTTATCAACCTGAGCATTTCTCCTTTGGCGCTACGCCGCCCCCGCCGGCCGGCGCCGACTTAGGCTTCGGCGGCTTCCGGCTGCATGCCCCGATCAACAAGCCCGATTACTATGACGAGGTCTGCGTTTTTCTCGGCGCCAGCTATTTCCGCGCGGTGGCCAAAGGCCAAGTATACGGCTTGTCCGCGCGGGGCCTGTCCATCAACACCGGCGAGGCGGCCGGCGAGGAATTCCCACAGTTCAAGTCCTTCTGGATCGAGAAGCCGGCGTCCAACGCCAACTCGATCGTAGTGCATGCGTTGCTCGACAGTGAAAGTGCCGCGGCCGCCTATCGGTTCACCATCCGGCCAGGCGATACGACCATTTTCGATGTAGAAATGGTCATTTACCCGCGGGTGGAAATAAAAAACACTGGCCTCGCGGCGATCACGAGCATGTTCTTCTTCGGTCCGAACGACCGCAAGGAAGTGGACGATTTCCGCCCTGCCGTGCACGATTCCGACGGTCTGGCAATTTTCAACGGGCGAGGCGAGCAGCTCTGGCGACCCCTGCATAACCCGCGCGATCTGCAGATCAGCTCTTTCGGAGACCGAAATCCGCGCGGCTTTGGACTGATGCAACGGCAGAAGGACTTCTCCGACTACCAGGATCTCGAATCAAGTTTCGAACGGCGCCCCAGTCTCTGGGTGGAGCCGATTGGCGATTGGGGCGAGGGATCGGTGCAACTGCTGGAAATTCCGACCAAGGAAGAGATTCACGACAATATCGGTACCTTTTGGCGTCCGAAAAACCCGCTTCCAGCAAAGGGCGAACTCGCGTTTACCTACCGCCTGCATTGGGGGCCCGATCAACCGAAGCCGTCGGCGCTGGCGATCTTTTCACGCAGCGGCATCGGTGCGCGCGGGGACGATACCAAGCTATTTGTGCTCGATCTGATTGGCGACAAGCTCAAATCCATCGATCCCACCAAGATCAAAGGTGTTGTCACGGCCGAAAAGGCTGAAATCCGCAATATCGTAACACAGCGGAATCCGCAAAACGGCGGCTGGCGCCTGAGTTTCGAGATGCCGGTCAAGAGTAAGGCGCCGGTCGAATTGCGCGCTTCTTTGATGCAGGACGATCAGGCGATCTCCGAAGTTTGGGTCTATCGATGGACACCATGAATGTGAAGAACCAAATGCCATTGGTTACCGTGCCTGCGGCTACGTTGCCGGCCGGCGCGGGCGAGAGGTTTCTACCGCCAGAGATGCCGCTGACGATGATATCGGATGGGCTCGCAGGGCCAGCTTCCTCCCAACGACGCGCGCAGTTCAGGCCCATGCCGACTGTTCTGCGGCGCGCTTACATCCTCCTCGGCACCGTGGCCCTGACCGCGGCCGGCGGCTACGAGATGTTCGAGGTGCTGAAGGTCGGCGGCGTGACCATCCTCGAAGGCATGGTACTGGCGCTCTTCGTACTGCTGTTCGCCTGGGTCGCGTTCTCGTTCATGTCGGCACTGGCCGGCTTCGTCCTACTGTTGATGCGCGCACGGGATCCGCTCGCCATAGAACCGCTTACGCCACTTGCGATGATCTCAAGCCGCAACGCGATGCTGTTACCGACCTATAACGAAGATCCCCATCAGATCACGGCGCGGTTGCGGGCGATGTGGGAATCTATATCGGAGACCGGTTACGCCGCGCAGTTCGACTGGTACGTGCTGAGTGACAGCACTGACCCTGCAATCTGGGTGGCCGAGGAAAAAGCCATTTTGAAACTGCGCCGCGAGACTGCCAGCGATCGCATCTTTTATCGCCATAGGATGCGCAACACCGCGCGCAAATCGGGAAATATTGAGGATTGGGTCAAGCGGTTCGGCGCTGGGTATGATCACATGATCATCCTGGACGCCGACAGCCTCATGACTGGTGACACGATCGTGCGCCTGGTCGCCGGCATGGAGCAGCATCCCGGCGTCGGTCTGATCCAGACGCTGCCTATCGTTGTCAATGCGCGGTCGCTATTCGCACGGATGCAGCAATTCGCTGGCAGGCTTTACGGCCCGGTAATCGCCTCCGGAATCGCTTGGTGGCACGGCTCGGAAGGCAATTACTGGGGACACAACGCCATCATCCGCGTGCGCGCCTTCGCAGAACATGCCAGCCTGCCCGAACTTCCCGGGCGCAAGCCGTTCGGCGGCCATATTCTCAGCCATGACTTCATTGAAGCAGCTTTCATGCGGCGCGCCGGATGGGCGATCCACATGGCTCCGAAACTGGGCGGCAGTTTCGAGGAATGTCCGCCGTCGCTCCTCGATTTTGCAGCGCGCGACCGCCGATGGTGTCAGGGCAATCTGCAGCACCTGGCTGTGCTGGCAGCGCCGCGGCTTCATTGGGTCTCGCGGTTGCATCTCCTGACCGGCATCGGTTCTTATTTAACTGCGCCGCTGTGGCTCATGTTTCTGGTGCTCGGGATTCTCATCTCGCTGCAGGCCCAGTTCGTGCGTCCGGAATATTTCGCAAAGGGATTTTCGCTGTTTCCGCAGTGGCCAGCCCAAGATCCGGTTCGCGCGGCCTGGGTCTTCGCCGGCACGATGGGTCTTCTGATCGTACCAAAACTGCTTGCCTACGTTTTGCTGCTCACCCAGGCCGAAAATCGAGCGCGGTTCGGCGGCGGCTTTCTTGCTTTGTCCGGCATCATCGTCGAGACTTTGCTGTCCGGCCTGATCGCGCCAGTGATGATGATCTTCCAATCGTCGGCGGTAGGCGAGATTCTGCTTGGTCGGGATGCCGGCTGGCAGGTCCAGCGCCGCGACGACGGCGTCGTCCCGATCCGCGAAGTGGTCAGAAAGTACGCGGTACCGACCGTGTTCGGTGTACTGATGGCGATTAGCGCTTATGCGGTGTCGCTACCGCTATTCCTGTGGATGACGCCGGTAATCGTAGGTCTGTGGCTGTCGATGCCGCTGGCCATCGTGTCGTCGCGCGCTCTGCAGCCAGGCCAGCACGCCGGCTTATTCGGAACTCCCGAACAGAATCTACCGCCGAAAGTACTGATTCGCGCAAAAGAGTTGGCCTTGACGGCACCGATCTACGGCGCAAGCTCGCTGCACGAATTGCGTAAGGACATGGATCTGTGCGCGGCCCATTTGAGATCGCTGGTTGATGAGCCACGCAGCCGTGGCCAGATCGATTCCGACCTCGCCATCGCGCGAGCAAAAATTGTAGAAGCTGAGGATTTTGACGAAGCCGTCAGTTTTTTCAGTACGCGCGAGACTTTTGCGGCGCTGAACAGTCGGGTCGCGCTTCAGCAATTGGCTGCACTGCCCGATAAGGCACACGCCACGAAGTCTGAGTAGGACCTGCCAAAATATAATACGGAAAAGTGCGCGAGCCCCCATATGACAGCCATCGCACCCGAGGTTTCGGCCTTTGTAATGACATTGCGAAAAAGAGGCGGCCCATTGGCCGCCTCGATTCACTTTGTGAAGTCGTGTCAGTCAATTTCGTCGATCACCACGCGCTCTCCGGGGTCGACCAGATAGGTGCGATTTTCGCGGTGGATGTAGCGGTAGTCGCGCAGTGAAGGAGCTTCTCGGTAAACGACGTCGGGAAATTCTTCAATCTCGACCGTTTCCGGTAGACGCTCGCCGCGGCGGATAACCGTCTTGGCCGTACTGCCGGTCGTTTGGCGCTCGGTTGTCCTCGTCTTGACGTGCTTGCGCACAACGTCCCGGTCCTTGTCGGTAAACGAGACCTTGGAGCGGGCCGGTGCAGGCGCGGCGGCCGTTGATCCACCGGAGCGCGGCAGCACAGTTACGATTTGCAAGGTCGAAGGTTCGACGATGACGATTTCGTCGCGCACCACAAAGAAGCTGTAGCCTCGATATTGCGGTACGACTTCGACGACCTCAGAGGGAAGCGTCTGCAGACGGGTGTCGCGGGGAACAGAGGTGCCCACGGTCAGGGAAAAATTAACGTTGTTAAGAGGCTGCACGTTGAGCCGAGAAATCGACTGGGTAACACGCGTGCGCTGCTGGTCATTGATATTGACGGAAGCATTGACGCTGGTCGATTGCGACTGCGCATTGTTGTTCGTCGAGGGAGCTTGCGCCGCGTTGTTAGAAGGAGACTGCGCCGTATTACTCGTTGTCGTTGGCTGCGCTGCAGCGTTAGTACCGCCGCTGGTCGGAGCCTGCATCTGGCCGCCGGCCGTTGCGGGCGGCGTGTTGGTCTGCGCCTGCGGGGGCTGCGATGTTGAAGACCCGGCCGCCGACGATGGAGCAGTCGTCTGCGCCTGCGAAGAGCTGGTGGATGTGCTTGGTGAGGTGGACGTGGACCGATCGTTGGTCGTATCGGGCGCCTTCTGAGTCGTAGGCGAAGAGGTGCTCGGGGACTGCGTTTGTTGTGTGCTAGGGGAGGTTGCTGTCGCGCTTGGCGACTGAGCAATTGCTGCGGTGGCGAACACCAAGCCGACCGCCGTGCTAAATAAGAAACGCGCCTTCATGATCAATTCCTCCATTTTTTGTAGTCATCGTGAACGAGGAAGACACACGGTAGTTCCGATAGAAGTCGGGAATAAGTGGCAAATTCTAATGACAAGGGGTCTCTTCTCGGTCGCGTAGGCACTGATGGCCGCGTGGCAGAGCCGGAGAGCGAGGGCCTGGTGCAATTGCACGGCGCCTGCTGATCTTAATGCGAGCTGCGGCATCGTTCTGCTCAACGCCGTCCCTGCGAGTTCAAGTCTGCTAACCGGCTCCCTCCTTGTATTCTCGCAAAATTCGCCGGACTGCTCCGGCAATCAAGCAACCATTGTAATTGGGGAGTACGTCAAGGCAGACACATGCTCGCGGCGCACCCGCGACGCTCGCAACGTGACGGGAACCGTATGGTGTTTTAGCGGGACCAAAATTATTTGTAGGCGGGACGCATTGCGGGCCTACCGGGAACGGCGTCTCAACGACTACCCGGCTTCGGAATTAGACGACCTTCAGCCGGTCCGCAGCGGGGTCGCAATTGCATACCTTTCCCACCACCAGTCGCTTGGAACAACGCTCAATTAGAGCTCTTGATCCCACGTCCTTGCATGCACGCAAACTCTTGCATAGACGAACTCGCCGCGCGGGCCTTTGGGTTGGCGCGGCTCCTTTATGTGATCGTAACGTTTTACAGAGCGCTAACCTGCGCAACTGGCGCCAGATGTGTCTGTAGCGGTCTTGGCGGGAACTTGATGCCGCTGTCCGCCGTTTAACACGCGAATCGAGGCTGTTATGGACGATCTTAAAAAAAACTCCGCAAGGTCGCAGCAAGAGTTCGATACTGGACCAAGCACCTCAAGGTTACGAAGGAGGAGTTGCAAAGCGTTGTCGAAAAAGTTGGCAACTCTGCCGCGACCGTGCGTAAAGAGCTCGCAATTTCATAACGGGAGGCGACCCTGACTACTGTCTCGCTCGCTGCGCTTCTTGATGAGTCCGTCGATATCGCTTTCGATTTTCTGCGGCGCTCGGGAGACTTGGAAGATGTTCGTGAGGCTAACCAGTTCCTCACATTTCACGTAGCCAGACTGATGCGAGAGGGCATCACGAGCCGCCTTCTGTTGTCCAATCGGGCTATCGCGGCATATCGATCCCGAGCGGCCAATGGCCCGCCAAGGGATGTCAAGCGCTCAGCGGGCTAGCGTGGAGTTTTACCGGTCCTACCTTCGCGCGTCGCCGAAGGTTTGACGCCGACTTGGCCTTCGCCAACTGGGAGATCCCCGGCTAAGTCCTCAGGCCAAGTCTGCGCTCATTCTGGCCGCAACGCTCGTTGGATGGGCCCTCATTCAACGTCGAGGCCAAGCTCACGCAACGCTCGGGCTGGCTCAACCGAACCGAATGCGTCTCGGCGCTCCTCGGGATCATAGCGTCCCAACCGAAATGGAGAGCGGCGACGCTTTTGTACCGCAGTATCCGGAATCCTATCGCCCAGATGAGATGGGAATGCCGTTCGACGAGGGGCCGAGGAAAGCTTCCGGCTCCGTGAAAAGTCAGCACAAACTAATTCGTTCCTCGGGAAGGATCGGCCCGGCGGCGGAGAGATTTCGCCGCCGGCCGCCTCACTGAACTCGGTGCGGATGCCGCTCAGCTCGGCCAACAGCTTCTGCAAAAGCTGCCGGCTCGTGAAAATTGGATCAAATGGTTTCGTTCCGGCGGCGCTTCATCAAGCCCCCAATAATATAATGGAAGGCCCGGCCGCCTGAGGTTGAGGGACATGGTGAGCCGCCGAGCCCGGCGACAGCTTAAGGGATCATCTGCCAGCTGCCGGAAAGAACAAACTTCTTGGAATCCTTCCTGGGCCGACGGAAACCGGAGTGTATGACCTTGGAAGAACGACCATCGGCTCCTCAAATAATCAGATCTGATCGACAACGTTCCGGTCAACATCCGCCTAGCTTAGTGGGGCCGCTCATATTGCAATTGAGCGACCCCGTGCCACGCAATTGAAATGTTGCCGGTACGAACGACAAGTCCGGCAACGTCACGCGACACTTTTGACGCTAAGCCCTTCGTTCATGTGCACAACACAAGCCGCTCCTTAACCTAACTACTCAACCTTACCGGCGAAATTCGTTAGCTGCTTCTCACGGCTTGCGGAGCGGATTTCGCCATCGCCTGTCACCGGCGGCGCAGGGCACATCAGCTGAGTACAATCATAGGAGGCTCGGCGGCGTTGGGTTTTGGGGGTGGGGAAGCCGCCGAGCCCGGCCGACAGCACCACACAACTGCCGACCGCAGGAAAAAGCGGCAATAATAGATTTCGTTCCATCAAATAGCAGCCAATGAAATGGCCCGACGCTCAGCCGAATCCTTGAGCGGCGGGCCGACCGTCGCGTGTGCTTCCTGGGATCGCTCCGGCCGGGAAAATCTAGCATCAACACAAATGGAAACTCAATGACCCGCCTTTTAGCGGCAGCCTGGCTGTGCGTGCTCTCCGTCAGGCCTGCTGCTGCTCAGAACTTCCTCGAAGGCGTCGTATCCCTCAACCTCACCATGACCAAGGAGGAAACTGCATCGCTAGCCATACGGCGTAGGAGATGGCTATCACGGCCGCGGGACGGCCTCGGGCGAACGGTTCGACTTACGCCCTGGCGGCCGCACACCGCACCACGCGCTTCGGCAGCCACGTCACGATGATAACGCCAATGATCGGTCGGTAAAAGTTCGGATCACGGCTCGCGGCCCGTTTATCAAGGGTCGTTGCATCGATCTGTCTCGAGCAGCAGCCAATGCAATCGGCGTGGGTGGTATCGCGCGCGTCACCGTCCGGGTAGCCCCACGAGCGGGTGACCCGGTCGTGTTTGCCTCCGGAACTTGCCCGGCTGTCGAACGGAGGCCGGGCTTTTTGTAATCCGTCGCGATGGAGTGTCTAATAGCCGGACAGGCACGGTGCCGACAGGGAGGTTGCAATGCGCGAGCAAAATCCATCCCGGACGATTAACTTTGGTCAGGCCATCGTTTTAATCGTTCTGTTCGCCATGCTGCTCTTCGCAATTGTCTGGTCGATGATGGCATGGACGTCAGCTGAGGACGCTGAGATGTCGATCCATGGTTGGATCGCCTTGGCGCTCGGGACGGTTTTCTCACTCGTTATTGGATGCGGCCTGATGGCCTTGATGTTCTACAGTAATAGAAGCGGCTACGACGACACGGCAAACACCGATTGGCGCAGCGAAAAAAAACCGCCAGATGATGAAGTCGGGTAGGTACCCGCGATTAGCCTGCAGCCGCTCTTGCTCGGCGCCGGTGACCGGGCTTTTTATTCGACTAGCCTGATGACCCTCAGCGCGTTTGCGCGGTCAAGGGGCCCTAATTTGGCGGGCCGCATTTTTGGAAGGTGATCTGGCCAGCAGCATCAAATTCAAAGTCAGCCCGGATATTTGAGCCGTGGCAAACGTAAGTAATGGCAACGCCATCACGGGCCGGTTCGAGATTGTCCAAGTCCGCGGCCGGAGAATCTCTTAGGCGCTGCTCCCAATATGCACGTAAAGCCTCGCGACCATTTATCGTCGTGGCGCCGCCGCAACCACATTCGATCGTAGCGGCTTCGGCATAAAGGCCGAGAATACTTTCAAGGTCGCCTGAGCGATAGGCATCTAGCCAATCAACTACCGCGGCCATCGGGTCAAAGGACATTTTCTCACCTACTTGCCAAACGTATGCGTCTAACAAGCGATTTAGAAGTAGTCTAATGAATGCGTCCTGAATGGTTTATTCAGGGAAGTGGCCTGAAACCCACCGTGGACGGTATATCAGTATGTTAGTGGTGTTTGGTGATCGCCGTCCTCTTAGCACTTTGGAATCTGGGGATTGCTCCATGGTCGGATCGACAGCACGAGCGAGCGCATTAACGATGCGCTAACCAAGCTCGATCAGCCTATCCAAGAATGCGGCGGCACCGGACGGGGAGCCGGCAGCCCCATCAGGATGCCGGCCGGTGTCATGCCCGGGCGGCTTTTTCGTCATTCGATCAATCGGATCACTTTGCGCCGATTGAGCCGATCCAGCGTGGCAACGAAGTCCCGATCGTCGAGCACGTCGATCAGCCGATCGACTAGATCAACGGCACTTCGCGAGCCCGGCCCGATGTAGTCTTTCAAAAGATTTCTCGCCGCGGTCACAGAACGTATCAGATGATCGATCTCATCTCGCTCACTCATTGGTCTCTCGCCAGCTTGGTCGCGCCACGCCGGCTCCTTCTTGCCCTAGTGATAGACGGGTTCATCCATCGGAAAAGGTTTGCATCGAGCCAAGCCGAGCGAACATTTGCGGTCTAGAAACTGGCCCCCGACACCAACAGAACCGCACCAATTACCATTAGGAGAATGCCCGGCCAGTTGGTTCCGAGCCCCAAGAATCTCATGCCCCGCCGCGGTGGCTCCAGAGTGTCGCGAACTGGCCGGGAGGAATCTGGGCCGCTAAGCGATCCCCGCCAAATAGCGGCGCGTGCCATGTACAAGACGCCGCCTAGGACTAGCAGCGCGCCAAGGCCCATCAGGAACATTCTCGGCTCCGCATTCATCGCTGACACACGCACGGACCGGGATTTTAAGAGCCGGCGGAATAATTCGTTCCGGGCTGGCCGATCGACAGGCGAGGCAGATTGCTGACGAAGTATACGCTAACAAAAAAAAGCCCGCCGAAGCGGGCCTTTTCTCAATCAGAGAGAACCATACAGCTGGCGCTCTCTGCGCATCTCGTCCGCATCGAAGGTTTGCTCGCAGGATCGTAGCCAGTCCAGCCGCTTTTCTGCCAGGCGGGCTCCTTAGAAAGGAGAGAGCGAAGACGCTCATCGATGCAATACGTTTCATGTTCTTCACGAGCAGGGGGCCCGTCCAACTCGCACGTGCGAATGGTGTTCCAATCCCATCGCGCTCGATGGTGCGGTGCGATCCGACCAAGTGGCCAGCCAGATGATGTTTCCAATTGGTGAGCCGTGGAGGAACAGAGCAAGGCGAAGAGCTGTTATCAAGGGCAAATAGGAGTTACTGATGACACGTTCGATCCTGTTAATAGCTGCGGCAATCGTATTCTCCGGCACAGCCCTTGCGCAAAGCAGCGGAACGCTGGAGGAGCAGGCTGCGTGCCGTGCCAGCGTGAAGCGCTATTGCGCACAAGCGATTCAGGGCGGGGATATGATGGTGCTTTCCTGCCTTCAGCAGAATAGGCCGCGCATTTCGAAAGCATGTCGGCAAGTGTTATTGAAGCATGGCCAATAGGCGTGCTCAGGCGAAGGGCCCCGGCACTTGCTCCGGGGCCCCAGCTGTCCAGTAGAGTACATCCGTCCAGCTGGACAATTAGTTCCCGCCGCCCGCGCCACCCCCGGCACCGCCGCCTGCGCCACCACCTGCGCCGCCTGCACCACCGCCCGCGCCGCCGCCGCTAGTGCGGCCTTGGTCAACGTTGTTCATTGAGTTGGCGCCGCCGGCTTTTCCTGCAGCTGCGTTCGAACCGCTGAGAGAGCTGGCGTTGTTGCCGCGTTCCGAGCCAACTGCGCCGGTCGTCCGGTCCGACGTTGTTGGTGCAGCGGGCGAGCTCGGCGTCGTCTGGGCGAGCGCCGGCGCTGCAATAAGTGTCAGTGCTGCACTTGCAATAAGAAGTTTTCGCATGTCGTTTCCTCTCGTGACGCCCCAACCGAGAAATGCAAACTAACAAAACCTGTTCCCGAACGACTTCACTTTTAGATGGGAACAATTTCTGGTTCTCGCATTTCTCAGAATGCCTCGCATGAGTGTGTCTTCGTAAGGCGTTCAATTTTCTGGTTGCCTCGCCGCGGCGCCTCGAACACCGGGGGACCCTTGAAAGTAGCCTCTATGTTGAAGAGTCCGCGACGATCCATCCGACCGATTTACGGCTACGCGCTCGGCTTCATCTTGTTGCTGGGTCTCATTGGAGGCGCGGTCTCGGTCATCAGAAACGAAGGTAAGGCACCTGTCGATCAGCAAACCAAAACGGTGAAATAGCGTGCCTCAGCCGAAAAGGAGAAAGCAGGGACTCGTTAAAGCCGACGGATCGAAGTCGAGCGTCAGCCTTGAGCCTGAGTTTTGGAGCGCTTTAAAGGAAATTGCCAGTGAACGAGGGACGAGCCCAGCAGCCCTTGTCAGACTGGTCGACCGCAACGGGCCTCAGGTGAACTTAACCTCGGCCGTCCGTCTGTTCGTCTTGCATCATTTCAAAGCCAAAATAAAGGACGGGTCTCCCGCGTAACTTAGCCGGCTGTTGGCAACGTTCGCATTGTGAAATTCAATGCGGTCATCAGCAACCGGCCGGTAATGCTCAATCATCGTCATGTATGCCTCCGCTGGAAAATCCGCGAAATAAGCGCGCGCTCGTTGTCTGGCGGCAAGACGGGGCCGGGTAAATGTCTCGGGGACGGCCCCACTGTTAAGTCGAAGCTTTTCACGTCGTGATCGAAGCCGTTCGCTCAACGACCGGGGCTTCGTTTACGATCCTCAACTGGCCATAGCCCTTCTGCAAACTCTCCAGAGCGGCGATTTGCATCGTCACGGTCAGGTATTTCAGGCATGCACTGGAGAACCGACTGCGGGTGGCGACGCCTAGGCTCGATGTAGTCCCATAGAAGCCGCAGGTCCATTTTCAGATGCCAGACCTTTCCGGGTTCGCATTCCAGTCTTGCTGAGCGATGGTGCCGACGTCTACGTCGCCGTACCGGATGTCCATGTCTCGAGCAGGGCGGGAGAGCGATGGCGGGAGAGTTCGGGCGGGCATCACAGCGCCTTTGTGGCGTGCCGCCGTCCGGGCGGCGACGATTTCGATGAGCGTCGGGATGGGCAAGCGGAACAATAGGCGCGAATTGGCATTGCAACACAATGGAAGACAGACTCTACCGAGTCCTTCTCGCATTAGGCATAGCCGGGCTGATTACTGCATTCGTGGTTTTGGTCCTCCTACTGCTTTATTGGGCAGTAGGTAGTATTTGAGCGGCCGCCTCAGTTGGCGGCCTCTTTCATTATGACTCGATGCGACGTCTCCGGATCGCGCCAAATCAAAACGCGGCTCCTACCTCTTTAGACGATGGCCGGTGGGTGTCGCCCTCGCGCATCAGAACGAGCCGTCATTTGGCTCCTGGTGTGTCTGAAGGATCAGCGCTATGCCGAAGAGTAAGATGCCCAACATTAGAAGATCGAAAATATGGTCCTGCATATCCCCATTTTATCCGATGGCGGGGAGGGCGCCACGTGCTGATGGGCGCCGCGTTCTGCGTCCCCGTTAGCTTGTTCGAAATCGTCGCGGGCTCGCGCATAAAAAACCGCCCGCATTTTCGCGCGGCGGCTACCGGAACTGCTCAAAATGGATCGGTAATAAAAACCTTTCCTCCTCCAGTCGGATGAGCAGATCAGATGCGAGAAACATACCGTTGATTCGTCGGGTCTCTTCTACAAGTTCACATCGGATGTTCGCGACGCTTGATTGGTTGAGCCTCCGTTTTAATAGCCTTTCAAACGTCTGATCAGAAGTTGCGCGTCAGTGGCACCCACTTCATAGGGAATCCTCGTGACGTTTCATTGAGTTCGTTCACTCAACCCAGAAATAAAATAAGCGTCAGCAAAGGGCATTATAAATTGCCGCTTGTTCCCGAATTGGAATCCTCGACACGATCGGACTGTTGTGGGTAACGGCCGGTGCCATGCTGCACGGCGTGCATCCCAGGTTTTTTTGCCCGGTCGGCAATCTTTGCCGGCGCGCCGCGACGTCCCGGATGCCGCTGGGCTGAAACTCGTCGACTTCCGCGCCGTCCAGTTGCTAGCATTCTGTCATAGTCGACACTGACACCAAACGACAACTCCGCTTTATTCGCACATGCTGTTTATAAGGATCGCTGTGTTGACGGGAACCATTGATAGCACCAGCAGTTTAATCGACTTCATCCGCACGGCCAAAGTAATTGCGGCTCGTGTAGCCGATGGATCTTTTCTTCGCGTCGAGCTCTCATGGTTCAGGACTGAAAATGGCGTTGCGATTTTGGACGTGTGCGCCGTCGGCAAGCTCCAACGATTCCGAGTGAGTCCCGGCTGATCGACGCGACCCGGTCGCGACACAACCACGACCAAAGGGCCACATGATCGACGACCTCTGGTACAAGAACGCCGTCTTCTACTGCCTCTCCGTAGGCAGTTTCATGGATGCTGATGGCGACGGTTGCGGCGACTTCAAGGGCCTGACGCGGCGGCTCGACTACATTCACGGCCTCGGCATCACCGCGATCTGGCTGATGCCCTTCCAGCCCTCGCCCGGCAAGGACGACGGCTACGACATCTCCGACTACTACGGCGTCGATCCGCGCTACGGCACGCTAGGCGACTTCGTCGAATTCACCCATGGCTGCCACCAGCGCGGCATCCGCGTCATCATCGACCTTGTGGTCAATCACACCTCGGACCAGCACGCCTGGTTCAAGGACGCGCGCAGCGCCAGGGATTCGCGCTATCGCGACTGGTATGTGTGGTCGGACAAGAAGCCGCCCAATGCCAACAAGGGTATGGTGTTTCCCGGCGTGCAGAAATCGACCTGGACGCATGACACGACCTCGAAGTCCTGGTTCTTCCACCGGTTCTATGACTTCCAGCCGGACCTCAACACATCCAATCCCTATGTGCAGGCCGAGATCCTGAAGATCATGGGGTTCTGGCTGCAGCTTGGCGTCTCCGGCTTCCGCATGGATGCGGTGCCCTTCGTGATCGCCACCAAGGGACCGAAGGTCAACAAGCCCACCGAACAATACGACATGCTGCGCGCCTTCCGCGAATTCCTGCAATGGCGCAAGGGCGACGCCATCATTCTCGCCGAAGCCAATGTGCTGCCGGAAACCGACATGGAATATTTCGGCAGCGACGGCGACCGCATGCAGATGATGTTCAACTTTCACGTCAACCAGAACCTGTTCTATGCGCTGGCCTCCGGCGACGTGCGCCCACTGGCTGCGGCGATGAAGGTGACCAAGCCACGCCCGGCGACGGCGCAATGGGGCCTGTTCCTGCGCAATCATGACGAGCTCGATCTCGGCCGGCTGACCGACGAGCAACGCCAGACGGTGTTCGCGAAATTCGGCCCGGACAAGGACATGCAGCTTTACCATCGCGGCATCCGACGTCGGCTGGCGCCAATGCTCGGCGGCGACCGACGCAGGCTCGAGCTTGCTTACAGTCTGATGTACACGCTGCCGGGTACGCCGGTGCTGCGCTATGGCGACGAGATCGCCATGGGTGATGATCTCACGCTGCCTGAACGCAACTGCGCGCGGACGCCGATGCAATGGTCGAACGAACCCCGTGCCGGCTTCACCAAGAGCGAGAAGTCAAAGAATCCTGTGATCGACAAGGGCCCCTACGGCTACAATCACGTCAATGTCGCCAAGCAGCGCCGCGATCCCAATTCGATGCTGAACTGGACCGAGCGCATGATCCGGATGCGCAAGGAGGTCCCCGAAATTGGCTGGGGCGACTTCACCATCATCGCCACGCGCAACCCTGCCGTGCTGGCGATCCGCTACGACTGGCGCAACAACTCCGTGCTGTTCGTGCATAATCTCGACGAACAGCCACGCGAAGTGTCATTTGCACTCGGCCTCGATGGCAAGCAGGGCGACCACCTGATCAATCTTCTGACGGAAGACCATAACCGCGCCGATGCCCATGGCAAGCACCACCTGATGCTGGAAGCATATGCCTATCGCTGGTACCGCGTCGGCGGTCTAGATTATCTGCTCCGGCGCAGTGACATCGACAGTGATACGGATGCGCATCCGGCGTGAGGGTGCCTGCGCCCGGATCGCGGGACCAAGCCTGCGGCCATCAGCAAGTACGCCGACATCAGCGGAAGGCAGATGAAGAAGCTTCGCTCTAAAACCTGGAGAGCGATACGACCTGGAACATGGACAGGCCTTCGCGCCAGTCTCTTGATAGAGTAGCCGCTGCGGCCCAGCTGAGGGAACATGCATCGAACCTGGCGATTAGCAGGCGCACCTACGCCAGGACGCTCCGCCTTATGAATACGAACATCGAGCCTTTCGCGATCGTCACCATTCCGACATGCAACGAAGCCGACCGGATCGAGCGGTGTATCGCTGCGCTGGCCGTCCAGCGCGACCGTTTCGGCGCGCCCCTTGCCGCGGACGCGTTCGAGATCCTGGTGTTCGCCAACAATTGCACTGACGGTACCTCGGGAGTCGCCAGACGTTTCGCCGACTCGGTCCCGCAGAGGGTGGTGGTCATAGAGGACGAATTGCCGTCGGAGATGGCCAACGCCGGCTGGGCGCGGAAGCGTGCAATGGACCTTGCGGCCGACCGCCTCGATGCGCTCGGCCCGGGCGGTGTAATTATGAGCACGGATGCCGATAGCTGCGTCGGCCCCGCGTGGTTTTCGTCTAACCTCCACGAGTTGGCGAACGGTGTGGAGTGCGTGGCAGGCTACATCGATGCAGAACCGCTCGAGATCGTTTCGCTTGGACGGGATTTCCTGTCCCGCGGTAGGCTCGAAGATACTTACCTCAGCCTTGCCGCGGAAATCATCGCGCGCTGTGATCCGCGAGCCCATGATCCCTGGCCGAACCATCGTGTCTCTTCGGGCGCGAGCCTGGCCGTAACCGTGGCGGCCTATCGGGCCATCGGAGGACTTCCTGCACGCGCTCTCGGCGAAGACGCCGCCCTTACGGCTGCGTTGGACGAGGCGGGATTCAAGGTTCGTCACTCGCTCGACGTCGTCGTCCAGACGTCCTGTCGGATCTTGGGGCGGGCGCCTGGCGGAGCGGCCGACACCATGCAACGCCGGCTCGCCGATTTGAATGCTCCTTGCGACGACGATCTTGAGCCCGCCTTGCAGATCGCCCGTCGCGCCATGTACCGATCGCTTTTCCGCCGGGCGTGGCAGAGTGCGCTCGAAGACGGGCCGATGTCCGCCCGGTTGTGCATTCCCTCCGACTTCGTTCGTCACCTCCGTGCCGAGGAGGCGACGCTTCGTGAGGCATGGGAAGCCGTATCGGGCAGAAGTCCTGTTCTCACGGTTCACCGGACGCTGCGCCCCTCGGAGCTGCCTCGGCAGATCGCGATCGCCAGAATGATCGTCGCAAGCCTGAGGGCCGCCGCAATCACGCGGACAGCCGCTCCAGGCGGTAGACTTCATCGCGAAGGATCCGGCGAGCCGGAACTCGCTTGACGACGGCGTCGGCGAAAGCGTCGCTGGCCTCCGTTCCCCTCAGCGGATAGTCAGTCTCGCCCAGCCAGTGGCAGAGGACGATCTCTCCGTCGGGAGCGAGGACCCTGCAGCAGTTTTCGGCCACCGAAAGGAGATCGGCCCGGCTGAAGTAGTACAGCACTTCAGACAGCACGATGAGGTCGAAGGCGCCGTCCGGGAATTCGGTCGGCAGCACACATTCCTCGAAGGCGACGTTCGGCGGCGCGTCCTTTCGCGCAGCTTCCAGCGCCGTGCGGGACGCGTCGATCGCCAGCAGTTCTCCGCCTCGCTGCGCGAGCCTTGCCGTCAGGACCCCGATCGAGCAGCCAACTTCGAGGATACGATCGTAATGGGCGCGCGTAAGAGCCGACAGAGTGCGGTCATATTTCTCCCGCTCGTAGGCGCTGGTTCGGAATCCCCAGGGGTCGATATCCTGCCGGTACCGTTCCTCGAAGTATGAAGCGGGCAAACTCTCTATATGCCTCCTCATCGGGAGACCTCGTAAACGTACTCGTGCTCGCCAAGGAACGGCGCCAACGTCTCTTCGGTGAACCGGAAGCCCGTTGGATCGTCTTCGATAAGCGTGGACATCTGCGAAGCGTGGGCCGCGATAGCACGGTGCTTGAGATCACGTTCTCCAGCGATATCCAGCCGGTGGCCCCGCGGGAAGCCTGGGACATCGTCGTCCTGATCGAGGTGCCACCCCCAGATGGGGTACGCCCAGAGCCTGACAGCTGGGTTGGCGACTCCGGCCGCCTTGGCGATGGCAGCGGCCGCCTGATGATCGCAATGCGGATCCTGATCCCACGTCACAAACAAGGCCTTTGCGCCCGTCTCCTGAAGAAGGTCGGACACGGCGCGGACCGCCGCGTCGAACTGGGGTCCCTCCAGAGGGGCTTGCGTGTCGGGGAGGTCGAGATGGCGTACGAACGCCGGATGGAGGCCCAGAATTTCGCCTGCCGCCCTGACTTCCGCCTTCCGGAGATCGACCAGCCGTTCCGGAGGGTACTGGACCGACCGGGGGTGCGAACCCGCACCATCGGTCAAAAACACGACGTGAACCTTCTGGCCTGCTTGGCAGGCCTGAGCGATCAGACCGCCAAGACCTAACGTCTCGTCGTCCGGGTGCGGCGAGAGAATTAAGAAGGGCGCACCCTCCGTCAGCGCCTCGCGCGAGATGATAGGAAGCGCCTTCGTCACTTCGAGATATTCCGAAACCTTCACTAAAAGTCTCCTGCCGACCGCGACGAACTCAGAAAGACCTGAGCCCCATCGCTCATGGCGCGGTCCGGCACCGGTTGCCGCAGATACGTCGCCAGGTCGCGGCAGATGCGCTCAACGTCGTGAGGACGCACAAACGCCCGAAGCCCGATGCCCCTCTGGACGGTCTCCATGACAGTCAGGGCGGATCGTTCGACAACCATCCGGGTGAGGTTGGCGAAAGCCACGATGCTTTCTGGATCATCTTCGACCGCCAGACGGCGCGCGGCGTCCTCCACCCAAAAGCGCGCCGTCGTCGCGTCGGCGACACAAGTCGCAAGGCGCTCGAGCTGATACGCGTCTTCGCCCCTTGCTGAGGAATTAAGGTGCTCTCGGAACAGGTCGACTAGCCGTTCCGTTGCGCCGGTATGGACGGCGCAGAAGCGCCATGCGCCGCCCGAGAAGTGCGGCTGTCGCATGAAGTCGCCGGGAGCGCCGATCCGCTCACGATCCGTGATGCGTCGCCCGGTGAAGTCGACCGTCCCGGTCGCCGTCGCGCGCATGCCTTGCGCCTGCCAGCTGGACGTGTCGTGCGCATATCCGATCTCGAGGTCGAGCAGGCACATCTGCTGCCCCTCCGGTGCTGATGCGGTAACCAGGGGACGCGTCACGAACCCGGCGCCCGACGCCAGGATCTTGCGGCCTTTGAGGACGTTGCCATCCCGCTCCGGGGTGATCCTCAGGCCCTGCGCGTCGTCGGCGCCCCATACTGCGGATAGCGCACCATCACGCACGCTTCCCGCGAGACCTTCGATCTGCGCTTGTGTTCCGTAACGGCAGACCAGCCCCACCGCGTTGACGTGGCCCTCAAATATACGGGCAAGCGAGAGGTCCGCTGCGCCGAGTAGACGCAGGATGGTGCAGAGTTCGGCGCCGAACCGCGGGTCCCAGAGACTGCTGCCGCCGAGCTCATGAGGCAGTGGGCTCATAGCCAATCCGCTGAAGCGGAAGTCCGTCCAGACGTCCGGTGCGATGTGAGCAGTTCTGTCCGTATTAAAGGCGCGGCTTGAGAGCTTCGCGGCGAAGGCCTGCGCATTCTCTAGCAGCTTATGACATTCGGAAGGGGCGAGAATGGCGGTGTCCTCACGGCAGTTGGCGAGCATGCGATGAAGTCCGCAGCGCACCGATAGTTCCGATCTGCTGGAACGACTCCCAATCTTGGCGTTGTCCTCGGGCACTCCTTTTGGACGAACTATATGGCGACCATCGAGCTGCAGCCACACAACGAGAACTCCCAGACGTGGCTGCTCGTCTGGGCCGAGCGTCAGGAGATCGTCGGACGCGTCCGACGGGGGGAGGATGGGTGGTTCCATATCACCGCTCACGGACCCCACTGGAGCCCCATGAAGAGTTTCGCCGGCGACAAGTTCGACGACCCGTCCGAGGCTCTGAAGCAGGCTCAGGCGTATTTCGGAAACCGGTAGGGCACTGTCCTACAGTAAGCAGATAGGACAAAGGCCACGTCGTCATGGGCGATGCGGCCTTTCTTTTTAAGCATTATCTAGTCGATCGTTCGAAGGACCAACCGCACATGCGAAGGGCCGTAGGCGCCAGCGGGCCGCGGCCATCCTAATGCGGTTTGAATAAACTCACGACGAAGTCGTCGCCGACAAGGCGAAACGACGCTAGGTCCGTTCCAGTCCGGTCCATTTCCTCGACTGGAATCCGTAATGGACCGCCGCCAAGCCGCTTCAACATAACGATCAGCAACTGATCTTTGAAACGATCGACGAGACCATCGCCGTTAAGTCTCGGATCACTTCCTAGTGCAGTCTTCATGAAACACTCCGCGGCCGCTTAACGGCCTTTGCTGGTGAATCGTGGGCAAAGACGCTGCCTCCAAAGAGATCCAAGCGAGGCATCGCCCAGGCGCAAGCACGCCGGAAAAGGTCGTTAGAAGCCAAAGCTCAAGGCGCGGAGAGCTAGGCGACCTTGATCGTTGAGACTGCGAAAGCGAGTTCAAGCGTCCGGCGACGTCACTGTATGACCAAGTGAAAATTGTTAGTGTTGTTCCCAAGATGTACCGCTGACATTGGTCCATCCACCGAGCAGAGCCGCCTGCCATGCGAATTATTACTACTGCCGCGGCGGCAATCAGGCCGACAGCGTCAACGTCACCAAGATCTGAAGTCCCGCCCCATTAAGGCGATCCGCTGGGCCCGCTGGCGTCCCGTTGCCGACCGCCGGCCGCAAGATGAGCGCAACCGGGCAGGCCGTGAAGGAAGGAGCGAGGCCTAGTCCTTCGCCGCCTTTGCTAGGATAGCCCGTGCCTGCTCCAAAATCCGACGTGCAATTTCAAGCTTAGCCACCTGCTCGGCGTCTATCCCGGGGATTGTGGTTCCGTCCCTTGTGACCATGGCAAACACTTCCACGCTGATGAACGCGAAAACAGTTTGATCTTCAAAAGCACGTTGCAAAGCTGGCGCGAAACGGCGCCGCGGCCCTCAAGGACAACGAACAAGGCGGCAAGCAAGACGATCTGCAACGTGGAGTCTGACAGAAGGGACATGGCGCCCTTATTACGTTCATTTCGCAGATGCGTTCCAATCTAAACTGCGTTCTCAACACTCTGCATTTAGATAAAATTACGGCCACGCAATCGAAGGCATCGTCCGCATCGCGAACCCATGAGGGACCTTCGCCTTGCTCCATCGGCTCTCGCCATGGCAGGCAAAGTGTCATGAGCCGATGAGGCTGACGCTAGTCAAGACAGGTGGGCGTAAGATCCGGTGCATTGTTTGTGGTTCAATTTAATAGAGCCCCCTTCGATCTTTGGTGAAGGGCTGTCTGTAAGGCACTACTCAGCTCATGAAGCTCGTAAGGTTTTCGCAACAGCAAAAATTCAGAGCCCAGTTTCCGCGCTGCCTCACTGTAGCCCGTTGCGAGAACGACGGGGATGTTCGGGTAATTCTGCCTAAGATGGCGG
This sequence comes from Tardiphaga sp. 619_E2_N8_4, assembly GCF_051810905.1. Lineage (NCBI taxonomy): Bacteria > Pseudomonadati > Pseudomonadota > Alphaproteobacteria > Hyphomicrobiales > Nitrobacteraceae > Tardiphaga > Tardiphaga sp. 619_E2_N8_4. Next base: position 2,547,653 of record NZ_JBPWQJ010000001.1, read on the forward strand.
GCCAGGCCGAGACCATCCATTTTTCCAGGCATCACGACATCGCTGAAAACGAGGTCGATGCCGTCGTGCTCGATCTCGCGCAATGCGGACTCCGCGTCCGGTACGCATTTCACGCGATATCCCAACTCTTCCAGAAATACGGCGCTGGCGGTGGCAACATCCGGATTGTCTTCAACAAGAAGGACATTGCCGGCGCCTTTGGCCAGAACCTCTGCTTCGTGCGCACCTGCATGGCCTTCGCCACGCGGAAGCCGAATGGTGATTTCCGTACCAGCGCCGAGCTTGCTTTGGATTTCGACACGACCGCCGGCCTGGTTGGCAAAGCCATGCACCTGTGAGAGTCCCAATCCTGTTCCTTTGCCGACGGGTTTGGTCGTGAAAAACGGATCGAACACCTTCGCAATGACGTCCTCGGGAATACCTGCGCCGGTATCAGCCACCTTGATCTGCACGTACTCGCCTTTATCCTCTCCATCCCTGACCCGGTAATTTGCTGCCGTAATCGTCAAGGTGCCCCCGTCGGGCATGGCGTCACGAGAGTTGATGCTGAGATTGATGAGTGCAGTTTCGAGTTCGGTTGGATCCGCGAAGATTGGCCAAACTCCGGCCGGTACGGAGATTTCGAGCTTGATCGCGCTACCCAGAACGGTAGCCAAGACCTCGCGTACAGCTTGCACGGTCTCTTCAAGATTGAGCAGCGTCGGAGCGACTTGCTGACGCCGCGCAAACGTCAGCAACTGACGAGTAAGTGCCGCGCCGCGACGAACGCTTGCCTCAATCGCTCCTGCTGCCTCGATCACGCGGGGGACAATGGCATGCCGTTTGATCAGCCGAACGTTACCCGTGATTGCCATAAGGAGGTTGTTGAAGTCATGAGCCACTCCGCCGGTCAGCTGACCGAGCGCATCCATTTTCTGCGCTTCCGCCAGCTGCTTTTGCATGCGTTCAAGTTGCTGCGTTGCTTGACGTCGCTCTGTGATGTCGCGCGTGATCTTGGCAAACCCGATCAGCTCGCCTGCGTCATTGCGGACGGGATCAATGACCACACTCGCCCAAAAGAACGTGCCGTCTTTGCGGACGCGTAAGCCCTCTTCTTCGTAACGGCCCTTTTCACGTGCAATGCTGAGAGCACGCGCTGGTTTTCCAGCGTCCCGGTCGCCGGGGGTATAAAAGCGCGAAAAGTGCTGACCGATAATCTCGTCAGGAAGATAGCCTTTGATCCGCTGACCGCCGAGGTTCCAGCTGGTGACATGACCTTCCGGATCAAGCATGTATAACGCATAGTCCGTGACATTGCTCACCAACAGGCGAAAAAGATTTTCGCTTTCGCTCAATGCGGAGCGGGCTTGCATCCGTTCGGTGATGTCCCGCGTGATCTTGGCAAAGCCGACAAGGACATCGTTTTCATAAATGGCGTCGATAACCACGGACGCGAAAAACCGCGTACCGTCTTTCCGCATCCGCCAGCCTTCCGCTTCGAAGCGCTTATTCCGGCGTGCGGCCTCCAATGCGGTGGCGGGAAGTCCGGCTTCGCGATCCTCCGGCGGATAGAACACCGAGAAGTGCTGGCCCACGATTTCGTCGGCGCCATACCCTTTGATCGTCTCGGCGCCTGCATTCCAGTTTGATACGATGCCGTTGGGGTCGAGCAGATAGATCGCATAATCTGTGACGCCTTGAACGAGAAGTCGGAAGGCGCGTTCGCTTTCTAAAAGATTGCGGTCGTTTTTTGTTTTTGGCATCATTCACTTTCCGCGAACCAATCCCTCTGGTAGAGGCGATAACTGCCATCGTTTAGCGGCACGGGAGTCGCAGGTCAGAGTAGGCTCCCCCACATACGCGGCACAAGAACACTTTTACCGTCAGATTTGGAACCAAAGTTTGCTTTAAGGATTGTCTCTGCCTTCTCAGATTAGCCGCTCGTTACGGCGATAAATTCAAATTTCTAGAAGAGGGCAAGGCGGCCGGCCGGAGGATCGCCTAAGCCGCGACCTTGTGCGGGCGCGAGCTCTGTCGATGAGGATCAGGCTTGGGTCTGAGAACGGCGCTCAGTTCAGCTAGTTGGTCTGAAGGGCGGCCCGCTCGCAGTGCCTTTTGCTGCACGGACAAATCTGTTGTGCCGTCCCCAACGGGACGATTCGCCGTCGATAATCGCTGACTTGGTTCTTAAATGCCACGCGTCGGTTGCGATCTTCTTAAAGCGTCCCCGCCAGTCGTGAAGAAGTAAGGCGATGCTCCCTAGGCCCAACATTCTCGGCGCTGTAGCCCTGCCGTTGCTACCCGGCAGAGCGCTTATTCTGCGTGACGCCGGCTCGCGCGAACCGCCCGACCAGGTTTTCAAAGCGCAACGGGAATGATCTTGGACCGGGAAAAACCGTCTTGCCCGGAACAATACTCATAGTGAGTGCTTGTGCAACGACCCGATGAGGACGCGCCATGACCGATCAAGAGACGCCATGTGTAAGTGACCAATGGTCTGATCTGAAGGCCGCCGTGGCGGATGGTGTCAAAGCCGTCGCATCAACAATAGGAGAGGCAATCGAGGAAGGCAAAAAGCCCGGAAAGCCGCTCGACATACTAAGCAAGCTTACGCGTGAAGCTCCGCTCGGTATGTTGTTGGCAGCATTTCTCATTGGCCGGGCACTGGCACGGCGGCAATGATTAGGCCCGTTGCCTTTTGAGATCGTCGAGCACGACGCTTTTGGCAGACATGAATCTAGCAGTGGCTTGTGACCGACAGTTATTCCGGAGGACACTATGGGTTTAGCAACTTATGCCGTCATCGAATCTAACGATGGCTGGGGCGTTCTGCACGATGGAGACGTGGAAGGGAACTTCCTGACCAAAGAGTCTGCTTTCGAAGCAGCCGTGGCTGCAGCGTCCCTTGCGATCCGCCAGGGACACGAAGTCCATGTCAGCGCCCCGAGCAGCGAAGCCGGAAACAAGACAGCGCTTGGCGGTCCAACAAATTGACGGGGGCTCAAGCTGCGTGAAAGGATATGAATTGGGACGAGATGATGATGGCGCCGAAGTAAAGTCAGCGCGCAAAGCACGCGGCGCCGAGCCAGGGCCGTCGGTTCGCAACGTTTTAATTTGGAGCCTTGGCTTAGTTGTGGCCGCCTTTGCCGTTGTATATTTCCTGTTTTTCAAAACCTAGCCGGCCGTCAGCTGGTGGCGACGTACCCGCTTGGAGACGCCGATCAGGTTGCCGCCTGTTATGTGGAAACGACTTACATTTCTACCTCTCTTGAAGTTGAGCGTCCTGTTCGCATGGTGGCCGTTCCGATGGCCCTGCCATCGCTCCAAACGTGGCGGAGCTTTTGCTGTCATAGCCGTTGGTATGCAGTAGCCGGATGAACTCGTCCATCGAGGCATTAAGCTGTTGGTACGCTCGGCAGCTTCCGGTGTGAGGGTGCGGCCAAAAAGCCGGCTGGATTCGCGAAAAGCCATGCGAGTCCCTTCTTTCGTGACAGCGCCTTTGCTGCGCGGACGAGAGAAAGGTTCATTCGGGAGCGACAGTCCTAACGGAATATTCTTGGACGGGGAACTGGTCACATAGTGGCGTCTTAAGCGCACAAGCAATTATAGCGATCGATGCGCTCGCCTGCATGACTGTACCAAAGCGATTCGCCGCCGCAATTATCCGTTTTTGAGGAGAGGCCGATGCCCCGATACTCTGAAGAACAGATCCGAGAGTACGCTCACAAACTTTGGGAAAGGGAAGGTCGCCCGGAAGGTAAGGCCGATGACTTCTGGCACCAGGCCAAAAGCGAGCTCGAAAGCGATGCGCCTGGCGACGAAGACCCGAAACCGATGCCAGAGTAGGAAAAAGCGCTGCCCAAGCGCCCCTTCGTCATTGGGCGGGCGATGTCGCCACCGGCGGAACGCTGCATCCAATCAAGCGTTTTCGATTGGCACTTATCTAGGAACTGGTTCATGCCCCATTCTTATCCCGCGCCTCCGTTTGCTTCCCAGAAACAACCGATGCCCGGCCGAACGGAGGCCATGCAGCCTCGTCCCGATCATGGCGAGAGCAGCTACAAGGGGGGTGGTCGATTGCAGGGCATGAGAGCGGTAATTACCGGTGGCGACAGCGGGATCGGCCGCGCTGTCGCGTTGGCCTACGCACGCGAAGGTGCCGACGTCTTGATTTCTTATCTCGATGAGACCGAGGATGCCCTCGAAGCTAAAGCTTTAATCGAGCGCGAAGGCCGCAAGGCCATAATGGTCCCAGGTGACATCCAGCATCGGCGCCATTGCGACGTGATTATCGATAAGGCGGTAAGGGAATTGGGCGGGATCGACATCCTCGTTAACAACGCCGCGCATCAAGCGACCTTCAAGGACATCGGCGACATTTCCGATGACGAGTGGGATTTGACGTTTAGGACAAATATCTATGCAATGTTCTACCTGACAAGGGCCGCCGTGCCTCACATGAAGCCCGGAAGTGCGATCATCAATACCGCGTCGGTCAATTCGGATATGCCGAACCCCACCTTGCTGGCCTATGCAACGACGAAGGGGGCCATTCAGAATTTCACCGGCGGCTTGGCGCAGATGTTGGCCGATAAGGGCATCCGCGCAAACGCGGTGGCACCGGGACCGATTTGGACGCCGCTCATTCCATCCACTATGCCAGACGAAGCCGTTAGAAATTTCGGCAAGCAGACGCCGATGCAACGTCCCGGACAGCCCGCAGAGCTTGCAACCGCCTACGTGATGCTCGCAGATCCACTCTCAAGCTACGTTTCCGGGGCCACGATCGCCGTTACAGGCGGCAAACCTTTCATCTAATCGGATCGAGCGTTTCGCGGCAAAGCAGTGGGGTCTCATCGGTGTCCAGCATTTTGCCGTGGGTGGGAGGGTTCGCCGCTGTCCTGACTTCGCTGTCGTACATTCCACAGGTCCGGAAAGCATTGCCCCGGAGCTCAACCAAAGATCTGTCGCTCAAGATGCTTGTGGTGCTGACATCAGGCCTGGGTCTGTGGATCGGCTACGGTCTACTCAAGGGCGACTGGATCATCGTTCTGGCGAACAGTATCGGCTGTGCGCTGACAGCAACCGTGCTCGGCTGTAAAATACGAGACATTCGCGGGGAGGACTCTGCATAGGGAGCGGAACCTGGCTGCATGATCAGGGTTTAGAGTGCCTGTTATCTAGGTGTCATACGGAGATGCCATGCGGCCAATAATGGTACCACCCACTCTCCTTGATCGCGAGGTCGCAGCAACCGCCGTTCGGCACGCACATGCCGCAAGCGAACAAGTGGCCGAAGCTCTGACGTGGGGCGCGGACGAGCATGTTCTCGTTGTTGCTGCAGCGGCCTTCTGGCTCCTGTCGCGTAGCGGCTCCCCCCGGAAGCGAACTGTCGGTACGCATTTTCTGGCGGCATCGGTGGCCACGGCCGTTGTGCCGCATGCACTGAAGCATGTTTTCAATCAACGTCGACCGGATAGGCTCACCATTCTTGGCCATCTACACGGAGTACCGATCTCAGGCCGCCCGAATGATGCGTTCCCCTCGGGGCACGCGATGCATATGGGGGCTCTCGCGAGCGCAGCATCCTCATTCGATCGGCCGTATCGCGAGCTGACCTGGACGGCTGCGGTCGGTATCTCGCTGACGAGGATCTATGTTCTCGCGCACTGGACGAGCGATGTGGTCGCGGGCTTCGCCAGCGGATATCTGATTGATCGGCTATTGAGACGCTGGACCGGCTACGGCAATGGGACGACGACGCCATGACGGATTACGCCGTCCGATTTTTCGTTGGAGGGGCAGTCGTATCGATATTCGCGCTGCTCGGAGACGTGTTACGGCCTAAGTCCTTCGCGGGACTGTTCGGCGCCGCGCCATCGGTGGCCCTGGTTTCGCTCGCGCTCGCAATCTCCAGGCACGGACCGGACTACGTCTCTACGCTGGCTGCTTCGATGATGGCCGGCGCGACCGCTCTTCTCGTGCTCAGCTTCGTGACGTGCCGTTTACTCAAACGCACGGGGTTGTCAGTTCTATCTGTTACCCTGCTCGGGTTTCCCCTGTGGCTGGTAGTCGCGTTTGGCCTCTATGGGATGGTGGGCTGAATGCTTGTTCGAGCCTCATTCTCGTCGTTGAGCGATGGTCGCTGGTACGAATACATCGTCCGGTTCCTGCTGGGCGGAGCATCGACTGCAATAGCTGGCCTGATCGGCACACGTTGGGGTCCGGGCGTCGGAGGTCTGTTCCTGGCATTTCCAGCCATGCTCTGCGCCAGTGCCACGCTGGTCGAGGCGCACGAAAGGCGCCGCAGAAGGGAAATTGGCCTGCAGGGCAAGAGACGTGGTGAAGACGCCGCTGCGCTCGAGGCCGCTGGAGCGGCTCTGGGAAGCATGGGCCTCGTTGCGTTCGCTCTCACAGTCTTCCTCGTAAATGCCGCGGCTCCCTGGAGCAGCTTGGCGCTGGCATCTCTGGTATGGGCGGCGACCGCAGGTTCTTGCTGGTGGACTTACAAGAGACTTCGCAGGACGTGGACCTGAGATGGGCGAGCTCCGATCAAGAATAGACACCAGTCGGGCAGTGCACTTGTGTCTGGACATGCAGAGGCTGTTCGGTCCCGAAGGGCCTTGGCCGACACCTTGGCTCGAACGTGTCATGCCGGCGGTGGAAAGCCTCGTCCAACGTGACCCGGCACGGACTGTCTTTACGCGCTTTATTCCCCCGGCGTCGCCCGAGCATGCAAATGGGATGTGGCAGAGCTACTTCCGAAAATGGCGGTTGGTCACGCGCGAACGTCTGGACCCGCACCTCCTCGAGCTTATGCCGCCTTTGCAGCGACATGTCCCACCGGCGATTGTCTTCGACAAGTCTGCGTATTCTGCGTTCTCGAACGGAAGGCTTCACGATATTCTGCAAGACGGTAACGTCAATACCTTGATTGTGAGCGGCGCGGAGACTGACGTCTGCGTTCTCTCAACCATCTTGAGTGCTGTTGATCTGGGCTATCGCATCGTCGTTGCGCAAGATGCGATGTGCAGCTCAGCTGACGAAACTCACGATGCCTTACTTGGCTTGTACGCCCGGCGTTTCGACCTACAGATCGAACTGGCAGATTGTGCCGAGATCCTTGAAAGATGGTCGCAGGCTTGAAGGCGGTCAGGGCTAGGGCTGGCGGGCGAAGTGTTTGGCGCGCGCGCCACCGGCGCGGGCGACCAAGAGGAGACCCCGATCATCGGGGTCTCCTCTGGTTGGCATCACGGGCTAGTTGCCGCCGGCACCACCACCTGCGCCACCACCACCACCGCCGCCCGAAGTGCGACCTCCGGCAGAGCTGTTAGACCCGGTAGTTCCAGTCGCTGCATTCGATCCACTAAGGGAGCTGGCATTGTTGCCAGTCTGCGATCCTGCAGCGTGCGGCGCCGCGTGTGGAGTGCTCGAGGTCGGGCGATCGACTGCCGTCCCCGTACTGGTAGTGCCGGGCTGTGTAACGCCATTGCCTGCGGAATTGACCTGAGGCGCGCTCGGATTTGCACCGCTCTGTGCGAATGCGGCAGGAGCAGTCATCAGTGCCGCTGCCGCAACTGCTATCAACGTCTTCTTCATATTGTCCTCGTTCGTTGTCATGCCCCGAGCTGGATGAATTAACTTGCTCGCTTGTTGTTCCTGGCGAGAAATCGCGCAACAGTGGAACAACACTCGCTTCTCCTTCACCCATTTGCCCGAGGCGGTTCCCCGACATCATCCTGGCGGCCTTCCGACGGCGCGCGTGAGACGCCAGAAGCGGGAAGGTTGGCCTCGCCGATCGGTGCGGGCAAGCCGATCCTGAGGGCGGAAGAAAACGGAACATCCTACGATTAGAATGGTTCTGATGGCGAACGCATAGCGAGGCGCCCCGTGAACCAGATCCCACATCACCCACAGATCCCAATTTTCCTGACGATCAACGGAACGTTGCACGAACTCAAAGTAGAGCCGTGGGTGACGCTGCTGGACCTGTTGCGCGAGCGCCTCTCGCTCACCGGGACTAAGAAGGGATGCGATCAGGGACAATGCGGCGCCTGTACCGTGCTCGTCGATGGCAAACGCGTCAATTCGTGCCTGGCACTCGCGGTGTCGCGCGACGGCGCCGAGATCACCACTATCGAAGGGCTGGCCGAGAATGGCGAACTGCATTCGCTGCAGGTCGCCTTCATCGAGCGCGACGCGTTTCAATGCGGCTACTGTACGCCTGGCCAAATTTGCTCAGCGGCGGGTCTGCTGGCGGAAGGCCACACCCGTAGTCGGGCCGAGATACGCGAGCATATGAGCGGCAATCTGTGCCGCTGCGGCGCCTATACCAATATCGCCGACGCGGTCGAGGACGTGCTGATGCCGCGCATCGCGGCGAAGGAGGCCGCCGAATGAACCGGTTCGAATATATCCGCCCGGCCACAGTGGCCGATGCCATCGCGGCGCTGAATGAACCTGCAGCGCGCGCGCTGGCGGGTGGCACCAATCTCGTCGACCTCATGAAATATGATGTGGCGCAGCCGTCGCGGCTGGTCGACATCAACCGGCTTCCGCTCAAATCGATCGAAATCACTCCCAGTGGAGCGCTGCGCATCGGCGCGCTGGTCACCAATACCGATCTGGCGTGGCATCGAGACGTTCGGGAAAAGTGGCCGATACTGTCAAGCGCCATTCTTGCCGGCGCATCGCCGCAATTGCGAAACGCAGCTACAGCCGGGGGAAACCTGATGCAGCGAACCCGCTGTTATTATTTTTATGATCCGTCGACAGCCTGCAACAAGCGACAGCCCGGAAGTGGCTGCTCTGCCATTGGCGGCGTCAATCGCATTCACGCCATTCTCGGCGCCAGCGATAGCTGCATTGCAGTCCATCCGTCGGACATGTGCGTCGCGATGGCTGCACTCGATGCATCCGTCGAAGTCGAGGGGCCGGACGGCAAGCGATCGATTCCGATGTCTGGTTTCCACCGCCTCCCCGGCGGAGAGCCCGAACGCGACAACACGCTGAAGGTCGGCGAGCTCATTACATCGATCATTATCCCCAAGCCCGACTTCGGTGCCCATCACACCTATCTCAAGATCCGGGACCGGCTCTCCTATGCCTTCGCGCTGATCTCCGTCGCCGCCGCGCTGCGTGTGGAGGAGGGCATCATCCAGGACGTCCGGATCGCGCTCGGCGGGGTCGCGCATAAGCCGTGGCGGGATTTCGACGCAGAAAGATCGCTGAAAGGCGAGCGAGTCGGGACCCAGAGCTTCAAGCAGGTCGCTGATTTCATTCTTCGTGATGCGAAGGGGCAGGGCGACAACGACTTCAAGATCGAGCTTGCTCGCCGCGCTATCGTTCGTGCGCTGGAGCAGGCGGCTGCGGGCACACCGCAGGATCAGGCCGACAAATCGATCCACTAGAAAGTTAACGGGACCATCGCATGTCAGTTGGTGAAATCACGCATATCGGACGTCCGACCAACCGGGTCGACGGTAAACTGAAGGTGACCGGCCAAGCGCACTACGCGGCGGAGTATCCTGCTGACGATCTGCTCTATGGCTACATCGTTGGTAGTACGACCGCCGCTGGACGGATCGCGGCGATGGACTTGGATGCAGCAAGGCAGTTTCCAGGCGTCGTCGAAATCTTCACGCACGAAAATCGCAGCAAGGCGGCATGGCTTGATCGTAGCTGGCGGGACGAAGTCGCGCCTCCTGGCCATCCGTTCCGGCCGCTGAATTCTGACCGTATCCTGTTTGACGGTCAGCCGGTCGCGTTGATTGTCGCCGAAACGTTCGAGGCCGCGCGCGATGCGGCCTCCCTGGTTCGCATTGCCTATGATGTCGATGCGCATTGTACCGAGCTTGAGGCGAAGCGGGCAGAGGCCTATGTGCCTCCGAAGAAGCGTAGCGGTATTCCGCCGCCACCGGACCCGCGCGGCGATGCCGAGCAGGCGTTTCAAGATGCGCCCGTCAAGATCAGCCGCGATTACCGGATCAATGCCGAGCACCACAATCCGATGGAGATGTTCGCCACCACCTGCGTGTTCGAGGGCGACGGCAAGCTGACGATCTATGACAAGACGCAGGGCTCCCAGAATGCGCAGGGCTATGTCACCTCAGTGTTCGGCCTGCGCAGCAAGGATGTCCGCCTGGTCAATCAATATGTGGGCGGGGCATTCGGCGCCGGCTTGCGGCCGCAGCACCAATTGTTCTTCGCCGTCATGGCCAGTCTCGAACTCGAACGCTCGGTGCGGGTGTCGCTGACGCGTGCTCAGATGTTTCATATCGGCTACCGGCCGGACAGTTACCACACCGTCTCGCTCGCCGCCGATCGCGATGGGCGGCTGCAGTCGATCATGCATGATGCCGTTGCCTCGACCTCCCATTACGAGGATTATCAGGAGGCTGTCGTCAATTGGTCGGGCATGATGTATCACTGCGACAACGTCAAGCTGACCTATCAGCTTGCCAAGCTCGATACGGCCACGCCGTGTGACATGCGCGCACCCGGCGCAGCCATCGGCGTGACAGCGCTCGAATGCGCGCTCGATGAACTTTCATACGAACTCGGTATCGGTCCGCTCGAAATCCGGCGGATCAATTTCGCCTCGAAGGACGAAAACACCAACAAGCAGTTCACATCCAAGGCGCTTCTGGAATGCTACAGCGAGGGCGCTGCGGCATTTGGATGGGAGAAGCGAAGCCCCAAGCCGCGTGCCATGAAGGAGGGTCGCGAGCTGATTGGATGGGGCGTCTCAACGGGAATGTGGGACGCCTTCCTGCAAAAGGCCCAGGCCACTGCGACTCTCAAGGTGGACGGGACGCTGGAGGTGGCAACGGCGGCGTCCGATATTGGCACTGGGACCTGGACAATCCTGACGCAGATCGGCGCCGAAGCGTTCGGATTACCACTCGAAGACGTTCAGGCCAAGATCGGCGATTCGACTCTGCCGATGTCGCCGGTCGAAGGAGGTTCGTGGACCGCAGCGTCGAACGGCTCGGCAGTTCGGGCCGCATGTGAGGCGGTCAAGCATTCTCTGTTCAAGCAAGCCAGGAAGATGGCCAATTCGCCTCTTGCGGATGCAAGTTTCGAAGACGTCGAGGTTCGGGATCGACGCATCTTCCGGAAGGATGATCCGGCGCGCGGGCTTTCCGTTTTCGAAGTCATGCACGCCGCCGAACTCACGGAAATCACCGAGCAGGGCAAAGTCAGCCCGAACCTGCGGCAGATGCTGAAATATATCAGCTACACGAATTCCGCGGTGTTCGCGGAAGTGCGCGTGGATGAAGATCTGGGGGTCGTTCGCGTGACGCGCGTCGTGTGCGCGGCGGCGGCGGGCAAGATCCTTAATCCCAAGACGGCCCGCAGCCAGATCCTAGGCGGTGTGGTGATGGGAATCGGCATGGCGCTTCACGAGGAAGCCATGACGGATCATCGCCTCGGCAAGATTATGAATGCCAATCTCGGCGAATATCACGTTCCGGCCCATGCCGACATCGAGGATATTGAAGTGATCTTCGTCGATGAAAAGGACGACAAGGTCAGCCCTCTTGGCGTCAAGGGCCTGGGCGAGATCGGCATCGTGGGAACCGCGTCTGCCGTCGCTAATGCGATCTTTCACGCAACTGGTGTGCGGGTGCGTGATTTTCCCATCACGATTGACAAGATTTTGAATGCTCCACGACCGTCCTGAGTTCATCTCGTACAGACCCAACGGTGGCATACGCCGATGGGGCTTCACTTGTCGGCTTTGGAGCCCGGGCCGCTGCATGACTGAGCTAAATGTCCGTAAGCCTCGGATCAGGAGAGCGCGTGAAGATCGCTACCTTCAACGTGAACAATATCAACAAGCGATTGCCCAATCTGCTGGCATGGTTGAAGTCGTCGAAACCGGATGTGGCCTGTCTTCAGGAGTTGAAGGCCGCCAATTCCGAATTCCCGGAAAGTGCGTTGCGTAAGGCGGGCTATTTTGCCGAGTGGGTCGGGCAGAAGACTTGGAATGGCGTCGCAATCCTCGCTAGAGAATCCAAGATCGTGGTAACGCGCAGGCGGTTGCCTGGTGACGAGAGCGACGAGCAAAGCCGATACATCGAGGTTGCCGTCGACGGCGTTCTCGTTGGCTGCGTCTACGCACCCAACGGCAATCCGCAGCCGGGACCGAAGTTCGATTACAAGCTCACCTGGCTGAAGCGTCTGAACGCCCACGCCGGCAAGCTGCTCAAGTCCGGTGCTCCTGCCGTTATCGCCGGCGACTTCAACATCGTGCCAACGCCCTTCGACATCTACCCGACCAAGTCGTGGGACAAGGATGCGCTCGTGCAGCCGGAAAGTAGGGCGGCGTTCGGCAAGCTCCTCAAGAAGGGGTGGATCGATGCACTGCGCGAACAGCATCCGGATGAGCCGATGTATACGTTCTGGTCGTATTGGCGGAACCGCTACGAGCGTGACGCTGGCCTTCGCATTGACCATCTGCTTCTCAGTCCTGCGCTGAGCCCGCGGCTTGCGCAGGCCGGTGTCGACCGAAAGGTGCGCGGCAAGCTGGATCCAAGCGACCATGCTCCAGCGTGGATAGTGCTGAAGTAGCGCTACGCCTTACTTTTTTGCTTTCCGATCGACCCGGACGTCGCGGAATTCCTCGGGCCCTTTGAGCAGGCGCCGCTTCCGACTGGCCTGATCGTCCGCACTGGCGCCCTTGTCCGTCAGCTTGTCGATTGCGCCGGCGGCCATCTCACTGGCACGGGCTCTATGAGCGACGTTCTTTCTGCGAGACGGTTTAACGGTAAGGCCCAGTTCGACAAGGCGGCGCACAGCTTCTGAGAGTTTCGGAGTGTCCGGCTGAAACTCGGCCCAATGAACAATCCTGCCGCGTAGTTCGTCTGCGGCGCGAAAGCCGAGCATTGGCGTTTGGCCGGTCGCAGGTCGGCCTTTTGATTTTTGCTTTGCTACTGTCGTTTTCTTCATAAGATAATGTTTAGCATAAATGCCAGACCGCGAGAAGTTGGAACTCTGCGTCATGTTATTGAGTTGCGATCTCCGAGGGCACGCTGTTTTAGCGGACTTTCCCCCTGCGCCTTGCTAAACAGTGTGAGAGCGGCCGACCGCCGCATGATGGCGAGGAAGCCGTGGCGAAAGAACTGACAGCGTCCGAACAGGCCCTGCGCGATCGGGAAAGCGAACTCGCGGAGGTCCAACGGATCGCGAAAGTCGGCGGTGTGATCGTCGACCTGCGCGATGGATTTCAGAACCGACGATCACCTGAATATCTCGCCATACACGGGTTACCCCCTGAAGCTGCAAACGAGACACATGAAGACTGGGTCGCCAGGCTTCATCCGGACGACCGGGAGCGCGCTGAGCGGCAATTTCTGGACCTTCTGAATAGCGATGCGGAACGTTATTCTTCGGAGTATCGCATCATTCGGCCCAGCGACGGGGAAATTCGCTGGATCGTAGCAGAGGCGCGTATCGAGCGTGATCCAGAAGGCCGACCGCTGCGGATGATCGGCGCTCATATCGATATCACGGAACGTGCGATCGCCAGAGAGGCGCTACGCGAGAGTGAAGAGCGGTTCCGATTGATCGCCGACAGTGCGCCAGTCCCGATGTGGGTGACACGTCTTGATCGGACGCGGTCCTTCGCAAACAAAGCCTACCTGGAATTTCTTGGCCTTGAATATGAAGAAGCGTTGGCTTTCGATTGGAGGACCATCCTTCACCCGGACGATATGGCGCGCGTCGTGCGCGAGAGCATTGCAGGTGAGGCATCCCTAAAGCCGTTCGTGCTGGAAAGCAGATATCGACGTGCGGATGGCGTGTGGCGTTGGGTCAGATCCGAATCGCAACCCCGATGGGACCCGGCGGGTAAGCATATCGGCTTTATTGGGGTTGCCCACGACATCACGATTGCAAAAGAAGCAGAGATCGAACTGCGTGGGTTGAATGAGGTGCTTGAACGGCGGGTTGAAGAGCGAACCGCGCAACTTCATACCCACGAGGCTCATTTACGAGCCATTTTGGAGACGACCAACCAGTATCAGGGATTGCTCGCGCTCGATGGTACGCTCGTTTTCGCGAATGCGGTCGCACTTGCCGCCATCGCGGTGGAAGCGAAGACGGTGCTCGGGATGCCGTTCTGGGATACGCCCTGGTTTACTGCGACGCACCGTATGCCCGAACGAGTTCTCAGCGCGTTTAAAACCGCTCTGAGCGGCGATGCGTGGCGCGCCGAAGTTCAATTGAACCTATCCGGCGCGGAGCGGCATCTCGACCTCGCCATGCGCCCAGTATTCGGCAGTGGAGGTAGGATTACAGCCGTCTTGGCAGAGGCCGTCGATGTGACGGAGCGTCGCCGGAACGAGGACGCTCTGCGCCAGGCTCAGAAGATGGAGGCGGTCGGACAACTCACCGGAGGCGTGGCGCACGACTTCAATAACCTCCTGACGATTATCAGGTCAGCCACAGATTTTCTTCGTCGGCGCGATCTTCCAGAGGAGAGACGAGGGCGGTATATCGACGCGATTTCCGATACTGTTGACCGTGCGGCCAAGCTGACCGGACAGTTGCTTGCATTCGCTCGCCGACAGCCGCTCGCTCCGCGCGTCTTCAATGTTGGTACGCAGGTCGCGAGCGTGGCGAATCTGATCCGACCACTGGTCGGCGGCCGGATTCAGATTGATCTGGAAGTTCAGACTGCCGACCAGTTCGCCATGGCCGATATAACGCAGTTCGAAACCGCGTTGGTCAATCTCGCTGTTAATGCACGCGACGCCATGAACGGCGAAGGGCGCCTCGTCATTGGTGTCGCGGCAGTGGGTTCGATCCCGGGGATGCGTTCTCATCCTTTGAGGGAGGGCGACTTCATCGCGGTTTCCGTAACTGACTCTGGCGTCGGCATAGCTAGCGAGTACCTGGATGCGATCTTCGAACCATTTTTCACGACCAAGGACGTGGGAAAAGGAACGGGCCTCGGCTTGAGTCAGGCCTTCGGGTTCGCCAAACAGACGGGCGGCGAGATCGGCGTCAACAGCACGCTTGGAGCGGGCGCGACGTTCACAATTTATCTGCCGCGGGCCGAAACTGGCGCCGAAGTCGAAAGCAGCGCGCCGCCATTAGCAAGCGCAGCGACAAGCGGGCGGGGGCACCGTGTTCTTGTTGTCGAGGATAATACGGATGTCGGGGGATTCTCGACAGAGCTTCTGCAGGATCTCGGATACGCAACCGACGGGGTGACGTCAGCTTCCGCGGCACTGGACGTTCTAGCCAAGGACGAATTCGCATTCGACCTTGTGTTTTCGGACGTCATCATGCCCGGCATGAACGGGGTGGAGATGGCCACGATTATCCGCGACCAATACCCTGGATTGCCGGTCGTTCTGACAAGTGGCTACAGCCACGTTCTAGCCGAAAACGCCCATACAGGCTTTGAACTCATCCAGAAGCCGTATTCGGTTGAGCTTTTGTCGCGCACGCTGCGCAAGGCGATCACTGACCGACGGACTGAATCGGCCTAGCGCTGCTAGATTGGTAATTGGAACTGGGATTGCGCGTCGTCCCCCTTCGTCCGAAGTGTCGATAGCGACACACCGAGCAGCCGCACTGCTTTCGGCAGTGGCATCGAGCGTTCGAGAAGTGATGCCGCGACCCGTTCGAGCTCTTCGCGGTTTGATACGGCTGTCGGCATTGATTGGCTTCGTGACATGATCTCGAAGTCAGCGTACTTCACCTTCAGCGTGACGGTTCGTCCGCGGTTCCCTGTGTTCGCACAGTGTTGCCACACTTTGTCGACGAGGGGCTGCAGCGCGGCAATCATGGCGTCGAACTCGGTGAGGTCGTCGGAGAAAGTGTTCTCGGCGCCGACGGATTTCCGCATGCGGTTGGCGCGGACAGGACGCTCTTCGATGCCGCGTGATATCCAGTAGTAATAGGTCCCGGCTTTGCCGAAGTGTGCCTCCAGGAACGTCAGCGACTGGTTCCGGATGTTTAGTCCTGTCTGGATACCCAATGCGTTGAATTTAGCCGCAGTCGCCGGTCCGATGCCGTGGAACTTGCCGACGGGCAGGGTCTCCACGAAGGCCGGGCCCATCTCCGGAGAGATGACGTACTGACCGTTTGGCTTGCGATGGTCGGAGGCGAGTTTGGCCAGGAACTTGTTGTAAGAGATGCCGGCGGAGGCATTGAGCCCTGTCTCGGCTTTGATTTTAGTGCGGATCGCCAGAGCGATGTCGCGCGCCAGTGGGATGCTCTGAAGGTTCTCGGTAACATCCAGATAAGCCTCGTCCAGCGACAGCGGTTCGATGATCGGCGTGTGCTCGGCGAAGATCTCTCGGATCTGCTGGCTAATAGCCTTGTAGACCTCGAAGCGCGGTTTCACGAAGATTAGATCTGGACACTGACGTTTGGCTATAACGGACGGCATCGCCGAGCGGACGCCGAACTTGCGGGCTTCGTAACTCGCTGCTGCCACGACCCCGCGCTCCTGAGAGCCGCCGACGGCGACAGGTTTGCCGCGAAGCTCTGGATTATCCCGCTGTTCGACTGACGCGTAGAAGGCATCCATGTCGATATGGATGATCTTACGCTGTCGGATTTCCGGCGCGACGTCGTTCGTCACCGGGCCATCGGTTTCCATTTGCCGTCTCTGATCGCCAGCATCGCCTTCGCAACCGGAGTGGATGCGCGATCGGCCGGTCCATCGGCCGCCGCCTCGACGGCGCGCCAGTCGATCAGAACGGTGCCGTCTGGAGCGACCTCATAGAGGCCGACGCCCACTGGAGTGCCTGAGATGCGTTCGGTTCGGACGGGGCGCTGCGTGATGTCTTGCGCCAGCGCGGCAGCGGGCAGCATGATGGCAAGTACGGCGATCCACATTATGCGCATCTGGTGCATCCTTCTTCAGGCCTTGGACTACGATCTTACAGGGCAGGCAGATCGGATCGTCAACGGCCGAGGATATGGCGTCTCGAACGCGGGTCAGCAACCATTGTCCTCTCGGCTGCCGGTCGGTTCCTGGCAGGTGCAGGAGGCGCATATCCGGGCAATCTGGGAAGGGCGCGCTCAGACGCCTAGTCCACCAAACGTTTCATTAAATGGACCTGTTTGTCCAATACGGTGCTGGGCAAACGGAGGAGCTTACGATGAACAACGAGGACCGGGAAATGAAAGGCTCCGATCTGCTAGTGGCGGCTCTCGAAAACGAGGGCGTCGACCGCATCTTTGGCGTTCCCGGCGAGGAGAACCTCGACGTCGTCGAGAGCCTGCGCAAGTCTTCCATCGAGCTGGTCGTCACGCGTCACGAGCAGCCCGCCGCCTTCATGGCTGCGACCCACGGGCGTCTCACAGGGAGGCCTGGTGTCGCGCTCAGCACTTTGGGGCCCGGAGCCCTGAATCTCTCTACAGGGGCTGCTTATGGACTCCTGGGAGGCATGCCGATGGTCCTGATCACTGGCCAAAAGGCGATCCACGCCAGCCGACAGGCGCACTTCCAGATCGTGGACGTCGTCGCGAGCATGAAGCCGCTCACGAAACTGTCGCAGCAGATCGTAAGTGCGTCTTCCATCGCGACTGTCGTCCGGAACGCTTTCCGGATTGCGATGGAGGAGCGTCCCGGACCCGTGCACCTGGAGCTTCCGGAAGATGTCGCGGCGGAGAAGGTGTCCCGCGTTTCGGCCGTCCCGGTCCACCCGACCGATCTCCCGGCGCCCTCGATGGACGCCGTCCGGAAGGCCGCCGAGCTCATCCTCTCGGCAAAATGCCCGTTGCTCATGTTCGGTGCCGGTGCCAGCAGGCCCAGGCTGGCGCCCGCGCTCTCCGAATTTGTCCGCCGGGTGAAGATCCCGTTCTTCAACACGCAGATGGGGAAGGGGGCCGTCGGCGGGGCGTCCGACTACTATGTCGGCACGGCGGCGCTGAGCGAACGCGACTACGTCCATCGCGCGATCGACTGCGCCGACCTGATCATCACCATCGGCCACGACACCATCGAAAAGCCGCCATTCATCATGGGGCGTGGCCGCCATCAGGTGCTTCACATCGGCTTCACGCCAGCGACGGTCGAGGAGGTCTACTACCCGCAAGCTGAACTTATCGGCGACATCGCGAAAGGTCTCGACATGTTGGCTACCGAGACCGAAGGGAAGCTCAAGCAGACCACGCAGTGGGACGGCGTGCGCGCGGACATCCTGCGCCACATCGGCGACCGTGCCAACGAAGACCGCTTTCCGCTGACCCCGCAGCGGATCGTCCACGACGTCCGCCAGGTCATGCCACCAGACGGCATCGTCGCGTTGGACAACGGGATGTACAAGATATGGTTCGCGCGCAACTACCGCACGGACGTCGCCAACACGCTGCTGCTCGACAACGCGCTTGCGACGATGGGAGCGGGGCTTCCGTCGGGCATGATGGCGGCGCTGCTGAATCCGAAGCGCCGTGTGCTCGTTGTCGCCGGCGACGGCGGTTTCATGATGAATTCGCAGGAACTGGAGACCGCGCAGCGTCTGAAGCTCGATCTGGTCGTGCTTGTCATCGAGGATCACGCCTACGGGATGATCAGGTGGAAGCAGGCCGTCGACGGTTTCGCCGACGCGGGGATGACTTTCGGCAATCCGGATTTCGTCGTCTACGCGCAGTCCTACGGTGCCCAGGGTCATCGCGTGACCGAGGCGGGCGGCCTGGCACCGACACTGGAGAAGGCCTTCGCCGCCGGTGGCCTTCACCTCGTAGTGGTGCCGGTGGACTACAGCGAGAATGTTCGTGTTTTGGTGGATGAACTGGCCGACATGCAGCAACAAGAATGAAAAAACCATTCGACAACTGAAACGGGTTAGGCATTTGCAGTACGAAGGGACATCAGGCCAATTCGTTCCCCTATTCGTTTGAACCCAGTTTTGGTGCTGGCCTGTTTTTGGCCGCAGTGGCCTATTCTGGCTGCGCCCTTATTTCGGAGGTTCTAGAGAACCAATTTCTCCGTCCCGCGTAACGATATCGGCGGAGAGTGGAATGCATACACGACGTACAGTCAGGGAGCTTCGAGAGAAGGTAGATAAGTATCGGGCCATGGCCCGGATGACGACCGATCCTGAAACGGCCAGACGTATTATCGAGCTTACTGACGAATTGGAACAACAGGCCCGCGATATCGAGCGGGGAAAGTAATGCCTCAATGGGCGGCCTCTTTCGTCAATGCGGTCTCATGCCACGTTGTCGCTAATTCATTGTAAGAATGCGAGCATTGAGTGCAGCCGCAAAAAGTATCCAAGCGAGATAGGGCAAAAGCAGTAAGGCGGCGGTACTGTCGACGCCCAAGCCTATGATGACGGTCACTCCTATTGCCGCGAACAACAGCGAAATAACAATCATGCCAGACCGCAGATCGTGGCGACCGAAGAAGATCGGCGACCATATCGCGTTCAGGGCGAGCTGGATGCCGAATGCGCCAAGAGCTGCGGTTCGAGCGGGCGAAGGAGGCGCCTCCCAGAACATCCACACGGACAGCGCCATGAGGAAATACAGGATGGGCCAGACGATGGGAAACGCGATGCGCGGTGGTGTCCACGATGGTTTCGCCAAACTCGCGTACCAAGTCGGAATCTCAGGCGTCGTAACCCGAGCGCCGATAAACGCGACGCTATAACAAATCCCAAGTGAGCAGAGTAAGGACGCGACCGAACTGTTAGTCATGCACCGTTAAGTCCTTGCGTTCTCGCCAGTTCCCCGGCCTCAGACGACTTCCACATTAACGTGGCGCCGCGCTCGTACATTTCGATGATGCCGTCGGAGACGTACTCTCCGGCACTCCCGCCCTTCAGGAGTGTGCCGTTCCACTCACCAACGGGCATGCGGCCAGCCATCGCGTCCAGTGCTTGCTTTCAGGTCGCAGAATGTTGGTAGTGCATTGTCCGGCTTTTTCCGGAGTTATTCCCCGGTGGCGTACTGCTTGCCCTAGGCGTCCGGCTTGTCGGTGCGCTCCTTTGCCTTCTTGGAGAAGGCATCGCTCGACGACGGCATCCCCAGCGTAGCATGGCCAACTCACGCCATCTTCCTTTCGGCGGATGAGGTGACGCTCTCCCAGATTTGGCTATCGGAGGACATTTGTCGTGTCCTTCGTCAAATGGGGGGCGGCTTCGAGATCGCGGCCGAGTGTTATCGGTCGATCGGGGGGAGAAGGGTGGTGATGCCGGCGAATGCCCTTGAGCCAAATCAGCAGTGCTTCCCAGTGGATGCCTGCGATCACCTTCAAGGTCAGCAGGGGGTAAACGCAGAAGGCGTGCGCTAGAGCTGCGTCGGTCAGATTCTGGCGGGTTGCAGCGAGCTTGGCGATGAGCAGCGGCCCTTGTGCATCGTGACCGATGACCGAAACCGTCAAATTCTTTCCCGGAGGGACGACAGAAAACGAATAGACCATGTCGGTGCTCATGAAGGGGGAAACGTAGAAGGACTTCTGGCTTTTCTGGCGGATTGGCACTTTCGTGTCGCGGGCAACGGGAATGAGATAATTGTGACGCTCACCGAACGTATTGCTGACCTCGTATAAGATCGCCGAAATCGAGTTGTCTCGCCTGTAGCAGAAATAGATGCTCAGCGGATTGAAGGCGTATCCCAGGATGCGCGGCATGGTGAGAAGCCGGAGCGGGCCGCCGGCTTCGATGCCGGCCTCTTGCAAATGCCGCTCGATCCTGGCCCGCGGCGACGTGGTCTCTCCCTCGCCGTGATCCCGATCATGGAAGCTGAAGAGGTTGAAGCGGTTGTGCGAGAAGAGGTGCAGCCTGCCTGCCAGCATATCGACTTCATCAAGATCGAGAAGCATGTAGAAAATGCTGTAGCGCAGCCGATGCTCTCTTGGCCGCAATCGGTGATGCATCACTGAGCCGGAGTAGAGGGCCGAACGAAAGCCCGACATCAGGCAGCCTCCGTTTCAGGCGTGGCGAGCACAGTCTCATGAACATGGATGCGGCCGGATTCGTCAGCGACTGTCCAGGGGCGCCGCAGGTCCCCGAGGGCTTCAGCGACGGCAAGCCCGGCTTGTAATCCATCCTCGTGGAAGCCGGCGCCGAAGTAAGCCCCGCAAAACCATGTATTGCGCTTGCCCTGCAACGACCAAAGCTCTCTCTGCGCTTGCATCGCCTGCGCATCGAAACGGGGATGGCTGTAGCGCATTTCCCTGAGAATAGCGTTGGGTGCGATCTCCCGGTGGGGATTGAGCGTGACGAAAAGCGGTCGCTCGCTTTCGATTTCCTGAAGACGGTTCATCCAATACGTCACGGCGAGCTTGCGACCGCCATCGTCGTCCCTCGCCATGTAGTTCCAGCTCGACCAGACCCGGCGGCGGCGCGGCATCAAGCGAGGGTCCGAATGAAGGACTGCATCGTTGTCGATATAGTCGAACGCGCCGAGCAATCGCCGTTCCTCGCTGCTCGGATCAGCAAGCACTTGGAGCGCTTGATCCGCGTGAGTGGCAATCACCACCTGATCGAAACGGCGACGATCACCGTCATATCCGACGACCTCGGAACCGTTCGTGGTGCGAACGATTGTACGGATCGGATAGTCAGACACCACTTCGGCTATGGCGTCAGTAAGCACTCGCACATAGGAGCGGCTGCCGCCGCACACGGTGCGCCAGATCGGGCGACTAGACAGTTTCAGGAGGCCGTGGGTGTCGCAAAATTTGATAAATGAAGCCGCTGGATAGGCCCCGATCTTTGCAGCAGGCGTGGACCAAATGGCCGCCGCCATCGGATAGAGATGATCGTTGCGGAATCCTTCTCCATAACCGGCGGCGTCGAGATACTCATCGAGCGTAATCAGGCCCAAGGCCGCCACATTGCGTGGCGCCTCGCGATAGAAGCGCACGAGGTCGCGCAGCATCCGCCAGAATCGTGGGCTGATGGCGTTTCGACCCTGCGCGAACAGGCCCAGAAGGCCGGTTCCGGAGTATTCGAGCCTGCCATCGTCGAGCGAGACGGCAAATGACATGTCGGATCGCTTCGTGGCGACGCCGATATGCTCAAAGAGTGATGTCAGGTTTGGATAGGTGGATTCGTTGAAGACGATAAAGCCGGTATCGATCGCGGCGCCCGCGGCATCGACCGTGTGGCTGTGCCCACCCAGGCGGCTATCGGCTTCATATAGAACAACCCGATGTCGTTTTGAAAGTAGCCACGCTGCGGACAGGCCGGAAATACCACTCCCAACAACGGCTATGTCGAGGCTTCCGCTATGTGCCGCGGCGTTAAGGCTGTTCATTCTATCACTCCCAGCAATCTTTCTCGTCAAAAGACTTCCCTCCACGCGCCAAGCTGCCAATATTTACGGAACCCAGCGCGCATTGGATCACTTGAGGCGTGATCCAATTAGGGGGAGGGCGCGTATGAAGGGCAAATGGATGCTGCAAGATTACATCTCGACATCAGGCGCACGCGGGATGTCGGTCCGGCGGCGAGGCTCATTGTTTTGAACGAGGGCATTCAAAAAGAGGTGCTGCCCTCTCCTGTAGAGTTGATCCGCCTGATAGATGCCGTTGCACAGGCGCAGGATCGCAAGGCGTTCGCGCAGCTCTTCGCCTATTTCGCGCCGCGTGTGAAAGGCTTCCTTATTCGGACCGGTCTCGCGGAGTCGGTTGCCGAGGAGGTGACACAGGAAGTCATGATCGCGGTATGGAGAAAGGCGTCCTATTTCGATCCCAGCCGGGCGGGCGCGTCGACATGGGTGTTTACGATTGCTCGTAACCAGAGGATCGACAGGCTGCGCCGCTCGCGCTCCCGTACGGCCGATCATCTCTTGGATCTGAGTGACGAACCGGACACGCCACCGTCGGGCGAAGATATCGTGATCATGGCAGAGCGGGAAGAAGAGGTCCGGAAAGCGCTGGCGACCCTATCAAATGAACAGGCAACCATCGTGAAACTCTCTTTCTTCTCCGAAGCGCCGCATGCGGAGATCGCTCGTGAGCTGGGCATCCCGCTCGGCACCGTAAAATCCCGCGTCCGGCTCGCATTGAACCGGCTGCGAACGCTATTGGACCGCGATATATGACGATCAACCATCACCCCAGCGACGAAACGCTTCTGCGTCTTGCGACCGGAGCATTGGGCGCCGGCCCGGCGCTAGTCATTCGCGTCCACCTCGAAGGATGTGCCGTTTGCCGCGAGCGCTTAACCCGGTTCGAGGCTTTGGGCGGGGCGATCCTCGACGAGATGCGCTTGGCTCCGCTTGCTGAGGATTTGTTCGGACGGACCATGGAGCGGCTGGAAAGCATTCCATCCACGTTAGTGAAAGAACCCAGGCCGAGGAAACAGCCGGACCTGGGCATCGAGCTCCCTCATGCGATGCGCCACTGCGAAATTGGTCCCTGGCGATGGCTTGGCCCCGGCTTCAGATGGAGCAAGGTCCAAATTGCCGGAAGTCCAGATGCCAAAGTCATGATGATTAAGGGTAAAGCGGGGCTTCATCTGCCTGCCCATGGACACACCGGCATGGAGTTTATGCAGATTCTATCTGGATCTCTGTCGGACGAGCGCAGTCAATATTTTCCCGGCGATCTCGACGAAGCCGATGATGAAGTCAATCACCGGCCCCTTGTCGGCGAGAAGTCGGATTGCGTCTGTCTCGCTGCTTTGGAAGGAGATACGCGCCTTCATGGATTTCTGGGGCGTCTCCTACGTCCGATCGTGGGATTCTGAACAATGGCGGCGGCACAGCCGATCAGATTCCTTTGGCTAGCCTCGGTCGGCCTATGAAGATGTTTCATGAGGTCGTGTAATTGGCCTTGCGAGAAAGCCGTCGCGAAAATTGTGCCAGTTTGGACGGTACGGGACAGGATCGCATGACACTGGTCATCGCAGTCGTTGCGCTTGCGATTTTCCTTTCACTGACCATGGCGGGAGCATGGTTGGTCGCGCTTCGAACCGGCCAGTCAGGATGGATCGACGCGATATGGTCGTTTGCCACGGGCGTGTTCGGCGCTGCCGCCGCTCTTCTCCCTTTCGCCGGGGGGGAAATTTCATCGCGTCAGATACTCGTGGCAGTGCTGGCGGTCTTGTGGGCACTGCGTCTCGGCATCCACATCGTGGCGCGCACCGCGCGGGGCGGTGATGATCCTCGCTACCGGCACTTGCGCGAGCAGTGGGGAAGTGCCTTCAGATCGCACCTGTTCTGGTTCCTGCAAATCCAGGCATTGGCTGCGCTGGTACTCGTCCTCTCCATCATGATCGCGGCGCAAAATCCGACTCCTGGCCTGAGGGTCCTAGACTGGCTCGGAATTGCAATCCTGATTGCGGCCGTTGTCGGGGAAACGATCGCGGATCGCCAGCTGTCCACCTTTCGCCTAGACCCCGGAAACCAGGGAAAAGTTTGCGACGTCGGGCTTTGGGGTAGGTCACGCCACCCAAACTATTTTTTTGAATGGTTGGGATGGCTGGCTTATGCCGTGATCGCGGTCGATCTCACAGGCGCCTATCCGCAGGGGTGGCTGGCTTTCGCCGGGCCATTGCTGATGTATTGGCTCCTCGTCCACGCCTCCGGCATTCCGCCTCTCGAAGGGCACATGTTGCGGTCGCGCGGCAAGGCCTTCCGAGAATACCAGCACCGCGTCAACGCATTCTGGCCCGGCCCGCAGAGCGGCGCTGGCGCCGCCGGCAACAAAGAAGACCTTTGATGAGCCTGATTTCCTCGGCGATACGCGTCGCGGAGTGCCGTCCGCTTCCCGACCCAATGACGCGAATGGGCATCGAGTTTCTGGTCGGGCGCACGAGAAGTAAACTTGCCGCTGCAAGCGATCGCGAGGAAGGCGATTTCGCGCGCACCATGGCAGAGTACCCGATCGCAGAACATGCGAACGCCGCCAACGCACAGCACTACGAGTTGCCGCCCGAATTCTTTGCCCTTACGGTCGGCCCACGTCGCAAATATTCCTGTTGCCTCTATTCGACGGGTCACGAATCGCTGGCCGATGCCGAGCGCTTGGCGCTTGAGGAAACGGTTGCGCATGCCGGTATCGCCGACGGACAGTCGCTCCTGGAACTCGGCTGCGGCTGGGGCTCGCTGACGCTGTTCATGGCTGAGCGGTTCCCTCGCACTAATATCACCGCGGTTTCGAATTCGACCCCGCAACGGCTTCACATCGAGGCGGAGGCCGTGGCCCGCGGTTTGGGAAATATCCGCGTCGTCACTGCCGACATGAACGCTTTCGAACCGGACAGCACATACGATCGGGTCGTGTCGGTCGAAATGTTCGAGCACATGTCCAACTGGCGGAGTTTACTCGCGCGCATCAAGACATGGCTTGTACCCCAACAGGGGCGGGTTTTCGTTCACGTCTTCAGCCACAGGCGCAGTCCCTATCGCTTCGATCATAACAACGATGCCGATTGGATCGGGCAGCATTTCTTCACTGGCGGAATCATGCCGAGCCATGGCCTTATCCGGCATTTTCCGGACTGCTTTGCCGTTGAACAAGACTGGCGCTGGAACGGCCTTCATTATCAGAAAACGGCGATCGACTGGCTGGCTCGCTTCGATGCAAACCGCCCGCACATTGATAGCATTCTGAGTAGAGTCTATGGACCGGACGCGGCGCTTTGGCATCAACGCTGGCGGCTTTTCTACCTGGCGACGGCAGGGCTCTTCGGGCATGCCGGCGGTGAAGAATGGGGTGTGAGCCACTACCTCCTGCGCCCGGCATAACGCATGGCGTTCGTGATTCTAGTCCGGAACATCTGGCGGCGAGTTGCCGCTTATGCCGCTCACGATGATCCGATGGTCGCGACCTGCAACTTGGTCGCGCTTGTCGTCGCCTCCAACCAGCCCTTCTATCCGCTCTATGTCTATTGGGCCGTCAGCGAACACATTTGGCCGACCTTCTTCACGTTCCTGTCGACGCCATTTTTCCTCGCGGTACCCGCACTGGCTAGGCGATTGCCAACGGCAGGCCGTGCGCTTCTCCCACTTACCGGCATCGCCAATACGGTTTTGAGCGCAAAAGTGTTCGGGCAGGCATCGGGCGTGGAGATTTTTCTCATCCCTTGTGCGCTGATTGCCGCGACCTTCTTTCGATCATCTGAAAGGTTGACCGCCCTCATTCTGGTTGGGCTGGCGATAATGGCTTACCTTGGACTCGATGGCGCGTATGGCGCCCCCGTCCACCTCTACGCGGTCTCAGAATACCGTGCTTTCCTCAGATTGAACGTCATGAGCGCTGGCATCCTCACCGTGTTCATCGGACTTGTCGCATCGGAAATGTTAAGCCGACGTGCTTAAGCTCGTCAGGATGAAGCTGTGAAGGCGCGCGTGATCAGAAAGCCGATGGTTGCGGCAGAGGCCGTCAGCAACGTTCCCCAGCATAGATCTGCGATCGTCACCGCCACCGGCCAGTTCCGCAACGTCGCCTGGTTGGTCAGATCGTAGGTCGCATACGCAACGAACCCGAGGAAAGCACCGTTGAGCGTGGCCGTTGTCAAACGCTCGCTGGCAATGGCCGGTGCAATGGCGAGCACCACGATGCCGGCAACGTAAATCAGATAGAAGAGCATCGCCGGTACCAGCCGGAAGCTATCAAGCAGCATCTCGCCCATCAGCGGTCGATACAGCCGCTGCGACGCAAGCGTAAGCCAGATCGCGTCCATTCCGAGAAATACCAGACCCGTCGCGACATAGGCGATGCCATAAGTTTTCAATGTAATTTCCTTTACCGAGTCGACGCTGAAGATTTTACGCGCCAGCGAGATGGTCGGATCACTCTGCCGCATGACGGCAATGTCCAACACCAGAAACAGATTGATTTCCCGTAGAAGGAATCAAAGCCGTCGCGTGCTGCGTCGAGGTCCGGGGCCACTCTGAAACATTTGTCGGGATTGAGCGTAAAAGCCGCAAGACCATTTCCAGACGCCAGACCGCTCCGGGTTCGGATCCCAATCCTGCTGAGCGATAGTACCGACGTCAACGTCGCCGTACCGGATTGGATGATGGGCGATCGTCTTGAGTTGGCTGATCGTTGCTCGAGGGGCTTAGCGTCTTTCTATCAAGCTCGTCGTCCGCCCACCTTTGCGCAATCGCTGAAGACAGGCGAATTCGCCTTCGCGGGCGGAACCATACTATTGAATGCACATTGTGTGGGCATCGGTATCTATTCCGGAGCCGCTCCAAGGGGAATTTCAGAATGATTGATACTGTTGTCGTGCAGCCAGCTTCCCCTGGCGTAGACGAGCCTTCGGTTGCGGGTGTCTCGTGGGCTGCAGTCGCGGCTGGTGCCGTCGTCTCGCTCGCGTTGACACTCGTTCTTATTGCTTTCGGGGCAGGGCTTGGTTTGTCAGTCGTGTCGCCCTGGTCGTCCAGCGTATCGGCTACGACATTCAAAATCACGACGGGAATCTATCTGATCGTCATCGCCATGATCTCGTCGTCGATCGGCGGATATCTCGCTGGTCGTCTGCGGTCGCGCTGGATTGGCGTTCATGCAGATGAGGTCTATTTCCGCGACACCGCGCATGGGTTTCTGGCATGGGCATTTGCAACGGTGCTCGGTGCTGTACTCCTAGCTTCGCCCGCGACGACCGTTTTAAGCGGCGCGACGTCGGGAGTCTCTGCCGGTGCGACGGCGTCTGCGGCGCAGGCGGGACCGGTCGAAGGCTTCATCGACGCACTATTGCGTCCATCGACACCATCTGGCGATGGCAACAGTGCTGACGCGCGCGGTGAACTGTCCCGCATAATGGCCTCTAGCCTCCGAGCCGGTGAGCTGAAGCCGGCCGATCGCGCTTACGTCAATAAAGTCGTGGCCGCTCGCACCGGTTTGAGCGAACCTGATGCTGACAAGCGCGTTACCGAAGTCACCAATGATGAAAAGGCCGCTGCCGATAATGCTCGAAAGGCTGCAATGCAGCTCGCCTTTTGGCTCACGGCATCACTTTTGATTGGCGCCTTTTCTGCGAGCCTGGCGGCGACCGAGGGCGGTGGACTTCGAGACGGAACTTGGAAAGCGCGTCGCACGCGATAAGGAGAGAACAATGCCTATTCTGCTATGGCTACTTGGAATTCCACTGCCGCTGATCATTCTGGTCCTGCTGCTTCGATGAATAAAGGCCCCGCGGTGCGGGGCCTTTATTCATTGCGTAGGAGTGCAGGGAACAAGAGCCGGTCGCATTACTTGACCTTCATCGCTGCTCGGATTTTGGCTAATAATCAGTGATGAGAGCATAGCTCCAGCCTGAAATGGGAGCGCAATATGTGTACCAAGTGCATCGGACTGGAAGATCAGATCGCCCGATATCTTGGTTTTGCCAGGCGCGTAAACGCTTTGACGAGGGGGCGCATCTACGATCTGGTTTTGCATCTCCAGAATGATAAAGAAGCGATTGTACACGGCCAGGATGCTCTTCGGCCGCGCCTTCTTGTGTAGCTCACCTTGCCTGCACGCTTCTCGTTAGTTTATCTGACCGCCACGAGAAGAGCTTGGCGGGCCGGTTCGGGGATTGCCACGAGGCTGTTAGTGGGGGCCCGGCGCGGAACGAGTCAGGCAGCGCCACGTTCGACTGACAAGGGCTTCATGAACAGATTGGCTTTGGTTCAATGCAAAAGATTATAACGATCAGCGCTACAGCGCTTCTCCTCGTCGGTGCCACGATGTCGTCGGCGTCCGCCGAAAAGTCCCGCCGGCACCACACTCAGCAGGGCGTCACCTCCGGTCAAGGCATGACCACCGGTACCGGCCGCACATATACTGGCGGCAATACCGCTCTGAAGGGCAACAGCGGCAATTCGGGGCAAGGGGACAACTCGCTGGGCAACATCAAGGGCGGCAACATCGGCGCCGGCAAGTAGCATTTCGGAGGGACCATGAGCAAAGAAAATCCCAAAGATGATCCCCGCACGGAGTCAGATTGGGCTCCGACGAAACAGACCGACAAGCCCTGGAAAGGCGTGCCGGAAAAGGAGCAGTTTGCTCAGGACCGGGAAAAGCCGGACCTTGAAAAGTGGAAAAGGACCGACACTCATTGACGTTGCGGCGGACGTGCATCGATCTTTTCGATGGGTCGACGATTGAGCCGTCCGAGCAATATGCTCGGGCGGCTTCTTTGCGAAAATGGTTTCGCGTCTTATGGATGGATGTCCGCTAAACGGCGGCGTCGATCCTCTCCTACGGTCTGGCCCACGGCTCGGACACGTATGGGTGCTTCCGGCAACGGCATTCGCGACGTCTTCGGTGGGGGACCGTCATCCTCATCAAGGGATCGGAGAGCTGCGAGAATATCACCGATCCTAACAGTCTCATGGGAGCCTGGAATTTGGCGTAGCCATGGCTTCCCTTCGACAGTAAACGCATCCGATGCCCAAACGGCTAGGATGCATCGCTTTTGCAGCGTGTCTAAGAAGGGATTGGCAAGAACCTCCCGCGGGTGCGAGAAGGTGCTGGCGAGTAGAGAATTTGCGTGGATTTCATTCATCGACATGGCAGCGCTTGTCATGCTGGGCCTCCTAACTCCTTTCGTTTAAAGGCGATTATCGATGTAGATTTTCGCTGCTTTCGGTCAAGGGGTGACGCTAAAAATTTTCGGGGCGCTTCTCAGACTGCCGGGCGCTGTCTTAGTGTCGCACGGGAAACAAAGACCTGATCACGACGTTCATCCCACTAACAAGGGAGAGAAAAAATGGATTGGAACAGGGTCGAAGGAAATTGGAAACAGATGAAGGGCAAGGTCAAGGAGCAGTGGGGCAAGCTCACTGACGATGACCTCGACGTCATCAACGGCAAACGGGAGCAACTCGAGGGTCGTCTTCAAGAGCGTTATGGCTACGCCAAGGACCAGACCACGAAGGAAGTCGACGACTGGTATGGACGTCAGAGTTGGTAATCAGAACGTACTTCGCTCCAAAGTTGTTCCACGTTCACTTTTCGAGAACAGGATTGAGCGAGTTGCCTCAATCTAACGGCTGATGGATTTGCGGTCGCAGTTAACGCAGGATGACAGCGACCGAATCTTGACCCCAGAAGCCTCGCTTCGGTCGGCCCGGCGGTAGAGCGACCTACCCGCCAGGCTTTAAGCGCTATGTTCCCTAACGTTGCTGTTCGAGCAACCAGACAACACCCTCCAGTATCGACAAGCCGGTCAGGCCCGACGCGCACTTGCCCAGCTCCCAAGGACGTTAATCTTCGATCGCAGGCTTCTGCTGCCTCAACTTGCGCGTTGAGCCTCGGTCGAGGACACTTCGGAAGTCTGACATGGAAGGCACCAGACGCGATTACATCGCCAGCATGGTGGAGACGACGCCGTGGGTGGCAAGGATCCGGGTGGCAAAACGGCGAAGGTGCACCGCAAAAAACATTGAGATCCGCTCTCGGTAATTCGTCTCAAATGAGACGATGTGACCTCCTGGCTTGTGGTTCCATCCCGAGGAGCCGTTGGAGGAACCGACATGAATGAGCGTCAGCTGATAACCCGCGCATGGCAAGATGCGGACTTGGAGAAGCTCAAACAGTTGCATGCAGAGGGGGCTACGCTCCTACGAGCATGTGCGGCTATGAAGCGACCAATGGCTTCCGTCAAAAAACGTGCTCGTGAACTTGGCCTGCATTTCGCAAGTGTTCGAGAAGTTCGGCGAGAGATCAGCGCTCGCGAGCAAACCCAATGACAGTTATTGGGTCTTCAGCGCCGAAATGCCCAAAGTGCAATCGCAAGATGACGTCATCTGAAAAGGGAGATTCGGAGTTTAGATGCGCGAGGTGCGAGGTCGATCCGATGGAGCGCAGCAAGGGTTGGCTTTCGAGCGAGTTGAAGCCACCGTCAAGATGACTAGGATGCTGAGCGCAGCCGAACAGGTTCAGCCGCGTAGGAGGCTACAATCGACCCTCTAGTCGTCCTCATAAACAAACTGAAAGAGCACTCGCACCTGAGCCAAGAGGACCTTTTGGAGATCCGCCGGCTGCCGTGCTCTGTCCGCGAATTGGATAGTCATGAGGACTTCATTCGGCAAGGCGATCGACCCAAGGTGTCCGCAATCGTCGTCGAAGGAATGCTGGCTCGCTATCATCTCCTGCCGAACGGCGCACGCCAGTATTTGTCCTTTCATCTCGCTGGCGACATGCCGGATTCACAGTGTCTTTTCATCGAGGTGATGGATCATGCCGTCTGCGCGATCGGCAAGGCCGTCGTCGCCTCGGTCCCGCATCGGGACTTGATGAAGTTATTCGATAGTAGACCAAAGGTTGGCGCTGCAATCTGGCGTGAAACCCTGATCGACGCAGCCATCTTCCGTGAAGCGATCACGAACAATAGCGCGCGGTCCGCCCCTGCCCGCATGGCTCATCTCTTCTGCGAACTCTTCTACCGATCGCGGGCTTCCGGCTTGACGCGTGACGATACGTGTATTCTGCCGATAGGTCTTAATCAGCTGGGAGAGGCTCTCGGGCTGTCGCTAGCTACCGTAAACCGCGCTTTGGCCAACCTTCGAGACACCGATCTTGCCGACTTCAAGAGCGGGTCTCTCACCATCAGAAATTGGGCGGGTCTGGCGGACTGCGGCGAGTTCAATCCTCGCTACTTGCATCTGCGACGCGAGCCGTTCTGACATCGCGAATGTCAACGAACAGCACAATGGCGGCACCTATGCCAATCTCAAGACCGCTGTCGAGTTTGTAGAGAGGCTGCACAACGCGATCACGGTTCTTAGCATCTTGGCGGTCGTCGCGGTCTGACCGACACTAGCCTCTGACCAAATCCCGGTAACGCCTTCCCGGCATTGGCGGAGATTATGCGTAGGCAGGGAAAAGGCCCGGCTTTCGCCGGGCCCCGGTCTGTTGAATTCAGTGTTCGGACTTAGAAGTTTGAGCCGCCCCAGTTGAAGTGATGGTTGATGCCGCCCTTCACAGTGTGGGTGGTGGCACCAAGCTCCAGACCGCCCGCAGCAAATGCAGTCAGATAACGTTCGCTGCCATAGTCGGCGTACATGTACTCACCCTTGAGCGACCAGTTGGGGGCGAACATGTATTCCACGCCAGCGCCGACGGTCCAGCCCGACAGCACTTTGCTCTCGCTGAAGCTGCCGCCCAGGCCGGCGATCGAAAAGCGATTATCGGCCCATGCGTAACCGCCCTTGGCGTAGAACAGCGCTGCGCCTGACGTCACACCGACGCGACCGGTGACACTCCCGAATGAACGAATCTTATCCTCAAGCGTGACCGGAAAAATGCCGAACAAGCCGGTCTGGCTATATGAGATGTCTGACGCTGCCGCGTCTGCTTCAAGACCCCAGACCCAAATGCTACCGGGCGTCTGCCAGTTATAGCCTATAGTGCCGCCGCCGAAGCCGCCCTGCAGGTCGCTGCTCGTGGTCGTGACACCGCCGACGTTGACGCGATCCGACCAGCCGTAACCACCCATGACACCGAGATAGAAGCCCGACCAGTTGTAGCCTACCGGAATCGGAGCGGGCGGGGCTTTAGTGTAGGGACGAGCTGCCAGATCGGCGGCAGAAGCCGAAGCTGCGCCCAAGGTTAGAATGACAGCGGCCATCAGAATCTGTTTCATGCGGACTCCCCTGTGAAAGTTCGGTGATCACAATCCTATGTGCACGCGCATCTCGAAGCTGTCACCGTTTCGCCACACGCGCGAGTTTTTACCGCACCACAACCTCACCCCGATACCAACCGATGTGCTAAGTCGACTGCCGCAATAACCGATAACAATGTCTCCACGCTGCAGGGTAGCCATCCCTTGAAGCGAGAGTTCTTTGAGAAACTGGAAGGACGATTTCGAGCTCGACTGGACGCTCCGCGACATCCACGGCGGCAGGCTGAAGCTGTCACCGATCACGGAAGACCAACTGAGCGAGCTATTGGAGATGGGCCTCGTGAGGTAGTGAACGATCAAGTGAAGCTCACCGAGACGGGATACCAGAAGATCCACTAGTGGAGCCATGGCAAGACGCCGATTAACAGGACCTGGACTCCAGAAGTCATTGCTCGATTGATCAGCCTTGCCGACAGCGGCGCAGTGTTGCGAGCCGCTGCCGCCCTCGGGCGGCCGGCGACAGCGGTGCAAACAAGGCCCGCGAACGAGGGAAGCCGTTGGTAGGTGTTCGAGACTCCAGGGCGGCAATACGAGCCCAATCGAGGCCAAGTGAGCGTGGAGAATGTTCATCGCAAGCTCCCTTGTTCTGTGCGAGCCAAATCAGAACACCAGAAGATCGTCCTTCGGTAGGAAGGCTTCACTGGATCTTCCGATTTCCGGCCTCCGTGAGTTTGACCTGGTCGTCCACGATTTCGACGAGGCCCATCTCCAGGAGTTCGCTGAGTTGGTGTTCCGTGATCGGGGACAGCTTCAGCCGGCCGCCACCGATATCGCGGAGCGTCCAGTCGAGCTCGAAATCGTCTCTCCAGTATTTCATCTGGTGGGACCGTCGCCGGCAGAGGTTGAAAAATTAGAAGCTCGCCGGATCGTCCGCGCGGGCTTTCACTATCTAATTCCGAAAACCAACGTAGAGACCAATCATGGTGATGGCCGATACCAAGATGAAGCAAAAAAGCCCCCACGCGATAATCGTGGCTTCATCTGGGGTATTCCGATTGGTCTTCTGAAGCACGTTCAATGGTCTCTCCCTGTAATCTCTATCGTCAACGCTCGCATTTTGAGGCGAACTTGTGCAAAGCGTAGCGACGGTAGATCGCAGGGTCCAGAATGAATTGATGGTGCGCTGCAGCGCGGCGCGTCACAGCGGGTTGCCCATTTCGGTAGCTGCCGTAAGCACCGCAGCTCCCATTGAAGGAACTAAAACACCAAATGCACGATATAGGAGAAAACAAGGGAGGTCGTCATGTTGATGGAAGATGGAATTGCCGGACGGCCAGTCGCCAGCGCACCGCCATTGGTCGCGCAGATGGTCGACAAGCAAACAATTCTTGAGATGGAGATAGCCCTTACCAAAGCGTGCGAGGTCTTGCCGCGCGAGTTGGACAGCCACAAGAACCGCTGTTTCGTCGCCAAGAAAATACTGAAGCGCGTGAATGCGGGTGAGCGCACATTCGGCGGCATGGTGTCCGCGGGGATGGGGGCAGTGGAGACGCTACGGCGCAGGCAAGAGCAGGTTTGACGGCGTTTCCTGAACAATCATTCAGGAAATTTATCCTGAGACGACGGAACGGCCCCTATAGTCGCGCATTCAATCTCCGCTCATTCAAAGGAGAAGATAATGCGCAAAGTTCTTTTGGCTATCGCTGCCTTCGCTACCATCGGCATCGCTGTTCCTGCCGCTACTTCACAGGCTGATGCTCAGACCGTAGTGGTTCGGCATGGCGGCGGCCATCACGGCGGCTACCATCGCGGTCATCGTGCCAACAAGGTTGTTATCGTGAAGCGCGGTCATGGTCACATGCATCGTGGAATGCACCACGGCCATCGCTGAACGCGTTGCTCTTCAAAACAAAAGGCTCCCTCCCGGGGGCCTTTTTCGTTGGGCGCTATAGAGGGCAACTGAACAGAGGCCATCGCGTTTTGGAAAGAAGAGCGCAGCTCCTCATCGGAACTTAAGTTCCAGCGGTCGGTTGGGCTGGCGTGATAAGCCGCCCCAGCTCACCGGGGCTACTGGAGGAAATTTCCCATGGCCAAAAAGCCAAAGCTTCTTGCCGACCTTTTCCATGACACGCTCAAGGATGTCTATTTCGCCGAGAAGAAGATTCTCGCCACGCTGCCGAAGATGGCAAAAGCCGCACAATCGAAAGAACTCAAGGCCGCCTTTCTGAAGCATCAGAAGGAGACCGTTGGTCAGATCAAGCGGCTCGAAGGCGTGTTCAAGATATTCGGCAAGAAGCCGACCGCCAAGAAGTGTGAGGCCATCATGGGCATTACCAAGGAAGGCGCAGAGATCATGACCGAATACAAGGGCATGCCCGCTCTCGATGCCGGTCTTGCTGCCGCGGCGCAGGCGGTGGAGCACTATGAGATCTCCCGCTACGGCACGCTGGCGACCTGGGCGAAGGAGCTGGGGATGCCTGAAGCTGTCTCGCTTCTCGATGCCACGTTGAAGGAAGAGAAGGCCACCGACGTTGCGTTGACCGCGCTGGCCAAATCTGTCGTCAACGTCGAAGCAGAGCAAGATCTCTAAGGCTAAATGTCCGGCTCCGTCACTGGAGCCGGACTACGTAAGTCCTCCCACCCGTCGAAGAAACCTTTAGCGCAACAGTGGCTTATGTTTTCGCTGACATGGAGAGCGAAAATGCGCCAAGGTACGTCGTTTCGGTTGATGGCATCCGATGCAGCGAGACAAGCAAAAGAAGCTACGGACCAAGCTGAAGCTCTCCGGCTTTTACAGATGGCACACTACTGGATCTCAGCTGCAGCCAACGAGGACTGGCTGAATGCCAACTCTATCCATCATCCGGTGAGATCACCTGGCTCCGACTGAGAACTGAGAAACTTCGGAACGATCGGAAGTAGCGGGACTTGACTTCGACAGCTGTCGCACATGGCGGCGGTGAACGGGTGGCTGTGGCCATCAGAAAGCTCGCCATGAACATCCCGGCCGTCGACCGCGCCATCGATATTTATGGCGCCCTCTCAGGACATTCGGAAGCACCTGGCGTCCGCGCCCAGCTTTCCCAGCATCTTGACCAACTGCACAGTGAGGGGGAGACCGATCATCACCGCCTTACGGTGCATGGCCTCTCGTTCCTTCGGCAGAACGATCTTCAGCGCAACAGCTAGGCGCGCTGCATAGCTCGCTGCTTCTGCAATGATTTACGGAGCGTCGCTTTCGCAGAGTGAGCACGCTCCTTGTCGCTCGCCGATTTCTTGATAGGACGAAATGGGCCGGTCTTCGAATTTCCGGCCATCGGCATTGCCGGCATCATCTGCGAGCAGGATTCCGACTGGGAAGGTTGAAGCCCCATAGGGGCCGATGTCCGCGTGCGCTTGGGCATACTTCTCAACCCGCCACTCAACCCAAAGTTCATTCGTGCAGATCAAGCGGCAAAGAGACACCTCGTCCCTTTAGAAGGCCGGCATAAGTACCGCGAAGAGGCGCGGCGAATAGCAAAAGGTAGTTCGACTTTCCGACCTACTGCGGCGGCCGCCACACTGCCGCGCCGGAACAAGGAAGTCAGAAATGCGTTTCTTTAGGCATCAAACACTGGAGGATGCCATGGACGATCTGAAGAACAGGGGGCAACCCGATCGTAGCAAGATCAACATGCACGAGGCGCATGAGGTCAAGTATTGGACCAAGGAGCTCGGCGTGGACAAAGACAAGCTGCAGAAGACGGTCGACAAGGTCGGCAACTCAGCCGCCGCCGTTCGCAAGGAGTTGGCAGCCTGAGCCAGTCAACGGAATCCCTGCACGAGCAATCTGTAAAGATCGCACTGGATTACCTGGCGGGGGTTGGCCGCTTGCGCGATCCGCAAGAAGCGTTTGAATTTATCGGGAAGTACGTCGCGTACCAGATCGGGCAGGGGGTCGTCAGGCCTCTGCTGCTGTCGAACCAGGCGATTGCAGCCTACGAGGACGCCGCTTCGGTTGGTGGAGTATGAGTGATGATGCCGCTAATCCGGCCTTGGTCGGCCGAAGAAAGTGAAAAACTTAAAGCCATGGCTGAAGCGGGTGCATCGCCGATCAAAATTGCTGCGGCCACGAAACGTAATGTGCAGGCCGTCAGACGTCAGGCGAATCGATTGGGGATCTCTTTGCCCACAACGCGAGAGACGCGCAAACGACAGCGCGCGTTAGAGGCGGAAGCCACAAGGTCTTCAGCATGACATCGCAAATAGAAACAAGCTGCGCGTTCCGTAGTTGCTAGGGAAATGGAGGTTCCCATGCTTACAGACGATCAACTAATGGTTCTGCGGGAAATCGATAACGCCTTTGCTTTTGACGATACAGCGAAGGCTGAAGAGTTGGTGCTGGACGGCTATGTCCAGAAGGACGGCGACCTTTATCAGCTCATGCCGAAGGGTGAGAAAAGCCTGCTCGACAATGGCGTCTCGGCATAGACTGCATCGTGAAGGGATTCCAGACCTCACACAGAAGCTCAGGGAGGACGACGAGGCGCTCCGGGACCGGTCGTCGCTCCAGAGGCGTCAAATTACATCGCACAATTGAGGCGCATTGAGCCAACCGAAAACTGCCGGGTTCTGCGACTATGGCTAAGCACGATGTTGCCGACGATAGGTTTAGTTTGCCCCCTGCACCGTATCGGTCACAACTAGCCCTCCGCAACTTCACAGGTGGCTGTGAGATAGCATAGATCTCGGTAAGCAAGCATGACAGCCACCATGCCCGCCGCGACTCGTTGTTGTGGCTGATGCGGTCAGTGAAAATTCTCCTCACCGCCGTTGATGTCCGGATATGCTCGAAAAGTCCGTCGAAGTACGCTGTTGTACGCGAGGGCCCTCGGTTGCTCGCATTGACGTTGCTCGTCGCGCGGTCAACTCTCGCCGTCGAACGCTTTGCGATTGGGAGGCTTCGTGAGATACAGACGTCGGGAGAAGAACGGAGGACAGCAGTCACAGGCTACTCCATGCCTTCCAAAATCTGCTGAACCGCAGACGATTGCATTCTCCCAGCGGTTCACCTGTACGATCGACGAAGCATGTGAGGCGACCGGTTTGGGACGCACGAAGCTTTACGAACTGATAGGAGCGGGACATCTCGCGACCACAACGGTCGGACGTCGGCGACTTGTGGCAGTACAATCACTTCTGTCGCTTCTTAAAGCGAACATGTCGACGTGATGAGGCTACTTAAGTGGCGCGGCTACATTTCGGTCGTGTTTTCCTTCACACTCTCACTCTGAGGACGCGACCGTTCTCCCTCAACGGGTCAAGCGCGTCGGCCCAAAAACGCATCATCCGAACACGCTCCTGCCAGAATTCGACGGCGTGGGTATAGGCGCTACGGATTTCGTTCGCGCGGCAGAGCCAAATTTGTAGAGGTCGATTCTCGCCTATTTTAAATCAGCGTCGCGGGTGCTCGGCCAGGATGGGTATTAGTTGATCAAGATATCGGGCAATGTTCACAGGCCCGTCGTGTCCGAAGCTGCGAAGTATGCTATCCTACCGAAGCCAGTCGACGATATCCGCCCGCTGGCGGCCGGGCATTCGTTGTCCCGGCAAAACTCAGTCAACATTCGCAAATTGTTGGTATCGACGTTGGTAGCGTCTCGGATCAACCTAAAAAATCATGTGTCTTGTCAATATTATAGCTTTGCAATGCGGAGCCGCCCCTGGGCACCAAAGGTCCCGGGCCAGCCGATGGTGCTGGCAAAGCCAGCGAGCACTGTAATTCCCGTAATCGCACGGCACGCTTGCCGAGTTTGACCGTCTAGGCCCTCTCCCGTCGGGCGGCGAGCGCTTGACCGTTCTCGCTCAGGTCGTCCATTTCGGATATTTGAGAAAAGCGAGTAGTGGGACGTCCGCTCCCCGCGGTAGAACGTCTCGCTGTTGTGCTGGGAAATTCCTCATGCGGAAGACTATCGCGCTCCATCGACGAAGTGTTCTTGCGTTTGCTGCGATCTTGGCCCTGCCGCGTCTGGCGGTCGCGCAGGTGGCGCCCGAGCGGCGGCGCGTCTCATTCCTACTGAGCACCGCCTATGACGAGCCTATGACCGTTGCACGCCTGGCAGCGATGAAGGCCCGGCTTGGCGAGCTTGGATGGGTCGATGGGCGTGTGATCGAGTATGAAGCGCTGTCGTGTCTGAACGATCCGGTACAACGAAAGGCGATGGCCAAGCAGATCGTGGCGCGGACGCCGGATCTCATCATCACGGGTGGTGTGCTCGATGCGCAGGCCATTCTGAACGAGACCCAGACCATTCCGCTCGTCTTCTCGACGGCCGCGGATCCGGTCAGCAGCGGATTTGTGCAGAGCCTGGTGCGC
Organism: Tardiphaga sp. 619_E2_N8_4; assembly: GCF_051810905.1. Taxonomy (NCBI): domain Bacteria; kingdom Pseudomonadati; phylum Pseudomonadota; class Alphaproteobacteria; order Hyphomicrobiales; family Nitrobacteraceae; genus Tardiphaga; species Tardiphaga sp. 619_E2_N8_4. The sequence continues at coordinate 2,586,479 of NZ_JBPWQJ010000001.1, forward strand.
CCTGGGGGAAATGCCACGGGCTTCACGACCAGCCATCCATCGATGGGCAGCAAATGGCTGGAGATCCTTTTGGAGCTTGCACCTCGCGTCAAGCGCGTCGGTGTGATCTTCAATCCGCTCTCCGCGCCGCGCAATGGCGACTACTATCTCGATCCGTTGAGGGAGATGGCGTCATCTTTCGGCGTTGACATCATCCCGCTTCCGATTTCGGATCCGGACAACATATCTGCGCAGATTGCCCGGCTCGGCGGTGCACCGGCCGGCGGACTTGTCGTGACGCCGGATGCGTTCACCGTCCTCAACCGCAAGGCGATCGTATCCGCTGTAGCGGCAAATGCGGTCCCGGCGGTCTATTCCTATCACTTCTTCATGAGTGAAGGTGGCCTGGTCTCCTATGGATTCAAGTATGAATCGGCGGCGTCGGAGCGCTCGGAGCTGGTGGAGGCGATGGTCGAATATATCGACCTGATCTTGCGCGGCGCCAAGCCCGCGGAGCTGCCAGTGCGATCGCCGCGCACCTATCAGCTGATCATCAATCTCAAGACCGCGAGGTCACTGAACCTGACGGTGCCGCCGGTGCTGCTGGCCCGCGCCGACAAGATCATAGAATGAGTGTGATCGGCGCCGATCGCGATGCACGACCGCCGGTGCGCGGCGGTCTGTTCCGCAAGTACCTCGTGTCCTTTCTGGTGGTCGTTTCGGCGGCGCTGATCGCCAATAATGTGATCGACGCGATATTCTCCTATCGCGAGCAGCAGCGCCTGCTGATCGCTGTGCAGCGCGAGCAGGCCAGCGCCGCGGCGGACAAGATCGATCAGTTCCTCAAGGAGATCGAGCGGCAGCTCGTCTGGTTATCCCAGCTCTCGCTGCAGATGCTTCCGCCGGAGGAAATGCGCATAACCGGCATTCGCCTGCTGCGCCTGACGCCGGCGATCTCCGAAATCGCCCAACTCGATCCGCAAGGTCGCGAGCAATTGCGCGTGTCGCGCTATGTGCGTGACATGGTCCGCAGCAATACGGACCTTTCGCAGTCTCCCGCATTCGTCGATGCGAAGGCACGCGGCATCTATTACGGGCCGATCTTCTTCTTCCGCGAGACCGAGCCGTATATCACGGTTGCCGTGAGCGGCGCGGATGGCGGCGTGATCATCGCCGATGTCAATCTGCGCTTCATGTGGGATCTCGTCTCGCAGATCAAGGTCGGCAATGAGGGCAATGCCTTCGTCGTCGATACGAGGGGGCGTCTGATTGCCCATCCCGATCTCCGCCTCGTGCTCAAGAACACCGACCTGTCGGGGCTTTCGCAGGTTGCGTCCGCGCTCGCGGGAAGCGCAGGCAGCGATGCGGATTCCGTCGTCACCGATCTGGCGGGAAAACGCGTTCTTTCGGTTCACACATCCATCGCGCCGGTCGGCTGGAAGGTGTTCGTTGAACTGCCAACTCACGAAGCCTATGCGTCGCTCTACGCGTCGATGCTCAATTCGGCGCTGCTGCTGCTTGTCTCGCTGTTCTGTGCGTTTATCGCGGCGCTGTTGCTCAGCCGTCGTATGGCCGATCCGATCCGTGCGTTGACGGAAGGTGCAGAACGCATCGGAAGCGGCGATCTCGATCAGAAACTCGTCATTCGGACGGGCGATGAACTGCAGACTTTGGGTGAGCAGTTCAACCGGATGGCAGAGCGCCTGCGGGAGTCATATCTGACCCTTGAAGGACGGGTTGTGGCGCGGACGACCGAGCTCGCGCAGGCGCGCGATCAAGCGATCGAGGAACGGGCAGAAGCGCATCACGCGCGACAGGCGGCCGAACTGGCCAATGAAACCAAGTCGCGCTTCCTCGCGGTCGTCAGTCATGAACTGCGGACTCCACTCAACGGCGTGATAGGCGTGCTGCAATTGCTCGATAATAGCCGCCTGGACGAGCGTCAGATCCGGTTGCTCACGGCCGCCAAGGTCTCGGGCGATACCCTGCTCGCACTGATCGAATCGATTCTCGACTATGCCCGCCTCGAAGCAGGCGCCGACAAGCTCGAATTCCGCAGTTTTCGCCTGGATCAACTGATCGAAGCAGATCTGGATCTGTTGAGGGAGGAGGCGGAGGCGAAGGGATTGACGTTGAGCCTGTCGATGCGAGGCGATGTGGCCGCGGATGTCGCCGGCGACCCGATCAAGCTGAATCGATTGGTGCTCAATTTACTCGGCAACGCTGTCAAATTCACCGCGCGAGGTAGCGTCCAGGTCGATCTCGCATTCGATACACTGGATGCTCCCGGCATGCTCCATCTGTCGGTTACGGATACGGGTATCGGAATCGCGCCGGATATTCAGGAGCGCATCTTCGAAGACTTCGTGCAGGCTGACAGCGATATCGAGCGTCGGTTCGGCGGGACGGGGCTTGGCCTCGCCATTTCCCGCCGGTTGGCGCGGCTGATGGCCGGCAATCTCTCGGTCCGCAGCGAACTCGGCAAGGGAAGCACGTTTACTCTGTCCATTCCCCTCGATCGGGCGCAACTGGTGCCGGCCGTTGTCGAGACGAGACCTCCGGCGACGAAGCTGTCCGTGCTGCTCGTCGATGACGATCCGGTCAATCGCGACGTGGGGCATGCCCTCCTTGTTCGTCTCGGTCACGAGCCAGTCGTAGCATCGAGTGGGGCCATGGCTCTGGAGCTCGTTCGCTCAGGTGCCTTCGACGTCGTACTCATGGATGTGCATATGCCGGAGATGGACGGCATTGCCACGGCCAGGCTCATTCGGAAACTGCAGCTTGATCGATCGCCACGGATTATCGCACTGACAGCCGACTTGTCGGATCGCACACAGGGACGGCTCACTGCCAATGGCATCCGCGCGCGCGTCGGCAAGCCGATCACGCTACAGGCGCTGCAATCAGCCTTGCAGGCGGGTGTCGACGATCTGCCAGGCGCCCCGGTTGGTGCGTCCGAGCTAACCGCAGGTTCTCTCATCGATGACGATTTCTTTAACGATCAGGAAGAACTGCTAGGGGTGCCCCGGTTGCGTGGTCTGCGCACCATCTTCCTTGACACCTGCCTTCCGCTGACGCGGAGCATGGTGGAAGCGGCCAGCATGGGGGATCGGCATCACATGCAACGCCTGGCGCATCGGATCGGCAGTGCGGCCAGTGCGCTCGGTCTCGAACGTCTGTTCTTCCAATGCAACGGGATCGAGGCTGATGCGGCGCGATTGCCGGCAGATGCGCTTGAAACTGTTGCCGTCCAGCTGGAGGCAACCTGCCGTGAATCTATCGCTGCGCTCAATGAACGGTTGCGAGAGTCCGAACAGGCCTAGCGCTTTGATTCGAGCATGAGTTTGTAACCTATGCCCGTCACGGTCGTGATCAGGGGCTGGTTGCTGCCGCTGGCGAGTTTGCGTCGGAGTCTGGCAACGAGGGCGTCGACGGTACGTATATCGACATCGGTCTGCCGATTGCTGACGACTTCGATCAGATACTCCCGGCTGAGCGGCCTGCCGTCGGCGCCGACCAGCGCTGCGAGCAGATCAAATTCGGCGCGCGTGAGATGCACCAGCTCGCCGCCGAGCGTGGACAGTTCGCGTCGCACGAGATCGATGATCCAGCGTCCGAAGACGATCGTGGTGCCGGCGGTCGCGGCGTCACGCTCGATCGCGCGGCGCCTGAGGACCGAGCGAGCGCGCGCGAGCAGGTCGCGCAGGTTAATCGGCTTCGTGACGTAGTGATCGCCAGCCACCTCGAGGCCAAGGATCCGATCAACTTCGGTATCGCGGCGCGTGACGAATATGATGCCGGCCTGGCTTACGCTCTGGATCTCTCTCGCGAGTTCGAACCCATCGCCGTCCGGAAGCTGAACGTCGATGAAAACGAGCTCGGCGCCGTTCTTCCTGATCTTCTGACGGCACTCAGCGCAATTTGCCGCTTCGGCGACGTCAAAGTTGTGATCGGTGAAGTAACCGGCCAGCATGGCCCGCGTCACGGGGTCGTCCTCGACGATCAGGAGCCGGTCGCGGCGCTGCGAATCTCGGTTAAATGAAGGGACCGGCGCCGACATCTTGTGCTCCTGCCGTATCAATGGAATGGCATCTGACCGAAAGCAAGTGATCTGTCCGTTGTTGCCATCTCTGGAGTCTAGTAGCGGATCGAGCCGCCGGCGAACACCATCCAGCCGTCGAGGCTGGAAGCGCTGGCGCGTCGTTCGCTCAGCTCCACGAAGCCGGACAGCGACGGGGCGTCGGGTGCCTGCGGCGCGAGCTGGAAGCGCATACCGCCACCATAGTTGTTCGCGCGAATGACGGGGATTTCCAATACGGTCGGCATTTCATAGCGGCGCTCGCCAGTAGCTGCAAAGACGTAAGGTACGATTGCATGCGGTTCGGCGATGAACGGGAGCTGGGTGCTCCAGCCGAACTCTCCGCGTCCCACCCAGCCTGTATCGCCGGCGAGCGTGCCGGCGGCGAAGCCGGACAGCATGTTGGTGCCAATGATCGGAAACTGCTCGGATGTGAGCATCGGGCGACCGAATGATGTCTGGCCTGCGAGTCCTGCCGAGAGAAACAGATTCTCGGGAAGCGTTTGCATGACGTCGATGCGACCGTCGAGCTTGCTGAATTCGGCGTCTGCGCCTTGCCGCGAAAGTGGGAGCAACGGCGTTGCATCGGCTATGGAGCGGGCCCCAAGCGCATTGATGCCGTGAGAATAGGTTGCCGTGTAGCTGAGGGTGGTTCCGCTTTCGCGTAGTCGCAGGATGCCGTCGAGGCCGACGCGTGGCACGCGCGTACGGTCAAGCGATAGCGGCGTGGCCGGTGTCGTAATCAGCGTGCTGACCTGTTCCTCTGTGAGATCAAATCGCGCATTGAAGCTCAGTTCGGTGTCGCGGCGTTTGACAATATCGTAGGCGAGTTTTGCGCGCCCTTGCCGGAAAACACCCTGTGATGCGAATATCGCATCAACCCGCGGGGTCGTGCGACCATCGGTGACGCCGAGTTCGAACCGCCAGCCGTCGATACCGAGTGGGACGGCGAGGTTTGCACCGAGATAGCGGCGCGTAGGATAGGGCGTCACGAAATCATTGTCGGGCAGTCCGGCGATGGAGATCGAGATCTGTTCGCCAAATCCCGTCAGATTGTTGAGCGAGAAATACGTTGCCGCCTGCCACTCGCCAAAGGATTTGGGCATGCCATTGTCGAGATAGAGGCTCGCCGAGACTGGCCTGTACCGGCCGCTAAGCACCAGAACAGAGCTGCCGACGGCCGAGCCGGAAGCAAAAGTGGCATTGAGAACGAGACCCGGTGTATCGCCCGCAATCAGCAATTGCCGTTCGAGTTCGCTCTGCGTGAGGCGTCGCTTGTTGAGCAACGGCGCCAGCACGGCTGCAACGCGAGCAGCCGATGTTCCGGACAGGGTGCTGGTATCGAATTTCTCGACATAGCCGTCAATGACGCGCAGCTTTACACGTGCGCGCCGATCAAGTTCCTGGGGCAGGATGACGACGCGCACGAGCGGGTAGCCTGCGCGCACATAGGCTTGCTGCAACTTGTCGGCAAGGCCGAACAGATCTGCGACCGTAACGGACCTTCCCAGCAGCGTCGCCGCGGCTTCTTTTCTCGCTATGGCGATCTCATCAAATTCGCCTTCGATGTCGATCCCGGTTAGGATGAAAGTCAGCTTTTTGGCGGCGTCCGGCACGGTTGAGCCGGCGGCGATTTGCGGCAAGGTAATACGCGTCGATGCGGGCGGCGTGGCAATCGTGGGTGGTTGTACGAGGCTTGGTGCGGGAGCGGGGGATTGAGCGAGCGCGCCGCTGCACGGCGATCCCAAGGCGATTGCGATCAACGCCAAGGATTTCTTTGTCGAACGAATAGACATCAAGACAGCCCCAGAACTTCCCACGTGCAGTGCGCATGCATCCGTCGGTCATGCGCAATCCGACGACTGGCATCGTCAGGCTGCAGCGACGCGGCGCATATATGCATGGATAGTTTGGGCATGCATCAACCATAACGGTCGTTGATGGCCGATGTGAACGAGCGTTCACACGGTGTTCGAAACTGATTGCATCCAGCCCCTAATAAGACGCTGGTATCATGGGCATCGGCCGCGTTTGCGCAGCCCGGGGCGGTTCTGCGCTCAACCGATGCAATTGATCGCTTAGGAGTTGAGCAGGTGAGAGATCGTTTCGGCACTTCCATTCGTTGTGATTCCGCTTCGCATGCGCTCAAGCGCGCGATGGCACGGTTGATCCTCGTTGCCGCGATTGTCGCGGGCGTGGTCGATGTTTTGCCGGCCCGGGCGCAGCAGGAAGCACCGAAATATGAAGTCACCGGATTCCGCGATGCCCGTTTCGGCATGACGGAGGCGGAGGTGCGGGCCATCGTGACGAAGGCATTCAATGTCAAGGGGACCGACATCGCGAGCAGCGTGAACAGCATCGAGGGCACGAATGTCCTGACCGTCGCTGTGCCGTCGCTCGATCCTGGTCCGGGCGCTGCACGGGTCGCCTACATCTTCGGCAACAAGTGGAAGAAGCTCATTCAGGTCAATGTCGTCTGGGGCGAGGTCGCCTCCACGCCGCCGGTCGATCCCAATGCGATGATCACTGCCGGCACGCGTCTTGAGCGCTATCTCGCAGGCTTTGTCTGGAAGAAGGACACGCTCCGCTCCGGCATTCCCGTTGGCGACAATACGATTGTGCTGTTCGCCGGCGAGGATGAGAAGAAGGGGGCGGTCCGGCTGATCGCCGATGGCGTCAAATACCAGATGCAGCGCGAAGGCAATCAGACCACGTCGCCGGACCCGAAGGGGCCGCCGAAGCTGATCATCAACTACATCGCTGAACGCGACGATCCCGACATTGCGCGGATCGAGCGCGGCAAATTCTAAACAGGGCAGACAAGACGACCTCGGGAGCGCCGGTCAACGGCGCCCGTGCAGGTGACAGGAGCTGGGCATGACACAGACATATGACGTGACGCCGATCCGCGGCAGCGTGAGGGCGGCTTTCGCACCGCTGGTGTTCGGCTGCGTGGTGTTCAGTGGCAGCATTGCACTGGCGCAGACGCTGCCGGGCGGAGGCACCGTGACCCATGGCACCGCGAGTATCGCCGCGCCGTCGAACGGGACGCTGAACGTCAACCAATCCTCGAACAGCGCCATCATCAACTGGAATTCGTTCTCGATCGGTGCCGGTGGCACCGTCAACTTCAACCAGCCGAGCGCGGCGGCTGCCACCCTCAACCGCGTTACGGGTACCACGCCCTCCAGCATCGCCGGCACGATCAACGCGCCCGGCACCGTGCTGCTGGTTAATCCGAACGGTATCGCGATCACTAATACGGGTGTCGTCAATACTGGCTCTTTCGCGGCCTCAACGCTCGACATCAGGAACGAGGACTTCCTATCGGGCAAATACAAGTTTACCGGTAACGGCTCCTCGGCTGTTGTCACCAATGCCGGCCGCATCAACGTGTCCGACGGCGGCTTCGCAGCGTTGCTCGGTGGCCGCGTCGCCAATGACGGCGTCATTTCAGCGCGGCTCGGCAAGGTCGGTCTCGGCTCCGGCGAGATGATTACGCTCGATCTGTCCGGCGACGGCTTCCTGTCGGTCGCTGTACCGTCCAACCAGCTTGGCAATCTCGTCGATGGCACCGGCAAGGCGCTGGTGACCAATAGCGGAAAGATCCGTGCCGATGGCGGACAGGTGTTCCTCAGCGCCGCCACGGCGAACAACATCCTGCGCGATGCGGTGAACGTCCCGGGCACGATCCGCGCCAATTCGGTCGGCACCCGCGCCGGGCGCATCGTGCTCGGTGGCGGCGAGGGTGGCCGCGTCAACGTGTCCGGCCGTGTCACGGCGACCGGCAAGTCGCGCAATCAGGTGGCTGCCAAAAAGACAGGCGGCCAGATCGACATCAGCGGCGCCGAGATCGCGCTGGCCGGTGCGCGCATCGACGCGTCGGGCGCGGCCGGCGGCGGCGGCGTTCGCATCGGTGGCGATGCCTATGGTCGCGGCGATTTCCAGCATGCCGTCAAGGTCACGGCGGATTCGGCGACGGTGATCCGCGCCGACGCGCTGGACAGCGGCAAGGGCGGCAAGATCGTGCTGTGGTCGGACGGTCTCACCAGCGTGCGCAGTACGTTGTCGGCGCGCGGCGGTGTCAATGGCGGCGACGGCGGCCTCATTGAGACCTCGGGCAAGCAGCTTGATTTCGCCGGCATCCGCGTCGATGCGTCAGCGCCGAAGGGCCGCACCGGCGACTGGCTGCTCGATCCGGTCACACTGACCATCGATTCCGCGGCGGCGGCGACCATCGGCGCCAATCTCGGCGCGGCCAATGTCACGCTGATCACCACGGCATCGTCCGCGAGCGGCCCGGGCAACCAGACGCAGGGCGCCGGCGATATCATCATCAATGCGCCGATCTCCTGGACATCGGCCAATACGCTGTATCTCAATGCCTATCGCGACATCCAGATCAACGGCACGATATCCGGCCGCAACGGGACGCTGTGGCTGACGTCGCCCGGCAGCATCTCGCAGACCGCGCCGATCATGGTGTCTAACCTGGTGCTCCCGATGACGTTCACGTCGGTATCACTGACCAGCGCCGGTAATGTCGTCGGCCGGCTGTCGAGCGATACAGCGAGTGTGGGCTGGGGGAACGAAGACCCGCAGCCGTTTACTCCCGGTTCGGTGGCCTTCACCAACAACGGCAATCTGGTAACCGGCGACCTCATTGGGCGCGATATATCGCTGGTGATCGGCGGCTCGCTCACTTTCGAAGGCAGCATTCGCGCAACAGGGACGGCGGCCTCGACCTCGACATCGATCGTGGCGTCGGGCGACGTCACTGCCGGAAGGATCGGCAGCATTGTCGGCGGCAATATATCGATCACGTCGGGTGGTGCGATCACCACCAACTCGCTGGGCTCGTTCGGCACGATCAATCTGCGGTCGGCCGGAAATATCCAGATCAACGATCACATTTCCAACTTCAACAGTGCGCTGACTTCGGTGACGCTCCGCTCCGACAACGGCCTCGTCAACTTCGCGTCCAATGCGCGGGTGAATACGGCCACGCCCGTCGAAATCTTTTACAATCCCTATGCGGCAACCGGCAGCTACGCCAATACGATCAACTATTCCAGCATCACGCAGAGCGGCTACGGCGCGACCGTGGCAGCGTATATGCTGGTGAATGATGTCTACCAATTGAAGGGAATCGAATCCAATCTCGGCGGTACCTACGCGCTGGGCCGGGACATCGATGCCAGCGTGACGTCGACCTGGACCTGTCTGAGCGGCATCTGCCGCGGCTTCGATCCGATCGGTGCGTTTGGAGATGGTCGCCCCTATCAGGGCTTCACCGGTACGCTCGATGGCCGCGGCTATGCGATCCTGAACATGTACCAACGCCGCGGCGAAGGGCAGGTCGGCGGTGGCGATGTCGGCGTGTTCTACCAGAACAATGGCACGATCCGGAATGTCGGTATCATCGGCGGTTCGTTCAGTGGCAATGCCAGCTATGTCGGTTCGATCGCCGCAGAGAACAATGGCACGCTGACGAATGTTTATTCGACGGCGAGCGTGACCAACATCGCCAGTTCGCTGGGCGCGGGCGGTCTGGTGGCACGCAATAATGGCATCATCAATGGCGGCTCCTATTCGACCGGTGCCATCCGCGGCTATGTTGTTGGCGGCATCGCCGGCTACAATTACGGTACCATCCAGGACTCCTATTCGGCCGGCTCGGTCACCGGCGCGACGGCAGGTGGCATTGCCGGCATCAATGGCGAAGGCGCCATGGTCCGCTGGACTTATTCGCTTGCCAGCGTGAACGGCACGAGCTGGACCGGCGGTCTTGTTGGCGAAAATCAATGGAGCGTGATGGGCTTCGCGTCGCTTCAAGATTCGTATTTCGCGGGCGTGGTGTCCGGCACCAATGTGGGTGGCATCGTCGGGCGCAACCAGTTCCGCGACTGGGATACGATGGAAAGCTTCAATTCCCAGCACAGCCAGTCAGCACGCATCTGGCATGTTTACTGGGATCAGGCCACGTCCGGCACCAGCCGCGCCTTCGGTCGCTCCTATCACGACATGCCCGGCGGCTGGACGTCGGAGCAGATTCAATATGTTGCTGCGCTGAACACGAATTCCGACAACAGCCCGTATTCGCTTAACTCCTACAGCAATTTCAACGACCCGAACTATCTCAATGGATACCAGGAAGGCAACTTTCACTCCCACTGGTACATGGTGGACGGCTATACGCGTCCGTTCCTGAAGGCCGAATATTCGACCAACATCCAGAACCTGCACCAGTTGCAACTGGTGAATATGAACGGTGCTGCCAGTTACAAGCTTGCGCGCGACATCAACGCGTCGGCAGAATTGTCCACCGGGATGTGGAAGGGCAACGCCTTCTCGCCGATCTCGCCGATCAGCTATAGCGGTTACACGACGAAGTACTTCATGCGCCTGCAATTTGGCGAGAATCGACCGTCCGATTCGTATGAGGTCTGGAACAATGGAGTGCGCGAGGTCTACACGACTGTTTATACGCTGGGGGAGACAGGATATTCGCAGTCGGGACAGTACGCCGACTACGCGAAAACGGCAGCCTCGTTCACCGGAACATTGGACGGCCAGGGTCACGCGATCAGAAACCTCTTCGTGAATATGACCGACGGCAATCATGCGGGCGTGTTTGCCTATCTGGCATCCGGCAGCGTGGTGAAGAATCTCGGCGTCGTCGATAGCAGGATCATAGCCGACTGGGGATCTGCCGGCTCGATCGCTGGCGTGAGCGACGGCACGATCTTCCGCTCATGGGCGTCGCGCAGCGATGACGCGAGCGGGGTCTATTCGAACTGGGCCGCCGGCGGCCTGGTCGGCTACAATCGCGGCACGATCGAAGAGTCCTACAGCACAGTCGCGGTCGAGGCTGTTGGCCAGCAGTCTGATTACGTCACCTTTGTCGGCCAAGGGGGCGGCCTCGCCGGCGTCAACGTGAACGAAAACGGCGGACCCGGGCGGATCGTCAATTCCTATGCGACGGGCCTCGTGCGCGGCAATGGCACGATCGGCGGTCTCGTCGGTACCAATGCGACCAATGACGGCACGGGCACCATCATTAATTCCTATACGACCGGGCGGCTCGACCGAGCCTGGAACTATGGGGTGCACTTTGTCGGCTCGGTCGTCGGGCGCAATGTAAGCGACAACGGGCGGACGGGAACGGTCACCAATACGTATTACGATTCCAGCGTCTCGAATCCGTCCTGGCTCAATCCCAATCGTGGCCAGACCTTCGTCGGCACCGGCCTGACCACGGCGCAGATGCAGGATCTCAACACGTTCCGCACCGTCTATACCGGCTGGGATTATCGCAACGTCTGGATCCCGTCGAACAGCGCGGGCCAGTCGGACGGCGTCGCGCGCTATCCGGAATTCTACTGGGCCAATCACGTCGCCGTCGTCGAGACATCGAATGCCACGCGCATGTATGGCGATGCCAATACGACGCTGGCGGCGATGATCTACGGCCTCAAAAACTACGATACGCCGAACAAGATTCCGCTTGCCCTGAGCACCACCGCCAATCAGTCGTCGGGCGTCGGTACCTATGCCGTGACGGCGGGGATGACCGTCCTGCCGCCGCAGGTTGTCGGCGCTGGTGCCCCGAGCCAGGGCGGGTTTGGACCGCAATATCTCGGCATGCGGATCAACAACGGGAACGACATCCTGTGGGATCGGAATTCGACCGCGCAGCAGATCGCGGATCGCATCAATCAGTTCACCTCGCAGAACGGCGTATCCGCCACGGTCAACGGCAATGGTGCGATCGTTCTCACCGGTACGTCGGACTTCTTCCTGGTTCCGATGGGCGTGACTATTGGCGATGGCGTGGCGTGGCTGCGCATGACGCCGTATGTGACCAACCGTCCTACCCAGCTCCAGCCCGTCAGCAATGACGGATCGACCTATCGCATCGTCAATCTGCCGAGCGGGCAACTGACGGTAACGCAGCGTGCGATCACGGTGGCGGCCGATGCCGGTCAGGGCAAGACCTATGGCGACACAGGTTCCGCCCTCACCTGGCAGGTGACCAGTGGATCGTTGGTGAATGGCGACAGTCTCACCGGCACGATCGGCCGCGCCGCGGGCGAGAATGCCGGCAACTATACTATCAATCAGGGCTCGCTCGCCGCATCCTCGAATTATCGGGTGAGCTTCGTCGGGACCGATTACAGTATAGCCAAGCGCACCGTCACGCTGTCGCTCACTGGCGCTGTCCAGAAGCAGTATGACGGTACCAACACCGCCGCGCTCGGCGCCAGCAATTTCACGCTGAGCAATGTGGTTGCGGGCGATGCCGGGCTGCTATCGGTGGCGAACCTGCCGACCTCGGGCAGCTATGACAATGCCAATGCCGGAAGCGGCAAGACCGTCACCTTCAATCTCGGTTCCGGCGGCCTCGCCGGCAGCGCGGCCGGCAATTACACGCTGGTCGTCACGAACAGCCGCAATATTGGCAGTGTCACCAAGGCAGCGCTGACCATCACGGCGAACGACCAGTCCAAGACCTATGGCGATACGCTCGCCCTCGGCAGCACCGGTTACAGTGTCGGCGGCACGCTCTATGGCACCGATCGTGTGACGGGTGTGACACTGGCGAGCCTCGGCGCAGACGCACTGGCGAATGTGACCGGCGCGCCTTACGGGATCACGGCCAGCAATGCACTCGGCAATGGCCTCAGCAATTACACCATCAGCTATGTCGGCGGTTCGCTGTCGGTCGCTGCGGCGGACATCATCGTGTCGGCGAATGGTGGCAGCTCGGTCTATGGCCAGTCGCCGTCCAATCCGGGCCTCTCGGCGAATGGTTTGAAGAACGGTCAGGATGTCGATGTCCTGACCGGCCTGAGCAACTCGTTCGGCATCCTGCCGACGACGGGCGTGGCTGGCGGTCCGTATACGCTCAGCGTGGCGGGAACACTGACCAATGCGAATTATCGCGTGGCGGCGCGCAACGACGCCAGCTGGACCGTCACACCGGCGTCTATCGTGGTCTCGGCCAATGGCGGCACATCGGTCTATGGCAGCTCGCCGCTCAATCCTGGTCTGTCGGCCACCGGCTTGCAGAATAACGAGGGCGTCGACGTTCTTGCGGGCCTTCGCAACTCGTTCGGCATTACCGCGACCAGCGGCGTGGCACATGGGCCATATGCGCTCAGCGTGCTCGGCACGCTGGCCAATCCAAACTATCAGGTCTCCGCGTTCAATCCGGGTAGCTGGACCGTCACGCCAGCCTCCATTGTTGTCACGGCCAATGGCGGCACATCGGTCTATGGCAGTTCGCCGCTCAATCCCGGCCTGTCGGCCATCGGTTTGCAGAACGGTCAGGGGATTGAGGTTTTGACCGGGCTCGTCAATTCGTTCGGCATCACCGGCCGGACCGGCGTCGCGGGCAATCCCTATCTGCTCGACGTAGCCGGAACGCTGACCAATCCGAACTATGCGATCTCGGCCCGCAACAGTGGCTCCTGGATCGTGACGGCCGCGCCGCTGACAGTCACCGCAGATCCCCAGAGCAAGATGTTCGCAGAGCTTGATCCGGCGCTGACCTATCGTCTCACCGGCGGCACGCTGTTCAACGGCGATCGCTTCTCCGGCTCGCTGGAGCGCGCGCTGGGTGATGTGGTGGGCGACTATGCCATTCGGCTAGGCTCGCTCGGCGTTTCGCCTAACTATGCGCTGAGCTATGACGGGGCAGTTTTCACAATCAAGTCGTTCAACGTCTCGCTCGCGCCGAGCCCCGGTCTGATCGCCGTGGTCAACCCGGCGGCGCCAACGACCAATACGATGTCGCCGTCTCCTGTCGGCAGTCCGAAGTCCTCCTTCGATAACCTCTTCCAGGAGCCGCCGAGATCGCCGGCTCCAACCGGAATCGTCGCCGGCAGTGCTGGCGGGAGAACCAACACTAACGGATCGTCCAACGATGACGTGACGAACTCCGTCGGTGGTGAGCGCGGCGGCGACAGAAAGCGGAGGAACGGTCGGTGAAACAACTTTCGCCGGCAGCTCCGCGTCTCTGAATTGCTCTCAAATAAACGGATAGTTGTGATGAGAGACGTGTGCTGAAAGAAAGGATGGGAACTCTTGGCGCCGCGCGATCGCTCTTAGCTCACGCCAAGCTTAAAAGCACTATGCGGCTTTATGCCGATGGCACGGTTACAAAATGGCTGCAGCAAGTCAGCGGCAAGTCAGTGATTTCTTCGTGGCGGAAGCTGGCGTCACAACGGCGATTCGGGCCGCGGACTATTTTGATTCCGGTTTGTACTTGGCGACAGTGAATTAGCAGCCGGCTCCGCAAGCTACTTGCCCGATCTAGCAGGATGCGAAAGGTCTGCAATCGATGTAAAGCTGACGTCAAGCTGTCACGAAAGGCCAGCTTTTGCGCCTTGCTAGGGACTGCTTTGCAGTGTCGTCAGTTGGCTTGCTCGAGTCTTGAGCATCGACGGCTAGCCCAGCATTTGGGTGTCGCCGCAGATCGAAATAGCCTGGCCCGAGATCGTGCGTCCGCGTGGGCTGGCCAGGAGCAGGATCTGGTCGGCAATCTGTTCCGGTGTGACGTAGTCCTTGATTGACGTATAGGAGAACGCCGTTTTCTCCATCTCCGCAAAGGAAATGCCGCGCTGCTGCGCCTTGGCTTCCAGCACGCGGCGCTGGCGATCGCCGGCGACGAGGCCGGGCAGGATCGCGTTGACGCGGATGTTATCGGGGCCGAGCTCGATGGAGAGCGATTTCGTGAAGCCGATGACGCCCCATTTCGCCGCCGCATAGGGCGAGCGCATCGCGAAGCCCACGCGGCCTGCCGCCGAGGACAGGTTGACGATGGAGCCGTTGCTGCTCTGGCGCAGCAGCGGTACGGCGAGGCGCGTGCAGTTGAACTGGCCGGTCAGGCAGATGTTCAGGCAACGATCCCAGTCATCGGGATGCATCTCCTCGACCTTGGCGGTCGGGCCTGCGACGCCGGCATTGTTGACGAGGACATCGAGGCCGCCGAGTTTAGCTGTTGCTTCATCGAACAGCCTTTGAACTGACGCACGATCAGCAACGTCGCAATGTGTCTGGATGATTGTGGGATCACTCGCTGTGAGTGCGGCAAGAGCAGCTTGGTCCACATCGCAGACATGAACGCGTGCGCCTTCGCCGGCAAAGGCGCGGGCGATGGCCAGGCCGATTCCGTTGGCGCCCGCGGTAACGATGACGCGCAAACCCTTGATGTTGAGATCCATGGTGGCTCCGGGGACTTTGTGAGAATTAGGCGGAGAGGCCGCCGCGCGACAGGATGAAATTGGCAGCGCTGGTGATATCGGCAGCGATCCCGACTTTGGCAGCTTCGGCATCACCGATCTCGATCGCCTTGCGAACGTCCGCATGAAACCGAATGGCTTCACCCTTGGCCAGACGATCGGGATTGCCGCGCAGATCGAGATTGATGACGGGGCCAGCCTTGAGCCAGAGCGCACGGATGATCTCGACCAAGATCGGCGACTGCGCGGCCTCGTAAACGGCAAAGTGAAACGTCTTGTTGAGTTCGACGGCGCGCGGCAGATCGGGTGCCTTCATTTCGCTTTCTGCGCGCATCGCCGCTTCTGCGATCGCGATGGACACGAGATTGCGGTCTCCACGTAGTCGCGCTGCCTCTGCTGCGGCATGACCCTCGATAGCGATACGCACCTTCGTCAGATCGCGAAACTGCGTGGCCGACATCACGGGCACGCGCACGGCACGGTTTGCCGCGACTTCCAATGCCTTGTCGGCGACGAGGCGGGATACCGCTTCGCGCACCGGCATGATCGACACGCCGAGCACTTCGGCGGCCGTACGCAATGACAGCTTTTCGCCAGGCGCGAGCCTGCCCGAGATGAGCAGATCCGCCAGTTGCGCATAAGCGCGCTCGCCAAGCGTCTGGCGGTCGAGCGGCTCCACAAGGGTCAGCGCAGTCGGCAGGTTCAACGCGGTCTCCGGGTATCGTCGCGAAATTACGGGGAGGGACTCGACAAAGTCCCTGTCTTTTGCAACTCTAACTGTGATCACAGATCACGGCAAGCGGACAAAGCCCTCTCAACAGAAGAGTGCGGCGCCTGCCGGAGGGGAAACAGCCGCGCCGCGCGGCCGTATCAGGGAGACGAATCTGATGTCGAACACCAATCAATTCACGCGCCGCAGTCTGCTGAAGACCGCGGGCGGTCTGGCGCTTGCGTCCGGCCTGTCTGCGCCCTCGATCCTCAGTGCGCAGACCTCCGATGTTATCCGTATCGGCCACCTCACGCCGCGTACCGGCTTTCTCGGCCCGCTCGGCGAATATGGTGTGATGGCCATCGATCTCGCTGTTGAGGAGATCAATGCCGCTGGCGGCCTGATGGGGCGCAAGGTTGAACTGCTCAAGGAGGACTCGATCAATCCTCAGACGGCCTCGACCAAGGCGGAGCGCATGATCGAGCGCGACAAGGTCGCCTGTATCATCGGCGAAATTTCTTCGGCATCGTGTCTGACCATCGCGCAGGTCGCCACGCGCAACAAGACGCTGTTCATCAACACCGGCGGAAATTCCGATGCGCTACGCGGCAAGGACTGCCAGCGCTATATGTTCCACGTCGAGTCGCAGAACTCGATGTATGTAAAGACCGTCGGCCGCTCGTTCCTGCGCGATGGTCTCGTGAAGGGCAAGAAGTGGTACTCGCTCACGGCCGACTATGCCTTCGGCCATGACCTTCTAAGCGTGTCGAAGCGCTTCATGCAGGCCAATGGCGGTAATTTCGCGGGCGACGACCTGGTGCCCACCGACGCCACGGACTTTTCTGCCTATCTCCTCAAGATCCGCGAGGCCAAGCCTGATCTCGTGGTGATCAATCTTGCTGGCAACCAGATCACCAACTTCCTCAAGCAATATGCCGAATTCGGTCTGACTTTCCCGGTCGGCGGTTTCGGCTTCGATACGGCTCTGGCCTGGGCTGCAGGCAAGGGCAATTTCGTCGGCACCTGGCCTGTGGTCTGGCATCATTTGCTGGACACGCCCGGCAGCAAGGCCTTCGTCGCGGCCTTCACCAAGAAGTACAATAAGCCGCCGGAGAACCAGGCCTGGGGCGACTACATCGCCACCAAGATCGTGGCGCAGAGCATCAACGAGCTGAAATCGGCCGAGTCGCCGAAGATCATCGAGCATTTCGAGAAGGGCGCGAAGTTCGATCTGCTGAAGACACGTCCCGGCTACTTCCGCGCATCGGATCATCAGCTGATGCACGAAATGTATGCGGTGACGGCGCTGCCTGCAGACAAGATCAAGAACCAGTGGGACATCTTCTCATCGAGCCCGGCCGTCCCGGGGCCGGATGAACCGCTCGAAGTGATTGCGTCCACCGCGGAAGAGAACGTCTGCAAATTCCCGAGCTAGCAACAATGTCGGCGTTTCGCCTTCGGGCGAGACGCCGACATTCTGCTCGCGAATTTGCTTTCGTCTCGTCCTTCCGACCCCTGTCAGATGCGCATCAGCGCGCGACTGCGGAGCCCATATCATGTCCGCCATGTTGCTCACCCAGCAGATCCTCAACGGACTGCTTGATGGTGTCTATTATCTTCTGATTGCGCTCGGCCTGTCGCTGATCTTTTCGCTTGGCGGCATCGTGAATCTCGCGCATGGCGCGTTCTATGCGATTGGCGCCTATCTTACCCTTGTCATTTCGCCCTATCTCGGCTTCGGCGGTGCATTCGTCGTGGCGCCCGTTGTCGTTGCGCTGCTCGGTGTTGTCATCGAGCGGACGTTGTTCCGGCGCTTCTATCGGTCAGATCCCATTCTCTCGCTGCTGCTGACTTTCGGGCTCGCGATGGTCGCCGAGCAGGCCTTGCGCATGATCTTCGGCGCGCCGCCTTTGTCCTATTCGATCCCGCCAGCGCTGCGAGGTCAGGTGGCGATCGGAAGCTTCATCTATTCGTTCTATCGCGTGGTGCTGCTCGGCATTGCCGTGGCCTGTGTGGTCGGGCTCTGGGTGCTGCTGCAGAAGACCTCATTCGGCCGCGTGGTCCGGGCCGGCGTGCAAAATCCGGACATGGTCGGAGCGCTCGGTATCTCGCTGCAGCCCTATATGTCGGTCGTCGCAGCCCTGGGTATTGGTCTGGCGGGACTCGCGGGCGTGTTGCTGGCGCCGATCTATTCGATCCATCCGGCGATGGGGCAGGAGATCATCACGCCCGCCTTCGTGGTGGTCGTGATCGGTGGCCTCGGCTCGTTCTGGGGCGTGGTGATTGCTGCGCTGCTGGTCGGATTGGTCAAGGGCGTCATGGTCGGCATCGGCTATTCGGCGGCGTCCACGGCGGCGATCTATCTTTTGATGCTTCTGGTGCTGCTGTTCCGGCCGCGCGGCTTGTTCGGCGAACGCATCATGCGGTTCGAGTAAGGCGATGCCAATGTTGAATCGTCTTCCCGTTCCATTGCTGATCGCGGGCGTCGGCTTGCTCATTCTGCCGCCGATCTTGCTGGCGCTCGGATTGACCGTGACGTCGGCGACGGAGATCGTCGTCTTTGCACTGGCCTGCATGGCCCTGAATATCCTGGTGGGGCACACCGGTCTCGTCTCGTTCGGTCATGGCGCCTGGTTCGGCCTTGCGGCCTATGCTGCAGCGCTGATCCAGCGTAACTGGATGCCGAATTCATTCGTCGGGCCGACGCTGCTTGCGCTTGTCGTGGTGGCCATCACGGCGGCTGCCTTCGGCTACCTGATCCTGCGCCGCCGCGGCGTGTATTTCTCGCTGCTGACGCTGGCGCTCGCGGCCATGCTCTACAGCGTCTCGTTCCGCTGGACTGACGTCACCGGTGGCGAGAACGGCCTTGGCGGCATCACCCGGCCGGCACTGCTTGGCTTCGACCTCGATGCGGGTGCGACCTATTATTGGTTCGTGGCGCTGATCGCGTTTCTCGTGCTGATCCTGTTGTGGCGCTTCCACAATTCCACGGTCGGTTCGGTGCTGGTGGCGATCCGTGAGAACGAACAGCGCGCGCGTTTCCTCGGCTATCCCACCAATCGCTACAAGCTCGCCGCCTTCGTGCTGTCGGCTACCATCACCGGGCTGGCCGGCATTCTGCTGCTCTACAAGAACCGTATGACGTCGGCGGATCCCATTTCGGTGGCGTTCTCTGGCGAGCTTCTGGCCATGGTCGTGATCGGCGGCATGCGCAGTTTCCTCGGGCCGGCGCTCGGTGCGCTGTTTTTCATTCTGTTTCGTGAGTTTCTCGGCATCTATTCCGAGAACTGGTTGTTCTGGTTCGGTCTCGTTTTCGTTGGCTTCATCATCTTCTCGCCTACCGGCCTGATCGGTATGGGCGAGCGGCTGATCGCGCCATTCCGCAAGAAAGTGGAAGAAGACGCGGCAATGTCGGCGCGGCGCATCGAAGTGCTACCACTGCCGGAGTTTTTGCGACCGAAGTCGTCAGTCGACGGAGCGGTACTCGCTGCCAGCCATATCGTGAAAAGTTTCGGTGGCATCAAAGCCGTGCAGGGCGTCGATATCGCCATCGCCGATCGCACGCTGCATGCGCTGATCGGCCCGAACGGTGCCGGCAAGACCACGGCGTTCAATTTGCTGTCGGGTATGTACAAGCCGGATCAGGGAAGCGTGTCGCTGATGGGCATGCCTATCGCAGGCCATACACCGGAAGATATTGCAAGGGCCGGCATTGGGCGTTCGTTCCAGATTACCAACCTGTTTCCCGCGCTCAGTGTTGGCGAAAATATCCGCCTCGCGGTGCAAGCACGGCATCCGCGGCGCTTCGATCCCGTGACCAACGCGCTATCGATTAGCGCAATCAACGCGGAGACCGAAGCGGTGATCCGCTATCTCGGCCTCGCTGGAATCGAGAAGGCAGAGGCAGGCATGCTGTCTTACGGCGGCCAACGCCTGCTCGATATGGGCGTCGCGCTGGCTACAGCGCCGCGCGTCCTGTTGCTTGACGAGCCGCTTGCAGGCCTCGCTGCTGCCGAACGTGAACGTATCGGTGCGATCATCAAGCGCATCTCGACCGATTTACCGGTCCTGCTGGTCGAGCATGACATCGATCGGGTGTTCCAGCTGGCCGACCACGTCACCGTCATGAATGAGGGACGCGTATTGCTGGATGGCTCCGTCGAAGAGGCGCGGTCCAGCCCGAAGGTGCAGGAAGTCTATATCGGGTCGGGCACAACGGCTGTGGCTGCGCGCCCCCGCGAGACCGCGGCGGGGGCGAAGCCGCTGCTGACGGTGAAGAATGTCGATACGTTCTATGGCAAGAGCCATATTCTCAACGACGTCAATTTTACCCTGCACGAGAACGAGATCATCGCACTGCTCGGGCGCAATGGCGCGGGTAAGTCGACCTTGCTCAAGTCGTTGATCGGGATCGCGCCGGCATCGAATGGCTCTATTCAACTGGCAGGCAGCGAGTTGATCGGCCTGTCGTCTGCGGAAGCTGCGCGGCTCGGCATCGGCTACGTACCACAGGGACGCGCCTTGTTCGCAGGCATGACCGTCGAGCAAAATCTCGAACTTGGTGGTCTCAAGCGGCAGACTGGCAATGGTGTGCATTGGACCCGCGAGCGCATCTACGACTATTTCCCCCGCATTCGTGAGCGTCTCGACAGTCCCGCCGATTATCTGTCAGGCGGCGAGCAGCAGATGGTGGCCGTGGCGCGCGCGTTGTCGGGCGACGTCCGCGTCTTGTTGCTGGATGAGCCATTCGAAGGATTGGCGCCCGCGGTCGTGGAGCAGTTGTTTGAAACCTTTGACCGGCTTCGCAAGGAAATTGCCATCATCATCGTCGACCATAATCTCGATCTGGCTTTGGCTTTGTCCGATTCGACGGTGGCGCTGGAACGGGGCAAGGTAATTCATCAGGGGCCGTCGAAGGCCCTGCGTGACGATCTCGATCTGCGCCGCAAGGTGCTGTGGCTGTGAGAACATCAATGACACTGAACAATCGACATGTAGCGATCGTCGGCGTTGGCTTGATCGGACGCGCCTGGGCCGCGATTTTCGCGCGCGCTGGATGGACCGTGCGGCTGACAGATCCGCATCGCCCGACGCTGGATGCTGCGCCCGGGCTTATTCGCGATGAACTGCATGCGCTCGCCCGCCACGGACTTGCCAATGACCCCGACGGCGCCGCCGCGCGCATCTCGATAGCGGAAAGTCTGGCCGATGCGGTGAAGAACGTTTCCTTCGTACAGGAGAATGGCCCGGAGAACGTCGATCAGAAGATCGCCATCTTTTCCGAGCTGGATCGTCTTGCGCCTCCGGATGCACTGCTCGCATCATCCACCTCGGCAATCGTCGCCTCTCGCTTCACGGAAGCGCTTCCGGGGCGCGCGCGCTGTCTCGTCGGTCATCCCGTCAACCCGCCGCATCTGGTGCCGCTGGTCGAACTATGCGGCGCATCCTGGACCTCGCAGGAGACTATCGACCGCGCGCGTGAGATCTATCGCGAGATTGGGCAGGTCCCCGTGACCGTCAACCGCGAGATCAACGGTTTTATCCTCAATCGGCTGCAGGGCGCCTTGCTGGCGGAAGCGTTCCGTCTGGTCGGCGAAGGCTATGTCTCCGCGGAGGATCTCGATCACACTGTGAAGGACGGTCTCGGTCTGCGCTGGTCGTTTCTGGGCCCGCTGGAGACCATCGAGCTCAATGCGCCCGGCGGCATTCCGGATTACTGCGCGCGCTATACCGGCTTCTACAAGGAGCTGGCCGCTGCATCGGCAGGACCCGAGGTTTATCAAAGCCCGAATGTCGACCGGGTGATAGCGGCCTGGCCGCATCAGCCGTCGCCCGATCGGATTGCCGCACTGACGCAACAACGCAACGAACGCCTCGCAGCGCTGGCGGCTCACAAGGCCACGCAGCGTCCCAAATCCTGAACCGTACGATCTCTTAACAGTAAGACGGAGACTGACATGAGCCGCAAAGTCATCATCACCTGCGCCGTGACGGGCGCTATTCATACGCCCTCGATGTCCAAGGCATTGCCGGTAACGCCGCAGGAAATCGCCGACGCCGCCGTGGATGCGGCGGAAGCCGGCGCCGCCATCGTGCATCTGCATGCGCGCAACCCGAAGACCGGGCAACCCGATCAAAGTCCCGAAGCCTTTGCGCCGTTCCTGAAGATCATCAAGCAGCGCACCAATGCGGTGATCAATCTGACCACCGGCGGCGCGCCCACCATGACGGTGGATGAACGCGTACGGCCTGCCGCGGTCTACAAGCCGGAAGTGGCGTCGCTCAACATGGGCTCAATGAATTTCGGGTTCTTCGGGATGCTGAACCGCTTCAAGAAGTTCGAACATGATTGGGAATTAAAGCACCTACAGAACAAGGATATCGTGTTCCGCAATACATTCCAGGACATTGAGTATGTGCTGAAGACACTGGCCGAGACGGGCACGCGCTTCGAGTTCGAATGCTACGACACGGCGCATCTCTATAATCTGGCCTACTTCCTCGAACAGGGGCTGGTGAAGCCGCCATTGTTTATCCAGACGGTGTTCGGCCTGCAGGGCGGCACAGGTGCACATCCCGAAGACGTGCTGCACATGAAGCGCACGGCGGATCGGTTGTTCGGCGACAAGTATGTCTGGTCGGTGCTCGGTGCCGGTCGCAATCAACTGCCGATCGCGGCGATGGCTGCGGCCATGGGTGGCAATATCCGCGTCGGTCTGGAAGACTCGCTGTGGGCGGCGCCAGGTCGCATGGCCTCCTCGAATGCCGAGCAGGTCACCCTTGCGCGCAAGATCGTCGAAGGCCTCGGCCTTGAAATTGCAACCCCGGATGAAGCGCGCGAGATGCTTGATCTGAAGGGTGGAGACAAGCTGGAGGTCTAAGCTATCCCTGGAGGAGGCGGACAGTGCAAGAGATGTCCGCCTGCTCTGCTTTAGGGGAACCCTGCTGGCGAATGCTCGCTTCTGACACAAAGTCGACGGGATGGGTTACCGCTCCTGGCGCAAGGCGGACATTTGGCGCGCTGGACGTTGCGCGGATCGCATACTTTATCATTCATGAATTTGGCATTTCTCAACCAAATCTCTCCGTATGGTTCTGTTCACCATCCGCTTTAGGGAAGTAGCGAGCCGCATAAGAGATGTTGCGTCATGTTCGAAGATCAACTTCGACAAGGAGGCGTCAATGGCCCTTATCATTATGCCGTTTTTGGTGACCGCAGCGGCTGTCGGTATGTTTGTCCTGGCGACCGAGCGCACCGATGACAAACAATGCAGTTAGGCGCGGGGCTGGTCAGATTTAGAAACTTCCGGCTGATCGGAGAGCAGCTGAACAGCCTGCGAGATCAACAAGGCTACATCGCTTAGATCCAGGCGTTGGGCCCGGCCTCGCATGATGTGCAGATCGTTTTTCAACAGAATAAGTTGAGCGCGGCGAGAAACATCATGCATCTTGGGTTCCCTAGCGTGGGAACCGCCCAGCTTCATTATATGGAATGTGGAATAGCGCCGAATTACTGCACATGAATGTTCAATGCATCCCATATGACATCAGATCTGTCATGCAACTTGCTCCGGTCTGATCACTCGCTTGTTATCGTTTGGGCGTGTTGCTTCTGGATTTGGCCGAATTGATAAGGAACGTCGGGGGCTTTTGCCGGTATGCGAGTCCGCCCTTGTTCAAAGCGAAGGGGCGCAAACCAGAATCCCGCTGGCTCAATTAAATCAGATCCAACGCTGGCTTATCGCGAGATCCTTGGTGGCTGTGTCGAGCGGCGCACGACGAGCAGGGGCGCTGTGACGACATAAGGCGCATCGCCGCGGACGCCTTCGATCAGGTCGAGCAGGAGTTGGCCGGTCTGTTCACCCATCTCGCGGTGGCTGATGCGGATCGTGGACAGCGGCGGATCCACCAGATCCACCAGCGGCATGTCGTTGTGACCGATCACTGACAGATCTTCCGGACATCGCCGGCCCGTTTCGCGCAACGCTTCATAGATGCCGAGCGCGAGGAGATCGTTGGCTGCGACGATGGCGGTGGCCTCAGGCTGTCGTGCGAGCAGTCTGAGTGCGGCAGCGTGTCCTGCCTCGCGCGTGAAGGCTTCAGCCTCTTCGATATCATTGTCGGCCGGCGCGAAACCGGCTTCGTGCATTGCCTCCAAGAAACCGCGGCGGCGAAGCGATCCGGTCGATAGCATTTGCGGGCCGGCGAGGTGGAGGATGTGGCGATGTCCAAGTTCGAGAAGATGCGCAACCGCGAGCCGCATGCCGGCCACATCGTCCGAGACCACCGAAGGCACACGCGCCTCAGCTTCCGCGCGATTGACAAGCACGACAGGGACTTTCCAACTCAGACAACGCTCGATCGAATTATCCTTGAGCGCGACATTCGCCAGCACGAGGCCATCCACGCGGCGCGCCACGAGCCGTTGAACGATGTCGTCGGTGCCCGTCCGTTGCGGTTGCGGGTCGGCGACAATCAGCGCGTAGCCGCGCGCCGATAGCACGTCTTCGAGGCCGCCGATGATCGGCGAGAAGACGGGGTTCGCGATGTCCGGGACGATGATGCCGACCATGTTCGAACGGCCACTGCGCAGACTAGCGGCCACCGTGTCCGGGCGGTAACCCAGCCGCTCCGCTGCTTCCAGAATCCGGCGCACGACCGGCTCGCCGATCCGTCCGCGGCGGGCAGGGTCGAGCGCGCGCGACACGGTGGAGGGGTGCACTCCCACCTCGCGCGCCACGTCTTTGATTGTCGTCATCCCTGCCACGATCTCCAAACTAGCTGGTGCGGTTGACTTGCGCAATCGATTGCACTAAATGTGCAATCGATTGCGCAGGGTGGACAGCCAAAAAAATCGCAATGTGAGGGAGTGTCGATGATCATCACGCGTCAGGAGGATGTGACCGACGTTGTGCTTGCCGCGATGAGCGGTGCGCCGAACGAGCGGTTGCGCACGGTCATGGCCGCTTTCGTTCGTCATCTGCACGAATTTGCCCGCGAGGTTCGGCTGACCGAGGCGGAATTCGAGTTTGCTATCGATTTCCTGAACCGCATCGGCCAGGCGACAAACGACACCCATAACGAGGGCGTGTTGTTCAGCGATGCAGTCGGGCTCTCGACATTGGTCTGCCTGTTGAACAACGGCCAGGATGGCGCGAGCGAGACCGCCGCAGCGTTGCTCGGGCCGTTCTGGCGGGCGAACGCTCCGCGCGTGGAGAATGGTGCCTCGATCTTGCGTTCGCCGACGCCCGGTGCACCACTGTTCGTCGATTGCCGCATCACCGACGCGCTGGGAGCGCCGCTCCCGGGTGTCAGCGTTGATGTCTGGCAGGCCTCGCCATCGGGAATGTACGAAAACCAGGACGCGGGTCAGGCTGACATGAATTTGCGCGGCGTGTTTGAGACCGATGAGAATGGCCGCTTCGCGTTCCGCTCGGTCAAGCCTGCTGGCTATCCGGTGCCGACCCATGGTCCGACCGGGGAGATGCTGGCCGCGCAGCGCCGGCATCCGTTCCGGCCGGCGCATCTGCATGTGCTTGCCTTCAAGCCAGGCTTCAAGACGCTGATCACGCAGATCTTTGTCGATGACGACGAACATCTAGAGAGCGACGTCGTATTCGGCGTGACGCGCGCGCTGATCGGCGATTTCCGCAAGGGCGAAGGCGCGCCGCCAGCGCCAGATGTCGCTGGCGAATGGTTCAGCCTCAACTACACATTCGTCATGGAGCCCGGCGAAGCTGTGCTCCCGCATCCTCCCATCAAGTGAGCTCTCGATGTCGGATATTCTCGCGAACAAGGTAGCCGTGGTGATCGGCGGTTCGGGCGGCATCGGCGCCGCGGCCGCGCAAGCTTTGGCAGCCGAAGGTGCCCGTGTCGTCGTGACCTGGCGCTCTGGCGAAGCAGCCGCCAACGCGTTGCTAGCCGGCCTTCGGGGCGAAGGCCATCTCGCCAGACGCGCGGTAATTGAAGATAGCGCAACGCTGACGGCGCTTGCCGGCGAGGTGGAGCGAGCGTTCGGTCGCTGCGATATTCTCGTCAATACCGCCGGCTACACCAAGCCCATTCCGATCGGCGATCTCGACGCGCTGACCGACGAGTTTATCGACGACATGTTCAAGGTGAACTGGCGCGGCCAGTTCGCGGCCATCCGCGCTTTCGCACCGCTGCTCAAGGCGAGCGGCGATGGGCTTATCGTCAACGTTTCCTCGATTGCGGGGCTGAATGGCGTCGGCTCCAATCTGGCTTACGCGGCGATCAAGGCCGGCATCGACACCATGACCAAGTCGCTCGCGCGGGCGTTGGCGCCGGCAGTGCGCGTGATGGCGGTGTCGCCGGGCGTGGTGGCCACTGACTTTGTGCCGGGCCGCGATGCGGCCGCGCTTGAAAAGGTCGCGGGGACCATTCCGCTCAAGCGTGTTGCGACGGCCGAGGATATCGGCCGCGCAATCGCGGCCTGCGCCACCCACCTGACCTATTCCACCGGCTCGCTGATCGTCGTTGACGGCGGCCGAGCGTTGTAAGGAGAGATTGATGCGCCCGATGCTCGACAAGATCGTCATCACTTGCGCCGTCACCGGCAATCTGACGCGGCCGGACCAGACCCCGCATCTGCCAATCACGCCGGAAGAAATCGCCGACGCCTGCCTCGGTGCCGCAGAAGCCGGCGCGGCAGTCGCGCATATCCATGTGCGCGAGCCCGGCACCGGCGCGCCGTCGATGAAGCTCGAATATTATCAGGACGTCGTCGGACGCATTCGCGCGCGCAATCGCAACCTGATCCTGAACATCACCACCGGGCCCGGCGGTCGCTTCGTGCCTTCGCAGGACGATCCCAAGGTCGCCGCCGCCGGTACTACGCTGATGAACCCGGAAGAACGCGTTGCCCATATCACGGCGCTGAAGCCTGACATCTGCACGCTCGATCTCAACACCATGAATTCCGGCGGGCAGGTGGTGATCAACACGCCCGGCAATGTGCGCCGCATGGCCAAGGTCATCCGCGAGGCCGGCGTGAAACCCGAGATCGAACTGTTCGATTCCGGCGATATCGCGCTGCTGCACGATCTCCTCGCCGACGGTACGCTCAGCGGCCCGGCGCTCACCTCCTTCGTAATGGGGGTGAAATACGGCTTCCAGCCGTCGCCGGAAACGGTGCTGTATGCGCGCGGTCTGCTGCCGCGGGAGGCGCATTTCACGGCCATTGGCATCGGCCGCTCCACATTTCCCATGGTGGCGCAATCGGTGCTCGCCGGCGGTCATGCCCGCACCGGTCTGGAAGATGCGGTGATGCTCGGCCGCGGCGTACTGGCGCCGTCGAACGCCGTGATGGTGGACAAGGCACGCCGCATCATCGAAGAACTCGGCGCGCAGATCGCGACGCCTGCTGAAGCACGCGCGCTGTTCGATTTGCCGGTCGCCGCATAACACAGCATTCGAGGACTGAAATGACTGC
Source organism: Tardiphaga sp. 619_E2_N8_4 (assembly GCF_051810905.1). NCBI lineage: Bacteria > Pseudomonadati > Pseudomonadota > Alphaproteobacteria > Hyphomicrobiales > Nitrobacteraceae > Tardiphaga > Tardiphaga sp. 619_E2_N8_4. The sequence continues at coordinate 2,613,943 of NZ_JBPWQJ010000001.1, forward strand.
AGCCGCCAAGACTTCCTCCAGCGTCACCGCAACATGCCTGCGGGTCGCCGCCAAGGCTGATCGCATCGAGAATGTGGCGCTCGGCATCGAGCAACGCACACTCGCCTGCGCCAGGTCAGGCGATGCGCTGGTCGAGATAAGGGCCGCCGCGATCAATCCGTCGGACGCCAAGGCGACGCTCGGTCTGATGCCGCATGCGGTCTTCCCCCGCACGCCCGGCCGTGACTTCGCCGGAGTCGTGATCGATGGGCCGGCCGACCTGATCGGCAAGGACGTGTTCGGCTCGTCCGGCCAACTCGGGATCGGCCGCGACGGCACCCATGCCACGCATCTGGTAGTGGAAGCGTCTGCGCTGGTCGAGAAGCCGATCAATATCAGCCTCGCGGAGGCGGCCGGCATCGGCGTGCCCTTTGTCACCGCGCAGGAAGGCTTTCGCCGCAGCGGCATGCCGAAGCCCGGCGAGACGGTGTTGATCCTCGGCCTGAACGGCAAGGTCGGTCAGGCGGCGACGCAGATCGCATCATGGCAGGGCGCTCGCGTGATCGGCGTCGTCCGCAAGGACGAGCTATATGCTGGCCATGCCCATGGCGAGGTGACCGTCATCGATTCCAGTCGCAATGATGTCGCCGCGACGGTGCGCGAAATTACCGGCGGCAAGTGTGCGGACATCGTCTACAACACAGTCGGCGAACCGTATTACGACGCCGGCACGAAATCGCTCGCGCATCTCGGCCGCCAGATCTTTATTGCCTCCACCAAGGCCACCGTGCCGTTCGATATCTTCGCCTTCTATCGCGGCAAGCACACCTTCTTCGGTGTCGACTCGCTGTCGCTGTCATCGCCGGAAGCCGGCGAGATACTGCGTGAATTGGTGCCGGGTTTCGCCAGCGGCGCATTGAAGCCGTTTCCGATTAAGCCGGACGCGATCTACCCGTTGGAGCGCGCTGCAGAGGCCTATGTCGCCGTGCTCGGCTCCTCGCGCGATCGTCTTGTTTTTCAGCCTAACGGGTGAAGCCATGCATGTTGTCCGCCTGAACGATGCCCCGCGCTACGAAGCCCCTGGCCACAATGACATGCGGATGTTCCGCCTGCAGGGCCGCGACGCCGGGCCGGGCGATGTGATGTGGCTCGGCATGAGCCAGATTCTGCCGGGCGGCGGCATTACGCCCTCGGCCTCGCCGGAGGAGAAGTTCTATGTCGTCCTCGAAGGCGAAGTAACCTTCGAGACGCCGGATGGCATCGCCACCCTCGGCATCTGGGATTCCTGCCGCATCGCGCCCAACGAGACGCGCGCGCTGCGCAACGAGACGAAACGACCGGCGGTGGTGTTGCTTGCAATGCCGCTGCCCAACACCGCCAGAGGCTGAAAGCCCGGCACTTGGTTCTTTAAGGGAGAAAATGATGGATCGCCGACACTTCATGATCGGCTCTGGCCTCGCCGCGACTGCGGCGCTGATGGGCAGCGGAGCCATTGCACAGACTTATCCGAACCAGCTCGTGCGTATTATCGTGCCGTTTTCGGGTGGCAGCCTCACCGACATCCTTGCCCGTTCGGTGGCCGAGAAGCTTGCTGCGAAGTGGAAGCAGCAAGTCATCGTAGAGAACAGGCCCGGCATCGCCGGTGTCAGCAGTGTCGCCAAAGGCCCGACCGATGGCTCGCAGATCATGCTGACCTCAAACGGCCACAGCGTGATCGGCGTGGTCAACAAGAACCTCAACTTCGATCCGATCAAGGATTTCGCTGCGATCAGCCGCGTCGGATCGACGCCGTCCATCCTGATCGTGCCGCCGGATGCGCCGTTCAAGACGCTGGCCGAACTGATCGCTGCGGCAAAGGCCAAGCCGGATTCGCTGAGCTACAGCTCTGCCGGCGTCGGTAGTTCCACCGGTATCGCCGCCGAACTGTTCAGGCATCTCACGCAGACCAAGATGGTGCTGATTCCGCATCGCGGACTGCCGGAATCCCAGATCAGCATTATGCGCGGCGACACCTCGGTTGCCTTCACTTTCTTCGGCGTCGGTGGCGACCTGATCCAGTCGGGAAAGTTGCGCGCACTGGCAGTCACCGGCAAGAGCCGCATGGCGCAACTGCCTGATGTGCCAACCTTCGCCGAGGCAGGGCTCCCCGAATTCACCTACGATAGCTGGTTCGGAATGCTCGCCGCCGCGGCGGTGCCAAAACCCATCGTCAGCCAGATCGCACGCGATCTCGCCGAGGCGCTCAGCGATCCGGCCCTGATCAAGCAGTTCGCCGCGCAGGGCGCCGACATCGCCAGCTCGACGCCGGAAGCGTTCGAGGCCGAATTGCGCGGCGATGCGGAGCGTTATGGCAAGCTCATCGCGATGTCGACGGACGGGGCGACAAAGTAAGAAGGCGGGCCTGCAGCACGCGATGCGTCTGCAGGCCCGTTAGCGCTACTTCGCGATATACGCGTCCGGCGTCGGGCAAGTCCGGTCCTTGTAGGGCACGAGCCAGGGCGCATAATTGGCCTTGGTGATGATCGCACCGGGGATCGTGATCTGCTTCGGCGCACTCTGGCCGCGAATGGCATTCAGGCCGACAGCGGTGGCGACGCAGCCGATCTTGAAGCCGTCGAACTCCGCGATTGCCAGCAGGCTGCCGGCCTTCACGGCTTCGACAGCCTCCGGCACGCCATTGATCGAGACCACCGCGACGTTCTTGCGGCCGGCTGCATTGAGTGCCTCGATGGCGCCGAGGGCGGACGCGTCGGCAGCGGCGATCACGCCGTCGATGGTGCTGAATTGCTGGATCAGGTTCTCCATCGTCTGCATGCCGAGCAGGCGCTGGAAGTTAGTGGGCTGCGAGGCCAGTATCTTGATATTCGGATAGTCCTTGGCCGCAGCGTCGAAGCCGCGCTTGCGCTCGTCGCCCGTGGTCGAGCCCTTGACGCCTTCGAGGATCACCACATTGCCCTTGCCGCCGAGGTGGTCGAACAGGGTCTTGGCAATGTCATAGCCGAGCTTGTAATCGTCCTGGCCGACAAAGGAGAGATAGGGGGCGTCGCCGCCGCGGTCGTTGTAGTTGATGATCGGCAGGCCGGATTCGATCAGGCGCTTGATCGTCGGCAATTGCGCCTTGGCATCGATCGGCATGAACAGCATCAGATTGGGCTTGGTCACGCCGACGTCTTCGAGCTGCGACATGCCTTCGGTGATATTGTTCGGCTTGGTCGGCGTGTAATATTTGACCGTCGCGCGCATTTTCTCCGCAATCTGCGCGACGCCGGCGCGCACACCCTCGAAATGCGGGTCCACCTGGTTCTTCGTGAAGGCTGCAATCACTTCGCCATCGGCGCGCACCGCCGAATTGAACAGGGTGCCGCAAATGACGGCGGCAAGAACGCATCGGATAGATCGGGTGGTTCGCATGATGGCCCCTCTGGTTGTGAATGACGAGACGTGTGGTGAACTGGTGATGCCGGGTCTATCCGCTCCCTGATCGGCGTCGGCTGATGACGAGATCCGCTATGATGGCGACCAGGACGACGGTGCCGTTGACGAAGGGATGCCAGGTCGCTGCAACATTCAGCAGATTGAGGCCGTTGACGATGATGGTGAGCAGGATGGCGCCAAGCACGGTGCCGACGATGTTGCCGTTGCCACCGAATAAGGATGTGCCGCCGACCAGAACTGCGGCGATAGCAGGAAGCAGCAACGGCTCGCCGATTCCGGGCTCGGCGGCATTGAGGCGTGCGAGATAGACGAGAGACGCGATGCCCGCCGTCAAGCCGCTGAGCACGTAGAGCAGCAGCCGACGACGCTCGACCGGGACGCCGGACAGCAGCGCGGCGGTCTGGTTGGCGCCCATGAAATACGCCTCGCGGCCGAAGGTCGTGCGGTGCAGGAGGATGCTGCAGGCGAGACAGACCACAAGCGTGATCCAGATCGGCAGCGGAACGCCGAGGAAGAAGCCGGTGCCGAAATAGCGAAACGACATCGGCATGCCGTAGATCGTCTGCCCGGCCATGAACCAGTAGGCGATGCCCTGCGCCACCCACAGCATGCCGAAAGTCGCAAGGAAAGGCGGCAGCTGCAGGCGGTTGATCATCAGCCCGTTAGCGTAACCGATCAGCGTACCGGCGCCGATGGCGACCGCGACGCCGTACCACGGATTGCCGGTCGTCTTGATCGCGGCTGCGGCGAGACAGGCCGACAGCGTCAGATTGGCACCGACCGACAGATCGAGCCCCCCGCCAATAATGACGAGTGTGAGGCCGGACGCGACGAGAAACAGCAGGCTCGCCTGTCGCAGCATGTTCAGGAGATTGCTCACCGACGCGAATCCGGGATCGACCGCGGTCAACGCGCCGGCGATCAGAGCGATCAGCACGAACCGGCCGAGCAGGGCCGCGGCGTCGGGCGACAGGGACGATGGGCGGATATCGAGCGTTGCCGGGACCGTCATGCCGTACGCCTCATGAATTGTTTGCGCGCCTGGTCGATCAGCAGCGCGAGGATGAGCAGGATGCCGATGCACACGACCTGCAGCGATGAGTCGATGGACAGAATGTTGAGTCCATTGCGCAGCACGGTGATGGCAAGCGCGCCGAGCACGGCACCGAGCAGCCAGCCCTGTCCTTTTTCGAAGGAGGTGCCGCCGAGCACGACTGCGGCGATCGCCTCGAACTCCATGCCGATGCCGACGGTCGGATGCGCTGAATTGGTGCGTCCGATCAGCAACACCGCCGAAAGGCCGATGATCGTGCTGCCGAGCACATAGACGGCGAGGTGCACGAGATTGGCGCGAATGCCGGCGAGACGCAGCGCGTCCTTGTTGCCGCCGATGGCGATCACGTAGTTGCCGAGCCGAGTGCGATAGAGCAGTAGCCACAGCGCGGCATAAAGGGCGGCCGCGATCGCGATCGGCGTCGGAATGAACCAAAGCTGGGAGCGATAGAAGGTTTCGATGGCAGGCGTGAAACCGCCGACCGGATCTCCATTGGTGAGCACCAGCGCAATCCCCTGCATCAGCCCCATGGTGCCGAGGGTGACAACAAAGGCAGGGAGCGACAGATAGGCGATTAGGATGCCGTTGAGGGCCCCGAAGGCAATGCTCACCGCCAGCGTCGCCGTACAAGCGGCGAGCACGCCCCATCCGGCAAGAAGCGCCTCGGCGACGATGACGCCGCTCAGCCCGAGCAGAGCTCCGGCCGACAGGTCGAGGCCCTCGGTCATAATGATGAGCGTCATCGGCAGGGCGAGCATCAGCAGTAGCGAGGTCTGCAAGCCAACATTGATGAGGTTGGTCTGGGACACGAATCTCGGATTGACGATCGTGAACAGCACCAGCATCAGGATCAGCAGGAGGCCGGCGCCGGGGATTGCGCTGAGGAACTGGCCCATGCCGGACCTGCGCTGCAGCTGGATCGTCACGCTCATTGATGCACCGCCAGTTCGAGGATGGCCCGCTCGGTTAGCTGGTCGCCGGCGAGATGCCCGACGATGCGATGGTCGCGCATGACATAGGCGCGGTCGCAGAGCTGAACGAGCTCCGGCAATTCCGAGCTGATGACGACGACACCGGCCCCGCCATCGACCAGTTGATCGATCAGGCGATAGATCTCCGCCTTGGCGCCGACATCGACACCGCGCGTCGGTTCGTCCAGCAGAAACAGTTTGGCTCCCGCGGCCAGCCATTTGGCCAGCACGACCTTCTGCTGATTGCCGCCGCTGAGGGTGTGGACGCTCTGGCGCGTGCCATGGGCGGCAATGCCGAGCTGTGCGATCAGCCCGCGTGTGTCCCGCTCGGCTTTGGCCGGTGAGAACCAGCCGGAGGCGAAGCTGCGCCACAACGAGGCGACCGTCGCATTGTCGCGGACATCGAGTGGCAGCGCCAATCCCTCCCGTTTGCGATCTTCCGGGAGCAGGGCCATGCCCGCACGCACCCGTCTGTCCAGTGTGGCCGGCGTGCGCGATCCGAACAGAGCGATCTCGCCGCTCGCGATTGGATCCGCGCCGAACAAGGCGCGAACCACTTCGGTCCGGCCGGACCCAACGAGGCCGGCAAGCCCCACCACCTCGCCGGCGAGAATTTCGATGGAGATGTCCGACAGTTTGGCCGTGTTCACATCCCTGGCGAGCAGAACGGGCTCGCCGGGCGGGCGCGGCATCCGTGCGAGTTGCGATCCCGATGGTCGCCCGATCATCGCACCGACCATCTCGGCCTGGCTTTTTTGATCGCGCAGCACGCTGGTCACGACAGCGCCGTCGCGCAGGATGGTGATGCGATCGCCGAGCATCTGCACCTCCTTCATGCGATGGGAGATGTAGACGATGGCGACGCGCTTCTCCGTCAATCGCGCGATGGTTTGAAACAGGCGATCTGATTCACGCTCGGAGATCGCCGCCGTCGGCTCGTCCATCACGAGCACCCGCGCGTTCTGCGAAAGCGCCTTGGCGATCTCCACCATCTGCTGCTGGGCTACGCCGAGATCGGCGGCGTATGCGTGGGTGTCGTAGTCGAGGCCGAGATCGTCGAGGATGGTGCGTGCAGCTGCATGCATGGCCGCGGAATCGACGAGGCCGAAGCGACTGAATGCGGCTTCGCGACCGAGAAAGATGTTCTGCGCGATGTCCAGATACGGGATCAGCGAGAATTCCTGGAAGATGACGGCGATACCAAGTGCGCTGGCATCGGCCGGGCGGGCGGCGGCGACTCGCCGGCCCTCGATCTCGATATAACCGCGATCGGCCGCATAGGCGCCGTACAGCGTCTTGATCAGCGTCGACTTTCCCGCACCATTCTGGCCGAGGATGACATGGACCTCACCGGCATAGACGTCGAGCGATACGTTCTTGAGCGCATGCACGCCGGGAAAGGATTTGTCGATACCGACCAGACGCAGGAGCGGCGCATCGGCTTCGCTTCCGGTCGCCCGCGGCGCAGACCCCTTTGGGGCGTGCAGCGTGCGGTCCCCTTGCTCATTTTGATTTTCAGTGCCGTGCATCATTGTCGGCCTCGTTCGACCCGATGACCCGGGGCCGGCGGGAGGTCATATCCGGTCTATTTTTGCACGGGAATGGCGGCGATCATGTCGAGCTCGACACGGGCGCCCTGGGTCGAGAGCTGGTTGATGCAGATGGTGGTGCTGGCCGGCGTCCAGTCGCCGAAATATTCCTTCATCACCTTCACCATACCGTCCTGGTCCCGGATGTCGGTCAGGTACTTCGTCACCTTGACGATGTCGGTCCAGGTCAGCCCTTCGTGATCCAGGATCGACTGGATCGTCTGCATGGCGCGGTGGGTCTGGTCCTCGATCGAATTCGGATGATCGTGCTCCTCCAGAACATGGGGATGCTTGTGATAGAGCGGGGAGGGCGTTGCTCCGGAAATGAAAAGCATGCCGCAGGGCACTTCGACCCGGATCGCTGGTGCATAAGGCATGTCCGGCTTCCGCTCCGGCATCGTCTGGATTTCCTTGACGTGCGGATTGGATGGCGATGTCGCAAAGGCCGGCTTGGCTGTCATGATCATTTCCTCGATGGCGGGCGTTGGTAAACCTCGTGACCTTCTCGCGAGGTGGCATCCGGTCAACCCGTCATGAAGCGTGAGGTCAAACTATCTTTGAGTCAAGATAAAATATCTTGGCGCAAAGATAGATGAATTTGCATATATTCGGTGCCCCGTGCCTATATGCTGATCAGCATGACTACCGATTCGATTGATGAGATCATTGCCGGCTGGAGCCGGCGGCGGCCCGACCTCGACGCCGGTCACCTCGACGTCGTCGGCCGGATTGTCCGGCTGTCCGTGCATATGCGCAGCGCCATCGAGCCCGCACTCGAGGAGCAGGGCTTCAATTGGGAATTGTTCGACCTGCTCCTGACGATCTACCGCCGCGAGGCCGATAGCAGTATCGGTGTTCGACCGACTGACCTCTATGCGGAGTGCCTGCTGTCGTCGGGCGGGCTCACCGCGCGGCTGCGGCGTGCCGAGCAGGACGGCTTCATCGTCAGGCGCCAGGATCCTGAAGATGGCCGTGGTGCGCGGATCACGCTTACGGCCAAGGGGCGAAATTCCGTCGACAAGGCGATTGCCCAGCACTTCAAGTTGTCCCGTTCGGTCGACGAGGTCCTGACGGCCAACGAACGTCAAACGCTCACGCGGCTGCTGCGGAAACTTCTGATTTCGGTCGAGAAGCCAGATCTGTAACGGATCGCTTTGAACGCCCCGCTGTCAGCAAATTCGGATCAGTCGCCGACACTTTTCCATGCCACCGCCGCAGCGTGCGTCAGGTTTGGCTTAGCTTTGTCGGTGCCGTATTCTGACTTCTCTTTTGGCGGTGTCAGAAAGATCTGATGAACGTGTCCTGGTCGGCAGCTTGATCGCGGCGACAGAATCGCGCGCAAGCAAAACCGGCTTCAGCACGATCCGATCGTTTTGAACCGGCGTTCCCTTGATCATCGCAATAAGGATGTGAGACGCCTGCGTTCCCAGCTCCGCAGTTGGCGTACTGATGGTCGTCAGTGCCGGTGCTATCGCATCCATGAACAGCATGTCGTTCATGCCGACCAGCGAGATGCTGCCGGGACATGAAATGCCCCTGTTTCTCAGGTGCCGAAGGCAGCCTACGGCCAGCATGTCGTTGCCGGCCACAATTGCCGTAATATTGGGATTCTCCGCTAGCAAACGTTCGCAAGCGAACTCACCTTCCTCGACCGTAAAGGCCTCACCGAAGACGGCAGTGGGCGCTACTCCCTCTTGAGCCAGGGCTTTGCAAGCGCGCCGGAAGCCGCGATAGCGGTGGTAACCCGTCGACACGTTTTGCGGGCCGCCGACATGAGCAATCTGCGTGTGCCCGCGTTCGGCGAGATGATGAACCGCCAGTTCCATTGCCTTCGCGTCATCGACCCGGACGCTCGGTATGAATTCGCTTTCAGGATCGCGAAACACTGCGACCACGGGGATGTTGGCCTCGACGCAGGCCGCAATACCAGGATCGTTTCGCTCGAAGGTCGCGACGATCAGCCCCTCGACGCCTTGCTGGATGAAACGATCGATCAGCGCGGCCTGCCTGAGCGGATGGTTGTCGGTATTGCCGACGATGGTGACGTATCCAATCTCGGCGAACCGATCCTCAATCGCCCGCACTATGGGGGGATGGACGGGGTCACCAAGGTTCGAAACAATAACGCCGACGGTGCGAGATCGCTGGGTCCGAAGCGCCGATGCCATGGCGTTGGCCCGATATCCCAGCTTCTTTGCGCAGGCCTCGACGCGCTCGATCATTTCTGGGGAGATCAGGTGGCGCTTCTCGGGATTGAGCCCGCGCGACACCGTTGACCAATGGACGCCAGCACACTTCGCGACATCAATGATTGTCTTACGCGACGACCGCTCCTGAAGCGCGGGTGACGTCTTCTTGGTATTCTTGGTTTTTTTGGGCATCGCCATCCAGCCTGCTCGCGCGCGTCGTCGTATCCGCTAACGATCACGTGAGAATGCCTCATCTTGCACAAATTGACAAACGTGTGCAGAGTTTCTTGACAAACGTGTGCACGGGAATGATGGTAGCGAAAATCCGCTGCATGCCTTGGTGCAATGCAGCAGAGGCGCCTAACGGCGTCGACGATCAGGGATGGAATGATGGAGAGCTTCGTCTATCAGGCGGCGCCCATGCGGGTCGTCTTCGGCTCGGGACGGCTGGCAGATCTGGCCGCTGAGCTCGACCGACTCGGCGTTAAGCGCGCACTCGTTCTGACGACAGACCAGCAGAAATCTCACGGCGAGCAGATTGCCGCCCTGATCGGTGACAGAGCGGCGGGCGTCTATGCCGGTGCGGTGATGCATACGCCGGTTGATGTGACCGAACTTGCGATCCAGCAGGTCAAGGCTCTGCAGGCCGACGGCATCGTCGCGGTGGGCGGTGGTTCGACCATCGGGCTAGGCAAGGCGATCGCGCTACGGACCGACCTGCCGCAAATCGTCGTACCGACCAGCTATGCCGGGTCCGAAATGACGCCGATCCTGGGTGAGACCCGCGAGGGACTGAAGACCACGCAATCGAGCCCGAAGATACTCCCCGAAACGGTCATCTACGACGTCGACCTGACGCGCACATTGCCGCCTGCATTTGCCGTGACATCGGGCGTCAATGCAATCGCTCACGCTGTCGAAGCGCTCTATGCGCGCGATGCCAATCCGGTCGTGTCGTTGATGGCGGAAGAGGGCATTCGCCTGTTCGCCGGCGCGCTGCCGAAGCTTGCGGCTGGCGAGGACAACGCGGCGGCACGCGATGATGCCCTGCGCGCTGCCTGGTTGTGCGGCGCCTGTCTCGGCGCCGTCGGCATGGGTCTGCATCACAAGCTCTGCCATACGCTGGGCGGCACGTTCAATTTGCCACATGCCGACACCCACACGGTGATCCTGCCGCATGCGATGGCCTATAATGCTCCCGCCGTGCCAGTTGCGGCGGCTCGCGTCGCGCGCGCGCTTGGCGCCGGACAGGCCGCGCAGGGACTGTTCGATCTTACGCAGGGACTTGGCGCCAAAGTCGCGCTGCGCGATCTGGGAATGCCGAAGGACGGCATCGAACGCGCCGCCGACCTTGCCGTCAGCAATGCCTACTGGAACCCGCGGCCGCTGGAACGCGATGCCATCCGCGATCTGATCGCGCGGGCCTGGGCGGGCGAACCTCCGGTCGTAGCGGAGGCGTTGCGATGACGGCCACGCGCACGCTCATCAAGTCCGCCACGATCCTGACGATGGATGACACGATCGGCGATCTCGCGCAAGCCGACCTGCTGGTTGATGGCGATCGCATCGTCGACATCTGGCCGGGCCTCGATGCCGGTGATGCGGAGATCGTCGATGGTCGTGGTCGCATCGTCATTCCGGGCCTTGTCAACGCGCATATGCATACGTGGCAGACCGCCTTGCGCGGCTTCTCCGCGAACTGGACGCTTCCCGAATATTTCCGCCGGATGCATGCGGGACTGGCCACGGTCTTTCGTCCCGAGGATATCCATATCGGCACGCTGATGGGCGCGCTGAACCAGATCAATTGCGGCACCACCACGCTGGTTGACTGGTGTCACAACAACCCAACGCCTGCGCACAGTGATAGCGCCGTCGCGGCGCTGAAAGAGAGCGGCATCCGTGCCGCCTTCTTTCACGGCTCGCCGAAGCCGGAGGCGGCGCCGGGGCAGCCGCACTTCTCCGAGGTTCCGCATCCGCGCCATGAGGTCGAGCGCTTCCTGGCAGGGGCACTGTCTAGCCGCAGTGATCGCGTCACGCTCGGGCTCGCGATTCTCGGCCCGCATTATTCGACCATGGATGTTGCCATCCATGATTTCGAATTGGCGCGTGAGTTCGATCTGATTGCCTCGATGCATCAGGGCGGAGGCCCGGCCAAGACGCCGGGTGGCTGGGCGAAGCTGATTGCAGCCGGTCTGGTCGGTCCCGGCATCAACATCGTGCACGGCAACGATCTTCCCGACGATCTGCTGCATCAGCTTGTCGATCTCGGCGTGTCGTTCTCGGTCACGCCAGAAAATGAAATGAATCAGGGCCACGGCTACCCGATCACCGGGCGGCTGTTGAAGCTGGGATCGCGGCCATCGCTCGGGGTCGATCTGGAATCGGTGCTGCCCGGCGACATGTTCAACGTTGGCCGCATCGCACTTTCGATGCAGCGTGCGCTAGACAACGCCGAGAGCCGGCGGGCCACGGGCGCCATCCCGGCTGCCACGACGATCACGACGCGTGAGGCCTTGCGCTGGATCACCATCGAGGGCGCTCGCATGCTCGGGCGTGAAGACACCATCGGTTCGCTCACACCGGGCAAGAAGGCGGATCTGGTCGTCATCAATGCCACCGACCTCAACCTCTGGCCGGTCCATGATCCGGTTTCTACGGTCCTGATGCAGTCCAGCATCGCCAATGTCGAGGCGGTCATGATCGACGGCATCTGGCGCAAGCGAGGCGGACACCTGCTGGCGGAGAACCTCGACCACAAAAAGAATGAACTCGAGCGATCAGGCATGCGTATCGTCTCCGAGATCGAACGTCAGGAGAAAGCGGCATGACAACCCCGTCGAGAGATCAAGCACAGGCCGTCGCCTGGATCGGTGTTGGCAAGATGGGCTTGCCGATTGCCGGCCGCATGGTGGAGGCCGGTATCCGTGTCACCGGTTACGACCCAAGCCAGCAGCGCTTGGTGTTGGCACAGCAGCTTGGGCTTCAGACGGCTAACTCCGCGGCGGACGCCGCTGCAAACCACTCGATCATCTTCACATCGCTGCCCGACGATGCGGCGTTGCGTTCCGTGGTGCTCGGACCAGACGGCTTGCTGAACAAGCTGACACGTGGTGCGGTTCTGATCGAGACGAGCACTGTCAGCGCCGAAATATCAGCGGAGGTTGGTGTCGCGGCGGAGGCAACGGGTATTGCCTATCTGCGCGCTCCGGTGTCCGGCAATGCAGCGATCGCGCATACCGGCGCGCTGACCTGCTTCGTGTCGGGGCCGCGCGACGCGTTCGATGCGGTTCAGCCGGTGCTGGCGACGTTCACACGCGCGCAAACCTATCTCGGCGTGGCTGAAGAGGCGCGATTTGCCAAGCTCGCGGTCAACCTGATGATCGCGGTGTCCGCCGGAATGATGGCCGAAAGTCTCGCGCTGGCGCGCAAGGGCGGCATCTCCTGGCCGGATATCCTCAAGGTCCTGGATGATAGTGCGGTCGCCTCGCCGATGGTCAAGTACAAGACGCCGCCACTGGCCACGCGCAACTTCGAGTCTACTTTCTCGTGCCGGCAGATGGCCAAGGATCTCGACCTCATCATCGGGGCCGGCCATCACGTCGGCGTGCCGCTGCAACTCGCAGCGCAGGTGCGAGAAATCTACGGATCGCTTGTTGCGCAAGGAGATGGCGAATCCGATTTCATCGCCACCGTGCGCCATGTCGAGCGACTGTCGGGTCTCGGCGAGCCGAAGCTTGGGTGAGGGGAGGCCATGCGGAATTTCAACGAGAACACCATCACCGACGCCGTGCTGGATCGCATCACGGATGCTGGCCAGCCGCGGATCAGGCAGATCAGCGAGGCGCTGGTGCGCCATCTGCATGCCTTCGTCCGGGAGGTTCGGCCGACCCAGAGGGAATGGGAGCAGGGTATCGAATTCCTGACGCGCACCGGTCACATGTGCGACGATAAGCGCCAGGAGTTCATTCTGCTTTCGGATACGCTCGGGGTGTCGATGCTGGTCGATGCTATCAATCATGGTGCCGAGGATGGCGTGACGGACACGACCGTGCTCGGGCCGTTCTTCGTCCAGGCGGCCCCGGAGAAGAAGCTTGGCGAAGACATCTCCGGTGGCATGGAGGGCGATCCGATGATCGTGACGGGATCGGTCTCGACGCCAGACGGCAAGCCGATCGCAAATGCGACAATCGACGTCTGGCACTCCGACGACGACGGGTATTACGATGTTCAGCAGCTCGACAAGATCGGCGATCTGGCGATGCGTGCGCGGTTTCATGCCGATGCCGAGGGCCGTTTCCGGTTCTGGTCGATCAAGCCAGCGGCCTATCCGATCCCGCATGACGGGCCGGTCGGCGATATGCTCACGGCTCAGGGGCGTCATCCGTGGCGGCCCGCCCATGTTCACTTCATGATCTCGGCGCCTGGCTTCGAGCAACTGGTGACGCATGTGTTCGTCGCGGGCGACAAGTATCTCGACTCCGACGTCGTCTTCGGCGTCAAAGATACGCTCATTCGCGAATTCGCCCGCAAAGATGCCGGCGAAGCTCCCGACGGGCGCATGCAGGACACGCCTTACTATCATTTGAATTACGATTTCGGTTTGAAGCCAGACGCCAACAAGGCGCATGCTGTCTAGCTAACAATGCGCATCAAGGGCCGCAGAGCCTGAGCGCTGATATGGAAGGGGAGGATGCTATGGGAGCGCCAGTGAGCGCCGAGACGGCCGTGGTCCGTCTGAACGAGATCATTGGGGCGCGCGCGACGATCGCGCGCGGCGTGCTCGATGATCACGGCCGCAGCGAGGCCTATCACGCCAGTCGTCCACCGGACGTCGTGGTGTTTCCGGAGACCACGCAGGAAGTCGCTGAGATCGTGAAACTCTGCGGCGAACTCGGCATGCCGGTCGTTCCATTCGGCGCAGGCACCTCGCTCGAAGGCAATGCGGCATCGGTGGCTGGCGGCGTCTGTATCGATTTTGCGCGGATGAATCGCGTGCTCCGGGTGCATGACAAGGACCTCGATGTCGTCGTGCAGCCCGGCATCACCCGCAAGCAGCTCAACGCGCATCTGCGCGACACCGGATTGTTCTTTCCGATTGATCCCGGCGCCGATGCGTCGATCGGCGGCATGACCTCGACGCGCGCGTCCGGGACTATGGCTGTCCGCTACGGCACCATGAAGGACAACGTGCTGGCGCTCGAAGTCGTGCTGCCGGATGGACGGGTGATCCGCACCAGCCAGCGTGCGCGCAAGTCGTCTGCCGGTTACGATCTTACCCGGCTGTTCGTCGGCTCCGAGGGCACCCTCGGCGTCATCACCGAAATCACCCTGAAATTGCATCCATGGCCGCAGGCGATTTCGTCCGCGGTCTGCAGTTTCGGGCGGCTCGATCAGGCGATCGATGCCGCGATTGAAGTGATCCAGTCGGGCATTCCGGTCGCGCGGATGGAACTGCTGGATGAAGTCATGATGCGCGGCATCAATGGTTATTCCAAACTTGGCTATCGCGAGGCGCCGACGCTGTTCTTTGAATTCCACGGCACCGAGGCGAGCGTCGCGGAGCAGGCCGAACTGGCGGAGGCGATCGCCGCCGAACATGACGGCCAAGGCTTCCAATGGGCGCGTGCGGCGGAAGACCGGACGAAGCTGTGGCATGCCCGCGACAACACGCTCTATGCGGGTCTCAGCCTGAAGCCGGGCGCCAAGGCCATGATCACGGATGTCTGCGTGCCGATCTCGCGGCTGACGGAATGTCTAACCGAAACCCGCCGCGATATCGATGTCAACGGACTGATCGCGCCCGTGGTGGGCCATGTCGGCGACGGGAATTTCCATCTGCTGATCCTGATCGATCAGGACAATGCCGACGAGGTCGCGCGCGCCAAGGCGCTGCACGCGCGGTTGGTGGCGCGGGCGATCGCGATGGAGGGCACCTGCACCGGCGAACACGGCATCGGTACCGGCAAGATCGACTTCCTCCGGGACGAGCTCGGCGCCGCCGTCGATATCATGCGTGGCATCAAGGCGTCGATCGATCCGAAAGGCATGATGAACCCCGGCAAGATCTTCTTGCCCAATGCACCGGTGCTGGCATGACGCAGCTCGCTCAGTCCAAGGCTGCCGTGTCGATCGTTCAAGCAGCGCCGCCGCTGTTCGAACTGCGCGGCATCTCCAAGGAATTCCCGGGAGTGAAGGCACTCGACGATGTGTCGTTCTCGGTCTGGCCAGGCGAGGTGCACATGCTGCTCGGCGAGAACGGAGCAGGCAAATCGAGCCTGATGAAAGTGCTGTGCGGGGCCTATCGCGCCGATCACGGCTCGTTCCACTACAACGGCGAGACAGTCGAGATCGCGTCGCCAGCTGATGCGCAGAAGCTCGGCATCGCCGTCATCTTCCAGGAATTTTCGCTGGTCCCCTATCTCGACATCGCGCAGAACATCTTCCTTGGACGCGAGCCGGCAGGACGTGTTCCCGGCACGATCGATCGCAAGAAAATTCTGGCCGATGCCAGGCGCGTGCTGGATTCGATTGGATTCGACATCGATCCGGCGATCCGGATCGAGAAGCTGGGCGTCGCCCAGCAGCAGATGGTGGAGATTGCAAAGGCCATCAGCCAGAACGCGCGAATTCTCGTGATGGATGAGCCGACGGCGGCGCTGTCCGATCGCGAGACGGAATTGCTGTTCGCACTGATCGCGCGGCTCAAGGCGGACGGCGTCGCCATCATCTACATCTCGCACCGCATGGCAGAAGTATTCTCGCTCGGTGACCGCATCACGGTGCTGCGCGATGGGCGTCGTATCGATGAGGTGAAACCCGGTGCCGTGTCGTCGGACGATCTGGTCCGGATGATGGTCGGTCGCAGCGTCGATATGAGCTATCCACGGACCTTCGCCGAGTCCCTTGGCAAGGTCATGCTCGAGGTGAAGGGTCTCGCCTCTGCCTCGGGCATTGCGGGCATCGACCTGGTCGTGCGGCAAGGCGAGATCGTCGGGCTGTGCGGGCTGGTCGGCTCGGGGCGCACCGAAGTGGTGCGGGCCATTTTCGGAGCCGACAGGGCGACCGCGGGACAGATCCTGTTCGACGGCCGGGAGAAATCCGGCGGTCCGGACGAAGCAGCCAGACTGGGGCTCGCGCTGATTCCGGAAAGCCGCAAGGCCGAAGGCCTGGCTCTGATCCGCTCCGTCGGAGACAACCTGATCGTTTCCGCGCTACGCAAGATCTTTCCGCGTGGCTTCTTCGATCAGGGGAAATCCAGGCAGGTTGCCAATGATCTGATCCGGCAGTTGAGGATCGCGACCCCATCGGACAAGCAGGCCGTGGGTCTTCTGTCTGGCGGCAACCAGCAGAAAGTCGTCATCGGCAAATGGCTGGCCGCTGGCGCCAAGCTGTTCATCTTCGACGAACCGACACGCGGCATCGATGTCGGAGCGAAAGCCGAGATCTTCGCGCTCATCGACCGGCTGGTCGCGGATGGTGCCGCTGCGCTGATGATCTCGTCGGAGCAGGCGGAAATCTGCCACGTCTGTGACCGCGCCTATGTCATGTGCGACGGGCGGATCGCGGGTGAACTGGCTCGCCACGAACTGAGTGAGGAAAACATCGTGAAGTTGGGGATGCATCATGCGTGAACAAGCGATGGTATTGAACACCAATCCGCTTCAGCGGATTCCCGGCGTTGCCGTCATGCTGGTGCTGCTATGTGTCATCTTCAGCCTGATGACACCCGGCTTCCTGACGGTGCCGAATATTTCCAACGTGCTCGTCCAATCGACGATCCTGCTGATGTTGGCGCTGCCGATGACGCTGATCATCATGACCGAAGGTCTCGACCTGTCGATGGGCGCAGTGTTGACGCTGACCTCGCTGATCGTCGCCATCGTCGCTTTGGCCACTGGCTCGCTGCTGCTCGGCCTGCTTGCGGCTCTGGCCGTCGGAATCGTGTTCGGGACGATCAACGGCTGGCTGGTGGCCGTTGTCGGTATTCCGCCCTTTGTCGCAACGCTGGGAACGCTTGGCATGGCGCAGGGACTCTCGCTGATCGTCAGCGATGGCCAGAGCGTCGTCGGCATGCCGGCCGCCGTTCGGGGCGTCTATTCCGGAACGCTCGGCGGCGTTCCGCTTCCGATCGTGCTGGGGCTGGGAAGCTATCTTGCCTTCCACGGATTGCTCTACCACACGCGTTTCGGGACTTACATTTTCGCACTCGGCGGCAACCGTGAAGCGCTGAAATTCGCCGGCATCTCGGCCCGACGCTTGCTGATCCTCGTCTACGCGCTCGGCGGCGCCATGGTCGGCCTGGCCGGTCTCCTGATGACTGCGCGAATGAATTCGGGGCATCCGACTGCTGGCCTCGGTCTTGAGTTCGATGCCATTGCTGCGGTTGCCGTCGGCGGCACGTCGTTCGAACGCGGCAATGGCTGGCTGCTCGGCACCTTGCTCGGCGTGGTCACCGTAGGCGTGTTGCGAAACGGATTGAATCTGCTGGCGCTGCCGTCTTCGATTCAGGTGGCAAGCGTCGGCTTGCTGGTGATTGCAGCCTTGTTCGTCGATGGATTGCGGAGCCGATCATGACCGATATCTCAAAGCCGATCACGGGCGGCAGAATGTTGCTCTCCGACGAGATGATCCAGGTATTCTATCGCCTGCTCGCCGCGTTTCTGATCTGTGCGGCGCTGACCATCCTGACCAACTCGTTCTTCAGTCTCGGCAACATCCTCAACGTCCTGCGTCAGGCGAGTCTGCTGTTCTTCATTGCGTCGGGTCTGACTTTGGTGGTGCTGACAGGTGGCCTCGACCTTTCGATTGGTGCCAATGTCGCCATTTCCGCCTGTATTGCCGGAACGGTGATTCATCAGACGGGCTCGCCGACCTTGGGGGTACTGACAGGCATCGGCGTCGGTGGCGCGGTGGGGATGCTGAACGGCGTGATGGTGACGGCGCTTCGAATCCCATCCTTCATTGCGACCTACGGGATGCTGTGGGTGCTGCACGGCATCACTTACTGGTACATGGGGGGAGAGACCATGCACGGCTTCCCGGCTGGCTTTCGCCAGATCGGCAGTGGCTATTTTCTCGGTCTTCCGATCCCGGTCTATCTGTTGCTGGTCTTCCTCGCCATCGGAACCATTTTCGCGCAGCGCACCACGTGGGGACAGGAAATCTATGCCATCGGCGCCAACCCGGTCGCCGCGCGATTGTCGGGCATTCCCGTCGCTCGCCGACTCCTGCTGGTCTACACAGTGTCGGGCGCAATGGCCGGACTCGCCTCGATCATCTTTCTCGCGCGACTGAACTCTGCCGAAGCCGATATCGGAGAAAGCCTGACACTGCCGGCGATTGCCGCGGTTCTGATCGGGGGCACCTCGCTGTTCGGCGGTCTCGGAACGGTGTTCGGCACGTTCGTCGGCGCACTCATTTTGACCCTGGTCCTCAACGGCATGAACCTGTTGTCGGTCAACGCGAGTTGGCAGCCATTGGTGACCGGCGTCATCGTCATTCTGGCAGTATGGCTGGATATGAAAACACGGCGCCGTGCGGCGTAAGTGTTCGATCTTAAAAAACTAACGGAGGGAACGACTATGAAGAAGGCCTATGGCGCGCTTGCTGCACTGCTTCTGACGACATCACTCTCATCCCACGCGTTCGCTGACGGCGAGACGATCGCGGTGTTTACAAAAAACCAGACCAATCCGTACTTCCAGACAGTACGAGTTGGGTCCGACGCAGCCGCCAAGGCGATGAAGGCAAAGACGCTGCATTACATCCCGACAAAGCCGGACAGCATTCCGGAGCAGCTCAGCCAGATTGAGGACGTGGTGGTGAAGAAGCCGTCGGCGATCGTCTTCATCCCGGTCGACTACAAGGCGATGGTCCCCGGCGTCGAGAAGATCAATGACGCAAAGATCCCGGTTGTGAACGTGACGGATCGTTCCGCCGGCGGCAAGTTTGTCGCCTTTGTCGGTGCCGACGATTATAGTCTGGGTCTCGAGACCGGGCGCTATCTGCTGAAGACGCTTGGCGGCAAGGGCAATTTCGTGATCATTGAGGGCGTCAAAGGGTCCTTGACGAGCATCGACCGCGTCCGCGGCTTCAACGACGCCCTGAAGGAAAACCCGGGGGCCAAACTGCTTGCGTCGCAACCCGGCAACTATCAACGGCTGCAGGCGCTTCAGGTCATGGAGAATCTCATGCAGTCGAATACTCAGATCGACGGTGTGTTGGCTGCCAATGATGCGATGGCGATCGGTGCGATCGAGGCGCTCGATGGTGCCAATCGCAAAGCCCAGGTCATCGGCGTCAATGGTACCAAGGAGGCAATCGACGCGATCAAGTCCGGGAAGCTGCTGGCGAGCGGCGACTACAATGGTTTCATGCAGGGATGCCTCGGCATGATGATCGCCATTCGTTCGCTGCGCAACGAGCCGGTGATCACCGAGATCGTTCTCAAGCCCACGGTGATCGGCAAGGAGAACTATCAGCCCTACGACGTGCCGCTGGAATCGCGGACCTGCCCGAGCTGGGACGAGGCTGCTAAGCTCGGCACCAAGTAATATCTTCGACACTTCAGGCGGTCGTCGCAGGTCGGCGGCCGTCTTCTGTCTTTCAGGAGCTACGCATGCTGTTTGCCATCCATGCCGTCGATCATGCCGGGGCGCTCGACAAACGCTTGTCTCACTACGAGGCTCACAAGGCCTTTTTGTCCGACACCTCGGCCTATGACGTGACGATCGTCATGTCCGGTCCGCTGACAGCCGATGACGGCCAGACCATGATTGGCAGTCTGTTTCTCGTCGAGGCCGCCGACCGCGCGGCGGTCGAAAGATTTCATCACGCCGATCCGTTCTTTGCCGCCGGCATTTGGCAGACGGTCACGATTACCGGCTTCCTGCGCCGACAGGGATAACCGGAATGGAGGCCGGCGCCCTGCCTGTCGGTGAAGCAGTCCTTCGGCATTTGTACACCGACAACGACATCAGCCCGGGGTCTGATGGGACCCCGGGCTGGTTTTACGATGAGCTGAACCGTAACGATTAGCCGAACTGGTTCATCGTGTTGTGCGCGCCGCCCGCCTTCAGGGCTGCTTCACCGGCGAAGTATTCCTTGTGCTCGTCGCCGATGTCCGAACCAGCCATGTTCTGATGCTTCGCGCAGGCGATGCCTTGACGGATTTCCGCGCGCTGGACGTTCTTGACGTAGCCCAGCATGCCCTGTTCGCCAAAATACTCCTTGGCGAGGTTGTCGGTGGACAGCGCAGCCGTGTGATAGGTCGGCAGCGTGATCAGGTGATGGAAGATGCCGGCACGCTTGGCTGAATCAGCCTGGAATGTCCGGATGAGCTCGTCGGCTTCGACCGCCAGCGGCGTGCTGTCGTACTCCACCTTCATCAGTTCGGCGCGGTTGTACTTGCTGACATCCTTGCCGGCTTCCTTCATCGCGTCATAGACCTGCCAACGGAAGTTGAGCGTCCAGTTGAACGACGGCGAGTTGTTGTAGGCCAGCTTCGCATTCGGGATCACCTCACGAACGCGATCGACCATCTTGGCGATCTGCTCGATGTTCGGCTTCTCGGTTTCGATCCACAAAAGGTCGGCACCGTTCTGTAGCGAGGTGATGCAGTCGAGCACGCAGCGGTCCTGACCCGTGCCTTCGCGGAACTGGTACAGGTTGCTGGCCAGACGTTTCGGGCGCATCAGCTTGCCATTACGCGTAATGACGACGTCGCCGTTGCCGATCTTTGAGGCGTCGATTTCCTCGCAATCAAGGAAGCTGTTGTACTGGTCGCCGAGGTCGCCCGGCTTGTGGCTGACGGCGATCTGCTGGGTCAGGCCAGCGCCGAGCGAGTCGGTGCGGGTGACGATGACGCCGTCTTCGACGCCCATTTCGAGGAAGGCGTGCCGGCAGGCGCGGATCTTCGCGAGGAAGACTTCGTGCGGCACGGTAACCTTGCCGTCCTGATGGCCGCACTGCTTCTCGTCCGAGACCTGGTTCTCGATCTGCAGCGCACAGGCGCCGGCTTCGATCATCTTCTTGGCGAGCAGATAGGTTGCTTCCGCATTGCCGAAGCCGGCATCGATATCGGCGATGACGGGTACGACGTGGGTCTGGAAGTTGTCGATCTTGTTGATCAGTTCTTCTTCCTTTGCCTTGTCGCCAGCCTTGCGAGCGGCGTCGAGGCTGCGGAAGATGTCGTTGAGCTCGCGCGAGTCAGCCTGACGCAGGAAGGTGTAGAGCTCCTCGATCAGAGCCGGGACCGAAGTCTTCTCGTGCATCGACTGATCCGGCAGCGGGCCGAATTCCGAGCGCAGCGCCGCGATCATCCAGCCCGAGAGGTATAGGTAGGTGCGATCGGTGGTGCCGAAATGCTTCTTGACCGAGATCAGCTTCTGCTGCGCGATGAAGCCATGCCAGCAACCGAGCGACTGGGTATACTTGGTGGTGTCCGCATCATAGGCCGCCATGTCGGCACGCATCAGCGATGCCGTGTAGCGCGCGACGTCGAGACCGGTCTTGAAGCGGTTCTGCAGGCGCATGCGTGCGACGGCCTCGGCGGTCACGCCGTTCCAGGTGTCCTTGGTCTTGAGCAGCGCCGACGCCGCCTCGATTTCGCTCTGATAAGAGCCTGTGCCGAGGATGGTCTGGTTGCTGATCCCGCGTGGCTGGAAGTTCATTTTCTCGATCCCTTTGGCTGACGAAAACCTGTCCTTGGTTGTAATCGCGGGATCGCCAGCCGCTAGACGGAACGCAGATAACTTGTCATACTTTACAAATTGGACGTGTAAGGCTGTAAGATAGTTACAAGGTATTGGAGTGCGCGATGGCCGTCTCGGCAGGTCGTTCGGTGTTCATGGGGCCGCGAATCCGGCGGCTTCGGCGCGATCTGGGCCTGACCCAGGCCGATATGGCGGCCGATCTGGAAATTTCGGCCCCTTATGTCGCTTTGCTGGAGCGCAACCAGCGGCCGATGACGGCCGACATGCTGCTTCGGCTGGCGCGCACCTACACGATCGATCTCGCCGATCTTGCCGGCGATGGCGGTGCCGACAATACGGCGCGGATGCAGTCGATCCTGAAAGAGCCGATGTTCTCGGACATCGATATCCCTGCGCTTGAAATCAGCGATCTGGCGGTGAGCTATCCCGGCATGGCCGAGGCTTTTCTGCGCCTCTACACGGCCTATCGCGAGGAGCAACTCGCGCTGGCGGACCGACGCGCGCCGGCGCTCGCGGGCGGTGCATTGCAAGCGGGTAGCGAGGGCTACGATGCCAACGATCCCGTCGCCGAGGTCCGGCGTTTTCTCGCCGCACGCCGGAACAATTTCGCGGGCCTCGATGATGCCGCCGAGCGCCTCGCGCAGGCGACGTCAGGCCCGAGCGGTTTCATCGAGCGTCTCAAGACCCGACACAAGCTACAAGTGCGCTATCTGCCGCCGGACGTCATGCTCGGCTCTGTGCGACGACTGGATCTGCATCGGAAACAATTACTACTTGAGGACTCGCTCGACACCGCCAGTCTTAATTTCCAGCTGGCGCAGCAGCTCGTTTATCTCGAAATGGAAAACGAGATCGGTACGGCGCTCGAAGATGGCCAGTTCACCACCAAGAGTGCAGAGCTGCTGGCGCGCCGCGCACTTGCAGGTTACGCCGCTGCTGCGCTGATCATGCCCTATGCGGCTTTCGCGCGCGCCGCGGAAACGCGTCGTTACGATCTAGAAGCGCTGGCGCGTCAATTCGGTGCCAGCTTCGAACAGACCGCGCATCGTATCACGACGCTGCAGCGGCCGGGCGCCGAAAAGGTTCCGTTCTTTTTGATTCGCGTCGATCCCGCCGGCAATATTTCCAAACTGCTCGACGGCGCAGGCTTTCCGTTCGCGAAGCACGGCGGTGCGTGCCCGTTGTGGTCGGTGCACGACGTTTTCAAAACGCCGCGCCAGATCGTCACGCAGTGGCTGGAATTGCCGGATGGCCAGCGCTTCTTTTCGATTGCCCGCACCGTCACGGCTGGCGGTGGTGGTTACGGCGCACAACGCGTTGAGCGCGCCATCGCGATCGGTTGCGCAGCCGAACATGCCGGCCAGTTGATCTATACGCGCGACGCATCGGCGCCGCGTGCGGATGCTCCCACGCCGATCGGTGTCGCATGCCGTGTCTGTCATCGTCCAAGATGTGCTGCGCGCTCGGCGCTTCCGATCGGGCGCGAGTTGTTGCCCGATGATTTCAGGACGCTGAACGTTCCGTTTGGATTCTCGGCTGACTGATGCGGGCTCAGGCCTGCTCGGCCGCAGCTTCCTCGGCATTGGGATCGCCGGGTGCCGTAGCCCAGGCCAGTTCGACCAGCGTCACGATGCGCCGACCGGCGCCATCGAGCTGGCACACGATCAGGCCCTGCTCCTCGATATAGTTCAGCAGGCGCTGTGCGCGGCGCAGCGAATGCGAGCCGTAGGCGCGGGCGATCGCGGCATTGCTCGGGCAGGGCCAGCCTTCCTTGGCGGCGCGGGCGATCATCATGAAAACGCCCTGCATATCTTCCGGCAGGATCGAGGCGCGGACCGCGACATCCTGCCACCCGTCATCTTCTGTAATGTCGGAGCCGAGCCCGGCGCGGGCGCGCGTCAGCATGCGGCGGAAGTCGTCGAGGTCCGGCACGGCAGCGCCAAGCCCCTCGATGCGGCAGCGGACCACGAATTCCTGATAGAGCACGCCAACCACCCGGAAGCCTGCATCGGGCTCGGCCATCAAGGCCTGCAACACGCGGTCGACGCGCTCTCGCCGCGCGGCCAATTCCTCGGCGCTGATCGGCGTCTCCGCCACGTCCGGCCGAATTTCCAGCGCTGCGGACTTCGCCGCCATGAGCTGGCCAAGCAGATCCGGCGATGACGGTGCGCGGCGCTGCGGCCGGACCGGCTCCGGCGGGGGCGCTGCGAGAATCGTGGCGCGGACGTCGTCGAGTGTCGCTTCCGGCAGCGGCATCAGGCGTGGGGTCGCATTGCGCGGACTTGTTTCGGTGACACCGATGCGCAGGCCCAGCGGACGACGGGAGAGGGCGGGACCCAGCGCCATGAACTGGCCGCGCTCGAGGTCGCGGAAGGATTCGGCCTGCCGTCGCTCCATGCCGAGAAGATCGGCGGCGCGTGCCATATCGATATCGAGGAAGGTGCGGCCCATCAGGAAATTCGATGCTTCGGCCGCGACATTCTTGGCGAGCTTCGCCAGTCGCTGTGTCGCGATGACGCCGGCAAGGCCACGTTTGCGGCCGCGGCACATCAGGTTGGTCATGGCGCCGAGCGATAGTTTGCGCGCTTCGTCGGACACCTCGCCGGCAACGGCCGGGGCGAACAGCTGTGCCTCGTCCACCACCACGAGCATCGGATACCAATGGTCGCGAGGCGCGTCGAACAGCCCGCCCAGAAAGGCGGCGGCGCGGCGCATTTGATTCTCGGCATCCAGCCCTTCGAGATTGAGCACTGTGGAGACGCGGTGCATGCGCGCGCGCTCGCCGGCCACCTGCAACCCGCGTTCGGTATGCGCCTCGGCATCGATCACCAGATGACCGAATCGCTCCGCCAGCGAGACGAAATCGCCTTCAGGGTCGATGATGGTTTGTTGCACCCATGGGGCGCTCTGTTCGAGCAGCCGGCGCAGCAGATGCGATTTTCCGGAACCCGAATTGCCCTGTACGAGCAGACGCGTCGCCAGCAGTTCCTCAAGGTCCAGAGCCGCCGGGGCGCCTGACGTCGTATGCCCCATCTCGATCGCAACGGTCATGTCTCGACTCAGGTCTCCTTGTAGAGAGGGCTTACCAACCCGGCCACAGCGCGTCGAGCGGCGCACGGCTATCATCCCGTGTTCCGCGCAACTCTCACCAAGTAAATCGCGACAGCGAATCGGCGATGTTCTGCACACGGCGGTGCCCGGTTTTGCCAATGGCAATCTCAGGCGGTTTCCTTGCATGATCGCATTGTGTTCGACCCGCGGTGATAGAGCGTCAGCAAACAGAAAATCCCGCGTGACGTAACTGTGACGTCCGCAAGGCAGGGACATCGCTGGAATCTTCGGGCGCCGCAGTCACCAAACATTTGATTTGGAATTCTTCCAGTTTCAGGGGAGGGTCACTGCAACGGCGATATGCGCCACGACCCGGGGAAATGCGATGGCAAGCCTCACGATCAATGGACGAACCTACGAGATCGATGCAGAACCGGACACGCCGTTGCTATGGGCGATCCGCGAAAATGCCGGGCTGACAGGGACAAAATACGGATGTGGCGTCGCCCAATGCGGCGCCTGCACCGTTCATGTCGATGGCCAGCAGGTCCGTTCCTGCAGCATGGCGCTCAGTGAGGCGATCGGAAAGCAGATCACGACGATCGAGGGCCTTGCGTCCGAGGGGGCCGTGCACAAGGTGCAGCAGGCCTGGATCGATCATGATGTGCCGCAATGTGGTTACTGCCAGAGCGGCATGATCATGGCAGTTGCAGCGCTGCTGGAGACAGTGCCGCAGCCGACCGATGAGGATATCGACCTCGCCATCACCAATATCTGCCGTTGCGGCACGTTCCAGCAGGTCCGTGAAGCGATTCACGCCGCTGCAAGCGCTTGAGGAAGATGGTCATGGGTCATGCTCCGCAACTCAATCGCCGTTCGTTTGTCCTGGGAACTGCTGCTATCGGCAGTGGCCTCGCGCTCGGTATTCCCTTTGGCGGGCCGACCGCAGTCTATGCGGCCGATGGTACGCCTGAGGTCAATGCCTGGGTGGTGATCCGGCCTGATGAGACCGTTGTCGTGCGTATCGCGCGGTCCGAGATGGGGCAGGGAACGCTCACGGGTCTGGCGCAATTGGTCGCAGAAGAACTTGAATGCGACTGGTCCAAGGTGACGACGGAATATCCTACGCCCGGGCAAAGTGTCGCACGCAAGCGCGTCTGGGGGGACTTTTCCACCGGCGGCAGCCGCGGCGTTCGCACTTCGCATGATTACGTCCGCAAAGGCGGCGCGGCTGCGCGCCTGATGCTGATCCAGGCGGCAGCCGATGAGTGGGCCGCGCCCGTGTCGGAATGTGCCACCAGCAAGGGCGTCATCACCCATGTCCCGTCGGGGCGCACCATCACTTACGGCAAGGTCGCGGAAGCGGCTGCTAAGCTGCAGCCGCCGACCGACGTCAAGCTGAAGGATCCCAAGGACTGGACCATCGCCGGCAAACCGCTGAAGCGGCTCGATACGGTCGAGAAAACCAACGGCAAGATGGTCTACGGCGCCGATATCAAGCTGCCGGGAATGCTCAATGCCGCGATCAAGGATTGCCCGGTGTTCGGCGGCACGCTGAAGAGCTTCGACGACAGCAAGATCCTTGGCATGAAAGGCGTCAAGAAGGTCGTGCGCGTCGGCGAGAGTGCCGTGGCTGTGGTCGCCGATACGTGGTGGCACGCCAAGTCGGCGCTGGAGGCGATGCCGGTCGTCTGGGACGATGGCAAGAACGCCAGCGTGTCCAGCGAGTCCATCGGCAAGTGGCTGCAGGAAGGCCTGGACGCTGCGCAGCCCGCTTTTGTCGGCAACAAGGCTGGCGATGTCAAAGCAGCGTTGGCGGGTGCTGCGAAGACGGTGGAAGCGGTCTACGCCTATCCCTATCAGAACCACGCCACCATGGAGCCGATGAACGCGACGGTGCTCTATACGGCGGAGAAGTGCGAGGTCTGGACCGGGACGCAGAACGGCGAAGCCGTGTTTGCGGCCGCAGTCGAAGCGTCAGGCCTGCCGAGCGACAAATGCGAGGTCTACAAGATCATGCCGGGCGGCGGCTTCGGCCGGCGCGGCATGACCGATTACGTCCGTCAGGCGGTGGCCATCGCCAAGCAGATGCCCGGCACGCCGATCAAGCTGATGTGGTCGCGCGAAGAAGATATGCTGCACGGCCGCTATCATCCGATTACGCAGAGCAAGCTGGTCGGCGCCTTCGATGCCGATAACAATCTGATCGGTTTGCACATGCGGATCTCAGGCCAGTCGATCCTGGCCAGTGTGCGTCCCGAGGGTATGCAGAACGGGATGGATCCCGTCACTTTCCAGGGTCTGAATGCCAGCGGTGAGGCAGCGATCGGCTACACCATTCCGAATTTGCTGATCGACCATTCCATGCGCAATCCGCATGTGCCGCCGGGCTTCTGGCGCGGCGTCAACGTCAACCAGAATGCGATCTATCTCGAAAGCTTCATGGACGAACTCGCGCATTCGGTCGGTCAGGACCCGCTCGAATTCCGTCGCAAGCTGATGACCAAGCATCCGAAGCATCTCGCGGTGCTCAATGCCGTCGCAGAGAGGATCGGCTGGACGACGCCGGCGCCGCAAGGCGTGTTCCGCGGCATCTGCCAGCATATGGGCTTCGGCAGTTATGTGGCGGCTGCAACGGAAATTTCGGTGACGGGCGGCAACAAGATCAAGATCCATCGCATCGTTGCCGCCACGGATCCTGGCTATGCAGTGAACCCTTGGCAAATCGATCGCCAGATCGCCGGCTCGTTCGTCTACGGCCTCTCGGCGCTGTTCTATGGCGAATGCACCGTGAAGGGTGGCCGCATCGAGCAGGAGAACTTCGACACCTATCAGTCGATGACCATGAAGGAGATGCCGAAGGTCGAGTCGATCCTGATGCCATCGGGCGGCTTCTGGGGCGGCGTCGGTGAGCCGACGATCTGCGTTGCGGCGCCGGCCGTGCTGAATGCCTATTTTGCTGCGACCGGCAAGCGCATCCGTTCCGTGCCGCTGAAGAATCACGACATCATCTTTGCGTAACCGACGCGTCGCCATGCTTGCTGCCCATCACTGGATTTCGCTCATGAAGACGTTGCGTACCTCACTTGCGATCGGGCTGATCGTCGCCTCCGCGGCGCCGGTCCGGGCTGCATCGGCACCGCCACCTGGAGCGGCCTCGTGCTCCGGCTGCCATGCGGCGACATCGCAGGCCATCCCGAACATCTATGGGCGCGATGCCGATGCGATGCGCTCTACATTGCTGGCCTTTCGCAATGGGTCGATGCCGGCCACAGTGATGACGCGGATCGCCAAGGGCTTCTCCGAAGACGAAATCGGGTCGATTGCGGCCTGGCTGGCAACGCAGAAATAGCATGACCCACAAAAATCATACCTCACGACGGGAATTTCTTCGCGCTGCCGCTGCCGCGACGGCATCCCTTGCGCTGGCATCGCCAAGCCTCGCGCAATCGCCTGCGCGGGTCGTTGTAATCGGCGGCGGCTTCGGCGGCGCCAGTTGCGCCCGCGCGCTTCGGCAGCTCGATCCGTCGCTGGATGTCACGCTGGTGACGGCCGATCGCCAATATGTCGCGTGCCCGTTCAGCAACGAGGTCATTGCCGGTGACCGCGCCATCGAGGCCCAGCAATTCACCTACGAGAAAACCGCTGCCGCCGGCATCAAAGTCGTCGTGCAAATGGCGCAGACGATCGACCCGCAGGCGCGCACGATCGGTCTCGCCGATGGATCGACGTTGCGCTACGACCGGCTGGTTCTGTCGCCCGGAATCGATCTGCGCTTCGACGCGCTTGCGGGCTATGACAAGGCTGCAGCGTCGCGCATGCCGCATGCCTGGAAGGCCGGTGAGCAGACGCTGCTGCTGCGACGCCAGTTGGAAGCGATGGACGATGGCGGCGTGGTTGCCATCGTCGTTCCCGCCAACCCCTTTAGGTGTCCTCCGGGCCCCTATGAGCGCGCGAGCCTGATCGCGCATTACCTGAAGACCCGAAAGCCGCGGTCGAAGCTCATCATTCTCGACTCGAAAGACGCGTTCTCGAAGCAGCGGCTGTTTCAGGCCGCGTGGCAGGAGCTATATCCGGGATTGATCGAGTGGGTCGCGCTGTCGCAGGGCGGCAAGGTCACGTCGGTCGATCCGGCGACCAATACGCTGGTGACCGATTTCGCGACACATCACGTTCAGGTCGCCAATGTGATTCCGCCGCAACGCGCTGGACGCATCGCGGAGATTGCTGGCGTCACCGATAAATCCGGCTGGTGTCCGATTAATCCCGTCAGCCTCGAGTCCACACAAGTGCCGAACATCCATGTGATCGGCGATGCCTGCATTGCCGGCGCCATGCCCAAATCCGCATTCTCGGCGAATGCGCAGGCGAAGACCTGTGCCGGGGCGATCGTGGCGTTGCTGGCGGGGGCGACGCCGACGTCGCCGAAGCTGATCAACACTTGCTACAGTCTGGTCGCGCCCGACTACGGCATTTCCATCGCGGGCGTCTACCAGCCCCGCAATGGCCTGTTTGCGGATATCGAAGGCGCGGGCGGTACGAGTCCGCTGGATGCGCCGCGTGATGTCCGGGCCCGTGAAGCGATCTATGCACGGTCCTGGTTCGAGACGATCGGAGCAGAGGTCTTTGGTTAGTCGTCGCCGCGCATCGATGCTGTTATCGGCGGGCGTGGCGACGCTGCTGCTGACTGCTCCGGTCCGTGCGAGTGAACTTGTCCCTTATGCGGTGGTTGGCGATGCGATTCCGCTGCCCCTGGCGGGCGCGGTTGGCGACGCGTCGGCGGGCAGGGCGATCGTCGTCAACCGCACATATACGTGTCTGCTCTGTCACAGCGGTCCATTTACCGAACAGAGATTCCAGGGCGATCTTGCGCCAAGCCTTGCCGGCACCGGCAGCCGCTGGTCGGAAGGCCAGTTGCGGCTGCGGCTGGTGGATGCCTCCCGCCTCAATGCCGCGACCATCATGCCGTCCTATTATCGTGCAGATGGGTTACAGCGTGTCGGGGATGCATGGCTTGGCAAGCCGATCCTGTCGGCGCAACAAATCGAGGACGTCGTCGCTTACCTGACAACGCTGCAGAACCCATCATGACGAAAGCAATCCATGGCTGAGCTTGATCGATCGACACGCCGCCAGTTTCTGGCGACGGCCGGTGGCGCTGCGCTCGGCGCGGTGTCACTCGTGCATATCCGCCCGGCCCATGCGACGCCGGAGACCATGAAGGTAGCCATCCGCGATGTCGTCAAGGGTGCCACAGTGCGCCCCGGCAGAGTAAAGCTCGACGTCCCGCCGCTGGTCGAGAACGGCAACACCGTGCCGCTCACCGTCACGGTAACGAGCCCGATGACTGATGCCGATCACGTGGTCAGCATCCATATCTTCAACGAGAAGAACCCGCAGCCCAATGTCGGCAACTTCTATATCTCCCCGCGCGCAGGCCGTGCGCAGATAGCGACGCGCATCCGGCTTGCCGATACGCAGACGCTCACGGCCATCGCGAAAATCTCCGATGGTTCGTTCTGGTCGGCGACCGCCGATGTCGTGGTCACGCTCGCGGCGTGCATCGAGGAGGCAACCTGATGGCATCCGCGCTGATCAACGTTCCCGCCACGGCCAGGCGTGGCGATATCATCGAGATCAAGACGCTGATGTCCCACATTATGGAGACGGGCTTTCGCCATACCGTGACCGGCGAGGCCATCCCGCGCAACATCATCACCAATTTCACCTGCCGTTATAATGGCGATGAAGTGTTCCGGGCCGATCTGTTTCCCGCGTTCTCCGCCAATCCCTTCATCTCCTTCTTTACGGTCGCCACCGAGAGCGGAAAATTCGAATTCCAGTGGATCGGCGATAACGGCTTCCAAGAAACCGCGTCGGCCAGCATCACGGTCACATGAGGCGACTGCGCAATATCAGCCTGTCGTTGCTGGCAGTCATCGCCTTCACGTCGCTCATCGAGGCGGCGGAGATTGCGCCGGGCGAACGACGCTCCGGTGCCAGTTTCATGTCCGTCGAAACCCAGGCCATGCAGAACGACGCCACGGCCAATCCCGGCATGCTGGGGGTGCTGGATGGCGAGGCGCTATGGACCCGGAAGCCCGTCGCCGGCCGTGCTTGCGCGGATTGCCACGGTGATGCCAGCAGCATGCGCGGCGTCGCCGTGCGGTACCCGGCATTCGACGACAAGCTCAATCGCCCGGTCGATCTCGAACAGCGCGTCAATCTCTGCCGTGTCGATCATCAGCAGTTGCCGCCGCTCGCCGATGAAAGCCGCGATCTGCTGGCGCTGACCGCATTGATCGGCCGGCAGTCCCAGGGGATGCCGATCGAGACGGGTGCCGATTCACGTCTGCAGGCATTCATCGACAAAGGCCGCGATGCCTTCATGCGGCGTCAGGGGCAGTTGAATCTGGCATGCACGAACTGTCACGACGACAACTGGGACAAACGTCTCGCCGGCTCCGCGATCATGCAGGCCCATCCAACGGGCTATCCCGTCTATCGGCTGGAGTGGCAGGGGCTTGGCTCTCTCAAGCGCCGCCTGCGCAATTGCATGATCGGCGTGCGCGCTCAACCCTACAGCGCCGACGCGCCTGAGATGGTCGAGCTTGAACTCTACCTGATGTCGCGCGCGCGGGGCATGGCAAGCGAAACTCCCGCTGTCAGGCCATGACGTATCGAATGTCCGTGAGAGTGCCCGCGGGCTGCAGGTCAGGCCGCGTCCTTCGGAATCTCGAACACCAGACACGTCGTGGTGGCGTGGGCGATGAGTCGGCCCTTGGAATCCGTGATGCGCGCTTCCGCCGTCGCCGCGCGGCGGCCGACATTCAGCGTCTTGCCTTCGGTGCGAACGGCGCCAGAATCCTTGCTCATCCCGCGGATGAAGCTGATCTTGAATTCCAGAGTGGTGTAGCCGGTGCCGACAGGCAACATGGTGTGCACGGCGAGGCCCATCGCCGAATCCAGCAGGATCGCCGCGTAGCCGCCATGTACCGAGCCAATCGGATTGTAGTGGCGGAAGCCGGGGACGCTGTGAAACACGACAACACCGGGTTCTGCGGTCGAGTCGAACGGCTCGACATTCTCCATGATCGGCGGCTGCGGCAGCTCGCCGGAGAAGATCTTGCGCACAAAATCGAGCCCGGGCATCGAGGCCATCAGGCTGGTGGGGACGACGTCGTAGCGGGGCGTGGGGGCGTCGGTCATGGATCATTCCCGGCAATTGTAATGACGAGCATCATACAAAAGGTGGCGCCGTGTGTCATCTTCTCTGCGTCCAGAACGAAAATGGCCGGGATGATCCCGGCCATGGCGTCTTGATTCCGCAAACTGAAATGAGAGCTACGACGCCTTGTTCGCCCGCATCAGATCCGCGAACCGCTTGAACAAATAATGCGAGTCGCGTGGACCGGGGGAAGCCTCCGGGTGATACTGCACCGAGAATACCGGCTTGCCGTCGAGCTGGATGCCGCAATTGGATCCGTCGAACAGCGAGATATGGGTCTGCGTCGCGCCCTTCGGCAATGTCGCTTCATCCACCGCGAAGCCGTGGTTCATCGAGGTAATTTCCACCTTGCCGGTGGTCTCATCCTTGACCGGATGATTGGCACCGTGATGGCCCTGATGCATCTTCTTGGTCTTGGCGCCCACCGCAAGGCCGAGCATCTGGTGACCGAGGCAGATGCCGAATGTGGGCACGCCGGAATCGATCACCTGCTTGATGACAGGCACAGCATATTTGCCTGTCTCGGCGGGATCGCCCGGTCCGTTGGACAGGAATACACCGTCCGGCTTCAGCGCCATGATCTCTTCTGCCGAAGTCGTGGCCGGAACGACTGTGACCTTGCAGCCTTCGCCGGCCAGCAGACGCAGAATGTTGCGCTTGATGCCGTAATCGATGGCGACGACGTTGAATTCAGGATTGGTCTGGCGGCCGAAGCCCTTTTCCCATTCCCAGGGAGTCTCGTCCCAGGTGAAGCGCTGGGCAGATGTCACCATCGGTACCAGGTCCATGCCTTCGAGGCCGGGCCATTCGCGTGCTTCTTCCTTCAGGCCATGCAGGTCAAATTGGCCGTCCTTCGCGTGCACAAGCACCGCATTGGGCATGCCCTTGTTGCGGATCAGCGCGGTCAAGGCGCGGGTGTCGATGCCGGAAATGCCGATGATGCCGCGCGCCTTCAGCCAGGCGTCGAGATGCCGGGAAGAGCGGTAATTCGATGGGTCGGTGATCGCCGAGCGCAGGATCACGCCGCGGGCGCCTGGCGTCGCCGCCATGTTCACCGTCTCGATATCCTCGTCGTTGGTGCCGACATTGCCGATATGCGGGAAGGTGAAGGTGATCAGCTGTCCGGCATAGGACGGATCGGTGAGGATTTCCTCATAGCCGGTCATCGCCGTGTTGAAGCAGACTTCGCCCACGGCCTGGCCTTCCGCGCCGAGGCCGAAGCCCTCCAGCACGGTGCCATCGGCGAGCACGAGGAGCGCGGTCGGTTTGTGGTCCGGCCAGGCTGAAGATGTTTCTGAGGGGGTCATGAGGGGACTACATAGTCCGCGCATCCGCCGCCGTCAAAGCCGGAACGGCCGGATTCACACGTCAACCATGGCCTGGCGGGTTAGCAATCGGCGCTTTGGCCGATGGTCCGGCCCCGAACAGACCTTCATGAAGGAAGAATATCTTATCCGGCAAAAATGTGGTGTTCCGGTTGTCCGGTAAAACCTGCACGCCGATAGCGCGTAATTTGCAGAATGAGATGTAAAATCAACTAATTATAATTACGAATGCTTGCCGGAACTCGCTTTCGCCGGTAGCAAGCTACGACTTCGCCATATTTCCGGATATTTCAGTGCAGTTGGACTATTTCGCCAAGATGGCCGCGCGCTCGGCCGTCGCGCCTGCGCGATGGCGCAGGCCTTTTCTGACCTTCCTCGATGGGATCGAGAAGGGCTGGACGATTCCTGTGCTGATCGTCGGCTTCGCGGGAATCTGGCTGCTGTTTCTGGTGATCGCCTATCAGAGCGGCGATCTGCATGCGGATGCGCTGGAAACCTGGACCCTTGGGCGCGAATTCGCATGGGGGAATCCCAAACATCCGCCTTTAATGGGCTGGGTCGCGCGGCTGTGGACGCTGGTTTTCCCGCTGACCGACTGGTCGTTCCAGTTGCTGTCGATGACCAATGCCGCGGTGGCGCTCTGGGCCGTCGATCTGATTGCGCGCCGCTTCGTGCGCGGCGATTCGCGAGCCGTCATATTGCTGCTGCTGATGCTGCTGCCGGCCTATCAGTTCCATGCCCAGCGCTTCAACGCGAACACAGTGCTGCTCGCGGTCTGGCCGCTGGCGACCTATTGCTTCCTGCGCTCCTTTGAAACGCGCGCTATCGGCTGGGCTGCCGCCGCCGGCGTCCTGTCCGCGCTGGCGATGCTCGGCAAATATTATTCGATCTTCCTGATCGCCAGCTTCGTGCTGGCAGCGATCGTGCATCCGCAGCGGGCGGTCTATTTCAGGTCCTGGGCACCGTGGGTCTCGACACTTGCCGGGCTCATTGCCCTTGGGCCGCACATCCATTGGCTCGTGACGACCGGTGCTGCGCCGTTCGCCTATGCCATACAGGTTCACGGCGGCATCGACTTTGGTCAGTCACTCATCGAAGCCAGCATGTTTTTGCTCGGTCTCGCGGCGACGCTGGCGCTGCCGGCTATTGTCTGGGTTTTATCGGCCGAGCTGCGCCTAAAGTACTTTTCGGCCGATTTCCGCGCGATGGGTCCAGGGTTGCTGCTGCTGTTCTGGGTGTTTATCGGCACGGTGCTACTGCCCGTTATGACTACCGTCACGCTTGGCACCGACATGCCTTCGCTATGGGCGCTCCAGGGTTTGTTCCTGCCTGCCGTTTTGATCGTTTGCGGCGCCCGCTTCACGCTCGAACGCCTGTATGTGGTCAATATGGTGGTGTTCGTCGCCGGCATCGCCATCATCGCAACCATTGTGGCTGCTCCGATCCATGCGATTTACCGCAATAGCATCAATCCTAACGAGCGGACTTACTATCGGCTGGCCGCTCAAGAGCTGACCGACCGGTGGCACCAGATGACAGGCCGGCCGATACCACGGATCAGTGGCGACGACGGGCTGGCATTCGCGACGGCCTTTTACAGCCCTGACCATCCCGTCTACAGCCGCCCGTTCCAGTTCCAGTACACTTGGGGCATGCCGCGCGCGACGACGCTGCAGAAGGGGTGGGCTTCGATGTGCTTTGCGACAGATAGCGATTGCCTGATGTGGATGGGCAAGGTTGCGATGCTCGAGCCGCGGCATGTCAGGTTTGATTTCGAGGTTCAGCCCCGGCTATGGGGCCAGGCCGGTATTCCGGCCACCATATCGGCGTTGATGGTTCTGCCGTACGTCGCTGGGGCCAATGCGCCCGGGCCGCTGTCCGCAGGCGTGGAGGATTTCAGCTCCAGCCATCGGCAATAGGTTTGGGCAGTAGGTTCGGGCAACAGCTCCGGGCGACGTCCCCGAGAATTGGCGGGTGCAGTTGTGCATACCCCTTAAAACGCTTAGATCGGGGCCAACCGAGTTCCGGCGCTGCGATTGGCGGCCGCAAGAGGAGACGCAGATGCTGCGCGATGACATCAACAACGCCGTCAAGGACGCCATGCGGGCCAAGGACGAGCGCAAGCTTTCGACGCTTCGCATGGTCAATTCGACCATCAAGAATGCCGATATCGAGGCGCGCGGCCAGAGCAAGCCGCCGCTGTCGGACGCCGACCTGTTGAGCCTACTGCAGAAGATGATCAAGCAGCGCCAGGAATCCGTCGAGCTCTATGACAAGGGCGGCCGCGCCGAACTCGCGGCCCAGGAGCGCGAGGAAATCGCGATCATCTCCGCCTATCTGCCGCAGCAGATGTCAGAGGACGAGACCAAGTCCGCCATCGCAGCCGAGATCGCAGCGACGGGTGCGGCCGGCATGAAAGACATGGGCAAGGTGATCGCCGCGCTGAAAGCGAAATATGCCGGCCAGATGGACTTCGGCAAGGCCAGCGGTCTCGTGAAGGCTGCATTGAACGGCTGATGCTCTCTTTAACCTCTCCCCGCCCTTTGCGGGGAGAGGTCGCGCGCACCTGGCGCGCGGGTGAGGGGCCAAGCACGCTGCTTCAACGCACGCAGTCTATCGGTTCGGATCAATCCGAGGTCTTGCGCAATTCCTCATCGATGAGCGACAGCACGCCTTCGATATTTGACAGCACATCGTTGTTCCAGAAGCGAAGCACGCAATAACCTTGCTCGCGCAGATATCGATCGCGCATGGCGTCCCGTTGCGACTCCAGATGCTGCCCGCCATCGACCTCGATAACGATCATCTTCTCCCGACAAACGAAGTCGCAGATATATCGCCCGATCGGCTCTTGGCGAATGAATTTGCAGCCGGAAATCTGCCTGTTGCGCAGACGATTCCACAGTTTCGTTTCGGCGTCGGTGGAGTTGGCGCGTAATTCGCGCGATCTGTTGGTGATGCGAATGTGGCCACGCATGTGCCATGCCCCTCACCCGACCGGCTTCGCCGGTCGACCTCTCCCCGCGAAGGGCGGGGAGAGGTTAGGAACGCTGTCGCTCTTGTCAGCTACGCCGCCGCCGTCGGCAGGCTATACGTCTTGAACTGATCGCGCAGGGCGGTCTTCAGGATCTTGCCGGTGGCCGTGTGCGGGATCGCATCGACGAACACGACATCATCCGGCATCCACCACTTGGCGATCTTGCCATCCATGTATTTCAGGATGTCTTCGCGCGTGGCAGTCTGGTCCTGCTTGAGCTGCACGATGAGCAGCGGGCGCTCGTCCCACTTCGGATGATAGACGCCGATGACGGCGGCTTCCGCCACCTGCGGATGACCGACGGCGAGATTTTCCAGATCGATCGACGAGATCCATTCGCCGCCGGACTTGATGACGTCCTTGGAGCGGTCGGTGATCCGCATATAGCCATGCGCGTCGATGGTCGCGACGTCGCCGGTGTCGAAATAGCCTTCCTCGTCGAGGATTTCGTCCTCGACGCGGAAATAGGCGCGCGACACCGAAGGTCCGCGCACCTTGAGACGGCCGAAGGTCTTGCCGTCCCATGGCAGGTTCTTGCCGGCGTCGTCGGTGATCTTCATCTGGACGCCGAACGGCGGATAGCCCTGGGTCTGCAGGATATCCAGCCGCTCGTCGCCTTCGAGCTGGTCGAATGGTGGCTTCAACGCGGCCAGCGTGCCGATCGGGCTCATTTCGGTCATGCCCCAGGCATGGCGCGCGCCGATGCCCATATCGACGAAGGCCTTGATCATCGAACGCGGCATTGCCGAGCCGCCGCACACCACCATGCGCAGGTCAGGCAGTTTCAGATTGTTCTGCGACATGTAGTTGAGCAGCATCAGCCACACTGTCGGCACGCCCGCGGTATGCGTCACCCTCTCGGTCGAGAGCAATTCGTAGATCGAGGCGCCGTCCATCTTGGCGCCTGGCAGCACGAGCTTGGTGCCCATCGACGGCGCGGAGAACGCGATGCCCCAGCTATTGGCATGGAACAGCGGGACCACCGGCA
This sequence comes from Tardiphaga sp. 619_E2_N8_4, assembly GCF_051810905.1. Lineage (NCBI taxonomy): Bacteria > Pseudomonadati > Pseudomonadota > Alphaproteobacteria > Hyphomicrobiales > Nitrobacteraceae > Tardiphaga > Tardiphaga sp. 619_E2_N8_4. The sequence continues at coordinate 2,651,505 of NZ_JBPWQJ010000001.1, forward strand.
GCATGGTGTCGGCGGCATTGGCGCCGAGCGAGTCACCGGTATTGGCCATCAGCGCGTGCATCACGTTGGAGCGGTGCGAGTACAGCACGCCCTTTGGATCGCCTGTTGTTCCCGACGTGTAGCACATCGCCGCTGCGGTGTTCTCGTCGAACTCCTTCCATTTGAAGTTGCCGTCGACCTCAGCGATCCAGTCCTCATAGGCCACGGCGTTTTTCAGCGTGGTCTGCGGCATGTGCGCCTTGTCGGTGTAGACGATGTAGCGCTCGACTGATGGCAGCTGGTCGGCGAGTTTCTCGAGGATCGGGACGAAGGTGAGGTCGGTCATCACGATACGATCTTGCGCATGGTTGATGATCCACGCGATCTGATCCGGGAATAGACGTGGATTGACGGTGTGGCAGATGGCGCCGATGCCCATGATGCCGTACCACGTTTCCAGGTGCCGCCACGTGTTCCACGCGATGGTGGCGACGCGGTCGCCCATCTTGATGCCCTCGCGGTCGAGACGCTGTGCGACCTTCAGGGCACGGGTACGAATTTCGGCGTAATTGGTGCGGTGGATGGGACCTTCGACTGATCTGGTCACGACCTCGCGCTCGCCGTGGACTTGGGCCGCATGATCGATGATCCGATGACACAGCAAAGGCCAGTCTTGCATCAAGCCACGCATTTGATCGTTCCTCCGTCTTGTGATTGGCGTGCCGGCTCCCCGATCGTTGCCGGGGAACTTCGACCCTGTTCTTGCTTTAGGTCTTGGCATGAAGTTTAGCGCGGGGAAAGCGGCCCGGAAATGGACTTTTGGCCTATCCGGCTGCGACCAAAGGACAATTGGGGTGGTTCTGGCGTTGCTGCTGGTTGCCGCGCCGGCGCAGGCCTATCTGACGACATCGCGTGTGCCGCTGCCAAAGCCCCGCCCGGCAGAAGCGCCGGCGATCGAGCCGGCGCAAAAGCCCGGTGAGGAGCCTGCGAGATCGGAGCAACCCGCTGAGCCTGAGAAGCCTGCTGCGGAAGCGCGTCCGCCGGAGCCGCCGCCGCCTTCAGCCTGCCGCTTGGCGCTCACGGATGCCATCGCTGTTGCGCCGAGTATTCCCGACATCAAGGGGCCGGGCGCCTGCGGCGGACCCGACATGGTGCGGCTGGAAGCGGTCGTGCTGCCGGACAAGACGCGCGTGCCGCTGAAGCCGGCGGGAACTATGCGCTGCGCCATGGCAACGGCGGTGGCCGAATGGATCCGCGCCGACATGGCACCGCTCGCGACCAGCCTCGGCACCAAGCTTCTTGAGCTCGATAATTTCGACTCCTTCGATTGCCGTGGTCGCAACCGGGTCGTCGGGGCGAAACTGTCAGAGCATGGCCGCGCCAATGCGCTGGATGTGCGCGGGCTGAAACTCGCCAACGGCCGCTCGATCGCGCTCACCGAGCGCAACACGCCGCGCGAGCAGCGCGAGGCCGTGCTGCATTCGGTCTGTACGCGGTTCACCACCGTGCTGGGGCCGGGCTCCGACGGCTACCACGAGGATCATATCCATCTCGATATCGCCGAGCGGCGCGGCAACTACCGGATCTGCCAGTGGGAGGTCTGGGACGAGTGGCCGCGCATCGCACCGCTGATGCCGGCCGTGCGTCCGGACGAAGCACCGCCGCGCGAAGTGGCCGAGGGCAAGCCGGGCGAGAAGACGTCGGAGGCGGCGAAGCCCGCAGAGCCTGTTGCGGCTCAGCCAGCCGCGGAGCCCGAACCGGAAGCTGCCGAAGCCGAGCCCGCGCCGGAACAGCCCAAGCCGAAGCCAAAACCCAAGCCGAAGAAGCGCCGCGCGCCGCCACCTTCGCCGTTCAGCTTTTTGCGGTGAGGGGACAGGAAGTCCACTTGTGAGGCTGAGTAATCTATCGATGGTCATCCCCGCGAAGGCGGGGATCCATAACCGCTATCGGGTGTAGTGGGGGTGGTCACGGTGCCGCATCTGCCGTGCTTCGTCAGTTCTCGGGAGTGTATGGATCCCCGCCTTCGCGGGGATGACACCGGTGTTTGGGGGTAATCGCCGGGCAACCCGATAATCCACCCAACAAAAAACCGCCGGCAAAACCGGCGCTTTTTCTAATCAGATAAAACTCTGTCAGCTCAGTATGGCGTTCCGCCGCCGCCCTGCAGGGCCAACTTGGAATTATACGGCGAGTCGCCGGCCTTCGGCTCGAGCACGACGACCACAGCGCCGGGCTTGACGCGGCTATAGAGGTCGATGACGTCTTCGTTGGTCATGCGGATGCAGCCCGACGAGATCGAGGCGCCGATATATTCCGGCTGATTGGTGCCGTGAATGCGGAACAGCGTGTCCTTGTTGCCCTGATAGAGATAGAGGGCGCGGGCACCGAGCGGATTATCGACGCCGCCGGGCACCTGGGCCGGCAGGCCTTCGATGCGGGCGTGAATGTCCTTGGTCGGGGTCCACTTCGGCCATTCGGCCATGTTGCCGACGCGCGCGACGCCCGAGAAGGCCAGCGCTTCTTCGCCGACGGTCACGCCATAGCGGATCGCCTTGCCGCCGTCCTGGACGAAATAGAGATAGTGGTTGTCGGAATCGACCACGATCGAGCCCGGCGCTTCCTTGCGGTGGAAGTCGACGATGGCGCGGCGGAACGGCTCGGCGACGGCAACCTTGGCGTAACGTGCCTTGGCGAGTTGTGCCTTGTCATTCGGCTTGAGGCTGGCTTCCGGAGCGGCCTGGAATTGCGTGGCGGTCTGCATGCAGCCCGACAGCATCAGGCCGGCGGCGACAATCAAACCAAGCTTAATCTTGAGCGGCGACATGTCATTGTTCCAATTGCGTGAGGTCCGAAGAAACAGGCTGGTGCAAGGAAACGCACCCAAAATAGCCTGCGAACGCCACGATTCCGTTAAAGCTACTATCGCTGAAATCCGCTGCAATTCCAGCGGTTAGATGCGCTGCGCATCATGCAGCGCACAACCTGTGTCATATTTGCCGCAGAATTTTCGACCCTCCGGCCAAATCCTGTGCAGAACCGCAACGCCTCGCGAAGCCGTGATGCGGGCGTGACAATTTTGTTAAATCGAGACCATGGAGCGCGTGATCTTACGGGAAAAATTCCCCGGGTTGGCGCGCCGCACAAAGGCTGTCATGACGGCTGCATCCGCGTCGGTCATGGTCGGTCGCCCCTGCCGATTTTGCCCGGATCGTCCGTATTGCAGTTTCCCGCCTTTTCAATCTTCCGGAGTTGCCATGCTCGCTGTCTTCACCCCTGCCGACCACGCCTTGAGGAAATCCGAGCCGACCGATCTCGAGGCGTTGCCGGATAATGCGGTGTGGATCGACATGGTGAAGCCGTCGCCGGCCGAGGACAAGGCGGTGGAGAAGCTGGCGGGGATCGAAATCCCGACCCGTGAAGACATGCAGGAGATCGAAATCTCCAGCCGTCTCTATATCGAGAACGGCGCCCGCTATATGACCGCGAGCTTGATGTGCGGCTCCGACACGGAGTCGCCGCGGATCACGGCGGTAACGTTCATCCTCACCCGGCAACGGCTGGTGACGGTGCGCTACGATACACCGCGTCCGTTCGCGTCCGTCGAACTGAAGCTTGGCCGCAATGCGCCCGCCGGCGCCAATGGCGAAACCACCCTGCTCGAACTGCTCGACGCGGTGATCGATCGCTGCGCCGACATTCTCGAACGCGTCGGCGCCGATGTCGATCAGGTCAGTCACGACATCTTCGAGCCGGATGAGTCGCTGCGGACCGGCCATGCCAAGCGTTATTCCGAAATTCTCATCACCATCGGTCGCAAGGGCGACCTGACCTCGAAAGTGCGTGAAAGCCTCGTCTCGATCGGCCGCGTCGTCACCTTCATCACGGCGGAAGCTGAAGGCGTGAAGTGGTCGAAGGACATGCGCGCGCAGCTCAAGACCATGCAGCGCGACGTGGTGTCGCTGACCGATCACGCCTCCTATCTGTCGAACAAGATCACCTTCACGCTCGATGCGATGCTCGGTGTCGTCAATCTCGAACAGAACAACATCATCAAGCTGTTCTCGGTCATGGCCGTCGTGCTGATGCCGCCGACATTGATCGCCTCGGTCTACGGCATGAATTTCAAGGCGATGCCGGAACTGCAATGGGACGTCGGTTACCCCATGGCGCTGATCATGATGCTGTTCGCCGCGGTGCTGCCTTATATGTTCTTCAAGTGGAAGAAGTGGCTGTAGGGCACGTAGGGCGGCACTAACCTCTCATTTGTCATTCCGGGATGCGTCACGCCGGCGAAGCCGGTGGGGTGCAGGCCCGGAATCCATAAGTTCGATCGTGGTTATGGATTCCGGGTTCGCGCAAGGGCGCGCCCCGGAATGACAAATGAGGGATAGCAGCGCCCAAACATTTTTCCTGCATCTCTTGACAATATGCCTATAAGGATTATCCTCCGCTCATCCGGTTCGCGAGGGGCGCTTCATGAGGCGTCTTGAAGTGGGACAGGGATGCGGCGCCTGCGGGTGTGGGGTGACGTACCCCGCGCACTCGGGAGGCCTTGGGTCACCGTCCGGCCCCACTACGGGGGTCTGCCACTCATGCTGGCTGGACGTGGCATTGGTGAACGGCGGGAAACCGTCGGGATCAGCGGAGTGCGGAGCTCTGCGCCTTTGCCCGGAAGAACGGTCCCGGGGACAGAAATCGCCGCGGTGGCGCGCCGGATGGCGTTGCGCGGTTGCAGCTTGCCGGCGTTCCGGCGGAGCGGATCGCGAAAATTACCACCATTTCGCGTCGTCAGGCGCGCTGCCACCCCTCATGTTTCAGGAGGGGACACCGCTTAGACAACCCCGAGCATGCGCTCGCGGGATCATAAAGGCGCGGGTGTCTGAATCTTTTTCCAACTATCAAAACGCATTCATGATGCGTGTTCGAAAAGCCCAATGATCATAGGCTTCGCGCGATTCCCGCCACAATTTATCCGGTAAAATTCGAGCGTTCCGCTGAACGGTTGCGCTAATGGTTGCTGTCATAACGCTGTCAGAAGCGATGAGGACAGCAATGGTTGACAAAACAGAAACATCGGGACGGAACGTCGTCGATCTCAGGTCCTATCAACAGGCGCGCATGGCCAACGGTCGGGCGCAGGCGATGTCCGTGCGTACCTGCCGGCATTGTGGTGCCGGGTTGATGGACGGCGAATCCGAAGACGATTGTTCCAGCGCGGGGATCAGCGCGGCTGCGCCGATGCCGCGGAAATTTTACGCGGACTAGAAAATCCTGCGCTTTTCGAGGAGCGCCAGAATGGCGCGGTCCTCAGCATGACTATTCCCCACCCGTTACCGCTGATCAGACGTGCTGGCCGCCATTGATGTGGATCTCGGCGCCGTTCACGTATGAACTCGTTTCCGTACACAGCACATAGATGATCTTGGCGACTTCGTCGGGCGTGCCGAGCCGATGCAGCGGGATCTGCTGATCGACGATGGTCTGCGTGCCCGGCGAGAGGATCGAGGTGTCGATCTCGCCCGGCGCGATGGCGTTGACGCGGATGCCGAGGCGGCCGAAATCCGACGCCATTTCGCGGGTCAGCGACGCCAGCGCCGCTTTCGATGTGGCATAGGCCGCACCGGCAAACGGATGCACGCGCGAGCCGGCGATCGAGGTGACATTCACCACTGAGCCCTTCGCAGCCTTCAACTGCTCGATCAGCCCGCGGGCCATCATGATCGGTGCGAAGAAGTTGACGTTGAAGACATGGCTCCAGGTCGCGACGTCAGTATCGATCGAGCCCATGCGCGCGCCACCTTCGGCCTTCGGCGAGATGGCGGCATTGTTCACCAGCGCATGCAGCGCGCCGCCGTTCAGCCGTTCCTTGATGTCGTCGATGGCGCGGACGGTGTCGTCATGGTCGGCGAGGTCGACCTGGATGTGATCTTCGGGGCCGGCATCCCATGGGCAGACTTCCGGAAACGGATGCCGCGAACAGGTCAGCACACGCCAGCCGGCGCTTGAAAAGCGCATCACGGTGGCATGACCGATGCCGCGGCTTGCGCCGGTGAGCAGCATGGTGCGCTTGGGCGCGTTCGATCCTGGATGGCTCACGGGTCTGGTTCTCGTCTCGTTGTCGGCGTTCACGGATACAGTCTCACCTTGGTCCAGGACGTATCTGGTGCCGCGGTGTCGCGGCGGAATTCGATGCGGTCGTGCAGGCGATACGGGCGGTCGTGCCAGAATTCGAACCGCTGTGGCGTGATGCGCCATCCGCTCCAGCCTGGCGGACGCGGAACGGCGCCGATCAGGTGCTTTGCGCCTTCCTTGGCGATGGCCTGTTCGAAGGCAAAGCGGCTTTCCAGCGGCTGCGACTGCTTGCTCGCCCAGGCGCCGATCTGGGCCTGTTTCGGGCGGGTCGAGAAATACTCGTCGGCCTCGGCATCGGTCACGCGGGTGACGGGACCGCGAATGCGGACCTGCCGGCGCAGCGACTTCCAGTGAAACAATAGCGCTGCCTTGGGATTGGCGGCGAGCTCCTGACCCTTCTGGCTGGCGATGTGGCTGTAGAACACGAAGCCGTCGGTGTCGTAGCCCTTCATCAGCACCATGCGGACATCCGGCAGGCCGTCGGCGTCGACGGTGGCCAGCGCCATCGCGTTCGGATCGTTGGGCTCGGACGCCTTCGCCTCGGTAAACCACTCGGAAAACAGCGCAAATGGTTCCGCAGCGGCCGTAAAATCACCTGACGTTAACGGAGTTGAGTCTTTGATGGGGGAGGTCGTGTCGGTCATGTCCGGAGTTCCGCTTGCGTTGGCCTGTTGTAGAGAGCTCGCTGCTGCCCCTGCATAGGCAAGACCTATATAGGATACGGCAACGCATTGGCCTATCGGCCATCTGCCCGCTCGGTGCGGCTTTGACAGCAATTCTTATCGGCAGCACCCTCGGTGGTTGCAGTATGGGCCGAAACGAGTCCGCGCTGGCCAGGATGGAGGGCGGCGATGTCACCGGTTCGATTTCGCCGGCATCCGTCCAGGCCACCAATTACGAGCCCACCGAAGCCGATCTTGTCCTGACGCGCACTGCGGCCTCCGATGTCCTTACCAAGGGCAGCAAGGATTCCAGCCAGCCCTGGGAAAACCCGTCGACCGGCGCGCGCGGATCGGTAACGCCTCTGTCCAGTGCCTATGTCGCGGAAGGTCGCACCTGCAGGGATTTTCTGGCCAGCTATGTCAACGGCACCAGCGAAAGCTGGATGCAAGGTGCGGCCTGTAAGGGTGACCGCGGCAGCTGGGACGTGCATACGCTGAAGCCGTGGAAACGGAGCTAGTTTTCACCGGCGGGCCGCTTGCGGCCGAGTTGCAAAAATGACACGAAGTCACCAGATGAAGAAGCAGGCGGGCCCTGGCCCGCAAACCCAACATGCGGGCCGATTGCCCGCCTTTTAGTTACCTGAAGGAGAGACGACGGATGCGCGACCCCTATGAGGTCTTGGGGGTGCAGCGGGGCGCCAGCGCTGCGGCGATCAAGAGTGCCTATCGCAAGCTCGCCAAGAAGCATCATCCCGACAGCAACAAGGACGATCCGAAAGCCGCCGACCGGTTTTCGGAATTGAATGCGGCCAACGAGATCATCGGCGACGAGGACAAGCGCAAGCAGTTCGACCGCGGCGAGATCGATGCCGAGGGTAAAGCACGCTTCCAGGGATTTCCGGGCGGCGGCCGCGCCGGCGCGTCGCAGCGCGGCTTCGAGCATGCTTTCCGCGGCGGTCCCGGTGCGCAGCAGGGCTTTCCCGGCGGTGCCGCCGGTGGCGGTTTCGAGGATATCCTCAACAGCATGTTCGGCGGCGCCAGCCCGCGCGGCGCGCGGCCGGGCGCGCAGGGCTTTGAGTTCGATACCGGTGGCTATGCCGGCGGGATGCCCGATCTGGATCTGAACGTCGCCATGACGGTGACGCTGGAAGAATCCGTGAAGGGTGCCGAGAAGCGCGTACGTCTGCCATCCGGCAAGGAATTGAACGTCAAGATACCGGCCGGCGTCACGTCGGGCCAGCAGATCCGGCTCCGCGGGCAGGGTGAAAGCGCGCCAGGACATCGTCCCGGCGATCTGATGATCACCGTCACCATCGCTCCCCACGCCCACTTCAAGGTGGATGGCAACGACCTGCGCGTCGATCTGCCGATCACGCTGTACGAAGCCGTGCTGGGGGCCAAGGTGCGCGCGCCGACACTCACCGGTGCCGTGGAGCTTTCAATTCCGAAGAACACCTCGAGCGGACGGGTGTTTCGCCTGAAGGGCAAGGGCCTGCCGCTGGCCGGCGGCGCCGCGGGCGATCTCTACTTCACCACCAGGATCATGCTGCCGGATGGCAACGATGCCGAGCTGGAAGCCCTGATGGAAAAGTGGCGCGACGGGCACCCGTATCATCCGCGCAGCGATCTGGGGTGAGGCGAGCAGCGATCAGCTCGCTGTCTCATCCCCCCACCTTCTCCGTTTGATCGTAGATCTGGCGCGCGACCTGGTTGAGCCGGTCCTTGTCGGTGGGGCCTGACACGACATAGCCGACGCCCTTGTCAGCCCAGAACATGGCGCCGTCCTTGTCCTGCGCGGCATAGCGCATCTGGGTGGCGTCGGCTTTCGCCGCACGCGATGTGTAGAGCGTGTAGCGCTCGCCCGACGGGCTCTCATACATGAAGAAGGCCGCTGGCGCTTCGGGGCCGGGCAGCAAGCGTCCGCCGACCAGCTTCAATCCGGCCGCATCGAGTTCGGGCGCCTTGATCTCGTAGCCGACGCGCTTCGACAGCCACTGCTGCAGGTGTGCACGTTCATTGGCTGCGACTTCGACCGGATGACGGACTTCGACCACATAGGTCCGGTGCGCACCGAGCGCGTCCACCGTGAAACTCCGGAATATCGACGGCGTGGTCGCTGCGCCGCGTGCGACCCAGCCCGCGCTGCCACCTGCAATGAAGGCGGCAAGCGTTGCCGCGACGGCGCCGTAGATCCAGCGCCGCGGCTGCTGAACCAGTCGCTCGATTTCCAGCCGCTGCGGCACGGCTTCGTCGGCAATCGCATCGTAGCGGGCATGCAGCAACTCGGCCATTGCGCGCCATGATGCGACGCGCTCGGCATCGTCAGGATGTGTCGCGAGCCAGGCCTCGACATCGGCGCGGCGCTCAGCCGGCAATTCATTGTCGACGAAGGCGTGCAATTCGTCTTCGGTCACGGGAATGTTCGGTCCGGTCATTATCATCTTCCCTTTAAATCATTTGACCGCGCGCAGCGCCGGGCGCTCGCCGTCGAGATAGGCTTTGACATGGGCGCGGGCGCGCGCGAGGCGCGACATCACGGTGCCGATCGGCACGCCCTGAATGTCGGCGACTTCGCGGTAGCTCAGGCCTTCGAGCATCACGAGCAGCAGCACCGAGCGCTGCTCTTCGACGAGGGCGGCAAGGGCGCGCGAGATGTCGCGCCCTTCGGCTTCGGTCCCGCTGGCATCCGGATTGTTGTCGAACAGCTCGGTGAAGACTGGTTTGCGTGCCAGCGACCGGCGGCGGTTGCGGTTCAGATTGGTTAGGATCGTATAGAGCCAGCTTCTGAGATCGCCACCGATGAACAACTTCTCTGAGCGCAGCGCGCGCACCAGCGTGTCCTGAACCAGGTCGTCTGCGATGTCGGTGTCACGCGCCAGCGCCCGCGCATAACGGCGCAGCGCCGGAATCATGCTCTCAACGCTCTCGCGAAAGGCGCTCATGGGGCTCGTGCCATCCGTTGCAATCCTGACGGTATCTTGGGCGGTCCGCAATTGCGCCGCATCTATCATAACACCTTGGCGGACCGTCTATTCCGGCGTTAAGCCCGGACGGTAAACAGCCACATAACCGGGCTTTTGGGCTGTACCGGACGCAAGTGCTGGTGTACCCCCAAGGCTAGATCGGCATGGACTGCCAAGTTATCAGCCAAGCAAATAGGATGTGATATGAGTGAAGTTTCAGGCCTGATGAAGGGCAAGCGCGGCGTTATTCTCGGCGTCGCCAACAACCGCTCCATCGCCTGGGGCATCGCCAAGGCGTGCCAGGCGCAGGGCGCGGAGATTGCGCTGACCTATCAGGGCGATGCGCTGAAGAAGCGCGTGGAGCCGCTGGCGGCGGAACTGGGCGCGCTCGTGCTTGGTCATTGCGACGTCACGGATGCCGCGACCATCGATGCGGTGTTCGACGAGCTCAAGGCGAAGTGGGGCAAGATCGACTTCGTCGTCCATGCCATTGCGTTTTCCGACAAGAACGAGCTCGAGGGCCGCTATGTCGACACCACGGCGGAGAACTTCAGCAAGAGCATGCTGATCTCCTGCTATTCGCTGACCGCGGTTGCGCAGCGCGCCGAGAAACTAATGACTGACGGTGGTTCGATCATCACGCTGACTTATTACGGCGCCGAAAAGTGGATGCCGAACTACAACGTGATGGGCGTCGCCAAGGCCGCGCTCGAAGCCAGCGTGCGCTATCTGGCGGCTGACCTGGGCGAGAAGGGCATCCGCGTCAATGCGATCTCCGCCGGCCCGATCAAGACGCTGGCCTTCGCAGGGATTGCCGACTCCCGCTATCTGCTGAAATATAACGAGGTCAATGCGCCGCTGCGCAAGAACGTCTCGATCGACGAAGTCGGCCAGAGCTCGATGTATTTCCTGTCTGACCTGTCCTCTGGCGTCACCGGCGAAGTGCATCACGTCGATGCTGGCTATCACGTGCTCGGCACCAAGGTGCCGGATGCGCCGGATATCTCGATGGGCGGCAAGGACTGATCGCTTAGTCCATGCCGAAACCAACGATCTATTATATTCGCCACGGCCAGACCGAATGGAACGCCGCCGGTCGCTTTCAGGGCTCGAAGGACATTCCGCTCAACGATCTTGGTCGGGAGCAGGCAGCACATGCCGGCACCGTGCTGAAAGACCTGCTGGCACGGGACGGGCGCACCAGCGGCGGTGTCGCCTTCGTCTCCAGTCCGCTCGGCCGCGCGCGCAACACCATGGAACTGGTGCGCGGCAAGCTGGATCTGCCGCATGACGACTACGGCCTCGACGATCGTCTGCGTGAGATCGGCTTCGGCCACTGGGAAGGATTCACGCTGGCGGAGCAGGAAGCCGCACATCCCGAGATCTTTGCGGCGCGCTTGCGCGACAAATGGAGCCTGCCGGCGCCGGGCGGCGAGAGCTACGCTGAGGTGCAACTCCGGATGCGCGAATGGGTTGACGGCCTGACGGGCGATACTGTCGCGGTGGCGCATGGCGGCACGGCACGCGCTCTGATGGTGGCACTGGGCCTTGAGACTCCGGACGGCGTCAGTGAGCTGCCGATCCAGCAGGGCGCGGTCTACGTGTTCAACGCCGACGGGATGGACAAGTTTAGTTAAGCATTTCGGCTGACCGGGCGATTTGACCCCTCGGACGGCCCGCGTTACGACATCTGCTCAAGCAGCGAGCGCCCCATGTCCCACAACACCTTCGGCCACATGTTCCGCGTCACGACCTTTGGCGAGAGCCACGGGGTGGCGATTGGCTGCGTGGTCGATGGCTGTCCGCCGCTGATTCCGCTGGATGTTGCCGAGATCCAGGCCGATCTCGATCGCCGCCGTCCCGGCCAGTCGCGCTTCACCACGCAGCGCCAGGAGGCCGATGCGGTCAAGATCCTGTCCGGGGTCATGGCGCATCCGGAAACCGGTGTGCAGGTCACGACGGGGACGCCGATCGCGCTCTTGATCGAGAACACCGACCAGCGCTCGAAGGACTATTCGGACATCAAGGACAAGTTTCGGCCGGGTCACGCCGACTTCACCTATGAGGCCAAATACGGGTTGCGCGACTATCGCGGCGGCGGTCGCTCGTCGGCCCGCGAGACCGCAACGCGCGTCGCCGCTGGCGCCATTGCGCGCAAGATCGTACCGGGCATGACGGTGCGTGCGGCGCTGGTGCAGATGGGACCGCACAAGATCGACCGCGGCAACTGGGACTGGGATGAGGTTGCGCGCAATCCGTTCTTCTGCCCGGACAAGGACAAGGCTGCGTTCTTCGAAGGTTATCTCGACGGCATCCGCAAATCCGGCTCGTCGATAGGCGCGGTGATCGAGGTGGTCGCCGACGGCGTGCCGGCCGGGTTGGGCGCGCCCATTTACGCCAAGCTCGATGGCGATCTGGCAGCGGCCCTGATGAGCATCAATGCGGTGAAGGGCGTCGAGATCGGCGACGGTTTCGGTGCTGCGGAATTGTCCGGCGAGGACAATGCCGACGAGATGCGCATGACCAATCACGGCCCGTCATTTCTCTCAAACCATGCTGGCGGCATCCTCGGCGGCATTTCCACAGGCCAGCCGGTCGTGGCACGTTTTGCAGTGAAGCCGACTTCGTCGATCCTGTCGCCGCGCAAGACCGTCGATCGCAATGGCGCCGATACGGACATCCTGACCAAGGGTCGTCATGATCCCTGCGTCGGCATCCGCGCCGTGCCGGTGGCGGAAGCCATGGCCGCTTGTGTGCTCGCCGATCATTTCATTCGGCATCGCGGACAGGTCGGCTAGAGTAAGTGACTGACCGAAGCCCGCGTTCGCGCGAGTTTGAAAGTGCCAGCCGTGTTGCCCGACAAGCTCAGAGAGATCATCGACTGGCTCAGTGACGGTGCGCGATCCGCGCCGACGCCATCGCGCATGATGGCGGAATGTTGCGAACGGCTTGTCGCTGCGGGGCTGCCGCTATACCGCGTCGGCATCTTCATCCGCACCCTGCACCCGGAAATCTTCGGCCGAAATTTCATCTGGCGTCCGGAGACCGGGGTGGTCCTCAGCTCGGTTGATTTCGACATTCAGGAGGCGCCTGAATTCCTCAGCAGTCCGCTTGCGCTGGTCTTCCGTGAAGGTGTCGAGGTTCGCAGCCGACTTCATGAGCCATCAACCACACCCTTTCCTTTTTTCGACGATATGCGCGCCGAAGGCGTTACCGACTACATCGCGATCCCGCTCACCTTCGTCGACAACATGCTCCACGCATCAAGCTGGACCACGAAGCAGCCTGGCGGTTTTACGGACGAGCAGCTTGCTGCCTTGAAAACGGTGCTGCCGACATTGGCGCGGTTGATCGAGGTCATCGGCATACGACGAGTGACTGTGACACTGCTCGATACCTATGTGGGCAATCGCGCTGGCGGACGTATTCTCGGTGGTCAGATCCGACGGGGCCACACCGAGACCATGCGCGCAGCGATCTGGTTGTCGGATCTGCGCGGCTTTACGGCGCTGTCGGATCGATTGCCGCCGGAAAGCGTCGTCGAGATTCTCAACCTTTACTTCGATTGTCAGGTGCCTGCGATCCTCAAGCATGGCGGCGAAGTGCTCAAATTCATGGGCGATGGCCTGCTGGCCGTGTTTCCCATTGCTGAGGATGATACGGATCGTTCGATGGTTTGCGGTCATGCGCTGGAGGCTGCGCGTGAAGCCAGCGCTGCCGTTGAAGCGCTGCGCTGGTCGGATGCGGCAGGTGCCGAAGAGCGCTTTCGCTTCGGTCTGGCACTGCATGTCGGCAAGGTACTTTACGGCAATATCGGCGGCGGCAACCGGCTCGACTTCACCTGTATCGGCCCGGCGGTGAACCTCGCCGCGCGTCTGGAGAAGATCGCGGGCAGGCTGCATCGTACAGTGGTCGCGTCGACCGCTTTTGCTGGTGCGACAGACGCCGACTGGGCCGATCTCGGTGAATTTCCCATCGCTGGCTTCGCCAAGGCCGAGCAGGTCTATGGATTGGGCGATGAAACCGCGGTCGCCGGCTGAGGTCAGTCGCCGCGCAGATGGGATTGCTTGAGGGCCGCGGTCAGGATCATCAGGGTCACCCAAAGCCGCAGCATCGCGAAGCTGAAGATAAAGACGAAGAAGATCAGGTTTCGGATGAAGGTGTTCGTCGTCGGCGCCTGCCCGTAGATCGCAATCGCGTTGCGAACGAGACCCTGGACAAAACCGAGGCCGAAATAGGCGGCGGTCAGGACCAGAAGGCCCACGCCGAGCCACGCGCTTCGCCTGGCGAATTCACGGCAAGCCGCGAAGAAACGAACCCTGTTGTCATGGCGTTCGACGCCGACGATCATCAGCAAGATCAGCGTGGCGATGGAGGCATTCCAGATCTTTCCGGCCGCCGTCGGCTGATCGAACGCCATGCCATCGATGCCGCCCATGAAGTTCAGGTCCAGCGGCGAGATCCCGAGCGATACAGAGATCATGCTCGCTATAAGCATCAGCGCGCCGATACGCACCAGAATGCGCAGCGATAGTCGGAATTCATCCTCGAACGTCATCGCTCCGAGATGGGTCTCGCCGTCGGCAAGCTCGATCGACCGCCGTGCGGTCACCAGAAACGCGAGAAGAACGGCAACCGTGGCGACGAAGATGGCCGGCAAGGCGATAACGCCACCGCTGAACGCGATCACGCGCATTCCCGCTGCCAGCACGAGCCAAGGCAGGCATTCGATGAAGCGCAAAGGCCCGAACGACAATTCCGGCCGGGATACATATTGCTTGCGGAGTGCAATCGACATCTGGCGAGCTTGCCACATGCCGCCCAACCTCGGATTGAGCCGATCGTTAAATTTTTATCGTCTTGAGGGCCAAAGCAGAAGCGCCACGTCCTATTCTTCTGGCTCGGTCGTGAACAGAAGCGGATAGCCCTTGGCGCGGCCGGCATCTGTCGCGCGGGTCGCCTTGGTCTCGGCGACGTCACGGGTGAACACGGCGACGACGCAGACGCCGCGTTGATGCGCCGTCATCATTACCTTGGCGGCTTGATCCTCGGACATGCGAAATTCCGCCTTCAGCACCCGCACGACAAACTCCCGCGGCGTGAAGTCATCATTGACGAGGATAACCTTGTACAATTTCGGCCGCTCGACCTTCGGCTTGGTCTTAGTCTTGGTCTGCGGGGCGGTGACACTCTCGGGCATGCACACTCATCCGGATCGCGCTCTGTGGCGGCGACGCGACGATGATCACTCGGCCGGGCAATCCTTGAGGCGTTGCACGGCATCCTGATCGCCGCGCTGCACGGCCATTGGTTTCAGTTTACAGGCTCCGGGGACGTCGCGAAACTGCGGGTTCTGCGATAGTTTGAGATCGACCAATGCGGTAAGTGCGTCAGGCTCGCCAAGTTCCGCAGCCTGAATTGCCTCATACAGAACGATGTTGAGCGAAGAGATCTGAACCTGCGGATGGCCGGCCAGCAGCCGCAGGGCCTTTAGCCGGGAGTCGTAATCCCAAACCCCGGCAGTGATCAGCAAGTCGATCCCCTTTGACACGTCGCGTGGCACCAGCTTTCCATCGAGATAAAGCTCGCCGAGCAGGCCACTCGCGCTCGCTTGATGGCGCTGGCTTTGCAAGATCGATAATGCGCGCTTCGGATCGGCCGGGCCGCCTTCGCCATCGAGCAGCATCTGCGCCAGCTCGGTATCGCCTCCCAGATGATCGCGCGCAGCCTCTTCAAATAGTTTGCGGGCGCGCACGGGATCGTTGGGACGCGTGGCTTCAGCCAGCGCCGCCTTGGCGCCAAACGAGCCGCCTTGGGCGAGACGTGCGAGTAAATCCCGGCCGAGGGTCTGCTCGTCCGGCTGCGGGGATCGCGCGAGAAGCCGGGCAAGCCTGATCTGCTGGTCCGCACGGGTGACGTTCTCCGGCAGCGGCAACCGAAGCGCGCGCTCGGTCCAGTATCGTTCGGCCGAGGGGGCCCGCTTCACGATGCCGCCACGGCCATAGAGGATGGCGAGCCTGTTTACCGCTGACGGGTTGTCCAGTTCGGCTGCCTTGATCAGCGCGTGCTGTGCCTCGTCGCGCGCAATCAGTTGCGGGCGATCAAGATGATAGTCCCATGAATTGTGCGACTCATAGATTGCGTAATTTGCCTCGCTATCGTTCCGGGCTGCGGCCTCGCGCAACAGTGCGACCGCCTCGGCGCGCCGTTCATGCGGCAGCGATTGAGCGAAGGCCACCTTGTTGCGGACATCGTCCGGAGCTGCAGCGAATGCTTCGCTGCAGGCGGCCTGGCGCATCCGGTAACGCAGCTTCTCTTGTTGCTCGGGGAGGTATTCGGTGGCGTTCCGCAAAAGACGGCGGCATTCGTTGGCTGCGTTGGCGCCGAACGGCTGAATAGGTTCATCGTGTTCGGCGGCCCCTGTCTTGCGCTGTTCGGCAGGTGCTGAAACGAACAAAGCGATCGCTGCGCCGATGCAAGCGAGCAGTACGGCCCACACGATTGGGCGCCGCGCTGCGGGCTGGCGGCCACCGTTCATCGGCGCATTCAAGGCGGCACTCATGTCGGCCATTCCGGTCGGCAATGGTGGATGTGGCGTTGGCGACATCCTGCGCTAGCTTTGTCGCGCGAACGTGCAAACCGTTCAAATCCGGGGGCAGGCGCCCGTTAACTCTGCCGCAGCAGCAGAGCCGCCATGACCGGATTGTGAACATGCCTGCAGGTTCCTGCTTTGCGGCTCGTCATTTGCATGTCACCATTCGATTCTCAACGGGAGGGCCGCTATGCGCTGGTGTGTCTCGATTGGAGCGGTACTCGTCGCGGGAGCGATGGCCGGCGGCGACGTCGCGAGCATGGCGGCGACGGGCCCGAAAGCGCAGTTTGCCCAGAGCAAGCAGGACCCCGTAGTCGATGTCGAACTGGTGCTGGCGGTCGACGTTTCCTATTCGATGGATATGGACGAGTTGGCGATCCAGCGCGAAGGCTATGCCCAGGCCATCGTCTCCAAGGAATTTCTTACCGCGCTCAAAAGCGGCCCGACAGGCAAGATCGCGGTCACTTATTTCGAGTGGGCGGCATCGTCAGACCAGAAGCTGATCATTCCCTGGCGTGTCATCGATGGTCCTGAATCCGCCGACGCGGTGGCATCCGAAATCATGAAGACACCGATTCGCCGGGCGTCGCGGACGTCGATCTCGGGCGCGATCTACTACGCAATGCCGCTGTTCGATGAAAATGCGCTGCACGGTCTGCGCCGGGTCATCGATATTTCGGGCGATGGGCCGAACAACAATGGAGGACCGGTGACGGTCGCGCGCGACGAGGCAGTCGCGAAAGGTATCGTCATCAACGGCCTGCCGATCATGGCCAAGGAACTGTCCTACTCGACCATGGATATCGAAAACCTCGATCTCTATTACGAGGACTGCGTGATCGGCGGCGCGGGTTCCTTCGTGGTGCCGATCAAGGAGCGCGACAAGTTCAAGGAAGCGATCCGCACCAAACTGGTGTTGGAAGTCGCAGGATTGATGCCCGAGCCGCGCGCGATTCCCGTCGCCAACACGACGAAGGAGCCGCGCGTCAATTGCCTGATCGGCGAGAAGATCTGGCAGGATCGCTGGGGGCGTTAGTTCCGTTAGCCATCGACCCGCGCAATCGCGTGGAAAAACGTGCCGGTGACATGGCCGCGCCGTCCGCCGCGTTCTGCCATGGGTTCGGCCTGCGCGTTGCGGAGATCGACCAGCGGGTCGTCGCTGCCCGGATCAATCAGTGACGCGTAATGGAATTCGTGGCCACGGATGAGCGATCCCTTTGGTCCGATAGGACTGTCGGATAGCAATTGCGCCTCGCGATAGCCGAGATGCAAGCGCCGCTTGTGGAAACTCGTCGTGTGGCTGAGCAGCCCCGTCATCGTATGCCGGTTGCCGTCGGCATCCTCCAGACTTTCGCCGAGCACCATATAGCCGCCGCACTCGCCATGGACCGAACGTGTCTGTGCGAAGCGCACCAGCCCGTCGCGGAAATTTTGCGCCGAGGCAAGCGTTGCCACGTGAAGTTCGGGATAGCCGCCTGGCAACCAGCATGCATCACAATCATCCGGCGGAGCTTCATTGGCCAGCGGTGAGAAGCGGACGACCTCCGCGCCGGCATTGCGCCAGCCGTCAATCAGGTGCGGATAGATGAAGGTGAAGGCAGCATCAGCGGCCAATGCAATGCGCTGACCCGGCGGTGGCAATGCTGGCGTGGCATTGAGCGTGGGCAGCCGCTCGATGGGGGCGGTCAGCGCGATGATGGCATCGAGATCGAGATGCTTTTCCGCCATGTCGGCGAGCACGGAGATTCGCGCAGTGAGGTCGCCGTGTTCGCCGGCCTGGATGAGGCCGAGATGGCGCTCCGGCAGCGCCAGCGCGGCATCCCGCGGAATGGCACCGACGACGGGGATGCCGAGCGGCGCGATGGCGTCCGTGATAAGGCGGCGGTGGCGATCGCTGCCGACGCGGTTCAGGATCACGCCGGCGACGTGCACGTCAGGACGATGACTGGCAAAGCCGCGCACCATGGCGGCGGCGGATTGCGATTGCGCGGTCACGTCGAGCACCAGCAGCACCGGTAGATTGAAGCGCGCGGCGATACTGGCACTGCTGCCGTCGCGGTCGGCGACGCCGGGCACGCCGTCGAACAGGCCCATGACGCCTTCGACCACCAGCAGATCGGAGGCATCGCTGACGCCAGCCATCAGCGCCTGCAGCAGGGGCGGCGGCATCGTCCAGCTATCGAGATTGATGCAAGGCGTGCCGGTGGCGACCGCGTGAAAGGCAGGGTCGATATAATCTGGCCCGGCCTTGGCCGCGCGCAGTACCATGCCGCGCCGCCCGAGCGCGGCGAGCAGGCCGAGCGTAACCGTGGTCTTGCCTGCGCCGGAACGTGCTGCGGAGATCAGCAGGCCAGCGGTCATGATGGAACCTGGCTGAGGCTTTTCTCGATCATCGTGATGCGATGTGTCATCGCTTCCGAGATCGATGCAACCAACTGTTCGGGGAAATCTGGAGGCAAGTCATCAATCGCCTGCTCTGCCTTCGTCATCGTGTTTGCGACGATATCCTCGAAAGTGGAGCGCACGAGACTGGCACCGATGCCCGCCATCGCAGCGGATTGGACGAAGTGCCGCGGCATGACCTCCTCGACCCCGTAGTGACGGCTCTTGCCGATCGACATCGCCAGCTTGAAGTTTTTCCTCGTGACCTGCCCATTGTCGAGGCTCGGCTGTGCGCTCAGCACATCGTAGAGCGGGGTCATGCGGAAGCGTCCACCTGGATTGAGGAAGATGCTGAAATTCTTGGCATGGCCGTCGGTGGCGCCGATCAGCCAGAACACGATGATGGCGCGCAGGAAATGCGAAAGGTCTGCTTCGACGGTGTCGCTGCCCTTGAGCAGGCCGAAGATCTCCGTCGTACCGGGGCCGCCGTCGGACTGATATTTTCGCGTCGAGGCTATGGACAGCGATTGCAGGCAGTCCTCCTGAGGCAGGCGCAGCAGGCGCTTGTCGCGCGTCCAGAGCCGGTCGAAGCGTTCGACCACCAGCGTTCGCCGCCCGCCGAAATCGGCGATTTCCGTATGGGCTGACGGGATGCCGAGCGCTGACAGAAGTCTAAGGCAGAAATACTCGTTCTCGACACTGTCCGATAGATCGACGCCGTTTGGGAGCCGGCCGATCTGCGGCTTCAGGATATGGGTGGTCGCCGTCGTGCCAATTGGTTTGTACCATCGGCCGTCTCGCTTCAGCAGCGCCGTTTTCTCCTGGGCTCCGGCGATAGAAATGCGGAAGTCCTTATCCTCGCCGAGCCCGAGCGGGGCAGAAACGAGGTTGTTCAGGATGTCTGCGATATCGCCAGCATCGACAGGATGGCCGTCCACTTTGCCGGCCGGGTCGGGTGTGTGTTCGTCCGGAAGAAATTGCAACGCGCCGACGCAGTCGTGGCCGAGGGCGGCGAGCATGCTGTAGGTGTCGGTGCCTTCGGCGCCGACACGTTCGGCGACGCGCTTGCGGATTGCGTCGCCGTCCGGCAGCAGATTGTCGAAGACATTGAGGACCGCCGCGCCGACGTACTGATCTTCGCGCAGTGGAAGGGATAGCGAGATGGGAAAGGTCGAATCCCAATCCAGCCAGTCGCGCGCATAGCGGAAGTTGACGGCACCAGTTGCCTCGCGCCGGAGCGCACCGACGAGCCTGCCGTTGACGAACACGTTCAGTGGAACGTGCTTCGGCGAACGCGCCATCAGAAAATGCTTTCGATGTCGGCGGCCTCGGTGGTCGTACGAGATCGCACAACCAGTTCGAGATTGAGCGCGGCGAGAGCCGCCATCAGCGTATTGAGTTGGACGGCGGGTTCGCCGGCTTCCAAACGGGAAACCGTTCCCTGCCGCAGATGCAGCTTCTGGCCGAGTTCCGTTTGTGTAAGGTCAGCTTGCTTTCTCACCCGCCGCAAAATGGCGCCGAGCTGTTTTTCGTTGCGTGCGATCTGGTCCATGGAAAATCTCCCATGAAGTTTATACGCGGTCGCGTATAAAAATACAATATACGCGAATGCGTATATTTAAATTTTATACGCGAATGCGTATAAAAAAGATATATACGCGATCGCGTATAAGCCGCCTCACACTGTCGCTCTTTCTTTCTTCGGCCAGTACTTGTCCCGCAAATGGCGCTTCACCAGTTTGCCGGTCGGCGTGCGTGGCAGTTCGGCCTCGAAGTCGATGCTCTTGGGGCATTTGATCGGGGACAGATGCTTGCGGCAGTACAAGATCAATTCGGCCTCCAGCGCCTTGCCGGCGCGGCTCATGTCGTGCGGCTGCACCACGGCCTTGACCTCTTCGCCCATCTCCTCGTTCGGCACGCCGAACACCGCAACATCGGCGATGTCCGGATGGGTGATGAGAATGTCCTCGGTCTCCTGCGGATAGATGTTCACACCGCCGGAAATGATCATGTAGGACTTGCGGTCGGTGAGGTAGAGGAAGCCTTCGTCATCGAGATAGCCGACATCGCCGAGGGTGGACCAGCCGCGCGCGTTATAGGCGCGCTTCGTCTTCTCGGGATCGTTGTGATAGCTGAACTGCGGCGTATCGGCGAAATACACCGTGCCGATTTCGCCGGTCGGCGCTTCCTGGTCTTCTTCATTGACGATCTTGACGCTGCCGACCACAGCCTTGCCGACGGTCCCGCGATGCGACAGCCACTGCTGCGAGTTCGACACGGTGACGCCGTTGCCTTCGGAGCCGGCGTAATATTCGATCAGGATCGGTCCCCACCAGTCGATCATCCGCGCCTTGACGTCGACGGGGCAGGGGGCTGCGGCATGGATCGCGCCGTTCAATGAAGAGACATTGTATTTCAAACGGATTTCATCCGGCAGCTTCAGCATGCGCACGAACATGGTCGGCACCAGCTGCGACTGGGTGATCTTGTACTTTTCGACAAGCTTGAGGAATTCCTCGGCGTCGAAATGCTCCATGATCACCGACGTGCCGCCGAGCGTGATCGCCATCATGTTAAAACGTAATGGAGCCGCGTGATACAGCGGCGCCGGTGACAGATAGATCGAGTCCGATGTCATGCCGCACATGTTCGCGCAGAGCAGCTTCAGGAACGGATTGGGCACGTCGATCGGATTGTTCTCCGAGGCGCGCTTGATGCCCTTGGGGCGGCCCGTCGTGCCCGACGAATACAGCATGTCGTAGCCGGCAACCTCGTCGGCAATCGGCGTGGCGGGCTGAGTGGCGAGGGCACTATTCCAGTCGCGGAAACCGGTGCGCGAACCGTCGACGATATAGAACATCGGCTCCGCGGCGCTGGTAATCAGCGGCGCAACCACATCGGCGCATTTTTCGGAAGTGATGACGACCCGTGCGCCGCAGTCTTTCACGATATAGGCGATTTCGTCCTGCGTGAGGTAGCGGCTGATCGCCGTGTAATACAGCCCGCTGCGCTGGGCCGCCCAGCAGATCTCCATGAAGTCGAGGCGATTCTCCATCAAGAGCGCGATGTGATCGCCGGCCTTCAAGCCCAGCGAGCGGAACAACTGCGCGCCGCGGTTCGAGCGTTCGTCGAGTTCGCGATAGCTGAGCGCCTGGCCGGAGCCGGCCATGCGGTAGGCAATCTTGTCGGGATTGGTCTTCGCGTGAATCGACGGATGCGTCATGGAGAATTCCTTGGTGTTTCCTCGAAGACCGGCGGATTTTTCCGCTCGTGGTGTGGTTTAGTTTTCTTACGTCCCCTCTCCCCTTGTGGGAGAGGGTGCCGGAGCGAAGCGAAGGCGGGAGAGGGGTATGGCCAGTCGCGGGCCCTCTCCCGTCTCGAACCCGCTTCGCGTGTTCGATCCACCCTCTCCCACGTCGCGCTGCTACGCAGCGCTAGGGGAGAGGGGAAGAAAATTACAATCGCTCGACGATCGTCACATTGGCCATGCCGCCGCCTTCGCACATGGTCTGCAGCCCGTAGCGCTTGCCGGACTGCTGCAGCGCGTGCACCAGCGTGGTCATCAGCTTGGTGCCGGAGCCGCCGAGCGGATGGCCGAGCGCGATGGCGCCGCCATTGACGTTGAGGCGCTTCGGGTCGGCGCCGGTGGCCTTCAGCCAGGCCGTCGGAATCGAGGCGAAGGCCTCGTTGACTTCGAACAGGTCGATGTCGTCGATCTTCATTCCGGCCTTTTCGAGCGCGCGCTTGGTGGCGGGCAGGGGCGCTTCCAGCATGATCACCGGATCGCCGCCCATCATGGTCATGTGGTGGATGCGCGCCAGCGGCTTGATGCCGAGTTGCTTGAGGCCCTTCTCGTTGACAACCATCACGCCCGACGCACCATCGCAGATCTGGCTGGCGGATGCTGCGGTGAGCTTGCCGTTCTCGGCGATTAGCTTGACGCCCCTGATGCCGTCGAGCGTGGCGTCGAAGCGGATGCCCTCGTCGATGTGATGGGTGTCCGTAGTGCCATCGGCGCGGGTGATCTGCAGCGGGATGATTTCGTCCTTGAACCGGCCAGCCTCGGTCGCCGCAATAGCGCGCTGGTGGCTCTCGAAGGCGTATGTGTCGAGGTCATCCTTTGTCAGACCGTATTTCGCGGCGACCATCTCGGCCCCGGTGAACTGATTGAACTGGATATTGGGAAAACGCGCTTCCATGCCCGGGCTCTTGTAGTGGCCCATGCCGGCCTTGGACGCGAGAATGCTTGGCGAGCCCATTGGCACGCGGGTCATGCTCTCGACGCCGGCGGCGATCACGATATCCATGGAGCCGGCCATCACGGCCTGGGCCGCAAAATGCAGCGCCTGTTGCGACGAGCCACACTGACGGTCGATGGAAGTGCCCGGCACGCTTTCCGGCAACTTGGAGGCCAGCACCGCGTTGCGCGCGACGTTGACGGCCTGCTCGCCGCCCTGGCCGACGCAGCCCACGATGACGTCCTCAACCGAGGCGGGATCTGCGCCGGTGCGTTCAACCAGCGTGTTCAAAACCGAGGCTGCGAGGTCGGCCGGGTGCCAGCCGGCTAAACGCCCGCCCTTGCGGCCACCAGCGGTGCGTGCAGCGGCGACGATATAAGCCTCGGCCATGCGTGATCTCCCTTTTTTGCCTTGTTTGGCGGCGTTTTTCGTGGCGTTGAATGCGCGGGATTTAAGTGTCCGCGGAGAGTTTAGTCAATCGGTCAATTAACTCTTGAGTGCGGCCGATTGTTCGTATTATCTGCGCTCCGAATGGCACCCACTTTGAACCCCAGCACCTCTGTGAAAACCGCCGCTGCCCGTAATCCGACGGCCGACAAGCTGTTGCTCGCGGCGAGCGAGCTGATGATTGCCAGCAACTCCATCGAGGTGTCGCTGAGCGAGATTGCGCAGCAGTCGGGGGTCAATGCGGCGCTGGTGAAATATCATTTCGGCAACAAGGACGGGCTGCTGCTGGCGCTGCTTGCGCGCGACGCCGCGACCGAGATGACCAATCTGGAATATCTGCTGGCGCAGCCGATCTCGGCCACCGCAAAACTGCGGCTGCACATCGCCGGCATCATCAAGGCCTATTATCAGTTCCCCTACATGAACCGGCTGATCCACTACTTGCTGCATGAGAGCAGCAACGAGGCGGCCGATGAAGTCTCGAAGTTCTTCGTGGGGCCGCTGCTCGGCTTCCATCGCCGACTGCTGGCAGAAGGGCTCGACTCCGGCGAATTTCGCAAGGTCGATCCGGTGCTGTTCTACACCAGTTTGATCGGCGCCTGCGACAACCTGTTCTTCAGCCGTCATGCCATGTCGCGCGCCATTGGCGTCGGCCCGGTGACCGATGAAGTCTGCCGCGACTACGTCGCCCATATGGAAGCGATGCTGCTCGGCGGGATCCTCACAAACAAGAAGGCCGCCAAGGCCTGACATCACGAGCTCAGAAGAAACGGCCCAAGGAAAACTGCCAAGAAAATTCAAAAATGTCGGGAAACGCCCAAGGAACTAAATTCAAGAACCAACAATAAGAAACGCCCAAGGACCAGTTCCAAGAACAACAACCAAGAAAACGCCCAAGGACCACTTCTTCTTTTTCTTCTTCGTCGCGACTCAAGAATTCAAGAAACGATCAGAAACGCCCAAGGAAAGGCATTATCGATGCAGTTGAAAGACGTAGCCGTATTCATCACCGGCGGTGGCTCGGGCCTCGGTGCCGCGACCGCACGCGCGATGGCCGCCAAGGGCGCCAAGGTCGCCGTGTTCGACCGCGCGCAGGACAATGCCGAGAAGGTCGCTGCCGAAGTGAAGGGCGTTGCTACCGTCGGCGATGTCACCAGCGAGAGTGACGTGAAGGCGGCGCTCGCCAAGGCAGCGGCTGCGCATGGTACCGCGCGCGTACTGATGAACTGCGCCGGTATCGGCGGTTCGCAGCGCATCGTCGGCAAGCAGGGCGTCTATCCGCTTGAGAAGTTCACCAATGTCATCATGGTGAACTTGATCGGTACCTTCAACTGCCTGCGCCTGTTCGCCGAGCAGCTCGCCACCGCCGAACCGATCGGCGAGGAGCGCGGCGTCATCATCAACACCGCCAGCGTCGCGGCCTATGAAGGCCAGATCGGCCAGATCGCCTACTCCGCCTCGAAGGGGGGCGTTGTCGGCCTCACGCTGCCGGCTGCCCGCGATCTCGCCTCCAGCAAGATCCGCGTCAACACCATCGCGCCGGGCCTGTTCCTGACGCCGCTGCTGATGGGCCTCAACGAGGAAGCCCGCGCCAGCCTCGGCGCGCAGGTGCCGCATCCGGCCCGCCTCGGCGACGCCTCGGAATACGGCAACCTTGCGGTCCACATCGTCGAGAACCCGATGCTGAACGGCGAAACCATCCGCCTCGACGGTGCCATCCGTATGGCGCCGCGGTAGTACTTGTCTTCCCCTCTCCCCCAGCGCGGCGTAGCCGCGCGCCGGGGGAGAGGGTGCCTGAGCAAGCGAAGGCGGGAGAGGGCTCGTTGTGGCACCCCTCTCGTGAGTTTGTTTCTAACTCCTGCGCTGCCCTCTCCCGCAAGGGGAGAGGGCGCGGCAATGAGCGTCGGCAAGGCGCCAACGAGTGAAACGGGAGAGCGCGTGTGTCTAATCCACTGCTGATCGAACACGACGATGGCGTGGACCGGGTGACGCTTAATCGTCCGGACAGTCTCAACGCGCTCGATCCTGCTCTGATCGACGCACTAAACGACTATTTCGAAAGCCTGCAGCGCAATCGCAAGACACGCGTGGTCGTCCTCAAGGGTGCCGGCGCCAATTTCTGCGCCGGGCTCGATCTCAAACACGCAATGGCCGTGCGCTCCGGGCAGAATGCGCCGCGCACCGTCACCGAGTCGCTCGATTCCCAGCGCCGCATCGCGGATATCGTGATGCTGATGCGCCGCTGTCCGCAGCCGATCATCGCGCTGGTGCAGGGTGCTGCCGCCGGTGGCGGTTTCGCGCTGGCGCTCGCCGCAGATATCCGCATCGCCGCCAAGTCAGCGCGCATGAACTGCGCCTTCATCAAGCTCGGCCTCGGCGGCTGCGATATCGGCTCAAGCTATTTCCTGCCGCGTCTCGTCGGTGTCTCCGTCGCCTCTGAACTGATCCTCACCGGCCGCTTCATCCATGCCGATCGCGCGCTGGCTGTTGGGTTGGTGTCGGAAGTTGTCGACGACGGTCAACTCGAAGCCGCCGCTGCGCCCTATGTCGATGTGATGATGACCGCGTCGCCGGTAGGGCTGCGGCTGTCGAAGGAATGCATCAACATGTCCGTCGATGCCGGCTCGATCGAGGCCGTCATCGCCATGGAAGATCGCAATCAGGTGCTGTGCAGCCGCTCGGAAGATTTCGAGGAAGGCATTCGCGCATTCATCGAGAAACGAAAGCCGGTTTACGTCACACGTTGAAGCGTGATCTCACGCAACGAATACAAGGTCCGACAAACGAGACCATGGTTCGACAAGAACGGTTTTGGGAGAAACCACATGAACGCCCAGGCTGCCGCGGTGCTGACAAAGCCCGCCTTCCGCAAGATCCTCTGGATGGAGCGCGACATCGATGTCGAGCGCCGGCCGGACGGCGTCATCGTCATGAAGTCGCTGATACCGTTGATGCCCTATGAGACGCATCTGCCGGCGTCTCTGGCGAAGTGGGCCAAGGAGCGTCCCGATCACACCTGGCTGGCCCAGCGCGCCGGCGATGACCGGCAATGGCGTCGGCTCAGCTATGGCGAGGCGAAGCGGACCGCCGATGCGCTGACCCAGGCGCTACTCGACATGAAGCTCGCGGCCGATGGACCGGTTGCGATCCTTTCGGGCAATTCCATCGAGCATGCACTAATGACCATGGCGGCGATGCAGGCGCGGCATCCGGCAGCGCCGGTGTCGCCGGCCTATTCGCTGATGAGCCAGGATCACGCCAAGCTCAAATATCTGTTCGACCTGATCAAGCCTGTCGCGGTCATGGTGCAGGACGGGCCGACCTTCCAGAAGGCGCTGGATGCGCTCGATCTCACCGACATCAAGATCATCCATGTGGCGCGCCCGCCGACGGGGATCGCCAGCACCGCCTATGCCGACATGGTCGCGACCATGGTTACGCCCACGGTCGACGCATCGCTCGCCCAGATCATGCCCGATACGGTAGGCAAGCTGCTGTTCACCTCGGGCTCCACCGGCATGCCCAAGGCGGTCATCAACACGCAGCGGATGATGACGGCGAATGCCGCGATGATGATGCAGACGCGCCCGCGCGATCCGAACGCGCAGCCGCCGGTCTATCTCGACTGGATGCCGTGGAATCACACCATGGGCGGCAACGCTTTGTTCAACCCGCTGCTGATCGATGGCGGCACGCTCTATATCGACGATGGCCGTCCAATGCCGGGCATGATCGACGAGACATTGCGGAATCTGCGCGAAATATCGCCGACCTATTACGCCAATGTTCCCGCCGGCTATGCGGCCATCGCCAGCGCGATGGAGAAAGACGATGCGCTGGCGCGCTCGTTCTTCAAGAACCTGAATCTGATGGCCTATGGCGGCGCGCGTCTCCCTGACGATCTTTATGACCGCATGCAGGCGCTGGCCGTGCGCGCCACGGGCGAGCGCATCGTGTTCTACACCGGCTGGGGCTGCACCGAGACGTCGCCGACCTCGACCGGCACCTATTGGGACACCGAGCGCGTCGGCCTGATCGGTCTGCCGTTCCCCGGCGTCGAGCTGAAGATGGTGCCGGTGGATTCGAAATACGAATTGCGGCTGCGCGGCGTCAACGTGATGCCGGGCTACTATCGCCAGCCGGACCTCACCAAAGCGGCCTTCGACGAGGAAGGCTTCTACAAGATCGGCGACGCTGGCATTTTCGTCGACGACAATGACCCCGTGCAGGGCCTGATCTTCTCCGGCCGCGTGGTGGAGGACTTCAAGCTGACGACCGGCACCTTCGTGCATGTCGGCTCGTTGCGCACCGATGTGATCGCGGCGGCGACGCCGGTGGTGCAGGACGCGCTGATCACCGGACAGGATCGGCCCTATATCGGCGTTCTCGCCTGGCCCAACCTGCCGGCCTGCCGCATCATGATCGGCGAGCCCGAGGCGACATTTGCCGATGTGGTGAAACATCCTGCGGTTCTTGCCTGTCTGAAGAAGGGGCTGCAGGCACATAATGCGTCGTGCGAAGGCGCCAGCAGCAGGCGCATTGCGCGCGCGATGTTCATGGTCGAGCCGGCGTCCATCGACGGCAACGAACTCACTGACAAGGGCTACATCAACCAGCGCGCCGGCCTCGAACGCCGCGCGGCACTGGTCGCCCAGCTTTACGCCGAGCATCCCGGCGAAGACGTCATCATCCTCAACTAGACTTTCCATCGATCAGAACAGAGTACACCGCCATGAACTTCGATTTCTCCGACGACCAGAAGCAGCTCCGCGACGAGGCCCGGCGTTTTCTCACCGAGAAGTGCCCGCCGAAAGCCGTGCGCGCCGTGATCGACGGCAAGGCGCCCTATGATCGCGAGCTCTGGAAGGGCCTCGCCGATATGGGCTTCCTCGGCGTCGCCATCCCGGAAGCCTTTGGCGGCTCGGGTGCCGGTCATCTCGAACTCTGCGTGATCGCCGAGGAAATGGGCCGTGCGCTCGCGCCGGTGCCGTTCTCGTCCACGGTTTATCTCGCCGCTGAAGCGCTGCTGCTCGCCGGTTCGGATGCGCAGAAGCAGAAGTGGTTGCCGGCCATCGCGCAAGGCAATGCCATCGGCACGCTGGCCCTGTTCGAAGGCTCTGGTAATCCGTCGCCAAAAGCGATCAAGCTCACCGCGGCCAACGGCGTACTGAACGGCACCAAGAAGCCGGTGGCCGATGGTGCCATCGCCGATTTCGCCATCGTCGCCGCACGTACCGGTTCGACCGGCCGCGACAGCGACATTGCACTGTATCTCGTGGATCTCACCAGCGAAGGTGTCGAGGCCAAGGCGCTGACCTCCATCGATCCGTCGCGCAATCAGGCCGAAATCTCGTTCAAGAACGTCAAGGCCGAGCCGCTCGGTGCTGCGAATGAAGGCTGGAGCATCCTCTCCCAGGTGCTCGACCGCGCCGCCGTGCTGATCGGCTTCGAACAGGTCGGCGGCTCCGATCGCGCACTGGAAATGGGCCGCGATTACGCGCTGGATCGTATCGCCTTCGGTCGCCAGATCGGCTCTTTCCAGGCGGTTAAGCACATGCTCGCGGACATGTATGTCTCGGCGACGCTGGCGCGCTCCAATTGCTACTACGGCGCCTGGGCGCTTTCGACCAACGCGTCCGAACTGCCGGAAGCCGCCGCTGCAGCACGCATCAGCGCGACGCAGGCGTTCCAGCACTGCTCCAAGAACAACATCCAGGTTCATGGCGGCATGGGCTTCACCTGGGAGTTCGACTGCCACCTCTACTACCGCCGCTCCAACGCGGTGGCGGTTGGGCTCGGCTCGCTGTCCTATTGGGAAGACCAGTTGATCGAGCGCATGCGCCAGAAGAACGCGGCGTAAGGACCAATCGCGATGAATTTTGATGACACCCCGCAAGAGGCCGCGTTTCGCGCCGAGGCGAAAGCCTGGATCGCGGCCAATGCGCCGAAGCAATATGAAGACGAGCTGAAAAAGGCCGCGCTCGGCCGCATTCAGCTCAAGAGTGCGAATATTCTGGAAGTCGCGAAAGCCTGGCAGAAGAAGAAGGCCGATGCCGGCTGGGCCGTACCGCACTGGCCGAAGGAGTATGGCGGCCGCGGCGCATCGCCCATCGAGCGGGTGATCTGGCAGCAGGAAGAGGGCGTGTTCGGCAAGCTCGGCGCGCTCTTCATTATCGGTCACGGCATGTGCGGCCCGACCATGATGGCCTATGCCTCCGAGGAGCATAAGCGGCAGTATCTGCCGCCGCTGGCCTCCGGCGAGAAGATCTGGTGCCAGTTGTTCTCCGAACCCGCCGGCGGATCCGACGTCGCGGGTCTGCGCACCCGTGCGGAAAAGGACGGCGACGACTGGGTCATCAACGGCCAGAAGATCTGGACCTCCGGCGCGCATTACTCGGATTATGGCATCCTGATCACCCGCACCGACCCGACTGTGCCGAAGCACAAGGGCCTCACCATGTTCTTCCTGGACATGAAGAGCCCGGGCGTGGAGGTGAAGCCGATCAAGCAGGCCAACGGGCAGGCCGAGTTCAACGAGGTGTATTTCACCGACGTACGGATACCCGATGCGCAGCGCCTCGGCGCTGTGGGCGACGGCTGGAACGTGTCGCTGACCACGCTGATGAACGAGCGCATGGCGATCGGCGCCAATGTCGCCACCGGCTTCCCGGAACTGTTTGAGTTCTGCAGCAGCCTGATGCTCGACGACGGTCCTGCGATCGACGATCCCGCGGTGCGCTCCAGGCTCGCCAACTGGGCGGTGCGCGCCAGCGGCCTCCGCTACACCAGCTTCCGCGCCATCTCGGCGCTATCGCGCGGTGAACGTCCGGGTCCGGAAAACTCCATCGGCAAGCTCGTTGCGGGTGCCATGCTGCAGGATGTCGCGACCTATGCGCTCGATCTGCAGGGTGCGGCTGGCGTGTTGAACGGTCCGGAGGATGCGGAGGTCGCCGGCAAGTTCCAGGCGATGCTGCTGCGGTCGCCTGCGACGCGCGTCGAGGGCGGCACCGACGAGATCCTGCGCAACATCATCGCGGAACGTGTGCTCGGCCTGCCGGGCGACATCCGCGTCGACAAGGACGTGCCATTCAACAAGATCCCGACCAAGGGACGATAAGTCAGCCTGTAGGATGGGTAGAACGCAGCGAAACCCATCAATGTCCGCGCAAGCCCATCGATGGGTTTCGCAAGGGCTCTACCCATCCTACGCTTTCTTTTCTCATTAAGGACGACTGCCATGAATTTCGATGACACGCCGCAGGAAGCCGAATTCCGCGCCGTCGCGCGCAAGTGGATCGATGCGAACGCGCCGAAGGAGCTGGAAGCTGAGCTGACCAAGCCATCGGCGAAGCGCGCCAGCGAGAAGCGCGACGCGATGCTCGATGTCGCCAAGGCCTGGCAGAAGAAGAAGGCCGATGCCGGCTGGGCCTGTCTGCATTGGCCGAAGGAATATGGCGGCCGTGGCTCCACGCCGATCGAGCGCGTGATCTGGCAGCAGGAAGAGGGCGTCTATGACAAGCTCGCGCGGCCCTTCGCCATCGGGCAGGGCATGTGCGGCCCCACCGTGATGGCCTATGCGTCCGAAGACCAGAAGCGCAAATATCTGCCGCCACTGGCCTCTGGCGAGAAGGTCTGGTGTCAGCTGTTCTCCGAACCCGCCGGTGGTTCCGACGTCGCTGGCCTTCGTACCCGCGCGGAGAAGGATGGTGACGACTGGATCGTCAACGGCCAGAAGATCTGGACCTCCGGCGCCCATTACTCGGATTATGGCATCCTGATCACCCGCACCGATCCGAATGTGCCCAAGCACAAGGGGCTCACCATGTTCTTCCTGGACATGAAGAGCGAAGGCGTTGAGGTGAAGCCGATCAAGCAGGCCAATGGCATGCAGGAGTTCAACGAGGTGTTCTTCACCAATGTAAGGATCCCGGATAGCCAGCGGCTCGGCGCCGTCGGTGACGGCTGGAACGTGTCGCTGACCACGCTGATGAACGAGCGCATGTCGATCGGCTCCCGCGTCGCCACGGGGTTCCCGGAATTGTTCGAGTATTGCAGCAACCTGATGCTGGAAGACGGCCTCGCCATCGACGATCCCAATGTGCGCTCGAAACTCGCAAGCTGGGCGGTGAAGAATTCCGGTCTGAAATACACCAGCTATCGCTCGATTTCGGCGCTGTCGAAGGGCGAGCGTCCGGGTCCGGAAAACTCCATCGGCAAGCTGGTCTCGGGCATGATGATGCAGGACATCGCGATGTTCGCGGCCGACCTGCAGGGCGCTTCCGGCGCGCTGGTCGGTGCCGATGCGGAAGCGGCCGGCGAATTCCAGGCGACGATCCTCGGTTCGCCCTCAATGCGCATTGCCGGCGGCACCGACGAGATCCTGCGCAATATCATCGCCGAGCGCGTGCTGGGTCTGCCCGGTGATATCCGCGTCGACAAGGACGTGCCGTTCAACAAGGTCCCGACCAAGGGACGGTGATATCTCTGCCCTCATCCTGAGGAGCGTGCCACTTGGCACGCGTCTCGAAGGATGGCAACAAACTCAAGAGCCAAGCCAGCTCATGGTTCGAGACGGCGCCAATTGGCGCCTCCTCACCATGAGGGACCGAGCCAGGATGTTTCCATGACCGACTCCATCTCCACTCTCGAAACCCTTCTCGCCGGCCGCTACTCCTGTCGCGCCTACAAGACCGAGCAGGTGCCGCGCGCCATCATCGACCGCATTCTCAATGCCGCGCAGAAGACCGCGTCGTGGTGCAACAGCCAGCCGTGGCAGGTCACGATCACGTCGGGTGAAGCCACCAAGAAGTTTCGCGATGTGCTCTATCCCGTCGCGGCCGCGGGCACGCCGAATTCCGGCGACTTCCCGTTTCCGCGCGAATATCGCGGGGTCTATCTGGACCGCCGCCGCGAAAGCGGCTTCCAGCTCTACAATACGCTGGGCATCGCGCGCGGCGACAAGACGGCCTATGCCGAGCAGGCGCTGCAGAACTTCAACTTCTTCGGCGCGCCGCATGTGGCGATCATCACGTCGGATGAAGCGCTCGGCGTCTATGGCGCAGTGGACTGCGGCGGCTATGTGAACAATTTCATGCTGGCTGCGCAGGCGCTCGGTCTCGCGACCGTGCCGCAGGCGGCGTTGGCGTTTCACTCGGCCGTGGTGCGCCAGCATTTCGGCATGAGCGACGACCGCCGCGTCGTTTGCGGCATCTCGTTCGGCTATCCGGATCGCGAGCACAAGGTCAACAGCTACCGAACCAACCGCGCGCAGTTGGGCGACGTCGCGACGTTTGTGGAGTGATCTTTCTTTCCCCTCTCCCCCAGCGCGGCGAAGCTGCGCGCCGTGGGAGAGGGTGGATCGAACGCGAAGCGGTCGAGACGGGAGAGGGGGCGCCACGAGCTCCGAGCTTCGCGGCTCCCCCTCTCCCGCCTTCGCTTCGCTCAGGCACCCTCTCCCGCAAGGGGGAGAGGGGAAGAAAAGTGCCACGGGCTTAGCGTTTAAAACCTCGGCGCCCGCTTCTCCGCAAACGCCTTCGTACCTTCCTTGATCTCATCGCCGCGCATGCTGTCGCGTGCGCGCTGGTCGGCCGCAGCTTCGTCCAGTTCACCGCGGGCGAATTCGTTGATCGCCTGCTTCATGCCGCGCATGGCGATCGGGGCGTTGCCGGCCAGAATCATGGCGAGCTTGTCGACTTCCTCGTCCAGCGCCTCGGTCGGCACCATGGCGGTGAGGTAACCGATCCGCAGCAGTTCGCTGGCTTCCAGCTTCTGCGCGGTGAGAAACAATCGCTTGGCGTTGTCGACCCCGAGCCGGCTCACATAGCGTTTGATGCCGCCCTTGTAATAATGCAGCCCGAGCCGGGCGGCCGGCATGAACATCTCGCAGGTGTCGACGCCGATGCGGAAGTCGCAGGCCAGTGCCAGGTCGGTGGAGCCGCCATAGACGCCGCCATTGAGCCGGCAGATCGTCGGGAGCGCCAGGTCCTCCAGCCGGTTTGCCACGGACTCAAAGGCCGATCCGGACGAACCTTCGGCCACGGGCTTGGGCGCGCTGGCAGCCCGTTCGGAGATCGCATTGAGATCGAAGCCGGCGCTGAAAGCGCGGCCGGTGCCGGTGAGCACTAGCACCCGGACGGCGCGATTCGCCTCTACGCGATCGAACAGCTGTACCAAGGTGTCCAGGTCGAGCTGGGACAGCCGGTTCAGCTTCTGGGGGCGGTTCAGGCGGATGGTGGCGCGGGGGCCGTCGATGGTCAGAATGGGGGGCGAGGACTGGTCAGATGCGGTTTCCGTCGTTTCCGACATGTTGTTCTCCTTTGGGATGCGAGCGACGGTGCCCGCACCGGCGGATCGCGTCAATCTGCGCACGACTCCGTGATTTTTGCGGGTCGCAACACGGGCTATTTTAACCAGATGGGCTATATTGCGGCTGCAAAGGCCCGGTCATTCGCGCTTCATAGTCGCGGAGGACGGTGCGGCCGTTCCTGGAAACCCGGTTTGCTCCCATGGATATGTCCTATCTCCATCACTTTGGCAGCGCCGCCGCCACGATCTTCGTGGTCGCGACCGCCACGATGCGGACGATGATTCCGCTGCGGGTGTTTGGCATCATGGCCAATGTCCTGCTAATCGCGATCTCGATCCCGACCCACAACTATCCGACCATGGCATTGCATGCGGTACTGCTGCCGCTCAACATCTACCGCCTGCGCCAGATGCTGCAATTGGTCCAGGATGTGAAAAAGTCGGTGAACTCGGACCTGTCGATGGAATGGCTGAAGCCGTTCATGACCAAGCGTCCCTGTAAGGCCGGTGAGGTGTTGTTTTACAAGGACGAGAAGGCCGAAGACATGTTCTACATCGTCAGTGGCCGTTATCGTCTCGTCGAATCCGGGATCGAATTGCCGGTCGGCGCCATTGTCGGTGAACTCGGCATGCTGTCGCCCTTGAACGAACGCACCCAGACGCTGGAATGTATCGAGCCCGGCATGGTGCTCAGCGTCAGCTACAGCCAGGTCGAAGAGCTCTACGTGCAGAATCCGGAATTTGGTTTCTTCTTCCTGCGTCTCGCCAGCGCGCGATTGTTCGAGAATATCGACAAGCTGGAAGCGCGTCTGATGAAGCAGGACGCGCCCGCATTGCCCATGGCGCCGCAGCACGCATAAGCATCAGGACGTCCCGTGGCAGGTTTCATCAACGTCATCCGCTCCACGCTCGCCGAGCTGGCGAACAGGAGCGAACCTGCAGCGCCGGTTTTGCCGGTGGGGCTGCCGGCTGCGGTGCGTCCTGTGGCGGAAGATGGCGTGGCCCTGTTGATCAACTATCAGAGCGCAGTTTACGCGCAGCTCTACAGCGACCGGCTGCGTCGCTTTGTCGGACGGCGCAACGTCAGCGACGAACTGTTTAGCGAGATTGCGCGGCTGCTCACGATGCGCATGAGCTATCACGATCCGATCCGCATCGCGCAGCTCAAGCTGCAGGAACCCGTGATGCCCGGCCGGCCGCCCGTCGTCGACAGGCGGCGTTTTCGCCTTGACGAGTTGGTGTCGGCATTGCCGGAGATCGTCGGCGATCCCCTGATGTGGGCGCTCGAGCGCATCTATTGTGCGCATCGCACCGTGCCGATCCGTTTCAGCAAGGCGAGCATCTGGGGCATCAAGCGCCTTGAGTTCGAATCCTGGCTGCGACGTTGGCGCCTGTTGTCGACGCGTTATGAAACCGAGCGCGTCTGGGTCGAACGCTGGCTGCACATGATTGATCGGGCACTGACCAAGCAGCCGGACGCGGCAATGGCCATCGTGCAGACGGCAACCATGATCGAAGGTTACGGCACGGGCTATCGGCAGGGCATGGCCGCCTGGCATCAGATCATCGACGGACTAGCCAAGCCGGCTTTCGATGGGACGCTGGTTATCACCGACCTGGCGGACGCGATCACGCGTGCTCGTGCGGTGCCGCGCGATCCGAAAGGTGACCAATTACGCAAGGCGATCGGCGAGCTCCGGGCGCATGCCGTTCTGAACTAGCGAGAAAGTGGAGCGTGCGCAGTGTTTTCCCGTCCAGGCTGGCTCTGCAGGAAGCGGTGGGTTTTCGGTTCCGCGGCGTGCATTCCCGGTTTCGGAGTGTCATAAATAGGGCGAGTGATCGGGCCGGCTAAGCGGGCCAGCCTGTCGTGACCGGTGAGAGGGACGTCAGCTTGTTGTTTCCTGCAATGTCGTCGTCGATTGCTCTGGGCGGGCTCGTCGGGTGGATGCTCGTCCTCACCGTCAAGCACGTGATCGCTGATTTCCTGCTGCAAAACGCCTGGATGGCGATAGGCAAGGATCAACGGACCGGATGGGCGCTGCCGCTGCTGGCGCATTGCGCGATCCATGGCGTGCTGACGACGCTGTTCATTGCCGTTGTACAACCCAAGCTCTGGTTCTTGGGACTGGTCGACTTCGCGATCCACATCACCATCGATCGGCTCAAGGGCATCTGCGTATCGCATTTCGGTGTGACGCAGGGCCATCGCTGGTTCTGGTGGCTGATCGGCATCGATCAGGCGCTGCATCACCTGACCGACTTCTTCCTGGCCATCTTCATCGTCGCCAACAGCTGATGCGCGTTTGAACGCATCGAGTTCCAATGTGGCGGTAGCAGGGCACGGCTGCCACATTTCAAACTGTTACTCAAGAGTCGCACGCGGCCATTAAGGCTGTTGGTTAACCCTGCGTTAGGAAATTCAACCGCATCCTCATTAACGAGGAGAAACCCCATGCGGTCTAGCCGTCAAGCTTTTGAGAACGATTTTTGCCCCGTCGAGGAAGATCTGCTCGGTGCAATGTATCGTGCAAATGAAAATGGCCTGCCCCATCTCGTGGCCAGCGTTTCATCCGATGTCCGTGCGATGCTGGCCTTGTTTTGCTATCGCCGCAGTCATCTCCACGCTCTGGCGATCTCGATCGCATCGAGCTGCAGCGAGCGCGAACTGATCGAATTCGGTGGCCGCGTTGGTTCCACACTCTACGCGCTGTCACACGACACCGCCGTGGCGCGTCCTTCGGTGTCGGCCTATCACAACCGCAAGGCCATCACGCTGTCGACCAAGCCGCTCTCGACGCTGGCGCCGATGGATGATGATCTCGACGACGAGCTGGATGACAAGGAATTCGCTCACGCCGTCACGGCGTAAGCTGACATCAACTACTCTGCGGCTGCCAAAATTGGCAGCCCGTGCCGACGTCGCGCCATGGCGCATTCGGGATCGCCGGGCATGCAGGTCCGGCACACGTCCGGCCTCACAGCATAAATCCCGCAGGCTGTTGCCTCTCCAATTTTTCCGGTCAGCGCGCTGCAGCGGTCTCCGTCGCAGCGCATTCCCGATTCACGGTCGTTGACATATTTGGCCGGGATCAGATCGAGATCGGCATCGTCCTCGATGGTGAAGCGCGGCCAGTTGCTGGAATACGAACAGCACGCACCACAGGCCTGGCATGGGCTGGCTTCACTGATCGTGGCTGCGTGGCTTGTCATGCCGCGGTTTATCCCGATCGGGCCGGTTTCGCCAGCCGTGCAGATGCAGGTTCGGCTGTTTCAGGTATCCTGTGGCCGCTCCCAGCTCAGCGTCTTGCGCCATTTGCTGCGCAATGCTTCACGCCGCTCCGGATACTTCTCATCGAGGAAATGGGCCTCGATTGCGCGATCGGTTCGAAAACTGCGGAAATCCTGGCGGAGCTCGCACCACGCCGCCAGCAGCCGCACCGCTTCCAGATAACCCACCGCGATCGGCCAGACGATGCGCTCGCTGTCGCGACCGGCTTCGTCCCGGTAAAGCAGCCGGACCTTCTTGCCCGCATGAATATGCGCGCGCATCTGCACCATATCCATGCTGTCGGCGGTGCCGCGGAAATGCGGCCGTGCGCGGCTCGCGGGTTCCAGCACGAAGGGGCGCAAGCGCTCGGGCACGGTGTCCGCGATCTTCGCGATGAGATTCTGTGCCGCCTTGGCCAATGCCGGATCGGCGTGCCCCATCACCCATTGCGCGCCGAGCACTGCGGCTTCGATCTCGTCGGGTGTCAGCATCAGCGGCGGCATGTCGAAGCCGCGTTCGAGGATATACCCCATGCCGGCTTCGCCGCGGATCGGGACGCGTTGCGCCATCAGTGTCGCGATGTCGCGATAGATCGTCCGCTTGGACGTTTCCAGTTCGGCGGCAATGGCATCCGCCGTCAGCGGCTTCCGCGTGCGCCGAAGCACCTGGATGATCTGAAACAGGCGGTCGGCGCGTCTCATGGTCGTCCCTCTATCTTTGTTGGCAGATGTCGATGCTGACAGCATGTTGGCAGCAGGGGGCAGTCATACAGGGTCCAGGTTCAAACGAACGAAGGATTCTGCAATGACCGCTTTCGATAGCCTCGCCGTCTTTTCGCATGATGACCGGCTCTGGCGCATCCGGGCATGGCTGCTGGAACGCGCCATTCTCGCCCTGTCGGGAGACCTCCGCTGGGCCCTGATCGGGCTCGGCTGGCGCATGGTTTCCACCGCGGCGGTCCAGACGCGTGTCTGGGTCGCCGGCGCGACCCGGCGTGACGGCTGCTGACACCACGGTGGCAGCAGCGACTGCCTAGTCTCTTGTCCTTATCACTTGGAGAAACCACATGATCGTCCTTCACGGCGCAGGTGCAGGCTTTGGCCTGCCGGAAATCAGCCCTTTCGTTACTAAGACGGAAGTCCAGCTCAAGATGGCCGGCTTGCCCTATGAGAAGCAACCGGCACGGCCGCAGGATTCGCCGAAAGGGCAGATGCCCTATATTGATGACGGCGCTGAGTGCATTGCCGACTCCACCTTTATCCGCGCCTATATCGAACGCAAATATGACGTCGATTTCGATAGGGGTCTCGATCTCGCCCAGCGCGCTCAGGCCTGGGCGATCGAGCGGATGATCGAGCATCATCTCTACTGGGCACTTGTCGGGGTGCGCTGGGTCGATGCCGATAACTTCGCCAAGGGACCGTCGCATTTCTTCGACGGCATTCCCGAAGCGCAGCGCGACGAGATTCGTGCATCCGCGCGCAAATCCGTCATTCAGAACCATCTGGCGAACGGCCTCGGCCGGCATCCTGCCGATGAGGCGCTACAACTCGCGGATCGTTCGCTGATGGCTCTGTCGGTGCTGCTGGCCGGGAAGTCTCACTTGATGAGCAACCGCCCGGCGGGTGTCGATGCGACCGCATTCGGCGTTCTGGCCGGGATCATGTCGCCGTTGTTTCCGTCACCCCTGCAGCGTCAGTTGCACCGCTACGGCAACCTCGTCACCTATGTGGATCGGATGATGGCAGAGTATTATCCCGAGCACGCCTGGCAGTGCAGCGTCGCTGCCTGACGCTGCGTCGCCTTTAATGCGGCGACGCTGCGCCCTTCAGCGTCGCCAGTTCTGCTTCCAACTCCGCAATCCGCGCATCGCGCGCTGCCAACACCGCCGCGACATCGGCCGCATCGAATTTCTGCGGGATATGTTGCGGACAATTGGTATCCCACGCAGCGATCGTGAACAGGATGACCTGCTCAGGCTTCGCACGATAACCTTGTGGCATCAGCGATCGCATCAAGGCCGGGTCGTCCTCGACCACCCGCGCGGTGCCCCAGAGCTTGACCCGGCGGCGATGCGCGTAATCCATGATGAAGATGTTGGCCTTTGGATTCTCGGCCAGATTGCCCTGGGTGATGTATTGCCGGTTGCCGCTATAATCCGCAAAGGCGAGCGTCTGTTTGTCGAGCACCTTCACGAACCCCTTCGGCCCGCCGCGATGTTGCATATAAGGCTGGCCGTCAGCGCTGGCGGTAGCCAGAAAGAAGCTGTTCGCCTCGGCGAGAAACGATGCGAGATTGTCGTCGATCTCGGTGCGCCAGCCGCCATTTTCCTCGACATGCGCATAGCCGGAACGCGAACCCTTGCGGGTCTGGATCGCCTTGACCGTCGGCGTGAAGGCAATGTCGCTGGAATAGGTGTGGATGTCTGACATGGCTTACTCCCTGATTGGAGTTCTGAACGGGATACGTTCGCGATCGCTTCAACGTGGCTCTTTCCTCGCATAAGAACAATTATCTGAATTGACACTTCATTATTGCGGGATATGAAATGGTGCGATGGATCGCATCGAAGCCATGACCGTCTTCGTCGCCGTGGCGGACCTGCAGGGGTTCGCGCCTGCGGCCCGCAAGCTCAGACTCTCCGCGTCGGCGGTCACCCGCATGGTGGCGGCGCTGGAGGAGCGCCTTGGCGCCCGCCTGCTGCAGCGGACCACGCGCTCGGTGATGCTGACGGATATCGGCGCGCGCTATCTGCAACGAGCGCGCCAGATTCTCGCGGATATCGAGGAGGCCGAAGGCTCCGCGCAGGCCGAACGGGCCAGGCCGACCGGGCGTCTGGTCGTCTCGGCGCCAGTCGGCTTCGGGCGGCTGCATGTGACGCCGCTGATCTCGGCCTATCTGCAGCGCTATCCCGATGTCTCGGGTGAATTGCGGCTGACCGATCGCATGGTCGGCCTGGTCGAGGACGGCATCGATGTCGCGGTGCGGATCGGCGATCTCGCCGATTCCAGCCTCGTGGCGCGCAACCTCGGCACCATGTCGCGCATCGTGGTGGCGTCGCCGGATTATCTGGCGCAGCGCGGCCAGCCGACGGCACCGGAGGATATCGCAAAGCACGACACGATCCAGTTCGGTTCGATCGCGTCAGCGCCGGAATGGCGCTTCGTGCGTGATGGCCGGGATGTTCGCATCACGCATACGCCGCGCTTCACCACCGATGTCGCCGATGCCGCCATCTGGCACGCCGAGCACGGTGGCGGCCTGACTCGCGTGCTGGCCTATCAGGCTGCGGAGGGGCTGGAGGCGGGACGGCTGAAGCGCGTGCTGACGAAGTTCGAGCCGCCGGTGGTGCCGATCCACATCGTCTATCCGACCTCGCGTTTGTTGTCGGCGAAAGTGCGCGTCTTCATCGATCTTGCCGCCGAAACCTGCCGGTGGGATTTCAGCAAGCGATAGCCATCGCTACGTTTTTGGTGGGGCCACGCTAAATGTGCCGTTGGCCCGGGCGCACGGCTCGCCGTCTGCCGTGATTAGTGCCTGCGCAAAGCAGAGACGCTTGCCGGTCTTGATGACCTCGGTCTCGATCTGCAGCCATTGCCCGATCTGCGCGGAGCCAAGAAAATCAGCAGAGAGATTCACGGTGAGCAGCCGCGCACCGCCGCCCAGTACATGGCCGCAGCTCAGGCCCATCGCATTGTCGGCCAGAGCCGTGATCAGCCCACCATGTGCCATGCCGCGCGAATTGGTGTGCGCTTCGGCGATGTGGAGACCAAGGATGATATTGGTGTCGGTCACCTTCGAATAGATCGGCTCCCACGGCGTGGTGAGGGGGCTCTTGCGATAGTGCGGCGCGAAGCCGTCGGGAATAGCGGTGTCAGTCATGGCGCATCGATCCGGATTGTTTGCGCCATAGAAGCGAAAGCACAAGCAAAGGACAGACCAACAAAGTTTGAAACGGGTCTGACGGGATGTTTAAAACAGGTGTGACAGCGATAACGCCAAACTCAGTCTGTCGTCACCCGCGAAAGCGGTGATCCAGTAAACGCAGGCGGTTCGGGTCATCACACTTGCCGGTCTTTACTGGGACACCCGGTCAAGCCGGGTGACGACATGCAGAGTGTGAGTGGGAAGGCCTAATAGGGCAGTCCCACATAATTTTCCGCCAGCGACGCCGTCGCGACATCCGAATGTACGACATAATCCAGCTCGGCCTGCTGCAGCTTGGTGCCGAAACCGTCATTGTCGGGGAAGCGATGCATCATCGAGGTCATCCACCACGAGAAACGCACCGCTTTCCACACGCGCTTCAGCGCGATGGCCGAATAGAAGTCGAGACCGCTCGAGGATTTCTCATCGTAGAATTCGCGCAGCGCCATCGACAGGTAATGGACGTCGGAGGCCGCGAGGTTGAGCCCCTTGGCGCCGGTCGGCGGCACGATGTGGGCGGCGTCGCCGGCGAGGAACAGCCTGCCAAAACGCATCGGTTCCGCGACAAAACTACGCAGCGGCGCGATACTCTTCTCCAGCGATGGGCCGGTGATGAGGCTTTCGGCGGCCTCCGTGTCGAGGCGGCGGCGCAGCTCGTCCCAGAACATGTCGTCGGTCCAGTTCTCGACTTTTTCGTCGAGGGAGCACTGGACGTAATAGCGGCTGCGCGTCATCGAGCGCATCGAGCACAGCG
The DNA here is from genome assembly GCF_051810905.1 of Tardiphaga sp. 619_E2_N8_4. Taxonomy (NCBI): domain Bacteria; kingdom Pseudomonadati; phylum Pseudomonadota; class Alphaproteobacteria; order Hyphomicrobiales; family Nitrobacteraceae; genus Tardiphaga; species Tardiphaga sp. 619_E2_N8_4. The sequence continues at coordinate 2,693,154 of NZ_JBPWQJ010000001.1, forward strand.
CGAAGCCGCGTTGGTGATTGGTGTAGATCAGCTCATGCGACACTGGCGGCGTATCCGAGAGCAGGCCGAGCCAGCCGAACGGATAGACGCGCTCGAAGGTCTGTACGGCGGAGGCCGGAACGCTCTGGCGCGAGACGCCGTGGAACCCATCACAGCCGGCGATGAAATCGCAGGCGATCTCGTGGCTTACGCCGTCCTTGACGTAGCGGACGCGGGGGCTTGTGCCGTCGAAATCATGCAGCGAGACATTGTCGGCGTCATAGACCGTGGTCAGCCCTGCCTTGTCGCGGGCATCCATCAGGTCGCGGGTGACCTCCGTCTGGCCGTAGACGGTAACGACCTTACCGCCGGATGCCTTCTTCAGGTCGAGGCGGTGGCGAATTCCGCCGAACAGAAGTTCGATCCCGTCATGGATCAGGCCTTCGTGATGCAGGCGCTCGGTAATCCCCAGCTTTTCCAGCAGGCCAACGGTGCCCTGTTCGAGCACGCCGGCGCGGATGCGGGCGAGGACATAGTCGCGATCCTTGCGCTCGAGAATGACGTTATCGATCCCATAGGCATGCAATAGTTGCCCTAGCAACATTCCAGCCGGACCAGCTCCAATGATGGCAACTTTCGTTCGCAACGCTTGCTCCCGCGGTTGATATAGGCTCTGTCGTCCGACTGAGTTGACAAGTCAAGCGGGGTCGCGACACTGGCTCCGCAACGCGTGCGATCGCACCGCTTGCAAGGATGATTATAACATATAACAATATTCGCAAAGGGCCATTCAAGGTCCGGTGAACAGGTTCGAGAGAACACGTCCAAACGGGCGTAGAGGGAGAGACGTCGATGAAAAGGGCAATCTTTGCATTGCTGGCGGCTGGCTGTCTGACGACTGCAGTGAGCCCGGCGCAGGCGCAAGACAAAACCGTCAATATGAAAGTATCGCTGTGGGTGCCGCCGGCGCATCCACTGGTGCCGGCCACGCAGGCCTGGGCGGCCGATATCGAGAAAGCCTCGGGCGGCAGCATCAAGATGTCGGTATTCCCTTCGGAACAGCTCGGCAAGGCGTTCGATCATTACGACATGGCGCGCGATGGTATCGCCGATATCACCTATGTGAATCCCGGCTATCAGCCCGGCCGCTTCCCCATCGTGGCCGCAGGCCAGCTGCCCTTCGTGTTCTCGGACGGCAAGAAGGGTACCCTCGCGCTCAACGAGTGGTATCAGAAATACGCCAAGACCGAGATGAAGGACACGAAGCTGTGCTTCGCTTTCATCCACGATCCCGGATCGATCCACGGCAAGAAGAAGATCGTCGTGCCGTCAGACCTCAACGGCGTGAAGGTCCGCCCGGCGCAGAGTACTATCGGCGAAATGGTCAAGCTGTTCGGCGGCACCAATGTGCAGGCCTCGGCGCCGGAATCGCGCGATGCGATCGAACGCGGCGTTGCCGACGAGATCGCGTTCCCGTGGGGCTCGATCTTTCTGTTCGGCATCGACAAGGTGGTCAAGTATCACATCGACGTGCCGCTCTATTCGACGGTGTTCACCTACAACATCAACCTCGCCAAGTATAATTCCATGTCCGCGGCGCAGAAGAAGATCATCGACGATCATTGCACGCCGGAATGGGCCTCCAAGGTCACCGATCCCTGGGTCGACTTTGAAGCCAATGGCCGCACCAAGATGAAGGCGCTTCCGGATCACGAGGTTTACAAGCTGACGCCCGAGCAGCTCGCCGAGTGGAAGAAGGGCGTTCAACCGCTCAACGCCGCCTGGGCTGCGGCCGTGAAGAAGGCCGGCGGCGACGCCGATGCCATCGACGCCGACCTCAAGGCGATGCTGAAGAAGCACGACGCGGGGCTGTAGCTTTCCGCCGAGTCCGTTGATCGCACGGACCTCTCACCACGTCATGGCCGGGCTTGACCCGGCCATCCACTTTCCTTCGCCACCCAGAAGATGAATGCCCGGGTCATCTAGTGAAGTTCGCTTCGCGCTGCCCGGGCATGACGATCGAGAGGGCGGAGGCTGGCTTCTCCTCTTGAGCATTGTGACATCGACGATGACCGCCACGTCCGAAATCTCCCAATCCAGCGCCCTCGGCATTCCGCCGGATCCACCCCGCAAGAACGTGATGGATCGCTTCATCGATTCCATCGAGTGGATTGCCGCGTTCTTCGTCGGTATCGTCGCGCTGAATACCTTCATCGCGGTGTTCATGCGCAAATTCTTCGCAGTCACGATCCCCGATTACTATAATATCGGCCAGTTCATGCTTGGCGTGCTGATCTTCTGGGGCATCGCCGCGACGTCCTATCGCGGCTCGCACATCACCGTCGATCTGGTCTGGGCCAATGCCACGCCAAAGTATCAGCGCTGGATCGACGTGTTCGCAACCTTGGTGCTGCTGTTCGTCGTGACCGTGCAGACCTACACGCTGTTCGACAAGGTCGTGGATACTTATTCGAGCCACATCGTCACCATGGATCTGCAACTGCCGGTCTGGCCGTTCTTCCTGCTGTCATGGATCGGCGACGTTTCGGCGGTGCTGTTGATCGCGATCCGCACTTACAGGCTGATCTTCCATCCGGAAGAGATGCATGAACCCGAAATCAAGACGGCAGAGTAAATCGCATGGATCTCAGTAACGAAGCGGTTGCCGTCATCGGCTTTGTCAGCCTGTTCGTGTTGATGCTGTTGCGCGTGCCGGTTGGCATGGCAATGGGGCTCGTGGGCATCACGGGCTTCGGCTATCTCACTGGTTTTGCGCCAGCGCTGAAACTGGTCGGCCAGACTACCATGCGGACGGTGACGGACTATTCCTTCGGCGTGATCCCGATGTTCCTCCTGATGGGCGCCTTCGTTTCGGTGTCGGGTATCAGCCGCGAACTATTTCGCGCGGCCAACACCTTTGTCGGCCACTGGAAGGGCGGATTGGGCATCGCGACCATCGCCGCCTGCGGCGGCTTTGCCGCGATCTCCGGTTCGTCGGTGGCGACGGCCGCGACATTCTCCGCCGTTGCCTATCCGGAAATGCGGCGTTTCAATTATCCGCAGAGCTTCGCCACGGGTGTCATCGCCGTGGGCGGCACGCTCGGCGCGATGCTGCCGCCGTCCACGGTATTGGCGGTTTACGGCATTATTACCCAGCAAGACATAGGCAAGCTGTTCATCGCCGGCATCGTGCCGGGCCTGCTCGCTATCGTCATGCACATGATCACCATTGCGATCATCGGCGTGGTCAAGCCGGGCTTCTTGCCGGCTGGCCCGAAAGCCTCGTGGCGCGAGCGCGCCGCGGCGATCCGCGATGTCTGGTCGCCATTGTTGCTGTTCGTCTTCGTGATTGGCGGCCTTTATGGCGGCTTCTTCATCCCGACCGAAGCCGGTGCGGTTGGCGCGGTCGGCGCCTTCATCATCGGCGTGCTGCGCGGCAAGCTGAACAAGGACGGCATCCTGCAGTCATTGCTGCAAGCGACGCGGACCGCTGCCGCCGTGTTCACCGTGCTCATCGGTGCGCTGTGCTTTGGCTATTTTCTCACGATTACCCAGACCCCGCAGCACGTCACCGAGTTCCTCACCGGCCTCGGCATCGGCCCCTACGGCGTACTGGCGCTGATCCTCCTGATGTATCTGGTGCTGGGCTGCCTGATGGATGCCATGGCCATGGTGATCCTCACCGTGCCGATCGTGTTTCCGGTGATTATGGCGCTTGGTTTCGATCCGATCTGGTTCGGCATCGTCATTGTCATGACCGTCGAGCTCGGCCTGATTCACCCGCCGGTTGGCATGAACGTGTTCGTCATCAAGAGCGTGATCAAGGACGTCAGCATGTCGACGATATTCAAAGGCGTGCTGCCATTCGTGGTTACCGACCTGATCCGTCTCGTGCTGCTGATCCTGTTCCCGCTGATTGCCACCTGGCTGCCGATGCGGATGATTGGATGACATCATGACGACACCGCAGCTTGCGACGAAGTATGTCTTCAGCCTGTCGATCAAGGTCGGCACGCCGATCGTGGCCGGCGATCTCGGATATGGCATCCGCCGGGTCATCCCGGTCCTTGGCGGCACTGTGCAGGGCGAGGGCATCAAGGGTACGATCCATTCGGGCGGCGCCGATTTTCAGATTATCCGTCCGGATGGCTTCACCGAGCTGGAAGCGAAATATACGTTCGAGCTCGACGACGGGGCCGTGATCTATATCGAGAATATAGGCGTCCGCTTTGGCCCGAAGGAGGCGCTTGATTGCATCGCTCGGGGCGAGGCGGTCGATCCCGCGCTGATCTATTTCCGCTCGGTGCCGAGGTTCGAGACAGGGCATCCCAGGTATCGGTGGCTGATGCAGAGCCTGTTCATCGGCGTCGGCGCACGGCATCCCGATCGCGTCGAACTCGCGGTGCATCAGGCGCTGTAGGGCTCCATCTTCTCCGCTGTCATTGCGAGGAGCAAAGCGACGAGGCAATCCAGTTCTTGGCTTTCTGGATTGCTTCGCTTCGCTCGCAATGGCGGAGGTGTCAGCTTACTTTCTCCGCAATTTCTGGTGTTAAATCTCAATCGACCGGCAAAAAGCCGGCGTTAAACAGGGAGGCGACGATGCTGAGAGCCTGGGTGCTTGGATCTGCGATTTCGCTACTGATGGCTGTGCCTGCGCTGGCGCAGGACTGGACCAAATCGAAATGGGGGCCAAACGACGAAATCGGCGCCGCCAACTACATGAAGCCCGATCTGGTGAAGTCGGCCGCGCAACTGGTGAAGACCGGGAAGACCTATGCGCTCGGCATTCCGGTGGGCGCTGACACGCCGGCCTATCCGCCCCGCGGTTTCAAGATCACCGTGGTACAGCCCGGTCAGGCCGGCAATCCCGGGCTCGGTCCCAATCACGCGACCTACAACGACGACATGCTCAACGGCTGGGTCGGCGTCGGCAGCCAGATGGACGGGCTCGGCCATCTCGGCGTCAATCACGTCTACTATAACGGCAACAAAATTGCAGACTTTGGTGATCCTACTGGCCTTAAGAAGCTCGGCATCGACAAGGTGCCGCCGCTCGTCACCCGTGGCGTGCTGCTGGACATGGCGGCCTACTACAAGACCGACGTGGTCAAGGAAGGCACTGCTTTCAATGTCAAGGAAATCGAGGAGGTCGCCAAGGCGCAGGGCGTTGAGATCAGGCAAGGCGACGTCGTGCTGTTCCACACGGGATGGCTCAGCCTGCTCGGCAAGGACGATAAACGCTACAATGCCGGCGAGCCCGGCCTTGGCGCCGAGGGCGCTAAGTATCTAACCAGCAAGGGTGTCGTCGCGGTCGGCGCCGATACCTGGGGCGTCGAGGTGCTGCCGTTCGAAACCGGCAATGTATTTGAAATCCACCAGATACTTCTGGCGATGAACGGGACTTACATCCTCGAAAACATGGACACATCCGAACTGGCCAAGGACAAAGGCTACGAGTTCCTGTTCGTGCTTGGTCAGCCCCGCTTCAAGGGCGGTGTGCAGAGCATGATCAACCCGGTGGCGATCCGCTAGCCCTGGTAAGAGAGGCGATCCGGTCTATCAGGCGAGACCGGATCGCTGTCGCACCGGAATACCTGACTTTATGCAGGACGAGATCAGCCTATTGCACCGCAAGATTGACTCATGCGCTATTCGTTATAAGATATAATTATTCTAGCCAGGACCTAATCGCGCTCATGAACCAAGCCGTCGCCGCTACCGCTGCCATGCTCCAGATCGAAACCCAAGGCCGCGTGCTGATCGTGGGCCTGAACCGTCCTGCCAAGCGCAACGCGCTGAACGATGGACTGATCCTGGACATCGAGCGTTGCTTCGCGTCGCTGCCCGAGGAAATCGGTGCCGTCGTCGTCCACGGCATCGGCGGGCATTTTTCCGCGGGTCTCGATCTGTCCGAACTCACCGAGCGCGACGCGACAGCCGGCTTGATGCATTCGCGGATGTGGCACCGGGTGTTCGATATCATCCAGCATTGCCGCGTGCCGGTGATTGCAGCGCTGCAGGGTGCCGTCATCGGTGGCGGCCTTGAACTGGCTTGCTCCGCGCATATTCGCGTTGCCGATCCCTCGGCCTATTACGCGCTGCCGGAAGGCAGTCGCGGTATCTTCGTCGGTGGTGGCGGCTCGATGCGTCTGCCGCGACTGATCGGTGTGCACCGGATGGCCGACATGATGCTCACCGGCCGTGTTTACAAGGCGGAGGAAGGCATGGCGCTCGGCTTCGCCCAGTATCTGACGGAAGCCGGCGGCGCCTTGCCCAAGGCCATAGAGCTTGCCGAGCGCGTCGCGCAGAACGCACCGTTGACAAATTTCGCCGTGCTGCAGGCCTTGCCGCTGATCGCCGAAGCCAGTCCGCAGACCGGGCTGATGCTGGAAGCACTGATGGCGTCGGTGGCGCAGAGCGATCAGGAGGCGAAAAATCGCATCAGGGATTTTCTGGAGCGCAAGGCCGGCAAGGTGAAGCCCGGCTGATCCGCGAGAACGACAACCAATAAAAACAAAAAATCGGGACGAATACACAGGGCGGAAACAATGTCTGCAAGTGCCGACAAAATCGATCAGACAAAGCGAGCGATAACCGCGCATCCGCTGCGGCCGATTTCCTATGGCGATCCCGCGGTCACCATCGAGCGCCACGACGACGGCACCATCTATCTGCGTCCGACCAATGCCATCGGCGACTATCCGGACCGTGTCACCGACTATCTGCATCACTGGGCCAGGGAAGCGCCGGATCGCGTCTTCATGGCTGAGCGCGCGGAAGGCGGCGGCTGGCGTGAAGTCACTTACGCGCAGATGCTGGATGCGGTGCGCCACATCGCCTCGGCGCTGCTGTCGCGCGAGCTGTCCGCCGACAAGCCCATTGTCATTCTCTCGGGCAATTCCGTCGATCACGCACTGATCGCTTTCGGCGCGCTCTATGCCGGCATTCCCTACGCTCCGGTGTCGCCGGCCTATTCGCTGGTGTCGAAGGACTACGGCAAGCTCGGCTATCTCATGAAGCTGCTGACGCCGGGGCTGGTCTTCGTCGATGACGCCAATGCGTTTACGAACGCTATTCACTTCAATGTGCCCGAAGGCACTGAAGTCGTCGTAAGTACCGGCGCTCTGCCGGACCGGCGCGTGACCAAACTCTCCGATCTGCTCGTGACACCGGAGGCCGCCAATCTCGACGCTGCGAACGCAGCCATCGGTCCGGATACCATTGCGAAGTTTTTGCTGACCTCCGGCTCCACCGGCAATCCGAAGGCCGTGATCAATACACAGCGCATGATGTGCGCCAACCAGATCATGCTGCGCGATACACTGGCCTTCCTGAAGGACGAGCCGCCGGTGATCATCGACTGGCTGCCATGGAATCATACATTTGGCGGCAATCACAATATCGGGCTGACGCTGTTCAATGGCGGTTCGATGTATCTCGACGACGGCAAGCCGACGCCCGTGGGTATCGAACAGACAATTCGTAATCTCCGCGAGATCTCGCCGACGGTCTATTTCAACGTCCCCAAAGGGTATGAATCGTTGTTGCCGTATTTGCGTGAAGATGCAGAGCTGCGTGAAAAATTCTTTGCACGACTGCATGCGATGTTCTTTTCAGGGGCAGCGCTGTCCGCCTATGTCTGGGACAGTCTTGACGAACTGTCGGTGCAAACCACGGGCGTGCGCGTGCCGATGCTGACGGGTCTCGGTGCAACCGAGACCTCGCCCTTCTTCATGTGCGTCAATCCCGTGACCAGCCGTTCCGGCCATGTCGGTCTTCCGGTGCCGGGCAACGATGCCAAGCTGGTGCCGAACAATGGCAAGATGGAAGTGCGCGCCAAGGGGCCGAACATCACGCCGGGTTACTGGCGCGAGCCGGAACTGACCGCGAAGGCGTTCGACGAGGAAGGCTATTACATCTTCGGCGATGCGCTGAAGGCCGTCGATCCCGATGATCTCTCCGCTGGCTTCGATTTCGACGGTCGCATCTCCGAGGATTTCAAACTCGGCAGCGGCACCTGGGTCAGTGTCGGCCCGCTACGCGCGCGCTTCGTCGGCACTTGCGCGCCGCTGGTGCGCGATGTGGTCATCGCCGGCATCAACCGCGACGAACTCGCAGCTCTCGTTATTCTCGATCTCGATGGCTGCCGTGTGATCAATCCCGATCTTCCTGCGGCCGACCTCGCTGCGGCAGTCAATGATCCGATCGTCCGCAACGCGTTCCGTGAGCGCCTCGCACGTTTCATAGCCGGTGCTACCGGCTCGTCCACGCGGATTGCCAAGGCGGTGCTGCTCGACACCCCGCTGTCCATCGATCGTGGTGAGGTCACGGACAAGGGCTCGGTCAATCAGCGCGCCGTGCTGGAGCATCGCGCCAGGTTGATCGACGATATCTATGGGAATCCGGAAGTCGCGAAAGTGATCGCGATCTAGTTGAAAGCCGCCAATGAACGGCAGAAAAATCAACACAGGAGGAACACCATGCAACTGAAGAACCAATCCGCTATCGTCACCGGTGGCGCTTCCGGTCTCGGCGCTGCGACCGCCCGTAGGCTCGCCGCGCAGGGCGCGAAAGTCGCGCTGCTCGATCTCAACACCGCCCTCGCCGAAACCGTTGCCAAGGAAATCGGCGGTGTTGCCATTTCCTGCGACGTGTCCGACGCGGCCTCTGCCGAAGCCGCGGTCGCCGCCGCCGCCACGGCGCACGGTCCGGCGCGTGTGCTGGTGAACTGCGCCGGCATCGGCGTCGCCAAGCGCGTGATCGGCCGCGATGGTCCGATGGCGCTCGGCGATTTCGACAAGGTCATCCGCGTCAACCTGATTGGCTCGTTCAACATGATCCGCCTGGCAACGGACCCGATGTCCAAGCTGGAGCCGCTGGAGACCGGCGAGCGTGGCGTGGTGATCTCGACGGCCTCGGTGGCGGCCTATGACGGCCAGATCGGCCAGTCTGCCTATTCGGCCTCCAAAGGTGGCATCGTCGGCATGACGCTGCCCATTGCCCGCGAAATGGCCCAGTTTGGCATTCGGGTGCTGACCATCGCGCCGGGCCTGTTCATGACGCCGCTTTTGGCGGGCCTGCCGCAGGAGGCGCAGGACAGTCTCGCCGCAGCGATCCCGTTCCCACGCCGGCTCGGCCATGCCGACGAATTCGCGTCTCTCGCACTGCACATGATCGACAATCCGTATCTCAACGGCGAGGTGGTCCGGCTCGACGCCTCGCTGCGCATGGCGCCACGTTAAGCTTGCGGCAAAGCATCAGTGCGCCAGCCCTTTACCGGTACGGGCGCACTGACCTAAAGAAGGGGCTGATAAGCCAGCCGAACTTTGATTTAGCTGAAGCCATAAAAAATGACTCTGAGGGAGAGACCCATGACCAAGCATCACTTGGCGATCGCGGCTGTTGCCGCATCGCTGGCACTCGCTGCACCGGCTTTTGCCCAAACCTCCGACATCACTATCGGCATCACCACGTCAACCACGGGCCCCGCGGCGGCGCTGGGCATTCCCGAACGCAACGCGCTGGAATTCGTGCCGAAGGAAATCGGCGGCGTGCCGCTCAAGATCATCGTGCTCGACGATGGCGGCGATCCGACCACCGCGACCACCAATGCCCGCCGTTTCATGACCGAATCCAAGGCCGACATCATCATGGGTTCGGCGGTGACGCCAACCAGCATTGCGGTGTCCAACGTGGCCAACGAAGCTGGCATCCCGCATTTCGCCCTGTCGCCGCTGCCGATCACGCCGGAACGCGCCAAGTGGTCGGTGGCCATGCCCCAGCCCGTGCCAATCGTCGGCAAGGTGATGTACGACCACATGAAGTCCAAGGGCATCAAGACCATCGGCTATATCGGCTATTCCGATAGCTACGGCGATCTGTGGTTCAACGATCTCAAGACCCAGGCGGTGCCGATGGGCATCAACATCGCGGCGGAAGAGCGTTTTGCCCGTCCGGATACGTCGGTCACCGGTCAGGTACTGAAACTGCTTGCTGCCAATCCTGACGCGATCCTGGTCGGCGCCTCCGGCACCGCCGCCGCGCTGCCGCAGACCGAATTGCGCGACAAGGGCTACAAGGGCCTGATCTACCAGACCCACGGCGCCGCCTCGATGGACTTCATCCGTATCGCCGGCAAGGCCGCCGAAGGCGTGCTGATGGCCTCCGGCCCGGTGATGTATCCGGAAGGCCAGGCCGATACGGCCCTGACAAAGAAGCCCGGCATGACGCTCAACACCGCCTATGAGGCCAAATACGGCCCGAACAGCCGCAGCCAGTTCGCCGGCCACTCCTATGACGCCTTCGAGGTGCTGAAGCGAGTGATCCCGACGGCGCTGAAGACCGCCAAGCCTGGCACTCCGGAGTTCCGCGAGGCGATCCGGCAGGCGCTGCTCACCGAGCGTGAGATTGCCGCCACCCAGGGCGTCTACAACTTCACGGAAAAGGATCGGTATGGTCTGGATGAGCGTTCGCGCATCTTGCTGACGGTGAAAGACGGCAAATACGTTCTCGCCCAGTAATGCAGATCTGACGGAGGGCAGTGGCGCGAAGCGTCTTTGCTTCGCCGGCATTTTTCGATAACAAGGCCGGCCCTCGCCAGAGGGTCGGCTTTTTGCTGTGCGCGAGCCTTCGCGCGGCCACAACCAGCGCCACGTCTGCCGGTATCGCTGCCGCTTTCGGCGCTCTCCGCTTCCACACGAGAAAGATAAGACATGTCTAAGCTTCATCTGGCGATCGCGGCTGTTGCCGTCTCGCTGGCGATTGCCGCCCCCGCCGAAACCCAGACTGCCGACATCACCATCGGCATCAGCCTGTCGACCACCGGCCCTGCCGCGGCGCTGGGCGTGCCCGAGCGCAATGCGCTGGAATTCGTGCCCAAGGAGATCGGCGGTGTGCCGCTGAAGCTGGTCGTGCTCGACGATGGCGGCGATCCTTCTGTCGCCACCACCAACGCGCGCCGTTTCGTGTCGGAATCCAAGGCCGACATCATGGTCGGGTCGTCGATCGTGCCGTCCTCGGTCGCCATCTCGGCGGTCGCCAATGAAGCCGGCGTGCCGCATTTCAGCCTGTCGCCGATGCCGTTCACGCCCGCGCGCGTGAAGTGGTCGGTGGACATGCCGCAGCCGGTCGAGATCGTCGGCAAGGTCATGTACGACCACATGAAGGTCCACGGCGTGAAGACCATCGGCTATGTCGGCTATTCGGACAGCTATGGCGATCTGTGGTTCAACGACCTCAAGGCGCAGACATCAGCGATGGGCATGTCCATCGTCGACGATGAGCGCTTCGCGCGTCCGGATACGTCGATCACCGGTCAGGCGCTGAAGCTGATTGTAGCCAATCCCGATGCAATCCTGATCGGCGCCGCCGGCACCGGTGCCGGCATGCCGCAGTCCGAACTGCGTGACCGCGGCTACAAGGGCCTGATCTATCAGACCCATGGCGCCGCCTCATCAGACTTCATCCGCATCGCCGGAAAATCCGCCGAAAACGTGCTGATGGCTGCGGGTCCCGTGATGTATCCGGAAGGCCAGCCGGACTCGGCGCTGACCAAGAAGCCCGGCCTTGAACTCAACGCAGCCTATGAAGCCAAATACGGCGCCAACAGCCGCAGTCAGTTCGCCGGTCACGCCTATGACGTGTTCGAAGTGCTGAAGCGCGTCGTGCCCGTGGTGTTGAAGACCGCTAAGCCCGGCACCCCGGAATTCCGCGAGGCCATCCGCCAGGCGCTGATGAGCGAGAAGGAAATCGCGGCCACCCAGGGCGTCTACAACTACACCGAAAAGGACCGCAACGGCGTCGACGACCGTTCGCGGATCCTGCTGACGGTCAAGGACGGGAAGTACGTTCCGGCGAAGTAAGCGCTGAACTCAAGAAACGAAAAAGCCGGTTGTCGCGAGACAGCCGGCCTTTTGTATGGGTGCGTAGCGAAGCTGTTAGTCCAGCGGCCGCCGTTTGCGCACGTCAGCATCGGACGGTTGGAATGCCGCGCCATCCTTATAGACCGTGTCGGTCATCACGCCTTTGCCGTCATTGACGCCGGTGTGTCCGACATAAAGACCGAGGGTCGCCTGATGATCGATACCTCGGAAGGTGATCGGTCCGGCGGGGCTATCGAATGTCAGATCGGCAAATGAGGCGACCAGCTTCTCGGACTCCGTCGATCCTGCCTTCTTGATGCCTGCGGCCAGCGCCTTGCCTGTCGCATAGCCGACCAGTGACGCCATTCGCGGATAGTCTTTGTACTTGGCCTGATAGTCTTTCAGGAAGACCTCATGTGCGGGCGTCTTGATCAGGTACCAGGGGTAACCTGTGACGATCCAGTTCTTGGGAGCGTCGTCTTTCAGCGGGTCGAGATATTCAGGCTCGCCGGTCAGCAGGCTGACGACCTCGCGCTTTTCGAATATGCCGCGCGTATTGCCCTCGCGGACGAATTTGGCGAGATCGGGCCCGAACAGAACGTTGAAGATCGCATCAGGCTTGGCATCGTCGAGCGCCTGAGCGACTGCGCCAGCTTCGATCTTGCCGAGCGGCGGCGCTAGGTCGGCGACGAATTCGACATCGGGCTGCTGTTTTTTCAGCAAGGCCTTGAAGGTGGCGACGGCAGACTGGCCGTATTCGTAATTCGGATAGACCATCGCCCAGCGCTTCTTCTTCAGCTTCACCGCGTCCGGCACCAGCGCAGCGGCATGCGTATAGGTCGAGGGCCGTAGCCGATAGGTGTAGCGGTTGCCATTTTCCCAGATCAGCTTGTCGGTGAGCGGCGCCGAGGCAAGGAAGAACATTTTGCGCTGCTTGGCGAAGTCGGCGACGGCAAGGCCGACATGGCTGAGGATGGTGCCGGTCAGGATATCGACATTCTCGCGCAGGATCAGTTCGTCAGCCGCCCGCACGGCTTCATTGGGATTGGCGCCGTCGTCGCGATAGACCATTTCGAGCCTCTTGCCGAGTACGCCGCCCGCAGCATTGGCTTCGGCAATCGCAAGGTCGAGACCGTTGCGATAGGGCTGCGTATTGGCGACCATTGCCTTGTAGCTGTTGAGATCGCCGATCTTGATCGTATCGCCTGCCTGCGCAGCCGTGGATGCTGATCCCAGCAACAGGAGCGTCAGTAACGTTTTTACCCGAAAGGCCATTTCTGTCCCCTTGTGTTGATCTGGAAGAGTGGGGCGGGTATCCGCCGCGCGGCACGGCGTCGATTCAGGCGATGGCGGCTATCGCAACATCCTTGCGCTCGGCTTCGATCATGCGCTCGACCATTTGACGCATGCGGATCGGTGCGCCATCGATGGCGATCCGTAGCGGGCGCCGCGTGCGCGGTTCGCGCTCGTTTTGATGAATCGCCTCAAGGATGTCCTTGTCCTCCTGAAATGCGATGCGGAATTGGTCCGACAGGCGCCTGTTGGTGTCGTCGTCGGCCTTGAAGTTCTTTACGTGCAGCCAGTGGTCGATGCAGTTGTTCTCGTCGACCGGCGTGATGAAGTGGCAGGCGAATATCTGGATGCAGTCGTCGCGGCTGCCTTCGGGGGCGCCGGTGCCTGTGGTAGCGCTGCCGAAATCGATCACCGCGATGCTTGGCGCGTGATAGTGGTAATAGTGCCAGCGATCGACATGGCCCGTGAAATTGCCGAATTTTTGGAACAGCGGGATCGCCGGTGAATCGATGATCCAGCGCCAGGTGACGAGATAGTCCTCGCCGCGCTTCTCCGTTTCCACCGGCACTTCCTCGCCGGCTGAATTCCCTAGCGTCGAGAGGTGTACGAAGCTGACATGGGCGGGGTCGCACAGATTGTCGGCGAGATTGAGATAGTTACATCCAATATGCAGTGCGTCGCCTTCCACCGCGCTCCATTCCGGATCGGCAAACTGCGGCAGGTCATATATTCTGGCGGGATCGGCGAGCGCCGCGTCGCCCATCCAGATCCAGATCAGGCCCATCTTCTCGACAACAGGGAAGCTACGTACCTGCGCATTGGCGGGTATGTTCTTTTGACCGGGGATACGAACGCAGCGGCCGGTCGCGCCGTCAAAGGTCAGGCCATGATAACCGCACTCCAGCGTTGAGCCCTTGATCCGTCCCATCGACAGCGGCGCCAACCGATGCGGGCAGGCGTCTTCCAATGCATGGATCTCGCCATCTTCACCGCGATACAGCGCAACGAGTTCGCCGAGGATGCGCCGCTGTACCGGCTTGTCGATGACGTCGCGCGACCATGTTGCGGGATACCAGGTGTCGCGGACATAGACATAGGAGGCTGGCTGCTGGTCTCGCTCAATCATCGCCATTACTCCGGTAAGCTGCGAAAGGTTGCTCTATTTATTGAAGTAAACACTTAACGAATATAGACCTGATCTAAATCTGACGTCCAGCTCAAGATTTATTCGAAGCTGCGCAGGCTTGTGGCAGCCGCTGTGGCAGCGCATAGAAGGTGCCGATGAGAGCAAGGGAATCGCTTTAAATGGCTGAAAAACGTGCTATTGCCGCGCGAACCGCAACGCGCCGCGCGCCGGCGACCGCGGCCAGATCGGCGACCCGGCCGGACGACGCGATGCCAGGACGCAAGGCAGCGGTGCCCAAACGCGCGCCACGGGGGCGGCCGAAACTCGTCGATGGCGGTATCATTCGCAAGAATATCCTGGACGCTGCGATCCGGATTTTTGCCGAGCGCGGCCTCAGCGGTGCGCGGATCGCGACGATCTCGAAGCTCGCCAAGTCCAACGACCGGATGATCTATTACTACTTCGGCAGCAAGGAGAAGCTGTATATCGCGGTGCTGGAAACACTGTACGTCAACATGACGGATGCGGAGCGCGAACTGGCGCTCGATCTGACTGACCCGATGGATGCGCTGCGTCGGCTCGCGGTTTTCACCATGCGACACTATATCGAACATCCCGAGATGATCACGGTACTCAACAACGAGAACCTGCATCGCGGCAGGCACGTCTCGAAAGCCAAGAGCCTTAAGCGGCTTTCATCGCCGGCACTGGAAATGGTCGAGAAGATCGTCAGCCGCGGTATCTCCGAGCGTGTGTTCCGCGCCGATGTCGAGCCGCTGCAGCTCTACATCGCCATTATGTCGCTGAACTATTTTTATGTCGCCAACCGCTGGACGCTGACGGCGTTTCTCGGCCGTGACCTGATGGATGCGGGCGAGCTCGCGCGCTGGCAGGACTGGGTCTGGAAGATGCTAGAGCGGTCCGTCGCACGCTAGAAGGCGCGCGCATCCCGATTAGATCGCGCTCTCGCCTTCGTGCTGGAAACCCAGATAGCTCGCCACTACGCGTTGGTTGCTGGCGATATCGCTGGCGGCGCCATCCAGGATGAACTCGCCGAGCTCCATCACATAAGCGCGGTCGGCGATCTTCAGTGCCGCCTGCGCATTCTGCTCGACCAGCAGCACTGAGACGCCGGCAGCCTTCAGCTCGCTGACGATGCGGAAAATGTCGGCGACGATGATCGGGGCGAGGCCGAGGCTTGGTTCGTCGAGCATTAGCAGCTTCGGCGCGCCCATCAGTGCGCGGCCCATGGCCAGCATCTGCTGTTCGCCGCCCGATAATGTGCCGGCGAGCTGCTTGCGGCGTTCCTTGAGGCGCGGGAACAGGGTGTAGACGTGCTCGAAAGATCGCGCGGCAGTCGCCTTGTCGATACGGAAGGCGCCGAGCAGCAGGTTGTCTTCCACATTCATCGTGGCGAACAATTCGCGATGCTCGGGCACGAGGCTGAGGCCGGCAGCGACGCGGTCTTCGATGTCGATCTTGGAGACGTCATGTCCGGCGAATGCCACGCTACCCTTCAGCGGCAGGATACCCATCACCGCATTGAGCAGCGTGGTTTTGCCGGCGCCATTGGCGCCAATGATCGTGACGATCTCGTCGGTGCGAACCTCGAGATTGACCGCACGCACGGCCTCGACCTTGCCATAGGCGACATGCGCATCAGAGACTTGTAGCAACGCGCTCATGCGACCGCTCCCAGATAGGCCTTGATGACGTCGGGATTGGTCTTGATGTCAGCCGGTGTGCCCTCGGCGATCTTGGTACCGAAATCGAGCACCACGATGCGGTTGGCGAGATTCATGACGAAGCCCATGTCGTGTTCGACCAGCAGCACCGACATGCCGCCGTCGCGGAGCTGGCGCAGCAGCGATGCCAGTTGCTGCTTCTCCATGTGGCGCAAGCCGGCCGCGGGCTCGTCGAGCAGCAGCAGCATCGGATCGACGCAGAGTGCGCGGGCGATCTCGACGATGCGCTGCTGGCCGAGCGACAAGGATCCCGCAAGCTGGTTCATCTGGTCGCCGAGACCGACACGTTCGATCTGCTTGGCAGCTTCCGCGAGCAGCTTCGCTTCGTCGGCGCGGTCAAGCCTCAGCATGCTGGCGATAGCGCCCGAACGTCCGCGCAGATGCGCGCCGAGGGCGACGTTTTCCAGCACGGTCATATCGGGCACCAGCTTCACATGCTGGAAGGTACGGGCAATGCCGAGCTTGACGATCTCCTGCGGCGGCGCGCCGGACACACCCTTGCCGAGTACCGTGACCTTGCCGGCGGTTGCGGCCAGTACGCCGGTGATTAGGTTGAAGGTCGTACTCTTGCCGGCGCCGTTGGGGCCGATCAAAGCGACGATCTCGCGCGCCTGCACATTGAACGACACGTCGTTGACGGCGACGACGCCGCCGAACTGTTTGCGCGCCTTGTCGACCTGCAGCAAGACGCCGGTATCCGGACGGTGGTCGTTGCGGGCGGGCAGTGCATCGGCTGGCGCGGGGCGCTTGCGGCTGTCGCCGGCCGGCAGCCACGCGGTCAGCCACGGCCACATGCCAGTTGGCGCGAGTTGCAGCAGCGCGACGAGCAGGATGCCGAACACGATGGTTTCGAGCTGGCCTCCGCCGCCGCCGAAGATCAGCGGGAGATAGCTTTGAAGCACTTCCTTGAGGATCACGACCACGGCCGCACCGAGCACACCGCCCCAGACATAGCCGGCGCCGCCGACCACCGCGATGAACAGATATTCGATGCCAAGATGCGGTCCGAACGGCGTCGGATTCGCAGCGCGCTGGAAATGCGCGTAGAGCCAGCCGGACAGGCCGGCGAGAACTGCTGCGTAGATGAAGACCAAGAGCTTTGCGCGTGCGGTCTGTACGCCGAAGGCTTCGGCTGCGATATGGCCGCGGCGTAGCGCGCGGATGGCGCGGCCGGTCCGCGAGTCCAGAAGGTTCATCGACAGCAGCGCGCAGATGATGACCGCGATCCAGATCGGGAAATAGATCGAACCGGGATCCAGCATCTTCCACGTGCCGATCGACAGCGGCGGGATGCCCGAGATGCCGTCGTTACGGCCGAGGAATTCCAGCTTGCTGAACAGATAGAACAGGCTGATGCCCCAGGCGATGGTGCCGAGCGGAAGATAGTGGCCCGACAGACGCATGGTGATGATGCCGAGCAGTACCGCGGCGAGGCCCGAGACGATCAGTGACATCGGCAGCGTCAGCCACGGCGACATGCCATAGGCGGTGCTGAGGTAGGCCGTCGTATAGGCGCCGAAACCGCAGAACGCCGCCTGGCCAAATGAGGTCAGGCCGCCGACGCCAGTGAGCAGCACGAGGCCCATGGCGACGAGCGCGGCGAGGCCGATATTGTCGAGCAGCACGATCCAGAATGGCGGCACGCCCGGCACGAACGGGATCGCAGCCATCACCAGCGCGAAGACGAGAATGGGAAGGAGACGCTGTCGCATGGCGCTTAATCCTTCTCTTCTTCGACTTCAGGTGCGGCGAGCGAGCGCAGCACCAAAACCGGAAGGATCAGCGTGAAGACGATGACCTCTTTGTAGTTGCTCGCATAGAAGGACGAGAATGCCTCGACGCAGCCGACCAGGATCGCGGCGGCAGCCGTCAGCGGATAGCTGACGAGGCCGCCGATGATCGCGGCGACGAAGCCCTTCAGGCCGATCAGGAAGCCGGTGTCGTAATAGAGCGTGGTGATCGGCACGATCAGAATGCCTGAGATGGCGCCGATGACCGAGGCCAGCAGGAATGCGATCTGACCCGACAGTGAGGTGCGGATGCCGGCGAGGCGAGCACCGAGGCGGTTTACCGCCGTGGCGCGCAGCGCTTTGCCATAAAGCGTGTAGCCGAAGAACAGCCACAACCCGACGATCAGCGCGATGGTGATGCCATAGACGGCGATGCTCTGGCCGGTGAAGCGCAGCGCGCCGATGGTGATGGCGTCAGACGAGATCGCAGGGCCGCGCTGGCCTTCGGCGCCGAAGAAGACGAGGCCAAACCCCTGCAGCGCGAGGTGGCAGCCCACCGAGGCGATCAGCAGTACCAGAACCGATGTGTGGGCGATCGGCTGGAACGCGATGCGATAGAGATAAAGGCCGATGGCGGCGACGATCAGCAGCGAAAGCGCGATGTTGAGGGCGATATTCCCCGGCCGTCCACCCAGCGCCCACATCACGCCCCAGATCGCCAGCGGGAACACGATATTGACCGCAATCGAGCGCAGTACGCGCCTGGCATGGAGCGCCTTGCGGAAGGTGAAGAGATCGAAGGCAAAGGCCACGACGCCCATGGCGACGGCGAGCTTGATGGTGCCAGGCATCTGGCCGGCCGAGAGGCTGGCATAGGTCAGCGCGCCAAAGGTGATGAATTCGCCCTGGGGGATCAGGATGATACGTGTGACCGCAAAGACCAGCACCAGGGCCAGCCCGAGCAGCGCATAAATCGCGCCATTGGTGATGCCGTCCTGCAAAAGGAACAGCAAAATCGTCGTATTCAAAGCCGCGCGCTCCCCCACACTGTCTGGCGCGCCGGATACCACAGGCGCGGGACGATCAACAATGGCGGTTGAAACCCGCCCTCTATTTGATATACTTCATAACGATTATTGAACATAATCTCAAGGCCTGTCGCACGCCGCCCAGGTGTTTCATTCAAGCCGCCGGGTATCGCGGAAAGCGAGCGATGACTGTTTCAAAGATGACGTCTCAGGATCAAGCCAAGCAGGTCGCGCCCGTCGGGTTCGACGAGGAGGGCGGTGCGCTGCAGCTCGGCGAACTGTCCGAACTGCTAGGCTATTCGCTGAAACGTGCGCAGTTGAAAGTGTTTGAAGACTTCCTACGCTGCATGGCGCCACTGCAGCTGACGCCGGCGCAGTTCTCGGTGCTGCTGCTGCTGGACAAGAACCCGGGCCGCAACCAGACCGAAATCGCCAATACGCTCGGCATTCTCCGTCCGAATTTCGTTTCGCTGCTTGACGCTCTCGAGAGTCGCGACTTGCTGACGCGGATGCGCTCGCCGAGCGATCGCCGCTCCCACGTGCTGATGCTCACCGACAAGGGGCGTGCCACGCTGGCCCGCGCCAAGAAGCTGGTGGCGACGCGGCATGAAGCGCGGCTGATCGAGGTGCTGGGGCCGGCCGAGCACAAGGCGCTGCTCGGGATGATGGCGAAGATTGCCCGCGAGTTTTAGCCAAACACTCGTCATTCCGGGGCGGGACCGGCGCCGCAGGCGACGGGACCGAGCCCGGAACCTCGACATGTGACACTCATATCGGGATCGCCACTCCAAGTGGAGTGGCTGAGGTTCACGCGAGCGGCGCTCGCACGCCCCGGAATGACGGTGTGGGTTACCCCACCAAAATCACCCTGATATCATTCACATTGGTCAGCGTCGGCCCGGTCTGCAGCAGATCGCCTGTCGCGGTGAAGAACGTCGTCGCGTCGTTATTCGCCAGCGTTGCCTTCGCATCGAGCTTCTGTGCGCGCATTGCCTCGAACGTACGCGCATCGATGACCGCGCCGGCGGGATCGCTGGCGCTGCCGGCGCCGCCATCAGCGCCGTCGGTGTCGCCGGCGAGCGCGACGATGCCGGTGGTATCCTTGAAAGCATCCGCGAGCGCTAGCGCGTATTCCTGGTTCGGGCCGCCGCGGCCGTTGCCCGTGACGGTCACAGTGAGTTCGCCGCCGGAGAGGATCGCGAGCTTCTTGCCGTCGGCCTTGGCCTTAAGCGCCAGCTTCGCATGCTCGGCGGCAACCTCGCGCGCTTCGCCTTCGAGATCGGCGCCGAGATCGACAATCTCATAGCCGGCATCACTGGCCACCTTGATCGCGGCATCGAGTGACTCGCGCGGACGCGCGATCAGCTCAAAACGCGCACGTGCGAATGCGACGTCGTTCGGCTTCACGCTTTCATTGGCCTCATCGCTGAGCGCCGCCCGTACCGCGTCATCGATGGCGAGATTGAATTTCGCGATGATGGCACGGGCATCGGCCAGCGTTGTTGTATCCGGCACCGTCGGTCCCGATGCGATCACGGCGGGATCGTCATGCGGCACGTCGGAAATCGCCAGCGACACGATCTCGGCCTTCTGCCCAGCGCGGGCAAGGCGGCCGCCCTTGATACGCGACAGATGCTTGCGCACGGTGTTGATCTCGCCGATCACCGCGCCGGAGCGAAGTAGCGCGCGGTTGAGCTGCTGCTTCTGCTGGAAGGTGATGCCCGCCACAGGCGCGGTCCAGTTGGCGGAGCCGCCGCCCGAGATCAGCACCAGCAACAGGTCGTCGGCAGTGGCTTCCGCCGCGAGCTTGAGGCTGTCATCGGCACCCTTGAGGCCTGCTTCATCGGGCACGGGATGGCCGGCCTCGACCACATGAATGCGCCGTGTCGGCACCCCATGGCCATGGCGCGTGGTGGCGATGCCGGTGAGGCGCGCGGGATCGAGCTTCAGCGTGTCGAGATAATGCGCCTCTGCGGCAGCGGCCATGGCCGCGGCGCCCTTGCCGGCGGCGAGGCAGATGATGCGGCCTTTCGGCGGCGCCGGCAGGTGGGCGCTGAGGATGACATCGGGATGGGCCGCAGCAACTGCGGCATCGAAAATTGCGCGGAGCAGGGGGCGTTTGTCGGTCATGCTCGGGGTTATGCCGCTCTACGGCAGGGACGGCAAGCGCTTCCCCTCGCCCCCGGACGCGGCGCAGTCGCGACTGGTGGGAGAGGGTGGATCGAAGCGCCGAGCGGTTCGAGACGGGAGAGGGGGGCTTCGCTTAAGAAGCAAGGAGCCCTCTCCCGCCTTCGCTTCGCTCAGGCACCCTCTCCCGCGGCGCGCAGCTTCGCTGCGCTGGGGGAGAGGGGAAGTAAGAGCTAACCGCCCTTGCCGCTTTCGCCGAGTTCACCGGTCAGCACGTCGCCGAACAGTTTCCAGTTCTCACCCTCGAACCGCATCAGCTGCATCTGCTCAATGGGCGAGAAGTCGGTGGGCGAGGTGTTGACCTTGACGCCCGGCAGCAGCGTCGACTGCTGGACGTCTTTCAGGTTCGCCGCCTGCTTCATCACATTGGCGCGGGTGAGATCGTCGCCACACTGCTTGAGCAGGATCGCCATGGTCTCGGCGATATTGTAGCCGGACATCAGCGACGAATCCGACGGGTTGCCGTCCGGCACGTATTTGGCGAGAAATTCGCGATAGGCCTTGATGCCCGGATCGTCCTTCCACTGCGGGTCGGTGGCGTCCTTGGAGTAGTGCGCGGAGAGCAAGCCCTGCGCGTTCTCGAAGCCTGCGGGACGCAGCACCTGACCGATCGATACGCTGACGCCCGGAACGATCATGGTCGGCTTCCAGCCGAGTTCGGCGATCTTCTTGATGGTCTGTGCGGCAAACTTCGGCGTCGCGAAGATGATGACAACGTCGGGATTGAGCGACTTCATCTTGACGATGTGGGAATCCACGGTCGGCTCGGTGAGCTCATAACTCTCCTCGATGACGATGGACGAGGCCTTGTCGCCAAGGCCGTCTTTGACGCCCTTCAGGTAGTCCTTTCCGAAGTCGTCATTCTGATAGAGCACGCCGATCTTGGCGCCGGCCTTTTCCTTCAGCAGGTACTTGGCGTAGATGCGGCCTTCGCTCTGGTAGCTGGGCAGCCAGCCCATGGTCCAGGGGAAGTTCTTCGGGTCGGCCCATTTGGTAGCGCCGGTGGCGAGGAACAGCTGCGGCACCCTCTTGGCGTTGAGATATTTCTGGATCGCCGTATTGGACGGCGTGCCGAGCGCCGAGAACATCAAGAGCACTTCGTCGGACTCGACGAGCTTGCGGGTCTGCTCGACAGCCTTCGGCGGCGAATAGGCATCATCATAGCTGACGTAGTTGATCATGCGGCCGTTGATGCCGCCCTGATCGTTGATCATCTTGAAATAGCCTGCCTGCGCCTTGCCCACCGCGCCATAGGCCGAAGCGGGGCCGCTGTAGGGCACGATATTGCCGAGCTTGATTTCGGTGTCGCTGGCGCCGGTGTCGTATTTCTTTTGGGCGAGGACGTGGGTCGAGGAAACGACGAGCAACACGGTGGCGGCCGAGAGCGACAACAGCCGCGCGGACGTGGCAGACATTTGAGTTCCTTCCCTTGCTTGCAAGGCGAGATTTTCTTGTTCTGCAGGCTCTTTTGCGCCTGCGAGATAGTCATACCGCGATTGCACAATGGCTCAAATGGAAAGCGACCAAAAACGCAATAAGGCCCGCGCCGTTTTTGACGCGGGCCTCACGTATTTTCCGTTATGTGGAATGAGGGCGATCAGCCGCCTACATCAGCGCTAATGACCTCGCCGAACAGCTCCCATTTATCGCCTTTGAAACGCATCAGCTGAAGCTGGCTGATCGGCGCGAAGTCGGTCGCAGATGTGTTGATCTTGATGCCGGGCAGCAGCACCTCGGTTCGGAAGTCCTTCAGGCTGGCCGCCTGCTTCATGACGTTTTCGCGGGTCAGGTTGTCACCGCACTTCTTGAGAACCTCAACCAGCGTCTGGGCGACCCCGTAACCGGTGACGATCAATCCATCGAGCTTGTTGCCTTCCGGAAAATCTTTGTCGAGGAAGGCGAGAAATTCCTTCATGCCGGGGTCGTTGTTCCACTGGGTGTCCGCGACGTCCTTCAGATACGCAGCGGAAATAATGTCCTGCGAGTTTTCGAAGCCGGCCGGCTTCATCACGCTGCCGATCGAGTTGGACACGTTGTTGAGGAAGTGCATCGGTTTCCAGCCGATCTCGGCGGCCTTCTTGATAGCCTGCGCCGCAAATTTCGGCGTCGTGATGTTGACGAATACGTCGGCGTTCAACGACTTCAGCTTGACGATGTGATTGTCGATGGTCGGCTCGGAGGTCTCGTAGCTCTCCTCCACTACGATCATCGAGGCGGCCTTTGCGCCAAGGCCGTCCTTCAGACCTTTGAGATAGTCCTTGCCATAGTCATCGTTCTGGTAAAGGACGGCAATCTTCGCGCCGGGCTTTTCCTTCAGAAGATATTTCGCATAGATCTGCGTCTCGCTCTGGTAGTTGGGCTGCCAGCCCATGGTCCAGGGGAAGTCCTTCGGGTCGTTCCACTTCGTGGCGCCGGTGGCCACGAACAGTTGCGGCACCTTCTTGCTGTTCATGTATTTCTGGATCGCCGAGTTCGGCGGTGTGCCGAGCGAGTTGAACACCAGCAGAACTTCGTCCGATTCCACCAGCTTGCGCGCCTGCTCGACGGTTTTTGGCGGCGAATAGGCATCGTCATAACTGATGAAGTTGATCTTGCGGCCGTTGATGCCGCCAGCAGCATTGATCTTCTTGAAGTAGGCTTCCTCGGTCTTGCCGATCACGCCATAGGCGGAGGCGGGTCCGCTATAGGGCATGATGTTGCCGATCTTGATTTCGGTATCTGAGGCGCCGGTGTCATATTTTTTCTGGGCGAGCGCCCCGGTGGCGGACGCGGCGAGCAAAGCCCAGCCAACCAAATAGGCGGCTGAAAACGCGGCTAGGCGCAGACGAATTGCGGGCATTTCTGATCTCCCTGATCAATTGTGATGTGTCACGTTTCTTGACAAGGAGCTCTGCGGCTCCTGAGAGCATTCAACACCCGCCTGCATTTCGCAGCAAGAAAAAGCCCCCGCGACGATGTCGCGGGGGCGGTATAATTCGTGTTCGCTGATGCAGCAGAACTGCTGCCGCAACTGAGCTATTGCGTCGCGACGTCGGCGCTGAAGATCTCGCCGAAGCGCTCCCACTTGTCGCCCTTGAAGCGCTGCATCTGCAATTGCGAGATAGGCGCGAAATCGGTGGGCGAGGTATTGATGGTGATGCCCGGCAACAGCGTGTCGGGGGTAAAGTCCTTCAGGCTGGCGGCTTGTTTCATGACATTCGCCCGAGTCAGGTCGTCGCCGCACATCTGCAGCACCTTGACCAGCGTCTGCGCAGCACCATAGCCATAGACCGTGCTCGAATCCGCCTTGTTGGCGTCCGGCATGTATTTGTCGAGGAACGCGTTCCACTTCTTCATGCCCGGATCGTCCCTCCACTGGGAGTCGGTGCCGTCCTTGGTGTAGGAGGCCGACAGCACGCCTTGCGCATTGTCGAAGCCGGCGGGCTGCATCACCGCTCCCACGGAGACGCTGACATTGGCGAGAATCTGTAGCGGCTTCCAGCCAAGCTCGGCGGTCTTCTTGATAGTCTGTGCCGCGAATTTTGGCGTGGTGAAGATCATCAGCACGTCGGGGTTCGCAGCTTTCAGCTTCACCACATGGGTGTCAATGGTCGGTTCGGCGATCTCGTAGCTGTCCTCGATGGCGATCATCGATGCTGCCTTGTCGCCGAGGCCGTCCTTGAAGCCCTTCAGATAGTCCTTGCCGAAATCGTCGTTCTGGTAAAGCACGCCGATTTTCGCGTTCGGCTTCTCCTTCAGAAGATACTTCGCATAGATCTGCGCTTCGCTCTGATAGGAGGGCTGCCAGCCGATCGTCCAGGGGAAGTTCTTCGGATCGTTCCATTTGGTGGCGCCGGTGGCAACGAAGAGCTGCGGCACTTTCTTGCCGTTCAGATATTTCTGGATCGCGGTATTCGAGGGCGTACCCAGTGGATTGAACACCACCAGCACCTCGTCCGATTCGACCAGCCTTCGCACCTGCTCCACGGCCTTCGGTGGCGAATAGGCGTCATCGTAACTGATGAAGTTGATCTTGCGTCCGTTGATGCCACCCTGTGCGTTGATCATGTTGAAATAGGCGGTCTCGGTCTTGCCGATCGTTCCATAGGCAGATGCGGGGCCGCTATAAGGGATGATGTTGCCGATCTTGATTTCAGTATCGGTGGCGCCGGTGTCGTATTTCTTCTGCGCGAGCGCGCTGGACACACTGGCGGCCAGAAGCGCCATAGCAGCAGGCAGTGCTGCAAGGCGCATGGATCGTGCGAGCATCATGGATCTCCGTGATCATTTCTTCCCAGGTCTTTGTTGGAGTTCTGCGACTCCTGTTCGCATTGAATACCCCTGATGCGCCGGTCACAAGAATAAGCCCCTGCGACCAAATCGCAGGGGCTCCGTTGTTTTAGTGGTGCAGTGCAAAGTGCTGCGGTACTAGTCCGGCGCAGTAGTGTCGGCATTGATCACCTCGCCGAACAGCTCCCACTTGTCGCCCTTGAAGCGCATCATCCGCAACTGTGCGATCGGAGCATAGTCGGTGGCCGAGGTGGAGATGGTGATGCCCGGCAGCAGCGTGTCTGGCGCGAAGTCCTTCAGGCTTGCCGCCTGCTTCATGACATTCTCGCGGGTCAGGTTGTCACCGCACATCTCCAGCACCTTCACCAGCGTCTGCGCGGCGCCATAACCGTAGACGAGGCTGTTGTCGGTGCGATCGGCGCCCGGCATGTATTTGTCGATGAAGGCCGACCATTTCTTCATGCCCGCATCATCTTTCCATTGCGAATCCGCGCCGTCCTTGCGGTAGTCGGCGGACAGGACGCCCTCTGCATTGGCAAAGCCTGCCGGCTGCATCACTGCTCCAACAGAGACGCTGACATTGGTCACGAGCTGCAGCGGCTTCCAGCCGAGTTCACCGATCTTCTTGATGCCTTGGGCCGCGAATTTCGGCGTTACGAAATGGACGACAACATCGGGATTGAGCGACTTCACCTTCACGATGTGGGAATCGATGGTCGGCTCGGAGATCTCATAGCTCTCTTCCGTGACCAGCATCGTGGCAGCCTTGGCACCCAGCGCTTCCTTGAACGCCTTCTGGTAGTCCTTGCCGAAATCGTCGTTCTGATAGATCACCGCGACCTTGGCGTCCGGCTTCTCCTTCATCAGATATTTTGCGTAGATTTGTGCCTCGACCGCGTAGCTCGGCTGCCAGCCCATCGTCCACGGGAAGTGCTTCGGATCGTTCCACTTGCTGGCGCCGGTGGCGACGAAGAGTTGCGGCACCTTCTTGGCATTCATGTATTTCTGGAACGCGGTATTCGACGGCGTGCCGAGCGAATTGAAGATGAACAGTGCCTCGTCGCTTTCGACCAGCTTGCGGGCCTGTTCGACCGCCTTGGGCGGCGAATAGGCGTCGTCGTAGCTGATGAAATTGATCTTGCGGCCGTTGATGCCGCCCTGGTCGTTGATCATTTTGAAATAGGCGGTTTCAGTCTTGCCAATCAGTCCGTAGGATGAGGCAGGGCCGCTATACGGCATAATGTTGCCGATCGTGATTTCGGTGTCAGTGGCGCCGGTGTCGTATTTCTTCTGGGCCAGCGCGCTGCCGCTGGCTGCGACGCTGAGGGCCGCGGCAACCGACAAAGCCAGTGCGCGCGATCGGATCGAAGGCATTTCAGAACTCCCTGATTTTTATTCGTCTTGTTTTTGCGGGCCTTTGCGGCTCCGGCCGGATTGAACACCGTTCGCGTGTATGCGGCAACAAAAAGCCCCTCGCGACGACACCGCGAAGGGCTGCTTTATTGGGCAATGGATATGCCGTCCCCCGGTATAATTCAGCGGCTGATCTCGCCCGAAATCACAGGGCCAAATAACTCCCATTTGTCGCCCTTGAAGCGCATCATCTGCAACTGTTCGATCGGGTAGAAATCAGTCGCGGACGTGTTGAGCTTGACGCCCGGCAGCATCGTGTCCGGCGCAAAGTCCTTCAGGCTGGCGGCTTGCTTCATCACATTGGCACGGGTGAGATCGTCGCCTGTCTGCTTCAGCACCTGAACCATGGTCTGAGCTGCGCCGTAGCCATAGACCACGGAGATGTCGTTGCGGCGGGCGTCCGGCGCGTATTTGGCGAGAAACGCGTAGAAGCGCTGCATGCCGGGGTCATTGTCCCATTGTGGATCTGAGCCGTCCTTGGCGTAATAGGCCGACAGGATGCCTTGGGAGATGTCCTGTCCGGCCGGCTTCAGCACGGAGCTGATTGATGCGCTGGCATAGCCCTGGATGTAGAGCGGCTTCCAGCCGAGTTCGGAGACCTTGCGGATACTCTGGACCGCCGACTTCGGTGTCGTGACGCTGATGAAGGTATCGGCGCCGGAGGCTTTCAGATTGATGATGTGGCTATCGATGGTCGGCTCGGTGACCTCATAGCTTTCGGCGGCGATCAGCATGCCCCCAGCTTTGTCGCCGAGACCATCTTTCAGGCCCTTCAGCACGTCCTTGCCGAGGTCGTCGTTCTGATAGAGCACCGCGATCTTCGCGTCGGGCTTTTCGTTCAGCAGATATTTCGCATAGATGCGGCCCTCGCTCTCATAGGGCGGCTGCCACGCCATCGTCCACGGGAAGGCCTTGTGATTTCCGAAATAGGTCGCGCCGGCGGCGACGAACAGTTGCGGCACTTTCTTGATGTTGAGGTATTTCTGGATCGCCGCATTGGACGGTGTGCCGAGTGGGTTAAACACCACGAGCACCTCGTCCGATTCCACCAGCTTGCGGGCCTGCTCGACGGCCTTGGCCGGATTGTAGGCATCGTCATAGCTTATGAAATTGATCTTGCGGCCGTTGATGCCGCCCTGATCGTTGATCATCCGGAAATAAGCGGCCTCGATGATGCCCGCGATGCCATAGGCCGAAGCCGGCCCGCTATAGGGCATGATGTTGCCGATCTTGATCTCGGGGTCGGATGCGCCGGGATCGTATTGTTTCTGCGCGAGGGCATGGCCAGCACAAGCGAGACTCAGTGCGGTGGCAAACGAGATTGTTCGTGGTCGAAAGGCAGGCATCCCGGGTTGGTCCTCGTACAGCAGTCGCGAGGCGTTAATGGCATGTGCATCAACAAAAATCCCCGGCGATGTGAGCGCGAGGGGCACTTTCTGTGTGGCGGAAAGATGGTGGCGGTTCCTTCGCCCCGATTGCGGAAGAAGTCGGCGCGCTGCTGATACACTCATACCAACTCGCACAAAAAAAGCGGCCACCGAAGTGACCGCTTGTCTTGCCTCAATTGTCGGATCGAACTAACCGCCCGATCCGCCGATCACTGCGCGAACGGTATCGTCCGGGCCGAAGTCTTCCGCGCCATCCACATAGAGAAGTGCGCTGAGCTTCGAACGCGCGCGGTTGACGCGGCTCTTGATGGTGCCGACGGCGCAGCCGCAGATCGTGGCCGCGTCCTCATAGGAGAAGCCCGATGCGCCGACGAGAATAAGCGCTTCGCGCTGATCCTGCGGAAGCTTCTCAAGCGCCGCGCGAAACTCCTCAAATTCCAGATGGGCGTTTTGTGCCGGCTGGGTCTTCAGAGTCTTGGCATAGCTACCGTCCGCATCCTCAACTTCCCGTCGCCGCTTGCGATAGTCCGACCGGAACAGGTTGCGCAGAATGGTGAACAACCACGCAGGGAGATTCGAGCCGACCTGGAAGGAGTCGATATTGGCGAGAGCGCGCAACAGCGTTTCCTGAACGAGGTCATCGGCCCGGTCGCCGTTGCCGGAGAGCGAGATCGCGAAGGCGCGCAGGCTAGGCACCGACGCCAGAATGTCGTCGCGGAGTGAGTCTGTGAGAGGCATTATTCCCCTCCTTCATTTTTGCCAGGATCGCCAGCGATCTGGGCTTGAGCCTCAGCCCCGTCCAGCTTGCGGATCAGCTCCGCAAATCGGTCCGGCACGCCCTGTCGCACGACATCGTCGTACATGGCGCGCAACTGATGCCCGATCCGTGACTGGATTTCGGCGTTTAATCCGCCCTTTGGCTTCACATCTTTCATGACCCGTTCCACATTCCCCAGAAGACATGTCCCTGGAATTTGAGAAATTTTCTTGATTTTTGAAGCCTTTGCGGCGTCTGTCGGCGATCTAATGCGGAGCGTGGCCGAAAGTTCCGACCTGATGGAACTTTTGTCTGGCTGGGGCGTAAACAAGCACAACGAGGGAGCCGGATTGTATCCGAATACCCTTCGACTTTGACGTAGAGTCGTCTTTGACCAGACAGGATGGAGTGGGGATGTCCCGATCACAGCTCGTAGCTGAACACTTGCCGCTGTTGCGGCGCTATGCCCGCGCCCTCACAGGTAACCAGGCCTCAGGCGATGCCTATGTAGGCGCCATGCTGGAAGCGTTGCTGCAGGACCAGTCGTTGCTCGACGAGCAACACGGAGCCCGTGCCGGCTTGTTTCGCCTGTTCACCCAGATTTGGAACTCTGTCGCCTTGAACGACAATCCGGACGTCGCGCCGCTGCAGGCCGCCTCCGAGAAGCGCATTTCCAACATCACCCCGCTGCCACGACAGGCCTTCCTGTTGCTGTCGCTCGAAGGCTTCTCGGAAGAGGAAGTCGCCTTCGTACTCGACGCTGATGTGGCGGAAGTGCGTACGCTGGCCGATACGGCCGGCCGAGAAATGGCCGCCGAAATCGCCACCGACGTTCTTATCATCGAGGACGAGACCTTCATCGCGATGGATCTCGAAAGCCTCGTGAAGAATCTCGGTCATAACGTCATCGGCGTTGCACGCACCCATGCAGATGCGGTTGCGCTCGCAAAGAACAAGAAGCCCGGCCTGATCCTCGCCGATATCCAGCTCGCCGATGGCAGCTCGGGTCTCGATGCGGTGAACGAGTTGCTGCGCATCTTCGAAGTGCCGGTAGTCTTCATCACCGCCTATCCGGAGCGTTTCCTGACTGGCGAACGTCCGGAGCCGGCCTTCCTGATCTCGAAGCCGTTCCAGCCCGCGATGGTCTCGGCCGTCGCCAGCCAGGCGCTGTTCTTCCAGCGCAACTCAAAGAACAAGACAGCCAAGGCATCCTGATTTCAAGGCGCCCTAACTCCGGGCGTCCTGATCTCGCTGGTATTGATTGACATCGAAGCGGCTGGGCCATGTGCCCGGCCGCTTTCGTTTGGCCAGAAGCCATCCAGAGCGCGCCGGATGATACCTGCTCAATAAGTCCTCTTCGCTTGCGCAAACTATCAGCGGGCAGAAGGAGGGGGCTGACAGTATTGTGTTGATGCAGCGATCAATGCCGATATCATCCCTCGATAAGCGGCAAATTGCCACGTCCCGCCGGGCTCATAGGCTTTGACGGGCTGGCGGGGGCTGCGTGACCCTTCTGGTCGAACCGGTGCGCATGAACTCAACTGCCGACGCTGAACCTCATATCTATCAATCTACAGTGACACGCCCCGTTGCGGTCGATGTCAGCAAGGTGTCGCTTACTTTCGATACGGCCGACGGCAAGGTCGAAGCGCTATCCAATGTCGATCTGCAAATCAGTGGTGGGGAGTTCGTCTCCTTCATCGGTCCCTCCGGCTGCGGCAAGACCACGCTGCTGCGTGTGATCGCGGACCTGCAGCAACCAAGCTCTGGGAGCGTCACTGTCAATGGCATGAGTGCCGAGCAGGCGCGGCTGGGGCGCAATTACGGCTATGTGTTTCAGGCGCCGGCGCTGTTTCCCTGGCGGAGCATCGAGGCCAATCTCAAGCTGCCGCTGGAGCTGATGGGCTTTTCGCCGACCGAACAAAAGCAGCGCGCCGCGCGCTACCTCGACCTCGTCAATCTCACCGGCTTCGAACGCAAGTTTCCCTGGCAGCTCTCCGGCGGCATGCAGCAGCGGGTTTCCATCGCACGGGCGCTGTCGTTCGATCCCGAATTGCTGCTGATGGACGAGCCGTTCGGAGCACTGGATGAGATCGTGCGCGATCATCTCAACGAACAGCTGCTGCAATTGTGGGCCAAGACCCGCAAGACCGTGTTGTTCGTGACGCATTCGATTCCCGAAGCGGTGTTTCTTTCCACCAAGATCGTGGTGATGTCGCCGCGGCCGGGCCGTATCACTGATATCATCGACTGCAATTTCCGGCGCGACCGCACGCTGGAAATTCGCGAGACGCCGGAATTCATGGCGATCGCGCAGCGCGTGCGCACGGGGCTGCGTGCCGGGCATTCCTATGACGAGTAGTACGGTGGATACGATACCGGTCGCGCGCGCGGCACGGCGCACGCATCCGTTGGTCAAGCGTAGTACGCCGCTGGTGACCATTGTCGCAGTGCTGATCGTCGTCTGGTACATCGGCGCCGTGCTGATGAACCTGTCGCTTGTGCGCGGCGGCTTCGAGCGCGAGGAAGCGCCTTACACGACGATGGAATTGCTGGAAGGCACCATGAGCGCGGAACGGCCGCTGCTGCCGGCGCCGCATCAGGTGGTCGGTGCTTTCATCGACGGCGTGTTCGGCTATGCGCCGACGGCGCCGCGTAGCCTCGTCTATCATTCCATGGTGACGCTGTCGGCGACGCTGCTCGGCTTCGTGCTCGGCGCGCTGCTCGGCATCGTGCTGGCGCTCGCCATCGTGCACAGCCGCGTGCTGGAGCGCAGCTTGATGCCGTGGATCATCTGCTCGCAGATGGTGCCCATATTGGCGCTGGCGCCGATCTTCATTGTGGTGCTCGGTGCCGTCGGCCTACAGGGCCTGCTGCCGAAATCGATCATCTCGGCCTATTTGAGTTTCTTCCCGATCACGATAGGCATGGTGAAGGGCTTTACCTCGCCCGATCCGATGCAGATGGATCTGATGCGGACATGGTCGGCGACATCTAGACAGGTGCTGTCGAAACTGCGCTGGCCATCGGCCGTGCCGTATCTCTTTGCCAGCCTCAAGGTCGCCATCACCATTTCGCTGATCGGCGCCATCGTCGCTGAATTGCCGACCGGTGCCGAGGCCGGCATCGGCGCGCGCTTGCTGGCCGGCTCGTACTACGGCCAGACCATCCAGATCTGGTCGGCGCTGGTTGCCGCAGCCGTGCTGGCCTCGGGCCTGATTGCGATTGTGAGCTATGCCGAACGCAAGGTCGCGCAGCGGATGGGGGCGCGGACATGAATCGTCGCCAGATCCGCCTCGGCTTCATCATGTCGGCCGTCTGCGTCCTGATCACGCTGATGCTGCCGCTGCCGCTGGCCGGCACGCCCGTCGCCGCGCTGATGGCGCGCCCGCTGACGTTTCTGCTGACCGGCGTCATCGTGCTTGTGTTCGCTTTCGCTGCCGGCTTCCGTGGCCTGCCTGCCATCGTGATCGGGCTTGTCGGGGCAGGCATCACTGCGGATATGACAATGATGCTGCTCCGCGATCCCTTGATCGCCGGCGATGCGGCATCAGGCTTCTGGATGGTCGTGATCGGCGTCTGGCTGGCATCTTGGATCTGCGTCGTCGCGCTCGCGGGGCTGAAACCGCGCAACAGCGCATTTCGGAAGATCATCGATCTCGCCATTCCGCTGCTGTTCGGTGCAGCCGTGTTCTATCTCTGGGAAGTCGTGGTGCGCGGGGCGGGCGTGCCGCCGGTGTTGCTGCCGTCGCCGAGCGCGGCGGCCGCAAAGTTCATGGCGTCGCTGCCGACACTGGGCGCGGATTTCGTGCAGACCTTCATCCGTGGTGTGCTGATCGGCTATGCCATCGGCTGCGGCGCCGGGCTTCTGGTGGCGATCCTCGCGCATCGCTTTGAATTTCTCGGCCGCGGGCTGCTACCCTTGGGTAACTTCTTCTCGGCGCTGCCGCTGGTCGGTGTCGCGCCCATCATGGTGATGTGGTTCGGTTTCGACTGGCCGTCGAAGGCCGCCGTGGTGGCGCTGGTGACGTTCTTCCCGATGCTGGTAAATGCGTTGGCCGGTCTGCAAGCTGCCGGCGATATCGAGCGTGACCTGATGCGCTCCTACGGCGCGAGCTATGCCCAGACTCTCATCAAGTTGTATCTTCCCGCTGCTCTACCTTTCATCTTCAATGCACTGAAGATCAATGCCACACTGGCCCTGATCGGTGCCATCGTCGCGGAATTCTTCGGCACGCCGACGCAAGGCATCGGCTTTCG
This sequence comes from Tardiphaga sp. 619_E2_N8_4, assembly GCF_051810905.1. NCBI lineage: Bacteria > Pseudomonadati > Pseudomonadota > Alphaproteobacteria > Hyphomicrobiales > Nitrobacteraceae > Tardiphaga > Tardiphaga sp. 619_E2_N8_4. Next base: position 2,726,190 of record NZ_JBPWQJ010000001.1, read on the forward strand.
AATTTCCACCGAAGCCGGGCGCATGGCGCTCGATATGGTGTGGGCGGAGATCGCGCTCGCCGCGATCGCGGGAATGGCATTTTATGGACTTGTTGCGCTCGCAGAGCGCGTGACGACGTTTTGGCATCCATCCATGCGGACCTAGTTCGGCAGGTTCGCCAATTCTGGAGTTGAGCATGAAGAAGATCATGGCATTCGGCGCAGCGATGGCTCTCTCGCTCGGCTCCGCGCAAGCGGCGGACAAGGTCACCATCCAGCTCAAATGGGTCGCACAGGCCCAGTTCGCCGGCTACTTCGTCGCCAAGGAGAAGGGCTTCTACAAGGACGCCGGGCTCGACGTGACGATCAAGCCGGGCGGTCCCGATGTCGCCCCACCGCAAGTGATCGCGGGCGGCGGTGCCGATGTGGTGGTGGACTGGATGCCGTCGGCGCTGGCCTCGCGCGAGAAGGGCGTGCCGCTGGTGAATATTTCGCAGACCTTCAAGAAGTCCGGGCTCGAACTCACCTGCCGCGCCGAGACCGGCATCAAGAAGCCGACCGATCTGAAGGGCAAGGTCACCGGCGTCTGGTATGGCGGCAACGAATATCCGTTCCTCTCCTGGATGTCGAAGCTGGGCTACAAGACCGATGGTTCGCCGGCCGGCGTCAAGATCATCAAGCAGGGCTTCAATGTTGATCCGCTGCTGCAGAAGCAGGCCGATTGTGTATCGACGATGGCCTATAATGAATACTGGCAGGTGATCGATGGCGGCTACAAGCCGAGCCAGCTTACCGTGTTCAAATATGAGGACGAGGGCGTCGCGACGCTGGAGGACGGTCTCTGGGTGCTCGACAAGAATCTCAAGGATCCAGCCTTCGTTGCCAAGATGGCGAAGTTCGTGAAGGCGTCGATGAAGGGCTGGGACTATGCCAAGACCAATCCCGACGAAGCCGTGAAGATCATTCTGGCTGGCGACTCCACGGGCGCCAAGACTGCCAAAGACCAGAAGCGCATGATGACCGAGGTCAGCAAGTTGCTCGGCGATGCCAATGGCAAGCTCGACGTCAAGGACTATGATCGCACGGTTGCGACGCTGATGTCTGGCGGTTCGGATCCCGTGATTACCAAGAAGCCGGAAGGTGCCTACAGCTTCGCAGTCTATGACGCGATGAAGTAATCGCGGGTATCAGCGGCGCGCGAATAACGGCTGCGCGCCGATTGACTTGGCGAGGTGATCGCCAAAGGCTTCACTGATCGGCGGCAGCGTGCGGCCGGCTTTCTTGATGATGGTGATCGCGCGCGAGAAATCCGCGACGTCGATCTGCCGCGAGCGCAGGTCCGGCTCAGCGCCGATCTCGCGTGCGGAGCCTGGCAGGATGGTGATGCCCAGGCCGGCGCGGACCATGGCGATAGCCGTCATCATATAGGTCGCTTCGCAGGTCGGCTGCGCGATGTGTCCCGCGGTCAGGAAGGCGCTGTCGACGACCGCGCGGACGCTGGTCGCGGGATCCATCAGCACCAGCGGATATTTCATCAGATCGTCGATGGTGACCTTGCGGATGCCGCCGATCGGGTGCTTCGCCGGAAACACCACATGCATGCGGTCGCGCACTTCGAGCAGCACTTCCACGTCGTGGCCGGTGACGCTGCCGCCCATGATGCCGAGATCGACCTCTTCTGAGCGGACGAGGTCAAGGACGCGGTTGGCGATCACGTCCTTCAGGACGAAAGATGTGCCGGGCTGTAACTCGCGAAACGACTTGATGGCCTCGGGCAGGGCACCCGCGGCGACCGAGGGAAGCGCCGCGATCCGGACGATGCCGCGGCGCTTGGCCGCGATATCGCGAGTATCCACGACGACGGCATCGAGATCGCGGATCATGCGCTGAAACACCGGCAGCAGTTCGCGGCCGACCCGCGTCAGTTCGACGGAGCGGGTGTTGCGATCGAACAGTTTCACCTCGAGGGTTTCTTCGAGGCGCCTGATCTGAACCGTCAGCGTCGGCTGCGCCAGATGCAGCAACTCCGCGGCGCGGGTGAAGCTGCCGGCTTGGGCGACGACGACGAAAGACCGGATCTGCCGGAGATTCACATCCATAGAGAATTTCTATCAATGGGATAGAATTAATTCAATTGAATAGAGGGAAGCTTCTGGCTTCAATGCCCGAAAGCGACATGCGCGTGATCGCCTGCTCAGGCCCGTGACATGTCCGTCAAAAGAGATCGGGAGATAGACATGCAGCGGTCGCGGTTTTCGCGATGTGACTGCAGGCAAGTCTGATCCAGGGAGACTGCTCGTGCGTACCATCAGGATCGGATCCGGTGCCGGCTATTCGGGGGACCGGATCGAACCGGCGATCGAACTCGCCGAAAGCGGCAACCTCGACTATCTCGTCTTCGAGTGCCTTGCCGAACGCACCATCGCGCTGGCCCAGCAGGACCGCCTGAAAGATCCGCAAGGCGGTTTCGACCCGTTGCTTGCCGACCGCATGAAGGCGGTGCTGTCCATCTGCCGAAAGAACGGCGTCAAGATCATCACCAATATGGGCGCGGCGAATCCCGTCGCGGCGGCGCAGGCGACGCGTGACATCGCCAGGGCGCTCGGTCTGCCCGGTCTTAAGGTTGCGGCAGTAACGGGCGACGATGTGCTGGAACAGGCGCGCGCGTCCGATGTCGCGCTGGACGAAGGTGGCTCCGTGAAAGCGCTGGGCAACCGCGTGATCTCGGCCAATGCCTATACCGGCGCAGCGCCTATCGCCGAAGCGCTCGCCGGTGGCGCCGATGTCGTCATCACCGGCCGTGCGGCCGATCCGGCGCTGTTTCTCGGGCCGCTGGTGCATGAATTCGGCTGGGCGATGGATGACTGGGATCTGCTTGGCAAAGGCACCATGGTCGGCCATCTCCTGGAATGTGCTGGCCAGATCACCGGCGGCTATTTCGCCGATCCCGGCGTGAAGGATGTGCAGGGCCTCGCGCGGCTTGGTTTCCCGATCGGCGAGGTGCGCGAGGATGGCGGTCTCGTCGTCACCAAGGTCGCGGGCTCGGGCGGCCAGATCACGCGAGCGACGGTGATCGAACAACTGCTCTACGAAATTCATGATCCGACCCGCTATTACCAGCCGGATGTGGTTGCCGATTTCTCGCAGGTGCGTGTCGAGGAGGTTGGTCCGGACCGCATCCATGTCACCGGCGGGAGTGGCACGCCGAAGACTGGCCTGCTGAAGACGTCAGTCGGCTATCTCGACAGCTATATCGGCGAAGGCGAAATCTCCTATGCTGGTGCCAATGCCGTGGCGCGCGGGCGTCTGGCGCTTGAGATTGTGCGCGAACGCCTCACGCTCACCGGCGTGAAAATGACGGAGAGCCGGTTCGACCTGATCGGCGTCAATGCGCTGCATGGTGACGCCCTGGCCGAAGGCCGCGATCCCTATGAAGTCCGCATCCGCGTCGCGGGGCGCACAGACTCTCTCGCAGAGGCCGTGAAGATCGGCAATGAGGTCGAGACGCTTTACACCAACGGGCCTGCCGGTGGCGGCGGGGCCTGGAAATCGGCGCGCGAAATCGTCGGCGTCGCCTCGGCTTTGCTGCCCGAAACTGTCGTGACGTCATCAGTCACATTCATGGAGGCCTGACCATGAAACTCCGTGAGATCGCGCATTCACGCAGCGGCGACAAGGGCGATACGTCCAACATTTCCGTCATCGCTTTCGATGTCGGTGACTTCGGCTTTCTTGCCGAGCACGTGACGGCAGATCACGTCGCGCAGCATTTCGGCGACACCATCACCGGCACCGTCACGCGCTATGAATTGCCGGCGCTCGGCGCGCTAAACTTCGTGCTGACGGGCGCGCTCGGTGGCGGTGTTGTGCGATCGCTCGCGCTGGATACGCACGGGAAATCATTCAGCTCTGCGCTGCTTGAATTCGAGCTGCCGGCCAAAGGAGCGTCATCCGGCTCACCATGATCTTCGTCACAATAGGACGACGATACTTTCATACCAAACCAAAAACGGGAGGACTATTGATGAAGCGACGTACATTCCTGGCTGGCCTCGGTGCAACTGGCGTCAGCGCTGCAGTTTTTTCTCCGGCGATCGTTCGTGCCGCTGCGGATACTCCACTGAAGTTTGGTGTGCTGTCCGACATGACGGGTCTGTTCGCTGACAATGGCGGGCAGGGCTCGGTAGCGGCAGCGCAGCTCGCGATCGAGGAATGCGGCGGCAAGGTGCTTGGCAAGGCGATAGAGCTGATCCAGGCCGACCATCTCAACAAGCCCGATGTCGGCGGCAATATTGCGCGCCAGTGGTATGATCAGGAAGGCGTCGACGTCATTCTCGACGTGCCGGTGTCGTCTGTTTGCATCGCCGTGCAGACCTTCGCCAAGGACCGCAACAAGATGTTCATCACATCGGCCGGCGGCTCGGCGGATCTCAGCGGCAAGTTCTGCTCGCCGAACTTCATTCAGTGGACCTACAATACTTACGCGCTGGCCAATGTCGCCGGCAAGGCGATGCTTCAGCGCGGTGGCGACACATGGTTCTTCGTTGTTGCGGATTATGCCTTTGGTCAGGCGCTCGAGCGTGACGTAACGGAAGTTGCCGTCAAGGGCGGCGGCAAGGCGCTTGGCCGTGCGCCGCATCCGATCAACACGGCGGATTTCTCCTCGCAGCTTCTGACGGCCAAGTCGTCGGGCGCCAAGGTCATCGCCATCGCCAATGCCGGCAGTGACACGCAGAACGCCATCAAGCAGGCAGAAGAGTTCGGCTTGATGGGCGGTGATCAGAAGATGATTGCGCTCTTGATCGACGTGAATGACATCCGCAGCGTCGGATTGAAGAGCGCGCAAGGCCTGCTGGTGACGTCCGGCTTCTACTGGAACATGGACGACCGCACGCGTGCATTCTCCAAGCGCTATGCTGCCAAGATGGGCAAGCCGCCGAGCATGATGCAGGCCGGTGTCTATTCCTCGACGCTGAACTACATCAAGTCGGTGGAGGCCGCGAATACCAAGGATCCTGTCGCCGTGGTCAAGGATCTGCAGGGGCGTACCTTTGACGATGCCTTCCTGCGCAACGGCAAGCTGCGTCCAGACAATCTGATGGTCCACGACATGTATCTCGCCGAGGTCAAGAAGCCTTCCGAGGTCACCGATAGCTATGACGTGTTCAGAATCCTCGCCACGGTGAAGGGCGAAGACGCGTTCTCGCCGCTCTCGGCGAGTACATGCCCAATGGTGATGAGCAAGAAGTAAGAACAGACAACTCTATGAACCGAGCGTCGTGGGCAGGGAAATACCTTTACCCGCGATTCTTTCGAAGGGTGAGAGAGCCTTACCTATTCCTCAAAAGAATGCGGGGTGCAGCTGGCATCACCACAGCTCCACCCCGCGTCGCCGGTCAATTGGGGCAGGGGACGACCGGCTTCCGGGAAGACGCGCGAGGGTGAAAAGCGTTCCCGCGGGCGTCAAATTATTTAACACACGGTTAAGTGATCGCCGTTCTTGAACCTAGAGCCTTGACGCACGTTCCTATTGTGAGCGCCACGCAACGACGCGGTGCAGGGCAGGCGAGGCTCACATGTCAAAGGTATCCAGCTTGGTCTTGGGAATGGTCGCTGGAGCGACCATGTTCGGCGCCATCCAGTATGCTTCCGGCAATGATCTGCGGGGCACGCTGACCGATTCAGACAAGGCTGCGTCCACCGGCGTTAACCGGGCTGCCAAGGGCGACCGGGCATCACTAATTACCACACAGAACGAGCAGAGCCAGACTCTCTCGTTCCGCGTTCAGGGGCTGTCGGATACGTCCGTCCTTCTGCGGATGGGCGTCGCGCCCGTGGTGGCTCCAACCAAGAATGAAGCCGTCAATATCCGGCCCCTCCCCATGAATGCCAAACCGCAGCGTGCGGCGGTGGGCTGCGAACCGCCTGTGAGTGTGCTCAGCGAGATGGCAAAGATGCTGCAGCCGGGTCGCTGTGTGACCTGATCTTCACGCTGACAATTTAAATCAATCGTCGGCGACCTCATCGGGGTCGCCGGTCTCGTTCGTATCATCATCTGCCGCAGCGCTGCTGCGATTGGCCATATAGCCAAGTGCGACGCCGACCAGCGCTAGCAGCGGAATAACCTTCTTGAGGCCGAGCGTGCGCGCGATCTGAATGCCGGTCGCCACCAGCATCGGATCGATCAGCGGCGCATTCGCAGCAGCTCTGGCCGCTGCGCGCGCCGCGGCTGCTGCGCGTTCGCGGGCCTGCTTCTGCTTGGTCGCATAGATCTGTGCGAAGATCGCCGCGATGACCAAAAAGATGCCGGCGATGGTGAGGCAGGCCTCAATGACGCCGTAGCGCTGCATCACCGTGATGAAAGCCGCCGCACACAGGAAGCACAGTGCCACAAAGCCAGCAACACCAGCCAGCGCCATGAGTGAAGTCATGCGCAGGCTGTTGCCTGTGCTGTTCTTCAGATCGTCGATGATACTCTTCAGCATGGAAGCCCCCGAACCCGAACTCTAAAATACAAAGAAAACTGACGGCACCCTCGGGCACCGCCAGTCATCACATCTCAATTCTGCGCATGTGCTCAGCGGCGCCAGGCCATCCCGATCAGCACGCCTAAGCCGAGCGCCAGTCCGACGGCGGCCAGTGGCCGCTGGGTAATGCTGTCTTCCAGCGTTTCCTCCAGTGAATAGGCTGCGTCATGCGCAGCATCATAGGCCGCGCTGCCGCGCTCCCGCATGTCGGACATCATGTCTTCGGCGTCGGCACGGGCTTGCTTGACGCCGCGGCGGGCTTGTTTAGTAGCTTGGCCGGTAAAGGCATTAAGCGCGTCGGTGATCTGTTCGGTCAGGGCGGCAACATCGTTTTTCACGGCGGTGAGATCCTTCTGAAGGCGGCTAAAGGTTGCTTTGTCGGTCAGTTTCTTGAGTTCATCCAGGCCATCGATATCCGCCATGCGAAGCTCCCCTGATACTGAAAATCCAATGCAGAAACGCCCGGTTAGACCGTAGGTTCCATCAGTAGAGCTGGATTAATCCGGCGGCAACTGCGGCGAATTGATCGGCATCAAATGCTCTTTCAGGATCAGCCCGACGATCAGGATCGGCGCCGCCAGGAAGCCGCCCATCGGGCCCCAGAGCCAGGTCCAGAACGCCAACCCGATGAACACCGCCAGCGCGTTGAGTTGCAATTTGCGTCCGATGATCGTGGGCGTGATGAAGTGGCCTTCCATGAAGGTGAGGCCGACGAACAGCAGCGGCGCGATCATGCCCGCTGCGATCGTCTCCGACGAAATGATACCTACCGCGACCAGGATGACGAACATGGCGACGGGGCCGATGATCGGGAAGAAGTTGAGCGTGGCTGCCAGCGCGCCGAGGCCGGCCGGGTTGGGCATGCCGGTGGCCGCGCAGATCACGCCGGTGGCAATGCCGACTCCGAAATTGATCATAGTGACCATCAACAGATATTCGCCAAGGCTGGTCTCTATCGCATTGAGAATGCGCAGCGTCCGCAGCCGCCATTCGTGATCGGCGAAGTTCATCACCAGCGCGCGGCGCAGGTCTTTCCAGCTTGCGATGAACAGCACCAGCGTGGCGAAGAACAGCAGGAATTCGGTGAAGGTTGGCGACAGGAATTCGACGGTTGGCTGCACCCAGTCGATCTTGGGCAATTCGAACTTTGTTGTCGCAAGCGTTTCGGCGCTGCTGAACATGCTCTGTATCTGGTGCCAGAGCGCCAGCGGTCGGTCGAAGACATGCAGCTTGTTCTTGAGCAGCGAACCTAGTTCGGGGAGCCGCGTCGTCCATTCCATCAGCGGGGACGAAATAAGCCCCACGATGAAGGCGAGCCCGGCGCAGACCAAGATAACGATCAGGACTGCCGAGACGGATCGCGGAATGCGGCGCTTTTCGAGAAAGCTCGCTGCGGGCGACAACATGGTGCCAATGATGAAGGCTGTCACGATTGGCAGGAAGAATGCCTTGGCGACATAGAGCACCGTAATCACGGTGATCACCAGCATCGATACCAGCGTGAAAGCAACCACTTCGGCACGACGGAACACCGGCGGCTGCTCGATCTTGCTCTCGGGCACCGGCGTGCCTGCAGGCTTTTCGGGGAGAGCGCGGACTTCACTCATGAGCTGTCCCGACATGCCGCCATTTGGTCGCGCAGACCGCGTTCGCGCGTCAGATCGCTGACATACGATCGGGCTTTACAACACGAGCATACCGCAAAAGTTCCGTCGCGATTTCGTGATGGTTCCTTGGTTGACAAATCATTCGGTGAACGCCCGCGGGGAGGGAACCGTGAGGCTTCGGCGCAGTTGGTTGCGGTCATCACAACGATGACGCGTCGCCAAACGGGGCAGTCACATGTCACAGGCATCATCTGGAAACCGCAAGCTGTCGCTGCGTCTCACAAGCGCGCTCGTTGTTGCAGCCACTCTGATCGTTGCTCCGCCGTTCATCTCCAGCGCATCGGCGCAGGTGATGAACTATGCACCGGCTGCGCAAAGCGCGTTTCCACCGGACGACGACGTGATGGCTGCACCGCGGGTGCGGGAAAATATGGATGCCGCTCTCCCCGAGCGCCTGCGCCGCGCTGAAGTCGGCTATATGACCCGCGAAGCGCCGGGCACAGTGATCATCGATACTGGCAATACCCAGCTTTATTATGTGCTCGGCAACAACCGCGCGATTCGCTACGGCGTCGGTGTTGGCCGCGAAGGATTCACCTGGTCCGGAACGCAGACTGTCACGCGCAAGGCGGAATGGCCGGATTGGCATCCGCCGCAGGAAATGATTGCGCGCCAGCCCTATCTGCCGCGCTTCATGGCTGGCGGCCCCGGCAACCCGCTCGGTGCCCGCGCGATGTATCTCGGCTCCAGCGCTTATCGCATCCATGGCACCAATGATCCGTCAACCATCGGCAAGTTCGTGTCGTCGGGTTGTATCCGCCTGACCAATGAAGATGTGCAGGACCTTTTCAGTCGCGTCAGCGTTGGGACCAGGGTTGTGGTGCTGCCGAAGTCGGTTGCCCCACACTATGAGGCGCGCACGGCTCCGGCGCCGCGCAGCGTCACATCGATCTCGGTTCGTCGTGCCGGCGTGCAGCAGGCTCCGGGCCGTCAGGCGATGAACCTTTCCGCGTCGTCGCTCTACTGAGAGTCGATCATTCTGCTTGATGCCGCGTTGGAGGCCCCATGACCCGATTTCCAGGACAACGGATGGCCCTCGGCGCGGTGGCGGCGATTGTCATACTCGGTGCCGCCCCAGCGCAGGCGCAGGATTTCTTCTCGGCATTGTTCGGCGGGATAGCGCGTGGTCGTGGCCCGGATATCTCGCTGCCTTTCGTCAATGAAGGTCCGCCGGTGCAGGAGCTGCGCCCTCGTGCAGCAAGCGGCGGGCGTCAGGCTTTTTGTGTGCGCACGTGCGATGGACGTTACTTCCCCATATCAGCCACCGACAGTCAGAGCCGTGCGGCGTCGTGCAATAATTTCTGTCCGGCGAGCGATACCAAGGTTGTTTACGGCAGCAGTATCGACACGGCTGCGACCGAGAGCGGCAAGTCCTATTCCGAGCTGCCGAATGCATTCAAGTACCGCACCGAACTGGTGGCCGGTTGCACCTGTAACGGTAAGGACCAGATCGGTCTGGCGCCGGTGAAGCTCGAGAACGATCCGACCTTGCGCAAGGGCGACATCGTCGCCGGTGCCGACGGATTGATGGTCACGGGTCGCGGCGCTGACAAACGCGGTGCATCGCTGAACATGTCGCCGGTGTCGCCGTCGGTGCAGGCGAAGTATGAGCGCATGCCGGTCGTGGCGCGGGAATAATCCGCGCCACGTGATCGATTGCGCTTAAGCCGCGCGGATCTTCCCGAGGAAGTCCGTTACCTGAGTACCGAGCTGGCGTGTCTGCGTCGCGAGGGTCTCTGATGCCACCTTCACATCCTGAGCGGCTGCACCGGCTGCGTCGGCGTCGGCACTGACTCCGCTGATATTGTCCGACACGTTGCGGGTGCCATCGGCCGCCTGCTGGGTGCTGCGGGTGATTTCCTGCGTCGCCGCGCCCTGTTCTTCGACTGCAGCCGCAATCGCGGTGGCGACTTCATTCACTTCGCCGATAATGCCGCCGATCGACTTGATGGCTTCGATGGCCTCATTGGCGACCTTCTGGATATCCGCGATCTGTTCGGAAATATCCTCGGTCGCCTTGGCGGTCTGGCTGGCCAGCGACTTCACTTCCGACGCGACGACCGCAAAGCCACGTCCGGCCTCGCCGGCGCGTGCCGCTTCGATGGTGGCATTGAGTGCCAGCAGGTTGGTCTGCGAGGCGATGTCGTTGATCAGCCCGACCACTTCGCCAATCCGGTTCGCAGTCTGGGCGAGGCCCTGAACGGTATTGTCGGTCTGCTGTGCCTGGCTGACGGCGCGGCTGGCGATGCCGGCTGCATGCGATGCCTGGCGGCTGATGTCGTTGATCGAGGCACTCAGCTCCTCCGCCGCAGCGGCAACGTTCTGCACATTCGCTGAGGCTTCGCCGGAGGCGCGCGCAGCATCTTGCACGCGGGCATTGGTCTGGCTGGACACAGTGGCCATGCCGTCAGATGTCGTATTCATTTGGTCAGAGGCGCTGCCAAGGGCGCCCAGCGTGTCGCGCATCTGGATCTCGAACATGCCGATATACTGCTCGACGGCCTGCTGGCGCTGGCTCGCATTGGCATTGCGATGGCGTTCCTGCGCCTCGATCTCGGCTTTTTCCATCGCCTGCTTTTTGAAGGTCTCCAGCGCACCGGCCAGCCCGCCGATTTCATCCTGGCGATCGGCATAGCCGGCATCGACGGTGAGATCGCCGCCCGCCACTTTCAGCATCGCGTCGCGGATGGTGAGCAGCGGCGTGGTGACACGGCGCGTGATAGTGACTATGGCGCCAACGACGAGCATGATGGCGGCCCCCAGTAGCACCAGTTGCAGTATCAATGAGCGTTGCGCAGCAGACCACTGCACAAGGCTGTGGTTCTTGGCCTCGTCCAGCGCGCGTTCGGCTACGACCACGGCTGTGCTCATCTTGTCGACGGTGAGCGGTGTCCAGGCCGTCGCCGGCATTTCGGGCTTCTCGCCGGTTGCGACAGCCTGAATCAGGCGGTCGCGCAGTGCCAAGTATTGAGGATCGAAATAGGATGCTTTCGCTGCGGCAAGGGCCGTGATGAGACCTTGCGGCAGTTCAGTTCCCGACGATGCGATGTCCAGCGCATTCCATCCAGTTTCGATGCCGCCCGTCAGCTTCACATAGCTTCGCTGCAGCTCCGGCGAGATCTTGTTGACCGCGAGCGCGTTCGACACGATGACCGAGGCGTCGCCCGATGTGTTGCGCATCAGCCAGGCCATCTGCTTGATCGACAGTAACTGATCGATCACCGGATCGTTGTGGGTTACGGCGGCCGTGAGGGCGGAGGAGACTTTTTCGAGCATGGCCAGAACGGAATCGACATTGTCCTGGAATTCCTTGGCAAGGCCAGCGCGGCGCGAGGCCTTTGGCTTGCTCATCTGGTCCCAGGATTCGGTCTGCAACGCGATCAATGCCTGCATCAGCCGGTTGAATTCGGGCACCAGCGTCGCCTTGCCGGGGAAGTCGGCGGTGACCAGCAATTCTCCTGCTGTTTTCATTGCCGGCATTTCGGCGCCGCGGATACGGCGCAGATAGGCCTCAGTATCGGGCTGAATCACGGTATCGGCGTTCAACGTGCGGAACGTCGTGGACCGGTCAGTGCGCAGATTGTGCATTGCCTTGAACACATGGCCGGATGCCTCGGCGATCGTCGACATGCGCCCCGCGACGTTGAGGCGCCCATATGATTCCCATGCGCTGAGAACCAGGAATATGACGACACAGACCGCCATGATGGCGATCACGGACTTGAGCAATGCGGAAACGGTCAATCGATGAAGCACAATGAATCCCCCAAAAAATATTTCGGTATTTAAGGCTGCAATTGGTAAATATTCACGCTCATGCCCGTCTTGATAAATACGTTTCTTATAAAGCTACTTTAGGTGGAAAATTGTCGTGTCCGGCGACGCTTCAACGAAAAAAGCCCCGACGATGCCGGGGCTTTTGATACTTGTCAGCGCTCAATGACGTGACTGATGAGGCCCTGCCTAGGCAGCCCGGATCTTGCCGAGGAAGTCCGTTACTTGAGTGCCGAGCTGGCGCGTCTGCGTGGCCAGCGTTTCCGAGGCTACCTTCACATCCTGCGCGGCGGCGCCAGCTGCATCCGCATCGGCGCTGACGCCGGCGATGTTGTCCGACACATTGCGGGTGCCATCGGCGGCCTGCTGCGTGCTCCGGGTGATCTCCTGTGTCGCGGCTCCCTGCTCCTCGACGGCCGCGGCGATGGCAGTTGCTACTTCATTGACTTCGCCGATGATGCCGCCGATCGACTTGATTGCCTCGATGGCCTCATTGGCGACCTTCTGGATATCTGCGATCTGCTCGGAAATATCGTCGGTTGCCTTGGCGGTCTGGCTGGCCAGTGACTTCACTTCCGACGCGACGACCGCAAAGCCGCGTCCGGCCTCGCCAGCGCGCGCGGCTTCGATAGTGGCGTTGAGCGCTAGCAGGTTGGTCTGCGAGGCGATATCGTTGATCAATCCGACCACCTCGCCGATCCGGTTGGCGGTCTTGGCGAGGCCTTGGACGGTGCCGTCGGTTTCCTGCGCCTGATTGACGGCGCGACTGGCGATTCCCGCGGCGTGCGCGGCCTGCCGGCTGATATCGTTGATCGACGAGCTCAGCTGTTCGGCGGCCGAGGCGACATTCTGCACGTTCAGGGAAGCTTCGCCCGAAGCTTTTGCTGCGACCTGCACGCGGGCATTGGTCTGGCTGGATACGACCGCCATGCCATTCGATGTGGTGTTCATCTGATCGGACGCGTTGCCGAGTGCGTTGAGCGCATCGCGCATCTGGACCTCGAAGGTCCCGATGTGCTGTTCGATGGCCTGCTGCCGCTGGGTCGCGTCGGCGTTGCGATTGCGCTCCTGCTGTTCGATCTGTGCTTTCTCCTTGGCCTGTTGCTTGAAGGTCTCCAGAGCGCCGGCGAGCGCGCCGATTTCGTCCTTCCGTTCGGAATAGCCGGCATCGACGACGAGATCGCCTGCGGCGACTTTCAGCATCGCATCGCGGATGGTGTGCAGCGGGGTGATGACACGGCGGGTGACGGCAACCATGCTGCCGAATGCTATGCCGAGCGCGGCTGCGAGCAACGCCAGTTGCAGGATCAACGCGTGCTGCGCGGCAGTCCACTGCGTCAAGGTGTGGCTTTTTGCTTCATTCAGCGCTCGTTCGGCGACTGTAACCGCACTGGCCATGCGATCAACGGTGATTGGAGTCCATTCGCTCGCGGTGATTTCGGGCTTTTCGCCGCTCACGAGTGCATTCATGACACGGTCACGAAGAGCCATATATTGCGGGTCGAAATAAGCCACCTTCGCAGCAGCCATGGTTGCAGCCAGGTTGGGCGGCAGCTGCATTCCAGACGCGGACAATTCCAGCGCATTCCAGGCAGCGTCGATGCCGCCAACAAACTTGGTGTAGGCGAGCTTATTCTCAGGTGTAGCGCGCCCGACAGCAAGGCCGTTCGCGACGAGGAGGGATCCTTCGCCGGCGGTGTTGCGCAACAGCCAGGCCGCCTGTTTGATCGACAGTAATTGATCGATCATGGGATCGTTGTGGTTCACCGCGGCGGCGAGTTGGGCCGACACCTTTTCCAGTGTTTCAAGCAGAGCTTGCGTGGTCTCCATATACTCCTTGCCGAGGGCTGCACGGCGCGACGCCTTCGGCTTGCTCATCGCGTCCCAGGATTCGGTTTGCAGAGCGGTCAGCTTGTCGACCAGCTGGACCAGCGTCGGGTGCAGCGTCTTTTGATCGGCGAATTCGATGGTGGCAATGAGGTCAGCCGCTGCTCGCATCGCCGGCATCTCGGAATCGCGAATGGAGCGGAGATATTTTTCTCCGTCCGGCTGAATGACTGTCTCGTTGTTCAGGTTCCGGTTCGTCGATGCACGGTCGGTGCGCAGATTATGCATCGCCTTGAAGGCATTCGCGGAGGCGTCCGCAATTACCGAGATGCGGCTGGCTGAACGTAGCCGCCCGTAGGAGTCCCAGGCTGTCGTTGCCAGAACGGCGACCACACAGAGCGCCATGACCACGATGACAGATTGAAGCAATGCGGAAACGGTCAATCGATTGAACATCATGAATCCCCCAAATATTTGATTTAGTAAGGCTTCAAATGGTAAATATTTCCGATTGCACACGTATCGTGAAGTAGGCTTGAATACGGCTACTTTAGGTGGTTGGTGCGTAAGGGTTCTTGCGGCACGGTGAAGGACGATGCCCGGCGATTGATCGGTTCTGCTTCTCCGCGCGGGTTGGGCACTCCGCTGGCGGCGCGGATTCTACGTGACCGTCGGTGACCTGAGAGCCAGCTTGCGTGCCTAGTTTGGCGAGGTTCTTTTGTTCCGGTCCGGGAACCCAATGCTCTCGCCCACGTTGGATCACTGTTGAGCAGCTGTGGCGATGGCCGGGGCTGCTATTCATTTTCATTGAGTCTGGGGGGATACGCACATGCTCGTCGGCGTCTTGATCACTTTTCTCGTCGTCATTCTCATTCTGTACTTGATCAATCTGTTGCCGATCGACGGCCGCGCGAAGCAGATTTGCCGCGTCGTCGTGATCATTCTCGGTGTGATCTCGTTGCTGAAATACATCGCGGTTTTCTAGCGAGATGAACTAACAAAAAAGCCCCGGCGGTTTGCCGGGGCTTTTTTGCTTGCAGCCGATGCGATCGACACTCTCTCATTCGTCATGGCCGGGCTTGTCCCGGCCATGACGACAGAGAGTGTATCAAGCCAGCGCCTTCGCCTCGCGGCGGCGCGCGGTGAGGATGTACTCAGTGTAGCCGTTCGGCTGTGCGCGTCCCTCGAATATCAGGTCGCAGGCGGCCTTGAAGGCGACGCCGTCGAACGAGGGCGCCATGTTCTGATACAGCGCGTCGCCCTTGTTCTGCTCGTCCACCACCACAGCCATGCGCTTCAGCGATTCCATCACCTGATCCCTGGTAATGACGCCCTGATGCAGCCAGTTGGCAAGGTGCTGGGCAGAGATGCGCAGCGTGGCCCGATCTTCCATCAGGCCGACGCCATGAATGTCCGGCACCTTGGAGCAGCCAACGCCCTGGTCGATCCAGCGTACGACATAGCCGAGGATACCCTGGCAGTTGTTGTCGATCTCCTGCTTCACATCATCCGGCGCCCAGTTCGACTGCGACACCGGAATGGTGAGGATGTCGGTGAGCTTGCCGCGCGGCCCGCCCTTGGCGAGATCCTTCTGCCGCGTGGCGACATCGATCTGATGATAGTGCAACGCGTGCAGCGTCGCGGCGGTGGGCGAGGGCACCCATGCGGTGGTGGCGCCCGCCTGCGGATGGCCGAGCTTCTGCGTGAGCATGTCCGCCATCTTGTCGGGCGCGGCCCACATGCCCTTGCCGATCTGGGCATGGCCCGGCAGGCCATCGATCAGGCCGACGTCCACGTTCCACTCTTCATAAGCCTTGATCCACGGCGTCGCCTTCATGTCGTTCTTGCGGATCATCGGACCCGCTTCCATCGACGTGTGGATCTCGTCGCCGGTGCGGTCGAGGAAGCCTGTGTTGATGAACATGATGCGCTTGGATGCATTCTGGATACAGGCCTTGAGGTTCACCGTGGTGCGGCGTTCCTCATCCATGATGCCGACCTTCATGGTGTTCTCGGGCAGCGACAGCAGTTTCTCAACGTACGCAAAGATTTCGCAGGTCAGTGCCACTTCATCGGGGCCGTGCATCTTCGGCTTGACGATATAGATCGAGCCGGTGCGGCTGTTGCGGATCGGGCCCTTGCTCTTGAGGTCGTGGATTGCGATCAGGCCGGCAACGGCGGCATCGAGCAGGCCTTCCGGAATTTCCTCGCCGGCGCTGTCGAGCACCGCATCCGTAAACATGTGATGGCCGACATTGCGCATCAGCATCAGGCTGCGGCCATGCAGGGTCAGGTTCTTGCCGTCGATCGTCTTGTAGACACGGTCTTCATTGAGCGCGCGCTTCAGCGTCTTGCCGCCCTTTTCGAAATCGGCTGAGAGCGTGCCGTTCATCAGGCCGAGCGTGTTGCGATAGACCAGCACCTTGTCGTCGGCGTCGACGGTGGCGACGCTGTCTTCCATGTCGAGAATGGTCGAGACGGCCGACTCCATGATCATGTCGGCAACACCAGCGGAGTCGTCCTTGCCAATGGTGTTGGTTCGATCGATCTTCACTTCGATATGCAGGCCGTTATTGACCAGCAGGATCGAGGTCGGGGTGGCGAGCTCGCCGAGATAGCCAGCGAGCTGGGATTCGTTCTTCAGCGCGGTGAGGTTGCCGCTCTTGAGCTTGGCCGAGAGCTGGCCCGCAATGATGCTGTAGGCCGTGACATCGGTGTGGCTGCCGGTGGCGAGCGGCGCGGCCTGATCGAGGAAGGCTTTTGCCTTGGCGATGACTTTGTCGCCGCGTGCCTTGTTGTAGCCTTTGCCACCTTCAGACGGATCGTGCGGGATCGCATCGGTGCCGTAGAAGGCATCGTAGAGACTGCCCCAGCGCGCATTTGCGGCATTCAGCGCGTAGCGCGCATTGGTGAGCGGCACCACGAGCTGCGGGCCGCAGATCTGGCCGATCTCGATATCGACATTGGCAGTCTCGACCTGCTTGGTCGCGGGCTCCGGGAGGAGGTAGCCGATTTCCTTGAGGAACGCCGTATAGGCGTTCATGTCGAAGGCGCCCTTGTTGGCCAGATGCCAGGCATCGATCTTGGCCTGCAGCGTATCGCGCACCTTGAGCAGTTCGCGGTTCTTCGGGCCGAGGTCCTTGATGAGAGCGGCGACGCCGGCCCAGAACGCATCCGGCTGGATGCCGGTCCCGGGGGCGGCTTCCTTGGCGATGAAGTCGAACAGGACGGGGGCGATCTGCAGTCCGTGGGCGTCGATGCGTTTCATGGTGTCTTTCTCGCGAGAAGCGGCAATTCTGCTCTAATTTCAGGGAGTATAAGCATAAACGGCGCCAAACCGCGGCGCCCATGGGACCTTTTAACGCCAAACGCTACCCGGTGAGAAGTCCCCTAAAGGGATCAGTGGCCGGGCGGCCGGGCCGCGGCCTGCGCGTGATCCGGCGAGATCCGCTCCAGCGCCACCTTGATCACGATGGTGAGCAGTGCCACGGCCGTCAGCACCGTTGCCGCTGCGAAGGCGCCGGCGACATTGTAGTCCTGATACAGAAGTTCGATCTGCAACGGCAGCGTCGTGGTCTGGCCGCGGATGTTGCCGGAGACGACGGAGACGGCGCCAAATTCACCCATCACGCGGGCATTGCACAGGATCGCGCCATAGAGCACGGCCCAACGTACGTTGGGCAGCGTCACGCGCAGGAAGGTCGCAAAGCCGGAGGCGCCGAGCGTCACTGCTGCTTCCTCTTCATCGGTGCCTTGCACCTGCATGAGCGGGATCAACTCACGCGCCACGAACGGCGCGGTCACGAACATACTGGCGAGCACGATCGCCGGCAGTGCGAACATCACCTTGATGCCCATGGCTTCGATCAGCGGGCCGAACAGGCCCTGCGAGCCATAGACGAAGATATAGGCGACGCCAGCGACGATCGGCGAGATAGAATAGGGCAGTTCGATCAGCGAAATGAGGAGCGTGCGGCCTGGGAAGACGAATTTGGTCACTGTCCACGCCGCAGCGAGGCCGAACACGATGTTGATCGGCACAGCAATCAGCGCGGTGGTGACTGTCAACAGAATGGCATGCTGCGTGCCGGGCTCGGCGAGGCTGTTGAAAAACGTGCCGATGCCTTGCGACAGCGCTGAACTGAAGATCAACGCCAGCGGTGCGATCAGGAACAGCAATGTGAGGATCGCGACGATGCCAAGTACCACGCGGCGCGTCACTGGGCCGGCACCGACGGGCGTCACCATCCATTCGGTATGGGCGCGTTCACTCGTCGGATGCGACATTACACATCTCCCCGGCCGAGATAACGCAGGTTCCAGGCCTGCACCGCGTTGGTGACAATCAGCATGGCGAAAGCCATCGCCAGCATTACCACGGCAATCGCGGCGGCAGCCTGGTAGTTGTATTCCTCGAGCCGAATATAGGTCAGCAGGGCAACGATCTCGGTCTTCATCGGCTGGTTGCCGGCGATGAAAATCACCGCGCCGAATTCGCCGAGGCTGCGTGCGAAGGACAGCGAGCAGCCGGCGAGGAACGCCGGAAAGATCGCCGGGAAGATTACGCGCCAGAGAATCTGCAGATCATTGGCGCCGAGCGAGCGGCCGGCTTCCTCGACATCGGAGCCGAGATCCTCGATCACCGGCTGCACCGTGCGCACCACGAAGGGAATGCTGGTAAAGGCCATCGCGATGGCGATGCCGAGCGGTGCGTAGGCGACCTGGATGCCAAGTGCATCGAGCGGTGCGCCGAACCAGCCTTTCTTGGAAAACAGCGCCGTCAGCGCGAGGCCGGCCACGGCGGTCGGCAGCGCGAAGGGCACGTCGACCAGCGCGTCGAGAATGCGCTTGCCGGGAAATTGATAGCGCGCCAGCACCCAGGCGAGCAGCAGGCCGTAGATGGCGTTGAATGCGGTGGCCGCCAGCGCCATCGTCACGGTGACGCGGATGGCCGACAGTGTGCGCGGCGACGACAGGATGTCCCACAATTGCGCAAGCCCGACGTCCGAGGCTTTCAGGATCAGCGCGCAGAGCGGCAACAGCACGATCGCTCCGAGATAAAAGAGCGTAATGCCGAGCGAGAGCCCGAAACCTGGAATGACGCTACGTCGCAAGGGAAGGTCCGTGTGTGAAGCCGTTGGGGCTTCTCTTAGACGATTTGCGCGGAAAGGGAATGCGGCGAGGTCGTCTAATGCAGGCGCCCGTCCTCTCCCATGTCATGGCCGGGCAAAGCGCGAAGCGCCGCTTCGCTAGATGTTCCCGGCCATCCACGTCCTTAGTCCATTTGCAGCCAAGACGTGGATGCCCCGGTCAAGCCCGGGCATGATGGAGTTTGTGGCTCACTTCCCGCCGAACAGTGTGTCCAGCTTTGCGCCGGGATTGAGGTGTTCGGCATTCAGCTTGTCCCAGCCGCCGAATTCGTCCTCGACGCGGTACAGCTTCACTTCCGGGAATTTGTCCTTGTATTTTGCCATCACGGTCTTGTCGGTGACGCGGTTATAGCCCTTGGCTTCGATGTCCTGGCCTTCCGGCGAATACAGGAATTCAAGATAGGCGGTCGCGAGGGCCTTGGTGCCGTGCTTGTCGGCATATTTGTCGACGACGGTCACCGGGAATTCGGCGAGCACGCTGGTCGGTGGCACCACCACTTCATACTTGTCCTTGCCGCCGGCATCTTTGCCCGCGAGGTCGCGGATCGACGAGGTCTCGGCCTCGAAGGTGATCAGCACATCGCCGGTACCGCGCTCGACGAAGGTCGTGGTGGCGGCGCGGCCGCCGGTGTCAAACACCGGGACATTGGCGAACAGCTTCTTGATGAAGTCGTCAGCCTTGTCGGCACCATACTTGTTCTTCGCGAAGGCATAGGCGGCTAGATAGGTGTAGCGTGCATTGCCGGAGGTCTTCGGATTCGGGAAAATCACCTGCACGCCCGGCTTCACCAGATCGTCCCAATCCTTGATCCCCTTTGGATTTCCGGCGCGCACCAGGAAGGCCGGCAGCGAGTAATAAGGCGAGGAATTATTCGGCAGCCGCTTGGCCCAATCGGCCGGAATGAGCTTGCCGCGATCATACAGTACCTGCACGTCGGTGACCTGGTTGAAGGTCACCACATCGGCCTCGAGACCTTCGAGGATCGAGCGTGCCTGGCGCGACGAGCCGTTATGCGACTGGTTGATGGTAACGTCCTGGCCGGTTTTGGCCTTCCACTGCTTGGCGAAAGCAACGTTGATCTCGGCATAGAGCTCGCGCGAGATGTCGTAGGAGACATTGAGCAGCGTGTTCGGCGTCTGCGCCTGGGCGGGTGCAGTCGCGAGAATGCCGAGTCCGGCGGCGAGAGCGATGATGAAACGGTTCACGTGTAGTCCCCTGTGAGTGAGAGCGATCGGATGGCCGGGAGCGGCGGCTGCGGCGTTTTGCCCGGCAAACGGTCCGGAATTTGCTGCGCAACGGGGGCGGGCACGGGCGCGGTTTCACGCAACTCCTGCGTCGGCCGACCGTTATTGAGAAGAAGCATCTACGACGCTTGGTGTTTGAGGGTAAAAATTCTATAGTTAGAACGCCTCGAAGAAGATAAAATCTTCTCTTTGCGCCTCGTTATCGAGAGATATATAGAATATAATTCCAGTCAACCCCCGAATTTTGGGGCAGCGGAGTATGTATGCGGTTTCTGCCTGTCTTCCTCGATTTGCAGACCGGGCCGATCATTCTTGTCGGCCAGGGCGAATTCGTGCGCGCCAAGCTGAGGCTGCTGCTGGCGGCCGGTGCGCGGATTCGCTGGTACGCGACGGACGGCAATCGTGACACGTCCGGGCTCGATGCCGAGGGCGTGGCGCGCATTGAGCATGTCGAGGGCGATCCGGTGACCGCCGATCTTTCGGGGTGCATCGCGGTGCTCTGCGCCGGCACCGGTGAACTCGGTCACGCGGTGGCTGCCCGCGCCAAAGCGAGCGGCGTGCCCGTCAATGTAATGGATGAGCTTGCGCACTCCACTTTCATCTTTCCGGCCATCGTCGACCGCGGCGATGTGGTCGTCGCCGTTGGAACCGGCGGTGCGTCGCCGGTGGTGGCGCGGCGTGTACGCGAAAAGATTGAGGCGATGCTGCCTGCGCGGATCGGCGATCTCGCGGGCTTCATCGGGCGCTGGCGCAAACCGATCAACGACAAGATCGTCGAGGCTCCGTTGCGTCGCAGGTTCTGGGAGCGCATCGTCGATGGTCCGATCGGCGCGCTGGTGCTGGCGGGGCGTGGTACCGAGGCCGAGAAGGCGCTGACGGAAATCGCCGATCTCTCGATCTATGCTGGTGCAGCGCAGACCGGCGTTGTCGAAGGTCACGTCACGCTGGTGGGAGCAGGGCCGGGCGATCCGGATCTCCTGACCATCAAGGCGCTGCGTGCGCTGCAGGACGCGGACATTGTATTTTACGACGAACTGGTGTCCCCCGAAGTGCTCGACCGCATCCGCCGGGATGCATCGCGCATTCCCGTGGGTCGCCGGGTCGGCAAGCCCGGTATCGGTCAGGATGCGATCCACAAATTGCTGATCGAAGCCGCGAAAGCTGGGCAACGCGCCGTGCGCTTGAAGGGCGGCGATCCCTTCATCTTCGGGCGCGGTGGCGAGGAGATCGAAGCGCTGCGCGAAGCGGGTGTTGCTTACTCCGTTATTCCCGGCATCACCGCAGGCCTTGGCGCTGCGGCTATGTTCGAGGCGCCGCTGACCTATCGCCGCGAAGCACTGCGCATCACTTTCCTGACGGCTCACAAGGAAAAGGACGCCGACAAGGTCGACTGGTCGACGCTCACCGACGAGAAGATGACCGTCGTTGTTTATATGGGTATGACCGCTGCCCCCACGATCCGCGCTGGATTGCTCGCTGCCGGGCGCTCGCCACAAACGCCGGTTGGCGTGTTTGCGCGCGTGACGCGTCCGGACGCGCAAGCGGCGGTGGGTGTGCTCGACGATCTCCCGGCGCTGGTCGACCAGATCGATGGCGGTCCGGCGGTTCTCATCATTGGCGATGTCGTGGCGCATTCCGCGCCGTGGCGGGCCGCTCAGATCAACAAGCTCGTTTCAGATTTATTGGTGGCTGCCGAATGACCTCTCCGCTGCAACAGAAAATCAAGATCACCGGCCCGTCGGTGGTGACTGCCAACCGTACCTGGGACGGCGTGGTGATTTATCGCGATGCCCATAAAGGCTGGACCACCGACCTCGCAGAGGCTGCCATCGTGCGCACTGCCGATGATGCGCGTGCGCTGCTTGCTGAATCCACAGCCGATGACGTTGGCGCCATCGGTCCCTATATCGCGCCGGTCGCCGTGAACGACAACGGCACCGTCGAGCCCGGCAATCTCCGTGAACAGATTCGCCGCAAGGGCGTCACCATCGACCTTCCGGCTTCGGCTTAAGGCACCTGAATTATGTATGCTTATGATGAAATCGACCGCACGCTGATCAACGAGCGTGTTTCGGAATTCCGCGATCAGGTGAAGCGCCGCCTCGCAGGTGAACTCACCGAAGATGAGTTCAAGATGCTGCGGTTGATGAACGGCGTCTATCTTCAGCTTCACGCCTATATGTTCCGCGTCGCCATTCCCTATGGCACGCTGTCATCGCCGCAACTGCGCAAGATGGCGCATGTGGCGCGACGCTATGACCGCGGCTATGGCCACTTCACCACACGGCAGAACATCCAGTTCAATTGGATCAAGCTCGCCGATCTGCCGGATGCGCTGGAAGATCTTGCTTCGGTCGGCATCCACGCGATGCAGACCTCGGGCAATTGCACACGCAATGTCACCACCGATCAATGGGCAGGTGTCGCGCCGGGCGAGGTCGAGGATCCGCGCATCTGGGCGGAATTGCTGCGGCAGTATTCGACCATGCATCCGGAATTCTCGTTCCTGCCACGCAAGTTCAAGATTGCGATCACTGCGTCGGCCCATGATCGCGCGGCGATCAAGGTGCATGACATCGGTCTGCGAATTCACAAGAACGAGGCCGGCGAAACTGGCTTCGAAGTGCTGGTCGGCGGTGGCCTCGGTCGCACGCCATTCATCGGCAAGGTGATCAAGCCGTTCGTGCACGGCCGCGACATTCTGAGCTACGTCGAGTCCATCCTGCGCGTCTACAACCAGTATGGCCGCCGCGACAATATCTACAAGGCGCGCATCAAGATTCTGGTTCATGAGCTGGGCATCGAGAAATTCGCCGCCGAAGTTGAGGATGAGTGGCTGGCGACGCGCGAGAGTTCGCTGACGCTGGACAACGAGGTTGTCGAGGATATCCGCTCGCGCTTCAGCTATCCGCACTATCAGAAGCTCTCCGACACGCCGGACGAGTTGGCGGCCGCGTCGGCTGATCCGCATTTTGCGCGCTGGCTCAAGAACTCGGTCGCGCCGCATCAGCGGACCGGCTACGCCATCGTGACATTGTCGTTGAAGCCGGTGGGTGGCCCGCCCGGCGATGCCACGGCCGACCAGATGGATGCGGTTGCCGATCTTGCCGACAAATACTCGTTCGGCGAAATCCGCGTGGGCCATGAGCAAAATCTAGCGCTGCCGAGCGTGGCCAGGCGTGATCTGCCCGCACTGTGGCGGCAGCTGGACAAGCTCGGCCTCGCCACGCCGAACGTCAATCTGGTCACCGACATCATCGCATGCCCTGGCCTGGACTACTGCTCGCTGGCTAATACGCGTTCGATCCCGATCGCGCAGGAACTAACGCGGCGTTTCGCCAATAACGATCTCGCGGAGCTGATCGGTCGGCTGCATATCAACATCTCCGGCTGCATCAATGCCTGCGGCCATCACCATGTCGGCCATATCGGTATTCTCGGCGTCGAGAAGAACGGCGAGGAATTCTTCCAGATCACAATCGGTGGCCGTGCCGACGAGCATGCCGTGGTCGGCACCCTGATCGGACCGGCGGTGCCTTTTGCCGAGGTAGCCGACGTCATCGAGGATATCGTCGAAGCCTATTTGGCACTGCGTGCCCGGCCGGACGAATTGTTTGTCCAGACTGTCGAACGCCTCGGCGTCGAGCCGTTCAAGGAGCGCGTTTATGCCACTCGTTAAGCAAGGCAAGATCGTTGCCGACGGCTATATTCACGTGGCCGACGATGCGGAGATTCCGGTCGACGGAGCGGCGTTGATTCCGGCTGCGCGTTTTCTCGCCGATCCGGAGGCGCTGCTGAAGCGCAGCAGCCCGACCGGTGTGATCTGGCCGAATAACCGCGATCCGGAAGAGCTAGTGCCTTATCTCGACAGGCTCGCGGTAGTCGCGCTGGTCTTCCCGTCGTTCCGCGACGGCCGAGCCTACAGCCAGGCGCGCCTGCTGCGTGAACGCTACAAATACAAGGGCGAATTAAGGGCAACCGGCCAAGTGTTACGCGATCAGTTCGTCATCCTGCTGCGCGCCGGTTTCGATTCATTTGAAGTGAAGAAGGATGCCGATGCGGAAGCGTTCGCGGCTACGGTGAAACGCTACACTGTGTTCTATCAGCCGACCGGCGATGGTCGCATCACGGCGCTGCATCAGCGCATGCAGTTGCGTCATGCGGAGAACGCGCGCTAATTCGCCGCATGTCGACGGCTTTCGCAGCGTTGGTTGATGACAAATGACCAGCGCGCGATACGGTCTCCATACGAAGGCATATTCATAGCACATTGCTGCCGTCATGCCGCCAACATTGGAATCTGGTTTCGTTGACTTAGCGGTGCTTCTTCAAGATTTTGCCCCCACCTCATGACGATCGTGTCGTGAGGTTGGATGGAGATCAAAATGGTCCGTCGTATTCTTCCCGTCATTGCGGGTCTCTTAATTGCAACATCGGCGCACGCGGCAGACATTTCGCTGCTCAACGTGTCGTATGACCCGACGCGCGAGCTGTATGTCGATTTCAACAAATCGTTCGCTGCTGCGTATCAGAAGGAAACCGGCAAGAGCGTCGAGATCAAGCAGTCGCATGGCGGCTCGGGGGCGCAGGCGCGCTCTGTGATCGATGGTCTGCAAGCCGATGTGGTCACCCTCGCGCTCGCCTACGACATCGACGCAATCGCCAATAAGGGCCTGCTGGCGAAGGACTGGCAGAAGCGCCTGGCGCAGAATTCATCACCCTATACGTCGACCATCGTTTTCCTGGTGCGCAAGGGTAACCCCAAGGCCATCAAGGACTGGGACGATCTGATCAAGAGCGGCGTCAGCGTCATCACGCCAAATCCGAAGACTTCTGGTGGCGCGCGCTGGAACTATCTCGGCGCCTGGGGCTATGCTCTGAAGAAATATGGATCGCAGGACAAGGCAAAGGAATTCGTCGGTAACATCTTCAAGAACGTTCCGGTTCTCGATACCGGCGCGCGTGGCTCGACCATCACCTTCGTCCAGCGCGGCGTCGGCGATGTCTTGCTGGCCTGGGAAAACGAGGCGTATCTGGCAATCCAGGAATTCGGCAAGGACAAGTTCGAGATCGTCGCGCCGTCGCTTTCAATTCTCGCCGAGCCGCCGGTCGCCGTCGTTGATACCGTCACTGATAAAAAGGGTACTAAAGCCGCTGCCGAGGCCTATCTGAAATACTGGTACACCAAGGAAGGTCAGGAGATCGCCGCGCGCAATTTCTATCGTCCGCGTGATGCCGATACTGCCAAAAAGTACGAGGCTTCCTTCGCCAAGGTTGATCTGTTTACGATCGACGACGTGTTCGGAGGTTGGACCAAGGCGCAGAGCGAGCACTTTACCGACGGCGGCGTGTTCGACAAGATCTACAAGAACTGATCGTTCGCAGCGAAACATCCGGACCGGTATGCCGGTCTGGGGCTTTTACCAAAGCAAGGGGACATTGTGAGCGCGGCACCTAAACGAAGTTCGTTGCCGGGGTTCGGCCTGAGCATGGGCCTGACCCTGACATGGCTGTCGCTTTTGATTTTGATCCCGCTGGCGGGGTTGTTCGTCAAGACAGCGGATCTCAGCCTCTCGCAATTCCTCGATACCGTCACCAGCAACCGCACATTACACGCGCTCAGGATTTCGTTCGGATTGGCCTTCGCGGCTGCGCTGGTCAATCTGGTCGCTGGCCTGATTATCGTCTGGGCCCTGGTGCGGTACCGGTTTCCCGGTCGCCGGCTGTTTGATGCCATTGTCGATATCCCGTTCGCCCTGCCCACTGCAGTGGCAGGCATCGCGCTGACGACATTGTTCGCGCAGAACGGATGGCTCGGCGCGCCGCTGGCGTCACTCGGCATCAAAGTGGCGTTTACGCCGCTCGGAATTTTCCTGGCGATGGTCTTCATTGGCATTCCGTTCGTGGTGCGGACGGTGCAGCCGGTGCTGATCGATCTCGATGTCGAGATCGAAGAGGCCGCGGCCTGTCTCGGTGCCTCTCGCTGGCAGACCATCACCCGCGTCATCATTCCCAGCCTCACGCCGGCCATTCTCACCGGCTTCGCGCTGGCCTTCGCCCGCGCCGTTGGCGAATATGGCTCCGTGATCTTCATCGCCGGCAACCTTCCAAATGTGTCGGAGATTGCGCCGCTCTTGATCGTCATCCGGCTGTCGGAATTCCGCTACGCCGATGCGACAGCGATCGCGGTGGTCATGCTGGTCTTCTCATTCCTGATCATCTTCGTGCTCAATCGGCTGCAGCGCTGGGCGCAGACACGCGCGCTGGCCGTGAGTTGACCTGACATGACCATTACAATTATCAATTCGCCAGTCACCGTGGAGCGCGCCCAGTCCGTGGCACGACAGGACCTGCATACCGAGCCATGGCTCGTGCGCGGCATCATTATCGGTGTCGCAGTGATGTTCCTGACAGTGTTCGTGGTCCTGCCGCTGATTTTGGTATTCTCGGAGGCATTGTCCAAGGGCGTTGGGTTCTATCTGTCGGCCTTGGGAGATTCCGAGGCGCTCTCGGCCATCTGGCTGACGCTGATCACAGCAGTGATCTCGGTCAGCCTCAATCTGGTATTCGGCGTTGCCGCCGCTTGGGCGGTGGCCAAATTCGAATTCAGGGGCAAGACCTTGCTGGTCACCCTGATCGATCTGCCGTTCTCGGTCAGCCCCGTTATCTCCGGTCTGGTATTCGTGCTGCTGTTTGGTGCGCAGGGTTTCTTTGGGCCATGGCTGATGGCGCATGGCATCAACATTCTGTTTGCCGTGCCGGCGATCGTGTTGGCGACCACCTTCGTCACCTTCCCGTTCGTCGCCCGGGAATTGATTCCGCTGATGCAGGAACAGGGGTCGCAGGAGGAAGAGGCTGCGATATCGCTCGGGGCGAGTGGCTGGCGTACCTTCGTTGTGGTGACGCTCCCCAACATCAAATGGGGCCTGCTCTACGGCGTACTGTTGTGCAATGCGCGGGCGATGGGTGAGTTTGGCGCGGTTTCGGTGGTGTCGGGCCACATTCGCGGCGAGACCAACACCATGCCGCTGCTGGTGGAAATCCTGTATAATGAATATCAACTGGTGGCGTCGTTCGCGATCGCGTCATTGCTGGCTCTGCTGGCGCTCTTGACGCTGATCGCAAAGACCATCCTCGAAGGCCAGATTGAAGAAGGACAGCTGCCCCGTGACGATTGAAGTTCGGAATATCGTAAAGCAGTACGGTGCCTTCAAGGCGCTGGATAATGTCGACCTCAGGGTTGCTGATGGTGAGTTGCTCGCGCTGCTCGGACCGTCCGGTTCCGGCAAGACGTCATTGCTGCGAATTATCGCAGGGCTCGATTGGCCGGATTCCGGCGAAGTCTCGTTCGATGGTGAAAACGCGCTGGCGCGGGGCGCTGGCGAGCGCCACGTCGGTTTCGTGTTTCAGCACTATGCGTTGTTCCGCCATATGAGCGTGTTCGAGAATGTGGCCTTCGGCCTGCGCGTGCAGCCTCGCGCCGTGCGCAAGAGCGAAGCGCAGATCCGCGCGCGGGTGAAGGAGCTTCTCGATCTCGTGCAGCTCGACTGGCTCGCCAATCGCTATCCCAGCCAGCTCTCCGGCGGCCAGCGGCAGCGTATTGCGCTGGCGCGTGCGCTCGCCATCGAGCCGCGCATTCTGCTGCTCGACGAGCCGTTCGGTGCGCTCGATGCCAAGGTCCGCAAGGAGTTGCGGCAGTGGCTGCGCACGTTGCACGAGGAAATCCACGTCACCTCGATCTTCGTCACGCATGACCAGGAGGAGGCGCTCGAAGTCGCCAATCGCGTCGTGGTGATGGACAAGGGCAAGATCGAACAGATCGGCACGCCTGGCGACGTTTACGATAACCCGGCGACGGCTTTCGTGCACTCATTCATAGGTGAATCGATCGTGCTCCCGGTCGATGTAAGCGACGGCCAGGTGAAGCTCGGCCATCGCCCGCTCAACATCGATGCGGGCAGCGCAAGCGGACCGTCGAAATTGTTTGTTCGTCGTCACGACATGCAGATCGGTCCGCTCGGCGAGGGAGCCCTCGAAGGCACCGTGCGCCGCGTCCGCACCTTCGGCCCGATCCAGCGCGCCGACATCGCGTTGTCTGGCGATGATACGCTGGTGGAGATCGATGCCCCGCGCGACCGTCCGCTCACCACGGGCGATGCGATCAGCCTGCAGCCGCGGCGCTACCGGATCTTTGCCGGGCAGGAGTGACTGGCGCTTTCTAAAAATCCCCTGCGTTCACCTTTCAGCCACGGTTGGTGTGCAACAACGGCCCCTTAGATTTGGGGGATTGCCGATGAAGCGGGTGGCTCTGGCCAGTCTGGGATTTCTGTTGCTGGCAGGGTGCGCGGGGACCGTCGATACTGTGCCGGACCAGCCCACCATGTATCTCAGCATGGCCAATGGTGGCGCCAAGCTCGATCCGGTGGCCGCAGCCTCGATGATCTCACTGTACCGGCAGAACAATGGCCTCGGTCCGGTAGTGGTCGATCCCGCATTGATGGCGCTGGCGGAAGACCAGTCCACTGCCATGGCGAAACGGAACAAGCTCGATCACGACGTCAAGGCGCCGCTGGCCAAGCGTCTGAATGCCGGCGGTTATCCGGCGACTCTGGCGGTCGAGAACGTCTCGGCCGGCTATCACACTATGGCTGAGGCCTTTTCTGGCTGGCGGGACTCGCCGCCCCACCGAGCCAATATGCTGAAGTCCGGTGTCACAAAACTGGGTATTGCCGCGATCTATGCTCCCAACACCAAATACAAGGTGTTCTGGACCATGATCCTGGCTTCGACGGATTCCAAATAAGCCTTTGCAGATAGCCGAAGCGTGATGGTGCTCCGCACCATCCGAGATTGACGTCGCCGCAAGGGGACGCCACGGTACGGTTCCCGTCGCCGACAGGATCGAGTGGTCCCATGGATATGTCCGATCAGCCTCAATCCAACGCTGCCAGCAAACCCGCCGAAGCCAAGCGCGTCCTGGTGCTGCAAGGGGGCGGCGCGCTCGGCTCCTATCAGGCCGGCGCCTACGAGGCGCTGTGTCATCATGATTTCGAGCCGGAATGGGTGGCAGGCATCTCCATCGGCGCCATCAACGCGGCGATCATCGCAGGCAACGAGCGCGACAAGCGGATTGGCAAGCTCAAAGAATTCTGGGAGATGGCGGCATCGCCGGTCCCCTGGAGCCCGATGCTGACGGATGATCGCGCGCGCTCTTATTTCTACGAGGCAGGCGCCGCTGTCATTGCTACATTCGGCGTGCCAGGCTTTTTCGTGCCGCGGATTCCACCAGCACCACTGTGGCCGCCCGGCAGTCCGCAGTCGCAGAGCTTTTACGATACCGCGCCGCTGAAGGCGACGCTGGAGCGGCTGGTCGACTTTGATCGTCTCAACGATTGCAAGACCCGGTTAAGTGTCGGCGCGGTGAGCGTGACCACCGGCAACTTCACTTATTTCGACAACACGCTCTTCAAGAAAGATCGCAAAAGGATCGAGCCCGAGCACATCATGGCCTCCGGTGCGTTGCCGCCGGGGTTTCCCTCGATCGTCATCGATGGCGAGCATTTCTGGGATGGCGGCATCGCCTCAAACACACCGCTGGATTTCGTACTGGATGACGTCACCAGCGATCTACTGATCTTTCAGGTCGATCTGTTCAGCGCGCGCGGGCCATTGCCGCAGTCGATCCTGGAAGCGCAGGAACGCGAAAAGGACATTCGCTATTCCAGCCGCACCCGCATGAATACCGACAAGAACAAGAAGATCCACAACATCCGCAAGGCGCTGCGTGATCTGATTGGTAAATTGCCGGCAGAACTGAAGCAGGATCCCGGAGTGGCGCTGTTGTCGGAAGCCGCGAAGGAAAATACCGTCACGGTGGTGCATCTGATCTATACGAGCAAGAATTACGAGTCGTCGTCGAAGGACTACAATTTCTCGCGCATCGGCATGGTCGAACACTGGGGCGCCGGCGAGCGCGATGTGTTCCTCTCGATGCGCCACAAGGACTGGTTCGAGCGGCCGCAATCCGATGAATCGATGGTGACGCATGCGCTCACCGCCGACGACTACAATGACCTCCCGCAGCATTTGACGTCCAACAGGAGCAAGTAATGGCTAATCTCACGGGCAAGACCGCCGTCGTCACCGGTTCGACCAGCGGCATCGGCCTCGCTTATGCGCGCGCTTTCGCGAGCGCTGGCGCCAATATCGTGATCAACGGCATGGGCGTGCCTGCTGACATAGAGAAGGAACGCGCGGCGATCGAGAGCGACTTCAAGGTCAAGGCGATCCATTCGCCAGCGGACATGACCAAGCCGGCCGAGATTGCCGAAATGATCGCGCTCGGCGAGAAGACCTATGGATCGGTGGATATTCTCGTCAACAATGCGGGCATCCAGTTTGTGTCTCCGATCGAGGAATTCCCGATCGAGAAGTGGGATGCGATTATCGCCATCAATCTCTCCTCGGCCTTCCACGGCATCCGCGCCGCCGTGCCCGGCATGAAAAAGCGCGGCTGGGGCCGCATCATCAACACCGCCTCGGCGCATTCGCTGGTCGCCTCGCCGTTCAAGTCGGCCTATGTCTCTGCCAAGCACGGCATTGCCGGCCTGACCAAGACCGTTGCGCTGGAAGTCGCGACCCACAAGATCACCTGCAACTGTATCTCGCCCGGCTATGTCTGGACGCCGCTGGTGGAGAAACAGATCCCCGACACCATGAAGGCGCGCGGACTGACCAAAGAGCAGGTCATCAACGACGTCCTGCTGGAAGCGCAGCCGACCAAGGAATTCGTAACGTCCGAACAGGTCGCGGCCCTGGCGCTGTTTCTGTGCGGCGACGATGCGGCGCAGATCACCGGCACCAATCTGTCGATCGATGGCGGTTGGACGGCGGAATAAGTTTGCTTCCTGACCTCCTCCTGCTTTGCAGGGGGAGGTTGCTAGGCGCCTTGCTTTCCGAAGGCGAGCACGTGCAGTCCAAGCCGCTGTCGCACGATCCAGAACAGCAGGATCGTCTCGAATGTAAGCGCGATCGACGTTGCCGCGGCGGCGCCATGGCCGCCGAATTTCGGCACCAACACGAGACACAGCACCAGGTTCATCACGAAAGCCGACGCGTAGGCCACGGCGCAAATATGTTGGTGACCGAGCATGTTGAGCAGCCGCTCGACGGGACCGATTGCGGCGCGCACCACGAGGCCGATGGCTGCGATGAACATGATGTCGTAGCCGCTGGTGAATTGCGGACCGAACAGCCATAGCAGCGGCTTGCCCAGAGCGAGCAGGACCAGCGTCGCCGCGAGCGACGGCCAGAATGTCCATTTGATCGCGTGGGTGACGTAAGCGGCAAGACGATCCTTGTCGCCGGCCGCGTGATATTCGGTAAAGCGATGCGCCGTCGTCGCCGACATCGCGTAATGAATGAACGACACCAGCGCCAAGGTTTTTACGACGGCGAAATACACACCGACTTCGTCAGATGAGACGAACTGCTGCAGCACCAGCACGTCGGTGTAGGACAGCAGCAGATAGAAGCTCTCGACCAGCAGGATCGGCAACGACACTGCGAGCCAGCCGCGATAGTCATAGGCCTTCGGGCCGGGCTCGATATGGGTGTGAAGCCGGCGATTGAGTACGATCATCTGGCCGATCATCGCAACCCATACTGCCGCGACGCTGGCCAGCATTGCGATGGTCGCACCAAGCTTAAAGCCCAGTGCGAAGGCGCCGGCGGTGAAGCCGATGATGAGCGCCTGGCGGATGATGAATTGCGGCATTAGGCCGAGGCGCATCCAGTCATGGGAGCGCGCGATACCATCCTGCGTGTTGGCAACGACGAAGGCCGGCAGCGTCAGGCAGCCGAGATAGAGCGGCACCACCGTGTCGGCGTCGATCCACGGCGAGATGAGCTTGACGAGGCCAGCGAGCAGGAGCGAGACCATCACCGAGACGATACCGGTCATCCAGCGGCTGCCGGAGAGGAAGCCGCGCAGCCGTGCGTGATCGCCGCTGGCGCGATATTCCGGGATGATCTTCTGGGCTGAAGCGGCGATGCCGAAATCCATCATCGAGCCGAGCAGCAGTACCCAGGTCCAGACATAGACATAGATGCCGTAGTCCGACGTGCCCATCCAGCGCGCCAGCAGGATCTGCGAGAAATAAGCGAGGCCGGCCGAGATCATGCGGATGAGGAAGATCGTGCCGGCGAGGCGGCGCGTCAGCGAGGCTTCGCCTGAGCCGGTGAACAGGGCGCGTAGCCTGGCCTTGAGGCCGACGGGCTCGCTTGCGGGTGCGGAGTCTGCGTCCATCACGGCCACGACAAGGTCCTCAGCCGCAGGCGTGCGGCAGCGGTCTGGCGTAGCAAGCAGTCGTTAACATCCGGTTGGACGGAGATGTACAGGTTGCGCGCAACAGGTCACGCGCCAGCGGTATCAGGGCAGGTTGACGTTGAATTCATAGGCGCGGTCGCTGCCGACCAGCGTCAGTTTCACCGCGGCGCCATCGGTCGTGGCGCCGGGCGGCACGCCGTCGAGTTCGAAGCTGAAGCGCTTCACGCCCGGCGGGCTCTTGGCCTCGAGTTTGGGGATTGGCAGCGCCCATTCCGGCGTCGGGCCCTCGACGAACAGGTTGGGTTCGCTGCCTTCGGGCGCCACGACGTCAACGAACACATTCTTGCCCTCGCGCTTGAGGTCGCGCACCGTCAGCGGACTGGTGTCGCCCATGGTCGCGGGCTTCGGCACGGTATCGAGCGCCGCGGTCAGCGCGCCGTCTTCAGTGCTGGCCACGCTGGTAAAAGCGAGTTCGGCATTGGCGTCGACCGGGATGCAGAGCTTGTCGCAGACCGCGTAATTGATCGCCGCACGGAGAATCACCGGCTTGCCGGGGTCCTTGGCGATCACCCGCATCGGCAGCACCACCTGT
Organism: Tardiphaga sp. 619_E2_N8_4; assembly: GCF_051810905.1. NCBI lineage: Bacteria > Pseudomonadati > Pseudomonadota > Alphaproteobacteria > Hyphomicrobiales > Nitrobacteraceae > Tardiphaga > Tardiphaga sp. 619_E2_N8_4. Next base: position 2,759,279 of record NZ_JBPWQJ010000001.1, read on the forward strand.
TTCACATAGCCCAGCGATAGGCCACCGGCCCCATCCTCGAATTTTTTCGGCGCCGGCCACAGGATGGTGACGGTATCCAGGTTCTCCGATTTGGAGAAATCGAAGCGGGGCGGTACCCCGGAATCACCGGGATTCCGCCAATAGGTGTGCCAGCCGGGCTGCAGCTGGATCGCGATGCCTCCCAGCATTACCGGCCCGCTACGCGAGCCTGCCACAAGCCTGATCTGCGAATGACTGTCTATCTGCCAAGGTGAGGTGTCCTCCGCCTGCGCGCTGCAGGTGAGGAGCAGGCCCGCGGCGCAGACAGCGACAATGTGGTGCGGAACAGATGCGGTCATCGGGCGTCCTTACAGGGTGGGCCTGTCATAAAGCCAAACCTGTCTTAAGCTATTGAACTGCTTGTGATCCGGTTTTCGTATGCGTTGCGGAAGGCTGATTGACAGAACCCAGACCCAATATCAGGATAGGCAACGAAATGAGAGCGGTTTGCTGATGGAACCCACTCGCAAGCGCCCCCGGAAAAGCCGCGCGAAATCCAGCGCCGGTGACACTGGCAACTACCTCGACGGGCAGTTGCTGATCGCCATGCCTGTGATGGAAGACGAGCGCTTCGCCCGTTCGGTGATTTACGTCTGCGCGCATTCGTCGGAAGGTGCCATGGGCATCATCGTCAATCGGCCTGCGGGGAGCATCGATTTTCCCGAATTGCTGGTTCAACTGGACATCATTGAAAAGTCCGACAGCATCAAGCTCCCGGAAAGCGCCGAAAGCATGAAAGTGCTGAAGGGCGGTCCGGTCGAGACCGGCCGAGGTTTCGTGCTGCATTCCAGCGATTTCTTCATCAAGGACGCGACATTGCCGATCGATGATGGCGTCTGCCTCACCGCGACCGTGGATATCCTGCGCGCCATCGCCAATGGCGGTGGACCCAAGCACGCGATTCTCGCGCTGGGCTATGCCGGCTGGGCGCCGGGCCAGTTGGAAGACGAAATCCAGGGCAACGGCTGGCTGCATTGCGCAGCTGATGAGGATCTCATCTTCGGCGGTGATGTTGAGGAGAAGTATCTTCGCGCGCTGCAGAAGATCGGGATCGCCCCGGGGATGTTGTCGGCCGAGGCCGGCCACGCGTGAGCGCTAGCGCGACTCGCAGCAAGCCTAACGCGGCTCACCTTAGCTCGCTGCTTCCAATCGTTCTTCTGTCAGCATGCGCATCGCCGCATCCGCATCCATCGGCTCGCCGAAGGCAAAGCCCTGGGCGTATTCGCAGCCGAGCTGATACATCTCCACCGCATCCGAATCTGTCTCGACGCCTTCAGCGACGACGTCCATGCCGAGATCGTGGGCCATCGCGATGATGGATTTGAGGATTACCGGGCGGGTGCCGCGCGAGGTGGTGCGGACGAAGGATTGGTCGATCTTCAACGTGTCGAACGGGAAGCGCTGCAGATAGGATAGCGACGAGTGGCCGGTGCCGAAATCGTCGAGCGAAAGACCCGTACCGAGTTCGCGGATCCGGTGCAGCATCTGCGCTGCATGTTCCGGATTTTCCATCACCAGCGATTCCGTGAGTTCGAGCTTCAGTGTGCCGCGCGCGACGGACGAGCGTGACAGCACGGTGCGGATGTCATGCAGGAGGTCGTGGCGCAGCAGTTGCCGCGAGGAGACGTTGACGCTGGCGAAGATCGGTTCGCGCGAGCGCATCGCGCGCTGCCAGATCGCGAGCTGGCGTGCGGTCTGATCCATCACGAACATGCCGAGATCGATGATCAGGCCGATCTCCTCGGCGACCGCGATGAATTCCGACGGCGACATCCGGCCGAGCTTCGGATGATCCCAACGCGCCAGCGCCTCGAAGCCGGCGATGGAGCGATCTTCCAGCCGCACGATGGGCTGATACAGGATGGTGATTTCCTGGCGCTCGATGGCGCGGCGCAGTTCGGATTCGAGCGTCAGACGATCCGTTTTGCGGGCGCGCATTGCCGGCTTGTAGACGTCGATACGGTCGCCACCGATCCGCTTCGAATGATACATCGCGAGCTCGGCGTCCTTGATGAGCTCGTCGGTCAGGGGCACAGCTGGATCAGAAAGCGCCAGGCCGATCGAGGCCGTGAGGAAGATCTCGCGATCGTTGAAGGCAATCGGGGCGCGGATGGTCTTGCGGATGGTTTCGGCGAAGGCGGTGATCTTGGCCGCGTCCTGTTCGGACATCAGGATCAGGCCGAACTGATCGCCGGCGAGGCGGGCCAGGGTGTCCTGCGGCTTGAGGATGCGGGTGAGGCGGCGGGCCAGCGTCAGAAGGATCGAGTCGCCGACGGCGATGCCAACGGAATCGTTGACCTGTTTGAAGCGGTCGAGATCGATCACCATGATGGTCGGCCGCATGGTCGGCACAGTCTTGGAGAAATTCGCGACGGCGTTGAGGCGGTCGATGAACAGCTTGCGGTTCGGCAGACCGGTGAGATTGTCGTGCACCGAGTCGTGCAGCATGCGTTCTTCGGCGTTCTTGATCTCGGTGACGTCGGTGAGGGTGCCGACCACGCGTGACACTTCGCCGTCGGAGCCAACCACCGGGCGTGCTTTCAGCGCGAACCACATGAAGTGACCGTCGGGGGTGCGCAGGCGGAAGTCCTGCACGAGGCGGCCGCGACGCTGGTCGAGCACGCTGTCCAGCGCCGCCCGGAAGCGATCCTGATCGAGCGGGTGGAGCACTTCGAGCCAGCTTGCGGCAGGGCCTTCCAGTGTGCCGCGCTTGAGGCCAAGCAGCGCTTCGGTCTCGGGCGAGGTGAACACTTTGTCGGCGGAGACGTCCCAGTCCCAGATCAGATCGCCGGAGCCGGTCAGCGCCAGCGCACGGCGCTCGACGTCCGAGACGATGCCGTTGGTGGCGCCGCCGCCTGCGAAAGCATGCTGCATCACCGTGAAACCGATCAGCATCACGATCAGTACGAGGCCGCCGAGCAGCGCCGGGCCGACGATGTCATTGGTGACGCTGCCGGCGACGGTCATGCCCGCGGCAACGACCCAGACCACGAGCAGGAACCAGGTCGGGATCAGCAACACCGCGCGGTCGAAGCCATGGGTGGAGAGATAGACGATCAGCGCGAAGCCGGCGAAGGCGATGAGCACCAGCGAGATGCGCGCGATACCTGAGGCGACGGCAGGATCGAACAGCGCCAGACCTACGAGAGAGCCAAGGAAAGCCAGCCAGCCTAGCGTGATGTGCGAGTAGCGGACATGCCATCGACTGAGATTGAGATAAGCAAACAGGAACACCAGCAGCGTCGCCGCCAGGATCGCTTCTCCCGAGGCGCGCCAGACGCGCTCGGCGCCTTGGGACATGTCGAGCACCTTGCCCCAGAAGCCGAAGTCGACACCGATATAGACCAGCACAGCCCAGGCCAGCGCCGCGGCGGCCGGGAACATGATGCTGCCCTTCACGACGAACAGGATCGTCAGCACCAGTGCCAGTAGGCCGGAGATGCCGATGACGATGCCTTGGTACAGTGTGAAGGAGTTGACCTTGTCCTTGTAGGCTTCCGGCTCCCACAGATAGAGCTGTGGCAGCTTGTTGGTGCGCAGTTCGGCGACGAAGGTGATGACGGCACCGGGATCGAGGGTGACGCGGAATATATCTGCGGTGGCGCTATCCTGACGTTCCGGACGGTCGCCGGTCGACGGCGTGATCGTCGCAATGCGCGAGAGGCCAAGATCGGGCCACAAGAGGCCGGACGACACGATGCGATAATGCGGCGCGACGATCAAACGATCGAGCTGATCGTCGGTGTTGTTGGCGAGCGCGAACACCACCCAGTTCTGACCGGCTTCGCGGCCACGCACCTCGATGCGGCGAACGATGCCGTCGGTGCCGGGTGCGGTGGAGACCTGGATGCGGTCGGTGTCGCTATGCTGATATTCGAGGATGCCAGTGAGATCGATCGCAGGCGCGTCACCGCGGACGCTGACAGCGTCAACAGCCTGTGCCGGTGCTGCGGCAACAACAATCATCAGGCCGAGCGCGAGCGGCGCGAGCCACCTGATCAAACGCAATGTCATTCTCCGCGATCAACAAAACATCGACCCTGCGTCACGCAGAAGCAGGGCCATTTCCCGACGCGCGATAAATGACATGAAAGCGAGATAAATCAAAGGGTTTCCGGCTGTTCTCCAGCCCTAAACGACCAACACAATTTTGCCAATATGTGCGCTGGTTTCCATGCGTTTGTGCGCGTCCGCAGCCTTTTCCAGCGGGAAAGTGCTGTCCATCAGGGGCTTAACCTTGCCAGACTTGAGCAGCGGCAGGACATTGGCCTCGATTGCCCTGACCATGGCGGCCTTGTCGGCATTGGTGCGGGGGCGCAGAGTCGAGCCGGTATAGTGCAGCCGCTTCACCATGATCTTGGCGGCGTTGATGGTGGCCTTCGGGCCGTTCAGCACCGCAATCTGCACGATGCGGCCATCGACTGCGGCGGCATCGAAGTTTTTCTCCACATAATCCGCGCCCACCATGTCGAGGATCAGCTCGACGCCGGTCTTGGTGATTTCCTTGACGCGTTCGACGAAGTCCTCGGTCTTGTAGTTGATGGCGTGATCGGCGCCGAGCTTGAGGCAGGCATCGACCTTGTCTTGGGAGCCGACGGTGACGATCACCTTGGAACCTAGCGCCTTGGCGAGCTGGATCGCCATGGTGCCGATGCCCGAGGAGCCGCCATGGATCAGCACGGTCTCGCCGGGCTGCAATCCGCCACGCTCAAACACGTTATGCCAGACGGTCATCAGGGTTTCGGCGGTGGCGCCGGCCTCGGTCATCGAGAAGCCTTCGGGGACCGTCATCGCCTGCGCATCCTGTGCGATGCAATATTGCGCGTAGCCGCCGCCGGCGACCAGCGACATCACCTTGTCGCCGAGCTTGTGTTTGGTGGCGCCTTCGCCGAGGGCGACGACTTCACCGGAGATTTCGAGGCCGGGCAGATCGCTGGCGCCAGGCGGTGGCGGATAGGCGCCGGAGCGTTGCGCGACGTCCGGACGGTTCACACCGGCGGCCGCGACCTTGACCAGGATTTCGCTGGGACCGGGCTTCGGAACGGGGCGCGTCTCGGGAATCAGCACCTCGGGGCCACCCGGTTTGCTGATACCAACGACGGTCATTTGCGTGGGCAGCTTTTCCATGATTTGTCCTTGCGGCGTACGGGATGTCGGTTGGCCATCTGATTAAACAGCCGGATCAATGCTGGCAACATCCGGTGCATATTCGAATTTGAGACGGGGAGGGCCCCAAATGGCGATCGACGACGACGACAAACCGAAGAAGAAGGTCAGCCATGAGGTCGGGCAGGACCTCTCGCTGCTATCGGTCGAGGAACTCGCCGAGCGGATCGCGCTGCTCAATGGCGAGATCGCGCGGCTGCAATCGAGCATGACCTTGAAGCGCGCGACGCGCGATGCGGCGGATCGCTTTTTCAAATCGTGACGGGCTATTGAATGGCGCTCTCCCGGCTCTCTGCCGTCATTGCGAGGTGAAGGAAAGCTGTCCTGCAGCTTTCCTCTTAGCGAAGCAACGCGGCAATCCAGAAGCCATACGCGAAGAAAACTGGATTGCTTCGCTCTGCTCGCAATGGCGGACGAGAGGCCTGTGCAATACCGCCGACGCTTCCTCAGTCGCGATCCCGACATTGTCTCATTCCGATACAGTTTGCGAGGCGTCGCATGGCAAACGGATCGTGAAGAAAGCCCGCGTATTTACGCGCAATTAAGCTTTCTCGCATATTACTTAAATTGTCCTTGTTTGGACACCGAGTGGCTCCTGTCCACTCTGTTTGACGCCTCCCTGTTATCAACTTTAAAGCCGCCGGAAACGGCGGCTCTTTTTTTGGTACTCATGTCTTCTTTTGGGGCGTCCGCGATCGTTAAATCGCGTTGGAAACCATAAATACTTCTTTAATTTTACGCCGCTGGACTCTCACGCACGCACGCGTAATGATTTGTTCATCATAAGCCCGCCGTTCAGAGCTGGCTGCGAAACCATTTGCGTGAGGCGTTAACTATGTCGGATCGTTTGCACAGCGAACCCGCTCTCGTTCAGTTTAGCGAGCGGCTGACCAATTCTGCTGCCTTCGGCGCCTTGTTTCGCGAGGGGATGGATCTGGTCGAAGAGACCGCGGCCTATCTCGACGGCGTCGGCCGTAGCGAGGCCAAGGCACTGGATCGCTCCGTCAGCCTGACTTACGCCACCGAAAGCATGCGCCTCACCACCCGCCTCATGCAGCTTGCCTCATGGTTGCTGCTGCACCGTGCGGTGAAGGAAGGCGAGATGACGTTGACCCAGGCCAATCGTGAAAAGACCAAGGTCAAGCTCAGCGCCGCCGATCCGAGTCCGGAAGAAATGCTGCTCAAGCTGCCCGAGCAGCTGCAGATCCTGATCACGCGTTCGATGGTGCTGCAGACCAAGGTTCGTCGCCTCGACATCTCGATCCATGCCTTGACCACCACGCATGCGCCGATCGGCAATCCGCTGGTGCCGCAGCTCAATCGCCTGAAGGCTGCGTTCGAACGCTAATCGCGCGTCCCTCACATTCCTGAACGCTGTTCCTCGCTCGCCGCTCATGCGCTAAACATGAGCTAGGCGCAGCGGGGGCATTTGCGATGGCAGACGATATCAGGGCATTGACCGGGGTGCGCGGCGTCGCAGCCGCTGTCATCGTCGTGTATCATTTCGGTGACGTGCAGCTCGCAACCGGTGGCACCGGCTCATTCTTCCGCATTCCCTACGGCTATTTGCTCGTCGACCTGTTCTTCATGCTGTCAGGCTATGTGATGGCGCTGACCTATCGCGACGCGTTCCTTCATCTCACCGGCAAGGCCTTTGCGCATTTCATGCTGAAGCGGGTCGCGCGGCTGTACCCGGCCTATTTCATTATCGGACTGTTCTATGTGGCCAAGATCGCGGCCGGTCTGTCCGGCGAGAAGCTGGAGATGTATTCAGCCTGGGACTGGACCGGCAACCTGCTGATGATGACCGGCTGGGGTCTCTACATTTTCCCGATCATCGGCGTGGCCTGGGCGGCGAGCGCCGAGATGGGCTCCTATCTGCTGCTGCCGATCCTGATGGCCTTTACCCAGCGTTGGAGCAAATGGATCGCGGGATTTGCGGTGATCGCGGCGCTGCTCGGCATCTATGCGGTGAGCGTCAGTGGCCGCGGGTCGGGCGGACCGCTCGATGTGGTCAACGGCAATTCGCTTTATCCGCTGCTGCGCGCGGTGGCGGGTTTCACGCTGGGCCTTGCGATCTTCCGCTTTGGTGGCCTCGTCGATTGCCTGTCGGCAACCGTGCAGGATGGTCTGGTCGTCGCGCTTCCGCTCGCCATCATCGCCGTCGGTTTGGCCGATGCGAGCGATCGCTTGATGTATCTGCTGTACATCCCGCTGGTCGCGGTGCTCTCGCGTGATGGCCGGATAGCGCAACTGCTGTTCGGCAACGCGCTGGTCTACCGGCTCGGCATCATCTCGTACTCGATCTATCTGATCCATCCGCTGTTCGTCAGTTTCGCTATCAGGACCTGGCGGCATTTAGGCCAGACTGAGGTTGTCTATATCGCTGCATCGCTGGTCTGTTTCGCCATCATCTGGGCGCTGGCGGAAGTGAGCTATCGCTTCGTCGAAATGCCCGGCCGCAACTGGGTCACGCAGCGATTCATCCCGCGGAGAAGCGACGCGCCGGTGAAGGCGTAGGCATCGGGGCTATCAAGTCGGTAATGCGGCGCGATGCCGCAGACGGCGGCGATCCATTCTTTCAGATATTACTGCCAGGCTGCCCGGAAATGTGAGCGATGACGCCGCAGGCATAGCGTCATTTATCGCAAAGCCTTGCCTGAATAGGGTTTCTCGCCAGAGAGCTACACTTCTGATGCCGAGCCAATGCGAGTTTGGAGGAGGCGTCGCGCCAGCTATCTTCGCATTGTTGCGGTGACTCCATGTCGCACGGGAGCAATCGCAACGATGTGGCATTGAAGCGCGGCCACACCGAAATTCCGCGCCGATCCAAGTAGGAATCTGATGTCTTTGTCTCCCCGTCTGTTCGGTCTCATTAGTGTGTTGGCTTGTCCGGCGGTTGCGGTTGCGGCTGATCCGGTGGTGATGCTGCCATCGGTGCCCTTCGTGCCCTCGGCCTCCGGTGGCTGGACCGTGACCGTCGGGATCGGCGGCGAGATGCAGCCATCTTACGAAGGCGCCGGGAGTTCTGAACTTGCGCCAAAGCCGATCATCTCGATTCGCCGTGCCGGCACGCCGGCCCGCTTCAAGAGCATGCGCGACAATGCAAGCTTCGCCCTGATCGACGTGGGCGGCTTTCGCGCCGGTCCCGTCGGCAACTATAAAGCAGCGCGCAAGGCCGCCGATCACAGCGAGCTGCGCGGTTTGAGGGACGTCGATTTCGCGGTCGAACTCGGTGGTTTCGCCGAATACTACGCCTTCGACTGGCTGCGCCTACGCTCCGAACTGCGCCGCGGTCTCGGTGGCCACGAAGGCATCGTCGCGGATTTCTCGGCTGACGTGATTGTGCCGATCAACGAGCGGATGACCTTTGCTGCCGGCCCACGCTACCGGGTGACGGATGCGAAGTATGCGGAGACTTACTTCAGCGTCAACAATATCGAGGCACTGGCCTCGGGCCTGCCGGTTTACGACGCCAAGGGCGGTTCGAGTTCGGTCGGTGCGGGCGCGCAATTGCGCTACAAGCTCGATCCGCAATGGGAAGTGCGCGGCTATGTCGAATATGACAAGCTGCTCGGCAGCATCGCCGACAGTCCGCTGGTGAAATTCCGTGGGTCGACCAATCAGGTCACCTACGGCGTCGGCGTGGCCTATTCGTTCGACGTCGGCGTGCGCTAGCACGACGTGCGATAGCACGGCGCGCCTGCGCAGCGTGGGCAAACACCGCGCTTGCTGGCTTGCGCTTCTAGCGCTCCCCGATCAGATAGTACGACAACATCGTATCCAGCTCCTGTTCCAGCTCGCCATTGGCGAAGGCATCCGGACGGAATGCGATCGCCGCATCGAGTGCCGAGCCGACCATTCTCGGAATGAAGAAACTTCCGGCTTCGCGATTGAAGCCAGGGCGTAGCTCGTCGGCATGGTTGTCAAACATGCCACGCAAGAGGCCTTGCCGCTGCGGAAAGGGGTCGAATGGCCACTGAACAGGGGGACGGCCGGAGGCGGTCTCCATCAAGACCTTCAGCAGCGGCAGCACGCGGGCATGCTGGCTGATCGCGGTGTTCAGACCGGAGCGGACGAATCCACGCAGATCCAGCCCTTCGAATCCTGAAATGGTCTGCCAGATATTTTCTGACATTTGGGCTTCCGTCCGGCCATGGAGGGCCCCGAACAGCGCGTCCCGGTTTGGAAAATACTGATAGAGCGATCCGATGCTGACCCCGGCGCGCTCCGCAATCCGGTTCGTGGTGGCCCGGTCGTATCCTTCATCGACGAGCACGAGGGCAGCGGCGTCCAGGAGGATGCCCACGGTCGCAACGGAGCGCGCCTGACGCGGCTTCTTGCGGTGGTGCCCGGTATTGGTCGGCATGGTCTCGTTGCGCCCCCGCGCAAGATGATGTGGCGCACCTTATAGGGAGGGCAACGGAGGCGGTTTTAAGGTACCGCCATGGCCAATGTCGGCCAGCAACGAAAAACGCCCCTGCTGGCTGCAGAGGCGTTTTGAAAGGCAATCGGATAAGCCTGAAAGGCCGATCTTCCTTGTGAAGATCAATCTTCCTTCTTGAGGAAGCCCGAGAACTTCTTCTGGAAGCGCGACACGCGGCCACCGCGGTCGAGAAGCTGGGTGGTGCCACCGGTCCAGGCTGGGTGCGACCTCGGATCGATGTCGAGGTTCAGCTTGTCGCCTTCCTTGCCCCAGGTGGAACGGGTCTGATACTCCGTACCATCGGTCATAACGACCGTAATGTTATGATAATCCGGGTGAATTTCGGCTTTCATGACGGTTCCTTCGGCGCGCCGGCGCCTGAATCTCTGTGATTTCGATGGCGGATTTGGCCGCTCTATATCGCAGGAACGTGCGGGAGACAAGGACTCCCGTCGTGGATCATTGCCTCTGCAATTGACCTAGGTCATTTGCCTCGGGGCCCGCTCCGGCCTATCTCAGGGCAACGACAAGAACGGTTATAAATCATGAGTGCAGTCGAACGGCTTGAGATCCCCCGCGCGGCCAAGCCGACGCTTCCGCAGCCCGATCCGGTGCTTCCGGAGCCGTCGCTGGCGGATACCGTTGTGGAGCCCCAGGTACCACCCAGCCGAGCCAAATTGCGGCCGCTCCTGGCGTTGGCGCCCTATGTGGCGCGGTATCGCGGCCGGGCGCTGCTGGCGCTGGTTTCGTTGACCGTTGCGGCTGTGACCACCCTCGTCGTGCCTGTGGCGGCACGGCGGATGATCGACTTCGGCTTCAGCCCCGAAGGCATCGCGATGATCAACAACTATTTCAGCGTCATGATCGCTGTGGTGGTCGTGCTCGCGCTGGCCAGCGCGGCCCGTTACTACCTCGTCATGACTATCGGCGAGCGCATCGTCGCTGATCTGCGCCGCGACGTGTTCCAGCATCTCACCGCGCTGTCGCCGTCGTTCTTCGATACGTCACGCTCCGGCGAACTGGTGTCGCGGCTCACGGCCGATACTACGCAGATCAAGTCTGCGGTCGGCGCGTCCGTATCCATCGCGTTGCGCAACCTTGTGCTGTTTCTCGGCGCGGCAGCCATGATGGTCGTTTCTAGCCCCAAGCTCTCCGGCTTCGTGCTCGCGGCGATCCCGCTGATCGTGATCCCGCTGGTGGCCTTCGGGCGTTGGGTGCGGCGTCTGTCGCGCAACGCGCAGGATACGCTGGCGGAAGCCTCGGCCTATGCCGGCGAACTCGTCGGTTCGATCCGTACGGTGCAGGCCTATACCAATGAGCAGTTGGCGAATGCGCGCTTCGGCAAGGAGGTCGAGCAGGCCTATGACGCCGCACGTGGCTCGACCCGTGCGCGCGCTGTGCTGACCGCGGTCATCATCTTCATCGTGTTCTCCAGTGTCGTGGGCATTCTCTGGGTCGGCTCGCACGATGTTCTGACAGGCTCGTTGACGCCCGGCCGTCTCGGACAGTTCGTGCTCTATGCGGCCTTCGCGGCCTCCAGCCTCGGCCAGCTCAGCGAAGTCTGGGGCGAGATTTCGGCGGCGTCAGGCGCCGCCGAGCGCCTGTTCGAAATCCTCAACGTCAAATCCGCCGTGGTGGCCCCGGCATCGCCGCGGCCATTGCCGCAGCCCGCACGCGGCGACGTCGTGTTCGACAATGTCTCCTTTGCCTATCCGACCCGGCCGGACATCCTGTCGTCCGCTGGCGTGTCGCTGTCGGTGAAGGCTGGCGAAAAGGTCGCCATTGTCGGCCCGTCCGGCGCCGGCAAGAGCACGCTGTTTCATCTGCTGCTGCGCTTCTACGATCCCAAGGGCGGCGCCATCTCGGTCGATGGCGTGCCAATCCGTGATGCCGATCCGCGCGAGCTCCGCGAGCGTATCGCACTGGTGCCGCAAGACTCCGTCGTGTTCGCTACAACCGCCCGCGAGAACATCCGCTTCGGTCGTCCCGATGCGACGGATGCCGAAGTCGAGCATGCCGCATCGCTGGCGCATGCCACGGAATTCATTCGCCGCCTGCCTGATGGATTCGAGGCGCAGTTGGGCGAACGGGGCGTCACGCTCTCGGGCGGCCAGCGTCAGCGCATCGCCATCGCACGCGCCATCCTGCGCGATGCACCGCTGCTGCTGCTCGATGAAGCAACGTCTGCGCTGGATGCCGAATCCGAAACGCTGGTGCAGACCGCTCTGGAAGAGCTGATGAAGCACCGCACGACGCTGGTGATCGCCCACCGCCTCGCCACCGTGCTGTCCTGCGATCGCATCCTCGTCATGGATCATGGCCGCATCGTCGAGCAGGGCACGCACGCCTCACTGGTCGCGGCGAACGGGCTTTATGCACGATTGGCGCGGCTGCAGTTCGGGGTGTGAGTGTCGACGATAGGAGGCTTGCTACGGCTTCCATTCCATCAGGTCGACGGCACGGCCTGACGTGTTCACTTCATCGCCCGTTTTGACGAAGCCGTTACGCATATAGAATTTGATTGCGCGGATATTGTCGGCATTGACCTTCAGCGTCACGCCATTGGGTGATAGTCGTTTGGCGTCGTCGACCAGCGCGCGGCTGACATCGGATCCCCATTGAGCGGGGCTGACCACTAACTGATCGAGATAACCCGTGCCGTCGATAGTGACGAAGCCGACCAGCGCGCCGTCCTGCTCCGCAACCACGATCTGCGCTACGGGTACCAGTTCGGTGCGCCATCGGTTGCGCCACCAGTCGACGCGGGCGTCGAAATTAATCGACGGATAGGCCTGCCGCCATGTCTCCAGCCATAAGGTGATGGACGCATCTTCATCGCTCTCGCGATAGGGGCGCAGCTCGAATGCCTCAGGCATGCCCTCAGCGCTCGGTAAGCTTGAGTTCGATGCGGCGGTTGCGCTTGTACGCTTCTTCGGTTTGCGCCGTATCCAGCGGCTGGTTTTCGGCGAAGCCGGCGGCGACGAGACGCTGTGCGGGCACGCCGAGGGAGATCAGATATTGCACGACCGAGATCGCACGCGCCGATGACAGTTCCCAGTTCGATTTGAACAGCGGGCTGTTGAGGATCGGCCGCGAGTCGGTGTGGCCGTCGACGCGCATCACCCAGGCGATTTCGGCCGGGATTTGCTTGTCGAGTTCGATCAGGGCACTGGCGACCTTGTCCAGTTCGGCGCGGCCTTCGGGAAGCAAAGCCGCTTGGCCGACATCGAAGAATACTTCGGACTGGAACACGAAGCGATCGCCGACAACGCGAATGTCGGGGCGGTTGCCGAGAATGGCGCGCAGGCGTCCGAAGAATTCGGAACGATAGCGCGACAGCTCCTGAACGCGCTGCGCGAGTGCGACGTTGAGGCGCTGGCCAAGATCGACGATGCGGCCCTGCGATTCCTTGTCGCGTTTCTCGGACGCCTCCAGCGCTTCTTCGAGTGCCGCGAGCTGGCGGCGCAGCGCCGAGATTTGCTGGTTCAGCACCTCGACCTGCGCCAGCGCGCGGGCCGAAAGCTGCTTCTCGGAATCCAGCGCCTTGTTGAGCTCGGTGTTGCGGCCTGCGGCATCGGAGCCCGCACCGGCGAGGCCGTCATACAAGCCCTTGATCCGGTCGCGCTCGGATTCCGCAGCGGACAGCCCGGCGCGCATCTGAGATAGCTGCTCGTCGAGATTGAGTTTGCCGAGCTTCTCCAGCGACAGCAGATCGTTCAGCTGAGCCAGTTTGGCGGTGAGTTGCTCCAGCGCCTTGTCCTTGCCGGTGACTTCTTGCGACAGATAGAATTGCACGACGAGGAAGATCGACAGCAGGAAGACGATTGCGAGCACCAGCGTCGACAGCGCATCGACGAAGCCCGGCCAGTAATTGAATTCGGAAGAGCCGCGGCGATTGCGTGCCAATGCCATGGATCAGTTCTTCTCAGGTTGGCGAGCGATGTGTTCCAGCAGCTTCTTGATCTCGCGGCTCTGTTCGCCCTGGCCATCGGCCCATTCGCGGATCATCTCCTGCTCGCTGCGCATATGCGCGACGAGGCTCTGGATCGCATCGGCGAGATTGGCCATGGCGGTCGTGGTGCCACGGTTGTTGTTGCCGTCCTCGATGGAGCGACGCAGGCGCTCGATGGCATCCTGCAACTCGGCCGGGGTGCCAGATGAGGTAACGGGGGCTGTCTCGCCGGAATATTCCTTCACGGTGGAGGCGAGCCAGTCTTCCAGATCGGTATAGAACCGGTTCTGGGCCTGGCTGGATTGCAGGTCGAGGAAACCGAGGATCAGCGAGCCGGCGAGGCCGAACAGCGATGACGAGAACGAGATGCCCATGCCGGCGAGCGGCGCGGCGAGGCCTTCCTTCAGCGTATCGAACAGCGAGCCGGCATCGCCGCCGACCTTGAGGCCTTCGATCACCTTGCCGACGGAGCCAACGGTCTCGATCAGGCCCCAGAAGGTGCCGAGCAGCCCGAGAAATACGAGGAGGCCGGTCATATAGCGCGAGATGTCGCGGGATTCGTCGAGACGCGTCGCGATCGAATCGAGCAGATGCCGCATGGTCTGCTGCGAGATGGTCATACGGCCGGTACGCTCGCCGCCGAGGATCGCAGCCATCGGCGCCAGCAGGGTCGGGCGTCGGTCCAGCGCGAGGCCAGGATCGGAAATCCGAAAGCTGTTGACCCACGAGACTTCCGGGTAGAGCCGGATGACCTGCCGGAACGACAGGATAATGCCGATCGCCAATACCGCGCCGATCAGCGCGTTGAGCCCGGGATTGGCAAAGAAAGCGAGAACGATCTGCTTGTAGAGCACGGTCATGATCAGACCGCAGAGCACCAGAAACACCAGCATTCGGACCAGGAAGATCCGGGGCGATGAGAGCTTGGTCAGTTCGATTTCCATCGCGGAGCGGGAGGAGGAGCCAGGCGCCATGTGCTGATCATCTGCATGCGAGGAAAGGTTCGACGCGCAATATGGCACAGCCCCGCGACAAAAAAAGATCGGATACCGCCGGAATCAGTGATGTCACCGGGAACTTCCAGTTGAAACCCGGCGCGATCTGCCGCGTATTTAGAAAAGACCTTTTTGTTGAGCCGTTTGTGGAGAAGGAGTGGCGCTGGAGCGGCACGCGCTACGCACTCGTGGCGAATGACTGGCTCGACAATCGATCGCCATCGCGACGAGATCGAACGCATCCTACGTCCGGTCTATGGACGCAATACCGCATATGGATGCGGCGCTGGCGCTGGTTCTTTCTGCGACCACAGGCTTGTTTGTCTATGCGGATGGAAGCGAATGGGGCGTGAGCCACTATCGAATGGCCGCCGTTAATTAAGCGTGTGCCGGTTCCATCCGATTCACGTTCGCGTGAGCCTCAAAAGCCTTTGAGAGTTCAATACGATAGGCCGTGTGGCAATGCGCCGCCTCGATATGTATTGCGCCGCAGCACCGCGGTTTTTATTCTAAGCTATCAAAGAAGTTCGATAAATCCGGCTACGCGCATGAAGACCACAGCGGTCCGGCGTATCCGTTGATGCATGTTCGAATTCGCAACTTGGGATATCAAAGTAAATGACGATGTTGAACGCACGCTCTGCAGGCTTCGCGCTTCTGCTGGCGGGACTCGCGCCCGTGCTCGCAGGATGCAACGAACCCAAGGACGCGGTGGCGTCAGCGCCGCCGCAGGTGAGCGAGCCTGAAGTCAGCATCATTTCCGTCACGCAACAGCGACGTGCGCTGGTTCGCGAATTGCCCGGACGTATCGCGCCGACGCGCGTTGCCGATGTGCGTTCGCGTGTGTCTGGCATTATCATCGAGCGCGCGTTTCATCAGGGCACCGAGGTGAAGGCCGGTGACACGCTGTATCGCATCGATCCGAAGCCGTTCGAGGTGGAATTGCAGTCCGCAAAGGCGTCGCTTCACAAGGCGGAAGCTGCCTATGACCTCGCGTCGATGCAGGCCAAGCGCGTGTCGGGTCTTGCACTGCAGAAAGCAGTCTCCGAAGCCGAAGCCGAGAAAGCAGTCGGTGCGCAGCGTCAGGCTGAAGCCGAGATTGCATCCAAGAAAGCCGACGTCGCGCGTGCGCGCCTCAATCTGGACTATGCAACCATCCGTGCGCCGATCGACGGCATTGTCGGAGCCGCTCTGGTGACCGAAGGTGCGCTGCTTGCGCAGAACGACAATACGAATCTCGCCACCATTCAGCAGCTCGATCCGATCTATGCCGATTTCACGCAGTCGGTGTCCGAATTGAATAACTTGCGCCGCTCTTTCGAGACCGGCGATCTCGAGCGGATCGCGCCTGGCGCGGCCAAGGTGAGACTGATGCTTGACGACGGCACGCTCTATTCGCTGCCGGGCAAGCTGCTGTTCTCCGAAGCCAAGGTCGACACCTTCACGGGTCAGGTAACGCTGCGCGGCGAGTTTCCGAACCCGAAGCGTGAGCTGTTACCGGGCATGTATGTCCGCGTGCAGATCGAGCAGGGCATCGACACCGACGCCATTGCCGTTCCACAGCAGGCAGTGCAGCGCAATGGCGGCGGCGGCGCCGAAGTATTCGTCGTCAAGGATGACGGTCATGTTGCGGTCCAGATGGTACGAACAGGTGCCGTGCAGGATGGTCAGTGGTTCGTGACCGAAGGCCTGAAGGGCGGCGAGCGCGTCGTGGTCGAGGGCTTCCAGAAATTCGCTGCTGGCGACAAGGTCAAGGCGACCGCCTGGACTGACGCGAATGCCACTGCGGGCCTTCCGCCCGAGGGGCAGAAAACCACTCAAGCGCGTCCCTGAGTAAATCGACATGGCTAGTTTTTTCATCGACAGGCCGATTTTTGCCTGGGTCGTCGCGCTTTTCATTTGTCTTTTCGGCGCCATCGCGATTCCGCAACTGCCGATTGCGCAGTATCCGATCATCGCGCCGCCATCGATTTCGATCTCGACCAGCTATCCTGGTGCGTCGCCGGAGAATCTCTACAACAGTGTGACGCGGCTGATTGAAGAGGAGCTCAACGGCGCTGCGGGCATCCTGAACTTCGAATCGACGAGCGACTCGCTTGGCGCCGTCGAGATCATCGCGAACTTCCAGCCCGGCACCGATACCAGCCAGGCGTCGGTCGAAGTGCAGAACCGCCTGAAGCGCGTGGAAGCGCGTCTGCCGCGTGCCGTGATCCAGCAGGGCATCCTGGTCGAGGAAGCCTCTGCCGCGGTGCTGAACATCATCACGCTGCGCTCCACCGATAACAGCCTGGATGAAGTCGGCCTCGGCGACTTCATGATCCGTAACATCCTCGGTGAAATTCGTCGTATTCCGGGCGTCGGCCGTGCCTCGCTGTATTCCACCGAGCGCTCGCTGCGCGTCTGGGTCGATCCCGCCAAACTCGTTGGCTACAATCTGACTTCCGACGACGTGAACAAGGCCATCACGGCGCAGAACGCCCAGGTTGCCTCCGGCAGCGTCGGTGCCGAGCCGTCGACAGCGACCACCAAGACGTCGTCGCTGGTGCTCGTCAAAGGCCAGCTCTCCACGCCGGAAGAATTCGGCGCCATTGTGCTACGCGCCAATTCCGATGGCTCGACCGTGCGGCTCCGCGACGTCGCCCGTATCGAGATCGGCGGCCTCAGCTACCAATTTACCACGCGCCTGAACGGCCAGCCGACGGCCGGCCTGTCGGTGCTGATGTCCCCGAAGGGCAACGCGCTGGCGACGGCCTCGGCTATCGAAGCCAAGATGAAGGAGCTGTCGAACTTCTTCCCTGCCAACATCGCTTACGACATTCCGTACAACGTCACGCCGGTGGTCAAAGCATCGATTATGAAGGTGGTGATGACGCTGATCGAGGCGGTTGTCCTCGTCTTCATCGTGATGTTCATCTTCTTGCAGAATTTCCGCTACACGCTGATCCCGACCATCGTCGTGCCCATCGCGCTGCTCGGCACCTGCACGATGCTGTTGTTGGCCGGCTATTCGATCAACATGCTGACCATGTTCGGCATGGTGCTGGCTGTCGGCATCCTGGTCGACGATGCAATCGTCGTGGTCGAGAACGTCGAGCGGATCATGAGCGAGGAGGGACTTCCGCCGAAGGAAGCCACCAAGAAGGCGATGGGCCAGATCTCCGGCGCCATCATCGGTGTCACGCTGGTGATGATCGGCGTGTTCGTGCCGATGGCGTTCTTCCCCGGCTCAGTGGGCATCATCTACCGCCAGTTCTCGGTCACCATGGTCGCCTCGATCGCGTTCTCCGCGCTGCTGGCGCTGTCGCTGACGCCGGCGCTTTGCGCAACCTTCCTGAAGCCGATCAAGGAAGGACACGGCCATGCCAAGAAGGGCGTGTTCGGCTGGTTCAACCGCAAGCTCGACGCTACCCGCGACGGCTATTCGAGGACGGTGGGCTGGTCGATTCAGCGCACCGGACGCTTGCTGATCGTTTATGTCGCGCTGCTCGTCGGACTGACCTGGGGCTTCATGCGGATGCCGGGCGGCTTTCTGCCGATCGACGATCAGGGCTTCATCACCACTGACGTGCAGACGCCGTCGGACTCCTCGTTCGCTCGCACCGAAGGCGCCATCGAGAAGGTCGAGGCATATCTGAAAAAGCGTTCCGGTATCGAGAGCGTTGTGTTCCTCACCGGCTTCAGCTTCCTCGGCCAGGGCATGAACACCGCGCAGGCCTTCATTACCCTGAAGGACTGGGCGGAGCGCCCGCCGGGCGATTCCGCGGCGGCGCTTGTCAACGATATCAATCGGGAATTGTCGTCGATCCGCGACGCCAAGATCTCCGCTTTGCAACCGCCGCCGATCGATAACCTCGGCAACTCTTCAGGCTTCAGCTTCCGCCTCCAGGACCGCGGCCAGAAGGGGTTCGTCGCGCTTAATGCTGCATCTGACAAGCTGATTGCTGACGCCAATGCCAGCCCGGTGTTGCAGAAGGTGTTCGTCGAAGGCCTGCCGCCGGCGCCATTGGTCAATCTGATGATCGACCGCGAAAAGGCAGGCGCCTTCGGCGTCACCTTCGAGGATATCAACAGCACGATCTCGACCAATCTCGGCTCGAACTACATCAACGACTTCCCGAACCGCGGCCGTATGCAGCGCGTCGTGGTGCAGTCCGAGGCCGCCAACCGGATGAACGCGGCCGACATCCTGAACTACAATGTCAAGAACAGCCGCGGGCAGCTGGTGCCGTTCTCGTCCTTCGCCACTGTGGAATGGGCGAAGGGACCGACCCAGATCGCGGGCTTCAACTTCTATCCGGCAGTGCGAATTTCCGGCGAAGCACGGCCCGGCTTCACGTCCGGCGACGCCATCAAGGAGATGGAACGTCTGGCTGGCCTGTTGCCGCGCGGTTTCGGCTTTGAATGGACCGGCCAGTCGCTGCAGGAGAAGCTGTCCGGCTCGCAGGCGCCGTTCCTGCTCGCGCTTTCGGCGCTGGTGGTGTTCCTGGTGCTCGCAGCGCTTTATGAGAGCTGGACGATCCCGGTGGCCGTGCTGATGACGGTGCCGCTCGGCATCGTTGGCGCCGTGCTGGCGGCGAATTTGCGTGGCCTGCCGAACGACGTGTACTTTACGGTCGGTCTGATTACGATCATCGGTCTCGCGGCCAAGAATGCGATTCTGATTATCGAATTCGCCAAGGACCTGCGCGCGCAGGGCAAGTCACTGGTGGATGCCACGATGGAAGCCTGCTTCCTGCGCTTCCGCCCGATTGTGATGACCGGCCTCGCCTTCATCTGCGGCGTGTTGCCAATGGTCGTTGCATCGGGCGCCGGCGGTGCCAGCCAGCAGGCGCTTGGTACGTCGGTGACCGGCGGCATGATCGCGGTGGTGATCCTGGCGCTGCTGATGGTGCCGGTGTTCTTCGTGTCGGTGCAGCGGCTGTTCTCGCCGGACAAGGCGCCGAAGACGGAAGACGCAAAGCAGGACGCGCCGACCGCATCGCCGTCCGTGTCGCACAGCTAAGGCAATCAAACGAAAAGCCCGGATGGCGCAACGCCATCCGGGCTTTTCTATTCGAGCGATCAATCTTACTTTGTCAGCGGCCGCAGGATCTTCGTCAGAGCGTCGTGGATGAACTCGTTGCCGGCAACGACGTTGCCGGTCGTCAGCACATCACCACCATTGATATCGCCAACAGTACCGCCGGCTTCCTTGATCAGGATCAGGCCGGCAGCGATATCCCAAGGCTGCAGGTTGCGCTCCCAATAGCCATCGAGGCGACCGGCTGCGACGAAGGCCAGATCGAGCGAAGCCGCGCCGAAGCGGCGCAGGCCGGCGACCTTCGGCTGCAACGCGGCCATTTCGTTGCGTGACAGTTCGAAGTCGCCGCGGCCGATATGCGGCAGGCCGCAGGCGATGACGCATTCGTTGAGCTGCTTGCGGCCGGCGACGCGCAGGCGGGTGTCGTTGAGGAACGCGCCCGAGCCCTTCTCGGCCATATAGAGCTCGTCATTTGCCGGATTGTAGATCAGGCCGGCAATCACCTGACCTTCGCGCGCCAGACCGATCGAGACTGCGAATTGCGGGATGCCGTGCAGGAAGTTGGTGGTGCCATCGAGCGGATCGACGATCCAGGTATGGCTCTTGTCAGTACCCTCGCGGTTGCCGCCTTCCTCGCCGAGGAAGCCATAGCCCGGGCGGGCCTTGTTGAGGTCCGTATAGAGCATCTCCTCGGCCCGCTTGTCGGCGAGGCTGACGAAATTGGCGGGGCCCTTCATGGAGACCTGCAGGTTCTCGATCTCGCCGAGGTCGCGCTTCAGGCTGCGGCCGGCGCGGCGCGCGGCTTTCACCATCACGTTCATAAGGGCTGAATTGATCATGCGTTCGTCTCACGACGACCTGACGGCAGGTCTGATTGGGGTTGCTGAGGCGATGGGTGCCCTGCGGGCGGCATCTCGTCAAGGCAAGATCGCTACAGGGGTCATTTCTGGGTCGTGCCCAGCCACTTCTTGGCGGCTTCCTGGGCCTTGGTCTTTTCCTCGGGGGTGGCCTGGGCCAGAAGCTCGTCGAGCATCAGGTCCCCCTTTCCGGCGGTTTTGGCGACGATGTGCCATTTCAGACCTTCCAGCCGGTCGTCTGTATTGGTGCGGAGCGCCAGCACCCGGGCGAGGCGATTCTGGGCGATCGGGCTGTTCTGTTTGGAGGCTTTGCGGAGCAGGGCGATGGCCGCAGCCTCGTTCTTGGGGGTTCCCGTGCCGTTATAGAGCGCAATGGCATATTCGACCTCGGCGTCGACATTGTCGGCCAGCGACGCCGCCTGGAGCAGGCGGACCGCCTTGTCGATGCTTTTCTCGACGCCGGTGCCTTCCTTGTAGAACGTCGCCAGCGCGTATTGCGCTTCGGGGTTACCGGCATCGGCGGCAACGCGGAGCAGTTCGGCCGAGCGCTTGACGTCCTGTGGCAGCGTCTGCCCGTCGAGATAGAGCAACGCCAGATTATAGGCGGCCTTGGGATTGCCGAGTTTGGCGGAGGACGCCAGCAGCTTCACGGCCTCATCGCGTTTGCCGACATTGCCGCGATCCGACAGTCGCAGCATCGCCAGCGCGAACATGGCCTCGCGGTCGCCGCGCTCCGACGCGCGCTGATACCATTCTGCAGCTTTCGCATAGTCGCGTTTGATGCCCAATGCATTGGCATAGAGTTCACCAAGCATGGTCATCGCCTTCGGGTCGTTGTTCTCCTGCGCGCGCTTGCTGGCGAGGTCGAAGGCGGTCTTGTACTGGCCGCGCTGATAGGCGCCATAGACCAGGTCGGCATTGGGGTCGGTTGGTGCGGCTTCTGCAGGCTGCGCGGGCTTCTCAGCAGGCGGCGTAGGAGCTTTCTTCGCTGCTGTTGGCGCTTTCGCCGGTGCCGGCGCCTTTTTTGGAGCTGCCTTGCTTGCAGCCGGTGGTGGCGTTTGCACCCCCGGCGGTGTCAGCGAAATCTGCGCGGTCGCGCTGGCTGCCCAGGTCAGGCAGCCGGCAATTACAGTGAGGGAACGCAGAACTTTCATTCCGGCGTTATTCCTGTTCGACCTTGGACTGCCCCGAGACGAGCGTCGCGTATCCCTGCTGGATTGCCTTCTCTGCGTCCATCAAGGCTGCAGCAGCGCCGCGCGCGTCGTTCCAGATGACCTCGCCGACCAGCACGAAGTCAGCGCCGGCAGCTGCGAATTCCCTGGCCTCATCGAGCGTTGTGGCAAAGCCTACGCAAGGCGGTTCGAACAATTCGGCCCACCACTGAAGGCGCTCGACAATGGCGTCAGCCGATGGGCGCTGGCCGTTCGGGTCGGGTTCGCCGAACAACACGTAATCGGCGCCGGCCTCGCCCGCTGCCATCGCATTATGGCGCGTCGACAATCCGCCGCAGCCTGCAATGCGATCGGGCTTCAGCGAGGGGAGTGCATCCTGCAGGGCAGCGAGACCGGGCAGATGCGCGCCATCGGCGCCGCCGCGTGCGACGAGCTCGACATTGCCTTCGACCAGCATCGCGGCGCCGTTGGTCTGGATGACAGGCGCCAGCGCCTTGATGCGCGTGATCATGGTGCGCTGGTCGGTCGTCGCCAGTCGCACCAGGACGGCAGCGACATCTGCTTTCTCAAGAAGAGCAGGCAGGTTCGCGGCCAGCGCTGATGGATCCTCGACGACGGGAGTCGCGAGATAGAGGCGCGGCATCGGCGGCGGCGGGACGGGTTTGGAAGCCAAGATTATAGCGCCTTCTGTTCTTGATCAGTCGTCCACTCGCCCTTGCTGGCGAGTGAATTCATGTGTGCACGATGGGTGAAGGCCTGCTGACCGGCGGGCACATTGTTGGCTTTGCCGGACCATGCCTTTTGCGGCGCTGCCTGAAGCGCGCGGCCATAGGAGAATGTCAGTGGCCAGGGCAGGCTGCCGATCCTGTTCATGGCGTCGAGATGCGCGGTCGCATCTTCGTCAGATTGGCCGCCGGAGAGGAATGCGATGCCGGGCACCGATGCGGGCACGCAGTTCTTCAGCATGCGCACGGTTTTCTCGGCCACTTCAGCCACACCAGCCTGCGTCTTCGACTTCTTGCCCGAGACGGCCATGTTCGGCTTCAGGATCATGCCTTCCAGCGCGACCCGCTGGACTCGCAATTCCTGGAACGTCTTGTTGAGCATGCGTTGCGTCACCTCGACGCAGCGGTCGATGTCGTGATCGCCGTCCATCAGCACTTCGGGCTCGACGATCGGGACGATCTGTGCGGCCTGGCATAGCGCGGCATAGCGGGCGAGCGCATGCGCGTTGACGGAGATTGCGGTCATCGAGGGAATCCCGGCACCGATATCGATCACCGCGCGCCACTTTGCGAAGCGCGCGCCGCGCGCGTAATATTTGGCAAGACGCTCGGCGAGCTTGTCGAGGCCCGCTGTGACGAGCTCACCGGGACAGTTCGGCAAGGCCTGCGTGCCCTCATCGACCTTGATGCCGGGAATGGCGCCGGCTTCCTCGATAAGCCGCACCAGCGGCGTGCCATCCTTGGCGTTTTGCCAGATGGTCTCGTCGTAGAGGATCACGCCGGAAATGTAGCTGCTCATCGCCTCACGCGAGCGAAACAGCATTTCACGATAATCGCGGCGGTTGTCCTCGGTCGACTCGACGCTGATCGCATCGAAGCGCTTCTTGATCGTGCCTGACGATTCATCTGCGGCA
Organism: Tardiphaga sp. 619_E2_N8_4; assembly: GCF_051810905.1. Taxonomy (NCBI): domain Bacteria; kingdom Pseudomonadati; phylum Pseudomonadota; class Alphaproteobacteria; order Hyphomicrobiales; family Nitrobacteraceae; genus Tardiphaga; species Tardiphaga sp. 619_E2_N8_4. The sequence goes on from NZ_JBPWQJ010000001.1 coordinate 2,782,545, forward strand.
AGCAAGCCCTTGCCCGGCGCGGTCATGGCGCGGGCGATTTTGTTGAGTTCGGCGAGATTCATGGGCATGTCCTGAGCGGGCTAGTCCTGCAGGTCAATCTAGACCGTTCTCGGGCAAAATCCGAGCATCTGGCCGGCCAATGAGCCCGTCCGCATCCGATTCCGGCAAAAATTCAGCCTGCCATAGGCAGTATGGCAGGCTGAAACACAGTCAATTGGCAGTTTGGGCTCAGGCGATCTTCGCGTTCAGCTCGCCCGATGCGTAACGCTTGGCCATTTCGGCCGTGGTCAGCACCTTTTTGATCTTGCTGGCCTGGCCGGCGGTATTGAATTCCTGCAGGCGCTGCTTGCAGAGCTTGACCATCGCTTCCATCGCCGGCTTCAGATATTTGCGCGGGTCGAATTCGCTGGGGTTCTCGCTCAGCACCTTGCGGATCTGGCCGGTCATGGCCATCCGGTTGTCGGTGTCGATGTTGATCTTGCGCACGCCGTGCTTGATGCCGCGCTGGATTTCCGACACCGGCACGCCCCAGGTCGGCTTCATCTGGCCGCCGAACTTGTTGATGATGTCCTGCAGGTCCTGCGGCACCGAGGACGAGCCGTGCATCACCAGATGGGTGTTCGGCAGCTTGCGGTGGATTTCCTCGATCACGTTCATGGCGAGAATGTCGCCGTCCGGCTTGCGGGTGAACTTGTAGGCGCCATGCGAGGTACCCATGGCGATTGCCAGGGCGTCGACCTGGGTTTCCTTGACGAACTTCACGGCCTCGTCGGGATTGGTCAGCAACTGGTCGTGGCTGAGCTGGCCTTCGGCGCCGTGGCCGTCTTCGGCTTCGCCCATGCCGCTCTCCAGCGAGCCGAGTACGCCGAGTTCGCCTTCCACCGAGATGCCGCCGAGATGGGCCATGTCGGTGACGGTCTTGGTCACGCCGACATTATAGTCCCAGTCCGCCGCCGTCTTACCGTCTGCCTTCAGCGAACCATCCATCATCACCGAGGTGAATCCGGCCTGGATTGCGGTCATGCAGGTTGCAGCTTCGTTGCCGTGGTCGAGATGCACGCAAACGGGAATATGCGGATAGATTTCGGTGACCGCGTCCATCATGTGCTTGAGCATGATGTCGTTGGCATAGGAGCGGGCACCGCGGGAGGCCTGGATGATCACAGGTGCATCGACACCCGATGCGGCCTCCATGATCGCCAGCGCCTGTTCCATATTGTTGATATTGAAGGCCGGCACTCCGTAATCGTGTTCTGCCGCGTGATCGAGCAGTTGACGCAACGTAATACGGGCCATGCAGGAAGCTCCTTGTAAATTGGGACAGGCGCAAACGCCGCGCCGAGGGATATATGGCTCTTAGCGCGAGGAGACGGCGAATCCAAGACGCCATCAGTCGCGCATACAAGCCGACGTTAATCGCCACGATGGCCCAGCGTTCCAGCTAATGGAATTCCCAACGCGTTAGTATTTCCGAACGTCAGTGCTCGCTGGCGTCTAGCAAAGCGATCTGCTGCTCTACGGCTGCAAGCCGCTCTTCGAAATCACCGGCTGCTGAACGCATCATGACCAGCATCGCAGCGCCATCACGGCGTTGTTTGCGCACTAACGTCTCGACGCGCTCCAGACGGCTATCGACTTGCTCGAAACGTTTATCGGCCGCCCCGCGAAACGCAGCAACATCACCCTGAATTTTCTTCAGGATCTCGAACATTGCTGTTTGCACATTCTCGCTCATAGAAAGAACATACCATAAACATTGCGGCGCCCACAAGTCTTGCGGGCAAAAATGTACCGCTGCTACTTCTTCAATACTTCCACGCCCGGCAGCGGCTTGCCTTCCATCCATTCGAGGAAGGCGCCGCCGGCGGTCGAGATGTAGGAGAAGTCATCGGCGACGCCGGCGTGATTGAGCGCGGCCACCGTGTCGCCGCCGCCGGCTACTGAAATCAGCTTCTTCGCCTTGGTGCGCGCCGCGGCGTGTTTGGCGCCGGCAACCGTGCCGCGATCGAACGGCGTCATTTCAAACGCGCCGACCGGACCGTTCCAGACCAGCGTGGCGGCATCGTCGATGGCCGAGTTGATGCGTTCGATCGACTGCGGACCAACGTCGAGGATCATGCCCTCATCTGGGATCGCATCAAGGCCGTAGGCGTGAGACGGGGTATTGGCGGCGAAGTGGAATGCGACGATGGCGTCCACCGGCAGGATGATGGCGCAGCCCGACGCTTCAGCTTTGTCGATGATCCGCAGCGCGGTGGCGGCAAGATCTTTCTCGCACAGCGACTTGCCGACCTTGACACCCTGCGCATGCAGGAAGGTGTTGGCCATGCCGCCACCGATCACGAGCGCATCGACCTTGGTGACGAGATTTTCGAGGAGATCGATCTTCGACGAGACCTTGGCGCCGCCGACGATGGCGATCACCGGTTTGGTCGGCGCGTCCAGCGCCTTGCCGAGGGCGTCCAACTCGGCCTGCATGGTGCGGCCGGCATAGGCGGGCAGCTTGTGGCCGAGGCCTTCGGTGGAGGCGTGGGCGCGATGTGCAGCCGAGAATGCATCATTGACCCAGATATCGCCAAGCTTGGCGAGTTCGGCGACGAAAGCCGGATCGTTCTTCTCCTCAGCGGAATGGAAGCGCGTGTTCTCGAGGCAGAGAATGTCGCCGTCCTTCATGGCGCCAACGGCCTTGGCTGCGACGTCGCCGACGCAGTCGTCGGCAAAGGCGACCGGCTTCTTGATCACATCGGCAAGTGCCGTAGCAACGGGCTTCAGTGAGTTCTTGTCGTCGCGGCCCTTGGGGCGGCCGAAATGCGCCAGCAGGATGACCTTGCCGCCCTTGTCGGAAATTTCGGTGATGGTCGGCGCGATGCGTTCAAGCCGCGTTGCGTCGGTAACCTTGCCACCATCCATGGGTACGTTGAGATCGACGCGCACGAGAACGCGCTTGGACTTCACATCGACGTCGTCGAGGGTGCGAAATGTTGCCATGCGAGATTGGGCCGTTCTTGAAGTTTAAGGTTGCTCGCCCGGATAGCTCGGCGGTGTACTTTCAGGGTCAGTATTCACCGTCGCGCCTTGGCGGAGCGCGAAAACGATAAAGGCAACGAAAAGGATGCCGACTGGAATAACAATCCACCACGGAAGTGCCATTCCAGTCTCCTGTTCGTTGCCAAGTATATTTTAGAGCAGCTTGCCCATCGCGACGGCGGTATCGGCCATGCGGTTGGAGAAGCCCCACTCGTTGTCGTACCAGGAGAGCACGCGCACCAGCGTGCCGTTCTGCACCTTGGTCTGGTCGAAGGCGAAGGTCGACGAATGCGGATCGTGATTGAAGTCGATCGACACGTTCGGGTGCGAAGTGGTGCCGAGCACGCCCTTCAGCTCGCCGGCCGCAGCCTTCTTGATCGCTTCGTTGATCTCTTCCTTGGTGGTGCTCCTCTTGGCGATGATCTTGAGATCGACCACCGAGACGTTCGGGGTCGGCACGCGGATCGAAACGCCATCGAGCTTGCCGGCCAGTTCGGGCATCACAAGGCCGATGGCCTTCGCGGCGCCGGTCGAGGTCGGAATCATCGACATCGCAGCGGCGCGGCCGCGATAGAGATCGCTATGCAGCGTGTCCAGCGTCGGCTGGTCGCCGGTGTAAGCGTGGATCGTGGTCATGAAGCCGGTTTCGATACCGACGGTCTCGTTCAGCACCTTGGCGACAGGCGCCAGGCAGTTGGTGGTGCACGAACCGTTGGAAACGACCAGATGCTCCTTGGTCAGGGTCTTGTGGTTGACGCCGTAGACGATCGTGGCATCAGCACCATCGGACGGAGCCGAAACCAGCACGCGCTTGGCGCCTGCGGTCAGATGCGACGTCGCCTTCGCCTTGGCGCTGAAGATGCCGGTGCATTCGAGCGCGATATCGATGCCGAGATCCTTCCACGGCAGCGTGTTCGGATCGCGCACCGCAGTGACTTTGATCTTGTTGCCGTTGCCGAGCTGGATGCTGTCGCCGTCGACGGTGACGTCGCCGGGGAAGCGGCCATGCACGCTGTCGAAGCGCAGCAGGTGGGCGTTGGTTTCAACCGGCCCCAGATCGTTGATGGCGACGACTTCGATGTCGGTGCGCTTGGACTCGTAGATCGCCCGCAGGACGTTGCGGCCGATGCGGCCAAAACCGTTGATCGAAACCCGGACTGCCATTCAACTTCTCCCTTTTATTAGGCTCAAACCTCGCGTGAGGGCCTTCATATAGTGACGTGTGACGGGCGTTTCATGCCCTGAATGGAACGCTGGTGCAATGTGTCAAATTTACCAGCGTTCCGATAGAGTTAAGCCGCGTTGTGCTTGCTGGTTGCAGCCTCGACCACGGCCTCGGCCGTGATGCCGAACAGCTTGTAAAGCTCCTTGGCTGGCGCGCTCGAGCCGAAGCCCTTCATGCCGATGAAGGTGCCGTCGTGTCCGATCACGGCATCCCAGCCGAACCGGACCGCGGCTTCGACGGCGATCTTGATCGGCGCGTCGCCAATGATCGCCTTCTGGCGCTCTTCAGGCTGCTCCAGCAGTAGTTCGAGCGAGGGGACCGATACGACCCGCGTCGCGATGCCCTTGTCGGCCAGTTGCTTCTGCGCAGCGACTGCGATCTCGACTTCCGAACCCGAGGCGAAGATCGACACGGCGGCTTTGCCCTTGGCCGCGATCAACTCATAGCCGCCAGCGGCGCAAAGATTGTCGTCGTGATGGGTGGTGCGCACCGGCGTCAGGTTCTGGCGCGACAGGGCCAGCATGGTTGGGCCGTTGGTCTTCTCCATGGCGAGCTGCCAGCATTCGGCAGTCTCGACCGTGTCCGCGGGGCGGAACACGCGCATGTTCGGCATCGCGCGCATCGCCGCCAGATGCTCCACCGGCTGATGGGTCGGGCCGTCTTCGCCAAGGCCGATCGAGTCGTGGGTCATGATGTAGATGACCGGGATCTGCGCCAGCGCCGAGATGCGCATCGCCGGTCGCGCATAGTCGGTGAAGCACATGAAGGTCGCGCCGGCCGGGATGAAGCCGCCATGCAGCGCGATGCCGTTCATGGCTGCGGCCATGCCCATTTCGCGAATGCCGTAGTGAATGTAGCGACCCTTGAATTCGCCGGGCTTCACTTCGATGGCGCCCTTGGTGCGGGTGTTGTTCGATGGCGTGAGATCGGCTGAACCGATCACCATTTCCGGCATGACCTGCACCAGCGCTTCGAGCGCGAGTTCGCTCGCCTTGCGGGTCGCGACGGTCTGCGGCTCGGCGATCAGCTTCTTCTTCAGCGTGAGGATCGCGTCCGCTATGGCTGTCGGTCGAACGTGATCGTTGCGGCGGGTGAATTCGCTGCGCTTGTCGTCCGGAAGGGCATCAAAACGCTTCTGCCAGTCCGCGTGCGCCGATGCGCCCTGCTTGCCGACATTGCGCCAGGCCTGCAGGATATCATCGGGCACCTCGAACGGGCCGTAATTCCAGTCCAGTGCCTTCTTGGCGCCTGCGAGTTCTTCCGCGCCGAGCGGTTCGCCGTGGGCCTTCGAGGTACCGGCGCGGGTTGGTGCGCCAAAGCCAATCTTGGTCTTGCAGGCGATCATCGATGGGCGGTCGGACGCCTGCGCTTGCTTGATCGCAGCGGCGATGGCGACCTGGTCGTGGCCATCGACATGCACGGCATTCCAGCCATGGGCCTTGAAGCGTGCGACCTGGTCGACGCTGTCGGCAAGCGACAGCGGACCGTCGATGGAAATCCCGTTGTCGTCATAAAGGAAGATCAGCTTCGACAGCTTGAGATGACCGGCCATGGCCAGAGCTTCGTGGCTGACACCTTCCATCAGGTCACCATCGGAGCACAGCACGTAAGTGTAGTGATCGACGATATCGCCGTATTCGGCGGCCAGCATGCGCTCGGCGAGCGCGAAGCCAACGGAGGTGGCGATGCCCTGACCGAGCGGGCCGGTCGTGGTCTCGACGCCCGACGTGTGGAAATTCTCGGGATGGCCGGGGGTCTTCGAATGCAGCTGACGGAAGTTCTTCAGCTGGTCGAGCGTCATCTCCTTGTTGCCCGTCAGATAGAGCAGGGCATAGAGCAGCATCGAGCCGTGGCCGGCCGAGAGGATGAAGCGATCGCGATCCGGCCACTTCGGATCGGCCGCGTCAAATTTAAGGAACTGTGTGAACAGCACGGTGGCGACGTCGGCGGCGCCCATCGGCAGCCCAGGGTGACCGGATTTGGCCTTTTCCACGCCGTCCATGGCGAGGGCACGAATCGCGTTGGCCATTTTCGAGTGATCAACCTGCGCCATGTCGGTTTCCGTCTAAATTGAAGGGAATGGAATATTCTGCGTCCGCAAGAGGGGCGGTCTGCAGCGAGATGTTGGGATCGCTTTGGAGAAACTGGTGGATAGCATCTGGGTTCCTGGGAGTCCAAGGTCTCCCGGACAGTTCTGGTCTGTGGATATCTACCGGCGGTTTTTGTCGGCTTTGCGGTGCATAGCTTTTAAGCTTTGTTGCGTCCGGCTCGCTTGCAACCTAAGTTTCAGGGCCTAAAGGCTTGCGGAGCCGTGGTTTTTGAGCTCCCGTCGCATCACACCCAAGGTCCCGCGTAACCCAGTATGATCGAACGACCCGCCCATCTCACAGCCTCCGATCCCGCCAATGGCGGTGCGGCCGAGATCGACTCTGCCACGCGGCGGTTGATGGCAGCGCTGGATGCTCTGGAAAGTGCGGTCGAGCGCCGCCGTGAGGCGGATCGCGACGAGGATGAGCTGGCCACCCGCATTCAGGCGCTTGGCGCCGACCGGTCCCGGCTGGCGGATGAGCTTGATGGCACGCTGGTGAAATCGCGCCGGCTGGAGCGCGCCAATCGCGACATCGCCGACAAGCTCGACACCGCCATCGGCACCATCCGCGCGGTGCTGGCGACTGACAACGCGCATGAGTAAAGCGAGATGAGCCACGTCAACGTTACAATCAATGGCCGGCAATATCGCATGGCCTGCGAGGAGGGGCAGGAGACCCGCCTGCTGCGGCTGGCGGAAAGTCTTGAATCCCGCGTCGAAAACCTGCGTGGCAAATTCGGTGAGATCGGCGATGCGCGGCTGACGGTGATGGCGGCGCTGACCATTGCCGACGAACTGGTCGATGCCAATCAGCAGATCCGTGCCCTGCAGGAAGAACTCGCCGCATTGCGCGATGTGCGCGTTGTCGCCGCAGATCGCGCACGGGCGACGCAGACGGCGGTTGCCGCGGCCCTGAATGCTGCGGCAGAGCGGATCGAGAAGACCACCCAGGTGCTCAACCGCACCATCGGCGGCGGCGTTGCTATTGGATAACGCAGGCTTTGATGCCAAGCGGGCACTGGCGCATCCGTCTCATAACCCCTACATTGCTCAGGCGAGGCTGCGTCGCGCGTCAGGAGCCATATATCCCCGGGGCCTTATCGATCCTTCAGGGAACTGTCCCTGACCAGGTCCGTGGACCTGGTCACATGGTGCCCACCTACTTTCGTAGGTGCTCCGGGATTGAGTGCTTCAACGGCCATCGTGGCTTCGCACTTTTACTTTTTTGATGGCTGTGGCCCTTGCATGGCGTTTGCCGTGCAATCTTGGCCTCGCTCGCCAAAGATGATCGCGAAGACCGGTCCTGCGCTTCCGCAGGCTCTGCGGACAGCATATCGTGCGGCATGTCCGACACGCCGCCCACTCCGACAAAGATTGAACTCCGCATAGCCGCGCTGGCACGCCGCACGGCGCTGAGCGAGGCCGAACGGTCGGCAGCCGCACAAGCCGTCGCAGCGCGTGGGCTGCCTTTCCCGGTCAGGGCCGGCGACATCGTCGCCGGCTATTCTCCCATCCGCAGCGAGATCGATCCGATCCCGCTGATGCAGCATCTCGCCGCCCAGGGTGCGCAACTGGCGCTCCCTGTGATCATCGCCCGTGACGAGCCCCTGATGTTCCGGATCTGGAGCCCGAACGATGCGCTGGTGCGCGGTTCACTGGGCATTCCGGAACCAGCACCGGAAGCGCCACCACTGATTCCCGATATCCTGCTGGTACCACTCGCGGCATTCGACCGCGCCGGCCACCGCATTGGCTATGGCGCGGGGCATTACGATCGCACCTTCGCGCAACTGCACGCCATCAAGCCATTTATCGCCGTGGGCGTGGCCTTCGACACCCAGGAAATCGAGGCCATTCCCATGCAACCGCACGACGTGGCGCTGGATTATGTGCTAACCGAGACCCGGACGATCGATTTTCGGAGCATCTGACTTGCGTATTCTCTTCATCGGCGACGTGGTCGGCAAAACCGGCCGCGTGGTGATCCTCGAAAAACTGCCGGGTCTGATCCGCGACTGGAAGCTCGATCTTGTCATCATCAATGGCGAGAACGCCGCCGGCGGCTTCGGTATCACCGAGACGATCTATAATGATCTTGTCGACGCCGGCGCCGATGCGGTGACCCTCGGCAATCACGCCTGGAATCAGAAAGAGGCGCTGGTGTTCATCGAACGCGCGCCGCGTCTGATCCGTCCGTTGAACTTCCCGCGCCACACCCCCGGCCGCGGTTCTGCGCTGATCGATGCCAAGAACGGTGCGCGTGCGCTGGTAATCAACGCCATGGGCCGCGTCTTCATGGAGCCACTCAACGATCCGTTCAGCGCTGTCGGCAAGGAGATCGATGCCTGTCCGCTGGTGGAAGCTGCAGACGCCATCGTGGTGGATTTCCATGGCGAAGCCTCGAGCGAAAAGCAGGGCATGGGTTACTTCTGCGATGGCCGCGTGAGCCTCGTCGTCGGCACGCATACGCATGTGCCGACCGCCGATCATCAAATCCTGTCCGGCGGCACAGCTTACATGACCGATGCAGGCATGACCGGCGACTATGATTCCGTGATTGGCATGCAGAAGGAAGAGCCTGTCAGGCGCTTCACGACCGGCATTCCCTCCGGCCGTTTCGAGCCCGCCTTCGGCCCGGCGACCTTGTCGGGCGTTGCGGTCGAAACCGATGACAAGACGGGGCTTGCCTCACGCATCGCGCCGGTGCGGCTCGGTGGTCGGCTGTCGCAGGCGGTGCCTGAGTTCTGGCTGACCTAGTTCGGCCTACTGCTCCGTCTGCTTGCGCAAATCCGCGACATCGCTTGCCGTGATCTGCGATCCCTTGCTGCCGAAGCGCGCGGTCACGTAATTCGCGACAGCCGCGATCTCCGTATCTGAATGGCTCTTGCCGAAAGCTGGCATCGACAGCGCGCCTTGCGGCGTATGCCGCTTGGTGCCGGAGATCACGATCTGCGCCACGTTCGTCGCGCCGGGATCGTTAACGGCCCACGCGCCAGTCAGCGTGGCCATGGGCGAGAGTGCGCTCTCGCCTGTCCAGCCATGGCAGCTCACGCAGGCGCCCTGGAAGACCGTCTTGCCAAGCGCGTTCGCCGTCATGCCGTCCCTGTGCGAGGGCGGTGCGGGTGGCGCGAGTTTCGCGGGCAGATCAGGTGAGGGCACCGCCGGCACCGTGCGCAGGAATGCGACCATCGCCTTGATATCCGTCGGCGCCATCTTGCTGAAACTGTGGTCCACCGCTTCGCCCATCGGCCCCGACGCGGTGCCGTGACCCTTGGCATGCCCGATCGACAGATAGGAAACGACATCGTCGTCGCTCCAGCTGCCAAGGCCTGTCGTCTTGTCCGAGGTGATATTGAAGGCCCGCCATCCGGCGGTCAGGGCGCCAGCAAATTTCTTGCGGTTGTCGAGCGCGAAGCCGAGATTGCGCGGGGTATGGCATTCGCCGCAATGCGCCAGCGCCTCGACGAGATAGGCGCCCCTGTTCCATTCCGGGCTTTGCGACCTATCGGGTTCGAAGCGCGTATCGGGATTGAACAATGCCGACCAGAACGTCATTGCCCAGCGCTGATTGAACGGAAAGGCAAGCGTATTCTCAGGCGGTGCTGCGCGCACCGGTGCGAGGCTGAACAGATAGGCCTTGACCGCGAGCGTGTCCGCATCGGTCATGTAAGTGTAGGACGTATAGGGCATCGCGGGATAGAGCCGGGCGCCGTCGTGGCGCTTGCCGCTTCGAACGGCGTCGAGAAACTGCTGATCGGTGTAGTTGCCGATGCCTGTCTCTTTGTCCGGTGTGATGTTGGTCGAGTAAAGCGTGCCGAACGGCAGCTTGAATGCGAAGCCGCCGGCATATTCCTTGCCCCCGGGCGCAGTGTGGCAGACCATGCAATCCGCCGCACGCGCAAGATATTCGCCGCGCTCGATCAGGCTGGCGTTGGCCATGTTGGCGGGAACGCCCGTGGGATTGGGACCCTTGTAATCGGCCAGCGCCACCTTCGGGCCGCCCGAGAAGGCCATCGGTCCGGGACCGCGAACATAGAGCGCGGCGCCGGCTGCAGCCACGACACCGATCACAATGACGCTGCCGAGAATGCGACGTGCGGCGGGCGTCATGACTTCTTCCTTTCGGCGATCGCATCGCGGTCGATCGGCATCCTCCGCAGCGCAACGTCAGTCGCAGCATAAATTGCATTGCGCAGTGCCGGCGGTCCGCCGATCACGCCGCACTCGCCTATGCCGCCGGGCGCTTCGCCGCTCTTGATGAGGTGGACATTGATTTTCGGCATCTGGTCGATCCGAAGCATGCGGTAGTCATGGAAATTGGACTGCTGCACGCGCCCCTTCTCGATGGTGATGTCGCCATAGAGCGCGGCGGTGAGGCCGAACACGATGCCGCCTTCGATCTGCGCCACGATGGTGTCGGGATTGACAGCGATGCCGGTGTCGACCGCCACGTTGACCTGACGCAGACGGATCTCGCCCTGAGAATCCACCTCCGCTTCGACCACAGTCGCGATCGAAGTATCGAAGGTGGGCTGGATGCTCACGCCGCGTCCGACGCGCGCTGGCAGCGGCTGACCCCAGTTGGCCTTCTCCGCCGCGAGATTGAGGGCCGCCAGCATCCGTGGTGCCTTGCCGAGCAATTCACGCCGGAACACGACGGGATCCTTGCCGGCCTTGCGAGCGAGCTCATCCATGAAGCTCTCGATCGCGAACACGTTATTGTTCGGGCCGACGCCGCGCCAGAAGCCGGTCGGCACCGCCGGTGGTTCGACACGGACATATTCACACTGGAAATGCGGGAAGTCGTAGGGCTGGTCCGCGGCACTATCGATGGCGTCGATGTCAATGCCCTTCTGGAACGCAGGCGGCAGCCAACGCGCGATCACGGCCGAGCCTGCGATCTTGTACTTGAAGCCGACCACTTTGCCGTTGGACAGTGTCGCCGAAATGTTGTCGCGATAGACGGGGCGATAAATGTCGTGCTGGATGTCCTCTTCGCGGGTCCACACCACCTTGACCGGTCCATTGACCTGTTTGGCGATGCGCACCGCCGCCACGACCATGTCGGGCTCAAGCCTGCGGCCGAAGCCGCCGCCAATCATGTGCTGATTTACTGTGACCTTGTCGATCGGCAGGCCCGCGGCCTTGGCGGCTTCGGATTGCACCCGCGACATGATCTGCGTGCCCGTCCAGACCTCGCAGGAATCACCCTTGAAGTGCACCGTGCAATTCAAGGGCTCCATGGTCGCGTGCGCAAGGAACGGCATCTCGTAGGACGCGTCGATCCGTTCGCCGGTCGCGAGACCCTTGGCGATGTCGCCGACGGATTTGGCGATTACGCCGTCCGTCTCGCTGGCCGTGCGCAAATGCGCCCAGATGTCCTTCGAACTGATCTTCGCGTTGGGCCCTTCGTCCCAGGTGATGTCGAGTGCTTCGAGCCCAGACTTGGCGGCCCACATGTGGTCGCCGACCACGGCCACGAGGTCGTCGAGCACCACGATCTGCCGCACGCCCGGAATCTTCTTCGCCGTGCGGTCATCGACCTTGGCGAGTTTGCCGCCGAACACCGGGCATTGTGCCAGCGTCGCGAATGTCATGCCCGGTATCATTGCGTCGATACCGTAGATCGTTTTGCCGTTGACCTTGTCCGGTGTATCGAAGCGCTTCAGCGGCTTGCCGATCACCGAGAAGTCTTTCGGGTCCTTGAGCGCGACGTCCTTCGGCGGCGTGAGTTTGCCGGCGGCGTCGCACAACTCGCCATAAGACAGTTTGCGCCCGCTGGCCGTATGCATCACTTGCCCGTTCGACGCCGTGCAGCTCGCAGGTTCGACCTGCCACTGTTCAGCTGCGGCTTGCACCAGCATCGCACGCGCGGTTGCGCCGGCATTGCGTAGAGGTTTCCAGAATGCACGCACCGAAGTCGATCCGCCGGTCGCCTGGATGATGAAAATTGGATTGCCGTAGAGCTTGTCGCTGGGCGGCGCATGTTCCAGCGTGATCTGCGCATAGTCGGCGTCGAGCTCTTCGGCGAGGATCATGGCGATGGCGGTATAGATGCCTTGCCCCATCTCGACTTGCGGCATCACCAGCGTCGTTTTGCCGGTAGTGTCGATGCGGATGAACGCGTTGGGGGCGAATTTGCCCTCCGTTGTATCGGGAGGTTGCGTCGGCTCATTGGCCGCGCGTACCGGAAGCTGGAAGGCGAACATAAAGCCGCCGGCAAAGGCGCCAGCGAGCAGATTGCGCCGTGACAGGCCAGAAGGCTTGTTTGCAGGACTGGTCGCAACAAGCATGTTGTCTGCAAGTTTCATGACCGACTCCTAGGTTTGCCGTTCGGAGGCAGCATGCTTGATGGCTTCACGCACCCGGACATAGGTGCCGCAGCGACATATATTTCCGGCCATGGCGGCATCGATGTCAGAATCGTCGGGGGTCGGCGTAGAAGCGAGGAGCGCGGCCGCCGACATGATCTGCCCGGACTGGCAGTAACCGCATTGAATGACTTCGAGATCGAGCCAGGCCTTCTGCACCTTGGCGCCGACCGGTGTGGTGCCGACGCCTTCGATTGTGGTGATGGCGCGTCCGCTCACCGCACTGACCGGCAGCAGACAGGAGCGCACGGCCTTGCCGTCGACATGCACGGTGCATGCCCCGCATAGCGCAACGCCGCAGCCGAATTTTGTGCCGGTCATGCCGAGAATATCGCGCAGCACCCAGAGCAGGGGCATGTCGTCTGGTGCGTCGAAGGACTTCTGCTCGCCGTTGATATTGAGATTTGCCACAGTGAGACCCCCGTTTGCTCGACTCGATGATGCAATGGCGAATGGTTCGTCATCGACCAACGACGGTACTATAGGCGTACGGTCATCATTTCAAAAGCAGCAATAAGATGCAGCAGGACTATACATTGGTTTGTATGTCGCGCGAGCGTGTCTGTCGGATAAATCGCGGTAAAATCTGCGCGACGTCATCCGACGCCCTCTTCGTGGGCGTCGGATGACTTTTATTCAAAAGAATATTGCGGTTGCGTTAGGCTCGGCCTGCCCGAAAAACGTTACGCAATCTGCCGACTGTGGGGCTAGTACCGCTCCGGCACATACATTTCGGCTGGCACCGGCGTGCGGTGATAGTCGGGATTGCGCACGCGTGCAGGCAGGACCACGGGCGGATGCTCGACCTCCTGATAGGGAAGCTGTTCGAGCAGATGCGCGATGCAGTTCAAGCGCGCCTTCTTCTTGTCGACGGCCTGCACCACATGCCACGGGGCTTCCGGAATATGCGTATGCTCGAGCATCGCTTCCTTGGCTTTGGTGTATTGCTCCCAGCGGGTGCGCGCCTCGACATCCATCGGGCTGAGCTTCCACTGTTTGAGCGGGTCGGCGATACGCATCGAGAAGCGCAGGTGCTGCGCTTCGTCGGTGATCGAGAACCAGTATTTGACCAGGATGATGCCCGAGCGCACCAGCATGCGTTCGAATTCCGGCACCGAGCGGAAGAATTCCTCCACGTCATCTTCGGTGCAGAAACCCATCACGCGCTCGACGCCGGCGCGGTTGTACCAGCTACGATCGAACAGCACGATCTCGCCGCCGGCGGGGAGATGCGAGACGTAACGCTGGAAGTACCATTGGGTGCGTTCGCGCTCATTCGGCGCGGGGAGTGCGGCAACGCGGCAGACGCGCGGATTAAGCCGCTGGGTGATCCGCTTGATAACGCCACCCTTGCCAGCGGAATCGCGACCCTCGAAGATCACCACGACCTTGAGCTTGTTCTGCTGCACCCAGCTCTGCAGCTTCACCAATTCGCCCTGCAGGCGGAACAGTTCCTTGAAATAGAGGCGTCGCTCGATGGTCTCCGCCGGGCTGTGGTCGGACATTTCGTTGGTCAGGGCGTCGAGACGATCGTCGTCGATCTCGAGCTCGAGTTCTTCATCGAAGCCGTCCAGCATCTCTGCACGAATGCGGTCGTGGATTGCTTGCGCGTCGTCGAGGGAATGTTCGGTCATGGCAGCTCCGCTTGTATCGAATGGGTTCACGGTTATGGACCGATGCAAATGTCAGCGGTGTGACACTGCCTCCCAGGCCCCGGGGCGAATGGGGAAATGGCCCCGATGGGTCTCGCCGCCGCTGTCCATGCAGGACGGGGTGCCGCAAGCCGAAATTCAACTACGCGTGATTGGCGCTACCTTGAGAGCCAAGCGTGCGCATCTGAGGTCGCGGGGCTCGTTGACCAAGGAAAAATGTGATGAATAAATTCATTCTGTTGGGCGCCGCTTTACTGATCGCCGGCACTGCGAGCTGGACCGCGCAGGCCAAAGACGGGCAGAGCGCTGCCAGCAAGCATCGACGGATCATGTCCTCTCACGCGCGGTATGAGGGAAGCGCCCCCGTAACGGTCTATCGCGGATTTGGTGCCGGCCCCGGTTCAGGTTCATATGGATACAGCGCGCCATATGGATATGGCGGCGGTTCATACGGCGGAGATGACAATGCGGAAGGCCGAACGAGCGGCGGCTAGGAGGGCTTGGCAGTTTTGGCTGCTAACCCACTCGCAGACGGAATATGCGGCGCTGCGCCAGGTCTCAGGTAGCAGCGCCGTTTACAAACCCAAATCATAATTTGTACGCCGTGCGGAAGCCGCCCCAATGGCGTCCCTGTATGCGCACGGGCACGTCGATCTCGCGCATCATCACGGTCTGACCGTTGCCCATGTCGCGGGCATAACTCTGGATCAGGTAGGAACGGGTATTGCGACCGGCGGCCAATCCAGCCGGATCGTTGAAGATGCGGCGGTTGCGGCAGTTGGCAGTGTTCCAGCTCGCATCACCCGGGCGCTGCGGCTTCGAATAGATGCTGTTATGCACCGGTAGATAGCCGTTGCGGTCGATCATGGCGCAGAACGCCATGCGGTTGTCCTTGGCCAGAAACGTGTCCTGGAATTCGGGCAGCGCGCGGTCGGCCCAGCCGAGAATCTCTGTCCGGTACTGTACCGGACTGGAGCCAGGGATTTCGACGTAGTTGTCGTCGAACATGTCGTCGATGCTGATAGCGCCGGATGCAATACCGTCGGCAAAGATCTTATTGAGCACGGCGCCGGCGTCGATGGCGCGGGTGACGAATTCGGTGTTCTCGTCATGGATCGCCCATAGTCGGTCTTCGATCCGGCTGATGAGAGCCCCGTCGGGCACGACGAACAGTGCCTGTGCGCCGGCGGGGGAATGTTCGGCAATGCGCAGGCGGCAGGGGCCGACCTCGCTGAGTTCAGCAGCAACGATGTCGTGCAACGGAAGCCGGTTCGCGTCCGGTCCGCCGATGAGAATGCCGTCCATCGAGATTTCATAGACCGGCGCGCTGATCTGGCCGCCGCGTGCCTGAAGATCGACGTTGAGGTGACATGGCAGCTTTTCGCGTCGTCGCTCGTCTTCGCGCTCGCTTTGTTTGAGCAGTACCGCGCAGCGCGACTTCAGCCGTGAGGCAAACATCGTGACGGCCTGGCCGGCCTGCGCGACATGCTCGCCATGGGCAGCCGCTTCCTTTGCAGCGCTATCGATTTCCGCGGCACTGTTGCCGACCGAGACGATGAATTGCGAGGCGGTGGTGGCGTTGTGCGACATCTCGCTGGTCGTTGCGTTCTGCTCGGCGACCGCGCCGTTGACATTGGCAAAAACCGGGCGGATCGCGTCGATGGCGGTGGAGATGCGATGCACCGCATCGACCGAACTCGCTGCGTCGCGCTGCAGGGTGTCGATCTTCTTCCTGATCTCTTCGGTGGCGTTCTGAGTCTGCACTGCCAGCGCCTTGACCTCGGTGGCGACGACCGAGAAACCGCGGCCTGCAGCGCCGGCGCGTGCCGCCTCGATGGTCGCGTTCAGCGCGAGCATCGTTGTCTGCCGGGCAATCTGCGCGATCAACTCCAACACATTGCTGATTGCAGCGGAGGAGTCGCGCAGGCGGTCCACATTGGCGCTGGCTTCATGGGCGGCGGCGCCGGCCTCGTCCGCGAGCCGGCTGGCATCGCGCACCTGGGTGCCGATGCCCTCGGCCGAATGGGTGAATTTGTCGGCGGCCTGCGCAAAGGTTGTGGCGGTGGATTGCGCGGCGCTGCTGCGGTCGGCCAGCACGTCGGTGCGGGCGCGGATGGCGGAGAGGGTGGCGGCGGTCGATTCGGCGCCGCCGGCGACGGATGTCGCGGCACGCTCGAGCTGGCGGATAAGCGCGCCCAGCTCGAGTTCCAGCAACTCAAGGATGTCCCGAGCGGTATCTGGTTCAGGATGCTGCGGTGCCACAGAAGGTGCTGTGTTTTCAGCAATCATCACCACTTCAGCCGCTTCCGGCCGCCGCTTGCGGAACAGTCCAAACGCCATCGGTGACCCCAATGAATACAATCTATGCGGGTAACCTTGCACCTCGGCGTGAAGTGATGGTTAAGGTCGGTCGCGGTATTGCGAAGATCTGCCGGATTCGGCTGCAAATTTTTGATTTTGCCGATTTCGCGGCCTATAACCCCGCGCCGCAGCCCTAACTACCCTGACGCTTCAAGAGAGACCGCATGGCCGGACATTCCCAATTCAAGAACATCATGCATCGCAAGGGCCGGCAGGATGCCCAGAAGTCCAAGCTGTTCAGCAAGTTGGCGCGCGAAATCACCGTCGCTGCCAAGATGGGGACGCCCGACCCGTCGATGAATGCCCGGCTGCGCTCCGCCGTGATAGCCGCCCGGCAGGAGAACATGCCGCGCGACAACATCGAGCGCGCCATCAAGAAGGCGATCGGTAGCGACGGCGAGAACTACGATGAAATCCGCTACGAGGGCTACGGCCCCGGCGGCGTCGCCGTCATCGTCGAGGCGCTGACCGACAACCGCAATCGCGCCGCCTCCGACATCCGTTCCTACTTCACCAAATCCGGCGGCAATTTGGGCGAAACCGGCTCAGTTTCCTTCATGTTCGACCATGTCGGCGTGATCGAATATGACGCCGACAAGGCCTCGGCCGATGACATGCTCGAAGCCGCCATCGAGGCTGGCGCCGACGACGTCGTGTCGGGCGAGGGCGGCCATGAGGTCTATGCCTCGCAGGAAACCTTTCGCGAAGTTGCCAAGGGACTGGAAGCCAAATTCGGCGAAGCCCGCAAGGCGGCGGTGATCTGGAAGCCGCAGAACACGCTCTCGGTCGATGACGAGACCGGCGAAAAGCTGATCAAGCTGATGGACCTGTTGAACGAGCATGACGACGTGCAGAACGTCTATGCCAACTTCGAGGTGTCCGACGCGCTGATGGCCAAGATGGGCGGCTGAGCAGGGGCTCAGCTTCCCTCTCTTTCCTTTGGGACGGCTTCGCGTTTCTATTTCGTTCCCTGCCCTCCGGCGTTATCCCTGTGGGATGACAAACCCTCCGATTCGCCCTCCTGTCCGTATCATCGGCATCGATCCGGGCCTGCGCCGCACCGGCTGGGGCGTGATCGAGATCGATGGCAACCGGCTGACCTATATCGGCTGCGGTTCGGTGGAACCGCCGGACAATCTGCCGTTGGCAAGCCGGCTGCTCGGCATTCATGAAGGTCTCGCCAAGATCCTCGGCGACTTCCAACCGGCCGAAGCTGCGGTGGAGCAGACCTTCGTCAACAAGGACGGCGTCGCGACGCTGAAGCTCGGCCAGGCGCGCGGCATCGCCATGATGACGCCGGCGATGTTCGGCATTGCCGTCGCCGAATACGCGCCCAATCAGGTGAAGAAGACCGTGGTCGGCGCGGGCCACGCCGACAAGAACCAGATCCAGGTGATGCTGAAGATCCTGCTGCCGAAGGCTGAGCCGAAATCCGCCGATGCGGCCGACGCGCTGGCCATCGCCATCACCCATGCGCATCACCGTCAGAGCACGGCACTGCGCCTCAAGGTCGTCGGCGCGTGATCGGCAAGCTCAAAGGCCTGATCGACAGCTATGGCGAGGACTATGTGATCCTCGACGTACAGGGCGTGGGTTATCAGGTGCATTGTTCCGCTCGCACGCTGCAGGCACTGCCGCAGGCGGGCGAAGCTGCGGTGCTCGCCATCGAAACCTATGTCCGCGAAGACCAGATCAAGCTGTTCGGATTCCGCAGCGATATGGAGCGCGAATGGTTTCGCCTGCTGCAGACCGTGCAGGGCGTTGGTGCCAAGGTCGCGCTCGCCGTGCTCAGCACGCTGCCGCCGGCCGACCTCGCCAACGCTATCGCGCTGCGCGACAAGACGGCCGTGGCGCGCACGCCGGGCGTCGGTCCTAAAGTGGCCGAGCGCATCGTCAGCGAATTGAAGGACAAGGCGCCGGCCTTTGCGTCCGTCGATCCGGTGGTCGCGCAACTCGCCGGTGCGATGGACGACAACCGCGCACCAGGCGCCGTCAGGGATGCGATCTCCGCGCTGGTCAATCTCGGCTATGGCCAGCCACAGGCGGCGGCCGCCGTCGCAGCCGCGTCGCGCAGCGCAGGCGAGGGTGCGGAAACGGCGCAACTCATCAAGCTCGGGCTGAAGGAATTGGCGAAGTGAGCCTGGCCAGAATCGCCCGTGTGATCGGCAATGTCGCGATCTTCGGTATTGTCGGTTCGCTATCCGTGGCTGCGCTCGTATCGTTGCTCGTCGTCGGTCTGGGTGCGTCGATCCTGCAATTGATCTTCTCTGTCGCCGATCTCGATGGTTTCAGATCGCTTGTCTCGATTGCACTGTGGCTGCTGGCATTCGTTGCTGCATTGGCGGCGCTGCTGCCGTCGCTCGGTGCCGGCGTCGTCTTCGCGCTGTCGGCCGTCTATGCCGGACAAAACGCGATCTGGATGGCGTGGCTTGCTGCGGCCGTCGGCATTGCCGGCTTCATCGGGTTTGGAATGTTCGTTCAGCCCTCGGAATCGTCGGCGGTGATTTTGCCCGGCGTTCGATCACTCACGCAGGCGCTGTCACTGTCCGCATTGCTCGCGGGCATTGCCGTGATTCCAGCCAGCCTGTGCTGGTGGTTCGCGCGGCCGTTGCACCGTGGTAACGTCGCATCATGAATACGCCACCCGATCGCATGGTTACACCTGAGCGCCGCTCCGACGATGTCGGTGACACCACGCTGCGCCCGCAGTCGCTGTCCGACTTCGTCGGCCAGGCGCAGGCGCGCGCCAATCTGCAAATCTTTATCGATGCCGCCCGCAAGCGCGGCGAGGCGCTGGATCACACATTGTTTGTGGGGCCGCCCGGCCTCGGTAAGACCACGCTGGCGCAGATCGTGGCGCGCGAGCTCGGCGTCGGATTTCGCGCGACATCCGGTCCCGTCATCGCCAAGGCCGGCGATCTCGCGGCATTGCTGACCAATCTCGAAGAGCGCGATGTGCTGTTCATCGACGAGATCCACCGTCTCAGCCCTGCAGTAGAGGAAGTGCTCTATCCCGCGATGGAGGACTTCCAGCTCGATCTCATCATCGGCGAAGGCCCTGCGGCACGCTCGGTGAAAATCGAACTATCGAAATTCACGCTGGTCGGCGCGACCACCCGTGCGGGTCTGCTGACGAATCCGCTGCGTGATCGTTTCGGCATTCCGCTGCGGCTGAATTTCTACACGATCGACGAGCTCGAAAAGATCGTCACGCGCGGCGCCCGCGTGCTGGACATCGGCATGACCCCTGAAGGCTCTAACGAGATTGCGCGCCGCGCCCGCGGCACGCCGCGCATCGCCGGGCGTCTGTTGCGCCGTGTGCGTGACTTTGCCTCCGCTGCGGATGCGTCAGCGATTGACCGCAAAATCGCCGACCACGCGCTGTCCGCACTGGAAGTCGACAGTGCGGGTCTCGATGCCATGGATCGCCGCTATCTCACCACCATCGCCATGAACTATGCTGGTGGCCCCGTTGGTGTCGAGACCATGGCGGCCGCGCTGTCCGAGCCGCGTGATGCCATCGAGGACATCATCGAGCCCTATCTGATCCAGTGCGGCTATCTGCAGCGCACCCCGCGTGGGCGTCTGCTCACCTCGCATGCGTTCAAGCATCTCGGACTGAGTGAACCGAAACGGGACGAGAGCCAGATCGGATTGTTCGGTTCGGGCGACGAGGAGTAGTTCGCAATGACTGACAAGATCATCGGCGTCGTCGCTGCGCTGATCCGCGATGACGCAGGGCGCATGCTGGTGGTGCGCAAGCGCGGCACCGAGGCCTTCATGCAGCCGGGCGGCAAACGCGATGCCGGCGAGAACGATCTGGCCGCGCTGGAGCGCGAGATCAGCGAGGAGCTCGGCTGCCGGATGGTGCCGGGTTCTGCGCAAGCGCTCGGACAATTCAACAGCGTCGCCGCGAATGAGCCGGGATGGCGGGTGCAGGCAAGCGTCTATGCGGTCAAAGTGGATGGCGCGATCGAGCCCCAGGCCGAGATCGCCGAAGCGATTTGGATCAATCCAACTGCGCCTGAGGCTATTATCCTGGCGCCATTGACGCGTGATCATGTGCTGCCACTCGCAGCTCACGGCTTTTCGTTATGACGGGTGCTACGACCTTCCATCTGGGCGACGCCATCGCCGACGGCCTGCATCGCATGCAGGCAAATCTTTCGTTTGGCTTCGGTAATTCTCAGATAGCAGGCTTGCCCAATATTGGCGGCCGCTAGGCCTGAACCGTCGATGCGGCGATCTCGTCCAGTACTTCGGTCAATCGGTCTACGGCCCAATCCACCTGTGACTCGTTGATAATCAAGGGCGGCGCAAAGCGTATCGTGTTCCGGTGAGTATCTTTGGTCAGCACGCCCGCCTGAAGCAAGCGGCTGATCACCGTACCGGCACTAGCCATGTTGCGGTGCAACTCGACCCCCGCAAACAAACCGCGACCGCGCACCTCGCGAATGATCGGATTTTTGATCGCGGAGAGCCGATCGAGGAGATGCGCGCCGACAGTCGCGGCGCGTTCAATCAATCGCTCGTCGATCAGTGTGTCGAGGGCGGCTAATCCAACCGCTGATGCAATCGGGTTGCCTCCGAACGTGCTGCCGTGGTCACCCGGAGTGAAAACCTGCATGACCTCGCGACGGGCGAGGAAAAGCGAAACCGGCAACATCCCGCCGCCGAGCGCCTTGCCGAGCATCAGACCGTCGGGTGTTACTCCTTCATGCTGACACGCGAGCAGACGTCCGGTGCGTCCCAGACCGCTCTGGATCTCGTCGCACAGCAGCAGCACGTTGTTCGCCTTGCAAATGCGCGCGACCTCAGCGAGATATCCAGGGGGCGGCACATTGATCCCGCCTTCGCCTTGAATTGGTTCGACCAAAAAGGCCGCGGTGTCAGGGGTAATGGCCGCGGCGAGCGCCGACGCATCGCCGAACGGCACGCGCGTGAAGCCGGGCGGGAACGGCCCGAAGCCGTCGCGATATTGGGCTTGCGAAGAAAAGCCGACGATCGAGATGGTGCGGCCGTGGAAATTTCCTTCCGCGACGATGATTTCGGCCCGGTCAGTCGGCACTCCCTTGACCCTGTAGGCCCATTTACGTGCCGCCTTGAGCGCCGTCTCGACGGCTTCCGCGCCGCTGTTCATCGGCAACGCGGCGTCCATACCGGTAAGTGCACAAGCCTTCGCGAGGAAAGGCCCCAGCCGATCGCTGAAATAAGCGCGCGAAATCGTATCCAGGCGTCGTGCCTGTTCTGTCAGCGCCTTGACGAGGCGCGGATGGCAATGGCCGAAGCTCGCCGCCGAATATGCGCCCATCATGTCGATGTAGCGTCTGCCAGCCTCGTCCCACACGTAGACACCAGCCCCGCGGACGATCGTGACCGGCAACGGTGCATAGTTTCCTGCGCCAAAACGGGCTTCGAGACTGGCGAAATCAGTCATGACAAGCGCTCCTGCCGCGTTCCTCCCCCGCACCGGTTCGGCATGCCATCCCGACCGTTGGTGAGGGCGCACAAGCACAACTACATCGTGAGATCACCGCTCATGGCGCGCTCTCCCGATTGGGCGCGCGTAAGGCGATGCGCACCTTAGTTCTGATGTAGGAAGGCCGACGCAGAAAAAACAGGTGCGAGGGCTCAAGACAGGCACCGCCACCTCTCCCGTTCTGCTATAATCCGTTCATGACGATCGGGATTACCGGGCCCGAACGGAAGACGCCAGGGCGAAACGCCGTGGTCGGGGTGATTGTGACTGCCATCTTCTCCGGAATTTGCCTGATCCTTCTCGCGATTGTCGGCGACTTCCTGGTCGACTGGATGTGGTTCTCCGCGGTCGGCTATTCGCAGGTTTTTTGGACATCGATCGGCGCGAAAGCCGCAGTCTTTTCTGTCGTCTTCGCGGCAACTGCCGTCATTGCGTGGGCGAACGCCCGGCTGGCACTTTTTCTTGTCCGACGGCGGCGAGGCCGGCTTCCCGTCGACTTCGACTGGAAGCTCGCGGCCACCGCGGTGCCGCCCGATCCGTTCGAATTCATACGCGATCGGTTGCCATGGCGCCTTGCCATCGCTGGCGGCGCCGGATTCCTCGCTCTGCTTGTCGCATGGGAGGAGGTCGGCAACTGGAGCATCATTCTCCAGTTCCTCTATCAGGTGCCATATGGCGCGAATGATCCGCTGTATGACAAGGATATTGGATTCTATCTGTTTTCTCTGCCCGCCTATATCGGCATCAAGAATTGGGCATTGCTAACGCTATTCATGAGCGCACTTCTCGCCGCAGTGATCTATTGGCTGCATGGTCAGATCGAATACCAGGTCCAGCGGTGGTCGATATCACCGCCAGCGGTTGCTCACGGCTCGGCGCTGCTCGGCTTGCTCTTTGTGGTGAAGGCATGGTCCTACGGACTCGACCGCTATTTGCTGCTCTACGGAGACAATGGCGTAGTGGTTGGCGCGAGCTACACCGATGTCCACGTTCAGCTACCCGTTCTCTGGTTGCTGATCGGGCTTTCGATCGTTGCGGCATGCGCCGCGTGGGCGAACCTGTGGGCGCGTACCTACTGGCTCCCCACTGCCGCGATGTTGCTCGTCTTCGGGGGCGCTTTCCTGCTGTCCGGCGTGATCCCGACGCTGTTTCAGCGCTTCTACGTGAAACCGAACGAACTGGAACTGGAGCGGCCCTACATCGAGCGCAGCATCCGTCTGACCAGGGAAGCCTATAATCTCGACAAGATCGCCGCCAAGCCCTTTCCTGCCGAACAGGACCTTACCTTCGCGACACTCGAAGCCAACAAGGCGACCATCGAGAACATCAGATTGTGGGACGGGCAGCCGCTAGCCGATACCTACGCCCAGCTGCAGGAGATACGCACCTACTACAAATTAAGTGACCTGGATGTCGACCGCTACTGGCTTCGCGGCACCTACCAGAGCGTGATGCTGTCGGCACGCGAGCTCAGATCCTCACTGCTGCCGCCGAACGCCCAGACGTGGGTCAACCTCCACCTGCTGTTCACCCACGGCAATGGAGCGGTGATGAGCCCGGTAATGCACAAGAGCGCTGAAGGGCTTCCGCTGCTTTACCTGCGGGATATTCCTCCCGTTGCGGACGGCGGTCCCGAGATCCGCGAACCGCGCATTTATTATGGACAAGAGGAGAGCAACTACGTTGTCGTCAGGACGACCACGCCGGAATTCGACTATCCGAAGGGGAGTGAAAACGCATACACGGTCTACGACGGTGCCGGTGGCGTGCCGCTGACGGGGATGGTGCGAAAAATCATCTTCGCTCACCACTTCAACGACATGAACCTGCTGCTCTCCAGTTACATCACCGACGACAGCCGGATCATGATCCGGCGCAATATGGGGGAACGGTTACGCACGATCGCCCCGTTCCTCAGCCTCGACCACGATCCCTATCTGGTCATCAGCGAAGGGCGGATGTTCTGGATCCAGGACGCCTATACAACCAGTAACTATTTTCCCTCTGCGCAGCCTGCGCCCGGCCGCAATCTGAATTACATCCGCAATTCCGTGAAGGCCGTCATCGACGCCTATAACGGCAGTGTCGACTTTTATCTGACGGACCAGGCGGACCCGATCGCGGCCACCTACCAGCGAATCCTTCCGGGGCTATTCAAGCCGTTTGCGGCGATGCCGTCCGATCTGCAAAAGCACATTCGCTATCCCGAGGACCTCTTCCTGATTCAGGCGCAGCTTTACCAGACCTATCACATGGCATCTGCCGACGTTTTCTATAACCGGGAGGATCTTTGGCAGTTTCCGCGCCAGCCGGCTGGCGACGGCGTCGCGCCGATGGTCCCTTACTACATTGTGATGCGGCTGCCCGGAGAAACCCAGGCCGAGTTCTTTATCATGATCCCCATGGTGCCAAGCCGACGCGACAACATGATCGCATGGCTGGCAGCGCGCTGCGACGCCCCTGACTATGGAAAATTGATCGTCTACGAATTTCCCAAGGAGAAGCTCGTCTACGGACCGTTCCAGATCGAGGCGCGCATTCATCAGAACACGGAGATCTCCCAGCAAATATCGTTGTGGAACCAGATGGGTTCACGGGTGATCCGCGGAAACCTGCTGGTGATCCCGATCGAGAATTCAATCCTGTACGTATCGCCGCTGTACCTGCGCGCGGTCCACGGACACTTGCCGGAGCTCAAGCGCGTGATCGCCGCCTACGGCGAGCATGTCGTCATGAAAGAAACGCTTGCAGAGGCCTTGTCCGCGCTCTTCATCGAAACTAACGCATCGCCGACATCGCTGAGTGCTGCGACGGAAATGCCACGTGCGAGCCCTGCGGAAAACAGGGCGCAGGAGGCGCTTGATCGCTACAACGAGGCAACGAAGCTGTTGAGGTCTGGGGATTGGGCAGGCTTCGGCACGCAGATCGACGCGATGCGCGGTCTTTTGGAGAAAATGAGCCGGGAATCGGCCGGACACTGACCAACGCCGGCTGATTGTCATTCGACAAAGAGATGCGCGTCCCCGCGACCAAGATTCCAGGTGCATCCCGAGCAAGGTTCAAGCCCAAAGCGATTGGCACTTGCTGGGGAAGGTGCCTCTGTGCAAGACGGTTACTCTCCGAAGTGTGATAAGAGGAATCTCCCTGTGACAGCCTCTCTTGATGGCGAAATTCGCGATGGTCGTCATCATATGCGGGTCCGCGTTTATTTCGAAGATACTGACGCCGGCCAGATTGTTTATCACGCGAATTTTTTGCGCTTCATGGAACGCGGGAGAACGAATTACTTGCGTTTGCTCGGAACGAGTCAACAAGAGCTGCTGAAAGAAGCGCGAGAGGATGCGCCCGGCTTTGCTTTCGTTGTTCGTTCGATGAAAATTGATTTTCTAAAACCGGCAGTCCTGGACGATCTGCTTGACGTCGTCACGGTTCCACAAGAGGTGAGGGGCGCTTCGATCCTGCTCGGGCAGGAAGTGCGCCGCGGCGATGAGTTGCTGCTTGAGGCCAAGGTCAAGGTGGCCTTTGTCTCCGGCGGCCGCGCCAAGCCGATTCCGAAAGCGCTGCGGATCGCCATGAAGGCCGATCAGATTTAGCAATCGCCCCATAGGTGAAACGGCATCGACTCCGCATGCGGCAGGGCTACAATCCCTGCAACATTCCAAAGCCGAGGGTCCCATGTCGCGTCCACCGTTTCCGCCCTTCACCCGAGAGACCGCCGCCCAGAAGGCCCGCATGGCCGAAGATGCCTGGAATTCACGCGATCCGGTGAAAGTGTCGCTCGCCTATACCGAGGACTCGACCTGGCGCAATCGCGGCGAGTTCTTTCAGGGGCGCCCGGCGATCGTCGAATTCCTCACCCGTAAATGGGCGAAGGAGCACGAATATCGGCTGATCAAGGATTTGTGGGCGTTCGACGGCAATCACATTGCCGTGCGCTTTCAATATGAATGGCACGATGACGCCGGCAACTGGCATCGCTCCTATGGCAATGAGCAGTGGGAATTTGATGAGGCCGGCCTGATGCGGCGCCGCGAGGCGAGCATCAATGACGTTGCGATTGCCGAGAAGGATCGCCGTTTCCTGTGGCCGGCGCCGGGGCCGCGTCCGGCCGATGTGCCGGGTCTCGGCACCGACCCGTTCTAACTAAAGCGAACCGCTATCGACCACGAATTCGACGCGCTCGGCGACGAAGCGCGAATGCGTAGCGCTGAGCGGCGTGCCGTCGGCATCCACATCGATGGAATCGACAATCAAGATCGGGCGCCCGAGTGCAACACCAAGCCGTGTCGCATCGGTCGCGTCGATGATCCCCGCGGTCACCTTCGTCGAGGCGCGGCGATAGTCCTTGATGCCGTAATGCGCCAGCGCCTTGGTCATCGAGCGCACGCGCTCATAGACCTTGCCGAAATCGGGAAAGCGTTCGGCCGACAGCCAGTTGGTGCCGACGCAGATCGGCGTCTTGTCCGCCAACCGCAAGGCTTCAATGCGGATCAGCGGAGCGCCGGCTTTGAGGCCAAGCTGCCTTGCGAGATCGCGTGTTGCCACATCGTCCCAGGCTCCGATCAATTGCGCTTGCGGCTCGCGCCCGCCGGCACCGGCAATTTCCGAGAAGCGCGTGCGTGATCGCAGGGGATATGCAAGCTTTGGCGATTCCACATAGGTGCCGCTGCCGCGCTCGGCGCGCACCAGGCCGCGTTCGGCCAGGGTCGCGAGCGCGCGGCGCACGGTGTGCCGATTGACGCGGTAGATGTCAGCCAGTTCGGTCTCGCCGGGCAGCTTTTCGCCAGCGCCATAG
The DNA here is from genome assembly GCF_051810905.1 of Tardiphaga sp. 619_E2_N8_4. Lineage (NCBI taxonomy): Bacteria > Pseudomonadati > Pseudomonadota > Alphaproteobacteria > Hyphomicrobiales > Nitrobacteraceae > Tardiphaga > Tardiphaga sp. 619_E2_N8_4. The sequence goes on from NZ_JBPWQJ010000001.1 coordinate 2,809,544, forward strand.
CGGCCATCTGCAATGCCGCGCTCGATGCCGTCGGCGACGTGCCGCCACAATGCAACGCCTGTTGGCTTGTCCTGAATGGTCACAAAATTGGTCCCGGAATGATGTCGACCACGCATTAGCGAAAAATCGTGCCGCTGTCACGAAACGGTCATTGCCTCCGCCTATAAAGTTGTCTAGTAAATCATACAACTTGTTGAGCGACGGTGACATGACTTCATCCTCCCTGAACCACCAGCAGGCCCGGCGCCGTGAGGCGATGGGGGTGCTTGGGCACTCCGCCACGGCGGATATCGCCGGTTATCTCGATGCAGTGGCTGTTCCCGCCCATGAACAACTGCGTCAGCCGGAAAACGGCCTGGTGATGCTGCGCGGCCGGATCGGCGGCGATGGCGCGCCATTCAATCTCGGCGAGGCGACGGTGTCGCGTGCCGCTGTACGGCTTGCCAGCGGTGAGGTCGGCTTCGGCTACACACTGGGCCGTGACGGCGCGAAGGCGCACCTGATCGCGCTCTGCGACGCACTCATCCAGACCGTTGAATTTTCAGATGCTGTCGAGACCAAGGTGCTCACGCCGCTGCGTGCGCGCGTCGTCGCCGATAGCAAGCGCAAGGCTGCGGAGACCGCGGCGACCAAAGTCGATTTCTACACGCTCGTACGCGGGGAGGGCTGATCATGACGACAGTTGCGGAAATGCCGGCCGGTTTCGTGGATAAGGTCCTCGCGGCGCAATCGACCTTCCGTTCGGTGATGGACGCGATGGCGCGTCCCGGCACCGTGCAGCGCATTCAGGCTGTTTCGGGCGTACCTGCGCCGATGATGCGCGGCGCGGCCGCTATCGCGCTCACGCTGTTCGATCAGGACACGCCGGTGTGGCTCGATAGCAAGTTGGCGGCGACGATGGATGTTGCCAAGTGGATCAAGTTTCACACTAGCGCGCCTGTGATTGCCGATCCGGCGGTGTGCGCCTTTGCCGTGGTGGCCGATCCCGCTGCGCTACCGTCCTTCGAGCACTTCGCCTTCGGCACCGGCGAATATCCGGATCGTTCCACCACCATCATCCTGCAGGTGGCGAGCCTGACTGAAGGCCCTGCCTATGAATTGCGCGGTCCCGGGATCGACGGCGCCACCATCCTGCGCGCCGCGATCGGCGTGCCGGATCTGCTGGATCGTCTTGCGCTGAATGCCTCGCTGTTTCCCCGCGGCATCGATCTCGTGCTGGTCTCCGGCGAATCCATCGTCGCGCTGCCGCGCACCACGCGCCTTGTCGCGAAGGAGGGCTGAGCATGTATGTCGCCGTCAAGGGTGGCGAACGCGCCATCGAGAATGCGCATCGTCTGCTCGCTCATGAACGCCGCGGCGATCGCGACGTGCCGGAAGTATCGCTGGCGCAGATCTCCAATCAGCTCGGCCTCGCCGTCGATCGCGTGATGACCGAAGGCTCGCTCTATGACCGCGAGCTCGCGGCGCTGGCCATCAAGCAGGCGCGCGGCGACATGATCGAGGCGATCTTCCTGCTGCGCGCCTTCCGCGCCACACTGCCGCGTTTTGGATCGAGTGAACCCGTCGATACGTCGCAGATGCAGGTGCGTCGCCGCGTGTCCTCGACCTTCAAGGACATGCCGGGCGGCCAGGTGCTCGGCCCGACCTTCGACTATACGCATCGTCTGCTCGATCCGGTGCTGACCGGCGAATCCTCGCCCGAGCAGCCGGCCATGACCGATGCAGAGCCGGGCGTGATGCCGCGCGTCACCGATATTCTTGGCCGCGACGGCCTGATTGAAACGTCTCCCATCGAAGATCCCGAGAAGCCGGTCGGCGATCTCACGCGCGACGCGCTGAGCTTCCCGGCAGACCGCGATCTGCGGCTGCAGAATCTCGCGCGGGCCGATGAAGGCTTTCTTCTCTCGCTCGGCTATTCGTCGCAGCGCGGCTATGGCCGTAACCATCCTTTCGCCGGCGAGATTCGCCTCGGTGAAGTCGAGGTCGAATTCATGGCCGAGGATGTCGGCTTTGCCGTGCCGCTTGGCTCGATCACGCTGACCGAATGCCAGATGGTCAACCAGTTCAAGGGCTCGGATACCGAGGCGCCGTGCTTCACGCGCGGTTATGGCCTCGCTTTTGGCCAGAGCGAACGCAAGGTGATGTCGATGGCACTGGTCGATCGCACGCTGCGCGCGCGTGAGCTCGGCGAGGACATCAAGGCGCCAGCGCAGGATGAGGAATTCGTCATGTCGCATTCCGACAATGTGCAGGCGACCGGCTTCGTCGAGCATCTGAAGCTGCCGCATTACGTCGACTTCCAGTCCGAGCTCGGCTTGCTCCGCAAGCTGCGCAAGGAATTCGCCGATGCCAACGAGACGCCAGTTGCTCTTCAGGAGGCCGCGGAATGAACGCGCCGACATATAACTTCGCCTACCTCGACGAGCAGACCAAGCGGATGATCCGCCGCGCCATTCTCAAGGCGATCGCGATCCCCGGCTATCAGGTGCCGTTCGCCAGCAGGGAAATGCCGATGCCCTATGGCTGGGGCACCGGCGGCGTGCAGGTCACGGCGGCGATTCTCGGCCCCGTCGACAAGCTCAAGGTGATCGACCAGGGCTCTGACGACACCACCAATGCGATCTCGATCCGCAAGTTCTTCGAGAAAACTGCCGGCGTTGCGGTAACCACGAGCACGGGCGATGCGACTGTGATCCAGACACGGCATCGCATTCCCGAAGCGACGCTGCAGGCGCATCAGGTGCTGGTCTATCAGGTGCCGATCCCCGAGCCGCTGCGCTTCCTCGAGCCGCGTGAGACCGAAACACGGCGCATGCATGCACTCGCCGAGTACGGGCTGATGCACGTGAAGCTCTATGAAGACATCGCGCGCTTCGGCCATATCGCCACGTCCTATGCCTATCCGGTGAAGGTCAATGCGCGTTACGTGATGGACCCATCGCCGACGCCGAAATTCGACAATCCGAAGATGGACAATTGCGCGGCGCTGCAACTGTTCGGTGCCGGCCGCGAGAAGCGCATCTATGCGATCCCGCCTTACACATCGGTGGTGTCGCTGGATTTCGAGGATCATCCATTCGAGCCCTACAAGCACAAGGCCTGCTGTGCACTGTGCAATGCCGAGGATAGCTATCTCGACGAGATCGTTACCGACAACATGGGCAGCCGGATGTTCGTCTGTTCCGACACCGATTATTGCGAAACGCGGCAATCACAGGGGCACCGCGGCAGCGAGAATGCTGCGCCCTATGCGGAGAGCGCAAATGCTTGATGTGACAGCGAATTCAACTGCACCGGGGGCGCGCGCGGCTGCGAGTGACGAGCCGTTGCTTGTTGCGGCAAACCTGGGAAAATCTTATGGCCGTCTTGCGGCATGTCGCGACGTGTCCTTCGAACTCTATTCCGGCGAGGTGCTGGCTATCGTCGGCGAGTCCGGGTCCGGCAAATCGACACTGCTGCAGATCCTCGCCGCCCAGTTAGCGCCGACCACCGGCAGCGTCTCCTACCGGATGCGCGACGGCGTGACCCGCGATCTCGCGGCGATGGGCGAAGCCGAGCGCCGCTTCCTGTTCCGCACCGACTGGGGCTTTGTCCATCAGGATCCGGCGATGGGGCTGCGCATGGCGGTTTCCGCCGGCGCCAATGTCGGTGAGCGACTGATGGCCGTCGGCCAGAACCACTATGGCAAGATTCGCGACACCGCGACCTCGTGGCTCGAGCGCGTCGAAATTTCCGCTGATCGCATCGACGACGCGCCGCGGACTTACTCTGGCGGCATGCGGCAGCGGTTGCAGATCGCGCGCAACCTCGTCACCGAACCGCGTCTCGTCTTCATGGACGAACCGACCGGCGGTCTCGATGTCTCCGTGCAGGCGCGCTTGCTGGACATGATGCGCACGCTGGTCAGCGAGCTCGGTCTCTCGGCCATCGTTGTGACGCACGATCTCGCGGTGGCGCGGTTGCTGTCGCATCGCGTGATGGTGATGCAGGGCGGCCGCGTGATCGAAACGGGGCTCACCGATCAGGTGCTCGACGATCCCAGAGAGCCCTATACGCAATTGCTCGTTTCCTCGATCCTGCCGGCGTGAGGTCCACATGATTCCGATGATCGATATCCGCAACGCCGAAAAGACCTTCGTGATGCACCTGCAGGACGGCATTCGCCTGCCGGTGGTGCGCAACGTCTCGTTCCATGTCGCGCCCGGCGAATGCGTGGTGCTGTCCGGTCCCTCGGGGGCGGGCAAGTCGTCGATCCTGAAGATGATCTTCGGCAATTATCGCTGCGACGGCGGCACCATCGGCGTACGCCACAACGGTGATGTCATCGATATCGCCACCGCCGAGCCGCGCGAGATCCTGGGTGTGCGCCGCGACACCATCGGCTATGTCAGCCAGTTCCTGCGCGCGGTGCCGCGTGTCGCCGCCATCGATGTCGTGGCCGAGCCGCTGCTCGCTGCCGGCGTAACGCGCGAGGAGGCGCGTGCGCGTGCGGGGGCGTTGCTCAAGCGCCTCAACATTCCCGAGCGGCTGTGGAAGCTGCCGCCCTCGACCTTTTCCGGCGGCGAGCAACAACGCGTGAATATCGCGCGCGGTTTTATCTCCGATCTGCCGATCCTGCTGCTGGATGAACCGACTGCGTCGCTCGATGCCGCCAACCGAGCCGTGGTCGTTGAACTGGTCGCCGAGAAAAAACGTGCCGGCGTCGCCATGGTTGCCATTGTGCATGACGACGAAGTGCGGCACTTGATCGCCGACCGGCTGGTGGACGTCGCATCCTTCGCCGCTGCTGCCTGAGAAAGAGAACCATGACCGCATCATCGACCGAAACCGTCATCGGCAACGCCAGGATCGTTCTTGCCGACCGCGTCATCGACAAGGGCTGGATCGCCTTCGCTGGTGGACGCATCGCCGAATTCGGCGAGGGTGATGCGCCACGCGGTAGCGACGATGCGCGCGGCGATCTGATTATGCCGGGTCTTGTCGAACTGCATACCGATCATCTCGAAGCCCATTTCATGCCGCGGCCCAAGGTGTTCTGGGATCCCATCGCTGCCGTCGTCTCCTATGACGGCCAGCTTGCTACGTCGGGCATCACCACGGTGCTCGACTCGGTGCGGGTCGGGTGTGAGGACTCAAGCCAGGGCATCGACAGCTATGCCGGCGTGCTGGTGGATTCCATTGCTTCTGCCGGCGAAGCCAGTCTCCTGCGGGTCGATCACTTCCTGCACCTGCGCTGTGAGATTCCGATGCCAACCGTGGTCGAGGAAGCGAAGGCGCTCTTGGCGAAGCCGAACGTCCGGCTGATGTCGCTGATGGATCATACGCCCGGGCAGCGCCAGTTCCGCGACGAAGAAAAGCTGCGCACATACTATCGCGGCAAGGGTGGCAAGAGCGATGCCGAGCTTGATGTGATGTTCGCGCAACGTCTGGCCTGTCAGCAGCAATATGCGGCCGGCAATATGCGTGCGATCGTGGCGCTGGCTCACGGGCGCAATATTCCGCTGGCGAGCCATGACGACACTACGGAAGACAACGTGACCGAAGCCGTTGGAGACAAGGTCTCGGTGGCCGAATTCCCGACGACGCTGGAAGCGGCCCAAGGCCTGCACAAGGCCGGCATCGGCATCCTGATGGGGGCGCCGAATGTCGTCCGCAACGGCTCGCATTCCGGCAATATCGCGGCTATCGATCTCGCCCGCGAAGGCATGCTGGATATTCTGTCGTCGGACTATGTGCCGTCGAGCCTTCTGATGGGAGCCCTGCAGCTCTCGAGCAAGGTGCCCTCCATCGATCTCGCCAGCGCGATCCGAACCGTGACCAAGCGGCCCGCGGAAGCCGTCGGGCTCATGGACCGCGGCGAGATTGCGGTCGGCAAGCGCGCCGACGTGATCCGCGTCCATGTGGCGCATGAGGTACCGGTGGTGCGCAATGTCTGGCGCGAAGGACATCGGGTGGCATGACCGACACCGCGGCGATATCCGAAGCGCAAGCAGGCCGGATCGGCCCCGGCCGGTTGGTGCTGGTGGTCGGCCCGTCGGGTGCCGGCAAGGATACGCTGATCGGTCTGGCGCAGGCCGCCTGCGCGGATGACGACAATGTGGTGTTCACGCGCCGCGTGGTGACTCGCGAGGCGTCGGAATTCGAAAATAATGCGCAGGTCACGCCGGAGGCGTTCCGTCACGCCCAGGCCAGCGGCGCCTTCGCCGTCCACTGGGAAGCGCATGGTCTTTGTTATGCGCTTCCGCGCTCGATCGATGATGCGCTTCGCGCCGGCCGCAATGTCGTTGCCAATATCTCGCGGACGGTTATCCCGGCGCTACGTGCCGCTTATGAAGATGTCGTCGTGGTGTCGATCACGGCGCCGCCGGAAGTGCTTGCGGCGCGACTTGCGGCGCGGGGACGCTCAAGCGATGGGCCGATCGGCGATCGGCTCAAGCGCAGCGTCGAGACATCAGGTGCGGACGTCACGATCAACAATATTGGTGTCGCGGAAGATCATGCGGATGACCTGATACGGGTCATCAGGGGTCAATAGATACGGCGGAGGGGAGTGCGGCCATGTCGGTGATCGAAACCATCGAGCAGCTCGAGGAGATCTACGGCCGTCTCGATGACATCGGCGAAGCATCCACCGCCAAGGTAGCCGACTGCGTAACGGCGCAGTATCGGCGGCTGATCGAGGTCTCGCCCTTCGCCGCACTGGCGACCACCGGCCCCGAGGGGCTGGATTGCTCACCGCGCGGCGACAAACCGGGCTTCGTCCGGATCCATGACGAGCGCACCTTGATGATGCCGGACCGCCGCGGCAACAATCGCGTGGACTCTCTGCGCAACATCGTGCGCGATCCCAAGATCGCGCTGCTGTTTCTGATCCCTGGTGCCGGCACCACGCTCCGCATCAACGGGACGGCGCATCTCTCAACGGACCCGGACCTGCTGGCGTCCTTCGCCGTGGAGGAGAAGGCTCCCCGCACGGTGATCGTGATGACGGTCGGGGAGATCTATTTCCAATGCGCCCGCGCCATCGTGCGGTCCGATCTCTGGAACCCTGATAAACGCGTCGATCCGAAGACCCTGCCGACGCCCGGCGAGATCCTGGCGGAGATGAGCGAGCGCCGGGTCGGCGGTCCGGAATACGATCGGCAATGGCCGGAAAGGGCGCGCCAGACCATGTGGTGAGGGGGCGAATCTGGGGGTGATTATCGCGGTGCGTTTCTGTCGCCTGCCGCGACTCCGTAGGCCCCTTGTTTCAAGTATTTTGCGCTTGCGAGGGTCCTGAAACCCTGCCGTACAAGTCGAATCGGGGTTTGATGGTCAAAAAACATCATTTTTCCCGGCAAAATCTGTGAAAATTTCATTGAGCACGGGTTTTTTCCCGTAATTCCTCATAGTGTCTGTCTCACCGAATCACGGCAAACCAAAAGGTGCAAAATGGCAGACCAAATGACGAAGTCGCAGCTCATCGAGAAAATCGCTGAGACCACTGAGCTCTCGAAGAAGGACGTCAAGGGCGTTATCGAGACCATGGCGACCCTCGGCTATAAAGAGCTGAAGAAGAGCGGCGTGTTCCTCGTTCCCGGCTTCGCCAAGTTCGTCGTCATCAAGAAGCCCGCCACCAAGGCACGCAAGGGCACCAACCCCTTCACCGGCGAAGCAATGACCTTCAAGGCCAAGCCGGCCCGCAAGATCGTGCGCGCCCGCCCGGTCAAGGCTGCGAAGGACGCGGTCTAAGCGGACCCTCGGCGCGGTCGCCCATGAGGTGACCGCAGCCGACCAGAATTGAGGACGGCGCGGCATTCCCTGGGGATGCCGCGCCGTTTTCGTTTTGGGGAGTGCCTGACCTCTCCCCGCTTGCGGGGAGAGGTCGACTGCAACGCGCGAAGCGTGTGGAAGTCGGGTGAGGGGGCTCTCCATTCGCTCCGCGCCTGCGGAGGCTCCCCCTCATCCGTCGTCGCTTCGCGACGCCACCTTCTCCCCGCAGGCGGGGAGAAGGCAGTTAGCGCGGCTCTAATCGTTCACGCGCTTCTTGTAGGCGACCGCGTCCATATCCCTGATATCGACGCTGAGGCTTTTGGTGTGCGGCAGCAGCAAAACCATTGCCGCGCGCAACGCCTCGCTCACGGCGACTTTCTGCTCGGGTGTGCGGCCCTCCAGCATCGAGACCGACAGGTGGCAGAAGCCTTCGGCCCGGCCGGCCATCAGGTGATGCGCATATGGGATCGCGCGCACCTTGATGTCGGCGGCCTTCATTACCCCGGTGGCGGCGCCGGCATTGTGCAACGCCTGCATCAGGCTGGCGATGTCGAGCGCGTCGCCATGGCCGTCGGTGGAATGTTCGATGACGATATGGGGCATGAGACGACAATTCCTGGTGCGTGTTCAATCTCGGACCTCATGGTGAGGAGGCGCCACTTGGCGCCGTCTCGAACCATGAGTGTAGGGCTCCTCATCCTTCGAGACGCGGCCAAGTGGCCGCTCCTCAGGATGAGGGGGCAGCGTTAAAGAAGCAGCGGCTTCACCGAATCCGCGGCGTCGCGCAGCAGCGGCAGGAAGCGGTCGATCATTTCCCCGGTGGAGACGCGGTCCACATGGGCGCCCATATTGATGGCGGCGACGATGGCGCCATCGTAGCGCCGCACGGGTACGGAGATCGAGCGGAAGCCCGGTTCGGCCTCGCGGTCGACCAGCGAATAGCCTTTCTCGCGGTCGGTGATGATGGTGGCCTTCAGCAGTTCCTTGTCGATGACCGTGAACGGCGTCATTGCCACGAGGTCCATGGCATCCAGCGTCGCGGTGAGGTCGTCGTTGGAATACTTGCCCAACATGGCGCGGCCCACCGACGAGCAGAAGGCGGGCAGCCGATAGCCGAGATCGATGCCGGCAGAGAACACGCGCGCCGGGCTGGCGCGGGCGACGAAGATCACCTCGTGGCCCTCGAGCACCGCGAGCGACGAAATCTCCTGCGCGTCGCTGGAGATGCTGTCGAGCACGGGTTGCAGGATGGTGACGACCTGATTGGACGTCATGTAAGAACCAGCCAGCGCCAGGACGCGCGGTGACAGCGCGAACAGCTTGCCGTCGCTGGTCACATAGCCTTTGCGTTCCAGCGTAAACAGGATGCGGCGCGCAGTGGCACGCGGCAGCTCGGCGGCCTTGGCGACGTCGCTCAGCGTCATCGGGCGCGAATGTGCGCCGAACAGTTCGAACACCCTCAAGCCCCGATCGAGGCTCTCGATGAAGTCGGTATTGCCGCGTTCGTCGTCGGGGCGCTTGATCTTGGGCATGAGCCGTGGGTCCGCCCTATTTGCCTGCTTCGAATTTTTTCAGATCGAATGACAGATCGGCGGCTTGTTCTGGTGTTGGCGACAGTGACGCGGTGATCAGGCGACGCGCGATCATCTGGTCGCCCGGCCGGTTGATACTGTCGACGGCGGTGAGCTTGCCGTCGCGATAATAAAACACCGAGAACTTGCCATCATCCATCGACCCGCGGATCACCGCGCTGTCGGTCGGCGCGGAGAGGCCGACGATCTGCAGCTTGGCGTCATATTGATCCGACCAGAAACGCGGCACTGCGTCATAGGCTTCCGGCTTGCCGGCGATCATCGCACCCACAGCCTTGCCCTGATCGGTGGCGTTCTGCACGGCTTCCAGCCTGACGCGGCGGCCGGCGAAGCCGTTGTGGTGATTGCTGACGTCGCCGGCGGCATAGATGTTCGGCACGCTGGTCAGGCCATGTTCGTCGACATCGATGCCATTGGTGCAGGTGATATCGGCCTGCGCGGCCAGCTCGTCATTGGCGATGCCGCCAATGCCGGCGACGATCAGATCGGCGCGCACCCGCAGGCCGCTGGAGCAGACGACCTCATGCACGGCGCTGTTGCCTTCGATGGCAATGACGGATTCGTTGAAGCGGATGTCGAGGCCATGGGAGCGATGGCTATCCAGAAGGAACTGCGAGATCAGCGGCGATACCGCGCGCTCCAGCAGGCGCGACTGCGCCTCGATCAGCGTCACCTTCTTGCCGGCCTTGGCAGCAGTCGATGCCACTTCGAGGCCGATGAAGCCGCCGCCGACGATGACAACATCGTTGGCTGCTTCGAGCCGCGGCTTGAGATGCAGCGCGTCATCAAGGGTGCGCAGATAGACGATGCCGTCGCGCTCATGGCCGGGCACGCTGAGGCGCCGCGCGCGTGAGCCGGTGGCGATGACAAGCTGATCGAAAGGCAGGCTGTCGCCGCCGTCCAGTGCGATCCGGCCGGCTGCACGATCGAGCCCGATGGCGCGATGGCCCAACACCAGTTCGATGCCCTGGGTCTTGAAATAGTCCTCGCCGCGGAGGAAAAGACTGTTGTGCGCCACATCGCCGGACAGGAATGCCTTCGACAATGGTGGGCGCTGATACGGCAGATGGATTTCATCGGCGACGATGCGGATCGGCGCCTGATAGCCCTTCTCGCGCGCGCTGATGCCGGCCTGGACGCCCGCATAAGAGGCGCCGATGATCACGAGGCCGCTCACGAGCGCGCTCCCTGGGTCCGATCCGTACGCGAATTCAAAGTCTTCGACATCATCAACTCCCGAATTGCGTCCGTATATTGAACAAGTGTTCGTTCTGCGCAAGGTGATGCTTTAGGCGTGAATTGCTGCATTTGCTCACTAAGGCATCAAATCATGCTGCAAAATTCTGCTTGCCTGGAATTAGTCTAACGATAATATTCGCACATTCGTTCGTCTATTGAACATCGTTGATGGAGCGGCGAGATGCATCTGGGTGCGAAATGTCTGATTGCAGGAGCCATTGCAATTGGCGCCTCCGTCTTGCCGGCGGTGGCGCAGCAATCTAACCCGAACGCGCCCCAGGTCGTCCTGACGGGCGGCAAGATCCTCACCCTCGACGGCCAATCGACGATCGCGCAAGCGCTGGCCATCCGCGACGGCAAGATCCTCGCGGTCGGCAGTGACGCCGCGATCAAGCCGCTGGCCGGTCCGCAGACCCGGGTCATCGATCTCGCCGGCAAGTCGGTTGTCCCCGGCCTGATCGACACCCACGCGCATTTCAAGGCGGCCGGGCTCGGCGACTATGTGGTCAATCTCAGCGGCGCCAAGGACGTGGCCGGCGCGCTCGATCTCATTCGGGCGTTCGTTGCGAAGAAGCAGCCCGGCGCGTGGATCACGACCGGCGGCTGGCATCCGCCGTCGCAGCTGGCGGAAAAGCGCTACCTGACCCGCCAGGAACTCGATAGCGTGTCCCCCAACAATCCGGTCTATCTGCGGACCGTCGGTCATTTTTCGATGGCCAATTCGCTGGCGTTGCAGAAGGCGGGCATCAGCAAGAGCACGCCGGATCCAGCCGGCGGCGCGTTCGAGCGGGACGCGAGCGGCGACATCAATGGCGTGCTCGTCGAGACGGCGATCCCGCTGGTCGAGAACATCGTGCCGCCCTACACCGAAGACGAGGAGTTGCGGCAATATCGTCTCGCCGAGGCCGCGCTCAACCGCCTCGGTATCACCAGCGTCGTCGAGGGGGCGACAAGCGCGCGCGACACGCAGATTCTGCAGAAGCTCGCTCTGGCCGGCGATGCGACGGTGCGGGTCGGAACCATGTTTCGACCGGAGCCGCCCGCAGATTCGGCCGGGTGGGACGCCGTCATGAGCGGCAACGGCGCCACTTCGGGTTTCGGCGACGATTGGTTGAAGCTCGGCGGCATCAAGATCTTCTACGACGGCGGCATGACCCTGAAGACGGCCATGATGCGCGACGCCTATCCGGACTCGCATGACGATTATCATGGAATCGCGCAGGTTACGCCCGAACGGCTGAAGCAGCTGGTATCGATCGCCAACCTTCGCGGCTGGCGGGTCGGCGTTCACGTCGTTGGCGACCTCGGCGTCGATCAGGTGCTGGATGCGTTCGAAGCCGCCGACAAGGAAAAGTCGATCAAGGATCGCCGCTTCGTTTTGATCCATGCCAGCCTGATCCGCCCCGAACAGATGGAGCGGGCACGCCGCGTCGGGGCGCGGATCGATTTCCAGAACGCCTTCATGTGGGACAAGGCGGCGACGGTCGCGCGTTTCCTCGGCAGGCCGACCGCGGATCGTGCGGTCCCGACGCGCACTTTGATCGAGAAAATGGGACTGGAGAATCTCGGCGCCGGCACCGATTTCCCGGTCAATCCGCTGAACCCGTTCCTCACGATGTATATCATGGTGACGCGGAAGGACCCGGCCGGCCAGGTCTACGGCGCATCCGAAGCGATCGGGCGCGAACAGGCGCTTCGCCTCTATACTAGCGCGGCATCGCGCTACATGTTTGAGGAAACGCGGAAGGGGACGCTGGAGGCCGGCAAGCTGGCCGACCTCGTGGTGCTCTCCGCCGACTTCATGACGGTGCCGGACGACCAGATCAAGGACATCACCGCCGATATGACGATGGTCGGCGGCAAGATTGTATTTCAGCGATAAGCGGCGCATCGCCAGAGTTATAAAGGACATTTTGCCATGATGAGCCAAGAGCAGAACGATCTGATCACTCGCATCGGGCCCAAGGCGCCGGCGGGCAAGCTGATGCGCCAGTACTGGCAGCCGGCGGCGCTGGTCGATGAGCTCGAAGGGGATCGTCCGATCCGTCCGGTCAAATTGCTCGGTGAAGATTTTGTCCTGTTCCGCGACGAACAGGGCCGCTATGGCCTGCTCGACCGCGATTGTCCGCATCGCGGCGCTGACCTTGCCTTCGGTCGTCTCGAAGGCGGCGGCGTGCGCTGTGCGTTTCATGGCTGGCTGTTCGACGTCGAGGGCAAGTGCCTGGAGACGCCGGCCGAACCGAAGACTTCGAAACTCTGCGCCGGCATCAAGCAGCGCGCATATCCCGTGGTCGAGAAGGGCGGCATTCTCTGGGCTTATCTGGGCGAGGGCGAGCCGCCGGCATTCCCGGAAATCGACTGCTTCGCCGCACCCGGCCAATATACCTTCGCCTTCAAGGGCCTGTTCGAATGCAACTGGCTGCAGGCGCTGGAAGTCGGCATCGATCCTGCGCACGCCTCGTTCTTGCATCGCTTCTTTGAGGATGAGGACGTCAAAGCGTCTTACGGCAAGCAGTTCCGCGGCGCATCCGCCGGCACCGAACTGCCGATGACCAAGATCCTGCGCGAATATGATCGCCCGATCATCAATGTGGAATCGACCGAATACGGCCTGCGCCTGATTGCGCTGCGCGAGCTCGACGAGGAGCGTACCCATGTGCGCGTCACCAACCAGCTATTCCCGCATGGCTTCGTCATCCCCATGAGCACGGAGATGACGATCACCCAGTGGCACGTGCCGGTCGATGACGAGAACTGCTACTGGTATGCGATCTTCACCAGCTACACGACGCCGGTCGACAAGAAGAAGATGACCGACCAGCGGCTCGAACTTTACGAGCTGCCGAACTACACCTCGCGCAAGAACAAGACCAACGACTACGGCTTCAATCCGCACGAGCAGAAGCACGAGACCTATACGGGCATGGGCGCCGACATCAACGTCCACGACCAGTGGGCGGTGGAGTCGATGGGCAAGATCCAGGATCGTACCCGCGAGCATCTCGGCTCCAGCGACAAGGCGATCATCGCCTATCGCAAGCTGCTGCGTGCGGAGATCGAGAAAGTTGCCGGCGGCCAGAGGCCGATGATGTCGCTCGATGCGGACACCGCGCGCAGCATTCAGGGCCCGGGCACCATGGACGGCATCGGGCCGACCAAGGGCTGGGAAACCTACTGGATGGAAGTCGACGTCGCCCGTCGTCGCGGCGCGCCATGGATGGCAGCCGCTCCGGCCGACCAGACCGAGCCGGGGTCCAATGTCATCCACCTGCCGGCGGCAGAGTGAAGATCGATCAGAACAGCCGCGGGAGAGTGCGTTGAGTTTCGTTGAACGTCACGGTTTGTGGTCCGCGGAGCAAAAGGAAGCAGCCGTCCGGCTGCGCAGCATGGTCGAAGAGCACAAGCTCGAAGTGATCCGGCTGTCGTTTCCGGATCAGCACGGCATCCTGCGCGGCAAGACGCTGATCGCCAGCGAGGCATTGCGCTGTCTCGAAAGCGGCTGCTCGATCACCACGACCATGTTCGCCAAGGACACATCGCACAAGACGGTATTTCCGGTGTTCACCGCCGGTGGCGGTTTCGGCATTCCTGAAATGCAGGGCGCGGCCGACGTGTTGATGATCCCCGATCCCTCTACGTTTCGCGTGCTGCCCTGGGCGCCTGAAACCGGATGGGTGCTGTGCGACGTGCATTTCGCCGATGGCCGCCCGGTGCCGTTCGCGACGCGCAACCTGTACAAGAAGGTGCTCGGCGATCTCGGCGCACGAGGCTACGATTTCGTCGCCGGTCTTGAAGTTGAATTTCATATCTTCAACGTCGAAAACAACCGCATGAAGCCGGAGGATGCCGGTCAGCCCGGCAATTCGCCGGAGGTCAGTCTTCTCTCGCACGGCTACAACTACCTCACCGAGCAGCGCTACGACCAGATGGAGCCGGTGCTCGAAATCATCCGGCGTGACGTGATTGCGCTCGGTCTCCCATTACGTTCGGTGGAGGTCGAATACGGCCCGAGCCAATGCGAATTCACTTTCGCGCCGACGGTGGGCCTGACACCGGCCGACAGCATGGTGCTGTTCCGCTCGGCCGTGAAACAGATCGCGCATCGCCACGGCTACCACGCCACCTTCATGTGCCGGCCGAAGATTCCGAACGTCGTGTCGTCGGGTTGGCATCTGCACCAGTCGATTGTATCGCGTGCAACCGGCGCAAACGCGTTCATGCCGACCGAGGGCACGCAGCCGCTGTCATCGTTCGGGCAGGGCTATCTCGCGGGGCTTCTTACGCATGCACGCGCGGCGACCGTATTCACGACGCCGACCATCAACGGCTACAAGCGTTATCGCTCCTATTCGCTGGCGCCGGATCGGGCGATCTGGGGCCGCGACAATCGTGGCGCGATGCTGCGCGTCCTCGGCGGTGCCGGCGATTCCGCGACGCGTATCGAAAATCGCGTCGGCGAACCCGCCGCCAATCCCTATCTCTATATGTCGTCGCAGATCCTGTCGGGCCTCGACGGCGTCGATCGCAAGCTCGATCCAGGGCCATCAGCCGACACGCCTTACGAGACCAATGCCGATCTGCTGCCAAAGTCGCTCCGCGAGGCGACCTTCGCGCTCAAGGAAGATCCTTTCTTCCGCGAGAAGATGGGCGCGACGATGGTTGACTATTATACGCATATCAAGAATGCCGAGATCGATCGCTTCCAGGCGGAAGTCTCCGACTGGGAGCAGCGCGAATACTTCGAGATGTTCTGACGCGTCATTTCGGCGCGCTGATGCCGGATCAAACGGGCCATCTCGGCACGTTTATTGAATACAGGTTTGCCGAATAGTTTTCTTAACTTTCCAACGGGGACAACCGCAATGAACAGACGCAGCCAATCCATTCTTGCACTAGCCGTTCTCGGCCTGATGACCGGCACGGCCTCCGCCGACACCATCAAGGTCGGCGTGATCGGCACCATGTCGGGTCCTTACGCGCTGTTTGGCAAGAACTTCAAGATGGGCATCGACGCCTGGGTCGCCGAGCATGGCACCAAAGCAGGCAAGCATGATGTCGAATTCATCTATCGCGATGAAGAGAGCCCGAATCCCGCCAAGTCAAAGGCGCTGGCGCAGGAGCTGCTGGTCAAGGACAAGGTGCAATATCTCGCTGGCGTCTATTTCACGCCGAACGCGATGGCCATCGCGCCGCTGCTGGAAGAATCCAGGACGCCGCTGATCGTGATGAATGCGGCGACCTCGTCGATCGTCGAGAAGAGCCCCTATATCGTCCGTACCTCGTTCACGATGTGGCAGAACACCGTGCCTGCCGCGAAAATTGCGTTGAAGAACGGCGCCAAGAAGGTGGCCATCGCGGTCAGCGATTACGGTCCGGGTGTGGATGCTGAAGCGGCATTCAAGAAGACGTTCGAAGGTGAGGGCGGCGCAGTGGTCGAAGCGGTTCGCATTCCGCTCGCCACCACCGACTTCAGCCCGATCATGCAGCGCATCAAGGATTCCGGCGCGGACACCATCTTCACCTTCCTGCCATCCGGCCCGCCGACGCTGGGGTTCGTCAAGGCCTATATCGATAACGGGTTGAAGGCCGGCGGAGTCAAGCTGATGTCGACCGGTGACGTCGTCACCGAGCCGGATCTGCCGAACATCGGCGATGCCGGCATCGGTATCCTCTCGACCTATCACTATTCGGTGTCGCACGACTCCAAGGAAAACGCGGCCTTCCTTGCCACCATCAAGAAGGGCGGCGGCAACCTCGACGAAGTCACCATGACGTCGGTCGCAGCCTATGACGGCGCGCGCCTGATCTACAAGATGATCGAGGCCACCGATGGCAAGCGCGATGCCGCCAAGGCGGTCGATGCCGTCAAGGACATGAAGTGGGTCTCGCCGCGGGGTCCGGTGTCGATCGATCCCACCACGCGTCACATTCGCCAGAACGTTTATCTGCGCAGCGTGGAGAAGGTGGACGGCAAGCTGATCAACAAGGAGAGCCAGACCTTCGCCGATCAGCCGGACTGGGCGCTGAGCACGAAGTGACGGCAGAGCCGTCATTCCGGGGCGCGAGCGCCACTTGGCGATCGCGAACCCGGAATCTGGCGATGTTTATCACCACACCGGGATTCCGGGTCTGTCCTTCCGGCGGCTTTGCCGCCTACAAGACATCCCGGAATGACAGCCTCTTGATCGATCATCGCCGAAGATTTCCAACTTGATGACCAAGTCCGCTCCATCGCTTCTGCTCACCAATGCCCGCATCTATCGTTCTGCCTGGGATGAAACCCCCGCGGACAGCATCGTCGTCAGCGATGGCAAGGTGGTCTGGATTGGTGCAGCGGATGTTGCGCCATCCGCCGACGAGACGATCGATCTCGCGGGCGCCACCGTCATTCCCGGCCTGACCGATGCGCATATCCATCTGTTCGCGATTGCGCATGCGCGCTTGCAGGTGGCGGTGACGCCGCGTGACGCGCCCACGATATCCGATGTGCTTGATTTGCTGGTTGCGCGTGCGCGCGCCATTTCCTGTGATAAATGGGTCTACGGCGCGGGCCTCGATGAGAACGGACTGGCCGAGCATCGACTGCCGACACGGGCCGAGATCGACGGCGCCATTCCCGATCATCCGGTGCTGATCCGCCGCTTCTGCGGTCATGTCGCCGTCGTCAACAGTGCCGCGCTGCGACTGCTGGGCATCGACGATGCTGCCGCCGACCCGGAAGGCGGCACGTTCGGCCGCTCCGAGGATGGCCGACTGGACGGCAGCGCCAAAGAAAGCGCAGCCGAACTGATATTCCGTGCTGCACCGCCGATGGATCGCAATGAGCTCACCGCAGCTCTGCGCGCGACAATTGCCGATAGCGCCAGGTTAGGTCTTGTTGCTGTCGTAGAAGCCGCGGTCGGATTCACCGTCGGCTTCGATGATGAATTCGCGATCTGGAACGAGATCCGCGCAAATGGTGATGTGCTGCCAATGCGGCTCGGCTTCATGAACCAGCTCGACCCGGCTGAAGCGGCGGCGCGTGGGCTGGTGCCGACGCACGACGCCGACTGGCAGTCGATGACGCTGAAATATTTCGCCGATGGCATCGTCGGCGCGCGAACTTCGGCGGTGAGCGAGGATTTCTTCGATACGCCGTCCCGCGGCATGTTCATGCGCGATGAAATCGAACTGCAACGCGTGGTCGCGGAGGCCCATGCGGGCGGCTGGCAGGTTGCCGTTCATTGTACCGGCGATCGCGGTATCGACTGCATCATCGAAGCCTATGAGAAGGCGCAGGCGGCACATCCCCGCGCCGATGTCCGGCACCGCATCGAACATTACTTCGTGCCGCCCGCCGGTGGGCTGGCACGGATGAAGGCATTGGGCGCGCTCGTCGTCACCCAGCCAAGTTTCCTCACCCGGATGCGGCGCTCGATTGCCGGCGCATTCGGTCCGCGCGCCGATCGTTGCTATCCCGGCCGCTCCGTGATCGACGCGGGTGTCACTTACATCGCCAGCTCCGATGCGCCGACCGGGTCGTGGTCTCCGTGGGATGGCATCGCCGATGCGGTGAGCCGCGCCTCGGACAATGGTGCGCCGATCGGGCAGGGTGAAGCCATCAGCGTCCGCGAAGCCATTCACAGCTATACGGTCGGTGGCGCCATCGCGATGAGGCAGGAAGACTGGCGCGGCACGCTGATGCCGGGCATGGCGGCCGATCTGATCGCCCTTGATCGCGATCCCTTCGCCGCCGACTGCCTCCCTCTGAAAGAGACGAAGGTGTTACTCACCATGGTGCGCGGCGCTGTCGTCCATGACGCGATGCCGCAGTTTCCGGAATGGCGCTCGGGCGCTGCTTCGGCATAGGATCAATCATGCGTACCGTCTTCAGCATCATGACCGACGCCGTCGCCTACGGGATGGTGCTGTTCATCATTTCCATCGGCCTGTCCATCATGATGGGGCTGATGCGCGTCGTGAACCTCGCCCATGGCGCTTTCGCCATGATTGGCGGCTATCTGGCCTCCTATGCGATCCGCGACCTGCATGTGCATTACAGCGTCGCGATCCTGATGGCGGTGGTCGGCACCATCATTGTTTCGATCCCGTTCGAGATTCTGCTGTACCGCCGGATCTACCGGAAGTCCGATCCGCTGATTCAGGTGCTGATGACCATCGGCATCACGTTCTTCATCATCGGCATCGTCAATTTCATCTTCGGCCCGTCGTTGAAATCGATTCCACTGCCGCAGACCCTCAGTGGTCCGCTCGATATCGGTTTCCGCATGCTGCCAACCCATCGCATCTTTGTCATCGCCTGCGGTGTGGTTACGGCTCTGGCGCTGTGGCTTCTGATCGAGAAGACGGAGTTCGGAATCAAGCTGCGCGCCTCGGTCGATCATAGTGGTATGGCGGACGCCTTGGGCATCCGCACGGAAATCATCTATGCGGTGACCTTCGCGCTGGCGATCGGGCTCGGCGCATTCGGTGGCGTGGTCGGCGCGGAGATCCTGCCGATCGAACCGTTCTATGCACTGCGTTATATGGTGACGTTCCTTGTCGTCGTCTCTGTCGGCGGCGCAGGCTCGATCCTTGGCGCTCTGTCGGCGTCGCTCCTGCTCGGCCTCGCCGACACCACCGGCAAATATCTCGCGCCGGAGTTCGGCGACTTCTTCTTCTATCTGTCGGTGATCTTCGTCGTCTTCCTGTTTCCGCATGGCCTATTTGGCAGGTCGCACGCATGAGCGAGATCGTCGCGACCCATGTTCCGCACAAGCGCAGCATTCCCTTCGGTCAGGAGGCGGCAGGTGCGCTGAGTATCATCGTGCTCGGTGCCATCGGCTACTTTCTGTATCCGGACGATCTGGCGTTCCTGACGCGGCTGATCGGCATCGCATTCCTGGTGCTGTCGCTCGATCTGGTCACAGGTTATTGCGGCGTCGCCACTCTCGGCCATGCCGCGCAATTCGGCGTCGGCGCCTATGCCGCCGGCATTGCTTGCGTGCGTGGCATCACCGATCCCATTGCGTTGCTGGCGATCGGTGTATTCGCGGGAACGGTCATGGGGCTGATCTCCGGTGCGCTGATCACGCGGTTTCGCGGGCTCCCACAACTGGTGCTGTCGATTGCCGTGGGGCAATTGGTCGCCGCACTTGCCAACAAGCTGTCGTGGCTGACGGGCGGCAGCGACGGCCTGTCAGGCATCACACCGGGCAAGGTGTTCGGCATCTTCAATTTCGACATGTACAGCCGCACGGCATTTTTGTTCTCGCTGGGCGTGCTGGTCATTGTGTTCGTGCTGCTGCAGCGTTTCGTGCGCTCGCCGTTTGGTCTGATGTGCCGTGGCATCAAGGATGACGATCTGCGCGCCAAGATGATCGGCGTCTCGATCTATCCGCGCCTTGTCGTGATGTATGGCGTCGCTGGTGCCGTTGCCGGGATCGGTGGAGCGCTGACGGCGATTAGCACCGGCGTCGTCGGTCTCGATAGCGTCAGCTTCGAACGCTCGGCCGAAGTTCTGGTGATGCTGGTGCTTGGCGGTGCAGGGCATCTGTGGGGCGCGCTGGCGGGGACGATCATCTTCATGATCTTCGAGCATATCGTGGCCGCCGCCAATCCGTTCCACTGGATGACGCTGGTCGGCCTGCTGCTGATCCTGATTGTGGTGTTCGCGCCGCGCGGGCTGATCGAACCGGTGCTGTCGCTGGCCTCCCGCTTCAAGCGCAAGGGAGAGGCGGCATGACCAATCTCCTCGAAGCCCGCGGCGTGTCGTGCTCGTTCGGCGGTCTGCACGTGACGCGCGACGTCAATTTCAAATTGACTGCCGGCGACCGCGTCGCGCTGATCGGCCCGAACGGTGCTGGCAAGACCACGCTGGTCAATCTGATCACCGGCGACATCGCGCCGAGTGAAGGCCAGTTCTTCATGGGCGGCGATGAGATCACCGGTCTCAGCATTCCGGATCGCGTGCGTCGCGGTCTGGTGCGCACGTTCCAGACCACGCGGCTGTTTGCCAATCTCACCGTCGCCGACAATGTCGCGCTGGCGATCATGCAGCGCAAGCGAATCACGCGCAGGTTTTTCTCGAGCTCGACGGAGCTGCCGGAAGTGCGTGCCGAGTGGAGCGAGATTCTCAGCCATCTAGGTCTCGACAGGCTGGCCTATCGCAAGGTGGTCGAGCTCGCTTACGGCCAGCAGCGCCTGATCGAGCTAGCTATCGGCCTTGCGCTGCATCCGAAGGTGCTCCTGCTCGACGAGCCCGCCGCGGGCGTGCCGCATGACGAGGCGCCCAAAATCCTCGAGGCGATCAATCGGCTGCCACCTGATATCGCCGTGTTGATGATCGAGCACGACATGGATCTGGTGTTCAAGTTTGCCACGCGCGTACTGGTGCTGGCGGCCGGGCGGTTGATCTTCGAGGGATCGCCCGATGAGGTCACCGCCGATCACGAAGTGCGCCGCGCGTATTTGGGGAGCTATGCCGATGCCCGCCGCGCCACTTGATATCCAGAACCTGAGCGCCGGCTACGGCCCGACGCGGATCATCGAGGGCATTTCGTTCTCGGTGAAAGCAGGTGATCGTCTCGCCGTGCTCGGCCGCAACGGTATGGGCAAGACTACACTGCTGGCGACGCTGATGGGCCTGACGACGCGTCACGGCGGCGAGATCAGGATCGGCGACCAGGACGTCACGGCCAAGCGGACCTCGGCGCGCGCCGATCTTGGTATCGGCTATGTGCCGCAGACCCGCGACATTTTCGCCTCGCTGACGGTGGAGGAGAATCTGCGCACCGGGCTGAAGGGGCGGCCGGCGTCGGCGCTCGATGAAGCCTATGCGATGTTTCCGCGGCTACGCGAACGCCGCGGCAATTACGGCAAGCAGCTGTCAGGCGGTGAGCAGCAGATGCTGTCGATGGCCCGGACACTGCTGGGCAAGCCGTCGATCCTGTTGCTGGACGAGCCGCTGGAAGGCCTCGCGCCCGTGATCTGCGACGAGCTGATGGCATTGCTGGCGAAGCTGGCCGCCACCAATGAAGTCACCATCATTCTGGTCGAACAGCAAATCGAGCGTGCGCTGGATTTCGCGAGCAGCGTCATGGTGATGGAGCGTGGCCGCACCAGCTGGAGCGGCACGCCGGATGTGCTGACCGCCGACCGCGCGCTGGTCGATCGGCTGGTCGGCGTCGGCATTCACTAGATCCCAGATTGGCGCGCCGGCTGGCGCGTCAGGCTCGAAAGATCGTGATCCCCAATACCAGCAGCACGATGCAGATCACGAGGAAGATATAAAAAAGCACGCGTGCGACATCGGCCGTCGCGGCGGAGATGCCGGTGAAGCCGAACAGGCCGGCGGCGACGGAAATCAGAAAGAAGATCAGCGCCCATTTCAGAAGGCTCATCGGGGAACTCCGGTTGCAGCAATTCCGGAACGCCGCGCTGCGAGATTTGGTTCCGGCTCGCAACCAAATGCCGTACCTACCTAGCTCGCTAATGCGGCACCGGTCCGGGGGGATGCGTAACAGCCTACTAATTAGGCAGCGCAAAGGTATTGGTTAGCATTTTAAACCCGCCCTTAACCAAAACATCCCTAATGAATGGATAGTAGACCTGCTCCCCGCAGTGGATTTGTGGTTCGGGGGACAAAGGGTTCAGTATGCGTGTCGCGGTCGGTCATGGGTGGTTGCGCAGGGTGAGCACCGTTACGGCGCAGGGATGTGCGGTGCCAGCGCCCCGTAGTAAAGTCTGACGCGCATGTTCACCAAACGCGCCATCGTTACGAATACGGAAGCCGCCGATGGCGCGGCGGGCGAGAGCCCGCTGCTCAGGGTTTGGCGCAATCGTAGCCTGTTCGGTGCTGTGTTTCTCGGCGTGATGATCCTGACGGTCATTGCGCTGGTTGTGCTGCCGGTGCGCTATCTCGCCACAGGTTCGGTGATCGTCGCCGAGCAGGAGCCCAGCAACAGCAATGCATCTGCCGCCTGGGCGCAGAAGATCGGCGACCCCGCCGACGTCGAAAGCCAGCTCTTGATCGCGCGCTCGCCGCGGGTGATGCGGCTCGCCATGCAGCAGCCGGGCGTCACGGAAGCCGCGATTGAAGAGTGTCAGAGCAGGAGCAGCAGCTCCACCTGCGAAAAGATGCGGACCGATACGGCGGCGCTGATCGACTATGTGTCGGGAAATTTCGCGATCGGTGCTGTTGGACGTTCGCGCGTCATCAATATCTCCTACACTTCGTCGATCCCCGAAGTCGCGCAGAAGATGGCGAATGCGTTGACCAATGCGTTTCTCGACGAGCAGCGGACATCGGGTGCGAGCAGCCGCGAGGTTGCCGCGTCCTATCTCTGGAAGGAAGCCAAGCAGCTGGATGCAGAGTTGCGGGATGCCGATGCCAAGATCCAGGCATTTCGCCGCAACAAGGGCCTGATGCGCGGATCGCTGGCGCCGATCAGCTCGGAGCGGCTGAGCAGCATCAGCCAGCAGCTGTCGACCGCCGAGACCGCGCGTGCCGATGCGCTCGCCCGCCTGCAGGAAATCAAGACCAATCAGGCGCGCGCTGCCGACTCGCCGTCAGTGCTGTCGAACCGTTCGATCGCCGATCTCAAGCAGCAGCTCACGGTTGTCACTGCGCAGCTCGCCAGCCAGGCCAATGTACTGGGGCCGCGGCACCCGTCGCTGCGTGCGCTGGAGCAGGAGCAGTCCGCGATCAAGGAGCGCATGGCCACGGAAGTGGCGAGCATTGCAGCCAGCGCGCAGAAGGCGTTCGACGCCAATGATGCCCTCGTGAACGCACTCAAAAAGCAGATGGATGCCGTGAAGGCTGAAGTCGGCTCGGCGACATCGGACGAAGCCTCGATCGAGAGCATGGTGCGCAGCACCGAGATCAAGCGCCAGCAATATGCCGATCTCTACAAGCGCGCCAGCGAACTCGAAACCGAGCGGCGCGTGCTCATTGGCAATACACGACTGGTCAGCCTTGCCGAACTTCCGACCAAGCCGTTTTTCCCGAAGAAAATTCCGTTCCTGGCCGCTGGCGGCACGCTCGGCCTGCTGCTCGCATTCGTCGCAGCCTTCTTCGGCGATCGCGTCAATCTTGCGGGTCTGTCCCGGCTGCGGACTGCAACTATTCGCCCGACGCGCGCAGCCGCGCCAGCGCCCACGCCGGAGCCTGTCGCCGTTGTTGCGCCAGTCGCTCCGCCGACACCTGTCCAGGCGACTGCCCCAGTGGCGCCGCGTCCCGGACCACCGCCAGCGGCGGCATTGTCATCGGAGCTGGCCGTCGTCACCGGCGCACCCATTCTGGCACGATTGCCGACCGTCAAGCGCGATCCGTCGGAATCGCCGATCGGTGCGATCCTCACGGCGCAGTCCGGCGCCTCGCTGTCGCGTGCGCTGCCGCTCGCGCTGCAGGATAGGCACTATCAGGATGCACTCCGCGATCTGGCGACGGGCCTGCTGACGTCGAACGACGCCAGGACACGCCGCAAGATTCTGGTCGCGTCGCCGACGACGGCCGAGGGCAAAACGTTTCTGACCCTGACCCTGGCGCAATATCTCGCAACGGCTGGCCGCAGCGTGCTGGTGATCGAATGCGATTTCGGCGCGCCGAAGTTCGAAACAGCCTTGGGCTTGCGCAGCAGCATGGGGCTGCAGGGAATTCTGCGCGGCGACATCACGCCGCGCGAAGCGGTGGTCCGCACCGCGACTCCCAATCTCGACGTCATTCCTGCCGGGCCGTTCTCGGCATCCGCCGAATTGCTGATGCGTAAACCGCTCGGCGATCTCCTGCTCTGGAGCCAGATCTACGACGTTGTCCTGATCGACGCGCCGTCGCCGGGCATCCAGACCGATCTGGGCGTGCTGGCCAGGCAGGTCGATGGCGTGCTGCTCTGCATGCGTTCCGGCCGCTCGTCGATCGGGCAGGCAGTGGCGACATCCAGCGCGATCCGTGTCGCGGGCGGCAGCGTCTTCGGCATTGCGGTCACGATGATGCCGGACGCCAATACGCCGAGCGGCACAGACCGGGTTTCGAATAATGCCTATGCCGGAGCGACGTGATGCCCGCTCCCAGCGTTCTGTTCGTCTGCCATACGGGCTCGATCTCCGGCGCTGAACTCGTGCTGATCGATCTCGTTCAGCCATGGGCGGGCGAGGCGGCCTTCCTGTTCGAGGATGGCCCGCTGCATCAGGCGCTTGCAGCTAAGGGCCTGAAGGTGCGTGTGTCGCGCTGGGGCGAGGGGCTCTCGGATGTCAGGCGCGACAGCTCAATCCTGAAAGCCTTTCCGCTGATTGGTCGGCTCGGGGCCATCATTGCCGAATTGACGCGCGAGGCGCGCCGCCATGACGTCATTTATGCGAACTCGCAGAAAGCCTTTGTGTTATCGGCCGTCGCCGCCACGCTGGCGCGGCGTCCGCTGATCTGGCACCTGCACGATATCATCAGCAGTGAGCATTTCGGCGCCACGCAGCGCCGCGTGCAGGTGGCGCTGGCGAATTATTGTACGGCAAAGGTGATCGTTCCTTCGCAAGCTGCTGCAGATGCCTTCATTGCCCAAGGCGGCCGCAAGCAGCTGGTCGCGATCGTGCCCAACGGTCTTGATGTGCCGCCGGACGCTAGCACGCCGCTTGAGATTAGGCGCGAGTTGAAATTGCCCGAAGGACCGCTCGTCGGCGTCTTCAGCCGCCTCGCGGCCTGGAAGGGGCAGCATATCGTGTTGCAGGCTCTCGCAAAGACGCCGGGCGTTAGCTGTATTATTGCAGGAGCTGCGCTGTTTGGCGAAGAGCCTTATGCCGAGAAGCTCAACCGGATGGTGGCGGATCTCGGTCTTGGCGATCGCGTGCATTTCCTCGGCCAGCGCGGCGACGTGCCGAGGCTGATGCGCGCCGTCGATGCGATGATCCATCCGTCGATTGATCCCGAGCCCTTCGGTCGCACGCTCGTCGAAGCCATGCTCGCCGATGTGCCTGTGATTGCGACGGATGCCGGTGCGGCGTCTGATATTCTCGAAGCCGGCAAGGCCGGGACGCTGGTGCCGCCAGGGGACGCCGATGCGCTGGCCGCCGCTATTACCAAGGTCATGTCGCGCCCGCCTGAACTGGCGAGCCAGTTGCACTATGCCGAAGCGCGGGCGCGCTCGCATTACAGCGTCGATCAGATGCTGCAGACGGTTTCAAACTTGATCGGGCGAGCGGCTGCCGGAGCTCCCGTGTGACCGCGTATCGCCGCTCAGTTTGCAATTTGAGTTCCTGGACGGCCCCTGATCGGGCCGTAGCGGCGCGCTTATGAGCGGCGCCCGGCACTCGACGCGGAAGTTTACGGCGATTCTCATCAGCGGTGCGCTGACCAGCAAGCTGCTGGGTTTCGGCCGTGAGATCTTGATGGCGCAGGTGCTTGGCGCTTCGCTGGTCGCCGACGGTTTTCGTGGTGCGATCACGGCGGTAATGCTGCCGCTGGCCTTTCTGCAGAACGAAACCGTCCCCGCCGTAATGATCCCAATGCACCGGGATGCGCTGAAGGACGGCAACGGACCTCAGCGCCTCGGCGCCATGACGGTGGCGATCACCGGCATTGCCATGATCCTGATGATCGGGCTGCAGGCGCTCGGTGAGCGGGCTGTGGATGCGCTGGTCGGCGGCTTTTCGGCGGAGGGGCGTAGCCTCACTCTCGACTTCATTCGCATCATGGCGCTGGGCATGCCGGCCTCGGCGATGATCAACGTGCTGGCTGCAGGCGAAATCGCGCTCGGTCGGACCCGCTTGACGAATATCCGCGCCAGCATCCTGAACGTCGCCGTGCTGATGGGCATTGCCCTCGTTGCTGTGTCCGGCAACTTTCATACACTGGCCTGGTCGTTCTCGGCTGCCTTCAACGCGCTCGGCGCCTGGGGGCTCTACACGATGTGGCGCGAGGGCGTGCTCAGCTTCAAGGGCCTGTCGCTGTCATCGGTGTTGGCGTCGGGCCGCGAATTCTTCCGTCGACTGCGACCGCTGCTCGCGCTACCGGTCGCCGAACAGGCCAATGTCTGGATCGAACGCCTGCTGGCATCGCGGGTCGGGACCGGTGCAGTGGCCTCGCTGGACTATGCACGCACGCTGACCGAAAGCGCGTTGCTGCTGATCAGCCAGCCGGTCGGGCTGGCGGTGTTGTCCAGCCACCCGCCGAAGGACGTCGGCGCGCAGATCGAAGGGATCGCGCGGCCTATTCTCGCACTGGCGGTGCCAGCGTCGGTCTTTCTTGCGATGTTCGCGCCGGAGATCGTGCGGCTGGTTTTTTTGCGTGGCGCCTTCAACGAGCACGCATTGTTCCTGACCAGTCAGGCCTTGCGCGGCATTGCACTTGGCCTGTGGGCCGCGACGCTTGGCTGGATCCTGATCCGCATTCTCAATGGCGCAGGCCGGAATTTTGCGGCCGCTGCCATCATCGTCACTGCCTATCTGGTTAATATCGTAGTTAACCTTCTCACCTCATACCTGCCCACGGCGCATGAATGGGGCACCTTGTTGCTTGGACTGGGCGAAGCCGCCCGTGGTATCGTTCTTCTGGCTGGCGTCATGATCGTCCTGGGGTCCCGGCGCAAGCTGCTCTACCTGATGTTTCTCGCGTGTTTCCCGGCAGCGCTGATGGCACTCTTCAGCTGGCAAATTCATGAGGTTCTGACGGGCCCGTGGCAGCGGCTTTTCGCCGGTGGCTTCGCCTATCTGGTCTGCCTCGCGCTGTCTGTCGCGATGCTGATGCCGGGCGTCTACATTGCGGCATTTGCGCGCGTCCGGGGGCGCTTGTGATTTTGATATGTGTTTTTGTATTAGAGAGTGCCTTGATCGTCTGAGGACTTTTCGATGAAGCACCTGTTATCCAGCGCCGCCCGACGCATGGCGTCTTCCGAAGCGCTGGTTCGCCCGATCAGCATGGCTGCCGATATGTTCATGGGCACGCGTGGCTGCCTGATGACCTTTCATCGCGGCGCCTCCGCTCGGGCCTGGGAAAAACTGCCGAACCGCGATTTCTATCTCGATACGAATTTTCTCGATCAGTTCCTGTCGCATCTGAAGCAACGCGGCTGGGACGTCGTGACGATGGAAGAGGCGATCCAGCGCTCGAAGGCTGGAAAGTCCAACGATCGCTTCGTCAACTTCTCCGTCGACGATTGCTATCGCGATACCTATGAGGAGATCGTGCCGCTGTTTCGCCGCCACAACGTGCCGGTGACGCTGTTTGTCACGACGGGCATTCCTGACGGCACGCTTCCGCTGTGGGCCGCAGGTCTGGAAGATACCTTGCTCAACAACGACCGGGTCATTCTCGAGGACGGTGCGATTGACGTGCCGACGTCTGACGCCAAGCGTGCGGCATTCCATCGTATTGCAGACCGTTGGGATGGTCCGCAGGCTGCGGCCTCTTACAAGAAGTTTTGCGAGCACAATGGTGTCGACATCGACGCGATGCACTGGAAGCATGCGATCACCTGGGAGATGCTTGAAGAGCTGCGCGACGATCCGCTGGTGGAGATCGGCGGCCACACCGTGACGCATGCCCGTATTTCGTCGTTGTCGCCGGATGGGGCACGCTTCGAACTCAAGGGCAGCCGCGACCGGTTGGTCGAGCGCCTTGGCATTCCCGCCAGGCATTTCGCATTTCCCTATGGACGTTCGGGCGATTGCGGTCCGCGCGATTTCGCGATCGCGCGCGATGCCGGTTATGCGAGTGCAGCGACAACGCGCAAGGGCCTCGTGCGCAACGGCCAGGATGCCTACAACCTGCCACGCTGCACGATCAACGGCGCGGATCGCAGTCTCGCGACCATGGAGCTCCATCTGTCTGGCCTGACGGGTGTGGCCGCGAGGATGACGGGGCGTGTCTAGCAGTCGTCGTCTCAAGGTCCTCTCAATTGCTCATTCCGCCGTCAGCCGCGATGCGGGGCGTCTGCGATACTATCCACTCGTCGGGCGCGATGACGTCGATATGCATCTCGTCGTTCCGGCTACGTGGTATCAGTTCGGCCGTACGATTATTGCGGATCCATCCGACGATCCCGGAATGACCGTGCATGTGATGCCGATCCGCTTGCCGCGCGCCGGCCCGATGAGCTGGTATCTGCATTTTTATCCGGGCTTGCGGCGTCTCATCCGTGAGGTCGATCCCGATGTAATCCATCTCTGGGAAGAGCCGTGGAGCGTCGTTGCGATGCAGGCGCGCATCCTCAAGGGCCGCGCCGCGATGGTCCTGGAAGTCGATCAGAACATCCTGAAGCGCTTGCCGCCGCCATTCGAGTTCATCCGCAAGGACGTGCTGCGGAATACGGATCATATCCTCTCGCGCAGTCCGGAGGCGACAGCAGTCGTCCGTGCGCGGGGCTATACCGGCCCAGCGTCGCCGATCGGCTATGGCGTCGATCTCGCGACCTTCAATCAGACCGGCGCGCGCCAGGCGCCGATTGCGCCCGGGCAGGGACTACGCATCGGCTATGTCGGGCGTCTCGTCGAGGAGAAGGGTCTCGACGACGCGCTCGACGCGATGAAACGCGCCACGGCGAATGTGACATTGGCGATCATGGGCGAAGGTCCGCATGAGCCTGCGTTGAAACTGCGCGTCAACGAACTGGGACTGACCGACCGCGTCACATTCCGGGGCTGGGGCAAACCGGCCGATGTCGCGTCATTCCTGAGCGGTCTCGATGCAATGATCCTGCTGACGCGCACCACCAGCGCCGTGCGTGAGCAGTTCGGCCGGGTGATCGTCGAGTCGCAGGCTTGCGGCGTGCCGGTGATCGGTTCGACGGGCGGCGCTATTCCCGATGTTGTCGGCAAGGGCGGCTGGACTATTCCCGAACGGGATCCCGATGCACTGGCGACACTGCTGGATCGGCTTGCTGCCCACCCGCAGCAGTTGCTGGACCGCGGCGCGGCCGCGCGCGACAACGTGCTGACGCGTTTTACTTACGAGGTGGTGGCGAATGCGCTGGTGTCGGCCTGCCAGCAGGCCGCCGATGCAAAGCGGGGGGCTGATCGGCCGCGCCCTTGAAGCAGGCGCTTGCGATCAGGCGCCGACCGCCATAGCGGCCGGCGCAAATTCGTTCTTCGACGCCTGCACCTGCTCCAGCAGCTCGATGTAGCGCGAACCGACATAATCCCAGCCGTAATTCAGTGCCGTGGCATGCGCGCCTTCGCACAGCCGGGCCAGTGTCGCCGGATCGGAGAAAGCCATCGCGATCTTGTCGGCGATGTCTGCGCCGTCCATCTTGATCTGATAGCCGTTTACGCCATCGACGAGATAATCCTCGATGCCGCCAACCGGCGTTGCAAAAACCGGCGTCGAGCAGGCCATGGCTTCCATGCAGACCAGCGAGAAAGTTTCATAGGCAGTCGGCAGTACAAAGGCGTCGGCCGCAGCGTAGAGGGCCGGCATATCGGTACGCGATCCCGTAAAGACCAGCCGATCGGCGGAGGTCGTCGCCAGTTTGCGATAGGGCGCGGGATTATCCGAGCCCACCACAAGCATCCAGACATCGGGGCCGAGGCGTTCGAGCGCGCCGATGGCAGGTGCCAGACCCTTGCGGCGGAATTCATGGCCGGCGAACAGAAGCAGCTTTGCGTCCACCGGGATGCCGAATTCCTGACGGATCCTGAGACCGGCCGCGGTGTCGCGGGCGAAGCGATTGAGGTCGATGCCGTTGGGGATCACGCGGATGCGCGACGCTGGCACCTTGTAGATCTGTTGCAGTTCAGTTGCGACGCGCGGCGAGACCGCGACATACATGCGATAGCGCAAGCCGCCGATCATCCAGCGATCACGCAGGGCCACCCACAGATGCATGGGATTCAGCATCCATGACCAGGAGCCGGCGTTGCGCTTTTCGGCGAGGCTCTGCGCATTGACCGCGTGCACGACCAACACGTCGCCCGTCAGGCTGTCGCCGTGGCTGATGATGACGGCCTTGGGATGATGATAGGCGGCGCGCGTCGCCAGTAATGTGAAGGTGGGAACGACAAAAGCGCGACCGAGATAGCGCAGGATGCCGCGCGTCTTGATGTGCGAAAGCCAAGCGCCGACGCGCTCGATGCGCGTACCTGGCGTTGCCTTGTCGCCGACGGCGCTAGCGAGAACAGTGTTGGCAATTTTGGCGCGGCTGAAGGCGCATGCGAGTTCGCTGGCCACGCTTTCAACGCCGCCGACCGAACTCAACTCCTGGACGATCTGGACGATCTCGATGGTCATGGGCCGACACTATGAAAACGGGTGAACGCCAATACCGTAGGTGCGCTGATAAGTCGCAATTTCATCAATATCCTGCTTTCGCAGGCTTTTGTCACCAGCACAACGTCTAAGATTTCACCTTCGCGATAAGGCATATCGGCGGAAACACTCGGACACAGTCGAGTGAATGCAGCCCCGCCGTGCGAAGTAGTATTCCGCTCTACCTGGTGTCGGTAATTGGTGCGGTTGCATGCGTCGTATTGGTGCGATGCTACGTCGACGACGCCTCGTCGGGCAGCATTTGCCAGCGCTTCGGGCTGAATGGTGAACGGCGTCTTGAAGTGACATCTGAAACAGAGCGCTGAAATGGATGTCGTGACCCCGATTCAATATCGAGTCATGCTTAACGCGCGCTGTTCCAAATTGATCACGCAGGTTCAAAGAGACACAGCACTGATCGAGCGTGGGACAGTTACGGCCAGGCCGCATAGGACGGACCGTGCTGACTTGGATCAAGCCGCGCGCGACGCCGATAGGCGCCTGGCGACGCATTCTGATACTTGCGGAAGAAGCGATTGAAATAGCCGGGATCGCGGAAGCCGAGGCCATAGCCGATCTGCTCGACCGGCAGATCGAGCTGCCGCAATCGCATGCAGGCTTCGTGAATCAGGCGCTGATGCACGATGGCGCGCGGGCTGTAGCCCTTCTCGCGCTTGCAATGTGCGTGCAGCTTGTCGTCAGTGACGCCGAGTGCAGCCGCATAGCGTGCGATGGGCCAGCCGTCGCGATAATGCAGTTCGACCATCTGCAGGAAATTGCCGACAAGGCGCGGACCGTCGCCGCGCTGTGCTGCATCGTCGGGGGCTTCCTCCGAAATCACCGATCGCCAGATGTGGAGGCACAGCAACAACACATGCGTCGATGTCATCGTCGCGCTGCCGCGGCCCGGCGTATTCAACTCACGCACCAGCGTGCTGCAGGATTCTGTGATGGCCGCAAAAGTCGTCGCGAGTTGCGCGCCTTCGCGCAGGACCAGCCGGTCGATGGTTCGCCGCAGATGTAGCGCCTCGGCACTGCCGGCGACGGTACGGGTGAGGACATCGTCCGACACTGAAATCAGATAGCCTTGCGCGCCGGCTTCGACCTCCAACGTGCCCTCGTGATCGCCGGGAAGCCACAACAGGCCCGGGGACTGAATGGCAACCGTGGCGCCGCGCATGGTGGCGGTGCCGCGCCGGGTCTCGATCACCAGCAGATGCGGGCGCCGGGCAACCGACTGCCGGATGGTCCAGCTGCGCGGCGCCAGTCCGGGTGCGAATCTTTCCGCATGCAATGCCGGAAGCGGCTTCTCCGCGAAGCCGGTGGGACCAGAAACGATGTGCGCGGTCTCAAGCACTGGGACAATCCGTCGCGTGAAATAGCTCGCCTACACGGATCAATACAATCTTTCCCCGGATGCGTCCAATTCCCAGCCCCAAACGCTGGACTAGTCTCCGGCCATCGAACGCCACAAGGCGTCGGTGAAAGGAATTCGGGGAGGATATCATGGTGTCAGCAGTCAAGCGCCTTGCGGCGGGACTACTCGCAGTGGCCGGTGCGGCGTCCGTCGGGTGGGACGGTGCAGCGGAGGCCCAGACGTCGGTCAAGATCGGTTATGCCATCTCGCGCACCGGCCCCGCTGCCGGCGGCGCTGCGGTGACGACGATTCCCAACTACGAGCTGTGGGTGAAGGAAGTGAATGCCGCCGGCGGGCTCAAGCTCGGCGACAAGCGCGTCCCAATCGAGGTCGTCCAGTATGACGACCGGTCGAGCGCAGAAGAAGCCGCCAAGGCGCTGGAGCGACTGATCACCCAGGACAAGGTCGATTTTATCCTGCCACCCTGGGGCACCGGCCTGAATCTCGCGGTCGGACCGATCCTGAACAAGGCCGGCTATCCGCACATTGCATCGACGGCCGTGACCGACCGTGCGCCCGAACTGGCCAAGCGCTGGCCCAACAGTTTCTGGTTGCTCGGCACCAGCGCCGATGCTGCCAAGACGTTGGTTGAGCTGCTGGTGAAGCTGCGCACCGAAGGCAAGATTGGCGATACGGTGGCGATGGCCAGCATCGCCGACGGCTTCGGCATCGATCTCTCTGGTGCGGCCAGACCCGCACTCACGGCTGCCAAGTTCAAGCTCGCCTATGACAAGACCTATCCGGTCGGTACCCAGGATCTCAGCCCGATCATCAATGAGGTGAAGGCGCTGAACCCCGACGTGTTCATCGCCTTCAGCTATCCGCCGGACACGATCGCCATCACCGAACAGTCACGCATCTCCGGCTTCAATCCGAAGATCTTCTACACCGGTGTCGGCACGGCATTTCCGCTGTTCAAGCAGAAATTCGGCGCCAACGCGGAAGGCGTGATGGGCATCGGCGGCTGGAATGGCGACAGCCCGGCCATCAAGGACTATCTGGCGCGGCACAAGGCGTCGGCCGCGAATGGCGCGGAGCCGGATCGCTGGGCCAGTGCGGTCACCTATGCCGGCCTGCAGATGCTGCAGCAGGCGATCGAACGTGTCGGCAGGGTCGATCGCGCTGCGGTCATCAAGGACCTGCAGAGCGGCACGTTCGACACCGTGATCGGCAAGGTGAAGCTCGAGAACAACATGCCGACTAAATACTGGTGGGTCGGGCAGTGGCAGGACGGCGAGTTCTACGGCGTCGGCCCGTCGGGTAACGAAGGCGCGCGTGCGCCGGTCGTGCCGAAGCCGGCATGGAAGGCGCAGTGATCGCGTCCCTCCTGCATCTGGTCTGACAGAATGACAAACGCGGTTCTCACCGGCCTCGTGCTGGGCGGCATGTACGCGCTGATCGCCATGGGATTGACCCTGCAATATGGCGTGGCGCGGATCATGAACCTGTCCTATGGCGAGTTCCTGATCGGCGCGGCCTTTGCGTCCTACTGGCTGTTCACCGGCTGGGCGCTCAATCCGCTCGCAGGACTGGCGTTTGTCATTCCGGTCAGTTTCGGCATCAGCTATCTCTTGTACCGCGTGTTGCTCACGCCGCTGGTGCGCCGCGCGCGCACCCGCGACGCCCTTGAGGTCGACAGCATTCTCGCCACCTTCGGCATGATGTTCATCGTGCAGGGCATCATGCTGACCATGTTTGGCGGCGCTTACTTTAGTTACTCGTTCCTCGCTGTGCCGGTGACGATCGTCGGCGAGGTGCTGGCACTGAACCGCCTGATTGCATTCGGGCTTGCGGTCGTGGTCGGCCTTGCGCTCTATCTGACGCTGACCCGCACACGGATCGGGACGTCCATCCGCGCCGTGGCCGTCGATCCCATCGCGGCACAGCTTGTTGCCATCGATGTCACCAGGACATCGGCGCTGGCCTTTGCGCTCGGCGGCGCGCTGGTGGCGTCTGCCGGCGTGCTGATCAGCATGTTTCTGACCTTTAGCGCCACCTCCGGCGTGGTGTTCACCATGAAGGCCCTGATCGTGGTCGTGATGGGCGGCGTCGGCAATTTGCTGGGCTGTCTCGTCGCCGGGCTGGCGCTGGGATTGAGCGAAGCGCTGGTGGCGACTTTCATCGATCCGGGACTCACGTTGGCCGTGAATTTCGCGCTGTTCCTCGGCGTGCTGCTGGTGAAGCCGGCTGGCATTTTCGGGAGGGCGCAGCGATGAGCCGTACCCAAATGACCACCGGTGCGATCTGTCTCGCAGCCGTGGTTGCGCTCGCATTCGTCCCGATGATTGTCGATGCCTATCACCTCGCGCTCGCGATCAGTCTCCTGCAATTCACGGTACTGGCGACGGCATGGGGCATGTTTTCAGGCCCGACGCGCTATGTCTCGCTGGCCACCACAGCCTTCTTCGGTGTCGGCGCATACACCGTCGCCGTTCTGGGCGAACAATTGCCGTGGTCGCTGGTGCTGCTGATTGCGGCCGTGATCGGCGCGGTCATGGCCGTCATCGTCGGCCTGTCGACGCTGCGGCTGAGCGGCGTGCATTTCGTCATCTTCACCTTCGGCCTCGCCGAGCTCGTGCGCCAGATCGTGGTCTGGTACGAGGTCAACAAGACCCGTGTGCTCGGGCGTTATGTCTTTGTCGATATCACCCAGAACGACATTTACTGGCAGCTGCTGGCGCTTGCCGTCATCGTGTTCGGTACCGGCTGGCTGATTGCCCGCTCGCGCTTCGGCTTCGCACTGCGCATCATCGGCGAAGACGAGGCTGTGGCGCGGCATTGCGGCATCAATGTCACCATCGCCAAGGTCGCGCTGTTCACCATCACGGCCACCTTCATGACGCTGGTCGGTGCGATCATGGCGCCGCGCTTCACCTATATCGAGCCATCGATCGCCTTCAACGCCACCATCTCCTTCGAAGTGGTGATCATGGCACTGCTTGGCGGCGCCCACCGCCTGTGGGGGCCGGCGCTCGGCGCCATTCCGCTGACGCTGCTGTTCGACTTCCTGTCCGCACGCTTCCCCAGCACATCGACCTTGATCATGGGCGTGGTGTTCCTCCTGATCGTCTATGCGCTGCCATCAGGCGTGGTCGGCCTCTGGGAGAAGTTGAAAGCCTGGCGACCCACGGCGTCGAAGATGCGGGGAGCGCAGGCATGACCCCCAGTGCAATGCCGGTGCTTCGCATCGAAGGCCTGACCCGCGCCTTTGGCGGTCTCATCGCCGTCAACGGCATCGACCTCACTGTCCATGCTGGCGAGATCGTCGGCCTTCTCGGTCCCAACGGCTCGGGCAAAACGACGGCGCTCAACCTGATATCCGGCGTGCTGTCGCCGAATGCCGGCGTGATCGCCTTCGCTGGCCACGACATCGCGGGCTGGCCGACCCATCGCATCGCGCGTCTCGGTCTGGCACGCACCTTCCAATTGGTCCGCGTGCTCGACGGCATGACCTGCGGGGAGAATGTGGAGGCCGGGCTGGCCTTTCATCATACGCCGCTTGCACGCGACGCGATGGCGGCCGCTGCGGCCGGCCTGCTCGCGCGGGTCGGTCTCGCCGGATTTGGCAGACGGCCCGCATCGGAGCTCACTTACATCGATCGCAAGCGGCTCGAACTGGCACGCGCGCTGGCGCTGCAGCCGCGCCTGCTGCTGCTCGACGAATGGCTCGCCGGTCTGAACCCGTCCGAATTGCTGATCGGGATCGAGCTGATCCGATCGCTCAAACAGGAGGGGCTGTCGATCCTGCTGGTCGAGCACGTGATGGATGCGATCCGTTCGCTCTGCGATCGCTGCGTGGTCATGAGCAGCGGCCGCAAGATTGCAGAAGGGCCTGTAGCTGCTGTGCTGAGCGACCCCGCGGTGATCGAAGCCTATCTGGGAGTGCCGGCGGATGCTTGAGGTCTCCAACATCAGCGTCACCTATGGCCAGCATCACGCGCTGAGCGATGCGGCGCTCCATGTGGAGCGCGGCGAGATCATCGTCATTCTCGGCGCCAATGGCGCCGGCAAGTCGTCGTTGCTCAAGGCCATTGCCGGTTTGCTGCCGTCACCAGCCAAGATCGTCAAACTCGCCGGTCGTGATCTGTCCCGCCTGCCGCCTCATGAGATCGTGGAAGCCGGACTCGCGCTGGTACCGGAAGGGCGCGGCGTGTTCGGAGAGTTGACCGTGGCCGAAAATCTGTTGCTCGGCGCCAATCCAAGGCGTGCGCGGGCGGTCGAGGCAACGCAGCGTGCCAAGGTGATGACGCTGTTTCCTCGGCTCGGCGAACGCCTGGCGCAGACGGTGCGCACCATGAGCGGCGGCGAGCAGCAGATGGTGGCAATCGGCCGCGCGCTGATGTCGAACCCGGACATTCTTCTGCTCGACGAGCCGTCGCTCGGCCTGTCGCCACTGCTGGTCCGCGAATTGTTCGCCGCCTTGCGCAAGGTGCGCGAGACGGGTGTCGGGCTGTTGCTGGTCGAGCAGAACGCGCGCGAGAGTCTCGCCATCGCGGATCGCGGCTATCTGATCGAGAACGGTAAAATCACCGGCAGCGGCACCGCTGCAGCCCTGCAATCCGACGACGCCGTGCGCCGCGCCTATCTTGGTGGGCTTGCCAGCGGCGCTGCCTGAGCATTTCAAAAACAGTCAACGGAGGACGTCGCCATGAACCAGATCAATCTGCTGCTCGAGAACCAGGATGTGCAGGCCATCGACGGCGCGACATTCGATCGTCTCAATCCGATGACCGGCGATATCGCCTCGCGCGCCGCGGCAGCCCAAATCGCCGATGCCAAGCGCGCTGCCGATGCTGCCGCCGCTGCTTTCCCTGCGTGGTCGGCGACCGGCCCGGGCGCACGCCGCGCCGTCCTGCT
The DNA here is from genome assembly GCF_051810905.1 of Tardiphaga sp. 619_E2_N8_4. Taxonomy (NCBI): domain Bacteria; kingdom Pseudomonadati; phylum Pseudomonadota; class Alphaproteobacteria; order Hyphomicrobiales; family Nitrobacteraceae; genus Tardiphaga; species Tardiphaga sp. 619_E2_N8_4. Next base: position 2,846,610 of record NZ_JBPWQJ010000001.1, read on the forward strand.
GAAGGCGGCTGATATCCTTGCCAGCAAGGCGCCTGATTTCATTGCCTTGATGGCGTCGGAAACCGGCGCGACTGCCGGCTGGGCCGGCTTCAATGTTCATCTCGCCTCCAACATGCTGCGCGAAGCGGCATCGATGACGACGCAGATTTCCGGCGAGGTGATCCCGTCCGACAAGCCCGGCTGTATCTCGATGGCGATCCGCCAGCCCGCGGGTGTTGTGCTCAGCATCGCGCCGTGGAATGCGCCGGTCATCCTCGGCGTACGTGCGGTCGCGCTGCCGCTGGCCTGCGGCAATACAGTAATCCTGAAGGCATCGGAAATCTGCCCGGGCACACATCGGTTGATCGGCGAGTGCCTGCGCGAGGCCGGTCTGCCGCCTGGCGTACTTAATGTGATCACCAACGCGCCGGAAGATGCGCCCGCGCTGATCGACGCACTGATCTCGCATCCCGCCGTGCGCCGGATCAACTTTACCGGTTCGACCCGCGTCGGCCGCATCATCGCAGAGACCGCCGCCAAATATCTCAAGCCAGTGCTGCTTGAACTCGGCGGCAAGGCGCCGCTGGTGGTGCTCGACGATGCTGATCTCGATGCAGCAGTGGCGGCCGCGGCCTTTGGAGCATTCATGAACCAGGGGCAGATCTGCATGTCCACCGAGCGGCTTGTTGTCGATCAGAAGATCGCCGACACCTTCGTGGCTAAGCTCGCGGCCAAGGCGGGTAGCCTAGTCGCCGGCGATCCGCGCAAGGGCGATACACCGCTCGGTTCACTGATCGGCAAGGATGCCGCGGATCGCATGCAGGCACTGATCAAGGACGCCGTGGGCAAGGGTGCCCGTGTTGTGGCGGGTGGCAGCGTCGATGGCACGCTGATGTCGGCTACAGTACTCGATCACGTTACCTCGACGATGCGGATCTACAATGAGGAGTCATTCGGGCCGATCGTGAGTGTCGTGCGCGTCGATGGCGTGGACGAAGCCGTGCGCGTTGCCAACGATACCGAATACGGACTATCGGCAGCGGTGTTCGGCCGCGATATCGCCCGCGCGCTGGATGTCGCCAAGCGGATCGAGTCTGGAATCTGCCACATTAACGGCGCGACCGTGCATGACGAAGCGCAGATGCCGTTCGGTGGGGTGAAGGCGTCGGGCTACGGTCGGTTCGGCGGCAAAGCCGGCATTGCCGAATTCACGGAACTGCGATGGATCACCATCGAGACCGGTCCGCAGCACTATCCGATCTGATCGTGTCCGTTACACGCGGCCGTCAGAAGCTGACGGCAGCGTAGGCCTTGCTGATATCTGCGGCTGCGTGCTGCAGATGCTCGCGCAACCTGATCTGGCTGGCTTTCGGCGTGCGGAATGCCGGCGTTACGAAAGAGATTGCGGCGATCACGCCACCGGAATCGCGGACGGGAACGGAGACGGCATAAACATGCGGTGTGATTTCCGCGCGCGACTCCGACCATCCCTGCTCGCGGATCACGGCGAGCTCGCGCACCAGTAGCCTGCGATGTGGTGCGAAGCCGGGATCGCGCCGAACGGCGTCGTCGAGGATTGTCTCGCATTCAGCTTCAGGCATGTGCGCGAGCAGCATTTTCGGTCCGGCGCCACGGTGCAGCGGCAAGGCCGTTCCGACCTCGAAGGTCAGGCGAATGCGTGATGACGATTCTGCGCGCTCGATACATACGGCGCGATCGGCCGAGCGGCGCAGCAAGATAATGGTTTCTCCGACTTCCTGAGAGACGCGCTTCATGAAGGGGCGCGCAATGGAGGCAAGGTCGGTGCCGGCGCGGGCCGCCTGCGCAAGGCCGATGACGCGCGGCGCGAGCACGAACGAGCCGCGGCCGTCTTCGTCGATGAGATCGGCTTCGCGCAAGATGCCAATGTACCGATAGGTCGACGACAGTGGCACCCCGATCTGTTCAGACAGGCTTTCCGCGGAATGCCGCGGGCGATCGGTGGAGAAGGCCAGCAGGGCGCGAAGTATCTTTCGCGAACTGCCATCCGCAGCAGGAGGACGGTCCGTCTGGTCGACGCGTTTCGACGCAGTTGCGGCTCTCTTGATGGCCAACGGAACCTCCATTCGGTAATGCTTGCCAATGGAAACGGCAGCAAGTGGATATCATTTGCGCACCAACAAACATTGCCGTGCGCGTGCCTTCTTATAAGATAAGATAGTGTTCTCAGCAATTGAGAAGTAGCAAATCAGCCCATGAAGCTTCCGCCGCTGGACTATATTTGCCCTGCTACGCTGATCGAGGCGATTGCCGCGCTCGCGGTTCATGGTGGCAATGCCAAGGTGATCGCGGGTGGGCAGAGCCTGATGCCGATGCTTGCTTTCCGGCTGGCGGCGCCAGGCGTGCTGGTCGATATCGGACGGCTGCCGGATCTCAAAAGTATCAGTATTTCCGCTGAGGGCATCGACATTGGCGCCCTGGTGACCTGGCGCGACATCGAGCGCGATGCGCAGCTCGCACAGGCGCATCCGCTGCTGGCGGCGGCCATCGCCCATGTCGCACATTACCAGGTTCGTAACCGCGGTACCGTCGGCGGCAGTATGGCCCATGCCGATCCGGCCGCCGAAATGCCGGGTATTGCGGTGACCTGCGACGCGATGCTGACGATCGTCGGACCGACCGGGACCCGCATCGTGCGCGCAGATGAATTCATCACCGGCGGCCTCAGCACGGTTCTGGGGGCCGACGAAATCTTGACCAGCATACGTCTGCCGCTCTGGAAGAAGGCGCGGCGCTGGGCCTTCGAGGAATTCGCACGCCGCCGCGGAGATTTTGCGCTGGCGGGTGTTGCCGCATTCTACGACATCGACGCGCAGGGCCTGACGTACAGCGCGCATGTGGGGGTCATCGGCGTTGCCGATCGTCCGATGCGGCTGCCCGGTGTCGAGGCCATCCTCGATGGCCGTCGGATCAATGCCGACGTGATCTTACGGGCCGCAGCTGCTGCGCGGGACGCGGTCGATCCCGCCGATGATATCCACGCGGAAGCCGCCTATCGCCGCGATCTTCTCGGCGTGTTGCTGGAGCGGGCGCTGGCGCGCGCAGCCAATATCACTCTGCCGGAGGCCGCATGACGTCGGCCCGTCCCGTCCATTTCACCGTCAACGGTGCCGCGACGACCGTTACCGTCGAGCCTCGCACCACGCTGGCGGATGCGCTGCGTAACGAGCTGCACCTGACCGGCACGCATCTGGGCTGCGAGCACGGTGTCTGCGGTGCCTGCACGGTCATCGTCGATGGTGCCGCCGTACGCGGCTGCCTGATGCTGGCGGCGCAGGCAGAAGGGCGAGAGATAACCACCGTCGAGGGTCTTGGCAGCGCCGCGCATCTCAGTGCGTTGCAGCTTGCGTTCCGCAAGCATCACGCTTTGCAGTGTGGCTTCTGCACCGCCGGTATCCTCACGACGGCCCATGCATTGCTGACCGATGAGCCGCATGCGGACGAGGACCGCATCCGCGAGGTGATTTCCGGAAACCTATGTCGCTGCACCGGTTATCTGCCGATGATCGCGGCGATCATGGAAGCTCGCATTGCCTATAGCGACGTGCAATGCGAGGCGGCGCAATGAGCGATATCGCCAAACTCTTGGTCGGCAGCGCGGTCGAGCGCATGGAGGATGCGCGCTTCCTGTCGGGATCCGGCAATTTCGCTGACGATCTCGCCGTCGAGGGGATGCTGCATGCCGCGATCCTGCGCAGCCCGATCGCGCATGCACGGATCGTGTCCATCGACGCATCGGCTGCGTTGGCCATGCCGGGCATTCACGCCGTGTTCACGGCCTGCGACGTTGATGGCGATATTCCCGTCATCCCGCTTCGCCTGGCGCCGCTGCCCGAATTCGAGCCATTCCGCCAGCCCGTCATCGCCCGTGACAAGGTGCGTTATGTCGGCGAGCCCATCGCTATTGTCGTCGCCGACAGCCGCGCTTTGGCCGAGGATGCGCTGGAGACGATCGGCATCGAATTTGAAGCACTGTCCGCCGTCACTGAGCGCGGCGCAAGTGAAACCCCGCTGTTCGACTTCGCCGAAGATAACGTTGCGTTGCGCTACGATGCCGGTTTTGGCGATGCCGATGCGGCCTTCGCGGCGGCGGACTATGTGCGCACCGAGCGCTTCAGCGTGCAGCGCCACACGGCGCTGCCGATGGAGACGCGGGGCCTCCTCGCAGAATGGAATTCATCGGCGGGTCGACTCGTCGTCACAGGCGCGACAAAGGTCACGTTCTATAACCGCCGCGCGCTGGCGCAGATGCTGGGCCTTCGCGAGGATGATATCGACCTGATCGAGATCGATGTGGGCGGCGGCTTCGGCGTACGCGGCGAATTCTATCCCGAGGATTTCCTGATCCCCTTCGCTGCCCGCAAACTGGCACGCCCGGTCAAATGGATCGAGGATCGCCGCGAACATCTGATGGCGATCAATCACTCACGCGACATCGCTTGCGAATTGTCGCTCGCCTGCCGCAGCGACGGAATGATGCTGGGTTTGCGCGGCCGGGTATTCGCCGATATGGGCGCCTATATCCGCACCAATGGCGGCGTGGTGCCGGCCAAGGCGGCGCAGTTTCTGCCCGGCCCCTATCGCATCCCCCATGTCAGCGTGTCGGTCGAAGCTTTCATGACCAGCAAGACGCCGGTCGGCACCTATCGCGGGCCGGGCCGCTTCGAGGCGAATTTCTTTCGCGAGCGGCTGATCGACATGGCTGCGACCGATCTCGGCATCGACATCGCCGAATTCCGGCGCAAGAACCTGATCACCGAACAGGAATTGCCTTATCCGATCGATGGGCTCGTGCCCTATGAGGGGCCGACATCCTACGACACCGGCGACTATGTCGAGGTGTTCGAGCGTGCCTTGAAAGAGATCGGCTGGCACGAGAAACGTCATCTGCAGGGTAAATTGGTTGATGGCGTACGTCATGGCATTGGGCTCGGCTGTTTCGTCGAAAGCGGCGGTGCCGGCCCGAAGGAAAACGCAGCGCTTACCCTTGAAAAGGATGGCTCGCTGACGGTGGCAGTCGGCTCATCCGTGCTGGGGCAGGGATTGGAGACGGTGCTCGGCCAGATCGCGTCGGATACGCTGTCGATCCCGTTCGATCGCATCCGTGTGCTGCATGGCTCGACCACGCTGCTCGATGAGGGCTTTGGCACCTATCATTCGCGTGCGGTGGTGATGGGCGGTTCGGCCGTGCTCGATGCTGCCACCCGGCTGCGCGAGAAGATCCTGCAGCAGGCGTCCAATCACCTGGGTAGACCGAACAGCGAGTTGAAGATCGTTAATGCGAATGTCATCGCTGACAATGGCACATCCGTGTCATTCGCGACGCTCGCAGCCGGGCGCGAATTGCAGGCAGACGGCACATTCTCCAACGATGTGCGCACCTACAGCTACGGCACCCATGCGGCGCATGTCACCGTCGACCCGCGCACGGGCGCGGTGAAAGTTCTCGATTACATCGCGGTCGAAGATGTCGGTCGCGCCATCAATCCGGCCATCGTGCACGGACAGGCGATCGGCGCCATCGTGCAGGGACTGGGTGGCGTTTTCCTCGATCATCTGATCTATGACGAGCAGGGACAGCTCTTGAACGCCTCTCTGGCCGATTATCTGGTGCCGACCGCGAGCGACTTTCCGGTGCTGCGGGCGGTGACGCTGGAGCTGCGGCCGTCACCGAGCAACCCGCTGGGTGCAAAGGGCGCGGGCGAGGGCGGTATCGTTGCTGTGGCCGCAGCGACGGCCAATGCGGTGGCGGCAGCGCTGGCGCCGCTCAATGTCGAGATTCATCACCTGCCGCTGACGCCGCCGCGTCTGTGGCGCCTCATCAAGGACGCGCGCGAGCGCGCGAGCAACGCTGCATAGGGACCGATTGTGCCGATCGATATCCACGCCCATTATGTGCCGCCGCAGCTGCTGTCCGCGATCGATGGCCGCGGCGCCTATTGCGGCGTGAGGCTGCTGCCAGCCGGGAATGGCAAGCCGCCGGCCCTCGGCTTCGATTATGGTTTCAGGGTTCGGCCGTTCTTCCCGCAACTGGTCGAGCCGGTTGAACAACGCCGTGCCAGCCTCGACCGCCAGGGTCTCGACCGGCAGCTCGTCGCCACATGGCCTGATATCTACGGCTACGGTCTGGCGAAAGATGCCTGCGCGCATTGGCACCGCATGCTCAACGATACGCTGGGCGAGTGGTGCCATACGAACAATGACCGCTTTTCCTTTGTCGCATCGGTGCCTTTAGCCGACGCCACCGATGCCGCGGCTGAACTCGATCGCGCCGTTGGCCTTGGCGCTGTTGCGGTCATGGTCCCGGCCAATGTTGAAGGCGTCAATATCGGCGAGAAGCCGCTCGATCCGTTCTGGGCCAAGGCGGAAGCGTTGGGACTGCCAGTCATCCTGCATCCCGTGCTGGTGGATGCTGCGCCGCGTGCCGCGAAATTCGCGCTGACGCAGATCGCGCAATACACATTCGACACCACGCTCGGCATTGGTTCGATCATCCTCTCGGGTGTGCTCGATCGCTTCCCGGCGCTCTCGATCGTCCTCAGCCATGGCGGCGGCACATTTCCTTATCTGCTGGGTCGCTTCGATGTGATGCATGCGCGGATGGATCGCGCGGGGCAGGGCGATGTCGCGCAATGCGACCCGTCGGTCTACGCATCGCGCATCGGCTATGACAGCATCGTGCATGCGCCGAAAGCGTTGCGTTTCCTCGCCGATACCGTGGGCATCGAACGTGTGGCGCTCGGTACTGACGAGTCCTTCCCGCCGGCGGATCGCGATCCCCTCGCCAGCGTCAAGGCTGCGGGCTTTTCCGCTGCCGATATCGAACTGATTACCGAAACCAATCCGAGGCGTCTGTTTCCACGCTTGCCCTGAGCTGCGGTGCGTTCTGCCGTATCATCTTCATGCGAGATAAAGAGGACCGATCATGCTGAAACGTCTGCTTGTTGCCGCCGGTGTTGCGATGTCGATGCTGGGTCTTGCGAACGCCCAGGAGATGAAGACGGTCAAGGTGGGGACGACCAATCTGTCGTCGGATATCGGCCTATTCCTCGCTGAGAAGCGCGGCTACTTCAAGGAAGAGGGTGTCAAGGTTGAACTGATACCGTTCGACTCCGGCGCCAAGATGGTTGCGCCGCTCGGCGCAGGCGATCTCGACGCATCGGCAGGCGCGGCCTCCGCCGGGCTCTATAATGCTGTCAATCGCGGTCTCAAGCTGAAGATGGTGGCGGACAAGGGCACCAATATCGCCGGTTACAGCTACAAGGCGCTGATGGTGCGCAAGGATCTGATCGAGTCAGGTGCGTTCAAGTCGCTTGCGGATCTCAAGGGCAAGAAGGTCGCGATCATCGCCAATGGCGCGGCCGATGAGTCGGTCATCAATCAGGCGCTGAAAAAGGCCGGTTTGAAGGACGAGGATATCGAAAAGGTCTTCCTTCCGTTCCCGCAGCATCTCACCGCCTTCGCCAACAAGGCGATCGACGCGGCGATTTCGGCGGAGCCGGGCGTGACGGCGATGGTGCGCAACAATGTCGCTGTGCGCTTCACCGGCCTCGACGATTTCTATCCAGTGCAACAGACGGCGATGCTGCTGATCAATGGCAAGTTCGCCGAGGACCGCAAGACGGTCACGGCGTTTCTCAAGGCCTATCTGCGCGGGGTGCGCGCCTATGCCGCGACCCTCAAGGACGGCAAGATCGCGGGTCCCGGCGCCGAGGACATGATCAAGGACATTGCCGAGATGACGGGCATCAAGGACACGGCGCTGCTGCATCAGATCGTGCCGGTGTTCATCGATCCCGACGGTCAGATCAATCTTCCCAGCGTCGAGACCGATCTTGCCTATTTCAAGTCGCGCGGGCTGGTCACCAGCGACATCGAGGCCGCCAAGGTCGTCGACATGTCCTATGTCGATGCACTGAAGCCAGTCCTGGGGCCGTTCGCACGGCCCAAGTGAAACGGTGAAGAGAAGTGTGGCGATGACGGTGCAGATGTCGACAGCAGCAATCGGGGACAGCGGGCCAGCGCCCGCGCCGAAGATCAGCCTGCGCGACGTCACCAAGCGTCACGATGCACGGCTGGCGCTGGACCGGATCACGCTCGATATCCCGACCAGCACCTTTTTCGTGGTGGTCGGCCCGAGCGGCTGCGGCAAGACGACCTTGCTGCGCATGCTTGCCGGGCTGGATGCGCCATCGGAGGGCCGGATCGACATCGCCAATCCGCAGCCCGGCCATCCGCAGAATTCCATGGTGTTCCAGGGGGACTCGTTGTTTCCCTGGATGACCGTCTGGGACAACGCCGCCTATGGCCTGACGATGCGCAATGTCCCGAAGGTGCGCATCGACGATGTGGTCGGGCATTATCTGAACAAGACCGGCATGTATGGCGCGCGGACGCTCTATCCGCATCAGCTCTCCGGCGGCATGCGCCAGCGCGTCTCCATCGCGCGCGCCTTTGCCAACGATCCCGACATTCTCTTGATGGACGAGCCGTTCTCGGCGCTCGACGAGCAGAACAAGACATTGCTGCACGAAGAGCTGTTGCGGATCTGGGAAGAGACCCGCAAGACCGTGGTCTTCATCACCCACAGTGTCGATGAAGCCGTGACGCTCGGTGATCGCATCATGGTGATGACTGCCGGGCCCGGCCGTATCAAGACCATCGTGCCGGTCGACTTGCCGCGGCCACGCAATGTCGTCGAGCTCAGGCACACGCCGGCCTATGGCGAACTGGTCTACGATATCTGGGCGCAGCTGCGTGAAGAGGTCGATCGCGCGCGCAGCCGCGAGCCGGGGAGCAAGGCATGAGCGCGGCCCGCACCGGCGCACTGTGGAGCGAGCGCGCCATCAGCATCCTCTCGCCGCTGGTGCTACTGGGCCTGTGGGAAATCTGCGCCCGCACGGGCATCGTGGATGTCAGGTTCTTTCCGGCGCCCTCTAACATCATTGGGCATCTGTTCGAACTCGCTTCCTCCGGCGCGCTGTGGCGTCATGTGGGAGCCAGCCTCTATCGCCTCGCTGCCGGTTTTGTCGTCGGCTGCGTGCCGGCCATCGTGATCGGAATCGCTATCGGCCTCTATCGGCCGATACGTGCGGCCTTCGATCCCCTGATCTCCGCGACCTATCCAATTCCGAAGAGCTCCCTGCTGCCGCTGATCCTGCTGATCTTCGGTCTCGGTGAAAGCTCGAAGATCGCCATGGTCGCGATCGGCGTGTTCTATCCGGTGGTCATCAACACGGCGGCCGGCGTGCGACAGATCGCACCGATCTTCCTCGATGTCGGCCGCAATTTTGGCGCCAGCCGCTTCAACATGTTTCGTACCGTGGCGCTGCCCGGCGCATTGCCGTTGATCATGACCGGCATCAAGCTCGGTGCCGGCATGGGCCTAGTGCTGATCGCCATCGCCGAGATGGTCGGCGCCAAGCAGGGGCTCGGTTACATGATCTGGAATGCGTGGGAGCTGTTCGACGTACAGACCATGTATGTCGGCCTGTTCGTCATCGCGATCATCGGCTTCGTGATGAATGCCGGCTTCGACGCACTGGAGCGGGCCATCGTGCCGTGGCGGAAGGGCTGAGCCGGTAGGATGGGTAGAGCGAAAGGCGCGAAGCGCCGGAGCGAAACCCATCGACTTCTTGCGCGTGAGTGATGGGTTTCGCTGCGCTCTACCCATCCTACGACGCAGTTGACGGCGAATTCTCCAGCGCATCTCTAATCGCCAGCAACTGCCGCCGAATATTGGATGCCGCAGTCACTTCCCAGAACGCGCCGCGCGTCGCCGGGCCGATGGCATAGAAGCCGGGCTGAACATGACCGGCGCTGTCACGCAGCTCGCAGGTTGGGGCGACATCGAGGCCGAGGCCGTTGAAGCCGGTCCGCACTTGCCCGGTTTCGAGCAGCGACTTGATGAGCGGATCGCCCAGGCGATCATAACGCTCTTCCGGGCCGGTACAGTTCAGGATCCAGTTGGTGGCGAGGTTGACCGTCTCGCCGTGTCCGCGCTTGCGGATAGTGACGTCATGTCCTGATGGTGTCGCAACTGCGCTGGTGATGCGACCTGCGATCACATCGAGTCGTTTATCGCGTTGCAACTGCTCCAGCAGTTCGGCGACGTCCGGTGCCAGCCGATGCCGGTGCACCATCCAGATTGCGCGCAGATGCCGCGCGAAGCGGGCACGTTCGGCCTCAGAGGCGTTCCTGTAGAGTTCACCGATGGACAATCGAAACGTGTCGACCATCGTCTGCCATGGAATGCCCGCCGCAACCTTGCGGCGGGTGTCCTTGAGCAATGCCGCCAGAAGGCCGCGGGCGGTGGGCACCGGGAATGAGTTCATCGGATCGGGATCGGTCTGCGCCGGGACGTCGATCAGCGGCAGCAATCCGCGCCGCGAGACCATCGTGATGGGCGCGCGCATGCCGCGATGGACGAGATCGATCACCATATCGACCGCCGTGGCGCCGGTGCCGATGACCAGTACGCGATCGTCCTTGCCGATCGGTTCGAGCGCGCCCGGCGCCCAGACATTGGTGATCGAGCGCGGCGACGCCTCGATGCCGGGAAATGGCGACGGCGGCTGGTTGCCAAGACAGAGGAACACCAGATCGGCGTCGATGGTCGCACCCGATGCTGTCGCAACGCGATAACCATCGCCCTGCCGCGTCACACTCAGAGCCACATCCTGCCGCGGTGTTACGCGTCCGCTGCCCGTCAATTCGTTGAACTTCGTCGAGATGTAGTCGCCATAGACCCGGCGAGGCACGAAGGAGGTTGAATAGTCCGGCCAGTCCGCCTGGCCGGTCTCCGTTAGCCATTCGACGAAGCCGTTATCTTCGGCGCCGAGTCCGCCCATCTTTGAGGCTGGGACGTTGATACGGTGCCACTTCGCTTTCGCGGAATAGGCGAGCCCGCGCCCGAACGCGCCGCCGCGATCCAGCACGGTGATCGGCCCGATCTGCGGCAGCCTGGCCAGAATGATGCCGGCGAATGCGCCGGCCACGCCGCCGCCGATAACGGCAACGCGCAGGGATTTGGGGGAAGATGATGTCATGCTACCGGACGATGCGAGGAAAGGATGTCGAAGATATCAGGTCGGCGGCGCGTAGGCGGCCGGATCGACCGATGCCGGGCGGCCGTCGAGTGCGAGCCGGCCGATCCGCGCGGGCGTTTCGGCGATCACCTTGCCGCGGCGCACGACCGCAAGCCGCGTCGCCTTCAGCCGGATCGCCTCGATGGGATCGCGCGCCTGCAGCAGCACGAGGTCGCCATTGCAGCCGACATCGAAGCCGTAGCCATCGAGGCCCATGATCTTTGCCGGATTGGTGGTGACGGTATCGAAGCAGAAGCGCATGGCGTCGCGGCTGGTCATCTGCCCGACATGCAGGCCCATATGCGCGACTTCGAGCATGTCCGCCGAGCCCAGCGAATACCACGGGTCCATGCAGCAGTCCTGGCCGAAGGCCACGTTAATGCCGTAGGGCCGCATCTCCGGCACGCGGGTCTGGCCGCGGCGCTTGGGGTAACTGTCGTGGCGCCCCTGCAGCACGATGTTGATCAGCGGGTTGGCGATCGCAGCGACGCCGGCCTCCGCGATCAGCGGCAGCAGCTTCGAGACGTAGTAGTTGTCCATCGAATGCATCGAGGTCAGATGCGAGCCGGCGACGCGACCCTGCAATCCCAGCCGCTGGGTCTCGTAAGCCAGCGTTTCGATGTGGCGCGAGAGCGGATCGTCGCTTTCATCGCAATGCATGTCGACGCGCAGTCCGCGCGTGGCGGCGATCTCGCAGAGTGCTTTCACCGACGCGGCGCCATCGGCCATGGTCTGCTCGAAATGCGGAATGCCGCCGACAATGCTGACGCCCTTGTCGAGGGCACGGGCGAGATTTTGAGCAGCCGTCGGCGAGCGGAAATAGCCGTCCTGCGGGAACGCGACCAGTTCGAGGTCGAGATAGGGCGCGACCTGCTTCTGGACGTCGAGCAGCGCATCGACAGCGAGCAGCCGGTCGTCGCAGATATCCACATGGGTACGCACCGCGAGCAGGCCCTGTGCCACCGCGAGATCGCAATAGCGCAACGCACGTTCGACCAGTGCCTCATAGGTGAGGTGTGGCTTCAACTCGCCCCACAGCGCAATGCCCTCGAGCAGGGTGCCGGACACATTCAGGCGCGGCAGGCCCAGCGATAGCGTTGCATCCATATGGAAGTGGATGTCGACGAATGGCGGCGAGACCAGATGCCCGGCGGCATCGATCACACGTCCGGCCTCTCCCGCCAGATTGGGCTGCACCGCGACGATACGGCCCGATTCAATGGCGATATCCTGGCCCGTGCGGCCGTCGGGAAGCGTGGCGTTGCGAATGAGGAGGTCGAACGGCATGAAACCCTTGCTGCTGCAGGTGTGGTCGCCGAATTATCGGCGTTGCGCTGCAGCAATGCAAGACGGTCCCACGTGGGCGGCATCCGCCGGTCCGCGCGGACCGATTTGACCTGTATCAGTGAAACGATTGTTGTGCGGCGCGGAGCAGATCGATCGGGCTCCATGGCTTGGCCATGAACAATGTGCCGTCGGGCAGCCGACGCACGCGAGGCGCACCTGAGGTCACGATCACATGCATATCGGGGAATCGTTGCTTGGCGAGATAAGCGAGCTCGATGCCGTCCATCATGCCCGCGAGTTCCACGTCCGTGAAGACCATCGCAACATTGTCACCGGATTCCTCCAGCACCAGCACGGCGGCCTCCGCGCTTTCGCATTCGATGACGTTCATCTCGCTCTCTTCGAGCAGCAGGCTGACCAGTGTGCGTTGTGCTTCGTCGTTCTCGACCACCAGCGCTGTCGACCTGTGTGCATAACCCATGGGGGAGCCTCCGTGGTTTGGTTGCGACAGGAGGGCAATGCGTGAGTTCATCAGGGGTTCAGATAAAAGTGAGTTCCCGTGAGCAACAATGTTACTCACGCAAATTACATGCCTGCGCAGGATGATGTGCCGGCAGAACTGCAGTTAACCCGCTACGGAAGTTGAGTTTGCAATCTGTTGCATCATCTGCGGCAGCAGATAGGGCGCGCCATCGTCCGTTCGTGCAACGACGACGTCGATATCGAACACGCGGCGGATCACATCGCTCGTGATCGTTTCCGCAGGCGTTCCTTCCGCTGCAACGGCACCGTTGCGCATTACGATGATGCGATCCGCAAACCGAACCGCGAGATTGAGATCGTGCAGCACTGCGATCACGGCCGTGCTGTTGCGCGCACGCTGCCGCGAAATTTCGACGAGTTCGATCTGATGGCGCAGATCGAGCGATGATGTCGGCTCGTCGAGCAGCAGGATGCCTGGACCATGGGCCGCTTCGCCGCAGGCGAGCTGTACGAGGATGCGCGCGAAATGCGCGCGCTGTTGCTCGCCGCCTGACAGCGTTGGTAATTCGCGATGACGGAAGTCACCAAGGCCCACTTCATCGATGGCGGCATCGACCAGCGCTTGCGCAGAAGCCAGCGGCAGGTTGCCCCGACCCATCTGCACGACTTCCTCGACCGTGAATGGAAAGCTCACACTGACATGTTGCGACAGCATCGCGCGCCGCATCGCCAGTTCGGCGGGCGACCAGGCGTGGAGGTCGCGGCCTTTGAGCGTGATGGCGCCGCGCGACGCGCGCAGATCGGCCGACAGCAGGCGCAGCAGCGTCGACTTGCCGGCGCCGTTGGGACCGACGATGGCGACCATCTCGCCGCTGGTGATGGCGAGATCGACATGATTGAGCAGCGTGGCCTGGCCGATGGTCAGCGAGATGCCGGATGCTGTGAGGACGGGTGTGTCGGCCATTGACGTCACAGCCCCACCAGTCCGCGCTGACGTAGCAGGATCAGCAGGAATATCGGCGCGCCCACGGCGGCAGTCAGGATACCGATGGGCATCTCGGCCGGCGCCACGATGGTGCGGGCGAGCGTATCGGCGCCGACCAGCAGGCTCGCGCCGAGACCGACGGATGCCGGCAGCAACAACCGATGACCCGGTCCGATCATCAGCCGCAGTAGGTGCGGCACGACGATGCCGACGAAGCCGATCACGCCGCACACCGAAACCGCTGCGCCGGTCATAACGGAGATCAGCACGATGCAGATGCGCTTGAGGCGCTCCACATCGACGCCGGAATGGAAGGCCTCGGACTCACCGAGGATCAGCACGTCGAGGCCGCGGCTGGTGAACAGCATCCCGATCAAGCCTAGCGCTAGCATAGGTGCAATCGTCGCCGCTTTGCTCCAGGTCGCGCCGCTGAGCGAGCCGAGCAGCCAGAATGTGATGTCGCGCAATTGTCGGTCGTCGGCGATGAACACCAAAAGGCCGATGCCCGCATTGGCGATCGCAGCAATGGCGATGCCGGCAAGCAGGAACAGCGCGATGGAGGTGCGTCCGCTGCGGCTGGAAATTCGATAAAGAATAATGGTGGTGAGTAGCGAGCCGATGAAGGCGGCTAACGGCAATAGAAAAGGCTGCAGAAAAGCAACGTAATGCGCAAAGCGGCTGTCGCTGATGACGATGGCGCCCGCTGCAGCAAATGCCCCGCCGCTGGAGACGCCGACCAGCGCCGGATCGGCGAGCGGATTGCGAAACAGGCCCTGCATGATCGCGCCGGCGGCGCCCAGCATACCGCCGATCATGGCGGCGATGGCAATGCGCGGAATCCGGATCGACCACAGGATCAGCTGATCGCGTGCGGCAAATGGATTGGCGGGATCGGCGGCCGCGAGGCCAAGTGCTGCGGGCAGGCGGGACAGTGGGATGCCGGCGGCACCCACGGTGGCGGCAAGCAGCACCGTCAGCAGCAGTGCCGCGAGCAGGCCGCACAGCACGATAACGGTGGCAGGGCGACGCACCCGACCCGTCGTTCTGACAAACGCAGTCAGCTTGGCGTCGGCAGCGCTCATCTTATTGGCGGCAGTTGACGGCGAGCGAGACGGGCTTGAACGAGGCTGCGTCAGCGGTCAGTGCCGGATCGAGTTTCACGGCAAGGTCGCGCGCGGCGGCGGCCGTGCGAGGGCCGAAGCCGAGCAGATAGAGGCCGTCCATGGCGACCAGATTCTTGGTCTTCGCGGCCGGCGTCAGTGCGAATGCCGGGCTGGCAAACACGGTGTCGGCCTGCAGCGTATCTTTGCCGCGCTCCATCGAGAGCACGGTATCCGGCTTGGCTGCGGCGATCGCTTCATCGCTCATGATCTTGTAGCCGTCGAAACTGTCCGCGACATTCACACCGCCGGCCAGCTTGATGATTTCGTTGGCTGCCGTCTTCTGGCCTGCGACCATGGCGCGGCCATCGAGGAAGGACATCACGAACATCACCCGTGGCGGGGTCTTCACCTTGGCGCGCAATTCACGCAGCGCGGCAAGATCGCCGGCCACGGCATTGGCGAGACATTCGCCGTGTGCCTCGACGCCCGCGACCTTGGCGACCAACCGGATCTTCTCCACCATGCCCGCTTCGGTGAACGTATCCGGCACCATGATGAGCGGAATCTTGGCGGCGTCGATGACGTCGATGGTTTCCTTCGGGCCGGAGCCCGCGATGGCGAGCACCAGTTGCGGATTCAGCCCCAGCACGCCTTCCGCAGAGAGCTGGCGCATGTAACCGACATTGGGTTTGTCGGCCATGGCCTTCGGTGGATACAGGCTGGTCGTATCGACGGCGACGATGCGATCGTCAGCGCCGAGAGCATAAAGAATTTCGGTCACCGCGCCGCCGATTGAGACGATGCGGGTCGGATGACCGATTGTGACGTCGCGTCCGCGCGCGTCGCGCACGACGGCGTCTTCCGCCGCGGCCGCGGCGGACAATGCCAGCGTGCTGGCAAGCGCTACACATTGCAGCGCACGTGCGATGCGATGACGTCGAACGGGGAGACCGGCGGTCATTTGGTGAGGATCAGCTTGTTCTGGAACGTCAGGCGCAGGCGATAAGTCTCGTCGCCATGCGTAATCAGCAACTCACGCTGATCCGCGAACAGCTCCTTGCTGTCCATCCGGTCGCCATTTATGACCACATTGCGTCCGGCTGAGGATTTGGCGTGAGCGGCAGCGCTGCCGTCGTGAGAACCCGTATCCATAGCGCCGATCTATCCCATCCGTAAAAGTCTCTGTCATCGTTATAGGTTTTGTCGCACCTCATCGCCAAGCACTGCAGTCTATAATCAGTATAAACAGGGCGGGGATTGCTTGACCCCCCCGTTAATGAACCGTAATCGAAAATGGCAACTTGGTGGCAGGGGTCCCCGAGTCGCATTCGAGAGCCAGCAAGCTCACTGCCTCGTGCAGCGCCAGCCAGCCACGATCCGTTGAAATTTGTGTTTGGGGATTAGGCTATGGCTCTTGGGGGCATGACTACGCGCGCCTTGTTGTTGGGTGTGTCGATCGTATCAATGGGGGCGTTGGTCTCCGAGACCGCCTTGGCACAGGCCGCCGCGCAGGCAGGCGACGTGCAGCCGCAAAAGCCGAAACCCGCCAAGAAAAAGCGTGCTGCTGCCAAGCCGGCGGCCGTGCCGGCGCAGGTAGCAAACGCCAATGCGCAGGCCAGCCGCACCGGGCAGTCACTCGATGAAATCACGGTGACGGCTTCGAAGACCCAGGAGCGCGCCATCGATGCGCTGGCTCCGGTCAGCGTCGTGACGCAGGAACAGATCCAGCTGCAGCAGCCGAGCCGGCTGAGCCAGCTCTTCTACAATGTTCCTGGTGTCTGGATGCAGGATCGTGGCGATGATCCGTCCACGGCGATTAATATCCGCGGCTTGCAGGACTTCGGCCGTGTCGCCGTTGTGGTCGATGGTGCGCGCCAGAACTATCAGCGCTCCGGTCACAATGCGAATGGCTCGTTCTTTCTGGATCCCGAACTGATCGGCGGCATCGATATCACCCGCGGTCCGACTGCCAATATTTACGGCTCCGGTGCCATCGGCGGCGTGGCCTCGTTCCGCACCAAGGACATCAATGACGTCCTGCGACCCGGCGAGCGCTGGGGCGTGGATATGAGCGGCTCCTACGGCTCCAACAACAATCGCGGTCTCGGCTCCGTGTTCGGCGGCGTGCGTGTCGACCCGACGGTCGATGTGTTCGGCGGTGCGGTCTATCGCACCCAGGGCAACTACAAGGATGGCGCCGGTACCGAGATCGGCAATACAGGCAACGACATCGCTGCGGGCCTGATGAAAGTTACGGTTCGCCCGGCCGACGGCCATGAGGTGAAGTTCGGCGGCCTGTTCCAGGACTACAGCTACACGATTGGTCAGTTGAATCGTGGTCCAACTACAACGCCGGCCTTGATCGCTCTGAATCAGGGCTCGTCCGTCTATGCCTCCAATGCAAAGAACTATACCGGTACGGTGACGTGGAAATACGCGCGTCCAGAGGACATGCTGTTCGATTTCAACGTCTCGCTTTACGGCAATCGCGTCGACAACGACCAGACCAAGACCTACCACTATTCGACGGCCGGCACCGCGCTCTGCGGTGCTGGTAGTGCCGGTAACAACATTTCTGGTTGCGTTGGCGATCAGCGCGGCTACTTGCTGGATACGTTCGGCGTCGACGTCAACAACACGTCTCGCTTCAATATCGGTGAGTGGCGCAATGCTGTGACCTATGGCTTCGACGTCTTCAACGACAAGGTGAAAACATTCGACTCGCGCGGAAACTCCAACATCACCACGCCGAGCGGCGAGCGCACAGTCTCCGGCGGCTTCGTCCAGCTAAAGACCAACTATTCGAGTTGGCTCGAAGTCATAGGCGCGCTGCGTTATGACCACTATGAGCTCAATTCAAGCGGGACAGCCGTGGGTGTTAACAATGTTTCATCCAGCGGTGACCGCCTGTCGCCCAAGATCACACTCGGCGTGACGCCGGTAGCGGGCTTTACGCCCTATGTGAGCTATGCGGAGGGTTATCGTGCACCATCCATCAGTGAAACGCTCATTGCAGGTGGCCACGCTTCCGGCGGCGGACCGACTTTCGTCACCTGTGCTGATGGTACCGCTGGCCTGTTCTGCTTCTTGCCGAACCCGAACCTCCGGGCAGAAGTCGGCAAGAACAAGGAAGTCGGCATCAATCTGAAATACAATGACGTCTTTACGTCTGGCGACAGCTTCCGCGCCAAGTTTAACTTCTTCCGCAACGACGTTGATGACTACATCGACCTCGTCGCCTCTACGCCAGTTCTCGTCAACTATGTATTCATGGGGCGTCCTGGCACCATCCTCAACAGCAACTTCTATCAGTACCAAAACATTGCCAATGCGAAGATCGAAGGCTTCGAGGCCGAGACGGCCTATGACGCGGGTCTTTGGTTCCTGGGCGTCGGCGCGACGGTTCAAAGCGGCAAGAACACCCAGACCAATGTTGGTCTGGCGACAATCCAGCCGCGCAAGGTCACGACCACCGGTGGCGTCCGCCTGCTCGATCGCAAGCTGACAATCTCGGCTCAGTGGGCTTCGGTCGCGGCCAATACCGACCTTCCGGCCGGATACGTGCCATCGACCTCCTACGATCTCGTCAATCTCTACGTCGCCTATCAACCGACGCGGGACATCACCTTGAATTTCGGGGTCGACAATATCCTGAACCAGTATTACCGCCCCTATGCTATTCCCGGGTCGACCAGCGATGGCACAACGCAGAACGACGCGTTGTGGACTGCCCCTGGTCCGGGCATCGTTTACAAGGGCGGCATCAAGGTGCATTTCGGCGGCGCATAATCGCCATCTGCATCCACCAGCCTCCAAGGAATCGCGCTCATGTCCGGGCGCGATTTCGGTTATGATAGGTTCTCGACGTCACGAAAGGAAAGACATCCATGTTCATCGCCATGAACCGCTTTCAGGTCAAAACCGGATCCGAAGCCGCATTCGAAAACATCTGGGCGACCCGCGAATCCTATCTCTCGGAATTGCCGGGCTTCATCGAGTTCAGCCTGCTGAAGGGGTCGGTGGCCGAGGATCACACGCTGTATTCGTCGCATACGGTCTGGGCCAGCAAGGCAGACTTCGAGGGCTGGACCAAGTCCGAGCAGTTCCGCAAGGCGCATGCCCGCGCTGACAACAAGTCGGAAGGCGCCAGCCTCTATCTCGGTCACCCCAAGTTCGAGGGTTTCGAGGTGATCCAGTCCGAGCGCCGCAAGAGCGCTGCGGCCTGATCGCAGGCACTGCGTCTCACATCAATGATCGATCACGGAGCCATCTCATGCTGAATACGGATCTCGTCGCGCTGAAGACTTATATGGCGGAGAATCCCGGCGCCGTGATCGAGACCGTTGCGCGTGAGCGGGGCGTCACGCCGCGTGCGGTGCTGGAAGCGCTGCCCGAGGGGATGGTGACCATCGGCGGCGGCGCTGATGCGTTCGTCACGGCGATGACGGATATCGCCGAATGGGGCGAGGTGACGCTGATCGTGCATACCGAGGACGGCATCTTCGAGACCACCGCACCGCTGTCGCCGGGCGCCATTGGCCACGGCTACTATAATCTGACGCAGCCCAAGGGGTTGCATGGCCATCTGCGTCATGAGCGCTGCGGCGGCGTGGCTTTCGTCGAGCGCCCCTTCATGGGCAAGTCGTCGGCCTTCGTCGCATTCCTCAATGTCGATGGCGGCGTGATGTTCAAGGTCTTCGTGGGCCGCGACGAGACCCGCGCGCTGAAGCAGGATCAGCTTGAGCGTTTCCGCGCGCTGGCTGGAAAGCTCGCTGCTTAAGGCGTCTACCCTTCTTCACTGTCCTTCATCTGCGCCACCAGCATCTCGGCGACCAGTCGCGTTGATGGCGATGCCATGCGCGCGGCCGACTGCACCAGCGTCACCTGTGTTGACTCCAGTCTGCGGTCCCGCGGCGGGATCGCGACCAGTGTGCCGGCGTTGATGGCCGCCGTCGCCGAGACCATCGGCAGGAATGTCGCAAGATCGGTGCGGGCAGCCACGGTCTGGGTGAAGGCCAGCGAGTTGGTCTCGCTGCACATTTCCAGCCGCACACTGGCCTGTGCGCAGGACTTGTCGAGTTCCTGACGAATGCCGAAGGATGGGTCCGGAAGGATCACGCGCAACCCTGCAAGATCCTTCATCGCGTATGAGTTCTGGCCGGCCAGCGGATGCGTGGGCGCGACGATCAGGCAGACCGGTTGCCGCATGCGTCCGAGTTCGATCAGATCGCGTCGCGGCGCGCGGCCAAAGATCAGGCCGAGATCGACCTCGTTCTGGCTGACCATCTCGACCACATCGCGAGCGCCCACGGCGGTGACAGATAGCGCGATCCCCGGATATTGCTGCGACAGGTCGACGAAGGAGTTGGGCAGGAAGCTCGACAGCATGCCTTCGACGGTGGCGATCTTCACCTGGCCGCGGCGCAGCGATGCGAATTCCTCGACCTGGCTGCGCAGCCCGTCGAGCTGGCTGCGGTTCTCGACTGCATAGCGATAGAGCACGTGGCCGGCATCGGTCAGGTTCATGCCGCGCGCGCCGCGCTCGAACAGTTTGACCGCAAGCTCCTCCTCCAGCCCCTGCACCTGCCGGCTGATGGCGGAGGGGGCGATGCGGAGCGCTGCGGCGGCCTGTTTGATCGAGCCGGACTCGGTAACCACGCGAAAATAGCGAATGGCGGTGGATTCGATCATGCTCAGTCCCTCGCGGCTGGCTGCCCAGCGCGATGGCAGGACCTGACTAGCGTTCTGATTTTCAGACCTCTCACATCGAAATTCAATGCTTTTATTCGAAATCTAAATTTGACAGAGTTTTGATCAGGTCACGGTCCCGTCATCGATGGAGAATTTGGATGTTTCATCCCCGGCTTGCTGTCTCGGCTTTTTCCGCATCCCTCCTGCTGGCTGCGGCCGGTTTGGGAGCGACCTCCTCAATGGCTTCGGCGCAGGATGTGATCCGCTTCGGCGCACCGCTGCCGATCACCGGGCCGCTGGCGCCGGAAGCCGTGAAGCAGCAGCAGGGCTATGACCTCTGGGCCGAACAGGCCAACAAGGCCGGCGGCATCGATGTCGGCGGCAAGAAGTACAAGGTCGAGATCGTCTATTCGGACTACCAGTCCAACACGCCGCGCTCGGTGCAGACCACCGAACAGATGATCACCCAGGACAAGGTGAACTTCATGTTCGGCCCGTTCGGTTCGGGCGCCGCCAAGGCCGCCAGCACGATCGCCGAGAAGTACAAGGTGCCGATGCTGGCCGCGACGGCATCGTCATCCCAGGTCTACGACCAGAACTACAAATATCTGTTCGGCACCTTCACGCCGAACGACACGCTGACCACGCCCTTGACGCAGCTCGTCAAGGCCAAGGCGGCGGACGTCAAGAAGGTTGCGATCCTCGCGCGCAACGATCTGTTCCCGCTGGCCATCGCGCAGGAAATGGAAAAGTCCGCCAAGGCCAACGGTCTTGAGGTCGTGTACTTCGAAAAATACGCCATCAACACGCTCGACCACTCCGCAACCCTGTCGCAGATCAGGTCGCTCAATCCGCAATGGGTGTTTGTCACCGGTTACACCAACGATCTGCTGCTGATCCGCAAGCAGATGGTCGATCAGCAGATGAAGGCCAATGTCGTGACCATGATCGCCGGTCCGGCCTATCAGGAATTCATCGAATCCGCCGGGCAGAGCGCCGAGAACATCTCCAGTGCGTCGTGGTGGCATCCGGCCGAACAGTACAACGGCAAAGACATTTTCGGCACCACGGCCAACTTCGTGAAGCTGTTCAAGGACAAGTACAAGCTTGAGCCCGACTACGCCCATGCGTCGGCTGCGGTCTGCGGTGCGCTGTTCCAGATGGCCATCGAGAAGGCCGGTTCGCTGGACCGTGACAAGGTGCGTGACGAACTCGCCAAGATGGACGTCGTGACCTTCTGGGGGCCGGTCAAGTTCGGCGCCAACGGCCAGATCAACTCGCTGGAGCCGCCGGTCTTCCAGATCCAGGCCGGCAAGCCGGTGGTGCTGTTCCCGGACGCCATCAAGCAGGGCGACTTCAAGCTCGGCGTGAACTGAGCATGATCCCGAAAAGTGGATACCGGTTTTCGGACAAGATCATGCTCAAGCAAGTCTGCTAAGACCGGCGGGGAATCCACATGCTGGCCATCCAGGTCCTGATCAATGCACTCGTGCTCGGGTGTCTCTATGCCTGTATCGCGATCGGTTTCTCGCTGGTCTGGGGCGTACTCAACGTCATCAACCTGATTCACGGCTCGTTCATCGTGCTTGGCGCCTATCTGGCCTGGGGTGCGTATAATTCGCTCGGGCTGTCGCCGTGGTATGCGCTGCTGATCGCCGCACCGGCCTTTTTTGTGTTCGGCTATCTGCTGCAACGGTTGCTGCTCAACCGCGTCATCACCGCCCCGGTACTGGTGACGCTGACGCTGACCTTCGGGCTCGATCTGATCCTGAACAATGCGATGATCTATTACTTCAAGGCCGATTACCGGAAGCTGATCCTCAATCCGCCCACGGGATCGATCTCGATCTTCGACGTCGTCGTCCCCGTCGACCGTCTGATCGCAACCGCCTCAGCGCTGGCGCTGACCTTTCTGCTCTATCTGCTGCTGCGTCGCTCGAAAGTCGGCCGCGCCATTGTCGCCGTCCGGCTTGATCGCGATGCCGCCGTACTGATGGGCGTCGACGTCAAATCGATCTACGCCATCGCCTTCGGCCTCGGTGCCGCGCTGGCCGGTTGCGCCGGTGTGCTGATGGCGCTGATCTTCCCGATCTCGCCGCTGACCTCGTCGGCCTATCTCGGCAAGGCCTTCGTGGTCTGTGTCCTCGGCGGTCTCGGCAGCGTGTCCGGCGCATTGGCTGGCGGCTTGCTGCTGGCGCTCGTCGAGGGCGTCGGCTCGGTCTATCTCGGCCCGGCCCATGCGGTGACGCTGTCTTTCGTCCTGCTCATCATCTTCCTTGTGGTCAGGCCGCAGGGCCTGCTCGGCCGAAAGGGTTTTGAATGACCCGGACCAATATCGCGCTTCTCGTCCTCATTGCCTGCGTAGCATCGCTGCCGCTGTTCGGCGACGCCTATGCGCTGCGTCTCGGCACCATGGCCTGCATGTATGCGATCTTCGCGCTGTCATGGAACATCGTCGGTGGCTTTGCCGGTTACCCGTCTTTCGCGACGGCCGCCTTCTTCGGGCTCGGCGCCTACACCACCGGCATTCTCATGAACAAGGGCGTGCCGCTGCCCCTGTCGCTGCTGGGGTCGCTGGTATTGTGCCTGTTGCTTGCTGCAGCGCTCGGTGCGGTGCTGCTTCGCCTCCGCGGCCATTACTTCGCCATCGCCAGCCTCTCGCTGGTCGAAGTGTTCCGCGAACTCGTCAACAACGCCACCGACCTCACCGGCGGCGGCATGGGCCTGAATATCCCGCTGGTGTCCGGCTCCAGTGTCCTTTCCGACGCGACGTTCTTCTTTTACGCGATGTGGGGATTGCTGCTGATCACCGCGCTCGTCGTCATCGCAGTCTCGATGTCGAAGCTCGGCTTCGGTCTGAATTGCATCCGGCAGAACGAGACGGCCTCGAACATGGTCGGTCTCAATTCGACGCTCTACAAGGCCGTGGCTTTCGGCCTGTCCGCCTGTTTCGTCGGTGCGGCCGGTGGGCTCTATGCCGCCTGGGTGCACTACATCGATCCGTCCGATGTGTTCGACATTCTCTATTCGGTAAAGCCCATCGTGATGGCGCTGATGGGCGGGCTCGGCTCGCCACTCGGCGTGGTCTGCGGCGCCTTCGTCTATCTCGGCCTCGAGGAAGTGGTCTGGCGCAATTACATCCAGATCCATTCGGGCGTGCTGGGCGTCCTCATCATCCTGCTGCTGCTGTTCCTGCCGCATGGGTTGGTCTCGCTCCATGCCGGCAAGATCTGGCGCGGGCTGTTCGGACGAAAGGCAAAACATGTCTGAGATCCGTCACGAAATCCTGCATCTCAGCAACGTCTCGCGTCACTTCAGCGGCTTGAAAGCTCTGAGCGACGTGTCGCTGTCGGTGAACAAGGGTGAGGTGGTCGGCCTGATCGGCCCGAACGGCGCCGGCAAGACCACGCTGGTCAACACCATCTGCGGCGTGACACCGGCGTCGTCCGGTGTCGTCACCTTCGATGGCCGCGACATCACGCGGATCAAGACTTATCAATCGGCGCGGCTCGGGCTGTCGCGCACCTTCCAGATCGTGCAGCCCTTTGCGGAGTTTTCGGCGCTCGACAATGTCGCTGCTGCCGCCTTGTTCTCGCAACCGGGCGAGAGCCTGAAGTCGGCGCGCGAGGCCGCCCGCGCGCATCTCGCTTTTGTGGGTCTCGACGCGCAGGCCGATCAATCAGCGGCGACGCTGACGCTTGCCATGCGCAAGCGGCTGGAACTGGCCAAGGCGCTGGCGATGAAGCCGAAGCTCTTGTTCCTCGACGAGGTCAATGCCGGCCTCAACAGCGCCGAGGTCGAGCGCGCCACGAAGCTGATCCATCAGCTTGCTGCCGATGGCATCACCATCGTGATGATCGAACATCTGATGAAGGTCGTGCTCAATGTGTGCACCCGTATCGCGGTGCTGCATAACGGCAAGCTGATCGCCGACGGCGCGCCGCGCGACATCATCAAGGATCCTGCCGTCGTCGATGCCTATCTTGGCCAGCAATATGCACAACGGAACGCTGCCCGTGGCTGATCATCCGATGCTCGAACTCAATCAGGTCTGCGCCGGCTACGGCGAAATTCAGGTGCTGTGGGGCATCGACATGGCGGTGCGCTCCGGCGAAATCACCGCGCTGATCGGCTCCAACGGTGCCGGCAAGACCACGCTAATGCGTGCTCTGTCCGGGCTGATCCCGTTGGTCTCCGGCAAATATGTCTCCGAAGGCGTCGATCTCTCCAAGGCAACGGCTGCGCAGATGCTGGCGCATGGCATTGTGCACGTGCCGGAAGGCCGCCGCCTGTTTGGCGCCATGAGCATCGAGGACAATCTCCTGATGGGCGCCTATTCGCGCAGCGTTGGCCGTACCGAGCTCAATCGCGATCTCGATCGCGTTTACACGACCTTTCCGAAGCTGCGTGAGCGCCGCAACCAGGCGGCGGCGACATTGTCCGGCGGCGAACAGCAGATGTGCGCCATCGGCCGCGGGCTGATGAGCGCGCCGCGCCTCTTGATGATCGACGAACTCTCGCTCGGCCTGTCGCCATTGCTGGTGGAGCAACTGGTCGCGGCGCTGCGCCAGTTGAACTCCGAAGGCATGTCGATCCTGCTGGTGGAGCAGGACGTCACCACGGCGCTCGATCTCTGCCATCACGCCTACATCATGGATATGGGCCGCATCGTGCGCACCGGGCAGGGCGCCGAATTGCTGGCCGATCCAATCATCCGCGACGCCTATCTCGGCGTCCTCGAAGACTGACTTTGATTTCATCCAAAGAGGCAAACATGATCGAGACCGTCGAAGCCCCCAATAGCGGCTACCGTTACATGCCGGGCGTGTTCCAGTATTCCTGCGGCGTCGGCGCGCTGCCCGGCTTCGCGCTGGAGCGCGTGCGCTTCTCGAAAGTCGTTCCGCTGAAGGAAGGCTTCGCCAGGGTTGCCGAGATCATCAAGGCCGCCGGCCGGCCGCTGACCGCCTTTGCGGCCTGCGAATTGCGCTCGCCGGCGCCGTTCACGGAGCAGGGGTTCATCGACTTCAACGAGATCTACATCAAGACCCTCGAAGACTGGGGCATCATGAAGGATCGCGTGAATCCCATCGCGCGCAGCAATGTGTGTCCGAAGATCGATCCGCCGTCGGAGCCCGGCTTCCACGCTTTCTCTTTCACGACCGTCGCGCCGAATGCGCCGGCATCCTTCGTCATCGCCGGCAGCGGCGAGGCCGCGGAAGGCAAGGGCGACTATCGCGACAACACCGTGCGTCTCGGCGACATCAGCCCGTCGGGCATGCTGGAAAAAGCCAAGTTCGTGCTCGACGAGATGGAGCGCCGCATGAGCGCATTCTCCGGCACCTGGGACCAGACCACCGGCGCGCAGCTCTACACCGTGCGCGACGTCTATGCGCTCTTGGAAAGCGAACTCGGTCGTCGTGGCGTGTTCCGCAACGGCCTGACCTGGCACTTCAACCGTCCGCCGGTCGTCGATCTCGAATACGAGATGGATTGCCGCCGCGTGCATGTGGAGCGCGTGGTCGAGGTTTAACCGCCTCAATGATGACTGATGCGCAGATCTTGTGAGGTCTGTCGCAGTCGCCGGGTGAGTTCGCGCGCCAGGTTGCCCAGAAGCCTGGTGGCGAGCACCGGATTTTTCTTCAGGATCAGGTCGAAGCCGTCGCGCGGGAATTCGTAACAGATCACCGCGTCGTCGGCGACGATGGTCGCCGAGCGTGGTACCGATTCCACCAGCGCCATTTCTCCGACCGTCGTGCCGCGGCCAAGTCCGGCGATGCGGCGTCGCTCGTGATGTCCGTCGGTACGCAGCAGCACGCTGACGCTGCCTTTCAGGATCAGCCACATGCGGTCGCCGGCGTCGCCCTCGCGGCAGATCGTATCGCCGCACGCGAATTCGCGTCTGGTCATCACTGTGGTCAGTTCGGCCATCTCGTTCGCCGATACACCATCGAGAAAGTCGATCTGCTCGAGCGTGAGTTCATCCGCTTGCCCCTGCCTCGTAGCTGAGCGGTCGAGCATGGTCTGCTCCATCCACTCCAGTGCGGAATCGAGATCCTGCGTCATGGACGGCGATGCGGGATCGTGCCCGATCCCGTTGCCGATGATGGCGGCATGGATGGGCCGGACGTTGCAGTAGATCAGTCGCCGTTTCTTTTCAGTCGCCTTCTGGCGCAGGGTTCGCAATGCGTTGATGCCGGAGATGTCGAGGTCGGAGATGGCGCCCATGTCGAGCAGGATCATGTCCGTGCTGTTGAACAAGTCCTTGACGCGGAGCGAGAGGTCGTCGGCATTGCCGAAGAACAGCGCGCCTTCGAGCTGCAGGATGGCGCGCTGCTGCCCGGTCTGCTGCAGGATCGCGAGATCGTCGGCCGAGCGAATGCGCTTGGAGAACAGCGTGTCGCCGAGATGGGCGCGGCGTACCAGTGGCCGGCTCATATTGATGACGAAGATGATGCAGGACAGGATGATGCCGACGATCACTCCGGAAACGACCGAGCTGAACACGGTCACGGCCATCACCGCGAGCACCACGATCAGGTTGTAGACCGCGTGCCGGCGAACCTGCGGCTCGATGCTGTATCGGATATCGGCCAGCAGTTGCAGGTTCCAGCGATCGAACAGCACGATGCCGATCACCAGAAGCAGGCCGGCGAACACCGCGCGCGGCACCTGTGCGAGCACCGAGGACAGCGCGAATGTGATGGCCAACAGGCTGAGAGCCACGAAAATGCTGGTCCAGCGCGTGCGGCCGCCCATGCGATAGCCAAGCAGGATGACGGAAGGGATCGCCGATCCGCCGATGCCGCCGCCCAGCGCTGCTGCCGCATTGGCGATGCCCTGCGCGGCGAGGTCGCGCACCGGATGGATATGCGTATCGTCGAGCTGCTGTGCCACGCGAAACGCCAGCATGGTCTCCACCGTGCCGATGATCGCCAGCACCAGCGATACCAGCACGACATGCGGAAGCACGGCGGTCAGTTCCGGAGTGATCGAGCCGTCGAACACCGCGCCGAGCGGCATGGCCGGCGGGAAGCTGACATGGATCTCACCGATGGTCGGCCCGAGATCGAGACCGGTCGGGACGCTGATCAGATAGTAGAGCGCGGTGCCGGCGATGAAGCCTGCAAGCGATCCCGGTATCTTCCGCAGCCAGTCCGGCAGCCGCAGCCAGCCTGCTATTGCCGGATAGTTCAGAACAAAGAGCGCCAAGGCCACGACGTAAGCCAGCATCGCCGGCTTGTTCGGCCACAGCGTATGCGCGGCAAAGAACGGCTTGAACTGGGAAATCACGATCAGCATGCCGACGCCATTGAGCAGGCCGGTGAGTACCGGGTGCGGCGCGAATTTGATGGCGCGTGTCAGGCCGAGCAGCCCGAACAGGACCTGCCACAGCCCGGCCAGAAACAAACACAGCATGATCGCGGTCACGATCATCGCGGGCTGGCTCGCAAGCGTGGCGTCATTGACCAGCGTCGTGGTCAGGCCGGCCTGCACCAGGGCCATGCTGACGCGGCTCGTCGTCACGATATAGGACGAGGTGGCGACCACGGCCGCGACCAGGCCGACGATGGCGCCGCCATACAGGCCGGCTGCAGCGCCGGCTGCGACATAGTCGGGGCCGAGCGGCGCAAACACCAGCAGTCCGCAAGCAAGGCAGAGCGGCAGGCAGACGAGGCTTGAGATCAGACCGGCGCTGATTTCCGATCGCCAGTCGACGAGCGGCTCGGCGGGAGGCGAAGCTTTGAGCACGGGCTAGCTTTCATCACAGGGGGTACCGGCCACGCCTTCATGGATGATAGTTGTTGCCAGCTTTTGCCATTATTGTGAAACGGAACTGATCCGCAAGCCAAGATCGGGGTTCGCCCGCCGATTTCCCGCGCTACACGCCGGCGACGATCGTCTTGCGATACAGCGCGCTGTAGCTGGCGGCAGAAATATTCCAGCTGAACGATTTCGACATGGCGCTGCGGCGCATCGAGTTCAGGCGATCCTTGGAGCCATAGGTCGCGAAAGCCCGCAGGATGCCGCCCAGAAATGACTCGGTGGAGGGCTGCGTGAACAGGAAGCCGGTCTCGCCATCGACGATGGTTTCGGCGAGGCCGCCGGTCTGGTGGCCGATCGGCAGCGAGCCGAAGCGCTGCGCATACATCTGGCTCAGGCCGCAGGGTTCGAAGCGCGACGGCATCAGCGTGAAGTCGCTGCCGGCGAAGATGCGCCGTGCCTCGCGGTCGTTGAAGCCGATGGCGACGCCGATCGCATCCGGACGGCGGCGATGCGCGTCCATCAGCGCGTTTTCGAGTTCGGTCTCGCCGCGGCCGGTGACGACGATCTGGCCGCCGGCGGACACGATGGCGTCGGCCGCCGACAGCACGAGGTCGACGCCCTTCTGATGCACGAGGCGGGCGACCAAACCAAAAATGGGCCCGCGGGAGAGTGCGAGCCCAAATTGTTGACGTACCCCGTCGGCATTGGCGCGTTTGGCTTCCCAGTCGCCCGCGCCGAACGGTCTCATGAGCTCCGCGCAGACGCGCGGATCCCAACTCTCGTCGATGCCGTTGAGAATACCGGTGAGCCGCGACTCGTTGGAGCGCTTGGTCAGCAGGCCTTCCAGCCCGCAGCCGAGTTCCGGCGTGGTGATTTCACGCGCATAGGTCTCGCTCACGGTCGTCAGATGCGACGAGTAGATCAGGCCGCCCTTGAGGAAGGACAGCTTGTCGTAGAATTCCAGCCCGTCGATATGGAACGACTCCGCGGGCGCACCGATCCGGCGCAGCGAAGACTTCGGAAACAGGCCCTGATAAGCGAGATTGTGGATCGTCAGGATGGTCGGGATCTTCACGCCGCTCCAGGCGAGATAGGCCGGCACCAAGGCCGCCTGCCAGTCATTGGCGTGGACCAGATCGGCCGACCAGTTCTTGTCGAGCTTGCCGGAGGCGAGCAGGGCGGCAGCGG
The DNA here is from genome assembly GCF_051810905.1 of Tardiphaga sp. 619_E2_N8_4. NCBI lineage: Bacteria > Pseudomonadati > Pseudomonadota > Alphaproteobacteria > Hyphomicrobiales > Nitrobacteraceae > Tardiphaga > Tardiphaga sp. 619_E2_N8_4. The sequence continues at coordinate 2,876,216 of NZ_JBPWQJ010000001.1, forward strand.
ACGCGAAGCGTGCGAAGCGGATGTCGTTGTCCGGCCAGTCGCGGCCGCAGGCGTCGCCATAGGGATTGCCTGGACGATCGTAGAGCTGCGGGCAGAGCAGGATATAGATCGGCAGCCCGTCCTTGGTCGCAGCCAGACCGACCGAGCAGGCGGGCATTTCCGCCAGTGCCGGGCATTCGCCGACGATCTCGATATCAGGAAACTGCGTGACGACGTCGCGGTAGCCGGGAAGGATGATGCGAACGTCGGTCCAGATGCGCAGGGCTCTAGGGAGAGCGGCGGACACGGCTGCAAGGCCGCCCACCCGGATGAAGTCGTCAATCTCTGGAGTGACGAACAGTACCCTCAAGAAATGCCCTCGTGCCCGCCGCGCCTACAAGGATACGAAACTGGTCCAGCGTCTTTGGGTACTTACGGAACCGAAGGGCAATGGAACTCAGTTTTGTTACTTGCGCTGCAAAATATCTGTCTCTGCACTGCAGTATATCACATCACTTAATACGGCATTGCAAAAGAGAAATGTGAGTTCGCTAAATTATCTCTGAAGTCAGTGACCGGGTGACGACGGGACGATCAGCCGCAGGAAGCTCATGACGCAGCCGAGCGCGGCAAAGCCGGCGCCGAGCGCCAGCGCCCAGGTCGCGCCGCCATGGCCGAACAGGCCGAAGCAGAAGGCGGCAAGCGCTGCGCCCATGCTCTGGCCGGTCAGCCGGGCGGTGGCCACGATACCGCTGGCGCCGCCGCTGCGGCCGGCGGGGGCGCTCGACATGATCGCCTTCATGTTCGGCGCCTGGAAGAAGCCGAAGCCGGCGCCGCAGATCACCATCCGCCAGACGATATTGGCGACGCTCGGGTCGGGCGGCAGGGTGGCCAGCAGCACCATGCCGATGCCGAGCAGGGCCATGCCGATACCGCCAAGAAGCCCGGCGGGATAGTGGTCCGACAACCGACCGGCGATCGGCGCCATGATGCCGACGACCAGCGGCCAGGGCGTCAGGAAGAAGCCGGTCTCGACTGCCGAACGATGCAGAACTTCTTCGAAATAGAACGGCAGCGACACAAAGGCGAGGCCCTGGACGGAGAAGGAGCAAACCGCCGTGGCCGCCGACAACGCGAACAGTGGGCGGCGGAACAGGTCGATCGGCAGCATCGGTGCAGGGTGATCGGCCTGCCGGCGGAGCAGCAGCCAGCCGAACAGCAGGCCGGCAACCAGTTCGGCGACGACGATGGATGGCGCCGTGTGATGGGCGGCGCTGTCGATGCCGAGGATCAGCAGGCCGAGGCAGAGCGAGGTCAGCAGGGCGCCGAGAAAATCGAAACGATGGGTGGCACGCGTGGTCTTTGGCAGTGTCTTGAGGCTGATGACAATGGCGGCGAGGCCGAAGGGCAGGTTGATCGCGAACAGCCAGGGCCAGGTTGCAACCGACAGGATGCCCGAGGCGATGGTGGGGCCGAGGGTGAAGGCCGTCGCAACGACGAGGGCGTTATGACCGAGCCCGCGGCCGAAATGGCTTGGGGGATAAACCACGCGGACCAGCGCGGCATTGACGCTCATGGCGCCGGCGGCGCCGAGGCCCTGCAGCACCCGCGCGAACAGCAAAGTGTCCAGCGACCACGCGAATGCGCAGGCGACGGACGCGATGGTGAACAGGATCAGCCCGCCGAGATAGATGCGCTGATGGCCGACAATCTCGCCCAGCGCGCCGAACGGCAGCAGCGTGGCGACCATAGCGATCTGGTAGACATTGACCACCCAGATCACATCCGCTGGCGTGGCATGGAGGTCGCTGGCGATGGAGGGCAACGCGATATTGGCGATGGCGGTATCGAGCGAGGCCATGGCAAGGGCGGTAAAGATGGCAAGCCGCGCCCAACGCTGCTGGCTCGGCGTCAGCCCTTCCGTCGGCTGGGGAGCCTGTGCCGCGATACCGTCTGCCATAGCTGGGGATTCCTGGGTGCGGCCGAACTGGCCGCCGATCCGCGCTATCTAGGATAGTTCGCTTTGCCCCTACAGGCGTGTAACTGCATGAGGCATATGCACATCTTTATTCCCAGCTGAAAATCCGCTTTCGGCTGATCACATCGCTGTCAGGCGATCACATCGCTAGCGATTACATCGCCGTCAGACCGGCTTGGTCTTGAACCAGGTCCCGGACGCCACCGCCGTGACGATGATAGTGCCGTAGACCACCAAGGCGAATGTCAGGCAGGCAAACAGCCAGGTCAGCGATCCCGTCAGCCGCAGTGCCAGCCAGCCGCCGCCGATCGAGATCAGGAGGCGCAGCACGCCGGCCAGCAGGGGATAGAGCATCTTGCCGGCGCCCTGCGAGGCGAAATAGAGCGACAGGCCGAGGCCGAAGAAGCCATAGGCCGGGCCGACGATGCGCAGATAGGCGCTGCCGGTCTCGATCATCTGCGGATCCGACCCGAACAGGCCGAGCCAGGCGGCTGGCCAGATCGCGGCCGCCAGGCCGACGGTTTCGGTGATCACGAACACCATGCCGCCACCGATCAGCGCCGCCCGCAGCGCGCGCTGCTCCTGTCCGGCGCCGATATTGGTGCCGACCAGGGCGACCAGCGGTCCGCCAAACCCGAAGGCCAGCGGCACCATCAGATATTCCAGCCGGACGCCGGTGCCGAAGCCCGCCACGGCGTCGCCGCCGGCGAAGCCGCCGACCAGAGCGGTGGTCAGCAGCACCGTGAAACTCGTCTGCAGCGAGATCACCGCGGCGATAGCGCCGACGCGCAGGATGTCGGCTGAGAGATCCCAGCGCAGGCGGGCCAGCTTGAAATGGACGATGCAGCGGCCCGAGAGGATGTACCCTGCGAGCACCGCGCCGACGGTGAAGGTCGACAGCACCACCGCCCAGCCGCCGCCGGCGATGCCGAGCGCCGGGATGGGTCCCCAGCCGAAGATCAAGAGCGGCGAGAGAGGGATCAGCAGCACGACGCCGATACAGATCGACAGCGACGGCACCAGCATGTTGCCGGTGCCGCGGATGATGCTGGCGAAGCCGTTCATCAGCCAGACCAGCACGCTGCCGCCGAACACCACGTTGGAATACTGCATGGCCGCGTCCAGCGCGCCGCCGCTGACGCCCATCGCCGTGTAAATCGCACGGCCCCAGATCAGGAAGATCGCCGAGCCGATGAGGCCGAGCAGGATATTGATAAGGGTCGCGTGCATCACCAGTGCTTCGGCATCGTCGGTGCGCCGCGCGCCGAGCGCACGCGCAATCGCCGAGGAAATGCCGCCGCCCATGGCACCGGCCGACAGCATCTGCATCATCATGAAGCCGGGAAACACCACCGCCATGCCGGTCAGCGCGTCGCTGCCGAGATGCGACACCCACCAGGTCTCGATCAGGCCGGTGGAAGCCTGCGCCAGCATCACCAGCAGATTGGGCCAGGCGAGCTTGACCAGCGTGGAGGCGATCGGCGCCTGCAGCAGCATCCGCGTCCGCGGGTTCATCTCGTGGACGGGCGCAGCCGTGGCGGCGACGATGGCCTGCGGCGTTTCCAGTTTCATGGTGATCCGTCCTTCTGCGGGCGCGGTTTGCTGAGCCGCCGTTGCACGCGTGCGCTGGCGGCAGGGCCGGGCGCATTGGCGTGGGTGGCTTCGGTGATTGGTTTGCCGGTACGGCGGTCGACCAGGATGGGATCGGCGGTCTCGCCGGTCTCCTTGTCGATCAGAACAACGCTTTCACCCTCAGGCGCGAAGTGACGGTTGCCCCAGCTTTGCAGCGACCACAGTACGGAGCGGAAATCCCGGCCGCGCGGGGTCACGATATATTCGTAGCGCGGCGGCTTTTCGCAGTATTGCCGCTTCTCCAGCAGTCCGGCCTCGACCAGCACCCCGAGGCGCCGGGTCAGCATGTTCGGCGCGATGTTGAGGTTCTTCTGGAACTGATCGAACCGCGTCATGCCGTAGATGGCATCGCGCATGATCAGAATGCTCCACCACTCGCCGACGCGCTCGAGGCTGCGGGCAACCGGGCATTCCAGTTTCTCGAAACTCTTGCGCTCCATGGCGGGAAGATAGGGGAGTAACTATCATCATGCAAGTCACTTGGTGGTGACCCTCCACTGTCATTCCGGGGCGCAGGTCAGCGGCGAAGCCGCTGGCAGGCGAACCCGGAATCCCGAAGTGTTCAGCCATGTCGAGATTCCGGGTTCGCGTGCGCAAGATGCACACGCGCCCCGGAATGACGGCGTTAGTGCTAAGTCCTTACCCCACCATCCGCTCGCGCCCGACCCAGAAGCTTGCGCGCAGCGCCTTCTTGTCGATCTTGCCGACGCCGGTCATTGGCAGTTCACTGACGAACTTGATGTGTTTCGGCGCATGAGCCGAACCCTTTCGGGTCTTCACCAGATTGATCAGCTCATCCGCATCCGGCTTCGCACCGCCACGCGCGACCACGATGGCGGTGACAGCCTCGCCCCATTTGTCGTCGGGCACGCCGACCACAGCGCACATCGCCACATCGGCATGGGTGGTCAACACATCCTCGATCTCGCGGGGGAAGATGTTGAAGCCGCCGGAGACGATCATGTCCTTCTTGCGGTCGAGGATGAACATGTAGCCGCGCTCGTCGGCGCGGGCGATGTCGCCGGTGTGCAGCCAGCCGTTCTTGAGGGTCTCCGCGGTCTGCTCCGGCCGCTTCCAGTATTCCTTCATGACATGCGGCGCGCGCACGCAGATCTCGCCGGCCTCGCCTGGCGACACCTCCTGATCGTCATCGTCGAGAATGCGGACATCGCAGACTGCGATGGGGAATCCGCAGGACAGGAACAGGTCGGGCTTCCTGGGATCGTGATCCGTCTTGCGCAGCACGGACACCGGATAGCATTCGGTCTGTCCATAAAGTTGCGAGAACACCGGGCCGATCCGTTCGATACCTTCGACCAGCCGGCTCGGCGACATCGGCGATGCGCCGTAAAGCACCAGATCGAGCGACGATAGATCGGTCTTTGACAGCGTCGGGTTGTCGAGCAGCACATAGATCATGGTCGGCACGAACAGCGTGAAATTGATGCGCTCGCGTTCGATGGTCTTGAACACCGCTTCGGGATCGAAGCCCTTCAGCATATGCACTGTGCCGCCGCGCATCAGCGTCGGCAGCACCTTGGTGCCGGCGACATGGCTGATCGGCGCCACCGTGAGATAGCTCGGCGTATCCGGAATTTCGAAGTCAGACAGGATGGCGCTGGCAAAGCCCGACACTTCGCGATGCCGGCGCAGCGCGCCCTTGGATTTTCCGGTGGTGCCGCCGGTGTAGTTCAGCACGGCGATGTCATCGACATGTGCAAAGTCCCGCGCGGTGACGCTGCCGCCTGAGCCGACGACTTTCAGAAGATCGATGCCATAATCCGCACGGCCCAGCGTGAACACGTGCTGCAGGCCTTGCGCGCGCGATGCGAGCTCGCCGCCGCGCTGCAGGAAATTGTCCGCGTCAATGATCAGGATCGTTGCTTCGGCGTCCTCGATCTGGTCGATCTGATCCTGCATCGAGCCCAACGGGTGCAGCCAGGAGATTGCGAAACGCGACAGTTGCGCGGCGACGCCGGCGCACCAGGTGTCGGCGCGGTTGGCCGTGAGCAGCGCCACTTTCGTGCCGGGCGATGCGCCGAGGTTCATGAACACATTCTGCAGTCGTGCGATCAGGTCCGTGGTGCCGCGATAGGTGATGGTGCCGCCGGGCCAGCTGAAAGCGATGCGATCCGGATAGCGCGCCAGCGCCCGCAAGGTCTGCGCGCCAACGGTCGGAAACGTGTTCAGCACGTCCGTCATGGAAACCTCCCCAAATGTCCTCGGCTTCTGTGGGCCGATGGTTGTGGCAAGGCTAACAATGAATGCCGGGCATGCAAACATAAACCCGCATGGGCATTGCAGCATTCGCGATGAACTTGTGGCGGCTTTCGTCGTTTGCCTGTGCTAGAAGCGGTCGAGCCATTTGAGCCGCGTCACAGGAGAATTTCATGCGCAAGTTTTTGACCGTGCTGGCAGCACTGGCCACCCTCAGCCTGACCAATTGCGGTTACAACGCGATTCAGACCAATGACGAGCAGGTCAAGTCGGCCTGGTCGGAGGTGGTCAACCAGTATCAGCGCCGCGCGGATCTCGTGCCGAATCTCGTGAATTCCGTGAAGGGCTTTGCGCAACAGGAGAAAGACGTTCTTCTGGGCGTCACAAATGCACGCGCCAAGGTTGGCTCGGTGCAGGCGACGCCTGATGTGGTCAACGATCCTGCCGCGCTGCAGAAATTCCAGGCCGCGCAAGGCGAACTCTCCAGCGCGCTGTCGCGCTTGCTCGTGGTCACCGAGAACTATCCGCAGCTCAAGTCGGACGCGCTGTTCAAGGATCTGATGTCGCAGCTCGAAGGCACCGAGAACCGCATCACCGTGGCGCGCAACCGCTACATCAAGTCGGTGCAGGATTATAACGTCGGCGTGCGCACCTTCCCGAACAATTTGACGGCCATGATGTTCGGCTACAAGGAGAAGGCGAATTTCTCCGTCGCCAATGAGAGCGAAATCTCGACCGCGCCCAAGGTCGACTTCAACCCGACGCCGGCGCCTGCGAAATAGGCCGGTGCCGATCAGGCCGATCCGATGAAGGGGATCAAAGCCTGTCTGCTGGCATTGCTGCTGTGCTGGAGCGCCGTTGCTCTGGCCGATGTGGCCGTGCCGGCTCTGACGGGGCGCGTGGTCGATCAGACCATGACGTTGAGCGAGTCCGACCGGGCGTCGCTCGACAGCACGCTGCGTGATTTCGAGTCGCGCAAGGGCAGCCAGATCGTGGTGCTGATCGTGCCCACCACGGCGCCGGAAGCCATCGCGCAATACTCCATCCGCGTTGCCGAAGCCTGGAAGATTGGCCGCAAGAAAGTCGATGACGGCGCGATCCTGCTGGTCGCCAAGGACGATCGCAAGCTGCGCATCGAGGTCGGCTATGGCCTTGAAGGCGCACTGACCGACGTGGCCACGAAACGGATCATGGACGAGATCATCACGCCGCGCTTCAAGACCGGCGATTTCGCGGGTGGGATCACAGCCGGCGTCAATCAGATCATCAAGGTGATCGACGGCGAGCCGCTGCCGGCGCCAGATGAATGGAAGGGCAATTCGAATGCCCTCGATCAGATCATGGAATATGCGCCGTTCCTGCTGTTCGGCGTTCTGATCTTCGGCAGCATCCTGCGCAACATTTTCGGCCGGCTGTTCGGCTCGCTGGCGACCGGCGGGCTCGTCACCACGGTGGTCTGGCTGGTCGCCGGCAGCCTGCTGTTCGGCGGCATTCTCGGCGCGATCGCGTTTTTCTTTACGCTGATCAGCGAGGCCCTCATGTCGGGCGGCGGAGGCGGCGGACGCCGCGGTGGTGGCTATATCGGGGGCGGCGGCGGTTCCTGGTCATCAGGGAGTTCATCGAGCAGCGGCGGCTTCAGTGGAGGCGGTGGCAGTTTCGGTGGCGGCGGCGCTTCGGGGAGTTGGTGATGAGCCTGAAACGCATCGGCAACCATCTGCTCGGCAATCGCTCGCGGGTCCGCAAGGCGTTCCCGCCGCAATCGCTGGCGGCGATCGAACAGGCCATCAAGGCCTCCGAAGCCAGCCATGCCGGACAGATCCGCTTCGTGGTCGAGGGCGCGCTCGACGGCGCGCCGCTGTTCCGCAATCAATCCGCGCGCGAACGCGCCATCGATGTGTTCGCGCAACTGCGCGTCTGGGACACCGCGCATAACAACGGCGTGCTGATCTATCTGCTGCTCGCCGATCGCGACGTCGAGATCGTGGTCGATCGCGGCATCGATGCCCGCGTCGGCAAAGCCGGCTGGGAAGCGATCTGCCAGATGATGGAAGCCGAGTTTCGCGCCGGGCATTTCGAACGCGGCGTGATCAAGGGGATCGACGCGGTGACGCAGCATCTGGCGGCTCACTTTCCGCGGGACGGCGCGTTGGCGAATGAGCTGCCCGATGCGCCGGTGGTGCTGTAACGCGCTGCTCCCTCAGCCGTCATTGCAAGCGTAGCGAAGCAATCCAGTCTTCGCTTGTGACCTTCTGGATTGCCGCGTCGCTTCGCTCCTCGCAATGACGTGGAGAGGCCATTGACCTCCGCTCACGCCTTCGCCGACTCCCGCGCACCGACCCGCTCGAACCACGCCGCGACCTTCGCATTTCCGCGATCCCAGGGCTGCTTCACCTTGTCGGCGAAATCGAGCCAGCAGAACAGCACGATATCTGCCATCGTGAACCACTCACCGCAGATGAAGGTCTTGCCGCCCATCTGTCCATCGAGCCAGCGCAGCCGGTCGATCGCGATTGTCTTCAGGCCCGGCGCGCCTTCGGGTACGCAGACGATGCGCGTCTCGAAGCGCTTCAACCCCTCGGCGAAGCGATAGCCGTTGGCGATGTGCTGGCAGATGTTGAGATCGACGCGCTGCCGCCACATCCGTGCCTCGGCGCGCTGTTCGGGCGTGGTGCCGATCAGCGGCGGCATCGGATGCGTCTCCTCGACATATTCGCAGATCGCGACCGTCTCGGACACATAGGCGCCGTCGTCGAGCTCGAGCGTCGGCATCTGGCCGTGCGGATTGCGCGCCAGATGCGCGGGCTCGCGGTTCTCGCCACCAGCAAGATCGACGGTCTGGACGGGAAGGCTGATGCTCTTCTCGGCCAAGAACATGCGCACCACGCGCGGATTCGGCCCGATGGAATCGTAGAGCTTCATGGCATTTCCCCGATTGTTCTGTTTGCAGGTGTTGTGCGAGCGGGGCGCGTGCGCGTCAAGCAACGGTTCCCACCGCCGGACGAGAGGTGAAATTTTCGTAAGCACGGCACCCGGTAAGGATTTGGCAAGCAATGAAAGTTACCAAAGTGTTCATCTATTCTGGAGAATTTGATCGTGAGCGAGCACAAGGCCGATTCCACCCCAGACGTCAGCGGCGATCACGTCGACACCGGCGCGGCGGCGGCCGGTTCCCACGATACTGACATCCACGTGGAGTCGCCGAAGCTCGCACCGGAGCAGGGCGACGAGCGCCGTGCTCAGATGCCAAAGAGGGAAGCGCCGAAGCTCGGTGCGCCTGGCCGGATCACCATCATGGCTCCCTCCCGCGACAGCGGCCCGCACGAAGGCGCATCCCGCGAGAATGCATCGCGCGAGCACTCCTGGGAAGACCTCGTCAATTCCGAGCCGAAGATTGAGTCGGCAGAGAAGGCTGGCCGCAGCCGGATGATGGCGATTGCCGCGATGATCGCGCTCGGCATCACCGTCGGCGCGGTTGGCGGTTCGGTCGCCATGTCGGGCCTCGGCAAGCTGTTTGCCGCCGACGACACCAGGTCTTCCACTCATGCGCTGGAAGAGCAGGTCGCCCGTCTCGATAGCGAACTCACGGCGCTCAAGGCCGAGGTTGACCGCAACGCCAAGCAGTCCATTGCGGCGCGCGCGAAATCTGCCGATCGTCTCGACAAGCTTGAGAAGGCGCAGGCCGAACCGGCCGCGAAACTCGCCAAGCTGAGCGAAACCGTCGAAAAGCTGCGCACCACGCCGCCGCCTGCAGCTGCGCCAGCGCCGACCCCGGCACCGGTTGCCTCCGCGCCGGCCAAGGAAGTGACCGGTTCGATCAACGTGCCTGTGCCCACTCCGGCACCGAAGCCCGAGGTTGCGCGCCTGCCCATGGTCGAAGGTTGGCACATCATCGACATCGCCGGCGGCGGCGCCACCATCGAGGGCCGTGCCGGAATCTTCGAAGTCTATGCCGGTGATCCGGTTCCGGGTCTCGGCCGCGTCGATGCGATCCGCAAGCAGGACGGCCGCTGGACGGTGGTCACGAGCCGCGGCCTAATCGTTGCCCGCTGATCCCCTCTTCCTGTGATGCAAGCGTTCGGGCCGCTGCCAGTGCAGCGGCCTTTGTTTTGCGCTAGCCTCGCGTCCTGACCCGTCGGGATTGCGCCGTGCGACTTCGCTTGAACTTCATCGCTATCCTGCTGTGCCTCGTGGCTCCCGTCGCGCAGGCTGAAGAGGGCAACGGTCTCGCCGTCACCGATCCCGGTGTGTTGCGGGCGCTGGAGACGCACGGGACCCACGGTCTCGGTCTCGCGCAGTTGCTCGATCCCGCGCGATCGGTACCGATCCCCAGTGATACCCTGTTCGCTCTGCCTGCGATGACGCCGGTCCGCGCCGCGTTGGATGATGCGTTCACGCGCTATCTCGCCGATCACCGGAGCCGCCAGCCGCGCGTGAGCATTGGTGTCGGCCCCGGCCATGATGTGCAACTGTTCGACCAGGCGATGCTGACATCGCCGGACGCGCGGTTCGTGCTCGCCGGAATCGTCAACCGCATGGATCGCGCCTATGTCGCACCCGATACCTGCGGTGAAATCAGGCTGATCTATCGCCTCACACGCACGGCCGCCGGCACAATGCCGCCGCGTCTGCCGATGACGCTCAATCTTGTGCTTCGTGCGAAGGACCCGAACGATATGTCGGTGACATGCGCGGAGCTCGCCGGGCGCTGGCTCGACGCCGCGTCATTCACCGAGACCGGCGCAGCACGCGCGGATCGCCTGCTGAAACCAGGTGGCCCGCTTGCGACAATCACAGCCGCGCATGTCGATCGCATCGAGACCAATCTGCAGATCGCGCATCGACCGAAGTCCGATACGCAGGAATTCCGCACCGACTATTTGCAGAAGGTGTTTCGCTTCGATGCCACCGCGAAGCAGTTTCGCGCAGCACCCATGGAGAACCAGATCGACCGTGACCGGTTGCTGGCTGATGCGGCGCTCGGTCGCGCGTTTCGCGACTGGCTGCTCGCGCCGAACAATCTGCGAGCCTTTGATCGTGGTACGGTTTTGATCCCCGAGAAATTCCTTGCCACCTCGTCGCTGTCATCGACACCGGTCGGCTTTGCACCGTCGGCCCTGCAGCCGGAGTTCGGGCTGATAGACAGCGAGGGGAAGGGCGTGTTCAGCGAGCGCGACGTCGTGAACGCGCTGGAACGAGCCATATCGCAGGGCGGCGCGCTCGAGAACATCCGCTCACCGGCCGGCTTTGCTCGCCGGCTGAACGACATCACCTGCGGCGGCTGCCACCAGATTCGCGGCATCGGCGGGTTTCACTTTCCTGGTGCGGATACGCTGGCAGAGCAATCGCAGGGAACGGTTCCGGCATCGCCGCATTTCATCGGTGACCAGCCCCGCCGTCGCGATATCGTCATGGCGATACGCGATGGAAAGGCGCCGGATTTTTCGCGCGGCTTCTCCGATCGCCCGCAGATGCGTGGTAACAATGAACTCGCGGGATCGCCTCTCCTCGATGGCTGGGGTGCGACATGTTATCGACCGAAGCAGAAGGGCGTCGCGGACAAGAGCTTCGCGTCCTGGACTTGTGCCGAAGGTCTCGCCTGTCAGCAGGTTGGCGCGGATGCGTCGTCTGCAATCGGCATGTGTTTCGTGAAATGAAATGAGGACGCGATGAACGAGACCGACAAAGAGATCAAGGAACGCGACATCGCGATCGCCGAGAATGAAAGCAAGCAGCAGACGACAAGCAGCATCCGCGTCAGCGTCTGGGCGATCGGTGTGGCGGTTCTGCTCGGGCTCGGCTTCTTCGGATGGCTGCTGGCGCGCTAGTCGAAAAATATGCCTCTCCTTGCGGACAGGGAGAGGCGAGATGCGTCAATTCGGACTGTGCGTTGGAACGATCAGCCCGGCATCAGCACAGTGTTGACGACGTGGATCACGCCGTTCGACTGGTTGACGTTCGGGATCGTCACCGTGGAGGCGCCACCCTTGGCATCGACGATCGTGACCTTGCCGCCCGAACGCTTGACGGTGAGCTGTTCGCCTTCGACGGTGGTCAGCTTCTTGCCATCGGTGAGGTCGGCCGCCGAGAGCCGTCCGGGTACCACATGATAGGTGAGGATCTTGGTGAGGGTCATCTTGTTCTCGGGCTGCACCAGCGTATTGACCGTGCCCTTCGGCAGTTTGCCGAATGCGGCATTGGTCGGCGCGAAGACGGTAAACGGGCCGGGGCTGGCCAGCGTATCGACGAGGCCGGCAGCCTTCACGGCGGCGACCAGCGTGGTGTGATCCTTCGAATTCACCGCGTTCTCGATGATGTTCTTCGACGGATACATCGCGGCGCCGCCTACCATGACGGTGTTCTCGCCCTTCATCATCTTGGCAGCAGCAGGCTCAAGGAAGCTCGCCGAAATCATCAGCGTGCTGAAGGCGGCAAATGACAGCAGTGCAATGCGCTTCTTGGACATGGTCGTCTCCCGGTTGATAGTGGCGTCGCCGGCGGGGAATCCGCAGGCGTGGTGATCTCGTTGCCGCGCGACATGGCGAGTGCCTGTTGCGCTAACGAGACCAGCTACGCGTTTTAGGGGAGGCGGTTTCAGGTCGGCCTGTGACCACTTCGTGATCACAGGCCGCATCGCAATTTGAAACTCTTTCGCGCGAGCTGCGTAACCCGCGGCGCGACTATGCTACCGTGCCGGAAGCGCGCAACCGCGCGATATCGACATCATCGAAGCCGGCGGCGCGCAGGATCTCGTCGCTGTGTTGGCCGATGGATGGCGGCAGATGCGGCTTGCGCTTGGTCTCGCCGCCGATCCAGATCGGGCTGTTGATGGTGAGGATGTCGGTTCCTTCGAACGGGATCAGCACGTCATTGTCCTTCATCTGCTGATCGTTCGGAATATCGTCGAGAATGCCGACAAAGCCGAACACGAGGCCATTGCCGTCGAGCCGCTCGCGCCAGTCGGCGAGGTCGCGGGTCGCGAACACCTCGTCGAGGATCCTGATCAGCTCGACCGAGCGCGCATGGCGATCGGGTTTGGTTGCGAAGCGCGGATCGTCGCGCAGGTCCTCGCGGCCGAGGCATTTGGTGAAAGCCGGCCATTGCCGCTCTTCGGCAAGCAGCGACAGCATGATCCAGCGACCGTCGCGGCACCTGTAGTGATTGGTGACGGCATTGAGCGCTTCCTCGCGCGAGCGGCGCTTCTCGAACTTGGCACCCACCAGCTTGGCCTGCGCCAGCACGCTCGACGACCACACGCCATTGGCCATCAGGTTGGATTTTACCTGGCAGCCCTTGCCGGTCTTCTCGCGCTTGTAAAGTGCGGTGACGATGGCGCCATAGAGCGCCATGGCGCAGGGGTGGTCGCCCATGCCGGCGATCGAACGCGCGGGCGTGGTGTCCTCGTCGGCGCGCACGAGATCCATCATGCCGGAGCGTGCCCACCAAGCGGTGGAGTCGAAGCCGGGCTTGTCGGCTTCCGCGCCCTTGTCGCCATAGCCGGTGAAGCAGGCATAGATCAGCCGCTCGTTCAGCGGTGCGATATCCTCATAGGCGATCTTCAGGCGCTTGCGCACCGGCGGCGGGAAATTGGTGATGAACACGTCCGCTTCGGCGATCAATTTGTAGAGCACCGCCTGACCTTCCGGCTTGGCCAGATCGAGCGCCAGGCTTTTCTTGTTCCGGCTCTCCATCATCCACGCATAATTGTGCTCGCTCTTGGGATAACCGGGCAGGTTGGGCAGATTGCGATAGGGATCGCCGGCACCGGGCGGTTCGATCTTGATGACGTCGGCGCCGAAGTCGGACAGCACTGTGGCTGCGGCGGGCGCGGCGATGAAACTCGCGCAGTCCAGCACCTTCAGCCCTTTGAACAGACCGTCTTCCATGCGTCACTCCCGTCGCTTTTGTTCTGCGTGTTGTTCTTGCCGTCTGCCGGAATTTAATTCCATCTGGAATCCGGTGGCGCATTTGACCCATCTTCGATGGGTGATGCAACGGGCTCAGCTAACCCTCCTCTGGAGGGGGAGGGTCGCTGCGTGCATAGCGCGCAGCGGGGTGGGGTGAAGCAGCAAGCTCCGTCGTTGTGGCTTCACCCCACCCCGTCTCGCAACACGCGTTGCGTGCTGCTCACCGACCCTCCCCCTCCAGGGGAGGGTAAGAAGGATCAGTTTTGATCTGTCATCAATGCTGCATTGCCACCCGCCGCGGCCGTGTTGATCGTGACGGTCTGCTCGGTGGCGAAGCGGGCGAGGTAATGCGGGCCGCCGGCTTTCGGGCCGGTGCCGGACAGGCCGAAGCCGCCGAAGGGCTGCACGCCGACCACAGCGCCGATCATGTTGCGGTTCACATAGACATTGCCGACCGGCAGGCGCGCGATCACGCGCTCAACCATATCGTCGATCCGCGAATGCACGCCGAGCGTGAGCCCGAAGCCGGTGTCGGCAATATCCTGCAGCACCCTATCGAAGTCGGCAGCGCGGTAGCGCACCATATGCAGGATCGGGCCGAATACTTCCTCGGTGAGCTGCCGTGCGCTCGCGAGCTCGAAGATATGCGGTGCGACGAAGTTGCCTGCAGGTGCCGTGCCCGCAAGGTGCACGCGTGCTTCGGTCGTCATGCGCGCAATATGCGCATCGAGCTTTTGCTTTGCCTCGGTGTCGATCACCGGGCCGATATGGGTGGAGGCATCGCGGGGATCGCCCAGCTTGAGTTCCCGGGCCGCGCCCACGATCATCTCGATCATGCGGTCGGCGACATCGTCCTGCAGGAGCAGCAGCCGCAACGCCGAGCAGCGCTGGCCCGCGGACCGGAACGCCGACATCACCACATCGTCGGCGACCTGCTCTGGAAGGGCGGTCGCATCGACGATCATCGCATTGATGCCGCCGGTCTCGGCGATGAGTGGCACGATCGGGCCATCCTTGGCGGCGAGGGTGCGGTTGATGGATCGGGCCACCTCGGTCGAGCCGGTGAACACCACGCCGGCGATGGCGGGATGCGCGACGAGCGCCGCCCCGGTGCGGCCGTCGCCCTGGATCAGATGCAGGGCTGACGCGGGCACACCGGCTTCGTGAAGCAGGCGCACGGCATGCGCCGCGATGCGTGGCGTCTGCTCGGCCGGTTTGGCCACAACTACATTGCCGGCCACCAGCGCGGCGCTCACTTGGCCGAGAAAGATCGCCAGCGGAAAATTCCACGGCGAGATGGCGACGAAGACGCCACGGCCGCGCAGGCTCAACACGTTGCTCTCGCCGGTGGGCCCGGGCATTGTCTGGCTAGTGCCGAATTGCTTGCGGCCCCGCGCGGCGTAATAGCGGCAGAAGTCGATGGCTTCGCGGACTTCCGACAGCGCATCATCAAGCGTCTTGCCGCCTTCCTGTTGCAGCAATGCGATGAAGGACGCGCGGCGCTGTTCCAGACAATCGGCGGCGTTGTCGAGGATAGCCGCGCGTTCATGTGCTGGGGTGTGGCTCCATGACGCAAAGCCTGCGCGCGCTGTCGTCACCGCGGCATTTGCCTGCTCGGCATTGGCATCAACGACCTCGTCCATGTCTGGCTTGCTGGCCGCAATCTCGGCCAGCAATTCATCCAATGGGGCGCGTTCGCCAAATTCGATGCCGTGTGAATTGGTCCGCTCTGGTCGATAGAGATCGGCCGGCAAAGGGATCTTCGGATGGTGCGCACCATTCGAAGAGCCGATGATCGCGGCAGGCCGCTTAAGCAGCGTCGCGATCGGCACGGCGTCATCCGCGGCGATGGCCACGAAAGATGAGTTCGCGCCATTCTCCAGCAGCCGTCGCACCAGATAGGCCAGCAGATCGCGATGGCTGCCGACCGGCGCATAGGTGCGCCAATGGATCGCGGGGTGGTCCTTGCCGAGCCGCTCATAGAGCGCATCGCCCATGCCGTGCAGGCGCTGGAATTCGTAGCCGCCGCTGGTGCCGGCCAGTTCGAGGATGGTCGCGACCGTCAGCGCATTATGCGTGGCGAATTGCGGGAAGATGCGCGGCCGCGATGCCAGCAGTTTTCGCGCGCAGGCGATGTAGTTGAGGTCGGTCATCGCCTTGCGCGTAAACACCGGATAGCCAATGAGCCCGCGTTCCTGTGCACGCTTGATCTCGGTGTCCCAATAGGCGCCTTTCACGAGGCGCACCATCATCTTGCGATCGTGACGGCGCGCGAGCGCGTCGATGTGATCGATCACCGCTTCGGCGCGCTTCTGATAGGCCTGGATCGCAAGCCCGAAACCGTCCCATCCCGCCAGCGACGGATCGGCAAAGGCCGCATCGATGACATCGAGCGACAATTCGAGCCGGTCGGCTTCTTCGGCATCGACGGTGAAATTGAGGTGATAGCTCTTCGCTTGCTGCGCCAGCGCGATCAGGCGCGGCACCAGTTCATGCATCACGCGCTCATGGCTCGCCGCCTCATAGCGCGGATGCAATGCCGAGAGTTTGACCGAGATACCCGGCCGGTCCGGCAGCAGGTTGTTGCCCGCGGCGTGGCCGATGGCTGATATGGCCGAGGCATAGGAGTCGAAATAGCGCTGCGCGTCGTCGGCAGTGCGGGCGCCTTCGCCGAGCATGTCGAAGGAATAGCGCGCCGGACGCTCGGACGGCGTGCGGGCGCGGGCCAGCGCCGCGTCGATGGTTTCGCCGAGCACGAAATGGCTGCCCATCAGCCGCATCGCCTGGCGCGTCGCGGTGCGCACTGCGGGCAGGCCGATCCGCTTTGCCAGCCGGCCGAGCGTTCCCGTCGGCGTCTCGCCGGGCTGGATCGCGCGCTGCGAGATGCCGAGCGCCCAGGCCGAGGCATTGACCAGGAATGCGCTCGACCTGGTCTCGTGATGGATGAAATCACCCTGGCCGAGCTTGTCCTCGATAAAGGCGTCGGCGGTGCGTGCGTCCGGCACCCGCAGCAGCGCCTCGGCCAGCACCATCAGCGCAAGGCCCTCCTTGGTGGACAGCGCATATTCCCGCAGCATGTCCTCGACGCCGCCGAAGCGGTCGTCTTTGGCGCGGATCGCGTCGATCAGGCGCGTTGCCGTTGCGTCGATCCGCGCGTCCTGGGCGGGCGTCATGGCTGCGTCGGCCAGAAGCCCGGCGGCGATGGCCCCATCATCCGGTGCATAGGGAGCGGTGAAGGGAGGCATGAAATCGGGCGGCATGGGCGTTTCCTTGAATATCCTGCAAGCCTAATCCCGGTCTTTCCGTAGTTCGATAGGAGATATCGCGATTTTACCTTAGATATTCCGGAAATAGCCGTGCTATACCTCCGATATGAGCGATATCGACAAAATCGACCGGAAAATCCTCGCCGTCCTGCAGGCTGACGGCCGAATCGCCAATGTTGAGCTCGCCGAGAAGGTCGGCCTGTCCCCAACCTCGATCGGCGAGCGGTTGAAGCGGCTGCAGCGCGACGGTTACATCGAAGGCTATGGCGCGCGGCTCAACCCGCAGATGCTCGGTCTCGGCCTCCTCGTGTTCGTAGAAGTTCTGCTCGACAAGACCACGCCCGATGTATTCGAGCGCTTCGCCCGCGCCGTGCGGCTCGCGCCGGAAGTGCTGGAGTGCCACATGGTGGCCGGCGGTTTCGATTATCTGGTGAAGGCGCGCGTTGCCGACATGAGCGCCTATCGCCGTTTTCTCGGCGAGAGCCTGCTGGCGCTGCCCGGCGTGCGCGAGAGCCGCACTTACGCCGTCATGGAAGAAGTGAAGCGCGACGCACCGCTGCCGGTGGGATAGCGAACCGGGATAACACCACCGTTGCCTTGCCGTTGTCTTGGCAGCGTGGAGACCCTGCGTTAGGTTTCCGCGCGTTTTTCTCGGAGCAAATCATGCGGGCAGGCCACTTCAATCTTCGTGTCGCGGTAGCGGCAGCAATTTTTGCTGCGGCAGGACTCCTCTCCGCGTCTCATGCGCGCGCGATCGAAATGTCCCGCGAGGTCAGTGATCTCTACACGTCGGTGTCGATCTACCCGCCATCCGCCGGTTCCATGACCATCTGCTACGGCTTCGTCTGCCGGCGTCGCCACGCCTTCGATTTCACGCCTGCCGACAGGGCGGCGCTCACCAAGCTTCTCGCCGCGGGCAAGGCGTCGGCCGTGGCGGAACGCGCCGCGGTGCAGAAGGCGGTGGTGTGGTGGGACCGCCGCGTCGGCCCGGTGCTCGGCACCGACAAGCGGATCGCCAATGCGGATTTCCGCTATTTCGACGACAAGCACAATTTCGATTGCTGGGACACGACGCGCAACGTCACCAGCCTGCTGCTGATCATCCAGGACTGGGGTTTGCTCAAGCATCACACGGTGGGCAATCCGCGCTATCGCGGCAATGCGCTGGTGCTGCAGACGCCGCACAATACCGCCGTGCTGCTGGACCGCGCGACAGGCACCGAATGGGTCGTCGACATGTGGACGCGCGGCTATGCGCAGCTCCCGGACGTCAAACCGGCCGATCAGTGGGTCAAGGAAAACTGAAGCGGGGAATGGAGCGCCGTCGCGTCGCTGAGGCGTGCGTCACGTCAACTGGCGGCTCTGAGGAGCGGACCTTCGAAAGATCTCAGCTCGGGTTTTTGGAGTTAGGCTAGAGCGCACACCGCGGATCGAATTAGCGCAATCCTGCGTGAAACTGATTGCGTTGCAGGAGAGGTGCCCCTTTGGAGGAAACCGCTCGTGCCGAATGCGCTCTACATTGTTGAGGCGTGATCTGGAAAACTTCGGGGAAGCAGCCGGATCACACTGGTATCAAACCAGATGTATCAGACCTTGAGGTTCTCAGCCGAGGTCTTGCCGCGGTTGGCAACTTCCTCGAATTCAACGGTCTGTCCTTCGTTCAGTGTCGAAAGGCCAGCCTTCTCAACTGCCGAAATATGAACGAACACGTCCTTGCCGCCATTCGCCGGCTGGATGAATCCATAACCCTTCGTCGGGTTGAACCACTTCACAGTGCCTTTAGTCATCACGTCGTCTCCGCGGGATCAAAATCGATAACGAACTGCCGGTCCCCGCAAACCGGCATATCCGACATGCGCACGTTACCCGCGGATTGCCAAGCTTGATAGCTCAAACGGCGTGCAGAAATCGTCCAAACCGACCGTTATCTGTCCAATTTGCCGGGATTCGTCGCTATTCAGGATGTTTCCGACGCGGCGGAAGGTCGCAAAAGTAGAGTGCCGGGTTCGGTCGCAATACGACCATGCGTTGTCGCCTGCACGCGGGTGATATCGCTGCAATGCAAAACCCCGGCCAAGGTGACCGGGGTTCGCAGCCCTCATGCGAGGATTAGTAGCAGACGTTAACCGTGCGCCAGCGTAGGCCGTAGGGCGTCATCACGCGGCGGCTCACATAGCATCCACCGCCGCCACCGACATAGCCGACGCCGAAAGCGGGGCCGTAGAAGCCGCCGCCATGGAAGTGGTGGTGATGGCCATGCCAGCCCCAGCCATGGGCCGATGCGGTGGACGGCGTGAGCGCCATCGCGCCGAGGGAAGCTGCTGCAACGAATGCGAGTGCGAGTTTGCGAAACATGGTCATTCTCCTTCAGTGATGCGCGAAGCGCTGGTTGCGGGATCTGTCTGTTCGATCCATCGCAAATTCGTCGCATCGATTTCGGAGCGGGTTCGAAGAAATTCTGTAGGAATTTTCTGAATGCTTGTTCAGGCAAGCATAGCGTGTGCGCCCTGCAGGAACAGTGTTAAAGCGCGGAAACCATGTCGCTGGTAACGAGAGACGACAGCACCTTCGCATCTGTGATCGTGCGGACATTCATCGGCGCGGCACGGCCGCGGATCGCAACGTCCTGTTGTGGCAGCGCGTCACCCGCGAGGCCTGCAGTGGTGCTTACTTCCTCGGAGATGATGACTTCGCAAGCGAGGCTCTTGGTCATGTCCTGCAGGCGCGCGGCGACATTGACCGCATCGCCGAGTGCGGTGAACACCATGTGATCGCGATAGCCGATATCGCCGACGATGACTTCGCCGCCGTGAATGCCGATGCCGAAACGCAGCGGCTGCGGCAGGTCATGGGCGAGGGCGCGATTGAGTTCGTCGATATTCTCGGCAATGAGCCGTGCAGCCTGCAGGGCCTGACGACACGCGGTCTGCGGATCGCAGGCGAGGCCGAACAGCGCCAGCTCGCCGTCGCCGATGAACTGGTTGGGCTTGCCGCCGCTTGCGATCACAGCTCGCGAGACGGCGTCGAGAAAGCGGTTGACGATGAACACGGTGTCGTAAGGCAGCCGCTTCTCGGCGAGCATGGTGGAGCCGCGCATGTCGACGAACATGCAGACGAGATAACGCTCCTGGCCGATCCGCGCCGGCTGCGATGCGTGCGCATTCGCGCTGGTCACCTGCGGCGCGAACAGTTGAACGAAGGCCACATCAGTTGTCGGCCGCAACTGGCAGGCCAGCCGGACCGCGGGATCTGCAGCGCCGCCGATCCTGCTCAGCACGAAGGCTTCCCGCGCGGAAGGTGCCGGCAATGTCTCGACACCGCTGGTGACGCGAATGCGGCAGGTCGAACAGCGCGCGCGTCCGCCGCAGACGCTGGCATGCGGCACGCGATGACGTAGGCTCGCTTCCAGCACGCTGAGGCCGAGAGGAACGCGCAGCTTGCGACCGTCGCTATAGGACAGATTGATCATCCCGGCGCGGCGTTCGACGACCATGCGGATGGCGCGGGCCGCGAGCACGATACCAAGCAGCGCGAGATAGCCGATCAGGAGA
Source organism: Tardiphaga sp. 619_E2_N8_4 (assembly GCF_051810905.1). Taxonomy (NCBI): domain Bacteria; kingdom Pseudomonadati; phylum Pseudomonadota; class Alphaproteobacteria; order Hyphomicrobiales; family Nitrobacteraceae; genus Tardiphaga; species Tardiphaga sp. 619_E2_N8_4. Next base: position 2,896,743 of record NZ_JBPWQJ010000001.1, read on the forward strand.
TCGTCGGTGATGTCGCCCAGTGTCTGCTGCTGTGGAGCGGTGCCCATCCGGTCCGGGCCGAAATTCTCGGCCTGCCATTGCGGCGATGCCAGCTTGGCCTCGACCTCACGCTTGCCCTGGAAGATGCCAAGCAGCGCCAGTGTCGGGATCAGCACGGCAGCCGACAGAAGATAGGGCGCCAGGCTCCTGAAGTGTGCTTTCAGCCCCAGCCAGAAATACAATCCGATACAAGCATGTAGCCAGGAGACGACCACCACGAGATACATCGACCACGTCTTCGCGGGCGACGTGATCCAGCCATAGAACACCTGAGGATAGCTGCGATTGATGTCGTACAGGTTTTCTCCCAGGCGGACAGCGACCACATGGCCGACGATGAGTGCGGGAATGCTGAGCCCGAGTACCAGTTGCAGCGGCTCGACGGCTCGCCAGCGGAATTGCCGGCGTTCGAACAGCGCCCAGATGCCGAGCACGCCATGGATCGTCACCGCCGAATAGAAGGTCACCGCGACCGGAAAGAACTGCCAGAAGCCGGCATGGATGACGACGCCGGTCTGCAACGCGTCGAGCGAGATATTGCCAAGCGCGTGATTCAGAAAATGGCTGAGCAGATAGGTGAACAGCACGAGTCCGCAGACCAGCCTGACCTGGCGCAGCCCGATGCCGCGCCACCACGCGGTGGCGGGGGTGGCCCCGGGCGGCCTGCCGGCTGTCTTGAACGTCGCGTCCATGGCGAAACCCTACGGCGAGACGCGCTCCGATGCCATCCGGAGCGGCCTCCGGACAGACCTTATCCAGCAGTAAAGTCAACAAGTTGACAGCATGGCGAAGTCCGCCGAAAAGCTCGGCGATGACGTCTTTCCCCGACCCTTACCTCGATCGGAATGTCTCCCGCCGCGCCTTTTGGGTGATCGGTGCATTGCTGGTCGCGCTGACAGCGATGCGGCTGGTCTATGCCGGGCTGTTCGATCTGCGCACCGACGAGGCCTATTACTGGACCTGGTCGAAGGAAAACGTGCTGTCGTTCCTCGATCATCCGCCGATGATCTCATGGTTCATCCGTGCGGGCACGCTGACCTTCGGCGACACCAATTTCGGCGCGCGTTTCGCCGGTATCGTGGCGATGGCGGTGACGCAATTGCTGCTCGCCGACATCGTTCGCCGCGTCACGCAGGATCTGCGCGCGGTGCTGCTGGCGGTGCTGATGTCGGAAGCGGCGCTGTATTACGGATTGTTGATGGCCAAGGTCGCGCCGGATGTCGCGTTGATCCCCTTCGCCATGGCGATGCTGTGGTCGCTGGTGCGGCTTGCCGAAAGCCATGACGGGCGCTGGTGGCTCGCGGCCGGTGTCTTCGGCGGTCTCGCGCTGCTGTCGAAACTCACTGTGGTGATGTTCGTGCCCGGCATTCTCGCTTTCATGCTGGTGCCGGATTGGCGCGGGCGCTGGCTGCGCAGCCCGTATCCATGGCTGGCCGTGCTGATCGCACTGGCGATCTCGTCGCCGGTCCTGATCTGGAATGCCGGCCACGACTGGGCGTCGTTCAGGTTCCAGTTCATCCGCGCTACCACGAACAACGAGGTGTCGCTGCGCACGCTCGGCGATTTTCTCGGCCTGCAGTTCGGTCAGGTCGGCTTCATCCTGATGCCGGTGATCCTCTCCGCGGTTGTCGTCACGGCATGGCGTGGCTATCGCCGCCGCGAACCGGTCGCGATCCTGCTCGCCACCTGTGTATTGGTGCCGTTCTTTTTCTTTGCATGGAAGTCGCTGACCCTGCGTGTCGGCGATACCTGGCCGATGTTCCTGTGGCCCGTCGGCATCGCTGCGGCGGCGATCAACCTGACGAAGCTCGCGGGCGACGGCTGGTCGCCGCGCATGGTGCGTGCCTCCTATGGCTGGAGCATCGCTGCCATCGCCACCGGCATTCCGCTGGTGGTCCTGGTCTTCCTCTATAGCGTGGCCGCGCCGTGGAACCTGATCGGCAAGAACGATCCGCTTGGCGGCGAGGGCGGCTATCAGGTGCTGGCCGACCGCGCACTGGCGGAGATGAAGGCTACCGGCGCCACCTGGATCGCGACGACCGACTACCGCACCTATGCGATGCTGCGCTGGCATCTGAAGGACAAGGTCCCGGTGGTGCAGGTCAACGAGCGCGCCAGATTTATCGGCTTCCGCGATCCCGGCATGGACAGAATTAAGGGGCACAACGGACTTTACATCGCGCAGACCGCGGACAATCAGCGCCCGCTGCTGGCGACGACGAGTGCAGTGCTCACGCCTGTCACCAAAGTCGATACCATCTGGCGCGGCACGGCCATGAAGCACTATGCGATCGACAAGCTCACCGGCTGGACGCCTGACCTGACGCCGAAGCCCGATACGCCGTTCTATCGCTGGCCGGCCCTGGCGGAGATGACTGTGCCGTCACGCATTCAGCTGGCAGCGCGCTGAGGACTCTCTCCCGGTTGACGAGGCGGAAGTAGGCCGCGATTGGTGCATGCGACGTCCAGGTCGACACCAAATATGTCTTTCAATTCAACCTTGCCGGCATCCGTTACTTTAAAGGCGCGAGTCGCGCCCGTTCGCGCAACCCATCCGAGTTCCAGAAACCGCCGTTGCAGCTCGGCGCCGACCAACCCACCCACATGATAGCGCCGCTCGCTCCAGTCCAGGCAGGCCCGGCAGAAGATGCGCTTGCTGCGGCGGTCGGTTTCAAGCCTGGCTCCGAAGTCGCAGAGGAAGCGGTGGCCTGCGTCGGTAAGCACCCCGCCATCTGCGCTCAGATGCATGTAGTCTCGTTCGATCAGCGCGTCCGCGACTGCAACGCCCAACCGTCCGGCCATGTGATCGTAGCAACTGCGCGCAAGGCATAACGCTTCATCGCGGGCGGAGCGCGGTCGATGCCTCGGTGGCATTTCCAGGGCCGCGACGGCGATCATACTTTCCAGCATCTGGGCCACGAGCGGTGATGTGATCCGATAGTAACGAAACCGCCCGCTCGGTGTCACCGATATCAATCGCGCGTTGAGCAGCCGAACCAGATGTTCGCTCGCAGTGGGGCGGGATATCCGCGCCTGAAACGCCAGCTCGGTTGCCGTGAGCGCCTGACCTCCCATGAGTGCCGCAAGCATGGTCGCGCGCGCAGTGTCACCAACCAGCGCTGCGACTTCGACCATGTTTGCGGAGGCGACCATATCCCAGCGTAGCGGCTCGCCGGATAATTCGCCACTCCCGTCGGTTCGGCCGGCGCCGAACCAATTGGCCCATCCGGAGCCGCCGCCCATGCGATCATGTGCCGGGAATTGATTGCACCGGGAGGCAAATACATGGAAGCGCAATTCATCCGCGTCGAACCGTTCTCATCCTATTTCGCGGCACGAAAGGTTCCTGTCGCGCCGGCCGTGCGCTATGGCGATCTCGTCTATGTCTCGCAATTGCCGTCCTATGATCCCGAGACCGGTGAAATCAAGCGCTTCCCGCTGGAGCGGCAGATCGAGATTGTCCTCGATCAGATGGCGCTGTGCCTTACGGCTGCGGGTTCATCGATCGGCAGGGTGATCAAGTGCAATGTCTATTGCACGGGGGCCGATCAGTTCGAAACCATCAATCGGGTTTATGCGCGTTACTTCTCTGCGGATCCGCCGGCGCGCGGCTTTTTCATCGTTGCGGGATGGCATGGCCCGTTCGACGTCGAGGTCGACTGCGTGGCAGCGGTTTAGCAAGATCGTAGGATGGGTAGAGCGTCTTCGCGAAACCCATCACCCAAACAAGACCGTGATGGGTTTCGCTTCGCTCTACCCATCCTACGATCACTGCGCCAAAATGAACTAATCCTCGCCGTCCCGCTTGCGCAGCAGATCCTTCGCGAGATCGCCAAGCTGCGGGCGTGGCAGCGCCGTGAACGGCAATGGCCGCGTCACGTCGATGGCGGCGAGACCCAGGCGCGCAGTGAGCAGGCCATTGAGCACGCCTTCGCCGAGCCGCTGCGAGAGCTTTGCCGCAATGCCGTGGCCGAGCACCTGCTGGATCATGCTGTCGCTGGCGGCCATGCCGCCGGTGATGGCGAGATGGCTGATGGCATGACGCATCAGCGTGATCATGCCCAGCGTTCCCGGCCGGCCGCCATAGAGTTTTGCGAGCTGCCGGACCAACCGGATCGCCGCGGCGGCGACGAACAGCACATCGACCACCGCGCGCGGGCTGACGGCGGTCACCACCGAGACGCGCTGCGCGGCGACCGAGACGAGGCGACGCGCTTCGATATCGAGCGGGCTCATCAATTCACGCTCGGCCACGCGAATGAGATCGGCGCCGTCGATGATGTCATCGGCGTGGCCCTGCAATGCGGTGCGTGCGCGGGCAAGGCGCGGATTGGTATGTGCGAGCTTCAGCAGGTCGGCGAGAACGGCGCGGCTTTCGGCATGGTCGTCGCTGGCGATCACGGTCAGCGCACGGGCATGCAGCTTCTCGATGGTGGCGAGCCGCATCAGGCTCAGCGCCTCGCGTGTGATGATGGCGATCAGCGCGATGCTGACCAGCGCGGCGAAGCCGAGGCCAAGAAAGCCGAGGCCGTCATTGATCGCGAACAGGTCGCGGACCAGTTGCGTGACGCCCAGGCCTGTGCCGAGCAGCACGAGGCCGCCGAGTCCGGTCCAGAACAGCGTGCCCCAGCGGAAGCCCGATCGTACGGGTCGTAGCGGCTCGTCGATGACGACGGGCATCGCCATCGGATCGGCCTCGGGCGTGATGCGGATGGTGCCACGGGCGAGGCGGCCGGCGTCCTCGTCGGCGTCCAAGACGGTGACATGGGGATCGTCGAGCCGGAACGTAGCCGGGCGGCGCGTACGGTCGGTCATTGCAGCCTGTCTCCGATCAGGAACTGGAGCGCGCGGTCGAGGCGGATGTGAGGCAGTGCCGGCTCCTCGCCGCCATCGCGCGTGAGTTGCGGCGGGCGAAAGCGCAGGAAGCGATAGTCGGCCTTGTCGGCGGCATCTGTCGAGAGGCCCTTGAAAGAACCGCCGGTAAACAAGCCATCGAGATCGGTCGGCAGATCGCCGGGGAAGGTCGCGACTTCAGTCTCGCCGTCGAACGTCTCGCCATTGGCGACCTCGCCGGCGGCCGGCGTGCCGAGGATCGACGGTAGTTTGTCGCGGCCGCGCTGCACCAGCGCTTCCTTGGTGGCGCGCACGGCGGCGATGGCGACGACATCGACCGACGCACCTGCCAGTTCCGATCGCGACACCGCCTTGGTCACGGTGCGCCGGAGCACATCCTCCAGCCGGTCATGGCTGAGGTGATGCAGATGATCGGCCTTGGTCGCCGCAAACAGGATGCGATCGACGCGCGGGCGAAACAGCGTGCTGAGGATCGTGCTGCGGCCGATACGGAAACAATCGAGGATGCCGGCCAGCGCGGCTTCGAGATCGTGCAGTGCTTCGGGTCCCGCGTTGAAGGCGGAGAGCGCATCGACGAGTACGATTTGCCGATCCAGCCTGGAGAAGTGATCGCGGAAGAAAGGGCGGACGACCACGTCCTTGTAGGCCTCATAGCGCCGCTTCATCATCGCCCACAGCGAACCATCCGGTGCGCTGCCATCGCTGGCGACGTCGAGCGGCGCAAAGGTCAGCGCCGGCGAGCCCGCAAGATTGCCCGGCATCAGGAAGCGGCCCGGCGGCAGCAGGCTCATGGCAAAGCGTTCGTCGCGGCAGGCGCGCAGATAGTCGGTGAAGAGCCTCGCTGCGATCAGCGTCGCCTGCTCGTTCTCCGGTGCATTGGGATCGAGCGTGGCAAGATGCGCGTGAAACGCCGCAGCCAGCGCCGCGCGCGGGCCCTGCCGCGATAGCGCAAGGCTCTCCGCCGACCATTCTTCATAGCTCTTGCTGAGCAGCGGCAGATCCAGCAGCCATTCGCCGGGATAGTCGACGATGTCGAGTGTGAGCTTGCGGTCGGCGCCGCTCGTGCGCTGATAGTCGATGACCAGACGCAGCTCGCTGATATCGGTGGTGGAGTTCGGCCAGCGGCGGTCGTCGATCAGCGTGCGCAGATGCTCTTCATAGGCGAACCGGGGAACGGCATCGTCGGGCTGCGGCGCAAGGCGCGCCTTAGCGATGCGTCCGGTGGCGAGCGACTCGAAGACGGGAAAGCGTCCGCCGCGCGTCAGGCCATGCACCAGCGCGGTAATGAAGACCGTCTTGCCGGCGCGCGACAGGCCTGTGACCCCAAGCCGCACCGTGGGATTGAACAGACCATCGCCATAATCGAGCAATGCGCGCGCGGACAGCCGTGCTTCTTCGACGAGTTCGGACAGGCTGGGCATCGTGCGGGAAAGCTCATCATGGTGAATGGTGCGCGGGTGTTGGTCTGCCTCTAAAAATGGCGATTGTCTGACTGAAATCAAGTTCGTCACGAAAGCGTCGTTACTTCGTCGTTTGGCTTTCGTTGACGATCTCCAACCTATGATCTATCGCTGATTTCAGGGGAAGTCACAGGCGGGCTTACGGGGCAAGCTCACCGCATCGCACCGGCCGGGTTGACGCCACCATGACCGTTTTCCGATTCAAAGAACTGACCAGCAATTCCGCCCACATGGTGGCCGGCGCGATCCGCTGGAATTACGACCGTGCCGAACTGATCGCCGACGGCATCGTTCACGGTCTCGGCGTGTTCTCCGGCCTGATCGCCGCCACGGTTCTCATCGTGCTCGCCGCCGTGTTTGCGACGGCCTATGAGGTCGTGACCGTCTCGGTCTATTCCGTCGGCCTGCTGGCAATGTTAGTGCTGTCGGCCATCTATAATATGTGGCCGGTGTCACCGCGAAAGTGGTTCCTGCGTCGCTTCGATCACTCCGCGATCTATTTGCTGATCGCGGCGACCTACACGCCGTTCTTCGCGCAGATCGCCAATACGCGGCTCGCGATCTCGCTGCTGGCTGGCGTGTGGAGCGTCGCCATCACCGGCATCGTCATCAAGCTCGTTTATCCCGGCCGTTTCGATCGCCTTGCGGTCGTGCTCTATCTCGCCATGGGCTGGAGCGGGATGATGGCCTATGACGCCGTGTTCACGCCGCTGCCGCCGCTCACCATGTGGTTCGTCGCCGCCGGCGGCACGCTGTACACGCTGGGCGTCATATTCCACGCCTGGCAGCGGCTGCGTTTCCAGAATGCCATCTGGCACGCATTTGTCCTGCTCGGCGCCGCATGCCACTATACGGCCGTGCTCGACATGGTGCTGAGCACCTAGAGCATCATCCCGAAAAGTGGGTACCGGTTTTCGGATCAGATCATGCTCTAATAAGAAACAAAAACAAACAAAGGGAGTGCGGCATGCGGGTAGACGGCAAGGTCGTCGTCGTGACCGGTGGCGCCAATGGCATTGGCCAGGCGCTATGCGAGACATTTCATCAAGCGGGTGCAGCGAAAGTCGTCGTCGTGGATCTCGACGATGAGCGCGCGACAGCCGTTGCAGAGTCCATCGGCGGCGCCGCATTCCGATGCGATGTCGGCAAGGAAAAAGACATTCAGCATGTGATCGAACTGACTGAACGGCATTACGGGCCGATCGCTTTGTTCTGTTCCAATGCCGGCATCGGCGGCGGTTTCGATCCCATGAGTCCGAATGCCGGTGGCACGTCGGATGAACCATGGGCGAAGAGCTGGGCGATTCATGTGATGGCGCATGTCTATGCTGCCAGGCATCTGATCCCGCTCTACAAGGCGCGCGGCGGCGGCTACTTCCTCAATACGATCTCGGCCGCGGGGCTCCTCTCGCAAGTCGGCAGCCCGGCCTATTCGACCACCAAACATGCCGCGGTTGGCTTCGCCGAAAATCTCGCGATCTCGCACCGGGCAGATAACATCAAGGTCTCGATCCTGTGTCCGCAGGGTGTCGACACCAACATGCTGAAGAACATCCCGAAGGGCCCGCAATCCAATGACGGCAACCTGTCGCCGGAGCAGGTCGCGCAGGATGCGCTCGCCGGCATCGAGGCGGAGACGTTCCTGATCCTGCCGCACAAGCAGGTCATCGACTACATGCGCAAGAAGACCGAGAACTACGACCGCTGGATCGGCGGCATGGCCAAGATCCAGGCGAAGATGCGGGAGACGTTTGGGAAGTAGGGGTGGATGCTTTCTCAACCTCGCCCCGCTCTTTGCGGGGAGAGGTCGGCGCGTAGCGCCGGGTGAGGGGCATGGTACACGGCCAGCCACACAGAAGCCCTCTCGGATCTCTCTGAATGATGCCGTGTCGTTCAGGGAATTTCGCGACCCGAGAGACTGGCGCTGTGGCGAATGTCGCGCGCGGCCCCTCACCCGCCGCGAAGACGCGGCGACCTCTCCCCGCAAAGAGCGGGGAGAGGTAAGATCACTCCGCCGCTTCCAGCTTCGGCGGGCGCGGCCAGATCACCGGGACCGGCGGATCATAGGCCTGGATCGGCGGCAGGTTGCCGGTGAACTTCTCGACATTCACCACCGTGAGCTGGCCGGTGCAGCCCTGCGCCAGGCGCGAGGTGCCGGTGTCCCTTGTCAGCACATTCGGATTGCCGTGCACGCAGAGCGGCTTTTCCTCATTCGGATCCTCGGGATCGTAGTAGGCGCCGGTCGGCAGCTGCACAACGCCGGCCATGACGTCTTCGGTGACCACCACAGAGGCGAGGCACGAACCGCGCTGATTGAACAGCCTGATGATGTCGCCGTCCTTGATGCCGCGCGCATCCGCATCGATGGGATGCATCCGCGCGACCTCGCGGCCGCGGCGCTTCTCGGCTGAACTATGCCCACCGAAATCGAGCTGGCTGTGCAGCCGCGACGCCGGCTGATTGGCGACAAGCTGCAGCGGGTTGGTCGCATCGACAGTGTCTTCTGGCGTCAGCCAGACGGGATGGCCGGGGCAGTCGTCGTAACCGAAGCTGGCGATGGTGTCGGACGTGATCTCGATCTTGCCGCTGGTGGTCGGCAGCGGCGTGCCCTCGGGATCCTCGCGGAATGCGCGCAGCGTGCCGCCATCGAGCGGCAATTGCGGCAGCATCACTTCGCCGGCCGCCCAGAAGGCATCGAAGTCAGGTGCGTCGAGGCCCTTGGCGACCAGGCCGTCGTAAGTCGGCTGATAGAGATGCTTCAGCCATTCACGCGGCGTGCGGCCTTCGGTGAAGGCGTCGGCGGCGCCGAGGCGTTCCGAGAGGCCGGTGAAGATCGCGTAGTCGTCGCGCGCGTCGCCGAACGGCTCGGCCATCTGATGCATCGCCACCATCATCGGATCGGTCTGCGAACTGCCGATGTCCTCGCGCTCCAGCGACATGGTGCAGGGGAGCACGAAGTCGGCATGGCGCGCCGATGCGGTCCAGGCGAGGTCGTGCACCACAAGCGTGTCGACGCGCGCGAAAGCCTTGCGCAGGCGGTTGAGGTCCTGATGGTGATGGAACGGATTGCCGCCGGCCCAATAGACCAGTTTGATATCCGGATAGGTCATATGCGCGCCGTTATATTCGAACGGGGCGCCGGGATTGAGCAGCATGTCGCTGACGCGCGCCACCGGGATGAATTCGCTCACGCCGTTCTTGCCCTGCGGCAGGCCGGCGATCGGCACGGCATTCTGGCGACGGCCATAGTTTGCGATGGCGCCGAGCGCATAGCCGAAGCCGCCGCCGGGCAGGCCCGACTGGCCGAACATTGCTGATAGCACCGAGGCCATCCAGACCGGTTGTTCGCCATGTTTCGCGCGCTGCAGTGAATGCGCAACAACAAAGAGCGCACGCTTGCCGGGCAAGCGACGCGCTAGCGTGAGGATGGCGTCGGCGGTGAGGCCGGTGATGCCGGCAGCCCACGCCGCATCCTTCGGCTGGCCGTCGCTGCGGCCCATCAGATAGTCTTCGAAAGTATCCCAGCCGTGCGTATGGCTGGCGAGGAACGCGCGATCATGCGTGCCGTCCATCACGGCGGTGTGCGCGATGCCGAGCATCAGTGCGACATCGGTGCCGGGACGCGCGGCGACCCAGTCCTGGTTCACTTCATCGGGCAGGTCACTCTTCAGCGGCGAGATCAGCACGAGTTCGCCGCCGCGCTTGCTCAGCGCGACCATGTCGCGATGTTCGGTGTGCTTGCTGATGCCGCCGCCGGCAACGCGCGAGTTCTTGGTGTTCATGCCGCCGAAGGCGAGAATAATATCGGTGTGCTCGACGATTTCATCCCAGCCGATATTGCGGCGGGTCATATCTTCGTAATTGCCGAGGATGTGCGGAATGAGCACCGTCGACGCGCCGGCCGAGTAGCTGTTGACCGAACGCACATAGCCGCCAAGCGCGACATTCAGAAAACGATGGATCTGACTCTGCGCATGATGGAAACGCCCCGCGCTCGACCAGCCATAGGAGCCGCCATAGATCGCCTTGGCACTGTAAGTATCCTTGACGCGCTTCAGCTCGCCGGCGAGCAGGTCGAGCACCTCGTCCCATTCCATCTCGACGAATGCATCGCGGCCGCGACGATCATCCGGGCCGGGGCCATTTTCGAGCCAGCCACGACGCACCATCGGCTTGGCGATGCGCGCTTTGTGGCGCAGCGCCTCGGGAAAATTCTGGATGATCGGATTCGGATCGGGATCGATCGGATGCGGCGTGATGACCAGCTTGCCGTCGACCCATTGTCCGGAAAAGGCACCCCAGTGGGAGCTGTGCGTTTTCTTCGAGGAGTCGCTTGCCTGCTTCGTCATGCCTGACCTTCCGTTATGATCCCGTCATATCAGTGCTTCTGTCCATAAAGCACGGGAACGGCCGAGTCGACGATGACTTCGACAAGGCTGACGCCCGGATGTTGCAGACTGGCCGCGAAAGCGCCCGCAAGTTCCGATGATTTGCTCACACGCACCGCATGCGCGCCCATGCCTTCCGCCAATTTGACGAAATCCAGACCGGGAAGATCCAGCCCGGGAACATTACGCACCTGCATCACCTGGCTGAAGGAACGCATCGCGCCGTAACCGGAATTGTTGATAACCACTATGGTTAAAGGCAATTTGCGCTGCGCGGCGGTCCACAGTGCCTGGATCGAATACATCGCCGAGCCGTCGCCGATCAGGCAGACGGTGCGCCGATTGGGATAGCCCAGCGCCATGCCGACAGATGCCGGCAGGGAGTGGCCGAGACCGCCTGAGGTCATGGTGTAGAAACTGTTGGCGCCGCGCATCGGAAGATACTTCTGCATCGCCGGGCGATGCGAGGGCGCTTCTTCCACCAGCATCGCATCCGATGGCATGGCCCGCGACAGCGTGTGCAGCAGATAATCTATCGGGATCGGGTCAGCACCTGCGGGCGGCGGCGGCAGGATGCGGCCCTTCGCGACATGTCGGTTGGTGTCTGGTAGCAGATCGAGCAGCAGCTTGAGGGCCGGCTTCATGGTCGCGATGATGCTGGTGCCGATCGGCGCCACGGCGGCGGAGTCCGCATCATCGGTGATCTGGAAGATCGTGGTATCGCCGTCGAAGATCGCGGCATGACCTTCGACGTGGAAGGTGAATACCGGCGCGCCGATCACGACGACCAGATCGTGTTCGCGCAGCGCGTCGGAGAGCTGTGCCGGCGACGCATGCAGGAACCCCGCGAATTGCGGATGAAGTTCCGGGAAACTGCAACGCGCCGAAAACGGACTGACCCAGACGGCAGCCTTCGTCTTCTCCGCAACGCTGACCATGAGATCGACGGCGTTTGCGCGATCGATCCCGGGGCCGACGATGAGCGCCGGGTTCTTGCTTGTGCCGAGTGCGGCGACGAGTTCCTGCATCGCCTTGGGATCTGGCCCGAGCTCGCGGCTCACATAACGTGCTTCAAGAGGTTGGGCCTGATGCGTCCAATCGTCGATCGGCACCGACACGAAAGTCGGTCCGCAAGGCGGCTGCATCGCCACATAATAGGCGCGCGCGATCGCGGCGGGCACATCCTCGGCACGTGCGGGCTCGACGCTGTATTTCACATAGGGCCGCGGAAATTCCGAGGCGCGCTCGGCATAGAGAAACGCCTGCAGCGGCAAAATGCTGCGCGCCTGCTGGCCGGCGGTGATGACCATCGGCGTTTGGTTGCGATGCGCGGTGTAGATATTGCCCAGCGCATGGCCGACGCCGGCAGCGGAATGCAGATTGACGAAAGCGGCATTGCGCGTCGCCTGCGCATAGCCGTCGGCCATGCCGATGACTGAGGCTTCCTGCAGGCCGAGCACGTAATCGATATCGTCGGGCCAGTCGGACAGAAACGGCAGTTCCGTCGAGCCGGGATTGCCAAAGACTTTGGTGATGCCGAAGCCGCGCAACAGGTTCAGCGTGGCGTCTTTGACACTGACGGGAGTACGGGCGGCGGTTGTCTTGCTGTCGCGGGCCAAGGTCGTTTCCTCACGTTATCGGGCAGTTGTCTGCCGTGTGTCGTTGACTCATCAACAGCAGGAGGGGGGCGGGAGTCAATCGGGGAGGAGGGGGCAAAACCGCGCCGATCGGGCGGAGGCGCGCCGTCGCTCCCTCTCCCCGCATCTTGCGCGGGGAGAGGGGTGGGGTGAGGGGCGGGGCACATCGCCCGCGAAATTTGCAAGATGCTCGGGTCGAAGAATTGAGCGATCCGAAAGCGGAGTGAGTTGGGCTCTTACAGCGCAATGCCCTCACCCGCCGCGAAGACGCGGCGACCTCTCCCGCAATGCGGGGAGAGGTAAGATCAGCGCGCTCCTTCGGCTACCAGCTCGCGGTGGCCTTCATGGTCGGCGCGCCCTGATTGTTCGCCGTCCAGACGTCGAGCCCGTCCGCCGTCTCGTTCGCATTCACCGAAAAATCCGCGCCATCGAACAGCGGCGACACGCCGCGATAGCTGAATTTCGCGGGCGCCTTGCCACCCTTCAGCTTCGCCGCGAACTCCACCAGCAAGGCTGCCTGCAGCGGCCCATGAAACACGAGGCCGGGATAGAATTCGACCTTGGTGACATAGTCGCGGTCGTAATGGATGCGGTGGCCGTTGAAGGTCAGCGCGCTGTAGCGAAACAGCAGCACGGGATCGGCGTAATGCGTCTCCTGATGCTTGGCCGCAGGGACCTCCTTCGGCGCGGGGGCCGGGGGCGCCATGCTGGTCGGCATGGCGCGATAGACGATGTCCTGACGCTCGCGGATGGCGAGGCCGCGCTTGGTGGTGATCAGGTGCTCGACATTGACGAAGCACAGCGCGCCGGTCGAGCCGGTCTTCAGGTTGACGTCGAGGATCTTCGAGGAGCGCGTGACCTCGTCGCCGACAAGCAACGGTTCGATGAACTGCACTTCACCGCCCGCCCACATGCGACGCGGCAGCGGCACAGGCGGGAGAAACCCGCCGCGCGCCGGGTGACCGTCGGGGCCGAGCTTGTCCATCGCGGCGACGGGCTGCGCCAGGCACCACTGCGTCGTGAACGGCGCGGCATCGCCCGGCTTCGGCGTGCCGATGTCGAGGAACAACGTGGCGCGCAGGCCCTTTACGAGCTGCGCAGTCACGACGTCGGAGGCCTCGTCGGTGCGACCGATCCACTGCTTGAGATGATCGATGTCGAGCTTGTCGGTCATGACGACCTCCATCTGATCTTGAAGATTATTTCTGCACTTCGCCGATGCCGGGCACGGCGCCATAGCTGCGCGGTGCATCGACCCAGATCGCGGCCGGCGCCGGATAGGACACTTCGCCATTCGGTGTGTTCACCGTGATGCGGCGCAGATGCGGATGGGTGGTGAGATCCGCCATGGTGTTCACTTCCGCAAACGCGATGTCGGCATCCGTTAGCCGCTTCAGCAGTTCGTCGCGGCTGAGCGATCCAAAGATGTCGGAGACTGTCTGGTCGGTGAAGGCGCGGTTGCGCACGCGCTCGACGCCGTTGACCAGGCGTGGGTCGCTGGCCAGCGCGGGATCGCCGAGCACCTTGGCGCAGAGGATCTTCCATTCGCGCTCGCTCTGGATCGAGATCAGGATGTCCTTGCCGTCCCTGGAGCGAAACACGCCATAGGGCGCGATCGAGGGATGCGCGAGGCCCATGCGCTTCGGCTCGTTGCCGGCTTCGGCATTGAGCAGCGGCACGGTCAGCCAGTCGGCCATCACGTCGAACATCGAGATACGGATATCGGCGCCCTCGCCGGTCACCGAACGCCCGATCAGCGCTTCCAGGATCGCCGCATGCGCGGCAGCGCCCGTAGCAACGTCGACGATGGAGACGCCGACGCGCGACGGGCCTTCGGGGCCGCCGGTGATCGACGCCAATCCGCTCTCCGCCTGGATCAGCAGGTCATAGGCCTTGCGATGGGCGTAGGGACCGGTGTCGCCATAGCCGGTGATGGTGCAGCAGATCAGCCGCGGATAGTCCTTGCGCAGGCGTTCGCGCGTGAAGCCGAGCTTGTCCATCGAGCCCGGCTTGAGGTTCTGCAGCAGCACGTCGGCATTGGCGATCAGCTCTTCCATCGCCTTGCGGCCTTCCGGCGTCGCAAGATCGACCACCACGGAATCCTTACCGCGGTTGAGCCAGACGAAATAGCTGCTCTGGCCCTTGACCGCGGCGTCGTAGCCGCGGGCAAAGTCACCTTCGGGGCGCTCGATCTTGATGACATGCGCGCCGGCGTCTGCGAGACGCGAACTGCAGAATGGTGCAGCCACCGCCTGTTCAACGGCGATGACGGTCAGTCCCTTGAGCGGCAGCATGGGTCTATCTCAATATGAGCGCGGCATGCCGAGCACATGCTCGGCCACGAAGGACAGGATCAGGTTGGTCGAGATCGGCGCCACCTGATACAGACGCGTCTCGCGGAATTTGCGCTCGACGTCGTATTCCTCGGCAAATCCAAAACCACCATGGGTCTGGATACAGGCATTGGCCGCCTCGAACGACGCATCGGCGGCGAGCATCTTGGCCATATTGGCCTCGGCGCCGCATTCCATACCGGCCTCGTATTTGCGCAGCGCTTCCTTCACCATCAGTTCGGCCGCGCGCATATTCGCATAGGCCTTGGCGATGGGGAACTGGATGCCCTGGTTCTGGCCGATCGGGCGACCGAACACCTGACGCTCCTTGGCATAAGCCGATGCCTTGGCGATGAACCACTTGGCGTCGCCGACGCATTCGCTGGCGATCAGGATACGCTCGGCATTCATGCCGGAGAGGATGTAGCGGAAGCCCTTGCCCTCTTCGCCGATCAGGTTTTCCGCCGGCACCTTCATGTCGGTGAAGAACACTTCGGTGGTGGCATGGTTCATCATGGTGCGGATCGGGCGGATCTCGAGGCCGTTCTTCTTGGCCTCCTTCATGTCCACCAGAAACACCGACAGGCCGTCGGTGCGCTTCGCCGCCTGCTCCTTCGGCGTGGTGCGTGCGAGCAGCACCATCAGGTCGGAATATTCGGCGCGGCTGGTCCAGATCTTCTGGCCGTTGACGATGTAGTCGCCGTTGCCGTCCTTCTTCGCCACCGTCTTCAGCGAGGACGTGTCCGTGCCCGAGGTCGGCTCGGTGACGCCGAAGGCCTGCAGGCGAACTTCGCCACTGGCGATCTTCGGCAGCCACTTGGCCTTCTGCTCGTCATTGCCATGACGCAGCACCGTGCCCATCGTATACATCTGCGCGTGGCAGCCGCCGCCATTGCAACCGGCGCGCTGGATTTCTTCGAGGATCGCCGCCGCGGCCGACAGCTTGAGGCCGGAGCCGCCATATTCCTCGGGGATCAGCACCGACAGATAGCCGGCTTCCGTCAATGCATCGACGAAAGCCTTCGGATAGGCCATCTCGCGGTCGAGCTTGCGCCAGTATTCACCGGGGAACTGTGCACACAGTTTGGCAACGGCATCGCGGATATCGTGGAATTCGTCCTGTTCCGCGGGATGGTGCTTCGTCAAGGAATTGAGCTTCTCTTCTTGAGGGGAAAATTATGAATCCTGACCGGCATTACGAAATCCTCACCGGGAGGGTCTCGTAGCCTTTAACGAAGCTCGAATACACGCGCTTGGGTTCCCCCACAACTTCGATGTTCTCGAACCGTTTCAGTATCTCCTCCCAAACGATCCTCAATTGCAACTCCGCCAGGCGCATGCCCACGCAGCGGTGTATGCCAAAACCGAATGACAGGTGAATCTTCGGCCGCGCGCGGTCGATGATGAACTCGTTGGGGCGCTCGATCACCTCCTCGTCGCGGTTGCCCGAGACGTACCACATCACCACCCGGTCGCCCTTCTTGATGGTCTTGCCGCCGAGTTCAGTATCCTGCATGGCGGTACGGCGCATATGCGCCAGCGGCGTCTGCCAGCGGATCACTTCAGGGACCATGGTCTCGATAAGCGACGGATTGTCGCGCAACTTCTGATACTGGTCGGGGTTCTCGTTCAGCGCCAGCACCGAACCGGTCATGGTGTTGCGGGTGGTATCGTTGCCGCCAACGATCAGCAGGATGATATTGCCCATCAGCGTGTCGGGATCCATGAAGCGTGTGGCGTCGCTATGCGCCATCATGGAAATCAGGTCATTCCGTGGGTCGGAATTCACGCGCTCATTCCAGAGTTTCTGGAAATAGGCGGCGCATTCGTCCATCTCGCGGCGGCGCTCTTCCTCCGACGACACGATGCCACTTTTTGGCAGCGCTGTGGACACGTCCGACCAGCGCGTCAGCTTGCGGCGCTCCTCCCACGGGAAGTCGAACAGGGTCGCAAGCATCTGCGTGGTGAGTTCGACAGAGACGCGTTCGACCCAGTCGAAGGTCTCGCCGCGCGGCAATCCGTCGAGCACCTTGCACACGCGCCCACGGATCAGCACTGCCATCTCGTCGAGATGATCAGGCGTGAACATCGGCGTCACGGTCTTGCGCTGTGCGCTGTGCTTCGGCTCATCCATGGCGATGAAGCTTGGCCAGTCATAGCCTTCCGGCACGTCGCGGATCGCGATGCCGCCATGCTTCACGTCGGACGAGAAGATGCCGTGATTGGTATCGACATGCATGATGTCGTGATACTTGGTCACCGACCAGTAGGGCTCGATCGGTGCATTGGTGCAGTAATGCACCGGCTCTTCCTTGCGCAGCCGTTCGAAGAACGGCCACAGCGTATCGGTTGCGAACAATTTCGGCGCGCCGGGATGGAAGTCCTTCAGCGGCGTCGAATAGGCGATCTCGCGCGCGACGCGCTGGATCTCGGCTTTGTCAGGATTGATCCTGGCTTGGATATTCATGGCGTCTGCTCTCCAAAAAATCGATCCTGAGCCGTTGCGGTCGCTGGTTCAGCCGGCGATCCGCACAGGCAATGTTTCATAACCCTTCACGAAGCTCGAAAAGACGCGGCGCGGCTCGCCGACGACTTCGATCCTGTCGAAGCGCTTGATGATCTCTTCCCACACAATCTTCAATTGAAGTTCGGCAAGTCTGAGGCCGACGCAGCGGTGGATGCCGAAGCCGAATGACAGATGGCGGTTCGGGCGCACGCGATCGATGATGAATTCGTTGGGGTTTTCGATGACCTCGTCATCGCGATTGCCCGAGACGTACCACATTACGACCTTGTCACCCTTCCTGATTTGCTTGCCGCCGAGTTCGGTGTCCTGCACCGCCGTGCGCCGCATATGTGCGAGCGGCGTTTGCCAGCGGATGATCTCCGGCACCATGCTCTCGATCAGCGCCGGGTTGGCGCGCAGCTTGTCATATTCACCAGGGAATTGATTGAGTGCGTAGACGCCGCCAGACATCGAATTGCGCGTGGTGTCGTTGCCGCCGACGATCAGCAGAATGATGTTGCCGAGAAAACTCTCCGGATCGAGATGCCGCGTGGCCTCGCTATGCGCCATCATCGATATCAGGTCGCTCTTCGGCGGCGCATTGAGTCGCTCCTGAAACAACCGGCCGAAATACTCGCCGCATTCGCGCAGTTCTCTCTGCCGCTCCAGCTCGGCCTCCGGCGTGGGCGGCAACATTGTGGCGACATCCGACCAGTGGGTGAGTTTCCGGCGCTCCTCCCAGGGGAAGTCGAACAGGGTCGCCAGCATCTGTGTGGTCAATTCGATCGACACGCGATCGACCCAGTCGAAGGTCTCGTTGCGGGGCAGGGAGTCCAGCACCTCGGCAGTGCGACTGCGGATCAGGCTGGAAAGCTCGTCCATGTGGTGAGGTGCGAACATCGGCGCCACTGTCTTGCGCTGGGCGCTGTGATGCGGCGGATCTGTCGCAATGAACATCGGCCGGCGGAACTGCACACCGGCATCGCGGATGGTGATGCCGCCGAAAGCCGCGGCGGAGGAGTAGGTGGCGTGATTGGTCTCGACCTGCATGATGTCGTTGTACTTGGTCACCGACCAATACGGTCCGAACATGCTGTCCTTGCAGTAGTGGACGGGATCCTCGCGGCGCAGCCGTTCGAAATAAGGCCAGAACGTATCGGTGCGGAATAGTTCGGGATTGCCGGGATCGAACTCATCGAGCGGCATCCCGTAAGCTTGGGCGTGAGCGGCGGCTTGGGCGGATTTGCTGCTGTCGGAATCCTGGACGCGATCGAGCATCGGTTCTCTCCCTGGCATGTCCTCCGTGGTTGGTCCCGGAGGGCTTATTTGGATGAATTACAACCCGTTGCGCGGCCAAGAGCAAGGACCACTTTATGCCTCTTCTCAGCCCGTTCAGCCCGTGACATGGTGATTTCAATCAACAAAACCGGTGCGCTTGCGCGCCGTTCTGACCGGAGGCGACCCTGTGATTGCGAACGCTCAACGGATGTTCAATTTTGATCTCGGCGAGACTGCGGACGCGATTCGCGAGACCGTGCGTGACTTCTCCCAGAACGAGATCGCGCCGCGCGCCGAAGCCATCGACAAGACCAACCAGTTCCCGCTCGATCTCTGGCCCAAGATCGGCGCGCTCGGCCTGCACGGTATCACGGTGGAGGAAGAGTTCGGCGGCGCCGGGCTCGGCTATCTCGAACACGTCATCGCGGTAGAAGAGATTTCGCGCGCCTCGGCGTCGGTGGGCCTGTCCTATGGCGCGCATTCGAACCTCTGCGTCAATCAGTTGCGTCGCAATGGCAACGAGGCGCAGAAGCGCAAATATCTGCCGAAGCTGATCTCGGGCGAACAGGTGGGATCCCTCGCGATGTCCGAGCCGGGTTCGGGCTCGGACGTGGTGTCGATGAAGACCCGCGCCGACAAGAAGGGCGACCGCTACGTTCTCAACGGCAACAAGATGTGGATCACCAATGGCCCGGTGGCGCAGACGCTGGTGGTCTATGCCAAGACCGATCCGGCTGCCGGCCCGCGCGGTATCACCGCCTTCATCATCGAAAAGGGCATGAAGGGTTTTTCGACGGCGCAGAAGCTCGACAAGCTGGGCATGCGCGGCTCGGATACCTGCGAACTCGTCTTCGAGGATTGCGAAGTGCCCGAGGAGAACGTGCTCGCGGAGGTCGGTCGCGGCGTCAATGTCCTGATGTCCGGCCTCGATTACGAGCGCGCGGTGCTCGCGGCAGGCCCGCTCGGCATCATGCAGGCCTGTCTCGACGTCGCGCAGCCTTATGTGCACGAGCGCAAACAGTTCGGTGAGCCGATCGGCAACTTCCAGCTCGTGCAGGGCAAGATCGCTGACATGTATGTCGCGCTGAGTTCGGCGCGCGCTTACGTCTATGCAGTCGCGAAAGCCTGCGACCGCGGCGAAACCACCCGCGAGGATGCCGCCGGCGCCATCCTCTACGCATCGGAACGCGCCACGCAATGCGCGCTGGACGCGATCCAGCTGCTCGGCGGCAATGGCTATATCAACGACTATCCCACCGGCCGCCTGCTGCGCGACGCCAAACTGTACGAGATCGGCGCCGGCACCAGCGAGATCAGGCGGATGCTGATCGGGCGGGAGTTGTTCGCGAAGAACGGGTGAGGGGGCGATTCCTTGTATCCGAAGCGCTGACCTCTCCACTGTCATTCCGGGGCGTCTGCCTGGGTTCGTCATTCCGGGGCGCGCGTCGCCGGCGAAGCCGGCAGAGCGCGAACCCGGAATCCCGACGTGTTTTGCGCTGAACATGTCGAGATTCCGGGTTCACGTGCGCGAAGACGCGCCCGCGCCCCGGAATGACAGTTTGGGGCGGCAGGCATCGCCTAAACATTTTTTCCTATCCCCCGTTGACAATATCCCCGTCAGGTTTACATTCCCATTCGTCCTGCCCCACCGAGAGGGGCGATCGCGATCGTCACGTTCGCGGGGTGGGATGCGGTGGACGCCGGAGATGCGGCGTCACGCGGTTCACGGGGGACGTCTGTCTTCGGGCAGGACGGATCTGCGCCAGCACTGCCACTGGCAAGGAGACGGCCGACCTTCGGATGGACAGACCCCTGGACAGTGTGACGGACGACCAAATCGAAACGCGTTCGGCCTAGTCGCTTGAGGCTCCCTTCCCATCGCCTTGGGACTTTAATTCGCGATCGGAGCGTTCGTCGAGGCAAAGTGCAAGCAACCGAAAAAACACCGCAGGCGGAACGTCGGGCACTTGCTCGGCGCCTCCGAAAGTCCTGATGCACTCACAATTGCGGAAGACCGCATCGCATCAGGCCCAAGGGTGCATCGGGCACCCGGCGTTCCGCACGCCCTCTCACAGGAGGGTGGGAATGCAAGCAACGACGGCGCCCCCGCGCCGCAAACAACAGGGGGCGATGAGGCATGTCTGAAGGGCACGTGTTGTCTAGAGCAGTGGCTGTTTGACAGTTGAATCTACGATGGCGCGATGAAGGCGCCGCACCACAGGTGTCATCCCCGGGCTTGACCCGGGGATCCAGCTTGGCCCGCACACCGTCGCACAAGAAAGATGGATGGCCGGGTCAAGCCCGGCCATGACGTGGGAGAGGCCTGGGATCATTGCGAAGCTCGCTTCGCACTGTCCGGCCATGACGACTGAGAGCGTTACGCGAGATCGCAGGATGGGTGGAGCGCAGCGCACCGCGCCGGAGCATGCACCGGCACGCGAAGGCGATGGGTTTCGCTGTGCTCACCTCATCCTTCGTTACTGCCTTTGACGCGCTCACATCGCCAGGAACGAGCGATTCCAGGTCGGGCTGATCAGCACCTCGTTGATACAGACATGCGGCGGCATGCTGGCGATGAAGGCGATGGTCTTGCCGAGATCGTCGGGCTGCAGCATCCGCGCCATCACCTCGTCACTCGGCGGCACCGGACGGTTCTTCATGATGTCAGTGGCGACCTCGCCGGGCGAGAGACAGCAGGCGCGCAAGCCGTTGACGCATTCGTCCATGTTGAAGGAATGGGTCAGCGCCAGTACCGCATGTTTGGTGGCGGTGTAGGCTGGTCCCGTCATCTTGGAGACAATGCGCCCGGCCCATGAGGCGACATTGATGATGCAGCCGTCTTTCTGCGCGCGCATCGCGGGCAGCACGGCGCGCATGCAATACATCACGCCATTGAGATTGATGTCGACGATCTGGTCCCAGCCGTCCTGCGTGACATCCTCCCAGCTGCGCTTCGGCAGGTTGACGCCGGCGCTGTTGACCAGAAGATCGATACGGTCATGTTTGGCGAGGATGGCCTGTGCGACCTTGTTGACGTCGTCGGCATTGCTGACATCCAGCACCATTGCCTCCACGGGCTTGCCGCCGGCGCCGAGTTCATCGGCGACGCCCTTCAGCACATCGGCCCGGCGGCCGGAAATGACCACCGTCCAGCCATCCGCCAGCAGCGCCTCTGCGCCCGCTCTGCCGATTCCGGTGCCGCCGCCGGTCACCCATGCGATCCTGGTCTTGCTGCTCACGATTTTCTCCCGATCGTTTCTTGCTTCACGATGTCCATCGTCTTGCTTCACGAAGGCCAAAGTGTTCAACAATAATCGCGCCGGCGCCAGTGCCGCCAACTCATGAGCCTCATGCCGATCATGCCGACCGAGACAAAGCCGCCCATCGATCAGAACCGCCTCTGGGACGACCATATGGCGCTCGCCGCCATCACCGATCCCGACAAGCCATGGACGCGGCGATCGTTCTCGCAGCGCTTCCTCGACGGCCGTGCGTGGCTGCATGAGCAATATATCGCAGCCGGCATGACGGTGCGCATGGATGCCGCCGCCAATGTGATCGCACGGCTGGAAGGTAGTGTCGCAGGCCTGCCGCCGATCATGCTCGGCTCGCATTCCGATACGGTGCCGTCCGGCGGGCGCTTCGACGGCATTTCCGGCATCCTCACGGCGCTGGAGGCCGTGCGTGCGCTGCAGGCGTCCGGCTACAAATCGCGACATCCGATCGAGATCGTGGATTTCCTCGCCGAGGAGCCCAGCGAATACGGCCTGTCATGCGTCGGCAGCCGCGCCATGGTCGGCGAGCTCGATGCCAGGATGCTGACTTACACCAATGCAGCGGGTGAGTCGCTGGCCGATGCCATCAAGCGCGTCGGCGGTGATCCCGCCGCCGTCGCCGCGATGCAGAAGCCGGAATTCGTTGGCTATCTCGAATTGCACATCGAGCAGGGCGTGGTGCTGGAAAGCAAGAAGCTCGATCTCGGTCTCGTCACCGGGATCGCCGGCATCACCCGCGTCGAGATCGTGCTGAAGGGCGCCGCCGATCACGCCGGCTCGACGCTGATGGAATATCGTAGGGATGCAAGCTTGCCCGCCGCCGAACTCGTGCTGCTCGTCGCTCAGCAGGCCAAGGCGTTTGCGGCGCGCAAGCAGGGCCACTTCGTCGCCACCACGGGGATCCTCGAGATCAGCCCGAACGCTGCGAATGTCGTCCCCGGCGGTGCGCGCATGATCCTCGATATTCGCGCAGAGAAGGCCGCGCTGGTCGATGAATTCGTGGCACTGCTCGACCGCGAGAGCCTCGCCATCGCCAAACGCGCCAAGGTCGAACGTGAACGTTTCGCGTTGATTTCGCAAAATCCTCCCGCGCCTTGCGACGATCACCTGCTCGATGTTCTCGGGCATAGCGCTGCCAAGCTCGGCTATTCCACGACGCGGCTGGCGTCGGGGGCCGGTCACGACGCGGCTTTCATGTCGCATATCGGCCGCAGCGCGATGCTCTTCATTCCGTCAAAGGACGGCAAGAGCCATTGCCCGGAGGAATGGTCGGAGCCCGAGCAATTGGCCGTCGGGGCGGCAACACTGTTCGAGGCGGTGCGGCTACTCGACGGACAGAACGACTAGCTGGCGGTGCGTTCGGCCAGCACGCCGTGTTGAACAGAAGCCAGATAATCGCCGACCTGCTCGATGCCCATGGGCTTGGCGAAGAAGTAGCCCTGCATGAAACGGCAGTGCTCCTTGCGCAGGAAGTCGACCTGTTCGCCGCTCTCGACGCCCTCGACGATGCAGTCGTGACCGAGGCCGTTGCACAGTCCGAGCATGGTGCGCAGGATCAGGCGCGCGGCAGAATCCGTCTCGATCTTGCTGATGAAGCTGCGATCGATCTTGACCTTGTCCAGCGGCAATTCGCGAATGCAGCTCAGGCTCGAATAGCCGGTGCCAAAATCATCCAGCGAGATGCGGGCCCCCAGAGCCTTCAGGGCATTCAGCGCTTCGGTCGCCTGTGCGAGATTGCCCATCACGGCCGTCTCGGTAATCTCGAAGTCGATGCGGCTGGCCTTCACCTTGCTTTGCTGGACAACAGCAATGATCTTGAGGATCGACAGGGGAGAGGCGACGTCCACCGCAGAGAGGTTGAACGAAATCCGGACATGCTCCGGCCATGTCGCTGCACCTTCAAGGGCCTTGCGCAGCAGCAACGGTGTCAACTGGCCGATCATGCCTGAGCGCTCGGCGGCGACAATGAAGCTCATCGGTGGAACATTGCCCAGCTCCGGGCTCTTCCAGCGCGCCAGGGCTTCGAAGCTCGCGGGCTGTTGTGTTTCTGCGTCGATGATCGGCTGGTAGGCGATCCACAATTCCCGTTCGAGGTCGGCACTGGCCAGGGCCCGACTCACAGAGGAGGCCTCGCGGATATCGGCTTCGTGTTCTGCAGAAAACCGAACGGCCTTGCCACGCTTGTGCTGCTTGGCAAAGAACAGCGCGTAATCGGCGCGCTCGAACAAATCCTGCGCGGTCCTGGCTGTGTCCGGAAATTCCGCATATCCGATCGAGCAGCTGATGCTAACTGTAATGTTATCAATCTCGAACGGGATGTCGAACAGGTTCTCGATGCTCTCTTCCGCCTCAACAATCGCGTCCGGGTCGAGCAATTGGTCGCTGAACATGACGAATTCGTCGCCGCCCAGTCTGCCCAGAAACACGTGAGGGGCGAGATGTGCACGCAGTCTGTCTGCGACTTCGACCAGCAAGCGATCACCCGTGTGGTGCCCATGGATGTCGTTGATCGGCTTGAAGCCGTCAAGATCCAGGATACCGAGCAGCAGGCCGCCGCTACTGTGCTCAGTGTTGACAATGCCGCGCTCGAGCTCGGCAAAGAAGTTCCGGCGATTGGGGAGACCGGTGAGGCTGTCGATATTCGAATTCCGGAAATTCTTGTCGCTCAGCACCTGCAGTTCAGCCTGCTTGATACGCAGCGCCTTCTCCGAATTCACCCGCTTCTCGAAGTCGGAGTAATTGCCGAGCAGCATGAAGAGAACGGCCCCGATAACCACGACGAAGTTGAAGGCAATGGAGACGAAGACGACATTGTCGCTGGAGCCGAAAAAGAACGCGAAAGGCACGACAACCAGCGCCATTACGATCAGCGCTGCCGCGCGCAGATGCATGAGGCAGAAACCGCAGCCGATCGATGTGACGGCCATAAAGAACGCAACGTGGCTTTTGCTATAGGCGTCGCCATAGGGAAACAGGCTGAGGCTCCAGGCAGTGAACGCGACGCCGAGAATGCCTGCAAAGATGATCGAGCCGGTGAGCTTCTCGACGGCCTGATTGAGTGACAGCGTGGTGTTCCGCGCTCTCAGCCAGCTCAGTATCCGGATCACACAGATTGCATCGAATGCAGCAGGGAGATAGACGGTAAGCAGATGTGGCGCAGTACCATAAAAGGTGATCGCAAGTGCCGTCGTGTTGACGACCACCAGCGCATACATCATCGGCACCTGACGGGTGAAGGCAGCGAGTTTCGCTTCCACCAGTTCGGGGTTTTCGCGCGGCACGCGGAAGATCGTTCCGATTTGTGATGCCGCCATTTCGAAGTAGTTCAGCATCGTACCGTCCTGGACTCTGCACTGGTAAGTTAGATACCTATCGCAACTTCTTTAAGATTGGCCTGCCTCGGTTGTCTAAAGTTCGAGCGAGTAACCAATTGTTCTGATTGGTGTATTTTCTTCTGTTTGCGATGGTGCAGGTGCGAAAAGGTCGGGGGTGGTATTAAGAAACCGACCTTGCGTCAGCGACATCGCAGCGGCATGAGGTTGAAGAAGGTCCATTCGCCGTGGGTGAGAGGAAGAACATGACAACAGCGAGCAGGGTGTTCGAATGATCTATGTGAGCTCGCTCGGAGGCCTTGCTGCTGTGGCAAACTCACTGCCGTCCTTCGATCTGCTGACCCTTCTGTCGCCCGCCGCGAGCGAGCGCGACTGGAGCGGGTTGGCGCGTGAGCGGCATGTGGAGCTAACCTTTCACGATATCGTCGAAGCAGCGCCGGACCTGATCGCGCCCGATGCCGACGTCGTGGATGCCATTCTTCAATTCGGCCGCGGCAGCATCGCTGACCGCCCGATGCTCATTCACTGCTGGGCCGGTATCAGCCGTTCCAGCGCCGCCGCTTACGCCATCGCCTGCGATCGCAATCCTGGCTATGAGGCGGTGATCGCCGATGAACTACGCAAGCGTTCGCCTTATGTGACGCCGAACAAATTGATGGTGCAATTGGCCGACGAACAGCTTGGCCGCGACGGCCGCATGGTCGAAGCCATCGCACGCATCGGCCGCGGCGCGGACGCTTTTGAAGGTGAGCCTTATCGATTGCCGCTGAACTGGCCTATCTGATCAGGGCCGCAACGCCGAGAAGAAATCCGATCTCGAAGAGTTGCTCGACGGCACCGAGCACGTCGCCGGTGTAACCACCGATCAGACGACGCGACCAGAGTGCGAGCAGTGTGGCGAGCGCTGCGCCGAGCAGAAGACCCGCAAAAAGCGATGCGACCGAGACGAGTGCAAGCGGGATTGCTGCAAGCACAACCACACCAAGTGCAAACAACGATTCCTCAAATCGCACGGGCGCCTCGGCGTAAGTGACCTTCATCGCACTGGTATCGCCGCTATAGGGCAGGCGGTTCATCACGAAGGCCGGCATGGCGCGCGCTGCGGCGTGGACGGCGATCAGCGCTGCCGCACCTGCCCACAGCGGCAATATGGCAAGCGCCGCGATACGCAGCGCCGTGCCCAGGCAAAGTGCGAGCGCCCCGTAGGTGCCGATGCGGCTGTCCTTCATGATCGCAAGGCGCTTCTCGACGGTCCAGCCCCCGCCGAAGCTGTCAGCTGTGTCGGCGAGGCCGTCTTCATGCAGCGCGCTGGTCAGAGCGATGCTTGTCGTGATCGCCAGCAGGGCGGAAATCAGCGGTGACCAGAATTCGCCGGCAACGAGAAACACGATTGCGGATGCAGCGCCGATGCCGGCGCCGACCACCGGAAAATACTTCATTGCACGCGCAAGCCAGTCAGGCCCTTGCGGGTCGACAGTTGCCGGTACCGGCAGCACCGTCAGGAAACGGATCGCATTCAAAAGATGCGGATCCAGCCTCATCTAGATCTTTCCGGCCAGCACGTCGTCGAGGCTCGCAACGTCGGTCAGCATGCGCGCAGCGGCGCGGACCAACGGCACCGCAAGCAGCGCGCCGGTGCCTTCACCGAGCCGCAAGCCGAGATCAAGTAGCGGCTGGGCATCGAGCGCGTTGAGTACGATGTCGTGGCCGCGTTCGGCCGAACGGTGCGCGAAGACGCAGTAGTCGCGTGCGGCCGGGCACAGACGAACGGCGAGCAATGCCGCGGCGCTGGAGATGAAGCCGTCAATGATCACCGGCCGCCGTTGCGAAGCTGCGCCGAGGATCGCTCCGGCCATGCCTGCGATTTCCAGTCCGCCGAATTCGGCAAGAACATCCAGCGGCGCAGTTGCGTCGCTGCGCGCTGCCGCCTTCGTGATCGCCGCGCGCTTGCGCGCCATGCCGGCATCATCCTGCCCGGCGCCAACGCCGATACAATCATCCAGGGGGGCCGGCGCGAGTCGATGAACCACCAGTGCCGATGAGGCCGTGTTGCCAATTCCCATCTCGCCGAGCGCGATGATGTCTGCGCCGGCCTTGATCTCACCGACGGCGATTCTGAAGCCGCGCGTCAGCGCATCGGCCGCGTGCTGTGCCGTCATCGCTGGCTCGCGCGCGGCATTCGCCGTACCCATGCGAACCTTTGCATCGACCAGCTTCGGGTGCACCGGCAGCTCGGCGGCGACGCCGATGTCGATCACGCGCACACCGATGTCATTGGCCGCGGCGAAAGCATTGGCCGTGGCGCGGCCGGCCAGATAGGTCGTCACCATCGCGACCGTGACCGCCGACGGATATTGCGACACGCCTTCGGCTACGAGTCCGTGATCCCCCGCGAAGACCAGCAGCACGGCATTGTCGCCGCGGGGCTCGCCCGGATGCCGGATCATGCCGAGCTGCAGCGCCAGGTCCTCGATTCTCCCCAGCGATCCCGGCGGTTTGGCCTTGCCGTCGATGACGGCGCGGATGCCTGCCGCGATCTGCGGGTCAACAGGCGCAATGGCGGGCGGCTGCCACAAGGACTGGGAATAAGCGGGCATAGGGTTCCTTTTCGCGGCCTAACTGACGCAAGACGACCTACAAGGTCAACAGGTCCGGGCGACAGTCCGTCGGCGCGGTTGACCCCGGCGCACCCGGCAGATAGCGTCTTTTGCGATGGTCCTTCCGCGTGGAAGGTGAATAGGGAAGCCGGTTTGAGGCCGGCGCTGCCCCCGCAACTGTAAGCGACGAGCCCGCGCCGGTGCCACTGGGAATTCTTCAGAATTCTTGGGAAGGCGGCAACAGGCTATGACTCGCAAGCCAGGAGACCTGCCATCACGAACTGTGCTTTGGAGGCGTCGTCGGGGCGGGGTGCACCGGACGGGAGCGAACCGACGGCCATGCTGTCGGCGCGATCCAACAAAGCTCGTAGGCCCGTGAGGGCATGAATTGAGCATGTGATGGATCACGACAGCGCCGATATCTCTGGCGAACAAATTTCGGTCGAACCGCCGCGCCCTGTGCCGGCTGGTCCCGTTGTCGTGAGCGTGTGCATCAGCTGCAAGGCCGCCGAAACCGGCACGATCATCGGGCCGGACATGTTCGACGCGGTGAAGGCCGCGCTCGGCGAGGGCGATGCCGCCGTGATGGTGCGTCCGGTGCAGTGTCTCAGCGTCTGCAAGCGGCCAGCAACCGTCGCGGTGACGAGCCCTGACGGCTACACGTTCCTGTTCGGCGATCTGCAGACCGATAGCGGCAGCGCGGCGCTGGTGTCTTTCGTGGAGTCCTATCAGAAGGCCGACTACGGCCTGGTGCCATGGCGCGAGCGCGCCGAGGTGCTGCGCAAGGGCATGGTCGCGCGCGTGCCGCCGATGCGGTGGTCGCCTGAAGATGGGCGTGCGCCGAAATGACCGCGACCTCTACCACGTTGGTGCTGGGTGGTGCGCGCTCGGGCAAGTCGTCCTTCGCCGAAAAGCTGGTCGATGGCATCGGCCTGACGAAAATCTATCTGGCCACTGCGACGGCCGGTGACGACGAGATGCATGCCCGCATCGCGCAGCATCGCAAGCAGCGCGGCGAAGGCTGGATCACCGTGGAAGAGCCGCTGGCGCTGGTCGATGCGCTGACGCGTGAGGCCACGGTCGGGCGCGTTGTGCTGGTGGATTGCCTGACACTGTGGCTGTCGAACCTGATGTTTGCCGAGCGCGATCCGGAAATCGAAGCCAAGCGCCTGGTGCGCTTCCTCGATGTCTCGCGCTATCCGATCGTGTTCGTGTCCAACGAAGTCGGCCTCGGTCTCGTGCCGGAGATGCCACTCGGACGCGCTTTTCGCGATGCGCAGGGCCGCCTCAACCAGATCATCGCGGCCGCCGTGCCGAATGTAGCTTTCATCGCAGCCGGACTCCCGCTGTGGCTCAAGCGTTCCCAGGAGAATTGAATGTCCCGCGTTCCCGTCACCGTCCTCACCGGATTTCTCGGCGCCGGCAAGACCACGCTGCTGCGCTCGCTGCTAACACAGGCCGATGGCCGCCGCATCGCCGTGATCGTCAATGAATTCGGCGATGCCGGATTCGATGGCGGCCTGGTCGAGGAATGCGCGGCGAAAGCCTGCGCACCCGGCGATATCGTCGAGCTCACCAATGGCTGCATCTGCTGCACCGTGGCCGATGATTTCGTGCCGACCATGGACAAGCTGCTGTCGCGTGAACGCCCGCTCGACGCCATTGTCATCGAGACCTCCGGCCTCGCGCTGCCGCAGCCGCTGTTGAAGGCATTTGCCTGGCCGGCGGTGAAGACGCGTGCCACTGTCGATGGCGTCGTCACTGTCGTCGACGCACTGGCGCTCTCTGAAGGCCGTGTCACGCTGGACGAAGACGCTGTTGCCGAACAGCGCGCCAAGGACGAAGGCATCGAACACGACGACCCCATCGAGGAAGTGTTCGAGGACCAGCTCGCTTGCGCTGATCTGGTGGTTTTGTCGAAGAGCGATCTCGTCGCTCCGGAAAAACTCGCCGAGATTGAGACCAAGCTCAAAGCCGTGCTGCGTCCCGGCGTGAGCATCGTGCGCTCCAAGGGTGATCTCGCGCCATCGGTGCTGATCGGCCTCAATGCCGCCGCCGAGGACGATATGGCTGCCCGCGTCGGTCATCACGGCGAGGAAGAAGAACACGACCATGACGACTTCGACAGCATCGTCGTCAAACCCACCGCTGCTGCGAGCATCGACGCGATGCGTGCACGCATCAGTGACGCGCTTGGCCTCGACGGCGTGCTGCGCGTGAAGGGTCATGCACGCATTACGGACAAGCCCGCGCCGATCGTGGTGCAGGCCGTCGGCGCTCGCGTTGAACTCGCCTTCGCCCGGCCAGACGTGATGCAGGCCGAGCATCTGGTGGTCATCGGCCTCAAGGGATTCGACGGCGACGCCGTGCGAAAGGCACTCGCCGGGTAACGCAGGTTCACCCGCATGCATCTGAAGCTCGATACCTCCGGCAGCATTGACGACGGCGACGTCGCCCGCGATCTCGGGCAGGACACCGCCGATATCGTCGTGCTGTCGGCGGCGGACAGCGATCTGGCGGCGTTCGGCGCCGCACATGCGATGCTGCCGGGCGACTTTCCCAGCGTGCGCTTCACCAACATGCTGGCGCTCGGTCATCCCGCGTCGGTCGATCTCTATGTCGAGCGCACGCTGGCTGAGGCGAAGATCGTGGTGCTGCGCATGCTCGGCGGTATCAGCTATTGGCCGCATGGCGTCGAAAGCCTGCGCAGCGATGCGCTGAGCCGCGGCGCCAAATTCGCCTGCCTGCCCGGCGAGATGGACTGGAATGCCGAGCTGGCCGCGCACGGCACTGTCAGCAGCGATGAAACGCACGCGCTGTGGCGCTATTGCAGCGAGGGCGGTGTCGACAACGCGCAGCTGGCACTGCGCTATGCCGCACATCTGATCGGCCATGGTGAGGAGCCGCCTGTTGCGCGGCCGATGCCTTCGGCCGGCTTCTGGCCGGGTGAACCCGCGGGGGATAACCGGCCGAATGCGATTGTGATCTTCTACCGCGCACTGGTGGCCGGCGGCGATACTGCGGCAATTGATGCATTACGTCTGTCGCTCGACGCGCGCGGCCTCAACACCGTCTGCCTCTATGTGACCAGCCTGAAGGATGAGCGCTCCGCGGCTTTCCTGCGCGCCGCGCTTGCGGCCTATCCGCCCGATATCATCATTAACGCGACGGCCTTCGCCACTGCGACCGCGCATGACGATGCCAGCGTGTTGTCGGCGTCAGGCTGTCCGATTCTGCAGGTCGCGCAGGCCGGCATTTCACGCGCCAGCTGGGAAGCCTCTACTCGCGGCCTGACGCCGCGCGATCTGGCGATGCATGTGGTGTTGCCGGAAGTCGATGGGCGCATCTTCGCCAACGCCATCGCCTTCAAGGAACGTGGCGCCAGCGACGGCGGCTTTGCGCCGACAACATTGCAGCCGGTGCAGGATCGGATTGATGCGACCGCCGATCTGGCGCGCGCCTGGGTGCGCTTGCGCCGCGCTGCGGCGCGCCAACGACGCGTCGCGCTGATCCTGGCCAATTATCCCAATCGCGATGGACGCCTTGCCAATGGCGTCGGCCTCGATACGCCGCAGAGCCTGATCGATGTGATCGCCGCGATGCGCGAAGCCGGCTACGGCACTGGTGACGCGCCTGACACGACGGCCGCCATGATGCAGCTATTGCAACAGGGTCCAACGAATGCGCTTGCCGGTCGCGCCGAGCGAAGCGGTGGCGTGACGTGGCCGCTGGCTGAGTATCACGCGGCCTTTGCGACGCTGCCGACCAATGTGCGGCTAGCTATTGAGTCACGCTGGGGCAAAGCTGAGAACGATCCGCATGTGGTCGACGGTGCATTCCGTCTCGGCCTGCATCGTTTCGGCAATATCACTGTCGGCGTGCAGCCGGCACGCGGTTACAATATCGATCCGAAGAGCACCTATCACGATCCCGATCTGGTGCCGCCGCATCACTATCTCGCCTTTTATTTCTGGCTGCGCCGCGACTTTGATACCCATGCGGTGGTGCATCTCGGCAAGCACGGCAATCTCGAATGGCTGCCGGGGAAAAGCGCAGGCCCGTCGGCCGATTGTCTGCCCGATGCCGTACTCGGTCCGCTGCCGCATCTTTATCCGTTCATCGTCAATGATCCCGGCGAGGGTATTCAGGCCAAGCGCCGCACCTCCGCCGTGATCATCGATCACCTGACACCACCGATGACGCGGGCCGAATTGCACGACGATCTGGCGCAGCTGGAGAATCTGGTCGACGAATATGCCATGGCGACCGATCTCGATCCCAAGCGCGCTGCCGTGATCGCCGAAGACATCCTGTCGCTCGCCCGCGCGCAGCAGATTGATGCCGACGTCAATGTCACCCGCGACACGCCGACGGGCGAGGCGCTGCGCGCGCTCGACGCCCATCTGTGCGATCTCAAGGAAATGCAGATCCGCGACGGATTGCACATCTTTGGCCGCGTGCCCGAGGACGCGCAGCGCAATGATCTCCTTGTATCCATCGCGCGCCTGCCGCGCTCGGACATCAAGCCGCAGGATGCGTCACTGCATCGCGCATTGGCTGCCGATCTCGGTCTTGGCACGTTCGACCCGCTCACCCGTGATATGGCCGATGACTATCTCGGCCCGCGCCCCGGCGTTCTTGCCGATGTCAGCGATGCAGTGTGGCGCACCACAGGTGACACCATCGAACGAATCGAAGGGCTGGCGCTGCAATTGGTCTCCGGCCAGCTGCCCTGCGATCCCACCTGGACGCGCGCCACCGATGTACTTCACTGGATCAATGCGAAAC
Organism: Tardiphaga sp. 619_E2_N8_4; assembly: GCF_051810905.1. Classification (NCBI taxonomy): domain Bacteria; kingdom Pseudomonadati; phylum Pseudomonadota; class Alphaproteobacteria; order Hyphomicrobiales; family Nitrobacteraceae; genus Tardiphaga; species Tardiphaga sp. 619_E2_N8_4. The sequence goes on from NZ_JBPWQJ010000001.1 coordinate 2,929,230, forward strand.
TGCGACCCGCCATCGATGCTTGCGGCGGCGCGGAGACGGCCGCATTCCTCAAAGGTCTCGACGGTCAGTTCGTAAGGCCCGGTCCATCTGGCGCGCCGACGCGTGGACGCCCCGATGTGCTGCCGACCGGGCGCAATTTTTTCGCCGTCGACGTTCGCGCCGTGCCAACGCCATCCGCCTGGCGCATCGGGCAACTGGCGGCCGAACGGCTGGTCGAGAGCTATTGGCAGGAGGCCGGCGAATGGCCGCGCGCGATTGCGCTGTCGGCCTGGGGCACGGCCAATATGCGCACCGGCGGTGACGACGTCGCGCAGGCGCTGGCGCTGATCGGCGTACGGCCGTTGTGGGAGGAAACCTCGGGCCGCGTCACCGGCTTTGCCATTACGCCGCTGTCTGAGCTGAAGCGCCCACGCGTGGATGTGACCTTCCGTGTCTCCGGCCTGTTCCGCGATGCGTTCCCGACCCAGATGGACATCATCGGCTCCGCCGTGAGTGCCGTGGCCGAACTTGACGAACCCGACGACGCCAATCCTATTGCCGCCAATGTCCGCGCGCGTGCCCGCACGCTCGAAGCCGGTGGCATGACCTGCGAGATCGCACGGCGACAGGCGACGCGCCGTGTGTTCGGCTCCAAGCCTGGCGCTTATGGTGCGGGCCTGCAGGCGCTGATGGATGAGGGTGGCTGGAACAATCGTGCCGACATTTCCGAGGTCTATCTCGATTGGGGCGGCTATGCCTATGGCGGTGGAACCGATGGCGAGGACGCGCGAGGCGAATTCGCCGAACGGCTGAGGGGCGTCGATCTCGTCGCGCAGGCGCAGGACAATCGCGAGCACGACATTCTGGATTCCGACGACTATTACCAGTTCATCGGCGGTCTCGCCGCGACGGTGCAGACGCTGCGTGGCGCGGCGCCGCGCATCGCCCATATCGATACGTCGCGTCCCGAAGCGCCGGTCGCGCGGCCGCTGGCGCATGAGATCTCGCGCGTGGTGCGTGGTCGCGGCGCCAATCCGAAATGGATCGCCGGCGTGATGCGCCATGGCTACAAAGGTGCGTTCGAGATCGCGGCCACGGTTGATTATCTGTTCGGTTTCGCGGCCTCCACCAATGCGGTCGCCAATCACCATTTCGATCAGCTGTTCGCCTCCTATCTGGAAAATGACGAAGTTCGCGGCTTTATGGCATCTGCCAATCCCGCGGCACTGCGTGAGACGGCGGCGCGCTTTGCCGAAGCCATTCGCCGGGATCTGTGGACACCGCGTTCCAATCGCGCTGCCGATCTGATTGCCGAACTTCTGCCGCAGGTACACAAAGAGATAGCAAAGGAAATCGCATGACCGGAACCGCCCACGACGAAGCCGCCGAGAACGCGCGCCACAAGGAGAAGGCCGCCAAGCACAAGGCGGCGAAGGACAAGATCATGGCGACTAAGGTCGGCGAGAAGGGCCTCTTGATCGTTCACACCGGTACCGGCAAGGGCAAGACTTCTGCAGCGCTCGGCATGGTGTTCCGCCATATCGGTCACGGCTATCCGGTCGGTATCGTCCAATTCACCAAGTCGCCGGAATGGGACACTGGCGAAGCGCGGCTGCTGAAAACCTTCCCGGATCTCGTCACGCTGCACATCATGGGCGAGGGCTTCACCTGGATCACGCAGGACCGCGAACGCGACATTGCTGCCGCGACCGCGGGCTGGGAGCGCGCCAAGGAGATGATCCGCGATGACCGCCATCGTCTGGTGCTGCTCGACGAACTGAACATCGTGCTGCGCTACGACTATCTCGACCTCAATGAAGTCCTGACCTTCCTGCGCGACGAGAAGCCGGCCGACAAGCACGTGGTCATCACCGGCCGGAACGCCAAGCCCGAGCTGATCGAGATGGCCGATCTGGTTACCGAGATGACGCTGATCAAGCATCCGTTCCGCGCCGGCATCAAAGGTCAGAAGGGCATCGAGTTTTGAACCTTGAGCACGCAGGACCTCTCCATCTGTCATCCCCGCGAAGGCGGGGATCCATAGCCCCTGTCGGAGCAATGGAAACGGCAGAGCAGTTGCTGCGGCGATCACTTATCTCTGATGTGTTTATGGATCCCCGCCTTCGCGGGGATGACATGCTGAGAGGCTGGAGCGCAGCATGAACCTCACCACGCCCGCGTTGATGATCCAGGCGACCGGCTCCAATGCCGGGAAGTCGACGATTGTCGCTGGCCTCGCGCGGGCACTGGTGCGGCGTGGCTTGAAGGTGGCACCGTTCAAGCCGCAGAACATGTCGAACAATGCTGCTGTCGCGGTCGATGGCGGCGAGATCGGCCGCGCGCAGGCGGTGCAGGCGCGGGCCGCCAGGTTGCCGCCAAGTGTCCACATGAATCCGGTGCTGCTGAAGCCGGAGACGGACACCGGCGCCCAGGTGATCGTTCAGGGCAAGCGCTGGGGCACGCTGCGGGCGAAGAACTATCTGGAGAAGAAAGCTGCACTCCTACCGGCGGTGCTTGAAAGTTTCTCGCTGCTGGCCGATCAGGCGGACATCGTTCTCATCGAGGGTGCCGGCAGCCCGGCCGAGATCAATCTGCGCGCCGGCGACATCGCCAATATGGGTTTTGCTGCCGCGGCCAACATTCCCGTAGTGCTCGCCGGCGACATCGATCGCGGCGGCGTCATTGCGAGCCTCGCCGGCACGCATCTGGTGCTGGAGCCGGAAGAACGTGCGCGCATCCACGGCTTCATCGTCAACAAGTTTCGCGGCGATCCCAGCCTGTTCGACAACGGCCTCAGGGCGATCACGCGGCTGACGGGGTGGCCATCCATCGGTGTGTTGCCCTGGCTGCCGCAGGCGGCGTTCCTGCCCGCCGAAGACGCCGTCGATCTCGATCGCACCCATGCCTCGTCATCGACCCGCATCATCGCCGTGCCGGTGCTGGCGCGGATCGCCAATTTCGACGATCTCGATCCGCTCGGCATGGAGCCCGGCGTGAAGCTCGTCTTCATCAGGCCGGGCGAAGCCATTCCGGGCAATGCCGACGTGATCATCATTCCCGGCAGTAAATCCACCATCGGCGATCTCGCCTTTCTCCGCGCTCAAGGCTGGGACATCGATATCAAGGCGCATGTGCGCCGCGGCGGTCACGTGCTTGGCCTGTGCGGAGGCTATCAGATGCTGGGTAAGACGATCGCCGATCCCGATGGCGTTGACGGTTCGCCAGGGACCGTCGACGGGCTTGGCCTGCTCGATATTGCGACGTTGATGAGCGCCGACAAGTCCACCACGCTGGTGGCAGGAACGCATTGCGCAACTGGCGCCGCCATCGAAGGCTATGAGATTCATCTCGGTCGCAGCGAGGGTGACGACTGCGCGCGGCCGCTGCTGATGATCGATGGACGACCTGATGGTGCTGCGTCAGTCGATGGACGGGTGCAGGGCACTTATGTCCATGGCTTGTTCACCGGCGATGCGTTCCGCAAGGCATGGCTGGCCAATCTCGGCATTGCGTCGTCGCTGGCCTATGACGCGCAGATCGAAGCCGCGCTCGATGCGCTGGCCGATCATTGCGAAAAGCATCTCGATATCGATCGGCTGATCGAGATTGCCCGCAGCCGTCAGAGCAGCAGCGCCAGCGCCGCGTAGATCATCACCTGCAAAAGGCAGGCTGCGACGAATACGCGAAGTGCCCGCCTGATGTCGCCAGGTTCTGCGGTTCGGCCTTCGGCATTGAGATAAGGATCGTTGACGACGCCCTCGGCATAGACGCGCGGTCCAGCGATCGCGATTCCGAGCGCGCCAGCCATGGCGCTTTCCGGCCAGCCGGCATTGGGCGAACGATGCTTGGAAGCGTCGCGCATCATGATCTTCAATGACGCGATGATTGATCCGCGTGACATTGGCGCGGCAAGCGCGACCAATATTCCCGACAGGCGCGCCGGGATCAGATTGACGAGATCGTCGAGCCGCGCTGCAGCCCAGCCGAAATCGATATAGCGCGTGCTGCGATGGCCGATCATGGAGTCGGCCGTGTTGATGGCCTTGTAGGCGATCAGGCCGGGCAATCCGAGCAATGCCAGCCAGAACACCGGCGCGACAATGCCGTCGGAGAAATTTTCGGCGGTGGATTCGATCGCCGCGCGCGATACGCCGGCTTCGTCGAGTTGTTCAGGATCGCGCCCGACGATCATTGCGACGGCCTGGCGTGCTGCGGGCAATCCGCCCTCGGTGAAAGCGCGGCGCACGCGGGCCACATGCTGATACAGGCTGCGTTGGGCGATCAGCGTCGAGGCAATCAGGGCTTCGACGCCGAAACCGATCCAGTTGTCGTTGAGGAGATCGGCGAGCAGTCCGCCGACAAGCATTGCGACACTAACCAGTGCGATGACGGTGACGACACCGGCCAGCTTGCGTTGCCGACGCGACCAGCTCTCGAGGTTGAGTCGGTGTTCCAGCCAGCCGATGCCGTTGCCGATCCAGACCACGGGATGTGGTGCGCGGCGCCACAGCCAGTCGGGATCGCCGATCACGGCATCGAGCAGCAGCGCCGCGACCACCAGGAGGAGCGCGTCGCCATCCACCAGCATCAGGGGGCCACGCGGTTGATTTCGGTGGTCAATCGGTCGAGTGCTTCCACCATGGTCGGGCCACCGCAGGCGGTGAGGCGCTCGGGCAGAACCAGTCGCTTCGACGCCGGATAGAATGTCTCCAGTGCGGGATGCAGCAGGAAGGCGCGGCCTTCGTCTTCGGCGAAATCAGTATTGTCGGTGACCAGCAGCAGATCGGGCCGCAGCGTGACGATGGCCTCCAAGGAGGCGAAGCCGCCAGCCTTGAGGCCGAGCTCGCCGCCGGCATTGCGCAGCCCGACCGCTGATAGCAACGATGTGGTCAGATTTTCGCCGCCGGACACCCAGCCGCGCCGCGACACCGCCAGCACGCGCAACGGCTTGCGCTGTACGGCGGCATGGGCCTGCGCGATTGCAGTATCCAGTTTCGCGATTTCGGCTTCAGCACGCTCCGGATGCTTCACCAGCGCGCCCATCTGGCGGAGCTGCTTCTTGACGTCGTCGAGCGAGCGGGCAGGATCGAATTCGGTGACCTTCAACCCCTTGTCCTTCAGGAGTTCGCGGGTCGCGCGCTTGGTGAAGCGGCCGGCAACGACGACATCCGGCTTTAGCGCCAGCACATCCTCGGCCTCACCGGACAGCAGGCGGAATAGTTTCGCCTTGTCCTTGTCCCACGAACGAAACGGATCGCGCGCATAGGGGCTGAGACCCAAAATCTGCTCGGGATCGGCGAGGGTGACGAGCAGTTGATCGGTGCACAGATTGATCGAGGCGAAGCGCGGCAGATCGGCTGCACTGGCCTGCAGCGGCGCGTATGCGAGAAGCACGAGTGCCGTAGCCGCGAGCGGCCAAAGCCTCTCGCGCTTTGCCCAATATGATGGCATGACACAGCCATGAAACATGGTGGCGATCTCACGCAGGCGATGGCTGAATTCGGCGGCGCGCCGAACCAATGGCTCGATCTCTCGACCGGGATCAATCCATGGCCGTGGCCCATTCCTGCCAACCTGCCGAGCTATCTTTGGGAACGCTTGCCGACGCGCGCCGACGAACAGTCGCTGTTGTCCGCCGCGCGCAGCGCCTACCACGTGCCCGATAACGTCGATGTCGTTGCTGCTGCCGGTACGCAGGCTCTGATCCAGTGGCTGCCGCATCTCGCGGCGCCCAGCGCCGTTGCCATTGTCGGGCCGACCTATAACGAGCATGTCGCGGCTTGGCGTGCCGGTGGACATGAGGTTGGAGTGATCGGCAGCCTTAGCGCGCTGCCGGATCATGCCAGGCATCTGGTGATCGTCAATCCCAACAATCCCGATGGGCGGATCGCCAAGCGCGATGAACTCGCCGATGTTGCGGCGATCCTGCAACGGCGCGGAGGCTGGCTGGTGATCGATGAGGCCTTCGCCGATGTCGATCCCGCGATCGGCGCAGTCGGCCTGTGCGCGACACTGCCAGTGGTGATCCTGCGCTCCTTCGGAAAATTCTACGGCCTTGCGGGTCTGCGTCTCGGTTTCGCGCTTGCGGCGCCGCTGATCGCGCAGCGCATCGCGACTGCTATGGGCCCATGGGCCTGTTCCGGTCCGGCACTGTACATAGGTGCGGCCGCTTTGCGCGACGAGCGCTGGGCCACGCAGACTCGCGTCGCGCTGGTCGCGCAGAGCATCAAGCTCGACAACGTGTTGGCCTATGCCGGTTTCGAGATTGTCGGCGGCACGCCGCTGTACAGGTTGGCGCGACATGTCGACGCCCTGAAATGGCATGCCGCATTGGCCCGGGAGCAGATCTGGTGCCGCCACTTCGACTGGAGCCATGAGCTGCTGCGCTTCGGCCTGCCGCCCGATACGGCTGCTCTGAGCCGGCTTGCTGCTGCGCTGGCGAAATAGCCGCCACATCGCTCAGACTCCCGCCCAGGGCAGGATAATCGTTTCGTTCCGGTGTTCGGCGCGATAGGTGCTGATACGAAAGACATCGGCGACGATGTCATCGGACAGCGCCTGTCGCGGCGCGCCCTGCGCAGCGAGGCGCCCGTCGGACATCACCAGCACCGTATCGGCGAAGCGCGCGGCGAGGCCGAGATCGTGCGTCACCACGATCACCAGCACGCCGCTGTCGGCGACATCGCGGAGGTTCTTCATGACGTCGATCTGGTAACGCGGATCGAGCGATGCGGTCGGCTCATCCGCCAGCACGATCGGCGCCTCGACAGCGAGGACGCGGGCGAGCGCGACGCGGCTGCGTTCGCCGCCGGAGAGTTCGGTCACACGCCGATCGGCAAAGGCGACGATGTCCGTTGCCAGCATTGCGCGCTCGACCGCAGCCTTGTCCGATGATGTCAGCCGCGCCGGATCGGTCGCGCCATGTGGATAGCGGCCAAGAGCGACGACGTCCTTTACGTCGAGCGGCCAATGCACGACATGACCTTGCGGCAGATAGCCAAAGCGCTTTGCGCGCTCGCGTAGCGACAAGGACGCCAGTGTATGGCCCGCGACATGGATAGCGCCGGTGGACGATTGCAATCCTGCCAGTGCGCGCAGCAGCGTCGTCTTCCCGGCGCCGTTCGGGCCGACCAGGGCGACGAGGTGCTGTCGGTGTAGCGAGAGCGAGACATCGTGCAGCACCTCGCGCCCGGAGAGCGTGACGCTCAGATTGCTCGCGGTCAGCAGCGCCTGATCGGTCATGCGACGCCTCCGCCCAGAGCGCGCCGCTCGCGCATGATGAGATAGAGGAAGAATGGCACACCGATGATCGATGTCAGGACGCCGACCTTGATGTCTGTGGTCGATGGAATGATGCGCACGGCGATATCGGCGGCGAGCAACAGCGCCGAGCCGGTCAGCGCGCTCGGAATTAGTAGTCGCGCGGGATCATGGCCGATGATCGGGCGCATCAGATGTGGCGCGATAAGGCCGATGAAGCCGATCGTGCCGGTGACCGCGACAGCGCCGCCAACGCCGAGCGCGACGCCGAGGATCACCAGCAGGCGCAGGCGGCTCACATGGACACCGAGGCTCTGTGCGGTTTCTTCGCCGAGGCTCAATGCACGAAAGGCCGAGCGCTGACTCATCAGGATAATTGCGCCAGCGACAATGAACGGAAGCGCCAGGGTGACGTGACGGAAGCTACGGTCTTCCAGCGAGCCGAGCAACCAGAAGGCGATCTCAAGTGCGGCGAAGGGATTGGGCGACAGGTTCATCACCAGCGCCGTCGCAGCACCTGCGAGACTTGAGATCGCAAGCCCCGCGAGGATCAGCAACAGCAGACCCGCATTGCGGCCGGCGATGCCGAGCAGCACGAACACCGACAGGAACGCCATCGTGATGCCGGCAACAGGCAGCGCCCATGAGCGGACATCGGCCAAACCGAGCGAGATCATCAGCACCGCACCGAAGGCCGCGGATTGCGGCGCGCCGAACAGCGACGGCGAGGCGAGGGGATTGCGCAGCAAGCCCTGCAGCGCGGCACCGGACAGGCCGAGGATCGCGCCGATGGCAAGTGCGAGAATCGCGCGGGGCAGGCGGATTTCACGCACGATGATCTGATGCACGTCGCTGCCGCCGCCGAACAGTGCATCGAGCACCGTCAGCGGCAAGAGTTTGACAGGTCCCGTGCCGAGCGAGCCCAGTGCCAGCAGCGTGACGAGGCCGACGAGCGCGATGGTCGCGATCGTCCGGCGCCGTGCTGCTGGCGCTATGCTCACCATGTGGCGTTGAAGCCTGCGTAAGCCGCAGGCCCCGTGGTGCCGAAGTTCAGCACTTCCTGATAATGCTCATTCAGGATGTTCTCGCCGCGGGCGAAGACCTTCCAGTTCGCATCGATCTTGTACTCGGTATAGAGGTCGACGCGGGTATAGGCATCCACCTGACCGACCTGATTGGCACTGCTGAAGCGCTTCGACACCGTGGTGACACGCGGCTCGATCATCCACTTGTCGGTGGGCGTGATCGTGAGTGCGAAGCGGGCGAAGTTCTTGGGACGACGTGCCAGCACGGTGTCGGTGCTGAGATCCTGTGCGTGAAGGTAAGTGTAGGCTACGTTGAATTTCACCCAGCCCGGAATGACATCGACATTGCCGCCGACTTCGAGACCGCTGGTCTCGGCGCGGGCGACGTTGACGTAATAGCCGAGCGGGCGGGACGCATCGGAGACAAAGTTGATCAGATTGCTGTAATCGGTGGAAAAGCCTGTGACCGACAGCACGACGCGGCCGTTGAAGAGGCTCTGGTCGATACCCGCGTCATAGCCGAAATTGGTTTCCGGCGTCAGGTTTCTGCTGCCGTAGGTCGTGTCGTAAAGCTGAAACAGCGTCGGCGCTTTTGCGCCGGTGCCAGCGCTGGCGCGGAATTTGGTGCCGGTTTCTGTAATGTTGTAGGCAGCCGTAGCGCGCCAGGTCTCGAAGCGGGCAACGTCGACGACGTCATCGACCCGGCCGCCGAGCGTGACGTTGAGCCGTTCACCGATCGGCACAGACCACAAAGCGAAGATCGAGTTGGTGTCCTGCTGTTTGGCTAGCAGCGGCGTCAATGGGCCGGCAACAGGCGAGATATTCGTGCTGTAGGTCTGCGCGGTCTCGGTCTGTGTCTTGGCACCATAGACGAGGGAGCCGAATGCGCCGAGCTTCAGGGTCGCCTGATATTCGGCGCCGAGACTGTTGCCGACATAATCGGAGATTTTCTCGGTGGTGTTTGCCGGCAACCTGTTGGTGCGATAGCTGACGTCGTCAAACATCCGCTCGGTGTGCGTATTCGACACGGTGACATTGTGAGTCAGAATGCCACCGAATGAATCGATGCCGACGCGTCCATAGACGGTTTGCAGCAGACGCGTCGCCGCTGACGGCGTATCCGGAAGCGTTCCCGTTGCTGCATCATAGGCCGAGCGCGTGAACGAATGGACGATGCCTGACTCAAGCCGGATGCCTTCGCCTGCATCGTAGCCGATGCGCGCCGAGCCGCCGACGCGATCGAAGCTGTCGTTTTCGAGATTCGGAAAACGTGCTTCGAGGGCAGGGATACGATAACCGTAACGCGAGAAACCGTTGCTGTGCTGACCGCCGCCGGTGAAGGCATAGGACCACGGACCGTTGGATCCGGTCAGCGATCCCTGCGTCATGACGGTGCCATAGCTGCCGGCTTCCGTGCGGACATTGACCTGCGCAGGACCGGAGCCCTTCTTGGTGATGATGTTGACCACGCCGCTCATGGCGTCTGAGCCATAGAGCGCGCTCTGTGGCCCCTTCAGGACCTCGATGCGCTCGATGGCGGAGGGCGTGAACATGGCGAATTCGAAGTCGCCCGATGCAGCCGTGGGATCGTTGACGCGGATGCCGTCGATCATCACCAGGGTCTGGCCGGTATTGCCGCCGCGCAGGCGCACATTCGCGGTGCCGCCGGGGCCGCCATTTTCGCTGATATCGAGGCCAGGCACGGTGCGCAGCGCATCGACCAGCGAGCCGGGATTGCTGGTCGCAATGGTTTCGCCTGACACCACGCTAATCGAACTGCCAGTGCGATTGAGCTGTTCGGGTGCTCTGTCCGCCGTCACTACGATTTCGGAGAGCTGCTCGGCACTGGACTGCGCATGCGCAGCACTGTGAGAGCAGGACAGAACAACAACGGCCGCAGTGCCTGCGGCCAAATTCCGGATAGTCATTTAACCCCTTCCGTCGACCCACCGTCGAACGAGTGTGAAACTCGTTACCGGCCGGTCTCCTGGCTCGCGGTGGTCTCCCGGTCCGCCTTCCCGAATCTGCGATGCAAATTCAGTGGCTTTGTGGACCCGGAATGGCCGCTTACAGTTGCGGGGGCAGCCGCGGCATAGGGGATATTTCCCCGCACCGCATTCCCGTTTCACCTCCTCGCGGAGGCACCGATAACGACAGACAGGAAGCACAGCGCGCCGCGCGGTGCAACAGCCATCACCGCGTTGTGGACTCTATTGCTCGTGCTGTAGCGCGGCGAGCACGTCGTCGGGGCGCTCGACCATCATCATGTGGCCAGTGCCGGGCAGAATCACCGTGCGGGCGTTTTTCAATGCGGCGGCCAGGGTCTTGCCGGCCTTGGCGGGAGTCATCATGTCCCGCTCGCCGAGGATGAGCGTGACCGGGATATCAAGCTGGCCTGCAGCAGTCAGCGCATTCTGGTATGTATTGCAGGCGTTGAGATCGGCGAACAACACGCCCGGCTTTGTGGCTTCGAGCACGCGCTGCGCACCGCTATGCATCCACAACCCCGGCGCGAGGCTGCCGCCGAGTTCGGCGCGAAAGCCGAGCCCCCAGATCGACACCATATCGATAGCGGAATGCTGATTGGCTTCGGCATCCTTCAACAGATCCGGGCCGACGGTCATCGTCCCTGCCGTGCCCATCAGGTCGAGGCGCGTGACTTTACCGGGATGCCGCGCTGCGGTCTCCAGCGCAATCAGCGAGCCCATGGAATGGCCGATCAGCCGCGCCGTCATTGCGCCCGCTGCATCGATCAATGCTGCGGTCCAGTCGGCGAGATCGGCGATGGTCGTGAGCGCTTCACCTTTCGAGCGACCATGGCCGGGCAGATCCGGCGCTAGTACGGCGAAGCCATGATGCGCGAACCAGCGCGTATGCAGCGCCCAGGTCGAGTGATCGAAGCCGGCACCATGGATCATCACAACGACTGGGAGGGATGGATCGAACGTGCGGCCACCATTCGCGATATAGGTCTCGTGACCGTTGACGGTGAGTTGCATCGCTCAGCCCTTCTGCGAGACGCGCAGCGCCTGCGCGAGGTCATCGATGATGTCATCGGCGGCTTCGATGCCGATGGAGAGACGGATCAGCTCCTCGCCGATGCCGGCGGCCTTGAGCTGCTCGGCGTCCATCTGCTGATGCGTGGTGCTGCCGGGATGAATGACCAGTGTCTTGGCGTCGCCGACATTGGCGAGGTGACTGGTCAGCTTGAGCGCCTCGATGAATTTGCGCCCGGCATTGCGGCCGCCCTTGATGCCGAAGGAAACGATGGAGCCGGCGCCGCGCGGTAGCAAGCGTTTTGCGAGTTCGTAATCCGGATGGTTCTCCAGCGACGGATGCAGTACCCAGTCGACGGCCTTGTTGGCCGTGAGCGCTGCGAGCACCGCATGGGTATTGGCCATGTGGCGCTCCATGCGAATGCCTAGCGTCTCGACGCCCTGCAGCAGCTGGAAGGCATTGGTCGGCGAGAGACACGCGCCGAAATCGCGCAATCCTTCCGTACGGGCACGCATGATGAAGGCGGCAGTGCCGAACTGTTCGTCGAAGACGATGCCGTGATAGCCGGCATAGGGTTCGGTCAATTGCGGGAACTTGCCGGAGGCGTGCCAGTCGAAGCGGCCGCCATCGATAATGACGCCGCCGATAGCGATGCCATGGCCGCCGATCCATTTGGTTGCGGAGTTCATCACGATATCGGCGCCAAGCTCGATCGGCCGCGACAGGAACGGCGTCGCGAAGGTGTTGTCGATCAGCAGCGGGATCTTCGCGGCGTGGGCAATGTCGGCAACGGCGGGAATGTCGAGCACTTCGAGGCCGGGATTGCCGATGGTTTCGCCGATCACCAGTTTCGTGTTCGGCTTGATCGCTGCCTTGAAGGCGTCGAGATCGCGCGGCTTGACGAAACTCGTGGTGATGCCGAAGCGCGGCAGCGTGTGGGCCAGCAAGTTGATGGTGCCGCCATAGAGCGAGGACGACGCCACGATGTGATCGCCGGCATTGAGCAATGTGGCGATGGCGAGATGCAGTGCCGCCATGCCTGACGCGGTGCACACGGCGCCGACGCCGTTTTCGAGTGCGGCGAGGCGCTCTTCCAGCACCGCCGTCGTCGGATTTGAAATGCGCGTATAGATGTGGCCGGCACGTTCGAGATTGAACAGCGCAGCAGCGTGATCCGAATCCTGAAACACATAGGATGTGGTCTGGTAGATCGGCACGGCGCGCGCGCCGGTGATCGCGTCCGGATGCTGGCCGGCATGCAGACTCAGCGTTTCAAAAGCAGGCGGTTTGGGTGCTGGCATGGTCGTTTTATCCCTGGACGCAATTTGCGCCATCTATGGCACGAATCGGATGCGAGTGTGAGTCGGCGATATTTCAACTGATGGAACGAAACGCGGGGTGGCGACTTGTAGGAGGTCGATCACGCGGGAGAGTTATCATGAAGAAATTGCTGCTGTGCACTGCGGTTGCCGGTCTCGCGTTTTCATCGGTTGCGGCCGAGGCGAAAGGCTGTATCAAAGGCGCGATCATTGGCGGAATCGCCGGCCACTATGCAGGACATGGCAAGGTCGGCGTCGTTGCGGGGTGCGTGATCGGACGCCACGAGGCCAACAAGGCCGATGCGGAACGGGCGCAGAAGGCGCAGCATCCACAGCCGCCGAACGAGAATGGTCGCATCTAGATCGGCGTTGTTCTCAACGCTGGACGATGTTGCTAAAATTTGATGGACTAGACCGGTTCAGTAGAGCCTCACCCTCATCAGGTTGGGGTTCTTTTCGTCTCTGTACGATACCGGACGAGATTGGGCGTAGACGTGGTGCTGCATCGGGATGTGTTTTGGCTCGGCAAGCAATGGGCCGTGACCGGTTACGGAATTCAGGCTGTCAGCCAGAAGTACAATATGAAGTTCGATATCGAGGTGTCGCAGATCTGGAACGAGGATCTGGATGCGTTGATGCGCGATGAGCCGTGGTTCGATGCGCAGGATTTTGCACAGGCCGTGGATCGCGCGAGGCAGCGTGCGATGGAATCACCGCTGACGTTCAAGCCACCGCTGAGTGATGAACGATAGCGGCAGCGCATCATTGCAGGATTCAAATTTCAAACAGCCACTGTCCTGAAAACATGCGTTCGCATTCTCGCGGCGCTTGCGCGTCCGAGCTATGAGCATTCCTTCGACCCTCTTCGAAAAGAGGGCGTGCGGAACGCCGGGTGCCCGATGCACCCTTGGGCCTGATGCGAATGCGGTCTTCCGCATGGGGTAGTGCATCAGGACTTTCGGAAGCACGAGCGATTGCCCAGCGTTCCGCCTGCGGCGTTTTTTCGGTTGCTTGCACTTTGCCTCGACGAACGCTCCGATCGCGAATTAAAGTCCCAAGGCGATGGGAAGGGAGCCTCAAGCGAATAGGCCGGACACGTTTTGACTTGGTCGTCCGTCACGCTGTCCAGGGCTCTTTCCATCTCAAGGCCAGCCGTCTCCTTGCCAGTGGCAGTGCTGGCGCAGATCCGTCCTGCCCAAAGACAGACGTCACCCACGAACCGCGTAACGCCGCATCTCCGGCGTCCACCGCATCCAGCCCCGCGAACGTGACGATCGCGCTCGCCCCTCTCATCGGGGCCGGACAAAGGGGAATATAATCTATATAGGGATGTTGTCAATGGAAGATAGGAAAATATGTTTGACGTCTTCCTGCCCCCACACTCGTCATTCCCCGGCAAACCAATTGGTTTGCCTGAGGGCGTGGCCGGCGTAAGCCGGACGCGACCCCGGAATCCCAGCATGTTCAGCAAAACACCTCAAGATTCCGGGTTCGCACTACGCGGCTGTGCCGCTTCGTGCGCCCCGGAATGACGAGCAAGGAGGCCCCGGAATGACAGTGTTGGAGAGGGAACGCAGTCTACAGGCAACGCCGCCGAAAACTGCGGCTTGCTTCTTTCGCCCTCTGCTGCAATCTGGATGGATCACTGTCAGTCACTCCAATTACGAGATTCCACGGATGAGCCAGCTCAAAGTCCATGTCGGCGACTTCACCTTCGACGCGAAATTCGAGGAGAAGGACGCCCCCAAGACCGTCGCCGCCTTCAAGAAGGCGATGCCGTTTGTCAGCCAGGCGATCCATGTGCGCTGGAGCGGCGAGGGCGTCTGGATGCCGCTTGGCGATCTCGATTTCGGCGTGCCCTATGAGAACCACACCAGCTTTCCGGCGCCGGGCCACATCATCCTGTATCCGGGAGGCATCAGCGAGACCGAGATCCTGCTGGCCTATAGCGGCGTGCATTTCGCCAGCAAGATGGGCCAGCTCGCCGGCAACCATTTCATTACGCTGACCTCGAACCTCGAAAATCTGAAAGAGATGGGCAAGACCGTGCTCTGGAAGGGTGCGCAACCCGTTCGTTTCGAGATGGTCTGATGGCCGGGAGCGATTATCCCCGCGACCTCCGCGGCTACGGCCGCAATCCGCCCGATCCGAAATGGCCGGATGGGGCGCGCGTGGCGGTGCAGTTCGTGGTCAATTTCGAAGAGGGCGGCGAGAATAACATTCTGCATGGCGACCGCGCCTCGGAAGCGTTCCTCTCGGACGTACTGGGGGCACAGCCCTGGCCGGGCCAGCGCCATGCCAATATCGAATCCATGTTCGAATATGGCTCGCGCGCCGGCTTCTGGCGGCTGTGGCGGATGTTCACCGAACGCAAGATGCCGACGACGGTGTTCGGCGTGGCGACAGCGCTGCAGCGTAATCCCGAAATCGTCGCCGCCATGCAGGAGGCGAAGTGGGACATCGCCAGCCACAGTCTGAAGTGGATCGAGCACAAGGATATGTCGGAGCCGGAGGAGCGTTTCGAGATTGCCGAGGCGATCCGCGTGCACACCGAGGCGACCGGCGCGCGCCCGACCGGCTGGTACACCGGCCGCAGTTCGATCAACACCATTCGCCTGCTGATGGAAGCCGGCGGCTTCAAGTATCTGTGCGATTCCTATGCCGACGATCTGCCATACTGGATCAAGGGGCCCAGCGAACCGCAGCTCATCATCCCCTATACGCTCGATGCCAATGACATGCGTTTCGTCAATCCGCAGGGTTTTGGCGGCGGTGACGAGTTCTTCACCTACCTCAAGGATTCGTTCGATGTGCTGTATGCGGAAGGCGCGACGTCGCCGAAGATGATGACGGTGGGCCTGCATTGCCGCGTCGTCGGTCGTCCCGGTCGTGCGGCGTCGCTGATGCGGTTTCTCGATTACATCGCGAGCCACGAGCGCGTCTGGGTGCCGACGCGCCTTGATATCGCCGAGCACTGGCACGCCAATCTGAAACATCTTGCCGCCGACGCTCGTGCCATCGGATAGACCAGGATTGGGATAACCCTGTCATGACAGAGAAGACGCTCGACGAACTCAACGCCTGCAGCAAAGCGGATTTCGTCGCAGCGCTGGCGAATATCTTCGAGTATTCGCCGTGGATCGCGGAGAAGGCCGCGGACAGCAGGCCCTTCGCGGGCGTGAAGCAGTTGTTCGCCGCGATGCGTAAGGTGGTCGAGGAGGCGGCTGCAGGTCAGCGGCTGGCGCTGATCAAGGCGCATCCGGATCTCGCCGATAAAACGCAACGCGGCGATCTCCTGACGGCGGAATCCAATGCCGAGCAGAATAGCGTCGGGCTCGACCGGCTGTCGGAAGCGGAATATGCGGCTTTCGATCGCGTCAACAATGCCTATCGTGCGAAGTTCGGCTTCCCTTACATCGTCTGTGTCCGCCGTCACACCAAGGATTCCATCCTCGCGGATTTCGAGAAGCGGTTGCCCAACGACCCGGCCGCCGAGGTCACCGCATCGGTCGCCGAAATCTGCAAGATCGCGGCGCTGCGTACCGATCTTTTGGTCGACGGGCCAGATCGCCTGCAGGTGCATGGCCGGCTCTCGACTCATGTGCTGGATACCCATAGCGGCCGGCCTGCAGCGGGGATTTCGGTCGAGCTTGTCGAATTGTCGAAGCTCGGCGTCAGTCGCGTGATTGCGCGCACGCTGACCAATCACGACGGCCGCACCGATGTGCCGCTGATCGGCGGCAGGCCGGTGCCGATCGGACGCTATGAACTGACCTTCAAGGTTGGGAGCTATTTTGCGGAGCGTGGGGTGCCGATGTCCGATCCGCCGTTCCTCGACGAGATCCCGCTGCGCTTTTCGGTCTATGAACCCGAAGGCCATCTCCACGTGCCGCTGCTGGTGACGCCGTGGAGCTATGGGACGTATCGGGGGAGCTGAGCGGGGCGCGATGCCTCATGGTGAGGAGCGCGCCACTTGGCGCGCGTCTCGAACCATGAAGAGTATTACGCACATCCTTCGAGACGCGCGTGAAGAACGCGCTCCTCAGGATGAGGACGGAGTTCAGACCTGGATGGCCGGGACAAGCCCAGCCATGACGACTGAGAGTTTCGCAATCGCGCCATCCTACATTCGACCCAAATAGGTCGTCTCATAATAAAATAAAAAATCAGGGAGAACGTCATGCGTGGCATCAATCGCTTGCTGCTGGTTGCGGCATTTACGTCCATGGCCACAGTCAGCGCCTTGGCCTCCGAAGTCCATGTCATGATCTCCGGCGGTTTTACGGCGGCCTACAAGGAACTGGTGCCGCAATTCGAGAAGGCGACGGGCAATACGGTCGTCACGGCCTATGGGCCGTCGATGGGGGAGACGCCGCAGGCGATCCCGATGCGGCTGGCGCGGGGCGAGCCGGCCGATGTGCTGATCATGGTGGGCTATGCGCTCGGCGATCTCGTCAGCAAGGGCAAGGTGATCGCCGACAGCCGCGTCGATCTCGCGGATTCGCCCATTGGCGTTGCCGTGAAGGAGGGCGCGCCGAAGCCGGACCTGTCCTCGGCGGATACGCTGAAGGTTGCGCTGCTCAAGACCAGGACTGTGGCCTATTCGGATAGCGCCAGCGGTGTGTATGTCAGCAAGGAGATGTTCGAGAAGCTCGGCATTGCCGACGCCATGAAGGACAAGGCGCGCAAGATCCCGGCGAGGCCGGTGGGCGAGATCGTCGCCCGGGGCGAAGCGGAGATCGGCTTTCAGCAGATCAGCGAATTGAAGCCGGTCAAGGGCATCGAGATCGTCGGCCCGCTGCCGGCGGAGCTGCAGAAGATCACCGTGTTCTCGGCGGGGCTTGCGAGCAATGCGCCGCAGCCCGATGCCGGCAAGGCGCTGATCGCGTTTCTGTCCTCGAAGCAGGCCGCGCCGGTGATCGTGGCCAGCGGGCTAGAGCCGAAGGTGAAGTAGACGCTCTCACTCCGTCCCTCATGGTGAGGAGCGTGCCTCTTGGCGCGCGTCTCGAACCATGAGTTGGCGGCCATCCTTCGAGACGCCGCGCAAGATGCGCGGGTCCTCAGGATGAGGGCGGAGTGTTTGGCCCTGATCTTTTCAATGCGTCGCAGCCGCAGCCACGCCCGCCGCTTCCGCCTTTGCGGTCTCGGCACTGCTGACGCCATTGAAGAACGCGTTCAGGATCACGGCCACCAGCGCGCAAAGCAGGATGCCCGACTCCAGCAGCGGGTGCAGGTCATGCGGCAGTGCCTTGAAGAAGTTCGGCGACACCAGCGGGATCATGCCGAAGCCGACGGAGATGGCGACCACGAACAGGTTGCGCTGGTTGGTCTTGAAATCGACCGCGGTGAGGATGCGCGCGCCGGTCGCGGCGACCATGCCGAACATTACGAGGCCGGCGCCGCCGAGCACCACCTGCGGCACCGACTCCACTAGCGCGGCCATCTTCGGCAGCAGGCCGAGCACCAGCATGATGCCGCCGCCGGCGATGGTGACCCAGCGCGAGCGCACGCCGGTGACGCCGACGAGGCCGACATTCTGCGAGAACGAGGTATAGGGGAAGGTGTTGAAGATGCCGCCGAGGAAGGTGCCGACACCATCGGCGCGCAGGCCCTTGGTCAGCGCATCGCGGTCCACCTTGCGGTCGGTCATCTCGCCGAGCGCCAGGAACATGCCGAGCGACTCGATCATCACCACAATCATCACGATGCACATGGTGACGATGGGGACGAGATGGAATTGCGGCATGCCGAAATGGAACGGCAGCACGATGTCGACCCAGCCGGCGGTGCCGACCTTGTCGAAATGCATTACGCCGAGCAGGCTGGCGAGGACGGCGCCGGCGATGATGCCGAGCAGCACCGAGACATTGGACAGAAAGCCGGTGCCCCATTTGATCAGCGCGAGGATCACGACCAGCACGAACAGCGCGATGCCGAGCCCCTGCAACTGGCCGTAAGCCGGATTGGGGAACGTGTGCGGAACGCCATCGATCATCTTTGTGAACATGGGTAATCCGCCACCAGCCCAGTTGATACCAACGCGCATCAGGGAGATGCCGATCACCATGATGATGGTGCCGGTGACCACCGGTGGAAACAGCGGCAGCAGCCGGCTGATGAAAGGCGCGACAATGATGCCGAAGATTCCGGCAGCGATGACCGAGCCATAGATGCCGAGCAGGCCGATCTCCGGGGCGGTGGCCATCGACAGCATCGGGCCGACCGAGGCGAAAGTGACGCCCATCATGACAGGCAGGCGGATGCCGACGCCGGGAAAGCCGATACACTGGACCAGCGTGGCCAGGCCGCAGGCGAACAGGTCGGCGGAGATCAGGAAGGCGACGTCCTGCGGCGGCAGCTTCAGGGCGCGGCCGATAATGAGCGGCACCGCGACCGCGCCGGCATACATCACCAGCACATGCTGCAGGCCCAGCGCGAGCAGGCGCGGGGTCGGGAGGACCTCGTCGACGGGATGGACGCTCTCTGTCATTGATCTAGCCCCTTGCTTAGGTGATGAAATATCGTGGCATTATGATCGTCAGATACAAGCCTCGTGCCAGACGCCGCTGAAAGCCGTTTCGCCCTGGTGGTGTGGTGACCGGTGGCACGAAGGTTGCTCAAAAGTGAGCATTGCTCAATATATTGCCCGGCGACCGAAGTTCCCCGGTTGCCACTACAGACTGGAGGTCGTGCGTGCCGCTCATCAAGAACAGATATGGAAAAGGCCGTGTCCGCATCATGCGGATCCATCGCGACGGCGACAAGCAGGACGTCAGCCAGCTCAGCATCAAGGCGATGCTGGAAGGCGATTTTGGCCGGGCCTATACCGACGCCGACAACTCCACCTCGACCTCCACGGACACGATCAAGAACATCGTCAATGTGGTGGCGCGCGAGAATACTGCGCTGTCGACCGAGGAGTTCTGTCAGGTGCTGGCGAAGCGCTATCTCGACCTGTATCCACAGGCGAGTTCCGTCAGCATCACTGCGCATGAGACCAAATGGGCGCGCCTCGCCGTCGATGGCGAGTTGCATCCGCATTCGTTCCTGCTCGACAGCAACGGCAAGCCGACCGTCGAGATCCATGCCACGCGCGACGGCACGGTCATGAGCTCGGGCCTCGACGGTTTCACCTTCATGAAGTCGACCCAGTCGGGCTGGGAGAATTACTACACCGACAAATATTCGACGATCCAGCCGACCAGTGATCGCATCTGCGCGACATCGATGGTGGCATCGTGGACATGGTCCGGCAAGCCGGCGAGCTATCCCGCGACCAACAAGACAATTCTGGACACGCTGCTGAAGGAATTCGCGACGACCTATAGTCCGAGCGTGCAGAACAGCCTGTATCGTATGGGTGAGAAGGTGCTGGCCGCGGTGCCGGAGATTTCCGAGATCAGCATGGCCTGTCCCAACATCCACTACATCCTGATGAATCTCTCGACGTTCGGTCTCGACAACAACAACGACGTGTTCCTGCCGACGGACGAGCCACACGGGCAGATCGAATGCACGGTGGGGCGGGGGTAGTTTTGCTTAACCTCTCCCCGCTCCCACGCGAAGCGAAGCTTCGCTAGGCGGAGAGAGGTCGCCGCGTCTTCGCGGCGGGTGAGGGGCAGGGCACATCTCCGGATGTCATCCCCGCCTAGCACGCCGAAGGCGTGCGCGGGGCGGGGATCCATAAACACCAGGGATCTGTTTAAAGCGATGTGGTCGTAGCTCTGCCGCTCCTATTTCAACGATCGTGGCTATGGGTCCCCGCCTTCGCGGGGACGACACCTCTACTGACGTCGGCTACTTCCCAAACTTCTTCTGCAATTCCGGAAAAATCCGGTCCGGCTTGAACGGCACCTGCGTGAACCGGATGCCGGTGGCGTCGAACAGTGCGTTGCCCATGGCGGCCGCGACGGGATTGTAGGGGCTTTCGCTCATCGACTTCGCACCCAATGGCCCGATCGCATCATAGGTGTCGGCGAAATACACTTCGGTGCGCGGCAGATCGGCGAAGGATGGCAGATGATAGTCGCGGAATTTCGGATTGACGACGCGGCCGCGGTCGTCGATCACCATCTCCTCATAGAGCGTGGCCCCCAGCGACTGTGCGACGCCGCCTTCGATCTGGCCGCGGAGCTGCATCGGATTGGCGACGGCGCCAGCGTCCGCCGCCTGCACGCTCTTGAGAACCTTGATCGCGCCGGTCCCCTTGTTCACCGCGACGCGAAATCCCTGGACGTTGAAGGCGACCGAACGCGGGGTGCCGCCCGAAGTGCCGGTGGCGCTGCGTACGCTGCTGTCCGCCTGCATCGCCGCCACCAGCTTCTGCGCGGCGTCATGGGTGGCTTTGCCAGCGACGAATGTGCCGGCGCTGCCATAGGCGCCGGTGTCGTGGCCGCCATTCCGCGTATCGGACTGGCGCAGATGAATCTGCTCGACGCTGCAGCCGAGCGTGGTGGCCGCGATCTGCCGATGCACCGTCGCGGTGCCATTGCCGAATTCGGCGGTGCCGACCGTGAGATCGTAGTCGCCGTCGTCACGTTTGGCGATGACGACTTGGGCGATGTGGCCCTGCGGCGGCACAGTGTCGATCATGGTGAGCGCGATGCCGTCGCCGATCAGCCAATCGTCATCGAGGTTTTGTTTCGTCTCCGCCTGCATCGCCTGCTCGACCAGATCGAGGCACTGGTCGAGGCCGTAACTGCCGATCAGCACATCGTCGTAGTGCGTGCCGGCGGGCGACAGCATGGGATCGCCGGGCTTGATGACGTTGTGCCGGCGGAAATCATACGGGCTGATGTCGAGCTGCGCGGCGAGATTGTCGATGGCGGCTTCCACCGCGAACAGGGTTTGCGGCAGACCATAGCCGCGAAACGCACCGGCCGGCACCGTGTTGGTATAGGCAACGACGGCATCGACCTTCTTGTTGGCGCAGTTATAGACGCCGAGCGATTCACCGCAGGCGTGAAACAACACCGGGCCTGCGTGATTGCCATAGGCGCCGGTGTTGGAGAGCACGTCGAGCTGCAGCGCGGTGAGCTTGCCGTACTTGTCGGCGCCGGCCTTGACCGTGACGCGCATCGGATGCCGCGTCGATGTGGCGATGAACTGCTCCTCGCGGGTCAGTTCCCACTTCACCGGGCGGCCGGTCTTGAGCGCGGCCAGCGCGAGAATGTCCTCGACGAACATTTCCTGCTTGCCGCCGAAGCCGCCGCCGACGCGTTCGCAGAACACGCGGATCTTGTCGGAGGGAAGATCATACAATTGAGCCAGCGCGCGGCGTGTCAGGAATGGCGTCTGCGTGCTTGAGCGGATATTGAGGATGCCGTCTACATCGAGCCAGGCCATGCCGCCATGGGTCTCGAGATGGCCGTGCTGCACGCGTTGCGTCGTGAAAGTGCCCTCATAGGTGACGGCCGACTCCGCCAGCGCCGCTGCGACGTCGCCGAATTCGCCGTGCGTTTCGGCGACGATGTTTCTGATAGCATTGCTGACGCGATGCACCGGCGTCTTGTCGGGGTGAATGACCGGCGCGCCGGGCGCAATGGCGGCTGCGGGATCGAATACTGCGGGCAGGATTTCGTAGACGACGTCGATGCGGCGGCAGGCTTCCTCCGCGATCGCCTCGCTCTCCGCGACCACGGCGGCGACTTTCTGGCCGATGAAGCGCACGGTGTCGTCGAGGATCCGTGTATCCTCGGGATCCATTGCATCGATCTCGTGGCGCGCCGTCGAGAACAATGTGACCGGCGCATCCGCATGCGTCAGCACGGCATGCACGCCCGGCATAGCCCGTGCTGCTGATGCATCAATCGACACGATGCGGGCATGGGGATGCGGCGCGCGCAGCATCTTGATATGCAGCAGGCCGTCCATGGCGACGTCAAATGTGTAGCGCGCCTTGCCCATCACCACCTGGGGACCAGCGGGCGCGGGCAGGCTGCGGCCGAAAGCGGTGCCGGGCTCGGCGTCTTGCACATTGGACTTGCCATCGAGTGCATCTTCGATCGCGCGATAGCCTGTGCAGCGACACAGATTTCCCTTCAGCGACGCTCCGAGATCGGCGCGCTGTGCCTGATTGAGCGACGCGCAGGTCACGATCATCCCGGATGTGCAGAAGCCGCACTGGAATCCCTGTGCGTCCAGGAACGCCTGCTGCATCGGATGGATGCCGCCTTCGGACGCGAGACCTTCGATCGTGGTGACCGCATGGCCTTCGGCGCGGAATGCCGGAATGATGCAGCTATGCACTGGCTCGCCGTCGAGCAACACGGTGCAGGCGCCGCAATCGCCGGCATCGCAACCTTTCTTGACACCGAAATGGCCGAGCTCGCGCAGGAAGGTGCGCAGGCATTGGCCGGCTTGCGGCTGCTGCGAAAAGCTGTGGCCGTTGATCTCGAAACTCATGGCCCGAAGCCCCGCAGCTCGGCGCGGATCTCTTCTGCGAGCCGCAATGTCATCTGCTTGCGCCAGGCCGGCTTGCCGTGAACATCATCGTGATAGAGGTTGTCCGGAACCCGATCGAGGATCGCTTCTTCGAGCGTGTCGGCATCGGGAAGTGTTGGGAGCGCGATACGGACAGGCCGCTTCGTCGATGCCGTGATCGTCAGCCGCAAGCCATCTTCATCAAGGCTTCCTATCAGCAGCGCAGCAGATCGCCCGACCGGCGTCAGCGAGATCTGCCTGAATGCAGAGCGGCGCTTGAACGCTGCAAGAGGAATGGCAATGCTGCGCAGGAGATCACCCGGCATCAGCACATTACTTTGATTGCCGGTGACGAAGTCCGCTACGTCGATCGCATCTACGCTGCCATCGGCCTTCCAGATCGTGCAGACACCATCGAGCGCGGCGGTGAGCGCGATCATCGGGCCGGCGGGCAGCGACATGCAGAGATTGCCGCCGACCGTTGCAGTCTTCCAGATCTTGAAAGAAGCGAGGAAGGCGCGGCAACATTGATTGATCAGGGGCGATGCGATCCAGTCAGGAGGGCAGGGCAGCGCGTCGAGCTGCGCCACGGTGCAGGTCGCGGCGATCTGCAATTCGCTGTCGGTGACGGTGAGGGCCGGCCATTTGAGATCGGTGAGGTCGATCAGCCGCGTCAGGTGGGTCTGCGGTTCGGAGAAAAGCCAGGTGCCCCCGGCGAGCCATGCATCCCCGGCACTCCATGTCGGTAGCTGTTCCCGCGTTGTGGGGCGGGCAACGGACGTGACCGTATTCAAATCCATAGGGCGGTTATGCTTTCACTCGGCAATGACCCCTTGAAGTATCATCGTGAACCTTGCAAGACCGACGCCAAGTCGCCGACAATTGCAGAACAAGTTGAAGTATTCGTGGCTGGTCCCTGAATTGCAAGGTCGGGTCCATGACCGAAGGAGATGAGCCATGACAGAAACGCAGGCCACCTGGATCAAGGATCCGCTCGGCATTTTCGCCGAGGGTGCCGAGCGCGGCGTTGTCGTCAGGAATGGTCGGATTGTCGAACTGGTGCCGGCCGGCGGCCAGCCGGCCACGGCGGATATCGCAACTTATGATGCCAGCACCCATGTGGTGCTGCCGGGGCTGATCAATACGCACCATCATTTCTATCAGACGCTCACGCGCGCCTTGCCGGCGGCGCTGGATCGCGAGCTGTTTCCCTGGCTGCAGGCGCTCTATCCGGTCTGGGCGCGGCTGACGCCTGAGAATCTCCATCTCGGCGTCAGCGTGGCGATGTCCGAACTGCTGCTGTCGGGCTGCACGACGACCACCGATCACCACTATGTGTTTCCGGCCGGCCTCGAAGCGTCCGTCGATATCGAAGTTGCGGTGGCGCAGCGGCTCGGCATGCGCGTGCTGCTGACGCGGGGATCGATGAACCGTTCGGTGAAGGACGGCGGATTGCCGCCGGACAGCGTGGTGCAGGACGAGGACACGATCCTGGCTGATAGCGAGCGCGTGGTGGCGAAATTCCACCAGCGCGGCGAAGACGCCATGGTGCAGATCGCGCTGGCGCCGTGCTCGCCGTTCTCGGTGACGACATCGCTGATGGCAAGCACCGCGGCGCTTGCGGACAAGCTCGATGTCCGCCTGCATACGCATCTCGGCGAGACCGAGGACGAGAACCGCTATTGCGAGGAGATCTATGGCTGCCGTCCGCTGGATTATCTGGAGCAGACCGGCTGGCTGAACAAGCGTACCTGGCTTGCACATGGCATCCACTTCAACGGGGCGGAAATGCTGCGGCTCGGCAAGGCCGGGACCACGATCAGTCACTGCTCGTGCAGCAATCAGCTGCTGGCCTCCGGCTGCTGTCCGGTCTGCGAGATGGAAGACGCGGGCGTCGGTATCGGCCTCGGCGTCGATGGTTCGGCATCGAATGACGGATCGAATCTGATGCAGGAAGTGCGCGCGGCATTTCTGCTGCAGCGGGCGCGTTACGGCGTCGGCCGCGTCAGCCACAAGGATGCGCTGCGCTGGGCGACGAAGGGCTCGGCGGCGTGTGTTGGGCGGCCCGAGCTGGGTGAGATCGCTGTGGGGAAGATGGCGGATCTGGCGTTGTTCAAACTCGACGAGCTGCGCTTCTCCGGCCATGGCGATCCGCTGGCGGCACTCGTGCTGTGCGGCGCGCATCGTGCGGACCGGGTGATGGTGGGCGGCGCGTGGCGCGTGATCGACGGCGCCATTCCGGGTCTGGATGTCGCGGATCTGATCCGCCGACACAGCGCGGCGGCGAAGGCGATGCAGACCCATTAAGAAAACTGCGGTGTCAAGGTAGGGGGTGAGAGAAAAGTGCGCTTTAAAGTCGCAGGCTGTGCTGGTAATTGAGAGAGATATTGCAGATTTTTCTCAGGTTCTTTCGGCACACTCATGTCGGCACCGGTCGAGTTCAGTTTTCGGGAAGCTATTGCGTTCTTGCAGTCGGGCCGGCTTGAGGATGCGGAGCGAGGACTAAGGAAAGTCCTCCGGCAGCAGCCCAGACACATTGCCACGCTCAACCTCCTGAGCGTCGTTCTCAGCCAGTTGAAACGCCATGCCGAGGCGGAACCATTTATCAAGACGGCTCTTCAGCTCGACGCGTCGTCGGATGCGACTTTCTATAATTACGGTCTCGTTCTGAAGGCATTGAAGCGTCCGGCGGAGGCCTTGCAGCGCTTTGACGGAGCGCTGGCGATCAATCCTGCCGTTGCCGATACCTGGAATGGCCGAGGGACTGTTCTCAACGACCTCAAGCGATACGCCGAAGCCATCATTGCTTTCGACAGGGCCATCGCACTGCGTCCGAACTATGCGGAGGTCATCGTCAACAAGGCAAGTGCCTTGCTCGGGCTCCGACAATATGGTGATGCGTGCGCGACTTACGATCAGGCACTCGCAATCAATTCGCGTCTTGCCGAAGCATGGCTTGGTCGTGGATGGGCGTTCATCGAACTGGCGCGTGAACGGGACGCCGAGGAGGCTTATCGTCATGCGCTGGCGCTGAAGCCGGACTGGTCGGATGCCTTGTGCGCCCTGGCAAGGCTGTTATTGCAGAACGGGGATATCGCACAGGCGCTGCGGCTGTCGTGCCGGGCACTGGCCGTACAGGAGACGTTTGAGACGAAAGCAACGGTGGCTGCTTGCCTGCAGTCGCCGCTGCTTCGGCCCGATGCCGGCGATATCAGATCGATCCTGGAGCGTGCGATCTCCGAGGCGTGGGTGAGGCCGTCCACCCTTGCGCCTGCCTGTGCGACCTTTCTCGTGTTCAGTGATGCATTGAGATCGGGCATGGCGCGGCTTGCCGATCCGGATTTTCGGTCGCAGCCGGCAGAGGCGATACTGGCTTCGTCGGGAATAGCAGCGTTTGCCGGGGATTCACTGCTGCGTGCCGTGCTGCAGGCGACACCCGTGTCGAACCCGTTGCTGGAAAAATTCGCGACCGAGCTTCGCTTCGTTCTTCTGAGCACTGCGCAAGGCCTATCCGGCGCCGCGGTGCCAGCACCCGTGCTGACGCTGTTCTCTGCCGTCGCACGGCAGTGCTTCATCAACAGCTACGTCTTTGCGCTATCCGCAATCGAGGCAGAGCACGTCGAGTCGTTGCGGAGCGACGTTGCTGCCAGACTAGCGTCGGGAGCGTCCGTGTCAGCTTTGTCGCTCCTGGCGATTGCCAGCTATATGCCGCTCCATGCTCTCGCCAATCCGGAGCGTCTTCTCGATCGCCGTTGGCCGGATAGCGTCGGCGCCGTGCTGGATCAGCAGATCCGCGCCTGGCAAGAGGAACGGCGGCTCAGCTCCCTCATGCCGGCCTTGACGCCGGTCGATGACGACGTGTCGTTGCAGGTCCGCAGCCACTATGAGGAGCATCCCTATCCGCAGTGGCTCGCTGCGGAGCCGATTGGTCCATCAACGACGCTCGATGCGTTTCTCTCCGAACAATTTCCTGACTCGTCCTTCATACCCGGTGGCAAGGAGGGATCGGTCAACATCCTGGTGGCTGGTTGCGGCACGGGCCGCTCGGCTATCCACGCGGCACAGAGATTCCGTGACGCGCAGGTCCTCGCCATTGATCTCAGTTTGAAATCGCTGAGTTATGCGCGGCGGCAGACGCGTGCGCTCGGCATCCGCAATCTGCGCCATGCCCATGCCGACATTATGAAGTTGTCGTCGATCGGCCACACGTTCGAGATGATCGAATCGAGCGGTGTGCTGCACCATCTCGCCGATCCATTCGCTGCATGGCGCATATTGGTGTCGCTGTTGAAGCCCGATGGCGTGATGCAGATCGCGCTCTATAGCGAGATCGCCAGACGGGACATCGTCGCCGCGCGCGCATTCATCGCGGAGCGTGGCTATCGGCCCGTACCCGCGGACATTCGTCTCTGCCGGCAGGAATTGCTCGCCTGCGAGGACGGCATGCCGCTCAAGAACGTGACATTGACATCGGATTTCTTCAGCCTGAGCGACTGCCGCGACCTGCTGTTTCACGGGCAGGAACATCGCATGACGCTGCCGCAGATCGAGCGGTTCCTGAAGGATAACGATCTGCGGTTTCTCGGCTTCGATGTCGACGTCGCGACGAAGCGAAAATATCGTCAGCGATTTCCTGCAGACATTGCCATGACCGATCTTGGGTCGTGGCATGTGTTCGAAACCGAGAACCCCTATACGTTCATTTCGATGTATCAGTTCTGGGTTCAGAAGATGTGATGCGTCGGAGCGAATCTCCGACGGTCATCAACGAGATATCCGGACGCTGTCGTCCGGATATCTCGCGAGGGGCCGGCGCCGGTTACTTCCCCGGAATCTTGTCGTCGATCCCCTTCACATAGAAGTTCATCCCGAGCACCTGGCCGGGATCGAGGGCGTCGCCGCCCTTGCATTCCACTTCCTTGCCGTCTTGTCCCATGATTGGGCATTTGAACGGCTTAAGCGTGCCGGCGATGATGGCGGCTTCGGTGTCCATCGCCATCTTCCTCACGTCGTCCGGCATGTTGGTATAGGGCGCCATCACGACCATCTTTTCCTTCAGGCCGGCCCAGGTGTCTTCCGACTTCCAGGTGCCATCGAGGGCCGCCTTGACGCGTTCCACGTAGTACGGACCCCAGTTGTTGGTGACCGCGGTGAGCTGGGTCTTGGGACCGAACTTGATCATGTCGGAGTCCTGGCCGAAGGCGAGCGCGCCGCGTTCGGAGGCGACCTGCATGGCGGCCGGCGAATCCGTGTGCTGCATGATCACGTCGGCGCCCTGATCGAGCAGCGCCTTGGCGGCATCGGCTTCCTTGCCGGGATCGAACCAGGTGTTGACCCAGATGATCTTGATCTTGATGTCCGGATTGATCTTCTGCGCGGCCAGCATGGTGGCATTGATGCCGGAGATCACTTCCGGGATCGGGAACGAGCCGATATAGCCGAGCACGCCCTTCTTCGACATCTTGGCGGCGATCAGGCCCTGGATGTAGCGGCCTTCGAAGAAGCGGCCGGAATAGCTCGACATGTTCTTGTCGCGCTTGAAGCCGGTGGCGTGTTCGAACATCACCTTGGGATTGCGCTTGGCGACTTTCAGCGTCGGATCCATATAGCCGAACGACGTGGTGAAGATGAGCTGATTGCCGGCCCGCGCGAGCTGTTCGATGGAGCGCTCGGAGTCCGGGCCTTCGCTGACGTTTTCGAGATAGGTGGTCTCGATCTTGTCGCCAAATTCCTTGACGATCATCTGGCGGCCGACTTCGTGCTGATAGGTCCAGCCGAAATCGCCGACCGGGCCGATATAGACGAAGCCGACCTTCAGCTTGTCGGCGGCGACGGCTGCACCCAATCCGAGGCCGGTGGCCAGCAGTAGGGCGGCGGCTGCAAGTGCTTTCCTGTTCATACGCGTCTCCTGTTTGCGAGATAGTCTTGCGAGAATGTCTTTAGCGGTCGGGCACGAATACCGTGCCCAATGCGGCCGGCGCCGTGGAGCCGCCGCTGCGGGTGCGCGAGATCAGCACCAGCACGACGACGGTTGCGAGATAGGGCAGTGCGGACATTAGTTGCGAGGGCACGCCGACGCCCCAGCCCTGCGCATGAAGTTGCAAGATCGAGACCGCGCCGAACAGATAGGCGCCGATCACGAGGCGCCCCGGCAGCCATGAGGCGAATACCACCAGCGCCAGCGCGATCCAGCCGCGGCCGGCGGTCATGCCGGGTACGAAGAACGGCGTATAGGCCAGCGGCAGATAGGCGCCGGCCAGTCCCGCGCAGCCGCCGCCGAACATCACGGCGAACATGCGGATCTTGAGCACGGGATAACCGAGCGCATGGGCGGAGACGTGATTGTCGCCGATGGCGCGGAGGACCAGCCCCGCCCGGGTGCGATAGAGGAACCAGGACATTCCGATGATCAGCGCGAGCGAGACGTAGACGAAGGCATCTTCACCGAACAGGATCTTGCCGACGAAGGGGAGCGTGGTCAGGCCGGGAATATACAGACGTGGCGCTGTGCTGACGCGTTCGCCGACAAAGCCGGCACCGATCAGGCCGGACACGCCGATGCCCAGGATGGTCAGCGCGAGACCGGTGGCGACCTGATTGACGGCGAGGCCGAGCGTCATCAGTGCAAACACCAGCGATAGCGCGACGCCGGCGAGAATGCCGCACAGCGCTCCGATGAAGGTCGAGCCGGTGGCCCAGGCGCCGGCAAAGCCGCAGGCGGCGCCGACGATCATCATGCCTTCGACGCCGAGATTGAGCACGCCAGCGCGCTCCACCAGCAACTCGCCAGAGGCGGCGAGCAGCAGCGGTGTCGACGCCGCGAGTACGGCAAGGATGATGGCTTCAAGCAGCTCCATCGGCGACCTTCCGCTGCGGCATGATGAGCTTGATCCGGTACAGGATCAGGCTGTCGCAGGCGAGCACATAGAACAGCAGGATGCCCTGAAACACCTTGGTGATATCGAGTGGGATCTTCATGGCGATCTGCGCTTGCTCCCCGCCGATAAATGTCAGCGCCAGGAAAAGCCCTGCAATTAGTATTCCAACCGGGTTGAGCCGTCCGAGAAATGCAACGATGATCGCGGTGAAGCCATAGCCGGGCGAGATGCCGGGCTGCAGATGACCAACGGGGCCGGCGACCTCGATGATCCCCGCAAGGCCAGCCAGCGCGCCGGATATCGCGAAAGTCAGCAGCACGAGCTGGTTCGACGAGAAGCCGCCGAAGCGCGCCGCCCGCGGTGCCGCGCCAACCACGCGAATTTCAAAGCCCTTGATGGTGCGGCCGAGCAGGACAGCAGCGGCAACAACGATCACCAGCGCGATGACCGCGCCGAGATGCAGCCGTCCACCCTCGAACAGCAGGGGCACGGTGGCGACCGGATCGAATTCGGCCGTGGTCGGGAAGTTGAACCCTTTGGGATCGCGCCACGGGCCGCGGACGAGATAGTCCAGCAGCAGGTCGGCCACATAGACCAGCATCAGGCTGACCAGAATTTCACTGGCGCCGAAGCGCACCTTGCAGAAGGCCGGGATCAACGCATAGAGCGCGCCCGCGATGGCACCGAGCAGCAGCATCGCCGGCAAGACCCAGACGCCGGCATCGGTGCCGTTGGTCTTCACCGCAAGCCAACTGCCCGCCACGGCACCGACGAGGAACTGTCCCTCCGCGCCGATATTCCAGACATTGGCGAGGTAACAAAGCGACAGGCCAATGGCGATCATCACCAAAGGCGCGGCTTTCACCGCGAGCTCCTGCAGCGAATAGGCGTCGGTCAGCGGCGTGATGAAATAGACGTTGAGCGCGGCGATCGGATTCTTGCCGATGATCACGAACAGGATGCTCATGGTCACGATGGTGAGCCCGATGGCGATAACGGGCGATACCAGCGCGATGATGGTCGATCGCTCCGCGCGCTTCTCAAGCACCAACTGCATCGGGCACGTCCTTTGGCGTGAGTGCGCTGCCGCCCATCAGCAGGCCCAGCGTTTCCCTGTCGGCATCCGCCGTCATTAACGGCTCGGACAGACGACCGTGGAACATCACAGCGATGCGGTCGGCGATATCAGCGAGTTCGTCAAGGTCCTGGCTGGTGACGAGGATGGCAGCGCCCGCAGCGGCAAGATCGAGCAGCGCCTGACGGATGACGGCGGCTGCACCCGCATCGACGCCCCATGTCGGCTGGCTGACCACGAGCACGATGGGATTACGCAGAATCTCGCGGCCGACGATGAATTTCTGCAGGTTGCCGCCGGAAAGGCTGGCAGCTTCCGGATCGCGCTTGGCCTTGCGCACGTCGAAACTCGCGGTGGCGCGGTCGACGGTCGCGAGCGTCGCCGCCGTATTGATGAAACCGTTGTGCACCATGCCGGATGCGGCGTGGCCGGTGAGCAGCGCGTTCTCCGACAATCTCATGCGCGGCGCGGTGCCGTGGCCGAGCCGTTCTTCGGGAACGAAGGCCGCGCCAAGCTTGCGGCGCGCGGTAATCGACAGATGTCCGGCGGCGTGGCCGTCGATGACGATGGTGCCGGGATCCTTGGCGAGACGCTCGCCGGAGAGCGCCGCGAAGAACTCGTCCTGCCCATTGCCGGCGACGCCGGCGATGCCAAGGATCTCGCCGCCCTTCAGCTCCAGCGAGATGTTTTTCAGATGCACGCCATGTGGTTCGTCGGGCGCGAGGCTGAGATCGTTGACCACGAGCCGCGGCACGGTGGTTTGCCGATTGGCGGCGGCTTTCACCTGCTTGATCTCGGTGCCGACCATCATGCGCGCCAATGATGCGGCAGTTTCTTCGCGTGGCAGACAGGTCGAGATCTTCTTGCCGCCGCGCAGGATGGTGGCGGTGTCGCAGAGCCGCTTCACCTCGTCGAGCTTGTGGCTGATGTAAAGGATCGCGCGGCCTTCCGACTTCAGGCGCTCCAGCACGACGAAGAGCTGATCGGCCTCCTGCGGCGTCAGCACGGCGGTGGGCTCGTCGAGGATCAGGAATTTCGGATTCTGCATCAGCACACGCACGATCTCGATGCGCTGACGTTCGCCGACCGAGAGCTGCCAGACCTCGCGCTTCGGATCGAGCGGCAGGCCATATTGCTGCGACACCTGTTCGAGCCGCGCCGACATCGCCTTGAAGGATTCCTTGCCGTCGAGACCGAGCGCAACGTTCTCGGCGACGGTCAGATTGTCGAACAGCGAGAAGTGCTGGAACACCATGCCGATGCCGCGGGCGCGCGCATCGTGCGGGCCGGCGAGCACCATCTTCTCGCCCTGCCAGAGCATCTCGCCTTCGCTTGGCTGGATCAGGCCGTCGATGGTTTTGACGAGCGTGGATTTGCCGGCGCCGTTCTCGCCGAGCAGCGCGTGAATTTCCTGCGGACGGATCGCGATGTCGATGGCGTCATTGGCGAGGAAACTGCCATAGCGCTTGGTCAGACCGATGGTCTGCAGAAGCACCGTCCCCGAACGCGCGTGTCCCGATCCCGAATCCAACATTCGCTACTCACGCGTGAAAAGGAGGTTTGCGGCAAGTGTGTGCCGGATTGGAATGCAGCGTAAATCTCGAATAAGCGCCAGCGTCTGCCTTATTTTTGGACTGGATCGCTTTCTTGGGCGATTCCTGTCGACGCAATCGCGTGAGCTCGGGCTTTTCGTTGATTGAATGACGTTTATTCGACTTTCGCATTGTATACTTGGTCTGAAGTGTTGCAGTTCTGGTACATGTGCAACGAATTCGATATCCGGATTTTCTCGTGTGTTGAGAAGTTGGGCAGTGATTTTCTTGCGGTGCAAACACGGAATCACAGTGTGAATTCACCATCGGAGCTTCGTTCGGAAACCTGCGACAGAACGTCGCAAAATACCAATCTTTACAGTCTCTAAGCGCGTGTCTTACACGCGCTCGCATGGTGTCATTTCACCATCCCGAAAACACGATGCTTCAAGCATAAAATACTGATTTCACTGGGCATCCCTGATGAAATCCGTGGCAACTATTGGAAAAAGTTGAGGCTTCTCACTCGGACTGATTGCAACAACTCTCTCGCGAGAGGCACGCAATCATTGTCAACAGGTGGGGGTAATTCCAATGGCCAATCGTTTCCGCGCAATCGCAGCCGCGACGTTGCTGTCGCTAACAGCCATGGTGCCGACAGGCTCGGCAAGCGCCGCCGACATGGCGGCCATGCCGGTCAAGGCAAAGCCGATCCCGGATCTTCCGTTCTTCCTGTTGATCGATAACCGCTTCACCTATGCCTATCAGTGGGGGGCGGTCGATCCCGGCGTGACCAACAAGACCACCAAACAGGTCTTCGCCTTCACCCACTTCGACGTCTGGACCTACGGCACCAACTTCTTCAACATCGGCCTCGAGAAGGCGGGCAAGAGCAGCCCGGCTAATCCGTGCGCCGATCCGCTGCGTCCGATCACGGGCTGCGAAGGCGCAACAGAAATCTACGGCCTGATCCGTAGCACGATCGGCTTCAACGAGGTCTTCAACACCAAGGCCTTCTCGATGGGCCCGCTGCGCAACGTGTCGTTCGTCATCGGTGCGGATGGCAGCACTGAAAACCGGTTCTTCTCCGCATCCAAGCGCGACGTCGTGACCGGTCTGCAATTCGCTTTCGACCTGCCTTACAAGGGCTTCTTCAACGTCAATCCGTTGTTCTATTACGAGTTCGCCAACCGCAGCACCTTTACGCAGTGCGGTTACGCCGGCGCTCCCGGTCAAATCCCGGGCGTCTCGTGCAACATCGACGGCAACCGCCAGTTCAACCCGACCTGGGCCGTTGAACTCAATTACTACATGGATCTCGGCTTCCTGCCGCCGAGCATGGATTATTTCGCGATCAGCGGCCGGGCCGGCTTCTACGGGCCGAAAGGTTCGGAGAACGGCCAGATCATCGGCACGGCAACCAAGATGGAGATCAACGCCGAACCGATCCGTCTGACCTTCGACGCCAGCAAGGCGATCTGGGGACCGAAATACACTCACAATGTCGACGTGTGGGTGGCCTATCGGCTCTGGCGGAACAAGTTCGGCTTGGATGAGAATGCCAGCCTGCCGTGCACCACGTTTGCGCCCGGATCGTGCCGCGAGGACTCGCTCTATTCCGGCGTCACCGTCAAGTTCTGATCTGAGCTGACTTCAATACGAAAACGACGCTGCGTGAATCGCGGCGTCGTTTTCATGTCGACATGACTAGCCCTGTTGCGCCCAGAAATTCTCGTGCTGCACGGCTGCCTCGTCTTCGAGCAGCGGTCCGACGACCTCGATGCTCTTCTGCCCGGCAGCAAAGACATTGCGGCAAGGCAGATCCAGCGTGGGATTCTCCGGATGGTCGCCGGTGATCGCCTTGAGCCTTGCTTCGCCGAGCCCATAAACCAGCCGGCCAATGCCGACCCAATAGATCGCGCCGGCGCACATGGCGCAGGGTTCTGCCGACGAATACAGCGTGAAGGTCTTTAGTTCGCTCTCGTCATAGGCAATCGAGGCTTCGCTGCAGAGCAGCCGTTCGGCATGGGCGGTGCCGTCATGGGACGGCATGAAGGCGTTACCGGCTTCCATCAGGACCTTGCCGTGTGCATCGACCAGGATCGCGCCGAACGGATGGTTGCCGCGCTCCATGGCTTTGCGTGCGGCGTCGAAAGAAAGTCTGAGAAGGGCCTCATCTCTACTCGACGAGTCTTGCCTGGCCATCGGGGCTCCTGTCGTCCGGGTGTCGAAATCTGCTAGCTTCCCGCGAGGTCAAACGCGGATTCGCTTTGCCCTGCTAGCCGCACTAGTATTTACGAGCTGGATCATTCAAGTCCCAGCCGGGCCACTGGTCTGAACAAAGAAGCATGATTGCGATGGAAGAGAAAGTCGTCGGAGCTTCCGGCCAATCGCTCGGCGGCGAGATCGTCGAACGCATCAACGCGCTGGCTGCTATTTCGGAAGCGCCGGACAACATCACGCGAATATTCCTTACACCGGAACATCGTGCTGCCGCCGAACTGATCATCGGCTGGATGCAGGCAGCCGGCATGCGGGCGCGTATCGATGCGATCGGCAATGTCTGCGGACGCTATGAAGGCGACCGGCCCGGTCTGCCGTGCCTAATGCTGGGCTCACATTACGACACCGTCCGCGATGCCGGCCGCTGGGACGGACCGCTCGGGATCATCACGGCGATTTCCTGCGTCGGCGATCTCAACCGTCGCGGCCTTCGTTTGCCCTTCGCCATCGAGATCGCTGCTTTCGCCGACGAGGAGGGCGTACGCTTCGCCTCGACGCTGCTCGGCAGCCGCGCGGTGGCCGGGACGTTTGTCGAGAGCGTGCTCGGCGGCCGCGACAAAGCGGGTATCTCGATGCGCGAGGCGATGATCACCTTCGGCCTCGATCCCGATCACGTCGGCGCCGCAGCGCGCGCGCCCGGCGAATTGCTCGCCTATCTCGAACTGCATATCGAGCAGGGGCCGGTGCTTGAAGCGCAGAAGCTGCCGGTGGGGGTCGTGACTGCCATTTCGGGTGCGACGCGTCTCGCAGTCGAATTGCACGGCATGGCCGGTCATGCCGGCACGGTACCCATGGCGATGCGGCGCGATGCACTGGTGGGCGCCGCCGAATGTATCGTTGCGATCGAGGAGTTCTGCCAGTCGGACCGCGGCGGTCTTGTCGGCACCGTGGGTTATATCAATGCGATGCCGGGTGCGACCAATGTCATTCCCGGGCTGGTATCGTTCACCATGGATATCCGGTCGCCAAAGGATTCCTATCGCAAGCTCGCCATCACCGACATGGTGCGTGAGATCGAGTCGATCGCCAAAGCGCGCAAGCTCGATCTGCAGATCAACATCACCCATGAGAATCGCACGGTGCCGTGTGCGCCCTGGCTGCAGAAGCAGATCGCCGATGCAATTACTGCCGAGGGCTATCGCGCGTTCGAGCTGCCGAGCGGGGCCGGCCATGACGGCATGGCGATGACCGATATTGCCGATGTGGCGATGCTGTTCGTGCGCTGTCGCGGCGGGATCAGCCACAATCCTGCCGAGCATGTGGACGATGCGGATGTCGAGGTCGGTGCGCGCGTGTTGTTGCGCGTGATCGAGAATTTCAAGCCGAAGGCCTGATGCGATGGCAGATTTCCACGGCGTGTTTCCCTATCTCGTCTCGCCTGCTGACGACGAGGGGCGTATCCGCACCGATGTGCTGGGCCGCCTGTGCGGGGATCTCATCAGCGCGGGCGTGCATGGTCTGACGCCGCTCGGCTCGACCGGCGAATTCGCCTATCTCAATCGCGAGCAGCGCAGGACGGTGGTGCAGGCTACGATCGAGGCGGCAGGCGGGCGCGTGCCGGTGGTGGCAGGCGTGGCATCGACCTCGACGGTCGATGCGGTGGCGCAGGCGAAGTCGTATCAGAAGCTCGGCGCCACCGGCATCCTAGCTATTCTCGAAGCGTATTTCCCGCTCAAGGATGCGCAGATCGAATCCTACTTCCGCGCCATCGCCGATGCCGTCGATATTCCCGTGGTGATCTACACCAATCCGCAATTCCAGCGTTCGGATCTGACACTCGACGTCGTGGCGCGGCTCGCTGAACATCCGCGCATTCAGTATATCAAGGATGCCTCCACCAATACCGGCCGGCTGTTGTCGATCATCAACCGCTGCGGCGACAAACTGAAAGTGTTTGCCGCCTCGGCGCATATTCCGTCAGCCGTCATGCTGATCGGCGGCGTCGGCTGGATGGCGGGCCCGGCCTGCGTCGTGCCGAAGCAGAGCGTCGAACTCTACAATCTCTGCAAGGCGCATCGCTGGGACGAAGCCATGGTTCTGCAACGGCGGATGTGGCGTCTCAACGAGGCCTTTGCGCGCTATAATCTGGCCGCCTGCATCAAGACGGGCCTGGCGATCCAGGGCTACGATGTCGGCGATCCCGTAGCGCCGCAGCCGGCTTTGACCGCCGACGAGCGCAAGGTGATCGAGGCCGTTTTGCAGGAT
This sequence comes from Tardiphaga sp. 619_E2_N8_4, assembly GCF_051810905.1. Lineage (NCBI taxonomy): Bacteria > Pseudomonadati > Pseudomonadota > Alphaproteobacteria > Hyphomicrobiales > Nitrobacteraceae > Tardiphaga > Tardiphaga sp. 619_E2_N8_4. The sequence continues at coordinate 2,966,205 of NZ_JBPWQJ010000001.1, forward strand.
GTCGGCTGATCGATGTCGTTGCCGCCAGACGCGCAAACGAGCAGCGCTCATGCACATTCTGTCGCTCAGCCTTGTGCGGCTGGCCTGTTGGCTCACGCGGTCTTTCTGGGCTAGAAACCATACAGCCCGCCCGTAAGGCTCGCCATTGAAGGACGTCTGATGAACATTCTGCCCGGCAATCTGCGCTTCGGCGCCGGTCTTTCTCCCAAGCGCCTTGAAGATCAAAGACTTCTCACCGGGCAGGGCAAATTCATCGACGACAAGCCGGAAGACGGCGCGCTGTGGCTGCATCTGCTGCGCTCGCCGCATGCCCATGCGAAGATCACCGCGATTGACGTGGCCGCCGCCAAGGCGATGCCCGGTGTCGAGGCGATCTACACCGGCGCGGATCTCGTGGCCGACGATGTCGGCACGCTGCCGACGCTGCCGATCTTCAAGCGTCCTGACGGCTCCGCAGCGACCTTTCCGCCGCGCCGGCTGCTCGCGCATGAGGTCGTGCGGTTCGCCGGCGAAGCAGTGGCGGCGATCGTCGCCACGTCGCGCGCCGCTGCCCTGCTCGCGGCCGAAGCGATCGACATCAGCTATGATGTCCTGCCTGCGGTGGTCGATCCCGTCGAGGCGATGAAGCCCGGTGCGGCGGTGGTCTGGCCGGATGCGCCGGACAATATTGTCGCGGCCACCAGCTATGGCGATCCTGCCAAGGTGGAGGCTGCTTTTGCCGCTGCCAAGCATACGGTGTCGCTGGACATCGTGAGTCAGCGTCTCGTGCCATCGGCCATGGAGCCGCGCTCGACCATCGCTGAAGTCGACAAGAAGTCCGGCAAGCTGACCCTGTACGTGCAGTCGCAGACCCCGGCATCGACCCGCGATATCCTTGCCGACGCGGTGCTCAAGCGTCCGAAGGAATCGATCCGCGTGGTGGTGGGCGATATCGGCGGTGGGTTCGGCCAGAAGACGAGCCTGTATCCCGAAGACGGCGTCGTCGCCTATGTAGCCGTGAAGCTGAACAAGACGATCCGCTGGCGCGGCGATCGTACCGACGAATTTGTCGGCGGGACGCATGGTCGCGATCTGACGTCGACGGCAGAACTCGCGCTCGATGCCAAGGGTCGGATCTTGGCGTATCGCGTCCGTTCGATCGGCGGCACTGGTGCCTATATGTCGGCCACCGCTGTCATCATTCCGCTGGTGCTGGGGCCGTTCGTGCAGACCGGCGTCTACGACCTGCAGAACGTGCATTACGATATCAAGGCGGTCATCACGAACACCGCGCCGGTGGGCGCCTATCGCGGTGCCGGACGTCCGGAAGCCGTTTTCATCATCGAGCGTCTGATGGATGCCGCCGCACGGCAGATGGGCATGGATCCGCGCGCCATCCGCAAGGTGAATTACATCAAGCCGACGCAGTTTCCTTACAAGAACGCCGTCGGTCAGACCTATGACAGCGGCGCCTTCGCGCACATGCTCGACCGCGCCACCGAATTGTCGGATTGGGACGGCTTCGCCGCGCGCAAGAAGGCGGCGAAGAAGAAAGGCCTGCTCTACGGCCGCGGGCTCACCAGCTACATCGAATGGACCGGCGGTCCGGGCACCACCGAGAAGGTTCGCCTGCGCGCCACGGCCAATGGCCGCGTCATCCTGCATTCCGGCACCATGGCAATGGGGCAGGGCCTGCAGACCGCCTATTCGCAGCTCGTCTCTGAAGCCCTCGGCATCGGCATCGACAAGATCGATGTGATCCAGGGCGATACCGACGTCATCGTCGGCATGGGTAGTGTCGGTTCGCGTTCGCTGTTCGTTGGCGGCACTGCCGCGGTGGTGTCGGCCGCCGACATGATCGCCAAGGCACGCGAGAAGGCGGCCAACATGCTCGAAGCCTCGGTGGAGGACATCGAGTATTCCGCGGGCTTCCTCACCGTCGTCGGCACCGACAAGCGCGTCGGCCTGTTCGAAATCGCGAAGGCCGAAGATGGCGAACAGCTCAGCGTCGAGTCCACCGGCGTGGCGGACGGCCCGACCTGGCCGAACGGAACGCATATCTGCGAGGTCGAGATCGATCCGGAGACCGGCATCACCAATGTCGTTCGTTACACCACGGTCGACGATGTCGGCGTAGCGGTGAATCCGATGCTGGTGACCGGCCAGATCCACGGCGGCGTGGCGCAGGGCATCGGCCAGGCGCTGTTCGAGAACGTTCATTACGACGAGGATGGCCAGCTCATCACAGCCAGCTATCAGGATTACTGCATTCCGCGCGCGGGTGACCTGCCACCTCTGTCAGTGACATTGGATGGTTCGGCACCCTGCGTCACCAACCCGATCGGCTCGAAGGGCTGCGGCGAATCCGGCGCGATCGGTGGTCCGCCCTGCATCGTCAATGGCGTGCTGGATGCGCTGCAACCACTGGGCATCACGCAGCTCAATACGCCGCTGTCGCCCATCAAGGTGTGGGAAGCAATCAGGAGCGCAAGCGCAACGCATGGCTGAGACCCTGCAGGATGGGTAGAGCGTCGTCGCGAAACCCATCATGATCGGGTTCTATGCGATAAGTTTCGCTTCTACCCATCCTACGGATAACAAGAAACTTCAACCGGGAGAGAAAACACAATGAAGAGCTTCAAGGTTCTCGAATTCAACGAACCGCTCGGCGAGGTCGACGAGCAGACCCCGCAGCCGACCGGCACGCAGGTGCTGATCCGCGTGAAGGCTGCTGGCGTCTGCCATAGCGACCTGCACATCTGGGAAGGCGGCTATGAACTCGGTCATGGCCGCAAGAAGCTGTCGCTGAAGGATCGCGGCATCACGCTGCCGCGCACCATGGGTCACGAGACTGTCGGCGAAGTCATCGCTTTTGGTCCGGATGCGCAGCAGGAAGCCGGCGGCGTCAAGATTGGCGATATCGCATTGGCCTATCCATGGATCGGCTGCGGCAAATGTGCGGTCTGTCTTGCCGGTGATGAGAATCTCTGTCTTGCGCCGCGCTGCCTCGGCGTACATTGCGACGGTGGTTACTCCGATCACCTTTTGGTGCCGCATCCGCGCTACCTGATCGACCTCAAGGGCATGGATCCGGTCATCGCCGCGCCTTACGCCTGCTCGGGCGTCACCACCTATAGCGCGCTGAAGAAGATCGAGAGCGATCTCGGCAATCCGATCGTGATCTTCGGCGCCGGTGGCCTCGGCCTGATGGCGCTTGAACTTTTGAAGGCGATGGGCGGCAAGGGCGCCATCGTTGTCGATATCGATGCGCGAAAGCGCGAGGCGGCGATCAAGGCCGGCGCTCTGGCGGTCGTGGACGGCAATGCGCCCGACGCGCTTGAGCAGCTTGCCAAGGCCGCCGGTCAGCCGATCCTGTCGGTGATCGATCTGGTCGGCACTCCGTCGACGACGCAGCTCGGCTTCGACGTGCTCTCCAAGGGCGGCAAGTTGATCATGGTCGGCCTGTTCGGTGGCGGCGCCACCTGGGCGCTGCCGCTGATCGCCATGAAGGCGCTGACCATCCAGGGCAGCTATGTCGGCAATCTCCGCGAGACCAAGGAGCTGCTGGAGCTGGTGCGCACCAAGAAGGTGCAGCCGATCCCGACGAGCCCGATGCCGCTCGCAAAGGCCAATGCGGCGCTGAACGATCTGAAAGACGGCAAGCTGGTCGGCCGCGCGATCCTCACGCCGGCGTAGGGTTGAAGCATTCGTTCTGACACCGAGAAGCGGCCTTCAGGCCGCTTCTTTTTTGCCTCGAAGGCAATTAGCCGGCCGTCACGTCCACGAGCTCTTCGCCATCCAACACACGCTTCGCCTTGGCATGGTCGAGATCGCCTTCCCATGCACCGACCACGACGGTGGCAACGCAGTTGCCGATCAGGTTGCCGAGCGCGCGGGCCATGCCGATGAACCAGTCTACCGACAGCACCAGCACGAGACCGATGGCGGGAATGCTCGGCACGGCATTCAGCGTCGCGGCAAGGATCACGATCGCTGAGCCGGGTACGCCGTGGGCGCCCTTCGACGTCACCAGCGAGACGCCCAGCACCAGCATGAGATCGCCGAAAGACAGCGGTGTATTCGTGGCCTGCGCGATGAACACGACGGCCAGCGTCAGATAGATCGAGAATGCATCGAGATTGAACGAGTAGCCTGTCGGGATCACGAGGCCGACCACGTTGTCCTTGACGCCGAGCCGTTCGAGTTTGCGCATGACCTGGGGCAGCACTGCATCCGATGACGCGGTGGCGAGCACGATGGTGAGTTCTTCGCGCAGATAGTTCAGGAATTTGATGATGTTCAGCCCGGCCAGCGCCATCACGCCGCCGAGTACGCCGAAGACGAAGATCGCGACCGAGACATAGAACAGCACCACCAGCGAGACGAGTTGCTTCAGCGATCCGACACCGTAGCGTCCGACCGTATAGGCGACAGCGCCGAGCACGCCGATCGGGGCGAGGCGAACGATCAGTCCCATGGCGCGGAACAGAACGGTCGATACGGCTTCGATGAAACTGGAGATGCGTTCGCCTTTCTCGCCGCCGACCAGCGCCAGGCTGGTGCCGAAGAGGATGGCGAAGAACAGCACCTGCAGGACGTCGTTGCGCGCCAGAGCGTCAAACGAGGTGGTCGGAATGATGTTGAGCAGGAAGCTGCCGATGCCGCCGCCCTGCAGCTTGTGAGCGTTGTCGGCGACCGTCGTGAGTGCCTTGCCGTCGAGCGAGGCCGGATTGATGTTCATGCCGTGGCCCGGGCCGAACAGATAGGCCAGCACCAGGCCGACAACGAGCGCCAGCGTGGTCATGGCCTCGAAATAGATCAGCGCCTTGACGCCAACCCTGCCGACTTTCTTGAGGTCGCCGGCACCCGCGATCCCATGCACCACCACACAGAACACGATGGGGGCCACAATCATGGAGATGAGTTTGAGGAACGCGTCGCTGAAGACCTTCAGGCCGACCGCGAAGTCCGGCACGGCGATGCCAAGGACGATGCCGAGCAGCAGGGCGACAAGCACCTGCACGAAGAGCGACTGATAGAGAGGCTTGCGGATTGGTTCGACGGCGGTAATCGTAGCTGTAGACATGGTTCGCTCCCCCTGAGGTTCACGAATATTCCAGCAACAACTGTGCCACCGCTAGGTGCAGATGCGTAAAATCTCGCCGCGGTTACGGCGAGTTCTTTTCGTGTCGAGGGGGGATTGAAATCGAGCCGATCAGCGGCCGGGTCGCTCCGGCGGCCATGCGACGATTACTTCTCTTCGTCGGCGATCGCTTCCATCAGGACGACCATCTGGCGCTGGACCGTCTGGCTCTTGATGCGGCTGTAAGCACGAAGCAAGCGGAGGCTGAAAGCGCTATCGAGGAACAGCAAGCTCTCCACTTCGCGGCTCTTGCCATCGCCATCGTAGAAGAAGGTGACCGGCACATCGAGCGCCGTCGCAATCTGCTGAAGACGCGCAGCGCCAACGCGATTGACACCCTTTTCGTACTTCTGAACCTGCTGGAAGCTGACGCCCAGCTTTTCGCCCAAATCCGCCTGCGAAATTTTCTGCTCAACACGACGCAGACGGATCCTCTTGCCCATCTCAATGTCGGGTTTGCCGGCGCTACGTTGCTTCATTCGTCACCATTCAGTTTGTTTGAATAAGGGAGTTTGGTTTTATTTTCTTGTTTGAGCTTCTTAGCCCGAGAGCCCTTAAAGCTAACTTTCAAAGGCATCTCTGTTATACACATCGTCATGACGATTGGGATGGCTGAAATCGTCGCGATACTCGAATTGATCGACACGTAATCGCGAGGGTCATCCAATCGTACAAAAAACCTTGCGGTATTCTGTTGCTACTTCGCATTTGCCTGCAAAACTTCCAACGAATACCGGAACTCAATTTCTATCGATACGGGCCTTGCAGCGGAAGCGAAAGTACAAGTTGGTCATCATGCTATACACATGTGACTTGCCTGACGCACGCAGGATAACTGAGAGTCGTTCGCATTCGTAAGCTGCAAATCTCTGGCATGCAGCATTCCATGCGATTTCCAGCTGCAATTTCGCACTTTACGATCTCCTGTGTAGCACCGACGTAATATCACAATTCCGTGGGTGGTTGTTGCTATGTCCCATGCGCACCGGAAGTTTCATTCCAAATTCTCACTGAGAGAGAATTTCATTTGATTCGTGCTGAGCGCGATGTGCCCGGTGGCGCGCACCGACTGAGCAATATTGATCATACCGTTCGTTACTAAACATTGCTGTCGGTAATCGCGGAGTAGATCATGGTACGCAGCTCGCGCCGAACCGGATAAGCGCTCGATGGCAACAGCTGCGTCATGAAGATTGCGATCAGCTGTTCAGCCGGGTCTATCCAGAACACCGTGCTCGCCGCGCCGCCCCATCCATACTCACCGGCGCTGCCGGGGATCATGGTCTTGACCGGATTCATCATCACCGAAAATCCAAGTCCGAAGCCGACGCCGGCATAGCTCGTTTCGCTGAACATCGACGTCGACATGTCGGCGACGTAGGCCCCGCCGGGCAGATGATTGTTGGTCATCAGCGCGATCGTCTTCGGAGCGAGCAGGCGCACGTCGCCGAGCGCACCGCCATTGAGCAGGGCGCGACAGAAGGTGAGATAGTCCGCGGCGGTGGAGCATAGGCCGCCGCCGCCGGAAATCATCTTAGGCGGCGACAGGAATGAACTCGTCGCGGGATCGTCCTGAAGAACAAAGCCGCCCTTGCCGTCGGCGGCGTAGCAGGCCGCGAGACGATGCGCCTTGTCGGGCGGCACAAAGAAGCCGGTATCCGTCATGCCGAGCGGATCGAAGATACGTTCCTGCAGGAATTGTTCGAATGGTTGTCCACTGATCTTCTCGACGAGATAGCCGATCACGTCGGTCGAGACCGAATAATTCCATGCATCCCCCGGGGAGAATTCCAGGGGGACCTTCGCGAGATCCGAAATCATCGATGTCATCGTGCCGGATTTTTCGATCTCGCCGATCTTGAGTGCACGATAGGCGGCGTCGACATTGGTGCGCTGCTGGAAGCCGTAAGTGAGTCCCGACGTGTGACGCAGCAGGTCGATGATCTGCATGGGACGGGCCGGTGGCTTCGTCACGAACGGCGCCGTTACGCCGGCCTGAAATACGCCGAGATTTGCCCATTCGGGAATATATTTATGAACGGGTTCATCGAGCGCGATACGTCCTTCCTCCACAAGCATCATGAAGGCGACTGTCGTGATTGGCTTGGTCATCGAATAGATGCGGAAGATCGTATCGTCCTTGACGGGGGCTTTGCGCTCCACATCGGCAAAGCCCTGCGCTGTGCTGTGCACGATTTCGCCGCGGCGATAGACCAGAAGCTGTGTGCCGGGAAAGCGGCCGGCATCGACATAGCGCTGCTTGAGATGCGCTTCGACGCGGGCCAGCGCCATGGTCGACATGCCGACCTGTTCGGGTGGCGCAGACGAAGGGCTCAGGCTTTGGGACGACGGCATTGCAACATCACTCCGATGTGTGGACGCGGCTCGTTTCTATGGATGAAAATCAGCGGTTGTCCATATGGGTTTGTAGCGTGGCGAGCTTACGTGAAGCTCTGTTTGGTGTATCGTTAAAGATGCAATCGCGTCGTGTTGCTCAGGATGGAATTATGACCCAATTCAATGACACTGAACTCACTGCGGCCGTCATCCAGAGTTTCGACAAGACGTCCGATCCGCGCACGAAATTCCTGCTGCAAGAACTCGTGACGTCATTGCACGACTATGTTCGCAGGACCGATCTCACCTTCGGTGAATGGGAAGTGGCAATCGACTTCCTGACCCGCACTGGCCAGAAATGCACGCCGATCCGGCAGGAGTTCATCTTGCTCTCTGACGTGCTGGGCGTCTCGATGCTGGTCGATGCCATCAACCACAGGGAGCGTGAGGGGGCCACACAGACGACGGTACTCGGACCGTTCTATGTCGGCGAGCATCCCGTCATGGCGCATGGCGCTGATATCTCTGCGGGCCTCACGGGTGAGCGCATGTTCGTGCAGAGCCGCGTCACCGATCTCGACGGCAAGCCGCTGACGGGCGTGCCGGTTGACATCTGGCATGCCGATGATGACGGTTTCTACGACTCGCAGAAAGCCAGCTATGCCACGCAGGGCCCTTCGTCGCGCGCGCGCTTCATCACCGACAGTGATGGCCGGCTGTTCTTCCGCACCATTCTGCCCTGCAGCTATCCGATCCCGACCGATGGTCCGGCCGGAGATCTTGTGCTGAAAACGAGACGTCATCCAATGCGTCCGGCGCATGTGCACTTTCTCGTCGCGGCTCCCGGCTATGAACCGCTGATCACTCACGTCTTCATCGAGGGCGACGAATATCTCGACTCCGATGTCGTGTTCGGCGTGAAGGACGATCTGATCGCCACCGTCGAGAAGCGCAGCTATGCCTTCATGCCTGATGGTCAGCCTGCCACGGGGCCGTGGCATCTGATGACCTATAATTTCCGGATGAAGCCGGGCGAGGGCACGGTGCCGCAGCCGATGATGTCGGAAAAGGCCGAGGCGTAAGCGATCTCGGCCGTTTGCCATCTGCGATCAGGTCGCGCTCCAGTCGCGTTGCGAGAGTTCCTGCAGCGACTCCAGGAAGAACTGATCGAACAGGAACGGTGTATCGCCGTGTGCGGCCGATGGCGCGATGAGGGTGACCATACCTAACAGCGCGCGGCCGAGTTCGCCGATGCGCTCGGCAAAGGCCTCGAGCCCGCTGCGATCAGAGCTCTCGACGACTGCGTGGAGTGCGCCTTTGGTTTGTGCGATCTGTAGATCGATATCGTCGACGGCGCGATCGAGGGCATCGATATCGACATCCACAGTGACAGCGTTGTCTTTGGTCGGTATCAGCGCGTCCTCAAGGACGCTCTTTCGGAACATATGAAGTTGCCGTGAGACATCCTCGAAATGACCGAACGCTGCCGCCGCATTCGCGTCGAGGTCGCTTTTGCCCTGAGACAGGATCGCCGCCGCGGAGACCACGGTCGCCGCCTTCAGGGTGCTGATTACCTTCCGCAGCGACGAGAGGGCAGGTTCGGTGATCACCGAAATGGTCGGCATGAAGCGGTCCGTTCGTTAGAAATTGGACCCGGTTGATAGCACCGATCCGCGGGCCGGCACGCCGACGAAGTCGGCAAAATAGTACCTCACAATTTACTGCCTATTCCGCGTGCGTCGCACAATAAATGAGCGTCCCGCAAATTTTCGATGCGCGTGGTTCTCTGCGCTGGTCTTGTTGCCTTTAGGTAAGTGACTGCAATTTATCGAAATTTCCATCAGGCAGCGGTTGGCACGAACTTTGAATAGTTCTTAGCGACGCCATTGTAGCCGTCACAATCAATCACCAGCCAGCATTGCCATCATGGGGCTTCCCCCAGGCGCGCCGCTATGTCCGTACGCCTTCGACCCAAGGTGCGCTGTGACGAGGGGCCAATGACGGTGCAGGCGATCCGAGGCGCGAAAGGACGACAGCAGCACATGACGAAGTCAGAGACCAACAAGCCGGGCCGCAAGATCAGCCGCCGTCAGCTTCTGAAAGCCGGCGCGGGAACCGCTGCCTTGCTCGCGGCCGCCCGACTGAACTTCCCCGGCGGCGCTTTCGCGCAGGATGCCGGGCCCGAAGTGAAAGGCGCCAAGCTCGGCTTCATCGCACTAAGCGATGCCGGTCCGCTGTTCGTTGCCAAGGACAAGGGCCTGTTCGCCAAATACGGCATGCCCGATGTGGAAGTGTCGAAGCAGGCCTCGTGGGGCACGCTGCGCGACAACATGGTGCTCGGCTCCGAAGGCAGCGGCATCGATGGCGCGCATATCCTGACGCCGATGCCGTACCTGATCTCGTCCGGCAAGGTCACCCAGAACAATCAGCCGACGCCGATGTATATCCTCGCGCGTCTCAATCTCGATGCGCAGTGCATTTCGGTCGGCAACGAATATGCCGATCTGAAGGTCGGCCTCGATGTCGCGCCGCTGAAAGCCGCGTTCGAGAAGAAGAAGGCTGCGGGCAAGTCGGTGAAGGTGGCGATGACCTTCCCGGGCGGTACCCATGACCTCTGGATCCGCTACTGGCTCGCGGCCGGCGGCATCGATCCCGACAAGGATGTTGAGACCATCACCGTGCCGCCGCCGCAGATGGTGGCGAATATGAAGGTCGGTACCATGGACGCATTCTGCGTCGGTGAGCCGTGGCCCGGCCAGCTCGTGCACCAGAAGATCGGCTACACCGCGGTGAACACCGGCGAGATCTGGAACAAGCATCCGGAGAAGTCGCTCGGCATGCGCGCGGCCTGGGTCGACAAGAACCCGAAGGCGGCGAAGGCCATCACCATGGCCATCATGGAAGCCCAGCAATGGGCCGACAAGATGGAGAACAAGGAAGAGCTCGCCACCATCATGGGCAAGCGGCAGTGGATCAACTGCCCGGTCGAGGACATCCTCGATCGCGCCCGCGGCAAGTTCGACTACGGCACCGGCAAGGTGGTCGAGAACTCGCCGCACATCATGAAGTACTGGAAGGACTTCGCGTCCTATCCGTTCCAGAGCCACGACCTCTGGTTCATGACCGAGGACATCCGCTGGGGCAAATACGAGCCCGGCTTCGACTCGAAGGCGCTGATCGCCAAGGTCAACCGCGAGGATATCTGGCGTGACGCGGCGAAGACCATGGGCGTCGCTGCCGCCGAAATCCCGACTTCGACCTCGCGCGGCAAGGAGACCTTCTTCGACGGCAAGGTCTTCGATCCCGAAAATCCGGCAGCCTACCTCAAGTCGCTCGCCATCAAGCGCGTCGAAGCCTGAGACACACGTTTGGGACCGATGCGGACTAGCTGAAATGACGGAGACAGTGCGATGAACATGCAAGCTATCAAGACGGAGCCGGCAACGGCACTGGCGAAGCCGCCGGTGGCGAGCGTCGCACTTTCTCCCAAGCAGCCCGTAAGTTTCGACAGATACGCCAAGATGGCGAAAGAGACAGCGGCGCGGGTCATCCCGCCGCTGATCGTCGTTCTCCTGCTTGGCGTAATGTGGGAGCTCTTGTGCCGGCGCACCGGCTCAACGCTCCCGCCGCCCTCTAAGGTCTACAAGGACACCAAGGAACTGATCTTCGATCCGTTCTTCGACAATGGCGGTCTGGACAAGGGGCTGTTCTGGCATATCTCGGCGAGTCTCCTGCGTGTGGCTTACGGCTACTCGCTCGCTGCCGTGGTCGGCATCGGCCTCGGCACACTGGTTGGCCAGTCGGTCTGGGCGATGCGTGGCCTCGATCCGATCTTCCAGGTGTTGCGCACCATTCCGCCGCTGGCCTGGCTGCCGCTGGCGCTCGCGGCCTTCCGGGACGGTCAGCCGTCGGCGATCTTCGTGATCTTCATCACCTCGATCTGGCCGATCATTATCAATACGGCTGTCGGTATCCGGAATATTCCGCAGGACTATCGCAACGTCGCCGCCGTGGTGCAGCTCAATCCGGTGGAATTTTTCTGGAAGGTCATGCTGCCGGCGGCTGCGCCCTATATTTTCACCGGTCTGCGCATTGGTATCGGCCTGTCCTGGCTCGCAATCATCGCGGCTGAAATGCTGATCGGTGGCGTCGGCATCGGGTTCTTCATCTGGGACGCCTGGAATTCCTCGCATATGAGCGAGATCATCCTGGCGCTGTTTTACGTCGGCATCGTCGGCTTCGTCCTCGACCGCTTGATCGCGGGTCTGGGCAAGCTCGTCACCCACGGCACCTCAGTCAGCTAAGGAGACATCGTCATGACGCCATATCTGAAGCTCGATCACGTCGACAAGGTGTTCACCCGCGGCAAGGTCTCGTCCGAAGTCCTGAAGGATATCAACCTCAACCTCGGCAAGGGCGATTACGTCTCCATCATCGGCCATTCCGGTTGCGGAAAGTCGACGATGCTCAACATCATCGCCGGGCTGACGCGCGCAACGATTGGCGGCGTTATCCTCGAGGGGCGCGAAGTCAATTCGCCCGGCCCCGATCGCGCCGTGGTGTTCCAGAACCACAGCCTGCTGCCGTGGCTGACGGTTTATCAGAACGTCCGTCTTGGCGTGGACAAGGTGTTTGCCAAGACCAAGTCCCGCGCTGAGCGCGACGAATGGACAATGCACAATCTCAATCTCGTGCAGATGACCCATGCCAAGGACAAGCGCCCCTCGGAAATCTCCGGCGGCATGAAGCAGCGCGTCGGCATTGCCCGTGCGCTCGCAATGGAGCCCAAGGTGCTGCTGCTCGACGAACCGTTCGGTGCGCTCGACGCACTGACCCGCGCTCATTTGCAGGACTCGGTAATGGCGCTGCATCAGAAGCTCGGCAACACCATCGTCATGATCACGCATGACGTGGACGAAGCCGTGCTGCTGTCGGACCGCATCGTGATGATGACCAACGGACCATCGGCGACCATCGGCGAAGTGCTCGATGTGCCGCTCGCGCGACCGCGTCAGCGTCTCGAACTGGCGAGTAACCCGGTCTATCTCGACTGCCGCAAGCGCGTGCTCGAATTCCTGTATGAGCGCCACAAGTTCGTCGAAGCGGCGTAAGCATCTTGTTACCTCTTGACTTCCGAGGATAAACCGAATGAATGCGGCTCAGACTTTCCGGATAGCTGCAAATCATGAGTCGTTCGATAGGCCTGACGCGCGAAGAAATCATGCGCGTGCAATCGTCATTCGATCAGATGTGGCCGAACTCTTCGGTCATGGTGGATCTGTTTTATGCCCGGCTGTTCGAGACATTGCCGGAAACGCGCCCGCTGTTTCGCGGCGACATGGCGCAGCTCAAGCACAAGTTCATCGCAACGCTTGCGGTGATCGTCGGCAGTCTCGACAACATCACAGGTCTGTTGTCGGTGATCGGCAAGCTCGCGAAAGACCATGTGCATTATGGCGTGGAGGCCGCGCACTACGAGTCTGTCGGCGAGGCACTGTTCTGGAGTTTGGGGCAGGGGCTTGGCGAGCGCTGGACGCCCGAGGTCGAAGCCTCGTGGCACAAGGTCTACAATTTCCTGGCGGCGCGCATGATTTCTGCGGCCTATCACTAGAACCACATCGCATTTTATCGCGCGCTGAACATTTGCTCACGCGGCGCGACACACAAGCTCACCTTCCACTGCAAGGAGAGTTAGCATGAACGCGTCCGACGTCGCTCTGGTTCAGGATAGTTTCAAGAAAGTCGCGCCGATTTCCGATGTGGCTGCGGAATTGTTCTACGGCCGTCTCTTCGAGGTTGCCCCGCAAGTGAAGCCGATGTTTCGCGGCGACATGAAGGAGCAGGGCCGCAAATTGATGGCGACGCTTGGCGTCGTCGTCACCGGCCTGACGCGACTCGAAACCGTGCTGCCTTCAGCGAGCGCACTCGCCAAGCAGCACGTGGCCTATGGCGTGAAGGCCGAACATTATCCGATCGTCGGCGGTGCGCTGCTGTGGACCCTGGAGAAGGGCCTCGGCGACGCATGGACGCCCGAACTCGCAGCAGCCTGGACCGCAGCCTATGGCACGCTGTCCGGCTACATGATTTCTGAAGCCTACGGCACAGCGCAGGCGGCCGAGTAAGGATATGACGTGAGCGAGCCGCTGGTCATCATTGGTAACGGAATGGCAGCGGCTCGGCTCGTGGACGAGCTGGCGAAATGCGCGCTCGGTCGATACGCCATCGCCGTCATCGGAGACGAACCGCGGCTCGCCTACAATCGCGTATTGCTGTCGTCGGTGCTGGCCGGTGAGGCGACGTCCCAGGAGATCGAGCTGAAGCCCGCCGTCTGGTGGCGCGACCGCGGCGTCACGCTGAAATACGGCGCGACGGCGACCGCCATCGACATGGCCGCGCGCGAGGTTACGACATCGACCGGCAAGCATGTGCCGTTCTCAAAACTGGTCATCGCCACCGGTTCATCCGCACTGCGGCTGCCGGTGCCCGGTGGTGATCTCAAGGGCGTGCATGTGTTCCGCGACAGCCGCGACGTGGACCTGCTGCTCGAACTCGCCGCGCAGAAGAAGCGCGTCGTCGTGGTCGGTGGCGGCCTGCTGGGTCTCGAAGCGGCCTATGGTCTCGCCAAGGCGGGTGCTGACGTCACACTGATCCATCTGATGGACCGGCTGATGGAACGTCAGCTGGATGCACCTGCAGCGAACCTCCTGAAGACGCTGGTCGAGCGCAAGGGCGTCAGGATTCTGCTCAATGCCAATACCGCGCGTATTCATGGCAACGATTGTGTCGAGAGCGTCGAACTCGCCGATGGCCGCACGCTTGACGCCGATGCGGTGATCTTTGCGGCCGGCATTCGGCCCAACACGTCCCTCGCCAAGGAAGCGGAAATCCCGGTCAATCGCGGCATTGTCGTCAACGACCAGATGGCAACCGGCACCGACGACGTTTTCGCACTCGGCGAATGCGCCGAGCATCGCGGCACCTGCTACGGCCTCGTCGAGCCCGCCTACGAACAGGCCAGGGTGTTGGCGCGCCATCTCGCGGGCAAGGCCGCTGCCTATACGGGCAGCGTGCTCTCTACAAATCTCAAGGTCTCCGGCGTCAGCGTTTTCTCCGCTGGAGACTTCATGGCGGGCGAAGGCAGCGAGACGCTGCTGCTCAACGATGTCCGCCGCGGCACCTACAAGAAGCTGGTGATCGCAGATGGCGCGCTCACTGGCGCCGTGCTGGTCGGCGATACGCAGGATGCGCTGTGGTATCTCGAACTGATCCGCAGCGGTGCTGATATTTCCGATATCCGCGCCGAGATGATGTTCGGCCGCGCACTCGCCGTCCGCGCGGAGGCGGCGTGATGAACGCGGTCGATCCGCATCTGCATGTCACGCGCACCACATGCCCTTACTGCGGCGTCGGTTGCGGCGTGCTGGCGACGCCGGACGGCAACGGCGGCGCAGCGATTGCGGGCGATCCCGCGCATCCCGCCAATCTCGGGCGGCTCTGCTCGAAGGGATCGGCACTCGGCGAAACGCTGAGCCTCGACGAGCGTCTGCTGCATCCGATGATGCGCAGCGACGACGGCGAGATGGCGCAGGTCGCCTGGAGCGATGCGCTGGATCATGTCGCCGAAGGATTTCAGAAGGTCGCCGCCGAACATGGCCCCGGTGCCGTAGCCTTTTATCTCTCCGGCCAGCTGCTGACCGAGGATTACTACGTCGCCAACAAGCTGATGAAGGGTTTTCTCGGCAGCGCCAATGTCGATACCAATTCGCGGCTCTGCATGGCCTCATCCGTGGCTGGCCACAAGCGTGCGTTTGGCGCCGATACGGTGCCGGGGTGCTACGAGGATCTCGACCAGGCAGATCTGCTGGTGCTGGTCGGCTCCAATGCCGCCTGGTGCCATCCGGTGCTGTATCAGCGCATGCTGGCCAACAAGCAGACGCGGGGCGCACGGATCGTCGTGATCGATCCACGCCGCACCGACACGGTTGGCGATGACGATCTGTTTCTCGGCCTGAGGCCGGGTACTGATACCGCACTGTTCAGCGGGCTGTTCGCCTATCTCGCCGATAACGGGGCGCTCGATCGCAGCTATATCGATGAGCATACGTCAGGCTTTGACGACGCGCTGGCGCGGGCTAGAACCATCGCCGGCAGTGTGGCGGCGACAGCAAAGGCGACGGGACTCGACGAGATCGATGTCGCGACCTTCTTCCAGATGTTCAAGGCGACGCCGCGTGTGGTCACGCTGTATTCGCAGGGCGTCAATCAGTCGGCACAGGGCACCGACAAGGTCAATGCGATCCTCAACTGCCATCTGGCCACCGGCCGCATCGGCAAGCCTGGCGCGTCGCCGTTCTCGCTGACCGGCCAGCCGAATGCCATGGGCGGCCGCGAGGTCGGCGGCCTCGCCAATCAACTTGCAGCCCATATGGGCTTCACGCCTGTTGATATCGACCGTGTGCGCCGCTTCTGGAAGGCACCGCATATCGCCACCCATGAAGGCCTCAAGGCTGTGCAGATGTTCGAAGCCATCGGCCGTGGCGAGATCAAGGCGTTGTGGGTGATGGGCACCAATCCCGCGGTGTCGCTCCCGGATGCCGATGCCGTGCGCGCGGCGCTGAGCAAGCTCGATCTGTTCGTGGTGTCGGAGAATGTGCGCTCCAACGACACTGTGAATGCCGGTGCGCATGTGCTGCTGCCAGCACTGGCCTGGGGCGAGAAGTCCGGCACGGTGACCAATTCCGAACGCCGCGTGTCGCGGCAACGCTCGTTCCTCCGCGCGCCTGGCGAGGCGCGACCGGACTGGTGGGCGCTGAGTGAAGTCGCCAAGCGCCTGGGTTATGGCGCGTCATTTGCCTACACATCGGCCGCCGAGATTTTTCGCGAGCACGCGGCCCTTTCGGCCTTCGAGAACAACGGCCATCGCGACTTCGATATCGGCGGATTGATGAAGGTCTCGGATGAGGCCTTCGACACCATGGCCCCGGTGCAATGGCCGGTGCGCGAGGGCACCACGAAGCCGCAGGCGCGGTTCTTCGCCGGTGGTCAATTCTACGCCAATGACCGGCGCGCGCGTTTCATCGCGCCGGAGGCGCCGGAGCTGCGCACGCAGGTGTCAATCGAGCGCCCGCTACGTTTGAACACTGGCCGCGTTCGCGATCAGTGGCACACGATGACGCGCACGGGTCTCAGCCCGCGGCTCGGCCAGCATATCCCGGAGCCCTTCGTCGAGATCCATCCTGACGATGCTGCGCAGTTCGCCATTGTCGATGGCGGGCATGCGCGGCTGACGACCGACTATGGCGAATGCGTGCTGAAAGTCATTGTCAGCGAACGCCAGCAGCGCGGCATGCTGTTCGCGCCGATCCACTGGAACGACGAGACCGCGGGGTTCGCGCGTGTCGGTGGACTTGTCGCACCGATCACCGACCCGTTCTCCGGTCAGCCCGAGAACAAGGCCACGCCGGTGGCGATCGCATCTGCGGTGTTTGCACAGCGTGGTTTCGTGCTCTCGCGTAGTCCGCTGGAGATGCCGTTCGGGGTGCAATGGGCGCGCGTCGCGGTCACGGGCGGCGTCGGTTATCTGCTCTCGGACAATACCGACGTCGAGACCTGGCAGAGCTGGTTGAAGCCGTTGCTGGGCGATGATGCCGCTGAATACGAAGACGCCGGCCAAGGTGTGTATCGCGCGGTGTCGTTCAAGGATGACGGGATCGAGACCTGTCTGTTCATCGGCCCGACGGAGGGGGCGCTCTCCTGGGATGCCGTGAAGGAATTATTCGCGGCCGAGACCGTGAGCGACGACCAGCGCCGTACGCTGCTCTCTGGAAAGTCCGCAGATGGTGCTGCGAGTGCAGGGCCCATCGTCTGCGCCTGCTTCGGCGTCGGCCGCAACACGATCTGCGATGCCATCGCAGCCGGTGCGGGGACGGCTGCGGAGATCGGCGCGAAGCTCAAGGCCGGCACCAATTGCGGCTCGTGCATTCCGGAGCTCAAGCGCCTGATTGCCGCGAGCGAAACGGCGCCGGATGAGCAGAGGAAGGTTGCTGCGAGTTAACTCGTCACTTCACCGCGCCCGCGGTCAGTCCCGCCACGATCTGCCTTTGTGCAAACATCGTCAGCAGCAGCACCGGCAGCGTCACGATCAGGGCGGCCGCTGCCAGCGGCCCCCAGCTCAATTGATCGAATGAGATCATGTTGTAGACCGCGACCGGCAATGTCCGCGTTTCCCGTCCTGCCAGCACGATGCCGAACACGAAATTATTCCAGGAGAAAATCACCGAGAGGATGAAGGCAACGGCGATGCCGGAGCGAGCAATCGGCAGCGCGACGTGGCGGAACACCTGCCAGCGGGTGGCGCCGTCGATGATGGCGGATTCTTCGAGCTCCATCGGTGTCGTCTCGAAATAGCCGATCATGATCCAGATCACGATCGGCACTGTCACCACAAGGTGGATGATGATCTGCGGCCACAACGTGCCGAGCAGGCCGAGCCATTGGAACAGCAGGAATAGCGGGATCAGGTAGGACAGGCCGGGCGTGATGCGCGCGATCAGGATGACGATGGCGGATTTGCGCGCGCGCATGCGCGCGATGCCGTACCCGGCAGGCACGCCGATGATGAGAGCGAACAAGGTCGCCGAGCCGGTGACGATCAGCGTGTTGAAGAAATAAGTCATGAATCGCTTGGATTCGATGACGGCGGCGTAATTGCCCCAATTGATGCGCTCGGGGATGAAGACCGGCGGATAGGAAGCGTTGTCGATCTCGAATTTCAGCGACAGCGACAGCATCCAGAGGAAGAACAGCACCGCTGGCGAGACGATGACGATGAAGGCGAAGGTCAGGCCGAGTTTGTTGAGAAAGTCCCGCATGATCAGGCACTGCCTCCGGCTTCGTTCCAGTGGGTGCGCTGGCGCAGATGCAAGAGCGCGCCGGCGAGGGCAACGATGAGCGCGAAGAATACGACCACGATCGCGGAGGCATAGCCGACGTCGTAATAGACGAAGGCGACGCTGTAGAGATAGAGGTTGATGGTTTCCGAGGCGCTGCCGGGACCGCCTTGGGTGATGGCGAAGATGATGTCGAAACTCTTCACGGCGTCGATCATGCGGATCATCGCCGCGATGAACAGGAACGGCGTGATCATCGGCAGCGAGATGTAGCGGAAGGTCTGCCACGGTGTCGCGCCGTCGATCTGGGCGCTTTCATAGGGCTCGGTCGGAATGGCGCTGAGGCCGCCGAGCACGATCAGCATGACCAGCGGCGTCCATTGCCACGTTTCCACCAGCACCAGCGACGGGATTGCGGTGGCGGGATGGAACACCCAGAGCGATGGCGGTAGGCCGAACAGCGATAGCAGATAGTTCAGCACGCCGAGCTGCGGGTGGAACATCATCGTCCACACCAAGGCGATAGCGACCGGCGTTGCCATCATCGGCAGGATGAATAGCCCGCGGAAGAAGCCGCGCAGCGGAAACTTGTTGTTGAAGATCACCGCCGCCAGCGTGCCAAGGATCAGCGGCAGCGCGACCGATAGCGCCGTATAGACCAGGGTGTGCCCCACGGATTCCACAAAACGCGCATCGCTTGGCAGCCTGAGATAATTGGCGAAGCCGACGAAAGTCGGCGCTTGGCCGACCTTCCATTCGTGCAGGCTCATCCAGATCGTATAGACCCACGGGAAGATGATGACCGCCATGACGACGATCATCGCTGGAATCACGAACGGCCAATAGGAAATTGGCCGCCACTCGTTCTTTTTCGCAGTCGCCGTTTCGGCCCCGACCGTTGCGGTCGTTTTGGCGACTGCCTTTCCCGCTGTCAGTTCGCTCACGATTTTTCGCTGCGCTCCAGAATCGGCCGGAACTGTTCGTGGGCCTTCTTCAGCTCGGTAGCCGGATCCGCGCCTGCCAAAGTCGCAGTCACAGCGGCGCCGACAAGGTCGCGGAATTCGGCGACAGGCACGATGACCGGCAGGCCGAGCTTGCTGATCTTGGCCGAGGCGATCACCGAATCCAGCCACTCCTGGTTCTTCACGCCCTTGCGCACCGTCTCGTCATTGAGGATCGAATTGCGGAACGGCACGCCGCCGCCGCTCTGCAACAGCCGGGCGCCCATGGTCTTCGACACCGCCCATTGGCAATAGAGATAGGCGGCTTCCTTCTTGGTGCTGGTCTTGGCGATGCCGATGCCGTCGCCATAGGCGGCGGAGAATTGCCCCTTCGGTCCGGCGGGCACGACGGTGTAGCCAATCTTGCCGACCACGCGCGACGCATTGGGATCCTCGATCGGCGGTGCCCAGCCGACACCGTCGATCCACATGGCCGCGCGGCCCTGCGTCAGCGAGGCCATCGACTCCATCCAGTTGAAGCCCGCGACGCCGGGAGGTGCCGTCTTGGTCAGAAGACGCTGATACATCTTGGTCGCTTCGATCGCCTCGGGCCCATCGGTCAGGATGTTGCCCTTGGCGTCGAGGAATTCGCCGCCATAGTTGAGGAAGAAGTTGGTCCACAGCGTCATGTTGGCGTTGCGGAGGCCACGCCCGGTGAAACCATAGATGCCGTTGGCGGGATCGTTGAGTTTCTCGGCGGCGGCTGCCATCTCATCCATGGTTTTCGGAACTGCGACGCCCTTCTTGGCGAACATTTCCTTGTTGTAGTACAGGATGAAATAGTCCACCGACCACGGCAGTGAATGCATCTGGCCCTTGTCGTTCTGCGCGAATTGCAGACCGCCGGTGGAGAAGTCTTCAACTTTCAGATCCGGCGCGGTGAGGTTCGGATCTTTCATGAAGCCGGTGAGATCGGCGAGCCAGCCGGCCTTTTCGAACTGGCGCTTCTGGACGTGGTAGCTGACATGCACGACGTCGAAGCTGGGCTTGCCCGAGGTGAGCTCGATCACGGCCTTCTGGCGCTGCTGTTGCTCCGGGATCACTTCGGATTCGACCTTGATGCCGGTTAGTTCCGTGAATTCGGAGGCGTATTTCTGCAGCAGTTCGCCGCGCGGACCCTTGATCAGATTGGCTTCAATCGTGGTGCCTGCGTACTTCTTCCAGGCGGGATCGGCGAAAGCTGGAATGCCGGTGAGGCCAAGCGCGCTGGTGGCGAGCGCCCCCTGCACAAAGGCACGACGTGTCGGGCCGTAAAGAGCCATGTGTCATCCTCCCTCGAGCCGCCTTGACCGGCGGTGATTTTATGGTCGCTCCCCGTGGACCGGAGATGCGCCTAAGGGATCGTAACACGATGGACTGGGGCGACAAGGCCACGCGTCGGGTTGTCAGACAACTTTGCACGCTGCACGCATCTTACGCAGATTGCTGCGCTGCTCAGTCCTTGACGTCGCGGCCGAGCCGACGCGAGATCGCATTGGTGCAATCGAGCAGGGCGCTGGCGATTGGGCTGTTCCAGTTGACGTCGAAGGTGCCCACCGCGCCCATGGCGGTCACGGCGAGAACCACCGCGCCGCTGTGATCGAACACCGGTGCGGAGAAGGCATTAACGCCGCGCAGGGGTTCGCCAACGGCGCGGGCCAGCCCGCGCGTGCGAATGTCGGCGAGGATCTTGTCGATGGCCGGGCCTTTTATCTTCCGGTTCGGGTCGTAGCCGATCGAGAGCCGATCGAGATCCTCGGTGAGCGCGGCATTGATGGTTGCGGGTGGCATGAATGCCGCGAATATCCGCCCTGTCGCGGTTTCGAGCAACGATACCGTGGAGCCCACGCGCATGGCGATATGTACGGGATGACTGGGCTCCTCCATGCGCACTACGGTGGGTCCATGGGTACCCCAGATCGCCAGCGAGACGGCGTGGTCGATGGTGCCGGCCAATGCCGTGATGGCCGGCGTTGCGACGCGAACCGCCGACAGGCGCCGCAGCGTGACGATGCCGAGTTCGAGGGCGAGCGCACCGAATTCATAGCGGCCGGTGGAGGGGTCCTGCTCGATCAGGCCGATGCGGGAGAAACTGGCGAGATAGGGATGCGCCTTGGCCGGTGACATTCCGGCCTCGCGGGCCAGATCCCGCAGCATCATCGGTTCCCCATTGCGCACCAGCGCTTGCAGCAATTCACCCCCGACCTCGATCGACTGAATACCGCGACTCTCTTTAGCCATGCTTGCCCCAAACCAGTGCCGCGGACACTACACGGCCAGAAAGCCTCCATCCACTGGCAAGGTCACGCCTGTGACATAGGACGCCATGGGGGAGGCGAGGAAGACCACGGGGCCGATCAGCTCATCGGGCTGGCCGACGCGGCCCAGCGGCGTGCGGCCGAGGAAGCCCGCCAATCGTGCGGGATCGTTGCGTGTCGCTTCGGTCATGGCCGTCTCGATCACGCCGGGCGCAATGGCGTTGACGCGCACGCCGTCTTTGGCGACTTCGCGCGCCAGCGCTTGCGTCAGAAGCTTCACGCCGCCCTTGGACGGCGAATAGCCGAGCGTATCGGCGACGCCGACGAAAGAGGCGATGGAGGCAAGATTGATCACGCTGCCACGCCGGGCGCGCAAGGCCGGCAGGAAGGCATGGGTGACGTTAAACACGCCGTTGAGGTTGACGTCGAGTACGCGCCGCCAGTTCTCAACCGCGCGCTCGGAGTCGATGCCCTCGCGAATGATGATGCCGGCATTATTGATCAGGATCGAAATGTCGCCGGCACTCGCCTTGACGGTCTGCGCGAGCTGTTGGCAGGCATCGACATCCGTGACGTCGAGATGATGATGCCATGACCGCTGCCCGGTGGCTGCAATATCGCCGGCCGTGCGTGCGGCGCCATCGCGGTCGATGTCGGCCACCATAACATCGGCGCCATGTGCAGCCAGCCCCAGCGCAATCGCACGACCGTTGCCGGCGCCGGCACCCGTTACAAGCGCCAATTGACCCTTGAGCAGATGGGGTGCGAAGCTGGCCATCATGCCGCCTTTACCGGTGTGCCGGCGAGGTGGCGGCCGGCGATATAGCCGAAGGTGAGCGCGGGGCCGAGCGTGATACCCGCGCCGGGGTAGTTGCCGCCCATGATGCTCGCCATGTCGTTGCCGGCCGCATAGAGGCCGTTGATGACCTGACCGCCGGCATCGAGCGCGCGTGCCTGCGCATCGGTCCTGATGCCGGCATAGGTGCCGAGATCGCCGATCACCATCTTGATGGCATAGAATGGCCCCTGTTCGATGGGTGCTACGCAGGGGTTCGGCCCGTGATTGGCGTCACCCTGATAGCGATTATAGGCGCGTGAGCCCTTGCCATAGGCGGGATCGCGGCCTTCGGCGGCGGTGTTATTGAATTGCGCGACAGTGGTGACAAAGCCGCCGGCGTCGATGCCGGCCTTGCCCGCGAGTTCTTCGAGCGTGTTGCCCTTGATGAGATAGCCCGAGTTCAGATACTGGCCGATCGACATCGGGAAGGGCGGCACGGCGCCGAGTCCGTATTGGCGCAAGGCGCGGTGGTCGCAGACGAGCCAGGCCGCGATTTCCTCGCCGGGCTTCGCTGCCTTCATCATCTGCTGAACGAAGGCGTGGTAGGAATTGCCTTCATTGGCGAAGCGGGCACCGTCGCGCATCACGGCAATCACACCCGGTTTGGCGCGGTCAATGAAATGAGGCATCACGCCCTTGCTGCCATCCTTGCGATGAGTGACCGAGACCGGCACCCAGGCAGCGGCATTCGGCAATGAATCTTCGACACGGCCGCCCACGGATTCGGCCAGACGAAGACCGTCGCCGGTATTGCCGGTTGGACCGGGCGAATAGTGCTCTCGGCCGGTCGGTGCATGCGGAAACATTGCCTTGCGCCGTTCGATGTCATGCGGGAAGCCGCCGCATGCGAGCACCACGCCGCGGCGTGCGAAGATGCGGACGCGCTTGCCGTTGCGTTCGATGATGGCGCCGCGGACCGCGCCGTTCTCGATGATCAGTTCACGCACCGGGGACGATAGCCAGAGCGGGATCTTGAGGTCGAAGGCCGACTTGGCGAGCCGGCCGGCGAGTGCGTTGCCGTTGGTCAGTGTCATGCCGCGGCCATAGCGCAGCACGTTCATGAAGTGCTTCGACAGCCGCTTGGCCACATAGACCGCCGAGGTCAGCGACTTGGTCGCGCGCATGAAATGGATGATGTCCTTGCCGGAGCCAAGCATGATGCCAAACACCGTCAGTTCGGGCAGGGGCGCGCCGATATCTTTGATATGTTCGCCGAGCTCACGCCCGTCGAACGGCCGCGCCACCATGGAACGGCCGCCCTGCTTGCCGCCGGGCGCCTCCGCATCGTAGTCGGGAAAAGTCAGCGGCATATCGAAGCGCACCGCCGTCTTGCTTGTGAAGAAATCAACCGCTTCGGGCCCTGCGGCGAGAAACGCATCGACGCGTGCGGCGTCGTAACTGTTGCCGGCCTCGTGGCGCAGATAGGTGCGCGCCTCGTCAGGGCCTTCATTGATGCCCCAGGCGCGCGCCAGCGAGGTGCCGGGAATCCACAGCCAGCCGCCGGAGCGTGCGGTCGTGCCACCGAACCGCGGCTCCTTTTCGACGATCAGGACATCGAGCCCGCTATGTTTGGCGGTAATCGCCGCCGACATGCCGGAGCAGCCGGAGCCGGCGACGAGTACGTCGCATTCATAGAGCTCAATATTCGCTTTGGGATCAGCAGCCATGAGACCTTACTTTTTCAGTAATGGGCATTTCGATTCAGAGATGGGCCGGAACGCGTCATCGCCCTTCACGGTCTTGACGATGTCGAGATAATCCCACGGCTCTTTGGATTCCGACGGCTTCTTGACGCGGGCCAGATACATGTCGCGAATGACGCGGCCGTCCTCGCGCAGCTTGCCGCCATGCACGAACGTGTCCTCGATGGGCAGTTCGCGCATCTTGGCCATCACCTTGGCCGGATCGTCGGTGCCGGCAGCCTTGATGGCCTGGAGATAGTGCAGCACCGAGCCATAAACGCCGGTCTGGATCATGGTCGGCATCACCTTGGTGCGTTCGAAAAATTTCTTCGACCAGGCGCGCGTCTTGTCGTCCATGTTCCAGTACGATGCTGTCGTGAGATAGGTGCCTTGGGCAGCCTCGAGTCCGATTGCGTGAACGTCGGTGTCGAACATCAGCAGGCCGACCAGTTTCTGGCCGCCCTTCACGAGGCCGAATTCACCGGATTGCTTGATCGAATTGTCAGTGTCCTGGCCGGCATTGGCGAAGGCGACGACTTCAGCCTTCGAGTTCTGCGCCTGCAGCGCAAAGGATGAGAAGTCGGCGGTGTTGGTCGGATGGCGAACGCCGCCCAGCACGGTGCCACCGCTCGCCTTGATGAAGCGCGTCGCGTCCTGTTCAAGCTGATTGCCGAAGGCGTAGTCGGCGGTGATGAAGAACCATGACTTTCCACCGCCGGCGACTACAGCAGAGGCCGTCACCTTCGCAAGCGCGTAGGTGTCGTAGGTGAAGTGGACCGTGTTGGGGCTGCACAGCTCATCCGTGAGCGTGCTTGCGCCGGGGCCAGACAGCAGCGCGATCTTGTTGCGGTCCTTCGCCAGATTATGAACCGCGATGGCGATGGCGGAGTTCGGGATATCGACAACGGCGTCGACCTTGCCGGCATCAAACCAGTTGCGCGCGATCTGGATGCCGACGTCAGACTTCATCTGATGATCGGCGCTGATGATCTCGATCGGCTTGCCGAGAACGGTCGGGCCGAATTCCTCGAGCGCCATCTTCGCGGCTTCGACGGAGCCGGGGCCGCTGTTGTCGCGCCCCCAGCTTGAGAGATCGGTGAGAACGCCGATGCGAACGACGTCGTCGGAGACCTGAGCGGAGGCAGTGGATGTCCAAAGCGTGAGCGCGGCTGCGCACACCAGGAACTGGCGTGTCATCTGTTTCTCTCCCCAATGCGGCCTCGTGTTGGGCCATTCATTCTCTGTTTTTCGACAAATTAGATATTGGCGAAAAGGTTTGTCAATAGCGAATTCGCGCGTGGAAAGGTGCGAGCACGCGCCGCGATGCCGCGCGTGCGGTGCAGTATCAGACCGATTGGAGCAGCGGTCGAACTACGCGACGATCACGTCGCGGCTATTGCCGTCTGTGGCTCGCATTCACCGCAATTGCTGCAGCCGCAGTACGGTTCTCGACGCCAAGTTTGGCGTAGATCTGCTCAAGATGCTTATCGACGGTGCGGGGGCTGAGGCCAAGAATCTGCGCGATATCACGGTTGCTCTTGCCCTTGCTGAGCCAGGACAGCACTTCGCCCTCGCGGCCGGTGAGGCCAAGCTCCTTGCTGAATTCGGCGGGAGCGGTTGGCGCGTTTTCCTTGGCGAGCCGCAGCAGGAATTCGTCGGAGCCGACTTTCCCCATATATTGCAGACGCAGCAGCTCGTTGCTCGGAAAGCCCGATGATGGTGCCGGTTTGGCGCCCGGCCGCTGCATCTGTTCGAGCCACTGCATCATGACTGGTGGCAGCAGCAATTCATCATTGGGGGCGGCGATCAGGTGATCGCTGAGCAATTTCTGCGCCTGCGGTGTGGCCCAGAGGATATTGCCCTTGTTGCTCACGGCAAGGAGGAAGCGTCCGGAGACATCGAGCGCGGTGCGCGCACTCTGCGTCAGCCGCGCATTGGCGAGATGCACGCGGATCCGCGCCAGCATTTCCTCGATGATGATCGGCTTGGTGACGTAATCGACGCCGCCGGCCTCGAGTCCGCGCACGATATGTTCGGTCTCGGAGAGCCCGGTCATGAAAATCACGGGCACGTCGCCGAGGCCCGCGTCGCGCTTCAGCCGGCGACAGGTTTCGAAGCCGTCGATTCCCGGCATGACGGCATCCAGCAGGATGATGTCCGGCGTGATCTGTTCGACAATGCGCATCGCAGCGGCGCCGTCCATGGCCACCATCACGGTCATGCCGGCGCCGTCCAAGGCATCAGTTAGCAGCCGCAATGTTTCCGGCGAGTCATCTACCACCAGTGCGACGTCGCGCTTTTTGGATTCAGTGGTCATAGGTGTACAGCGTCTTCAAGGTGGCCATGTATTGATCGAGGTCGAAACGATCGATCAGCGAGCGCATCTGCGCGACGAAGTCGGCATGTTCGGGGTGTTCATTGCCGATCTCGTCGAGCTTCAACTGGATGGCGCGAATGTGCCCCATCTGCCCGAGGCTAATGAGTTCCTCTACATGATGCACGGGCGGCCGGGCGCCGCTATTGGGCGTCCATTGCGGCAGCGGTGCCACTTCGTCGCGTTCGTATTGCCATTCGATCTTCAGGAGTTGTCCGATCTGTTCCAGCAGCCGCGGCAGTTCGATCGGCTTCATCAGGTAGCCGTCATGGAATGGCTGGGCGAGCGGCGCGCCATGGGCTTCCAGCGCGCTGGCCGAGACCATCAGGATACGCGCTTGATGGTGGCCCGACGACCGTAGCTTCTCCGCGACGGTCCAGCCGTCCATGCCGGCCATGGAAATATCCAGCAGGAACAGGTCCGGACGGCAATGCTGGGCGAGGCTGAGGCAGGCCTGGCCATCGGGCGCGCTCAGAAGGATGAAGCCCAGCGGCGTGAGCACCTGACGCAAGAGGTCGCGCTGCGTCGGATCGTCGTCGGTCACGAGAATGGTCTTTCTGATACCGTGATAGCCATAGATCGGCGCATCCACCGGCGCGATGCGCGTCGGGTTGGTCACTTCGGACAACAGCATCTTGACGCGGAACGTGCTGCCGGTGCCGACCTCGCTGGCGACGCGGATATCGCCACCCATCACGCCGGCGAGTAATTTGCTGATGGTGAGGCCAAGGCCGGTGCCCGTATGCGGCTGCGCTGCGCCGAGCGCGCCGCGTTCGAACGGAGCGAAGATGCGCTCGAGATCATCCGGCCGGATGCCTGGTCCGGTGTCGATGATTTCGAATTCGGCGACCGGGCTGCGGTAATGGATTACGAACTGCACGCTGCCGTGTTGGGTGAACTTGATGGCATTGGAGAGCAGGTTGATCAGGATCTGGCGCAGCCGCTTCTCGTCCGCATAGACGACCGTTGGTAGGATGTTCGGCCGTCGGAATACGAAGTCGATCCCTTTGGCCGCGGCCTGCAGGCGGAACATGCCGACGAGCTGATCGAGGAAATCGGTGAGACGGACTTCGTCGCGCGAGAGATAAAGGCGCCCCGCCTCGATCTTGGAAATATCAAGAATGCCGTCGATCAATCCGGAGAGATGATCGGCGCTGCGCTTAACGACACGCACCTGATCGCGCGGGCGGGTCTGCAGGCTCTCGTCCTGTTCCAATAGCTGCGCATAGCCGCTGATGGCATTGAGCGGCGATCGCAGCTCGTGGCTCAGGCCGACCACATAACGGCTCTTGGCGAGGTTGGCGGATTCTGCGACCTCCTTGGCGCGCTGCAGTTCGGCATCGGTGCGCTTGTGCGCGTCGATTTCCTGCATCAGCAGGGTGGTCTGCCGCTTGGTCTCGGCTTCAGCGGCGCGGCGGCTTTGTTTGGCCAGCACGAATAGCCATGCCACCACGCCGATGATGATCGCCAGCGCGAAGAACACTTTCCACAGCACTTCCGAGACCTGCGCACTGTCTCCCGGCGATGCGGCGGAGGTCTGCAGATAGATCAGTCCCAGCGTCAGGCCGACGAGACCGGCAGCGATCACGAACACGCCAAGATAATGGCCGAGCTGCGAATTGAGCCGGGCCAGGATCGGCTCCGGCAGCAATTTGCCGAACGTCGCCGACATCTGTGCGTCGATCCGCGCATGCGGCTTGCAGAGATCGTGGCAACGCGCATCGAGCGAGCAGCACAGTGAGCAGATCGGGCCGGCATAGGCCGGGCAATGCGCCATGTCCTCGGGCTCGAACGAATGTTCGCAGATACAGCACTGGATCGCTGCCATGTTCTGCCAGGCGCGCTTCGGCTTGCGGGCAATGTAGTATTTCCCGCCTGTCGCGAAGGCGATGATGGGGGCGGTGGCGAGCGCGGTGATCAGCGCCACGAAAGGCGATAGCGCCTTGGCCGTGGGCCCGAACAGGCCATAGAAGGCGCTGACCGACATCACGGTTGCTGCCAGCATGGCACCGACGCCGACCGGGTTGATGTCGTAGAGATGCGCGCGCTTGAACTCCATCTGCTGCGGGCGCAGCCCGAGTGGCTTGTTGATGACCAGATCGGCCACCAGCGCGCCGACCCATGCAATCGCAACGTTCGAGTACAGCGCCAGCGTCTGCTCCAGCGCCTTGTAGACGCCGATTTCCATCAGCAGCAGCGCGACCAGCACATTGAACACCAGCCAGACGACGCGGCCGGGATGGCTGTGGGTGAGGCGCGAGAAGAAATTCGACCAGGCGATCGAGCCGGCATAGGCATTGGTGACGTTGATCTTGAGCTGCGACAGGATCACGAAGGTTCCTGTCAAAGCGAGCGCCAGATCAGGCTGCGACAGCACATAGCGAAACGCTTCGAGATACATATGCGCGGGCTCGGCGGCGTGCTCGGCCGAGACGCCGTGGGTCAGCGCGAAATAAGCGAGGAACGAGCCGGCCAGCAGCTTGATCGCGCCGACAATGATCCAGCCCGGGCCCGCGCACAGCAGCGCCACCCACCAGCTCGCACGCGAGCTGCGGCGGTCGCGCGGCAGGAAGCGCAGGAAGTCGACCTGTTCGCCGATCTGCGCGACCAGCGAGAATACGACCGAAGCGGCCGTGCCAAACAGCAGGAGATCGAGATGACCGGCGGCGCTGCCGTGGTCGCCCGGAAATTTGGTCCAGGCCACGAAGGAGTCGCGGCTGGCATAGGCGATGGCTGCGAAAGGCAGCAGGTTGAGCACCAGCCAGATCGGCTGGGTCCAGAGCTGGAAACGGCTGATCAGCGTGATGCCATGGGTCACCAGCGGGATGATGACCACGGCCGATATCAGGTAGCCGATGGGGCGTGGAATATCGAAACACATCTCCAGCGCCGAGGCGAGAATGACCGCCTCGATGGCGAAGAAGATGAAGGTGAAAGACGCATAAATCAGCGAGGTAACAGTCGAGCCGATATAGCCGAAACCGGCACCGCGGGTGAGGAGATCGATATCAATGCCGCATTTTGCGGCATAATACGCGATCGGCAGTCCGCAGCAGAAGATGATGACGCTGACCACCAGGATCGCAGCGGTGGCGTTGGTCATGCCGTAATTGATGGTGATGGTGCCGCCGATGGCCTCAAGGGCGAGAAACGAAATGGCGCCCAATGCCGTGTTGGCGACCCGCGCGGCGGACCAGCGCCTGGCGCTCTTCGCCGTAAAGCGGAGTGCGTAATCCTCCAGGGTCTGGTTGGCGACCCATTGATTGTACTGGCGTCTCACGCGGTCGATACGCTGCCGCCCTGCCACTACTTCGCTCCTGACCCTGTCAAACTACGCATGTTTGCGTGATGCAAAAACCTACGTCGGCATTTTGCGGTGCAGTATACGCGATCTCGCGTATCCGTGCACCGCACAAGTTCAGCAATGCTTGCCTCACCAATAGGCGTACTCGAACCAGTGGGGTTGAAATGTCAGACGAGAAGAAACCGGGCTTGCACTCGCCGTTGCGGCGTAAACTGCTGATGGGCATGGCGGCTTTGCCGGCAATGTCGCTGCTTCCGCGCACATCTTTTGCGCAGGCGCCGGCCACCTCGGCCATCAATACCACCGGCCTTGCGGTTACCGATACGGAAGTTACCGTCGGCATTCTGCATTCCGTCACCGGTACGATGGCGATCTCGGAAACCGGCTCGGTTCAGGCTGAAAAGCTCGCCATCGACCAGATCAACGCCATGGGCGGCGTGCTCGGCCGCAAGATCAAGTTCATCCAGGAAGACGGTGCCTCGGACTGGCCGACCTTCGCTGAAAAGGCCAAGAAGTTGCTGGTCAATGACAAGGTCGCTGCCATCATGGGCTGCTGGACCTCGGCCTCCCGCAAGGCGGTGCTGCCGGTCATGGAACAATATAACGGCATGCTCTACTACCCGACCTTCTATGAAGGTCTCGAGCAGTCGAAGAACGTGATCTATACGGGTCAGGAAGCTACCCAGCAGATCCTCGCCGGCCTCGACTGGGTCTCCAAGACCAAGAACGGCAAGAGCTTCTATCTGATCGGCTCGGACTATATCTGGCCGCGCACGTCGATGAAGATCGCCCGCAAGCACATCGAGGGCAAGCTCGGCGGCAAAGTGTCGGGGGAAGAATACTTCCCGCTCGGCCACACCCAGTTCAACTCGGTGATCAACAAGATCAAGCTGACCAAGCCCGACGTGATCTATGCGGCCGTGGTCGGCGGCTCCAACGTCGCCTTCTACAAGCAGCTCAAGGCGGCCGGCATCGACCTGTCGAAGCAGACCATGCTGACCATTTCGGTAACCGAGGACGAGATCGACGGCATCGGTGGTGAAAACATCGCGGGCGCCTATGCCTGTATGAAATACTTCCAGTCGCTGGATAATCCGAACAACAAGGAATTCGTCGCTGCCTTCAAGAAGATGTGGGGCGAGAAGACCGTGATCGGCGACGTGACGCAGGCCGCCTATCTCGGCCCGTGGCTCTGGAAAATGACGGTCGAAAAGGCCGGCTCCTTCGATATCGACAAGATCGCACCTGCGTCTGCCGGTATCGAATTCACCAAGGCGCCGGAAGGCTACGTCAAGGTCCATCCGAACCACCATCTGTGGTCCAAGGCCCGCGTCGGCCAGGCCCAGCTCGATGGCCAGTTCAAGGTCGTCTACGAGACGCCCGAACTGATCGAGCCGGATCCGTTCCCCAAGGGCTACCAGTAAGCCGTCCTCCTCAAGCGCGGAGCGTGCCTCCGCGCAGCTTCTCCCTGGCGCGGACGACCTATCCGCGCACGACAACCCCGCGTCGCGTCTCATCGCGCGGCGCGGGACCCTTTCCCTGACGGAGGACGGATCGATGTTCGGCGACTATTCGATTGGCGACCTTGGCGCCATCTTTGCAATGCAGGGCTTTGCCGGCCTGATCCTGTTCTCGGTCTATGTGCTGATGGCACTCGGCCTCGCAATCATCTTCGGGCAGATGGGCGTCATCAACATGGCGCATGGCGAATTCATGATCCTCGGCGCCTACGTTACCTGGCTGACGTCGAGCTTCTTCCAGTCGCATCTGCCGTCGCTGTTCTCCGGCTACTTCTTCGTCGCCATGATCCTCGCCTTCATCGCCTCCGGTGCGCTGGGGATGTTGGTCGAATGGGGGCTGATACGGCATCTCTACAAGCGTCCGCTCGACACGCTGCTGGCGACCTGGGGTCTCAGCCTGATCCTGCAGCAGGCCTATCGCTCGGTGTTCGGTGCGCGCGAAGTTGGTGTCGAGCTGCCGCAATGGATGATGGGCTCCAAGCAGGTCACCGATACGATCGAGGTGCCGATCAACGGCATCTTCGTGATGGTGCTGACGCTGGGGATCACCATGGTGGTCGCCTACATCATGTACAAGTCGCGTTGGGGTCGTCAGGTTCGCGCCGTGGTGCAGAACCGCGTGATGGCCGGCGCCGTCGGCATCAATACCGAGAAGGTCGACCGCTACACCTTCGGCCTCGGCTGCGGCATCGCGGGGATCGCGGGCTCCGCCTTCACCATGATCGGTTCGACCGGCCCGACCTCCGGCCAGCTCTACATCGTCGACACGTTCCTCGTCGTGGTGTTCGGCGGCGCGGCCAGCCTGTTCGGCACCATTGCCTCGGCCTTCACCATCTCCCAGGCGCAGTCGACCATGGAGTTCTTCATGTCCGGCTCAATGGCCAAAGTGCTGACGCTGCTCACCATCGTCGCGATCCTGATGATCCGGCCGCAGGGCCTGTTCGCCCTCAAGGTCCGCAAGTAAGCGCGTGCAGTACAGACAGAGCAGGGCAATCATCACATGATCAATTCACGCTTCTTCAACCGCTCGGAGCTTCTCGGTTTCCTGTCGCTGCTGCTGCTGCTCGCGGTGATCCTGCCGCTGTTTCTCGATGTGTTTCGTCTCAACCTCGTCGCCAAATATCTGACCTATGCCTTCGTCGCCTTGGGCCTTGTGATGTGCTGGGGTTATGGCGGCATCCTAAGCCTCGGGCAGGGCGTGTTCTTCGGCCTCGGCGGCTACTGCATGGCGATGTTCCTGAAGCTGGAAGCCTCCAGCGTCGCCAACACTAAGATCCAGTCGACCCCCGGCATTCCGGATTTCATGGACTGGAACCAGATCACGTCGCTGCCGATGTTCTGGAAGCCGTTTCACTCGCTGACGCTGACGATCATCGCCATTCTCGTGGTGCCAACGCTACTGGCCTTCATCATCGGCGCTGCGATGTTCAAACGCCGCGTGGGCGGCGTCTATTTCGCCATCATCACCCAAGCCATCGCAGCGATCGCCACCATCCTGATCATCGGCCAGCAGGGTTACACCGGCGGCATCAACGGCATGACCGACCTGCGCACGCTGAACGGCTGGGACATCCGCACCGATCACGCCAAGGTCATTCTCTACTTCTTCGAAGTCTTCGTGCTGTTCGCCTGTATCATCACCGCGCAGTTTATCCGCCTGACCAAGCTCGGCCGCATCCTGGTGGCGATGCGCGAACAGGAGGACCGCGTCCGCTTCTCCGGCTACAGCGTCGCCAATTTCAAGATCTTCGCCTTCTGTGCCGCGGCGATGTTCGCGGCAATCGGCGGCGCCATGTTCACGCTGCAGATCGGCTTCATGTCGCCGTCCTTTGTCGGCATCGTGCCGTCCATCGAGATGGTGATCTACACGGCCGTGGGTGGCCGCATGTCCATCTTCGGTGCGGTCTACGGCACGCTACTGGTGAACTACGCAAAGACCATGCTGTCGGAATCCTTCCCCGAGCTCTGGCTGTTCGGCCTCGGCGGCTTGTTCATTGCCGTGGTGCTGTTCTTCCCCAATGGCCTGTCCGGCATCTGGCGCGATCACGTGGCGCGCCACATCGATCGCCTGATTGCCATGCGCTCGTCTAAATCCAAGAAGGCTTGGGCCATCAAATCCGCCGCCGACGGCGCGCCGGCCGAGTAAGGGGACATCATGCTCATCGGACATCAGCCCAAAGAGTTTTTGCTCGCGGTCGAAGGGCTCACCGTTTCCTTCGACGGCTTCAAGGCGGTCAACGATCTCTCCTTCTATGTGGAGGAGAACGAGATCCGCGTCATCATCGGCCCCAATGGCGCGGGCAAGACCACCGTCCTCGATCTGATCTGCGGCAAGACCAAAGCCACGTCGGGCTCGGTGCAGTTCCGTGGCACGGAGCTGACCAAGCTGAAGGAAAACCAGATCGTGCAGGCCGGCGTCGGCCGCAAATTCCAGACACCGTCGGTGTATGACGATCTCACCGTCTTCGAAAATCTGGAGATTTCCTATCCGCGTGGGCGCTCGGTGTTCGGTTCGCTGATGTTCAAGCGTGATGCGGCGGTGCGCGAACGCGTCGAGGAAGTCGCCGAGATGATCTTCCTGAAGGATCGCCTCAACATGTATGCCGATGTGCTCTCGCATGGCCAGAAGCAGTGGCTCGAGATCGGTATGCTGCTGATCCAGGATCCAGACCTGCTGATGCTCGACGAGCCCGTCGCCGGCATGAGCGTCAGCGAGCGCGTCAAGACGGCGGAGCTGCTCAATACGATCATCAAGAACCGCTCGGTGCTGGTGATCGAGCACGACATGAAATTCGTCGAGGACATCGCCCACAAGGTGACCGTGCTGCATCAGGGACAGATCCTGTCCGAAGGCACCATGGAGAAGGTTCAGAACGATCCCAAGGTCATCGAAGTTTATCTGGGTCATTGAGGAGATCATCATGCTCGCGATCAACGATCTCCACGTCGCTTACGGCCAGAGCGAAGTCCTGCATGGCCTGAATGTCTCGGTGCAGCCCAACGAAATCGTGGCCATCATGGGCCGCAACGGCATGGGCAAGACCACACTGATGAAATCGCTGATGGGAATCGTGCCGACCAAGTCCGGCTCGGTGACCATGGAGGGCAAGGAGCTCGGTGCGCTCAAGAGCTATGAGCGCGTCGCGCGCGGCCTCGCTTACGTGCCGCAGGGCCGCATGATTTTCTCTCATATGACGGTGAAGGAGAATATCGAGACCGGCCTTGTCGCCTCCGGCGAGAAGGAAGTGCCGGGCGATCTCTATGAGCTGTTCCCGGTGCTGCTGGAAATGAAGGGCCGCCGCGGTGGCAATCTCTCCGGCGGCCAACAGCAGCAGCTTGCCATCGCCCGCGCGCTCGCCACCAAGCCGAAGGTGCTGCTGCTGGATGAACCCACCGAAGGCATCCAGCCGTCGATCATCAAGGACATGGCCCGCACGCTGAAGCACATCCGCGACACCAAGGGTCTTTCGATCATTGTCTCCGAACAGGTGCTGAGTTTCGCGCTCGATGTCGCCGACCGCGTGCTGGTGATCGAGAATGGTGAGATCGTTCGCGACGAAGCCCGCGAGGGCATCGATGCCGCGCAGATCGCCAAGTACCTGTCCGTCTAATTCACCACGCGTCCAACCACCAAGACCAGTAACCGAAGGGGAGCATTGAATGCCAGATACACTGATCAAGGTCGACCTTACGCAATCGGCCTACGACAACGACATGATTCACAACCGCTGGCATTCGGACATTCCCATGGTCGCATGGGTCAATCCCGGCGATGATTTCGTCGTCGAGACCTATGACTGGACCGGCGGCTTCATCAAGAACAACGACAGCGCCGACGACGTGCGCGATATCGATTTGTCGATTGTGCACTTCCTGTCCGGCCCGATCGGCGTCAAGGGTGCGGAGCCCGGCGACCTGCTCGTGGTCGACCTGCTCGATGTCGGCCCGATGAAGGATAGTCTCTGGGGCTTCAACGGCTTCTTCTCCAAGCAGAATGGCGGCGGTTTCCTGACGGATCATTTCCCGGAAGCGCAGAAGTCGATCTGGGACTTCAAGGGCATGTACACCTCGTCGCGCCATATCCCGGGCGTGAATTTCGCCGGCCTCATCCATCCCGGTCTGATCGGCTGTCTGCCAGATCCGAAACTGCTCGCCACCTGGAACGAGCGCGAGACCGCGCTGATCGCGACGAACCCGACCCGCGTGCCCGGCCTTGCCAATCCGCCGTTCGGCCCGACTGCTCATATGGGTCGGCTGAAGGGTGAGGCGAAGGAGAAGGCTGCGGCCGAAGGCGCACGCACCGTGCC
Source organism: Tardiphaga sp. 619_E2_N8_4 (assembly GCF_051810905.1). Classification (NCBI taxonomy): domain Bacteria; kingdom Pseudomonadati; phylum Pseudomonadota; class Alphaproteobacteria; order Hyphomicrobiales; family Nitrobacteraceae; genus Tardiphaga; species Tardiphaga sp. 619_E2_N8_4. Next base: position 3,001,816 of record NZ_JBPWQJ010000001.1, read on the forward strand.
GCCGCGCGAGCATGGCGGCAATTGCGACATCAAGGATCTGTCGCGCGGCTCGAAGGTCTATTTCCCGGTCTATGTCCCTGGCGGCGGTCTCTCCATGGGCGACCTGCACTTCTCGCAGGGCGACGGCGAAATCACCTTCTGCGGCGCCATCGAGATGGCCGGCTGGCTGCACATCAAGGTCGATGTCATCAAGGACGGCGTGTCGAAATACGGTATCAAGAACCCCGTGTTCAAGCCGTCACCGATGACGCCGAACTACAACGACTTCCTGATCTTCGAAGGCATCTCTGTCGATGAGCAGGGCAAGCAGCATTATCTCGACGTGCATATCGCCTATCGTCAGGCCTGTCTGAATGCCATCGAATATCTGAAGAAGTTCGGCTATTCCGGCGCGCAGGCCTATTCGATCCTCGGCACCGCGCCGGTGCAGGGCCACATCTCCGGCGTCGTCGATGTGCCCAATGCCTGCGCCACACTATGGCTGCCGACGCAGATCTTCGACTTCGACATCAATCCGTCGTCGGCGGGCCCGATCAAGCACATCAAGGGCGACATCCAGATGCCGCTCTCGCCGGACAAGTAACGCGGTCAACTCGGCTGCGGGGTTGGCGTCACGACCCCGCAGCACCTTTTTCTAATGTGCGAACGAGAGTGAAGCGCCATGCCGGTCTATGAATATCTTTGCGACGATTGCGGTCCGTTCACCGACATGCGGCCGATGGCCGAATGCGATGATCCGCAGAGCTGTCCGCATTGCGCGACACAGGCACCGCGTGTGATCCTGACCGCGCCGGCGTTCTTCTGCATGCCCTCCGACAAGCGCAAGGCCCACGCCACCAACGAGCGCAGCCGCAACGCGCCGAAGACATCGGCGGAATACAAGGCCGCGCACGGGGCTGGCTGCGGCTGCTGTTCCGGCAAGAAGCCGTCGCGACTGGTGAAGCAGACCCGCTCGGGCGCCAAGAGCTTCCCGACAGCGCGGCCGTGGATGATCAGCCACTGACTCCTCTGAATTGATGCGCTAAAGTCCACTCCCGTGTGCCTCATTGCCGCGGGAGGCGGAGGCGCACCATGCGACACAATCCATTCGGCCAAACCAAGCGCGACGCCTCAGTCATCGGGCAGGGCACCTGGTATATCGACCACAGTGACCGCGCTGCGGTGGTCAGGGCGCTGCAGGCCGGCCTCGATGCCGGCATGAGCCATATCGACACGGCCGAAATGTATGGTGACGCGGAACTCGTGATTGCAGAGGCCATCGCCCGCCGTCGCGACGAGGTGTTCCTGGTCTCCAAGGTGCTGCCGAGCAACGCATCACGGAAGGGCACCATCGCCGCCTGCGAGCGCTCGCTGAAGCGGCTGGGGACTGACCGGCTCGATTGCTACCTGCTGCACTGGCGCGGTCAGGTGCCGCTTGCCGAGACCGTTGCTGCCTTCGGAGAGTTGAAGGCCGCCGGCAAGATTGCCTCCTGGGGCGTCAGCAATTTCGATGTCGACGATCTCAACGAACTGTCGAAACTTGCAGGCAAGGGCGCCATCGCCTGCAATCAGGTGCTCTATCATTTGCAGGAGCGCGCCATCGAACATCGCGTGATCCCGTGGTGCGAGAGCCATGGCGTCGCCGTCGTGGCCTATTCGCCGTTCGGTCATAATGATTTCCCGTCGACGCGCTCGCCGGGCGGCAAAATCCTGCAGCAGATCGCCGATGCCCATCTGGCCACGCCGCGGCAGGTGGCGCTCGCTTTCCTGATCCGTCAGCCAACGGTCTTCGCAATTCCGAAGGCGTCTTCGGCCGCCCATGCGGCGGACAACGCGGCGGCGAGTGCATTGACGCTCAGCGCGGCCGAACTGGCTGATATTGGAAAGGTATTCCCGCTCGGCCGGGAGCCTTCCAGTCTGCCGATGCTGTAGGGATGCGGTAATCGATGTTGCGCTGCACGCTGGCCGCTGATGCATCGGCCGGCATAGGCTTTTTTGCCTGCCTGCATATCCGTGTCCTGATATCGGCAGTTGTCCCGGCCTCGTGATCGTCGTTTTGTGAGCCGTATTCGATTCGGCTCGCATGCACCGACGAGCCCGCATATTGGTCCCCGCTCGTGACAAGCCATGTTCCGCCGCCGAAGACTGCTGCCCCTGTATCGGCGCATCGCCATACCGACCGGCCGCTGCGCGGCATTCTGATGATCATTTGCTCGACGGCGTTTCTGGCGTCATCGGACGCGATGGCGAAATATCTGTCGCGCACGGGCATGCCATCGGTGGAGATCGCCTGGATCCGCTTTCTGGTGTTCGTCGTGATCCTGCTGCCGATCGTGTTGGCGCCGGCCTCGGGCAATCCGATGCGCTCGACGCGGCCGCTGCTGCAGGTATTTCGCGGGCTGGGCCTGTTGTGTTCGTCGATCTTCTTCATCATGGCGCTCGGTTATCTGCCGATCGCGGAAGCGACTGCGACTGGCTTCATCTCGCCGCTATTCGTCACCGGGCTATCGGTTCTCTTCCTCGGCGAAAAGGTCGGTCTGCGCCGCTGGACCGCCACCATCGCAGGGCTTCTGGGCGTATTGATCATCGTGCGGCCGGGTACCGCGGCGTTTCAGCCCGGTACGATCTTTCCGATCATTTCGGCGCTGGGCTGGGCGACCGCATTGGTGCTGACGCGCAAAATCAGCGGGGCCGACCGCGCCATCACCACGATGGCGTTCTCGGCGATCACCGGCTTTCTCGTGCTCAGTGTCATCGTGCCGTTCTACTGGATCGTGCCGAGCTGGACGCAGATCGCGCTCGGTGTTGGTATTGGCGTTGCCGCTACTGTCGGCCACTGGATTGTCGTATTGGCCTTCCGCTATGCGGATGCATCGGTACTGGCGCCGTTCTCCTATGTGCAGCTGGTGTGGGTGACGCTGATCGGCTTCTTCCTGTTTAGCGAAGTGCCCGATGCTGTCACTTTCGCCGGTGCTGCAATCATCATCGCCAGCGGTGTCTACACCGCACATCGCGAACGCGTGCGCCGCGCGCAGGTCACCGCGCCGGCGGAACCTTATCCGAGCGCGTAATGATGAGCTGTTGATCGAGACAGGTCGTCCCCATAGCTCGATTTCCCCTGAGCCATGGCGCTTGCGGTGGGTACATCCGAATGTGTTGCATATTTTTCCGCAAACGTGGACGATGATACCCGGCATATTTCGGGCTTTATCGCGGCTTAAGAATAACAGCTCTTCTGTGCAATTTTTCCGTGAGTTTTAAACATTCCGAACGTTGCACGCGCTATGCTTCGATATCTCGTCATATGTTGGTATCTTTATGCTACGAGTCTGGAATTGCATCGAGTTGCAGCATGACTGGCGGCAGATTCTGCTGGCGGCAGCGGTGTGTTTTCTCTCCAGCCTTGCTGCCGTCAACTTGTTCACGCGTGCGCGCACCGCATTGCCCGACACGCGCCTTGCGTGGTTGATTACCGCAGGCGCGGTCACCGGCTTCGGCACATGGGCGACGCATTTCATCGCGATGCTCGCATACACGCCTGGTTTCGAACTCCACTACGACCTCATCATCACCGCCTGTTCGCTCGTCGCCTCTGCAGTGATGACCACGGCCGGCTTCGCCATCGCGCTGTTCAATCGAACCAAACGGAACGCGCTGGCCGGCGGCGCGGTGATCGGCCTCGGCATCGCCTGCATGCACTATATGGGCATGGCGTCGCTGCGCATCCCCGCCATCATCCAGTGGATGCCGGACCTCGTGACGGTGTCGGTCGTCGGCGGCATGGTGATTGCCGCGTTGGCAATCCTCGTTGCCCAGACTGCCGACCGGTCCGGCAAGCTGCTCGTTGCCGCACTGCTTCTGACGCTCGCGATCTGCGTACATCACTTCGTCGCCATGGGCGCGATAGATCTGACCTACAATGCCGCAGCTGCTGAGAACCAAAGTCTGCTGTCGCCGATCGAACTGTCGCTGGCCATTGCGGCCTTTACCGCCGCCGTGGTGATCGCGGGCCTCGTCGTTGCCGTAACAGATCAGCGCACCCGCCGCAGCATGAGCAAGCGCAATCTGCAGCTCGATGCGGCGCTCAACAATATGGAGCAGGGCTTATGCATGTATAGCGCTGATGGCCTGCTCGAATTGTGGAACGAAAGCTACATGCGCATGTACAATATCCCGCCGGCGAAAATGTTCGCCGGCACGACCGAGGATCAGGTGTTGGCAATTCGCGCGGCGGCTGGCACGCTGTTCGTCGATATGGATAGTTATGAGATGAAGATGCGGACGGCGCTCGCGGATCGCGTGCCGAGCAGCCAGACCGCCGAGCTGCCGGATGGACGCGCCATCAATGTGCGCTACCGGCCGATGAAGAATGGCGGCTGGGTCGCGACCCACGCCGACATCACCGACCGCAAACTCAGCGAAGCGCGGATCGTGCATCTCGCGCGGCACGATCCGATCACCGATCTGCCCAATCGTGTTGCCTTCAACGAACATCTGGCCCGCGTCTTCAAAGAGGCCTCGGCGGGACACGGCTCGTTTGCGATCGCGCGGATCGATATCGACCGCTTCAGAGAGACAAATGATGTATACGGCCAGGCCGCTGGAGACGCCGTATTGGCCGAGCTGGCGAAGCGGCTGGCGCAAGCCTGCAAGGGTGCATTTCTGGCACGGCCGAGTGGCGATATCTTCTCGATCGTGTCTCATCTCGGCGCGGAGCCGCAAACAGCGGAAGATCTCTGTGCGCGGTTGTCGGACATTCTCGATAATACGTTTCAGATCGACGGCCAGCACGTCAATGTTCGCTGTAGTATCGGCATCTCGGTCTATCCGCAGGACGGCCAGGATATCGAAGCTCTCATTGCGCATGCAGATCTGGCGCTTGATCGCGCCAAGGCCGAGGAACGCGGCACCATCCGCTTCTTCGAGGCTGCGATGGATCAGCACATCCGCGAGAAGCGACTGCTGCAACGTGATCTCGTGGTGGCGGTCGAGAACAAGCAATTCCAGCTCTATTTTCAGCCGCAGGCGACCACCGAGGGCGCTGTGGTCGCCTTCGAGGTTCTGCTGCGCTGGCGGCATCCCGAGCGCGGCATCATCTCGCCGACGGTGTTCATTCCGCTGGCGGAGGAGAGCGGTCTGATAGGCGCCATCGACGAGTGGGTGGTGCGCGAGGCTTGTCGCGAGGCGGCGACCTGGGTCAATCCGCTGTCGATCGCCATCAACCTGTCGCCAGTCAACTTTCAGCGCGGCGATGTGCCCGGGATGCTCGCCGCCGTTCTGGCGGAAACCGGTCTCTGCCCAAAGCGTGTCGAGATCGAGATCACCGAAGGCGTGCTGATTGACGACTTTGCTGGTGCCATCGCGATCCTGCACGCCGTCAAGGAACTGGGCGTTCGCGTCGCCATGGACGATTTCGGCACGGGTTATTCGAGCCTGAGCTATCTGCAGGCCTTCCCCTTCGACAAGATCAAGATCGACCAGACCTTCGTGGCCAAGCTCGAGGACAATCCGCAGTCCGCGGCTATTGTTCACGCTATCATCGGGCTCGGCCGCTCGTTGAAGCTCCCGGTGATCGCCGAGGGCGTCGAGACCGTCGCCCAACTGTCGTTTCTTGCCGCCGAGGGCTGTGCAGAGATCCAAGGTTTCCTGATCGGCCGCCCGCAGCCGATTGCGCACTACCAGAGCGTCGTCAGCGCCCCGGGTGGTACCGCCGCCACGGTGAAGCGAGCCAGCTAGCTCTGGGCCCTCACACCGGCAGTGCGATCGAATACTTCACCTGGCTGAGGGCGAAGCTGGATTCGATCGAGGCGATGCCGTCGAGCCGGGTCAGCTTGTTCTTCAGGAATGCTTCATAGGATGACAGATCCGCCGCGACGACGCGCAAGAGATAGTCGCGGTTCCCTGTCATCAGATAACACTCCAGCACTTCCTCCCATTTCGAAATCGCCTTGGCGAAACGATTGAGGTCTTCCTCCTTCTGTCGCACGAGCTTGATGGAGATGAAGACGCTGACCGGAAGCCCGATCTCCTTCTGGTCCACGAGCGCCATATAGCGGGTGATGACGCCGCGCTCCTCCAGCAATTTCACCCTGCGATGGCACGGCGAGATCGATAGCCCGACCCTTTCGGCAAGCTCCTGCATGGTGATGCGGCTGTCGATCTGCAGCGCGGCGAGAATCTTGCGGTCGATTGCGTCGAGGGCTGACATTGGGAAAATTCCATGAAATTGGAGCCAGAACAATTCATTTATCCCAATATGGCCGTGGTTGTCGCGATGAATTGAGAAAATCCCTTTGGGGCGCCTGCTAGAATGGCGACCTCATCACGAACCAGCACAGCTGGCCGACGCGGGAGCCCACCATGCCGATCGATCACCATCGCGTGCAGACCCTGACCGCATTGGCGCGCAAGGTGCTCTGGCTCTCGTCATGGACCATCCATAACGCCAACCACATCCGCCCCAATACCGACGGCCTCAAGGTTGGCGGCCATCAGGCGTCGTCCGCTTCGCTGGCGACGATCATGTCGGCGCTGTATTTCGCCGTGCTGAAGCCGGAAGACCGCGTCGCGGTGAAGCCGCATGCGAGTCCGGTGTTCCACGCCATCCAGTATCTGTTCGGCAACCAGGCGCGCGAGAAGCTCGAGAACTTCCGCGGCTTCAAGGGGGCGCAAAGCTATCCGTCGCGCACCAAGGATATCGACGATGTCGATTTCTCCACCGGCTCGGTCGGCCTCGGCGTCGCGCAGACGCTGTTCTCATCGCTGGTGCAGGACTACGTCTCGGCTCACGGCTGGATGAAGGACCGCCGCGAAGGCCGCATGATCGCGCTGGTCGGCGATGCCGAGATGGACGAGGGCAATATCTTCGAAGCCTTGCTTGAAGGCTGGAAGCACGGGCTGCGCAACACCTGGTGGATCGTGGACTACAACCGCCAGAGCCTCGACGCCGTGGTGCGCGAGGGTCTCTGGGAGAAGTTCGAATCCATGTTCCGCAACTTTGGCTGGGACGTGGTGATCGTGAAGTATGGCCGGCTGATGGACGCCGCCTTTGCCGAGCCCGGCGGCGCGGCACTCAAGACCTGGATCGACAACTGTCCGAACCAGATCTATTCGGCTTTGTGTTTCCAGGGCGGCGCAGCGTTCCGCAAGCGGCTCAACGACGAGATCGGCGATCAGGGTCCGGTGTCGCGCCTGATCGAGGCGCGCAGCGACGAGGAACTGCTGGCGCTGATGTCCAATTTGGGCGGCCACGACATGGCCAGCATGGTCGAGGCTTTCGAAGCCATCGATCACGATCGTCCGGTCTGCTTCATCGCTTACACCATCAAGGGCGTCGGCCTGCCGTTCCAGGGCCACAAGGACAACCATGCCGGCCTGATGACGCCGACCCAGATGGAGACCTGGCGCGCGGCGCAGAACATCCGGCCCGGCCATGAATGGGAGAGGTATGAGGGGCTGACACAGGACGCTGCGAAGCTCGATGCCTTCCTGAAGGATGTGCCCTTCGTGCAGCAGGGCACGCGGCGCCTGAGCGCTGATGTGATCGACGTTCCCGCGCATCTGTCGTTCAAGCCGTCGCCGGAAATGTCGACGCAGCAGGGTTTCGGCCTCGTCCTGCATGAGCTGGCACGCGGCGATACCGAACTGGCGTCGCGCATCGTGACCGCGTCGCCCGATGTCACCGTGTCGACGAACCTCGGAGCATGGGTCAATCGGCGTGGGCTGTTCGCACGCGCCGAGAAGGCCGATCACTTCCGCAGCGAGAAGATCCCCTCCACCTTCAACTGGGACTTTTCGCCGAAGGGCCAGCATCTCGAACTCGGCATCGCCGAGGCGAACCTGTTCATCCTGATGTCAGCCTTGGGCCTGTCGAGCAGCATCAACGGCGTCCGCCTGCTGCCGGTCGCGACGCTGTACGATCCCTTCATCGAGCGTGGTCTCGATCAGCTCAACTATGCCTGCTATCAGGATGCCCGCTTCATGGTGGCGGCGACGCCGTCGGGCATCACGCTGGCGCCGGAAGGCGGTGCTCATCAGTCGATCGCGACGCCGCTAATTGGCATGGCGCAGGACGGTCTTGCATCGTTCGAGCCGGCTTTCGTCGATGAGCTCGCCGTCATCATGGGTTGGGGCTTCCAGCACATGCAGCGCGACGCGGGCACTGATGACAGCGGCCAGCGTGCCGGCGGCTCGGTCTATCTGCGGCTCTCCACGCGCACCATCGAGCAGCCGCAGCGCATGATGACGCCGGAGCTGCAGCAGGGCATCACTGATGGCGCCTATTGGCTGCGCAAGCCCGGCGCCAATTGCGATCTGGTAATCGCCTATACCGGCACGCTGGCGCCGGAGGCGATCGAGGCAACGGGATTGCTCGGCGACAGCCATCGCGACATCGGCCTGCTGGCGATCACGTCAGCCGACCGTCTCCATGCCGGCTGGACATCGGCGCGAAAGATCCGCCGCGACAGGCGTAATCCGCAGCATCTGAGCCACATCGAGAAGCTCCTGCAGCCGCTGCCGCGCGACTGCGGCATCGTCACCGTGCTCGACGGCCATCCGGCGACTTTGGGCTGGATCGGCAGTGTGTGCGGTCATCGCATGGAAGCGCTGGGTGTCGAGCAATTCGGCCAGACCGGCACCATCGGCGATCTCTATCGCCACCACGGCATCGACGCGAATGCGATCGTCGACGCGGCGGAGGAGCTGAGCGGCGTGCCCGTGCTGCATCGGAAGATGGCCGTGTAGGTCTCTTAACCTCTCCCCGCTTGCGGGGAGAGGTCGCCGCGTCTTCGCGGCGGGTGAGGGGCATGGCACGGCCTCATCACATATTTCGAGTTCACGGATCGGAATTCGTGTGATCCGAGAATGCTTCATCTTGGCGAGCCGACTGCCTCGCCCCTCACCCCAACCCTCTCCCCGCGCAGAGCGGGGAGAGGGAGTACACCGCCGGTGCGAAACTCTCGAAGCGCTATGCGCTCCGCCTCAAAACGCCTTGAACGTAATGATCGTATGCGTGTCCTGGATGCCCGGGATGGTCTGCACTTTCTCGTTCACGAAATGGCCGATGTCGGTGGCGTTATCGACGTAGAACTTCACCAGCAGGTCGTAATGCCCAGCGGTGGAATAGATCTCCGAGGCGATTTCGGCTTCGGCCAGCGCGTTGGCGACGGCGTAGGACTGGCCAAGCTTGCACTTGAACTGGACAAAGAAGGGGACCATCGGGATTCTCCGGAAACGGGCGATTTTAGAGATCATCAAGCCCAAAACAGGGGGCGGCGCAAGCCGCCAGCATGTCGCCGGGTTGCTGGTTCATGACTGGCAGGGTAGGACTGGTATGGCTGCTTATCCCTTGATCTCGTGCGAGTTTTTCCGATGACCACACCCATTGCGCTGACCATTGCCGGTTCGGATTCCTCGGGCGGCGCCGGGATCCAGGCCGACCTCAAGACCTTCGCGGCGCTGGGCGTCTATGGCGCGTCGGTGATCGCAGCACTGACCGCGCAGAACACCAAAGGCGTCACCGGCATCTATCAGGTGCCGGCGGAGTTTGTCGCTGAACAGATCAACGCCGTGTTCGTCGATCTCGCGGTCGGCGCGGTGAAGATCGGCATGGTCGCTCAGCGCGATGTGATCGAGGCCATCGCCGCCGGCCTTGCGACATGGCAGCCGAAACATGTGGTGCTCGATCCCGTGATGGTGGCGACCTCAGGCGATCGTCTGCTGGCGCCGGAGGCCATCGCCGCGCTGCGCAGTACGCTGATCCCGCGGGCGCAGATTATCACGCCGAACCTACCAGAGGCCGCCGCACTGCTCGACGAGCCGATGGCAGAGGGCGATGCGGCCATCGAGGCGCAGGGCAAGCGTCTGCTCGCGCTCGGCTGCAAGGCTGTGCTGATCAAGGGCGGTCACGGCCATGGCCCGGAGAGCACCGACTATTTCATCACCGCCGACCGCGCCATCGCATTGCCTGCGCCACGTGTGGCGACGAAGAACACGCACGGTACCGGCTGCACGCTATCGTCAGCGATCGCCGCAGGGCTTGCCAAAGGCGAGACGCTGGAAGCCGCGGTGCGTTCAGCGAAAGCGTATGTCACAGCGGCGATCAGCGCCGCTGATCGGTTTACGGTCGGGCACGGCCACGGCCCGGTGCATCACTTCCATGCGTTCTATTAGGCAGGTCCAGATCGGCTCAAACCAACCTCGGCGCGCTCCAATCGCCTGAGCATCGGCTCGCGCACGAGCCCGTTGCATCTCATGGCCTATGACGAAGGAACGTCGCGTGCCGCTTACGAACCGTCGCGGCAGACGCTCACCATGTAGATTGTGAGCTCATTCGTGCCGATGAGGCCGTAGGGATCCTCGACCCCCTGTTCGCGTAGCCATGTCATCTGAAGGTCATAGGCCTGGCGTTCGTGGGCTGCCACACACGGAGCTTCGACGTTGTTGGCCCGTTGCACGTGATGCACGAGTTCGTGCAGCAGCGCGCTCTTCTGCCGCAAATTGACCGGTTGCCATTCGTGGGGAAGGTAGATCGTGCCTTGTTCGCGGCTGTAGAGGGCTTGAAATTCGAGCCCGCTATTTTCCGGCGCACCACTTAGCGCAGCCATTTCTGCTGACGTCGCGAAATGGATTGGCGGGTGAGCCGGAGGGGCGAAGCCGGTTTGGGCGATGATCCATGCGATATAGGTGGCGATCAGAGCGTTCACGTGGTGACCTCGTGCGGATATGGCCTGCGGGGAATTGGACGCTTCAGTTGCGTAATCGTGGCGAGGATCAGAAAAGGCCCGAGCTCAAATCCAGGCCGTAAGTGAGCGAGAGCACGAACACCAGAATTCCGGCTCCGCAGAAAAACAGAAAATGCCTGAGCACATCGGCTCCGGTGATCGAACGAATCGCGCGGGACATCGCGCTCGCGATTGCAGTCATGTCAGCCTCACGATTGTTGCCATCCATTGATGATTGATGCCGTCTTCGCCTGCCGCGATCAGTCGCCCCAGGCTGCTATATTCACAGGGCGACTATGCTCGGGCGCCGCCCGTGCCAGCAGGACGCCGCCAATCACGTGCACAATGCCGAAGCCGATAAGGATCAGGATGATCAGGTGTGTTTCGCTCAGCCGCCTCACGTTTCTTTTCCCTTCACTGTTCTGTATCTGACGAACGCGCGTGTCCGGCGATGGAATGGGCTTGCCAAGATTGGTTTCGATGCGGTCGGAGATAAGATGCTGGTAGCGATGAATGACGTTGATTGCCTGCCGGCGACGGGATTCATGAAGTGCGCTGACGATCATCGAGGCCCCCATAGGTGCTGGAGATGGCGCCGGAAAGTCGGTCTTCATCACTCTTTTCCTGATACTTCACGGGATGATGCAGGTGAGCTTGCTGACCGCTCGGCCCGCCTGACACGCTTGAAATTTGCATTGAACCTTCGTTGCGCTTGCTGGCATTGGCAGCGATGCTGTCGCGGCGTTGGCTTTGTTCGCCTACGGTAACGGCCGGCTCGACATGTGGTATGTGACGAAATCATCGGAAGCGAGGTCAGTCTGATCCGCTTTTGGCCTCTGGCTCGTTGCTGCCAATGCAATCAACAAAATCGAGCCATAGAACGCGATCACTCCAATTCTCCATCTCGCGACGACTCGTCGTTCGTCTTCGGTTGAGAGAAAGGCATACGATCGCGCTTGTAGTTGCGCGGTATTGGTCAATGCGACCTCCTGCTTGATGGCTACTTCGAAATCGAACTGAGATCAGTCGCCTCCGAAAAGGAGGGGTGAGACGGGAGGCGTGGTGTGCGAAGCCGCCCTGGCTTTCGGAGCGGCCAGGGAAGTCAGCGCCACATCAACTCCTGCGAGGATCACGGTCAGGGTAACGACGACTGCAATGATGTGACGCGTGCGCATGACGGCTTCCGGGTGAAGTTGCTCTGCGCCGAATGCCATTCGCATCTCGTCGCATTTTGACTTGAACCCGCCGCCGTCTCACCGGCGTTAGTCAGCCGTCATCGCTGCGTTAATACTGCTCGCAAAGTTGCCAATCTGAGTTAAATGTATATTCAGAGGACGCATTTGTTCAAAATTTGGAAGTAGCCGACAGTGTGCCCAAAATTTAATCTTTCGCTTTTGGGACGCGTCGTGCTCGCCGGGCCGAACGGCGTGGTCGGCTTGCCAAACAAGAAGCTCTCGGGATTGCTTGCTTATCTGGCTTGCACGGCACCGGAGCCTCAGCCGCGCGAAAAACTGTCGACCCTGTTCTGGGGGTCTTATTTCGACGCGCAAGCAAGGCAGAACCTCCGTCAGTCACTGTTCAAGCTACGTCAAATTCTGGGTCGGGATGCTCTCAAGAGCGATGGCGAGTTCGTATCGCTGAATACGACGGTGATCCTGTGCGATATCAGCCGGTTCGAGGCCTTGGTGCGGGAAGGCGGCCGTGATGCGCTGGGTGAGGCAGCGGATCTCTATCGAGGGCGCTTCGTCGATGACATCGGTGTTAGCGAAGAAGGCTGGAGCGATTGGCTGGCTGGCGAACGCCAGCGATTTCAGGAGCTGGCTCTGACTGCGATGGTCGGGCTCGGCGAAAAAGAACTGGTCGCCGGTCGCGCCGATCACGCATTGAAGGCCGGGCACCGTGCCAGCGCACTGAACAACATGCGTGAGGATGCGCACCGGCTGATCATGCAAGCTCTGTCTGCAACTGGGCGTAAAGCTGAAGCGCTCAAATACTATCAAGAGGTCGTTGGGCTTCTGAAGCGAGAGCTCAATACAGAGCCGGACGAGGCAACCAGAGCGCTCGTTGCCGAACTACGCAGAGCCCAGACACTGATCGAATCGGTGGCTGTCAGCGAGATCGAGATATCGACTCCACTTACGCCTGCTCTGATGATGGTCATGGATCAACCATCCATCGTGGTTTTGCCGTTTCGGAACATGAGCGACGACCCGGAGCAGGAATACTTCGCTGACGGTGTCACCGAGGACATCATCACCGCTTTGTCGCGCTTTCGCGAATTCGTGGTCATCGCACGCGGATCGAGCTTCGCCTTCAAGGATAGAAGGCTGACCAGCCGGCAAATCGCGCAACAACTCGGTGTTCAATACGTCCTGAGCGGCAACATCCGCAAAGCGGGCAACCGCATTCGTGTATCGGCCGAACTGACCCATGCCCGCGATGAGGTTCAGGTCTGGTCTGATCGCTACGATCGCGCCATCGTCGATGTTTTCGATCTGCAGGATGACATCAGCGCGAGCGTCGCTGCAGTGATTGATCCGGCCGTGCGGAGCGCCGAGGTCGAGCGCGCAAGGCGCAAGCCGCTCTCTGATCTTTCGGCTTACGACATCTACCTGCGAGCGCTTCCCCATCTATGGAACGGAACCCGTGACGGGATCACGAGGGCGATCGTATTGTTGCGACAGTCTCTCAAGCGCGATCAGCTGCGCCCAGCCACGCTGGCGTCCCTTGCTTGGGCACTTGTCATGGCGTCGCCTCTGGGGGCCGCGGCGTTGCCGGAAACGTTGGTCGAAGCCCTCGTCTTGGCGCGCCGCGCCGTCGAGCAAGATGGCGCAGATGCTTTCGCCCATGCGGTCTATGGCTTCACATTGTTTGGTCCGGTCGGCAACAACGATCAGGGGCGCATCCATTGCAAGGAAGCTGTGCGCCTCAATCCAAGCTCCGCCTTCGCCTGGGGTATTCTTGGAATGATCGACAGCATGGGGGGCGACTATGAGCATGCTGTCACATGTCTTCACCGCTCGATCGCCCTCAGCCCCTACGACAATATGCTCCATTTTTGGATGACGGGCCTGGCTGCATCGTGCTTTGCGCTCGGACGCCCTGAGGATGGTGTCTTGTGGGCGCGCAACTCGATCCAGCAGAATCCGGCCAACGGTACGGGCCATCGCATGCTGGTAGCCAATCTTGTAGCCGCCAGGCGATTGGAAGAGGCCCGCGACGTGACGCGCCAGCGCGATGCCGTGCAAAAGACAACTATCGCAGAGCTTCGTGCCATGCGCTTCTTCAAGCAGGACGACGATCTTGAACGTTACCTATCGGCCCAGCGCGAAGCCGGCGTTACGGCTTGAACTTCACGCGCCGACTGCAGATATCAACGTCCGGACGGTCATGAAGATCAGGATGAGCGAGCCTACAGTCCAGAAGGTTGCGCGTATCTCATGAATCTGTCCGGTGAGATAGGCGATGAAGTGAAGCAGACGTGAGGCGACGTAGCCGTATAGCAGCCATTGGGCGAGCAGCAGGGATGGTTGCGTGAGAATGTAGAGCAAGCCCGCGACCAGGAAGTAGGGCAGGCTCTCGAGGTCGTTCATTTGGATCCGGCGAATCCGCTCGACGCGCTCGTTGGGCAAGAGTTGCGCCGGGTCGGGCGCGGGGTTCATCGGCGTCTTCTTGATATCCTCGGGCGAACGGTAGCCGCCTTTGACGTCGACCATACGGACTACAGTCAGCCACGACATCGCCACAGCCTTGAGGATCGTCAGGCTCGCAGCAATGACGTAGGTAGCGAATAGCGGATCGTTCAGAGTGAGTTTGTCCAATGTGCCGTCCCCCATAGGCCATAGATCGTATCTATGGCCCAGCGCGTTTCCCAGCGAAATACAATGTCTGTGTCTGTTTACGCGGGATTTGGCCCCCCGTACGAGTGCTGATCGGGGGCTGTCGCCTCTTGGTCATCAGTTTTGCGGGAGGAGACGGCTGAAGGAAGGTAGTTTGAGGCAAAGCTTGACGATGAGAGGGAGCGCGAGGACAGGGATGACGCACGCAGCGACATAACCCTCCGCGAGAGATGGCAGACCAAAGCTGGCCGCTGCCCACACGAGAGTGACATTACGGTTTCCGCTCACGAGGCCTATCGTTCCAGCGGTCTGTAACCCCATTCTCGCGAATGTCAAAGTTGCGAGTACGCACAGTCCGAAGTTGGAGACGATCGCCGCGGCCAGCATGACGTCGAAACCTAGCGGATTGCTGATCCAGTGGGTCCGTATGCCCTGCGAGGTTGCCAGTCCGACGATGATGAGTCCGATAACGGCGACCCCGGTGGCAGCGTGTTGGTCGGGCAGAACGGGCATCAGATTGCGGCGAAACCGTATTGCCAGAAAGGCAACCAAGCCTGCAGCGCCGATGATGCTGAACAATCGGATAGCCAGCGCGCCCATGTCGAATTCAATTCCAAGTCCGAGCACTGTGGCAAAACACGGAATTGAAATCGGCGTGAGGAGGGTGAGTGCGATGGATACGAGTAAAGCGAGACGTGTTCGCAGACCAAGCATTCCAGCGATCGCGGCCGCGCTTCCGACCGGCGGCGCCAGGAGAGAAAGCAGAACACCGGCCCGCAGCGCAGGATCAAGCGGAAGGAAGGACAGTAGAACCGCAGCGGCCAGCGGAAGCGCCAGGCCAACCCAGGCAACCACCAGGGCCATCAGAGGCAGACGAATCCTGGCTTCGGATGGCGCGAGACCGGCTGTGAGAAACGAGCCTAGTGTCAGGAGAAATGCCGAGAACGGCAAAAGATCGTAGCCGAAATGAGCGAAAGGTTGGATCAAGAGCCCTGCACAAAGCGAGATCACCAAAAGCGCTGGTCCTTGTCCGCCAAGTGCGGACAATAGCCTGCCAACCATCTGCATGCGCACCCCTTGCCTGGTTACGTATTTGCCCTGGCGGGCCTCTCAAGTGCTCCGCGGAATGCGAAGCAATCGCGATCGCAATTATTGGAATTGCATCGGTCCGAAATCGGTAGCTATCTGGTAAAGACCCTTGCGATCCGAATGTGCGGGCGCAGGACTCGCGTGACACCCATTGAAGCCTGTCGACGTCATCGCCGGCGTTAGTTGGGCGCTACAGAAGTGTTGTTGAGAGATCGGCGCAGTATGAGCGTTACATCGTCCGATCAACCGTTGTTGGAAAAGACGAATGTTATGCTCTTGGTCGAGCGTAGGTCCGCCGCAGCAAAGTATGATTTTGGACTAGCGGCGCTTCAGTAGCCAAGGCTCCCAGAAAAACCGTGACGCTTCGGCATGCGCCTCGTACAGGCCGATGCCGATATCGCGGAGGAAATCGGGCCTGTCTCTGATATCCGCGCGCAACTCTGCCCTGAAACGGGCTCGCTGCCGCCACGTGGCAGGCAGGCTGAAGATCGCGCCGAGACGCATATGATCGTCGCCTGATACAAACTGGGCGTAGGCGCGCATGGTGGTGCTCCGATTTTGTGACCGGGATATCCAGGCACATCGCTGCGTGACAAGCATTGAAGCCGGTCGACGTCGTCGCCGACGTCAGTCAGGCGTCAGAGCAGCGTTATTTTCGCTTAAGGCGCCGCGAAAAGGCCGCCAAGCGTGTCGAAGGCGTTCAGGAAGGGCTTCGTCTTGCAAATTCCGCGCGCGTCAGCGCCGGATTCGCGATCCAGGCGCTGTAGCGGCTCTGCGATCTAGCGACCCGTCTTGAAGCTTGATGCCGAAGCCGGAGAGACGCACGTCCGCGAAGCGCTCGCGCTCGGCTGCAACGCTGTGCTGATCAAGGGCGGCTACGGGACCGGCCCGGTGCAGCATTTCTACGCGTTCTATTAAATCGGTCGCACCGTTACACGGCTGCTTAATGGGCCGCGCTCGCTCACCTTGCGTTGAATTCGGGCAAAGCGCTTTTGTCGCCAGCGATCGATCGGTCGATCGACAAGATGATAGATCAGTATCGACGTCGTCACGGTGAGGAATAGCGCGCCGTAGGACGCTAGAAGCGTCTCCGGCAGCAATATCCATCCAAATAGGAAATGGCAGATATAGATTGGATAGGACAGCTCGCCGAGATATCTGTCCCATCCTATGTTCTTGCTTAGCTCGAACAGTCTGGGAACTGCGACGATCACAATGGCGAGGAACAAGATCGACGGCAGCGTCTCGAATCCTTTCGACTTGTTGATCGTGAGGCAAACGAATATCAGCGCCGAAGCCAGTACGAGCAGTGCGTTCAGGCGGGCTCGTCGGCTGTCATCTCCGGATGCGTATACTTGGTAGCCTAGCGCTCCCGCGCAGAACAACGCCATCTCGGAAGGAAATACGCGATAGGACCACGGGTCTCCACTGAAGCCGAATAGCCATTGAACTCCCATCCGGAAGACAAGGCTTGCAGCGATAGCTGAGACAATCGCGATCGGTCCTCGTCTCACCAGCAACGGCGCGAGCAGATAGAAGTAGATCTCCAGTGCCAGAGTCCATGCCTGCGGAATCGGGGCGAATGTGTAGAGCAGGTCGGGTACACCGGCCGGCTGCAAGGCGAGCACCAGCCCACCATCTCGAACAACCAGAAAAAAATACGTCTCCTGACCAATGATCACTAATTGGGAGACGACGAAATATGCGGCGTCAAACGGGTCCAGAGACATCAGTTGCTTCCAGTGCCCGGTCACGACGAGGGAGAGAGTCAGCACGAGCAGGTATGCCGGAAACAGGCGCAGCATGCGGTTGGAGATGAACAGCCGATAGGAACCGGGCGCGTATTTCTCGTTCAGCACCAGGGCCATATAGAACCCAGAAATAACAAAGAAGCTCTGTACGGCGATATCGCTGGTGAGAATGCCGAAAGGCAGCCCGAAATGCGCGAATGCAACGGAAATCGCGAGGATGATTCTGAGCGTGCCCATCGCCGAATCCTGCGTGGAAAACCTTTAGTGGCTGTTAATAGATACGAATGGTTCTACAGGTGGCATGGTTCTTAGCCATCGCCGTCAACGTCTTAGGGCCCTGGACGCGCCGAGGCACCCGTAGCCTCATCCTTCGAGCCTCCCAGGAGCGAGCTCCTCAGGATGGCGACGACACAGGGGGTGTCCACAGCACTCAGATACTTGTTCCTGCGACACTCTGTCGTCGATCTGTCATCCCGGCTTGATATCAGCCGAACAGCAAATGGGTTGTCCGATTCTTCCGGACACGCTGGGCGGAACCTTCGATGACGACGCTGGATCTCGAAAAGTCCATTGTTGAAACGGCCTATGCGCGCTGGGCTCCGATCTATGATGCGGTGTGCGGTCCGGTGATGCTGAAGGGGCGCCGTGCGGCTGCGGAAGCAGCGCGCGCTGTGGGCGGCAAGGTGCTTGAAGTCGGCGTTGGCACCGGCCTGTCATTCGATGACTATGATGCGACAACCGAGATCACCGGTATCGATCTGAGCGCGCCCATGCTCGCCAAGGCGCGCGCCAAGATGGCGACTGGCCGCTATCCATGGGTCAAGGACATCAGAGAGATGGACGCCCATGCGATGACATTTTCTGACGCGACCTTCGACTGTGTTGTAGCCCAGTTCGTGATCACCCTCGTCGAGAATCCCGAGCAGGTGCTGTCGGAATGCCACCGCGTGGTGAAGCCGGGCGGCCGCATCATTCTCGTCAATCATCTGTATTCGGAGACTGGTCTGGCAGCCGCCGTCGAGCGCTGGGCCGCCGTGAAGACCCGTTCCCTCGGTCTGCGCCCGGAATTCCCGTTCGCGCGGCTGCAGGCGTGGTCGCAGGCGAATGCTGAATCGATCCTCGTCGAACGCCGCAAGGTGGCGCCGTTCGGCATCTACACATTGGTTACTTTTGAGCGAACCGCGGCGGCGCTGGCGGCGTAAATCGTCATCGCCGTGTCATGCAAATCAGTTAGCTGCTCGACATGGAAAGAGACGTGATGAGTGAAGGCAACGAAAAGCGCTTTCGCACCTTGTTTATCTCCGACGTCCACCTTGGCGCCCGCGGATCGCAGGCTGACCGGCTGCTGGACTTCCTCCGTACCCATGATGCCGATACCATCTATCTCGTTGGCGACATCGTTGATGGTTGGGCGCTGAAATCCGGCTGGCACTGGCCGCAGTCCCATAACGACTTCGTCCAGAAGATGCTGCGCAAGGTGCGCAAGGGCGCCAAGGTCGTTTATATTCCCGGCAATCACGACGAGTTTCTGCGCAGCTATTACGGCACGCATTTCGGCGGTATCGAGGTCGTCGAGACCGCGACGCATGAAGGCGCGGACGGCAAGAAGTATCTTGTCATCCATGGCGACATTTTCGACCTTGTGGTGCAGAACGCGCGCTGGCTCGCCCATCTCGGCGACAAGGCTTATGACTTCGCGATCCAGATGAATCGTCTGGTCAATGCGTTGCGCAAATTGTTCGGCTTCCCTTACTGGTCGCTGTCGAAATGGGCCAAGATGAAGGTGAAGAACGCCGTCAACTATATCGGCGCGTTCGAAGAGACGCTGGCCGGTGAGGCGCGGCGTCACGGCGCTGACGGCGTGATCTGCGGTCATATCCACTACGCGACGATCCGCGACGAGCACGGTATCCGCTACATGAACTGCGGCGACTGGGTCGAAAGCTGTACGGCGCTGGTCGAACACGAGGATGGCCGCTTCGAGATCATTACCTGGACCGATCCGGTCCGCCGCGGCATGCCGGTGCAGGCGCTTGCACCGGCCAAGGCGGCGTGAAGGATGGCGGCCTGATGCGCATTCTCGTCGCTACCGACGCCTGGCATCCCCAAGTCAACGGTGTCGTACGCACGCTGACAATGATGGCGGAGGCGGCGAAGGGCTTTGGCGTCGATGTGAGTTTTCTCACGCCGGAATCGTTTCGTACGGTCGGGCTGCCGAGCTACGCTGATTTGCGCGTTGCGATCCCGAGCCGCCGCAAGATTGCGCAACTGATCGACGAGGCGAAGCCCGACAATATCCATATCGCCACCGAAGGCCCGATCGGATTTTCGGTGCGTGCCTATTGCCGCCGCCGGAGCATTCCCTTCACCACCAGTTTCCACACGCGCTTTCCCGAATATATCTCGGCGCGTTTTCCGATACCGGAATCCTGGGTCTGGGCCGGCCTGCGCCGCTTCCATGGCGCCAGCTCTGCCGTGATGGCGGCTACGCCAGCGCTCGCGACCGAGCTACGTGGCCGCGGCTTCCGCAATGTCGTGCTGTGGCCGCGCGGCGTCGACGCCAATCTGTTTCATCCGCGGCAGGTCGATCTCGGCAAGCCGAAACCGATTTTCCTCTCGGTTGGCCGCGTCGCCGTCGAGAAGAACCTCGAAGCCTTCCTCGATCTCGACCTGCCGGGTACGAAGGTCGTGGTTGGCGACGGCCCGGCACGTGCCGCGCTCGAAGCGAAATATCCCGAGGCGGTGTTCACGGGCGCGTTGCAGGGAGAAGCTCTGGCCGTTGCCTACGCCTCAGCCGATGTCTTCGTGTTTCCGAGCAAGACCGACACCTATGGTCTCGTCCTGCTCGAGGCGTTGGCGAGCGGCGTGCCGGTGGCAGCCTTCCCGGTGACGGGTCCGAAGGACGTGATCGGCGGGTCGCCGGTCGGTGTGTTGTCGGATGACTTGCGGCAGGCCTGTCTCAAGGCGCTCGAAATCTCGCCGCAAGATTGTCTCAAGTTTGCTGCCGGTCACACCTGGGAAGCGTCGGCACGCGCTTTCGTCAACAATATCAGCCATGTGCGGGCCGAAATCGCCGCCCGTGCACCGTCCGCAGCGAAGCATCCGCGTTTCGCTGCCTGACATGCTCTTTGTATAGCTTGCCCGCCGGTTGTGCCGCGCGATAAAATGCGCGCATGACAAACACCCCATTGCCGATTGCGTCCGCCGATATCGATGCTGCCGCGCGCGTCATCGCCCCTTATGCAGCGCGTACGCCGTTGCTCCGGTCGCCTGCGCTCGATGCGCTGACCGGCGCGAAAGTGTTCCTGAAGCCGGAAGTGCTGCAGCGGACCGGCTCGTTCAAGTTTCGCGGCGCCTTCAACAAGATTTCCTCGATCCCCGAGGGGGAGCGCGGCAGGGGCGTCGTCGCATTCTCGTCCGGCAATCATGCGCAGGGCGTAGCCGCTGCAGCGCAGATCCTCGGCATGAAGGCGACCATCGTGATGCCGTCCGATGCGCCGGTGTCGAAAGTCGAGCGCACCAGGGGTTATGGCGCCGAAGTCGTGCTCTATGATCGCGACAAGGAAGACCGCGAAGCCATCGCCCGCGACATCGCCGGCAAGAGCGGCGCCACGGTCGTGCCGCCCTATGACGATCCGTTCGTGATGGCCGGGCAGGGCACTGTCGGCCGCGAGATCGCCGAAGACATGGCCGCCTTGGGCATCGTGCCGGACATCGTGTCTGCGCAGGCGTCCGGTGGCGGCCTGATCGGCGGCATCGCGACCGCCGTGAAGGCGCGATTCCCCGAGACCTCGATCATCGTCGCAGAGCCCGCGGGCTTTGACGATCACGGCCTCTCATTGCGCGCCGGCAAGCGCGTCGCCCACAGCAATGCGGGGCGAACGATCTGCGACGCTCTGATGGCCCTGACGCCCGGCGAAATCACCTTCGCCGTCAATCAGCATCTGCTGTCGGGGGGCGTCACGGCCACCGACGACGAAGTCCGCAAGGCAATGGCCTTTGCGTTCCGCGACTTGAAGCTGGTGGTCGAGCCCGGTGGCGCCGTGGCGCTGGCTGCGCTGATGCACGGGCGTTTCGACGCGCGCGGCAAGACGGTGGTGATCGTTTTGTCCGGCGGCAATGTCGATGCGGATCTCTACGCCAGGATCATCAACGCCTGAGCTGAAGCGCTTACGAGAAGAACGCGATCTTCTCGGCCTGCGTCATCTTGCGGATCGGCGCCAGCGGGTCCGACGCCGGCGCGTTCGGATCCGCGATCACGCCGCCAGCAATCAGCGCTGCGCCAAGCGACGGCGCGGCGGCTTCCACCTGAGGTACCAGATCCGGCTGCGGCGGCTCGGGTGCCAGTGCAACCTCGGCGATCTGCGCTAGCGTCATCAGATCGGGATTGAGGGCTTCGGGCTCGGCTGGCTGAACAGCGACAGCTTCAACCTGCATCACCTCAGGCTCAAGGTATTGAGGCTCGGCAGGCTGAGGCTCAATAACGTCGGGCTCGCTCAGATCGAGCGCGCCCATCTCTGCGGCGACCATATCGAGGACGGCGAGGTCATGTTCGTCCTCAGCAATCCCTGCCGTTTCAGGCGCCTCCGGGACATCGTCCGCAGCGATAGCCGCGGAGACCTCGGCCATCGTGGCGGCAAGCTCCGCGGTGGCTTCTGCGACAGGCGCGGCCGTTTCAGCGACGGTCTCTGCGGCGACCGTCTCTGCGGGGGCCGGCTGTACAGCGGCGCGCGGCGGTTCGACGCTTGAGATCGTGACCGTTTCAGCGAGTACTTCGCTCGCCTGCGACTTGAACAACGGCGTCACGGATGCTTCGCGCGCCTCTGCGACAACGGGCTCGACCTTTTCGGCAGCCGGAGTCGGTTCGGCCTGCGCAGTCGTCGTCGCGCTGCCATCGACCATCTGCTCGACCCGCTGCATCAGCAAGTCGTAGCTCGCCAGCACATCCTCACGGCCGTTGCCATTGAGAGCCTGCTGGCCAGCCTCGATGGCCTTGACCTGCGTGTCGAGCAGATCGCAGATCCGCGTGTCGGCGCCGCATTCGCGCAGGGTCCAGGCGATCTCGCGGATGATGCGGGTGCCGTTACGGGCGCCGGTCAAAACCTCGTCGGCGTCGACGCGCGGCATCGCTTCGATGGCGCTGGCCTTGGCTTGACGGACGGCAGAACGGATCGCGCCGAGCGCGGCGATCAGGCTGAGCGCCGGCGCCTGCTTCTGGGCGGCGAGATTGGCTTCCAGCCGCGTGACGGCTTCGAGCACTAGGCTGGTATCGGCCGTGCGGTTGCGCTTGGCATATTCGGCGAGAAACCAGCGGCCGCGCGCGGTCTCCATGAAGGCTTCGCGGATCGCGTCATAGTCTGCCTCGCCCGGCAGTGTGGGGCGGGCGGAGATCGGCGACAGGGCAAATGCTTCTTCGGCCATCATGATAACTCGTGGCGCGCACAGGGATGCGCGGTATGTAACCATCTCCACGATCCTGTGGCGAATCGCAGTTCACCTCATGATAGCCGAATCTGCCACCCATAGCGCCCCGCAAATCCGCCGCAAATTCGCGCAGCGGCTGGCGATGTTCTACGGCACCGTGTTCGGCTCCAGCGGCTTCTATCTGCCGTTCTTCCCGGTCTGGCTGAAGGCGATCGGCATCGACCCGACCTGGATCGGCGCCATCCTTGCTGTGCCGTCGATGACGCGCTTCACCACGCTGCCCTTCATCACCGCTTTCGCAGAGCGCCGTCATGCCCTGCGCCAGACGATGATTGTCTGTGCCTTCCTCACCATGATCGGCTTTGCGACAGTAGGCACGCTACGCGAACCGCTCGCCGTGCTCCTGGTGTTCGCGCTGACGGCAGTGGTCTGGACGCCGCTCACGGCGTTGACCGATGGCTATGCGCTGAAAGGCGTGGTGCGCTTCGGCTTCAGTTACGGTCCGCTGCGGCTGTGGGGCTCGGCCGCCTTCGTGGTTGGCGCGCTTGCCTGCGGTCTGGTGGTCAACTGGCTCGACGGTCAGCATCTGATCTGGGTGATTGTTGCAGCGATGGTGCTCTCGGCTGTCGTCAGTCTCGGTCTGCAGCCATTGGGCGCGCCGGTGGGCGACGGCACGGTGCTGTCGAAGGCAAGCGCATTGCTGCGCGATCCCGGCTTCCTCGCGATCGCGATCTCCGCGGCGCTGATCCAGGGCAGCCATGCCGGCTACTACACCTTCGCGTCGATCACCTGGCAGGCGTCCGGCCTCGACGGCCTCACTATCGCGGGTCTGTGGACGCTCGGCGTGCTCGCCGAAATCATTCTGTTCGCAGTGTCGCCACGCCTGACTTTGTCACCTGCAACCATGGTCATCCTTGGTGGCCTTGGCGCATTGCTGCGCTGGACGCTGACCGCGCAAACGCTTCCGCTCCCGATTCTCGTGGTTGTGCAATTGCTGCACGGCGCGACCTACGGTCTGACGCAACTCGGCACAATGGGCCTGTTGCTGCATCACGTGCCGCCGCATGTGATGGCGCGGGCGCAGGGCTACGTCACCGCCTGCACCGGCCTCGTGATGAGCAGCATGGCAGTTCTGTCAGGCGCGATCTATGCGCGTTACGGCGAGGGCGTTTACTACGTGATGGCCGTGCTTGGCCTTGCCGGGGCGACCGTCATATGGTTCGGCCGGCATCGCGCCGGGCAGCCGCCGGGCGTTGCGGGCGATCAGCCCCAGAGTGCCGCGTCGGGCGGATAGACCGTGCTTTCGTCATAGCGCAAACCGCCGTCGCGATCCCCGGCGAGCAATAGCGGGCCATCGAGATCGACGAAGCGTGCATATTGCGCAATCAGCATCGCGGGCGCCATCGCCAGCGACGTCGCCACCATGCAACCGACCATGATGTCGAGATTCATGGCGCGCGCGGCATCGGCCATCGCCAGCGCTTCGGTCAGGCCACCGGCCTTGTCGAGCTTGATATTGATCGCATCATAGCGCCCGCGCAGCGCCTCGAGCGAAGCGAGGCCATGCACGCTCTCGTCGGCGCAGACCATGATCGGCCGATGCACATGCATCAGCGCGTCATCCTTGCCTGCCGGCAACGGCTGCTCGATCAACGTGACGCCGGCGTTATGGCAGGCGTCGAGATTGGCTTTCAGGTTGTCCGGTGTCCACGCCTCATTGGCATCGACGATCAATTCGGATTCCGGTGCAGCCTGGCGCACGGCCGCGATGCGGCTGATGTCGTCATCACTGCCGAGCTTGATCTTCAGCAACGGTCGGTAGGCGGCCTTTGCGGTGGCGGAGGCCATCGCCTCGGGCGTACCAAGCGAGATCGTATAGGCGGTGGTGCAGGCGCGGGGAGCCGGCCGCTGCAGCAAGTCCCAGACGCGCTGGCCCTGGCTCTTGGCTTCAAGATCGAGCAGGGCGCAATCCACGGCGTTACGGGCGGCACCGGCAGGCATGGCCGATTGCAAGGCGTCACGGCCGAGGCCTGCGGCAAATCGGTCCTGCATCGCCAGAATGGCCGCCAGCGTAGCCTCAGGGGTCTCGCCATAGCGCGCATAGGGCACGCATTCGCCGCGGCCGGTTACGCCGCCACGGCTGATCTCGGCGACCACGACGACGGCCTCGGTCTTGGCGCCGCGGCTGATGGTGAAGGCGCCAGCGATCGGCCATTGCTCGATCCGGGCGGTCATTAGGGCGGGGGCAGCGTCGGATGCGGACAATGCGGCGTCTTTCGGGCTGTGCCGGCAACGGCGGGTAATGACGTGTCTATAAGTTTACGTGATCGCCGTGAACTTGTTTGCGACGCAATGCCGGTGTCTGACAGGGCGGATTAAGGCTATATTAACCATAGCAACGTGTTGGCTTCACTTGGCTTCTCAGAAACGTATTTGGGCGTGTTAATACTTTGTTCATGCACAGACTGAACGCCCGCGGGAGCCTGTTTTGAGCGGCCCGACCTTGGAACAGATCGCGAAAGGCGACGGCTTGGCGCTGTGCGCGGCTGGGTCGTGGACGGCGCGTTTTGCCCCCGCGCTCGAAAAACTCGTCGGCGAGGCCGAAAAGCTGACCGGTAGCCGCCCCAACATCTTCATCGACGTGTCGCAGGTCTCCAAGCTGGACACATTCGGCGCCTGGCTGATCGAGCGGTTGCGTCGGGCGCTGACCAATGGCGGCCACGAGGCGCAGATCGCGGGCCTTTCGGCGAATTACGCGACCCTGGTCGACGAGGTCCGCCGCGTGAAGCCCGCGGTCCCGTTACCGGCAAGCGGTAGCGCCCTGACTGCCGTGCTCGATGGCATCGGTCGCAATATCTATGGCATCGGGGAAACCCTCGTCGCGCTGGTCGATATGATCGGTGCCGTGATCGCGGCCTGGTTCCGCGTCTGGCGGCATCCGTCGAAATTCCGGCTCACCTCGGTGGTGCATCACCTGGAGCAGGTGTGCTGGAACGCAGTACCGATCGTGGTCCTGATTACGTTCCTGATCGGCTGTATCGTTGCCCAGCAGGGCCTGTTCCATTTCCGCCGCTTCGGCGCCGACGTCTTCGTGGTCGACATGCTCGGCGTGCTGGTGCTGCGTGAGCTCGGCGTGCTGCTGGTGGCGATCATGGTCGCCGGCCGGTCCGGCAGCGCCTACACAGCCGAACTCGGCTCCATGAAGATGCGCGAGGAGATCGATGCGCTTCGTACCATGGGCTTCGATGCCATCGAAGTTCTGATCCTGCCGCGCATGGTGGCGCTGGTGCTGGCGCTGCCTATTCTCGCATTTCTCGGCGCGATGGCTGCGCTCTATGGCGGTGGTCTGGTCGCCTGGCTCTATGGCGGCGTCGATCCGTCGTCGTTCCTCTCGCGGCTGCGCGAGGCGATTTCGATCAACCACTTCATCGTTGGCATGGTGAAGGCGCCCGTGATGGCCATGGTGATCGGCATCGTGGCCTGCGTCGAAGGCCTGGCCGTGCAGGGCAGCGCGGAGTCGCTGGGGCAGCACACCACATCATCGGTGGTGAAGGGAATCTTCTTCGTGATCGTGATGGATGGCGTATTCGCGATCTTCTTCGCAACGATCGGGATCTGACGGCCATGACCTCGACGACTGCGACGCCCATTACTGAGACGCCGACGGCTGCCGCCTCCAGCTCTGCCGATGCGATCATCAGCGTGCGCGATCTTACCGTGGCATTCGGCAGCCGTCGGGTGCTCGACGGCCTCAACCTGAACGTGGCGCGCGGCGAAATCCTCGGTTTCGTCGGCGCGTCCGGCGCCGGCAAGTCCGTGCTGATGCGCACGATCATTGGCCTCGTCCCAAAGGTCTCCGGCACGATCGAAGTGTTCGGCACCGATCTCGACAGCGGCGACAAGGAACGCCGCGAAGTCGAGCGGCGTTGGGGTATCCTGTTTCAACACGGGGCGCTGTTCTCGTCGCTCAACGTGCGACAGAACATCCAGTTTCCGGTGCGCGAATATCTCAAGGTCTCGGAACGCCTGCTCGACGAGATCACCATGGCCAAGCTTACCATGGTCGGTCTCAAGCCGGAGGTCGCCGATCGCTATCCGTCGGAACTCTCGGGCGGCATGATCAAGCGCGTGGCGCTGGCGCGGGCGCTCGCGCTCGATCCGGAGATCGTGTTCCTGGACGAGCCAACATCGGGTCTCGATCCGATCGGCGCTGGCGATTTCGACGAATTGGTGCGCACGCTGCAGCGAACTTTGGGGCTGACCGTTTTCATGGTAACTCATGATCTCGACAGCCTGCATACAGCCTGCGACCGGATCGCCGTTCTCGGTAATGGCAAGATCATCGCGCAGGGAACGATGGCCGACATGCTGGCCTCGCAGCATCCCTGGCTTCGGGAATATTTCCACGGCAAGCGCGCACGCGCTGTTATCGGCTAGTTGTACTGGAGTTGGTTTGATGGAAACGCGGGCGAACTTCGTCCTGATCGGAATTTTCACGCTGGCGGTGATCGCCGCAGCGTTCGGCTTCGTGTTGTGGTTCCAGAATCTGCATTCGACCACGCAGCGCACGCCGCTGCGCATCATTTTCGAAGGCGCGGCGTCGGGCCTGCGCAACGGCGGCAATGTCAATTTCAATGGTATCCGGGTCGGTGAAGTCGTCTCGGTGAAGCTCGACAATCCCAAGCGCGTCGTTGCGCTGGCGATGGTCGAGAATATCGCGCCCATTCGCAAGGACACGCAGGTCGGCCTGGAATTTCAGGGGCTCACCGGTGTAGCGGCGATCGCGCTGAAGGGCGGCGATGAAGCTGCGCCCGCGGTCCCGCTGGACACCGACGGCGTGCCGGTGCTGACGGCCGATCCGGAACTACTGCGGGATATCTCTGAATCGATCCGGGCAACGCTGAACAACGTCAATCGTCTGGTCGCCGACAATCAGGATACTCTCAAGGGCGCCATGAAGAATGTCGAAACCTTCACGGCGACGCTGGCGAAAAATTCCGAAGTGATCGACGGCATCATGCTGAAGATCGACAGCGTGATGGGCAAAGCCGATGGTGTCATGGGCAAAGCCGACAGCGTCGTTGCGCGAACCGACAATATCCTGCTCGGCCTTGATGCGCTCGCGGGCGGCAAAGACGGCGGCGAACTCACGGCGGCTGTGAAGTCGTTCCATGAGCTGACCGAGAACCTCGACAAGCGCTCGGGTGCTCTGATCCTCGACGGTCGCCGCACGCTCGCCGATATCAGCCGTGCGGTGAACAATCTTGACCGCAACCCGACGCGCCTGTTGTTTGGCGCCAGCAGCGGCACACCCGCGGCTGCGCCTGCACCGGCGGCGCCTCCGGCATCTGTCGCTCCGCCGCGTCGTCGCCAGCAGGCTCAATAGACACCAGTCTGAATATACAGGGAGCGCGCTGATGGAGACCCAAGATAGCTTCACCATCAGCAATGGCCGCGTCACGGCGACGATCAAGGCCGATGGCGCCGAACTCTGCTCATTGAAGGATGCGCATGGGCATGAGGTGCTCTGGCAGGCCGGTGAGGAATGGCCTCGCCACGCGCCGCTGCTGTTTCCGATTGTCGGGAAGCTGAAGGACGATGTGCTGCGCCATCGCGGCCAGGTCTATGCGATGACCCAACACGGCTTTGCGCGCGACCAGCGCTTCAGCTGGACCGGGCAGGGACCTGCATCCTGCGCGCTATCGCTGGCGGACAATGACGCCAGCCGGGCGAAATATCCGTTCGCGTTCCGGCTTGACGTCACCTATGTGATCGAGGGCGATGAACTGGTGATCGGTTATGCCGTCACCAACACTGGCGACGAGATGCTACCGGCCTCGATCGGTGCGCATCCGGCATTTCACTGGCCGCTGAAGGATGGCGCCGACAAGCGCGCGCATACGATCATCTTCTCCGATGCCGAACCGGCGCCGATCCGACGCCTCGAAGGCGGGTTGCTGCTGAAGGAGCCGGAATCGTCACCGGTGCAGGGCGGCGCACTGGCGCTGTCGGAATCGCTGTTCGTGAAGGATGCGATGATCTTCGATCATCTCGCCAGCAGGTCGCTGAGCTATAGCGCGCCTGGCGGACCGACGATCACCTTCGCCTGGGAAGGCTTTCGCGAACTTGGCATCTGGTCGAAACCATCCGGCGCTGCATTCCTCTGCATCGAGCCGTGGTACGGCTATGCCAGCCCGGTGGATTTTGACGGCGAGTTCGCCGACAAGCCGGGCGTGATGCACATCGCGGTGGGCGAGACGCGCAGCTTCACCCAACGCATCGGGTTCGCATAAGGTAACTGTCACGGCCCGTGATCCAGCAGACCGCTGCATCGAGGAGCTCCGTCATGTCGAGAACTGCGTCCTGTTCGTGCGGTCAGCTGTCCATCGTGCTCGAAGGCGAGCCGAGGGGCGTCGGTATATGCCACTGTTTCGCTTGCCAGCGCCGGACCGGCAGCGTCTTTGCCGCGCTCGCGGGCTTCGGGCCAAGTTACAATGTGAGCGGCATCGCGACCGAGTATGTCCGCACAGGGGATCAGGGGGCGCGCTTTCGATTCCGGTTCTGTCCCGTCTGCGGCACCAATCTCTTCCACACCGAAGAAGGATATGAAGCGCGTTCCGTAGCGGTGGCGGTCGGCTGCTTTGCCGATCCCGATTTTCCGCCTCCGGAGATCTCCGTCTATCATTGCCGGCGGCATGCCTGGGTGTCCTTGCCATTCGGCGTCAACATTCACGACAAGGATCCCGCGTGATGACGGCACCGGCCCGGCCCCGCGTCTAGCGCTCCGGCACAACAGCATGCCCAACAAAAAAGCGGAGGCATCGCTGCCTCCGCTTTTCGCGTTCGTATTTAATCTTGCTTAGCCCAGCCGACCCGCTGCATGAGCGAGCAGGGTGTAGACCAGACCCGTTTCCGAGGTCAGATGGCTGCGCAGCGCTGCTGGGCCGCGTTCATCGCGGGCGACTTCGTCAAGCAGGCGTTCGAACTCGGTGATGTAGCGATCCACCGTGCCCTTGAAGTTGCGATCCGACCGATACTTGCGGGCGACTTCATCGAAAGCCTTCTGGCCGGCGGGCGTATAGAGCCGCTTGCTGAAGGCCTTGCTCTCGCCGCGCTGATAGCGATCCCACATTTCAGCGGCGAGCGTCCGATCCATCAAGCGGCCGATGTCGAGCGACAGCGACTCCAGCGGATTGGCCGAGGCTGCAGGCTGCTGCGGAGCCGGTGCGCGGCGCGGCGGCGTGCGATCTTCTTCGACGTGATCGGCGCGGCCGAGCAGATCCGACAACCAGCCGTCACGGCCCTGGTCGGAGTTGGCCGGAGCGACCGACGGCGCTTCGGTGCGACGCGGCGCTGGGCCACCGATATCGGGCATCGGCAAGTTCGTTGCGCTACGGGCAGGCGGCTCCTCGCGGCGCGGGGCCGGACGCGGAGCCTCGTGGCGCGCTTCACTACGGCTGCTGGCGATCGCCATCGCCGGCTCCTCGTCACGCTGCACGCTGGTGGTGCGGCTGGTCGAGACCACGTCGAGGCCGCGGCCATGACGGGCAACGATGCGGTTGAGCTCGGCGAGCGCCTCGATCTGGTCGACGATCACCTTGCGCATCTGCGCAGTGCTCTCGGCGGCTTCCTGCGGCATGTCGAGAACGCCACGGCGCAGTTCGGTGCGGGTGCTCTCGAGCTCGTTGTGCATTTCGGCAGCCATCTGCTTCATGCTGGCGACCATCGACGAGAACTTGTCGGCCGACTGCTTGAACATGGCATCGGCTTCCTGCGTGCCCTGCTGGTAGATTTCGCTCATGGCTTGCGTTGTCGCGCGGCGTTCTTCTTCCGCTGCAGTGCGGACGGCTTCGAACTGCCGGCTGATCGCTGCCGAGCCCTGACCTGCGGTCTCCGCGACGACGCGGGCGATGTCACGGGCACGTTCTTCAGCGGCTGCCAGCGATTCATCGAGCAGGCCGGTGAAGCGGGTGAGGCGCTGATCGAGATCGGTGGTGCGCAGATCGATGGTGGTGACCAGCGATTCCAGCGCCGCCTTGCGTTCGCCGACCGACGACATCGTGGTGCGGTTGCTCTGTTCGACCAGAGCCGCGGCGTCCACGAGGGCATGGCCATGGGTTTCGAACTGGCCCGAGAGTGAGCCGAGATCTTCCAGGGCCTTGGAGGTCTTGGAGGTGAAGACGGTGAGCTGTTCTTCCAGCGTCTGGGTAGCCAGGCCGTTGCGCGACGTCACGTCGTTCATGGTGGACACGAAGTCCGCCACGCGGGTGACCAGAGCGCGCTCCAGCGAGTTGAGATTGTCGTGGGCGCCGGTGAGGACTTCCTGCAGCAGGATGTTGCCTTCACGCAGGCGTTCGAACAGCGCCACGGTATCGGTGCGCAGGATCTTGCTGGTTTCCTGCATTTCCGTGACCGCAGTGATCGAGACCTGACGCGACTGCTCGATGGCGGTGCGCGAGCTCTGCTCGAGATCCTTCAGCGACTTGTTGACCGCACCGGTGGCGAGTTCGCCAGCCGTGGTGATCGCGCGAGCCACGTCCGTGCTGTTGGTGACCATGGTCTGCGAGAAGGTCTGGCCGCGGCTCTCGATCGCCTTGAGCGCGTCGGCGGTGACGCGATCGATATCGACCGTGAGCTGATTGGCCTTGGCGCCCAGCGCATCGACCAGCGAACCGCGCTTGGCGTCGACCATCTGCGACAGACGGTCGGTCTGCTGCTGCACATAGGTGACGATTTCGTCGGTCTTGCCGGTCATCGTGGTGCCGAAGCTGCCCGAAGCGGCGAACACCGACCGCTCGATCTCCGACGAGGTGGTCTTGATCTTGGTGGTGATCTCGTTCGAGGCGGCGACCAGCGAGTTGTGCGCATTCTGCGCACTGGTCTGGATGTTGTCGGTGGTGTTGGCAGTGACGTTCGAGAGCGAACGCTCGATGTCGGCGGAGATCACCTTGATCTGGTTCGCGGCATCCGCCGAGGAGGTTGCCAGCGAGGTCTGCACTTCGCGAGCGCTCGAGAGAATCGCAGCCGCCGTATCGGCGCCGACCGCGGTGAGTGTGCGCTGCACGTCGATGGAGAGCGACTTCACGTGGCTTGATGCCTCGGAAGATGCTGTGACCAGCGTGCTCTGGGCTTCGCGGGCGCCGGCGACGATCGACTCGGCAGTTGCGGTGCCGGCGGTGGTCAGGCTGCGCTCCATGTCGGCCGCGAGGTTGCGGACATGGTTCGACGCTTCGGTCGAGGCGTCGATCAGCGAGGACTGGACGTTGCGCGTGCTGGCCAGGATCGAGTCCGCGCTGGCGGTGCCGGCGGCGATTAGTGTGCGCTCCACGTCGGCCGCAAGGGTGCGGACCTGCTGCGAGGCGTCTGTCGATGCGGCGACCAGTGTGCTCTGCGCGGCGCGGGCGCCGGACAGGACCGAGTCGGCCGTCGCCGTGCCGGCGGCAGTGAGTGTGCGTTCGATATCGGCCGAGAGCGACTGGATCTGGCTGGCAACTTCCGAAGAGGTGGCGACCAGTGTCGACTGGGCGTCGCGAGCACCCGACAGCATCGAGGCTGCCGTGGCGGAGCCGGCCGCGGTGAGGGTGCGTTCGACATCGGCCGACAGCGACTTCACCTGCAGCGAGGCTTCCGAAGACGCATTGACCAGCGTGGCCTGCGCATCGCGGGCGCTGTTGACGATGGCCGTGGCGGCAGTGGTGCCGACGGCGGTCAGCGAGCTCTCGATATCGGACGCCGTCAGCTTCAGCTGCGCGCCGACATCGGTCGAGACCGACACGAGGGATTCCTGCGCGGCGCGGGCGCCAGCCTGAATGGTCTCGCTCGTGTTGACCATGAGATGCGTGAGCGAACGCTCGGCGTCCTCGACATTGGTCTTGATGCCGATCGAGAGTTCTTCGGCGCGGGCCATGAGCGAGTCGCTGGCCGTGCGGCCGGAGGTTTCGATACGGCCGGCAACAGCCTCAATGCGCGAGCCGAGCAGTTCCTCGAACTGTTCGACGCGGGTTTCGATCCCGCCGGCGACGATGCCGATACGACCTTCCATGCCTTCGTGGATCGTCTGGAAGCGCGCAGTGATGGTATCCGCGAACTGCGTGCTGCGGCTGTCGATGGCATCGGTGACGTTGTTGATGCGGCTGTCGATGGCCGTGATCGCCTGCGTCGTGCCTTCCGTGAGAGAGCTCGTGAAGTAGGAAAGGCGGTCGTCGATCGAGTGGATCGCCTGCACGGCGCCTTCCGTGAGCGCGGTCGTCAGGTGGGTCAGGCGGCCGTCGACCGAGCTGACTGCGAGATTCGCGCCTTCGGTCAGGGCGGTGGTCAGATGCGTCAGGCGCGCGTCGACCGACTGGACGGCCTGATTGGCACCTTCCGAGAGCGTCGATGCGAGGTTCTCAAGGCGCGTATCGATGGTCGCGGTGACCGACTGCGCGCGCGCGTCAAACGTTTCTTCAAGGCTCTTGAGACGTCCATCGACGGTCTCGTCGAACGACTTGATCCTGGTGTCGAGCGACGCATCGAGATTGACGACGCGGCCTTCGAATTTGGTCTCGAATTCTGCGAGGCGGGTGTCGAGCGACGACGTGATGCCGCCGACATTGGACGCGACGCGGGTGTCGAAATTATCGACATAGGTCTTCAGCGTTTCCGAGATGTCCTGCGTACGCTGACCCAGGCGATCGACGACTTCGCCGCCGAAGGTCTTCACGGTGCGGTCGAATTCCGAGATGTGCTTGGTGATCAGTGCGCCCAGCGTGCCGCTGTCGCGCGAGAAGCGCTCGGCCAGCTCGCTGCCCTGTTCCTTCACCAGTTCGTCGAAGGCGTTCATCTGCAGGCTGAGGGTGTCGTGCGCGGTTTCGGTCTGGCTCGCGACCTTGGCGACCAGTGCGTTGACGGTGGCGTCGAGGGACTCGCCCGCCTTGTCACCTGACGTGAGGATCTGGTTGGCCAGGCGGTTGCCGGCATCGTCGATCTTGCTGACGAGGTCGCCGCTGCGCAGCTCGAGTTCGAGCAGCAGACTATCGCTGGAATTCTTAAGCGAGTCGTGGACCTGCTCGGTGCGGTCCGACACGCGATCGACGATGGTCGAGGAGCGCTGTTCGAATTCGCTGGTGATGCGGTCGATACGCTCGTTGAGCATTTCGTGGACGCGGTCTGCCAGATCGACGAACTCGTCGTGTACGTGGCCGGTCTTGAAGTTGAGGCTCGTCGTCAGACGCTCGCTGGCGTCGAGCACCGCGCGGGTGGTCTCGGCACTGGCCTCTTCGAGGCGGTCGAGCAGGTCGCCGCCACGCTCGCCGAGCGCGAGGATCATGTTGTCGCCGGCATTGCCGAGCGCACGGGTGATGTGTTCACCGCGCTCTTCGAGGGCGCCGGTGATGCTCTTGGCGACTTCATCGACGCGTGATGCGATGGCGTCCGAAATCAGTGCGATGTCGTGGCGGAGATCGATCTGCACGCCCGAAATGGCGGAGCGAACCTGCTCGGCCTGACCGACCAGGTTGTCGCGCTGATGCGCGATGTCCTGCAGCAGCGCGCGGATGCGGACTTCGTTGTCAGAGTAAGCGCGCTCGAGCGCGGAAACTTCGTTGGCGACGAGGGTTTCGAGTTCGCCGGCACGCGCAATCGCGCGCTCGACGCCGTCGCCCATCGCGGCGACTTCGCGGCGGATCGCCTGGCCGACCGTGACCATCGAGTCGCTGGCCGTGCTTTCGGGCTCGGAGAAGCGGATCGCAACCTGTGCCATCGACTGGGCGATCAGGCGCATTTCCTGGCCGCGCCAGGCGAGGCTGGCGAGGAAGTAAAACAGCAAAATTGGAGCGAACAGCAGCGCAGCAAGGCCAGCCAGAGCCAGCGTGCCGCCGGAGCCCTGACCGATCAGGGCCTGCAGCGACGGCAGGAACGCAACGGTCAACAGGCCTGCGCCGACGATCCACAAGCCGGCGAACAGGGTGGCGAGCGTATAGACGTTGCGGGCGGGGCGGTTCTTCTGCAGCGCCTGCAGGATCTGGCCGATGGTTTCGCGGTCATCGTTTGCGGGACGGCGCGCAAAGCGCTGATCGTCCTGCGGCTCGAAGCTCGGGCGATCATTGGCGATGCGTGCGTCGAAGGCGTTGTCGTCGAGGTCGACGGGGGAAGATGGATTGGTGGGGGCGTTGTCGGCACGGATCGCGGGTTGATCGCGATCGACATGCGCGGGGTCACTGATGTTGAGAGCTTCCTGGATGGCAGAGAGCGCGACTTCGGTCGGATCCTTGGCCTTTTTGGTGTTGTTTGCCATGCTCGTTCCACGCCCCCTGATTACGCAACTGACACAGAAGTCCCCACGATTCGTTCCCGCCTGCAGCATGGCAACTGGCCATGTGCACCCCGCGGGACGAATTTCGGACTGCCGGTCGCTCGGCTTGTCCGCTACTTCCGCAAACATCCTATTGGCTTGGTCGCGCGAATGAAATGGTTCTGGTTAAGACATTCTTAATGATAGTTAACGGCTTCCCCCGGTAACTTCTTGTGGCGCCTCAAATAAACGGAATGGCCCCTCAATCGTGGCGAGTTTGCGTCAAAACTGCGTCAACCCAGCGGATTGTACCTAGAACGTTCCGTTAACCAATTCCGTGTTTGGCTGCAAAAAATCGCAGCCGGATCGTTCGGTTGGCGGGAATTTGGGCCATCATCAATGCCGCTTCACCTCGAACGGGTTCAATGGATGCCGTCACCGCCGCTGGTTCCCGACGACGGACCGATCGATTTCCCCCACCTTCAACGTATGACTATGGGCGATAGCAGCCTGGAACGTGAAGTTCTGGCGATGTTCGCGGCGCAGTCGAGCGAATTGATCGAGAAGATCGTCAAAATGCCGACGGATGCGGCTGAACTCACGCACAAGCTGAAGGGCTCCGCGCAGGCGGTCGGCGCGTTCCGCATCACGGAAGCCGCCGAATGGCTGGAAACGACGCTGCGCGACAGCAGCGATACCGCTGAGGCCCTGATGACGCTCACCGACGCTGTTCTCGAGGCGCGGGCGGAGATCGACGTCCTTCTGAAACGGTCCTGATTCCCAAGGGATCAGCTTTGATCCCAAAAGGGATCGTTTTTGATTCCCCAAAGGGGTCCTGCTTGGCACGGCTTTTCTAGATGACGGTTTTGCTGCGGAGCGCTGGCGCGATCCGGATCGACCCGTTATAGGACAGCCGGTATCTTCCTTTCGGCAGCGCGAGCATCATGGCCAAGATAAACTTTGTCGATCACTCCGGTGAGACCCGCAGCATTGACGCCGAGATCGGCTCCACGGTGATGGAGGCGGCCATTCGCAATGCCATCCCGGGTATCGAAGCCGAATGTGGCGGCGCCTGCGCCTGTGCCACCTGCCACGTCTATGTCGACGAAGCCTGGCAGGAACGCGTCGGTGCGCCGACGCCGATGGAAGAGGACATGCTGGACTTCGGTTACGACATCAAGCCGAACTCCCGGCTGTCGTGCCAGATCAAGATCACCGATGCGCTCGATGGACTTGTCGTGATCACGCCGGAACGCCAGGCCTGAGCTTTCCAAGCCTTGTTATCTACTGCGCGTTCAAGCCGCGCAGCATCCATGGCTGAAACCGGTCGACGACGTCGGGCGGGATCGGCGTTGGTTGACGGCTGGTGAGGCCAACCATCACGGTCGTTGCGATCGCCGAGGCCATGCACTTGCCTTCCGAAAACACGACCTGCGAATAGGTCACCGAGGTCCGGCCGATCTTGGTGACGCCGAGCCCGAGTTCGATCTTGCCGGGCCAGTGCAATTCGGCGCGAAAGTGAATATCGAGCCGCGCCAGCACCCAGCTTTGGCCAGGCGCGATCAGCCCGCACGCCGGGTCCCGCATCAGCAACACGCGGCTGGTCTCGAAATAGCTCGAATACACCGCGTTGTTGACGTGATTGTTCGGATCGAGATCCGCAAAGCGCACATTGTCCGACAGGCGATAGGGATAGTCGTCGAGGACAGGCGCCGGAGCGCGGGCAGGGGCGTTCACGAAATTGATCTCCAGCAATGCTTGGCAGGTTTGCGCCTGTTACAGCGCAGTTGCACAGCCCAGGCAAGGGCGGGGCACATGCTGATTTCAGGCCGAGCCGCTGTGGCTTTCCCCGTGTGGCGCCGCTAGGCTGGACGCAACAGCCGGATGGCGCCAGGCTCTGCGATCTCGCAGGGCTGGTTCAACCGAGACAAAACACTATGGGCGAAACGATCAAGACGGACGTGCTGATCATCGGCGCCGGCCCCTGCGGACTGTTCGCCGTTTTTGAACTTGGTCTGCTCGATATGAAGGTCCACCTCGTCGATATCTTGGACAAGATCGGTGGCCAATGCGCCGAGCTCTATCCTGAAAAACCGATCTACGACATTCCTGCGATTCCGCTGGTCACCGGTCAGGGGCTGACCGAAGCACTGCTGGAGCAGATCAAGCCGTTCCATCCGACCTTTCATCTGAATGAAATGATCGAGACCATCGAGAAGATCGGCGATCCCTTGTTTCGTGTCACGACGGATGCCGGCCAGGTGTTCGAAACCAAGGTGGTGGTGATCTCCGCCGGCGGCGGCTCGTTCCAGCCGAAGCGTCCGCCGGTGCCGGGCATCGAGGCCTATGAAGGCACGTCGGTGTTCTACGCGGTGCGCAAGATGGAGCAATTCCGCGACAAGGATCTGCTGATCGTCGGCGGCGGCGATAGTGCGCTGGACTGGACGCTCAACCTGCATCCGGTCGCGCGGCGCGTCACGCTGTTGCATCGGCGCGATGATTTTCGTGCTGCGCCTCACAGTGTCGAGCAGGTGCGCAAGCTCGTGGCAGCCGGTCAGATGGACCTGCAGATCGGTCAGGTCACAGCGCTCGAAGGCGAGGGAGGCCATCTCACTGGGGCTGTTATCAAGGGCAATGACAACGAAAGTGTCCGGATCGACTGCAATACGATCCTGCCGTTCTTCGGCCTGACCATGAAGCTCGGTCCGGTCGCCAACTGGGGCGTCACGCTGGAGAACAACCTGATCCCGGTGGAGACGGCGTCGTTCGAGACCAACGTGCCCGGCATCTTCGCCATCGGAGATATCAATACGTATCCCGGCAAGCTGAAACTCATCCTGTCCGGCTTCCACGAGGGCGCGCTGATGGCACAGAAGGCGTATCACTACGTCTATCCGGACAAGCGACTGGTGTTTCAGTACACGACGTCCTCCTCGAGCCTGCAGAAGAAGCTCGGCGTTAACTAACTTCGGCTAGTTGTTGGAATCATCTTGTATGACGGAGATGCAAAGGCGGTTCGGATCGCCGGTAACCGCGTCGGGTTCGGTGGGGCAGCTTGTGGCAAAGCTGTGGCCGCTGACACAATCGGACATCCGGGGCGCGATCGGCAATCTTGCAAAAGCCATCAACCGCAGTCACTCTCTCGTCGCGGAAGATTGATAGTCTATGCAATCGGATCGAGTGCGGATACTCGGCGGATGCCTGGACGACGAACTGCAGTGGGGAAGGCGATGGCACAACTTCGATTCCGACGTCTGGCGCTCACAGTCGCTTCAGGTCTGGCCGCATGCGCGATGTTCGCCGGCCCTCTCCGCGCCGCTGAGCCGACTGCTGCCGGGCTCTGGCAGAAGGTCGAGAACAACAAGCCTGTCGTCTGGGTTCTGGTGGTTGATCATGGCGGCGGCGTATTCGAAGGCGCGATCGCCAAGACGTTCCCGAGCCCCGATGACAAGCCGGGCGACGACTTCTGCGGCAAGTGCGTCGATGACCGGAAGGGCCAGCCAGTGCTGGGCATCTCCTTCATCCGCAACATGCAGCAGCAGGGACTGAAATACGAAAACGGCAACATTCTCGATCCGCGCGATGGCAAGGTCTACAAGGCCAAGATGAGCGTCAGCGCCGATGGTCGGGCGCTCACCGTGCGTGGCTATTGGGGCATTGCGCTGCTCGGCAAGGACGAGACCTGGTACCGTCTGCCCGACACCGAAATGGCCTCGCTCGATCCAACCGTGATCGCGAAATATGTGCCGACCCTCGCGGCAGCAGCCGTGAAGCCGCCAACCGTCGGTAATGCCGCCGCGAAGGCCCCCGTCGCGCCGATGAAGAAGGCCAGCAACGTGACCCCGGGTAGCAACGTCGCGCGCTGATCGCCGCCAACTTGATTGTGGCTCCCCCACAAGCGAAGACTGTCCAACACCCCGCATTCTGGAAGCCGACGCCATGGCGCGTCGGCCATTTCGTTGCCAATTCAATCGTGGCGCGCCAGCTTCCAACGTTGCTTGTCGGCTCTCTCCGGACGTCATTCATTTGAATACCGGATCGTAGAAATATGATTCCACGTCTGTTCTTCGCGGCCGGTCGATCGATATCGTGCATCGATTCAATGACAATGGCTGCTGAAGGAGCCCATCACGATGATCGTTGCGCATTACGAGCATCGCTTGCCCGCCGACTATGATCTCGGCTTGATCCGCTCACGCGCACAGGAGCGTGGGCCGCTCTGGGATGCAAAGCCGGAGCTTTATTTCAAGGGATTTCTCTTGCGAGAGAGCGGGCGCTTCGGTGCAACGACGTCTAGCTATTCCTCGCTTTATCTGTGGCGGCACGACGAGGCGTTTCGCGATTTTCTCGTGAACGGCGGTTACAAGATCGTCGTCGATATGTTCGGTCGGGCGCGGATCGAAACACGCGTTGCCCTCGATGCCCGCAAGGGGCGTAGCCGGAAAGCTCGCTTCGCCTATCGGCAAGATATCGCCATACCGCCCGACGCCGATCTTGAAACAACGATAAGAGGGGAGATCGAGCGCAACGCGGATCTCTCGGTTCGCGCCGGAATTGTTGCAGCCGTGATCGGACTGGATGCCGAAAAGTGGATATTCACCCGCGTTCTGCTGTCAGAGAATGAACAGACCGATGCTGGTGCTTGCTATCAGGTCCTGCATCTGGCGCAGCCGCTGCTGGATCGCCTTCCATACGCTACCTAGCTCGTATGCGCGCGGTGTTCGCGGAACGCAGCCGCGAGGGTTCGCAGCGCTTGGCGAGATTGCATATCCGACAGTGTCGAGAGAAGTACGATTTCCGATGACGCCAGCGGCGGCAGGCCAAACTTCTGGCTGACTTCGATGGTGCCGGCCGGTGCAAGCCGGCAGGAGAAGACCGCGGTGGCAAGGCCCGCCGAGACCGCGTCCGACACGACTGAAGAGCCGCCACCGAGAAACACCTCCGTCCATGCGATGCCGGCCGCGTCCAGCGCATGAATGGCAACGTCGTGCACGCCACATACTGGCGTTAGCGCCGCCAGTCGCAATGCCTCGCCCGGCCGGTGCACAAAGCCTGGTGCTGCGAACCAGCCGAAATGCTCGGGCGCAAGCACTTCGCCGTCGCGTCGGTCATCCTCACGCCGGACGATGGCCGCATCGATTTCGCCGCGGTCGAATGCGTCCAGCAAATTGCGTGAATTATCGAGGCGAACCTCGATCGTGAGCGTGGGGTCATGGGCATTCAGGCGAGCCAGCAGCGTCGGAACCTCCGGCCCGGCCACATGGGCCGCAATGCCGAGTGCGAAACGGCGACGGGTCGCAGACAAAGCTGCGACAGCGCGATCATGCGCGGCCAGGAAGTCGCGGGCTGAATCGACGAATAGCGCGCCTTGCGCCGAGAGGCGCACCATTCGCGGGGTTCGTTCGATCAATTTATGGCCGAGGCGGTCTTCCAGCCGCTTCAGCTTCACGCTGATCGCGCCCTGCGTCGTGCCGAGCGCTTCCGCTGCGCGGGTGAAGCTCTGAAGATTGGCGATGGTCACGAATGCCTGCACCGCATCCACGTCCAGGGCGCTCATTTGAGTTATCCAGATTTGTTGTCTCTGAAATAATCAACCATCCAATTCTGAAATGGTCAACCTCTGCCTATGTTGCGTTCATCACAACGGAGACCGGGTGGACCTCATCCTCTGTCGTCGGGCTTCACTGTGGCGCGTTATTATCCCGAAAGGCTCCCATGCTCTCCGAATCGACACGACAAAGCACATTGGCTTTGGCGGCTGCCTGTCTCACCTCCCTGATGTTCGGTCTGGAGATTTCCAGCATTCCCGCGGTCCTGCCGACACTGGAGCGGGTGCTTCATGCCGATTTCAAACAGCTCCAATGGGTCATGAATGCGTATGCGATCGCGGTGACGACGGTGCTGATGGCAACCGGCACGCTCGCGGATCGCTATGGGCGCAAGCGCGTCTATCTGATTGCGATCGTCGCGTTTGCCGCTGCATCGCTGCTTTGCGGTCTGACCGAAAATATATTGGTGCTGATCGTTGCCAGATTTCTCCAGGGCATGAGCGGCGGGGCGATGCTGATCTGCCAGGTCGCGGTGCTATCCCATCAATTTCCGGAAGGGCGGCAACGCGCCGTTGCATTCGGCTGGTGGGGGATCATCTTTGGCATCGGTCTGGGCTTCGGCCCGATCATCGGCGGCGCAATCGTGGCTTTGTCGAGCTGGGAATGGGCCTTCCTCATCCATGCCCCGCTTGCCGTGATCGCCTTGATCCTCGCCGGGAGCGGAGTTCGCGAGTCGCGCGATCCGGAGGCCAGCAGCCTTGATCTTGCAGGGATCATCACGCTCTCGCTTGCAGTCTTCTGCCTCGCATTCTTCATTACGCAAGGCCCGGATATCGGCTTCGACAGCTGGACGGCGTTTGCGGTCGTCGGCGTGTTCGCTGCAAGCCTGATCGGCTTTGTCTTCGCCGAGCGTCTCAGCCCGAGGCCGATGTTCGACTTCACCGTCTTCCGGATCCGTAATTTTTCCGGCGCGCTGGTCGGCTCGATGGCCATGAACTTCAGCTTCTGGCCGTTCATGATCTATCTGCCGATCTATTTCCAGGCAGGGTTGGGTTATAGCAGCGTCGGCGCCGGACTGTCGCTTCTGGCCTATACGTTGCCGACGCTGGTCGTGCCGCCGGTGGCCGAACGGCTCGTGCTACGTTTCCATCCGGGTCTGGTCATCCCGCTCGGCCTGTTCACGATTGGAGCGGGGTTCTTCGCCATGAAGATCGGCAGCTCGGTCGCGCATGCGAGCTGGCTGACGATGCTGCCGGGATGCGTCCTTGCCGGCATCGGATTGGGGCTGACCAATACGCCCGTGACCAACACGACGACCGGATCAGTGCCGCAGGAACGCGCGGGCATGGCGTCAGGCATCGATATGAGCGCCCGCATGATTGCGCTTGCCATTAATATCGCGCTCATGGGCCTCATTCTCGTCGAGGGAGTTCGTGCGTCTTTGAAGGCCGCGCTACCGAGCGGTACCAGTGTCGAGCTCTTACGCTCGCTGGCAGAAAGCGTCGCAGCCGGCACGGCGCTCGCGTCCGAATACAATCCCGGCGGAGCCGTCATTCAAGACGCCCTGACCCAAGGGTTCGGCTGGGTCATGCTCTATGGCGGAATGAGCGTGTGGATTCTCGCGGGCATCAGCTTTGTTGTCTTCGGCCATGGACTGCCGAGACGCGCGCCACATGGTCAAAGCTGTGTCGAAGGCGACGGACGGGCGTAGTCCGGACCGCTTTCCTTCTGCCGGGACCTCGATGGATAGCTGAGCTGATCGTCCTATCGCGCAGCTGGCTGCAGCACCATCGGTGCCAGTGGCTCCTGCGTGACATCAGCTTCCGCGCCCAGCCGCAATACGCTCGCCGCTGCCGGCACGACGGCATCGGCCATTGCTGCATGACCTTCGCCGGTGGGATGGATCGCACCGCCATAGACGGCGGAGAGAATGCCCCAGGTCGCGTCATGGATATCGGCCGGCTGGATCGCCGCCGAATAGCCCTGCGGATAGGTCATCGCCGCGAAGTAGCTGTCATTGGCGTCGCGGATCCAGCGGCCACGCGGCAAATAGGGGCGGAATTCGCTGGCGCCGCGACCGCACACCATCGGCTGCGCCGCCGCTTCGACGAGACTGGTCTCG
This sequence comes from Tardiphaga sp. 619_E2_N8_4, assembly GCF_051810905.1. Lineage (NCBI taxonomy): Bacteria > Pseudomonadati > Pseudomonadota > Alphaproteobacteria > Hyphomicrobiales > Nitrobacteraceae > Tardiphaga > Tardiphaga sp. 619_E2_N8_4. The sequence goes on from NZ_JBPWQJ010000001.1 coordinate 3,044,564, forward strand.
AAGCTGTCGCCCTTGGGCGAGAAGCAGGCGCGATCGAATTCGGGATCGGATGCGGAGCGTGCGCAGAAGCCGTGATTGGCGAAACTCGCCTGATGCTGATCGACGAAGGTCATACGGTCGGCTTCGGGATTGCGGCACAGTACGCCGCCTTGACACAGCGCGATGGACTTCAGTTGCGGCAGGAATTCGGACTCGACGAAATTCGCGACATTGGCCAGCCGCTGCGGATCGGCTGAGAATGACGGATGCACGTCGAAGCCGGCCGGGCCGCCGGGGCAGGGTGCGCCATTGGCGAAAGTCGGGTTGGCGTAAGCGGCAAACACCACGCGCGACATGTCTCCGCCGAGCAGCGGCTTCAGGGCTTCCCGCACCTTGCCGAAGCTGGAGGGCAGTTCGCGGACCAGCGCGCTGCGGGAGTCCTCGACCGAGCCAAGAATGCCGCCGCGCTTGAACAGCGCACGTTCGGTGGCGTTCTCGACGATGACGTCGGCAACGAGCCCGGAGAAGTTAATGTCGTTGGCGCCGATCGACAGCAGCACGAGATCGAGCCGGCGTGCCGGCTGACGGCGCTTGGCGGCAGTGATGGCTTCGCGCAGTTCGGCGATCTGCGCGTTGACGCTGCCCGCACAGGTGCTCGCATTCTTCGTGGTGAGGCACTCACGCGCGCGCTGTCCACCCAGCAATCCGTCGGCGATGGTCGCGCCCGAACAGGCCAGCGGCAGATAGGTGACGGCGACGTGCGGATACTGCACGGCAAGCGCCAGCGCGGCGCGGGTCTGGTAGCTATAGAGCGAACGGTGGCACGCGGCGTTGAACCACTGCGCGCCCGCGCGCTGCCAGGCCTGCAGCGACTCATAGGAGTCGCAGGAACGGCCACCTTTGAAGCCGGCACGGCTCGGCCGATAGAACTGCCCGCTGGGGCCGCCGAGATAAGAGCGGAAGCAGAAACCGTCATCGGACAGCGCAACCGGACGATCCGGATTGCCTTCACCCGACGCAATGGAATCGCCGAGGCCCGCAATCAGGATGTCGCGCACGGCGATGTCGGCGCTGACCCGCACAGGAGCCTCGGCGCCGCTGGTAACCTCCACAGTCGCGACCGTGCGGCGACCATAGATGGCGCGGAAATTGATCGGCTCGGCGCAGTCGAGGGTGGATTGACGCGGGCCTTCGCCGTCCTCGAAGGTCCAGGCGCAGATCGCACCGACCGGCACTTCGCCGGTAAGGCGGACGGTGATCGGATGTTCGGTCGGCGTCAGGTAGCTTTCCTTGACGGTGTCGCGGGTGCAGGGCTCGCTGACCTTTCCGGCCAGATCGATGCACAGCCGGTTGACGGTGTTGCGCGCCCAACCGCGGCCATCGCTCTGCACGCCCAAAGCCTGTTCGGCGGCCAGCACGCTGCGGTTGCGCATGGCGTCGACATGGAGCTGGAAGTCACGTTCTTCGCGGAACAGCCGGAAGCGGTTGCGCACTTCCCAGGAAATCTGGATCGAACTGTTGGCCACGCCCTGCGCGGCGGCCAGTTCAACCGGCAGCGTGCCCAGCATGCCGAGCAGCACGGCGAGGTTGATCAATGAACGTCTGAAATAGATGGGGGCCATGGCGGTGTTGAACGTCACGTATGGGGCGGAAGTAAGAAATCGATTGGCCGGACGCGTGATGTGGCACGCCCGGGACTGATTCAACCCTGTGACTGACGCTTCAATGGCTGCTCATGCACCACGACCGGGGCGGGCTCGATCTCGCGACGTTCATTGCGGTCATCCAGGCGGCGCCTGTGCCATGGCTGGATGACACTGAGCCAGATTTCGCGGGTGCCCATGATGCAGATCGAGATGGCGAACGGGATCATGAAATACAGGATCCGGAACATGACCACGGTGGCGACCAGCTCCTCCTGGCGGAACTGCGGCAGCGCCACCAGCAAAGCGGCGTCGAATACGCCAAGGCTGCCCGGGGCATGGCTGGCGAAGCCCAGCAGGGTGGCGAGGATGAACACCACAGCCAGCGAGACGAAATCGATATAGGGCTGATCGGGCATCAGCAGATACATGGCCAGCGCGCAGAAGCCGAGATCGACAACGCCGATGGCGATCTGCAGCAGCGTCAACTGGGCGGAAGGCAGGACGACCTTCCAGCCGTTCTGACCGAGCTCGCGGCGTTGCTTGCCGACCGACAGCCAGACCAGATAGCCGATGATGCCGGCCAGACAGCCGAACCCGATCAGCCGATTGATGGCATTGGGCAGGAGATCGATGGCCGAGGCGGCCTGCGGATGCCAGACCATGCCGATGCCTAGCACGAACAGATTGCCGAGCCAGAAGGTCAGTCCGGAGATGAAGCAGATCTTGGCGACGTCAATGGCATTCAATCCGTAGTCCGAATAGATGCGGAAGCGGATGGCGCCGCCAGTGAACACGGTGGCCCCGATATTGTGGCCGATGGTGTAGCTGGTGAAGCCCGAGAGTGCCGCGATCCGATACGGCACATGCTTCTTGCCGATCGTTCTGAGCGCGAAGTAATCGTAGAAGGTGAGAGTGCAGAAGGCGCCGATCACGCACAGCGTCGCCATGGCGATTTGCATCGTCGATTTTGCGGCCATCGCCGCCAGGATCTTGGCGGTATCGAGGCCCTTCAGCGTATGCACCAGATGGGAGATGGCGAGGGCGATGACGATCAGGCTTGCGACAACACCCAGCCGTTTCCAGCCGACGTGTTGCTTGAAGCCGCGCCCGAGCGCGGTCAGCAATCGTTGCATTCGTCCTCCCGGCGGAGCGCGAACAGGTGGAAAGCCGATCGGGGTAACAGGCGGCAAGCGGCGACCAATTCACTCATACGCGAAGTTCACTCATCAAGCCCAAACCCTTACGGCAAAAACGTTTCGTTGTGCAGTCCTTGACAGCGCCAGCGTTAATACCGCGCCGCAAGGTCGCCACATACCCGCGCCGGCTGCAAAGCCCTGACCCTGCACGACAATCGCACAGACAATTCCGAGCCATTCGTCCCGCATTTCATATAGGCGGGCAAGTCGAATGTTCCATGCGGCAAATCAAGACGGTCCCGGAACACGTCCCAATATCGATGGTTACCGGCCTATCGCAACCGAGCGGGACAATGCGCCGCAGCGGCCACCCCGTTCCAGAACACCGGGATTGAAACGATGGGACTGTTCACCAAGGACATCAAGACGATGGATGACCTGTTTGTGCACCAGCTGCAGGACATTTATTACGCGGAGAAGCAGCTTCTGAAGGCGCTGCCGAAAATGGCTGACAAGGCTGCAGAACCACTGTTGAAGCAGGCTTTCAAGACGCATTTGCAAGAAACCGAAGTGCATGTGCTGCGGCTTGAGCAGGTCTTCGCCATGCACGGCGCCGAGGTGAAGGCGGTTACCTGCCCGGCAATCGACGGTATCATCAAGGAAGCCGACGAGACCGCCGGGGAAGTCGAGGACAAGAAGGTACTCGACGCCGCGCTGATCAATGCGGCTCAGGCCGCCGAGCACTACGAGATCGCGCGTTACGGCAGCCTGATCGCGTGGGCGCGCCAGCTTGGCCGCAACGATTGCGCGGCCGTGCTGCAGAAGACGCTCGATGAGGAAAAGACCACCGACAAGAAGCTGACGTCATTGGCCGAAGGCAAGGTCAATATGCGCGCCGCAAGCTGATCGCGGTACCAGCGATCACACGGCACAGAACAATCGCGCGGGCGAAAGCCTGCGCGATTTTTTTTGGGCTTCGCCTATGCCTTTCGCAGCGCAAAATGGGCGCCGCAGAACGCCATGACGCCGCCGAGGCCGAGGGCGGCAAGACTGGCCAGAACACCCGTCGGTATAGCGTTGGGCGCCGAGGCCGCCTGACCGGCGCCGGCCAGAAACAGCACGCCAATGGTGATCAGAAACTGCCGCATGCGCTGCGGGATGCGACCGGATGCTGCGCTGTGCAGCAGGTTAGCGGTCACATAGCCGCCGACAAAGGCCATCGCCGCGATCAGCCACCAGGCGAAGGCGGATCCGATCGGCATGAAATTGTCGGGATCGTTGCGCCAGAGGCCACCGAGGTCGAGGCCGAATCGCTGGCCGAGCATGTGTACGGCCAGCGTCAGCAGCAATCCTGAAATCATCGCGCCGGCCAGAATCAGGCGGCGCGGAAAAGTGGTCGTCTCGGCCATGGCAAGCTTGTAAGGGACATGCAGGCGATCGCGCAAGCAAGCGAGATCGAACAGCGCAGGGGACTTCTGTTTGCTCAAGACCCTCTTCAGGCGCAGAGACGCATCGTCTGCCGCAGAAGCGGCAGGGCCGGGGCACACCTATGCCTACAAGGCCTCCCTGATTGGCGCCGCGCATCGTTATGAATTGACCGATGAAGGTTTGTTATGGCGCACAGGTCGTCGCTCTGGTGTCTGGGCCTATGCGGATATCGCGGCGATCCGGCTGTCCTATCGGCCGATGGGTATGCAGCACCGCCGCTTTCGGGCCGATATCGATCATGCCGACGGTCGTCACATCACGATCTTCTCGACGTCGAAACAAACCGTCGCGCTGATGGAGCCGCAGTCGGGCTTCAGCGCGTTTATCCTGGAGCTGCATCGCCGCCTCGCTGTGGCAGGTAGTCTGGCCAAGCTCAGCTCCGGCCTGCGACCAGGCATCTACACAATGATTGTTGTGGCACTGGCCTTTGTCGGTCTCGCAATGACCGCGCTGCTCCTGCGCGCGTTGCTCACCGGCGAGTTTGCCGGCGTGGTCTTCATCATTGGCTTCGCAATATTCTTCGGCTGGCAGATCAGCGGTTTCATCCGCCGCAATAAACCGCGCAACTACACATTCAGCAGTGTGCCGGCCGAGCTGTTGCCGTAGTCACGGCCGCACGACGAGTACCGAACATTTCGCATAGCGCACCACATGGCCGGCATTGGAGCCGAGAAAGTAAGTGCGCATCGCCGGGCGGTGCGAGGTCATCACAATGAGATCGGCCTTGATCGCCGAGGCTTCTTCGAGAATCTCGTGATAGATGCCGCCCTGTCGCACCACGCTGGAGACGCGGCTGCTGTCGATGCCGCAATCGCGTGCCACCGCAGCAAGAGCGGCCTGCGACGATTCCAGTTGCTGAGTATCGAAATCCGCCGGGACATATTCGGCCAGCATCACCGGGGTCATCGGCATTATGTTGAGCAGCCGGACGGTGGCACCGAAGGTTTGCGACAGCGTCGCGGCCTGGGCAATCGCGGGTTTGGCCACATCGGTTTCGGCCAGATCGATCGGGACCAGAATGGATTTGTACATGTGCACCTCCATCGTCGTCCGGAGAAGGATAGCACAAACCGGTTCCGATGGGCGCAGCTTATTCGCCCGCGGCGCCCTTCAGCAGTTTCGGACTGACGAATTGCACGAGTTGTCCATCGCGGAAGGCAACGTCGTTCCAGTCCTCGATGGGAAAGTCGATCACGACGATGCTGCCGGTCGGCAAGTTGTCGGCGACGGTTTTCCTGCCTGCGGCATCGCCGCCGCCAATCAGGCTGAGCGCCATTTCATGCAGGCCGGGATTGTGGCCGACCAGCATCAGCTGCTCTGGATCTTCCACGGCGGCGCCGCGGATCACCGCCAGCAATTCGGAGAGGCCGGCGCCATAGAGTTCATCAAGGCTGGCGACTGTCGGTTTCGCCGCCGGCATCGCCGCGGCCACGAGGCTCCAGGTCTGCTGCGCGCGTACCGCCGTGGAGACGCAGACCAGATCGGGCAGGGGCGGATTTCTGCTGAGCCAGGCGCCCATGAGAGCCGCATCCAGCCGGCCGCGGTCATCCAGCCTGCGATCAAAATCCTTGCCGCTCGGCGCGTCCGTTTCAGTCTTGGCGTGACGCAGCAGCAGTAAACGGCGCATGGCGCGATCTCGATTCGGCAAGAGGTAGTAGCGAGGCGGGCGGCGCGGTCGCGCCAGACGTCAGGTCTGCGGATTAATGGACATGAACCGTGAGGACAAGGTGACAAGCGCGCCACCTGTCCGTAAGAAAACGTTATGACCGCCCCTTCCGCAAGCGTGACATTTGGACCTGAGGTCGCCGACGCCGACCGCGCGCGGCTGACCTTCAGCCTCGATGTCGATGTCTGCGTGGTCGGGGCCGGGCTCGCCGGGCTCAGCATTGCGCTGGAAGCGGCGCGTTTGGGTGCAAGCGTCGCGGTGCTCGAAGGGCGCCATGTCGGCTGGAACGCGTCCGGCAACCAGTTGGGAACCGTGATGCCGGGCTTTGGCCTGCCGCTCGCCGATCTGATTGCGCGTGTTGGCCTGGAGGACGCTCGTGAGTTGTGGGCGCTCTCGAAGCAGGGCGCAGAGTATGTCCGGACCCAGGCATCAGACGACCTGATCCCAGGTCTCGGCCTGTCCGAGGGGGCGCTGGAAGTCTCCAATGTCGATGTCGGCGATCGCCTGATCGCACGCCTGCAGATGCTCGGCGAAGATTTCGATACTGAAGTGGACGGCTGGCAGATCGACCGCGTCCGCGACGTGCTGAAAACCAAACGCTACTTTCACGGCGTGCATTATCCGAAGGCGTTTCAGATCGATGGCCGCAAATATCTGCTGGGTCTCGCAGCGCTGGCGAAACAGGCTGGTGTGCGGATATTCGAGGACACGCCGGTGGTCAGCATCGATGCCGGCGGCATCCGCAAACGCATCGTGACTCCGTCGGCGCGGATGCGTGCCACACACATCGTGCTGGCCGGCAACATCCATCTCGGTGCGCCTGCGCAAAAGCTGTCGGACACGCTGTTGCCGGTGTGGCGCTATGCCGGCATCACCGAACCGCTTGGTGAGCGTCTCGCCGAGGCGGTGACGTTTCAGGGCTCGGTGAGTGACAGCGACGGCGTCGACCATTTCCGTATCGTCGATGGTGATCGGCTGATGTGGTCGAGCCCGGAAACAACATGGGCCGGGCAGCCGGAGCGCTATGCCGGCGCCATCGCGCGTCGCATCCGCACCGTGTTTCCGGCGCTGGGCAAGGTTGCCATGGCCGAGACCTTCGGCGGCGCGCTCGGCCAGACCGTGCACGGCATGCCGCAGATCGGGCAACTCCGTCAGGGATTGTGGGTCGCCAGCGGCTTCAGCCATCGGGGCCTCAACACGACGGCCATGGCCGGGCAACTGATCGCCCGTGGCATGTATGCCTATGATGATCGCTTCAAGCTGTTCGCGCCGTTCGAACTGGTCTGGGCTGGTGGCACGACCGGGCGGGCCGTCGGCTACGCGGTCGGGCTATGGGAGCGGCAGGGTTCGGCGCTGGCCGGCACGCTGGCGCGGTACCGCGAACGAGCCGGGGCACGGGAGCGAATCCGCGAGGCGCGGCTGGCCGAGGCCAATCTGCGCGCGGGAACGCGGGGCCCGCGGCCGAGCTAGGCAGATCCACCCGGTTTGGGCGCGCAACAAAACGTGAGTAATATTTCTGAACCGGCGTGTAACTTCCGGCCCGTCCGCCCGTATTTCAAGCGAACGAGATGATTGTCTCGATTGTCAGGGAGACCAACCATGATCGACCGCCGCTTTCTGTTGACGACCGCTGCTGGCCTGGGAGGATTGCTGTCGCTGAAATGGCTGACGGCTTCGCCGGCGCGGGCTGCCTCGGACGAGAAGTTCGAAGTCATGAAGACCGATGAGGAATGGCGCAAGCAGCTGACGCCGCAGCAATACGAGATCCTGCGCAAGGAAGGCACCGAGCGGCCGTATTCGAGCCCGCTGAACAAGGAAAAGCGCAAGGGCACCTTCGCCTGCGCCGGCTGCGACAATCCGCTGTTCTCGTCGGAGACCAAGTTCGAGAGCGGCACCGGCTGGCCGAGTTTCTGGCAGCCGCTGCAGAATGCTGTGGGCGAGCGCAAGGATTCGACGCTCGGCATGGTCCGCACCGAGATCCATTGCCGTCGCTGCGGTGGCCATCTCGGTCACGTCTTCGATGACGGCCCGAAGCCGACCGGCCTGCGCTACTGCATGGACGGCTTCGCGATGATCTTCAAACCGGCCGCGCCGTCGGCGACCTGAGCAACTACGCAGAACCCGGCGAAATCAGGCGCCAATCCGGCAATTATTTCCCTGCTAGGCAATTGTGCCCCGGTCCATGGACCGGGGTTCTTTGTTTAGTGCGTTGAATTCGTTGAATTTCTCCCCTTGGCACGGGGCTTGCGACATCTCCTCCGACAGCGGCTGTGAATTTGGCACCATCCGGCGGGCCGCCCGGATCGAAGTTGGAGACGATGTAATGGGTATCTTCGGCGCTCTCACCACGTCCGTTGCGGGCCTGCGGGCGAACTCCTATGCGCTGGAAAACATTTCCGGCAACATCGCGAACTCGCAAACCACCGCCTTCAAGCGGATCGATACCAGCTTCCTCGACCTCATTCCCGATGCCGGCACATCAGCACAGGTGGCCGGCAGCGTAACGGCGCAATCGCGCAGCACCAACACCATCGCGGGTTCGGTGCAGTCGTCGTCGGTCGCGACTTATATGGCGATCAACGGCGACGGCTTCTTTGCGGTGCAGAAGCCGGGCAACGTCTCCGACTCCACGCCGATCTTTGACGGCGTCAACAAATATACCCGTCGCGGCGACTTCTCGCTCGACAAGAACGGCTATCTCGTCAACGGCGCCGGCTACTATCTGCAGGGCGTCAAGATTGATCCCTCGACCGGCAACCCGGCCGGCAGTACGCCGGAAGTGCTGCGCTTCCAGAATGACTTCCTGCCGTCGCAGGCCACCACCAAGATCGACTACCGCGCCAACCTCGCCAGCTATCCGTTGACCACCAAGCATCAGACGTCGGTGCCTGGTTCCGAACTGCTGCGATCGGCCGACTTCGTGTCGAACCCGCGCGTGCTGGGCACTGCGGCAACGCCCTTCGGAAATACTGCTGTTCCCGGCAACGCGCGCAACAATTTCGCGACGACACCGGCGCCGATCTCGGCGAATACCAAACTCGCGCCCGTATCCGGCAGCGATACGCTGCCGGTCGGCTTTGCCAACGGCGATACGCTCGTGCTGAAGACCACCAGTGCCGGTGTCACCACGACCAAGACGCTTTCGTTCTACACGGGCGCCGTTGCTCCTGCGGCTGTACCAGGCACGACCTTTATCCCTATCGATACGGCCACTGTCGGCGACGTGCTCACCGCCATCGACACTGCGACCGGCAATGCGTCGCCGCTATCGAGCGTGTCCGCCACCGGCGTGATCACGTTGAACTCCGGTACGGCGAACGACTTTACGCTGGCGGCAGGTTCGACGACCACGGCGGTCGCCGCATTCCAGGCCTTGGGTTTCACCGGCACCGTTACCGGCCTTCGTTCGGGCGGCGGCACGGCGGGCACCGGCGTCGTGATCGGCAGTGACTCCCAGACCTTCCTCGATGAATCGATCAGCGGTGGCGCCAAGACGGTCTATGATGGCAACGGTGCACCGGTCAGCCTGCAATTCAGGTGGGCGAAGGTCGAGTCCGCCACGCAGGGCGGAACGGATACCTGGAACCTGTTCTACCAGACCGATCCAGCGGCCACGGGTGCAAGCCCTGCCTGGCAGAATGTCGGCACCGACTTCAAGTTCGGCCCGAACGGCCAGATGCAGCCCGTTGTCGGCCAGATCACGCTGACCGGCCTGACCGTCAGCGGCAAGAGCCTTGGCAATGTCACCATGGCGTTCGGCACGGGCGGTCTCACCCAATTCGCCGACACCAATGGCAACGTCCAGGTCAATCAGCTCGAGCAGGACGGCTACGCTGCGGGTCAGCTCCAGAGCGTGTCGGTCAGCAATGAAGGCCGTGTGGTCGGCAGCTACTCCAACGGCCGCAACATCGATCTTGCCGAAGTCAGCATTGCCACCTTCAACGGCGCCAACTTCCTCAAGCGCATCGATGGCGGCGCGTTCGAGACGACCAACGAATCCGGCGAAGCGCTGTACGGCAAGGGTGGCAGTATTTCCGGCTCGTCGCTGGAGTCGTCGAACACCGACATCGCCGACGAATTCACCAAGCTCATCGTCACCCAGCAGGCCTATTCGGCCAATACCAAGGTGATCACGACCACCAACACCATGGTTCAGGATCTGCTGAACGTGATGCGTTAATCGCAAGGCCGCATCTGCGGCCTTCTTCCCGCGTGAACCTTGAGAGCGACAGTTAGTTATGAGTCTGAACGACGCACTCTCCATCGCCATGTCCGGCCTGCGCGCCAATCAGGCCGCGATGTCGCTGGTCTCCTCGAATGTGGCCAATGCGGAAACGCCTGGCTACATTCGCAAGTCGACGGATCAGGTCGCAGTCAATTCCGGCAACGGCAGCAGCGTCCGCACCGTCGGCGTCAATCGCGAACTCGATCAGTATATCCAGGCGCAGCTCCGCACCGAAACGTCGGGTGCGGGCTATGCCTCGCTCCGTTCGAGCTTCCTGCAGCAGATGCAGAGCCTCTATGGCGATCCTGGTTCAGTCGGCTCGCTCGAATATTCCTTCAATGCTCTGACGACAGCAGTGCAGGCGCTGTCAACGAGCGCGGACAGTCAGTCGGCGCGGATCGGCGTGCTCAACGCCGCGCAGACACTCGCGCAACAATTGAATTCGATGACGCAGGGTATTCAGAACCTGCGCAGCTCGGCGGAAAGCGGCATCAAGGATTCGGTGACGACCGCCAACACTCTGATGAAGCAGATTGCCAAGATCAACAATCAGTTGACGGCCAACCCGCAAGGCGGAACATCGACAGATTCCAACACCGCCGCGCTGCTCGATCAGCGCGATCAATATGTCACGCAGCTGTCGCAGCTGATGGATATCCGCGTCACCACCAATGGCGCCAATCAGGTCACCATCTTCACCGGTTCCGGTGTGCAGCTGGTGGGTAATGAAGCGGCGACACTTGCGTTTAATGCCCAAGGCACAGTATCGGCCGACACGACGTGGAGCGCGGATCCCAGCAAGAGCAATCTTGGCTCGGTGGTGATCGAATTTCCGAACGGCGGATCGATCGACCTGACCGCTGCCGGCGCTATCAAGTCGGGCACGATCGCCGCATATACCGAACTTCGCGACAAGACGCTTGTCGAGGCGCAGAATCAGCTCGATCAGTTCGCAGCATCGATCTCGAGCGCGCTCTCGGACAAGACGACGGCGGGAAGCGTGTTCCCGGCGCCGACGGTGCCGCCGACGACGCTGCCGCCGGGAACGCCAACCGGCTTCACGCTCGACGTATCGCAAATGAAGCCCGGCAATGTCATTCACTTCACATATACGGATACGGCGACCAACACGCAGCGCGAAATTTCGTTCATGCGGGTCGATGATCCCAGCGTGCTGCCGCTGCCGAACACGGCAACGACCAATCCGAATGATACCGTCATCGGCCTCGATTTTTCTTCGGGTTTCGGCTCGGTTCTGAATCAGTTGAACGCGGCGCTTGGCGGCCAGGCTACGTTCTCCGGCACGGCTGGCGCGCTTACCGTCGTCAACAATCCCGCATTCTCCAACGTCAATGCGGCGTCGGTGACGGTGACGCAAGGTCCCACCGATCTAAGCAATGGCAGCCCGGAGCTGGCGCTGTTCACTGACAGCGGCGCCGCTTATAGCGGTGGCATCAGCAAGAACGGTTCGCAGATGGCCGGTCTCGCCGGCCGGTTGACGATCAACAATGCGATCGTCGCCGACCCCTCCAAGCTGGTGGTTTATAGCGGATCGACGGCGGCAGGCGACACGACGCGGTCGGCCCTCCTGCTCAACCAGTTGAACAATGCCAGTTTCACTTATTCGCCGGCGACGGGAACGGGCAGTGATACGGCACCGTTCAAGGGGACGCTGTCGAGCTATATGCGCCAGTTCGTCGGGCAACAGGGCGCTGCGGCGGATTCCGCCAAGCAACTCGCGGATGGCCAGAACGTCGTTCTCAACACACTCGACAAGAAGATGGCAGACGCGTCCGGCGTGAATATGGATGACGAGATGGCACATCTGCTGTCTCTGCAGAACGCCTATTCGGCCAATGCGCGCGTGATGTCGACGGTCAACGAATTGTACAAAACCCTGATGCAGGCATTCTGAGGCAATCATGACAATCAGCGGTGTCGGCTCACGCACATCCTATATCGGATCCGGAATTACCAATCTGCGCGATCAGCTCGACACGCTGACGCAGCAGCTGTCGAGCGGCAAGGTCTCCAACACCTATGCAGGGCAGGGCAGCGGTCGCAGTCTCGCGATCGCGCTCCGCGCGCAGATCAGTGGCGTTGCGGCCTATGCCGATACTGCCGTCAATCTGAACACGCGCATCGGCGTGGCAAATTTGTCGCTGCAGCGGCTGGTGGCGATCGGATCGGATGTCAAAGGCGCCGCCGTCAGCGCCGGCAGCAATTTCGACAATACCGGTCAGACGCCGGGGCAGAAGACGGCGTCGCTCGGCTTCTTCGATTCCGTCGATATGCTGAATGCGCGGTCGGGCGACCGCTACCTGTTCTCCGGCCGCGCCACCGATACGGCGCCCGTTGCTCCCGCCGACCAGATCATGAACGGCAATGGTGCGCTCGTCGCCGGCCTCAAGCAGGTGATCGCCGAGCGCAAGACGGCCGACCTTGGTGTCAACGCAAACGGGCGCGTTGGCAGCGCAGTCGGAACCCCGGTGACCTCGGTGGTGATTTCCGAAGAAGACGCGACGCCAGCCCCGCCGCTGGAAGCTCAGCCCTTCGGTATGAAGGTCACTGGCGTGTCTACCACGATCGCCGGTGCCACCGTCACCCAGCCGGTCGATCTGCCAGCGACCATCCCGCCTGCGCTGCCGGCGACGCCCGTGGCGAAATCGATGTCGGTCGATCTCGGGGCGACCAACCCGAATGTCGGCGATCAGGTGAAGTTCACTTTCACGATGCCTGACGGGACCACGGAAGACATCGTCCTGACGGCGTCGGACCAGACGCCGTTGCCGGCGGGCAGTTTTGCGATTGGCGCCGACAGCACCGCGACGGCGGCAAATCTCAACACCGCGCTGGGCAGCGCGATGAAGGATCTCGCCAACGGGCCGATGGTGGCGGCATCCGCGATCGAGGCCGGCGACAACTTCTTCGACCAGCCGCCGCTGCGCGTCGGCTCGACGCCGCTCGGCTCAGCGACCACGCTCGTTGCCGGCACGGCCGACAATACCGTGATCTGGTATCAGGGCGAGCAGAACACGGCCGCGAACGGCTCCGCCCGCGGATCGGCAGTCTCCCAGGTCGATACATCGATTAAGGTGCAATATGGCGCGCGTGCCGACGAGCAGGCCCTGCGCGCGCAACTGCAGACCGTCGCGGTGTTCGCGGCCGTGGCCGTCGATCCGGCACAACTCAGCAATGCGACCTATGCAAAGAGCGCCAATGCGCAGATCGCGGCGCTGAACCAGCGCGTGGCGCAAAACCTGGCGAATATCCCCGGTCAGCAGACGATTCAGGACATCCAGGCCGACTTCGCCGGAGCGCAGGCGTCGATCAAGTCGACCACGGATCGTCAGGTTCAGACCAAGGCGATGGCCCAGACGATGCTCGACTCCATCGAGGGCATCAATGACGACGAGGTCGCGACCAAAATTCTGGCGCTGCAGACCGCTTTGCAGGCCTCGTATCAGACAACGTCAAATCTTTATCAGATGAGCTTGGTTAAGTTTCTTTAACGGGTTGCTTCGTGTTTACAACTTCGCCGGGTTTTGGCCACCTCGCCAAAGTCCGGGAGGCCAACCTCCCAGCTACACAAAAAGCACTGATAACAAATGACAAAGCCCGACTTTCACGAGTTGGGCTTTGTCATTTTCAGGGCGGGTATAGGTAATTAAATACACGCATAAGGAGCATCGAATCCGCGCAGTTCCCTTTACGCAATTTTAGAACCTCAGCGTCATCTTCCCGATACCGACCAAGAAGGTCGTTCGTTGTGTCTACCAGGAAGGTAACCAAACATGTCCGGCATTACACTCTCGGCTTCCGTTCGTCAGAACCTGCTCTCGCTGCAGTCGACCGCGGATCTTCTCTCCACCACCCAGAACCGCCTCGCGACCGGCAACAAGGTCAACTCGGCGCTCGACAATCCCACCAACTTCTTCACCGCGCAGGGCCTGAACAACCGCGCTGGCGACATCAACAACCTGCTCGATGGTATCGGCAACGGCGTGCAGATCCTGCAGGCTGCCAATACCGGCATCACCTCGCTGCAGAAGCTCGTTGACTCCGCCAAGTCGATTGCCAACCAGGCGCTGCAGGCGACCTCGGGCTATTCGACCAAGTCCCAGGCTACTGCGACGATTACCGGCGCGACCGCTGACAATCTGCTCGGCACGCCCGACGTAGCAGCAACGCTCACCGGTGCAGCTGCCGGTACGCTCGCTGCCGGCGCGGCTCTTACTGGCGCGACCGGCGGTAGCTTCGTTGCTGGCGACTCCTTCAGTGTTAACGGTACGACCATCAAGGTTGTGGCGCTTGGCACCACAGTCAATGCCAACACGACTGACACCGATGGCTCGATCCTTCTGAACACCACTGCAACCACTCCTGCTACCTCGACCGATATGACCGATGCCATCAAGACGGCACTCGGTGGCGGCTCTGCAGTCGCTTCTATCACCGGCAGCAAGGTTACCCTTACTGGTTCCAACGCCACAGACAGCATCGTTCTGGGCGGTAGTGCCTCTGTTCTGGCCAAGCTGGGTCTCACCGCTGGAACGACGGCGGCGACGAGCTCCCACGTTGGCGAAACCCTGAAGATCGGCGCTCTCGATGGCAGCGCTGCTCAGACCATCACTTTCGGCACCGGCGCGGGACAGGTCAAGACGCTCGACGACCTGAACAAGAAGCTGGCTGACAGCAACCTGCAGGCATCGATCGACGACAAGACCGGCAAGCTGACCATCACCACGACCAACGACGAAGCCTCGTTCGACTTCACGAAGGGTACGAGCATCTTCTCCGGTACGGCTGCTGCTTCTGGCAAGCTGTTCGGCGCTGCTCTGTCGCTGAGCGGTCCGGTTGCCGACGTCAACGCGCAGAACACCCGTGCTGGCCTGGTTGCCCAGTACAACACGGTGATCGATCAGATCAAGACGACTGCGGCTGACGCATCCTTCAACGGCGTCAACCTGCTCAACGGCGACACGCTGGCTCTCACCTTCAACGAGACCGGCAAGTCGAAGCTGAGCATCACAGGCGTGACCTTCGATCCGACGGGTCTCGGTCTGGCCTCGCTGACCAAGGGCACTGACTTCCTTGACAACGCTGCCACCAACAAGCTGCTGACCGGCTTGAACAACGCCAGCTCCAAGCTGCGTTCGCAGGCTTCGGCCTTCGGTTCGAACCTGTCGGTCGTGCAGATGCGTCAGGACTTCTCGAAGCAGATGATCAACGTGCTGCAGACCGGTGCGTCGAGCCTCACGCTCGCCGACACCAACGAGGAAGCCGCCAACAGCCAGGCGCTGTCGACCCGTCAGTCGATCGCCGTCTCCGCGCTGTCGCTGGCCAACCAGTCGCAGCAGGGCGTTCTCCAGCTGCTCCGCTAAACTTCAGCGGACTAGTCGAAACAGAAGGCGGCGGGGCAGAAAGCCCCGCCGTTTTTCGTTGTCCGATCGTCGCAAAGGCCCGGAAAGCTCAAGCTTTCCGGGCCTTTGCCGTTTTGGGACAGTTTTACGAAAGCCTTAATCCGCTGTTAACCATATCTTAAATGGTCGTCGGTCATATTCGGCCTGAGTAGGAAGCAGGTAGGCCGAGAATCGGCCGCGTTTAATCCGGGCATCGCCGCAAGGCGGACCGAGATTCCTCTTCCAGAAGGGCGTCAAATTTAACCGGCAGCATCGCGGCGAGACGGGTCTCGTCAGATGCACCATGCGCTTGCGCGACCTGAAGGTCGACCGCGCTGGGAACAGGAAGGTTTCCATATGTCAGGCATCGTTCTATCGGCTTCGGTTCGCCAGAACCTGCTGTCGTTGCAGTCGACGGCGGACCTCTTGTCCACGACGCAGAACCGTCTTGCGACCGGCAAGAAGGTTAACACCGCCCTCGATAACCCCACGAACTTCTTCACGGCAGCAGGGCTCGACAGCCGCGCCGGTGACATCAACAGCCTGCTCGACGGCATCGGCAACGGCGTGCAGGTGCTGCAGGCGGCCAATACCGGCATCACCTCGCTGCAGAAGCTGGTCGATACCGCGAAATCGATCGCCAACCAGGCGCTGCAGATTCCGGTCGGCTATAACGCCAAGTCGTCGTTCACGACGCCGATCAATCCCGGTGCGACCGCCGACAACCTGTTGGGTACATCCACGAAGACCGACAACACCTATGTCGGCACTGTCGCGAATAACAAGAATGCCGCTGCCATCACCGGCGCCACGCTGCTGTCGGGTCTTGCGGCCACCGACTCGATTGCTACCAGCTTCGCGGCGAACGACACCATCACCGTCAATGGTCAGAGCCTGACCTTCAGAGCTTCGGGCGCGTCGGGCGCCAACGAAATCAACATCACGGACACCGTCGCTACGCTGCTGGGCAAGATCGATGCGCTGTCGGGTGGTGCCGGCTCTGCAGTCAACACGGCAGCGCCCATCGGGGCGATCACGCTGCACACGGGTGCGGCTTCCGATCTGTCGATCACGAGCTCGAACACCGCCGCGCTCGCCGGGCTCGGCCTGGGTACGTCGGTGACCCAGGCGCGGACCTCAGGTCCGACCGCCCTGGGTGGTCCGCCGGCGCTGACGCTGACGATTGCGGCGACCAATCCGTCGAGCACCGCGACGAACATCACCTTCGGTACCGCGAGCGGCCAGGTCTCTACCCTGGCGCAGCTCAACGCCGCGCTGGCGCCGAACAACCTGCAAGCCGTCATCGATCCCGCCGGCTTCATGACCATCCAGACGTCCAACGATGCGGCCTCGTCGACCATCGGCGCCATTGGCGGCACAGCCGCGGCCGTCGGCAAGCTGTTCAATGGCCTGGTGCCGAGCACTCCGGTTCAGGACTTCGCGTCGCAGACCTCGCGCGCCAATCTCGTTGCGCAGTACAACAACATCATCGATCAGATCACGACCACGTCGCAGGATGCCTCGTTCAACGGCATCAACCTGCTCGGTGGCGATCAGCTTAAGCTGGTGTTCAACGAGACCGGCAAGTCGACGCTCAATATCGCCGGCACGACCCTGACGCCGGCAGGTCTGGGTCTCAGCAAGCTCGCCAAGGGTGCGGACTTCCTCGACAATACCTCTGCGAACAACACGCTGGCAGCGCTCAACATCTCCAGCTCGGTTCTCCGCGCGCAGGCCTCGGCGCTCGGCTCCAACCTGTCGATCGTGCAGATCCGTCAGGAGTTCGCCAAGAACCTGATCAACGTGCTGCAGACCGGCTCGTCCAATCTGACGCTGGCCGACACCAATGAGGAAGCCGCCAACAGCCAGGCGCTGTCGACCCGGCAGTCGATCGCGGTGTCCGCGCTGGCGCTGGCCAACCAGTCGCAGCAGAGCGTGCTCAAGCTGCTCCAGTAAGTCTGGCGGTCGCACCAAGATTACCGAACGGCGGGAGAAATCCCGCCGTTTTTCGTTGGTCGGGGTAGTCAGCGGCGCGTCGCCCGGCATCCTGGCTTTCCCCAGACTGAAGACGCCGGTCGCTGAACGCTGGTATTATTCGAATCGCAGGCGTATTTTCAGGGTTCCTGGATAGTCATGCCCGCCCGAAATGTGGCACCAGATACCGTTGGCTTTGCATGTGGCCTCACGGCCGCTGCGGGGAAGGAGAGCTGAATGCCTTTGCGAGTCGAACTGAAGCCGGGTGAGCGAATCATCATCGGTCAGAGCGTGATCACCAATTCCGATACGCGCACGGCGTTCCTGATTGATGGCGATGCGCCGATCATGCGTGAAAAGGACATCCTCACGGCGGAGACTGCAACGACGCCCGTCAAGCGCGTCTATCTCTGCGTACAGATGATGTATCTGGAAAACGATATCCCGGCCTATCAGGAGCTATATCTCGGTTTCATCAAGGAATTGATCGAAGCGGTTCCGAGTTTTCGCGAGACGATCGAGGACGTCAGTAAGCTTATTTTAAGCGGCGCACTTTACAAAGCACTCAAGGAATTGCGTCCGCTAATCAAGCGGGAAGAAGAGTTTTTGAGGTAGCGAATGTCGATCGGTGCTCAAGCTTACGCGCGTACTGCGCAGACCACGGCGACACCGAGAGACATCGAAGCCCAGGCCCTTCTGAAAGCAGCGCGCAAGCTGCAGGACGTTGTGGAAAATTGGGACCATACCGATGCTGGTCTCGACGACGCTCTTCTATTCAATCGCAAGCTCTGGTCCATCTTCGTCGGCGATGCCATGAATGATCAGAATCCGGAATCGATCGAGATCCGGCAGAATATCGCCAATATCGGCATTTTTGTTCTGACGCAGTGCACCGCGCTTCAGCAGGTCCGCCAGGTCGAACATCT
This sequence comes from Tardiphaga sp. 619_E2_N8_4, assembly GCF_051810905.1. Classification (NCBI taxonomy): domain Bacteria; kingdom Pseudomonadati; phylum Pseudomonadota; class Alphaproteobacteria; order Hyphomicrobiales; family Nitrobacteraceae; genus Tardiphaga; species Tardiphaga sp. 619_E2_N8_4. Next base: position 3,063,006 of record NZ_JBPWQJ010000001.1, read on the forward strand.
GCAAGCGCTCATCGACATCAACCGCAATATTGCGGCGGGACTGTCCGGTCGCCCGTGAGCGTGTCGACACTGTAACTTTAGCTTAATGGTTGGCGCGGCCTAATGGCGCCTGACAGGCGCGGCGATTCGAAGCCGCGTGCGACGAGGCACGATGGCAGACGCACTCAGCATTCTTGCAACGGCTTACAAGACCACCACGCCGGTCACGGCAGGCAAGTATGTGGCGGTGGATGCCGACGCCTACAAAGGCAGTTGGCAGGGCACCTACGCTAATGGAAAGAAGTTCGAGGTCGCGATTTCGCAGGTCGAAGGCTTCCGCGCGCAGGTGAAGTATCAGAGCGAGGGGACCGTGAAGTATCAGCAGGTCCTGATCAAGGATAACTCGTTTCGCGTGGGCGACACCAAGTTCCAGATGACGGCCAACAACAAGGCGACGATCAAGAACGTCGTGACCGACGCCGCTACCGGTGGCACCTATCTCGATACGGCCTTTGCAACGCGCGACGTCTGATCAGCGCATTAGATCCTGCGATCCGTCTCCATACGTCGATTCTGCAGCTTTGCGTCCTGGTTGAGCGTGTCCATGGCGCGCAGATAGGCGCGGGAGCGCAGTCGCGATTCCTCGGGATACTGATCGATCACCTGATTGGACTTCTTGTCCACAGATACGAAGACGATCTCGCCTGCGCCCTTGTCGATGATGACTTCCTTCGAAATCCGATCGCTGTCGACCTGCTGATAGTTCGCCGCAGAAATGTTCGGCTGCAGTACACGGGGCGCTGCTGACACGGTCTTGTCGGGAGGCAGCTGAGTAGGCACGGCTTCGCGCACCGCTTCTGGTGCGGGTCGTATCACCGGCGTGGCAACCGGTGCCCCCACCGGTTTGATATTGAAGTCGGCACCCATGGCAGCCCTCCTGGCTCCATTCGATAAATCCCGACCCGTTCCCAAACGACATTATGCATCGGACGGCTGAATCCGGTGCTTACTTGCGTGCTGTAATTTAAGTCAAAAGATAACAATGCCGCGGCGCGTCAAACCAACGGTCGCATGACCAATTATACGATCAAAGTGACCGGCTGACGACGATGGGCGTCATGTTGACCCGGCCCGGCTGGGCCTGCCGACCGGCCGCCGTATAGGTCTGCGGGATATTACGCTTCTGAACCTCGGCATTGACACCGCGGACAATGCCTTCCGACACCGCATGCGCGGTGGCGAGCACGGTCAGATTGACCTGCAGCATCGCACGGAACACGTCATGGTGCTTGCGCAAGGCGGAGAGCAGGTCGGGCGTCGTCTGCGCGAGATATGTCTGGCTGATCTTGAGCAGCGAGATCATCGCAATGTAACGACGCGAAATATCCGCCTTCGGCGCTTCGAGCTTGATGGCCTCGCGGATATGGCCGTTGCGGACCAGCGTGGTCTCCTGTTCGATGACGGCGAGCAGCTCGTTCATCACCTTCATAAGTTCGTCGGCGAGCTGACGGGCTTCCATCAGCGTCGCGACCGAACGCGGTGCGGCGATCGGGGCGGCTTGCTGGCGTTGCGCATTGTTCATGGCGGTGTCCTCTGCGATCAGCTGGCGCGATTGGCTTGCTGGATGATGAGTGAACGAAAAACTTCGTTGGAGATGCCGACGCCGCCGGCCTTGGCGAAGGACTTCGAATATTCGTCGGTCAGCATTGAGCGCCATGCGCCGGTGCCGGTGGTGTCGCCGAACGGGCCTTCGCCCTTGATGCCCGATGTCATCTGCGAGAACATCGTGTTGATGAACATCGCCTCGAAATCTTCGGACTGCTTGCGCGTCTTGGCCTGAGCTTGCGGCGATACTTTCTGCAGCGCATCGATCAGGTTCTGATCGGGGCGGCCATTGATGGTCGGGTGCTTGGCCTGATAGGCGGCGACGGCGGTGTTGACGTTCATCACATCACCTCGATGTCGGCCTGGATGGCGCCCGCGGCCTTGATGGCCTGCAGGATGCCGATCAGGTCGCGCGGGCCGATGCCGAGGCCATTGAGACCGTCGACGAGCTGCTGCAGCGACACACCGTCCTTCACCAGAGCGAACTTCTTGCCGTCCTCGGTGACGCCGACTCGTGTGCTTGGCGTGACGACAGTGCGGCCGTTGGAGAATGCATTGGGCTGGCTGACATTGGCGCTCTCCGAAATCGTCACGGTGAGATTGCCTTGCGCCACAGCGACGGTGGCGACGCGCACGTCGCGGCCCATCACGATGATCCCGGAGCGTTCGTCGATGATGATCTTGGCGGCCAGATCCGGTTCGACCTGCAGCTGCTCGATCTCGGTGAGCAGCGCGACGACGTTGCCCTTGAACTCCGGCGGGATCGACAGCTGCACGGTGGAGGGATCGATCGGCTCGGCGGTCTTGGATCCCAGGAAATCGTTGACGGCGGCGGCAATGCGCTTGGCCGTGGTGAAGTCGGGGTTGCGCAAAGCGAGGCGCACATTGGGCAGGCGGTTCAGCGCAAACTCGATCTCGCGCTCGATAATGGCGCCATTGGCGATGCGGCCAACGGTGGGCACGCCGCGGGTGATGCTGGCTGCGGCACCTTCGGCGGCAAAGCCATTGATCGCGAGGGAGCCCTGGGCGACGGCGTAGACGTTGCCGTCAGCGCCGAGCAGGGGGGTGACCAGCAGGGTGCCGCCGGTCAGGTTCTTGGCATCGCCGAGCGCCGAGACGGTGACGTCCACCCGGGTGCCCTGGGTGCCGAAAGCGGGCAGGTTGCCGGTGACCATGACCGCGGCGACATTGCCGGTACGGATGGTCTGGCCGCGGATATTGACGCCCATGCGTTCGAGCATGGCCTGCAGCGACTGCTTGGTGAAAGGAATGTTGTTGAGGGTGTCGCCGGTACCGTTGAGGCCGACAACGAGGCCGTAGCCGATCAGCTGGTTCTGCCGGACGCCTTCGATATTGGCGAGATCCTTGATCCGCGACGTCGCGTGTGCCGACACCGCCTGCACGAGCAGCACGAGCAGCACCGCACAGGCCGTCTGACAGAATCGGATCGAAGGTAGGCTCGGCATCCTCTGCTCCCCGCTGAGGTCTTCACTGGACCGCTCGCCACTCCCATGACGACGATCCGGCTTTCATTATGCGAGCGCCGTGCCAGCGTTCTAATTCGCTTTAAAATATTGATTTATAAAGATAATGAGGAAAGCTCTCGGGCTGGATGTGTGATCCGAGCCCCGGCGAATGTGCCGCCCGCGGCAGATTTTGCCGGGCCGTTTACGATTGATTAACCATAAAAGACGACCTTTCCGGTTGGAGGTCCGTTTACGCTCGCGATGGTACTGAGCGAACGGCAAGCCGCCGTGGGCCGGGATCGGCCATTACCCTTGCTGGACACGCCGATGCGCATTTACGGACCGAACGGCACCACATTCGGAGCCCCGTCGTCAGGAGCGAAGAAAACCAGTTCGACCGGGTTTTCGTTGCCTGATGCGACACCCACCTCCGAGACCAAACCGACCGTAGCGCCCCGGGCGGCCAACAGCATCGATGCGCTTCTGGCCATGCAGAGCGTCGAAGATCCCATGGAGCGCCGCCAGCGCTCGGTGAAGCGCGGCCGCGGTGCGCTCGATGTCCTCGACGAACTCAAGATCGGCCTGCTCACGGGCTCGATCAATCCGGCCATGGTGGCGCGATTGCGCAGTGCGGCGGCCAACCTCAAGGAATCATCCGGCGAGCCCGGTCTGGACGCCGTGCTCTCCGAGATCGAGCTCCGGGTCGAAGTTGAGCTGGCCAAGGCCGGCCAGGTCTAAGTCGGCGAGGCCGGCCCCAAGCGCGGCTGAAACCCGCATAAGCCGTGTTTATGGCTGCTCGGATGGCTCTTGGACCAATGGACCGCGCCGGGGTTGTGGTGCGCTGCAGCAGCACGGTTCCGACCATGAAACCGGGCGGTGGACGGCGGTTCTGGAGGTATCCTGACGTTATTGTCTGTCACATGACGTCGCTATATAAGCTGCGGCGCGGCCGGTCATTTCCGGCGCCTTGCACGCATAGATGGATTGGCCTTGGACAAGTTGAAAAGCTATCGCCCCTCCGAAAAAGAGCCTTTCATGAACGACCGGCAGCGCGACTATTTCCGCGCGAAATTGCTGGCCTGGAAGGAAGAAATCCTCCGTGAATCGAAACTCACCCTGCAGGCTTTGCAGGAGGAGAACGTCAATCACCCCGACCTCGCCGACCGGGCATCGTCGGAAACCGACCGCGCCATCGAACTGCGCGCGCGCGACCGGCAGCGCAAGCTGATCTCCAAGATCGACGCCGCGCTGCTACGCATCGAGGATAATACCTACGGCTATTGCGAGGAGACCGGCGAGCCGATCTCGCTCAAGCGGCTAGAAGCCCGCCCGATCGCAACACTCTCCGTGGAAGCTCAGGAGCGCCACGAGAAGCGCGAAAAGGTCTATCGCGACGAATAGTCTTTCAGATGCCAAACGGCCGCCCCATCGGGCGGCCGTTTTTCATTTCGGAGTTCCGGAAGGCAATCACGCATGCTGTGCGATGCAGTGATCTGCGATGACTGCACTGCAGCACGGCGACATTCTTAAACACGGGAATATGAACGTCATCATTCGCCGATAGGACGTAGGCTTGCTCCAGAAAAAAACGGGAGGATGAACAATGGCTGCGCCTGCCTCTTATGATCCCGATACGATCGCGCTGATGCGGAATGTTCTTCAAAAGGTCGTCGCAAGGGTGCCGGAGCAGCACCGCACCTCCTGCAATCAGGCCGCGATCGCCTCGCGCATCCTTGCGACTGCTGCGCAGGGCCGGCGTTCTGAAGACGTCCTGACCACAGAGGCTCTTGCCGAGGTGAAGGAGATATTCACCGGACCCGCCGGGATGAGGCGACTTCATGAAGACCTGACCAGGGTCTTCGGCTGAACTCCAGAATCGAAGAGTTGCAGTGGCGCGAGCGTCGGTTCGCGCTAGCAACGCTGCGCACCGTTGCCAAGCAGGATGGTGGTCGCTACCCGTTAGTCATATGTCGGCATGAGCCGTGTGACGAGCGAAGGGACCGCCGATGGAAAAGTATCTCGCGATCGCCGAAATCCTGGCTTACGTCCGCCATAACCGCACGCCGCTCGCCGTATTGCCGCCAGACGCGGTCCCGCATGACGAGGCCGATGGCTATCGCGTACAGGACGCGCTTCACAATTTGCTGTCGCCCGATTTCGGCTTGCAGGTCGGTTACAAGATCGGCTGCACAAGCGCGGTGATGCAGCAATATCTCGGTATTTCGCATCCTTGCGCCGGCGGACTCTATATGAGCGGTGTTCATGCCGCCGGAACGTCGCTGCGCTACAACGATTATGTACATGTCGGCGTGGAGTGTGAAATTGCGGTCCAGCTCGCGAGCGATCTGATGCCGTCGGGCGAGCCGTTCACAGCTGATGACGTCGCAACAGCGATCGATGCCTACCATCCGGCTATCGAGATCGTCGATGATCGTTATGCGGACTGGCGCAGTATGGATGCGCCGACACTGATCGCAGATGATTTCTTTGCGGCAGGATGTGTTCTGGGTGCGCCTGTTACTCGTGGCAAGGCGCCTGATCTTCTGTCGGTGATTGGACGTGCCGTCGTTAACGGCACGGAAGTGGGGCGCGGCAATGGCGCCGATGTTCTTGGTCATCCACATCATGCACTGGCTTGGCTTGCCAACCATCTCGCGGCCCGAGACAAGATATTGCGCGCCGGAGACTTCGTACTGACGGGCAGCCTAGTGCAAACGGCGTGGCTCAGTGCCGGAGATCACGTCCGAATGGAATTGCTCGGACTGGGCAGCGTCGAGGTGGATTTCAAGAGCTGACGTTCAGCGCTTCGCCTGACCGCATTTGGAGTCTGTCCAGAACGACGACGGCCTTCCGCCAGGGGAGCTGACGGAAGGCCGCGCGTGAACATCTCATCGCGTGGGAGCACGATGAGATGTGGGAGTTCGTAACGTTAGAAGGGCAGCAGCACGTCCATCACTTGCTGGCCGTAGCGCGGCTGCTGGACATCCGAAATCTGACCGCGACCGCCATAAGCGATGCGGGCCTGCGCGATCTTGGCGCTGTCGATAGTGTTGTCGCTCTGAATGTCTTCCGGACGCACGATGCCGGCGACGATCAGTTCGCGGATCTCGTAGTTGACGCGGATCTCCTGCTTGCCCTCGACTACGAGGTTGCCGTTCGGCAGCAATTGCGTGACCACGGCGGCGACGCTGGTTTGCAACGCTTCCTGCCGCGCCACCGATCCTTTGCCGTCGCTCGACGACGATCCATCAGCCGTCAGCAGACGGCCGGGCAGGACCGAGGCCGCCGAACCTGTCAGCAGCTTGCTGCCCGCAAAGTCGGTGATCCCCGAGTTTTCCGTATTGGTACGGCTGCGCTGGGTCTCGTTGGCGATATTGGCCTTATCGGTGAAGTTCACGGTGACCGTCAGGATGTCGCCGATCTGGCGCGCGCGCTGATCCTTAAAGAACGCGCGCGATCCGCTGCGCCACAGCGAGTTGGCGTTGTAGGATGCGACCTCCGGCTTTGGCATCGGCATCTGCACCGGCTTGTAGCCGGGCTGTGTCGTCGGGTTTTCGATCGCCGTGAGCGCCGGTTTCTCGCCGATGGACGCGAGACGGTCGATCGATGAACAGCCGCTGGCAGCAAGGCCGACCGTCAGAAGCGCAGCGCCGGTGGCGAAGGGACGATGGAACTGGAACATCAACTTTACTCAGCTTTTCGAGAAACAGGCACGTGGTCGTTGGCAGCAAGCGCGACGGGAGAGGTGGCAGCGGGAGAGTTGGCCAGGGGAGGTCTTGCCTGGGAGATTTTTTCGGACGGGAGAGACTCGCGGGTTGGAGCAAGAGTTGGCGCGGGAGTTTCGACTTGCGCGGGGAGACGCGGTGATGGAGCGGAGACGGCGACCTGGCCGCGACCGACCACGACGCCGGAGACGGTGCGCTTGGACTGCAGGTTGATCACATTGACCACGTCGCCTTCGGTGCCGCCTTCGATGGCCTTGCCGCGCAGCGTGAGGTAAAGCCCGGCGGTTTCGTAGATCAGCGTCACTGCCTGATCGCGAGTGACCAGGTCTGGCTTGGCGAGGTCGGCATTGCGGATTGCCTGACCGGCGCGCAATTGGCGGCGGCTCTGCATCCCCACGGCGCGGTCGCGCGTTACGCCATCGTTGCCGACTTCGGCTTTCGGGCGACGCTCGACGACGACGTCAGAGGACTTCAGCACCTCGTTGCGTTCGACGCCGCGGACCAGCACCGCCGCTTCCACGGTCTCAACGGCACTGCCGGTGAAGCGCAGCTTGGTGGCAGACACGTTGGCGTCGTTGCCGATCGCAAAGGTGACGTCGAAACGGCCGCTACGCGCGTCGAACCGGGCCGCGACGGGCTGCAACGCGCCGGTATTGCTGGCGTCGAGCTGCAGGCCCTGGACTTCGCGGTCGAAAGTGAGGCTGAGATTGGCGGCGGCACCAAGGCCGTGGCGGTTCTCCAGCGCTTGCGCGACCTGGTTCTCTATATCCTTGCTCTCGATGCTGCGCGACAGCCGTGTCACGGTAATGGACTTGAGCTCGCGTGTATCGACGCCGATCACCTGATGCTGCCGCAACGCCGCGATGACCTGCGCGGTCGATAGCGTGCCGACGGTGCCGAGATCGGGCGCCCGATAGATTGCGATCTGCGCGGTGGGGCCGGCATTGTCGATGACATCGCCAATCCGCACCACGTCGCTGGAGACCGTGACGTTGGCGCGCAGCGTTGGCGATGCGATGACCTCGTCGCGCTGCGCTTGGCCGAGCGCAGCAGTGGCCGCTGCAGCGAGCAGGGCGGTGGCGAGGAGAAGCGAACGCATGGCTGATGTCATGATCATTCTCCTCAGCGGAACATGCCGGCGGTGGATTGCAGCATCTGGTCGGCAGCGCTGATGACCTTGGCGTTCATCTCATAGGCGCGCTGCGCGGCGATCAGGTCCGAGATTTCGGTGACCACTTCGACATTGGCCATTTCGAGGTTGCGCTGCTGCATGTCGCCGAAGCCGTCGGCATTGGCGACGCCGTCCTGCGGTGGGCCGGAGGCCGGTGTTTCGGTGAACAGGTTGTCACCGATCGAATTGAGACCGGCCTTGTTGATGAAGCGCGTGAGGCTGATCTGGCCGAGAACGGTCGGGGTCGTCGAGCCCGGTACGATGACCGAGACCTGGCCCTGCGCATTGATCGAGAGTTGCGACGATGCCTGGGGAATCGAGATCGTTGGCTGCAGCAGGTTGCCCTGCGGGTTGACGATGCGGCCCTGCTGGTCGGTGGAAAACGTGCCATCGCGAGTATAGGCGAAGGTGCCATCGGTGAGCTGGATCTTGAAGAAGCCTTCGCCGCGGACCGCGATATCGAGATCGCCGCCGGTTGCCGACAGCGTGCCCTGGGTCATCATGCGCGGAGTGCCGACGGTCTTCACACCGCCGCCGATGTCGACGCCGACAGGAATGACCGTGCCCTGATCCGATGCTTGCGCACCGACGCGGCGGACGTGATCGTAGATGAGGTCCTGGAATGCGGCGCGCTGCTTCTTGAAGCCGGTCGTGCGCATGTTGGCGATATTATTCGAGATGACCTGGACGTTGAGTTCCTGGGCCGCCATCCCGGTCGCTGCAGTGTAAAGAGCGCGCATGGGTCAGATTCCTTAAGCCGGAACGTCGGCAAGTTTTTCGATGGCGGAGCGCCGCGCATCGCCTTGCGACTGCAGCATGTTGGACAGCTCGGTATAGGCGCGGGTGACGTCGATCATCCGGGTCATTTCGACGACCGAGCTGACGTTCGACTTTTCGATGAAGCCCTGGTTGAGCTTCGACGTGGTGGATGGCTGCGGATTGGCGCCGGGACCGGCCGAGAACAGGTTGGAGCCTTCCTTCACCAGCCGCTGGGGCTGCGCGAAGTTGACCATGCGAATTTTGCCGCGCACGGAGTCGATGCGGTTGATGCCTTCGAGCACCGTGACCGTGCCGTCCTGCGAGATGCTGATGTCGTGGTCGGTCTGCTGGAACACGATCGGGCCGTTGGCGCCGAGCACCGGTGCGCCCGACGCTGTCACGAGCTGGCCCTGCGAATTGATCTGCATGCCGCCGTCGCGGGTGTAGCGCTCGCCGTTCGGGGTCTGCACCGCGAGGAAGGCGTTGCCATCGATGGCGACATCCAGCGGATTCTTGGTTTGCTCGGTCGCGCCGCCGGTGAAATCATGCATCGTGGCGCGGTCCTGCACGAAGGACACGCGGCGGTCGCGGCCGACGAAGTTGTCTTCGCGGGCGGCCGGGCTCAGATATTCCTCGAAAATCGTCCGCTCGGCCTTGAAGCCGCTCGTGTTGATATTCGCAATGTTGTTCGCCACGACGTCCATCTGACGCCGAAGCGTCATCTGCCGCGACAGTCCGACGAGAAGCATATTCTCCATCGGTGGTTCTCCCCTAAGTTCGCGCGGATCGCTCTCCCAAGCTCGCCGCGGATCCCGTAAACCGCACAGCTCTCCCAAGCCGCGGTTCGCAGACTACTTAGCGAAAGCCGTGCCAAGTCAAAAAGCTGATATTTTTCAATTTGTTGGTGGTTTTCAGGGCGCGAAAGCAGGCGGCAGAAAGGTCTTGTTGACCATATTTGCCGGCAGAATTTTCCTAGTTGAGCGTCAAAAGAAAGATTCCGTTAACCATTGCGACCTAGCGTCACGATCACACAGGGCCTTGGGCGCTGGCAGCATTTGTATCGCGTCTTTAAAGCCTGCTTTGCAGCATCGAGCTCATCCCAACCCCGGACGGGCAGGCGATGGCGGATACGGAAACTTCAGAAAGCACCCCGACCGGGGACGAGGCGGCAGCTCCCAAGAGCAAATTCAAGCTGATCGCAATCGTCGTGGGCGTGCTGGTGCTTGCAGCGGGCGGTGGCGGCTGGTTCTTTCTGAAGGGGCACCCCAAGGAAGAGAAGAAAGAGGCGGCGCCGGCTGCGAAGCCGCTCGCCTTCATCGATGTGCCGGAGATTCTGGTGAACCTTGCCGGTCAGCCCGGCGAGCGCGTGCAATATCTCAAGGCCAAGATCGTGCTCGAGGTGAAGGAAGCGCCGTTGGTGGCGCAGATCACGCCGTCGATGCCGCGTATCACCGACATGTTCCAGGTTTACCTGCGCGAACTGCGCACCACCGATCTGAACGGCTCCGTTGGCATGTTCCGGCTGAAGGAAGAGCTGACGCGGCGCGTCAATGCCGCGATCTCTCCTCATCACGTGAACGCTGTACTGTTCAAGGAAATCCTCATTCAGTGAGGAATTGGATTTAGGCTGATGTCTACCGAACAGGTCGATCAGGACGCAATTGCCGCCGAATGGGAAGCTTCTCTGGATTCAGAGGATCCCGTTGAGGCGGCGAAAGCGGCTGCCGAAAACGAACTCACCGGCACCATGGCGGAGCAATGGGCCGCCATGGTCGAGGATGGCGGTCGCGATATCGGCGGCGGCAAGAACGGCGGCGAGCGCGTTCTCTCGCAGGAAGAAATCGACAACCTCCTCGGCTTCAGCGTCAACGAGGTTCATCTCGACGAGAATTCCGGCATTCGCGCCATCATCGATTCCTCGATGGTGTCGTATGAGCGTCTGCCGATGCTCGAAATCGTGTTCGACCGTCTGGTGCGGTTGATGACCACGAGCCTGCGCAATTTCACCTCCGACAACGTCGAAGTCTCGCTCGATCGCATCACTTCGGTGCGTTTCGGCGACTATATGAATTCGATTCCGCTGCCAGCCGTGCTGTGCGTGTTCAAGGCAGAGGAGTGGGAGAATTTTGGCCTCGCTACCGTCGATTCCAGCCTGATCTATTCGATGATCGACGTGCTGCTCGGCGGCCGTCGTGGTCAGGCCTCGCTGCGCATCGAGGGCCGTCCCTATACCACCATCGAAACCAATCTGGTGAAGCGCCTGATCGAAGTCGTGCTGGCCGACGCAGAACAGGCGTTCCGGCCACTGTCGCCCGTGGCTTTCACCATCGACCGGCTTGAGACCAATCCGCGCTTTGCCGCCATCAGCCGTCCAGCCAATGCCGCAATCCTGGTGCGCCTGCATATCGACATGGAAGATCGCGGCGGCAATATCGAATTGCTGCTGCCCTATGCGACGATCGAGCCGATCCGCGCCGTGCTCATGCAGATGTTCATGGGCGAAAAATTCGGCCGTGATCCGATCTGGGAAAGCCATCTCGCCACTGAAATTGCTCAGGCCGAGATCGCCGTCGACGCCGTGCTGTATGAGGCGGAGATCCCGTTGAAGCAGCTGATGCTTCTCAAAGTGGGCGATACGCTGCCGCTGGAAATGCGTGCGGATGCCCTTGTTGCCGTGCGTTGCGGAGCCGTGACCTTGACTGAAGGTCGCATGGGCCGTGTCGGCGACCGCGTTGCCATTAGAGTCACGAAACAATTACGCAAGCCTAACACAACCTTCGCCATGTTTGAGAAGGCTGATGAGCAAACTAAATTGATGGAGGCACAATGAGTCATTCATTAGGAATTGTGATCGAGAGCCTGGTTGCGGTGCTTCTGATCCTGACCATCGCCTATTGCATGTTGCTCAATAAGCGCCTGAAGCGCCTCAAGGCGGACGAGCAATCGTTGAAGGCCACGATCGGCGAGCTCATCACCGTGACCGAGATCGCCGAGCGTGCGATCGGCGGACTCAAGCTTACCGTGCGCGACGTCAATGAGAATCTGGGCAGCCAGATTTCGGCGGCAACGGCGCTGGCCGATCAACTGAAAGCCCAGCTCGCCGAGAGCGACGCCGTCGTGCGCCGGCTATCGAAGATCGCGGTGGCGGCACGACCGCTCACCGAAACCGACCCTGATGCGCCGCGGGTATCCGCAGCGCGGGCCAATGCCGCGGCAGCGCAGGCGTTTGCCGAACGGAGGAGGCCTGACGGCATCGCTGCATGAAAGCTTTTCGGGACGTTCGTATTCTTCCTGTCGTCTTGGTGGCGGTTTTCGGGCTGGCGATTCTCAAGATCGCCGGCCTGGTGATCGATGGCGGCTACGTGTTCAATTATGATCCGCAGCCTCAGCCTACGAAAGGATCGTGGGCGCAGGAGATGTTCAACTTCCCGGGCGGCAAGCCAGTGGACGGCGATATTACCGGCTCGGTCTCAGCCAAGAAGGAAGAGCCGAAGCCCGCGGTAGCAGCGCCTGCAGCGATCGAACCGACCAGCAATCCGCCTGTCGAACTGTCTCCTCAAATCTCGCCTGCTGAACGCGCGATCCTCGAACGACTGCAAGCCCGCCGTCAGGAACTGGAAGCGCGTGCACGCGAGATCGACATTCGCGAGAGCCTGCTGAAGGCCGCCGAGAAGCGCATCGAAACCCGCGTCGATGAATTGAAGGGTGTCGAAGCCGGTATCAAGACGGCGAACGACCAGAAGAGCGAAGTCGATGCCGCCCGCTTCAAGGGCATCGTCACCATGTATGAAAGCATGAAGCCGAAGGACGCCGCGAAGATCTTCGACCGGCTGGAAATGCCGGTGCTGTTCGAGATCGCCTCGCAGATTGCACCTCGGAAGATGTCCGACATTCTCGGTCTGATGCAGCCGGAGGCCGCTGAACGCCTCACCGTTGAACTGGCGCGCCGCGCCTCGGGCGGCGAACGATCTGCCGCGGCGGTCGAACTGCCCAAGATCGAAGGCAGGCCGATCCAGCAGGGCCGGAATTAAAGAAATTAATTAACAAATCCTTAGAGCGCGGAATCTAGATTCGACACAGGGCGGGCGACTAGTCCTCCTTCGAGCATCGGGCTGAGAGACACTTCTGAATGGTACGGACGGCTGCCGTTGCATGTTGGACGCAAGCTCGCGCATGGACGCGGGCCGTTCGACGTTGTGCGGTCTTCGCGGGCATTGTCTGTCTTGCGCTGTCGTTCCCGGATGCCGCATCTGCGCAAGCGGTGAGGGGCACCGCCAGCATGGGTACGTCGGGCGGCTATGGCCGCATCGTGCTGAAGCTTGCCGAGGACGTGGAGTCCGAGGTGACGCAGGCCGGCACCATTCTCGTCATTCGCTTCAAGCGGCCGGTCGATATTCCTGTCGAGATTCTCGGCGACGCCGCCCCCGACTATATCGGCTCCGCACGCCGCGATCCCGATGGCACGGCGATCCGCCTCGCTTTGTCACGCAGGGTGACCATCAATTCGATGACGGCGGGCGAGCGCATCTTCATCGATCTGTTGCCCGACACCTGGAAGGGTATGCCGCCCGGTCTGCCGCAGGATGTGGTCAAGGAATTGTCGGAGCGTGCGCGCGCGGCAGAGCGCGCCTTGCGCCAGCAACGCGCTGCCGCGGAAAGCCAGAAGAAGCCGCCGATCCGCGTACGCGCATCCGTGCAGCCGACCTTCGTGCGCTTCGTGTTCGAGACTGGCGGCGTCGGTGTGTCGTCGGTGCTGAACGAGAAGACGCTGACGCTGACCTTCAATGCCGGTCTGGTGTTCGATCTCGCCGATGCCAAACTGTCTGCACCCGCCAATGTCGCATCGATCGGTCAGGCGATGGACGGCAACCGGACCGCCGTCGAGATCGGCTTGATCGGCGACGTCGATGTGAAGTCGTTCCGCGAGGACAAGAGCTACGTCGTCGACATCGGCTTCCAGCAGAATGAAAAGCCGTCGCCGCTGGCCAAGCTGCCGGTGGCCGCTCCTGCGGACGAGAAACCGCCGGTCGCGGTGAAGCCTCCTGAGGTCGAAAAGCCCGCCAGCGTCCCGGCACAGCGCTCCGGCGAGATCGTGCCGCCGACCTCCGAAATGATCGCGAAAGAGATCGTTCCGGAGAAGAAGGTCGAGGTTGTGACGGCTGCACCGGCAGCGCCCGTCGCGGCAGCGAAGCCGGAAGAGCCAAAGCCCGAGACGGCCAAGGTCGCTGAATCACCCAAGCCTGCGCCGGCAGCCGAGCCTGTTGTCGTCGTTCCTGCGAAAGAAACACCGCCGCCTGCGCCTGTCGTTGCGGCGGCCCCTGCTGCTGCACCCGTTGCTGCTGCGCCGACCGAACCGGCGGGCATGCCGGTTGAGGTCAAGCGCAGCAGCGACGGCGTGCGCATAGCCTTTGCCTTTCCATCGCAAACGCCGGTCGCTTTGTTTCGTCGCGGCGATATCCTGTGGCTGGTGGCAGATTCGACGCGGCCCATCGACACCGCGCCGATCCGCCGCGATAGCGGATCGATCATTGCCGATGTGAGGACGATCCCGCTGGAGAAGGGGCAGGCGATCCGCATCCGCCTTAATCGCCCACAACTGGCTTCGCTCACGACCGACGATCCTCCCGGCGCGGGACAGGCCTGGTCGCTGATGCTGGCCGATACACGTCAGACACCGTCGCAGCCGTTGTCCGCCGTGCGCAATATTGCCGATCCCTCGCGCGCCAGCGTGCAGGTGCCATTGGCCAAGCCCGGTCTCAAGCATCGCCTGGTTGATCCGGATGCCGGCGATACGCTCAATATCATCACTGCGCTGCCACCATCGCGCGGCTTCATCCGTCGCCAGGACTTCGTTGAATTCTCGTTGCTGGAATCGATTCACGGCGTGGTGGTTCAGGTGAACTCCGACGACGTGTCCGTTGAAGCCAGTATCGACAAGGTGATGCTCACCAAGCCCGGCGGCCTGACGCTGTCGGCAGCCGATGCAGCGCCGCAACGTGCGTCGACGGTCGCCCGGCCGATCTTCGATGTCGGCCAGTGGCGCAAGGATCAGGAAGGCCCGTTCAACGCGCGCTTCGACGAGTTGATCGACGCGATGTCGTCGGCCGAAGCCAGCTCGCTGCCGCAGGCGCGGATGGATCTGGCCAGATTCTACATGGCGCGCGGCATGTACCACGAGGCCAAGGGCGTCGCCGATCTCGCGATCGCGGTCACCAAGGTCGGCGAGGAAAGCCCTGTCGCGCTGATCGTTCATGCGGTGGCCAGCGCGATGATGGGGCGTCCCGAACAAACCCTGAAGGATATCGCCAATCCGGTGCTCGGGCCGGGTTACGATGGTGAATTGTGGAAGGCGCTCGCCTACGCCAAGCAGGAAAAATGGGTCGAGGCGCGCGAGCGTTTCAAGAATGCCGAGTTCACGCTCGCCGCGCTGCCGGCCGATCTGCAGCGTGCGGCCCTGATGCTCGCGCTGCGGGCCTCGCTCGAGGTCAAGGACTATGCCGGCGCGTCGTCGCGCGGCAGTGAGCTCGAAACGGTCGGCATCTCGCCGGAGATCAAGCCCGCGGCCATGCTGCTCAGCGGCTGGCTCGACGAGGCACTCGGTCGTGAGAAGGACGCGCTGTCGAAGTATCAGGATGTCACCGGTTCGGTGGATCGTCAGTCTGCAGCGGAAGCCAAGCTGCGCGAAATCAATTTGCGCCAGAAGCGCAACGAGATCAGCAGCGAGGACGCGCTGCATGATCTCGAAGTGCTGGCAGTGACCTGGCGCGGCGACGGCACGGAAGTGCAGGTGCTGCAGATCCTGTCGCGCATGTATGCCGAACTCGGCCGCTACAATGACTCGCTGCTGGCCGCCCGCACGGCCACCGAGCGCCAGGCCAACAGCGAAGCTGCGCGCCAGGTGCAGGACGAAGCTCAGGCGCTATTCTCGCAGATCTATCTGTCGCCAAAGGGTGACAGTCTGCCGCCGGTCGATGCGCTGGCGATGTTCTACGAGTTTCGCGAGCTGACCCCGATCGGCCGCCGGGGCGACGAAATGATCCGCCGTCTCGCAGATCGTCTCGTAGCTGTCGATCTGCTCGATCAGGCTGCCGAGCTTCTACAGTATCAGGTCGATCACCGTCTCGAAGGCGCTGCACGCTCGCAAGTCGCTGCGCGTCTGGCGATGGTTTATCTGATGAGCCGCAAGCCCGACCGGGCCATCGCCGCGCTGCGCACTACGCGTATCGCCGATCTCAATGGCGAACTGCGTCAACAGCGGTTGCTGCTTGAGGCGCGGGCGCAGAGCGACATTGGCCGCCGTGAGCTGGCTCTCGACATCATCTCTCATGTCAGCGGGCGCGAAGCGATCCGGCTCCGCTCGGATATCTACTGGTCGTCGCGGCGCTGGCGCGAAGCCTCCGAACAGATCGAACTCTATTACGGCGACCGCTGGCGGGATTTCTCGCCGCTGACGCCAAGCGAAAAGAGCGACATCATCCGTGCTGTCGTGGGTTATGCGCTGGCGGAAGATGCCCTCGGTCTCGCGCGCTTCCGCGAAAAGTATGCGCCGCTGATGAATGTCGGTGCCGACAAGATCGCCTTCGACACCGCGAGCAAGCCGACCTCGACTAACTCTTCGGAATTCGCCGCCATTGCCAAGATGGCCGCATCCGTCGATACGCTCGACGGCTTCCTGCGCGAGATGAAGACGCGCTTCCCCGAAAGTAGCGCCAAGGCGATCCTGCCGGGTGCCAGTGCGGATCCGATGCCGACCGGCTCGCTGAAGCCGCAGCCGGTGGTCAATGTCCGCAAGATCGAGATGACGCGGTAGGGGCGAGCTTCGCTACTGCCCGTAACTCTGTACCAGGCTGCCGGCCACCAGCGACCAGCCATCCACCAGCACGAAGAAGATCAGCTTGAACGGCAGTGACACCACCGCCGGTGGCAGCATCATCATGCCCATCGCCATCAAGACCGAGGCGACCACGAGATCGATGATCAGGAATGGCAGGAACAGCAGGAAGCCGATCTCGAAAGCGCGCTTCAGTTCGGAGATCATGAAGGCCGGCACAAGGATGCGGAGCGACAGGTCGTCAGGCGTCGCTGGAATTGGCTCGCCCGACAAGTCCATGAACAGCTTGAGATCCTTCTCGCGCACGTTCTTCTGCATGAAGCCGCGCAGCGGAATGGATGCACGCACCAGGGCTTGTTCGACGGTGATGTCGTTGGAGATCAGCGGCTTGATGCCGTCGTCATAGGAACGTTGTAGCACCGGTCCCATCACGAAAGCCGTAAGGAACATCGCCAGCGCGATGATCACCGAGTTTGGCGGAGCCGTCGCTGTACCCAATGCGGTGCGCAGCAGCGACAGCACGACCACGATGCGTGTGAATGACGTCATCATGATCAGGATCGACGGTGCGATCGACAGCACCGTCAACAACGCAATCATCTGCACCGCACGTTCGGTGACGCCGCCGCCACCGCCGCCGAGATTGATGCTGATGTCCTGCGCCATCGCGGGACCTGCGAAGGTCCCGGCGGCGATCAGAACTGAAAGGAAAAATACTCTACGCGGGAGGTTCGCCGAACTCACGAACTGGACTTCGGCCGTCCCAGCAGGGAGGCCATCTCGTCTTCGAGATTTTCAAAACCCGATTTGACCGGCGGAACGACTGGCGGCGCCTCCGCACGGGCAGGGCTGGCGATCGAGACTTCCGGCGACCGCGAAGCCGGGCGGATCGATGGTGCCTCAGGCGCCACCGACGGAGCGCCGACCCGGGGCTCAGGCGCATCCTGGCGGGTTTCGCCGGCAGGACGGCGCAAGGCTGCTTCGAGGCGCTGCGCCATATCGGCAAGGTTCTGATCGGCAGACGACACGGCGACTGCCGGAGCAGGAGGCGTAGGGGCTTGCGTCGGTACGGGCGGCGCAACGACCGGGGCGGGAGCCGGGGCAGCAACAACCGGAGCAGGCGGGGTCGGCGCTGCTGCGACGGGACGGTCCGGCGTGCGGGGGGGCGGCATGGTGCGGATCGGCGGATCGGCACGCATCGGGCGCGGTATCATCGGCTCGCTACGTGGCATCTCGGCACGTGGCATTTCACTTCGCGGAATCGGCCGCTGCGGGAAAAGGTCGTTGCGTGGCGCCGGTTCGGGGCGCGGCGCAGGTTCCGGCGCGAGGCTGGCGACCGGATCGGGCCGACGCTCCGGCAAGGGCGCGGCCGGGCGGCGCGGTTCTTCGATAAAGGAGGGGCGCGCGGGACGCGGCGCCGGCTCCGGCACATGCGGTTCGGAATCGAAGCCGGACTCGTTGCTCTCTGCCCAGCTCGGGGCTTCGGGCAGCGACGGGCCACGGCTTGCCACATCGGCGGCGAGGCCGCCGCGCTGCGGGGCCTGCTCGCGGCCGGGCATGGCGCGGACGATATTGGGCTCGACGACGATGTCCGACGGGCCACCGATCATCAGCAAATGTTCGACATTGTCGCGGCGGACCAGCACCAGGCGGCGGCGGCCGTCCACGGCGGCGGCGTCGATCACCGCGAGCCGCGGCAAGCGCCCGCGGCTGGTGTTGTTGCCCAGCCGGTTGCCAGCGAATCGGCGCACCAGCCAGGCGGTAAGCCCGATCAGCGCCAGCACGACAACGAAGGCCAAGATAAATTGCACCGATGATTGCATCATAAAGTCCCCAGCCAGACGGGGTGGCTGCAACGTCCACGTCCAGAGCCGGAGGTGTCATACCCCCGCA
Organism: Tardiphaga sp. 619_E2_N8_4; assembly: GCF_051810905.1. Lineage (NCBI taxonomy): Bacteria > Pseudomonadati > Pseudomonadota > Alphaproteobacteria > Hyphomicrobiales > Nitrobacteraceae > Tardiphaga > Tardiphaga sp. 619_E2_N8_4. The sequence continues at coordinate 3,081,435 of NZ_JBPWQJ010000001.1, forward strand.
CGCCCCGCACGCAGCGTGAATCACGCCCCATCTGTTAACGCCCCACGGCAGAACCTGCCGTTGGTTAATAATAAACTATGAATCGCTGCAGCCAAAACGACTTCTGCCGCCCCGTCGTATGGCCGATGGGGATGGTTAATCGGCCAATTCAGGCGAAAAAGCGTTGGCAGTTGCGAAAAACGTCAATTTTGCAGCATTCATTTACGGTTCGGTAACAAGTACCGCCGGAAATTAACTTCGTATTAACCATGCAGGCGGCAAATTCTGCCTAGCTCAGGACACTCCGTCCGAGCGGGGCGGAGAAGGCCGATGGCGATCAGCGACATGCCGATGTTGTCGGCGCTGCGCACCAAGATGCAGTGGCATCAGGAGCGCCAGCGTGTGCTGGCCGAAAATATCTCCAATTCGGACACTCCGAACTTCCGCCCCCGCGATCTCGTGGAACCGAAATTCGACAAGGCCGGGAACACGTCCGTCACCGCGGGCGGCATGGGCTCGCTGCCAATGATGCGGGCGTCCGGGACCAATATCCTGCCGACCGGAGGCGCAGCCTCGTTTAACCAGAACAGCCGGGTCGGCTACGAGACCCGGCCCGCCGGCAATGCCGTCAATCTGGAAGACGAGATGCTCAAGGTCTCGGCCAACCAGATGGACTATGCCGCCGCGACCTCGCTCTACACCCGCAGCCTCGGTCTGTTGAAGACCGCTATCGGCAAGCGCTGACGCCGCCGCGCGCATAAACGGAGCTCATCATGGCAGACGATATTAGCGACTTCTCGCGGTCCATGGGCATCGCGACCTCCGGTCTGCGCGCCCAGGCGGGCCGCATGCGGGTGATTTCGGAAAACATCGCCAATGCGCAGTCCACAGCGCAGACTTCGGGCGGTGACCCCTATCGCCGCAAGGTGCCGACCTTCAAATCGGAGCTGGACCGCTCGCTGGATGCCCGCATCGTCGGCCTCGGCCGCATCAGGCCCGACCAGTCTGCGTTTCCCACGCGCTACGAGCCCGGCAATCCCGCGGCGGATGCCGCCGGTAACGTCAAATACCCCAACGTGAATTCGCTGGTGGAAATGACGGACATGAAGGAAGCGCAGCGCTCCTACGAAGCCAATCTCAACATCATCAGCGCCACGCGCCGGATGATCCAACGTACGCTCGACATCCTCAAGGCCTGAACAGGACAGCTGAACCATGGCAACTCCCTCTGTCGCCGCCAATGCTTACTCGGCTCTCTCGCGCATCATGGACGCCGGTGGTGGCGTCGGTGGTGGTCTCAACAAGGCGGCGGACGCCGGTGGTGGTCAGTCGTTCGGCGCGGTCCTCAAGGACGCGCTGGGCAGCGTGCTCGATTCCGGCCGCAAGTCGGATGCGCAGACCATCGCAATGGCCAACGGCAAGGCCAATGTGATGGACGTGGTCACGGCAGTTGCGGAAACCGACGTCGCCGTGTCGACGCTGGTCTCGGTGCGCGATCGCGTCATCCAGTCCTACGAAGACATCATGAAGATGCCGATCTGATCCTCCTCATCACGAACACCGCGTAACACAAGGATTACTGCAATGACCGGCCCCGAAACTCTCGACGTTGCCCGCGATGCGATCTGGACGATTGTGATCGTGTCCGGTCCGCTGATGGTCGTGGGCCTCCTGGTCGGCGTCGTCGTGTCGCTGGTGCAGGCGCTGACCCAGATCCAGGAACAGTCGCTGGTCTTCGTGCCGAAGATTCTCGCGGTCTTTGCCACCATGATGCTGACGCTCCCGTTCATGGGGGACGCATTGTCGAGCTACATGTTGCGGATATCGTCGCGAATCATCGGGGGGTGATGCACAATCCCGTATGCGCATCGATGTCTCGCTTCTGCCCGCTCTCGCCGCTGCCTTCATGCTGGCTTTCGCCCGCATCGGTACGATGGTGATGTTGATGCCGGGCTTTGGCGAAACCAACATTCCCGCACGGGCCAAGCTATCGATCGCATTGGGACTGACCCTCCTCATGCTGCCGGCGCATCGCGGCGCCTATAACGTCGATATGGGATCGATCGTGCCGATGCTGGTTCTGCTGGCGCATGAGATCATCATCGGCGTCGTGCTCGGCGCCACCGCGCGCGTCACGCTGTCGGCGCTGCAGGTCGCCGGATCGATCATTGCGCAGCAACTCGGTCTCGGCTTCGTCACCTCGGTGGATCCGACCCAGGGTCAGCAGGGCGTGCTGATCGGCAATTTTCTCACGATGCTCGGCATCACGATGCTGTTCGCCACCGATACGCATCACCTTGTGATCGCCGCCATTAACGACAGCTACAAGATTTTCGCGCCCGGCGAGATCATGTCGACGGGCGATGTGGCAAAGCTCGCGACCAATGCCTTCGCGGCGGCGTTCAAGATCGGGACGCAGCTTGCTGCGCCTTTCCTGGTGTTCGGCCTCGTCTTCAACATGGGGCTTGGCGTGCTGGCACGGCTGATGCCGCAGATGCAGGTCTATTTCGTCGGTGTACCGCTTTCGATCATGATCGGATTCCTGATCTTCGCCGTCGTGCTCGCGACCATGATGGGGACCTACCTCGAATACGTCACCGGCGTCATGCAACAAATGATGCCGCGGATATAGGGGCGCGCGGATGGCCGACGACGATTCCGAGAAGACACATGACCCCACGCAAAAAAAGCTCGACGATGCTCACGAACGCGGTGACGTAGCCAAAAGCCAGGAGGTCAATACCTGGTTCCTGCTGGCGGGTGCGACGCTGGTCTTGTCGACCTTCAACGGCTCGGTCGGCGGCGGGCTGCAGACGCCGCTTAAAAATCTTCTGCAAAATTCCTGGATGATACGGACGGACGGGCCCGGACTATTGCTGCTGGCCAAGAGTCTCTGCATGTCCATCTTGTCCACCATGGGCATGCCGATCCTGTTTCTCGTGATCGCCGCGCTTGCCGGCAATCTGATCCAGCACCGGCTGGTGTTCTCCACCGAAGGGCTGGTGCCCAAGTTCAGCAAGCTGTCGCCGATGGAAGGCGCCAAGCGCGTCTTCGGCAAGCAGGCGCTGGCCAATTTCCTGAAGGGCCTGTTCAAGCTCGTCCTGCTCGGCGCCGTGATGTGCGCGGTGCTGTGGCCCGAGCGTTTTCGTCTGGATGCGCTGATCCATATCGATCCGTCGGCGATCCTCGGCATCACTACATCGCTGACGCTGCAGCTGATGGGTTCGGTGGTGGCGATGCTCGCCTTCGTCGCCATTGCCGACTTCTTCTTCCAGTACCGCACCTGGTACGAGAAGCTGAAGATGTCGCTGCAGGAAGTGAAGGAAGAATACAAGCAGTCCGAGGGCGACCCCCACATCAAGGGCAAGATCAAGCAGCTGCGTCAGCAGAACATGAAGAAGCGCATGATGGCAGCGGTGCCGAAGGCGTCGGTAATCATCACCAACCCGACGCACTACGCCGTGGCGCTGTCCTATGAGCGCGGCATGACCGCGCCGATCTGCGTTGCCAAAGGCGTCGACAACATCGCGCTGAAGATCAGGGAGGTTGCCGGCAAGCACGACATTCCGATCGTCGAAAACGTGCCGCTGGCGCGCGCGCTTTACGCCACCGTCGAGATCGACGAGGAAATTCCGGGCGAACACTACCATGCGGTGGCCGAAGTCATTGGCTACGTCATGGGCCTGAAGCGTGGCCTGTCCGGGCGCCCGTCATGATTCGGCAAAGCGCCTGGCAAGGGGCCGGGAACGTGTTGCGAATCGGCGGATTGGAAGCGAATAGGCCGACGCGGCGCTTGCGTAAGGCCAGCCGATTGATGCACTCAGGAGGCGCGCAAACCCGCGCTGCCGCAACTGCCAACAGGCGACGAACCGTCCGATGACTGCCGAGACCGACCACGATCGCCAATCGATGACGGCGCAGAATCCGGTTCTGCACGAGCCGGCCCGGCGCAGCGGCAGCATCGTGCTGGTGCTACTGATTGCCGCGGCGATCATCGCCTGCGCCGTGGCATTCATGACTCTCGGCCGCGCCCAGGCGCAGCCTTATATTCTGGGCCTGTTGGCGCTGCTGGCGATGGTCGGCCTGTTCGTTTTGTTCGCCTTTGCCGCCGGTATTGTCCGCTTTGCCGATCGCACCTCCGACGATCCGATCATGCGCACCGTGGCCGATCACGCCTTTGACGGTATCGCGGTCACCGATGCGCGGGGCCATGTGGTCTATGCCAATGCTGCCTATCTCACATTGACCGGCGCGGCCTCCGCACAGGATGCGCGACCGGTCGAGCGCGTCTTCATCGGTAATCCGGATGTCTCCGAAGCCGTCTTCCGCCTACTCAAGGCTGCCCGCGAGGGCAAGCGCCAGCAGGAGGAAGTCCGTGTCGCAGCGCCCGACGGCAGCCACGGCCGCTGGCTGCGCATGCGCGTGCGTCCACTGGGTGAGGGCAAGCGCGAGGCCAAATCCACGGTGTGGTCGGTGGCCGATATTTCCCGCGATCGGCAACGCCAGGAAGACGTATTCCAGGAATTGCAGCACGCCATCGAATATCTGGATCACGCACCTTGCGGCTTCTTCTCAGTCAATCCAAAGGGCGAGCTGGTTTACGTCAACGCCACACTGGCAAACTGGCTCGATCACGATCTTGCCGAGATCGGCTCCGGCGGTCTGAAGCTGACCGACATCGTCTCCGGTGACGGCGCCTCGTTGCTGACATCCATTGTGCCGATGCCCGGCGAGGTCAAAACCGAAGTATTCGACATCGACCTGCGCATGCGCAACGGCAAGACCATGCCGGTGCGGCTCTATCACAAGCTCGCTTTCGGCGCCGACGGCGTGCCGGGTGCGTCGCGCACCCTTGTCATCAGCCGCGCGCGCGACGAGCGCTCCGATCCGCAGCGTGCTGCCGAAGTGCGCTTCATGCGCTTCTTCGACCATACGCCGATGGCTATTGCGACGGTGGATCGCGACGGCACCGTGGTGCGCGGCAATGCCCGCTTCGCCAAGCTGGCGCAGAGCCTCAACACATCGGGCGCCGTCAACAAGTCGATCCTCGCCGCCGTCAGCGACCGCGACCGCAACCAGCTCGTCGCGGCGATCGGTCACGCCGCCCAGGGGCAGGGCGATATCCCGCCGGTGGAAGCGCTGCTGGAAGGCGCCAAGGAACGCTGGGGACAGTTCTTCGTCACCGCCGTCGAAGAGAACGAACGCGAGACCGAGGCGGCCATCGTCTACATGCTGGAGACCACCGAGCGCCGCACGCTCGAGAACCAGGTCAACCAGGCGCAGAAGATGGACACCATCGGCCAGCTGGCCGGCGGCATCGCCCATGACTTCAACAATGTGCTCTCCGCCATCATGATGGCCAACGACTTCCTGCTGAACGCCCACAAGCCGACAGATCCGTCGTTCCAGGACATCATGCAGATCAAGCAGAACGCGACGCGCGCGGCGACGCTGGTGCGCCAGTTGCTCGCATTCTCGCGCCGCCAGACGCTGCGCCCGACGGTGCTCAATCTTGGCGATGCGCTGTCCGATATCGATCTGCTGCTGAAGCGCCTGATCGGCGAGAAGGTCAAACTCGAAGTCGTGCACGGCCGCGATCTGTGGCCGGTGAAGGTCGACATCTCGCAATTCGAGCAGGTGATCGTGAATCTCGCGGTCAATGCGCGCGACGCGATGCCGGACGGCGGCGCGTTGACCGTGCGCACCGTCAATGTCTCGGCCGAGGAAGCCGGGCGTTTGTCCTACAAGGGCATGCCGCCGTCGGATTATGTGCGCATCGATGTCAGCGATACCGGCACCGGTATTCCCGCCGATATCGTCGAGAAGATCTTCGAACCGTTCTTCTCCACCAAGGATGTCGGCAAGGGCACCGGCCTCGGCCTCTCTACGGTCTACGGCATCGTCAAGCAGACCGGCGGTTTCGTTTATGTCGACTCCGAGCCGGGCAAAGGCACCACGTTCCGTATCTTCCTGCCGCGCCATCACCAGGAAAAGGAAGTCGCTCCCGACCCGGCGATCGCGGCCGCCGTCGCCGCCAAGGAAGCCGCTGCCGACGCCAAGCCGCGCGCGGACCTCACCGGGCAGGGCACCATCCTGCTGGTCGAGGACGAAGAGGGCCTGCGCGCGCTGAACGCTCGCGGTCTGCGCTCGCGCGGTTACACGGTGGTCGAAGCCGGCAACGGCGTCGAGGCGATGGAGCTATTCGACGAACAGAACGGTGCCATTGATCTCGTTGTGTCCGACGTGGTGATGCCGGAGATGGACGGACCGACGCTGCTGAAGGAGATGCGCGCCCGCAATGCGGATATTCGCATCATCTTCGTGTCAGGTTACGCCGAGGAAGCCTTCGAAAAGAGCCTGCCGGAAAACCAGCAATTCGCCTTCCTGGCCAAGCCGTTCGCCCTGAGCGCGCTGATTGCCAAGGTCAAGGAGACCATGGCGCCGAATTAAGGGCGCCACCTTCCCAAAACGGCCGTGCTCTCAAACGCGCATTCACCCCGCAATGCACCATAAGTATTTGAAAGCAAGATGACTCTTGCGCCAAAGGTTCAATGACGAGCCGCGACCGAGGGCCGCAGCGTTTACCCTCGAACGGTGCTTCCATTTTAGGCTGGGGTAGCCATGTTAGGGGTGTTTTCCCCCTGCCGGGGATTGAGGGAATGACCATGACTTTCACGTTCAGCATGCGCGGCGTCGTCAAGACGATGGCCGTTGTCCTATCGCTGGCGATGCCGCTCACAATTGCAATCTCCTCTGCCGACGCCCGCGTTGGCGGTGGCAGCAGCTCGGGCTCGCGCGGCAACCGCACGTTCTCGGCCCCGCCGAGCACGTCGACGGCGCCTAACGCGGCTCAGCCGTTCAACCGCACCATGCAACAGCCGGGTTCGCCCGGCATGAACAGCGCGACCACGGGCGCAGCCAGCAAGGGCGGTTTCTTCAACCGTCCGGGCATGGGCATGCTCGGTGGCCTCGCTGCCGGCTTCCTCGGCGCAGGCCTGCTCGGCATGCTGTTCGGCGGCGGTCTGTTCAGCGGCCTCGGCGGTATCTCGTCGATCATCGGCCTGCTGCTGCAGGTCGGCCTGATCATCATCGTCGTCCGCCTCGCAATGTCCTGGTGGCAGCGTCGCAACCAGACGGCGTCGGCCTATGCCGGTCCGGCCAACTCGGCCTATACCGGCCCGGCCAATGGTCCCGACCAGAACCAGGCACACATGAACCAGGCGCAGCAGGGTTATGGCGCACAGCCGACGCAGCGCAGCGGTCTCGGTGGCTTCGGTTTCGGCGGCTCGAACAATGACAAGCCGATCGAGATCGCACCGCAGGATTATGAAGCTTTCGAGAAGCTGCTCAGCGATGTACAGGCTGCCTGGTCGAACGAAGATGTCGAGAAGCTCGGCAAGCTGTCGACGCCGGAAATGGTGTCGTACTTCGCCAAGGACCTCGCCGAGAACAAGGCTCGCAACGACATCAACAAGGTGTCGGATGTGAAGTTGCTGCAGGGCGACCTTGCGGAAGCCTGGCGCGAAGGCGACACCGACTATGCGAGCGTCGCGATGCGCTTCTCGCTGGTCGACAAGACGCTGGAGCGTGGCACCAATCGCTTGGTGGCTGGTAGCGAAACGCCGATCGAAGCGACCGAGATCTGGACCTTCGTGCGCCCGCGCGGCGCCCAGTGGGAACTGTCGGCGATCCAGCAGGCGTAAGCCTTGCGTCATCGAAATCGGACAAGCGCCGCGGATCATTCCGCGGCGCTTTTTATTGGCCTCATGCGTGTGCATTACCAGGCGATGATCTCAATAAGAGAGCGGGAATAATCCGCCGGATGACGTGTTGGTCAGTTGCGTCCCATCGCGACTGGCGTTGCGTGGCTACAAAAACAAATTGGAGGAATCGATGCCCACTCTTCTCTCGACCATGACCCGTCTCGGCCTATGCGCCGGTGCTGTCGCCGTCTCGCTTGCAGCAACGTCGCCATCGTTCGCGCAGGGCGCGGACACCAGCTTCTTCGTCACCAGCAATGGCATCGGCAATGGCGGCAATCTCGGTGGCCTCGCCGGTGCTGACAATCATTGCCAGACGCTGGCGCAGGCTGCAGGCGCGGGCGCCAAGACCTGGCGCGCTTATCTCTCGACGCAGGCCGCCGACGGCAAGCCCGCAATCAATGCCAAGGACCGGATCGGCAACGGCCCATGGAAGAATGCCAAGGGCGTCGTCGTCGCCAAGGATGTCGCTGATCTGCATGGTGCCAGCAACAACCTCTCCAAGCAGACCTCACTCAGCGAAAAGGGCGAGGTGATCAATGGCCGCGGCGATACGCCGAATCGCCATGACGTGCTGACCGGCTCACAAGCCGATGGCACCGCCTTCGCCGCCGGCGAGGATCGCACCTGCAAGAACTGGACGAGCAGCACCCAGGGGGCCGCCATGGTCGGTCATATCGATCGTACGGGGCTAAACGAAGAACCGCCGTCCAAGTCATGGAACACCTCGCATCCGTCGCGCGGCCCCGATGGCGGTTGCTCGCAGAACGACCTGAAGAGCACCGGCGGCGACGGGCTGCTGTACTGCTTCGCGTCGAACTGAGTTCTGTTGCGGCAGACGAGCGGCAATACACTCCGCCATGGCCGGGCCTGTCCCGGCCATGGCGCGTTTTGCGGCGGTAGCTGGACGATGGTGCGGAGTTCTCGCCGGACCAGCGCGGCGAACGAATTCCGCGGTGAACAGTTACCCTGGCACCCCCTGACGCGACATTGGCGAGGTTCTGCATGCGATATGAGCTGTATTATTGGCCGACGATCCAGGGCCGCGGCGAATTCGTGCGCCTGGCGCTCGAAGACGCCGGCGCGGACTACCGCGATATGGCGCGTGGCAAGGGCGGAATGGCCGCAATGACGAGGATGCTCGGCAGCAAGAAAGGCATTCCGCCATTCGCCCCGCCATTTCTCAAGGCAGGCAAGATGGTGATCGGCCAGACAGCGAACATCCTGTTCTATCTCGGCCCACGTCACGGTCTGGCGCCGAAGTCCGAAGCGGCGCGACTGCAACTGCATGAACTCCAGCTCACGATCACCGATTTCATTGCCGAAGTGCACGACACCCATCACCCGATCGGCGTGTCGCTCTATTACGAGGATCAGAAAGGCCCGGCCAAAAAGCGCAGCGCTGAATTCCTGAAAGAGCGCGTGCCGAAATATCTCGGCTATTTCGAGCGGATATTGAAGGCTGGCGAGGGTGCCTATGTCACTGGCCGCAAGGCGACCTATGTGGATCTGTCATTGTTCCAGATCGTCGAAGGACTGCGCTACGCATTTCCGAAACGCATGAAAAAATTCGAGCGGGAGATCCCACGCCTGATCGATTTGCATGACCGCGTGGCGGCTCGCCCGAACATCAAGGCCTATCTCGACAGCGACCGCCGCATTGCCTTCAACAAGGACGGCATCTTCCGGCACTACAAGGCGCTGGACAAATAGCGCCGCGCAGCTCGCGTGGCGAGGTTACCAGAGCCCCGGACACAGACGATAGCGGACTCGCGTCGCATAGTCGGTGTAACCGGGGAGACCGTCCCGCAACGTACGCTCTTCGGCCGTCGTGCGCCATGCGAGCAGCACGGCCAGGATCAGCGTCAGCGCGGTACTCCACCACGAGCCAAGCCAGAGGGATGTGCCGAGAAAAAACAGGATGGCGCCGCTATACATGGGATGACGCACGAGATGATACGGACCGGTATCGATGACGTGCTGGCCGCGGTCGCGTTGAAGCTTGATGACCGGTGCGGCGAAACTGTTTTCGCGCAGGACCCAGAATGAGATTGCCATTCCCGTGATTGCGAGTGCCGTACCCGCGACCTGGACTCCAACGGTCATTTGCGAAAGACCGAAGCGCTGATCCAGCCCCGCAACGATCAGCCAGACCAGTGCCACGGTAAAGAACGCCACCATGAAGACGCGGTCCGCTGTGGGCTGCCCCTGCTGTACGACGGGGCGCATGCGTTCTTCAAACAGCGCGGGATCGATCTGGATCAGCCACAGGCCGCCGCCAAGGCCGAGCAGGATCATGAAGAGCAGAAATGACCACGCCGCCGGCCATTGCAAGGTCCCGGCGGCGGTGAACAAAACGGCGCCGATCACGCCGAACCAGACCAGCGTCCGTATCACGAGACGAACGATCATGCCGAACCCCCAAGCTGCGCATCCGATGCCAGATTCGCGGCGGCGGTGTGGCAGGCAGAGCGTCAGCCCGATCGGTGGCTGATCTGTCCCATGATGCCGGCTCAGGCGAGCTGGTCGATCCGCGTACCCTGGCCGGGCGGCAGTGCTGCGCGCGGCGGGGGCGGCGCGGTACGGCTGTCGTTGTCGTCATTCTTCTTCGGCTCTGGCGGCTTCGCTTCGACTGGTGTCACCTGCGTGACCGGCGGTGCGCTGCTGACGCTTGAAACGCTCATTTCAAATTCCCTGTTTCCAACACTTGCAGTCGAACCATGGCGCATGCGCCAACAAGGACTTGGTAAATCAGGCGCTGCAATTTGCGGCAATCGGTGTGGATCGGAAACGGTGGTAAACGTGCCGTCCAGGACTTCACTACAATTAAAACGAAATACTCACTCGTCCTTGCCGCGGGAGATCGTGATGTTCGCCGATGTTTTGTTGCGGGTGCAGCGCAGGTCGAGCCGGCGATAGCGCAGCTTCACGTCGTCGCCGCGGAAAATCCCCATGCGGCCGAGACATCGCGTGGTGCCCTTCACCGTATCCGGCTTGGGGATCGTGAAGATGACGGCTGCCGCACTGGCGACGAGATCGGTGAAGGCTGGCGCCGGCTTGCGGGTCGCGGATGCCGCGTAGAGCTCGTTGCTGAAATTGCGGCTGGCGCAGCCAAGTCGCAACTGCTTCGCCGCCGGATGCGACAGGTAGATCACATTGGCTGCGGTGCGCCCGACGCTGAGCCCGTCGATCTGGCTCTTGAGCTGCCGCGCGAGATCATCGCAGCGGTCGGCGCGGGCAGGCGAGGCGACAAGGGTCACGGTGGCGAGCAGCGCCACAGCCGAAAAAATGCCGCGCAGGCGGTCGATGGACATTCCAGATTCTCCTCAATCCCCGGTCGCACTGAAACGCGGGACGCCACTTTATGCAAGGCGCGGCGGGCGCAGCCGGTTACTGCTGGAACGGGGGATTATCCCCGCGATTGCGGGCCTGTCCCCCTGTTTTGAACCCTTCAAAACTGTCCGGAAACCGCCTACAAGGGCCTCAAATCCCCTCCCTTTTTGAGGCCCCATCCATGAACGCTCCCACCGCTTTCCCCGACCAGAAGCCCGTCCCGCCCTACAAGCACACTCCGCTGTTTCCGCTGGGCGCAGACACCACTCCCTACAAGAAGGTCACCACCGAGGGCGTGCGGGTCGAGAAGGTGCTGGGCAGGGACATGCTGGTGGTCTCCCGCGACGCGCTGAAGGCGCTCTCGGAGGCCGCGTTCGGCGACATCAACCACTATCTGCGCCCCGGCCATCTGCAGCAGCTTCGCAACATCCTGGACGACAGCGAAGCCAGTCCGAATGACAAGTTCGTGGCCTTCGACTTCCTCAAGAATGCGAACATCGCCGCCGGCGGCGTGCTGCCGATGTGCCAGGACACCGGCACCGCAATCATCATGGGCAAGAAGGGCTGCAACGTCATCACCGATGGCGACGATGAGGCGGCACTCAGCGAAGGCGCCCGCGATGCCTATCTGCGCCGCAACTTGCGCTACTCGCAGGTCGCCCCGCTGACCATGTATGAAGAGAAGAACACCGCCAACAACATGCCGGCACAGTGCGAGATATATGCCGAGGGCGATGACGCCTACAAGTTCATGTTCATGGCCAAGGGCGGCGGCTCCGCCAACAAGAGTTTTCTGTTCCAGGCGACGCCATCCGTTCTGACGAAGGATCGCCTGCTGGCCTTCCTGAAGGAAAAAATCATGACGCTGGGCACCGCCGCGTGCCCGCCCTACCACCTCGCCATCGTCATCGGTGGCACCTCGGCCGAGCTGTGCATGAAGACGGTGAAGCTCGCTTCCGCGCGTTACCTCGATGCGCTGCCCACGCAAGGTTCGCCGGACGGCAATGCGTTCCGCGATCTGGAGATGGAGCAGGAAATCCTCAAGATGACGCAGTCGTCCGGCGTCGGCGCGCAGTTCGGCGGCAAGTATTTCTGTCATGACGTCCGCGTCATCCGCCTGCCGCGTCATGGCGCGTCGCTGCCGATCGGCCTCGGCGTGTCGTGCTCCGCGGATCGTCAGGTGCTCGGCAAGATCACCAAGGACGGCGTCTATCTCGAAGAGCTCGAGCATAACCCCGCACAGTATCTGCCGCAGGTCGAGCAGGCGCTCGGCGGCGAGGTTGTGAAGATAGATCTCAACCAGCCGATGAAGGACATTCTCGCGACGCTGTCGAACTATCCGACCAAGACCCGCCTGTCGCTGACCGGCACCATGATCGTCGCGCGCGACTCGGCGCATGCCAAGCTGCGCGACCGGCTAGAGAAGGGCGAGCCACTGCCGGACTACTTCAAGAACCACCCGGTCTATTACGCCGGTCCCGCCAAGACGCCCGAAGGCTATGCCTCCGGCGCGTTCGGCCCGACCACGGCCGGCCGCATGGATAGCTTCGTCGACCAGTTCCAGGCGGCGGGCGGTTCGATGGTGATGGTTGCCAAGGGCAATCGCGCCGTTGCGGTGCGCGAGGCCTGCAAGAAGCATGGCGGCTTCTATCTCGGCTCGATCGGCGGCTCGGCGGCAAACCTCGCCGAACACTGCATCAAGAAAGTCGAGGTGGTCGAGTATCCCGAACTCGGCATGGAAGCGATCTGGCGCATCGACGTCGTGGATTTCCCGGCCTTCATCATTATCGATGACAAGGGCAACGACTTCTTCAAGGAATTGAACCTCGGTTGATGCTGCGACCTCTTGGCGTCATGGCGAGCGCAGCGAAGCAATCCAGAAAGCTACAAGCGAAGACTGGATTGCTTCGTCGCAAGATGCTCCTCGCAATGACGGCTGAGAGGATGTCGTGACCTTCATTGGCCTCGATGGCTTCGGCAAAGGCTGGGTCGCCGTCACACTCGACGGCGACCGGCGCTCCATCGATTTTATCAGCGATATCTCCTGGCTTGCGACGCAGCGCTTTGCCCGTGCGGCCATCGATATTCCCATCGGCCTCGGCGATGACGGTGTGCGGTGCTGCGATCAGCTGGCGCGCAAGAAGCTCAGCCCCCACGGTTCGCGCGTATTCTCCGGCGGACGTCGCTGGCTGTGGCAGGACTTCACCGATCCCGACCTCGCCAACGCGGAGGCCGAGAGGCGCGGGCAGAAGAAAGTCTCGCGCCAGCTCTGGCATCTCGGACCGAAGATCATGGAGGTCGATGGCTTCGTGCTGGAGCACCGTGATCTCGATATCCGCGAAGCGCATCCTGAACTTGTCTTTCTCCGTCTGAATGGCGATGTGCCGCTGCCGTCCAAACATGCGGAGGAGGGGCTCGCGCTGCGTCGTCATCTGCTGATGGTGAACGGCTTCAGCGATCTCGACGACTGGCTGACCGGCAAGCGCACGCGCACCGGCGCACAGCGGGACGACGTGCTCGATGCGTGCGCGGTGGCGCTGGCGGCGCGCGATTGCGTGGGCTGTGTCCCCGAAGGCGAGCCACCGCGCGACACGCAAGGCCTGCCGATGCAGATCTGGTTCTAGCAACCGGTCGTCACATGGGTTCGAGCGCAGCGATGGCCGGCAACGGCCGCCGTCCCGCTACTCCTTCCTATCGAGCCGGTCCATTTCGCGCTGAATGAACTCGCGGGGCGACATGGGGCGCTCGCTGGACGATGAGGTGCTGTTCCCGGATACCTCAGCCGATGGCTTGGTCATCCGATCAATCTGCGCCCGCAACTTCGCCGCGCGTGCGATGCTCTCTGCGGAGTTTTCATTGGGCATGGTGCATTCCCCTGTTGTCGTCGCGCAGAATACTTGTCTCCCAAATATATGCCGCCTTCGGGCAAATGAAAGGCAGTGCATGTCGGATGGCGATACCGATGCAGTCTCCCCTGCACCGGGCCGATCCGCGCCTAGCCGTCGGCCGCGGCCGGGCCGGCACGCCGTGTTGCCGACCTGCGTTGCCGGGGTTTGGGTGCCGCCACGATTTGATCGATCTGGCTCTTCCACATCCTGGCTTTCGATGCCGTGGACCGCGCACTTGCCTGCTTCACGAGCGCGGAGCCGACCAGTGCGTGCTTGGTCGCGTTTGCCCTGGCGCTTTCGGCCGTGGACAGCCGGTCGATCTGAGACCGCAGACTTCCCGCCTTGGGATCAAGCTTGCCGAGGTCGCGAAAGGCGGGCTTGGAGCCGCCGAACCAGGTCTGCTGCCACCAGTGCGAGGTGACCGGATCGACCCATGACAGATAGCCGCCTTTGAGCACTTGTCGCGGTTCTTTGATGACACCCATGAAGGAATAGCGAACGCCGGAAGCCGCCACCGGATCGAAGTAACGCGGCGTGTAGAAATCCGATACCCTCACGTTGTTGCAGGTGTAGGCGAACTCGGCAGCCTCCGACGGATCGGCGACCTCGACCAGAAAGCTCACGCGGCCCTGGTCTTTCTTGGGCGAATTTCCGGCAATCAACCTGTCACCATAGGGGTCTACAAGCATTTCGAGCGTCTCGTGCGATGCCGTCAGCGACCAGTGATCGATATCGGATGACGCGCTGATCAGCGCAAACGGCTGGCGGTCATTGTCGAGATGGATTCCGGCAGCGTCGTATCCGATGTCATCCCTCACGACCATGGGCCAGTAGCCGAGCGGCACATCCTCAAGCTTCTCGAAGGCATCGATCGTGGCCGAGATATTCCACACGGGAGCCAAGTCGCGGCTGGCCTGCTTCTGGAGCGCGGCGGCCACCCGCATCAGGTCGCTGGCGCTAATGGTCGCGGATTCCGATACGAGTGCCAGTTGCTGGATGACGCTGTCCATGGACGTTCCTCCCTCAAAATGGATTCCTCAATATGTATCTGATATAAATACAACCTAAGGTATTTTTCTCGGGCCCGCCAGTGATTTCGCTCAGCTGCAATTCGTCACCTGGCTTGAACACAGCCGTCGCCACCAGCCGCGGACGCCGTCGTGGCTTTCCACCAGCGCCCAGAAGCCGCTGCAAGCGAGAACGCGCTTGGGGCCGCCGTCGGCGCTGATCTCGCTGCCACCTTCGCCTTTGGCCGGTGTCCATTGCGCGTCCACATGCGGCGCCTGGAACAGTCCGCCCATCCGCGTGTCGCCATTGGCATATTGCGCGCCGACCTTGCTGGCCGCGACCCAGCCACGGCCGCTGTAAGGCTTCGGATGGTTGCGCGGATAGACGCTCTCGTCCTCATATTCCTTGCCGGGCGGCGTTGCGCCTTCGATCAGGAACCAGCCATCCTTGAAGCCGATGATGGAAAATTCCGTCAGCCAGCCTCCGTCAGGCACGTTCTCACCTTTGCTCTTGAATTTGTAGGGCGGCGGCAGAGTGCCGAGCACCTTGGCTTTCGTCGATGGCCCGGCGCGCACATTCAATCCGTTGGGGTCGCGGTCGGTCGACCAGCCATGGATATCGCAGGGAATGGCGCCATCCGGCAGCGTGCCGCGCGCCTTCAGCAATTCGGCGTGGAGTTGGCGATATTCCGCATCGTCATGCGCAGCGCTCAGTACACGCGGGATGTTGCTGTTCAGCGTGACGTCACGCGAGCGCAGCTCGGCTGACAGGGCGGTCAGCTTGCCGTCACTGCGTGCCAGCTTCGCCACCAGCATCTCGCCGGCATCGAATGCGCTTGCCGCTGTCTTCGGATCGTTGGCACCGGCTGGATAGATCGCGACATATCCGACCGGCGCCTGCGGATCGGACATGTCGACATGAAACGCCTGACCGGCCACGCGGTCCGGCGGCACGAAGGCACGGGCGCTCGCAAACCACTCCGGTGTCTCCTGCGATAGCAGCTCCGGCGGCGGCGTCACGGGTTGCGCAAAGGCGGTGCCGGAGGTGATGAGGCCGGCGATCAGGATGGCGATTCGGGTCATGGTTTTGTGTCGCGGCACCAGCGATTTGGTTCGACAAAACGCGACTCAGGCTTGCAGCGACCCCGCTGAATTTCGGTCTGTGCGCGGGACTCGATTCTCCGGTGACTCGCAAGGATGCGGAGGAAAAAGAAAAGCGGTGACGACTCAGGCGGCGCTGTTCCAATAGCGATCAGACTGCAGACGAATTTGAGGCCGCGCCATGTTGGATGCTCTGAAGCTGAATGTGACGGTGGTGACGTTGTTGGCCGCGGCCAGCGCGGTCAACGGGATCATGTTTTATCAGTATCTGTGACGAATTGTTCACATCGGCATGCGGCCTCTCCGCATCCGGTTTTTGTGTTTGAACCTTTTCGCCGGCCACGCGCCTCATCCCAGGGGTGGCAAACCGGAGTGTAACAGGTGAACAATTTTCATCTGGTCGTCGTCACTGCAGTTATGCTCGCAAGTCCGGCCGCGGCCCGCGCCCAATCCATCATTCACTCCGAACTGACCCGGACCACTTTGGTGGCATCTATCGATGCGACCGGTCGCACGACACTGACGGCGTCCGTGACCAGTGAACGCGGTGGGGGCGTCCCGGGCGGCATCGTCCGCTTTGTCGATGAGACGACGCTCATGGTGCTTGGCTGGGTCGATGTGGCCCATCCGTCGCTGGTGGTCCAGCGACTGCCGCCGGGTCCGCATCGCTTCCGTGCGGATTATATGGGGACGTCCAACTATCTGCCTGTCGTGGTGCAGCCGAGCCAATCCGCGGTGGTGGAGGAAACCATACGCGTCACGCCGGCGGTGGCGCTGTCGTCGTCCGAGAATCCTTGTCCGTCTGGAGCGGTGGTCACGTTGACGGCCGCGATTGCCGGCGGTGTTGGCATTCCGAAAGGTGCCGTCACCTTTCGCGATGGCGAGCAGGTTCTTGCGACCCATGTCGGCCTCGATCGCGCCGGCACGGCGTCGTTCACCACCTCGGCGCTGGCGGATGGCACGCGCTGGATCACGGCTGAATATGAGGGCGACACGGTTCATGCGCCCGCGGCATCGCCGCCGCTGACGGTGGATGTCGGAGTAGCCCGTTTGCGAAGCTCGCTGTTGCGTACGAGCGACTAGGCGCCCATCTGCGGCGCCGTCGCTGCAGCTGCGCGAAGCTTGCGGCCGACGATCACCCGGAACACGACATACTGGATCGCGAAGGCCAGCACCTTGGCGCCAATGGCCACGACCGACACATAGAACGCCCACAGTTTCATATCGCCGGTCATGGCCACAGCGACGACACCGGCGCCAAGCGCGAACATCAGCGCAGCCCAGGCATAGCCCGCAACGGTCACATATTCAGGGATCGTCTCGCTGACGATGGGTGGCAGGTAGCGCAGCATCCAGCCCTTGCGCAGCATGATCGCGCCGATGGCGAAATGTCCAATGCTGGGCTTGGCCAGCACGAAGCGCGGATCCTTGGTCAGCAGCGTCGCGCCGCCGAGGACGACAACCAGCGCGAGACTGGCATAGGTCATTACGTCGAGCCTCGAGCCCTTGACGCGGGCATAGACGAACTGTGCGACGGCACCCGCAATCGCCACGCAGGTTGCCAGCAGGACGTCACCGGTGACGAGGTAGAGCACCAGGAAGACGATGGTGGAGAAGAAATCCTGGCCAAGTTTGGCGAATACGTCCTTCATCGCAGTGCTCCCAATGCAGTCGAGATGGTCAGGCGTCGATTTGCAGGCGAAGTGGATCAGGGCTTCAGCGGTTCAGCCGGTTTCACTGCACCATATTTCGCGCGACGATACTGTGGGTACCATTTGGTGAAGGCAACGGCAGAGTTGCGAGCGGCAAAAGCCACCGCAAAGCCGATCCATAGCGGCAGCGAGGGCATGTACATGATCAACATATCCGCCACCAGCATCAGCACAAATGCGCCGGCCCAGGCCCAGGTGAGGATGTAGTTCGCCTTCATGAAGCCGGGCAGCTTCAAGGTTTCGGCGTCGACCATCTCGCGGGCATATTGCAGCGTGAAGGGCAGGCGGATCGCCAGCGACAGCAGCACGATTGAGAGCAGGCCGACATCGACGGCGAGGCGGACGGCCACCGTGCTCCAATTGCCGTCGACCAGCGTGATGTAGCAGCCGAGCGCGCTGAAGATCAGCACCGAGCCTGCTGCGAGCATCTTCAGCGAGCCGCCGCGGATCACGTCCCAGACCACGATGCCGAGCGACAGCGCGGCTGCGGCGAAGAGGCTGATCGCGACCGATGACACCATTATCAGTATGGCGAAAGCACCGAACGGGGCGATGATGAGAAAGGAAGCCATGGCGTTTCCAGTTCGGGCTATCTTGACGTTGTGAAGGTGAGTTGCAGGCTCGCTTACGAGGTCGTCGCGTCGCTGCTCATTATCCTGCGATCATATGTCTTGTTGTGAGAGCGGGCAGACATTGCCGACCGGCGTGAAAACGTCATGAGAGGCCGAGGCGGCCGCGCCGGATGGTTCGATACCGACGAGTGTGGTCCCGGTCACAACCAGCACGAGGGCCAAGCTGCCCCAGCTTGCTGTCCGGGTCATCATGTCCGGCCTGCGATATGCGGTTCGTGCGAGAACGAACTGCGTAGCAGCGCTTGCGATGGCGACGGCAGTCGCGATCAGCACGTCTCCTGCGACCGCAAAGGTCGTGAAAAAGGCGATGGTGGAAAGGAAGCCGATGGCCAGCTTGGCGAGGACGTTGATCATGGCGTGGTTCCGCGCTTGTTGTCGAATGAGTACTTTTGTCGTTGTGCTTCAGGAGGCGGTGGCAGCCGTGCCGATCATGAGAAAGGACGCCATGCTGTTTTCCCGTCGCTCTATCTTTACGTTGTCAAGATTTCTTTTAGGTCTTGCCCGCGGACTCGTCAACAAAAATCTTTACACTGTCAAAATTATGTGAGCCGAGATCTTTAACTGTCATTGAATCAATAGTTTATAAGGAATCGACCCAGTTACCGTGAAAGCCCGCCGGTACCCGGTGACCGAGCTGGACGAGAGCGATCGGTCCCGCGGCGACATCGGTGGCATTGAACACTGCCAGATCGCTGCGGTTCTGCCGCGCGCGCCACACCACGGCGAGCAGCCAGCCATCGCCTTCGGCTGCATCCTTTCCGCGCGCGACGAAGACGGGCTCGGAGATGCTGTCGCCGAGCGGCAGCATATACTGGCCGAGCCTGACGCCGTCGCGCCAGACATGTGTGATCCCGGAAAAGGCGCTGCTGGCGCCCGGTGCCGGATTATCGCAGGCGTACCAGCCTTGCGTGCTGAGGAGGCCGGAGCGGCGCTCGTCGATGCGCGGGAATTCGCCGGTGACGTCGTCGAGATAGGTGCGGGTGAAACGATCGGTATTGGCTGACAGATCGAAGGTCCAGCGACAAAGTCGCGCGTTGGATTTCGCAGGATCGGTCGGCGAGCCGTCGGGATGCGTGAACAGCGGCGCTTCCTCGGACTGCATGACGTCGGCGATGATGCGGTCGCCTTCCTCCCACGCATTCATCACATGGAAGACGTAGCAGGCTTCGGCGCGAAACCACTTGATATCATCCGCACTGCCGCCGCGCTTCATCACGCCGACATAAGAGCCCTTGTCCGGCTCCCACGCATAGGGCGGGCGGCCAGACCGGGCGCGCTCCATGCTGCCAGCAATGGGCAGGATCGGAAACAGTAGGTGGTTCTCGGTGACGATGAAGTCATGCACCATGCTGGCATAAGGTGCGTCGAAACGTTCGAAGCGCGTCACGATGCCCGATGAATCGATCGCGCCGAACGAGATCGTCGGACTGAAGATTCCCCGGGCATTATAGCCGAAGAAAATCATCTCTCCGGTAACGGGATCGATCTTCGGATGCGCGGTGAACGGCCCGCCAATGCGTCCGCCATAGTTCTGATAGCCGAGCGTCTTCAGCGTGCCCGGTTCGATCTCGGTTGGCGCATGGCCTTCCTCCAGCGCGAGCAGGCGGCCGGCGTGAAAGACGATGTTGGTATTGGCCGCGCCTGAGTCATTGCCAAGCGAAGCGGGGGCATCCGGGAGCTTCTGGCCGAAGCCGCGATAGAGCGCGTGGCCGGCATCGTGCTCGGCGAGAAATTTCGGCGTGCGGATCCAGCGATTGCGATAGCTCGCGCGGCCGTTCTCGATGTGAAAGGCATGCAGCATGCCGTCGCCGACAAACCAGTGCGAGCCTTTGGTTTCGAATTGAGGATTGGGGCCATTGCGGTAGAGCGTGCCGTTGAGCTCACGTGGCAATTCGCCGACGACTGTCAGGAATGGCGCGTCGCACTCCATCGGGATTGGCGCTAGATTGTCATGAGCAGCCTCGATCGGGTCCAGCAGCGCCATCGTCGTCTCCCATGCTATTATCTTTACGTTGTCTAGATTTCTAAGCAAAATCTTTACAGTGTAAAAATGACGACCTATAACATGACCATGACGAAGCAGACCAAGACCGCGAAACCGCGCGCCGTGCCGCAAGACCGCCGCAAGAAGGTCGCAGGAAATTCGCAAGCGAAGACCACGGCCAAAAAATCCGCCGGCGCCGAATCTCCCTATCATCACGGGGACTTGCACGGTGCGCTGCTGAAAGCCGCGGAAATCGTGCTGGAGCGCGATGGACTATCAGGTCTGACGTTGCGCGCCGTCGCCCGCGAAGCCGGCGTCTCGCATGCGGCTCCGACGCATCACTTCGGCGATCTCACTGGCCTCGTCAGCGAACTCGCCGCTATCGGCTTTCGCAACTTCAACGCCACAATGACTGCGGCTGGTGCGAGCGGCACGACGCCGCTCGAAAGCGCGCTCGCCCGCGCCAAGGCCTATCTCGCTTATGCACGTGCGCAGCCCGGCATGTATCAGCTGATGTTTCGTACCGAGCGGCTCGACATGACGCGGCCGAATCTGCGCGAGGCAGCCAATGCATCCTTCGCCGGTCTTGCCAGCGTTGTCGGCGCGCACCATCCGGGCAATGTCGCCACCGATGCGCTGACCATCGAGCAGGCCGCGCAGATCGCGCGCACGTGGTCGTTGGTGCATGGTTTCACCATGCTGACCCTCGATGGCCGCCTCACTGATATCCTGCGCCGCTTGCCTGACGGGACCGACGCAGAGAAACTGTTCGTCGAGATGCTGAAGATCACCGTCGCCAGGGCGATGGAGACGCCGAAGTAGCGAAACTCTTTGCGAAGCGCCGGCGTTGTGTGCAGGCGTTGTTTGCGGGAGTTATCGCTGTCCGTCATGCACCGAGATATCGGACGCGGCCAGCCCGCCAATACGCGCATGCGGCCTTCCGCCCGTGCCCATCACCAGGCCGAAGGCGATCTCGTCGCGGCGCGGGCCGTCCCAGACAGTCATTTCAGCAGTGCTGAAATGACTGCGGACATAGGCCGCTTCGATATGGCCGAGCGGGACCATCAACCGTGTGCCGATCCCGCCGACGGTCTTCGCGGCCGGCACGATGGCTTTGGGCTGGCCGAGAATCTCGCGCATCGCCCAGCCGCCGGCCTCATGCCACACCGCTGCATGTTCGAGCTCGCCATCTTCACCGACGATCATGCCCTTGCCGTAGGCTTCGATCTTGTCCTTGCCGCCGAGCGCCTGAACGAGTTCGGCCGCAAGTGTGCGTCCAAGTTCGCGTAGTTCGGCCTGGAAGGCCATCAGGTCGGGCTCGTAGCGACCAGCAAAAGGATTGCGGATGATCGCAAGCGCCGTGCCGACATGGAGCGGCTGCGAGAGACGCGGCCCACGTTCGTGCCAGACCGTCTCGACGGAAATCTGGGTCTTGCGAATGTCATAGGATGTCATGGCTGACCCAGTCCGTGTTTTGCGAGCGTTGTGAGGAAGCCGTCCACTGACTACTCGTCGATGACGGGATTGCTGAGGATGCCGAGTTTCTCGATCTCGACTTCGACGACGTCGCCGGCCTTCAGGAAGATTGGAGGCTTGCGCGTAAAGCCGACGCCGGCAGGCGTTCCCGTTGCAATGACGTCACCCGGGACGAGGTCGAAGATTTCCGACGCGTAGTTGATCAGCCGGGGAATCGAGAAGATCAAAAAGGATGTGTCCGAGGATTGGACGATGTCACCATTCACGCGGGTTTCGAGCTTGAGCTTGGTGGGATCCGGCACTTCATCGGTGGTCACCAGCCACGGGCCGAACGGTCCGGTGCCGACGAAATTCTTGCCGGCCGCGATCTGCTGCGCGTGTCGCTGATAATCACGGACGCTGACATCGTTATAAATCGAATAGCCCGCGATGTGATCCATGGCTTCGCTCTCGGGAATGTGTCGGCCGCCCTTTCCGATCACGACGGCGAGTTCACCTTCCCAGTCCAGATGCGTGGAGACCTTCGGTCGGATCACCGGCTGGTTGTGGCCAACCTGTGAGCGCCAGACCCGCAGAAAGATCGGCGGGAATTCGGTGATCTGACGGTCCATGCCATGAGCCACCGCTTCCTTGTGGTGGTCGAGATAGTTGCGCACCGCGCAGACGATCTTTTCGGGGCGGGGGATCACCGGCAGGTAGCTGATGTCCGAGAGCTTCAGGTCCGGCTTGTGTCCGTCAACAATCTGGTCGCGCTTGGCGAAGTCGGGGCTGGCGATGAAATCGGCGAGCGTCGGATAGTGCGGGAGTGCCTTGCCGAGATCGACGATCGCGTCGTTGACGACGGCTCCCCAGCTCTCGCGCTGCTGATGGCTGAAAGACAAGAGCTTCATGATGAGGCCTTTCCGTTAATCCTGGATATCAAAATTTCGTAAGTGGATTATATTTTCGAAAATAATGTCTGGCAAGAGGGCTAACGAGGCCTGACGGCGCTTTCCACGTGTGACGTGGGGCGCACGGTCGGTTTCTTCGCCGACTAGCCGGCGATCCCGTCTCAGGATTCAGTCAGCAGATGAGACGCGTATTTCACGACATTGTCGGAGG
Organism: Tardiphaga sp. 619_E2_N8_4; assembly: GCF_051810905.1. Taxonomy (NCBI): domain Bacteria; kingdom Pseudomonadati; phylum Pseudomonadota; class Alphaproteobacteria; order Hyphomicrobiales; family Nitrobacteraceae; genus Tardiphaga; species Tardiphaga sp. 619_E2_N8_4. The sequence goes on from NZ_JBPWQJ010000001.1 coordinate 3,104,408, forward strand.
TGCTGCGGATGTGCCGGTCGATCAGGGACGTGGCCAGTGCCGTATCGCGGGCAATCGCGGCCTGCATGATGGCGCGATGCTCACCGACCTTGTCGCGTGGTTGGGGGCGAAACATGGCGGACAGGTTTCGATAGCGTTCGGCGCGCTCGAACAGCGAAGCCCGAATGCCGAACAACGTCGGGGAGCGCCCGCACGACACCAGCGCCTCGTGAAACTGGCGGTGGGCGATCTGCCATTCCGGATTCTCGACGTGATTACCGGGAAGCCTTTCCTCAATGCGTCCCAGCCTGTGCAGGGTCGACATAACCGCTATTTCCCAGTCATCTCCGCCATTTGCGATGGAGCGGCTGAGCAGTTCGATCTCGATCAGGATCCGGGTCTGGGTGATGTCGATCAGGTCGTCGCTCGTAACGGGCGCCACGCGAAAGCCACGCTGCTCCTCGGCAACGACCAGGCCGTCCGCCGTCAGCGACGTCAGCGCCTCGCGCAGCGTCGTGAAGCTTGCGCCGAAAGCGAGCTTCAAGGCATCGAATTTTAGCGGTTCGCCAGGCTTGAGCCGGCAAGCGACGATATCCTGACGCAGTCGGTGCGTGATATCGACTGCGAGTGTTTTGCCGAATTCTTTGCGCGATTTGACGGCCGAAGCAGTCATGGAATGGACCTCAGATTCCGCCGGCTGATGGTGCCGGCTGGTTGCAGAATGCCGGCGCATGACCGCTATTGCAATAATTTTCGTAATAGGACATATTTTCGAAAATATCTTCTGCAGGGTGGATTCATGAAGGCTGTGCTGGTTCATCGTCCCGGTGGTCCCGACGCGCTCGATTATGTCGATGTCGCCATTCCGGCTCCGGGCCCGAAAGAGGTGCAGATCAAGGCGGAGGCTTTTGGCGTCGGCCAGCCGGACGCCTTGATCCGGCGCGGCGTTTACAAGTGGATGCCGCCACTACCGGCCAATCCGGGGAATGATGTCGCCGGGCGCATCTCCGCGGTCGGTCACGGTGTTGTCGGTATCTCGGTCGGGCAGAAGGTTTTGCTGAGCGCCCGCGATCTGTCACAGCGCGGCGGCTGTTACGCCGAATATGTGGTGGCGCCGGCCGATGCCATTCATCTGTTGCCTGATGCCGTCGATCTTCAGGACGCCGTCTGTCTTGCCAACTATCAAGTGGCCTGGGCGCTGCTCCATGAATGCGGTGGGCGTAATCCCGCTGGCAGTGTGCTTGTGATTGGTGCTGCGGGCGGCGTCGGTACGTCGATCGTGCAATTGGCGAAGCTGGCAGGCATGACGGTGATCGGTACGGTCAGCACCCCCGAAAAAGCCCGGTTCGCCAAATCCAACGGCGCCGACCACGTGATCTTCTATCGTGACGAGGACGTCGTCGCGCGGACGCGCGAATTGACCGGGGGGAGCGGCGTCGGCCTCGTGCTCGACCATGTTTGCGGTCCCGAATTCGTCTCCTATCTTGGCGTGCTCGGCAAATGGGGGACGCTGGTCTCCTACAACGCCTTCGCCGGCCTTCCCGAAGAAAACTTGATGGGAGAGATGCGGAAGTATCTCGACGTCTGTCCGGCTATCCGCTGTTTCTCCTTTCACATCTACGATCATGACCGCGATGCGCGCCGCGCCATCATGGGGAAGTTGATCTCGCTGCTTGGGCGCGGGGAGATCAAGCCCGCAATCTCGGCACGGCTGAAATTATCCGAGGTCCGGCAGGCGCACACGCTGCTGGAGTCCGGGGGCGCGCTCGGCAAGATCATCATGACCCCGTAGGCGAACGGCTATCGGTCTGGAACGAGATACGGAGGACCACATGATCAAGGTAAAACGCATCAGGCATGTGACGTTCGTTACGCCTGATATCGACAGGCAGATCGACTACTATCAAGCGGTGGTCGGACTCGGTGTGGTGACGCGTGACGCTAGTCGCGCATCGCTGGCCACCGACTCGGATGAACTCGCCGTCGTCCTGCAGCGTGGCGATCAGGCGGCCTGTCGGCGATTGACCTTCGAAGTGGCGCTCGATCTGGATTTCGCCGACCTGGTGGCTACACTGTCGCGCGCTGGAATTGCGGCTGAGATCCAGTCCGATCCGCTTCCTGGCGTGTCCCGTTCGGTGCTGTTCCGCGACTTCGAGGAAATGGAGATCGAGCTGCTTGCGGGGCCGACATTCGCTGTCGCGGAGCAGCCTGTCGGCGGCATTGCAGCCGACCGCCTCGGCCATATCGCGCTCTACACGCAAGACCCGCTGAAGGCGTCGAAGTTTTATGGTGACGTGCTGAATTTCCGGGTGTCGGACTGGATCGAGGACGCCTTCGTCTTCATGCGGTGTGGTTTTGATCATCACTCCGTCAATTTCGCGCGCGGCCCGGGTCGGCGATTGCATCACGCGGCGTTCGAGCTCCGTGATGCCTCGCACATGCATCGCGCCTGCGATCTGCTCGGGCGCAAGAAGATGCAGATCCTGTGGGGGCCGGTGCGTCATGGCCCGGGCCACAATGTTGCGATCTATCACCGCGACCCCGATGGCCATCTCATCGAACTGTTCTTCGATCTCGATCAGATGATCGATGAAGATCTCGGCTATTTCGAACCACGCCCATGGCACCGGGATCGTCCGCAGCGCCCCAAGGTCTGGGTAGGTCTCCCCCGAGATATCTGGGGGCCGGCTCCATCGCCGGAGCTCGCGGAGTTCAAACGCAAGGCGACATGACATCGCTGCCGACAAAGTCGCCGCCATGAAGCGACAGATCGGCACCACGGCGATCAGTGCTGAAGAAATAAAAGGGGAGGAAATAATGAGCCAGCGGTCGAAATCTATTCGGGGCAGAGTTCTCGCATGCCTCGCGGTGTCTATATTTATAGTCTCGTCGATCGACGTGCCTGGCGCCTCAGCGCAAGTATACCCAAATCGTGTCATTCGTATCGTTCACGGTTTCGCATCGGGTGGGGCGGCGGACACGCTCTCCCGCGTCGTTGCCGACGGGCTGGCGAAACAGCTCAATGAGACCGTCATCGTCGAAGCGAAGCCTGGCGCAGGCGGGAATCTCGCATCGGACGCGGTCGCCAAGGCAGCGCCTGACGGATACACGCTCGGCCTTGTAACCGGAGGCCATGCGATTTCGGCAGGGCTTTACAAATCGTTGTCCTATCAACCCGTCGATAGTTTCGAGATGATCTCCACGATCGTCTACTACGCGCTCGTCGTCGCTACCCGCAGCGACTATGAAGCAAAGACGCTGGGAGAGCTCATCGCGCTCGCAAAGGCCAAGCCGGGATCCCTGAGTTTCGGATCGGTCGGCTTCGGCAGCACGCATCACCTTGCTGGCGAATTGTTGAAAGCAGCAGCCGGCATCGACGTGTTGCACGTGCCCTACCGCGGCGACTCCCAGGCGATCACCGCGCTACTCGCGGGCGATGTGCCGATGATCGTTGGCACCAGCGTGCTTGTTGCGCCGCAGATCGAGAGTGGTGCGGTGCGCGGCCTCGCCGTCACATCATCGACCCGGAGTGCTTTGCTGCCGAATGTTCCATCGGCCGGCGAGGCAGGTCTGAAGGGGTTCGATGTCAGGACGTGGGCCGGGCTGCTGGCGCCGAAGGGCACCCCACCGGGGATCATCGCCCAACTCAACGCGGCCGTTCTGAAGTCTCTGGCCGACCCGGGGATCAGGGCGCGGCTGGAAGCGGCGATCGGTGGCGAGGTGCGGGGAAGCACGCCGCCGGAAATGCGTGAATTGGTCACGTCGGAAATCGCGCGATGGACGGCGGTGATCGACGCGGCGAAAATACCGAAACTTTGACCGCACGATCGATCTGAACCTACTTGGCCGGGCCCGGGATGTTGCGCGATGCCATCGCCAGTGCCGTAGCCCGGCCGCCGATGCCGATCACGCTGACCTTGTCCGTCTTGCAATCGAAGCCGCGGGCGAGTTCGTCAGCGGCTTTGCGGGCCAGCTCGTTGGCCTCCGGATTGGCCGTCACGTCGATATAGGCGACATGGCACACGGCGCCCGGCGGCAACCGCGTGACCACCAGCATCTGTTTGGATTTTGGCCGGCCATTTTTCTCGGGATCGTCGTTGTCGGCGATGTGCCAGCGCTGGATCATCGCGAATGGTTTGCCGCCAATGACGCGCCATTCGATCGTGTTGGTGGTGGAGTTGAACGGACCGAAGCCTTGCGATGCCGCCGGCTCCTTGTCAGCGGCGCTGGCGCTGCGTCCGACCGTGATGGTCTCGCGCAGGTCGTCCTCGTTCTTCACCACGACGAGACCAGCTGGGCCGCGGCAAGTCCGTTCCGCGGCGTAGTCATCGCCATCGATTTTGAGGTTGGACGCTTTGCGGCAGTCGTTGTCGGTCGTCGACGTGTAGACGCTGCCGATAGTGTTGGCCGCGGCGAGCGAGGGCGCGCCGAGCAGGATCGTCAGTGTGGCGACAGCGAGGGCGGGCAGGCGGGGCATTTCAGGGCATCCAGCACGGGAAAGGTGCTGCTTTGACGTTCACAAGCTGGGGAAGGTTCAACCGAAGCGGCTGACAGGGCTGGTTGAATCGCGCTAGACAGCTTGGTCAGCCTTCATTTTGTCTCCAGCAGCGTCAGTTCCTCATCCCATGCCCGCCTCGACTTCCGCTAAGCCATATCGCATCGGCCGTTCCAAAACCGGTCTCGGTCTTTTCGCCACCCAGCCGATCAAGAAGGGCGTCAAGATCGTCCAATACTTCGGGCCCCTGCTGGATTCGAAGAACGAGAAGCACGACGCGATCGAGAACAAGTATCTGTTCCAGATCAGCAAGCGCTGGACCGTCGATGGTTCGATCCGCAAGAACATCGCGCGCTATATCAACCACGCCTGCAAGCCGAACGCTGAGTCCGACGTCAATGCGGCGAAGAAGAAGATCATCATCCGCTCGATCAAGAAGATCGAGCCGGGCGAAGAGATCAACTACGATTACGGCACGGAGTATTTCAAGGAATACCTGAAGCCGATCGGCTGCAAGTGCGATTCCTGCGAGAAGAAGCGCAAGAAGAAGCGCGCCGAGGCACGAGCCGAGAAGCTCAAGGCCAAGGAGAAGGCCGAGCGCAAGGCGCTGAAGAAGGAAGAAAAGGCGAAGGCCAAGAGGGCCAAAGATAAGGCCAAGAAGGCCAAGTCTTCGGGCAAAGCGGCTTCGGGCAAAGCCAAAACGACCAAGGCCGCCGCGGAGAAGACCTCCGCAGCGACCAAGGCCAAGTCTGTTAAGGCCAAGTCGGCTAAATCCAGGTCGGCCAAGGCTAGCAAGGCAAAGGCCGGCAAGGTCAGGAGCAAGGCGGCTTAAGCTGCCTGTACCGCTGCGCTCCGGCGCAGCCCGATATATTGCAGCTCCGCAAACACACCGACTGCGATCGCCTGCGCGGCCACGAAGATCTGGCCGAGCAGGTTCGGCGTCACCGCGCCCGAAAACAGCAGGCCGATGCTGCCCAGAGTCCACAGCGCATTGCCGATGATGATCACCAGCACCAGCAGCTTCGGCATGGTCGCGCGGGTGCCGAGCCAGCCGACCAGCGCCGCATAGGCGATCAGAAACAGGCCGGATTCCAGCAGCAGTGCTTCAGGCAGATGCAGTAGGGGCGCCAGCAGGCCCGTGGCAAAGGTCAGCAGCAGCGCCATGGCGCCGCTAACGATGGCGTCGATCTGGATGGCGCGGCGGAGCAGGAGAGAGGGATTGATCATGGTCGTTGTCCTTCGGTTGGTCGTTGTGGATGTCCCGACCATGACGGCGCGGCGGAGCCAAATCGATTACCTGTGAGGTCATGGAAGCTGCGAAATTCGCGTGTTAGCTTTTTGCCATGAACACACAGCTTGCAGCGTCCTCCGCAACATCCCGGCCCGCCGGGATCGGCCATCATTTGCGCGAATGGCGGCAGCGCCGCCGCCTGAGCCAGCTGGATCTGGCCGGCGATGCCGAGATTTCCACGCGTCATCTGAGTTTCCTGGAGACCGGCCGCGCCTCGCCCTCGCGCGAGATGGTGTTGCGGCTGGCCGAGCGGCTCGACGTGCCGCTGCGCGAGCGCAATGTCTTGCTGGTGGCTGCTGGCTTCGCACCGGCCTTTCCGCAGCGGGCGCTGGACGATCCCGCGCTGAATTCAGCGCGACAGGCCATTGACCTCGTGCTGAAGGCCCATGAGCCCAATCCGGCGCTGGCGGTCGATCGGCACTGGAATCTGGTCGCGGCCAACCGAATGGTGATGCCGCTGCTGGAAGGCATCGCGCCGCGCTTGCTCGGGCAGCCCTTCAACGTGCTGCGGCTGAGCTTTCATGCGGAGGCGTTGGCCTCGCGCACTGTCAATCTCGGCGAATGGTGCGCGCATCTGCTGGAACGTCTGCATCGACAATGCGAGGCGACCGCCGATCCGGAACTGATCAAATTGTATCAGGAATTAAAGACCTATCCGGTGCCGGCGCGGTCGGCGCCGATCGTGGCTGACAGCGTCGTGGTGCCATTCCGCATGAAGCTCGGCGACGATGTGCTGAGCTTCATGTCGACGACCATGACCTTCGGTACGCCGCTGGATATCACCCTGTCGGAAATCGCCATCGAGACGTTCTTTCCGGCGGATGACGTCACGGCGAACAGGCTCCGGGAGATCGCTTCAAACGGGAACTAACGGCCTTGTCCGCGATGTCCACGACGCCTATTTGTGGGCGGAACAAATACAGGGAGCCCGCCCATGAGCACCATCAAGCCGCTTCAGATCGATATCGTCTCCGACGTCGTGTGCCCGTGGTGCTATATCGGCAAGCGCCGCATCGAGAATGCGCTGGCGTTGGTCCCCGACGTGCCGGTGCATGTCAATTGGCGGCCGTTCTTCCTTAATCCGTGGATCCCGCGCGAGGGCATCGATCGCTCGACCTATCTGGAGACCAAATTCGGTTCGGTCGAAGCCTACAAAGGCATTGCCGGCCGTGTCGTCGATGCGGCCGAGCAGGAGGGCCTGACCTACCGGCCGGACAGCGTGAAGCGCCAGCCGAACACCATCGATTGCCACCGGCTGATCCATTGGGCCGAAGCCTCCGGCAAGTCGGCCGAGGTCAAGCAGCGTCTGATGGAATTGTATTTCCGCGACGGCGGCGACCTCACCCAAAGCGAGACGCTGGTCCAGGCGGCGGCCGATGTCGAACTCGATGCGGACGATATCCGCAAGCGCCTTGCCACCGACGAGGATGTCGAACTGATTTCCGGCAACGCCAAGGAAGCCGCGGACAAAGGCATCTCCGGCGTGCCGACTTTCGTGTTCGCCGGAAAATATGCGGTGTCCGGTGCGCAGGATGCCGAAAAACTTGCGCGTGCGATCCGTCAGGTCTCGGCGGAAGTGAACGCCGAGGCGGCGGAGTAGGGCGCGCCTTACGCGCCCTTCAAATAATAATTCGCCTTCTTGCCGAGCGCGATGCGGCGCAGCAGTTTGCGCATGGCCAGTGAGCTACGCAGCGGTTTGATCGCCGTGGTCACCGTCCGGTAGAAGGCGAGCTTCAACGTATCCAGCACCGGCTGCCGGCCCGGCGGCTGCTGCGGGAAGCCGACACCACGCAGCATCGAATTGAAGAAGTGCAGGTCGTTGACCCGGCGCACTTCTTTGGTCTTCCAGGTGATTGCCATCGAGATCGAGAACGAACCGGCGGTGCGCACCCAGTGCGGCCACTGATAGGGCACGTAGCAGCCGTCGCCATCGAACATGTGAAACTCAACGGCGCGCGGCGCGAAGCTGTCGTCGAATTTGAGGTTGCGGTGCTTGGTCATCGAACGCTCGATCTCGTCGTCGGAGACGATCGCGCGGTCTTTGTTGTCATAGATCGTGAAGAACTTCTCGCCGTGGATCTGGACGAAGAAGTTATCCTCGCTGTCGAGATGGAACGGCGTGGTCGAATTCGGCGACGACACGAACAGGAAGCCTTCGAGCTGTTCGAAACCGGCATCGAGCAGGCTGTTGAAGCCGCGGGCACGGGCTACCGACAGCAGCGTGTCTTCTAGGAGTTGACGATACTCCGGCGAGTTCTCGATCCGCTTCAGCACCATCCATGCACCAGCAGTCTCGATGCGCTTGACCACCTCGACCGGGTCGAGATCCACCGACGGGATCGCGTCGGGGTCCTGGCTGATCGCGACCTTGCCCGAATTGTATTCGATGAGATCGCGCGGCAGTTCGGATGCGAGCTGCGCGATACGCTGCAGCGTCAGCAGCGGATGTCCGGCGAGCTTGTGCTTGATGGCGAACGGCTTCAGCGGAAAATCGTTCTTGAGCGATTGATTGGCGGCCGAGATCACCGGCGCGACGTCAGTTGCAGCGTTCATGGTTGAACCCCTGGATATCTATCGGAGGCGGTTGCGGATGGAGCGGGCGACGTGCCGCAGCGGCTCGCGGATGGAGCGACGCAAGGTGAGTGCGCCGTGGATCAGCGATACCAGCGGATCGTGCTTGCGCAGCGGAATCAGCACGTCGCCGATGGCAAGGCGGCCGCGCCAGATCGGGTCGATCATCGGGTGACCGGCATTGGCCGTGGAGTCGGCGCTTGCAATCACGGGATCGGCGCAGAGATGCCGCGTCACGTCGAGCGTGAGTTGCACGCCGGGGGACAGTTTGGCGAAGCGCTCGTCGACGCCAAGCTTGAAGTAGAACGCGCGATCGAGATGCCTGAGCAGCACACCGGAGGCGACCGGCGTGTCGCCCGCGCGCAGCGTGACGATCTCGCATTGGCCGTGTTCGGCGAGCGCCTTGGTGGCGCTGCGGATGAAGGCATTGTCGCCGGCATCCTGCATCAGGGCGGTGCCGCGTTTGCCCTTCCATCCGCTCGCTTCCAGCGTCAGGAACGTGTCGATGGTCGCCGCGATCTCGGCTGGCGTGCGCGCGATCTCGAATGTCACATCGCCGTGTTCGGCGAGACGATTGCGCTGGCGGCGCAGTTCTTTCAGCTTCTTCGCACCTAGCGCATCGCGCAGCAGGTCATCGGCATCGCGCGTGGCGTCGAGGCAGGCGCGGGTGTGGGATTGCAGGATGCGCGGCGCAAGGTCCTGCATGGCGAGCGACTTGCGGATCGCCTGCATTGCGGCGCAATCGAGCGAGACGTTCTCGAGGATCAGTGCATGCGCGCCGGCCTTGCGGGCCTGTTCCAGCAGGCCCGTGACAGCATCAGGCGCCATGTCGCGATCGAGCAGCGGCGTGGAGAGCGTGCCATAGGGATCGGCGCTGACCAGTGCCGGGAGTGGAATGCGATAGGCGCGCCGGGCGGTGATTACTGGCAGCAGCCCGATCAAGCGGGGTGTTCCGGCTTCGCTCATCCAGGCGCTGAGCGCGGCGACATCGGTGCGGCCGCGCGCGGATGCATTTACGGCCAGTTCCCAATCGGCGAGATAATAGCCGTTCGGCTCGACGGCCTGCTGCGCGAGCGCGCGCCATGGCTCGGGCGCGATTGCTGCGAGCGGCGCAAGCGCATCGGGCGCAGACGCTGGGCGGCTCGCTGCGGTCATCCCGGCGCCCGTCGCTCTGCTGCCATGCATGCCGGCTGAGTTCGCAATGTCGACCACGTCCCCGATCCCCGTCGCAAGGAAGGCGGCGCAGGCCGCTTCTCCATTGCTGTCTGCCGAGATTAGGAGAAACATTCCAAGATCCGGTTTTTCCGGACACGAAATTTGACGGGAATGTGCAACCGATCGTTCACCAAACGGTCGCTGAAAAGCCTGTGTTTTCAGTGGATATGGGCCGGCCGGGGTGACGGGGGCCGGAGTATTCTCGCGTTTCCGCGGACGGGCGGACCTGCGGTCGATGGTCGCGGCCTCGCCATGTTGGGGCTGGAAAATGGCCTCTACGTCAGGCTATCAAGGCGCCGGAGGGACCCATGATGAGAGCATTGGTATTGGCGATCGCGGCAGTGGCGCTTCTGGCTGCGCCGGCGAACGCACAGGTGGGCGGCGGCAAACGCGGCGGCAGCGATCATGCGCCCGCGCCCGAAAAGCCGAAGATCGACGAGAAGGCCTACAAGGCCGCCTTGGAACGCGTTCCGACTCCCAAGGAAAAATACGATCCGTGGGGCGGCGTCGCGCCAGCTCCCGCGCCCGCAACGGCAGCGAAGAAAAAGTAATCGTCGGGCAGCACATGTCGCACGCGGTTCCCATGAACCGCGTTTGCGTTGACAGCGACCAATTTGGGCAGCGGCAGGCCGTCGCATTGTTGGCGCACGGTCATCCTGATTTCAGTTGAATCAGGCGGGGAATTATCCGTCGCGCGAGCCGGCCCGGGCCGGGGAGACTGTTCGATGGTTCGTCCTGTCATTCGCAGCGCGATCGTTGCAGCCACGGTGATGCTTGGCTCGCAAGCCGCTTTGGCCGAGAGCCGTCTGGCGCTGGTGATCGGGCAGTCCTCCTATCGGTCCATCGCGCCGCAGCCCAATCCGGTCAATGACGCCAAGGCCATGGCGCAGATGCTCGGCGATGCCGGCTTCGAGGTGCAGTCGGCCACGGACCTGTCGCAGACCGATCTGCGCGCCAGGATCGCCGGCTTCGCCGCCAATGTGTCCGCCAAGGGGCCCGACACGGTGGCGCTGGTGTTCTATGCCGGCCACGGTTTGCAGATCGACGGCGAGAACTATCTGGTGCCGGTCGATATCGATCCGAAGCGCGAAGCCGATATTCCACTGCAGGCGGTGCGCCTCAACGACATCCTGAACACGCTGACATCCGTACCGAGCAAGAGCCGCATCATCCTGCTCGATGCCTGCCGCAACAATCCGTTTCCAGCCATCAGCAAGACCACCGGCCGCGGGCTCGCCCAGGTCGACGTGAAATTCGGCACGCCCGGCACGTTGCTGTCCTTCTCGACGTCGCCCGGCGCCGAAGCCGAAGACGGCAAGGACGGCAACAGCCCCTATACCATGGCGCTGCTGAAGGCGGGGCGCGAGCCGGGCCTGCCGATCGAGGATGCGTTCAAGCGCGTGCGACTGTCGGTCAATCAGGCGACCGAAGGTCGTCAGACGCCGTGGGAGAGCTCATCGCTGGTCAATGACTTTCGCTTCTTTGGCACTGATGCCGGCGCCAAGCCCGCCGTGACCAAGAAGACCGTCGATCAATGGCGCAAGGAGCTGCAGGGCAAGCCGGTGCAGGACGCCAACAATCTGATCGTCTCGGATGGGTCGGTGGAAGCCTATGAGGCCTTTGTCGGCCTCTATGCCGAGCCGCCGCTCGGCCCGCAGGCGAAAGAATGGCTCGACCGTCACTACAAGATGGTGGCGTGGAACAACGCCGTCATCACCAACACCGCGCCGTCCTATCGCGACTTCCTGGCGAAATATCCCGACAGCGATCTGACATCGACCGCGCAGAAGCTTGAGGAGCGCACGCGCAACAGGCCGGTGCCGGATGCGGTAGCGAACGCGCCGACCAATGTCGCATTGGCCGGACCGGGCCTGACATGCCCGTGCGGTGCGCCGCCCGCAGCAGCGCCTGCATCGAAGAAGGCCGAGAAAGCCACCGAGCCTGCGAAGAAGCGCGCCGACAAGCCATCGCCACCGCCGCGGCGCAGCCGTGAGATCGTCGAGGAAGAGGTCATTATCCGCCGTGCGCCGCCGGTCTATTACGAGCCGCTACCGCGCGTCTATTACGGCGGTGGAGGCTATGGCGGTTACGGCGGCGGCAACTATGGCGGCCGCGGGCGCTACTGACGGGCGCCTACTCGAACGCCACGCCAAGCTGGCGGTCGTTATTCCAGACCGGACGGCAGCGGCGGATGAAGTGATCCGCCTCGATCACCAGCATGAAATTCGAGGGCAAGCCGAGCGGGCTCGCGATATCGACACGCGCGCCAGAGGCCGAGAGGTTGCGGACGGTGCAATCGATACCGCCGCCGCCAAAGGCCAGCGTGCCGCGCTTCAGAACCCGGTGTCGTGGAGCCGTTCGTTTCTCGATCATGGTCGTCGTCCGCATCGTCTGCATGCGCCATGCCTAGCACCGCGATCTTGCCGGCCGATAAAGCCGATTGCAGAGATTCTGACCCGCCTGTTCATCCTTCGTGAAGTTCTGGAGGATCAGAAGATTTCATAAAAATATCAAATCAAGGAAATGGACTCCATGATACCGTCTGGCCGTTGGACGCTCAGCCAGCCATCGGCCGGCGTCATTTTTCGGGGAAGGGGACCATGATGAAATTCGCCTGCGCGTTTCTGACTGCCGCTGCCATGTTCTCTGCCGCGCCGGCCCAGGCCGTCGTGCTCGATCTGTCCACCATGTCCTGCAAGCAATTCGTCGAATCCGGTCCCGACGAGATCAAGATGGTGCTGACCTGGATGGACGGCTGGTACAAGGGCGACTCGGACGATGCGATCATCGACACCGAGGTGTTCGTCGAGAACGCCAAGAAATTCGGTACCTATTGCGCGGCGCACCCGACCATCAGCATCGTGACGGCCGCGGAGAAAGTGCTGGGCGACTAGGCTCCAGTCCGGGCCAGCGCCCGGGTTTCCCGGTTTCCGAAGGTTTCAACCTGCGTGAGGCACGACGGGGTGCCTTGCGTCAGGCGCTTGGCGTGCCCGAATGGCCAGTGGTATAACGCCTCCGAAATTCACGGAGCTTTGGTGCCATGAAACGATCCAGCAAACTATTCAGCGTCGTCGCAGTGCTCGCGCTTTTGACCGGCCCGGCCGCCGCGCAGATGATGAACCTGATGCCGGAGGTGAAGTCCAAGTCGGCGGAGGAGAAGGAGCAGGACGCGATCACCGAGAAGGCGTATCGCGAGTCGCTGCGCAAGATTCCCGACACCAAGGCCGCGGCCGATCCATGGGGCAATGTGCGCAGCGATGCGCCGAAGGCGGCTGCACCCGCGAAACAGCCGCGCACCAAGACCGGCAGCGCTGCGAATTGATCAGGTGATGACCGTGGCATCGGCGGCCCGTGCCGCCAGCGCGCAAATGGACTGAAGCCCGCGCGCGGCCACTGACATATGCGCCTGTGTCAGTTGCTCCAGGACAGCGGCACTTCGAACAATCCGCCGCTGTCTTCGTTCTCGACGACGATCGCGCCCTTCACGACGCCGATACTGCGCACCATCTCCGATGCAAGCTGACGTGCGTGCAGCATCGCTTCCTGATCGTCCTTGAAGCTCGTCCCTTCATCGTCGAGGAACGTGTTTTCGGCGATAATATGAAAGAAAAATCGAGGCACGGGAAACGACCACATCTGGCGCGCGTGTAAATGGCTTGCAGCACCTGAGGTTGCTGTAAGACAATGATACCGCTAAACCAACTTGTTCCGTGCGTCGATAGAAATGTGCAAAATTTGCGGCAAATAAACGTTTTTTTTGGCAGGCAGTTCTCGTGCAGGGATCCGCTTTCGGAACCGTGATGCATCTCTGGGTCGTCATCGAAGGCGGCCATGGTATCGGGCGCCATAGATCGTTGCGGTATGATTAGGTGAGATGCAGGCGTCATCCGGCCGCAGTTTCACATAGGGGCCATCATGTTGTCGGCCGATATCGTCTTTGCGTGTGCTCTGGTCGTGATGATCGGGTGCAACCTCTATGGCGAGCCGCGGATTGCAGGTGAGCGCGTTGCGATGCAGTGGGGCTTCGACGGCAAGCCGACATGGGATGCGCCGAAGCGGAGGGCATGGTCGTTTTTATGCTGACGGTGCGCCTGATCATCTGGACGGCGACGACCTTCGCACCGGAGAAGGTTCACGGCGCCAATCTCGGACTCATGTTGGCGTCGGTGATCATCGCAGCGTCGCATAGTTTCATTGTGCTGAAAGCAATCAAGCGGACCTGAGTTGCGGCATGACGTCTCCCTGCGGCGGCTGGCTTCGCCGCGCAAGAGAGGCTAGGGGAGCGTAAGGGCGGAGAACGAAGCCGCCGTCACAGGCGAGGGGCATATGTCACGCGATCGGTTCTGGTTCTTCCACCCGTTTCGGGTGCGCTATTCCGAGATCGACGGCCAGGGCGTCGTGTTCAACGCGCACTATCTCACTTACTTCGATACGACCATCACCGAATATTTTCGTGCGCTCGGCTATGACCAGTTTGCCGATGCCAAAGTGAGCGGCGTCGACTTTCACGTCGTCAAATCGGTGATCGAATACAAGGCGCCGATCCTCTTCGATCAGGAGTTGGACGTCGCCGCGCGCGTGGCGCGGATCGGCAACTCCAGTCTGGTGTTCGAACTCGGCATCTTCGCGCGCGCAGCCGACAGTCTGTTTGCGACGGGCGAGATCGTCTGGGTCAATACCGATCAGAAGACCCATCGTCCGGTACCGATCGCGCAGCCGATCCGCGACCTGATCGCCACGCGCGAAACGCATCTCGCGGGATAAGTCACAGGTGCCATGGGCCCGGTGCGCTGCACCGGCGACTCTAGGCTGGCTCGTCCAGATCGTAGAAATGGGCGAGCCCCCGGCAGATCTCCATCAACCGGTCGCGAAAGGGGGTCTGTGCCGGATCCGAGTAACTGACGATGACGCGCCAGCTGTCATCCAGCGAATAGATGATTACGCTCATGTTCTTGGGCCATGGCCCGGCGATTGCGGCGGCTTCTCGAATGATCTTCTGAAGTTCGGCGGCGGTTTTCTTTGGCTTGGGCATCCACGCTCCCTGGCTAGAAGCGTTCTAAAGTGGCGGCGGGGAACTGTCCAGAGTGTGCCGGGCTCGCAGTTTGTGTGACCCGACTTGCCTGTCTTGGGTGACCCCGGCGGCCGGCCCGTTCAAACCGCCGCACTGACCAAAAGAGGCCGCGCCCCGAGGCGGCCTTACCTTGGCAACGTTCCCAGATCGCCCGATGAAGGCCTGCCCAGGGCAACGAATGCTGCGACCGCCAGAAGGCAGACGGGCGCAATCAGACCGAGCAGGTATCCGGCAAGACCGTGCCGAATATAGATGCCCCAATAGTTGACGAGGCCGGGGTAACTGGGGTCGGTGTTCGTATAGAAGACGACAAATTTTGCGGCGTTGGATATGTGCCCGTGTGACCACACGAGAAATGTAAATGCCAGCACGGTTGCGATCACGCAGAGTGCTGTTGCCACGACCATGCGCTGATTTCTGTTCATCGGATATCTCTCGCTGACTTCACGCCCGTTGTGCAGGAAAGCTGCACGCAGGTTCAAAGGAGGAAGACTCGCCTCATGCACCGCTATGGGGTGCTTCGCTGCGCGTCAGGAACCAGCCTGGGATCTGCAGCGTGATCCATGATCCGAGCACCGTGAGGATCGCCATGCCCGCGAGCGAGATATAGAGCAGAGGATGTTGCGAGGATACGAGCGACCCGTTGAGGTGCAGGTGCGGGCGGATCATGTCCATGACCATGCCGACCAGGCTCGCCGCCACGAAGCCGCCGATGACCGACGCGACAATACTCGCGATCCATCCAAGCGGGCCGCGCTTCTTTGTCCAGGCCTCGTGAATTCCCACCGCCAGCATGGCGATAACCATGATCAGCATGATGGTCAGCGGGCCACCCACGCTCGACCTGGGCATCGCGCCACTGAGTTCGACGAGCAACAGGGCAGCGGCGGAGAGCAGTGCGATCGTCTTCACGGCGTGTGACCTTCCCATGTCGGATTGAACGCATGAGCGATGCGGACATCCTGTTGTGCGGGAAACGTGCAGGAAGGTTCAAAAGTGGCTCGATTAGTCCAAATCGGGTGGCTGTCGTTTTTGAACGATATCGACGAAGATGACTAAGAATGAAAGAGGCCGCCCACTGAGGCGGCCTTAGTCCCATTCAACCGGCCCCCATGGTTGTTGGTCGGCCCAATCCTTCGCCTCGTCGAGGGTGTGGTGGCTCCCTCCCGTGAGGTCGCACGTATAAACGAGTCCATCTGGCGTTTCTGGAATCGGACGGCTTTCGTCCAATTGGTCATCGTTGTCATATCGAGACGACGCAAACCGCACGGGCTGGGCGTAGATAGCAATCCGCCTAGGGGCGGTTCGGTCGTAAAGCCAAATCCCAGTTGCAACGATTTTTTTCTCTGCGGTCATTTTTTCATAATAGGCCACAGCCGAAATCAAACTAGGCCACTGAGGGTCAAAACAGGCAGTACCCAAATTCCCAAAAGAACATATTGCGAACATAGAACAGATAGGGTACATTGTTTTCAACCCGAACAGCACCGCTATCCTCTGGCGCTTGCCGTTTGTCCTGTCGCGAATCCCTTCATAAGGAGCTAGATCAATGGCTACCACTCCGACTGCCCTGCGTATCGTTGAAGGATCCTCCATGGACAAGACCAAGGCCCTGTCGGCCGCGCTCTCCCAGATCGAGCGCCAGTTCGGCAAGGGCTCGGTGATGAAGCTCGGCAAGAACGACCGGTCGATGGACATCGAGGTGATTTCGTCGGGCTCGCTCGGCCTCGATATCGCGCTCGGCGTCGGTGGCCTGCCGAAGGGCCGCGTGATCGAGATTTACGGACCGGAATCCTCGGGCAAGACCACTTTGGCGCTGCATTGCGCCGCGGAAGCCCAGAAGAAGGGCGGCATCTGCGCCTTCATCGACGCCGAACACGCGCTCGACCCGGTCTATGCCCGCAAGCTGGGGGTCAATGTCGATGAACTCCTGATCTCGCAGCCGGACCACGGCGAACAGGCGCTGGAAATCGCCGACACGCTGGTGCGCTCCGGCGCGGTGGACGTGCTGATCATCGACTCCGTGGCAGCGCTGGTGCCGCGCGCCGAACTCGAAGGCGAAATGGGCGACGCGCTGCCCGGCCTGCAAGCCCGTCTGATGAGCCAGGCGCTGCGCAAGCTGACCGCCTCGATCAACAAATCCAATACGATGGTGATCTTCATCAACCAGATCCGCATGAAGATCGGTGTGATGTATGGCTCGCCGGAAACCACCACCGGCGGCAATGCGCTGAAATTCTACGCCTCGGTCCGTCTCGACATCCGTCGCATCGGCGCGATCAAGGAGCGCGACGAAGTAGTCGGCAATTCGACCCGCGTCAAGGTCGTGAAGAACAAGCTGGCGCCGCCCTTCAAGCAGGTCGAATTCGACATCATGTATGGCGAAGGCGTCTCCAAGATGGGCGAGATCCTCGATCTCGGCGTCAAGGCCGGCATCGTCGAGAAGTCCGGCGCCTGGTTCTCCTATGACAGCCAGCGCCTCGGTCAGGGCCGCGAAAATTCCAAGGCCTTCCTGAAAGCCAATCCGGACATGACCGCCAAGATCGAAGCATCGATCCGGCAGAATTCCGGCCTGATCGCCGAGCAGATTCTCGCTGGTCCCATCGAGCGCGACGAAGACGGCGGTGACGGCGAGGAGCCGGCAGAAGATTGATCGGATCGGGTCCGGAGACGCACTGACGTTCATGCGCAGTGATCTTGCCGGACCGACCTTGCAGCCGACAGTGTCGGCTGAATGATTTCGCGGTGGGTGCTGTGGGGGTCTGTTGCCGATACCCTGCGGTGCCTGCCGCGTTGTCGTTTCAGGGCATGCTGATCTGAGTGCGCGCCGATCGCAACTATAGCCGCGCGGCGGGGACAGCATCGCTTGGCGGCGCGATCAGTTTGTTCACCGCATGACAGGCGACGCCGTCGACCAGATCCGGCACGACTTTGCGACAGAGATCGAACACTTCCGGGCAGCGCGGATGAAACGTGCAGCCGGAGGGCGGATCGATCGGATTCGGAATCTCGCCGGAGACCGCGATGCGTGCGCGGCCTGACATCGCCAGATCCGGCACTGCGCCGAGCAGCATGCGCGTATAGGGCATGCGCGGCGCGCGGAAGAGTTCGCGCCCTTCCGCAATCTCCACGATTCGGCCGAGATACATCACGCCGATCCGGTCAGCCATATGCCTGACCACAGCAAGGTTGTGGCTGATGAACAGATAGGTCAGGCCGAATTTGTCCTGCAGCTCGCGCATCAGGTTGAGAATCTGCGCCTGCACCGAGACATCCAGCGCCGAGGTCGGCTCGTCGCAGACGATGAACTCGGCCTCCGAGGCGAGTGCGCGGGCAATCGCGATACGCTGCCGCTGCCCCCCGGAGAACTGATGCGGATATTTCTGCCCGTCATCGGGATGCAGGCCCACCAAAGTCAACAATTCGCCGACCCGCGCGCGAATGTCGCGCTCGCCCTGAATGAGATCGAAGGCGCGGATCGGTTCGGCGATGATGGCGTCGACGCGCAGCCGCGGATTGAGACTGGCATAGGGATCCTGGAAGATCATCTGGATGCGCTTGCGCAGCAGCTTGCGCGCGCCCGCCTGTCCGGGATCGCTCATCGAGACGCCGTCGATGATGACGTCGCCGGATGTCGGCGGCAGCAGCCCGACCACCATCCGCGCCACCGTGCTCTTGCCTGAGCCGGATTCGCCGACCAGCGCAAAGGTCTCGCCGCGCCTGATCTCGAAGGAGACGCCGTCGACCGCTTTCAGAAACTCCATCGGGCTGCGCTCGATCATCCGGTTAAGCCAGGGCTTCGAGACGTCGAAGGCGCGTTTGAGATTGCGTGCCTGCACCAGCGCCGTCATGCCGCGCTCTCCGCATGGGCATGATCGTAGAGATGACAGGCGACCTGCTGCGCGCCGACGGCGATGGGCTCCGGCCGCTCGATACGACAGCGGTCGAACGCAAAACTGCAGCGCGGATTGAACGCACAGCCCTGCGGAATGGCCGACAGCCGTGGCATGCTTCCCGGAATCTGCACCAGCCGTTGCGACGCGTCGCCCGTCAGCGTCGGGATCGCCCCCATCAGCCCCTTGGCATAGGGATGCAGCGGGTTCTGCACCACGTCGCGCACCGGTCCGATCTCGGCGATGCGCCCGGAATACATCACGGCGACGCGGTCGGATGTCTCGGCGATCACGCCCATGTCGTGGGTGACCAGCATCACCGCCGTGCCGTGGTCGCGGCCGAGTCGTTTGATCAGCGCAATGATCTGCGCCTGCACGGAGACATCGAGCGCGGTGGTCGGTTCGTCCGCGATGATCAGTTCGGGCTCGGCCGCGATCGCCAGCGCGATCACCACACGCTGCCGCATGCCGCCGGAAAACTCGTGCGGATAGGCATCGACGCGCTTCTCAGGCGCGGGGATGCCGACCTCGGCCAGCAGGTCCACGGCGCGCTTGCGTGCCTGCGTCTCGTTCATGTTGAGATGGGTGCGGATGGTCTCCACCAGCTGGTCGCCAATCCGATACAGTGGATTGAGACTGGTCAGCGGATCCTGAAAGATCATGGCGATGCGCTTGCCGCGAATCCGGCGCATCGCCTCCGCCGGCAGATTGTCGATGCGCAGGCCCGACAGCAGGATCTCGCCGCCGGCAATGCGCCCGGGCGGATCGATCAGGCCGATGGCTGCAAGTCCCGTCACCGATTTCCCGGCGCCGGATTCGCCGACCACGCCCAGCACCTCGCCCTTGGCGATATCGAAGGACACACCGTCGATGGCACGTAGCGCGCCGCGCCGGCTGGCGAATTCGACGCGCAGGTTGCGCACGGAGAGGACGGGCACGCTCATGTCGGGCACTGTGTGATGTGAGGCATCATTGCAGCTTCGGGTTCAGCGCATCGCGCAGCCAGTCGCCGAGCAGGTTGATCGAGAGGATCAGCGAGGCCAGCGCGAGGCCGGGAAAGGCGATGACCCACCATTCGCCGGAGAACAGATAGTTATTACCGATGCGGATCAGCGTGCCCAGCGACGGCATCGTGTCCGGCATGCCGGAGCCGAGAAACGACAGCGTCGCCTCGGTGATGATGGCGAGCGCGAGATTGATGGTGGCGATCACCAGGATCGGCCCCATGGTGTTGGGCAGTACATGGCGGATCATGATCACCCGCGCGGGCAGGCCGATCAGCTGCGCCGCCGCGACATAGTCCTTGTTCTTCTCGACCATCACCGAGCCGCGCACGGTGCGGGCATATTGCACCCAGAAACTCAGCCCGATGGCCACCACCAGCACGATCAACGTGGTCGAGGCATCGAGATGATTGCCGAGCGCCGACTTCACGACGCCGTCGATCAAGAGCGCGATCAGGATCGCTGGAAAGGTGAGCTGCACATCGGCAATGCGCATGATCAGGCTGTCCACGGCGCCGCCGACATAGCCGGCGATCAGGCCGAGCCCGATGCCGAGCACCGCCGCGAAACTGACGCCAAGTACGCCGACCACCAGCGAGATCCGCATGCCGTAGAGGATCGCCGAATAGATATCGCGACCCTGTTCGTCGGTGCCGAGCAGGAACGGCCTCTGGCCCTCCGCCGTCCAGAGCGGCGAGATGCGGGAATTGATCAGTTCGAGCTGCGCCGGATCGAACGGATTCTGCACCACCAGCACAGGCGCAAACAGCGCCATCATCAGCAGTACGAACACGATCGCCGCGGCGACCATTGTGAGCCTGGAGCGGCGGAACGAATAGAAGATGTCGCTGTCGATGGCGCGGGCGAGGAGCGACGGTGTGCGGGGGAAGGGCGCGTCGGTCATGTCACCCTCTTATGCCGGACGGTTGATTGTCGCGCGCAAGCGCGGATCGACGATGGTGTAGAGGATGTCCACAATCAGGTTGATGGTGACGAAGATCAGCGACACCACCAGGAGATAGGCCGCCATGATCGGGATATCGACATTCTGCACGGCCTGCACGAACAGCAGTCCCATGCCCGGCCACTGGAACACCGTCTCGGTGATGATCGCAAAGGCGATGACCGAGCCGAATTGCAACCCGGCCACGGTGATGACCGGCACCAGCGTATTCTTCAGTGCATGGCCGAAATGGATCGCCCGGGTGGTCAGGCCGCGGGCGCGGGCGAAGCGGATATAGTCGGTGCGCAGCACTTCCAGCATCTCGGCGCGGACGAGGCGCATGATCAGCGTCATCTGGAACAGGCCGAGCGTGACCGATGGCATGATCAGCGCCTTCAGGCCGGAGATTGTCAGCAGGCCGGTGGTCCACCAGCCGAACTTGACAACATCGCCGCGCCCGAAGGAGGGCAGCCAGCCCAGAGTGACCGCGAACAGATAGATCAGCAGAATGCCGATCAGGAAGGTCGGCAGCGAGATGCCGATCAGCGATACCGCCTGCAACACCTTGGCGAAGAACGAATCCTTCCGCAGCGCCGAATAGATGCCCATCAGGATGCCGAACACCATGGCAATCACGGTGGCGCAGGTGGCGAGCTCCAGCGTCGCCGGCATGCGCTCCTTCAGCAGCGCCGAGACCGGCTGACGAAACTGGTAGGAGACGCCGAACTTGAACTGCACGGCATTGATGAAGTAGCGCGCAAACTGCACCGGGACGGGGTCGTCAAGGCCGAGCGATGCGCGCACCTCGGCGCGCTGCGCCGGCGTGGTGTCGATGGCCACCATCTGGTTCACGGGATCGCCGGCAAAGCGGAACATGGTGAAGGCGATGATGCCGACGGCGATCATCACACCAATGGACTGCAATGCGCGGCGCAGGATGAAAGCGAGCATGGGCTATTTCGCTTTCTGTTATTGAAACATCTGGGACCTCATGGTGAGGAGGCGCTTCTTCAGCGCCGTCTCGAACCATGAGATAATGCAGGCCACCATCCTTCGAGACGCGACGAAGGCGCCGCTCCTCAGGATGAGGACTGAGATCGGGGCGACCTGGCCTTCCACGCGGATGCCAAACCTATTCCGACTTCACCGCCCAGTATGGCAGGACCTGATTGTCCGGGCGCTGCACGATCTTCACCTTCTTGGAGACGCCCCAGGCCAGCGCCTGCTGATGCAGCGGGATATAGGCCCAGTCCTTGGCGGCGATCTCATAGGCCTGTTTGATGAGCTGGTCGCGCTTGGCGGTGTCGGTCTCCTGCAGCACCTGGTCGGTGAGGGCGTCGAACTGCTTGTTGCAATAGCCGCCGAGATTGGTGGCGCCGCGCGGGCTCGCAGGATCGTCGCGGCAGCCCATGATGTCATGCATCACATTGTGCGAATCCTGCGTGCCCGGTGTCCAGCCGAGCAGATAGAATGAGGTGTTGAAGCCGCCGGTCTTGAACACCTTGGCAAAATACAGCGCCTTCGGCTGCGCGTTCAGGATCACCTTCACCCCGATGCGCGCGAGCATGCCGACCACCGCCTGGCAGATCGCGGCGTCGTTGACATAGCGATCGTTCGGGCAATCCATGCCGACTTCGAAGCCGTCGGGATAGCCGGCATCGGCCAGCAGTTTCTTGGCGCCGTCGGCGTCGTATTTCGGCCGCGTGAAGTCGCCGGAGAGCTTGAACAGCGGCGGCGCGATCATCAAAGCGGATGGTGTCGACAGGCCGCGCATGACGCGGCTCTTGATCAGTTCGATGTCGATGGCCTTGTAGAAGGCCTCGCGGACGCGGATGTCCTTGAACGGATTCTTGCCCTTGATGTTCGAGAACAGCAGCTCGTCGCGAATCTGGTCCATGCCGAGGAAGATGGTGCGCAGCTCCGGCCCGGCCATCACGGCGGCGTTGGCTGACCCATTGACGCGGGCGATGTCCTGCACCGGCACCGGCTCGATGATGTCGACTTCGCCGGACAGCAGCGCCGCGACGCGGGTGGCGTCGGAGGCGATCGGCGTGAAGATGATCTCCTTGAGATTATGCTCGGGCTTGCCCCACCAGTTCGGATTGACCTTGAAGACTGTCTTCACGCCCGGCTGATGGCTTTCGATGGTGAAGGGGCCCGTGCCATTCGCATTCAGTGACGCGAAGCTTGGCGAGGTCGCCGCGGCAGGCGTCGGCGCGTTGGCATTGTTCGCTTCCGCCCATTTCTTGTCCATGATGTACCAGACGTCCCATTGCGACGTCAGGATGGGATTGGGCTTGGTCAGCACGAAATCGACGGTGTAGTCGTCGATCTTGAGCACCTTGGCATCGGCCGGAATGACCGTCGTGAAGTCGGAGCCCTTGGCGCGCACGCGGTCAGCGGAGAACACGACATCATCGGCCGTGAAGGGATCGCCATTGTGGAATTTGACACCCTTGCGCAGATGGAAGCGCCAGCGCGTCGGCTCCGGTGTTTCCCAGCTCTCGGCGAGCGCCGGGATGATCTGCAGATCCTTGCCGCGTCCAACGAGGCCTTCATAGACCTGGCCGTGATGGGCGATCGT
Organism: Tardiphaga sp. 619_E2_N8_4; assembly: GCF_051810905.1. NCBI lineage: Bacteria > Pseudomonadati > Pseudomonadota > Alphaproteobacteria > Hyphomicrobiales > Nitrobacteraceae > Tardiphaga > Tardiphaga sp. 619_E2_N8_4. The sequence goes on from NZ_JBPWQJ010000001.1 coordinate 3,127,454, forward strand.
CGTGGTCTCGCGCAGCGTATAGGGATCGAGCGATTTCAGGTCGCCCTGATTGGCATAGCGCAGCGTTTGTGCGGAAGCGGGCAGCGTGGGGGCAGAAAATGTGGCGAAGGCAATCAGCGATGCAGCGGCGGCAATCAACGTCTGACGGATCGACATACTGAGCTTCTCCATTGCATTGCCGCGATTGCATCACCACGCGGCCGCCCGACAGTTGAGCGAGTGTCACATTGTTGGCGGAGATTGCTGGCTGCGCAAGCAGCATTTGTCAGCTATGCGCTGCACAATGAAGTGGCTGGCGCAATCCTTGCTAGGATTGGATATAAGCAATTCTACGCATTGCGTGCGTGCATCATTCGGTCACGACACAGCGCTAACAGAACCGCCAGAGCGGCAAGATTTCGGAGCAGGAATGGCGGAACTCAAGGCTGATGTGCTTGTGCTCGGCGCAGGTATGGTCGGTGTGTCGGCGGCGCTGCATCTGCAGGCGCGCGGCCGCAACGTGGTGCTGGTCGACCGGCATGAGAAGGCCGGCGAGGAGACGAGCTATGGCAATGCCGGGCTGATCCAGTGCTGTTCGGTTTTTCCCTATATGCTGCCGCGCGACCTCACCAAGCTGTTTAGATATGCACTGAACCGCGCGCCCGAGGTTCACTATCATCTCAACGCGCTGCCCGGCATGGTGCCATGGATCGTCAGATATTTCCTGAACTCGTCGCCTGAGGGAGCACTCCGCAGTGCGATGGCGGCGCTGCCGCTGATCCAGCGCAGCCTGACCGAGCACGAGGCGCTGATCGCGGAGGCCGGCGTGCCGGAGCTGCTGCGCCGGATGGGATGGATCAACGCATTTCGCTCCGAGGCTACGCTGGCGAAAGGCATTGCGGATCTCGAACGCCATCGCGCCTATGGCGTGCCGGGCGACGTTCTGGACGCCGCCGCCATTGCGGAGCAGGAGCCGAACCTGTCCACCGATTTCGCCGGCGCCATTCACTGGACGTCGCCGGGCTTCGTGCCCGATCCCGGCGGCCTCGCGAAAGCCTATGCCGCACTGTTCATCCGCAAGGGCGGTCGCTTCATTGCCGCCGACGCGCGGACGCTGGAACAGAGCGACGGCAAATGGCGCGTGGCCGGGCCGAACGGGGCGCTGGTCGCGCGCGATGTGGTGGTCGCGCTCGGGCCATGGTCGGATCAGGTGTTTCGGCCGCTCGGCTACAATATCCCGCTCAAGAGCAAGCGTGGCTATCACATCCATCTGGCGCCATCTGGCAATGCGGTGCTGCGCCATCCGGTTCTCGATGCCGATCGCGGCTATCTGCTGGCGCCGATGAATCGCGGCATCCGGCTGACCACCGGCGCCGAGTTCGCGCTTCGCGATGCGCCGCCGACGCCGGCGCAGATCGAGCGGGCGCTGCCGATCGCACGGCAGACCTTCCCGCTCGGCAATCCCGTCGAGGCGAAGCCCTGGATGGGCGCGCGGCCATGCCTGCCGGACATGCTGCCGGTGATCAGTAAGGCGCCGCGCCACAAGGGCCTGTGGTTCGATTTCGGCCACCAGCATCATGGCTTCACGCTGGGGCCGGTGACCGGCCGTCTAATTGCGGACATGGTGACGGGCGTCACGCCCTTCACCGATCCCAAGGCCTTCGCGGCCGAGCGTTTCGGCTGACATCTCGCAACTGCAATGTAGATGTCACATCGCTTGCATCGGGCAGGCGTCAGCGGCGATACTGCCGCTGCGCCGCCATGTTCGCGTGAGCGGCCGGTTTGCCTCAGGAGCTGATAATGAAAGTGATCGTCACCGTGGACTGTACGCCGCTTGAGGCGCGCGAATTCCTGGGGCTGCCTGATGTGCAGCCGATGCAGTCGGCGATGATGGATCAGATGCAGAAAAAGATGATGGACAACATCGACAAGTTCTCGCCGGAGTCCATCATGCAGAGCTGGTTCTCGTTCGATCCGAAGATGGGCGAGCGCTTCCAGGAGATGTTCGCCAACATGGCCGGCCTCGGTGTGAAGCCGAAGGACAAGAAGTAGGCGCGCTCAGCCCGCGCGGCGCGCGTTGGCCTGCAGCGGCTGCTGCAGCTTTGCCCCGTGCGCATGCCGGGAGATGGCGTCGATCACCAGGGACCACATCGAGATCGGCAGGGCATGGCCCATCCGGTCGACCATCATCAGCTTGGCGCCGGGAATCGACGCGGCCGTGTCGCGGCCGGCGGCCGGATGCACCAGGGGATCGATCTTGCCGTGGATCACCAGCGTCGGCGCGGTGACCGTGGCGAGTCTTTCTTTACGGCTGCCCGAAGCCAAAATCGCGCGGAGTTGCCGACCGACGCCGGCCGGGCTCAAGCCGCGGGCATAGGTCCGCTCGGCGCGGTCGAGATCCCTGGCTTCGTCATCCGGGAAGCTGCCGACCCGCAGGAACAGCCAAGTCTGCTTGAAGCGTTCGAGGAACGCTTCGTAACCGGTCGGCTGTGGCTTCAGCAGCAGCAGTGACACCGCGCGGCTCGGCTGCGGCAGGCGCGGATTGCCGGTCGTCGACATGATCGAGGTCAGCGAGCGCAGGCGCTCCGGATAGGCGATCGCCATTTCCTGCGCGATCATGCCGCCCATCGATGCGCCAACCACATGCGCGGAGCGGATGCGCAACACATCGAGCAGGGCCACCACATCGGTCGCCATGTCGCTCAGCTTGTAGGGGGCGGAGACGGGCGTACCGAGAAAGCGCAGCTTGGCCAGCTCGAACAGAGTGAACGGCTTGCCGCCGGCCATCTTGGAGGACAGGCCGATGTCGCGGTTGTCGAAGCGGATCACGCGAAAGCCATTGCTGGCCAATTCGCGGCAGAAGTCGTCGTCCCAGTGAATCATCTGGGCGCCGAGGCCCATGATCATCACCATCGGTTCCGCGTCCGAATAGCCGAAGATATCGTAACAGATATCGATCCCGTTCGCGCGCGCCAGCTTTGGCGGCTCGTACGGGACATCAATCGGTTCGGGGGATCGGGCGGAACGTGGGCTCATGTCAAACATATGACACGGAAAGTCTCTGCGAAAAAGTGACAAGCGCGTCATGCGCAAAACAAATCGTCGCAGCGATTAATGAGAGATTGCGCGTATGGCAATTGTGACAGCGCGCGCGGGCTTTTGTGACAGCGATTGTGACAATGGAACTGGTATCAGCCTCTCGCTAACTCCCGGCCCAGACGTCGAGCACGTAGCGATTGCGTGTGCCGAGGTCGTCGATCCAGGTCAGCGCCGCAGTCTCATCGCCGCCGCTGCGCTCGCGCTGGATCATCATCAGCGCCGCTTTCACGTCCGGCTCCATCTTGCCGCCGTCGCCGCAGACATAAGTAATGGCGCCCTGCTGGATCAGATCCCAGACGCGGTCCTTCTGCTGGGTGATGAGGTGCTGCACATAAGTCTTCGGCGCATCGCCGCGCGAGAAGGCGGTGTGTAGTTCACAGATACCATCGGCGGCGAAACCCTTCAGCTCCTCGGCATAGAGAAAGTCCTGATCGGGATGGCGGCAGCCGAAGAACAGCAGCGCAGGGCCAAGCGTAGCACCTTGCGCCTTGCGTGCGGCGCGTTCCTGCAGGAAGCCGCGGAACGGCGCGAGACCCGTGCCCGGTCCGATCATGATGAGCGGCACAAGGGGATCGGCGGGCAGGCGGAAGCCGGCCTTGGTCTCGCGCACGATCGCATGCACGGTATCGCCGGCGCGGCGGCCGCTGAGATAGTTGGAGCAGACGCCGCGATAGATACCGCGGCCCGAATGCGCCGGGCCTTGAACGACGGCTGTGGTGACGCTGCAGCGTGACGTCTCGCCTTGCGGTGACGACGAGATCGAGTAATAGCGCGGCGCCAGCAGCGACAGCATTTCCAGATAGGTGTGGAACGGCAATTCGCAGGCCGGATGTTCCTCGAGCAGATCGAACACCGATTTGCGTTTGGCGAGGATGTCACTGCGATAGCGCTCGCTTGCAGCGGGATCGTCGCCGACATAACCGAGCAGTTTCGGTTTGGTCATCGGGCAGCGGGTGTTCTCCGCCATGATCTGGATCTGCTTGCGGGTGGCGACCTGCTGCAGCTCGACGAACTCTGTCAGCAATCGGCCGACTGAGACGACATCGCCGACCGGCAATTGCGCGCGGCGGCCCGTCGCGACCTGCAGCCGGATCTGGTCGTCCGGCAGGAAGCCGAAACGACGCGCGACTGCATCGACAAGCGCCGGATCGTTGCGCGGCACCACGCTGAGGTGGTCGCCGACGCGGTAGCTGGTCCCGGCAGGCAGCTCGATCTCGATATGACGTGTCGAGCGATCGGACGCACCGTTCTGCAATTCCCTGTTGCCCAGCACCTTCATCGGGACCACGCCGCCGAGGGCGACGACGGTGTTCACCGCGCTCGGCGCGACAGGTTCGATCTGATAGAGCGGCGCATCGTCGGCGCTGCGCTCGAAGCCGGTGTCGAGGCCGAATTCCTTCACCGCGAGCGGGCGCAGTTTCGCGAACCAGTCCTCGAACTGGCCGTCGAGATCGTCGCGCGCATCGCCTTCACCGCGCACATAGGCATTGGTCGCGCCATGTTCACGCAGTCTGTCGTCGATGGTGCGCGGGATGGACTGATAGGTCGCCAGCCAGTCGCTGTTGCCGCAGCCGAACACGGCGTAGCGCACCTTGGCAAAGGCGTCCTTCGGCAGGTCGGTGCCGAGCCAGTTGACGAATTGCGTGGCGTTATCGGGTGCCGCGCCGTTATAGGACGCGCAGAAAATGAGAACGCCGCCCTCGGTCGGCAGTTTGCCGACAAAGTCATCCAGCGGCGCGAGTTTGGTGGCGAAGCCATTGACTTCGGCGAGATCGGCGACGCGTGTCGCCAGTTCCTCGGCGGTGCCGAGATTGGAGCCATAGAGCACCAGCAGCGGTGTGTTGTGGCTGGGCCGCGCGCGACCCGTGGCAACCGACGCGAGTGGCGCGGCAGCCGAGGTGGCCGCGCTTGTGTGTCCGGCATAGGCGCTGCGCTCATGATCGTGGCGCGGGCGCACCTTGATCTTGAAACCGTCGGGCTTGATGGTCAGCGTTTCCTTCAGCACCATCTGGTAGCGCTTGTGGTCCGTCATCTTGAAGCGCTGCAGGATCATGCCGAGCGCCAGCGCAGCTTCGTGCATGGCGAAACCACGGCCGATACAGGCGCGCTGGCCGTTGCCGAACGGTTTCCAGGCGTTGATCGGCCGCGCCGCTTCGGCTTCCTTCGAAAAATTTTCGGGATCGAAGGCGTCGGGATTGGGTCCCCACACCGAGGGATCGCGATGCAGCGCCAGCACCAGGATGGTGACGAAGGTGCCCTTGCGCAGCTTGTATTTGCCGCCGCCGATGGTCTCGTCCTGCACCGGCGCGATGCCATAGGCCGGTGCCGGCGGCCACAGCCGCAGCGACTCTTTCAGGATCTGCGTGATGTAATGCAGCTGCGTAACCTGCTGATAGGTCGGCTTGGCATTCACATCGGGGCCGAAGACACGGTCGACTTCCTCATAGGCCTTCTTCAGCATCTCCGGATGTTTCAGCATCGCGTAGATCGCGCATGACAGCAGACCCGACGTGGTCTCGTGGCCGGCGATCAGGAAGGTGTTGATCTGGTAGCGGATGTTGACATCGTCGAGCTGTTCGCCGGTCGCGCGGTCGACGCCGGTCATCATGGCGCCGAGCATGTCCTTCTTGGCCTCGGTCGCCTCGGCATTCTTGCGGCGCTCGGCGATGATCTCGTCGACCATGGAGTTCATGAAAGCGACGTCGCCGGCGAGATCGCGGCGGCGCTTCTGCATCCACAGGCTTTCCAGCGGCAGGCCGCGGGTCATCATGATGGTTTCGAGCGAGCGCACCAGCGATTCCACGAAGGGGTGGTAGTCGCTCCGGTAGAACGAGTTGAAGCGATAGTCGAAGCCGCACAGGCCGATCGTGTCGAGGGTCAGCGCCGTCATGTCATGGACGACGTCGATCTCCTCGTCGGTGTTGAGGCGTTCCCATTTCTTCACCAGCTGCTCGGCGATATCCACCATGCTCGGGTGATAGGACTGCATCGCGCGGTTGCCGAAGGGCTGCAGCAGGATGTTGTGCGCCTTGGTCCAGTTCGGCTCTTTCGTGTCCGCCGTGAACAGTCCGTCGCCGCCGACGGCGCGCACCCGGCGCAACGCGCCGCGCACCGCCTTGTCGAAGCGCTTCTCGTCGCTGAGCTCGTCCACCAGATCATGGCCGCCGACGATCACGATGGGCGAGCCCATCATGTCCAGCCAGAAGATCGGCCCGAGCTCCTTGGCCAGCCGCGCCAGATCCTGCACCGGCGCATTGGCGTCCAGCGACAGCATGTTGCCCACCACCGGCTTCTTCGGCGGATGCGGGATCGGGGCGAGTTTGTTGGTGGAGGACATTCTCAAGCGTTTCCTGTTGCGTAGGATGGGTAGAGCGTCTTCGCGAAACCCATCAAAATCCTGCACCCGGCCGTGATGGGTTTCGCAAGAGCTCTACCCATCCTACGGATCATCCAAACCGTCTTCGCCGCCAGTCGATCAGCACTTGGCTGACTTCGTCGGGCTTTTCCTGCTGGGTCCAGTGACCGCTGTCTTTCACCAGATATTTCTCCAGATCGGGAATGATGTTTTCCATGCCATCTGCGGAGGAGGGCGGCAGCACCGCGTCGTTCTCTGCCATGATCATTAGCGACGGCACGCGTACGGTGTGATCGAGCCCCTCGGCGCGCGCCCAGTTGGCGCTCATATTGCGATACCAGTTGATGCCGCCGGTGAAGCCGGATTCCTTGAAGGCGTCGACGAAGATCTTCTTTTCCTCGTCGGAGAGAATCTTCTGGCGCGGGTCCTTTGCGGGATCGTAGCCTGCCACCATTTGCGGAAATGCCAGATTGGTCTTTGACGACGCGCCGATGCCGCCGACCGGCGCTTCGCCAACATTGGCGTGCTTGCGCGGCATCGGCTTGCGCATGAAGAAGTCGAAGGCCTTGTCGACATTCTCGCCGAAGATGCGATCCGGCTCGTGCGCGGGATCCTGAAACTGGACGATATACATCGTCTCGCCGAAGCGCTTTTTATAGATCTGCAACGGATCGACCGGTGCGCGATCGGTGTGCGGCGTATTCACGCCGACCACGCCGGCGACGCGATCGCGATGCCGCAGCGGCATCTGCCAGACGATGAAGCCGCCCCAGTCGTGGCCGACGAAGATCGCCTTGTCGATCTTGAGATGATCGAGCAATGCGACGAGATCGCCGGTGAGATGTTCGATACTGTAGTCCTCGACCGCGTCAGGCCGCGACGTCGCGCCGTAGCCGCGCTGATCCGGTGCGATGACGCGGATGCCGGCGGCGGCCAGTGCCTTGATCTGGTGCCGCCAGGAGAATGCCATTTCCGGCCAGCCGTGGCACAGCACCACAGGCGGCGTGTCGCTCATGGGGCCGGCATCATAATATCCCATGCGAATGCCATTCAGCTTGGCGAACTGCAACGGGGGCATTTCAATCATGGTTATTCCCTAGCTGGCGGTCTTGAGAACGTCGGGCGGCGCAAACGCCGCCTGCAGCAGCGCGAATTCGTCCGGCATCATGTCGGCGAGCACCTGCACATGCGGGATGATGTTGGCGCCGGCGATGAAGCCGAAATCGAGCTGGTCGCGATAACTCTGCACGGTGATATTCAGCGCCAGCCCATGGGTGGCGATGGATACCGGGAAGATGTGCAACAGCTCGGCGCCGGCCGCATAGAGTGTCTGCCGCGGACCGGGCACGTTGGACACCGTGATGTTGGCCGCCGGCGGCAACACGTCGGAGAGGTTGGTGCGGCTGTAAAGCAGCGCCAGGATCTGCACCATGATCGGTGCGCCCAGCATGGAGATGTTGGAGACCTGCGGCATCAATGCGCGTAGCGGATGCGACATCTCCTTGGACTTGGTCGATTGCGCGATGATCGCTTCCAGCCGCTCCTTTGGGTCCTCGATATTGCTGGCGATCGAGCAGATCATGCCGAACACCTGATTGTTGGAATCGGTGTTGCCTTCCTCGCGCAGCGAGATCGGCACCGCGGCAGTCAGGGACTTGGCGGGCAGGGCGCCTTTTTCCTTGAGGTAGCGCCGGACAACGCCTGACGAGAGCGCCAGCACCACGTCATTGAGTTTGCCGCCCGCCTGCTTGGCTACGGCCTTGGCCGCCGACAGCGGTACCGACACGCCGGCAAAGCTGCGCTCCGAGGAGATGGTTTTGTTGAGCAGCGTCGGCGGCGACAGCATACTGTTGAGATTGTCGCGCGATTTCGGATCGGCGATTTTGGCCATCACGTCGGACGCGCTCTTCACCATAGTCGGGATCGAGCCGGCGAATTTCACCGCACTCTCGATCTGGAACATGGCGTTGTCGAACAGGATCGAGCCGATATCGCTCTTGCCGGAGCGCGGCAGTTCGATGCCTTTTCCGGAATTCTCCAGCGGCTGACGCCAGAGCTGCTGGTAGGAGTCGATGAAGCTCGCTGCGATATCGCGCGGCTCCTGACGCTGCTTGGCGCGCACTTCCGGCTTTTCGATCTCGCGCGGTATCGGCGTCACGTCATAGATCATGCTGGTGAGGGCCGCACCGGCGCCGCCATCGATGCAGGCATGGTGCATCTTCGAATACAGGCCGATCTCGTTGTCCTTCATGCCCTCGAAAACATAGAACTCCCACAGCGGCCGGGCGCGGTTCAGCAGCTTGGCATGCATCCAGCCGACGATGCGCTCCAGCGTGGGACGGTCATGGGGCGCGGGCAGGCTGCCGCGGAAGATGTGACGATCGATGTCGAACTGGTCGTCCTCGACCCAGGAGGGATGGTCGATATCCAGCGGGGCCTTTTCCAGCCGGGCCTTGAGGATCGGCGCCACATGGAGGCGCGAGGCGATCATCGCCTTGAAGTCCTCGAAGAAGTCGCCCTTGTAATCCTCGGGCAGGCGAAAGATCGCCATGCTGCCGACATGCATCGGCATCTCCGGCGTTTCCAGATACAGAAACGACGCGTCCATTGAGGACAGCTTCCTGCTGGCTTCCGCCATGATACGTCCCTCCCTCGCATGGTCACCGACGCCTTTGCGGCGCTCTACCGATGAGTGTGCCTGCGCGCGGGGCGAATATGCAATGGCAAAGGCGAGGCCGGACACCGGCCAGGCCCACGACTTAAGGCTGGGGTCGTCGAGGCGTTGGGAGGTCGGTTTGCCGACTTAAAGGGCAGGTGCCATTTGCCTTGCCCAGTTGGATATCCGAAGAATCCGCGGCTCGAAATGCTAAATTATAAAGCTAAATCAACACGTCGGTTACTCTCCTGTTTCAGATCTCTGGCGGTAGCCCGTTAATGCATCAGGCGCCGCCTGATTACCGGGCATATCACGGGTTTGTGATGTTGCGATGCACCATAGATGTTGCAGTGCATTATTTACTATGTCATAGAAGTTGCACCCCGGGCCCACAACGGCGGGACGGGGTGAGCCGAGCCTGAGTGCAAGCATGAGCTTTGCAGAGGCGGCCCAACCCGAGGATGGAGACGAACATGACGATCGAAACCGAAACCAATTCCGTGCTGAACAACGTCAAGCAGGCTTTCGCGCCCGTCACCGAGGCGTTCACCAAGCTGCAGAATCTGGAAGTGCCCGAAGCGACCCGTGACTTCGTCAAGCGCGCTGCCGGCACTGCCAAGGACAAGGCCGCCGACTTCCAGGCCAATTCCGAGAAGGTGACCTCCGCCATCGAAACCGCTGTGTCGAACTCGGTCTCCGAGGCGACCAAGATCAGCCGCAACGTTCAGGACGCGTTCTATGCCGACGTCCAGTCGTTCTTCGCTGGCATCGACAAGCTCGCTTCGGCGAAATCGCTGACCGAAGCCTTCCAGGTGCAGACCGATCTCGTGCGTGCCCATGGCGAAGTTTTGAGCTCGCGCGCCAAGGCGTCGACCGAATATCTCGGCAAGCTGGTGTCGGAAGGCGCCAAGAGCGCGCAGGACAACTTCTCGAAGGCGACGTCGTTCGCCAAGACCGCCTGATCCACACGCGATCAAGCGACATGAATTCGAAAGGCCCGCGCAAGCGGGCCTTTTTTTCGTCGTTCCGCCAGAGCAGGCCGTGCGTCCCGGCATCGGAAGCACGCTCACTTGATTGTCACGGTGATCTTGTTCGAGACGATGGGCGGGTTGAAGGGATAATGAGCGCCGTCTCCCAGCACGAGCTGGAGCGTATGTTTGCCGGGGGGCAATTCTATGCGTGCTTCGGTCTGGCCGGCTCCGAAATGGAGATGCGACTTGTCCTGCGGGATCGGCTCCTTGGGATCGAGCGGGTCATTCACATCGATCAGCAAATGATGATGGCCGCTGTTCTGGAAATTATCGCCTGCATGAGTGACGCCCATGTTGCGTAAACCGAAACGACACCAGAACCCGCCCTTGATTACCGCTTTGTCCTGCGGCCACACGAAATAGAGGACCGCATCCTTCGGTGCGGACTTTCCTTGCGCATGGACTGCAAGGGGCGCCGTTGACAGCATGGCGGACAACACGATGAGCCCGGTGATCCTCATGACGCAGCCTTTCCTTCGGGGGCGGTCTCAGGACGAAATGGCAATCCGGAAGCCGTGGGTCGGATATCGCACATTGGTGTCGTAGCCATCGCGGCTTGCGGGTCGGACGTAACGCGCATCGTTTTTCCAGGAGCCCGATCGAATGACGTGCGAGACGCAGTCGTTCTCGACCCATGGCGCGCCGTTCTGCGGGGCACCCTGATAGTTCTTGTGCCAGCAATCCTCTGTCCATTGATTGACGCCGCCACCCATATCGTAGAGCCCGAACGGATTTGGCTTCAGACTGCCGAGCTTGAGCGGCTGTTCGGCGGCGGCGTCCGTGCAGTTCTTGCAATTGGCCATGCCGGGCTGGAGCTGATCGCCCCACCAGTATTTCGTTTGCGTGCCGCCACGCGCGGCATACTCCCATTCAGCTTCGCTCGGGAGCCGGAAGGCTTTTTGCGTTTCCTTCGCGAGCCATGCGACAAACTGCTTGGCATCGGTCCAGCTCACATCCGTGACCGGAATGTCGTCCCGCCCTGTCACCAGAAACGCGCATGCATTCGCAGCAGCGCACGCGTTCCATTCCCGAACCGAGACCGGATACTTGCTGATAGCGAAGGGCTTGATCGTGACCTGGTGGACCGGCTTTTCCGATATGTCGTCATTGCTGCCCATCGCGAAGGTCCCGCCAGGGAGCGGGATCATGACGGGCTCTATGACCGGCTTTGGTGGTGCTGGCGGCGGAGGCGGGGCAGGCGTTACCACCGGAGCAGGTTCAGGCCGGGCTTGCTTGGCGGCGGGCGCGGGCGCTGATCGGGTGCTTGCATTCCCAGTCTCTTGCGGAGGCGTTACGGGAGCTGACGCCTGATTGCCGATTTCACTGCGCGGATAAGTCTTCATGTACCAGACGCCGGCGCCTGCGAGAGCCAGCAGGATGGCGCAAAACGAAACGATCAGAACATGTTCACGCCGCTTCCGCGCCTTGTTGAATGCCGCGGGATCAGGAAGCACCCGGTAAACGCGCACCGGATCGGTAATGTTCTTGATCTTGCGGTCTCCAAGCGACTCGTAGCCGCAGACGAGCTTGTGCTTGATCTGCTCGTAGATGCCACCCGAGATGTACACTTGGCCGGGGTCGGCGATCCCCTCGAGGCGCGCAGCGATATTGACGCCATCGCCGAAGACATCATTGGGCTCGATGATCACGTCTCCCAGATTGACGCCAATGCGATATTCGATCCAGGAGCTCTTTGGCAGCGCGGCGTTGCGTCCGATCATGCTTTGCTGGATGACGATACCGCATCGAACGGCTTCGACCGGACTATCGAATATCGCAATGAACCCATCGCCAGTCCTTTTGACGAGTTTGCCGTCGTGCTCGGTAATGCTCGGCTCGATGAGGTCACGCTCGATGCGCTTGACGCGCGCATGCGTTTCTTCCTCGTCGAGTTCCATGAGGCGGCTATATCCGCAGATGTCCCCCACAACGATCGCCGCAAGGCGACGCGGCGTTCCGACGCGCGGGGTGGCAGGGTCCTTACCCCTGCCTGAACTGATGTCACGAATCTCGCCGCGCATGACTTCGCGCCTCTACAACGGACACACGAGGTTCACTAGTTCGGTCGACCGTCATGACGCTACGCTCAACGTCTCCGTCAGACAATTAGCTGAAAACGCAAATTGGCTGATCCCGGAGGAGCCGCGCGGTAGCGAGATGACGACGTTCCTCGCATTCGCTGTATCGATATACCCGGCGCCGATAGAATGCGGCGGTAGCTATACAAGTTCTCAGTTCACCTGCCGCTCTTTCCCCACCCAATAGGGATCGCGCAACTGCCGTCGCAGGATCTTGCCCGATGCATTGCGTGGCAATGCTGCGATGAAGTCGATCGTCTTCGGCGCCTTGAATCCCGCGATGCGCTCGCGCGTGAACTTCATCAGGTCGGTTGCGCCGAGCTCCTTGCCGGGCTTCAGCACCACCACGGCCTTCACCGCTTCGCCCCATGTATCGTCGGGAATACCGATGACGGCGACTTCGGCGACATCCGGATGATCGCAGATCGCGCTCTCGACTTCGGCGGGATAAATGTTCTCGCCGCCGGAGATGATCATGTCCTTGATACGGTCGTGGATGTAGAGGAAGCCGTCTTTGTCGAGATAGCCGGCGTCGCCGGTGCGCAGCCAGTTGTCGCGGCCGAGCGTGCGCGCGGTGGCGTCCGGCAGATTCCAGTAGCCGACCATGTTGGACGCCGAGCGCGTCGCGATCTCGCCGACCTCGCCCATAGGCAGCTGTTTGCCGTCGACATCGAGGATGGCGATTTCGATTCCCGGTAGCGCCTTGCCGGCGGAACGCATGCAGTCGCGGCCCTCGACGTGATCTTCCGGGGCGAGCACCACGATGGTACCGGTGGTCTCGGTCATCCCGTACATCTGCACGAAGCCGCAGCCGAACACGCTGATGCATTCCTTGAGCAGGGCGGCGGGGATCGGCGATGCGCCATACATGATGTAGCGCAACTTGCTGAAATCCATCTCCCGCGCACGCGGCTGCCGCACGATGAACTGCATCGCCGCCGGCACCAGGAACAGTTTGCTGATACCGTAGTCCCGGAAGAAATCCAGTATCTTGTTGGGATCGAACTCCCGCGCGATCACGCTCTTGGCGCCGTGATAGAGGCCGAACACCGCCCAACCGACGCCGCCGATATGAAATACCGGCATCGCCACCAGCGACACATCGGTGTCGGTCCAGACGTTCCAGTCCGGGTTCTCGTCGGTGCCGCCGATGCGCAGCAGCGACAGGAAATTCTGATGCGACAGCATCGCGCCTTTCGGCTTGCCTGTCGTGCCCGACGTGTAGAGCTGAATCGCGACATCGTCCTTGGTCATTGTGAGGTTCGGGTCGCGCTCGCTCTGCGCGTCGCGCCAGGCCGTAAAGTCCTGCCACTCGGTTGCGCCGCCTTCCATGGTCATGACGATGCGCACGCCCGGCATTTGCGGCTTGAGGCTGCGAACGAGATCGACGAATTCCGGTCCGACGAACAGCACCTGTGCCTTCGCGTCATCAACGATGAAGGCGATCTCCGGTCCGGCGAGGCGCCAGTTCACCGGCGCCGTCACCACCTTGGCGTTCACGGCGCCGATCAGCAGTTCGATGAAGAGGTCGCTGTTCTTGCCGAGATAGGCGATGCGCTCGTTCGGCTTGACGCCGAGCGCGATCAGCCCGTTGGCGACGCGATTGGCATTGCGATCGAGTGATCTGTAGCTGGTCTCGCGGCCCTCGAACACCAGCGCAATTGAATCGCCGCGCGTCTGTGCTTGCGCGCGAATGACATCGGCCAGCGTGGCCGCTTCCGCAACGGACATGTGTCTCCCTCCCTCAGTTTATTAGTTGCGGTGAGTGTGCGGGCGTCCGGGAGGACTGACAAGACGGGAAAGGTGCTGCGGTGCGGTGAGACAGGTGCCGGGAGGTCGTTCAGCCGACGTTGCGCGTCCTGCGCTGTTTTGCAAAATAGCGCGCGGGCGGCTCGCCAAACGCCCGTCGAAACATCGCGATGAAGTTGCTGGACGTGGCATAGCCGAGCGCTTCGGCGACATCCGCGACGGGTTCATTGGTGGCCAGCCGTTCCAACGCCAGCGTGAGACGCGCCTGCTGCCGCCACTGCGTGAAGCCCATGCCGGTCTCCGTCATGAAGATGCGACGTGCCGTTCGTTCCGACAGGCCAGCCCATTCGCCAAGCTCATGCAGCGTGCGCGCGTCATGCGGCCGCCGGATCAGCGCATTGGCGATACGCAAGGCGCGGATATCCGTCGGCATCGGCAGATGCAGCGGCTCCTGCGGCGCACCGCGGATTTCGTCGAGCAGCACCGCCACGACGCGCGTCTGCGCCGGCGTGAGCCGATCCGCATTCGTCCAACCCGCAGCGCGTCTGACGAGCGCGCGCAGCAGATCGCTGACACCCATGACGCAGGGCTGCGACGGCAATGTCCGGCTCGCGGCCGGCGTCAGGAGTACGCCCCATCCGCTCAGTACACCGCTCAGGGTCACCTTGTGATGGAGCCCGGGCGGCAGCCAGCCGATGCGCTGCGGCGGCAGTAGCCACGAGCCCTGTTTCGTGTGCAGGCGGATCAATCCGCTTTCGATACAGAACAACTGGCCGCGGCGGTGATGATGCCAGTCGAGTTCGCGGGTGCCGAGCCGAAATGCATCACCGGGCTCATCGCTGCCCCAGATAGCGATTGCGGATGGTCCGTCGAGGCGCTCGGTGAGCGAGGTCATGACACCATGCCTTTTCAGAACCGCTCCAGCCTGGCCGGTTCTCATTATTTTGCGTCCGAATGTCGTTAACGGGTTTGAGCGACCGGGTCTATCTCCGCATGCAGATCAACGAACAGTCAGGAGACGACGATGAGCCTCGATAGCGGTGCCTTTCTCATTCACGATGTTGCGGCCTTCCCGATCGTGTGGGTCCGGCATGATGAGCTTCAGCCGGGAAGTGCGGCGCAGTGGGAGGTCGAGATGGACGATCTCATCGGCCGCAAGCAGCCTTTCGTCATGATCATGGCCAGTCATCATCATGATGAGGCGCATGAAGATCGCAAAGCGAGGGGGCTTTGGCTCAAGCGCAACAAAGCGACGCTCGCGCTGCTTTGCCGTGCCATTATTGCCGTCGAGCCGAATGCCGTCACACGCGTTCTCGTGGAGGCCCAGTCGGCACTTGCGACGAAGGCGTTCGGCATCAGTTCCGCGGTGGTCGCATCCGAAGACGAGGCCATGAGGGTTGCGCGCGAGCGGTTGCAGGTTGCGCGTTGATCAAAAAAACAAAGCGAGGCCTCCCGCATGGGAGCCTCGCTGCCGGTCGAATTATTTTGCGGCCCTTACCCCCGCTGCGCCTTGTCCTTTTCGTTCTGCGCCTTGATGCTGTCGCGTGCCTGGATCCATTCGGCATCGGACCAGTCGCGCAGCTGATAGAAGTTGCCGCCCATGGCGAGCGCCTGCGCGCCGTCCATGGCGATGGTCTCGCCTGATATCCAGTCGCAGCCGCCGGAGATCAGAAACACCGCGAGGTTCTGCAGCTCTTCCATCTTGCCGACGCGGCCCATCGGGTTCTGCGCGCGGGTGCGCGCGCCGGCCTCGTCGCCGGGCTTGATGCGCTTGCTCATGCCTTCGGTGGGAATCTCGCCGGGCGCGATGGTGTTGAGGCGGATGCCGTAGCGGCCCCATTCGGTGGCCAGCGACATGGTCATGGCATGGATCGCCGATTTGCTCATCGCTGACGGCACCACATAGGGGCTGCCGTTGCGTACCCAGGTCACGGTGATCGAGACCACATTGCCCGGCACCTTGTCGGCGATCCAGCGCCGGCCGACTGCATGGGTCATGTAGAACGTGCCGTGCATCACGGTATTGGCGACCGCGTCGAAGCCGCGCGCCGACAGGTCCTGCGTCCGCGAGATGAAATTTCCGGCGGCGTTGTTGATCAGGTCGGTGAGGGGACCATCGGCCCAGATGCCTTCGATCATCGCATCGACCGCCGCGGCGTCGCGGATGTCGACGCCGTGGCTGGAGACCTTGCCGCCAAATTCCGCCATCAGCTCGGTTGCGGTCTCGTCGCATACAGCCTTGCGGCGACCGCAGATATGCACTTCGGCGCCGAGTTCGAGGAATTTCGCCGCCATCGATTTGCCGAGACCGGTGCCACCGCCGGTGACGAGGATTTTTCGGCCTGCGAGGAGCTGCTGATTGAACATGGGAGGGTCCTGCTTTAAGAGGATGCGGACGGGTTAATTAGTTGATTGACTAAACCCGATACCGCTTGCGTGTAAAGCGGGAAGAAAAACAAGTCTAGGAAGGAAACCACCCATGGAAGACCGCATCTCTGTGTCCATGACGGATGGCGTTGCCGATGTTCGCCTCGTCCGTGCGGACAAGATGAATGCGCTGGATGCTGCGATGTTCGCGGCATTGGTCGATACCGCCGAGCGCCTGAGCCACGAGAAGGGCCTGCGCGCGGTGGTGCTGTCCGGCGAGGGCCGGGCGTTCTGCGCCGGCCTCGACATGGGACGATTCGCCGCGATGAACGACAATGGCGGCGACGGTATCGGCGGCGCGCAGAAGCGCGACCTGTCACTGCGCACCCACGGTCTTTGCAATCACTCCCAGCAGGCAGTGTGGGGCTGGCGTCAATTGCCGGTGCCGGTCATAGCGGCCGTGCACGGCGTCGCCTTCGGCGGCGGCTTCCAGGTCGCGCTCGGCGCCGATATGCGCTTTCTCGCGCCGGACACGCGCATGTCGGTCATGGAAATCAAATGGGGCCTGGTGCCCGACATGGCGGGCACGCCGATCCTCGCCAGCCTCGTGCGCGACGACATCCTGCGCGATCTCACTTACACCGGCCGTATCTTTTCGGCGCAGGAAGCGCTGAGCTATGGCCTTGCCACGCGCATCTGCGACGATCCGCGTGCCGCGGCACTTGAGACGGCGCGCGAGATCGCCGGCAAGAGTCCGGATGCGATCCGCGCCGCCAAGCGCATGCTTAACAATCTCGCGGTCGATCCCGGCCCGGCGCTGCTCGCCGAATCCGTTGAGCAGATGAAGCTGATGGGTGGACCGAACCAAACCGAAGCCGTGCGTGCGAATATCGAGAAGCGTGCGCCGAAATTTGTGGATTAGCCCGCGACGTTCTCAGCCGTCATTGCGAGCCCTGAGAAAGTTGGACTTCCAACTTTCTTTGGGCGAAGCAATCCAGAAAGTCACAAACGAAGACTGGATTGCTTCGTCGCAAGGGCTCCTCGCAATGACGGCGAAGAGTTCATCAAAAATCAAAAACAAAAATCCGGAAACGTATCCATGTCGACAAACTCCCTCTTCCAAGGCGTCATCTCAGGTGATCGCCGCCGCGGCTTTGCCGAACTGACCGAACGTGCGAGCCGCATTGCCGGCGGGTTGTCGCGGCTTGGCGTCAAGCAGGGTGACAGCGTCAGCATCCTGATGCGCAACGACATCGCGTTTCTTGAAGCGGCCTACGCGGTGGCGCAGCTCGGCGCGTACGGCGTACCGGTGAACTGGCACTTCAAGCCGGAAGAGATCACCTATGTCATCAAGGATTCCGGCAGCAACGTCCTGATCGCCCATGCCGACATGCTGCATCAGCTGCGCGAGGCGATCCCGCAGGGCATCGTGTCGCTGAGCGTGCCGACGCCGCCGGAGATCATCGCCAACTACAAGATCGATCCCGCACGGCTCGGCACGCCGGACGGGGCCATCGATCTGGAATCCTGGCTGACCGAACAGGCGCCCTATGACGGCTTGCCGCAGCCGCACAACATGATCTACACGTCGGGCACCACGGGTCATCCCAAGGGTGTGCGCCGCTTTGCGCCGACGCCGGAGCAGGCCGCGTCAGCCGACCAGATGCGCGCACGCGTCTATGGCCTCAAGCCTGGCGCCCGTGCCTTGCTGCCCGGACCGCTCTATCACTCGGCCCCCAATGCCTTCGCGCTGCGCGCTGGGCGCCTCGGTGGCGCGCTGGTGATGATGCCGCGCTTCGATCCCGAAGAATTCCTGCGCGTGGTGCAGGACGAGAAGATCGACACCATCTTCATGGTGCCGACCATGTTCATCCGCCTGATGAAGCTGCCGGAGGACGTCCGCAAGAAATACGACATGTCGTCGCTGCGCCACATCATCCATGCCGCTGCGCCGTGCCCCGCCGATGTGAAGACTGCGATGATCGACTGGTGGGGACCGGTGATCTACGAATTCTACGGCTCGACCGAATCCGGCGCGGTGACCTTTGCGAATTCCGAAGACGCGCTGAAGAAGCCCGGCACCGTCGGCAAGATCGCCCCCGGCGCCGAACTGCGCTTCCTTGGCGATAATGGCGAGATCCTGCCGCAAGGCGAGATCGGCGAGATCTATTCGCGCATATCAGGCAATCCGGATTTCACCTATCACAACAAGCCCGAAAAGCGCGCCGAGATCGACCGCGACGGTTTCATCACTTCGGGCGATGTCGGTTATCTCGATGCCGACGGCTATGTCTTCATCTGCGATCGCAAGCGCGACATGGTGATCTCCGGCGGCGTCAATATCTATCCGGCCGAAATCGAATCCGCGCTGCATGCGCTGCCCGGCGTCCATGACTGCGCCGTGTTCGGGATTCCCGATGAGGAGTTCGGCGAGTCGCTGATGGCGGTGATCGAGCCGCAGCCCGGCGTGGTGCTCGACCTGGCGACAGTGCGCGCGGACCTCAAGAAGGCGCTGGCCGACTACAAAGTGCCGAAGCAGATGGAGATCCAGAGCAATCTGCCGCGCGAAGACTCCGGCAAGATCTTCAAGCGCCGGCTGCGCGATCCCTATTGGGCCAAGGCTGGGCGGACGATCTAGGAGGATGATGATGCGCGTGGCAACGGTTGGAAACAAACTTGCCGCGCAGATCGCGGCGATCGCGCTCCTGGTGGCAGCGTTTGCCGGTCCTGCAGTTGCCGTCGATCTCGAGCCGAAGCAGATCCTCGCACCATCAGGCAAGCTGCGTGTCGGGCTCTATCCGGGAACACCGACGTCTATTCTCGTATCGCAAACCGAAGGCCCGCGTGGTGTCGGTTACGATCTCGGCAAGGAGCTCGCGCGGCAATTGGGCGTGCCCTATGAGCCGGTGGTGTTCTCCAGGAATGCCGAGGTTCTCGAAGCGGTGAAGACAGGCGCCGTCGATGCCGCTTTCACCAATGCGTCGGCCGCGCGTGCGAACGACATGGATTTCGGCCCGTCTTATCTGGAAAGCGATCTTGGCTATCTCGTCGCGAGAGAGTCCAAGGTTGCGGGGCCCGATGATGTCGATGTCAAGGGCGTCCATGTCGGCGTCACCGCCGGAAGTTCATCCGACGCGGTGCTGTCGCGCGATTTGAAGAATGCCGAGGTCGTTCGCGTGCCGGCCATCAGGCTTGCGCCCGGCCTGCTGATGGCCGGCAGCATCGATGTGTTTGCTACCAACAAGGCGACACTGTTCGAACTCGCAGAGCAAGCGCCGGGGGCGAAGGTGCTGGAGGGACGCTGGGGCGTCGAGCGGCATGCCATCGCGATCCCCAAGGGGCGCGACGAGGGGATGGCATTTATCCGCAAATTCACCGAGGATGTGAAGGCGCAAGGACTGGTCGATGCGGCCATCGCACGATCCGGACTGCGCGCTGCGACCACAGCCAAGTAGCTATATCAATTAGCAACGACACGAGATTGTTGCGCGATATTACAAGAGGGACGACCACCCATGCCCGTGTCTTTGCCTGTTTCCTTGCTTGCGCCCATGAAACTGGCCATCGCCACGGCGGCTGCGCTGCTGTCGTTCACCAGCCCGTCGCTGCACGCCCAGACGTTTCCCAGCAAGCAGGTGACAATCCTGGTGCCCTATGCGGCCGGCGGCGCGGTCGACGTGTTGGCGCGGACCTTCGCCCAATCGCTGTCGAAGACCTGGGGCCAGCAGCCCGTGGTGGACAACCGTCCGGGCGCCGGCGGGATCATCGCCTCGCAGGCGCTCGCGAAGTCGCCGCCCGATGGCTACACGCTGATCCTTGTGGCGTCGGGCCACCCGCTCAATCAGTTCTTCTATCCGAAGCTGCCCTACGACACGTTCAAGGATTTCACCGCGATCAGCGAAGTCGCCTATTCGCCGCTGGCCATCGTGGTGTCGAAGGACAATCCGGCGAAGAACCTGCAGGAGCTGCTGGCGCAGGCGAAAGCCAAGCCGGACTCGCTGTCCTACGGCATGTCGGGCAATGGCACCTCGGCGCATCTTGCCGGCGAATTGCTGAACCATATGGCCGGCACGAAAATCGTCTCGATTCCCTACAAGGGCGGTGCGCCTGCGCTCACCGCGGTGATTGCCGGCGACATTCCCATGAGCATCAATCCGCTGCCCGAGATCGTCGGTCAGCTCGAAGGCGGCGCGGTGCGTGCCGTCGCGGTGACGACGGCGACGCGCTCGGCGGCGCTGCCCAATGTGCCGACGGTCGCCGAATCCGGTGTCGCCGGTTATGATACGGCGGTGTGGTGGGGATTCCTCGGACCTGCCGGCATGCCGGCCGATGTCGTGGCGAAGATCCATGCGGATCTGGTGACGGCGCTGAAGGATCCGGTGGTGCTGGCGGCGCTGAAGAAGATCGATGCCACGCCGGTCGGTTCCTCGCCGGCCGAGTTCGACAAGTTCATGCATGCCGAAGCGGACAAATGGGGGCCGGTGCTGAAGGCGGCAAACATCAAGGTCCAGTAAGCAATATGACTGAACGTTCGAACCAGTGGCACGTCGGCCTGATCGGCTATGGCGAAGTCGGGCGCATTCTCGCGGAAGACCTGCGCAAGCAGGATATCCGCGTCAGCGCCTATGATCTCAAGCTCGACGGGGCAGATGCCGGGGCGCTCTGCGACCACGCCGAGACCCATGGTGTCACGCTCGCATCTTCGCATGCCGATCTCGCCTCACGCGCGGATTTCATCGTCTGTGCGGTGACCGCAAGCCAGACAGTGCCAGCCGCGCAGGCCTGTGTGCCCGGTCTGAAGCCGCAGGCATGGTTTCTCGATTTTAACTCCGCATCTCCCGGCGCGAAGCAACGTGCGGCTGCGCTGATCGATGGCGCCGGCGGGCGCTATGTCGAGGGCGCGGTCATGACTTCGATCCCGCCATACCGCATCAGGGTGCCGCTGCTGCTCGGCGGCACCGGCGCGCGCGATCTCGCGCCGCTGCTCAACGTCATCGGCTTCGATGCGAAAGTCGCCAGCGACAGGCTCGGCGTCGCCTCGGCCACCAAGATGTGCCGCAGCATCATGATTAAGGGCCTCGAAGCCATGGTGATCGAGAGCTTCACCACCGCACGCGCCTATGGCGTCGAGGACGCCGTGATCGCCTCGCTGGTCGAGACGTTCCCGTCGATCGACTGGGAGAAGCAGGGCGCCTATTTCTTCCAGCGCGTCATCGAACACGGCCGCCGCCGCAGCGAGGAAGTCCGCGAGGTCGCCGAGACCGTACGTGAGATCGGGCTCACGCCATGGTCGGCCGAAGGCACGGCCGAGCGTCAGGGCTGGATCGCGGATCTCGCCGAAGACGGGCTGTTCGGCACCAAGGGCGAGGCGGGTTTCGCGCGCAGCGCGGACTGGCGCACCGAGGCGGATCGGATTCTCCGCAAGGTCAAGCCGAAGGGCTGAGTTCCGTAAACGTGGTTGTCGTCCCCGCCTAGTGCGCCTTCGGCGCACGCGGGGCGGGGACCCATACACATCGAGGCTATAGTTGAAGCGGGATCGCCGCGGCTCTGCCGTCTATATTTCTTTGTCGGAGGTTATGGGTCCCCGCCTTCGCGGGGACGACACCCGAGGAGGCGTCATCCGCCACACAACTTCGTCTTGCGTCGCAGCATGAGTTGCGACCAAATGGGGCGCCGGCAACTTCCTGGAGCGTCCTTGTGTCCCTGACCCTGTCCACCGAAGAACCCGCATCCCAGCGCGGTGACGATCCTGCTCACCAGGAGGCCGATGCCCGGTTGCGCGAGGACATCCGGCTGCTCGGCCGCATCCTTGGCGACACCGTGCGCGATCAGGAAGGCGAGGCGGTATTCGCCCTCGTCGAAAACATCCGCCAGACCTCGGTCCGTTTTCACCGCGACGAGGACAAGCTGGCGCGGCGTGAACTCGAAGCCATTCTCGACGGCATGTCGATCGCCGAGACCGTGCGCATCGTTCGCGCCTACAGCTATTTCTCCCATCTCGCCAATATCGCGGAGGACCAGAACAACATCCGCCGGATGCGAGCGCAGCGCGCGGATGCGGCCAACGCATCGGGCACGCTGGCCCATGCGGTGAAGCGCGCGCGCGAGGCCGGCATCGATGCCGCGCTGCTCAGCAAGTTCTTCGGACAGGCGCTGATCAGTCCGGTGCTGACCGCGCATCCCACCGAAGTGCGCCGCAAGAGCACCATCGACCGCGAAATGGAAATCGCGGCATTGCTGGACCGGCGCGAGCGCATGCAGCTCACCGCCGAGGAGATTGAGGCGTCGGAAGAGCAATTGCGCCGCGCCGTCGTGACGTTGTGGCAGACCAATCTGCTGCGCCGGAGCAAGCTCACGGTGCTCGACGAGGTCGCCAACGGATTGTCGTTCTACGATTATACGTTTTTGCGCGAGGTGCCGCGGCTGCATTGTGTGCTGGAGGACAGCCTGCGCGCGCAGGGCGGCGCTGCCGAACTCGGCTCGTTCCTGCGCATGGGCAGCTGGATCGGCGGCGACCGCGACGGCAATCCGTTCGTCACGGCAGATGTGATGCGCGGCACCATGATGCTGCAGAGCAGGCGCGCCTTCAGCTTCTATCTCGACGAGCTCCACGCGCTGGGCGCGGAACTGTCCATGGCGGCGCATCTCGCCGATGTTTCCGATGAGCTGCGCGCATTGGCCGAACGCTCCCCTGATCCGTCGCCGCACCGCGCCGGCGAGCCCTATCGTCTGGCGATCTCCGGCGTCTATGCCCGGATGGCGGCGACGGCCCATGCGCTCGAATTGCCGAACCGCCGCGCGGCCGTGGGCGATGCGCCGGCCTATGCATCGGCGCAGGAGTTCAAGGCCGATCTCGATGTGCTCGATCGTTCGCTGATCGCTGATAATTCCGCAGTCATCGCCCGCGGCCGGCTGCGGCAACTGCGCCGCGCGGTGGATTGCTTTGGCTTCTATCTCGCCAGTCTCGACATCCGGCAGAATTCCGCTGTGCATGAGCGCACCGTCGCCGAACTGATCGATGCCGCGATGCCCGGCACGTCCTATCTCGCGCTCGGCGAGGAAGCGCGCATCGCGCTGCTGACGAATGAATTGAAGAATGCGCGGCCGCTCGGCTCGCTGTTCGTCAAATATAGCGATGAGACGCTGGGCGAACTCGCACTGTTCCGTATGGCGGCGCAGGTTCATGCGAAATTCGGCGCGGCGGCAATCCCCCAATGCATCATCTCCATGTGCAAGGGCGTCTCCGACATGCTCGAAGTCGCGGTGCTACTGAAGGAAGTCGGGCTCGTCGATTGCTCCGGCCGCAGCGCCATCAATATCGTGCCGTTGTTCGAAACCATCGAGGATCTGCAGGCCTCTGCAGCCATCATGGACCGCATGTTCTCGCTGCATGATTATCGCAAGCTGGTCGACAGCCGCGGCGCGGTGCAGGAAGTCATGCTCGGCTATTCCGACAGCAACAAGGATGGCGGCTTCGTGACCTCCGGCTGGGAACTGTACAAGGCCGAGATCGAGCTCATCGAAGTGTTCGAGCGGCATCACATCCGGCTGCGGCTGTTCCACGGCCGCGGCGGCTCTGTGGGCCGCGGCGGCGGCCCGAGCCACGATGCGATCCTGGCGCAGCCCGGCGGCGCGGTGGATGGCCAGATCCGCATCACCGAACAGGGGGAAATCATCTCCAGCAAATATTCCAACGCCGAAGTCGGCCGCAACAATCTGGAAATCCTCGCCGCTGCAACGCTGGAAGCAAGCCTGCTGGCGCCAAAGCACAGCGCGCCGCGCCGCGAATATCTCGAAGCCATGGAGGAGATCTCCGAACTCGCTTTCAAAGCTTATCGCGGCCTCGTCTACGAGACCGAAGGCTTCGTCGATTACTTCTGGGAATCCACCGTCATCAACGAGATCTCGACGCTGAACATCGGCAGCCGTCCGGCCTCGCGCAAGAAGACCCGCGCCATCGAGGATCTCCGCGCCATCCCCTGGGTGTTCTCCTGGGCGCAATGCCGGTTGATGCTGCCGGGCTGGTACGGTTTCGGCAGCGCCATCGAGGCGTGGCTCGCCAATCATCCCGACAAGGGCATGGCCTTCCTGCAGGAGATGCACCGCGAATGGCCGTTCTTCCGCACGCTGCTGTCCAACATGGACATGGTGCTCGCCAAGAGCTCCATCGCCATCGCCTCGCGCTATGCGGAGCTTGTCGCCGACCAAAAGCTGCGCGAGACCATCTTTGGCCGCATCCGCGGCGAATGGCATCTGTGCATCGAGACGCTGCTGGATATCATGGAGCAGGAGCGCCTGCTGCAAAACAACCCGCTGCTCGACCGCTCGATTCGCAACCGGTTTCCGTATCTCGATCCGCTCAACCACGTGCAGGTCGAGTTGCTGAAAGAGCACCGCGCGAATAATCCGGACGAGCAGGTGCTGCGCGGGATTCAGCTGACGATCAATGGGATCTCGGCGGGGCTGCGGAATAGCGGGTAGTCGTCGAGGCGCTACGTCCAATCCCTACGTCATGGCCGGGCTTGACCCGGCCATCCATCTTCTCCGTTGCTTGCCGCAAAGCTGGATGCCCGGGTCAAGCCCGGGCATGACGTGGAGAGAGTTGCGCGAAGCCGCTGGCTGCGACGTGGGCCCCTCAACAGAAATGCGCGCCCTGCGTCTCCACATAGACCGCATAGAGTGACTGGCTCGCCGTCATGAACAGCCGGTTGCGCTTCTTGCCGCCGAAACACACGTTCGCGCAGGTCTCCGGAAGCTTGATCTGGCCGATGCGCTGGCCGTCCGGCGCGAAGATCTGCACGCCGTCATAGCCCTCGCCGACCCATCCGGCGCCGACCCAGATATTGCCTTCGGTATCGACGCGCAGCCCGTCAGGGAAGCCGGACTTGCGTCCAGCGTCATGTCGATCAGCGGCTTCGCATTGCTGAGCTTGCCGCCGTCCACGTCGTATTGCCACACCACATTCTTGGCATTGGGATAATGCGTGATGCCGGTGTCGCAGACATAGAGTTTCTTGTAATCCGGGCTGAACGCCAAGCCGTTCGGCTTGAACGGATCGTCCGCGACCTTGCTGATCTGGCCGTTCGTGGGGTCGATGCGATACGCTTCCTTCTGGTGCGGCTGCGTGACGCCCGCCGCGGCGCGCTGGCCCTCATAGAGATTGATGGCGCCGTAGCCGGGATCGGTGAACCAGATCGCCTTGTCGATCGGATTGACCACCATATCGTTCGGCCCGTTCAGCGGCTTGCCGTTGGCCTGTTCAGCCAGCGTCGTGACGCTGCCATTGTGCTCGAAGCGGACGAGGCGCGTGCGCTGCGCGGAAAGCTGGCGGCCCTCGGTGTCGAACGAATTCCCGTTACTCTCCTCGGATGGATAGCGGAAGCGCTCGGAGATGTGGCCGTCATCGTCGAGATAACGCAACTGGCGATTGGCAGGGATATCGCTCCAGATCAGATACTGACCCTGTGCATTCCACGCCGGTCCCTCCGCCCACAGGCAGCCCGTATAGAGCCGCTTGATGACGGTGTTGCCGACTCTCGCCTTGAAGCGATTGGCGTCGATGACGACGATATCGGGATCGGGATAGCGCTGCGGTTCCGCGCCGCGGTTGAAATTTCGCGCCAGCGCATCGGGCGCGATCAGCGATGTCGCGGCCATTGCCGCGGCGCCGCTCAGGATTTTTCTGCGACTGAGTGAGTTGGATATTGCGGCGGGTTGAACTGCGTCGTTCGCGTCGAGCTGAGTTGGCATCGTCGTCCTCCCGGCTTTTCTGGTTTTCTCCAGCCGTTGGCAGCAGTCTAAATACCGTTGCGACGTCGATGCTACACAATTCGATGCTGCCGCGCGGTCATGGCGGTGCACAAGCGCGCATCGCAGCGCAGTGAACGTTTTGATAGTTCCACGCGACCAATGGCCAAATCTCTCATACTGATGTGTGGTTCCCATGTCGTCGTTTTGCTGTCACATGCGCGTTGCAGTCGCTTCTGCAGCATTGCTGTTCGCCACATCATTGTCAGCGCACGCGGATAATGGATGTCGCCCGCCGATGGATCAGCGGATGATCGCAGGCTGTAGCGATATCATCGATCGTCCCGGCGCAACGGATGCCGAGCGCTCCGAAGCGCTTCGCCTTCGCGCCATCGGGAACTTCGAACTCGGCCATATGGAGGCGGCGCGCGCGGATTTTACTGCCTTCATCGCACTCAATCCTGATTTTGCGAAAGGCTATGGCGCGCGCGCCATGGTCCACAACCGCCTCGACGAATTCGATCTGGCTATCGCGGATGCTAACAAGGCGATCGCCCTCGATCCCACTTACGCCTCGGGCTTCGGCTCGCGGGCGAGCGCCTATGAATCCAAGGGCGATTTCGTGCGGGCGCGCGCCGACTATGACAAGGCGATTCGCCTGCAGCCGGACAATTCGTCCTACCATCGCGGACGCGGAATGTTGCGCAAGAGATTGGCCGACATCGATGGCGCGATCGCAGATTTCTCGGAAGCCATCCGCGTCGATCCGAAAGACTATGCGGCGTTCGCATTGCGCGGTAACAGCCGTGCCGCCAAGAAAGACTTTAGCAAGGCGCTGGCCGATTACGACGCTGCGCTGCAGATCAAGCCCGGCGACACCTATGCCCACCGTGGTCGCGCTGACGTCAGGATTCGACGGGGCGACAATGACGGCGCGATCGCGGATTTCGACGTCGTTCTGGCCAGCGATCCGAACGACGTCGGCGCCCATGTTGACCGCGGCATCGCCTTTGCGCGCAAGGGCGATTTTGCCGGCGCGATCCCGGACCTGGACGCGGCGCTAAAGCTGAGGCCGGACGATCCCGACACCCGTAACCGGCGATCGCATATGAACTTCATCGAGGGACATTTCGCCGAGGCTGCCGCCGACTTCGGCGATGTGGTCGAGAAGACGCCGCAATACGAACTGGGCAAGCTGCTGCGCTACATCGCGCGGGCGCGTAGCGGCGATTACGATATTGGCGAGCTGAAGCGCAACACTGACACGCTCGATCGGAAGGGCTGGCCGTGGCCGATGGTGGCGGTCTATCTCGGCCAGATGACCCGCGACGAGATGCTCGCCAAAATGAAGAACATGCCGCTCGACGACGACTTCGGCCCTTGCGGCGTGTCGTTCTATCTCGGTCAGTATCTGATGGTGAAGCACAAGCCGCAGGAAGCGTTGCCCTATCTGAAACAGGCAGCTGAGGTGTGCCGGGGCGATGGCGAATTCGAGCGTGACGCTGCGCGGAACGAGCTCAAGCGGCAGCAGGCGTCGAACTGACAAACAAAAAAGGGGCAGCGCCAGCGCTGCCCCTTTGAGATCGTCATGCGAGCGCGCTCAAACCTCGTGCTTGTCTGACACGAAGATCGCGATGAGCGTGATCACCGCGGCGGCGAGCACGTAATAGCCGATGTAAGCGAGCCCATAATTCGCCTGCAGCCAGGTGGCGATATAAGGCGCCAGCGAGGCACCGAAGATGCTCGCCAGATTGAACGTCATCGACGCGCCGGTATAGCGCACGGTGGTCGGGAACGGTGCCGCGAGTGCGGCGCCGATCAGGCCGTAATTGATGCCGAAGATCGCCAGGCCGATCAGCGCGAAGGCATAGATGCCCGCCACGCCGCCTGACAGCAGCGGCGCCAGGAAGAACGAGAACACGATCACCATCAGGCAATTGGCGATCAGCAGCGTGCGGCGACCGATCTTGTCGGCGAGCAGGCCAGCCAGAATGTTGGTGGTGCCGAAGGCGACGGCGCCGGCGATCTGCACCTTGAGCGCATCGAGCAGCGACATCTTCGCGATCCCGACATTGTAGGACAGCAGATAGGCCGTGCAGACATAGAAGAACACGAAGGTCATCAGACCGACCAGCGTGCCGAGCACGAGGCTGCGCTTGTGCTTGCGCAGCAGCTCCATGCTGGGGACGGCAACGCGCTCAGCCTTCTCGATTGCCTTCTGGAATTCCGGCGTCTCGGTGATCGACAGGCGCACCCACAGGCCGATGGCGATCAGCACGATGGAGGCGAGGAACGGCACGCGCCACGCCCAGCTCAGGAACGTTTCCGGCGAGACGAAGTGCAGCAGAATGAAGAACGTGCCGGACGACAGGAACAGGCCGAGCGGCGCACCGAGCTGCGGGAACATGGCGTACCAGTTGCGCTTGCCTTCCGGTGCATTCTCGGTGGCGAGCAGCACTGCGCCGCCCCATTCACCGCCGAGTCCAAAGCCCTGACCGAAACGGCACAGCACCAGCAGCAGCGGCGCAGCGAGGCCGATCTGCGCATGCGTCGGCAGCAGGCCTATCAGCACGGTCGAGATGCCCATGGTGAGCAATGCTGCGACCAGCGTGGTCTTGCGGCCGACGCGATCGCCGAAATGGCCGAACACGACAGCGCCGAACGGACGCGCAAAGAACGCGATCGAGAACACCGCGAAGGACGCGAGCAGCGCGGCGGTATCGTTGCCAGCGGGGAAGAACAGTTTTGGAAACACCAGCACTGCGGCGGTGGCGTAGACGTAGAAGTCGAAGAATTCGATGGTGGTGCCGATCAGGCTCGCCAGCAGAACGCGGGCGGGGGAATTCAGCGGCTTGGAATGCGGCATAGCCGCGGAGGGCATCGCGCCCGCGTGATCTGTCATGATGTTCGTCCAGCAAATGCGGTTTCGTCCGCACATGCGTGACGTCAAACCCGTTGATTGCTGGTGACATAGCCGGTCTTGGTCGGCGTTTGAATTCTTTATGACGAAATTAGCGCGATCTCGGGTCAGATAAGACCGCTATGCATAGCTATTTGAGTAATATTGTTTCGTTTTAAATTCTGGGTTGTAGAAATCGGCTCACGGGAGTGATGCTCCCGCGAGCCGACTTAAACGCTTAGACTGGATCCCAGCTGAAAATGTCAGCCGAGCGGTCGAGCTTGTAGAAGGACGACTTCAGCGCCGGCATGCCGTGTTCGGCGAGGCTCTGCGGGGTCCAGCCTTCGGCGCGATGGATGGAGCGCAGCGGGCGCGACTGGCCCATCAGGAAGATCTCGTTCATGCGCGCGGCAAAGATCTGCCCGGAGATTTCCTTGGCATCGTCAGAGAGCAGATGCGCCACCAGCGGTGCGATCTTTTCCGGACCCATGCGCTGCATGCGCTCGACGCGGGCCTTCTCGGCTTCGGTCTCGGTCGGGATGCTGCCGATCATGCGGCTCCAGGCGAAGGGCGAGACGCAGTTCGAATTGACGCCAAAGCGGCCCATGTCGAGCGCGATGGACTTCGACAGGCCGACGATGCCGAGCTTGGCCGCCGAGTAATTGGCCTGGCCGAAATTGCCGATCAGACCCGAGGTCGAGGTGAAGTGCACGAACGAGCCGGAATTCTGCTCGCGGAAATATCGCGCGGCAGCATGGGATGTATAGAACGAGCCCATCAGATGGACCTTGATCACCATCTCGAAGGCATCGATGGACATCTTGTGGAAGATCGCGTCGCGCAGGATGCCTGCATTGTTCACCACGCCGTCGATCTTGCCGTAGGTGTCTACGGCCTGCTTGATGATCTTGCTGGCCGGGATCGCTTCGGCAACCGACTCGAAGTTCGCAACGGCGGTGCCACCGGCTGCTTTGATTTCCTCGACGACCTGCTCGGCCGGAGCCGCGCCATCGCCGCCCGAACCGTCGGTGCCGACGCCGGGATCGTTGACGACGACCTTGGCGCCTTCAGCGGCGCAGAGTAGCGCAATGCCACGGCCAATGCCGCGACCCGCGCCGGTGACGACGATGACCTTGCCGTCGAGTGATTTGGTAGATGCCATGTGGTTTTCCTTTTGGTGGTGAATTCTGGCGAAATACTCTCAGTCGTCATACGCGGGCTTGACCCGCGTATCCATCTGTCTTCGCAAGATGCTTTTTCCGAAGAAGATGGATTGCCGGGTCAAGCCCGGCAATGACACCGAGTGTGAGTTACTTCTCGTTCGTAAAAATCACCGTGCCCGACGCGGCGAACATGCCGCCGACGCCGTGGCACACTGAGATCTTCGCGCCCGGCACCTGTGCCGGCGCGATGCCGCGCATCTGCCGTACGCTCTCCTGCAGCGCATACATGCCGTACATGCCGGAATGCATATAGCTGAGGCCGCCGCCATTGGTGTTCATCGGCAGCTTGCCGCCGGGGCGGGTGTTGCCGTCGGCGATGAACTTGCCGGTTTCCTCATGCGGCATGAAGCCGAGATCGCCGAGACCATACAATGGCAGATGCGCAAAGGCATCGTAGATCATCAGATGATCGACGTCCTTGTGCGCGATCCCTGCCTCGCGGAAGGCCGTCGGTCCGGCCACGGTGAAGGCGCGTGATGAATCGAAGGTCTTCATCTGGCTGACCATCGGCGTTTCTACGCTCTCGCCGGTGCCGAGAATATAGACCGGCTTGTTCGGGAAATCCTTGGCGCGATCCGCCGAGGTCAGGATCAGCGCGCCGCCGCCATCGGTGACGAGGCAGCATTGCAGGATGCGGAACGGATAGGCGATCATCTTCGAGTTCAGCACGTCCTCGACCGTGATCGGCGCCTTCATCATCGCGCGCGGATTCTTCGCCGCCCATTCGCGCTGGAATACGGCGACCGAGGCGATCTGCTCATGGGTGATGCCATGGGTCTTCATGTAGCGCAGCACCGGAATCGGGAACATGCTCGGCGGACCGTAGACGCCATAGGGCGCCTCGAACTGGCCTTGCAGGCTGTCGGCCGGAATCGAGCGCGGCAGTTTGCCGATCATCGACTTGCCGCTTTCGGCATGGGTGATCAGAACCGTCTTGCACAGGCCGGCTTCGATCGCCGCGGCCGCGTGGCGAACATGCAGCATGAACGAGCAACCGCCCACGGATGTACCGTCGACCCAGGTCGGCGTGATGCCGAGATAATGCGCGATCTGCTGCGGTGTCTCGACGGCTGTGGCGATGCCGTCGATGTCGGACAGTTTCAGCCCGGCATCCTTGATGGCGTTGAGCGCCGCATCCGCGTGAAGCTGGAGCTGCGACATGTTCGGGATGACGCCGAGCTCGGTGGTCTCGGCTGCGCCGACAACGGCGACTGCATTTCTGCGCATGATCTCAACCCCCAGCCGGACGGAATACGGGGAGGGTGATGGCGTCGTCGAGCTTCTCGAAGGCGACCTCGAGCTTCATGTCGAGTTCGAGCGCCTCCGGCGTCTGCGGGCAATCGATGATGTTGCTCATCAGCCGCGGACCTTCCTCAAGCTCGACCACGGCAATCGCGTAAGGCGGCGTGAAGCCCGGCGCAGCGGGGCGGTGATTGATGACGTAGCTGTAGAGGAAACCCTTGCCCGAGGCCTTGAACACCGACACCTTGCGCGAGGCGCAGCCGGGGCAGAACGGCCGCGGCGGAAAATACACATTGCTGCAATCGTCGCAGCGCTGCAGGCGGAGTTCGCCGGCTTTGGCGCCGTCCCAATAATGCTGGGTTTCCGGTGTCGGTTTCGGCCGCGCGCGGGCTGGTTCAGCCATGTGTGGTGTTCTCTCCCTTGGACGGGGATTTGGCCCCGTTCGTTGTCCTCTGGATGGACATTCCACATTCCACCGGGGGCGGTCCAGCGCGCGTGCTGCATGGCCGTATCTGCTCACTGCGGGACGACGTGGAATTCAGGTTGAAATACGTGCGAGGCTTGTCCCGCTGCAACCAGGCAGGGTAGGTTGGTACGGATGGTTCAGGGAGCATGACGTGAAGCTGCGCGAGATCGCCCATTCCCGCACAGGTGACAAAGGCAACATTTCCAACATCTCGGTAATTGCCTTTGACGCAAAGCTATATCCGTTGATAGTATCGCAGGTGACCGCCGCGCGCGTGAAGGCCCTGTTTGCGGGCATCGTCGCGGGCGAGGTGGTCCGCTACGAGCTGCCCAATCTCGCAGCGTTGAACTTCGTGATGGATCAGGCGCTTGGCGGAGGGGTGACGCGATCGCTCGCGCTTGATGCGCATGGCAAATCGCTCAGCTCCGCGCTGCTCGATCTGGAAATCGAGGACACTTTCGGCGATACCGACCGGGCGCCGTGACCACCTGCGGGTCCGGCAAGACACACAGGATGCCGCGACCATGAGCAACGACTTCCACCAGACCGCACCGACCCTCGCCAGCCTGGCCGCCGCCCTTGCCGCCGGTCGGACCACGTCCCGCAAACTGGTCGAAGCCTGTCTGGCCAAAATCGCCGATCCGAACGGCGAGGGCGAGCGCACCTTCATTCACGTCGACAAGGATGCAGCTCTGGCCGCCGCCGATGCCATGGACGCGCTGCGCAAGGCCAATGCCGCGCCGTCGCGCTTTGCCGGCATTCCGATCTCCATCAAGGACCTGTTCGACATCAAGGGGCAGGTGACCCGCGCCGGTTCGCGCGCGCTGGACGATTCCGCGCCGGCCGATGCTGATGCCCCCACCGTCGCGCGTCTGCGCCGCGCCGGCTTCGTGGTGATCGGCCGCACCAACATGGTCGAATTCGCCTATTCGGGCATCGGCACCAATCCGCATTACGGCACGCCGAAGGGGGCGTGGAAGCGCGAGGTCGGCCATGTGCCCGGCGGCTCGTCCTCCGGTGCCGCCGTCTCCGTGCTCGATGGCATGGCGCATGCGGCGCTGGGCACCGACACCGGCGGTTCCTGCCGCATTCCCGCGGCCTTCAACGGCATCGTCGGCTACAAGCCGACGCAGCGCCGCGTGCCGCTCGATGGCGCCGTGCCGCTGTCCTTTACGCTCGACAGCATCGGCCCGCTCGCACGCTCGGTCGCCTGCTGCGCGGCGATGGATGCTGTGCTGGCCGGCGAACCGGAATTTGAGCTCACGCCGCGCCCGATCAAGGGCATGCGCCTTGCTGTACCGACCACCATGGCGATGGACGATCTCGATCCGGTCGTCGCCTCGGCTTTCGAACGCGCGCTGAAGAAGCTCGCCGACAAGGGCGCGATCATCGAGCGCATCGAAGTGCCTGAGTTCAACGACATCGGACCGATGAGCACCAAGGGTGGCTTTACGGCTGCTGAATCCTATGCCTGGCATCGCTATCTCCTGGCCAGCAAGGGCGACGTCTATGATCCCAGAGTCGCGCTGCGTATCCAGCGCGGCGAAACCCAGAACGCCGCCGATTATCTCGACCTGCTGCCGATGCGCCGTTCGTTGATCGCGCGGACCGAAAAGCGCATCGCGCCTTACGATGCGCTGGTGTTGCCGACCTGCGCGATCACGCCGCCGTCGATTGCCGACATGGCCGACGACAAGGTGTTCTCCAAGCAGAACCTGATGGCGCTGCGCAACTGCACGCTGATCAACATGATCGACGGCTGCGCCATCTCGCTGCCGATCTCGGCCGCGGACGAAGCGCCTGTCGGCCTGATGCTGGCAGCCGCCGGCGGCGCCGACCGCCGCATCTTCGAACTCGCCGCGGGGATGGAGACGCTCGTTCGTGGCTGATGTTTTCTAACCTCTCCCCGCAGGCGGGGAGAGGGAGCGCGACGCCGGAGCTCACTTTCAATTGCAAGCAAGGAAGAACCATATGACCACCGAGATCGCGTTCACGCTGGACGCAAAAGGCACCAAGACGCCGCTGACGCTCAAGATCACGCAAGGCGTCATCGCCGGCTGGACCGGCCGCGATCCCGTCGCGCGCGATCATCACATCAAGGAACTCGAGGCGCTCGGCATCGCGCCGCCGGCCTCGACGCCGATCTACTATCGCTGCTCGGCGCGCCGCTTCACCACCGATGGCATGATCGAATGCACCGACGAGAATTCGTCGGGCGAAGTCGAGTTCTGCCTGTTCGCGTCAGGCGGCAAGACCTATGTCGGCGTCGGCTCCGACCACACTGATCGCAAGGTCGAGACCTACAACATCACCGTGTCGAAGCAGATGTGCGACAAGCCGATCGCGCCGGTGGTGTGGGAGCTCTCCGAACTGCTTCCGCATTGGGACCAGATCATCCTGCGCTCCTGGGCGACCATCAAGGGCGAGAAGGTGCTGTATCAGGAGGGCCTGCTGAGCGGCATGCTGCCGGTGGCCGAACTGATCAAGAAAGGTTTCGACAGCGACAAGCTGCCCGACGGCACCGCCATGTTCGGCGGTACGTTTGCAGCCAAGGGCGGCATCCGCCCGGCCGATCGTTTCGATTACGAGATCGAAGATCCCGTGCTGAAGCGCAAGATCAGCCATGGGTATGATGTGAAGACGTTGCCGGTGGTGGGCTGAAGTTCCTAACCTCTCCCCGCATTGCGGGGAGAGGTCGATCCGGCGAAGCGCAGCGCAGCCGGAGCGGGTGAGGGGCGGTCACCGTCGTCACCACGCGCGCGCGCTCTCGGGTCTCCCGTCCTTCGATCCGATGGTTCTGCGCCTGTCTTTTCTCTCCTGCCTCGCCCCTCACCCGGCCGGCTTCGCCGTCCGACCTCTCCCCGCAAAGAGCGGGGAGAGGTTAGGGGCCGGAAATCGGGTGGCTTCACCCGCCCATCTCCCCAAAATGGCCAACAGGCCATGACAACATGATCGCGGCCGGATGACGGAGGCGATGACATGGTTTCACTCGCGAAGAAGCGCCCGGAAAACAATGACGCCGCGCCGCAGTCGCGCGTCGACGCCATCGACTGGCAGCGTATCTCTGCCGATCTCGACGCGCAGGGCTGCGCCGTCTTCGACAAACTGCTCACCGCCGATGAGTGCCGTCACCTCGCATCGCTCTATCCCGACGATCCCCGTTTCCGCAGCCGCATCGTCATGGGCCGCCACGGCTTCGGCCGCGGCGAATACAAGTATTTCAATTATCCGCTGCCCGATCCGATCGCCGGCCTGCGTCCGGCGCTCTACGGACCATTGAGCACGATCGCCAATCGCTGGAACGAGGCGATGGGGATCGACGTGCGCTTTCCCGCCGATCACGCCGCATTCCTCAAACGCTGTCATGAGGCCGGCCAGACGCGGCCGACGCCGCTGCTGCTGCAATATGAGGCCGGTGACTACAATTGCCTGCATCAGGATCTCTATGGCGAGCACGTGTTTCCGCTGCAGGTCGCGATCCTGCTGTCGGCGCCACGTGAGGATTTCACCGGCGGAGAATTCGTGTTGACGGAGCAGCGTCCGCGCATGCAGTCGCGCGCCGAAGTGGTAGACTTGCGGCAGGGCGATGCCGTGGTGTTCGCCGTGCATCACCGGCCGGTTGCCGGCACGCGCGGCAGCTACCGCGTCAATCTGCGCCATGGCGTCAGCCGCGTGAAGTCGGGCCGGCGCCATACGCTCGGGGTGATCTTTCACGATGCGAAGTGACGGGACGACTGAACAACCGCGATGACCGACCTGTTCGCCGATATCAGGGATGACCAGCCCGCGTGCGAAGAGCTTGCCGAGGGAGCCGTTCTGCTGCGCAACTTCTTCGCGGCCGAACAGCCGGATGTGATCGCGGCGCTGCGCCTTATCGTGAAGGCGGCGCCGTTCCGCCATCTGGTCACGCCGGGCGGTCACACCATGTCGGTCGCGATGACCAATTGCGGCCGTGTCGGATGGGTGTCTGACGCACGCGGTTATCGCTACGACCCCGTCGATCCCGACAGCGGCATGCCATGGCCCGAGATGCCGGCGCCGTTTCGCGATCTCGCCGCACGCGCGGCGGTTCGTGCCGGCTTCGATGCCTTCATGCCGGACGCCTGCCTGATCAACCGCTACAAACCCGGCGCCAAACTCTCGCTGCACCAGGACAAGGACGAGCTGGATCTCGGCGCGCCCATCGTCTCTGTCTCGCTCGGCCTGCCGGCGACCTTCCTGTTCGGCGGTCTCACACGGAGCGCGCCGCAGAA
This sequence comes from Tardiphaga sp. 619_E2_N8_4, assembly GCF_051810905.1. Taxonomy (NCBI): domain Bacteria; kingdom Pseudomonadati; phylum Pseudomonadota; class Alphaproteobacteria; order Hyphomicrobiales; family Nitrobacteraceae; genus Tardiphaga; species Tardiphaga sp. 619_E2_N8_4. Next base: position 3,163,598 of record NZ_JBPWQJ010000001.1, read on the forward strand.
GCGCTATCGTCTGACCCATGGCGATGTCGTGGTCTGGGGCGGCCCGTCGCGGCTGGCCTATCATGGCGTTGCACCGCTGCCGGACGGCGAACATCCGGTCATGGGCGGCCAGCGCATCAACCTGACCTTCCGCAAGACCTGTTGAACGAGACCTGTTGAACGCCGCGCGTTGAACGCTTTCCTTGGCTGCCGCGACCATTCTATGGTCGGACGGGGCGAGGGGACCATGAGCGAGCAGGAACGAACCGGCACACAGGCCGCCACCAGCAATGGCGCGGGCGTCTATCTCGCCGTGCTGCAACTGGTCTTTACGCTCGGCTGGGTCACCTATGTGATCTATCTGCCGAAGCTTGCCGCCGATGTCGGCATTGCCCCCACCGTCGTGATTGTCATCCTGATGCTCGATCAGGCGATCTTCACCGTCACCGATACGGCGATGGGCCTGGTCGCTGACAGGATCACGCGCGTGGTCGGGCGGCTCGGTCTCATTGTCGGCATCCTGACCGCAGTGTCCTGCGCAGCCTTCGTCGCGCTGCCTTTCGTTGCCGGGCAGGGACCGAAGGCGCAAGTCGCGCTGATCGCATTGATCGTGATCTGGTCGGCGACATCCTCCGCCTTGCGCGCGCCGCCGCTAACATTGCTCGGCAAATATGCGGCGCGCCCGTCGCGGCCGTTTCTCGCTGCGCTGGCCATGCTCGGCTATGGCGTCGCCGGTGCGCTGGCGCCCTATCTCGGCGCAACATTGCGCGGCGTCGATCCGCGGCTGCCTTTCGTTGTTGCCGGCGTGGTCTTGCTGATCGTGACGTTGGCGCTGTCGCGCGTCGAGCGCGGCCTCGTGCAGGTCAGCGCGCGTGAAGCGAAGGCCTCGCCGGCGCAAGGCAAGGCGCTCGGCCGCATGCCCATACTGTTCATCGCTGCGATGGTCATCCTTGCGTTTGGTTTCCAATTGCATTTCAGCATCAACAGCGCGCCGATGTTCCTGCGCTTCGCCAAGCCGGCCGATCTGGAATGGCTGATGCCGATATTCTGGATCGGCTTCAACATTGCGATGTTTCCGGCCAGCGCGGTGGTCAAGCGTCAGGGCGGCATCGTCGTCATTGGCGCCGCCGGATTGCTCGGCGCGCTTGCGGTGATCGGCGCGGAGTTCGCTGTGAATCTCAACATGCTGATCGCTGCGCAATTCATCGCAGGCGCCGCATGGGGCTGCATGATGATGAGCGCGGTGTCGGCGGCGATGGCGATCGGCGAGACCGGCGCGGAAGGCAAGGTCATCGGTCTTGTCTTCTCGGCGCTCGCGCTCGCGACTTTCGCACGCATGGCCGCGGTCGCCGGCGGATTGCAGAAGCTGCCGGACTATGCGCCGTTGCTGCACTGGGCGCCCGTCGCATGCTGGGCGGTCGCCGGTGCTGGACTACTGGCGCTTGCTGCGGTTCGGTGGCAGCGGCGGAGCGCATCGATACCAGTCGTCTGATGCTTTCCGCGCGTCGGAATTCGATTTAATCGGTCGATTAAATTTTGCTGGCCAAGGCATTCGGCCGCCATTACGCTTTCCTCAATAAAAACCAGAACGAGGAAACGACAATGACCCGAATGGGCATATTGGCTGCCATTGCTCTTGCTTGCCTGAACGGTTCGGCGCTTGCCGAACCCATCACCAAGCCTCTCACCATCGCCGTACTGAACGACAAGAGTTCGGTGTTCTCCGATGCCGGCGGCACCGGCAGCGTGGTTGCGGCGCAGCTTGCGATCGACGATGTCGGCGGCAAGGTGCGCGGCCTGCCGGTGAAACTGCTCGGGCCAGATCATCAGAACAAGACCGATATCGGCGTGTCGCTGGCGCGCGATCTCTACGATCAGCAGGGCGTCGATGCGATCTTCGACATCGGCAATTCGGCGATCTCGCTGGCCGTGCAGAACATGGCGCGCGAGCGCGGCAAGGTGCTGGTGCATGTCGGCTCGGCCACGGCGGACGTATTCGGCAAGCAATGCGCGCCGACCGCTGCGATGTGGCTCTACGACACCTATTCGCTGGCGCAGGGCATCGCCAAGGCGGTGGTCAAGCAGGGCGGCGACACCTGGTATTTCATCACGGCGGATTACGCGTTCGGTATCGCCATGCAGGCGGAAGTCTCGAAAGTGGTGGAAGCTGCCGGCGGCAAGGTGCTCGGCGCGGTGAAGCATCCGGTCGGGACGATGGATTTCTCGTCCTTCCTGCTGCAGGCGCAATCCTCCGGCGCCAAGGTGATCGCGCTGGCCAATGCCTCGGGCGACACCGTCACCAATATCAAGCAGGCGCGCGAATTCCAGATCGGCGAAGGCAAACAGAAGCTCGCCGTGCTGATCTTCTATCTCACCTCGGTGAAGGCGCTCGGCTCGGAAGCGACGCAGGGCGTGCAGTATCTCGAGGGCTATTACTGGGACAATGATGATGCGAGCCGCGCCTTCGGCAAACGCTTCATGGCCAAGCACGGCAAGATGCCGACCCATGCTCAGGCCGGCGTCTATAGCGCCGTGAAGCATTATCTGCGCGCTGCGGAAGCCGCCAACGAGAATGACGGGTTGAAGGTGATGCGTCAGATGAAGGCGATGCCGGTCGACGACTTCTTCGCGCCGGGCGCCCGCGTGCGCGAGGACGGCCGGCTGATGAACGATATGCTGCTGGCAGAAGTGAAGAAGCCGTCGGAGGTCAAAGGCGAGTGGGACCTGCTCACCATCAAGGGCAAGGTGAAGGCGGAAGACATCATGCGCCCGATTGCGGATGGCGGATGCACGCTGCTGGATCCGCCGGTGAAGCAGTAACGCGTCGACCTCTCCCCGCATTTGCGGGGAGAGGTCGACGCGCCTTTCGATGCGCAGCATCGAGGGGCGCGGCGGGTGAGGGGCATCCACTGCAGTCGCTGCGAACTATTCCTCTCGGATCGCACATCTTCGATCCGAGAGGTTGAACATGTGTCCTCTTTCTTGCCTCGCCCCTCACCCGACCGACTTCGCTGCGCTACGCCGGTCGACCTCTCCCCGCGCAGAGCGGGGAGAGGTTAAGCTGGCTTCTTCGGATGAATGAACGCCCACGGACTCACTTCCGAGTCTCTCGGCACATCCACCGCGATCAGGTACGGCCCGCCGTCCGCAAGCGCCTTCTCCAGCGCCGGCTTGAACTCCGCCGGTGACGTTACTCTGATAGCACCGACGCCGAACGATTCCGCCAGCCTGACGAAATCCGGATTGACCAGATCGGCGGCGACCACGCGGCCGTCGAACACCTGCAACTGGTCGCGCCGCACATTGCCATAGGCATTGTTGTTGAACACCAGCGTCACCACGCCGATCTTGAACTGCACGGCCGTCGCCAGTTCCTGCACCGCGAACATGAAGCCGCCATCGCCGGTGATCGCTACCACCGGCCGGTCCGGATGCGCCACCTTGGCGCCGAGCGCGGTGGGAAAGCCGGAGCCGAGCGTGCCCTGATAGCCTGAGGTGATGAAGGTGCGCGGCTGATAGACCGGGAAGCCGAACCATGAGGTGAAGCCGACCTGCGACAGTTCGTCGGTGACGATGGCATTGTCCGGCAGCACGTCGCGCAGGATGTCGAGATAGGCCATCTGCGGCTGGATCGCCTGGATATCTTTCTGCGCTTTCGCCGAGGCTGCGCGGATCGTCTCGCGCCGCCCGGCCGTCTTCGTATATCCGGCCTTGCTTACGGCGGCGACCAGCGCGCGCGTTCCTTCTGTCGCATCGGCAACGATCGGCGCATCGACCGTGAGCCGTCGGAATTCGACGGGATCGATATCGATGCGGATAGACTTCAGCCCCTCCGGCCGGAACGGCCAGCGGAACGTGGTCGGCAATTCCATCCGCGAGCCGATGCCGATCATGAGATCGGTCTGCGGCCACAGATTGTAGGCGGCGGCCATGGTGAGGCCGAGCTCATGGGCATTGCTGACGATGCCGCGGCCAGAGCGGAACGCGACCACCGGCGCGTCGATCATCTCCGCGAGTGCGAGGATATCGTCGCCTGCGTCCATCGCGCCCGCGCCGACGAAGATCATCGGCGATTTGCTCCCCTTGATCAGCGCGGCGGCGGCCTTGATGCGATCAGGATCGGGCGAGGGAGCGGCGAACGGTTCAAGCGTCGTCGCTGCAGCGGTTTCCGCGCGCTGCGTGAACACATCCCATGGCATTTCCAGCGCCACCGGGCCGCGGCGGCCGGACATCATTTCCTGAAATCCGCGTCCCACCTTGGTCGGCGCATCCGCGGGATAGTCGATACGGTCGGCCCATTTCACGAAACTGCGGAGTGTTGCAAGCTGGTCCGGCATCTCATGCAGATGGCCGCGGCCCTTGCCGAGATAGTCCGATGGCACCTGACCGGTGAGGCACATCACCGGCTCGTTGCAGCCGAAGGCGGTCAGCATCGCCGCGCTGGCATTGAGAATGCCTGGGCCGGGCACCACGCTAAACACGCCGGGCTTGCCGGAGGCGCGGGCATAGCCGAACGCCATATAGCCGCAGGCCTGTTCGTGGCGCGCGCCGATGACGTTCAGCTTCGCCTGATGAAAGGCGTCGAACAGACCATAGACCTGCGCGCCGGGCAGGCCGAACACCGTATCAACGCCATGTGCCTTGAGCCCGCTGACGATGGCTTCGCCACCGGTGAGAACAGTCATGCGTATTCCAATCCGTTAGTGTTCGTCGACGACGCCATTGCGCAGCGTGCCGATGCCGTCCGCCTTGATCTCGATTACATCGCCGGGGACAAGATAGCGTGGCGGATCGAAGCGCGCACCGGCGCCGGTCGGCGTGCCGGTGACGATCACGTCGCCGGGCACGAGGGTCGTGAAGGTCGAGATATAGCTCAGGAGATAGCGGAAGCCGAACATCAGCCGCGAGGTGCGATCGTCCTGCCGCAGCTCGCCATTCACATGCGTGGTGAGGCGGATATCGGCGATCTGGCTCTCGTCGGTATAGGGCACGATCCACGGCCCAAGGCTGCCGGTGGAGTCGAAATTCTTGCCTTGGGTGACGTTGAACTTGGCGTGCCGCACCCAGTCGCGGATGGTGCCTTCGTTGCAGAGCGTCAGCGCAGCGATGTGGTCCAGCGCATCGCCCTCGGCGATGTGGCGCCCGGCCTTGCCGATCACCAGCACCACTTCGCCTTCATAGTCGAGCTGCCTGGATACGCGCGGCCGCACCAGCGGCGTATCGTGTCCGACGAAGGAGCGCGGCGTGCGCATGAAGATCGAGGGATATTTCGGCGCGTCCTGGCCGTCCTTGTATTCGGCGTTGCGGTCCGGATAGTTGACGCCGATGCAGATGATCTTTTCCGGGGCGGGGATCGGCGGCTGCCAGGTGATGCTCTCCAGTGCAAAATCCGCAGGCTGGTTGGCCGCGGCATCGGCGAGGCGATGCAAGGCGCCATGCGCGATGGCTTCGCGCAGCGTCGGATAATCCCCGCCGTAGCGCGCCGACAGATCGACGATCCCATCGTCAGTGACGGCGCCGTATTTTAGCGTGCCGTTGACGGTGAAGGTGGCGAGGCGGGAGTGGGTCATCGCGCACTCACCTCACATGCTGTTGTCATCACCCGCGAAAGCGGGTGATCCAGTATCCGGCGCTGCCCGTGTTCAATCATTGTTGTCTCCGTTTACTGGATCGCCCGGTCAAGCCGGGCGATGACAGGGGAGTATGTCGCCTCAATCCGCAATCGTCACATCAGCCACAAACGCCGGCTCACGCACGGCCTGCCCATTGAATGGCGAACCCTGTTCGAACCACGAGCGCGGCGCAGGCGCGCCCCACAGGGTCTGGCGGCGCGGGTCCTTCAGCGACCAGCGCAGCGGCTCGTGATCGGTGTCCATGGTCTGGTAGTCTGACGTGTAGAGTTCGAGCCGATGCCCGTCGGGATCGCGCACATAGAGGAAGAACGCATTGGAGATGCCGTGGCGGCCGGGGCCACGTTCGAGGTTCTTCAGATAGCCCGATGACGCCATGACGTCGCAGAGATGCAGGATGTTCATCGCGGTCGGCACCCAATAGGCGAAGTGGTGCAGCCGCGGTCCCTTGCCATTGGTGATGGCGAAGTCGTGCACATTGCCCTTGCGATGCATCCAAGCCGCGGCGATGCGGCCATTGTCGCCGTCCTCTTCGCCATATTCTGTTAGCCGGAAGCCGAGCCGCGCATAGAAGTCGACGGTGTCCTGCACCTCGGCGGCGAAGACGTTGAAATGATCGAGCCGCTGCGGATGGCAACCCTTGTAGAGATCGAAGCGGCGCAGCAGATGCGGCCGCTTGTCCATCGTCGCATAAAGTTCGATCTGGAAGCCGAACGGATCGGTGACATGCATCGTGCGGCCCTGAAACGGGCGATCGACGAAGGAATAGGTGACCCCGTTGGCGGCGAACCAGGAGGCGGCCTTGTCGAGATCGTTCTCGCTGGCGACGCGGAAGCCGAGCCGGTGACAGGCGGCCGTAGCCGCCTTGCGCAGCACCAGCGAGTGATGCTGGTGCTCCTCGACGGCGCGCAGATAGACGGTGTCGCTGTCGGCGTCCTCGACATGCAGGCCGACCGCATTCTCATAGAAGGCGCGGCTGGCCTTGAGATCGACGATATCCAGCACGACGTGGCTGGAGCGCAGGATGTTGAAGGGCGGATCGAACACGTGGGTCGGCACGGGCATGGGCGTTTCCTGCGTTTTTATCTCGTCATTCCGGGGCGCGTGCGCACTAGCGCACGTGAACCCGGAATCCCGATATGTTCATCACTTCTCGATGCCGGGCGGTTCAGAGGGGGATGAACCGCACGAGATTCCGGGTTCACGTGCGTAAGGGCGCACGTGCCCCGGAATGACAGTCTAGATACCAAGTCTCTGTATCTTGTGCGTCCCGCGCGCGAGCGAGACGTGTTTGGTTTCCATGTAGAACTCGAACGAATAATCCCCGCCATCCCTTCCAATGCCGGAGGCTTTCATGCCGCCGAAGGGCGTCGGCAGGTGGCGGACATTTTCTGAATTGAGCCAGATCATGCCGGCCTCCAGCGCGTCGGCCACGCGCAGCGCACGGCCCACATCATTGGTCCAGACATAGCCGGTGAGGCCGTATTGCACGGCATTGGCGATCTCAATGGCTTCAGCTTCGTTGCTGAACGGGATCACCGTGAGGAACGGGCCGAACACTTCCTCTTGTGCCACGCGCATGTCCTTGTGCGCGCCAGTCACCAGCGTCGGCTGCACGTAATGTCCGCCGCCGGGGCCGTCATAAGGCTTGCCGCCGACGGCGATGGTCGCGCCGTCCTGCCGCGCGATGTCGAAATAGCTGCAGACCTTTGCGTGATGCCGCTCATGGATCAGCGGACCGACTTCGGTCCGGGGATCGAGCGGATGCCCGACCTTCAGTGCCTGCACGCGGGCGGTAAGCTTCTCGATGAATGTATCGGCAATGCTCGCCTGCACCAGCAACCGACTGGACGATGTACAGCGCTCGCCATTCAGCGAGTAGATCATGAACACCACGGCATCGAGCGCGCGGTCCAGATCGGCATCGTCGAACACGATCACCGGATTCTTGCCGCCGAGTTCGAAATGCACGCGCTTCAGCGTCGGCGCGCCCTGCGCCATGATCGCGGAGCCGGTGGCGCTTTCGCCGACAAAGGCGATGGCCTTGATGGCGGGATGCTCGGTCAGTGCCTTGCCGGACTCTTCGCCGAAGCCGTGCACGGTGTTCAGCACGCCGTCGGGAAGTCCGGCCTGTTTGGCGAGCTTGGCGAGGAGATCCGCCGTGACCGGCGACCATTCGGCCGGCTTGTGCACCACCGTGCAGCCGGCAGCGAGCGCCGGCGCGATCTTCCAGGTGGAGAGCATGAACGGAGTGTTCCATGGCGTGATGACACCGACCGGGCCGATCGGCACGCGCGTCGAGACATTCCAGTGCTCATCCGCTGGCATGTTCTGGCCGTCGCGCGCCTCCAGGCATTTGTCGGCATAGAAGCGGAAATTCTCGGCGCCGCGGATCGCGGCCTTGGCCATGAAGCGATGCGCCTGGCCGGTGTCGATACATTCCAGCACCGCGATGTCGTCGGCATTGTCCTCGATGGCATCGGCGACGCGATGCAGCAGCTTCTTGCGCGCGGTCGGCGCCATGTCGCGCCATTCTCTGAAGGCGCGATGGGCGGCCTTGGCGGCACTGTCGATATCCGCTGCCGTGCCGCGCGCGACCTGTGCCAGCACGGTGCCATCGATGGGCGATGTCGTCTCGAACACCTCACCCGACGAGGATGGCACGATCCGGCCATCGATGATATTGCCGATGCCGTCGGACGCGAGTTTTTTCAGCAGCGGCGCGGCGCGCTCGGTGTTGGCCTGAAGGACAGCGGCGGGATCGGCAGGGGTCTTAGCCATTGTTGGCCTCGGCTTTCAGCAGGTCGTGAATGGGATTGCGCTTCCAGCTCGTGGCGCTGTCGTTGATCTGTATGTCGAAGGACAGCGCAAATCGGCCGCTGGCGAAAACATTGTCGAGATGGGTCGAGACCACATCGAAGATATGCGCACCGGCCGTCTGGCGAGCCTCGAGCGAGCGGCCTTCGCCGATCCGCAGCAGGATATCGAGAAAGCTGAGGCCGGCGCGGCCGTCGGCGATGGCATAATGCTCGCAGCGGATCGCGCGGACGCGGATGCCGCCGAGCGGAAAGATGCCGGTCTGCACCGCAGCATTGCGGATGACCTCGCAGAGCGCGCTGATATCGATCGCGCCGTCGAGATTGGCCGAATATTCGATGGTGAAATGCGGCATTGTGCGTGATCCCTGTTCAGCCGAAGTAGCAGCTCACGGTGCCCCATGGGCCATAGTCCGCCTGGATCGTGTCGCCTTTGCGGGTCTCGATGGGGCGAATGAACGAGCCGGCGAGAACGACCTGACCGGGTTCCAGCGCTAGCCCATGCGGCGCGATCTTGTTGGCCAGCCAGGCGACGCTGGTGGCGGGATGATTCAGCACACCAGCGGCCAGGCCGGTTTCTTCGAGCTGGCCGTTGCGATGGCACATGGCGCCGACCCAGCGCAGGTCAGTCTCCAGTGGCCGCATCGGTCGGCCGCCGAGCACGATGCCGGCATTGGCCGCATTGTCGGCGATGGTATCGAGGATCTTTCGCGTGGCTTTCGTCGCCACATCGACGCGCTCGACGCGGGTATCGAGAATTTCCAGCGCTGGGACCACGAAGTCGGTGGCATTGAGCACGTCGAACATCGTGCAGTCCGGGCCTGTGAGCCGCGTCTTCATCACGAAAGCCAGTTCGGCCTCGACGCGGGTGGCGATGAAGCGATCGGTGGGAACGATGCCGCCATCGGCGAAGAACATGTCGTCGAGCAGCACGCCGGAATCCGGCTCGTCGATATTCAGCGCGCTCTGCATCGCCTTGGAGGTGAGACCGATCTTGTGGCCGCGCACGATGCGGCCTTCACCGGTCTTGATTGCAATCCAGGCTTTCTGAATCGCGTAGGAATCGTCGATGGTGATGCCGGGATGATCCAGCGACAGTTGCCGGATCTGCGTCCGCGTCTTCTCGGCGTGATGCAGGCGCTGCGCCGCGCTTGATATGTCTGAAGAGGTGAGTGCCATCGCGTCGTCATCCCGCGCAGAAAAGCCGCGCGGAAAACCGATTAACATGTTAAGTTGTTGCGATCAAACCCTGGACGTGACAATTCGATTGTGCGTTGCACACTGCGGTGCGCCAGAATCATCCTATAGAGGCGACCATGACGACAGCTTCAAAGCCACGGACCGCCGCCAGGGCCGCCGCGAAAATCCCCATGCGCGACTTCTCGCAGTCGCTGCCGATGTCGCTGCTGCGAACGCGGGAATCGGTGATGCGACATTTTCGACCATCGCTTCGCGCGCATGATCTCACCGAACAGCAATGGCGTATCCTGCGCGCGCTCGCGGCGTCGGGCGAGATCGAGGTGACGGAACTCGCGCGGGTCGCCTTCCTGCTGGGGCCGAGCCTGTCGCGCATCCTGCGTGATCTCGAAGGGCGCAAGCTGATCGAGCGGCGCTTGCTGAAGGCCGATTTGCGCCGCAGCATTGTTTCGATCACGTCAAAGGGATTGAAATTGATCGAGGCCGTCGCGCCCACATCGGAGGCAATCTATGCCGAGATGACGAAGCGCTTCGGCGCGCGCAAATTGTCGGACCTGCAGGCCCTGTTGCATCAGCTGGAAGCTGCGCTGCTGGCCATGCCTGCTGCCGATGGGGCGGAAGACGATGACGCTGGTGAATAGCTGATCTGCATATTTTTGCGGCAAGGCCGCCGCACGTCACGCGAACGTTAATTCGTCGTACGAATTTCGCTGGGCTGTAGACAGGAGAAGAATTTTTCGCTCAACTCCCGCCATCAAAAGAAGGCTGGCGCTCAAGTCCGGCCTCTTAGGGAGAGAACGATGACGCTCACGAGACGTGGATTCACGGCAGGATTGGCCGCTGGTCTGACCGCCCCCTACATCATTGGCAGCGCGCGCGCCCAGGGCGGCGGAACGATCAAGATCGGCATGTGCGCGCCGATCACGGGACCGGCTGCGGAAGCGGGCAAATATGCGACCGGAGGCGCCAAGCTTGCGGTCGAGGCCATCAACAAGGCGGGCGGCATTCTCGGCAAACAGATCGAACTGATCATCGAGGACGATCAGACCACCAATCCCGGCATCGTGCTGGCCTTCTCCAAGCTTGCTGCCAATCCCGACATCGTCGGTTTCCTCGGTTCGATCCGCTCGACTCAGGTGCATGCGATGGCGCCCGACGTGCTCAAACTCGGCAAGCCTGTGATGTTCGGCGGTACCGATCCGAACCTCACCAAGCTCGGCAATCCCTGGCTGTTCCGCTTCCGCCCGAATGACAGCTATTCCGGCCGCGTCATCGCCGAATACGGCGTCAAGAATCTCGACAAGAAGAAGTGGGCCGTGCTGCATTCGACCGATGCCTTCGGCACCGCGGGCGGCAAGGCACTGACCGAAGCGCTCGGGCCGCTGGGTGCAACCGTCGCGCTCGATCAGGGCTATGCCAATCAGAGCCAGGATTTCACGCCGGTGGTGCTCGCGATCAAGCAGTCCGGTGCCGACATTCTCGGCTCCTATTTCACCTTCGAGAACGATCTCGGCATTTTTGCCCGCCAGCTGCGACAGCTCGGCGTCAACATTCCGTGGGTCGGTTCGCCCTCGATCGTCAACGTCACCGCATTGAAGCTCGCCGGTCCCGCGCTCTACGGCACCTATGGCGTCGCCGATTACGCGGAAGATTCCTCCGAGGCGTCGAAGGCCTTCGGCAAGGCCTATCGCGATGCCTACAAGGTTGCACCGGATAACCAGAGCTCGTGGCCGTATGATGCCATCAACGTGCTGGCGACGGCGATCAAGAATGCCGGCTCGACCGATCCGCAGAAGATCCGCGAGGCGATCCTCACGGTCAAGAAATATCCGGGAGCCGAAGGCGAATACAACTTCGACAAGAACGGCGACGGCCTGCACGGCTACAACATCGTGAAGAACGAGAAGGGCAACATCGTCTTCGACAAGCACATCGAATTCGATAACTGACGGCGAGGGCCGTCGACCAACGGCCTAAATCGTCATCCCGGGGCACGCGCGTCTTCGGCGCGTGAACCGCCGCACCATTGTCATTCCGGGGCGCGAGCGCCGCCAGGCGGTCGCGAACCCGGAATCCCGAAATGTTCAGCGCCTGTTGCCGCGCTCACCATGTCGAGATTCCGGGTCTGCGCCCAAGCGGGCGCATCCCGGAATGACGAGTTCTTGGCAAAATCACCTCCCACCGAGCACGCCTGATGGATCTGGTACTGCAGTTACTATTTACGGGAATCGGCATCGGAGCCGTCTACGCGCTGGTGGCGCTGGGCTTCGTGCTGATCTTCCGCGCCACCAATGTCGTCAATTTCGCACAGGGAGAGTTCTCGATGGTCGCCGCCTATCTCATGGTGGTCTGCGCCGTCGATCTGGAACTGCCTTACTGGCTGTCCTTCATCATTGCGCTCGCCGGCATGGCGATCATCGGCGTCATCTTCAATCTCGGCGTCTATTATCCGCTGCGCCACCGCACCTATCTGCCTGTCATCATCGCCACCATCGGCGCCTCGATCCTGATGGCCAACGGCGTTCTGGCGCTGTACGGCCCGCAGCCGCAGGTGCTGCCGGGCTGGTTCGATACGCCCGGCATCCAGCTCGGTCCGGTCTATCTCGACAGCCAGTATCTGCTGATCATCGTGGTTACCATCGCGCTGGTTATCTTCAATTACTGGTTCTTCGAACACACCATGATCGGCAAGAAGCTGCAGGCGACGTCGCAGGACAAGGAAATGGCCTCGCTGCTCGGCATTTCCGTCTCGACGATGATCATGGTCACCTTCATCTATTCGGCCGTACTCGGCGGTCTCGCCGGGCTTCTGGTTGCGCCGATCCTGTTCGTGTCGATCCAGATGGGCTCCACCATCGCGCTGAAGGCGTTTGCGGCCACCATCATCGGCGGCTTCGGCGATGTTACTGGCGCCATCATCGGCGGTCTCGCGCTCGGCATCATCGAGACATTTGGCGCGGCCTATGTGTCCGTGCCCTATAAAGACGGCTTCGCCTTCCTCGTGCTGGTGCTGTTCCTGGTGTTCCGTCCGCAGGGCATCTTCGGCGAACGTGTCGCGGAGAAAGCATGAGCACCTCCAGCGACAACATCCCGGCGGTGGTCATCACGCGTCCGAAACCGCTGCTGCTGCGTCACGCGCCGTATTTCATCGGCGCCGCCATTTTGGTCTTTCTGGCGTCGTCGATGCAGTTCGACGGCTACATCCTCAACATCCTGATGCAGGCCACCACCTTCGCCATCGCCGTGTTCGGCCTGTCGGTGGTGCTTGGCCTGTGCGGGCAGATCAATCTGGCGCAGGCGGCCTTCTTCGGCTTCGGCGCCTATGCGGTCGGCATCGGCACCACGGACTATCAGCTCAGCTACTGGCTCTGTCTCGTGGCCGGCTGCGTGATGGCACTGGTCGCCGGCGCGGTCCTCGGCCTGTCGACGCTGCGGCTCGGTGGCCACTATCTCGCGATGGTGACGATCTCGTTCCAGCAGATCGTCACTTTGGTGATGATCAATGCGATCTGGCTCACCAAGGGACCGGACGGCGTGTCGAAGATCGGGCGGCCGTCGCTGTTCCTGTCGTCGCAGTCCTATCTCGCCTTCTGCGTCGCGATGCTGGCGCTGGTCGGCTACATCGTCTGGCATCTGCCGGAGACACGGCTCGGCCGCGCCATGCGCGCGGTGCGCGACAACGAACTGGCGGCCGGTGTCAACGGCATCGATGTGTTCCGCACCAAGGTCTATGCCTTCGCCATATCGGCCGTGCTCGGCGGTCTTGGCGGCGGCCTGTTCGCGGGCGGCTTTGCTTACATCAGTCCGGACCAGTTCTCCTTCGCCGAATCCATCGTGTTCCTGACAATGTCGCTGCTCGGCGGCGTGGCGTCGCCGATCGGGTCGGCCATCGGTACAGGCTTGCTGATCCTCATTCCGGAATGGCTGCGCTTCCTCAAGAGCGTGCCGGGCCTGTATCTCGCCATCTACGGCCTCTCGGTGATCCTGATCATCCGCTTCATGCCGGATGGCATCTGGGGCTTCGTCACCGCGGCCTATGATCGCATGCGCAGCAGCAAGAAGGTGGCTGTGACCAGCGCGCCGCTGCAGCTCAAGCCGGCGGCGACCGGCGGCGACATGGTGCTCGAAGTCACCGGCCTGTCGAAACATTTCGGCGGCTTGAAAGCCGTCGATCAGGTCGACATATCCGTGCGCCGCGGCGGCGTTCACGCGCTGATCGGCCCGAACGGCTCGGGAAAGACCACGACGCTGAATGTGCTGTCGGGTCTCTACAACGCGACCTCAGGCAAGGTGGTGCTGGACGGCACCGACGTCACCACCATGCCGCCGCATCTGCGCGCAGCAGCGGGACTCGGCCGCACCTTCCAGAACATCCGCCTGTTCCGCTCGATGACAGCGCTCGAAAACGTCATCATCGGCGCCGAGCGTCCGGGCAATACGCTCACCGGCAAGGGCGATGAAGCCGCGCTGACCGAGCGTGCGCTGGCGGCGCTGACCTTTGTCGGCCTCGGCCCGCGCGCCATGGAGTTGATCTCCAGCTTCTCCTACGGCCATCAGCGCCTGATCGAGATCGCGCGCGCATTGGCGGCGAACCCGACGCTGCTGCTGCTGGACGAGCCCGCTGCCGGTCTCAATTCGACCGAGAAGCTTGAGCTGCACGAACTGCTCAAGCGCATCGCGGCGCAGGGGCTGACCATCCTGATCATCGATCACGACATGACGCTGGTGTCGGAAGCAGCGCAGCACATCACCGTGCTGAATTTCGGACGGCGCATTGCCGACGGCGAGTCGATGGCGGTGCTGCGCCATCCCGACGTCGTCTCGGCCTATCTCGGAACAGACTGATGCCGCTGCTTGAAATCAACGATCTCAATGTCCGCTACGGCGAAATCGTCGCGCTTCGCGGTGTGTCGTTCAATGTCGAGGAAGGGCAGGTGGTGACGCTGCTCGGCGCCAATGGCGCCGGCAAGTCGACCACGCTGCGTGCGATCTCGGGTCTCGCCAAGCCGGCCTCGGGCGACATCCTGTTCGACGGCAAGTCGATCGCAGGGCTTGGCCCGGAAGCCATCGTGCGGATGGGCATCTCCCATGTGCCGGAGGGCAGGCGGGTGTTTCCCGGCCTGACGGTGAAAGAGAACATCATGCTCGGGGGCTCCAACCGCAAAGCGAGCAAGGCCGAATTGTCTGGTGAAGCCGACGCGATGTTCGATCTGTTTCCCGACATACGGAAATTCTCTGGTGCGCTCGGTTGGACGCTGTCCGGTGGTCAGTTGCAGATGGTGGCGGTCGCCCGCGGGTTGATGGCCAAGCCGCGGTTGCTACTCCTGGACGAGCCGTCGCTCGGCCTCGCGCCGGTCATCGTGCAGGCGGTGTTCCGCATCATCACGGAAATCCGCCTGAGCACCACGGTCTTGCTTGTGGAGCAAAATGCGCGCATGGGACTATCCGTCGCCGATCAGGGTTACGTGCTGGAAACCGGCCGTATCGTGCTTGGCGGCAAGCCGGAGGATCTCTGGGCCAACGAGGCCATCGCGGCCGCCTATCTCGGCGGTCATGGCAAACCTGCAGCGGGTCTTGCGGCCCATTGAGGGTCTTGCACTGACAGTCTCGCTGCCCATCAACAAGGACGAATGTCCCGCCATGGTTACAGTTCAAGTCAACAAGCTCATCGATTTCGTCGCCGACGTGTTCGCCCATGCCGACTCTTCTCCGGAAGAAGCCCGGCGCATCGCGACCTATCTCACGACAGCGAACCTCACCGGCCATGACAGCCACGGCGTCATCCGCGTGCCGGTCTATATCCGCTGGCGCAATAACGGGATGATCACCCCGAACCAGACCATCGAGATCCCCGTCGATACGCCATCGCTCGCCGTCGTCGATGGCCGCTTCGGCTACGGTCAGACGGTCGGCCCACAGGCTGTGAAGCTCGGCATCGAGAAGTGCAAGGCGGCCGGTCTCTCTGCCATCGCCACGAAAAACTCCGGTCACATCGGCCGCATCGGCGACTGGGCGGAAATGGCTGCGGCCGAAGGCCTGGTCTCGATCCATTTTGTCACGGCCGCTGGCTCCGTGCTGGTCGCGCCTTACGGCGGCGTCGAGCGTCGCCTCTCCACCGCGCCCTATTGCGTCGGCATTCCGCGTCCCGGACAGATGCCGGTGGTGTTGGATTTCGCGACCTCGGTTGTTGCCGAAGGCAAGGTGCTGGTCGCCTCGCGCGGCGGCAAGAAGCTGCCGAAGGGCGCGCTGATTGCGCCCGACGGCACGCTGAGCGAAGATCCGGCGCTGCTTTACGGCCCGCATGAGATGCAAGGTCCGCGCGATCACTCCAAGGGCACCGGCGCGATCCGCGCCTTCGGCGATCACAAGGGCTCGGGCCTCGCATTGATCTGCGAACTGCTCGGCGGCGCGCTGACCGGCAATGGTGCCACCAAGTATGATCGGCCTTTCGCCAATGGCATGTTCTCGATCTATATCGATCCGAAGGTGATCGACCCCGCGAACTTCTTCGACGGCGAAGTCGCGCGTTACGTCGACTTCTTCAAGAGCGCCAAGCCGGCCGCCGGCGTCGATGCGGTTCTGATCCCCGGCGACAACGAAGCGAAGACTCGCGCCGAGCGCACCGCCAATGGCGTGCCATTGCCGGATGAGACCTGGGCTGCCATCGTGCAGACCGCCCGCGACGTCGGCGTGAGCGAAGAAGCCGTAAAGAAGGCGACGTCGTAATTTCTCGAACTCAACTCTGCTGCACTCAAGTCATCACTACCAACCAAAAGAAGGACCATCGACGATGGCAAACAAAGTCAAGGAAATCTGGAAGGCGGGCAAGGTTGCCGTCAACGGCTGGCTCGCGATTCCGTCGGGCTTCTCTGCCGAAGTGATGGCGCAGTGCGGTTTCGACAGCGTCACCGTGGATATCCAGCACGGCGTGCAGGACTACATGTCGATGGTGGAGTGCTTCCAGGCGATGGGTGCGCATCCGGTGACGCCAATGGTCCGCGTGCCATGGAACGAGCCCGGCATCATCGGCAAGGTGCTCGACGGCGGCGCTTATGGCGTGATCTGTCCGATGGTCAACACCAAGGAAGAAGCCGAGAACTTCGTTCAGTACTGCAAGTATCCGCCGCGCGGCACGCGCTCGAACGGTCCGATCCGTTCCGGCATGTATGGCGGCGCCGGCGACTATCAGAAGACGGCCAATGCCGACATCATCTGCCTGCCGATGCTGGAAACCAAGACCGCGGTCGACAACATGGAAGCCATTCTCGATGTCGAGGGCATCGATGGTGTCTATGTCGGGCCGTCCGACCTCGGCTTTTCCTATGGTCTGGTGCCGAAGCTCGACCGCGAGGAGCCGGAGATCCTGAAGATCTACGACAAGCTCATCAAGGAATGCGACAAGCGCGGCCTCAATCCGGGCATTCACTGCTCGGGCCCCGTGGGTGCTGCGAAAAACATCGGCATGGGCTTCAAGCTGGTGACGCTGCTCAACGACAGCGGCATTCTCGCCACCGGCGCGAAGAGCTGGGTCAACGACACCCGCAAGGGTTCGGGCGGCAAGGCGTAACGCCAAGTCCTCGTCGTTCCGGGGCGCGCGCCGCAGGCGCGCGAACCCGGAACCTCGCAATGAGAGCCGCCTCTTTCCGCGCGTGGTGTAAGAGGTGATGAACATTCTGAGATTCCGGGCTCCGCCCCGCCGCCTGCGGCGTCGGTCCGTCCCCGGAATGACGGTGTTAAAGGCGTCCGTCGATCACATCCGCAAAACGCATCAGCTCCTGCATCAGCAACTGCTGCCCTTCGAGTCCGAGCGGTGCCAGCAACTCCCGCTGCACGTCGAACACCCGCGGGATCGCTTCATTGATCACGGTCTCGCCCGCCGAGGTAAGCTGCACGCGCAGCGTCCTGCGATCGTTCGGCTCCGGCAACCGTGCTAGATAATTCTGCGCCTCAAGCTTGTTGAGCCGGCTGGTCAGGCCTGCGCCACTGAGTAGCAGCGATTGGGCGATCTGCTTCGGCGACAGGCTGTAGGGCGCGCCGGCGCGGCGCAGCGCCGTCAGCACATCATAGGTGCCACGCGTCAGTTCGAAGGGCGCGAGCGCCTCGTCGATGAGGGCTGTACATTGCATCTGAATCCGGCCGATCAGGCCGTAGATGTGCACCGGGCTGGGGTCGATATCCGGCCGCTCCGTCTGCCACTGCGAGAAAATGGCATCGACCTGTTCGCGCATTGCCGCGCGCGCGCGTGTCGGGCGACGCGAGGGTGGTTTCGATCCAGATGTCTCGTCAGTCATGGTCTCACGGCGTCCAGTCGATCACACGTCGTTCGATAAACTCGATGCCGTGAAACAGCGCAATACTCAACACGGTGAGCAGCGCGATAGCGGCGAAAGCGAGCGGCGTCTGCGATTGCGCGGTGGAGGTCAGGATCAGATAGCCGAGCCCGTCCTGCGCGGCGACGAATTCGCTGATCACAGCGCCGATCACGGCGAAGGTCACCGCCACCTTGCAGCCGGTGAAGAAGTGCGGCAGCGCCACGGGAACGCGCAGCCGGCGGAACACCATATGCGGCGAGGCGCCGAGCGAGCGCATCAGGTCGAGCATGGTCTTTGGCGCAGCCTCGAAGCCGGCAACCATGTTGACGAGGATCGGGAAGAAGCAGACCAGCACCACGACCAGGATCTTCGGCCATTCGGAGAGGCCGAACCACAAAATGATCAGCGGCGCCACGGCGACCTTCGGCACTGACTGCAGGCCGAGCAGGATCGGATAGATGATCCGGCGCGCCAGTGGATTGAGGCTGATCAGGATCGCCAGCGGCAGCGACAGCGCGATCGCCAGCACGAAGCCGAGCACCGTTTCACGGAGCGTTACTAGCGTATTGGAGGCAAGCTCCGGCGCCCACTTTACGGCTGAATGATAGATCTCCAAAGGCGCCGGCAGGATCCAGGTCGGAATCTTCAGGACGTCGGCGATAAGCTCCCAGCCGATCAATAGTGCCAGATAGATCAGCGGTGTGGCGGCGCGGTCGATGAAGCGCGAGATCATGTCAGTCACCCGTCCGGTTGAAGATGATGTCGCGGATCTGGTTCTTGATCTCCTGGAAGCGCGGCAGCTTCACCGTGTCGGCATCGCGCGGACGCGGCAGATCGATGGTGATGTCGGCACGGATGGTGCCGGGGCGTTCCGACATGATCAGCACGCGGTCACCGAGCAGGATCGCCTCCTCGATGTCATGGGTGATGAGCAGCGCGGCACGGCCCAGTTTCTGCCAGAGGCGCGAGAGTTCGAGCGACAATTCCTCGCGAGTGAGCGCGTCGAGCGCGCCAAAGGGTTCGTCGAGGAGTAGCAGGCGCGGATCGGAGATCATGGCGCGGCAGAAGGCGGCGCGCTGCTTCATGCCGCCGGACAGTGCCTGCGGGCGCTGATGGGCGAAATCCTTCAGGCCGGTGAGTTCGAGCAGTTTCAGCGCGCGCTCGCGCGCGGCGGCTTTCGGCAGCGCTAGCACGTCGGCGGGAAGCAAGACGTTGTCGAGCACGCTGGTCCATGGAAACAGCACGTGCTCCTGAAACACGATGCCCACTTCATGCGATGGGCCGTCGAGCGTCGTGCCATAGCGCTGCATGGTGCCGGTGTCCGGCATTTCCAGCCCGGCAACGAGGCGCAGCAGCGTGGACTTGCCGCAGCCTGATGGGCCGACCACCGAGACGAAACTGCCGGGATCGATGCGCAGGTCGACCGGTCCCAGCGCATGCGTGGCCTTGCCGTCGCGGCCCGGATAGGTCTTGGTGACGCCCTTGAGATCGATCGCAGGAACCACCGCCGCGGCAGTCCGCGACGGCGCATCATTGTGTGCGGGGATCGCCGTCATCAGTCGATGAAGCCCGGCGCGAACAGGTCTTCCGGTTTCACGGGATTCTTCAGCGTGAAGTTGGCCGACATCACATCGACGGTGCTGGCGATGCTCTTCGGGTCGATATGGCCGAGCGATCCCTTCACCTCTGCGAGTTCCTTCACCAGCCTGGTCTCGCCTTCGATCACCGCCGGCTGCAATTCCTTCTGATACTTCGCCATGATGGTGGCGGCTTCCGCCGGATTGGCGAAGGCGTCCTTCATGCCCTTGATGGTGGCGCGGACGAAGGCCTTCACCTGATCCGGGCTCTTCGCGATCATCTCCTCGGAGGCGATCAGGCCGTTGCCGTAATAATCGAGATTGGAGTCGGCGTAGTTGATGCGGGTGACTTCCTTCGGCGCCACGGCTGCTGCAATCAGCGGCTCGCCGACCGAGAACTGGCAGATCGCATCCGCGCGGCCATTGGCGAGCAGCGACGGCAGCGCCGAGCCTTCGGCGACCACCCACTTCACCTTGCTGGCGTCGATGCCGGCGGCCTTGGCGAAAGCCGGGAACAGCAGGCGCACCGAGCTCGATGCGGTGTCGGCGACGGTCTTGCCTTCGAGATCCTTCGGCGAATTGATGCCGCTGCCCTTGATGGCGAAGATTGCCTGCGGCGGTTTCGCATAGACCACCGAGACCAGCTTCACCGGCACGCCGTCATTGCCGCGCGCCAGTACCAGCGAACCGGCATCGGCGAAGCCGAAGGTGGCGACGCCGGCAGCAACCTTCTTGATGGCGTCGGCGGAGCCCTGGCCACGCACGAAGGTCACGTCGAAGCCCTCGGCCTTGTAGTAGCCCTTCTCGCGGGCGACGTAGAAATAAGCGTGGCGGCCGTTGAAGCCGAAATCGGTGATGAAATTGATCTCGGCAGCCTGCGCGCTGGAGATGCCGGCCGTAGCCAGGGTCGCGAGCAGGACGGCGGTGAGGCGAGCGCGGAATTTCATGGTCTGACCTTCAGTGACAGGTGAGGAGGAGGCCGGCTTTCGGTGCGCAAGCGGCGCAGCCAAATTCGTTCGCAATCGAATAAATGCTAAGGGCGGCTTTGATGAAGATCAACGGCGGCGTTGCCCAAAAACTCATCGAGATAAACGAAATTCCGCGCAAAATCCGCGCATATGGCTTGTTTCTGAGGCGGCCTATGCCGTTGCTTGACAGCCGTGATCGGCCCGTTCTATGCGAAATCGTTAGCTATCGAATTATCTGCAGCCCGGACGCTGTGGCGCCGCAGGAACGAGGTGAGAGATGGATCGCGGAACACGGATCGCCGTTCTCGGCGCGGGTCTCGCCGGATTGACGGTGGCGGGGCTGCTGCAGCGCGCCGGCTTCCCGGTCGCGGTCTATGAGCAGTCGCCGAGTTTTTCGCGCATCGGCGCCGGCATCATTCTTGGCGCCAACGTTTCCAAGGTGCTGCGACGGCTCGATCTCGAAGACGCCTTCGCCGCCACCGGCATTCGCCCCGATGCGTTTCTCAGCCGTGCATGGGATACGGGCGAACAGCTTTACAGGCTCGATTTCGACGCGGAATGCGAAGCGCGTTTCGGCGGCCCCTTTGTCAATATCCACCGCGCCGATCTGCATCAGTTGCTGCAGCGACCGCTCGCGCCCGGCACCATCCGTTTCGGCCACAAGCTCACCGGCATCGCGGAGCGCGGCGACGCGCTCACCTTGGACTTCGAGAACGGCACAAGCGCGGAAGCCGATATCGCCATCGGCGCCGACGGCATTCGCTCCATCACCCGCGAACTCATCCTTGGCGCGGAAGAGCCGCGCTTCATCGGGCGTTCTGCACCGCGCGCGGTGTTTCCGGCCAGCCGCATCAAGGGTGACCCTATCGACGACTGCACCAAGTGGTGGGCGCCCGACCGGCATACGCTCGCTTATTACATGACGCCCGACCGCAACGAGGTCTATGTGATGGCCGCGCTGCCTATGGCGCGCTGGGACGGCGACGGTTCACCGGTGAAGGGCGACCGCGACGAATTCATTGCCGCCTTCGACAGCGCGCATCCCGATCTCAGGCGCGCGGCGGAAGCGGCGGAGGATGTCACCGTGTGGCCGATCTACGACCGACCGCGCAACGACACCTGGCACAAGGGCCGCGTGGTGCTGATGGGCGATGCCTGCCATGCGGTGCGTCCGTTCATGGCGGCTGGTGGCTCGGCGGCCATCGAGGACGCCGCGATCCTCGGTCGCTGCATCGCCGAATTCGGCGATCCCGCTACGGCCTTCGCGCATTACACGATGATCCGCATCCCGCGCGTCGCCGACATCCAGCAGATTTCCATCGCTAATTCGTGGATGCATGGCCCGACCGAGACCGACTGGTTCTTCGGCTATGATGCCTGCACCGTGCCGCTCGACCGAGCCATTCCGGAGGCCCTATGTCCGAATTTGCAGCGATGAAGCCCGGCGACATCCGACCGGAGCCGATGATCGAACGCGATCTCGTCGGTTACGGTGCCACGTCACCCGATCCGCGCTGGCCGAACGGCGCGAAGATCGCGGTCAGCATCAGCCTGAATATCGAAGGTGGCGGCGAGTCCACGCTGGTGAATGGCGATGCAGTCTCCGAAGGCATGCTGAATGACATCGGCGTGCCGACGAAAGAGGGCGTTCGCGTTCCGCTGGTGGAGTCCGTGTTCGAATATGGCAGCCGTCGCGGCGCCTGGCGCATTCTCGATGTGCTCGATCGCTTCAAGGTGCCTGTCAGTATTCTCGGCGTCGCGCGGGCGATGGAGCAAAATCCGGAGCTGGCGAAAGCCTGCGTTGCGCGCGGTCATGAGATGGTCAGCCACGGCTATCGCTGGATCGACTATTGCCCTGTGGACGAAGCGACCGAGCGTGCGCATATCCTCAAGGCGATCGAGATACTTACCGAGCTGACCGGCAGCCGTCCGCTCGGCTGGATGACCGGCCGCCCCGGTCCCAACACGCGGCGGCTGATCGCGGAGGAGGGCGGTTTTCTCTACGATCGCGACTCGCTCGCCGATGAACTGCCTTACTGGGTGAAGACCGAGCATGGCCCGTTTCTCGTCGTGCCTTACTCCTATGAATCCAACGACAATCGCTTCAACGAGAATTCCGGCTTTTCGACCGGCGAGCAGTTCTTCACTTACATGCGCGATGCCTTCGACGTGCTCTACGCGGAAGGCGTCGCCGGCGCGCCGAAACTGCTGTCCATCGGTTTGCATGACCGTTTGATCGGCCGTCCTGGCCGTGTTGGCGGGCTCATCAAGATGCTCGAACACATGAGCGCGCATGATGGCGTATGGTTCTGCCGCGGCATCGATGTCGCGCAGCATTGGCGAACGCATTTTCCGCCGAAGCCATGACGCGCCGCTGACGGCCGGGCAATATTCCGGCTGATGGCATGCACGCCGGAGGCGGCGTTGCTGCAAGTGTTCTCAGAACGTCTGTGCGTGCCACTGCTGCTTTGCCTTCGCAGGCGAAGCCGGTCATACTCGATACACTTATCCGCAGAGATAAGATCAAATCAGGAGGATGATCGTGCGAAACAACTTGCGTCTGCTCAATCGACGCCAATTCGTCACCGCGGGCGCAGGCGCTGCTGCATTGTTGAGTGCGCCGTCACTCGTCCGCGCCAATAGCTGGCCGACCAAGCCGATCAAGATTCTCGCGGGCTCCGCGGCCGGCGGCCAGACCGATCAGTTCTCGCGCGTTTATGGCGAGTATCTGTCGCGTGAACTCGGGCAGACCGTGGTGGTCGAGAACAAGGCCGGTGCCGGCGGCGCCGTTGCAGCGATGGAGCTGAAACGCTCCGATCCCGACGGCCACACGCTGATGATCTGCAACACCACCGCCTATATGCTCAATCCCGTTCTCATCAAGGACATCAAATACAGTGTCCCGCAGGACTTCGCCTGGGTCGCGGTGATGCCGGGCGGCAGCCTGCCGCTGATGGTGAGCGAGAAGGTCGGCGCGAAGACGCTGAAGGACTTCATCGACTATGCGCGCAAGACCGAGAAGGTGAATGTCGGTACATATGCGTCCGGCTCCTTCGCGCATATGGTCATTGTCGAGCTCAACAAGCAGTACGGGCTGAAGATGGAAGCGGTGCATTATCGCGGCGAGGCGCCGATGTGGCAGGATCTCGCCGGCGGATCCATCGATGCCGGCATCGGCAGTTACGCCGCGGCACTGCCGGTGCTGCAAACCGGGAAAGCGCGCGCCGTCGCGGTGTCGCGCCGCCGCATCAAGGATCTTCCCGACGTCGGCACATTCCTCGAACAGGGCGCAACCTCACGCGCGCACAGCCTGCTGACCTTTCAGGGATGTGTGGCTCCGGCGAAGACGCCGCCGGAGGTCGTCGCAAAACTGTCCGCGCTGTTCGTTGGCGCCGGCAAGAGCGATCGCGTGCGTGAACTCCTCAAGAGCCAGGGTATCGACGAGGGCCCGATGACGCTGGAAGCGAGCCAGGCGCTCTACAAGGAAGAGGCGCCGGTCTGGGCTGAGCTTGCGGCGAGTCTGGGGCCGCAGCCGCAGTAGGTTGGGTCTGGAGGCACTCTGGCAGTCCGGCCCGCCACACACTCGTCATTCCGGGGCGCACGAAGCGGCGCAGCCGCGTAGTGCAAACCCGGAATCTCGAAGTGTTCGGCGTGATCGGAGACTCCCATGCTGGGATTCCGGGTTCGCGCGCGCAAAGATGCGCGCACGCCCCGGAATGACGAGTGGGGGCGGTAAGCTCACCCCTAAACATTTTTTCCTATACATCATTGACAACATCCCCATCAGGTTTATATTCCCCGTTGTCCTGCCCCACCGAGAGGGGCGATCGCGATCGTCACGTTCGCGGGGTGGGATGCGGTGGACGCCGGAGATGCGGCGTCACGCGGTTCATGGGGGACGTCTGTCTTCGGGCAGGACGGATCTGCGCCAGCACTGCCACTGGCAAGGAGACGGCCGACCTTCGGATGGAAAGAGCCCTGGACAGTGTGACGGACGACCAAATCGAAACGCGTTCGGCCAAGTGCTTTGCGGCTACCCTGTCCCTCCGCCCTGGGACATTAATTTTGGTGATGGGACCGTTCGCCATGGCAGATGTGCAAGCAACCGAAAAAACACCGCAGGCGGAACGTCGGGCACTTGCTCGGCGCCTCCGAAAGTCCTGATGCACACTAACCTGCGGAAGACCGCATCGCATCAGGCCCAAGGGTGCAACGGGCACCCGGCGTTCCGCACGCCCTCTCGCAAGAGGGTGGGAATGCAAAGGACGACGGCGCCCCCGCGCCGCAAACAATGGGGGCGATGACGCATGTCTGATCGGCGTCATCATGGGCCACAGCGGGGCTGACGCCGCCTGCGTCTTTCAGCTAGAGTCATTCCAAACAAGAGGTCTGCCAGACCACAAAACGCGCGCGAGGAAATCCCGATGGCTCCATCTCCCGTCATTCGTCTGCATGACAACGACGCCGTATTGATCGCGCGTACCACGCTGCTGCCCGGTATCGAGGTGACGACAGGCGTCGTGACGTCGGAGCGCATCCCCGCGGGCCACAAGGTCGCGATCCGGCCCATCGCCACTGGCGAGGAGATCCGCCGCTACGGGCAGATCATCGGCTTTGCCACGCAGCCGATCGCGCCGGGCCAGCATGTCCATACGCAGAACATGGGCATGGGCGATTTCGATCGCGACTATGCTTACGGTGTCGACGTCAAGCCGACGCCGAATTTCGATCTGCCCGCCACCTTCATGGGTCTCAAGCGCAGCGACGGCCGCGTCGCCACGCGCAACTATATCGGCATCCTCACCTCGGTGAATTGCAGCGCGCATGTCGCCAGCATGGTTGCCGACGTGTTCAAGAAGAATCCCTTCACCGGGCACAATCCGCTCGCCGACTATCCCAATGTCGACGGCGTCGTTGCGCTCACGCACAAGACCGGCTGCGGCATGACGCAGGACGAGCCACTCACATTGTTGAGGCGCACGCTCGGCGGCTATGCGCGGCACGTGAACTTCTCCCATGTGGTCGTGCTCGGCCTCGGCTGCGAGATCAACCAGATCGGTGGCTTGATGCAGGAGCAGAAGCTCGCAGGACGTCTGCGCGAGATGCAGATCCAGGAGATCGGCGGCACCCGCAAGACCACCGAGGCCGGCGTCGCCTTCGTCAATGAAGTGCTGGCCGATGCCAACAACGTCACGCGCGAGGAAGTCTCTGCCAGCGAGTTGACGGTCGCTCTGCAATGCGGCGGCTCCGATGGCTATTCCGGCATATCAGCCAACCCGGCGCTCGGCGCGGCGAGCGATCTGCTGGTGCGTCATGGCGGCACCGTGGTGCTGTCGGAAACGCCGGAGACCTATGGCGCCGAACATCTGCTGACGCGCCGCGCGGTGTCGCGCGAAGTCGGCGAGAAACTGGTCGGGCTGATGCGCTGGTGGGACGCCTATTGCGAACGCGAGGGCGCCGAGATGAACGCCAATCCGAGCCCCGGCAACAAGGCCGGCGGCCTCACCACCATTCTCGAAAAATCTTTGGGCGCTATGGCCAAGGCCGGCTCGACCAATCTCGTCGATGTGCTGAACTATGCCGAGACGATCACCAAGAAGGGTTTTGTGTTCATGGACACGCCCGGTTACGACCCCGTTGCTGCGACAGGGCAGGTCGCCGGCGGCGCCAATCTCGTCTGCTTCACCACCGGCCGCGGCAGCGTGTTCGGCTGCAAGCCGGCACCGTCCATCAAGCTCGCCACCAACACGCCGATGTTCAAGCGCATGGAAGAGGACATGGACATCAATTGCGGAACCATCCTCGATGGCGACGAGACGGTCGGGGAATGCGGCCAGCGCATCTTCGAGCTGATGCTCAAGACCGCTTCCGGCGCGCCGACCAAGAGCGAAAGCTTCGATTTCGGCGGCGCGGAGTTCGCGCCCTGGGTGCTCGGCGCGACGATGTGAGGGGGACCGCTGCTCCGTCCTCATCCTGAGGAGCGGCGCACTTGCGCCGCGTCTCGAAGGATGGCCCAGCACTCCGATTCATGGTTCGAGACGCGTGCCAAGCGGCGCGCTCCTCACCATGAGGGCTGAGTTAGGCGAAGCGCCCCCAATCGAGGCACATCGTGCCCGTTGTTAGAGCTTGATCCCTGGCACCTCCGGTGTTCTGCTTAAAAAAGCTGCTGGAGTTGCGCCACTGTGTCGATCTTCGTCGCACTGAACCACGTCACCCATTACAAATATGATCGGCCGATCACGCTGGGGCCGCAGACCATCCGGCTGCGACCGGCGCCGCATGCGCGCACGCCGATTCTGAGCTATTCGCTGAAGGTCACGCCGACCAATCATTTCGTGAACTGGCAGCAGGATCCGCAGGGCAACTGGCTGGCGCGCTTCGTCTTTCCGGAACCGGCCAACGAATTGAAGATTGAGGTCGACTTCACCGCCGAAATGACGGTGATCAATCCGTTCGACTTCTTCGTTGAGCCTTATGCCGAGACATTTCCCTTCGCCTATACCGACGACCTGAAGAGCGAACTCGCGCCTTATATGGCGACGACGGAGCCGGGTCCGCGCTTCACGGCCTATATGGCAGAGATCGCGAAGGAAGCGCCGAACACGGTGAACTTCCTCGTCGATCTCAATGCGCGCCTGCGCGAGAAGGTCAACTACATCA
This sequence comes from Tardiphaga sp. 619_E2_N8_4, assembly GCF_051810905.1. NCBI lineage: Bacteria > Pseudomonadati > Pseudomonadota > Alphaproteobacteria > Hyphomicrobiales > Nitrobacteraceae > Tardiphaga > Tardiphaga sp. 619_E2_N8_4. Next base: position 3,190,737 of record NZ_JBPWQJ010000001.1, read on the forward strand.
TCCGCATGGAGCCCGGCGTGCAGTCTCCGGAAGAGACGCTGCTGTCCGGGGCGGGCTCATGCCGCGACTCTGCGTGGCTGCTGATCGAGACACTGCGCCATCTCGGTCTCGCTGCACGTTTTGTCTCCGGCTATCTGATCCAGTTGCGGCCGGACATCGATCCGATCGAAGGGCCGCCCGAAGTCGAAGCGGACTTCACCGATCTGCACGCCTGGGCCGAAGTCTATATCCCCGGCGCCGGCTGGGTCGGCTTCGATGCGACATCGGGCATGTTGACGGGCGAGGGACACGTCCCCGTCGCGGCGACGCCGCATTTCCGGTCGGCGGCGCCGATCTCGGGTATGGCGGGTTTCGCCGAAGTCGAGTTCGCGTTCGCGATGGGCGTCAAACGTATTCGCGAGGCACCGCGGATCACCAAACCGTTCTCGGATGAATCCTGGGCAAGACTCGATGCGCTCGGCGAAAAGGTCGATGCCGATCTCAAAGCCCATGACGTGCGTCTCACCATGGGAGGCGAGCCGACCTTCGTCTCCGTCGACGATATGGAATCGCCGGAGTGGAATACGGCCGCCGTCGGCCCGACCAAACGCGGCCTCGGCGACGATCTGATCCGCCGGTTGCGGACGCGCTTCGCGCCGGGTGGCCTGATGCATTACGGGCAGGGCAAATGGTATCCCGGCGAAAGCCTGCCGCGCTGGGCGTTCGGCCTGTATTGGCGCAAGGACGGCGTGCCGATCTGGAAGAACGACGCACTGATCTCGCGGATCGAAGGCCCGCGCAGCGCCGATATCGGCGGCGCCGAGCGCTTCGCCGAAGGCACGGCGCGGCGGCTTGGCCTACCGAAGGACTATGTCATCCCGGCCTTCGAGGATCCCGTCTATTGGGAGCAGAAGGAATCGAACCTGCCGAACAATGTCGTGCCCGGCGACTCCAAATTGCCCGATCCGGAGGAACGCGCGCGCATGGCGCGGGTCTTCGAACATGGACTCGACAGGCCGAAGGGGTTCGTGCTGCCGATCCAGCGCTGGAATGCGGAGACGGCCGCGGACAGACGCTGGCGGTCCGAGCGGTGGAAGCTCCGCCGCGGCAACCTGTTTCTGACACCCGGCGATTCACCGATGGGCCTGCGCCTGCCGTTGTCGTCGCTGCCGCATCTCACCGAAGAGGAATATCCGTTCATCGTGGAGCAGGATCCGCTGGAGCCGCGTGGCGACATGCCGGTGTTCGACGAAATCGCGTCTGCGGAAAACCAGCCTGCCGCGCAATACGTCCAGGAGCAGCAGATTCGTTCCGGCGGCGTACGTACGGCGATGTCGATTGAAATTCGCGACGGCATTCTCTGTGCCTTCATGCCGCCGGTCGAGAAGTTTGAAGATTATCTCGAACTGGTGACGGCGCTGGAGGCGACGGCCGAAGAATTGCAGATGCAGGTGCATGTCGAAGGCTATCCGCCGCCGTTCGATCCGCGCGTCGAAGTCATCAAGGTGACGCCCGATCCCGGCGTGCTGGAGATCAACATTCATCCCGCTTCGAGCTGGCGCGAAGCCGTCGACACCACGACATTTCTCTATGAAGAGGCCGCGAAGACACGGCTCGGTGCCAACAAGTTTCTGCTTGATGGCCGTCACACCGGCACCGGTGGTGGCAATCACGTCGTGGTCGGCGGCAGCTCACCGGCGGACTCGCCGTTCCTGCGTCGGCCGGATCTTCTGAAGAGTCTCGTGCTGTACTGGCAGCGCCACCCGTCGCTGTCCTATCTGTTCTCCGGCATGTTCATCGGTCCGACCAGTCAGGCGCCGCGCATCGATGAAGCGCGGCATGATGGTCTCTACGAACTGGAGATCGCACTGGCACAGGTGCCGCCACCCGGTGGAAAGGCGCCGCTGTGGCTGGTCGATCGGCTGTTCCGGCACATCCTCGTCGATATCACCGGCAATACCCATCGCGCCGAAATCTGTATCGACAAGCTCTATTCGCCCGATGGCACGACAGGTCGTCTCGGCCTCGTCGAATTCCGTGCGCTCGAAATGCCGCCCGATCCGCGCATGTCGCTGGCGCAGCAGCTCCTGATCCGCGCGCTGATCGCCCGGATGTGGCGCGAGCCGCAGGACGGCAAATTCGTCCGCTGGGGCACGGCGCTGCATGATCGCTTCATGCTGCCGCATTTCCTGTGGGAGGATTTCCAGGACGTGCTGAGTGAACTCGGCCGGTCCGGTTACGAATTCTCCAAGGAGTGGTTCGAGGCGCAGCTCGAATTCCGCTTTCCCGTGTTCGGCCACGTGACCTATGGCGGCGTCACGCTGGAAGTCCGCCAGGCGCTGGAGCCCTGGCATGTGCTGGGCGAGGAGGGCTCGGCCGGCGGCACCGTGCGCTATGTTGATTCCTCGGTGGAGCGGCTGCAATTGAAGGCCAACGGCTTTACGCCGGGGCGGCACATCATTACCTGCAACGGCCGGGCGCTGCCGATGACCGAGACCGGCCGGGCCGGCGAGGTGGTCGCCGGCGTCCGTTTCAAGGCCTGGCAGCCGGCATCCGGCCTGCATCCGACGATCCCGGTCCATGCGCCGCTGGTTTTCGACATTTATGACAGCTGGAATCGGCGGTCGCTCGGCGGCTGCGTCTATCATGTGGCGCATCCCGGCGGCCGCAATTACGAGACAAAACCGGTCAATGCCTACGAGGCGGAAGCTCGCCGGCTGGCCCGTTTCGAGGAGATCGGCCACACGCCCGGCGAAATCGCTCCGCCAAGGGCAGAACGCACACTTGAATTCCCATTGACCCTCGACTTGCGAACGCCTCTCCTGCATTGAGAATGCAGGCAGTTTGGGCTGGAGAGTCGGAATGACGGGACAGGCCGGTCAGGGGAAAAAGCCCCGTCCGGGACATCGTAAAGTCGCGCAATGGACCCGCGACTACGAGCGGCTGCCCGGGATTCCCGACGAATTCATCGCCCAGGACGGCACGCCGCGGGAGGTCTGGACGCGGTTCTTCGAGGCCTTCGGCGCCATGGCGCCCGTCGAGATCGAACGCCGCTTCGGTTCCGCCGACCGTCATCTCCGGGAAGCCGGCGTCACCTACCGCGCGCCCGGCGAAATCGCCGACCGGATCTGGCCGCTCAGCCATGTGCCGCTCCTGATCGACGAATCCGAATGGCTGCAGATCTCGGCGGCCATGACCCAGCGCGCCGAGTTGCTGGAGAAGATTCTCGGCGATCTCTATGGCGATGCCAGCCTCGTCGCGTCCGGCGCGATCCCGGCGGCGGCGATTGCCGGCAGCTCCGAATATCTGCGGGCAATGCGCGGCGTGAAGCCGCCGGGCGGCCGCTATCTCAACGTCTATGCGGCCGATCTCGGCCGCGGTCCCGATGGCCGCTGGTGGGTGCTCGGCGATCGCACACAAGCGCCGTCCGGCATGGGCTATGCGCTGGAAAACCGGCTGGTGTTGTCGCGCGCCTTCACCGACCTCTACAAATCGATGAATGTCGAGCGCGTCGCGCCGTTCTTCGAAGCCTTCCGCGACAGTCTGCGCGCGTCGGCCGATCGTGACGAACCGCGGGTCGGCCTGTTGTCACCGGGGCCGTTCAGCGAAACCTATTTCGAACACGCGACATTGGCGCGCTATCTCGGTTTCCTGCTGGTGGAAGGCGATGACCTCGCAGTCTCAGGCGACCGCGTGCACATCCGCACTGTGGCCGGCTTGAAGCGCCTTGATGTGCTTTTGCGCCGGGTGGATGCCAATTCGCTCGACCCGCTGGAGCTCGATGCCTCGTCGCAACTCGGCGTGCCCGGGCTGATCGACGTTGTCAGAAAGAATGGCGTCGTCGTCGCCAACATGCCGGGCTCCGGCGTGATGGAAGCGCGCGCGCTTTTGGGTTTTCTGCCAAGCTTGAGCCGGAAGCTGCTCGGTGAACCACTCAAGATGCCGCATATCGCGACCTGGTGGTGCGGCCAGAAATCGGCGCGCGAGGAAGTGCTGGCGCGGCTCGACGACTTTGCGATCGAAGGCGCCTATGGCGGAGCGGTGCCCGGTTTCCCTGGCTACTCGCCGGTGCTGCCGTCGCAGCTCTCGCCAAGCGAGCGCGAGCGTCTGAAGGCGGCGATTGCCAATCGCGGTGTCGATTATGTCGGGCAGGAGCTGGTGCAGCTTTCGACCACGCCGGTCTGGGACAATGGCCGGCTCGCGCCGCGTCCGTTCGTGCTGCGCGTCTTCGCGGCGGCGACGCCTGAGGGCTGGACCGTCATGCCCGGCGGCTTCTGCCGTATTGCGGATCAACCGGATGCCCGCGCAGTCTCCATGGGTGCCGGCGCGCGCGCAGCCGACGTCTGGGTGGTGGCCGACAAGGCCGTTGCTGCATCGACGCTGCTGCCGGCCGTCGACAATGTGCGTATCCGCCGCATCGCCGGCTGGGTGCCGAGTCGCGCCGCCGACAATCTGTTCTGGCTCGGGCGCTATCTCGAGCGCGCGGAGTCCACGCTGCGTCTGATCCGTGCACTCAGCGTGCCGCAGCGCGATCCCGGCAAGGGCGGCGCCACCGGGCAGCAATCGATCGAGCGCATCCAGCGTATGCTGATGACCTGGGGCGCGACATCGCTGACATCACGTTCGCAGCCGGCGAAGGTCGCCGCGCAAGCCTTGCAGAGCGAGGAGCAGTTTGGCTCAGCGCTATCGCTGGTGCGCTCGGCATTGCGGACCGCAACCTCGCTGCGCGAACGGCTGTCCCCCGACGCCTGGCAGGTCATCACCGAAATGGCCGAGCGGCTTGCGCATGAAGTCGAAGATGACGATGACGTCGTCAGTGCGGCCGAGCTGACCTTGCAGGAACTGGCGAGCTTCGCCGGTCTCGCGCAGGAAAACATGAACCGTGCCGCCGGCTGGCGATTCCTCGAAATGGGCCGCCGTGCCGAACGCGCCATCAACACCACGCGCTTCGCGCGGCAATTCGCATCCGACGAGGCGACGAGCGACGATCTCGACATCCTGCTGACGCTGGTGGATTGCCAGATCACCTATCGCTCGCGCTATCTGGTCGGTCCGCTATTGGCACCGGTGCGTGATCTCGTGGTGCTCGATCCCTATAACCCGCGCTCGGTGGCGTTCCAGGTCTCGGCACTAAATGATCACATCGCCAGCCTGCCGACGCTGAAGGAGAACGGCCTGATGGAACGGCCGCAGCGGCTGGCGGTGGCGCTGCGTTCGTCGCTGGTCACCGGCGAGGCATCCGAAATCCACACCAAGTCACTGTTTGCGCTGGAGCAGGATCTGCTGACGCTCGCGGATTCGATCGGCCTGCATTACTTCCCGCACGGCGCCAGCGCATCGCGTCCTGAAAAGCTGACGGGGCTGGCGTGATCTACGAAATCCGCCATGTCACGACCTATAGTTATGAAAGCTCTGTGAGCTATGCGCGCTGCTCGCTGCGGCTGCAGCCCAATAGCAGCGCCGGGCAGCAACTGGTCTCGCACAGCGTCGATATCAAGCCGCTGCCGGCGGCCCGCGCCATGCGGACGGATTTCTTCGGCACGCCGACGGAAAGCGTGTTGATCGAAACCCCGCATCGGGTGCTGCGGATCGACAGCCGGTCGCGCGTCTATGTCGAACGTTTTGCGCCGGGTCGCGGTGATGACAGCCCCGCCTGGGAAAGCGTGCGCGAGGCGGCGTTCGATTCCAGCGACCTCAGCGGTGCCTCGCCGATTGGTTATGTCTTCGCCAGTCCGCTGGTGCCGATCATCGATGCCGTCACGGACTATGCGGCGGTGAGCTTTACCGAAGGCCGCGGGATTCTCGCCGGCGCCGTCGACCTGATGCACCGCATCCGCACCCAGTTCAAATACGATCCCAAGGCCACGGTGATCTCGACGCCGTTGCAGGAGGTGCTGGATAAGCGCCACGGCGTCTGTCAGGATTTTGCGCATATCATGATTGCGGGCATGCGCGGCCTCGGCCTGCCTGCCGCCTATGTCAGCGGATATCTGCGCACCATTCCCCCGCCGGGCAAGGAACGCCTGCAGGGCGCCGACGCGACCCATGCCTGGGTGTCAGTCTGGTGCGGCGAAGAACTCGGCTGGATAGGCTTCGATCCGACCAACGACATTTTGGTCGAGAACGATCACATCGTGCTGGCGATCGGCCGCGACTTCTCCGACGTGTCGCCGGTCGATGGTGTGATCGTTGGGGCCCGCAAGCAGAAGCTCGCCGTTGCCGTCGATGTGCTGCTGCTGGAATGACCATCGTTCGTCGCGCGCATAACACGGCCGACATCGTCATTCTCGGTGCCGGTGCGGCCGGCCTGATGTGCGCCGGCATTGCGGGGCAACGCGGTCGCTCGGTGATGCTGCTTGAGCAGGCGAGGGCGCCGGGCGAGAAGATCCGCATCTCCGGCGGTGGGCGCTGCAATTTCACCAACCTGCATACGACGCCAGCGAATTTCCTGTCGCAGAATCCACAATTCTGCAAATCCGCACTGAAGGGGTTTACTCAGCAGGACTTCATCGCGCTGGTCGAAAAATATCGCATCGCCTATCACGAGAAGACGCGCGGGCAATTGTTCTGTGATGGTTCGTCCCAGCAGGTCATCGACATGCTGCTGGACGAAAACCGCCGCAGCGACGTGCAGATGCGGCTCGGCGTTAGCATTCTCGGCGTGACGAAGAACGACAGCGGCTTTGTGGTCGCGACTGATCAGGGCGAGTACCGGAGCCAGTCGCTGGTCGTCGCCACCGGCGGGCCGTCGATCCCGAAAATGGGCGCCAGTGCCTTCGGTTACAAGCTGGCGCAGCAGTTCGGGCTGAAGATGATCGCGCCGCGCGCCGCACTGGTGCCATTGACCTTCGACGTTGCGGCGCTTGCGCAATTCAAGGATCTGGCGGGCGTTGCCGTCGATGCCGTGGTCAGTGTCGGCAAGACCAAATTCGACGAGGCGCTGCTGTTCACCCATCGCGGTCTCAGCGGTCCGGCGATCCTGCAGATTTCATCCTATTGGCGGGACGGGCTCGATGTCGTCATCGACATGGCGCCGACGCGCGATGTGCTCGCCGCCCTGAAGGAGGCACGCCGCGAACGTCCGCGGCAGGAACTGGCGACCGTGCTCGGCGATATCTTGCCGAAACGACTGGCCCAGATGGTTGCGGACAGGATCGTCGGCCCGCCGCGGCTGGCGGATTTTTCGGACAAGCTTCTGGCGTCGGTGGCGGCAGCGGTGAAGGAATGGCGCGTACGGCCGAACGGCACCGAGGGTTATCGCACGGCCGAGGTAACCCTTGGCGGTGTGGACACCACAGAACTGTCATCAAAAACGTTCGAAGCGACATCAGTGCCGGGGCTGTATTTCATCGGCGAAGTCATCGATGTCACCGGCCATCTCGGCGGCTTCAACTTCCAGTGGGCGTGGTCTTCCGGCGTTGCCGCGGGGCGGCACGTCTAGACAGCCTCCGGCGAATATCCAACAATCCGGCCATGATCTATCGCCACGCCATCGGTGACCATACGCATGTCTTCGCGGATCTGCGCGACCTCATGGCCAAGGCAACGCCGCCGCGATCCGGTGATCGGTTGGCCGGGATTGCAGCCGAGACCGCCGAGCAGATGATCGCGGCGCGGATGGCGCTCGCCGACGTGTCGCTCAGGCAATTCCTGCAGGAAATGGTCGTGCCCTACGAGGACGATGAGGTCACGCGTCTTGTCGTCGATACGCATGATGCCGCCGCATTCTCCACGATCTCGTCGCTGACCGTCGGCGGCTTTCGTGACTGGCTGCTGTCAGATGCGGCCACGCCGCAAGTCCTTCAGACCGTCGCCCGCGGCATCACCCCGGAAATGGCCGCCGCGGTCTCGAAGCTGATGCGCAATCAGGACCTGATCCTGGTGGCCAGGAAGTGCGAGGTGATCACGCGCTTTCGCAACACGATCGGTCTGCGCGGGTGCATGAGCGTGCGGTTGCAGCCGAACCACCCGTTCGACGATATCAGGGGTATCACGGCATCCATTCTCGACGGGCTGATGCTGGGCTCGGGCGATGCCTGTATCGGCATCAATCCGGCAAGCGACGATCCTGCAGTGCTGGGCGGGCTGGTGCGGCTGCTCGACGATGTCATCACCAAGCTGGATATTCCGACCCAAAGCTGCGTGCTCACCCATGTCACGACCAGTCTTGATCTCATCAACCAGGGCGCCCCGGTCGATCTGGTGTTTCAGTCGATCGCCGGGACCGAAGCCGCCAATAAGAGCTTCGGCATCGATCTGGCGATCCTGAAGGAAGCTCATGCCGCCGGGCTTTCGCTGAAACGCGGCACGCTCGGCCAGAACGTCATGTATTTCGAGACCGGGCAGGGCTCGGCTCTGTCGGCCAACGCCCATCACGGCGTCGATCAGCAGACTTTGGAGGCACGGGCCTATGCAGTTGCGCGGGCGTTCGACCCATTGCTGGTGAACAGCGTCGTCGGCTTCATTGGGCCGGAATATTTGTATGACGGCAAGGAGATCATCCGTGCCGGGCTGGAGGATCATTTCTGTGGCAAGCTGCTTGGCCTGCCGCTGGGCGTCGACGTCTGTTACACCAACCATGCCGAAGCCGATCAGGACGACATGGACAATCTGCTGACGCTGCTGGCCGCGGCCGGTGTGACTTTCGTGATGGGTGTCCCCGGCGCTGACGACGTGATGCTGAACTACCAGTCGACGTCATTTCACGACGCGCTCTATATCCGCGACCTCTTTGGGCTCAAACGCGCACCGGAATTCGACAACTGGCTGCAGCGGGTCGGGCTCTCCGGAGCGGACCTTCGCATTCGCGACCGCGAAGGCCTGCTGCCCGATCTGGCCGCACGTCTGATCGCCTGACGTCAATAAACCGTCATAAGGCTTGGCGCTTTGTGCGCACTTGCGCGGAGCTGGTCACGACCTTGTCACCGCCCGCCACAATCTTGAAGAAATTCTGGCCCAGATTCAGACGTCGTGATTAGATCGCTCAAAGTATTCGGCAGGAGTGGAACGGTTTTAGCTCGGCGACGTTATTGAAGGTTCAGCGCTTATGGGGACCGCTGATGCATTCACAGAGGAATTTTGATGAGAGCTGAGGGCAGGCAGACGGTCCGGCGCATCCTGTGCGTCTTTCCGCGATACACGTCTTCATTTGGCACGTTTGAATATTCATATCCTCTGACCGACGGCGTTCAGGCCTTCATGCCTCCCCAGGGCTTGCTGCTGATTGCCGCCTACATGCCCGAGAACTGGGAAGTCCGTTTTATCGACGAGAACATTCGCGCCGCCACGCCCAATGATTTCCTGTGGGCCGAAGTGGTGCTGGTGTCAGGCATGCACATCCAGCGTACGCAGATGAACGACATCTGCTACCGCGCACATTCCTACGATCTTCCGGTGGCGATCGGAGGGCCGTCGGTCTCGTCATGCCCCGATTACTACCCGGCTTTCGACTATCTCCATATCGGCGAACTCGGTGATGCCACCGATCAACTGATCGATATCCTGGAAAAGGATACGTCGCGCCCCGACCAGCAGGTCGTGCTGAAGACCACCGACCGTCTGGACATGACCAGGTTTCCGATTCCGGCCTATGAACTGGCCGATATTCCGCGCTACTTCCTCGGCAGCATCCAGTATTCTTCGGGCTGTCCATATCAGTGCGAGTTCTGCGATATCCCCGGTCTGTACGGTCGTAATCCGCGCCTGAAGTCGCCGGAGCAGATCACCGCTGAACTCGACAAGCTGCTCGAATGCGGCATCATGGGCTCAGTCTATTTCGTCGACGACAACTTCATCGGCAATCGCAAGGCCGCACTCGATCTGCTGCCGCATCTCGTCGAGTGGCAGAAGAGGACCGGTTTTGTCTTGCGCCTGTCCTGCGAGGCGACGCTGAACATCGCCAAGCGGCCGGAAATCCTTTCGCTGATGCGCGAAGCCTGGTTCGGCACGATCTTCTGCGGCATCGAGACGCCCGATCCCGTCGCCCTCAAGGCGATGAAGAAGGATCACAACATGATGGTCCCCATCATGGAGGCGATCGAGACGCTGAACAGCTTTGGCATGGAAGTCGTGTCCGGCATCATCCTCGGCCTCGATACCGACAAGCCCGAGACCGGCCAGCATTTGCTCGAGTTCGTGGAAACGTCACAGATACCGCTTCTGACCATCAATCTGCTGCAGGCGCTGCCGCAGACGCCGCTTTGGGACAGGTTGAAGAAGGAAGGACGCCTGAACGAGGACGAGGGCCGCGATTCCAACGTCGACTTCCTGTTGCCGTATGAGGACGTGGTGAAAAGCTGGCGGCGCGCCATGGGCAGTGCCTATGTGCCGGAAAAACTGCTCGAGCGCTTCGAGTACCAGATCCGCCATACCTATCCGAACCGTATCAAGCCGCCGATCGGGGCCATGCTGACCTGGAAGAGCATCCGGCTCGGGCTGGTGATGTTGCGCAACATCTTCTGGAAGGTCGGCGTGCTTGGTGATTACAAGCGGGCGTTCTGGAAATTTGCGCTCCGTCGGCTGGCGCGCGGCGAGATCGAGTATCTCATCAGCGGGATCATGGTGGCGCACCACCTGATCAACTTTGCCCGCGATGCGTCCGGTGGTCAGACCAACGCGTCCTATTATTCGTTGAAGCTGCAGGACGCTGCCGTTCCGGCCGAATGAGCGATAGGCTGGCGTCATGACAGATCGGAATGATGTGACGCCACCGGTGCCGCAGCGCTCCCTCGCGGAGCTGCGGGCGCTGACGCCGGCGCGTGTAGGGCTCGGCCGGGCCGGCGCCAGCCTGACCACGCAGGCCCTGCTTGATTTCACGCTCGACCATGCCCGCGCACGTGACGCGGTCCATGCGCCCTTCGAGGCTGAAGCCATTGCGGCCGCGCTGGCCGGGCTGGGGACGAGCGCGTTGGTGGTGACGAGCCAAGTCGCGGATCGGGCCGACTATCTCAAGCGCCCCGATCTCGGCCGCCGATTGTCTCGCGAGTCACAGGAGTTGCTTGAAGGGCGCGACAGCGCCGCGTGCGATCTGGTGATCGTGATTGCGGACGGCCTGTCTCCGGCTGCGGTCAATGCGCATGCGCTTGGCCTGCTGGGTGCCTTAATGCCCAAATTGGCGGGGGTCGGGATCGGCGCTGTCGTGGTTGCCGGCGGCGCTAGGGTCGCGCTCGGCGACGAGATCGGTGCGTTATTGAGGGCCCGGATGACGATCATGCTGATCGGCGAACGTCCGGGTCTCTCGGCGCCGCAGAGTCTCGGTGCCTACCTGACCTTCGCACCGCAGCCGGGTCTGACGGACGCTGCGCGCAACTGCGTGTCGAACATCCAGGTGGCCGGTCTGTCCTTCGAGGAGGCAGCGAGCAAGATTGCCTGGCTGGCGCGCGAAGGGCTGAATCGCAACATCACCGGTGTGGCTCTGAAAGACGAAAGCGGTCTGCAACTGGTAGCACCGCTCGTTGCACCAGCATGAAACAACAGCCTCTGCGCTCCATTTTGTGACCTGAAACGCAACCTCGGCGCGCGCGCCGCCTTGCGATATGTCATACAGACCTGCTACATCTGCCCGCGGCAAATTTACCGCATGTTTTCAAGGGCTAGCGCTGTTCGGTCTCGCCGATTCCAGCCTTACTACTGCCCGCGACGCTTGCTAGGCAGACGCCGCTGACGACAGGACTGGATAGGGTATGCACGATACGGTTCCCCCCCACGACGCGGATATGAATAAATTGCGCAAGGGGCCGATCAGCATCGCCTTCGGGCTCGAGCGCATCGGTCTGATCGCGGTGAAGGCACCGGTCCTGTCTTGCGTGATCCTGCTCGCGCTGGTGATCGGTGCGATCTTTGGCATCCAGCGCATCAAGATCGACGATTCGCTAAGCCAGCTATTTCGTTCTGACAGCAAGGAATACAAGCAATACGAGGAAGTGACGAAGCGCTTCCCGTCCACCGAGTTCGACGTGCTCGTGGTGCTCGAAGGCAAGACGCTGCTTGCGCGCGACAATCTTGGAAAGATGCGCGACCTTGTCACCGACCTGCAATTGGTCGATGGCGTGCGGGGGCTGATCTCGATCTTCTCGGCGCGTCAGACGCCGGCCCCCGGCAAGTTGCCGGCAGCGCTGTTTCCCAACGATCTTCCTGAAGGCGCCGACTACGACAAGTTCATCGAGACGGTGAAGCAGAACGAGCTGATCCGCGGCAAGCTTTTGTCCGACGATGGAACTCTGGCGCTGGTGGTGCTGTCGCTCGACCCGGCCGTGGTCAGCAACAGCAAGCTCAGCAACGTCGTCGCCGATATCCGCAAGACCATGAATGAGGACCTGGCCAATAGCGGTCTGACCAAGGAATTGTCGGGCGTGCCGGTGATGCAGCTCGAAATCCGCAACGCGGTCGAGCGCGACGGCCTGATCTATAACATCGCCGGCATTCTCGCCGGCTGCGTCATTGCGATCATCTTCTTCCGCAAGATCTCGTTCATGATCATCGCGGCGTTTCCGCCGCTGCTGGCGATCCTGTTGTCGCTCGGCGCGCTCGGCTGGGCCGGCTTCAGCCTCAACATGTTCCTCAATGTGATGACGCCGCTGATCATGGTGATCAGTTTTGCCGACTCGATGCAGCTCACTTTCGCGGCGCGTGACCGGTTGATTGCAGGCGAGGACAAGTATTCGGCATTTACGAATGCAGTTCGTGTCGTGGGTCCGGCCTGCGTCCTCACCCATGGCACCGCCGGCATTTCGTTCCTGGCGTTGCAGTTCTCCGACTCGGACCTGATCCGCGCCTTCGGCGAGGCCGGTCTCACGGCGACCATCATCGCGCTGGTCGCGGTGCTGTCGCTGGTGCCGGTGTTCGGCGTGCTGCTGGTGCGTAACGAGAAGATCTTCGCCGCCAAGTTCCAGACCGCCGATGCCGGCGTGCAGGCGCTGCGCGCCTTCTGTTACTGGATCGCGGTGCGCATGGTCGGTCGTCCTGGCCTGTTCAGCCTGATCTCGCTCGTCGTCGTCGTTGGTCTCGGGATCGTTTACGCCAATCTCGAACCGCGCTATCGGCTGGCCGATCAGGTGCCGGACAAGGAGCAGGCGGTCGCCGCCAGCGGACGGCTCGACGCCAAGCTGACCGGCGCCAATCCGATCGACGTGCTGATCGAGTTTCCGAAGGGCGCGGATCTTTATTCGCCGGACACGTTGGCGACCATCGCCGAAGTCCACGCCATGGTCGAGAAGCAGGCGGGTGTCGGCAATGTCTGGTCGTTGGAAACGCTGCGGCGCTGGCTTGCGGAAAAGGCCGGCTCGTCGGATGTCGCGACGCTGAAGGAATATGTCAGCGTGATACCCGAACATCTGGTGCGCCGCTTCATCTCGGCGGACCAGACGGCGGTGGTGGTGTCCGGCCGCGTGCCTGACAGCGATTCGAGCAAGATCCTGCCGGTGGTCGACAAGCTCGACAATGCGCTGAACGCCGTTCGCACCAAGCACCCCGGCTATGAGATCGCGGTGACCGGCCTCTCGGCGATCGCGGCGCGTAACAGCGCCGGGATGATCGAGAAGCTCAATCACGGCCTGACCATCGAATTCGGATTGGTCGCCGTCTTCATCGGCCTCGCGTTCCGCTCGTGGGTGGTGATGCTGGCCTGTATCCTGCCGGGCATCTTCCCGGTGGTGCTGGCCGGCTTCGTATTGTGGTTGCTCGGGGAGGGGCTGCAATTCGCCAGTGTGGTGGCACTGACAGTGTCCTTCGGTCTCGGCCTTAGCGCCACGATCCACTTCCTCAACCGTTTGCGTCTGGAAGACACGCCGGGCACCGATCCCGCGATCGCCGTCGAGCGTGCGACTGTGCTCGTTGGTCCCGCGCTGATCCTGACGACGGTGGTGCTGGCCTGCGGCCTCGTGGTGACGGTGTTCTCGGATCTGCCGTCGCTGCGGCTGTTCGGCTGGCTCAGCGCCTTCTCGATGGTCGCGGCACTGGTGGCCGATCTGTTCATCCTGCGCCCGACCGCGATGTGGTTGATCAATCTTCAGCAGCGTCTCACCGGCAGTTCGGTTCTGGCGAAGCAAGAGAAGTAGTCAGCTACGCCACAGCAAAGGGCGATCAACAAAAAAGCCCCCGGATCGCTCCGGGGGCTTTTTTGTGAAGGTGTGCAAGCCGGCGTCAGCTCTTGACCATGCTGATCGAGACGCCGCGAATTTCGCCCTTGGAGCTGATCGATACCGACTGCTTGTTGCCGCGGGTCGTCAGCGTGATGTTGGCCGCAAAGCCCGCGGCCTCGACGAAGACGTCGATCTGGCCGCCGCCCGCCTTGCCGACCAGATTGCCGTAGACGTTGCGGCTGGCTTCGCTCCAGCTGCCGGACACGTTGTTGCCCTGGCTGGTGACATTGCTGGAGAGGTCGAACTTGTAGCTGTCGCTGGCGCAGCGCAGCGTCTGCGCCAGGGCGCTGCCGCCGCCATCCACCTTGTAGGTTGCCCGGCAGCGAATGCGCTCCGAGGAGCCGTCCGACATGGAGACCGTTCCGGTACCGCTCCAGGCCCCGTCGAAGCCGGCGAACGGTCCGGACTGGGCATGGCCTGCGGATACCGACAGCAGCAGGATCGCGCCAGCGCCAGCGGCCTTGAAGGCGTGCCCGAACCGCTTTGCAGAATGGAATGTCATGTAAGTTTTCCCAAAATAGCGCTGTGTAACCGAGTTATGCCGTGCCTCATCGAAGCTTAAGTGTCGCTGCACATCTTTAGGTTCAATAGAGCGATCATAATTGGACGATTGTAAAAGTAACATGTCACCGCCCACAAGCGCGAAGGTTCCCGTAGCGGAACGGGTGGAGGTGATGCGCGTCTGAACAATTGTCGTAAAACCTTATCTTGTCCTGGGGGGGGGGGGGGCGTCGCCAGTGCGGCCATATGCGCAAGTTTTCGCCGCATTTATTCGTGTCTGTGGTGGCGGGAATGTTCTGTGTCCTGATTGCATCCATCGCCGCGAATTCGCCGATGTGCCTGAAGATAAAGCCTTCCCGGCGATGCGAATGTTTCAGTTTATGCTATGCACCACACGGGCTGTGATCTCGTCACCATACTGAAGGAAGACAATGCGTAAATTTCTCCTGGTACTGTCCGTGCTTTCCGCATCTGCCTCGACCGGCGCATTGGCCCAGCAAAACCAGCCCCGCAGCGGCACCGACGCGGAGCAGAAGGCCTGCACCCGCGACGTGCAGAAGCTCTGCCGCGCCGTCATGGATCAGGGCGACCTCGTTGTTCTGTCCTGCCTGAAGGAAAACCGCCCCAAGATCAGCAAGGCCTGCAACGACGTGCTGGTCAGCCACGGCCAATAACCCCGCCCTAATGCGAGATTCCGGGCTCGTGGCGCCGCTTTGGTCTCGCCGCGAGCCCGCCAAGACGTGATCCGGCCCGGCACTGGCTGCGGCCGAAAGTGGCATATTGGCATTGGTTTCACCGGCCAATTTGCCCTATATGGGGGCTCGCGGCCGACCCCGCCTGCCGGTATTACCGGACCTTGGCGGCCCCCGAGCCACCCTGTTCAAATCCAACGTAGCCAGTTCTGGATGACCCCTGCGAGCGAACTGCGATCCGGCAAGACCGATCGTGACGAGAATTTTCCTGTCGCGTCGTGGATTATCCATCCGCGCCACCGGGCGCTGATTCTTGCCTTCTATAATTTCGTCCGGACCGCAGACGACATTGCCGATCACGCGCTACTCGATGCGCCTGCAAAACTGGCCCTGCTCGACGAGCTGGAGGCCGACTTGCTCGGTCAGGGTGACGGCCAGGCCGAAGCCGTCGTCCTGCGCGAGGCGCTCCAGATGCGCGAGATGCCCCCGCGTCATGCGCTCGACGTCCTGACAGCTTTTCGGATGGACGTGACCAAGCTGCGCTACGCCGACTGGGATGAGCTCATTCATTATTGTTCGTTCTCGGCGATGCCGGTCGGACGTTTCATGCTCGACGTGCACGGCGAAAGCAAAGCCACCTGGCCGGCGTCGGATGCGCTGTGCGCGGCCTTGCAGATCAACAATCACCTGCAGGATTGCGGCAACGACTATCGCGATCTCGATCGGGTCTACATTCCGCAGGACACGCTGGACCGGCACGGCGCCTCGGTGGAAGATCTCAAGCAGGCGAAGGCGTCGCCGGCGCTGCTGGCCTGTATTCGCGAGCTGGTCGCCAAGACCGAGACCCTGATGCATGAGAGCGAGACACTGACGGTCCATATCGCCGACGTCCGGCTGGGCTGCGATGTGGCCGTCATCGAGACTTTTGCCTGGCAGATCCTGAAGATGCTGAAGTTGCGCGATCCGCTCAGCGAGAAGGTTCACCTCTCTAAGGCCAGCATGGCTGGCTACGCGCTGGCCGGCATTGCCGGCGGGCTGTGGCGCCGCGCCACCACCAGCGCGCCGATGCCTCGTTCGACGACGCCGGGCGCATGAACCAGATGACGAGCCAGGTGAATAATAGCGAATCTCAGAGCGAGGTTCAGGGCGTTGCTGCCGGTAGCTCGTTCTATGCCGCGATGCGCATTCTGCCGCGTGCCCAGCGCGATGCGATGTTCCAGATCTACAGCTTCTGCCGTCAGGTCGACGATATCGCGGATTCCGATGGTCCGCGCGACGTCAGGCTCGCTGACATGCAGCAGTGGCGCGCAGATATCGATGCGCTCTATGCAGGCAATCCGCCAGCGCGTGTGCGCGACTATGCCGGGCCAATCAAGCAATTCGGCATGCGCAAGGAGGATTTCATCGCCGTCATCGACGGCATGGAGATGGATATCCCTGCAGATATTCGCGCGCCCGATGACGCAACGCTCGATCTGTATTGCGATCGTGTTGCCAGTGCCGTCGGACGCCTGTCGGTGAAGGTGTTCGGCATGCCGGACGAAGATGGCATTCTGCTTGCGCATCATCTCGGCCGTGCGCTGCAGATCACCAATATCCTGCGCGATATCGACGAAGACGCCGGTATCGGTCGTCTCTATCTGCCGCGTGAGCTGCTCTATCACGCCGGCATCACGTCGAGCGATCCCGACGTGGTGCGCGCCAGCCCGGCATTGCCGAAGGTCTGTGTGCCGCTGGTGAAGCGGGCGCAGGCGCATTTCGAAAAATCCGACGAGATCATGGCGCGTAACAAGCGCCGCGTGGTGCGCGCGCCGCGGATCATGTCGAAATATTATCACGCCATCCTGGAATTGCTGGTGGCGCGCGGCTTTGCTTTGCCGCGCGACCCCGTTCGTCTCGGCAAGGCCTCCAAGATAGCGATCCTGCTGCGATACGCGATCATCTGATGCAAAAGACCGCTCATATCATTGGTGCCGGCGTTTCCGGCCTGTCGGCCGCCGTGCGTCTCGTCAATGCCGGCTTCAAGGTCCACGTCCATGAGGCGACGCAGCAGGCCGGCGGCCGCTGCCGGTCGTATTTCGACGCGCAGACACAGCTCCAGATCGACAATGGCAACCATCTGGTTCTGTCGGGCAACAGCCATGTCGTCGCTTATGCAAAGTCGATCGGCACTGAAGCAGGGCTGGTTGGTCCGCAGCGGGCGCAATTTGCATTTGCGGATGCCAAGACTGGCAAGCGCTGGCAGCTCGATCTCGGCGATGGCAAGATCCCGACATGGTTGTTCGACAAGACGCGCCGCGTCCCGGACACATCAGTCGCCGATTATCTCGCGCTGTCGCCGCTGATCTGGTCATCGAATAGTCGCCTGGTCGGCGATGCCATTCGCTGTGAAGGCGTCCTCTACGATCGTCTGGTACAGCCACTGTTGCTGGCCGCGCTCAATGTCGATCCGCCGGAAGGTTCGGCTGGTCTGGCCGGCGCCATCGTGCGCGAAACGCTGCTGGCAGGCGGCCAGGCGTGCCGCCCGCTGATCGCGCGCGCTGGTCTTAGCGATGTTCTGGTCGAGCCTGCGATCGAATTGCTGCGTGCCAAGGGCGCCGGCGTTCATTTTGGTCATGAGCTGCGCGGTTACACCATGAGTGGTGATCGCGTCACCGAGCTGAAGTTTGGCGCTGATGACGTCATCACGCTTGGTGCGGACGACGTCGTGGTGATGGCTGTTCCGCCATGGGCCGCGAAGTCGCTATTGCCTGGTGTGAAGACGCCGACCGAATTCCGCGCGATCGTGAATGCGCATTTCAATTATGTTCCGCCAGCAGGCCACGCGCCGCTGATTGGCGTTGTCGGCGGTGTGGTGGAATGGCTGTTTGCTTTCCACAATCGCCTGTCGATCACGATCAGCAATGGCGACCGTTTCGTGAACACACCGCGCGAACAGTTTGCGCAACAGATCTGGGACGAGATCTGCAAGATTTCGAGTATCCAGGCGCCACTGCCGGCGTGGCAGATCGTGCGCGAGCGCCGCGCCACTTTTGCGGCTACGCCTGCCCAAGATGCCCTGCGTCCGGGCACGCGCACCGATTTCAAGAACCTGTTTCTTGCAGGCGATTGGACCGATACCGGTCTGCCGGCGACTATTGAGGGATCGGTGCGGTCGGGTGACCGCGCGGCCGATCTCGTTCTGGCGATGCGCTGACCGTTGCGCAGCCAGACGATCATTCACGACGAGTACGGAGATATGGCGAGCGAGATGCATTCGGTCAGTCCAGAGATCACAATTCAGAACGCGGCGCTCGAGACGAGCATCGCTTCGGCGAAGCAGGGCCTGCTGAAGTTCCGGCAGCCTGACGGCCATTGGGTATTTGAGCTCGAAGCCGACGGCACGATCCCGTCAGAATATGTGTTGTTGCGGCACTACCTCGGCGAGCCCGTCGATGCCGAGCTTGAAGGCAAGATCGCCAACTATCTGCGCCGCACCCAAGGCAAGCATGGCGGCTGGGCGCTGGTGCAGGACGGCGACTTCGACATGAGCGCCAGCGTGAAAGTGTATTTCGCGCTGAAGATGATCGGCGATTCGACCGACGCGCCGCATATGGTCCGCGCCCGCGAAGCGATCCGCTCGCGCGGCGGTGCCGCCAATGTGAACGTCTTCACGCGCTTTCTGCTGGCGATGTTCGGCATTCTCTCCTGGCGCGCCACTCCGGTGCTGCCTGTCGAGATCATGTTGCTGCCGATGTGGTTTCCGTTCCACCTCAACAAGATGTCCTATTGGGCGCGCACCACGATCGTGCCGCTCATGGTGCTCGCAGCGCTGAAGCCGCGCGCGCAGAACAAGAAGGGCGTCGGCATCGACGAGCTGTTCCTGGAAGATCCGTCCAAGGTCGGAGGCATTAAACGCGCGCCGCATCAGAGTCGCGCGATGTTCGCCTTCTTCACCGGCATCGACATTCTGCTCCGCGCCGCCGAACCGTATTTCCCAAAGAAACTCCGCGCCCATTCGATCGCGAAAGCCGTCGAGTTTTGCGAGGAGCGCCTGAACGGCGAAGACGGTCTCGGCGCGATCTATCCGCCGATGGCCAATATGGTCATGATGTATGAAGTGCTCGGCTTCCCCGCCGACTATCCGCCCCGCGCCATCCAGCGGCGCGGTATCGACAAGCTTCTGATTGTCGGTGAGGTCGAAGCCTATTGCCAGCCTTGCGTATCGCCAGTGTGGGACACCGCGCTGACCGCGCATGCGATGCTGGAGACCGGCGGCGATGAAGCGTTCGGTCCGGCGAAAGAAGGGCTCGACTGGCTGGCGACGAAGCAGGTGCTCGACGTGAAGGGCGACTGGGCGGTGAAGCGGCCGGACCTGCGTCCGGGCGGCTGGGCGTTCCAGTACAACAACGCCTATTACCCGGATCTCGACGACACAGCTGTGGTGATGATGGCGATGGACCGCGCACGCCGTCAGACCGGTGGCAAGGAATACGACGTTGCGCTCGATCGCGGCCGGGAGTGGATCCTGGGCATGCAGAGCAGCGACGGCGGCTTCGCGGCGTTCGAGGTCGATAACCTCGAATATTACCTCAACAACATCCCGTTCTCGGACCATGGCGCACTGCTCGATCCGCCGACAGAGGACGTCACCGCGCGCTGCGTCTCGATGCTGGCGCAGCTTGGCGACACCGTCGAGACCTCGAAGCCGCTGGCAGACGGTGTGGAATATCTGCGCCGTACCCAGCTCGCGGAGGGCTCCTGGTATGGCCGCTGGGGCCTGAACTACATCTACGGCACCTGGTCGGTGCTGTGCGCTCTCAATGCTGTTGGCATCGACCACCAGGATCCGGCGTTCCGCAAGGCGGTGGGCTGGCTGCTCTCGATCCAGAACGAGGACGGCGGCTGGGGCGAAGATGCGGTCAGCTATCGACTCGACTACAAGGGATTCGAGGCGGCCCCGAGCACGTCGTCGCAAACGGCATGGGCTTTGCTTGCCCTGATGGCGGCGGGCGAGGTCGATAATCCGGCTGTCGCCCGTGGAACGCGGTACCTGATGGACACACAGACGGAAAAAGGACTCTGGGACGAGGCCCGTTACACGGCTACCGGCTTCCCCCGCGTGTTTTATCTGCGTTATCATGGCTACTCGAAATTCTTCCCGCTCTGGGCGTTGGCGCGGTTCCGGAACTTGAAGAGCACCAACAGCAAGACGGTAGGGGTTGGGATGTGATTTTGGGCGATGGGGGCATTTCGACCGCGGGCGATACAACCGACCCGCGGCCGGTATTGATCGTCACGGGGCTGGTCCAGGAAGCGAAGATCGCTGCCGGGCCGGGAACGACCGTGATTTGCAGTTCAAGTGACCCTGTCCAGCTCCGCAGCCTGCTGGCTGACTTCGACCCCGCCACCATCCGCGGCGTCATCAGCTTTGGCGTCGCCGGCGGCCTCGATCCCGATCTCAAATCAGGCGCTGTCGTTGTGGCCACGGAAGTGGTGGCCGGTAACAGCCGTTGGTCAGCGTCCGAGGTCCTTAGCGACGAACTGATCGCCGGTGCCGGCGTCGGCCGCCAGAAGGTGTTTCGCGGCGGTCTGGTTGGTGTCGAAAAGGTCGTGACGGGGCAGGCCGGCAAGGCCGCGCTGCGCTCGGAATTCGGCGCCGCTGCCGTCGATATGGAAAGCCACATCGCCGCTGAATTTGCCGCCATGGCCGGACTGCCGTTCGCCGCACTGCGCGTCGTCAGCGATCCCGCCCATCGCGCCCTGCCGGAAATCGCCACCACTGCGATCAAACCCAATGGTGATGTCGATCTGCGCAAGGTGCTGCGCGGCATTGCCCGCAATCCGCTGGTGATTCGGGCGCTGGTTTCGACCGGGCGCGACTTCAATCGCGCGCTACGCAGCCTGCGGGACTGCCGCAGCTATTTGCTCGGGCACACGAACCTCGTTTCCGCGGACGTCTGAGCGCTACTCTGGCGGTGTTTGCCGGGCGTCTCGCGAATTCAATCTTTCAAAGAAAAAGGGCGCGATCTGCATCGCGCCCTTTTTTTATATTCAGCTTGAAATTGCTCAGGCGGCGGTCGAAGCCTTCTGCGCCTTTTCCTCTGCCTTGGCGGCAGCGGCGACAGCTTCTTCCTTGCGGATGTCCGACAGGCGCTTCTGCACTTCCGACGAGAACACGTACTGTGCCGGACGCTGCTTGGTAAGGTCGATTTCCGGCGCCATCGGGCCCGACGTTTTCACGCCGCGCATCGCCACCCACATGGCCTTGAACGGGTTGCTGATGGCTTCGTCCGCGGCGGTCGGCTCGTAGCCGCAATGGGCCATACAGTCGGCGCACTTCTCGTACTTGCCGGTGCCGTAGGTGTCCCAATCGGTGGTGTCCATCAATTCCTTGAAGGTCTTGGTGTAGCCTTCACCGAGCAGGTAGCAGGGCTTCTGCCAGCCGAAGATGTTGCGTGCGGGCATGCCCCACGGCTTGCACTCGTATTCCTGGTTGCCGGCGAGAAAGTCCAGGAACAGGCCGGAATGCATGATGTTCCACTTCTTGCCCTTGCCGAGTGCAAAGACGTCGCGGAACAGCTTTTTGGTCTTGGTGCGGTTCAGGAAGTGCTCCTGATCCGGTGCGCGCTCATAGGCATAGCCCGGCGACATCGAGACGCCGACGCCGAGCTCAACGGTGTAGTCGAGGAACTTGGCAATGTCCTCGGCCGCATGGCCGTCGAAGATGGTCGCGTTGACGTTGACGGCGAAGCCCTTGGCCTTGGCGGCCTTGATCGCGGAGACGGCGCGGTCGAACACGCCTTCCTGCGACACGGCCTTGTCGTGATGATCCTTGAGGCCGTCGAGATGCACCGAGAAGAACAGGTAGGGCGACGGCGTGAACAGGTCGAGCTTCTTCTCAAGCAGCAGCGCGTTGGTGCAGAGCGAGACGAACTTCTTGCGCTCGACCAGGCCACGCACGATCTCACCGATTTCCTTGTGGATCAGCGGCTCGCCGCCCGGGATCGCAACCATCGGCGCGCCGCACTCATCGGCGGCATCCCAGCATTCCTGCGCCGACATGCGGCGGTTGAGGATAGCGTTCGGATAGTCGATCTTGCCACAGCCGACACAGGCCAGGTTGCAGCGGAAAAGTGGCTCCAGCATCAGCACCAGCGGATAGCGCTTCTGGCCAGTCAGCTTCTTCTTCAACAGATAGGAGCCGATCTTCATTTCTTTAAAAAACGGAATGGCCATTTCGAATTTTCTCTCTGCGCATCACATCGTGACGAAGGTGGATCGAACCGCGGTCAGTTCGGCGGGTAGCTTGAATTCGATATTCTCTTCACGTCCGGGCAACACCGACACCGCAACCGGTCCGATCCGCCGTAAGGTCTCGATCACGTCATCTACAAGCACTTCTGGCGCGGATGCGCCAGCCGTGATGCCTACGGCACGCGCATCCTTCAACCAGGCGGGGTTGAGTTCGCTGCCATCGGCAATGAGGTAACTTGCGACACCGACTTCGGTGCCGATTTCGCGCAACCGGTTCGAGTTGGAACTGTTGGTCGCTCCGACGACCAGGATGACGTCCACAAGTTTGCTGAGGTCTCTTACCGCAGATTGGCGGTTTTGTGTTGCATAGCAGATATCGCGGGTATCGGGGCCCTCAATGTCACTGAAACGCTGTTCCAGGGCCAAAATGATGTCCTTGGTGTCATCCACGCTGAGGGTCGTCTGGGTGATATAGGCGACCGGTTCCTGCGGTGGCAGCGTCAGCGTCTTCACGTCCTCAACGCTCTGAACAAGGTAAACCGGGCCGGGTACCTGTCCCATGGTACCGTCGACCTCCGGATGGCCTGCGTGGCCGATCAGGATGACCTTACGGCCCTTGGACATGTACCGCTTGCCCTGGTTGTGGACCTTGGTAACAAGCGGGCAAGTTGCATCCAAAATAGGCAAGCCACGGGTAGCCGCTTCTTCCTCGACGCTCCGGGCGACGCCATGGGCGCTGAAGACGGTCATGGCATTCGGAGGTACTTCGGAGAGTTCCTCGACGAAAATGGCGCCCTTAGCCTTCAGGCTCTCGACTACGTATTTGTTATGGACGATCTCATGGCGGACATAGACCGGCGCCCCGTAGCGTTCGAGAGCACGCTCTACGATCTCGATGGCACGCACGACGCCCGCGCAGAAGCCGCGCGGCTGAGCCAGAAAGATTTCAAGGGGACGACGATCAAGCACGTGGTACAAAGTCCATAATTGATTCCGGTATAATCCTTAATTCTGTACCACAATCAGGCACATATCCAGCCCAGCTGGATATTTGAGCCGTTCTGTGTGACAAAAATCACTCAGTATGCAATCACGAACCGAAAACGTGGTTTGCGACGACTGGCCGGGTTGCGGTAATATCTTGCGGTTGCGCCACAAGAACCTGAAAACTCTCACTTGTTCGTCACTTTACGGCGCGACGAGGCGTCGCTAACACGGCCGTTGCTACGGTGATCAGCACGTTTTATGCCATCCCATCACATTGCTGAAAGCAAAGCGCATCCAATGCGAAAGTAATGGTTTGCGGAACCCTCCCTCGTGAACCGCATTCTTTGCGAGCCTCGCCCAAATAGAAAGAAAAAGCGTGCTGACAAGAGTTGTCGTCTCGATCGTGAACTTCTGCACCCGGTTTGCCCTGCCGGTGGTGCTCGTTTGTGTGCTTCTTTCGATTGGCGCGAGCTATTACACGGCGAAGAATTTCTCGATCAATACAGACATCAACAAGCTGATCTCGCCCAATCTCGATTGGCGTCAGCGCGACATCGCCTTCGACAAGGCCTTCGACCAGGAGCGCCTGATCATCGCGGTGGTTGAGGCGCCCACGCCTGAATTCGCCAATGCCGCAGCTAATGCGATGGAAGCGAAGCTGGTCACCAACAAGACGGATTTCGACTCGGTTCGCCGATTGGATGGCGGAGCGTTCTTCGAGAAAAACGGCTTGCTGTTCCTGCCGACCAAGGAAGTTGCGCAACTGACGGGCCAGTTCCAGCAAGCTGCTCCGCTGATCGAAATCATGGCCGGCGATCCAAGCCTGCGCGGTCTCACCGGCGCGCTGGAGACCGGCCTCACCGGCATTCGTCGGGGGCAGCTTCAGCTCGACGCCGCAGCGCCGACCTTCAACGCCGTCTCGCAGACAATCGAAGACGTGCTGAAAAACGGCAAGGGCACCTTCTCATGGCGCGGGCTGGTCAGCGACAAGCCTCTGACGGATGGCGACAAGCGCGGCTTCATCGAAATCAAGCCTATCCTCGACTTCAACGCGCTTGAGCCCGGCAAGACCGCGACAGATGCGATCCGGCAGGCTGCCATCGACCTGAACATCGCTGGCGAATACGGCGCACGCGTGCGGTTGACCGGCCCGGTCCCCATCGCAAACGAGGAATTCTCCACTGTGCAGGATGGAGCCATCGTCAACGGGATCGGTACGGTTTTGATCGTGCTGGTCATCCTCTGGATGGCGCTGCACTCGGCCAAGATCATCGTTTCCGTGTTCGCAACTCTGTTCGTCGGCCTCGTCACAACGACCGCCGTCGGTCTTATGATGGTTGGCTCGCTGAACCTACTGTCGATTGCATTTGCCGTGTTGTTCGTCGGCTTGGGTGTCGATTTCGGCATCCAGTTCAGCGTGCGTTATCGCTCCGAGCGTTACAAGAACGACAACCTGCCGCTGGCTTTGACGAAGGCTGCCGAATATTGCGCCGTGCCGCTGTCGCTCGCCGCTTTCGCAACGGCTGCCGGCTTTCTGTCGTTCCTGCCGACCGATTACAAAGGCGTGTCCGAACTCGGCAAGATCGCCGGCGCCGGCATGATGATCGCGTTCCTGACCAGCATCACCGTTCTGCCGGCATTGCTCGACCTCTTGAATCCCGCGGGCGAAAAGGAGCCCGTCGGTTATGCGTTCCTGGCACCTGTCGACCGTTTCCTGGAAGAGAAGCGCTTCTGGATTATCGGCATCACACTGGCGCTCACGATCGCCGGTCTGCCGTTGCTCTACTTCCTGAAGTTCGACTTCAATCCGATCAACCTGCGCAATCCGAATGTCGAGTCGATCGCGACCTTCCTCGATCTGCGCAAGGATCCGAACACCGGCGCCAATGCCGTCAATATCATGGCGCCGAACGAGGCCGCTGCGAAGCAGGTCGAAGAACGTCTCTCGAAGGTCCCGGAAGTTGCTCGTACGATTTCGCTCGGCAGCTTCGTGCCTGAGGATCAGCCCGCCAAGCTGAAGGCGATCCAGGAGGGCGCGAAGATACTCGAGCCGGCTTTGAACCCTGAGTCGATCGACAAGGCGCCAACCGATGCGGAAAATGTCACCTCTCTGAAGGACTCCGCGGCGAGCCTGCGCAAACTTGCGGGAACGCAGACCAGTCCCGGCGCTGTCGCCGCGAAGCGTCTGGCGGATGCATTGGCCAAGACCGCTGATGCTAGCCAGCCTGTGCGCGATCAGGTGCAGGCGACCTTTGTGGTGCCGCTCAAGCTTGCGTTGGGGCAATTGCGTAATCTGATGCAGGCGAGCCCGATCAGTTTGCAGACCTTGCCAGCCGAATTGGTGAATTCGTGGAAGACTAAGGACGGCCAGATCCGCGTCGAGGCGCAGCCCAACGGCGATCCGAACGATAACGACACATTGCGCAAGTTCGCCGATGCCGTGCTGAAGTCCGAGCCGCTCGCCGTCGGTGGTCCGATCTCGATCCTGAAGTCGGGCGACACCATTGTCACCGCCTTCATTCATGCAGGCATCTGGGCGCTGCTTTCGATCTCGTTATTGCTGTGGCTGGCTTTGCGGCGCATCAGCGACGTGTTGCTGACTATCGTTCCCTTGCTGGTGGCGGGAACGGTTACGCTGGAGATCTGTGTGTTGATCGGCTTGCCGCTGAACTTCGCCAACATCATCGCGCTGCCGCTGCTGCTCGGCGTCGGCGTGGCGTTCAAGATCTACTATGTGACGGCCTGGCGGGCAGGCTACAAAAACCTGCTGCAGTCATCGCTGACACGCGCGATTTTCTTTAGCGCGCTGACGACTGCCACGGCGTTCGGCAGCCTGTGGCTGTCGAACCATCCGGGCACCGCGAGCATGGGTAAACTGCTCGCGATGTCCTTTGTCGTGACGCTGGCGGCCGTGCTGCTCTTCCAGCCGGCTCTTATGGGTAAGCCGCGCGAGACTAGTGAGTGACCTTGTTGATCTCGGGCAGCAGGCAGATATCGCCGATATCGGCCGGCTGTCCCGGCAACGGCGCTGCAGCGGTTTTCTGACCGGTAGGAGCGGCGGCCTTGGGGGCGCCGGCAGCGGGAGCCGGTGCAGCCTTGGGTGCAGCAGCAGCCGTCGGAGTAGCCGCTGGGGCCATCTTGCCGCCGGTGGCAGCGCCCGCCTTAGGCAGGGCACCCTTGGCGGTGAGGTTCGAGGGGCTCGATGGAATCGACGGGCCTACGCGCGTCCAGGTCTGACCGCCGCACAGGAAACCAAGGACGCATCCTTCGATTTCAAGTTCGTCAGCAGTATCACCGAGCTTGATCGTCGATTTATAGAATTTTCCGTCCTTGGCATTGTAGACCTGACCCGCCCATTTGTCGTTTGCGGCATTCTTTTTCATGTCCAGCAATGTCACGATGCCCAGAGTGGGGCGCGCCTTCTTGGTGGCATCGGGATTGTTCTTGTCGATCCCGCCGGGGGTCTTTTCCCAGGCTACGGCCCCCCACATGCTGCCACCGCATTCAGCAACACGAATATGCGCGACGCCGTCCTCGACCTTCCAATCGCCGGTCGGATCAGCTGCAAATGCGGGAGCCAGCCCTGCCGAAAACAAGCCTGCCGAAAAAAGGATTCCGCAATATGTAAGAGTACGCGTAGTAATGCGTGGGCGCTGCAACATGTTTAGACCTATGCTTAAGTAGCGGTTCTCGGCGAAGTCAAATCGCCGCATTTACGGTTTTCAGTTGACGAAGCGACCATCAACCGACGTATGTAACTCATGGTATATCCGAATCTAGACGTTTCCGAGATGTTTGTTGAACGGGAGGCGCAGCGTAGCTCGATGCATACGCGCCATCTCAATGAACAGCTCGTTCGAGTCCTCAAGACCATCGGATATGACGTTGGCTTTCAGCGAGGCACCGGCCAGTATTTGTTCGACCGGGACGGCGCCCGTTATCTCGATCTACTGAGCGGATTTGGCGTTTTTGCGATTGGCCGGAACCATCCGGTGATGCGGAATGCGCTCAAAAGCGTGCTCGACGCCGACATGCCCAATTTGGTGCAAATGGATGTTTCCACACTCGCAGGTATCCTCTCAGAGAAGCTGCTGGAAAACGTCCCCTATATGGACAAGGTGTTTTTCGCGAACTCGGGCGCGGAAACCGTCGAGGCGGCGATCAAATTTGCTCGCAATGCGACCGGCCGCGACGGGATCGTATATTGCGATCACGCCTATCACGGACTAACCTATGGCGCGCTGTCACTGACCGACGACGCCAATTTCCGCGCCGGTTTCGGCCCGCTGCTCTCGGGCTGCACCACGGTGCCATTCAACGACCTCGAAGCGTTGGAGAAGGCGCTGTCGTCCAAGCAGGTTGCCGGCTTCATCGTCGAACCGATCCAGGGCAAAGGCGTCAACCTGCCCACCGATGAATTCCTGTCGGGCGCTGCTGCGCTGTGCCGCAAATACGGCACGCTGTTCATCGCCGATGAAATCCAGACCGGCCTCGGACGCACCGGAAAATTTCTGGCGATCGAGCACTGGAATGTCGAACCCGACATGATCCTTCTCGCAAAGGCCTTGTCGGGAGGTCATGTTCCTGTTGGCGCGCTGCTGACGCGAAAAAGCATCTTCGACAAGATCTTCAACCGGATGGATCGTTCGCTGGTCCATGGTTCTACCTTTGGCAAGAACGATCTGGCGATGGCCGCCGGTATTGCCACGCTGGAGATCATGAAGCACGAGAAGCTGGTCGAGAACGCGGCCAAGCGCGGTGCCGAATTGCGGCTCGCTCTGCAGAATATGATTCCCGAATTCGAGCTTCTGAAAGAAGTGCGCGGCAAAGGTCTCATGATCGGTGTCGAATTCGGCCCGCCGAAGTCGCTGCGCCTCAAGGCATCGTGGAACATCCTGGAGTCGGCCAGCAAAGGCCTGTTCTGCCAGTTGATCACCGTGCCGCTGTTCAAGGAGCAGAAGATCCTGACCCAGGTCTCCGGCCACGGCAGTCACACCATCAAGCTGCTGCCGCCGCTGGTGGTCACCGAGGAAGACGGCAAGTGGATCGAGAACTCGTTCCGTACCGTGATCGCCGATAGCCACAAGGTTCCTGGTGCGATCTGGTCGCTCGGCAAGACGCTGGTCGACAACGCCGTGCGGAAGTCAGCCTAGGTTTCAGCTCGCCCCCGTTGCAAGTTCAACCTTGCTGCCGAAATCAGCAAGTTCATCGGCGTTCAAATCGCTGACCGCCCAGTAGGTCAGGCCGCGCTCGCTCCAGTGGCGAATGTTGAAGCCCTGAACGGTCTCGATCTTGGCCATCCGTGATTCTGCATTTGTCGTCTGTGCAACGAACAGATTGATCACATGGGTGCGCCGCCGGTAGACGATGGCACCGATCGTTCGTCCATTGACATAATCAAGCCGCCCGCCGATGAGCGTGAAACCTTGCGCGGTGAGATCGACAACCGGCGGCGCCACGTCAAGCCGACCGTTGAACCAGGGCTTCACCGTGTGCTGATCGGTGGAGAGCACATCGGTGAGGTGCCCGGCCTGCAGCGCGCGCAGATGCGCCGACACCACCTCCGAAAGAATGCGCTGCTCGTCTTCATGGCGAAGTACGACGACGACGAGGCCGGTCGCAGCTACAGCGGACAACACCGATCCCATCGCGAAGCCTTTCAGCACGGCGCGACGATTTGGCGTGTGAGCCTTGGGGAGCGCCGCCTCGATGCGCTGGCGTAGCTGTGGAGGCGCCGTAAAATGCAGATCGCTGGCGGCCATTGCGGATCGCATGTCGCGATAGGTGTTCAGTTGAGCAGCGCAGCGTTGGCACGTGGCAATGTGCGCCTCGACCTCACGGACATGCCCGGCGTCGAGCTCGTCATCGAGCAATGCGTGAAGAAGAATCTCGGCCTCGTCGCAGGTCATTTGTGTGGCTCCTCTTCAGCCATCCATGCGATCCGGAGCATCGCGCGTGCGCGGGCGAGGCGTGACATCACGGTGCCGATGGGCGCGCCGACGATGTCGGAAACCTCCCGGTAAGACAGGTTTTGCATTTCTCGCAGCACGAGGATTTCCCTGAACGGCTCGGCAAGCGCGCTCACGAGACGCTGGATCGTCGTGGCATCGCGACGTCGGAGCAATTCCGCCTCCGGTGAAGCTTGTGCCTCATGCCAGAGCGGCGCGGCTTCCTGCGACTCTGCCTCGGCGATTTCGGCGATCGGGGTTGGTGAGTTCATGCGACGGGCGAACTCCGCATGGCAGATATTGCGCAGGATGGCGAACAGCCATGGTTTGATTGCAGGGCCACGATAGCTGTCGAAATGTTTCAGCGCGCGCAGATAGCATTCCTGGACGGCGTCTTCGGCGGCGTCGGCATCGCACAGCAGATAGCGGGCGAGCGTATAGACGTCGTCGAGGCATGGCAGCGCGGCGTCGCGAAAACGGCGCGTCCTTTCGCCATCGTCGTCAGCTCTGTGCGCTGGCATCGACTTGTCCTTGCCGGCCGATGCCCGGCTGCCGGGTTTCCAGAGGCCGGGCATCGTTGTGATGCCTTGGTTTTGGCTGCTACTCAACCTTGATCATCCCCGTCATATGCGGATGCAGCGAGCAAAAATACGCGTAGTCACCTGGTGACGTGAACGTGAAGGAATAGCTGTCGTCAGTGTCGAGTGTTTTCGACCTGAATTTTCCGGCTGAGACCACGGCGTGCGGGATGTCGTCTCGGTTCTTCCAGGTGACGGTCGTGCCGACCTTGATGGTGAGCTGCGCCGGCTCGAAGGTGAAGTTGTCGATCATCACCGCGAGGTCTTCGCACCGCGCCGCTGTCATGCAAGCGGTCATGACGGCAAGAACGGCGACACGGATGCAGATGTTGCGTAAGGCGACGGATGTCATGTTGCGATGCCCTCAGCCTTGCAACTGGGTATCGATGATGGCGAGGCGTTCATCGCCGGGTTTGAAGATGATGCTGGCGATGCCCAGCAGGCCGCGTAATTTGTCGTCGGCCACCTTCATGGGGCCGGGTGAGGGCGCTGTCCCCGGTGCCGGTTGTGGAAACGCAGTAGAGCGTGCGGTGTGGAACGTGACGTTGCCTTCTACTTTCTGCATCACCTGATGGATATGGCCGTTCAGCACCGTGACCGAGCCAAAGCCCTTGAGGTAGTCCAGCGCGCGTGCTCCGTCTTCGGTGCCCCATCCCCAGGTCGGATAAACGGTCCAGAGTGGAATATGCGCAAACACCACGATAGGTGTCGATTTTGATCGGCCGCGAAGATCGTCCTCCAGCCACGCGAGTTGTTCGGCGCCGAGGTTTCCAAGTCCGCCGGCTTTGAGATCGACGACGTTCACAAGCCCGATGAAGTGTACGCCGCTTGCGTCGAAGGAATACCAGCCGGAGCCCTTGGTCCCACGTCCGTAGCGCTCGCGGTAGAGCTTGACCTCCTCGTCGATGAAATCATGTTCTCCCGGAACGTAATGCACATCGAGCCGCGCCTGCGAGATGATGCGGTCGGCATCGTCGAATTCGGAGGCCTTGGAGAGGTGACTGATATCGCCGGTATGGATCATGAACGACGGCTTCACCGGCATGGCTTTGATCCGGCCGATGGCTTCCTCGAGCGTACCGATGGCGTTGGGATTGGCCGGCTTGTCGAAGCCGATATGGCTGTCGCTGATCTGCAGGAAGGTCAGGCCGGTGGGCTCTGCCGCTTGTGCCGAATCAATCAGCCCAAGGGCGTGCGGAACGCCGCCGGCGATGCTCCAGAGTACGCCGGTGCCGGCCCAGGTCATGCACTCCAGTACCTTTCGACGGCTCAGTCTCGGGTCGTCCTGGGAATGATCGTGATCGAATGCACTCATCGCCAATCTCCATCGCCCTGGATTGGGCTATGGGGACTGGATCGGCGAAGGCGGAAATTTATTCCCGCCGAATGAGGTTATCGCGAATCCGTGATGATCATTGATGCGCCTTTTTCCGCGATCATCGCGGTCGGCGTGTTGGTATTGCCCGACGTGATCGTTGGCATGACCGAGGCGTCCACGACGCGCAATCCGGCGATCCCGTAAAAGCGCAGCCGCTCGTCCACCGCTGCCATCGGGTCCGATGACGTGCCCATCTTCGCGGTCCCGACAGGATGGAAGATGGTGGTGCCGATATCGCCGGCGGCCTTGGCCAACGACGCCGCATCGTCGCCAACCGATGGCCCCGGCAGATATTCTTCGGGATGATAGGCGGCGAGCGCCTGCTGCTTCATCAGCCTGCGCGTGACACGGATCGCATCGGCAGCAACCTGACGATCGTCGTCTGTCGAGAGATAGTGCGGAGCAATTGCCGGTGCGTCATCGGGCTTCGCCGAGCGTAGCTTGATCTCGCCGCGCGATGTGGGCTGCAGATTGCAGGCAGCAATGGTGATCGCCGGAAAGCGATGCAGTGGATCGCCGAATTTGTCGAGCGAGAGCGGCTGGACGTGAAACTGGATGTTGGCGCGTTCGCGATGGGCATCGGAGCGCGTGAAGATGCCAAGCTGCGATGGCGCCATGGTGAGCGGCCCGCGGCGGCGAAGCGCGTAATCGACGCCCATCCAGCCACGGCGGAACAGATTGTAGTAGGTCTCGTTCAGCGTGCGCACGCCGGAGACTTTGTAGATCGCACGCTGCTGCAGGTGATCCTGCAGATTACGGCCGACGCCCTGGCGGTCGAGCGTGACGTCGACGCCAGCTGCGGACAGCCACTCCGCGGGTCCGATGCCGGAGCGCTGCAACAGATGCGGTGAGCCGACCGCGCCAGCACACAGGATGACTTCGCCCTTGGCACGTGCCTCCATCTCCTGGCCGTTCTGGATGAAACGCACGCCGACCGCGCGGCCGTTTTCGACGATCAGGCGATCGACCATCACCTTGGTTTCAAGCCGCAGGTTCGGGCGGTGCAGTGCGGGCTTGAGAAAGCCGCGAGCCGACGACCAGCGCCGACCGCGCTTCTGGTTGACGTGAAAATAGCCGATGCCTTCGTTGTCGCCGGTGTTGAAATCGGCGGTCTTGCGAATGCCCATTTCGGCCGCAGCATTGCCGACGGCGTCGAGCACTTCCCACGACAGCCGTGGTTCTTCGATGCGCCAGCCGCCGCCTGCGCCGTGATGTTCGCTGGCGCCAAGGAAATGATCTTCCAATGTCTTGAACGCCGGGAGCACATCGTCATAGCCCCAGCCATTGAGGCCGAGCTGTCGCCAGTGATCGTAGTCGGCCGCCTGGCCGCGCATCGAGATCATGGCATTGATCGCGGAGGAACCACCGATCACCTTGCCGCGCGGATAGGCCAGCGCGCGGCCATTGAGGCCGGGCTCGGGCTCGGTGCGGAACATCCAGTCGGAGCGGGGGTTGCCGATGGCGAAAAGGTAGCCGACCGGGATGTGAAACCAGATCCAGTTGTCGTTGCCGCCGGCCTCCAGGACGAGGACGTGCTTGCCGGGATCTGCCGAAAGGCGATTGGCGACGATGCAACCGGCGGTACCCGCACCAACCACGATATAATCGAAATCACCCTCGAGCCGTGTCGTCATCGTTTCCCTGCCGCATCCGTTCCACGGTCTCACCTGCCGTGCCGAAAGGGATTAGCGAGGCCGCGGGCGCCTGTACAGCGTGTGATGGGGCCGGTGGGGTGGGCCGTTGGCACGCGACATGCTAGACAAGGATATCGCCGTTCCACCGCATCGAGACCCTGACCCATGCCCATCATCAATCGTGTCGCCGATCTGCAACCGGAAATCATGGCCTGGCGCCGTGACCTGCATGCCCATCCAGAGCTGATGTATGACGTGCACCGGACCGCGGGCTTCGTGGCGGAACGACTGAAGGAGTTCGGTTGCGACGAAGTTGTGACCGGCTTGGGACGGACCGGTGTCGTCGGCGTCATCAGGGGCCGCAAGCCGGCCTCGGGCGAGCACAAGGTCATCGGGCTGCGCGCCGACATGGACGCGCTGCCGATCGAGGAAGAGACCAATCTGCCTTACGCCTCGAAGACCCCCGGCAAGATGCATGCCTGCGGTCACGATGGCCACACGTCCATGCTGCTGGGAGCGGCGCAATATCTCGCCGAAACACGCAATTTCGCGGGCGATGCCGTCGTCATCTTCCAGCCGGCCGAAGAGGGCGGTGCGGGCGCGGCGGCGATGATCAAGGACGGCTTGATGGACCGTTTCAAGATCGATCAGGTCTACGGCATGCACAACAATCCCGGCATGCCCGTCGGCTCCTTCGCGCTGCGTCCGGGCCCGATCATGGCGGCGATGGACCGCATCTCGATCCAGATCGAGGGCAAGGGCGGCCATGCCGCCTATCCACACAAGACCATCGATTCCGTGCTGGTCGGCTCGCAGCTCGTGATGGCGCTGCAGACGATCGTTTCCCGTACCGTCAATCCCCTAGAATCCGCGGTGCTGTCGATCTGTGAATTCCATGCCGGGCATGCCAGCAACGTCATCCCGGCTACCGCTGAACTGCGCGGCACCGTGCGGACGTTGAACGCCGAGGTGCGTGATCTCATGGAGAAGCGCATGAACGAGGTGGTCAACGGCGTCGCGCTGCAGACCGGCGCGAAGATCGTGCTCGACTATGACCGCGGCTATCCCGTCGTGGTCAACCACCGCGCCGAGACCGACATGGCGGTGCGCGTCGCCAGCGAAATATCCGGGGCTGAGAAGGTCAATATCGACATGCCGCCGGTGATGGGCGCCGAAGACTTCGCCTATATGCTGGAAGCGCGCCCCGGCGCCTTCATCTTCTGCGGAAATGGCGACAGCGCCGGGCTGCACCACCCCGCCTATAATTTCAACGACGACGCCATCGTCTACGGCACGTCCTATTGGGTGAAGCTGGTGGAGACCACGCTGGCGGCCTGACAGCGGGCGTCCACGCAATGATTTTTAATAGTTGCGTCACAACCTC
The DNA here is from genome assembly GCF_051810905.1 of Tardiphaga sp. 619_E2_N8_4. NCBI lineage: Bacteria > Pseudomonadati > Pseudomonadota > Alphaproteobacteria > Hyphomicrobiales > Nitrobacteraceae > Tardiphaga > Tardiphaga sp. 619_E2_N8_4. The sequence goes on from NZ_JBPWQJ010000001.1 coordinate 3,225,192, forward strand.
AGGAACAAGACACAACAGGTGACGTTGAGCCGCGGGAAACAACCCCTGGCTTAACGGAGTGCGCGTCATGGCGACTAAAGACAAAGACCTCAACGACCTCTTTCTCGATACGCTCAAGGATATCTACTTCGCGGAAAAGCAGATCCTGAAAGCCCTGCCGAAGATGGCCAAGGCCGCAACCTCGGACAAATTGCGTGCCGCTTTCGAAAAGCATCACGACGAAACCGAAGGCCAGGTCGAGCGCCTGGAACAGATCTTCGAGCTGCTCGACAAGCCCGCCCGCGGCAAGACCTGCGATGCCATCATGGGTATCCTCGATGAAGGCAAGGAGATCATGGACGAGTACAAGGGCACGAGTTCGCTCGATGCCGGCCTGCTTGCTGCGGCGCAGGCTGTCGAACACTATGAGATCTCGCGCTATGGCACCTTGAAGGCCTGGGCCACGGAACTCGGCATGAAGGACGCAGTGCGGCTGCTCGACGAGACGCTCAATCAGGAAAAGAAGACCGATGAGTCACTGTCGGTGCTGGCGAAATCGGCAGTCAATCTGGCTGCTGCGGCTTGATCGGAAAGGGCCACCCGCACCGTGCGGGTGGCCCTTCTCATTTCACTCCGCGGCCTGCGCGTAGTCTTCCATCGGCGGGCATGAGCACACCAGATTGCGGTCGCCATAGACGTTGTCGACGCGACCCACCGGGCACCAGTATTTGTCGGTGCGCGAGGTGCCGGCCGGGAAACAGCCTTCCGCGCGGGTATAAGCGCGCTTCCAGTCGTCATCCGCGATATCGTGGACGGTATGCGGTGCATGACGCAGCGGTGACGCCTCGACGTTCCAGCGGCCACTCTCGATATCCGTGATCTCCTTGCGGATCGCGATCATCGCCTCACAGAACCGATCGAGTTCGAGTTTCGATTCCGATTCCGTCGGCTCGATCATCAGCGTCCCCACGACAGGAAAGCTCATGGTCGGCGCGTGGAAACCGTAGTCGATCAGGCGCTTGGCGATGTCGTCGACGGTGACACCGGCGGACGTCTTGAATGCGCGCGGATCGATGATGCATTCATGCGCCACGCGTCCCTTTTCGTTGCGATACAGCACCGGGAAATGCGGATGCAGCCGTGTGGCCATGTAGTTCGCATTGAGGATCGCAAGCTCGGTGGCCGAGGTGAGACCCGCGCCGCCCATCATCAGGATGTAAATGTAGGAGATGGTCAGGATCGACGCCGAACCGTAGGGCGCGGCCGACACCGGACCCACCGGCACATCGCCGTTGGCCGAGGGATGACCGGGCAAATAGGGCGCCAGATGCGCCTTGACGCCGATCGGGCCCATGCCGGGGCCGCCGCCGCCGTGCGGAATACAGAACGTCTTGTGCAGGTTGAGATGACTGACGTCCGCGCCGTAATCACCCGGACGCGACAGGCCGACCTGCGCATTCATGTTGGCGCCGTCGAGATAGACCTGACCGCCATTGGCGTGGACGATCTCGCAGATCTCGCGGATATGCTCCTCGAACACGCCGTGGGTCGACGGATAGGTGATCATGATTGCTGCGAGATTGGCCGCGTGTTTCTCGGCCTTGATGCGCAGGTCGTTGACGTCCACGTCACCGCGCTTGTCGCAGGCGACGACAACCACATCCATATTGACCATGCTGGCCGAGGCAGGATTGGTGCCGTGCGCCGATGACGGGATCAGGCAGATATTGCGATGGCTGTCGCCGCGCGCCGCGTGATAGGCGCGGATCGCGAGCAGGCCGGCATATTCGCCCTGCGCGCCGGAATTGGGCTGCAGCGATACAGCGTCGTAACCGGTGATGTCGCACAACCACTTTTCCAGTGTCGCGAAAAGCTGGTGATAGCCGGCGGCCTGTTCGCGGGGCACGAATGGATGCAGCGAGCCCCAAGCGGGCCAGGTCAACGGCATCATCTCGGTGGTCGCGTTCAGCTTCATCGTGCAGGAGCCGAGCGGGATCATCGCGCGATCGAGCGCCAGATCGCGGTCCGAGAGCTTCCGCATATAACGGAGGAGTTCGGTCTCGGAGCGATGGCTGTGGAAGACAGGATGGGTGAGGAAGGCCGAGCTGCGCTTCAGCGAGGCGGGCAGGGCGTCGCTGACGCCATGCTCGACGTCTGAATAGCCGAGCTTGCCGCCGAAGGCGTGCCAGATGGCTTCGACGGTTTCCGGCGTCGTGGTCTCGTCGAGCGCGATGCCGATCGTGCCGTCACCGATGCGCAGGTTGATCTTCTCGGCCTGGGCTGCGGCAATGATGCCGTCGCGCTTGTCACTGACTGTTATGGTGAGCGTGTCGAAGAACGCTTCGCTCTCCGGCGCGAAGCCGAGCTTCTTCAGGCCGGCGGCCAGCACCAGTGCGCGGCGATGGACCGTGCGGGCGATGTGCTTGAGACCCTCGGGGCCGTGATAGACTGCATACATCGAGGCGATTACGGCGAGCAGCACCTGCGCGGTGCAGATGTTCGATGTCGCCTTTTCGCGGCGGATATGCTGTTCGCGGGTCTGCAGCGCCAGACGATAGGCGGGCTCGCCGCGGGAATCGATGGAGAGGCCGACGAGACGGCCCGGGATCGAGCGTTTGATCGCGTCGCGCACCGACATGTAGCCGGCATGCGGACCGCCATAGCCCATCGGCACGCCGAAGCGCTGCGCCGAGCCGATGGCGATATCGGCGCCGAGTTCGCCCGGCGAGGCCAGCAGCGTCAACGCCAGCAGGTCGGCGGCGACGACGGCGAGCGCGCCCTTCGCTTTAAGGGCGGCGATGGCCGGCTTGAAATCGCGCACGATGCCCGTCGTGCCGGGATATTGCAGGATCGCGCCGAACACATCGGCTTTGTCGAGGTCAGTGAGCGGATCGCCGATCTGAAGCTTCCAACCGAGCGGCTCGGCGCGGGTACGCAGCACCGCGAGGGTCTGCGGATGAACTTCATGATCGACGAAGAAGGTTTTGGTCTGAACGTTTGAGGCGCGCTCGGCCAGTGCCATGGCTTCCGCAGCGGCGGTCGCTTCATCGAGTAGCGACGCATTGGCGACGTCGAGGCCAGTGAGATCGCAGATCATGGTCTGGAAATTGAACAGCGCCTCGAGTCGGCCCTGACTGATCTCCGGCTGATACGGCGTATAGGCCGTGTACCAGGCCGGGTTCTCCAGGATGTTGCGCTGGATCACCGTCGGGAGAACAGTGCCGGAATAGCCCTGGCCGATCAGTGACGTGAACACCGCGTTCTTGGCCGCCATCTCGGTCATATGCGCCAGCGCCTCGGTTTCGCTGAGCGCGCGGCCGAGATCGAGCGGCGTCTTCTGGCGAATTGATGCAGGGAGCGTCTCGCCCATCAGTGCGGACAGGCTTTTCGCGCCGACCGTTTCAAGCATCACACGAATATCGGCTTGCGAAGGGCCGATATGGCGGCGGACGAAATCGGTGGCGACGTCGCCGGAAGATTTGTTCAGGGTCATCTGTTGTTCCTCGAACGAATTTCAGAAGCTCGTCATGCCCGGCATTCGCCGGGCATGACGACTAGGCGGTGTGGGCTTTGTAGGCGTCGGCATCCATCAGGCCTTCGAGCTCGCTCTTGTCGGCGAGTTTGAGCTTGAAGAACCACGCCTTGCTGTCGGCATCGGAATTCACCAGCGCGGGCTCGGCCGCGAGCGCGTCGTTGATCGCGACAACCTCGCCGGTGATCGGCGCATAGACGTCGGAGGCGGCCTTGACCGATTCGACCACGGCGGCGGCTTCGGCCTTCTTCAGCACGCGGCCCACTTTGGGTAGTTCGACGAACACGACGTCGCCGAGCTGTGACTGCGCGTAGTCGGTGATGCCGACGGTGACGACGTCGCCGTCAATTAGGAGCCATTCGTGGTCTTCGGTGTACAGGGTGGTCATGGATCAGTTCCTCAACGCTTGTAGCTGTGGGGGACGAAGGGCATGGGTGACACTTTCATCGGCATGCGCTGGCCGCGCAGTTCGGCGAAAACGGTGGCTCCGTCGGCTGCCTGCGCGCTGGGCAGATAGCCCATTGCAATTGGCGCGCCGAGACTGGGGCCGAAACCGCCCGAGGTGACGCTGCCGATCGATTCGGTGGAGGTGGCGTCCGCAAACAGCAACACACCTTCGCGCACTGGCGCGCGGCCTTCCGGCAGCAGGCCGATGCGCTTGCGCGGCGCGCCGCCATCGAGCTGCGCCAGGATCTTGTCGCTGCCGAGAAAACCGCCGGCGCGGGCGCCGCCGGTCCGGCGGCTCTTCTGGATCGACCAGTTCAACCCGCCTTCGATGGGCGTGGTCGTCGTGTCGATGTCATGGCCGTAGAGGCACAGCCCGGCTTCGAGACGCAGGCTGTCGCGGGCGCCGAGGCCAATCGGCAGGACGTCGGGATGATCGAGCAAGGCGGAGGTAAGGGCCTCGGCCTGATCGTTCGGGATCGAGATCTCGTAGCCGTCTTCGCCCGTATAACCGGAGCGCGAGACGAAACAGGCAATGCCGTTCACCTGATGCGGGCCAGCATCCATGAACTTCATCGCCGGCGCTTCCGGGCAGAATTTTGCCAGCACATCCGCGGCCTTTGGCCCTTGCAGGGCGATCAGTGCACGGTCGGGCAGGGTCTCGATAATGCAGCTGTCGGAGAGATGCGCGCGCAGATGCGCCTCGTCCTCGTCCTTGCAGGCAGCGTTGACCACCAGAAACAGGTGATCGCCGAAATTCGCCACCATCAGGTCGTCGAGAATGCCGCCGGCCTCATTGGTGAACTGGGCATAACGCTGACGCCCCGGTGCCAGCGCCAGAATGTCCATCGGCACCAGCTTCTCGAGCGCCAAGGCCGCATCTTCGAGTTTGCCGGACTTCGCCCGCAACCTGAGCTGGCCCATATGGGAAACATCGAACAGTCCCGCGGCCCCGCGGGTGTGGAGATGCTCCTTCAGCACGCCGGTGGCGTATTGCACTGGCATGTCATAGCCGGCGAAGGGCACCATCTTGCCGCCACGGGCGATGTGGAGGGCGTGCAGCGGCGTTTGTTTTAAAGTTGAGGGTTTAGCGGTCGCTAGCATATCGACAGCAGACATGTGACGGGTCCTCGCGGTTCCCCGGGACCATTCCCGGAGTGCCTGTACGAGCCCCATCTGTCGCTGTGCCTGAGAGTATTATCCCGTCGGCGGACGCCATCGGCCCGTTCGGGCTCAAAGGCATCTCTTTCCAGATGCTAACCTGTCACGCGGTCCTTTTGCCTGAGAGTTTCCGGGGCGGTTGCTCCTTCGGCGCCGGCCCAAACGGGGCCGGTCTCTCCCGACGTGACGTCTTTCAACGCCGGCACAAGAGCATGCGTTCCCTGAATCTGTCAACGCGGTTCCGGCACCTATCAACGGCCCTGTGCTGCTGCGGCAAGCCCCTGATCCGCTTGAATGATCCCTTGTCATCCCCTTGCACAGTTTCTGGACAGGCCTAGTGCCGCCGGTCTAAAAGCAACCGGTTGTGGCATTGGCCGGCGGCAAATCTTCAAACAATTTGGCCGTGGGCGATTTTTAGGCGCCAAGTCTTGAACGTAACAAGTCTTGGGCGCAATGGGACTGATATGAGCGGCGTTAACGAGATCAGGTCGGCATTTCTGAATTACTTCGCGGCGAATGGTCACGACATCGTGTCGTCGTCGCCGCTGGTGCCGCGCAACGACCCCACGCTGATGTTCACCAATGCCGGCATGGTGCAGTTCAAGAACGTCTTTACCGGCGTCGAGAAGCGGCCCTATCAGCGCGCGACGACGTCGCAGAAATGCGTCCGCGCCGGCGGCAAGCATAACGATCTCGACAATGTCGGCTATACCGCGCGCCATCACACCTTCTTCGAGATGCTCGGCAACTTCTCGTTTGGCGACTATTTCAAGGAACGCGCGATCGAGCTGGCCTGGAACCTGATCACCAAGGAATACGGTCTGGCGAAAGATCGCCTGCTGGTCACCGTCTATTCCGAGGACGATGAAGCTTTCGCTCTGTGGAAGAAGATTGGCCTGCCGGATTCCAAGATCATCCGCATCCCGACCTCGGACAATTTCTGGCAGATGGGCGATACCGGCCCCTGCGGCCCGTGTTCGGAAATCTTCTTCGACCATGGCGACAAGATTCCAGGTGGCCCTCCCGGCTCGCCCGATGAAGACGGCGACCGCTTCATCGAGATCTGGAATCTGGTGTTCATGCAGTTCGACCAGCTTGCGCCGGGCAACCGCATCTCGCTGCCGAAGCCGTCAATCGACACTGGCATGGGCCTCGAGCGCATCGCTGCGGTGCTGCAGGGCAAGCACGACAATTACGACATCGACCTATTCGTCGCACTGATCCGCGCCATCGCCGATCTCACCGGGGCCGATCCGCAGGGCCCGATGAAGGCCTCGCTGCGCGTCATCGCCGACCATCTGCGCGCCTCGTCATTCCTGATTGCCGATGGCGTGCTGCCGTCGAATGAAGGCCGCGGCTATGTGCTGCGCCGGATCATGCGCCGCGCCATGCGTCACGGCCAGTTGCTCGGCGCCAAGGAGCCGCTGATGTGGCGCCTTGTGTGGGCGCTGGTGCGCGAGATGGGCCAGGCCTATCCGGAGCTGGTGCGCGCCGAGAGCCTGATCGAGGAAACGCTGCGGCTCGAAGAGACGCGCTTCCGCAAGACGCTGGATCGTGGTCTCGGCATTCTCGACGACAAGAGCGCATCGCTGAAGAAGGGCGACATGTTCGACGGCGAGACCGCCTTCACGCTGTACGACACCTACGGCTTCCCGCTCGACCTCACACAGGACGCACTGCGCAACCGCGGCATCTCGGTCGATATCGCGTCCTTCACCGATGCGATGGAGAAGCAGAAACAGAAGGCCCGCGCGTCGCGCTTTTCCTCCGGCGAGACCGCGACCGAAGCGATCTGGTTCGAGTTGCGTGAAAAACTCGGTGCGACGGAATTTCTCGGCTACGAGACCGAGTCTGCGGAAGGTGCGGTTACGGCACTGGTGAAGGATGGCAAGGAAGTCGACAGCCTCAAGGCAGGCGACACCGGCGCCATCGTGCTCAACCAGACGCCGTTCTATGCAGAGTCCGGTGGCCAGGTCGGCGACACTGGTGTGATCACCGGCGAGGGCGTGACCTTCCGTGTCACAGAAACCCAGAAGCGCGCAGGCGATCTGTTCGTGCATGTCGGCACGCTCGAGCAGGGCACGCTGAAAGTCGGCGCTGCACTGGCGCTCGACGTCGATCACACCCGTCGCTCATCGATTCGCGCCAATCACTCGGCGACGCATCTGCTGCATGAAGCGCTGCGTCAGGTGCTCGGCGATCACATCGCCCAGCGCGGTTCGCTGGTGGCGCCGGATCGCCTGCGTTTCGATTTCGTGCATCAGAAGCCGATCACGGCCGACGAGCTCCGCCGCGTTGAGGACATCGCCAACAATGTCGTGCTGGAAAACGACGCCGTCACCACGCGCCTGATGGCGGTGGACGATGCCCGCGAGGCCGGCGCTCGCGCGCTGTTCGGCGAGAAATACGGCGACGAAGTTCGCGTTGTCTCCATGGGCAAGATGCCGCGCGATAGCGGCAGCAATGCGCTCGGCTGGTCGGTCGAACTTTGCGGCGGCACCCATGTGCGGCGCACTGGCGACATCGGCATGATCTCGGTCACCGGCGAAAGCGCGGTGTCTTCCGGCGTGCGCCGCATCGAGGCGCTGACCGGTAATCATGCGCGTCATCACGCCAACGAGACGATGCAGCTCGCCAAGACCGCTGCGAACGAGCTCCGCACGACGCTCGACGACATGCCGGCGCGCATCGCTGCGCTGATGGACGAGCGCAAGAAGCTGGAGCGTGAACTCTCCGAGGCGAAGAAGACCATCGCCATGGGCGGTGCTGCGGCCGGTGCACCGGCCGCAGGTGGCGCATCCGCAGACGTCAAGACTGTCGGCGACGTCAAGCTGATGGCCAAGAGTGTGTCGGGCATCGAGATGAAGGATCTCAAGAGCCTCGCCGATGCCGGCAAGAAGCAGCTCGGCTCCGGCGTGGTCGCGATCATCAATGTCGGTGAAGACGGCAAGGCCGGCGTCGTGGTCGGCGTCACCGAGGATCTGACCAAGCGCTTCAGCGCTGTCGATCTGGTGAAGCTCGCCTCTGAAGCCTTGGGCGGCAAAGGCGGCGGTGGGCGGGCGGACATGGCGCAGGCCGGCGGTCCGGACGGCGCCAAGGCCGATGCGGCGCTGGCGGCGATCGAAGCGGCGATCGGCAACTAATCTCGTCATTCCGGTGTCGCGAACGCCGCCAGGCGGGCGCGAACCCGGAATCCCGCAATGTGACTCTCACATCGAGATTCCCCGCCATTCCAACTGGAATGGCTGAGGTTCACGCTCTCAGCTTCGCTGAGATCGCGTCCCGAAATGGCAGTGTGGGTCACACACCCCCATCTCGCGATGACGTGACCGCTCGCGCCTGCGACCATGAGTAGCCCTCGTTAAGGGTGGCATCCCACGCGCCCATGCGGCAAAAAGCGGCATGGAGCATAACACCCCGCTGATTTCCACCGTCGTCGTTGGCCTCGTACTGGCATTCATCCTCGGCCTGATCGCACAGCGTATTCGCGTGTCGCCGCTGGTCGGCTATCTGCTCGCCGGCGTCTTCATGGGTCCATTTACGCCCGGCTATGTGGCGGACCAGAATATCGCCAATGAACTCGCGGAAATCGGCATCATCCTGCTGATGTTTGGCGTAGGCCTGCATTTCTCGCTGAAGGATTTGCTGTCGGTCAAGAATATCGCGATCCCCGGGGCCATCGTGCAGATCGCCGTGGCTACCCTGCTCGGCATCGGTCTCGGCGAGGCGCTGGGCTGGTCGTTCGGTGGCGGCCTTGTGTTCGGCCTCGCGCTGTCGGTGGCTTCGACGGTGGTGCTGCTTCGCGCGCTGCAGGAACGACGCCTGGTGGACAGCGAACGCGGCCGCATCGCCATCGGTTGGCTGATCGTCGAGGATCTCGCAATGGTGCTGACGCTGGTGCTGCTTCCGGCGATCGCTGGCCTGCTTAAAGGCGAGGGCAATGGTGCCAGCATGTCGTCGTTGGCTATGCCGGTGCTGATCACGCTCGGTAAGGTCGCGGGCTTCGTCATCTTCATGCTGGTGGTCGGCCGCCGCGTCATCCCGATGCTGCTGCACTATGTGGCGCATACCGGATCGCGCGAGTTGTTTCGTCTTGCGGTGTTCGCGATCTCGCTCGGGGTCGCCTTCGGCGCAGCTCTCATATTCGACGTGTCATTCGCGCTCGGTGCGTTCTTTGCGGGCATGATCCTCAGCGAATCCGAACTCAGCCAGCGCGCCGCCAATGAGACGCTGCCGCTGCGCGACGCGTTTGCGGTGTTGTTTTTCGTTTCGGTCGGTATGCTCGTCGATCCGGCGATCATCCTGCGCGAACCGCTGCCGCTGCTCGCCACCGTGTTCATCATCCTGTTCGGCAAGTCGGCGGCTGCCTTCGGCATCGTCCGGCTGTTCGGGTATCCGACCTCGACGGCGCTGACGATCTCCGCCTCGCTGGCGCAGATCGGCGAGTTCTCCTTCATTCTCGTCAGCCTCGGTGTGGGCCTCGGTCTGCTGCCCGATCGCGGTCGCGATCTTGTGCTCGCCGGCGCGATCATCTCGATCATGCTCAATCCGCTGTTCTTCGCGTTGCTCGATCGCTTACTGGCCGACAAGGACGCGAAAGCAGCGGCAGCGAGTGAAGCCGCTGCTGCGGACAGCAAGGAGAAGGCGGTCCCGCGCGTCCCGTTGCCGGACACCCAGCTCAAGGACCACGTCGTGCTGGTCGGACACGGCCGCGTTGGCAGCGTCGTCAGCAGGGCGCTGCGCCTGAACAACACGCCGCTGCTGGTGATCGAGGACACGCCAGGTGTCGTCGAGCGCCTGCAGAGTCTCGGTGTCGAAGTGATCACCGGCAATGCCGCGGCGCCGGACATGTTGCAGGCTGCGAATGTGATGGGCGCCAGGGGATTGCTCGTCGCCATCCCGGACGCCTTCGAAGGCGGTCAGATCGTCGCCAAGGCCCGTGCGCTCAACCCTACGCTTCCAATCATCGCCCGCGCCCATTCCGAAGAAGAGATCGCGCATCTCAAGCATCACGGCGCCAATGTCGTGATCATGGGCGAGCAGGAAATCGCCAAGGCGATGCTGCTGCAGATCGGCGCGACGGCGGCCGTTTAGTCGCGCCGTTGCGATCAGGTCATCACACCGACCGCGTCATGCCGCCATCGACGCGAATGTTCTGGCCGGTGATATAGCCAGCGCCATCCGATGCGAGGAATGCGACCGTGGCTGCGATCTCGTCGCTCTTGCCATAGCGTTGCATCGGGACGCTCTGGCGCCGCTCTTCGGTGGCGGGCAGGCTGTCGATCCAGCCGGGCAGCACATTGTTCATCCGTACATTGTCGGCGGCAAAACTATCCGCGAACAATTTTGTGTAAGAGGCGAGACCGGCGCGGAACACGGCGGAAGTCGGAAACATCGCTGAGGGCTCGAATGCCCATGCGGTGGAGATGTTGATGATCGCGCCGGACTTTTGTTTCTGCATGATCGGTGTCACCAGCCGCGTTGGCCGGATCACGTTCATCAGGTAGACATCCATGCCAGTGTGCCACTGCTCGTCGGTGATATCGAGCAGCGGCGCACGCGGGCCGTGACCGGCGCTGTTTACCAGCGTGTCGATCCGGCCCCATTTCTCCAGCGTGTCATCGACCAGTCGCTTCAAATCGTCGCTCGACTGGTTGGAGCCGGTGACGCCAATGCCGCCGAGTTCTTGCGCCAACGCTTCACCTTTCCCCGATGAAGACAGGATCGCGACATTAAAGCCGTCGGCGGCAAGGCGGCGCGCAGATGCTGCGCCCATGCCGCTTCCACCGGCCGTGATGATGGCGACTTTGCTAGATGACATGAGGCGGTCTCCCTGACTGTTTTTCTGGTCTTCTCTGCTCTAGCGGCAAATCGTTCGGCGTAGAAACGCAAACCTCACGCCTGGCTCTGTGCCTGCTCGGTATTCTCCACCGCGCCGGAGTGTCCGCCGGCGAAATGTCCTTAGCCTTTGCGCAGGAACACGTAGTCGGCCGAATAGGGCTCGCTCTGTAACGTGCCGGCGCCGCTGCAGGTGCCGCCGAGCGTGCCGCCAACGGTGTTGATGCGCTGTACCGTGGTCACGCCGCTCAACATGCCGCTGCCGCGATGCGAGGCGGCTTCGAGGCGGAGCCACGGAATGTCCTTGGCAGTGGTGCCTGGTGCGTTGCCGGTCACCTTACCGACCACCGCGCTGCCATCGCTGTATTCCCAGTTCGGTCCGACATAGTGCCGCCCCACGGTCTTGCCATCCGCCATCAGCGTGGCGATCGGCTCGCGGAACGCCCATGTCAGCTTTCCTGAAGCGTCGACCTTGCACTCATAGACCTGCGCGCCTTCAGCATGCAGCTTGGCGATCTGCGTCTCGCCGGGGGCTGCAATCGCATCCGGCATCTGCGCCAAAGCAGAGAATGCGCCCGCGACACTGAGCGAGAGCGTGACAATCGTGGTCAGGATCGGGCGTTTGAAAACATGTGGCGTATTGCAGGTCATGTGAACCCTCTCTTGCTCTGGTTGGTAGTTGCTCTGTCGTTCGTTTTACGCAGCTCCAATCGTCCGCCGTAGAAACGCAAATCCCAGAGCCTGGCTCTGTGCCTGCTTGGTATTGTCCACCGCGCCGGAGTGTCCGCCCGCCACCGTCTCGTTGAACCAGACGGGATAACCAAGGTCTTCGAGCTTCGCTGCCATCTTGCGGGCATGGCCGGGATGGACGCGGTCGTCGGTGCGGTTGGTGGTGATGAAGATCGGCGGATAGGTCTTACCGGGCGCGATCAGGTGATAGGGCGAGTATTTCTGCAGATAGGCCCACTCGTCGGGAATTTCTGGATCGCCATATTCGGCGATCCAGCTCGCGCCGGCGAGCAGCTTGGTATAGCGCGCCATGTCGAGTAGCGGCACGCTGCACCAGACCGCGCCGAACAGTTCCGGATAGCGCGTCAGCATGTTGCCGACCAGCAGGCCACCATTGCTGCCGCCGTGGCAGGCGAGTTTCTGCGGCGTCGTTATACCTGATGCAGCGAGATCTCGCGCCACAGTCGCGAAGTCGTCATGGGCCACATGCTTGGTGATCTTGCGCGAAGCCAGATGCCACGCCGGGCCGAACTCACCACCACCGCGGATATTGGCGATGGCGTAGAGATGACCTTGTTCGAGCCACAGCTTGCCGGCGATGCCCATATAGGCGGGTGTCAGCGATATCTCGAAGCCGCCATAGCCATAGAGAATCGTCGGCCGGGGCGGGGCGCCGGCCGAGAGATTCTTGCCGATCAGGAAGTAGGGGATCCTGGTGCCGTCCGCTGCCACCGCATGGCGTTGTTGCACCTCGATGCCCTCGGGATTGAAATTGGGCGGCGAGCTCTTCAGCGGCTCGGGTGCGCCGTGGCCATTCCACAGCACTGTCGTTGTCGGCCGGTCGAAGCCCGCGACGGTGAAGAGCATGTCGGTGCCGAGATCGGGATCGTCCTCGCCGCCGAAATTCTGCGCCGAGATCGTGGCGTTATCGGGCAATCCCGGAATTGCCGTCTCGCGCCAGCCAGCCTCGCTCCGCTGCAGCAGAGCGAGGCGACCGCGGACGTTGTCGAGGATTTCCAGCACAATGCCGTGTCGCGTCTCCGACCATGACTGCAATGCGCGGGTCGGTGTCGGCATGAACACGATCTCGAAATTGCGTGCCCCAGACAGGAAGCGATCGAGGTCGATGACGGCGAGTGCGCCAGTCGGAATCGTCTCGTCGCCGACAGTCCAGTCCTGTTTCGGGCTGATCAGGAGATCGTCCGCTTCCGCCGAGACGGAGACTTCTTCCGGCAGTTCGAGGCGCAGGCGCTTTCCGGCATGCGGACCATGCTTGCGCTCGAGGAAGATATGCGAGCGCGTGAAATCCAGCGCGCGCCAGTACATCACGCCTTCATGGCTCGGTCGGCGGTTGACGCCGAACCAGGCGGCGACGTCCTGCTTCTCGACCTCGAAGACGGTTTCAGCCGCGGCCAGCGGCGTGCCGCGCGTCCACCTGCGTACGGTGCGGGTATAGCCGGCCTCCGTGCTGTCCTCGGGCGTCTGCGCGCTGCCGAGCAGCAGTGTGTCCTGATCGACCCAGCTCACCTGCGTCTTGGCCTTCGGGATGATGAAGCCGTCGGCAACGAAGCTCTTGCTGGGAATATCGAACTCACGGACCTCGATGGCGTCAGTGCCGTTGAACGACAGGCTGATCAACGCGCGGGTCTTGTCCGGCGAACGCGCAGCACCTGCGAAGGCCCAGGAGATGCCTTCCGCTTGGTTCAGTGCATCGATGTCGAGCAGCACGTCCCATTCAGGCGTATCGGTCTTGTAGCTCTCCAGCACCGTGCGGCGCCAAAGCCCGCGCGGATGAGCGGCGTCTTTCCAGAAATTATAGAGATAGTCGCCAGACTTTCCGACGAAGGGAATGCGATCGTCGGCGTCGAGGATTTTCATGACTGCGTCGAAATCGCGCTTGTAGCTATCGTCGCAGAGAAAGCCATCGGTCCGCGCATTCTGTGCCTCGACCCATGCCACGGCTTTCTCGCCCTCGATTTCTTCGAGCCAGACATATGGATCATTGCTGCCGTCGGCGGGATTTGGCGCAGTCATGGGTCACCTCGAAAACGGAACGTCTCAAAAAGAAAGTCCGGGGTGCCTGAGGCAACCCGGACGTTCGGATGGTGCAGTCAGGAGAGGGCGGAAATCAGGCCGCCAGTTCCTTGGTCAGGTTTTCCGCGACCTTGTCGAGGAAGCCCGTGGTCGAGAGCCAGCGCTGGTCGGCGCCGACCAGCAGCGCCAGATCCTTGGTCATGTAGCCGGCTTCGACGGTGTCGACGCAGACCTTTTCGAGGGTCTTGGCGAACTTCGCCAGCTCGGCATTGTTGTCGAGCTTGGCGCGGTGGGCGAGACCCTGGGTCCAGGCGAAGATCGACGCGATCGAGTTGGTCGATGTTTCCTTGCCCTTCTGGTGCTCGCGGTAGTGACGAGTCACGGTGCCGTGGGCAGCTTCGGCTTCCACCACCGAACCGTCCGGCGTCAACAAGACCGAGGTCATCAGGCCGAGTGAGCCGTAGCCCTGGGCCACAGTGTCGGACTGCACGTCGCCGTCGTAGTTCTTACAGGCCCAGACGTAACCGCCGGACCACTTCATGGCAGCAGCCACCATGTCGTCGATCAGGCGATGCTCATAGGTGATCTTCGCGGCTTCGAACTTGGTCTTGAATTCGGCGTCGAAGATTTCCTGGAAGATGTCCTTGAAGCGACCGTCATAGACCTTGAGGATGGTGTTCTTGGTCGACAGGTAGACCGGAACGCCGCGCGACAGGCCGTAGTTCAGCGATGCGCGGGCGAAGTCGCGGATCGAGTCGTCGAGGTTGTACATGGCCAGTGCGACGCCGGCGCCGGGGGACTGGAACACTTCGCGCTCGATCACGGCGCCGTCTTCGCCGACGAACTTCATCGTCAGGGTGCCCTTGCCGGGGAACTTGAAGTCGGTGGCGCGGTACTGATCGCCGAAAGCGTGACGGCCGATGATGATCGGCTTGGTCCAGCCGGGGACCAGGCGCGGCACGTTGCTGCAGATAATCGGTTCGCGGAAGATCACGCCGCCGAGGATGTTGCGGATGGTGCCGTTCGGCGACTTCCACATCTGCTTGAGGCCGAATTCCTTCACGCGCGCTTCATCGGGGGTGATGGTGGCACACTTCACGCCGACGCCGTATTTCTTGATCGCGTGGGCGGCGTCAATGGTGACCTGATCGTCGGTCTTGTCGCGGTATTCCATCCCGAGGTCGAAATACATCAGGTTGACGTCAAGGAAGGGGTTGATCAGCTTGTCCTTGATGTACTGCCAGATGATCCGGGTCATCTCATCGCCGTCGAGTTCGACGACGGGGTTGGCTACCTTGATTTTTGCCATGGTGGTTCGGGCCTTTAGCGCGTTGCGGGAGGGATGATTTGTAGGGGGGCTATAGCACCGCGCAGGACCCGGCGAAAGCCGGGGCGTCATGCAGTTTCGGCGCAATTTTCAGCCCAAAACGCAGGCTGTTTTTGCTCAAAATGCAGCCGCGTCGCGGTGTCCGCCACCACGTACCAGCTCACCGGCAGGCTGCCGTTACGCCGCGTCGCGCCGGTACAGGCCGCCCGTGGTCACCAGGAAATCGATCCGCCGGTCGAGCAGCGCCCGCAGCGCTTCGTGCGGGCTGTTGACGATGGGCTCCTCGTGCACATTGAAGCTGGTATTGACCAGCACCGGCAATCCGCTGGCCCGGGCAAACCCCTCGACAATGTCATAATACAGCGGGTTGTCCGGGCGCGCGATCACCTGCGGCCGCGCGGATCCATCGACATGGACCACGGCGGGGATGCGGTCACGCCATTCCGGCCTCACGTCGCAGGCGATGGTCATGTAGCGGCAGGCGCGCGCATTGACGGGATTGACGTCGAACACCTCCGCGGCACGCTCAGTGGTGATGACGGGGGCGAACGGCATGAATTCGGAACGGCTCAGCCGTTCGTTCAGCAGGTCGTGGGTGCCGCGCCGCGCCGGATTGGCGAGGATGGTCCGGGCGCCCAATGCGCGGGGGCCGTATTCCATCCGGCCATTGAAGATCGCGCCGATCTCGCCCGCCACCAGCCGCTTCACCGCGCCATCGACCGGCGCCTCGTTGACGCGGTGAATCCCCGGGGTGGCTGCGATGCCGGCGTCGAGCCCGGCCTGAAAATCGCGGCCGAGATAGACATCCCCGAGATCGCGGCGGCGGCCCAGCCATGGCGCCAGGCCGTCGCGCTGCATCAGGTAGGACAGCGCCCCGCCGATCGGCAGGCCGTCGTCGCCCATCGCCGGGAAAATGAACAATTCATCGATCGGCAATTGCTCCGCGAGCAGGCGGTTGAGCTTGACGTTGGCGAACACGCCGCCGGACAGGCCGAGATGTCGCGCCGGATGCCGCTGCAAAAGGCGCTGCAGCGACAGCAGCATGGTGTCTTCCAGCACCTTCTGGATCGACGCCGCAAAATCCGCACGGCCGGCCTGTTTGGCCAGCCGGCGCATCAAGGCGTTCATCTGGTGATAGCTGCGAAAGCCGGACTGGATACGTCCGTCCGGAGCCACCGAAAAATACCCGGCGATCGTATCGGCCGCTGTCGGTTTCCCCATGGCCGCGAGCCCGGTCAGCTTGCCCTCGTGCCGGTTGGGGCGAAATCCGAGCGACTTGGTCGCCGCGCTATAGGCGCGGCCCAGGCTGTCGACGGGATTTGGCAGGAACAGACAGGCGTCGTCGCCATAGACCGTCGTCAGGCGGCCGCCCGTGAAGTGCCGGTAGCTGTAATTGACATTGTCGCCGCCGCCATCGGCCGTCACCAGCAGGGCATCCGGCCACGGGCTGTAGAACAGGGTAGGAAGCGCATGCGCTTCGTGGTGGTTGTAGAAATGGATCGCGGCATCGTCGCGGAAACCGCCGTCGCGCCGCCACGCCGCGGCATCGAAGACGTCCTCCGCCCGCGGCGCGCGGTAGCGATGCTGCTCGGCGCCGAGCAGCAGGCGGTCCTTGCCGACCCGGCTGCGATACTGCTCGCGCAGCCAGCGGAGGCCACCGAGGCGGGGGAAGTAGGCCTTGGGAAACATCGCCCGGCTAGTGGCGACGACGTCGACATCGCGCCGGGTGGCGCCGGCGATCGACAGCACCTCGTCGATGGCCGCATCGGGATGAACGCTGCCATCACTCTTGCGCCGGGTCAGTCGCTCCAGCGCGATGGCGGCCTTCAGATCGTAATCTTCGAAAATGGCGACGGCGGCGTCATGGACGCCGGAGTGAACGCTGAGGATGAGCTGGGGCATGAAGGCTGCAAGGTCATTCCAGGGAGCGGCACATTACCTACCCCCCGCTACGACCGGCAAATCACGAGCGCTTGGCCGGGAACTCGCCTTCATCCGGATTGTCAGGGCAGGCAGGCCGCGAACACGGCAAGGCATCGTCGCCGCATGAGAGCGGCACGGTCCGCGGCCTCGCACGCCTGCCCCGGCGAAAGCCGGGGCGCCATGCGGTTTCAGCCCAATTTTGAACCCAAAACGCAGGCTGTTCGTGCTTAAAATGCAGCCTGCGTCGCTGTGCCCGCCACCACGTACCAGGTCACCAGCAAGCTGCAGATCAGGGCGCCCGGCAGGCTCGATCCGGTGCGCCGCCAGGTGAAGGTGGCAATCACGGCCACAATCGCCATCAGCGGCACGAACTGGATTGCCACGATGGTGTTCAGCGGGACCGAGGTGATCACCGCGGGTGCCGGGTCGATCAACTGGCCGTTCAGGAACAGGGCGCCGTACTGGATGCCCAGCAAGAGAGCGAAGCCAAAGGCCAGCGCGGTCATGTTGGTGAGGTAGACGGCGGACCGGCTGGCGCTGAGCGTCGAGAAATTCCGGTGCATCACGTGCAGGGCGATGACGAAGAACAGGGCGATCGGGGCGAGGTAGATCAGCGCCATCAGCGCCTGCTTGCCGTTGAGCAGCTTCAGCGCCACGATCCAGAACCGGAAGTCGACCGTGAAGATCAGGTCGGCCAGCCACAGCGCCAGGTAGCCTGACGCGACGGTGGCGAGCGCGATGGCGATCGACAGGCCGACGATGCCGCGGCGGCTGGCGCGTTTTGGCGCGAACGGCATCAGCACCAGCGCGATGGCGGCGTTGATCAGGGCCCAGACCACGATCTGGTTGGTGATCCCCTGCGGCAGCCAGGGCGATGCCTTGACCCAATTCCCGGCCAGCGTGAAGGCCGGATAATAGGTCAAAGCCGGGATCAGAACCGAGAGGACCAGAGCGCCGAGCCAGCGGCTGCGGTCGACTGGGGTCTCCAAAGGCTTCGAGCCATCCGCCGGCTCCGGCAGGATCAGCCGGGCAAACATGCGGGCCTCCAGCAACCCGTCGAAGATGCCGATCAGGAAGGCGACGAAACCGAGCAGCGCTATGCCGGTGCCGATCTCCTTGCGGAACCAGATCTGGTCGGAGGCCGGCAGCGGCGTGCCGCCGGTCAGGGTCTTGCCGAACCAGTCGAGGGCATAGCCGATCGCCTCATGGGAGATGTGCTCGGCGGGATGGGTGATGGCCGGGGTATAGAGCACCCGGGCGGTGCCGGCGGCGAGGTCGCCATAGACCTTGCCCGGTTCGACCGCCGCATTCGTGCCGAACAGCGCCCACAGCTTCGGGCTGCTGACGGTGTCGCGGGCCTTCGGGACGCCCCACATCAGGGTCGAGAATTCCTCATACTTGGCGAACACCAGCGCGAGGTTGCGCGGCCAGGTGGAGGTGCCGTCGGCGGCGAACGGTTTGCCGGTGGAAGAGCCTTCGAGGACCATGGCCTTGTAATCGTTGGGCATGGCGGTGGCCGCCGACAGGATGGTCCAGCCGCCCATCGAGTGACCCTCGAGACCGATGTTATTCTTGTCG
The DNA here is from genome assembly GCF_051810905.1 of Tardiphaga sp. 619_E2_N8_4. Lineage (NCBI taxonomy): Bacteria > Pseudomonadati > Pseudomonadota > Alphaproteobacteria > Hyphomicrobiales > Nitrobacteraceae > Tardiphaga > Tardiphaga sp. 619_E2_N8_4. Next base: position 3,243,737 of record NZ_JBPWQJ010000001.1, read on the forward strand.
ACATTGGCGAGACCGCGCAGATGCGCCAGTCCGTCGGGACCGCCGAAGCCATTCGAGAAGGCCGGCCCGTCGCTATAGCCGTGGCCGGTCTGGTCCAGCGCCAGCACCACATAGCCGCGGCGTGCGAATTCGATGGCGAAGCCGTCCTGGGTCTCGCGGGAATTGATGTAGCCATGGACCGCGAGGATGCCCGGCGCCGGGGTCTGCGGCGTGGCGTTTGGCGGGGTGTAGAGCAGGGCGCTCATGGTGTTGCCCTTGGCGCCCTTGAAGCGAATGTCCTCGATCTTGATGCCGCCCGAGGTCTGCGTCAGATGGGCGAGCAGGCTGCCTGCAACCATCATTGCGGCGCCAACTATCGCCAATGTCCATCTTGCGCGCATTGCATTCCTCCCATAATCCCGCGCCAGTGATACTGGTGACCGGGTTCGTTTGCAGTTTCGTTTGAACGTTACTGCTACCGGTAACCGAAACCAGACCCAAAGCAAACGGAGCGCGCGACCACGCGGGCCGGTTTTAGGGGAAATCTACCAAATCCCGGCAAGCCGCTCATCCGGCTGGCAAAAACCGTCCAGCTTCATGTGACTTGCAGCGCCCGGATGAGGTGTTGAATCAAAACCTTCACGGGTTGATTCAAGACCTTCAGAGATTGAATCAGAAAGTGAAGTGCGATGTCCGGTTCAGGCACCGACTCTACCAAGGCGCATACCGACCTGGTCGGCCCCGTTGTCATCCTCGTCGAACCGCAGCTCGGCGAGAACATCGGCATGTGCGCGCGGGCCATGGGCAATTTCGGCCTGACCCGGCTGCGCATCGTCAACCCGCGTGATGGCTGGCCCAACGTCCATGCCCGCCGGGCAGCGTCGGGCGCCGATCACATCCTCGACAAGGTCGAGCTGTTCGACACCGTCGAGCAGGCGGTCGCCGACTGCACGCTGCTGTTCGCCACCACCGCCCGGGCGCATGACCAGGCCAAGCCGGTGGTCGCCCCCGAGGCCGCGGCCGCCGAGACCATCGCCCATGTCGCCGGAGGTGCCACCGCCGGCATCCTGTTCGGTAGGGAGCGCTACGGCCTCCAGAACGAGGAGGTGGCGCTGGCCAACCGGATCATCACCTTCCCGGTCAACCCGGCTTTCGCCTCGCTGAACCTCGCCCAGGCGGTTCTGCTCTGCGGCTATGAATGGTTCAAGCAGGCAACCTCCAACGCGCTGCCTTATGCGATGCCGGAGCGGTCGGAGCCGGCGTCGCAGCACCAGATGTCGGCCTTTTTCGACAACCTCGTCGGCGAGCTCGACAAGGTCGAATTCCTGCGCCCGCCGGAGAAGCGCGACACCATGCTGGTCAACCTGCGCAACATCTTCACCCGGATGGAGCCGACCAAGCAGGACATGCACACCTTGCACGGCGTGGTCATGGCCATCGCCGAGGGCCGCAAGGGCCCGGCCAAGGGCGGCGTCCTCGACGGCGAACAGGCGACCCGGCTGCGCGCGCTTCTGGCCGAACACGGGCAGGGCGCGCAGGCGCATGAGAGCGGCACGGTCCGCGGTCTCGCGCGCATGCTCCGCCGCAACCCGACCGACGCCGAACGGCTGCTTTGGGACCAGCTCCGCGCCGACCGCCGCTTCGCCGGCCAGTTCAAGCGCCAGACCCCGGTGGGGCGCCACATCCCGGATTTCGTCTCCTTCCCGGAGCGGATCGCCATCGAGCTGGTCAATCCCGGCGAGACCGAGGTGATTGTCAGCGACCGCGCCGCCCGTCAGACTTGGCTGCAGGAGCGCGGCTATCGCGTCATCGCGATGCGGGCGGACGATGTTATTAGCGACATCGCGGCGGAGCTCGATCGGCTGGAGGCCTTGCTGGCGAGCGGAATGCCGGGGCAGGGCAATAATTAGAACTGTCATTCCGGGGCGCTCGCCACTTGGCGAGCGAACCCGGAATCTCTGAGTGGCTTGGCTCACCGGTGACTCCCATGCCGGGATTCCGGGTTCGCGCCAAGAGGCGCGCCCCGGAATGACGGCGTGATCAATGGCGCATCCCGAGCTACGATGGCAGTGACCGGCCGCGATCAACGCGGCACTAAGACCGGGAGGCCCCATGACCATCTCCACCGCCGAGAAGCGCGCCAATTTCCGCAAGCTCCACGAGTCCGGCTGCTTCGTGCTGCCCAATCCCTGGGATGTCGGCAGCGCCCGCTATCTCGCCCATCTCGGCTTCAAGGCGCTGGCCTCGACGTCAGCCGGCTATGCCTGGTCCACCGGCCGCCCCGACAACAAGGTCACCGCAGACGATGTCATCGAACATCTCGCGCTGCTCTCGGCCGCGACCGATCTCCCCGTCAATGCCGATTTCGAGGCCGGCTTCGCCGACGACCCGAACGGCGTCGCCGCCAATGTCGCCCGCGCGGTGAAGAGCGGTATTGCCGGTCTCTCCATCGAGAACTCCACCGGAAAGTCCGACAAGCCGCTCTATGACGACAAGCTCGCGGTCGAGCGCATCAAGGCCGCCCGCGCCGCCATCGACAGCGTCGATCCCGCGGTGATGCTGGTCGCGCGCTGCGAAGGGTTTCTGCATGGCGAGCGCGACCTCAAGAAGACCACGGCGCGCCTTGTCGCCTTTGCGGAGGCCGGCGCCGATTGCCTCTATGCGCCGGGCGTCGCCACCGACGATGAGATCACCACGCTGGTGAAGGCGATCGGCGGCAAGCCGCTCAATGTGCTGACCGTGCAGCCGACCATGACCGTGGCGCATCTCGCCAGCCTCGGCGTCCGCCGCATCAGTGTCGGCGGCGCGCTCGCGCGCGTGGCCTGGGCAGGATTCATGCAGGCCTCGCAGGAGATCGCCGGGCAGGGGACGTTCACGGCGTTCGCGCAGGGGGCGAAGGGCGGGGAGCTGAACGGGGTGTTTGCGGGGAAGGCGGGAAAGTAAGGGGCACACTGGCAGAAGGTGAATGCCGTCCGAGCGTTTTACTGACAGGCCTAAAATTATTGTCCGCGCTAAGAATACAAGAGCGCCACAAATGGCAGTCAGGATGGCCGCTTTAGCCCGAACCAAGAGCGGCGAGTTTCTCCCCCGTTTTGCATGACTTTGATGGATGATAGACATCAGCGCGCAAGCTATCGACAGGAGGCGATCATCCAGGGTGAACCAACTAATACTCCGGAGAATGTTCTCGGCGCTGGCCTTACCGAGCAGCAACTAAGGGACGCAGTTCGGAAGTCAGGCTATCCCCTCCAAACAGTTATCACGAGTTCGCTGCGTCAAGATTTCAATGTGCAGGAAGAGTGGAGTTTTGTAGATAATGAGGGGGGAACGCTTCGAACGCTGGATATCTGGGCGTCACGGCAAATGTTCGACCCGTGGAAGGAAGGCCAACCCTTTGTCCGACCAACGCTAGATTTGCTCATCGAATGCAAGCAATCTGATCTTCCCTACGTCTTCTTCTTATCGCCAACGCGACCGCGGCTACGGGAGTTTCCATACTTTGCTGGGCTCGCTGGGGATAGAATTTCCCTCACAACGGACGATGACCGCTCGACGTACAGCGAGACAATACTAAGTGCCCTTAGCCTCTCTGAGCACCATTTTGTCCGAGGTGCAGTTGAGCCGTGTATGACTTTCTCGAAGTGTGTAAGAAAGGGAGATAAGGTCGAATTGTCAGGCACGGACGCATTTCAGAACACGGTGTTGCCGCTGACGAAAGCGTTGCGATACTTCAAGAAGCAAGAAGCGCCCCCTTCAACGGCTCGTTACTTCGACTGCCACATCCCGCTCGCAGTTGCGGTGCTTGATGCACCTATGATTGCGGCCCGCATTCAAGATGACAAACAGTCACTTAGCCTGACACCTTGGGTTCGGGTTGTGCGGCATGAAGCGGTTGATCAAACAGCGTCTCATGATCGCATTCAGACCTTCGGAATCGATATAGTTCACAAATCATTCTTCACGAAATACTTGCAACAACACGTTATCCCCTTTGCGCAGCAGTTCGCGGCTCTTGCGATAAAGCACGACGTTGAATTGTCTTCTGGTAAGGGCTTTGCTTCTGGTATGGGCGCTGGCCGATGGAGCAGCATTGAGCCGCGTTTGAGACCCAAAAAGTAGTGACCATACCGCGCCAATCTGAGCCAATGATGTCAGTCGCAATTCGAACATGTATTTTCTGTGGACCCGGTTGTGGTCGACTCACGAAGGAGGACGTGTGGCCGACCTGGTTGGGAAAACACATCCCCAAGAATGGAGTTAGCTACACAGCGTCGAGGACGGTGGTGCATGAAGACAGGGCGCCCGATGTGGATCGGAGGACCATCAATGGCGATGCCAAGTCCAGACGAGTCAAGCTCGTTTGCGCTAATTGCAACAATGGCTGGATGAGCAGATTGCAGGAAGAAGCTAAACCAATAGTGCTCTCACTCGCTACGGGACAGTCTGCTGTTCTAACGACCGAAAATCAAAAGACTCTGGCGGCATGGTGTGCCGTGTCGGTGATGACCTCGGATCACTTTTATCCGGCTGTGTCGGCTATCCCTTAGGCGCATCGTACGATGCTCATGGAAGATGGCCATCCCCCATGGGATCAGTGGAAGATTTGGATGGGAGATTATGAGCGAGGGGATTGGATACCCGAGTGGATAAAGAACGCGTTGATGATTGAGAGTGATGACCATCCCGCTCGTTACTTGCCAGACGGGGTGCCAATGCCAAATACCCAAAGCACGACCTTGGTGTTCGGTCGTCTCTATGTCCACGCTTTCTCTTCAGTCCATCCTGATATTGTCGATATGACCGGCAGGCCGAGCTCCAAGGTCGTGCAGCTTGCGCCTGTTGGTCGCAATGACATTCAGTGGCCGACAACGAGTCTGACCGACAGAGAGGCTGACGATGCTGCTGGCTTCATTCTAAATGCACTAGCAAACGCCACAAACGGCAATAGCGGAAGCTGAGGTTCTGTTTGAACTCGGGCTCGTGGTTTTCCGAGCCTCATCCCACGGCGTTCGCATCCACACGTCCCATTCCTGAGCGCTCGTATGACACCCCGGCACCGCTTCCGAGTCGAACACGGCCAACTCTGCCATTGGACACGCAAATGAGTAAGCCTCAGACTAGGTGATTCCTATGTTGTGGTCTTTTTTAGTTGCCCGTGGGCCGCTCCAAAGGGCCAAATGCCCGCGAGGGTGAACAGAGGTTGGTCTGTCGCTCATATTTCGATTGAGGCATAAGGAGCAGCAAAATCGCTTCCGTTGAGGTTGAATCTTGCAATCCTGCGGTTCCCATTTGTGATAGCGGCGTCCCGGGCTGAAGAACCAATAATTGAGGCACAGGAGGAGCGTGTGAGATGCTTGAGTTTTTTAGCACCGACGTCGGCAAGGTGGCATTGGGAGGTGCGATTGCTGTGGGCGGTCAGCTCACGGTGACACTTATGGCCTGGACAAAGGAGGCTTTGTTCGCTGCAGATAAACGGCGAAAGGAGGCCGAGTATCTTGCTATGCGGGTAGTCCTTACTTTGGATGAGTTAGTAGGCGGGTGCTACAACGCAGTGTGCGATCCTCTGCGCGAAGATGAGGAAGGCGCATCCCACACAACGACGCCTAACCCCACGCTCACTTTGCCAGCAGATGGGGACTACAAGGCACTTCCTCGCTCCGTGATGTACGAATTGCTGTCGATGCCGAACCGCTTAAGCGGAATCAAAGAGGGGCTGTCTTCAGTCGGCGAAGAGTCTTTTCCACCGGACTATGAAGAGTATTTCGAATACCGCAGGCTCAATTGGTCGAAATTCGGTCTGCAAGCGTTGAGCTTGATCGATACTCTTTGTCGCGAATATAAAATTCCTGTCCCTGAGCGGCCTGACTATTATACGCCCAGCGAGAGCTTTAAGGCCGAAATAGCCGAAATTGAAAGAAGAAAGCGGGAACGAGATGAACGAACCCAGTCTCTAATGGTACAGATGAGCGCTGCGCACGGGGCGGTGCCTGTGGCTGCTCAGCTTCATCGCGATGGTAAGGTTCAGACTTGATGATTTGTAAGAGCGCGTGTGCTTGGGGCGCGCCAGTGAACGCCAAGCCTCTTGGCTTTTGCTAAGCTGCTATTCGATTCGCTGCGGACGATCCCGATGAAGCGCTACAATCGACCTGAATGGCGGGCCTTCCGGACCGAAGTCATTCGCCTCCACGATGGCCTCTGCAACCGATGTCAACGAGGGCCGGACGATGGAGTAATACTCCAAGTCCATCACAATATTTACATACCGAAGCGCCAGCCTTGGCAGTATCCGCACGAAGCGTGTGAGGCCTTGTGTAAAGGCTGTCACGCTGAAGAGCATGGGAAGATAATGCCCCAATCTGGATGGGAGCATTTCAACGACCACGAAGACCTCGGTGGCCTCGATGGCGAATGTGAGCTATGTGGAACTGCAATTCGCTACGTCTTCTCCGTTTATCATTCGAAATGGGGGACGATGGAGGTCGGGGAAGTTTGCTGTGACCACCTGACCTCCAGCAACTATGCGTCTAATCAAATGAGATACGTTAAACGGCGCACACGTTTCGTATTCTCTAGCCGCTGGTCTGCGGGCCAATCTGGGGAGCGTTCAATCGCTCAGAAGGGCGTCGAACTCTCGATTGTTCCTGATGGACCAAACTACAAGCTTCGCATGAACGGGACTCTAGGTAAGCTTCAGTTTGGATCAGTCCTCGAAGCAAAAATAAAAGCGTTCGATCTGATCGAGTCCGGCGCTGCGCATTCATACTTTTCGATGAGGAAGCTGCGCGCCAACTTGCGTCGTCGTTCCGGTGTATCTAGTGATCTTGCCGGGAGCTATTTCCAAGCTCTTGGAAGTCGTCAGAAATAACTTACGAGCGTTCGCTGCTGAATAAGTCATCATGGAAAGCCCATCCGAAATTCTGCCAAATCAGTCGAAATTGGAACGATAGCAATGCGCGTCACTATTCCAGATGATATCGCTGCAGAAGTGATGTTCCTGCATATGCGGACCTGCTGCGTTTGTACCCTGCGAGAACGCGCCGTTCAGATTCATCACATTGATGACGATCCTAGCAATAATTCCATCGAAAATCTCGCGGTACTTTGCTTGCAAGATCATGAGAACACGCAGGTGCGCGGCGGATTTGGCCGTAAACTACGTGCGACCGAAGTGCTTAGAAATCGAGACGATTGGCTTCGTCGCGTCAGTGAACGTAGAGCTGCAGCCGATAAGGCTTTCGTAGCCGAAACGGTCGCAGCAAATCAGGAGGTGTCGCACAACGTCGACGTCGAGTGGCTACCACCATCACTTCATGTGCTTGAGGCGCAAATTGAATCGTTGCCTGATACGCGTCGTTACATTTACCTAAAAGCGCGGCCTTTGTGGAGTTCGCCCGTACGACCTGACATGCTTGAAGGTACAAGTATCGTGATCGACGTTGTTGAACAGATGTTCCTGCGTTTGGCACAATGGTTTCCACCTCAGCACTTCGGCGGGAAGGGCGCCTCTGAATTCTTTGCCGAGTTACTTGCTGACCGTCATATTTGGAACGCTGCTCTCAGTGAACCGCTTGGATGGGGGACAGCTGGTAGAGAAGCGCGGATCATCGCGTACGGAGGTACGATGAAGGATATGGAGAGGGCGCTTGTTGAACTGGTGCAAACGCTATGCGCTCATCACTTAGATGAGCTTGACTTCGAGGCGTGGCATTCTCGCTGGAATGCAGCCGCTGGCAAATGATGGAGCCGCGTGCCCCGCGTTCAGCCAAATCGATGGCCGCGTGCTGCGTTTGAGAGTTGTGAAGCACGTGGTCCGCGTGATCTTCAACCACGTAGTCGGTTATAGCTGAGCCTTCTTGCCGAACTTTCGGACGGGTCTCCACATAAACGGCAGCCATTTGTTGTTACCTCCCTAATGGCGCGCTGCATGTAAGTCAGCATCGTGTTCACGCTACAGCCTCCGCCGCGGCCCCCTCGGTCGGAGCGCCGGGTGATCCCGCTCCGGCGGCGTATGCGCGTCTTCCAGCAGAGCCATCGCCTCGTCGGGGATGCGGTCGATCGTGACGCCGCCGCGGCGCATCTGCTTCAGCGCATTGCGGATCGCGGTGTCGCGGTCGATCCAGTCCTGGCCGGTGCGCGCCGGCGCATCGGGGCGGCGGCGCGGGCGGCGGTTGCCCATGGCTTCCAGCCGCGCCATCTTCACCACCTGCATGGCCTGGATCAGCCGGTCGAGATCGACCGTGGGGCTGTTCCACAGCTCAGTGACGCAGCGCTCGGCCAGCGCCTGCAGCTTCTCTCTCAAGACGCGCAGCTTCAGCCGGCGGCCGGCGCGGGCGCCCCGCAATGTATCGCTGGCCACAGGCGCAAAAGGGTGACGCTGCCAGCCGCCCTCGCGGGCCCAGCGGCCGATGGTGCCGTGGGTTGCGCCGGTCCTCGCCGCGATCTGCTTGTAGGTCAGCGTCGTCTCCTCGATCAGGCGGCGCGCCGCGGCGACCGTGGCATTGGTGTGCAGCTTCTTGCAGCCCTTGGGGCGGCCGCCCGGAACGGGCGGCGGTCCGGGATCGGCATCGACCCGAACGCGCGCCACCGCGTCCGCGGAGGAGTCGATGACGCGGATGTTGGAGGGAAACAGAGGATAGGCAGGATAGCGCATGCTGACTCCCTTTTAGACCACGGCCAATCGGGAGTGGAATATATACCTATTGCAGGAGAGCGCAAGCGGGGGTGCGTTGGGTGCAGGATGGAAAAGCTCGTCATTCCGGGGCGTGGGCGCGTCTTCGCGCACACGAACCCGGAATCTCTGAGTGTTTGGCTCTACGGAGACTCCCAAGTCGAGATTCCGGGTTCGCGTCCGGCTGACGCCGGCCTCGCCCCGGAATGACAGTTTGTGGAAACGCAGAGCTCTACGAACCAGCCCGCCCGCGCGCCCCCTCGATCCCCAACACCTTCATCCGTGACGCCAGCGTCGTCGGTTTGATGTCCAGCAGCTCCGCCGCGCCGCCCGGACCGAACACCTTGCCGGATGTCGCGGCAAGCGCTGCGAGGATGTTGCTGCGTTCGTGATCGCGCAGTTCGGCCGAGGTCATCACCGCCGGCCGGGCGTCGGACTTCACGCGATGCGCGCCTGTCGCGTGATGCGGGCCGGGCGCATCGGGCAGGTCGATCCGCAAACGGCCGTTCTGCGCCAGGATCACCGCGCGCTCGATGACGTTCTGCAGCTCGCGCACATTGCCCGGCCAGTCGTAACGCGATAGCCGCCGTGCATCGCCCTCGGACAGGCGCAGATCGGATTTCAGTTTCTCGCTGAGCAGGAAGTGCTGCGCCAGCAGGGGAATGTCCTCGCGCCGGTCGCGCAGCGGCACCGACTCCACGGGAAACACGTTCAGCCGGAAATACAGATCCTCGCGAAACCGGCCGCGCGCCACTTCCTGTTTCAGGTTGCGGTTGGTGGCGGCGATGACGCGGACATCGACGGAGCGGGTGCGCTCCTCGCCGACGCGTTCGAAATTGCCTTCCTGCAACACGCGCAGCAGCTTGCCCTGCAGCTCCAGCGGGATCTCGCCGACCTCGTCCAGAAACAGCGTGCCGCCATCGGCAAGTTCGAAGCGGCCGATGCGGTCGCGCACCGCGCCGGTGAAGGCGCCGCGCACATGGCCGAAGAATTCGCTCTCGAACAATTCGCGCGGGATTGCCGCGCAATTGACGCGGATCAGCGGCCGGTCGCGGCGGCCCGAGGCTTCGTGGATCGCGCGCGCGATCAGTTCCTTGCCGGTGCCGGACTCGCCGGTGATCATCACCGCGGCCGTGGTGGGCGCGACGAGCTTGACCTGCCGCAGCGTTTTCTGGATCGCCTCGCTCTGGCCGATGATGCCGCGCGGATTGGTCTCGATGCGGATTTCCTCCTGCAGATAAGCGTTTTCGAGTTCGAGCCGCTCGCGCAGCCGATCGACTTCGGCCAGCGCGGCATGGAGTTTTTCATCGGCCTCGCGGCGCTGGCTGACATCGCGAAACACGATCACGGCGCCGACCACCATGTGGCGGTCGCGGATCGGCGTTGACGTGTATTCGACCCAGACCGGCGAGCCGTCCTTGCGCCAGAACACCTCGTTGTCGACATTGTGCACGGCGCCGTCGCGAAACGCGGCATAGATCGGGCAATCGTGATCCGGATAGTGGCTGCCGTCGTGATGGCTGTGATGCACGATGGGGTGGATTTCCTTGCCGACCAGTTCATCGGCGGTCCAGCCCAGCATGCGCTCGGCCGCGGGATTGACGAAGGTGGTCTTGCCGTCGGCATTGACGCCGTAAATGCCTTCGCCCGCGGCGCGCAGGATCAGCTGGTTTTCGCGTTCGATATCCTGAAACACCCGCTCGACGCGTTGCCACGCGGCAATGCCGCCGCGCATGTGATCCTCGGCGGCGGCATCGACATGGCGGCGGCGGCGCTGTTCGAGATCGCTCATGGTGAGCAGCAGCAAGGTGCGTTCACCTTGCGGCACCAGCGATCCCGCATATTCGAGCTGCAACGCTTCGCCGGTGGCGTGACGCGGCGTCAGGGTGTTGGTCCAGTAGGAGCCCTTGGCCAGCACCGCCTGGGTGAACACGATCAGCGCCGGCAACTGGCCCGCATGCAGCGCGCTGATCTTGATCTGGCGCAGCAGCGCGCGGTCATAGCCGAGCAGGGTGCAGGCCGCCGGATTGGCGTCGATGATCTGGTCGGCATGAGGATCGAGCAGCAGCGTCGGCTCGACCGAATAATCGAAGGCGATGGTGCGCAAATCGCTCGGCTGGGCGGTTGCAAAATCCATCGACGCACTCCGAAAAATCGTAATTAGGCTACGAGTTTTCGTGTAGCACGAATTCTCGTAATCGCCAATGTTGGGCCGAAATGCCTGCGGCGATTGGACATTCCGGCCAGCACTGCGCTGGCACACTCCTTGCGTAAATGACCTCAGCGTCACCGAGGAGGTCACATGTCCACATTCGACAATCCGTTCGATCCCGCCCGCCGCTTGCGAGCCGGCGCCTGCAGCTGCGGCCAGCACGCCAGCCAGTCCGAGCATGAGGCGACGCTGCAGCTCCGCTGCGACATTCCCGAGACCGAGGACAAGCGCTACGAGGGCGTCGTCGCGTCGGCGGTGATGCGCGCGGTGTTCCCGAAGGAGGTCGCGCGCCGCGCATTCCTGAAGTCGGTCGGTGCGTCCAGCGCGCTGGCGGCGCTGTCGCAGTTCTTCCCGATCAAGACGGCGACCGAGGTGTTCGCGCAGGGCGCGGGCAAACTGGAAAAGACCGACCTCAAGGTCGGCTTCATTCCGATCACCTGCGCGACGCCGATCATCATGGCCGATCCGCTTGGCTTCTATAAGAAGCAGGGGCTCAATGTCGAAGTGGTGAAGACCGCCGGCTGGGCCGTCATTCGCGACAAGACCATCAACAAGGAATATGACGCCGCCCATATGCTGGCGCCGATGCCGATCGCGATCTCGCTGGGCCTCGGCTCGCAGCCGATCCCCTACACCGTGCCCGCGATCGAGAACATCAACGGCCAGGGCATCACGCTGGCCATGAAGCACAAGGACAAGCGCGATCCCCGGGACTGGAAAGGCTTCAAGCTCGCCATTCCGTTCGACTATTCGATGCACAATTATCTCTTGCGCTACTATCTCGCCGAACACGGCATCGATCCGGACACCGATGTGCAGCTGCGCTCGGTGCCGCCGCCGGAAATGGTCGCCAACCTCCGCGCCGACAATATCGACGGCTTCCTCGCGCCGGACAATATCTGCCAGCGCGCGATCTATGACGGCGTCGGCTTCATGCACATCCTGTCCAAGGAGATCTGGGACGGCCATCCGTGCTGTTCGTTCGCGGCGTCCAAGGAGTTCATCACCACGTCGCCGAATTCCTTCGCCGCGCTGACGCGCGCCATCGTCGATGCCACCGCCTATGCGTCGAAGGCGGAGAACCGCAAGTCCATCGCGGAGGCCATCGCGCCCGCGGCCTATCTCAATGCGCCGCCGGTGGTGCTGGAGCAGGTGCTGACCGGCACCTATGCCGACGGGCTCGGCGGCATCAAGACCGATGCGAAGCGCGTCGATTTCGATCCGTTCCCGTGGCAGTCCTTCGCAGTTTGGATGATGACCCAGATGCAGCGCTGGGGCCAGATCAAGGGCGATGTCGACTACAAGGGCGTCGCCGAGCAGATCTATCTCGCCACCGACACCGCCAAGGTGATGAAGGAGATGGGCCTGACCCCGCCGGCGACGAGCTACAAGTCGTTCGCGGTGATGGGCAAGACCTTCGATCCGGAGAAGCCGAAAGAGTATCTGGCGAGCTTCAAGATCAGGAAGGCGACGTGAGGATGAACGCCGCGAGCGCTTCTTCCTTGCCTCGCCCCGCTTGCGGGGAGAGGTCGACTGGAGCGCGCGTAGCGCGTGGAAGTCGGGTGAGGGGGACTCTCCACACGCTCCGCAGTTTGCGGAGAGTCCCCCTCATCCGACGCGACCTTGCTTCGCAAGCTCGCGCCACCTTCTCCCCGCAAGCGGGGAGAAGGAAAGGACGCACATGATCCAATCCCTTCGCTTCCGCGCTGCCGTCGTCTCCATCGCGATCTTTCTCGCCTTCATCGGCGTGTGGCATCTCGCCACGCGGCAGACAGCAACGGTCGGCACCATGTCGCCGGAATACGCAAAACTGATGGGCCTCACGGCCACATCGGGCAAGTCCGCGATGCCCGGGCCGCTCGATGTCGGCGCCAAACTCTGGGAGCACCTGAAGCGGCCGTTCTATGACAACGGGCCGAACGACAAGGGCCTCGGCATCCAGCTCGCCTATTCGATCGGCCGCGTCGGGCTCGGCTATCTCATCGCCGTCATCGTCGCGATCCCGCTCGGCTTCCTGATCGGCATGTCGCCGCTGATGAACAAGGCGCTCGATCCCTTCATCCAGGTGCTGAAGCCGATCTCGCCGCTCGCCTGGATGCCGCTGGCGCTCTACACCATCAAGGATTCCAGCCTGTCGGCGATCTTCGTGATCTTCATCTGCTCGGTATGGCCGATGCTGCTCAACACCGCCTTCGGCGTCGCCGCCGTGCGCAAGGAATGGATCAATGTCGCGCGCACGCTGGAAGTCGGCACCTTCCGCCGCGCCTTCACCGTCATTCTTCCTGCAGCCGCGCCGACGATCCTCACCGGCATGCGCATTTCCATCGGCATCGCATGGCTTGTGATCGTCGCGGCTGAAATGTTGGTCGGCGGGACGGGGATTGGTTACTTCGTCTGGAACGAATGGAATAATTTATCGATCACAAATGTGATTATCGCGATTTTGCTGATCGGCGTGGTCGGCATGTTGCTCGATCAGATATTAGCGCGCTTCACCCGCATGGTCACGTTTCCGGAGTGAATGCGATGACCACCAAATTCATCTCCATCGAAGGCATCGCCAAGCGCTATCCGGCGGCGGCGGGCGGCAGCACCACGATCTTCGAGGATCTGTGGCTGTCGATGCCATCTGGCGAGTTCGGCTGCATCATCGGCCATTCCGGCTGCGGCAAGACCACGGTGCTGAACATCCTTGCCGGGCTCGATGAGCCCTCCGAAGGCACCGTCATCGTCGACGGCCAGGCGATATCAGGCACCAGTCTCGACCGCGCGGTGATCTTCCAGAGCCACGCGCTGCTGCCGTGGCTGACGGTCATGGGTAACATCGCCTATGCCGTGTCGTCGAAATGGCGCAAGTGGGACAAAACAAAAGTCCGCGCCCATGCGCAGACCTATATCGACAAGGTCGGCCTCACGGGCTCCGAGCACAAGCGGCCGTCGGAACTGTCCGGTGGCATGAAGCAGCGCGTCGGCATCGCGCGCGCGCTGTCGATCACGCCGAAGATCATGCTGATGGACGAGCCGTTTTCGGCGCTCGATGCGCTGACACGGGGGACGCTGCAGGACGAGGTGCGCCGCGTGACGCTGGAGACCGGGCAGACCACCTTCATGATCACCCATGACGTCGACGAGGCGATGTATCTCGCCGACAAGATCTTCCTGATGACCAACGGCCCCGGCGCCGTGCTGGCGGAGATCGTCGAGAACCCGCTGCCGCGGGATCGCTCGCGCATCGATCTGCACAAGCACCCGCATTATTACGCGCTGCGCAACCACATCATCGATTTCCTGGTGACGCGCAGCAAGACGTTCACCGCCACCACGCCGCACCACGACCCGCGCCATGTGCCGGTGGTGCGGCCCGCATTCCCCGAGGCGCCAACGATGCCGTCTCTTCACAGCGCGACGCGCTAGCCGCGTCACCCGAAGCCTCAAGACGAAGGAGAAACGACCATGCTGCGATCCGACCTCACCGAAAAGCTGCTCGACATCAAGCGCGAGAAGGAATGGACCTGGAAATATATCTGCGAGCAGATCGGCGGCTACAGCGAAGTGCTGATCGTCGGCGCCATTCTCGGCAACATGAAGCTGACCAAGCCGCAGGCGGCCAATGCCGGCGAGCTGTTCGGCCTCTCGAAGAGCGAGACCGCGATGCTCAACGAGATCCCGATGCGCGCCGAAAACGTGCAGATGCCGCCGCAGGATCCGCTGATCTATCGCTTCTACGAGATGGTGATGGTGAACGGCCCGGCCTGGAAGGCGCTGATCGAGGAGGAATTCGGCGACGGCATCATGTCGGCGATCGATTTCGACATGGTGATGCAGCGCATCGCCAATCCGAAGGGCGACCGCGTCCAGATCACGATGTCCGGCAAGTTCCTGCCGTACAAGTATTACGGCGCGACGGGCAATGTGCCGGAATATGGGTTTAAGGAGGGGTAGGGGGAAGGCTTTGCAAGCTGTGATGAGACGCGTTTCGTTGATCCACCGCAGCTTGCAGCCATTTCCATAGAGTTTGTTACTGAAGGTTCTAAACCGCATTCCTACAGAAATTTTAATCGCGTTCCATTTCGGGCCAGTCGATGGTGAAATCGTCTGAGCCAACATCTGCTTTGAACTCCTTAGCAGTTTGTGTGACTCTTTCGTGGGCGTCGGGGAACGAGCCAAAAAACTTTCCGTTCACGATGCGGTGCCCATCCACGTCTGGCTTGTCATGAAGCCAAATTGTGAGCCAGTACGCTTCGCTCTCACGCTTCTGAATTCGAATTCTTAAGCGCGGGTATGGAATTTCGGGGTCCGAGTAATCCGTCTGAGGCATCCACGAAACTCCTTTTTGACTGACTAGGTGGTTAGCGCGAATTCCATTTTCGGTTCAGTTCGATTAGTCGAGAGTCCAAAAGTAACGCAGGATCTGAGCTTGAGATTCGGCTTAGAATACTGTCTATCCCGTAGGGCCAGCGTCGAACATTGTCCGGCAGCACTTCGCTCAAAATTGCTAAAGCGTTTTCGGGGAATAAATCGACAATATTGTCTTTTGCTCGCCTCAGGATCGGCAAGTTTACATCGTCGCCTACGATGCGCGTAACGAGTGGAAGGATTGCATCCACGTAATCCGGAAACCGTTCTTCTTGGGAAAATGCGAGGTCACATAGACGTGCTGAGACACGTGCTGTCTTTGCGGCGATCTGCCGAGGCCAAACTTGGCGGAGTAAAGTCAAAGCCTCTTCATTCCAGCGAGATTCCGGTTCCTGTGACCATCGTTCCAACTGCCAAACAACGTTCGTTCGAAATTCATCGTCGGATGTGATCAGGGTAGTCCGGAGTTCTTCGTCGGTTATGATGCGATCGCCACTAGCTGTCATTCTACTTCCCCAACCTGCGAGGATAACGCCGGCCAATATCTCGGTGTGTTGCCGTCGATCGATCGTGCGTCCGCTGGCTAGTCGCAAGAACGAGGGCTTCAATAGGAGATAGAGTTCCTGTTGGGGGATCTTTGCTCCCCAAAAGAATCCGGCCCAGAACGCGCTGCTATCTTCGTCGTTTCGCTCAGAGAAACGTAGAAAGTTTTGCTCCGTCCAAGTTGGATCAATTGCGAAAAGCCAACCGAGGTTGTGTGCGAGTAACGGCAGGGCATGGCGGCGTAGTGGACCGGGAAGTAGTAATAGTTCTTCTACGTGGACAGTCCACCAGTCAGGGAATTTTGTAAGCGGCTGTCGCCCTGAAAGAATTGGGTCGTTCATCAGGGCTTGCGCCAAGCTTCCGACAGGCGAATTGAGAGCTTCTGTTGCCCAATCGGGGTCTTCTCTCTGTCGTATAATGGAGGAAGCGCCGGCCTCGACTTGGCTTTTAAGTGCTGTAACGAGTGCAGCCCACAATCGATCGAATACGTCTCGTCTGATCGGGACTAGTGATTTGCTAACGCGTTGGATCCAATCGGACGCTGGCCTAACAAGAGCGACAGACGTGGGCGTGATAATGTTAGAAAGTCTTATTGCAATCGCGATCACGAGTCTCGGTTTGTCGGCCTTTCTTGATTCAGAGTTCAGGAATGTGCGCCAAGCCCAATCGGAAACTATTCCGCGCTTTGTAGCGACGACTAGACTAGCGAAAGCCCGAACTGGCCGCTTTTCGGCGAAACCAGAGAATGGATCTCGCTCAACGAAGAATTCACGCGTTCTTCCGCTTAGTTCTTGGGCCTTAGTCAAGACATTGGCGAGGGGCTCATTTGTTAGTGCGGAGCTGTCCGTGTCCGTTCGGACCCAGCCAGTTCGTGATTCAAGTGAATCTGCTGCATGCTCTGCAAAGCTGCTGTCCCATTGCGGAGCATCGAGCCTCAACCTGGTGGCCTCTTTCTGAAGGTTGAAAGAAAAATTGCAGCCTCTTGAGGACAGCCAAAAAAGGCGATCAAGAATTTGAGATGCCCGTCTGCTACGAAACTCGTCCGTCTTCTCACCTGTCCATTTCCCACGCCCTTGTAATAGGCGCCGTTCAAGACCGCGGCGTGCACTGATAGAAAGACCGCTCCAACGCTTTGCAAGTACAATCAAAAGATCGCGCTGATCTCTGACGTTCCAAAACTCGTCCCGTTTGATTTTACGGATAATTCGGGCTGCTTCACTTGCCGTAAATAGGCGCTCGTCGGCGGTAGCCCATATTGCAAGCCTGGCGAATATAGGATCTTGATTGCTTTGCCACGCTATTGCTTCTGCTTTCGCGAGTTTTGGATCAACATCGGTTAGCTGTCGAAAGAGTTTTGCAAATGAGGCGATTGGTTTGGAGATGCCATGAAGATAGGCAGGCTCCTCTGCGGGCTCCGCTTCTATTGGATTGAACGTTTGGAGGCCGTAACCACCGATTTCGTTCTCTAACGCTACTGCGAGTTCCAAATTCTTTCGAAATTCTTTGAGAAAGTGTGAAAGATGCTCGGGCGGAATTGATAACTCGTCGTTGTGCGATGAATACTCAACGTCGAGGTAGACGAGTTCGTTTAGCCGTATGTCCGTGTGGTCATCTGGCGCGCGCGGCGCGCCGCCAAGAGGTCTTTGAACTTTCAAATACGGTCGTTGAATCGCAAAGAATTCACGAGTTATGGCGTGAGACCATCCATCCAGTTTTATTTGCGCGACAAGATCAAACCAGTCCCGATAGAAGTCAGTTCGCGTATTTTCCCAAGCGTAAAGTATATAATGCCATGCTTGCCTAACAACGTTGGGGAATTTTCCGTGGTCGTGCTCTAGCGCATAGCGGATTTGTTGTTGAATGTCTGGATGGATCCCAGCTTGGTGGGCGGCCCACCATGCCGCTGCAGGTTGACACGCAATCTTGGACAGCCAATTCCCAATTAGACCTAATCGACTCGGCAGCCTTGGCGAATGTACTGACCAATGGCCACGAAGACTGGGGTATTGATCGTCCTGCAAATTCTCCCGATCTTGCCGTGTAACGGAGAAGCAATTCCATACATCGGAAGGCTGCTCTCTCTTAGCGAAGCTATCGTCCGGGTTCAGCTTGGGTGGAACCGGATCGTTGTCGATTCCATAGGCGTCAAATGGATCGAAATAGTCCCCTCGTTCCATGAGGGAGCCTAGTCTGCCAGGCATGGAGAATCGAACAAGCGGATCAAATGTGCAAAGCCAACTCGCAGGAGGAGGGGGGTCTGCTTGTGAGAATCGGCGAGCGCCTTCCAGTGTTGAAGCAATGTGAGTGATTTGACCGCGCTCGTGAGGTGCCAATGCTTCTGGGCCCGATTGTGCGGCGACGATGGTCTGGCTGTACCATAGATCGTGGTTTCTCGCTCGCGCGGCCCATGCGGATAACGTGTTCCAAAGCTCCGCGTGATCTGTCGATTCATTGTAGGCAATTGAACGCACGCCCTTTTGTAACCATCGAGCCTCTGCATCTTGGGCTGAACCGGATTGAAAGGCGTAAACGCCGCTCAGAGAGCCGACGCTGCGGTTCAATGCCTCTAATAGATATTGCATTGGCGGATCGTCAGCAGTGTATCCGATGAAGACCACCAGAAATTTCTGCAAGACAGTTCGAATGAAATCGGCTGCCCAACGTTCCGAGAGATATGCTTGACCGAACTCGGCGCTGGATATGACGAATCCATCACCTGCCGCATCGGTGTAATCATCCGTGACATGTCCATGTAGATGGATGATGCCACGAAATTCATCGTTTCTGAGTGGATCTGGAAGTCTTGGCGGCCGCCAGCGCTGTACAGTGTTGTCGCACGCTTCAAACAAGAGGTCGAAATTTGTTGTTATGAGTCGCACCGTTCTGTCGGGCGATCGCGCTAAATCGAGAATATCCCGATGTGCAGATAGGTCTGCGGAAGCGGGAGGTTTGAGTGCATCTGCTATCGCTCTGTATATGTCGCGGGATTCAAATTCTCTTTCAATTAGCGAGAATACGCGATCCGCAGCTATCAGACTTCCAACTCCCTCAATCGGCGGAAAGCTTTCGATAGCGCTAATCAGTCTCCGCGTTGCGTTGTCGGGTCCGATCGCGAGCTTGTCTGCAACAGTTCGGGCTAGTCCGAGAAAGTCGACAAGTCGAGCGCGTGCTCGTGAGACGCCTGCGCCACAGAAAAAGACAACGCGTCCTTCGTCTCGAGCAACAAGGAGCTCGTCTGGTATGGACGGCCCATCCGCGATGAATCTCACAGCACTTTCCCCCAACCAGCGGCTGCTATGAGAATGCAAAAGCTTGCATTCGGCAACTACTGGTTTTGTTTGCGCCGCCGCAGATATTGCCTGAAAGCTGGTGGCGCCGTCTGAGATGAAAGTGAGCGTGCATTATGCGATCGGTGAGATGCTGGCCCTTTCGAAATCCCAGCTCCGTACAGCAAGACCGATCAAGACACCCCCGGCCGCCCATGCGATACCCGCCGCATGAACCAGCCCATCCCGCACCGCACGCCTGACCTTGTCGCCGTTCTCGCCTGGATCGAGCAGCATCTCGACGATCCCCTGAGCGTCGAGACGATCGCCGCCTGCGCCAGTCTCTCGCCCTATCATTTCTCGCGGCTGTTCTCGGCCGCGATGGGCCGGGGCGTGATGGCGCATGTGCGCGGGCGCAGGCTGGTTCGTGCGGCGCGGCGGCTGACCGCTGATCCCGATCTGCGCCTTGTCGATCTCGCACTCGATTGCGGCTTCGACTCGCAGGAGGCGTTCACGCGCGCCTTCGCCCGCCTGTTCGGCGTCGCGCCCGGGCGGTTTCGGCGCGGCTTCAGTGTTACTCCCATCGAAGGACAATATCCGATGACCATGCCCGATGACGTCGCCGTTGCTGTCACCCGTTTGCCGGACCTGGTGGCACTGGACGCCTTCACCGTCGCAGGTCCTTCGGCGCGGTTCGATGAAGAGACCAAGGCCCAGATCCCCCAACTGTGGTCGAAGCTGATGGGCGCATTGCCGTTCAAAGGGCAGGCGCCGAGCTGGACCACCTATGGCGTGGTCTGGAATGTCGACCGCGCCGAAGGCAGTTTCGATTACATGGCCGGCGTCGGCGCGGATGAAGGCGCGGCGCTGCCTTTGGGCTTTGCGGCGAAGCGTATCGAAGCGTCGACCTATGCGGTGTTTCGCATCGTGCTGAATGGCGGGGCGGTGCATCCGCAGATCAAGCGCGCGATGGCGACCATCTGGGGCGAGCTGGTGCCGGCATCCGGTCTGACGGTCGCCGACCGGCCGGATTTCGAGCGCTATGACAGCGAGTTCGCGCCGACCAAGAAGGGCGCGGTGATCGATTTCTATCTGCCAGTGGAGGTGTGAGGCTTCGTCTTCTCCACGTCGTGGCCGGGCGGCACCGCGTGTTGCACGCTGTTCTCTCCTCACGTCATGGCCGGGCTTGACCCGGCCATCCACGTTGCATTCTGCGCTCGGCGCAAAGATGGATCCCCGGGTCAAGCCCGGGGATGACGTGGAGTGTGGAGGCATGACGGCGTCATACGGATGGCGGCGCGCTAATATCGCCTGCTCCCCCTTGGCCGCAGCGCTGGATGATCCCATTCCGGCGGCGTATGCGCGGCTTCCAGCAGCGCCATCGCGTCGTCCGGAATCTGTGCCACATCGACGCCGCCGCGGCGCATCTCCTTCAGCGCGGTGCGGATCGCAGCGTCGCGCTCCATCATCTCGCGGCCGGTGCGCGCGGGCATGTCGATGTGGCGACGCGGGCGCCGGCGGCCCATCGCTTCCAGCCGCGCCATCTTCAGCACCTGCAGCGCCTGCATCAGGCGATCGAGATTGACATCAGGCTGCGCTTCCAGCTCGCGCACGGCGCGCTCCGCCAGCGCGTGAAGCCGCTCGGCGAGTTTGCGCAGCTTGAGTTTCTGCGAGGCGCGGGCGGACGGCACCGTGTCGGTGGCGCGCGGCGCAAACAGCGGGCGCTGCCAGCCGCCGTCGCGCGTCCAGCGGCAGATCGAGGCGCGGCCGACGCCGGTTTGCTTCGCGATCTCGCCATAGGTCAGCACCGTCGTCTCGATCAGGCGGCGCACCTGCGCGCATTTGGCATCCCCATGCGGCCGCTTCGAGCCGCGCACCCGTGGGCCGCCCACAAAGGCATCCGGCGGCTCGGGCTCATCGGGCGTGACGCGCAGGCGGATGATGGGGCCGAAGAAAGGATGTGTCATGTCGAAGAATATATACCTAAAGGCGAGATTGCGCAAGCCGGGCGTGCGGCGTCCGATGCATCGCCGTCCGTCGTCGCCGATGGCGTGGCGGGCGCGCATCCGGTCACTTGGCTGCACCTGTGATTGCGCGATAGGCTGGCACACGTCGATCGTGCCTGGCTCACAAAGAGGGGGTGGCGCGATGCGGAGGAAACCCGGCGGGAACGGCAGGGGAATTTCATGGCAGGTGCGCGCGGCATCTCGGGCGCGGCCTTCAACGAGAATGTCGGCACCATCCGCTATCTGCGGGTGCCGACCAATGTGGCGATCCCGACGCCGGCGATGGCGACATCGAGCAAGACCGATCTCGCCAAATGGGTGAAGGAGGTGCGCGATATCGCTGACGGCGATCCGAACCAGAATTCGATCAGCGTAGCCGGCGACATCCTCGTCTTCATCCACGGCTATAACAACGATCTCGACATCATCATGAAGCGCCAGCGGCAGCTCGCGAAGGATCTCAAGGCCGAGGGCTGGAAGGGCCTCGTCATCGGCTTCGACTGGCCGAGCGACAACGAGACGCTGGCCTATTGGCAGGATCGCTCCAAGGGCGCCGAAGTGGCGGTGAAGCTGGTGAGCGATTGCATTACCGTGCTGGCGCAGGGGCAGGAGAAGGACTGCGTCACCAATGTCCATCTGCTCGGCCATTCCACCGGCGCCTATGTGGCCATGGAAGCCTTCGTGCAGGCGGAGAAGGACGGCGCGCTGTTCAAGAGCAACTGGCGCGTCAGCCAGGTCGCCTTCATCGCGGGCGACGTGGCGTCGTCGAGCCTGTCGGTGAATGATTCCTGGTCGGGGCCGATGTTCAAGCGCATCCTGCGGCTGACCAACTATTCAAACCCCTATGACAGCGTGCTGGCGGCCTCCAATGCCAAGCGGCTCGGCGTGGCGCCGCGCGCGGGCCGCGTCGGCCTGCCGGCGGATGCGCATGCGAAAGCGACCAACGTCAATTGCGGGGACTATTTCGCCACGCTCGATCCGAAGAAGAGCACGTTCTTCGGCGACTTCACCCATTCCTGGCACATCGGCAACCGCGTCTTCGCGCGCGACCTCGCCATGACCCTCGAAGGCGCCATCGACCGCGATGCGATCCCGACACGCGCGCTGGTCGCCGGCGCGCTGGTGCTGCAGGACAGACCGCGGCCGAAATTCATGGCCGACTGGGGCATCAAGGCCGCCGCCACCCGCGGCGGCGCGCCGCGCGACGGGACGGGGGTGCTGAGCTAGCGCCGGGCGCGGGGCTCCGGCGTGGTGTCGTGCTCAACGTTTCGACTTGGCCTTTGATTTCTTGGCCTTTGACTTCTTGGTCTTGGCTTTCTTCGTCTTGGTCGTCTTGGTCTTCGCTTTTTTGACCTTCGCCTTCGCGACCTTCTTGGTTTTGGTTGTCTTGGCCTTTTTGGCTGACGCGGCCTTTGCCGTCTTTTTCGTTGTTTTCTTCTTGGCTGTCTTTGCCTTGGCCTTCTTCGCTACAGCCTTCGCTGCTTTCTTCTTTGGCGGACGAACCGGTTCGTCATCGCTGTGGGTTGCGGCATTGACGGTCCAGTTGGAGGCCGGGATGGTGAAGAACATCTCGCGGCGCCGCGACTTGAATCCGCCGGGCTTGAAATAGCTCTCCGTCCATCGGTCGTCCGGATCGAGGAACACCTTTTCCGGCTTCTCGCCTTTCTTGCGCTTGCTGGCCACGTCATTGGCGACATCGCGGAAATAGAAATGGCGGAACAGCCGGTCGAACTCGGTCATGTAGATGTCGGCCACGCGGGTGGAGCCGCGGATCAGGATCATGTTCTCGTCATTGGTGGTCAGCGATCCCTCCGAGAAATTCGCCGAGCCGGTGCAGATCAGGGGATCGTCGCTCAGGGGATCGATCAGCAGATATTTCGTGTGAACGAAGAAGATATTGCCTTCGTCGCGGGTGAGCTCCTCCTTGAGAAACCAGCGGTCCAGCGGAAACTCCTTCACCTTGCGCTTGGCGACCAGCTTGCCGTCGACCACCTTGAACTCGGCGCCCAGCACGGCGCCAAAGGAAATCTGCAGGTCGCGGTCGCCCTTGAGCGCCTTGCGCTCGTCGGCGGTGGGCGGCTTCTCCTTGAGCACGAAGCGCAGGAAGTCACGGTCGCGCGCCAGCGGCTCGATGAAATCGGCGGCGACGTTGAAGGCCGCGGTGAACATGATCGACGAGGTGGCGTCGCTCATCCGGTCGGCATACCAGTTCAGCATCGACGCCGTCTGGCGCGGCGAGAAGATGCAGGTCTGTGATCCCTCGTTCACGAGGGCGGGCGGGTAGGGCGAAATCTCCGCGACGCCTTCCTTCGCCGGCTTGCCGGTTGGGTTGTCGCTCAGGATCGTCCAGTATTTCAGGTATTGTTCGGCGACGTCGCTGTCATGGACGAGGTGGCCGACATTCGACTGGCCGAGGAAACCGGACGGCGTGATGTTGGTCGAGCCGGTCCACACTTCTTGCGGCGCGTCGCCGTCGAGCTTGATGATGAACTTGTTGTGCGGGATCGGCGGCCGCGTGCGCCAGATCACCACCGGCTCGCCATTGTGCTTCGCCTTGACGTCGAGACCGGCGGCCTTCATCGCCTTGCGGTTCTTGCCCTTCTTGTCGTCATGCACGATCAGCCGGACGTCGAAGCCGTCATCGATCTTCGCCTTGAACGCCTCGATGATGGGCGCATAGGTGAATTCGTAGATGCAGGCGCGCAGCGCCTCGCTCTTCTTCGTCGTGTCGATATAGTCCAGGCAGGCCTCGAGCAGGCCGCGCGAGAGCCAGACCGTGTGCTTGTCCTTCGGATTGTCCATCTCCGCTTCGGTCGGCTTGTGGTTCTTGAACTTGCGCGCATAGGCCTGGCTGGCGATGGCGCCGCGGTTGAACCAGATGCCGTGTTGACCATCGTCCTCCTTCTCCGTCGTGACGGTGAAGGCGAGCTTTTCGGCGTCGCGCAGTTCGGGCGCGGTCGGATCGCCAAATACGGGGATGACCTCGAAGTGATAGGTCGTGCCAGGCTCCGCGGTGTAGTCGCTCCAGAGGAAACTCTGGATCGGAAATTTGTCGGTGAAATACTCTCCGTGCTCGGTGTCGGGCTCTGGCTCGACC
The DNA here is from genome assembly GCF_051810905.1 of Tardiphaga sp. 619_E2_N8_4. NCBI lineage: Bacteria > Pseudomonadati > Pseudomonadota > Alphaproteobacteria > Hyphomicrobiales > Nitrobacteraceae > Tardiphaga > Tardiphaga sp. 619_E2_N8_4. Next base: position 3,267,864 of record NZ_JBPWQJ010000001.1, read on the forward strand.
TCTTCGAACACTTTCAGCGAGCGCAGGAATTCCGGCTTGCCGGCGCCCCTGGCGCGGCGGAACGCAAATCCCAGCAGCCCCTTGCACGCGGCCTCGTCGCAATTGAGCGCGATCATAATGGCGCGCGTGCCCGCGATCGCGCTCGCTTCGAAAGCTCCGGCAGACGTCGTGACGCGCATGGCCCTGTCCCCCCGTTTTTCGATGTGACGTTGATGCTCGCCCAGCGCCGTATTTTGGTCAACCTATAGAAGATTTGTGACAGGATGCACGCTTAAGGAGTGAGGGCGAGGGGCTGTGCGACGTCGTGCCCGGGTGCGCGCAAGTGGACACGGATCTGCAGTCTGCGAACATGATCGCCTCATCGGAAACGATGCGTTTCCATCGTTTCCCTTTTCTTGCTCCCATTCACGCCTAAATAGGGGTTCAGCAAACCCACCCTGAGTACCCGTCCCATGAAGAACATCGGCTTTCTTTCCTTCGGCCACTGGACCCCGTCCGCATCGTCGCAGACGCGCTCGGCGGGCGACGCGCTGCTGCAATCCATCGATCTCGCCGTTGCTGCCGAGGAACTCGGCGCCGATGGCGCCTATTTCCGGGTGCATCATTTCGCCCGCCAGCTCGCCGCACCGTTTCCGCTGCTTGCCGCGGTCGGCGCGCGCACCAAGAAGATTGAGATCGGCACCGCCGTGATCGACATGCGCTACGAGAACCCGCTCTATATGGCGGAGGATGCCGGCAGCGCGGATCTCATCGCGGGCGGGCGGCTGCAGCTGGGCATCTCCAGAGGCTCGCCGGAGCAGGTGATCGACGGCTATCGCTATTTCGGTTACGGGCCCCCTGAGGGCCAGACCGACGCCGACATGGCGCGGCGGCATACCGAGGTGTTTCTCGACGTGTTGCAAGGCAAGGGCTTTGCGCAGCCCAATCCCAATCCGATGTTTCCGAATCCGCCCGGCCTGCTGCGGCTCGAGCCGCATAGCGAAGGCCTGCGCGAGCGCATCTGGTGGGGCGCCTCCACCAACGCGACGGCGGAATGGGCGGCCAAGCAGGGCATGAACCTGCAGTCGTCGACGCTGAAGATCGATGAGAGTGGCAAGCCGTTTCATGTGCAGCAGGCCGAGCAGATCCGGCTCTATCGCGACGCCTGGAAGGCGGCAGGGCACACGCGTGACCCGCGCGTCTCGGTCAGCCGCAGCATTTTCGCGCTGGTGGACGACCGCGACCGCGCTTATTTCGGCCGGGGCAACGAGGGCGAGGACAAGGTCGGCTACCTGCACGGCACCGAGCGCGCCATCTTCGGCCGCAGCTTCGCAGCAGAGCCGGACGCACTGATTAAGCAGTTGAAGGGCGACGAGGCGATTGCGGAGGCCGATACGCTGTTGCTGACGGTGCCGAACCAGTTGGGCGTCGACTACAATGCGCATGTGATCGAGGCGATCTTGAAGCACGTCGCGCCGGGCATGGGCTGGCGGTAGCTAACCACACGTCGTCATTCCGGGGCGTGCGTTGCCGGCGAAGCCGGCCAAGCACGAACCCGGAATCCCCGCGTGTTCATCATCTCGACATTCCGGGCGGCGGAGAGGTGACCGCCATGCCGGGATTCCCCGCTACTCCAAGTGGAGTGGCTGAGGTTCGCGTGCGAAGACGCACGCGCCCCGGAATGACGCGTGGGCGGAGGTGGCGCATCATGCGCGCCTACTTCTCAAACCCAACCTTCTTGATCAGTGCAATCGCCGCCTTCTGGCTGGCAGCGATCGCATCGATATCAAGCGTATCGCTCGGAAACGCCCCCATCGCCGCCACCAGCGGTGCGCTCTCGGCACCTGCCGTCACCGGATATTCCAGCTCAGCCGCGGCATAGAGTTTCTGCGCGGCCGGTGTCACCAGAAATTCCAGGAACTTCACCGCGGCCGCGCGATGCGGCGCGTGTTTCGCCAGCGCTGCGCCGGTGAGGTTCACATGCGTGCCGCCGCGCTCGAATGTCGTCGGCACCGTCTTCACCTTGTTGGCCCAGGCCGTCCATTCCGCGCCTTCGCGGCCGTCGCGCAATTGCGCCAGCGCCACGGTATTGGCGATGCCGATACTGCAGCGGCCTTCGGCAAGCTGACGGATGACGTCGTTGTCCTTGCCTTCCGGCGCATGCGCCAGATTGGCCTTGATACCCTTGAGCCACGTCTCCGTGGCATCGGCACCGTGATGCACGAGATAGGCCGATATCAGCGCGACATTGTTCTGGTGCAGTGGCGAGCGGATGCAGAGCTGGCCGCGAAAGCGGGGATCGGCGAGATCCTCGTAGCGGATCGCGCCTTGCGGTGAGTCATTCCGTACCATCACCACGCGCGGACGCACCGACAGGCTGATCCATTCCCTGCCGCGCAGCTGCGGCGGGATTGCCTTGTGGAGCAGGGCAGAGGTGGTCGGTTGCGACAGATCATTCGCGGCGAATTGCGAGGTCTTGTCGAGGCCGATGGTCATCAGCACGTCGGCGGGGGAGGCGTCGCCCTCGGCCTTCATGCGCGTGACGAGATTGTCCTCGATATAAGTGAGCTTGACCGTGATCCCGGTTGCCGCCGTGAAGGATGCGATGACCGGCTCCGCGAGTTGCGGCTCGCGCGTCGAATAGAGGTTGATCTCTTCGGCGCGGCTTGTGGCCAAGCCGAAGCTCAGCCACGTCGCTGCCAGCGCAATCAGTCCTGCACTGGCGCGACGTGGCATTGACATGGTCAGAACTTCACCGTCGCTGCCAGCGAGAAGCGACGGGCGTCGCCGACCGCAATGTTGGGAGCGCTTACTGCCGAGGGATAGTAGACCTGGTTGAACAGGTTCTTGACGTTGAACTGATAGATCACCGGCAGATTCTGATACTTTGTTTCGTAGGTCGCGAACGTATCGGCGACGGTGTAGGACGGCAGCACGAAGGTGTTGAGCGCATCGCCCGGGCGGTCGCCGGCATAATGCGCGCCGGCGCCGACCCGCAGGCGGCCGGGCAGCAGCGTTCCGAAGTCGTAGACCAAGTACAGCGACGCGGTGTTCATCGCGACATTCTGCAACTGCTTACCGAAATAGACCGGGTCTTCGGTAACGCGTGCATCGGTGTAGCCATAGCTGCCGATCATGCTCCAGTTGTCGGACAGCCGACCGGTGACATCGAGCTCGATACCGCGCGAGCGGACCTTGCCCGCCGCCGTTGCTTCGGTGACATTGGTGGTGCTGTTGAGCTGCGCGACGAGGACGTTCTTCTTTTCGATATCGTAGAAAGCGAGCGTGCCGGAGATGCGCTTATTATCATATTTCAGGCCAGTTTCCCACTGCGTGCCTTCTTCGGGCTGCACGCCCCCCGTAATGACGTAGTCCGGATTCGTGGAAGAGAAGTTGGCGATGGTCGAGGTCGGCTTCAGCGACTGGGTATAGCTGACATAGGTCGAGAGTTCGTCGGTGATCTTGTAGATCACGCCGCCGAGCGGCAGCACCTTGTTGCCGCTGAGGTTGGTGTTGGTATCGAACGGCCGGCCTTTGCCAGCGATCTGCGCGTAGTCGATGTAGCGCACGCCGCCGACAATCGAGAACTGGTTGGTCAGGTGCAGCGTATCCTGGAAGAATAGGCCCTGGGTATCGAGCTTGTCAGTCTGATCGCTATCCGCGGCCACGATGGTCGTACCGGGCAGCATCGTGCCATAAACTGGATTGTAGACGTTGAACGTCCCGACTGCTTGCCTCTCCAGATCCTTACGGTAGATCACGCGATGCTGCGCATCGCCGCCGAACAGTACATCGTTCTTCAGGCCGCCGAGCCAGAAGCTACCGGAGACGTAGGCTGTTCCATAGCTGGCGTTCGTCAGTGCGCCGTAGGTGCCATCATTGCTGCGCGTCGCGACGCCGGTGACCGGATTGACGGCCGTGTTGCGGAGCTGCGCGGCGTTGTAGGTCTCGACGTTGTAGCTGTAGCCCGCATAGATCTTCCAGTTTTCGTTGATCTTGTGATCGACCGAAATCTGGGTGAGGTCGGAGGTTCCCCACATGCTATTGAGGGGCTCATCGATGCGGCGAGTCGCCGGGATCGCCAGCGGCTTCATTGTGCGGGTATCGAGCGCCGTGCCGCGGTCGAATGGCGAGTAAAAATCGCGGTGCTCGTAATTGAACTGCACCGTGGTGTTCTCACCATACCAGGCAAGCGACGGTGCGTAGAGCGTCTCCTTGCGGGTGCCAAAATTGCGCCAGTAATCCTCGTTGATGCCATAGCTGATGAAGCGATAGGCGAGGCCGTCCTTGCCAATCGGGCCGGTGATATCGATCGTTGCATTGCCGCCGCTGCGCGAGCCGTAGGTCGCGCCTTCCAGCGTCACTTCGCCGTGCTGGTAGAGTTCAGGCCGCTTGCTGATGGTGTTGACGATGCCGCCTGGATCGATGATGCCGTAGAGCAGCGAGGCCGGTCCCTTCAGGACCTCGACGCTTTCGACGGCGGCGGTGAGTGCGCGGCCCTGCACCAGCGGCATGCCGTTGCGCATGATCGAGCCGTCGCGGTTGTCGCCGAAGCCGCGGCGCATCACGGCATCCTGGGTGCCGGCGAGCGTATTGGTCTGGGTAATGCCTGATATATTGACCAGCGCGTCGTCCAGATTGCGCGGCCTCTGATCCTTGATCACCTGCTCCGGCACGACGTTGACAGTCTGCGATGTATTGAGTGCCGACGTGGCACCGCGCAGCGTCGTCGCATTCGGCATCGCGCGATAGCCGAGGATCTGTTCGTATTTTGCGGCGGCTGCGGCGATCGCGCGCTCGGTCGGTGTCGGCGGGGCGGGCGGGGGCGTGGCATTGCGGCGTGCGGCGACAGTTCGCGCCCGGCTCGGCGTGGCGCTCGCAGCACGTGCGGGCCGGCGCGCCTGTGTTGGCGATTCGACGGTGACCGGCGGCAGCGTCGTATTCGTCTGTGCATTGGCGATCGAGGCCCCGGTGACATAATCGCCGAGCAGGAACGTCGCGCCGATCAACCAATACGCGCGGCGCAACTTGAAGATGCTGCGTGCGTTGCTGTTGAGATTGCAATGGTTGTCCGTCGTCACGTTGTGTCGCCTTCGCGTTTGAGAAACATGCGCAGGCGATCTAGCAGTAGCTTTGAATGAAAACTTCGAATGGGAGGTTGAATCGCTCTAAAGCGACGAGATTGGCGAGCCTGTGTGTCTTCGGTGATGCAGTCGCAAGGTGAGCCGCGACACGATTGAACAATCGACGTGCATTTTGAGCAATTTGTAGCACGCGCATGCGAGCCGTCATCGGCACGCTGTGCGACTCTGTTTCAGAATTTGCACATCGCAATTCGGAATCTTGAGTCAGGCTCTGCGAGTCTGGAACGTTTCAAAAGACAAGAGCCGCGCCATCATGTGATGCGCGGCTCTCTATGAAACGTCGTGAGTTGCAGCGAGATGTCTCGCTGCAACTCGAAGCTGTTGACCTCAGATCCCCGCCTTCACCTGCGCGACGGCCTCAGCGGTCAGCTGATCCATCTTCACGCGCAGCTGCGGCTCGGTGATCGCGATGCCCTTGGCGGTGAGATCGGCGAGCACCTTGCGCACCACGTCGCCGTCGCCGGCTTCCTCGAAATCGGCTGCGACGACTTCCTTGGCATAGGCGGCGGCCTCGTCGCCGGACTTGCCGAGCTGCTCGGCGACCCACAGGCCCAGCAGCTTGTTGCGGCGGGCCTCGGCCTTGAACTTCTGGCTTTCATCGAGCGCATACTTGTTCTCGAAGGCTTCGCCGCGCTTGTCGAATGATGACATGGTTAAAGTTTCCGTCGGGGTTGTTGGGCGGTCAGGACGACGTTGTAAACGCCGGTTCGGAGCTTAAATAAGGTCGAGATACCGTTGGAACAATCGGCCGCAAGGTCGCAGGCAAGACGGTATCGGGCGAGGCTTATCGGACCAGGCTTGCGCGAGGTTGGGGTAAACCCCCGCTGGGCGGGCCGGGTCGATTGTACTGGCAGGGCCGATCGGGTAGGTTGCCTGCAGGCCCGGTTCTCGTTCTGTTTCTTCCCGTTCCTGGCCTTCACGGCAGCTCCGTCGTGGGTCGATCCCGTTATTCGGAGCACACCACATCCATGGATTTCAACAACACCCGGTACATCCCCATGAGCCGTCGACGTCGCATTTATGAAGGCAAGGGCAAGGTCCTGTATGAAGGCCCGGAGCCCGGTACCCTGATTCAGCACTTCAAGGACGACGCGACCGCGTTCAATGCCAAGAAACACCAGGTGATCGAGGGCAAGGGCGTCCTCAACAACCGGATTTCGGAATACCTGTTCCAGCATCTGAACGACATCGGCGTGCCGACCCATTTCATCCGCCGACTCAACATGCGCGAGCAGCTGATTCGCGAAGTCGAGATCGTGCCGCTGGAAGTGGTGGTGCGTAACGTGGCGGCGGGCTCGCTGTCGCAGCGCCTCGGCATCGAGGAAGGCACCCAGCTGCCGCGCTCGATCATCGAGTTCTATTACAAGAACGACCAGCTCAACGACCCGATGGTCTCGGAAGAGCACATCACGGCCTTCGGCTGGGCCACCCCGCAGGAAATCGATGACATCATGGCGCTTGCCATCCGCGTCAACGACTTCCTCACGGGTCTCTTCCTGGGCATCGGCATCCGCCTCGTCGATTTCAAGATGGAATGCGGTCGCCTGTTCGAAAACGACATGATGCGCATCATCGTCGCCGACGAGATCTCGCCCGACTCATGCCGGCTGTGGGATATCAAGTCGAACGAGAAGCTGGACAAGGATCGTTTCCGCAGGGATCTCGGCGGCGTGCTGGAGGCCTATACCGAGGTCGCCAAGCGTCTCGGCATTCTCTCCGAAAACGAACGCCCGATGGGCACCGGCCCGGTACTGGTCAAGAGCTGAGGATCAAGACGTGAAAGCCCGCGTAACTGTTACCCTGAAGAACGGCATCCTTGACCCGCAGGGCAAGGCCATCGAAGGCGCGCTGAAATCGCTCGGCGTCGATGGCATTGCCTCTGTGCGGCAGGGCAAGGTGTTCGACATCGAACTGAATGGCGCCGACAAGGCGAAAGCCGAGGAAGCGCTGAAAGCCGCAGCCGACAAGCTGCTGGCGAATACGGTGATCGAAAACTATCGCGTCGAAGTGCTCTGAGCCAGGTTATCGCTATGAAATCCGCCGTTCTCGTCTTCCCCGGAATCAACCGCGAACGCGACATGGCGCGGGCGCTCAAGCTGGCATCGGGGCAGGAGTCCACGATGGTCTGGCACGCCGAGACCGCGCTGCCCAAGGGCACCGATCTCGTCGTCGTCCCCGGCGGCTTCTCCTATGGTGACTATCTGCGCTGCGGCGCCATTGCGGCGCGCTCGCCGGTGATGGATGCGGTGCGGGCGTTCGCGGCTGACGGCGGCCTCGTGATGGGCGTCTGCAACGGCTTCCAGATCCTGTGCGAGTCCGGCCTGCTGCCGGGCATCCTGATGCGCAATGCCAAACTGAAATTCCTGTGCCACGACGTGCATCTGCGCGTCGAACGGTCCGACACGGCGTTTACCCGTGGCTACAATGCCGGTCAGGTGATCCGCGTGCCGATCGCCCACGGCGAGGGCAACTACACAGCCGATGCCGAAACGCTGAAGCGCCTCGAAGGCGATGGCCGCGTGCTCTATCGCTATTGCTCGCCGACGGGCGAGGTTGGCGATCTGCACAATATCAATGGCGCCGCCGCATCGATTGCCGGCATCGTCAGCGAGAAGGGCAACGTGCTCGGCATGATGCCGCATCCGGAAAATCACGTCGAAGACATCATGGGCTGCACCGACGGCCGCGGTCTGTTTGCTGGTCTTGTCGAGCATCTGGAGCGCGCTGCGTGATCGCTGCTGTGGCGCGGCTGTCGAAGCTCGCCGCAACGCTTGCGCTCGTGCTGGCTACGAGCGTCTCGGCATCTGCCGATGATTATCCCAAACGCCCCATCACGATGATCGTGCCTTTCGCGGCCGGCGGCACGTCGGACGTCATCGCGCGCGCGGTGGCCGAACAGATGGCGGTGCCGCTCGGCCAGACCATCATCATCGAGAATGTCGTCGGCGCCGGCGGCTCCACCGCGCTGGCCCGCGCGGCGCGGTCTGCCCCCGACGGCTACACCATCGCCATCGGCAATGCCGGCACCAGCGCGGCGACCTACACGATCTATCCGAAATTGTCCTTCACGCCGGACTCCTTTGCCTCCATCGGCATGGTGGCCAAGACCTTCGGCGTCGTGGCGCTGCGCAAGGATTTCCCGGCGAGTGATCTCAAGGGCTTCATCGCCTATGCCAAAGCCAATCCGGGCAAGGTCAATCTCGGCCATGCCGGGATCGGTTCCTCGAATTACCTGATCTGCAAGAGCTTCGTGCAGGCCGCCGGCATCGACGTCACACTGGTCGGCTATCGCGGCGCGGCGCCCGCGCTCACCGATGCCATCGGTGGCCAGATCGACGGCGTCTGCGATTCCGCAGCCTCCGTTTCGCAGGCCATCGACGACAAGCTGGTGAAGGGCATCGTGGTCGGCTCCACGGTGCGGCTGGCGACGCTGCCCGATCTGCCGACCTCGGCGGAAGCGGGGCTGCCCGACTTCGAGGCGCAGGGCTGGAATGGCCTGTTCGCGCCGAAGGGCACGCCGCCGGAGATCATCGCCAAACTCAACGCGGCGGCGCGGGCGTCGGTTGAAAGCGATCTTGTGAAGAAGCGTTTCCGCGATTTGTCGACTGTGGCGCCCGATGCTGATGAGCATGCGCCGCAGGTGCTGCAGCAGCTGGTGACGCGCGATGTGGCGAAATACAACAAGCTCCTGACGCCGTAGTCGTCCGATGTCCGAAGGCGCTTCATTGTCGCGCCTTCACATTTTGGCACCGCCCATTGTCTCATTACGGGGCGATGGCCTGATATTTTCCCCTGATATTTACTAAAGTCCCTCTGCAGGTCGCCGCGTGCGATTGTCGGATCCAGCGCGATGTTTCCGGCCAGGCCCCGGCCGGTTGCTTTTGGAGCGAGGTGGGCATCAAATAGCACGCAGAGGTCGCAGGGCTCGGTCGAAAGCGACCTGAAGCAGACTTTCCAAGTCTATGATGGCCACGCCTATTCGGTGCGTGGTTTCTGAAGTGCTCGACGGTTGGCTACCAGCGTGTCTCTCGGCAGTTGGAGAAGCTGCATGATGAACCGAAGGCAGGTACTCGTGGATTTGGCGCTCCAGGGCGGAGGCTCGCATGGCGCATTCACGTGGGGTGTCCTCGATCGGCTGCTTGAGGAGCCGTGGTTGCAAATTGCCGGCATATCCGGAACATCGGCAGGAGCGATGAATGCTGCCGTTCTGGCGGACGGTTGGACTGCCGGAGGTGCCGACGGAGCACGCGAGGCTCTGGACAAATACTGGCGGCGCGTCTCGCGTGCCGCGGCCTTCAGTCCGTTTCAACGCTCCCCCCTCGACCGCCTCATGGGACGCTGGTCGCTCGACACTTCTCCGGCCTATCTCTTCGCCGATCTGATGTCGCGAGTCCTGTCGCCTTATGATCTCAATCCGCTCGGTTACAATCCGTTGCGCGAGATACTGGCCGAGAGCATCGATTTCGAGCGTCTCGCCGGTGCGCCGATCAAACTCTTCGTAACGGCCACGCGGGTACGAACAGGTCGCGGGCGAATTTTCCGTAACGCCGAGATCACCGCGGATGTGCTGCTTGCGTCGGCATGCCTGCCAACGATGTTCCGCGCGATCGAGATTGAAGGCGAAGCCTATTGGGACGGGGGCTATGCAGGCAACCCCACGATCACGCCGCTTGTTCGGGAGACAGACGCGCAGGACACGATCGTCGTGCAAATCAATCCGACCGAGCGACTGGAGGAGCCGCGCACGGCTGCGGACATTCTCAACCGTCTCAATGAAATTTCATTCAACTCGCCGCTGGCAAAGGAGCTGCGGATGATCGCGCTGCTTCGTCAGGTGGCGGATCCCGGCACCGGGGAGGGCGCCCGCTGGGCTCAAATGAAGACGCACCGGATCAAGAGCGATCTGCTCGCGACTTTCGCTGCGTCATCCAAGCTCAACGCCGAATGGGCCTTCCTATCCAAGCTGCGCGACGAGGGGCGGCAAGCGGCCGGTGACTTTCTCGACGCGCATGGCGCCGATCTTGGCGAGCGTTCGACGGCCGATCTCGACATCCTGTTGGCGGAGTGCTGACGCATGGGGCTTCTCGGCATTCTCGTCGGGCTTGGTCTTCTCATCTGGCTGGCTTTCCGGGGGTGGAGTGTTCTGCTGCTTGCTCCGCTCTCCGCACTGGTTGCGTCGGCTTTTGGCAGAGAGCCATTGCTTGCCAATTGGACGCAGATCTTCATGGGCAGCGCAGCCCAGTTTCTCGCTCAGTTCTTTCCCATCTTTCTGCTCGGCGCCGTATTCGGGAAACTGATGGACGACAGCGGCGCGGTCACTGCGGTCGCGAACTTCATCACCCGCCGCCTTGGCGAGCGCCGGGTCATCCTCGCCGTTGTGCTCTCGGGGGCACTGGTCACCTATGGAGGCGTCAGCCTTTTCGTCGCATTTTTTGTGATCGTTCCGATGGCCCAGTCGCTCTTTCGCGCGGCGGAGATTCCGCGCCGCCTCGTGCCAGCGACGGTCATTCTCGGAACGTCCACTTTCACCATGTCAGCCTTGCCGGGCACACCATCGATTCAGAATGCGATACCTATGCCCTTCTTTGGCACCACGCCCTTCGCTGCGCCAGGCCTCGGCATGATCGCGTCATTGATCATGCTGGGTATTGGACTGTGGTGGTTGCTTCGCGCCGAGAAGGCGGCACGACAAGCGAATGAGGGTTATGGCGAAGAATTGTCGATCGCGACCAACGCCGCTGCCGATGACGAGCGCTTGCGCGGGCGTGCTACGACGGCGCGCGAATTCGACCCGGCCGAAATATCCCACGGGCATCGCAGCAAAGCGGAAGTGCCTGTCGTCAATGCCGTTCTTCCCCTGGTTGTCGTTGTCGTCGTCAATCTCGTGATGTCGCTCCTTGTCCTTCCCCGGCTTGATGTCTCCTTCCTGGCCGAGCAGCGCTGGGGCAGCACGTCTCTATCTGCCGTTGCCGGCGTGTGGTCCGTTGTCGTCGCGCTCGCAGGAGCGACCGCGACAGTCGTCATCTGCAACTGGACGCGATTGCCTGCGCTACGACAGACGATGGATGCGGGGGCCAATGCATCCGTGCTGCCAGCGCTGACTGTCGCGAGCCTCGTTGGCTTTGGCGCTGTCATCGCAGCGCTGCCTGCATTTGACATGGTGCGGGACTGGGCGCTGGGCATTAAAGGTGGCCCGCTGGTGTCGTTGGCCGTTTCCACGAACCTGCTCGCCGCGTTGACAGGTTCGGCATCCGGCGGACTGACAATCGCGCTTGATGCACTCGGTCAGACCTATATGGACGTTGCCACGCGGGAAGGGATCGATCCCGGGTTGCTGCACCGCGTAGCTGTGATCGGCTCCGGCACCCTGGATATTCTCCCTCACAATGGTGCGGTCGTCAGCCTGCTCGCGATCTGCGGCCTGACGCATCGCCAAAGTTATCTCGATATTGTGATGGTCGGCATCGTGAGCTCGGTTGTCGCTCTTGCCGCCGTGATTGCCATGGGCTCCGCACTGGGCTCATTTTGAACTCCGGCCCCAACCGCCGTTTTGTCCAGATTTCGCAGTCGACCACGTGCCGGGTGTGGCAGTGAGCCACCTTTGTCCGGCGCCGTTTGTCGGCTACGAATGAACTTTCGCCGCGCTCGCCGCGTCAACGAGACATCGGGCAAGCGAAGCGGCGGCGAATTGATACAATCGCAATCAAACGCCCGTACGATTCGCGATCGGAAGGCATTTGACCGGGGCACTGAATGGCAAATCGATTGGCGACGGCGCAACCCAACGTCGGGATGCGGCACTGGATATCTCCCGTCGTGGTGTTGGCAGCAATGGTTGCGGTGGCCGCTCCGGCGGCCGGAGCCGCCGCAAAGCAGGCGCGTCCCGCCCGCGTCGTCGAGGCGACCGCCACGCGCGAAGCAGGCGAGCCGATGATGGCGATCGTGTCGATCAAGAGCCAGCAGGTCACATTCTACGACGCCGATGGATGGATCACGCGCGCACCGGTCTCGACCGGGGTGTCCGGTCGCGAGACGCCGGCAGGCGTCTTTGCCGTTCTCGAGAAGAACAAGGACCATCGCTCCAACATGTATGACGATGCTGCCATGCCGAACATGCAGCGGATCACATGGAACGGCGTCGCACTGCATGGCGGCCCGCTGCCCGGCTATGCCGCATCGCACGGCTGCGTGCGGATGCCCTACGGCTTCGCGGACAGGTTGTTCGACAAGACGCGGATCGGGATGCGGGTGATCATCTCGCCGAATGACGCGGCGCCCGTCGAGTTCTCCCATCCGGCGCTTCTGATGCCGAAAGCGGAAGCCATCGCCGCTGCTCCGGGCCGTGTCGAGGTGCTCGCCCGCGAGGCTGCGGAGGCCGCTGCTGCCGCGGACGCGACGAAGAAACTCGCAGCGACTTCGGCGCGCGAGGCGAAGCCGCTGCCTGCAGCCCTGCGCAAGCTGCAATCGCTGAAAGCACGCGCCGATGGCGAGCTTGCATCCGCCGACAAGGCCGTCGTTGCGGCAAAGACCGATGAGGCCAAGGCGCGGGCTGAGGACGCGAAGCAGAAGGCCGCCGCCAAGGCCGCGGAGCTTGGGGCGCAATTCGAAACCGCAAAGTCCGATACGGCGTCGAAGCTCGATGCTGCCGCCGCCGCAAAGGAAGCCGCCAAGGCGGCCGAGACCAAAAAGGTCGCCACCGCCAAGGCAGCTAGCGATGCGAAACTCGCGCTCGAGCCGGTCTCGATCTATATCAGCCGCGAGACGCAGATGCTTTACGTTCGGCGCAATACGCATAAGCCGGCGCCGGACGGCGGCGGCGAAGTGTTCGATTCAAGCATCGAAGTTCCCATCACCATCCGCGACCCCGGCAAGCCGATCGGCACGCATGTGTTTACGGCAATGGCGCGGAACGATGCAGGCCTGCGCTGGAGCGCCGTCTCGATCGATGAAGGCGATAGCGCGAAGGCAGCCCTCGACCGCATCACCATTCCGCAGGAAGTGCTCGACCGGATCGCCGCGACTGCGCTGCCGCGATCGTCGATCGTGATTTCCGACGAGCCGCTGAGCAGCGAAACCAACTATCGCACCGAATTCGTCGTGGTGCTCAGCAACCAGCCGCAAGGTGGCTTCATCACGCGCAAGCCGACGCCGCCTGCCGATCTCATGGCGAGCAGCGACGATGCGGATGGCGACGGCTTTGGCTCGTTCTTCCAGCGCTGGAATGCGGACCCCGCGCCCGTGCAGGCTCGCCGCAGGGTCGCGCCGTATCAGCGCCAGCCGCAAACCGGCTGGTGGTAGGTCGCGCCAGGCCATTGCTCGCCTGGGACGCTGAGCGGTCTGATCGCATCGACGCGCGCGGGACCATCAGCCAGTGCTCCTCGCGCCATGCTGATGTCCACCATTGTGCGCTATGACGCGCGCGTGGTCTGTGCGCTTTTGGTCGTCTTGCGGGCGATCGCCATGAAAGCGCGCGCGGCCGCTGTCTGGTAGCGGTGGGCATCCCACAGCAAGGCACCGGAACGGCGTATCCACGGAGGCCCGATCGGAATGATCGCGAGGTCCTTTCGGGCGTTCAGGCTTCGGTCGGCAAGAACCGTCGGCAGCCCTCCCGATTTCGCGAGTTCGATCAAGGCCTCGACCGAGTTCATCTCGACGCGCACGTCGAGCTGTATATCGGGCGGCAGTGACTGGTCGAGAATGCGGCGGGTCGCAAAGGCGGGGGTCAAAAGTGCCAACGGGCGGCGGGCGAGTTCAGGCAGCGTGATCGACTGTTGCCGTGATTGACTTTGTGACTTCGCAAGCACCAGGACGAGCCGTTCCTCGAACAACAGGTCGACGCCCAATTCCGCGTGCTGCGGCGGCGCGAAAGCAATCGCGAGATCAAGGTCCCCGGATAGGATGCGTCGCTCGACATCGTTTGCGGAGCCGACCTCCACGCTGAGCCGAACGTCAGGGTATTTTTCGCCGAAGCTGCCGATGATCTTCGGCAGGAATGTCGTGCTGTAGGTGTAGATGACGCCGACACGAAGCGTGCCGGCCATGCCGCCCTCCAGCTCGGCGATTGCCGTGCGCGCCGCTTCGGTCTGAACCATCAGACGTTGTGCGTGTTCGCGCAGTGCATGTCCTGTCTCGGTCAGTTGCATGCCCTGGGGCGTCCGGTTGAACAGAACGGTGCCGAGGTCCTGTTCGAGGGCGCGGATCTGCTGCGACAGCGTTGGCTGGGCGACGCCGAGGGCTTCCGCAGCCTTCGCCATGCGCTTGTGGGTCGCGATTGCCAGAAAATAGCCGAGACGTCTGGGATCCATAGCCAATTACAATCTTCTATCGCATCTATAGTTTTGACTGTGTTGGCCTATCACGCATCCCGTGCCAGTGTTTGTCAATATCGGACCTGGCCGGCACGCTTTTGTGCGGCCGTCGAAACATAAGAACCGACTGGGAGGCTCTTTCATGCTGTCACGACGCACCTTACTTGCCCGCGCGACCCACGCCGCGGTGGCGGCTTGCTGTATCGCCGTGGGCGCAAACCGTGCGACGGCGCAGGACTATCCGACCAAGCCGGTCCAGTTGATCGTTCCCTTCGCCGCCGGCGGTGCCGCCGACATCATCGGCCGCACGATCGCGGAAAAGCTGAGCCAGACCTGGGGCCAGCAGGTCGTCGTCGAAAACAGGGGCGGGGCCGGATCGAATATCGGCATCAACGCTGCCGCCAAGAGCGCGCCCGATGGTTACACGCTGGTGCTTGCGTCGATCGCCGTGGCCGTCAATCCCTGGCTTTTCAAGTCGATGCCCTACGATCCTGTGAAGGATCTGACACCGCTGACGCTGGCGCTCGAAACGCCGAACGTGGTGCTTGTGCCGCCCTCATCGCCGATCAAGAACATCAAGGATCTGATCGCCTTTGCGAAAGAAAAGGCGGCATCGGGCGGCGCCACCTATGGCTCTGCCGGCGTCGGTTCTTCTCTGCATCTGGCGGCGGAAGTGTTCCGGCAAAAGGCCAATGTCGAGATGACCCACGTTCCCTATCGTGGCTCGTCGCCGGCCCTGACAGATCTGATGGCCGGCCGGATCGACCTGATGTTCGACAACGCCTCGACGGCGCTTCCGCAGGTGCAGGGCGGCAGCCTCCGCGCCATTGCCGTCACCACGAGGGAGCGCATCGCCGCACTGCATGACGTGCCGACGATCAGCGAATCCGGGCTGCCGGGCTTCGAGCTCGCCAACTGGTGGGCCATTTTTGGTCCGGGCCAGATGCCGCCGGCGCTGGCGGAGCGCATCAGCGGCGATATCCGCAAGGTTCTGGCGGATCCGGATGTGCAGAAGCGTTTCGCCGATGTCAGCGGGCGCGTCATCGCGTCGTCGCCCCAGGAACTTGCTGCGCATCTGGCGCAGGAAAGCGCCAAGTGGAAGCAGATCGTCGAGACGGCAGGCATTCGCGGCAGCCAGTGACGACAGACGCCTGACACATACGGCGATCAATCGCTGACGAATATCAAGCAAGAGACGCGCGCTCAGGATGAGAGCGCTGATGGAGAATGATGTGAAGAAGCTACTTTCAGGCCTGACGGCATCCGTCATGCTCGTCACCACTTCGGCCGCCATGGCGCAGAACACCGCGCCGCTGAAACTGGGGGCCGTCCTCGATATGTCCGGCCTCTTTGCCGACATTACGGGGCCGGGCAGCGAGACCGCAGCCAAGATGGCCGTTGAGGATTTCGGCGGTGAGGTTCTCGGGCGCAAGGTCCAGATCGTGGTCGCCGACCATCTCAACAAATCCGACCTGGCCGCGAATTTCACCCGTGAAATGTTCGACAACCAGAATGTCGAGGCGATCGTCGACGTGGCTGGCTCTGCCACGGCGCTGGCTGCGGCGGAAATGGCCAGGACGCGCGGCAAGATCATCATGTTCAATGGTCCCGGCGCGGTCAGGCTGACCAACGAGGCGTGCGGTCCCTACATCGTCCACTACACCTATGACACCTACGCGCTGGCCAGCGTCACCGGCCTCGCCACGGTGAAGCGCGGCCTCAATAGCTGGTTCTTCCTCACGGCCGACTACGCATTCGGCCAGGAGCTGGAGCGCGACACCTCGAACATCGTCACCAAGGCGGGCGGCAAGGTTGTCGGCAGTGTGAAGCACCCGATCAACACCTCGGATTTCTCGTCGTTTTTGCTCCAGGCGCAGAGCACCAAGGCCAGCGTGATCGGCCTCGCCAATGCGGGCGGCGATACCATCAATGCGATCAAGCAGGCCGCCGAGTTCGGCCTGACCCAGTCCGGGCAGAAGCTGTCGCCCTTGCTGGCCTTCATTTCCGACATCGACAGCGTTGGACTTGAGACCGCGCAGGGCCTGTTGCTGGCCGAGGCGTTCTATTGGGATCTCAACGACGAAACGCGCGCATTCGCTAAGCGCTTCATGGAGCGGACCAAGCGCGCGCCGACGTCGGCGCAGGCGGGTGTCTATTCCTCCGTCACGACCTACCTGAACGCGGTGAAGAAGGCAGGTACCACCGATTCAGCGGCCGTGATGAAGGTCATGAAGGACACGCCGATCAACGACATGTTCGCGAAGAACGGCCGGATCCGCGAGGACGGCCGCATGGTGCACGACATGTATCTGTTCGAAGTGAAGAAGCCGTCGGAATCGAAAGCGCGCTGGGACGACTACAAGCTGCTCGCGACCGTGTCCGGCGACGACGCGTTCCAGCCGCTATCGGCGTCACGCTGCCCGCTCATCAAGAAGTAGCGCAGCGGCAGATGGCAAAGCGACGGGTCGCCGGGAAGGTAGCGGCGATCTGTTCAAGGCCCCATCCATGGACAACAGGAAGATGCCCCTCATGAGCACCAGCGTGGCAGTCCGCGTCAACCAGGTCGAGACCATCCTGGTCGATGTGCCGACAATCCGCCCCCATCGATTGTCGATGCATACGATGAACAGCCAGACCCTGGTTCTGGTCATCATCCGCTGCTCCGACGGAACGGTCGGAATCGGCGAGGGCACGACCATCGGCGGCCTCAGCTACGGCGAGGAGAGCCCCGAGGGCATCAAGCTGACTGTCGACACCTATATCGCTCCGGCCATCATCGGCATGGATGCCTCACGCGTCGCCGCGCTCATGGCCGACGTGAAACGGCGCGTCAAAGGCAACCGCTTCGCCAAATGCGCGGTCGAGACCGCGCTGCTGGACGCGCTCGGCAAGCGCCTGGGCCTGCCGGTGTCGGAGCTGCTGGGCGGGCGCCAGCACGACACCTTGCCGGTGGCCTGGACACTGGCCACCGGCGATACCACGCGCGACATCGCGGAAGCCGAGCAGATGCTCGATGCGCGCCGCCACAATATTTTCAAGCTGAAGATCGGCCTGCGGTCGGTGGACGATGACGTGGCGCATGTGGCGGCCATCAAGCGCGCCCTCGGAGATCGCGCCAGCGTGCGGGTCGACGTGAACCAGGCCTGGAGCGAGCCCGAGGCACGGCGTGGCATTCCCGCCTTGGAGGCGGCCGGCGTGGACCTCATCGAGCAGCCTTTGTCGCGTGACAATCGCGGGGCACAGGCCCGGCTCAGCGGTCGCTTCGCCGTGCCCATCATGGCCGATGAGGCGCTGCACGGCACGACGGATGCCTTCGACATCGCGGCGCGCGGTGCCGCGGACGTGTTCGCCCTGAAGATCAATCAGGCCGGTGGTCTGTACGATGCGGTGAAGATGGCTGCGATCGGCGATGCTGCAGGCATCGGCCTGTATGGCGGCACCATGCTGGAAGGCGGTGTCGGCACCGCGGCGTCGGCCCAGGTGTTCTCCGTGCTGCCAAAACTCGCATGGGGCACCGAACTGTTCGGCCCACTGCTTCTGACCGAGGAGATTCTCGCGACGCCCCTGCGTTACGGCGACTTCGTGTTGCAGGTGCCGACGGCGCCCGGCATCGGGGTCGAACTGGACATGGACCGCGTCGCATTCTTCCGCCGCGATGGTTACGCGCCGCGCATTCAACCGGCTGGCACAACCACAGGAGTTTGATCGATGCTTTTTCAGGTGGAAATGGACGTGCAGATCCCGCCCGGGATCGCTCCCGATGTGGTCGAGCAACTGAAAAAGACCGAGCGTGAGCGCGCGCAGGAACTGCAAAAGACGGGCGAGTGGCGCCATCTCTGGCGGGTTGCCGGACGTTACGCCAATGTCAGCATCTTCGATGTGGCGAGCAATGAGGCGCTGCACGACATTCTGTCGACATTGCCGCTCTTCCCCTTCATGCGCGTCAGCGTGACACCCTTGTGCCGGCATCCTTCGTCCGTGCGCTCGGACGACAGCTAGGCGCGGGGCAGTCCTCTGTCAGCCGCAATCGGCAGCGGCTTCATCAGCACAATCTCGCAAGCGTATCGAACAGTGCGAGGTTGAGCCGTTTCAGGTTGTTGTCCACTGGCTCCGGTTGCGACGAGAATTTTGCGACGACCATTTCGGCGCGCGGATTCACATAGAGATATTGCCCGTGAATGCCGAGCGCGAAGAAGGCGCTGCTTTCGTTGCCGGTCTGGTACCATTTGTTGCGATAGCGGCCTTCTGGCAGCCATTCGACGAACTTGCCCGCGCGCCAGGCCCCGGCGGAGCCGTTCGTGATCGTATCCGATACCCAATCCTGCGAGACGATCCGGCGGCCGTTGGCGACGCCGCCCAGTCGCATCATCTCGCCGGTGCGGGCGAGGTCGCGCGGTGTCATGCAGAAACCGCCGCCGGTCCGGGCGCTGCCGATCGCATCGACCGTAATATAGGCATCCTGCCGCGCGCCGAGCGGCTGCCACAAACGCGCAGCGGCAAAATCGGCGAAACGCTGGCCCGAGGCGCGCTCGATCACCAGACCCAGCACGTCGGAATTCGGTGAGCAGTAGTGAAAGGGACCTCCGTGATCGCCGGCGCCCTTTTGCAGCGTAGCGAGGAAGGCGATGAGAGAGTCAGGGGTGTCTCCGGCCTTGGAGGGTTCGAGCAGGCCGGCGCGACGATACCTCGCGAAATCACCGCGCGGATCCTGATAGGTTTCCTCGAAATCCAGGCTCACCCGCATGTCGAGGACATCGCGCAGGCTCGCGTCCGAATAGGCGGAGGATTTGAGTTCCGGAACGTAGTGCGAGACCGTCTCGTCAAAATCGATCAGGCCGTCGCTGTATAAAATTCCCGCGACGATCGATGTCACCGACTTGCTCGCGGAGAACAGAATGTGCCGCGATTGCGCCGTGAAATTCGGCGCATGGTAATCTGCAACGACACGGCCGGATTTCATCACGATGAGGGCATCGGTCGAAGTGCTGCGTAGAACGTCTTCGATCGTCGCGGTTTCTCCATCGGTGGAAAAAGCCTGCTTGATGAGATCTCCGGCGTCGACGGACGGATCCTCGATCAGTCCCGGCGTCGCTGCGATGCGTGCCGTCGGAATGAGTTCGGACACGTGACGGAATGCCCAGACATTCCAGGGCGCCTGCCGCCAGTTATCGAGACGAACGTCGCTTCGCGCAAAGCCATAGTCGGCTTCGAACGCCGAGGGCTGTCCTTTGCCCGTCATGACGCAATCTTCTCGCATTCGGTCGGCTGAACGGCGCCGCCGAGCCAGCAGCCGTTGAGATCGCCGTCATCGAAGCTGAAGCGCACCTTGATTGCGGAGGGGCGATTCATGGCGCGTCCCTGGCGAATGGTGATCTGGCGCTCCGACGCATCCACCATCCGGTTCGCGAGGAGACCGAAGGACAAGGCGGAGGCTGCAATGCCTGTTGCCGCATCTTCCGGGTAGCCCGAAGAGCTCGGAAACTGCCGTGCGTCAATGATCTGAGCGTCCCGGTCGGACACGGCATAGGGATAGAGACCGGTGGAGTCGATGCCATTGCACAGGCGCTCCATCCTCGAGAAGTCAGGCTTCAGGTCATCAAGGATGGACACACTCTTCAACGGAATGAGGGTCTTGATCCGGCTGGTGCGTGCATTCTGGATCGGGAAGGGCGCGAGGCAGTCGGCACCGATCCCGAGGACGTCGAGAATGTCATCGACGCTTCGGGGCGTATCGGGAAGCGGCTCGATAACACCCGCAGGCTGTGAGACCTCGACCGAAATATCCTGTTCGTCTGATTGGCCGATCCGCGCATGGACGCGGCCACTCTTCGTCAGGATCGTGATCCGATCGCGCTGCAGCCGGCCGAGCCGTTGAATCAGCCACGTCGCGCCGACGGTGGCGTGTCCGCACATGGACATCTCATGATTGGGCACCCAGAAGCGAAACTCGAAATCGCAGTTGGAGCCCGGCGGCGGCGGCAATACAAACCCGCTCTCGTGCCCGTAGGCGCGCGCCACCTGCTGCATCTCTGCATCACTCATGCCGGCAGCGTCGACCACGATCGGGGCGGGATTGCCGCCCTGCGGTCCTGCCGCAAAGACACTGACAAATCGAACCTGCGGTTCGGGAGATGTCGTCATCATGTTTGCACCCTCTAGCAGCCTCGCGCGTTCGCACTGCACGTCAGCCAGCGCTGCACGGAATTCACCGGTGCGAAGCTACGGGGGGTGTTGCTGCGACGCGCGTTCCAGCGGGCCCTAGATTTTGATCTGCCGGGCCATGCGCTTGCGGATTTCGCTTGGCGATTGGCCGTCTGCCCGGCGCATCGCATGGGCGAGCGCCGCACCGCTGTCGAAGCCGACACGGAGCGCGATCTCGCCGATCGGGAGATCGGTTGCCTTCAACAGCTCGCTTGCATTATCGAGGCGGATCCGTTGCTGGAATTCGCCGATCGACGCGCCGGTCCCCGCGCGGAACAGTCGGGTGATGTGACGCCGCGAAACGCCGAACCGTTCTTCCAGGGCGTCGAGCGGAACATCCCGGTCGGCATGAAGGGTGAGATAGTCCCTCAGCTCCGCGACCAATGTCATGCCGTGTTCGCGATGCGAGGCGCTGGATACGGCATCACCGGTCAGAGCCTCGGCGATGCACTGAACGAGCAGGGCAGAGGACAGTCCGTGCCGGACATGGGCATTGCCATAGGCGTGCCTGCCATCCCCGACCAGCAGCGCCTGCAGGGCGCGCAGTCTGTCTGACCGGCGAAACAGCCGGGTCGTGGTGGTTCGTCTGCGGAATTCGCTCAGCGAGCCGTTCTCTCTTTCGAGGCGCTCCAGGACCGAGCCAGTTGCGTAGATGGCGACGTGGCTGTGTGCGCCGATCCCCGCGCGCGTCTCATGTGCCTGGTTCGGCGGAACGATCGCGAACCGGTCCTGCGACAGCCAGCTGCCTTCGCGTCCGGCTTCGTGCTTCAGCTCGATCGTCCCGCGGCTCGGCAGGATGAACATCAGGCAATCATGCCAGTGCCACGGCATGGCGTAATCGCCGCGGCCGGCGACAGCCGCATGCTCGTCGTCCGCCGCGATCAGGAGATCCGCTTTTGCCGTGTGACGCAATCGTTCGAATGAACTCAGCATGTTCGGGCCCACATGTGTCGTCGACGAACCTAGCAGGGTGCGCCCATGCCCGCCAATCGACGCCCGATTACTCCGCCGCGATGGCCGCCGGCTTCGGGCGCTTCTTCACGCGCTTGATGGTGCCCGAGAAGGTCAGCAGCGAACGTTCGCCGGCTTTCAGGATTCCGCGCAGGAAGATCAATGAGCCGCCGATCCGGGTCATTTCGCCGTGGCATTCGACCAGTTCGCCTTCGCGGGCGGCATCGAGGAATTCACAGCCGAACGAGACAGTGATGCCGGGGCCCTGCAGCTCGCGGGAGGCCAGCGCAAACAGACAATAATCGGCAAAGGTCATGAAGCAGCCGCCATGAACGTTCTTCATGCCGTTGAGGTGCTTTTTCTCGACCCGGAAGGCGCAGCGGACGGAACCGTCGGCCTCGACCTTGTGCCAGAACGGGCCGGAGACCGATTCGAAGGAATCTCGCTTCCAGGTGGTCCAGCCCGCAAATTCCCCCTCCGTCGCGGTATAGGCGTCGGCGTGGAACGGGATGGTGGCATCGGCGGGCACATTCACGGTCTGAACTCCTTGGATTGGCTGCGAAAAGTGTTAAATCCGATCCATCCGGCGGGCGCAATCCGGCGCCGGCGCAGGGCCTTATGCAGGCTGTTTTTCGAGCAGTTCGGGCATTGCCCGGGCAAAGCTTGGGACATGCGGGGAACGGGCCGGAATAGGCCTTTTCCGCATGCTCCGATCTCCCTATGAAGAAGCCTTACAGAGCCAAGAGACCCCATGACCGAGCCAAAGATCACTCCCGAACTCGTCGCCAGCCACGGCCTCAAGCCCGACGAGTATGAGCGCATTCTCAAGCTGATCGGCCGCGAGCCGTCGTTCACCGAGCTCGGCATCTTCTCGGCCATGTGGAACGAGCATTGCTCGTACAAATCCTCGCGCATCCATCTGAAGGGGCTGCCGACCAAGGCGCCGTGGGTGCTGCAGGGGCCGGGCGAGAATGCCGGCGTCATCGATATCGGCGACAATCAGGCCATCGTGTTCAAGATGGAGAGCCACAACCACCCGAGCTATATCGAGCCCTATCAGGGCGCGACCACGGGTGTCGGCGGCATCCTGCGCGACGTCTTCACCATGGGCGCGCGCCCGATCGCCTGCCTCAATGCGCTGTCGTTCGGTGCGCCGGAGCATCCGAAGACCCGCCATCTGGTGTCGGGCGTCGTCGCCGGTGTCGGCGGCTACGGCAATTCGTTCGGCGTGCCCACCGTCGGTGGCCAGACGCGTTTCCACACCCGCTATGACGGCAACAACCTCGTCAACGCGATGGCCGTCGGTCTCGCCGATGCCGACAAGATCTTCCTTGCTGCGGCGTCGGGCGTGAACATGCCGATCGTCTACTTAGGGTCCAAAACGGGCCGCGACGGCATCCACGGCGCGTCGATGGCCTCGGCCGAGTTCGACGAGGATTCCGAGGAGAAGCGTCCCACCGTGCAGGTCGGCGATCCCTTCGCCGAAAAACTGCTGCTGGAAGCCTGTCTCGAAATCATGGCCGCCGATTGCGTCATCGCGATCCAGGACATGGGCGCTGCAGGTTTGACATGTTCGGCCGTCGAGATGGGCGCCAAGGGCGACCTCGGCGTCGAGCTCAATCTCGACGCCGTGCCGACGCGCGAAGAAGGCATGACCGCCTATGAGATGATGCTCTCGGAAAGCCAGGAGCGCATGCTCATGGTGCTGAAGCCCGAGAAGGAAAAGCAGGCCGAGGATATTTTCCGGAAGTGGGGACTCGACTTCGCGATTGTCGGCTACACCACACCGACGCTGCGCTTCGTCGTGAAGCATGGCGGCAAGGTGATGGCCGATCTGCCGATCAAGGAACTCGGCGACGAAGCGCCACTCTACGATCGTCCGCATGTGCCGTCGCCGGTGCTGCCCGTCGTGCATGCGCGTGATATCGCCGCGCCGTCGTCGATCCCGGATGCACTGGAGAAGCTGATCGGCACACCCGAACTGTGCTCGAAGCGCTGGGTGTGGGAGCAGTACGACCACGTCATTCTCGGCAACACCGTGCAGCGCCCCGGTGGCGACGCCGCGGTGGTGCGCATCGAGGACGGCCCCAAGGGTCTTGCGATGTCGGTCGATGTCACGCCGCGCTATTGCGAGGCCGATCCGGTCGAGGGCGGCAAGCAGGCGGTCGCCGAAGCCTGGCGCAACATCACCGCGGTCGGCGGCAGGCCGCTGGCGGTCACCGACAATCTCAACTTCGGCAATCCGGAGCGGCCCGAGATCATGGGCCAGCTCGTCGGCTGCCTGAAGGGCATCGCCGAAGCCTGCATCACGCTGGATTTCCCGATCGTGTCCGGCAATGTCTCGCTCTACAACGAGACCAACGGCCGCGGCATCCTGCCGACCCCGTCGATCGGCGGCGTCGGCGTGCTCGACGATTTCACGAAGTCCGCGACGCTGGCGTTCAAGGCGCCGGGCGAAGCGATCCTGCTGATCGGCGAAACCAAGGGCTGGCTCGGCCAGTCGGTCTATCTGCGCGACATCTGCGGCAAGGAAGAGGGCGCTCCGCCGCCAGTCGACCTCGCCACTGAGAAGCGCAACGGCGACGTGGTCCGCGGCATGATCCATGCAGGCACCGCGACCGCCGTGCATGACATTGCCGATGGCGGCTTGCTGGTGGCACTCACCGAAATGGCGATGGCCTCCGGCATCGGCGCCAAGCTCGATGCCGCGCCATCATCGACGGTGCCGCATGCCTGGTGGTTCGGCGAGGATCAGGCGCGTTACATCGTGACTGTCGCGGAAGATCAGTTGCTGACGGTGCTGTCGAAACTGAAGAATGTTGGCGTGCCCTGCGTGCAGATCGGCAAGACTGGCGGACATGCGGTGGCGATTGCCGGTGAACGCGCTGTCGATATCAAGGCACTCGTACATGCGCATGAGAGCTGGCTGCCCAACTACATGAGCGGCAAGGCGTCGTAACAGGCGCTGATCTTTTCCCTCCCCCTTGCGGGGAGGGGGGCCGGCCGAAGGCCGGACGGGTGGGGGTGCCACAAGCGACGGCGTTTGCGGAGACACCCCACCCCGGCCTATCGGCCGACCCTCCCCACTGCGCTTCGCTTGGGGGAGGGAGGCCATGAGCGTTCGTGCAACCGTCTCAGTAGCTCAGCGTCCGATCGACCAAATTCATCAGCGGCGTGCCGCATTCCGCGCGTGCGATATTGTCGGCGATGTTTTCGGCGGCCGATGCAACACGCGTTGCTGCTGCGATGTGGGGCGAGATCGTGACACCCGGATGCGACCAGAACGGATGGCCTGATGGTACGGGCTCGGTGCGGAAGACATCGAGCGTCGCCTGCGCCACGCGTCCGCTGTCGAGTGCCGCGATCAGCGCATCGTCGTCGATCAGCGTGCCGCGTCCGGCATTCAGGATGAAACTTCCCTTGGGCAGAAGCGCGAGCCGTTCGGCATTCAGGAGGTCGATGGTCTCCGGCGTCTGGGGCAGAAGCCCCACGAGGATTTCCGCCGCGGCCAGCGCTTGCGGCAGCTTCTCCATCCCTGCGAGGCAGCGGACGCCGGCCACCTCGCGCGCGCGACGGCTCCAGCCGGTGACGCGAAAGCCGAGTTGCACAAGTGCTGTTGCTGCAGCCGATCCCAATTCGCCGAGACCCAGCACTGTCACCGATCGGTCCGTGGCAAGCGGCGGAACATGCTGCGACCATGTCAGAGGTTTTTCACAGACGTAGCGGTCCATCCCGAGATGCAAGCGCAGGGTATGACCGACGACCCATTCGACCATGCCCTGCCGGAGGCCGTCATCGACCATGCGGCACAGCGGCTGCGTCAGCGTCGCGTTGCCGACGATCTTCTCGACACCGGCCCAAAGGCTCAATACGGCGCGCGCATTGCTGAAAGGGGCGAAATCGGTGATGGGACCGCCGGTCGCGTGGATGATGTAGTCCACGTCCTGATGCGCAATGTCACCCAGGAGACTGGCTCGCGCGTCGATGCTCCGGCGCCGAAGCGCATCCAGAATGGGTTCGTGATAGTCCTCGAACAGCGCCGGCGTGACGTTGAAAAGAAGATTGATCGCCTTGTCGCCGTTGCGCGCGCGCATGCTGGTCTCCTGCAGATCACTGTCAATGTCGGTTGTCGGAAAAGGGCGGCGTGAACGGATTACAAAATCCGTTTCACACCCGGGATTGCGCGGAGCGCCCGCGTCGCCGCCCAGCTTGCCGCCAGCGTGCCCGCGAAGGCGATGAAAGCTTTCGATCCGGCGCCGAGCGGTGCGTTCAGCAGCGCATATTGCAGCCACAGCATCGGGATGTAGTGCAGCACGAAGATGCCATAGGCATCGCCGCGCAGCGGATCGAAGATGCTCTTCTCGCGTTGGCCGAAGCGCAGGAACAGCGCCAGCACCGCGAGGCAGATCAGCGTGCAGGCGACCGCGTAGATCACGCCGTAGCTCGACTGCCACCAGAAAGGCGGCGCGCCGGTGAGATTGGCGAGCTTCATGCGGCGAAAATTGACGAGAAAAGCGAGCGAGCCAAAGGAGGCGGCGGCGGCGATGGTCCACCACAGCCATTGCCGTGCCAGCGCGCCGGTGCGGGCCAGCAGGCCCTGGTCGATATTGGCGGCGCCAATGCCCATGCCGGCGAAGAAGAACACGCCATAGATCGCCATGCGGCTGAACTGCACCTGGAGCGGCCCCCAGCTGAACCAGCGGACAGCGCCGACCGTAAACAGGAACGGCACATAGGAGATCACGGCGATGACGGCGAGCACGGCGGCGAACAACCACGGTCGTTCGAAGGCACGGATCGACAGCCGGTTGATGCCGTCGACCAGTCGCGGTGCGAACAGGAAGACCGGGATCGCGACGAGATCGAGAAACAGCAGATACCAGATGAACCAGCCGGGGCCGGCGAACCATTGGCCCTGTTTGAAATTGTTGACGTAGAATTCGACAAAGCCGGTCTTGTGCGTCGACAGGCTGAACGACGCGTAATAGGCGATTGGCATCAGCACGAAGATCATGGCCAGGAAGGGCAGGCCGAGGCGCAGCGCGCGGTCGCGCAGGAAGTCGGCGATGCCCTTGCGCTTCAGGCTCGGCCACACGAACAGGCCCGACAGCATGAACATCAGACACATGAAGAAGGTGTCGTTGAACAGCGTCAGGATGTTGAAGCCGATCCAGCGCTGGCTGTCGACGATCGGCGCGGTCGACCACAGATAGTGGTTCGGGTAATAGCGCCCGAAGGCGGTGTAAGCGACCGCCGCGTGGTTCGCCAGCACGAGCAGCGTGACAAAGGTGCGGGCGCGATCGAGCGCAGCGTTACGGTCTGACATGTGAACGGCGAGCCCCCTCGCTTCCGCGCGCAACAGGCGTCGCCGGGCGCATCAGTGATGCGCGCCGTCATGATAAATGTCGAAAGCCGCTTCGGCAATCAGCCGAGGATCACGCGGGCACTTCCTCGATTTTCACCTTGTCTGGATAAAATGCGAGATAATCCTTGATCTCGGCCATCGCCGGAAACGGCGTCTCATAGGTCCAGATCGCGTTGTCGAGAACCTTCTCGCCGGTCTTGATGCTGTAATAATTCGCGTCGCCCTTGTACGGGCAATGCGTCACACGGTCGGTGCGCGCTACCGCGTCCATGTTGGCGTCGGCGCGGGGGATATACAGCACTGCGGGGTAGCTGGCCTCCTTGAGGCTCAGGGCATTGGTCGTGTCGGCGATCACGACGTCTCCGGCAGAAACACGGATGTGTTTGCCGGCGGGCGCAATGGTGATCGGGTGGTCCGGGCCGGGAAGCTTCATGGTTAAACCCTTGTGACGGTCATATTTCACTTCTTCAGATGTGCGATCCCTCCGGCCTTTAAAAGGGGCACGCGAGGGATTATCGTTAGAAAGCCGTGACGTCATGCGGCAGCCGCGATAGGCTCGCAATCCGAGGCGGCACCGACTGGCCGCGATTCGAACCTTTCTGGAGACCCGATTAATGCCGATGGACGCCCGCGATATCGAGACCATGATCAAGGCCGCGATTCCCGACGCGCAGGTGACGATCCGTGATCTGGCCGGTGACGGCGACCATTACGCGGCAACCGTGATTTCGGAATCCTTCCGCGGCAAATCCCGCGTCGCCCAGCACCAGATTGTCTATCAGTCGCTGAAAGGCCAGATGGGCGGTGTCCTGCACGCACTGGCGCTGCAGACGGGTGTGCCGGAGGCGTAAAGCGCAGTCCTCATGGTGAGGAGGCGCCATTTGGCGCCGTCTCGAACCATGAGTTGTGGGCACCCAAGGGTGCGGCCATCCTTCGAGACGCGCGCAAGAGCGCGCTCCTCTCGCCTAAACCCACTCGGGTTTAGGCTGGGATGAAGGCTGAGTGTGGAGCAGCCTTTTACTCCACCGCCATCAGCGCATGCACCGAGAAATGCTTGTCCGCGTCGGTCCATGACGCCTTCGGCTCCCAGCCCGAACCGCGGGCCAGCGTTGCAAAACGCTCGATGCTGTATTTGTAGCTGCTTTCGGTGTGGATGCTCTCGCCGGCACGGAATGCGAAGCTGCGACCGAGCACATGCACGGTCTGCGGCTTCCTGGCGATCAGGTGCATCTCGATGCGGTGGCGTTCCTTGTTGTATATCGCGCGGTGCGTGAAGGCCGAGAGATCGAAATCGCCGCCGAGTTCGCGGTTGATACGCACCAGCACATTCATGTTGAACTTGCCGGTGACCCCTGCCGCGTCGTTATAGGCGGCGTGCAGCAGCTTCTCGTCTTTCTCCAGATCGATGCCGATCAGCATCAAGGCGTCCTTGCCGAGAATGGCACGGGCGGAGCGCAGGAAGGCGCAGGCCTCGTGCGGCTCGAAATTACCGAGGGTCGAGCCCGGGAAGAAGCCGACCTTCGGCATCATCCGGATATCGGCGGGAAGGTCGAACGGTGCGGTGAAGTCGGCATTCACCGGCAGCACCTTCAGGCCCGGGAAATCCTTGCGCAGCTCGGCTGCCTGCGCCTGCAGGAAGTCGCCTGAGATATCGACCGGCGCATAGGCGCCGACGTCGCATTCATCCAGCAGCAGCCGAACCTTGGTGGTCGCGCCGGCGCCGAATTCGATCAAAGCGGCATTCTTCGGAATGATCGCGTTGATGTCCTTGCCACGCGAGCGGAGGATGCCGAGCTCGGTGCGGGTCGGGTAATATTCCGGCAGTTTGGTGATCTGTTCGAACAGCTCCGAGCCGGCTTCGTCATAGAAGTATTTCGGCGACAGCTTTTTCGGATGCTGCGACAGCGCTTCGGCGACATCCGCGGCAAATGCGGAGGCCGAGGCATTCAGCAGCGACAGTGCCAACGGGGCATGAACGTTCATGTCAGTCTCCTCAACGCTTTCGAAGCGCCGTGATGTCAGGAAGTCAGTTGCCGTAATCGGCCAGCCGCAGGCCCGTGAATTGCCAGCGATGATGGGGATAGAAGAAATTGCGGTAGGTGACGCGGCTGTGATCGTCCGGTGTTGCCAGCGACGAGCCGCGCAGCACCAGCTGATTGATCATGAACTTGCCGTTGTACTCGCCGAGTGCGCCTTCGATGGCGCGGTAGCCCGGATAGGCGGCGTAAGCGGAGCGCGTCCATTGCCAGACGATGCCGAAGGCGTCGTTGAGCTGACCGGCACGCGCTGCCACTTCCCATTCCATTTCGGTGGGCAGATGCTTGCCGCTCCAGCGCGCAAAGGCGTCACATTCGTAATAGCTGACGTGGCACACCGGCGCGTCGAGATCGATCGGCTTCAGCCCGGCGAGGGTCATGATCTGCCACTCGCCATTGACCTTGCGCCAGTGGCCAGGTGCCTGCCATTCCTCGCGGGCCGCGGCGGCAAAGCCATCCATCAGCCACAGCGTCGCTTCGTCGTAACCGCCGGCCTCCATGAAGGCGAGCCATTCGCGGTTGGTGACGAGATTCCTTGCGAGCTTGACGGGACCGACAAGCGCGCGATGTGCGGGCTTCTCGTTGTCGAAATGGAAGCTCTCGCTCTGATGGCCGATGGTGTGGATGCCCTCGGTCAGCGTCAGCCACGTATCGCCTGACTTGTTGGATGCAGGAAAGCGCCAGTCGGCGTCATAGGCCGGCGGGATCGGGTTCTGCGCGAAGGCATGCAGGATGTCGGTGAGCATCAGCTCCTGATGCTGCTGCTCGTGATTGAAGCCGACTTCGAGCAGCGGGATCAGCGAAGTCAGTTTCTCGTCTGAGGTCTCGTTGAAGAATTTGATGACGGCCGCATCGACGTGTTCGCGATAGGCGGTGACTTCGTCGGCGCCGGGCCGGGTGAGATGGCCGCGCTGCGTGCGGGCGTGGCGCGGGCCGGCGGAGACATAATAGGAATTGAACAGATAGGCGTAGTCGGGGTGGTAGACCTTGTAGCCGGGGGCGTGATCGCCGAGCAGGAATTGCTCCCAGAACCAGGTCACATGGGCGCGGTGCCACTTCGCCGGGCTGGCGTCGGGCATCGACTGCACCAACTGATCTTCCGGGGAAAGCGGGGCGGCGCGGCGTTCGGTTTCGTTGCGGACCATCAGGAAAGCGTCGCCCAGTCTTTGGGCCAGTGCGCCTGCGGGGGCGGATTCGGAGGCAGGGGACGCGGTGCCTGAACTCATGCCTGAACTCTTGGCGAAAGCTGGATTCGTCACGAAAGTCTCCGATTTTGGAGAGAACGTTGCTCTTGGAGATGGGTTCCCGAGCAGCCTGTCCTAAATAGGTCATCCGATGGGTTATAAAAGGCCTGTCGTCATATGATCTTTGGCCGGACCGGACTTGGCAAAAACTGCGGAAAAGTGACCGTGGCGGGCCGGCAATAAGCCCCAATGCCTGTGATTTCAGGCTCTTGATCACGTCCATAAGACTTGGGGTGCGGAACGGATTCGGCTACATATATGACAAGTCTGACCGGGCGTGCGCCCGATGGCTGGGCCGCCAACTCCAGACCTTGAATCTGGACCTTGAACAGGGACGTGACATGAGCATTGAGCAATTCATCGAGAACGAAGTGAAGACCAACGACGTGGTGCTGTTCATGAAGGGCACGCCGCAGTTTCCGCAGTGCGGTTTCTCGGGCCAGGTGGTCCAGATCCTCGATCACGTGGGTGTCGGCTACAAGGGCCTCAACGTTCTCGAATCCGCCGATCTGCGCGACGGCATCAAGACCTACTCGAACTGGCCGACCATTCCGCAGCTCTATGTGAAGGGCGAATTCGTCGGTGGCTGCGACATCATCCGTGAGATGTTCCAGGCTGGCGAGTTGCAGAGCCTGCTGGCCGAGAAGGGCGTGATTGCCGCCCCGGCCTCCGCCTGATCTCAAGTCGACAAATCGGCACGGCGACGCTCGACGTCGTCGTGGCCGACATCACGACCCTCCGCGTTGACGCCATCGTCAACGCGGCCAATGCTTCGCTTCTCGGAGGCGGCGGCGTGGACGGCGCCATCCATCGGGCGGCCGGTCCCAACTTGCTCGCTGAATGCCGCACCCTCAAGGGTTGCGAGACCGGCGACGCCAAAATCACCAAAGGTTACAAGCTACCGGCCACGCATGTGATCCATGCGGTCGGTCCCGTCTGGCATGGCGGCCGGAGCGGCGAGGATGAGGCGCTGGCGTCCTGCTACCGGCGGGCGCTGATGTTGTGTCAGGCGCATGGCCTGGCCTCCGTTGCGTTTCCGGCCATCTCCACCGGTGTCTATGGCTTTCCGGCCGCGCGTGCGGCTCCCATCGCCGTGGGCTCGGTCATCCAGATGCTGAAAGACGCACCGGTGGTCACGGCCGTCACCTTCTGCTGCTTTTCGGAGCCATCTGCGGACCTGCATCGCCTCGCGCTCGCACGCGCACTTCCCCTTGTCTGAGAACGACCCGCCGTTACACTCCTTTGATCAGGCAAAAGGAGCGGCGATGAATTTGCGGCACAGACTACGCGCGCTGCTCTGCGGAGCGCTGCTGCTCGCCGGATCGCCCGTCTTCGCCCAGGATCGCTTCGCCGCCGAAGGCACCTTCGACATTCCCGCCGGCGCCAAATTCTCGCAGGAGAAGCTGGCCAAGATCGGCGAATTCTTCCGCAAGCAGATCGCCGACGGCAAGATCCCCGGCGCCATTGTCCTGATCCAGCAGCATGGCAAACCGGTCTACAAGGAATTCTTCGGCGTTCGCGATCCCGACACGAAGCAGCCGATGACCGATGATACGATCTTCCGGCTGCATTCCATGTCGAAGCCGATCACGTCGTTTGCGGCGATGATGCTGATCGATCAGGGCAAGCTGAAACTCGACGATCCCGTCTCGCAATACATTCCGTCTTTCGCCAAGGCCAAGGTCGGCGTTGAGAAGAAGCTGGAGAATGGCGAGAAGGCGCTGGACATCGTCGCGCCCAACCGCCCGGTGACGATCCGCGATCTCCTGCTGCACACGTCCGGCATCACTTACGGTTTCTATGGCGAGAGCCTGGTCCGCCGCGCCTATGGCAATGCGGATATCTACAGCGGCGATTTCGACAACAAGGAATTCGCCGACCGCATCGCGCAACTGCCGCTCGAGCACCAGCCCGGCACCATGTGGGACTACGGCCACTCCACCGATATTCTCGGCCGCGTGATTGAAGTGGTTACCGGCAAGTCGCTGCTCGGTTATGAGGAGCAGGCCTTCCTCGGTCCGCTCGGGATGAAGGACACCGGCTTCTTCGTGAAGGAGAAGTCGAAGGAAGTGATGCTCGCCAAGCCGATGGCCTGGGACCGCGATTTCCGCACCGGACGACAGGGGCGCCCCGACACATACCAGAAATGGGAATCCGGCAGCGGCGGCATGGTCTCGACGCTGGCCGACTACACGAAGTTCGCGCAGATGCTGCTGAACGGCGGCGAATATGATGGCAAGCGCTTCATGAGCGCGGCCACGTTCAAGGACATGACCACGGATCATATCGGCAAGGACTCCGGGGTCGGCCGTGACTATCTGTATTTCCCCGGTGACGGTTTCGGCTTCGGTTATGGCTTCGCCGTGCGCACCGATGCCGGCAATGCCAAGCCGTCGCCGCCTGGATCGCTCGGCGAGCTGAAATGGGACGGCGCCAGCGGTTGCTATTTCATCATCGATCCCAAACAGGATTTTTTCTTCATCCTGCTGGAGCAGACGCCGTCGGAGCGACAGCGCATTCAAAGGTCTTTGAAGCTGTTGGTCTATGAAGCGCTGGAGAAATAGGCGCGCCGTACTCCTGCTGCTGACGCTCTGCTGCGTCGGCACCGTTATCGCGCTTTCGCCGCCGGCCCGGGCCGAAAAACCGCAATCCATTGCGCGCGAATTCTCTGCCGAAAAACTGCTGGCGCTCGATCGCTACTTTCTCGACATGGTCGCGGAGCGGAAGATTCCCGGCGCGGTGGTGCTGGTGCAACAGCACGGCAAGCCTGTCTATTTCGATACGTTCGGCAATCTCGACAGCGGGCACCCGATGACGAGGGATGCGATCTTCCGGCTATATTCGATGTCGAAGCCGATCACCTCGGTAGCCGCGATGATGCTGATCGAGGATGGCAAGCTGCGCCTCGACGATCCCGTTGCGAAATATATCCCGGCTTTCGCGAAGACGAAGGTGGGCGTTGACGTTAAAG
Organism: Tardiphaga sp. 619_E2_N8_4; assembly: GCF_051810905.1. Classification (NCBI taxonomy): domain Bacteria; kingdom Pseudomonadati; phylum Pseudomonadota; class Alphaproteobacteria; order Hyphomicrobiales; family Nitrobacteraceae; genus Tardiphaga; species Tardiphaga sp. 619_E2_N8_4. The sequence continues at coordinate 3,301,063 of NZ_JBPWQJ010000001.1, forward strand.
GCGGCGACGAACACGCCACATTCGGCCTCGTGCCGCTGCAGCGGCCGATCAGCATCGCCGATTTGCTCACGCACACATCGGGCATCACTTACGGTTTCTATGGCGACGATCCCGCGCGGAAACGTTATGCGCAGCTCGATATCTTCGGCCGCGACTGGGACAATGCCTCCTGGGCCGACCGCATCGCGCAGCTTCCGCTCGCCGAGCAGCCCGGCACGCTGTGGGACTACGGCCATTCCACCGACATTCTCGGCCGCGTCATCGAAGTGGTGTCCGGCCAGTCGCTCTATCATTTTCTGGAGGAACGGCTGTTCGGTCCATTGGGGATGCGGGACACCTCGTTCTACATCACCGATGGCGAACGGCGCTCGCGCGTGGCCGAGCCGTTCCCGGGAGATCGCATGGTCGGCCCGGTTGTCGGCATGCACGATCCCGCGGAGGTCATGCAATGGGAGGCGGGGGGCTCCGGTCTGGTCGGCACGGCGGCGGATTACGCGCGCTTCCTGCAGATGCTGCTCAACGGCGGCATGCTTGACGGCAAGCGCTATCTCAAACCGGAAACAGTGGCCGAGATGACGCGCGATCACGTCGGGCCTGATAGCGGCGTGAAGCGCGATTACTATTATTTCCCGGGCGCCGGCAGCGGCTTCGGCCTCGGATTCGCCGTGCGCACCAAGGAGCTCGCGAGCGAGCCCGGCCCGATCGGTGAGTATCGCTGGGACGGTGTTGGCGGCACGTTCTTCTGGGTTGATCCGAAGAACGACATGTTCGTGCTGGTGATGGCGCAATCGCCGTCGCAGCGGGTGCGGATGGAGGTTGATGTGCGGAAGATCATCGCCGAGGCGCTGGAGTAAGCGGCAGGGTAGGTCATCGTGGTGCCTGTTCCACATACTCAGTCCTCATCCTGAGGAGCGCGCTCTTGCGCGCGTCTCGAAGGATGGGCCAAACATCTCATGGTTCGCGACGGCGCCAAGCGGCGCCTCCTCACCATGAGGGCCGTCGGGATAAGGCTAAACCGCTCGCACCACGTCCCTGATCAATCCCAGCGTCTCCTCGATCATGTCTGCCGTCACATCCAGATGCGTGCAGGCGCGGATGCGGCCGTCCATGGTGGCGAGCAGTACGCCTTTCGTGCGCAAGGCTTTCACCATAGCAGCACCGCTAATGCCTGCGCCCGCGGGATCGAAGAAGACGAGATTGGTCTCCGGCTGCTGAACGGCGATCTCGTCGATCTGGGCCAGTCCGCGCGCGAGCGCGTGCGCATTCGCGTGATCGTCGGCGAGGCGCTCGACGTGATGGTCCAGCGCGTGGATGCAGGCGGCGGCAACGATACCGGCCTGGCGCATCGAGCCGCCCAATCCCTGCTTCCAGCGCCACACTGCATCAATGTAGTCGCGCGTGCCGGCGAGCACGGCTCCGATCGGCGCGCCGAGCCCCTTACTGAAATCGATCCACACCGAGTCCCAGCCATCGGACATCCTGCTCGCACCGATACCGGTGGCGACGCAGGCATTCATCAGTCGCGCGCCATCCATATGCGTGGCAAGGCCGCGGTCACGCGCGATGGTGACGATCGCTTCGAGATCGGATTTCGACCAGATGGTGCCGCCGCCGATATTGGCAGTCTGTTCGACGCTGACCACGGTCTGCGCTGCCTCGTAGCGCGTGCGCGGATGCAATGCGGCGCGCAGTGCGTCGGGTGTGAATTTGCCGTCGGCGCCGTCGAGCCCGGTAATCTGGAAGCCGCCAAGAGCGGCATGGGTGCCGCCCTCGCGCGAGAGGATATGCGCGGTGCGATGCGCGAGGATCTCGTCGCCGGGCCGGCAATGCGCCAGCAGGCCGGCGACATTGCACATGGTACCCGATGGCATGAACACGGCGGCTTCCTTGCCGAGCAGTTCGGCGACGCGGTCGCAGAGCGCGTTGACGGTGGGATCGTCGCCGACCTGTTCATCGCCGACATCTGCCGCAGCCATCGCCGCGCGCATCGCGGGCGTGGGCTTCGTCTGTGTGTCCGACAGCAGATTGATGCGAACCGCCGGCTGTGATGGATCGGGACGAGCAGGGGTGAAGGGCATTGGGAATTCCACGTTGTTACGCGCGACAGCTTAACCCGTCAGTTGGGTAACAAAAAAGGCCCCGGAAAATCCGGGGCCTTGATCTCGTCTGCGCTGTCAGAAATTAGCGCGAATAGAATTCGACGATCAGATGCGGTTCCATCTGCACGGCGAAGGGAACGTCCGACAGCTGCGGAATGCGGATGAACTTGGCGGTCATCTTGCTGTGGTCGGTTTCGACGTAATCCGGGGTGTCGCGTTCGCCGAGCTGGCTGGCTTCCAGAACGAAAGCGAGCTGCTTGGAGGATTCCTTGATCTCGATGACGTCGCCGACCTTCACGAGATAGCTCGCGATGTTGACGCGCTTGCCGTTCACCTTGATGTGGCCGTGGTTGATGAACTGACGGGCCGCAAACATGGTGGCGACGAACTTGGCGCGATACACGACGGTGTCGAGGCGGCGCTCGAGCAGGCCGATCAAGTTTTCACCGGTGTCGCCCTTCAGGCGGCCGGCTTCCACATAGATGGAGTGGAACTGGCGCTCGGAGATGTTGGCGTAATAGCCCTTCAGCTTCTGCTTGGCGCGCAGCTGCGTGCCGAAGTCGGAGAGCTTGCCCTTGCGGCGCTGGCCGTGCTGGCCGGGGCCGTATTCACGCTTGTTGACCGGAGACTTGGGACGACCCCAAATGTTCTGGCCCATACGGCGATCGATTTTGTATTTAGCTTCACTACGCTTTGTCATCGCGTCCTCGATGTTCAATGGTCAATGTGAGGAGACGCGCCCTCCTGTGTACCGTGATCAGTCCAGAGTCTGGAAAATCTCGGCACCGACAGGTTCATTCCCAAAGCTGGGTGGAGAACCACGGGTGCGAAACGCTTCGCGGGCCGAAAACGGCCCGCGAGCAAGGCGGTTTCTAGGGTGAAGGCCCGGTTATGTCAATTGAAAGACAGGCTTTTTGCCGTTTGGCGGGCCTATAGCGCCAATCCGGCCGGTTTCGACGCAAAATCGGCCTCGAAAGGGCAGTTTTACCGCCTGATGCCCTCGAATCCGGCGGCGATTCCGCGTTGGAACAATGACCAGTCGAATCCCAGCGCCAGCGCCACATAGCCCCGCTGGATCATGGCGTTGCCCATCTCGGCGTTCAGCGCCGCGCCGCCCAGCGGTACGCCTGACCTGAGGATTCCCGCTTCGGCCCTGGCGACCAGCGCCTGCACCTCGGGATCGCCTGGCTGGCCGCGTTTGCCGATGGATGTCGCGAGGTCGCCGACGCCGATTACCGCGATGTCGATGCCCGGCGTGGCCATGATCTCGCCGATCCGGTTCACCGCATCGATATGCTCGATCGTGATCATGCAGATCATGCTGTCGTCGGCGCGGGCCATGTAGTCGGGCATGCCGGTGTTCCAGCGGAACGGCGCATGGAACGGTCCCCACAGCCGCTCGCCCTGGGTCGGATAGCGCAGGCTGCGCGCGGCCTTGTAGGCATCGTCGGCGCTGTTGATCATCGGGAAGTTGATGCCCATCGCGCCGAAATCCATCGGTGCTTTCGCCAGCCATGGCTCGTTGGCGGCGATCCGCACCAATGGCGTGCAGGGCGTGCCCGCGGTGGCCATGATCATGCCATGGGCGGTGTTGAGATCGATCGGGCCGTGTTCGAGGTCGACGATGATCCAGTCGAGCGATTGCGCCATGATGCGCACGGTCTGGATCGACGGGATGGTCGCGATGGCTCCGAAAGTGGGGCGGCCCTCGCGCCATTTCTGCTTGAGATCGTGAAATGGCGCGGGGGTCGTCATCGTCACATGGGATCCTGTTATTTCGGCGCGGGCGTCGCCACTGGCTTGCCGTCTTCCACGACATAGACTGCCATGATCTTCAGGCCCTTGTCGCCGGTCTTCACGTCATGCGGAATCCCGGCCGGGACGGCATAGGAATCGCCGGCCTTGAGCATCTGGTCCGGCTGGCCCTCGACGATCAGCGTCGCGTCGCCATCGAGGACGTAACCGGTATCGACACCTGGATGGGTATGGCGGCCGGCGAGCTGGTTAGGGCCGAGCTCAGCCACGACCGTCACGATGCGATGGCCGGCGGGATATTTGACGTCCTGCAGCGGCGTGCGCTTGATGCCTTGTGCACTGGCAGCACCGGCGCAGGCCGTGATCGCCGCGCCAACAAGCAGTGTCTTGAGAAGGCCATTCTTCAGAAAATTCGTATCGAGCATGCTGGTCTCCCTTTGCCGTTCTCTTTTCGGAACGGCGCGCCGCAAAGCTAGCAGCGTGCAAGGGAAAGTCGAGCGCTCGCTATGCCGCGACCTGTCCGCCGAAGAACGGCGCCAGTGCTTCCGGCCAGGCGTGGCGCTTGCCGGAGGTGTAGAGCAGCACGGCATCGCCGGGTGGCACGCCGGGTTGATGATCGCCGATCAGGCCGACCACGCGGCGTGCGATTGCCGGGGCCGGATCGATCCATGCCACCGGCCAGGGCGCGATGCGATTGAGGTGGTCGAGCAACAGCGGGTAATGCGTACAGGCGAGCACGATTGTGTCGGTGCGGGCACCGGCGGCGTCCTGCACGAAGCAGGGCGCGATCTCGCGAAACAGATCGGCGTCGTCGATGCCTTGGCCGCCGAGTGCGCCTTCCGCCAGTGCGGCGAGTTCGGCGGAGCCGACCAGCGTGACGATGCAGCCGCCGCCGAATTCGCGGATCAGCGTCTGGGTATATTCGCGCTTCACGGTGCCTGACGTGCCGAGCACGGAGACGCGCTTGCTGACCGAGCGCGCGCAGGCCGGCTTGATCGCCGGCACGGTGCCGACAAAGGGCACGGCATAGGCGGCGCGCAGATGGCTGAGCACCAGTGTCGAGGCGGTGTTGCAGGCGATGACGACGAGGTCCGGCCGGTGCGCGTCGATCAGTTCGCCCATCAGGGGCACCACGCGGCCGATCAGAGCCTCCTCGGTGTGCTGGCCGTAGGGAAAGAACGCGTCATCCGCCACATAGACATAGCGCGCATCCGGCCGCGCCTTGGCGATCTCGCGCTGGACGGTGAGGCCGCCGAGACCGGAGTCGAACACAAGGATGGTGGGACGCGTGGGCATCATGAGAGCCTAGGGGAGGATGGTTACTGCGGAGTTGCTGCGGGTCTGGCAATCAAGACAGGGGCATTCGGGCTTTTTCGGGAAGGGCGGCGGCTCTTAACCTCTCCCCGCTCTGCGCGGGGAGAGGTCGCCCGGCTTAGCGCAGCGAAGCCGGGCGGGTGAGGGGCATGGCACGCGCTCACCGCTTGTTGCGCTCTTTCGGATCGGAATCTTCGATCCGAAAACGAGACGCATAGGACAGGCCAATGCCATGCCCCTCACCCCACCCCTCTCCCCGCGCAAGATGCGGGGAGAGGGAGCGCTCTCACGCATCTCGACTTGTTACACCGGCGCTAGCGGCTGCCGCGCTCCGGCCGGTAGCTCAACCTTGATCGCGTCGCCCGCCGCCACTTCGCCGTCGGCAACGACCACCGCCATCACGCCGGCCTTGCAGATGACATTGCCATCAGCATCGCGATCCTCCGTCGCTGCCTTCAATCCCTGCTGAAAGCTATCCATCAGCACACACGGCTCGCGCAGCCCCGTAAGTTCGATCACGGCGGACTCGCCGAGATGCAGCCGCGTGCCGGTCGGCAGCGCTGCGAGGTCGATCCCCGATGTAGTGACATTCTCGCCGAGATCGCCGGGCTGAATCGTGAAACCCTCAGCGCGCAATTCGTCGAACAGCTCGGACGGGATCAGATGCACCTGGCGCAAATTGGGTTTTGTCGGATCGCGGCGGCGATCGTAGCGATGCTGCACCAATGCGCCCATATGGCCGTCGCCTTCGACGCCGAGACCCGCGAGCAGGCGAATGCTCAGGCTTGGCGTCTTGCTGAAGTGATGACCGTGCCGCAGACATACGGCGACGATGTAGCCAGTGGACTCCGTCCTCATGGTGAGGAGGCGCCGCTTCGGCGCCGTCTCGAACCATGGCGTGTGGCGCTCATCCTTCGAGACGCGACGAAGACGTCGCTCCTCAGGATGAGGTACCGAACACGCGCGTGAAGATCGTGTCCACATGCTTGAGGTGATAGCCGAGGTCGAATTTCTCGGAGATCTCGTCGTCGGTGAGATACTTCTTCACCTCGGGATCGTTCTTCAGCAGTGTCTGGAAGTCGCCTTCGCCTCGCCACACCGGCATGGCGTTGCGCTGCACGAGCTTGTAGCTGTCTTCGCGCGATGCGCCCTTCTGCGTCAGTGCGATCAGCACGCGCTGCGAATGCACGAGGCCGCCGAGGCGGTCGAGATTCTTCTGCATGTTGGCGGGATAGACCAGCAGCTTCTCGATCACGCCGGCCATGCGGTTGAGCGCGAAGTCGAGCGTCACGGTGGCGTCCGGGCCGAACATGCGCTCGGCCGAGGAGTGCGAGATATCGCGCTCGTGCCACAGCACCACGTTTTCCAGCGCGGGGGTCACATAGGCGCGCACCATGCGGGCAAGGCCGGTGATGTTTTCGGTCAGCACCGGGTTGCGCTTGTGCGGCATCGCCGACGAGCCCTTCTGGCCCTCGGAGAAGAACTCCTCGGCTTCCAGCACTTCGGTGCGCTGCATGTGGCGGATTTCCACCGCAAGGCGTTCCATCGACGAGGCGATGACGCCGAGCGTGGCGAAGAACATCGCGTGGCGGTCGCGCGGGATCACCTGGGTCGAGATCGGCTCCGGCACGAGGCCCATTGCTTTCGCGACATGTTCTTCGACGCGCGGATCGATCTGCGCGAAGGTGCCGACAGCGCCGGAGATGGCGCAGGTCGCGACTTCCTTGCGCGCGGCGACGAGGCGCTCGCGGTTGCGGGTGAATTCGGCATAGGCATAAGCGAGCTTGAGACCGAAAGTGACCGGCTCGGCATGGATGCCATGGGATCGGCCAATGGTCGGCGTCATCTTGTGCTCGAAGGCGCGGGTCTTCAGCGCCGCGAGCAGGCGGTCGATATCGGCGATCAGGATGTCTGCGCAGCGCGTGAGCTGGACGTTCAGGCAGGTATCGAGCACGTCGGACGAGGTCATGCCCTGATGCACGAAGCGCGCTTCCGGGCCGACGATCTCGGCCAGATGGGTCAGGAAGGCGATCACGTCATGCTTGGTCTCGCGCTCGATCTCGTCGATGCGCTCCACATTGAAGGTGGCATCCTTGGCCTTGGCCCAGATCGTCTTCGCCGCGTCCTTCGGAATGGTGCCCAGTTCCGCCAGCGCATCGGCGGCATGCGCCTCGATCTCGAACCAGATCTTGAAGCGGGTCTGCGGCTCCCAAATGGAGGCCATTTCCGGACGGGTATAGCGAGGGATCATTGCGCACTCTGACGTTTGGGGGATTACGCCGCGCTTTAGCAGATCGGGGCGGGGGAGGCCACCTCGGAGAAGGGGGCTTGGCGCGAAACCGCCGACGATACCGCAAACATCCGGCATGGCACCCGGGCGGCGCAGTGTGGCTGGACGCTAGGTTTATGATCTTGTATGATTATAGTCATAGGAAAGAAGGTGGAGGTTGCAATGGGAATAATGCAGGAACTGGACGAGATCGATGGAACCCTAGCCCGCCTGAGGTACGAATTGTGCGGGCTCAAATTGGAATTGAAGTTTCGAAGGTTGATCAATCGGAAAGCTGGATTCGACCCCGGTCAGCCGCGGGACGCCCTTGGCATGTGGACCGATGGTAGTGGAGGTGCGTCAGTCGACGAGACGGGCGAAAATCAGGTATCTGCAACATTCGCAGATCTGGCAAGCGTTCCGCGGTTCGAGGAATTGCTCGGCGGAAATGGCAGTAATACGACTGAAGACTTCCTTCAAAATATAGCGGCCACGATTACGCAGGATACCGCACGAACGGGAATCCCGACTATCGACGAAACAACCGAGAAGCTATCGGCCGATTTAATCCGAGTTATGGATGGACTAGAATTTATCCCCGATCAAACGCCGCAAGCATACGGGATTGCGGTGCATGTCGCGTTTGCCACAAGGGTCAGGGCCGCCGACTATCCCGGGATTGGCGAGGACGGAGTTGAACAAAGCTTCCTTTTCAAGGAGGTCGTCGAATATGGCATTGCCGGCAGTATACGAACCGACGTAGCTTTGAGGGATGTAGGCGGTGACGTGATCGCGATCTACGACTTAAAGACCGGAGGCGCGGTACTGAGCGCATCAAGGGCCGATGAACTGAGAGCGCATACAGGGGCGTTGCCAAATACACCGGTTATTGAATTGAACTTTTTTCGTGGATCACGGCTAAAGCATGAGCAGATCGCGGAAAATTTTCGAGCTGATCCAGCCCCGCGCGACGGGGACGGTTGTGTGCGGGAATTATCTGATTATCAAGCCGAGCGTCTACGTCGCTCGCGGCTTTTTTCTCGACACCACGCCGCATAAGAATCAGATGAAGCTCTTCCGGGTGGTTATGCCATTGTATCGCCCGGGAGAATATTTCTCGCTCAATTATAGTAATACGATTTCTGGCGAACACGCCGGGTTATTTCTTGTCGACAGAAAAGCCTACGCTGAGTCTGCGTCAATCGTGCTCGATAAAATCAACCCGCATATCGAACCCCTAAGGAATCTTCACGGCCCCCGAGAGTTTCTTGGCTACATCTCCTGGATGGCGAGCAACCGCATGATGCCCGTTCGTCTCGATTTCGGGTTGACGCATTATTTGCTCGGCAACTTGCAGCAAGCGACCGACATCTTTCGCGGCATGGAACGGGATCTCGCCGACTACAAGCCGCAAAGACAGGACAGGTATCGGTCGGTGATTACGCAGGTTTTGGATCTGCTGGAAAACGACCCCGCAGCATTGCAACCACTGCTCGACAACTGGCGCGATGAGCAAATCGAGAAACTTGGACTGTCAGCAAGCGTAGTGCCGCCGCGGCTCCGACTGGTGCCTTGATCGGTCTGCGGCATTCTTTGCGCGATCCGCAGCGTCGGGAACCATCCTGGTCGTTCTGTCCGGGACCGAGTCATTCCGGAAAGTTGTTTCTCTCAGTCAGAATACAAGTGCCGACCTTTCATCCGTCATTCCGGGGCGCTCTTGCGCGGGCCCGGAATCCATAGACACGATGTCAGTTGCTGAGTGGGGCGTCTGGCCGTCGGCGCGATCGCCAAGATAGCAATGCTCGCGTAGCATCTGAAACAAGGCGATCCCAAAGCAGGAATGCTATTTCAGCGGCAACTTCGCCGTCACCGCCATGAACCGCCGGTTCGGCCCGGCGTGAAACTGGTCGGCGTCCACGGTCTCGATCAGGACTGCCAGCGTCTGCGTGCGTCCTTGGCCTGGTGATGATAGGTCTCGGCGATCCCGTAGGCGGTGACGCAACGGCGGCGCTTCGGCAGTTGCTTGTCCTGCTGCAGGGTGACGGGCGCGGCGCCGTCGATGCTCAGTTGTAGTGTCATGCCGGTGATGATGACGCTGCCAAAGGTGCCGCGGCCGCCGGCGCCATAACATGATGCCTTGCCGAGGGCCTGATCGGAGATCGTCAGAAGCAACTTGCGGCCGTCGGGCAAAGTGATGGCCTGCGTGGTGGCGAGCGGCTTCGGGTCCATCTGGTAGATGCCGATCTCGTCCAGATCCATCGACGGTTTGCCGGCGAAGCGCGTGCCGGGCTCGGTGATACCAAGCTTGCCCAGCAGCGGCTTGGCCCTGGTCATCAGCTCGGCGCGTACAGCGTCCACCTCGCGCTCGTCATCGTCTTTGGTGCGAAGGGAGAAGGGCGTGCCCTTCGCAAAGTCGTCGGTACGCGTGTCGATCACCAGGATCTCGGCGACGATCTCGGTCGCATCATAGAGCTGCGTATAGTGCTCGAAGGCGAAATGCGCGCCGTCCGGCGAGAAGCCGATCACCTTGCGCGCGGCGGCATCGCCGGCCTGCGCCGTGCCGAGCAAGGCGAGCGAGAGCAGGGGAGCGAGCAGGAGGAGGCGAAAGCCGGCGATTGAATGCTGTGTCATCCCGGTTGGTCGCGCTACGCAGAGCAAAGTTCATGCGCCTATTGGTCTTCGCAGATGTTGACAACATTCCTTTAAGGATTATTATCCGAATTGTCCCGTTCGCGAGGGGCGCTTCATGAGGCGTCTTGAAGTGGGACAGGGATGCGGCGCCTGCGGGTGTGGGGTGACGTACCCCGCGCACTCGGGAGGCCTTGGGTCACCGTCCGGCCCCACTACGGGGGTCTGCCACTCATGCTGGCTGGACGTGGCATTGGTGAACGGCGGGAAACCGTCGGGATCAGCGGAGTGCGGAGCTCTGCGCCTTTGCCCGGAAGAACGGTCCCGGGGACAGAAATCGCCGCGGTGGCGCGCCGTGAGGCGTTGCGCGGTTGCAGCTTGCCGGCGTTCCGGTGGAGCGGATCGCGATAAAACCACCCTTTGCGCCTCACGGCGCGCCGCCACCCCTCATGTTTCGAGGGGAGACTATCCGAACAACTCGGGCTCATTGAGCCGCGAGAATGCGAGAGCGTGGCTGTTTGATCTTTGAATCGGGAGAAGCGACTACACCATCTCGCCGCGCGCATTCGCGGCTGCCGCGCGGATGCCGTCGATATTGGCCTTGTAGCTTTCCACCGTGCCGCCCTTGAATACGGCCGAGCCGGCGACGAAGGCATTGGCACCTGCTGCGGCGAGTTGCCCGGCGACTGCAGCGGACACGCCGCCATCGACTTCAATATCGATCGGACGGCCCGCGGTCATCGCGCGCAGGTCCGAGATCTTGCCGAGCGCGGACGGAATGAACGCCTGGCCGCCGAAGCCGGGATTGACCGACATCACCAGCACGAGATCGACGAGATCGATCACATATTCGATGGCCGAGAGCGGCGTGCCAGGATTGAGCGAGACGCCGGCCTTCTTGCCGAGATTGCGGATCGCCTGCAGTGTGCGATGCAGATGCGGGCCCGCCTCGGCATGGACGGTGATGTGATCGCAGCCGGCCTTGGCGAAGGCTTCGAGATAGGGATCGCATGGTGCGATCATCAGATGCGCGTCGAAGATCTTTGTCGTGTGCGGGCGCATCGCCTTGATGACGTCGGGGCCGTAGGAAATGTTCGGCACGAAATGGCCGTCCATGACGTCGAGATGCATCCAGTCGGCGCCGGCGGTATCCACGGCGCGGACTTCTTCGCCAAGCCTCGCGAAATCAGCCGCCAGAATGGACGGGGCGATTACCAGCGGGCGAGGCGTGAAGCTCTGGGACATCGGGGTTTCCTGGGGTTTCCTGAACATTTTTGGGCGGCGGCGAATGGACCGCCCCGCGTAACATGGGGCCGGGGGACGGGCAACGCGCCAGCCACGGCCGCGCCATCGACGCGCTGCAGCAGGATAGTCCCGGCACATTCTGCCGCAAGGGCACGATTTGCCGGGAAACGCGCGCGGCCCGTGCGACCAAGGCCGTTGTTTTATCGAACTTTTTTCGCTGGCATGGGGCTTGCTCCATGTTCCCCAGGGAATTCACGCCGCACGCTGCGGCATGATCAGGAATTTGACGATGCTGCCAGCCCTTGCTGCTGCCACCACCGCGATCGATGCGCTGCAGGCACTCACGAAGTCGAAGTCGAAGGCCGCGACCACCGCGACCGGTGTCACCCAGAAGACCGCCAGCCCGTTCGATGTCGCCAGCACGTCGACGGCGGCGAGCGCCACGTCATCGACGGCAACCTCTGCCACCAGCAGCACGAACAGCTCCTACAAGCTGGCCCCGGGCACCATGAGCACGCTGCTCGATGCCCAGAGCCAGCCCGCGACGGCAGCCTCTGAGGCGAAACGAGCCGACTCGCTGAAAAGACTGATGGGGATGCTCGACAGCGACGGCAGCGGCGGCATCAGCAAGGCGGAGTTCGAGAAGAAACTTGGCGCCGGCGGCACCAACACCGCCAATGCCGACAAGGTATTCGCCGAGCTCGACAAGAACGGTGACGGCTCGGTCAATATCGATGAACTGAGCCCGGCGCTGAATGGCAGCAAGGCACATCACGCCGGCGGCGGCGGTAAGAGCGGTGGATCTGGTGGTGGCTCTGACACTGCTGGTTCGACCACAACGACCACGGTGAATGCTGATGGCAGCACCACGACGTCTATCGCATATGCGGACGGATCGACGGTGACGTCGACCACGGCCGTCCCGGCGTCGTCCACGTCATCAACCGCAAGCTCGTCCTATAACGCGATCGAAAAGATGATCGCACGTCAGGCGCAGCAGATCTCAAATGCGAAGTCGACGCTGGCGATCAGCGCCTGATCTGCGCTCTGATCCCGAACGCGGCAGTTCGCGATAGGCGAAGCGATCACGAATACGGTGATTGAAGAACGCGCCGCGTGACGCCGCGCTGCTGAAGGCCGCGTGAACTTCCGGCGGCACCTGCGCATAAGCATACCGACGGCCGCTCGTGAAGGTGACGCGCATTTCGCGACTCACCGGGTCATAAGTGACATGTCGAATCGCAGTCGACGGCATCGCAATCCTCCGAATGTCTCTTGGGTAGAAACGATTACCGGAGCGATTGGTTGCGGAACGACGACCTAGTTCCGGTCGCGAAACGCCGGAAGCGCGCCCGGAAACGGCAACGCCGTCGCTTCATACACGCCGCGCGCGATGGCGCGGGCGATCACATTACCCGCGACCATGCCGAGCTCCGTCAAACCCACCAGCGGATCGATCGGCTTCTCGCCCGTCGCGGCCGCAAACACGATGTCGCCATCGAGCGGCGCATGCACCGGATAGATCGCGCGCGCAAATCCGGTCTGTGCCATCATGGCGAGACGCCGTGCCTGCGCCTTGGTCAGGATCGCATCGGTAACAACGACGGCGAGTGTCGTGTTCTCGATCGAGGTTGCCGCCGGTCCGCCCTTGATACGCATCGCCAGCATCTCGGGCTTCAACTTGTTCGGCATGCCGTGTCCGCCGAACTCATTGCCGACTTCGAATGGCGCTGCCCAGAAGTGCGGGCCATCACCGATCGTGATACTGCCGACCGCGTTGACCGCCGCGAGTGCGGCGACGCGCACGCCCGATGGCGTGACGGCGGAGGCCGAGCCGATGCCGCCTTTGTAGTTGACTGTCGTGGCCCCGAGCCCTGCGCCGACGCTGCCGAGCTTGAAGTCATCGCTGGCGGCCGCCGCGGCGGCATAGCCGAGATCGCGATAGGGCGGGAAGCGGCCCCAGGCCTTGTCGCCGCCATTGAGCAGGTCGAACAGGATCGCGCCTGGCACGATGGGGATGACGGCATTGCCGATCTGGTAGCCGCGGCCCTGTTCGGCGAGCCAGGCCTGTACGCCGCCGCCGGCTTCGAGGCCGAAGGCCGAGCCGCCGGCCAGCGCGAGGCCGTGGATGGCGTCCACGGTGTTGACAGGATCGAGCAGAGCACTCTCGCGCGTGCCCGGTCCGCCGCCGCGGATGTCCACCGAGGCCACGGCTGGGCTGTCGAACAGGATGGCGGTGACGCCGGAAGCCAGTCGGGCGTCGTCGGCGTGGCCGACGCGAACGCCGGCGATATCGGTGAGCAGGTTCTTCATGGCGGTTCCCTCTTGATCCGACCAGACCGCAGCAAGGCTGCCCGGTCAACCGATCACGCATGATCACAACAGCCGGAAGTGGCGGGCATTTGATCCATCCCGCTTGCATCCCGTCATGTCAGCAGTGCATCTAGCCGCATGATCTCCGATGTCACGATCCCCGCCGCATTGATTGCCGGCATTGTCTCGTTCCTGTCGCCCTGCGTGCTGCCGCTGGTGCCGCCCTATCTTATCTATCTCACCGGCGCGACCATCGAGCACGTCGCCAATGACGAGCAGGAAGCGGCCTCCAGGCGCGCGGTGATGATCTCGGCTGGCATGTTTGTGCTGGGCTTCTCCACAGTGTTCGTGGCGCTCGGCGCCAGCGCCAGCCTGGTCGGCAGCGTAGTTCGCTCCTATGCGGCGGAGCTGTCAATCGTTGCCGGCATCCTGATCATCCTGATGGGCCTGCATTTTCTCGGGCTCACGCGCATCGGGCTGCTGATGCGCGAGGGACGTCTGAGCATGCCCAGGCCCGTGGGACTGTGGGGCGCCTATGTGATGGGTCTGGCTTTCGCGTTTGGCTGGACGCCGTGCATCGGCCCGATCCTCGCGGCGATCCTGTCGGTGGCGGCGGCAGAAGCAACGGTGACCAAGGGCGCGGGATTGCTCGCGGTTTATTCCCTCGGCCTCGGCATTCCGTTCCTGCTGGCGGCCTTCATGGTTGAGCAGTTCTCCAGCGTGTTTGCGCGCATGAAGAAGCATCTCGTCTACGTCGAGCGCGCGATGGGCGTGCTGATGGTGATCACCGGCATCGCGTTTCTCACCGGCGCCGTGTCGAATGCCAGCATCTGGCTGCTTGAGACGTTTCCCGCGCTGCAGAATTTCGGGTGAGGGGCTCCCTCTTAACCTCGCCCCGCACTTGCGGGGAGAGGTCGGCGCGCAGCGCCGGATGAGGGGCCTCACGCTGGAGAAGACATAACCGATATCTATCGGGTCGGCAGATCAACAAAGTTAGCAACCCGCCCGGACAATATTCGATCCGATAGTCCGAGATGGGGCAGGTGCATACCATGCCCCTCACCCGGTCAGCTTCGCCGCCCAACCTCTCCCCGCAAAGAGCGGGGAGAGGTTAAGGGAAGCGCTCGCGGCGTCGCCTCAGGTTCCCTTCGCGTCGATCTGGGTGTAGTTGCCCTTGGCGTCCCACTTGTAGACGACGTAGTCGATCGCCTTGATGTCGCCCTTGGCGTCAAACGCCATCTTGCCGAGTACGGTGTCCCATTCGCCGGCCTTGATCACATCCATCACCTTCTTGGTGTCGGTGGAGCCGGCCTTGGCAACGGCCTGCGACCAGACCTGGAACGCTGCATAGGTGTAGAGCGTGTAGCCTTCGGGATCGATGTTCTTAGCCTTGAACTTCTCGACGATCGCCTTCGCGGTCGGCTTGTTGCGCGGATCGGGGCCGAAGGTGAACAGCGTGCCTTCTGCCGC
Source organism: Tardiphaga sp. 619_E2_N8_4 (assembly GCF_051810905.1). Classification (NCBI taxonomy): domain Bacteria; kingdom Pseudomonadati; phylum Pseudomonadota; class Alphaproteobacteria; order Hyphomicrobiales; family Nitrobacteraceae; genus Tardiphaga; species Tardiphaga sp. 619_E2_N8_4. Next base: position 3,316,156 of record NZ_JBPWQJ010000001.1, read on the forward strand.
GGGGCCGGTGATGGAGGCGAATTCCTTGTCGTTCATGGCGTCGCCGGCCATCAATATGGTCTTGAGGCCCTGGTCGCGCATCTGGCGCAGGATCAGACCGGCTTCCTGATGATAGCCGCCGACATAAACCAGATCGATATTGTCGCGCTTCAGACGCGACACGATCGAGTTGAAGTCCTTGTCGCCCTTGTTGTAGCTCTCGAACATCTTTTCGGTGAAGCCGGCCTTGTTGAGCGCCTTCTTGGTCTCGTCGGCGAGACCCTTGCCGTAAGTGGTCTTGTCGTTGAGGATCGCGACGTTCTTGCCCTTGAAGTTCTTGGCAATGTAGTCGGCGGCGACAAGGCCCTGCTGGTCGTCACGGCCGCAGACGCGCAGCACATTGGCGAGCTTGCGTTCGGTGAACAGTGGGTTGGTCGAGGCAGGGGTGATCTGCAGCACGTTGCCGTCGGCATAGGCTTCGGACGCCGGGATCGACGATGACGAGCAGAAGTGGCCGGCGACGAACGGCACCTTGGAGCTTGCGAACTTCTCGGCGATCGAGCGCGCCTGTTTGGGATCGCAGGCATCATCGCCCACCTGCAGCGCCAGCTTCTTGCCGAGCACGCCGCCAGCGGCGTTGAGATCGGCCACAGCCTGGTCGGCGCCGTTCTTCATCTGGCGGCCGAAGGCCGATTCGCCGCCTGTCATCGGGCCGGCGACCGCGACGTTGATGTCCTGTGCAAAAGCTGCGGTAGAGAGCAGCGACGCGGCAAAGGCCAGGCCGATTACATTCAATGGTTTCATGGGGATGATCCTCGCAAAGAGTTTTCGGCCACAAACGCAATCCGGCCGCCCGAACGATAGGATCATTCTCAACTTATTTTGATGCCGAGTCATCGGCAATTTTCGGCCGCAAACAGCCTGCCTGCGAGTCCGGCTGCGGCAGGTCGTCGCAAGAGCTTTCGCGAGCCGAGCCGCACCTCTGGCTGTGCGCAGAGAGGTGCGGCCTGCAAGCTTATTGCTTCAGTTCGGCGTAGTCGCCCTTGGCGTCCCACTTGTAGACGACATAGTCGATCGCCTTGATGTCGCCCTTGGCGTCAAAGGCCAGCTTGCCGAGTACGGTGTCCCATTCGCCGGCCTTGATCGTGTCCATCACCTTCTTGGTGTCGGTGGAGCCGGCCTTGGCAACGGCCTGCGACCAGACCTGGAACGCCGCATAGGTGTACAGCGTGTAGCCCTCGGGATCGATGTTCTTGGCCTTGAAGCGGTCGACGATCGCCTTGGCGGTCGGCTTGTTGCGCGGGTCGGGGCCGAAGGTGAACAGCGTGCCTTCCGCAGCCGGGCCGGTGATCGAGGCGAACTCCTTGTCGTTGATAGCGTCGCCCGCCATCAGCACCGTCTTAAGGCCCTGGTCGCGCATCTGGCGCACGATGAGCCCGGCTTCCTGGTGATAGCCGCCCACGTAAACCAGATCGATATTGTCGCGCTTCAGGCGCGACACGATAGCATTAAAATCCTTGTCGCCCTTGTTGTAGCTCTCGAACATCTTCTCGGTAACGCCGGCCTTGTTCAGCGCCTTCCTGGTCTCGTCGGCGAGGCCTTTTCCATAGGTCGTCTTGTCGTTCAGGATCGCGATATTCTTGCCCTTGTAATTCTTGGCAATGTACTCGCCGGCGACAAACCCCTGCTGGTCGTCACGGCCGCAGACGCGCAGCACATTGGCGAGCTTGCGTTCGGTGAACAGCGGATTGGTCGAGCCCGGCGAGATCTGCAGCACATTGCCGTCGGCATAGGCCTCCGATGCCGGGATCGACGACGACGAACAATAGTGACCGGCGACGAACGGAATGCGCGCGCTGGCGAATTTCTCGGCAATCGAGCGGGCCTGCTTGGGATCGCAGGCATCATCGCCGACCTGTAGCGCCAGCTTCTTGTTCAGCAGACCGCCAGCGGCGTTGATATCGGCGACGGCGAGTTCGGCGCCATTCTTGAACTGGCGGCCGAAGGCGGATTCGCTGCCGGTCATCGATGATGCGACGGCGACAGGAATATCCTGCGCCAGTGCAACGGACGCCAGCGCAATCGAAGCACCCGCCGTCAGGCCGATGAGTTTGATGAATTTCATAGGAAGTCCCCGTGTTCCGTTCGAATGCAGACAAACGCGACGCCGTGACTGAATCGCGATTGGCGCATCATTCTACCTTCAGAATAGTGTCGATTGTTTGCATCGCGCTGCGCGTCATTTGATGAAGGATATCGATCCGTCAGCCGTGCCGGCCGCCTTCGAGATAGGCGGAACGGATTTCCGGGGCCTTGAGCAATTCGGCGCCGGTGCCCGAGAGGGTGATCAACCCATTGACCATGACATAGCCGCGATGGGCCAGACGCAGCGCGTGATTGGCGTTTTGCTCGACGATCAGGACCGTCAATCCGTCCTGTTTGTTGAGCACGCGGATCGCGTCGAAAATCTGCTTGGCGATCAGCGGTGCCAGACCCAGCGACGGCTCGTCGAGCAGCAGCAGGCGCGGGCGGCTCATCAGTGCGCGGCCGATGGCCAGCATCTGCTGCTCGCCGCCGGACAGTGTGCCGCCGCGCTGGGTCATGCGCTCCTTGAGGCGCGGAAACAGCGCCAATACCTTGTCGAGGCTTTCAGCGCGTTCGGCCGGCGTGCTCTCATTGACGTCGGCGCCCATCTGCAGATTTTCCGCCACACTCATACGCGGGAAAATCCGGCGGCCTTCGGGTGATTGCGCGATGCGCATGCGCGCGATCTCGTGGGTCGGTAGGTCGGTGATGTCCGTCCCGTCATAGGTGATCGCGCCCGAGCGCGCCCGCGGCTTGCCGAAGATCGTCATCATCAGTGTCGATTTGCCGGCGCCGTTGGCGCCGATCAGCGCAACGATCTCGCCGTGCTTGATGTCGAGATCGACGCCTTTCAGCGCTTCGATCTTGCCATAGGATGCGTGCAGGCCGGCGATGGCGAGCATGGGGGCAGCGCTCACGTCTCGCCCTCCATCACCGCAATGGCTTCCTCTTCATCCGCGCCGAGATAGGCGGCGATGACTTTGGGATTGTCGCGAATTTGCTGCGGCGTGCCGTCGGCGATCTTCACGCCGTAATCGAGCACGTTGATATGGTCGGAGATCTGCATCACGACGGACATGTCATGCTCGATGAGCAGGATCGATGTGCCATGTTCGGCGCGGATCTTGAGCAATAGCTCGTTGAGCGCGGCGCTCTCGCGCGCATTGAGGCCGGCGGCGGGTTCATCGAGGCAGAGCAGTGCGGGTTCGGTACACATCGCACGCGCGATTTCGAGGCGGCGCTGGTCGCCATAAGGCAGGTTGCCGGCGGCATCGTCGGCGCGCTCCAGCAGGCCGATCTGATCGAGCCAGTAGCGCGCTAGGTCGATCGCAGCCTTCTCGGCGGCGCGATAGCTGGGCACGCCGAACAGGCCGAGAAGAGTGAAGCCAGAAGCGCGCATCAGCGTATTGTGCTGCGCCACCATCAGGTTTTCCAGCGCGGTCATGCCGGGAAACAGCCGGATATTCTGGAAGGTGCGCGCGACCTTGGCGATCTTCGAGATGCGGAAGTCGTTCAGCCGCTCCAGCCGCCATTCACCATCGCTGTGGCGCAGCTTGATGGTGCCGGATGTCGGCTTGTAGAAGCCGGTGATGCAATTGAAGACGGTGGTCTTGCCGGCACCGTTGGGGCCGATCAGCGCTGTGATCTTGCCACGCTCGGCGGTGAAGGAGAGATCGTTGACGGCGACGATGCCACCGAAGCGCATCGTCAGATTTTCAACGCTGAGAATGTCGTTGATGTTCATCCGTGCCCCTCTTTGACGAGGTCGGACGAGATCACCGTGTTGCGTTCGAGAAAGACGGTTGGCGCGCGGTGGCCGATCAGGCCGCGCGGGCGCCAGATCATTAGCAGCACCATGGCGCCGCCGAACACCAGCATGCGGAATTGCTCAAGGCCTCTGAACAGTTCGAAGCCGCCGATCATCGCGAGCGCTGCGAGGGCCACGCCGAGTTGTGAGCCCATGCCGCCGAGCACGACGATGGCCAGCACCAGTGCGGATTCGTGGAAGGTGAAGGATTCCGGGCTGATGAAACCCTGACGGGTCGCAAAGAACGCGCCGGCGAAGCCGCCGAACATGGCGCCGGTGGCGAAGGCGGTGAGCTTCGTCGTCGTCGTATTGATGCCGAGCGCGCGGCAGGCGACTTCGTCTTCGCGCAGCGCCTCCCAGGCCCGGCCAATGGGTAGGCGGCGCAGGCGGATGGTGACCCAGTTGGTGAGCAGTGCGAGCGCGAGGATCAGATAGAACAGGAAGACGATGCGGTGGGTCGGCGAGAACTCGATGCCAAGGCGGTCAGCGAGGCCGCCATCGCCCGGCGTCAGCGGAATGCCGAACATGGTTGGACGCGGAATGCCGGAGATGCCGTTGGGACCACCGGTGAGAGTCTGCCAGTTGATGATGACGAGGCGGATGATCTCGCCAAAGGCCAGTGTAACGATGGCGAGGTAGTCGCCGCGCAGCCGCAGGACTGGAAAGCCGAGCAGCACACCGAAGAACGCCGCGAGGATACCGGCGAGTGGCAGGCAGATCCAGAACGACAGGCCGAAATTGGTGGCCAGCAGCGCGTAGGAATAGGCGCCGACGGCATAGAAGGCGACATAGCCGAGATCGAGAAGACCGGCGAGGCCGACAACCACATTGAGGCCCCAGCCGAGCATCACGTAAGTCAGCACGAGAATGCCGAGATCGAGGATGTAGCGCTCGTCGTAGAAGATCACCGGGACGAGGAAGGTGAAGATCAACAGCGCCGGCACCAGCGCACGGCCGGCGAAGGAAAATACCTTCTGCGCCGATGGCGGCACGACGCGCACGGTGTCCACCGGGCCCCACCAGCGGCGCAGCAACTCCATCACGATACTGCCGCCGAACACCACGGCGACCATGGCGGCGAGATCGCCGAAGCGCGTCCACCAGGTCAATTGCCCGTCGGAGCCGGCCTCCGTGCGGATGCCGATCATCAGCGAGAACAGCACCAGCGCGACCAGCGCGGAGATCACGGCCTTCTTGAGGATGAATGCGGCGTCCGGCCCGCGGGCAGTCTTAGCTTGTGATGCGTTTGCTGCCACTTGGATCCCGTCAGACTTTTTCGACTTCGGGACGGCCGAGCAGGCCGGTCGGCAGGAAGATCAGCACCACGATCAGAATCGAAAAGGCGGCGACGTCTTTGTATTCGGTCGAGAAGTAGGCGGCCCACAATGTCTCGATCAGGCCGATCAGCAAGCCACCGAGCATGGCGCCAGGCAGCGAGCCGATACCGCCGAGCACGGCGGCCGTGAAGGCCTTGATGCCGGCGACGAAGCCCATGAAGAAATCCACGAGGCCGTAATAGAGCAGATACATCATCCCCGCGACGGCGGCGAGCGCGGCACCGATCACAAAGGTCATGGAGATCGTGCGGTCGACATCGACGCCGAGCAGCGAGGCCATGGTCTGGTCCTGCTCGCAGGCGCGCATGTCGCGGCCGAGGCGCGTGCGGGCGACCAGCCAGGTGAACAACGCCAGCAGTACGATGGTGGTGATGACGACGATGATCTGGATGTTGGACAAGCGTACGGCGAAACCGTCGGCACCTTCGTGCAGCGTGTAGCCGCCGGTGATGATCGGCGGCACCGGTTTGACGCGGGCGCCCTGTGCGACCTGCGAGAAATTGGTCAGCACAAAAGACATGCCGATCGCTGACAGCATCGGCGCTAGGCGGAAGGAATGGCGCAGGGGACGGTAGGCGATGCGCTCGATGGTCCAGCCATAGAGCGAGGTGATGGCCATCGAGACCAGGAGCACCAGCAGCAGGATCACCGGCACCGCGGTGAGGCCGATCGAGACGAGAATGAGAAAGGTGATCAGCGCGATGAAGCCGCCGATCATGAAGATGTCGCCATGGGCGAAATTGATCATGCCGACGATGCCGTAGACCATCGTGTAGCCGATCGCGATCAGGCCATAGATGGAGCCGAGCACGAGTCCGTTGATCAGTTGCTGGGCGAAATAATCCATGCGCTGCCGAATTCGAGTGAGGCGCCACCATGATCCGGCAGCCGGATCATTGCGTCGTTGTATCGTTTTCTAACAGCGGCCATTGGAGGCGGCAACAGGGGCCGGTGCGGCTAAAGTAGCCTGTACATGCTGTTTTTCGCGGCGATTGGCGTCCGTTCACTTGCGCCGCAGCGCACACAAATCCCCGCCTTATTTGCGGCTGTTCCGATGTCACAGTTGCGCCGTGCAACGGCCTTGCAATCATCACGCGGGAACCGAAACGAAGATCGGGGCTGCACGTTGTCGGGCGTTGAATGGTTCAACACAGGAGATTGAAGAATGTCCAATCAGAACCAGCAAAAGCCCGGTCAGCAGAAGCCAGGCCAGCAGAGCCAGAACCCCGGGCAGCAGGGCCAGAAGCCCGGTCAGCAGCAGGGCGGTGGAATGAAGCCCGACCATGAGCAGGACCCGGGCCGGCAGGGCCAGAGATAGGCCGTCAGGCAGACATCAATCGAGATTTGGGGCGTTCTCAGCGACCCATGTGGAAGGCCCCGCCGAAAGGTGGGGCTTTTCGTTTGGCAAGTCCTGATCGTATTCTCCCGCCGTTTATCCCGGCAATTTTCGAATTAAGGTTACCAATTGGTTTACATTGTCCGTCTGATTGAACGGGCGTTACGTCGGCGCAGGCGTGCGACTCCTGCGAGTCGCCGGCAGAGCGATGGACGACGTGATGGATCAGAGCAGCGCAGACCAGACCGGAGCCCATCAGGGTGGAACTCTCCAGGCTGCTGGCACGTTTCAGACCGGTACGTTTCAGACTTGGCGGATCAGCACGTTCACGGGCGCGCTGATCGCCTGCTATTTCATCCCGACCTGGACGATCTTCGCGTTCCGCATCATGGTCTCGCCGATCCAGGGCTTCTATGAGCGCCCCAATATTTCACTGGCGCTGTTTCTCAGCGACTACATGCAATTTTCCAGCATGGGCACGGTGCGCTATGCGTGGCTGCTCGCCGTCGGCAAGCTGACGGTGGTTGCTTTCTTCATGGTATTCTTGGTGTTCATCACACGGCCGAAAATCCGCAAGACGGGCGGCTGCGATGAGGCGTTGATGATGGCGCTCGGTATCGGCGGCGTGATCTCGTTCGCCAGTATGATCATGGCATCGAAAGTCGGCGAGATCGCTGCGATGCGGCTGCACATCACAGAATTGCTGTTGCTGCTGGGCACCGCGGTGTTGATGGCGATCGAGCCGCCGCTGCGTCGCGCGGCGGCGCAGGAGCTTGATCCCGGGCAGCCGGGCAAGGCAGCTAACGACGTGCAGCTTTTGCAGAAGGTCGCCTAACTAAAAGGTCGCCTAAATGGCGAGCCCGAGCTCCTTAATGATCGCTCCGGCTTCCTTGGTGGCGTGATTGGCCGCCGGGACGCCGCAATAGATCGCCTGCTGTAGCAGGATTTCCTTGATGTCGTCCGGTGTGAAGCCGCCTTCGGTGAGGGCGGCGCGCACATGCATGCGAAATTCGTCCCACTGGCCGAGCGCGAGCATGGTGCCGATCACCAATACGCGGCGCGTGCGGTCGTCGAAATGCGGCCGCGTCCAGATCTCGCCCCAGGCGTAGCGGCTGATCAGGTCGAGAAAATCCGCATTGAATGCGTTCTTGCCGGCGGCCGATTTGTCGACCCAGGCATTGCCGAGAACCTTGCGGCGTTTTGCGGTGCCGTCGGCGGCGCGCTGTTGCTCGTCCATCTTAGGTCTCCGTTCAGCGCTGCGTCAGGAAGCCGACTACGGCGTCGGTGAAGGCGTAGGGCTGTTCGACGTTCGAGATGTGTGCAGCGTCCAGGAGCGTCATGCTCGCGCCGGGGATGTTGCTGCGGATCAGTTCACCAGCCGCAACCGGTGTTGCGTTGTCTTGACGGCCGGCGATCACCAGCGTCGGGCTTTTGATCTTGGGCAGCAGCGCGCGCTGATCGAGCGTGCTCAGCGCCTCGCAGGCAGCAAGATAGCCTTCGACCGGTGAGGCGATCAGCATCGCCTTCATCTTCGCGGTGGTCTCGGGCTCGCGCTCGCGGAAGTCGGCAGTGAGCCAGCCGCCGATGACGGCGTCGGCCACCGCTTTGAGGCCACCCTCGCGCACCGCCTTGATGCGGTTGTGCCAGTTGGTCGGATCCGGATAGTAGCAGCTGGTGTTGGCCAGGATGATCTTGTTGAACCGCTCAGGCGCGTGGGCGCCTAACCACTGGCCGACCATGCCACCCATCGACAACCCGCACCAATGGACCTTATCGATATTGAGGTCGTCGAGGATCGCCAGCACGTCCTTGCCGTAGCGTTCCATCGAGGTCGGGCCGTTCATGCCGGACTTGCCGTGGCCGCGCCGATCGTAGCGGATCACGCGAAACAGCTTTGTCAGCGCCGGCATCTGCGGCTCCCACATCGCCATGGTGCAGCCAAGCGAATTCGACATCATCAGCGTCGGCCCGCTGTCGCGGCCCTCCACGGAGACATTCAGCAGGCAGCCGTCGGCGTCGATCATGGGCATGGTGTGTCTCCCGCGTTTCTTTATTACTTGAGTGAGGCGAGCTGGCGGTCGATCAGGGCTTGCGAGACACCCTGATAGTCCATCGGCTCGAACAGTTTGGCGATGGCGGCGGCGTTGAGCTGCGCATTGACCTTGGGATCGGCCGTGAGAATATCGCGCAGATGTTTCTTCTCGGCGACGGCGCGCTTGGTGGCGGCCTCGACCAGATGATGGGCGGCGCTCTTGCCGAGCTTTTCGGCGAGCGCAAAGGTCACGGCTTCCGCCATAATGAGCCCGTTGGTTTCATCGAGATTGAGGCGCATTCGCTCGGTGTCGACCTCGAGTCCTTCGGCGATATCGACAATGGCGGCAAGAGCGCCCGATGTCACCAGCAGGAGCGTCGGCAGCGTCGGCCATTCCGCGTGCCACGGTCCGGCACTGCGTTCGTGATCCTGGATCTGAGCGGCAAAGATCGTTGCAGCGAGATTCGGCGCCATGGTCGCGGCGCCAAGCGCAGAGGCCGATGCCACGGGGTTGCGCTTGTGCGGCATGGTGGAGGAGCCGCCGCGGCCTTCGCCAGAGGGCTCGAACGCTTCGCCGACATCGGTCTGCATCATCAGCGAGACGTCACGGGCGATCTTGCCGCAACTGCCGGACAGGATCGCCAACACGGAAGCTACTTCGGCGATACGGTCGCGATGGGTGTGCCATGGCGCATCGGGTAGCGGCAGCTGCAATTCCCTGGCGAGTTGCTCTGCAACGACGAGCCCCTTGTCGCCGAGCGCAGCAAGCGTGCCGGCGGCTCCGCCGAATTGCAGTGCGAGGCCTTCGGTGCGCAATCGTTTCAGCCGCAAGCGCGAACGGTGCAGCGCCGAAGCATATTCGGCGAGCTTCAGCCCGAATGGCATCGGCAGCGCGTGCTGCAACCAGGTGCGGGCGACCACGGCGGTGTTGCGGTGCTTGATCGCCAAGGCTGCAAAGCCGGCGATGGCGCGGTCGAGATCCGCGAGCAGGGCGTCGATGGCGGCGCGCAGGCCGAGCATGGTTGCGCTGTCGATGACGTCCTGACTGGTGGCGCCCCAATGCACGTAGCGCGCGGCCTCGGCATCGGCTTTCGCCACTTTGGCGGTGAGCGTCTTGACCAGCGGGATGGCGAGATTGCCGGAACGCGTGGCTGCATCGGCGAGTGCAGCGAGATCGAACTGGTCGGCTTTGCAGGCGGCCTCGATGGCCGCCACCGCGCTGGCGGGAATCACCCCGACTGCGGCCTCGGCCCGCGCCAGTGCGGCTTCGAAGTCCAGCATATGCTGCAAATGGGCGGTATCATCGCAAACCGCACGCATCGCGGGGCTCGACAACAAGGGTGCCAGCAGAGGGGACAGGGATGTGCTCATCTGTGCGGGACCTAACCATTCCGGCGAGAGTCTGCCAATCCCCCGCAATCTTCTTGTCGCCGTCCCCTGTTGCACTGCGAATAGGCATCGCCTCATCCCGCCGGACGGTCTTTCCTTTGCGCCGTCCGTGCATTACTTGGGATTGGGGGTTCAATCCCTTGGGGATGACAGCCTCAATTCCGGACGGCGACAAATTCAGGAGACAGACCCATGGCCATGACGATGAGCGGTGAAGTTCAGCTTGCCGCGCCCCGCGAAGTGGTATGGGGAAAGCTCAACGACCCCGCAGTGCTGAAGGCCTGCATCCCGGGCTGCGAAGAGCTCGAGACCACAGAGGAAGGCGGCTTCCGCGCCACGGCCAAGATCAAGGTCGGCCCGGTCTCCGCGCGTTTCAAGGGCAAGGTCACGCTGAGTGATCTCGATCCGCCCAACGGCTACAAGATCACCGGTGAAGGCGAGGGCGGCGTGGCCGGCTTTGCCAAGGGCGGCGCTGTCGTCGGCCTGACCGACAAGGATGGTGGCACGCTGTTGACCTACAATGTGGAAGCCCAGATCGGTGGCAAGCTGGCCCAGCTCGGTCAGCGCCTGATCAACGGTTCGGCCAAGAAGATCGCCGACGAGTTCTTCGCGAACTTCGCCAAGGCTGTTCAGGGCTAAGGCCCGGAGCGTCTGATAGCGGCGATCAAGTGTGCTTGATACCGCAGAAAAACACACCAGAGACCGTCCCGACTTGAGGTTGCTCATTGCCGGGATGGGCCATATTATGCATTTGGAATGATTTTAATGACCGCGTCGCCACGCAATGGGACGCGGACCAAGAGAGTGCATATGGCCAAAATCTCGATGATCGTGAACGGCAATCCCGTCACCGGCAATATCGATCCGCGCACATTGCTGGTGCAGTTTCTACGTGAGAATCTGCGGCTCACCGGCACCCATGTGGGTTGCGACACGTCGCAATGCGGTGCCTGCGTTGTGCATCTCGACGGCAAGGCCGTGAAGTCCTGCACCACGCTCGCTGTCATGGCCGACGGTCACGAGGTGAAGACCATCGAAGGTCTCGCAGCCGATGGCGCGCCGCTGCATCCGATGCAGGAAGCGTTTCGCGAGCATCATGGCCTGCAGTGCGGCTTCTGCACTCCAGGCATGATCATGACCGCGGTGGACCTCGTGCATCGCAAGGGACATGATCTCAGCGATCACCTGATCCGCGAAGAACTCGAAGGCAATCTCTGTCGCTGCACCGGTTATCAGAACATCGTGGCGTCGATCGCAGCCGGCGCCAAGGCGATGGCGAAATCCGATCTCGCATAACGACGCACAACGATAATCGCGCACCGCGAATCAGGGATCCCCACCCATGTACGAATTCAAATATCATCGTCCGTCGACCGTGCGGCAGGCCGCGAATCTCCTCATCAAGAACGAGGACGCCAAGCTGATCGCCGGCGGTCATACGCTGGTGCCGGTCATGAAGCAGCGTTTGGCGGCGCCGCCGCATATCATCGATCTCTCGCATATCGAGGGTGTCGACGGCATCGAGATGAAGGGCCGCTCGCTGGCGATCGGCGCGCTCGCCAAGCATGCCGCTGTCGCGTCATCGCCGATCGTTGGCGAAGCCATTCCGGCACTGGCCGAACTCGCGGGCCTGATCGGAGATCCCGCTGTGCGCCACAAGGGCACTATTGGCGGTTCGCTCGCCAACAACGATCCCACCGCCGACTATCCAGCGGCTGTGATGGCGCTTGGCGCCACCATCACCACCAACAAGCGCAAGCTGAAGCCGGAAGAGTTCTTCCAGGGCTTGTTCACGACCGCGCTGGAGGCCGACGAGATCATTACCAAGGTCTCCTTCCCCGTGCCGAAGAAGGCCGCCTATATCAAGTTCCGCAACCAGGCCTCGCGCTACGCGCTGGTCGGGGTGTTCGTGGCGCGTCTGCCCTCGGGCGTGCGCGTCACCGTCACCGGTGCGGGCTCGGATGGTGTGTTCCGCGTCGAGGAGTTCGAGGCAGCATTGCAGAAGCGGTTCTCGCCAAAGGCGCTGGACGGGCTTACGGTGCCGGCCGAAGGCCTCAACAGCGATCTCCATGGCAGCGCCGAATATCGGGCGCATCTGATCGGCGTGCTGGCCAAGCGTGCGGTCGAAGCTGCCAACAACCGGGCCTGATATTTGTCAGGTCCGCACTTTCCCGGATTGGTTCTCTCATGACTAAGCCATCGGCGCTCCCCACCTCCGTCGATGGCATGCTGGAATTGCTGACATCGCGCGGCTATCTCGCCGAGCGATCGTTGGCGACAGTCACCTATCTCTCGCTGAAAATGGGGCGGCCGCTGTTTCTCGAAGGCGAGGCCGGCGTCGGCAAGACCGAGATCGCCAAGGTGCTGTCGGCCGCGCTTGGCCGCAAGCTGATCCGGCTGCAGTGCTACGAAGGCCTCGACGTCTCCTCCGCGGTCTATGAGTGGAACAGCGCCTCGCAGATGATCGCGATCCGGTTGGCGGAAGCTGCTGGCGATACCGACCGCGATCAGCTCTCCAGCGACATCTTCGCCGAGCGTTACCTGATCAAGCGCCCGCTCCTGCAGGCGCTCGAGCCAGATGTGAATGGTGCGCCTGTCTTGCTGATCGACGAACTCGATCGCGCCGACGAGGCATTTGAGGCCTATCTCCTCGAGATCCTCAGCGACTTCCAGGTGACGATTCCCGAACTGGGTACCGTGAAGGCGCCGGCGCCACCGATTGTCATCGTCACGTCGAACCGCACCCGCGAAATCCACGATGCGTTGAAGCGGCGCTGTCTGTATCACTGGGTGGACTATCCCAACGCCGAGCGCGAACTCGCCATCGTCAAGTCGCGCGTGCCGGGCATCTCAGCGAAGCTGTCGCAGCAGGTGGTGAAGTTCGTGCAGGCGCTGCGCGACCAGGATTTCTACAAATCGCCCGGCGTCGCCGAAACACTGGACTGGGCGACCGCGCTGACCGAACTCGACGCCCGCTCGCTGACGCCGCAGGTGGTGGGCGATACGCTGGGCGCGCTGTTGAAGTATCAGGACGACATCCAGCGCATGCAGGGCGATGCGCTGGCGAAGGTGATCAAGGAAGCGACGAGCGATTAACACTCGTCATTCCGGGGCGCGGGCGGCGATAGCCGAACGCGAACCCGGAATCCCGAAGTAGTTGAACACATCGAGGTTCCCCACCACTCCAATTGGAGTGGCTGAGGTTCGGTCGCGCAAGTGGCGCGCCCGCCCCGGAACGACGGAGTTAGGTTTGCCCATCGACCATCTCAACCCACCGACCGGCCAGATGGCAGACAATGTCATCGGCTTTGCGCGTGCGCTCCGCGCCGCCGGCCTGCCGGTTGGGCCGGGTGCGGTGATCGATGCGCTGAATGCCTTGCAGATGATCGAGATCGGCAAGCGCGCCGACGTTTTCACCACGCTGGAAGCGATCTTCGTCAAACGCCACGAGCATGCGTTGGTGTTTGCCCAGGCCTTCGATCTGTTTTTCCGTGCGGCCGACGAATGGAAGCAGATGCTGGATTCGGTGCCGCTGCCCGACGATGCCAAGCGCAAGCCGCCGCCGGCCTCGCGCCGCGTGCAGGAGGCCATGGCGCAGCCGGCGCAGGGCCAAGAGCGCGAGGCGCCGCAGGAGCAGGAAATCAGGCTGTCGGTCTCCGACCGCGAGGTTTTGCAGAAGAAGGATTTTGCGCAGATGAGCGCAGCGGAGATCGCCGAGGTCACGCGCGCCATCGCCAATATGCGGCTGCCGCAAGCTGAATTGCGCACGCGCCGCACCCAGCCGGACAAGCACGGCGCGCGGCTCGATCTGCGGCGCACGCTGCGCGGTAGCCTGCGCACGGGCGGCGACATCATCGATATCCGCAGGCTAGGCCTGATCGATAAGCCGGCGCCGATTGTCGCATTGCTCGATATCTCCGGCTCGATGAGTGAATATACCCGGCTGTTCCTGCACTTCCTTCATGCCATTACGGACGCCCGCAAGCGCGTCTCGGTCTTCCTGTTCGGCACAAGGCTGACCAATGTGACGCGGGCGCTGCGCTCGCGCGATCCCGACGAGGCGCTCGCCTCATGCTCGGCCTCGGTGGAAGACTGGGCCGGCGGCACGCGCATTTCCGCGTCGCTGCACAACTTCAATAAGCTCTGGGGACGCCGCGTGCTCGGCCAAGGGGCCATCGTGCTGCTAATTTCCGACGGTTTGGAGCGGGAGGCGGATTCCCAACTGGCCTTCGAGATGGACCGGCTGCATCGCTCCTGCCGGCGGCTGATCTGGCTCAACCCGCTATTGCGCTTCGACGGCTTCGAGCCGAAAGCGCAGGGCATCAAAATGATGCTCCCGCACGTTGACGAATTCCGCCCGGTGCATAATTTGAGTTCGATCGACGGACTGATTAAGGCGCTGTCATCGGCGCCCCCGGTCCATCACCGCAGCCTGATCCGGCCCGCAGCTTAAGAGAGGCTTCCATGCTCAATCGCGATGAAGACATCCTGCAGGCCGCGGAAGCGTGGCAGAAGGCCGGACACGGCGTGGCGCTGGCCACCGTGGTTGAGACCTGGGGTTCGGCGCCGCGTCCCGCAGGCTCGAATCTCGTCATCAATGACGATGGCACCTTCCTGGGCTCGGTCTCCGGCGGTTGCGTCGAGGGCGCCGTGGTCACCGAGGCGCTCGATGTGATTGCGAGTGGCGAGCCCAAATTGCTCGAATTCGGCGTGGCTGACGAGACCGCGTGGAATGTCGGCCTGTCCTGCGGCGGCACCATCCGCGTGTTCGTCGAGAAGGTCGGTCAGTCGTGAAAGCCGAGACGCTCGCCACCCTGAACACGGAACGCGCCGCTCGGCGCCCCGTTATTTTGATCACCGATATATCCGATGGAACACAACGCCTGATGAAGGCCGCCGATTTCGGCGCTGATCCGCTGCATGCCGAGCTGGAGAAGCAGCTGCGCATGGGCAAGAGCGCCATGATCGAGTCAAATGGCAAGAAGCTGTTCCTCAATGTCTACGCGCCGACCGCGCGCCTCGTGATCATCGGTGCCGTCCATATCAGCCAGGCGCTGGCGCCGCTGGCACGGTCGCTGGATTACGACGTCACCGTGGTCGATCCGCGCACGGCCTTTGCCAGCCCCGAGCGTTTCCCGGACGTGCAGCTGATCGCCGAATGGCCGGATGAGGCGCTGCCGGGCCTCCACATCGATCACTACACAGCCTTCGTCGCCGTGACCCATGATCCGAAGATTGACGATCCCGCGCTGCTGCATGCGTTCGAGAAGAACTGCTTCTATATCGGCGCGCTCGGCTCGCGGAAAACCCACGCGAAGCGCGGCGACCGGCTGAAGGCGCAGGGCGTCAGCGAGGCTGACTTCGCGCGGATCAAGGCGCCGATCGGTCTCAATATCGGTGCTGTTTCGCCGTCGGAGATCGCGGTCTCGATCATGGCCGAGATCACCGCCGAACTGCGCATGCCCAAGACGATACCCGCGGAATTGTCCAAAGTGAGCAACCCATGAAGTTCGGTCCCGCCAGTCCGGCGGATGCACTTGGCGGCGTGACCGTCCACACACTGCGTCAGGGTTCGCTCGTTCTCAAGAAGGGCACCACTATCGGTCCCGATGAAGTCGCCGCGCTGACCGGCGCGGGGGTCAAGGACGTGGTCGTCGTGCGTCTCGAGGACGGTGATGTGTCCGAAGACGTCGCTGCAGCTAGTATCGCGCAGTCAGTGGCGGGCGAGGGCGTCAATGTCGAGCGAGCCTTCACGGGCCGCGCCAATCTGTTTGCGGGGACTCCGGGCGTGCTGGTCGTCGATCGCGCCATCGTCGATCGCATCAATGCCGTCGATGAAGCGATCACCTTTGCAACGCTGGCGGCCTACAAGCCGGTGGTCGAAGGCGAGATGATCGCGACCGTCAAGCTGATCCCGTTCGGCGTCGCCGGTACGCTGCGCGACGCGGCCGTCCAGGCTGCCTCGGGCGGCGCGATGAGGATCGCGCCTTACACGGTCAAGAAAGTCGGCATCGTCTCGACGCTGTTACCGGGGCTGTCGCCGAAGGTGATCGACAAGACGCTGCGTGTGACCGAAGAGCGTCTCGCGCCTGCCGGTGCGAAGATCATCGCCGAGCGCCGCGTGCCACACGACGAGAAGGTGCTGGCAAAGACAATCAAGGAACTGCTCGGGCTGGGCGCCGAGCTGGTGATTGTGTTCGGCGCCTCGGCCATTGCCGACCGCCGTGATGTCATTCCGTCGGCGATCGAACAGATCGGCGGCGCCATCGAGCATTTCGGCATGCCGGTAGATCCCGGCAATCTGCTGCTGATCGGCAGGGCCGGCAACGTGCCGGTGCTGGGTGCGCCGGGCTGTGCGCGATCCCCAGTCGAGAACGGCTTCGATTGGGTGTTGATGCGGCTGCTGGCCGGTCTCAAGGTCACGCGTTCGGATCTCACAGGCATGGGCGTCGGCGGTTTGCTGATGGAAATCGTCACCCGGCCGCAACCGCGCGTGCCCGTCGGCAGCGATGGCAACAGCAACGTCGCCGCCGTTATTCTGGCCGCCGGTCGTTCGACCCGGATGGGGGGGCCGAACAAGTTGCTCGCCGAACTCAACGGCAAGGCATTGGTCCGGATAGTCGCCGAACAGGCGATCGCATCGAAAGCGTCGAGCGTAACGGTGGTGACAGGTCATCAGGCGCCAGAGGTCGAGAAGGCGCTGGCCGGACTCAAAGTCACGTTCGTCTACAACCCTGATTTTGCTGATGGCCTTGCCAGTTCGGTGAAAGCCGGCATCGCGGCGGTCCCGGCCGATGCCAATGGAGCCGTGATCTGTCTCGGCGACATGCCGCTGATCGATGCCCGCTTGATCGACCGGTTGATCGAAGCCTTCGCGCCGGATCGCGGCAACCTCATCGTCGTCCCTGTAAGCGAGGGCCGTCGCGGTAATCCCGTGTTGTGGTCTCGGCGCTTCTTCAATGAGTTGATGACGTTGGACGGCGATATCGGCGCTCGGCACCTGATCATGAAGCACGCCGAAGCCGTTGCCGATGTGGCGGTCGAAGGTCACGGCGCCTTCCTCGATATCGATACACCGCAGGCGCTGGAAGACGCGCGGAGCGGCTAACGCATGGCGTATGCGGCGGGCCGCCGCATTGCACTTTCGTTCA
The DNA here is from genome assembly GCF_051810905.1 of Tardiphaga sp. 619_E2_N8_4. Lineage (NCBI taxonomy): Bacteria > Pseudomonadati > Pseudomonadota > Alphaproteobacteria > Hyphomicrobiales > Nitrobacteraceae > Tardiphaga > Tardiphaga sp. 619_E2_N8_4. The sequence goes on from NZ_JBPWQJ010000001.1 coordinate 3,333,272, forward strand.
CCAAGTTGAAACGCCCTTCCTTTAGCGTCTGCCTCGATCGACCTCGGGGGAGGGGAAATTGTCACTGTTTGTTGCCGCGCGTCGTCGCGCGATTCTCGCCGTTGCCTTGTTGATGAGCGTCGGTGCCATGGACGTGGCTTCGGCCGCTGGTGCCCTCGCCGTGGGCAAGTGCGGTGCCTATGGCCAGGCCTTCGACTATCCGGCGCAGGGGGCGGCGCTGGCGGCCGCTAAAAAGCAGTGCAAGGGCGAATGCACGACCGTAACGATCAACCGTGCCTGTGCAGCCTTCGCCGTCGATATGAAGAATCCCTGCGGCGCACACGGCTATGCCGGGGCGCCCCGTATTTCGAGTTCGCTGAATCAGGCGACCAAGAAATGCTATGACTACGGCGGTAAGGAATGCGTCATCCGCGCATGGGCCTGCGACGCCAAGGGCTAGAGCTCCCCGACAAATATCTCGTTCAATGCGCCTGCGGCAGCTAGACTGCTGCAATGATTCAATTTTTCCGGACACTTCTGAAGTCTGCCGCCGACGCCGATCCGTCCGTTCGCGAATTTCGCAAGGCGCTGAGCCGCGAGATGCTGTTGACCGAACGGTTGCGGGTCAAGACGGTCATTGGCACCGTGGTGATCGTGACGCTGTCGCTGTCCATCGCCTATCTGCTGGCGCCGTCGAGCTTCGCGCGCATATCCAATGGCCAGTTCGATCTTAAATCGTCTTTTATGATCACGGGCCCGCTGCTGCTGTTCGAGTTCTTCGTTCTTTACAAGGTCAATCAGCGCATCGCTGCAGGGCAGGATATTGCGCAGGGGCGGCGCTATTTGAGCGCACTCATCGAGACCAGCATTCCGACGGCCGCACTGCATCTCCATATGGGCTGGATGGGGCCGGCGGCGGCGTTGGCATTTGCGGCGCCTTTGTCCTATTTCATCTTCATCATTCTATCCACGCTTCGGCTCGATTTCTGGCTGTCGACATTTACGGGCTTTGTCGCGGCCGCCCAGATGCTCGCGCTGGCCATGCTGTATCATCCGGTGCAATTCGCCTCGGAACCGGCACCGGATTTTGCGTTTCAGCTTATCCGCAGCGCCATGGTCCTGCTCTGCGGTATTCTTGCAGGCGCGGTCGGCTTGCAACTCCGTCGCCAGTTCGAGGCGAGCATCGCGGCAACTTCGGCGCGCGATCGTGTCACCAATCTGTTCGGTCAGCATGTCTCGCCGCAGGTTGTGGAGCAGTTGCTGGCGTCGGGAACGAGCTCTACGACCGAGATGCGTCAGGTCGCGGTGATGTTCGTCGATATCCGTAACTTTACCGCAGCGACCCGTGTGCATTCGCCCCGCGAGGTGGTGGATCGGCTCGACGAGACCTTTGCTCTATTGGTCGACGTGCTGGATCGACATTCCGGGATCGTGAACAAGTTTCTCGGGGACGGATTTCTCGCGCTGTTCGGAGCGCCCATTGAGGATCCGAATGCGGCGCATGGCGCCGTGCAGGCGGCACGCGAGATGCTCATAGCTGTCGAGAAAAGCAATCAGGACAGCGAATGGCCCCTGCGCATCGGCATAGGGCTTCATATTGGGGCCGTGATTGCCGGCAACGTTGGCTCCCCGCGCCGCAAGGAATACACCGTCATCGGCGATACCGTGAACTTCGCGGCTCGGCTTGAGGCGCTCAACAAACAGTTCGGCTCACAATTACTGATCTCTGCCTCCATACGTGATGCCTTGGGCGACACTTGCAGCGATGCGGAGCTGCTCGGCGATGTGCCGATCCGCGGCTATGACCTGCCGCAGGCGATCTGGCGCTTGGGCTGAGTGCTGCGTCAGTTCTCGAAGAATGGCGCGCGGGGCGGTCGCATGACCATGCCGAAGCGCGCATAGACGCCCTGGCGCTCGAAATTGTCCCGCACATGTCCCGCGGCGAATGACCATTCGTAAGGACCGGTGCGCAAGCCAGTCAGATGGCCGCCGATCCGGGTCTGTTGGCTGAAATAGTCGTTCGACAGTGCTGCCTCCGGGCCGATCCAGAACAAATCGAACAGGCGCCAGCCGGCTGCAATGCGCGTGGTATAGCCAGTATCGATGGTCGTGCCTGAGATGGCATATTGCAGCATCAGCTCGCGTGTCGGCTCCCACCAGACATCCATCGTGCCCCGCGCGCCGAGCATCGCGCGAAGCCGGGAGCGGCGCTGATCGTGGTAGAAATAGTCGGCTTCCATATCGAGGCCAGCCAATAGCTGAACTTCCAGATTGCCGCTTCGGATGAGGTAGCCCGGCAGGATCGCTGCGCGGCTGATCTGGGTGTAGTCTGAGCGCGTGCCTGTCGTGTAGCGTTCGAGGTTTTCCGACAGAAAGAAACGCAGAATGAAACCGTCCTTGTTAAGGCCGGCGGGAGCCCATTGCAGCCCCAAATAGGCACCAAGGCTCCAATGCGACGCGTCCACGCCGCCGAAATACATCAGGCGGTCCGGCATGCCTCCGGAGAGAAAATCGAAGGCGCGCCGTTTTTTGATACGCGTGTCGAACAGGGACGACCAAAAGCTCGATGAGCCGGATGCCGGCTCGATCGTCGTATCGATCTCGCCGACATCCTGAGCCGAGGCTACGCCGCAGGAATATGCGGCCGCTGCAACGCATAATGCGCGTAACGCCAGTCCCCAACGCATCGAGCCCCCACCCAACGCAACAGAAACACAACATAAAAATACAACTTAAGGTAGATTATCTTGGGGATAAGCCTACGTCCAGTGTGGATAAGTAATAATCTGAAAAAATCTGCTGTGAGATCGTCGCGCGGCTTCAAAGCTGCGACGGCAGCAGGTTCTGAACCTTGGCACCTTCGCGCTCCTCGATGATCTCGGCGATCCAGCGCCGATGGCAGTGTTCGTGGTCGCGCTCGTAGCAGAGGATGCAGACCGGTCCGGACTTCGTCACCAGCGCCGCCAGCTCATCCATCTCCTCCCGTGCCTGCGGTGTCTTGAGATGAGCCATATAGATCTTTTCGAGCGCTGCGAGCTTGCCGCTGCGTGCGGCTTCGCGGCCGTCCTTGGGCGTACCCAGTCCGCGCAGATGGATGTAGCCGATGCCGCGCTCGTCGAGGCCGGCGGCGAGTTGGTTCTTGGAGAAACCCGGCCGCCGCGACGCGGCGACGGCACGCACATCGACCAGCAGCTTGACGCCGGCATTTTGCAGTTCATCGAGCACGGCTTTCGCTGGCGTCTGCTCGTAACCGACGGTGAAGAGTTGAGGCGCTTTTCGGGCCATGTGAGCATCCCCGTGATCGACGAATGATTGGCACAATGTCGCGGCCAGCCGCGAGGCGTTGCTCCCATTTGCAACATGGCACATAGTCAACTCAACAAACTCCGCCAGTTCAATGGCCGATATTACCGGGGGAATGATGGCTCGCATGGTTGGTGCGTTAGGCGTAATCGCGCTCGCGCTCGCGCTTGTGTCGTTTCAGTCCACATCTCTGGCGCAAGGCGCATATCCGGATCGTCCGGTCAGAATTATCGTGCCGATCGCGCCCGGCGGCAGCTACGATCTGGTCGGGCGGCATCTCGCCGATGCGCTGGCGAAGCGAACGGGGCAGGCGTTCTTTGTCGAGAACAAGCCAGGAGCGGGCACCGTCGTGGGCACGCAGGCTGCGGCCCAGAGCGAGGCCGACGGCTATACGCTGATGGTCGGCGGCCTTTCCAACATGGCCTTCAACTCCGCACTTTACGCCAAGCTCGCCTATGACCCGTTGAAGGATTTCGTGCCGGTCGCGCTGGTCTACAAGTTTGGCTACATCATGGTCGGCCGCAAGGATCTGCCGCAGCAGACGCCGAAGGAGATCGTCGCGGCCGCATTGGACAAGCCGGGGTCGATCACTGTGGCGACGGCCGGCGTCGGGACCGGCCAGCAATTGGTGGCCGCGGCCTTCATGAAGTCTGCCGGCGTCAAGCTGCAGGAGGTGCCTTACAGGGGATCTCCGCCTGCTTTTGCCGATCTGCTGGCGGGCCGTATCGATCTGTTCTTCGATTCGATTGCTGCCGGGCTGCCTTATGTGCAGACGGGGCAGGTGCGGGGCATCGCGGTCCTGTCGTCGAAGCGGAGTCCGCTGGCGCCCGATGTTCCGACCATGGCGGAAGCGGGCGTGCCCGGCCTCGATGTGGATTCATGGCTGGGCATTTTCGTGCCGGCCAAAACGCCGCCTGCAGTGATCGCAAAGCTCCGTCAGGACATTCGGGCGGTGTTGCCCGATCTGAAGGAGCGGTTCGAGAAGAGCGGCGGTGAGCCCTGGGATATGCCCGACGACAAGCTCGACGGCTTCATCGCATCAGAACACGCGACTTGGACAAAACTGATCCGCGAGGCTGGCATCAAGCTCGATTGAGCAACGCGCGTGGGTGCTACGTCACCCGCTCGATCAACGCCATGGCACCGTGTGGTGCGCGTACCTTGGCCTCGTGGATGACATAGGCGAACACGTCGCGTGGCTGTTTCTTGATCTTGGCGTCGTCGACGCGCGGCAGGTCGGTTGGCTCGCCGCCGCCGGCCCAGGTCTCGAAACGTTTGGCCCAGGCATCCAGCGCCTTCGGTGGATAGGCAGTCTTGATGCTGTCCTCACCCTTCTGCAAACGCAGATAGACGAAGTCGCCGGTGACATCGGCAATGGCCGGGTAGGTGGCGTGTTCGGAGAATACCACGGGGATCTTGAACTGTCGTAGCAGCGCAATGAAGGCCGGCACGCAGAAACTGTCGTGGCGGACCTCGACCACATGGCGCAGCTTGCGCCCACCGAGCTCTGTCGGCAACAATTCGAGAAACTTCCCGAAATCGGCTTCGTCGAATTTCTTGGTCGGCGCGAATTGCCACAGAACGGGGCCGAGCTTGCCGCCGAGTTCAAGCACGCCGGAATCGTAGAACCGGCTCACGCTCTCGCCGGCTTCGGCGAGCACCCGGCGATTGGTTGCGAAGCGGGGGCCCTTGAGCGAGAATACGAAATCCTCCGGCACCTCGCGCGCCCATTTGCGAAAGCTCTCCGGCTTCTGCGAGCCGTAGAAGGTCCCGTTGATCTCGATCGAGGTCAGCTTGGACGCGGCATAGCTCAGCTCCTTCGCTTGCGTGAGTTTCTCCGGATAGAACACCCCGCGCCACGGCGCGAAAGTCCAACCGCCGATGCCGATACGGATTTGTCCGGATTTCGCAACCATTGTGAGGCCGATCCTTTCAGTATTCGCCGTGTTACTCAGTGCCGCGCCGGCAGCACCGGCTTGGTTACGCCCTCCACGCCGGTCAGCACCAGCATCGTCAGCAGTGCATTTTGCGGCCCGATATAAGCGTCGACGGGCTTGTACCATTCATTGCGCGAATGCCAGTTGCCGCCCTGGCCGCCGCCGCCGATGGTCACCGCAGGGATGCCGAGCGACATCGCGAGATTGGAGTCCGTGCTAGAGCCGGCAAAGGTGACATGGGGCGCGCGGGTCAGCGCGGTCACGGCACGCGCGGTCGCCTGCACGAGGGGAGAGTCTTCTGCGACAACGCCCGCCGGGCGGTCGCCAATCAGTTTGATCTCGACAGTGATCTTGTCCGATCCCCAGCGTTTGTTTTCTTCACCCACTGCGTCCTTCACCTGATCGAGAAGCCTCGCTTCGAGTTTCAACAGTTCTTCGGTCGAATTCGATCGCATGTCGATCGTCATGCGTGCTTCCGCTGCGATGGCGTTGACGGATGTGCCGCCACTTACCGTTCCGACCGTGAAGGTGGTTTTCGGATCTGCGGGAGTCTGCAGCTCCGAGATTTTCGCGATTGCGCGACCCAGCGCATGGGTCGCGCTCGGCAGGCCGAATTCCTGAAAACTGTGACCGCCCGGACCCTTGAAGATCATCTCGTAGCGGTGGCTTCCCGTTCCCTGGTTGACGATGCGCGTGACGCCGAGTCCGTCGATCGAGATGAAACCGTCGATATCCTTGTTGTCGCGAAACAGGGCTTTGACGCCGCGCAGATTGCCCAGCTCTTCTTCGCCGACGCTGGCGACGAACATGACGTCCCCGACCGTCGCAATCTGCTGCGTGTTGAGGGTCTGCATCAAAGACAGCAGGGCCGCGAGCCCACGGGCATCATCACCGATCCCCGGCGCCAGATAGACGCCGTCCTTTTCCTTCACCGTGACGTCGGTCCCCTCGGGAAAGACAGTGTCCTGATGTGCGGAGATGACCAGCTTCGGCGTTCCGGCGGTGCCCTTGCGCCGGGCGATCACATTGCCCTCGGCGTCGATCACGGCGTCTTTGAAGCCCAGTTCCTGAAACCGTGACAGAATGTAGTTGCCGCGCAGGTTCTCCTTGAACGGAGGCGCGGGAATTTCGGTGATCCGGATCTGCTCTTTCAGGGTGTGGGCATCGTCGGCCTTGATGGCATCGAGCGCAGCCGTGACGCGCGAATCGGACAGCAGCGTCGTCGTGACGGTATCAATTGTCTGCGCGGTGACATGGCTGGCGCCGAAGGATGCCAGCGTCAGCGATGCAGCGAATAGGCATGGTCCGAGCGAGCGTCGCATGGCGCCTCCGATTATCATGCGCGGAGACGATTGTGGTCGCGGTTCAGGCGGGGCTTCCGCCTCAGAAAACCGCGCGAACGCGCCGCTGTTGACCGGGGCAAGGTAGCGGGCACGGGCAAGACTGGCTATAGCTCGCCAGCAACAGAATGGTGCCAGGGTGCGGTGTTTGCGGCCGGACTGTGGCGTTGAACGCAGTCCCGGGACACCCCTTGCGGAATGTCTCCAGCGTCCCTATTTTGTCTCCAACGGCGACGATGATGCTTCATAGCTCCGGCGCTGGAACGACCTTGAATAGCTCGGTGCGCCGGATGTACGTGCGCCTGTTGTTCGGGGTCGTTAGCATTTTTGGGCCACTTTCGGCCGTTTCCCCTCTGATGGCTTGTTCCGGCACCTGTTAAGCCCCGCCGTTCCCTGTCCGCCTTGGCATGGTCCGGCGCGGCAGATATATGCTGGCGCCATGAACGAAGCCAGCAGACCGGGGCCCGGACAGATATTGCAGGCGGGCGCTCCGCTGCAGCTGTCCGTTGTCGTCCCCACTTTCAACGAGCGCGGCAATGTCGCCACTCTGGTGCAGCGGTTGGACGCGGCGCTGGTCGGCATTTCCTGGGAAGTCATTTTCGTCGACGACAATTCGCCGGACGGCACCGCCGACGCGGTACGCGAACTGGCGCGCGCCGACTCGCGCGTGCGCTGTATCCGGCGCATCGGCCGGCGCGGCCTGTCCGGCGCCTGCATCGAGGGCATGCTGGCGTCCAGCGCGCCCTGCGCGGCGGTGATCGACGGCGACTTGCAGCACGATGAGACCCAGCTCGGCAAGATGCTTGGTCTGATCGAAAGCGGCGCCGCCGAACTGGTGATCGGCAGCCGCTATATCGAGGGCGGCAGCGCCGACAGTTTCAACCAGCAGCGCCTTGGCGCCAGCAAATTTGCCACCGCCGTGGCGCAGCGGGTGCTGAAGGTCGAGATCGCCGATCCGATGAGCGGCTTCTTCATGATCCGCCGCGATCGCTTTGAACAACTGGCGCCGAAACTCTCAACGCAGGGCTTCAAGATCCTGCTCGATGTCGTCGCGACGGCAGAAGGCGATCTGCGCGTTATCGAGGTGCCCTACACATTCGGCTCGCGGCTGCATGGTGAAAGCAAGCTCGATTCCATGGTGGCGCTCGACTTCCTGGGCCTTGTGCTGGCAAAGCTGACCAACGATACCGTGTCGCTGCGCTTCCTGCTGTTTGCTATGGTCGGCTCGATCGGCCTGTTCGTGCATTTCGCCGTGTTGTTCGTCACGCTGGAAGTTTTCGATCCGCCATTCGCAGAGGCGCAGGCCATTGCGGCGTTTTGCGCGATGACCGGCAACTTCCTGCTCAACAATTTCCTGACCTATCGCGACCAGCGTTTGAAAGGTTTCGGCATCCTGCGTGGTCTGGCGATCTTCTACGTGGTCTGCAGCGTGGGTCTGCTCGCCAATGTCGGCGTGGCTTGGTCGGTCTTCGACCAGGAGCCGATCTGGTGGCTGGCGGGTGCTTCCGGCGCGCTGATGGGCGTGGTCTGGAACTACGCGATGTCGGGCCTCTTCGTGTGGCGGAAACGGTGATCGCTGGATGACCGCGCAGGAACTGCGGCTGGTTCGCGGCACCGCGGCCGTGGTCGTCGGTCTGGTGCTGCTGCGGCTGGCGGCGGCCGCATGGACGCCGCTGACCTTCGATGAAGCCTATTACTGGATGTGGTCGAAACATCTGGCTGGTGGCTATTACGACCACCCGCCGATGGTCGCAGTCGTGATCCGGCTCGGCACGATGATCGCGGGCGATACCGCCTTAGGTGTCAGGCTTGTCTCGGTGCTGCTGGCACTGCCGATGAGCTGGGCGGTGTATCGCACGGCCGAACTGCTGTTCGGCGGTCAGCGGATCGCGACGACGGCGGTGATCCTGCTCAATGCGACGATGATCACGTCGGTCGGGTTGATGATCGTCACGCCGGACGCGCCGGTGCTGGTCGCCTCGAGTTTCGTGTTGTTGACGCTGGCCCAGGTGCTGGCCACCGGGCAGGGCGCGTGGTGGCTCGCGGTGGGCGTGGCCGTCGGCGTAGCGCTGCTATCGAAATATACCGCACTGTTTTTCGGGCCGGCGATCCTGATCTGGCTCATTGCCGTACCGAAGATGCGGCGCTGGCTGATCTCGCCATGGCCCTATCTCGGCGGTCTGGTAGCGCTCGCGGTGTTCTCGCCGGTGCTGTTCTGGAATGCCGAACATGGCTGGGTGTCTTTCATCAAGCAGCTCGGACGCGCCCGGATCGATCACTTCAATCCGGCTTTCATCGCCGAGTTGATCCCGACCCAATTCGCCTTCGCGACACCGCTGGTGTTCATTCTCGGCGTGATGGGTCTCTATGCCTTGGCGGTCCGCAGGCCCGGAGCGTGGCCGGCGCGGGTGCTGCTGAATGCGATGTTTTGGGTCATCGTGCTGTATTTCGGCTGGCATGCGCTGCACAGCCGCGTCGAGGCCAACTGGTTCGCGCCGGTCTATCCGACGCTGGCCATCATTGCTGCCGTCGCGGCAACGATCGTGCAATGGAAGCCGCGCGAGCAGCGCACGGTGGACTTCTGCCTGCGCTGGGCGGGGCCGACCGGCGTCGTCATGTTCACGGCACTGGTGGTGCAGGCCAATACGGGTCTGCTGTCCGGCTACAAGCGTGATGCGACAGTACGCAGCATCGGCGTGGGTTTCGTCGAACTGGCGGCCGACGTCGAGGCGGTTCGCGCCCGTGTCGGGGCCACATGCGTGGTGGCGCCCGATTACGGCACCACGGGATGGCTGACCTTCTATCTGCCGAGGGGGACCTGTGTCTTCCAGCGCACCCAGCGGATTCGCTGGGTGAACATGCCGGAGCCGAGTGCAGAGCAGCTATCCGGCAAGCTTTTGCTGGTGGGTGAGCAAAATGCTGCGGCCAATCCGGAATGGCGGGCGGCTTTTGCGAATATCGAGAAAGTGGCTGACCTCAAACGCAAACGTGGCCCGCTGGTCGTGGAGAATGTCGAGCTGAATCTGCTGGAAGGCGCGAAAGGCGATGTACTGGACCGTTCGCCGCCACCCGAGATGTTACCGCGCTAGGAGGCGCGACCACCATGCGCTTGATAGCGCGATGGTGGTCGGCTGTCGCGTTTATGGCGCAAAGTGATAGTTCACGCCGATCTTGCTGAGCTGCATGGTCTGGGCAATATCGGCATTCAGATAATAAGGGCCGACCATCGGAGGGGCATTGATCACGCCTTCGAGGCTCGCATTGTCGTGGCCGAAGCCGATGTAGTTGTACTCCGCCTTGACGGACCAGTTTGGTGCGAAGGCGTATTCCACGCCGGCACCGACCACGTAACCGGTGTGAAGGCGGGATCCGTCGAGATTTGCGTATTGCGGGCCCGACGACAGCGATATGGCGTGATGATCCCCAGCGACGGCGACACCGCCCTTGAGATAGGTCAGCCAGCGCTCGTTGGTCACCATACCGATACGTGCGGTGGCCATTGCGAGCCATTCGGTGCGCGAGCGCATCTCGAGATTGTTATCAAAGTTGGTGCGGGTGCCGCCGCCGATATTGCCGCCGACCAGTTCACCTTCAACACCCATGACGATCACCCCGAGCTGCACATTGGCGCCGATCTGGCCGCCGCCAAAGCCTCCGGTCATCGAGAACTTCCCATCGGGTGTGTAGTCGCGCCAGTCGCCGTGTCCCGATCCGTAGCCTGCCTGCGCACCGAGATAGAGCCCGGTCCAATTGAATCCTGACTGTGCGTATTGCAGCGGCGGGATCGGTTTGGCGGCATCGGGAGCGCCGAACTGGTAATTCGCGCCGAGCTTGATGAGATGCAGCGTCTGCTTGGTCGAAGCCGTGGAGGCGATCGGCCCGGTGGAGGCCCGCGTGCCGCTGAAATCGAACTCGTGGTCGGGGAAGTTGACGAAGTTATACTCGCCGCGCAGCGACCAGTTGTTGGCAAGCGCATATTCCATGCCGGCGCCGACGATCCAACCCCGCCGTGTCTCGCTGCCGGACAGTGTAAGCCGGTCCGGCCCCGGCACCGAAACCTGAACGTCGTAGCCGTGATCTTCATTGGCCCAGGCGAAGCCGCCCTTGGCGTAAGTGAGCCAGCGGCCATTGGCGAAGCCAATGCGTCCGGTCACGGTCGACAGCCAGTTGATTTGCGACGTCTGGGACAGGGTGGCCTGGTTCAGAATGCTTACCGTGCGATTGCCCTTGATGCCGCTAAGGCTGATGTCGGCCTCGATGCCGAGCAGCAGATTGCCGATCTGTTGATTGTAGCCGGCCTGAATGCCGCCCAGCGCGCCGTCGGTCCGGATATTCAGGATTTGCCATTCGGTCCCGCCGAGACCGTAACCGGCATGAACGCCGGCATAAAAGCCGGTCCAGTTATAGGCAGGATCGATGGCGGAGGCCTTGGTATAGGCGCGGGCCGGCACGTCTGCGGCGATGGCGGCATTGCCGAGGCTGAGGATGCCGATGGTGCCGAGGAGAAGCTGTTTCATGTCGTTTCCTTGCAGGTGCGCTGGCGGCCCTCGAGGAATCGGAGCTGCTTCGCGCGTCATTTCGGCAGCGACCATGTATAAAAATACCGCTCTCGTCGTGGTCGTAAGCGCGTGACTTGTGCTGGATCGCGCTCTTGGCGTCGCATTGTGAGCGGCTGTCGCCGCTCGGTCTCACCTGGAAGTACTACTGGGGAACGCGATCTTGGGACCACACGACGACCACCGGCCAACGACTTATGGGTCACCATCGGGGCGCAGTGCGCCGCTATGGTTTCGAAAGACGATAAATTATCGTCGTCGGCGTTGAACCAAAGTCAGGGGTCCGGACGACCTATCTCCGCACACATTGAAATGGGCGGTGATTGGGAACATGGAAAACACAAATCTCGCATTCAGCAGCCACTCCGACTTTGGATCCGACCGTGCCAAGGTGCACAGCATCGAAAAGCCGGACCCCGTGAACCTCACCGAGGTCGGCGGCCTGCGCGGAGCGCGGATCGCCAGCGTGATCAACCAGATCAATGAGAGCTTTGCCGACCAGCAGTTCTCGACCCGGGTGGTCGCCGAGAAGCTCGGCCTGTCCGTCCGCTACGTTCAGGATTTGCTGCAGGGTTCCGGCCTCAGCATCACCGATCGCATCATGGAGCTGAGGCTTGAAAAGGCCCGCAGCATGCTGACCGGCGATCGGCAGTGCAGCCTGAAGATCAGCGAAGTCGCGGCCGCCTGCGGCTTCAACGAACTATCCTATTTCCACCGCAGCTTCCGTCGTCGCTTCGGCGCGTCGCCGGCTAAATTCCGCATCCAGTCAATGAATGGCTGACGCGCGCTTGCGCTTGAAATAGTCTAGCGTCCCGCGGCTGATGACGTGATCCTCAGGGGTCACCTCGTCGGCCGCGATGTCGTCTGCTTTGGCCAGGCGGGTATAGAGTGCGCCAAAATCCTGATAGCTGTCCTGCAGCAGTTTCTCAAAGCTCTCAATGACGAAATAGCTCTGCTGGAAATCGTCGATGATGTAGTTCGTCCGCATCACGCGTTCGAGGTCGAACGTGATCCGGTTCGGCGAGGAGTCTTCCAGGGCGAAGACCGACTCTGTTGCTGACGACAGAATGCCGGCGCCGAAGATGCGCAATCCGTCCGCGCTCTTCATCAGGCCGAACTCCACCGTGTACCAGTACAGACGCGCCAGGTTCTTCAACTGGCCCAGCGCCATCGCGCGCTGGCCGCCTTTTCCATAGGCCTCCATGAAGTCGGCATAGACCGAGTTCGCCAATAGCGGAACGTGCCCGAAAACGTCATGGAAGATGTCAGGCTCCTGCAGGTAATCCATTTCGTGTTCGGGGCGGATGAAGGCGCCGGCCGGGAAGCGGCGATTGGCAAGATGATCGAAGAAGATCTCGTCGGGCACCAGTTCCGCGACCGGCACGACCTGCCAACCGGTCAGCGGCGTTAGACGGGCACTCAGTTTCTCCAGATCGGGAATGCCGGATTCGGACAGCTGCAGCGTGTTCAGCGCAGCGAGGAATTCGTTGCAAGCCCGGCCTTTAAGGACGGTCTGTGCGCGGGCGAACAGGCGGTCCCAGCGATCGTGCTCGGCGGCGGAGTAGGAGCCCCAGTCCTGGTCCAGCGTGAAGTCAGGGCGTTTCGGGGCGCTGAGGTAGCGGCTCTTCTCGGTCGACTGGTTCAGCTCGGTCATGACGCTCTCCGACTCCGACGGTCCGATCAGAGCATAAGGTTCCGCTGCCGAATAGTTCCGTCAAAAGAAGCAACTTCTCGCATCCGCCCGTCCGACGATAGCAATCCACCATCGTCCAGATCTTATTTGCAAAGGCGTTTCCTTGTCGGACACCCGTCTCGATGACATTTTCAGTGGTAACAAACGTGGTCCCACATCGCTGAAATGATTGCGAAATCTCCGCGAAACCTCGCGGGAGCCACGGGCAAAACACTCTCATTATCGATCATAAGGAATACGACCGTGCGGTCCGTCATGTCTTTTCGCTTCCTCTCAGGTGCTTTCGCGGCAGTGCTGCTGGTTTCCGGCGCGACGGGGGCGCTCGCTGACAGCTGGCCGAGCCGGACGATCAAGCTGATCGTTCCGTTCCCGCCGGGCGGCGCTGCGGACATCACGGCGCGGGTCTATGCCGACAAGCTCGGTGAGGCGCTGAAGCAGACCATTGTGGTCGAGAACAAGGCTGGTGCCGGTACGGCTATTGCTGCCGATGCTGTCGCCAAGGCCGATCCGGATGGCTACACGCTGTCGCTGGCGCCTGCTGGACAGCTCACGATCCTGCCGCATATCAACAAGACCATCTCTTACGACCCCTTCAAGAGCTTCACGCCGGTGGCCATGCTGACGTCGGTGCCTTACGTGCTCGCGGCCAGCCCCGATACGCCGGTGTCATCAGTGAAGGAGCTCGTTGCTGCTGCGAAACGCGAGCCGGGGAAATTCACCTACTCGTCGTGCGGACCCGGCACGCTCTGCCATCTGAGCGGCGAGCTGTTCAAGAGCCTGACCGAGACGGATCTGCTGCATGTGCCGTTCAAGGGCAGCGCTCCGGCCGTCAATGCACTGCTCGGAAATCAGGTGAATCTGTCTTTCGACACGCTGACGGTGCTGGCGCCGCAGATCCGCGACGGCAAGGTCAAGGGTCTCGTGGTCACCAGCCGCGAGCGCTCGTCGCAGCTTCCCGATGTGCCGACGCCGGCGGAAGCTGGCGTGGCTGACTTCGTCGTCGACTCCTGGTTCGGCCTCGTCGTGCCTGCAGGGACGCCCGATGCCATTGTTGATCGCCTGAACGCCGAAGTGGTGCGCATCGGCGCGCTGCCGGATGTTCGCGAGCGTCTCGAAAAGCAGGGCCTCAGCATCACGACCTCGACGCCTCAGGCCTTCGCCAAGACGATCAAGGACGATTACGCCCGTTGGGGACGCGTCGTCGATGCGTCTGGCGCGAAGCTTTTCTGACTACTAGCCATATTGCCTGACACATCGGTCGGGCCAAGCTGAAACCAAGAAAGGCCGGGTTGATGTTTCAACCCGGCCTTTTGCTTGTCGATTATCTGCTGAAGCCTGTGTTCAGGCAGCAGCCTTCGGCTTCTCGATCGGATGCGGAACGCGGAAGCCGACGGCCAGACGGTTCCAGACATTGATGGCACCGATCGCCACCGTGATCTTGAGGCATTCCTCTTCCGAGAAATGCGCGCGCAGCGCTTCATAATCGGCATCGGGCGCGCGCGTCTGCGCGATCAGCGTGACGGCATCGACCCAGGCGAGGAGGGCACGCTCGCGCGGCGTATAGACCGTGGATTCGTGCCAGACCGGCATCATGTTGATCCACTGCTCGCTGAGGCCGTCGTGGCGGGATTCCTTCACATGCATATCGACGCAGAAGGCGCAGCCATTGATGATCGACGCGCGGAGCTTGATGAGATGGATGATCGCCGGCTCGAGGCCGCTCTCCTTGACGACATATTGATCGAGCGCGGCGACGGCCTTGTAGGCGTCGGGGGCGGCCTTGGCGATGTTGAGGCGGGCTTGCATGGTCTTTCTCCTTGGTGTGCGGTTTCAGGTTTCAGGTTTCAGTTGGCGTTACGGCGTCGTTCGTTGAGTTCCAGAAAGGCGCAGCCGCGGGCGGCGATGGCGCCGTCGGTGTCCTTGGCGCGGAGATCGCCGAGCACATCGGCAATGCTCACCTTGGCTAGCTCATCGCGATAGACGCGCTCGGCACGCAACATCGCGGCATTGATGCCGCAGGGCGCCGTGGGTTTGCCGGGCAGGGGATTGGGCCCGCGCTGGCGGATTTCGCTGCAGCGGAAGGCGGGCGCATCGCCCTCAACGGCAAGGACGACATCGAGCAAGGTGATCTGGTCTGGCGTCCGGGCAAGGCGATAGCCGCCGGTCGGGCCAGGCTGTGCGATGAGCAAGCCGGCGCCCGAAAGCGCCTGCAGGTGTTTCAGGAGATAGCTGGTGGACACGCCATGGAATTCGGCGAGGGCGCCGGCGGACAACACGCCGTTCGATTGCAGGCCTGCGAGCATCGCCACGCTGTGGATCGCCTGCTCAACCCCGTCGCTCATCTTCATGGCTTATTTCACCTCTATCGTGGATAATTATTATCCGCGATTAAGGATGTCGTCAAGTGTCAGGTCCTGAGGTGGTTCGCTGGTGGGCAGCGCAACAGAATCTAAATCCCGATGCCGGTATCACCCGACCTAGGTACTGTGATCCGAAGCCGGGGGCCGGGTCAGTTCAGGGAACTCGACATGGCATTGCGTGACTTGCTGGCGCCGCAGGCGCGGCGGACGACTTTCGTTGCAGCAGCCATTCTCGGAGCCGGCCTCGCCGCGACATTCGCCATTCGCGAATTCTCGGAGCGTCTGATTGCGGCCGATATGCAGCGTCGCTTCGCGGTCGACGCGGTTGATATTTCCAATGCGATCAGCGAACGGCTGCGCACCCACGCCGAAGTACTGGTCAGCATGCAGGGGTTGTACGCCTCGATCGGCCGCGTCGATCGCGCCCAGTTCCGTCGCTACATCGATGTGCTCGATCTCGGCCGCCGCTATCCCGGCTTCCAGGCCTTGCAGTCGCTGCGTCATGTGACGCCGGATCATCTCGATGCCTTCGTTGCGGAAGTTCGTGCCGACAAGAGCATCGAGCATTCCGGACAGCCGGATTTCGCCGTGCGTCCGCCGGGGCCGCGATCAATCTACAACGTGGTCGAATTCGTCGAGCCGATGCGTGGCAACGAAAATGCGCTGGGCTTCGATGCCGGTGCCAATCCTGCGCAACTGGACTCGCTGCGGCGTTCCGCGGAGACCGGCCGGATTGTCGCGACGCCGCCGGTCAAACTGGTGCAGGACACCTCGGGTGGCCTCGGTTTCATTATCCGTGCGCCGATCTACCGGGCCGGCGAGCCCACGCAGACCGTCTCGCAGCGAAACGCAGCGCTCCACGGTTTCGTTGCATCGGTCTATCGCACCAATGACCTGATGCGCGGCATCCTCGACCCGCGGACGCTGCAGCAGATGCATATCCAGGTGGTTGATCGCGGTTATGCCAAGCCGACGCAGGAAGGCGTCATGATTGGCGAGCCGGAAGATACGACCGTCACTCCGACCCTCATGTATGACAGTCTTGAGCCCAATCTCGGTCTCGTCACGCAGATGGTGATGTCGGCGGGAATCTCGGCGGATCGTTCGCTGGTTGTCGGCGAGCGCGTCTGGCGCGTCCTGTTCACCGCCAATCCCGGCTCGATCTACGAGGTCAGCCATACAGTGCCGAACGTCGTTCTCGCTAGCGGCAGCGCCATCAGCCTCCTGATGATGCTGCTCGCCGTGATCACGATGAGGTCGCGCCGGTTGTCCGGCAATCTCAGCACGCTCGATGCCGAGCAGCGCGCGCTGGTCGACAATCCGCTGGCAGGCATCCTGTTTACGTCCGGCCATCGCATCCTGCGCGGCAATCGGCGGATTGCCGAACTCTGCGGCCGCAGCTCCGCCGATACGCTTCCCGGCAACACGATCGACGAACTGGTTGCGACGAAGGTGGACGGGGAGGCGTTCGATGCCGCGTTGAATCGCATTCGTGACAGCGCCATGGCGACGGAAGTCGAATTGCATCTGCGCCGCAGCGACGGTTCCACGCTGCTGGTCGATGCCTATGGCAAGCCGCTGGCGACCGGCGATATCCTCTGGGTGATCCAGGACAAGACCGACGCGCTCGCTGTCGAGGCGGAGCGGCGCGCGCATGCGCACGCTATGGAGGAGGCCAACGAACGGCTGACCACCTCGCTGCAACTGGCGGAAATTCGCGCCAAGGAAATCGTGCTGCTCACTGAACTCTCGGGCGTGCTGCAGTCGTGTCAGTCGCGCGAAGAGATTTTCGCGGCGGTTCAGACCTATGCAGGTTACCTGTTTACGGAAGAGGCGGGCGCTCTGTACTATCTGAATAACGCCCGCAACGCAGTTCAGCGCGGCGCCCATTGGGGGGCACTACAGGCCGATGCGGTGTCGTTTCCGGTCGATGACTGCTGGGCGCTGCGTCGTGGCACGACATTCCCGATTTCCGAGGCGAGTCAGGGACTGGTCTGCAATCATGCCGGTCCCTGCGGTGTCACCGGTACGGGGTTCGTTTGTCAGCCGCTGATCGCGCAGAACAACCTGCTTGGTCTGCTGTATCGCGAGCATACTTCTGTGTTCGGTGAGGGGGCGGATCAATTGGCGACGATGCTGGCCGAACAGGTGTCGCTGGCGATGGCCAATCTCGAACTCCGCGAGCTGCTGCGTCAGCAGGCGGTGCGCGATCCGCTGACGGATCTTCACAACCGCCGCTACCTCGAAGATGCCCTGGTGCGCGAGACCACGCGCAGCCAGCAGGACGGCAAGCCGCTCGCGCTGGCGATGCTCGACATCGATCACTTCAAGGGTATCAATGACAGCCACGGCCATGAGGCCGGTGATGCCGTGCTGCGCGGCCTCGGCAGGATATTGCGCGAGACGACGCGCGCCTCGGATATCATCGGCCGGTTCGGCGGGGAGGAGTTCCTGATGTTGATGCCGGGCGTCACGGTCGAGGTTGCGGCGCAGCGGGCGCAGCAGGTGCTCGATGCCGTGCATCGCATGCAGGTGACGCTGCCATCGGCCACGCTCGATGGCGTCACACTGTCGATCGGTCTGGCGGTGATGCCGGTGCACGTCGCCGAGGGCGATGATCTGCTCGCGGCCGCCGACGCCGCGCTTTACGAGGCCAAGCGAGAGGGCCGCAACCGCGTCGTGGTCAGTCATCGCCGTGCAAAGGCCGACACCGCGGCCTGAGCTCGTGGGTCATTACAGGATGGGTAGAACGTAGGCGCATCACGTCAAAGCGATACTCGTCGCACATCGTGACAACGAGCGATGAATGTCGCGAGGATGCTACGATCCTACGGCTCCTGAACGTCCAGGCATGCTTTGTCGGTTTAGGGCAGCGCGATCGGTCCGTCCTATGCACTGCGGAGGCGAATGCCGCTGACATGCAGCGATGTCTCCCACAAGGGCGCCAGCGTCTTCAGGGACGGCAGGACGCGCAATTCGACGCCGGCGGCTTCCAGTGCCTTTTCGATGTTGTCGATCCGCTCCATGTTCAGCGGCATGGACGGCGTGCGCGAAATCCACATACCCGCATCGTCCAGCGATTCAAACCCGTCCGGCGAAAGCTCGTAGCGATAGATGGTGGTGTGGGAGAGTCGGTCCAGCCAGCTGAGTTCGATATGCGCAACCATGCGGCAGGTGGTCATCTTCTTGTAGGCCGTGAGGTATTCCGGCGTCGTGCTCGCTGTCGGCCAGACAAAAATACGCGGGCAGTCGCGCGGGAACAGATACATCGGCGCATGCCAGTCATCGATCGCCCAGATCAGGGGACCGTTGAGCCACTCCTGTCCCTGAGTGCGAGGCGTCGCAACCTCCACCTGCCGCGGCATGAAAACTTCGATGTTGTTCTCTTCGCTGAAATGAAACAGGCGCATCGCCCACTCATGGGCATCCGTGCACAGCGCGTCAATGACCCTCATGCGTGTTCTGGCCGTTCACGAAGCTGCGCATGATGAATTTGTGGATCGTCATGTCGGATTGGCCGCTCCCGGAACGTCTTTCAGACGGAACACGTTGAAATTCACCAAGGGAGGATCATGTCATGACCGGTTCCAGCCTGACGCCTGCGCCCGAACTCGCGAAGAAGGCCAGTTTTCGCTATCCCAATGAGAGCCGTGAATACCGCGATGCGCGTAATGCGTTGCTTGTCGAGGAGATCGAACTGCGGCGTCAGATCGAACGCGTCGCGGAGCTGCGTCGTGCGCTGCCAGATGGCGGCGAGGTGACCAAGGACTACGACTTCATCGGCGAGAGGGGCCCCGTGAATTTCGCGGGCCTGTTCGGCGACAAGCAGACGCTCGTCGTCTATTCCTACATGTACGGGCCGCAGCGCGAGAAGCCGTGCCCGATGTGTACATCGTTGCTGTCGGCCTGGGACGGCGAGGTGCCTGACATTACGCAGCGCGTGGCGCTGGCCGTTGTGGCGCGCTCGCCGATCGAGCGGCTGGTCGCTTTCAAGAAGCAGCGTGGCTGGCATTACCTGCCGCTGTTCTCGGACACCTCCGGCGCGTTCAGCCGTGACTATCACGGGCTGACCAAGGACGGTGGCGACGACGCTGCCTTCAACGTCTTCACCCGCCGCAGCGGCAAGATTCGCCATTTCTGGAGCGGCGAGATGGATGGGTCTACGGCCGATCCCGGCCAGGACCCGCGTGGGGCGCCGGATCTGATGCCGCTCTGGACGGTTCTGGATGTCACGCCGGAGGGGCGGGGGACCGACTGGTATCCGAAGCTGAACTACTGAGGTCGTGATCATTTGACGCCTTAGCCGGTACAAATTGATCGTTGTGATTACCTAAATACCGCAAAAGGAAATGTGGTTCCCCGCGCACCAGCCTCGCACTAGGCCAATGGCCTAATCACAGCGCGCCAATAGTTCGGGCCGGGCGTGACCCAAAACCCCAGCGCGCCTGAGACCGGCCTGCGAGAGCCCACAAAGCTCTCGCAGGTTCCCCGAATTCGTCCTGTCGGTTACTCAAAAAGGCCATGATTGGCAGGCCTTTAGGTAGGTATCGGTGGGGGACCTCCAATTAATCCGCATTTAACTAAAACTCGCCTTAATGGCGTTTCGCATCCCTGCGCGGTGCTTTTCGAGACCTGTGTGTCTCGTCAGGCACAACGGGCAGGGAGCTTAGTAAACGTGTGTTGGACGTCAGGCGTATGAGCAGCAGTAAACGTGCGTTGAACCATTCTGCACCCTCACGCCGAGGCCAGCATCAAGTGTCGAAATCCAGTTCACGCATGTTCGTGACCGGCGCTGCTCTTGCCGCCGTCGCATTGACCGGTGGATGGACGCTCGCCGGCAAGCTTTTCCAGAACGGCGTGCAGCCTGCGATGGTCTCCGCCAATCTCGGTAATGATGCAGGCGTCGGCCAGTCGTCTTTCGCCGAGCGCTTCGACAGTCGCTTCTCACGCACCGAACACCGCACATCCTTCTCCGAGCGTTTTGAGCCGGCCGTTAATGCGCCGCTCGCTGCCGCACAGACCGAGCCCAAGCGTCAGGTCGCCTGGTTCGACCCGACCTATTCGATGGGCGCCGCGCCCGAGCGCTTCGTCAAGCGCAACCCGGCTTCTGAAGCTGTGATCCCTGCACCGGCTGCGAAGCCGCAGGAGGTCGCACTGATGCAGCCGGCGCCGACGGTGCGCCAGCTCGTCGACAGCATTCCGATGCCGGCCGCACGGCCCTCCGATGCCCGTACGCCGTCCGCGCCGCAGCAGGCAACACAAGCGCCGTCGCAGCCGGTCGCACAGGCCAGCGCCGCCAGGGGCGGCGCCTATGGCCA
This sequence comes from Tardiphaga sp. 619_E2_N8_4, assembly GCF_051810905.1. NCBI lineage: Bacteria > Pseudomonadati > Pseudomonadota > Alphaproteobacteria > Hyphomicrobiales > Nitrobacteraceae > Tardiphaga > Tardiphaga sp. 619_E2_N8_4. The sequence continues at coordinate 3,353,758 of NZ_JBPWQJ010000001.1, forward strand.
CGACTCGCTGGTCCAGAAGGCACGGCTGGCGCTGGCCGCACAGCCCAAGTCCGGCAATTTCAATGTCTTTGAAAAACTGTTCGGCGGCAACGCTCCGCAGTCCGGCCCCGTGCTCGCTTATGCCGGCTCCGACGGCGGCGTGCTGAGCAACGGCACCGATGCGGCGGCCAGCAACGAGCCCACCCTGAGCGATCGCACCACCGCAGTCTACGACATCTCAGCGCGTAAAGTTTACATGCCCGACGGCACCAAGCTGGAAGCGCATTCCGGCCTCGGCAGCCGTCTCGACAATCCCGCTTATGCCCATGAGAAGATGCGCGGCGTGACGCCGCCGCACATCTATGATCTGAAGCCGCGCGAGGCTCTGTTCCATGGCGTGGCCGCGCTGCGCCTGACGCCGGTGGGCGGCGAGGGCGCGATCCATGGCCGCACGGGTCTGCTCGCGCATACCTATATGCTCGGCCCCAATGGCGATTCCAACGGCTGCGTCTCGTTCCGGGATTACAACAAGTTCCTGCAGGCCTATCGCAACGGCGAAGTGAAGCGCCTCATCGTGGTTGCCAAACTCGACTGATCGATATGACTGACGTGCCGCCCGTGAAGGCGATGCGTGTTCAGTGACTATGAGCCGACCTTCGGATCGATCTTCCGTGCGCTGGCGACATCTGCTGCGCCGCCCGTAATGTCGCCCATTTCAAGCCGTGTCATGCCGCGCAGATAGAGCGCCTTGGCGTATTTCGGATTGATGCGCAGCGCCGCATTGAAATCGGCCATGGCGCGGTCGTTGTCGCCCTTGTCGGACCACACGCTGCCACGATTGGTCAGCGCCGCCACATAGGTCGGTGCGATGCGGATCGCCTCGTTGTAGTCGGCGATAGCACGATCGTTGTCCCCCTTCAGGCTGAAGGCGAAGCCGCGGTTGAACACCGGGCAGGGGTCGTTCGGATTGATCCGGATTGCTTCGCCGAAATCGGCGATGGCGCGCGCATGATCGCCCTTCACCAGCCAGGCGCCGCCGCGATTGCTATAGGCGCCACCTTCCTGCGGATTGAGACGGATCGCCATGTCGTAGTCGGCAATAGCGCGGTCGTTGTCATCCTTGGCGTACCAGGCGACACCGCGATTGACATAGGCATCGGTATTGTTGGGATCGAGACCGAGCGCCACGCTGAAGTCGCTGATGGCGCGGTCGTTGTCGCCGCGGGCGAGCCAGAGATTGCCGCGCATGAAATAGGCGCGGGCATAGTCCGGGTTCAGGCGGATGGCTTCATCGAAAGCGGCCATGGCAGGGCCGCTCTCGTGCCGCTCGTGATATTCGAAGGCGCGGTTGAAATGCAGCTCAGCAAGCTGGCGGCCGCTGTAATTGCCCGACGCGATGGCGCGGTCGCAGGCCGCGATCGCCAGGACGCCGGAGGCATCGGTACATTGCTGTGCATCGTCGGCGGCAGCTTGCGCGATCGGCATCGCTGCGCTCGCCAGCATGGCAGCGAACAGGACGCGGATGGCGCAACGGTTCAGGCTTGGAAAGTGGCGCATGGCTCGACCTCTCGCGTGTGACAAGCGTTGGTCACACCGCGAGGAGGAAGGGTTCAATGGTGGGAGAGGCTACCGGAAATCGATGCTGCGCAGCACGATACCGGGCGGCTTGCCCTCAAATTCGGCGTTCGCGAATTTGCGCGCTGCGCAGGCCTCGATGCGATCACGCAGCCGGACGAATTGTTCCTCGCGTTGTTCGGGCTTGGTGCGTTTCGCCTTTTCGAGCTCGTCCATCGCACTGGTGCTGATCGCGCAGGTGACTTCGGTCGCGTCATTCATCATCGAGAACAGGACGACCATACGATTATATTCGAAGCTTTGGAAAACACCGTGTGTAAGCGCCATCGTCGTCTTCCCGCGTTAGGCCTTGCGCTTCGGCACGACAGGGTTGAGTTCAGCGATCTTGCGCAAGCATTCGGCCTCGGTGGGATGTGGGCCCGTAACAAAGGTTCCGCTGATCTTGGTGCTGTACCAGCCGGACTCGACGCCGAGGCGGAGAGATTCTGCAACTTGAACGTGACGGTGCAAGAGGTTCTGCATGAGGATGCTTTCGGTTGAGCGCTGGCTGCTGCGGGATCGCTGCGACCTGCGTAATGATGGGATCAGTCGTTGGCGGCAAGCCGCGTAAAATCGTCCAGAACGATGGCGATCAGATCGCGGTGCTGGGTATCCTGTGCGCTGAGCGATGCGCCGTAGAGATTGAGGACGTAGCGCGCCTTCGCTGCAGCCTCAGGCCATGTGGTGGCCGGCGTGGTCAGTAACTGCTCTTCGAGTGCCAGCTGCCGCTCACGCAGTGCTGCGGCATTGGATTCGACTTCGGCGAGACTGCGCCGGATATCGGTGGCTTTCTGTGCCGCCATGCCGCGGCGGCTATCCAGCTCGACGGGAGTGTCGGTCATGGTGCGCTCGCATCGATGCGCTGCACATCCGCCAGCTCAAGCGACCCAATGGAGATCATCTCCATGGAACTTGTATGGGGTGGTGCACCGGGCACGATCATCATGGTCGCCGTGCGCCGATAGCTGGCGAAGGACAGTCCCTCGATCATCTCCTCATCGGTGATGACGTCATACGACCCCGCCGGGATCAAACGACCAAGGCCCTTCAACTGGAAAGGATGCTTGAAAGTAACGGTCTCACGGCGCGATCTCGTGGTCACGCGCGCATGTCGCTGCTGAGATCCGGCATCCGTTCAGCGTGCGCCTATTCACAGACATTAGCCATCGATTTCTTTAAGCGATCCGGTGTTTCGTCGAATTTCGCTATGATTGTCTTGTTATTGGACGTTTTGTCGCCATTTCGAGGATGTATCTGACATCGATGACATTCTCGCCGACGCTTGCGCTGGTTTTTCTCGCAAGATCGTCGCGCAATGTGCAACGCTTGCGATGTCTCGCTTTTGAAATCAACGATTTGCCGGGATGAGGTGTTTTGCATGAAGATCCGTGTTGGCTACGAGATGATCTATGATTTCCCGCAGCCGACGCCCGTCATGATCGTGATGGGCATGCACTTCACGCGTGCCTCCGACGTGGTGGTGCCGGACTATCTCACGATAAATCCCTCAGTTCCGATCACGCCGTATCGCGATGGCTTTGGCAACTGGTGCAGCCGCATTGTTGCGCCGACGGGCCGCATCACGTTCAAAGCCGACGGTATCGTCAACGATAGCGGCAAGCCGGATATCATCGTGCGGTCCGCTGTGCAGCACGCAGTGGAGGATCTGCCGGCCGAGACGATCGTCTATCTGCTCGGTAGCCGTTACTGCGAGACGGATCGGCTGTCGGACGTCGCCTGGCAGTTGTTCGAGAAGACTGTGCCTGGCTGGGCGCGCGTGCAGGCAATCTGCGATTTCGTGCATAACCATATCCAGTTCGGTTACGAGCACGCACGCGCGACCAAGACCGCCTGGGACGCTTACAACGAGGGGAAGGGCGTTTGCCGCGACTATGCACATCTGGCCATCACCTTCTGCCGCTGCATGAATATTCCAGCGCGCTACTGCACCGGCTATCTCGGTGACATCGGCATGCCGAAGCCATGGGCCGACGGCGATTTCGCCGGCTGGTTCGAAGCCTATATCGGCGGCCGCTGGTATACGTTTGATGCCCGCAACAATATCCCGCGCATCGGACGCGTGTTGATCGCGCAGGGCCGCGATGCCGCGGATGTGCCGATCACGCAAACTTTTGGGCCGAACACGCTGGTGAGTTTCAAGGTGTGGACCGACGAGATCGACGAAAGCACGCAGGCGGTCAACTGAATCGCTTTGTCGGTTCTGTCATTACGCTCGCTTAAGCCTGCATTTTCAGCAGCATGTGAGCGGCCAGGAAGGAACCGGGCGCGCCACTGAGAATTTCACCTGTCATAACTTCGTAAGGACAGGACTGATGGCAAACACTCTGACAAGCCTGACGACCGCCATGGCGTTGATCGCGGGTTCCAGCGTCGTGGCTTTGGGCAGCGGCACGGAGGCGCAGCGCGAAGCCTGCACGCCCGATGCGTTTCGCCTCTGTACATCGGCAATGCCGGATGAGGGGCGGGTCGAAAATTGCTTGCGCAGCGCAGGACCGCGATTGAGCCGCGCTTGCTATGATGTGTTCTTTCCGCAGATCGAGCACGATCAGGCTCAGATGATGCGTGGGCAAGCTCCGTCACGCGAACGCATGAAGCCATCAGCGGCGGATCGCATGCAGACACCGTCTATGCCGCAGATGCCGCCGGCCGGCGGTGATGATGATTGAGGCAAGGCGAGATCTGGCCTCGCGATAACAAGCAAGGGCGGTGCTGATTGCACCGCCCTTGGCTATGTCGGATAGACTGTTGAGCAGAGCGCGTGGGTTACCTGAAGCCGCCGGTAGCGTGCAGTGTTTCGCCCGTCACGTAAGATGCAGCGTCGGAAGCGAGGAATGCGACGACGGAAGCGATTTCCTCGACCTTGCCGATGCGGCCCATCGGCGTGGCAGATTCGATCCACTTGCGCATGTCGCCTTCATGGAATCCGGCTGATACCACGCCCTCGGTCGCGATCATGCCAGGATTGACGGCGTTGACGCGGATCTTGCGCGGCGCAAGCTCCTTTGCCAGTACCGACGTGATCGCGTCGACAGACGCCTTGGTCGCGGTGTAGACTGCCGAGCCCGGCGGGGTGATGGTCGAGACGCCCGATGAGATGTTGACGATGCTGCCGCCATTGGCGTTGAAGTGTCTGGCCGCTTCCTGCGAGACGAGCAGCAGCCCGAGCACGTTCAGATCGAAATGTTTGTGGAAGTGCTCCGGCGTAATGCTGTCGAGAGGGGCGAATTCATAGACGCCCGCATTGTTGACGAGAACGTCGATCGGTCCGAACGCCTTGACGGTCTCGGCCACCACGGATTTGGCGCCGTCCGGCTCGGCGAGATTGCCGTGCACCGCGATCGCCTTGCCGCCCTTGGCTGTGATCTTCGCGACAACCTCGTCGGCGCCCTTCTTGCTGGATGCGTAATTGACGGCGACAGCAGCGCCTCCGGCGGCGAGCTGGATGGCGATTTCGGCGCCGATGCCCTTTGAGCCGCCGGTCACCAGCGCAACTTTGCCTTCGAATGTCTTGGTCATGGTCGTGATCCCTCTCGGATGCTTCAATAGTTCGGAAGTATGGGACTATTGAACCAGCGCAAGGGGGCGCCTATATCTTTTTTATGGTTCAATTCGTTCACCCCGCGACCAAGGACATCACGCTGGCCGGCGTGCTCTCGGCGCTGGCTGATCCCATTCGGCTGCAGATCGTCCGGGGCTTGCTGCAGGAGAGCGGCTGCCTGTCCTGCACGGCGGCGTCGCCATGCCCGACCATTGCCAAGTCCACTTTGTCGAACCATTTTCGCGTGCTGCGCGAGGCCGGCCTGATCCAGACAAGGAAAAAGGGCGTCGAGCATCAGAACGCCGTGCGGGCCGCCGATATCGAAGCGCGGTTTCCCGGGCTTCTGATGGCGATCCTGGCGAATTCGATGAGTGATGTGGTGCCGGCCGCGGGAAGCTGATTAGGCGGCATTTTGCACGGGCGCTGTGCGTTGACACGTCGCTCTTAGTTAACGACCGCGCAGACAAACACCCCGGCGTAGCTTGCCGGGGCTCTTTCGTTTCGTAACTAGCTGAGGGGCTGGACCTTAGAAGTACATGTCGCCCGCGCCATCACCCGGAGGAATTACGGGGCATGCAGCGTTCTTCTTCGGCAGTTCGGCGACCGTTACTCCTTCTTGAACATGTCGCTGTAGGTGCCGGCCTGCGAGTCCAAGCTGTGCGCGTAGGTGGTGTTTCGAGCACCTTGTGCGCAATTACCGAACTATCTTTGCCTGCGTTTCCGTAGATGCAGCTTGCCGGCATATCATCGGGATTGCTGAGGGCGTCGTCACTCCCGCCCGGCAAGTCGCCGCCCGCATCGTCGCCGCGCCCCCAACCTCGTTGCGACGCTCATCACGCGCGACAAGGGGCTGCTGAATTACGAGCAGTAGGGCGTATGAACGTTGTGGTACTCGCACCTCGTTTCCATCGATCAGAGCGTGTAATGTACGTCTCCGGAATTAACCGCGCGCCAGAGAGCAAGAATGTCTCTTTCCCCGATCAAGGTAACCCCAAAAAACAGCCCGTTTAAAGGTACTGATCATCGTTATCGCGGGGTCTTAGCATCTAGCTCTTGGTGTCTCTGCGTTGGGGCCGGTATTTCGACGGGGCTAGTCCCCACATGGGAAGAGTTATCTCGCCGAATCGTGAATGAGGCATTCAGCACGTGGTACGACATGGCGTCATTTCGCAGTGTCATCCAGGAAACGCGATGGGGTCTGGATGCCTTGTTACAAGGCGCGGCGAGTCGCTTGTTATTGAATGGGAAGTCTTTAGAGGACTTCGAGAATTTACTGGAGCAAGCGCTTTACTCGGACCTGCTGAAAATAGCGAAGAAAGCCAAGGTCGAAGCAGCACTAGTCGAGGCGTTAAATGATCCGCGATGGCTGAAAAATGGCCCGCTTCATGATCTGTGCTCGTTTTTTGAAGCTGAATATGCCGATTGCACCTTGATTCAGCTTACCAGAGAGCTGGCTCGAGCAAATGGTAGTGGGAAGGGGCCGGAGTCGATCATCAACTTCAACGCTGACACGTTGCTTTATGCCCTGTTGGATTTGTTTCTGATCAGGGAATATCGCGCTCGAACAGGGAAGATAGAGAACCCGCCAGCGTCGTTTGTGAAGTCATTTCGAGGAGGGGAAGCCAAAGGTAGATTGGCGACCCCGATCTTCCATTGCCATGGAGCGATCGCTCCCGCTTCGCGGAAGTCAAAGAGCAGCCGTCGGCGAGATTCTAGAGATCAATTGATATTTAGAGAGCAGGAATACTTGGATCTTGCTGGAAGTATCTCAACATGGGCTCAGTCGCTCTTTCTATTTCATGCGCAAAGCTCACGCTTGCTGATAGTCGGCCACTCACTTGCCGATCCCAACATTAGAAAATGGCTAGGGTGGACACACGCAAACTCCATCAAGACATTCTCTGTAGTTAGCAGCGCAAACGAGATCTCCCCTCGGCATATTTGGGTGGCTAAGTCCCCTGTGGATCCCAAGGTCCGCGAGATACAGGAGGTGTCCTTGCTGCACTTGGGAGTGCGTGTATGTTGGCTTGACGATTGGATCGACATAGCGCCCGCATTGAGGAATCTTCTTGCGATCTGAAATGGGCGGCGAGCCCAGTTGTTTTCTCTATCCTATCCCGCAAACAAAAACCCCGGCATCGCTGCCGGGGTTCTGCATTCTGATAGTTGCTTGAAGCGTTGGACTTAGAAGTCCATGCCGCCCATGCCGCCGCCCGGAGGCATGCCGCCACCGCCTGCGCCGCCCTTCTTGGGCAGTTCGGCAACCATGGCTTCCGTGGTGATCAGCAGGCCGGCAACCGAAGCTGCGTTCTGGATCGCTGCACGGACAACCTTGGTCGGATCGATGATGCCCTTCTTGAGCATGTCGCCGTAGGTGCCGGTCTGCGAGTCGAAGCCGTAGCTGTAGGTCGCGGTCTCGAGGACCTTGCCGACGATGACCGAACCGTCTTCGCCTGCGTTGATGGCGATCTGGCGAGCCGGAGCCGACAGGGCCTTGCGGACGATCTCGACGCCGGTCTTCTGGTCGTCGTTCGCGGTCTTGATCTTCTTCAGCTGTTCCGAAGCGCGGAGCAGAGCGACGCCGCCGCCGGGGACGATGCCTTCTTCAACCGCAGCGCGGGTCGCATGCATCGCGTCATCAACGCGGTCCTTGCGCTCCTTCACTTCGACTTCGGTCGCGCCGCCGACGCGGATGACGGCAACGCCGCCAGCCAGCTTGGCGAGACGCTCCTGCAGCTTCTCACGGTCGTAGTCCGAAGTGGTTTCTTCGATCTGTGCCTTGATCTGCGCCACGCGTGCTTCGATGTCGGCCTTCTTGCCGGCGCCGTTGACGATGGTGGAGTTTTCCTTGTCGATCATCACCTTCTTGGCGCGGCCAAGCATGGCGAGCGTGACGTTCTCGAGCTTGATGCCGAGATCTTCCGAGATCGCCTGGCCGCCGGTCAGGATCGCGATGTCCTGCAGCATGGCCTTGCGGCGATCGCCGAAGCCCGGAGCCTTGACGGCAGCGACCTTGAGGCCGCCACGCAGGCGGTTGACGACGAGGGTGGCGAGAGCTTCGCCTTCGACGTCTTCCGCGACGATGACGAGCGGCTTGCCGGTCTGCACGACGGCTTCGAGCAGCGGCAGCATCTCGTTCAGCGAGGAGAGCTTCTTCTCGTTGATCAGGATGTAGGCGTCGTCGAATTCAACGCGCATCTTGTCGGCGTTGGTGACGAAGTAGGGCGAGATGTAGCCGCGGTCGAACTGCATGCCTTCGACGACGTCGAGTTCGGTTTCGAGCGACTTGGCTTCTTCAACCGTGATGACGCCCTCGTTGCCGACCTTCTTCATCGCGTCGGCGAGGAACTTGCCGATTTCTGCGTCGCCGTTGGCGGAGATGGTGCCGACCTGAGCGATTTCGTCGTTCGAGGTGACCTTCTTGGAGTTCTTGACGAGGTCAGCAACCACGGCTTCCACAGCCAGGTCGATGCCGCGCTTCAGATCCATCGGGTTCATGCCGGCAGCAACCGACTTGGCGCCTTCACGGACGATCGCCTGAGCGAGCACGGTGGCGGTGGTGGTGCCGTCGCCGGCCGCGTCGGCCGACTTCGAGGCCACTTCGCGCACCATCTGGGCGCCCATGTTCTCGAACTTGTCGTCGAGCTCGATTTCCTTGGCGACGGTGACGCCGTCCTTGGTGATGCGGGGCGCGCCGAATGACTTGTCGATGACGACGTTGCGGCCCTTCGGACCGAGCGTCACCTTCACGGCGTTGGCGAGAATGTCGACGCCGCGCAGCATCTTGTCGCGGGCATCAACGCCGAATTTCACTTCTTTAGCTGACATGTTTTGCTTCCTTGAAAATCAGGATGGATGGGGAAAAGGCGCTTAAGCGGCCTTCTTCTTGGCGGGAGCGGCACCTTCGAGGACGCCCATGATGTCGCTTTCCTTCATGATCAGCAGGTCCTGACCATCGATCTTGACCTCGGTGCCCGACCACTTGCCGAACAGCACGCGCTCGCCGACCTTCAGATCGATCGGGATCAGCTTGCCGGCTTCGTCGCGGCCGCCCGGGCCGACGGAGACGATCTCGCCCTGGGAGGGCTTCTCTTTGGCGCTATCCGGAATGATGATGCCGCCAGCGGACTTCTCTTCGGCGTCGATACGCTTGACCACAACGCGATCGTGAAGCGGACGGAATTTCATGCAGTCCTCCTAAGTTTCTGTAGATGCTTGAGAAATTTAAATTGGCAGTCTGAGCCAACAAGTGCCAGCGCAGCTGGTCCGGACATAGGCCGAACGTTCCTCACCGGCAAGGGTCTGTATCAAATATTTTGGCACTCAAATATGACGGGTGCCAGAATTGGTTAAGACCCTCCGATACCGGCTCTCGAATCCGTTAGCATCCACGGTAAGTGGCTGCTAACACTCGGCTTTCAATACATTATTAAACTTTTAAGCTTGTGATGAAGACGTTGCTTGCGTCACATTTCATGCATCGTGTTGTCATGGGCGAAGTGGAAGCCGGTTCGCTGCAGTCAGCACGGTCACAGGAGAGCAGAGCGAAGTTCGACGTCAAACCGGAATCCACTTAGCCGAATGCGCTCTGTCCATGGAGGTTGAACATGGTCTCGAGAAATGCAGTTTCTGACGATTTCAGGAAGCAGGTGCTTGGCTACGGACTGACGACGGCGCAGATCCTCTACCGCATGCCCGATCACCCCTCGCTGCTGCAGACCTATGTCTGGCAGAACTATGATTTGTTTCCGAAGTTTCCCGCGCTGAAGGATTTCCTGGATTTCTGGCAAGAGAAGCTCGATGGCCCGCTCTTTGCGGTAACCGTCGCGCATTCGAAACTGATCAAGCCGGCCGAGCTTCGTGCCGTGGATGGCGTCTTCCGGTTGCACTAGTCCGCGCCTCTCAACGCGCCGGATGAATTGCCGCTGTGCTGAACTACAGCTAGGTTCCCGGACGCGCTGGCCGTTTGTTCGGCATTGCGCCGGGTGGGAAACACGACATGGCGAAGCTGAAGCGAACGTCAAAGAGCGCAGCGAAAGCGGCTGCGACGAAGAAGCCTGCGACACAGGCGGTAGCGAAAGCAGCAAAGAAGCTCTCTGTTGGCAAGCCAGCCAAGGCGAGTGCAAAAGCTGTCGCGAAACCCGGCCAGCGCCGCAAGCAGCGCGTCGCGATCAGTCACTATCAGGAAGAAGCATTTCTCGGCGACGGCCTGCGTGCCTACGCAAAGTATCGCGATCTCGGCGTTGCCGCTGCGACCGGCGGTTTGGCGCATGCGCATGTCATCCGGCTGATCGGACCTTGCGATCCGAAAGAGGTCTCCAAGCTTCACTATCACGATGCCGAGTTTCAGCTGGTCTATGTGCTGAACGGCTGGGTGAAGGCCTATATGGAAGGCGAGGGCGAGATGACCATGCGTCAGGGGTCATGCTGGACCCAGCCGCCACGCATCAGGCATCTGATCCGTGATTACTCCGACAATTGCGAACTGCTGGAAGTGATCCTTCCGGCGGAGTTCAAGACGGTGGAAGTCCGGTAGTTCGCGTGCGGAAATGCGACGCGTGCCTTGTTCGCGCGTCGCAGTGGCGTTGAATCAGCTATGCTGAGCCCGTCGCTGCCCTGGCCCTCAACGAGTATCTCATGACTGCATCCGTTCCGGTTTTCGACGGTCACAACGATGTGCTGCTGCGGCTGTACAAATCGCAATCGCACGATCCGGTATCCGACTTCCTGACCGGGGAAGCCGCCGGTCACATCGACCTGCCGAAGGCGAAGGCCGGCGCATTCGTCGGCGGGCTGTTCGCGCTGTATTCGCCGGCAGCTCAGGCGTCATCGGGATTCATGGCTCAGATGACGGGCGGACGCTACGCCGTGCCGCTCCCCGAGCCGCTGACGATGGACGAGGCGCGCAATTCCGTCGTCGCCGAACTGGCCATCCTGCTGCAGCTCGAACGCGCTTCCGCAGGCGCGGTGGCGATCTGCGCCACCACCGCCGAAATCCGGTCCGCCATTGAGCGCAAGGCGCTGGCCGTGGTGGTCCATCTGGAAGGCGCGGAGGCCATCGACGCCGAGCTCAGATTCCTCGACGTTCTCTATGCGGCGGGGTTGCGGTCGATCGGGCCGGTGTGGAGCCGGACCAACATCTTCGGCCATGGCGTGCCGTTTCACTTCCCGTCCGGGCCCGATCTCGGCGACGGTCTCACCGCGGCCGGCGAGCGGTTGATCGGCGCCTGCAATGACCTGAAGATTTTGGTCGACCTGTCGCACATCACCGAGAAGGGTTTTTGGGATGTGGCGCGGCTGTCGAAGGCGCCGCTGGTGGCGACCCATTCCAATGCCCATGCGCTGTGCCCGTCGCCGCGCAATCTCACCGACAAGCAGCTCGCCGCGATCCGCGACACCGGCGGCATGGTCGGCCTGAATTTCGCGACCTGCTTCCTGCGCCCCGACGGCAGCATGCGGCCCGACACCGGCATCGAGCTGATGGTGCAGCAGATCGACTATCTGCTGGAGAAGTTGGGCGAGGATCACGTCGGGCTGGGATCGGATTTCGACGGCGCGGTGGTGCCCGAGGCCATCGACTCCGCCGCGGGTCTGCAGGCGCTGTTCGTGGCCTTGCGCGACAAGGGCTATTCCGAGACGCTGCTCGGCAAGCTCGGCGCGCGCAACTGGCTCGATCTGCTGCAGCGGACGATCGGCTGACCGGCGCTGGCGGCGTGTCTCAGGTGAGCATGCCGACGATCGCGCCCATCAGGCAGGTCGTCAGCGTCCCCGAGACGATCGACTTCACACCGAGCGCGTTGATTTCGTTACGACGTTCCGGCGCCATGGTGCCCAGGCCTCCGATCATAATTCCGAGGCTGGCAAAATTTGCAAATCCGCACAGCGCATAAAGCATGATGAGGCGCGAGCGCGCATCCAGCGCATCGGGACCGAGCTTCGCCAATTGAACATAAGCGATCAACTCGTTGAGGATCGTCTTGACGCCCATCAGCGAGCCCGCGGTCAGCGCCTGGTCCCACGGCAGGCCCATCAGCCAGCACACCGGTGCCATCACGTAACCCAGTAGGCGCTGCACGGACAGCGTGTTGCCTCCCACGGTCGGCATCATCATGAGGATCGCGTTCATGAGATACATCAGCGCCACGAAGACCAGCAGCAGGGCGATGATGTTGACGAGCAGTTCGATGCCTGCACTCGTGCCCTTGACGATCGCATCTATCGTGCTCGTGGCCGATGCGTCCGGATTGGCGAGCAATCCACCTGTGCGACGATCCTCCGTCTCGGGCACCATGATCAGGCTGACAAGGATCGCAGCTGGCGCCGAGAGCACGGAAGCAATCACGAAATGCGCCGACGCATCGGGGATCAGTGGCGCCATGAAAGTGGCGTAGAGCACCAGCACGGTACCGGCGATCCCCGCCATGCCGCCCGTCATCACCAGAAACAGTTCGCTGCGCGTGAGCTGCGCGAGGTAAGGGCGAATAAACAACGGGGCCTCGACCATGCCCAGAAAGATGTTCGCGGCCGTTGACAGCCCGACCGCGCCGCCGATGCCGAGCGTGCGTTCGAGCAGCCACGCCATGCCGCGCACGATTGGCGGCAGGATACGCCAGTAGAAGAGCAGGCTGGTCAGCACGCTGATGACCAGCACCACGGGGAGTGCCTGCAGTGCGAGCACGAAATCCGCGCCGGGATTCTTGAGATCGAACGGTAGTGCGCCGCCGCCGAGATAACCGAACACGAAGGAGGTGCCGGCGCGCGACGCTGCGGCGATGGTGCTGACAGCATCGTTGATGCTGCTGAAGGCGCGTGTCACGACGGGAAGCTTCAGCAGGATCACGGCAGCGACGATCGTCAATGCGAGACCGATCGCGGCCTGTCTCAGCGACACCTTGCTGCGGTTTTCACCGAGCGCCCAGGCGATCCCCAAAAGCGCGATGACGCCGAACGCCGATTGTAGCTGAAGCATAAATCCCCCGAAACCGCAGCGATGATGCCGCGGCTTCCCATGTCATGCAATCGCAATGCCGCTGAGGCGGATTGCGTTTTAGCCGCGTCCGACGAACGGCATCTTCGTCGCCATGACCGTCATGGTCAGCACATTGGCGTCGAGCGGCAGGCCGGCCATATAGGCGACGGCGTCGCCGACGGCTTTGGCGTCCATGCGTGGCTCTTGCTTCGAGGTGCCGTCGGGCTGCAGCACGCCGGGGCCGTTGACCATGCGGTCGGTCATGGGTGTGGCGGCGTTGCCGATATCGACCTGGCCGACGGCGATGTCATAGGCGCGGCCGTCGAGATTGCTGGCCTTGGTCAAGCCGGTGATGGCGTGTTTGGTCGAGGTATAGGCGGCGGAGAACGGGCGCGGCGCATGCGCCGAGATCGAGCCGTTATTGATGATGCGGCCGCCGCGGGGCGTCTGATCCTTCATGATGCGGAAGGCGTGCTGCGTGCACAGGAACGGCGCGGTGAGATTGGTGTTCACCACGGCCTGCCACTGTTCGAGGCCGAGGTCTTCGAACGGGATCGCGGGCGCGCCCATGCCGGCATTGTTGAACAGCACGTCGAGCCGGCCGAATTCCTGCATTACCCTGGCGAACAGCGCGGCGATGGAGGCCGGGTCGGCCATGTCCGCGCTCACGGGGAGGCTCTTGCTGCCATTGGCCGCGCCGAGCTTCTGGGTCTCTTGCAGCAGTTCGAGCCGGCGACCGGCGAGCACGACGGTGAAACCGGCATTCATCAGCGCAAGCGATGCGGCACGGCCGACGCCGGTGCCAGCTCCGGTCACAAGTGCGATTTTGTTGGTCATCTGTTTCGTCCCTGTTTTCTTTTTACGAGAGGTCTTTTTGAGTGAGGTCCCGGACCATGAAACGTGCGTTGTCGCCGTAGCTTTGCAGTTTCTGATCCAATTCGGAATCGCGCATGATGGTGAAATCGTGCCGCTGCCAAAAATGAACTGAATTGTTGACGGCAACAAGCGTCATGTTGGGCAGTTGCATCAGCCTGGCGCGTGCCGCCATCATATCGACGGCCACAGTCGCCGCGCCAGATCTGCGGGTTTCGGGCAGCAATGCGAGATCGTGAATGTAGAAGGTCGACGGGGCGGCGGGCATTGTCAGCAGGCTGTTCAGCGACGGCGGCTCCCTGAATTGCCAGGGATGGCTGACGAGATAACCCTTGATCCCGTCCTGGGCCTCGAGCACGGCGCAACCGTTTGGATCGAGCGCCAGGCGGTTCGCGAACACGACCTCATCTTCGGGGAAATCCGGATGAACGGCATCGGCGATGGCGAGGACGGATGGCAGGTCTGCCTCCGTCATGATGCGCCATTTCATCGGAACTGCGGTCATCGCGGCCGCGCTCAATTGTCTTTCTTGTAGGGCGGGCGCGGAATGTTTTGATGGGCCGCGCGCAGTGCTGCCGACCAGCGCGAGCGCAGGTCATGGAAATAGGGCTCGCCGGCTTCGATACGGTGATTGAGGTCGGCGTCGCAGACATCGGTACGCACCACCAGCACATCGATCGGGAGACCGACGCCGATATTGGAGCGCATGGTCGAGTCCATCGAGATCAGGCCGGTCTTGAGTGCCTCATAGAGTTCTACGTCGTAATGCATCGCGCGGTCGAGTACCGGCTTGCCGTATTTGTGCTCTCCGATCTGCAGATAGGGTGTGTCCACCGTGCATTCGATGAAATTGCCGGCCGGGTAGATCATGAACAGCCGCATCTTGGCGCCCTTGATCTGGCCGCCGAACAGGAATGAGACGTCGAAATTGATATCCTCGGCCTCCAGCGCCTTGCCCTCGGTGGCGTTGACGTGCCGGATGGCGCGGCCGATGCGCTGCGCAGCCTGAAACATCGTGGGCGCGTTCAGCAGGGTCTCCAGCTCGCCGGTGGTCGGGTTCTCGAGGCCCTCGCTCAGGGTGGAGAGCACCGACTGGCTGATGGCGAGATTGCCCGCGGAGGCCACCGCCATGATGCGGTCGCCGGGCTGGTTGAAGATGTGCAGCTTGCGGAAGGTCGAGATGTTGTCGAGCCCGGCATTGGTGCGCGTGTCCGCGATCATCACCAGGCCGTCCTTGACGAGAATTCCGCAGCAATAGGTCATCGTCGGTCCCTTGGTCAGGGAAGCGTCTTACGCGGTGGGTATCGACCGGGCAACCTCGGAAAGCCAGTTTGAGGTTGTTCAGGACTGGCTCTGCGATTGTGACTGGCCGCGGCCATTGGCCTGATCGACCTTGACGGCGACCGTCAGGGTTTCCGTGCCGCCGCCATAGCGGGTGCCGCGGACGGGGGCTGCGCCGAGGTAATCCAGGCCGATGGCAACACGGGCATGGGCGTCGGTGGTGCAGATGGCATTCGCAGGGTCGAAGCCGACCCAGCCGAGATCAGGCACATAGGCCTCGGCCCAGGCATGGCCGGCCTGCTGGTTGGTCTCGCCATCGGCACGCCAGAAATGGCCGGAGACGAAGCGGGCAGGGACGCCGGCCGAGCGGGCACAGGCGATGAAGATATGCGCGTAATCCTGGCAGACGCCACGCTTGCCGATGAAGGCCTCGCTGGCCGAAGTGCCGGTGCTGGTTGGATCGACGTCGAAGGTCATGTGCTCGTTGATGGCCATCATCAACGCGTGCAGGAAGCCAAGTACGTCGGTCTCCGCGCTTGGTGACAGATCCTTGGCAAAGGTCTGCATCGCTGCGCTGGCGTCGGTCAGGTCGGTCTGGCGCAGGAAGAAGCTCGGCGGAAACCGCTCATCGGTGCCCTTCAGCACGCCTCCGGTGTCCTGGGTGTCGATCAGGCCTTCGACGGTCACGGTGAGGTCGGCGATGGGCCCATGGGTCAGCACATGGGTGACGTTGCCGAATGCGTCTTCATGGAGATCGAGGCGGGAATCGGTGGAGACGTCGATCTGCCATTCGGCGACATACTGGCCGTCATGGCTGCCGGGGGTCATCCGCAGAATCTGGATCACGCCCGAAGCCGGCGGCTCGTAGCGATAGGTGGTCGAATGGGCGATACGCAGGCGCATGGCAACGTGTCCGAATCTGCAGATGAGCCGGGACGCTAGCTCAAATCAGGTATTGTTTGGCAATGATGTCGCCCAGACGGCTGTTATCTGCAATGAATTCCTGGATGAATTCATGCAACCCGTGCTGGAAAATATCCTGCATGTTGCTGTGTTCGAGGCGGTTTCGGACGCCGCGGGCGTGGCGCTGCGCGGCGCCCTGACGGCCATAGGATACGCCGATCTGGTCGAGATTGCGGACCAGATTGCCGTAGCAGCTCGCCAGCGAGCGCGGCAGCGTGTCATTGAGGATCAGCAGATCCGCGATCAGCCAGGGCTTCAGCGTCTCGCGATAGACCCAGTGATAGGCCGTCAGTGCGGAGACCGAACGCAGGATCGAGGTCCATTGATAGTAGTCGAGCGGGCCACCGACATGTTCGTCTTCGGGCAGCAGCAGATGATATTTCACATCGAGAATGCGCGCGGTGTTGTCGGCGCGTTCCAGATGCAGGCCGAGCCGCGAGAACCAGTAGGCGTCGTTGCGCAGCATGGTGCGGTAGGCCGAGCCGTCGAAGCGCAGCGATGTTTCCTGCACGAAGCGGAGGAAGTTCGCCAGTTGCTCGCGTGTCTTGGCACCGCCGCTCCAGGCGGATTGCAGTTCCAGCCAGGCGCTGTTGATCGTGTCCCACATCTCGCCGGTTAGTGCGGTGCGGACCGAGCGCGAGTTCAGGCGTGCGGCTTCGATGCAATTGCGGATAGAGGAGGGATTGGCCGTCGAGAACGAGAGATATTCGACGACATTGGTCTCGTTGGCTTCCTCGTAGATCTCGTAGAAGGCTGCGCTGACGCCTGCGGTCAGTAGCGCCGAATCCCATTCGTTGGTCTGGCCGATATAGGTATTTGGCAGCGCGGTGACGCGCAGTGTCGCCTCGATCGTGCGCGCGAGATATTCGGCGCGTTCGACATAGCGGGCTAGCCAGTAAAGGTTCTCGGCGGTGCGCGACAGCATGCGGGGATGTTACTCTTTGAAAATTGGGTCGTCGGTCGAAGTCCGGTTGCCTATATCGAGAGTTATTCGTCCAGTATCCATGTATCCTTGGTGCCGCCTCCCTGGCTGGAATTCACCACCAGTGAGCCTTCCTTCAGCGCGACGCGGGTCAGACCGCCTGCGACGATGGAGACGTTCTTGCTGCCGGTGAGCACGAAGGGGCGAAGATCGACATGCCGCGGCGCGAGGCCTGACTCGGTGCAGGTCGGGCAGGTCGACAGCGCCAGCGTCGGCTGCGCAATGAAGCCTTCCGGCTCGCGCTTCAGCTTGTCGCGGAACGCTTCGATGGTGGCCTTGGTGGCGGCAGGCCCGATCAGCATGCCGTAACCACCGGAGCCGTGGACTTCCTTGACGACGAGTTCGCCTAAGTGATCGAGCACATAAGCAAGATCGCCAGGTTCGCGGCAGCGCCAGGTCGGCACATTCTTCAGGATCGGCTCTTCGCCGAGATAGAACTTCACCACTTCCGGCATATAGCTGTAGATCGCCTTGTCGTCGGCGATGCCGGTGCCGACTGCATTGGCCAGCGTGACGTTGCCGGCCATATAGGCCGACATCAGGCCGGGCACGCCGAGCGCTGAATCCGGGCGGAAGGTGAGAGGATCGAGGAAATCGTCATCGACGCGGCGATAGATCACGTCGACGCGTTTGAGGCCTTCGGTGGTGCGCATGAAGACTTCATCATTCTTGACGATGAGGTCGCGGCCCTCGACCAATTCGACGCCGAGCTTGTCGGCCAGGAACGAATGTTCGTAATAGGCCGAGTTGTAGACGCCGGGTGTCATCAGTGCGACGGTCGGCTCCGTCGAGGCGCTGCGTGGTGCCACGGAGCGCAGGCAGGACAGCAGCTCGTCTGGATATTTCTCGACCGGCGCGACGCGATGCCGAGCGAACAGGTCGGGGAAAAGCCGCATCATGATCTCGCGGTTCTCCAGCATGTAGGAGACGCCGGAGGGCGTGCGGGCATTGTCTTCGAGGACGAAGAACTCGTCCGGATTGGTGCGGACGATGTCGATGCCGGCGATGTGGACATAGACGTCGTGCGGGACGTCCTGACCGTTCATCTCCGGACGGAACACCGGGTTCTGGAAGATCAGGTCATCGGGGATCAGGCCGGCGCGGAGAATTTCGCGGCCGTGATAGATGTCCTTGAGGAACATGTTGATGGCGCGGGTGCGCTGCTTCAGGCCCTTTTCCAGCAGGGTCCATTCCTTGCCGGAAATGATCCGCGGAATGACGTCAAAGGGGATCAGCCGTTCGGTGGATTCGGAGTCGCCGTAAACCGCGAAGGTGATGCCGATCCGGCGGAACAGCAACTCCGCTTCCTGGCGGCGATGTTCCAAAGCGTCCGGAGGCGTCTCCTTGAGCCAGCGGGAGAGTTCTTCATAGGCCGGGCGGAGTTCGCCTTGGGGCCCGTTCATTTCGTCGAACGCGACTGCCATGTACCCTGACTGTTGTTTCGAGGCCGTACGGAGATTGCACGACTGAAAGGGATGGTAGCAAGGGGCGGGCCAGCACGATATGCATTCAACAAGAGCAATTCGTATGAGATGCGTGTAAAGCTGCCTGAAAAAACGGCTGGACGCTGCTCGTTTCGGCAGCAAAACCCCGTGACATCAGGACTTTGCCTGCGCATGGTCCCGGGAATGGTGAGGAACGACAAATGACCGAGATTGTGACCGCGGGCATCCTGGTGATCGGCGACGAGATTCTGTCAGGTCGGACCAAGGACAAGAACATCGGATTCATTGCCGAGTACCTCACCAATATCGGTATCGATCTCAAGGAAGTCCGTGTCGTCTCCGATGATGAGCCGGATATCATCGCGGCACTCGATGCGCTGCGCAAACGTTACACCTACGTTTTTACCACTGGCGGCATCGGCCCCACTCACGATGACATTACAGCGGATGCGGTCGCCAAGGCGTTCGGCGTCAAGATCGATCACCATCCCGAGGTGGTCGCGCGCTTCCAGGAGCGCTTCGGCGCCGACCTGAACGAAGCCCGGCTGCGGATGGCCCGTATTCCCGACGGCGCCGACCTGATCCAGAGCGCGACCATCCTGGCGCCCGGCTTCAAGATCGACAACGTGATCGTGATGGCCGGCGTGCCGACGATCATGCAGGCGATGATGGACATCGTGTCGCCGAAGCTGAAATCTGGTTTGCGGATGCTATCCGATACGGTGAAGGCCAATGCGCGTGAAGGTGATGTCGGCGGTCCGCTACGCGATATCGCGAAGGCGCATCCCGACACGATCATCGGCAGCTATCCGTTCATGGACGAACAGGGCAAGCCGAACACCAATCTGGTGGTGCGTTCGCGCGATCAGGATAAACTCAATGCGGCAATGGAGGCCGTCAAGGCGATGTTGGCGACAATCAACGCGCCCAAGTGAAATCAAGAGTGAACTAACGAGTGGATCAACATAAGTCCGGCCGCCTGAGGGCGACCGATGTGAGGAGACGAACATGGCCGATCATCCGGAATTGAGTGCTGAGGAGCGCGCCGGCAAGGCATTCCCGGTGTCCTGGGATCAGTTCCATCGCGATTGCCGCGCGCTGACCTGGCGGCTGAACAGCGCTGGTCCATTTCACGCGATCATCGCCATCACCCGCGGCGGGCTTGTGCCGGCAGCGATCGTGGCGCGCGAGCTCGGCGTCCGTGTCATCGATACGGTGTGCATCGCCAGCTATGAGCACAACAAGCGCGGTGAGTTGCAGGTACTGAAGGGGCTCTCGGCCGATGCGTTGAAACTCGGCGGCGGCGACGGCAAGGGCCTCTTGATCATCGACGACCTCGTCGATACCGGCAAGACGGCACGCATCGTCCGCGACATGCTGCCGAAAGCGCACTTTGCGACTGTCTATGCCAAGCCCATGGGCCGGCCGCTGGTCGATACGTACATCACCGAAGTGTCGCAGGACACATGGATATTCTTTCCATGGGATCTCGGCCTGTCGTTCCAGCCGCCGATGCGCGAAGGCGCAGGCTAGGCGCTCGTTGCGAGGAGACGCGATTGCCGCTGCAAAATCGTGTCACGCCGGCAGGCGAGATCGTCGCGACACCGGAACGCGGAACGTTCACCGGCAATCGTGGCATCATCCATGATCCTTCGACCAAAACGCTCCTGAACAGGCGCTGGTCGAATCCGGCCTGGATCACCTGCGTCTGCGAGTTTCGCGGGCGTCGCCGCGATGTCATGGCGACACGCAGCTGGACCGAGCTGTTCTTCCTCGACGAGGCCACATCCTTCGCCGCCGGTCACCGGCCATGCTTCTATTGCCGCCGCGACGATGCCAACCGCTTTCGTGCGGCGTGGGAGGAGGGCAACGGCGTCATGCGTGTGCGGGCGACGGAGATCGATGCGGTGCTGCATCGTGAGCGGCTGGATAACAGGAAGAAGCGATTGCATCCGGTGGATGGGCCTGTCGAGGTATTGCCGGATGGGGCGATGGTGCAGGCGGGTGGTGAGAGCTTTCTGATCGCGCAGGGGCAGGCGCTGCAGTGGTCGTTTGCTGGGTATCGCGTGGTTGATGTCGAACCCGTCGATGCGCAATTGCTGACGCCACCATCGACGCTGAATGCATTTCGCGCCGGCTATCGTCCGGTGCTGCATGTGAGTGCTGCCGCGGGAAACTAGCATTCGTCATGGCCGGGCTTGTCCCGGCCATCCACGTCTTTCCTTGCTTGATGCTAAGACGTGGATGCCCGGCACAAGGCCGGGCATGACGGCGTTTGTTGCGGGGAACGTCTTACCCCAGCTTCTCTCTCGCCAGCTTCGCACCCGCACCCAGTGCGCGCAGTTTTGCTTCCGCGATATCGCGCTGCATTGGGGCCATGCCGCAATTGGTCGTCGGCACGATCTTGTCCTTCGGCACGTGTTTCATCACGGCCTCGATGGTGGCGACCACATCTTCCGGCGTCTCGACAGTGTCGCTGGCAACATCGATCACGCCGGCCTGCACGATCTTGTTCTTCAGCAGCCCCAGCAATTCCAGTGGCACGCGCGAATTGCGGCATTCGATGGCGACCTGCTGGATCGGGCTGGCGTCGATGGCCGGGAATATCTCCTCATATTGCCGCCACTCGCTGCCGAGGGTTTCCTTCCAGTCGGTATTGGCCTTGATGCCGTAGCCGTAGCAGATGTGAACGGCTGTCGCGCAAGTGAGGCCCTGTGCCGCGCGCTCCAGCGCCTTGACGCCCCAGTCGGCGGCTTCGTCCATGAAGACGTTGAAGGCCGGCTCGTCGAACTGGATCATGTCGACGCCGTCGGCCTGCAGCGCGAGCGCTTCCTGGTTCAGCAGTTCGGCGAAAGCAAAGGCCATCTTGACGCGGTCGCCGTAATAGCTGTCCGACAGGGTGTCGATAATGGTCATCGGACCGGGCAGTGTGAACTTGAGCTTGTTCGTCGTATGCGCGCGGGCAGCCTGCGCCTCGAAGGCGTGAACGCGGCCCTTGAGCTGCAGCGGCGCGATCACCTGCGGCACCATCGCTTTATAGCGATCCTTGCGGATGCCCATCTCGACCTTGTGGGCGAAGTCGATGCCGTCGACCTTTTCCAGAAAGCCATGGACGAAATGCTGCCGCGCCTGCTCGCCTTCGGTGACGATGTCGACGCCGGCATCTTCCTGCACTTTCACCGCCAGCAGCGTCGCGTCGCGCTTGGCGCGTACCAGTTCGTCGCCGGAGGAGCGCCAGGTTGGCCACAGCTTGTTCGGCTCGGCGAGCCATTCGGGCTTCGGCAGCGAGCCGGCGATAGTGGTTGGAAACAGCATTTGTTCGCTCCCCGGAAATTGTGTTTTGCGGAGGCCTATCTGCCACGTTCCTGACCCTCCGTATATGGGATTGGCGCATCCATAAGGGAGGGCTAGGATCGGCCAAAACGTATCGAGGACGCCGGGAAAATTACATGATCGACCTGCATTACGCACCGACGCCGAACGGCTGGAAAATCTCGATTATGCTGGAAGAATGCGGGCTGCCCTATACGGTCGTCCCGATGCAACTCGGTCGCGGCGACCAGCACCAGCCGGAGTTTCTGAAACTCAGCCCCAACGGCCGCATGCCGGCCATCGTCGATCATGCGCCTGCCGATGGCGGCGCGCCGGTGTCGGTCTTCGAGAGCGGCGCGATCCTGATCTATCTCGCGGAGAAGTCCGGCCGTTTCATGCCGGCCGAGATGCGAAAGCGTTTCGACGTCATGCAATGGCTGATGTGGCAGATGGGCGGGCTCGGTCCGATGCTCGGCCAGAACGGACATTTCCTGCTCTATGCCCCCGAGAAGATTCCCTATGCGATGGATCGCTATACCCGCGAAGCCAAGCGCCTGTACGGCGTACTCGATGCGCATCTCGGGAAAGGCCACGATTATATCGCCGGCGACTACTCCGTCGCCGACATGGCGTGCTTTCCGTGGATCATGACCCATAAGGCGCAGGGGCTAACGCTGGATGATTTCCCGAACGTGAAGCGCTGGTTTGCGCTGGTCCGCGCACGGCCGCAGGTGCAGGCGGGGCTTGCCGTCGGCAAGCAGGAGAAGAAGCCGATGGATGAGCAGGCGAGGAAGATTATGTTCGGTGTCGATGCACCGGCGCATGCGCAGGCGCAGCAATAGAGCTCGTCATTTCGGGGCGCGCGCATGACGAAGAAAATAATAACAAAACGAGGAAACACCCATGATCGAATTCTTCTTCGACTGTTCCAGCCCCTGGACCTATCTCGCCTTCCACAACATCCAGCCGCTGGCGAAGGAGTTCGGCGAGGAAATCTCGTGGCGGCCCATTCTGGTGGGTGGCATCTTCAATTCGATCAATCCCAGCGTCTATGAATCGCGCAAGACGCCGGTGCCGGCCAAGGCGCGCTACATGAAGAAGGACCTTGGCGACTGGGCGCGCTCGGCGGGCCTGGCGATCAAGATGCCGCCAACGGTGTTTCCGGTGAACAGCGTCAAGGCGATGCGCGGCTGCATCTGGCTTGGAAGCGACGCGATGGTGCCGTTCGCGCGCGGGGTGTTCGAAGCCTATTGGGGCGACGACAAGGATATCTCGAAAGATGATGTTCTCACCGAGATCTGTACGCGCACCGGCATCGATCCCGCGAAATTCTTCGCGGGCATCGGCGATCAGGCGATCAAGGACCAGCTCAAGGTCAATACGGATGATGTGATCGCACGGGGCGGCTTCGGCTCGCCGACCATCTATCTCGACAAGACCGACATGTATTTCGGCAATGACCGCCTGCCGCTGATCCGCGAGGCGCTGCAGCGTCGCCACGTTGGCGCTGGAAGCGCCGAGAGCGCAGCCTGATGCCGAAAGCGATTGTCTGCCGTGAGCTCGGAGCGCCGGAAGGCCTGCGCCTCGAACAATTCGAGTCAAAGGCGCTAAAGCCGGGGCAGGTCCGCGTTGCCGTGCGCGCGGCCGGGATCAATTTTCCGGATATCCTGATGGCGGCCGGCGAATATCAGCTTAAGCCCGAACTGCCGTTCACGCCGGGCATGGAAGCGGCCGGCGACGTCAGCGAAGTCGCCGCCGATGCGCCCGGCATCGCGGTCGGGGATCGCGTCATCGTCAAGCTGCGTCATGGCGGCTATGCGGACGAAGTCGTGGTTGCGCCGGCGCAACTCACCCCGCTGCCATCGACATTCGACTACGCGGAGGGGGCGACGTTTCTCGCCGCGCATGGCACCGCGCATCATGCGCTGGTCGATCGCGGCCAGATCAAGCCAGGCGAGACGCTGCTGGTGCATGGTGCCGGCGGCGGCGTCGGTCTAGCAGCGGTGGAGATCGGCAAGCTGCTTGGGGCTACCGTGATTGCGGCAGCGTCATCTGAAGAGAAGCTCGCAGTGGCGCGTGGGCGCGGCGCGGATCATGGCGTGCTGTATGGCGCGGAGCCGTTCCGCGATGCCGTGAAACGCATCACCGATGGCAAGGGTGCCGATGTGGTGTTCGACCCGGTTGGTGGCGAAATCTTCGAACAGAGCCTGCGCTGCATCAATTGGGGCGCGCGACTGCTGGTGATCGGCTTCACCGGTGGCATCGGCGTGGCGAAAACCAATCTCGTGCTCATCAAAGGCGCCAGCGTGCTCGGCGTTCGCGCCGGCGAAGCGGCGCGGCGCGATCCGAAGATCGGCGAAGCCCGCATCGCTCAGCTCCTCGCATGGGCAGAAGCGGGAAAGATCAGGCCAAATGTTTCGCATCGCCTGCCGCTGGCGGATGTCGCGGCTGCCATGCGGCTGCTGACGGAGCGCAGGGCGATCGGCCGTGTGGCGCTGACCATGGGCTGAGCGCTCAGCGCCGAAACTGGCCGTCCTTCAGGAAGGCGCTGGTCTGCATGATTGCTTCCCGGTTCCGGATCATCATCGCATGTGACGCGTGGATGACGAGGTGGTCGGTCATGCCTTCAAGTTTTGTGCGCGCGACGGTGACACGACCATCATTCGGGCCACGCAACATCAAGCGCGAAGCGATCGGATCGAGCGTACGATCGCCGGCGATGATACCAACCGGATAGTCAACTGGGGGAAGCATCGCCTCAGTTACGTCATCCCGCATCGTAACGAGTTGCTGCCCCGCCGGGCCGAAATACTGGCGATACGGCAGCCAGTTCTTGAACAGATCGGCGATTTCGCTGCCGCCGTTCGGCGTACCCAGCATCACCACGCGGCCCAGACGTGATGGACGGTGGCGCGCCAGATAGACACGCGCCAGCAGACCTCCCATCGAATGGCAGACGAAATGCGTGCAGCCTTCGTTGGCTTCGGCAAACGGCGCGATGGCGGGATGGATGTCATCGGCCAGTGCAGACAGCGTCTTGCGCCGGCTGGGATAGCCAATGTTCCGCGTGGCGAATCCTGCAGCTTCGACCGCCTGCTGCATCTTGATAAAAGATCGGAACGACCGGCTGATGCCGTGCAGGAAAATGACGCCCTCAGACGGACGACCAGAGGGCGTCGGATTCATTCGTCGTCCTATTTGTAGTCGCGCTCGTCCCACCAGGGGAAATAGCTCGGCATGTCCGTGCTGACCTTGTTCTTGAACGCGGCCGGGCGCTTTTCGAGAAACGCCACGACGCCTTCCTTGACGTCTTCGGATCGGCCACGCGCATAGATGCCGCGGCTGTCGATCTTGTGCGCTTCCATCGGATCGTCGGCGCCCATCATGCGCCACATCATCTGGCGGATCAGCGCGACAGACACCGGCGCCGTCTTGTCGATGAAGGTCTTGGCCAGCGCGCGTGCGGTCGGCAGTAGCTCCTCGGGGGGCACAACCTTGCTGACGAGGCGGCCGGCGAGGGCCTCCTGCGCCGGGAACACGCGACCGGAGTAGCACCATTCCAGCGCCTGCGAGATGCCGACGAGGCGCGGCAGGAACCAGCTCGAGGCGGCTTCCGGCACGATGCCGCGCTGGGAGAACACGAAGCCGAAGCGTGCGGCTTCCGAGGCGATGCGGATGTCCATCGCGAGCTGCATGGTGGCGCCGATGCCAACGGCCGGGCCGTTCACCGCGGCGATGACCGGTTTGAGGCATTTGAAGATCCGCAGGGTCACCTGACCGCCACCATCGCGCACCATCGGGTCGCTGTAATCGACATCACCACTGGCGAGGCGCTTCACCGGGCCGCGCCGCGCGTCGCGATCGAAGGTGTCAGCACCCGAGGAGAGATCAGCACCCGCGCAGAAGCCACGTCCGGCGCCGGTCACGATGATCGCGCGCACATTGTCGTCCGCATCGGCCTTGTCGAAGGCGTCGATCAGCTCGGCCTGCATCGTAGCGTTATAGGCATTGAGCTTTTCGGGGCGGTTCAGCGTGATGGTGAGGATCTGATCTTCGACGCTGTAGAGGATCGTCTCATAGGCCATGGTGGTTTCTTCCCTGTTTTCTTGTTTGTTGGACGGTTGCTCGCCGCCGATTTTAGGATGGGTTGCGCGATAGCGAAACCCATCCTGTCATGCGCGCGGTCGTGATGGGTTGTCGGACAGCAGCTTGCACGGCTGCTCTCAACCCATCCTGCGGAATTATGCCGACAGCGTTGGCCGCCGCTTCTTATACCGGCAGCCGGGTTTCGACGATGCGGGCGAACATGCTGGCGCCGATGGGCAGTATTTTATCGTCGAGATAGTAGCCGGGATTGTGCACGGGTACCGAGCCTTCTTGGCCGACCCAGAAATAGGCACCGGGCACGGCATGCAGCATGTCGGCGAAATCTTCGGAGCCCATTTTTGGCTTCGCGCGGGTGATCACATTGGCGTCGCCGACGATCGTGCGTGCAACGTCCTCGACGGCTTTGGAATGTTCTTCCTGATTGACCAGCACGCTGAAGCCGTCGCGGATATCGACCTTGATCTCGCAATCGAACGCCGTCGCCATGCCGGCGGCCAAGGCGTGCATCCGCTCGCGGATCTGCATCCGGACCTTCTCGGAGAAACAGCGCACGGTGCCGCAGAGCTTGGCGTCATCCGGAATGACGTTATAGGCCGAGCCCGAATGGATCTGGGTGATCGACAGCACGGCGGATTCGAACGGATTGACGTTGCGGCTCACGATCGACTGCATCGCCTGACCGAGCGACATCGCGATCACAACAGGGTCCTTCGAGCGCTCCGGCATTGCGCCATGCGCGCCATAGCCCCGGATGGTGATGTCGAAGAAATCAGCGGCAGCCATTGCGGGACCTGGGAAGATACCGACTTCGCCGTGATTCATGTCCGGCGCATTGTGCAGGCCGTAGATTTCGTCGCACGGAAACTGCTTGAACAGACCGTCCTTGATCATCGCGCGGGCGCCGCCGAGGCCTTCTTCGGCGGGCTGGAAGATGAAATGCACGGTGCCGTCGAAATTGCGGGTCTCGGCGAGATAGCGAGCGGTGCCGAGCAGCATGGTGGTGTGGCCATCATGACCGCAGCCGTGAAAACGGCCGGGAATGGTGGAGCGCCAGGCGAGGTTGGTGTTTTCTTCCATCGGCAGCGCGTCCATGTCGGCGCGCAGGCCGATGCGCTTGGTGCCCGAGCCTTTGCCCTTCAACACGCCGACGACGCCGGTACCCCCGAAGCCGCGATGCACTTCGACGCCCCATGAAGTCAGCTTGTCGGCAACGATGCCGGAGGTGCGGACTTCCTCGAAGCCGATTTCCGGATGCGCGTGCAGGTCGCGGCGGATGGCGGTGAGTTCGTCGGCGAAGGCGTCGATACGTTCGGGTGTGGGCATGGGTCTATCCGTTCACGGCACGAGGGCAGGTGATGAGGTCTGGGGCGTAAATGGTTCGCCGTTCGGCTTCAGCCGAATGCCCGGACGCAGATGCTTCCAGGGCAGCACCGACGTATCCGCGGGCATCGCACCGGGCGCGGCGCAGATCAGCAGCTTGCCGGCGATGGGCTCGAAGTCGGCGCGGAAATGCACCGAGCTCTTGTTGACGAGAATGTTCTGCTCAGTCGGCTCGATACCGACATAGCGATACATCGACTGGTCGGCGAGCTGGGCCTTGTGCGAGGAGATCACGACGCGGACGTCGTCGATACGCAGACAGGCCGAGAGGCCCATATCCATGTCGCGGCCGCCGTAATAGGGGCCGTTGGCGACGAACTTGCCATCGGAGAGTTTCTCGACGACGAAGGTGTTCTCATAGGGCGCATCGCCGGGGATGCAGGACTTGCCGCCGATCGAGAGTTTGACCGTAGCGCCTTCGCCGGCCTGATGGGCAGCCTTCGCCGCAGCGGGATCATAGATCACGCCATGGGCGGCCTTGATCGCCTTGTTCTTCACCAGCGCGCGCAGCATGCCGGTGGTGTCGCTGTCGCCGCCGGCGCCGGGATTGTCCTGGGTGTCGGCAATGACGACCGGCTTGGTGAGGGTCTTCGCCAATTCCATGGCATGCAACACGCCTTCATCCGGCCTGTAGATCTTGCCGTCGAAATCGTCTTCGTGGCCCATCACCAGCTTGACGATGGTGTCCGCTGCAGCGTCGGCATCAGCCTGCGTCACGCCATAGGCGAACACGCTCGGGCAGCAATGTGGGAAATCGGCGGCAGGAAAGCCCGGGCAGAACGACAGCGTGGGGATCTGGTCATGTTCGAGCGCGGCCAGCTTCAGATAGATGCTCTTCGTCGGCTCGTCATTGGTGCATTGCCAGCTGATCGGAATCAGGAACGGCAACTGGCGGAATGCCTTGGCGAAGCGATTGCCGGCCAGCAGCAAGTCCATGTGGCGTGCGCAGGCGCGGCCGGTGTCGGCCATGTCCACATGGGGATAGGTGCGATAGGCGATCAGCGCGTCGGTATATTCGACCGTTTCCGGCGAGATATTGCCGTGCAGATCGAGGCTGACCACGAACGGAATATCCGGCCCGATCACCTCGCGTACGCGCCGCGCGATTTCGCCTTCGCCGTCGTCGAGATGTTCGGTGACCATGGCGCCGTGCAAATCGAGATAGACAGCGTCCAGCGGTAGCGCCGCTTTGATGCCGTCGATCATCTCGCCAACGATGCGCTCGAACGCATCCCTGGTGACATGCGCCGAAGGGCTCGCGCCGCAGGCGATGGTCGGGATCAGTTCCCAGCCGCGTGTCTCGGCTTCCTCGATAAAGCCGGCGAGGCCGACATTGATGCCTCGCATCACCTTAAGGACGTCGGCGCCGTGCGTCATCGACGGCCAGCCGCCGCCATGTACAAAGGCCTCATAGGTCGCCTTGGTCGGCGCAAACGTGTTCGTTTCGTGCAGAAAGCCGCCGACAGCGATACGGGTCATTCAGAATCCAGGGTCAGTTTCGGTATGGGCTCAGGCCGCCGGCACGGTGGTGCTGCCATCGACCGCGCGGAAGTTGGCGAAATCCCATCCTCGTCCGGGCGCCGCGTCAAGCAGCTGGCGCGTATAGGGCTGTTGCGGATTTGCGAGGACTTCCGCCGCCGGGCCCTGTTCCACCACCCGACCATGCTGCATTACGGCAACGTCGTCGCAAATCTGGGCGGCGACGCGCAGATCGTGGGTGATGAACAGGATGGCGATGCCGAGCCGGGTCTGGATGTCGTCGAGCAGCCGCAGCACCTGCGCCTGCACCGAGACGTCGAGGGCCGAGACGGCCTCGTCGGCCACCAGAACTTCCGGATCGAGGGCTAGCGCGCGCGCAATGGCGATGCGCTGGCGCTGGCCGCCGGAGAACTGGTGCGGATAGCGCGACACTGCGTCAGGTGGAAGACCGACCAGTTCGAGCAGTTCACGCGCTCTGGCCATTGCCACCGAATGTTTGGTGCCGAAATTGATCGGACCTTCGCAAATGGACTCGCCGATGGTGATGCGCGGATTGAGGGAACGATAGGGGTCCTGGAAGACGATCTGTATCTTCTTGCGGTGCGGCTGCAACGCGTGACGTGACAGATCGGAGATTTCGCGTCCGGCGAGACGGATGCCGCCCGAGGTTGGATCGATCAGTCGGACGATACAGCGCGCCACGGTCGATTTGCCGGAGCCGCTTTCGCCGACGATGCCGAGCGTGCGGCCCTTGCGCAGTGTCAGCGTGACGTCCTGGGCTGCGTGGACTTCGCGTGGTTTCCCGAACATGGAACGCTCGCGATAGACCTTGCCGAGCTCATTCGCTTCGAGCACGACTGGATTGAAGCCCACTTCCTCGCGGGCCGCGCGGGGAATGAGGCTCGGCACCGACGACAGCAGGTTACGAGTATAGTCCTGCGTGGGCGCGCTCAGAATATCCTTCAATGCTCCGGTTTCCACCAGCCGTCCATGACGCATCACGGCGACGCGATCGGCGATGTCGGCCACCACGCCCATATCGTGAGTGATGAACAGCACGGCGGTGCCGTGATCCTTCTGAAGGTCGCGCATCAGCTTGAGAATTTGCGCCTGGGTGGTGACGTCGAGCGCTGTCGTTGGCTCATCGGCGATCAGCAGTTTCGGCTCCAGCACGAGCGCCATGGCGATCATGATGCGCTGGCGCTGGCCGCCCGACAGGCGGTGCGGATAGGACGCGAAGATGCGCTTCACATCGGGAAGCCGCACTTGCTCCATCATGTCGAGAATGCGCGCACGGCGGGCGCTAGCGCCGAGACTGGTGTGGGTGCGTAGTACTTCGTCGATCTGCTTGCCAACGGGGACGACCGGATTGAGCGCCGTCATCGGCTCCTGGAAGATCATCGCCATGGTGGTGGCGCGGAGCTCGCGCAGCCGCCGGTCGCTGGCCTGCAGCACATCTTCGCCGACCAACTTAATGCTGCCGCCGATGGCTTTGAGTGAATCTCGCGGCAGCAGGCCCATGGTGGAGAGCGAGGTCACCGACTTGCCGGAACCACTTTCGCCGACCACGCAGAGCGTTTCGCCCTGGCGCACCTCGAGAGAAATGCCGTCGATGATCTTCTTGCCGGCGCCGCTCTTGCCGACGCCGACAACGAGATTTTCGATTTCCAGTGCGATGGGGCGGGTATTCACGGTGGGGTTCACTAGTTCACTCACTTGCCGGCCTCACGCTGTTTCATGCGGGGATCGAGCGCATCGCGGGCAGCGTCGCCGATCAGATTGACGGAGAGGATGGCAACCGAGAGCAGTAGTCCCGGCCAGAAGATCAGCGATGGCTTGACCTGGAAGAAGGCGCGACCCTCGGCCATGATATTCCCCCAGGTCGGGGTTTCCGGGCTGATGCCGGCGCCGAGGAACGACAGGATCGCCTCGGTGAGAATGGCGGATGCGGCGATGAAGGTGCCCTGGACGATCAGCGGCGCCACCGTGTTGGGCATCAGATGTTTCAACATGATCTTCGGCATGCTGGAGCCGAGCGAGATCGCCGCCTCCACATAGGGCTCCTCACGCGCCGACAGCACCACGGAACGCACCAGTCGCGCGACACGGGGGATTTCCGGAATAGTGATCGCAATCAGCACCGTCGTCAGAGTGGCGCCTGACAGCGACACGACGGCGATGGCCAGCAGCACGCCGGGCATCGCCATCAGGCCGTCCATGACACGCATCATCACAGCGTCGGCCAATTTGAAAAAGCCCGAGAACAGGCCGATGAAGAGGCCGATGACAATACTGGTGACGGCGGCGCCGAGGCCGATCAGGAGCGAGATGCGACCGCCATAGAGGATGCGCGCCAGCACGTCGCGGCCGTAAGCGTCGGTGCCGAGCAGATATTCCGAACTGGCCGGCTTCAGCCGCAAGGCGGGTGCCAGCAATTGCGGATCGTGCGACGTCAGCCACGGTGCGAAGATCGCCGACAGGATCACCAGCGTCAGGCAAATCGTCGCCAAGGCGATAATCGGCGTCGCGGTGAGAAAGCCGAGCGACGGACCGCTGCGGGAGGGGAGGGCCGGGTTGGGAAGGGATTCGATCGCCATCAGATACAGATTCCTAGTAACGAATTCTGGGATCGAGCAGTGCGTAGGCAAGGTCGATAAGCAAATTGACCCCGACATAAACGCCCGAGGTCAAAAGGATCATGGCCTGGATCACGGGAAAATCCCGCGCCAGCACGGCGTCGACCGTCAAGCGACCGATGCCGGGCAGGTTGAACACGCTTTCGGTGACGACGACGCCGGAGATCAGCAATGCGAAGCCGGTACCGATCACCGTGATGACCGGCACGGCGGCGTTACGCAGCGCGTGGCGGAACAGCACACCGCTCTCGTTGATGCCCTTGGCGCGCGCGGTGCGGACATAGTCTTCGCCGAGCACTCCGAGCATCGCCGCGCGGGTCATGCGCGCGATTAGCGCGACATAGACAAAGGACAGCGCGACGGTCGGCAGCGTGATGCGCTCAAAGAACGGCCCGAAGCCACGCGAGATGCTGCGGAAACCCTGCACCGGAAACCAGCGCAGTTCGATCGCGAACACCTGGACCAGCACGTAACCGATCACGAACACCGGCACGGAGAAGCCGATCACTGACAGCGCCATCACGAAACGGTCGATCCATGTGCCGTGTTTCCATGCGGCGATGACGCCGAGCGGGATCGCAACAAGGATCGAAACCAGCATCACGCTCAATGCAATGCTCAAAGAGGGCTCGATGCGCTGGTTGACCATCTGCAGCACAGGCACGTTGGAGATCAGCGAGGTGCCGAAGTCACCGTGCAGCAGCCGCCAGACCCAGCTGAAAAACTGCGTGTAGAGCGGTTCGTTGAGGCCGAGCTGCGTCCGGATGCGGTCGAGCTGCTCGGCCGTCGCGTTATCGCCGGCGATGATCGCGGCAGGATCGCCGGGCGTCAGCCGAAGCAGCAGGAAGACAAACAGGGCCACCACACCCATAACGGGTATGGCCGCAAGAATCCGGCGAATGAGGTATCCGAGCATGGCGCTTTCCTAGTGGTGGTGTTGATCGAACGTAACTGGACCGCGTCGGTCAACCGGAAACGTCACGGGCTCGCTGCTCTTGGTCGTCATGGTCCGCGAGAAACACAGATTTTTCGAGAAACAATGATTCACTGTCGCAACTTGCCTCAACCCGAAGTTCGCTAAACTTAAACGTAAAGGTAGCAAGTCCTGTGCCACCGCCCGATTTGCGCCATGCGATGCATGTGCAAACCGGGCGACGTTGCATCAATCGAGGGTTGCCAGCAATCCCGCCATCAGGCGGCCACGATCAACAAGGCTCTGCGCGACGATATATTCGTTGAGCGTGTGCATATCGGCGCCATGAACGCCGAGCCCGTCGAGGGTCGGGATGCCCATTGCGCCGGTAAAATTACCATCCGAACCGCCACCCTTGCTGCCATGGGTCAGTTCGGGCAGGCCGAGGCGACCATTGATGGCCTTGGCTTTCTCGAACAGCGCCATGGTCGCCGCGTTCGGTTCCCACACCGGGCGGGTGACGCCGCGGGTGACGTTGAAGGTCACGTCATTCTCGGTACCTGAGAGAGCGAGCATGCGCTGGACGCCGGCATCGAGATCTTCCTGACGCTTGGCCATGCTCAGCGCTTCGCCGGTGCATGACGAGGCAACGCAGTTGACCCATTGTCCGCCATGCACGATGCCGACGCTGAACGTGCAGTCCGGTCCGGTCATCTCGTCGATCTGCACGATCTTCTTCGCCATTTCGCGAATCGCGGAGCGGCCGTTCGACAGCGTCGCGCCCGAATGGCTGGGCCGGCCGATGGTTTCGAGATTGAAGCGGGCGATCGCATAGCGGCCAGTGGTGACACCGTTGCCCGCACTACCGGGCTCCGGCACCAGCACGTATTTGTTCCGCGCGGCTTCAGCTTCGATGATGTCGCGGGTCGATGGCGTGCCGACTTCCTCATCGGGCGTGAACAGTACGGTGATGGGTAGCGGCGTCGTATAGGAGATACGTGCGAGCTGGCGGATGGCTTCCAGCGATAGATAATTACCGCCCTTCATGTCGCAGATCGCCGGGCCGTAGCAGCGCTCGCCATCGCGGCGCCACTTCAGCTTTTCAATGGTGCCAACCGGATGAACCGTATCCATGTGGCCCGCGATCAGGATACCGGGTTCGCCGAATTTCGGATGTGGAAAACGGGCGCGGATGCAGCCGCCGAATCCCTGACGTCCCGCGATGCGCTCGATGGTCGCACCCATGATTGCCATGTCGCGTGCAGCGAGGTCGAGCATGCTGTTGACCGCATTCGCGTCCCATGTGGGGCTCTCGCATTCGACCCAGATGCGCAGGCCCTGCAACATGTTCTCGAGATCAAACGGGAGTTCGGCGGGGTTCATCAAGTCATTCCTCTTGGATGAGAATTTCGTCACGGATGATCAAGGCGCTCCGTGCCTGCGCACATTGCGAGAGTTTGTCGGCGAGAGTTCGCGCATGACTTAGCAGCAGCGCAATCGCCTTTGCAAATCGACAATGTGCATTGCAATGCATTCTACACCGTGTGGATGTATCGCGTGGAAAACGCGATTGACGCGCATCACGCTTGATGCCAAGTCCTTGAAGCCTAAATGATAAAGGCAATACGCGAAGGCGCCTAAAATTCTATCGCGTTGCATAATCGATCATCGATCGATGGTCAGATTCCAGTCAGGAGAGATTGAGTGTCCTACATGTCACGTTGGCAGCATTCTGCGGCCTTCACGAAATTTGCGCTGCCCGGTCTGGCGGTCGTCGTTGCGCTCGCGCTGCCGGTGCTGTCGTCGCCCGCGCATGCTGCAGGTAAGACCATCACTGCAGTGATGCATTCCGATCTGCGTGTGATCGATCCCGGTATCACCACCGGTTATATCGTCCGCGACCACGGCTACATGGTTTACGACACGCTGCTCGGCATGAACTCGAAATACGAGATCAAGCCGCAGATGGCCGACTGGAAGGTCTCCGACGACAAGCTTGTCTATACATTTACCCTGCGCGACGGCCTGCTGTGGCATGACGGCAAGCCGGTCACCGCCGAAGACTGCGCCGCGTCGCTGCAGCGCTGGGGCCGCAATGACGGCATGGGCCAGAAGCTCATGGACTTCACCAAGAGCATCGAGGCTCCCGATGCCAAGACCATCGTGCTGACGCTGAAGGAGCCCTACGGCCTCGTTCTGGATTCGATCGCCAAGCCATCGTCGCTGGTGCCGTTCATGATGCCGAAGCGTCTCGCCGAGACGCCGGCCGGCAAGGCGATTGCCGAGCAGGTCGGTTCGGGTCCGTTCAAATTCGTGCAGGCTGAATTCCAGCCCGGTGTGAAGGCGGTCTACGAGAAGTTCAAGGAGTACAAGCCGCGCTCCGAGCCGACCGACTGGCAGGCAGGCGGCAAGGTGGTGAAGGTCGATCGCGTCGAATGGATCACCATGCCCGATGCACAGACCGCGGTGAATGCGCTGCAGTCGGGTGACATCGACTTCATGGAGAATGGTCCCTACGACCTGCTGCCGGTCCTGGCGAAGGATCCGGAGCTCAAGATCGAAGTGCTCAACCCTCTGGGCTTCCAGACCTTCGGTCGCATGAACTTCCTTAACCCGCCCTTCGACAATCCGAAGATTCGCCGTGCCGCGTTTTTGGCAATGAGCCAGAAGCCGGTGCTGGATGCGCTGGTCGGCGATCCCAAATATTATAAGGTCTGCGGCGCGGTGTTCGGTTGCGACACGCCGAATGCGACGGATGTCGGTTCGGAAAGCCTGGTGAAGGGCAATGGCGTCGAGGAAGCCAAGAAGCTGCTCGCCGAGGCCGGTTATGACGGCACGCCGGTGGTGATCATGGCGCCGACCGACGTGACCACGTTGAAGGCGCAGCCGATCGTTGCGGCGCAACTGCTCCGCAATGTCGGCTTCAAGGTCGAAGTGCAGGCCACCGATTGGCAGACGGTGCTCAGCCGTCGTCCGAGCCAGAAGCCCATCAAGGAAGGCGGCTGGAACATGTTCTTCTCCAACTGGGTCGGCGCCGACATTCTCAACCCCATCAGCAATGTCGCGACCTCCGGCCGCGGCAAGAGCAATGGCGGCTGGTTCGGCTGGAGCGAAGATGCCGAGCTGGAAGTGCTGCGCGACAAATACGCACGCGCGACCACGCCGGAAGAGCAAAAGAAGCTCGCCGCCGAGATCCAGAAGGAGATCTATGACAAGGTCATCTACATCCCGCTCGGCGAATACAAGGTGCCGAGCATCTGGCGCACCTCGCTGACCGGCGTCACCCAGGGCGCTGCCATTCCGATGTTCTGGAACATCGACAAGAAGGACTAACCGGCGCCGCTGTCGCGGTTCGTGTGAAGTAACAGAACGCCGGCCTGAGTGATCAGGCCGGCGTTCTTGTTTTTGCGAATGACCTCTCCACGAGCGATGCGTTCGATGGTCGCACCCATGATTGCCATGTCGCGTGCAGCGGGGTCGAGCATGCCGTTGACTGCGTGCGTGACTTGGCAGCAGCAGGCAATCTCCTTTGCAAATTGACGATGTGCATTGGAATGCATTCTGCAGCATGTGGATGTAGCGCGTGGAAAACGCGATTGACGCGCATCACGCTTGATGCAAGTCTTTGATGTCTAAAAGATAAAGCCAACGCGTGGTGGCGCCTAAATTTCTATCGCGTTGCACAAGCAATCATCGACCGATGGTCAGTTTCAAGTCAGGAGAGATCGAATGTCCTACATGTCACGTTGGCAGCGTTCTGCGGCCTTCACGAAATTGACGCTACCAGGTCTGGCGGTAGCCGTTGCGCTGGCGCTGCCGGTGCTGTCGTCGCCCGCGCATGCTGCCGGCAAGACCATCACCGCAGTGATGCACTCGGATCTGCGCGTGCTCGATCCGGGTATTACCACGGCCTATATCGTGCGCGATCACGGTTACATGGTTTACGACACGTTGCTGGCGATGGACGCAAACTTCAAAGTCCAGCCGCAGATGGCGGAGTACAAAGTCTCCGATGACAAGATGGTCTATACTTTCACGCTGCGCGACGGCCTGAAGTGGCACGACGGCAAGCCTGTCACTGCGGAAGATTGCGCCGCTTCGTTGCAGCGCTGGGGCCGCAATGACGGCATGGGCCAGAAGCTCATGGACTTCACCAAGAGCATCGAAGCCCCCGACGCCAAGACCATCGTGCTGACGCTCAAGGAGCCCTATGGCCTCGTGCTCGACTCGATCGCCAAGCCATCGTCGCTGGTGCCGTTCATGATGCCGAAGCGTCTCGCCGAGACGCCCGCCGGCAAGGCCATTCCGGAGCAGATCGGTTCGGGTCCGTTCAAGTTCGTGCAGGCTGAATTCCAGCCGGGCGTGAAGGCGGTCTATGAGAAGAACAAGGACTACGTGCCGCGCTCCGAGCCTGCGAGCTGGGCGGCCGGTGGCAAGGTCGTCAAGGTCGACCGCGTCGAATGGGTCACGATGCCCGATGCGCAGACGGCGGTGAACGCGCTGCAGTCCGGCGACATCGATTTCATGGAGAACGGTCCCTACGACCTGCTGCCGATTCTCGTCAAGGACAAGGACCTCAAGATCGAGGTTCTGAACGAGCTCGGTTACCAGACGCTGGGGCGTATGAACTTCCTGTTGCCTCCCTTCGACAACGTCAAGGTTCGCCGCGCGGCATTCCTCGCGATGAACCAGAAGCCGGTGCTCGATGCGCTGGTCGGTAATCCCGACTACATGAAGATCTGCGGTGCCATGTTCGGCTGCGGCACGCCGAATGATACCGACGTCGGTTCGGAAACCATGGTCAAGGGCAGCGGCATGGCGGAAGCCAAGAAGGCGCTGGCCGAATCCGGTTATGATGGCACGCCCGTGGTCATCATGGCGCCCACCGATGTGTCGTCGCTGAAGGCGCAGCCGATCGTTGCAGCGCAGCTTCTGCGCGATGCCGGCTTCAAGGTCGAAGTGCAGGCCACCGACTGGCAGACCGTGGTGACGCGCCGCGCCAGCCAGAAGCCCGTCAAGGAGGGCGGTTGGAACATGTTCTTCACCAATTGGGTCGCTGCTGATATTCTTAACCCGGTTTCCAACGTCTCGACGTCGGGCCGCGGCAAGAATGGCGGCTGGTTCGGATGGTTCGAGGACGCCAAGATCGAAGAACTGCGCGACAAGTATGCGCGCGCAGCGACGCCTGCGGAACAGAAGGCTGCCGCTGCGGAAGTCCAGGCCCGTGCGCTCGAGCAGGTCGCGTATCTGCCGCTTGGCGAATACCGGATCCCCAGCATATGGCGGAAGTCACTGACCGGCGTGCTGCCGGGCGCCGCCACTCCGGTGTTCTGGAACATCGACAAGAAGGAGTAACCGGCGCCGCTGCGGCGGGCAGGTTTGAATAAGAGAGCGCCGGCCCGAGTGATCAGGCCGGCGCCTTTGTTTTTGCGAATGACCTCGCAATGACGGGGATGGGCCGGTACTACCGCTCGGGCGATGCCGCCGATACCACGAGCAGCACATCGGCCTTGGGCTTGCCGATGCTGCGCACCCAGTGCGGGGTCTCGCCGGAAAAGTACAGGCAGTCGCCTTTCTTCAGGACGATCTCTTCGTCCTCGATCTTGATCGCCATCTTGCCTGATATGACGAACAGGAATTCCTCGCCCGCATGCGATGCGCGCGGCGCGAATTTCAGCGGCGGCCGGATCAGGAACGGCTCCATCATCTTGCGTGTGCGTCCCGCAGCCAGCGCCAGCAGATCGACGCCGTCGTCCTGCATGGGCGTTTGCTGTTCGTCCTGCCGGAACAGCGTGTAGCGCGGGGCCGGCGTTGGGTTGGGGTCGAACAGATAGGTAACGTTGACATCGAGCGCCGCGGCGAGCCGCAGCAGCGCATTGACCGACGGCGTTTTCAGGCCGCGCTCGACGAGGGAGATATAGCCGCGCGTCAGCTCGCTCTGGGTGGCGAGCTGATCCAGCGTCAGTCCCTTGGTGGTGCGTAGCTGGCGCAGGTTGAAGCCAACCGCATTCTTGCTGACGTCGAGCAACGTCGATCTCCTCATGAGGTGCTCGTTCTTTTAGAGGGCGCGCGGCGATGGTGGAAGGGCCGTCTCGCTGATCTCTTTGAAAGAGCTCCAGAGCGATGCTGGAGTGTTTCTACAGGAAAACATTGCTGCAGATATTTCCAGCACGGGCAAGGATAATTTAGGCAAAAGTGCCGGAGAACGCCGATTTTCAGCCTGCGTTATGTGCATCGGCTGCCTTTTGCCGATTTAGGCATCAGATGCCGATTTTCGTGACGTTGATTTCTGTCAGTAAACCTGTTGGATTTTGATGACGGGAATATGTCCTCAGAAAACGGCACGAAGGCAGATATATGATCAAGCGTTTGAAGCCCGGTAAGCGGCTCAGTATGGCCACTGTTCATGGTGGTCTCGTTTATCTCGCAGGACAAGTGCCGGACGATCTGTCTGTCGGTGTCGAAGCGCAGGCCGCCGAAGTGCTCGCCAAGATCGATGCACTGCTCAGCGAAGCCGGCACCGACAAGTCATCGATCCTGAGCGCCACGGTGTGGTTGCCAAACATCGCGGATTTCGCGGCTTTCAATACGGTCTGGGATGAGTGGGTGCCGGCAGGCGCATCGCCTGCACGCGCCTGTGTCGAAGCGCGGCTCGCCAATCCCTCGATCAGAGTCGAGATCGCAGCCATCGCTGCGATTCTCTAGGGAATCGCTGCCATTCCTTAGGCATCACCTCCGCCTGCGCTGGGGCGACTGAAGCAACAGCGAAAGTTCACGAGAAGACCCGGACTGCGCCGCGAGATGTCGCGGCACGGAACGAGCCCACGCGCCTGAAACTGAACATGTCTTTTGAAGGAGTGAACATGACCGTCGCAGAAGAATTCAATACAGTCACCGCCACGGCGGAGAATCCCGACGATGCGGCCATGCGCAAGATCGTCTGGTCGAGCGTGATCGGCACCGCCGTCGAATGGTACGACTTCCTGATCTATGGCGCGGCAACCGCGCTGGTGTTCAACAAGGTGTTCTTCGCCGCTGGCGATCCGGCGCTCGCGACTATTGCAGCCTTCGGCACCTATGCGGTTGGCTTCCTCGCGCGTCCGCTTGGTGCCGCGATCTTCGGTCACTATGGCGACCGTGTCGGCCGCAAGGCGATGCTTGCGATTACGATCATGGTGATGGGCCTCGGCACTTTCGCCATCGGCCTGCTGCCGACCTATGCGCAGATCGGCATCGCGGCGCCGATCCTGCTCATCGCACTCCGCTTCCTGCAGGGCATCGGCCTTGGCGGTGAATGGGGCGGCGCGGTTCTGATGGTGGTCGAGAATTGTCCTACGCATAAACGCGGCTTCCTCGGCAGCATGGTGCAGGTCGGCAATCCCGTCGGCAATCTCGCAGCCATCGGCATGTTCGCGCTGGTGTCGCAACTGCCTGAAGAAGACTTCATGAGCTATGGCTGGCGCATTCCGTTCCTGATCTCGATCCTACTGGTCGGCGTCGGCCTCTGGATCCGCATGAGCATGGAAGAGACTCCGGCCTTCCGCGCGCTCAAGGCGAAGAATGAAGTCGCCAAGATGCCGATCGTCGACATCTTCAAGTATCACCGCCGTCCGTTCTTCACGGCGGTCGGCCTGAAGATCTCGGAAATTGCCTATGCCTCGATTGCCGGCGTGTTCATCATGTCCTATGCGACGTCGAAGCTCGGCCTGTCGCGCGGGCTGGTGCTGAACGGCGCCTTCATCGCATCCTTTGTCGCGCTGTTCTCGATCCCGTTCTTCGGCTGGCTGTCGGACAAGGTCGGTCGCAAGGCGATGTTCTATGCGAGCTGCCTCTTTTGCGCAGCTTTCGCATTCCCGATGTTCTGGCTGCTCGATACCCGCGATCCGACCATCGTGATCCTCACCATCGTTGTCGCGATCTCGTTCGGCCAGATGGTGATGTTCGGCATCGGCGCGCCCTGGTACTCGGAGCTGTTCACCGCGAAGCTGCGCTATAGCGGTGCCTCGCTCGGCTTCCAGGTCGGAGCGGCTATCTCTGGCGGTCTCAGCCCGCTCATCGCAGCGTCGCTGATGACCTGGGCCGGTGCGACCTGGCCGGTCTCCGTGTTCCTGATCTTCTGCGCCTGCATCACCGCGATTGCGACATCCTTTGCGCCGGAAATGGCGAACAAGGAACTGACCTGACGCACACACACGCCGTCATGGCCGGGCTTGTTCCGGCCATCCACGTCTTCGCG
The DNA here is from genome assembly GCF_051810905.1 of Tardiphaga sp. 619_E2_N8_4. Classification (NCBI taxonomy): domain Bacteria; kingdom Pseudomonadati; phylum Pseudomonadota; class Alphaproteobacteria; order Hyphomicrobiales; family Nitrobacteraceae; genus Tardiphaga; species Tardiphaga sp. 619_E2_N8_4. Next base: position 3,394,486 of record NZ_JBPWQJ010000001.1, read on the forward strand.
GCAAAAGAGAAAAGACGTGGATGCCCGGCATGCGCCGGGCATGACGGAGTAAAGTTGCTCAAGGCATAAGGACGACAATCATGCTCGATACATTGACTGCCAAATTCGCATCCGGCGCCGTGGTCCCGTCATGGACCGGCGTGGTGCGCTATCTTCACATCACACCGCGCGCTTTCCTGCCGATGCGCGAGATGCCAGAACTCACACTGATTGCCGGCAAGGGCATCGAAGGCGATCGCTACATGATCGGCCGCGAGGAGGGGTTCTATTCGCACAAGCCCGAAGAGGGGCGTCAGGTCACGTTGTTCGAATACGAGACGCTGGTAGCCCTGAAGCGCGATCACAATATCGATCTCGCCCCCGAGGAGCATCGCCGCAATGTCACCGTATCCGGCGTGCCGCTGACGCATCTTGTTGGCCGTCAGTTCTGGCTCGGCGAGACGCTGCTGGAATCGACGCGTTTGTCGATTCCGTGCCGGCATATCGAGGAGATCACCGGCAAGGCGATCTTCGATCCGCTGATCAACCGCTCCGGCCTCAACTGCAAGATCTTGCAAGGCGGCACCGTGCGCGTCGGCGACGCCGTGCGGAACATGCAATGAGCGCGGTAGCGATCACCAGGGTCAGGACCGTCGTCGACAAGATCGAGGACGGCGGCAAGGGCATCAAGCTGTTTTCGCTGGTCGATCCCGATCACTGGGAGCTGCCGCCGTTCTGGCCGGGTGCGCATATCGATCTGCATCTGCCCCGTGGATTGGTGCGGACTTACTCGCTCTGCAACGACCCCGCCGATGACAAGCGCTATGTCGTTGCGGTGAAACGCGAGGCCGAAGGGCGGGGCGGTTCGATTGTGCTGCATGACGAGGTCAAGGTCGGCGACACCATCGGCGTGACGCTGCCGCGCGGCGGGCTCAATCTATCTGTGGATGTGACGCGCTTCACCTTCATTGGCGGTGGCATCGGCGTGACGCCGTTCCTGTCGGCGGCGGCCTGGCTCAAGCGCATGGGCCGTTCGAAATTCATGCTGCACATGATTGCGCGCGGTGAGCCGCCACTCGCCGATCTCCTCGCGCCGCTGCGCAAGTCCGGTCATGTGGTGATTCACGACACGTCGAGCGGGCAACGCCCGGATATCGCGGCACTGGTCGGCCGGCCGTTGTCGGACGTCGCGCTCGCCTGCTGCGGTCCCGACGGCATGATCGACGACTTCGAACAGGCGTCACGCGACTGGCCCGCTGATCGCGTTCATATCGAGCGCTTCGTGCCGCCGCCGCTGCCGGTCGACCCCGACGCGAAGCCCTATGTGCTCGCGCTCGCAAAATCGAACCGGGAAATCACTGTGGCTGCAGGACAGACCATGCTGTCGGCGCTGACAGATATCGGGGTCGATGTCCCCGCGTCCTGCTGCGGCGGCATCTGCGGCTCCTGCAAGGTGGACTGGCTCGAAGGACAGCCGGTGCATCGCGACCGCGTGCTGTCGCAGGCAGAGCGCGAACGCAGCCTTCTGGTCTGCGTGGCAGGTTCCGCTGGGGATCGTCTGGTTCTCGATCTCTGAGCGCATCAATCTGATCGCTCAACGGGCGGCAACGGTCATCCGTTGCCGCCCGTTTGCGTTCCGGTCAGCGAAGCGCCCGCTTTGGATGGCTTACAGACATACCTTGACCGCTTAACTAATTCTTAGAAATTGCGCAAAGTGCGCAAAAAGTGTTTGATGTCTGCGTAATTTGCGCATATCGGGCGGTGTGCGCAGGGGCTCCTGAGGGAAATTGCGCAGAATAATCAGTGATGCGCACGGCGCGGGAAGGAAATAACCATGCAGATTCCAATTAAGCGGGCGATTGAGAAGGTGCCGGGCGGCATGATGACGGTGCCGCTGCTGATCGGCGCGCTGTTCGCGACCTTTGCCCCCAACACCCCGAAATTCTTCGGCTCCTTCACCGGCGCGCTGTTCTCCGGCGGCGCTCTCAGCATCCTCGCCGTGTTCTATGTGTGCATGGGCGCGAGCATCGACTTCAAGGCGACGCCTTACATCGTGAAGAAGGGCGGCGCCCTGATGATCGTGAAGGTCGGTACCGCAATTATCTTGGGCCTGATCTTCGGCCGCTTCCTCGGTGAAGCGCCGGTCACCGCCGGCATTTTCGCAGGCGTCTCGACGCTGGCGATCGTCGCCGCCATGAACGACACCAATGGCGGTCTCTACATGGCGCTGATGGGCCAGTATGGCCGTCCGCGCGACGTGGGTGCTTACAGCATCATGACGCTGGAAAGCGGCCCGTTCCTCACCATGGTGACGCTCGGCGTTGCCGGTCTGTCGTCGTTCCAGTGGCCCGCGCTCGTTGGCGCGATCCTGCCGCTGGTGGCCGGCATGATCCTTGGTAATCTCGATCGCGAACTGCGCGACTTCCTCAGCAAGGCCGTGCCTGTGATGATCCCGTTCTTCGCCTTTGCGCTCGGCACCGGCCTGAACCTGACGCAGGTCTGGCAGGCAGGTCTGCTCGGCGTCGGCATGGGCGTTGCCGTCGTCATCGTGACCGGCATCCCGCTGTTCTTCGTTGACCGTCTCACCGGCGGCAACGGCGTTGCGGGTGTTGCTGCGGCATCGACCGCCGGCAATGCGGCGGCTGTGCCAGCGATCGTCGCTGCGGCCAATCCGGCCTATGCGGCTGCTGCCGGTCCGGCGACCATCCTCATCGCGGCCTGCGTGGTCGTGACGGCGATCCTGACGCCGATCCTCACCTCGTGGGTTGCCGGCATCGTCGGCCGTGATGTCGAGCCGGAAGCAGAGGCGACGACGCCTGCCGCGCCAAGCGTCGCATCAGCCGCACCAGTGGCCGGGCACTAAGATGGCGGGACGCTGGCTGATCCTCGCTGATGATCTCACCGGTGCAGCGGACTGCGCCATCGCCTTCGGTCGCCGGGGCCTTGCGGCTGCCGTGACCTGGGGCGAGATCGCAGGCGCCGGGGCAAGTGCCGGGGATCGCCAGCATCCGGTTCTCTCCTATGATGCAGCGAGCCGCGGCCTGACGGCCGAGGCCGCTGCGCGTCGGCACGCCGACGTGTTGCAACAGTTGATGGAGCCGGATCGGCTCCTGTTCAAGAAGATCGACTCCACGCTGCGCGGACAGCCGGCCTCCGAGACGGCGGCCGCGTTCGCACATCTCAAGGCGCAGTCGGGTTCGGCCTTCGGCATTTTCGCGCCGGCCTTTCCCGCGACGAACCGCACCACGATCAATGGCCGCGTGATGGTCGGCGGCCGTCCGCTGGAAGAAGCCGAAGTGTGGAAGCGCGATCACACCTATGACAATGCCGATATCGCCGACGTGCTCGCATCTGCAGGCGTTCGCAGCGAGAAGGTGCTGCTTGCGACGATCCGCGGCGGCCATCTCAAGGCTCACCTGGCGCGTATCGCGTCCGAGGACAGCGTCGTTGCGATCTGCGATGCAGAGACCGAGCACGATCTGCATCTGATCGCCGAAGCCAGCCTGAAGATTTCACCGGCGACAGTGTTCATCGGCAGCGCGGGCCTTGCACATGCGCTGGCTGCGCTCGATGGCACGAGTGCCGCCGAGAAGCTGGAAATTCCGACGAGCACATATGGTACCCTGATTGTCGTCGGCTCGCTCGCCGGCGCGTCGCGCTCCGCAGCGCGCAAGCTGATCGCCAGCGGCACCGTCACTCATCTGCCTGTCACGCCGGAAGTCCTGCTCGGCGACAAGGCTGGACAGGCGGCGCTGGCGACACGCGTGACCGAAGGCTTGATCGCAGGCGGCGATGTCCTGGTCGAGATCGTGATGGACGACAATCCGAAAATGTCGCTTGGCCCGCAGCTCGCGCAGAATCTCGCCGATGCGCTGATGCCGGTGGCGTCCAGCATCGGCGCCTTTGCAGCAACTGGCGGCGAGACTGCCGCAGCACTGCTGTCGCGCTTCGGTGTCAACGGAATCCGTCTGGCCGACGAGATCGAGCCCGGCGTCTCGCTGGGTCTTACGCTTGGCGCACTATCAGTTCCGATCGCAACCAAGGCCGGCGCCTTTGGCGACGAGAACAGCCTGATCAAAATCCGCGAACGTCTTCACACCGTCCGAACTCAAGGAAGCTTCACATGACCCGTCCGACCATTGCGATCACTATGGGCGATCCCGCAGGCATTGGCCCCGAAGTGATCATGAAAGCCTTCGCGCATCCGGAAATGCTCGCGATGTGCAATCCGCTGGTGATCGGTGACGCCAACCGCCTGCGCAAGGCCGGCGAGATCGTCGGCGCCAAGATCGGCGTCGACTCGCTCAGCGATGCAAAGGCTGCGAATTTCGCGTCGAAGAACGTCCAGTGCGTGGATCTGAAGATCGTGCCCGATGACCTGCCGTTCGGCCAGAACTCCCCGATCGCGGGCGAGGCGGCTTACCGCTTCATCGAGAAGGCCGTCGAGATCGTCCAGGCCGGCATCGCACAGGGCATCTGCACCGCGCCGCTCTCCAAGGAAGCACTGCATGCGGCCGGTCACAAATATCCCGGCCATACCGAACTGCTCGCGCATCTGACCGGCACGCCGGAAGTGTCGATGATGCTGGTGTCGCCGAAGCTGCGCGTGATTCACGTGACGACGCATATCGGCCTGATCGACGCCATCAAGAAGATCGAGCCGGGTCTGGTCGAGCGCGTCATCACCCGCGGCCATGAAGTGCTGGTCAAGGCCGGCATCAAGAATCCGAAGATCGGCGTTTGCGCCATCAACCCGCATGCCGGCGAGAACGGGTTGTTCGGCTATGGCGAGGAAGCCGAGAAGATCACGCCGGCCGTCGAAGTCTGCCAGAAGAAGGGCTGGGACGTCCGCGGTCCGCTGCCGGCCGATACGCTGTTCTTCCTCGCCGGCCGCGGCGACTACGACATGGTGGTCGCGATGTATCACGATCAGGGCCATGGCCCGATCAAGGTGCTGGGTCTGGAATCCGGCGTGAACATCACGGTCGGCCTTCCCGTCATCCGCACCTCGGTCGATCACGGCACCGCCTTCGATATCGCGGGCAAGGGCATCGCCGATGAGCGCAGCCTTCTCGAGGCATTGCGGCAGGCGGTCGATCTCGCACCGGGCGCCAAGGCGGCTTGACGCATCCTTCGTCATCCCGGGGCGCGCGCTCTTGCGCGCGAACCCGGAATCTCGAAGTGTCTGTCACATATCGAGGTTCCGGGTTCGTCGCCGCGAAGGCGCGGTGACGCCCCGGAACGACGAGCGTGATGAGAGGGCAGGGACATCCATGTCGATGCGCAACAAGGAACGTCGCTCACGCCTGCTGGACGCGCTGAATGCCGGCGAGATCGATGTCGACGATCTCGCACGGCGCTTTGGTGTGTCCGGGTCCACCGTGCGGCGCGACCTGCAGCATCTCTCGAAGAACAACGCGGTGCGCCGTACTTACGGCGGCGCGATTCTCACCGGCCATGTCGCAGAGACCACGCTCGACCAGCGTTTCGCGGTCCAGGGCAAGGAGAAGCAGGCCATCGCGCGGGCCGCGATCGACCTGATCGAGGACGGCGACACGCTGATCCTCGATGCCGGCTCGACGGTCGCCGCTTTCGGCAAGCTGCTGCTGCAGCGCCGCCTGCGTATCATCACCAACAATATCGCGCTGCTGCCGTTTCTCGCCAAGGCACCAAGCATCGAACTCGTAGTGCTCGGCGGCGCGCTGCGCTCAACCAGCATGAGCACCATGGGGCCGCTGGCCAGCGAGGGACTGCGGCGCCTGACGGCCGACCGCGCCATCATGAGCGCCGATGGTGTCGTGAGCGGCCGTGGGTTGTGCGAGGCCGATCTCGATCAGGTCGCCTTGAAGTCCCTGATGATGCAGCAGGCCAAGGAGGTCATCGTGCTCGCCGATGCCGGCAAGCTCGGCCGCGCCGAACAGGACGCCTGGGCGCCGCTCCCGCCGCGCTGGACGCTGGTGACGGGCGCTGGCGCCTCGACGGAGCAGCGCAGGCTGATGGAGGAAGCAGGGGCTCATATCGTGCTGGCGGGCGTCTAGCCGCTGGTGCCCCCTGCCGGACTCGAACCGGCACGCCCAGAGGACTCAAGATTTTAAGTCTTGTATGTCTACCAATTCCATCAAGGGGGCAGGCCGCGCTTCCTTACCTTTAAAATCGCCAGTCGCCAAATCGCTTGCGAGATCAGGCGAATGGCGGGTGGGGGCACAGCTTCGGCCTCAATCCGGCCACCGGCGGCTGCTTTACGCAACCTCAATAGTACCCGGCTAGAAAGTCCCGATGATCGACCGTCACCTTCGTTTCCGCCTGCCGACGCGTGCTGCCGCGATGCCGTCATTGCTCGTTCTGGCCGGCTATCTCGGCGGCTGCGCCAGCATGGGCGATGGCATGGTGTCGGGCGCTTTCGTCGATCCTGCGAAATATGACCTTTATGATTGCCCGCAGCTTGAGACCGAGCGCAAGACGCTTGCGACGCGGACGGCCGAATTGCAGGGGCTGATCGACAAGGCGCAGACCGGCACGGGTGGCGCGGTGGTCAGCGAACTCGCTTATCGCAATGATTACATCTCCACGCGTGCGCAGGCCAAGCTGGCAGAAGAGAACTGGCAGAAGAGCAAGTGTGTGGCGAGTGCGCCGAAAGCGCCGGCGGCATCAGAACCCGTTACGCCGCGCAAGCGGGCTGGCGCCCGCTCCTGAGCCTGTCAGGATCAGAGTTTCCAGTCATAGATCCAATCCTGCCGCGCCTGTAGACGCTCTGCACCGAGCGCGCGCATGGCGAGGTCGCGCGCCAGCGCCATGGGGCCACGCAGATGATAAATCTGGCCGGATTGCCGGGCGGTGCGCTGTATCAGGCCGACGCGTGGCTGGCGCAGCGCGGCGTAGCGCGCCAATGCGGGCGCGATCGCTGCGGCATCGTGGCCAGCGGCGGCAAGGCACTCTGCCAGCACCGCCGCATCCTCGATGGCCATGCCGGCGCCCTGCGCGGCGAATGGCAGCATCGCATGGGCGGCATCGCCGAGCAGCGCCACGGCGCCTTCGTGCCACATGCCGCCATCCTGGATCGTGAACAGCGGCCAGCGTCGCCAGGTATCGATACTGTCGATCATGGCGCGTGCATTGGCGGGCCAGCGCGACGCTGCAAAATGTCGGCGGATCTCGCTGGCGTCGCCAGCATCGCTGCCGCCAGGCTGCATCACAGCGCCGGGCATGATCGCGACCATGTTGATCCGCTCGCCCGATGACACCGGATAGACAACGAGATGGGCCCTCGGCCCCATCCAGAGCTGGACGCCACGGGGGACCAGGTCGCTTTCCAGCCGGCGCGTTTCCAGCGTGCCGCGCCAGGCGATCAGGCCGGAGAAGTGCGGCTGCGTTTCGGGAAACAGTTGTCGTCGCACGAAAGACCACGCGCCATCGGCGCCGATCAAGGCCAGCACCGACTCGCCGTTGACGATGATACCGGCGGGCGTGGCGCGGAGATTGTCCACGGGACAGCCAAGGCGCAGTTCGATGTCGGGATGCGCCGTGACCGCGCCAAGCAAGGCCGATTGCAGATCGGCGCGATGCACCAGCCAGTAGGGCGCATTGTCGCTTGCGCTGCCGAGTGGCAGGCGGATCACTTCGCCGCCGCTGCGTGCAGTCATGATGCTCACACTGGCCGGCGTCGTGACATGGGGCGCAAGGCGTGGTTGCAGGCCAAGGCCGATCAGTATGCGGGTCGCATTGGGCGAGAGCTGCAGTCCGGCGCCGGCTTCTTCAAGCCGTCCGGTCTTCTCACAGATGAGGACGCGAAAGCCCCGGGCGGCCAGCGCCAGCGCGGCCGTCAGTCCACCGATGCCCGCACCAGCGATGACGATGGTGCGCGGCGCCGTCACGGCCGGGAATCAGGCAACCTTGTCTTTCACCACGCATTCCGGCGGACGTGACTGGCCGGCGCCGAGATCGGCGGCAAAGCGATACAGGGTCGAGCAATACGGGCAGATGATCTCGTTGTCGTTGCCGAGATCGAGGAAGACATGCGGATGATCGAACGGCGGATTGGCACCCACGCACATGAATTCCTGCGAGCCGATCTCGATGATCGGAACGCCGGCGTCATTGTGAAAGTGCGGAACCACGTGGTCGGACATCTTCTCTACCTTTGCTCGCAACAGCCGCGGGCGTATGAACCGGCGCGCCATTCAGTGCGGCGCACCATACTGGTCCGGAACCATGATTCCTAGACCGCGCAGGGGTCATTCATCCGTACAAATTCGACACAATTCGGGTGTCTCCGAATAGCCCTTCTTTCGTCGGGGCAGTTGTGTCCACGATGTGACGCACCATTTCTAAAGAGGTGCAAGGATAGGGTTTTTCGCCATGTGGTTCCGGCTCGACACAGCTTTGACGGGGGTAGCGGTCTGTGCGACCGCCGGCCTGCTGTTGCTGCCGCATGCGCGCGACGCCGGCGCCGTGCTGGCCGCGCAGGACGACCCCGTCGCTCTGGCCGATGCGCAACTCAGCTCTGCATTGCGGAACGATCCCGCGGTGCTCGCCCGCAATATCGAGGAGGCGCTCGCGGCCAGGGATGCCGACCTCGCCAAAAGCTTTGCCGATGTTGCGGCTGCTAGAAATGTTCAACTGCCGGACGATCTTTCCAAGCGTGTGACGGATGCGGTTGCGGACGAGAATTCCGCCTCCCATTTCGCCAGCCGCTTTGCCACTGGTTTTGTCACCGGCAATGCCGACGATGTCGGCAGCCTGTCCGGCACCGTCGCCGGTGATCTCTTTGTGTTTGGCGATATTCGCGACGTGGTGCGCGAGGGCAAGCACATGGCGATGGGTGAGGATACCGATCACCTGATCCTCGGCCTTGCCGCGGCCGGTCTGGCTGTCACCGCCGCGACCTATGTCAGCGTTGGCGGTGTCGCGCCGGTGCGCGCGGGCCTCACGCTGGTAAAGGATGCGCGCAAGGTCGGACGGATCGGCGAGGGGCTCACCACCTGGGCGGCGCGCTCGGCGCGCGGCGTGGTGGACGGGCCGATGTTGCGGGCTGCGGTGGCCGATGCCTCGCTGCTGCGTCCGGGCCAGACCATCACCGCGGTGAAGGCGGCGTTCCGCACCGAGAAGGCCGGCGGCATCGTGCGTCTCGCCGGGGATGTTGGCCGCGTCGGCGAGAAAGCCGGCACGCGCGGCGCGCTCGATACGTTGCGTATCGCCCAGAGCCCCAAGGATGTTACGCGCGCAGCGCGTCTGGCCACGGTCAAGGGCGGCCAGACCCGCGCGATCATGAAGATGTTCGGCCGGGGCGCGCTGCTGCTGGCGGCTGGCGCGTTCAATCTTTCGATGTGGGTGTTCTGGGCATTGTTCGCGCTGCTTGGATTTGTCGTGTCGATCAAGGCAACCACCGAGCGCATCACGTGGTCGTGGCTGCAGCGCTCCAAGGCGAGGCGCGCGCGCCGGGAACTGGCGGTGCGTCAGGATGCGCTGCTGCAGGAGATCTCACGCAAGGACGCATTACTCAGGGACATGGCTCTCCGCCATCCCGCGCCGGCTCACTCACTGGCGCCGGTGCTCGTCCACGGGTAAACTGCGCGCTTCCCACCACCACCATTCATTCTCTCAATCACCCATCTCTCAATCGTAACGGAATTCTGGATGCCGAGCTTTCACAACGGCGCTGTCGAAATTGCTTATCTCGATGAAGGCGAGGGCGATCCGATCGTTCTCGTGCACGGCTTTGCATCGAGCAAGAACGTCAACTGGGTCTATCCGACCTGGGTGTCGGAATTGAAGAAGCACAATCGCCGCGTCATCGCGCTCGACAATCGCGGCCATGGCGATTCCAGCAAGCTCTACGATTCCGAACAATACAGCATTGGTGCGATGGCCGCTGACGTGCGCGCGCTGCTCGCGCATCTTGGCATCGGGCGCACCGACATGATGGGTTATTCGATGGGCGCGCGCATCACTGCCTATATCGCCTACAGCCATCCCGAATTGATCCGCAGCGCGATCTTCGGCGGTCTCGGCATCGGCCTCATCAAGGGCGGTGGTCCCGGTGAGAATGTCGCCCTCGCGCTCGAGGCGGACTCGCTCGACGACGTCACCGATCCCGTGGGCCGCACGTTCCGCGCTTTCGCCGATCAGACCCGTTCGGATCGCCGCGCGCTCGCAGCCTGTCTGCGCGGTTCGCGCCGGCTGATGACGAATGAGGAAGCCGCCGCCATCAAGGTGCCGCTGCTGATCGCGGTGGGAACGACGGACGAGATCAGCGGCTCCGCGCAGGAGTTGCAGAAGGTCATCGCCGGCTCTGAAGTGCTGGATATTCCGAACCGCGATCACATGCGGGCGGTTGGCGATCGCGTCTACAAGGAAGGCGTGCTGGATTTCCTGTCCCGCCGCCCGTGATGACAATTGGCGAGGGGCGCACCTTGTTTTGATCACACGAGCGCCCACTTCTGATGCACGCCCGGTTTTTGGGCGGACGGGGCTTCCACCGGAAATGCCTGCGCTTTCAACGTGTTGGCAGGTGATTTCCGGGTAAGCCACCGTTCACGATGGCAGGAGCCGTGTCGCGACAGCGATGCGCCTTGTGCTATAATCGACGCCGTATTCAGGAAATTGCGAGTCCGCCATGGCCGTGCAGAGCATCAATCCGCAGAACTCAAAACTCGCAACGCTGGATCCAATCTGGGATCGCATCCGTTCCGAGGCGGAAGACATCGTCCATCGCGAGCCTGAACTCGCATCCTTCATCTATTCGACCGTGCTGCATCACAACCGTCTGGAAGATTCGGTGGTGCACCGCGTTGCGGAACGTCTCGATCACGCAGCGCTGTCCGGCGACCTGATCCGCCAGACCTTCGACGAAGCGCTGCGCGACGAGCCGGATCTTGGCAATGCGTTCCGCGCCGATCTTGTCGCCGTGTTCGACCGCGATCCCGCCACCACGCGCTTCATCGATCCGCTGCTATACTTCAAGGGCTTTCATGCCATCCAGGCGCATCGTCTTGCGCATTGGCTCCACAAAAAGGGCCGCAAGGACTTTGCGTGGTATCTGCAGAGCCGCTCGTCGGCGGCCTTCCAGACCGACATCAATCCCGCCGCCAAGATCGGCCGCGGAATCTTTCTCGATCACGCGACCGGCTTTGTCGTTGGCGAGACCGCTGTGATCGAAGACGACGTGTCGATCCTGCACGGCGTGACGCTCGGCGGCACCGGCAAGGAAAACGAGGACCGCCATCCGAAGATTCGCCACGGCGTGCTGATCGGCGCCGGCGCCAAGATTCTCGGCAATATCGAGGTCGGCCATTGCGCGCGCATTGCCGCGGGTTCCGTTGTCGTCAAGCCTGTGCCGCACAACGTCACCGTGGCCGGCGTGCCGGCGAAGATCGTCGGCGAAGCCGGCTGTTCGGAGCCGTCGCGCACCATGAACCAGATGCTGAACGCGATCGGGCTCTGATTTTCAGGGGCTGAGACTTCTGGGCTTGCGATTTGCAAGCGCTGATATTGCACGCGTTTTCGTTCACTTGTGGGATGGCGTGATTTTTCGAGAAACGGCCTAGCCGTGGCCGTCATCTCGCATTAAAGCTTCTCTCCATCAGCTCAACAGACATCAACTGCATTGGAGACACCTGTGGACGTTCAGGAAGTCAGAAAGCTCGACGCCTATCTCAAGCGCGTGTTCGGCAACCAGAAGCTCCGCGTGGTGCCGCGCCCGAAGAAGGACGACTCCGCCGAAGTCTATATCGGCGAAGAATTCATCGGCGTGCTGTTCGTCGATGACGAAGACGACGATCGCTCGTTCCAGTTCCAGATGGCGATCCTCGAAGAAGACCTCGTCGATAACGGCTGAGGCTGCGCCTCGCCTCCGGCTTGGCGGCGGCGAGGTCACGCAAGCGCTGCGCAGGCCCCGCGCTCTGCGCATCACACGCTAGGCCGCGTTGTCCGGCGCGACCAGGCCGGCGGCGGTGGCAAGCCAGACCAGGTGCGCGTCGGTGCGCGCGCCGATCTTCGATTTGATCTGGTAGTGATAATTCTGCACGGTCTTGGTGCTCAGATTGAGCGATGTCGCGATCTGCTCCGTGGTCCAGCCTGACGCCACCAGCCGCAGGATTTCCGTTTCGCGCGGCCCGAGATCTTCCACCAGCGACCGTTCGTTGCCGAGCCGCTCGCTGGCGATTTCGCGCGCGATGTCTTCGCTCAATGCACGTCCGCCGCGGGCGACGGTGGCGATGGCGCGCACCAGTTCGTGCGGCGCGCTGCTCTTTGTGATGTAGCCGCAGGCGCCAGCCTCGAACGCTTTCAGAGCGAACGCAGCGCTTGCATGCATGGTGAACACCAGCAGGCGCGCGGTGCGATCCCATTGCCGGATATGCCGGATCGCTTCCAGCCCGCCGGGGCCGGGCAGCGACAGATCCATGACCACCACGTCCGGGCGCTCTGCCTGATAGGCGCGATAGGCCGCAGCGGCATCCTCGGCCTCCGCGCTCACGCGAAAACCGACCTGCCGCTCCAGTAGCCGGCGATAACCTTCGCGCACGACCGGATGGTCGTCGACCAGCAGGATGCTGACGGCGGTCATGCCGCCGCTTGTCGCGGCAGCAGCGGAATCACCGCGGCCACGCGGATACCGTGTGCCGCCGGGCCGATCGACAGGCTGCCGCCAAGCGCTGCGATGCGTTCGCGGATGCCGAGAATGCCGTGACCGGAGGCGGTGTGGGCCTGCGTGGCGTCGCCGCCGCCGTCATCCTCGACACTGACGGCGATGGCGTCGCGGACCTCTTCCCCATGGTTGACGCGGAGATGAACGTGCTGCGGCCGGCCGTGGCGTGCGGCGTTGGTGAGGCACTCCTGCGCGATGCGGTAGATGTTGACGGCGGCTTCTGCGGGGACGGCGGTGAGATCGCCGGTTACGTCGAGATGAAACACCGCGCGCCGCGTTGCGCTCGCATTCCACTGCGCCACCAGTTGCACAAGGCTGGCCTGCAATCCCAGTTCCTCGAGATCCTGCGAGCGCAGCCGCGCCAGCGCGCTGCGCAGCGTCGTCATCATCTGGCCGGTGATGCGGGCGATTGCGCGGGCATCGTCGGCCAGATCGGGACGGGAGGGCGTGGCGCCGGTCTCGATGGCTGCGGCGAGCGCCGCGGTGGCGGTGAGGCACTGGCCGAACTCGTCGTGCAGATCGCGCGCCAGTGCGCGGCGTTCTTCTTCCTGTACCTGAAACAGTCGCTTGGTCAGCGCGACGCGTTCGGCAGTGGTGGCCGCGAGACGGCCGGCGAGATCGTTGACGGCGCGGGCGATATGGCTGAATTCGGTGGCGCCGAAAGCGGGCAGGCGATGGCGGTGGTCACCGTGTTCGAGGCGGCGCAGGCCGCGTACGATGCTCCGGGCCGGCATCAGCGCATGGCCGATCAGGAGGATCGCGAGCAGACTGATGCCTAGCGCCATCGCCGCGGCGATGCTGACCATCACGGTCACCTGCCGCCATGCCTGACGCACGGCGGCGACAGGTTCGACACGGGCTTGCACGGTGCCGGCATCGCGCTGCCGCACGGTAAGCGGCCGCGTCTCCGTGGCATGTGGCCCGAACAGCGCGCCGTAGAGACTGACGAACCATGACGGCGCCGGGCTGCCGATATCTTCGGTCTGGCTGCACAGGACGAAAGGCGGCGCGCTGCCGAGCCGGAAGTCAATGCACACGCCTGGCGCGATCACCTTCATGGTAGCAATGGATTTCCAGTCCGGCAGCGGCAGCAGTGCATCGCGGTAAGTGCCATCGCGCCACAGCAATTCGCGCCAGTACAGGTTCTGCAGGGTTGTCGCGACGCGGTCGGCGGAGGCGGCGGTGTCGGCCTCGATGGTGCGGTGCGCATCGACCAGAATCCATCCGATCGTACAGGCCAGACAGAGCAGCACCACGGCGACGAGACGAAGAACGAGATGTATCAGCAGGCGCATGATCGCATTCCCCGCGGTGAGACATTGATATTAAAGCGGCACGCATCGCGGTCTGGCAAGCGGTTCTGCATCGTTTGGGCAATTTGCCCGGTATGTGGCGGGTGCGATGCCCTTGGAGGCTCAGTCGTACAGGCGGCAGATTGAAGCCAACCGCCGATCGTGATCGGTGAAACAACCAGCAGGAGGGACATGTGGTGAGCCGGCATCATCTCGATCCGGCAGATCGCGCGCCGCTGCTGCACTGGTTGATCTTTACCGGGCTCTGCCTGTTCGCCGCGGTTCTGCTCTGGCACTATGGCCTGGTGCGGCAGATGCTTGCCGTCGATCGCACCTATATCTCGTCAGTAATCGTACTGCTCTATTTCGGTGCTTCGCTGCATTGCCTGTGGCGCCTGATCGCCGTGTCGCGCGAAGCCGACGCGGCGCGGGGTGCAGCGGAGCTATTCGCGGAGGGCGGCCAACGCATCGTCGTGGCCGGCGACGGTGTCGCGATCGACGGCGTCGGTGCGTTACCGAAAGGCCTGATGGCGTCGCATATCCGCGACCTCGCCGTGAAGTCCGCGCTGCAAAGCGGTCGGCAGCTCGACCAGACGCTGCTGCTGCGTCGTCTTGCCGGCAATCTGCGCGGCTCTAACGGCTTCGGCGGCTTTGCCGGCGACACGCTGATGAAACTCGGCCTGATCGGTACGATAGTTGGCTTCATCATGATGCTGGCGCCGATCGCCGGCCTCGACACCGGCAATCAGGGCGCCATCAAGGCCTCCATGAACCTGATGAGCGAGGGCATGGCGGTGGCGATGTATACCACGCTGGCAGGGCTGATCGGTTCGATCCTGATCCGCATCCAGTATTACATGCTGGAGGACGCAACCGCCAAACTGTTCGCCTTTGCCGTCGGCGTCATCGACGTTCACGCCGTGTCGCTGCTCGAACGTGAAGCGGAGCACGCCAGGTGATCGACGAGTTCGAATTCTCTGGCAAGGAAGCACCGTTCGATCCGCTCGGCGTCATGCTGTTCAAGGCGCTGCAGGTGATCGCCTTCCTGTTCTTCATCGCGCTGCTGGCGATCAAGACCCATGACGACGAAGGCAAGGTCGATCCCAAGCTGGAATTCATGATCACGGTGAGCTGGCCCGACAAGCACCCGGACGACATCGACATGTTCGTGCAGGACCCGCTCGGCAATATTGTGTGGTACCGGCGGCGCGAGACCGGCTTCATGGTACTCGACCGCGATGACCGCGGCGGGCTCAACGATTTCATCATGGTCAACGGCCAGAAGGTACTCTCGCCGATCCGTCAGGAGATCGTCAGCCTGCGCGGCATCGTGGCCGGCGAGTACATCGTCAACATCTACCATTTCGCGGCGCTGACCGGACAGCCAGTGCCAGTGACGGTCAAGGTCGAGAAGCTGAATCCGAAAGTACAAGTGGTGCACTACGACACCGTCAATGTCGATCATGGCGGCGCCGAGACAACCGCGGTGCGTTTCATCATGGACAAGACCGGCAATGTTACCGAGGTCAATCACGACCAGACATCGCTCGTGCAGATGCTGAACAAGCGGTACAGGGAGCGCAAGGCTGGATGAAGCGATGAGCCTGCAAACCAGCATTATCGGTCTGTCGCTCGGCTACGTGCTGCTTGGCCTGTTGCTGTTGCTGGCGGTGGTGCGGACGCGGCTGCCGTGGCCGGTGAAGGCCGGTGCGGTGGCGGTGACTTCGGCGTTTTACGTGCTGGTGTTCTTCCGCACCCAGGGCCTGCTCGGCTGGTCGGCGGACGATCCGCTGCCGCCGAACTTCCAGTTGTTGTGGGTGCGCAGCGTCGAGCCCAACATCGCCCAGGGCGAGCCCGGTGCCATCCACATGTGGGTCGAGGCCCTCGACGACGACAATCTCCCGAGCGGGGCGCCGCGGGCCTATCGGCGGCCTTACTCCACCGCGCTCGCGCGCAAGGCTGAGCGTGCGCGCACTGAGATCGCCGCGGGTCATCCGCAAGGCGGGCGTGCCGCGCAATTCGGATCCGGCGAGGGCGAGTTGCCACCAGGGGGGCCGCCAGGTGCGTTGTTCGCTAGCGGCGAGCCCGGCGGCGATCCGTCCGGCGGTGGCCTGCTGGACCCCGCTTTCATGCGCGGCGACTCCCAGTCCATCACATTCGCCCCGCTGCCCGTGCCCGTCCTGCCAGCCAAAGATGTGCCGTAGCGGCGATGGCCGGCGCGAACGTTAGCTCCGCTTGGGGTGGCGGGGAATGACAGTTTGGGGCGGTGATGCGCCGTCAAACATTTTTTCCTATCTCCCGTTGACAACATCCCTATCAGGTTTATATTCCCCTTCGTCCTGCCCCACCGAGAGGGGCGATCGCGATCGTCACGTTCGCGGGGTGGGATGCGGTGGACGCCGGAGATGCGGCGTCACGCGGTTCATGGGTGACGTCTGTCTTCGGGCAGGACGGATCTGCGCCAGCACTGCCACTGGCAAGGAGACGGCCGACCTTCGGATGGAAAGACTCTCTGGACAGTGTGACGGACGACCAAGTCAAAACGCGTTCGGCCTATTCGCTTGAGGCTCCCTTCCCATCGCCTTGGGACTTTAATTCGCGATCGGAGCGTTCGTCGAGGCAAAGTGCAAGCAACCGAAAAAACACCGCAGGCGGAACGTCGGGCACTTGCTCGGCGCCTCCGAAAGTCCTGATGCACTCTCAATTGCGGAAGACCGCATCGCATCAGGCCCAAGGGTGCAACGGGCACCCGGCGTTCCGCACGCCCTCTCACAAGAGGGCGAGAATGCAAGCAACGACGGCGCCCCCGCGCCGCAAACAATGGGGGCGATGACGCATGTCTGAAGAACAGTGGCTGTTTGATAGTTGAATCTGTGATGGCGCGATGAAGGCGCCGCCCCCACAGGTGTCATCCCCGGGCTTGACCCGGGGATCCAGCTTGGCCCGCACACCGTCGCACAAGACAAGGTGGATGGCCGGGTCAAGCCCGGCCATGACGTGGGGAGAGGCCTGGGATTATTGCGAAGCTCGCTTCGCGCCATCTGGCTATGACGAGTGAGAGGGTTACGCAAGATCGTGGGATGGAGTGAGTGCAGGCGCATCGCGCAGACGCTCACCCCACATCCTACGATCAACGCAATCACGACGAGGGCGTTTACCGCAGCCCGCTGAGCTGGATCGTCAGTCGATCCATCGCATTGCCGACATCGCGCCATTGCGCGAGCCAGCTACGTGGAAAGCGGAAAATGAGATCGGCGCCGCCGATGCGGCGTTCGCTCATGCACATGCCTTCGGTGGCGCCGTCGCGCGTGCAGCGCGCCACCAGCGCTGGCGTCGTGCCGAGAAACAGATCTTCATTGCTGTAAGGCGAGTTGTCGCGGAATGGCTGCGTGGTCAGGCCGTCTTCGCTTGATGTCGCGTGGTCGATATAGCGCGGATAGATCGTGCGCAGGCGGGTGTCCGGCGAGGTTGCATCGTGATGCGCCGAGATCGAGACGAAGATGCGATCGATCGGCTGCGCGTTCTCATCGAAATTCTCGACGCTGACATGCCTCGGCAGGTTGCTCGCTTCGAGCGAGGGATAGACATAGCTCAGATCGACGCGTTCCTGCGGCCCTGAATGTTTCTGCACCTTACGGCGAAACGCATGGGTCGGGACGTTGAACAGCGTGGCGCCCACGCTCACCGGAATACGGTCGGGATCGCCGGGCTTCTGGCTCTGCCAGGTCGGCCACAACAGATAGGCCACCACTGCGATAGCGGGGGCTGCCAATGCGGCACCGACCAGCATCGGTACGACGTGGTTGCGGCGGTGGCGGCGCCGCGGCCGCGTCGTCGGGTGGGTCGGAAACAGCAGAGACATGCGCACGCTAAATTGGAACTGGGACTGTGTACCGGGTGGGCGAATCAACCGCGAATATGCCAGCCGATGGTTAACGGCCTCGCGCGTCTCGCCGCAGGCGGTATCCGGGAGCCATGCACCGCGCGCGGTTCCCGACAATGTCGTTAACCCTTTATTAACGTTATGCTGGCGGGGAGCTTCGCATTTTGCGATGCAGGGCGGTGTTTGTATGTGCCGTGAAAGAGCTTCGATGTACCCCGATGCGTTGAATTCATTCTTCCAGCTATGCATTGGCTTCGCGCTCGCAGGCGCCATTGCAAGCGCCTATCAGGCCTTTGCCAAACGTCCCCCGAGCTTCAGCCTGCTCCAGCAGGGGCCGTCCCCTGAAGCCTTCGCAGCCGTGCCGCTGCTGGTCTTCACGGCGCCCTTTATCATCATGCGCAACACCCTGCGCAACGGCGCGGCCGAGCAGCATCGCATTCAGTTCGTGATGATCGCGACCGTGCTGTCGGGCATCTGGAGCCTGATGTCGGGCACCTTCATCGTGATGACCCTGGAAGCGCTGGGCATACTAGCCTAAGCGCAAGAATCCGTGGCAGTGTCTCCCGCAAAGGGAGACCACTCAATCATGGCAATCTACGAACTCGACGGGCAGGGACCGGATCTTCCGGCCAGCGGAAATTACTTTATCGCCGACACGGCCGATGTGATCGGCAAGATTCGTTTGCTGGAGCAGGCGAGTGTCTGGTTTGGCGCGGTGCTGCGCGGCGACAACGAATGGATCGAGATCGGTGAAGGCTCCAATGTGCAGGACAACTGCACGTGCCATACCGACAAGGGCTTTCCCTTGACCATCGGCAAGAACTGCACCGTCGGCCACAACGTCATCCTGCACGGCTGCACGATTGAAGACGGCGCGCTGATCGGCATGGGCTCGATCGTGATGAACGGCGCAAAAATTGGCAAGAACAGCATCGTGGGCGCCGGCTCGGTGATCACCGAGGGCAAGGAATTTCCGGAGAATTCGCTGATCATCGGATCGCCGGCGCGCGTCATTCGCACGCTGTCGCCGGAGCAGGTGACGGCGATGGGCAGCGCGGCGCGATTCTATGCGGCCAACGGCCCGCGTTTCCAGAAAGGTCTCAAGAAGATCGGCTAGAGCGTTTTCGAGCGAAGCGGGTACCGGTTCGCATCAAGAAAACGCGTCACCACACAAAGCCAGAGCCTTGCAGCGCGATCACGTCCCTTCGGACTCATTGGCTTCTGTCTCGCCGGCCACGCGCTCGTGGCCGGCACTCCATAGCGAATGCTCCTCGGTGCCATCCTGATAGGGATTGGCTTCGGCGGGGATGCCCTCGCTGGCGGCACGCTCGCCTTCCTCAAATGGATCTTTTTGCGGATCGTTTGGCATGGGCCTTCTTCCTTGCTGGACGTGACGAGGCGGGGCGCATCGCAGTGTTGCGGCTTGATGCCGATGATGGACCGGCGGCTTTCACGCTCTTGCGAAGCGCATCCTTGAGATCGATCGGAATGCCGTGCTTTTTCAGGAGGTCGGCGAAGGCTTCATCCGCAAGTTCTTGCGTCGTCGCCATGCGGTCGCGGCCAAGCTGGATGAGCTTGTCGAGGGTCTCGTCGTCGAAGTCGATCAGCTTGCGCATGACATCTGCTAACTGAGGCCCGGCTTGCGCCAGCGCGATCGCTTGCGCGTCGGGTCGAATACTTTCTCCTGATGGCGATGCAGCGCCTGTGCAACGCCGAGCCGCGCGAAACTGATAGGGCCGCCGTAGTCAGCCGCCTCGATCAGGCAATGCATCGCGGTCTGCCACTCCTTCGCATCGTGTTCAGACGGTGACAGCTGTGTGATGTAAGCGCCGGCGTCGCGCAGCGACACCAGCGTGTTGCCGTCGGGCAATTCGATCGGTTCGCGAAACGGCTTGTCCCAGGACACGCAGGCTTCTCCTCGGCAATGTCAGGGATTCAAGCCGCGAGCGCCAAATTCGTTCCCGCAACGGAACCCGTTTCCGCTGGTCTCGTTGAACGCCAAAGGAGATTTCCAATGACGCATTCCTCGAAACTCATCGCGACTGCAACGGCTACCGTCCTGTTGTCGTCAGTTGCGGCGTTCGCCCAATCTGGCAGTGCAGGTGGCGGCGCGACGGGCGGCGCTGCGGGCACCAACAGTGCAGGCACGGCGAATGCGAGCGGTGGACGCGCCGCGACCGGGATCACGGCAGGCGCGAGCGGGACCGGACAGGCGTCGCCCGATGGCAAGCCGGCGACAGGCGATGCAGCGGTCGATGCGCAGGATCGTGCCGTCGATCGCAAGGTGAAGAGCATCTGTAAGGGGTGCTAGCGCAACGTTGCGCGACAGGCTTTCAGCAACACACCGTAACCGACAGTCGCGAACAAGTGACGGCTATTGATCGTCACACCGTGGCGGTTCACGAACGAAAGAGCTACCTATCTGACAGGGGCGCGCTGTGAGTGACCCGTGACGGAGTGTAGTTGATGTTACGCAAATTGGTGTTTGGTCTGTTGACCCTTGCCGCAGTCGCGCTGGTCGCGCCGACAGCCGCATCGGCGCGCGGTGGCGGCGGGCATGGTGGCGGCGGATTCCACGGCGGTGGATTCCATGGTGGTGGCTGGCATGGCGGCGGCTTCGGCCGTGGATTTCGCGGTGCTGGAATAGGATTGGGATTTGGCCTCGCCGGCGCCGGCCTTTATGGCGGCTACTACGGCTACGGCCCCTATGCGTATTACGGTGGGTACCCCTACGCTTATGGCGGTTATGATGACGAGGGCGGTTGTTACATAACGCGTAAGCGCGTACGGACACCGGCTGGATATCGGGTGCGTCGTGTCGAGGTTTGTGACTGATCGGCCTTGAGCGACGCCACCTGATTACCTCGTCGGCTCCAGCATAGCTGTGCTGGAGCTACATCATGGCTGGTCAGATTGTCTGGTACGCGTTTTGCAAAATCGAAACGATGACCATGACCCTCGACATTGCCAGTCTCACGCTACTGTTCGTCACCACCGTCTTTGCGCTGGTGATGGCTTTCGTCTGGATGTTCTGTGAGTTCGAGCGCCGGTTCGGAAAGCGGTTGACGGCGATTGCACTCGTGCGCTTCGGCTATCGGCCCGACGGCACCATCGACCGAGACGCAAATCGCCGCGACTAGCGCGGCGATTTCTTCGTCGGTTCGGGTTTCTCAGACGGCAGTCTGAGATCAGCCCAGCGCTTTGTACTTCGTCAGCCAAGCCTGCATCTGTTCCCACCCATTTGGCCGCTTCCTGTCGGAAGCTGCGCGAGCACCACTCCAAAAAGTTGCGGCCAGCTCTTGGGGGAGAGCTGGCCGCGCGCGATCCGGTCTGGGACGGGGAGGGGTGGGGATGTGACCGGGTCGCGTGTCTCGAATTCGTGTTGTTTAGCGATCCCGCGCGCTGGCCGTAGCCACTGCAGGACGGTTGTCGCCGAGCGAGACCCACACATTCGGATCGCTCTGTGACTGGCGTTTGACGAAGCGGTAGCCGGTCTCGGTCCAGGCGAGGACGTTCTCATTCTGGTTGTCCAGAACGTATTCGCCCTTGTCCGTCTTCACCGTGAGCACGGCGTGGCCTTCGCCCTTCTTGTCACGCACCACGGTGATCAGCAGCGCCTCACGTGGCCAGCCTGCTTCGATCAGCATCTTGCGCTTCAGGAGTACATAGTCTTCGCAGTCACCGTAACCGTCTGATGGCAGCGACCACTTTTCGATCACGCCCCAATGATCCATGTCGGTCATTGGCTTGATGGTCTCGTTGACCCAGCGATTGACCCGCACCAGATCCTTCCACGCAGTCTGCGTGATGACGATGTCACGTGCTTGCGTCGCACCGCCGCGGCAGTCGGTCGGATTGTCTGAACAGAATTCGACCCAGCCGATCGGTGCGCGCGTGCTGTCGCCTAGGCTTGCGTAGAGTTTTTCGTTGCCGGCACGTGCCGACGAAGTCACTCCAAGAAGGACTGCTAAAACGGCCAGTCCGAAGTATCGCCCCTTGTTACCAAACATTGTGGCCCCCGTTTTCTTGTTGGGACCATGTTTCGCACAAAGGATTTTCGTCGCCGCTAAATCGCTCAAGTACAATTGAAGCGATTACAAGTAAAAGGCGCGGCGAATTCGAACTATACTTGAATCGAATGTGATTCAAATTTTAGCTAATTGTATTTGATTCAAATTTTACGCGTTAATGGCTTGAATGCTGCAATTCAGGAACTTGCGTGCGCAAAGCGGCGTGAAATTAACCCCTCGCGACCGCGTGCAGATGACGCGCAACGGTATCCGCTGACGCGGATAGCGCCTTCAGGACATTGAAAAACGAGGATCGGGGGCGTTCGGCCGTTTACCGGGCGTTGACGCTGTCTTCGAGCGTCTCCGCCAACTGCTCGTGGAAGAACTCCAGAGCGAAGCCTTCTTCGAGATGGCGGACCACGCGGGACTGGATTCGGCCGAGCATGACAATCGAATTCAGCAGCGGGCGCTTCTCTGCCGCGATGGCGGCGCCGGACAGCGACAGGTCGATAATGCGGCCGTTCATCTGGACGCCATCCTCGAGGGTGAGGAGCACCATCGGGTTGCGCGGCACGATACGGTCGTGGCGGCGGTCTTCCGGCAGATTGAGAATGTCGCGGTTGGCCAGCCAGGTCAGCTGGGCTGCCAGCTTGTCGCGTTTGCGCGGTGTCGCACCCACGGTCATGGCGAAGCCGTTGTCGATGATCCGGGTTATTTTACCTTCGACGCGGCCGATATGGTCGAGATAGGCGATGACGCGGTCGCCCACATTGCCGATGCCGGGACCGAGCAGCGCGAGGCCGCCGGGCGACATATTGATGACCTGACACGGAAACTCGCGGCGATCCGGCAGCATATAGCGGCCAAGCAGGTGCACTTTCACCCGCTGAAAGCGACGGCGTTCTTCTGCAGACGGAAGAATCGATTTTGTTTGCGCGAACGCCATCAGTGCCGTGCCGGTGATGCGGGTCGAGTTTCGACCGACCCTACGGCCCGTAGGGTTAACGCCGCGTTAGCAAATACCGAACTGGCGCAACCAGTTGGCGTGATTGTTCTGCGCGACACTTATAATGGGCAGCGTACGTAGAAGGCTGCTCAGCGCAGTCCTTCATAGACCATAAGGCCGCGGGCAACCTGCAGTTTGCGCAGGGCGCGCGGAGCAAAGCGCTGCGGCTGGTGGGCGAGATAGCGAAACGACGTCAGCTGGAATGCGCCGAGCCGGCCGCGGACTTCATACATGGGCGCCAGCAGGCCGGTCAGGCTGATAGGGGAATGCGCGCGCGTCGCGAATGGCAGCAACAGCAGTTCCAGATGCGCCTTCTGACCGAATTCGGTCATTGCGGTCACGCCAGCGACGGCGACGAGCTGCTCCTCGGATACGACGGTGATCATGTCCCGGATCTCGTCGCGACACTCGGGCGCGAACAGCAACGGAAACGGCTGGTTCTTCAGGTCGCGGCCGAGTAGGGCACAAACTCTTGTGCCGGCCACGCGGAACGGGAATTCGACGGGCTGGTCATAGGACAGCACGAAGATGTCGCCCAGCAACTCGCGAACGGGGCCGGGTTCCAGCTCACTCCGATCGGGGGCGCGCGCAAAACCGCGTTTGTCGTCCCAATAGGCGAAGAACGCGCGGCTGGATGGATGTTTCATTCGCCTGATCCTGACCCGGCTTGCAGTGGATCGGGGACATTTCTGTCCCGAATCCATCCATCGCTCGCCGCTACATGTTGTGCAGATCAGTCATTGCAGCGTCCATGCCGAAGGCGCGTTTTCCACCGCGTTCGGGCGGGTATCCGCCGTTAAGGTTAAGTTTACTATGATTGTTACGATCTCATTAACCGTCCGGTTTCGGAGCGGGTGGACCGGTTCGCCGTTAACTCTAAGTTAAGCATGCGCTTGGCAACGCGGGGATTGCCGGTAGTCTCCTGCTCACTCCAGAGCGGAGCGGACTGTCTCCAGCAGTTCGTGACGCGCTTCGATAAACAGGTGGCTGAAAACAGAATTGGTCGTCACGCGGGGAGGGGTGGGGATGTCGGCTCGTCCGGCACACCGGGACATCCATCCGCGGGAAAAGATCAAGACGGACCCGGGAGAGCCTTTCTCAGAGGCTCTCCCTTTTTCTTTTCAAGCGGGTTTGCTGTCCTGCGGCGATCCTGAGCTTGCGCGGTACCGGCAAAGCCGACTATCTGGGGCATCGCTCGCCAGAGCCGCTGACAGGCCGTTATCCCCTTGGACACCTTGGATTCCCCCGCTCCCCCGCGCGAACCGATCCTGACCCTGCCGGGGGCGCTGACGGCCTATGTCGGGTTGCTTGCCGTGATCCACATTATCCGCATGTTGCTGCCGGTGGATCTGGAATACTGGACCATTGAGGTCTTCGGTTTCATTCCGAAGCGCTACGACCAGACGCTGCTGTCGATGCCGTTTCCCGGCGGCAATGGCGCCAAGGTCTGGAGTTTCGTCACCTATTCGCTGCTGCACGCCAATCTCAGCCATATCGGCTTCAACGTGTTGTGGCTGCTGCCGTTCGGCAGCGCGCTGGCGCGGCGCTTTGGCGCGGTCCGCTTCTTCATCTTCATGGCGGTGACGGCTGTGGCTGGCGCCGCCGCGCATCTGATTACCCATGAACACGCACTCGCCCCGATGATCGGCGCCTCGGCTTCGGTCTCCGGCGCGATGGCGGCTGCCATCCGGTTTGCCTTCGTGCGCGGCAGCTTCCTGTCGTTTAACCGCGGCGATGCCGATGAGGCGGCACGGGTGCCGGCGCTTCCGCTACTGCGTTCATTGCGCGATCCGCGCGTGATCGGATTTCTGGCGGTCTGGTTTGGCGTCAACATCATCTTTGGCGTCGGCTCGATTGCGATCGGCGCGGAAGGGGCGAGCGTTGCGTGGCAGGCGCATATCGGCGGCTTCTTCGCTGGGCTGCTGCTGTTCTCGCTGTTCGATCCTATTCCGAGGTTGCAACGCACGGGTTCGCAAACGTCGTCTCCGGACATCTCCGACCTGCATTAAGCGCGTACCGGCTTCTTGCGAGGCCGACGCATTTGATCCATCTTATGTATTCGACAGGTGACTCACGTTGGCAGGTTCGGCCCTTGAGGTCGATCCCGTTCCCGGCGCGAACGGTGTGTCAGTGCGATCACCACATCTGAACGACTGTTGAACTGCGCTGTTACACTGCATCTGTCTGACGACCCTAGAATGAAAGACCGCGCCCGACAAAGGGCATGGTCGACTTAGGAGGCGACAATGACGGTACGTGCAATTCTCGATTCCAAAGGCCACCAGATCATCAGCGTCTCGCCGAACGATAAGGTCTCGTCGGTGGTGCAGATGCTGTCACAGCGAAGAATAGGTGCCGTCCTGGTGATGAGCCATCACCACATCGATGGTATCCTGTCTGAGCGTGATATCGTGCGGGTGATCGGAGAGCGCGGCGCCTCGGCGCTGGATGAAGACGTGAGCGCCGTGATGACGCGCAAGGTCATTGGCTGCAAACCGGCCGATACGGTCGGTGCAATCATGGAAAAGATGACGACCGGAAAATTCAGGCATCTGCCCGTTATCGAGGACGAGAAGGTCGTTGGCCTGATCTCGATCGGTGACGTTGTTAAATTTCGCTTGCGCGAATTCGAACGCGAACAGGAAGCGTTACGCGAATATATCGCGACGGCCTGAGCCCGCCGTGCTCAGCTCTGCGAAGTGGTCGGCTTCTGCGCAACGACGGGCGCAGGTGAGTTTGCCACTTCGGGGGCGAGGATTTCGATCGCCTCTTGAATGGACTCGACGGCGCGTTCTGCAGCACGCGCGCCGAGCGTGATCATTTCTTCGGCGCGGTGGAAATCGAACCAGCCGATGCGGCCAACGCGCGGTGCGATCAGGAGATCCGGCGGATCGCCGGCAAGGCGCGCGCGGGTGATGCGATCCTGCATGATGTTGAAGGCATCGACCATTACGGTAGAGATGCCCGGTCGTCCGCCGCCACCGAAGAATTCGCGTTTCATGGTGCGCTCGGCCGAGAAGAACTTGCTGAAACCGCGCTTGGGCTCTTCGACTTCGATGATGGGCTCGGCCATTTCAGGTCCCGTGCCATGGTCGAAAATCGTGGTCGAATGGCCAAACACGTCATTGCTGAGATTGGCTGCGATGACAATCTCAGCGCCCAGCGCGCGCGCCGCCGATACCGGCACCGGATTGACCAGCGCGCCATCGACCAGCCAGCGATCGCCGACCAGTACCGGAGAGAAGATGCCCGGCAGCGCATAGGACGCACGCATCGCATCGACCAGGCGACCATGAGTCAGCCAGATTTCATGACCGGTGCGAACTTCAGTGGCGACGCTGGCGAATTTCAGCGGGAGATCTTCGATCAGCGTATGGCCCAGCGACGCTTCGAGCTGTGCGGCCAGCTTGTTGCCGCCAATCAGGCCTGAGCCGTTCAGGCGAATGTCGAGATAGCTGAGAATATTGCGGGGCTGCAGACTGCGCGCCCATTCCTCGAGCGTATCGAGGTGGCCGGCGGCGTAGGATCCGCCAACTACGGCACCGATCGAGGTGCCCACCACGACGTTCGGGACGATGCCATGGGCGAGCAAAGTGCGGAGGATCCCGATATGGGCGAAACCGCGCGCCGCACCGCCGCCGAGCGCCAGACCGATGATCGGACGTCGAACGCTTCCCAAACCAGGCTTGTCGCGACCGTTCGCGCCATTCTGGCCGCGCCCCATCAAAATCTCCAGCACACAAAGCTCCTCGACACAGCCGATATTAAATGCAGCTGCGCCATCATTCCAGACGGTAGCTAATTCATGATTTATGTCGCGTTTGCGAGGTTTAGGCACCAAATGTGACTGCAGAGCGACCCGTTACCGCACGGTGCACCGGTTCCTGGGGGCCTCACGCGATTGTGGGTCTGGCGGCGAGACATCCGCGTCAAGGCTTGAATTTGTCGCGTTTTGGGTGAAAAGCATGACCATGACTGCACGGGGCCATGATTTGCGAACATCCGGCCGGAGCGGACGGCTGGCCATGGTGCTGGCCCTCGCTCTGCTGCAGGCTGTTGCCTTGCCCCGGATAGCGTCCGCACAGTTCTTTTCGGACCGCCCGGCACCGGTTCCGCCGGGCTCGATCCCGGATGTCCCATCGGGGCCGGCCATCAGCCTCGCGCCGCCGTCCGGTCCTGCTTCCACCCCCCTGTTGCCGGCACCGCTGACGCAACCGCCGGTGGCCAATGTCGCACCGCCCGTGCCATCGCCGGTCCAGGCTGCTCCAACGGGGCCCGCACAGGGCGTACTGGCGCTGACGGCGCGCTATGGCAAGGATATGCCGGTCATCAATAGCGGGCTGGTCTGGCGGGTCTATTCGGATCGGCCGGACGAGACAGGTGCCTTCAAGCTAATCCGCGAGGATCGCGGTGCCACGCCGAATATCGTGCTGCCGCCGGGCAGTTATGTGGTGCATGTGGCGCTGGGCCTCGTGAGCGCCGTTCGTCCGGTGACCATCAAATCCGAGACCGATCGTGAAGCGTTTGTGCTCCCTGCGGGCGGATTGCGGATCGAGGGCCGCGTCGGCACCACGAAGATTCCGCAAAACCAGATCTCGTTCTCGATCTACAAAGGCAGCCAGTTCGAAGGCGGCGAGCGCACGCCGCTGTTGCCGAGTGTTCCCGCCGGCGATGTCGTGCTGCTGCAGGAAGGCACCTACTACATCATCTCGAATTACGGCGACGCCAATTCGGTGGTGCGCTCCGACATCCGCGTGCAGGCGAGCAAGCTCACCGACGTGACCATCACGCATCGTGCGGCGGTCATCACCATGAAGCTGGTGAGCGACAAGGGCGGTGAGGCCCTGGCCAACACCGCATGGTCAGTGATCACACCGGCAGGCGACGTCATCAAGGAATCGATCGGCGCATTCCCGCGCGTCACGCTGGCGGAAGGCGAATATCGCGCCATCGCCAAGAACGAAGGCAAGGTGTTCGAGCGCCCCTTCAATGTCGTGAATGGCGTCGACGGCGAGATCGAAGTCATCGCGCGCTAACTGCTGCTCGCAAGCTACTCAACAATCTTCCAGATCTCGTTGCAGACAACACGCTTCAAACGCGAATGAATTGTCATGCGCGTGTCATGGTCCTGAATCGCCAACTAACCATCGTGCCAGTTTATCGCGTTACAACACGTCGTTGCCGTCAGCGGCCGCGGAACGTTTACATGACGTTAATCCCCATAGCCCGAATAGCAAGTATCGCTACAAGTGTTCCGAAGGGGATGTCGTGATCGCGGCCAGACAGTTATCCGGAAGCCCGGACGTCAAGTTGTTCGACGACATTCCCGCCTTGCAACGCAAATGGCGGGCGGCCGTTCGTCCCGGCCAGATTTTGCCCGGCTATGAAGAAGTGATGCTCGGCAGTCTTGGGCGGATGGCCGATCACATCGTCCTGCTGAAGGTCGAAGGTGAGACGCTCGAAGTGTCACGCAGCGGCCGCTATGTGCAACAGTGGTTGGGTGACGATCGCTGGGACATTCCGCTCGACGTGCTGGCGCCTGATTGCGTGCGTGCGCTAACGGAAGCCGCAAACTGCGCGTTGCAGGCCAACAGGCCTCATCTGATGGTGGCGCATTGCGTGCGTGACGGTCTCGTCCACACCTATGACATTCTGGCGCTGCCGACAGCGTCACGCTGGGGTGGCCGGTTGGTCGGCGTCTATGTCAACGAGCAGGGCACCCGTTACAATCTGGTCGATGCGATCTTCTCGTCGACGGACGAAGGCATCGTGTCGCTTGCGGCAATCCGGGATTCTGCAAGCCAGGCTTTTGACTTCCAGATCGTGCATCATAATCAGGGCGCTTCGCGCCTGCTGAAAGTATCACCCACCGACCTTCAGTGGCGCAAGCTGAGTGCAGGCGGCCACGCATTGTCGCTGCCGAGCGTGACGAAATGGCTGCTGTCCATGATCGCCAATGGCCAGAGCGGTCAGCTCGAAATCGACAGCGATGATCGCAACCTTCGGCTCAGCGCCACCGCTTTTGGCGACTTGGTGTCGCTGACTGTGTCTGACGTCACCGATATTAAGCGCCGCGAGGCCTCGTTCCGGCTGCTGTTCGACAGCAATCCGATGCCGATGTGGGTGTTCGATGCCGAGACGATGGATTTTCTCAGCGTTAATGACGCGGCTGTCGCGCATTACGGATACGATCGCGCCACTTTCCTGCGCATGCAACTCAAGGAAATCTGGCCGCGCGATGAATGGGAGCTCCACACGCGTGCGCTGATGCAGCTCGGAGATATCTATCAGTCGGATCGCAACTGGCGCCACCTGAAGGCCGACGGAAGCGAGATCGAGGTGCTGACCTATGGCCGCCGCGTGATGTTCGAAGGCCGCGACGGCTTCCTCGTGGCTGTCGTCGACATTACCGAGCGTCGCAAGGCCGAGGCGCGTGTGGCGCATATGGCGCATCACGATGCGCTGACGGATTTGCCGAATCGTGTTTTTTATCAGGAGCGTCTGGCCCAGGCGCTGGATCACGACAATCCGACCAAACATGTCGCGGTTCTCTGCATTGATCTCGACCTGTTCAAGAACGTGAATGACTCATTCGGTCATCCGATGGGGGATCGGCTGCTGAAGATGGTCGCCGCGCGGATGCGCGCCGAGGTCCGCGGCAACAATCTCGCAGCCCGGCTCGGCGGCGACGAATTTGCCGTGGTGTTGGCAGCCTATATCACACCCAACGAAGCCAACGATTTTGCCGCGCGGCTGATCGAGATCATCAGCGCGCCCTATGACATGAACGGCGTCGAGGTCGTGATCGGCGCCAGCATTGGTATCGCCATGTCACCGGGCGATGGCGATACCAGCGAAGAGCTGATGCGCAATGCCGACATGGCATTGTACCGCGCGAAGTCCGAAGGTGGCGGCGTGCATCGCTTCTTCGAGCGCGAGATGGATCGTCAGGCGCAGAAGCGCCGTGACATGGAGCTCGATCTGCGTAGCGCTTTCGCCGATGGCGACTTCGAACTGCATTACCAGCCGCTGGTCGATCTGGCCGCCGATCGCATCACCGGATTCGAGGCGCTGCTGCGCTGGAAACATCCCGAAAAGGGCATGATCTCGCCGGCCGATTTCATCCCGGTCGCCGAGGATATCGGCCTCATCGTCACGCTCGGCGAATGGGTGCTGCGCAAGGCCTGCGCCGAAGCTGCCAAGTGGCCGGACGATATCAAGGTCGCGGTCAATCTCTCGCCGGTGCAGTTCCGCAGTCGCAACCTGGTGCAGGTCGTTGTTGCCGCGCTGGCTTATTCCGGCCTGTCGCCGCATCGTCTGGAGCTGGAAATCACCGAGTCGGTGTTTCTTGCGGAAACCGAGGCCAATCTTGCGATCCTGCATCAACTGCGCGCGCTGGGCGTCCGCATCTCGATGGATGATTTCGGCACCGGCTATTCCAGCCTGAGCTATCTGCGGAGTTTTCCGTTCGACAAGATCAAGATCGACCGGTCTTTCGTGAAAGATCTGATCGAGCGGCCGGATTGCGTTGCCATCGTACGCGCGATCTCAGGACTCGGTCGCAGCATGAACATCACCACGACGGCCGAGGGGGTCGAAACGATTGATCAGCTCGACTGGCTGCGTGCAGAAGGGTGCAACGAGGTGCAGGGCTTTCTGTTCAGCCCTGCCAAGCCGGCTTCGGAAATCGAGAATCTGCTGCGCCGGTTCGGCAGCCAGGCGTCCCAGGCTGCGTAAATCCGGTTCAGAACCGGGTCACGACGTCCTTGAGTTCCGGCCGCGGCCGGTCCTCGATCACCTTGTCGGGTTTGCCGCCGATATGGATGAAGCCGGCCAGTTTTTCATTGGCGACGAGGCCGAGGCCTTCGAGCACGTCACGGTCATAGACCATCCAACCGGTCAGCCAGTTGGCGCCATAACCCATGGCTGTGGCGGCCGACACAATATTCAAGCAGCTCGCACCTGCGGACAGTTCCTGCTCCCATGGCGGAATCTTCGGATGTGGCTTGATGATGCTCACCACGCCGATCACCAGCGGCGCTTCCGTCAGTTTGTGTTTCTGCGCCTCGATATCTTCGACCGGTGCATCGGGATTCTTCCGTGCGAACACGGTGGCGATGACGTTGCCGGCGCGTTTGCGGGCGTCGCCCTCGAAAATGATGAAGCGCCACGGCGCCAGCTTGCCGTGGTCCGGCACCCGTGCCCCGATGGTCAGGATGGTTTCGAGTTCGGCGGATGAGGGGCCGGAGCCGGTCATTTCACGCGGCTTGACGGAGCGGCGGGTCTTCAGGAAGTCGATGATGTCGGACACGGGCAGTTCTCACAGATGAGGATGCGCAGAATTTGCAGGATTTGAATGACCGCTTACCATGCGAAAAGGCCCGCCACGAGGCGGGCCCTGCTCATTTAGACGGATTGTGATCGCGGGCATCCGCTCAACCGACCGTTTTGTGCTCCGGCATCTTGGAGGCACGGTCCAGCAGATCACGGCCCAGATCCTCCAGCACGGCCCGCGAGGCCAGATAGAGGCTATGGCCACGCTCAGTCTCGAATGCCAGCGCGACCACGTCCGGCCGGTTGGGATCGGCGATCACCTGATAGGATCGGAGCGGATAGGCCTCGATCTCGATCTCTTCATCGTCGCTCATCGGCTCAGCCCTCTGCCAGTGCGCGCTTCACGTCGGGCGGTGTCGCCTCGTCGACCAGTGCGGCAAGGGCTTCTTCGAGCGAACTCACCTTTTGGCCATCGCTGCCGAGACGGCGCACCGAGACCTGGCCGGTTTCGGCTTCCTTCTTGCCGACGACGAGCAGAGCAGGAATCTTGGCCAGCGAGTGTTCGCGGACCTTGTAGTTGATTTTTTCGTTGCGCAGATCGATCTCGACGCGGAGGCCGGCCTTGCGTGCGGCCGCGGCGACGACCTTGGCGTATTCATCGCCTTCCGAGGTGATCGTGGTGACCACCACCTGCACCGGCGACAGCCAGAGCGGGAAGTTGCCGGCGAAGTGCTCGATCAGGATACCGATGAAGCGCTCCATCGAACCGCAGATCGCGCGATGCACCATCACCGGCGCCTTCTTCGATCCGTCGGCGTCGATATAAAACGCACCGAAACGCTCCGGCAGGTTGAAGTCGACCTGCGTGGTGCCACACTGCCAGTCACGGCCGATGGCGTCGCGCAGCACATATTCGAACTTCGGTCCGTAGAACGCACCTTCGCCGGGGCTGATCTCAGTCTTGATGCGACCACCGGACTGGCTTTCGATCACCGACAGCACGGTGGCCATCACGCGCTCGGCGTGATCCCACATCTCGTCGGTGCCGACGCGCTTTTCCGGCCGCGTCGACAGTTTGACCACGATGTCGCCGAAGCCGAAGTCGGAATAGGTCGACAGGATCAGATCGTTGATCTTGAGGCATTCGTCGGCGAGCTGTTGCTCGGTACAGAACACATGGGCGTCGTCCTGGGTAAAGCCGCGCACGCGCATCAAGCCGTGCATGGCGCCCGATGGCTCATAGCGATGCACCACGCCAAACTCGGCAAGGCGCAGCGGCAGGTCGCGATAGCTCTTGAGGCCATGCTTGAAGATCTGCACGTGGCCGGGGCAGTTCATCGGCTTGAGCGCAAACCAGCGCTTGTCCTCGGCTTCGTCGCCGGCCGACTGCGCCGCGAACATGTTCTCGCGGTACCATTCCCAGTGACCGGAGGTCTCCCACAGCACCTTGTCGAGGATCTGCGGCGCATTGACTTCGCTGTAGTCGCCATTGAGGCGACGCCGCATATAGGCGATCAGCGCCTGGAAGATGGTCCAGCCCTTTGGGTGCCAGAACACGACGCCCGGGCCTTCTTCCTGGAAATGGAAGAGGTCGAGTTCACGGCCCAGTTTGCGGTGGTCGCGCTTCTCGGCTTCCTCGATCTGTTTCAGATACGCGTCGAGGTCTTCCTGCTTGGCGAAGGCAGTGCCGTAGATGCGCGTCAGCATCGGATTGTTGCTGTCGCCACGCCAATAGGCGCCGGCCACCTTCATCAGTTTGAAGGCATTGCCGACCTTGCCGACCGACGTCATATGCGGGCCGCGGCAGAGGTCGAACCAGTCGCCCTGGTAGTAGATCTTGATCGGCTCGTTGCCGGGAATGGCGTCGACCAGCTCGACCTTGAAGGCTTCGCCCTTGTCGCGGAATACCTGCTTGGTCTTTTCGCGATCCCAGACGTCCTTGGTGAACGGTTTGTCGCGCGCGATGATCTCGCGCATTTTCTTCTCGATCGCGCCGAAGTCCTCGGGCGTGAATGGCTCGTTGCGGAAGAAGTCGTAATAGAAACCGTTCTCGATCACCGGACCGATGGTCACCTGGGTGCCCGGCCACAGCGTCTGCACGGCTTCGGCGAGCACGTGCGCCGCGTCATGCCGGATCAGCTCCAGCGCGCGGGGGTCGTCGCGGTTGATGAAATCGATCTTGGCGTCGTCGTCGATCGGATCGGAGAGATCCGAGACGGTACCGTCCAGCGCCATCGCGACGGTACGCTTGGCCAGCGACGGCGAGATGCCCTTGGCAATCTCGAAACCGGTGGTGCCCTTCGCAAATTCGCGCTTGGCGCCATCAGGGAATGTAACGGTGATATTGTTGGTTTCGGCGGGGGTGAGGTTGGCGAGGCCGAACTTGAATCCCGAGCCTTCATTCTCTGTCATGTCTTCTCTCCTGTGGCTCACTCCTGCACACGGGCGCAGGTAAGCGGACGAGCGGTATAGCAGCCGATTCGGGCGTTGCAACACCAGTCTGGCTGATCTGATTTGCACGCTTGGCTTGCAGGTTTGACTTGCATGCAGTTGCATCCATAAGATGCGATATCTTGACAGTCTCCCGCCCTTACGCCCCCACCGCACTCATGATCGGCAATTTCGTCACCGGCATCGGCCTGCTGGGGCCGACGGCGATGCTGGGTGAATTGTCGGCCGGCCTCGGCGTCACCATCCGCGAGGCAGGACTGCTCATCACCTTCGGCGCAGTGATGCTGTGCATCTGCTCGCCGCTGATGTCGTGGCTGACCAGCCGGATCGAGCGGCGACACATGTTGATCGGCGTCATCGCGGTCGTGGCCGTGTGCAATCTCGCTTCGGCCCTTGCGCCCAACTATGCGGTGCTGCTTGCTATCCGCCTGGTGATGTGCATCGCTGCGGCACCGTATACTCCGCAGGCGGCAGGCGTGGTCGGCATGCTGGTGCCGCCGGAGAAGCGGGGCAGCAGCGTCGCTTACGTCTTTCTCGGCTGGACCCTTGCTGCTGCGGTTGGTCTGCCGCTGGTGACCTTCATCGCCAGCCGCTTCGGTTGGCGCGAGGTCTATGGCTGCGTCGGCGTAATGAGTTGTATCAGTCTCGTGTTGCTGGTGTGGCGGATTCCGCGCGGGCTGTTCGGCGCGCCTGTGGATCTCAGCACTTGGTCGTCGCTGGCGCGCAACCGGCTCGTGCTGTTGTTGCTGTCGATCACCATGCTGCAGATCGCCGGGCAGTTCTCGATCTTCACCTTCATGGCGCCGCTGCTCGAACGTCTCGCGGGCGCAGGGCACGATGCAGCGGCATCCGTCTTCGCGATCTACGGCGTCTGCGGTTTTCTCGGCATCATGACGGCGACGCGGATCGTCGATAGCTGGGGGCCGCTGAGAACCTCGATTCTATCGACATCGCTGGTGTTGGCCGGCATGACGGTCTGGACGCTCGGCGCAGGCCATCTGCCCGTGATGGCGCTCGGCGTCGCGATCTGGGGGCTCGGCTTCGGCGCCATCACGTCGATGCAGCAGGTCCGCTTGATCATGGCGGCACCGTCGGCCGGTGCGGCGTCGGTCTCGCTCAATACATCGATGCTCTATGTCGGCCAGGCGATTGGATCGGGCATCGGTGGCGCGCTGTTCGCCGGCGGATACTTCCACGCGTCGGGGTTTGTCGCGATGGGTTTCCTGACGACGGCACTGGTGGCCATCGCGTTCAGCCGTAAAATGTCGGGACGTGTCGCTTAGTCGCAGATGCGGGTCAGTTGCGCCTTGAACGGCACGCCGGGCAATTGCAGCGCACTGCCTTCGAAATCGAGCAGGTCGCCATTGACGCGACCGGTCAATGCCAGTGTGACACCTTCAAAGCCGAACACCGACTTGAAGCTCTGATCCGGGTTGTAGCGTTTCGATGACACCTTGACAGAGATGGTCTCGCCTCTGTTTTGATAGTTGCCCATGAAGGCGAAAGCGGAGTTGCCGCCGCGCAGCTTTCCGCCGATTGCATAGACGACGCCGGTCCCGGTGCCATGAATAGTATGAAAATGTACTTCGTATAGGCCGTCTTCCACCTGAGTGCCCCGGGCAGTGATGTTAAGTGAAGATGAATTTGGCGAGATGAAGTGGCGGCACCCTATGGTATCAAATGTTATTCAACAATCCCACCAGTAGGCATTTTGTAAAAATAGCTTTGATAATTTGAGGTTCGGCGTGCCGCGACATATCCGCCAACTGTTCTCCGCATGCATTGCTACATTAACAGTCAGTGTGCTGATGAGCGGCTGTGCATGGCTGCCGCCGCAAGCCTGTCTGCCGCCGTCGCGCATCATGGTGTCTGCGGAGATGATCTTTGGCCGCAACATTGGCGATCGGCCTGGTATCAGCGAATCTGCATTTGCAAATTTCGTAGCAAGGGAAATCACACCCCGCTTTCCCGATGGTCTCACCGTCATTGATGGAGATGGGCAGTGGCGCGACGGCGTGCGTCAAGTTGATGTCCGCGAAAGGGCAAAGGTCGTTCTGATCACTTTCGCCGACGACGCTCAGAAACGTGCCGATCTCGTTGCCATCGCGGACAGCTATAAGCGGCAGTTCAGTCAGCAGTCCGTGCTCACGAAGGTCGGCAATGCCTGCGTAAGCTTCTAGTTTGCGCCGTCATTGACACCGCGCCAGCGCGCGTAGCGCCACGGTGTATACCAACGGGCATCGGGCGACAGCTTGGCCGGCACGTTATCGATACCCGACGTGCCCCATGGCTGGCAGCGGAGCAGCCGGGCCAGTGTCATCCAGCCGCCGGCCCACAATCCGTAGCGCTCGATCGCTTCGTCGCCATAGACCGAACAGGTTGGCAGGTGCCGGCAATTGTAGCCGACGAGCGGAGACAGCGTGTGGCGGTATATCCAGATCATGCCGCGACCGGCATTGCGCGGCAGCCGTTGAATAGTACCGGCGCAGTTCGGGCACATGGATGAATGTTTCATGGTCGGATTGCTATCAGATCAGCCGGGTTTTGCCCGGTTCCTTTGCATGGAACCCATCTACTTATGCATTGGAGACACACCTGCCAATTTATCGCATGCAGTGCAGCAAAAGTAACTGGACGCTGCGGCGAAGCCCGTTAGGTTTTCACGTAACGCCCGTGTGACAGAATCATGAGCGTTGTTTGGGGCCGTTGCCATTGCTCATGAGAGTGCGGGGAAGGAACCGACTTGGGACGTATGAGGTCGCTTCGATCAGGTAGTTCGGCGCTGTTTCGCGCCGCGGCCTTTTGCATCGTTCTTCCCGGACTCGCGGCCGGCCTGCTGGCTTCGGTCGCGTCGTCTGCCCAAGCTGCAGCCGTCCTCGAAGAACGCAAACTCCCGATGCGGTTCACCTGGGTTGCCTGCGAGCCGAATTGCCGTGGCTGGATCGGCGCGGTGGGGATTGTCACCGGCGACACCGTCAGGGATTTCGACGAATTTTCCAAAGGCCGCGATCTGACTGACGCGACAGTGGTGCTGGATTCCAGCGGCGGCTCGGTCAATGACGCCATCACCATGGGCCGGCGCTGGCGCAAGCTTGGTCTGCGCACCACAGTCGGTATCACGGTCGACCTGCAATCAACCTCGGGCGTCATGAAGCCGGCGGTCGTGCCGCAGGCCTATTGCGAATCCATGTGCGTGTTCCTGCTGCTGGCGGGCAAGACCCGCTATGTGGCCGAAGAATCCCTTGTGCGCGTCCATCAAATCTGGATGGGCGACCGCGCCGACGACCCGAAGGCTGCGAGCTATACGGCAAATGATCTGATGATCGTCGAGCGGGATATCGGCCGTCTTGCCAAATACACCTTCGACATGGGAGGCACGGGCGATCTCTTGTCATTGTCGCTCAGCGTGCCGCCGTGGGACGATCTACATCGGCTTACGGAAGCCGAATTGAAGCTGACCAATCTGGTCACCAGCCATAGTGTCGGTGATGTGTTGCCCGAGCCTCGCGAGCAGCAGGCGCCGGTCGCATCACTGGTGCCGAAGTCGGTACAGGATCGTTTCGTGAGCGGGCCGGAGAATGAAAACACCCCGGTCGCTTCGGCGCCCGTCGTGTCTTCGACGAAGTCGACCAAGACGGCCGAGGCCTCGGTGCCGACTGGCGGCGTCGCATCGGCACCGTCAGGGAAATAGCCCCGCTAGCGTTATGCCGGCGTCGGCTGGCTGGCCTTGGCGTTTGACTTGGCTTCAATCTGCCCGATGGCGTCCACGACCGCATCGAATGTGAGAAGCGTCGAGGCGTGGCGCGCCTTGTAGTCGCGCACCGGTTCGAGCAGGGCGATATCTGCCCACTTTCCGTCCGACGGCGGTGCGCCGTTTTCCTTCAGCATCTTGCGCACGGTCTCGCGCAGTGCACGCAATTCTTCGGCCGTCGAGCCCACCACATGACGCGCCATGATCGACGACGAGGCCTGGCCAAGCGCGCAAGCCTTCACGTCATGGGCGAAGTCGGTGACCACATCGGCATCCATCATGAGATCGATCTTGACGGTCGATCCGCAAAGCTTGGAATGGGCGGTGGCTGACGCATCGGGGGCAGGGAGGCGGCCCAGCCGGGGAATGTTACCGGCGAGCTCGATGATGCGCTTGTTATAGATGTCGTTCAGCATCTGGTTCGGACCTTAACTGTGCCATCGGTCACCGGGATCACGTCTTTGGCGCGCGAGGAACTGGACTTTATATAGCGTCCATTCCATGAAATAAAAGATCAGCAGTTTCAATGGTCTGTGAGCAGTTATGTTTTTGGCGACGCACGGATTTTGCACGTCGCAGCCGTCCCCGTCAGGTAGGGACGCTCTAGCGACCGCCCAACATCTTCAGAAAGAAGGCACGCCGATCGGATCACATGCGATCCGTGATGGGAACAGGCCCAAAGGCTTGATGCTATCGATCAGCCGGCGCTCGTCCTTGGGACAGACAAAAAAGAATCTCGGATCCCTCCACGCCGCTTAATCGCTTCCGCGGCTGAC
Organism: Tardiphaga sp. 619_E2_N8_4; assembly: GCF_051810905.1. NCBI lineage: Bacteria > Pseudomonadati > Pseudomonadota > Alphaproteobacteria > Hyphomicrobiales > Nitrobacteraceae > Tardiphaga > Tardiphaga sp. 619_E2_N8_4. The sequence goes on from NZ_JBPWQJ010000001.1 coordinate 3,432,551, forward strand.
ATCGCGCCGAGCCTGCGCGCGCTTGTTCGCCTGCGACACCCTCCCAATCCGTGAAGGAGGAATCTTGATATTCCGGCGCCGGCTCGGGATGGAGCGCATTCCTTCACCAGGGCGAAGATCATTCTGCGGTCGAGAGAATTGCTGTGCCCGTCGCAGGGCCAATGCGCGCCTGGCGGCCTCTCCGAGTTCCTTTTTCGCTTCGAAGTTCTGCAGGCGCTTTAGCTCCTTGCTAACGCGTTTTATAGCAGCAACGAAGACTTGCTTGCGCTGAGTTGCATGCTCGGCTGTTCCCGAAAAGCTGGTGCCCCGCGGGTCGGCTTTTCCTCTTGCTTCGCGCTGTCGATGCCGCGCTAGGGTGTGCTCCTTGCCATGAAAATCCCTTAGCCTCGAACGAAGGCTCTCCAGCTTGTCGCGCGTTAATTCGCCGATGGCGGGATGATGAGTAGCAAGAACGATTTCTTGCTCGTCGTGTTTCAGAATGCTGATTTCATACTTGCAGGATGCCGCCATCGCCTTTTCCTCCAACCAATGCCTGGGTTACGGATCGTTCGCGCTGTTTCTCGCACCTCCCTCCGAACCAGCGTCCTCCAAAAGAGTCGCGCGGGGAGCTGTTTGACGCGATGCGCGCTGCCAAGATTGTTCCTCCGTGCCGTTCTGAAGTATCGGGTCATCACCCTAGGCTCACATGGGAACTGCCCGCATTGCCCTTGAATGGCGTGCTGGGAATAATAGGAAAAAGACCAACGATTTAAATGTGATGAGTGGGCAGCCTGATGGCTGGCAACAGTCGTAATGGTCCACTATATAGGGCGGAGCCCGGCGAACAGAGCGCCGGGCGTTCTCCAGATCGCCGGAATTTGAGAATTCAGTTCGGCGGCCTCGGTGTTATTGTCGCAAGACGATGTTTTATTGACGGACTCAGGCGTCCGGCGGCCTTGCCGCCCCGTCTGCCCGGTGACACTCCGGCCTCCCGTGGGGCCGGTCGAACGGAGTAAAGATGGACGCTGTGATCAAGCCGCTTCGCGGCAAATCCCCGGATGGCAAATCTTCTGAAGTCAGATCTGCCGAGAGCAAAGTGCAGGAATTCCGGCCGGCGGAGCTCGATCCCGCCGAATTTTTGGCTGCGGCGGTAAATCCCGACCAGCTGCGGCCCTCGCGCGCCGAGGCAGAGCAGGCCGTGCAGACGTTGCTCGCCTATATCGGCGAGAATCCGCAGCGCGAAGGCCTCATGGACACCCCGCGCCGCGTGGTCGAGGCCTATGACGAGCTGTTCCAGGGCTATCATCAGTGCCCGGCCGAGGTTCTGAATCGAACCTTCGGCGAGACCGCGGGCTATGACGATTTCGTGCTGATCCGCGACATGGCCTTCGTCTCCCATTGCGAGCATCACATGATGCCGTTCTACGGCAAGGCGCATATTGCCTATACGCCGGTGGAGCGCGTCGTCGGTCTTTCCAAGCTGGCGCGTCTGGTGGACATCTTCGGCCATCGGCTGCAGACCCAGGAGCATCTGACCGCGCAGCTGGCTGCCGCGGTCGATGAAGTGCTGAAGCCGCGCGGCGTTGCGGTGATGGTCGAGGCCGAGCACACCTGCATGTCGGCCCGCGGTATCCGCAAGGAAGGCTCACGCACTTTCACCACGCGTTTCACCGGCAATTTCCGCGACAATCCTGCCGAGCAGGCGCGGTTCATGTCGATGATCCAGTCCATGTCGCGCTAAACCCACGTCGCGCTGATCGCGCGACGATCGTGATTTGCTGCTAGAGTATCGGGCGCATCAGGCGCCCGATTTTCGTTTGACGACCACAGCGAGAGATTTTCCCGTGTCCAATACATCGCACGCGCACAGCCATGATCTCGAAGAAGGCCTCGTGCTCACGCCGAAATTCGACGCTGCCGGTCTCGTTACCGTCGTGACGACCGACGTGGCGAATGGCGACGTGTTGATGGTGGCGCATATGAATGAAGAGGCGCTGCGCAACACTATCGAAACCGGCGATGCCTGGTATTACAGCCGTTCGCGCAAGGCGCTATGGCGCAAGGGCGAGAGCTCGGGCAAGACCCAGCGCGTGGTCGAGATGCGGATGGATTGCGACCAGGATGCGATCTGGATCAAGGTCGAGCAGATCGGCGGAGCCGCCTGCCACACCGGCCGTCGCTCATGTTTCTACCGCGCGATCACCAAGGGCGAGGGTGGGGCAGCGAAGGTGTCGTTCATCGATGCGGACAAGGTGTTCGATCCGGCGTCGGTCTACGGAAGCTGAACTGGCTCCGATCCTGGGTTACGCCAGCCGGCTGGCAAAATCCTGCCGGGATTCGGCGGCGTTGATGCCGGTTGGATCGGCGATCATGTTCATGTAATCGACGGCCGCCGACCGGAGCTTGCCGTCCTTCATGGTCATGACGCCAGACAGGGTCTGGATGTTCATCGAACGGATATTGTAGTTCTTCCAGGCTTCCGCCTGTTTCGCTTCACTATTGGTCGATTTTTTCTGCTCGTTATAGAGATCGAGCGAAGCTTGCGCCGCCTTCAGGGCATTCAGGCCCGAGACTTCCTTCATCTCCTTGGCAAGCGCCGGATCGTCGCTGAACATCTTCTCGATCTTGGCTTTCCAGGGGCCTTCGGCAGTCACGTTGCCGAATTTGTCGACCTTCATGTGGGTCGCATATTCCGGCGGGATGTTCATTTTCTCGAATGCTTTGGAAAGGCGGTCGGCCAGGGCGTCGGTCCGCTTTGTCAGCATTTCGTCGAATGTATCGGTGAGCCCTTCGGTCGCGGCCTGATCGGCTTTGGCCTTTTCGATAATCGCCTTGGCGCGGTCTGACAGCGATACGAAGGCGGCAGGGGCTGACGGCGCAGATGCAGGCTTGTCGGATGAGACGGATGGCTTGGCGGGCGCAACGGCGGCGGGGGCCGCTTTGTCCCGCGGTTGGGTCGATGTCGAATTCGCGTTTGCGACCGCAACCATCGTGAGCTCCATTCCCGCTGCCGACGGAGCGAATCTCCGTCAGACACATACGGAAACACCCTCGCGTTAATGCTCTGTAAAATATGCAACCAAGGATGGAGGTGTTGGGCGCCAAAACCGCCTTAGCGTTTCGTTAACCATGAATGTCCCACTGTGTCCGCGGCTTCCGCAGGGCTGACAGGGCACGATTCCCGGTGGTCATGTCGCGGCAGCGGGGCACCTCACTATGGCGGTCGACGCGACCAACCTCGCATCAGCACTCTCGTCAACGCGCAGTCAGGTGACCGGCGCGATCAAGAATGCTGCCGGTACTACGGGTACGAGCTTCGAATATCTGCTCGCCACTGCCAAGATGGAATCCAATTTCAATCCCTCGGCCACGGCTTCGACGTCCTCGGCCAAGGGCCTGTTCCAGTTCATCGAACAGACCTGGCTCGGCACCGTGAAGGAAGCCGGCACGCAGCTCGGCTACGGCAAATATGCCGACGCCATCACCAAGTCGCCGTCGGGCAGTTATTCGGTGAGCGATCCGGCTGCGAAGGCCGAGATCCTGAAACTGCGTGACGATCCCGTCGCGAGTTCAGCGATGGCTGGCGTACTGACGCAGTCCAACAGTTTCAAACTCACGGGCGAGATCGGTCGTCGTCCGAGCGATGCCGAACTCTATATGGCGCATTTCATGGGCGTCAGTGGTGCATCGAAGCTGATCAACAATGCGGCGAACAATCCGAGCGCATCGGGCGCTGCACTGTTTCCGAATGCCGCCGCAGCAAACCGGCCAATCTTCTACGATCAGAGCGGCAGCGCGCGCAGCGTGTCGCAGGTCTATTCGGTGCTGTCGGCGCGCTATGACAGTGCTGCGAATTCCACGGCGACGCGGACGGCGATGGCATCCGCGGGTGTGGTGACGGCGCAGGCAGTCTCGCCACTGACGCCGTCCAGCAATGCGACGTTCCTGTCGCGCTTCCCGGATCTGAGCACGGCGCAGGTCGCAAGCTTTGCATCCGATCAGTCGTCGTCGACGGCCGTGCAGGAACAGCCGATTTTCCGGTCGCTGTTCCAGGGCGGTGATCGTGCGCAACCTGTGTCGCCGGCCGTACAGGAATTGTGGGGCAACCGCACGTCACTGACGTCCACGTCGCTGCCGAAGGCACCTGAAGTCGGCGTGCCCAAGCCGCTCGATCTGTTCAGCGATCGCGCCGGGACTTTTAGTAGTTAGCTCCGTCCCCTCATGGTGAGGAGGCGCGCAGCGCCGTCTCGAACCATGAGCTGTTGGCAGGCATCGCCGCTAGCGGCCATCCTTCGAGACGCGCGCAAGGGCGCGCTCCTCAGGATGAGGGCGGAGTGTGTGATATTCACCGGGAGCCACAGATTTCCCCGCGTGTCCGATCCCTTAATAAAACCTCAACAAACCCATAAGCTTATGGTGAACCGTTTGTTAAGTGGGACGGTTTATTTTCTCTGACAGTGGCATCGCGTTTCGGTGTTGATCTTGTTGCGTAGGCTGGCAGAACCATGATTGTTCGGCAGTTCATCAGTTGGGTACGGACCGCTCCAGCCAGCGAGCGGGCAGAGGCAACGCGCTCTTTGGCGCGGGCCTGGATTTTTTCTGATCTTTCAGACGACGATCGCGCTGCCGCCGAAGGCGCGCTGCTGATGCTGCTCGATGATGCATCGCCGCTGGTGCGCCAGGCCATGGCGCAGGTGTTTGCCCGCGCGCCGTCGGCGCCCCCGGCCATCGTGCAGGCGCTGTCGGTGGATCAGCCCTGCGTGTCGCTGCCGGTGCTCGAACATTCGCCGCTGCTGATCGATGCCGATCTGGTCGACATCGTCGCCACCGGTAACAGCGAACTGCAATGCGCGGTCGCGCGCCGCATCAATCTGCCGATCTCGATCTGCGCCGCCATTGCCGAAGTCGGCTCTGCCGCGGCTGCGCTCGAACTGATTGAAAATCCGTATGCCGAACTGGCGCAATTCTCCTGGGACCGTATCGTCGAGCGTCACGGTCATCTCGCCGCCATCCGCGAAGCGATGCTGGCCCTTGGCGACCTGCCAGCCACGACGCGTCTCGCGCTGGTGGCCAAGCTCTCCGAAACACTGACCCGCTTTGTCGTTGCGCGTAACTGGCTGTCGCCGGATCGTGCCGAGCGCATTGCCGACGAGGCGATGGCGCGCTCCACGGTCAATATTGCGTCGCGTTCGCGCGGCGACGAGATGCGCGATCTCGTCCATCACCTGCGCGAAGCCGGGCAACTGACCGTCGGCCTGATCCTCCGCGCCCTGCTGTCGGGCAATCTCGACCTGTTCGACCAGGCGCTGGTGGAGCTGTCCGGCCTGCCGCAGAGCCGCGTGGCCGCGCTGGTCTATGACGGCGTCGGTGCCGGGCTGAACGCATTGCTTGCCCGCGCAGGCCTGCCGGAGTCGACATTCCCTGCCTTCCGCGCCGCGCTGGCTGCGCGCAATGAAATCGGTTTCATCGGCTCTGTCGGCGGCGCCGTGCGGCTGCGTCGTCGCATGGTTGAGCGTGTGCTGACGGTTTGCGAAACCGACGAGGCGGCGTCCGAGCCGCTGTTGATCCTGCTGCGGCGTTTCGCAACGGAATCGGCCCGCGAGGAAGCGCGGGTGTTCTGCGATGAGCTGGCAGAGCAGGCGAATGCGCGCGACGAGTATCAGCTGATCGCGGCGTAGGCTCACAGAGCGAGTCATTCCGGAGCGCGAGAAGACGCCGAAGGCGTCGGAACGCGAACCCGGAATCCCGATATGTTTGGCGCTGTCGGAGACTCCCATGCCGGGATTCCGGGTTCAGCTCAATCCGCTGCGCGGCTCGCGCTGCCCCGGAATGACGACTGAGAACGGCTATTCCTTCGGCACGATGCTCGGCGCCGAGATCATCTCAAGATGGTCCGGCCGATCCCGATTGACGACCGTCAGATAGTCATCCGCAACAGCACGCAGGCGGGCGCTGAGTTCGTTGGCCACGCCGGCCTTCTCGATGGTGTTGTGCTCGCGCACGATGGCCTGGATCGCATCGATATGGTGCTGGATCAGATCCGGCGGCACCGCATCGAGATCGGGGGCGTGTTCGAGAATCCGGCACAGGCTTTCGGCGGCGACGCCAGCAGCAGGAAAGCCGAAGGTCGAGGCGTCGCCCTTGATGTCGTGAGCGGCGCGAAACAGCTCACCGCGGGTGTGCGTATCGAAGCCCTTCTTCAGGATCGCGGCATGTGCTGCGGCAAGGCGGTCGCATTCGCTGCGCATCCAGGTCTTGAACTCGCCGGAGAGATTGGCCAGCGCCTGTTCGGCGCGCGCCACGGGATCGTCGAGCTCGCGATCGATGACACGGCGGATCGCGTGCTTCAGCGTGTTCGGCGGCGTGATGACCTGGTGATCGGCGAAAGCCTGCACCCTCGGCGGCGCCGGCGCTTTGTTCTTGGCCATGGTCGTTTCTCCGAACATTGCGCTAGCCAGTGACACGGGCTTTATCCAGCAGCGACGGCTGCTGCAGAACCTCGGCTTCACCGCCATTGCGGCGTTCCGGTCCGATATAGGCGACGGTGGTGTTGCGGCGGCGGTCGGGCCCGAAATAGTTCTTCGTCTTGATGAAGGGGCGGGGATGCGCGACCACGCTCATGATGCGCAGATAGAGGCCCTTGGCCGAGATCGGCTTGGCCAGAAATTCGGTGACGCCGGCATCGCGCGCCATGGTGATGCGTCGTTTTTCGGAATGGCCGGTCAGCATGATGATCGGCGCGTAGGGATTGCCCTTGGAATCCGGCTGCCGGATCATCTGCGCCAGTTCTAGCCCGTCGAAAATCGGCATCGCCCAGTCGGCGATCACAATGTCCGGCACGTAATGGCTGTACATTTCTAGCGCCGTGGCGCCGTCCTCGGCTTCATAGACTTCGCGGGCGCCGAACGAATGCAGCAGCGTGCGCAGGATGCGCCGCATGTGCGGATTGTCGTCGCAGACCAGAAAACGCAGCTTGTTGAAGTCGATACGGAACATGATGCGGCTCGAACCGGGCTGGGACCGTTACCCGACGTTAACCATACCGCGCTGCGTCTTAACGAATGGTTGAGGCGGGCAGGCGCCTCAATATCCGAACTGTTCGCTCAGGATGCGTTCTTCCAGACTGTGGCCGGGGTCGAACATCATGCGCATCGAGATCGACTTGTCGGAGATGATTTCGACCCGCCGGACGTCGCGGGCTTCCTCGTTGTCGGCGACGGCGGCCACCGGGCGTTTTTCGCCTTCCAGCACCTCGATCGCGACGATCGCCGTATTGGGAAGTAGTGCGCCGCGCCAGCGCCGTGGGCGGAACGCGCTGATCGGCGTGAGCGCCAGCAGCGCGGCATTGATCGGCAGGATCGGACCCTGCGCCGACAGGTTATAGGCGGTCGAGCCGGCCGGCGTCGCCACGAGGATGCCATCGGCGGCAAGTTCGGCCATCCGTTCGCGTTCATCGATGAGGATGCGCAGGCGCGCCAGTTGATGCGTCTGGCGAAACAGCGAGACCTCGTTGATGGCGTGATGGATGTGTACGCCGCCATGGACGTCCGTGGCGCGCATCAGCAGCGGGTTGATCAGCGTCTCGCGCGCCGCGGTGAGGCGCGCATGCAGATCAAGCGTCGAGAACTCGTTCATCAGGAAACCGACGGTGCCGCGATGCATGCCGTAGATCGGTTTGCCCGTGCGCATGAAGTCATGCAGCGTCTTCAGCATCAATCCGTCGCCACCCAGCGCGACGATGATATCGGCGGTTTCCGGATCGGCATTGCCATAGAGCTGCGTCAGCTGGTCGAGCGCTGCCTGCGCTTCACCGCTGGTACTGGCCACGAAGGCGATCCGGTCATAGCGCTTGGACGGGTTCATCAGGGGATCGCCGGCTCATGCTGCGTGATTGCGCGGGGTCGTCTAGCCGACCTCGCTGGGGCTTGTCGAGCGAAAGGATAGCAGGTCTTTGAGACGGCCGGGCTGCAGGGAGCGCCGCATCGTTAACGGGGCGAGCGGCGCCCGGTTGCTCCATATTTGCGGGTCAGCTCCTCCGCGACCGCCTTTTCGGGCCTTAATTTGCTGCCGGCGAGCCAAACCTCGGTCACTTTCCCGGTCTTGCCACGGACCCTCCGGACTGCTTCCCCATAACTGGAATAACCCGCGGCCGCGGCGATCGTGCCCTTGTCCTTGCCGGTCACCTCGATCTCGGCGACGTCCATGAAGGGATTGATCGCCTGAGGCGTGGCGACCAGCACCCGGTCTCCGATGGGCACCAGATCAAACGCGCTCCATGAGGTCCACATGCGTCCCGTCCAGTCGCGGACGCGCTTCTGCGGCGCGCCGCGCTGGGCGAATGCGCGCAGGATATGCATGGCGCCATCAACCCAGATGGGCGCCCAGCCGTCGGTGGCATTGGTGAAAACCGAGATCGTCAGCTCGCAGGCCGGGATCACGGCGGTGCGCGAGATATAGCCATGAAATCCGCCATTGTGGCCGAACCAGTCCCAGCCGGCGGTGGTGCCGTTCATGGTGCCGAGGCCGTAATAGCTCTCGATAGTTGCGTGCGGATTGCGCCAGTGCCGCCGCGTCATCTCACGCCGGCCCGCCGCAGACAGCACGCTGTGCTTTGCATTGGGTGCAAGCTGCGCGAAGAAGCGCGCGATGTCGGCTGCGGTGCTGACGAAGCCCGCAGCAGGCGTGATGGCGTGGCACGGCGTGTCGCCGGGAATGACCAGACGGCGGTCGAGCGGAAGCCGCGGCGTATGACCTTGTGCGAGGGGCGCGCCCTTTGTCAGCGGCATGTCGGGCTGAGTCTCGCGCAGGCCGACCGCATCAATGATCTCGCGCCTGATCCAGTCGCGATAGGGCTCGCCGGTGACAGCTTCGATGACGAGGCCGAGCAGGCCAAAGCCATGGTTGGAATATTTCAGCCGCGTGCCGGGCGCAATCGCGGGCGGTTGCTGCAGCTCGGACAATAGCTCCTTCTTGTCGAGATAGGGGCGGCTGTCGATGAACTGCCCGGCATCGACGCCGTCGCGCGTGAGGCCGGCGCTATGCGACAGTAATTGTCCGATAGTCGTTGCAGCGACCTGCGGATGCAGGCCTTTCACATGGTCGCCAACGGGATCGTCGAGGCGCAATTTGCGTTGCTCGCGGAGCTTCATCAGTCCGGCAGATGTGAAGCTTTTGGAATGCGAGGCGATCCGGAAGCGATGCCGCGGCGTCAGCTTCTCGCCGGTCGCGAGGTTGGCGTGACCGAAGGCATATTCAGCAACGATCTTACCGCGATGCGCGATGGCGACGAGGCAGCCGGGTTGCTGCGTCGTTGCCATCTGGAATGAGAGCCAGTCGTGGATGTAGTCGAGCGCGGGCTTCAGCCAGGGATCCATCAGAGGTCTCAATGTGAGGAGAGCGTCGCAGCCGCGAATATGAGCTGATCTCTCAGCCATAACAAAGCCGGCGCAATCCGAAGGACTGCGCCGGCTGACTGATCCGCGAATGGGATCAGTAGGTGGGACCGGAGCCGGGCGCCTTGTCCAGCGCAGCAGCGAGCGATTTATATTCGGCGGAGTCCTTGCCGCTCAGCGAAGCAATCTTGTTGAGATGATACTGCGCCTGATCGCGGTTGCCCTGTTCGACCTGCCACAAGCCGTAATACTGCCAGGTGCGGACATGGGCGGGGTCGGCCTTCAGCGCGCGCTCGTACCAGATCTGCGAGACCTTGTAGTCGCCGAGCTTGCGATAGGAGTAGCCGATCAGGTTGGCGACATCGGCGCGGTCGTCCTGGCCGAGCGCCTTGAGCTGCGCGATGGCGGCCGTGTAGTCCTGCTTGTCATAGACCGTGGCATAGGCCGCGCGATAATTGGCGAGGAACGCGGTATTCTCGCTGTTCGGATTCCTGGTCTCGGTTTTCTTCTTCTTGTCCTTGGTGCCCTTGGTGTCGGACGCCGGCGGTGCGGAAGGCGTATCGCCGCCTGCGGCATAGGCCGAGGTCATGAAGGGCGTGGCGGCAACGGCCACGGAAAACATTGCCAGCGTCGTCAGCCTGATCGCGAGGTGGGTCATGCAGCGCTCCTGTTTGCAACAGCAATAATCTGACACGGAAGTCTCAGGTTGTGAACACCGGGCGTGGGTGTTCATTCCCGCCTTTGCCGGCATGGGAGCAGACTTGTGGCAACAGACTTGGGGCAGGACGCCTGACCCAGCCGATCATGACGAGGATGTCACCGAGATGAACGAAGCCTGTCCGGCTTCCTCAGAGTGGGTTCAGCGCAGCGTCGCTAGTCTGACTGCATTGATCGACAAGCCCGGCCAACCGACCGGTCAACTTCGTGATCGAGACCGACAGGAGACGACCATGTTGAAGAAAATTTCCACCGCGTTGATCGTAGTTTCCATGCTTGCCGCTCCCGCGATGGCTGCCGGTATCGCCAAGACCACGCCGGCGCCGATCACCAAGCCGGTGACGTCGGCCGATAACAAGGTGCAGGCCAAGCCCGGCGTGCTGAACGCAAATGCGAAAATGGTCCGCCATCATCACCGCCATGCCCGTCCTCATCATCGCTTCCACAAGAAGATGAGCGTTCACAAAGTTCACAAGCACACCGCCATCCAGACCACAGTCGCGCACAAGCGCGGCTGAGGGGGCTCCGCGGTCGCGGCCTCATATTGCCCAGCCGCGATCGCGGAGTTTCAACGGCCGGCCTGCTGCACCTATCCCCTGGGATGCATAACATCCCTGAGGTGCGGCAGGCCGGTTCGTTTGCGCGGGTCCGTCACCGAGATGCGAATTCCAATTCCGGAGCGAACCGTCTAGGACAGGCATGACGGGGACACGCCTGCGTAACTGAGACGGCACGACGGATGAGACGGCATTTGGGGATATCTTTGAGACGGACAGCAGCGATACTGCTGCCGCTTTGGCTTGCAGCATGCGGAGGAGGCGGCGCCGGTGGCATCAGCTTCACGGATGATCAGGGCGTGGCCGCACAGCCATTTCCGACCAATTATCGCGTCGATCTGCTGGCGTTCTTCAAGACCTATCTAAACAATCCGGTCGGCGTTCGTGACGCCATGATGGCGGAGCCGGTGCAACGCACCGTTGGCGGACGGCTGCGCTATGTCAGTTGCGTGCGGTACACGGCGAAGGATTTCGACGGCAGATACACCGCGCCGCAGGAGCGGGCGGTATCCTATGTCGACAAGCGTCTCGATCGCATTGTCGAGAATGTCACTGAGGCCTGTGCCGGCGCGACCTACGCGCCGTTCCCCGAAATGGAAAAGATGACGCGGTAGCGCGTTGTTGGTCTGAACCCTTCAATCTGCTGTCGGTGCTCGATGCCGGCGTTGTCGCCCTCAACTGACCGCAACGTTGCCACAACATTGCCGCGGCCCGACGTGGGTATCCAGACACTGAAAAGCCCGATCAAGTTCGTGTGAGCACTGAACCAAAAGCCATTTCGCACCGCCTGAAAATGAATAAATCCAAAAGTGTTGCTGCTTTGTCGCAGTCGGCAAACATCGATGTGGCAACGCCTGCCGTGAAGCAACCAAACTGCCGCCACGTTGTTTTTCGATGGTCATTACGCAACACAGGGGAACAACCATGAAGAAGCTTTTGCTCAGCGCGTCGGCCATCGTTGCCGTGGCCGCGATCTCGTCTTCAGCCTTCGCTGCCGACCTTCCGGCGCGGACCTATACCAAGGCCCCGGCCTATACGGCGCCGGCTTTGGTCTACAACTGGACCGGTTTCTACATCGGCGGCCATCTCGGCGGCGCCTTCGGTGACGGCAACAGCCTCGTCGGCGATAGCGGCCGGTTCATGGGCGGTGTGCAGGGCGGCTTCGACTATCAGTTCGCCACCAACTGGGTGGTCGGTGTCGAAGCCCAGTACAGCTGGCTGGCGAGCAGCAATACCAGCCTCGTCTTCCCGAATGGCACGACCATTACGGGCGGCGGTAACGATCAGCTCGGCTCGGTCACCGGTCGTCTCGGTTACACCTGGGGTCCGGCACTGCTCTACGCCAAGGGCGGTTACGCCTGGAAGGATAACAACAACCTGAACATCGCCGCTGTGGCTCCCGCGGTTGCTGTGATCGATGGCAACAAGAAGGACGGCTACACGGTCGGTGGCGGTCTCGAATACATGTTCTCGCCGAACTGGTCGGGCAAGGTCGAATATCAGTACTATAACTTCGGCAACACCACGATCACCTCGACGGCCATTCCAGGCGGCTCGACCAGCTTCAACAACGACGAGCACACCATCAAGGCCGGTCTGAACTATCGCTTCGGCTGGGGTGGCCCGGTGGTTGCCAAGTACTGAGCAAGTACGAGACCGATTTAATCTTCGACGGAAAGGCCGGCATCACGCCGGCCTTTTTCTGTGTGGGGATTCGTCATGTGCCGCTGCGCGTCGCTGATTATCGCTTCAATGCGATCGTCATCCTCTCCACGTCATGGCCGGGCTTGACCCGGCCATCCATCTTTCTTGTGCGACGGTGTGCGGGCCAAGCTGGATCCCCGGGTCAAGCCCGGGGATGACACCTGTGGGTGCGGCGCCTTCATCGCGCCGTCGTAGATTCAACTGTCAAACAGCCACTGCTCTAGACAACACGTGCTCTCCAGACATGCGTCATCGCCCCCATTGTTTGCGGCGCGGGGGCGCCGTCGTCTCCTGCATTCCCACCCTCTTGTGAGAGGGCGTGCGGAACGCCGGGTGCCCGTTGCACCCTTGGGCCTGATGCGAATGCGGTCTTCCGCAATCTAGAGGGCATCAGGACTTTCGGAGGCGCCGAGCAAGTGCCCGACGTTCCGCCTGCGGTGTTTTTTCGGTTGCTTGCACATCTGCCATGGCGAACGGTCCCATCACCAAAATTAATGTCCCAGGGCGGAGGGACAGGGTAGCCGCAAAGCACTTGGCCGAACGCGTTTCGATTTGGTCGTCCGTCACACTGTCCAGGGATCTTTCCATCCCAAGGCCGGCCGTCTCCTTGCCAGTGGCAGTGCTGGCGCAGATCCGTCCTGCCCGAAGACAGACGTCCCCCATGAACCGCGTAACGCCGCATCTCCGGCGTCCACCGCATCCAGCCCCGCGAACGTGACGATCGCGATCGCCCCTCTCGGTGGGGCAGGACGAAGGGGAATATAAACCTTACGGGGATATTGTCAACGGAGGATAGGAAAAAATGTTTGACCGCTGTCTTGCCGCCCCACACTGTCATTCCGGGGCGGCTGCGCGCCTTCGCGCAGGCGAACCCGGAATCCCAGCATGAGACTCTCCGACCACGCCAAACATGTCGGGATTCCGGGTTCGCGCTCTGCCGGCTTCGCCGGCGACGCACGCCCCGGAATGACGAGCGCGGGGCAGTAGACAGTCGAGTTCTCCGCTGTCCCCGCACCAGGAATCGAAAGTAAACGAGTCCTGAATCCCGGGAAAAATAAGGTTCGAGACTCCCTTGCCAGAATCGCTTGATGGTTATCGGGCGATGAGAATGATCGACAATATCCGCAGCGACGGGGTGCAGGTGGCACTCACGGTCGCCCTGATGGCCGCCTGTGCGGTCAATCTGCTGCTGCTTTACGCGTGGCTGTAAGCGCATGCGCCGGTTTGGCGCGCGCGGGAGTAGCCCTTGCCGGACAACTCTGATATCTGACTGCGCGACGCGGGCAGGCGACTGGTCCGGACGTCCCATTTCGATCTTGGGAAATCAATTAACCCATTGATCTTGTTGCCGGTTTAGCTCAGCGGTAGAGCAGCGGTTTTGTAAACCGAAGGTCGGGAGTTCAATCCTCTCAACCGGCACCACCATTTCAATAACTTGTCAAAACGGTCTTTTCGCACCGGCTCGCCATCGGTGGGTTCAACCTATGAACGTTGTTCCAAGGTAGCCCGGACTTTTGCGATGACCTCCTGATAATCGGCCTCCCGCTTGTCCTGCATGTCCTGCTGCCGTGCCTTGAATGATGCCACGCGATTGCGGATGTCTTCCCGGAGATCAGTCAGCTTCATCGGCTGCGCAGGTTCCGGGACGATCTGCTTCGGATTTTCAGCGGCTTTCATCTCGGCGTCTACCGCAACGGTCAACTTCGCGGCCAGCTCGGGCTGGTTGCCCGAGACCTCTTTTACAAACGCCAATGTCTCCGCGATTAAACGATCGCGCTCTTCAACCCAACTCATGGCATCATCATTTAGATTGAGCGACGTTAGTGCAAGCGCGTCAGCGGGTTAAGCCTAACGGGGGCAGTGCAAAATCCGGCTCCGTTGTCGTGTCAGCGCCAATGCGTCTCCAAGCGGCCTGCTGACGCCTTTGGGCGGCTGGCTGTGGGAGGTTCGCCGACGGCGAACGGGCGTCAAATAAACAGACAGGCTGCGAACGAGGCCGTCAGGCCGAAGAGTAGGGCGCCTGCGCAGAGGGCGCGCTCCCAAACCTCGCGTGCGTGATGTCGCTCGAAACACTGCCGGCTGAAATACTGGTGAGTGAAGTGGTCTTCCATCTCCGCCTCCCTGAACGGGGATAGAGAATCCTTCATGTGATTCGCCGTCAAGCGGCGTGTGTGCTAAACTGTTAAATAAGCCCCGCGGCGAGTTGAACCAATTTGCCGTTCGCGCGACCAAAGCGCGTCTCAATGAGTAAGGGGAATCGCATGACTTTTCGCGAATCCATCACCCGGCTTTTCGGCAGCACCTCAACGCCCGAATCTGAAGAGCGCGCCAGGCGACTGAACGCGTCCATGGATGAGTTTGTGCGGCTACTGCATACCAATGGCTACGACAGCAAAAGCCCCACCACCCCTGGAGAGGTGGCAGGACTTTCGGAACGTCCATCCTGCGCTCAGGACGCTCAGTCTTCCAACCAAGGATTGTGAGAGTCGTTCCTAGGTCACTGCCGGCGGTACCGCGATCGGCTTGCCCGTGTCCTCTTCGGTGCTGCACGGCTGAATAGTGTAGCCGTCCTCCAGCACCGTCTTGCCGTCCACAACATCAACGAGTCCGGCTTCGTCGGCATGTTGCCAGACGTCCTCCTCGGTCGGGAATTCCTGGCTGAGCTTCTGGTCGTCTTCGAATAGCGCGTAGGGCATGTGCCACCTCCGGCGCGGCAACGCGGCAGAGGTTGAGTAAGTTCGATCGCAGTGGCCAATCTGCCCACCCGTCAACCGGCCTGTGGAACCTCAATCAGAAGCAGGGATACGCCCGGCCGTCCTGGCCGCGATAGGCCGCGGCCGATTGCTTGCAGCGGGCGGCGAGGGGACCGTCGTAATAGGCGAAGGTGCCCGGCTGCAGACCCGGACCGTAATTGTGCCCGAACTGGATCCGGTAGGGCTGGCCGGGTGCGGCAAAGACGAAGGTTTCGGCGCTGTGATGATGTTTCCAGTGGCGCGCGAAAGCAGGGGTCGCGACCAGCGTCGACAGGATGATGGCTGCACTGAGAAACTTCATCGGGGCTCTCCGGACATGACGACTGCAGATGTCTGCGACAACGGCTGAAGGGATCAGATCACGTTGCGACGGCGATGCGCAAGATGTGCGCGGCGCGCGTGCGGCGGCGTTCAACCGGGATCACATCGCCGTGCGGGCGTGTTGCGTTAACGAATCCACGCTGCGATCCCGCGCATTTGAACTTCGCCTGATGCTTGCGCGTTAGGCTTACCGGCAGTTTAGACCGCTCCCTTAACCCATCCTGCCAGGCGTTCGAATATCGTATCGCCGAGATGCAGGACATGGCCATGCGAACCCTTTCAGCAGTGCTTTTCGTGATCGCGACCACGCTTCCGGCTGCAGCCGCCGATGGTTTCAACATCGTCGTGCCCGGTCGTCCCGGCGTGCCGATCATCATCAACGGCGTCGATGCATCCTATCGCGTGATCGAAGGCGATTGGGGCTTGCAGCGCGGCATTCATATTCAACCGACAGTCTATGGCGGTCGTTACGTCGATCCGGTGCCGAATGTCGGCCACTACTATCCGAGCCTCGGCCACAAGCCCGGCTACGGGCGTTTGGAAATCGAGCCGCCGGCCAATCGCAAATTGCCGCAGCCGGCCGAGAGCTTCCACGAGCACTGGTCGGCGAAATCCGCGCCGATGGAGCGGCAAAATGAAGTG
Source organism: Tardiphaga sp. 619_E2_N8_4 (assembly GCF_051810905.1). Taxonomy (NCBI): domain Bacteria; kingdom Pseudomonadati; phylum Pseudomonadota; class Alphaproteobacteria; order Hyphomicrobiales; family Nitrobacteraceae; genus Tardiphaga; species Tardiphaga sp. 619_E2_N8_4. The sequence goes on from NZ_JBPWQJ010000001.1 coordinate 3,448,616, forward strand.
CCGTTCAATCCACCTGAGGTCATCGTCGCACCGCCGGAATTCCGACGCTGACCGATCAATCACCAACACCAAAAAAAGACACCCGACAGGAGAGAGTATTCATGCGTAACGCGATTTCAAAATGGGTTGCGGCATTCGCCGTTGTCACCGCCACTGCCGGCGCAGCGCCTGCAATGGCCTGCGGCGGCGGCCTGTTCACCTCAAACGGCTGTTCGCCTTGCGGTCAGGCCTATGTCAGCCCCTGCGGACAGGGCTATAGCGCCGGTTACGGTTACGCCGGTGTGGCCGCCTATGAGCGGCTGCCCGATCCGACGCCGGTGACGCGTCAGTATTATTACGCCAACCAGGGCCCGACCTTCAGCGGCCCGGGCATGTTCGCTCCGGTCCCGACCTATCAGGAGACTGCGATCGGCTGGCGCGGCTATGGCCAGGGTTACGGTCAAGGTTACGGTTACGGCTATCGTCGCGGCTATTACGGCGGCCCCTATGCCAATCCGGTGAACTACTCCTATGGTCCGGCCTATCGCGCGCCGGCGATCTACAGCTATCCGTCGCGCAGCCAGTATCGTGCGCGCCCGAGCTATCGCTACGGCTACAGCATGCAGCCGCGCACGCGTTACGGCACTACGCAGCGCAGCTACGCGTCGCGCACCGGTTATCATCAGGCGCATCGCTATGGCGCGCCGAAGGTGATGTATGCGCCGCGCGCCGTAGCTCCGCAGCGTGGTTATCACCAGTCGCAGCAGCATCGCCGCGCGTACTGATCTGATCGAACGAAGAACGCCCGCTCGCAGCAATGCGGGCGGGCGTTTTCGTTTGGATAGAGGGATTCTTTTTTTGACGCGTTTTCTTGACGCGAACCGGGACCCACTTCGCTCGAAAACGCTCTAGCCCATCAGGCCGAGCTTGCTGGCGCCGACATAGAGCGCGAGCACGGCGGCGTTCGACACGTTGAGGCTCTTGATCTCGCCGGGCATGTCGAGCCGCGCGACGACGCTGCAGGTCTCTCGCGTCAGCCGTCGCAATCCGCTACCTTCGGCACCGAGCACCAGCGCCAGCGGTTGCTGCAGCGGGATCGCGCTGATGTTCTCGGTGCCTTCGCTGTCGAGACCGACGGTCATGAAGCCGAGGTCGTTCAATTCGTTCAGCGCCCGCGCCAGATTGGGCACCGTGATCATCGGCACCAGTTCCAGTGCGCCGGACGCGGATTTCGCCAGCACGCCGGTGGCCTCCGGGCTGTGCCGGGCCGTGGTGATGATCGCCTTGACCGCAAAGGCCGCGGCGGAGCGCAGGATGGCGCCGACATTATGCGGGTCGGTGATCTGGTCGAGCACCAGCACGATGCCGTCCTGGGGCAGGCTGTCCAGATCCGGCGATTCCAGCGGTTCGACCTCGGCCAAGAGGCCCTGATGCACGGCATCGGGCCCCAGCCGGCGATCGATCTCGTCCGGACGGACCAGGATCGGTGCCACGCGGGTATCGATCTTCTCCTCGGCAAGACGCCGGGCGGCGTTCTCGGTCAGAATCAGCTTGAGAATTTTCCGCTGCGGATTGGCCAGCGCCATGGTGACGGTATGCCAGCCATAGAGGATGGCCGGGCCGTCACCGCCGGATTCCCGGCCACGCCGGGGCGGCCGCCTGCCGTGATCCCGGCCCTGATCGCGCGGTTTGTCCCGGTTTTGACTGCTTTGGCCGTCGCGTCCCTTGTCAGGTCCACGCTGGAATCGCTGTTTTCGTTCTCGATCGCTCATGGCTGGCTTGTCTCACGCATGCCGAATAATGGCAATTTGGGGCCCCCGGAAAGAGGTCGGGAAGGGGGGATATTCCTGCCAGGGTCGGTTGACTTTGCCCCATGGCTTCCGTCATAAACGCGCCAACCGGGAGCCCGTTTACGGGCGCGCGTTTTAACGTCATCCATGGCCGTCCAGCCACTTATTCGGTGGGACTGCCGTGTTGGGCCAAGGTCTTGTTGGGCTTGGGTCCGATGGCGTGAGGCGGGGGAGTGTCCCGAGTGGCAAAGGGAGCTGACTGTAAATCAGCCGTCTTATGACTTCGAAGGTTCGAGTCCTTCTTCCCCCACCATTTTCACATCATTGACGAATTGGCCCTGCGGGGCGGCGGGTTACAGGCAATCCTGTAAGCAATTCCATTTTCGGGGTTGTTCGCTTCAAGCAGCGCGTATTTGCCTGGTTCCGAACACGCCAGCCTAATTCGATTTGGGGTCCGACGGTGGCTTCCGCAGGTTGGCGGTCTCGGGATCGAAGCCAATAGCGTAGACGTCCAAGACGCCAGCTTCGCGCAGCTTCCGTAGCTCGCTCGCCGTCTGATCGAGGGTCTGTACGGTTCCGTAGCAGACCTTCTCCGGCTGCCCGTGAGGCGTCCCGTAGATACTGTAGGTCACGACTGAAGCACACCCCGTGATTGCTGCGAAAGGTTTGTAAACGCTACCGCAGTCATTGGCTTGTTGTCTATAAAAATAGACAACTTGTTGGCGGGCGGCTGCGTCAACACTTGTGGCCGAAGACTTGCGCAGATGGGTCATGACCGTGGTGGTGCCAAGCTTGCTCACGCATGCACGCTTCTCATTGGTTTATCTGACAGCCACGAACACACCGCGGCTGGAACTGCTCCCTCTATCGCAACGGACACATCGAAATATGGCTGGCCCATGTAGCGTGCGACAAGCTCGGCCAGGATAGCCGCCACCGGCATCGTCGCGATGAGCCGCACGTAAAGCGGCTGGCCGGAAAGCGCCCAGTCCACTCCTGCCGTCAACCAAGCAGGAATGACGGCGAGCACATACGCAATTCCCACCAGCCACGCCAGGAACCCGATGTCGGGAAAACCATCGCGCAACAACTGATCGGCGGCGATGTAGACGAACAGCACGAGTGGCGGAAACAACATCGTGAAAACGAGCAGTCGCTTCATAAAATCATCTCCAAGATCCGTTGGTCAGATTTGGAGGTGTTTCTGTTCAAACTACCAAGTCGCCAAAATTGGTTTCCCTTTCCCGAAACATTGCAGAATGCGCAGTGATCATACCTCTCATTGGCGCTCGCATTCCTGGTCAGGAACGCGGAGGCGGCTTGGGCTCTTTCCGAGTCCAGTAGATGCTCACCAGTGTGGCCAGAAGAATTGGTGGAGCAAACAGCGCAATGTTGCGAGCGTGAATATCTGTCGTCGCGGCCTCCGCTGGAACGACGACTAACGATATTACGTACCCCGAGAGCGCTGCCAAACATGCGGATAGGAGCACTTGCCATCCAAATCCTAAAGGCAGTTTCACGAGCAAGTACCCGAAGATGCTGCCGGGCACGAGTCCGACAATGAAGAATATGACCCAAATGCCTAGAAGCATGTCCATGTTAGAAGCGTTCCTTATTCGTGAGCGGGGAGGGCATCCGCATTGCGAATATTGTGGCAATGCCTATGCTAGCTGCACGCACGCCGCGACAGGACCCCGACGGCCGAATGGATCAAATCGTAGGAATTTTAATCCACATTGTTCTCGACGTCATCGTTAAGGCAACAGGACGAAATATACTTAGGTTCGTTGGTCTGCGTGATCGTTCGGAACGAGCTGAGCGGATTGTCGGGAGCATATTCTGGGCAGTAGCAGCGGTCGCAGCCTTCATTGGCATTCGGCAGTTGACGTAATCTCTCCTATTCCAGGACTGCTGAATCCCGCACGTCCTTACTGCGCGTCAGCCACCACCCAAGAAATGGTTGGCAAGGGCGCAAAGCTTGCACCAGTGATCCAGATCGCTTGCTGCTCGAATGGTCCCGGAGCCGGGCAAGATCGAAAATGCCGTTTCGAAAATTGGGTGCGAAACACGCGTGTGGCGATCTCTGCCGCTCCCAGAGCGATAGTCATTCTGCATCGTGCTTCCGGATCTGATGGAATTATGTTTCCTGTTTTTCACCGTCCGTAGAACTTCCTCCTTAAATCATGCGTCAACTGGACCGCCTCTGAAACTGCCGGTAGTAATCCAGTGTCATCACCTCAAAATCACGTTCGGATCATTCGATGTTTGCGCTCCCGGTTATCGCGGGTTTTGCGATTGGCGCCGTTTTCGGCGTGGTCGGTCTGCTGAGCGGGTTCTGCCTCATGAGCAGCCTGCGCGACTGGTGGGCGCATGACGACGGACGCAAGATCCGCAGCTACGCGCTGGCGGTTGCCGTGGCGGTTGTCGGCACACAATTCATTGCCGGCGCTGGGATCGTCGAGATCGCCAAGTCGCTCTATTTGCAGCCGTCATTCTCGGCGCCGTTGATCTTCGTCGGCGGGCTGTTGTTCGGCCTGGGCATGGTGCTGTCGAATGGCTGTGCATCGCGTGCACTGGTGTTGCTCGGCAAGGGGAATCTACGATCGCTGGTCGTGATCGCGATCATTGGCGTCACGGCGCAGATGACCTTGAAGGGCCTGCTCGCGCCGACGCGTCTGTCGATCCTGCAATGGACGCAGACGACGCCCGGGGTGAATTCTCTTCCGTCGCTGTTCGGTACGCTCGGTCTGCCTGACGCAACGGCGCGCGTGGCAGCAACACTGATCGTCGGCGGTGCGCTGTTGGTGTTCGCACTGTCGCATCGTGCGTTTCGACGTTCGCCGGGGCAACTCGCGGCGGGGTTGGTAATGGGCCTGCTGGTGATCGCCGGCTGGCTGACGACCGGTTGGCTTGGTGCTGATGAGTTCGATCCGATCCCGGTGGCGTCGCTGACATTCGTGTCGCCGGCTGCCGATACGCTGCAATTCATCATGCTCTCGACGGGCATGACGCTGAATTTCGGAATTGCGCTGGTGGCGGGGGTGTTCATCGGCAGCCTGCTGACCGCCCTGCTGACCGGACGCTTTGAGCTTGAGGGCTATACGTCGGCGCGCCATACCGGACGTTCGATGGCAGGTGCCGCGCTGATGGGGATCGGTGGTGCGATGGCTTATGGCTGCTCGATCGGGCAGGGGCTGACAGGTGTGTCCACGCTCGCACTGCCATCCTTCGTTGCGGCTGCGGGTATCTTTGCGGGCGCTGCAGTTGCGATCCGCGGCCTGGCACTGCGTCCTGTGTTTGCGACGCAATAAATCCTCTCTAGTCCGCTTCGTTAGTTTGATTGCGCCGGCGCAGGGCGATTGCTAATCAATCCCCTGATCGTCAGAGGTTTTGTGCGCAATGAAAAAGCGAGGACTGTTTTTCTGTTTGTCGGTCCTTGCGCTGATGTCATTTGCAACGGGCGCGGTCACTGCGCAGACACGGCCCGCCAAGCAGGATGCCGCGCCGGACAAGCCCTTCGCCGAGCATTTCATCGCCTTGCAGCTGTCCGATTCCGATCCGAAGAAAGAACGCCTCGTTCTCAGCGTCGCCAGCAATCTCCTGAAAGCCTATGGACCGGACAAGGTGGCGGTTGAAGTCGTCACCTTCGGTCCCGGCATCGATCTGTTGCGCGACACCAACGAACACCGCGCACTGGTCGATAGTCTGGTCACCCAAGGCGTGCGCTTCAGCGTCTGTGGCAACACGCTGGATACGATCGAGCGGGACACCGGCAAGCGGCCGGCGATCAATCCACATGCGGTGGAAGTGCAGGTCGGCGTCGGCCATCTGCTGGATTTGACAGAGCGCGGTTTTACGATCGTGCGTCCCTGAAATTGTATGTCCCTGAAAAGGAGTTTTGAGATGCGATCATTGTTGAGATCGATTGCCGGAGCCGTCCTGTTGTCGCTGATCACGTTGTCCGCTTATGCAGCAGGCGCGAAGGAGCATCGCGTCGCCATTCAGGTCAATCAGAACGATCCGGCTCTGATGAATCTGGCGTTAAATAACGCAACCAATGTCATGGAATTCTACAAGGCGAAGGGCGAGGACGTTCAGATCGAGATCGTCACTTATGGGCCGGGTCTGTACATGCTGCGCGACGACACCTCGCCGGTGAAGGACCGCATCAAGCAGATTGTCGATGCCAGCTTCCCGTCCAGCGTCAAATTCATTGCCTGCGGTAATACCAAAGAGGGCATGGAGAAGCGTGAGGGCAAGGCGATCAGTGTCGTATCCGAGGCGACGGTGGTGCCATCGGGCGCCGTTAGGTTGATCGAATTGCAGGAAGCCGGCTGGAGCTACCTCAAGCCTTGAAGATTCGTTTTTTTGACGCGTTTTCTTAACGCGAACCGGCGTCCACTTCGCTCGAAAACGCTATAACTACTTCGACGGCGGGGCTTTCCGCGCCAGTAGCATCCAGTTGCGCTGGATGAGGTCGCGCGGCGAGCCATCGACCAGGATCGCAATGCCGATGCGCGCGCCAAGTATCATGCCGCCGACGGCAATCGGCCAGGACAGCGCCAGCATCGATCCCGCGGTGATGCCCTGACCGATGGTGCAGCCGCCCGCCAGAATGCCGCCGACGCCCATCAGGCAGGCGCCGATAAGATGGCGGCGCATTTCGTGATCGTCGTCGAAGGCTTCCCAGCGCAGTTCTGCGGCCAACCACGCTGCGGCCCATGCACCGGCAATGACGCCGAACACGCTGCCGACGCCGAAATCGGCGAAGTTCGCGACATTCAGAACCCCGGCATACAGTGCTTTTCCGATCGTCGATACGAATGTCAGGCTTTGTGGGCGGGGCGGGCCAGCGAAATCGTCGTTCAATCCCACCGTGACAATCCAGCCGGCAATCGTGAGTAATCCGAGTGCGACGCCGGCAGTGAGCAGGCGCGGCGCGCGGCGCAGGCGTTTGTCGCTGAGTGCCAGCCAACAGAGGCCGCTGCCGACAATGATGGCGAGCGGCACGCGCAGATCGCGGCCGGTCGCTTGCGTCAGCAGCGATGCAAAGTCGGAGCGTATGCCGTCCGGCATCCGGATCGCTAGCTGCTCAAGCACGCCAATGCGAAGATCGGCGAACAATCCGCGCAGAGTGGCATAGGCCGTCGCGCCCAGTACGAGGATCACGATCAGGCTCCTGAGATCGCCGGTGCCGAGCCGCACCAGCGAGCCGAAGCCGCAAGTGCCGACCATTGCCATGCCGGTGCCGAACAAGATGCTGCCGATGACGATCGCAATGAGGGGCAATGCGGTGGGAACGTAAGTGGTGTGTTCCGGCGCGAGAAAGCCGGACAGGATCAGCGCCTGCGTACCGAGCACGGCGATACCCAGCGCCAGCCCAAAGATCTTCAGGCGGCGATTGTCACCGCCCATCAACGCATCTTCAATCGCGCCAAATGTGCAAAGGCGCGCGCGTCGCACGGCAAATCCCGCGATGGCACCGATGGCAAAGCCAGCCAGCGCCGATAACCAGGCAGACATGTTCTGCATGGATTTCCTCCCGATGTGAGGAGCGCTGGCCTTACGGGCCGCGCGCCTCCGCCTGCCGGATCGGCGGCGTTATTTTTTCTTGGTCGGCGCCGGTGTGGCGCAGAAAATATCGTAGATGACCGAGATGACGCTTCGCACGTCGTCATTGGCCAGGCTGTAATAGATCGTCTTGCCGTCGCGTCGGGTCTCGACCATGCCGTCGTAGCGCAGACGCGCGAGCTGTTGAGACACGGCTGACTGCCGCAGCGACAGGATGTTCTCCAGTTCGGACACCGACCGCTCCCGTTCCGCCAGCAGGCACAGCAGTAGCAGACGGTTTTCGTGCGAGATCGCTTTCAGGAAATTGCTGGCCTTGCGGGCCTTGCGCATCAACTGGTCGAGTTCGGGCGAATACTCCGCGCCGTCGCGCAGTTCGTCTTCGAGTTCGGATGGGATGATAGAAGCCATGGCAGCGTGCGTGTCCCGCGAATGTTTGAAGGGGTCAGGAACGATTGGCGTTGGGCTGTGAGGTGGTCAGTCTGGCAGCATACTTCCCGAGCAGGCTCCAGAAAGATTCGTGGTTCATGTAACCGGTGATGCGGCCAATCTCGCGGCCGTTGTCGACGATCAGAAAGGTCGGCGTGAAACGTACCGGGGAAGCCAGTGCGACGCCGGGCGATTTGTCGCGATCCATATCGATGCGGCGCAGCGGAAGAAGCTTGGCTTCGTCGGTCTTGTCGTAGACCGGCGCGATCTCACGATTCCAGCGCGCGCACCAGACGCAGCCATCGCGCTCGAACATCAGGAGTTCGGACGCATCAGCGATGCGCGGCGACAGCGCCACGGTCATCACCAACAATGTTGCGATCAACGAGGTTTTCAGAGGCAATTTCCACGTCATGTGTTACACATACACGAATTCGAATATTTATGCCAGAACCGGATCCGCCGTCGTGTCCTCAATCTCGTTCCTTGGTGCGCTGGGCGCAGGGCTGTTGTCGTTCTTGTCGCCCTGCGTTCTGCCGCTGGTCCCGCCCTATCTCTGCTTTCTGGCAGGCGTCAGCCTGGACGAACTCGATGATCGCGGTGGCCAGGCCGGCTGGCGACCGAACGGACGCGTGGTCGCACTGTCCTTTGCGTTCGTGCTGGGGTTTGCGACGATCTTCGTGGCGCTCGGCGCATCGGCATCGCTGATCGGCAAGGCGATTACGGCGCATTTCGAGACGCTGGGCATCATCGCCGGTGTGTTGATCGTCATTCTCGGACTTCACTTTCTCGGTGTCTTCCGGATCGGGCTGTTATTTCGCGAAGCGCGCTTTCAAGCGGTGCGCAGACCGGCGGGTTTTCTTGGCGCCTATCTGGTCGGCCTCGCATTCGCCTTCGGCTGGACGCCATGCGTCGGGCCGGTGCTGGCGGCTATTCTGATGGTCGCAGGTGCTGAAGGCGCACCGGCGCAGGGTGCACTTCTGCTCGCGGCCTATGCGATGGGGATCGGCATTCCCTTCATGCTGGCTTCGCTGTTTTCGGGGCCTTTCATGCGGCTGATGGCGCGGCTGCGTCGGCATATGCTGGCTATCGAGAAGGTGATTGGCGCCGGCCTTGTCCTGACAGGTGTTCTGTTTTTGACTGGTGCCATGCCGCGGATTTCAGGTTGGATGCTGGAGACCTTTCCGGCCTTCGGCACGATCGGATGATGTGTGGCTCGGGAGGATCGAATGTCTGAGGTAACTGGCGTGATCACCAGACGGCATGCGCTCGCGGCCATCGGTTTCGGCGTGGTCGGGTTACGCGCTGCACCGGCATCCGCAAAGGCGACGCTCGGTGATGACGGGCTCTATCAGATGGACTGGTATCTGGAGAGCTTCCTCGATCTCTCCGAGGATCTGGCGGGCGCGACCGCCAAGGGCAAGCGCTTCGCTGTGATGTGGGGCCTCAAGGGCTGTTCGGCCTGCAAGCGCATGCACGAAAGCTACATGACCAATCCGAAGATCGAGACCTATATCCGCGACAATTTCGAGATTCTGCATCTCAATCATATCGGCGCGCGGGAGGTGACGGATTTCGACGGCCGCAAGCGCGGCGAGAAAGCCTTTGGCGAAGCCTATGGCATTCGCTTTACGCCGACGATCCAGTTCTTTCCGGAGACCGTCGCGGGACTGGCATCGAAAAGCGGACAGGCGCGGGAAGTCGCGCGCATGCCCGGACTTTTGGAACCGACAGAATTTCTGGCGATGTTCCGCTATGTGCGTCAGAAGGGCTACGAGACGGCGACGTTCCCGGAGTGGCTGAAGAAGCAGGCGTAGGCGCGCGGGCGAACTAGAAATCCAGTTTGTCCTGGATCGCCGCGATACCGGCCTTGGCGCAGGCCTCATCCGCATCGCCACCGGGGGCGCCCGAGACGCCGATGGCGCCCAGCATTGCACCGGCGCCTTCGATCATCATGCCGCCACCGATGATCACGACATTCGGCAGGTTGCGCAGTCCGGCCTGCATCATGCCGGGCTGGCTGATCGCATTGAGTTCGGTGGTGCTGTTGCGGAAGGTCGCCGAGGTCCACGCCTTGCCGGTGGCCGTCGGCGGCGTGTGCGGTCCGGCAAAGCGATCGCGCAGCAGGACTTGCGGCGTGCCAAAGCGATCAACCACGGCAACCGCCACCTGGTAACCGCGCTTCTGGCACTCCTTCAGCGCGGCACGCGCAGCATCGAGCGCCAGCTCAAGTCCGAGGGATTTGTAACTGACGACGGCTTCTTCCGCCTTTACTGCAGATGACGCGAGCATCGACAGGACGATGGCAATCCATGCGTTTCGCATCGTCATATCGATCCCCTCTCAGCTTCGGTTACTTGTTGACCGGCGATTCCGGATCGAACAGGAAAGCCACGATATCCTTGATCTGCTGCTCGCTCAGCACCTTGTTGACGCCGAAGCGCGGCATGTTGGAGCAGGCGAACATGGCTTGCGAGTCGTAAACCTTGGTGAAGGCGTTCTTGATTTCCTGCGGATCGTATTTGCGGTCCTTGCCGTAATTGGTCAGGCTCGGCCCGAGCGTGCCGTAGCTGACTTCCTTCTGCTCCATCTGATGGCAGGCGTAACAGTTGCCGCCGGCGACCGTATCAGGCGGATCCGAGAACTGGCCGCCGCGGCCGTTATTGGCGATCTTCGCGCCTTCCTTCCAGTTGCCGAGAAATTTGCCGTCGGCGGGATACACCACCCGCGCCAGTTCGCGCGCGGTGATCTTGTCGGCTTCCGCGCTGGGCACCTCGTTGTGAAAGGCATTGCAGGTCTTGAGCGTTTCGTCCGGCTCGATGCGGGCCTGCCATTCCGGCGGCGCCTTGCCGAAGGTGGATTTCATATAGGCATCGACGAGGGCCGGATCCGGCGCCTTGGCAGCGGTCTGCGCCGATGCGGATGTCGTGAGCGAGCCTGCTGCGAGAACGAGCGCGGCGAGTGTCAAAACGCGTTTCATCCCGGGCTCCTTATCGCTTGATCGACGGAACGTTGAGTTCGCCGGCCGCCGCTTGTTTTTGCAGGAAAGAGGTGAGGGCGGTCAGTGCGTCCGAGCCATATTCCGGCACGGGCCAGCGCTGCTGGCGGAAGCAATCCCACAGACGATGCTGCATGGTGCGCAGCGCGCCCTGCGAGACGCGGTAGGTCGGCCAGCCGCCCATGGTTTCCTGCGCCGGCTTGCCGGGCTTGGAGAAGTTAGGCAGTCCCTGCAGCCGGATGCGCTTGCCGTCGTCGGCATGGCAGGTGGCGCAGGAGAAATCGTTGACGCCGCCGCGGCGATAGAACAGCGCTTCGCCGACCGCCACCATCTCCTGCTCCTTGGGATGGCTCAGCGGAATGTCGATCTTCATGCCGTTCGATTTGTTGGCGATGTAAGCGACGAGATCTTCCATGTCGGACGCACGGCCCGGGCCGGAAAAGCGCCGCGCGACGACATCCTTGGTATCAAGTCCCTGAATGTTCTGCATGCACCACAACAGACGCTGCTCGAGGTCCATGACCTTGTCGGCATCTGCAAAGTAGCGCGGCAATTGCGCGAAGGCGCCTTCGAGCTTGCCGGCGCCGAGACCGAGATTGCAGGTTTCCAGCGAGACGTTCTTGGTGCCGCGGGCTTCGCCCCACAGCGCTTCGCCGCGATCGACGGCGAGATAACCGGGATTGGACATCGGGTCCGAGATCATCTCGCGATAGCGTTCGATCTCTTTCTCGCTGGCGTCCTGCGCATGACTGCCGAAGCTCCCCGCGCAGAGTACCAGAATGGCCGCTGCCGCTGACCGAATGACGGTCTTCCTCATCTGTCCCCTCCCACATCGCCGTCTGTGCGGCACTGTGCATTTCAGATCTTTACATTCAAGAAAAAGAATATAATGATATGTCCCAGATAAGATAGATCAGACTTGGAATCGTCAAGTGATACTATTGTAAAGGGATTGCTCAAATCCCGCAGGAGGAAGCACTCATGATTTTGAAGTCGGTCGAGAAGACCCGTCGCGAAACGCTGGCCATGGCCGCGATCGCCGGTCTCGCAGCAATCCTTGCTCCCAGACTATCGCTGGCCGATGAACAGGCCGTCGCCGCCGAAATCAAGAAGCTGTATGGCGACAAGAAATTCGAAGGCGGCAAGATCAAGCTCGACGTGCCCGAGATCGCCGAAAACGGCCTTGTGGTCCCGGTCAATGTGGATATCGAAAGCCCGATGACCGATGCCGACTACGTTAAGTCGGTGCATGTGTTTGCCGAAGGCAATCCGTTGCCGGCCGTCGTCAGCTACCGGTTCACGCCGGCTTGCGGCAAGGCCTCGGCCTCGACGCGCATGCGTCTTGCGGAAACCCAGAACATCGTCTGCATCGCCGAAATGTCCAACGGCAAGCTGCACATGGCGAAGGCCAATGTGAAGGTCACGATCGGCGGCTGCGGCGGCTAGTCGCGCAGCTTCGTTCACAGAACAGATTTATCAGGCGAGGACTTTCCCATGGCAACCAAACCAACCCCGCGCGTTCGTGTTCCGACCCAGGCCAAGCCGGGCGAGCTGATCGAGATCAAGACGCTGATCTCTCACGAAATGGAATCCGGCCAGCGCAAGGATGCGGCCGGCAAGGTCGTGCCGCGCAAGATCATCAACAAGTTCACGGCAGCCTTCAATGGCAAGACGGTGTTCGAGGCCGACTGGAATCCCGCCATTTCGGCCAATCCCTATCAGTCGTTTTTCTACAAGGCTGCCGAGTCCGGCGAATTCACCTTCACCTGGAAGGATGACGACGGCTCCGACTATGTCGCAACCAACAAGCTGACCGTGGCCTGACGGATTGCAGACTTTGAATTGCAGATCCTGAATTGAAGATCCTGGATCTGACGTTCTTCTGAACATTCACCCTTCCATACCGGAAGGGATCATAGGTGGATCATGATATCGAGGCGGGATTTCCTGCAAGCGACGGCGTCTGCGTCTGCGCTCACGATCGGCAGCGGCCTTGGCCCGCTGGGTCGCGCGGCGGCACAGCAACGCCTCACACAGGCCGACATCCTGCGGTTCGATCCGCTGGGCACGGTGACGATCCTCTATGTCGCCGACACGCATGCGCAACTGATGCCGCTGCACTTCCGCGAACCGTCAGTCAATCTCGGCGTCGGCGAAGTGAAGGGCATGCCGCCACATCTCACGGATGCCGAGTTTCGCAACTACTTCAAGATCGCGGCCGGCACGGCCGATGCCTTCGCGCTGACGGCCGATGATTTCGTAGCACTCGCCAAGAATTACGGCCGCATGGGCGGTATGGACCGTATCGCGACATTGATCGGCGCCGTGCGCGCCGAGCGCGGCGACGACAAGGTGCTGCTGCTGGATGGCGGCGACAGCTGGCAGGGAAGCTGGACGTCACTACAGACCAAGGCGCAGGACATGGTCGACGTCATGTCGGCGCTGAAGCTCGACGCCATGGTCGGGCACTGGGAATTCACCTACGGCGCCGAGCGCGTCAAGCAGATCGCCGATAGCGCGCCTTTCGCTTTCCTCGCGCAGAACATTCGCGACAACGAATGGCAGGAGCCGGTGTTCGAGGCGCGCAAGATGTTCGAGCGCGGCGGCGCCACCATCGCCGTAATCGGTCAGGCGCTGCCGCGGACGGCCGTCGCCAATCCGCGCTGGATGTTTCCGAACTGGGAGTTCGGCATCCGCGAAGAGGACATCCAGAAGCAGGTCGATGAAGCCCGCGCTGCCGGTGCCTCCATCGTGGTGCTGCTGTCGCATAACGGCTTCGATGTCGACCGCAAGCTGGCCGGCCGCGTGAAGGGGCTCGACGTCATCCTGACGGCGCATACCCATGACGCGATGCCCGGCCTGGTCAAGGTCGGCAATACGGTGCTGGTGGCGACAGGCTCGCACGGCAAGTTCGTGTCGCGTCTCGATATCGAGGTGAAGGACAAGAAAGTTGCGGATATCCGCTTCAAGCTGATGCCGGTCTTCTCCGATGTCATCAAACCCGATCCGGCAATGACCGCGCTGGTGGAAAAGGTGAGGGCACCTTTCGCGGGGGATCTGGCGCGCGAGATCGGCAAGACGGATTCGCTGCTGTATCGCCGCGGCAATTTCAACGGCACTTTCGACGATCTGATCTGCAACGCGATGATGTCCGAGCGCGATGCGGAGATCGTGCTGTCGCCCGGCTTCCGCTGGGGCGGCACGCTGATCCCCGGTGATGCGATCACCTGGGAGCAGATCACCAACGCCACCGCGATCACCTATCCGAACTGCTATCGCAACCAGATGACAGGCACCCAGATCAAGGAAGTGCTGGAGGACGTTGCCGACAATATCTTCCACCCCGATCCTTATTTCCAGGGCGGTGGCGACATGGTCCGCATGGGCGGCATGGGCTACGCGATCGATATTTCCAAACCGATGGGGTCGCGCATTTCCGGGATGACCCATCTGAAGTCCGGCAAGCCGATCGAGGCCAGCAAGACCTACACGGTCTCGGGCTGGGCCAGCATCAACGAGAATACGCAGGGACCGCCGATCTGGGAGGTGGTCGCGGCGCATGTAGCGAAGGTCTCAACCGTCAGGATCGAACCCAACACCGCGGTCAAGGTGACCGGGGCCTGATTCAGGCGTCGTATTGCAGAGACAGGAAAGCTTGTCGCATGACTGATCGAACATCAGCGGAAACGCTCAATCGCCGCCGCTTTCTCGGCGCGGCAAGCCTGGCCGGTGCCGGTGCAGCACTTTCGGCGATTCCGGCGCTCGCGGGTGAGACGGCAAAATCCGAAGCGCTCATTACGGATGTGCAGGACTGGCAGCGCTATCTCGGCGACGGCGTCGACAAACATCCCTACGGCGTTCCCTCGAAATTCGAGAAGAATGTGATCCGGCGCGACGTACCGTGGCTGACGGCTTCTGCTGAATCGTCGGTCAACTTCACGCCGCTGCACGAACTCGACGGCATCGTCACGCCGTCCGGCCTGTGCTTCGAGCGTCATCACGGCGGCGTCGCCGAGATCAATCCTGCCGATCATCGGCTGATGATCAACGGGCTTGTCGACAAGCCGCTGGTGTTCACCATGGACGACATCAAGCGGATGCCGCGCATCAACAGGGTGTACTTCCTCGAATGCGCTGCCAATTCCGGCATGGAATGGCGCGGCAGTCAGCTCAATGGCTGCCAGTTCACGCACGGCATGATCCACAACGTGATGTATACCGGCGTGCCTTTGAAAGTGTTGCTGGATGAGGCCGGGCTGAAGCCGAATGCCAAATGGTTGATGCTGGAGGGCGCCGATTCCGCTGGCATGAACCGCTCGCTGCCGATCGAGAAGGCGCTGAACGATGTCATGATTGCCTTCGCCATGAATGGCGAGGCATTGCGTCCTGAGCAGGGCTATCCGCTGCGCGCCGTCATTCCCGGCTGGGAAGGCAATCTGTGGGTCAAGTGGCTGCGCCGCATCGAGGCGGGCGACCAGCCGTGGCAGACCCGCGAGGAGACGTCGAAATATACGGATCTGCTGGCCGACGGAAATTCCCGCAAGCATACATTCGTGATGGATGCGAAATCGGTGGTGACCAATCCGTCGCCGCAGGCGCCATTGAAGCACAAGGGCCGCAATGTGCTGAGCGGGCTCGCGTGGTCCGGGCGCGGCACCGTGAAGCGCGTCGATGTTTCGATGGATGGCGGCCGCAACTGGCAGACCGCGCGCATCGACGGCCCGGTCTTCGACAAATCCGTCGTGCGCTTCTATGTGGATTTCGACTGGACCGGACAGGAGCTGATGATCCAGTCTCGCGCCATCGACTCCACTGGCTACGTGCAGCCGTCGAAGGACGATCTGCGCAAGGTGCGCGGCGTCAATTCGATCTACCACAATAACGGCATTCAGACCTGGCTGGTGCGTTCGGGCGGGGAGACTGAAAATGTCGAAATCGGCTAATGCCCTGACGCTGGTGCTGGCGGCATGTCTGCTCGGCGGCACGAGTGCGCCAAGCGCTGCCCAGCAGATGGCGGGCCGCGACGTGGTCAAGCCCTCTGCGAAGCTCGGGCTGGGGCGGGCGGCCACCGCTGAGGAAATCGCGGCCTGGGACACCGACGTGCGGCCGGACGGGCGAGGTCTTCCGGTCGGCAAGGGCACTGTGAAGCAGGGTGACGATCTGTTTCAGGAGAAGTGCGCGTCCTGTCACGGCGAATTCGGACAGGGCGTCGGTCGATGGCCGGTGCTTGCCGGCGGCGCGGGCACATTGAAGGCGGATCGGCCGGACAAGACCGTTGGCTCGTTCTGGCCCGATCTGTCCACCGTGTTCGACTACATCAAGCGCGCGATGCCCTATGGCAATGCGCAGTCGCTGACCAATGACGAGGTCTATGCGCTGACGGCCTACATTCTCAGCATGAACGAGATCGTCAAGGACGAGACATTCGAACTCAACGAGAAGAACTTCACGTCGATCAAGATGCCGAATGCAGCGGCGTTCTTTGAGGACGATCGTGAGACGTCCGAGAAGCAGTTCTGGAACAAGACCCCATGCATGAAGGATTGCCGGCCGGCACCGAAGGTGACCGGGCGGGCGATGGCCATCGACGTCACGCCTGATGGCAAGTCCGGCCCCAAGGTCGAATAGTGCGATAGCATTCTTGACTTGCCGCCTTCGCAGACACGCCACGACAATCACCATAATCGAGGTTTGATCAGGATGACGCTTCGCTTTTCGCTGCTCGCTTTGCCACTCGCGCTGATGACGACTGATGTCATGGCGCAGGATGTTGCAGCCGGGGAGAAGTCCTTCAACAAGTGCCGCGCCTGCCATCAGGTCGGCGAGACCGCGAAGAACACCGTGGGGCCGATCCTGAACGGTCTATTCGGGCGCAAGTCCGGCACTGTCGCGGGCTATAATTATTCCGACGCCAACAAGAATTCCGGCCTGACCTGGGATGATCAGGTATTCACCGACTATATCAAGGACCCGAAGGGCAAGATCCCCGGCACCAAGATGAGCTTTGCCGGCATCAAGAACGAGCAGGAGATCAAGGATCTCACCGCGTTCCTGAAGCAGTTCGCGGCGGACGGCAAGAAGGGCGGCTAAAGCGCTGTCGTTTTTTTAAGAGAGCAGCTCGCCTGATATGATCCGGACAAAATCGTTGCAGTTTTCGCCAGATGCCGCTGATCGGCAGACTGGAGATTGCATCGAAGGTGGTGTCCTGGTCACCCGATAACCATGCTCAGAATGTTGGATGATTGGCCCACGGTACGCCGGCATCCGATGAGTGGATGATCCAGCATTTCAATTGTTGGCACGACTCTTGCTGATCGTAGAAGGAGATAGGGCGTCAGCGAGAGTGAATCTTGAGAAACGTGTTGACCCAAAGAGCGAGAAATTGGTGTGTGAACATCTGGCGCGAAATCAGGGATTCCTTGAAACACGCGCCAATGCACTAGAGCCTTTTCGGTTCTGATCGAAGCAGAACCGAGTTCGCTCGAAAACGCTCTAGCATGCCGACCGTGCACCGCATGTCGTCCGGGCCGACTTTTTCGGCCGGTTTCGATTGGTCGCCTCGCACATTTTTACCCAGCAACGGACGACGCCGCCTTCGGGCTTTTCACCTACGGCAAGAGCAACCTCTGAACCATACTGAAATCCGTCGAACCGCATAGGTTCTTTCGATTTCTGCAACGAAGCGGCTCTCTCTAAGGTTCAAATTGCGAATGCGCTGCGTCGATGCGTAGCTGCAGGCGTCCTGTTGGCGGCGGGATGAGCATCTGGGATCATCCGACGTCACTCGTTCGTTGGTATTTTCTCACGGTTCGGTCTTGCCTCTCAAGAATACCCGATTGCCCTCCAGACAGATGAAAGCGCGGCCATGACGTCTCCAGTTATCTATTTCCTCAATGGTCCCAATGCCAATCTTTATGGGCTGGACAAAAGCGGCACCTATGGCCGCGAAAGTTTCGTCTCGATCAAGAAGCGCTGCGAGGATCACGCGGCGTCGCTTGGTGCGACCGTCGATTTCCGCCAATCCAACCACGAGGGCGTTCTGGTTGACTGGATTCAGGAGGCGAGGGAGAGGGCCGAGGGGATCGTCATCAATGCCGCCGGCCTCACTTACTCGTCGGTCCCGATCCTCGATGCGCTGCTCGCTTTCGAGGGCCCGATCATCGAGGCGCATATGAGCAATATCTGGAAGCGAGAGCCGTTTCGCCATCACTCCTATGTGTCGCGTGCTGCAACGGGAGTCATCGCCGGGCTCGGCGCGCTGGGCTATGAGCTGGCGCTGACGGCGGTGTCGCGCCTGATCGCCGAAAAGGCCGCGCAATGACGTCGGAGGTGATGGCGTTCTACAGCGTCCTCGATGACTTCAAAACGTGGCGTGCGGCGCTCGCCGTTGAGGGGATCGATCTTCGTCGGGCTGACGATATCGCTGACCCCGCCAGCGTGCGGCAGGCACTTGTCTGGAAGCCGCCGCATGGCTTCTTTGCGCGCTTTCCCAATCTCGGGCTCGTCGTCAATCTGGGCGCCGGTGTCGACGCGTTGGTCGGGCGTGACGACCTGCCGGAGGTTCCGATCACGCGCCTGTCCGATCCGAAGATGGCGCGGATGATGGCTGGCTATGTGTTGTTCGCAGTGATGCGTCATGCGCGCGACATTCCAGCCTTCGAGCGCGCTCAGCGCGAGCGCCGCTGGCACTATATTCATCCGCGCGATCCCGAGACCATCACGGTCGGCATTCTCGGCCTTGGCGAACTCGGCCTGACCGCGGCGCTCGAATGCGCCCGGCAAGGCTATCGCGTGCGTGGCTGGTCCAACACGCTGAAATCGGTGGAGGGCATCGAGACATCGGCCGGCCTGTCCGCGTTGCCGGATATCCTGGGCGATAGCGACATTCTCGTCTGCATGCTGCCGCAGACGCCACAGACGCGCGGGCTGCTGAATGCCGAGCGCCTGGCACAGATGAAGCGTGGCGCGGTCTTCATCAATGTCTCGCGCGGTAGCATCGTCGATGAGCCGGCGCTGATCGAGGCGTTGCGTTCGGGCCATATCGCGGAGGCCACGCTGGATGTGTTTGCCTCCGAGCCACTGTCGCCGGACAGCGCGCTCTGGGCGATGGACAATGTGCTGATCACGCCGCATCTCGCATCGGTGGCGCTGCCGGGCTCTGCGGCCCAGCAGATTGGCGAGAATGTGCGCCGGCTGCGTGCCGGGCAGGAGCTGCTAAGCTGCGTCGACCCGCGCCGGGGCTATTGAGCCCGGTGCGAATTGGCCGCCAACGGCAAAGGCCTCGCGCGCGTAGTCGGCGAATGTCTGCACTGCTGGTCGCAGCGCGTGGCGTTTCAGACGCAGCGCCATCACATGCGTGGCCGGAAGCTTTTCGGTGATGGGCACCACGGCCACGCGGCTGCCGTCGTAGCCGATGGTGGTGCGCGGCACGGCATTGTGGATCGAATATCCCTGGCCATTTCCGATCAGTCCGCGGATCAGCTCGAATGATCGGGTCCGGAAGGAAATGCGCGGCTCGATACCGGATGCCGTAAACAGGCTGGCGAAGTAGTCGCGCGAATGCGGCAGGTCCAGCAGGATGAACGGCTCGTCGCGCATTTCGGTCAGGCTGATCGACGACCGGTTTGCCAGAGGGTGATCCGCCGACAGCACGATATAGGGCGGTAGCTCGCAGAATTTCTCACCGACGATCTCGTCGGGAACAGCGAAGGAGTAGGACAGCGCGAGTTCGGTCCGTCCGGAGACCAGCCCGTCGATGATCTCCTGCTGGTCGCCTTCCTCAAGTTTTACCGAGATGCCCGGCTGCCGTTCGCGAAAGCCGGACAGCAGCCCTGGCATGAAGCGTGTGGCGAGGGTCGAAAAGCTGCCGACCACGATCTCGCCGTGCAGCGTGCTGCCAAGCGATTGGGCGCTCTGGGCAAAATCGCGCGCATGCGCGAGCAGCAGCCGCGCGTCGTTTACCAGCCGCTGGCCGGCGGGGGAGAGGGTCACGCCCTTGGCGAGATGGCGAATGAAGATCTGGACGCCGAGTTCGGCCTCCAGCTGGCTGAGTGCGGCCGAAATCGAGGGCTGCGACACGTTCAGGCGCTTGGCGGCTTCTGTCACGCTGCCCGCATCGGCCGTCTCAACCACATAACGCAGGGCCCGGAGCGAGAACCTCATCGTGTTTTCCTATGCATCTCCAAACATAAAAATATTTTCCTTATGATAGGCCCTTCGGCACCCTGTCGTCCAGTCGAACAGGAGCCGATCAATGATCCGCACGGGTGAAGAATACAAACAGGGCATTCGCGATGGCCGCGAGGTCTGGATCGATGGCGAGCGCGTCAAGGACGTGACCACGCACCCGGCGCTGAAGCCGATCATCGACGTCAAGGCCCGGATGTATGACATGGCGCGTGAAGAGCGTTACGCCGCCGACCTCACTTACGTTGAAGACAACGAGACACATTCGGTCTTCTACAAGCCGCCGACGGAGCAGAAGGACTGGCACGACAAGATCAAGGCCGTCGATCACGTGATGAAGGACATCGGCGGCGTGGTCACCCGCGTCGGCGACGAGACCATCGGCGAAATGTGGTCGCTGACCGACGGGCGCGATGTGCTGGCCGAGATCGATCCGCGCTTCGCCGCCAATATCGATCATCACATCCGTGCCGTGATCGAGAAGGACATCTTCCACGTCTCGGCCAATACCGATCCGAAGGGTGACCGCTCTCTGCCGCCGCAGCAGCAGGATCCCGACCTGATGGTGCACGTCACCCGCGAGACCGATGCCGGTATCATCATTCGCGGCGCGAAATACGAGACCGCTGCGGCCTATGCCGATCAGGCCTATCTGAAGCCGACTGTCGGCGCCTGGGCCAATGAAAAACTCTCAGACTATGCGGTCGGTTGCATCGTCAAGATGGGTGCGCCGGGCGTCAAGCACATCTGCCGCGGTGGCTTCGCCAATCGCAGCAGCGCCAATGCCAAGGACTATCCGCTTGCCAATCGCTTCGATGAGGTCGAGGCGCTGGTGGTGTTCGACGACGTGCTGATCCCGTGGGAAGACGTGTTCTTCTATCGCCATACCCGTGCTGCGCAGTTCGTGCGTTCGACGCTGCATCGCTATTCGGCATTCCCCTATGTGCTGCGTCTCCTTTACACCGCCGACATGATGATCGGCGCGGCCATGTGGAACGCCAAGCAGACCGGTCTCGACAAGCTGCAGTCGGTGCGTGAGAAGCTCGCCGATCTCGTCTGCTACCGCGAAGGCATTAATGCGCATCTCACCGCCTCGATCGCCATGGCGGAGAAGAGCCCGGGCGGCCTTCTGATGCCGCAGCAGTCGATGCTCTATGCCGGTCGCGTATTCGCCTGTTCGCAGCTCCCGGCGATGATGCATATCGCCCGCGAGCTGTGCGGCGGCCAGATCTGCATCACTCCGAATGCCGATGCGTTCGAGGCGGAGGGATCAGGCAAGTGGCTGAACAAGTTCTATTCGCTGAACGATCAGTGGCAGGCCGATGATCGCCGCAAGCTGCTCGCTTTCGCGCGCGATCTCCTGAACTCCGACTATGCCGGTCATCGCCTGACCTTCGTGCAGTTCGCACAGGCGCCGCACTTCAATCATCTGGCGGCGGTCTATAACAGCTTCGACTTTGCCGGGCCGCTGGATTTCGTGAAGAAGTCGGCCGGGCTGTCCGACCGTATCGACGGGGTGAAGTCATGAGCGCTGCGGCGCATCCCTTGGTCGAGGTCGATATCTTCCGCGACGCCATGCGGATGACGGCCTCGGGCGTGGCAGTGGTGACAACGGATGGCGAGGCGGGCCGCGCGGGCGTTACGGTGTCGTCGCTGTGTTCGCTGTCAATGGAGCCGCCATCGGTTGTATTCAGCGTTCACCGCGACAATCGCCATCTCGAAAAGCTGCTGGCCAATGGCGTGTTCGTCGCCAACATTCTGTCTGATACGCAGGAGCGTATTGCCAACAGCTTCGCCGGGTTGATCCCTGAACTGCGCGACAACCGTTTTCTTGCCGGTGACTGGTCGGAACTGCTGACCGGCGCGCCTGCGCTCGACGGCGCGTTGTGCAATTTCGATTGCCGCGTCGCCAGCGTGTTCGATTTCGGCTCGCATCGCATCGTCGCGGGCGAGGTGCTGAACGTTCGCAACCAAGCTGCGCTGCCCCTGATCTTCTCCGATCGCACATTCCGTCGTCTCGCCGCCTGAGGATCTGCTCCATGACCACCCATCAGCGTTTTCGCAAGTTCAACACCAAGGAAGCCTATCCCGAGCAGTCGCTCGACAACGATGTCTGCATGGTCGTGCGCGCCAACAACACCGTTTATGTGCGCGGCCAGACGGCCATGGATCTCGACGGCAAGATCGTCGGTATCGGCGATGCCGCTGCGCAGACCGAGAATGCCATGACATGCGCCAAGGTGCTGCTTGAAGAGGCAGGCTCCAAGCTCGAGGACGTGGTGAAGATCGTCATCTACATCACCGATCGCGCCTATCGCGAGCCGGTCTATCGCGTCGTCGGCAAATGGCTGAAGGGCGTCTATCCGGTTTCGACGGGGATTATCGTTCAGGGCCTCGCCAAGCCTGAATACCTGATGGAAATCGACATCATCGCGGAAATTCCGGCGTAACGACGCGTTTTTCGCCGGCACTACAGAGATCAATCGGACATTTGCGGCTTCATCCTTCGCATGATCGATGAGTGCGGATGCGCGCGCCCGTCCGGCGGAAATTCTTTAGGTAAATCAATCGTCTGGCACGATGTTTGCTTTTCTTTCTACGTCATAATCCTTGTGAGGTTTCGAGATGAAGCGCGCCTTGAAGTTTACTGCATTGATGTTGCTGTCGACGCTCGCGATTGGCGGGCAGGCATCCGCCCAGGAGAAGCTGGTAGTCAGCACCTGGGGTGGAAGTTTCCGCGATCTGATCGATGAAGCAATCGCCAAGAAATTCACCGCCGACACCGGCGTGAAGGTCGAATACATCACCGGCGGCACGATCGACCGTCTCAATCAGGCCAAGCTCGCTGCTGCCAAGCCCGAGAGCGACGTCACCTTCACGACGGCCCATGTCGGCTGGCTCTATGCCAACGACAATCTGTTCGAGAAGCTCGACATGGCGAAGATTCCGAACGCGAGCCATCTGGTCGAGCAGGCCAAGATCAGCCCGTATCACATCGGCTCCTGGGCCTATGTCTACACCATCGGCTATCTGCCCGAACAGTTGCCCAAGGGTGTCAGCTTCGAAAGCTGGGAAGGTCTGTGGAATCCCGCGCTCAAGGGCATGATCTCATCGCCCGATTTCGATCCGAGCCATGTGATGGTGGTTGCGGCCAAACTCTCTGGCGGCGATGCATCGAATTGGGAAGTCGGCGAAGCCAAGATGAAGGCGCTGAAGCCGAACTACAAGGCGTTCTACACCAATGACGCCAACAGCCAGCAGCTGTTCGCGACGGGTGAGACCCCGGTGCAGGTCGTGCTGTCGATGAACGCCTATTACATGCAGGCCCAGGGCGTGCCGATCAAACTGGCGATTCCGAAGGAAGGCGCCGTGCTCGGCGTCGATACGATGGGCATCACCAAGGGCTCGACCAAGGCGGAGCTGGCCTACAAGTTCATCAACACCGCGCTCGATCCCGAAGTGCAGGCGAAGATCGCCGAACTGAAGAAGGGCAGCCCGGTGGTGGACAACGCCAAGGTCAAGCCCGAGATCGCAGCACTGCCGGGCGTGTTCACGACCGCGGATCAGTGGGCGAAGCAGACGCTGGTGATCGACGCCAAGCTGCGTGCCGAGAAGACCGGCACCTGGCGCAAGTGGTTCACCGAGAACATCATGGCTCCGTAAAAGAGTTCGGGTCGCGATCCGGCTGCTACTGCCGGGTCGCGATCCATGACGTCAAGTTCGCCCACTTCGAGTTTGTCCATGAACACACGTCCATTTCTGGGATGGTTTGTCTCGCCGGCCGGCCTCGTTGCTGTGGGCCTGATCGCGGCGATGCTGGCTGTCTTTCAGTACAGTGTGCGAGCCTATATTCCAGGCACGCTCGAAGTCGGTGGCTTCACCTGGGCCAATTTCGAAGCCATGCTGCGGCCGCTTTACGCCCTGGCATTCTGGAATACGGTGCTGATCTGTTTTGAAACGGCGGTATTCACGCTGCTGCTTGCCTATCCGCTAGCCTATGCGTTGACGCGCACCAACAGCTCCGCGCTACGCTCCTTCATCCTGATCGTGTCGGTCACGCCGCTGTTTCTCGGCGAGGTGGTACGGACCTATTCCTGGATGATCGTGCTCGGCAATAACGGCTTCCTGAACACGCTGCTGCTCAAGCTCGGCCTGGTGGATCGCCCGTTGCGCATGATGTTTACCTCGGGCGGTGTGATTGCGGCGCTGGTGCATGTGACCATGCCGATCATGGTCATCATGCTGGCCGCGGCGCTGTCGCATATCGACCGCAATTACGAGAAAGCCGCCGAAAGTCTCGGCGCTGGCCCGATCCGCATCTTCATGACCATCACGCTGCCGCTGTCGATGCCCGGCATCGTTGCCGGCTTCTCGACCGCCTTTGCCTGGACCTTCAGCGCGTTTGCGACGCCGCAGCTGATCGGCGGCGGCCGCGTCGCCACCGTGTCGACGCTGATCTATCAGCTTGGCTTCTCGTCGTTCAACTTTCCCTTTGCCGCCAGCCTCTCCATCATCGGCCTCGCATTGTCGTTGGCTGTGATCGCGCTGCTGAAGAAAGCCGCGAGCCCGCTCGAACGTATGGCGGGCACCACATGAAGCGCTCACCTGCAACCCTCGCGCTGCGCTGGTCGGGCCGCGTCCTCGTCGCCGTCATTCTCCTCTTCGTGCTGTTGCCCGGCGTCGTCGTGGCGATCTCGGCTTTCAACGATCGCGCGATCCTGCAGTTTCCGCCGCAGTCCTGGTCATTGCGCTGGTTCTATCGCGCTTTCTCTTATGCCGATTTCGCGAAGGGGTTCTGGAATGGCCTGACCGTGACGGTCTGGGCATCCAGCATCGCGGTCGTCGTGGGATCGGCCTTTGCCTTTGCCATTCATCGCTATAAATTCGCGCTCAGGGATTTCCTCGAAGGCATTCTGCTGTCTCCGCTGATCATCCCGCATTACACCGTCGGTCTTGGCATTCTCATCCTCGCCTCGCAGACGGGGATTGGACGCGGCTTTCCGCTCGTCATCTTCGCCCATGTGGTGATGGTGTTGCCCTTCGTGATGCGCAGCACTTACATTTCGCTGGAAAATCTCGACACGCGCCTGGAGCTGGCCGCGTCCAGTCTCGGTGCCACGCCGCTGCGGATCCTGTTTACCGTGACGATCCCGCTGCTGATTCCGGGCTTGCTCAGCGGCTGGCTGTTCGCCGCGATCCTGTCGTTCAACGAATTCACGGCGACGCTGTTCGTCAGCAGCCAGGCCACGCAGACGCTGCCGGTCGCCATGTATAATTACGTCCGCGAATTCGCGGATCCCACATTGGCCGCACTGTCGGTCATCTACATCGTCGTGACGGCGACTTTGCTCACGATCGCAAATTCCTTCCTGGGCCTCGGGAAAATCCTGAATGTTGATGCGCACTGATCCAATGACGGCACACACGCCAGCCGCGGCGAGCGACAAGATCCGTCCGGCGGTACAGCTCGACGGCGTCACCAAGCGCTTCGGCGATTCCATGGCGCTGCATGAGGCCTGGCTGAAGATCCGGCCGAGCGAGTTCATGACCTTGCTGGGCCCATCCGGCTGCGGAAAGACGACGCTGCTCAATCTGGTTGCCGGCTTCCTCGAAGCCGATAATGGCGAGATCTTCATCGATGGCGATCTGGTCACCGAAACGCCCGCGCATATGCGCGAGATCGGCATCGTGTTCCAGAACTACGCGCTGTTCCCGCATATGAGCGTCGCCAAGAACGTGGCTTACGGATTGAAGACCCGTGGCGTCGAAAAGAAGGAGATCGCGCGCCGCGTCGACGAGGCGCTGGCGCTGGTCAAGCTGTCAGGCTTTGCCGACCGCAAGCCCAAACAGCTGTCAGGCGGTCAGCAGCAGCGCGTCGCGCTTGCGCGGGCCCTGGTGATCAAGCCGAAGGTGCTGTTGCTCGACGAGCCGTTCTCGGCGCTCGACAAGAATCTGCGCGGCTCGATGCAGGTCGAGCTCAAGCAGATCCAGCGCGAGCTCGGCGTCACCACGATCTTCGTGACGCATGATCAGGGTGAGGCGCTGTCGATGTCGGATCGTATCGCGGTGATGTCGGCCGGGCGCATCCGCCAGATCGCGGCACCCGACGATATCTATCGCCGTCCGGCCGATCGCTTCGTCGCGTCCTTTGTCGGTGATGCCAATATCCTCAACGGGCGCCTTGTCGAGAAGCGCGGCGATGTCGCGGTCGTTTCGGTCGGCGACATCAGCGCCGACGTTCCTGCGGCGCCGATTGCCGCGCTTTCGATCGGCGATGCCGTGGATGTCTTCGTGCGGCCGGAGCATCTCGCCGTCACGTCGCGCGGCGCTTCGGGATCGCTGCCCGGCACCGTGACGACGCAGGTGTTTCAAGGCGGTCATGTCGATCTCTATATCGACGCGCCCGGCAGTGCGGGCGAGCGCATCCTGCTGCGTTCGCCGGGCATTGCGGCGCTGTCGTCCTGTCCGGTCGGAGCCGAGATCGGATTGACCATCGGCTCCGACGATATCGTGGCGTTTCCGCCGGGTGAGGCGGCGTGAGGCGGTCGCGTCTAGAACGACGGCGCAGCGCCCGGATTCATCGCGCGCGCGATATAGTCCTTCTGCTGCGGCCGGTAGCGCTCCCACAGCGCGCGGAGTTCACCGATCGGAGCGTCGTGCCAGTCGACACGCAGGTCGACCACCGGCCAGTCAAACATGTGGGCGACATGCAGGCCCGCCGCATGTTCGTCGTCGGTCTCGCCGCCGGCGTCGAGACCGGCTTCCAGCGCCGACAGCAATCGCTCCGCCAGCGGCTGTCCGGCCGTAGCTTCGAACTTTGCGATCATCACGCTCGGGACTTTTTCATCGACCAGCAGATTGCCCATCGCGAGACAACCATTGCCCTGCGCAATGCCAACGATCGGCAGCGCCTGCGCGCCGGAATGCCACGCCACCTGGCCGTAGCGATCGATCACGCCGACTTGTCGCCATGCGGGCTGCGGCGTGCCTTGTGTCAGATTGCTCAGCACCGCACCGGCGCCAAGGCCCTGACGCAGCAGTGCGAGGCCAGTCGGGCCAAGCGACGGATCAGTGACATTCTGCGACACCACGAGGCCGAGCGGTCCCACCCAGGCGCAGCGCGCCGGCACGGCAATGCTGGACGACGTAATGGCAATGCCGAACGCGCCGGTCTCCGGACAACGTGCCGAGATGGAATAGGTCATCGTGATGCTCCCGCAATCGTAAAAGTATTTGGAGTATAGATGATCGATCGAATAGCTCAAATACTTTGCGAGCTGATCAGTATTGAAAGTATAAGTGTGAATTCCAATCTCGATATCATCGCGTATATCGAGCGGATACTAGCGTCGGCGGGCGTGTCTTCGCGCCGCGTGCCGTCGCCTGATGGCCGCAAGGCCTCGCTGCTCGCGACTATCGGTCCCGTGGATCGTCCTGGCGTGGTCCTGTCAGCGCATACGGACGTCGTGCCGGTGGAGGGGCAGGCCTGGACCGTGCCGCCATTCGCTGGCGTCATCCGTGACGAGCGCATCTATGGTCGAGGTGCGACCGACATGAAGGGTTTCCTCGCCGTCGTTCTTGCAAACGTACCGCGCCTGAAGGAAGCCGCGACAGCTGCGCCCGTGCACCTTGCGTTTTCCTATGACGAGGAAGTCGGATGTCGCGGCGCCCCCGATCTCGTGCGTGCGCTCATGCAGTCCGTCGTGCCACCGGTGCTCGCCATCATCGGCGAGCCCACCACGATGCGCGTCGTTCGCGCGCACAAGGGCAAGGTCGCGCGTCGCCTGACAGTAACAGGCCGTACCGGTCATTCGGCGATGCCGCATCGTGCGGCCAATGCGGTCGATGCGGGCGTTGCGATCGCGCATACGCTGCGTGCCTTCGCTGATGAGGAAGTCGCGCGCGGCGGCGATGCGGCGTTCGATCCGCCATACACGACCATTCACGTCGGCTCGCTGCATGGCGGCAGCATGGTCAATCTGGTGCCGGAACGGGCCGCGCTGGAATACGAGATCCGCACGATGCCCGGCCGTGACGCGGGCGAAATTCTCGCGCGGATCGATGAGGTGGTTGCACGCGAGCGCGATCGGCTCCGCGCCAATGCGCCGGAAGCTGACATCGTCTCCGAGGAACTGTCGGCCTATCCCGGGCTCGATACTGCCGCCGACGCAGCTGTGACGCGTCTGGTCGCAAGAATGGCAGGCGATACGCAACCCGCAACTACAGTCGCCTTCGGTACCGAGGCCGGCCTCTACGCAGAGGCGGGGATTCCGACGCTGGTCTGCGGACCCGGCGATATGGCGCGGGGGCACAAAGCCGACGAGTGGATCGGCTTCGACGAACTCGCAGCCGCAAACGTGATGATGGACAGGCTGGCGGATTTGCTGCGTCGGCCGAGTGAAGAGTGGATACGAAATTGATGAAGAACGGAAGCTCGGCGATGACGTCCACCATGCAGGCCATTATCGCAACGCAGGCAGGCGGACCCGAGGTGCTTACGCAAGTTGAACGACCCGTGCCCGTTCCTGGCCCCGGCGAAGTGTTGATTGAGGTCGCCGCAGCCGGCGTCAATCGCCCGGACCTGATGCAGCGGAGTGGTGCCGTGCCGCTGCCGCCGGGTGTCACTGACGTGCTCGGGCTCGAAGTCGCCGGCCGCGTGATCGGTGGCGATGCGGCCTTACAGGGGCAGGTGGTGATGGCGCTGGTGAAAGGCGGGGGGTATGCGCGCTATTGCATCGCCAAGGCGTCGCATTGTCTTGCGGTGCCCGAGGGGCTGACGATGGAGCAGGCGGCGGCATTGCCCGAAGCGCTGTTCACCGTCTGGCACAATCTGTTTGAGCGCGGCCGGTTGTCGAAGGGCGAGACCGTGCTGGTGCATGGCGGTGCCAGTGGTATCGGCACGATTGCCATCCGCATGGCCATCGCCCGCGGCGCGACGCCAATCGTCACGGTCGGCAGCGATGCCAAGAAGAAGGCGGTGGAAGCGCTCGGCGCCATCGCCATCAACTATCGTACCGACGACTTCGTTGTCGCAGCGCGCGACGCCACAAGCGGGCGGGGCGTCGATGTTGTGCTCGACATCGTCGGCGGTTCCTATGTGGCGCGCAATCTCGATGCGCTGGCGCCGGGCGGACGGCATGTCAGCCTGTCCTTCATGGAAGGCGGCGTGGTGCCGATCGATCTCGGTTTGGTGATGCGGAAGGGGCTGTATCTGACGTCGTCGACGCTGCGGCCGAAGTCCGACGAGGAGAAGACCGCAATCGCTACCGCGCTCCGCGCCGAGGTGCTGCCGCTGGTGGCATCTGGTGAGGTGAGGCCGCTGATCTGGCGGACGCTGCCGCTCGGTGAGGCAGCGCAGGCCCATCGCATTCTGGAAGCCAATGAAAACATCGGCAAAGTGCTGCTGCTGCCGGCCGGCGCCGCCGCATGAGTAGCGATGTCGAGCGCAAAGGCCGCATATCGATACAGGAGCAGTCCCATGGCGATGACTAAACCCTCTCTCAAGCTGACACATGAAGGCGCGCTCAAAGCGCTGGCTGGTGCCGTCGCCAAGGCAGAAGAGCTCGGCGTGGCGCAGAACGTCACGATCGTCGACGACGGCGGCAATCTGCTGGCTTTCGTCCGCATGGACGGCGCCAAATTGCTGTCGCGGGAAACATCGATGTCCAAGGCCATCACGGCCGCGTCGCATCGGCAGCCGACATCGCGGCTCAATCCCGCCGACGAGATCAAGCTGGCCATCGCAGGCGGTGGCCGCCTGACCAATCTCGAAGGCGGATTGCCCATCGTGATTGCAGGCCAGTGCGTCGGCGCGGTCGGCGTCGGGTCGGGCACCGGCGCGCAGGATGTCGAAGTCGCGCGTGCCGCGCTGGCAGCCATCGACGCGGAGGATCAGGAGCCATGAGCGCCAAGATCGAACTGTTCTACGCGCCGACATCGCCCTATGTCCGCAAGGTCATGGCCTGTGCGCTCGAGCTGGGGATCGCCGATCGCATCGTGCGGCTGCCGAGTGCGGCGCATCCGCTCAAGCGCGACGCGCGGATCGCAAGTTTCAATCCGCTGGCCAAGGTGCCCGCGGCGAAGCTGGCGGATGGCACGCTGCTGTTCGACAGCCGGGTGATTTGCGAATATCTCGACGACCTCGGACACGGTTCGCTGTTTCCGCGCGGCGCCGAGCGCTGGCAGGTGCTCACCGAGCAGGCGCTCGGAGATGGCTTGCTCGATGCGGCGCTGCTCACGCGCTATGAAAATACCTGCCGGAGCGAGGAGATCAGATCGGCGGACTGGATCGATGGTCAGATGACCAAGATCGCCGCGGCGCTCGATCAGATGGAAAGTACGGTCGCAGTGTTCGGCACCCGCATCAGCATCGGCAGCCTCACCATCGCCTGTGCGCTCGGCTATCTGGATTTCCGTTTCGCATCATTCGACTGGCGCAGCTCGCGGCCGGCCCTGACCGACTGGTTCGCAACCGTGTCGGAGCGGCCGTCATTGCGAGATACGTTTCCGGCCGAGGGGTAATTCGGTCGTCAGCTTTCAGCCTCGACCCAGTTCAGTGTCATCCGCATGGCATGGCTGTGCCGGGCGTCGATCAGCCATTGTTCTTCACGGTAGCAGATCGAGCGCAGCAGGCTTTCGATGGCGAAGGAGGCGAAGAACCGCGGCGTGATTTGCTCGACCTCGATGGGGCCGAGCGGAAAAGCGACGATCGACGCCGCCTTGAGGTGGCTGTCGTTGGGACGTGGTTCTGAGGCGCGCAGCAGATTGAGCGTCTCTATGGCAATGGTTTTCTGACCGGGCATCGGGGCATTCTGCCGAAAAATCTTACGCTGCCAGCCAGTGCTTAATTTTTCGTGGAACCGGGCGTCGCGCGGCTCAGGCGGCCAGATGAAAATCAGAAATCTGTACGCGATTTCGGCCTGCCGCCTTGGCCTGGTAGAGCGCAGCATCTGCTCGGCTAAGCAATGCCTGCAGCGTTTCAGGCTCGGCTGACCGGATCGCGATTCCCACGCTGACCGTGGCGTGGATAACACCGGCGGAAGTCGGGAACGTCTTTGTCTCCAGCGTTGATCGGATGCGCTCGGCGACAGCGGCCGCTGCTTTTGGGCTCGACGCGGATAGGACAATGCAGAATTCCTCGCCGCCCAGACGCGCGGCAACATCTTCGGCGCGAATGTTCGAGAAGATGACTTCGGCAAAGGCCCGCAGCACGCGGTCGCCGGCGGCGTGGCCGAACTGATCGTTGATCGTTTTGAAGTGATCGAGATCCATCACCAGAATTGCAGTGTTGGATGCTGTCTCCGTTACCTTTTCGCCAAACAGCGCGCGCCGATTGAGCAGGCCGGTCAAAGGATCGGTCATGGCATCGGATTTATGCCGGTTCGACGTCCGGATCTGGTTGATCGTCAGTGACAGCGCACCGATCCCGGTCAGACCGACAATCACCATCAGTGAATTGAACTGCTCTGCCCAATTCATCGGTCGATCGGTCAGCACGAATTGCCCGGTACGCAAGAGTTCGGCACCGCAAGCCACGAACGATGCGGCCGTGACGAGATAGAGTAGCGCATTTGCGACCATCAGCAGCGGTGCTTCGGCACGCGCGTGCCAATATTGCGCAGCCGAGAGCGCAACGAGAAGGCCCGTGCCAAAATTCGCGGCCATCGTGCCGGTGCCGGTGTAACCAAGCGCAAAGCCGATGATCATCGGAACGAGCCCTGCAGTAGTGACGAGGGCGGCGCGGATCCAATGTGCCTGGTTCGAGCAGAATTGCGTGGTGCCCGCATAGATCACCCCGAAGCCGACAAGCAGCAATATGAATGCAGCGAGCTGTAGCCTCGAATCATATTGTTCGAAGCCTGCATAGATGATGACGGCAACGACCGTGGTCGCGAGACCGATCGACCAAGTCAGCAGATAGGTCTCGGATCGCGCGACGAGCCAGGTGGCGAGCAATGTGAGCGCGAGCGCCGCGCTCGAGAGTCCGATCGCTGCGAAGATGGAGGACTGATCTAGCAACATGATGTCCGAACGCGGTGTAATTTATTTGATGCGCAATAAGCAGCACCCACTTACCACCGATCGCGGTCGGGGCCACCCATTTTGTATGGTGAGCAAAGCGTTACCAGACCGATGGAAGGGATGTCCGGAGATCGTCGTAAGATCGTTTTTGTGCCGGAACGAGACGCAGCTACCGGCGTTTTCCTGCAGGGCGTTACAGAGGGTTGAACATGAAAAAGATTCTGGCGACGGCGGCAGCTGCACTGATGATCGCGAGTTTCACGGCGACGGCGGCGTCTGCAAAGAAAGTCCATCGTGGCTACAAGGCGCACCACGGATATTACGGGGCCTATGGCCAGATGCGGGGGCCGGCGATCTTTCGTGGTAATGCCGCGATGAGCGGCAATCACGGCAATTCTGCCTATGGCAGCAACTCGCTCGGCCATATCAAGGGCGGCAATATCGGGGGCGGCAAGTAGCGCGGCATTACATTGGGGAAGGCGAGATCGATCGTTTCAATGCGACCGATCTGGTTAACGTCTTTCTGATGGGTTGGTGGTAATTGGCTGTACCGCAACTTACAGTTCAGGTTTGTCATGCTCCCGGATGGCCGTTACTCGGCGTGGTTTCGTATTCCCGAAAAGGAAGGCATGGGGATTATCACGCTCGCTGATGGTCGATTGTCGGGCGGCGATACGGTGATTGCCTATAGCGGTTCCTATATCCAGAACGGCGATGCTTTCACGGCGACGATTGCGACCCGCCGGCATGCGGACGGCCAGCCAACGATCTTCGGCATCGACGAGGTCGAGATTGATCTGGTCGGGACATCCAAGACCACGACGGCGTCCTGCAGAGGTGTCGTCAAGCAACGGCCCGGTGTGCCGTTTGAGGTCGTGCTGGTGCGCATGGAAGGCTAGGCCTCCGGTCTATTCGCGCAACTCGTATTGATGTCGCAACAGCTGAACCATGTCCTGGACCCGCTGGCGCCAGGCACGCGCGTCAGGCACAGCGCCGGCGGCCGGCGTGATGCGCAACATGGCGTTCCATGGGCGCGTACCATAGACGACCACCTCGAAGCCGGCTGTCGGACAGCCATCGATACCCCTTAGCGCGCGCAGGATCACATCCGCGATTTCCGAGCGGTCAAGCGTGCGGGTGCTCTCGACCGCAAGTTGCGGCTCCAGCGATGCCGCCGGACTCTCCTCCGCGACGACCGGATCGAAACCGTCTCTGG
The DNA here is from genome assembly GCF_051810905.1 of Tardiphaga sp. 619_E2_N8_4. Classification (NCBI taxonomy): domain Bacteria; kingdom Pseudomonadati; phylum Pseudomonadota; class Alphaproteobacteria; order Hyphomicrobiales; family Nitrobacteraceae; genus Tardiphaga; species Tardiphaga sp. 619_E2_N8_4. Next base: position 3,481,803 of record NZ_JBPWQJ010000001.1, read on the forward strand.
TGTCCGCGTCTGGCTCAGTCCTGATCGGTTCGGGATCGCCTGGCCTCCTCATGAGTCGTTCGACCAGACCGAGCAGGCCTCGATCGCGTTCGGGCGTCTCTTTCACATCAACGGTCCAATATCAGCGGCGACGGGCGATTTCACATCCTCCGCGGGGTGTTGTCGATGGGCTTCACGGTCATTGCGGTGCACAAATGCGCTGCGGGTTGGCTTTGTCGCAAAAGTTTCATCCGCGGCCTATAGTGGGGCGTCACGCATTCCCCTCAGACTTCTATGCGCCGGCCTTAAAGCCTGCGTCAGGATGGAGACGATCGCCGTGAAACCGTTCCGCTTGGTATTTGCTCTGTCCGCGCTGGCGCTCGCCGCCCTATCGCAGCCCGCCCGTGCTGCGGATGTCATCTGCTACAACTGTCCGCCGGAATGGGCCGACTGGGCGTCGATGATCAAGGCGGTGAAGACCGACCTCAGCATCGAGATGCCGCATGACAACAAGAATTCCGGTCAGGCGCTGGCGCAGATCCTCGCCGAGAAGGCCAATCCGGTCGGCGACATCGGCTATTTCGGCGTCACCTTCGGTATGAAGGCCAAGGCGCAGGATGCACTCGAACCCTACAAGCCCGCTGGCTGGGATCAGGTCGATGCCGGCCTGAAGGACTCCGAAGGCTACTGGACCACGATCCATTCCGGCACGCTCGGTTTCTTCGTCAACAAGGATGCCCTCGCTGGCAAGCCGGTGCCGAAGTGCTGGAAGGATCTCGCCAAGCCCGACTACAAGGGCATGGTCGGCTATCTCGATCCGACCTCGGCCGCCGTCGGCTATGTCGGTGCTGTTGCGGTCAATCTCGCGCTCGGCGGCACCGACCAGAATTTCGATCCGGCCATCGCCTTCTTCAAGGAGCTGAAGAAGAACGACGCGATCGTGCCGAAGCAGACGTCTTATGCCCGCGTCGTCTCCGGCGAGATGCCGATCCTGCTGGACTATGATTTCAATGCCTATCGCGCCAAGTATTCCGAGAAGGGCAGTTTCGAATTCGTCATTCCCTGCGAAGGCTCGGTCGTGTTTCCCTATGTGGTCGGTCTCGTGAAGAACGCGCCGCACAAGGACAAGGCCAAGAAGGTCATGGACTATCTCCTGTCCGACAAGGGCCAGGCGATCTGGACCAATGCTTACCTCCGTCCGGCCCGCAAGATTGAACTGCCGGAAGCCGTGAAGGCCAAGTTCCTGCCGGACAGCGAATATGCCCGCGCCAAGAGCGTGGACTGGGGCAAGATGGAGCTGGCGCAGAAAGGCTTCAGCGACCGCTATCTCGCCGAAGTCCGTTGATGCACAATGGTGCCCCGGCGGGGGCAGGGGCACCATAATTTCATGTCGCATCGTAATTTCATCTGGATCTGCCTGCTGCCGCTCGTGGTGGTGACAGCAGCCTTCTTCCTCTTGCCGATGGCGCAATTGCTCGCCGTCGGTGCCGGTGGATCGCGCGGCGTGTCCGCCTATCTCGCGATCATCACCGAGCCGCGCTATCGCGCCACGCTGATCAATACGGTCGTACTCGCTGCGGCGACGACCGTCGCCACGCTGGTGATTGCCACCATCGCCGGCCTGTTCCTGCAGCGTCACCGCTTCCCCGGCCGCGCTGTGCTGATCGCGATGCTGACATTTCCACTGGCATTTCCCGGCGTCGTGGTCGGCTTTCTCATCATTCTCCTTGCAGGACGTCAGGGCCTGATCGGCGCCATCACCGCCGCGGTGACGGGTGAGAAAGTCGTGTTCGCTTATTCGATCTTCGGTCTGTTTCTCGGCTATCTCTATTTCTCGATTCCGCGCGTGATCCTCACGGTGATGGCCGCGGTGCAAAAGCTCGATATCGGGCTGGAGGAGGCGGCGCGTTCGCTCGGTGCGAGCCCGTGGGCGGTCCAGCGCGACGTGGTACTGCCGGCGCTCGGGCCGGCTTTCGTAGCCTCGGGCGCAATCGCCTTCGCGACGGCTATGGGTGCGTTCGGGACAGCCTTCACGCTTGCGACCGACATCGATGTGCTACCGATGCTAATCTATACCGAGTTCACATTGGCGGCGAATTTCGCGATCTCGGCGGCGCTGTCGATCGGACTCGGCGTGATCGCCTGGGCAATCCTCGCGCTGGCCCGCTCAATGAGCGGCGGCGCTGTCGCGGCAGCGGGGTAAGCCGATGCGCGATCGCCTCATCTTCGCTGGCCAGCTCGGATTTACACTGCTCGTTGCGGCGTTTCTCGTCGTGCCCGTTGTGTTGTCGATTTCCGCCGGCGTCACCGTCAATTACTTTCGCGGTATCCAGTCGGGCGTCACGCTGCAATGGGTGGTGCAGGTCTGGAACCTCTATGCCGGTGAAATCGGGCTGTCGTTCCTGATCGCCTTCGCGACCCTGGCGGTGACGCTGGTTGTCGGCGTGCCCGCGGCTTATGGACTACACGTGAAGGGCGGGAGGTTGTCGCGCGTGATCGAGGAGATCATCACGCTGCCGCTGGCGATTCCCGGCCTGGCTATCGCGCTGGCGCTGCTACTGACCTATGGCGGTTTCGGTGGCTTCCGGCAGTCGTGGCTGTTCATCCTCACAGGCCATGTGGTCTTCACCATGCCCTTCATGGTGCGCTCGGTGATGGCGGTGTTCGCTTCGGTGGACATCAAGACGCTGGACGAGGGGGCTGCCTCGCTCGGTGCGTCGCCATGGGCGCGGTTTTGCAATGTCATCGTTCCGAACGCCATGCCCGGCATTCTCGCCGGATCGCTGATGGTGGTGACGCTGTCGCTCGGCGAATTCAACCTGACCTGGATGCTGCACACGCCGCTCACCAAGACGCTGCCGGTCGGTCTCGCCGACAGCTACGCGTCGATGCGGCTCGAAGTGGCATCGGCCTACACACTGATTTTTTTCATCATGATTGTGCCTCTTCTGGTGGCGATGCAGATGTTTGCCGAGAAGGGCGAAAAGAAATGAGCGGGATTGCGGGCCACGGTGCGGCCGTTCATATCGAGAATTGCGGCAAGACCTTTCCGGATGGCACGCAGGCGCTGGCGCCGGCCTCGCTGGATATCGTGTCAGGCGAGACGCTGGTTCTGCTCGGCCCTTCCGGTTGCGGCAAGACCACCATGCTGCGGATCATCGCCGGGCTGGAGACACCCGATGTCGGCGGCCGCGTACTGTTCGACGAGACAGACATGACTGCGGTGCCGATCGAGCAGCGTCATGTCGGCATGGTGTTCCAGTCCTATGCGCTGTTTCCCAACATGACGGTGGCCGAGAACATTGGCTACGGGCTGAAGATTCGCGGCGTTGACAAGGCCGCGCGCGCGGCGCGTGTCGCCGAAATGGTGGCGCTGACCAATATCGGCGGGCTCGAAAACCGCCGTATCGATCAATTATCTGGCGGCCAGCGTCAGCGCGTAGCTTTGGCGCGGGCGGTGGCCGTGCGTCCACGCGTGCTGCTGCTAGATGAGCCGTTGACAGCGCTTGATGCGTCGCTGCGCGACCGGCTGCGCAGTGAACTCAACAACCTGCTGCGCTCGCTCGGGATCACCGCGATCTATGTGACTCACGATCAGGCCGAAGCGATGGAACTCGGCGACCGTATCGTTGTCATGCGCAAGGGCGCCATCGCGCAGATCGGCACGCCGCGCGAGATCTACTTTGCTCCCCAGAATCGTTTCGTCGCCGAATTCGTCGGTGCGGCCAATATCGTCGAGGGGCCGGTGAGCGGCGGTCGGCTGACGCTGCCCGGTGGCTGGCTGGCGCTCGATGCCGCCGCCGACAACGCTGCGGCAGTGGCGATGATCCGGCCGGAGACCATCGGAATTGTCGCCGAGGCGGACGCCTTCCTGCGCGGCATGGTCGAAAGCGTCGCCTTTATCGGTGATCGCCAGCGCCTCGTGGTGACGGGTGCGGCGAACAAGCCGTTGACGGTGGACGCGCCGAACACCATCAATGTGCGTGCAGGGGAGCGCGTCGGCCTGTCGGTCACGCCTCAAGCGGTTCGCGTGTTGCCGAAAGAAGACTGATGTTGAAGCCTAAGCCCACCATCATCGCGCAGATCTCCGATCTGCATATCAAGGCGCCGGGCGAGCTGGCCTATGGCAAGGTCGACACGGCCAAGGCGCTGGAGCGCTGTGTGGCCGAGCTGAACGCACTCGATCCGCGGCCCGATCTCGTCGTCATCTCCGGCGATCTCGTGGATACGCCGACGCCCGGCGAATACGAGTATCTGTGGCGACTGCTGGCGCCGCTCAAGATCCCGTTCATCGGTGTTCCCGGCAATCACGACGCCCGCGACATGATGCGCGCGGCATTTCCCGATTGGGCCTATGCCAAGTCGTCGGGCCCGCTCGATCAGGCGCGGACGGTTGGCCCGCTCGATATCATCCTGCTGGACTCGCATGTTTCGGGCAAGCCGCACGGCACGCTGGAAGCGGCAACGCTGGAGTGGCTGGATGCCACGCTGGCATCATCGCGCGAGCGGCCGGCATTGTTGTTCCTGCATCATCCGCCGTTCCGCACGGGCATCACCCATATGGACGTGCAGGACCTGTTCAACGCGGATGAGCTCGCTGCCATCGTCCGCAGGCATCCGCGCGTGCGCATCGTCGCCGCCGGCCACGTCCATCGCGCGACACTGACGACATTCGCCGGGACGGTTGCGACCATTTGCCCGGCGCCGAACCATGCGGTCGATCTCGACATCGCCGAATTGCGTCCGCCGTCCTTCCGTGTCGAGCCGCCGGCTTTCCACCTGCATGTCTGGTTTCCGGATGGCGAGGAGGGCGGCCATCTGGTCACGCATCAGGTGCCGATCGGCGACTTCGACGGCCCGCATCCGTTCTTCGGCGCGGATGGGAAGTTGCTCTGAGCTAGACCAGCGCGTTGGCCGCGATCAGGCTGCGATAGAATTCGGCTGACAGCTTCGGCGTTCGTTTCTGCGTCGCGAAGTCGACGTGATACAGCCCGAAGCGTTTTTCATAGCCATCCGACCACTCGAAATTATCCATCAGGCTCCAGTGGAAATACCCCCTTACGGGGATGCCTTCCGACGTCGCGCGCTGCAGATGCGTGAGATAGTTCCTGAGATACATGACGCGGTCGAGGTCGTGGATCTTGCCGTCACCGGCCGGCCGGTCGGCGGCCGATGTACCGTTCTCGCTGATATAGATCTGCTTGACGTTCCAGACCTTGGCGACATTGCGGGGCGCCCAATACAGCGCCTCCGGCCCGATCCGCAGCCAGTCCGAATCCATGCGCGGGAACGAGGTCGGGAACGGCACCAGTGCGAAGCCGTTTTGATCCCCACTCGCTACCACATAATATTGCGGCATGTAGACGTTGAGACCGACGAAATCGACGGGGGAAGAAATGATCTTCAGTTCTTCGGCGGTGAAGCTCGGCGCATTCTTGCCGGCATAGGCCAGGAATGCATCGGTATATCTGCCTTCGAGAATGACGGTCATGTAGCCGCCATTCATCTCGCGCGTTGCGATTTCGGCTGCGCGGATATTGGCAGGCGTCTCAATGGCCGGGACGCAGGATGCGACATTCTCGGCGAGGCCAACCCTGGTGTCCGTACGCCCATTGGCGCGGATCGCCTGCACGGCCATGCCGTGGCCCAGTGCGACGTGATGGCGAACCTGGTTGAGCTGCGACTGTGGCAGCTTGAGGCCGGGCGCGAGCTCCACCGGGCCGTGGCCGTAGCCGAAATCCACGAAGGTGCCGCATTCATTGATGGTGAAGATGTTTTTGACGCGGTCGGTGATGCGCTGTGCGACATGGGCGGCATAATCACCAAACGCCTTCGATGTATCTGGCGACGCCCAGCCGCCCACGCGGTCCTGCAGCGCCTGTGGCAGATCCCAGTGATACAGCGTGGCGTATGGCTCGATGCCATTGGCCAATAGCTCGTCGATGAGGCGGTTGTAGAAATCCAGCCCTTGCGGATTGGGCGTGCCCACGCCGGTCGGAAATACGCGCGACCATGACATGGAGAAGCGATAGGCCTTGGCGCCCAACGCCTTCATTAGCTGGATGTCTTCCTTGTAGCGACGGAAATGATCCACCGCGTGGTCGCCGTTGCCGCCGCCACGGATCTTGTTCGGCGTGTGCGAATAGCTATCCCAGATTGAGGGGCCGCGGCCTTCGGCCGAGACGGCGCCCTCGATCTGATAGGCCGACGTTGCGGTGCCCCAGACGAAATCCGCCGGAAAACGCCGGTCGTTGGGAAGCGCCGCCGGTGTGACCGAGACTGTTTGAGCCCCGGCCTGCGCAGTCGGGACGGCGAGGCCGGCGGCGAGCGCGCCGGCCGCTCCGGCAAAATCGCGGCGCGTGAAACGATGGGACACCGGTACTCCCTGCTATCTGCAGATGTGACGATCAATCGTCATGCGGTTCATGATAGTTCTCTGCGCCGCCTTTCCAATAGCCAGACGCCTTGACCCACACCTTGGGATGCTGGCGCTCGTCGACGAGAATCCTGCGGAGGCGCTTGGCGACTTCGGATTCCGCGGCGATGAAGGCGTAGCCGTCGCCAACGGGAAGTTTGAGGCTGCGCAGGGCATCTTCCATCAGGGTGGTCGAACCGGCGCTCTGCTGGCCACGATGCAACCAGTTGATGGTGACGGAGGCCTTGGATGCGAAGATCTGCTCCTCGGCAGCATCGGCGACTTCCGCGATCACGATGGCCCGTGTGGCAGGACGCAGTTCTTCAAGTCGGCGGCCGATGGCGGGCAGGGCAGTTTCGTCGCCGATCAGCAGGTACCAGTCGAAGTCGTCCGGCACCACGAACGAGCCGCGCGGGCCGCCGATACCGACTTTATCGCCTGGCTTGGCTTGGGTGGCCCAGGTCGTGGCAGGCCCCGCATCATGAATGGCGAAATCGATGTCGAGCTCTTTCGCGGCTTCGTCATAGCGCCGCGGCGTGTAGTCCCGCGCGATTGGCCGCGCGCTCTCATCGACCAGCACGCGGCCTTCGCTGAAGGCGGGCATCAGGGGCTCGGCTTCGCCGGGGCGCGGGAAGAACACCTTGACGTGGTTGTCATAGGACGCGCTGACGAAGCCATCGAGGTCGTCACCAGTGAGGGTGATGCGCTTCATATGCGGCGTCACCGGCGTCACGCGCTTGACGGTCAGCAGACGGCGTTTCAACTCGTGACGAACGCGCGTGATGCGATGACGATCGTTGGAAATGGTGTCTGAAGATGTGTCGGTCATGTGGATTCCCGGGGAATCCAGATCGGCCTGTTTGACACGATGTCGCGCAGGTCGAGCCTGGATCAGGTTCGATCGGCGCGTTGGTTCACGTTAACGCTTACGTGCGGCCTCGCCGAGACAGCAATCACGGCAGAGGTAGCGAAACGTCCTTTTACGTGCAAGCCCGGGATTGTCGCACGTGCTGCACGATGGCGTGAGGCCGGAAGCCTTCTAAACTGGGTGACGTCACCGCATGGACATTGCAGCCTTTCCGGGGGAGAACCGTTTCCGGATGTGGCGGCATGCCCCTGAATCATTGGACGAGATCGACGTAATGAGCACTGAAGCAAAGTCTCCCACGCGCGTGGCCATTGTTGGCCTTGGCCCGATCGGCCGCAAGGTAGCCGAAGCCCTGGACCGCGGTATCGACGGTCTGGTTCTGGCGGCGGTCGCCGTGCAGAATCCGGAGAAGCATCAGGCGTTCCTGTCCGGTCTCGGCAAGGCGCCGCCGGTGCTGCCGATCGCGGATCTCGTGGATGTCGCCGATATCGTGATCGAATGTGCGCCCGCGGCGTTGCTGCCTGAGATCGTCAAGCCGTTCGTCAGCAAGGGCAAGACCGCGATCGTGCTGAGCGCTGGAGCGCTGTTGTTCAATGAGGATCTCGTCGCGCTGGCCAAGCAGAACGGCGGTCAGATCGTGGTGCCGACCGGGGCGCTGATCGGCCTCGACGCGGTGACGGCTGCAGCCGAGGGCAAGATCAACTCGGTCCGCATGGTAACGCGCAAGCCGGTGAAGGGTCTCGCCGGCGCGCCCTATATCGTCGAGAACAAGATCGACATCGAGAACATCACCGAACCCCTAAAGATTTTCGAGGGCACGGCGCGCGAAGCCGCCAAGGGCTTTCCCGCCAATCTCAATGTCGCCGTCGCGCTATCGCTCGCAGGCGCGGGGCCTGATGCCACGACGCTGGAAATCTGGGCCGATCCGGCGCTGACCCGCAACGTCCATCGTGTCGAGGTGAATTCGGATTCCGCGCGGTTCTCGATGCAGATCGAAAACATCCCGTCAGAGAACCCGAAGACCGGCCGCATCACCGCGCTGTCGGTGATTGCCTATCTGCGCAAGCAGCGCGCGGCGCTGCGCGTCGGAACGTAAGGCCTACTTGCTGCTCTCGGCTTGATGCGCAGGGGCTATCTGCTGCGCAGTCTCGATTCCCTGGGTCCGGGCGATCCTGGCAAGCTCGCAGCCCTCGCAGTAGCGGCGATCCTTGTAGTCGATCCAGTTATGGGCGAAGACGCGCTCATTCGGAATGTCGTAGCGGGCCTGCAACACGCGGACGAGTACGCGCCAGGCTGCGATCTGCGCGTCAGTCGGCGGCTTGCGGACATTGGGGTAGTTGCCGACGAACTCGACCCCGATCGATGAGTCATTGTCGATCTGCTGATAGGTCCCGCTGTTGTCGATATACTTGTTGTCGTTGCGGTTGCCGCGGTTGAGATGGTTCGGCACCGCCCATTCGGGCGTCGACCAGTAAACCGTGCCGTCGGTCTCGATCCAGATGGCGACGCCGCGACGATCGGGTTTCTGCATCTGCGCGACCGCGTTACGCCAGGCGGAGCCGACCGCGCCTTCCGACTGATGGACGACGATGTTGCGCCATTCACGGGCGTGGCGGAGATCCGTCCATGGCCTTAGCCAGACCATGTTGAGACCGGGAATGTCGGGGGTGCCGCGGGAGCGGGCGGCGATCTCGAAGTTTGACAGCGTCTGGGCGGTCGCCGGTGTGGCGATCGCGCACAAAGCCAGCAATACCCCGACGATCCGATCTCTCATGTCCCTCGTTTCCGAAGGCGTCTCATAACGCCTCCGGAAAGCGTAACCGAGCCGCGCTGGGAGTCAAATCCGCGGCTCGGTATGATCGTCGCGCCAGGGCAGCCTGCGCGCGTAGGTTGCGCTCAGTTGAAGTATTCGGGCAGGGTGAAGCCGGCGTAGAACTTGTCGTTGCGGATCGCGGTCTTGAACGTGTCCGATTGATAGGCCGCAACGATGTCCTTCGCCCATGGCGCCTCGGCATTGCCCCGGCGGACAGCCACGACATTGGTGTAGGGCTTGGTCATTTTTTCCAGCGCGAAGGCCTCGGTCAGCTTCAGCCCGCTATAGATCGCGAAATTGCCCTGTACGGCGGCGAAGTCGGCATCGCCAAGGGCGCGCGGCGCCTGCGCATTCTCCAGCGGCACGATCTTGATGCCCTTTGGATTCTTGATCACGTCGAGCTCGGTGACATCGACGGGGTTGTTGTCCTTGATCTCGATCCAGCCGAGATCGCGCAGGATCCACAGCGCGCGCTGCAGATTCACGGGATCATTGGGCACCACCACGGTGGCGCCGGCCTTCACGGCATCGGATGTCTTGTGCTTGGTCGAATAGAGACCCATCGGCGGCGTCGGCACCGTGATGATGCCAGTGAGATCGGTCTTCTGGCGCTGGTTATAGCTGTCGAGGAACACCGTATGCTGCATCACATTGGCGTCGATGTCGTTCTTGAACACTGCGGTGTTGGCTTCCAGGCCCGTCGAGAACTCATAATATTTGACGGTGTAGCCCTTCTTTTTCAGCTCGGGCTCGACGCCCTTCTTGAAGCCGTCGATATAGGGGCCGGGCACGAAACCGACCTTGAGTTCGGGTTTGGTGGCGGACTGCGCATTGGCATGCTCGCCAAAGGAGACGAGGGCGAGCATCGCGGCGGCGATGACGGAGAGGACGGTCTTCATTGTCGTTGTCTTTCAGGGAATGTCAGAATGGGATTACTTCGGCGCCCAGATCTTCACGTCGCTGGCATCGACCTTCACGGGGATCAGCTTTTCGTTGAAGAAGGCGTCGGCGATGATCTGCTGCTCGGACAGGCCGGCCTTGGTGACGGCGCCGACCTTGTAGGAGCGGTGGCTGTTGGCTTCCTCGACAGTGGCGGCGTCGATGCCCCATAGGCTTGAGAGGAGCTTGGCGGCTTCCTTCGGCTCGGCCTTGGCCCATTTGCCGGTTTCATCGAGCTTCTTGAAAATGACGTTCAGGACATCGCCGCGCTTGTCGGCATAGGCGGCCGACGACAGGTAGTAGCGCTTGTAGCTGGCAAGGCCGTTGCTGCCATCGGCCAGCACGCGGGCGTTGGACTGGCGCTGTGCGCTGGTGAGGAACGGGTCCCATGCCACCCAGGCATCGACATTGCCGCCGACAAAGGCGATGCGCCCGTCGGCCGGCGGCAGATAGGCTGGCTGGATGTCCTTGAAGGTGAGGCCGGCCTTGCTCAGCGCAGCGAGCAGCAGGAAGTGGCTGCCGGCACCCTTGGTCACCGCGACCTTCTTGCCCTTGAGATCGGCGACCGTCTTGAGCGGCGATTCCGCCGGCACCACAATCGCCTGCGCGGCAGGCGAGGCGGCTTCCTCGGCGATGTAAGCGAGCTTGGCGCCGGCCGCCTGCGCGAACAGCGGCACGGTGTCGGCGACGTCGGCGCCGAAGTCGACATTGTTGGTGTTGATGGCTTCGAGCAGCGGCAGGCCGCTGGTGAATTCATGCCAGCTGATCTTCACGCCGAGCGGCGCGAGCGCCTTCTCCAATTCGCCATTGGTCTTCAGCACGGCGATAAGCGTCGACGACTTCTGATAGCCGATGCGCACCGTGTCCGGTGTCTGCGCGCAAGCGAAGGAGACCGACAGCATGGAGGCCACGGCGGCCAGTTGCAGCGCCCGGGTGCGCCGGAACACGAAGCGTTCGATGAAGCGGGCGATGTGGATCGGAAGCATGTTGGCACTGCTTTGCTGATGATGTTTCGTGAGCAGCAAAGGTGCGAGAGCGGCGCGTTTCCGTCAATGAAATGGCCAACTGTAGTTCCGGGCGCGGCGATGCAGGCATGCTGCGATGGCCTTGTTGTGCAGCGGAAACGTTCTCTGCATGCCTTCCGGGTGGCTCCGGAAGAGCAGGTTATTTCCCCGCGGCGGAGATGAAGCTGCTCCGGGAGCCGACGTCAGGATTGCAAAACTTGCAGACTGCCCGCGACCTTTGAAAGCACAATCTTCGCAATCGCGCGTAGCGTTTGACCATCACGCCCTTGCATCCCCCGGGCGCAAATGGAGCAACAGCGCATGTCCTATTCCCGACGATCTGTGGTCGCAGGTCTCTCCGCAGCACTGTTGCTGTCAGCGGGGCTGATCGCATCGCCAGCCGCGGCGCAGGAGTTGAAGGAAATCCGCATCGGCTTCCAGAAGGCCGGCATCTTCCCGGCGGTGAAGCAGCGCGCGACGCTGGAGAAGGTGTTCAAGGAAAAGGGCATCAGCGTCCGATGGGTCGAATTCCAGTTCGGGCCGCCGATCCTTGAAGCCATCAATACCGGCAATGTCGACTTCGGCTATGCCGGCGACGCGCCGCCGATCTTCGCGCAGGCTGCGCGTGCCAATCTCGTCTATATCGCCGCCATCCCGTCGCGCGGCTACAATCAGGGCATCGTCGTTCCCGAGAATTCGCCGATCAAGACGCTCGCCGATCTCAAAGGCAAGAAGGTCGGCTTTGGCAAGGGATCGAGCGCGCATAACACGATCATCGCCGCGCTGGAGAAGGCCGGACTGACCTATGCGGATATCACGCCGGTCTATCTCGGCCCCGCCGACGCGGTGGCGGCATTCGCCGGTGGCAATATCGACGCGTGGTCGATCTGGGATCCGTATCTGGCGCTCGCCGAGGGCAAACAGGCGCGGGTGATTGCCTTCTCCAAGGATGTGCAGGATTCCATTTCGTTCTTCCTCGCCAACAAGGATTTCACCACCAGGCATCCGGACATCGTCGCGCTGTTCAACAAGACCTTTGCCGATGAAGGAAAGTGGGCCGAAGCCAATCGCGCCGAGGTTGCGACGCGGCTGCAGGAGGCGACCGGTGTCGACAAGGCGGCGACCACGCGGGCCGTCGAGCGGTCGAACTACACGGTGGTGCCGATCAATGACCGGATCATTGCCACCCAGCAGGAAACGGCGGATCGTTTCCACAAGCTCGGCCTGATCCCCAAGGCGATCAATGTGAAGGACATCGTCTGGACCTGGACTCCGGGCTCCTGAGCTCCCGAAAACTCGCCGGGAGACGATTAGCGCTGTCACCAGCCGTCTCCCGGCACTCTTTTACTCCCGCAGGCCATTGAAACCGCTGGATTTTCCTCATTTGTGCAGTGCGGTTGAAATAATGCCCGAAATCAGTAGGTTGCAGCCACGGCGCCCGCGACACGCAGGCCGGCCCCGTGCTTCACAACTGCGCAGAAACGTCATTCAATGAACGCTCCCCTGTCCAAGCCGACCGGAGCGCCCGTGCCAGTTCTCGATCCGCAAGATCCTGGCCAACAAGGGCGTGCCATCATCTCCTTCGATGGCGTCAGCAAGATCTTCCCGTCGCGGAAGGATTCCGCCGAGGTGAAGGCGGTCGACGCTATCGACCTCGTGGTGCCCGAAGGCGCCATTGTCGGCGTGATCGGCAAGAGCGGCGCCGGCAAGTCGACGCTCATCCGCCTGATCAACGGGCTCGAGCAGCCGACCCATGGCAAGGTCACCGTCGACGGCCTCGACATCGGATCGCTGGACGAGAAGGCGTTGCGTCAGGCGCGCCGCTCCATCGGCATGATCTTCCAGCATTTCAACCTGCTGTCGTCGCGCACCGCCTTCGACAATATCGCGCTGCCGCTGGAAATCGCCGGCACGCCGCGGAAAGACATCAAGGGAATCGTCGAGCCGCTGCTCGACATGGTCGGCCTTGCCGACAAGCGCGACCGTTATCCCGCCGAACTCTCCGGCGGACAGAAGCAGCGCGTCGGCATCGCTCGTGCGCTGGCCACCAAACCGAAAGTGCTGCTGTCGGACGAGGCGACCTCGGCGCTCGATCCGGAGACCACGGCGCAGATCATCGCGCTGCTCAAGCAGATCAATGCCGATCTCAATCTCACCATCCTCTTCATCACCCATGAAATGTCCGTGGTGAAGAAGCTCGCCCAGCGCGTCGCTGTGATGGAAGGCGGGCAGATCATCGAGCAGGGCACCACCTACGAGATCTTCTCGAAGCCGACCCACGCCACGACCAAGCGCTTCGTCGGCGAAGTCACCGGCGGCAATGTGCCGGAATGGCTGCAGGCCAAGCTGCTTGCGGACTATGCGCCCGGCCGTCAGGCGGTGATCCGCATCGCTTTCACCGGCGCCGATGCGGACGAGCCGGTGCTGTCCAGGCTGACGCGCACCTATGGCGTGGACTTCAACATCATGCATGGGCAGATCGAATATGTCGCCGACCATCCGTTCGGCACGCTGATCGCATCCGTCGCCGCAGACCCGGAGCTGCAGGCGAAGCTGATCGCCGATCTCACCGCGACCCGCAACACCGTGGAGCATCTCGGCTATGTCGCCTGAACTGATCAACATGATCCTGTGGTCGACGCTGGACACGCTCACCATGGTCGCGCTGGCTGGCATTTTCGGCACGTTGGCCGGTCTGCCGCTAGGCATCTTTCTGGCGACGAGCCGCGCGGGTGAGCTGTTCCCGGCGCCGAACGTCAATCGGCTGCTTGGCCTCGTCGTCAATGCCACGCGCTCGACGCCGTTCATCATTCTCGTCGTTGCCATCGTGCCGCTGACGCGCCTGATCGCTGGCACCTCGATCGGCACCAGTGCTGCCGTGGTGCCGCTAACCATTGCCGCGACGCCGTTCATCGCCAGGGTCATCGAAGGCGCCATCCGCGAAGTCGATCAGGGCCTGGTCGAAGCCGCGCGTGCCTTTGGCGCGAGCCCGCTGCAGATCGTCTGGAAGGTCTTGTTGCCTGAAGCGATGCCGGCGGTGACGCTGGCGCTCACGCTCGCGACCGTCAGCCTGATCGGCTATTCGGCCATGGTCGGCGCCGTCGGCGGCGGCGGCCTCGGCGATCTCGGCATCCGCTACGGCTATCAGCGTTTCATGCCGGAAGTCATGGCGACCGTCGTCGCCGTGCTGATCTGTCTCGTGCAGGGCGTGCAGAGCCTTGGCGACTTCATCTCGCGCCGCCTCGACAAGCGCACGCGACATTCCTGAGTGGTCACCCGCATCAGCGGGCCCGTTCATACTCGTTACTCACAATGGAAAACACCATGTCTCTTCGTCGCTATCTTCTCTCCATCCTCGCTTTCGCCGCGCTCACCGGTGCTGCGTCAGCCGAGACCATCAAGGTCGGCGTGACACCCGGTCCGCATGCGCAGGTGCTGGAAGCTGCCAAGGCCGTCGCCGCCAAGAAGGGCCTCGACATCCAGATCATCGAATTCTCCGACTATGTGGTGCCGAATGCGGCGCTGGAAGCCGGCGACCTGCAGGCCAATTCGTTCCAGCATCAGCCCTATCTCGACAACCAGGTGGCCGATCGCAAATACAAGATCGTTGCGGTGGGCAACACCATCAACTTCCCGATGGGCATCTATTCGAAGAAGGTGAAGACCTGGGACGAGATCAAGACCGGCGCAACGCTGGCGATCCCGAACGATCCGACCAATGGCGGCCGCGTGCTGATCCTGCTGCGCGACAAGGGCATCATCAAGCTGAAAGACGGCGTCGGCTTCAAGCCGACCTTGCTCGACATCACCGACAATCCGAAGAAGCTGAAGATCACCGAAGTCGATGCCGCGCAGCTGCCGCGCACGCTGCCTGACGTCGACGTCGCAGGGATCAACACCAATTACGCCACCCAGGCCGGCCTCGATCCCGTGAAGGACGCGATCCTGCGCGAGGACCCGAAGGGTCCTTACGCCAACATCATCGCCGTGCGTGCCGTGGACAAGGACAAGCCCTGGGTGAAGACGCTGGTGGAAAGCTATCAGTCGCCCGAGGTGAAGGCGTTCATCGACGAGAAGTTCAAGGGCTCGGTGCTCGCGACCTGGTAAGGTCCTTCTTTTCCCTCCCCCTTGCGGGGAGGGTGGCCGGCCGCTTGGCCGGTCGGGTGGGGGTGCCACAAGCGGCGCCCTCACGTGGGGCAACCCCCACCCCGGCCTCCGCTTCGCTCGGCCGACCCTTCCCGCCTAGCGAAGCTTCGCTTCGCGCGGGGGGAGGGATATTTCTGGCGCCGTCGCGCCATCGCATCTCCAAAATTTCAAAGAGCCACGCGCTCGCATTCTCGCGGCGCCAATGGCGTCCGAGTTTTGCGCATTCCTTCCCACCCTCAATCGAGAGGGCGTGCGGAACGCCGGGTGCCCGTTGCACCCTTGGGCCTGATGCGATGCGGTCTTCCGCAATTGTGAGTGCATCAGGACTTTCGGAGGCGCCGAGCAAGTGCCCGGCGTTCCGCCTGCGGTGTTTTTTCGGTTGCCTGCACATCTGCCTTGGCGAACGGCCCCATCACCAAAATTAGTGTCCCAGGGCGGAGGGACAGGGTAGCCTCAAGCACTTAAGCCGGACGCGTTTCGATTTGGTCGTCCGTCACACTGTCCAGGGGTCTGTCCATCCGAAGGTCGGCCGTGTCCTTGCCAGTGGCAGTGCTGGCGCAGATCCGTCCTGCCCGAAGACAGACGTTCCCCATGAACCGCGTAACGCCGCATCTCCGGCGTCCACCGCATCCAGCCCCGCGAACGTGACGATCGCGCTCGCCCCTCTCACCGAGGCCGGACGATAGGGAATATAATCAATATAGGGATACTGTCAACGTGATATAGGAAAAAATGTGTGAGCGCTGTCTTGCCCGCGCCACACTCGTCATTCCGGGGCGGGAGGAGGCGCCGAAGGCGGCGTATCGCGAACCCGGAATCTCGGCCTGTTCTGCGCTGAACATGTCGGGATTCCGGGTTCGCGTCCGGCAAGTGCCGGCCGCGCCCCGGAATGACGAGAAAGGCGGCCCGGCATCCACGGCTGGCCTTCAGCCTCAAACCCCATGTCCTCGCGCCATCCCTTTGAAATCAAACCGCAATCCGCCGGTCGCAGCGGGCAGGGGATGCGACCTCACATGAGGTTGAGACCCGCCGCGTGACGTGTTACCTGATGCCGCGCGCGGGTATAGCTCAATGGTAGAGCAGCAGCCTTCCAAGCTGAATACGAGGGTTCGATTCCCTCTACCCGCTCCAGTGGCGTGCCTTCCTAAAATTTGGGTGCGTCAGAGGCGCACTGCCGCCGCGCCGTGCAGAACGGTACAACAATCGTCTCCCTTGCTTGCTCGTACTCATACGAAATGGTGGCAGTGATCACTGCATACTAGGTGAGATTGGACTCGTTCGTAGCGGATGAGATGTGGGGGCGCCAAAAATGCGCCCTTGGGTTCGTGTTGTGGTGTTCTGGACTACCGCAAACGCCAACGTGCCTTCGTGGTGTCTCATATTAGCGGAAAGCGCCCGACTCCCATTGAGAACAATGATGAACGAAAAAAAGCGCCACCACTTTGTCCCTGTTAGCTATCTGAAGGGCTTTTGTGATCCGAGCGAAAAAATCAGAGCTTTTCTGAAGGATTCTCCACTTAACGACAAAATCCATTTGAAACCGGATGAGATTGGTTTTGAGAATTACTATTACTCTCAACCTTTGTCGGACGGTGGTCGCAACAACAATGCAATCGAGGATGCATTCGGAAAATTCGAGACTGGCTGGCCTGCGCTCGTGGCGCGTCTTTCAGCGAACTCTATAGCTTCCGAAGACCTCTTGGAATTGCTCACCTTTGTTTTAATGATGCGCGTTCGAGTGCCTGCGGCTCGTGATATGGTTGAGCTGTCGCTAGCTGAATCTGTCAAAGCGACAACACGTGCTTTGGACCGTGCGGGACGCTTGCCAGCGCCCCCCAAGGAGTTTCCTGATCTCCTAAACATGCTTGAAGTGTCGATTGATCCTCACCGTTCGATTTTGGCGATGACTGATCTTGCGAAGGGAGTTGGCCGAGTGATCGACGCATTGAGCTACCAAATTTTACATAATGCGACCGATGATCAATTCTTAACTAGTGACTCTCCGGTTTGTTACTTTGATCCGTTGATACCGGAAGCGGTTCGACAGCCCTATACAGTTTTTCCGCCAAATGGTCCGATTGAGTTGATCTTCCCAATAAGCGCAAAGCTCCTGCTGCGTGGTTACACTAGGTTTGGCTCACGCGAATTCAATCACACTATTGTCGGTCGGCCAGACGAGATTCATCACTATAATTCGGTCGTCGCCAAATTTGGATATCGGATGATCTTGTCCGGAGCAGATTCTCACTTCGCGCTATTCTCCAATCATCACGAGATTTCGCCAGTTCTAAAAACCTCAATTCATAGAAGCGAGCGAGGAGAAATGCTTCTGTTTGAGCATGTATTCGGCCCGCGGCCGCGCAAACCAAAATGGAAGGGTTGACCGAATCTCATTGGCCGTGGGCATACAGTTGCCGTCCGCTCCCATCCGGTCAATAACCGCCGCCTGTTGTCCAATGAGAGCCTGATATCCCCATGACAGACCCCCGTTATTTCCCCGCCGCAAATGCCTGGGACAAGATCGATCCGCGCGCCGCCGGTTACGCGCCGGACAAGCTCGCCGCCGCCGTCGCCTTCGCGCAGGCCAATGAAACGCCTTGGCCGCGCGGGTTCTATTACGAGGACGGCCGCTACGCGCCGAATGTGGACTGGAATGAGGTCGGGCCATGGAGCGCGGTGCTGGGTCCGGTACGCGAGCGCGGCGGGTCGGCGGGCCTAGTGCTGCAGAATGGCCGCGTGCTGGCGGCGTGGGGCGAGATCGCGCGGGCGGATATGACCTTCTCCATCGCCAAGAGCTATCTCGCCACGCTCACAGGCCTCGCGCTGGATGACGGGCTGATCGGGGATATCGACGAGCCCGTGGGCAAGCGCGTGCCGGGGCCGCTGTTTGCGGATGCGCATAATGCTCCGATCACCTGGCGGCATCTGCTCGAACAGACCAGCGAATGGCGCGGCGAGCTGTTCGGCAAGCCGGACCAGATCGATCACAACCGTCTGGTCGCGCCGAATGCCGACAACAGCCGCAAGGGCGAGCTGCGCGAGCTGCAAACGCCGGGCAGCTTCTACGAATATAACGATGTGCGCGTGAACCTGCTGTCGCTCAGCCTGCTGCATCTGTTCAAGCACCCGCTGCCGGAGGTGCTGCGTGCGCGCATCATGGATCCGATCGGCGCATCCGGTGACTGGGAGTGGGTCGGCTATGACAATTCCTTCGTCGAGATCGACGGCCAGCGGATGCAGTCGGTGCCGGGCGGCGGCCATTGGGGCGGCGGCATGTTCATCGGCGCCGAGGACCATGCGCGCTTCGGCCTGTTGATGGCGCGCGGCGGCGACTGGAATGGCCGGCGGCTGCTGTCGCAGGCCTGGGTCGATGCGATGTGGGCGCAGTCTTCCCAGCAGCCGAATTACGGCTTCCTGTGGTGGCTGAACCGCGGGCCGCATGCCAACAAGAATGCGCCGGAGACGGCCGTCTATGCGCTCGGGGCCGGCGGCAACATGATCTGGATCGATCGCGACGCCGATATGATCGCGGTGACGCGGTGGCTGCCGAGCGCGAAGGCGCCGGAATTCATCCGGCAACTGATCGCGGCGCGGAGCTAGGACGCTTCCGTTTGGACGTGGAGCTTTAAAGCTCGCACCTTGGCGGTGCCGCGCAAGGGAGGCAACGCAGGCGGGGCGTTGCGGGATAGCGTATTCTTCCGCTTCCGGATGAGCCGCTGCTCGGCTTCCGCGTCGCTTTATCTCAAGCCGATTCCGGTCGTGAGATAAACGGCGATCAGGAAGGCGCAACCTGCCAGTGGCAGGGCAATCAAACGTAAAATTTGTGCTTCCGAAATCATCTGAGGCACCTATGTCGGCAGCTTCGATGGGAAGATGGCAGTTTATGCTTAATGCGCGGTAAATAGCTCTCCGGCCAGTCGTTGCGTCCGGCATCGAGCAGGGCCCGTATCAACCCGTCATCTCGTCCAGCACGCCTGCGTCAGTCCCTTCTGCACATCCGGCAGTCCGCAATTGCGCGCCACCTGTTCCAGCGCGAAGGCGCCGGAGTTTATCCGTCAGCTAATCGCGGCGCGGAGCTCGGACTCTCCCGTTCGAAGGGCCGCCGCCTCCCATGCAACGGATTGCACGGGGCGGCGTTGGCTTGCAAAGGGAGGCACCAGCATGAATGTTCGCAAGCCAGCGGAGCGGGCTCCGGAATGTCCGGGCGAAAAGCCGGACCCGCTCACGATCCTCGGCGACCATCCCGCTCCGGAGGATCAGTTCGGCGGCGGCGACATCTGCTCGCCGGAGGCAGAGCCTCCGACCGATGACGACAAACCGCTCGACTGATCCCCCGGCGCAATGCGCGCTTCGCGCGGGCTACATCGGCGGCACGACGCCATTGGTGCCGGCGACCACGTTGCCGGTGGAGAGCGTTCCGTCGTCCGCCTTCTGCGACGGCACGAACACCGTCATGCCCGGCTTCAGGTCACCTTGCGCGGCAGCCGCAAAGGTCACGACCGTGGTGTCATCCGCGACCGAGATGGTCTTTTCCTTGCCGTGGAAGGTCACCGTGATGTTGCGGCCGTCGACGTCCTTGACGGCGTTGGTGACGGTGGCGTTGGTCATGGTGCTGTTCGGCTTCAGATCCCAGGGATAGCTGCCTTCGCCTGTGCCCTTCATGCCGGCCGGGAAGATCAGGACTTCGAGGGCGCCGTCGCCGCCGCGCGACTTGGGCAGCGAGGCGATGCCGACGAAGTCGCCGGGCTTGATGTCGTTGAGCGAGGCCTTGGCGACGCCGGTGACTTTCCAGTTGTCGTTCAGCTTGATCGCGGTCGAATTGCCCTCGCGGGTTTTGACCGTTAGCTTCGCGCCGTCGACGCTCTCGACCGTGCCGCGCACGCGAACCGTCTCGGCTGCGCTTGCGGCGGAAATGCTGGCTGCACTTAGCAGGGCAATGCCCAGCCCGGTGATTACAGCAGAAAACGCTCTCATATTTCGTCCTTTCACGTAACGCTCTGGCTTGGTGCCGATAGCGTTACGTTCGGGGATCGCGATGATTACGTAGGCGAGGATCACGGTGCGGTGATCGGGAACACTGGTGCGCTCCCGCAGCCTCATTCCATGTGCCATGTGATTGTCGGAACGATTTTGCCTTGCTCTGCTTGCTCAGGTCGGAGAGGTTCGAACAATGAACATTATTTCGAAGAAGGCTGCGCTGCTCGTCCTGGCTGCCGTTGCTGAACTCGCGCTCGCTGACGCGGCATCTGCCCGAGGCGGTGGCAGCAGCTTCATGAACTCGCCGGGCTATCAGCGCCGGCTGCAGGAATCGCGCGGCTACGTCACAAACCAATCGGGCTCACTCGTGTCGCAGCCGGCTGCGCCTGCGCCAGTCCAGCACTCACGCAAATCGCGGCGCCGATAGCCAGTGGCGGGGAGGGTGTCAGCCCCTGGATATGAACGGAGAGTCGCGCGACGAAGGGACGGAAATACTCATCGATCATGTCGGCTGTTGGTCGTGAGCGGGGTCGCGCATTCGCCATCACGAACCGGCATGGCGCTTCGCGTCCGGTGCACGCCCATCGATGGTTCCCATCTCGTCCAGCAGCGCCTGCGCCAGTCCCTTCTGCGTATCGGGCAGGCCGCGATTGCGCGCTGACTGCTCCAGCGCGAAGGTCGCTTCCATGTGAATGCGGAAATGCGCGGCGTTCTGTTCGACGCCGGTGCCCTCAGGCACGTCGCCGAACACCACGTCGTGGCAGCGCGCCACCGAGCGCGAGGTGAAGGCGCGGCAGGTCAGCGGGCGGACCTCATAGACCGTGCAGCGATTGTCCGATCCGAGCAGCGCGCAGCGCATGCGAAGTTTCATGACGTCGGCGGCATCGCGTGCGGCAGCCGCGGCAACTTCGAGGCGGCCGCGGAGTGCCGTCTGTTCGTCCGGCGTGAAATGCGCGGCGATATGCCTTGCCATCACCGTCGCGGTACCGGGCGGCACTTGGACATAGAGATGACAGCAGGCGGCGCAGCCGCTGGTGCAGGCATTGCCGGGCTGGTTCGGGATGTTGTCGCGAATGGCTGTCGTGGCGGCGTCCGCAATGGCGGTCGCATCGCGTGCGGCGTCCGCGATGCTGTTCGCCTGTTCGAAGGCGACGCCATAGGCGGCGCGCAGATTGCCGAAGATGCCTTCATAGCGGCCGGACAGCGAGCGCATCAGCGTGCCCACTTCCGCGATATTGTCCGACACGAAGTCGATGGCGTCCTGTGCGCTCATGCTGGGGTCCCGATCCGCTCCCGTCCTACGCCGCGAATCGGCGGGACGTCACGAGCAATCTGAAGCGGGAACCGGGCTTTACCGTTCAGGCGCGCGCTTTCGCTTTGGCCGGTTCCTTCAGCGGGGCTTTGGCCGGTTTCCCCGTCAGCGCCATGACAGCGACCGCAACCACGCGGTCGGTGATCGCCTGCACATCGTTGAGATCGCACAATCCGTCGGACATGCGCGTCAGGCGTTCGCTGTCGCGGATGGTCTGGTGCGCCATGGCCAGCGCGAAATGCAGCGCCCAGAAGATATCGGCGGGGTCCTGATCGGGTAGGGACCGGCGCATCGCCGCGGCGAAGCGCTTGAGGTGATCGACCTCGCGGTTCTTGATCTTGCGGATCGGCGGCACGGATTCGATCGAGGCGCGGATCATGAAGCGCGCGGCATCCGAGCGCTGCTTCTCCGGACCGAGGCAGCCGCGCAGCGTCGGGCCGACCAGGGCGGCAAAGATCGCGTTGATGTCGGCGCGGCCGTCGCCGGCTTCCTCCGCCGCCTTCAATTCACGCAGGCGCTCGCGATTGGTGGCGAGGCTGCGCGTCACGAACAGTTCGGCGATCAGCTCGTCCTTGCTGCCGAAATGATAATTCACCGCCGCGAGATTGACGTCCGCCGCGGCCACGATGTCGCGCATGGTCACATCCGCAAAGCCGCGCTCGGCATAGAGCCGTTCGGCTGCGGTGATGATCGCCGTCCGTGTGTGGTCTGCTGCCATGCGATCGTCCTGATCAAAACGGTCCTTTTGCAACATGGCCCCATGCAAGTGGCGCGGATCGGGGTCATTGCATTTCAAACGCGTGTATGAAACTATCGTTTGAGCGTCGGGAAATGTCAATGTGCGCCTGATGGCATATTGCATCTGCTCAACGCCATCGCCCCCGCGCGGATCTGTGCCGCATCAGCAGAGACAAATTTGCTCTTGCGGTGATCCAGCGACGGGACAACAGTGCCGCCAACAATTCTAAAAAACGCGAGGATCGCCCCATGGATTTCAATATGTCGGACCGCCAGCGCGAATGGCTCGAGCGCGTGTCCTCCTTCATGACCAAGCATGTGCGTCCGGCCGTGCCGATCTATCGTCAGCAGGACGAAGCGGGCGAGCGCTGGAAGGTGATCCCCATCGTCGAGGACTTGAAGAAGAAGGCGAAGGCCGAAGGCCTGTGGAACATGTTCATGCCGCCGTCGTCGCATGAAGACGACGAATTCCACGGTGCGGGACTGAGCAATCTGGAATACGCGCTGCTCGCCGAACAGATGGGCCATATCGGCTGGGCGTCGGAAGTGTTCAACTGCTCGGCGCCTGACACCGGCAATATGGAAGTGTTCATGCGCTATGGCTCGAAAGAGCATAAGCAGAAGTGGCTGAAGCCGCTGATGAACGGCGAGATCCGCTCCGCCTTCCTGATGACCGAGCCGGATGTCGCGTCGTCGGACGCAACCAATATCGAGACCTCGATCAAGCGCGACGGCGACGAATACGTCATCAACGGCACCAAGTGGTGGTCGTCGGGCATGGGCGATCCGCGCTGCGCCGTGATGATCGTGATGGGCAAGACCGATCCGAGCGCGGCGAAGCATCAGCAGCAGTCGCAGATCCTGGTGCCGCGCGATGCCAAGGGTGTGACAATCGAGAAGATGCTGCCGGTGTTCGGCTTCGACGATGCACCGCACGGCCACGCGCGGGTGAAGCTGGACAATGTCCGCGTGCCCGCCAGCAACATCCTGCTGGGCGAAGGCCGCGGCTTCGAGATCGCGCAGGGCCGTCTCGGTCCGGGCCGCATCCATCACTGCATGCGCACCATCGGCAAGGCCGAGGAAGCGCTGGAGAAGATGGTGCGCCGGCTGTCGTCGCGCACCGCCTTTGGCAAGAAGATCATCGAATATTCGATCTGGGAGCAGCGCATCGCTGAAGCCCGCACCGATATCGAGATGAACCGTCTGCTCTGCCTCAAGGCTGCCGACATGATGGACAAGGTCGGCAACAAGACCGCCCAGCTCGAAATCGCGATGATCAAGGTCTCCGGCCCGAATATGGCGCTGAAGATCATCGACAACGCGATCCAGGCTTACGGCGCCGCCGGCGTGTCCGACGATGCGGGTCTCGCCCGTGACTATGCGTCGATGCGCACCATGCGTCTCGCCGACGGTCCGGACGAGGTGCACAACCGTGCCATTGCGCGGCTCGAACTGCGCAAGTATGCCAATGAGTCGAAGCACTAAGAAACGCTAAGCGGAGACTGACGTGACCGATGGTGTGAAGCGCGACGACGAGTATAACGGCACGAGGCCAGTCGAGGAGCGGCATCGCTTCGACGAGATGAGCCTCGAAGCCTGGATGCGCGAGCATGTGGAAGGCTATGAGGGACCGCTGACCGTCCTGCAGTTCAAGGGCGGACAAAGCAACCCGACCTATCGGCTGAATACGCCGAAGCAGTCCTACGTGATGCGGCGCAAGCCGTTCGGCAAGCTTCTGCCATCGGCGCACGCCGTCGATCGCGAATACAAGGTGATCGCGGCATTGGGCAAGCAGGGCTTCCCGGTCGCCAAGGCCTACGCACTCTGCACCGATGACAATGTCATCGGTTCGGCGTTCTACATCATGTCGATGGAAGACGGCCGGATCTTCTGGGATCCGGCGCTGCCAACGGTGCCGAAGGAAGATCGCCGCGCGATCTTCACGGCGAAGATCGAGACGCTGGCGCAACTGCACAGCTACGATCCCGAAAAAATCGGGCTCGGCGACTTCGGCCGTCCCGGTAATTACTTTTCCCGTCAGGTCGATCGCTGGACCAAGCAGTACCGCGCCTCGGAGACGCAGCTCATTCCGGAAATGGAACGGCTGATCGAATGGCTGCCGACCTCCGTTCCAGAGCAGGAGCGGGTGTCGGTGGTGCATGGCGACTATCGCATCGACAACATGGTGTTCCATACGACGCAGCCGAAGGTGCAGGCGGTGCTCGACTGGGAGTTGTCGACATTGGGCGATCCGATGGCCGACTTCACTTATCTTTTGATGCAGTGGATCATGCCGGGCCTCGACGGGCTCGACTTCAAGGCGCTCAACATCCCGACCATGGATGAAGCCGCCAAGATCTATTGCGACAAGGCTGGCCGCAAGAGCGTGCCGGATCTGAACTGGTACTATTGCTACAACCTGTTCCGGCTCACCGGCATTCTGCAGGGCATTGCCGGCCGCGTCCGCGATGGCACGGCATCCTCCGCCAAGGCCATGGAATCCGCCAAGCGCACCGTGCCGCTGGCGCAGGCGTCGTGGAAATACGCGCAGCTCGCGGGCGCGAAATAAACCATAGAGAGGCGCGACCGACTGGGGATCGCGCCTCTTTCATGATCGCTTCAGAGATGCCCCGCCAAGAGGGCCGGCCGCAGCAAGTGCTGCTGCGTCGATCGACCTGGAAACGCACTTGTCTCTCTCTCCCAGTCTTCGCGGCAGCGTGCTGATGGCCATAGCCATGGCCGGCTTCAGCCTCAACGACGCGCTCACGAAATTCCTGACGCTGCACATGAACTTCGGCCAGGTGATGCTGGTGCGCGGTCTGTTCGCCGTCGTGTTGATCGGCGCGCTCGCCACCCAGCGGAAGGCCCTGCGTCCGCTGCGCATCCTGTTCGTGCCGTCTGTGGCGCTGCGCGTATTCGGCGAGATCGGCGGCACCGTGACTTTTCTGGCGTCGCTCGCACATCTGCCCCTTGCGAATGTATCGTCGATCTTTCAATCGCTGCCACTCGCGATCACGCTCGGTGCGGCACTCATCTTCGGTGAGCAGGTGGGCTGGCGTCGCTGGCTGGCGATTGCCGCGGGCTTCATCGGCGTTCTCATTGTGGTCCGGCCCGGTTTGGAGGGATTCAACCAGTTTTCGCTGCTGGCGCTGTTGTCGGTCGCGTTCTGTACCGTGCGCGATCTCGCGACCAAGCGCATTCCGGCCGAAATCCCTTCACTGTTCGTCACGTTTTTGACGACGATCGTCGTGACGATCGTTGGCGCCATCCTGCTTGTTCCGCTGGGCGGCTGGACGCCGCCCTCGAACCGGTCGCTTGGCCTGCTGGCGCTCGCCGCTGTGCTGGTGCTGATTGGATATCAGTGTGTGATTCTGGCACTGCGCGCCGGCGATATCTCCGCTGTTGCGCCGTTCCGGTATTCGCAACTGCTGTGGGCCATGTTGCTTGGCTACCTCGTGTTCGGCGATGTGCCGGACGGCCCGATGGTTCTCGGCGCGTCGGTGATCGTGCTGTCCGGTCTTTATGCATTTCATCGCGAGCGTGTTCGCAACCGGTTGCCGGCGGCCAGTGCGCCGAGCATGCCGCCGGATGGGTTGTAGGCTTGGCGCCGGGCCATCAGTCCGGCGCGCAGTGAATGGCAGGGACGCGTGAGCCATCTGGCTCGCACGTCCGTCTTCGTGCACATGAGGCGCAATCATTTGGCCTGAGTCTTGCTCTGTTCGGGGCCTGTCTGCTCTGACCGTAACTCACCCAGGATTGTCTTGCCTCTCTCTCCCAATCTGCGCGGCAGCCTGCTGATGGCTGTCTCCATGGCAACCTTCAGTGTCAACGACGCCATTGCCAAATTTCTGACCGTGCAGATGCATTTCAGCCAGGTAATGATGCTGCGCGGGCTGTTCGCCAGCGTCATGATCGGTGCGCTGGCGGTGCATCAGGGCGCGCTACGGCCGCTGCGGCTGCTGTTCGTGCCGTCAGTGGCGCTGCGCATCTCCGGGGAGATCGGCGGCTCGGCGCTGTTCCTGGTCGCGGTCAGCGCGCTACCGCTCGCCAATGTGACTGCCATCGTTCAATCGCTGCCGCTGGTGATGACCTGCGGCGCCGTGCTGATTCTGGGCGAGCCGGTGGGGTGGCGCCGATGGTTGGCGATTGCCGCGGGCTTCATTGGCGTGCTGATCATCGTGCGGCCGGGCGCCGAGGGGTTCAGCCAGTTCACTTTGGTGGCGCTGCTATCGGTGTTGTTCTACGCCACGCGCGATCTCGTCACCAAACGCATCCCGGCCGAAATTCCCACGCTGTTCGTGACCTTTCTCACCGCCGTTGCGGTGACCCTGGCTGGGGCAGTGTTCACTCTGCTGCACGGGGACTGGACTGCGCTATCGTTTCATTCGCTCGCTTTGCTGGCGCTGGCGGCGGTGATGACGCTGATCGGATTCCAGTGCGTCATCCTCGCGCTGCGCGTCGGCGATGTCTCGTCGGTCGCGCCGATGCGCTATTCGCAGATGCTCTACGCGATGCTGCTGGGCTATCTGGTCTTCGGTGACGTGCCCGACGCCATGATGGTGCTCGGCGCGGGCGTCATCGTGCTGTCCGGCATCTACACATTCCACCGCGAGCGCGTGCGCGACCGTTTGCTGGCGACGAATTCATCGAACGCTCCGCCTGACGGATTGTAACTGTCTGCGTTATTTCTTGACCGCGCACCGATACGCCGCGATGGCATGGCGCCGCAATCATAGGTAGCGTTCTATGGGGACGCATTGAGCGCGGCGGTGGGGAAATGCAAACGCATGCGATGGCCGAGACCGATCCGGCTGACGAGACGTCGTTGCGCTATATGGGCTGGCGGATTGTTGCCGCCCTGTTTCTGGTCCAGATCTCGATCTTCGGTTTCGGCCTGTACGGGCAGGGCATCTATGTCGCCGAACTCCGCCGCCTCAACGATTGGCCGACCGGGCTAATCGCAACGGGAAGTACGCTCTGTCTCGTACTGGGCTCCCTGCTATCGATGTTCGTCAGCGATCTGTTGCGCTGGATCGGGCCGCGCAGCCTGGTACTTGCGGGTATCGCCGCGCTTGCGACAGGTCTTGTATTGCTGGCATCGGCGGACTCCCTCCTGCATCTCTATGCAGGCTTTGTCGTGCTCGCGCTGGCCTGGGTCGGCCTTGGCACGATCACCGCTGCGGCGATCGTCGGTGCCTGGTTCGACCGCAAGCGCGGCCTGGCGATCAGTCTCACCTTCACCGGGGCGACGTTCAGTGGCATCTTGTTGATGCCCGGCCTGGTCCTGCTGGTCGAAGCGACCGGATTTCGCCACGCGCTGGATATCGCCGCCGCCGTGTTGGCGATCGTGCTCGTGCCGGTCTTGGCCATCATGGTTCGATTCCCGCGTGCAGGGGAACGGCGGATTGCCGAAGCTGCACATGCGGCTCCGCCATTGTCACGTGCAGACCTCCTGCGCGATCCCGGGTTCTGGAGCTTGACCGCACCATTCGCATTCGCAATCCTGGTGCAGGTTGCGTTCATCGTGCATCAGATATCGATCCTGACGCCGATAATCGGATTTCAGTCGGCGGGCGGCGCGGTCTCGCTCACAACGGCCATGTCGCTGGTCGGGCGCATTACGCTTGGTCTCGTTGCCGACCGCGTCGACCCACGCCGCGCTGCCGCGGTATCGATCTTCAGCCAGGCTGCGGCACTGAGCGTATTGGGATTCTCGACCAGCACGACCGGGCTATTCCTTGCCTGTGCGGTGTTCGGCTTTTCGATGGGCAATCTGATCACGCTGCCGGCGCTAATCGTTCAGCGCGAATTCCCGTCGAACGCGTTCAGCGTGGTGCTCGGGCTGTCCATCGGGATTGCCGGCGTGATCAATGCGTGTGGGCCGGCAACCATGGGGCTTCTGCGAGACCTTACGGGCGGCTACGCGACACCGATTTTCATCGGCGTCGCCATTCAGGTGGCCTCGGCGCTTGCTTTGCTGGCCGCCCCGCGGGCGACGAACGCGGCAGTTGTTCTGGATCGCAGGATGAGTTGAGCGAAGCCAAACCCATCCCGCATTCCGTCTTAGATTGGTTTGCCCGCGTAAGGCATCGACGCCGTGAGGCCGCCGTCCACCGGGATCGCCTGGCCATTCACATAGGACGCGTCGTCGCTCGCCAGAAACAGTCCCATCGCCGCGAGTTCATGCGGCTGGCCGGCGCGCTTCAGCGGATTGAGCTGGCCGATCTTGCCCTGGGTGCCCCGTTCTTTCGCATTGTCGAAGATCGGCTTGGTCATGCCGGTCTCGATGAGGCCGGGGCATACCGCATTGATGCGCACGCCGGTGCCGGAGAGCGAATAGGCCGTGGTCTGCACCAGGCTGATAACGCCGGCCTTGCTGGACGCATAGGGATGGCCGGAGGCGCCGGACTTCAGACCTGCGACAGAGGCGGTGAGGACGATGGAGCCGTGGCCCTGTTTCACCATATGCGGCATGGAATGCTTGATCGCGAGGAACGGCCCGATCAGATTGATGCGCAGGATCTCCTGCCATTGCTCGACGGTCTGCTCCAGCAGTGGCACGAGGCCGCCTGATATGCCGGCATTGGCCCAGATCGCGTCGAGCTTGCCGTATTTTGAAAGCGCCTTTTCGATATAGGCTTTCACATCGCTCTCGGAACCGGCATCCGCCGTGATCGCTTCAATGGTGCCGCCGGCATCGCTCACAAGTTTGGCGGTCTCATGCACGCTCTCGCTGCGGTCGACGATGATGAGCTTCGCGCCTTCCAGCGAGAACAATTGCGCTGCGGCGCGGCCGATGCCGCTACCTGCGCCGGTGATGATGACGGATTTGCCTGCGAGGCGGCCCATAACTCTCTCCCTGTATGTTTTTTGTGCGGCGTGCCGCCATATGGAATTCAATGATGCGTGCCAAGCTGCGAAGATGCTTGAGGCGCTTCGCGCTCTGACGTAGGACGGATGAAACAGTATTGAAGGGTGGTCACGATGTCCAACGCCGAGAAACCGTTCGTGGCGCAGCATACAGTCCCTCAAGGTGTGACGGCGACGCGGTGGTGGTGGGTGCGACACGCCCCGGTGCGGAGTGACGGCGGCAATATCTACGGCCAGAAGGACATGGACTGCGACTGCAGCGACCGCGTGGTGTTCGATGCGGTCGGCAAGATCCTGCCGCGCAATGCTGTCTGGGTCGCCAGCAATCTCAAGCGGACGCATCAGACGGCGAGTGCGATCTGGGCCGCAGGATTTCCGAAGCCCGACGCGATGCCGCATGAAGCGGATTTCGCCGAACAGCATCTCGGCGACTGGCAGGGCATGAACCGCGCGGCGTTCTTCGCCAGCCGTCCCATCAATGTCGGCAGCTACTGGTTCGCGCCGATCGATGAGCCATCGCCGAATGGCGAAAGTTTCATGGACCTCTACAACCGCGTCCGCCGTGGCATCGAACGCATCAATGTCGAGCACGCCGGCAAGGATATCATTGCGGTCGCGCATGGCGGCACGATCAAGGCGGCCATCGGTCTTGCGCTCAACGATCAGCCGGATCGCGGCCTCGCTTTCACCATCGACAACTGCTCGGTGACGCGGCTCGATCATCTCGCCAGCGACGGCCACAGTGGCTGGCGCATTCCAATGGTCAACCAGCAGCCATGGATCGCCGATCCGTCGCATGCAGCGATGCATCAGCCGGCGGGGCCGGAAGTGACGCCGACGAAACTGGCTTAGTCATAGCCGTCATTGCGAGGAGCCTCTTGGCGACGAAGCAATCCAGTTCTTTTCGTCAACAAGAAGGACTGGATTGCTTCGTCGCTTCGCTCCTCGCAATGACGGAGGAAAACTCAAACAGAAAAAACTAGGGAGAAACACACATGAACCTGTTCGACATGACCGGAAAAGTTGCCGTCATCACCGGCTCGACGCGTGGCATCGGCCGCGCCATTGCCGAGCGCATGGCGGAGCACGGCGCCAAGGTGGTGATCTCGTCGCGCAAGCAGGATGTCTGCGACGAGGTGGCGAAGGAGATCAACGCGCAGTTCGGCGCGGGGACGGCGGTGGCCATCGCCGCGAACATCTCCAGCAAGGAGAACCTGCAGAACCTCGTCGACGAGAGCAAGAAGGCGTTCGGCAAGATCGACGTGCTGGTGTGTAACGCCGCATCGAATCCGTATTACGGGCCGCTGGCCGGCATTTCCGACGATCAGTTCCGCAAGATTCTCGACAACAACATCGTCGCCAACAACTGGCTGACCAGCATGGTCGTGCCGGACATGATCGAACGCAAGGACGGCTCGGTGATCATCGTGTCGTCGATCGGCGGGTTGAAAGGCTCGACGATCCTGGGTGCCTATGCGATCTCGAAAGCCGCCGACATGCAGCTCGCCCGCAATCTTGCCTGCGAATACGGCAAGTTCAATGTGCGCGTGAACTGCATCGCGCCGGGCCTGATCAAGACCGACTTTGCCAAGGCGCTGTGGGACAATCCAGAGAACCTCAAGGCCTCCACCGCACGCTCGCCGCTGCTGCGCATCGGCATCCCCGATGAGATCGCGGGCGCCGCGGTGTTCCTGGGATCGGCGGCCGGGAATTTCATGACCGGCCAGACCATGGTGATCGACGGCGGCGCGACGATTAGCTGAGATCAATCTCGTCATTCCGGGGCGAGGACGTCGCCGAAGGCGGCGGCCGCGAACCCGGAACCTCGCGTGGGAGTCTCCGACAGCGCCAGGCCATGTCGGGATTCCGGGTTCGTGTCCGGCAATTGCCGGCCACGCCCCGGAATGACGACTTCGTCGTCACTCCACCGCGGCGTAAACCAGGCTCCGGATCAGCGTCCTAAAATATTCCCGCTGGCCCGGTCCCTGCGACATGAACACCGCGAACAGCTCTTCCTGCGGATCGATCCAGAAGAACGTGCCGGCGACGCCGCTCCAGAAGAACTGGCCCTTCGATCCCGCATAGGGCGCGTGACCATCGTCCGTGCGCACGGCGAAGCCGAGGCCGAAGCTGTGGCCGGGCGGCACGAGATGTGTCTCCAGCTTCACGTTGGGGTTGAGGTGATTGGACGCCATCAGGTGCAGTGTGCGGCTGCCGATCACGCGGTTGCCGTCCAGCGTGCCGCCGTTCAGCAGCATCTGGCAGAAGCGCGCATAGTCCATGGTCTTTGATACCAGTCCGCCGCCGCCGGATTCCATCTTCGGAATTTCGAGCGGATCGAACAGCGCGACTTTCTCGCCGGTCCAGGGATCGGTGGGGAAGGGCTGCGCGATACGGTCCTTGTTCGTGCTTGCTGTGTGGAAGCCGGTCTCCGCCATCTGCAGCGGTGCAAGAATATTCTCGGTGAGATAGTTGCCCAGCGACTTCCCGGACACGACTTCGATGACGCGGCCGAGAATGTCCGTGGAGCGGCTGTAATTCCATTCACTGCCGGGCTGGCAGATCAGCGGCAGGCCGGCGACGATCTTGGCGTGCTCCTCATTGGTGATATTGCGATTGCGCAGGTTCGACTTCTGGTACATCCGCTGCACCATGCCGTTGCCGGTGATCTCATAGGAGATGCCCGACGTGTGCCGCAGCAGGTCCTGGATCGTGATCGGGCGCAGCGGCAGCGCCAGTTCGAGCGCGCCGTTGCGCTCGACGCCGACCTTGGTCTCGGCGAATGCGGGGATGTATTTCGCCAGCGGGTCGTTCAGCAGGATATGGCCGTTCTCGACCAGCTGCATGATGCCCAGCGACACGATCGGCTTGGTCATCGAGAATATGCGAAACAGGCTGTCGCGCGTCATGGCCGCGGAGCCATCCGGGGTCTGCTTGCCGAAGGCCTCGAAATAGCCGATCTGGCCGCGGCGGGAGACCAGCATGGTGACGCCCGGCGTGGTGCCCTTGTCGATCTCGCGCTTGAACGCGTCCGACATGATTTGAAGACGGTTTGATGACAATCCCAGCGTTTCCGGCCGGGCCTGCGGCAGCTCGGGGGTCTCGAGGGAAATGGCGTGTTTTGCGGCAGTTTGGGCGTTCATGGGGGCTCCCGATAGTGCTTTGATTGATCTTGTCATTTGCCGGCTTACATAGGGGGCTCGCCGGCATGGTTGGACGAGCTTGGCCCAGAAGTTCGGGCTTGAACAGGGCCGTTTTCCCTTGTAACCAGCCGCCGGTTTGGTGCTGCGCACGGGCGTGGCTTAACAGGTGGATCTATGGCCAAAGCAAAATTTGAACGTAACAAGCCGCACTGCAATATTGGTACGATCGGTCACGTTGACCACGGCAAGACGTCGCTGACGGCGGCGATCACGAAGGTGCTGGCAGAGACGGGCGGTGCCACGTTCACCGCTTACGACCAGATCGACAAGGCGCCGGAAGAGAAGGCCCGTGGCATTACCATTTCGACGGCGCACGTCGAATACGAGACCGCCAACCGCCACTACGCCCACGTCGACTGCCCCGGCCACGCCGACTATGTGAAGAACATGATCACCGGCGCCGCGCAGATGGACGGTGGCATCCTGGTCGTGTCGGCCGCTGACGGCCCGATGCCGCAGACCCGCGAGCACATCCTGCTCGCCCGCCAGGTCGGCGTTCCCGCGCTGGTCGTGTTCCTGAACAAGTGCGACATGGTCGACGATCCGGAGCTGCTCGAGCTCGTGGAAATGGAAGTGCGCGAACTGCTCTCGAAGTACGACTTCCCGGGCGATGACATTCCGATCATCAAGGGCTCGGCGCTGGCCGCTCTCGAAAACTCGGACCAGAAGCTCGGCCACGACGCCATTCTCGAACTGATGAAGAACGTCGACAGCTACATCCCGCAGCCGGAGCGTCCGGTTGACCAGCCGTTCCTGATGCCGGTGGAAGACGTGTTCTCGATCTCGGGCCGTGGTACGGTCGTGACCGGCCGCGTCGAGCGCGGCATCGTCAAGGTCGGCGAGGAAATCGAAATCGTCGGCATCCGCGCCACGCAGAAGACGATCTGCACCGGCGTTGAAATGTTCCGCAAGCTCTTGGATCAGGGCCAGGCCGGCGACAACATCGGCGCGCTGCTGCGCGGCACCAAGCGTGAAGACGTCGAGCGCGGCCAGGTGCTGTGCAAGCCGGGTTCGGTGAAGCCGCATACCAAGTTCAAGGCCGAGGCTTACATTCTGACCAAGGAAGAGGGTGGCCGTCACACGCCGTTCTTCACCAACTACCGTCCGCAGTTCTACTTCCGCACCACCGACGTGACCGGTGTTGTGCATCTGCCGGAAGGCACCGAAATGGTGATGCCGGGCGACAACATCGCGATGGAAGTGCACCTGATCGTGCCGATCGCGATGGAAGAGAAGCTGCGCTTCGCCATCCGTGAAGGCGGCCGCACCGTCGGTGCAGGCGTCGTCGCTAGCATCATCGAGTAATCGACAAAAACGGCGGGCAGGGGATTTGTCCCTTGCCCGCCGTTTTGATTCCCGGCCTTGGTTTCGCCTCTTGCAAATCAGGCGTCGCCTATGCTTCAAACAGCGCGGAAATGACGGTGCGCCGTTTTCCTGTAGGGGTGTAGCTCAGTTGGTAGAGTACCGGTCTCCAAAACCGGTTGTCGTAGGTTCGAGCCCTACCGCCCCTGCCATTTTAAGCCTTTGAAATATCGATATATTTTAGCCTAAGCGCGCTTTTCAGGCGGGTCTCCGACTGCCGCTCAGCTGAACTGCCGCTTTTGCGGCGCTGCCACCACGCGGTCGCGGCCGGTATCCTTGGCTCTGTAGAGCGCAAGGTCGGCGCGCGCCAAAATGTCTTCCGGCGTATCGTTGGGCCTGATGGCGCTGATCCCGGCGGATATCGTCAGAGTCAAATCCTGCGCAATCGCTGACCAGTTCAGTTCCGTGATCAGGCCGCGCAATCGATCGAGCGTCTGGATCGCAAGATCAATGTCGGTGTCCGGCAGGATCAGCAGAAACTCTTCGCCGCCCTGACGGCCGAACCTGTCGATGGTGCGGATATTGGCGAAGACCGAGATGGCGAAGGCGCGCAGCACTTCATCGCCCACCGGATGTCCGAAGTGATCATTGATCTTCTTGAAGTGATCGAGGTCGATGATCGCGATGCAGCAGGTTGTGGCGTTGCGCTGGGCCTTGGCGATCTCGTCGTTCAGGCACTTCATGATGTAGCGCCGGTTCAATGCGCCGGTGAGTTCGTCAAGTTGCGCCAGTTCCTCGATCCGCGCATTGGCGGCCGCGAGGTCATTGCTGCGGCGATACAGCAGTTCGCGCATCGAGCTGCCGTAGAGGCCGGCGCTGGCACAGCGGCCAAGCGCGCTGACGAAACAGGCCAGCGCCAGAGCGCGCTCGGTCGCGGTGGCCATGGGAATGCCGATCGGCTTGTCGGTCATCAGGAAAAGTAGTGCGAGGCCCAGCGTTGCAGTCGACCAGACGATGCCGGTCTGGCGCGCGCTCATGCGGAGTGCGGCGAAGCCGAGCACGACGAAAATGATGGAGATGAAGTAGAAGCCGATCTGCGGCACGAGATAGATCGCGCCGATCTGGACGATGATGCTGACGATGGAGAGAGGGACCGTGAGGTACGGGTCCTTGAAACGCTCGTTGACCTGGATTTCCGAGAGATAGGCAGCAATGCCGACCACAGCGAGCCTGATGGCCAGATACACGACCCCCGTCGCCACGGTGGTCACGCCGATCACGGCGTACAGCAGCAGGATCGCGGCATCGATCAGATAGCTCGACGCCTGCGCGATATAGGCGGTTCGGCGCCGCGCGATCCGCAATGCCGAATCCTTGCGGAGGTCCCTCGTGGAGGCGTCGGTTCCCTCGGACAGGGTGGTGATGCTGGTCATTCGCTGATGCCCGTCGCATTGCCGATCAAACAAGCAATCTGCCGATCAAAACATTTAGGTCTGCTAATACATCCACTTACTGGAGTACCTGGGTAGCTTCTCGCGTTTTAGTCTGGCCGCGGGGTTAATGGAATCTGACGATCCGCGGGGCAATTTGCGCAATAGGCTGATGGTCATGTCCGACATCGGCTTTGCCAATCATGCGCGATCGTGCTGCTCCCCGCGTTTCCGTTGCGCTGCGTCCCTGCGGCGTGCGGTCGCGGCGATGAACCTGGCTTGCCGCGCGCGCGACACACCCGTTGGGAATTTCAGCCGGAAGTCGAGAATGAAATTACTTGTGACGTTCGTCGTGGGGGCCACGACGTTGCTGGTGTCGTCCTTTGGACATTTGTCATTGAGTCATGGCGCTCATGCCGCCGATCTGCTCTGGCAGGTGGAAAGTCCATTTCGCTTCTTCAAGAATGCAGCATCCTTCGCGATGTATGAGCGCGGCTATCCCGCTGCGCGCAATGAATTGGTGCTACCGCCCGCCGATGTGGTGTGGCGCACCGAGCGGCGGCTGAACGATCCCGATTGCCGCGACATGACCAGTCCGACCAGTTGCGCCGACACCGCGCGGGCGCGCTACGATCGCTCGCGTCTCGGCTGGGCGTCGCAGACCGTCGACGCCGTCTGCTACGACAGCCGGCAGGGCCGCTATCTCGCGAGTTGCGACCGGCGTTATTCGTGGGGCACGGCCAAGGAAGATTACGTACTGCCGGATGCGCATACGGTGCTGATCCGGCTGTCGCCCGAGCGCATTGCCGAAGCCGGCGCGTATGATTGCGTCTGGAGCTGGACGCCGCGGCGGCCCGGCAGCAGGACCGAGTCCACAACGCAATCCTGCGCGACGCCGCTCAAGATCACGCGCCTGCCTTATGCCGTCGATCGCAGCCTGTCCGGTGCATCGGTCCAGGTCAAATTGCCCGACGGTCGCGTGTTGAGCGACCCGCAGGTCGTCGTCGAGGATCTGTTCATCGTTGCGCTCGGCGATTCCTTTGCCTCGGGCGAAAGCAACCCGGACGTTCCGGTGACATTCAGCGGCGTCCGCGAGATGGTCTACGATCCCACCCTGATGCGCGAGGAGATGGCGACGCGCAGCACGGCCAAGTCGCTGCAGAAATTGACCCCCGCTGCACCCGTGGGAAGTTTCGACTACAAAAACCTGCCGCGGCGCAAGCTCGCCGACGAGGAGCAGGAGCTCTATTTCCCGCTCGCATCGGCGCAGTTCGACAAGGCGTTCAATGCCGCCAATCCGCGCTGGCTCAGCCCCGATTGCCACCGCTCGCAATACGGCTATCCGTTTCGCGTCGGGCTGCAACTCAGTTTGGAAAATCCGCACCGGTCGATCACGCTGGTCAGCCTGGCCTGTACCGGCTCCGAGGTGACCGAAGGTCTGTTCCTCGAGAAGAAGGCGCGTGAGGGCGCGGGCAACGCGATGGTGCGTTCGCAGCTCGATCAACTCGCCGATCTCATCTGCAAAAGCCCCGCGGGTCGCACGCAGCGTGCGACCTACAATCTGCCGACCTACGCGAGCGGCAGTGTGCAGATTGCCAATATGCCGGTGACAAAATCCTGGTGTGCGCCGTCCGAGCGCAAGCGGCCGATCGACACACTGCTGCTGTCGATCGGCGGCAACGATGTCGGCTTCTCGCCGCTGATGGTCTATGCGATGACCGAGTCCGCCGGCGATCTGGCACCGATCGCGAACCTGCTCGGCAAGCAGATCCGGTTCTCGCCGCAAGTTTCGCGCGCTTACATGGAGCAGCTCGACGAGCGCATGGTGGCGCTCCGCGATGCCTTGCGCGACGGCTTTGGCGTGGCGCCCGCGAAGGTGTTGCAGACGGCTTACGAGCCGATCCAGTTCGACGAGACGGGCGCCTTGTGCGGCGCGCAGCCGACGCTCGGCCTCGACGTCCACAAGAAGCTGGTGCTGTCGCGCGAACGGCTGGCCGAGACGGTGAGCTTTCTCAACGATTTCTTCGCCCGGACCGCCTGCATCACCAACGGGCGGGGCGGGGGCTGCCCGGCGCTGGCTACCGGAGCCGGAACCGGCTTCCAGCTCATCACCGATCACCAGAGCGAATTTGCCAAACGCGGGCTCTGTGCGCGCGATCCGAAGCGGCCGCAGGCGGACGGCGAGGCGATGGCGATGCCGCGACGCTGGATCGGCAAGGAGGAGTTTACGCCGTATTCCCCGGCGGCCTATCTGCCCTATGCGTCCCGCTGGCGCCTGTTCCGGACCCCGAATGACGCGTTTCTGACCGCAAACGTCCATTCGCCGGGCTTTACCCAGTTCGACATCCTGCAGCCGGTCTATGCGGCCATGTATAGCGGCGCGGTGCACCCGACCGCGGAGGGCCACGCCATCGTCGCCGATCATGTCGTCCGGCACGTCCGTGCTGCGGTCGGCAAACCGTCGCCGGGGGTGGGCGGACGCTGATCCAGTGGTATCCGGTGGCGGGAAGGGTTCCCGCTGGTCCGGCCCGGATACCTTGACCTTTGGTCCGGTCCGAAGTAGGAAGCTGCACTCGCTGTCGGCCC
Source organism: Tardiphaga sp. 619_E2_N8_4 (assembly GCF_051810905.1). Lineage (NCBI taxonomy): Bacteria > Pseudomonadati > Pseudomonadota > Alphaproteobacteria > Hyphomicrobiales > Nitrobacteraceae > Tardiphaga > Tardiphaga sp. 619_E2_N8_4. The sequence goes on from NZ_JBPWQJ010000001.1 coordinate 3,519,385, forward strand.
GGTGACCGGATATCCGACGCGGCAAATCCCCGAACGAACGAGCCCGCTTGGCGGCTCATCCTTGAATAAAGGGTTGGGCGCAAGAGGGCTGTTCGGATTCTGAAACCAATTCAATCGTCTCACGACGGATGCGGATCACATAACGATGGCGTTCAGCCCGTTCAAATTCCTGCAGGAAGTGCGCACCGAGACCAACAAGGTCACGTGGCCCTCGCGACGCGAGACGACCATCACGACCATCATGGTTTTCGTCATGGTGGCGCTGTCGTCGATCTTCTTTTTTGCGGCGGATCAGGTCATCCGCTACCTCGTCGCCTTTTTGCTCACGATGCACTGACGGAACAGAATTATGAGCATGCGCTGGTACATCGTTCACGCCTATTCGAATTTCGAAAAGAAGGTGATGGAGTCGATCAAGGAACAGGCCAAGCAGCGTGGCCTGGAAGAGCTGTTCGAACAGATTCTGGTTCCGGTCGAGAAGGTCACCGAAATACGTCGCGGTCGCAAGATGGACGCCGAGCGCAAGTTCTTCCCGGGCTACGTGCTGGTGAAGATGCAGCTCACCGACGAAGCGTTTCATCTGATCAAGAATACCCCGAAGGTCACGGGCTTCCTCGGCGCGGAAAACAAGCCGATGCCGATTTCGGAAGCTGAAGCCATGCGCATTCTGCACCAGGTGCAGGAAGGCGTGGAGCGCCCGAAGGCGTCGGTGTCGTTCGAGATCGGCGAGAACGTGAAGGTGGCCGATGGTCCGTTCGCGTCGTTCTCCGGCGTCGTCGAGGAAATCGACGAGGCACGCTCGCGCGTGAAGGTCGCAGTGTCGATCTTCGGCCGCGCCACGCCGGTCGAACTGGAATTCGGTCAGGTCGAAAAGGTCTGATCGCAATAGCGCGAGGTTCGCCTCGCGTTTCTAAGGCCGTGGGAGGAAGAGGGCGGTTGCCAACCGCTTGTCGACCGAACCACGAAACCTGAAACAGCCGGTCGATGACCGGCACAACAGGAGTGACACATGGCAAAGAAAGTGACCGGATACCTGAAGCTTCAGGTGCCGGCCGGTGCGGCGAACCCTTCGCCCCCGATCGGTCCCGCGCTTGGTCAGCGCGGTTTGAACATCATGGAATTCTGCAAAGCGTTTAACGCGCAGACGCAGAAGGAAGAAAAGAACACCCCAATCCCAGTGGTGATCACGATCTACGCCGATCGTTCGTTCACCTTCGCCCTCAAGACCCCCCCGATGTCCTTCTTCATCAAGAAGGCCGCCAAGCTCACCTCCGGCTCCAAGCTGCCGGGTCGTGACAAGGCCGGCGCGGTGACCAAAGCGCAGGTGCGCGAGATCGCCGAAGCGAAGATGAAGGATCTGAATTGCGACACCATTGAATCGGCCATGAAGATGGTTGAGGGCTCTGCCCGTTCGATGGGTGTCGAGGTCGCGGGGTAAACGGTCATGGCAATTGGAAAACGTTTGAAGAAGGCCCGTGAGGGCATCGACCGCGAGAAGCTCTATCCGGTCGCCGAGGCCATCAAGATGGTCAAGGAACGCGCCAAGTCGAAGTTCGATGAGACCATCGAAATTTCGCTGAACCTCGGCGTCGATCCGCGTCACGCCGACCAGATGGTCCGTGGCGTCGTCACCCTGCCGAACGGCACCGGCCGCACCCTGCGCGTCGGCGTGTTCGCCCGTGGCCCGAAGGCTGAAGAAGCCAAGGCTGCCGGTGCAGACGTCGTCGGTGCAGAAGACCTGTTCGAGAAGGTCCAGGCCGGTCAGATCGATTTCGATCGCTGTATCGCAACCCCCGACATGATGCCGCTGGTCGGTCGCCTTGGTAAGGTGCTCGGTCCGCGCGGCATGATGCCAAACCCGAAGATCGGCACCGTGACCATGGACGTCACCGGCGCAGTCAAGGGTGCCAAGGGCGGTTCGGTCGAGTTCCGCGTCGAGAAGGCCGGCATCGTGCAGGCTGGTATCGGCAAGGCATCTTTCTCGGAAGAGAAGCTCGTCGAAAACATCAAGGCTCTGGTCGATGCCGTCTCCAAGGCGAAGCCGGCTGGCGCCAAGGGCACCTATCTGCAGCGCGTTGCTGTGTCTTCGACCATGGGCCCCGGCGTCAAGGTTGAGACGGGCACCGTGCTCGGCTAAGCCGGAACAAGGCTTGCAAGAAACCAGGGCGGAATCGGGCAACCGGTTCCGCCCTTTCTTTTGTCTTCCGCTCTTTGACCCAGCAGGAATGTCACGATGGCCGAGAAGGTTCTGATCTATTCGCGTTTCCCGAAGTCCCAGATGGTGCGCATCGGCGAGCACTTCGACCTACTAGACGCTGCAGGCAAGCCACCGCTGCAGACCTTTTCCGCTGACCAACTGAAAGACGTGCGCGCGCTGATCACCGCGGGCGGTCAGGTGCTCAAGGCAGACGTGATGGACATGATGCCGGCGCTCGGCGCCATCATCTGCTACGGCACCGGCTATGACGGCGTCGACTTCAAGGCCGCGGCCGAGCGCAAGATCGTGGTCGGCAACAGCCCGGGCGCAAATGCGGCCTCGGTCGCCGATCTGGCACTGACGCTGATGCTCGCGGTGACGCGCCGTCTGCTGCCAGCGGATCAGTATCTGCGCGAAGGCGGCTGGTCCTCCGCAAAGCCGTCGCCGCTGATGTCGCCGCAGCCCGGCAATCCGGGCCGCAAGGTGGGCGTTTACGGCATGGGCGAGATCGGCCGCAAAATCGCGTCGCGCGTCGCCGCCTTCGAATGCGACGTCGCCTATCACAGCCGCAGCAAGCATGATGTGCCGTATCGCTATGAGCCCAGCCTCGAAGCGTTGGTCGAATGGTGCGACGTGCTGATGATCGCGGTGCGGGCAGGAGCCGATACCAACCGCATCATCGATGCCGCGATGCTGAAGAAGCTCGGCGCCAATGGCGTCGTCGTCAACATCTCGCGCGGCTCGGTCATCGATCAGGCCGCGCTGACAGCGGCGCTGGCCGACAAGACCATCGCCGGCGCCGGCCTCGACGTGTTCGAGAAGGAGCCCCACGCGCCCGACGCACTCACGGCTTTGCCGAATGTCGTGCTGACGCCGCATATCGGTGGCCACACGCTCGACTCGCACACGGCGATGCAGGACTGCGTCATTGCCAATCTCGACGCGTTTTACGCGGGCAAGGGGCTGCCCTACGCGGTGGCGGTCTAGGGCAGCTATTCGGTGATCTGGAAACTGGTGAACAGGTCAACCACGCTCTGAGGCGCGTTGTCGTTGAAGAACAGCTTCAGATTCCGGTCGGTCTCCGCAGCAACAGACGCGCTGCGGGGAAAGAGTTCCGTTTCATAAGCGACAAGCGCGGCTTCGACATCGTCTGGATGAGCGGCGAGAGCGAGCCCGAGTTCGGCACCATCGAACATTGCGAGATTGGCGCCTTCGCCGGCGAATGGTGACATCAGGTGCGCGGCATCGCCGAGCAGTGTTACCCCCGGTACGCGCTCCCATCGGTGTTCGATCGGCAGCGCATAGATCGGGCGAAGCACAGGGGCGGCCTGACTGTTGGTGATGAGCGCTGTCAGTTCCGGAGCCCAGTCGTCGAATTCTGCGGCGATGCGGGCGAGGGCATTCGTCCAGTCCGAGAAGTCGATGCGGGCAATCCAGTCCTCAGGCTTGTTCAGGGCCACGTAGCCCTGCAGCGTTCCATCGGCATGACGGTGCGCAAAGATTCCCTGGCCCGGCGCAATCGCCATCAGTGTGCCGTCGCCAACCGCTTCCGCGCTGGCCTTGTGACGGGTGTCGGCATCGAAAAGAAACGTCTCGATGAATGAGGTGCCGACATAGGCCGGTTTCTCCCCGGAGAGGAGCGGGCGAACGCGTGACCACGCGCCGTCGGCGCCGATGAGGAGATCGGTCGTGACCGTCGAGCCGTGGGAGAAGGTCAACACGTGCCGCCCGTCGCCGAGCGGAGCCGCCGCTGCAAGTTTGTGTCCCCAGCGGATCGTGTCGGCAGGAAGGGAATCGAGCAGAATCTGGCGAAGCTCTCCTCGATCCACCTCAGGTCGACCGCCGTTGCCCATGCCGGGCCTGTCAAACAGCAGCTTGCCGTCCTTGTCGCGTATCCGCTTGGCATCGGCCCCGACGATGATGATGTCGCGGAAAGCTTCGAACAATCCAGCAGCCTTGAGTGCGAGCTGCCCGTTGTATTCGTGAATATCGAGCAGACCTCCTTGTGCCCGCGAGTTGGCCGAGGCTTCAGCTTCATAGATCGTCGCTGCGATACCGTGAACATGGAGCACGCGGGCAAGCGTCAGCCCGCCGAGCCCCGCGCCGACAATCGCCACATGAGTATTCATCTCGCCACCTTCGCAGTCGCAGGCTGTCCCGGGACATTCCCCAAGACCTAGAATGGAACGTCATTCCATTCCATTGGAACGTTGTTCCATTTATGTCAAGGTGGGGACATGGCCAAGAAAACTCGCAGCAGCCCACGACGCGAAGACTCGCTCTCCCGGGATCGCATCATCGAAGCGTCGATCGCGATCCTGGACGGCAGCGGGGAAGATGGTCTGACATTCCGTGCCCTGTCGGAGCGGCTCGCCACTGGTCCCGGGGCTATTTATTGGCACGTGCCCAACAAGGGCGATCTGCTGACTGCCGCCTGCGACGCCATCATCGCCCGCGCGATGAACGCGCCCCTGGTCGGCGCGACGCCTCAGGCCATCATTCGCACCCTCGCGCTGGGCATGTTTGACGCGATCGACGCGCATCCGTGGGTTGGGTCGGCGCTCACACGCGCTCCCGGGCAGTTGCCCATGGTGCGAATACTCGAACGCATCGGCCGGCAGGTGAGCGCCCTTGGCGTGCCTGACGAGGAACAGTGGGCGACGGTGGGTGCGTTGCTGAACTACATCCTCGGCGTCGGTGCGCAGAACGCAGCCAACGGGCAGCTCGGCCGGATGCGAGGAATCGACAGGTCTGACTTTCTGGACGCGGTGGCGACCTCCTGGTCTCAGCTCGATCCGAACGCGTATGCGTTCACCCGCAGCATGGCTGCACATTTGCGGGGGCACGATGACCGCAACGACTTTATCGCCGGAATCGATCTTATCCTGAGCGGCATCGAAGCGTCGCGGCGCCTCTGAAAAGCTGACGACTGGTCTGAAGGGCCGTTTCGCAAGAACCAATTTCGTTCCCGCGCGGTACAAAAATAATTGAATGGGTTATTCCGCAATGCGGATGTAGATGTCGGCTGTTTAGAACAACTCGAATGTAGGCGTACATTCGACGACATAGGACATCAGCGATGGCTGCGTTCACTCTCAAGATCAACGGTCAGGCCCGTGAGGTCGACGTCGATCCCAACACACCTCTGCTCTGGGCAATTCGAGATGGGGCCGGTCTCACCGGCACCAAATATGGCTGCGGGGTCGCGCAATGCGGCGCCTGCACGGTCTATGTGGACGGCCAGACCGTCCGCTCGTGTTCAATGCCCGTCTCGGCCATCGGCACCAGCGAAATCACCACCATCGAAGGGCTCGACTCCAAGGAAGCCAAGGCAGTGCAGGCTGCCTGGGTCGCGCTTGACGTGCCGCAATGTGGCTACTGTCAATCCGGCCAGGTCATGAGCGCCACCGCGCTGCTTAGCGTCAATCCGACCCCCACCGACAACGATATCGATCTGGCGATGAACGGCAACATCTGCCGCTGCGCCACCTATGTCCGCATCCGCGCCGCCATTCATGGCGCCGCCAAATCGCTGGAGGGTTGAGCCATGACCGTTCATGACACCAAACTCTCCCGTCGTACGCTGCTCAAGGGCAGCGCTGGCCTCGTGCTCGGCGCCTATGTTGCGCGCGCCGACAAGCTGTTTGCGCAGGCGGCGGCAAAGCCGTCGGTCAATATCGCGCCGAACACCTTCCTGATCATCAAGCCCGACAGCACCGTCACGGTGCTGTGCAAGGGCATCGAATTCGGGCAGGGGCCGTTCACCGGCATGGCGACTTTGGTCGCCGAAGAACTCGACGCAGACTGGGCGCAGATGCGTGCCGATCACGCGCCGTCAAATCCGCAGCTCTACAAGAATCTGGCGTTCGGCATGCAGGGCACCGGTGGCTCGACCGCCATCGCCAATTCCTACATCCAGATGCGACAGGTCGGCGCCGCCGCGCGCCAGATGCTGGTCGCGGCTGCGGCCGATGCGTGGCAGGTGCCGGCGGGGGAGATTACTGTCGATAACGGTGTGATCAAGCACGCGTCAGGCCATGAAGGTCGCTTCGGCGAATTCGCCGACAAGGCGATGGCCATGCCGGTGCCTGCCGATCCGAAACTGAAGGATCCGTCGCAGTTCAGGTTGATCGGCAAGGAAGGCGTCGTGAAACGCCTCGACAGCGCCGACAAGACCAATGGCAAGGCCTTCTACACGCTCGATATCAACGAACCGGACATGCTCACGGTGGTCGTGGCGCGTTCGCCGAAATTCGGCGGCAAGGTCGCGTCCTTCGATGCGACGGCTGCGAAAGCCGTGGCTGGTGTCGTCGACGTCAAGCAGGTGTCGAATGGCGTCGCTGTCTACGCCAAGGGTTTCTGGCCCGCGAAGATGGGCCGTGACGCGCTGAAGATCACCTGGGACGACAGCAAGGCGGAGAAGCGTGGCAGCGCGGAACTGCTGCAGCAATTCCGCGGGCTGTCGAAGACGGCCGGCAAACTCGTGAAGGCCGAGGGCAAGTTCGAAGAGTCGATGGCCAAAGGTGGCCGCGTGATCGAGGTTGAATACGTCTTCCCGTATCTGGCCCATGCCGCGATGGAGCCGCTCAACGCCTATCTGAAATGGGACGGCGACACCGCCTATGCGCGCTACGGCTGCCAGTTTCCGACGCCTGACCATATGGCGATCTCCAAGGTGCTTGGGCTGCCGATCGAGAAGGTGAAGATCGACGTTCTTCTTGCCGGCGGCAGCTTCGGCCGCCGCGCCCAGCAGAGCACGCATCAGGCCATCGAGCTCGCCGAAGTCGCGAAAGCGATCGGACCGGGCAAGCCGGTCAAGCTGGTGTGGACGCGCGAGGACGATATGCGCGGTGGCTACTATCGGCCGTATTGCATCCACCGCATGCGCGGTACGGTGCGCGACGGCAAGATCGAAGCCTGGAGCGACACCATTGTCTCGCAGTCGATCATGAAGGGCTCCTTCTTCGAGTCCATGATGTTCAAGGACGGCCTCGACCCGACGTCCTATGAAGGCTCGAACGAAATCCCGTACGACGTCGAAAACTTCCGCTGCGACATGCATCAGGTCGATGTCGGCGTGCCCGTGTTGTGGTGGCGCTCGGTGGGCCACACCCATACTGGTTATGTCGTCGAAGCCTTTGTCGATGAACTGCTCGAGGCCGCCGGGAAGGATCCGATCGAAGGTCGGCTTGAACTCCTGAGCAAGAAGCCGCGCCACGCAGGGGCTCTCAAGGCTGTCGCCGAACTCGCCGACTGGAAGAACTACAAGGTGCCGGCAGGCCGCGCGCGCGGCGTTGCGGTGGTCGAGAGCTTCAACACCTTCGTCGCTCAGGTCGTCGAACTGTCCATGACCGACGATGGTCCGAAGGTGCACAAGGTGTGGTGCGCGGTGGATTGCGGCGTCGCCGTGAACCCCGACATCATCCGCGCGCAGATGGAAGGTGGCATCGGCTTCGGCCTGGGTCACATCCTCTATGCGGAACAGACGCTGGATGCCGGCGCGCCCGTGTCCGGCAATTTCGACACCTATCGTTCGCTGCGCATCAACGAGATGCCGGAGATCGAAGTGGTCATCGTGAAATCGACCGAGAAGCCATCAGGCGTCGGCGAACCCGGCGTGCCTCCGCTCGGGCCTGCCGTTGCCAACGCGCTGGCGAAACTCGGAGTGGGAAGACCGCGGCAATTGCCGATCGTACCTGGAGCCTCAGCATGAGCTTGTTCAAACATTCGATGCTGGCGCTGGTTGCCGGCGGCCTCGCGGCGGGTCTCCTCGCATTCGCGGAGCCGAGCTTCCAGGAGGCCGATGCAGCGGTCAGCAATCCGACCAAGCTGCAGTCGGTCTCGGCCTTCGCCAAGATCAAGAACAAGAACGAGCGTGCCGTGGCGCTGTTCACGGAAGCCGGCAAGGTCATCCAGTCGCCGCGCTGCATGAACTGCCATCCGGCGACAGAGCGTCCGACCCAGACTGACCGCATGCGGCCGCATATTCCGCTGGTCGTGCGCGGCGAGGGCGGCGTCGGCGCGGCCGGTGGTCTGGCTTGCGCCACCTGTCACCACGAGAACAACTTCGATGCCGCCAACGTCCCCGGCAATCCGAAGTGGGCGCTGGCGCCCATCGAGATGGCCTGGCAAGGCAAGACGCTTGGCCAGATCTGCACCCAGATCAAGGACAAGGAGCGCAATGGCGGCAAGGACATGGCCGCACTTGTGAAGCACATGGCCGAAGACGAACTGGTCGGCTGGGGCTGGCATCCCGGTGGCAACCGAACCCCGGCGCCGGGCACCCAGAAACAGTTCGGTGAACTGATCAAGGCCTGGGCCGATGCGGGAGCGGCCTGCCCGAAGGGGTGATGCAATCAAAAGTGGAGCCGGTTCAGCCGGTTCCACTTTTGCGCTCTGAGCGCCCTAAACGGCTCCCTGCAGAAAAGATGCCACATCGGCATTTCGCGCTTGGCAACACGAAAAAGACTCGTTAAACAACCGTTTCCGGGCGTGCTGGCTGGTAGCTGGCGCGTCTGTGTTCGCACTCCGACAACCCACATCGCAGGAGACTTTTCCTTTCAGGCTGTCCATATGGATCGCTCGACGGGGATGGGACGCGCGACGCGGATTTGAGGAAGGCGGGCGGGGGTCACCAATAGGCCGGATGATGGCTTATCGATGATCCTGAATCCTGTCCGAGACTGCTGGCGCCTTAGATAAACGTAAGTTTCATCAACGGCTTAATCGTAAAACTTGATGCAGCCAGCATAGACGGGTGAAGACTGGATTTCGCCCATGTCGTTTTGTGCGACATGACGCGTATTTGGTTCGAACCTCGACACCCCGCGCCAGCGCTGGTTCGCCAGGACGGTTCGGGAGGGCAGGCTATCATATCGTCTCGCCCGACGTGTCTTTAGACCACGTGTTTTAACGAGCATGTGTCTCGAGGTCAGGTTCAGGTGGGACGGTGGGTGTAACCCGGCGGTCCTATCTCGATAGAGGCCGCCAACCGGAGAGAGCTTGCTGTGGAAAGAGCGGCTAAAAAGGACGCGGTCGACGCGCTGAACGGGGTCTTCAAGACCACCAGCGTTGCGGTTGTCGCCCATTATTCCGGCCTCACCGTTGCCCAGATGCAGAACCTGCGTTCGCAGATGAAGCTGGCTGGCGCCTCGGTGAAGGTCTCGAAGAACCGTCTCGCCAAAATTGCTCTTGAAGGCACGGATGTTGCTGCCATCGGTTCCCTGTTGAAGGGCCCGACTGTGATCGCCACTTCGGACGATCCGGTAGCTGCGCCGAAGGTTGCCGTCGAATTTGCCAAGGCGAACGAGAAGTTCGTCATCCTTGGCGGCTCGATGGGTAAAACCGTCCTGAACGTCGACAGCGTCAAGGCCTTGGCCGCGCTGCCCTCGCTCGACGAACTGCGCGCGAAGATCCTCGGCCTCCTTGTGGCGCCGGCGACCAAGATCGCTCAGCTCTCGACAGCTCCCGCGGCGAAGCTCGCGCGTGTTGTTCAGGCCTATGCCTCAAAGAGCGAAGCGGCCTGACGCCCTTCGCATTCAAACCCTGGTTCGAACCAAATACGCTTAAGGAAATAGACAATGGCTGACCTACAGAAAATCGTTGACGATCTCTCGAGCCTGACCGTGCTCGAAGCTGCCGACCTCGCCAAGATGCTCGAAGAAAAGTGGGGCGTTTCGGCTGCTGCTGCTGTTGCAGTTGCTGGTCCGGCTGCTGGCGGCGGCGGTGCTGCTGCTGCTGAAGAAAAGACCGAGTTCACTGTCGTCCTGGCTTCGGCCGGCGACAAGAAGATCGAAGTCATCAAGGAAGTCCGTGCGATCACGGGTCTTGGCCTCAAGGAAGCCAAGGACCTGGTCGAAGGCGCTCCGAAGCCCGTCAAGGAAGGCGTTGCTAAGGACGAAGCCGAGAAGATCAAGGGTCAGCTCGAGAAGGCTGGCGCGAAGGTCGAACTCAAGTAAGACCCTTTATGGGTTCCATCTGGAGGGCGGCCATTTGGTCGCCCTCTGGGCCGGAACCCGATGGACTACACAGGAATGTGTGGGGATGCGCTGGGAACCACCCTCGAATCTCCATGATTGCCATCCCATATCGGGACGGCAGCACGAAAAACACGGTCTGACAGCGGAAACGGCGACGTTTCCGGTTAAGCCGTTGGGAGATGGGCAATTTTCGGGCTTTTCGGTCCGTAGCTAGACGGTTTGGACGGGCGAGATGCAGTCGGGCATCGCGCACGTCGTTTTGCGTTCTGCGATTCAAATGCTCGGGAGAGGGATTTTGTTCCTCACATTGGGCGCTGAATTCGGAGCGTTCTTGGAAATTCAACCCGGAGGCGATGGCAGTCGCGCTCTGGAAGGTTCGCCCCTTTCGGGCGACGCAATGAGAGGCCACGATGGGTCAGCAGACGTTCACAGGTCGCAAGCGCGTTCGCAAGTTCTTCGGTCATATTAAAGAAGTCGCAGAGATGCCGAACCTCATCGAGGTTCAGAAGGCGTCCTACGACCAGTTCCTGATGGTCGATGAGCCGACCGGCGGTCGCCTCGACGAAGGTCTGCAGGCTGTTTTCCGTTCGGTGTTTCCGATCTCGGATTTCTCGGGCACCTCGATGCTGGAATTCGTGCGCTACGAATTCGAGCCGCCGAAATATGACGTCGATGAGTGCCGCCAGCGCGGCATGACCTATGCTGCGCCGCTGAAGGTGACGCTGCGCCTGATCGTGTTCGATATTGACGAAGAAACCGGCGCCAAGTCCGTCAAGGACATCAAGGAGCAGGACGTCTACATGGGCGATATCCCGCTCATGACCATGAACGGCACCTTCGTCGTCAACGGCACCGAGCGCGTCATCGTCTCGCAGATGCATCGTTCGCCGGGCGTGTTCTTCGACCACGACAAGGGCAAGACCCATTCGTCGGGCAAGCTGCTGTTCGCTGCCCGCGTGATCCCGTATCGCGGTTCCTGGCTGGACATCGAGTTCGACGCCAAGGACATCGTGTTTGCGCGTATCGACCGTCGCCGCAAGATTCCGGTGACGTCGCTGATGTTCGCGCTGGGTCTGGACGGCGAAGAGATTCTCTCGACGTTCTACAAGAAGATCCAGTTCAAGAAGATCAAGGAAGGCTGGCGCGTTCCGTTCGACGCCACCCGTTTCCGTGGCTACTCCACCGTCAACGACCTGATCGATGCCGACACCGGCAAGGTCGTGCTCGAAGCCGGCAAGAAGCTCACCGTGCGCGCTGCCCGTCAGCTCGCCGAGAAGGGCCTCAAGGCGCTGCGTCTGACCGATGAAGAGTTGGTCGGCAACTATCTCGCCGAGGACCTCGTCAACGTGAAGACCGGTGAAATCTACGCCGAAGCCGGCGAGGAAATCACCGAGAAGTCGCTGAAGGCGCTGAACGAGGAGGGCTACAAGGAACTCCCGCTGCTCGACATCGACCACGTCAATATCGGTGCCTATATCCGCAACACGCTTTCAGCAGACAAGAACCTGACGCGTGAAGACGCGCTGTTCGACATCTATCGCGTGATGCGTCCGGGCGAGCCGCCGACGCTCGAATCCGCGCAGAACATGTTCCAGTCGCTGTTCTTCGACAGTGAGCGTTACGATCTCTCGGCCGTGGGCCGCGTGAAGATGAACATGCGCCTCGAACTCGACGCGCCGGACACTCATCGCACGCTGCGCAAGGAAGACATCCTGGCCGTCATCAAGACGCTGGTGGATCTGCGCGACGGCAAGGGCGAAATCGACGACATCGACCATCTCGGCAACCGCCGTGTGCGTTCGGTCGGCGAGCTGATGGAAAATCAGTATCGCGTCGGCCTGCTGCGCATGGAGCGCGCCATCAAGGAACGTATGTCGTCCGTCGACATCGACACCGTGATGCCGCAGGACCTGATCAACGCGAAGCCTGCGGCTGCCGCGGTGCGCGAGTTCTTCGGTTCGTCGCAGCTGTCGCAGTTCATGGACCAGACCAACCCGCTCTCGGAAATCACCCACAAGCGTCGTCTTTCGGCGCTTGGCCCCGGTGGTCTGACCCGCGAGCGCGCCGGCTTCGAAGTCCGCGACGTGCATCCGACCCACTATGGCCGTATCTGTCCGATTGAGACGCCGGAAGGCCCGAACATCGGTCTGATCAACTCGCTCGCCACCTTCGCGCGCGTCAACAAGTACGGTTTCGTCGAGACCCCTTACCGCAAGGTCAAGGACGGTCGCGTCACCGATGAGGTCGTGTACCTCAGCGCGATGGAAGAGGGCCGCTACTCGGTCGCGCAGGCGAACGTGTCGCTCGACGCCAAGGGCAAGTTCACCGAAGACATGATCATCTGCCGTCATGCCGGCGACGTGTTGCCGCTGCCGGCCGACAAGGTCGACTACATGGACGTGTCGCCGAAGCAGCTCGTTTCGGTCGCTGCGGCGCTGATCCCGTTCCTCGAGAACGACGACGCCAACCGCGCGCTGATGGGCTCGAACATGCAGCGTCAGGCCGTGCCTCTGGTGCGCGCCGAAGCGCCGTTCGTCGGTACCGGCATGGAAGCCGTCGTGGCCCGCGACTCCGGTGCTGCGATCGCTGCCCGCCGTTCGGGTGTCATCGACCAGATCGACGCAACCCGCGTGGTTATCCGCGCGACCGAAGATCTCGATCCGACCAAGTCGGGCGTCGATATCTATCGTCTGATGAAGTACCAGCGTTCGAACCAGTCGACCTGTATCAACCAGCGTCCGCTGGTGAAGGTTGGCGACGTCATTCGCAAGGGCGACATCATTGCCGACGGTCCGTCGACCGATCTCGGTGAACTCGCGCTCGGCCGTAACGTGCTCGTCGCGTTCATGCCGTGGAATGGCTACAACTTCGAAGACTCGATCCTCCTCTCGGAGCGGATCGTGAAGGAAGACGTCTTCACCTCGATACACATCGAGGAATTCGAAGTGATGGCCCGCGACACCAAGCTCGGCCCTGAGGAAATCACCCGCGACATTCCGAACGTGTCGGAAGAAGCGCTGAAGAACCTCGACGAAGCCGGCATCGTCTATATCGGCGCTGAAGTCCGCGCCGGCGACATCCTGGTCGGCAAGATCACGCCGAAGGGCGAAAGCCCGATGACGCCGGAAGAAAAGCTTCTGCGCGCCATCTTCGGTGAGAAGGCGTCGGACGTTCGCGACACCTCGCTCCGCGTGCCTCCGGGCGTGCAGGGCACGATCGTCGAAGTCCGCGTGTTCAACCGGCACGGCGTCGACAAGGACGAACGTGCTCTGGCGATCGAGCGGGAAGAAATCGAACGTCTCGCCAAGGACCGTGACGACGAGCAGGCCATCCTGGATCGTAACGTCTACGGCCGTCTGGCTGATCTTCTGGAGAACAAGGTCGGCATCGCCGGTCCGAAGGGCTTCAAGAAGGACGGCAAGATCACGCGCGCCGTGCTCGACGAAAATCCGCGGTCGCAGTGGTGGATGTTCGCCACCGCGAACGACAAGCTGATGACCGAAATCGAAGCGATGCGGAAGCAGTACGACGAGTCGAAGAAGGGCCTTGAACAGCGCTTCCTCGACAAGGTCGAGAAGCTGCAGCGTGGCGACGAATTGCCGCCAGGCGTGATGAAGATGGTCAAGGTCTTCGTCGCGGTGAAGCGCAAGATTCAGCCCGGCGACAAGATGGCCGGACGTCACGGCAACAAGGGCGTGGTGTCGAAGATCGTTCCGATCGAAGACATGCCGTTCCTTGAAGACGGTACGCATGCGGACATCGTGCTGAACCCGCTCGGCGTGCCTTCGCGCATGAACGTCGGTCAGATCTTGGAGACGCATCTTGGCTGGGCCTGCGCAGGCATGGGCAAGAAGATCGGTCAGACCATCGACGCCTATTACCAGAAGCAGGATCTGAAGCCGCTGCGCGACACCCTGAAGAAGGTTTACGGCGAAGACGAAGTCATCAAGTCGCTGAACGACACCGAGCTGCTTGAACTGGCGCGTAACCTGAAGCCCGGCGTGCCGATTGCGACGCCGGTGTTCGACGGTGCGAAGGAAGCCGACATCGAAGAGATGTTGAAGATGGCTGGCTTCGACGCGTCCGGTCAGTCCACCGTCTATGACGGCCGGACCGGCGACCAGTTCGATCGCAAGGTGACCGTGGGCTACATCTACATGCTCAAGCTTCACCATCTCGTGGACGACAAGATCCACGCGCGTTCGATCGGTCCGTACTCGCTCGTCACGCAGCAGCCGCTGGGTGGTAAGGCGCAGTTCGGCGGTCAGCGCTTCGGTGAAATGGAAGTGTGGGCGCTCGAGGCTTACGGCGCGGCGTACACGCTCCAGGAAATGCTGACGGTGAAGTCGGACGACGTCGCAGGCCGTACCAAGGTCTATGAGGCGATCGTGCGCGGCGACGACACGTTCGAGGCCGGTATCCCGGAATCGTTCAACGTGCTGGTCAAGGAAATGCGCTCGCTCGGCCTCAACGTCGACCTGCACAATTCCAAGCTGCCGGGGCCGACCTCCGAAGCTGCCGAGTAAGAACAAGCGTTACGCCCGGCCTGATGGCCGGGCGTCCGCACCCAGCCGGGACGTGGGGCAGGGTGTGTGGCTCTAAAGAATTTCGAATTTGCTGCTGATGGCGATCGGCACGCGAGGAGAAGACGATGAACCAAGAAATTATGAATCTCTTCAATCCGACGACTCCGGCTCAGGTCTTCGACCAGATCCGGATCTCGATTGCGTCCCCGGAGAAGATTCTGTCGTGGTCCTACGGCGAGATCAAGAAGCCGGAAACCATCAATTACCGTACCTTCAAGCCCGAGCGCGACGGCCTGTTCTGCGCCCGCATCTTCGGGCCCATCAAGGATTACGAGTGCTTGTGCGGCAAGTACAAGCGCATGAAGTACAAGGGCATCATCTGCGAGAAGTGCTCGGTCGAAGTGACCTTGTCGCGCGTCAGACGCGAGCGCATGGGCCACATCGAACTGGCCGCTCCGGTTGCGCACATCTGGTTCCTGAAGTCGCTGCCGTCGCGCATCGGCCAGTTGCTGGACATGACGCTCAAGGATCTCGAGCGCATCCTGTATTTCGAATACTACGTCGTTCTCGAGCCGGGTCTCACCGCGCTCAAGGACCGTCAGCTGCTGTCTGAAGAAGAATATCTGAAGGCGCAGGACGAATACGGCCAGGACTCGTTCACCGCGATGATCGGTGCCGAGGCGATCCGTGAACTGTTGAAGGGTCTGGAGCTCGAGAAGCTCGACGAGCAGCTGCGCGTCGAGATGAAGGAGACCGAATCCGACATCAAGCACAAGAAGCTCGCCAAGCGCCTGAAGATCGTCGAGGCCTTCCGCTATTCCGGTAACAAGCCGGAGTGGATGATCCTCACGGTGGTGCCGGTGATCCCGCCGGATCTGCGTCCGCTGGTGCCGCTGGATGGCGGCCGCTTCGCGACGTCGGATCTGAACGATCTGTATCGCCGCGTCATCAACCGTAACAACCGCTTGAAGCGTCTGATGGAGCTCCGCGCGCCGGACATCATCATCCGCAACGAAAAGCGCATGCTGCAGGAGGCCGTCGACGCACTGTTCGACAACGGCCGCCGTGGCCGTGTCATCACCGGCGCCAACAAGCGTCCGCTGAAGTCGCTGGCCGACATGCTGAAGGGCAAGCAGGGTCGTTTCCGTCAGAACCTGCTCGGCAAGCGCGTCGACTATTCGGGCCGTTCCGTCATCGTCGTCGGTCCCGAGCTGCGTCTGCATCAGTGCGGCCTGCCGAAGAAGATGGCGCTCGAACTGTTCAAGCCGTTCATCTATTCGCGTCTTGACGCCAAGGGTCTGTCCACCACGGTGAAGCAGGCGAAGAAGCTCGTTGAAAAAGAACGTCCCGAAGTCTGGGACATCCTCGACGAGGTTATTCGCGAGCATCCCGTGCTGCTGAACCGCGCGCCGACGCTGCATCGTCTGGGCATCCAGGCGTTCGAGCCGGTGCTCATCGAAGGCAAGGCGATCCAGCTGCATCCGCTGGTCTGCTCGGCCTTCAACGCCGACTTCGACGGCGACCAGATGGCCGTGCACGTTCCGCTGTCGCTTGAAGCGCAGCTGGAAGCGCGCGTCCTGATGATGTCGACCAACAACATCCTGCATCCTGCGAACGGTCAGCCGATCATCGTGCCGTCGCAGGACATCGTGCTGGGTCTGTACTACCTGTCGACCATGCGTGCGGGTCTCCCGGGCGAAAACAAGCTGTATCGTGAGATGGCGGAGATCGAGCATGCGCTGCATGCGAAGGTCATCCACCTCCACACCAAGATCAAGTACAGCTGGTCCGGTCTCGATGCGGACGGCAAGCCGGTCACGCGCATGGTGGAAACCACTGCCGGTCGTGCGATGCTCGGTCAGGTTCTGCCGAAGTCGCCGAAGATGCCCTTCGACGTCATCAACAAGCTGATGACCAAGAAGGAAATCTCGGGCGTCATCGATCAGGTCTACCGTCACTGCGGTCAGAAAGAGACCGTGATCTTCTGCGATCGCATCATGGCGCTCGGCTTCTACAACGCGTTCAAGGCCGGCATCTCGTTCGGCAAGGACGACATGGTCGTGCCGGGTTCGAAGTGGAAGATCGTCGACGCCACCCGTGCGTTCGCGAAGGACTTCGAACAGCAGTACAATGACGGTCTGATCACCCACGGTGAGAAGTACAACAAGGTCGTCGACGCCTGGTCGAAGGCGGGTGAAGAAGTCGCCAAGGAGATGATGAAAGAAATCTCCTCGGTGAAGAGGAATGCGGCGGGTGAAGAAGCCCAGATCAACTCGATCTACATGATGGCGCATTCCGGTGCCCGTGGTTCGCCGGCCCAGATGCGTCAGCTCGGTGGTATGCGCGGCCTGATGGCCAAGCCGTCGGGCGAGATCATCGAAACGCCGATCATCTCGAACTTCAAGGAAGGTCTGTCGGTTCTCGAATACTTCAACTCGACCCACGGCGCTCGTAAGGGCCTCGCGGACACCGCGTTGAAGACCGCGAACTCGGGCTACCTGACCCGCCGTCTCGTCGACGTGGCGCAGGACTGCATCATCACGCAGACCGATTGCGGCACCAATCTCGGCATCAAGATGCGCGCCATCATCGACTCCGGTTCGGTGGTCGCATCGCTGGCGTCGCGTATCCTCGGTCGTTCGGCCTGCGAAGACATTCGCGATCCCGCGACCAACAAGGTGCTGATCAAGCGCAACACGCTGATGGAAGAGAAGGACGTCGATCTTCTCCAGCAGGCCGGCATCCAGGAAGTGAAGATCCGTTCGGCTCTCACTTGCGAACTGGTCAACGGCATCTGCGGCACCTGCTACGGCCGCGATCTGGCCCGCGGCACGCCCGTCAACCACGGTGAGGCCGTCGGCGTCATCGCGGCGCAGTCGATCGGTGAGCCTGGCACGCAGCTGACGATGCGTACCTTCCACATCGGCGGCGCGGCGCAGCTCAACGAGCAGTCGGTGATCGAGTCGAACTTCGACGGCAAGATCACGATCAAGAACGAGAACATCGCCAAGAACGGCGAAGGCCACATGGTTGCAATGGTGCGCAACATGGTCATCGCCATCTCTGACGCCGATGGCACCGAGCGTGCGACGTACCGTATCCAGTACGGTGCTCGCGTTCACGTGGCCAACGGCGACATGATCAAGCGTGGCCAGCGTATCGCGGAATGGGATCCGTATTCCCGTCCGCTGCTGACCGAAGTCGACGGCACGATCGGGTTCGAGGACCTGATCGACGGCCAGTCGATTACGGAAACGCTCGACGAGTCCACCGGTATCGCCAAGCGCGTCGTTACCGATTGGCGTTCGTCGCGTGGCGGTGCGGACTTGCGTCCGGCTATCGTCATCAAGGGCAAGGACGGCAAGGTCCTCAAGCTCGCACGTGGCGGCGACGCCCGTTACATGCTATCGCCCGACGCCATTCTGTCGGTCGACGTCGATGCCAAGGTGACCTCGGGCGACATTCTTGCCCGTGTCTCGATGGAAAGCGCGAAGACGCGTGACATCACCGGCGGTCTGCCGCGGGTGGCCGAACTGTTCGAGGCGCGCAAGCCGAAAGACGCGGCGATCATCGCGGAAATCGGCGGCACCATCCGCTTTGGACGCGACTACAAGAACAAGCGTCGCATCTCGATCGAGCCGCTCGACAAGAACGAGGAGACCCGCGAGTACCTCATTCCGAAGGGCAAGCAGATCCATCTGCAGGACGGCGACATCGTCGAAAAGGGCGATTACATCGTCGAAGGCAATCCGGCGCCGCACGACATTCTGGCGATCAAGGGCATCGAGGAACTCGCTGCCTATCTGGTCAACGAAATCCAGGAAGTTTACCGGTTGCAGGGCGTGCTCATCAACGACAAGCACATCGAAGTGATTGTCCGTCAGATGCTGCAGAAGGTCGAGATTACCGATCAGGGCGAGACCGACATGATCTCGGGCGAGCAGATCGACAAGATCGAGTTCGACGCGCTGAACCTGAAGGCGAAGGAAGAAGGCAAGAAGATCGCGACCGGAAACCCTGTGCTGCTGGGCATCACCAAGGCCAGCTTGCAGACCCGTTCGTTCTTCTCGGCAGCGTCGTTCCAGGAGACCACGCGCGTGCTCACCGAAGCTGCCGTCAACGGCAAGGTGGACCCGCTCGAAGGCCTCAAGGAAAACGTCATTGTCGGCCGCCTGATCCCGGCCGGTACCGGCGCCTCGATGGCGAAGATCCGCGAAGTCGCAATGAAGCGCGACAAGATGATCCTCGACGAGCGCGAGAAGCAGGCGGCGATCGTGCCGTCGGCTCCGGAGCCCGAGCCGCTGATGCTGCCGTCGGCCGAGTAATCGGGCTGGGCAGACTTAAGAAACGAAAGGGCCGGCGCAAGCTGGCCCTTTCTCGTTTTGATCTGTTCATTCGGTTGGTAACGGAGAGCGGTCAGATGACATGCGATATTCGGCCGGCTCAAGCCGGCGATGCAGCAGGTATCAGCCGCGTCATCATCCGCGCGCTGCGCGAAACCAATGCGAAGGATTACACGCCCGATATCATCGCGCGGGTTGAACTCAGTTTCAGCCCCGCGGCTGTCGAACGATTGATCGACCAGCGCGATGTGTTCGTTGCCGAGATGGACGATCGTGTTGTCGGCACGGCGAGCCTGGATGGGCAGGCCCTGCGGACCATGTTCGTCTTGCCGGACGTGCAAGGGCGCGGCATCGGCCGTTTGCTGGTGCAGCGGATCGAGAGGGTCGCCCGCGAACGACAGCTTGCGATTTTGACGGTTCCGGCGACGGTCACCGCAGAGGCTTTTTACGCGAGACTGGGCTTCACGGCCGTTCGCGAGGCCTATCACGGTGAGGAGCGGACCATCGTCATGGAGCGTGTCTTGTCGCCGACCAACTGACTTGCCACTGCAGATCACATCAATGCCATGGAAAAGGCCGGCGAAAGCCAGCCTTTTTCGCGTGTGACGTGTATTGCAGCGCACTACATGCTTTTGTTCATCTTTCCTTCAGCTGAAAAATGTTTTCACTTGGAGGGGGTTAGCGCGAGTCGACGGGGTCGACGGGCCAGCCTTGCAGCGTCAGCGGATTCCGCTTTGGCTGGGAATACGTTACATCGACCGTTGCCGAATATTGCCGCCGGCAAACACGACGCGTGAAAGAAACCTATGCTTGATCTTGCAATTGTTGGTGGTGGTCCAGGCGGCCTGATGAGCGCCTGGTATCTCAAGAAGAAGCTCGGCGATCTATGTCGTGTCACCATCTACGAGGCGTCCGACCGCGTCGGCGGCAAGATTCTCACGCGCAAATTCGATACCGCGCCAGCCATGTACGAAGCTGGCGTTGCGGAAATCTACGATTACTCGATGACAGGGCCGGATCCGCTGCGCGAGCTGATCCAGCATTTCGGCCTGCAGACCATTCCGATGGATGCCGAGCAGGTGCAGCTGGACGGCGAGCTGCTCAACGACGTGCCGGGCATGCGCAAGAAATACGGCGCCAAGACCGCAGCCGCCATTGAAGCCTTCCGTAAGAAGTGCGCGAGCATGGTGTCGCCGATCGAATATTACGAAGGCGTCGGTTCGCACGACAACGAACACCCCTGGGCATGGATAAATGCCGAGGAGCTGCTTGATAAGGAAGTCAGCGATCCCATTGCCAAGCGCTTCCTGAAGGTGATGGCGCGCTCCGACATCGCGACCGAGACGCACAACACCAACGGCCTCAATGCGCTGAAGAACTTCGTGATGGATGTCGATGGCTATATCGGCCTCTATTCGATCCAGAACGGCAACGAGCAGCTGATCTCCTGCCTGCAGTCGGAAGTCGATGCCGACATCCGGCTCAATCACCGTGTGCTCAAGGTCGGCAAGACCGAGCAGGGCCGCTATCAGCTCGACATGATGAACGGCAAGGGGCCGGACACCCGCGATTTCGATCTCGTGGTGATGTGCCTGCCGCATTCATGGCTGGCGACCATGCGCTGGGACGGCGAGCAGCTGCGCAAGTCGATGGTCAAGCATGTCTCTTACTTCGACCGCCCGGCGCATTATCTGCGGATCTCGCTGCTGTTCGACACCCCGTTCTGGGGCGATCAGATTCCCGGTGCTTGGTTCATGTCGGAAGCCTTCGGCGGCTGCTGTGTCTATAACGAGGGCGCGCGCCACGATGTCGGCAAGCATGGCGTACTGAACTGGCTGGTGCCAGGCTCCGACGCGCTGGCCTTTGCCAATCTCACAGATGATGAGTTGATCGATGCCGCGCTGAAGTCGTTGCCGGCCTCGTTTGGCGATGCGCGTGAGCATCTGCTGGAAGGCAAGATCCATCGCTGGCTGTCGTCGGTCAACGCGATCCCCGGCGGCATGCCGGTGCGCGACGTCATGACCAATCACCGGCCGGAGCCGAAGGATCATCCGGGGCTCGTCGTGGTCGGCGATTATCTGTTCGACTCCACGCTGAACGGTCTGCTCGACTCCTCCGATGCCGCCACCGACATCATCCTCACCGAGATGATGCGCCTGCGCCGTGCGCAGGGTCAGAATGGCACGACGATCTCCGACAAGATCGATCGCGACTATTTCCAGAACTATCGCGGTGTCGGTCCTTATAGCGAGGTCTGGAGCCAGTTCACCGATCCGGCGTATCTGACAAATCTCATCAAAATCGTCTGGGGCCGCGCCAAGGGCTACAAGCTGCTGGTCGCGGGCTCGGCATCAGGCGAACTGGTCGGCGCGCTGCGTGCCAGGGGGATCGACGCCTGGGGTGTCGAGAACAACAAGGCGATCCACGCCAGGACGCCAAAGGCGCTGCAGAAGTTCAACAAACTCGGATCGATCACCGATCTGCCCTTCAAGGCCGGGCAGTTCGATTTCGTATTCGAGACCAGCCTGTGTCACGTGAGCGACAAGCAGGTGGTGACGGCCGTGCAGGAGCTCAACCGCGTCGTGAAGACCGGCCTCGTGTTCGGCTCGGTCACGTCCGACATGGCGCCGGCGGTGATCGATCGCTATGACCTGCTGCGCGGCGTCAAGAAGCTCGGCACCTGGTGGGAATGGTCGGAACTGTTCTTCGGCAACGGCTTCGACCTGTCGATGCATCGCCGCGACTGCACCGAGGCGGTGTGGGAAGCGACACTGGCCGCCGGCAAGGGGCCGGGCCACTGGTATGCCGACGCGGACAGCCTGCGTTACTCGTTCTTCGACAAGGTCGATGCCGAGGATTGATCTTTGGCGTCGGCCTTCGGTTGCTTTGCCGAGGACATTCTGATCGCATAGGATCATTGCCGTGGCTGTCCGGGCCGCTTCATTGATTCTTGCGGTCGAAGGACCGTGCAGCAACGGTTCGTTCCATGGCGTCGAAGCCACCTCCCAAACCTCCATCTGACGACAAGAACGCGGCCGAGCCGGCCACGCCGCTCGATGACAAGTTTGCGCTCCCGGTTGGCGCCGCCGCTGCTTCGGTTCCCAGCACGAAACCGCCGGCTGTCGAGAAGACGGCAAAAGCCAAGCCTGCCGTCGATGATGACGACGAGGATGAAGACGACGAGCTCGATGACGATGATGACGAGGAACTCGTCGTCTTCACCGCGCGCGAGGCCGCCGGCGCATTCGGAACGGTCTATCGTTTCACGCGGCCATTGCTCGGCAAGTACCGCAAGCTGCTTGGCTTCGTTGGCTTCGGCGTTCTGGTCGAGACGCTGTTCAACGTCATCATGCCGCTCAGCCTCAAATATCTGATCGACGACGCGCTCGGCGAGGAAGATTTCGACGCGCTGTTCAAGATCCTGTCGGTGCTGGCCGTCGCCGGCATTGTCACGTCGATCGTTGCGATCTGGTATGAGCGTTGGGACGCCAAACTGGCAGCCTCGATCATCGCGGACGTCCGCTCGCGCCTGTTCGATCACGTGCAGGATCTGCCGTCGGCCTATTTCGCCCGCACCAAGCGCGGCGAGATACTGTCCCGCTTCTCGATCGATCTGTCGTCTTTCGAGACGGCCATCAAGAGTTTCGCCAACAGCGCATTGCTGCCGTTCCTCGAACTGATCGCCGGCATCGGGCTGATGCTGTATCTGAACTGGCAGCTTGCCGCTGTCGCGCTATTGATTTTCCCGATCACACTGATCGGCCCGCGCATCCTGACGCCGAAGGCCGTGCAGGCCAATTACGACCAGAAGCTCAGCGAAGCTTCAGTGCTCGGCATGGTGCAGGAGAACATCGCGGCACAGGCGGTGATCAAGGCCTTCAGCCTGCAGCGCCGTACCATGGGCTGGTTCCGGCTGCGCAACAACGAAACGCGCGACAGGATCGCGGCGGCGACCTTCCTGTCGACCATGGTCGAGCGCTCGGTCACCGTCTCGGTATTGCTGCTGCATTTGGTGGTTCTGGCGATCGGCGCCTATCTCGCCACCAAGGGGCAGATCACTGTCGGTACCTTCGTCACCTTCGAAAGCGCGTTCTGGGAGGTGTCCTACAACATCGCCCATGTCATGCATTTCATCCCGGTGTCGATCCAGGCGGCCGCGGCCGTGCGGCACATGGAGGAGATGCTCGATGAGCCCACCCGCGGTGCCGACAAGCCCGGCTCACCGGAGCTGCCGCGCATCGTCAACGACATCACGTTCGATCGCGTCTCGTTCAAGTATGAGAACAGCCAGCAGCCGGTGCTCGACAATCTCAGCCTCAAGATCAATGTCGGTAAGACCGTCGCCATTGTCGGTCCGTCCGGTTCCGGCAAGAGCACGTTGCTGAACCTGATCCTGCGGCTCTATATGCCTGACGAGGGCAGGGTGACCATTGACGGCGTCGATATCCGCAAGATCACGCGCGAGTCCCTACGCGGACACATGGCCGTGGTGTTCCAGGAGAACATGCTGTTCAACATGTCGATCCGCGAGAACATCCGGCTCGGCAAGGAAGGCGCCACCGACGAGGAAGTCGAGCAGGCGGCGCGCAAGGCCGAGATCCATCGCTACATCATGAGCCTTCCGGACAAATACGACACCCAGGTTGGCGAGCGCGGCGATACGCTATCCGGCGGCCAACGCCAGCGCATTGCGATCGCGCGGGCCGTCGTCCGCAATCCGTCGGTGCTCCTGCTGGATGAGGCGACATCGGCCCTCGACCAGACAACCGAGGCGGCGCTCAACAAGACGCTGTTCAAACTCGCCAAGGGCCGTACCCTGATTTCGTCGACGCACCGGCTGGCCGCCGTGGTGGATATGGACGAAATCATCGTCATCAATGGCGGCAAGGCGATCGAGCGCGGCTCGCACAAGGAGCTGCTGGCGCTGAACGGTACCTATCGCCAGCTCTGGGACGACCAGCGGCACAGGTCATCTGCTAACGACGATGATGATGACGAGGATGACGACGAGTGAGCGCATCTGAAGATGTGTGAGGCGGTCATCCCGCCATTCGCAGCAAGCCCGCCGCGAGCTGGCGGAAAACCTCGACAGCTTTCGTAAGGACCGCGTGGGGATCATCCGCGGCAGCGATCCAGAGGGCGGCGTTGAGCGCCGCGCCATTGATCAGGCGGGCCGCTGCTTCGGCATCGACAGGCTTGACCGTTCCATCGTCGATCAGCCGTTGAATCGCCTGTGTTGTCGTGCGCAGACACGCCGTCTGGTTCGGCCATTGCGAGGGATCGCCGAGCACGGCGGGGCCATCCAGCAGCATGATGCGCTGGATCTCCGGCTCGAGGGACATTTCGATATAGGCGACGCCCTCGTTGAGAAACCCGTCCCATGCGGTGTCCGCCTGACCGCGGGCAGCGCGCATGCGCGCCAACATTTCCGCGTCGATCTGGTCGATGACGGCCTGCAGCAAACCCTTTTTGTCGCCGAAGTTGTGATAGAGCGCGCCGCGCGTCAGGCCGGCTTCGGCGGTCAGATCGTCCATCGATGCCGCAGCATAGCCTTTGGCGGCGAAAGCCGTCCTGGCTGCCCGGATGAGTTTGGCCCGGGTTTCCTCCACCATTTCCGCTCGTCGTCTCGCGACCACTGTCATCTCCGCAAAATAACATACGCGCTGTATGTGTATTGACATACGTGGCGTATGTCAGATTATGCTGACATACGGGGCGTATATAATCTCTGAACAAGGACTGACACCATGACCAAACGCGACGCGATTTTCCCGGCCGGCCGGCAGGCGCTTTACGAGATCAACCGGTATTCGGCGGCGATACGATCGGGCGACCTCTTGTTTGTCTCCGGCCAGGTTGGCAGCCGGGAAGACGGCTCGCCGGAGCCGGTCTTCGAAAAGCAGGTCCAGCTGGCATTCGATAACCTCGCGGCCGTGCTGAAGGCTGCAGGTTGCACATTCGACGACGTGGTCGACGTCACCACCTTCCACACCGACCCGGCCACCCAGTTCGCGGCGGTCAATGCCGTCCGATTGGCCGTGATCGGTGAACCGCCTTACCCGAACTGGACCGCGGTCGGGGTCAACTGGCTCGCGGGCTTCGATTTCGAGATCAAGGTCATCGCACGCCTCCCTGCATCCGCCTGATTGGCCGACCGTGGGCGTCGAATGAGCGGCGGCGTACCGCTCCACTCGACGCTCCGGTAATATTTGCTGCTGATCGGCGCTGCCCGGTGTGCCGATTCGGGACGCGATACGGCTTGCGTCGGATGCGAGTCGGCGGGGCAGGGCGCAAAAATTCCGCAACCCAGGCGATTCTCTTTCATCAAACTGCAACGAATCCGAGTCGCAGATTCTTTCGTGGATGACATGGCGGGCGTCGAAATCGCGTATGTTCTGTCATGATCCACATGCTAGAAGATGCAGTGCGAGAAGCGTTTCTTTCATCGCGCTTTGTTGTTGACTTGGGTATCCCCTGCGGATACAACCCGGCCATTCAACGACAGGCGGTGAGCTTCGCCAGTGTCGGAACGGATCACCCAATCGGCTTTTCGGAGTTAATCGGGCACCAACCTCGACCAAGAAGCTCAAACGCTGTCGCTATATCAAGGCAATGCCAAAACGACGTTTGTCTCCTGAGAGACTTCTCTCTTGAGATTAAATTCGAATGCATGACCTCGGTGCAGACCTAAAGACGTAAGTCTGGCGGTCATGATCGCGGTCCTCTGTGGCGTTAAGCGCTTTCCGTTCAGCAATGAATGGTTGGCGTGATTTCGTTTTGCGTGAAGCTTTTCACGTGATGCGAACCGTGGGGCAGGTTGCTCCGAGTGATTTTGAGGAAGCCGTTACGGCTTCGAGCGAACTAAAGGGTGAAGGCTGACATGCCGACGATCAACCAGCTGATCGCTACTCCGCGCGCAATTCAGAAGTCGCGCAAGAAGGTTCCTGCGCTGCAGCAGTCGCCGCAGAAGCGCGGCGTTTGCACGCGCGTCTACACGACGACTCCGAAGAAGCCGAACTCGGCGCTTCGTAAGGTTGCCAAGGTGCGTCTGACCAATGGCTTCGAAGTCATCGGTTACATTCCGGGTGAAGGTCATAACCTTCAGGAGCACTCCGTGGTCATGATCCGCGGCGGTCGCGTCAAGGATTTGCCCGGCGTGCGTTACCACATTCTCCGCGGCGTGCTGGATACCCAGGGCGTCAAGAACCGTAAGCAGCGTCGTTCGAAGTACGGCGCGAAGCGTCCGAAGTAAGCCGGGGTCTGATCGATGTCTCGTCGCCATTCAGCTGAAAAGCGTGAAGTTAACCCGGATCCGAAGTTCGGGAACGTCATCGTCACCAAGTTCATGAATTCGATCATGTATGACGGCAAGAAGTCTGCCGCCGAAACCATCGTTTACGGTGCTTTCGAAATGATCGAAGCGAAGACCAAGCAGGGTCCGCTCGGCGTGTTCGAGCAGGCTCTGGAAAATGTGATGCCGACGATCGAAGTTCGTTCGCGTCGCGTCGGTGGTGCCACCTATCAGGTGCCGGTTGAAGTCCGCAGCATTCGGCGCCAGGCGCTGGGCATTCGCTGGCTGATCACCGCTGCGCGCGCTCGCAACGAGAAGACCATGACCGAGCGTCTTTCGGCTGAGCTGCTCGATGCGTCGAACAACCGTGGTAACGCCGTGAAGAAGCGGGAAGACGTGCACAAGATGGCGGAAGCCAACCGTGCATTCTCGCATTATCGCTGGTAACGGCGAAACTCCGGAATTTAAGGAACATCCCATGCCTCGCGTACATGCCATTGAGGACTACCGTAACTTCGGTATCATGGC
Source organism: Tardiphaga sp. 619_E2_N8_4 (assembly GCF_051810905.1). Lineage (NCBI taxonomy): Bacteria > Pseudomonadati > Pseudomonadota > Alphaproteobacteria > Hyphomicrobiales > Nitrobacteraceae > Tardiphaga > Tardiphaga sp. 619_E2_N8_4. Next base: position 3,546,249 of record NZ_JBPWQJ010000001.1, read on the forward strand.
GCATATCGATGCCGGTAAGACGACAACGACCGAGCGCATCCTCTATTACACTGGCAAGAGCCACAAAATCGGCGAAGTGCACGAAGGTGCCGCGACGATGGATTGGATGGAGCAGGAGCAGGAGCGTGGCATCACCATCACGTCCGCTGCCACCACTGCATTCTGGAACGGCCATCGCCTGAACATCATCGACACCCCCGGCCACGTCGACTTCACGATTGAAGTCGAGCGTTCGTTGCGCGTGCTCGACGGCGCCGTGTGCGTTCTCGACTCCAACCAGGGCGTCGAGCCGCAGACCGAAACCGTCTGGCGTCAGGGCGACAAGTACAAGGTTCCGCGGATCGTTTTCGCGAACAAGATGGATAAGACCGGCGCTGACTTCTACAAGTGCCTGCAGGACATCATCGACCGTCTCGGCGCGAAGCCCGTTGCGATCCAGCTGCCGATCGGCGCTGAGAACGACTTCGTCGGCATGGTCGATCTCGTGATCATGAAGGCCTATATCTGGAACAACGAGGCCCTCGGCGCGAAGTACGAGACCGTCGACATTCCGGCTGACCTGGTCGAGAAGGCCAAGGAATATCGCGAGAAGCTGCTCGAAGCCGCCGTCGAACTCGACGATGAGGCGATGACTGCTTACCTCGACGGCACCGAGCCGGACGAGGCGACCCTCAAGCGTCTGATCCGTAAGGCCGTGCTGACTGGCGCGTTCTACCCGGTTCTCTGCGGCTCGGCCTTCAAGAACAAGGGCGTGCAGCCTCTGCTCGACGCGGTTGTCGATTATCTGCCGTCGCCGGTTGACGTTCCTGCCATCAAGGGCACGGACGAAGACGGCAACGAGATCCTCCGCAAGGCGGACGATAAGGAGCCGCTGGCTCTGCTCGCATTCAAGATCATGGACGATCCGTTCGTCGGCACCATCACGTTCTGCCGCATCTATTCGGGTGTTCTGCAGAGCGGCACCGGTGTCGTGAACTCGACCCGTGAGAAGAAAGAACGTATCGGCCGCATGCTGCTGATGCATGCGAACAACCGCGAAGACATCAAGGAAGCCTTTGCCGGCGACATCGTCGCTCTGGCTGGCCTCAAGGAAGCCCGCACCGGTGACACGCTTTGCGATCCGGACAAGCAGGTCATTCTCGAGCGCATGGAATTCCCGGAGCCGGTGATCGAAATCGCGATCGAGCCGAAGTCCAAGGCCGACCAGGAAAAGCTGGGCGTCGCTCTGGCGAAGCTCGCTGCAGAAGATCCGTCGTTCCGCGTGTCGACCGACCACGAGTCCGGCCAGACCATCCTGAAGGGCATGGGCGAACTCCATCTCGACATCAAGGTCGACATTCTGCGCCGTACCTACAAGGTCGATGCGAATATCGGCGCACCGCAGGTGGCGTTCCGTGAGAAGATCACGAAGCGCGCTGAGGTCGACTACACCCATAAGAAGCAGACCGGTGGTACTGGCCAGTTCGCCCGCGTCAAGTTCGTGGTCGAGCCGGGCGAGCCGGGTTCGGGCTTCGTGTTCGAATCCAAGGTCGTCGGTGGTTCGGTTCCGAAGGAATACATCCCAGGCGTCGAAAAGGGTCTCAACAGCGTCATGACCTCGGGCGTGGTCGCGGGCTTCCCCGTGGTCGACGTTCATGTCCAGCTGGTTGACGGCGCCTATCACGACGTCGACTCGTCGGCACTGGCCTTCGAAATTGCTTCGCGCGCGGCACTCCGCGACGCGCTGCAGAAGGGCAAGTCCGTTCTGCTCGAGCCGATCATGAAGGTCGAATGCGTGACCCCGGAAGACTACACCGGTTCGGTCATCGGCGACTTGAACTCGCGGCGCGGTCAGATCCAGGGTCAGGACATGCGCGGCAACGCCAACGTCATCAACGCGATGGTGCCGCTCATGAACATGTTCGGTTACGTGAACACGCTGCGCTCGATGAGCCAGGGTCGTGCAACGTTCTCGATGTCATTCGATCACTACGCGGAAGCGCCGGCCAATGTGTCGGCAGAAGTCCAGAAGAAGTTTGCCTGATTGTCGTTAGCGACAGTTGACGACTAAACGGAGAGAGTCATGGCCAAAGCAAAATTTGAACGTAACAAGCCGCACTGCAATATTGGTACGATCGGTCACGTTGACCACGGCAAGACGTCGCTGACGGCGGCGATCACGAAGGTGCTGGCAGAGACGGGCGGTGCCACGTTCACCGCTTACGACCAGATCGACAAGGCGCCGGAAGAGAAGGCCCGTGGCATTACCATTTCGACGGCGCACGTCGAATACGAGACCGCCAACCGCCACTACGCCCACGTCGACTGCCCCGGCCACGCCGACTATGTGAAGAACATGATCACCGGCGCCGCGCAGATGGACGGTGGCATCCTGGTCGTGTCGGCCGCTGACGGCCCGATGCCGCAGACCCGCGAGCACATCCTGCTCGCCCGCCAGGTCGGCGTTCCCGCGCTGGTCGTGTTCCTGAACAAGTGCGACATGGTCGACGATCCGGAGCTGCTCGAGCTCGTGGAAATGGAAGTGCGCGAACTGCTCTCGAAGTACGACTTCCCGGGCGATGACATTCCGATCATCAAGGGCTCGGCGCTGGCCGCTCTCGAAAACTCGGACCAGAAGCTCGGCCACGACGCCATTCTCGAACTGATGAAGAACGTCGACAGCTACATCCCGCAGCCGGAGCGTCCGGTTGACCAGCCGTTCCTGATGCCGGTGGAAGACGTGTTCTCGATCTCGGGCCGTGGTACGGTCGTGACCGGCCGCGTCGAGCGCGGCATCGTCAAGGTCGGCGAGGAAATCGAAATCGTCGGCATCCGCGCCACGCAGAAGACGATCTGCACCGGCGTTGAAATGTTCCGCAAGCTCTTGGATCAGGGCCAGGCCGGCGACAACATCGGCGCGCTGCTGCGCGGCACCAAGCGTGAAGACGTCGAGCGCGGCCAGGTGCTGTGCAAGCCGGGTTCGGTGAAGCCGCATACCAAGTTCAAGGCCGAGGCTTACATTCTGACCAAGGAAGAGGGTGGCCGTCACACGCCGTTCTTCACCAACTACCGTCCGCAGTTCTACTTCCGCACCACCGACGTGACCGGTGTTGTGCATCTGCCGGAAGGCACCGAAATGGTGATGCCGGGCGACAACATCGCGATGGAAGTGCACCTGATCGTGCCGATCGCGATGGAAGAGAAGCTGCGCTTCGCCATCCGTGAAGGCGGCCGCACCGTCGGTGCAGGCGTCGTCGCTAGCATCATCGAGTAAGGACGCGAACAGGAAGTCGTGAGTAGCGGGTCTCGCTACTCGCTACTCGCAACAACCATTCGCTTTCAAAGAAAGACACGGCAATGAACGGCCAGAATATCCGCATTCGTCTCAAGGCGTTCGATCATCGTATCCTCGATGCATCGACCCGTGAGATCGTAAGCACCGCGAAGCGCACGGGTGCACAGGTCCGTGGACCCATCCCGCTGCCGACGCGCATCGAGAAGTTCACGGTCAACCGTTCGCCGCACGTCGACAAGAAGAGCCGCGAGCAGTTCGAGATGCGCACTCATAAGCGTCTTCTCGATATCGTCGATCCGACCCCGCAGACAGTCGATGCTTTGATGAAGCTCGACCTGGCCGCCGGTGTCGACGTCGAGATCAAGCTCTAAGTATTTAGGTCCCGTCCGGTCAAACGGACAGAAAGAACAGGAAGCACGCCGATGCGCTCCGGAGTGATCGCACAAAAGGTCGGGATGACCCGGGTCTTCACAGACGCCGGTGAACATATCCCTGTGACCGTGCTCAAGCTGGGTAACTGCCAGGTGGTTGGCCACCTCACCAGCGAGAAGAACGGTTACGTCGCGCTGCAGCTCGGATCGGGCTCGCGCAAGACCGTGTATTTGCCCAAGGCTGAACGCGGCCAGTTCGCGGTCGCCAAGGTTGAACCCAAGCGGAAGGTCGCGGAATTCCGCGTGTCGGAAGACGCGCTGATCCCGGTCGGCGCCGAGATCCAGGCAGACCACTTCGTGGTTGGCCAGTTCGTCGATGTCACCGGCACCTCGGTCGGTAAGGGCTTCGCCGGTGGTATGAAGCGCTGGAATTTCGGCGGTCTTCGCGCCACGCACGGTGTGTCGGTTTCGCATCGTTCGATCGGTTCGACCGGTGGTCGTCAGGATCCCGGCAAGACCTTCAAGAACAAGAAGATGCCCGGTCACATGGGTGTCGATCGTATCACCACGCTCAACCTGCGCGTCGTGCAGCTTGATGTCGAGCGCGGCCTGATCCTCGTTGAAGGCGCCGTTCCCGGCTCCAAGGGCGGCTGGATTTCGGTTCGCGATGCGGTGAAGAAGGCTCTGCCGAAGGACGCGCCGAAGCCCGGCAAGTTCAAGCTGGCAGGAGAGGGTGCGACCGTTGAAGCACCTGCGGCTGAGCAGGAAGGAGCGTGAGATGAAACTGAACGTCACCACGCTTGAGGGCAAGGACGCCGGCTCGATCGAGCTGTCGGATGCCATCTTCGGTCTCGATCCGCGCGCCGACATCATCCAGCGTTGCGTCAACTGGCAGCTCGCAAAGCGCCAGTCGGGCAACCACAAGGCCAAGGGCCGCGCCGAAATCTGGCGCACCGGCAAGAAGATGTACAAGCAGAAGGGCACCGGCGGTGCTCGTCACGGTTCGGCTCGCGTTCCGCAGTTCCGCGGCGGCGGTCGTGCCTTCGGTCCGGTCGTTCGCTCCCATGCGTTCGATCTGCCGAAGAAGGTCCGTGCACTCGCGCTGAAGCATGCTCTGTCGGCGAAGGCCAAGGACGGCGGCTTGATCGTGATCGAGAACGCCAACCTGGAAGCCGCCAAGACCAAGGCTCTGCTCGGTCACTTCTCGGGTCTCGGCCTGACCAATGCGCTGATCATCGACGGCGCCGAGGTTCATGTCGGTTTCGCTCAGGCGGCCCGTAACATTCCGAACATCGACGTGCTGCCGATCCAGGGCATCAACGTCTATGACATTCTGCGTCGTCAGAAGCTGGTTCTGACCAAGGCGGCGCTTGATGCGTTGGAGGCGCGCTTCAAATGAAGAACATCGACCCGCGCCATTACGACGTGATCGTCGCCCCTGTGGTGACGGAAAAGGCCACTGTCGCTTCTGAATTCAACAAGGTTGTTTTCAAGGTCGACGGCAAGGCCACCAAGCCGCAGATCAAGGAAGCCGTCGAAAAGTTGTTCGACGTCAAGGTAAAGAGCGTGAACACGCTGGTTCGCAAGGGCAAGACGAAGATCTTCCGTGGCAACCTCGGTTCACAGTCGAACGTCAAGCGTGCGATCGTGACCCTCGAAGAGGGCCACCGCATCGACGTTACGACCGGACTGTAAGGGCGATCAACGATGGCACTTAAGACATTCAACCCAACGACACCCGGCCAGCGTCAGCTGGTCATGGTGGATCGTTCCGCGCTGTACAAGGGCAAGCCTGTCAAGGCTCTGACCGAAGGCAAGCACTCGGCTGGCGGTCGTAACAACACCGGTCGCATCACGGTGCGCTTCCGTGGCGGTGGCCACAAGAAGTCCTATCGTATCGTCGACTTCAAGCGTTCCAAGGTCGACGTTCCGGCCGTGGTCGAGCGTCTGGAATACGATCCGAACCGCACCGCGTTCATCGCGCTGATCAAGTACACCGATGGCGAGCAGGCTTATATCCTGGCGCCGCAGCGTCTGGCCGTTGGCGATACCGTCATCGCCGGCAGCTATGTCGACGTGAAGCCGGGCAATGTCATGCCGCTCGGCAACATGCCGATCGGTACGATCATCCACAACGTCGAGATGAAGATCGGGAAGGGCGGCCAGATCGCTCGTTCCGCCGGCACCTACGCCCAGCTCGTCGGTCGTGACCATGATTACGTGATCATCCGTCTGAACTCGGGCGAACAGCGCCTGGTTCACGGTCGTTGCACCGCCACCATCGGCGCTGTGTCGAACCCGGATCACATGAACATCTCGATCGGCAAGGCCGGTCGTACCCGCTGGCTCGGCTGGCGTCCGCATAACCGCGGCGTCGTCATGAACCCGATCGACCATCCGCACGGTGGTGGTGAAGGTCGTACCTCGGGTGGTCGTCACCCGGTTACGCCCTGGGGCAAGCCGACCAAGGGCAAGAAGACCCGGTCGAACAAGTCGACCAACAAGTTCATTCTCATCAGCCGCCACAAGCGGAAGAAGTAAGGATCGCCGGACATGGTTCGTTCAGTCTGGAAAGGCCCGTTCGTCGAGGGTTCGCTGCTCAAGAAGGCAGATGCCGCTCGTTCGTCTGGTCGTCATGATGTGATCAAGATCTGGAGCCGTCGCTCGACGATCTTGCCGCAGTTCGTGGGTCTCACCTTCGGCGTTTACAACGGCCAGAAGCATGTACCTGTCGCTGTGAACGAGGAAATGGTTGGTCACAAGTTCGGCGAGTTCTCGCCGACCCGTACCTTCCATGGCCACGCCGGCGACAAGAAAGCCAAGAAGGGCTGAGGACTAAGTCATGAGCAAGCCAAAGCGCGAACGGAGCCTCCCGGATAACGAGGCCAAGGCGATCGCCCGCATGTTGCGCGTGAGCCCGCAGAAGCTGAACCTGGTTGCGCAGATGATCCGCGGCCGCAAGGCCTCGGCTGCGCTCGCCGACCTGCAGTTCTCGCGCAAGCGGATCGCGGTCGACGTGAAGAAGTGCCTGGAATCGGCGATCGCCAATGCCGAGAACAACCATGACCTCGACGTTGACGCACTGATCGTCTCCGAGGCGCATGTCGGCAAGGGCATCGTGATGAAGCGTTTCAGTCCGCGCGGCCGTGGCCGTTCGGGCCGTATCTTTAAACCGTTTGCGCAGCTGACGATTGTCGTTCGTCAGGTCGAAGCAGAAGCAGCAGCGTAAGCAGGCGCAGGAGAATAAGATGGGTCAGAAGATCAATCCAATCGGTCTGCGTCTTGGCATCAACCGTACGTGGGATTCACGTTGGTATGCCGGCAAGAACGAATACGGCAAGTTGTTGCACGAAGACGTCAAGATCCGCGAGATCCTGCATAAGGAGCTCAAGCAGGCTGCCGTCGCCAAGATCATCATCGAGCGCCCGCACAAGAAGTGCCGCGTGACCATTCAGTCGGCTCGTCCGGGTGTTGTCATCGGCAAGAAGGGCGCCGACATCGACAAGCTTCGCAAGAAGGTTGCCGACATCACATCGTCGGACGTGGTGATCAACATCGTCGAAATCCGCAAGCCGGAGCTCGATGCGACCCTGGTCGCCGAGTCGATCGCACAGCAGCTCGAGCGCCGCGTTGCGTTCCGCCGTGCGATGAAGCGGGCAGTGCAGTCGGCCATGCGTCTCGGCGCCGAAGGCATTCGTATCAACTGCTCGGGTCGTCTGGGCGGTGCGGAAATCGCGCGTATGGAATGGTATCGCGAAGGTCGCGTGCCGCTGCACACGCTGCGTGCGGATATCGATTACGGCGTAGCCACCGCGTTCACGACGTTCGGCACCTGCGGCGTCAAGGTCTGGATCTTCAAGGGCGAAATCCTCGAGCACGATCCGATGGCTCAGGACAAGCGCATGGCCGAGGGTGACAATTCCCGGCCGCGTCGCGACGCTGCTTGAGCGTTTAATTAGAAGGTTTGAGGGCGTAAGCCATGATGCAACCAAAGAAGACCAAGTTCCGGAAGGCGCATAAGGGCCGGATCCACGGCGTTGCGACTTCGGGCGCCACGCTGGCTTTCGGTCAGTTCGGCCTGAAGGCAATGGCGCCGGAACGTCTGACCGCGCGTCAGATCGAAGCTGCCCGTCGCGCGCTGACCCGTCACATGAAGCGTGCCGGCCGCGTCTGGATCCGTGTGTTCCCGGATCTTCCGGTTTCGAAGAAGCCCGCTGAAGTCCGAATGGGCTCCGGCAAGGGTACCCCGGAACTGTGGGTTGCGCGCGTCAAGCCAGGCCGAGTGATCTTCGAGATCGACGGTGTCACCACGCAGATTGCCAAGGAAGCGATGACCCTCGCTGCCGCCAAGCTGCCGATCAAGACGCGTTTCGTTACGCGCATTGCGGAGTAGAGCCATGGCCGAAATGAAAACCAGCGATATCCGCGCAATGAGCCCCGATCAGATGGACGACGCCGTCCTCAATCTGAAGAAGGAGCGTTTCAACCTGCGCTTCCAGCGCGCCACCGGGCAGCTGGAAAACACCTCTCGCCTTCGTGAGGCGCGTCGTGATATTGCACGAATCAAGACCATCGCCGCGCAGAAGCGCGACGGTAAGTCGAAGTAAGGGGCCGAACATGCCGAAACGTACTCTGCAGGGCGTGGTCGTCAGCGACAAGCAAGCCAAGACGGTTGTTGTTCGCGTTGACCGTCGCTTTACGCACCCGATCTACAAGAAGACCATTCGCCGTTCGAAAAACTACCATGCCCACGACGAGAACAACGAGTTCAAGCCGGGCGACATGGTGTGGATCGAAGAGAGCAAGCCGATGTCGAAGCTGAAGCACTGGACGGTTGTCCGGGGCGAACAGAAGAAGACTGCCTAAAAATCGCGCATTAGCGCATAAACAGAGGACGAGGTGCATCAATGATTCAGATGCAGACCAACCTCGACGTGGCCGATAATTCAGGCGCACGCCGTGTCATGTGCATTAAGGTGATTGGTGGATCCAAGCGCCGTTATGCATCCGTTGGCGACGTAATTGTCGTATCGATCAAGGAAGCCATCCCACGTGGGAAGGTGAAGAAGGGCGACGTCATGAAGGCGGTCGTCGTGCGCGTCCGCAAGGACATTCGCCGCCCGGATGGCTCTGTCATCCGCTTCGATCGCAACGCTGCCGTGCTGATCAACAATCAGTCCGAGCCGATCGGTACCCGTATCTTCGGGCCCGTGCCGCGTGAGCTGCGCGCCAAGAACCACATGAAGATCATCTCGCTTGCGCCGGAGGTGCTGTAATGGCTGCCAAAATTCGCAAGGGTGACAAGGTCATCGTGCTGAACGGTCGCGACAAGGGCCGTACCGGCGAAGTGTTTGAAGTGCGCCCGACCGAGGGCAAGGCGCTGGTTCGCGGCGTCAACCTGGTCAAGCGTCACCAGAAGCAGACCCAGGCACAGGAAGGCGGCATCATCTCGAAAGAGGCGCCGATCCAACTGTCCAACATCGCGATCGTCGGCAAGGACGGCAAGCCGACTCGCGTTGGTTTCAAGATCCAGGCTGATGGCACCAAGGTGCGTATCGCCAAGCGTTCGGGAGCAGAGATCGATGTCTGAGACCGTCTACATTCCGCGCCTGCGCGTCGAATATGATAAGTCCATTCGTGCCAAGTTGACTGAACAGTTCGGCTACGAAAACGTCATGCAGGTTCCGCGCCTCGACAAGATCGTCCTGAACATGGGCGTTGGCGAAGCTGTGAACGACCGCAAGAAGGCCGAAACCGCTGCCAGCGACCTGTCGCTGATCGCCGGTCAGAAGGCCATCGTGACCTATTCGCGCGTTGCTATCGCGACCTTCAAGCTGCGTGAAAACCAGCCGATCGGCGCCAAGGTGACTCTCCGCAAGACGAAGATGTACGAGTTCATTGATCGTCTGGTGAACGTCGCTCTGCCGCGCGTGCGAGATTTCCGTGGCCTGAACGCCAAGAGCTTCGACGGCCGTGGCAACTACTCGCTCGGTCTCAAAGAGCACATCATTTTCCCGGAAATCGATTTCGACAAGGCCGGGGATACGCCGCTGGGCATGGACATCACGGTGTGCACCACTGCGCGCACCGACGACGAGGCCCGCGCTTTGTTGACCGCTTTCAATTTCCCGTTCCGGCAGTGAGTAGCTGAAAAGCTTCTCAAACGCGGTAACCCAGGAGCCAAGCATGGCAAAGAAGAGTTCGATCGAGAAGAACAACCGTCGGAAGAAGATGTCCGCGAACGCTGCGCCGAAGCGCGCGCGTCTCAAGGCCATCATCGCCGACAAGACCAAGCCGATGGAAGAGCGGTTCGCCGCAACGCTGAAGCTCGCCGAGCTTCCGCGCAATTCATCGCCCGTTCGGATCATGAACCGTTGCGAAATCACCGGTCGTCCGCATTCGGTCTATCGTATCAACAAGCTCAGCCGTATCGCGCTGCGTGAATTGGGCTCGAAGGGCCTGGTTCCCGGGCTCGTGAAGTCCAGCTGGTAAGGGGGGCGGAACATGTCGACCCACGATCCAATCAGCGATCTCATCACCCGTATCCGCAATGCGCAGATGCGTACCAAGTCCAAGGTTTCGACCCCGGGCTCCAAGATGCGCGCCAACGTGCTCGAAGTGCTGAAGAACGAAGGCTACATCCGTGGCTTCGCCAGCGTCGAGCATTCGTCGGGCCGTTCGGAACTCGAGATTGAACTCAAGTATTTCGATGGCGAACCGGTCATCCGCGAAATCGAGCGTGTTTCGAAGCCAGGACGTCGCGTTTACGTCTCGGTGAAGAACCTGCCGCGCGTGAAGAACGGCCTCGGTATCTCCGTTTTGTCGACGCCCAAGGGAATTATGGCCGACCACGACGCGCGCGACGCGAATGTGGGCGGTGAAGTTCTCTTCACGGTGTTCTGAGGAAGGATCAGTCATGTCACGAGTTGGCAAGAAGCCAGTGGCGGTGACCGCGGGAGTTACCGCGTCCGTCGAAGGCCAGACCGTCAAGATGAAGGGCCCCAAGGGCGCTCTTCAGTTCGTCGTGCACGACGACGTGGTGGTGAAGATGGAAGAGGGCGCAATCAAGGTTGCTCCTCGCGTCGAAACCAATCGCGCCCGTGCACTGTACGGTACCGCTCGCGCGCAGATCGCGAATCTGCTCGAAGGCGTTACCAAGGGTTTCGAGAAGAAGCTCGAGATCACCGGCGTCGGTTATCGTGCGGCCCTGCAGGGCAAGAACCTGCAGCTGGCGCTCGGTTACAGCCACGATGTCGTCTACGCGATCCCGGAAGGCATCACCATCACGGTGCCGAAGCCGACCGAGATCAACGTCGCCGGCAACGACTCGCAGCGCGTCGGTCAGGTAGCAGCGGAGATCCGCAGCTATCGTCCGCCAGAGCCCTATAAGGGCAAGGGCGTACGTTATTCCGACGAGTTTATCTTCCGCAAGGAAGGCAAGAAGAAGTAACGGAGCCGGTCATGTCGAAACTCAAGATTACGAATGCCCGGCGCAAGCAACGCGTGCGGCTCTCGCTCCGCCGGACTGCCAATGGCCGTCCGCGCCTGTCGATCTTCCGCTCGTCGAAGCACATCTACGCGCAGGTCATCGACGACCTGAAGGGCGAGACGCTCGCTTCCGCGTCGTCGCTCGAGAAGGCGATGCGCGAAACCGGCAAGACCGGTGCGGACGTCGATGCGGCGCAGGCTGTCGGCAAGCTGCTGGCAGAGCGCGCGGTCAAGAATGGCGTCAAGGAAGTGGTGTTCGACCGTGGTCAGTATCTGTACCACGGCCGCGTCAAGGCGCTGGCAGATGCAGCTCGCGAAGGCGGGCTCAGCTTCTAAGCGATTTCACTTTCGTTGATTTGCAAGTTGCAGATTTGAACGGACACAGGGTTAGAAGCGAAAGCTTCGCAAGGATTGGAAAACACCATGGCAGGTGAACGCGAACGCGGCGGACGCGACCGGGGCCCCCGGGAAGAGCGTGATAGTGAGTTCGTCGACAAGCTCGTCCACATCAATCGTGTGGCGAAGGTCGTCAAGGGCGGTAAGCGCTTCGGCTTTGCAGCTCTGGTCGTCATTGGCGATCAGAAGGGCAGGGTCGGGTTCGGTCACGGTAAGGCCCGTGAAGTTCCGGAAGCAATCCGCAAGGCAACCGAGTCGGCCAAGCGCAACCTGACGCGCGTCGCTCTGCGCGAAGGTCGCACGCTGCATCACGACATCGCTGGCCGTCATGGCGCGGGTCGCGTGTATCTGCGTGCCGCTCCGGCTGGTACCGGCATCATCGCCGGCGGTCCGATGCGCGCTGTGTTCGAAACGCTGGGTATCCAGGACGTGGTGGCCAAGTCGATCGGTTCGTCGAATCCCTACAACATGGTTCGCGCCACTTTCGACGCGCTGAAGCATCAGGATTCGCCGCGTTCGGTTGCTGCTCGCCGCAACATCAAGGTGTCCACCCTGCAGTCGCGCCGCGTTGGCGGTGACGCCGAGCTGGTTGCCGAATAACAGGCATGATTCGGAAAAGTGGATCTCCGCTTTTCTGATAAGGATCATGCCCTCTAAAAAGACTTTTTGGAGTTATCACGATGGCCAAGGCCGCAAAGATGATCAAGGTCGAGCAGGTCGCCAGCGCAATTCGCCGGCACCACTCGCAGCGTTCTACGCTGATCGGCCTCAAGCTCAACAAGATCGGTCGCGTCAGCGAATTGCAGGACACTCCTGAAGTTCGCGGCATGATCACCAAAGTGCAGCACCTCGTCCGCGTGGTCGAGGATAAGTAAGTTCACGTCGTCTCACTGCGGCCGCCAGGTTGCCGCAGGGATGACACTGTTGACCTTCGAGGTCCGGATCTGCCGGTAAGCCTCGGGAAGACAGGGCGAAACAGGGAAAAGAACGATGAAGCTCAGCGATATCGCCGATAACGCCGGCTCCCGTAAGAAGCGTATGCGCGTCGGCCGTGGCATCGGCTCCGGCAAGGGCAAGACCGCGGGCCGCGGCGGCAAGGGCCAGACCGCGCGTTCCGGCGTCCGCATCAAGGGCTTCGAGGGCGGCCAGATGCCGTTGCATCGTCGTCTGCCGAAGCGCGGCTTCAACAACATCTTCCGTCTAGATTACGCCGAGATCAACCTGGATCGCCTCCAGGACGCGATCGATGCGAAGACCATCGACATCAAGGCCGTGATCAACGCTGAATCGCTGGTGAAGGCTGGCGTTCTGCGCCGCTCGAAGGCTGGTGTGCGTGTTCTCGGCCGTGGCGAGATCAAGGCCAAGATCAACATCGAAGTGCACGGCGCCACCAAGACGGCGATCGAAGCCATCGAGAAGGCCGGCGGTTCGGTGAAGATCATCGCGCCGAAGAAGGCCGACGGCGAAGCTGCGTAACATCTGCGGCATCGCCTGCGTCTGTGGGCGGCCTTGCGTGATGTGGCAGTAGATTTTATCAATGCCGAGCACCAAATAATGTCCGGCCTCCGCTGCATGCCCCGCTCTTTCGGGGCATGATGGCGAAAGGGGCGCGGGAGAAAGCCAAACATGGTCTCTGCAGCAGAGCAATTAGCAGCAAACCTCAACTTTTCGGCCCTCGGCAAGGCCGATGAACTGAAGAAGCGCATCTGGTTCACACTGGGTGCGCTGCTTGTTTATCGGCTCGGCACCTATATTCCGCTGCCCGGCATCGATCCGGCCGCGTGGGAACAGGTGTTCAAGCAGCAGGCCGGCGGCATCCTCGGCATGTTCAACATGTTCGCGGGCGGCGGCATCAACCGCATGGCGATTTTTGCGCTGAACATCATGCCGTATATTTCGGCATCGATTATCATTCAGCTGCTGACCACCGTGTCGCCCCAGCTCGAAGCTCTCAAGAAAGAGGGCGAGGCGGGCCGCAAGACGCTGAACCAGTATACCCGTTACCTGACTGTCATCCTCGCTGCATTCCAGTCCTATGCCATTGCGGCGGGTCTGCAGGGCGCAGGCAATGTCGTCAGCGAACCCGGCATGTTCTTCCTGATCTCGACCTCGGTCACGCTGACCGGCGGCACGATGTTCCTGATGTGGCTGGGTGAGCAGATCACCTCGCGCGGCATCGGCAACGGCATCTCGCTGATCATTTTGGCCGGCATCGTGGCGGAGCTCCCGTCGGCGATCGCCAATATGCTCGAACTGGGTCGTCAGGGCGCACTGTCGACCGGTCTGATCCTGGTCGTCATCGTGATGGCCGTGGTCGTGATCGCCTTCATCGTGTTCATGGAGCGCGCCCAGCGCCGCCTGCTGATCCAGTATCCGAAGCGCCAGGTCGGCAACAAGATGTTCGAGGGCCAGTCCTCGCATCTGCCGCTGAAGCTCAACACCTCGGGTGTGATCCCGCCGATCTTCGCGTCATCGCTGCTGTTGCTGCCAGCGACCATCGCGAGCTTCAACGCAGGGAAGGGGCCGGAATGGTTCCAGTGGCTGACCACGCAGCTAAGCCATGGTCGTCCGCTGTTCCTGATCATGTATGTGTCGCTGATCGTGTTCTTCGCGTTCTTCTATACGGCGATCGTGTTCAACCCGACCGAGACTGCCGACAATCTGAAGAAGCATGGTGGCTTCATCCCAGGCATTCGCCCGGGTGAGCGGACCGCGGAATACATCGACTATGTGCTCTCGCGCATCACTGTACTCGGCGCTGCCTATCTCGCCGTGGTCTGCTTGATCCCCGAGATCCTGATTTCCTACGCCTCGGTGCCTTTCTACTTCGGCGGCACGTCGCTGCTGATCGTGGTCAGTGTCACCATGGACACTGTGGCGCAGGTGCAGGGCTATCTGCTGGCGCACCAGTATGAAGGTTTGATCCGCAAGTCGAAGCTGAGGGGCCGGCGCAAATGAGGTTGATTCTTCTCGGGCCGCCGGGGGCGGGCAAGGGAACTCAGGCACATCGTCTTGTCGAACGTCACAACATCGTTCAGCTGTCCACCGGTGACATGCTGCGTGCTGCCGTGGCCGCCGAGACCGAAGTTGGCCTCAAGGCCAAGGACATCATGGCCGCTGGCGGCCTGGTGCCCGACGATATTGTGATCGGGATCATCTCGGATCGCATCGAGCTGCCGGATGCCGCCAACGGCTTCATCCTCGACGGCTTTCCGCGCACCGTGCCGCAGGCTGAAGCCTTGGATGCACTGCTGAAGTCCAAGGGGCTTCATCTCGATGCTGCCGTTGAGCTCCGCGTCAATGAAAGCGCGCTGTTGCAGCGTGTCGAAGCCCGGGTCGCGCAGATGATGGAGCGCGGCGAGACCGTGCGCATCGATGATACGCCGGAAGTGCTGTCGAAGCGTTTGGCGAGCTACCGCACCTCGACCGAGCCGCTGGTGCATTATTATTCGGAGAAGCGGAAGTTGGTGACCATCGATGGCATGATGACCATCGAAGAGGTGACGGCTGAAATCAACCGCGTGCTGGCAGCGATTCTCGCCGCCGATGAGTCGGCGAAGAAGTCGGCTCGCAAGCCCGCCAAGAAGGCCGCTGCCGCCAAGCGTGGATCTGCTCCGGCCAAGAAAGCGGCCAAATCGGCCAAAAAAGCTACGAAGGCAGTCAAGAAGGCCAAGAAGGCGCCGGTAAAGGTCGCCAAGAAGGCAAAGGCGGCCAAGAAAGCCGTAAAGAAGACTGTCAAGAAAACGGTCAAAAAGGCGGTAAAAGCAGCCAAAAAGGCTGTAAAATCGGCTTCGAAGGCCAAAACCAGCAAGTCGGCCAAAAAGCCGGCCAAGAAGGCCGGTAAAGTGGCCAAGAAAGCCGGCAAAAAGCGCGTCAAACGCTAGAGCAGGTTGACGAAACGAAGTCGAATACTTTAATAAGGCCCTCATCCAGTCGGAAGATTCCAACGATGCCGGGCCCCACTGAAATCCAGGGGACGGGCGTCGTGTTCGCGTTTGTGAATACCCGCCCGACAAATGATGATAATGCCGGTTCGTGATGGACTGGTGACAGGAGAGAAGTTGTGGCCCGTATCGCCGGTGTAAACATCCCGACCAACAAGCGCGTGCTGATCGCGCTGCAGTACATTCATGGCATCGGCCAGAAGAACGCCGCCGATATCATCGAGAAGGTGAAGATCACTCCTGAACGCCGCGTCAATCAGCTCAGCGACGCGGAAGTTCTGCAGATCCGCGAAGTCATCGACCGCGACTATCTGGTCGAGGGCGATCTTCGTCGCGAGACGGGCATGAACATCAAGCGTCTGATGGACCTCGGCTGCTATCGCGGCCTGCGTCATCGTCGCGGTCTGCCGGTTCGTGGCCAGCGCACGCATACCAATGCGCGCACCCGCAAGGGTCCGGCCAAGTCGATCGCCGGCAAGAAGAAGTAAGCTTTCGAATACGAGTTTGCGGAAGCGGATGATCATCCGCTTCTGCAATTATTTTTTGGTGTAGCCGCTGGCATTACGGCGGCGTTGAGATCCTCAGAAAGGTTAGAGATGGCAAAGGAAGCCGGACGTATTCGTCGCCGCGAGCGCAAGAACATTGCATCGGGCATCGCGCACGTGAATTCGTCGTTCAACAACACGACCATCACCATCACCGACGCGCAGGGCAACACGATTGCCTGGTCGTCGGCTGGTACGATGGGCTTCAAGGGCTCGCGTAAGTCGACCCCGTACGCAGCGCAGGTTGCTGCTGAAGACGTGTCGAAGAAGGCGCAGGAACACGGCATGCGCACGCTGGAAGTCGAAGTCGGCGGTCCGGGTTCGGGTCGTGAATCGGCTCTCCGCGCTCTGCAGGCCGCGGGCTTCACGGTCACCTCGATCCGCGACGTGACCTCGATCCCGCACAACGGTTGCCGCCCGCGCAAGCGTCGGCGCGTTTGATACTTTTTGATCGCGGGTGGCTCGGCTGCCCGCGATCGCTTTTGCGATGCGACTTACGCGGACTGATCCGCGATCTCCAACGCCGGTGAGTTTGATGGCATGGGTGACACAGTGACGATCCAGAAAAATTGGCAAGAACTTATCCGGCCGAACAAGCTGCAGGTAACCCCTGGCAGCGATCCTACCCGTTTTGCGACCCTGGTTGCCGAACCGCTTGAGCGCGGTTTCGGTCAGACCCTCGGTAACGCACTCCGCCGCATCCTGCTGTCCTCGCTGCAGGGCGCTGCCGTGCAGTCGGTGCACATCGACGGCGTGCTGCATGAATTCTCCTCGATTGCCGGCGTGCGTGAAGACGTCACCGACATCGTGCTGAACGTGAAGGACATCTCGATCAAGATGCTGGGCGAAGGCCCGAAGCGCATGGTCGTGAAGAAGCAGGGCCCGGGCGTCGTGACCGCCGGCGACATTCAGACTGTCGGCGATGTGACCGTTCTCAATCCCGACCTGCAGATCTGCACCCTCGACGAGGGCGCCGAGATCCGCATGGAATTCACCGTTGCCGGCGGCAAGGGCTACGTCGCTGCCGAGCATAACCGTCCGGAAGACGCGCCGATCGGCCTGATCCCGATCGACAGCCTGTACTCGCCGGTTCGCAAGGTGTCGTACAAGGTCGAGAACACCCGTGAGGGCCAGATCCTCGATTACGACAAGCTGACGATGACCATCGAGACCAACGGCGCGCTGACGCCGGATGACGCGGTCGCTTACGCCGCGCGCATCCTGCAGGACCAGCTCAACGTGTTCGTGAACTTCGAAGAGCCCCGCAAGGAAGTTGCTCAGGAAGTCATTCCGGATCTCGCTTTCAACCCGGCTTTCCTCAAGAAGGTCGACGAACTCGAGCTCTCGGTACGTTCGGCAAACTGCCTGAAGAACGACAACATCGTTTACATCGGCGACCTCGTTCAGAAGTCGGAAGCAGAAATGCTCCGCACTCCGAACTTCGGCCGCAAGTCGTTGAACGAAATCAAGGAAGTGCTCGCCCAGATGGGTCTGCACCTCGGCATGGAAGTGCCCGGTTGGCCGCCGGAAAATATCGACGAGTTGGCCAAGCGCTTCGAAGATCACTACTGAGCATCACGAGCGGCGTGGCCGGGGTCTAACCCGGCCATGGCGTTATGGGCGAACGCAGGCAGCCCACCTGCAACATGATGTCCGACGAACCGTCGCGGCAAACTGAAATATAAGGAATATTCCAATGCGTCACGGCAAGGTTCATCGCAAGCTCAACCGCACCGCAGAACATCGCAAGGCGATGTTCGCCAACATGTGCGCGTCGCTGATCAAGCACGAGCAGATCATCACCACGCTTCCGAAGGCAAAGGAGCTCCGCCCGATCGTGGAGAAGCTCGTCACCCTCGGCAAGAAGGGCGGCCTCCACATGCGCCGCCAGGCTATCAGCGAGATGAAGGACCAGGATCAGGTCCGCAAGCTGTTCGACGTATTGGCCAAGCGCTACGCTGATCGCCAGGGCGGTTACACCCGCATCATCAAGGCCGGCTTCCGCTACGGCGACAACGCCCCGATGGCGCTGATCGAATTCGTCGATCGCGACGAAGACGCCAAGGGCAAGGATTCGGGTCCGGTGCAGGGCGCTTCCGAAGCGGCGTAAGCCACTGCACATCAGAATTTCGGAAAAGCGGCGCCTTGTGCGCCGCTTTTTTGTTGTGCTTTCGTCTTTTGGATGCAGTTGCATCTTTCAATCCGCGTTCCGATATCAGCTCCGTCATTCAAACGGGAGTATGCATATGAAGATCGATCTGACGGGCAAGACAGCACTCGTGACGGGCTCAACCTCGGGCATTGGTCACGCCATTGCCAAGGGCCTGGCCGCCACTGGCGCTCAGGTTGTTGTGAACGGCCGCAGTCAGGGCAAGGTGGACGCGGCAATCGCTACGATCACCAAGGTCGTGCCCGGGGCCAAGGTGAAAGGTGTCGCTGCCGACGTGTCGACAGCGGAGGGCTGCAACGCGCTCGCGTCGGCGCTCCCCGAGGTCGATATTCTCATCAACAATGCCGGTATCTTCGAGCCCAAGGGTTTCTTCGACATTCCCGACGAGGACTGGACCCGCTTCTTTGAGGTCAACGTCATGTCAGGCATCCGTCTGTCGCGCGCCTACATGCAGGGCATGTTGAAGCGCAACTGGGGTCGCATCGTTTTCATCTCATCGGAGTCCGGACTGAACATTCCTGGCGAGATGATCCACTACGGCATGACGAAGACAGCGCAGCTCGCGATCTCGCGTGGCCTCGCGGAGCTCACCAAGGGCACGGCTGTGACGGTCAATTCCGTGCTGCCCGGACCGACCATGTCGGAAGGCGTGGAGACCTTCGTCAAGGATCTCGCCAAACAGAATGGGCAATCGGTCGAAGAGGCTGCTGCCAACTTCGTCAAGCAGCACCGTTCGACGTCGCTGATCCAGCGTTTTGCGACCGTCGAGGAGATCGCGAACATGGTCGTCTATGTCTCGTCGAAGGAGGCATCGGTGACCAACGGTGCAGCGTTGCGTGCGGAAGGCGGGATCGTCCAGACCATCGCATAAGCGTACGCCCCGCAAAGATATAAAGGCGGCGCCGAAGCGCCGCCTTTATTCGTTGAGGACGTCATGCCGCGAGACCGCGGAGACGATGCGTGCGCTTAGAAGGCCACCTGGGTGCGCATCGCGAACACGTCGTAGTCAGCACCGGTGTTCACGTTGCTGTTGACGGCGAACTTGTCGACGGTGCCGTGGATCCAGTTGAACATGAAGCGCATGTTCTGGTTCACATACCAGTTCACGCCGACCGTGGTGTTCTTCAGCTCGCCGCCGCGAATGACGCCGTCATTCAGGCTGGCATAGCTGTAGCGCACCGCCAGTTCCCACGCACCGAGATCGCCGGTCGCGAAGTTGACCGGGCGAGCCGGGTTGATGCCGCCGAAGGCACCGGCCGATGTGTTGTACTTGTGCTGTTCGCCGGTGATGACGTAGCTGGCCTGGCCGTAACCGCCATTGAAGCTCAGGTCGGACAGACCGTTGCTGCGCTGGATGTTGTAGTCGAAGTATTCGCCCGATGCCATGAAGCTGCCGAACTTGACGGCGGCTTCACCGCTCAGCACACGGGCATTGTTCACGAAGTTCATAGTGCCGGTGTTAAGCAATGCGTTGGTCGCCGGATCGACGCGAACTTCGATGCGATCGGACATGCCGAGTGTGTTGTTGGTCACTCCACCGGTCTGGGCGAGATACAGCGCGTCGAAACCGACGAGGACGGTGCCGACTTCGTTGTTGATCGGCAGACCGACGGCGCGGAAGGTGGCGCCGAGCGGCTGCGGCTGGCTGTGATTGACGTTGAGGCCGGTCGTCGGACCGGTCACGTAAGCGCCGACCCAGTATTGATCGCCGAATACCTGACCACCGAACGCGGCGCGGTTGTCGCCTGCCGCGAGGCTGGTCGCGAGAACCTGTGAAGCTGCGCGTTCCATGAACATGATGTTGTTCGAGCTGGTCGCTTCATCCAGCGTATACGGCACGTCGATATAGCCGCCCTGGATCAGCAAGCCCTTGATGCCCTTATAGGCGACATAGGCGTTGTTGAGCGTGACGTCGCCATCGGTGGTGCCGCCGGCATCGACGATCACGCCGTATTCCCAATCCTTGTTGAAGGTGCCGATCAGGCCGAGGCGGGCACGACGGGCGTTGATGCCGTCATTCACGCTCTGGGGACTGGTGCCGGCGGACTTCGGCGAGAACGAATAGGCGGCGGTGTCGAGGTGCAGACGGCCGGTGATGGCGATGCAGTTCAGACCGTCGTCGGTGCAGAAGGTCGGACGGTTGCCGGGCATCGTCAGGTTCGCGTTGATGAAGGGCACAGCCTTCTTGTGCATGGCAGCGTTGGCATTCGCAAAATTCTGCTTGACCGATTCCGTCTGCTTTTGCGTGGTGTTGGCCTGCTTCTGAACGTTATCGAGCTTCTTTTCCAGCGCGCGGAGCTGCGCTTTCAATACGGCGATCTCATCATTCGATGACTGCGCATGCGCCGGGCCTGCGGCCAGCGCGCCGATCACGCCGAGTGTGCCCAGGATTTTGTGTGTCGTGAAAGACATGGAGTACCCCTGTAGAAGACAAAATCCGACACGCCCCGCGAATTGCTCCGCAGGTGATGGACGCGTATGGATCTGTGTTTGTGATCTTGCGAAAGAGAACGTCCGGAGGCTCTCGCCAGGCGCCGTTCACATTTAACAAGCGAGCTACCGTTGAGCTCGCGGGCAAATTAGGCAAGCTTTGCGACAGTTTTGTAAAACCCGCATCGCATTGTAGTGAACGACACCGCGGTGTCGCTTTTCGATCACAAGCGATTTAGATAATTAGCTATCGTAATTAGCTATTATATGAGAAGAGCGCATCCATGGATGCGCTCTGTTATCGTAGGTGTCTCCAGGCGGGAATTTCGTGGGTAGCAGTTCCGTGATCACCAGCCTTCGAGCACGATCTTGCCGTGCGACTTGCCGGATTCGAGCAGCGCATGCGCGCGCTTGAGATTCGCGGCATTGATGGTGCCGAAGGTCTTGTCGAGCGTGGTGCGCAGCACGCCCTTGTCGATGAGATCTGCGACGTCGTTGAGGAGGTAATGCTGCGCGATCATGTCGGGCGTCTGGAATGACGATCGCGTGAACATGGATTCCCAGTGCACCGAGACGGCCTTGCCTTTGAACGCGGACATGTTGAATTCAACGGGATCGTCGATCAGTCCGAGCTTGCCCTGCGGTGCGATCAGATCGGCAAGTGCTTTGTAGTGTTGTTCCGTCCCCGTGAGGCTGGCAATGAGGGCGACGGGCGGCAGTTTCAATGCGTCGATCTGCTCCTTCAGCGGCTTGCTGTGATCGATCACCGCATGTGCGCCGAGATCCTGGCACCACTTGATCGTTTCCGGCCGCGACGCCGTTGCCACAACCGTGAGCCCGGTGAGGCGGCGTGCAAGCTGGATGAGAATGGAACCGACACCCCCGGCGCCACCCATGATGAGCAGCGTGCGTGGATCGAGGCTCTTGCCGGGTGTGACGCCGAGCCGATCGAAAAGCAGTTCCCAGGCGGTGATCGCGGTGAGCGGCAACGCCGCAGACTGTGCGAAGGAAAGCGAGGAGGGCTTGCGGCCGACAATGCGCTCATCGACCAGATGGAACTCGGCATTGGTGCCCTGGCGCTGGATCGAGCCGGCATAGAACACATCGTCGCCCGGCTTGAACATCGTCACATCGGGGCCGACAGCATCGACGACGCCGGCGGCGTCATAACCGAGGATCTTGGTTTCGCCGGCGGTTGGCGCCGCGCGCTTGCGCACCTTGAAATCGACGGGATTGGCCGAGATCGCCTTCACCGATACGCGGATGTCGCGACCGGTCGGTTCGGGCTTCGGAGCCTCGAAATCGACCAGCGCGTCAGCGGCGTCGATCGGGAGGGATTTGGTGTAGCCGACTGCCTTCATTGGGTGCGCTCCATAGCTCCTGGCGGGAATGTCCCGAAGAGGTGTCCCGAGGCGACAATAATTGCAAGTACTGTCATTTCAGGGATATAGTCACCAAATGGATACTATTGGATATTTGCGATGAAACGGCGTGATTTCGGCAATGGGCCGGGCTGTCCGGTCGAGGTGACGCTCGATCTGATCGACGGCAAATGGAAGGGCGTGATCCTGTATCATCTGCAGCAGGGGCGGCTGCGTTTCGGCGAGCTGCGCAAGCTGATGCCACGGATCACCCAACGTATGCTGACCAAACAGCTGCGCGCGCTTGAGGAGGATGGGCTGATCGTCCGGACGGTCTATGCCGAGGTCCCGCCGCGGGTCGAATATGCACTGTCGGAAACCGGGCTCGGATTGCGCCCGGTCATCGATGCCCTCAAGGCGTGGGGTGATGCGCACAAGATGCGCCAGAAGTCGGCCGCGGCCGTAGCGCCCCAGCCGGGCAAAAAGGCGCCGGTGGAGAAGGATGTGCCGGCGGACGCAAGTTAGTTCCCGCCCTTCTATTGCCCCGCTCAGCAGCCTATATTCGCCGCGATTTCCTCAAAGAGGCCCCGATGATCCCATTTTTCCGCAACGCTGCGACCGCTTCCGCTCTGTGCGCCATTGTTCTGTCGTCCGCGCTCGCGCCGGCTGTTGCACAAGATCGCCGGGTCCCGACATCGCCCACGGAAATGAAGCTGTCCTACGCGCCGATCGTGCAGCGGGTGCAGCCGGCCGTGGTGAATGTCTATGCGGCCAAGACGGTGCAGAACCGCAATCCGCTGCTGGACGATCCGGTGTTCCGCCGCTTCTTCGGCGGCCAGGGTATGCAGCCGGAACAGATGCAGCGCTCACTCGGTTCGGGCGTGATGGTCGACGCATCGGGCCTCGTCGTTACGAACAACCACGTCATCGAAGGCGCCGACCAGGTGAAGGTGTCACTGGCGGACAAGCGCGAGTTCGAGGCCGAGATCGTGCTCAAGGACAGCCGCACCGATCTGGCGGTGCTGCGCATCAAGGACAGCAAGGAGAAATTCCCGACGCTGGATTTCTCCAACTCCGACGATCTGTTGGTTGGTGACGTCGTCCTCGCCATCGGCAATCCGTTCGGCGTTGGCCAGACCGTGACCCACGGTATCGTGTCGGCGCTTGCGCGCACCCAGGTCGGCATCACCGACTATCAGTTCTTCATCCAGACCGATGCTGCGATCAATCCCGGCAATTCCGGTGGCGCGCTGGTGGACATGACCGGCAAGCTGGTTGGTGTGAACACCGCGATCTTCTCGCGCTCCGGCGGCTCGCAGGGTATCGGTTTTGCGATCCCGGCGAATATGGTGCGCGTCGTCGTGGCCTCCGCCAAGAGCGGCGGCAAGGCCGTGAAGCGTCCGTGGCTCGGCGCGCGGCTGCAGAACATCACGCCTGAGATCGCCGAGACGCTCGGCCTGAAGACGCCTTCGGGTGCGCTGGTCGTCAATGTCACCGCGAACAGCCCGGCTGCAAAGGCCGGTCTCAAGGTCTCCGATCTCGTGACTGCCATCGATGGCCAGGCCATCGAGGATCCGAACGCGTTCGAATATCGCTTCGCGACGCGCCCGCTCGGCGGCACTGCGCAGCTCGATGCACAACGCAGCGGCAAGCCGGTGAAGCTGACCGTTGCGCTCGAAGCTGCGCCCGACACCGGCCGCGATGAGATCACGCTGACGGCGCGTTCGCCATTCCAGGGCGCCAAGGTCGCCAATATCTCGCCGGCCGTTGCCGACGAGTTGCGGCTGGATTCCAGCACCGAAGGCGTCGTCATTACGGAGCTGACCGACTCGGCCACTGCGGCTGGCGTCGGCTTCCAGAAGGGCGATCTCATCATCGCGGTCAACGGCACCAAGATCGGCAAGACCAGCGATCTCGACAAGGTGACGCGCGACGGCGCGCGGCTGTGGCGCATCGTGGTGGTGCGCGGCGGTCAGCAGATCAACGTTACACTCGGCGGATGAGCCCGAAACAACCCACTCTGTCCGCAAACCTGTTTGCCGCAGCCGGGCTGGAGCAGGACGCGCCGCGTCCGCTGCCGGAGCGGCTGCGGCCGCGTGTGCTGTCCGACGTGGTCGGGCAGGATCACATCCTCGGGCCCGATGGTGCGCTGACGCGCATGCTGGAAACCCGCACGCTGGGTTCGCTGGTGTTCTGGGGACCGCCCGGCACCGGCAAGACCACCGTCGCGCGCCTGCTGGCCGATGCCACTGAGTTGCAGTTCGAGCAGATTTCAGCGGTGTTCTCCGGTGTTGCCGATCTGAAGAAAGTATTTGAAGCCGCACGTGCCCGCCGCGAGATGGGCAAGGGTACGCTGCTGTTCGTTGACGAGGTGCATCGCTTCAACAAGGCGCAGCAGGATTCATTCTTGCCGGTCATGGAAGACGGCACCGTGGTATTGGTCGGCGCCACCACCGAGAATCCATCCTTCGAACTTAACGCCGCTCTGTTGTCGCGCGCGCGTGTGCTGGTGTTCCAGTCGCTGGATGCGGCCGCCATCGAGAAACTGTTCGCGCATGCGGAGAAGGTCGAAGGCCGTGCATTGCCGCTCGATGCCGAGGCGCGCGCCGTGCTGGTGCGCATGGCCGATGGCGATGGCCGCGCTGCATTGACTTTGGTGGAAGAAGTCTGGCGCGCCGCGCGGACCAATGAGATCTTCAATGCCGCGCAACTGCAGGACATCCTGCAACGCCGTGCGCCGATCTACGACAAGTCGGCCGATGGCCACCACAATCTGATCTCGGCGCTGCATAAGTCGGTGCGCGGCAGCGATCCCGACGCAGCGCTGTATTACCTGTGCCGGATGTTAGACGCCGGCGAGGATCCGCTGTTCCTGGCGCGCCGCGTGGTGCGGATGGCGGTGGAGGACATCGGTCTCGCCGATCCGCAGGCGCTGGTGATCTGCAACGCCGCCAAGGATGCCTATGATTTTCTCGGCCATCCCGAAGGCGAACTCGCCATCGCCCAGGCCGTGATCTACATCGCCACCGCGCCGAAATCGAACGCTGCCTATATGGCCTACAAGGCCGCGATGCGGGCTGCGAAAGAGGGTGGCTCGCTGCTGCCGCCGAAACACATCCTCAACTCGCCGACCAAGCTCATGAAGTCCGAAGGCTATGGCGACGGGTACCAATACGACCACGACACGCCCGAAGCTTTCTCTGGCCAAGACTATTTCCCGGAAGCCTTGGGGCGTCAGACCTTCTATGATCCGCCGGAGCGCGGGTTCGAACGCGAGATTCGCAAGCGGCTGGATTACTGGACCAGACTGAGGAACGAGAGACAATCATGAGCCGTCGCGACAAGAAGCCTCTCGCCAAGCGTGGTCCCGGTGGTGAGCGCAGCAAGGCGCCGCGTGGCAAGGGTGCCGCCCCGAAGGGCGCTGTAACCAAGGCCGCCGCGTCGAAGGGCGAGCGGCCGTCATTCGGCAAGGCTGGCCGCGTGAGCAGCGATCGCCCGATGAGTGCGCGTCCGCCGCGTGCGCGTGCCGGTGAACGCTCAGAGTGGGCCGAGCGGCCGGAACGTGCCGAGCGATCCGAACGCCCTCAGCGTGCCGAACGAGCCGAGCGCTTCGATGCGCCGCAGCGGTCCGAGCGTCCGGCCGGCAAGCGTCCGCCAAGCGCGCGTCCTTCCGGTTCGCGTCCGGGCGGTAAGGCCGCGCCGCGTTATGGCAACGCGCCGCTGCGTGAGCCGCGGATGCCCGCGCCTTATCTCGATGAAGAACCGGCGAAGCCGGAAGTCGCGCCGGCGCCGCTCCCCACCGCCGTGCAGAACGTAATCGTCACGCCTGACGAGAACGGCATGCGCGTCGATCGCTTTCTCGAAGCGCATTTCCCCGGCCTGTCGTTCTCCCATATCCAGCGCATCGTCCGCAAAGGCGAGCTGCGTGTGAACGGCAAGCGCGCTGACAGCAAGGATCGCCTAGAAGAGGGACAGACCGTCCGCATTCCGCCGCTGAAGCTCGATGCGCCGAAGGTCGTCGGTGAACTCTCCGAGGCTGCCAACAAGACTCTACAGGCGCTCAAGGAGATGACGATCTACGAGGACGCCGACGTCATGGTGCTGAACAAACCTGCCGGCCTTGCCGTGCAGGGCGGCTCGGGCATGACACGTCACGTCGACATGATGCTGGAAGTGATGCGCGACGCCAAGGGACAGAAGCCGCGCCTGGTGCACCGTCTCGACCGTGAAACGTCGGGCTGCCTGCTGATCGCCAAGACGCGGTTTGCGGCGACCAAGCTCACCGGCGCGTTCCGCGAACGCTCTGCGCGAAAAATCTACTGGGCGCTGGTTGCCGGCGTACCGAAGCCTAAGCAGGGACGCATCTCGACCTATCTGGCCAAGGAAGAGAACGAAGAAGACACCATCATGCGCGTCGCCAAACATGGCGACGAGGGCGCAAGCCATGCGGTGACCTATTACGCCGTGGTGGAGACGTCAGCGCAAAAACTCGCCTGGGTGTCGCTGAAACCGGTGACGGGGCGTACGCATCAGTTGCGCGCGCATATGGCGCATATCGGCCACGCCATCGTCGGCGACCCGAAATATTTCAACATCGAGAACTGGCATTTGCCGGGCGGCATTCAGAAGCGCCTGCATCTGCTGGCGCGCCGCATCGTGATCCCGCATCCGCGCGGCGGCGTGATCGACGCGACGGCGCCGCTGCCGCCGCATATGCTGCAGTCGTGGAACTTGCTCGGTCTCGAACACGACCGGTTCGATCCGATCGAGAATGCGCCGGAAGAGTAGGGCGTTGTCGGGCTCCGACAACATCCCGTGCGCGACGTCGGCAACCGCCGACGTGCCCGATTTCGACGCCGCGTTTCGCGCGCGTCTGCATGATCTGTTTGTGTGGCGTCGCGATATCAGGCGCTTCAAGTCCGATCCACTGCCCGCGGGCTTTCTCGATCGCCTGCTCGATACCGCGTGCCTCGCGCCTTCGGTGGGCCTGAGCCAGCCATGGCGCTTTGTCATCGTCGACGATGCGTCACGTCGTCAGGCGGTGCTGGAGAATTTCAGCGCCTGCAATGCCGAGGCGTTGAGCGCCTATACCGGCGAACTCGCGCAGAGCTATGCGACGCTCAAGCTCGCCGGTCTGCGCGAAGCGCCATGCCACCTCGCGGTATTTGCAGACCACGCGACGGATGTCGGCCACGGCCTTGGCCGCCGCACCATGCCGGAGATGGCGGACTATTCGGTGGTGACGGCGATCGCAACCATGTGGCTCGCCGCGCGCGCTGAAGGCATCGGCATGGGCTGGGTCTCGATCCTCGATCCTGCTGCGATTGCCGTGACCCTCGATATACCTCGTGACTGGCGGTTGATCGGCTATTTCTGCATCGGTTATCCGGAGATCGACGACGATCGGCCGGAACTCGAGCGCGCCGGATGGGAACGCCGTCATTCGGCAGCGGATCACATTGTCCGGCGCTGACACTTGATGTGATGCGGGATCGTGACAACATGAGACGAATGAGACATCGCTCCATCCCATTCGCTCTGTTGGTCGCCGTTGCGGCGGCGCTCTCTGCTGCGCCTGCGGTCGCGCAGGTTATCGGAGTGCCCGGCAACCCGGCTTTGATCACGCCACTGCCGCCCGCACCGCCACCGCCGCGGATAGAAGTACCTGTCGTGCCTCAGCTCGGCGATCTGCCGCGGCAGCAGAATGTGCCGCAGGCGCGGAGGTCCTTCAGCGATCGTATCACCGACTGTTTGCAGGATGGCGCCGCTGCGGGTCTCGGCCCGAATGATCGTGCGACCTATTCGCGAGCCTGCGCCAATCGCTAATACGAGCGATTTGGTCTCGCGTGGCGCCCGTCTGTCGCGTAAATTGACGGCTGGCGAACAGGAATTGAGACCATCGATGCGTGAATTGTTTGACGAAGTGTACGGCCAGTCGCAGCTCGATCCGCAAGAGGCGGTGCGACGGTCGACGCGAGGTCCGCAGCGCAAGCGCTTCTACAAGACCGTTGGGATGAGCGAGACACCGGATGGCTTTGCCATCATGCTCGACGACAAGACCGTGCGCACGCCGTCGCGCCATCCGCTGGTCGTTCCTACATCAGCCATTGCCGAGGTCATGGTTGCGGAATGGGATGCGCAGCAGGATGTTATCGATCCCACGAGCATGCCGGTGACGCGCCTCGCCAACAGCGTAATCGATGCGATCCGCGATGAGGCGCAGACCCAGGCAGTGGCTGACGATATCGCAAAATACTTCAGCACCGATCTGCTGTTCTATCGCGCCGGCTATCCCGAGGCGCTTATCGCGCGCGAGGCTGCGGCATGGGACCCTGTCTTGTTCTGGGCTGCCGATGATCTCGGCGCGCATTTCATCCTGGCTGAGGGCATCGTGCATGTCAGCCAGCCCGAACAGGCCGTCGCATCTGCCCGTGCGGCGCTGCCGAGCGATCCATGGGCGATCGCCGCGCTGCATCTGGTGACGACGATCACCGGCTCGGCGCTGCTCGCGCTGGCGCTGCTCCATGGCCATCTGAATGCCGATCAGGTCTGGACCGCCGCCTTTGTCGACGAGGACTGGAACATCGAGAAGTGGGGCCTCGACGAGGAAGTCGCTGCGCGGCGCGCGGCGCGGCAGGTGGATTTCAAGGCTGCCGTGCTGGTACTGAAGGCGGTCACGCCGTCAGCGGGTTAATCGGAAGTTAACGGCTGTTAACTAGCGTAGCTGCACCATTGTCCGGTGCCGCTCACCATGCCGACTCCCGTCAACTCGATCTTACCGGTTGTCTCCGCGCAGGGCGTGGCGAGCGAAGTCGCGTTTCAGCCCGGCAGCGTGATTGCCGGCCGCGTGCTCTTGGTCTCGCCAGACAATCAGGTCCGTCTCGCCATCGGGCACAGCACGATCGACGTGCAATCGCAGGTGCCGTTGCAGGCCGGGCAAGTTCTACAATTCGCAGTGTCGAAGACGGACAACGGCAATGTCCAGCTTGCCGTCGTCACCCCGCAGAATACAGCTGCGGGGCAGGCGGGCGGTACGTCCTCCGGCGACGTGACCCTCGCGCCAGACCTGCCGATCAATCTCGCCAATGCCATCGCGACCTCCAAGATCCAGTTGACATCGCTGGAAGCACAGGCGGTCTCCACCGCCACGCAAAGTGCCGTGACGCAGCAGGCGAGCCTGGCCACGCTATTTGCCAATCTCGGAGCCGCCACCTCGCTGACGGGTCTGCCGCCGCAGCTCCAGCAGGCGGTCGCGCAGGTACTGGCGCAACGTCCGCCGCTCGACGCCCAGCTCACCGGCGAGGAAGTCAAATCGGCGTTCCAGAATTCCGGCCTGTTTCTGGAGTCATCGCTGGCCAAGGGATCACTGCCGCAAGGCGGGCTGCCCGACATGAAAGCGGCGTTGATCGTGTTGCGCCAGGCGTTGGCGACGACGCTCGCCACCGCGAGTCCGACCCAGAGCACGACGTCAGTACCGGCGAATGCAGCGACGCTGGAGCAGCCAGTATCGGCATTGGCAAACGCGCTCCCCAATGTCGTGGCGCAGGTCACCGTACAGCAGGCGCAAGCCGCTGCGGCGACAGCAGCCATGTTGCCCAAGGCCAGCATCAAGAACGATCCGCTGCAGCAGGCTGGACTTCTCGCTGCAGATGAGCCCGGACTCGATGTTGTGGCTCAAAGCGCGCCGGCCGTGGCAAAAGCCCCCGAAGCGGCTGCACAACTGACGGCGAACCGGGCCGCGTTCAACTTGCTTCGCGACGCGCTGCAGACGGCTCCCAAGGGCATGGGTAGTGCGGCATCGCTGGTGTTCGACGACAGCATGATGATGGATCTGCTGCCCGCTACGAAGGCGCCAGCGGGCCAGCCGGGTGTCGAAACGAACATCGCGCGCAACACCCTGCCGCCGCCGCCGTTGCGCGGCGGGTTGCCGACGGCACAGCCGATGGCTTTGCCGACACTCCCGGCAAATGCGCCGCTGGGCACCACCGTGCATCATCTGCTCGCGGATACCGATGCGGCGCTGGCGCGCCAGACCCTGCTGCAGGTGGCATCCTTGCCGGATCGTGCGGACGGTCTTGCAGCGCCGCGGCTCGATCAGGCATCGCCGCGCTGGAGTTTTGAAATTCCGTTTGCTGTACCGAACGGCACCGCCATGGCGCAGTTCGAGATTTCGCGTGATGGCGGCAATGGCAGCGAGGCTGAAGCTGCCAAGCAGGTCTGGCGGGCGCGCTTTTCGCTCGATGTCGAGCCCGCTGGCCCGGTCCATGCGCTGGTCTCGCTGACTGGCGACAAGACGTCGGTGCGGATGTGGGCCGAGCGTGCGGCGACAGCGCTGCAATTGCAGGCCGGTACGGCGCAGCTCAATCAGGCGCTGATCCGCGCCAATCTGCAGCCGGGCGACATCGTGGTCCGCGAGGGTGCACCGATGCAGCCCGCGCCGGCATCGGCGGGGCATTTTCTGGATCGCGCGCTATGATCGTGCAGCCCAAAAGATCGCTCGCCGTCGCGCTGCATTACGACAAGACCGGCGCGCCTGTTGTCACCGCGAAAGGCAAGGGCGCGATCGGTGAGAAGATCATCGAGGTCGCCAAGGCCCACGATATTCCCATCGAGGAAAATGAAGTACTCGCCGGCGCACTATCGAATGTCGAAATCGGTGATGAGATTCCAGCCGAGCTCTACAAGGCTGTCGCGGAAGTGCTGGTCTTCGTGCTCAGGCTGTCGGGCCGCGCACACTAGCCTCGTCATTCGGCCGCGATACATGTCAGATCGTTGAACTGTTCTGCGTCGACCTTTCGAGGCTGGTGATCTCGCATCCGCGAGCTATCAACCCTCAGTCCGCCCGGCATGAATGTAGATTTGTTGCAGCGCATTTCCTATCGCGCACAAGCTGATGCTTGCCAAGTCCCAGCTTTGTGCAACTATGAAACCCGGGAGAGGCTAGTGCTCGCCTGACGCTGTGGGAATGGGGGATCACGTGAGTGAGACGCTGCATCCGAACGCTCCGCATCATCTGCCTGGCTTCATTACCCCTCCCGGTGAGAATGATACGCTCATGGTTGTGGTCGGAATCGTTCTGATCGGCTCCATCATGATGGTCGGCAATCTGTATCTGCGCCTGCACAGCATGCCGGAGCGGATGGCGCACAAGTCGCAGAAGCTGCAGTTTGAAATCGTGGCCGTGTTGGGTTTGATCGCGTTGTTCACCCACAACCATCTATTCTGGATAATCGGGCTGTTGCTGGCGATGATCGATCTGCCGGATTTCAGCACGCCGCTGCGCAGTATCGCAGGATCGGTGCGGAAGATTGCCGACGGCGATGCTACCAGCGAAACCACCGAGCTGTCCGGTGAACCACCACCGCTCCCTGTCACGGCAGAAACATCGAGCCGTCCCGGCGAAGCCGGAGGGCACGGTCATGCTTGAACTTCTCCTCTGCTCGCTGCTGACGGTTTTTCCGGACTATCTCTATCGCCGCTACGCACAAGGCAAGCGCCTGGGCCGGGAGATCACGTTCTATTCGGTGTGGTTCGAACTCAGATGGGGAATCACGGCCTGCGTCATGCTGACCGTCGCTCTGATCACCGTCATCTTCTATTTTCATCCGTCGACGACAAGCGCGACCTTGTTCTATCGGACCGTGCCGATCCTGCCCGAGGTCAATGGCCGGGTGGCGGAGGTGCACGTTCTGTTCAGCGCGCCGGTCAGGAAGGGCGATGTGATATTTCGTCTCGATAACGCCAAGCAGGAAGCGTCGATGGAGACCGCGCGGCGCAAGATTGCCGAGGTCGATGCGGCCATGCTGGCGGCGCAGGCCGATATTCTGAAGGCCGAAGGACAAGCGCAGGAGGCCAAGGGTTCCTATCAGCAGACCTCGGACGAACTCGATACCAAGCGTGAGCTGCAGAAGCGCAATCCCGGTATGGTGCCGCAACGTGATATCGAGAAACTCGAGGTGCTGCTGACCGGCCGCCAGGGGGCGCTTGATGCAGCCATGGCCGCGCGACAATCCGCGATGACGCGTATCTCCGCGCTGCTGCCGGCGGAGAAGGCCAGCGCGCAGGCGGCACTCGCGGAGGCGCAAGTCGATCTCGACAAGACGTTCATTCGCGCAGGCGTGGACGGGCGCGTCGAGCAGTTCACGCTTCGCGTCGGCGATGTCGTCAATCCCGTCATGCGATCAGCGGGCATTCTCATTCCGGAGAATGCGGGCCGCGTGCTCTCGGCAGGGTTTGGGCAGATTGAAGCGCAGGTAATGAAGGTCGGCATGGTTGCCGAGGCGACCTGTATTTCGAAGCCGTGGACCGTCATCCCGATGGTGGTGACCGGCGTCCAGAACTATATCGCGGCCGGTCAGTTTCGCGGCGGCGAGCAGTTGGTGGAAGCGCAGCAAGTCCGCGCGCCGGGTACCATCCTCACATTCCTGGAGCCAATCTATCAGGGCGGTCTCGACGGCGTGACGCCCGGCAGCAGTTGTATCGTCAATGCCTATACCAGCAATCATGACGCCATCGCTGCGAAGGGGATCGGTTCTTTCAAGTGGCTGGCGCTTCATGCCGTCGATGCCGTTGGGGTCGTCCACGCGATGTTGCTGCGGATCCAGGCGTTGTTGCTTCCTGTCAAGACGCTGGTGATGAACGGTCACTGAGCTCCGCGCATTCTGCGGGGCGAGGCGGTCGTTCTGGGACGCTCCGGAACTGGCGCTGCTATGCCCGTTGAACTAGCCTTCGTGAACAAGAAAAAAGCTCACGGAGGAAATCATGAAGTCCCCATCACTCTGGATGTCGTCCATCGGACTGTCGTCGCTCGCGCTTGCAGCGGCCAGCGGCTGGTTTGCCGCCACCATGTTTGCGCAGCCTGCCACCAGCAAGGAGCCGCGTTTTCCGCAGCTCACCATGGATCAGCTCGACGCCAGCCAGAAGCCGCTCGGCGAGCAGGTAATGAAGGTCTCAAGCGTGGGGCTCGCCGGTCCCTATAATCCGATGATGCGCAGCCCGGTGCTCGGGCAAAAGCTGTTCGACCTGTTCGCCTATCTGCGCTGGGACACGTCCGTTCCGGTCAAGCTCAATGAATTCGCGATCATCATCATCGGCCGGCAATGGCGCTCGCAGGTCGAGTGGTTCGCGCATGCGCCGCTGGCGCAGAAGGCGGGGCTGTCGCCCGATATCATCGCCGATCTCAAGGCCAACAAGCGGCCGGCGAACATGGCTGAAGACGAGGCGACGGTGTACGACTTCGTCACCGAGCTGACGAGCACGCACAAGGTCTCCGACGCGACCTATGCGCGCGCCAAGAAGATCTTCAACGATCAGCAGATCGTCGATCTCACGGCCGTAGCCGGCAATTATGTGATGGTGGCGATGTTGCTGGCGATGGCCGAGGAGAGCACACCGCCCGGCAAGGAGGCGCCGTTCAAGCCCGGCGAGCCGTGAGGCCGACGCGTCAGGCAGCCTTGATCGGGTTGCCGGTTGTCGGGTTTTCCGCCGTGGCCGGTGCGGTCGCATCCTTGCCGATGCGGCCGAGATGGGTGAAGCGAAAGCCGGCGTCGTATTTCAGCCCGTAGCCGAGCGCGCGGTCGAAGCCGATATGGGCGAACCAGACCAGTGCGATCGAACCGGCGATCGGCTCGGCGGTAGCGATACCGGCGAGCGCGAGCAGTAGCGGCGCGATGGTCGCATGCACCAGATTATAGACCCCTGCGCCGATCCGCGGGCCGGCCAGATAGGCCAGCATGCTGAGGTCCGGGACGAAGAAAAACAAGGCGTAGATCTGCCAGGGCCCACCCGAGATCCAGTAGAACAGCGTCATTCCGACAAACAGTGCCGCGCCTTCCCAGCGCAGCAGATCGCGTACGCCGCCCGTGGCTGCGCCACTATTTTCATTGATCACGATATTGGTCATCCGGCGCTCTCCCTTGTCTGATCCGGATATAGGCAGGATCGCCGCCGGCGCCATGCGATTTTGGGGGATTCAACCCTTCCTGATGGGCGTTTCCACCGCTCAAAACCCCATGCTAGAACCTCGCCCAAACCCCGCGGCCGCCGCGGGCGATAACACGTGACATTCACGGGCTGGAGCACATGAAAGACATCCTGGACACCCTCGAAGCGCGTCGTGCAGGCGCCAAACTGGGCGGCGGCGAGACGCGCATCGAGTCGCAGCACAGCAAGGGCAAGCTGACCGCCCGCGAGCGCATTGAGCTTTTGCTCGACAAGGGGTCCTTCGAGGAATTCGACATGTTCGTCGAACACCGCTCCGTAGAATTTGGCATGGAAAAGTCCAAGATTCCCGGTGACGGCGTCGTCACTGGCTGGGGCACCGTCAACGGCCGCAAGACCTTCGTCTTCGCCAAGGATTTTACCGTGTTCGGTGGCTCGCTGTCCGAGACCCACGCGCTCAAGATCACCAAGCTGCAGGACATGGCGATGAAGGCGCGGGCGCCGATCATCGGCCTCTATGACGCCGGCGGCGCGCGCATCCAGGAGGGCGTCGCGGCCCTCGCGGGCTATTCCTACGTGTTCCGCCGCAACGTCCAGGCCTCCGGCGTGATCCCGCAGATCTCCGTCATCATGGGACCCTGCGCCGGCGGCGACGTCTATTCGCCGGCGATGACCGACTTCATCTTCATGGTGAAGAACACCAGCTATATGTTCGTCACCGGTCCCGACGTCGTGAAGACCGTGACCAACGAGGTTGTCACCGCCGAAGAACTCGGCGGCGCCAGCGTGCATGCGACGAAATCCTCGATCGCCGACGGCGCGTTCGAGAATGACGTCGAGACGCTGCTGCAGATGCGCCGGCTGATCGACTTCCTGCCGGCCAACAACACCGAAGGCGTGCCGGAATGGCCGAGCTTCGACGACATCGAGCGTACCGACCTGTCGCTGGACACGCTGATCCCCGACAATCCGAACAAGCCCTATGACATGAAGGAGCTGATCCTCAAGGTCGTGGACGAGGGCGATTTCTTCGAGATCGCCGAGACCTTTGCCAAGAACATCGTCACCGGCTTTGGCCGCATCGCCGGTAAGACTGCGGGCTTCGTCGCCAACCAGCCGATGGTGCTGGCCGGCGTGCTCGACAGCGACGCCTCGCGCAAGGCTGCGCGCTTCGTACGCTTCTGTGATGCCTTCAACATTCCGATCGTCACCTTCGTGGACGTGCCGGGTTTCCTGCCGGGCACCGCGCAGGAATATGGTGGCCTCATCAAGCACGGCGCCAAGCTGCTGTTCGCCTACAGCCAGTGCACCGTTCCCTTGGTGACCGTGATCACCCGCAAGGCCTATGGCGGCGCGTTCGACGTGATGGCCTCGAAGGAAATCGGCGCCGACATGAACTATGCTTGGCCGACGGCGCAGATCGCCGTCATGGGCGCCAAGGGCGCGGTGGAGATCATCTTCCGCCAGGACATCGGCGACGCCGACAAGATTGCCGCGCGCACCAAGGAATATGAAGACCGCTTCCTGTCGCCGTTTGTGGCCGCCGAACGCGGCTATATCGACGACGTGATCATGCCGCACTCCACCCGCAAGCGCATCGCCCGCGCGCTGGCGATGCTGAAGGACAAGCATTTGGAAGTGCCGATGAAGAAGCACGACAATATGCCGTTGTAGAGTGGAACTTGGGTGCACCCATCAGTTGGGTGATGAATTTTCGTGGAATCCCTCGGGCGAGTCGCTTATATTGCAGTGATGACCGACGCTCTAAAAAAACTTCTTGATGCTGCAAAAACTGCTCAGCCAAGCCCTGAGCACCGTGAGCAGCAGCGGCGTAGCTTTGTCTATGGCAATACTCATTTCGAGAACGATTTGATCACCCGCGACATGGTTGATCGTGAAGCCGAAAAGCTTGCCAAGGAAGGCAAATGACTGGAGAAGAGCGCGAACGGCGAGATAGCCGCGCGCTCGAGCCTGAGTTAATTACCGATCCGCAAGCGAAGGCTGCAGCCGAAGCCCGCAACGGCTTTCGGCAATACGACGCAGCTCTTGGTGCAATCCAAACCGCGTTGGAACGTGGTTCGTTTAAGTTGCGCCCTTCATTGATTCTCGGCCTTCAGCGAGAAGCGCTGGTCGGCATAAGCTCTTACGCTGGCAACTATCGTCCAGGCGGGGTTGCTATCGAGGGAAGCAGGCACGAGCCTGTTGGAGCGCATCTTGTCCCCGAATTGATCGAGGACATGTGCGACTACGTCAATGAACACTGGAACGATAGCACGCCGATCCATCTCGCCGCCTATCTGATGTGGCGGTTGAACTGGATCCATCCATTCGCTGATGGAAACGGACGAACTTCTCGCATTATTTCCTATGTTGTTCTTTCGATCCGAGCGGGAGCGATACTTCCTGGCACGCCAACGATACCTGATCAGATCGTAGACAATCGCAAACCATATTTCGACGCTTTGGACGCCGCGGATGCCGCGTGTCGGGAAGGCAAGATTGATGTGTCCAAGATGGAGACGCTGTTAGCGTCACTGCTGGCAAATCAACTTGCCGGCTTTTACCAAGCTGCGGGCGGGAAATTACCAGATTAGCGCACAGTATAGTATAGTGGGTGCAGCACCCTTGATAGTCGACCAGCGAGGTTTGACATGACGAAGGCTCCTGTCTGGGTCCTCCGGATCGCGGCTTTTCTAACCCTGATCTGCTTTTCCAACAGTATTGCTATTGCCGACGAAACCGTCACCGTCGGTGGCTCACGCGCCGTGCTCATCAAACCCGCATCGCCGCGCGCCAGCGTGATCCTGATGCCGGGCGGCAGCGGCGCCATCAGCCCGGGAGAGCATGGCGAGATCAACGGGCTGAAGGGCAATCAGCTGGTGCGGACCCGCGGCGCCTATGCGGCGCGGGGGCTCGCGGTGCTGGTGGTGGATGCTGGGACCGATCTGTCCAGCGCCGTGCAATACATGGCCGCGATCAAGCGTCCGGTGACGGTGGTGGCCACCAGCCGTGGCACGCAGCGTGCCGCCGAGGGGATTGCGCGCGGCGCGCGGCCGGATGCGCTGGTGCTGACCTCGGGCTTTCTCAGTGCGGAGTCGGGTGGCGGCAGCAATGTGATGTCGATCGTCGGCTCGCCCTCGGCATTGCCGCGTACGCTGGTCATCCATCATCGCAATGACGGCTGCAAGTTTACCGCGCCGGCGGGCGTCGATCCCTTCGTGAAATGGTCGGCCGGGCGCGCCCGCGTGGCGTGGCTGAGCGGCGGACGCAACGACGGCGATCCGTGCGAGGCGCGGGGATATCATGGTTTCAACGGCCTCGATGGTCAGGTCGTCGGACTGGCCGCGGGCTTTCGATAACGGCGAGATGCCGAATGTGTGAGTTCCCGCGCACATTCAGTTTCCATTCATGCCACTGGTCCGATCCTGATGCCCTCACGGATATCAGGAGGGATCGCGATGGAACGCCGTCATTTTCTGAAGATCGCCTTCGGCTTTGCCGCGGGTGTCGGCTTGGCCGCTCAGGCCATCACGCAGGCTCAGGCCGCGCCGCTGCTGCCGGCGAATCCGCTCGACAACCACAAACTGGACACAGAACCTCAAGCCGCGGTGGCGTCGCAGGACGACGTCGATCGTCTCCAGCCTGAACAAGTCCAGTGGCGTCGCCGCGGCTGGCGTCGGCGTCGTTTCTGGGGTTATCGCCGCCGGCATTGGGGCTGGCGTCGCCGTTATCGGGTCCGTCGTCGTTACTGGCGCCGCCGGTACTGGTAGGGCAAGCCCGTTTGTGCTGACGCTCAGTCTCTCCAGGGCGTCAGCGGTTTGGTCTGGCCGGGTTCAATGCCGCTCAGGTGGCGACGCACGTTGTCATAGCTGCGATCGCCGGGGGCAAAGGTCTGCGAGCCGTCAGCCGGCTTGCCGTCCACCGTGCGGGTGAAATGCAGCACCAGGCTGTCATCGGCATTCATGGTGGCGCTGCCGTAATAGGGCATCGACAGCCGCGCGTCCTCCGCCATGGCCGCGCCAGCCATGAGCAGAATGGGGAGAGTGAGAAACAGACGGGTCATGACACCTCCTGCTGTGAGGTTGTGATGGAGGCTCAGGAAGATGGCGGGGATTTGTCCGCCGCCGGTCACCGCATGCACGGATTTGTGTTACAGGTCGCCGTCATCCGCTGCCGACGAGTCCCATGCCCCATACCGAAGCCCTGCTGTTTCCGCTCGCCATGATCGCGCTCGTTGCCGAGGCGATGACGGCTGCGCTGGCGGCTGGGCGGCGCAAGATGGACTGGCTTGGCGTTGCCATGCTCGGCTGCATCACGGCGCTCGGCGGCGGCTCGGTGCGCGACATGCTGCTCGGGCACTATCCGCTGTGGTGGGTGAAAAGCCCTTATCTGCTGTTGCTGACCGGCGGCGCGGCGCTCGTGACCATCGGGCTTGCGCGCGTGGTGCATCGCTTTCACGCGCTGTTTCTGGTGCTCGATGCCATCGGTCTTGTGGTTTTCACCATCATGGGCTGCAACATCGCCCTCGCCATGGATCAGCCACTGCTGATTGTGGTCGTGGCCGGGATGATCACCGGCTGCGTCGGCGGCGTTATTCGCGATGTGCTGTGCAACGACGTGCCGCTGCTGTTTCGCGCCGAGCTCTATGCCAGCGTGTCGATCGTCACGGGGCTTCTGTATATCGGCGGCATTAAATACGGATTCAGTCCCGATCTGGTGACGCTCGTTGCGGCCGTGACCGGACTGGCGCTCCGCCTGCTGGCAATCCGGCTGAAGCTGGAAATGCCCAAATTCATCTACGACAGTGACGCCAAATAGCGTGCGGCGTCAGCGCAGCCCCATGCAGCTCGCATAGAACGTCGTCGTGGCCGGCCAGTCGGAAAACACACCGCGCACGCCGACGTCTCTCGCCAGCACGTCCAGCACCGTCAGTGTGTCGCCGTCGCGGTCGATGGCGGGTTTGACCGAGCGATGGAAGAAACCGCCGCCGTTTGCGAGTGGCCCGTCGCGCTCCAGCGACCAGGTGATCAGGTCGAGGCCGGCGTCGCGCGCTGCCTTGGCATAAGGGGAGGGCACGATCTTGTTGGTGCCATCAAGCGTCAGCAGCATGTAGATCGGCGGCGCGAGAATCTTGACGCCGGCGGCCTTGAGTTCGGCCATCGACGGTTTCCACGTTTCCGCGCGCATGTGATCGAAACCCGGTGTTTCATAGCGGCCGTCGAGATAGACCGCCTGCGCGCCGAATTCCGGCGCGGTGCGGATCCAGAACTTGATGTCGTTGAGATCGAAGCTCTGGGCAAATACGTCGCCAGGCGGAATGCCGGCGGCACGATATTCGTCGAGCATCTGGGTCGCGTATTTCTCCTGGCTGTAATCGCCGTCGAATGGCATCGGCACTTCCGGCGCCTTCAGCTCGGGCGTGAATTTGGCGCCGAGGCTCTTGATCAGCGCGATGCTCTCCGCGTGGGTCATCAGCGTGCCCGAGCTGGCATAGAGGTCGGTGCGCCAGCGCGGCGTGCCGTTCTGATATTCCGCAACGGTGGTCGCGGTCGTGTTGCCGGCATCCATCTTCGCCGTGAGCGTCCTGAACTCCGCCAGCGTGATGTCGCTGGTACAGCATTTCGCCGACGCCTTCTTGCCGGTCGCGGGATCGGCGGGGCTGAAGGGTTGCGTGCACTTCGCTGCAAGCGATGGCATCGACAGGATGTTCGTTGTCGTGTGCAGGTCGCATTGCGAATGCCGGCAGACCAACCGGCGGTCCTTGGTGAAAGTCACGTCGCATTCGATCACGCCTGCGCCCATGCGTGCCGCAGCGAGATAGGACTCCCTTGTATGCTCGGGGAATTGCAGCGGCGCGCCGCGATGGGCGATGGAGAAATCGCTCCTGCGAAATGGTCCGGTGCAGGTGCTCAGCTTCGTCTTTAGCGGGCCGTCTTTCATCTTGTCGACGAGATAGAATGGCCGCGGACCGAGCTGCGGCTCGGGCAGTGCGATGGTGTCGGCGCGGCCGGTCGTCAGCGATGAGAGGCCGAGCAGCCCGGCCAGTATGAGACGACGCAAAGCGCGCGACATGACGATCTCCAGAATAGCGAAGTGTCATTCTGTCATCTTCGTGTGACGGCTGTAACCGGCTCGTGGGCAACAGAAAACCCCGCCATAGGCGGGGTCTTCTTCGTCAGGATTATGCAGCGATCACCAGCGGCGGATGCAGCGGCCGTAGGGATTGCGGAAAAAGCCGGGGGGGCAGTAACCCGGGCCGCGCGGCGGCGGGCCGCGGAACATCGGGCGACAACCGCCATAGGGACCGCGGGCATAGCCGGGGCCGCAGCCCTGAGCGACCTGGATCACGCCAGCCGTCTCGGCTGTGCTCAGCGGAGCCAGAGGCATTGCGCTGGCGGCACCGATGCCCCCGACGCTAACGGCAAACAAGGCTGCCGCAAAGATCGTCTTCATTCGTGTTCTCCCTCGATGGTGCCGCGATGCGGCGCAGAGAATAATGATGGCATCGCATCACCCGCTGCAGGACTCTTACGGGCAAGAAAATTGCTGGGGATCAACGCTGCACAGCACGATTAAGCCGATTCGATCTGAATACAGCATGAATGTTTCGGGATATCCGCGTAGTAGGGCGCGGCAGTTGCTACTTCGCCGCGAGGAAGCCCAGCATCAATTCGTTGAATTTGGCCGGTGCATCGAGAAACACGATATGGCCCGCGTCCGGAAGCACCTCGGCCTTCGCGTTCGGCATCTTCGCCGCCAGCGCCTTGGCCAGATCGGCGTTCTGGCCCATCTTTGGCCGCAACGCTTCCGGCGCATTCGGCTTGCCCGGTGCGTTGTGATCGTCGGCGCCCATGATGAACAGGGTCGGCAGGGCGATCAGCGGAATTTCGTGGACCACGGGCTCGCGATAAATGAGCTGCGCCGAACTGACGAAGGCGCGCAGCCAGCGCGGATATTCCGGCGATCCCTTGATGTTGAAACGCGCGTCGATAAAGGGCGTTACCTGGTCGGGCTGCATCTTCAGCGAATAGTTCACCTCGAGCTGTTTGCGGTAACCTTCCGCCGTCAGCTTGTCTTCGTTCTCCAGAATCTTTTCGGTTGGTGTCGGTGGCACATAGAGCCGATAGTCCTCAAGTCCGATCGGCGCGGCGAGCAGCAGGTGATCGATGCGATCGGGATAAGCGCGGGCAATGCGCACGCTCAACATGCCGCCCAGCGAATGCGCCACGATGTCGAATTTCGCGATCCCGAGGTGATCCATCAGCGCAACAGTGTTGCGGGCAAGGTTGTCAAAATGCAGATCGCCTGATGGCTTCGACGATTTGCCGAAGCCGATCTGATCGGGGACCACGACGCGGTAACCTGCATCGTTCAACGTGCCGATCACCGGCGCCCAGTAGCTCGATGGAAAATTGCGGCCGTGCAGTAGCACCACGGTGCGCCCGTTCGGTTTGCTCGATGGCACGTCCATATAGGCCATGCGCAGCTGCTCGCCGTCATTAACCAGCGGCAGCATGTTGACGGGGTAGGGATAGGGGAAACCTTCGAGGCCGATGCCGTAAGGCTCGCGCGCCGCAGGAGGCTCGGCCGCTTGCGATGAGGTGAACGGCAGGGTTGCAATCAGCGCAGCGAGCAGCAGGCGGTTCATCGAGAAGACTCCAGGAGAAGGAAGGTCGGGCGCGGTTTCAGGCTGCATTGCGGCGAAGGTAAGCCGGCGTCTTCACGTTTTCCGGATGGCGTCGCCGGTGGTGCCGAACAATGCCTCGAAGCGCTTCTCGCCGCTGCGGGTGAAATGCACCACGCGGCTGCCGGGCGAGGGGTCTCTGGCCGCCCATTTCATGGCAGTAAATGAGATCATGATGGCGGCGCCAAGTGTGCCGGCGAGATGGTGGCGGCGCTCGCTCCAGTCGAGGCAGGCCTTGCAGACCGGCCGGCGCGGATGCGCCAGCGTCGTCGGATCGATCCTCAATTCTTCAGCGACGAACCGGCTGCCCTGAGTCGTGAGTTCGATGACCCGCTCGGTCTGCCGGATCAGCTTCTGTGCCCGCATACTGTCGAGCATCTGCACGCCAAGATCGCCGGCGAGATGATCGTAGCAAATCCGTGCGCGGCGCAATGCGGGTTCTTTCGGCCCGGTGCGCACGCGAAGATGGCCCGCACGGGCCGCCAGGCCGGCCAGACCTTCCAGCACACCGGCGACATCGGGGCCGGTGAGGCGGTAATAGCGATGGCGCCCTTGTTTTTCCGGCTCGATCAGGCCACCGGCTTCGAGCTTGGAGAGGTGTGAGCTCGCGGTTGGCGCCGTAATCCCGGCTTCCTGGGCGAGCTCACTCGCGGTCAGCGCACGGCCTGTCATCAGCGCCGTGAGCATATTGGCGCGCGCAGGATCGCCAACAAGTGCAGCGACCATGGCGATGTCCGGACCTGCTTTCATACTTCGACGCTAATCGAAGTATTACAGTCGATCAAGCGGCTATATCCAGGCATCTGCAGAGGGAGCCGCCATGACGATCACTGTCTTCATTCGCTATCAGATCGATCCGTTCAAACGCACATTGTTCGAGGCCTATGCCAAGCGCTGGCTGACGATTATTCCCAAATGCGGTGGTGATCTGCAGGGCTATTGGATGCCCCATGAAGGAACGAACAACATCGCATTCGGCCTGATCTCGTTTCCGAGTCTCGCGGCCTATGAGGCGTATCGCGCCAGACTGCGGAGCGACGCGGACGGCGTTGCGAATTTTGCTTCGGCCGAGGAGCACCAGTTTATCCTCGCTGAGGAACGCACATTCCTGCGCCAGGTGACCGCATAGTCCACGCGCGACAAAGCCGCGGGCATAGCTATCCGCAGCTTTGTCTGCCCGTCGCGCCGTTACTTCGGCGCGCCGCCCTTCGAGCTGTCGATCTCGGTGCCGGTCGGAGCCGATTGCGGGGCCTGCGGTCTCG
Organism: Tardiphaga sp. 619_E2_N8_4; assembly: GCF_051810905.1. NCBI lineage: Bacteria > Pseudomonadati > Pseudomonadota > Alphaproteobacteria > Hyphomicrobiales > Nitrobacteraceae > Tardiphaga > Tardiphaga sp. 619_E2_N8_4. The sequence goes on from NZ_JBPWQJ010000001.1 coordinate 3,589,114, forward strand.
CAGGTGCCGCACCGGTGGTGACGCCGGGCTGATTGTTGGTTGGCGTCACGTCGCGTACGCCGGGAGCCACTGGCGGCTTCGAATAGGAATCCGCGATATTGTTGGTTGGCGCTGGCGCCTTTGGCGTGCTGTCCTGCGTCGCCGGGGCGGATTGGGATGCGGTCTTCGTCGCGTCGCCCGGATTCATCGATGTATTGTTCAGGCCGTAGAATACGGCGCCGAGCAAGACAACAATGCCAAGTGCATAAATAGCCATGCGGCTGCCGCTCGCTGGCCCTTCCGCGAGTTCAGGATCGGCCTGCAGCTCATTGTCGAGCCGCGCAGGATTGCGGATGTCATCAGCGGGATTTGGACGATACGGATCATTGGGATTGGGAATGTTCGCCATGTCGTGTCCTCCTGTGCGGCAAGACAATCGTCAGATGAGGTGCATGTTCCAGAGATTGTGCCATTCCAGAGCCTCATCCTATGTGGCAATGCAGCGTGATCGGGTCTGCTCATCAGATGTTAAGGCCTGGCTGCGACGCTGAGGCGATTATTGATTCGCAGAAGCGCGTGGCGGCCCGAATGTTCGATACGATTATCCTCCTGACGGGTCCTGCTGAGCACTCGGTCTTTACAACCTTGCTCCGTGGTCACAATCCGGCCCTGACGGTCCTTCCTGTTTTCACAGCTGAAGATCTGGCGGCGATCGAGCCCGATTGGCTAGGCCGGGCGCGGATGATTTCGTTCACCACTGGCGTGATAGTCCCCGGCGCGGTGCTCGATCAGCTTGGCTTTGGCGCCTACAATTTCCATCCCGGTCCGCCGCAATATCCCGGCTGGGCCCTGGCACATTTTGCGCTCTACGATCATGCGACCGACTTCGGCTGCACGGTCCATCGCATGATTGCACGTGTCGATGCCGGACCGATCGTGGATGTCGAGGCGTTCCCAATTCCGGCGGACATCAGTGTCGCGGGTCTGGAAGAGATTGCCTATACGAAGCTGGTGCAGACTTTCTGGCGGATGGCGCGCGTCTTGGCCACACAGCCGGAGCCGCTGATCGAGCGGGCGCTGCGCTGGGGCAGCACGCATCACACGCGTAAGGCTTATGAGCAGATCTGCGATATCCCGGTAAGCATCGAGAAAGACGAACTGCAGCATCGGGTCAAAGTCTTCGGCACCGACCATTTCGGCATCGTGCCGACCATCGGTCTGCATGGGTTCCAGTTTCGGGTCGTCGTGCCCGAGACTGAAAGCGCTATTGCGGACGAAGCTGCCGAAGCCTAGCGGTTAGCCGCGAAGCTCTGGTGCTGCGCGGGCGGGGTTGCTGACGTGTGTGTCTTGGACACTTTGCCGTTGAATTCATAGAGCAGGAAACTCAGCACCACGAGTAGCCCCACGCCGATGATGGCCTTGGTCGGCTTGTGATCGTGCTCTTCGCCGCAATCCGGATGATAAGAACCGTCATTCGTCGACGCCATATCGCTGCCGGCGAGTTCAGGCTGCGACGTCCAGGTATTCAGCTTCTGATCCATTTCCGTCCTCCATGCCTGATGTTGTCAGGGTGACCGGACAGAAATGGCCCGTAAAGGCCGATGTTCCGTTTCGGGGGTGCTATTAGCGGGATGCTGCCTTGCTGAGAGGCAGCGTTTCGAAATATTTCTGAAAAAGCTTTGGAACCCATCGCTCCCCGACACGTTTCAACATCTCACCGGTATAGGTGACACGTTAGGGGCAGTTTCGGAATGAGTGGCGATAACGGCCGGTTTGCAACCGGCGTACCGGGTCTCGATGCGATCCTGGGCGGGGGCGTTTTCGACGGCGGCATCTACATCATTCAGGGCGCCCCGGGCGCCGGAAAGACGATTCTGGGCAACCAGATCTGTTTCGCGCAGGCCGCGCAGGGGCGGAACGCGCTTTACATCACGCTGCTTGCCGAGAGCCACGCCCGCATGATCGGACACATGCGGCGGATGACCTTCTTCGATGAAGCAGCAATTCCCGACCGCATGTCCTATGTCGGCGCCTTCAAGACGCTAGAAGACGACGGGCTGCGCGGACTGCTGGACGTGGTCCGCCGCGAGGTCCGCACCCGCAAGGCCAGCATCCTCGTGCTCGATGGTCTCATCACCGTGCACGAAAAGGCGCGTTCCGAACTCGAGCTGAAAAAATTCATCCACGAATTGCAGACCCAGGCTGCCTTCAGCAACTGCACCATGTTCCTGCTCACCAGCGCCTTCGACGCCGATGCGCATCCGCCTGAGCATACGATGGTGGACGGTCTCATCGAGCTGCAGTCGGCACTGCATGGCCGCCGCGCCGAGCGGTCGCTTCAGGTCCACAAGCTGCGTGGCACCTGGTTCATGGGCGGCAAGCACTCCTATCGCATCACCGAGAATGGGCACGCCATCTATCCGCGTATCGAGGCGCTGCTGGAGACGCCCAGCGTCTGGGACAGCGCCGACGGTCCGATGGTGTCGGTCGGCATTGGCGGCGTCGACAAGATGCTCGGCGGCGGCGTCGATACGCATTCGGTGACGGTGGTGCTCGGACCATCGGGCTCGGGCAAAACCACGGCCGGTCTTCAGTTCCTGACCGGCGGTCCCGCCAATGAACCGGCGATGCTGTTCGGGTTTCACGAGAATCCGATGGCGCTGCGGATCAAGGCCGACAGCCTCAAGCTGCCGCTCAAATCGCGGGGCGACAAAGTCACGCTGATGTGGCGTCCGCAGACAGAAGCGGTGCTCGACGAGGTCGCAACCGAGCTGCTCTCGACCATCAGGCAGAACGGCGTGCGCCGTCTGGTGATCGATGGCATCGAAGGCTTCTCGAAGCTCACCGACGAAAAGGAGCGCATCGGCTCTTTTTTGTCGGCGCTGTGCAACGAGTTGCGCGCACTCGGTGTTACCACGCTGGCAACCGCAGAAACGGACCACGCTGGCATGACACCCGGGCAGCCGCTCAAGGGCGTCAACCAGACGGGTCTCTCGGCGGTTGCCGAGAACATCATCGCGCTGCATCTCGCAGCCTTGCGCTCGGAAAACCATCGTCTGATGACCATTCTGAAATCGCGTGACCGCCGGACCGATATGCGCATGCGCCGCTTTGAAATTCTCGACGGCGGCATCGTTCTTGATGCCGATTTCCAGAGTGCGGAGCGCATCCTCAGGGACATTTCTAGTCAGGGACCTGCACCAACTCCATCGACGGATCTTAAGTTGACTGGAGAATAGCGGTGCGAACTGTCCTGATTGTCGAGGACGAATGGGCGATCGCCGACTGGCTCGAAGTCCTGTTGAGCGAATATGCCTTCAATGTCCTCGTAGCCGGCAACGGCCGTGAGGCGCTCGACATTCTGCATCGGGACACGCCTGATCTCGTGCTAACCGATTTCATGATGCCGTTCCTCGACGGCGCCGGCCTGATCGCAGCGATGGGGCAGGACGAGCGGCTGAGCGGAATTCCGGTGGTCGTCATGACCTCGTTGCTGGAGCACGTCGTGCGCGACCGGGCAGGGCGTTTTCGCGCCTATCTGCGCAAGCCGTTTCGCGAGGCCGATCTGATGAAGATCATCAGTGAGATATTCCCGGGCGAGGCCTGAGCCTCCTTGGGCAGTTTGTGCTGCATCGCACTGCAGCGTGAAGCCGTTACGTCCTTGCGCCAAAGGCCTTTGCGGCGACACAACGTGACAAGTCTACCGGCCGCATTCATCACGAAATTGCGTTCTTTGGACGCGGGGCTCCATTGCCCAGAATTGTGGTGCGTCCCGTTCAAAATCCAACATAGACTGTTTCTAAGGGAGTCGAACGACCCCAGATAATAGGCGCGAGCAGGCCGGACGACGCAGTCCGGGGCGATAGCCCCGGGCGACAGCTCAGAGGCCGCAGTGACGAGGGTGGGAATGGGAATTAATCAAGGCGCGATCAGTCTCGATCAGAAATACACCCAGGGCTCCGGCCACATCTTCCTGACCGGCATTCAGGCGCTGGTGCGACTGCCGATGGCGCAGGTCCGCAGGGACCGCGCGGCGGGTCTGAACACCGCAGCCTTTGTGACCGGCTATCGCGGCTCGCCGCTCGGCGGCTACGACCAGCAGCTCGTGGCCGCGCGGAAACATCTCGATCAGTACGGCGTCAAATTCCAGCCCGGCGTCAACGAAGATCTCGCAGCCACCGCGATCTGGGGCACCCAGCAACTCAATCTCTCGCCCGGCGCCGAATATGATGGCGTGGTCGGCATCTGGTACGGCAAGGGCCCCGGCGTCGATCGCTGCGGCGACGTCTTCCGCCACGGCAATGCCGCCGGCTCCGCGAAATTCGGTGGCGTCCTCTGTCTCGCCGGCGACGACCACGGCGCCAAGTCCTCGACCGTTCCGCATCAGTCCGACCATGCCTTCATCTCGGCGCTGATGCCCTATCTCTACCCGTCGTCGATCCACGAGATGATCGAGATGGGTCTGCTCGGTATCGCGATGTCGCGCTATTCCGGCTGCTGGGTTGGCATGAAGGTGATCACCGAAACCGTGGAGACCACGGCGGAGATCAACCTCAATGACGAGATGACGCCGTTCAATATTCCCACCGATTTCGAACTACCGCCGGATGGTCTGAACCTGCGCTGGCCGGACGACCGCTATGTGCAGGATCGCCGCTTGCAGAACTACAAGGGCTTTGCTGCCATCGCCTTTGCCCGCGCCAACAACATCAACCGTGTCACCATGGACTCGCCGAACGCGCGCTTCGGTATCATGGCCTCCGGCAAGAGCTATGAGGACGTGCGCCAGGCATTGCGTGAGCTGGGTATTACCGAAAAGGTCGTCGCCAAGATTGGTCTTCGGTTGTACAAGATCGGCATGCCGTGGCCGCTGGAGCCGGAAGGCGTGCGCAAGTTTGCCGTGGGCCTCGAAGAGATCTTCATCGTCGAGGAGCGCCGCGAGATTGTCGAGAACCAGGTCAAGCAGGAGCTGTTCAACTGGCGCGACGATGTCCGGCCACGCATCGTCGGCAAGATGGATTCCCACGATCATCGCTTCCTGCCATTCGCCGAAGAGCTGAGCGTCGCCAAGGTTGCGACCTCGCTGGTGGATCGCCTGCTGGCGATGGAGATCGATCCGGAGATCGCAGCACTGCTGCGCGCCAAGGCCGACTGGTTTCACGGACGCGAGGCCTCGCAGGTCCAGAACGTCGTGCCGATCACGCGCACGCCGTATTTCTGTTCGGGCTGTCCGCACAATACCTCGACCAAGGTTCCGGAGGGCTCGCGCGCGCTGGCCGGCATTGGCTGCCACTTCATGTCGCTGTGGATGGATCGCTCCACCGAGACCTTCACCCATATGGGCGGTGAGGGCGTGCCATGGACGGGCATTGCGCCGTTCACCAAGGAGAAGCACATCTTCGCCAATCTCGGCGACGGCACTTACTTCCATTCCGGCTCTCTGGCGATCCGTCAGTCGATCGCCTCCAAGGCCAACATCACCTACAAGATCCTCTACAACGATGCCGTGGCGATGACCGGTGGTCAGCACCATGACGGTGACCTGTCGCCGCAGAAGATCACGTTCCAGCTCCACAGCGAGGGCATCCGCGAGATCTATCTCGTGTCCGAGAATCCCGATGCCTATCCCGCCAACACCATTGCGCCGGGCGTGAAGCTGGCGCATCGCGACGAACTCGACAACGTGATGAAGACGCTACGCGACGTGCCGGGCTGCTCGGCCATCGTGTTCGTGCAGACCTGCGCTGCCGAGAAGCGTCGCCGTCGCAAGAAGGGCATTCTGGAAGACCCGCAGCGCCGCGTGCTCATCAACCCGGCAGTCTGCGAAGGCTGCGGCGATTGCTCGGTGCAGTCGAACTGCATTTCGGTGGAGCCGCTGGAGACCGCACTAGGTCGCAAGCGCACCATCAATCAGTCGTCCTGCAACAAGGACTATTCGTGCCTCAAGGGCTTTTGCCCGTCCTTCGTCACGGTCGATGGCGGCAAGCTGAAGCGCAAGGCGCCCGTCGAACTCGGCACCATCGGTATATTGCCGGAGCCGGCCACGCGGCCAGCGCTCGACAAGCCCTATAATGTCGCCGTCGGTGGCGTCGGTGGCACCGGCGTGCTGACCATCGGTGCGCTGCTCGGCATGGCCGCGCATATCGAGGGCAAGGCCTCGATGATTCTCGACATGTCGGGGCTCGCGCAGAAGGGTGGCGCGGTGCTCAGCCATGTGCGTCTCGCCAACGACACCGGCGACGTCACCTGCTCGCGCATCGTCACCGGCACAGCGGATGTCCTGATCGCGGCCGATGAAGTGGTGGCCATTGCCAAGGATACGATCTCGCTCTGCGAGAGCTCGCGCACCACTGGCATCGTCAACACCCATCTCATTCCGATCGCGGATTTCGTGCGCAACCGCGATTTCAATTTCCAGTCCCGCAAGGTCAACAACGTGCTGGAAATGTCGCTGCGCAAGGAATCGACATTCCTCGATTTCACCAAGGCGGCCGAAGCGCTGCTTGGCGATTCCATCGCCACCAACATGATGATGATGGGCTTTGCCTATCAGCAGGGGCTGCTGCCGCTGCAGGCAGCGTCCATCGAACAGGCCATCGAGCTCAATGGCGTCTCGATCAAGATGAACATGCTGGCGTTCCAGCTTGGCCGTCTTGCCGCCGCCGATCCGGCACGGCTCGCCAATATGCTCAAGGGCGCCGATGAGACCATCGCGCCAAAGACGCTGGATGAGATGAGCCTCGACGAGATCGTCGCCCATCGCAGCGGACTGCTCACCGACTATCAGAGTGCCAAGCTCGCCGAGCGCTACCAGGCGATGGTCGATCTGGTGCGCGAAGCCGCCATGCGCGGCGGCTATGACGATGAACTGCCGCGCGCGGTGGCGATCAACTATGCCAAGCTGCTCGCCTACAAGGACGAATACGAGGTCGCGCGGCTCTATACCGACGGCAGGTTCGAGAAGCAGTTGCGCGATCAGTTCGAGGGCGACGTCAAGATCAGCTTCAATCTCGCGCCGCCGATGTTGCCGGGTACCGATGCATCGGGGCGCCCGAAGAAGCGCGCCTTCGGCGCCTGGATGCTGCCGCTGTTTCGCATTCTGGCGAAGCTGCGCACCTTGCGCGGCACGCCGTTGGATGTGTTCGGCTACAGCGCCGACCGCAGACTGGAGCGCGATCTGATCGCGGGTTACGAGAAGGACGTGGCCACAGTGTTGAACCTGCTGTCGCCGCTCACGGTGGATACGGCCGTGCAGCTCCTCTCGTTGCCGGACAGCATTCGTGGCTACGGCCCGGTGAAGGAAGCCTCGGTGCAGGCCGCGAAGGTGCGTTACGCCGAACTCGCCAAGGACCTCGCCAATCCGCCGCCGGCGCCGCGCCAGATCGCAGCGGAGTAGGGCTCTTGCTTTTCCCTCCCCCGCGCTTGCGTGGGGAGGGAGGCCGGCCTCTTGGCCGGTCGGGTGGGGGTGCCTCCTCAAGCTCGGAGTTCGTGGAGAGACCCCACCCCGGCCTCCGCTTCGCTCGGCCGACCATGGCGGACGAATTCGTCCGCCAGACCCCACTGCGCAGCTTCGCTGCTTGAGGGAGGGATCACGCCACAGCCTGCGCGTCTCAGCGTCTTCAACTGTCAAACAGCGCTGCTCTTCAGACATGCGTCATCGCCCCCATTATTTACGGCGCGGGGGCGCCGTCGTCGCTTGCATTCCCGCCCCCTGTGAGAGGGCGTGCGGAACGCCGGGTGCCCGTTGCACCCTTGGGCCTGATGCGATGCGGTCTTCCGCAATTGAGAGTGCATCAGGACTTTCGGAGGCGCCGAGCAAGTGCCCGACGTTCCGCCTGCGGTGTTTTTTCGGTTGCTTGCACTTTGCCTCGACGAACGCTCCGATCGCGAATTAAAGTCCCAAGGCGATGGGAAGGGAGCCTCAAGCGAGTAAGCCGAACGCGTTTTGACTTGGTCGTCCGTCACACTGCCCAGGGGTCTGTCCATCCCAAGGTCGGCCGTCTCCTTGCCAGTGGCAGTGCTGGCGCAGCTCCGTCCTGCCCGAAGACAGACGTTCCCCCATGAACCGCGTAACGCCGCATCTCCGACGTCCACCGCATCCCACCCCGCGAACGTGACGATCGCGATCGCCCCTCTCGGTGGGGCAGGACAGAGGGGAATATAAACCTGATGAGGGTGTTGTCAACGAAAGATAGGAAAAAATGTTTAGGCGCTGTCTTGCCGCCCCACACTGTCATTCCGGAGCGGGACCGGCGCCGGAGGCGACGGGACCGAACCCGGAATCCCAGCATGGGAATCTCCAGACAGCGCAAAACACTCTGGGATTCCGGGTTCGCGTCCGGCAAGTGCCGGCCGAGCCCCGGAATGACGAGTCAGGACGAAAGCCTCACACCCCGATATTGTCGATCAAGCGCGTCTTGCCGATCCTCGCAGCCACCAGCAGTCGCACCGGGCCGTCCTTCATCGAGGTGACCGGCGCCAGTGACTCCGCATGGCGCGCCTCGAAGTAGTCGAGTGCGAAGCCTGCCGCCGTGATCGTCGCGGCGCCGCCCGCCATGGCGGTCTCGAAATTATCGCCCGCCTTCAGGCGCTTGGCGGTTTCTTTCATCGCGCGATACAGCACCGGCGCCGTGGCGCGGTCGTCCGGCGAGAGATAGACGTTGCGCGACGACATCGCGAGACCGTCGCGCTCGCGCACCGTGGTTGCGCCGGTCACCTTGACGCCGAGATCGAGGTCCCGCGCCATGCGCGTCACGACCTTGAGTTGCTGGTAGTCCTTCTCGCCGAAGAATGCCATGTCCGGCCGCACCTGCGTGAACAGCTTGCCGACGACTGTCGCGACGCCGCCGAAGAAATGCGGGCGGAAGCGATCCTCGAGGTCGGCGGTGGCCGGGCCTCCGGTCGTGATCTTCGTTGCGAAGCCTTCCGGATACATCACCTTGGCGTCGGGATTCCAGATCAGGTCGACGCCGGCTTCGGTGAGTTTGGCGACGTCGCTCTTCCAGGTCCGCGGATAGGAGCCAAAGTCCTCGGTCGGCGCGAACTGCGTTGGATTGACGAAAATCGACACCACGACCTTGCTGGTGCGGCGCTGGGCGAGGCGCACCAGGGAGACGTGGCCGTCATGCAGCGCTCCCATGGTCGGCACCAGGCCGATGGTCGCCTTGCGTGCCCGGAGACCTTCGAGCGCCTTGCGGAGGGCGGGCAGGGTGCGGGCGACGATCGGGGTGCGGGGCATTGCGGCTCGTTCTTGTTGTTGGCTGCGGCGGGTGAGGGCGTGCGCGCCCTGCTTATCAAAGCTCGCGGGATCACCCAAGCCTCACGATACCAGGCTGCCGGGTGTCCTGATGCCGCAACCGGCCGCCGGGATTCATGATTAAGCGCGGCTGATCGCCCGCAGAGCAGGATGCCCCTGTATTTAGCTTGACCCTTGCCACGCCTCGCGATTTGAAGATGATCGAAGGATCGCGCGATGTTGATGCAAACTACCCAGGGGCAGTCCGGCACGGCGCATGTGATCGTGCTCGGCAATGAGAAGGGCGGGTCGGGCAAATCGACCACCGCGCTTCATATTGCTGTGGCGCTATTGAAAGCCGGTCAGCGCGTCGCCACCATCGATCTCGACAGTCGCCAGCAGAGCTTCACGCGCTATATCGCCAACCGCGCAGCCTGGGCGCAGAGCGCCGGACTTGCGCTGGAAGTGCCGACCCATAGCTGCGTCAAGCTCGGCGAGACGATGCAGATCGCCGACAACGAAGCCTTCGAACTCGATCAGTTCATGACCGCGGTGAGCGCGGTGGAACGTACCCACCATTTCATCGTCATCGACACGCCTGGCAGCGATACCTATCTGATGCGGTTGGCGCATTCGATGGCCGATACGCTGGTGACGCCGATCAATGACAGCTTTCTCGATTTCGACGTGCTCGGCGCCGTCGATGCTACAAGCTACAAGGTGACCGGCGAGAGCCACTATTCGAAGATGGCGCGTGAGGCGCGGCGCGAGCGCCGCCAGCACGATGGCTCCACCACCGACTGGATCGTGGTGCGCAACCGGCTCTCGGTGCTCGGCTCGCGCAACAAGATGCTGGTCGCCGGCGTCCTCGATCAACTCTCGCTGCAGCTCGGTTTCCGCGCGATCGACGGTCTCGCCGAGCGCGTGATGTATCGTGAGTTCTTCCCGCGTGGCCTGACGGCGCTCGACGATCTCAACGAAGCCACGCTCGGGCGACGCCCGAGCATGGGCCATGTCACGGCGCGCGAGGAAGTCATCGAACTGCTGCGCAAGTTGAAGCTGCCGCTCGATGAGCGTGGCCGTCGCCGCGCCGCCAACCGCGCCGAGTGGTTTGCCCAGGTCGACAAGCCGCTCGACGTTCACGACATCCTTGGCAACTGAGTCGCGTTCACGGTGCAAAGCCAGCGCTGCCCGTTCGGCAGGCTATGAACGATCCCGCACTCAACTTCACGCTGATACCACAGGTATCATTTTCTTTTACCGGGGAACGAGTCACCCGTTCGACAGTTGATTTGTCGTTGAAAACAGGACGTTTTTGAAATTCCGATCCCTTGCGAAACTTGTTCAAAATCGCTCAATTCGACCATGGCTTTCTTTAGCAACTGCACAAGAAACGGGTGCGGCGCACAATAACATGGCTCGGAATTCACAATATTTAGCCTTTCTGTCACCGGGCTGTGACATATATGCTGTTGAAGCAGCCGCTTGAGGCCATTCCGGCCCATAAGTGCTGTAGCCGGCTGAGACCTATCTCTAGCTGGCCGATCAGGGACGAACATGAAACGCGGACTTCTCATTCTGCTTTCGGTTTGCGTGCTGACCACCGCCGCGTACTTCACCGCGTCGAAGTGGGCTATTCGGCATGAGACGCTGACGTTCTTCGACGCGTCGCGTAATCGTCCTGTGCAGGTCGACATCGCCGTTCGCCGCGACAAGGAAATGCAGGCCAATGCCGGCATGATCACTCTGCCTGTTGCGGTTCTCAATCACGGTAACACCGTCAAGTTCACCGAATACTCGTTCCTGGCAAACGTGTTTGCGGCGCGCGGCTATATGGCCGTCAGCATCCAGCACGATCTCGATACCGACGATCCGCTCGTGACCAAGGTCGGCGAGCTCTATGTCGGCCGTCTGCCGGTCTATGAGCGCGGCGTTCAGAACATCAAATATGCGGTGAAGGAGCTGAAGAAGATTCAGCCGAACTCCGACTACGATCATCTGACGCTGGTCGGTCATTCCAACGGCGGCGACATCTCGATGTTCTACGCCAAGGAATTCCCTGATGACGTCAAGAAGGTCGTGACGCTGGATAACCTGCGCGTGCCGTTCATGACCGATGGCAAATTCAAGATCCTGTCGTTCCGTTCGCACGATACGGTGTTCAAGCCGGATCCCGGTGTCGTGCCGGATGACGAGATCTGCGAGAAGGCCGGTATCACGGTCGTCAACACCGGCGCGCAGCACACCGACATGAGCGATCGCGGTCCGGAAACCCTGAAGACCAAAATTCAGGGGCTGCTCGACAAGTTCCTAGACGACGACAGCAAGCTGTCGCCGGTCACCGGCAAGCCAAAGATCATCGAGCAGCCTGCGCAGCAGAGCAGTGCGACTGACCCGAACAAGGTCGCGCAGTATACGCCGAGCGTGAACTGAGTTCTGCGCTGCGCGGTTGACCGCGCGGCCTATGCTCGCCACATGAAGCTTGCACCAAACGCGAGTTGTCATGGCCAGCGATCCCACGATCCCCAAATCGAAAACCGATGCGCTGGCGCAGCCGTCGGCATCGGCCGACATCGCAGCATTTGTAGCGAAGGCGAAAGCCATGGCGCCGCATGCAGCGGGCGGGCGCGGGCGGCTGGTGTTTGCACTCGATGCCACCATGAGCCGGCAGCCGACCTGGGATATGGCCTGCACGCTGCAGGCCGATATGTTTCGCGAAGCCGCATCGATCGGCAGTCTCGATATCCGTCTCGTCTATTTCCGTGGTCTCAGCGAGTGCCGCGCGACCGGCTGGATTTCGGACACCGCGCAACTGGCGCGGCTGATGGGTAAGATCGCTTGCCAGGGCGGTCAGACCCAGATCGGCAAGGTGCTGTCGGAGACACGGCGCGAGGCGGTGGCCTCAGGCGTGCGTGCATTGGTGTTCGTGGGCGACGCCATGGAGGAGTCCGTTGACGAGCTCTGTGCACGAGCCGGCGAGCTCGGCCTGCTGAAAGTACCGGTCTTCATGTTCCAGGAAGGGCAAGACCCCGCGGCCGAACAGGCGTTTCGCGAGATTGCCCGGCTGACCGGTGGCGCCTGGTGCCGGTTCGATCCGGGAGCCGCTGCGCAGCTCCGCGAACTGCTGCGTGCGGTAGCCGCCTATGCCGCTGGCGGACGTGAGGCGCTGACGCGGCTGGCGTCGTCGGCGCCGGATGCGGCAAAGCTGCTCGGCCAGATGCGATAAACGGTCCGCAAAACCGTTTCGCGGATCGCGGCAACCGACTATCTATCCCTCATGCCTACTTTGATCGCCGGCGCGCTCGCCGTCTTCGTGCTCTACATGCTGCTGCAGATGTTCCGCTCGGCCAACCCGGCGCTGCTGGCGCGCGGCATCAAGCTGGCCGGCGGTGTGCTGGCGCTGGCCGTAGCGGCCTTCACCGGGATCAAGGGCGAACTGGCGGTGGCGATCCCGCTCGGAATCTTCGGGGCGGGCCTCTTGGGCTGGGCGCCGTTCGGCACCGCGGGCTTCAGCAGTATCGGCGGCATGTTTGGGGGCGGGACCAAATCGTCCGGCCAGACCTCACAGGTCCGCTCGGCGTTTCTCGACATGACCCTCGATCATGACAGCGGCCAGCTCAGCGGACGGATCGTCGCCGGCCCCTATGCCGGGCAGTCGCTCGATGCATTCGACCTGCCGCAACTGGCGGCGATGATGGCCGGCTTCGACGCGGAGAGCGTGGCGCTACTTGAAAGTTATCTTGACCGCCGGTTTCCCGCCTGGCGTCAGAACGCGCAGGGCGATACGGCAGGGCGGCACGACCGCCCGGCGTCGAGCAGTAAAATGACGGAAGAGGAGGCTTATCAGATCCTTGGCGTGAAGCCGGGTGCGACCCGCGACGAGATCAGCCGCGCGCACCGATCCCTCATGAAGAAACTGCATCCCGACCAGGGGGGCTCGACGTACCTGGCGGCCCGAGTCAACGAGGCCAAGGACACTCTGCTTCGCACGCATCGCAGCTAACTCCAGCACGCTTTTACGCTACAACTGCGAGCAGCTTCCGTTTCTCTGAGAACGCCCCATCGCCCGCCGTTGTCCGGCATGGTCGATCAATCCCCGTCTGTATTTTGTACTGGCTAAGTCTTGACGAGAAGTTGTCACCACGGGGATTTATGGTGACCAAAAGCAAAATGGCCGGGACAATGTCCCGGCCATTTGCGTATCCGACGGTATCAGTCGATCAGTTCTTGATGGTGATGCAGGAAATCTCGGAACGCTTCAGCGTCTTGCAGACAGCTTCGGCTTTTTCGCGGTCAAGGCCGGCGAAGCGGGCACGGTAGAGTTTCCTGTCGCCCTTGCCGACGACGGCTTCAGTGAACGGGTCGGCCTTGCCGAGCAGGCCACGGGCCTGTTCACGCGCGGCGTCGAGGCGGGTGCGTGCCTCGCTCTCGCTCTCCAGTGCACCGACCTGGATGATCCAACCGGTGTGGATCGCTGCGGGTTTGATGGCGCCGCCCTGTTGTACCGTCTGCGGAGCGGGAGCCTGAGGGGCTGGCACGTTACGCGGGGCAGGGTCGGCATAGGCCATCTGGGTGCCGCTCTGAGCGGCGCCAGAGGCTGGAAGAACACCGAGAAGCCCATTGCCGGTCCCGAAGCCCGCCGGCTGACGCGGCATCTCCGAGCGGGCATAGAGCGAATTGGTGGTCTCGGGCGAGCGGGCGGTGGGCTCAGAGCGCGCCGTGATGGCATTGGTGGCGGCGGGAGGGGCGGGTTGCTCGCCGCCGGCGGAGGCCAGCTTGTACTGACCGGACTTGACCTGAACGGTACGGACCCGAACCGGCTTCATCGGCTCTGACGAGCCTGGAATGGTCGAGATGGGCTCGGACTGGATGACGCCGCTGTTGAGCGGGCCGGGCTCGGGCTTGCGGGGCTGTGGCATCGGCGCTGCCGGGGGCAGCGCTGCGGTGGCGGCGGCGAAGACCGACGGGCGCGCCGCTGGCGTAGCGACACGAGCCGGCGGTTCGGAGACCGGTTCAGCGACGACCGGCGTTGCAGCAGCCACCTGAATGGCGCCGTTGACCTGTTTGGTGTCGGTCGGACGCGCCTGGGCCTCGGCTTCGGCGACCTCGGTCGCGGATTCGGACGGATTGCGCTCGGTGATCGCGGCCACGGTGCGGCGGGTGGCACCCTTGTCCAGGTTCTCGGCGAGCAGGTTGCGCATCGCGGCGTCACGGGCGCCGCCGCTGCGGCCGCCGAGTACGACGCCGACCAGATGGCGGTTGCCGCGCTTCATCGAAGAGACGAGGTTGAAGCCGGAGGCGCGGGTGTAACCGGTCTTGATGCCGTCGACGCCTTCGACACTGCCGATCAGGCGGTTGTGGTTGCGGATGTTGCGGCCGCGATAGTTGAAAGAGGCGGTGGCAAAGTAGCGGTAGTAGCGCGGGAAGCGATCCTGGATGGCGCGGCCGAGCACCGACTGGTCGCGTGCCGTGGTTACCTGCGCATCGTCAGGGAGGCCGGAGGCATTGCGATACACCGTGCGGCTCATGCCGAGCGCGCGCGCCTTCTTGGTCATCAGCTTGGCGAAATCGTCTTCGTCGCCGGCAATGGCCTCGGCGATCACAACGGCGGCGTCGTTGGCGGAGCGGGTCACCAAGGCCTTGATCGCGTCCTCGACGCGCAACGTCTGACCGGGGCGCAGGCCCAGTTTGGTCGGAGCCTGCACGGAGGCGTGCTGCGAGACGTCCATTTCGCTGTCCAGCGTGAGCTTGCCGGATTCCAGCTTCTCGAACAGCATGTACAGCGTCATGATCTTGGTCAGCGACGCCGGATGCCTCGAACCGTCGGGATTGTTGGACGAGAGAACCGCACCGGAATTGCCATCGACGATGATCGAGGAGAAAGCGGGATTGTAACTGGAGACGCGCGCGACGTGGCTTCGCGATTTATGTCGCCGGCGGGCATCCGCACTGTCAGTCGTAAAGATGACCGCGATGCTGAGAGTTGCCAGTCCAAGAGCGCACACCCGCAAGGTGCGCGACGAAGCAAACGTTGTGCGAAGCATGGACTTCCCCGTCAGATCAGTCTCATTCCCCGGATCGTGAGGCTAAATTATGCCCAACAACCGGAGATGTGTCTCAGTTTTAAGCGTCAGCCTGAGCGGTTCTCTCGGCGGGATGGCAGAAGCATACGCGGCCATTCTGGCTAAGAGTATGTACTCATGCAGTTTTTGGGCTTTTGGGCCCCAACGCACCAATGCAAGAAATCAGGGTAGGTCCGGCGAGTTTCCAAAAGGTTAAGCAACCCTTGCCAACCACCCGTGCATTTATCGCCAATGGTAAAAATTGTGCATCGCACAGGATTCTTGACGTCATTGTGCACCGCACGATAGATGGGCGGGTCAGATCAGACCGGGGTCCACCCGGCCGCGGCTGACCCGTCCAATCCGGGAAAGGATTTGCAGTGATCAAGGTCGAAGACATCCAGCAGTACGGCAAGGAGCAGTTCGAGAGTGCAGTCGCATCGGCGGCCACGCTTCAGAACGGTGCACAGGCTATCGCTGTCGCGGTTGGCGACTACACCAAGAAGTCGTTTGAGGACGGCAATGCCTTCGTGACCAAACTGTCCGGCGTGCAGTCGCTTGACAAGGTGCTCGAAGTGCAGACCGAATACGCCAAGTCGGCCTATGAATCCTTCGTCGCTGAATCGCACAAGATCAGCGAACTCTATGTCGATCTCGCCAAGCAGGCCTACAAGCCGTTCGAAGGCTTCGTCGCCAAAATGAACCCGGCGCGCTGACGCGACACGGTTTTCAAATCAAAACGCCCGGCCTGATGGCCGGGCGTTTTTGTTTGAAGGCGCGCTCGGTCTTACTTGGCGACGCGGAGCTTGTTCAGCGAGTTGCCGATCGCTGTGAACGCTGCGGCGATGCCGGCGTTGGTGCTTGTAGGAAAGAAATTACCGGCATCGGCACAGGATTTCAGAACTGCGGATTCCGGGTCGCCGCCGGTGTTGACCTGGATGGTGTAGACAACGATTGCCTGATTATTGCTGTCAGGCTTCTTGATGTTGGCACACAGTAATTTCTGTCGATCGTCAACCTGTGTCGACCAATTACTGCCGTCACCATACCATCGGTCCTTGGTATTCATGCCGTCCGACAAGATGATAAGTGCATCTGTGTATTTGTAGTTCGAATCCTTGACCGGTGCCGGAAATGGATCGCTACCGATCTGCAAGGTGCGCCAGGCCCATGCCATGCCGATAGCCTGGTTGGTGCCGCCGTTGGCGGTTAAGTCGGTGATCTTCTTCTTGAGCGTATCAGCGTTGCTAACATTGTTGGTCGAACCATAGACCGACGTCATCCCCAGAATGGCTGCGGGGCATGCATCGTACTGGTAGGCCGGATAGCGTGCCGTGCCCGACGGGGCTTCGTTGGTGGTGTCGTAAGGCTGATCGCGGTCAGTGACGCAGCCATTCCAGGCGTTCTTGTTGGAGCTCGCGTTCCAGGTTTTGTTAGCCGCTTGGCACTCGGCTTTGGTATCGTAGTACGAACTGCTGCAGGATCCATATTCGTCCCATTTGAGCCAGGTCGCGTTCTTGTTCGACGCGCCGACATTGACCATCTGCGCAAACGGAATGATCGAGACATAGGTGTCCTCGGTCATGCGCGAGTTGGCGCTCAGTGTATCGATGAGGCCCGTTGCTGCGTCCTGCATCGCCTTCAATTTTCCGGTCCCCATACCCATCGACCCGGTGACGTCGAGCGCCATGGCAACGCGCATGCGCGTCGAGCCCCAGGTCGTGGTCGAGCCGCTGCTAATCCCCATTTGCGGGAAACCGACCATCTTCATGAAATCGGTTGCAACAGCACCCGTGCCGTTGACCGTGACGGTGGAGCCATTCTTGGTATTGGTCGTGTAGCTCGCTGTCACCGTGATCTGGCCGGCATTCGTATTGGTGTACAGCGCGTTGAAATAGGCGGTCGCCTTCGAGGTGACATCGGCTGCCGACATGGTCGGATTGGCGGACAGGTCCTTCGAGACCATCAAGGCTGCAGAGTCGAGCGCGACTTGCATCGCCGAGCGGGCGGCGTTGGTCCGGGAGTAGTCGACGGCGGCGCCCACGAAGCCGAGCAGGGGCACCAGAGCGACGGCGAAGGTCATTGCGATATTGCCGCCGTCGTGGCGTGCAAATCGGGATGCGAGGCGCTTTGCCTGGCTAGACACGGACTGAATAAACATTGTCACCGCCAATGGTAGGTTTCTGGCGGTCATGTCGGCGGCTGCGGCTAAACAGGTGGTAAAGGTGTCCTCAGAAAATCGGTAAAAGGCCAACTATTGGCGTGCCGCTGCGTCAGCGCCCGGTATTATCGTGAACGACGGTTAAATGGCTCGTTTGCTTATCCGGTCAAATCGAGCACGATCGGTTAACCCTGACCGAACCGGGGGCCGTCAGGCGGGGTGCGCGGCGAGCCATTCAAGGTGCTTGCAGTGCGCTTGCGAGAACGGCCATAGGAACCCATATTGGCTCCATCGGTCCTGTAACGGACAGCGTCGCACCCATGCGGCGACCCGGGGCGCCTCTGTGCCCGAGGCGTCCGGCAGCACGTCGTGGCTGGGGACGCTGTCAATTCGGGGCTGGCCAATATCGGCTAGGGACTTTTATACAGGCGCTATGTTCCAGAAACCTTCGAAATTCATGCCTGACGGCATCCTGATGCCTGTGGCCGGCGCCCTCGACGATCGCCGCCGGCGGCCGCGTGGCATGGCAGAGGACGACAACCGGTCCAATGCGCCCGGTGGGCCGGCCACCTCGGTCATCACCAAGGTCAAACCCAAGACCAAGCGTCCCAACCTGTATCGCGTGCTGATCCTCAACGACGATTACACGCCGATGGAATTCGTCGTCCACGTGCTAGAAAAGTTCTTCCAGAAGGACGCCGAGGCGGCGACGCAGATCATGCTCCACGTTCATCATCACGGGATTGGGGAATGCGGCGTTTTCACCTATGAGATCGCCGAAACCAAAGTGACGCAGGTGATGGATTTTGCGCGCAAGCACCAGCACCCTTTGCAATGCGTGATGGAAAAGAAGTAGCCTCGCGTGAATTCCCGGAAACTGGGAACGGGTCTTGCATTGAACTGATGTGAGTCGAACGCGGTCGTTCGGCTGCGTCAACAGCGCATGTGACAATGCGCTGGAATGAACAGACGTGCTCTGCGGACGCGTCACAACAAGCAGCGGGAACCAGCCTTTCACCACGATCAGACATCACTATATGTGAGAAAGGTTCTTGTTGCCTGACCCGGCAACGACGATCATGATGGTGGGGGCCAACGAGGACGCGGAATGCCAACTTTTTCTCAAAGCCTTGAACAATCGCTGCATCGGGCGCTCTCGATTGCGAACGAGCGGCACCACCAATATGCGACGCTGGAGCATCTCCTGCTGTCGCTGGTGGATGACAGCGACGCCGCGGCGGTGATGCGGGCGTGCAGCGTCGATCTCGACAAGCTGCGCGGCAGTCTGGTCAATTATCTCGAAACCGAATTCGAAAACCTGGTGACGGATGGCGCAGATGACGCCAAGCCGACCGCCGGTTTCCAGCGCGTGATCCAGCGCGCCGTCATTCATGTGCAGTCGTCGGGTCGCGAAGAAGTGACCGGCGCCAATGTGCTGATCGCGATCTTCGCCGAGCGCGAAAGCCATGCCGCGTATTTCCTGCAGGAGCAGGACATGACGCGCTATGATGCAGTGAATTACATCAGCCACGGCATTGCCAAACGGCCGGGCGTTTCCGAGGCGCGGCCGGTGCGCGGCGTTGACGAGGAGACCGAGACCAAGAACGGCGACGACGCCAAGAAGAAGGGCGAGGCGCTCGACACCTATTGCGTCAACCTCAACAAGAAGGCGCGTGACGGCAAGATCGATCCGGTGATCGGGCGTACGGCCGAGATCAACCGTGCGATCCAGGTTCTGTGCCGCCGTCAGAAGAACAATCCGCTGTTCGTCGGCGAAGCCGGCGTCGGCAAGACGGCGATCGCCGAAGGTCTGGCCAAGCGCATCGTGGACAGCGACGTGCCGGAAGTGTTGTCGGCGGCCACCGTGTTCTCGCTGGACATGGGCACGCTGCTGGCCGGGACGCGCTATCGCGGTGACTTCGAAGAACGCCTGAAGCAGGTGCTCAAGGAACTCGAAGCGCATCCGAATGCGATCCTGTTCATCGACGAAATCCACACGGTGATCGGCGCCGGCGCCACCTCGGGCGGCGCGATGGATGCCTCGAATCTGCTCAAGCCCGCGCTGGCTTCGGGGGCGATCCGTTGCATGGGCTCGACCACCTACAAGGAATATCGCCAGCACTTCGAGAAGGACCGCGCATTGGTGCGCCGCTTCCAGAAGATCGACGTCAACGAACCTACCGTTGAAGATGCGATCTCGATCCTGAAGGGCCTCAAGCCGTATTTCGAGGATTACCACAAGCTCAAATACACCAATGAGGCCATCGAGGCTGCGGTGCAGCTGTCGTCGCGCTACATCCACGACCGCAAGCTGCCGGACAAAGCGATCGACGTGATCGACGAGTCGGGTGCGGCGCAGATGCTGGTGGCCGAGAGCAAGCGCAAGAAGACAATCGGCATCAAGGAAATCGAGACCACGATCGCGACCATGGCGCGGATCCCGCCCAAGAGCGTGTCGAAGGACGATGCCGAGGTGCTGCGGCACCTTGAGTCGACTTTGAAGCGCGTGGTGTTCGGGCAGGACAAGGCGATCGAAGCCTTGGCGGCATCGATCAAGCTGGCGCGTGCCGGCTTGCGCGAGCCGGAGAAGCCCATTGGCAGCTACCTGTTCTCGGGCCCCACCGGCGTCGGCAAGACCGAAGTGGCGAAGCAGCTGGCGTCGTCGCTGGGTGTCGAGCTGATCCGGTTCGACATGTCCGAATATATGGAGCGGCACACCGTGTCGCGCCTGATCGGCGCGCCTCCCGGCTATGTCGGCTTCGACCAGGGTGGTTTGCTCACCGATGGCGTCGACCAGCATCCGCATTGCGTGGTGCTGCTCGACGAAATCGAGAAGGCGCATCCGGATCTGTACAACGTGCTGCTGCAGGTGATGGATCACGGCCGGCTGACCGACCATAACGGCAAGCAGGTCTCGTTCCGCAACGTGATCCTGATCATGACGACCAATGCCGGCGCTGCCGACATGGCGCGTGCGGCCTTCGGCTTCACCCGCGGCAAGCGGGAAGGCGAGGATCAGGAGGCGATCAACCGGCAGTTCGCGCCGGAATTCCGCAACCGCCTCGATGCGGTCGTGTCCTTCGCACATCTGAATTCGGATGTGATCGGCATGGTGGTGGAGAAGTTCGTGCTGCAGCTGGAAGCCCAGCTTGCAGATCGCGACGTCACCATCGAACTGTCCGATCCCGCCAAGGCCTGGCTGATCCAGCACGGCTATGACGAGCAGATGGGTGCGCGCCCGATGGGTCGCGTGATCCAGGAGCACATCAAGAAGCCGCTGGCCGACGAACTGCTGTTCGGCAAGCTCAAGAATGGCGGCCATGTCCGCGTCATCCTGAAGAAGGACGAGGCGGTGCTCGGTGTCGAGCAGGAAAGCATCGGCTTCGAATTCGTCGATGGTCCCGTGACGCCGAAGCCGGAGAAGCTGCCGGCGAAGCGCGGCGCGGCGAAGAAGCCGAAGTCGGGCAAGGGCTCGGGTTCGGCCAAGGGACCGCTGGAGAAGGCGTAAGCCATCGGGCGATTGAACAAATGAAAACGGCCGGTGAGAGATCACCGGCCGTTTTTGTTTTGGGGGATACGCTCTCTGTCCTCATGGTGAGGAGGCGCCTCTTCGGCGCCGTCTCGAACCATGAATGCATATGCACCCATCCTTCGAGACGCGCGCAAGCGCGCTCCTCAGGATGAGGGCTGAGTTTGCGGTTTTGTTATTTGGCCAAACGCCTTACTGACCCAGCAGTTTCTGAATCTGCTTTTGCAATTCGCGCTTTTTCTTCTCGCTCTTGCGCAGGCGCTCTTCGATGTCGGAGCTTTCCTTGCTCTCCACCGGCGGATCGGTGAAGGCGACGCCGACGATGTTGTCGCGCCACCAGACGATCCTGGCGAGGAACGAACGGCCCTTTCGCGCGATGTTGAGCGTCAGCTCATCCTTTGGCAGTCGAGCGCCGCTGCCAAATTCGATGCGGGCGCCATCCTCGGAAATGTCGCGCACGACACATTCCTTGGCCTTCTGGTCCTTGGACGCGACGGCACCGTAGATCACCTTGTCTCTGACGTTCTTGCGCCGCTCGTCCATGTCCTGAGGCCCCCTGAGGTTACAGGCGGGGACTGTACGCAGTTCCATCCGGCGGGGAAGGCTCTCGCGCGGATTGAACGGATTTAACGTAAACCAAAGTTAAGGGCGATCGCCGAAAGACGGGGTGATCGGCCTCAGGCCGTCGTTTCGCGCAGTCCCCGGGCAATGTCTTTCTGCTTGTCGAATTCGGCCCGGCGGCGCGCCAGTTCCTCGGCGCTGAGCAGAGCGACATTGTTGTAGTCGCGCTTCCAGACGGCATCCCTGGCCCAGCGCTGCGGCGACTGCAGGGTGGTCTGCGGACCCACGGCGGATTCCAGCAGGCGCAGGGCCAATTCCAGGGTTTGCGCCTGCGAGGCCTTGTCATGCGGCTTGCCGGCGGAATTGCCTAGGGGGAAGTCGCTGAACAGAAAACGGGGCACGGCAGCGTGTTCGACAATGTCCTTGGCGCAGCCCGTTACCACGGTGGCAATGCCATTGGCCTCCAGCTCGCGGGCGACGAGACTGATGGTCTGGTGGCAGACCGGGCAATTCGGCACCAGGACGGCGACATCGACACCATCGGCTTTGGCGCGCTTGACGATCTCCGGCGCGTCGGTCTCAAGGGTCACGCGATGGCTGCGATTGGTCGGTGCGCCATAGAACCGCGGCGCGACACTGCCGATGCGGCCGGATGCGGCGAGTTCACGCAGCGCGGGCAGTGGAAACCAGGTGCCGCTGTCGTCCGCCCTCGTGTGCACGCGATCATAGGCGATGTGCGAGATGCGCAGGTCATGATCGACCGACGTATCGCCGTCATAGACCTGATAGAACTTGGCGCCGCCGTTATAGAGCGCGCCTGGACCCTGATCGCCCTTGGCGGGATCGAAGGGGGCTGCGGTGGTGACGATGGCGACGCGTGACTGCGCCAGCGGCTTCTTCAGCGGCTGGAACGGCGCGTCGACGTGATGGGCCCAGCGATAGGGAACGTCGTAGCCGATCGCCTGATAATAGGCGCGGGTGCGGGCCATATACTGGATCGGAACATCGTCGTCGCTGGCAAAGCCGGATGTATCGTCGCGCGCCTCGGCCATTGTTTGCACTCCCGCTTTTGCCGTCTTTCATTCATAGCTAGCTGCTGGGGTCCCGCTGTCAAGGCGCGGGGAATCCGCGCGGGATCAGGCATGGCGTTCGGAAGCATCATCGGCCGGATAATTTGCCTCGCGGCGCTGTTGCTTGCGCCGGTCGCGGGCGTGCGCGCCGAAGAGCTCCCGGTCAGCGAACTGGCGAAGCCCGGCGCGGACCGGATGATGCCAATGACGACTCCGGAGAAGCCCAATCTGGCTCGGGACAGCGGCGCCCGCGAGTCGATGTGTCTGATGATCGAGTCCGCTGCGCGGGCCAACGACCTGCCGCTGGAGTTCTTCGCCCGCGTGATCTGGCAGGAGAGCCGGTTTCAGCCCGATGCCGTCGGTCCCGTGACGCGCAATGGCCAGCGCGCGCAGGGCATCGCGCAATTCATGCCGGGCACGGCCAATGAGCGGCGTCTGCTCGATCCGTTCGATCCGGTGCAGGCGCTGCCGAAATCGGCAGAGTTTCTCAGCGAGCTGCGCAACCAGTTCGGCAATCTCGGCCTCGCGGCTGCGGCCTATAATGCAGGACCGCGCCGTGTGCAGGACTGGCTCGACGGCAAGGGATACATGCCCGGCGAGACCCGCAACTACGTCTCCGCGATCACCGGCGCGACGGTCGAGGACTGGCAGGCTGCGGGCCGCAACGGCAAGACGCCGCCGCGTGCCGCGACGTCGAACTGCCGCGAGCTGATGGCACTGCTGCAGCGCGCGCCCAATCCCTTCGTTACGCAATTGGAAGCGCGCGTGAAGCTCGGCGAAGCACGGCCATGGGGTGTGCAACTGGCGGCAGGCTTCAATCGTGATCGTGCTTTGATGTCCTATGCACGCGTGATGCTGCGCTTGCGCACGGTGGTCGGCGAACGCGATCCCAACCTGCTGAGTTCGCTGTTCCGAAGCCGTGGTACGCGAACCTTCTATCAGGTGCGGATCGGGACCGACACGCGTGACGAGGCCAACGATCTCTGCGGCAAAATCCGCCGGGCCGGGCAGGGCTGTCTGGTGCTGCGCAACGGCAGAGCGTGACTGCTGGCACCCCATGCATTGGCGCCTCTTGACGCCGGCGGCTTTCGGCAGCCTATGACAGGCCGGATCAACCAAGAAGAAACAAACCCACGTGTCACTTCCTGCACTGGATTCACCGAGATGGCAGGGCAGTGCGGCGGCCTTCCTTTACGGCATGCGGTCGATCACTACGACCATCCTGACGCTGGTACTGTTCGCGACCTATATCGGCATCGGTGCGCTGGCCCATGACACGCATTTCAGCCTGTTCTGGGCGCTGGCGAGCACATTGTTCGTCTGGGCCGGCCCCGCACAGATTATTCTTCTCGTCGCACTCGGCTCCGGCGCCACAGTGATCCAGGCGGCGCTCGCGGTCACCGTGAGCGCGATCCGTCTGTTTCCCATGGTGGTGTCGGTGCTGCCGATGCTGCGCATGCCGGAGACCAAAAAGCGGCAACTGATCTTGCCGTCGCATTTCATCGCCGTGACGCTGTGGGTGGAATGCTTCCGGCTGATGCCGCTGGTCCCGCGCGAGCGGCGCATCGCCTTCGTCAACGGCCTCGGCCTCGGACTTGTGTTGTCGTCGCTGACCGCGACCTTCATCGGCTATCATCTCGCGGCCAATCTGCCGCCGCTGTTCGGCGCGGCGATCCTGTTGCTGACGCCGCTGGCATTTCTGCTGTCGACGGCGCGCAACTGCAAGCAGCTCGCCGATGTCGTGGCGCTCGTGCTCGGTCTCGCGCTGTTTCCTGTCGTGTCGCTCTTCAACACCGGCGTCGATATTCTGATCTCCGGCGTCTCGGCCGGGACGATCGCCTATGGCGTGCATCGCTGGAGGCGGCGGTGAGCGACTTCATCGGCGACTGGCATGCGTTGCTCGTACTGCTGCTGGCGGGTTTCCTGCCCAATGAAGTCTGGCGCATGCTCGGCCTGTGGCTCGGCGGCGGCGTCGACGAAGAGTCCGAGATCCTGATCTGGGTGAGGGCGGTGGCCACCGCGATCCTCGCCGGTGTCATTGCGCAAATTCTTGTCGTGCCGCCCGGCGCGCTGGCGAGTATTCCGCCGCCGTTGCGCTATGGCGCGGTGGCTGTCGGCCTCGTCGTCTTCGTTGCTTTCAGGCGCTCGATCTTTCTCGGCGTCGCATGCGGCGAGCTGGTGATGGTCACCGGCAAATACATCCTCGGTTGATAGACGACAGCGTCAGGCTGTATCGGCCTTGTATGACTGCGTGAACGCGATAGTCTCCGCTCAACTTAAAAATAGGGGTCGGGAGCCGATATGAGATTGCGCGCAAGTTCTGCCTTGATAACCGGCATCGTTATCGCTGCGCTGGGTTTTGCCGCGCCGCTCGCCCGTGCGGCGGAATATCCGACGCGCACGATCAAGCTCGTGGTGCCCTATGCAGCCGGCGGGCCGACCGACGTGCTCGCGCGTCTCGTGGCGGATTATCTCGGCCGCGACCTCAAGCAAACGACGATCGTCGAGAACAAGCCGGGCGCGCAGGGTGCCATCGCCGCCGAAATGGTGACGCGTGCAGAGCCCGATGGCTACACGCTGTTTGTCACTGCTGCGTCCATCATGGTGCTCAATCCGCTGCTCTACAAAAAGCTGTCCTACGATCCG
This sequence comes from Tardiphaga sp. 619_E2_N8_4, assembly GCF_051810905.1. Taxonomy (NCBI): domain Bacteria; kingdom Pseudomonadati; phylum Pseudomonadota; class Alphaproteobacteria; order Hyphomicrobiales; family Nitrobacteraceae; genus Tardiphaga; species Tardiphaga sp. 619_E2_N8_4. Next base: position 3,614,357 of record NZ_JBPWQJ010000001.1, read on the forward strand.
CAGAAGGATCTGCGGATGCTGACGGTGGTGACCGATCTGCCCGTCGTGATGGAAGTGCATCCGTCCGTGCCGGCCAAGACGGTGAAGGAGTTCGTGGCTTACGCGAAGGCCAATCCCGGCAAGCTGAATTTCGGATCGGCCGGCACCGGCGGCACGATTCACCTGGCGGGCGAGATGTTCAAGCAGATCGCCGGCGTCGAGATGACCCATGTGCCCTACAAGGGTGCGGGGCCGGCGCTGACCGATCTCCTCTCCGGCAATATCCAGGTGATGTTCGATACGCTCTCAACGGCGCTGCCGCCGGTGAAGGCCGGGTTGCTGCGGCCGCTCGGTGTCAGCTCGAAAGAACGTAGCCCTGATCTGCCTGACGTGCCGACCGTCATCGAGAGCGGATATCCGGATTATCAGGTCGGCGTCTGGTTCGGTCTGGCGGGATCGTCGAAACTGCCGGATGATGTCGTGAAGACCGTGATGGCCAGCATGGACCGCGCCTTGAACGACAATACGTTCCGCGCATCGCTAGAAAAGATCGGCTTCCCCGTACTGCGACCGAAGAGCGTCAAGGAGATCAACGAATTCGTTGACGAAGACCGGGCCCGGTGGTCGAAGGTGATCAAGGCGCAGAATATCTCGCTGGATTGATCAGAATGGTGGGCAATGGTTCGTGAAAGTGAAATCCGCGCCGGCGAACTCGCCGTCGATGCACCGAAGCCGAACCATGCGGGCCTGGTCTATATCGGGCGCATCCGCACGCCCTGGACGTCGCGGCTGGAAACGCCGCGGCAGGGCCGCCATGACGGCCCGGTGTGCCGGCTAGAGATCTTCGAGCCATGGGTGCCGGGGCTGAAGGACCTCGACCTCTACAAGCATCTCGAAGTGATCTACTGGCTGCATCTGTCACGCCGCGACCTCGTGCTGCAGAGTCCGAAAAACGACGGCAATGCGCGCGGTATCTTCTCGTTGCGCACACCGGTGCGGCCCAATCCGCTCGGCACATCCATGGTGAAGCTGGTGGGGATCGAGGGATCGACCGTGCTGGTGCGCGGGCTCGATTGCCTCGACGAGACGCCGCTGCTGGATGTGAAGCCCGACCGCTGCGAGTTCACACCGCTGGCCCCGCCGCAGCCGGGCGACTTTCAGACGGAGTAGGGGACTTAACCTCTCCCCGCTCTTTGCGGGGAGAGGTCGCCGCGTCTTCGCGGCGGGTGAGGGGCTGTGCACGACGTTGACGCGAGTAAACGCTCTCGGGTCGGTAATTTGAAGCCGCAGGCAGCGATCCGATAGATCACTATTGCGATTGGCTGTGTGCCTTGCCCCTCACCCCACCCCTCTCCCCGCGCAGAGCGGGGAGAGGGAGCGCACGGCCGGTGCGTAGCCTACAGCGCCGCCAGTGCCGCGATCAGTTTCGTCGCGTTGTCTTCCAGCACCTTCGGGTCTTCCTTGCGTGATGCCGGCGGCAGCAGGCCGACATTGTCGTGGCGCGGCATCACATGCATGTGCAGGTGAAACACCACCTGGCCGCCGGCCGCTTCCGAATATTGCGCGACGGTCATGCCGTCGGCCTTGAAGGCCTGTTTGCAGGCAGCGGCGATCTTGTGGGCGGCGCGGATCACATGGGCGTAGTCGTCAGGCGTGATGTCGAAGATGTTGCGCGCGGGCGCCTTGGGGATCACCAGCGTATGGCCGGGGGAGCGCGGCATGATGTCGAGGAACGCCAGCACGTGGTCGTTCTCATAGACCTTGTAGCAGGGGAATTCGCCGCGCAGGATCTTGGCGAAGATGTTGTTCGGGTCATACGCGGTCATGGAATCCTCCGGAGAATTTCGGCGCAAGTTTGGGCGACTGTCGCCGCCAGAGGGGAGCCGGTCAAGACGGCTTAATCCTGCTCGTCGCCCTTCCTGAACGGGCCGGCCTCGGTCAATTCGCGGACGGCCTCCGCGACATATTCGCGCTCGCGCTGAAGATATTCACCGACGGCCTGACGCAGTCCGCGATCGGCGATGTAATGCGCCGAATAGGTGGTTTGCGGCAGATAGCCCCGTGCGATCTTGTGTTCGCCTTGCGCGCCGGCCTCGACGGTCTTCAACCCGCGGCGGATCGCGAAGTCGATGGCCTGATAGTAGCAGACCTCGAAATGCAGAAACGGGTGATGCTCGATGGCGCCCCAGTGGCGGCCGAACAGCGTGTCCGAACCAATGAAATTGATGGCGCCGGCGATCCACTTGCCATCGCGCCTGGCCATGATCAGCGCGACATCGTTGCTCATGCTCTCGGCGATCAGCGCATAAAACTCGCGTGTCAGATAGGGGCGTCCCCATTTGCGCGAGCCGGTCTCCATATAGAAGGCGAAGAACGCGTCCCACGCATCCTCGGTGATGTCGCCGCCGGTGAGGGGGTGAATGGTGATGCCATTGGCCAGCGCATCGCGGCGCTCGCGCTTGATCGCCTTACGATGGCGCGAATTCAGCGTTGCCAGGAAATCGTCAAAGGTGGCGTAGCCGTCATTGCGGAAATGAAACTGCTGGTCGGTGCGCTGCAGGAAGCCGCGCGCGGCGAGAAATTGCCATTCGCTTTCGCGCGCGAAAGTGACATGGACGGACGATGCATCGGTGGCCTCGCAGAGACCGACGAGGCCGCCGGCCAGCGCCGCGCCGACGCGTTCCACATCGACGCCGTCGCGGATCAGCAGGCGCGGGCCGGTGGCGGGCGTGAACGGAACCGAGGCCTGCAGCTTCGGGTAATATTGCCCGCCGGCGCGCTCATAGGCATCGGCCCAGCCGCGGTCGAAAACGTATTCGCCCTGCGAGTGCGACTTCAGATAGCAGGGCACGACACCGACGATGCGGCCCTCGCTCTTGGCGATCAGATGTCGCGGTCCCCAGCCGGTGCGGGCGCAGGCCGAGTTCGATTTTTCGACAGCCGTGAAAAAGGCGTGGGACACGAACGGGTTGTAAGTGGGCTTCGAGGCGCAACCATTGGCCGCCGGGGCCAGCGTATCGAGGCTCTCAATGCCACCGAGATCGGCATGGCCGGTGGCACAGGCATCCCAGTCCGTGGCCGGAATCTGGCTGATGGACGCCACTGCTTCGAGCGTAATTTCCGATGACGTCATCAATCACTTGAACCGGTCATATGCGATCAACCGTCGCGGTGACCGCTCCTAAGATTGTGCATCGCGCCGGACAGTTCAAGTCCCGGCCGCAACGCCTTCAGGTTACGGCACGAAGCCTTCGAACGTCATCTGGTCGGCATAGCGGGCGGTGATGGCGCGCTGTTCCGGCGTGCGCACGGTCCAGGTCAGGAGCGCGCAGCCGAACAGGTTGCGCGCGATCCAGGGCGCTGGGGCCGGCAGTTCCTTGACCCAATAGGAGACGAAATGCGGGCGGGTGCGGAAGGCGTGGCGGAGATGGCGCATGCCGTCGCGCTGGGCCTGCGTCAGCGTCAGCCATTCGCCGTCGTCATAGGTGCGCTGGGCGGTGATACCGCGCGGGATCTCGGGGGCGATTTCGCGCATCGCAAGAACCTGATCGGGATCGAACGACATCCAGGCAATCGGTCCGCGATAGGTTTTGAGAATCTCGGCGACGCGGGTGACCAGTTTGCGGTCGCCGTCGAAATGGCTCTTGATCTCGATCACGAGCCCGACGCGGCCATCGATCAGAGCGAGCAGATCGCCGAGCGTCATCATGCGCTCCGGCGTGTCCTTGAAGGCAATTTTCTTGAGTTCGGTGGAGGTCTTCGCGCGCAAGGGGCCGGAGCCCTCGGTCAGGCGGCCGAGTTCATCGTCATGATGCACCATCGCCTCGCCGTCGGCGGTGAGCTGCACATCGGTCTCGATGCTGAAATTGCCTGATATGGCGGCGTGCATGGCGCCGGGCATGTTCTCGACAATGCCGCGGGCAGGGTCGTGCAGGCCACGATGCGCGACCGGCCGGGCGATGAGCCAGTCAGGTGCGCGCATCGGGATTGTCCTGCATCAGAGCGTTTTCAAGCGAAGTGGATACCGGTTCGCGTGAAGAAAACGCGTCAAAACGAAAAGCTAGATGACTTCAAACACCGCGTCGACCTCGACCGCGCAATCGGCGGGGAGCGCAGCGACGCCGACAGCGGCGCGGGAGTGACGGCCCTTGTCGCCGAAGGCTGCGACCATCAGATCCGAGGCGCCGTTGATGACGGTCGGTGCGTCGATGAAATCCGGCGTCGAATTGACGAAGCCGCCGAGGCGGACGACGCGTGCAACCTTGTCGAGATCGCCGAGGGCAGCCTTGACCTGAGCGAGCAGGTTGATCGCGCAAACGCGGGCGGCATTGACGCCCTGTTCGATGGTCACGCTGGCGCCGAGCTTGCCCTTGGCGATCAGCTGGCCGTTCGCGTCCTTGCAGATCTGACCGGAGACGAACAGCAGATTGCCCGTGCGGACGAAGCCGACATAATTCGCCACGGGGCTGATGGGCTCGTGAAGCTTGACCCCCAGATCCGCAAGTTTCTGCTCGACAGTGCCTGCCATTATGATTCCCCAAATGATTGATGAAGTGCCCGAACAAAACTCCCCAAAGGGTTCAGGCACCGTCTGTTTCACCCATACCGCGTCGCCGCGCAAGTGACGATCCGGCGACGCCGGGCCGCCCCGCAATAGTGCGGTTCTGGCAAGATTTGCTGCAGAATGTGGCATTTGCGCAGTGCGAATCCGGCGCGGCCGTAGTTGCGACGCAATAGGACGCTCTCTATTGTTGTAGTTCCAGAATCTAGGGAAAACCCATGCGCCGCATTTCCTCCGTTTCGCGATTCCAGGCTGCCTCGCTGGCACTGACCATAGCGGCCTTTGCGGCGCCGGTGTCGGCATTCGCGGCTCCGCCTGCTGCGGGCACGCCGTTCGTGGCGCATCAGGCGCTGTATGAGCTGAAGCTGTTGAAGTCGCGCGGCAATGCCAGCGTCAACAGCGCCAGCGGCCGCATCCTCTATAACTTTACCGGCAGCGCCTGCGAAGGCTACACGTCGGATTTCCGTCAGGTCTCGGAGCTCAACAGCGGCGAGGACAAGACCACGCTGAGCGATCTGCGCTCCACCAGCTGGGAAGCCGGCGACGGCAAGAGTTATCGGTTCAAGATCGACACCCGCATGAATGATGGCGATGCCAGCGCCGTTGACGGCATGGCGGAGCGGGAGGGCGATCACGTCACCGTCAAGCTGAAGCAGCCGGTGGCGAAGACCTTCACGCTGGAGGGCTCCACCGTATTTCCGACCGAGCAGATCCACCGCATCATCGCCGCCGCACGCGAAGGCAAGTCGGTGCTGGAACTGAATGTCTATGACGGGTCGGATACAGGCGAGAAAGTCTACAGCACGCTCACGGTGATCGGGCAGGCGATCCCGGGGGATCGCAAGGTCAACGAGCCCGATCCCTCGACCGGCGATGACGGCATGAAGAAGCTGACGCGCTGGCCGGTCACCGTCAGCTATTACGACAAGTCAGCCAAATCGTCCGACGGCGGTGAGCAGACCCCGGTCTATGCGATGTCGTTCGAGCTCTATGAGAACGGCGTCTCGCGGTCGCTGATGCTGGACTATAATGACTTCGTCATCGGCGGCGCCATGAGCAAGTTCAATGTGAAGGACAGCAAGCCTTGTAAGTGAGGGATGCCCCTCGCCCCGCTTGCGGGGAGAGGGTGGCGCGGACGAAGTCCGCGACGGGTGAGGGGGACTCTCCGAGAGCTGAGCAGGTGGAGAGTCCCCCTCACCCGACTTCCACGCGCTTCGCGCGTTTCAGTCGACCTCTCCCCGCAAGCGGGGAGAGGTGAAGTTCGTCACTCCGCCCGCGACAACCGCATGCTGTCCAGCAAACGCAGGCCACCGCCGCTTTCACTCTTCAGCAGCTTCTTCACCGCGCTCGATGCCGCGATCTCGTAATGGTCGGCATAGGCTTCGTGGTTCTTCTCGATATCGTCGAGACGATACAGATAGTTCACCATCAGACTGGCGGACTCGCGCAGGCCCTTGGCTGAGGTGTCGCCGAGCCAGTCGATGCGCTCGAGCCGTGCGCCATTGCCGAGATGGAAGCGGGCAACGGAATCGATCGGGCCGCCGCGTGGGCTCTTGGCTCTCAGGAAGTAATGCGCGGCGAGCTGCTCCATCACCGGTTTGAGCTGCGCCGTCAGTGCCGTGTCGTTGACCCATAGCGGATCGGCGAGCATGTCGACCAGCGCTTGATCCTCATTGGACAGGTTGAGGTCATCGGCCTTCTTGAGCCACTTCATGAAACCCGGCACCGGCGACAGTGTCACGAACGTATCGAGCTTCGGCAATTCGCGGCGCAGTTCCTCGACCACCTGCTTGATCAGGAAGTTGCCGAACGAAATGCCGCCGAGACCGCGTTGGCAGTTGGAGATCGAATAGAACACCGCGGTGCGCGCGCGCTCGATCGGCACCGGCTGGCGATCGACGGCGAGCAGCGGCGCGATGGCGCCCGGAATGGTTTCGGTGAGGGCGACCTCGACGAAGATCAGCGGTTCATCGACAAGGGCAGGGTGGAAGAACGCGTAGCAGCGGCGATCGACGGGATCGATGCGGCGGCGCAGATCGTCCCAGTCGTGGATCTCATGCACCGCTTCATATTTGATGACTTTTTCGAGCACATTGGCGGGCGTGGACCAGTCGATCTTGCGCAGCACCAGAAATCCCCTGTTGAACCACGATGCCAAGAGATGAACGACGTCGCGATCGACGGCGTTGAGGTCTTTGTTACCATTCTTCAGATCGAGAAGATCTTCACGCATCTTCACGAGTTCGCTCGTCGCGTTCGGCGCGCGGTTCAGCCGGCGAAACAGTTCCTGCCGCTGCGGTTCGGATGCGAAATGCAATTCGCCGGAGACGTCGCCGGTCGGCTTGGCACGCCATGCTTCGATGGCCTTCTCAAGCTTGTCACGATCGGGACCGTAATTCTGTGCGAGGTTTTCGAAGAAGGTGAGGCGACCGGCCTCGTCGAGACTCTTGTAGCGATCGAGCACGCCGCGCGCGAGGACCGTGCCGGACGCTTCGCCGCGTCCTGACAACAGCTCCGTACAGAGTTCGATCAAGTCCGATGCGTTCTGTTTGGGATCGACAGATGCGGGACCGAGCCGCAGCAGAGTGCGTCCGCGTTCCGAGATGGATGCGAGGAGATCGGAGAAGAAGGAGTCATTGCTCATGGTGAATCAATTCCCGGGCTGGCAGTCCAACCAGTCTGCTTCAATATAGCCCATAGCGAGGCATATTGCGCGATCATTTGAAGCATGAAACAATTGTGAGTGGGGAGCGCTTCGGCAAGAGAATTGCATTCGTTTCTGACTGCGGCCGGATCGCTGAAAACAGAGGAATTCAGGATGAAGCGGATCGCATCGAAGCGTGGCGTTGTGGCGGCTCTGGCACTCGGAGCGTTGCTGAGCAGTGGCTCGGCATTTGCCCAACAAACCATCAAGGTTGGCTGGACCATCCCGGCCGAAGAATCCAAATACTGGATGATGAAGCGTCCGCAGGAATTCGCGGATCTCGGCAAGAAATACAATATCGAGTGGGTGCAGTTTCAGGGCACCGCGCCGATGACGCAGGCACTCGCGGCCGGCGCGCTGGATTGCGCGACGCAATCGGTGCTGGCACTGGCGCAGGGCGTGCAGAGCGGCAACCTCAAGGCTTCGATCGTTGCGCAGCACGTGTTCGAAAAACCGGGCAGCTTCTCGGTCTATTGGGCGGTAAAGGACGACTCGCCGATCAAGACCATCGCCGACCTCAAGGGGAAGACGATGTCGATCAACACGCTCGGCTCCGGCATCTATGGCCCGATGGCGATCTTGCTGAAGCAGGCCGGCCTCGATCCGGCCAAGGACGTCAAGCTGGTTGAAGTCGGCTTCGCGCTCTCGGAAGAAGCGCTGCGTTCGGGCCGCGTCGATTCCGCCGTGATGAACCAGCCTTTCGCCGCGCGCATGGAAGCCAAGGGCGGCACCCGCAAGCTGTTCTCGCTGTCGCAGCAGCAGGACGGCATCGTGCATATTCTCGAAGCGTGCCGTGCGGACTTCATCGAGAAGAATCCGGAACTGGCCAAAATGTATGTGCGCGATCTGACGCTGGGCATGCAGAAGGCGCTGGCCAACCGCGACGAAACGCTGAAGGTCGTCAATGAAGTGATGAAGGCGCCGATCCCGGTGCTGGAAACCTACCTGTTGAAGGATAACGACTTCGCACGCGACCCCGGCGCCGCGCCGAATTTCGATGCGATCCAGAAGATGCTCGACACCTATGTCGAATCCGGAATGCTGCCGAAGAAGCTCGACGTCTCCGAGCTGAAGGGCAAGGTCGTCGCGCCGATCAAGTAACGGCGTCGCTCACTTACAAACAATGACACTCTCTCCGTCATGCCCGGCCTTGCGCCGGGCATTTTCGTTTGCTCGAGCCTTTCCGCCGTCATTGCGAGGAGCGAAGCGACGCGGCAATCCAGTTCTTTATTTGAAGAGAGACTGGATTGCTTCGTCGCAAGGGCTCCTCGCAATGACGGAGGAGACAAGCAGTGATTGTTGCTATTCGCTCGTCGCGTCCGACATGCCGCTGTCGATCAGGAGATCCAGCGTGTATTTGATGGTCGCGCGCTCGTCGTCGCTGAAGCGGCTCAGCAGCTCTGTCTCATGTTCGAGCGCCGCCTTCTGCACCGGCTTGACGCGTGCGCGACCCTTTGCGGTCAGGTAGAGCGTGACGCGGCGCCGATCGTTCGAGGTGCTCTTGCGCTTCAAGAGATCGTCACGCTCCATGCGGTCGAGCACTTTCGTCAGGCCCGGCTGCTTCATCAGCGCCATTGCGGCGAGCTCGCCGACCGACAGGCCCTCGACATCGGCGAGGCAGGCCAATACGCGCCATTCCGGCACCGTGAGCTCCCATTCCTTCAGCCGCGCGTGAAACGAGCTGGACACGTTGAAGCTGGCGCGCGCCAGGAGATAGGACAGGTAGCTGCGCGCAAAACTGTTGCTGGCCAGAGCCGGCGCACGTGGCTGTGCCTTGTCGATGCGGCGGAGTTGTCCGGAGTGGAAGACGAGGGGGTCGTGATTGCGCTCGACGAAGTGCACGACTTCGCCGACGAGGATCGTATGGTCGCCGCCGGGATAGCGCGCCCAGGTCTTGCATTCGAAGATCGGTGCGAGGCCCTCGATCAGCGGTGCACCGCTGATGCCCGGCGCATGGGCGATATCAGCAAACTTGTCGGAGCCGCGACGGCCGAAGCGCATCGCGAGTTCGCCATGATCGGCACCGAGAAAATGAATGGCGAAGGCATCGGCTTCGACGAAGGGATCGTGGCTCGGCGAAGATTTCGCGACGCTCCACAGCACCAGCGGCGGATCGAGCGAGACCGACGAGAAGGAGTTCGCGGTCATGCCGACAGGATGGTCGCCATTGGTGGCGGTGACGACGGTGACGCCGGTCGGGAATTGGCCCAGCGCCTGACGGAAGGTGGCGGGGTTGACCGCCTGCGCCTTGTCCGGGAGCTTGTTATCCGCGACCTTGTCCTGCGCCGTCTTGTCAAACGCCATGGAATTCGCCGCTCCGCGACACCCGCGACTGCCCAAAATACAGCGCCGGATTGTCCTTCAAGATTAAAAATATTCCTTTTCATATAACATGACCGCGCCTATCATCCAACCATAATCGCTTTAAAACACGGAGAAACGGCATGCTGGCGGATCGCATCGAGGCGAAATGGATCGACGCATTCTGCGAGATCTTCGAACGCTGCGCGGTCAAGCCCGGCGACACTGCCGCCATCCTCTCCGAGACGCAATCGCGCGCGCTGAATGTGCACATTGCCGAATTGGCATTGCTGCGCATGGGCGCGCGGCCGTTCCACGTCGTGGTGCCGACGCCGCGCAACAAGCAGGTCGTGCCAATCCGCTCCACCGGCGCGTCCGAAGCGATCCAGCAGCTCGGGCCGGTTGTATCTGCGCTGCAGCAGGCCGGCTTCGTCGTCGACTGCACCATCGAAGGCCTGATGCATGCGAAGGAAACACCGGAGATCCTGAAGGCCGGCGCGCGCATTCTCGTGATCTCCAACGAGCATCCGGAAGCGCTCGAGCGCATGGTGCCGGACTCCGCGCTCGAGAAGCGCGTGCGCGCGGCGGCGAAGATGCTGCGCGGCACGAAGCACATGAAGGTGACGTCGAGGGCGGGCACTGATCTGGACGTCAACATGGAAGGCGCAGCCACCGTCGGCGTCTGGGGCTGGACCGACAAGCCGGGCACGCTGGCACATTGGCCGGGCGGCATCGTGGTGAGCTTCCCGAAGAGCAAGACCATCAATGGCACGGTGGTGATGGATGCAGGCGATATCAACCTGACCTTCAAGCGCTATCTGACGTCGCCGGTGCGGATGCTGTTCAAGGACGACTATCTCACCGAGCTGACGGGCGAGGGCGCCGACGCCGAGATGATGAAGCGCTATCTCGCCGCTTGGGGCGATCGCGAAGCTTACGCCGTGTCGCATGTCGGCTGGGGCATGAACCCCAATGCACGTTACGAGGCGCTGCAGATGTATGATCAACGCGACACCAACGGCACGGAAATCCGCGCAGTGGCCGGCAACTTCCTGTTCTCGACCGGCGCCAACGAATTTGCGGGCCGCTACACCGCGGGGCATTTCGATCTGCCGATCTTCAAGACCACAATCACGCTCGATGGTGTGGACGTGATCAAGGACGGCGTGGTGCAGGACGTGTTCGGCTGAGTCCGAACACGTCCCTCCAAGCTCCGGGCTATCTGGTTACGGGCACTATCCCTTTTGCCGAGATCAAGCCGGCCTGAGGCAGCCGATAGCCCTTAACAATTGCATAGATCGCCGGGATCACAATCAATGTCAGCAGCGTCGACGAGATCATGCCGCCGATCATCGGCACCGCGATGCGCTGCATGATCTCCGAGCCCGTGCCGGTGCTCCACATGATCGGCAGCAGGCCCGCCATGATGGCGACCACCGTCATCATCTTGGGACGGACGCGTTCGACGGCTCCTTCCATGATGGCGTCGTATAGGTCGTTGCGCGTCAGAGATCGTCCTTCAATGTCCCGTCGCGCCTGGATCGCGGTCAATGCCTGATTCAAATAGATCAGCATCACCACGCCGGTCTCGGCGGCAACGCCGGCCAGCGCAATGAAACCGACCACGACTGCAACCGACAGGTTGAAGCCGAGCCACCACATCAGCCAAAGGCCGCCGACCAGCGCGAACGGCAGCGACAGCATGACGATCATCGTTTCGGTGATCGACCGGAAGTTCAGGTACAGCAGCAGAAAGATGATCAACAGCGTTACCGGCACGACGATCTTCAGGCGCGCCGTCGCACGTTCGAGATATTCGTACTGGCCGCTCCACATCACGTAATAGCCAGGCGGAAATTGAATGGTTGCCTGGACCGCGTGCTGCGCGTCGGCCACGTAGCCGCCGAGGTCGCGGTCGCGGATGTCGACATAGATGTAGGTGGCCAACTGTCCGTTCTCTGTCCGGATCGACGTCGGCCCTCTCGCCAGCGCAATCCTGGCCACTTCGCCGAGTGGGACCGCGCCACCTCCGGGCATCGGCACCAGCACGTCACTGGCGATAGCTTGCGGGCTGTCTCTGAGGTCGCGGGGGTACCGCATGTTGACGGTGAAGCGTTGCCGGCCTTCCACGGTCGTCGTCACCGTCTGGCCGCCGAGCGCGGTTCCGATGACGTCCTGGACGTCCTGGATCATGATGCCGTAGCGCGCCAATGCCTCACGATCCGGGGTCACATCGAGGTAGTAGCCGCCGATGCCGCGCTCGGCATAGGCCGACGACGTGCCCGGCACCGCCTTGAGCACCTGCTCGATCTGCTTGGCAAGCCGATCGATCTCGACGAGGTCGGTGCCGATCACCTTCACGCCGATGGGCGTGCGGATGCCCGTCGACAGCATGTCGATGCGGGCCTTGATCGGCATGGTCCAGGCATTCGACACGCCCGGAAACTGCAGCGCCTTGTCCATCTCGGCGATCAGTCCATCGACCGTGAGACCGGATCGCCACTCTTCCTTCGGCTTGAGGTTGATGATTGTCTCGAACATTTCGGAGGGGGCCGGATCAGTCGCTGTGGCAGCGCGCCCTGCCTTGCCATAGACCGAAGCCACCTCCGGAAACGACCGAATGATCCTGTCCTGTGTCTGCAGCAGTTCTCCGGCCTTCGTAACGGAGATGCCCGGCAGCGTCGTCGGCATATACATGAGCGTGCCCTCATTGAGACTGGGCATGAACTCGGTCCCGAGCTGACGTGCCGGCCAGACACTCGCCGCGAGAACGGCGACTGCGAGCAGGACGACCAGCGTCTTTGCGCGCATCACAACGGTGATGACAGGCCGGTAGACCCAGATCAGAAAGCGGTTGATCGGATTCTTGTGTTCCGGAACGATCCGGCCGCGAACGAAGATGATCATCAGGGCCGGGACCAGCGTCACCGACAGGATGGCGGCGGCGGCCATCGCAAACGTCTTGGTGAATGCCAGAGGGCTGAACAGACGTCCTTCCTGGGATTCCAGCGTGAAGATCGGCATGAACGACACGGTGATGATCAACAGGCTGAAGAATAGCGCCGGGCCGACTTCGGAGGCTGCCTCGATCAGGACCTCGACACGCGACTTGCCGGGGGCCGCGCGTTCGAGATGTTTGTGGGCGTTCTCGATCATGACGATGGCGGCATCGACCATGGCGCCGATGGCGATCGCGATGCCGCCGAGACTCATGATGTTGGAGCCAAGACCGAGCAGTTTCATGGCGCCGAACGCCATCAGCACGCCGACCGGCAGCATCAGGATCGCAACCAGGGCACTGCGGACATGCAGCAAGAATAAGATGCAGACGAGCGCGACGACAACGCTTTCCTCCAGCAATGTGTGCTTGAGCGTGGCGATGGCGGCGTTGATCAGGTTCGAGCGGTCGTAAACCGGAACGATTTCGACGGACTTCGGCAGACTGCTGGCGATCTCCTTGAAGCGCTTCTTGACGTTCTCGATGACGTCGAGCGCATTGACGCCGAAACGCTGCAGCACGATGCCGCTGGCGACTTCGCCTTCACCATTGAGTTCGGTGATGCCGCGCCGCTCGTCGGGGCCGAGTTCGACGCGCGCGACGTCGCGGAGCAGGACCGGCGTGCCGTTGTTGGTCTTGAGCACGACATTGCCGAGATCGTTGATTGACTTCAGATAGCCTCTGCCACGGATGACATACTCGAATTCGGACAGCTCCACCGTGCGACCGCCGACATCGGCGTTGCTAGCGCGGATGGCATCCCGCATCTTCTGCATGGTGATGCCGAGGTCGCGCATCCGAAGTGGATCGAGCACGACGTTATATTGCTTGACGAAGCCACCGACGCTGGCGACTTCGGCGACGCCTTCGGCTTTAGCGAGCGCGAACTTCAAATTCCAGTCCTGGATCGCCCGTGTGTCGGCAAGGTTCAATTCCTTGGACATGATCGCGTACTGGTAGACCCAGCCGACGCCGGTGGCGTCGGGGCCCATCGTCGGCGTGACGCCGGCGGGCAGGCGGGACGTGGCTCCGTTCAGGAATTCGAGAACGCGCGACCGGGCCCAGTAGATGTCGGTCCCGTCTTCGAAGATGACATAGACGAACGACACGCCAAAGAACGAGAACCCGCGCACCACTTTCGACTTCGGCACCGTGAGCATTGCCGTCGTCAACGGATAGGTGACCTGATCCTCGATCACCTGCGGCGCCTGGCCGGGGTACTCGGTATAGACGATGACCTGCGTGTCGGAGAGATCCGGGATGGCGTCGAGCGGCAGATGCGCCAGTGCGTAGATGCCAGCGGCTGCGGCGAACCCTGTGCCGAACAACACCAGCAGCAGATTGCGCGCCGACCATGCGATGATGCGGGCGATCATTGTGGGCTCCTCGCGTCGGAAAAGCCCTTCAGTGCGGCCTTCAGATTGCTTTCAGCATCGATCAGGAAATTGGCCGAAATGACGACTGGTTCGCCGTCTGCGACTCCCTCGCGGATTTCGGCATAGCCGCCGCCGCGACGGCCGAGTTCGACGCCGCGCGGTTCGAAGCGACCCTGTCCTTTGTCGATGAGCACCGATTGCCGGGTGCCGGTGTCGATCACAGCGCTCTCCGGGACGGACACGACCGGATCCGCACTTCCGGTCTCGATCGAAGCGTCGATATACATGTCCGGTAGCAGAGCGAGATCGGCGTTTGTGAGTTCGATACGGACGCGTGTCGTCCGGGTCTCGCGATTGACCTGCGGATAGATCACGTTGACCTTGCCTGCAAACTGCCTGCCGGAGAGGCTACGCGTCCGGACGGTCACCGGCTGTCCGACGGCGATGGCGCCAAGATCGCGCTCCGCGACATCGACCATCGCCCAGACGAGCGACGTGTCGGCGATACGAAAGAGGATGTCGCCGGGTTGCGCCCGCATTCCTTCGACGGCGTTGCGCTCAAGAACGATGCCGTCCCGCGGGGCGGCCCACGCGATGGAGATCGGGACGATGCGACTCTTCTCGATTTCGGCAATCACCGTGTCCGGAACGTCGAGATTCATGATCCGTTGACGGGACCCGCGCCCATACAGTCCGTCGCCGCCGGTTGTCTTCGACGTGATCGTCGCGACGTATTCCGCCGCAGCGGACGAGATCGCCGGGCTGTAGATATCCATCAAGGGCTGCCCGCTGCGGACCTTCGTGCCGGTGGTGACATCGGCAACCTTCTGCACCCAGCTTTCCGCGCGCATCGAGATCACGGAGATGCGCCGTTCGTCGAGCTGGATCGTGCCGGGTGCACGGATCGTCGTCAGGATCACGCGCTTGGCGGCTGGCTCGGACTTCACGCCCGTGCGCTGTATCTTGCCCGGAGAGAGCTTGACTGATCCATTGTCGGAATCGTCACCGTCGAACACCGGGATGTAATCCATCCCCATGGAGTCCTTCTTCGGCGTTGGCGACGTGTCCGGCAGTCCCATCGGATTGCGGTAATACTTGATCCTACGCTCTGTACTCACCGAGTTCGGACCCGGCATCGGCTCGGTTATGATATCCTCGAAGCTGATGTCAGCGTTCGCCGGAACGGCGCGGTAGTTGCGGCCGTCCAGCGTTTTCTTCGGCGTCGACGAGTATGCGGGCTTCCCGTCTGGATCTTGATAGTAGATCGGCGCTCGGGCTTCCTGCGCATCGGCGGGGGTGGCTACGGCGAGGGCGTGCGTCAACGGTCGCTGCGCGATGATGAATCCGCCTCCGGCCGCCGCGATGAACGCGGCGGCGGTGCCAGCTAAAACGGCGCGGTTCATTTCTGCGCCGTGATGACGAGCTTGTTCTCGACGGAGCCGGTTTCTCCCTGCACCTTGGCGCCCAGAGAAAGCTGCCAGCGACCGGCCATTCCGAAAGTGGCCTTGAACTTGTAGGTGCCGGGCTCGGCCCCCGATACTGGCGTGACCTTGGTGGCCATCTCCTGCATGCCGTCAGGAGCCATGTCGAGACGGGTTGCAAAAATAACGGCATCCGGCACGGGCTTGCCGGTCTTGGTATTCATCAGGCGAACGGTGATGATCTTGTCGGGGCCGGCCTGAACGGACTGATCGACGAGCTCGAACGTGTAGTCCTTGATGTCAGCCAGTGCAGCCGTGCTTGCGCCGCCCAAAGCGACAGCGAGCAACGCGGCCCGGAAGGCGCGCGGGGAGTTAGACGTCTTCATGGTTTGGTATCCTCGATTGAATCTGATGTGCCGCGAACGGCATGCGTCATCCGCGCGCCTGGAGGCACGCGGCAGCGACGGCGCTCAGCGCCGCTCAGATCGAAGTGCGAGGAGGGTGGTCTGGAGGGGGACGGTTGACGCCATCGGTCAGCGCGTCATTCAGCACCGAGTGGTAGGTTCGGACGGCGTGGCGAACCGTCATGGGTGGCGCCAAAGAGGGCCCCGCCTGGACGGTCTTCAACACGCAAATCGCGAGAAGTGGACAGTCCTGGCAATCCTTACTCTTCTGTTCGGATGGGCAGCAGGGCATGTCACCGGACATCGCCGACATGTCGGTCATCGTGGCCGACGGGCTTTTGGCGGCCGCCGGAGTCACCATTGGCGCCACCGAGAGGCCGATGGTCACGAAGATCGCTAGAAAGAGTTTCAGGAGCCGACGAAGATCCATATTCGACCATCTCACGGCCACCACAGCGTGGGAAGCCCGGGCACATCACAAGTTCGCAATCCCTATGGGGATTATGTCCTTGGCTTCTCCGGTCCGTCATAGGCAATGCCGCGGATCACCGCGGCACTGCCGAACTTCTTCCTGAGATCGTCCATCGCCCGCTCGGCATGCGACGAGCGGCGGTCGAGCATGTTGTCGTCGCCGGCCTCGTTGCCGGGCTTCAGCGCGCTGACACCGGTGCCGATCAGGCGGAAGGCGGTGCCGTCGATTTCCTTTGCCAGCATCTCGCGGCTGATATCGAAGATGCGCGCCGCCATCTGCGTGGGCGACTGGATCGATTGCGAGCGGGTGCGCTGGCGGAAATCCGCGGTTTTGAGTTTCAGCGTGACCGTGGTGCCGGATAATTCGCTGCTCTTCAGCCGTGATGAGACCTTCTCCGACAATCGCCACAGGATCTTTTCCAGCGTGGCGTAGTCGCGGATGTCTTCGTTGAACGTCGTCTCGTTGGAAATCGTCTTGGCGCCGCGATCGGCGACGACGAGGCGATCGTCGATGCCGCGGGCGAGGCGCCACAGCCTGCGGCCTTCGCCGCCGAACTGTTTCATCAGGTCGGTCTCATCGGCGCGCTGCAGATCGCTGATCTTGCGAAAGCCGCGCTGCGAGAGTTTCTCCGCGGTCGCCGGGCCGACGCCGAAGATGAAGCTGACAGGCCTGTCGGCAAGCATGGCCACGGCATCGTCCTGATCGAGCGTGGCGAAGCCGCGTGGCTTGTCGAGATCGCTGGCGATCTTGGCGAGAAACTTGTTCACCGACAGGCCAACCGAAACCGTGATGCCGATGGTGCGCTCGATGTCGGCGGCGAATTTCGCCAGCACCTTGGCTGGGATCATGCCGTGGACGCGCTGTGTGCCCGACAGGTCGAGGAAGGCTTCGTCGATCGACAATGGTTCGACCAGCGGCGTCAGTGCCTGCATGGCATGGCGCACCTCGCGGCCGACGCGGACATATTTCGCCATGTCGGGCCGCACCACGACGGCGTCGGGACAGAGATCGAGCGCCTTGAACATCGGCATAGCCGAGCGCACGCCATAGGTGCGCGCGATGTAGCAGGCCGCAGACACCACGCCACGCTTGCCGCCGCCGATGATGACGGGCCGATCGACGATGTCGGGATTGTCGCGCTTCTCGACGGTGGCGTAGAACGCGTCGCAATCGATATGCGCCAGCGTCAGGGACGGCAGCGCGTGGTGTCGCACCAGGCGCGGCGACCCGCATGACGTGCAGCGCTTGACGCGTGCATCCAGATCCACAAGGCAATCCCGGCAGAAGCAGCGCGGTCCGCTCAGCTCTGCCGGAGAGGGGCTCACGTAAAGTCCTGCCCGCGGGGATCGAGCGCCTGCCGCGCGGCGGCGATGGTGGTCGGATCCAGTTGCGACGACGCCGAAAACGCCTTCACGGTCTCGTCGTCGCGCAGCACGAAATCGAGCACGCTGACGAGGAACTGTGGATCCTTTGCAGCCGAGCGGAGAGTCTCCGGACCGATTCCGCTCTCGGACAGGAACAGGCCCAGCCGCTCGGGGTCACCGGCAACGAAGGAAAGCGCCTGAATCGCAACGATTTCAGCAACTTCGCTGGGGTGGCGCTGGGGTTTTTTCATCACGCGTGTTTGCCTTTCCGTAACTTATCGTCTCTATTTTAAATCATCATGCCCGAGTCACCGGGGCGATTCCAGTTGCAGGGATATGCGCGGTACACGGGCACTTCGGCGGGTGGCCGAAGTGAATTTGGAAGTTCGCTTCGAACATCACATTGGCCGGTGACGCAGGGCAATCATGCTCCGCGAAACAAGAACGCTCGGGTTCTGGATTGGAGGGCGGGATGGCAAAAACCGTCCTGATCGTGGAGGACAACGAGCTCAACATGAAGCTCTTCCGTGACCTGCTGGAAGCCCATGGCTATCAGACAGTCGGCACGAGCAATGGCTATGAAGCGCTCGATCTTGTCCGCTCGCTCCGCCCCGATCTCATCCTCATGGATATTCAGCTACCGCAGGTCTCCGGTCTCGAAGTGACCGGCTGGATCAAGAAGGATCCTGCGATCAGCATGATCCCCGTCGTCGCCGTCACAGCCTTCGCCATGAAGGGCGACGAAGAACGTATCCGCGAAGGCGGCTGCGAAGCCTATTTATCAAAGCCCATTTCGGTCGGAAAATTTATCGAAACCGTGCGTCGGTTCATCGGTTAGGGAGTTCCCTATGTCAGCGCGTATTCTTGTCGTCGATGACATCCCCGCCAACGTGAAACTTCTGGAAGCCCGTCTCTCGGCGGAGTATTTCGACGTCATCACCGCCTCCAACGGCGCACAGGCGCTGGAAGTCTGCGCGCGTTCCGAATGCGACCTGATCCTGCTCGACGTCATGATGCCCGACATGGACGGCTTCGAAGTCTGCCGTCGCCTGAAAGCCAATCCGAAGACGCATTTCATTCCGGTGGTCATGGTCACCGCGCTGGATTCGCCGTCGGATCGCGTGCGCGGCCTCGAAGCCGGCGCCGATGACTTCCTCACCAAGCCCGTCGCCGATGCCGTGCTGGTGGCGCGCGTACGCTCGCTGACGCGTTTGAAGATGATGACCGATGAGTTGCGCATGCGCGCCATCACCTCGCTGGAAATCGGCGTACAGGCGCCCGAGCGCAGCGCCGTGTCTGATCTGGGTGTGGGCGGACGCATCCTGCTGGTCGACGACCGTCCGTCATCCTATGAGCGGCTGGCGCCGGTCCTGTCGGCCGAACACACCGTCGATGTCGAACCCAATCCGACCGAGGCGCTGTTTCATGCCGCCGAGGGCAATTACGACCTGCTCATTGTCTCGCTGAGCCTCGAGAATTACGACGGATTGCGGCTGTGCAGCCAGGCGCGTTCGCTGGAGCGCACGCGGCAGATTCCGATTCTCGCCATTGCCGATGCCGATAACAATCCGCGGCTGCTGCGCGGTCTCGAGATCGGCGTCAACGACTACCTGATGCGCCCGGTGGACAAGAACGAGCTGCTGGCCCGCGCCCGCACGCAGGTCCGCCGTCGCCGTTATACCGATCATCTGCGCGACAACGTTCAGCACTCCATCGAAGCTGCGATCACCGACGGTCTGACCGGACTGCACAACCGCCGCTACATGGAAAGCCATCTGGAAACGCTGGCAGAGCAGGCGGCCACCCGCGGCAAGCCGCTGGCGCTGATGATGCTCGACATCGACTTCTTCAAGTCGATCAATGACAATCATGGCCATGATTGCGGTGACGACGTGTTGCGCGAATTCGCCGTTCGCATTCGCAAGTCGATCCGCGGTATCGATCTGGCCTGTCGCTACGGCGGCGAGGAATTCGTCATCGTCATGCCCGAGACAGACATGCACGTCGCCAGCATGGTGGCCGAGCGTCTGCGCCGCTCGATCGCCGGCGAGCCGTTCTCCATCGACAAGGGCAACAAGCGCATCGAGGTCACGATCTCGATCGGGTTGTCGACGCTGGAGAAGAAAGGCGAGCCCGTCGCCGACGTGCTCAAGCGTGCCGACGTGGCGCTGTACCGCGCCAAGCACGACGGCCGCAACCGCGTGGTTGCGGCGGCGGCTTAAGTTACTATCACAGCCGCGTTCGTGCCGATGGTTGCGACCATCGCGATGGCGGCGAGATCGGGCGCGATCCCGTATCGAAGGTCTGTGTGACCTGCCGGGCCGCGCAGTAAGCCGGGCGCGTCATGCGTGCGCGCAGATAGGCGTCGGCTTCTTTCGTCGGCAATTCCTTATCGATCACGAGTTTGTCGAGCGCGCAGGCGAGGGCATCCGCGCCGGGCTTGGTGCCGGTGGCGTCGCAGGTCCAGCCGGAGAGGAACACAGTTCTGGTATCGAAGCGCGAGCTGAAGGCGAGGCACTGTTTCCAGCGGCCATCGGTCTCGACGCGCGTTTCGACGGCATGGACAGGGCCGTAGCGCGTTTCCAGATCGAAGTGCGTGGAGAGCGTCTGGAAGCGCATGTTGCGCAAAAGCTTTGTTTCGCGCGGTTCGAAAGTCGGCCGCGTCTGGAGGCCGCCTGGGGGCGGGAATGCGATCGCCACGGTGAGATCGATCCCGCGATGATCCAGTGCCCCGTATTGCATGACCTCAACACGGCCAAGCAGTCCACTGGTGATGATATCGGAGCTGACGGGTAACCGTGTGAAGCTGCCGTCAGTGATCCTGAAAGCTGGCTTGTCCTGGACCACCTGGACGCGATTGCCCCAGAGCCAGATCACCCCGAAGGCGATGAGCCCGAACACGATCATTCCGAAAAAATAGAATCCGTAGCGGACGAAGACGCCTGCCAGAAACACCGCAGACGTGAACTGGCCAGCCGTCGTGTCTGAATCGCGGAAAGACAAGGGTTGCTCCCGATGCAAATCAATTGCGTCGAATGATACCGACTTGTCGCACGAAATGACGTGAATACCGTTTCAATCGCAGGCTTCATGCCCGCCATAGTTGTGGCAGGGTAAACGTGGCGCTGCGCGGATCGCTAAAATTGAAACGATTGAGCTGGGCTTCTTACTTAACCTCGCCCCGCGCGTTGCGGGGGAGAGGCTCAAAAGAAAACGGGACCCGAAAGGGCCCCGTTCAAAATCCGTCAGCAGCTGCGTTCAGCGCTTACTTGATCTTGGCTTCCTTGAATTCAACGTGCTTGCGCGCGACCGGGTCGTACTTCTTCTTGACCATCTTGTCGGTCATGGTGCGCGAATTCTTCTTGGCGGTGTAGTAGAAGCCGGTGTCCGCGGTGGAAACGAGCTTGACCTTGATGGTGACCGCTTTGGCCATGGCAGAACCTCTGAATGTCGGGAATCGGGTGACAGCCAGAGAACTGGCCGTGTTGGGGCGCAACCTAGCCCCGAACGCCCCAAAGTCAAGGTTTTCCGGGGCGGTAAATCCGGGGATTTGCTGGTCTTAGCCCGGAAAGAAGCGGTTTTCGGGCCGTGGTAGCCCCAAATTCTCGCGGAGCGTCCGGCCTTCATACTCCCTGCGGAAAACCCCGCGCTTTTGGAGTTCCGGGATCACCCGGTCGACGAAGTCGTTCAGCCCCTCCGGCAGATAGGGGAACATGATGTTGAAGCCGTCTGAGGCCTCGGTTTCCAGCCATTCCTGCATCTCGTCGGCGATGGTCTGGGGCGTGCCCACGAAGGCCGAGCCGCCATAGCCGCCGAGGCGCTGGGCAAGCTGGCGCACGGTCAGGTTCTCGCGCTTCGCGAGGGCGATCACGCGCTCGCGGCCGCTCTTGCTGGCATTGGTTTCGGGAATCTCGGGCAGCGGGCCATCGGGATCGAAGCCGGAGGCATCGGTGCCGAGATTGATCGAGAGCGAGGCGATGGCGTTGGCGTAATGCACCTTGCTGTCGAGCAGCGCGCGTTTCTCCTTGGCTTCATCCACGCTGTCGCCGACCACCACGAAGGCGCCGGGCAGGATCTTGAGATGATCGCGGTTGCGGCCGAGCTTCTCCATGCGGCCCTTGATGTCCGCATAGAGCTTCTGCGCATCGCTGATCGCGCCGCCGCCGGTGAACACCGCTTCTGCGGTTTCGGCGGCAAGCTGCTTGCCGTCTTCGGACGCGCCGGCCTGCACGATGACGGGCCACCCCTGCACGGGACGCGCGATATTCAGCGGCCCGCGCACCGAGAGATACGGGCCCTTGTGATCGAGCACATGCATCTTCTCAGGGTCCATGAATATGCCGGTCTCGACATTGCGGACGAAGGCATCATCGGCAAAGGAATCCCACAGCCCGGTAACGACGTCGTAGAACTCGCGCGCGCGCTTGTAGCGCTCGGCATGCTCCATGTGATCGTCGAGGCCGAAGTTCAGCGCGGCATCAGGATTCGACGTTGTCACGATATTCCAGCCGGCGCGGCCGCCCGAGATGTGATCGAGCGACGCAAAGCGGCGGGCGACGTGATAGGGCGCGTCAAAGGTGGTGGAGCCGGTGGCGACGAGGCCGATGTTGTCGGTGACGGCGGCCAGCGCTGACAGCAGTGTGAAGGGCTCGAACGATGTCACCGTGTGGCTGCGCTTCAGCGCCTCGACGGGCATATTCAGCACGGCAAGATGATCGGCCATGAAGAAGGCGTCGAACTTGCCGGCCTCGAGCTTGCGGATCATCTGTTTGAGGAAGGGAAAGTTGAAGTTGGCGTCAGGCTGAGCGCCGGGATAGCGCCATGCGCCGGTATGGATGCTGATCGGGCGCATGAAGGCCCCGAGCTTCAACTGACGCTTCGCCATCTGGAATTCCCCGTGATGCTGGTCGGGAACAGATAGGGACGCCGACGCGCGCAGGTAGATGCTGCTCACGAGAAGATTATTGCGATTTGTGGATTATCTGCAGAACCTCATCCTGAGGAGCGGCGTCTTCGTCGCGTCTCGAAGGATGGAGGCCGGCGCTCATGGTTCGAGACGGCGCTGAAGTAGCGCCTCCTCACCATGAGGACGGAGCTCACACCCGCTTCGGATTCAGCGTCGGGTCCATCGCAAATTGCGTTTCCAGGTAGTCGATCATGGCGCGGGTCTTCTGCGGCACGAAGCGGCGCGAGGGATAGACCGCGCTGATCGGCACCGGTTTCGGTTCGAAGGCTTCGAGCAACACAATGAGACGACCGGTCTCGATCTCATCCCTGAAATGCCAGATCGGCACAAACCCGATACCGAGGCCGGACATCACGGCTTCGCGAATGCCTTCCGAACTCTGGGTTCGCACCGGCCCCGTGGCTTCGATAGCGATCGGGCCGTCCGGACTTTCGAAGCGCCAGGTCACGCCGCCGGTGAAGCGCGTATAGGGGATGCAATCATGCCCGATGAGATCGTTCGGATGCGCAGGCAGCGTCTTGCCGCGCAGATAGGACGGCGACGCCACGAGGATGCGGCGTGTCACGCCGATCTTCCTGGCGATCAGGTTCGGGTCGGTCACGACGCCGGAGCGGATCGCGAGATCGATGCCGTCCTCGACCAGATCGCTGAAGCCGTCACTCATCACGAGGTCGACACTGACATCGGGGTAGCGCGCCAGAAAGCCCTTGAGATGCGGGATCACCCGCAGCCGTCCGAACACCACCGGGAGGGCCAGTTGCAACGTGCCTGATGGTCTGGCCCGGCGTCGTCCCACCGCGCCCTCGGCCTCGGCAACGGCTTCCAGCGCCAGTTTGGCGCGCTCGTAGAAACTGCGGCCGTCATCGGTGAGCGTCAGCTTGCGGGTGGTGCGGGTGAACAATCGGGTGCCGAGATGGTCTTCCAGCGTTGCCACCTGGCGGCTGACGGTCGGCTGGCTGGAATTCTGCTCCTCAGCCACACGGGTGAATGAGCCTGCTTCGACGACGCGGATGAAAGCCTGGAAAAGGGCGAATGTATCGGTCATTCATCCAGAATACGGATAAATAATATCCGAACAAGCCCATAACCGCCAGTGAGCGAATGGACGATGTTCTCCATGTCGGACGGCGATGGCGCCGCCCCAGATCAAATGGAGAGCATCATGACCCGCAAACTCGAAGGCAAAATCGCAGTCGTCACCGGTGGCAGCGCCGGCATCGGTCTGGCCGCCGCGCAGCGTTTTATCGACGAAGGCGCCACCGTGTTCATCACCGGCCGCCGCCAGGCCGAACTCGATGCCGCCGTGAAGCAGCTCGGACCGAAGGCCGTCGGCGTGCAGGCGGACGCTGCCAAGCTCGCCGATCTCGCGCATCTGTTCGATACGGTGAAGGCTGCCAAGGGCAAGATCGACGTGCTGTTCGCCAATGCCGGCGGCTATGAATTAAGCGCGTTCGGCCAGATCACCGAAGACGTCTATGACAAGATGTTCGACATCAACGTGAAGGGCGTTTTGTTCACGGTGCAGCAGGCATTGCCGCTGCTGTCCGACGGCGCCTCGGTGGTTCTCACCGGCTCGGTATCGGGATCGAAGGGCATGGAGTCCTTCAGCGTCTACAACGCCACCAAGGCAGCGATCCGCTCGTTCGCGCGCAGCTGGACCTCGGACCTCAAGGCGCGCAAAATTCGCGTGAATGTCGTCAGCCCCGGACCGATCCAGACCCCCGGCCTCGACGTCTTCGCCAATGACGATGTGAAGGGCTACCTCAAGACCATCGTGCCGCTCGGCCGTCTCGGTACCGCGGACGAAGTCGCGAAGGCGGTTCTGTTCCTGGCATCGGATGACTCCAGCTTCGTCGCCGGCGCAGAATTGTTCGTCGACGGTGGTCTCGCTCAGATCTGACGATGGGCTTGGCAGAGCAGGAAGGCGCCGCGTATGCGGCGTCTTCTCGTGTCAGAAACTGTGCATGTGTGCGCTGGCGCGATACTCGCTCGCCATCAACTCTTCGTTTTCAGCAACCTGAATCCACGAGATGGCGAGTTGTAGCAATGCACGAATTTTGCGTGGGTCAGCTTCCACGCTGGCGCGCTGGCTGAGTGCCGACGCCTTGCGACGATATTCCAGTGACGCGCGCGTAAATGTCGAAGACTCGACCTGCGGCGTCCAATTCATCTGTCCCATAACTGGGAATTCCTGTGAGCAAGACAACGGTAGCTTACCGTGCCTCACCAGTTATCCCACTACGGAAACAGTTAGAATTAGAATAGATCGAAAAGCGAGACCTCTTACTTGATTAACTCAGCTATCGCTGGGCAGCATGTCGAGTTGCATCTTGCCGCTGTACCAATGGAAGAAGGGCAGCGGCGCGTCGTGACGGAGCGGGCCGGTGGCGAGACGCTGCTGCAATTGATTGAGCACGTTCTTCGTCATTGCGTGCGCGTCGGCGAGATGTGCGGAGCCGAGTTCGACCCAGACCAGTTCCACCAGTTCGGCATCGGCATGCACCACGCCCTCGACGCGATGCGCGATCGACGATGCATCTGCTGTGAAGAAACGCGTATCGAAGCGCTTGATACGGCCGGGTGGTGTGATGGCGCGCGCAATCAGAAACAGGCCCGAGGGATCGGGCAGGAGACCTGCATCGCTAAAAGCTTCCCATACGCCGGGGAGCTTCCTGGTCGCGCCATCAACCTTGCGGCCGAGGCAGAGGCCCGTTTCTTCGCAGGCTTCGCGGATCGCAGCGACAGCGAGCGAACGCGCGCGCGACGGCGGCGTCTTCGGGCTGCCTTTCATCAGGTTGGCTTCAAGCTCCGGCGGCAAAGGTGCAGCCACCGGAATCTTGTTGTCGGTCGTGTCGACACTGCCGCCGGGGAAGACGAACTTGCCGGGCATGAACACGACCTTGTCGTGACGCTTGCCGACAAGCACTTTCGGAATCGGGCCGGAGCGATCGACCAGCATCAGGGTCGCAGCGTCGCGCGGACGCTTATAGGGATGGTGGTCGGCTTCCTTGCCGATCTCGACTGCGTCGCTCATTCCGTCTCCTGAAATTCTTCTTATTACGTGCTGTTCAAGGGACGGAGAACGTATCAGTCAGCCGGGCCGTCGCCAAATCCGTGCATGCGGAATGCCCACTGCAATCCCACCACGGCGCCCTTGACGGGTTGCAGCAGCAACAGCGACGCGATCAGCGTGATCGGCAGGTAGATCGCAAGTTGCAGCGCGACCGATGGCGAGTAGTTGGTCTCGATCCACAATGCGATCGGCACGACGATGTGACCGACGATGACGATCACGAGATAGGCGGGAAGATCATCGGCGCGGTGTGCAGAGAAATCCTGTCCGCACTTGTCGCAGTGATCTGCGGTTTTCAGGAAGGCGCGAAACATCTTGCCTTCGCCGCAGTTCGGGCAGCGACAGGCGAAGCCGCGCTTCATCGCGGTCCACACATTGCGTTTGGCGGAGGAATCCAGCGTCGCGCTCCAGATCTTCGGTGTGGTCAATGTCATCATGACGTTACCCCTTTTTTGGCTTGCCGGGGTTACCACCGGCGCGAGCCTTGTCAGCTTTGGCAGCCTGCCGGGCGTTGCGACCGGGTTTGGCTTTCTTGGGCGCCTTGACCTTCTTCGACGATTTGAACTTCGTCGCACCAGAAGACCTGGCACCCGGATGACGCGGCCGGTCTGCAGCGTCATTGCTGCGGGCATGTTCGCGTCGGCGGTTCCGTGGGGCGGTATTGCCCTCGGAAAGCATTTCGAACCGCAAGGCACCTGCAACGGGGGCTGCCTCGACCAGACGGACATCGACGACGTCACCCAACCGATGCATGGCACCACTGCGTGTACCGACGAGGGCGTGGCGAGCTTCGTCATAGTTGAAGTATTCGGTGCCCAACGTGCGGATCGGGATCAGGCCATCGGCGCCGGTCTCGGTCAATCGGACAAAGAGTCCAGCCCTGGTGACGCCGGAGATCCGGCCCCGGAAGGTGGCGCCGATCTTGTCGGCCAAAAAGTGCGCGATCAGCCGGTCGGACGTCTCGCGCTCGGCCTTCATGGCCCGGCGTTCGGTGGCCGAAATCTGCGCCGAGATTTCGCTCAGTGTTTCCACGGTTTCGGTCTCAGGCAGTGCGCCTTCGCCAAGCCCGAGCGCACGGATCAGTGCGCGATGCACGATCAGATCTGCGTATCGCCTGATAGGCGAGGTAAAATGCGCGTAGCGGCGCAGGTTCAGACCGAAATGTCCGTAATTCTCGGCGGCATATTCCGCCTGGGCTTGCGAGCGCAAAACCACTTCATTCACCAGCGGTTCGGAATCCTGACCTTTGACCTGTGACAGCACCCGGTTGAATACCGATGGCCGCAATACGCCCGCTTTGGCGAACGGCATGTCGAGGGTCTTGAGGAATTCCTGCAGGTTGTGAACCTTCTCCACCGAAGGCTCATCATGTACCCGATAGATAAGCGGCAGAGCCTTCTTTTCAAGCGTTTCGGCTGCGGCGACGTTGGCCAGGATCATGAACTCTTCGATGAGCTTATGCGCGTCGAGCCGCTCCGGTACGATGACGCGATCGACGGTGCCGTCCTTCTTCAGCAGGATTTTTCGCTCTGGGATGTCGAGATCGAGCGGATCGCGTTCGTCGCGCGCGAGCTTGACCTGCGCATAGGCCGCATAGAGCGGCTTCAGGATCGGTTCGAGCAGCGGGCCGGTAGTATCGTCGGGATGGCCATCGATGGCGGCTTGCGCCTGTGCGTAATTCAGCTTGGCCGCCGAGCGCATCAGGATGCGATGGAACGTGTGTGACTTCTTGCGGCCATCGACACCGATCACCATGCGTACGGCGAGGGCGCCGCGCGGTTCGCCCGGCACCAGCGAACACAGGTCGTTGGAGATGCGCTCCGGCAGCATCGGTACGACGCGATCGGGGAAGTAGACGGAGTTGCCGCGGATCAGCGCATCGCGATCCAGCGCAGAGCCGGGGCGCACATAGAAAGCGACATCGGCGATCGCGACGCTGACAATGTATCCGCCTGTATTGTTCGGATCGGAATCGAGCTCCGCGTAAACGGCGTCGTCATGATCCTTGGCGTCCGGCGGATCGATGGTGACCAGCGGCACGTCGCGCCAGTCTTCACGCCCCTGCAATGTCGCAGGCTGCGCGGCTTCCGCTTCCTTCAGCGCATCGCGGGAGAACGCTTGCGGGATATCGTGCGAGTGGATCGCGATCAGGCTGACCGCCTTCTCGGAGGAGAGCGAACCGAGCCGTTCCTTCACCTTGCCGGAGCCGAGGCCATAGCCACGCGTACGAATGAGATCGACACTGACGAGATCGCCGTCCTCGGCGCCGTTGGCGTCTGACGCGGCGATGTTGAGTTCGCGCCCGGCCTGCTTCTTGTCGACCGGGATCAATCGTCCGCCGCCATTCGGCAGCGCGCGATAGATGCCGAGCAGACGTGTGCGGGCACCTTCGAGCACCCGCACGACGCGGCCCTGATAGCTGGCTAACTCGCCATCGTTCTCGATCTTCTCGATGCGCAACAATGCGCGGTCACCAACACCTGCCGCGGTGCCGGGCAGGGGACGGCGCGGCGTGTGAATGCGAATTTTTGGCACCGTGCCGTCTGCCTCGTCCCATTCGACGGGCGTGGCGATCAACTCGCCATCGGCATCCCTGGAGGTGATGTCGACCAGCACTGTCGGTGGCAGCGCTGCGGGCTCGCGCACGCTGCGGCCTTTCTTGGCGATGGCGCCTTCGTCGGCGAGTTCGCGCAGCATGCGCTTGAGCTCGACACGGGCGGCGTTCTTCAGTCCGAATTCACGCGCGATCTCGCGGGTGCCGATCTTGCCGGGATACGCGCGAACGAACGCGACGATGGCATCCCTGGTTGGAAAGCTGCTGTCACGTTTCTTGTTCACAATTGTCCGTTCTAGCCAGCGCTCTTCTTCGCGACCGTTTTCGCGGCCTTCTTCTTGGCAGGCGATGTCTTCGCCTTCACCGGCGCGCGCGCCTTGCTGGCGGCAGCGCCCTCAGCCTTTGGCTTGGTTGCCGTTTTCTTCGCAACCGCCTTCTTGGCTGCCGGCTTCTTCTCCGCGGCATCGGCCTTCTTGGCGACAGCCTTCTTCGCCGGTGCTTTCTTGGCGCCGCGCTTCGGTTTGATGCCGCCCTTGGCCACGCGCTCGTCGATCAGCGCGATCGCCTCTTCGAGCGTGATCGTCTCCTGCGTCTTGTCGCTCGGGATCGTCGCATTGACGCCGCCCGCGGTGACATAGGCGCCATAACGCCCGCCCTTCACGGCAACGCCGCCGAGGGTCGGATGGTCGCCGAGCGGCTTGCCGGGATCGGCGCCGAAGCGGCGGCCTGATGGCCCCTTGGCGATCTTCTCGGCGATCAGCGTGACCGCGCGGTTGAGGCCGATATCGAACACCTCGTCGCCGGCCTCGAGGCTGGCATAGGTCTTCTCATGCTTCACGAATGGTCCGAAGCGGCCGAGGCCTGCGGTGATCGGCTCGCCGGTCTCCGGATGCTTGCCGATCTCGCGCGGCAGCGACAAGAGCTTGAGTGCCAGATCGAGTTCGACATCGCTGGGCGACGTGTTCTTCGGAATGCCGGCGCGCTTCGGCTTCTCGCCTTCTTCGTAATCCTTGGCGTCGCCAAGCTGGATATAGGGCCCGAAGCGTCCGGCCTTCACCGCCACTTCGAGACCTGACACCGGATCGGGGCCGAGCACGCGATCGGCGTTGGCGCCGCTATCGGCGGCGAGCGGACGCGTGTAGCGGCATTCCGGATAATTCGTGCAGCCGACGAAGGCGCCGAACTTGCCGGCCTTCAGATTGAGACGACCGGTGCCGCAGGTCGGGCACTGGCGCGGATCGCCGCCATCTTCGCGCGGGGCGTAGATGTGCGGGCCGAGCATCTCGTCGAGCGCATCAAGCACCTGCGCCACGCGCAGATCCTTGATCTCGTTCACGGCGCCGATGAAGTCGGTCCAGAAATCCTTGAGCACCTGCTGCCAGGAAATCTCGTTGTTGGAGATCCTATCGAGGTTCTCTTCCAGCGCCGCGGTGAAATCGTATTCCACATATTTGGCGAAGAAGTTTTCGAGGAAGGCGACGACGACGCGGCCCTTGTCCTCGCCATACAGGCGCTTCTTTTCGAGACGAACGTAACCGCGATCCTTCAACACCTGCAGGATCGATGCATAGGTCGAGGGACGGCCGATGCCGAGCTCTTCCATGCGCTTCACCAGCGAGGCTTCCGAGAAGCGCGGCGGCGGTTCGGTGAAATGCTGGGTAACCGCGAGGTTTTCTTTCTTCAGCGCTTCACCCTCGCTCATGGCGGGCAGGCGGCGTGAATCTTCATCCTCGGCGTCGTCGTCCTTGCCTTCCTGATAGACGGCAAGGAAACCATCGAACTTCACGACCTGACCGGTGGCGCGCAATTCGAGCAGGCGCGATCCTGCCTTGGCAGCGATATCGACGGTGGTGCGCTCCATCTCGGCGGATTCCATCTGGCTGGCGATGGTGCGCATCCAGATCAATTCGTAAAGCCGCGACTGATCGCTATCGAGACGGCCGCGCAGGCTCGCCGGGCGACGCGACATATCGGTCGGACGGATCGCTTCGTGCGCTTCCTGCGCGTTCTTGGCCTTGCTCGTATATTGCCGCGCGGCGTCCGGCACATACTGCTTGCCGTAGTCTTCGCCGATGACGGAGCGAGCCTGCGTGATGGCGGAGGGGTCGATCTGCACGCCGTCGGTTCGCATATAGGTGATGAGACCGGTGGTCTCGCCGCCGATGTCGATGCCTTCATACAGACGCTGCGCGATGCGCATGGTGTGCGCCGGCGCGAAGCCGAGCTTGCGGCTGGCTTCCTGCTGCAGCGTGGAGGTCGTGAACGGCGCCTGCGGATTGCGGCGTGCGGGCTTGGCATCGACGGTGGAGACCGTGAAGTTGGCGGCTTCGATGGCCTTCTTGAAGTCTTCGGCTTCCGCACCGGTGCCGATATCAAGACGCTGGATCTTCTTGCCGTCAGCGCCGACCAAGCGGGCTTCGAAACTCTCGCCGCGCGGCGTCGCCAGCGTGGTCACCAGCGACCAGTATTCGCGCGGGATGAACTTCTCGATTTCCTGCTCGCGGTCGCAGACCAGGCGCAGCGCGACCGATTGCACGCGGCCCGCGGAGCGGGCGCCGGGCAGCTTGCGCCACAGCACAGGAGAAAGCGTAAAGCCCACCAGATAATCGAGTGCACGGCGCGCCATATAGGCGTCGACCAGTGCGCCATCGATCTCGCGCGGGTTCTTCATCGCGTCGGTGACGGCCTGCTTGGTGATCGCGTTGAACACCACGCGCTCGATC
Source organism: Tardiphaga sp. 619_E2_N8_4 (assembly GCF_051810905.1). NCBI lineage: Bacteria > Pseudomonadati > Pseudomonadota > Alphaproteobacteria > Hyphomicrobiales > Nitrobacteraceae > Tardiphaga > Tardiphaga sp. 619_E2_N8_4. The sequence continues at coordinate 3,645,253 of NZ_JBPWQJ010000001.1, forward strand.
TTCTGGTCTTTCAGCGCGCGCTTCTGCTTGAGGACTTCGAGCACGTGCCAGGAGATGGCCTCACCTTCGCGATCAGGGTCGGTCGCGAGAATGAGCTTGTCGGCGCCTTTGACCGCCTTGGCGATGTCGTTCAGTCGGCTCGCGGCCTTGGGGTCGATCTCCCAGATCATCTGGAAATTGGCGTCGGGATCGACCGATCCGTTCTTGGCGGGAAGGTCGCGGACATGGCCGAACGACGCCAGGACCTCATAGTCCTTGCCCAGATACTTGTTGATCGTCTTGGCCTTTGAAGGCGACTCGACAATGACGAGATTCATGTGATTCCAATAACTTACAGGGGGAATCCGGCTTGGGTCTGCGAGAGTCGCGCCAGCCGTTTCGCGGCGAACATGGGTGCGAAGGGGTCCCGTGTCAAATCGTGAGTTGTTGATGGCCGCGTCTGTTGGTTCCCAGTCAATTACCAGGGGTTGTAAAATGCAACCATTAGGAGTATGATTTGATGCTTCTTTGGTGCTGATTTCGCCCGGACTGCGCGGGTAGGGAATGCCTATGACACCGCCCATTCCGGACGATCAGCCGCAGGGCGATGGCGGGCCCGAGGAGGCGGCTCTTTATATAAAGAGTGCGGTCCGCGATCTGTCGCGGATGGCGCGCCGCCATCGCCACGACATGCTCGCTTACTTGCTCGATATGGCGCATCTCGAAACCGAGGAGATCCTGCGGCTGCAAGGACTGCGCAAGCCCTCAGGCAGTTGAGGGCACAATCGTGGTGTCGCCATAGCTGAGCAGCCTGCCGTCGGCCGCATGCAGTTCCAGCTTTTTGATCTGCTTGCCACTCTTGCGATCGACCATGATGGTCGTCGGTTCGCCGGGGTTGAACGCATAATCCTCGCCCCACTGGCGCAGCGCCACCATGATTGGATGAACCGCCTGGCCTTTCGGGGTCAGCACATAGTCCTGATAGGCGCTGCCGTCGGCTGCCGGCTCCAGTTTCAGGATGCCGTCCTCCACGAGGGCTTTCAGCCTGACGGCGAGAATGTTCTTCGCCAGTCCGAGACTCTTCTGGAATTCGCCGAAGCGCCGCGCGCCCAGCATGGCGTCGCGGATGATCATCATCGTCCAGCAGTCGCCGATCACCTCCATGGAGCGGGCGACCGGGCAGGTGGAGTCCTTGAGACTGGTGCGTTTGGCCATGCGACTTTCCAGCGGCGGGAAAAAGAAATGCAGTGATTAGCGGACATGTGGTTGCATTATGAAACCATCCGCCCTAAATGTCCATGTGGTTTTAAAAAGCAACCACTTGATCATCAGGAGATCACCATGCGTTTGGCGAACAAGACGGCGCTCATCACGGGCGGCAATAGCGGTATTGGACTGACCACGGCGAAGCTCTTCGTCGCTGAGGGCGCCAAGGTGGCCATCACTGGTCGCGACAAGGCGAGGCTCGACGCGGCGGTGGCCGAACTCGGCCCGAATGCGATCGGCATCGTGGCTGATGCGACTGACATTGCTGCCACCGAGAATGCCGTGGCCAAAGCTGTCGAGAAATTCGGCAAGCTCGACATCGTATTCGCCAATGCAGGCATCAGCGCGCATACGCCAGTGGGTGGCACCGCGCTCGATGTGTTCGAGTCCGTCTTGAAGACCAACATCACCGCCGTGTTCTTCACCGTGCAGGCGGCAGCCGCGCATCTCAACGATGGCGCGTCCATCATTCTCAACGGTTCGGTGATCTCCGTGCTCGGAAATCCCGGCTATGCTGCCTATGCCGCGAGCAAGGCCGGCGTGCGCGCGATGGCCCGCGTGATGGCGTCCGAACTGTCGCCGCGCAACATCCGCGTAAACGTGGTCTCGCCGGGCGCGACCGCGACGCCGATCTGGGACCGTGTTGCGCCGACGCCGGAAGCTTTCAACGCATTCGAGAAACGCCTGTCGCAGACCATTCCGCTCGGGCGTTTCGGCAAGCCGGAAGAAGTTGCGAAGACCGTGCTGTTTCTCGCGTCGGATGATGCATCGAACATCCAGGGCGCCGAGATTTTCGTCGATGGCGGCGTGACATCGGCCCCGGCAGGTGCACCGGCCTATCGTAGCTGAATGATCGCAACGCGCATCGTCATCCCGGGGCAGGCCGAACGCGCAGCGGATGGCATGAACCCGGGATCTCGATATGTGAATCTCATTTCGAGGTTCTTCGCCACTCCAATTGGAGTGGCTGAGGTTCGCGCATTCAGCTGCGCTGAAAACGCGCCCCGGAACGACGCGTTAGTTAAGCCGCGCGGAGATCTGTCGCTGCCTGCAAGGCACCGGCAACGGCTTTCTCGCGTAGCTCCGGTCCCATCATGATGCCGTCGGCGGCGATGAATTCGAGATTGGTGACGCCGATGAAGCCGAACACCCAGCGCAGATAGGTTTCGAGATGTTCGCCGGCAGCCGTCGGCATGTCCGCGCCGTAGAAGCCGCCGCGTGAAACGGCAACGATGACGCGCTTGCTGCCCGCGAGGCCTTCGGCACCCTTGTCGCCGTATTTGAATGTCTTGCCGGCGACGAGGATGCGATCAATCCACGCCTTGAGCTGGCTCGGAATGGTGAAGTTGTACATTGGTGCGCCGATCACCACGATATCGGCAGCAAGAAACTCCTCCAGCACGGCACTACCGGCGGCGAGATCGGGCTGAAGCGCCGCATCGGGCGCTGCGCCCTGCGCGACAGCGAGATGGGAGCCGGACAGATGCGCCAGCGGCGTGGCGGTGAGATCGCGATAGGTGGTCTCAAGGCCAGGATTGGCCTTGGCCAGCCGGTCGGTAATGGCGGCGGAAACCTGCCGGCTGACGGAATGGGGGCCGAGAACGCTGGAATCGATATGGAGCAGTTTCATGTGGTCACCTCATGGTATAGGTTTGTAACTGACGCTACATGAGTGACTGGCCGAAACTGCACAAGAAGGCACAATTTTGAAACCCGAGCACAAAAAGGTGCCTGCTTTGCCGGCGATTCCGCATCAGGAGAGCGATTGTCGCGGCGTTGCCTCGGTGCTGGCGCGGGTCGGCGACAAGTGGAGCGTCCTGGTGATCATGCTGCTCGGCGAGGGTCCACGGCGTTTCAACGAGTTGAAACGGATGGTCGGCGGCATCTCGCAGCGGATGCTGACCCTGACCTTGCGCGGGCTTGAACGCGACGGTCTGGTGACGCGTACCGTGTTTCCGACCGTGCCCCCGCGTGTGGACTATGAACTCACGGATCTCGGCCGAGGCCTGAGCGATCCGGTCATAAAGCTCGGCGCATGGGCGCAGCAACATCTGCCCGATATCGACACCGCACGAAAAAACTTCGACGGGCGCAATTCGCAGGACTGAGTCCTCAGATCATCGACACCAACCCTCCGCCATGACGCTCCAGCCGTCCGGCAAGCTCGAGCTCCAGCAGCACGATGCGTACGGTGGCAGCCGATGTACCGGCAAGGCGAATAAGATCGTCGATGCCGACCGGGCTTGGACCGAGCAATGCGATCACGCGTGCGCGGTCGCTGCTGTCTGGTTCATCGAATGACGTGACGTCATCAGGTTCACGGCTCGGCAATTCGATCGGCCGCTCCATGATCGGCGCGACCGCATTGATGACGTCGGAGGCTTCGGTCACCAGCGCTGCGCCTTGCTTGATGAGGTCGTTGGTGCCGGCGGCGCGGGGATCGAGCGGCGAGCCCGGCACGGCAAACACTTCGCGGCCCTGTTCGGCGGCCATCCGCGCGGTGATCAGCGAGCCCGAGCGATGCGCCGCTTCGATCACGACGACGCCGAGCGCTGCACCCGAGATCAGGCGATTGCGACGCGGGAAATCGCGAGCACGTGGGACATGGCCGGGCGGCATCTCGGAAATCGCGCCGCCGTTGTCCACCAGGGCGAACAGCAGGTCCTCGTGTTCGGGCGGATAGATCTTGTCATGACCGCCAGCCAGCACAGCCACGGTGCCGCCATTCAGGCTGGCGCGATGCGCGGCCTGATCGATGCCGCGTGCGAGGCCCGACACGATCACGAAACCGGCATCGCCGAGGTCGCGCGCCAGTCTCTCCGCGAATTTCAGTCCCGCGCCGGACGCATTGCGCGAGCCGACGATGGCGATCATCGGCCGCATCAGCGCGTCCACTTTGCCGCGGATGCCGAGCAGCGGCGGTGCATCGTCGATCCCCGCCAATCGCGGCGGGTAGCCGGGCTCACCGGGCGCGACAAGCGCGACATCCATCTTGCGTCCGAGGTCGAGTTCCCGCTGTGCGTCGTCGGCGCTGCAGATCCGGCCGGCGCGGGCAGCGCCGCCGCGGCGCGCCAGATCGGGCAGCCGCTCCAGCGCGGCGCGTGCGCTGCCGAAATGGTTGATCAGCGATCGAAAAGTACGCGGCCCCACATTGTCGCTGCGGATCAGCCGCAACCAGTCGAGCCGCTGGGCGTCCGTGAGCTGTGTGCTGCCCTGTGAGATGCTGTCCAAGCCATGCTCCCCCGGTGGGGAGTGTCTATCAACTTAAGGATGCATTCAATTGACATTCGCACTTAAGGTGCGAGAGTAGGGGTGAGCCCTGATGGCTTGTGTTCAGTGATGGCAATGCTTTGGGACGTGAACAACTTCCAGCGGATCGGCGCATCGAGCAACGCCGCCGTTGGGCGTGAGTTCGAGGAAGCGGCGCAGATCTTCTTTCATTCCGAGGGCGTGCAGCTTGCGCGCAATTTCGTCGTACCCGTCGGCCACCGGCTACAGAAGAACAAGCGCTTCGATCTCGGCAGCGCCAGCCCGCGCATCCTGGTGGAGTGCAAGTCCTACACCTGGACAGTGTCCGGCAATCGGCCGAGCGCCAAGATCCGCGGCATGAACGAAGCCATGCTGCTGTTCGGTGCGGCGCCGCGCGACTATCGGAAGATTCTGTTCGTGCTCAAACATCTTCACCCGCATTCGAAGGTGAGTCTGATCTCGCACTATATCAAGAACAACGGTCACCTGATCAGCCGCGGCGTCGAGATCTGGGAGTTCGATCTCGACGCGAAGCAGGGCGCGCGAGTGTTTTGACGGGGGCTTATTTAGGTAGGAAGGTGGTCGGCGCTATTTTTATATGATTGATTTCATCATTCGTAGTTTAGGGCGCGAGCGCCATTAACTTTGCTGTGTCGCAGCGCTTTCGCATTGATCATGTCTTCAAACTTTAGGGATGGATCGTGCGCAACTTCGGAATTGTGGATGATAAGCTCGCAGAGGCCGATTTCTTCTGCGATTTAGTTGCAGAAGGTGGAGCGGATTTTTTCAAGGTTCGCTATTATTTTAGCGCGTTCGTTGCCGCTGCCCGGAGTGTTACGTTTGCACTACAAGCTTCCATCAAGCACGCAGATGGTTTTGATACGTGGTACGACAAGTGGCAACAACAGCTGAGAGCGAATGAACTCGCTCGTTTTTTTCACGCTTGTCGTACAGATACGCAACACATTGGGATTAATCCCGTGATGGGCGGCTCCGGCTCCAAGAATTTTCAGGTTTGCTGGTTCGGGCAACCTGAACGCGGTCGCTATGAGTGGCTACCTGAGGAAGATGTGGCAGCCGCCTGCCGAACCTATATGCGAATTCTGTGCGAATTGATCCGCGATTGCTACCGGGAGTTCGGCCTTTTAATCGATCCAGATCAGATCTACTCGGCAGATGGGCTTCTGACCAAAGGCTGGACGCTTGAGGACGTTGAAGAGCAGCTTGGTTATCCGCGTGGGTACACGGATATTGAGTGGGATGGACCCGATAAAACTCAGCAACGACTCAAGCTTTTAAGGCGTCAGATCCCAATGAGTGCTGTAGGCTCGTTACTTGCTAAGTATCTCGATTGAGCAATTCGCAGGAACCGCTTCTTCTCAATCTTCCGCTGCTTTGAGCTACTTCGCGCCGATCTTGCCTTCGGTGCCGTTCAGCAATCGCTTGATGTTCTCGCGGTGCATGAACCACAGCAGCAGCGTCAGCGCCGTGGCCAGCACGGCGAGTTGCGGTGCCTTGGCCCACCACAGGAAGATCGGCGTGATGGCGCTGGCGGTCAGGGCCGAGAATGACGAGTAGCGCGAGGTGAAAGCGCAGGCGAGCCAGGCGAGGCAGAACACGATGGCGGCCGGCCAGTACAGGCCGAACATGATGCCGATATAGACGGCGACGCCCTTGCCGCCCTTGAAGCCGAGCCAGACCGGGAAAAGGTGCCCAAGGAAAGCGAAGAGACCGGCGATCATGGCCGGGACAGGACCGCCGACACTGCCGGCGATGATCACGGCGACGGTGCCCTTGAGGGCGTCGAGCAGCAGCGTCGCCGCTGCGAGGCCCTTGCGGCCGGTGCGCAGCACGTTGGTGGCGCCGATATTGCCCGAGCCGATGGTGCGGATGTCCTGCGTGCCGGCGAGCTTGGTCAGCACCAGTCCGAACGGGACGGAACCGAGGAAATAACCGAGCGCGGCGGCGAATATGTAGAGAACGATCATTGGACCTCTATTCTAAGACGCGCTTCGCACTTTCGTGCTCCCAGACGCGCTCCGCGCTTTCGGTGTCCTAAGACACGCATATGGCGTTAGACGTGCTCGTAAACGGTGCGTCCGCCGACAATAGTGCGTGCGACGCGCCCCGTGAAGCGGGCTTCGTCGAATGGTGTATTCTTGCATTGCGATTTCAGGTCCGCGGGATCCAGCACCCACGGTACATCGGCGTCAATGACAATGATGTCGGCGACAGCGCCGGGGCGCAGCGTGCCGCCCGGCAGGCCGAGCAGTTCGGCCGGGCGTGTCGACATCGCACGGATCAACTGGGTGAAGGTGAGCTCGCCATTGTGGATCAGCCGCAATCCCGCCGACAGCATTGTTTCGAGGCCGATGGCGCCCGGCGCGGCTTCTGCAAATGGCAGGCGCTTGGTTTCGACGTCCTGCGGATTGTGGTCGGACATGATGACGTCGATCAATCCTGACGCGACGGCCTCGACCAGCGCGCGGCGGTTCTCTTCGGTGCGGAGCGGCGGCGACAATTTGAGATATGAGCGATAGGGCCCGATATCGTTTTCGTTCAGCGTCAGGTGATTGATCGACGCCGAGGCACTGACGCGCAAGCCGGCGTCGCGGGCGCGCTTCAGGATCTCGATGGATTCGATGCAGGTCAGTGAGGCCGCATGGTAGCGCCCGCCGGTGAGGGCGACGAGACGCATGTCGCGCTCCAGCATGATGGCTTCGGCCGCATTGGGAATTCCCATCAGGCCGAGCCGTGACGCGCGCTCGCCTTCATTCATCACGCCTTCGCCGACGAGGTCGGGATCCTCGGTGTAATGCACGATCAGCGCGTCGAAATCGCGCGCATAGGTCAGAGCACGGCGCATGATCTGCGCGTTGGTGATGCTCTTGTCGGCGTCTGTGAAAGCGACCGCGCCGGCCGCTTTCAGCAGCCCGATCTCGGTCATCTCATGGCCTTCGAGGCCCTTGGTCAGGGCGGCCATCGGATGGATGTTGACGATGGCGGTGTCGCGGGCGCGCCGCAGCACGAAGTCGACGGTGGCAGAATTGTCGATGGTCGGCGAGGTGTCCGGCTGGCAGATGATGGTGGTGATGCCGCCGGCTGCGGCTGCACGGCTGGCGGAGGCGAAAGTCTCGCGGTGGCTGGCGCCGGGTTCGCCGACGAAAGCGCGCATGTCGACGAGGCCGGGGGCCACGACCTTGCCGACGCAATTGATGATGTCGGTGCCTTCAGGCACACCGGCTGCGCCGATGCCACGGCGGGCATCGCGGATAACGCCGTCGGCGATCAGGACGTCACCGACGCCGTCGAGATCGCTGGATGGATCGATCAGGTGCGCATTGGCGAGGAGGATAGGGCGGCGATCTGTCAGCATGGGCATCACGCGTTCGGCAGGTTGCGCGCGAGCGCTTCGAGCACGGCCATGCGGACCGCTACGCCCATCTCGACCTGTTCGCGGATCAGCGACTGCGCGCCGTCCGCGACGAGGGAGTCGATCTCGACACCGCGGTTCATCGGGCCGGGATGCATCACCAGCGCGTCAGGCTTGGCATAAGCGAGCTTCTTCTGGTCAAGGCCGAAATACTGGAAATATTCGGCAGAGGAGGGCACGAAGGAGCCGTTCATGCGCTCGCGCTGCAGCCGCAGCATCATGACGATGTCGGCGCCGTTGAGGCCTTCGCGCATGTCGCGCGCGACCTCGACGCCCATGCGCTCGATGCCCGGTGGCAGCAGCGTGGAGGGCGCGACCACACGGACGCGTGCGCCCATGGTGTTGAGCAAGAGAATGTTGGAACGCGCGACCCGCGAATGGAGCACGTCGCCGCAGATCGCGATCACGAGACCTTCGAGGCGGCCCTTGTTGCGACGGATGGTCAATGCGTCGAGCAGGGCTTGCGTCGGATGTTCATGGGCGCCGTCGCCGGCATTGATGACGGAGCCGTCGACCTTGCGGGCCAGTAGTTCGACCGCGCCGGAGGCATGATGGCGCATCACGAGAATGTCCGGATGCATCGCGTTCAGCGTCATCGCGGTGTCGATCAGCGTCTCGCCCTTTTTGATCGAGGACGATGACACCGACATGTTCATGACGTCGGCGCCGAGCCGCTTGCCGGCCAGTTCGAACGACGACTGGGTGCGTGTCGAATTCTCGAAAAACAGATTGATCTGGGTGCGACCGCGCAGGCTGGAGCGCTTCTTGTCGACCTGGCGGTTCAGCTCGACATATTCCTCGGACAGGTCGAGGAGGCCGGTGATATCCGCGGCGGAAAGGCCCTCGATGCCCAGCAAATGCCGGTGTCCGAGGACGAAAGAGGATTTCGTGGCTTGGGTCATTAAAACGAAAGCTATAGGCAGAGTTGAAAAGCGGAGCAAGCGCGATTCGCCCGCTTTTCGGTTATCCCCCGGTCAGTCCGACCACATTCTTGCCGTCATGCCCGACGAATGCCGGGTATCCTCTCCACGGCGTACCGTTTTGGGACCACCTTCAGTGAGGGGCGACGCCGAGGCCGACAAGCCGCGTCCAAAGAGCTGACAGCGGCTGGGCAGTCTCGGCATCGTTCTATTCCGTTGCGAAGTACACGACCGCCACGACGGGGAACGCAAAACCGACCCATGAGGCGAGTGTCCATCCTCCCTGCGCGTAGGCCCATCCGCCTGCCGCCGAGCCAACCGCCCCGCCGACAAAAAACGTCGCCATGTAGAGCCCGTTGAGACGGCTGCGGAATTCCGCACTAAGTGAGAAGATCGCGCGCTGCCCGAGAGTCAGATTAGCCGAGACGCCGAAATCGAGGAGGATCGCTGCTGCGACGAGAAGACCGAGGGCCAGCGTCGAACCTTCAGGCGCGATGTGCGTCATCAGGAAAGCACCGGCCACCGCAAGCATGGCGACAGCGGTCGCAGGGCGACTCCATCCGCGATCGGCAATCCGGCCCGCGATCGGGGCGGCGACAGCACCGGCAACACCCGCCAGCGCGAAAAGCGCGATCTCGCCTTGCGACAGGTGGAATTCCGGCCCCGCGAGCAACAGCGGCGTCGTGGTCCAGAACAGACTGAACGCACCGAACAGGCAGGCGTGATAGAGCGCACGCCTTTGCAGGATCGGCGTCGTCACCGCCAGATGCCCCATCGAGGCCAGCAGTTCTCCGTAACGAAGTTTCGACGTCGGCATACGCCGTGGCAGCGCGCGGCTGAGAACCAATGCGAGGACAATCATCGCACCCGCCGACAGGAAGAACACGGCGTGCCATGACGACAATTCAGCGATGAAACTGGACACCGGGCGGGCCAGCATGATGCCAAGCATCAACCCGCTCATGACGTTGCCGACAACGCGGCCCCGGCTCGCTTCAGGAGCCATATGAGCTGCATAGGGAACGAGAACCTGCACCGCGACCGACCCGAGGCCGATGAAGAGGGCTGCGATCAGGAATGGAAGTGCGTGAGGTGACAGTGCCGCGCCCAGCAGCCCTAGGGTGGCGACGCCAAGCATAATGAGGGTGAGATGACGGTTCTCGATGAGATCGCCGAGCGGCACGATCAGCAGCAGACCCGCCCCGTATCCGATCTGCGTCAAGGTGACGATAAGTCCCGTCGCCTGCGGCGAGAGGCCGAGGGCGGCACTGATCGGCCCGGCCAGTGGCTGGGCATAATAAACATTGGCCGCGATAAGCCCGCAGGCGGCGGCGAGGAGGAAAGTCATTCCAGTGGAAACAATCCGCCTGTCGGGCAGGTGGTCGGTGATGGTGGTCACGGTCGTCCTCACAATAGGAAACATTCGTTTTCTAATTTGGCAAAAAAATCAGGTGAGCGTGCGCATGGCAACCTCCACTACGGCTGCCATCTCCGCGCGGGTTCGCCCGGTCTTCCCGATGACCCTCATGCCTTGAAGCAGGCAGAGCATCAGCCGGGCGGTTGCCTTGCTGTCGATCCCGGTGGGAATGGAGCCGTCAACCTGCCCTTGTTGAATCAACTCGGCCATCATGGCCTCATTCCGCTTGAAGGATGCCGTGACACGCTCGGCGACCTCCTTGTCGAAGATCGCAAGTTCCGTTGCGCTCCCGACGACAAGGCATCCCTGCAGCCCCTCCGCGCCGTGTGACGATTCGACGTAGAAGGCCAGGGCATTACGAATACGCTCCAGTCCCGTTGCGCCATTTTTGATGGCGCGAGCTAGCTTTTCATTGCGAACCGCCTTGTTCCGATCGAAGGCGGCAATAAAAACCGCGCGCTTGTCTTTGAACGCCTTGTAGATGCTGCCTTGGGTCAGTTCCATTGCATCTGTCAGATCGCCGATCGACGTGGCGTGATAGCCACGCTCACAAAACACCCGAACGGCTTTATCGAGAGCTTCGTCTACGTCGAACTCACGCGGTCGGCCGGGGCCCCGGGAAGCGGATGATGGTACGGCGTTCGACATCACTCCTTATAGAAAATGAACGTTTCCAAATCAAGGGCTTTGAGCAGGTAAAGCGCCAAGCTTTCGGTCCTTTCCAAACGGTCAGCACGCCGATACGACTGTCTCCTGACGCGGAGCGCGCCCTGTTCGGTCAATCATTGGCGGCGGGTCCGTCAGCTCGAACGACTATGACCCGACTTATCGGCGCGTTCGCCCCAGCCGCCTTTGCATCAAGTCGCCCCGATTGGATGGCGGAAGCCCTGATGATCAATTGTCTCAAACGATCCGTTGCGATGATATGGGGCCTTTCCGCGATCATGCTTGGCGTTACGCCCGCGCAATCACAGACGTTGCCCGATGATTTCGTGTTTCTGCGCGATATCGATCCCTCGATCCGGCAGGACATCCGCTATGCCGGCGTCAACAATTTCGTCGGCCGCAAGCTCAGCGGCTATGATAGCGCGGAATGCGTGGTGAAGCGCCCGGTCGGCCTCGCTCTGCAGAAGGTGCAGCGCGAGTTGATGGCGCAAAACCTGTCGCTGAAAATGCTGGATTGCTATCGGCCGGTGCGGGCGTCGCGCGACATGGTGGCGTGGGCGCGCGATGGCAACGAGACGCCTGCGCAGAAGCGTTACAATCCATCCTTCAGCAAGGCGGATCTGTTCAAGCTCGGGTATATCGCCGAGCGCTCGGGCCACTCCACCGGTGCGGCGCTCGATCTGACGCTGGTCGATCTGCGTGCGCCTGCGTCGCCCGCATTCGATCCGAACAAGGCCTATGCAGGCTGCATCGCGCCGGAAGCACAGCGCGCGCCCGAGGGCAGCGTCGACATGGGCACGGGTTACGATTGCTCCGATGCCAAGGCGCATACCGGATCGCGCGCGATCTCACCCGCGCAGCGGCGCTGGCGGGATCTCCTGACGTTGGCGATGGGCAGGCAGGGCTTCGTGAATTATTCCAAGGAATGGTGGCACTTCTCGCTGCCCGGCGCAGGCGCACGCGCCTACGATTTCCCGATTGCACGGCAGGCAAGATAGCACCGTGAAATCCCGGTCGATCCGGCGTAAAATGATTCGCAATATCGCCTCAGCCGGAACTGATTCATGACCGACGCCACCTCTGCCATTCATGCGGTGCTCAACCAGTCGCCTCCCTTCGAGGACGTCAATCTGTTCGAGCTGGACCGGCCGCTCGTGGAAGCCGTTGCGATGAATGAGGGCTCGTTCGCCTATGTCGACCACGCCGAATTCGGTCAGCTCTGGGGATCGGCCGAGATGGCGCAGCGCGCGCGGCTGGCCAACGAGAATACGCCGAAGCTGCGGACTTTCGATGCACGCGGTAACCGGCGCGACGAGATTGAGTTTCATCCAGCCTATCACGAGCTGATGGCACAGAGCGTTGCAGCGGGAATTCACAATTCGACATGGACGCGTGACGGCAAGTCCGCGCGAGGCGCGTCCGAAGTGGCGCGCGCCGCAAAATTCTACATGGCCGCGCAGGTCGAGACCGGACATCTATGCCCGATCACCATGACACGGGCTGCCGTCGGCGCGCTGGCGATGCAGCCGGATGTGCTGGCGCGGGTGATGCCGGTCATCGCCAGCCGCGATTACGATCCGAGCTTTGCGCCATGGTCGGCCAAGCGTGGCATGACGCTGGGCATGGGCATGACCGAGCGGCAGGGCGGCACGGATGTGCGCAGCAACATGACGCGCGCGATGCGCGACGGCGATGCATATCGCATCAGTGGCCACAAATGGTTCATGTCGGCACCGATGTGCGATGCATTCCTGGTGCTGGCGCAGGCCGAGGACGGATTGAGCTGTTTCTTCATGCCGCGGTTCCGGCCGGATGGTTCGCTCAATGCGCTGAATTTCCAGCGTCTGAAGGACAAGCTCGGCAATCGCTCCAACGCCTCGTCGGAAGTCGAATTCAACGACGCCTATGCACTGCGCGTCGGCGACGAGGGCAAGGGCATCCGCACCATCATCCAGATGGTGCAGCTGACGCGGCAGGATTGCGCCACAGCATCGGCCGGATTGATGCGCTCGGGTCTGGCTCATGCGCTGCATCACGCCAGGCATCGCAGCGTGTTCCAGAAACATCTTGCCGATCAGCCGATGATGCAAAGCGTGCTCGCCGATATGGCGCTGCATGTGGAGGCATCGACGGCGCTGGTGATGCGGCTGTGTCGCTCCTTCGACCTGGCGGCGGAGGATACATCCGAGGCGGCGTATATGCGTTTCCTCACGCCGGTGGTGAAGTACTGGGTCTGCAAATCGGCGCCGGGCTTCCTTTACGAGGCCATGGAATGCATGGGCGGCAACGGCTATGTCGAGGAGGGCATTCTGGCGCGGCACTATCGTGAGGCGCCGGTCAATGCGATCTGGGAAGGCTCCGGCAATGTGATGTGCCTCGATGTGCTACGGGCGCTGTCGCGCGAAGGCGACGCATCGACCGCGGTGCTGCAGGATCTGATGCTGGAGACGCGCGGACTGCCCGGCGCGGCCGACACTGCGGCCTTTATCATTCGCACCTTGCTGCGGCCCGATAGCGAGCGTGTAGCGCGGCAAGCAGTGGAATCGCTGGCGTTGCTGGCAGCCTGCGCCGCGCTGAACATGGTGCATCCGCCCCATGCTGAACTGTTTGCTCGGACCCGCCTCGATGGTGTGCGCAACGCGATCTACGGCACCGCTGAATTGACCGAAGCTCAGGGTCGGGGACTGCTCGAGCGGGCGTTGCCGCAGTGAGTGCGTTGGAGACGCCGATCGCTCCCGCTGTACCCTCGGATCTGCCACCCGCGACAAAGCCGCCGCGGGTCTGGAAATTCTGGGGCACGTGCCTCTGGGGTCTGTTCGCTTTTGCAGCGATGTTCGTCGGTCAGTTGACCGTCGTCGCCTATTACCTGCTGATCAAGGATGCGCCGCTCGATGCGACGCTGCTGATCAAGGCGATGAGCAGCGGTACGACCATCGCCGCGTCCGTTCTCATGGGGCTTCCGGCAGTGTGCCTGGCGCTGTGGCTGGCGACGCGCATGGCGCGGCAATCCTTTGCCGACTACCTCGGCCTGCGCGGCACGTCCTGGAAAAACTATGTCATTGGCACGGTGGCGCTGATCGCGCTGGTCGGCGCCTGGGAGCTGGTCGCAAAAGGCATGGGGCGCGACTCCGCGCCGACTTTCATGCTGGAAGTGCTGAAGTCGGCCCGTGCCGACGGCGCGCTGTGGCTGCTCGTGATCGCGTTCTGCGTCGGGGCGCCGATGACCGAAGAGTTCTTTGCGCGTGGCTTCCTCTATCGCGGCTGGTCGGAATCATTTTTGCGGCCGTTTGGCGCCATCGTGGCGTCATCGCTGGTCTGGACGGCGATGCATCTGCAATACGATTGGTTCTTCTTCGTCGAGATTTTCACCATCGGCCTGCTGTTCGGCTATATGCGCTATCGCAGCCACTCGACATGGCTGACGATTTTTCTGCACGGTCTCAACAATCTGGCGGCGACTGTTCAGACGCTGCTCATCGCGAACGGTGTGATATCGCCCTAGAGCATGATCCCGAAAAGTGGGAACCGGTTTTCGGGCAAGATCATGCTCAAAAAAAGAAAAACCTATTCCGCCAGCGCGATGAATACAGGCATGGTCAGGACCGCCAGCGTGGTTTGAATGGTCAGGATTTGCGCCAGGAGGGGCGCGTCGCCGCCCATCTGCCGCGCCAGAATATAGCCGTTCGATGCCGACGGCACCGACGCGCAGCAGACGACCACCGCGAGGTTGGCGCCGGACAGGCCGAAGGCGATGCCGAGGCCCATGGCAATCAGCGGCATCACGGCGAGTTTCAAGACGACCGTCAGTGCTGCAGCCATGCCGGGTCTGTGCAGGCCTTCGAGTTGAAGGCCCGCGCCGACAATGAGCAGACCCATCGCCAGAGAGCAGCGTCCGAGGGCATCGAGGAATTCGTGTGCGGGGCGCGGCACGGGCAATCCGGCGAGGTTGATCACGAGGCCGATCACGCAGGCCCAGATCAGCGGGTTCTTGGCGATGGTCAGCAGCAGCGCCGGCCACGCCATCCGCTGCGGTGAGGCGTAATGCGCCAGCACCCAGACCGCCAGAATATTCAGCAGCGGGATCATCGCTACCATGGCGACGGAGGCCAGTGTGATGCCGAGATCGCCCCACAGATTGCCGGCGACCGAGAGTGCCACGAAGGTCTGCCAACGCGTGGCGCCCTGAAATAGCGACGTAAATGCCGGCCCATCGAGGCCGATGGCCCGCGCCAGCAACGGACGCAGCGCCAGACATAGCGCAGACATCAGGATGACGGAGAGCAACAAGGCACCGCCGACACCTGCGATGGGCACCGACGCCAGATTGGCGCGCGCCAGTGTGTCGATGAGCAGGGCGGGGAACAGGACATAATAGACGAGCTGTTCCAGCCCGACCCATTCGATGTTCTGTTTCAGCAGCAGGCGCCGCAGCGCGTAGCCGAGCACGATGAGCAGGAAGACCGGGACGAGAGCGGCAAATACCGTCAGCATGGGGTCAGCGAATATCCGGCGTGCGCAGCAAGGCGGCGAGGCGATCTAGCGCGCCCTGAAGAATGAAGATCGCGGCATGTTCGTCGATGACCTTGGCGCGTTTGGCGCGGCTGACATCATTGGCGATCAGTTCGCGCTCGACCGCAGATGTGGAGAGCCGCTCGTCCCAGAAGGCGATCGGCAATTCAGTCAGTTTCGAGAAGTTGCGGGCGAAGGCGCGGGTCGATTGCGCGCGCGGTCCCTCGCTGCCGTCCATATTGATGGGAAGACCAAGGACGAAGCCGCAGATATTTCGCTCAGCGGCAAGCTTGATGAGGCGTGCGGCATCGGCCTTGAAGGCAGTTCGCTCGACAGTCTCAATGCCGGTCGCGAGACGGCGATCGGGATCGGACACCGCGACACCAATGGTCTTGGTGCCGAGATCGAGACCGATCAGTGCGCCGCGGACGGGCAGATGTGCGGCGGCTTCGACGAGGGGAAGGATGACTGCAGGCATGGTCCCGCATAACACGCGGAGCCATCAGATCAAACGCTGCGCCGCAATTATCGGGGTGGACGGCGGCCGCGCCATTCCTCGGCGGTCATTTCCCAGATTTCCGAGGGCCAACGGCCGGAGACGTAGTCGCGATCCTCGGTGGCAATCACGCGCATGCCGGACGTTTCCGAAATCCGGCGCGAAGCGGTGTTGGCGATGGCCTTGATAACGCGCAACACGGGCCGCTGCAGGGTGTCGAACCAGAATTCGGTGACGGCGTCGCTGGCCTCGGTCATCAGCCCTTGCCCGTGCCAGGCGGGATCGAGCCAGAAGCCGCGGTTGTCGTCGCCGCTGTCCCTGACATTGATCATGCCGATCAGTTGCTCCGGTGCGCTCTTCAGGCGGATCGACCAGTGCCATTCGGTGCCGCGCTCCATGCCTGGCAGCACGACATCGCGCAGGAAAGTGAAGGCGCCGTCAGCCGGGTAGGGCCATGGCACGCGGCTGGCCAGGAAACGCACCACCTCTATTCGCGGGAAAAGCTTTTGCACGGCATCGGAGTCAGCCAGCACGAGTGGGCGCAGGATCAGCCTGGGCGTGGTGAGTTCGGGAATGGCAGCGGTCATCGGTCGCGTTTCACATCGGTGGTGATTTGCGGCAAGGTAGCATCGTTCCCGCGTTTCTGCGTCTTACGTCACGAGCCCGATCTATGGACGCCCTCAGCCTGTTCGGATTATTCGCCGTCAGCGCCATGCTGGTCTGTTACGCGCTGGAAGCGCGCAGTCCGTGGTTCACGCTGGCCTTTGCCGGCGCCTGCGGGCTCGGATCGCTCTATGGCTTCCTGCAGGGCGCCTGGCCGTTCGGGCTGGTGGAGGCGATCTGGGCCGGCGTGGCGCTGCGCAAGTGGATGCTCATCCCCCGCGCAACCGCATAGCTCACGCGGGTGCGGCCGTGTTAGCCTGAGCATGGCTCGGCAATGATGCGCGTGCCATTTCCTCACGTTTGTCTCAAGATCGTCACTGCTTTGCCGCTGGATTCAGAGGCATTGCCGCAAGATTGTCGCAAGAATCCGGAGATCCCCCATGTGGCCCGACCGCCGACTGATCGACTTATTCGGCACCGAATTTCCCATCGTGCAGGCGCCAATGGCAGGTGTGCAGGATGCCGACATCATGATCGGCGCAGCGGAGGGCGGCGCGCTGGCCTCGTTGCCGTGCGCAATGATCTCGCCGGAGAAAGCCCGTGAGCAGATCAATATCGTGCGGCAGCGCGTCTCCGCGCCGGTCAACATGAATTACTTCTGCCACACGGCGGTAGACGCTGATCCGGCACGCGAGGCCAACTGGCGCAAGCGGCTGTCGTCCTATTACACCGAACTCGGGCTCGATCCGAATGCAGACATCAATGCGGCCAACCGTGCGCCGTTTGACGAAGCGATGTGTGCGCTGGTGGAAGAGCTGAAGCCCGAAGTGGTCAGCTTTCACTTCGGCCTGCCGGCCCCGGCGCTCTTGAAGCGCATCAAGGCAGCCGGCTGTCGGGTCATTGCCTCGGCGACCATCGTCAAGGAAGCCGTCTGGCTCGAAGAGCGCGGCGTCGACGCGGTCATTGCGCAGGGGGCGGAGGCCGGCGGTCATCGCGGCATGTTCCTGACCGAGGATATCGCCGCGCAGCCCGGCCTGTTCGCGCTGTTGCCGCAGGTGGTGGATGCGGTGAAGGTGCCGGTGATCGCGGCCGGCGGTATCGCCGATGGGCGTGGCATCGCGGCGGCCTTTGCGCTCGGCGCGGCCGGTGTGCAGATCGGCACCGCCTATCTGCGTACGCCGGAATCGAAGGTCAGCGGGCCGGGTCGTGCAGCCCTGGCCGGGGCGTCGGATGCTTCCACCGTCATTACCAATGTCATGACCGGGCGGCCGGCGCGGGGCGTCGTCAACCGGGTGATGCGGGAAGTTGGGCCGGTCTCGCCCGATGCGCCGGCATTCCCGCATTCGGCGACCGCGCTTGGGCCGCTGAAAGCCGCTGCCGAGAAGCTCGGACGGACCGATTTTACCAATCTCTGGGCCGGGCAATCGGTCGGAATGGGCAGCGAACGGCCTGCGGCAGAGCTGACACGGTCGCTGGCGGCGGCCGCATTGGCGCGGATGGCTGAATTGCGGGGCTAGAGGCGCCAAACAGGCGGAGGCGTCCGCCGGTTGCGGCGCGAAACCTCCGTCTGCTATACGGCGGACAGATGTTGCTCTGAGGCCTATATAATGTCCGTCGATGCTGCCACCGTTCGCCGTATCGCGCATCTCGCGCGGATCGCGGTCACAGACGCCGAAGTTCCCCATCTGCAGGGCGAGCTGAACGCGATGCTGGCCTTTGTCGAGCAGTTGCAGGAAGTGAATGTCGACGGCGTCGAGCCGATGACCTCGGTGATGCCGATGGAAATGAAAAAGCGCGCCGATGTCGTCAATGACGGCGAGATCGTTGATGCGGTGACAGCGAATGCGCCGGAGTCCGAGGATCACTTCTTCCTGGTGCCGAAGGTCGTCGAGTAATCGAGCAAGAACCGTTTGGACGGAAACCGCCATGTGCCTGCTTTGCGACGATGAGAAGTCCTATCAGCTCTATATGGACTACCTCGACGAGATGGAGCGTCAGGGGAAGGTCAAGAACGTCGACGCGGCCATGGATGCCATCCTCGACAAGGTTCAGGCCGCACAGGAGGCTGACGACAAGCTCCGCCGCAGCTCTTTCAAAAAAGATGCACCTGAAAACGACAAGACGCTCTCTCCCTTCTTTTGCAGCCCGGTCAATAAATAGATGACAGATCTGACGTCGCTGACACTCGCCGAGGCGCGTGACGGCCTTGCGACCAAATCCTTCACGTCAGTCGAACTGACCGATGCGCATCTCAAGGCGATGGAAGCCGCACGCGTGTTGAACGCCTATGTGCTGGAGACGCCGGAGCAGGCGCGTGCGATGGCGCAGGCAGCCGACGCGAAACTCGCCAAGGGCGAGGGTGGCTGGCTCGGCGGCGTCCCACTGGGCATCAAGGATCTGTTCGCGACCAAGGGCGTGCGCACAACCGCATGTTCGAAGATCCTCGGTAACTTCGTGCCGCCTTATGAGTCGACCGTGACCGCACAGCTGTGGCGTGACGGGGCCGTGATGCTCGGCAAGCTCAACAATGATGAATTCGCCATGGGCTCGGCGAACGAGACTTCGTTCTTCGGTCCGGTGATCAATCCGTGGCGGCGCGACGGCTCCGACGTCAATCTGGTGCCCGGTGGCTCGTCCGGCGGTTCGGCATCGGCGGTCGCTGCAGGTCTGTGCCTCGGTGCCACCGCGACCGACACCGGCGGTTCGATCCGCCAGCCCGCGGCCTTCGCCGGCATTGTCGGCATGAAGCCGACCTATGGCCGCTGCTCGCGCTGGGGCACCGTCGCTTTCGCGTCCTCGCTCGATCAGGCCGGGCCGATTGCGCGCACCGTGCGCGATACCGCGATCCTGATGCGCTCGATGGCCGGCTACGATCCGAAGGATTCCACCTCGGTCGATCGCGAAGTGCCGGATTACGAGGCCGCGATCGGCAAGTCCGTCAAGGGCATGAAGATCGGCATTCCGAAGGAGTATCGCATCGACGGCATGCCGGCCGAGATCGAGAAGCTCTGGTCGGAAGGCGCTGCGCAGCTCAAGGCCGCCGGTGCCGAACTCGTCGACGTATCGCTGCCGCACACCAAATACGCGCTGCCGGCCTATTACATCGTGGCGCCCGCCGAAGCCTCGTCGAACCTCGCGCGCTATGACGGCGTGCGTTACGGCCTGCGCGTACCCGGCCGCAGCATCAGTGACATGTATGAGAATACCCGCGCTGAAGGCTTCGGTGCGGAAGTGCGCCGCCGCGTCATGATCGGAACTTACGTTCTGTCGGCCGGGTATTACGACGCCTATTATCTGCGCGCGCAGAAGGTGCGCACGCTGATCAAGCGTGACTTCGAGGAATGTTTCGCCAAGGGCATCCATGCCATCCTGACCCCGGCGACGCCGTCGGCCGCCTTCGGCATTGGTGAGAAGGGCGGCGCCGATCCGATCGAGATGTATCTCAACGACATCTTCACGGTGACGGTGAACATGGCGGGCCTGCCGGGCATCGCGGTTCCCGCCGGCAAGGATGCGCAGGGATTGCCGCTCGGATTGCAGCTGATCGGCCGTCCGTTCGATGAGGAGACGCTGTTCTCGCTCGGCGAAACCATTGAGCAGGCATCGGGGCGTTTCACGCCGCCCAAGTGGTGGGCCTGACATTATCATCCGCGTGAAGTGTTGCGCGTTTGACATTGCGTTTTGCGGTGCACTTGGCCATGGTTTGCCTATGAGCATGGACCGTGCATGAGCACCGACGACGGGCTTCCGCCTTCCCAACAGGTCGATCAGATTCTGGGTTCCCCGAAGCTTGCGCAGGCGATCGAGAATGATCGCTACAAGCATCTGCTGGATCATGTTCCCGTTGCGCTCGCCATCTCGCGCGGATTGGGCAGCGATCAGCAGGTTGTCTATATCAACAAGGCCTTCGAGCAACTGATGACAATGGCGCCGGCCGATGTCGAAGGCCAGAGCTGGACCTGTCTCGACGGCTTTCTCAACGAAGACAACCAGAGCCAGACGCTGGGCGAAGCGATCCGCGACGGCGAGGATTTCATCGGTGTTTTCCGTCCTTCGGTGCCGGTCGATCGGCTGGTGATCGTGCAGGCCTATGCCTCGGTGATCGAGAGTGACGACGGCGTCGAGAATTTCCGGATCGCCGCGCTGGTCGATGTCGGTGGCCGCGAGCGTGCGCAGATCGAGCAATTCGAGAACCAGATACGCGACCGCGACATGCTGATGCGCGAGCTGCAGCATCGGGTGAAGAATAATCTGCAGCTCATCACGGCGCTGGTGCGGCTCGAAGCCCGCTCGGCAGTAGAAGGCGAGGCTGTTGCGCTCGGCCGGCTGGCGAGCCGGATCGATGCGCTGACAGTACTGTACCGGACGCTGTCCGACGAGAATGCGACGCCCGAGATCGATCTCGGCCAGTATCTGTCGGACATCGCCAATGCCGTGATGGCTGCGAGCGCGACGGCGGATATCACGCTCGATCTGCAGGTTGGCTATTGCCCGATGTCGATCAATATCGCGATGCCGGCGGGACTGCTGGTCAACGAGATGCTCACCAACGCGCTGAAATACGCCTTCATCGGCCGTGCCGGCGGTCAGATCAAACTGATCTGCAAGCTGGAAGGCGGCCACGTCACGGTGGTTGTCGCCGATGACGGCATCGGCCTTGGCGAAGGCCAGGAGTGGCCGTCGCCGCGCAAGCTCGGCGCGCTGATCCTGCAGACGCTCAAAGAGAATGCGCCGAACGTGAAGTTCAACGCCGAGAGCATTCGCGGACAGGGTAGCTGGTTCACGCTGGTATTTGATGCCGCGCCGGGCACGCAGCTGAATTGAGGATTGGCGCCGCGCCATTTGGCGCGCACCTTGTTTCACCATTCATTAGCCACGTTGCTGGCGCGATTGGTGCCGGATCGTCAGTTTGCATCGAATTGCAATGCTTTACGGTAATATCTGATTGAGATTCCGGATTGGGGACCGTCCGGACACGGTCCGTGCCGTTTGGTGCGGCCGTCTTGTGGGATCGGTAGAGAAGTGATGAGTGCGTTGCGTTCGATCGGTGTCGTGGTCACGACCTGTGCGCTGCTGCTGGGCTGTACGTCGGTCTACAACCTTCCCGCCAACGTGCCGCTGGCCGGCGCCTCCCTCGATCCCAATCTCGACGCCGTTTTCAAGGATGCTGCCGAGCAGGACGACCTGCTGATCGGTTTTTCGTTCTCAGGCGGTGGCACGCGCGCTGCGGCGTTTTCGTTCGGTGTCCTGGAAGAACTGGGCAGCATCCGCATGCGCGGTGCATCCGACACCATGCTGGAACGCATCGATTTTCTGTCCGGCGTCTCCGGCGGATCGGTGACCGCCGCCTATTTCGGCCTCAAGAAGCGCGCCGCGCTGTCGGACTTCCGTGAACGTTTCCTGCTGCAGAATGCCGAGGCCGGACTGACGACGCAGCTGTCGCTAGGTACTATCGGCCGTGCCTTGGGCGGCGGCATCAATGACTCCAAGGGCTTCACGAGTTGGCTCGACGCCAACCTGTTCCACAATGCGACTTTCGGCAGCCTGCGAAATAGCGGTTCGCCACGGGTCTGGATCAACGCCTCGGACATCTATAACCGCGTGCCGTTCGTGTTCGACAACACGGCCTTCGCTGCGATCTGCAGCGATCTCAGCAAGTATCCGCTGTCGGGCGCCGTGGCTGCGTCGGCCGCGGTGCCGCTCGCCTTTGCGCCGGCCGTGGTGCAGGCCTTCCCCGGCACATGCAACGAGCCGCTGCCGCCTTGGGTCGCGCGCGCAGCCGCGAACCGCAATGCGTCGCCGATGTTGAGTGCCTATTCCAAGGCAGTGATGCGTTACCGCGACGGCGCGGTGCCCTACATCAAGCTGATGGATGGCGGGCTGGTCGACAATTACGGCGTCTCTGCGCTGACCATCGTGCGCGAATCCTCCGAGACATCCTATGGCCCGATGACACCGCAGCAGGCGGTCCGGCTGCGCCGCGGGATCTTCATGGTGGTGGATTCCAAAGTCGGTCTCTCTGGCAACTGGATTAATACGGTGGAAGGGCCTGAAGGCGTCGATCTGATCAAGGCTGCGGTGGACACCACCATGGATGCGAGCATCGGCTCCAGCTACACCGCATTCGACCGAACCATGAAGGACTGGCAATCGTCGCTGATCAAGTGGCGCTGCGGCTTGTCGGCGGCAGAGCGAGCCCGCTATGGCGCGCGGCCCGGTTGGCGCTGTACCGATCTGCAGCTCTTCGTCGGCCGGCTTGGGTTTGATCAGCTAGATCCGGCGCGTGCCGCAGTGCTCGAAGCCGTTCCGACGCGTTTCCAGCTGCCGCAGGGACAGGTCGATGACTTAATCCTGGCCGGTCGCGAGACGTTGCGTGCCAGCTCCGTGTTCAGGGCCTTCGCTTCGGGGATATAGCCGGCCTCCTAACGGATGCGACAAGCGGTTCTTACCCGCTCATGCGTTTCGGGATTGGATGTTACGCAGCGTGATCGAGATTAAGCGAGTGGCGATAGATTGCGTCGCGAATATCGACTTTGCGTGGCAGCAGACCAAACCTGAAGAAAAGATCGGCTGCCTTCTGCTGCTCGGTGATGAACCTGTCGTCGACCTGATGGATGCCCCATGGGCGCTGTGCGATGTGCTTTTCCCATTCGGCGGCGTCGAGCGGCCCCCCGGCGACGCGTGCGAGGATCGCTGCAGCGTCTGCCGGATGTTGCGCAATCCAGCGATCCGTTTCGTGCAAGGCGCTCGCTACGGCCGCAATAATGTTCGGATTATCATCTGCGAAATCGCGGCGTGCGAAAAACACCGAGGGGTTGGTGACGAGATCGCCGGTGTTGGCGATGGCCCGGATCTCATCCGCGCCGCCACGAAGTCCTCCGCCTGAAACCCACGCATCGATGTCGCCAGCCAACAATGCCTGACGTGACTCCGGCTCGGTAAGATCGAGCGGCACAATATCGTTCCAGGTCAGGCCGGCACGGTCGAGCGCCGTTGCTAGCAGGGCCTGCAGCCACGAGCCGACACCGAGCGAGATCGTCTTGCCGGCGAGATCGGCAACCGTTTTCACCGGACTGTCCTTGCGAACATAGATGCCGCCGACTGCGCGCGCTTCTGATGCGGCGAAAGTAACGATCGGCACGCCTTTGGCCTGCGCGGCGATAGGCGGTGTCAGGCCGGTGCCGCCGATCTGGATCAGATTGGCGCCGACATATTCGACAGTGCGTGCGCCTGCCGCGATCTTCACCCATTCGACGCTTCCGCCGCGCGCCGAGATCCGTTTTTCGAACAACCCGTTCTGGCTGAGCACAAGAAGAGACGGATTGTTGGCGTGGACGCCAATGCGAAGAACAAATGTCATTACATCTCTCCTGATAGCAGCGTGTTCATTTCAAACTACACTTCGACGCTCTTTTTCGGTCGTTCATCCATCGATGATGGTCTATCGAAGTTTCGCAACGCGCTCGATTTACTTACAGGAGATGCCGATGACTGTAACGACGGAACGTCTGGCAACGCGTGAGTTTGAAAAATCATCCTCCGTCGATGAGCTCTGGTACACACGTTGTCCTGTGCCGACGGCGTCCGGCATAGCGCTTGATCTAGGGCTGCTGCGCGATGAATTCGCGACGTCCGGAATCGTACTTCGATCGATCCGCGATTCCGAAGATCCGCGCGTCAACATTTCGCATTTCGATCATTCGCTGCCCGGCCTGTTTCGCGAAGGCGGCAACATTCCCGCGATCTGGGCGCAGTCCGAAGGACGCGACACGGTAACCGTGGCGCTGACGTGGATAGATGAATACCAGGCCATCGTCGTTCGCGCGGATTCGGACATTCATTCTCTGGCCGACCTTCGCGGCAGAAGGATCGGTCTGCCGCGGCAAGACGGCCAACGCGTTGATTTCTCGCGCGCCATGTCGCTACGCGGCATCGAGACCGGTCTCGGGATTGCCGGGCTGCACCTCGCGGACAGCGAACTCGTCGATATCACCAGCGATCAGCCGACATTCGCCGTGGCGGCTGGCGTCGCCAATGGCCGCTTTCACGAGCTCGAAGCCGCCGCGCTCGCGCGCGGTGAGGTCGATGCCATTTATGTGAAGGGCGCGCCGGGGCTCGGAACCGTGGGGACGCATGGACTGCGGTCGCTGATCAATCTGGCGGAGCAGGACGATCCGTTGCTGCGCGTCAACAACGGCAATCCGCGGCCGGTGACGGTCGATCGGCGCACCGCGCTCGAGCGCCCGGATGTGGTGGCACGCTATCTCGCAGTGCTGTTGCGGGCGTCGCACTGGGCACAGGGGCATCCGGCCGAGGTGTTCGACATCATCGGCAAGGAGGTCGGGCGCTCGGCCGACGAGGCGCGCGCGGCCTATGGATCGGCCGCGCCGCGAAGTTTCGGGCTCGATCTCTCGGACGTGAGGAAACGGGGCCTGGCAAGCCAGAAGGATTTCCTGCTGCGCCACGGCTTCATCGTCAGGGATTTCGACGTGGCCGGCTGGATCAACCCGGAGCCGCTCGCGCTCGCGCATGAGCTGCTCAAGTAAGGCTGGGAGGTTACGATGGAGATCTATTGGTACCTGATCCCGCAAGATGGCCCGTATCCCTGGAACGCGAAGGGCCGGCGCCCGGTCGATCATGACTATCTCGCGCAGATCGCACGCGCGGTCGATCAGCTCGGCTATACGGGCGCGCTGCTGGCGACCGGTGGCGGCGAGCATGATGCCTGGGTTCTGGGCGCGTCGCTGATCCCGCTCACCAAGCGCATGAAGTTCATCATTGCCGTGCATCCGGGCATCGTCGCGCCGCTGATGCTGGCGCAGAAGGCGGCGACCTTCGACCAGTTTTCGGACGGCCGACTAATCCTCAACATGGTCACCGGCGAGCAGCACCAGATGCCGCCTTACGGCATCGAGCTTGCTCATGACGAACGCTACGCGCTCACCGACGAATACTGGGGCCTGTATCGCCGGCTGATGACAGGCGAGGTGGTCGATTTCCAGGGCAAGTACCTGAACCTGCGCAACGCCCAGCTCAAATTGCCTGCGGTGCAGAAGCCGTATCCACCGCTGTTCTTCGGCGGTTCGTCGGAGCCCGCGCTGTCC
Source organism: Tardiphaga sp. 619_E2_N8_4 (assembly GCF_051810905.1). Classification (NCBI taxonomy): domain Bacteria; kingdom Pseudomonadati; phylum Pseudomonadota; class Alphaproteobacteria; order Hyphomicrobiales; family Nitrobacteraceae; genus Tardiphaga; species Tardiphaga sp. 619_E2_N8_4. The sequence continues at coordinate 3,670,895 of NZ_JBPWQJ010000001.1, forward strand.
GTCGCGGCGCGCCATGCCGACACCTACCTGACATGGGGCGAGCCGCCGCCCCAGGCTGCGGAGAAGATCAAGGTGGTGCGCGAGCGTGCCAGGGCGCTCGGTCGCAACGTGAAATTCGGCATCAGGATCAATCTGATCGTCCGCGAGACGAAGCAGGAAGCCTGGGACGCTGCGCAGTGGCTGCTCGATCGCATGGACGACACTGCGGTGCAGGGCGCCCAGGCACGCAATGCCGCCTCCGACTCGGTCGGCCAACGCCGGATGCGAGAGATTGTCGGCACGCAAAAGCCTAAACACGCGCAGGAGCTGGAGATCTATCCGGATGTCTGGGGCGGCTTCGGACTGGTGCGAAACGGGCCGGGCACCGCAATCGTCGGAGATCCGGAAACGGTCGCGGCGCGCATCCTGGAATATCGCGACGTCGGTTTCGACACCTTCATCGTCTCTGGCCAGCCTCTGCTCGAGGAAACCTACCGGGTGGCGGACCTGCTGCTGCCGCTGCTTCCTTTCGATCGCGGCGAACGGCGACAAACGGCACATCCGATCGGTCCTTTCTTCAACGCTGCACGAGGTTGACGATGTTGCGCTCTACTTTCCTGCGGGCGGCTGTCGCCGCGTTTCTGATCGGGCTTGCCTCAACGTCAGCGAGCGTGGCCGCATCTCCGGCGACGCCGGTGACAGTCCGGCTCGGCTTCCTGCGCGGACCTGAACCGCTGTCGATCAGCCGCCTGCGCGGCACGCTGGAGAAGCGTCTGGCGGCCAGGAACGTCAAGGTTGCCTGGGTCGGGCCGTTCATCGCCTATGCGCCGGCGGCGGAAGCCTTGAATGCCAATGCGATCGACATCACGATCGGAAGTTCAAGCGCGGCAATCTCGTCGCTGGTCGGCACCGCACCGATTTCGCTCTTTGCCTATCAGTGGGATGCCGGGGATTCCTCGGGCATCGTGGTGAGGAACGGGTCGGACATCAAGACCGTCGCGGATCTCGCCGGCCGCTCGGTGGCGGTCAATCGTGGCGGCACCGGCGATTATCAACTGACCAAGGCCCTGGAAAAGGCGGGTGTGCCGTCCTCGGGGGTCAAGCGCGCTTTCCTCAGCCCGGTGGATTCCGCTGCCGCCTTCGCCAGCGGCCATGTGGACGCATGGTCGGCCTGGAGCATCTTCTTTCCCACCGCGCTGGTCGACGGGGATGCCCGCGTGATCGCGCAGGCGAGCGACTTCGGTTCGCAGAACGCTGTTGTCTATGTCGTGCGAACGCCGTTTGCCGCGGAGCATCCGGATATTCTGAAGGATGTCCTGGAGGATCTGCGGGAGTCGGCGCGGTGGGCTCACCAGAATCGCGAGGAAGCTGCGCGCCTGTGGGTGCAGGAGCTGAAGCTCAGCCCCGCAGTCGCCACCCGGGTGGCAAATTACCGGAACGACGAACCCGTTCCGGTCGGCGAGAAGGAACTGGTGGCACTTGAGAGCCTGAATGACTGGCTGGTCGGCAGCAAGCTGCTGCCCAAGCCCGCGGCGATCAAGGATCACGTCATCGCGGTTGGCCGCTGACGGTTGCAAGACCGGTCCGGCCGTGCCGCAGCAATGCTGCCGGAACGTGCTGGAAGGGGTTTTCCCGCGCCCGCGGTCGCGGTAGAAACCGCTCCATGAACGCACCTGTCAAACCTTCGAAGCTCATCAAGGGCGCCACCGGCGACTGGGAAATGGTCATCGGTCTGGAGATCCACGCCCAGGTCAATTCTCACGCCAAGCTGTTCTCCGGCTCGTCCACGGAGTTCGGTGGTTCGCCGAACAGCCATGTCTCGCTGGTCGATGCGGCGATGCCGGGCATGCTGCCGGTCATCAACGAGGAATGCGTCAAGCAGGCGGTCCGCACCGGGCTGGGCCTGAAAGCGCAGATCAACCGGCGTTCGACCTTCGACCGCAAGAATTACTTCTATCCGGACCTGCCGCAGGGCTATCAGATCAGCCAGTACAAGTCGCCGATCGTCGGCGAGGGCGAGGTCACGATCGAGCTTGCGGACGGCGAGACCGCGATCGTGGGCATCGAGCGCCTGCATCTCGAACAGGACGCCGGCAAGCTGGTGCACGACCAGAGCCCGACCAACACCTTCGTCGATCTCAACCGCTCGGGCGTCGCGCTGATGGAGATCGTCTCCAAGCCCGACATGCGCTCAAGCGAACAGGCGCAGGCCTATGTGTCGAAGCTGCGCACCATCCTGCGCTATCTCGGCACCTGCGACGGCGATATGGAGAAGGGCAACCTGCGCGCCGATTGCAACGTCTCGGTCCGCAAGCCGGGCGATCCCCTGGGAACCCGCTGCGAGATCAAGAACGTCAATTCGATCCGCTTCATCGGCCAGGCCATCGACTACGAGGCGCGCCGCCAGATCGGCATTCTCGAGGACGGCGGTTCGATCGATCAGGAGACGCGGCTCTACGACCCGAACAAGGGCGAGACCCGGTCGATGCGCTCCAAGGAAGAGGCGCATGACTACCGCTACTTCCCGGATCCCGACCTGCTGCCACTGGAATTCAGCGAGGACTATGTCGCAGCGCTGAAGGCCGAGCTGCCGGAACTGCCCGACGAAAAGAAGGCGCGGTTCATCAGCGCGTTCGGCCTGTCGGCCTATGACGCTGCCGTGCTGGTGGTCGAGCGCGAGAGCGCTGAGTTCTTCGAGACGACGCTCGCCGGGCTTGCCGACAAGGCGCGCGACGGCAAGCTCGCCGCCAACTGGGTGATCAATGAGCTGTTCGGCCGCCTCAACAAGGAAGGCCAGGACATCGCATCGTCACCGGTGTCAGCGGCGCAGATGGCCGCCATCATCGACCTGATCGGGGCAGGCGTGATCTCCGGCAAGATTGCCAAGGACCTGTTCGAGATCGTCTGGACCGAGGGCGGTGACCCGCGCGCGCTCGTCGAAGAGCGCGGCATGAAGCAGGTGACGGACACCGGCGCCATCGAGAAGGTGGTCGACGACATCATCGCAGCCAATCCCGACAAGGTCGCGCAGGCGCAGGCCAAGCCGGCTCTGATGGGCTGGTTTGTCGGCCAGGTGATGAAGTCCTCGGGCGGCAAGGCCAATCCGCAGGTCGTCAACGACCTCCTCAAGAGCAAGCTCGGTATCTGACGACGGCCTTGCGATGACCGCGGCGCCGCCTCGAGCGGCGCCGTTTTCGTTTTGGCAGACCTCGTTGGCGCGTCGTAACCTACGCGATAAGCGGTCACGAGCGCGGGATCAGATCGCGAATCGGCGTGCCGTCAGCCGACAAAAAGTGCGGTTGTGGCCAGCACCGATAAGTCGCGAACGCGTTTTCCCGAAAAATATTTTCATTGCCAAAAATCTCGACTCAGAGTCCGCAGCACCTGTTTTCAGTGCCCCGACTCAGGCCTGGGGGCGGCAGAAGTTTGTGTAGTTGTTTGATAGTACGAATTGCGGGCGTACGGAAAAAATAAGCACTTTCTGCAATCTTGACATTTGTGGACGCAACGTTTTCGGGCGTTTCTCGCGTCGCCTCGCGTGCCGGATTTCAAGTTGTGACTGAGCCCGTGGGGGAAGTGGCGCGTTGCGCTCATCAACACTTCCTTAAGCGGGAGACTGTTCTTTTGAAATCGTTGGTGTATTCGGGATGAAGTGCATTTCGATTCCCGAGTGCACGCAGCGATCAAGTCATCTCTTTATTGGAGGGCAACATGGCCAAGAAAGCTACGAAGAAGGCAGTCAAGAAGACCGTCAAGAAGGCAGCGAAGAGCGCTGTGAAGAAGACCGCGAAGAAGACCAAGAAGGTCGCCAAGAAGAAGTAACTTCTTCTGCCACGATCGACGCCGGTGGCAACGCCGGCGACGTCACGAGAGCCTCGACGACAATTTGCTTCTCGAAGCGGATATTGATCGCAGCTCTGGTCGACGAAAGAGGGTGTCGGCGAGACATCAGGTCAAACGGCTGGACCGTCACACCGGGGCAGGGCTTGCTCTTCCCGCGAACCGGTCCGGCAAAGAAGCCGGTCATTCCGTGATTGGCGTTCTTTATTCGGTGCGGATCATTGGTCCGCAGTTTCATCGGTGGCTCCGGCCACATGAGATATGATCCTGACGTGTTGCCGACGCCCTCGTTTTTGCCGGTGCGGTTCATCCCCGGCGCTTTGAATTTCCCGATCCCGAATAGCTTTGATCGCCTCGCTGTGACGTCTCTCGCGTTGGCGTCGTCGCATGTGCGGAGCAGGCCCTTTTAATATCCCTGGTCGCCGACGCTGCTGAGATGGTTACGGCATCCCCAAACAGCAGGGTAAACCGAATTCCGCGAAAATGCAGAAAACCCGCATAAATGCTGGGTTTCTGGCCGCATGCGGGCCGATTCAGGCTTCGGCTCTTCAGATTTCGTTCATCCCGATACTTAAACTGCTCTTCAAATTTGATCGGTCATATTGATCCCAACAAGCCGGCAAACGGCGGTTGGGATTGCATCAGATAACGGACAGGAGCCGCGCTCGGTTGGGGGCGGCAAAAGCAAAAAAAGGAATGACCGATGTTTCAGGGGCAGATCGATTTTGAAGCTGCGATGCCGATCGCAGAGACCGCCATCCAGGACGTGCTGTTCGAGCGCGGTCTGTACTGGGCGTCGGGCCGTTCGGGGATCGTTGACCTCGTCGCCGCGCACAAGTGGTTCAACCTCGCTGCCCTCAAGGGCCGGGTCGACGCCATCCCGATGCGCCGCGAAGTCGCCGAGATGATGTCGGATGTCGAGATCGCCGCCGCGCAGCGCGATGCCCGCGCCTGGCTGTCGACGGTTCACTAATCCGACTGCGCGTTTTCGCGGTGGTTCGGCAGGCGCGATGCCCGCCAGGGCAGTGTGATGAGCCGCTACTTCTTTGACGACGGTGAAGATGCCGTCGGTCTCCGGCTCCGCCACATAGCGGTTGTCCGGCGTCGAGAACCGGATGCGCAGTTTGCGGGTCGCGTCGGCAAAGCCGATCGTCCATCCCTCATAGAGGCGCCATGCCGCGATCTCGTCCATGACGGGGAAAGTCCTGGCGCAGTCCTTGGCCACGTCGATCTGTGAACCGCCGATGGTGTTGTCGCTCTTCAAAACGACGCGGCAGCGTTTGCTGCCTTTGGCGTCCTGCAGCTCCCAGGCTCCGTAGATATCCCTGAGCAGCGCCGGATCGACCTCCTTGAGATCCATCAGCTTGAGGGTCTGCCCCGGGGCGGCAGATGAGATCGCCATCGCGACGGCCATCACGGCAGCCCATTTCATATCGCGCACTCCCTCGCATGTTTCCAAATGTACCGTAGCCACGTCACGGCCTTGTTACGAGCATCACGGTTGTAACGGGCATGTGCGCCCCAATGTCTGTCTCGTCGCTTGCAACGAGGCCGAGAGGCCGCGCAACAAAAAGGACAATGCCATGTCGACGAAGAAACTCACGCTCCCATCGATCATCCGCGCCAGCGGCCTTGCGAGTCTGGTGGTTATTGCTGTTGGCGCAGCCCAGCCTGCAGTTGCTGCATCGGCGCCCGCATATCCGCAATCGATCAGCGCGCCCGCTGCTGTCACATCCACCGATATCAGTGCGGCACGCAAGAACCGGCAGGTGAGGCGCACATCTCCGCGTGATGCCTATGGCAGCTATGTTGGGGCGCCCGGCGCGCAGTCCTATCCCGGCTACGGTTATGGCGTTGGAGACAATTCGCGGAACCAGACCTGGTAGATCCGTCATCCAGGATGTGACGCCACGGCGGCGACCGCGAGCGTCGTCCGGGGAGGGGGCGTGCTGTCGTGGCAGGTGATGGCGGATTCGTACCCGGCTTCGTCTATCATAATCATGTCTCGCAGCGAGGACGGCGGATGTCAGACCTGAATCCGAAAAGCTTAGGCCGACTTGCTTTGGGCGGCTTCTTTGTTGCCTTTGCTGACGTCGAAATGAGAATTGGAGAAGTACTGAAATCTCTGCTCAAGGCTGAGGGGCCGCATCAGGATCTTATACTTGCAGCGATCGGAAATTTCGCCGCCAAGACCAATGCTATTAAAGCGGGTCTTGATAATGCGACTTCGTATGGCAGCCAGCCGGGCACTCAGGACAGACCCAAACTAGAGCAACCCGTCGTCGAGATGGCTAGGAAGGCAATGAGCAAGGCTCTGGCACTGAACGAAATGCGGGTAAAACTCGCACACGGCCATCTCGCGCAAATGGATGATGGCTCATTTGTCGTAACCCACCTGAAGATTCAGGATGGCCGACTAAAGAAGGACCGTTACGAATTTTCGGTCCAGGCTTTGGAGGATAAATGCACGGAGCGGGAAGGTTGGGCCCCCGGGACATCTGAGATCAGGAGGCGGCTTGCCTCCACGGTCATCTTGCTTCCGGCAATTCGGCTCAATCTCTCCACAGGACAACTCCGAGGCGTTGCTAGCGTCGGTTCAGCCGAGCCGTTTGGGCTACTCTAATCGCGCGTTTGGGGCTCGTGTTGGGGCAGAATCCAATCGACGAGCCTAAATCAATGATTTCAGATAGTTGCGGGAAGTAATGGCGGAGCCGGAGGGATTCGAACCCTCGATACCCTTGAGAGGTATGCCGCTTTAGCAAAGCGGTGCCTTCAGCCACTCGGCCACAGCTCCATCATTGCTGCATATGCCCGACACCGTCGCGAGCCGCAAGCGCCAGATCGCAGTCTGCAGCGCATGTTCGCAAAAATCGGACGCATCTGATGTGGATGTGTCTTTATAATATTCAGATGCCGCGCCCGCCTGTGGTGCATTTGCCGCTGGGAAATGGGCCCCGAGGCCGTTTATCGATTGCCATCCGCCCGGAATTTATCGCTCAGGCAAATGCGAGGCGATTCGGCCGATGGGCCAGCAAAGTCGGCCAGATACATCGAATGCGAGTGGGAATTTGTTTCTGCTCGTTACGGGATGGATCGGTACCCTGAAATGCGGTGCTGGAAATTCTGATGTTGAAACAATTGCTTGCCGAGAATGCACATTCACGGGTCCGTGTGATTTAAGCAACACAGCCCGGGAAACGGCCGAATGGAGGCCGCTTTGAGGCGTTCCATTGTTGCGGAGCGAGAAACCTTAGGAGATGGTCTCGGTGCGACGGAGGGGGGCATCCCGAGGTCGTCCCGTAAGGTGGTTCGTCCTGAACCTCGTCGGCACACTTTGTGCGACGGGTTTTGCGATTCGGAGCGTTTGCGGGTTGTCAGGGATTAAAGGGACTTGTCTTCAGGGTGGCCTCCACCCCGTTGCAGAACCTTCCCTAAAGCAACTTGGAGGTTTACATGAAGACGATTAAGGGCCTTATTCTCGGCTCGACGGCAGCTTTGCTCGCCGTTGGCGGAGCTCAGGCAGCCGATCTTCCCGTCAAGGCCAAAGCGGTCGAATACGTGAAGATCTGCTCCCTTTACGGCGCGGGTTTCTACTACATCCCGGGCACCGACACCTGCATCAAGATCGGCGGCGCGATCCGTTTGGACACCTCGTTCAACGCCGCAGCTTACGACACCCCGTTCTGGCAGGGTGGCGCTGGTGGCAATAATCTTTGGACCAAGGATTATTTCATCACCCGCGAACGTATCAACCTGACCACCGATACCCGCACTGCCACCGAATACGGTGTCGTTCGTACCTACGCGAACATGCAGTTCGACTTCTCGCAGAACCGTGAATCGATCGCTGGTGGCTTCACCGAAGTCGACTACGCCTTCATTCAGTTCGCCGGCTTCACCTTCGGTAAGGCCGTCTCGCAGTTCGATCCGCAGTGGGCCCTCAACAAGCCTTACATCTCGTCGGGCTTCATGGCCGGTTCGAACAACACGACCGGTATCCCGCAGATCGCCTACACCGCTTCGTTCGGTAACGGCGTGTCGGCGACGATCTCGCTCGAAAATGCTTCGGCCTACCGCAACGCAGGTCTCTGGAACACCAACACCTTCATCACCGGACCGGGCGCGAGCACGTTCACGGGTACGTTCTACGGTACGAACTCGAACACCTTCCTGGGTAACGCCTACGGCGGCAACCACATTCCTGACGTCGTCGGCAACATCCGCCTCGACCAGGCTTGGGGCACGCTGCACTTCGGCGCTGCGATGCACGCTGCAACCCCGGGCTTCTACGCCACTGCGGCTGGCGGTGGAGGCACCGAGGCGCTCGGTCATCCGGATGACAAGTACGGTTTCGCAGTCAACGGTGCGGTTGAATTCAAGAACCTGCCTACCGGCGCTGGCGACACTCTGAAGCTCGAAGCAACCTACGCCAAGGGCGCAGCGAAGTACGCGATCGCCGGCGGCACCACCGACACCTCGGGCGGCGGTCGTTTCGCGAAGGTCGACGGCAACACCATCGGCTTCGGCTATGTTCTGGACGGCGTTTACAGCAACGGCGGTCAGATCATCCAGAGCGAAGCTTGGTCGGTCGCTGGCTTTTACGAGCACTACTGGAACCCGGCATGGCGCACGTCGCTGTTCGGCAGCTACAGCAGCATCTCGTATGGTGACGGCAATGCTCTGATGCTCGCCGCATTCCAGGGCCTGTCCACCGGTGGCCCGGGCACCAGCAGCTCGTCGGCTGCAGCGTCTCGCGCTGGCACCTTCACCGGCACCGGCAACTTCGACTTCGCCGTGGCCCAGATCGGTACCCGTACTGCCTGGACCCCCGTCAAGAACCTGACCCTGTCGGCTGAATTCACCTACAGCCGCCTCGAGCAGAACCTGAACGGCACCTACGCCGTGACGAGCATGTCCGGCAAGCCGGCCGGCACGCTCCTGAACACGAGCAACCAGAACCTCTACAACGGTTCGGTGCAGATCCTACGCTCGTTCTAATATCGACTGCCTCACGGCAATCGCTATCTGAAACAAAGACCCCCGGCAGGAAACTGCCGGGGGTTTTTGCTTGCGTGATTGATCGCTATGCCGAGGGGCAGGACGGGTTTCGCTTCGACGCTTACGCGTCTGCGGTCTACCCCATCCGACGTATTTGCACTGTCCTGATTGACGCTATTCGACGCTGCTGCTGGCACCGCGATGCAGGTCGGCCTCGATCTGCAGCCGTGAGCCACCGCCGAAGCGGGCGCGATAGACCTGCAGGTTCTCCATGATGCGCTGGACGTAGTTGCGCGTTTCCGAGAACGGAATCGACTCGACCCAATCGACCGGATCGACCTTGGGATCTCGCGGATCGCCGTAGCGTTCGATCCATTTGCGCACGCTGCCGCGGCCGGCGTTGTAACCGGCGAAGGTCATGATGTAGGAGCCGCGATAGTCCTCAAGGAGGCCACCGAGTTCGGCGGCGCCCAGCGTGGCGTTGTAGACCGAATCGCCCTTGAGGCGCGCAAGGTCATAGGTGCCGCCGTGCCGCTTGGTGACGTATTGCGCCGCGCTCGGCGTCACCTGCATCAGACCATAGGCTTGGGCCGGTGACACGACGGCCGGGTTGAAGGCGCTTTCCTGCCGTGCGATCGCATAGACCACGGCAGACTCGACTTCGGGACCGATCGGGCGGTAGCTCGGAATGCCCGTTGTCGGATAGGCATAGTGATCGAAGGGCAGGCCGCGATTGAGCGCCGCCTTGCCGACCAGCAATGTGCCGCGGGCATCCTTGTTCTGTTGCGCGAGCTCGGCAAGGCCGAGCACAGCTTCCGGATCGCCGTTCTCGCCGACATCGCCAAAAATGGGAATGGCGACTTCGCGCTCGTCCATGGCATAGAGCAGTTGCACCGCGCGGACGATTTCCAGTCGATCGAGCCCGCGCGCGCGGGCGGTCAACGCGCCGCTGATATCAAGCTGCTGCAGGCCAAGCTTGGCGCGCGCGAGCTGGCCGTAATAGCTGGTGGATTGCTCTGCTGCGCGCGTGTAGGCGGCCCGGGCTTCCTGGCTGCGGCCTGCGGCTTCCGCAGCACGGCCCTGCCAGTAACCGGCGCGGGCGAGGGCTGTCGGATTGACGCTGCCGACGCCGATACGTGCGAAGTGCTGAGCGGCAGTTGCGGGATCTTTCAGGAAGCGCAGCGCGATCCAGCCGGCAGTGAACTCCTGCTCGGTCTTGTAGATGTCGCGCGCCGGCAGGGCAGCATCGCGTGCCACGAGATAGGCCGAGCGATGTTCGCCGACGTCGAGTAACTTGCGCGCCGTGAGACGTCGCTCGATCCACCATTCGTCGAGATTGTGCAGGCGCTGCGGTTCGCGCGGCGCTGCAATCATCAGCCGCGCTGCTTCGCCGAATTTCTCCTCGCGGCGCAGCTGCTGAATGTGGCTGAAGATGTAGCCGGGGTCGCTATGCAGCTCGGACGGCACTGCAGCGAGCAGCGCGTTGGCGTTCGATGCCTTCTTGGTGACGCCGATGCGGGCCCGCGCGAGCGCCATCTGCGCGCCGCCGAGGCGCTTGGCAGAGCGCAGCGCGGCATCTGAATCGCTGCCATAGAGCAGCATGTCCATGCGCGCCTTGTGATCGCCGGGTGTGATCAGCGGACCGAACATGTCGATGGCCATGTTCTCGGTATCGCCCGATAACGGATCGCTGCGCCATGCATCACGGATCAGCCGCTCCGCGCCGGCACGGTCGCCGCGCGCGAGCAGCGACTTGGCGAGCGCGAATTTGCCCTTGGCGGAAATCGGCTTCTCGCTCTCGAAATAAGACTGGATCGCGGAGTCGTCGCGCTTGTCGTCCCACAGCGCCGCTTCGATGCGGCGTCGCAGGAAGGTCTGCGATGGCCAGCTCGGATTGGCGGCGACGAAAGCGCGATAGCGCTCGACCGAAGCGCCATTGTCATCGCTGCGCAGATAGATCCATTCGCCGAGCTTGCGCGCCACCGGATCGCCAATCGTCTGCACGACCTGCGCGGCTTCCGAACCCTTGCGCTTGCGGATCAGCTCGATGACGTTTTCGAGCGTTTCGGCATCCGCCTGTGGGGTGGATGTCGTCGCCGCGACGGCAGCGCGGGCGACCGGCTTCTTGGCAGCCGGCGGAAGCGCCGCGTGCTGGCGGGTGGCGGGCTGGATCGCGGGAGCCGGGCTCGCAGCATCCGGCGCGAGCGGCTTCGCCGGGGTCGCCACGGCCGTGGGGGCCTGTGCGGCACTGCGCGCAATGGGGCGCGCTTTCGGCAATGGAACCTTGGTGGCCGCCCAGGCCTCGACGGCCAGCACCGATACTCCGACCGCCAGCGCCAGACCGGAGCCCAAGGCTGTCCGTTGCAAGGCCGTCCGCCGCGCAGTCGAGGTGAGGAGCAGGTGCTTCACGGCGTTCCCTCGCGGCGAATCAGACAATCGCACGCATTCCCATGATGTATTTGATTGAAACGGTGACCAAATCGTCAATTTCTGTAACCGCTTGCTCCTCTCTGCCCGGCCACGGCGGCGAAATCACGGCCAAACAGCCGGTAAACCGCGCTGAAACCGCTTCGGGCGGTCTTTCGCCGCAGCCACAGACTCGGTAAGACTTGCTGTTCAATCAATCGGTTCAAGCAGACGGCTAAAGCCGCATCGCGTTCGGAGCAGACCATGGCAGCCACCAAGACGAATTTCCGGGGGTCTTACACCGCGCTGGTCACGCCGTTCAAAGATGGCGCGCTGGACGAGGCAGGCTTTCGTGCGCTCGTCAGCTGGCAGATGGCCGAGGGCAGCAACGGCCTCGTTCCGGTTGGCACCACGGGCGAGAGCCCGACGTTGAGCCACGAAGAGCATTACAAGGTCGTCGAATGGTGCATCGACGAAGCCAAGGGCCGCGTGCCGGTGATCGCTGGCGCCGGATCCAACTCCACCAAGGAAGCGGTAGCTTTGGCGAAGCACGCCGAGAAGGCCGGTGCGGATGCGGTGCTGGTGGTGACGCCGTATTACAACAAGCCCACGCAAGAGGGCATGTATCAGCACTTCAAGGCGGTGAACGACGCGATCGGCATTCCGATCATCATCTACAATATTCCGCCCCGTTCGGTGGTCGATATGTCCGTGGACACCATGGCGCGCCTGTATGAGCTGAAGAACATCGCCGGCGTGAAGGATGCCACTGCCGATCTCGCGCGTGTGTCCAAGCAGCGTCACGCGATGGGACCGGATTTCATCCAGATGTCCGGCGAAGACATGACCGCGCTGGCCTATATGGCGGCGGGTGGTCATGGCTGCATTTCGGTGACGGCGAATGTTGCGCCGAAGCTGTGTGCCGAACTGATGTCGCTGGTGCTCAAGGGCGACTATGCCGGGGCGCTCAAGGTCCAGGATCGCCTGACGCCGCTGCATGACACGATCTTCAAGGAGCCGGGCCTTGCCGGCGCCAAGCACGGCCTCGCTTTGCTGGGCCGCATCAAGGAAGAGGTACGTCTGCCGCTGATGACGGTGACGCCGCCGACCGGCAAGGTGATCCGCGACGCCATGGTCTTCGCCGGCCTCATCAACTAGGCATCTGCATCAACCGGATGTTGAGTGATTTTGGCTGCGTCATCTCTCCCTATTTGTAAGCGCGTACTTGTCGTTCGTTGAAAACAAAAAGGAATTGCAGATGCTGAAGGAATTTCGCGATTTCGCGATGAAGGGCAATGTGGTCGATCTCGCGGTCGGCGTGATCATCGGCGCGGCCTTCGGTGCCATCGTCTCGTCGATGGTGGCCGACGTCATCATGCCGATCATCGGTGCGATCACCGGCGGTCTCGATTTCTCGAATTACTTCACGGGTCTCTCAAAATCCGTTACGGCAACCAATCTGGCCGACGCCAAGAAGCAGGGCGCCGTGCTGGCCTGGGGCAGCTTCCTGACCCTGACGCTGAACTTCATCATTGTCGCCTTTGTCATGTTCCTGGTGATCCGCTTCATGAACCAGCTGAAGCGCAACGATGCCGCCAAGCCGGTTGAACCGCCGAAGCCGACCCGTGAAGAAGAACTGCTGACCGAGATCCGCGACCTGCTCAAGAAGGCCTGAGCCCAAGGCTTGGGTCGGGCATTCGGGGCCCTATATTCGGTCAGCACGCTGAAAGTATTGAACGATGGCCGAAAAGAACGAACGCCCGATCAAAGTGATCGCCGAGAACCGCAAGGCGCGGTTCAACTATGCCGTCGAGGACACGGTCGAGGCGGGTATCGCCTTGACAGGCACCGAGGTGAAGTCGATCCGCAACGGCAAGAGCACCATTGCGGAATCCTACGCCGATCCGAAGGACGGCGAGATCTGGCTGATCAACTGCAACATACCTGAATATCTGCAGGCCAACCGCTTCAACCACGAGCCGAAGCGGCCGCGAAAGCTGCTGCTGCATCGCAAGCAGATCAACAAGCTGATGGGTGCGGTAGAACGCCAGGGCATGACCCTTGTGCCGTTGAAGATGTACTTCAACGAACGCGGCCGGGTTAAGCTGCAGCTCGCGCTGGCAAAGGGCAAGCAGCTCCACGACAAGCGTGCGAGCGAGAAGGACCGTGACTGGGGCCGCGAGAAGGGCCGTCTGTTGCGCGCGCGGGGATAAGGCTGGGCGTCGCCCATTCTTTCAAACAAGAGGATGAGATGACGCAAGGCAACCTGCTCGAAGTCGACTGGAGCAAGATTCCGGCGCCGGAAGACGACGGCGCCGCCAATCATCTGACCGGCATGACCATCCCGCCGGTCAGCCTGCGCGCCACCAACGATACGGCGGTCACGCTGTCCGAGCTCACTGGTCGCACTGTGGTGTTCGGCTATCCGCGCACCGGCGAGCCCGGCAAGATTGGGCTGGTCGATGACTGGGACATGATTCCGGGCGCGCGTGGCTGCACGCCGCAAACCTGTTCGTTCCGGGATCTGTTCGCGGAGCTGAAGGCCGCTGGTGCCAAGCATGTGTTTGGCCTGTCGACGCAGAGCAACGAATATCAGACCGAAATGGCTGGACGGCTGCATCTGCCGTTTCCGGTACTGTCCGACGAGCAACTTGAGCTGAGTGACGCACTCAGCCTGCCGACCATGGAGGTCGCCGATCTCACGATGATCAAGCGCATGGCCATGATCATCGATGACGGCAAGATCACCCATGTGTTCTATCCGGTGTTTCCGCCGGACCGGAACGCAGGCGATGTTCTGGAATGGCTGAAGGCGAACCCGGTCTAGCCCAGGCTAGGACGAGCCTGCTTTGACGGGTGTCTCGACAACGAGCGCTTTGATCGCTTGATCGATTGTGATCGTGCCCTTGCGCGATTCCGCCTCGCGTTTGGGGAAGTCGATCCAGCCTTCGTTGAAGCCATCGAGCATCTGCATTCGCGGTGTCGGATTCGTCATGCCTTGCTCGCGAAATAGTCTGTCCCAGCCATCGCGCGCAACGATGCGAGTTTTGACGGGACCGCCGAGCGCGTTCGTGAACGCCTTGGCGATATCGTTCGGCGACACGCGGCGTGGACCTTCGAGATCGATCACGCGATGGCCCACCCAGCTTTCGAGCAAGAGCTCTGCTGCTGTGCGGCCGACGTCGTCCGCGGAGACCATCGGGAAGGTTTTATCCAGCGGCTGGAGATAGCTCGAAATGACGCCATCCGTGCGTGCAGGTGTGACATCCCACGCCGCGTTCTCCATGAACCATGCCGCGCGCAGGAAGGTCACGGGCATCGGCAAGTCGGCGAGTGCGTGTTCGAGCAGTCCGAGCTGGTTGAGCAGATTCGGCTGCGGCGCATCCGCTCCAATAGTTGAAAGCACAACCAGTTTCGGCGGCTGCGCCACGCGGAGTGCGGTGTGGAGGGCTTCGATCATCGCGCGGCCCTCGGTAAAACCGGGGCTCGGGTCAAATGTCGGCGGCAGCATCGCGAACGCGCCGTCGACGTTCGAGAGAGCTTTTGTCAGCGCCGAGGCATCGCGAGTGTCGGCGAGGGCGATATCCGCGCCGCGTGCTGCCCATGTCTTGCTTTTGCTGAGATCTCGAACGACGACGCGGATGGATTGATTGGCGGCAAGCAGCGTGCGGGCGACAGCGCCGCCGACTTTGCCGGTGGCTCCTGTGATGGCGAACATGGTGGCTCTCCGAATGGGTGAGAATGCCGGTGTTGTCCCATTTTTCGATATTTGACTGAAACGAGAACAGGTCACATCATTGCTGACAAAACATCAGGAATGGCGTTGCGATGGACGGACGACTTTTGACCGGCGTGACCGTGCTGGATGCTGTGATCGCAGGTGGAGGTTTCTCGCGGGCGGCAGAGGCGCTGGGTATGTCGGCATCCGGCGTCAGTCACGCGATCGCGCGGCTGGAGGCCCGGCTCGGCGTAAGGTTGCTAGACCGCACGACGCGTTCGATTGCGCTCACCGATGAGGGGCGCAGGTTTTACGAGCGGGTGCGGCCGTCGCTGGAGGAGATCGAGGAGGCGGCAGTCGATGCCTCCGGCGCTTCGGCTCGGGTGCGAGGTCGGCTCCGGGTCAATATCGATCCATTCTTCTCACGCCTCGTGCTGGCCGGTCATCTCGGTGGTTTTCTCGCGACATTTCCTGAATTGGCACTGGAGACGATCACCCGCGAACACGTCGGCGATCTGGTGGCCGATGGCGTTGATGTGGCCGTGCGGTTCGGCGAGCCACTCGGCGCATCTCTTATCTCGCGCAAGCTTGCAGATATTCAGGTGCTGACCGTTTCGTCACCGCGCTATCTGAAACGCCATGGCCGACCGCAGGCGCCAATGGAATTGCTGAAGCACCAATGCATCGATTTTCGCGATCCGCAGACCGGTCGCCCCTACGACTGGGAGTTTCATCGCAAGGGCAAAGTCCTTCCTGTCAGGATCTCAAGCCGGCTGGTATTGAGCGATGCGGGAACCATGCTGACGGAGTGCCTGGCGGGGACGGGGATTTGCCAGGTGCTTGCCATTGCCGTGAAGGATCAACTCGCGAAAGGCAGCCTGGTCAACCTGTTTCCGGATTGGGCCGACGAGACGTTTCCGCTCTACGCGCTATATCCGTCGCGACATCATCCGCCGGCGAAGGTGCGCGCCTTCATCGACTTTGTGTCGCGAACGGTTCGCTGACTTACTGCGCCAGATCCGCTTTCACTCGCGCAAACACCGCACGAAACATCTCGGGCGTCAGCACGCGCGTGTTCGTGTTGTATCGCGAGCAGTGATAGCTGTCGTAGAGCTTGAAGCGGCCGACATCGTGGACGGCGCCGTGCGCAAAGGGCGCTGTCACGGCGCGAATGCCGAGCGTCCTCAGCATCGTGTCGTGGGCGACGCGGCCCAGCAGCACGATGGCGCGCAATCGCGGCATGGTGTCCATCGTGGCAATCAGGAACGGCCGGCAGGTGGTGATCTCGACGGGGAGCGGCTTGTTCTGGGGTGGTACACAGCGCACGGCATTGGTGATCCGGCAATCCTGTAGCGTCAGCCCGTCATCAGGGCGTGCTTCATAGGTGCCGGAGGCAAAGCCAAAATCCAGCAAAGTCTCGTAGAGCAGGTCGCCGGCATAATCGCCGGTAAAGGGACGCCCGGTACGATTGGCGCCCTGCACGCCGGGGGCGAGGCCCACGATCAGGAGCGCTGCATCGGAGGTGCCGAACGACGGCACGGGGCCGTTATAGCCGCCAGGATCCTTCGCGCGCACCGCCATGCGGTAGTCGACGAGACGTGGGCAGAGGGGACAATCGCGCCCGGGGTCGGTGGGAGTACCGGCGGAAATCGCGGAGGCGACCACCGCCGGCTGTTGTCTGCTGAGTTGCGTCTTAGTCTTCGAAATCTTCATCGCCTCGTGGCGCCATGGTGGTCGCGCGCTGCAGGAATTGCGGCGTCTGGTGACGCGGCTCGCGCGGAGCAGGGCGCTCTGCCGGATCGCGGCCGAGCTTGCTCTGCAGCTCCATGAGATCGGTAAACACGTCTGCCTGCCGGCGCAACTCGTCGGCGATCATGGGGGGCTGGCTCGAGATGGTGGACACCACGGTGACGCGGACACCGCGACGCTGCACGGCTTCGACCAGGGAGCGGAAGTCGCCGTCGCCCGAGAACAGCACGATCTGGTCGACATGTTCGGCCAGTTCCATGGCATCGACAGCGAGCTCGATGTCCATATTGCCCTTCACCTTGCGTCGGCCGGACGCATCAATGAATTCCTTGGTGGCCTTGGTTACCACCGTATAGCCGTTGTAATCGAGCCAATCGATCAGCGGGCGAATCGACGAGTATTCCTGATCCTCAATAATGGCGGTGTAATAGAAGGCCCGGACGAGGGTCCCGCGGCTCTGAAATTCCTTGAGGAGGCGCTTGTAGTCGATGTCGAAGCCGAGGGTCTTGGCGGTGGCGTACAGGTTGGCGCCGTCGATGAAGAGTGCGATCTTGTTAGATGTGAGGGACATCAAGTTTTCTCATGTGGTTTGTTGTTGTTAGCGTTTTTGGCGCGACTTCGTCGTTGCGCATTTGAATCACATTTGTCGTCCGCTCTTCGTCGGATCGGCTTTATTGACGCCACGCAATCAGCTGGTCTGGAACTGCCCGAATATGCCGATCCATCTTCCCTTGCAATGAAGCCTTTTGGTGTCGAGATATCCGCTTCTGGCCAGATGGTGCCACCGCTTCTGCGGTCTTTTTGAGGGTACCATAGTGCGGCAGAAAACCAAGCCAAGAAGGACGCAATTCCAAATTGGTCCTTGCGAATGCCGCAAAGTCCCTATACGCACAGCACTTAATCATCATATTCGGTCCCACAACAAACGGAGCGACATTTTATGGCGCGCGTAACCGTCGAAGATTGCATCGATAAGGTCGACAACCGGTTCGACTTGGTGTTGCTGGCAGCACACCGGGCACGAATGATCTCGTCCGGTTCACAACTTACGATTGATCGGGACAACGACAAGAATCCGGTTGTTTCGCTGCGCGAAATCGCTGATCAGACCATTTCCCCGGAAGATCTCCGTGAGGAACTGGTCCATTCGCTGCAGAAGTTCGTGGAAGTCGACGAGCCGGAGCCGGATACGATTCCGCTGATCGGTTCCGCTGGCGCCAGCGTCGATGCCGACGATACCGAAGTGGCCGTCGAGCGTATGACCGAAGAAGAGCTCCTCAAGGGTCTCGAAGGCCTCGCTCCGCCGGAAGAGCAGCCCGAAGAAGACGAGTAAAGCGATACACACGGTCTTTTGCTTAGCCGTTTTGATTATCAGTCATCACAAAGGCCCGGACATGCGTCCGGGCCTTTGCTTTTGCAGTCCGTTTCGGGGCAAACTTGAGACGAAGAATCCAGGTCGCTGCTGACCGGATCGAACGAGGCTAGGATGGCGACTTCGCGCCGTAATAAACGGCAGATGCAGGCTGCGAACGACACGGTCGCCGCGGTCTCGCCAGTTTCGCCTGAAACGCTGTCTGCAGAGACGCCAATTCCGGCCAAGGTGCCGCGGACGTCCCGTGTCCGGATGATGCGGCAATACGATCTGGTGGACCGCGTCCGGGCCTATAACCCGAACACCGATGAGGATCTGCTCAACCGCGCCTATGTCTATGCCATGGTCGCCCATGGCGAGCAGACACGGGCCTCCGGCGATCCGTATTTCTCCCATCCGCTGGAAGTGGCGGCGATCCTCACCGACCTGAAGCTCGACGACGCCACCATCGTGGCGGCGCTGCTGCACGACACGATCGAGGACACCGAGGCGACCCGGACCGAAATCGACAAGCTGTTCGGCGCCGAAATCGGCGCGCTGGTCGAGGGCCTGACCAAGCTGAAGCGGCTCGAACTGGTGTCGCGCGAAGCCAAACAGGCCGAGAACCTGCGCAAGCTGCTGCTGGCGATCGCCGACGACGTCCGGGTCCTGCTGATCAAGCTTGCCGACCGTCTGCACAATATGCGGACGATGGAGTTCATGCCGCCGGCCTCGCGCCGCCGCATCGCCGAGGAGACCCTCGACATCTATGCGCCGCTCGCCGGCCGCATGGGTATGCAGGCGATGCGCGAGGAGCTCGAGGAACTGTCGTTCAAGGTGCTCGATCCCGACGCCTATCTGGTGGTGATGCAGCGCCTGGACTCGCTGACCGAACGCAATCGCAACCTCATCGACATGATCGAGAGCCATCTCTCCACGAAGCTGGAGAAGAACGGCATCGCGGCGCGGGTCACCGGCCGACGCAAGAAGCCGTTTTCGATCTGGACCAAGATGAAGCGCAAGTCGGTCGGCTTCGAACAGCTGTCGGACATTTACGGCTTCCGCGTCGTGCTGCAGGACATGGAGGCGTGCTACCGCGCACTCGGGGTCGTGCACACCACCTGGCCCGTCGTGCCGGGCCGCTTCAAGGATTACATCTCGACGCCGAAGCAGAACGATTATCGCTCGATCCACACCACGGTGATCGGCCCCGGCAACCAGCGCGTCGAACTGCAGATCCGCACCGAGGACATGAACAGCATCGCCGAATACGGCATCGCCGCGCATGCGTTCTACAAGGATGGCATCGGTTCGCCGACCGAAATGCTCAAGCGCGAGTCGAATGCGTTTTCATGGCTGCGCCATACCATTGGCATTCTCTCGGAGAGTACCAATCCGGAAGAATTCCTGGAGCACACCAAGCTCGAACTGTTCCACGACCAGGTGTTCTGCTTCACCCCGAAGGGCAAGCTGATCGCGCTGCCGCGCAATGCCAATGTGGTCGATTTCGCCTATGCCGTGCATACCGACGTCGGCAACAGTGCGGTGGGTTGCAAGATCAACGGCAAATTCGCGCCGCTGTCGTCCGAGCTGCAAAATGGCGACGAAGTCGAAGTGCTGACTTCGGCCGCACAGCAGGCGCCGCCATCCGCATGGGAAGGCCTGGCGGTCACTGGCAAAGCGCGCGCCGCCATTCGCCGTGCGACGCGAACAGCGGTCCGTGATCAATATGCCAGCCTTGGCCGCCGGATCGTCGAGCGCCTGTTCGTGCGCGCCAAGATGGAATATTCGGACGACCAGTTGAAGGGCGCGCTGCCGCGTCTGGCGCGCACGTCTATCGACGATGTGATGGCCTCGGTCGGCCGCGGCGAATTGCGCGCCGCGGACGTCGCGCGTGCGATGTATCCCGACTACAAGGAAGAGCGCATCGGCCGCTTTTCGGCCAACAACAAGAAGTCGACGGCGGACAAGGTCAGAACGCCGGATGGCGCGGCACGCTTCACCTCAATCATCTCGATCGGTGGCGTCGATTCCGATCTGCCAATTAAATTCGCTCCGAACGGTGGCGCCGTGCCGGGCGACCGCATCGTCGGCATCGTTACGCCGGGCGAGGGCATCACGATCTATCCGATCCAGTCACCGGCGCTGAAGGATTTTGAAGAGGAGCCGGAGCGCTGGGTCGACGTGCGCTGGGATATCGATGAATCCTCGCCGCAGCGTTTCCCAGCCAGACTCTTTTTGCAGAATGTCAACGAGCCGGGCAGTCTGGCGCAGATCGCTCAGGTCATCGCCGACCATGACGGCAATATCGACAATATCAGCATGCATCGCCGCTCGCCCGATTTCACCGAACAGACCATCGACCTCGGTGTCTACGACCTCAAACATCTCAGCGCGATCATCAACCAGTTGCGCGCCAAGGCCGTTGTCGCCAAGGTCGAACGGGTGAATGGATAGCGTCTCCCTTTAGGCACCTTCTGGAATTCCGTCATGTCTTCATCCTCGCTGCGCCTCGGCGTCAACATCGATCACGTCGCGACCCTGCGCAACGCGCGGGGCGGCAAGCACCCGGATCCCGTTCGTGCTGCGCTGGAAGCCATTTCGGCCGGTGCCGACGGCATCACCGCGCATTTGCGCGAGGATCGTCGCCATATCCGCGATGCCGATATGGAGCGACTGAAGGCGGAGATCTCCAAGCCGCTGAATTTCGAAATGGCGGCGACGCCGGACATGGTGCGGATCGCGCTGGCGGTGAAGCCTCATGCCGTCTGCCTGGTGCCGGAGCGGCGTGAGGAGCTGACCACCGAAGGCGGCCTCGACGTGGTCGGCCAGCGTGAATCGCTGGAGCCATCAATCGCGCGCTTCACCGAAGCCGGCGTGCGGGTGTCGCTGTTCATCGCGGCTGATCCCAAGCAGATCGAAATGGCCGCTAAACTAAAGGCCCCCGTGATCGAACTCCACACGGGCGCCTGGTGCGACGCGATCACCGATGGCGATACCGCGAAGGCCGCCAACGAGTGGCAGCGCATTGCCGCCGGCGCCAGGCTGGCGAAATCCGCAGGCCTGGAAGTGCATGCCGGCCATGGTCTCGACTATGCCACCGCCGAGACGATCTCGGCGCTGCCCGAAATCATGGAGCTGAACATCGGCTACTATATGATTGGCGAGGCACTGTTCATCGGTCTGTCCGATACGGTGCGTCTGATGCGCGCGGCGATGGATCGCGGGCGGATGCAGTCCAAGGGCGCCTCATGATCATCGGCATCGGTTCCGATCTGATCGACATTACGCGCGTCGCCAAGGTGATCGAACGCCATGGCGATCGCTTCCTCGATCGCATCTTCACCGAGGCTGAGCGGGCGAGGGCGCAGCGCCGCGTGAAGAGCGAGAGGATGGTGGTGGCGACATATGCCAAGCGTTTCGCTGCCAAGGAGGCCATGTCCAAGGCGCTGGGCACCGGCATCCGCCAGGGGGTCTGGTGGCGGGATATGGGCGTCGTCAACCTACCCGGGGGGAAGCCCTCCATGAAGCTCACCGGCGGTGCGCTGGTGCGGCTGCAGGCCCTGATACCGCCGGGGCATGATGCCCAGATCGATCTGTCGATCACGGACGATTGGCCGCTGGCGCAGGCTTTCGTCATAATTTCGGCCGTCCCGTCGCCCAAGCCCTGAGGGCTGGCCGGGAGCCGCACCTGAAGCGGTGCGATCACAAGCCGGCACGTCAAACTGGCGGGAAATAGCGGCTTTTCGGGGCGGTTCATTGCACCGTTACCAACAACCGTTTAAACCTGCGAGGACACCGAACCGACGCCAATTCTCGCTGACGCCGCTCATGGCATTTGCAGGACTTTGCCGTAATTATATGAATCTAATGCATTTTTCGTGCGAGGCGCGACGCCGCCTTGCCCCAAAATGCGCTGCCAGCCGCGCGGCGACGCTGCGGGAATCGGGAAAGCGATGAGTGTGACATCCGGGACCAAGACTGAAAGCGGCGTCGGCGAGACCATCCGTGTTGTCATCAACGCACTGCTGATCGCGCTGGTGATCCGGACCTTCCTGTTCCAGCCCTTCAATATCCCGTCGGGCTCGATGAAGGCCACGCTTCTGGTCGGCGATTACCTCTTCGTCTCGAAATATTCCTACGGCTACAGCCACTATTCGATCCCGCTGTCGCCGAATATCTTCTCCGGCCGCGTCTTCGGCTCCGAGCCGTCGCGTGGTGACGTCGTGGTGTTCCGTCTGCCGAAGGACGACTCTACCGACTATATCAAGCGCGTGATTGGTCTGCCCGGTGACCGCGTCCAGATGAAAGAGGGGCTGCTCTACATCAACGAGAAGCCCGTGCAGCGCGAGCGTATGAGCGACTTCGTCGGCGAAGATCCGTGCGGTTCCGACGCAACGGCGCGCGTCAAGCGCTGGAAGGAAACGCTGCCCAATAACGTCACCTATGAGACGCTCGATTGCGTCGACAACGGCTTCTACGACAACACCAATGTTTACACCGTGCCGCCCGGCAACTTCTTCATGATGGGCGACAACCGCGACAATTCGACGGACAGCCGCGTGCTGTCGGCCGTCGGCTATGTGCCGTTCGAGAATCTCGTCGGTCGCGCGCAGATGATCTTCTTCTCGATCGCCGAAGGCGAACATGCTTGGCAGATCTGGCGCTGGCCGACCGCCGTACGCTGGAATCGAATTTTCTCTATCGTGCGATGACCGACGACTCCAACAATCCCATCGAGACCGCGCCGAAGACCGACGAAGTTAGCTCGACGACCGAGGCTACGCCGGAGACGGCTGCTGCCCGCAAGAAGAAGGCACGCGCAGCGGCGAAGGTCGCCGCAGCCGAGATCGAAACGCGGATCGGTCACAGCTTCAAGGACCCGCTGCTGCTGGCGACAGCCTTCACCCATGTGTCGGCCCTGAAGTCGCAGCGCAGCCGGACCGAGAGCTACCAGCGTCTCGAGTTTTTGGGCGATCATGTGCTTGGCCTCGTTGTCTCCGACATGTTGTTTCGTGCTTTCCCGAATGCGGATGAAGGCGAGTTGTCGAAGCGGCTCGCCGACCTCGTCCGCAAGGAAGCATGCGCCGACGTGGCACGGTTGCTTGGTCTTCTCGAGGGTATCAAGCTCGGCACGGTCGGCGCCGGCGCCGGTCAGCGGTTGCGCAAGTCGGTCCTCGGCGATATCTGCGAAGCTGTGATCGGCGCGATCTTCCTCGACGGGGGCTATCCGGCTGCGGAAAGCTTCGTGCAGCGCAACTGGACCGAGCGCATGCGCAAGCCAGTGCGCCCGCTGCGCGATCCGAAGACGGTGTTGCAGGAATGGGCCCAGGGCCGCGGTCTGCCGACACCGGCCTATCGGGAGGTCGAACGATCCGGTCCGCATCACGATCCGCATTTCAAGATCGAGGTGGATGTGAAGGGTTTTGCGCCTGCCGAGGGCGAGGGCGGCAGCAAGCGCGCCGCCGAGAAGGCCGCGGCGCAGGCAATGATTGCGCGTGAAGGCGTCAGCAGTGGCGGCAATGAAGGATAATGTCGTGAGCGATGCTGAACCAGATCATGAGTCCGAAGGGACACCCGTCGAAACCCGCTGCGGCTTTGTCGCGCTGATCGGTGCGCCCAATGTCGGCAAGTCGACGCTGGTCAATGCGCTGGTCGGCTCCAAAGTCACCATCGTCTCGCGCAAGGTGCAGACCACCCGCGCACTGATCCGCGGCATCGTGATCGAGAACCACGCCCAGATCATCCTGGTCGATACGCCCGGCATCTTCCTGCCGAAGCGGCGTCTCGACCGGGCGATGGTCAAGACGGCATGGAGCGGTGCGCATGATGCCGACGTCGTTTGCGTGCTGCTCGATGCCAAAGCGGGCATCAACGAAGAGGCCGAGGCGATTTTCGCGCAGCTTGCGAGCGTCAATCACCCGAAGATCCTCGTCATCAACAAGGTCGACATCGTCTCGAAGGAAAAGCTGCTGAAGCTGGCACAGATGGCCAATGAGCGGCTGAAGTTCGAAGAGACCTTCATGATCTCGGCGATGACCGGTGACGGCGTCGACGACCTGCGCCGCAGGCTCGCGGCTGATGTTCCCGCCGGCCCGTATCATTATCCCGAAGACCAGATGTCGGATGCGCCGATGCGGCATCTCGCGGCGGAAATCACCCGCGAGAAGATCTTTCGCCAGTTGCATCAGGAACTGCCGTACCAATCGACCGTGGAGACCGATAGCTGGACCGAGCGCAAGGACAAGTCGGTGCGGATCGAGCAGACGATTTTCGTCGAGCGCGAAAGCCAGCGCAAGATCGTGCTCGGCAAGGGCGGCGCGACGATCAAGCAGATCGGTGCGGACTCGCGCAGGGAGCTGACCGAGATCGTGGGCGCGCCCGTGCATCTGTTCCTGTTCGTGAAGGTGCGCGAAAACTGGGGCGACGATCCCAATCGTTATCGCGAAATGGGCCTCGAATTTCCTCACGAGTGATCGGGGAGCGATGATGGAAGTGCAGCCGACAAGATGACCGCTCCCGCCAACCTTCCGAAGAACGTCTTCTATTTCGAAGTCCTGCTCTACATGTCGCTGATCCTCGACGCGCTGTCGATCGCGTTCCAGGACCGCACGCCTGACCTTGCGATGTCCGAGAGCACCATCATGGCGGCGAATCTGGTCGCCGCTTGCATGCTGTTGTTCTTCGTCTGGCTCGTCTGGCTCGCCGCCTATCACCGCAAGGGCTGGCCGCGCTGGGTGCTGGTGGTGTCGCTGGCATTCTCGGTATTGTCGCTGTTTCAGGTGCTTGGCCTGTACGGACTGCAGTTCGACAGTGCGATCGAGATCGTGTCATGCATCCTGACCGGGCTCGGGCTGTATTGCGCTTTCACCGGCGATGCGAAAACGTGGTTCAAGGCCTGATCGCATTTACTGCGGCGGCTGCCGAATTCCTGTAAACTGCCCCCCATGGAATGGACGGACGAGGGCATCATCCTTGGCGTGCGGCGGCATGGCGAATCCAGTGCCATCGTCGAATTGCTGACGCGTAGCCATGGTCGTCATCTCGGCCTGGTGCGCGGTGGTGCGGGGTCAAAGATGCGACCGCTGCTGCAACCCGGCAATAGCGTGCAGGCGATATGGCGCGCGCGGCTGGACGAACAGCTCGGCTATTACCTGATGGAAGGCACGTTGATGCGTGCCGCGACGCTGCTGGGTTCGTCCCATGCGGTCTACGGCATCACCCATCTCGCCTCGCTGGCGCGGTTGCTGCCGGAGCGCGATCCGCATGAAGACATCTACGAGACGCTGGAGCGCATCCTGGATGACTTCGATGATGTCGGCGAAGCCGCGCTCCATGTGATCCGGTTTGAGCTGGCGATGTTGACCGAACTCGGCTTCGGCCTCGATCTGGAGAATTGCGCTGCCACCGGCGTGACCTCTGACCTGATTTACGTGTCACCCAAATCTGGCAACGCGGTGTCCCGGACCGCGGGTGAACCGTATCGCGACCGGCTGATGCGGCTGCCGTCATTCCTGCGCGAGAGTGAAGACGGCCAGAACAGCATCTCCGACCGCGACCTGCAGGATGGCTTCGACCTGACCGGGCGCTTTCTGCTCCGCAACGTGCTGGAACCGCGCGGGCAGGGCCATTCCGACGCCCGCGAAGGGTTCATCAACGCGGTGACGCGGCACCTCGCGCGAATCTCATCGTCCTGAGGCAAGTTCGACATTGGCGAATGCCGGATTCGCGTCTATGTTCCGTGCGTTGACGGGTTGATAGGAAGATATCGCATCCAGATGCCGGTTCGTCTGACCAGAGTACAGCGACTAAGGGCAGGGTGGTTCGTCGCCTTGGCCTATTTGTTGTGCGTGCTGGCGCCGACGATCTCCTTTGCCTTGCCGGGACAGCACCCGGTCGCGCCGTGCCTGACTGGCGAAAGTCATATGACCGGCATGGTTCATGTTAATAGCAGCGCGTCTGCGCACATGCATGGGGATGGTCACGCGCACGATCATTCTGTCGCGCACGCATCAGCCGCACACTCTGCAGCCGCACATGCTGATGGCGACCACGCATTGACGGCGATCGACGATGCCTCCGGTTCGCACAAAGTGCCGCATTCACCGAACGGTCCATGCTGCGGCCTGATGTGTATTTCCGCACTGCCGGCACCGCTGACTGACATCGTGACCCCTTCGGTGCCGACGGTCCTTCGTGTCACCGAAGGCTATCGCGCGGTCACCGACAGTGCGCCCGCCCGGCTCTACCGCCCTCCCATTTCCTGATCTGATCGTATCGACGCGGTGCCGTGCCCGCTAAGGGCACGCGCACCTGTGATCCATCGTCATTTCAGGAAAATAACATGCTTGCGCAGCTTGGGGCGAAGCTCGCCGCCGTTTGTTCGGTGGTCGGGAAGCTATTCGATATCAGATTTGGAATCCTCGCAGCGATGACCGCTGCCAGTATGGCGCTCGGTGGCTGCATGCCAGTGACCGCACCGTTGGTTGGCGCCGACCCGGCAGATCCCGGCGCCAAGGTCGCTGGTGTCGGCTATCGCTCCACTGTGGCTCCTTACAGCAGCCTCCGGCCGGTTGCCCCGTCGGCATGGCGCGAGCAGAACGACCGTGTCGCTCCTGTGCCGAAATCTGGCCGGTAGGGGCACGTCATGTTCAACAGGCATCACAAGTCGCGCACGCATGCGCGCCAATTCGGTTCAAGGTCTGCAGCCGGCATTACGCTGCTATCGACGCTGTTGCTGGTGGGATGTGCATCGTTTTCGCCGGATCGCGGTATGGGCGTCGTCGCCGGGGTCGCAGGCGATACCATCAACAAGGACGTGATGGCGATCCGGACGCCGGATGACGCACAACGTGCCGATGCGACCGTCAAAGCCCTGCTGCGGCGGCCATTGACAGTCGACAGCGCGGTCCAGATCGCACTGCTCAGTAATCGCGGGCTGCAGGCCGCCTATAACGAACTGGCGCTGGCTGAGACTGACCTGGTCGGCGACAGCCTGCCGCCCAATCCGACATTCTCGATCTCGCGCATTTCCGGCAACGGCGCGTTGGAAATCGAGCGACAGGTCGTCGGCGATATTCTCGCGCTGGCGACACTGCCGTTCCGCTCCGAGATCGCCCGTCAGCGATTCCAGAAGGCGCAATTGCGCGCCGCGGAAGAGACGCTGCGGCTGGCCGCTGACGTCAGACGCGCCTACTACCGCGCCGTCGCTGCCAATGAACTTGTTGGCCTGCTGACGGACGCCAAGTCGACGGCGGAAGCCACAGCGCAACTCGCGCAGAAGCTGGGCGAGACCGGATCGCTGAACAAGCTCGACCAAGCCCGCGAGCAGGTATTCTACGCGGAGACGACCGCCGATCTCGCAACGCTCCGCCAGGAGGCCACGAGTTCGCGCGAGCGTTTGATCCGTCTGCTCGGACTCTGGGACACCGATATCGGCATCAGGCTGCCGCAAAAACTTCCAATACTGCCGCGCCAGCCGCTGTCGTTGCCGCGCATCGAGGTCGATGCCGTTGCACACCGCATTGACCTGCAGATCGCCCGCATTGAACTCGCTGCTCTCGCCAAGTCGCTGAACCTCACTGAAGCAAGCCGGTTCGTGACGTTGCTCGACGTCGCCGGCATCGACCGCAAGACGCGTGATCCGGAGGGCGCGCCGTTCCGCGAACCCGGCTTCGACGTGCAGTTCCAGATTCCGATCTTTGACGGTGGTGAAGTGCGCGTTCGACAGGCCGCAGAAATCTACAATCAGGCCTTCAACCTGTTGACCGAGAAGGCGGTGAATATCCGCTCCGAAGCCCGCGATGCCTTCAGGGTCTATCGCTCGACCTACGATATCGCCGGTCACTACCAGCGCGAGGTGCTGCCGCTCCGCAAGATCATCTCGGAGGAGATGCAATTGCGCTTCAGCAGCATGCAGGTCGATGTATTCGCGCTGTTGACCGAGGCCCGCCAACGCATCGCAGCTTTGCGCGCAGCCATTGAAGCCAAGCGCAATTTCTGGCTCGCGCAGTCGGAACTGCAGACCGCGATCAATGGCGGCGGCCGCAGCGAACCATCATCCGAAACAAGATCCGCGACGGCCGCGCAGGCGTCCAGTGGAGGAGGGCACTGAAATGGAGAAAACCATGTTGTCCCGGCGAAACTTTCTCGGCACAGCCACGGTGCTTGCCAGTGCGGCTGCGGTGACCGGCCGCGCCCAGGCGGCGAGTATTCCCGAAGCGCCCATGATGGACAAAGTAACGATGCAGCCACCGCTGCATCCGCCGAGCGGGCCCGACTACAATCCGGTGGTTACGCTCAACGGCTGGACATTGCCGTGGCGTATGAATGGCGACTGGAAGGAATTCCATCTGGTCGCCGAGCCCGTCGAGCGCGAATTCGCGGACGGCATGAAAGCATATCTCTGGGGCTACAACGGCCAGTCGCCGGGGCCGACGATCGAAACTGTCGAAGGCGACAAGGTTCGCATCTTCGTTACCAACAAACTGCCGGAGCACACCACCGTGCATTGGCACGGTGTGATCCTGCCAAGTGGCATGGATGGCGTCGGCGGGCTGAGCCAGCCGCACATCAAGCCCGGCAAGACCTTCGTCTACGAATTCGAGATGAAGCACAGCGGCACGTTCATGTACCACCCGCATTCGGACGAGATGGTCCAGATGGCGATGGGCATGATGGGGATGATGGTCGTGCATCCCCGCGACAACAGCTTCCGGCCCGCCGATCGCGATTTCGTCTTCATCATGAGCAGCTATCTCATCGATCCCGGCACCTATCTGCCGAAGGTCAACGAGATGACCGACTTCAATATGTGGGCGTGGAACAGTCGCGTCTTTCCCGGCATCGATCCGTTGCCGGTGCGTCTCGGCGACCGTGTGCGGATACGGGTGGGCAATCTCACGATGACCAACCATCCGATCCATCTGCATGGGCACAAGTTTGCGGTCAGCTGTACCGATGGAGGATGGGTGCCTGACAGCGCGCAATGGCCGGAAGTCACCACTGACGTGCCGGTGGGTGCGATCCGCGCATTCGATTTTGTCGCCGACAATCCCGGCGATTGGGCGTTCCACTGCCATAAGTCGCATCACACCATGAATGCGATGGGTCACGACGTCAGAAACCTGATCGGCGTCTCCAAAAAGGATCTGGCGAAGGCAGTCGGCAAGCTCGCGCCGGATGCGATGGTGATGGGATCCACCGGCGGCGCCATGGGCGAGATGGAGATGCCGGCGCCGGATAACACGCTGCCGATGATGACGGGATCAGGTCAGTTCGGTCCGATCGAGATGGGCGGCATGTTCAGCATCATGAAGGTGCGGGACGGACTCGCGCGCGACGATTACCGCGATCCGGGTCCTTACGATTTCCCGAAGGGCACGGTGGCCTATGAGATCGAGGCGCCCCCAAGCGAAGCTCCACGACAGACGGGCGTGAAGGACAAAACCATCAAAGGCCAGGGATCGAAGCCGATGGATATGAAGAAGGGCATGAAAATGAAGGGAATGTAGGGCCGGGACTGCACATCGTCATCACAGACAACAATCAACACGGAAAACTGAAATGAACGAGACTCGAAAATACATTGGTCGCGGCGTCATGCTGGCCGCGATGGCTTACTCGGCCGCTGCTGTGGCCCACGACAAGCACGGAGGATATTCGGCCGGCGAACCCGGCGATCCCAAGAAGCCGGCGCGGGAGATCGTCGTCAGCATGAACGAGATGGATTATTCGCCTGCGGTCATTGAGGTCAAGCGCGGCGAGCAGATTCGCTTCGTCATCCGTAACGCCGGGACAGAAGCACATGAATTCCTGCTGGCGACCACGGCAGAGAATCTGAAGCACGGCGAAGCGATGAAGAAAAATCCCGATATGGAGCATGACGAGCCCAACGGCCTGCGTCTCGCTGCCAAGAAGTCCGGGGAAATCCTGTGGAAGTTCTCGAAGGCAGGGACGTTCGAATATTCATGCCTGATCCCGACGCATCGCGAATTGGGGATGATCGGCAAGGTCATCGTGAAATAGCCCGATGCGAACAGCTCAATCTCACGCAAAGGACTGCACTATGAAGACCAATGGATTTGTCGCGCTTGTCGCGTTTGTTGCGCTCTCAATGTTCTGCGTCGCGGGTTACGCGCAGGACGCTGCGGTGCGCGGAGAAGTGAAGAAGATCGATGAAGCGGCAGGCAAGATCACGCTGAAGCACGGTCCGATCAAGAGCCTCGATATGGACGAGGGCATGACCATGGTCTTTCGCGTGAAAGACCCGGCGATCCTGAAATCGGTCAAGGTGGGCGACAAGGTGAAGTTCGATGCCGGTCGCGTCGATGGTCAGATCGTCGTGACCTCCATCCAGAAATCCAAATAGCCGCGGGAAGATGGCGTCCAGGCTGAGCCTGGAACCGCCATCTATCCCATCGCCTAATGGCTGACGAAATGACGTGGGCGACCTCTCCCCGGGGCGAGGGCGCCCCGATATCGATGGAACTTGATCGGTGGCGCGTGATTCATTTCTTGCCCGATTCGCCGGGAGGCGCTAACCCCTCGCCATGGGAAAAAGACTGATTCCGCCGGAGCCGGCTGAAATTCACGAAGTGCAGCTGCGGGACGCGCTCGAGGAGCGCTATCTCGCTTATGCGCTGTCAACGATTATGCATCGGGCGCTGCCGGATGCGCGGGACGGCTTGAAGCCGGTTCACCGCCGCATCCTCTATGGTATGCGCCTGCTGCGGCTCGATCCGGGCACGCCATTCAAGAAATCCGCCAAGATCGTCGGCGACGTGATGGGCTCGTTCCATCCGCATGGCGACCAGTCGATCTATGACGCACTGGTGCGCCTCGCGCAGGATTTCTCGTCGCGTTATCCGCTGGTCGATGGCCAGGGCAATTTCGGCAATATCGATGGCGATAGTGCCGCGGCCTATCGTTACACCGAAGCCCGCATGACCGATGTTGCGCGGCTGCTGCTCGAAGGCATCGACGAAGACGCGGTCGAGCTGCGCCCGAATTACGACGG
The DNA here is from genome assembly GCF_051810905.1 of Tardiphaga sp. 619_E2_N8_4. Classification (NCBI taxonomy): domain Bacteria; kingdom Pseudomonadati; phylum Pseudomonadota; class Alphaproteobacteria; order Hyphomicrobiales; family Nitrobacteraceae; genus Tardiphaga; species Tardiphaga sp. 619_E2_N8_4. The sequence goes on from NZ_JBPWQJ010000001.1 coordinate 3,701,954, forward strand.
CCAGACCAAAGAGCCGGCCGTGCTGCCGGGCGGTTTCCCGAACCTGCTGGCCAATGGCGCGCAGGGCATCGCGGTCGGCATGGCCACCTCGATCCCGCCGCACAACGTCGCCGAACTCTGCGACGCCGCGCTGCATCTGATCGACAAGCCCGACGCCAAATCGAAATCGCTGATGCGCTGGGTGAAAGGTCCGGACTTCCCGACCGGCGGCATCATCGTCGATTCCAAGGAAAGCATCGCCGAAGCCTATATGACCGGGCGCGGTTCGTTCCGCACCCGCGCCAAGTGGCATGTAGAAGAGGGCGTCCGGGGTGCCTGGAATGTCGTGGTCACCGAGATTCCATGGTTGGTGCAGAAGTCGCGGCTGATCGAGAAGATCGCCGAGCTGCTCAACGACAAGAAGCTGCCGCTGATCGGTGACATCCGCGACGAGTCCGCCGAAGACATCCGCGTCGTCATCGAGCCGAAGACGCGCAATGTCGATGCCGGCCTGGTAATGGAGTCGCTGTTCAAGCTCACCGAGCTTGAGAGCAAGATTCCGCTAAATCTCAACGTGCTGGTGAAGGGGCGCATCCCCAAGGTGCTCGGCCTTGCCGAATGTCTGCGGGAATGGCTCGACCATCTGCGCGACGTGCTGCTGCGCCGCTCCAACTTCCGCAAGAACCAGATCGAACATCGGCTGGAAGTGCTCGGCGGTTACCTGATCGCCTATCTCAATATCGATGAAGTCATTCGGATCATCCGCACCGAGGATGAGCCGAAGCCGGCTTTGATGAAGGCGTTCAGCCTCACCGAATTGCAGGCCGAGTCGATCCTGAACATGCGGCTGCGCAGCTTGCGCAAGCTCGAAGAGTTCGAGATCAGGAAAGAAGACAAGGAGCTCCGCGCGGAGCTCAAGGGCATCAACGCGATCCTGAAGTCCGAAACCGAGCAGTGGGCCAAGGTCGGCGAGCAGGTCCGCAAGGTGCGCGACATCTTCGGGCCGAAGACGCCGCTCGGCAAACGCCGCACGGTGTTCGCCGATGCGCCGGAGCACGATCTCGCAGCCCTCGAAGAGTCGCTGGTCGAGCGCGAGCCCGTCACGGTCGTGATTTCCGAGAAGGGCTGGGTCCGCACGCTGAAGGGCCAGGTTGCGGATCTCTCCAACCTGACCTTCAAGACCGACGACAAGCTCGACAAGGCGTTCTTTGCCGAGACGACTTCGAAGCTGATGCTGCTGGCCACCAATGGCCGGTTCTACTCGCTCGACGTCTCGAAGCTGCCGGGCGGTCGCGGCCATGGCGAGCCGATCCGCCTGTTCATCGACATGGAGGGCGATGCCGCCATCGTCTCGATGTTCGTGCACAAGGGCGGCCGCAAGTTCCTGATTGCCAGCCATGACGGTCAGGGCTTCCTCGTCAATGAGGACGACTGCGTCGGCACCACCCGCAAGGGCAAGCAGGTGCTGAATGTCGAGATGCCGAACGAGGCGCGGGCGCTGACGGTGGTCGGCGAAGGCAGCGATCAGGTCGCTGTCATCGGCACCAACCACAAGATGGTGATCTTCCCGCTCGACCAGGTGCCCGAAATGGCGCGTGGCCGCGGTGTGCGGCTGCAAAAATACACCAGCGCAGGCCTGTCGGATGTCACCACTCTCGTGGCCAAGGAAGGCCTGACCTGGAAGGACTCGTCCGACCGCGAGCATCGCCTGACCTGGAAGGAACTGGCCGACTGGCGCGGCAATCGCGCGGACGCCGGCCGTCTCGCGACCGGCCTGCCGAAGTCGAACAAGTTCGGCCGGGTGATCGAGTAACCTCGCGCACCATGACGGTCACCATCTTCCACAATCCCTCCTGCGGGACATCGCGCACTACGCTCGCGATGATCCGGCAGAGCGGGATTGAGCCGGTGGTGATCGATTATCTCAAGACGTCGCCGGATCGCGCCCGGCTGGTCGCGCTCATCGGCGCCATGGGCGGAGGCGTTCGGGCGCTGTTACGCGAGAAGGAAAGTGTCTATGGCGAGCTTGGGCTTGCTGATCCCGCGCTCGGCGATGACGCGCTGATCGACGCGATCATCGCGCATCCGATCCTGATGAACCGACCCATCGTCGAGACGCTGAAGGGCACGCGATTGTGCCGGCCGGCAGATGTGGTGCTGGGGCTGCTCTAGGGATCCAACTCGCCGATCAAACGACGGCGTCATCCTGAGGAATCGCGCTCTTGCGCGGCGTTTCGAAGAACGGCGGCAAGGTTGGTGTCAACGGGCCCATGGTTCGAGACGAGCGCAAAGGGCGCGCCCCTCACCATGAGGGCTGCAGGTCTCGGCGCCAGATGGGCCGCGGCAATTACGTCACTGGCGTGAACTTGAACAGCTTCTCTGGGTTGGTCACCAGCAGTTTGCGTTGAACCGCGGGATCCGGCGCGTAAAGCGGGATCAGATCCACGAGCGTGCCGTCATTGGGCATGATCTTGACATTCGGATGCGGCCAGTCGGTGCCCCACAACACGCGGTCCGGCGCATTGTCGATCAACTGCTTCGCGAACGGCACGGAGTCATGGAATGGCGCTGCGCCAGCCGAGGCGCGTTCGAGACCTGTAATTTTTATCCAGCACTTATCGTCGCTGGCCTGCAGATCGAGCAGTGCCTTGAATTCGGGATCGTCGAGGCCCTTGGCGGCGCTGATCGTCCCCATGTGATCGATCACGTAAGTTACCGGGAGCGCTTTCAGGATCGGCACGAACTCACGGACTGTGCCGGCTTCGAGATAAATGTCCACATGCCAGCCGATGGCGGCGACGCGGTCGACCAGCGTACGGAAGACCTTCATGTCGCCGACGCCGCCAAGTCGTTTGAGGAAGGCGAAGCGGCAGGCGCGGATGCCGCCTTTGTCGAGCGCCATTAGATCGGCTTCCGACATGCTGTTGTTCACATTGGCGACGCCCCTGTACTTGCCGCCGCTCTGCGCGATCGCGTCGATCACCACGCGGTTGTCAAACCCATGGACGGTCGCATTGACGATGACGGCCCGTTCGACGCCGATCGCTTCATGCAGCTTGCGAAACATCTCGAGCGGAGCGTCAGGCGGCGAGTAGGGGCGCTTGGGCGAGAACGGATACACCGCGGCAGGGCCAAAGATGTGTGTATGCGTATCGACGCTTCCGGCGGGCGCGCGGAACTTTGGAGGAATTGTATTGAGATCGGGGCCGGCAATGGCGGGGATTGCGGGTTCGTCGGCAGCCTGCGCTATTCGGCTTCCAATCACATTTGTGAGGCCAAGTGATGCCATCGCGGCCAGAACGTCACGTCGGTGCATTTAATCTCCTTGCGTCTGCATGCGCTGCGGCATGCACCAGACGTGAATCATCGGTGCATGTGTCGCCGTAGAGCGGCACCTGCAAATTTGTTGGCTGTCGAAACGATATATGTCTCTGCTGGAATACGAGCTGCGCTCACGGCCGGATGATGAATCTCTGCAGCGTTTCACCCTGAAAGTTATTTGTTGGAATCCAGAGCGCGCATGACGTGCAACGGAAACAGACCGCATCAAAACTAGTGGGGGTGAATTTATGAAACAAATGAGAAATTCGGGATAATAGCGCTATCTCGTGCATATATTGCAAATCCGTAAGGTCGCCTGAATTCGAACAGCTTGCTATCGAATTGTAATAGGCGTATCGCCGCAGCCCGACGAAGCGGCGCGTCGATCGCGCGAAGAATGATAGTTCGGAGGAAATCCCATGGCGTACACCAATCGCAGGACCATCTTGCAGGCAGCTGCTGCACTCCCGGCTCTGGCTGCAGCGGGGCGTGGTGCCTTGGCTGCGGAGCCAGCTGCCAGTGAGGCGCCGAAGAAAGTCGCATCGGTTGCTCCGCCGCATGTGACGCAGATTCTCGCGCACTACATCGTCAACGCCAAATACGATGACCTTCCGGCTAATGTTCGCAAGGAAGGCGTGCGCACGCTGTTGAACTGGGTCGGTGTCGCCATTGGCGGTTCGCATCATCAGACGGTGGACATCGCGGCGTCGGCGCTGGCGCCATTCTCCGGTCCGGCGAAGGCCTCGTTGTTCGGGCGCAACGAACGCTTCGACATCATGAACGCCGCTTTCATCAATGGTGTCTCGAGCCACATCTTCGATTATGACGACACTCATCTGAAGACGATCATTCATCCGGCTGGTCCAGTCGCATCTGCGATTCTGGCGATTGCGGAAATGAAGCCGGTGTCCGGCAAGGATTTCCTCAATGCGCTGGTGCTCGGTATCGAGACCGAATGCCGGATCGGCAATGCCGTTTATCCGAACCACTATGACGTCGGCTGGCACATCACCGGCACCGCCGGCGTATTCGGCTCGGCCGCCGCGGCTGGCAAGCTGCTCGGTCTCAACGAACAGCAGATGATCTGGGCGCTGGGGCTCGCGGCCTCGCAGCCTGTCGGCCTGCGGGAGTCCTTCGGTTCGATGAACAAGAGCTTCAATCCCGGCCGTGCTGCCAGCAACGGCATCTTTGCCGCTATCCTCGCGTCAAAGAATTACACCAGCTCCGATGGCATGATCGAGGCCAAGCGCGGTTGGGCCAATGCCATCAGCACCAAGCAGGACTATGCCGAGATCACCGAGGGGCTCGGCAAGCGTTACGAGTCAGCGCTCAACACCTACAAGCCGTTTGCCTGCGGCATCGTCCTGCATCCGCTGATCGACGCGGCGATCCAGCTCAGGAATGAGAACAAGCTGACGCCGGATATGATCAAACAGGTCGACGTGAAGGTTCATCCGCTGGTGCTCGAGCTTACCGGCAAGAAGACCCCCAAGGAGGGGCTCGAAGGAAAATTCAGCGTCTATCATGCGGTTGCCATCGCCTTTATCGAAGGCGCCGGCGGCGAGAAGCAGTTCAGCGATGGGGCGGTGCGCGACGCGAAGACGATCGAATTGCGCGGCAAAGTCGTTCCGACTGTCGATCAATCGATCAAGCCGGAACAGGTCGAGATGTCCGTCGAGTTGAATGACGGGCGCATGCTCAAGAAGCGGATCGAGCACGCCATCGGCAGCCTCGAGAAGCCCATGAGCGATGCCGATCTCGAACGCAAGTTCAAGGATCTCGCTGAAGGAATCCTGCCGCACAAGCAGGCGGCAAAGGTCATGGAGCTGTGCTGGAAGGTGGAGGGCTTGGTGAGCGCCGGAGATATTGCAAGGGCAGGCGCGCGATCCACTGCCTGACAGCCGTTGCCCGCGATGAAGCATTGAGGCCTTCGCGAGGTGGCCTGAACGTACGTCAATCGTCACGCCGTCAGTATTGTGAGCAGAAACCTCGCCGCATCCCTCCAGGGAGCCTTGCGGCCAACACTCCTTAAAGGATGACATGTCCCAGCGTCGTACGCCTTCACGCCGTCGCGTTCTCCAGTCTGCCAGTGCTCTCGCCGCATTAACGCTTTCGCCGTCCATCATTCGCAAGGCTGCAGCAGCGGATGCGGATGTCACCGGGCGTCTTGCGCGCTACATGGTCTCGGCGCGCGACAAGGCGCTTCCTGATGTGGTGATGACGGAATGCAAACACCGCATCCTCGATACGTTCGGCGCGATGGTCTCCGGTGCGCGGATGCATCCGGGCGAGATGGTCCTGAAATATGTTCGCGGGCTCGGCGGCGAACAGCAGGCGTCGGTGATCGGATCCAGTTTCCGCACTACCGCCGTCAACGCCGCGCTGGCCAATGCCATGCGCGCGCATGCGGACGAGACCGATGATTTCGAGCCGGTCACCAAGGCGCATCCGGGAAGCGCTGTCGTGCCGTCCGCGCTGGCCATGGCGGAGAAGGAAGGCGGCCGTTCGGGCATCGAGTTCATACGCGCGGTGACGCTCGGCTATGATCTCACTTGCCGTCTGTTGATGGCGCTCGGACCTGACCTCGTGCGCGGCAGCCATCGTAGCGCGGAAGGGACGAGTTCCACCTTCGGCTCGCTCGGTGCAGCCGCATCGCTGGCTCGGCTAGACGAGAAGGGTATGCGTTATGCGATCTCCTATTCCTCGCAGCAGGTGGCTGGTCTGTGGAGCTGGGTGAAGGACGAGGATCACGTCGAGAAGGCTTTCGACTTCGCGGGCATGGGCGCCCGCAACGGCCTGACCGCCGTGACCATGGTTCAGGCCGGTTTGACCGGCGTTCATGACGTCCTCGATGGCACGCATAACTTGTTCATTGCGCTGTCCACGGATCCGAAGCCGGAAGAGATGCTCGCCGGTCTTGGCAGCCGCTTCTACGTCACTGAAACGGCGATCAAGACATTCTCGGTCGGTTATCCCATCCAGTCGCCTCTCGACGCGATCCTGACCCTGCGCAAGCAGAATGGCCTGACGCCGGGCAATGTGAAGAGCATCCTTGTCAAGATTCCGACCGATGCGACGGGGATCGTCGGCACCAGCGCGATGCCCGACGTCAACTGCCCGCATCTGGTGGCGGTCGCGCTCGTCAAGGGTGCCGTGTCGTTCGTCGACAGCCATGACCAGGCGCTGATGAAGGATTCCAAGATCCTTGAGCAGCGCGCCAAGGTAACCGTGGTCGGTGATAAGGCCCTGATGGATCCGGCCGCGCCGCGCGGCGCTATCGTCGAGGTGGAGATGATGGATGGCAAGAAGGTGGAGCACTTCACCAAGTTCCCGCCCGGCACCAAGGAAAATCCGCTGAGCACCGAAGCCGTCAGTGCAAAGGCCCGTGACTTGATCGCGCCGGTTCTCGGGGCCAAAAAGGCGAAGAAGCTGATCGATCAGATCAACAATCTGGAGAAGGTCAAGGATATCCGCTCGCTGCGGCCGCTCTTCACGGCCTGATGTCCCGATACATGGAGCGCTGGGATGAATTTACCCTAGCGCTTCTTCCTTGACGCGGCTCGCCAGCACCTTGTCGATGCGACGGCCGTCGAGGTCCATGACCTCGAACCGCCAGGCATGCGAGATGATCTCGTCGCCGACCTCGGGAATCTTGCCGAATTCCTGCAGCAGGAAGCCGGCGAAGGTCTGATAGGGGCGCGACTGCGCGGGCAAGTCGATGCCGAGCAGGGCGGCGAACTCCACCGCGGGCATCCAGCCGGAGATGAGGTAGGAGCCGTCCTCGCGTTTGTGGAAGGCGACCTCGGCCGGGCCTTCCTCGGTGTGAAAGGCGCCGACGATCGACTCCAGAATATCCGCTGATGTCACCACCCCCTGGAACACGCCGTATTCATCATGCACGAGGCCGATATGGAATGGCGAGTCACGCAGGATCGCCACCACGTCGCGCGCATCGACCGTGTCGGGAATGACCGGAGCCTCGCGCACCAGCGCGCGGATGTCCGGCGTCTTGCCGCTCAAATACACATCGAGCAGATCCTTGGCCTGCACGATGCCGATGGCGGAATCGCCGTCGCCATCGAACACCGCAAAGCGCGAATGCGAGCTGCCGGCGAGTTCGGCCTGGATGGTCTCGATGGGGTCGGCAAGATCGATCATCGCCACTTCATGGCGCGGCGTCATGACGGCACCGACGGGTAGGTCGCCGAGGCGCATCACGCCTGCGATCATTTCCTTCTCGCCGGGCTCAAGCACGCCGGCGGTTTCCGCTTCAGTCACGAGCGTGCGGATTTCGTCTTCGCTGACCTTCTCTTCGGCTTCACCGCGCTGCCCAAGTAGAAACAGGATCGCCTTGCCGGAGCGGTCAAGCAGCCACACCAGCGGCAGTGAGATTTTTGCGAGCAACACCATGGCCGGCGCAACGCGCACGGCCACGGCTTCGGGATCGCGCAGTGCGATCTGCTTCGGCACGAGTTCGCCGATGATGAGCGAAGCGTAAGTAATGATCGATACGACGATGCCGACGCCGAGCGTATCGGCGAGACCTTTCGATACGCCAAGGTCAAGCAACAGTACGGTGAGACGCTGGCCCAGCGTCGCACCGGAGAAGGCGCCCGACAAAACACCGATCAGTGTAATGCCGATTTGTACGGTGGAGAGGAACTTGCCGGGATCGGAGGCCAGCGTCAGTGCGCGGCGTGAACCTGTCACGCCTTTTTCAACCAAAGCGGCGAGGCGGGCAGGACGGGAGGATACGATCGCCAGCTCCGACATTGCCAGCAGACCGTTGACGACGATCAGGATCGCAACGATCCCGAGTTCGAGAGATAACACGCTCAATCCTTTTGGATGATGGGCAGGTATTATAGTCGATCCGCTTATCTCGCGCCATGGTGGCAAGTGGCGTTGCGACACTCCGCCGGGCGGGTTGAATTCCTCGGTGCGCCCATAGGTCGCTCCCCCCGAACCGACGCCTTGCGCAGGCGCACGTCCCGCAGCAGGACGTTATTATAACGTCGGTATGACGCGAGGCGTCGCGTGGATGTGGCAAGACAATGGCCGCAGGATAGCAGCCCATTCGGGCATCAATTATTTCGCTTGATGTCGAATTGATATAGCGCATGATGACCGCCATATCGCGTGTCGTGGCGGGGGTCTGGTTTTGAAACATTCAATCAGTTTGTCGCGATTATATGACGTTGGAAATGCCTTTGCGTCGTGTTTGTCGGTCGCAGCGCCTGTTGTGGCTCTTCTCCTGCTCGCCGGCTGCGGCAAGAAGGAGGAGGCCGCTGCACCTCCGCCGCCACCGGTCACGGTCGCCAATCCCACCAAGAAGGTCACGACCGATTGGGATGAATTCACCGGCCGCTTCGATGCGATCGAACAGGTGCAGATCCGCGCCCGCGTAACCGGCTTCGTTACCAAGGTTGCTTTCACGGACGGCGCCGTCGTCAAGGCCGGCGATCTGCTGTACGAAATCGACCCGCGCCAGTATCAGGCTGCAGCGGAGCAGGCGCAGGGCCAGCTCGACGATGCCAAGGCCAAGGTCGTGCTGGCAGAGAAGGAGCTCGAACGCGCCACCACGTTGATCAAGACCCAGGCGATCTCCGAAAACATCGTCGATCAACGTAGCCAGGCAATAGCGGCCGCGCAGGCCGCGACGCTGCAGGCCGAAGGTGCGCTGAAGCAAGCGCAACTCAATGTCGAATATACCAAGGTAGTCGCGCCGATCGCCGGCCGTGTCAGCCGCCATCTCGTGACAGTCGGCAATCTGGTGCAAGGCAGCGAGAGTGGCGCGACGCTGCTGACCTCGATCGTGTCGCTGAGCCCCATCTACGTCTATTTCGACACCGATGAAGCCACTTACGTCCGCAACAGCAAGCTGTGGTTTGAGGGCAAGCGGCCGAGCTCGCGCGATACGCCCAATCCCGTGCAGATCACGCTGGTCGGCGAAACCAAGCCGTCGCATGAGGGCAAGATGGATTTCCTCGATAACCGGCTCGATGTCGGCACCGGCACGCTGCGCGGTCGTGCTATTGTCGACAACAAGGACCTCTCCATCCTGCCGGGGCAGTTCGCCCGGGTCCGGGTCATCGCCAGCGGCGAATATGAAGCGCTGTTGATTCCTGATGCTGCGGTCGCCAACGACCAGTCACGCAAGATCGTGATGGTGGTGAAAGCCGATGACACGGTGGAGGCGCGGCCTGTGACACTTGGTCCGCTGGATGGCGGATTGCGGGTGATCAGGGAAGGACTCAAACCCGACGATCGGGTAATCGTCGACGGGATTCAGCGCGCCCGTGTGGGCGCCAAGGTGGCGCCGAAGATGGCGGCCGCGACGCCCGCACCAGCAGCTGGCACAAAGCCATGAATCTGGGCAGCCTCTCCGTCAACCGGCCCATCCTGGCGATGGTGCTCTCCATCGTGCTGCTGATCGTCGGCGCGCTTGCTTACACGACCTTGCCGGTTGCGGAATATCCGCAGGTGGCGCCGCCCACCGTGGTCGTGACCACGCAATATCCCGGCGCATCGGCACAGACAGTGTCGGACACCGTGGCGACGCCGATCGAGCAGGAAATCAATGGCGTCGAGGACATGCTGTATATCTACAGCCAGGCCACCTCGAACGGCCAGCTCAACATCACCGTGACTTTCAAGCTCGGCACCGATCTGGATAAAGCCCAGGTGCTGGTGCAGAACCGCGTCGCCATCGCGCAGCCGCGGCTGCCGGAGGAGGTCCAGCGCAACGGCGTCGTCACCCGCAAGAATAGTCCCGATCTGATGATGGTCGTGTTCATGCTGTCGCCTAACGACACTTACGACCAGCTCTACATTTCGAATTACGCGTTGCGTCAGGTCCGCGATCCGCTCCTGCGCCTCGATGGCATTGGCGACATTACCATCTTCGGCGCGCGCGATTATTCGATGCGGCTGTGGCTGGATCCTGACAAGATTGCCACGCTGGGCATGACCGCAGGCGACGTGCTGACTGCCATCCGCGCGCAGAATTTGCAGATTGCGGGCGGCCAGGTCGCGGAGCCGCCGATTGCAGATCGCGCGTTTCAGCCTAACCTGACCTTCACCGGTCGTCTGAAGGAGCCGAGGCAGTTCGAGGACATCGTGCTGAAAGCGGGCGACGATGGCCGTCTGGTGCGTCTCCGCGATGTTGCGCGCGTCGAGATAGGCGCGCTGTCGTCGACCACCAACGGCTTCCTGCTGCGCAAGGAAGCGGTGGCCATGCTGGTCTATCAGCGTCCGGGTTCTAACGCGCTGGCGACCGCGAAGAACATCGAAGAGGAGATGAAGAAGCTCAAGGCCGATTTCCCGAAGGGGCTGGACTACAATATCGGCTACAACCCGACCGAATTCATCGCCCAGTCGGTCTCGGAGCTGATCAAGACCATCTATGAAGCCATGGTGCTGGTAGTCATCGTCGTGCTGGTGTTCCTGCAGGGCTGGCGACCGGCGATCATTCCCATCATCGCCATTCCGGTGTCGCTGGTCGGCACATTCGCTGTGATGGCCGCGCTGGGCTTCTCGATCAACAACCTTACTCTGTTCGGGCTTGTGCTCGCGGTCGGCATTGTCGTCGACGACGCCATCGTGGTGGTGGAAAATGTCGAGCGCCATCTCGGCGACGGCATGAGCCGGCGTGACGCGGCACTGCTGACCATGGACGAGGTCGGCGGCGCGCTGATCTCGATCGCGCTGGTGCTGTGTGCGGTGTTCGTGCCCACGGCATTTCTCGGCGGCATCTCCGGGCAGTTCTTCCAGCAATTCGCTATCACGATTGCGGTCGCAACGGCGATCTCATGCTTCTGTTCGCTGACGCTGTCGCCGGCACTGGCATCGCTGATCCTGCAGCCGCATCACGAGAAGAAGCCGCCGGCGAGCTGGAATTTTCTGGCACGAGGATGGGCGGCGTTTACCGGCGTGTTCAATCGCGGTTTCGACCGCCTGTCGCATGCCTATGGCGGCCTCGCAGGCTTCGTCATCAAGCATTCGGCGCTGATGCTGATCCTGTATGTCGCCCTGATCGGCTCCGCCGGCTGGCTACTTTACGCTACGCCGCAGGGCTTCATTCCAGCCCAGGACCGTGGCTACGTCATCGTGGTCGCGCAATTGCCCGGTGCCTCGTCGCTTGCGCGCACGACGGCGATCGTCAAGCAGATCGAAGGCATCGTGCTGGATACGCCCGGTGTCGCGCGCATGCCGGCGCTGGCCGGCCTGTCCGGTGCGACCTTCACCCAAGCCGGCAATGCGGCCGCCATGTTCCCCGTGTTCGAGAATCCCGAGGAGCGCGCCAAGAAGGGGCTGAGCGCGGGAGCCATCACGGCTGAATTGCGCAAGCGCCTCTCGGTGATCGAAGGCGCTTTCATCATCGTGCTGCCGCCACCCGCGGTGCCGGGTATCGGCACCGGCGGTGGTTTCGCCATGCGGATCGAGGATCGTCAGGGCAGGGGGCCGCAGCTGCTGGCCGCGGCGACCGATGAGCTCGTCAATGCCGCGCGCCGTGCGCCGGGCCTGACGTCGGTGTTCTCGCCGTTCTCCGCCAACACGCCGCAGGTGTTCGTCGATATCGACCGCCAGAAGGCGCAGATGCTGGGCGTGCCCATGCAGAATGTGACCGAGGCGATCGAGACCTATTTCGGCTCGACCTATGTCAACGACTTCAACATTCTCGGCCGTACCTATCATGTCACGGCGCAGGCCGATTATCCGTTCCGCAAGGAAACGGCGGATCTGGCGCGGCTGCAGACCCGCAACAGCGCCGGCAATATGGTGATGCTGGGCAGTGTCGTGAATTTCAGCGACACGGCAGGTCCGGACCGCGTCGCGCGTTACAATCTGTATCCCTCCTCGGAACTGCAGGGCGACACGCTGCCGGGCACCAGCTCGGCCACGGCGCTGGCGACCATGAAGAAGCTCGCGGACGACACGCTGCCGAGCGGCTTTGCCTTCGAATGGACCGATCTGTCCTATCAGCAGTCCACCGGCGCGAATGCGGGTCTCTATATTTTCCCGATCTGCGTGCTGTTCGTGTTCCTGGTGCTGGCCGCGCAATATGGCAGCTGGACATTGCCGTTCACGATCATCCTGATCGTGCCGATGTGCCTGCTCGCGGCCACCATCGGCGTACGCATCATGGGGCAGGACATCAACATCCTCACCCAGATCGGTTTCGTCGTGCTGGTCGGCTTGGCGGCAAAGAATGCGATCCTGATCGTCGAGTTTGCCCGCGACATCGAGCAGGAAGGCCGCGATCAGCTCGAAGCCGTGATCGAGGCCTGCCGTTTGCGTATCCGCCCGATCCTGATGACGTCTTTCGCCTTCATTCTCGGCGTGCTGCCGCTGGTGATCTCGTCGGGCTCCGGCTCGGAGATGCGTCAGGCTGTCGGTGTTGCGGTGTTCTTCGGCATGATCGGCGTCACGATCTTCGGCCTCGTTTTCACGCCAGTCTTCTACATCCTGATCCGGCGCCTGTTTCCCGGCTCCGTCGAGATTCACGCCAAGAAGCAAGGCGCGCATGGTTAAAGCGCCGCAGGATGGGTTTCGCAAAAGCTCAACCCATCCTACAAGTGTCTCATGGAAACTGCCGCACGCATTGAACTGATGAGCTGGCTGGTCGGCGAGGGTCTGACCGGCCTTCCCGAAAACGACCTGATCCGTGGCTTCTGCGAGCGCTGCCGTGCCGGCGGCATCGATGTATCCCGTGGCCTCGTCTTCATTGACACGCTGCATCCGATCTTTGAGGGCCGTGGCTTCCGCTGGAACGACACGGCCAGCAACGAGAGCGACGTGTTCGAATACGGCTCGACCGAGATTGGCGAGGCCGCCGCGAACTGGCGACGATCGGTGTTCTTCCACATGCTGGAAGAGGGGCACGACGAATTGCGGCTCGATCTGCACGCGCCCGAGATCGCTGACCGCTTCTCGATGGTCAGCAGCTTGCAGGAAGGCGGTCACCGCCATGGCGCCGTGTTCCTGCACAAGTTCGGCGAGGCTGGCTCGATGGGGCAGATGGATTGCCTCTATTCCTATTGGGCCACGCGCCATGAAGACGGGTTCGACGAGCGCCAGATGTCGGCGCTGCGCGAACTGGTGCCGATGCTCGGTCTCGCCATCAAGTCGGGAGCCCAGATGGAGATCGCGCGCACGCTTGGCCGCGTCTATCTCGGCCGCGATGCCGCCGAACAGGTTCTGCGTGGCAAGATCGCGCGAGGCGTCACTGAGCGTATCAATGCGGTGCTGTGGTTTTCCGACCTGCGCAACTCCACGGGGATCAGCGAGGCGATCGGACCGGACGAGATCATCCCGTTCTTGAATGACTATGCCGAAGCCTCGATCGCCGCGATCCATGATGTCGGCGGCGACGTGCTCAAACTTATCGGCGACGGTATTCTGGCGATGTTCACCGGCGACGACATGGTGAAGGCGAAGCGCAACGCCTTGCGCGCCGAACATCAGTTCCGCAAGAATATCGCCAAGCTGAATGCGAAACGACTGGCGGCGAACCGGCCGGTCACGACTGCCTATGTCGGTCTGCATGAGGGCGAAGTATTCTACGGCAATATCGGCAGCGACGAGCGGCTCGATTTCACCGTGGTTGGTCCCTCGGTCAACGAGGTGAGCCGAATCGCTTCCATGTGCTCGTCGGTCGATCGGCCGCTGCTGACCTCGTCTGCGTTCCAGGCCGGGCTCGACGCGGCCGGCCGCAAGTATCTGGTCTCCACTGGTCGCTACGCCTTGCGCGGCATCGGCCGCGCGCAAGACCTCTACACACTGGATCCCGAGATCGACAGCGACGAGGTCGTGCGCGGTGGCTATGAGCGCTATCTGGCGCGTTAGCGGACCGCTGTGGTTTGCTGGCGCATCGTGTAGAGCACGATAGCGATCAGGCAGGCTGCGCCGAGAACGATGCCGAGTGCCAATGCGGCCTGCGGCACGATTGTGGCCGACAGGGATACGCCGATCGCAGCCCCCATCATCTGCCAGAATCCGAGCAGTGCCGAGGCGGCGCCGGCATGGGTGCCGAATGGCGACAGCGCCTGAGCTGTGCCGAGCGGGTTGACCACGCCCATGCCCAGCAGGAACACGCAGGTCGCGGCGATGAAGGTGACGACGTTGCCGTGGAAATAGGCGGTCGCGAGCACCGCGATGCTGCCGATGAACGCGATCAGCAATCCATAGCGAATAGCCCGATCCAGCCCGAAGCGGGGAGCGAGGCGGGCGGCCAGCATGCCGGAGCCGAACACGACCAGCACGGTGCCCGCAAAGAACAACCCGAGCGCAATCGGTGTGAAGCCGTAGCCCTCAATGAGAACGCGAGGTGCTGTGGAGAAGATCGAGAACAGTCCACCCATGATCAGGCCCACTGTGGCGGCTGGGATCAGGAAATGGCGGTTCACCGAGAGCTTGAGATAGGTTGTACTGACGGCGAGCGGATTGAGCGGGATGCGCGTCGTGTTGTGGGTTTCGCCGAGCACCAGGACATAGCTGAGAGCCGACAACACAGCGAAGGCGCCGACGAAAACAAATTCTGAACGCCATCCGAAAAAATAATCGAGTCCGCCACCAAGCAGCGGGGAGAAACCAGGGGCTGCGGCCTGCGCGATCATCACCAAGGTGAGTGCGCGTGCCAGCGCGGCGCCGCTGAACAGGTCGCGGGCGATGGCGCGCGAGAGAACCGAGGTCGAACAGGCACCGGCGGCCTGGATCGCGCGGCCAACCAGTAGCGAAGGAAGATCAGTCGAGACGCCACACCAGATACTGCCGATGATGAAGACAGCGAAACCGGCCAGCACCGGCATGCGACGCCCGTAACGGTCGGAGATCGGCCCGACCAGCAATTGGCCAAGCGCGAAGACCAGCAAAAACACGGTGATCGATGCCGTAACCGCGGGCGTCGTTACCTGCAACGATACCGCCATCTGTGGCAGCGATGGCAGCAGAATGTTGGTCGCCAGGGTACCCATCGAGGCCAGCCCCGCGAGGACCGCGATCTGCAGTGCGGTGGAGGATGCTTCCTGCGGCGGGGTGTCTGCCATGGCGTCTGCCGTGCGGTCGGTCATATGATGATCCTCATTTTATAAATGATGTACATCATATAAAGCGAGCTGCAAAGAGCAGGGCAGTCATGCGGTATTCCGGGAGGACGTGAGTGCCACCGCCGCGTTCCCGGCGGTGGTCGAGGCTGATGGATCAGTTTCCGTAGAGGTAATTCGGCAGCCACAGCGTCAGGCCGGGCCAGATATACATCAGCACCATGCAGATGATGACGATGAGCATATAGGGCATCATGCCGGAGAAGATCTGGTTCAGCGTCACATGCGATGGCGCGACGCCTTTCAGATAGAAGGCGGACATCGCGACCGGCGGCGACAGGAAGGCGGCCTGCAGGTTGACGAAGACGAGCACGCCCCACAAGATCGGGTCGATGCCGAAATGCTTCAGCATCGGCAGGAAGATCGGCACGAAGATCACGATGATCTCGGTCCATTCCAGCGGCCAGCCGAGAATGAAGATGATCGCCTGCGACAGGATCATGAACTGGACCGGCGTCAGGTTCAGCGACAGTACCCAGCTCTCCAGCAGCGCCTGTCCGCCGAGAATGGCGAACACCGCGGAGAACAGCGCCGATCCGACGAACAGCCAGCACACCATGGATGTGGTCTTGGCGGTCAGGAACACGGCTTCCTTGGTGCGCTTCCAGTCCAGCGTGCGCGCCTGGAAGGCGAGCAGGAACGCGCCGGCGGCGCCGACGGCGGCGGACTCCGTTGCCGTCGTGATGCCGAGCAGGATCACGGCCAGCACGATGGCAGTCAGGATGCCGAGCGGCATCACGGACGATGTCAGCAGCCGCAGCACCTCGAACTGGGCGGCGCCCATGGTCCAGTAATAATAGAACAGCATCAGTGCGATGATGGCCGCCGTGAAGGCGAAGTAGGTATAGAATTCCGGCGGCGGTCCGGCATCGACCGGCGCATTCGTGGGACTGTTTTGCAGATCGGCATTGCCCATCTGCTGGAGTACTTCCGGTTCACTCTCTTTTGCCGAGCCGGACTGGGCGGCGCCGAGCTCCTCCAGTTTTTCTTCTTCAGGTGTGGCGGTGCTGGCGTCGCCGGACTGAACCCGCTCGGTGATCGCGGCTGCGGGGGCGTCGGGCTGCGGATGGATGACGACATACCACCACGCGGCCCATAGCGTGGTCAGCGCCAGGATCAGTGGCACCAATGCAAAACCGAGATTCTTCAGGATCGTCGCATAGGTGATCCGTGCGCCATCCATGGTCAGGGCCATCGCGCGCGACGGCGCCACGGCTGCCGTCAGCAAAGCCGGCAGCATCTTGTGCGAATAGGCTTGCTGCAGATCGGCGATCCACGGCCGGACGGGCACGCGCGTTTCGCTCTCGGGCAGCTTCGGCGCGATCTTCGGGTTAATGAGCGCCCAGCCGATGATGTAGACGAGGTAGAGGAAGGCCAGAAAGAAGCCCGGAAACATCGCCGCGGCATAGAGCTTCACGACAGACTGTCCGGCGACGGCGGCATAGACGATGATCATCACCGATGGCGGGATCAGGATACCCAGCGTGCCGCCGGCCGTGATTACGCCCGATGCCAGCTTGACGTCATAGCCGGCCTTCAGCATCGGATTGAAGGCGATCACGCCCATCAGTACGACGACAGCGCCGACGAGGCCTGAGGCAATGCCCCAGAAAGTGCAGACGATCAGCGTCGCCACCGCCAGCGAGGCCGGGACGCGGCGGAAGGCGAGCTGGATCGAATAGAACATCTTGTCGACCAGCGCGCCGCGTTCCATCACATAGCCCATCAGCACGAAGAGCGGAATGGAGATCAGGACGTCGTTGGTCATGGCGCCATAGGTGCGCTGGACCATCAGGTCGAAGATGTGGTTGTCGGCCCAGGACTCACCCGCGCGGTAATAGGCGAAGAAGCCGAAGAACATGCCGAGACCCATCAGCGTGAAGGCCGTGGGGAAGCCCAGCATGATCACGACAACGATGAGGCCGAGCATCAGGAGGCCGAGTGCAGGATCGCTCATTTTTGCGTCTCCCCGCCCATGCCGCGCTGGCGTGCGCTCTCCTCGATCTCCTGCGCCTGCGCGATGGCGTTCCTGCGCACGTCATCATCGACGTGTTCGCTATGCGCGAGCTGCTCCTCGACGACATCGATTTCGGACACGTCCTTGAGCCGGCTCGGCCACACCCCTGTCTTCAGGCAAATCGCGGCGCGGGTGATTTCAGCCATGCCCTGCAACAACAGCAACGCGCCGGCGAGCGGGATCATTGCCTTGAAATGATAGACGGGCGGTCCGTCCGCCGTGACGTTGGAATGCTCGCGGATGCGCCAGCTGTCGCCCGCATAGTCCCAGCCCGCATAGACCAGCGCGGCAATGCCGGGCAGGAAGAACACGATGTAGAGAACGAGATCGAGCGAGGCCTGCGTGCGCGGCCGCATCGAGCTGTATAGAAAGTCGCCACGGACATGACCGTTCTGCGCCAGCGTATAGGCGCCGCACAGCATGAATAGCGTGCCATAGAGCATGTTCGACGCGTCGAAGATCCATGCCGTCGGCATGTTCAGCATATAGCGCTTGAACACTTCGGCGCAGACGAGGCCCATCAATCCCAAAATGAGCCAGGCCGCGGCCTTGCCGGCGAATGTACTGATACCGTCGATGGATTGCAGGAAACGCTCGGCGGTCATTTCATGGAGGCCAGTCTACAGGACATGTGGGTAGGTGAAGATCGGCGATATCAGGCAACAACAAAGCATCATCCGGGAGAAAGTCCCGGATGATGCGGGATATGTGCGCCTGATGGCGTCAGGTCTTCTTCTTCGCGTTCGGGCCGAAGTAATGGTTGTAGGCCATGCGGCGATTCACGACCGTGTCCTGCTCCCACTGCGTGGCGCGCTTAGCGAAGGCCTGCTGGGACTCGGAGATTTCCTTGAACAGGGGATTCTCGGCCGATTTCTTGGCGACGACCTCGTCATAGACCTCAAGCTGCTTCTGCAGGATCGAGTCCGGCGTCTTGTAGAACTTGACCTTGTCCTTGCTCTGCATCTCCGCATAATCCTGCGAATAGCGGTCGATGGCCTTCCAGGACATCTCCTGACCGGCCGCATCGGCGGCGCCCGCGATGATCGCCCGCAGCTTCTCGGGCAGAGCGTCATATTTGGTCTTGTTGAACAGGATTTCGAACTGCTCGGCGTTCTGGTGATAGCTCTGCAGCATGCAGGTCTTGGATACGTCGGGGAATCCGAGGATGCGGTCCGACGAGGCGTTGTTGAACTCGGCTGCATCGAGCAGGCCGCGATCCATCGCTGAGACGATTTCTCCCCCTGGCAATGCGTTCACTGCAGCACCAAGGCCGGTAAACACGTCGATGGAGATGCCGACGGTGCGGAATTTCACACCCTTGAGATCATCGGCCTTGGTCACCGGCTTTTTGAACCAGCCGAGTGGCTGGGTCGGCATCGGCCCGTAGGGAAGTGACACGACATTGGCATTGATCGATGCATAGAGCTTTGCCAGCAGCTCCTTGCCGCCGCCAAATTTGTGCCAGGCCAGCAGCATGTTGGCATCCATCGCATAGGCCGGGCCAGAGCCCCACAGCGCCAGCGCGGTCTGCTTGCCGTAGTGATAGACCATCACGCCGTGGCCGCCGTCGAGCGTGCCTTTGGAGACCGCATCGAGCAGGCCGAAGGCCGGGACTACGGCGCCAGCCGGAAGCACCTCGATCTTCAGGTCGCCACCGGTCATGTCGTTGACCTTCTTGGCGTAGTCGAGCGCGTATTCGTGGAAGATGTCCTTGGCCGGCCAGGTGCTCTGCCAGCGCATGCTGATCGGGCCCTGCGCCTGGGCGATTGCCGGTGCGACGACGCTTGCAGCGGCACCGGCGGTGGCGACCTTCAGAAAACGGCGCCGAGACGGAGTCCTGTCCTTGGATGAAGCCATTGTGTTCTCCCCGAATGGTCGTCCTTTTGCGGACTGACCTTGTTGATTGGTGACAAGACAAAGGCTTGCTTGCCGCTTTGGCAAGAAAGTTCGCTTTGCTGCGACGCTTCGACGCGGCGTAACTACACTAACTATCCGTGCTGCGGTGCGGGGAGATCATGAGCGAGTGCGAACTACAGATGAACTACACCAAGCCTGTTAGACTTTCGTCGGAACGTATCCGGTCACATCGCCGACCATGTCCGGCTGCCGTTCCAGTGTAACCGCCGGAGAGGTCAGGATCACCACGGCCTGCCAGGCGAAACCCGCGACGGCGAGGTAGAGGCACGCCTCCGCGTGATAGAGCCCGCCGACAACGGCCGCGATCCCGGTTCCGATCGGACGGGCGCCGTAACTCAGGATGTTGATCGCGGAGACGCGTCCGAGCAGGCTCGGCGGCGTTACCGACTGTCGCAACGTCGCGGTGGAGATCACCCACAGGATCGGACCGACGCCGAGCAGGAAGAAGCTCAGGCCCGCCAAAGCCGGCGAGGGGATCCATGTGGTCAGTGCCATCACAACGGCGGAAACGAAGCCGGTGACGGGGCCAAGCGCGATCACGGTGCCGAACGGCAACCGTCTCATCACACGTGTTGCCAGCAGTGCGCCGATCACCATGCCGACGCCATACATCGCGAGTGTCACGCCGACGCCGGAGGCGGAGAGGCCGAGACGGCGAACCGCGTAAGGCACGAACACTGCCAGCACCATGAAGGATGCGGCGCTGAAGATGAACTGCGTGATGAAGACCGGTCGCAAATACTGGTGATAACAGACGAAGGACAGACCTTCGGCGATGTCCTGCACCGGATTGCGTCGCTGTACTGTCGTGCGCGTAGGCTCGTGGATGCCCGATAGCAACGCGACAGCGATGATCGACAGCGCTGCGGCAAAGCCGAAAGCAGGCGCGGCGCCAGTGAAGCCGACGAGCGCGCCGCCGACGGCAGGACCGCTCGCAAAAGCCACGGTGCGCGCGAGTTCGATCCGCGCATTCGCCGCGCCGAGCAATTGCGGTACGACCAGCGATGGCACAAGCGACGGCGCGGCGACGCTGTAGACCACGGTGCCGCACACCGCGACGAAGCCGAGCAAAGCGAGCAGCGGCATCGTCAGCGCGCCGAACCAGATCAGTGCCAGGATCAGCAACAGCGCGATCGCGCGCAGCGCCTCAGCTCCGGCCATCAGGGCACGGCGCGACATGCGGTCGGCGAGCAGGCCGGCGGGAATGGCGAACAGCACGAAGGGCAAGGTCAGCGCGGTTTGCAGCAATCCGGTCTGGCCTTCGCCGACGCCGAGCAATAGCACCGCGACGATGGGCGCGGCCGCTAGCGCGATCTGCTCGGCAGACTGCGCCGCGAGGTTCGACCAGGCGAGGCGGTTGAAAGTGTCAGGCAGTCGATCAATGGAGGAGTGGGACATGGCGATTCCTGTCTGTGACAGCCACCATGGGGGCCGGACGAGCACGCAGCCACCCGATTACTGAGCGCACGCCGTGACAGGGAGTGCCCACCAACCGGCTAGATGCAGTTGCAAATGAGTTGCAACAAGGGAGGGATTGCTCTATGCAGCTCTGATGGATGCACTTTCGCCGAAAACATCGCCCGATTCGTCAACGTCTCCAATCCCTGGCAGCGTTCCAGACGCGGCGGGCTGGCGCTCCGGCCTTGGCGGGGATTTCCGCCGCAGCCTCTCGGAGGTCAATTCGTCGATCCCGGTTCCGATCGGCGGCCACTGGTTTCGGCGGCTGCTGGCATTCGCCGGACCGGGTTACATGGTCTCGGTCGGCTATATGGACCCCGGCAACTGGGCGACCGATCTCGCAGGTGGCTCGAAATTCGGCTACACGCTGCTCTCGGTGATCCTGCTGTCGAACGTGATGGCGATCCTGCTGCAGGCATTGGCCGCGCGTCTGGGAATCGTCACCGACCGCGACCTGGCGCAGGCCTGCCGCGACAGCTTTTCCCGGCCGGTCAACATCATGCTGTGGCTGGCCTGCGAGACGGCGATCATCGCCTGTGATCTGGCGGAAGTGATCGGTACCGCGATTGCGCTGCAGCTGCTGTTCGGCATTCCGCTGATCGGGGGGGCGCTCATCACCGCGCTGGATGCCTTTTTGTTGCTGTTGCTGATGAACAAGGGTTTCCGTTTTCTGGAAGCTTTCGTGATCGCGCTGCTCATCGTCATCGCAGTCTGTTTCACGGTTCAGATTGTCGCTGCGGCGCCGCCCGTGGCTGCCGTGTTGAGCGGCTTCCTGCCGTCCACCGCGATCGTGACCAATCCCGAAATGCTCTACATTGCGATCGGCATTATCGGCGCAACCGTGATGCCGCATAACCTCTATCTGCATTCATCGATCGTGCAGACCCGCGACTATCCGCGCACCGATGCAGGCCGCCGCGACGCGATCAAGTGGGCGACGGCGGACAGCACCATCGCGCTGATGCTCGCGCTGTTCATCAATGCGGCGATCCTCATCGTCGCCGCGGCGTCCTTCCATACGTCAGGTCATGCCGATGTGGCCGAGATCGGTCAGGCTTACGAGTTGTTGTCGCCGTTGCTCGGTCTCGGCATCGCATCGACGCTTTTCGCGATCGCACTGCTGGCATCCGGCCTTAACTCGACGGTAACGGCAACGCTGGCCGGCCAGATCGTGATGGAGGGCTTTCTCCGGCTGCGCTTGCCGAACTGGGCGCGCCGGCTCGTGACTCGCGGCATCGCGATCGTTCCGGTCGTGGTCGTCACTGCGCTCTATGGCGAACGCGGCACCGGACAACTCCTCGTCTTCAGTCAGGTCATCCTGTCGATGCAATTGCCATTTGCAGTCATCCCGCTGGTGCGGTTTGTCTCGGATCGGCGAAAGATGGGTGACTTCGTAATTTCGCGGTCGGTCGCCACGGTGGCATGGATCATCGCTGGCATCATCGTGATCCTGAACTGCAAGCTGCTTTACGACACCTTTTTCGGCTGAAGCCTTGAAATTTAAGGCAGCTGCAGATGATGCCACCAGACTTTGGTGAAGGGGACTGGCCTTTGTGGCCATGTGCGACGTAATCCTGCCGCGCTGGATTTCGCGATCTCCCGCGTGAGCTCCATGACAGTCCGGCATGCCAGCGTCAGGCTTCCGTGACGCGACATCGCCTGAGCAATGTGGCGCGTGACGACCGAATCGACCAGTTTCGACGATTGCAGACGGCACATCCTTCGATGCCGCGGCGACTGCATAGGGTCCCAGCAAAGCGTAGATGCTTCCTTCGGCGACAATATGCGTTTGCAGGCTGAGTGAATCGGCCTCCAAGGCGACGTTGAGCGAAATGCCTTAGCCTGCAACCTCGGAAGCCGCTGACATCAGCTCTCGCGGAGTGGGAGCCCCGAACATGCGATTGCCCCCCTCAGGAACTTCGGTAAAGCTCCAACGTACGATGCCCTCCCGGTCAAGCAGGAATTGGCCAAAGAGCTGACCCTGGCCAGTTGTCAGCATGTGCTCGTCGGCTTCGGTTATTTCGTAGCCGTCCTTCGTGTTGAGAAGATCGGCCGCCGCCATCGGGTTCATCGGCTCGGGCAGTTCGCCCGGCATGTCCATCCGCATGCTCATGACGGCGTTCATACCCAGCTTGCGCGGCCATTCGGTTTCGCTCTCCGTGAACTCGAGATTGGGCAAGCCAAACGCGCGGTGCGAGACGCGCTCGGGGTCGGACGCGGCGAGCAGATTGGGCAAGGGATGATACCGGAAATAGAGCCGCGCACGGTCGATAGGCGTGTTGACCACCACGAGACTCTCGACGCCTTTCTCGCGCAGGGCCGGGTCAAGTTGTGCCTGGGCCGCGAGATGGCGCCGGCAGAACGGGCAGTGCAGACCTCGAAACAAGCCGACCAGTACTGGGCTGTGGCCGCGAAAGTCATCAAGCGCGATCTTGCCGTCACGTGTGATCGCATCCAGCACAATGTTCGGTGCGCGGTCGCCCGGGTGGAGTAACCCATCGACATGATGCTCAGACATGGTCAACCTCCTCTACTTGCTAATCAAGAAATGGCAGTACGACCAGCGCTTCGGGATTAAGCCCGTGCCGGGCGCAGACATCGTGCGCCAGAGCAAAATACCGCTCGGCCTCAGGCATGTCGCCTCGATCGAGGTTCAGCGTCGCGAGACCATCATAGCATGGAAAGAGCTGCTGGGGCTCGCCCGTTTCCTGCGCCACCTCAATTGCTTCATTGTAGCAGCGGGCGGCGAGTTCCGGCTGGCCATGACATTGATGAATTTGCCCGAGCACAATCAATGGCACAGCGAGATGTTCGCGCTGATCAAGCGAGCGGTCGAGTTCGATCGCCTTTTCGGCCGCCGGCACGCCTTCGTCGGCACACCTGTCCGTGAAGGTGCAACAGGCGACAGCGAGATTGACAAGGAGACGCGCCTGAAAACCGAGATCGCCGATCCGGCGGGCGACATCAAGACCGCGCCGGCATACTTCCATGGCTTGCGCCGGATCGACCATCGTGTAGAGCACGCCAAGATTGGTGTAGCCGCGGCAGGCTGCGCTGAGAAGGCCAGCGGCTTCGGCAACTGCGACGCTTCGCTCCACCTCGCGAACGGCCTCCTGGCTTCGGCCCAGCCGCGCCAATGCAACTCCCTTGGTATTGAGCGCCTCCGCGGTGGCGCGAGCCGCTTCTAGTCCGGCTTGCTTGTCTACCTCCGGCGGCACGGATTGAGCGTAGCCAAGCGCATCGTCTGCCCATCTCGCGGCCGCAGCATGATCGCCGATGCGAAACGCGAGGTGGCCGCGCTCCTGTAACAGGTGCGCCCACTCGATCGGCGCGTCCGTTCCTTCGAGCAACGCAGCCGCCTCGGCGTAATGCGCCTCCGCCCCGTTTCGTTTGCCGGCGTCCCACATCAAACGGCCAAGCTTGCGAAGTATCCGCGCTCCGGCGGCGCGGTCCCCGGCCGCGCGGTGGGCCTCCAATACCGTCTGGTAATGTTCGTCGGCCGTGTCACGCCGGCCCGCCGCTCCACACAGGTCGGCAATTCGTTCGTATAGCACAAGCCGTTCCGGTCCTTGATCGCCAGCGGTCAACAAGACGGCGAGGGCCTGCTGATAGAGGCGGATGGCGTCGTCGTTGGCATAGATCGCGCGTGCGCGATCGCCGGCCGCACTCAGGTAATGTGCACCCTTCGGCTTGCTCGCGCTGAGGCTGAAATGATGTCCCAGTAGGGAGAGGTCTTCGAGCCGCTCCGGATCATCTCCGCACAGCCGCTCCAGGACAGCACCGATCCGCCCATGCATCTCAATGCGCCGTTGCAGAAGGAGGTTTTGGTAGATCACATCCTGAAGCATGGTTTGCGTGAAACGATAGGATTGCAGCGAAATCGAGTTTGCGCCCGCGATCTCCTCGATGATCTCGGCGTCGCATAGCAGTTCAAGCCCTGCCTCTACTTTCGCCGGGTCGGTCGCTGTGGCACCGAGAAGGGCCGCATCAAAGCGCGGCCCGATGACCGCTGCCTCCTGAGCCAACCTGCGCACGCCGTGTTGCAGTCGGTCCACTCGCGCGAGCAGCAACGCCTGAATGCTCGCCGGGATGTCAGCGGCCGCTTCATCTGACTTGATCTGCCAATGCGAGCCGTCACGTTCCAAAATGCCAGCTTCGATGAGACCGCGTATGATTTCTTCAACGAACAGCGGATTCCCGCTTGCGCGTTCAAGAATTCGATTGAACAGATTGCCGGATGATCCATTCCAACCGTCACCGAAGAACGCCGCGAGCAGCTTTTGTCCGTCGGCGATGCCAAGGGGTACCAGCCGCAGTGTTGTATGGCTAATTCGACTTGAGTCGAGCTGATCCATTTCAAGTGTCGGCCGGTGTGTGAACAATAGCATCAGCCGCCCGCGCTCCAGCCGATCCATCACGAACCGCAGCGCCTCAAGCGATACGGCGTCGGCCCAGTGCAGGTCCTCGACAATGATCAGGAGGGGCGATAGGGCCAGACGCCGTTCGAAGACGGTGCGGATCGCGAAAAAAATCTGCCGTCGAAGCTGTTCCGGTTCAACGTGCTGCAGGGCGTCGTCGGGGTCGCAGAGACCAAGAACATAAAAATAGAGGGGCATCAGCCGCTCGACCTCTTCGGTCGCCATGCCCAGCCCCGACAACGCTTCGGCTAGCTTGGCTTGCGCCTCTGCCGCCGAAGCTTTGTGCGCGATGCCGTAGGCGCTACGCAGCACTGCGGCAAGAGTACCGTAGGATTGCTCGCCCAGCGGCGAGCAAGCGGCCCGCCGGATCGCCACGCCTGCGAAGCGATCCTCATCGCGAGCGCGGGTAGCGAATTCATCCACCAGGCGCGATTTTCCGATGCCGGCTTCGCCAACCAGCCGCATCAGCTGGGCAGCTCCGCCACACGCCAGATCAAGGCACCCCATCATACGGGCCATCTCCGCGTCGCGCCCGATCAGCGGCGCGCTCAGGCCCAGTATCTCGAGTCCGCGTGCCGCACGCGGTGTCTCGAGCGGGCCCCTCAGACGATGGACCAGGACGCTGCCTGCCTTGCCGCGCAGCGCAACGTCGCCGAGAGATTCATACGAGAATGCATGCCGGGTGAGGCGGTAGGTCAGCGGTCCCACCAGCACGTCGCCCGGGGGGGCCATCGACTGCAAGCGTTGAGCGGTATTCACCGTGTCGCCGGTCACAGAATAGGACTTGGCAACGCCTGCGCCCAATCCACCCGCAACCACGTGCCCGGTGTTGATTCCGATATGAAGCATGAGCGGCGATCCGGCGGATATCTTCGAACGTTCGCTCAAGCACGCCGTCCGCTTGATCATGTCGAGGGCCGCGCGGAGTGCCCGCTCAGGATCGTCCTCGTGCGCGGCCGGCGCACCAAACAGAGCGAGTAGCGCATCGCCAATGAATTTGTCTACGAAACCGCCGAAATTTTGCACCGCTGCGGTCAGTTCCTCGAATAATTCGTTCTGAAACGCCTGCACGACTTCCGGGTCGAGCCGTTCGCTCATCGTGGTGAAGCCGCTGAGGTCGGCAAACAGCACCGTGATGGTGCGGCGGTTAGCTTCGCTGTCGACCTTATGGAGCGTCCGCCGGGGGGCGCGCTCGGGCTCGACAAGCATCAGCGCCGGTGAACGGGCGCCAGTCGTGACCGTCGCCGGAATTGTTGGCGATGACGGCTCCCGCTGGTTGCCGGCCTTGGGGGCGTGATCGACGCGGGCGCCACATTTCGGGCAATACGCAAAATCCGGTGCGCACGCGTAGCCGCAACTGGGGCATGGGTCCGGCTGCTTCGCGCCGCATTTTGGGCAGAACGCAAAGCCGCTCTGAACCTCGAAACCGCAACACGAGCAGTTCATGGATCAAGACCTCGCGGAAGCCGCGATGGCACGATCTAATCCTGGACCTCGTCGAACAGGCCCTGGATCCCTGGTAACAATGGGCTTGTGGCGCCGGAAGAGCAAGCCATGGCTGCGGCCCTGCCAGCCGCATGCGCGACCGGGATCACCGATGCCGCTGATCGGGCCTCGACTACGCGCGGCGTAGTCCCGCAGCGCTGGATTTCGCGATCTCCCGCATGAGCTCCATGACAGTCCGACATGCCAGCGTCAGGCTTCCATGACGCGACATCGCCAGAGCAATGTGGCGCGTGACGATCGGATCGACCAGTTTCGACGATTGCAGACGGCACTCCGTCGATGCCGCGGTGTCCTTCCATACGTCAGATCATGCCGATGTGGCCGAGATCGGTCAGGCTTACGAGTTGTTGTCGCCGTTGCTAGGCCTCGGCATCGCATCGACGCTTTTCGCGATCGCACTGCTGGCATCCGGCCTCAACTCGACGGTAACGGCAACGCTGGCCGGCCAGATCGTGATGGAAGGTTTTCTCCGGCTGCGTCTGCCGAACTGGGCACGCCGGCTGCTGACTCGCGGGATCGCGATCGTCCCGGTCGTGGTCGTCACTGCGCTCTATGGCGAACGCGGCATCGGACAACTCCTCGTCTTCAGTCAGGTCATCCTGTCGATGCAGCTGCCATTTGCGATCATCCCGCTGGTGCAGTTTGTCTCGGATCGGCGAAAGATGGGTGACTTCGTAATTTCGCGGTCGGTCGCCACGGTAGCATGGATCATCGCTGGCATCATCGTGATCCTGAACTGCAAGCTGCTTTACGACACCTTTTTCGGCTGAAGACCTGAAATCCAGGACGGTCGCGGATGATGCCGAAGGCGGTCGTCAGCCGGGCCAGCTAATCCTGCGGCTCGGGCATGGTCTCGCCGGTCGCGTCCACGCGCAGCCATCCTGATGGCGCCAGCCGCTGCTGCGGCAGATAGCGGCCCTTGTAGTCCATCTTCTTGGAGCCTTCGATCCAGTAGCCGAGATAGACGTAAGGCAGGCCGAGCCGCCTGGCGCGGGCGATGTGGTCGAGGATCATGAAGGTGCCGAGCGAGCGGCTTTCTTCACCGGGCTCGAAGAATGAATACACCATCGACAGCCCATCGCTGAGCACATCGGTCAACGCGACCGCGAGCAGGTCCTCGCCGCGTCCGGTGATGCCTGTATCGGGGCCGCGGCGGCGATATTCGATGATGCGGGTTTCGACGTGGCTGTCTTCCACCATCATGGCGTAGTCGAGCACGGTCATGTCGGCCATGCCGCCATGGCGATGGCGCTGGTCGAGATAGGCGCGGAACACGGAATACTGTTCGGAGGTCGGCACCGCGCTGCGCTGCTCGCCGATCACGTCGGCATTGCGTGCCTGGATCTTGCGGAAGTTGCGCGACGGCTTGAACTCATTGGCGATGACCCGGACGGAAACACAGGCGCGGCACTGGTCGCAGGCCGGGCGATAGGCGATCGACTGGCTGCGCCGGAAGCCGCCATGGGTGAGCAGGTCGTTGAGATCGCCGGCCTTGTCGCCGACCAGATGGGTGAAAACTTTCCGTTCGTGCCGGCCCGGCAGGTAGGGGCAGGGCGACGGCGCCGTGAGGTAGAATTGCGGAGTGTCGCGGGAGTGCTGGGTCACGGGTTGCCGTCGGTCTCCGAAGCAGTTTGGCGTAGCATCGCGCCGGCCGGGCAAACGGTCAATCGCTTTGCCCGGCCAAGTTGGCGTCCTTCGCGGCTGTTAGTAGGCACGGCCGGGCGGCTGGGCGTAAGCGGCGCGGACCACGGAATTATTCACCACCACGGTTCCCAGCACGAGGTCGTGCAGCAGCTGACGGCGGCCGTTGAGCAGGCCGACCACCAGCACCAGCGGCGTGAGTAGCGACACCGAGGCCCAGAACAAGACCGCGTGTGCGGCGCCAAGCACGAAGTAGCCCGGCGTGCCTGAGAAGGTGCGCATCTGCAGATCCATCATCCGCATGCCAACGGTGGCCGAATGCGGGCCGCCCAGCGACATGCCGTAATAGACGACCGGCCAGATCACCGTCGCCGGCGAGATCAGCCAGAACAGCGCCCAGCCGAGGCCGAGGGTGACGACGCCGAACAGAAGGATGAAAACCCACGCCAGCACAATCGGAATCGCCAGCACGACGAGATCGATCAGGAAGGCGACAACGCGGCGCATCAACACGCCGCGGAACAAATCCGGCTGCGCATAGGGATCGAAGGCATGGGCGCGGGGCGGGGTACCGGCACTGCGCCAGGTGTCACCCTGCCAGCTTCCGTTATTGGGGCCGCCAGCATTCGGGCCGGTATCAGACATGACGCATCCCTCCGTTTGCATCCTCACGATCCATCACATGGATATCACCAGACCGCGCAACAAGTGCGCGGAATCGTTACAGACTGTCCATGACGTAAATCAGGCGTGGATGTAAATCAGGCGAGGCTTGAGCGCGGATGCGCTCAGCGCGCAGCCTTGATGCGTTCCGCGGCATGCGGCGCGAAATAGGTCAGCACACCATCGGCGCCGGCGCGCTTGAAGCCGAGCAGGCTTTCCATGATGGCGCGGTCGCCATCGATCCAGCCGTTATTCGCGGCGGCCATGATCATCGCGTATTCGCCGGACACCTGATAGGCGAAGGTCGGAACCGCGAACGTGTCCTTCACGCGGCGCACAATATCCAGATAGGGCATGCCCGGCTTGACCATGACCATGTCTGCGCCTTCGGCCAGATCGAGTTCGACCTCGCGCAGCGCCTCGTCGGAATTGGCGCTGTCCATCTGATAGGTACGCTTGTCGCCGGTCAGCGTCTTGGCCGAGCCGATGGCGTCGCGGAACGGGCCATAGAAGGCCGAGGCGTATTTCGCGGCATAGGCCATGATTTGCACGTCTAGGAATCCGGCGTCATCCAGCGCCTCGCGGATCGCACCGACACGGCCGTCCATCATGTCCGATGGCGCAATGATATCGCAGCCGGCTTCGGCCTGGACCAGCGCCTGCTGGACCAGCACGGCGACGGTCTCGTCGTTGAGGATCTTGCCGTTCTGGATCAACCCGTCATGGCCGTGGCTGGTGAACGGGTCGAGTGCCACGTCGCAGAGCACGCCGAGATCCGGGAATTCCTTCTTGATGGCGCGCACGGACTGGCAAACCAGATTGTTGGCGTTGCAGGCCTCGGTGCCCATCTCGTCGCGCAGCGACGGGTCGGTATAGGGGAACAGCGCGATGCAGGGGATATCCAGCTTCACGGCGCGCTCGGCATCGCGGACCGCCTGATCGACGCTGAGGCGTTCCACGCCAGGCATCGAGGCGATTGGCGCGCGCTGGTTGTCGCCGTCGATCACGAAAAGCGGCCAGATCAGGTCGTCGGTGGTCAGCACGTTCTCGCGGACCAGCCGGCGGGCCCATTCGGACTTGCGGTTACGGCGGGGGCGGGTGGTCAAGCCGAGGGAGGGGGCATCATAAGTGGCCGGGCGGGGAGCGTGATCGCGCAATTCGATGGGGCGCCCGAACTTGATTGCCATAATACCGTCTCTCCCGCGGGCCTTCGTGAGGTCGAAAGCCCCTTAAATTCGACCTGTTCTAAGTCTAGCACCTTGATGTCCCGGCGTCACCGCGATCATGCACGTCATGCGCACGTGACGTGACGGGCTGGGTCATTGATTTTGCAGGCCCAAAGGCTCACAAAAAGCTCCCATGAATCGCTCAAACCATCGCCCAAACGTCCAGTTCCCACCCGTGAGATCGCATTCGCATGTCTGAGCAGATGCCGCGCGACCTCGGGTCGAGAGACCCCACGTCGCGGGACCATGCCATGTCGGTTGCGGCGATCTCGTCCGGACGCATCGAATCCGACGAGAACATCTGGACCCGGCGCCTGGTCCTGTTCCTGCGCGTGATGGCCGTCGTCTCGATGATGCAGGGCCTTTATCACTGGGCGCAGGTCACCGGCTTTGTCGGTACCGAGGATGACGCCTTCGAGGTCCAGACCATGGGCTGGCAGACCGCCACGGTCTATTTCGCCGTCATCGAGCTGGTCAGCGCCGTCGGCCTCTGGCTCGCGACGCCATGGGGCGCCGTCGTCTGGCTGACAACCGTGGTGTCCATGGCGGTTATCGAGCTGATGTTTCCGACCATCTATGGCGGCAACCTCCTGATCGTCGGCGTCCAGGCTGCGTTTCTCGCAGGCTACCTTGCGCTGGCATGGATGGCGGCGCGCGAACGGCCGCCATAGGCTCAGGACGTCAAGCAGAGGCCTCGCAGAAGGCCCTGCATTCAGGGAGGTCATTTTGAACCAGCTTTATTCCGGCGGCACCGCCGGCAGCATCATTGTCAGCGCCATCGCCCGCTATGGCGATCAGCCTGCGCTCGCGGACGGCCATGTCCGCTGGAGCTACCGCGAATTCGGCGACGTGGTCGCGCGTTTCATCAGCCTGTTCCGCAGCCTTGGCCTGAAGAGGGGCGATGCGCTGTCCATTCTCTCCGGCAACCGCGCTGAGAGCTGGGCCGCGATTTCCGCCGCCGCCGTCATGGGCCTGCGCTACACGCCGCTGCATCCCATGGCCGCCGAGGACGATCACGCCTTCATTCTTGAGGATGCCGAGATCTCCGCGCTGATCGTGGAGGCCGGCAAGTTCGCCGCGCGCGGCCTCTCGCTGCGCAGCCGCGTGCCGGGCCTGAAACATCTGCTGTCCTTCGGCGCGCTCGATGGCGCGCGCGATCTCTTGGCCGAGCTGCCGAACGTCACGCCGGCGCCGCTGGTGGACGAGAGCAGCACCGGCGATATCTGCTGGCTGGCTTATACCGGCGGCACCACGGGCCGTTCCAAGGGCGTGATGCTGCCGCATCGCGTGCTGGTGGCGATGTCGCTGGCAATCTATGCGGACTGGGACTGGCCGGCCGATATCCGCTATCTCGCCGCGACGCCGATCAGCCATGCCGCCGGCATCACGCTGTTTCCGGTGATGCTGCGCGGCGGCTTCGCACGGCTGGTGCAGGGCTTCGATGCGGAGACCTATTGCCGCGTGGTGCATGAGGAGAAGATTACCGCGACCTTCCTGGTGCCGACGCTGATCTATGCGCTGATCGACGCGCCGAAGCTGCGCGCCAAATACGACATGTCGTCATTGCAGATGATCGTTTATGGCGCGGCGCCGATGTCGCCGGACCGGCTGCGCGAGGGCGTTGGCATCTTCGGCAATGTGTTCGTGCAGCTCTACGGCCAGACCGAAGCGCCGCAGATCATCACCACCATGCGCAAGATCGATCACGACGACAGCAAGCCGGGCCGTCTCGGTTCCTGCGGCCGCGCCAATCCGATGGTCGAGGTCAAACTGTTCGACGCCGAGATGCGTGAAGTGGCGACAGGGGAGCCCGGCGAGATCTGCGTGCGCGGCTCGCTGGTGATGGATGGCTACTGGAAACGGCCGGAGGCCACCGAAGACGCGTTCCGCGGCGGCTGGCTGCACACCGGCGATGTCGCCGTGAAGGACAGCGACGGCTTCTTCTATATCGTCGACCGCACTAAGGACATGATCATCTCCGGCGGCTTCAACATCTATCCGCGTGAAGTCGAGGATGCCTTGATGGCGCATCATGCGGTGGCGTCCGCCGCCGTGATCGGAATTCCCGATGCGAAGTGGGGCGAGGCGGTGAAAGCCTTCGTGGTGCTGAAAGCCGGCGCGAATAATTCTGTGGAGGAACTTCAGGCGCATGTGAAAGACAAGCGCGGCGCGCCGTGGTCGCCGAAGACCATCGATTTCGTCAGTGAGATCCCCGTGACTGGCCTCGGCAAGATCGATCGCAAGGCTTTGCGCGCGCCTTATTGGGACGGGCGAACGCGCGGAGTTGCGTAAAATTGTCGAATTAATTTTCGGGGCGTTGGCGGTAAGACTTCGGTCACCCTAACACCCCGGTTACGAACCTTACGCGAGTGTTTCGAATTTTAGGCAAGCTGTTCCGCTATGCGACAGATCGGGCGGACAAAGCTGGAACATGGGCTCTGCAGCGTGAATCAAACCTTGCGAAAACCCCTTGTTTCACCGGCTTAATCTCAGATTCACTGTCTCAAATTCATGATCTCTTTATTGTCTTATTTAAGCGGTTCTTCAAACGCTCCCCCTTAAGTTGGCCCTATCAGACGGGACACAAGTTTCGTCGAATAAGTCGATAAAAACGACAACAGGGGTAGTGTCATGATGAAGACCGTTGCGACGGTGGAAAGCGTCGATCTCGTTCCGGGCCAGGCGCCGGTTCAGCCGCTTTATCTGGAAGCCTTGACGTTGGTGGAGCGTCTGCATCGCCGTCTGCTCGACGTCATCAAGGATGAATTCGATCGCCGCGGCCGCGCTGATATCAATTCGGTCCAGGCACTGCTGCTCTACAATATCGGCGACAAGGAACTGACCGCCGGCGAGCTGCGCACCCGTGGTTACTATCTCGGCTCCAACGTGTCCTATAACCTGAAGAAGCTCGTCGAACTCGGCTTCCTCGATCATCAGCGCTCGCGCGTCGATCGTCGTTCGGTTCGCATCCGTCTGACGGCGCAGGGCCAGGAAATCCGCCACATCGTCGACGCGCTGTATCAGAAGCACGTCAAGACGGTCGAGCAGGTCGGTGGCATCTCCAACGAGGAATTCGCGACCCTCAACAAGTCGCTGCACCGCCTCGAGCGCTTCTGGACCGACCAGATTCTGTATCGTCTCTGAGACTTTCGACCTCCAAGTCGCCGAACCACTGCCGACGGATTGCCCTCCGAAAGCACATCGAAATGCGCGCAAGACGCATGCGAGACTGAAATTGATCAAGGCGCCCTCGCAGGGCGCCTTTTTCTTTGGCGTTACGCGCATCCCACGCTTGCTGAACGAAAACACCTCCAAGACAGACACAGAGATATTGGAGATGATTTCATGAAGCGCTTGTTGATCTTTTTGCTCCTCTTTCCTGCCGTTGCGACTGTCGCGTTCTACGCAGTGACGTACGTCCTGACCGGCGCAGCGGTGGATAGCGGTACAGGGCCGGTGTTCATGTATCTCGTCTTTATTGTGCCGGGGCTCTTGGTCGCTCTGCTCGACTGGCTGATTGCCAGAACGTCCATGCCTGCGGTCATGACGACGACACTTCTTGCCTACGGGCTGTCGGTGTTGGTGATGGCCTTGCTTCTCGGCTCCAGCAAGCAACTCGTGGCACTCGGTCTGATCGGCGCAATTCCAGCCGCCGTGTGTTCGTGGCTGTCAAATAAACCAGAGGAAATCGTAAATGCGTGAGCGATGCATCGCTCGTGCCAAGCCTTGATGGGTTTTGCGGAGTTTAACATCGGGCGCGCTTCGCGTGACCTGTTGGCTCACTCCATCCCGGGCTTGCTTGCCGGCGGAGAAGCGTTCCGTTCTGCCCGCTCGTGAAATTTCCTTCGTCTCTCGTGGAACCGGTTCCATTCTCGCGGCTTATCGCTTCGTCAGAAGGGATCAAGTCATGCTGGTCGAACGCGGTCTGAAAGTGATGAATGTCGAGGCGGTGGGCGACGCCTATGCCATCGCTGCGAACTACCTGCGCAAGTCCGGCGCGATCCCCGATACTTATCTCACCAACGATCGGCTGCTCGAAATCATCGTCCGGATGTTTCATCGCGGCGAAGACAACAAGCTTCGCCTTGCGAACAAAGCGATCGCGCAATTCCAGGCTGCACGGGCTGAAGCCGCGTAGCCGGTTTTCTGATGTCCAACGGGGAAAATGACGACATGCAGATTGCCATCGACCGCATCATGCACACCTATGACCTGATGATGAGCCGCACCCAGGCGGCATCGGACGAAGCCCGCACCAAGGTGACCGACTATGTGCAGTCGCTGTTCGACGGTGGCGAGAAGGATCCGCACCGGCTGACGGTGTTCGGCTTGACCTATCTGCGTGAGCTCGATGGCAGCAACGATCCGGTGAAGGCCGGGTTTACCGGGCTTTGAGGGAGTTGGGCGCAATAGCGCTGCGTTTAAGCGCTGGCGCCCTGTCCAGGGCTTCATCAGATTCAACTGTCAAACAGCCACTGCTCTTCAGACATGCGTCATCACCCCCATTGTTTGCGGCGCGGGGGCGCCGTCGTCTGCTGCATTCCCGCCCCTTGTGAGAGGGCGTGCGGAACGCCGGGTGCCCGTTGCACCCTGGGGCCTGATGCGAATGCGGTCTTCCGCAATTGTGAGTGCATCAGGACTTTCGGAGGCGCCGAGCAAGTGCCCGACGTTCCGCCTGCGGTGTTTTTTCGGTTGCTTGCACTTTGCCTCGACGAACGCTCCGATCGCGAATTAAAGTCCCAAGGCGATGGGAAGGGAGCCTCAAGCGAGTAAGCCGAACGCGTTTTGATTTGGTCGTCCGTCACACTGTCCAGGGAGTCTTTCCATCCCAAGGCCGGCCGTCTCCTTGCCAGTGGCAGTGCTGGCGCAGATCCGTCCTGCCCGAAGACAGACGTCACCCCCAAACCGCGTAACGCCGCATCTCCGGCGTCCACCGCATCCTGCCCCGCGAACGTGACGATCGCGATCGCCCCTCTCGGTGGGGCAGGACGGAGGGGAATATAATCAAGTTAGGGATGCAGTCAACGGGAGATAGGAAAAAATGTTTGGGTGCGCTCAGCCCGAGTCCGCCTCACACTCGTCATTCCGGGGCGCGGCCGGCACTTGCCGGACGCGAACCCGGAATCCCAGCATGGGAGTCTCTAGTCAGCGCCAAACATGTCGGGATTCCGGGGGCGCGCTCTGCCGGCTTCGCCGGCGACGCACGCCCCGGAATGACGATGGTGGCTGAACACATCGGGATGCCGGCTCATGCCGACCGCTTCGCAGTCCGGACTGCCCTCGGGCACACCAGTTGGTGGGGAATGACGAGCGGGACGCGATGCGCTCATCACACGCGTGCTCATCGAAGCACTGTCGTCGCGGTTCTGCTACTCGAACTATCGCTCGACAAGATGCGCGCGCGAGACTGCAGGTTCAAACCGATCGGCGAAATACTGCGTTTCGTTGGCCACCCGTCCGTCGCGGAACTCCATGATGCTCACCGCGTAAGATGGTATACCGTCATAGGTCAGGATGAATTCGGTGACCCATAATTCGCCGCTGCCGATAATCCGCCGAACCGTAAAACGTTTCTCGTTTGGCTGGACAAGCCGGCTCATCTGAATGTTGTGTCGACCGCGGATGCGCTCCCCCGATTGAGGATAATAAAGCATCGCATCCTCATGGTAGATGTCATGTTCGATATCGAAATCGTTCGCGTCCGATGCAGTCCAATGACGCTCCAGGGCGGCCCGTACATCGTCCATCTCAACCTCCTGCGATAGGCCTCAGGTTGGCGGCTTGGCTTGGTGCAGAGGGGAAGGAGAGCCGAACCTCTCCACAACGACAGACAGTCGCCTTACCGGCAAACTAGCATGGAAAAGCTCGCGAAGATTTTCTTGTTCGCTGTTTCCGCGCGATAATCCTCGAAGACTTCTCTCACGCCGACGGTCTACAGATCGGGCCGGGGACAACACAAGGACACGCCCATGCTCACGCTTCATCATCTCAACGACTCCCGCTCGCAGCGGATCATCTGGCTGCTGGAAGAACTCGGCGCGCCCTACGATCTGACAACCTATCAGCGCGATGCGCAGTCGCGGCTGGCGCCGCCGGAATTGGAGGCGGTGCATCCGCTCGGCAAGTCGCCTGTCATCGTCGACGGCGATGTGACCATCGCGGAATCCGCGGCGGTCGTCGATTACGTCATCCGCCGCTACGGCAAGGGCGCGATGCGGCCGGCGGAAGGCACTCCGGAGCATGAGGCCTATCTCGAATGGCTGCATTATGCCGAGGGCTCGGCGATGTTGCCGCTGATGCTCAATCTCTACGTGTCTCGCCTGAAGGAGGCCGGTGCGCCGTTGCGGCCGCGGATCGACAGCGAGATGGCCCGGCATCTCGGTCATGCCAACCGGGCGCTGCAGGGCCGCGCGTTCTTTGTCGGCGACAGCCTGACCGGCGCGGATATCCAGATGAGTTTCGTCGCCGAGGTCGCCGGCAGCTTCGACCGGCTCAAGGCCTATCCCGATCTGGCCGCCTGGATCGGCCGGATGCATGCCCGCCCGGCGTTCCAGCGCAGCGTGGAGAAGGGCGGGGTATACCGGCTGGCGAAATAGGGCGATTGGGGTCTTGGACGACGCTGGCCCCACACTCGTCATTCCGGGGCGGGAGCGGCGCCGAAGGCGGCGAACCCGAGCCCGGAATCCCGAGCTGTTTTGCGCTGAACATGTCGGGATTCCGGGCTCGAGCTCTCAGCTTCGCCGAGATATCGCCCCGGAATGACAGTGAGAGTACCGATCAGCTTGTGCAATCGCCGCATTTACCCCGCTGCCTAAATATCGCGCCCTGAACCGCAAAACCTTGGCCCCGCCAGCCAGATATGGTATTCGGGGCACCGTTTCCTGATCGCCACTCGTGACCGTCCGCACGCCGAAAGAAGGCCGCGGCGGTGGAGATATTGCCCTATGACCACTTCGGCCAAAACCGGCTCCGCGCCCGACTCGTTCTTCTCCGCCACGCTTGCTCAGGCCGATCCCGAGATTGCCGAGGCGATCAAGGGTGAACTCGGTCGCCAGCGTCACGAGATCGAGCTGATCGCGTCGGAAAACATCGTCAGCCGCGCCGTGATGGAGGCGCAGGGCTCGGTGATGACCAACAAATATGCCGAGGGTTATCCGGGCGCGCGCTATTATGGCGGCTGCGAATTCGTCGATATCGCTGAGAACCTCGCCATCGAACGCGCCAAGAAGCTGTTTGGCGCCCAGTTCGCCAATGTGCAGCCAAACTCCGGCAGCCAGATGAACCAGGCGGTGTTCCTGGCGCTGCTGCAGCCGGGCGATACCTTCATGGGTCTCGACCTCGCAGCCGGCGGCCATCTCACCCACGGCTCGCCCGTCAACATGTCCGGCAAGTGGTTCAAGCCGGTGCACTACACCGTGCGCAAGGACGACCAGATCCTCGACATGGATGCGATCGCCAAGCAGGCGGAAGAGGTGAAGCCGAAGCTGATCATCGCCGGCGGCTCGGCCTATTCGCGCTCGTGGGACTTCAAGCGCTTCCGCGAGATCGCCGACAGCGTGGGCGCGTATCTGCTGGTCGACATGGCCCACTTTGCTGGCCTGGTTGCCGGCGGCGTCCATGCCTCGCCGGTGCCGCATGCCCATGTCACCACGACCACCACGCACAAGTCGCTGCGCGGCCCGCGCGGCGGGTTGATCCTCACCAATGACGAGGCGCTGCACAAGAAGCTGAACTCGGCGATCTTCCCGGGCCTGCAGGGCGGCCCGCTGATGCATGTCATCGCGGCGAAGGCCGTGGCCTTCAAGGAAGCGCTGCAGCCGGACTTCAAGGTCTATGCCAAGAACGTTGTCGAGAATGCCAAGGCGCTGGCTGAGACGCTGCGCGCACAGGGCTACGACATTGTCTCGGGCGGCACCGATAACCATCTGATGCTCGTCGACCTCCGGCCGAAGGGCCTGAAGGGCAACGTCTCGGAGAAGGCGCTGGTCCGCGCCGGCATCACCTGTAACAAGAACGGCGTGCCGTTCGATCCGGAAAAGCCGTGGATCGCCTCGGGCATCCGTCTCGGCACCCCCGCCGCGACGACGCGCGGTTTCGGCATTGCCGAATTCAAGGCAACCGGCGAGATGATCGCCGAAGTGCTGAGCGCGGTGGCGCAGTCCGGCGACGGCAGTGCGCCGCTCGTCGAAGCGGCCGTGAAGGAGAAGGTCAAGGCGCTGACGGATCGTTTCCCGATCTATCAGTAAGGCCTGCTACGAGGCGGAGACCTGCGCGGTCAGAAGGTCGCGCAGGAATGGCTCTTTGGAAGGTTCTTTGGAATGCGCTGTCCGAACTGCAATAGCCTCGATACGCAGGTGAAGGACTCGCGTCCCGCGGAAGATTCCGCCGTGATCCGCAGGCGGCGCGTCTGCGTCACCTGCAACTTCCGCTTCACTACCTTCGAGCGCGTGCAACTGCGCGAACTCACGGTGATCAAGCGCAATGGCCGCCGCGTGCCGTTCGACCGCGACAAGCTGGTGCGTTCGCTGTCGATCAGTCTGCGCAAGCGCCCGGTCGATCCGGAGCGGGTGGAGACCATGGTCTCGGCCATCGTGCGCGAGCTGGAAAGCGGCGGCGAGGCGGAGATTTCGTCGGAGACCATCGGCGAGATCGTGATGGAGCATCTGCGCGGGCTCGATGACGTCGCCTATGTGCGCTTCGCCTCGGTCTATCGCAATTTTCGCGAGGCCAAGGACTTCGAGGCGGTGCTCGGCGAATTGCATGCCGACGACGACGGTCGGCCGGTGGTCGTCCGAAAATGATCTTCCGTATCCTGGAAGATCAATACGCGCAAAAATCCCAAGAGGCGAAAGCAACCGACCTGCGCTTCATGCAGCTGGCGCTGACGCTTGGCCGGCGCGGGCAGGGCCGGACATGGCCCAATCCCGCGGTCGGCGCGGTCATCGTGAAGGATGGTGTTATTATTGGCCGCGGCTGGACGCAGCCCGGCGGCCGTCCCCATGCCGAGCCTGTCGCACTTGCGCAGGCCGGCGAGGCCACACGCGGTGCCACGCTCTATGTGACGCTGGAGCCATGCTCGCATTTCGGCAAGTCGCCGCCTTGCGCGGATGCGATCGTCGCTGCGGGCATCGCGCGCGTCGTCGCGGCGATTGAAGATCCCAATCCGGACGTGGCGGGCCAAGGTCATGCGCGGCTGCGTGCGGCGGGCATCAGGGTCGATGTCGGGCTCTGCGCCGAACAGGCCGCGCGCGATCACGCCGGGCATTTTCGGCGTATCCGCGACAAGCGCCCGCATGTCGTGTTGAAGCTCGCGGTGTCGCCGGACGACAAGATCGCGGCAGCCGGTCACAAGCCGGTCGCCGTCACCGGCGAGATGGTGCGGTCGCGCGTGCATCTCTTGCGGGCGCAATGCGATGCGGTGCTGGTCGGCATGGGCACCGTCATCGCTGACGATCCTGAACTGACCTGTCGCTTGCCGGGCATGATGAAGCGCTCGCCGGTGCGCGTGGTGCTGGATCGCGCGCTGCGCATTTCCGGTAACAGCAGATTGGTGCATTCGGCGCGTACGACGCCACTCTGGGTGATGACCTCCAGCCTGTCGGAAGCGCCCGCCGCGATGGCGCTGGGCGCGGCCGGCACGCAGGTGCTGCGCGTGCCGACCACGACCGCGCCGCCGCCGGGGCTGGATTTGCTCGCCGTGCTGCATAGCTTGTCGGAGAAGGGCATTACGAAGCTGCTGGTGGAAGGCGGATCGAAAGTTGCGTCGTCTTTCGTGGCGGCGGGGCTTGTCGACGAGGTCTGGCTGTTTCGCGGGCCGAAGGAGATCGGCGAGGGTGGCATCGCCGCGCTGGATGCATTGCCGCTATCGGCGATCACCGAGTCGCCGGACTTCGTGCAGCGTGCTAGCGAGACGATCGAAAACGACACTCTGACCATCTACGAAAGAAGCTAATGTTCACCGGCATTGTCACCGACATCGGCGAGATCGAGAGCCTTACGCAAGTGGCGCAGGGCCAGCTCCACCGGCTGCGCATTCTCTGCGACTACGACCAGACCACCATCGCCGACGGCGCCTCGATCGCCTGCAACGGCGTCTGCCTCACAGTGGTCGGCTCCGGCGTGGCCAATGGCAAAACCTGGTTCGACGTTGACGCTGCCGCCGAGACGCTGGGCATGACCACGGCAAAGCACTGGAAGCTGGGCACCAGGCTCAATCTCGAGCGCGCGCTGAAGATCGGCGACGAGCTTGGCGGCCATATCGTCGCCGGCCATGCCGATGGCATCGCGACCATCGTGTCGCGCGAGAACCTGCCGGACATGGCGCGGATCACCTTCCGCACCACGCGCGAACTGGCGCGTTTCATCGCCACCAAGGGCTCCATCACGCTGGATGGCGTGTCGCTGACGGTGAATACCGTCGATGACGTGCAGTTCGCCGTGCTGATCATTCCGCACACGCTGAGCGTCACCACGCTGGGCAAGGCGTGGGAAGCAGGCGCCGAGGTCAATATCGAGGTCGATCTGATGGCCCGCTATGCGGCGCGGCTCAGCGAAATGCCTGTTTAAGGCTCCGACCTCTCGGCCGTCATGGCCGGGCTTGTCCCGGCTATCCACGTCTTCGTGCCCGGCCAAGACGTGGATACCCGGCATGCGCCGGGCATGACGGCGCTAAATTGCCGAGTATTGCCCTTGGCTTCGCTGCCCGCGACGACTACAAACACGCGTTGTTGACAATCTTCATTCTTGGAGATGTTCAACGTTTTTAACAGGTTGAGATATGGCAGACGCGCGACGCGCTCATTTGCAGGACCAGACCGACATCACGGGCGCGCGCGTCCTGATCGTCGAGGCGCGGTTCTATGACGACATTCAGGATGCGCTGCTGGAAGGCGCGATCGTTGAGCTGAAGGCAGCCGGCGTCACCCATGACGTGTTGACGGTGCCGGGCGCGCTGGAAATTCCTTCGACCATCGCGATTGCGATCGATGCTGCCGCGAAAAGCGGCAAGCCTTATGAAGCGGCAATCGCGCTAGGCTGCGTGGTGCGTGGCGAGACGTTCCATTTCGAGATCGTCTCGATGGAGTCGTCGCGCGGGCTGATGGATCTGTCCGTCGATCTGCACCTGCCCCTCGGCAACGGGATCATCACCGTGGATACCGACGAGCAGGCCTGGGCGCGCGCGCGCGCCGGCGAGTTGAACAAGGGCGGCGATGCGGCCCGTGCGGCACTGTCCGTGCTGCGCATCAAGCGCCGTCTGGCGAAGGCCTGAGCCGATGTCTGAGAAGAAAACGGCTGACAAGAAATCGTCCGACAAGAAAGCCGACCTCAAGAAGCCGGTCCCCAAGGGTGATCGCAAGGCTAACCGGCGCGGCGCCGCGCGTCTCGCCGCCGTGCAGGCGCTATATCAGATGGATGTGGGCGGCGCGGGCATCAACGATGTCTTCGCCGAGTTCGAGAGCTTCTGGCTCGGCAGTGAGATCGAGGGTGACCAGTATCTCCCGGCCGAGGAGGCGTTCTTCCGCGACATCGTGTCCGGCGTGGTGCGCGACCAGAACAAGCTCGATCCGCTGATCGACGACGCGCTCTCCAGGGGCTGGCCGCTGCAGCGGATCGAGGCGATCCTGCGCGCGGTGATGCGCGCCGGCGCCTATGAGCTGGAACACCGCAAGGACATTCCCGGCCGTGTCGTGGTGTCGGAATATGTCGACGTCGCGCATGCCTTCGTGGAAGGCGACGAGACCGGCATGGTGAATGCGGTGCTCGACCAGATCGCCCGGCAGTTTCGCGCGGAAGAGTTTTCGCGCGCAGGACACTGATCATGTCAGCCGGGTCCAACGCATCCGGCGAAGACACCCTGATCGCGCGCTACTTCAAGCCGCTGGCGCGTGATCCCGGCGCGTTCGGGCTCACCGATGACGCCGCGGTGCTCAAGGCCGACGGCGAGGATATCGTCGTCAACACCGACGCCATTGTCGAGGGCGTGCACTTTCTCCCTGACGATCCCCCGGACACCATCGCGCGCAAGGCGCTGCGGGTGAACCTATCAGACCTCGCCGCCAAGGGTGCGGTGCCGGCCGGCTTTGTGCTGACGCTGGCACTGCGGACACATGATGAGGCGTGGCTGGCGGAGTTCGCGCGGGGTCTCGGCGAAGACATCGCAACATTCGGCTGCGTATTGCTCGGCGGCGATACGGTCTCGACGCCGGGGCCGCTGATGGTCTCAG
Source organism: Tardiphaga sp. 619_E2_N8_4 (assembly GCF_051810905.1). Lineage (NCBI taxonomy): Bacteria > Pseudomonadati > Pseudomonadota > Alphaproteobacteria > Hyphomicrobiales > Nitrobacteraceae > Tardiphaga > Tardiphaga sp. 619_E2_N8_4. The sequence continues at coordinate 3,744,428 of NZ_JBPWQJ010000001.1, forward strand.
TCACCGCCTTCGGACGCGTTCCGGTGGGCAAGATGGTCCGCCGCCACGGCGCGGCGGTGGGGGACCGCGTGGTCGTGAGTGGCACGATCGGCGATGCCGCGCTTGGCCTTGCGGCGCTGAAAGGCGGCGCGGTCGCGACGGCGCTGGCCGGTGACAGTGACGCGCATGACGCGCTCGTGGCACGCTATCGCGTGCCGCAGCCACGCAACGCGCTCGCATTGGCGGTGCGCGATTTCGCGACGGCGTCGATGGATGTCTCCGACGGATTGGCCGGCGATCTCGCCAAGCTCTGTGCGGTGTCGGGCGTCTCTGCCGTCATCGATGCATCGGCTATTCCGCTGTCGGATCCGGCGGCAGCACTGCTGGACCGCGGTGTGATCGGTCTCGAAGCAGTCGTTGCCGGCGGCGACGACTACGAAGTCCTCTGCACCATCCCAGAGAATCGCACGACCGGTTTCGTGCAGGCCGCGCATCAGGCGGGCGTGCGGGTCGCGGTCATCGGGACGATTGTTGCAGGTGCGTCATCGCCCCGCTTCGTCGACCAGGCGGGCAGGGACATCGTGTTGAAGCGCCTGTCCTACAGCCACTTCTGACTAGCCTCATCGTTCCCGCAAGCGCGGACCTAACCTCTCCCCGCATCTTGCGCGGGGAGAGGTCGCCGCGTCTTCGCGGCGGGTGAGGGGCGGGGCACGCGGTTTGACCAAGTAATGCTGTTGCTGGTTCGGAACGATCCGAAGCTGCCGACCAGGGGAGGGGCCATTGCCATGCCCCTCACCCGAAACCCGCGCTTTGCGCGGCTTTCGACCTCTCCCCGCGCAAGATGCGGGGAGAGGTTAAGAGCCCCTCCAAAAATCCTGCATTAGCCCATTGGCAGCGTTGCACGGCGATACCGATTTTGCCATGCTCATCAAACGAGAGGCCGTCCTCACGTGCTGGGCAGGCCTCCTTTTTATGCGCCAACTAACAAGGCGCCGGGCAGGAAGGACTGAGGCAGATTCCATGACAGCATTGTGGGTGATCGTGCTCTGCGGGGCACTGTCGATCGTTTACGCGATCTGGGCGACGAGTTCTGTGTTGAAGGCCGATGCGGGTAACGCACGGATGCAGGAAATTGCAGAGGCCGTGCGAGAGGGCGCACAGGCCTATCTGAAGCGACAATATCTCACCATCGGCATCGTCGGCGTCGTGATCTTCGCGCTGCTGGCTTACTTCCTCGGCATGCTCGTTGCCTTCGGCTTCCTGATCGGCGCCGTGTTGTCAGGCGCAGCCGGTTTCATCGGTATGAACGTGTCGGTGCGCGCCAATGTCCGCACCGCGCAGGCGGCGACGATCTCGCTGGCCGGCGGCCTCGAACTCGCCTTCAAGGCGGGGGCCATCACCGGCATGCTGGTGGCGGGTCTGGCGCTGCTCGGCGTCACCATCTACTTCGCTTATCTCACGCACGCCCTCGGCCTCGCTGCCAACAGCCGCACCGTGATCGATGCGCTGGTGGCGCTCGGCTTCGGCGCGTCGCTGATCTCTATCTTCGCGCGTCTCGGCGGCGGCATCTTCACCAAGGGCGCTGACGTTGGCGGCGATCTCGTCGGCAAGGTCGAAGCCGGCATCCCCGAAGACGATCCGCGCAACCCGGCAACGATCGCCGACAATGTGGGCGACAATGTCGGCGACTGCGCCGGCATGGCCGCCGACCTGTTCGAGACCTATGCGGTGACTGCGGTCGCCACCATGGTTCTGGCCGCGATCTTCTTTGCGAGTTCGCCATTGCTGGTCAACATGATGACGCTGCCGCTCGCCATTGGCGGCATCTGCATCCTGACCTCGATTGCCGGCACGTTCTTCGTCAAGCTCGGTGCCAGCCAGTCGATCATGGGCGCGCTGTATAAGGGCCTGATCGCCACCGGCGTGTTGTCACTGTTCGGCGTTGCCGCCGTGATCTACTGGCTGATCGGTTTCGGTCCGCTGGCAGGCGTGAAGTATACGGGTCTGGCGCTGTTCGAATGCGGCGTCGCCGGCCTCGTTGTCACGGCGCTGATCATCGTGATCACCGAATACTACACCGGCACCGACTATCGGCCGGTGAAGTCCATCGCGCAGTCGTCGGTCACCGGCCACGGCACCAATGTGATCCAGGGTCTCGCGATCTCGATGGAGTCGACAGCGGGTCCTGCGATCGTCATCATCGCCGGCATTCTCGTCACCTACAGCCTCGCGGGCCTGTTCGGTATCGCGATTGCCACCACGACGATGCTGGCGCTGGCCGGCATGATCGTGGCGCTCGACGCCTTCGGTCCTGTCACCGACAATGCCGGCGGCATTGCCGAAATGGCCGGATTGCCGAAGGAGGTCCGCAAGGCCACCGACGCGCTCGACGCGGTGGGCAACACCACCAAGGCGGTCACCAAGGGCTATGCCATTGGCTCGGCTGGCCTCGGCGCACTGGTGCTGTTCGCGGCTTACAATGAAGACCTCAAATTCTTCATCGCCAATGCCGCGAAGTATCCGTACTTCAAGGATGTGCTGCCGGACTTCTCGCTGAACAATCCCTATGTGGTGGTCGGCCTGCTGTTCGGCGGTCTGCTGCCATACCTGTTCGGTGCGATGGGCATGACGGCCGTGGGCCGTGCGGCCAGCGCCATCGTCGAGGAAGTGCGTCGTCAGTTCCGCGAGAAGCCGGGCATCATGCAGGGCACCGACAAGCCGGATTACGGCCGCGCGGTGGATCTGCTGACCAAGGCCGCGATCAAGGAAATGATCATCCCGTCGCTGCTTCCGGTGCTGTCGCCCATCGTGGTGTACTTCATCATCTACGCCATTGCGGGGGGCGGCGCAGTCGGCAAGTCGGCGGCATTCTCGGCGGTCGGCGCCATGCTGCTCGGCGTGATCGTCACGGGTCTGTTCGTGGCGATCTCCATGACCTCAGGCGGCGGCGCCTGGGACAATGCCAAGAAGTATATCGAGGACGGTCATTTCGGCGGCAAGGGCTCCGACGCCCACAAGGCCGCGGTGACCGGCGACACCGTCGGCGATCCCTACAAGGACACGGCGGGCCCCGCGGTGAACCCGATGATCAAGATCACCAACATCGTGGCGCTGTTGTTGCTGGCGATCCTGGCGCACTAAACGGCCGAGAGCACGAATGCAAAAATCCCGCGGTGCAAGCCGCGGGATTTTTCGTTTGACTCTGGTGATGGGTTTCGCTGCGCTCTACCCATCCTAGGATCGACGTGAGTCTTGTTTTGTGTAGGATGGGTAGAGCATAGCGAAACCCATCACTCGATTTTTCGTACGGTGCCGTGATGGCAGAATACCGGCGTAACTTTCGCGGCGGCGGTTGCTATTTCTTCACCGTCAATCTCGCCGATCGCCGAGCACGATTGCTGACCGATCATATCGCTGCTCTGCGCAGCGCCTTTCGTGATGTCCAACAACGTCACCCCTTCACTCTCGATGCCATCGTGGTCTTGCCGGATCATCTCCACGCCATCTGGACGCTTCCGGATGGCGATGCGGATTTCTCGACGCGGTGGCGGCTCATCAAGGGTACATTCTCGCGCGCGGTGCCGCCGGGCGAGCGCACGTCGCACAGCCGTATGAGCAAAGGCGAACGGGGCATCTGGCAACGGCGCTTCTGGGAGCACACGCTGCGGGACGAAACCGATTTCGAGCGCCACTGCGACTATATTCATTTCAATCCGGTCAAGCACGGTCATGTACGTCGTGTTCGCGATTGGCCGTATTCGTCTTTCGCACGTATGGTTCGTTCGGGAGTGTATCCAGACGATTGGGGTGGAGAGGGCACGAGCGCTGAACATGATTTTGGTGAGCGTTGATCGTGCGGTGATGGGTTTCGCTTCGCTCTACCCATCCTACGGCATGTTGCTATGTTGGTGGCTCAGGCGTTCGCTAAGGGGCTAACCGGAATGATTAGGGTCACCAATTCTACGGCACTTACTTTTGCTTTCATTGCTTTCATTGCCTGCAGCGCGCCGGCCTCCGCCGCCGATCAATGCGCGATCTCCGACGCCGCCATCACGAAAGCCGGCGGTTACCCCCAGGCCGTCACCGCTGCGATGAAGACCGAGTTCAGCTGCGAAGGCGCATACCGGATTCTCGAACTCTGCCAGCTCGGTTCGTCCGGCGATAATGCGCTGTCGGACATTGTGCTGTCGAAATGCGAACCGCGCTTCCTACCCAAGGCAGCTGCCGCCACCAAGGCTGCCTATGAGAAGGCACGCGCCAAGTGCAACAAGATCGCGGAGAAGAACGAGGGCTCGATGTATCAGGGGCAGGCTGCCGTCTGCATCGCTCGCTCCGGGCGGGATTTCGCGCGGAAATATGGGACCAAGAGCTAGGCTGTCGTTGGCGAAGGCGCGTTGGCGCATACGAAAACAAAGAAGCCCCGCGATGTGATCGCGGGGCTTCTTGTTCAGATAGTCGACCTTACGCCGCCTTGCTCTGCTTGCCGTCCTGGATGGCGCGCCAGATGCGCTCCGAGGTCAGCGGCATGTCGATATGGGTGACGCCGTAGTCGCTGAGCGCGTCGATCACCGCATTGACGATGGTGCAGAGCGAGCCCGCGCAGCCGGCTTCGCCGCAGCCTTTGGTGCCCAGCGGGTTGGTCGTCGCCGGCGAGGGATGATCGCCGACCAGCATCAGCGGAATGTCGCCGGCGCGGGGCATCGCATAATCCATGAAGGAGCCGGTGATCGGCTGGCCCGATGCGTCGTAGCTGACTTTCTCCATCAGCGCCTGGCCGATGCCCTGGGCGACGCCGCCATGCAACTGGCCGGCGACGATCATCGGATTGACGATGCTGCCGAAGTCGTTGACCGCCGCGTAATTGACGATGGTCAGCACGCCGGTGTCGGGATCGATCTCGACTTCGGCGACATGACAGCCGTTCGGGAATGTCGAGGGCACGTCCGATGAGGTGTGGTCGACATCGAGCGAGGAGGGCACGCCGTCCGGCATCTTGCCCTCGCGCACACGCTGCGACAGTTCCATGATGTCGATGGAGCGGTCGGTGCCGGCAATCGTAAAGCGGCCGGCCTTGAACTCGATATCGGCTTCGGATGCTTCCATCAGATGCGCGGCCGCGGCCTTGCCCTTGGCAATGACAAGGTCCGAGGCTTCGACGATGGCTTGGCCCGATGCAGTGATCGAACGCGAGCCGCCGGTGCCGTTGCCCATGCGCACGAGGTCGCTGTCGTTCTGCTCGAGCCGGATGGCCTCGAACGGCACGCCGAGCTGTGCCGACAAGACCTGTGCGAAGGGCGTGGCGTGACCCTGGCCGTAATCCAGCGTGCCGGTGGTCAGCGTCACGGTGCCGTCATCGCCGAAGGTCAGTTTGCCGAGTTCGCCTGACGGCGGCGCGGTGACTTCGAGATAGGAGCCGACGGCAATGCCGCGGAGCTTGCCGTTCTTGCGGCTATCTTTCTTGCGCTTGGCGAAGCCGGCGTGATCGGAAATTGCCAGCGCCTTCTCGAACACGCCCTGGAAATCGCCGCTATCATAGGTGACGCCGGAGGCGGCTGCGAAGGGCAGCTGCGACGGCTTGATGAAGTTGCCCTTACGCAGCGTGAAACGGTCGATGCCCATCTCGTCGGCGGCGCGGTCGATCAGGCGCTCCATGAAGTAGTTGGCCTCGGGGCGTCCGGCGCCGCGATAGGCGCCCATCAGCGTGGTGTTGGTGAGCACGCATTTGATGTCCACCGACAGCAGCGGCGTCTTGTAGACGCTGGCGAGATTCTTGCCGGTGTTGAGCGACAGCGGGCTCGGCGACACGCCGGTGATATAGGCGCCGAGATTGCCGTAGCCTTTCAGGCGCACGGCGAGAAACTTGCCGTCCTTATCGAGGGCGAGTTCGGCATGGATATCCTGGGCGCGGCCCTGGCTGTCGGACAGGAAGCTGGAGGAGCGCTCGTCGAGCCATTTCACCGGCTTGCCTAATTCCTTCGCCGCATGCAGCAGGCAAATATATTCGGGATAGCTGATGTTCTTCATGCCGAACGATCCGCCGACATTGCCGGTGAGGATGCGGACCTTGTCGGGCGCGACGTTGAGCTGCTTGGCCAGCGTATTGCGATTGCCGGCGACGCCCTGGGTCGGCACCTGGATCACATAGCGGCCGCCGGATTTCTCGTATGCCGCGAGGGCGCAGCGTGGCTCCATGGACACCACGGCGACGCGGGTGTTCTCGATGTCGAGTTTGGTGACATGGGCGGCAGAGGCGAATGCGGCCTCGACGGCGGCGGTGTCGCCATAGTGATAGTCGAGTGCGACATTGTTCGGGATGTGGTCGTAGAGAACAGGCGCGCCGGGCTTCGTTGCGGCCTCGCAATCGGTGACGGCGGGCAGGGCGTCGATGTCGAGGACGACAGCTTCGGCGGCATCGCGGGCCTGCGCGACTGTTTCAGCCACCACGAAGGCAACGGGGTCGCCGACATAGCGCACCTTGTCGGTCATCAATGCATGGCGGTTGGTCTGGAACAGCGGGGTGCCGTCCTGGCTCTTGAGCGGCAGGCCGCAGGTGAAGGGGCCATAATTGGCGGCTTCGAGATCCCGGCCGGTCCAGACGCCGCGGACACCCGGCATCGCCTTGGCAGCCTCGGTATCGATGCCGCGGATCACGCCATGGGCATGGGGACTGCGGACGATCCAGGCATAGAGCTGGCCGGGCAGGTTGATGTCGTCGGTATATTTGCCCTTGCCGCGGACGAGGGTGTCGTCCTCCTTACGGCGGACAGGCTGGCCGACCCCGTATTTCTGCATGGCGATGGCGTTATCGACGGGCGAGCCGGTAAAATCTTGCATGATGAATCCATCAAATGTGGATGATTCCAGGATTTGGCGCGGGGGCGCGCCCCTGTAAGTCCCTGAGATAAGGCAGCGTGACCTGTACGACAACGGACGATTGGGCATGGGGGTGCGCCAAGGTTGCGCTGATCCTGTGCCCTGCTAAACTTTCCGTGAAAGATATTTCCAAGAAGGTTTCCACGCCGGCCGGAACGGTCGCGGAAAGACAGATTGAATGGATGATGACACGCGGCTTCGCGGCGGCCATGGGCCGGGCGAGGGTGTGCAGGGATTGGTTGCGGCATTGGCCGACGGCGGGCGCGAAGCCGCATGCGCCAACACCTATGCCGCGCTCGATCTCGGAACCAATAATTGCCGTCTCCTGATCGCCTGTCCCACGGGCGACAGTTTTCGCGTGGTCGATTCGTTTTCACGGATCATCCGGCTGGGCGAGGGCGTCTCGACATCCGGCGTGATCAGCGACGCCGCGATTGCCCGGGCGATTTCGGCGCTCAGCATCTGCCGTGACAAGATCCGCGCGCGGGACGCACAGCGGCTGCGGCTGATCGCAACCGAGGCCTGCCGCGCGGCCTCGAATTCGGACGCGTTTCTCGACCAGGTGGCGCGCGAAACCGGCATCACGCTGGAGATCATCGATCGCGAGACCGAAGCGGCGCTGGCTGTGATTGGCTGCTCGCCGCTGATCGATCCGCAGGGCCGCGGTGCCATCCTGTTCGATATCGGCGGCGGCTCGTCGGAGCTGGTGCGCATCGAGCGTGATCCCACGGATCCCAACGGCAAACCGCTGATCAAGGCATGGATGTCGATCCCGCTCGGCGTGGTGACGCTGGCCGAGAAATTCGGTGGCAAGCACGTGACCCGGGACAGCTACACGCAGATGATTGCGGAGGTCGCCAGACACGTGGCGCCGTTCGCCGCCGAACATGCCGGCGATCTCGACGGCATGCATATGCTCGGCACCTCGGGCACAGTGACCACGCTGGCCGGCGTCTATCAGGGGCTGGCGCGCTACGATCGCCGCCGCATCGACGGCATCTGGCTCAGCAATGCCGAGCTCGACGAGACCATCGCCAGGCTGCTCGACATGACCTACGCTGAACGCGCCGCCAACCAGTGCATCGGCCCCGACCGTGCCGATCTGGTGCTGTGTGGCTGTGCCATTCTGGACGCCATCCGCAACGCGTTCCCCCTGCCGCGGCTGCGTGTGGCGGATCGGGGGCTGCGCGAGGGCATGCTGGTGGAAATGATGCGCGAGGATGGCGCGATCCGCGCCTCCTGAGCCTGATTTTCCCGATTCAGAGCGAATATTCGGGTTTCCCGCCATGCCGTGCTAAGGGAAACGCGAATAGCTGAAAGCAAGCACGAGACCATGGCCAAAGACACCACCGGACGCCTGCGGATCCAGGTCAAGAGCGCCGGCAGAATGAAACTGTCGTCGAAGCTCTGGCTCGACCGCCAGCTCAATGACCCCTATGTGCAGCAGGCCAAGAAGGACGGCCTGCGGTCGCGCGCGGCCTACAAGATCATCGAAATCGACGATAAGTACCGCTTCTTGAAGCCCGGCCTGTCCGTGGTCGATCTCGGCGCTGCGCCTGGCGGCTGGAGCCAGATCGCGGCGCGGCGCGTCGGCTCGGCCGAGGGCAAGGGGCAAGTGGTGGCCATCGATCTCTTGGAAATGCCGGAGATCGTCGGCGTGACCTTCGCCCAGATGGACTTTCTCGACAATGATGCGCCCGACAGATTGAAGGCGATGATGGGCGGCCTCGCCGACGTGGTGATGTCCGACATGGCGGCAAACACCACCGGCCATCGCAAGACCGATCAGCTCCGCATCGTCGGCCTCGTCGAGGACGCGGCAGCCTTCGCCGCCGACGTGCTCAAGCCCGGCGGCACCTTCGTCGCCAAGGTGTTCCAGAGTGGCGCCGACGCCACGCTGATGACCCAGCTGAAGCGTGATTTCGCGACGGTGAAACATGTGAAGCCGGCGGCGAGCCGCAAGGACTCCTCGGAGCGCTACGTGCTGGCGATGGGTTTTCGCGGCGTGGCAGGCGATCACCGGCTCGGTGAGCACGACAACTAGGTCGTGAGCGCATACGCGACTCTAAGTCCGATTTGGTAGAGCGCTCGATCTCACTTGTGTGATGGCAACACCGGAGATGGCGAGCAGCGCCCCGACAATCAACGTTGGAGTGATATGCTCGTCAAGGAACAGCACGCTTGAAATCAGGGCAAAGACCGGAAGAAGCAAACCGAATGGCGCCACGCGGCCCATGGTGCAGCGAGCGATGAGCCAGAACCAAAGGCCAAATCCAACAATTCCTCCGATGAAAACGGTGTAGGCGAGCGCGAGCCAACCACGTTCATCCGCCGTGACGAGGGACGTCAATTGTCCATCTTCAAGGACAAACGACATCAGCATCACCTGCGGCACCGTGAAGAGAGAGGACCACCCCGTCAACATCAAGGGGTCAAAGGGTCCGTGCCGCTTCGTTAAGACGTTGGCGACCGCGAAGGCGAGTGCTGCCCCGACCACCAGCAGAATCGGGATAGCGTTTGCAGACAGACCAGGCCCCGCTGCAAGCACGACCACGCCGAGAAATGCCAGCAACACCCCACTAGACGTTACGAGAGACGGTCTCTCCGCGAGCAGCGGCCAAGCCAACAGGATGGTGAAGGGCGTGGCAAGTTGATATGCGACGGCCGAAATACTTCCAGAGCCGAGCCCGAGGCCGACATAGAAGAGGCCGAAGTTCAGCCCACCAAGAAAGATCGAGATCGCGGCGACAGGGCTGAGCTCCTGACGTGCAGGTTTTTTGACGAACGGAACGAGCAGCAATGCCATAGTCAGAAAGCGCAGGCCAAGGAAGAAGAGCGGCGGAAATTCCACAATGCCCACCTTGATGACCACGAACTGATAACCCCAAAGCAAGGGCACCATCACCGCGCAGACAATCTGGATGAGCGACATGACACTTTCCATTCAAGACTGTTCAGTCTAGATATAGGTGCACTCAACCAGCAACGCCTTCGCGTTACCTGATGAAGCGTTCGAGAAGAGCGTCAACGGTGGCTTGCGATGTGCTTCGTGCCGGACGCGTTTTACCTACGACACGCAGCCCCTCGACGAAGCAAACCAGCAGTCGCGCCGCGCTTGCAGGCTCGACACCATGAGCCAACTCGCCTGCGGCCTTCGCGCGCAACAGCGCATTGGCTACTTTGGTCTCCATAGCTTTGAAAAAGCCGCCGATGCGGCGATCGACTTCCGGGTCGCGGCCACCCAACTCCATGGCTGTCGCGACCAGCAGGCATCCGCGGCGACCATTGGCGCCACTCGTCCGATCGACGTAACCAGCAAGGTAGGCCCGTAGGCCAGCGACTGGCGCGCGGCGCGGGTCGAGTTCGATGTCGATTCGTAGCAGGGCGTCGGCAATGTAGCGATCGAGCGCACGCAGGAAGAGTCCGCGCTTGTCACCGAAGGCGGCGTAGAGACTGCCACGCGAGAGGTTCGTCGCTTGAAGAAGGTCCGGAAGCGCCGTGGCATGATAGCCGCGCGACCAAAACACGTTCATGGCGCGCTCGATGGCAGCTTCCGTGTCGAAACCTCGGGGGCGGCCGCGCGGCAACCGCACAGGGGAATGATGTTCCATTAGTGATATATGGACCGATTGGTCGTGAATTGCAAATGACAGCTTAAGGTGATGGGCGCGGGGAGTTTATGACAGGGCGCGCTTTGGGCGATCTGTCGGCTCTCGTCATCTTACGGTCGGATGATTTACTTCGCGCTCTCGCATTTCGGCGACAGCATCGGCACGTTCGGCCATGACCAGTTTCGCCACGATCCATCACGCTCGACGCAGGCCGGCGGTGTTTTAGCGGCAGCAGGATCGGTCTGCTCTTTGGCGTCCTGCGCGGTCACCTGCTCAACGGGCGTCGGCGGAAGTCGCCTGTTCACGTAATCGAACGACATGACGCCGGCGATGATCGTGAGGACGATCGTGGCGAGACCTATGGCACATTGCGAGCGCGTCACAACTCACCCCAGCTTCTGATCCCTTGCATCCGCGGTGCCTTCGCTGGCCGCCTTGACGGCGGCTTTTGCCTCGCCCTTGCGGCTGGCGATATCGATCACCTTGCGGCCGGAGATTTCGTGGCCGGCGTCGTCCGGCATCTGCCAGAAGAACCAGGCCGAGGCTGCCGAGATCACGGACACCACGAGGAAGGCCGGTGCAAAATCGGCGGCCGACAATTCGGTCATGCCGCGCATCAGCATGGTGGATTCCACAGAGAATGCACCGATCGCGACGCCGGCGGAGATCGACAGCTGCTGGTTGACGCTGACCAGCGTGGTGGCGCGGCTCATCTGCGCCGTCTCCACTTCGGCATAGGCGACCGTATTGATGGCGGTGAATTCGAGCGAGCGGAAGAAGCCGCCGACCACCAGGATAATCAGGATCAGCATCAGCGGCGTGGTCACCGTGAACAGCGCACAGGCGGCAAGGAATACCGAACTCACTATGGCGTTGACGGTCATGACATTGCGGAAGCCGAAGGCGCGGATGATGCGCGCCGCCAATGTCTTCATGCCCATGGCGCCCACCGCCGAGCCGAAGGTCACCATGCCCGACTGGAACGGCGACAGGCCGAAGCCGACCTGCATCAACAGCGGCAGCAGGAACGGCAATGCGCCGATGCCAAGCCGGAACAGGAAGCCGCCGATGATGGCGGCGCGCAAGGTCACCAGCCGCATCAGCGAGAAGTCCAGCACCGGGGACGCGGTGCGCCGGGCATGGATCACGTAGAGGGTCATCGACACCGTGCCGATGCCGACCAGTGCGGCGACGATCGGCCATGGCAGCAGATTGAGGCCCGCGACCGATAGGCCGAAGGCGATGCCGGCGAGGCCGACGCCGGCCAGCACCAGACCCAGCAGATCGAAGCGCTCCGGATCCTCCGAGCGGATCGGATCGATGAAGCGCAACGCCAGATAGATGCCGAGGCAGCCGATCGGGATATTGATCAGGAAGATCCAGTGCCACGAGAAGTAGGTGGTGATGAAACCGCCCAGCGGCGGTCCGATCACCGGGCCGATCAGCGCTGGCACCGTCATCCAGGCCATGGCACTGACGAGCGAGCTCTTGTCGATGGAGCGCAGCAGCACGAGGCGTCCCACTGGCGTCATCATGGCGCCGCCGAGGCCCTGGATGATACGGGCGATGACGAAATGGGTGACCGATTGTGACAGCGCGCAGCCGATCGAGCCGATCATGAACACGCCGATGGCGATGGAGAACACGGCGCGTGCGCCGAACCGGTCGGCGGTCCAGCCGGAGGCCGGAATGAACACCGCGAGCGAGAGCAGGTAGGAGGTGATCGCCAGCTTCAACGTCAGCGGGCTGGTACCGATATCGGCGGCGATGGCCGGCAGCGAGGTCGCGATCACCGTGGAGTCCATGTTTTCCATGAACAAAGCGGAGGCGACGATGAGCGGGATCAGGCGTTCTTTATTCATGAAATTATTGATGATTCTTACGAGTGCCCAAGCTGCGGGCGCTTTAACATCCTGCCGGGGCGTGGGCTATTGCGAGAGGCCGAATACCTCCTAAATCATCCGTGACTGCACCCGCCCGGCTGAAGGCCGAAAACGCTTAAAATCCCTGTGCATGGCAGCCAAACGCTTTGATTTCGCGCAGCAGCATGCTATCGACCACCGCCAATCCTACTTATGGGTTCAGATTCGACGACGGTGTCCTGCGCCGCCGTCGAATTGGTGCATCCAGAGGTTTCTACCGCGATCCCGAGGTCGCCGCATGGAGTTGGCAATGGCAGTCGTTCAGAAGATCCGCGAAGCGTACACGTTCGATGACGTTCTGCTGAAGCCCGGCCTGTCGGACATCCTGCCTTCCGACGCCGATATCCGCTCCCACGCCACCCGTGCCATTCCGCTCAATATTCCGATCATCGCCTCGGCGATGGATACCGTCACCGAGGCCCGCATGGCGATTGCCATGGCGCAGGCCGGTGGCCTCGGCGTGATCCACCGCAACTTCGATCCGGAGGGCCAGGCTGCCCAGGTGCGCCAGGTCAAGAAGTACGAGTCCGGCATGGTGGTAAATCCGCTCACCATCGGTCCCGATGCCAAGCTGGCCGAAGCGCTGGCGCTGATGAGCGAGCACGGCTTCTCCGGCATTCCCGTCGTCACCGGTGCGAGCAAGGACGTCCCCGGCAAGCTGGTCGGCATTCTCACCAACCGCGACGTGCGCTTCGCCAGCAATCCGAACCAGAAAATTTCCGAACTGATGACGCACGAGAATCTCGTGACCGTGCGCGAAGGCGTCAGCCAGGATGAAGCCAAGCGCATGCTGCACAAGCATCGCATCGAGAAGCTGCTCGTCGTCGACGATCAGTATCGCTGCGTTGGCCTGATCACCGTGAAGGACATGGACAAGGCCGTCGCGCATCCGCTTGCCAGCAAGGACGCGCAGGGCCGTCTGCGTGTAGCTGCCGCAACCACTGTGGGCGAGGGTGGTTTCGAGCGCACCGAACGTCTGATTGATGCCGGCGTCGATGTCGTCGTCGTCGACACCGCGCATGGTCATTCGATGCGCGTGCTGGAAGCCGTGACGCGCATCAAGAAGATTTCGAACTCCGTGCAGGTGATCGCCGGCAACATCGCCACCACCGAAGGCGCGCAGGCGTTGATCGATGCGGGCGCGGATGCCATCAAGGTCGGTATCGGTCCGGGCTCGATCTGCACCACGCGCATCGTCGCCGGCGTCGGCGTGCCGCAGCTCACCGCGATCATGGATGCGGTGGAAGCCGCGAAGAAGCACAACATTCCGATCATTGCCGACGGCGGCATTAAATTCTCAGGCGATCTCGCCAAGGCGCTCGCTGCCGGCGCTGACATCGCCATGGTCGGCTCGTTGCTCGCGGGCACCGACGAGACCCCCGGCGAAGTGTTCCTGTGGCAGGGCCGTTCCTACAAGGCCTATCGCGGCATGGGCTCGGTGGGCGCCATGGCCCGCGGTTCGGCGGATCGCTACTTCCAGCAGGACATCAAGGACACGCTCAAACTCGTGCCGGAAGGCATCGAGGGGCAGGTGCCCTATAAGGGCCCGGTGGCCAATGTGATGCATCAGCTCGCCGGTGGCCTGCGCGCCGCCATGGGCTATGTCGGTGCCAAGACGCTGACCGAATTCCACGACAAGGCGGAATTCGTCCGCATCACCAGTGCCGGACTGCGTGAAAGTCACGTGCATGACGTGACGATTACCCGCGAAAGCCCGAACTATCCGGGCGGAGCTTAACTATACCGGGCACTATTGCGGTGCCGCATAGGCATCGCTGCCTAAATTGAGCCCCACAGATCGGCGAAAACGCGCTATTGTTCGCGCGTCACGTGCGCTGTCGGCCATGGAAGTCCCGTTATGGATTTCCAGGGCCGGACGAACCCGGCCGCGGAGCTAGGCTCCGTGTCGCGTTGTGATGCTCATTTTCGACAATGACCTCGTCACGCGTCGAAGTAACACCCGCAGAAAAGAACGTTGGATACTATGGCCATTGAATGGACGGACGAACGCATTGCGGCTCTCGACACCGCGCAACTGAAAAACCTGCGTGAGAACGCCACACGCCGCGAGGTCACGGCGCTGGTTGAGCTTTGCACCACCGAGCTCGCCAAGCGTAACGCCGACAAGCCGCGCAGGATCGGCCAGCCGCGCAGCGAGGCCAAGCAGTTCGAGCATGACATGTCGGCGGAGCTCGCAACCGTCGGCAAGGCGATGGCCGAGAAATACGATCTCTCCGAAGCGACCGCCAAGGCGAAGTCCGAAGGCGTGAAGGGCTTCAAGGCGCACAAGCTGCTCGGCTCCGATGGTCATGCCAAGCTCGGCGGCATGCAGCGCGATGGCTCGGTCGCAGTCGATCGCTACATCTCCTATCGTCGCGGCACGGATATCGCGTCGCTCAGCGTGTTCCTGCTGAAGGATCAGCCGATCGAGGCGCATGAGTTTCAGGTGATCGCGCCGCTGACGATGCTCGACGGCGGCAAGCCGGTAGCTGAAATCCGTCCGACGGCGACGCCGGCGCAGAAGCAGTCGGCCGACGGCGGTCTGTCTTTCAAGGATCTCGACAGCGCAGCTGCAGCATTCGACAAGGTGCTGGCGAAGATCACGGCCTGATATTTGCCGGTTTACGTTTTGAATGCGGCGCGCGATCATCGCGCGCCGCATTTTTTTGCGATCAAGAAAGAGAAACGGAGAAGTCCCATGTCAGCAGCCAAACGCGTCGTTCTCGCATCGCGCCCACACGGTGAGCCCGGCCCATCGAATTTCCGTATCGAGGATTATGCGGTGCCGACGCCAGGCGCAGGCGAGGTGCTGCTGCGCACGATCTGGCTGTCGCTCGATCCCTATATGCGCGGCCGCATGAATGACGGCCCGTCCTATGCCGCGCCGGTGCCGGTGGATGGCGTGATGGAAGGCGGCACCGTGTGCGAGGTGATCGCCTCGAACAATCCGGGTTTTGCCAAGGGCGATATCGTGCTCGCCCATGCCGGCTGGCAGACCCATGCGATCTCCGACGGCAAGGGCCTGCGCAAGCTCGATCCGAAGCTGGCACCGATCTCGACTGCCGTCGGCATTCTCGGAATGCCGGGCATGACCGCCTATACCGGCCTGCTTGCCATTGGAAATCCGCAGGCCGGAGAAACTGTGGTCGTTGCCGCGGCGTCAGGTGCCGTGGGCTCTGCAGTTGGCCAGATTGCGAAGATCAAGGGCGCACGTGCCATCGGTATCGCTGGCGGTGCCGACAAGTGCCGTTATGTGAAGGAGGAGCTCGGCTTCGACGAATGCCTCGATCATCGCGATCCGGATTTTCCGGCGAAGCTGAAGGCCGCGTGCCCGGGCGGCATCGATGTGTATTTCGAGAATGTCGGCGGCGCCGTGTTCGAGGCAGTGTTTCCGCTGCTGAATTTCTTCGCGCGCATTCCGGTCTGCGGACTGATCGCGCAGTACAACGATACGACCTCGGAGGCGCCGAAATGGGCCGGCGCCATGATGCGCAACGTGCTCACCAAGCGCCTCAACTTCCGCGGATTCATCGTGCGTGACTTTGCGTCGATGCATGGCGACTTCCTGCGTGACATGTCGCAATGGGTGCGCGAGGGCAAGGTGAAGTACAAGGAGCACGTCACCGAAGGTCTCGACAACGCGCCGACGGCGTTCATGGGGCTGCTGAAGGGCGCGAATTTCGGCAAGCAGCTCGTGCGCGTCGGCGCCGACAAAGCGTAAGGCGAATACGCCTTCAGGCTGTCATCACTGCGGGCGCACCGTGCCGTCCGCATTGATGACGGTGAACAGATCGATGTCGGTCTGGCCCGGCGCGCGGCGGTGGCGAACTTCAACGTCGTCGGGCTGGAAAATGTATTCGACGAGCCCGACTTCCTTGACGCCAATCGTCTCCTGCTTGTCCTCCGGACCAATGATGAAACTACTTGAAGGCGCCCAGATGTGCCTGACGCCGCGCCATATGTAGTCGCGCCGCTGGTGCACATGACCACAGGCGACGAGCCGCAGATCGACAGGGTCAAGCAGATCGATGAGACGACGGCGCGCCGGCATCGGGACGTAGCGGATCGACGTTGCGGCCAGTTCCGGATCGTCCGGGGCATTCAGAAATAGCGGCTTGTGGATGAACAGCGCCAGCGGCCGTCCGTTCAGGCCCGCCAGTTGCGAGGCGAGCCAGTCGAACTGCTCCTCTTCGCAGGTGAGCCCGCTATTCATGATCAACGAGTTCAGACCGATGAAACACCAGCCAGCCGCGTTGAAGCGCCAGTGGTCGTGTCCAAAGGCCGACACGAATGCCTGCCGGTTTTGCTCGGAAATCAGCTGGCTTGGCGGCGGGGCGACCAGAGTCGGGTTGTCGCCGATGTCGTGATTGCCCGGCAGATAGCGGCAGGCGACGGGAAGGGCGTCATGCTGTGACCTGGCGAAGGCGAGGTCATCGGGATGGCCCGGGCCGTCGAAGGCAAGGTCGCCGCTATTGATGACGAGGTCTGGCTTTGCCGCGTCGATGAACGCGCTGACGTGCTGGAAATTTGCGACGAATTGCGGAAAGCCCGCGCTAAGATGCGTATCGGTGATCTGGATCAGGCGGAATTCGGACATGGCGGGAACTCCTCTGGCGGGGAGTGTAGCCATCTCGGATGTCAGTCAGATGGCTCGGGCGACCGAAAGGTTAGATCACGCGATATCTGATCGCATAGCCGTCGTTGGCGCGGGCCGTCTTGCCTGCACGGGCTGAGGCGATCACCTGATCGACCAGATGCCACGGGCTGAATTCAGTCGAGTGGCTCGGGCTTGCGGCCAGACGCAGTTTGAAGATCAGCGGTGCTTCGCCGGGCACATTCACGATCATCACACGCTGCGCGGTGCGAAATTTCAGCGGCACCTTACCCCTGAGAATGCTCTCGCCCTTGTTCGTGAAAGTCGGGCCTTCGCTGATGGCGGCGAGGGCCTGGTTGCGGTCGGTATGCAATTCGATCTGCGTGGCTTCCGCGATGATCTTCGCCGCGACCGCGTCGGGCAGGCGGATTTCGAATTCGACGGCGGGTCTGGTCGGATTGATGCCGAGATAGCCCAGTGCCGTGTGGCGCATGTCGGTGGCGGCGAAGGCCAGGAGGCCCAGCACGGCCAGCGCCGCGACGCCGTGGTGGACCACGTCATGGACCGAGCGATACCGGGCTCGGAAATAGAGATTCAGCAGGATGGCCACCGCGAGCGCCGCGGCGGCGCCAGCCAGGGTGGACATCATGAGGCCGGCCCAGCTGTCCGGGTCGCCGGGCGTCAGCATCGCAAAGAGGGCATCGAGATAGGCCATGGCAGGGCTCACGGGCAGAACTCTTGAGGCTGGCGCGCCGCCGGGCAGCGCCTGCAAATGGGTGTCGAGGGCGGCCCAGCCGGTTCAATGGAACCCGTGATGGAGCCGGCATGGGCCTCATATGGAACTCTTGGGCCGGTTAATCGTCATGTTCCAAGGGGCGGGTCTGTAGCGCGAGCGGGGTGCCGCGCGGCTCTGAATTCCCCGGGCTGAGGAAATTTCAATGTCGATTCAATGGGTTTTGTTGCCGGTCTTCGTGCTGGTGGCGATTACGCTGGGCATGTTCTTCTGGACCGGCCGGCGCGGCGGCCTGCTGAGCCGCAAGGATACCAGCGACCTGCCGAATACCGCTCCGCAGCTCGATCTGCTGTTCTACGCGCTGATCGCCATCGGCCTGCCGCTACGCAAGATCGATCTGGTGCTGGTCTGCCTGTCCTGGATCTTCGTGATCGCCCGCTTCGTGGGCGCTGGGTTCATTGCCAATAGCCGGGGATCGCAAGCCTGGCTTGCCAGCGCGCTTGTGTTGTTGGCGATGTGGTTCTACTTCGCGCTACGGATGCTTCTCCTGATCTGATCGGGAGCGGCGTCGCGCCTCTCTCCGTTGAAAGATTGCCATGACTCCCGCCGCACGCCTCTCCGCCGCGATCGAAGTGATCGAGGCCATCGACACCCAGCGTGTCCCCGCCGCCAAGGCGCTGAAGGAATGGGGCACCGCGCACCGCTTCGCCGGCTCCGGCGACCGGGCCGGGATTTCCGGGCTGGTCTGGGACGTGCTGCGGCGGCGCGCCTCCAGCGCCTGGATCATGGACGACGACACGTCGCGGGCGCGGCTGCTCGGCATGCTCAAGGCCGAGCGCAGGATGGATGTCGATACGATTGCCGCGCTCTGTGACGGCAGCGGTTTTGCGCCGGCGCCGCTGTCTGACGCGGAGCGTTCGGCTCTGGCGTCGCGCACGGTGGCGGATGCACCGGCGCATATCGCCGGCGATTATCCGGAATGGCTCGATGGCCAGCTGGCTGATGTATTTGGCGATGATCGCGTGGCGGAAGCCACCGCCATGGCCAGCCGCGCGCCGCTGGACCTGCGCGTCAACACGCTAAAGGCCAAGCGCGACAAGGTGCTGGGCTCGCTGCGCCATCTCGGCGCCACCGAGACGCCGTGGTCGCCTTTGGGGCTGCGGATCGATCTCGGCGCCGATGCGCGCAATCCCGGCATCCATGCCGAGGAGGATTTCATCAAGGGCGGCATCGAGGTGCAGGACGAGGGCTCTCAGCTCGCGGCATTGCTGTCCGGCGCCAAGCCGGGCGAGCAGGTGATCGATCTCTGCGCCGGAGCCGGCGGCAAGACGCTGGCGCTGGCGGCGATGATGCAGGGCAAGGGCCGGCTGATCGCCACCGACGCCGACAAGCGGCAGCTCGCCCCGATCCACGAGCGGCTGTCACGCGCCGGCATCCACAATGCCGATATCCGCACCCCGAAGGGCCCGGACGACACGCTCAGCGACATCCACAACTCGGCCGACCTCGTGCTGATCGACGCGCCATGCACCGGCACCGGCACCTGGCGTCGCAATCCCGACGCCAAATGGCGGATGCGCCCCGGCGCCCTCGAGGTCCGGATCAAGGACCAGGCCGAGGTCCTCGACCGCGCAGTGGCGCTGGTGAAGCCGGGTGGTCGGATCGCCTATGTGACCTGTTCGGTACTCCCGCAGGAAAACCGCGACCAGATCCGCGCCTTTACCGCCCGCCAGCCGGAGTTTTCAGTGGTGCCGCCGGCGCAGGTGATGTCGGTGCTGTGGGACAAGGCTGAGGATTTCGCCGCCGCGACCTATCAGAGCCCGGAAGGCCTGCTGATGACCCCGCGGAAGACGGGAACGGACGGGTTTTTCGTGAGTGTTTTGAGACGCCAATCGGTCGGCTAGAGCCTATCCGGCGTCATTGCGAGCGGAGCGAAGCAATCCAGAAAGCCACAAAGAAGAACTGGATTGCTTCGTCGCAAGGGCTCCTCGCAATGACGGGGATAGAGCGGTGCAGGGCTGCCATGAAGCCTTTTCAGCCTTGCGACCCCGCCGTGAGTCGCGTAATTCCTCGCTATGACAGCCCCCAGCAAAACATCCGTTTCGCCCGCCGATCCGTCACCCCATGTGGCTGCGGCGCATGACAAGATTCTGATCGTCGATTTCGGCTCCCAGGTGACGCAGCTGATCGCGCGGCGCGTCCGCGAGGAGGGCGTCTATTCCGAAATCGTGCCGTTCAACAAGGCGGAGGCCGCCTTCGCCGAGATGAAGCCGAAAGCCGTGATCCTGTCCGGCGGCCCGGCCTCGGTGCTCGACGACAACGCGCCGTCCGCGCCGCTGTCGATCCTCACTGCAGGTGTTCCCGTTCTAGGCATCTGCTACGGCGAGCAGACCATGGCGCAGCAGCTCGGCGGTACTGTCGAAGCCGGGCACCATCGCGAATTCGGCCGCGCCGCCATCGAGATCACCGATAGCTGCGCGCTGTTCGACGGCGTCTGGGAAGTGGGCGGCAAATACGACGTCTGGATGAGCCATGGCGACCGCGTCACCAAGATGCCCGACGGTTTCCGCGCTGTGGCCAAGGCGCCGGGCTCGCCGATCTCGATCATCGCCGACGACACCAGAAAGTTCTACGCGATGCAGTTCCACCCGGAAGTCGCGCATACGCCCGACGGCGCGAAGCTGATCCGCAACTTCGTGCGTAACATCGCCGGCTTCACCGGCGACTGGACCATGCGCGCGTTCCGCGAGGAAGCCATTGAGAAGATCCGCGCCCAGGTCGGCAAGGGCAAGGTGATCTGCGGCCTGTCAGGCGGCGTCGACTCTGCCGTTGCGGCCGTGCTGATCCATGAAGCGATCGGCGACCAGCTCACTTGCGTGTTCGTCGATCACGGCATGCTGCGGAAGGACGAGGCCAAGACCGTCGTCGACCTGTTCCGGCACCACTACAATATCCCGCTGGTGCATGTGGATGCATCGAAGACATTCCTCGGCGAACTCGAAGGCGTCACCGATCCCGAAGTGAAGCGCAAGACCATCGGCCGTCTGTTCATCGACGTGTTCGATGCCGAGGCGAAGAAAATCGGCGGCGCGGATTTCCTCGCGCAGGGCACGTTGTATCCCGACGTGATCGAGAGCGTCTCCTTCACCGGCGGCCCATCGGTGACCATCAAATCACATCACAATGTCGGCGGTCTTCCCGCACGCATGAACATGAAGCTGGTCGAGCCTTTGCGCGAACTGTTCAAGGACGAGGTCCGCGATCTCGGCCGCGAATTGGGATTGCCGGATATTTTCGTCGGCCGTCATCCGTTCCCGGGCCCCGGGCTCGCGATCCGCTGCCCCGGCGAGATCACGCGCGAGAAACTCGACATCCTGCGCGAAGCCGACGCCGTCTATATCGACCAGATTCGCAAGGCCGATCTCTACGACACCATCTGGCAGGCCTTCGCCGTGCTGCTGCCGGTGAAAACCGTCGGCGTGATGGGTGACGGCCGCACCTATGAATACGTCGTCGGCCTGCGCGCCGTGACCTCCACCGATGGCATGACCGCCGACTTCTACGCCTTCGACATGAAATTCCTCGGCGAGACCGCGACGCGCATCATCAACGAGGTGAAGGGCGTCAATCGCGTGGTGTATGATATCACCAGCAAGCCGCCTGGGACGATCGAATGGGAGTAGGGAGTGACGGACCGTTGTCGCACTCGCTATTAATCTGAATTCGACGCGCGTCTGCTCATCTAGATCTGTTTTACGCGGATCTCGGTCGTTCCGGTTGCCAAGGCGTAATTTTTGAAAGCGATCGTTGGTTCAGTCGTGACATGCGGTAGGATGTAGACACGTGTCCGAAAACTTCAATTACATTGCGTTCGGCAATAGCGAATATGTCGAAGGGGTGGTCGACGTTATCGAAATGGGCCGGGGGCGTATGTTCGAATACACGCCCACCGACATTGAAAAGGGGCTTGAAGGGTTTGGCCCGGAGGCGATCTCCTTTTTGGAGAAATTGCCAACCTTCCTCTGCAGTGAAATCGATCGCTCGGGCAACGCGCCCTCGATGGTCATCAAATACGGGCGGATTGAAAATACAAAGCCGGGTCGAAAAGAAGTTTCGACCACATTTAGGACGTTGATTGATTTTGGCACCGTTGAGTTTGAAACTGTCGATCAAGCGCGGGACATCTTCGACGCTGATGGATTCCAACTCTACCGAACTCACTGGGCGGTCCGAAAAGGGGACGCTCAGGGCATCCTGGCAAAGCTGGCGGATCTGAAGCCGGGCCTCGCGGATGCGGTCGCGGCACCTCTGGACCAGCAGCTAATAGCCGCACACGCTGAACCGCCGCCGCGTGAAAAAAATACGATCGGCGTAGCTGACAGCGTAGAAGCCTTTCTTCAGTTTCTGTATCGATTGCAAGCTAAAGAATCGACTGAAACGTTCTTTCGTGGGCATGAAGACGCGCGGTTTGAGCTAACGCCATCTCTGTTAAGAAAATTGCCCGACGGAGCGTGGCAATTCATGCCGAACGAGGATCGACTCTGCAAAGAGCTCCTTATCGCGCACTATGACGAGTTTCAGGGTGATCAATATTGCTTCGATCGTCTCGTCCGCATGCAGCACTACGGCTTGCCGACCCGTCTTCTTGATATCTCGGGAAATCCCCTAGTTGCTCTGTTTTTCGCCTGCTACCACATACCTGCGCCGTTAGCCATCGACGGCGAAGTCATCGTCTTTCGAGTTTCGTCGGACAAAGTGAAGTATTATGACTCCGATACCGTCAGTTGCTTGGCAAATCTCTCGAACCTAACCTACACGCAGAAAAACGTTATTGATCTCAAGTTGGCCGCCCACCCATTCAACGAAACTGGCGTTGCCAAGAAACTGCTGCATCACATCAAATCGGAGAAGGGCTTTTTCGAACCGCGGATCAATCCTGACGATCTTGGGTCGATCGTCTGCGTGAAAGCGAAACGAACCAATACGCGGATCAAATCGCAGTCGGGCGCTTTTCTGCTTTTCGGTCACGAAGCTGCGCTCCCTGAGTCGGGTCAGGAAGGCATTGAAATTTTCCGAATAACGGTCTCCAACAAGCAGCATATCCTCGATCAGCTAGATCGAATTAATATCAACGCTACCACGGTGTACCCGAGCATCGATCAGACGACTGTTCATCTGCGAGAACGTTATCGGCACACCGATAGTGACGGGCCGTTGGGTTAGTCGATTGTTGTGATCTGGCCTTTAGAAGAGTTGTCTTGTCGAATTTTCGATTCGAAAGCTCTCAAGTATTACGGTGACAGTGCACTCAATACGAAAGCCGATCGCTGTTTAGAACGACAACCAACCAGCGAGCATATCCCATCACCTCGACTTCGCTCCTACGTCAGATAAAAGGTACTGCCATGCGCGAAATTGAATTTCGCGATGCCATGGCCAAGTTCTCCGCGGTTGTCGATGCGGCGGTAGAGGGCAAGCCTGCGGTCGTTACGGCCAGTGCGGAGGGCGGATTCGTCGCAAGGCGTAATCCGCACGCTCCGTCGGGCGTCTCCCGGCTCTTCGAATGGCGCCCATACGCCGATTACTGCTCCTTCTTGAACAAATCCTGGAAGATCAGCTGGCCCCACGTGCGGCCGCGTGCGTGTACCAGCGCGCCACCCTCGTTGAGTTTTCCCAGCTTGACGGGTGCGAAGCCGAGTTGTTTGGCCAGGGCCGCCACGGGAGCGATCGCGCCCTCGTCGTCAGCAGACAGAAAGACGACCCGATGCCCGCCCGCGACGACCGGATCGGTCGCCAGAGTGGCTGCGCCCAGGTGATTGAAACCTTTCACGAGTTTGGCGCCGGTGAATGCCTTCGCGACGACGGCGGAGCCCGGGAGATCGTCCGGTTCGTCGGGGCCCGGAAACAGGTTCATCGCGTCGATGACCGTCTTGCCGTCCCAGCTCGGCAGGATCTTCGCAACCTCGCGATGCTCGCCGAAAGGGACCGCCAGGATGATGGTATCGGCCTCGAGCGCATCCCGCAGCGACCTGGCGACGACCCCGGGTCCAATCGCCCGGGCCTGCGGCGCCAATGCCTCGGGCGGCCGGCGGCTCGCGACGGTCACGTCGATGTTCTTACGGGCGAAGGCGTAAGCGAGGGCGTGGCCTATCTTGCCGAAGCCTACAATTGCGTAGCTCATAATCTTCTCCGATTTGTTTTGATATTGATTCACGGCCTTCGAGGGCGCCGGGTTATTCGGTCCGCGGTGGCGCCCGCGTAGAGGTCCCTGTGGTGAACGAGGTGCGATTTCAGATCGCCGAGAAGCCGCCGTCGACAGACAACTCCAGCCCATTCACGAAGCTTGAATCGTCTGACGCAAGAAACAGTGCGACCGCCGCAATTTCCTCAGGGCGACCCATCGTTCCCCGCGGGATCAGGGATTCGAACATCTGCTTCGCCTCCGGGGTGAGAACCTGGTCCTGCATCGGTGTGGCGATCGGCCCCGGGTGCAGCACGTTCACCCGGATATTCCTGTTCTTGAGTTCGTTGAGCCATCCGCGTGCGAATGCGTGCAGCGTCGCCTTGCTCGCCGCATACACGCTGTAACCGGGAAAACCTTTGAGCGAAGCAACTGACCCGGTCATGAAGATTGATCCGCCATCGTTGAACAGCGGCAACGCCTTCTGAACCGTAAAGAGCGTGCCGCGCGCGTTCAGGCCGAAGGTCGCATCGAAATGCTGCTCGGTAATTTCGCCCAGTGGGACGGCTTCGCCCGTGCCGGCGCTCGCGTACAGGATATCGATGTTACCCTTGACCCGCTTGACCGTATCGAACAGGCGGTCGAGGTCGTCGAGATTGGCCGCGTCGCCGCGTACGCCGGTCACGTTCCGGCCGATCAGCTTGACGGCCTCGTCGATCGCCTCCTGCCTCCGGCCCGTGATGAACACATAGGCGCCTTCTTCAACGAACCGCTTGGCGCTCGCCAGCGCCATGCCGCTCGATCCGCCCGTGATGACTGCAACCTTACCGTCAAGCTTTCCCATAATTTCTCCTGTCGTGGTGTCGGGACTGTCCCCGAGAACCTCGAGATGGGTCTGCCGGCGTCAGGCGTTGAGTGCAGAAGCGCGCACATCGGTGGTGCGAAATCGATCCGGCTGGACGAACGACCCCAGCCGCGACCATCGGTGTCCGCCGTTCGGAATTGGGTCGCGCTTGCTGGCACAGGCTATGAGAACTGCCCGTGCCGCTGTTCGATGTGTTAGATACGGGCTTTGGAAGGCGCACCGTGCGGTGCGGGATTGCACCATGATCGACTGGGATGACGTTCGCTATTTTCTTGCCGTCGCGCGCGGAGGCTCGGTGCGGGCTGCCGCCGAGCGCCTCGGGGTGAACCACGCGACCGTGTTGCGACGCATCGCCCAGCTCGAGGCACGCCTAGGGGTGCAAATGTTCGAAAAGCTGCCTTCGGGCTACCGCCTGACGACTGCGGGCGAGGAGGTTCTCGAGTTCGCGGACCAGATGGAAGCGTCGTCGCATTTGCTGGAGACGCGCATCTTCGGTCGCGACCAGAGCGCGCGCGGGCTTTTGCGGGTGACGCTTCCACCGTTCCTCGCGACACACCTGCTCATGCCGGATCTCGCCGATTTCGCGCGTATGCATCCGGACATCGAGATGGAAATCATGTCGACCGGCGAGGTGGCAAATCTGACCAACCGAGAGGCCGACGTGGCGATCCGCATTGTCGCCAACCGCAAGACTCTGCCGCTCAATCTTCACGGCCTGAAGGGACCGGAGCTGTTCAGCGGTGTCTACATGTCTCGCGATCGACTGGCCGCGTGGCGTGCGGGCACGCCTGATCCGATCCGGTGGATCGTCATAGACAATCATGGACTCCCGGCCTGGGCGCGCGAGGGAGAGGTTCACACCACGGGAGTTCCGTTCAGGACCCCGGACGCCGAGACGCAGATCGTTGCTGTACGGCAAGGGATCGGGATGACAAAACTGCCGTGCTTCGTCGGAGATGCTGACGCTCTATTGGTGAGGGTGCCGGGCACCGACCTGCCCATGCATGGGACGCTCTGGCTTCTTACACAGGGGGAGACACGCAAGACGAAGCGCGTGCGGCTCTTCACCGAGTTCGTATCCGGAAGGCTCGCCGCGTACGCGCCGCTGCTCGCGGGACTGTCCGTATCGCGCGACTGACGCGCGGCGGGTCGCCGACCACCAATTTGCTGACGGCGGCGGGTCAGACCGACCTTTCGGACGTGTCTTCGGAGCGTTTCCTTGCGACAGGTCGGGTGAGAACCAGCATTTCAGCCCGGCAAGCATGCCTGCCGTCATGTTTTGACCGTTGAACGCTGAATTTAAAGGGCTATTTTTACTGCAATGCAGTATCTTGTCAGTCGGTCGCGATTGACGTACTCGAAGCCGAATTCGCCTTTAGACCGGTTTTAACAATAACGGTTGGTGGCGCTGCGTTTCCAGCGTCAACCACCTCATGACGTTGGGATGACGATGAGCCTCTATTCAGATTACCTCGCTGAAATCGAAAGCAGAAAAGCTCAAGGCCTCGCTCCCAAACCGATCGACGACGGCGCGCTCACCGGCGAAATCATCGCCCTGATCAAGGACACCGGCAGCGAATACCGCGCCGACGCCCTGAAATTCTTCATCTACAACACCCTGCCGGGCACCACGAGCGCCGCAGGCGTCAAGGCCGCCTTCCTGAAGGAGATTATCCTCGGTGAGGCGATCGTCCCGGAAATCACGCCGACCTTCGCGCTGGAACTGCTGTCGCATATGAAGGGCGGCCCCTCGATCGGCGTGCTGCTCGACGTCACGCTCGGCAGTGATGCCGGGCTGGCGAAGCAGGCCGGTGAAGTTCTGAAGACCCAGTTCTTCCTCTACGACGCCGACATGTTCCGGCTGCGCGATGCCTTCAAGGCGGGCAATGCCGTCGCCAAGGGCGTGCTCGAGAGCTATGCCAAGGCCGAGTTCTTCACCAAGCTTCCTGACGTCGCAGACGAGATCAAGGTCGTGACCTACATCGCCGCCGAAGGCGATATCTCGACCGACCTTCTGTCGCCCGGCAACCAGGCGCATTCGCGTTCGGACCGTGAGCTGCACGGCCAGTGCATGATGACGCCGCAGGCGCAGCAGGAAATCGTGGCGCTGCAGAAGCAGCACCCCGATAAGCGCGTGATGATGATCGCCGAAAAGGGCACAATGGGCGTGGGTTCGTCGCGCATGTCCGGTGTGAACAACGTGGCGCTGTGGACCGGCAAGCCGGCCAGCCCCTATGTGCCCTTCGTCAACTTCGCGCCGGTCGTCGCCGGCACCAACGGCATCTCGCCGATCTTCGCGACCACCGTCGACGTCACCGGCGGCATCGGCGTCAATCTCAAGAACTGGGTCAAGAAGCTCGACGCGGACGGCAAGCCGATCCTCAACAACGACGGCAACCCGGTCCTCGAACAGAAATTTGCGGTCGATACCGGCACCGTGCTGACGCTCGATGCCAAGGGCAAGAAGCTGCGTGACGAAAACGGCAAGGAACTGGTCGACGTCGCTGCCGCCTTCACGCCGCAGAAGATGGAGTTCATGAAGGCCGGCAGCTCCTATGCCATCGTGTTTGGCAAGAAGCTGCAGACCTTTGCCGCCGAAACGCTCGGCGTCGAGCCGACCCCGGTTTTCGCTCCGAACAAGGAGATCTCGGTCGAAGGCCAGGGCCTGACCGCGGTCGAGAAGATCTTCAACCGCAACGCCGTGGGCGTGCTCGGCGGCAAGGTGCTGCATGCGGGCTCGGACGTGCGCGTCAAGGTCAACATCGTCGGCTCGCAGGACACCACCGGCCTGATGACCGCGCAGGAGCTGGAAGCGATGGCGGCCACCGTCATCTCGCCGATCGTCGACGGCGCCTATCAGTCGGGCTGCCACACGGCATCGGTGTGGGACAAGAAGGCGCAGGTCAACATTCCGAAGCTGATGAGCTTCATGAACAATTTCGGCGTGATTACAGCGCGCGATCCCAAGGGCAGCTATCATGCGATGACCGATGTCATCCACAAGGTGCTGAACGACATCACCGTGGATGACTGGGCGATCATCATCGGCGGCGACAGCCACACCCGCATGTCCAAGGGCGTCGCCTTCGGTGCCGATTCCGGCACCGTGGCGCTGGCGCTGGCGACCGGCGAGGCGACCATGCCGATCCCGCAATCGGTCAAGGTCACCTTCAAGGGCGCGATGCAGCCGCATATGGACTTCCGCGACGTGGTGCATGCGACCCAGGCGCAGATGCTCAAGCAATGCGGCGACAACGTCTTCCAGGGCCGGATCATCGAGGTCCATCTCGGCACGCTGCTGGCCGACCAGGCGTTCACCTTCACCGACTGGACGGCCGAGATGAAGGCCAAGGCGTCGATCTGCATCTCGCAGGACGACACGCTGATCGAGTCGCTGGAGATCGCCAAGTCGCGGATCCAGATCATGATCGACAAGGGCATGGACAATGCCGCGGGCACGCTGAAGGGCCTGATCGCCAAGGCCGATGCGCGCATCGCCGAAATCCGTTCGGGCGAGAAGCCGGCACTGACGCCGGACGCCAATGCGAAATACTTCGCCGAAGTCGTCGTCGATCTCGATATCATCGACGAGCCGATGATCGCCGATCCCGACGTGAACAATGCCGACGTCTCGCGCCGCTACACCCACGACACGATCCGTCCGATTTCTTATTACGGCGGCACCAAGAAGGTGGACCTCGGCTTCGTGGGCTCGTGCATGGTGCACAAGGGCGACATGAAGATCGTCGCCCAGATGCTCAAGAACATTGAGAAGGCCGAAGGCAAGGTCGCGTTCAACGCGCCGCTGGTCGTCGCCGCCCCAACCTACAACATCATCGACGAGCTGAAGGCCGAAGGGGATTGGGAAATCCTGCAGAAGTATTCCGGCTTCGAATTCGACGATGTGAAGCCGAAGACCGCGAACCGTACCGCCTAC
Organism: Tardiphaga sp. 619_E2_N8_4; assembly: GCF_051810905.1. Classification (NCBI taxonomy): domain Bacteria; kingdom Pseudomonadati; phylum Pseudomonadota; class Alphaproteobacteria; order Hyphomicrobiales; family Nitrobacteraceae; genus Tardiphaga; species Tardiphaga sp. 619_E2_N8_4. The sequence goes on from NZ_JBPWQJ010000001.1 coordinate 3,773,123, forward strand.
GAGAACATCCTCTATCTCGAACGTCCGGGCTGCAACCTGTGCATGGGCAACCAGGAAAAGGCGGAGAAGGGCGATACCGTTCTGGCGACCTCAACCCGTCTGTTCCAGGGCCGCGTCGTGGAAGACACCGCCGAGAAGAAGGGTGAATCGCTGCTAGCCTCGACCCCGGTCGTGGTGCTGTCGGCGATCCTCGGTCGCACGCCGAGCGCCGAGGAATACAAGGCCGCCGTCGAAGGCATCGACCTGACCAAGTTCGCGCCGCCCAAGATCGGTGCGATGGGGGCGTCCGTCCATTACTAAGGGCGGACAGCGATAGTTGTTCAAAAATTGGCGCGGCAGGTGAAGGCCTGCCGCGCCCCGGGGCTGGTACGCGAGCGGGCATCCTGTACGAGGCCTATACCATTTGTATCGACTATATCCGCAAGGTGGGCCTTTAGGACGCCAACTGGCTGGCCTTTGCCATGCTGCTGCCGGTGAAGACCGTCGGCGTGATGGGCGACGGCCGCACCTATGAATACGTCGTCGGCCTGCGCGCAGTGACCTCGACCGATGGCATGACTGCGGACTTCTGCGCTTTCGACATGAAGTTTCTCGGCGAGACCGCAACGCGGATCATCAACGAGGTGAAGGGCGTCAATCGCGTGGTGTATGACATCACCAGCAAGCCGCCAGTAACGCTTGAATGGAAGTGAAAGGAGCGCGTGATCCAGCATCAGTTTGCGCTGCCTCCGCCTCTGATGTTCTGGACCATCGTTAGATTGGTTGATCAGAGAGCTTGCAGATGTGGCGCCACAACTCTTCGACAGATCAAATCGACGTGCGATGGTTTCAGGAAAGATGCGAGTTCTGCAACTCGAAGCTGGTCGCGATTTCCATACCCGATCGTTGGCCACTTGATCGAGCGCTTTTGAAAGAAGAGCATGAATTGCGCGTCAATTCGGTCTCAGGGATAGATGACAACTACGTAGAGAATCTTGAAATATGTTCGGACTTCCACGTCGAGGATGTGCAGTTTCGACTATGTGCTGCGTGCGGCTGGTGGTGCATTGTTCAAGGCATCCACTACGAGACCTGTCGCCCATTCATTACGTTTAATTGGGCCGCGGGGTGCCTGCGTAACGAACAGGCATCGCTTTCAGCCATCCCTGTGAAAGAAATGCGGCAGGCCTTGTGCGCCTGCTATGAGCGACGATGGTCGTTAGAACCTCGTCAAATGGAAGACATAGTTGCAAGCGTTTTCAAGTCATCGGGGTGTCAGACAAGAATTTCCAAGCAGTCTCACGACGGCGGAATCGACGTCTTCGGAATCGATCAAGCTGGCTCTCCGTTTGGAGTCCAAGTGAAAAGGCACCAGAATAAAATTCGTATCGAGGAGATACGATCGTTCTTGGGTGCTCTGCTGCTGCACGGCATCGCACAAGGCGTCTTTGTAACAACGTCAACCTTCACTAGCGGAGCGTCAAGACTTCAACAGCAAGCACGTTTCGCAGGAATTCGATTGGAATGTATTGATGCGCAGCATCTCTTTGAGATGATTAAGGCAGCACAAGTGTCGGACTTTGATTTAGCTGTGGCGCCCGAGCTGGCAGAGGAATACGCGCGTCAGATTTCCTCATTGCATTTTGGATACTGTTCTCACCTCGGTAGCCACTAGCTCTGCCCGTTAGTTTGCGCCAGCCGAGCGCGGCGCGCGATACCGGTGGATCGACGTCGACCACCATGGATGGTCGACCGATGACCCTCACTCGCATGTTCGACGAAACCTATGCCGACGTCATCGCGGTGCTGCACGAGAGCAAACTGATTTACGAGCGGTATGCCGGCGCGCTGAGCGGCACAAGCCGCATATCGCGAAGCCGGTGACCAAGTCGTTCACCGGCACGCTGGCCAGCATTCTGGTTGCCGAGGGCAAGATCGATCTGCGGGCACCGATCCCGCTTTCGATCCATTGCTGCCGTCCACAGGTCAGACCATGAAAGGCTCGAGTAAGCCCAGAGCGGACTTTTGTTAGCCGGTCGGTGGCTTGCCGGTGAAGACCGCCAGTTGATCGGCGAAGGCGCGCTTGTAGGCGGGCCGCGCTTCGCCGCGGGCGATGTAGGCGCAGAGGTTCGGATAGTCCTCCAGTAGTCCCGACCCGTTCAATCTGCGCAGCACCGTCACCATCAGCAGATCACCGGCGCTGAACCTGCCGTCGAGCCAGTCGGCGTCGCCAAGGCGGGTGGACAGGTCTCCCAGTCGGGCGCGGACGCGATCGTCGAGGATCGGCTGGCGCGTCGCGTACCACGTCTTGTCGCGCTCCGTGAGCGTGGCGGCTCCGCGTTCCACGATCGGCGGCTCTACGGTGCTGAGCGCGGCGAACATCCAGGCGATCGCGCGCGCCCGGGCATTCGCATCGTCTGGCAGCAGGCCCGGATGGCGTTCCGCGATATGGAAGACGATCGCCCCCGACTCGAACAGTATGAGATCGCCGTCTTGGTAAGTCGGGATCTGTCCGAAGGGATGAAGCCTGCGATGCGCGGGGTCCTTCATCTCAGTGAACGACAGCAGGCGAACGTCGTAAGGTTGGCCCACTTCTTCGAGCGCCCAGCGAACGCTCATGTCACGCGCCAATCCCCTTCCGCGATCGGGAGACCGTTCAAAGGCGCTAATCGTGGGCATTGTTTCTCTCCACCTGGGTGTTTCGCATCCCCAGGACGAACGAGCGGCACCTCTCCCGACAACCGATTTCGATTTTTGGCCGCGGAATTTCGCGGGCCGAACCTGTCATCGGACCCCGCCGGACCACGGATATTCTGCGAAACCGAGAGAATTGACCATTGAGCGAGCTGCTAACTTAGAGATGAAATTACGGAGCGTCACACGCTCGATTCAGAATGATCAAAGATGAGGTGGCTGTTCGAGTGAAGGACGGTCGCCTGCAGCGGTCGCCAGACGACATGCGACTGATCAATGCACCCCCGCTCAAACGCGGGATGTGCGTCATTCTCCGCGATGGTACGACTGGCTCACCATCCTCCCGGAGCCCCTTCATGTCTGACGCGCCTGCACCGAGCCAAGTCCTCACCGCCGCCGAGAGTGATCCCGAGACGCTCGGCTGGATGAAGGGCTTTCCGCCCGCGCCGGACAAACTCATCCAATTCCACGACGGCTCGTTCCGCAACTTTCCCGAGCTGCGCTGGGCCTGGAGCAATGTCCGCCAGCTCGTGCCGACGGTGAATGTCTGGCGCGGCGCGGGGCCGGCATCGGCCTTGCCGCGCGCGGAGCGCGATATCGGCGGCATCACGTCGACCACCATGGATGGCCGGCCGATGACGTTTGCGCGCATGTTCGATGAAACCTATGCCGACGGCATCGCGGTGCTGCACAAGGGCAAGCTGATCTACGAGCGCTATGCCGGCGCGCTGAAGCCGCACAAGCCGCATATTGCGATGTCGGTGACCAAGTCGTTTACCGGCACGCTGGCCGGCATTCTGGTGGCCGAAGGCAAGATCGATCCGCAGGGGCCGGTGACCGATTATGTGCCGGAGTTGAAGGCCACGGCCTTTGGTGATGCGCGCGTGCATGAAGTCATGGATATGACCACGGGACTGAAATACACCGAGGTCTATACCGACAAGAATTCCGATGTGTGGGGGCTGCGGCGCGCCAATGGCATGGCGCCGATCCCTCCGGATTACGAAGGCGCGAGCGACATCTTCGCCTTTCTCTGCACGCAGCAGAAGCAGGGCGAGCATGGCAAGGCCTTCGCCTACAAGACCGTCAACACCGACGTGCTGGCCTGGATCATCCGCCGCGCCAGCGGCATGACGCTGTCCGATCTTCTGTCGGAGCGCATCTGGGCGCCGATGGGGGCGGAGGAGGACGCGCATTATCACGTCGACCGCATCGGCACCGAAAGCGGCGGCGGCGGACTGTCGACGACGCTGCGCGATCTCGCGCGCTTCGGCGAGGTGATGCGCAATCACGGGCGCTTCAATGGCCGCCAGATCGTGCCTAGCGCAGTGGTCGAGGACATCGAGCGCGGCGCCGATCCCGAGAAGTTCAAGCCGGCCGGCTACACCACGCTGCCTGGCGCGTCCTATCGCAACCAGTGGTGGGTGACCCACAATCAACACGGCGCGTATATGGCGCGCGGCGTCTACGGGCAGGGGCTCTATATCGATCCGAAGGCCGAGATGGTGATCGCGCGCTATGCCTCGCATCCGGTCGCCGGTAATGCCGCCAACGATCCGGTGACGCTGCCGGCCTATATGGCGCTGGCGAAGGAACTGATGGCGGGCTGACCATCAGGGTTCGTGGAACCCGAGGGAACCCGGTCGGGAACCTTGGGGCAGGTTGGGCGTATGCTTGGCGGCCGACATCTTCCGTCGGCGCCAGGCGGACCCCTCCAGAATGATAAAACCCTTGTCCATCGCTCCGTGGCTGCGCTGTTGGTGTGCGGCGCTGTTGATGTCATGCACCGTCGTCGCAACGGCGTCTCTGCATGCGCAGGAGCGGGCGTCTGGCGCGCGGGCCGCGCGCAGCAATCCGGCTGTCGCCACTGACGGCGCGACGCTGATTCATGGCAATTACTGCGGTGCCGGCAACCGGCCGGGCAAGCCACCCATTGATGCCCTCGATCTTGCTTGCATGAATCACGATGCCTGCACGCCGGCGAGCGGCATTCCTAACTGCGACTGCAACGCCAGGCTTCGCGACGAAGCAGCCGCAGTGGCCGGGGACCCCCGACAAGCGCCGGAGCTCCAGAGTCTGGCAGCATTGACCTCAGCGGCTGCGGCCGTGATGCTCTGCAAGCCGATGATCGATGCCGCAGTCCCTCCGGTGGTTGCTCCTGTCCCTGTGGCTCGCGACGCTCCTGCAGCAGGTGCGCCAGTGGCAATCACGCCGGCTCCCGTTGCTGGAGCACCGGTGTCGATTGTCCCTGATAGTGTCGCGCCCGTGGCTGCCGCTCCCGTAACGGACGTAACTGAAACCCCGCTGCCTGTCGCGCCAGTCACTGACGCTCCCGCGCCTGCCGTACCCGTGCCCAGGTCGACCGCGTTGCCCTGAGCAGGCAGAGTCTTGATCGGCTCTTGCGCGCTGCGATCTTTCCGGGGCAATCATGACCGCGAGTCCAGGTGCGCCGACCGCGCAGCTCATGGCAGAGGGAAGCGCGCATGAAGTTATCTGTTGCAGGGTTTGTCACGCTCGCATCCCTGCTGGGGCCTTTAGCGCTTGGCTCCGCAGCGCTGGCGGCGGATCCCATCCGCGTCGGCGCGGTGCTGCCGTTTTCCGGCGGTGTCGAACTTTATGGTGAGCAAGCAAAACTCGGGCTCGATCTCGCTGCCAGGGAGATCAACGCCGCGGGTGGCATTCTCGGCAGGCCGCTCGAGGTCATCTATGTCGATGACAAGACCCGGCCGGCCTCCGCCGAGAGCGCGATGCGGTCGGTGATCGACAGCGGCGTCGTGGCGGTTATCGGCCCTGTCACCTCGGCCAACTTCAATGCGATCAGGCCGCTTGCCGAGAGCACGAAGACGCCGCTGCTTTACGCCACCAATTTCGAAGGCGGCACATGCAGCCGCTACATCTTTTCGTTCAGCACGGTGCCGAACCAGGATCTCGGCCAGTTGCTGCCCTATGTGAACGAGGCTGTCGGCAACACCTACTTCCTGCTCGGCGCCGATCGCGTCTGGCCGCACCAGATGTTCGATATCGCCAGGCCGCTGATCGAGAAGCTCGGCGGCAAAATCGTCGGCACGCAATACACGCAGGGGACCGAGACGGACTTCACGCCGCTGATCAAGCAGGTGGCGGCGGCCAAACCAAAGGTGCTGCTGTTCGCGCTGAAGGGTGACGGCATAGATTTCATCCGGCAGGCCGACGATCAGGGATTGTTCAAGGACACGACGGTTGCGTTCCTGGGACTGTCCGAGATCGATCTCGGCATCTTCAAGGGCAAGGGCCAGGGCCAGAACATGATCACCGTGGTGCCGTCGCTGGCGACCAGCGATGCGCCGGAGATGAAGGCCTTCGTCGCCAGGGTGCGCGCTGCAACCGGAAATGACGTGCTGGTGTCGAACTATGTGATGACGCACTACAACACGCTGATCGCGCTCAAGGCTGCGATCGAGAAGGCGGGTCGTGTCGACAAGGAGGCCATCGTCGATGCACTCGGTGGGCTTACCATCCCGTCGCCGACTGGGCCGGTCACCATCGATGCAAACCACTATGCGACCATGAGCATGTTCATCGCCAGGACGCAGGGCAGTGAATTGGTCACCGTCCGTGCGCTCGGCAGAATTTCGCCGCAGCCGGGTTGCACATTGGCTGGTCGCTGATCGCAACTGGCGAGCAGACGGCTGGTGTAAGTCGCGCGAGATTGCTTAACTCGGCATCGACACAATTCTGGATGAGCGAAGAGGACAATGAATGGCACGTGTGCGCTGTATCACCGAGATGGGCATGGGCGTCGACGTCCACGGCCGCGATGCCACCAAGGCTGCGAAGCGCGCGGTCTCCGATGCAATCCGCCATTCCAGCGTTGGCTTCTTCCGGATGGTCGGCAAGACGCCGCATGACATGTTCGTCGATGTGACCGTCGCGGTGCCGAATCCGGACGACGTCGACACGGCGGCGGTCGCGAAGGAATTGCCTTACGGCACCGTGACCGTGACCGCGGTCAAAGGTGGCCTCGACATCCCGGCCGAGAGCGGCGGCGACGGCATTCTCATTGCCAATGCGGCGGTGATCGTGAGCCTCGACGACGGCAAGTAGATCGGCCGCCTCGGACGACGCCCGCGCTTTCCGCGATCCCGAAAACTGCCTTCCATCCAATTTGGGCTTGACCAATCCATAGCTCGCCGGTTATTGATCAAATCGATAGCTGACGGGTTATGGATGCGATGCTGACCACCTTCGATGTGCTCTTCAAGACGCTCGCCGATCCGACCCGGCGTGCGATCTTCGAGCGGCTCTGTCGTGAGGGAGAGCAGACCGTCGCGGCACTGACCGCGCAAGCCGGCGTCTCGCAGCCGGCGGTTTCCAAGCATCTCGGCGTGCTGAAGCAGGCGGGGCTGGTGCTGGATCGCCAGAGCGGCCGTCAGACACATTATCGATCGCAACCGGCGGCCCTGGCGCCGCTGCTCGACTGGACCAGCCAGATGGCCGGCTTCTGGGAGAGCCGGTTCGACGATCTCGAACAACTGCTGAAGAGGATGGACAATTGACCAATACTGCAGCCGAAACACGTTCCGTCGTCGTCGAGCGGGAATTTGGCCACGCGCCGGAAAAGCTCTGGCGCGCGCTGACCCAGCCGCATCTGATCGCCGAGTGGCTGATGAAAAACGATTTCCAGCCCGTCCTCGGGCATCGTTTTGATCTGAGCGCAAACTGGGGCGTGGTCGCTTGCCGGGTCACGGAAGTCGAGCCGAACCAAAAGCTCGCTTACACGTGGGAGGCCCTGGGTCTCGAGAGTGTCGTGACCTGGACCCTCACACCTTCAAGCAACGGGACACTGCTGCGGATGGAGCAGATCGGCTTCCGGCCGGATCAGGAGCAGGCCTATCAGGGCGCCAAGTTCGGATGGCCGCGATTCCTAGCGTCGATGGAGCAGCTTCTGGCGCGATTGGACTGAATTCGGCCGACACAGAACTCACGCAACTTCCGCATTGCACTGAGGGTTACTCAACATGAGCCTATGGATCAGATACGCACACCGCTGGCTGTCGCTGGCCTTTACCGTGACGGTCATCGCCAATTTCGCTGTCCGCGGATTTGGCGAGCCACCAGCCTGGGTGACCTTCTCGCCGTTGCCACCGCTGTTTCTGTTGATGTTCAGCGGTCTCTATATGTTCGTGCTGCCCTATACCGCAAAGTGGCGTAGAGCAACGCAGGGCAGTGGACGGATGAACGCGTGAACTGGAATGCGCATGGATATTTTTGATCGTCTCAAATCAGCTTCGGCCGATGACTGGTCCAGCTATGTCGATCATAGTTTCGTCCGACAGCTCGGGGCCGGCACGCTGCCAGAACCCGCGTTCCGCGCCTATCTGGTGCAAGACTATCTGTTCTTGATCCAGTTCGCGCGCGCCTATGCGCTGGCGACGTACAAGAGCCGCTCGCTTGACGACATGAAAGCGGCCCAAGGCGGACTTGCGGCCATTCTCGGCGAGATGGAGCTTCACATAAAACTGTGCGGCCGCTGGGGACTGTCGCCCGCCGATATCGAGGCTGCGCCCGAGCTGCAGGCGACGGTGGCCTATACGCGCTTCGTGCTGGATTGCGGCGCCGCCGGCGATCTGCTCGACCTGCATGTGGCGCTGGCGCCCTGCGTGATCGGTTACGCCGAGATAGGCAAGAAGCTCGCGCCGGACGGTGCCGATGCACTTGGCGATCATCCGTATCGCGAATGGATCGGCGAATATGCCGGCGAGGCCTATCAGGATATCGCGGTGAAAGCGCGCCGCCATCTCGACGATCTCGCCGCGCGTGCGATGACCGAGCGGCGCTTTACGGAGCTCGCCAAATTGTTTGGCCAGGCGTCGCGGCTGGAAGCTGATTTCTGGCAGATGGGGCTGGACGCGCGCTAACGCAGCGCGCAGCGGTCAGGACAGAGCATGGCACCCGTCAAAGTCGATCCCGCGAATGTGCGCGAGTTTAAGAACGCTGACGCCTTCTATAAATGGCTCGGCAAGAACCACGACAAGGCCGGTGAGGTCTGGATCAAGGTTCACAAGCTGAAATCCGGCCTCGCATCGATCACGCCGAAGGAGGCGATTGATGTCGTGCTGTGCTGGGGCTGGATCGACGGCATCCGCAAGGGACTGGACGAGACGAGCTTTCTGCAGCGCTATTCGCCGCGCGGCAAAAAGAGCGTCTGGAGCAAGATCAATGTTGACAACATTGCGCGCCTCGTCGAGGAGGAGCGCATGACCGAGCACGGCCTTGTCCATGTTGAGGCGGCGAAGGCCGATGGCCGCTGGGATCGCGCCTATGGCAGCGGCAAGGACATGGCGATCCCCGCCGATCTGCAGGCCGCGATCGACGCCGAGCCGAAAGCCCGTGCGATGCTGGCCAAGCTCAGCGCCCAGAACCGCTTCTCGCTGGCATTTCGGGTCCACAACATGAAGACCGAAGCCGGCCGCAAGAAGCGGATTGCGGCCTTCGTCGAGATGCTGAAGAAGGGCGAGACGATCTATCCGCAGGGGAAGAAGTGAGCCGCGACGGGACGCGGCTCACGCTACCGATCACTTCCGCTTCGGCCGCCTGATCGCGCGTACCTTGCCGCTGGCTCCGCCGCCGGCGAAGAACTGATCGGCACCATCTGACTCGAGGCCGGAGACGCCACTGCCTGCCGGCAGTGCGAGCTTCTCCAGCGCTTCGCCGGTTTGCGGATCGACGCGCCTGATGTCGCTCTCGTCGTTTTCCCAGGTGCCGTGCCAGAGTTCGCCGTCCACCCAGGTGACGCCGGTGACGAAGCGGTTGCTCTCGATGGTGCGCAGGATCTTTCCAGTGTCGGGATCGATCTGGTGAATCTTGCGCTCGCGATATTGTCCTACCCACAGCGTGCCTTCGGCCCAGGCCATGCCGGAGTCGGCACCGCCGCCGGGCGCAGGGATGGTATTCAGCACGCGGCCGGTCGCCGGATCGATCTTCTGGATACGGTCCTCGGCGATCTGGAACAGATGCTTGCCGTCGAATGCCGTGCCGGCATGAGCGGCGACGTCGATGGCGCGCACCGTCTTGCCGCTTGCGGGATCGAGTGCGTGGAGTTTGTCGCCGGATGCGAACCAGACCTGCGTGCCGTCATAGGTGACGCCGTGCACGCCGTCGACACCCTCGAAGGGGCCATATTCGCGGATGATTTCGGCTGCTGAGTTGGTCATGTAACTCTCCTTGATGATGTGACGATGACCCTAGTGATCCGGCAGCGGCGGCGGGAGTAACAACATCGTCGCGAGTCCTGGCAGGGATGGCGACGTCCAGCGGCGTGCTCGACCGCGACCGAGCGGCTGCACCTTATTCTCCACCGCCAGTTCGTCGAGTGCCCGCTGAACGCTGCGCTGGCTGGTGCCGAGCGCCAGCGCCAATGCAGAGCTCGACCAGGCTTCTCCATCGGCGAGAAGCGCGAGCACTGCGGCGTGTTCTTCCTCGACCGGCCGCGCCAGCACGACGACGTCGCGGGCGCGGCGCAGTACCAGCGCAAAACCGGGCTTGGTCGCGTTCACCTCGGCCAGCGGCGCAAGCAGTTTGCGCAGTCGTCCCATCTCGACGCGGAGCCGCGCGCGATGGGAGTCATCGGCATGTCTGGCGCGGAATGCGCGCGCCAGCAGCGTTTCGCGCGAAACATCCGCAGGCCATGCTTCGCCAAGTGCGCGGGCGAGGGCGAACAGGACGGGCCGGGTGGCCAGCGACAGCTCTGTCTTCTGACAGCGGATAACATGTCGGCACGCATCGATGACGATGGCTTTCGAATTCCGCAGCGTCTCGACGTCGTCGAGCAGTAGCACACGTTCGCCGCCGCGTGCGATCAGACGCGCAGCGGGAGCGTCGAGGAGCCGGGATGCGCTGTCGACCTCGGCAGTGAGTGCCGGGATTGCAGCGAGCCTGGCGGCACGCTGCGCGTCGGCAATGGCGGCGCGTGATTTTTTCGCCTGCAGGCGGCGCATCGCGATGCCGGCGACGACCAGCGCGTGTGCGGTACGCAAGGCGGGCGGCAAAGGCGCGGGATCGAGCGCGCCGAGCTTTCGTTCGGCTTCGTCCAGACGTCCGATGAGCAGAAGGCGCCTGACGTCGAGATAGCCGCCATAGGCCGCATTCACATGGTCGCCATGGGCGTCGAGTGTCAGCCGTGCGGCGTCGAGCGTCTTGCTGGGCCAGTTCAGATCGCGCGAGACAAGCGCAATCTCCGCCTCGGCGACGATGCACCGCGCACGCGCCACGGGTTCCTTCGCACCGAAGGCACGCGCGGCTCGTTTCACGAGATCCTTCGCGCGTGCGAAATCGCCGAGCTGAGCCATTGCGATGCCGCGCAGCGCAAGTGCCGGCGCGTCATCGCGCAATGCAACACGCTTCAATGCACCCAGCGGATCACCCGCGGCGAGCGCATGACCTGCGGCGGTGATCAGGGAGTCCATTCAAATCCCGCCACACTTGTCACTCCCACCCGTCCATTGCCGGATCCTAATCTACCTCACGACGATCAACCGGCAAGTCGTGTCGGCAGCGCATGACGATGGACGAAAGTGGAGAGAAGACCATGACGGCACCGATGAAAACACCACCGATTGTGTCACCGCAGGCATGGGAGGCAGCGCGAACGGACATGCTCGTGAAGGAGAAGGCTGTCATGCGCGCGCGCGACGCGCTCGCTGCCGAGCGCCGGCGGATGCCGTGGATGGAAGTAGATAAGGCCTATGCATTCAAGGGGCCGGGCGGCACAGCCAGCCTGCTTGATTTGTTCGACGGCCGGCGGCAGTTGATCGTCTACCGCGCCTTCTTCGAGCCCGGCGTATTCGGTTGGCCCGATCATGCCTGCCGCGGCTGTTCGCTGGGCGCCGATCAGGTCGCGCACCTCGCGCATCTGAATGCCCGTGATACCACGCTCGTATACGCCTCGCGGGCACCGCAGGCGGACATCGCACGTTTGAAGGCGCGGATGGATTGGGAGATGCCGTGGGTCACGATCACAGACAGTTTCGACGCCGACTTCGGCGTCGACGAGTGGCACGGCCATAACGTGTTCTTCCGCGATGGCGACCGCGTGTTCCGCACCTATTTCATCAACAGCCGCGGCGACGAGGCAATGGGGACCACCTGGAGCTATCTCGACGCGACGCCGCTCGGCCGCCAGGAGGTCTGGGAGGATTCGCCCGAAGGCTACCCTCAGACTCCGACCTACAAATGGTGGAACTGGCACGACAACTATGTGGCCGGGGCCGCACCCGACAAGAAATGGGTTGAGGTCTCGGCCGCCGGCGAGGCGACATTCCGGAAGACCGATGAATAGCGTCCACAACGATGTCATGGATAGTGCGAAGGCCTATCGCTGGAAAATGGGTAGTCTTGCGCCGGCCGCCGACTGGCTATGCCTTGCGGCCGCTCCGGCCTTCGCATTGATGGCGCTGCTGACGGGTGTGCTCGATGGCAGTTCGCCGGACCTGCTCTGTTCAACGTCGCGTTCATCGCCGTGGAGTGGAATGGCGGTGATGTATGCCTTGATGAGTTTGTTCCATACCGTGCCCTGGCTCAGGCTGATGTCGGGCCGATGCCGCCAATCGCAGCGGCGGACGTGACGGCTGTCGCGCGCTTCAGGCGCGCGACAACTTCTCGAACCGCTTGACCAGCCGCTCGCGCTTGAGGCGCGACAGGCGCTGGATCCAGAACATGCCGTTCAGCTGGTCGATCTCGTGCTGGTGGCAAACCGCACGCAGGCCGTCGGACTCTTCGAGCTGCGTATTGCCGTCGAGATCCTGATAGGCGAGTCGGATACGCGCATGACGTTGGATGTCGTCATTCACACCGGGCATCGAGACACTGCCTTCCTGATGCATGATCAGTTCGGGCGAGGCCCATGCGATCTCCGGATTCACATAGGTCTTGGCGCCATCGCCGAGATCGAGCACGACCACGCGTAGCAGCACGCCGATATGCGGCGCGGTGATGCCGATGCCGGGAGCGGCATGCATGGTGTCGCGCAGATCGTCGGCGAGCGTGCGCAGCGCATCGTCGAACACGGTGACATCAGCGGCCGGCTGCGCGAGGCGCAGGTCGGGATAGCGGACGATCGGGCGGATGGTCATTCCGGCAGCCCCGCGGCCTTCAGCGCATCCGCATAGGTCTTAGCCATGGATTCGACGGGGACCGGGATGCGCGCGAAAAACGCAGACACCGTCAGCTCCGGCTCAATGGTGAGCAGTTCCTCCACCACCTGTGCCGCGCGTTCGTGCGCGCCGGTTTTGACGAGCGCCACGGCGAGCGCGCGGAGTGCGACGGCGAAGCGGCGATTCTGCAGCAGAGCCTTGTCCGCCCAAGCGATCGCCTCCGGATAGTTCTCGTCGATGATCGCAGCGATGGCCAGCGCACCGGAGACGAACCAGCCGTGTGGATCGAGCGGGTTGAGCCGGCGCGCTCGGTCGAGCAGAGCGCGGCCTGTCTGCTGCTGCCCGCGCATGGTCTCGATCCATCCGGCCAGTGCAAGTGCAGTGGCGGAGTTTGGATTGATCGCGAGGGAGCGGCTGAACAATTCGATGGCAGGGTCCTTCGCCGTCTGTGGTTCGGCAAGATTCCAGATTGCAAACGCGGCCATCCAGAGGATTTGCGGATCGTTCGGCATCCGCTCAATGGCGCGCTGTGCGAGTGCCAGGCCTTCGCCGCGATGGGTATCGTCCGGGGTGATCCAGCCCTGGAAGTGTCGCTGCGCATGGCAATAGGCGGCCGCCGCCATCGCCGGCGCATAGGTCGGATCCAGCACAAGCGCCTGATGCAGGCAATCCAGCGCGGCGGTCATGCTCTCCGGCGTGAAGTCGTGTTCGTAACCTGAGGCGCGCAGCAACAGATCATAGGCATCCGGCTTGTTCGGTCGGCTGTGCCTGCGCCGTTCGATCTCGGCGATGCGCAGTGTCGGCTCGATGGCAGCCACGGCGCGTTCAGTGATGCGGTCCTGCAGGTCGAACACGTCGCTGCGGTCACCATCGAAACGGTCGGCCCACAGATATGCACCTGAGCGCGCATCGATCAGTTGCGCGATGATACGCAGCCGTTCGCCGACACGGCGGACGCTGCCTTCGAGCACGTAATTGACGCCGAGCGTGCGGCCGACGTCTCGGATATCAACCGGCTTGTTCTTGTAAGTGAAGGACGAATTGCGTGCGATCACGAACAGCCCGCTGCAGCGCGACAGCGCCGTGATGATCTCTTCGGCAATGCCGTCGCCGAAATAATCCTGCTCGGGGTCCGCGCTCATATTGGTGAAGGGCAGCACCGCGATCGACAGACCTGCGGGATCGGCGGTAGCGGGCAGGAGTTCCGTTGCAGCCGCTGTCGTCACGAGCGGAGAGGGGTTGTCGGTCCGTTCGATGACCTCGCCGACGAAGCGAAACCCCTTCCGCGGTAAAGTGCGGATCAGCCGCTGCTGCTCGCCATTGTCGCCGATGGCCGTGCGGGCCGCATTGACCCGGCTGCTGAGCGTCGCCTCGGACACGATGCGGCCATGCCAGACTTCGGCCAGCAGATCGTCACGGCTGACGACCTTGTCCCGCGCACGGATCAGGAATTCCAGCACATCGAATACCTGCGGCTCCACCGCCACCGTATTCGTGCCCCGCCGCAGCTCCCGCCGGTCAGTGTCGAGGACGAATTCGTCGAACCGGAACAGCAAGATAGGGGGTCCAATACCTGTTGTCGCGCCAAGGCTTTGTGCGCAGGAGCGTCCCCTAGCACACCCCGTCTCAACGATAAATCATGGCCTTCTCAAGAGAAAATCGGAGAAATCTTCAAGCGAGGATGCCGGTACCGCGGCATGGTCCGCGCATCGACGGCCTCAACCGTCATTGCCCGGAGGACCTGCACCATGACGAATGACAAGCGCGACACCAGTCACTTCAACCGCCGCAGCCTGCTGGGCGCGGCGCTCATGGGCATCGCCGCGGCTCAGTTCGGCGGCATCGGCTCCGCCGCGGCGCAGGCCGCCAAGGTCGGCAAACAGCTCCCGGCCATCAAGCGCGGCACGCATACGTCGTTCAAGCCGCTGAAGCAGATCAATGCCGGCGACCTCAGCGTCGCCTATGCCGAGGACGGCCCGGCCAACGGCCCCGTTGTGCTGCTGCTGCACGGCTGGCCCTATGACATCTATAGCTATGTGGATGTCGCGCCGCTGCTGGCCTCGGCCGGCTACCGCGTCATCATCCCGTATCTGCGCGGCTATGGCGGCACGCGCTTCCTCTCCGACGCGACGGTGCGCAATGGCCAGCCGGCAGCGCTCGCCACCGACATCGTCGCGTTCATGGACGCACTGAAGATCGAGAAGGCGGTGGTCGGCGGCTACGACTGGGGTGGCCGCACGGCCGACATTCTGGCTGCGATCTGGCCCGAGCGCGTCAAGGCGCTGGTCGCCGTCAGCGGCTATCTGATCGGCAGCCAGGAGGGCAACCGCATGCCGTTGCCGCCGAAGGCTGAACTGGAATGGTGGTACCAGTTCTACTTCACCACGGAGCGCGGCCGGCTGGGCTATGACAAGTACCGGCACGACTTCGCCAAGCTGATCTGGAAGCTGGCCTCGCCGAAGTGGAATTTCGATGACGCCACCTATGACCGATCAGCCAAGGCGTTCGAGAATCCCGATCACGTCGCCATTACCATCCACAACTATCGCTGGCGGCTCGAACTCGCCCAGGGCGAGGCGAAATATGATGAGCTGGAGAAGCGGCTGGCGCAGGGGCCGGTGATTGCGGTGCCGACCATCACCATGGAAGGCGACGCCAATGGCGCGCCGCATCCCGATCCCAAGGCCTATGCGAAGAAGTTCACCGGCAAGTACGAGCATCGCACGGTGAATGGCGGGATCGGTCACAACCTGCCGCAGGAAGCGCCGCGTGAATTCGCCCAGGCGATCATTGATGCCGACGCGATGGCACGCTGAGAGAGAGCCGCGATGCGATGGATTCTTGCAGCGAGCCTCGCCGCAGGCGTGGTGTCATCCGCGGTAGCGGCAGCCTTTGCCGCCAATGCCGCCAATCCGGAGAACGCGTCGCCGATCTACGGCGTCACGATTCCCGACGGCTACCGTAAATGGGAGCTGATCGCGCCGGCGCAGGAGGCCGAGCCTCTGAATGAGCTGCGCGCGGTGGTCGGCAACGACATCGCGGTCAAGGCCTATCGGGATGGCAAGCTGCCGTTCCCCGATGGCACGGTGCTGGTGAAACTCGCCTGGAAGCACACCCAATCGCCTGAATTCGAATCCGCCTCGATCCCCGGTGCCGCCACAACGGTTCAGGTGATGGTGAAGGATTCGAAGAAGTATGCCGCGTCAGGCGGCTGGGGCTTCGGCCGCTTCATTAACGGCAAGCCGGTGGATCAGGCACAGCACGAAACCTGCTTTGCGTGTCACGAAGCACGCGTGAAGGAGCGGGATTACGTGTTCACGAAGTGGGCGCCGTAAGCGCCCACGTCACGAGACGCCGACCTCGGCCAGAAACGCCGTCAGGAAAGCCTCGGTCCGCGCGTGGCGTTCCTGCGCCATGCGTCGGCCGGTGGCGGTGTTGAAGCCGTCCGCGAGCGTCAGCAGTTTCGCCGGCAGATGGTCGATCGCAAAATTGCGGTCATCAAAGGCGCGATGCCGCGCAGCGGGATCTTCGGGATCGTACAGGAAGGATTGCATCCGCCCGGCGGTGTAAAAACAGCGCGCGATGCCCACGGCACCGATGGCATCCAACCGGTCGGCATCCTGCAGGATCTTCGCCTCGACCGTCTCTGGCGCGATCTTTGCCGAGAAACTGTGGGCCGCGATGGCATGGGCGATACGGTCCAGGCGATCGCTCGCCCAGCCCAGCGGCGCCAGCAAGGTGACCGCATGTTCGGCGGCGAGGCGCGAGGCATTGGCGCGGAGCGGTGAGCTCTTCTCGACGGCGACGCAGTCGTGCAGCAGCGTCGCTGCCGCCAGGATCTCGGAATCGCCGCCTTCGGCTTGCTGGATGATGCGGACGTTGGACCAGACGCGCGCCAGATGCGCGACGTCATGCGATCCGTCATCGGTCTCGATGTGATGCAGAAGTGAAGAGGCCAGCGTTTCGAACGGAGCGAAGGCTGTGGCAATAGCGGTGATCTCAGTCATGGTATCGTTGTTAGATTGGCCGCCGAGCGTTGCCAAGCGTGTTCTGATGTCATTAGATTCGGATTGAGAGCAGGTAGAACTCAGGCGGCAAGGCTGAGTCGCCGAAACAGCATCATGAGGAATTGTGGCTAATAATCCCGTCAACAGCCTCAGCGCCTTGCTTGAGCAGAGCAGCGATAATGTGGCTCTGATCATCGGAAACGGCATCCACCGATACGTAGAATCGAAACGTGTAAATTCCTGGGATCAGCTGCTCGTTGAGATTGCTCAAGAGTGCTCGCCCGGGCTTGTCGAGGTACCACCTGGTACGACGCTTACAGAATTTTATGATGTGCTGGAGCTCTTGTCCGAGAGTAAGATCGGTGCTCTGCAGGAGCAATTTTGTGCGCTCCTGGACGGTTGGGATGTACTCCCACATCACCGGACGATCATGAACTGGGCAGTACGACACTGCACTCCAGTGCTCACGACGAACTTCGATCAAGTGTTGAGCAATGCCGTCAATGCACAGTTCTGGCGTCCGCAAAATCCGAAATTTACGAGCTACTACCCGTGGGAGTGTCACTTTAGCCAAACAGCTATTACTGATCCGTGCGCTTCTTTCGGCGTTTGGCACATTAACGGAATGGTAAAATACAAGCGAAGCATTCGCTTGGGACTTAGCCACTATATGGGGTCGGTTCAGCGAGCCCGGACTTGGCTTCATCGCAGCGGCGCCGCCCCTCTCTTTGGAGCAAAGGATCGTCGCATTTGGGCAGGTGCGAATACCTGGATTCATGTTGTATTCAATAAGCCCTTGCTCATCTTTGGCTTGGCTCTTGAAGAAAACGAAGTCTTTCTCCGCTGGCTTCTGATTGAGCGTGCCAAGTACTTCAAGAAATTTCGCGAGCGCTTTCATCCAGCTTGGTATGTTTACAAAAACGACATGTCTGACGACAGGCAGGCCGGAAAGCTCTTTTTCTTGGAGTCGATGGGAGTCAACTGTATCGCGGTTCAGACGTTCGGAGAGATCTACGACAATGCAGGTTGGTTGTCCTGACGTGCCAGCTCAACGCATTTGTAATGTCGCTCGCACCCGCGGGGAACGACGCCGCTATCGCTTCAACAGCTCATACACCTTCGGATCGTCCGCGCAGGCCTTGAAGCCGCATTCGAGCAAGGTCGAGGCGACGTTCGCAGCCGTCAGGCCGATCACGAGCCAGACGGCAACATGCGCGATCACGCTGGGCGCGGAGTAAGCAGCGGGATCCTTCTCGAATTGCCGGTCGAACAGCAGCACTAGCGACAACAGAACGATGGCTGCGATGAAGCCGATCAGTGCCCAAGTGTAATAGTGATAGCCGAACAGCGCGGTGCCGAAGCCGGGATCGCCGGGCATGATGTGCAGCAACACCTGCCGGGTCGAGACGGTGGCGCCGACGACGGCTGCAAGCAGTGACAGCGCGTAATGGCTGGCGCGCGGGCCGAAGCGAATGTTGAGGATCGGGCCGATGGCCAGCAGCGCAAACATGATCCGCTGCAGCAGGCATAGCGGGCAGGGCAGTTCGCCCAAAATGAACTGCGCAGCAAAGGCGGCCGCCAGCAGCGCGGCGAGGGCGTAGAGTGCGAGGACGTTGAGGGCGATAGCGCGATGTGAGGTCATGATGGCCTCAGAACGACAGTTTCAGCGCGTCGGTGGCGTGGTGCAGGAAGGTCGCCACGCAGGCGATCAGCACCACGGCGAACAGCGACAGCGAGAGCGTGCGGCTGCGATACCATGCGACGAGCATGGTGATGGCGATTGCCAGGAAAAGTGCGGTGAACTCCATGGTCGCTCCGGCGCTGAATGTGTCCGGTATCTTACGACAGATTCGCTGGCGCCCTGTCGCGTGTCATCTGCGTCAGTCGGCACTCTCCGCCACGGTCGCACCTGTCTTGCCGGTGTAGTTGGTCACGGCATCCCGAAAGGCATGGACCTCGCTGTTCAGGGCGATCAGCCGTTCCGGCGTCATGCCGGCCGCGGCGAACAACGTCTCGCCGAGGCAGCGTGCCTTCTCGCGCAGCGCCGTGCCTTTGGCCGTGAGGCTGACGACGACCTGCCGCTCATCTTCCGGATTTCGCCTGCGCGCGACGAAGCCGGCCTGCTCGAGCCGCTTCACCAGCGGCGTGACCGTGCTCGATTCCAGCGCCAGCCGGTCGGCGATGCCGCCGACGCTCTGTGCGCCGCCCTCCCACAATGTGCTCAGCACGAGATATTGCGGGTAGGTGATCTCGAGCGCGTCGAGCAGCGGCTTGTAGGCGCGGCCGATGGCCATGCTGGCGCTGTAGAGCGAAAAACAGAGCTGGTGATCCAGCGGAATGTCGGCGGGCACCACGGCAACTCTCCTCACGTCGATATCACAATAACGTATATCGCGATAAATAAATATGGACAAGGCGGCCTGCTCAAGCCAATAAACATATCGCGATATTAGTTATCGCAATATGTAATTTGACCAAGGTTCTTCCGCCAGCCCGGTGGAGAGCGCCCGGTCCAAGCTTCGATGGAGACCAGCATGACCGTCCCACAGGCAACCGCCAGCCTGCCGGCCGTAGCGAGCGGAGACCTCGCACGTTATTACCTCGTCCGCGGCATCGTCGCGGCGGCCTGGGTGGCAGCCGCCTTCACCGTTGGCGTCTCGTCGCCCGGGGCCGCCGCCATCCTGCTGGTCAGCTATCCCGCCTGGGATGCACTTGCGAACTGGTTCGATGCCCAGGGCAGCGGCGGCTTGCTGGCCAATCCCTCGCAGGCGCTGAATGTGGGGGT
The DNA here is from genome assembly GCF_051810905.1 of Tardiphaga sp. 619_E2_N8_4. Classification (NCBI taxonomy): domain Bacteria; kingdom Pseudomonadati; phylum Pseudomonadota; class Alphaproteobacteria; order Hyphomicrobiales; family Nitrobacteraceae; genus Tardiphaga; species Tardiphaga sp. 619_E2_N8_4. The sequence continues at coordinate 3,792,718 of NZ_JBPWQJ010000001.1, forward strand.
GAGCCTCATTGCCGCACTGGCCGTGGCCATCGCCTTGCGCACGGGGATGAATGCCGTACTCGCGGTGTTCGGCGTCTGGGCGGCATTGGCGGGCCTCGCGCAACTCGTGACCGGCGTTCGACGCTGGCGCGCATTCGGTGCGCAGTGGGCGATGATCCTGAGCGGCGCGCAGTCAACCGCGGCCGGCCTGTTCTTTGTCAAGCAGGCGGGCGGCGCCACAGTGCCGACGATCGTGGATATCGCGCCCTATGCCGGTTTCGGCGCCTTCTATTTCCTGGTGTCGGCGCTGTGGTTGATCTTCGCGAACCGCAGGCGTCCGGCCTGAGATCTGAGGACAAACCGATGATGCCGACCCCAGCATCATCGGCCGCCTCTGTGGATGATCGCGGATTTGCTGTCAGCCGCTGCTGCCTGATCTGCTAGTCAGGTCAGAACGACGATCACTCTTGGCAGGCACGGCGAGATCTCATGGCCATCACCATCTACGGCATCAAGAATTGCGACACGATGAAGAAGGCACGCGCCTGGCTCGATAGCCACGATGTCGCCTACAGCTTCCATGACTACAAGGCCGAGGGGATCGACAAGGCGCGGCTGCAGCGCTGGGCCAAGGAGGTCGGCTGGGAGACGCTGCTCAATCGCGCCGGCACCACGTTTCGCAAGCTCGATGACGCTGCCAAGGAAGGTCTGAACGAGAGCAAGGCAATCGCGCTGATGCTCGAGCAGCCCTCGATGATCAAGCGGCCTGTGCTCGATCTTGGCGGCAAGCTTGTGGTTGGCTTCAAGCCGGAGATTTACGCAAAAGACGTAAAATAGCGATCAGTCGATCTCGACGACGTCGCCGGCTGCGAGCCGGTGCGGCGCACGATAGGACAGGCTGCGATCGATCACCGCGCTGAGTTTCGGCACCGGCACGGTGTGATGGCCGCGCATCAGATTTTTGATTTCGAATCCACCGTCCTCGCTGATCGTCTTGAGCGACGCGATGATATGGGTGACGCCATCGCCTGATGAGAACGGCATCAGCATCCGCTCATAGGCGACAAGACGTCCGTTGACATCGTCGATCATCGAGACGGTGTAAGTCGGCAACTCGCGTGCGATACATTCATGATAGGCCGGCAGCACGACAGGACCGAGGATCGGGCCGAGATAGTCGTCGAGATAGCGGCCCTTGCCGGTGGTACCATAGGCGCTCGCCATGCGGGTGCCGTTACTGTCGATGATGAGCCGCGGCGGTGCGGTGCTGTGATCAACAATGTAGTCGACGAGATCGGGACGTTCGTCGTCCATCCGATCCGGGCGATAGTTTGTGATATCGGGCAGGGCCTGTTGCGGCGCATAGAGGCGTAGCCAGCAGTTCAGCAGATCGCGCTGCCGAATGGACTTCACCACGGACGCGTCGGCGCTCTGGAAGTCCACGGCAATGATCCCCCTGATATCGATCGAGGGTAGTATGAGTACAGCGAGCAAATAATCAATGAACGCGGGAAGTCGCCTCGCAATACAATTAACGAGCGATTTTCAAAGCTCCTTGCGGCGCAAACAGGTGACGCGTTCTGCGCGGTAGACCGGTCGCAGGCGGACTCTGCTTTCCGCATGCGCAGGGGGCTAACTGCCTACGACTAAGGGCGAAGTCGGTGCGACAGGCAGTCCACCCAATTCTGCCGCATTGCACCTTGCGTTCGCCGTCGCGTTGACGGCATATTCGCGCCACTCGATGTGGCCGCGCGGGGATGACTTTCAGTTTTCCCTGAAATGTGGTTGCGCAAAAAGTTGGCCACTGGCGGAGACACACGCCGGGAAGGTCGATGGGGGAAATTTGCTTGACCGATGAGTTCATTCTCGAAACCAACGGATTGACCAAGGAATTTGCGGGCTTTTTCGCAGTCCGCGATGTCAGTCTCAAAGTTCGCCGCGGTACCATTCACGCATTGATCGGCCCTAACGGGGCCGGCAAGACGACGTGTTTCAATCTGCTGACCAAGTTCATGCAGCCGTCCGCCGGCCAGATTTTCTACAAGGGCAAGGATATCACCGCGACGGCGCCCGCCGACGTGGCGCGCCTTGGCCTGGTACGTTCGTTTCAGATCTCCGCGGTGTTTCCGCATCTGACGGCTCTGGAGAATGTCCGTGTTGCACTGCAGCGCCAGCATGGATCGTCGTTCGACTTCTGGCGCTCCAAGAGCGTGCTGGATCAGTACAATCAACGCGCCGCTGAACTGCTCGACGATGTCGGCCTCAGCGAATTTGCCAATACGCCCGCCGTGGAAATGCCCTATGGCCGCAAGCGGGCATTAGAGATTGCCACTACGCTGGCGCTCGACCCCGAGATGATGCTGCTCGACGAGCCGATGGCCGGCATGGGCCACGAGGACATCGACAAGATCGCAGCGCTGATCAAGCGCATCTCGGCGAAGTATACCATCCTGATGGTCGAACATAACCTCAGCGTCGTGTCCAATCTGTCGGACATCATTACCGTTCTGACTCGCGGAAAGGTTCTTGCGGAAGGCAGCTACGCCGACCTCACCAAGGACGAGCGTGTCAAGGAAGCCTATCTGGGAGCCGGCTAATGGCTGACGTTAAAATGGCCGAACCGGCAAAGACCGCGGCAACCGGCAATCCAATTCTCAGCATCGAGAATCTCGAAGCTTGGTATGGCGAGTCGCACATTCTTCACGGCATCAATTTCAACGTGAAGCCGGGCGAGGTCGTCACGCTGCTCGGTCGCAACGGCGCCGGCAAGACCACGACGCTGAAGTCCATCATGGGCATCATCGGCAAGCGCACCGGCTCGATAAAGTTCGAAGGCAACGAGATCATCAAGACCTCGTCGGACAAGATCGCGAAGCAGGGCATCGCATTCTGTCCGGAAGAACGCGGCATCTTTTCCAGCCTCGACGTGAAAGAGAATCTGATGCTGCCGCCGACGATCCGGCCGGGCGGGTTGTCTCTGGATCAGATCTTCGAGCTGTTTCCAAATCTGAAAGAGCGTCTCAACAGCCAAGGGACAAAACTCTCCGGCGGTGAGCAGCAGATGCTGGCGATCGGGCGCATTCTGCGCACCGGCGCGCGCTTCCTGATGCTGGACGAGCCAACCGAGGGGCTGGCGCCCGTCATCATCCAGCAGATCGGTCACACCATTGCGCGGCTGAAGTCGGAAGGCTTCACCATCCTGCTGGTCGAGCAGAACTTCCGTTTCGCTGCCACGGTAGCGGATCGCTACTACATCGTCGAGCACGGCAAGATCATCGATGGCTTCGCCAATTCCGAGCTCTCGGCGAATATGGACAAGCTGCATACGTATCTCGGCGTCTAATATCGAATAACGGACCGAGCCAACGGTCCGACGATAGACACAACCATCAATACGGGTAGGGAGCACAGAATGAAAAAAGTCGTTTCGACGTCGCTGCTGGGTTTTACGCTGATGATGAGCGCAAGCTCGCTTGCGTTTGCCCAGGACAAGACCGCCAAGATCGGCGTGCTGAACGACCAGTCCGGCCTCTATGCCGACGTAACCGGTGTCGGTTCGACGCTGGCCGCGCAGATGGCCGTCGAGGATTCGGGCCTTGCCGCCAAAGGGTGGAAGATCGAGGTCGTGGTCGGCGACCACCAGAACAAGCCGGATATCGGCGTCAACATTGTGCGCCAGTGGTTCGACCGCGACAAGGTCGACGTGATCGTTGACGTGCCGACGTCCTCTGTCGGTCTCGCCGTCAACAACGTCGTCAAGGAAAAGAACGGCGTCTATCTGAACTCCGGCTCCGGCACATCCGATCTCTCCAATGCACAGTGCTCGCCCAACACCATTCACTGGGCCTATGACACCTATCAGCTTGCCAACGGCACCGGCTCGGCGATGGTCAAGAGCGGCGGCGATACCTGGTTCTTCCTGACCGCGGACTATGCTTTCGGCTCGGCGCTTGAGCGCGACACCACCAACGCCGTGACCGCCATGGGCGGCAAGGTGCTGGGCAGCGTCCGGCCGCCGCTGAACACCGCCGACTTCTCGTCGTTCCTGCTGCAGGCACAGACATCCAAGGCCAAGGTCATTGGCCTCGCCAATGCCGGCGGCGACACCATCAACTCGATCAAGCAGGCTTCCGAATTCGGCATCATCAAGGGGGGCCAGAAACTCGCCGGCCTGCTGATGTTCATTTCGGACGTCCATGCCCTGGGTCTGCCGGTTGCGCAGGGACTGAGCTTCACCGAGACCTTCTACTGGGACCTCAATGACGGCACGCGGTCGTTCTCCAAGCGCTTCCAGGAGCGCATGAAGAACAAGGCCATGCCGACCACCGTGCAGGCCGGCGTGTATTCATCGCTGATCCATTACTTCAAGACGCTGGATGCGATGGGTGGCAACTCCCATGACGGGTTGAAGATCGTCGACAAGATGAAGGCGACCCCGACCGACGACATCATCTTCGGCAAGGGCACGATCCAGCCGAACGGTCGCAAGCTGCACCCGGCCTATCTGTTCGAGGTGAAGAAGCCCGAGGAGTCAAAGGGGCCCTGGGATTACTACAAGCTGGTGGCGACGATCCCTGCCGATCAGGCCTTCACGCCGCTCGACAAGAGTGCTTGTCCGCTTTTGAAGAAGACCTAATTTAGAAGCCCGTCGTCCAAATCATTGAGAGGAAGCCATGAAAAACAAGATTTCAACCGCACTTCTTGGCACGGCGCTTTCGCTGGCCATGGCGGGCATCGCCATGGCCCAGGACAAGACCGTCAAGATCGGCGCACTCAGCGATCAGTCCGGTCTCTATGCCGATCTCGGCGGCCCGGGTTCGACCCTGGCTGCGCAGATGGCGGCGGAGGACTCCGGTCTGATGGCCAAGGGCTGGAAGATCGACATCATCTCCGGCGATCACCAGAACAAGCCGGACATCGGCTCCAACATCGCGCGGCAGTGGTTCGACGTCGACAAGGTCGACACCATCGTCGACGTACCGAATTCCGGCGTGGCACTGGCGGTGAACAACATCGTCAAGGAGAAGAACGGCGTCTACATCAATTCGGGCGCCGCGACGTCGGATCTCACCAATGCGCAGTGTTCGCCGAACACCGTGCACTGGACCTACGACACCTACATGCTCGCCCATTCGACCGGGCAGGCGATGGTCAAAGCCGGCGGTGACAGCTGGTTCTTCCTCACCGCCGACTACGCCTTCGGTGCCGCGCTGGAGCGCGATACCTCGGAAGTCGTCAAATCCTCGGGCGGCAAGGTGGTCGGCGGCGTCAAGCATCCGCTCAACACCGCGGACTTCTCCTCCTTCCTGCTGCAGGCGCAGTCGTCGAAGGCCAAGGTCATCGGCCTGGCCAATGCCGGCGGCGACACCACCAACTCGATCAAGCAGGCGGCTGAATTCGGCATCGCCAAGGGCGGTCAGAAGCTCGCGGCGTTGCTGCTGTTCATCACCGACGTCAAGGCGATCGGTCTTGAAACCGCACAGGGCCTCAGCTTCACCGAGACTTTCTACTGGGACCTGAACGACAAGACCCGCGACTTCTCCAAGAAGTTCGCAGCGCGCATGAAGAACGGCGCTCCGCCGTCGATGGTGCAGGCGGGCGTGTATGCCGGCTTGATCCACTACTTCAAGGCGCTGGAAGCGCTCGGCAGCAATCCACATGATGGCGCGAAGATCGTTGCCAAGATGAAGGAATTGCCGACCGATGATCCGCTGTTCGGGCAGGGCAAGATCGAAGCCAATGGCCGCAAGATTCACCCGGGCTATCTGTTCGAAGTGAAGAAGCCGTCGGAATCGAAGGCGCCGTGGGATTTCTACAAGCTTGCCGGTACAGTGCCAGCCGATCAGGCCTTTACACCGATCGAGAAGAGCACCTGTGCGCTGCTGAAGAAATAAGATCGTTGGCCCGGCGGCGCCGCGCTGCCGGGCCAAGACTTTCCTGCGATAAGAGTTGAGAACAACATGTCGATCAATCTACAGGCCCTGTCTGCGCAATTGCTGGTCGGACTCATCAACGGCTCGTTCTATGCGCTGTTAAGTCTCGGCCTCGCCGTGATCTTCGGCATGCTGAACATCATTAATTTCGCCCATGGCGCCGTCTATATGATGGGCGCGTTTGCGGCATACTTCCTGCTCAATCTGGCTGGCATCGGCTACTGGCCGGCGCTGATCCTGGCGCCGCTGGCGGTCGGCCTGTTCGGCATGGTGATGGAACGCACCATGCTGAAATGGATCGCCAATCTCGACCATCTCTATGGCCTGTTGCTGACATTCGGTCTGGCGCTGATCATCCAGGGCGTGTTCCAGAATTATTTCGGCTCGTCGGGTCTGCCTTACGCGATCCCGGATGCGCTCAAGGGCGGCATGAATCTCGGCTTCATGTTCCTGCCAATCTATCGCGGCTGGGTCGTTATCTTCTCGCTGGTGGTCTGTATCGCGACCTGGTTCCTGATCGAGCGTACGCGGCTCGGCGCCTATCTGCGCGCCGCGACGGAAAACCCCACGCTGGTCCGCGCCTTCGGCATCAACGTGCCGCTGATGATCACGCTGACCTACGGGCTCGGCGTCGGTCTGGCGGCACTCGCGGGCGTGCTGTCGGCGCCGATCAACCAGGTTCGCCCGCTGATGGGTGCGGACCTGATCATCGTCGTGTTCGCGGTCGTCGTGATCGGCGGCATGGGCTCGATCATGGGCTCCATCATCACCGGTTTCGCCCTCGGCATCATCGAGGGTCTGACCAAGTATTTTTACCCCGAGGCCTCCAACACTGTCGTCTTCGTGCTGATGGTGCTGGTGCTCCTTGTGAAACCTTCCGGACTGACGGGACGGGCTGCCTGATATGACAACGATCACTGAAAACGCCATTCCGTCACCCCGCCGCACCGTCAAAGACGAGATGGTCGCCTTTGCGATCATGACCGCGCTGTTGCTGGTCGTGCCGCTCACTGGCGTCTATCCGTTCTTCGTGATGCAGGCGCTCTGCTTCGCGCTACTCGCCTGTGCCTTCAACCTTTTGATCGGCTATGGCGGTCTGCTGTCCTTCGGCCACGCGATGTTCCTGGGCACCGCCGGCTACTGCACGGCGCATGCGCTGAAAGTGTGGGGCCTGACGCCCGAACTCGGCATCGTCGTCGGTGTCGTCGCGGCCGCTGCGCTCAGCGTCGTCACCGGCCTGATCGCCATTCGTCGTCAGGGCATCTACTTCGCCATGATCACGCTGGCGCTGTCGCAGCTCCTGTACTTCGTTTATCTGCAGACGCCGTTCACCCACGGTGAAGACGGTATCCAGGGCATTCCGCAGGGCACGCTGTTCGGCCTGTTCAATCTCTCGAAGCCGATCACGCTGTATTACGTGATCCTCGCCGGCTTCACGCTGGGCTTCCTGATCATCTACCGCGCCATCAACTCGCCGTTCGGCGAGGTGCTCAAGGCGATCCGTGAGAACGAGCCGCGTGCGGTGTCGCTCGGCTACAAGACCGACCAGTACAAGCTCTTGGCCTATATCCTGTCCGGCACGCTGGCCGGTTTCGCCGGCGCGCTGAAGGTGTTTGTGGCGCAGAACGCTTCGCTCACCGACGTGCACTGGAGCATGTCCGGTGAAATCGTGCTGATCACCCTGGTCGGCGGCCTCGGTACGCTGTTCGGTCCCGTGGTCGGCGCCTTCGTGATCATCGCCATGCAGCAATACCTCGCCGGCTTCGGCCAGTGGGTAACGGTGATCCAGGGCGTGATCTTTGTGGTCTGCGTGCTGACCTTCCGCCGCGGCGTCATCGGCGAAATCGCGCATTACTTCAAGCGGTCGCTCTAAATCCAGGCACTGCCTCAGGAAAAGCAGGCTGTCATAAAGCGGTGGATGATCGGGCCTAAAAGGTGCGCGATTGCCCGTCTTGGCCGGAAATGCTTTATGACATCCGTGTGACACAGGGCCGCCGGCGGTGGCCCCGCGGGACCATGTCCGCCATCTGGCGGTCCGGTCGCTGCGTTTTCCTGACAGTTGGATGAGATGATGCTGCGTTGGTTCCGGTCCTTTCTGCCCCGGGAGGAAAGGTTTTTCGACCTGTTCGCCCGCCATTCAGTGACCGTGGTCGAGGGCTCCAAGGCGCTTGCGGGGATGCTGGAAGGCGGCGACGAGACGCCGGTCTACTGTCAGCGCGTCAACCAGTTCGAGAACGACGCCGACGCCATCACCCGCGAGGTGCTGACCGCCGTTCGCCGCACTTTCATCACGCCGTTCGATCGCGTCGACATCAAGAACCTCATCACGGCGATGGATGATTCCATCGACCAGATGCAGCAGACGGCGAAAGCGGTGATGCTGTTCGAGGTACGCCAGTTCGAGCCGCCGATGCGCGAAATCGGCACGCTGCTGGTGGAATGCGCCAACCTTGTCGGTCGCGCCGTGCCGCTGATGAGCGCCATCGGCGATAATGTCGGCCTGCTCACGGCGATCACCGAGGAAGTCGGCAAGCTCGAAGGCCGCGTCGACGATCTGCACGACATCGGGCTCAAGGAGCTCTTTCTCAAGCATCGTGACGCCAACACCATGGATTTCGTGGTCGGCGCCGAGATCTACAAGCACCTTGAAAAGGTGGCCGACCGCTTCGACGACGTCGCGAACGAGATCAACAGCATCGTCATCGAACAAGTATAAGGCAGGGCCATCAGGTGGACGCCACGCTCGCCTTTCCGGTGCTGATCGGCCTCATCGCCATCGCATTGCTGTTCGACTTTCTCAACGGCTTGCATGACGCTGCCAATTCGATCGCGACGATCGTCTCGACGCGCGTGCTGCGGCCGCAATATGCCGTGCTGTGGGCGGCATTCTTCAACTTCATCGCCTTCCTGGTATTCGGTCTGCATGTCGCCAACACCATCGGCACCGGGATCATCGAGCCCAGCGTCATCGATCCCGCGGTGATCTTTGCGGCCCTGATGGGCGCCATCGTCTGGAACGTGATCACCTGGGGCCTCGGCATTCCCTCAAGCTCGTCGCATGCGTTGATCGGTGGCTTGCTCGGGGCAGGTGTCGCCAAGGCAGGACTCTCGGCAGCCTTGTGGACCGGGCTGTCCAAGGCGCTGCTGGCCATTGTGCTGTCGCCGCTGGTGGGCTTCCTGCTGGCGCTGGTGCTGGTGGCCATCGTGTCATGGGCCTCGGTGCGCTCGACGCCCTTCGCCGTGGACCGCGCCTTCCGCATCCTGCAATTCGTCTCGGCTTCGCTGTATTCGCTCGGCCATGGCGGCAATGATGCGCAGAAGACCATGGGCATCATCGCTGTGCTGCTGTACTCGCAGGGCCATCTCGGGACGGAGTTTTCCGTGCCGTTCTGGGTCGTGCTGTCATGTCAGGCGGCGATGGCGCTGGGCACGCTGATGGGCGGCTGGCGCATTGTCCGCACCATGGGCCTGCGCATCACCAAGCTCACGCCGATGCAGGGCTTCTGCGCCGAGACCGGCGGTGCCGCGACGCTATTTGCGGCGACGTTCCTCGGCGTTCCCGTCTCGACCACGCACACCATCACCGGCGCGATCGTCGGTGTCGGCGCGGCACGTCGTGTGTCAGCGGTGCGCTGGAACGTGGCGAGTTCGATCGTCTATGCCTGGGTGATCACGATCCCGGCCGCGGCGATCGTTGCCGCCGCGACCTGGTGGATCGTGAAGCTGCTGCATCTGAGCTTTATCTGACGTAGGTCACGAGACCAGCTTCAGTCCGGCAATGCCCGCCACGATCAGCCCGATACAGGTGATCCGTGCCACCGTTGCCGGGTCGCCGAACAGGTACATGCCCAGCGCTGCGGTGCCGACCGCGCCGATGCCGGTCCACACCGCATAGGCGGTTCCCATCGGCAGTTCCTTGAGGGCGAGGGCGAGCATGCCGACGGACGCGGTCATGCTGATCAGGGTCAGGACGGAGGGGACGAGGCGGGTAAAGCCTTCGGTATATTTGAGCCCGACGGCCCAGCCGACTTCAAGCAAACCCGCGATGAACAGCAACAACCAAGCCATGGAACGGCCTCCTGATGAAAGTACAGGGCCGTCCCTGCAAGCAAAGGTCTCCCTTTGCCGGATGATGATGATTTGGAGGTCGTCCTCGCAGGGGTTATATGGGACCCACGCAGCCGGATCGCAACGCGGCCGATGGTCGCCACTTCGGCCAGTTTCCCGCCCAAAATCCCTTGATTGCGCCCGTTTTCCCTGCCACAGGCACGTTTATGTCCGATATCGCCCTTTCCGCCGACTCAGCCGCGCGTTCCCCGCTTGCCAATGAGGTCGCCCGCCGCCGCACTTTCGCGATCATCTCGCATCCTGACGCCGGCAAGACCACGCTGACCGAAAAGCTGCTGCTGTTCGGCGGCGCCATCAATCTGGCGGGCCAGGTCAAGGCCAAGGGCGAGCGCCGCAACACGCGCTCCGACTGGATGAAGATCGAGCGCGACCGCGGCATCTCCGTCGTCACCTCGGTGATGACCTTCGAATTCCAGGGCCACGTCTTCAACCTGCTCGACACGCCGGGCCATGAAGACTTCTCGGAAGACACCTATCGCACGCTCACCGCGGTCGACAGCGCCGTCATGGTGATCGACGCCGCCAAAGGTATCGAGGCGCGCACGCTGAAGCTGATCGAGGTTTGTCGTCTCCGCGACATCCCGATCATCACCTTCATCAACAAGATGGACCGCGAGAGCCGCGATGTGTTCGATCTCCTGGACGAGATCGAGAAGACGCTGGCGCTCGACACCACGCCAATCAACTGGCCGGTCGGCCGCGGCCGCGATTTCATGGGCACCTATGACATCGAGACCGGTGGCATCCGCCTGCTCGAGGGCGGCGGCGCCAAGACCGGCGCAGCCGAGAAGATCAAGATTGCCGATCTGGCCGGCCGCAACCCCAATCTCGATGCCAGCGAGGTCGCCGACGAACTCGAACTGGTGAAGGAAGCCTCGAAGCCGTTCGACCTGCAGTCGTTCCGCGAAGGCCATATGACGCCAGTCTATTTCGGCAGTGCGCTGCGCAATTTCGGCGTCGGCGATCTGCTCGAAGGTCTCGGCCGTTTTGCGCCATCGCCGCGCGCGCAGGAATCTAATTTGCGCAAGGTCGAGGCCGACGAGCCCCGGATGTCGGCCTTCGTGTTCAAGATCCAGGCGAACATGGACCCCAACCATCGCGACCGTATCGCCTTTGCGCGGCTGTGCTCCGGCAAGCTGACAAGGGGCATGAAGGCCAAGCTGGTGCGCACCGGCAAGAACATGTCGCTGTCGTCGCCGCAATTCTTCTTCGCGCAGGACCGCGCCATCGCGGACGAAGCCTATGCCGGCGACGTGGTCGGCATTCCCAATCACGGTACGCTGCGGATCGGCGACACGCTGACCGACGGCGAGGACATCACCTTCATCGGCGTGCCCAGCTTCGCGCCGGAAATCGTGCGCCGCGTGCGCCTCGGCGATGCGATGAAGGCGAAGAAGCTGAAGGAAGCCTTGCAGCAGATGTCGGAAGAGGGCGTCGTCCAGGTGTTCCGCCCGCGCGACGGCGCGCCGGCCCTGGTCGGCGTCGTCGGCCCGCTGCAGCTCGACGTGCTCAAGGCGCGGCTCGATGCGGAATATCAGTTGCCGGTGAGTTTCGAAGTCTCGGAATTCTCGCTGGCGCGCTGGATCTCTTCGGATGACAAGAAGAAGCTCGAGACCTTCATGTCCAACAACAATTCCGGCGTCGCCGATGACGTCGACGGCGATCCGGTGTTCCTGGCGAAGAACGACTTCTATCTGAATTACACCAAGGAACGCGCCGAAGGGATCGTGTTCTCGGATATCAAGGACGTGAAGAAGCAGGGGTGAGAGAGCAACTGGGCTCTGTCTTTTGCGCTGCACATTCAGCCGGGAATTTCAATTAAGCTGAAAAATCAACCCTCTTAGTGAGCGCTGCAATATGGCGACAGACTAGCAATCGCCCGCTTCGCTATGTCCCACAACCTTTGCTTGCAAATTGCCTCCCAAGTTGAGAGCTTACTGAAGCTCTGGGGGATGACATGCAAATTGGCGCGGTTGCAATAGAGAATTTTCGTTCAGTTCAAAGTCCAAGCGTTGAGTTGGCTGGCCATAGTATCCTTCTCGGGTCGAACAACGCTGGGAAGTCGACAATTCTGAAAGCAATTGACCTCTTTTTTGACGCCGCCGCGCGCATTACAGCGACTGATCATTTCTACAGCAATACTAAGCTACCAATCGTCATCACCATCAAATTCATAAATTTGACGCCGCACGAGGTGGAAGAGTTTAAGGGAGCCGTTACTGAAGGCGTGATGACAGTATCGCGTGAACTATCTGCCATCGATCCTGAAAGCGGCATCTATTCAGTTAACGCGCTAGTCAATCCTGAATTTGCGGAGTTCCGGAATGAAAAGAACGGGACAAAGAAGAGGGGATTGTTTGGTAAGTTGAACAAGCAATATGCCGGCGAGTTTGGCGACGTATCGACCGTCGATGATATGCAGAGAGCGCTTCTCGAATGGGAAGCGAAGACTGACATGAAGTTGAGTTCTGAGAAAGTGCGCGGCTTTTTCGGCGCCCCGAACGTAGCAAATGGTAAACTCAAAAAACGAACGAACTTGCGTTTAATCCCAGCGGTCAAAGAAACTTCGTCGGAATTTCAAGACGCAAAGAAGAGCCCGATCCTTGGCTTACTTTCGGACATCGCGAATCAAATATTTGAGAATCGAAAGGAACTCACGGAGTTTATCGAGAAAGCGCGAGCCGAAGCGCAAAGGCTTACAGACCCAAATGGGATACCACAGCTTGGCAACATCAGTGACGCTCTCACGTCGGCAGTTCAGCGATTCTATAGTGAGACGTTGATTGAGGCTGATTGGATCGCGGACGACCCGCTAAAGGTCATCTTTCCAGTACCTAGGATTCTCCTGTCACACCGTAAGGCTCGTGTCCCGGTTGAGTATGTTGGTCATGGCCTGCAACGGGCAGTTCTTTTTGCCATCGTGCAATTTTTAGCCGAACGCCAAAGCCAATTACCTGATGAAGCAAAGACGGTGTATGATGCTCCGTTGAGCGACATAATAATTTTGATTGAAGAACCCGAGATATATCAGCATCCGATAAAGCAACGACAAATCTATGAGGCATTCAGAAATATTGCGGCACGTTTCGATGAGTCAACGGGGATACGAATTCAGATAATCTATACCACGCATTCTGAGAAATTAATCAAGCTTGAGCAGTTTGATTCTGTTCGGATCGTGAGAAAAGTCGGCGAAGGTGATGGCATACAGACAACTTGCTATTCGCTAACTCTCGAAAAATGTAGTCAGTTGATGGCTGCGGCAATAGATGCCGTCACGCCAATGCAGCCGGAGGCCTTCGGGGCGAAGCTTCATATCTTTAATAGTGATGTGTCTGAGGGATTTTTTGCGGAGAAGATTATTCTAGTCGAAGGGCCAACCGACAAAGCGATCCTTGAGGGCGCCTACAAAGAGAAAGGGCGCAATGCAATTGAGGAGGGGATTTCGATCATCTTTATGTCCGGAAAGACAACGCTAGATAAGCCCTATTTGATATTCTCAGAACTAAAAATACCGACCTATCTGATGTTTGATAACGACAGGAGTAAGAAAGAAAAAAGGCAGAAGCCGGAAACGAACATTCTTCTGCAGAAACTTTGTAAGGTCGCAGAGCCGACCGAATGGCCGGAAGGCGTATTTGATCTCTTCGCGGCGATGCCGGGAAATCTTGAAGATTATCTAATATCTGTACTATCAGATGAGTACGAGCAGCTAATGAACGATGTCGCCGACGAATATAAAATGACCGTAGATGACATCAAGAAGACACCTGCTGCCGTTGCTGCTGTTTTCACCACGGCAAGACTCAAAGGGTTTGAATTTAAATATTTCGATGAGGTTCTCGCTAAGGTCGACGGTCTATCAAGTTAGCTTGACGACATTGATTGCCTCCACAATCCTCTTAACATTCCCCAGCCCCAGATTTCGGATTGGTGATGTAATAGAACCCCGGCAGGGGGAGGGACTGCGCGTTCGTATGCCGACGCAGCTGCCTCCCGACATAGTCAGGACGATCCGCCGGGTCGCTCCGGCGGATCTTGACCTGCTAGCGGTACGCAATACATGAACCGCTTGAGAAGACCGTATCGCTGAATTCTTAAAGAAAGATTCCTGACCGCGAAGCGTGTCCGCAACTATCGTCAGTCAATGCAACAGAGAATCGGTCGCTGCCCCAACATAGTTGTCGTGAAGTGGATACGAAATTCGTGCGACCTTGAGGCACAGCCTCAGGTGCCGGATTCCACGATCCTCTTGATATTCGCCAGACCCAACTCCGCTTCTTCATCGATCCGCTGAACCACTTCCGGCGTCGGCGCCTTCGGCCGCGCAGGATTACGCAAAGTCCGCATGAATTTCGTCCCGCCATCCACCACATCGCACACATACTGCACGACGATCGGGCCGGTGATGCTCATATGTGTCAGGCCGATCCAGAGCCGCGGACGTTCGCAGGCGATCACCAGCCAGTCCAGCGCGACCGGGCCCGACCGCGTCGACCAGTGTTCGTGAAACGTGTCGCCGAACCGCATCGGACGATCCTCGCAGTCGATGTCGTGCGAGGAGGGCAGCCATTGCGGCCATGTTTTCGGATTGGTGACGTAGTCGAACACGGCTTCGGGCGCAGCCGCGATCACGATGGAGTGGCTGCGCTCGAACGGATGCGTTGATACGGTCGTGGTCATCCGGCATTTCCCTTGTCGTGTATGTATTCCATGTGCAGCGCGATGCGGCCGCTATGTCGGTAGCGGCTCGCCGGTCTGCTCACGCACCAGGTAATCGGCATACCAGTCCGGCCAGTTCTCGTCATGCTGGCCGCCAGTGCGCTTCTCGTGCTCGCCATGGGCGATCGCCGCCCGCCGCAATGCGGCTGCGAGGTCAGCAGAAGAGTTAAACGTCGTGGCACTGGCATCGACCCGTCCGGGCAATCGCGCGGTGATCTCCTGAAACAGCCAGCCGTTGCCGTCCGGGTCGTTGAATGATGCGAAGGAGCGATAGCTGGCGCGCGCGGGATCGAGGCCGTTCACCCGAAGCCGTCCGAACAAATAAGGCTCGTCCGGCCCGACATTGACATCTCCGGCGTGGAAGGCGTCGCTCACCTTGACTCCGCGGCCGAGCAGGTCTGCACGGGCCGCGTCGATGTCGGAGACGATCAGATACAGACCCTGCGCCGAGCCCGGCGTCGCGGCGGTGACGTTCTTGCCGAAGATGACCGAGCAATCCGAACCCGGCGGCGTGAACTGGATCACGCGATAGTCGTCGCCGACCACGAAGTCGGCGTCGAGCCTCCAGCCGAGATTTGCGTAAAAACTCTTGGCCGTGTCGACATTCGACACGGGAATGACGACGATTTCGAGCTTCATAGTGATGGACGTATCACGATGCACCTGGGGACTGCTCATGTCGGTCTCCTGAGGTTGGGGTGTGACGACGACGTGTGGTGCCGGGCTGCGCACAGGCGCAACAATGTCTGCAATCGGTCGTTTGGCCGGCGTTCCGCTTGTTGGTCTGCTCGTGCAGTTGTGACCCATCCCGATCTTGATGACGCCACACGCCTGTATCATTTCAGGTGAGGGCGCATTTGCAAGGGTGTCCGAATGACACGGAACCTCACGTTACTGTTGATCGTCAGCGTACTGGTGGCATTCGCCGGGCAGGCGGAGGCGCGGCGGCTGCGCGCGGGCGATGCAGTGCCTTTCTCGCACAGGCCGTGCAGCGTGCTCGATGGCGAGCCGTGCACGCCGTCCACCTGTAGCGTGTTCGATCACGGGCCGTGCATTCCCGAGATCGATTATCCGATCGGCCAGAACCTGCAGGTCACGGTGCTGAGCGTGCCGCCGGGCGATCAGCAGGCTCTCTACCGCAAGCCCGATCATGATCTCGATACGATCGGCGACCTGTTCGCTGCCTTGCGGTCGTGCTGGTCGCCGCCAGCGACGGACGTTGCGCGTGAGGGCATGCAGATGTCGGTGATGTTTTCGTTCAACACGGCGGGCAGGCCGATCGCGCCGCCGCGCGTAACATTCGCGAGCAAGGATGCGCCGCAGGACACGCGCGGCACCTATCTCAAGGCCATCGACGGTTCGCTCGATGGTTGCCTGCCGCTGAAACTCACCAAAGGCCTCGGCGGCGCGATCGCCGGGCGGCCGATCATGATCCGCTATGTCGACAACAGGGAGTTGGAGAAGCAGTCCGGGAAGTAAGCTGCTTCCTAACCTCGCCCCGCATTTGCGGGGAGAGGTCGGAGTCGGCGCGTAGCGACGGCTCCGGGTGAGGGGCCTTGAATGGCGGGGGGAGGACGCGGAATCTCGGGTCTGCAGTATCGAGATCCGAGGGTGCTTCTTCGTGGCTGGCTTTGTGCCATGCCCCTCACCCGAAACACGCGCTGCGCACGCGTTTCGACCTCTCCCCGCGCAGAGCGGGGAGAGGTTAAGAGCGTGAACCGCTGCGCCATCCGCCGCGACGAAGGGGAAATCACTCCGGAGGCGGCAATGTTTGGATGCAGGTTCGTGTTGATTGCGACGATTGTTGGCGCTGTCGGTGCGCTCACCGGCGGCAGCGCCTTGTTGTTCTGGCCCGAGCCCGACAACTGGACCGAGGAAGCCAAGGCCTGCGTCGGCGACAAGTATGTCGGGTTCTGGCAGGACAACGGCAAGTATTCGTTCAAGATGGATTTCGAGAACAACTGCGCCCGCAAGATCGCCTGCGGCATCGACGTCACGGTAACCAACGCCAAGGGCTCGGTGAAGGACCACGGCATGGTGATCATCCCTGCACGCGGCCAAACGCCGAGCGAGGCGAGCTACAGCATTCCGACCTCGTCGTCGTCCGGCATGGCGCAAACCGCGCGAAACTGCCGGTTCGTGTGACGGTGCTTCTTACCTCGCCCCGCATTTGCGGGGAGAGGTCGCGCGCATCTCAGCGCGCGGGTGAGGGGCCTTGTACGGTGTTAAGGCAAGCGTGGACTCGCGGGTCGGTCAGCGGAACCTGAGGGAGCGTGTTTGTGGCAGGCCTCGAGCCATGCCCCTCACCCGCCGCGAAGACGCGGCGACCTCTCCCCGTAAAGAACGGGGAGAGGTTAGA
The DNA here is from genome assembly GCF_051810905.1 of Tardiphaga sp. 619_E2_N8_4. Taxonomy (NCBI): domain Bacteria; kingdom Pseudomonadati; phylum Pseudomonadota; class Alphaproteobacteria; order Hyphomicrobiales; family Nitrobacteraceae; genus Tardiphaga; species Tardiphaga sp. 619_E2_N8_4. Next base: position 3,809,839 of record NZ_JBPWQJ010000001.1, read on the forward strand.
CCTCAATCGATCCTGATCTTCGCCGCTTTGATCACCTCGGCCCACAGCGCCTTCTCGTCGGCCATGCGCCTGCGGAGCTGATCGGGCGTGGTCGGCGAGGGCGTGATGAGCTGCAGCTTCAATTTCTCGATCACCGCGGGCTCGGCCAGCGTCTGCGTCACTTCGGCATTGATCGTCGCCACCACTTCCTTCGACAGCCCGCCCGGGCCGACCAGCGCATTCCAGGCGTCGGACTGCACGTCGATGCCGCTCTCGGTGAGTGTCGGCACGTCCGGCAGGAACGGCGAGCGCTTCGCAGTGGTGACGGCGAGGATCTTTACGGCGCCGGTGGCGAGCTGCGGCGTGACGCCGATGGCGGGGAGGCATGCGACCTGCACATCGCCGCGGATCAGCGCGGTGGTCGCCGCGGGGGACGACGGATAGGGGATGTGCACCATATTGGCGCCGGCCTTCTGCGCGATCGCTTCCATGCAGAGCTGCGACAGCGTGCCGACGCCGATCGAGCCGTAGCCGAGGCCCTTCGGATCGGCTTTGGCCTTGGCGAGGAATTCCGCGACCGTATTGACGCCGAGGCTGGTCGGCACTGCGAGCACGCTGGGGAGCTGCGTCAGCAAAGTGATCGGTGCGATGTCGGTGTCGGGATTGTAGGGCAGCTTGGCAAACAGCAGCGTGTTGATGGCGAGCGGGCCGCCGAGCGAGATGCCGATGGTCGAACCATCCGGCGTGGATTTGGCGATGGCGTCGGTGCCGATATTGCCGGAGGCGCCGGGCTTATTCTCCACGACGAAATTGGTGCCGGGATGCCGCGTCTGCAGACTGTCGGCGAGCACGCGACCCACGATGTCCGGGCTCGCACCGGCGCCGAACGGCACGATGATGCGAACAAGCTTGGGCGGCCAAACGGGCGCCTGCGCGTGCGCTGCGAAGGGCAGCGTCGCGAACAGCAGCGCTGCGAGCGCAAGGTGAAGGCGGGCAGGTGTCGTGTCGTTTCGCAGCATTGCGTGCGTCCCCTGAAAAGTGATACCCGGAAGCCGTCTGACCGGCACCAAAGGCGGCTAAAATCCGCTGGCCGGGCGGGACCATAGTGGGAATTTCAGGGCGGGCAACCCATCCGGCACGCAACCGCCCGGGCGAGAGGACTGAACATCATGGGACTGAGCGTGATGATCCTCGGCCTCGTGCTGTTTCTCGGCATTCACCTGTTCATCATCAGGCGCGAGGCGCGCGCGGAGCTGATCGCACGCCTGGGCGAGAGCGTCTACAAGCTCGGCTTTGCGCTGATCTCCGCTATCGGCCTCGCGCTGATCATCTGGGGCTTCGCGCAATATCGCGCGACCGGCTGGATCAATGTCTGGACGCCGCCGCTGGCGATGAAGCACATCACCGTCGCCCTGATGCTGCCGGCGGTGATCATGGTCACTGCGTCCTATATCCGCGGCCGCATCTACACCACGCTGAAACATCCGATGCTCGCCGGCATCAAGCTGTGGGCCGCCGCGCATCTGCTCGCCAATGGCGATCTCGGCTCGATCATCCTGTTTGGATCGTTCCTGGCCTGGGCGGTGATCGATCGTATCTCGATGAAACATCGCACTGACGCCGGCGGTCCACCGATCCCGGTCGGCGGTCCGATGAATGACGCGATTGCGGTCGCGGTCGGCATCGTCGCCTATATCGCTTTGGGTTTCGCCTTCCATCCGGTGGTGATCGGCGTTCCCGTGTTCGGAGCTTAAGTTCATGTCAGTTCAGTCGGCCATCAAGCGCAAGACCGCACCGGATATTCTCGCGCGCAAGAACGGCGAGCCGATCGTGATGCTCACCTCGTATCATGCGCATACGGCCTCATTGGTCGATCGCTATTGCGACGTGATCCTGGTCGGCGACTCGCTCGGCAATGTGATGCATGGCTTCGAGACCACAATCCCCGTGACGCTGGAGATGATGATCTTGCAGGGTCATGCTGTGATGCGCGGCTCCAAGCAGTCGCTGGTCGTCGTCGACATGCCGTTCGGCTCCTATGAAGCCTCGAAGGAACAGGCGTTTCATTCTGCCGCGCGCATCCTGAAAGAGACCCATTGCGGCGCCGTGAAGCTGGAAGGCGGAGCGCGTATGGCCGAGACCATCGCCTTCCTCACCGAGCGCGGCATCCCGGTGATGGCGCATATCGGCCTGACGCCGCAGTCGATCGCGGCGCTCGGTTCGTTCCGCTCACAGGGCAAGGAAGAGGCCGAAGCGATTGCGCGCGGCGAGAACGTGCCGGGGCCAATTCAGAACGATGCGATTGCTGTCGCGCAGGCCGGCGCGTTCTCCGTCGTCATCGAAGCAGTCGCAGAACCACTCGCGCGAAAGATCACCGAGACGATTCCGATCCCGACCATCGGCATCGGCGCGAGCCCGGCTTGTGACGGTCAGGTATTGGTGCTCGAAGATATGCTCGGCCTGTCGGCGCGGGTGCCGAAATTCGTCAAGCGCTACGGCAATCTCGGACCCATGATCGAGGCCGCCATCGAGGGCTACGCCACCGACGTGCGCTCGCGCGCGTTTCCGGGACCGGAACATGTCTATGGCGGCAAGCCGAAGGGCTGACGCAGGTTTGACGCAAGACGGACGCAGGATTTCCGCAGGAATTTTGCGGCCCGGCCGGGGTTGAAAGAGCAGGGGGCAATGCGAAGGATGTTGATGATGAAGGCCTTGAAATTCCTGAGCTTTGTCGCCGTTTTGGCGCTGCTTCCCGCGGCTTCCCATGCCGATCCGGCCAAAAAGGAGCGCAAGCCCCATTATCGCGTCGAGGAGCCGCGCCCGGTCGTAGGCCCGCCCAACGACACCCGCGGCAATGCGGCGCTGGGTGGCAACAACGCCAATTCGGCCTTCGGCGATAACAGCGCCGGGTCCAATGCCAATGGCCGCACCAGCGGCGGCGCCGGCGGCATGAACTGACGCGCCCAAAAGGCATCGGTTCGAAATTAAGCATTTCGGGATAACGCTTTGATCGCGCTGGCTTTGCCTTGCCAGCGCCATAACGCTAGGGTATCGCCGCCGCCATGCCGGAGCGCATATGCCCGGCGCCGCTCGGGGTGAGCGCGGCCCATCGGGGACAGGATACCTTTAAGTGTCTGAATTATTTAATGAAGTCGACGAAGATCTGCGTCGCGAGCAGCTCAAGAAGATCTGGGAGAAGTATTCGCTCCTGATCATCGCAGTCGCGATTCTGATCGTGGTCGGCGTCGGCGGCTGGCGTGGCTACAGCTATCTCGAGGCCAAGAAGGCCGCCGTGGCCGGTGCGGCGTTCGACCGCGCGGTCGAGCTGGCCGAGCAGAACAAGCATGCCGAGGCGGAAGCCGCCTTCACCAAGCTCGCTGCCGAGGCGCCGTCCGGCTACCGCACGCTGGCGCGTCTGCGCGCCGCTGCCGAGGCTGCTTCGCGCGACCCGCAAGCCGCCGTGAAGCTCTATGACGACATCATCGCCGACCGCACCGTTCCAGCACCCGAGCAGGATTTGGCGCGCATCCGCGCCGGCAGCCTGTTGCTGGAGACCACGCCCTATGAGGCGATGCAGACCCGCCTGGAGCCGGCGACGACCAATACCAGCACCTATCGCCATTCGGCGCGCGAGCTGCTGGCGCTGTCGGCATGGAAGGCCAACAACGCCGTGGCGACGCGGCAGTGGCTGGACATGATGTCCAACGATGCGGAGACGCCGGCGAGCCTGCGGACCCGTGCCGAAGCACTGCAGGCGCTGCTGCCGCCCGCGGCGAAAAGCTGAGCAAGACAAGAGCCGAATTAAAGCTGACCTGAAGCCGATCGTTCAGATCACGAGTTGAGTGAGAAGTCGTCCATGCGCCCGATGCAACGCCTCGTTTCCGCCGCCGTCCTGATCGCGCTGTCCAGCGCGCTCTCGGGCTGCGGCAGTATGACCGGCTGGGACCCGTCCGACATGCTCGACTTCCTGGACACCAAGAAGAAGCTGCCCGGCGACCGCAAGCCGGTATTCCCCGATGGCGTCCCCGGTCTTGAGCAGGGCGTGCCGCGCGATCTCTACAAGGAGAATGTCGAGCGCCAGCGCGCGCAGGAGGCTGCGCCCGTCGCAGCCGCCCCACTGCAGCCGCCGCCGGGCACGCCAGAGCCGAAGGGCCGCAAGGCGAAGAGCCGTGGCTCCGTTCAGGTCGGCACCGTCCGTCAGGACGGCGCAGCGCCCGCCGATCCCGATGCCGCCGCCGCCGAGGAAGGCAGCACGGCTGCCGCACCGCCTCCGCCGCAAGGCAAGAAGGTCGCCCGCCGCCGCAGCACTACCGCGCCGCCGCCGGATGAGCCGGCAGCAGCCGCGCCGGCCCAGCAGGCCACCACACCATTCCCGGCACCAGTGCCGTCGGGTAGTTTCTCGCGCTGAGTTCGCGCGCCCTCTCATTGACAGGCTGTCCGTAAAGGGCGCACGGATCACCTATGTCCTTCACGATTGCCATTATCGGCCGGCCCAATGTCGGCAAGTCCACGCTGTTCAACCGTCTGGTCGGGCAGAAGCTCGCGCTTGTCGATGACACCCCCGGCGTCACCCGCGACCGCCGCGAGGGCGAGGGCAAGCTTGGCGATCTCGAATTCACGCTGGTCGACACCGCCGGTCTCGATGAAGGCCCGAAGGGCTCACTGACCGCGCGCATGCAGGAACAGACCGAGACGGCGATCGCGCTGGCAGACGCGCTGTTCTTCGTCATCGATGCGCGCATGGGCCTAACGCCGAACGACCGCGCCTTCGCGGATTTCGCGCGCCGCGCCAACAAGCCGGTGCTGCTGCTCGCCAACAAGAGCGAGGGCAAGCACGGCGAAGTCGGCGCGATGGAATCCTATGCGCTGGGCCTCGGCGATCCGATCCAGGTCTCCGCTGAACACGGCGAAGGCCTTGGCGAACTCTACGATGCGCTGCGCGTGCTGATGCCGGAGCCGGTCGAAGAGCCTGAAGAATTCGACGATGACGACGTCATCATTCCCGAAGAAGAGATCGAGACGCGGCCGATCCGCGTCGCCATCGTCGGGCGCCCCAATGCCGGCAAATCGACCACCATCAACTATCTGCTTGGTGAAGAGCGCCTCCTGACCTCGCCGGAAGCCGGCACCACGCGCGACAGCATTTCGGTCGAGCTCAACTACAAGGGCCGCGACTTCCGCATCTTCGATACCGCGGGTCTACGCCGCCGTTCGCGCATCGAGGAGAAGCTGGAGAAGCTCTCCGTTGCTGATACGCTGCGCGCGGTGCGCTTCGCCGAAGTCGTCGTGCTGATGATGGACTCGCAGAACAAATTCGAGGAACAGGATCTGCGCATCGCCGATCTGGTCGAGCGTGAGGGACGCGCGCTGGTGCTTGCGGTCAACAAATGGGATCTGGTCGAGAAGCAGGGCGGCCAGATTGGCGCGCTGCGCACCGATGCCGATCACTTGTTGCCGCAGATCAGGGGGGTGCCGGTCGTTGCGATCTCCGGCCTGATGGGCGAGGGCGTGGAACGGCTGATGAAGGCGATACAGGATTCCTACGCGGTCTGGAATCGCCGCATTCCCACCGCCGGCCTCAATCGCTGGTTCGAGGATGCGATCGACAAGAATCCGCCGCCGTCGGTATCGGGTCGCCGGCTGAAACTAAACTACGTCACCCAGAACAAGGCACGGCCGCCAAGCTTCGTGGTGTTCTGCTCGCGCGCCGATGCGGTGCCGACGAGCTATCTGCGCTATCTCACCAATACGCTGCGCGAGGCGTTCGACCTGCCGGGCACGCCAATCCGCATCACGCTGCGTGAAAAGGCTAATCCCTTCGCGCATAAGCGCAAGCGGCCGAACTGATCAGCCAGCAAGAAAAAACGCCGGATCGCGGTGCACGCGATCCGGCGTTTCTATTTTGTGTGCTATCGCTCGCCGCTGAGTCCGAACGGATTGGCGTGCCTCTGCGCAGGCGGACGCTGTGATTTGCGCCACGGTAGGATCATCGACACCCGATCGCGGTAGCGGCGATAGTCGTCGCCGAACAGCTCGACCAGATCGCGTTCTTCCAGAAAGATCCCGACGAAGATGTAGGCGGTGGTGACGGCCGCAAACAACAGATGTCCGACCGTCATGAGCGGCGTCGCCCAGAAGGCGATGATGAAGCCGAGATAGATCGGATGACGCACGAACTTGTAGTAGAGCGGCGTGCGAAACACCGGCGCAGATGGCTTCTGGTCAGACAGATTCTGCACCACCTGCTGCACGCCGAACAACTCGAAATGGTTGATCAGGAACGTGCTGGTGAAGACGAGGACCCATCCGAACAGGGACAGCCCTGTCATCGCCATGGCCAGTTGCGGATTATCGATCTGCCAGACGATCGCCGGCATCGGGCGCCACTGCCAGAACAGCAGCAGAAGGCTCAGACTGGCGAACAGCACATAGGTGCTGCGCTCGACCGACGCCGGGACATATTGCGTCCACCACTGCTTGAACGACTTCCGCGCCATGACGCTGTGCTGGATTGCAAACAGCGACATCAGAGCGAGATTGACGAGCACAGCTTCCAGCCACGGAACCTGCGTTCCGGCGTTGATGTCTTTTGGTACCATCATTCCGTCGACGAAACCGATGGCGTAAAGGATCGTGATGAAGAAGATCGCGTAGGACGCGAGCCCGTAGATGAGTGCAATGAGGCGGGTCATGGAACTATCCTTTGCTGGTTGTCTTGTCGATTTGAACCAAGCGTAAGCGTTGCCTTAGCCGGTCCGTCCGGGAGGACCGGCGCGCGCTTCGGGTTGCCTGCTGCGCGGCTGGCTGGGGAGGAGAGATGCCTCGGCCACGCGCTCGCTTGACGGCGTGATCGGCGATAGATGAATGAGATTCGGCCGCAACTGACAGCGCGCGGGCTGATCACGGCGGATTTGTGCCGCATTGTGATCGGGCAGGCTGCCAGAGCAAGCACTCAGGGCGCCGACGGCGACGAGCACGCCAGCTGTAAGTATCCGAATGCGGAAGCTCACCATTTGTCGGATCGCGCGCGTGATGGTTTCCCGGTGCAGCGTATCAATCTGCGCGCGGTGGCCGTCGAAAGCGATCGATTCATCTGCGAGATGTTGAGTCGGGTCCGGTTGGGGCAGCGACACTTGACCCGACTCAAGAGCGGTATCGACGTCTTGCATATCGCGCTGCGCATGCTTGCTACTGAAGAAGCGGTGCGGGTCGGTTCGGAGCGGACTCTCGAGGAACTCGGCCACCGCGGCGCGTGATATTCCTGCCTTGGATAGCGATCTGTCGTCGATGCTGATTAGCCGCGCAATGGCGCGCCGCATCAACAGTGCTGCAATCAAGCGGAAGCTACGATCGGCGGCTTTGGACAGCCGTTTCTTGATCATCATCGTCTCCATCGGATACAATGCGCCACATGCCGCGCACGGTTGGGGCTGCGGACGATGATCGGAGGTTCAGGACCTCACATGATCGAGACACCGCCATCATTTGCAGCGACGCCGGATATTGATCGCGGTGGGGATTTGCTCGCAGATATGCTGCGGTCGATCCGGCTCAGCGGATCGGTATTTCTGAACGCCAGCCTGACCGAGCCCTTCGGCCTCATTAGTCCGAAACATTTCGACGAACGCACTCCGATGGCGCATTTGCGCCATGTCAGCATTTTTCATTTGATCGCGGCGGGCGAATGCACCGTCGAACTCGCCAGTGGCGAGCGAGGCACCATTGCTGCGGGCGACGTTCTGCTGATGCCGTTCGCCGACACGCACAGGTTCTACAGCGGCGGCGGCGCGGAGTTATGTTCCGCGATGGAACTGGTGCGGGCCGGTCCACTATCCGGCATGTGGACGATCGAGCATGGCGGCGGAGGGCGGGAGACCCGCATGGTCTGCGGCTTCATCGAATCGTCGGAGCTGCTGCATTCTCCGGTCTTTCGGACCCTGCCGCCGATGCTCATCGATCGCGCCGGCGACGACAAGGTGAGCGCGATTCTCGCCACGACGGTGCGCGAAATTCTCTCACTGACCGAAGATGCGACGCCCGGCAGCGAGATCATGCTCGGCCGACTGATGGAGCTGCTATTCGTCGAGGTGCTGCGTCGCTACGCTGCGGGATTGCCGCCCAGCGCGCATGGCTGGTTCGCAGCACTGAACGATCCCGTGCTCGGACGTGCGATGTGGCATGTCCACGGAAATCCCGGCCATCGCTGGACGGTTGACGATCTGGCCCGCGAATGCGGCACGTCGCGCACGGTGCTCGCCGAGCGCTTCAACGAGGTGTTGGGCCAAGCTCCGATCGAATATGTCACCAGCTGGCGGATGCAGTTGGCAGCGGAGCGCATGCGAACGGGTGGCGACAGTCTTGCTGTCATCGCCAGCGATGTCGGCTACGACTCCGAGGCGGCCTTCAATCGCGCCTTCAAGCGCGTGACCGGAATAGCGCCGGGTCGCTGGCGTGACGGCGCGAAGTCGGCGAAGCCGTATCCGAGCCCCATGCGCAGAGGCTGACCTCGACACCGGCTACTCCTCGCGAAATGATCGTGCGATCTGGTCGCCGATGGGCTTGACCAGAAAAGACAGGACTGTGCGTTCGCCGGTCTGAATGAAGGCTTCCGCAGGCATCCCCGGAACCAAAGCGAGTTTGCCGAGGCGCGCCAGTTGCTGCGGCGGGATGGTGATCCGCACGATGTAATGGGAAAGCCCGGACTTCTGATCCAGCGTGAGGTCGGCGGCGATGCGGCTGACGCTGCCGTTCAGTTCGGGAGTGGTACGCTGGTTGAAGGCCGACATGCGCAGCACGGCAGGCTGGCCGAGCCGTATCTGGTCGATATCCTGCGGTTTGATTTGTACTTCAAGTGCCAGCCTGTCGCTGTCGGGTACGATCAGCATGACGGTGTCGGCTGGCGAAATCACGCCGCCAACGGTGTGCACCGCGAGCTCATGGACCAGTCCGCTTTGCGGCGCGACAATATCGATCCGCTTGAGCTGATCTTCTGCAGTCACCTTCCGTTCGACATATTCCGCTGTCTGGCCCTCGATGTCGCGCAGGCTGCTGGCGACCTCGCTGCGGAGATCCTGGTCGATCTGAATCATCTGCAACTGTGTTTCGGAAATCTTGCCGCCGGATTGCGCCTGAGCTTCAACGAGCCGGCCGCGTTCGCCGTCGAGGTTTGCCGCTTCGCGTTCCAGCGCCATCATCCGCTGAATGGGCACCAGCCCTTTCTCCCAGAGTTCACGCACGCCTGTCAGTTCGCGTTGGATCAGGCCGATGCCGCGAATTTTCGCTTCTTCCTGAGCCACGAGGCCGCGCACTTCCTTGCCGTATTGAAGGCCGCGCTCGCGAAGCTGCGCCTTCTGGCCGAGCCGGGCGTCGCGGCGCAGTTCGAACAGTCTGCTTTCGCCTGCCATGAGCTGTGCGATCTCCGGATCGGCGGCGCGTGATCTGATTTCGTCGGGGAAGGCGATGACGCCGACCTCGTCGCGCTCGGTGCGGAGCCGGGCCCGTCGGACCGCGAATTCGTCGAGCCGTTTGGTAACGATGGCGAGATTGGCGCGCGTCTGCGTCGCGTCGAGGCGCATTACAATGTCGCCTGCAGTCACACGCTGTCCTTCGCGGACCAGAATTTCGCCGACCACGCCGCCGGTCGGGTGCTGGACCTTCTTGACGTTGGTATCCACGACGAAGTGTCCTGCGGCGACGACTGCGCCGGCCAGATTGGTCGCCGCGGCCCATCCGCCGATGCCGCCGACCAGCACAACACCCGCCAGCGTGGCGATGCCGAGGTGGCGCAGGATCGAGTGGGAGACCGCCGAGACATTGCTATCGGGCATCGCGATCTTCCATATCGTCGTGAGGATGTGTGCTCATTCCCGACTTGTCGGCGGGATTGGCGATCACCCGCAGCGGCGCCAGAGACCGCGCGGTGGCCGCATGGCCGGTCGTCGTGCCGCTGCCGTGTGCTGCGGGGGCGGGAGCCTTCAGCGCTTTGCTGAGGACGTCCGCGCGCGGACCGAATGCCTTGGCACGACCGCCTTCCATCACCAGGACGAGGTCAACGGCGCCGATTGCGCTCGGACGATGAGCGATGACAATGGCAATGCCCTTGCGCTCGCGGATGGCGGCGATGGCGCGGATGACCGCCGCTTCGCCCTCGACGTCGAGATTGGCATTGGGCTCGTCGAGCACGACCAGGAATGGATCGCCATAGAGTGCGCGTGCCAGCCCGATGCGCTGACGCTGGCCGGCGGACAGGGCGGAGCCGGCTTCGCCGATCCGCGTCTGGTAGCCATGTTCCAGCCGCAGGACGAGATCGTGCACGCCGGCAGCCTTGGCGGCAGCGACGATGGCCTCCGAGTCCGGGTCATCTTCGAAGCGGGAGATATTCTCGGCAATGGTGCCATCGAACAGTTCGACGCCCTGCGGCAGATAACCGATATCGCGACCGAGCATCTCGCGGTCCCATTGGTCGAAGCTGGCGCCGTCGATGCGCACCTTGCCATTGGCGGGTCGCCAGGCCCCGACCAGTGCGCGTGCCAGTGTGGACTTGCCGCTGCCACTATGGCCGATGATGCCAAGAGCGCTTCCGGCGGAGACGGCAAAGCTCAGCCCCGTGACCGTCGGCCGTTTCTCTCCGGGCGGCGCGATGGTCATTGCTTCGACGCGCAGATCGATATGGGCACGCGGCAGTGCCATCGTCTTGGTGGCTTCCGGCATGCACGTCAGCAATTCATCGAGCCGTGCCCAGCTCTGCCGTGCCATCAGGAACGGCTTCCATGTCGAGATGGCCAGATCCACGGGCGCGAGCGCGCGGCCCATCATGATCGAACTCGCCACCATCACGCCGGCGCTGGCTTCCTGCCTAATCACGAGATAGGCGCCGACACCGAGCATGGTCGACTGCAGCAGCGCACGCAGCGCGCGGGCTACACCACCGAGGCCTCCCGCCACATCGCCAGCCCGGCGATTGGCCGCCAGATAATCCGAGTTGGTACGATGCCAGCGCGCGGCCATCCGGCCGCCGAGGCCCATCGCGCGCACCACTTCGGCGTTGCGACGGCTGGCCTCCATCAGGGCGTTGCGAAACATGCCATGCTGGACGGTCTCGCGGGCGGGTCCCCTGGAGCGGGCATTGGTGAGAAGGGTGAGGGATACGAGGATGACCGCACCTACGAGGGCCGTGATGCCGATCCAGAAGTGAAACACGAAACAGATGGCGAGGTAGAACGGCATCCACGGCAGGTCGAAGAAGGCGGTCGGGCCAGGGCCGGACAGGAAGCCGCGCACATTGTCGAGATCGCGCAACGGCTGCAGGCCATCGCCGGGCAAAGGCATTTCAAGCGGCAGGCCGACAACGGCATCATGCACACGGCCGGACAACTGATGATCAAAGCGCTCGCCGATGCGCAGCAGAATGCGCGATCGAATGATGTCGAAAAGGGACTGAAAAGCGTAGAGCGTGGCCGCCAGCACACCGAGGCCGATCAGCGTCGAAATGCTGCGGCTGGCCAGCACGCGGTCATAGACCTGCAGCATGAACAGCGGCGCGGTCAGCGCGAGCACGTTCACGATGCCGCTGATCACGGCGATCCCCGCGATGGCGGACTTGAATGGCGAGATGGCCGCCGCAGCCAATGGCTGCGGCGTACTTCGCTGCGGAGCTTTCACCACGACAGCTCGGCTCAGACGGTGAAGTGGCCGTCCAGGATCAGACCAAGCATGTCTGTCCCGACATAGCCATCGAGCTGGATCGAGTTGGCGCCGTCGGTGATGGTGAGTACGTTGCTCTGATCCCACCAGTTGCTGTGGTTGAAGAACAGATCGACATAGTTCGAGATGTTGGTCACGCCCTGCAGGTCGAGGACGTCGAAATCGCCGGTGGCCGCGTGAAAATCCAGCACGACGTCATTGGCCCACCCGTCGGCGAAAACGAGCGTATCGTTGCCAAGACCGCCAGTGAAGCTGTCATTGCCACCGAAGCTCAGCATGACATCGTCGCCGGCCGTGCCGGTCTGGATGGTGCCCTGTTCGGCAAAGTAGCCGTAAAGGCCGTTCAGGCTGCCGTTCTGCGAGAGGTCGGTGATTGCGGCGTCGAAGGCCGGCGTCAGCGTTGCGCCGCTGAATCCGATCGACAGACCGGGATCCTGGACCCACAGATCGGTCGGCGCGACATAGGCCAGATTACTGCCGAGTGTCAGGTTGGTGACCGTGCCGTCGATGACGCCCGGCGTATAGGAGAAGTCATCACCGCTCACGATGACCGACGACTTGTCGTTATCGACGCCGCCGCCGATGCGTGTGCCGGCATACCATTGGTCGGTGGTGTTCTTCACGGCGTTAAAATTTCCGGGGCCGCGATATTCGAAATTGTCGATCCAGTTGTCCAGATAAGCGGGCAGGTTGCTGCTTGCTTCGCTATAGGTGATGGTCAGTGCCATTGCCGTTCCTCAGAATTTGGGTTGTCGGGACGTCGTGATCCAGCGGCGTGTCGTGATCACTGCAGGCGATCCCGATTGGAGGGGCTGACGCGACATCAGTGTCGCGTCAGCAGGTCGCGTGGCTGCGAGTTCGCAGCGAAGCCTGTTAGACGAAGGCGATATCGCTCCAGTCCAGCGTGCCGCCGCCAGCGAAGTTCACCGTAATGGTGCTGGTCAGGCCGTTGGTCGCGTCGGCATAGGTGAGGACATTGCCGGACAGGCTGCCGCCTGCGCCCTGGAATCCTGTGGCATTGGCCCAGCCGAAACCGGAGATCTGGATCTGGTCGGCGCCGTCGAAGAAATCCGTGATGACGTCGTCGCCCCAGCCCTGCGCTGCAGTGCCGGCGGCAGTATCGTAGTAATTCGCGCTCCAGAGGAACGTATCGACCAGCACGCCTCCATTGCCGGTCAGAACGTCGTCGCCAGCGAAGCTGACGAGAACATCGTCGCCTGCGGTGCCGGTCTGGTTCGTTCCCTGTTCGGCAAAATAGTCGGTCAGACCAGCGAATGACTGACCGAAGAACGTCCCGCCATCGACCTGCCCGCCATGCGACAGCGAATAGATCGCCTGATTGAAGGTGGTGGTGACGGGCATGTAGCCAGTGCTATTGGTGATGATCAGTTCCTGATCTTGCACCCACAGATCCGTGGCCGGCACATATTCAAGATTATGGCCGAGTGTGAGCGATTCCACATCGCCGTTGAATGTACCGGGCGAATAGCTGTAGTCATGGATGTTCATGATGACGGAAGGCAGGTTATTGTCGGTTCCTTCGGTATCGACACCGGCCGACCACTGATCCTGGCCGGTGAACGAGGTGGAGAACCAGCCGTTTCCATTGTAGGTGAAGTTGGCGTCATACGACGCCAGATATGTTGCGAGGTCGCTGCTTGCTGCCGTAAGCTGAAGATTGAGTGCCATTCTCGAAACCCTTCTCTGCTTGTTTTACCCGCCTTGTGGCGGGCCTCCATCCACGCCAATGGGGCGGGGAATTCCTAGAACTTGTAGTTCAGCGACACCGTCGCGGTACGGCCCGGCGCGGCGTAGAAATTGGCGCCGACCGCCGGCGCATAAGCGAGATCGGTGACGTTGTTCACCGCAAAGCGCAGCTTGGTCGCCTCGTCGAAGGCATAGGATCCGTAGATGTCGTAGACGCGGTAGCCCGGCATTTCGTAGCCACTGCGCAGCGAGCCCAGGGCAGGGACGGTCTTCGAGACGTCGACGATGCGCGTGCCCAGCGTCAGCTTCTCGTCGAACAGACGGATGCCGGCATCGAGTGTCACGCGCAGTTTCGGCTGCTCGAAGATGACAGGGGCGCCGAGGCCGCTGTTGATCGGCATGTCCCGCCCTGTCGGGCTGGTGAAACTGTCGGCGAAATCCGTGTCGATGCGCGTGACGGTGCCACCAATATAGAGGAAGCGCGCGTCGTAATTGGCCTCGACCTCGACGCCCTTCATTCGGGTGACGCCGTTGAGATTGACGTACGAGGTGTATTGTTGGGCGTTGTTCGCATTCTCGATTCGACCGAAGCTGATATAGTCGGTGATCTCACGATAGAAGCCGACGGCCTTGAAGCGGACGGTGTCGCGCTCGGTCAGGATGCCGTTGGCCAGAACATTGAATCCGGCCTCGTAGGTGTCGCCGCGTTCCGGACGCAGGAACGGGTTCGGGGCGTAGCCATGGATCTCATTTGCATCGTGGCCGCCGTTCAGGAATGATTCCATGATCGTTGGCGGCCGATAGCTCTTGGAATATTTTACGAAGGGCTGCAGCCAATCGACTGGTTGAAACGCGACCGTGAAATTCGGGAGCCAGGCCCCGCCCGATTTATCGACATCGAGATTGTACGGCCTATAAACGGTGCCAACGATGGGCACATATGTCGGTGGGACGGCTGCGCCGCAGCCGCGCGCATTGCAGATGGCCGGTCTTCCGGGATTGGTCATCCGTTGCCCGACGATCTCCTGGCTTTCGCCGTAGATCGTCGCGTTGCCCGCGACATGATACCAGTCGTAACGCACGCCGCCGATCAGGGTCACCCATTCCGCCGGCTTGAGTGTCGCGGTGCCGAAACCGCTGGCGACGTCGCGGTTTCCGCTCGGCGTGCCGCCGGTCAGCGTGCTCGAATAGTCGACACCGTTGCCGGCGACAAAACCGCGCTGCAGCGTCGTCTTGCCGGTGTCGCTGAACGCTTCCACGCCGTAATTGAGTGCCAGTGCACCGATGCCTGTCGCGAAACGGCTGGTGTTCTCGACGCTTCCGCCTAGTGTTGAGAACACGAAATTCGATGGCCCGGTCAGTGCAAACGCGCCATCGGAAACCGTGTCGTTCTTGAGGTGGTTGTAATAGAGCTTGGCTTTCAGATCGACGATGTCATTGCCCGGATTCCAGTCGACCGCGGACGTGAACGTGTCGTTGGCGACTTGCTCGCTGGACTTCAGGATTCCGCCGCGTGCGATCGTGTCATCGTAGTTTCCGGTATTGTACCGGGAGTCGTTATGCAGCCAGCCGATCGTGATCTTCACGTCCTCGGTCGTTAGCGCCTCGGCCTTGAGGATCGTCGAGAATACCTCCTGGCCGGAGAACAGGAAGACATTGCCGTCATAGGCCTTCATGCCATCGCCGATGGTACCGTTCTGGCCGATATCGTAGGCGCCGATGTTCTTGTAGCTGACGCCGCCGAGCACCGAGAAGCGTTCCGACACGCGGACGGCTGCTGCCGTCGAGCCATCGAAATTATAGGCGTTGGTACCCGTGGTGGCATTCACCACGCCGCCATACTGATTGCCGGGCTTGATCAAATCGTCGGCGATGAAGGTGCGAAAATTGACCAGGCCGCCAAGCGCACCGGCGCTGCCGACGCCCGACGTCGTACTTTTCTCCACGTCGATCTGGCGCAGGAAGGCCGTATCGACATAGGTCCGCTGCGTCGCACCGTGGCCGCCGCGCTGGAAATTCTGCCGCGCTCCGTCGATCATGGTGGCAATGCGGTCCTGGTCCTGCAGGCCGCGGATATTGACGCTGATGCCAGGGTTCTGCGCCGCCGAGCGGTTGGCATAGACGCCGGCCACATTATCCAGGAGATCGCGCGCATTGCGCGTCGGGCTGCTCTCGATCGCCTCGCGGGAAATCACGCTGACGGCTGCCGGTCGCTGATAGACCCAGTCCGGCGTTCCCTGATAGCCGGAGCCAACGCCGTCGGTTTGGGCCGCATCGACGACGATTGTGTCGAGCTGGACGCCGTCGCCGGAAGGGACGGGGCCCGCGCGGCTCTGCGACGGATCGATCAGCAGCGCGGCTTTCGGGCCGGTGATGCGATACGTAATTCCTGTGCCGGCCAGGAGCTGTGCGAGCGCCTGTGCCACGGTGTAGTTGCCGTTCAACGGTTGGCTGCGGATGTCTGGCGCGAGCTGGATCGTGTAGAGGATGCGCCATCCGCTGCTGGCGCCGAGGTCAGCAATTGCTGCTGCGAGAGGTTTGGCGGAAATGTTGAGCGGGTAGGTCGTAGGGGTGGTCGCTGTTGCTTCGACATTGTTTTGGCCAAAGGCCGGTACTGTCGTGATCAACGGCAATATGCCGATCAGCCCGCCCGCCACATGGCGAGCGACGCCCCGTCTACCCACGAACCGCATTACGCACGAACTCCGTTGTCTCATTGTTTGCTGTGCGCCGACCCAGCGCCGCGAAGAGCTTCTGCTCTTCATCCAGTTCAACGAGTCACGAAATCAAACCCACATCAGGTCTATGGGTGTTGCGGTTTAGAATTCCGGTAAACAGCGGAGGAGTTCAGTAGATAACGGTCACCCAGGGGGTGAGATGGGCGACGTTGCCCTCGATCATGCCGGCAATGGCTGTGAGGCTTTCATCGACATTCGCAGTCGGAAACGTGCCGGAGACGAGTAGATCGCTGAAGCGGCCGCGGATGACAATGCGGCTTGATGTCTGGCGCTGCAGGGCTTCGACGACCCGATGCAGCGGGACGCGGTCGAAGACCAGGCGGCCGGATATCCATGCGAGCCTGGCGTCAATGTCTCCGGTTTCGACGGTGCCGAGCTTTCCGCCGGACACGCGCACATGCTGGTTTGCCGATAGCTTGACGGTCGCATCGCGATCCTCGCCGGCGACCGACACCAGTCCGCGCTGAACTGTCACCTCGACACCATCAGCCGTCCGGTCGATATTGAAGGCAGTCCCGAGCACGCGGATTTCGCCTGCGCCGCTGTCGACCGTGAAGGCCGTCTGGTCTGGCTTTACATCGAAAAAGGCCTGGCCACGGCGCAGAACGACCCGGCGTCGACCATCCTTGAAGTCCAGGTCCAGGGCAGTGTCGGCACCGATGTTCAGGCGGGAGCCGTCCGGCAGGTCGCGGGCCATCACCTGACCACGCGCAGTGACAATATCTGCCTGCCAGTTCTCAAGCATCGATAGATTGATGACCCAGATGACGCAGGCTGCAGCGATCGCTGCGGGCAATGCCGGCCACCATCTCATCTGGCGCCGGGCAGCGATGTTGCCGAGACGATGGTCGCGTGCAGCCAGCCGAATGGCAGGCTCCTCAAGCTGCTGCCAGATCGCCGCTGCTTCGCGATAGGCAAGTTGATGACGATGATCCTCATTGAGCCATTGCCGAAAGGACGCTTCGTCGGCCTCAGTTGTCGTCCCGTCGCGTCGGATGAGCCAGAGATCAGCGGCGGCGCACTGTGCTTTCGTTGGCCGGTCGCCAGGTTTCATCAGCAATTCCTTCGATCGATCGAAAAGGCGATGCGGGAATGCTCCTGCCGTTAGAAGCGTTCCAGCTACTCCTACCTTTACAACGAGCGACGAGAAAGAACCCACATCCATTTTAGCGGAAATCTTTGCTGGCGAGATTGAGATGATCGGCCACGGCGGCGCGGCAGTGCTGCATGGCGCGTAGCAGATGTTTTTCGACAGCACTCACGGAAATGCCGAACCGCTGTCCGATCTCCGCATTGGATTCGCCATTGACACGTCGGCGAATGAAAATTTCGCGGGTTCGGGTGGGGAGCTGCGCGAGCGCGCGATCCAGTGCAGCGACGGCTTCGCGCGCCTGCAATGCTGCGTCTTCCGATGGCTGCCCGGGGCTGAGCTGTTCAGGCAGTACGTCGGCGAGCATATGATGCCGCCGCGATGCCGTCAGGTTATGGTCGATCGCGGCGTTCCGGGCTGCAGCGTAGAGGACGCGCTTGTTGTCTTCATCCGAGCCGTTAGTCCCGGCGGCAAGCACCCGGGCGAAGACATCCTGGACGATCTCCGAAGCCACTTCACGATCGCGGACCCGGCGACGTACCAGCGTTTCGAGATGAGCGCGATGTGATGTAAAGAGCCTCGCGATCGTGCTCTTCCAGAGGGTCATGATGTCACGCGTTCGAACAAGACGGGATTCGATGCGTTGCGGTGATCATTGAGAACGGGACGATAGCTGACCCATACAGACGATAGGTTGTCTGCATGACGAGATCGTCGACCATGTCACCGACGGCGCCAATGTCGCTATCGGAAATCTCGCTCATCACCGGTTCCTGTAGTCAGGATATTCCTGATTGTCCGGCAGAGATAGACGGTACCACCGTCCAGCTCAAGTTATTGATGAGGACGTGATATAGAACGGTTCGAAATTCACGGAAGCCCGGCCATGCGAAGTGCCGGCACGGGATATTCCGACACTCAGGCCGCAGCCACGATCACGTGTGCCTGAATTTTAGCAGCAACCTCGCCGTTGCCATGTCTGCGCGCAATTTCAGATGCTGCGTAGTCAGTTGCAGCTTCCAGTTTTCCCGCGTCTCTGGCTTCGATTTCGGTGCGAAGAACAGTTCCCTGACAATAAGCAACGGCCGGAAGGCGCGGCGAGGATGCACGGCTTTGTTCGGCTCTCGTCTCGATCATCACATGGGAGAAACCTGCGTCCTCCAGCTCGCGACGGATCAGTGCCGTATCGTGGTAGCCGTGTGGCGTGCGCGCCAGAAAGCGCGGCGGATCGTTCGGGAAAATCTTTGCGAGAGCATTCGTCACATCGTCAGCAAATACATTGTCCTCGATGCGATCCCATACATTGAATAAAAGATGTCCTCCGGGCTTCAGAACTCGCTTTGCTTCGCGGTAGGCGGCTGGGCGGTCGGGAAAGAACATCGCGCCGAACTGACAACACACGAGATCGAAGGCCGCATTTTCAAACGGGAGCGCCAGAGCATCCGCTTGTCGCCACGTGATGCGATTGTCCGGAGCTTGTTGCGACGCGGCGTAGTCGAGCATCGGCTGGTTGAGGTCGGTGACAATATAGCTTGCGCCGGGGGATAATCTTGGCGCCAACGCGCGGGTGACAACTCCGGTGCCCGCGGCGATTTCCAGAACGGCGCCTGGCGCGAAAGACGCTGCGCGTTGTGCGAGATCTGCGGCGTAGGGCTCGAAAATCAACGGCACCATATAGCGATCGTAGTTTTCCGGAATCGAGCCAGCGAACAACTTGTCGGTTTCCAGCATTGCTATCACCCGTCGTCCGTTTGATGGCGCGCGAGACTAGCATGTATTGTCGGCGTCGTCCCGAAGGGCGAGAGCCGAGCCAGGGCCATTGCGTTTGGCTGTACGTCAGCGATTCAAATTCCCAAACCGAGAGCGCAAACGATGGAGCTGTCCAGATGATGGACGGCTCCATTGTTCGCATGCACCAGCATGGGGCGTGCATCGTCGGGACCGGAAACAGACGATCTGGCTATAACTCGTAGCGACAGCTACTTCAGCGCATCCGAGACAAGCCTGAATTTCTGGATGCGCTTTCCGGTGTCGACTTCGGCCGTGTAGACGTTGCCCTTGGTATCGACTGCCATGGCGTGAATCCAGTGGAACTGGCCGGCCTGACGGCCATTACGGCCGAAGGTGCCGACGACCTTGCCGTCGTCGCGATTGATGACGCGGATCTCGTTGTTCTCACCATCCGCTGTTAGCAGCCAGCTCTGCTTAGGATCGGGCCACACCGCGAGATCCCACACCGCGCCGTTGCCGAGGGTGGCCTTCTCGTAGAACCACTCCTTCACGAAGCTGCCGTCCTTCTTGAACACCTGCACGCGGTTGTTGATGCGGTCGCAGACATAGACGAGGCCGTCATTGGCGAGCTTCACGCAATGCACGGGATTGCCGAACTGCTGCGACACCGGCGCATTGGGGTCGTAGGCCGCCTGCTTGTCGTCATTCGGCTTGTTGCCATAGGCACCCCAGTGCCGCTTGTAGGCGCCGGTGGTGGCGTCGAACACGATGACGCGGCGATTGCCGTAGCCGTCTGCGACATAGATCTCGTTGGCATCCTTGTCGATGGCGGTCTCGGCGGGCTTGCCGAGCTGGGTGGTGTCGTTGCTGCCCTTGCTCGGCGCGATCTTGCCGATCTGCATGACGAACTTGCCGTCGGTGGTGAATTTCAGGATCGCATTGTCGTTGTCGAGATTGCCACCGACCCAGACGAAGCCTTTCTCGTCGACTTCGATGCCATGCTCGCGGCCGACCCATTCATAGCCTTCGCCAGGACCGCCCCATGAGCGCAACAGATTGCCGGCGGCATCGAACTCCAGCACCGGCGGCGCTGAGACGCAGCACTTCGAACGCGGCGGATTGAGTGCCGCGCCTTTCTCGTCATCGGTGAGCGAGCGCGGGCGGTGGATCACCCAGATGTGGCCGTCCTTGTCGGTCGTGATGCCGCCGACCTGGCCGAGGATCCAGTTGTTCGGCAGCGGCTTCGGCCAGGACGCGTCGACCTCGAAGCGGGGGATATCGGCGGCGCGGGAGGAGGGAGGTGCGAGGGACAGCGCGGCGAAAGCGAGGGCTGCTGTTGCAAGTGCACGCAGTGACCGCGCGCGATGAGTTGGCGACGCCATGACGACCTCCCTGATTGTCGGTGCGGGTTGTCCCGCTTGGGAGGGAGTGAAGTACCGTCGTGATGCAGAGTCAATCTTGCGGCGCGGTGTGTAGGGCGGATTAGCCGTAGGCGTAATCCGCCGCCCACATGATGAGTCGGCGGGTTACGCTTCGCTAACTCGCCCTACGGTGCTTACGCCGGCGGATGAAAGCCCATCACCTTGCCGGTCTTGTAATCAACGAACTTGCCCGTCTCCGTCCATGACGGCAGGCAGAGCGGCACGATGGTCTCGGCAACTTGCGCCGGCGTGTTGAGCGTCTCGGGATCCTCGCCGGGCATCACAATGGCGCGCATATGCGTGCGCACGGGGCCGGGATTGAACAGGTTGACGCGGATATTCGTGGTCGCGGTCTCGTTGGCCCAGACCCGGACCAATGTTTCCAGCGCAGCCTTGGAGACGGCATAGGGGCCGCGATAGGCAGAGGCCTTGCTGGCGGTGCCGGATGTGACGAACACGGCGCGGCCCGCATCGGACTGCTGCAGCAGTGGCTCCATGCAGCGGATCAGCTGGAAGTTGGCCGTGAGGTTGGTGGCCATGGTGTCGTTCCAGGCCTTCAGCTCGATATGGCCGAGCGGCGACGAGGGGCCTGCGACGCCGGCATTGCCGACCAGAATGTCGAGCTTACCGTGGCGCTCATGCAAAGCAGCGCCGAGGCGCGACAGGCCGTCGAGATCGGTGATGTTCAGCGGCACCAGCGTGGCGCTGCCGCCCTCGGCACGGATCGCGTCGTCGAGTTCTTCAAGGCCACCCTGGGTGCGGGCCACGGCGACGATGTGCGCGCCGGCCTTGGCCAGCGCCAGCGCGGTGGCATAGCCGATGCCGCGCGAGGCGCCGGTGACGAGGGCGATGCGGGAGGCGAGGGGAAGGGTCATGGCGCGGCTCATAAATCTCAGGCGTCCTCCCCGCGAAGGCGGGGATCCATACACGGGAGGGTTATGATGCGGAAAGGTGGTTGTGTCTAATCCAGAGCCAAACAAATTAGATCGTGGCTATGGGTCCCCGCTTTCGCGGGGATGACACCCGATAAGACTGCGATCAGCTCGCCTCGGCCAGCAGCGAGAGCTGCCGCGGGGCATCGATCTCGCTCATGTCGGTGAGCGGGGTCGGATAGTCGCCGGTGAAGCAGTGGTCGGCGAATTTCGGATGGGCGGGATCGCGGCCGGGTTCGCCCATGGCGCGGTAGATGCCGTCGACCGAGACGAAGGCCAGCGAGTCCGCGCCGATCAGGTCGCGCATTTCTTCCAGCGTGTGCGTGGCGGCCAAAAGACCCGCGCGGTCCGGCGTGTCGATGCCGTAATAGTCGGGATGGGTGATCGGCGGCGACGCAATACGGAAGTGGACTTCCCTGGCGCCGGCGTCGCGCATCATCTTGACGATCTTCTTCGAGGTGGTGCCGCGCACCAGACTGTCGTCGATCAGCACAATGCGCTTGCCTTCGATGGCGGCGCGGTTGGCCGAATGTTTCATGCGCACGCCGAGTTCGCGCACGCTCTGGGTCGGCTGGATGAAGGTGCGGCCGACATAGTGATTACGGATGATGCCGAGTTCGAACGGCACGCCCGAAGCGCGGGAGTAGCCGATCGCGGCAGGCACGCCGGAGTCCGGCACCGGCACGATCACGTCGGCTTCCACATGGGTCTCGCGGGCGAGCTGTTCGCCCATTGCCTTGCGGGTGTCGTAGACCGAACGTCCGCCGACGATCGAGTCCGGACGTGCGAAATAGATATATTCGAAGATGCAGGGGCGCGGCGCTTGCGGCGCGAACGGCTTGTGGCTCTGCGCGCCGTTCTCGTCGAACACGATGACTTCGCCAGGCTCGATGTCGCGAATGTACTTGGCGCCGATGATGTCGAGCGCGCAGGTTTCCGAGGCGAGGATCGGCGAGCCGTCAAGTTCACCCAGCACCAGCGGGCGGATGCCGAGCGGATCACGGGCGCCGACCAGCTTCTTGTTGGTCAGCGACACCAGCGCATAGGCGCCTTCGATGGCGCGGAGTGCTTCAATATAGCGGTCGATGAAACGGTTGCGCTTGGAATGCGCGACGAGGTGCAGGATGACCTCGGTGTCGGTCGTCGACTGCATCATCGCGCCGTTCTTCACGAGCTCGCGGCGCAGGGTCAGACCGTTGGTGAGGTTGCCGTTATGGGCTACTGCAAAACCGCCGGCATTGAGTTCGGCGAATAGCGGCTGGACGTTGCGGAGAATGGTTTCGCCCGTGGTGGAGTAGCGGGTGTGGCCGACGGCGGCGGTGCCGGGCAGGCGCTCGATCACTTCGCGGCGGGAGAAGGTGTCGCCGACGAGGCCGAGGCGACGTTCGGAATGGAAGCGCTTGCCGTCGAAGGCGACGATGCCGGCCGCTTCCTGGCCGCGATGCTGGAGGGCGTGGAGACCGAGCGCGGTGATCGCCGCCGCATCGGGATGGCCGTAGATACCAAATACACCGCATTTTTCGCGGAGCATGTCGCCGTCTAGATCGGGATTTCGCATGGTGGTGCTCGCGTCGTCGGAAGGGCTCTGCATCGGATCCATCGCGCCTTTCAGGTGTCGCGAGAAACTAAGAACGCCTAGCGTCCCGCCGGTTTGCCATCGATCAGCTTTTTCAGGCTGTCGCGGGCAGGTTTGGAATAGCCATCCGCGGCGCCGGGCGCTGCGGGCTCGGCGTCGGTCGTATCCTCATCGGGTTTGTTTTTCTTGAACCTCTTCAAGATGGTGTTTTCAGGGTCATCCGGCAAGAGTGCCATCAGCCAATCGCCGGTTCCCTGCAGAACGACGCGCGATTTTGCACCCGTGACCCAGTCCGGACGCTGCTTGTCCGGTACCAGCCAGGAGAAGAACAGGAAGGCGACGACCACGATCAGGAGGCCGCGGGCGAGGCCGAACAGGAAGCCGAGCGTGCGGTCCAGCGCGCCGATGCGCGAATCCAGGATCATATCGGAGATGCGGACGGTGATGATCGAGACCACGATCAGCGTGCCGATGAACACGCCGGCCACCACCACGATGCTGGCGACGGTATCGTTGTTGAAATAAGTTTTAGCGGTCGGGAGCAGTTTCTGGAAAGCAAACAGGGTGACCAGCGCCGCCGCGCCCCAGGCCGCGATCGACAGGATCTCGCGCATGAAGCCGCGGACCATGGCCAGCAGGCCGGAGATCAGCATGACGCCGAGCAGGACAAGGTCGAGAATCGTGATCGGCATCGGCTGGTCAGGTCCGCTCGTGAATCAGAAACCGCGAATCGGCACAGGCTGCCGCTTCAGGTGACGGTGATATGGCACGTCTCGCAAGGCCGGAAAACCGCTATCGGCCGCAAGAGCACACCTGATCACACCATTGTTCCGCTTTCGGCAGAGTGCCTTAACGGAGCGTGTTGCACATCTGCGCAGTCTGTCGCGCGCGCATTCTATAGCGGCCGCGGCAGCGCAGGTCACGTCGCTGTCAGCCGTCCTGGCGCTTGAATCGCACCGGTGCGGTATTTTTCTCGGCATCTGTGCTTTTGCTGTTGTCGCGCGTGGGTTTGACGCCGCGCGCAGCGATATCGGCGACCAGCGAGGTCAGGCCGCCGATGGTATTCAGCGACAGTCCGGCATCGCCGCCGGGGTCGCCGCGCGCCGATTCCGGCAGTACTGCGCGGCCGAAGCCGAGTTTTGCCGCCTCTTTCAGCCGCGCCGAGGTCTGCGCCACCGGGCGCACGGCGCCGGACAGCGAGATTTCGCCGAAATAGACGGCGTCGGTGGGCAGCGGCGCATTGCACAGCGACGACACCAGTGCCGCGGCCGCGGCCATGTCGGCGGCGGGCTCGTTGATGCGCAATCCGCCGGCGACATTGAAATAGACGTCGTAGCCCGACAGCTTGACCCCGCAATGGGCTTCCAGCACGGCCAGCACCATGGACAGCCGGGATGAATCCCAGCCCACCACGGCGCGGCGCGGCGTGCCCAAAGTCGTCGGCGCAACCAGAGCCTGCAGTTCCACCAGCACCGGGCGGGTGCCCTCCATGCCGGCGAAGACGGCGGTGCCCGGCGAGCCGAGGTCGCGATCGGACAGGAACAGTTCGGACGGGTTGGAGACCTCGCGCAGGCCAAGCCCGGTCATCTCGAACACGCCGATCTCGTCGGTTGGGCCGAAGCGGTTCTTCACGGCGCGCAGGATGCGGAACTGCTGCGAGCCTTCGCCCTCGAACGACATCACGGCATCGACCATATGCTCGACCACACGGGGCCCGGCGATCTGGCCGTCCTTGGTGACATGGCCGACCAGGATGATGGTGGCTCCGGATTTCTTGGCGAAGCGAATGAGCGCCTGCGCCGAGGCGCGGACCTGAGTCACTGTGCCCGGCGCGGATTCCACGGTGTCGGTCCACATGGTCTGGATCGAGTCGATCACGATCAGCCGCGGCACCCTGCCTTCGGACAGCGTGGCGACGATATCTTCGACCGAGGTCTCGGACGCGAGCTGCACCGAGGCGTCTGCAAGGCCCAACCGCGACGCGCGCAGCCGCACCTGTGCCACGGCTTCTTCGCCGGAGATGTAAACCACGCGATGGCCGGCCCGCGCCATCAGGCTGGTGGCCTGCGTCAGCAAGGTCGATTTACCGATGCCGGGATCGCCGCCGATCAAGAGCACCGAGCCGCGCACGAAACCGCCGCCCGTGACGCGGTCGAGCTCGCCCATCCCCGAGGCAATGCGCGGCGCATCGTTGCTCTGGCCGGTCAGGCTTTCGAGATTGAAGGTGCGCCCCTTGCGCTTGGAGCGCGCGCTGACCGGAATCGTGGTGACGCCGGTGGTGTCCTCCTCGGCCAGCGAATTCCACTCGCCGCAGGCGTCGCACTTGCCCTGCCACTTGTTATAGGCGGCACCGCAATTCTGGCAGACGAAGGAGAGGAGGTTTTTGGCCATTGGCGGAAGGAATCGCGACTGTGGGTGTTTTTGGTTTGTTCTCTTGGTCTACGCGGTTGAACGGGGCATTTGCAAGTTTCTTCTCGAAGGGTTCGCCAGCCTCGCCGGGTGGGACGCATCGACCGGCACATGGGCAAGGTCTATTTGGTTGCCAAAATTCCGACGCGCGAGAACTGGTCGGCAATGTCGGCCTGGATCGCCTTTGCCGCGGCGATGCCGGAGGTGCAGCCTCTGCAGTGGTCCTGTTCAACTTGGCGATTGCTTACGCTCGGTAGACGCGCCGCGAGCAGCAGTGGTGAGCAATCGAGGCTGCTCGACCAACGAGCTGAGCCGCAGTCCAGCGCTTCGCGAGTCCAATTTGTTCCGCGCAGGAGCTCGCGTGGAACTGCCATGCGACGAATCCTTCATTAACCTCCGCCCGATAGCCTCACCGCAGTGACGTCAGCGTGAGGTGTGCGGTGCGTATTTTGATGATCGTGCTGGGTGCGGCGACGCTGGCGACGCCGGTACTTGCCTCTGACTACCGCGATGCGCGCTATCGTGCCGGCACCGCGCGCTATCCCATCACGATGGATACCGGCATTCGCGCGCCGCCGCCGCTTTATTATGTGGAAGCGCCGCCGCGTTATGTGCGGGATCTGAGAACGGGCGAACCGGGCCAATGGGTGGTTCGCCAACCGAGTGTGTTCGAGCAACTCTTCGGGCTGCCCCGCGACGGTTATTAAGATAGTCCGCAGGGACCGGTTGATCTCACGCTGCGCTGGGCTGTGAATCCGAACGCAGCGCAATGTGCCTGCCTTGGCATCCTCATATGTTGCCGTCATCAAATCTTAAGCACGTTCATCAAGGTAAATATCAGGACCGCGTTGACCGGTGGTGGTGCTTGGCTGAGTGTCGCGCATCAAAGCGATACGAACCCATTTCAAACAAGCTCGCCACGGGGTCTCATCATGACAAAATTGATTGCTGCTGCGCTGTTCGCCACTGTCGCCGGAATGGCGATGCCCGGTGTTGCCTCGGCTGGCTGCTATAATTGCTACGCGCCACCGCCGCCGTGCCAGACTTGCTATCAGCAGCAGGTGGTGCCGCCGCAGTATCGTACGGTCGAAGAGACGGTGATGGTCGCTCCCGGCCGCACCGTCGCGCGCCGCACGCCGGCGCAGTACGAGACGGTGATGGTCCCGAAGACCGTGATGGTTGCGCCTGCGCGTGTCGATTACGAGCGCATTCCGGCGCAATACGCCACGCAGCAGCGTGTGCAGATGGTCGCTCCGGCGCAGGTCTATTACGCACCGGTGCAGCAGGGCTGCTCGACCTGCAATCGCGGTTTCAACTTCGGCTCAAGCTACGGATACGGCTACTAAGCCGCGGGTAGCTCAGATTTTCAGGACTGCGATCGGCCGCCTCAGGGTGGCCGATTTGCGTTTGGGGGAGGCCACCGGTGGCGGCGGTCATCTCCCTGCGGTGATGACCTCTGCGCACAACTCGCCGTCAGCAGCACCATTTCCAAATGAAACTGCGGCATCGAGGTCGAATTCGGAGAGCGGGACGGGCCGACCGAACAGAAAGCCCTGGACGAGGTCTACGCCTGCAGCCTGCAGATATTCAAATTGCTCTTCGGTCTCGACACCCTCCGCCGTCGTTGCGATGCCAAGACCATGGGCCAGCGCAAGCACCGAGGACACTACCGCTGCGCAATCGCGGCGATCGGGAGCGCCTTGTGCGAAGGATTTGTCGATCTTGATCCTGTCGAACGGGAAATTGGTCAAATAACTCGCCGTTGAATAACCAGTGCCAAAATCATCGAGCGCTATGGAGATGCCGAGATTCTTCAGCTGCCGTATCGTCCCCAGATGCGCCGTCGCGTTCTCAAGAAGAGCCGTCTCCGTAATTTCCAACTCCAGCCGTTCAGGCGAAAGACCCGTCTCCATCAGAGTATCCAGCATGACGTCGAGCAGCTTTCCCTTGCTGACTTGAACCGCAGAGATGTTGACCATGATCTTGAGGTGAGCCGGCCACGACGCTGCATCCGTGCAAGCCTGGTGCAGGATCCACTCGCCAAGAGGAAGGATCAGCCCCGTCGCTTCCGCGAGCGGAATAAATTGATCGGGAGCGATGAGCCCTTTCGACGGATGTCGCCAGCGGACCAGCGCCTCGGCGCCGCGGATCTGCCGTGTCTTGGCGTCAACCACCGGCTGGTAGTGCACTTCGAATTCATTTCGCGCGATCGCGTCCCGCAGTTCGTTTGCCAATATCTTCTGCGAGTGGGCAGCCTCGATCATTTCGGACTGGAACAGGCGGAAATCGTTTCGCCCGCCCGTCTTGGCGTCGTAGAGCGCGAGATCTGCTTTTCTCAACAGGTCCTCGGGATCGACGCCCTGTTCCGGAGCGAGGGCAATTCCAATGCTGATCCCGATGCTGGCTTGGTGGCCGTTGAGATCAAATGGCTGAGCAATGGCATCGATGATCCTGAGGGCAAGCACGATTGCACCCTCCTGCGGATTGGGGCCGCCGTCCTGGATGATCGCAAACTCGTCACCGCCAAGGCGGGCTAGCACATCGGTTTCGCGAGTCGACGATTTCAGTCGTTGTGCGAACTCAACAAGCAAACGATCCCCAGCAGGATGTCCCAGCGTGTCGTTGACGGTCTTGAATCTATCGAGGTCGAGCATGACCACGGCAAAGCCATCGTCATGGCGGCTAAGACGCTGGCTCGCCTCCTCAAGTTTCTCGGTAAACAGTGTTCGGTTGGCAAGTCCCGTGAGCGCATCGTGACGCGCCAGATGAACGATCTCGGCCTCTGCGCGTCGCCGTTCGGTGATATCTTCGTGCGTTGCAACCCAACCGCCGTCTTTCATCGGCTGTCGGGTGACGAGCATCAATCGCCCATCCGCAAATTCATCGACCCTGGCCGAGCTTGAATCGGTCGAGTGCTGGCCCAATTCAGCTATCTTTTTCCTGATGGCTGGTTCGCTCGTCCCGCCCTTGAGAATGCCACGGGAGACGCGATCGGCGATGATAGCCTCATGAGGCGTCCCGACTTTCAACAAAGCCGCAGGCAACTGGTATAGTTCCGCATAACGATCATTCCAGACAACGAGCCGTTTCGCTCCGTCGAACATGCAGAGACCCTGCGACATGTTGCTCAGCGCAATGTCGAAGCGTTCGTTGGTCTGCTCCAGCTCCACGGCTTTCGTGGCCAGCAACTGCTCCCTGTGTTTTTGCGCCGTGACATCTTCATGAGTCGCCAGCCACCCTTCGGTCGGCATCAGATGGCGCGTCATCGAAATGAGGCGCCCGTCGACAAGCTCCTGGACCTCTTTCTCCAGTTTCAGTTTGGCGTCGACAAGGACATCCGCAGCCATTTCGCAATTTGTTCTCTTCGCCCGGCGATATTCAATGATTTGCCGCAGCGTAGTCCCTGGCTTCACCTGTTCCTCGCTGAGGTGATAGATTTCCGCATAGCGCGCATTTGAAAGAATGATCCTCTGCTCACCATCAAACAGCGAAAGACCCTGCGACATGTTGTTCATCGCGGCGTCGAAGCGCATGTTGATCCGCTCGAGTTCAGCAGCTTTATCAGTCAACAAGCGCTGTGCGCGTTTCTGCTCGGTGATGTCTTCATGGGTTGCGACCCATCCGCCATCCGCAATCGACCTGCGTTGAATTAAAATCACGCGACCGTCGGCAGTCATAAAAATCTGTCTTTGCTTCGTCGGAATCTCCTGAACATCCCCCTCGATGGACAAATCGTGCTTTCCGCGATCTTTGAGGGCCTGCAGCATGAGAGACAAGGGTGTTCCGGGCCTGACGAGTTCTTCCGGGAAACCGTACATCTCGCGGAAGCGGCCATTCGAAACCACCAGATTCTTGTTCGCGTCAAACAGGCAGAGCCCTAGCGACATGTTGCTCAAGGCAGCATCGAACTGCATGTTCGTTCGTTCCAGAATCCTAGTTTTCACGGCAAGACTATTCGTCTGGCGCAAAATCCTAAACGTGCCGAACAAGATGACGGCAACGATCATGGCGACGAGCGGGCCCACCATGTAAAGGTGCTGGCGCCATGGTCCCAGCACCTCACTGCGGGCGTATGTGATGACCAAGACCAGCGGCAGTCCGGGCACGGCCTTGTACCCCGCGAGGCGCGCGATGCCGTCGATAACGCCTATCGTCTCGTAGGTGCCCGCTTCCGATTTTGGCAGATATTCGGAGACGAGCGGGCTATCCGCGAAAGATTTTCCGATGGCTCCTTTTCTCGCGGGCTCTCGCGCAAGAACCCGTCCCGTGCCCGCGCGATGCAGCAACAGCACGGATCCGCCCTTGCCGACATCGATCGCGCGATAGACCTGCGTGAAATGTGTCGGGTCGAGCGGCGCAGTTACGACCCCTGCAAAGCTGCCGTCGGCGTTGCTTAACCGGCGCGACGCCGCCGTCAACCATTTGTCGGTGACAGCCGAGGGATAGGGGGGCGCAATAAACAGCCGGCCATCGGCCTGATCGCGTTGAGCGGTGAAGTGCAACATGTCGGAGATATTGCTTCGCGGCGGCGTGCGATCGTAGGAATGCGCCAGAAGGTTACCGGCTGCATCTGTCCAGCCGACGGCAACGACGATCGATGAGGCCTTCTTGAGAAGACGCAACGCGGTATTTGCGGCTTCGGGCGTTGCATACTTTCCCGAAAGGTTATCTTCGCGAATTCTCTCGGCTTCGAGCAGTGTTCGATCGATCCCCTCAAAGGTCAGCGCCGTGTGTTCGGCGAGAATCTCGGCGATGTTCAGTGCTGCCTTTCTTGCCTCAGAAAGCGCCGCATGATGGCGCGCCTGCAGATCCACCAAAAACACAACGATGATCGACGTCGCAAAGAAGACGCCGAGCACCACCAATGAAAATCCTGGCAGCCGGGCCAGTCTTCCATAGAACGCGCGCATGAAGCGTCCAGTAGTCGTTACAAATGAAACAAATGAAATTCCGGATTTCAGCGTGGATGACGAACCTTAATAATAGGTTGGAAATATTGGCTTTACTGTACGCGGCGAGGCAAAGGATTATGTTGCACTGCGCACGTTGGAAATGCGGATTCGCGAGATACTAATACCTGTTGCTGGCTGATCGCCATCTATGAACATCAGTCGTACGTACTTGTAAGTAATCGATACAACTTTAAACAGCGCCAGTTTCCAGCGGCCCGCCGTTTGGAAATCTCCTGTTGGCGCTTTTCGGACCCGAGTCGATGTCCTGTTTGAGCCTGCAACTCGCGGGGTAGCGGACATACTTACCGCGATTTGTGAGTCCACGCCCTAGATCAGCGCCATGCCTGACAGCACCATGCTTGCGCCAGCCAGAAGCATGATCCCGTCCATGACCAGGCGGAACGTCTCGACGCTCAGCTTCAGTACGTAGCGCTTGGCGATGAATGCGCCGGCCATCAGCGAGGCGCCGGCGATCAGGCCTTTCACAAGCACGTCGAGATCGAGCGCGCCAAACCGCTGGAAGGTGACAGACTTGCTGAGATACAGGCCGAGCGAACTCGCGGCTTCGGTGGCGAGGAAGGCGCCCTTGGCGAGGCCGTAAAACAGAAACAGCGGCACGCTGAGTGGGCCGCTGGAGACGACGATGCCGGTCAGATAGCCAATGATCGCGCCGCCAAGTGCGAGTTGCCACAGGCTGATGGTGAAGGAGCGCCGCGCCAGCCAGTGGCGCAGCGGCACCATGGCAATGAAGAACAGTCCGATGGTGAGATCGACCACATGCGACGGCAGCACCAGCAGCGTGCGTGCGCCCAGGGCTGCAGCTGGAATGCCGGTGAGCGAATAGGCGGCGGTGGCGCGCCAGTCGACCTCGCGCCACCAGGCGAGGATGCGCGACAGGTTGGCCATCACGGCTGCGACCGCCATGATCGGCACGGCTTCCTTCGGCCCGAATTGCCAGACCAGCACCGGCATCAGCATGATCGACGAGCCGGTGCCGACGATCCCGGAAATGGTGCCGGCGATAAGGCCGACCGTGCAGACGAAGATGAAGTTCAAGGCGCGACTCTCCAAGCGCGGGACGCTACAAGAGCGCTCCAGTCGTGTGGGTGCAACCGATCCGATGGGAGACGACGATGCCAGTCACAAGAATAGTCACCGGAGAATGGGCGCGGGGCCGTGAGATCGAGGTCATCGAGGCCGTGCAGTCGGCGATGCTGGCGGCGCTCAAAATTCCCGACTGGGACCGCGACGTGACGGTGGACACCTATAGCGAAACGCAGCGCATCGTGCCGACCGGGCGCTCGCAGCGTTTTACGCGGGTCGAGATCACGATGTTTGCCGGCCGCTCCATCGAGGCCAAGCGAAGCCTCTATAAGACGATCGTGCAGAACCTTGCGGCGCTCGGCGTTCCGGAACTCGAGATCAAGATCGTCCTGAACGAACAGCCTTTGGAGAACTGGGGCGTGCGCGGCGGCCTGCCGGCCTCCGAGATCGAACTCAGCTTCAAGGTCGACGTCTAGGACGCGGCGGCGGGCTCTGCGGCGGCGGTGCCGTCGTCGCCCTTGTAGACCCGCAGGTAGCGTCGGCCGAGGCTGGTCAGCACCTCATAGGCGATGGTGCCGTAGTGATGCGCAAGTTCGTCGACGGTGATGCCGTCGCCGATCAGCGTCGCCAGATGGCCGCGGCGGGCGGCGTTATGGGGCAGGTCGGTGATGTCCACCGCGAGCAGATCCATGGAGATGCGGCCGGCGATTGGGCAGCGCTGGCCGGCGATAATCACCTCGGCGCCGCGGGTGCCGTCGCTGCTGCCGGCCGCGCGGAAATAGCCATCGGCATAGCCGGCCGCGATGATCGCAAGTCTGGTCGGACGCCGCGCCACCCAGGTGGCACCGTAGCCGACACTGTCGCCGCGCTCGACACTGCGGGTCTGCAGGATGCGCACCTTGAGATCGACCACAGGTGCCATCGGGTTGTCGGCTTCCGGCGTCGGATTAACGCCGTAGAGCGCAGCACCCGGACGCATCAGATCGAACTGATAGGCCGCGCCGAGATAGATGCCCGACGAATTCGCGAGGGATGCAGGCACGCCGGAGAACAGCGATGACGCCTCGCGGAAACTGGAATATTGCCGGGCGTTCATCGGATTGTGCAGTTGTTCAGCACAGGCGAGGTGGCTCATCACCAGCGTGAAGCCGTGATCGCCCGAGCCGAGGCGCGGGATCAGGCCCTGGACGTCAACCAGGCCGAGGCCCAGCCGGTTCATGCCGGTGTCGATATGCACCGCCGCGCCGCCCTTCCAGCCGGTGCGGCGACAGAACATGTCCCATTCGGCGAGTTCGTTGAGGTCGCCGATCACGGGCTGCACATTGATAGCGGCCAGCGCATCGCCGGAATTCGGCGGAAAACCATTCAACAGAAAGATCGCGGCTTCGGGCGCGGCGGCGCGCGCGGCGCGGGCTTCATCGAAGGTGGCGACAAAGAAGGTCCTGCAGCCCGCCTTCGCCAGCGCGCGCACCACGGGGGTGATGCCGCAGCCATAGGCGTCGGCTTTCACCGCTGCGCCGCATTCGGCGGGCACGCCGTGTTTTTCGAGCTTGCGCCAATTGGCGACGATGGCGTCGAGATCGATGGTCAGGATGCCGCTGGCGTCTGCGGGCAACTCCATGTCGGCGGGAGTTGTTGGTTTCGGGGCGGAGACGCTGTTCATCGAAATGTCCTGGCACAGGGATCGTGTGATGGGATCACACGATCGAATTCTGCGCCGCACAATATGCGCGCGTCAGAGACGGTTCAACCGCACGCGCGTCACTCCTGCGGGGCGCGGAACTGGGCGCCACCGGCGAGATCGCTGAAGCGGGTGAACTGGCCTTCGAACTGCAGGTCGACGGTGCCTGTGGGGCCGTGACGCTGCTTGGCGATGATGACTTCGGCCTTGCCGTGCGCAAGATCCATCTCGAGCTGCCATTTCTCGTGTTCGGGAGTGCCGAGTCGCGGCTCCTTGGCCTGCAGATAGTATTCCTCGCGATACACGAAGACCACCACGTCGGCGTCCTGCTCGATCGATCCGGATTCACGCAAGTCGGACAGCTGCGGATGCTTGTCTTCACGATTTTCGACCTGACGCGAGAGCTGCGACAGCGCGACTACCGGGCAGTTCAGTTCCTTCGCCAGCGCCTTGAGGCTGGTGGTGATCTCGGTGACTTCCTGCACGCGGTTGTCGGAGCGCTTGCCGGAGCCCTGCAGCAGCTGGATGTAGTCCACCATGATGACGTCGAGGCCCTTTTGCCGCTTCAGGCGGCGGGCGCGGGCGGTGAGCTGCGAGATCGACAGGCCGCCGGTTTCGTCGACGTAAAGCGGCAGGTTCTGCAGCTTGATGGTGTAGTCGCGGATCTTGTCGAATTCGGCTTGGGTGATGCCGCCGCGGCGGATCGCGCTGGAGGAAATCTCGGTCTGCTCTGCGAGAATACGCGTGGCGAGCTGTTCGGCCGACATTTCGCAGGAGAAGAAGCCGACGACGCCGCCATTGATGGTCTTCATGCTGCCGTCGGGCTGCACTTCGGACTGATAGGCGGCGGCGATGTTGTAGGCGATGTTGGTGGCCAGCGAGGTCTTGCCCATGCCGGGACGTCCGGCTAGCACGATCAAGTCGGAGCGCTGCAAGCCGCCCATGCGGGCGTCGAGGTCGCGCAACCCGCTGGAGATGCCCGACAGTTTGCCGTCGCGCTGATAGGCGTTGGCCGCCATGTCCAGCGCGGTGGTCATTGCCTGGGAGAAGCGCTGGAAGCCGCCGTCATAGCGGCCGGCTTCGGCCAGCTCATACAGCCGACGCTCGGCATCCTCGATCTGGGCGCGAGGAGCGAAGTCCACCGGCGCGTCATAGGCGACGTTGACCATGTCCTCGCCGACATTGATCAGCTGGCGGCGGATCGCCAGTTCATAGATCGTACGGCCGTAATCCTGCGCATTGATGATGGTGGTGGCTTCGGCGGCGAGGCGGGCGAGGTATTGGCCGACGGTCATGCCGCCGAGATCCGTGTCGGTCGGCAGGAAGGTCTTCAGCGTCACGGGAGTGGCGATCTTGCCGGCGCGCACGATGGCAGCGGCCGTTTCGAAGATGGTCTGGTGGATCGGCTCGAAGAAATGCTCGGCCTTGAGGAAGTCCGAGACCCGGTAGAAGGCGTCGTTATTGACCAGGATCGCGCCCAGCACGCCCTGTTCCGCCTCGATATTGTGCGGCGCCGACCGATAGGCCGGGGTGCCCGCCTCGGGGGTGAGCTTGAGAACGTTCGAATCGAATGCGGCCATGGTCTCTATTGGGTCTTCCGAATTGGGCGGATGAACGGCGTGGTCACGCGGGCGTCGGCGACTAAGCGCCTGACGGTCTCCGAGTGGAAGGACGAAGCGGCCTTATGCACGATTCACACATCAAGGCGGGGGAATTCCGGCCGGTGGCGCGCATTGCGCTTGACGCTTCCACCGCAGCAAGGGGAGGGGTCTGAATCATTGCTTAAGGAACCCGGAAAAATTGCGCCCCGCGCCTGAACCGGATGGCGATCTCTCGCACTTACAAGAGAGCCAGCCGCTGGCAAGCACGGCAGTGCCGGAACCCCACGGGGAGCCGGGCGTTGGCTTCAAAACGAATATAGAGGCGAAGGATAGATCCATGAGCCAGCGTCACCAGCATCCCGATGCCGGAACTCAGGCTGCCGGAACCGACGGTTCTGCGTGGTTGTCCACACTGATCGACACGTTCGAGCGCACCGCGCAGCTTGAAAATGTCCCATGCGATACGAAAGCGCTCTCAGCCGCCAAAGCGCGCCTCCAGCGCCCCGCCATTCTGCGGCCACGGCCTGTCTTGCGCCGCCGGCATGCGACGCTCCTATTCCAGCACTAAACCAGCCTATTCGCCGGCAATCTGCAGACGCGGTTGTTGGCTCCGTTCCCTGGCTCGAAGCCGAGCTTCCTCCCGCCCGATATAATCGCGCGTGAACGGCACAACGTCCTGACGTTTGGTGAGCTGGATCTGGAAGTTCATCACGTTCTGCATACGGAACGACATTTCCGACGCCGCCAGATAGAACTCCCACATCCGCGCAAAGCGCTCGTCATAGAGCCGCACGGCTTCCTCGCGTCGTGCCATGAAGCGCTCGCGCCATGCCTTGAGCGTCTCGGCATAATGCAGCCGCAGGATTTCGATGTCCGAGACCAATAACCCGGCCCGTTCGATCGCCGGGAGAACTTCCGACAGAGCGGGGATGTAGCCGCCGGGGAAAATGTACTTGGCGACCCATGGATTGGTGATGCCGGGTCCCTCAGGGCGACCGATGGAGTGCAGCACCATGACGCCGTCCTCGGTCAGGAGTTCTGCGCACCGCTTGAAGTAGGTGTCGTAATGGTCGACGCCGACATGTTCGAACATGCCAACGGAGACGATGCGGTGGAATGGACCGGGGATGTCGCGATAGTCCTCGAGCAGGAATTTTGCGCGGTCTTTGAGGTTTTTCTCGCCGGCCCGGGCATTGGCGACCTGCAGCTGTTCGGTGGACAGCGTAACGCCGGTGACATTGGCACCGGTCATCTCTGCCAGATAGAGCCCAAGCCCGCCCCAGCCGGAGCCGATGTCGAGTACGCGTTGGCCTTTTTCGATGAGCATCTTGGCCGCGAGGTGGCGCTTCTTGGCGAGCTGGGCGTCGTCCAGGGTCGCGTCCGGTCCTTCGAAATAGGCGCAGCTATATTGCTTGTCAGCATCCAGAAACAATGAGTAGAGCCGGCCGTCCAGATCGTAGTGATGGGCAACGTTGTTGCGGGAGCGCTTGCGGGGATTGAACTGCTGGGCGTGGCGCAGGACGTAGCGGAGCCACCATTGCAGCTTGGCCCAGCGGGGCGCCATGTCGGGCTGGTTCAGGGCGATGGCGAGCAGGTCGGCAATGGTGCCACGCTCCATAACGAGGAGCCCGTCCATGAATATCTCGCCGAGTGCCAGTTCGGGATCGAGAAGTAGTCGGCGTTGGGCGGCTTTGGTGACGAAGCGGGCAGAGACGGGAGGTCCGGAGCCATCACCGAAGGTGAATTGTTGGCCGGAGGCCGTAGTGAAGGTTATTGCCCCTCGGCGAATGTACTGACTCAGGAAGAATCGCAACAGACGGTCCATCGAAATCACCCCAATGATCCGATCACGCGCAAACTGAAGCAACAGCGTAACTTCCCGCCGTGCACGAGATCAACTGTCTCCCTAGCTCTTGAGTAGAAGATAGTAGTGGTGCACCGCCTGTGCCAATGCGCACGCTGCAATGCCGCTATCCCGATTGTTCCGATCACATCGTTGCGATATGTCGATGCTTCCATTCACGTCACAATCGGATACAAGGTGATCCGCGTGATTAAGCTAGCCACATCAGGAGATTGAAATGTTGAGCCGAGCGCTCAGTTTAGCGACGGTGATGCTCCTGATTGGCTTCGCGGCAGTCCCGGCACAGGCCCAAAACCTCGAAGCCGGAAAGTCACCCTCCCAGATTTTCGCGGGCGGCTGTGCCGTCTGCCATAAAAGTCCGCGCGGGCTGCTGAAGACGGTGGCACCCGGTCAGTTGCCGGCCTTCCTGCGCCAGCACTACACCACAAGTACAGATATGGCGGCGTCCATGGCCGCTTATGTCGTGTCCAACGGGGCGGCCGACCGCCGTCCTGCCGGGGATAACCTGACGCGTCAGGGCCGTGAACTCACGACCGAGCAGAAGCCGGCCCCGGCCGATGCCAAGCCCGGTGCTGCGCCGCCGTCCGAGGCTCCGCCGCCGGGACGCCGGCTACGTCCGCAGGAGGCCGCCAAGCCCGATGCCGATGTTGCACCAGCTCAGGCCGAGCCCGGCACGCGCCAGGGCCGCAATGCTCGGCGACAGGCGCGCCCGGCGACAGACAATCCCGAAGCGAAGCCCGATGCGGCCAAGCCCGTAGACGCACAGTCGCCGGCTGCCGCCGAAGCAGAGCGTCCCGCGCAGAAGCAAAAGCTCGGTAAGAAGGGGCGCCGTCATCAGGAAGAGCCGCCGAAGGCCGAACCTGTGAAGGACGAGCCCAAGGTCGAACCCAAGACTGAGCCGAAGGCTGAACCCAAGTCTGAGCCACGGCCTGAGCCGGCCAAGACCGAGCCTGCGAAGCCCGCTGAAGAGAGCAAGCCTGAGGCGAAGCCCGAAGCCAAGCCTGAGACGCCGGCACTTCGTCCAGATCCCGTTCCGTCGGTCACGCCGGCTCCGAAGGCGCCTGAAGGGGAAAGCCGTCCGGCGCCTGCCGAGCCGGCGCCTCCTGCGCCGGCAGCCCCTGCGTCTCCGCCCGCAGCAACGCCGGCCCCGGCACCTGTGGCTCCAACGCCTCCGCCAGCCGCAGCTCCGCCGCCAGCGGTCGCGCCTCCCGCAACTCCGCCAGTGCCCGCGCCGACTCCTGTGGCCCCGGCTCCAGCTGCGCCTTCGCCGGCACCGGCCGCGCCGCCACCACCGCCTCCGGCGTCGGCTGCACCACCGGCGCCTCCGGCCTCGTCAGGCTCGCCGGTGCCGCCGATCTCGCAGTAGTAGATCAGCCGTTTGAGTGACGATACAAAAAAGCCCGGCCAATCTGGCCGGGCTTTTCTCGTTTGAGCAGAAGCTCCGAGGTCCGTGACTTAGCCGTTGTCTTCTTCGGCGTTGCCCTGTGCGTCCGGATCGAAGAACTCGCCGGCGGCGGCGAGTGCTTCGGCGGCTGCGTCCTGATCTTCCTGACGGCTCGAGATGTCTTCGCCGCGGTTGATGCGCTCGGCTTCGTCGGCCGAACGGGCAACGGTGACGCTGACGCTGACTTCGACTTCCGGATGCACGGCGATTGAGATCTTGTGCTGGCCGATGGTCTTGATCGGCGCGTCGAGCAGCACCTGGCTGCGGGCGAAGGTGACGCCGTCAGCCTCGAAGGTGGCGATGATGTCGCGCACCGACACCGAACCGAACAGCTGACCGGTTTCCGACGCCTGACGGATGATGACGACGTTGCGGCCGTCGATCTTCTCGGCAACCGTGGTGGCTTCCGCCTTGGCCTTGATGTTGTTGGCTTCGAGGTCAGCCTTCATGCCGTCGTACTTGGCGCGGTTGTCGGCGGTGGCGCGCAGCGCCTTGCCACGCTTCAGTAGAAAGTTGCGGCCGTAGCCGTCCTTGACGCGGACGACTTCGCCCATCTGGCCGAGCTTAGCAACGCGTTCGAGCAAAATGACTTCCATGATCGTTCTCCTTTAAGTGGTGAGCAGGTGTTGAGTTGAGGTGAGTTGGTCAGGCCACCGTCGAAGAAGGCGGCTTGCGTGCGAGAAAACGTTGGCGAAATCCGAAGAAGGCATCGGCGAGGCCGAGGCCAACCATGGTGAGGATGGGCCAGCCGAGGACGAGCACCATGGCGTAGGTCAGGCCCAGCACCATCACGCGGCTTTTCATGCCCATGGTCAGCGTATGCAGCGCGGCGAAGCCGGTGAGGGCATAGGCCATCATCAGCGCCGAGGTGACGATCTGCGAAAAGATGCCGACGATGCCGCCCATGAAGGACAGCGCGATGGCCAGACACAGCGCGACCATCGTCATCGGCGGCAGTGCTGCGGATTTCAGCTCAGGCCACGGCCGATTCAGTCGGCCCGATGTCACGATGATGCGGCCGGCGAGCCAGAGATTGAGCGTCAGTGTCATGATCGCGACGATGGCGGCGGCAGCCGGCGCGATCGTCACCAGCGCATTGATGACCTGTTCGGAGTCGCCAGCGCCGCCGCGCGATCCCAGGATGCGGGTCAGAGCGCGGCGCAGCGCCGAGACGATAGTGTCGCCATCGGTGCCGAGGGTCAGCAGCGCGCCCATGGTCGTGAATGCGGCGAAACCCGCGGTCCACAGTAACATGCGGCCGACCGGATACCATTCGACCACGGGGGGGGGCGCGGCTGCGCCATTCACGCCCGGCACTTCTGCAGCAACAGGGCGGCCGAGCAATGCGAGATGGCCAAGCCACCAGGCGGGCAGGGCCACAGTGAAGACGAAGGCGGCGAGATAGGGCATGCCGAACAACAGGCCGAGCGAGGTGCCGGCTGCGATGCCGCCGATGGCAGCAGTCACCGGACCCCAGCCGAGAGCGGCCACCATCAAGGGCAGCGGCGCGAGATAGAACAGCAAAAGGGAAATCAACGCGCCCGAAATGATCGAGGCGAACATCAGCGCTGAGGCAGCGCCGGCGGCAAACGCGATGAGAAGACTTGCGATCATCAGCTGTCCCGCCCCCTTTGAGCGGTTAGAGGCACTTGCCCCAACCATCGGCGACCGGACGACCCGGAAGCCTTATGAGAAATAAAAGCGACCGGCGGCACGAGGCCGCCGGTCGAAAACCGCCTTAGCGGATAACGTAGGGCAGCAGACCGAGGAAACGCGAGCGCTTGATGGCGCGAGCGAGTTCCCGCTGCTTCTTGGCGGAGACGGCCGTGATGCGGCTCGGCACGATCTTACCGCGCTCAGAGACGTAACGCATCAGCAGCTTGGAATCCTTGTAGTCGATCTTCGGCGCGTTCGGACCTGTGAACGGGCAGGTCTTGCGACGGCGGAAAAACGGACGACGTGCACCAGCTTCAGCCATTATTCTTACTCCTCAACCGATGCTGCTTCGTCGTCACGCGGACGACGCGGACCACGATCACCACGGAAGCCACCGCCTTCACGGTCGCCACGGAAGCCACCACCACGGTCGTCGCGTTCACGATCACGATCAGCCTTGCGCATCATGGCGCTCGGGCCTTCCTCGTGCTCTTCGACGCGGACGGTCAGATAACGGATGACGTCTTCGCTGATACGCTCCTGGCGCTCAATCTCGGTGACCGCCGCGGACGGGGCATCGAGGTTCATCAGCACGAAGTGCGCCTTGCGATTCTTGTTCATGCGATAGGTCAGGGAGCGCACGCCCCAGTTTTCCATCTTCACGACCTTGCCGCCGAGACCTTCGACGATGCCGGTCATCTGGGTGGTGAGGTCTTCGACCTGCTGTGCGCTCGCATCCTGACGCGCGAGAAATACATGCTCATAAAGAGGCATGGCTGTCCTTTCCAAGGTTAGCGCGTTTCCCGGCGGCAAGCCCTTCGAACCCTTATGGAAAGGACTCGATATTGCTCAGAAGGCGGGAGCACGGGACGACGGACCAACTGGCCCTATCGCAACAAACCTGTGTGTGATTTTGCTGTGACCGTCCGTTCAGCTCCCGGCCGGGATCTGCGGATCGGGGCCTTATACGGATTTTCCCAGTAATGGCAAGCGAAACGGGGCCAAATGAGTGGATTTCGGGAGCGGGCGGGAACCCGGATCGTGGTGCATCCTGGGCGCTGCGGCTTGACATTCCCCGTCGTGCCAGTGTCTTACGGCGCACGTTTGAACGAGTTTAAGCCAAAAAACATGACGGGGCGTCAATGACCGCAGCATTTACCTTTCCGGGGCAGGGGTCCCAGGCGGTCGGCATGGGCAAGGCGCTTGCGGATGCATTTCCCGTCGCCAGGGCCGTGTTCGACGAGGTCGATTCGGCTCTCAGCGAGAAGCTGACCGGCATTATCTGGGACGGCCCGGCCGAAACCCTCCAATTGACCGAAAACGCCCAGCCGGCGCTGATGGCGGTGTCGCTGGCGACCATGCGAGTGCTCGAGGCCGAGGCGGGCATCTCGCTGGCCCGGGACGCCGCTTTCGTGGCCGGCCACTCGCTCGGCGAATATTCGGCGCTGGCAGCGGCCGGAAGCCTCTCAGTCACGGATGCGGCCCGCCTGCTGCGGACCCGTGGTCTGGCCATGCAGAAGGCCGTGCCGGTGGGTGTCGGCGCCATGGCGGCGTTGCTCGGCCTCGATTACGAGACCGCCGTGACCGTGGCTGAAGAAGCTGCACAGGGCGAAGTGTGCCACGCCGCCAACGACAATGGCGGCGGTCAGGTGGTGGTGTCCGGCAACAAGGCTGCGGTCGAACGCGCACTGGAGATAGCCAAGACCAAGGGCGCCAAGCGTGCGATGTTGC
The DNA here is from genome assembly GCF_051810905.1 of Tardiphaga sp. 619_E2_N8_4. Taxonomy (NCBI): domain Bacteria; kingdom Pseudomonadati; phylum Pseudomonadota; class Alphaproteobacteria; order Hyphomicrobiales; family Nitrobacteraceae; genus Tardiphaga; species Tardiphaga sp. 619_E2_N8_4. The sequence goes on from NZ_JBPWQJ010000001.1 coordinate 3,851,098, forward strand.
TGCCGGTGTCGGCGCCGTTCCATTGCAGCCTGATGCAGCCCGCCGCCGACGTGATGGCGGACGCGCTGGCCAAGGTCACGATCAACAAGCCGGTGGTGCCGCTGGTGTCCAACGTGCTGGCCGCGCCGATCTCGGATCCCGATGAAATCCGCCGCCGCCTGGTCGAGCAGGTCACCGGCACCGTGCGCTGGCGCGAATGCGTATCCTATATGGCAGGCCAGGGCGTGACGCGTTTCCTAGAGGTCGGCTCCGGCAAGGTGCTGAGCGGACTTGTCAAACGCATTGCCGAAGGCGCCGTCGGCGTCGCCGTCGGCGGACCCAATGACATTGCCGCCGCCAAGGATGCGCTCGCAGCAGCGCGTTCGGCGTAAGCGGCCAGAGGAGAAGACAAGATGTTCGATTTGACAGGCAAGACCGCGCTGGTGACCGGCGCGACCGGCGGCATCGGCGAAGCCATCGCCACAGCTCTGCATGCTCAGGGCGCGACGGTGGCGCTGTCCGGAACGCGCAAGGCGGTTCTCGAAACGCTGGCCGCGAAGCTCGGCAATCGCACGCATGTGCTGCCGTGCAATCTTTCCAACACCGCTGATGTCGAAGAGTTGGTGCCGTCAGCCGAGAAAGCCATGGGCCAGCTCGACATCCTCGTCAGCAATGCCGGGATCACCCGCGATAATCTGTTCGTCCAGTTGAAGGACGAAGACTGGGATGACGTAATCAACGTCAATCTGACCGCGACCTTCCGCCTCGCACGCGCCGCAACCAAGCTGATGATGCGCAAGCGCTTCGGTCGCATCATCGCCATCACTTCGGTGGTCGGCGTCACTGGAAATCCCGGGCAGGGGAATTACACCGCAGCGAAAGCCGGCCTGATCGGCATGATGAAAACGCTGGGGGCGGAATACGCCAAGCGCAACGTGACGGCCAATTGCATTGCACCCGGTTTCATCGCAACGCCGATGACCGATGTGCTCAATGACAAGCAGCGCGAAACGATTCTGACAAAGGTGCCGGCAGGGCGTCTCGGCTCGCCGGAAGATATTGCGGCAGCAGCGGTCTATCTGAGCTCAAATGAGGCGGCCTACGTCACCGGACAGACGATTCATGTCAATGGCGGCATGGCGATGATCTAAGCGTCGGGGGAACCCCAACGTCGTGATTTAATTGAGGTTTGGACAGTCACCGGGCTATGTGGCCAAGCCAAATGAAGTATGGTAACCGAACCTCCAACGGTGGGGCAAAGAAGGCCATTGCAGGAATTTGAAACCCTGTATATTGGCGGGGACGAGCCTGCCGTTTTCGCGAGGCTCCGTCCGGGACGACGGGGTCAATCCAGAGACGCGTAACTGCGCAAGGTTTAACGAGTTAAACGCTCCACGATGGCTCGTATCGTCTGCGGACGGGCCCAATGTAACAAGCACGAGGTTGATATGAGCGAGATTGGCGAGCGAGTGAAGAAGATCGTGGTTGAACACCTTGGTGTTGAACCCGAGAAGGTGGTCGATGCCGCGAGCTTCATCGATGATCTCGGCGCTGACAGCCTCGACACGGTCGAGCTCGTGATGGCGTTCGAAGAAGAGTTCGGCTGCGAAATTCCGGACGATGCCGCCGAGACGATTCTGACCGTCGGCGACGCAACCAAGTTTCTCGAGAAGAACGCAAAGAGCTGACACCTTCGCGCGACACATTTTGAAGCCGGCCGGATCGCGTTTGTGCGATCCACCGGCTTCTTGCTGTGACGCGTAGGCATTGCTCAAAGGCATTGGCTCAAGGATGGGCCATGGAGGTACGACAATGAGGCGGGTGGTCGTCACAGGCCTTGGCATGGTGTCGCCACTTGGCTGCGGCGTCGAGCCGACCTGGAAGCGCATCCTCAACGGTGAGAGCGGCGCAAAGCGGATCGATACATTCGATGTATCCGATCTCACCAGCCAGATCGCCTGTGTGATTCCACGCGGCGACGGCACGGGCGGTACCTTCAATCCCGATCAGTGGATGGAGCCGAAAGACCAGCGCAAGGTCGACGACTTCATCATCTATGCGATGTGCGCCGCCAAGCAGGCGCTCGACGATGCCAACTGGCACCCCGACAATGAAGACGATCGCTGCGCCACCGGCGTGATGATCGGCTCCGGCATCGGCGGTCTGTCCGGCATTGCCGATACCGCATTGCTTCTGAAAGAGCGCGGCCCGCGCAAAGTGTCGCCGTTCTTCATTCCCGGCCGCCTGATCAATCTCGCTTCGGGATATGTCTCGATCGAGCACGGTCTTAAAGGCCCCAATCACTCCGTCGTCACCGCATGTTCGACCGGCGCGCACGCGATCGGCGATGCCGGCCGTCTGATCGCGCTCGGCGACGCCGATGTCATGGTCGCCGGCGGTACCGAGTCGCCAATCAGCCGTTTGGCGATGGCCGGCTTCGCGGCAGCACGCGCGCTGTCGACCAATTTCAACGAAGCGCCGGAGAAAGCGTCGCGGCCCTACGACAAGGACCGCGATGGTTTCGTCATGGGCGAGGGTGCCGGCGTCGTCGTGCTCGAAGAGTACGAGCACGCCAAAGCGCGCGGCGCACGCATCTATGCCGAGATTATCGGCTACGGCATGTCGGGCGATGCCTACCACATCACCTCGCCGACGCCGGATGGCGATGGTGCGTTCCGCAGCATGAACGCTGCGATGAAGCGCGCCGGCATTGCCGCGGCCGACATCGACTACATCAATGCGCACGGCACCTCGACGCCACTCGGCGACGAGATCGAACTCGGCGCGGTTCAGCGCCTGCTCGGCAATGCCGCGTCAAAAGTGTCGATGTCATCGACGAAGTCGTCGATCGGCCACCTGCTCGGTGCGGCTGGTGCGGTCGAGGCCATCTTCTGTGTGCTTGCGATTCGGGATAACATCGCGCCGCCGACGATCAATCTCGACAATCCGTCGGTGGAAACTGCGATCGATCTTGTCGCATTGACCCCGCGCAAGCGCGAGATCAACATTGCCTTGTCGAATTCATTCGGTTTCGGCGGTACTAATGCGTCCGTGATCCTACAGCGCGTGGCTGGTTAGAGAACCTCCACCGTTTCGCCGTATTCCGCGCTAATTCCTACACTGGGCGTATGTTATTGACGGGGATCGTGTTTGTCCCCGTCACGATTGAACCGACAGGATCAGGTACTATCGATGAGTGAGAGGCCGCCCATTTCGCCGAGGAGTCCGCGTGCCGCGCTGGAGCCGGAGCAGGTTCCGCCGCCGCCGAAGCGTTCTGATCATGCGCGTAATCCGCTCGTGGTTGCCGGTAATGCCATCATCACCATCATTATCGTCGCCATGCTCGGTGCAGGTGGCGCGTACGTCTATGGTCGCCAGGCGCTGGAAGCGCCGGGACCGCTGCAGGAAGAAAAGGTCGTCAATATCCCCGCGCGTGCGGGCAAAGGCGATATCGCCGAAGCGTTGCTGCGCGAAGGCGTGATCTCAGCCAATCGCTGGGTTTTCATCGGCGCCGTGTTTGCGTTGAAGGCCAGCTCGGAACTGAAGCCCGGCGAATATCTGTTCCAGAAGAACGCCAATCTGCGCGATGTCATCGGCACCATCGTCGAAGGCAAGGTCGTGCAACACTCCATCACGATTCCCGAGGGCCTGACCTCCGAGCAGATCGTCGCGCGTTTGACCGATAGCGACATCTTCACCGGCTCGATCCGTGAAATGCCGCGCGAAGGCACGTTGTTGCCCGAGACCTACAAATTCCCCCGTGGCACGCCGCGCGACCAGGTGATCCAGCGCATGCAGCAATTGCAGAAGCGCGTGCTGGCCGAAGTCTGGGAACGCCGTAACGCCGACATTCCGGCGAAGACGCCGGAACAACTGGTGACGCTCGCCTCGATCGTCGAGAAGGAAACCGGCCGCGCTGACGAGCGCAGCCGCGTGGCCGCCGTGTTCGCCAATCGCCTGCGCCAGAAGATGAAGCTGCAGTCCGATCCGACGATCATCTATGGCATCGTCGGCGGCAAGGGCACATTGGGCCGTCCGATCAAGCGCAGCGAGATCCAGCAGCCGTCGCCCTACAATACCTATGTGGTGGAAGGCCTGCCGCCGGGCCCGATCGCCAATCCGGGCCGTGCGTCGCTGGAGGCGACTGCCAATCCGGCACGCACCCGCGACCTGTTCTTCGTAGCCGATGGCACCGGCGGTCACGCCTTCACCGAAACCTACGACGCACACCAGAAGAACGTCAGCAAGCTGCGCGCGCTCGAGAAGGCCGTCCAGAACGACGCTGTCGAGCCGCCGGAAGAGGCTGCTGCGCCCGCCGGTGCTCCTGCGGATCCTGCTGCGGCGACCGGTACAAGTCCGGCCAGACTCGCACCGGCCAAGCAGCGCGCCCGCACGGCTCCCGCGCCTGCCGCGCCGGCTCGTCAGGGCGCTGCGCAGTCGACGGGTACACCGCCGGTTGTTCAGCAATAGGCCGTACCACCAAGCCCTGCGCTGGCTTCTGCTTCGAATTCCCCTTGGCCTGAAAAGGCCCTAACCTGAGCCGGTTCGCGCCTTGCGAATCTTACTCGTATTCTTTGGAGACGTTCCGCGATGGCGTTGTCGAGCATGACCGGCTTTGCGCGAAGCCACGGCACCAGCGGGCCTTACAGCTTCGAGTGGGAGCTGAAATCCGTCAACGCCAAGGGCTTCGACCTGCGCTTCCGGATGCCCCCGGGTTTCGACGAAGTCGAGGCGGTCGCCCGCAAGCGCGCCACTGAAGTGCTGTCACGCGGCACGGTTTACGCGAACCTCACCGTTAAGCGCAGCAACGCGGCTTCGACCGTGCGGATCAACGAAGAGGTGCTGAATTCGGTGCTGCGTATTGCCGCCGAATTGGCCAGCAAGATCGACGCCGTCGCGCCGAGCGTCGATGGTCTGATGAATATCAAGGGCGTCATCGAAGTGGTCGAGCCCGAGGCTGACGAGGCCGAGGACAAGGCGGCGAAGGCTGCCGTGGCCGCCGCATTCGAAGAGGCCCTCACCGCGCTGGTCGCCATGCGCAAGCGTGAGGGCATGACGCTTGGTGACATCCTGTCCCAGCGTCTGAATGAAATCGAGGCGCTGTCGAAGAAGGCCGAGGCCGCGCCCGGCCGCAAGCCGGAAGCCATTCGTGCACGACTTGCCGAACAGATCGCGACGTTGCTGGAAGCCTCGGATCGTTTCGATAGTGATCGGCTAAGCCAGGAAGCGCTGATGATGGCAACCAAGGCCGACATCCGCGAAGAGCTCGACCGCATCGCGTCGCACATTTCGCAGTCGCGCGAGATGATCAAGAAAGGCGGTCCGGTGGGACGGCGGCTGGATTTCCTGTCGCAGGAGTTCAACCGCGAGGTTAACACCTGCTGCTCGAAATCCAACGATCTGGAATTGACCAGCACCGGCCTCGAAATGAAGAACGTGGTCGAGCAATTCCGTGAACAGGTACAGAATCTGGAGTGACCATGTCCGGGGGCAGCCGAAATTTTCAAGAAGCTGGCTTTGACGGAGTCGAGCGGCGCGGGCTGATGTTCGTGCTGTCATCGCCATCCGGTGCCGGCAAGACGACGCTGACGCGGCTGCTGATCGACCGGATGCCGGGGCTGCAACTGTCGGTCTCGGCCACGACGCGCCCGATGCGGCCCGGCGAGGTTGACGGCAAGGACTACATCTTCGTCGACAAGCCGCGCTTCGAGAAGATGGCCAAGGGCAATGAACTGCTCGAATGGGCCACGGTGTTCGATAACCGCTACGGCACGCCGCGTGCGCCAGTGGAAGCCGCGCTCTCAGCCGGCAATGACGTGCTGTTCGATATCGACTGGCAGGGTACGCAGCAATTGCGCGAGAAGGCGCGGGCCGACGTCGTCAGCGTCTTCATCCTGCCGCCCTCGGCGGCCGATCTCGAAAAACGTCTGCATACCCGCGCGCAGGATTCCGACGAAGTGATCCGCGGGCGCATGAGCCGCGCCAGCCACGAGATGAGCCACTGGGCCGAATACGACTACATTGTCATCAACCACAATGTGGAAGAGGCCTATAGCGAGGTGCAGTCGATTCTCAAGGCCGAGCGCCTGAAGCGCGAACGCCGCACCGGCCTGACATCTTTCGTGCGCGGATTGCAGCAAGAACTCGAAGGCTAACATCATGCAGGCATTGTTCTGGAATGAGCGCACGCAGCAGCTCAGCGATGGCGCACGGCTATTCGATCCGCTGGCGCTCACGTGGCGTGATGATGCCGTGGAGCAGGGTGGAGAAGCTGTGACGGCTTCCGAGGCGTTGCTGCGGCTCGCAGTAACGCGCAAGCTGCGCCGTGTGCCCATCGGCATCATCGGGCCGCGAGACGCGACACAAGCGCAACGCGATCTCGCCGAACAGATGGGCGCAGCATTGGCGCGCCATGGCCTGCAATTGTTGTGCGGCGGTAAGACCGGCGTGATGGAAGCAGCGTGCAAGGGCCATGCACAGGAGGGCGGCATGCCCGTCGGCCTGTTGCCCGATGAGGAGTGGCACGCAGCCAATCCATATGTTGCGATCCCCATCGCAACGGGCATCGGCCCTGCACGGAATGCCATTATCGCGCGCGCATGTCTCGTGCTGGTCGCGATTGGCGGAGGTGTCGGGACACTCTCGGAGATGGCGCTCGGACTACAATTCAATCGCCTGGTGTTGGCGATGGCCGATGCGCCTGAGGTGAATACGGTCGAGCGCGTCGCTGATGTCGACGGCGTCATCGCTCGCATCGCAGCACGCCTTCTCGCAAATGCATAACTTTGCCGCTCTGTCATAAAACTGATATGCCGCCGTTATACTGAGGCGCAGACTTCAGCATCACATTTGACAGGACATGGCTCGTGCCGTTCGTCGCGATCGCCTATCTGATTTTTCTCGCGGCGCCAGTTCTGTTGCTATTTGTAGGTTCATTTGGAGAAGTCTGGAGCGGCACGCTGCTGCCGTCAGGCTTCACCTGGCGCTGGTATCAAGAGGTCGCTGGCGATCCCAGCTTTCGCCGCGCTTTCACCACCAGCCTGAAGATCGTCGCGACCACCTGCATTCTCAACATCCTGATCGGACTGCCGCTCGCTTACGCCATTCATGCCGGTGCCCGCGGCGGCGTGCGGCTCGCGGCGCGAATCGTCACGCTGATGCCGATCGCCGTGCCTGAACTTGTTCTGGCGTTCGGCTTCATCCTCGTCTTCTCGTCAGACGCCTTACCGTGGCTCGGCAGTTTCTGGCTGCTGGCGGCGGGGCACCTCGTATTGACGCTGCCCTATACGGTGACGGCTCTTGTTGCCGATATGGATCAGCTCGGGCTCGCCGAATATGAGCACGCAGCCGCAACGCTCGGCGCATCGTTTCCGGCACGTATGTGGGACGTCACACTGCCGCAGCTGCATACGAGTCTGCTGTCCTGCATGCTGACGGTGGCTGCGTTGTCGATCGGTGAATTTCAATTATCCAATCTGGTCTCGGGCTTTCTGTCGCGCACCTATCCTGTGGTGCTGCTGCAAGCCTTCTACGGCGCGACGGGCTTTGCCTGCGCGGCCACCGTCGTATTGCTTGGGCTTGCGATGATCGCATCGCTGACAAGCGGGCTGACGGCGCGGGTCACCGGCCGGCGTAAAGTGGGGGCAGGCGCGTGACGCTGCGATACGATCAAGTGAGCTACAGCTATCCCGGCACGAGCACTGGTGTGTTCGACATTGCCCTGGAGATCGGCCGCGGCGAATTGCTGGCGATCATCGGCGCGTCGGGGTCGGGCAAGTCGACGATTCTGAAATTGCTGGCGGGCTTCCTCAAGCCTGACTCCGGGCGCATCCTGATCGATGGCAAGGACGTCGGCGCGTCACTGCCCGAGGCGCGTCGTCTGGGTGTCGTGTTTCAGAACTATGCGTTGTTCCCGCATATGCGGCTTTGGGAAAACATCGCCTATCCGCTGAAGGTGCGCGGTATCGCCAAACAGGATCGGCGCGCGCGTGCCATCGAGATGCTCGGACGTGTTGGCATGGGCAAGCGCGCGGAAGACTATCCAGCAGAATTGTCCGGCGGTCAGCAGCAGCGCGTCGCGCTGGCCCGTGCGCTGGTGTTCGAGCCGCAAGGCCTGCTGCTCGACGAGCCGCTGTCGGCGCTCGATGCGGGGTTGCGACTGGAAATGCGCGACGAAATTCTGCGCGTGCAGCGTCAGGCCGGCATTGCGACGCTGCTTGTGACGCATGATCAGGAAGAGGCGCTGTCGATTGCCGACAAGGTCGTGATGATGCGCGACGGCCGCATCGTGCAGATCGGCACGCCGCGCGAACTGTACGAGACGCCGGCCGATGCCAGTGTCGCGGCCTTTGTCGGTCAATCCAACCTGTGGCCCGGCAGCATTTCCGGTGACGGCATGGTGACAACGCCGATTGGCGCGCTGGCCTGCGACACGCAGGGCAAGAGCCTCGGCACAAAGGTCACCGTCTTCGTACGCCCCGAGCGGGTCGAGCCCATCACGGGTCAGGTCGACGCGAGCAATCCCTGCTGCTTCGCGGGCAGCATGTCGGCCGACCGCTATCTTGGTCCCGTCAGGCGGATCGATATGGCCGTCGCCGGCGGGGCCATCCGTCTCGAAACTCATCTGCGCGGGCCGATCACCGGCGTGACGATCCCGCACGATGCCATCCGCCTTCTTCCCCCGACCTCATAAAGGAGATCGACATGAACCGACGCAAGTTTCTGAGCGGCGTTGCCGCAGCTTCCCTCGCCATTGCCATCAGCCCGGCCGCATGGGCCTTCGAAGGCGCCGAACTCTACGCCGGCGAGAAGACTCTGTACGAAGCCGCGCGCAAGGAAGGCCTCGTCGTGTCGTTCGATACCGGACCGACCTGGGCCAACTGGGCCAACCAGTTCAAGGCCTTCCAGAAGCGCTATCCCGGCGTCGAGATGGTCTATAACGACCTCGGTTCTGCGGCGACCGTCGTTGCCCTCGACAAGGCGCGCAATCGTCCGCAGGCCGATACGGCCTATTACTTTGCAGCGTCCGCTCTGGACGCAGCAAAGGCCGGCGTCGTCGATGGTTTCAAGCCGGTGAATTTCGACAAGCTCGCCGATCCGCTGCGCGAGGCCGAAGGCCGCTGGTTCACCATCCACACGCTGAGCGTGGCGTTCCTCGTCAACACCAAATTGGTCAAGACCGTGCCGCAGAGCTGGGCGGATCTTTTGAAGCCGGAATACAAGAACGCCATTGTGTATCAGGACCCGCGCTCGACGGGGCAGGGCCAGGTGGTGGCTTTCGCTGCGGCTTTCGGCAATGGCGGCAGCATGGACAATGTCGCGCCGGGTATCGACTATCTGGGCAAGCTGACCAAGGCCGGCAACGTGCTGCGCACGGTCGGCACCACGCCTTACGCGCAGTTCCTGAAGGGCGAGATCCCGATCTGGATCGGCTACGAGAACGACGGCCTGAAAGCCAAGTTCACCGACGGTCTCGGCGATGGCGTGTCCGTCGTCATTCCGAAGGAAGCCTCAGCCGCCGCGCCTTACGCGATCTCGCTGGTGAAGAACGGCCCAAACCCGAATGCCGGCAAGCTCTGGCTCAACTTCATCATGAGCGATGAGGGCCAGAAGATCTTCGCCGAGGGTTATGTGCGTCCGGCCGTGCCCGGTGTCGCCCTGCCGCCGAGCGTTGCCGACAAGATGCCGGCCGCGCCGCAGGTGCAGGCGATGGATATCGCCAAGGCCACCGCGAAGAAGGCCGAGATCGATGCCGGTTGGGCCAAGGCCGTTCTCGGCCAGTAAGCCGAACTCACCAAAGCGATCTCCGCGATAGCGCGGGGATCGCGTTTTCGTCATTACGGAATAAAGATTACGATGAGCGCGCGCGTTCCGACATCCATGCTCGCTGCCTTTGCCGTTCCCGGCGGCGTGGTGCTGGGACTGTTCTTTCTGATTCCGGTTTGCGCGGTGCTGGTCGGCGCTTTCGCGGATAGCGGCAGTGCGTTCGGCCGACTGGCTGGTGATCCGGTGTTCTGGAACGGCCTGCGCGGCACGATGGTGCTGGGCACGGTTGCGCCGTTGTTCTCGCTCGTTGTCGGCTTCTGCGTGGCGCTTGCACTGGCGCGGTTCGCGCCGGGCCTGCGGACGGCCGCCTTGATCGCGATCTCGCTGCCGCTGACATTTTCCGGGCTGATCGTCGCCTATGGTTTTATCCTTCTGCTCGGCCGTGCCGGCTTCGTGACATTGTTGCTGGCTAAGCTCGGCTTCGATCCCGCAGTGATCGGTGGCTTTATCTTTTCACCGGTGGGTCTGGGGCTGGCCTATTCCTACTATCTGGTGCCGCGCGTCGTGTTGATCGTGCTGCCGGCGATCAGCAATTTCGATCGCAACCAGATGCTCGCCTCGCGTTCGCTCGGTGCAGGGAGCTTCCGCACGCTGACTGAAGTGATGCTGCCGCAGATATTGCCGAGTCTGATCGCCGCCTATTGCCTGACGGCAGCAGTTGCCGTCGGCGCCTATGGCACCGCGCTGGCGCTCGCCGGCACGCAGGTGAATATCCTGCCGCTGGTGCTCTACAGCAAGATCTCGGAGACGGGGACCGATCTGCCGGCCGCATCCGCAGCATCGATCGTGCTGGTGGCGATCTGCGCCGTCGTCGTGGCGATCGGCGAAGCGATGCGTCCGCAGCGCAAGTCGTAGTCGCTGCCGCCGATCATTGCTTGCTGGCGGTCCAGCGGCCGGTGCAGCCATTCGACATTTGCATCGAGCCGCCGCCACCGCGGCCGGACAGGCGGCCGGTCATGACCGCGCTCACACTGCCGCTGCTGCCGACCCCTTGCAATACGCCGCTCGGACTGATGCTGCCGCCTCCGCCGACGCTCCCACCGGAGATCGTCAATGTGCTGCTGGCGGTTTTGCCCGCGCACACCGCCGACTGACCGGTGAAAGTGATCTGCCACATGCCGTCGAATCTGGCGGCGCTGCCGCCGCCGTCACCAGCGCCGCGGCGGGCTGGAGCTGCACGCTGCTCGGATCGCGGCGGGCGTGCTGGCTTGGCGGCACGCGGCTCGGAGGATGAGCCGGACAGCGTCTTGTTGTCATTGCCGAGGCTGCCGCCGGTCGCGCCCTGACTCCATGCGTCGCTGCCGCCGAGTGCGATGATGAGCAGACAGGGGAGGCTGCCGGATTTCAGTATGATCTGCGGGATTGCCATGGGCGGTTACTGCTTGCTTGCGACCCAGCGGCCCGAGCATCCATCGGATCGCTGGAAAACTCCCGAGCCGGTACGGCCGGAGAGGCGACCCTGGCTGGTGACGCGGATACCGCTGTAGTTTCCGCTTCCGCGCACTGTCCCGTTGGCGCTGACCGGGGCGCTGCCGTCTTTGCCGATCATCCTTCCGTTGGCCACGACGAAGTTTTCCGTGAATGTGTCGGAACAGCCGGAGGTGCCTACGCTCGATATCGACCAGGCGCCGTCGAAATTTCCGCCACCTCCCGTGCCCTCGCCACGGTTGCGCGGCGCGGTCTGACGGCGCGGCGCGCGGCGTTCGGAACTTTCGCGTTGGGCAGGCGCCGCTGATCGGGATTCGGGGGAGGAGCCCGACAGCGTCTTGCTGTCGTTGCCAAGGCTGCCACCGGTTGCGCCCTGTGCCAGAACTGCGTCTCCCGAAAATGTCAGAATGGCCAAACCAAACAGAAGTCCAGATCGAAAAATCATGTTCAATAACTTTCAAAAAACAGATCGAACTTACAATTTCGCGTCAGGCCCCATCGTGGCGTTGGCGCAGATGGCGCCGACGATCGGACATGATTTTCCCGTCTTGGTGCATTGATCGATGGCCGCATCGCGCGCCTGTGCAAGCGTGGGCCGCGCGACAAGCGACCAGTTGCCGCCGAGAGCTGCGAATGCACCGCAATTCGCTCCGTAAAACGACAGTTCGAGCGGGCAGGGAGCCGTGCCGCATTGGGCGCGTGCCTTGGTCACGGCTGACTTGCGGGACGGTTGATCCCACGACATGCCCCATTTCTTGTTCTTGATGTCGTAGACGATCGAGCCCCATTGTTTCTGGTCGCTCGCGCTGCGCAAACGCTGCAGCAGGCCCTCGGTCGCCTCTCCCGTTGGCGGCATGCCGCCTTTGACCTGGAAATCGCGGATCGCAACCGCGATGCCATTCTTGCTGTTCAGCGGTTCGGGATCGAAATTCAGCTCATAAAGCCGGTCGCTGATTTCTGTAAGCTTGATTGGATCGGTGATCGGCAATTTGTCGAAATCGATCCGCGGCGCATCGGGCAGGCGGGCTTCCTGCACGGGCTTCTGCGGCACGACGAGCGGCACGGTGGCGGTTGGTGCCACGAAGTAAAACGTGCCGTCGATCGGCGACGACGATACCCATGGCTGTTGCGAGCCGCCGGTGGCGCGCTTCACGGCAAGGCCTACCTGATTGAAGGTCTGGAAAATATCAAGCCCAGCCTGACGCACGGTACTCGCCAATGCCTTGGTATAGGGGCTGTTACCATCGCTGCCGTCCTGCGCCACGCTGCCGGGCTGGGTCGCATAGGAGATCAGGGTGCCTTCCGGTGCGCGCATCTGGGCAAGGCCGCCTTCCGAGGCGCGCAGGCCACGCGACCCGAACGGATTGTTCCGGCAGGCATCGAGGATGACCATGTTGAGGCGCGTGCCGGAGCCCTGCATCTGGCGCAGCACCAGATTGATATCGACCATCTGGAAATCAACATCCGCCTCGCGGGTGGGATTGGCGTTCACCGGCACGAGGTAATTGGAGCCGCTGACCTGCACGCCGTGGCCCGCGTAATAGAACAGGGCGACGTCAGCGCCCTGAACCTGCCGCCCGAAATTCTGCACGGCGAGATCAAGTGCGCTTTTGTCCAGGTCCAATTGCGCAGTGCCGCCGATCAACGTGAAGCCGAGACCGCTCAGCGTCTCCGCCATCAGCTTGGCGTCGTTCTTCGGGTTATCGAGGCGGGTGATGTTCTGGTAGCCGGAGTTGCCGACCACAAGCGCGATGCGCTTCTCGGCCAATGCAGCGCTGACCGAGAGCAGCAAAGTCAGGGCCATCAGCGCGGCAATTCGCGCAAGCGACCTGACCGGTTGGACGAAATGGTCCATGAATCCCATCCTGCAATGGGACATATCCTAGCCCGGATCGCATGAAGCGCAATCCGGGCCAGAGCCTGAGTGCAGTCTAATTCAGTTGGTTAGCATGATCCGGCCGACGACCTTGCCGGCGCGCAATTCATCGATCCATTTCTGCGCATCGCCCATCGGCTCCGCCTTCATCGGCGTCGGCTTGAGCTTGCCGGCGCGGGCCAGAGCCATCAGCTCTTTGGCTTCCTCAAGCGTGCCGACCATGAAGCCCTCGATGGTCATGCGCTTGTAGATCCATTGCACCATGGGTAGGCTGAACTCGCCGCCCATCAGGCCGGACACCACGATCTTGCCACCCCGCGCCACCGTGGCCACCGCAAAGTTCATGGACTTGTCATTACCAGCAAAGTCGACCACGCCATCGAAGCCGCCATCGTTCTCCTTGACCATGCGCCTGGCGACATCGGGCTCGGAAGGGTCATAGGCGAAGGCGGCGCCGTTCTTGAGCGCGGCTTCGCGTGCGGCGGGGTTGAGGTCGGCGACCGAAATCGGCTGCTTGAACATCGCCTGTGCCAGCGCGAGACCGGCCATGCCGACGCCGCCGAGACCCACCAGCAGCAGGTTGCGTTGTCGCGGACGATCGACGAGACGTTTGAGTGCGCCGTAAGCGGTGATGCCCGAGCACATCAGGGTCGCGGCCATGTTGATCGGCAGCGGATCATAATCGAGCAGATACTTCTCGTCCGGCACGAGGACATGCGTCGCGAAACCGCCGTCGAGTGACACGCCGAGGAATCGGTTCTTGGCACAGAGGTTCTCGTCGCCAGCAAGACAGTCGCGGCATTTGCCGCAGCCGATCCACGGGAAGACGGCCTTCTTCTTGCCGATCAGCGATTGATCGCCATCGGAACCGACCTCATCGACGATGCCAGCGATCTCGTGGCCGAGCGTAAAGGGAAGCGTCATGCCGCGGGTGGTGTCGAGCTTCTTGCCGCCGCCGAGATCCGCATAGCCGTCCTGGATGTGCAGGTCGGAATGACAGAGTCCGCAGCACTCGATGCGGACCAGCACTTCCTTGCCCTGCGGCTTCGGTGTGTCGACGATGGTTTCGCAGAGCGGAGCGTCGAATTTCACCAGAGACTGGCGTTTCATAAGAGCCATTTTTGTTTTCCCTAGACTTCGTTGCATCCTAGCAATCACAGGATGGGGGCGAGTTCAAGGGTGCGAAAGAGCGCCAGGTTCGCACTGCGCCACACGTGCAGAAGGTCATGCCGTGCGCGTGCGGGCCCGTGCTGCTCGGCGGATACTGAGCCGTCTGAGGCGCGACCAGTCCGGGGAGATCTGTTCCGGCGTGGGTTCGACCAACACCTGGAGCAGCCGCGCATAGTCGAGGACCAATCCGGGTGTCCAGGCCATTGCTTCGGCGCGCTGCCGCAAGACGCCCGCGACCCATAATTCGGGCGTGACCGCCGCCCGGAAAAATGCGCGCCACGGTCGCTCGGTGCGTCCGAGTACGCCTTCGAGTGCTGCATCGAGCGCGTGTGCCACGGCAGTCGAGCAGTTGCGGCTGGTGAGGTTGTAGGTCGTATCAACGCGGTAAGTCCGCCAGAAGTGGCGGACGCGAACGCGATCGATGCGCGTGAAACGGATATGTTCAGTGGCCTCGCACCATCCCTCTGCTTCCTCGGCATAGCTCGGCTGAAAACGACCCGGAAGATCGTTCTCGACGCCAGCGCGCAGCACGCGGCCGAACTCATCCGGCGCGCGATCGATTTCGACGGCGGGGTAGTGGCTGACATAGACATTGGGCGCGAGTTCAAGTGCTGCATGTCCGGTGGAGACGATGCCGTCGGCATCGACAGCTGCAATGTAGCGGTCCACCAACGGTCGGCGCCGCGCGCTGCGGCCGGGTCCTGTGGGTGTCCAGACATGCACGACGAGATCGTCCTTGCCGGCATCATCCGGCGTGGCGGGCACCCACAATGCGGTCGGAAACGCGCCGCCCACCAGCATCGAGATCGGTGCATCCGGTGGCAATCGCCGCAAGCGATTAGCCAGCAACATCGTGCTCAGTCCCGATACGATCAGCAACGCGCCGATGTTGAAGCCGATCGTGCCCTCGTACCAGGTCGGCCATGGTTCCAGCGTGGTGGCGGCCAGCATCAGTTCGATCACGCCAGCACCGATTGCCATCCGCCAGTTCTCGAAGCGCACCACCCAGGCACTGACGATGCGCGCGCTGCCGTCGAGTAGCAGCACGCCGCCCAGCAGCATCGCGATCAACAGGTTGGAATGGCGCGGCTGCGCGATGATGATGATGGCTGGTACGATCAGGATAACGGCCTTGGCGAACTGATAGGGCCGACGTGTGACGGCAAGCAGAGCAGCCAGCAGGCTGACAATGCCTTCCAGCAGCAGCAGGTAGCCGAAGTAATGCGGCCGCACGATCGTGCTGCCATCGAACGCGTCGATCACGATAGCGAGGCCCAAGGCAGCCCACAGCACGCCGATCGCGAGCAGCAACCGCCAGCGCCGTTGCACCACTTCCGCGCCCAGCAGGAGGAGCAGCAGTCGTATCATCGGTTGCCCATGATCCCAGTTTCCAGGGCCAGATATAGCCAGCGGATGATTAATGTTTTTATGCAAGGAGCTCTGCGTTCATCGTGGGGGCACGCATGCAGTCTTCAGCCGGTTCCATACCCGGTTCCACGCTCTGGTCGCGCGCCGCGGTGATCATGGCTGCGATGATCTTCGGGCTGACTTACAGCCTCAGTGCCGCACTGATTGCGCTGGATCTGGCAGAACGCGGCTCGTCTGACGCGTTCATCGGGGCGAATGCTGCGATGCATGCGGTCGGTGTGCTGGCGATGGCATTTGTACTGCCAAGATTCGCCGCCCGTATCGGCATGCGGCGTATGGTGATCGGTGCGCTGGCCGTCGCTGTTGTGGTGCTCGTACTGTTTCCGGCCGTGCCGTCGATCTGGCTGTGGTTTCCGCTCCGCATCGTGCTTGGCGCTGCGTCCGAAACCCTGTTCGTGATATCGGAAACCTGGCTGAACAGCCTGAGCACCGATGCGACGCGGGCCCGCGCCATGGCTGCCTATACTGCAGCGCTCTCGGTCAGCTTCGCGCTCGGTCCGTTTACGCTGTCCCTTGTGGGGACGCAGGGCGGGACCGCTTATTGGATCGGTGCGGGCTTCTCCATCCTTGCCTTGATGTGTTTGGCGATGCCCGGGATTGCACAGCCGGTGTTCGATGAACCCGCGGATGCCAATCCGCTGCGTTTCATCATGCTGGCGCCGATCGCGATGGCGGCGACGGTTCTGCATGCCGCAGTGGAAAGCGCCGGGCTGTCGTTCCTCGCGCTTTATGCGGTGAAGCTCGGTTGGCTCGAGACGGAAGCGACGCAGTTGATGTCGTGCATGATGGTCGGCGCCATCATCCTGCAACTGCCGATCGGCTGGCTCGGCGACAAGCTCGACCGCCGTCGCATGATCATCGTCCTGGCGGGACTGGCCGTGATCGGTGCCCTCGTGTGGCCATGGGCGCTGCTGTCGCCATGGACCACCTATCCCTTGCTGTTCGTGTGGGGCGGTGTGTTCGTCGGGATCTACACGATCATGCTGACCATTGTCGGCAGTCGCTTCAGCGGCAGCCAGCTGGTTGGTATCTATGCGGCGATGGGACTGATGTGGGGCGCAGGCGCGCTGATCGGCCCGGTCTTCGCCGGCGCTGCGATGCAGGGAATGACGCATGGGCTGCCGATGTTCGTGGCACTCGCCTGCACATGTTTCATGTGGGCCGCGATCAGGAGCCCGGCGCAGGAGATCAAGGCGTCGGCGTAACGCTCTTGGTTTTTCGGATCTCGGATAATTCGCGTGCCATTGCGACAAAACCTGACACCGGAACCGTCTCGGCACGCCGGGTAACGTCGACATCGGCAGCTGCGGCGAGCCGCTCCGGATCGACGCCGAGGGATTTCAGGCTCTGCCGCAGCATCTTGCGGCGCTGATTGAATGCTGCAGCGGCCACCTGTTCCAGCAGGCGTCGTTCGCAGGCCTCTGGCTCCGCGCGGGGAACGAGGCGCACAACCGATGACGTCACCTTCGGGGGCGGCGTGAAGGCGGCCGGCGAGATGTCGAACAGGATTTTGGTTTCGGCGCGCCAGTTCGACAGCACACCGAGCCGGCCATAAGCCTCGTCATCTTCGACCGCGACGATGCGTTCGGCGACCTCGCGCTGGAACATCAGCACCATCATGTCGTACCAGGGCGGCCACGGCTCGGTGCACAGCCAGTCGATCAGGAGCTGCGTGCCAATATTATAGGGCAGGTTAGCGACGATCTTGGCGCGCTCGCCTGATAGCATCGAGCGCGGATCGAAGGTCTGGGCGTCGCCGATGACGATCTCGAGCCGACCAGGATAGTGCGCGGCGATTTCCTTGAGCGGGCCGAGCGCGCGCTCGTCACGCTCGACGGCGATGACGCGTTTGGCGCCCGTCGCCAGCAATGCACGGGTGAGGCCGCCGGGACCGGGGCCAACCTCGATGACCGTGCAATCTTCCAGCGGGCCGGCGGCGCGTGCGATGCGTGCGGTGAGATTGAGATCGAGCAGAAAATTCTGGCCGAGCGATTTGCGCGCCTGCAGATCGAAACGTTTGATGACGTCACGCAGCGGCGGCAGATCGTCGATCCCGCTCATGCGGATTGCGTCGCAGCCATGCGGGCCGCGAGTTTCAGCGCCGCAATCAGGCTCGACGGATTAGCCTTGCCGGTGCCGGCGATGTCGAAGGCGGTGCCGTGATCGGGTGAGGTGCGGATGAAGGGCAGGCCGAGCGTGACGTTGACGCCCTCATCGAAGGCGATGGTCTTGATCGGGATCAGCGCCTGATCGTGATACATGCAGATCGCACAGTCATAGGTCGCGCGGGCCGCGGGATGGAACATGGTGTCGGAGGGCAAAGGCCCGCGTGCGTCGATGCCTTCGTTCTGCAACACGGTGACCGCGTGCATGATGAAGGCCTGCTCCTCGTCGCCCATCGAACCATCTTCGCCGGCATGCGGATTGAGGCCAGCAATGGCCAGTCGCGGCCGCTTGATGCCGAAACGGGTCTTCATGTCGTTGACCACGATGCGCGCGGTGGCAGTGATCAGCGGGCCGCTCAGTTGGGCAATAGCATCGCGCAGCGAGACATGGATCGTGACCGGCACCACGGCCAGTTCCGGCGACCACAACAGCATCACCGGCAGCGGGACCTTTCCGTCGCGGGCGGCAAGCTCGGCGAGAAATTCGGTGTGACCTGGGTGGGTGAAACCGGCGCGATAGAGCACGCTCTTGGCGATCGGATTGGTGACGACGGCGCTGGCGTGGCCGGCTTCCACGTCCTCGACCGCCTGACGGATCGAGGCGATGGCTGCAGGCGCGCTGGAAGCGTCAGGACGACGGGGAGGCGCGGTGACCGTCTGCCCGATCGACACCACTGGTAACGCGTCAGCAAACGTCTCAGCAGCACCGGCGGGCGTTGCATCGGCCAGCCTGACGTCGAGGCCGAGCGTCTTGGCACGTTCCGCCATGAAGTCACGGTCGCCAAGCAAATAAAACGGGGGCAGGTCGAGTTCGTGCCGACGCAGCCAGGCAGCTATGGCAATGTCCGGACCGATGCCGGCCGGTTCGCCCAATGTCAGCGCAAGAGGTTTGGTCATGGTGCCGCCCTAAGCCAGTCGCGGCCTAAGCCGGATCGGAAATTACCGATATTCGATCATCGCCGCTTTGCGCACTTCCTGCAGGTAGGATTTCGACTTCGCTTCGAATTTGTCGGCAAACATCTTGTCGCGGACTTCCCGCTTCTTCGGCGTATCGACCTTGGTCGGCTTGCGCGCGCATAGAGCGACCATTTCGACACCCTGGCGGGTCACTTCCGGAGGCGTTAGACGTCCGATCGGGGTCTTGTCGAGCAATTCTCGCAGCGACGGCGGCAGATCGGCAGAGGTCTTGACGACCGTATCGCGGATAGTCGCATTCTGCATCGACTTGAAGGTACGGTTGGCGTCTTCGCAGCTCTGGATACGCTCGCGCAGCCCTTCGGCTTCCTTATGCCGCGCTTCCATCATGCCGGACGCCGCACCGCGGGGCACGACCAGCACAACCGGTCGCATCTGATATTCGAACGCTTCGGTCATGGCATCGCCACCGGCGCTCTGGACTGCTGCATCGACTTCTTTTTCACCGACCTGCAGGCTCTGCTTGAAGCGCCCGCGGACAATCGCGTTCCAGACCATGTCGGCCTTCAAACGGCTTTTCAGGGTGTCCGGGCGGATGCCTTTGGACGCCAGCGACTGCACCAGCTGATCCGGCGTGAGGCGCATGCGCGAGCTCATGTTCTGAAATGCACCATCGACTTCCGAAGCACCGGGATCGACGCTGTATTTCTTGCCTTCCTTGATCTTCACCTTTTCGCTGATCAACTCCTCGATCACGTCCTGGCGGCTGTTTGTCTTCGCGCCCGACAGCGCATTCAACTTGGTGCGCTGTTCGATATCGAAATTGGTGATGGGCTCGCCATTGACCATGACGGCGACGGACTGGGCCCGAGCCGGTGATCCCGCACAAATGAGAAGGGTAACTGCCGTCGCCAAAGTGGCTTGCAGAACGCGTCCGGAAATCATCGTACCCTTCATTGTCAAAACCGCGGTGTCAAAGCTCTCTTGAAAGCAGAATTCGCATACATCGCGACGGAAAACGGAGATTTCACGGCACAAACGACCGATACTAGTAAGTGCCGCCGGTTCCGCTCGCAGACGTGGTATTGCCAATTGTCCGCAAGCCAAGCTGGAACATGAATGTATGGCTCAGAACGGGCGGCGTGCTCAGATTACTCACGTAGTTGTAGGACGTGACATAATTGACGCCGAGCACGAAACAATCGTCCACATAGCCGGCACCGACCGTGTACTGGTTGATCTTGTTGGCCTCGAGATCCCAGCGCGCGCCACCGGTCACCACCCAGTTCGATGCCAGTTTGATCGAACCGGTGCCAAGGAGGCCTTCGCGGCGGGTGAGGTAGCCCAATTCCGCCTGCGGTGCGTAGTTGCCATACATCAGGCTGACCGACCAGCGGTCGAAGCTCGCGCGACCCTCCGCCTCAAAGCGCGAGATGTTGCCGGTTGCTTCGTCGATGCGAGCACGGGTACTGACCGTATAAGTGCGGTTCGGCGAATAGGCGAGGCTGGCGACGTAGTCTGACCGCGAGGTGGCCAGTCCTGAGTTGACGCCGGTGTTGGTCGTATCGGCGACTGCGAACGAGTTCAGACCGAAAAGTTGATAGGACTGACCGAACAAGACTTTGACGGAACCGCCACGATCGAACTGCGTGGTGGCCTGCACGCCTACGTTGGCGCGGCCGCCGCCTTCGACACGGTCGTAACCGGAGAACTTGTTGACGCTGAACAGATTGCTCGCGTCGAAGCTCATGCTCTGCGCGTCTTCGTTCGGCAACTTACCGGCGTAGGTTTCGTTCGGACGAATGATCACCTGAGCGATGGGTTCGAGTGTCGTGGTGCCCCACGGCTGAACGTTGATGAACGGATAGCGATATTCGAGGCCTACGGTCGGCATCACCCGCAGCGCGGTCGTGTCGCCGGTCGGCAGGAAGTTGGACACGCCGGGCTGGTTCGAGATCGAGGCATCGATCGCATCGACGCGCAGGATCGCGAACGGCGTGAAGATCTGGCCGAACGAGTCCGTATAGGAGCGGCGCCACTGAGCTTCACCAGTCACGCGGGTATAGGTGCCAGGAATGCCGTTCATCAGGCAATTGGTTGGCGTTCTCGCGAGCGGATCTGCGGAAGTCAGATTGCACAATCCGTTAGTATTGGCGAGAGACGTGATCGGCGTGAATGAGGCCTGATCACGGCTCAGGCTGGTCATGTTGAACTTGTAACTGAACTCGCCACCCAGAATGTTCTGGTTGAGCACATTGTTGTAATCGATCACCGGGTGAATGACCGGGACCTGGCTCTGATTACCGGAGAAGCTCAGGTAGTAGATCGTGCGTGCATCGAAGAAGCTACGCTTGCCGACGCCCGTCAGATAGAGTTGCGAAACGGCTTCCGTCTGCAGATTCAAAAACGAGGCATAGGGATCCCGGTACATCGACAGCCGGTAGTCCTGCAGGAAGTTGTAATCGCTGAGTGCGACCGCGTCCCAGCCCCAGACCCATTTGTCGTTCAGCGCGAACTGGCCTTTGGACTCGACTCCGCCGCGCCAGTCTTTGTCGCCGACCGTATTGGCGAAGGCGCTGCGATCCTGCTGATTGATGCCATAGGCACGGATCTGGTAGGCGCCATCCATCAGGCGCTGCCGGAACTCTCCTTGCATCAACAGGCCCTGCTTGCTGGTGTAGCGTGGCGAGATGGTTGCATCGTAATCAGGCGCGATTGCCCAATAGAACGGGGTTTCAACGCCGAAGCCTGTATTGGTGTTCTGCGTGAAGCCCGGCATCAGGAAGCCGGTCTTGCGCTTCACCGTCGGATCGGGCGTCGAAAAATACGGGATATAGGCGAGGGGCACGCCGAAGAACTCGATCCGGGCGTCCTCGAAATACATCATCTTTTCGGTCTGGTCGTGGATGACACGGGCACCCTTGACCTGCCACAGCGGCGGCTTCTTCGGATCTTCCTTACAGGCGGCGCAGGCCGTGTAGACACCGTTCTGGAACACGGTGTAGTTGCCGGCGGTGCGCTCGGCGCGTGTCGCGGCCATGCGCGTCGCATCGGCCGTATCGACGCGCAGCGAATCCACGAAACCGTCGCGGTAGTCGTCGCTGAGATCGAGCAGGTTAGCATAGGTGATCTTGCCGTCGGCGTCCGTCATGCGGACATTGCCTTCGGCGTGCAGGCGCTTGGTCTTCTGGTCGTAGATGACCTTGTCGGCTTCGACGGACGTACCGTTGTAATACATCTGCACGCTGCCGACTGCGGCGACGCGCGAGTTGTTATAGTCGTAATTGACCTCGGTCGCCTGGACCAGCATCTGCCCGGTCTGGGCGGCAGGCGGCGGCTTCGGCCGGGTGGCGGGGCGATTGTAAGTGAAACTCTGGGCAGCCGCCGGGGTCGTCGCCGCGACGTCAAATGCAGCCGCCAGACCCAAAACGGTTGCGAGCACCGGGGCCAGTACGCCAGACGTGCAGAAACGGTCACCGCGCACGGTCATGCGCAGCTTCCAATCAAATGCCTGCTCACGGAGGGCGGCAAACACAGCCACTATCCGTCCTCCTGGTACAACAAGGCCAAAAAGCCGGTGAGGCCGCCCACACACACAGGCAGCCACGCCGCAGCAATCGGATGCATCAACTCAGCCTTGCTCAAATCTTCCGTAACTTTCGACAGGACGTAGAGCAGAAAGCCTGCGCCCACGCCACTCAAAACCATCTTCTGGACACCGCCCATCCGAAAGAACCTCAGGCTCACGGAAGCAGCCAGCATCACCATCGCAACCAGCAAAAACGGCTGTGCGATAAGCTTATGATACTGCAAGCGATACCCCGCCGTCGCGAAACCCGAACTCTCTGAGGATTTGATATACGAAGGAAGTTGCCAAAATGACACTGTTTCGGGGGTCGAAAAACTGTTTCTGACCTGCAGCGGGGTCAGGGTCGTGGCCAGGTACATGCTGTCCTGCTCAACCACGGGCGAATCGAGGGTGTAGCGTCGCACCCCTTTGAACAACCAGCGGCCGGGCTCCAGCGATGCCTCGCGAGCTTCGATCCGTTCCTTGAACTGGGATTCGGTGTCGAACCGGAACACGGTCAGGCCGGTCAGGCGGACGCCCTGCTGCTCGCTGCGGGCGGCATTGATGATCGATTGGCCCTCGCGGTTGACCTGGTTGATCCAGAAGCCGGAGGCGTCCTGGACGCCGCCGCCGGGCGCATCGCCGAACATCTGGGCCTCCATTCGCTTCGATTCCTCGCGCAGGTTGGCCGACAGGGGATTGTAGCCCACGGTCGCCAGCACGCCCAGGATGAGAGCGCTGGCCAGTGCAGGGGAAATAAACTGCCAGGCCGAGACGCCGGCGGCGCGGGCGACCACCAGTTCGAGCCGCCGCGACAGGGCGAGATAACAAGTCATGGCGCCGATCAGGATGCAAAACGGCATCATCTTCTCGAGCAACTGGGGCACCCGGTACAGCGACGTCTGCGCGACCATCAGAGCGGAGGCCGAGGCCAGCCCGGAGGTGCGCCTGACCATCTCGATGTAGTCGACCAGCACCAGCAGCATGAAGATACTGGTGAACACGCCCAAGGCCGCCACCAGGAAGCGACCGGCGAAATACCTGCCGATGGTGTTGGTGATCATGCTCATGCGGCGGCCGGCCGTCGGAAGAGGCGCAACAACCGCTCGTTGGATCTATTGATTGCTTCGACCAGCTTCGCCGGCGGTTCCACCACAATGCCGGCAGAGATGATCCAGAAGCTGACGCCGATCGCTGTCGCCAGCAAGGCATATTGAAGCGGTGCGGCGAAGTCCGATTTCGCTGCCACGACGGAACAGGCAAAGCCCGCCATGCGTAGGCCGAACACCGCGGCAATTGCGCTGCCCATCGAGAAGTTGCGGCTCTGCCGCGTCGTCCGTGGCGAGCCCAAGAATGCAAAGGTCAAGGCGGCAAAGGCAAGCGGATAGATCGGCGCCATCAAGCGGTCGTGCATCTCGGCGCTGAACTGCCGCGGCACCTGCTTGTAAAGCGGGTCATCCACTGGCGGCACCATCAATTCCCAGAGATATCGTTCACGAATTCCGTAGGTGACGTCCTGGCTCCGATTGGAGAACTTCGACATATCGAAAGCGTAGCGGCCGAACGCCACCATGGCGGGGTCGGTCTTGCCCGTCTCGAAACGCTGCAGATTGCCATCTTCCAGAATCAGGAACGAACCATCCTTGTTCTTCAGCACCGTGCCGTGGTCGGCAATGATGGTGACGCGCTCTTTGGGATCGCGACGATCATCAACAAAAATCCCAACCAGTAATCCGCCGGGCTGACGCTCCCGGACGCGGATAGTCAGGTTCTGATCGAGCTGAGCGAAGCGGCCAGGCTGCAGGATATTCGCCAGAACGTCGGCGGTGATCTCGGCGTCCCAGCGCTTCAGCCGGCGCATACCATCCGGTGCCAGATATGAGCCAATGAAAGCCACGAGCAACGATACGACCATTGTCGCGAACAGGAAGGGACGAAACAGCCGTCGCGGCGACAGGCCGGCGGCATTCATCACGATGATTTCGGAGTCGGTCGCGAGCTTGGTCAGGGTGTGGGACACCGCGATCATCAGGGCGATTGGAGCAATAATCAGAACGAGAACGGGAATCGCCAGGCTGGTGACGCCGAGGAAGGTCAGAATGGTCTGACCCTGGCTCGTCATCAGGTCGATTCCGCGCAACGCTTGCGTGATCCAGATCACGCCCGTCAGGCTGACCAGAACCACCGCAAACGACGCCAGCGTCGTGCGGAAAATATACTTGTCGATAGACCCCATCGGTCCGATCAATCCCCATTCCGGCCGTTAAAGCCGCCCGCATGCCCAATCCCGCAAGGGGACCCCCAAAGGACATGCCGCGATCCCTACAAGCCATCATCTCACTTAGCATCCCTTTGATTAGTCAACAAAATGGCCGGGGGATGGCTCGCTCAAGATATGGTTAATTATGTGCCCGATGTGGCCCTCGGGCCACTGAAATGCTTCGCAACCCGCGTGGCGACGAGGAGTCGGATCCGTCGGTGGGGCCTATTCGTTGGCAAGGCCGTCACCTAAGGCCAGAGTCGACACATTCGGACACAGGTATTGCCCGAATCGTGGGTTACGGGCGGTTTGGTTTCCCTCGGGGAAACATAAGAAACTATCGATCCTTGGCGGTTTCGGTCAGAACCTGTCTTGACGGTTCACGCTGCGGCGACAACAAAACACTTCAACCCCGCCGCACTGACCGGATTCCGCGCCGACCCCTGCGACAGCCCTGATCTTCTGGAGGAATTTGCCATGTCCGACGCCGTCAAGGTCGGCTTCGTCCCGTTTGCCACTGCTGCGCGCGGTGCTCTTGTGGTGTTCTGCGACGAAACGCTGAAATTCGGTCCTGCCGCGACCAAGGCTCTCGGGGACGCCGCAGCAACGGTGAAGCGCGCGGCTACAACCAGCAAGTTCAAGGGCAAGAGTGCATCGACGCTCGACATCCTGGCCCCGGACGGCATCAAGGCGTCGCGTCTCATCGTGATCGGCACCGGCAAGCCGGCCGATCTGAAGGAGACCGATCTGCTGAAATTTGGCGGCGTGCTCGCCGGCAAGGTCGGCGGCAGCAATGAGGCGGTGACCGTCATCGCGGAGCTGGCTTCGGGTGCAATGACGCCGGAGCAGGCGGCATCGGTCGCCTCCGGCGTATTGCTGCGCGCTTACAAATTCGATCGTTACAAGACCAAGAAGAAGGATGCTGACGAGACGCCCGGCAGTGTCGCGGTTTCGTTGGCCGTCGGTGACGTCGCCGCAGCCAAGAGGGCCTTTGTGCCGGGCAATCATATCGTCAACGGCGTCGTGCTGGCCCGCGAGCTCGTGAATGAGCCGCCGAACGTGCTGTTTCCCGCCGAATTTGCGCGCCGCGCCGGTGAGTTAAAGAAACTCGGCGTCACGGTCGAAGTGCTCGACGTCAAGGCGATGACCAAGCTTGGCATGGGCGCGCTGCTCGGTGTGTCCCAGGGATCTGTGCGTCCCGGCCGCATGGTGGTGATGCGCTGGAACGGTGGCAAGAAGGGCGAGCAGCCCGTCGCCTTCGTCGGCAAGGGCGTCACCTTTGATACCGGTGGCATCTCCATCAAGCCGGCCGGCAGCATGGAAGACATGAAGGGCGATATGGGCGGCGCAGCCTGCGTCGTTGGCCTGATGCATGCACTTGCGGGCCGCAAGGCCAAGGCCAATGTGGTTGGCGCCATCGGCATTGTCGAAAACATGCCGGATGGCAACGCGCAGCGTCCGGGCGACATCGTGACGTCGATGTCCGGTCAGACCATCGAAATCATCAACACCGACGCTGAAGGTCGCCTCGTACTGGCCGATGTGCTCTGGTATGTGGCGAAGAAGTTCAAGCCGAAATTCATGGTCGATCTGGCGACGCTGACCGGTGCGATCATGGTCGCACTCGGTACCGAATATGCCGGCATGTTCTCCAACAATGATGAACTCGCAGAGCGCCTGTCCACCGTCGGAAAGGCCACCGGCGAACGTGTCTGGCGGATGCCGCTCGGTCCAGAATACGACAAGCAGATCGACTCGCAGTTCGCCGACATGAAGAACACCGGCACGCGCAATGGCGGCTCGATCACTGCGGCGCAGTTCCTGCAGCGTTTCGTCGACGATACGCCGTGGGCGCATCTCGATATTGCCGGCACAGCCATGGGCGCGCCGAAGACCGAGATCAATCAGAGTTGGGGCTCGGGTTACGGCGTGCGGCTGCTGGATCGGCTTGTGGCCGACTATTACGAGGCGAAGAAGTAGTCTGACACGATGACCGATGTCCTGTTCTATCACCTGCAGAACATGACGCTGGAGAGCGTGCTGCCGCCGCTGCTCGAGAAGTCGCTTGAGCGCGGCTGGCGTGTCGTGGTGCAATCCACATCAGAAGAACGCGCCGATGCGCTCGATGCGCATTTGTGGACCTATCGTGATGATTCATTTCTGCCGCACGCGACCTGGCGTGTGGCAGACGCTGCGGATCAGCCGATCATTCTCGCGATCGAAGAGGGTAATCCCAATCGTGCCCAGGTCCGGTTCCTTGTGGACAGCGCAGGAGTGCCGGCGGATGCCGACGGCTATGAGCGCATGGTGCTGGTATTCAACGGCGACGATGCCGATGCGCTCGCTGCAGCGCGAGCAGCCTGGACTGATTGTAAGGCGAGGGGCTTTACCGCCACTTACTGGCAGACCGATGAACGTGGCCGGTGGCAGCGTAAGAATTAGCTGGCGATTGGCGATCTGCCGCAATTAATGATAATTGTAGATTTCCTCACCGGTATCTACTGCTGTGTCATGGTGGTGCCGCAAATGAATGATGTTACAGGCGCTTATCGCCTGTCTTGGGGTTGCGTAATCGTGCGACAAGAAAAGCTTCATCGAAACGGTCTGCTCGTGCTGCTGCTTGCTGCGCCATTGCTTGCTGGCTGCGCCGGTGTGGGCGGTGACGCATTCTCCACGGACCTGCTGTCCAAGGATGCCGACTGGTTCTCCAAGCCAGGTCGCGTGTTCATCAAGAATGTTTCGATTGAGACGCCGCCGCTGTCGCCTGAGCAGGCCGTCAGTCCGCAGGATCTCATCAGCGCTGACGGTGCGTGCCCGGGCATGGCGCCGCGTGATGCCAACGCGCTTGCCGATGGTACCGCAGGTGCGCCGGTTCAAACTGGCGTCGTGGCGCTCGGCCATACCGAATGCGACGTGGCGCGCGGTGCAGGCGCACCCGACAATGTCAGTCTCTCGACCAGCCCGCGCGGTGATCGCGTTGCCGTGCTGACCTATCTGCGCGGTCCGCGCGCTGGCATCTATACGTTTACCGCCGGTCGTCTGACCGTGGTCGAACGCGGTCCGGAAGTTGAACAGCCGAAGACCGCGCGTCCGAAGGCGAAGAAGCGCGCCGCGACCTGATCTTTTCGTGATGATGTCGAAGTAAGCGACGGCTGCGTGATCAGCCGTTCGCTTCTTCATGTTGCGAGCTTGCCGTGAGCCACTTCTCCTCGGCGCGCTGCAATGCATCCGCTGCAGCCGCCCGCGCCTTGGTGAGTTGAGTGGCCTGCTTCGGATCTTTCTTGAACAGGTCAGGCAATGCGAGCGCAGTATCGATCTTGGCGATGATGGCGGTGATCCGCTCCATCTCGGATTCTGCTTCGGCGACCTGCTGCTTGAGCGGGACCTTCTTTTCTTTAGGCTTCGCCAGCTTTTCGCGGTCCGTGTTTGCGCGGTCGCGTGTCGGCGCGCGCATACCGCGGGCTTGCATGACGACTTTGCGATAGTCGTCGAGATCGCCGTCGAAATTGGTGACGGTGCGGTCGGCCACGACCCAGAGCTGGTCTGCGCAGGCCTCGATCAGATAGCGATCATGCGAGACCATGATCACCGCGCCAGGGAATTCGTTGATCGCCTCGGCCAGCGCTGCGCGGCTGTCGATATCGAGATGGTTGGTCGGTTCGTCCAGGATGATCATGTTCGGACCGTAGAAAGTCGCGAGCCCCAGCAGTAGCCGCGCCTTTTCGCCGCCGGACAGGCTTTTTACGATCGTATCCGCAGCCTTGCCGGAAAAGCCGATATTGCCGGCGCGCGCGCGGATTTTCGATTCCGGCATGTCGGGCATCAGCTTGCGCACGTGATCATAGACGGAGTTGTCCATCACCAGCTCGTCGAGCTGATGCTGGGCGAAGTAAGCAATCGACAGTTTGTCGGCGCGCGTAATCGATCCTGAAAATGGCTTCAGCTTGTTTGCCAGCAGCTTGACCAGCGTTGACTTGCCGTTGCCGTTGGAGCCGAGCAGGGCAATGCGATCCTCGGTATCGATGCGAAGTGTCACCTGATTGAGCACCGGCTTGCCGGGCTCATAGCCGACCGACACATTGTCCACCGCGAGAATCGGCGGCGACAGGATCTTTTCGGGCGCAGGGAAGACGATCTCGCGCACGTCTTGCGTTACTAGCGCCGAGATTGGCTTCATGCGCTCAAGCATCTTGACGCGCGATTGTGCCTGACGTGCCTTGGAGGCCTTGGCCTTGAAGCGATCGACGAAGTCCTGCAGCCGCTTGCGCTCGGCTTCCTGACGCTTGACGTTCTTGGCGTCGAGCGCCTCTTTGTTGGCGCGGAACTCTTCGTAATTTGAGTAAGTCCCGCGATAATGCACGAGCTTGCCACGGTCGAGATGCAGGATCTCGTTCACCGACGTATCGAGCAGGTCGCGGTCATGGCTGATGACGATGACCGTGCGCGGATAGTTGGCGAGATGATCCTCGAGCCACAGCGTGCCTTCGAGATCGAGATAGTTGGTCGGTTCGTCCAGCAACAACAGGTCCGGCGCCGAGAACAACGTCGCTGCAAGCGCCACGCGCATGCGCCAGCCGCCGGAGAATTCGGAACAGGAGCGCAACTGGGCTTCAGCCGAAAAGCCAAGGCCGCTCAGAATCGCTGCGGCGCGAGCGGGCGCGGAATGCGCATCGATATCGACAAGGCGGGTCTGGATGTCGGAAATGCGCTCCGGATCGGAGGCGGTCTCAGCTTCCTTCAACAGTGCGTCGCGCTCGAGATCGGCTTTCAAGACGACAGAGATCAGGCTTTCGGGGCCGTCCGGCGCCTCCTGGGCGAGGCTGCCGATACGCCAACGGGGCGGAATCGAAATACTTCCAGTTTCGGTGGCCAGATCGCCGCGAATGGCATGAAAAAGGGTTGATTTGCCGACGCCGTTGCGGCCCACGAAACCCACGCGGGCTCCCGGCGCAATCTGTACCGTGCTCTCGTCAATGAGCAGGCGTCCGGCGATCCGGATCGAAATGTCTGTGATGGAAAGCATGCGGGGTTGTCACCGCTGCGACGCACAAAGGCAACCCCGATTTGCTCGCTACTGGTGCGCGGAAGGTCAATTATGCCGTCAGCGGCTACCGCTTTTCGTCCTGCTGCCGCATCCGGTCGATCAACGTCTGGAGATGGGAGGGCAGAGTGTCATCATCCGACCCGATATCACGGCGCAACCGCTCGCCGATGGCATTGCAGATCGCCACGCTGGTGGTGCGGTCGATGTGTTCTTCGCCATCATTGATGAACTGGTTCTGCATTGTCTTCCCGGCGCTCGTGGCAGTTGAATGACACTAAGGCAAGTCGTCCGGGCCGAAATTGTTTCAAGATTTATGGATTTGAGGCTGTTTGAGTCAAAATTCGATGAATCGTCGATGGATCTGCCAAGAAAAAGCCCGGCCGAGGGAACGGCCGGGCGGTATTTCTCTGCTCGTGGAGCGTCAGTAGCAGCGATTGACCAGTCGCCAACGCGGTCCCCACGGGGTCGGAACGACCCGGCGGACGAGACATCCGCCGCCGCCATAGCCGTAAACCGGCCCGCCGACGAAGCGTTGTCCGCCCCAGCCGCGATGCCAGCCGCCGCCATGCCAGCCACCGCCGTGCCATCCGCCGTGGCCGCCCCAGGCGGAAGCCGAGGTCGGAGCCAGCGCCGCGGCGCCCAATGAGGCCGCTGCAACCAAAGTCAGTGCGATCTTGCGGAACATTCTCATCTCCTCTGGTACGGCGCATGTTGCGCCTGCCGTGAACATGGCACCGGGGGCAAATGCCGTTGGCCGGGGTCATTGCAGGCAGTCTAGGAGGAGGAAGCTGAACCGGATCGCGCCAATCCTGTCAGGAATGGTTCATGTGGATGACATCTCGGTAATTTCGAGCGCCTGATCTGCCAAAATGGGGCCTGCGACATTTGGACGGATCGCTTGCCGTTCCCGGATGGCGTCGATATAAGCCGCCATCTTCCAGCGACTGTTATTCAAGGATAAATCATGGCTATCGAGCGTACCTTTTCGATTCTGAAGCCCGACGCGACCGAGCGCAATCTGACCGGTGCGATCAACGCGCTGATCGAAAAGGCCGGCCTGCGGATCGTCGCGCAAAAGCGCATCCGCATGACCCGCGAACAGGCCGGCACTTTCTACGCCGTTCACAAGGAACGCCCCTTCTTCGGCGAACTGGTGGACTTCATGACCTCGGGTCCGGTTGTCGTGCAGGTGCTGGAAGGCGAGAACGCCGTCCTCAAGCATCGCGATGTGATGGGCGCAACCGATCCGTCGAAGGCTGCTGATGGCACCATCCGCAAGCTTCACGCCAAGTCGATCGGCGAGAACTCCGTGCACGGTTCGGACGCTCCGGAAACTGCAGCGATCGAGATCGCACAGTTCTTCTCGGGCAACGAGATCGTCGGCTAAACTTCCAGCCGAATTGACGACCGGTCGGCGCGCGGGGGCGCGCCGGCCTTTCCAATCAAAACGAACAAACAAAGGGGCGCGCTGTGGACTGGTTGCTGCATATTCTCGATCCGGCGACGATCAAGTCGGTTTTCGTTCAGTTTCAGGTCGAAATGCAGCAGCCCGCATTTTGGGTAGCCGTCGGCAAGATCATCTGGATCAACGTTCTGCTGTCCGGCGACAACGCGCTCGTGATCGCACTGGCCTGCCGTGGTCTGGAACCGAAGCAGCGCATGTGGGGCATGATCCTCGGCGCCGCTGCCGCCGTGATCCTTCGTATCATCTTCACCGGCATCGTCGCCTCGCTGATGGCGCTGCCCTATCTCAAGCTGGTGGGCGGCCTCGCACTTATCGTCATCGCAGCCAAACTGCTGGTACCCGAACCGGAAGAAGAGGACGGCGTGAAGGCCGCCTCGCATCTGTGGGCCGCTGTGCAGATCGTGGTCGTAGCCGACATTGTCATGAGCCTCGACAACGTCATTGCAGTTGCTGCCGCTGCCAATGGCAGCGTGCCGCTGCTGATCCTCGGCCTTGCCATCAGCGTCCCGCTGATCGTCGCCGGCGCGGCGCTGATCATGGCGCTGCTGACCCGTCTGCCCGTTCTGGTCTGGCTCGGTGCGGCCCTGCTGGGCTGGGTCGCCGGCGAAGTGATCGCGACGGATCCTGCGGTCCTGCCGCTGATGCACAGCTTCTTCAGCGGTTCGGTCGGCACTGGCCTCGACAGCCTGATGTCATCGCTGGGCCTTGGCGTTCGTTTCACCAATGGGGGACATGGTGGCGAGATCGTCTGCGGTCTGATTGGTGTCGCTGTGGTGCTCGCTGTCGGAACGTTGTGGCGTCGTCGCAGCATGGCAGGGCACGCCGAGCAGGCGGCCTAACTCAATAAAAACGCAAAGCGGGCGAGGGGCATTTGCCTTTCGCCCGCTTTTTTTGTTTCTGGAATCTGACGGTTTCTAGAACTTGAATTCGACGCCCAGCGTTCCTTGGTGGGACTGCGAATAGGCGCGGAACTTGCCGTCATAATTGAGATAGAGACGCGCGGTGTTGCTGAGGCTCAGCGACGCCGATGCGCCGGCGTCCGCGCCGTACTGGCTTTCGCCGATCCCCTGAACGGTGATGCTCTCGGAACCCAGGCTAACCGTGACGTTGCTAAAGCGCTGATGCACGTTGTCGACGAATTTGGCATAGCCCGACAGATCCAGAATCTTCTGATCAAATATCCAGTAACGGCCGACTTCTGCGCCAATCAGGATACGCGCACGCTCGGCTGAGGCACCGCTCGCGTTGACAGGATTGAGGCCGCCAAGCTCCTGCATCGCGCCGGTTGTCGCGCGGGTGTATTCGAAGGCAGCCTTGGGCACGATCCGTGCCTGTTCGTAACTCCAGTAATAGCTCAGCTCAGTGAGCGCGCCGTCGATCCGCGCATTGTAGCCGGCGCTCGCGAGCCCCAGGCCCGTGTCGCGGCGCGAGTTGATGTCGCCGAAGCCGTGCACCAATGCGATTGCCCAGGTCCATGCACCTTGGTCAACCGACGCATTGAGGCCGATTTGCGTGAGGTCGAGCGTCGCTGATTGCAGCGCCAGCGGAACGTCGATCGTGGTGTGGCTCTGGTCCACCGACAGCCCGACATTGACACCCGGCATCAGCCGCGCGCCGATCCCGGCGACGCCGCCGATGGTCCGGCGCTTGTCGCCGACGAAATCCCCGATCGTGCCGGTATGGGCGCCGACACCATAGAACTCGGCCCAGCTTCGGAAGCGCGGCGTCTCGGTGGTCTCCGACGCACCGCCGCCGCCGGGATTGGCGCGCGACGCGCGGTTGAAGCCGTAGCTCGCCTGATCGCCGAGGCGCCGCAGGAACTGGCTACCGAGATCGCCAATGGCAATACCTGCGGATTGCCCGGCATTGAAGTCGGTCGATGATGGCACCGGTGCGGCTGGCAGCGGCGGTGTGGTTGGGGGCGGCGTGGTAGGCGGCGGCGCGACCTGGGCGGATGCAAGCGAAGGCGCAACGACAAGCGCGACGGCAAGGCCGAGTACAATGGTCCGGCGTTGCCGACTGGCAGCTGGGCTCCTGTCCGTTTGGGCGTATCGCGATGGATCGCGCATTGTCACTCGTTTCGAAATTGTCGCTGCAGTGCCGTTCGACTGCGGCAGAGCATACGCGATCCAATGAGCATTGCCGCTGCGCATTGAGCGCCTCTGGTGGCGATTGACGCGTATTGTTGTGCGATTGCCACAGCGGATTCGTGTCGCTTTTCATCACGTTATGGCCATTCACGCAGAGCGGGCCGACGATACTTCAATCCGGCACGTCTGCTCATGGGTCTGGTCAGCGGCTTTCGATAGGTACGCTTGAACGCGGCCGGTGATATCAAAACGTCTGCCGTAAAAAGCCAAAGACTTGCGTAGCCAAAATTTTCATGTTGGAATTCTTGCGCAATCGGATTGAGGCCGTTCGACTGTGCGTTTTGCGAGCAGGACATTCAGCAGACACCGGGAAGCCCGCTTGTGGCGTGGTACGCATGATGCGTGGCCGCGTCTTTTTTGTATCTAGATCGGGAGACAGACGATGCAGAAGGGCACCGTCAAATGGTTCAACCCCACCAAGGGTTATGGCTTTATCAAGCCGACTGTCGGCGACAAGGATGTCTTCGTGCACATCTCCGCCGTGGAGCGCGCGGGCCTTAGTACCCTCAACGAAAACCAGACCATCGAATACGACCTGGTGGAAAATCGCGGCAAGGCGTCTGCCGAGAACCT
Source organism: Tardiphaga sp. 619_E2_N8_4 (assembly GCF_051810905.1). Classification (NCBI taxonomy): domain Bacteria; kingdom Pseudomonadati; phylum Pseudomonadota; class Alphaproteobacteria; order Hyphomicrobiales; family Nitrobacteraceae; genus Tardiphaga; species Tardiphaga sp. 619_E2_N8_4. Next base: position 3,884,944 of record NZ_JBPWQJ010000001.1, read on the forward strand.
CAAGGTCTCATAACCGAGTTTTGCCCTGCCGGCCCTGACATGTGGGCCGGCCGACTGATGTAACTCCGGCGCAAGCCGGGCCTTTTGTAGCTCCGGTGCGGATCGTGCCGAGCGGGCGAGGTTATGCCCGCACTATCGCTTCTTTGGCTTCTTCGCCTTTTTGGCCGTTTTCTTGGCGGGTACTGCCTTCTTGGGGGCCTTGTCCTTCTCGGCGTTCTGAGCCTTCATCGCTTGCGCTGCTTCTGCGATCTGAAGTGCTTCAACGGCCTTACGCATCGATCGCGCATAGCTGTCGGCGGCATTATCCGCGGACATCTGAAGGCGCTTGGCGGCGGCCATGCCTTGCTCCGTCGCGTCCTTCGCCAATTGCTTGAAACGGTCCTTGGCGGTCTTGTCCTTGGCCTTGGCGGCCAGGCCCGCATAGCGATCGCGTTGTGCCTTGACAGCTGCCATCAGTGTCTTGTTTTGCTGCTTAGCAGTCTGCCGGATGATCACACCCAGATCGGCGCCCGTCATTCTTCATTTCCTTAAGTGACAGCCAGAATAGTCAATTGTTTCAATTATGCAGTTGCCATTGAGGCATTGCAATCGTCGCAGCTCGTGGCGCTGGCCAGCGTGCTGGGCGAGGTGAGTTCATTGTCCGATGTCGTAAGCACAGATCGGGTTTCTTTACCGTAAAGATACTCGGCAATTGCGCTTGCGTGACGGAATCATGATACCGCGAGACTTCCCGTCCGGCGCAGCCAGGTCTGGCCTGTCGATATGCGGTGCCAGATTGGCTGGCGTGTGGAGCATCCTGCGATGACGGTGCCGGCGAGATCACGTTTTCGGATTGGCTTCAGGACGTCAATCATTGCGCTGTTCGTCGGCGTCGTCCTCACGGTCGGTCTTGCGCTGGTCTATCTCAGCTTCAGCCGGGTCAACACGATCATCCGGACGGCGGCTTCATCGTATCTCAGCGTGGTCGCTCAATCGGCAACCGATCGCATCGATGCGCAGCTCAAGAGCGTTCACGACAATCTGGATATCCTGCGCGGTATCACATCGGTCCAGTCCGCGGAGCTCAAGAATAACCCGCGGCTGAACATCCTGCTGGCGTCGATGCTACGCAACAACAAGCAGCTCTTCAGCCTGTACATGGGATATGAGGACGGCTCGTTCCTGGAAATGGACCTGATCGACCGAACGGGAGCTGGGGTGAAAGCGCGCTTCGGGGCGCCGGACGGGGCCAGATTTCGCCTGTTCACGATCGTGAAGGCTGGCGATTTTGGACCGCTTCAGACCACGACCTCCTATCTCGACGATGCGCTGCAGCCTTTGGCAAGTCTGCCCGGACCGGTCGATTTCGATCCTCGCGTTCGGCCGTGGTATCGTGGCGCCTTCGAGCCCAATGCCAGTCTGCTGACCGAGCCCTATATCTTCTATCAGACCGGTGACATCGGCTACACGCTGCGAATGCCCATTGTGGAGGGGCAGCGGGGTGTTGTGGCCGGCGATATCCTGCTCAGTGAAGCCGAGGCCATGCTGCGCAAGCAGCAGCTCGGGCATTCGGGCGTGGCCTACCTGTTTGATGATGCCGACCGGGTGCTGGCGCATCCCGAGATGTCCCGGTGGCTTGAAGCCACGAGCGTGCCAAACAAACTGTCGGAGCTGCCGCGACTGAGCGATGTCGATACGATCGGCGCGACTGCGGCCATCAAGGCGTGGCGCCAGACCGGAGTTGAGCAACAGTTCTTTGATGACAGCACAGGGCGTGCCTATGCGGCCGCATTCAGGCCCGTAGAGATGGCTGGATCGGCCAATCTTCGTGTTGGCTTCTTCGCGCCGCTCGATGAGTTCTATGCCGAGATCGAGCAAGAAAAGCGCACGCTCTTCATTCTCGCATTTTGTTTCGTGCTCGCGGCCATACCGATTGCATTCTGGATCGGCAACAAGCTGTCGCTCTCCCTGCGGATTTTGGCGCGCGAGGTCGACCGCATCCAGAACTTCCGGTTCTCGTCGATGCCGCAACTGCGTTCGCCGATCCGCGAAATCGATGATCTCGGTCGATCGGTCTTCACCATGCGCACACTGGTGCAGACATTCTCGAATTTCGTCCCCAAGCGTCTGGTTCAGCAACTGGTCGAAACCGGCACGGCCATGCAATTGGGCGGCGAGCGCCGCGAAGCGACCATCCTATTCACGGATGTCGAGAATTTTACGGGAATGACGGAGAACGAAGATCCGACCCGGGTGATGCTCTACACGTCGCGCTATTTCGCTGCGATTTCGGACGTCATTGCTACGCATCAGGGCACGGTCGATAAATATATCGGCGATGCGGTTATGGGGCTGTGGAACGCACCCATCGAGCACACCGACCATGTCGCGCAGGCTTGCGCCGCTGTGCTCGATTGCGTCGAAGCCAATCGGAAGCTCAATGAGGAATTCGAGCGTGAGGGCTGGCCCGTCTACAAGACCCGGTTTGGCCTGCATGTGGGCGATGTCATGATCGGCAATATCGGGTCACCCGACCGCATGAACTACACGGCGCTCGGCGCGACCGTAAATCTCGCGTCACGGCTCGAGACGCTGAACAAGGACTACGGAACCAGCGTCCTGGTCAGCGAAGCCGTCAAGGAGCGGGTGGACTCCCTGTTCCTTTTCCGCAGCGTCGCCCGGATCAAGCCGAAAGGCTTTGCCGCGGAAGTGCAGATCTATGAGTTGCTCGGCGCGCGAGACCAACATTCCGTCGCCGCGTCTGATCGCCACGCCAATTTCCCTGTTTGATCTAAGGGGGCCGCGCTATAGTGAACGCATGGCAGCCGACAGAGAAATATTGCGATGATGACCGACGTGACCCCGGTGCGGCGAGGTCGTCCTCGATCGGTCGAGACCGAGGATGCGATCCTGGACAGCGCCTATCGCATGATGGCGGCTGAGGGGCTTGCTGCGACGACCATCGATGCGATTGCGCGGGATTCCGGCGTCTCCAAGATGACGATCTATAAATGGTGGCCGTCGCGCGAAGCAGTGCTGATCGACGCATTCCTGCGGCAGGCGTCCACCATGCTGCCGCTTTCCGAGAGCGGTGATCCGTTTACCCGCATCACGAAACATGCCGCCGCCTATGCCATGGCGCTGAACAGCGATTTCGGCAAGGTACAGCTCGCTGTCATTGCCGAATGCATCGCGCGCACCGGTTCAGCGAAAATCTTCTCCGAACGTTATCTTGGTATTCGCCGGGACATATCGCTGGCGATTATCAAGGACGGCCAGAAGGACGGCAGCATCGTTGCTTTGGAGCCAGCCGGCGATCTCTATGATCGGATCTATGGCACGTTATTTTATGAGTATGTCTTTGGATTTCGGCCGCTGACGGCCGATTATGCGCGCAAGCTCGTCAAATCCGTATTGTCGGCGCAATAGTCAGATGCCGCCTTGCCGCGCGCGGCGAAACCAGCGCCAGGTTTCGCGCGTGACGGCCCGGTAACCCCAACCGCGATGCGCGATGCGCTCGTCGATGATGGCATTGAGCTTGGGCAATGCGTGGAAGGGGACCGACGGATAGGCGTGATGTTCGACATGGAATGGCATGTTCCAGGTGAACCACTTCGTCAGCCTATCGGTATAGGTCGTGCGGGTGTTCTCATAGGCGCTGCGGGTACGCTCGCAGCCGGTGTGTTCGGCATAGAGATAGGGCCGCAGGAATAGCTGGCCGACATAGAGCGGGACGAGCCAGCACCACAGCAGCATCGTGCTGGAGAGCGCGATAGAAGCGATCAGCAGCGCCAGATAGACGAGGGCATAGATGCGGGCTTCGCGCACCACCATGCCCTGCTTGGATTCCGGGATCCACGGCGCCACGGCTTGTCCGGTCAGAGCACGGCGGACCAGCAGACGGATCCGATTGGTCAGTTGCACGATGCCGGTATAGGCGATGGCGAGTCTGGTGTCGGACGAGGGGATGGTCGCGGTGACGAGCTCCGGGTCGCGGTCGGGATCCTGTGTGAAGCGGTGATGATCCCAGTGAAACAGCGCATAGTGCTCATAGGGCAGAACGATCATCAGCGATGAGACATGGCCGAGGATCTCGTTGAGCCGCCGGTTGGTGAACACGGTCTTGTGCGCAGCCTCGTGCACCGCCATGAACAGGAAGGCGATGAGATAACCCTGGATGATGATCAGCGGGATCGCCCACACCACGCCGTAGCGGGTGGCGACCTGCCAGATCAGCGTTCCAACCAAAGCGATCAAGGCATAATGGCTGATCGAGCGAATGAGCCCCGGAAGATTGGCGCGAACCGACAGGTCCTTCAGCTGTGCGGGCGTTAGGGCGCGGGTTTCGATCTTGCCATGGCCAACTGCATCCATCGTCATCGGTTCGTTCCGTTCTCGGTTCAGGCGTCGGCGGCGAGCAGCGTGGAGACCTTCGTGTTGATGAAGGCTGCGTCGGTTGGAATCTTGACGGGATTGCCGGCGCGGTGTCCGTGCAGCGAGGGGATCGGACACAGTTCGGCCTTGCGTGCGTTGGTTAGCAGGGGGAGTTCGTCTTCGTTGTCGCCAACCTGAAAATAGTTGTCAGTTTGTCCGGGCATCAGCAGAACGCGCGCCTTGATAGCAGCCATGGCTTTCCGGAAGTCGCCACGGAATGCATCGCAGCGACTGATATCGCCATTTTGCCAGGTCCAGAGTTGAGCGAGCAGATTGTTGGCATCACGATGCGCAAAGGCGACATCCCATGATCGTGTCAGATAGTCTTCCAGCGAGGTGAAACCGGCCTTACGCCAGAGCTCATCGCGGTAGAAGCCGTGCGACATCGCCCAGCCGGCATAGACGCGTCCCATGGCGCGAAGACCGGCAGACGGCTTCGAGACGAAACGGCCATCGACAAAGGCAGGATCGGTGGTCAAAGCGGCCCGCACACTTTCGAGGAATACGGCGTTGAACGGCGAACAACGGGCGCTGCCGCAAACCACTGCCGCGCGTGCCACCATGTCCGGATAGCGGGCGGCCCAGTGATAGGCCTGCATGCCGCCCATCGACCAGCCATAGACCAGTGCCAGACGGGCGATGCCGAATTGCTCGGTCAGCAGGCGATGCTGGATCGAAATAGCGTCATGATAGCTGATGTTCGGATAGGGGGCGCCAGCCAGAGCTTCCAGCGAATTCGATGGCGATGACGACAGCCCGTTTCCGAACAGATTGGGGATGACGATGAAGTAGCGGTCCGGATCGAGTGCGGCGCCCGGCGCGATCAGCCACTCAGTGTCGTAGTGTTGTGCGCCGAACGACGTCGGATAGAGGATGACGTTATCTTTGGCAGCATTGAGTGCGCCATAGGTCTTGTAGGCAAGCTGCAGGCGCGGGTGCCGCTGGCCGGATTGCAGCAGCACGTCACCCGCCTCGAAGATCTGGTAGTCGTTCGGCGTATTCATGTTGCAGCTCCGGAAGGTCCGTTGACGCTTGCCGAGGGTGCGACAAGCGATCCGCTCGACAAAATTTAATAACTGTACTATTGGTATATTAATTGACGAAGAGCGCAATGCCGAAACTTCGGCATTGCCGCCTGAATAGCATGCAGCTGGTCGTCGCCCGTTGGCGGTTCGGCGACATCTTGTTTTTGTATTCGAAACGTACAAGAGACTTGCGGCCCGTTAGTCTATTCACTGGCCTGTCATCGGCGCAGAGGCGGAAAGCGGCCAGGTTGTCCGCATAAGCCGCTGCGAATTCGAAGTCGCGCTTGCCCGCAACCCACTCAAAGGAGTCTGGATCATGGGAACCATCACCACCAAAGACGGCACCGAGATTTTCTACAAGGATTGGGGCACCGGGCAGCCGATTGTGTTTCATCACGGCTGGCCCCTGAGTGCGGACGACTGGGACAACCAGATGATGTTCTTCCTCAATCAGGGCTATCGCGTCATCGCGCACGACCGCCGTGGCCATGGCCGCTCCAGCCAGACCGCGACCGGCAACGAGATGGACACCTATGCCGCTGATGTCGCCGAACTCACCGATGCACTCGACCTCAAGGACGCCGTGCATATCGGTCACTCCACCGGCGGCGGCGAAGTTGCGCGTTACGTCGCGCGTGCCAAGAAGGGACGCGTCGCCAAGGCGGTGCTGGTCAGCGCCGTGCCGCCGATCATGCTCAAGACCGAGAACAATCCCGGCGGCCTGCCGCTCGAAGTGTTCGACGGCTTCCGTGCTGCGCTTGTTGCCAACCGCGCGCAGTTCTACGTCGATGTCCCGGCCGGGCCATTCTACGGCTTCAACCGGCCGGGCGCGAAAGTCTATCAGGGCGTGATCGACAACTGGTGGCGGCAGGGCATGATCGGCGGCGCCAAGGCGCACTATGATTGCATCAAGGCATTTTCGGAAACCGACTTCACCGAAGACCTGAAGGCGATCGATGTGCCGGTGCTCGTTTTGCACGGCGATGATGACCAGATCGTGCCTTATGCCGACGCTGCACCACTGACGGTGAAGCTGCTCAAGAACGGCACGCTGAAGACCTATCCGGGCTTCCCGCACGGCATGCTGACCACCCATGCGGATGTGATCAACCCGGATCTGCTGGCATTTGTTCGCAGCTAAACGAACCGGTATGAACGACGCAGTACGTGTTGCGTCGTTCGCATTGTCTTTGATGGTCCTGCGACCGGTGCTCGCGAACTGAACAATCCCCATTGACGACGGACACACGACAGTCCGGGGCGCGTCCCGAACAATAAAATGCGTTGTCCTCGTTGCGGAAAAGTTACGATCGCGCGAATCCGCGGGCGCCTCGCCCTAGATCACTGTCGGCGAGATCAGCGTGTCGTCGCGGCTGGCGCTGGCGCCGGTACTGGTGGTGCAGGTGTCGCCGGTGATGCCGACGCTGTTGGTGGCCAACAGCCGTAATGCCTGCGGATAGATCTTGTGCTCGATGTCGAGCACGCGCGCGGCGAGGGTGTCGGGGGTGTCGTCATCGGCTACCGCCACGGCTCCCTGCATCACGATCGGGCCGGCATCGGTCTCCGGAATGACAAAATGCACCGTGGCACCGGAAATCTTGACGCCGGCGCGCAATGCCTGACCGTGCGGATCGAGGCCGGGGAAGGACGGCAGCAGCGACGGGTGGATGTTCAGCATCCGGCCGTACCAGTGTCGCACGAATTCCGCCGTGAACAGGCGCATGAAGCCGCCGAGGCAGATCAGCTCGATCTTGTGCTCGTCGAGGGTCGCCTGCAGCAGCTTCTCGAAGCCGGCGCGATCCTTGCCGAATGGCTTGCTCTCGATCACCAGCGTCTTGACGCCATTGGCCTGCGCAGTGGCGAGGCCGGGAGCGTCAACCCTGTTGGAAATCACCAGCGCAATCTCGGCCGGGAAGCCATCTGCTGCGGCGGCCTCGATCAATGCGGTCATGTTCGACCCGCGGCCGGAAATCAGGATGGCGACGCGACGCATCACGGCCTCACAGGTTGAGTTCGAGATGTCCGTCATAGACGACGCGCTCGTCGCCCTTAGCTTCGATGACGTCGCCGAGCAGCGACACGGTCTCGCCGCCCTCGCGCAGGATGTCCATCACCTGTTGCACGGCTTCGCGCTTGACGATGGCGATCATGCCGACGCCGCAGTTGAAGGTGCGCAGCAGCTCGAGTTCGGCGATATCGCCTTCCTTTGCCAGCCACTTGAACACCGGCAAGACGGTGAGGGAGGGCAGGTCGATGCGAACGCCGAGGTTCTTTGGCAGCACGCGCGGGATGTTGTCGGTGAAGCCGCCGCCAGTGATATGCGCGAGGCCCTTCACGGCGCCGGTCTCGCGGATCGCGCGCAAGCAGGATTTCACATAGAGCCGGGTCGGGGTCAGCAGCGCACCGCCAAGCGTCATCACCGGCGAGAACGGCGCTTTGTCGGCGTAAGAGAGGCCCGTGCGCTCGACAATCTTGCGGACCAGCGAGAAGCCGTTGGAATGGACGCCAGACGAGGCCATGCCGATGACGGCGTCGCCCACGTCGATATCCTTGGTCGGCAGCAGCGTGCCGCGCTCCGCAGCACCGACCGAGAATCCGGCGAGGTCGTAGTCGCCGTCCTTGTAGAGGCCGGGCATTTCGGCGGTTTCGCCTCCGATCAGCGCGCAGCCGGATTCACGGCAGCCCTCTGCGATGCCAGCGACGATTGAGGCGGTGGCTTCTGGGTCGAGCTTGCCGCAGGCGAAGTAGTCGAGAAAGAACAGCGGCTCGGCGCCCTGGACCACGAGGTCGTTGACTGACATGGCGACGAGATCGATGCCTATGCCGTTATGGATGCTGGCTTCGATAGCGATCTTGACCTTGGTGCCAACGCCGTCGGTGGCGGCGACGAGAACCGGATCCTTGAAGCCGGCGGCCTTGAGGTCGAACAGTCCGCCGAAGCCGCCGATCTCGGCGTCAGCGCCGGCACGGGCGGTTGCGCGAACCATCGGCTTGATGAGGTCCACCAGACGGTTGCCGGCATCGATATCGACGCCCGCGTCCGCGTAAGTGAGGCCTTTTTTCTGGTCGGTCATGCCGGGTATCCTGCCGGAGCTGCGAAACTGTGTATTTTCGGCTGGTTACGTCGGAATCCCCGCCTGCGCAATGGCTCGTAAACGCTATCCCGATTACTATGTAGGCGGTAAGCCGGTCGGAGCCCCCAAGCTCGGATTGCGAAACAGGCCGGAGCCGGGAAGCGCCGCGTGAGTATCCCCAATTTAATCACCCTCGGGCGCATCCTGCTGGTGCCCGTGATTGTCTGGGCGATTGCCTCGAACCAGATGGAAATCGCCTTTGCAATCTTCGTGATTGCGGGGGTCAGCGATGCCGTGGACGGCTTTCTCGCCAAGCGTTTCAACATGGCCAGCGAACTCGGTGCGCTGCTCGACCCCTTGGCCGATAAGGCGCTGCTGGTCTCGATCTATGTCTCCCTGGGGATATGGGGGGCAGTTCCGCGTTGGATCGTGATTCTCGTGGTGTCGCGGGATATCATGATCGTGGGCGCCGTCATTGTGTCGTGGTTGTTCGGCAAACCGATCCCGATGAAGCCGCTGATGGTATCGAAGCTCAATACGGTGGCGCAGGTGGCCTTCGCAGCCTTGGTTCTTGCTGCCCTCGGATTTGGTTTCAAATCATCGCCTTACGATTTGATTTTAATGGGCTTTGTGACCGTCTTGACGCTGCTCTCTGTGTCCTTCTATCTCGTCGAGTGGATGCGACACATGAGCACCATCGAACCCGGTCAAGAGCCCCGGTAAACCGGTATTCGTGACGTTCGCCGGCGGAGCCGGCAGGAGTATTTGCGTGGTCGCCCGCGTCCAACCCCGTCAACTGGCGTTCGCGCTGCCCCATGCGGAGAGTCTGTCCCGCGATAACTTCCTTGAGGGCCCGGCCAATGCCGAGGCGCTGGGACTGATCGACTGCTGGCCGGACTGGCCGAACCGGGTAATGCTCCTTGTCGGCCCGGAAGGGTCCGGCAAGAGCCATCTGGCGGCGATCTGGGCCGAGGAGGCCGGGGCGCGCTCCACCATGGCGCACAGCCTGACGGCTGCGACGGTTCCGGCTGAGTTGGTGACCAACGCACTGGTGGTGGAGGATCTCAATGCCGGTGCCTTCGACGAGCGGGCGCTGTTCCACCTTCTTAATCTGGCACGTCAGGACAACGCCTATGTGCTGATTACGGCGCGGGTCGCCCCGGCCGCCATGGAGGTCGAGTTGCGCGATCTGCGGTCGCGGCTCCGTGCGATCCCGGTACTCAATCTGCTGCCGCCGGATGACGGGTTGTTTCGGGCGCTGATCGTGAAGTTTTGCGCCGACCGCCAGCTCAGCATCGACGAGAGCGTGGTCAGCTATGTGGCCAGCCGCATCGAGCGGTCATTCGCCGCCGCCCGCCATACGGTGGAATTGCTGGATAGCGAGGCGCTTCGGCTTGGGCGGCCGGTCACCCGTGCATTGGCCGCGGAACTGCTGCGCGACGCCTGACTTAGCCTTGGACGTCAAGCGCGGCGCGTCAAACCGTGCCTTGACGGCGCAGCAGGCAGGTTCCTCAATGTCATCGAAGCGTCACGCAACTGACGCAATGTCCGCTGTGATTTGTCGGCACTATAGCGCTGCTTGAACTGGATGGATTGCTGCCTCATGGACTCCGCAGAAGAGATTGTTATTGAAGAGAAAAAGGGCGAAGCGAAGCCGGCAGAGGTGGTCGCGTCGGGTCCCGAGCGCTTCATCAATCGCGAGCTGTCCTGGCTGCATTTCAATCGCCGCGTCCTTGAGGAGTCCGTCAATCCGGGCCATCCGGCGCTGGAGCGCGTCCGCTTCCTGTCGATTTCCGCAAACAACCTTGATGAATTCTTCATGGTCCGCGTCGCCGGCATCAAGGCGCAGGTCCGCGAGGGAATCAGCGAGCGCAGCCCGGACGGCCTGACCCCGGCCGAGCAACTGGTGCTGATCAACAGCGCGGTCTCCAAGCTCGGCAGCGACCAGCAGGCGATCTGGCGCGACCAGCGCGGCATGCTGGCCGATGTCGGAATCGTGCTGCTCGACGGCAAGGAGGTCAGCAAGGCCGACCGGACCTGGATCGAGGACCACTTCCTCCACAACATTTTCCCGCTGCTGACGCCGCTGGCGATCGATCCGGCGCATCCGTTCCCGTTCATTCCGAGTCTGGGCTTCACCATCGCGCTGCATCTGTCGCGGGTGTCCGACGGCAAGACGATGAACGCGCTGATCCGCATGCCCGGCAAGATCGATCGCTTCATCCGCCTGCCGACCCCCGGCAAGGACGGCGCGGTCCGCCTTATCACGCTGGAACAGGCCACTGGCCTGTTCATCGCGCGTCTATTCCCGGGCTACACTGTTCAGGGGCAGGGTGCCTTCCGCATCATCCGCGACAGTGAACTTGAAGTCGAAGAAGAGGCCGAGGATCTGGTCCGGCTGTTCGAGACTGCGCTGAAGCGTCGCCGCAGAGGGTCGGTGATCCGCCTCGAAATCGAAGCCGGCATGCCGGCAGAACTCCGTGCCTTCGTGCAGCGCGCGCTGGCGACCTCGGATGACGAAATCCTGCTGGTCGACGGCATTCTCGCCATGAACGAGGTCTCGCAACTCACACGGCTCGATCGGCCCGATCTCGAATTCGTGCCCTATGTGCCACGTCACCCGGAACGTGTCCGCGATCATGGCGGCGACATCTTTGCCGCGATCCGTCAGAAGGACCTGATTGTCCATCATCCCTATGAGTCCTTCGACGTCGTCGTGCAGTTCCTGCAGCAGGCCGCGCGCGATCCGGATGTGGTGGCGATCAAGCAGACTCTGTATCGCACCTCCAACAATTCGCCGATTGTCCGCACGCTGGTGGAGGCCGCTGAGGCCGGTAAGTCGGTAACGGCGCTCGTCGAACTGCGTGCGCGGTTTGATGAAGAGGCCAATATCCGCTGGGCTCGCGATCTCGAACGCGCCGGTGTCCAAGTGGTCTATGGCTTCCTGGAATTGAAGACCCACGCCAAGCTGTCGCTGGTGGTGCGCCGCGAGGGCGGCTCGCTCACGACCTATGTGCACACCGGCACCGGCAACTATCATCCGGTCACCGCGCGCATCTACACCGATCTGTCATATTTCACATCCGACCCGATCATCGGTCGCGATGCCGCACGCGTGTTCAACTATATCACTGGTTATGCCGAGCCGAGCGACATCGAGAAGATGGCCGTATCGCCGCTGACCTTGCGCGGGCGCATGCTCGAACACATCCGCGGTGAAGCGGCATTCGCCCGCAGCGGCAAGCCGGGTGCGATCTGGCTCAAGATGAATTCGCTGGTCGATCCGGAAATCATCGATGCGCTCTATGAGGCGTCGAATGCCGGTGTATCCGTTGAACTGATCGTGCGTGGCATCTGCTGCTTGCGGCCGGGCGTGCCCGGCCTGTCCGAAAACATTCGCGTCAAGTCAATCATCGGCCGCTTCCTTGAACATGGTCGAATCTATTGCTTCGGTATGGGCAATGGCCTGCCGAGCCCGAAGGCGGCAATATACATATCGTCGGCTGACATGATGCCGCGCAATCTGGATCGCCGCGTCGAGGTTCTGTGTCCGCTGCAGAACCCCACCGTGCATACCCAGGTGCTCGAGCAGATCATGGTGGCCAATCTCAAGGATACGGAACAGAGCTGGCAATTGTTGCCGGACGGGTCGTCAACGCGTATGAAGGCAGCGAAGGGCGAGGAACCCTTCAATGTGCACAATTACTTCATGACGAATCCGAGTCTGTCTGGCCGTGGAAAGTCGCTTGAGAAATCATCCCCGCGCCGGCTCACCCGCCGTTCGGAGCGTCACCAATCCTCGTAAGGAACCAGCAACGTGGTAGCGCGTGCCAATCAACGCGCGACCAGCGTCGCCGTCATCGATATTGGCTCCAACTCGGTGCGTCTCGTTGTCTACGAGTCGCTGACGCGAAGCCTTGTCACGCTCTTCAATGAAAAGGCGCTGTGCGGTCTCGGCCGCGAAGTGCAGAGCACCGGGTTGCTGGCCAAGGACGCTGTCGATAAGGCGCTGACGGCGCTGCGGCGCTTCCGTGCGCTGTGCAGGGTCATGAAGGTCGGTCGCGTCTACGCCATCGCGACCGCTGCGGCGCGCGATGCGAGCAATGGACCTGCCTTTATCACAGCAGCCGAGAAAATCTGCGGCTGCGAGATCCAGATCATATCGGGGCCGCGCGAAGCGAAGCTCTCAGCGCTGGGCGTGATTTCGGGCGTGCACAAGCCGGATGGCCTGGTTGGCGATCTCGGGGGCGGCTCGCTCGAACTGATCGATGTCAAAGGCAATGCGGTCCGGCAGGGCGTGACGCTGCCGCTCGGCAGTCTCGCATTGCAGGATGCCTCACAGAAATCACCAAAGAAGGCGGAGCGCATCGTCAGGCTGGCGCTGGCTGACGTCGCGCAGCTCAAGGCGGGCGTAGGTCGCAATTTCTATGCGGTCGGCGGCACCTGGCGTGCATTGGCGCGGCTGCACATCATCCAGAGCGGCTATCCGCTACGTGTGATGCATGGCTATTCGATCCCGGCCACCGAAGCGCTCGATTTCGTGCGCCGCTTGCGCCGGCTCGCAACAGCCAACATTCTTGCCAACATCGAAGCCATAGCCGAACAGCGCCAGCCGCTGCTGGTCTACGCGGCGCTCGTGCTCGAATATGTCATTCGCACCGCCAAGCCGAAGACTATCGTGTTCTCGACCTATGGCGTCCGTGAAGGCTTGCTGTACGAAATGCTGCCGCAAGCGCAGCGCATGCAAGATGGTCTGGTCGGCGCCGCGCAGACCATGAACGAGTTGCTGTCGCGTTCGGCCCGCCACGCGCAGGAGCTGAGCGACTGGAGTGATCGGTTCGCCCGTGTCGCCAAGCTCAAAGAAACCGACGAGGATCGTCGGCTACGCCGGGTGGCGTGTCTGTTGTCCGATATCGGCTGGCGGGTCCATCCGGATCATCGCGGCGAGCAGACGCTCAGTTTGATCACGAACGGCAATTTCGGCTCGGTCGATCATCACGGTCGCGCATTCCTCGCGCTCTGTGTGTACTACCGCTACGCAGGATTCGGCGCCGAGAACGAGCCCCCGGATCTGGTCCGTGCGCTTGTCTCGCCGGCACAGGTCGAACGCGCCCGTTTGCTCGGCGCGTTGTTCAGGGTCGCGCATCTCATTTCGGCGGCGCGGCCGGGCGTGCTGCCCGCCACGCATTTCGCCACCAAGGATCGCAAGATGATGCTCGTCTTCGAGCATCGCATGGTCGATCTCGTCGCCGACCGCGTCGGCAGCCGCTTCAAGCAGCTCGCACGATTAGTGGGGAAGTCCGGGACGATCGTCAGGCGATAGCCGCCGTCGCTCATTCTGAATGACACTACTGATTGCACCGCGGCGTGACTCTCGGTTTCCGTGCGTATACTATTTTCCGGTGCGGCCGTTTTGGTCCACGCGGCAAGTACATACGATTTCCGGACCGGGAGAGTCGAAATGTCAGCCCTTCTGATCAACCTTATCGTTCAACTGATTGGCGGCGCGATTGGCGGAAATGTTGCCGGCGGTGCATCGAAGTCTGTCGATCTTGGTACAATCGGCAACACGATCGCAGGTGCAATAGGTGGCGGCGTTGGCGGTCAAATTCTCGGAATGCTGATTCCTATGCTTTCAAACGCATCGGCGACCACCGATATCGGTTCGCTGATCGGTCAGGTGGCCGGAGGCGGTGTCGCGGGTGCGGTGCTGACGGCAATCGTCGGAGCCATCAAGAACAGATCGGCGGCGTAAAGCGATCGTCATTGCGTCTCGCAGGGCGAGGTCTGGTACGCCCCGTCCTGCTGTTTGCGGCAGGCAATTAGAACGCTACCTTGGACGACGCAGCCTACGCACGATCCACCCGGATCACCCGGCCTTTTTCCATCGCCAATGCAAGGCGGCCATGCTTGAGCGCCAGGGCGGCCTCGCCGAACAACTCACGCCGCCAGCCGTGCAGGGCGCCGACATCGGCATTGTCGTCGGTGGCGATCTGCTCCAGATCGTCGACGGTGGCGATGACCTTGCTGGCGACGGCGTGACGCTCAGAGGTCATGCGCAGCAACACCTTCAGCAGTTCGACGGTGGCCGCGCCATTTGAATTGCCGCGCGGCTTCTCGATCTTCGGCAATGTGTTGGGGTCGCGGGCGATGCCACGCTGGACGGCGGCGACAATGTCGCTGCCCCACTTGGAGCGATCAAAACCCTTCGGCAGCGAACGCAGATTGGCAAGCTTCTCCAGTGAGGTCGGCGCGTGGGTCGCGATATCGCCGACGGCATCGTCCTTCAGCACGCGCGAGCGCGGTACATCGCGGCTCTGTGCTTCCTGTTCGCGCCAGGCAGCGACTTCCATCAGCACCGCGAGCTCTTTCGGCTTGCGGACGCGGGTCTTCAGCCGTTCCCAGGCGCGCTCGGGATGGAAATCATAGGTCTTTGGCGAGGTGAGAATTTCCATTTCCTCGCTGACCCAGTCGCTGCGGTCGCGCTTCTTCAGATCGGCATCGAGCTTGGCGAACACGTCGCGCAGATGGGTGACGTCGGAGACGGCGTAGTGCAACTGCTCTTCGGTCAGCGGACGGCGCGACCAATCGGTAAAGCGGTGGGTCTTGTCGGGGCGGTGGCCGGTGACGCGTTCGACGAGTTGGTCATAGGCAATGCTGTCGCCGTAGCCGAGCACCATGGCTGCGACCTGGGTGTCGAAGATCGGATGCGGCACCACGCCGGCGCGGTGCACGATGATTTCGATGTCCTGCCGCGCGGCATGGAAGACCTTCAGCACGGCCTCGTTGGCCATCAGGTCGAAGAACGACGTGAGGTCGATGCCCTCGGCAAGCGTGTCGATCACCACCGCGTCTTCCGCGCTGGCCATCTGGACCACGCAGAGCAGCGGGTAATAAGTGGTCTCGCGGAGGAATTCCGTATCGACCGTAATGACGGGGTGCTTGGCAAGTCGCTCGCAGGCGGCGGTCAGCTGGGCAGTGGTCGTGATCAGTTCCATGGACGGTCCATAACGCTTTTGCCAAGGCGTTCGGCCGAAAAACCTGTTGAGTCAAGGTGTTTCGGGCAGATTGGAGGTCTGCTCCGATAGAATGAGGGTGTTTAGGTGCCGCAGAAGGTCTTCAGTACGCGCTGATCCGGCTCCGGCGGCTCGGCGTAATCCGCCATCTCCGGTTGATCTTCATAGGGTTTCGCCAGCACGGCCAGCAATTTCTCGAACGGCACGTAGTCGTCGGCCAGCGCCGCCTGGATCACCGCCTCGACGCGATGATTGCGGGGGATGAAGGCTGGATTGATCGTCTGCATGGCCTGATGGCGGGTACCGGCGTCCTGCGACTCCCGGCCGAGTCGTGCCCGCCAGTTCACGGCCCAGGCGTCAAACGCCGTCGGATCGATGAACAGCCCGCGGACGGCTTCGTCGCTGTCTGCGTCAACCGCGGCGGCGCCGAGGCGGCGGAAGGTCAGGGTGAAATCGGCCTGATTGGCGGTCATGGCGGTCAGCAGATCCTGCGCCAATGCGGCATCGTCCGGCTGGCTGGTGAACAGCCCGAGCTTTCGGCGGAGACCGGCCTGATAGGCCGTGTCGAAAATATCGGAGAATTCGCCCAATGCGGCCTGCGCAATCTCGATGGCGGTCTTCTCGTCGCTGTCGATCAGCGGCAGCAGCGTCTCGGCGAAGCGCGTGAGATTCCACAGCGCGATGCGCGGCTGGTTCGCATAAGCGTAGCGGCCCATCTCGTCGATCGAGCTGTATACCGTCGCGGGATCGTAGGCGTCCATGAAGGCGCAGGGGCCGTAATCGATGGTCTCGCCGGATACCGAGCAGTTGTCGGTGTTCATCACACCATGGATGAAGCCGACATGTAGCCAGCGTGCGACAAGTTCGGCCTGACGGCGGATCACCGCATCGAGCAGCGCGCGAACCGGATGTTCGGCTTCGGCTGCGTCGGGATAGTGCCGGGCGATCACATGATCGGCGAGTTGTTTCACTCCGGCGATATCCTCGCGCGCGGCAAAAAACTGGAAGGTGCCGACGCGGATGTGGCTTGAGGCGACGCGCGTCAGCACCGCACCCGGCAGCATCGTCTCACGCTGAACCCGTTCGCCTGTGAGGACGGCAGCAAGGGAGCGCGTTGTGGGAATGCCCAGGGCCGCCATGGCTTCGCTGACGATATATTCCCGGATCACTGGACCAAGCGCAGCACGGCCATCGCCGCGGCGCGAGAAGGGTGTCGGACCGGAACCCTTGAGCTGGATGTCGCGGCGCACGCCGTCGCGGTCAATGACCTCGCCGAGCAGGATCGCGCGCCCGTCGCCGAGCTGCGCCACGAAATGTCCGAACTGATGTCCGGCATAGGCCATCGCGAGGGGATCGGCGCCATCGGGCACGCGTTTGCCGGCGAGGACCTCGACGCCTTCGGGACTGGCCAGCCAGTCAGGATCGATGCGGAGTTGGTCGGCCAGCGCGCGGTTCAGCTTAATCAGCCTCGGCGCTGTCACCGGCGTCGGTGCAACGCGGGCGAAGAAATTCGCGGGCAGGGCGGCATAGCTGTTGTCGAACGGGAAGTGGACTGTCATGGCCCCAAGATGGGGGGCCACGACGTGTTAGGCAACCGCTGAAAGCGGTCTCAGGCGGCGCGAACCGTGTCGAGGAACCGGTCGACTTCATCCTTCAGGCGATTGCTTTCGAGCGACAGCGACTGCGCTGCGGCCAGCACCTGGGTCGATGCGGAGCCAGTCTCGCTGGCGCCGCGATTGACCTCGGTGACCTCGCTGGCGACCTGGGTGCTGAGCTGGGCCGACTGCTGGACATTGCGCGCGATTTCCTGTGTCGCTGCGCCCTGTTCCTCGACCGCCGCTGCGATAGCCGACGAGACTTCGGAAATCAGCGTGATGGTCGAGCCGATCTCCTTGATGGTCTCGATCGTCTCGGCACTGGCCGCCTGCATGCCGGCGATCTGCATGCTGATTTCGTCAGTGGCCTTGGCGGTCTGCGACGCCAGCGCCTTCACCTCGGCGGCGACAACAGCGAAACCGCGGCCGGCGTCACCGGCGCGCGCGGCCTCGATGGTGGCGTTGAGCGCCAGCAGGTTGGTCTGTTCGGCAACGGCGGTGATGAGCTTCACGACGTCATCGATGCGTGCAGTGGCCTGCGTGAGTTTGACAATGCTTTCATTGGTCTTCTCGGCCTGCAGCACGGCGGTCGAAGCGATACGGTTCGATTCATGAACCTGGCGGCCGATTTCATTCACGGACGAGGTGATTTCTTCCGTTGCCGCGGCCACCGACTGAACGTTGCTCGACACCGTATGCGATGCAGACGCTGCAGAGCCCGACAGCGTCATGGTGATATCCGACGTGCGGGTCAGCGTGGTGGCAGAGGCTTCGAGTTCGGTCGAGGCGGATGAAAGCGAACCAACCAGCTCGCTGATCATCGACTCGAAGTTGCTGGTCGCCTTGGTGATGGTTTCCGCACGGGCGGCCTTGATGGCGGCCTCGGC
Source organism: Tardiphaga sp. 619_E2_N8_4 (assembly GCF_051810905.1). Lineage (NCBI taxonomy): Bacteria > Pseudomonadati > Pseudomonadota > Alphaproteobacteria > Hyphomicrobiales > Nitrobacteraceae > Tardiphaga > Tardiphaga sp. 619_E2_N8_4. Next base: position 3,902,954 of record NZ_JBPWQJ010000001.1, read on the forward strand.
ACCGGCAGCCTGATCCGCGACACGCTTGGCGATGAGGGCGTCCTTGAAGATCTGCAACGCGCTGGCGATACGGCCGATCTCGGTGCTTTCGCCCTGATGAGGAATGACGGCCTCCAACTGACCATCGGTCAGCTGGCCCATCGGCTTCAGGATCGAGGCGATGCCGCCGGAGATGTCGCGCACCAGATACATGGCAGCGCCGAGGCCGAGCACGACCGAGGCGCCGAGGATGATGACCATCATCCAGATGGCGTTGGCATAGGTTGCGTTGGCATTGCTGCCGGCCACTTCGGCGCCCTTGTCGTTCAACTCGACGAGCTTGGCCAATGTGCCGTCCATGGCGCGGCCGGTCGGAACGACCTTCTTGGCGTTGATCTCTTTGGCTGCCGCCACGTCGCCCTTGTTGGCGAGGGCCTGGACGTCGTTGCCGGCGGCGATGAAGGCCTTCCATTCCGCGTCAAGCTTATCGGCCAGTTCGCGTTCGGCTGGCGACGATACCAGCGGGGCGTAGGCCTTCGCGGCCTTGTCGAAGTCAGACTTGCGGGCGGCGAGGTTCTTGTCGACATCCGGACGGTCGGCATCGGCCACGATCAGGTGGTCGCGCAGCACAGCGCGATACCGCGCCGACTGAACGCGCATCTCACCGATCCAGCGGACGCTCGGGAGCCATTGCGTCTGGATATCCTGGGTCGCTGCGTTGATGGCTCGCATCTGCATGAAGGCGAGGGTGCCGATGCCCGCGATCACGACGAAAAGAAAAGCAACAATGACAAACAGCTTGGTACTGATCGAATATCTGGCGAGCACGAACATATTCCTCGGCGGTTCTAAGGCTGCGACGCCGGTCAGCCGAAATGGCGGCTGCCTTGGGTTGCGGCAGGGCAAGAAGCAGCAAGTTCCAGTTGAATCACCTGCCTTCAAAACGGGCTGGGGTTCACGGCAAGACAGTGAATGGTGGTCGTCAACGTTCAGTAAATTTTGACACAAATACCGCTTTAAGTAGTTGAATCTGGTGCTGAAATACCGACGTGACGTATCCGGTGCCGATGGTGCTTGACCCGAGGTAGATGGTTATTGCGTGTGCAATCATGTAGTTCCCGCGTTGCGGGAGGTTTTCCGATCGCTCGATTGCATTTGGAAATGGTCGTCCGAAATTCATCGGTCGGAGGCCTCCGGTGATGCAGTCGCGGCCCGCAAATTCGGGCGATCTGATCGCCGAGCTTTGGTTGCCGCGTCGGATGCGGTCGGGTAAACCCTGCGCTTCGCGCTTGATCGCGATCCCGATTCCGCCCTCTGACGTATTTCCAGGATACCCATGCATCGCTACCGGTCTCACACCTGCGGCGCGCTCCGCGACAGCCATATCGACCAGACCGTTCGCCTGTCGGGGTGGTGCCATCGTATCCGCGACCATGGCGGCGTGCTCTTCATCGATCTGCGCGACCATTACGGCCTGACCCAATGTGTCGCCGACCCGGACTCGCCGGCATTCAAGGTCGCCGAGACGCTGCGTTCGGAATGGGTCGTGAAGATCGACGGCAAGGTGCGTCGTCGTCCCGGCGGCACCGAGAATGCCGAACTGCCCACCGGCGATGTCGAGATCTATATCGATGCCATCGAGGTGCTCGGCCCTGCGGCCGAATTGCCGCTGCCGGTGTTCGGCGATCAGGACTATCCGGAAGACATCCGGCTGAAATATCGCTTCCTCGACCTGCGTCGCGAGAAGCTGCACCAGAACATCATGACCCGCGGCGCCATCGTCGACTCGATGCGCAAGCGGATGAAGGAGCAGGGCTTCTTCGAATTCCAGACGCCCATCCTCACCGCGTCGTCGCCGGAAGGCGCGCGCGACTTCCTGGTGCCGTCGCGCATCCATCCCGGCAAGTTCTACGCGCTGCCGCAGGCACCGCAGCAGTACAAGCAGCTGCTGATGATGTCGGGCTTCGACCGCTACTTCCAGATCGCGCCATGTTTCCGCGACGAGGATCCGCGCGCCGATCGTCTGCCGGGCGAGTTCTACCAGCTCGATCTCGAAATGAGCTTTGTCGAACAGGAAGACGTGTTCGCGGCGGTGCAGCCGGTCATCACCGGCGTGTTCGAGGAGTTCGCCAAGGGCAAGCCGGTCAACAAGGACTGGCCGAAGATCCCTTACGCGGAGTCGCTCCGCAAATACGGCACCGACAAGCCGGACCTGCGCAACCCGATCGAGATGCAGAACACGGCAGAGCACTTCCGCGGCTCCGGCTTCAAGGTGTTCGCGCGCATGCTCGAAGACGACAAGAATCAGGTCTGGGCGATCCCCGGTCCCGGCGGCGGCAGCCGTGCATTTTGCGACCGCATGAATTCCTGGGCGCAGGGCGAAGGCCAGCCGGGCCTCGGTTACATCATGTGGCGCGAGGGCGGTGAGGGTGCAGGCCCGCTCGCCAACAACATCGGACCGGAGCGTACCGAAGCGATCCGTCAGCAGCTCGGCCTGAAGGCCGGCGATGCCGCGTTCTTCGTCGCGGGCGATCCCGAGAAATTCTACAAGTTCGCCGGTCTCGCACGCACCAAGGTCGGCGAAGAGCTGAACCTGATCGACAAGGAGCGCTTTGCGCTGGCCTGGATCGTCGATTTCCCGATGTACGAGTACAACGAGGACGACAAGAAGGTCGACTTCTCGCACAACCCGTTCTCGATGCCGCAGGGTGGCATGGATGCGCTGGTCGGGCAGGATCCGCTGACCATCAAGGCCTTCCAGTACGACATCACCTGCAACGGCTACGAGATCGCGTCGGGCGGCATCCGTAATCACAAGCCAGAAGCCATGGTGAAGGCATTCGAGATCGCCGGCTATGGCGAGGAGACGGTGGTCGAGCGCTTTGGCGGCATGTATCGCGCCTTCCAGTACGGCGCACCGCCTCATGGCGGTATGGCGGCAGGCGTCGATCGTATCGTGATGCTGCTCTGCGGTACGAACAACCTGCGCGAGATCTCGCTCTTCCCGATGAACCAGCGTGCTGAAGATTTGTTGATGGGCGCGCCGTCAGAGGCTTCGCCGAAGCAGTTGCGTGAAGCGCATATCCGTCTCAATCTGCAGGACAAGTAGTCCGGCAAACCAACAAGAAGAAACGCCCTTCTACCTAACTTTTGTTTTATGACGCGCGGGAGCACGCATGTCTTCTTCATCTTCTGACGATCTCTCGCGCGCGGCGCTTGCCTATCACCGCCTTCCCAAGCCGGGTAAGCTCGAAATCCAGGCTACCAAGCCGCTTGCCAACCAGCGCGATCTGGCGCTGGCCTATTCGCCGGGCGTGGCGGCGCCGTGTCTCGCGATTGCTGCCGACCCCAATGAAGCGGCGTCGCTGACCTCGCGCGCCAATCTCGTGGCTGTCGTCTCCAACGGCACGGCCGTGCTTGGTCTCGGCAATATCGGTCCGCTGGCCTCGAAGCCGGTGATGGAAGGCAAGGCGGTCCTCTTCAAGAAATTCGCCGGCATCGACGTGTTCGACATCGAAATCGCCGCCGACACCATCGAGCGCGTGGTCGAGGTCGTCTCGGCGCTGGAGCCGACCTTCGGTGGTATCAACCTTGAGGACATCAAGGGTCCGGAATGTTTCGAGATCGAGGCGCAGCTTAAAGAGCGCATGAAGATCCCGGTGTTTCACGACGATCAGCATGGCACCGCCATCATCGTCGGCGCCGCAATCAAGAATGCGCTGCTGCTCAACGGCAAGAACATCAAGAACGTCAAGATCGTCTGCTCGGGTGCTGGCGCTGCGGCGATCGCCTGTCTCAATCTTCTGGTGTCGCTGGGCGCGCAGAAGAAAAACATCTGGGTCTGCGATATCGACGGTGTCGTGCATGAGGGCCGCAACACCCTGATGGATCGCTGGAAGGCGGTCTATGCGCAGAAGACCGATGCGCGCGTGCTGGGCGATGTCATCGCCGGCGCCGATATTTTCTTGGGCGTCTCCGCTCCGGGCGTGCTGAAGCCCGAGATGGTCAAGGCGATGGCAGACAAGCCGCTGGTGATGGCGCTAGCCAATCCGACGCCGGAGATCATGCCGGACGAAGCGCGCAAGGCGCGCCCGGATGCGATGATCTGCACCGGCCGGTCGGACTTTCCGAACCAGGTCAACAACGTCCTTTGTTTCCCGTTCATCTTCCGCGGCGCACTCGATTGCGGGGCGACGGCCATCAATGAGGCGATGAAGATCGCCGCCGTCGATGCCATCGCGCAGCTTGCGCAAGACCCGCCGTCGGATGCTGTGACCGCCGGCTTCGACAACGAGACCCAGGGCTTCGGTCCGGGGTCGCTGATCCCGAGCCCGTTCGATCCACGCCTGATCCTGCGCATCGCGCCGGCCGTCGCCAAGGCGGCGATGGAATCGGGCGTGGCCTCGCGCCCGATCGCCAATTTCGAGGAATACACCGCAGGTCTCGAGCGTTTCGCATTCCGCTCCGGTCTGGTGATGAAGCCGGTCTTCGCGAAGGCAAAGACCCAGCCGGTGCGCGTGATCTATGCCGAAGGCGAAGACGAGCGCGTGCTGCGCGCCGTGCAGGTGGTGCTGGAAGAGAAGCTGGCGCGTCCGATCCTCGTTGGCCGTCCGTCGGTCGTCGAAGCCCGCATCAAGCGGTTTGGTCTGGCGATCCAGGCCGGCCAGGATTTCGACCTGATCAATCCCGAGGACGATCCGCGTTATCGCTCTTACGTGCAGTCCTATATCGACGTGGCCGGCCGTCGCGGCGTGACGCCGGATGCGGCGCGCACGGTCGTCCGCACCAATGCGACGGTGATCGCCGCGCTCGCCGTGATCCGCGGCGAGGCGGATGCAATGATCTGCGGCGTCGAAGGCCGCTACATGAGCCATCTGCGCCATGTGCGTGAGATCATCGGCTTCCTGCCGGGCGTCAGCGATTTTGCAGCGCTGTCGCTGATGATCACCAGCAAGGGTGCGCACTTCATCGCCGATACGCAGGTGCGTCCGAATCCGAGCGCGGAAGAACTCGCGGAAATCGCGGCGCTCGCTGCCAACCACGTGCAGCGCTTCGCCATGAAGCCGAAGATCGCTTTCGTGTCGCATTCTGACTTTGGCAGTTACGATACGGACTCTTCGCGCAAGATGCGCCGCGCCGCAGCATTGCTGCGTGAGAAGCATCCGGAAATCGAGTCCGATGGCGAAATGCAGGGCGACACCGCGCTGTCGGAAGCGGCCCGCAAGATCGTGCTGCCGCATTCGAAACTCGAAGGCTCGGCGAATGTCCTCATCATGCCGACGCTCGATGCCGCCAATGTCGCTTATCAGATGATCAAGACGCTGGCGGATGCGCTCCCGGTCGGCCCGATCTTGATCGGCCCGGCGCGTCCGGCGCATATCCTGACGCCGGGGGTGACAGCGCGTGGTATCCTCAACATGACGGCGGTGGCCGCCGTTGAGGCGCAGGAGCGGGCTGGGCGTCCGCAGGCGAGCCTGTTCGGCTAGCGCGTTCAGTCAGCCTCGCGCTGGCTGGATGCTGCCCGGCTATTGCGCTTTTGGATAGTTCGCCGATCTGAAAGACATCGCGACAAATGGATGACGCCAACGAGGTCATCCATTTGTTCGTTTGAAAAATGTGATGGAATGATCATACTCGTCACGTATTTCGACAAGTATTCATTGCAGTCCAGCGAGGCCGACAAATGCCAGCGTTTATTACTTTCGGGCGCATTCTCTTTGCCGTGATCTTCATTGCGTCCGGCGCATCCAAGTTTCTCGACCTCAGCGCAACTGCGGATGCAATCGCGAACAAGGTTATCCCGACGATCCCCGCAGTCGTGACGCCCTATGCGACGCAGCTCGAAGGGCTGGCGGGCATGGAACTGAAGCAGATTCTCGCAATCGCCATTGCAACACTGGAACTGGTCGGCGGTATTCTCGTCGCGCTGAATCTGGGCGCGCGCTTCTTCGCCCTGGTGCTGGTGCTGTTCGTGATGGCCGCAACGTTCTACTTCCACGACTTCTGGAACCTGACAGGCCCTGAGGCCAAGAACCAGATGATCCACGCGCTGAAGAACCTGTCGCTGATCGGCGGCCTCTTCATGATCGCCGGTATCGGCCGCAGCGCGCGGCTGCCGGGCGGCTACAACGAAGTGTAGTTGTCGTTCAGGACACCCGCCGCCAGGCCGTTACTGCGACTTCACGCGCGGCGTCGAGGAGCTGGACCTCGCTCGCTTGTAGGCCGTGACTGGAGAGAATGTCCTGCGGTGATCGTTCGGGGACGCCGGGGAAGCATCCCTCGCCGCCGGGCAGACGGACATGCGGCGCCTGCGACAGCCAAAACACGTCGATGCGATCAAAGAACATCTCGAATACGCTGGGGCCGCCGATGACGGCGACGGTGCCGGCATGAACGCCAGCATGTGCGCAAGCGTCTTCGAAAGATGCGCCGGCCGGATTCCACAGCGTGGCTTTGTTGTTTTCGGGATCGGGGCCTAGGGCAGCGATGCTGCGGCTGACGATGATGCGCTTGCGCTTCGGTGAGTTCGGCTGATCCTCGAACGAATGCCTGCCGTGCACGATCAGGTCGGCACGGTCGAGACCTGCGGTGAAAAAGGCGAGGTCGCCGGGAAATTTGAGGGTATCGGGCATCACGCCACTGGCGTCGGCGAGCATGCCGTCCGCCGAGACGATGACGTAGCCGTTAAAACGAAATGCGGGCATCAGGGGCGTCGACGCGTCCTCATTATTCCGAGATCGTCTGGACGACGCTGTTCACAGGACGGCTGCTGACCGTCGGCAGTTTGGCGTCCTTGACGATCGCTTCATCATAGGACGCGATGGTCTGCACGGGCGCTTTGGCACGCATATGCACGACCTTGTAGCCACCGGCCTTGAGCTTGCGCAGCAGGGTCGGCAGCGCTTCGGCGGTATGCTTCTGGAAGTCGTGCATCAGGATGATACCCTTGCCGAGCTTGTCGAGCTTGGTCATCACATTGGTGATGACCTGTTCGGACTTGCGCGTCTTGAAGTCGAACGAGTCGATGTCACAGGAGAAGATCGCCATGTTGCGCGTGCCGAGATAGGTCACGATTTCCGGCGGGTGCTGCAGCGCCGGAGCGCGGAAGAACGGTGCGGGGGCTGAGCCGAGTGCCCACTTCACCGCGCTGAAGCCTTTCTCGATTTCATCGATGCGCTGCTGCTGGGTCAGTTTCTTGTTGGTCAGCGCGATATGAGCCCAGGTGTGTCCGCCGACGGTATGGCCGGCCGCAGCGACCTGCTTGAGCACCTCCGGATAATAGGTGGCGTGCTTGCCGATCGGGAAGAACACCGCCTTGACGCATTCGTCGGCGAGCGTCTTCAACACAGTCGGCGTTGTGGTCTGCCATGGACCATCATCGAAGGTCAGCACCACTTCCTTGTCGCGCAGGAAGTCGAGCTGCTTGAAATGTTCGAAGCCGAAGCCCGGACCGCCCGTCGTGTCGATCTCGACCACACGGCTGACGCCGAGCGCATCGGGATTGGCGCAGGTCGATTTGGCGGGAGCAGGTGCAGCCGCGGGCGCCGGTGGCGGCGCGGGCGTTGCCGCGGGGGCGGGCGCTGGGGCTCCGGCTTTGGGTGCCTGCGCCTGTGCGCCTGCTGCCCACAATGAAATAGCGCTCGCAAAAATCAGACCTGCCGCACTGCGCATCACGTCCCCCTTGACCTGCGACCAGCGTCGTCAGCGAGGTGGTCGGGCTGATCCAGATGGTCGTGATCGCAATTCTAGCGCGATTTCAGGCGGTCCCGCTATGGCAACGGACCTTATCCCCAGTCAGCTCCCCAGTCAGCGCCTGGCTTCGATATTGAACCGCTCAAGCCGCGGTTAGGGCGCGTCCGACGGCGGTCTTGATGCGTGTGTCGGTCGGTTCGAATTCGGATGCAAAGGAGTCGATGAGGTAGCCATCGCGTCCGACCAGATATTTGTGAAAGTTCCACCGCGGCAGGTCGCGCGGCCGTGTCTCTGCCGCCCATTTGTAGAACGGGTGTGCGTTCGGTCCCTTCACGACTGTCTTGGCGGCCATCGGGAAGCCGATACCGAAATGTCCCTCGGTAATCTCGGCGATCTCCTTGGCGCCCCCCGGCTCCTGTCCACCGAAGTCATTGGAGGGCACGCCGACGATCATCAAGCCGCGCTCGCGGAATTCGGTCCACAGTGTCTGAAGCCCGGCATATTGCGGGGTGAAGCCGCATTGCGAGGCGGTGTTGACCACCATGATCGGGCGGCCGGCATAGTCGGCAAGTTTGATGTCGCCACCCTTGAGGCCGGGAAACGCGAAGCCATAGGCGGTCATGCGGCTCACGGCGCCTTGCGCCGAGGCGTGACGCGCGACCGCCACGGCACTTGCCGCGCCCAATACCGTTGTCAGTATCTGCCTGCGATTGATCATCGCCATTCGTCGTAGCCCAGCCTGTTTCGCGAGCAGAGTAGCGTTATCTCCGAGATGACGCACTCAACAAGCTGTTACAAGGCCGGAGTGAACGAGGCTAGCGCAGCGGCACCACGAATTCAGTGCCCTGGCCGGTCTCGCCGCCGGCGGCAATGCCCTGATCGGACACCACGATGGAGCCGCCACTCGCGAGCGCTTCGGTGATCTGGGCCATCGCGTCCGCAGGGATCGTCAGGCGGTCGAGCGCCTCTGCGGCGCTGTTTGGCAGAGGACGGGTTTTCACTTCAACGGCGCCAGTGGATTTGCGGCGACGCGAAACATTGTCGTCCTCGTCGGCGCGACGCGGGACGGCAGGCAGCGAGACTGCGGTCCAGTGAAATGCCTTGGCATCATCCTTGTCGGTGCGGGCGGTAAAGATGTGAGTGCCGAGCGGGCGATCGCTGGGCTTGATGGCGATCGGCGTCTCGAACAGCGGCGCGAAATTCTGCCGCACATAGAGCTTGCCGTCCTTGCCGCTGACCAGCACGGCAATCTGGCCGGATCGCTTTGGCGTCGCATCGGCGGCAGGTGCCGCAGGCATCTCGGCCTTGGCTGAATCGGCGGGGCGCGTTTCGTCCTTCTTGACGTCGGGCACACTGGCGACGGCCGGTGCGACGTCAGCTTTTGCGATTTCCGCCTTCGGTGCTTCCGTCTTGGCAGGTTCAAGCTTGGCTGGTGCTTCCGCGACGGTCTCTGCCGATTTGACCTCGGGGGTCGGCAATTCGACGACCTTGGCGATCGCGGCGTCGAGATCGCGGCGCGTCATGATTTCGGGCTCTGCGGCCTTAACGGCGGTTTCGACCTTTGCAGGTGTGGCGTCCGACATCACAGTCGCAGGCGCCGGTTTTGTCATCGCATTGCTGGCATCGGCGGTCTGGGTCTTGTCCTGAGTCTTGGTGCGGTCGGCGGCGGATGGCCTCAGACCGAGGTCTTGGAGCTTCGCATCTGCCGATGCCTTATCAGCCTTTGGCGATGTCTGGACGTCTTGAGGCGCCGCTGCCGCGACCGGACCCGGCGCGATTTTCTGAGCGGCGAGCAGCGGATGCGAAATTTCCGCAGGAGAGATTTCACCGGGCGCGATGATCACGCGGGCGCCCATGCGGGTCCAGCCCCAGATCTTGGTCGCAAAGGCCATCGGCATGCGGATGCAGCCGTGGGACGCCGGATAGCCTGGCAGCGCGCCGGCATGCAAAGCAATGCCCGACCAGGTGATGCGCTGCATGTAGGGCATCGGCGCGCCGCTATAGATGTTGGAGCGGTGCCATTTGTTCTTCTGGATGATGCTGAACACGCCCATGGGCGTCGAATGGCCGCGCATGCCGGTCGAGACCGGTGTTTCCGCGAACAGGCCATTGGCGTCGAATACCCGCAGGGACTGTCGCTCGATCGAGATGGCGATCACCAGCGGGCCGACCGGCTTTGCGTGTTCCTTGACCTGCTTCTCGAGCTTGGCGCCAAGGCGCTTCAGCTTTTTCTGGCGCTGCTGCGGTTGCGGCGCCGGCGGTTCGATCTCCCGCATGATCATTGGATTTTCGTCGGTCCAGAACACCGCCGCATCGGCAGGCGCCGCCACGGTCATGCCGGCCATGGCGACGAGTGCGATCCGCAGGAAGCTGCCGGAAAAGAATGTGCTGCCCAGAAAGCGGCTCTTGTCCGTTGATCCCCGCGACAATTGAAATGCACTCACGTCCAATATCCTCGAATCCATCTGAAAACATTAGTCTCGCAGGCGCGAGATGGGTTCACCAGCATGAGTGATCTGGCTACCGCTGAGTCGGGATCAGCCTAGCAAAAAAGCCTCACATTGAATTAACAGAGGGGCATCCTGGCTTCCGAATCCGGTTGGAATGCCTACATATTCTGGATCGGTCACGGAGAGTTGCATGACGTTTAATGGATCTGGCGCGCTCACCAAGATGCTGCGGCGCGGCGTCTTGGCGCTTTTGGCATTCGCGGCGTTGGCAATTGTCCCGGCACACGCTGCGGACGAGCCGGATCTGATTTTCCGGCGCTCCACCGTGTTCAAATGGCTCAGCCCAAACGACAAGCTGGCGACTTACGGCGTCGACGACCCCGAGGTCGAGGGCGTGGCCTGCCACTTCACGGTGCCGGAAAAAGGCGGCTTCAAGGGCTGGCTCGGTCTGGCCGAAGAAGTCTCGGACATCTCGCTCGCGTGCCGGCAGATCGGCCCGATTACGTTCAAGGCCAAGAGCGATCAGGGCGAGGACATGTTCCGGCAGCGCCGCAGCCTTTTTTTCAAGAAAATGCAAATCGTCCGCGGCTGCGACGCCAAGCGAAACGTGCTGGTTTACATGGTCTATTCGGACCGGATCATCGAGGGTTCGCCGAAGAACTCAACGTCATCAGTTCCGATCATGCCCTGGGGGCAGTCAGACGCCGCCGTGCAGAAATGCGGCGACTTCATCAAATAAGCGAGCTATTGGCCGCTAGAACTTAGCTATGCTTCGCTATTCAGCGGAGTGGGTGACGACGCGTTTCGTGCGCAAGCGGTCCCATGACTGCTGCGGCTGCGGGTCACGATAGCCCACGAGCTGGACCAGCTGCTGCGGATAGCACTCGTTGCCGTGCGAGCCGTAGCCCTGCTGCGACATGGCGCCTTGGCATTTGGCGCGCGTGTGTACCGTGGAGACCAGTGGCCGTCCGGGGGCGCTGATCGGGGTATCCTTGCCAACGTCGTTGTTGCCGGTTCCCACGACTGCATTCCTTCTCTTCGAGGTGAACAGAAACGCGCAGTCGCCTGAAAAGGTTGCATACGCTCTCCTGAAGTCGCTTTAGCCGCGTTTCGGTTCAGTTTTGTTAAGGGCGTGCGACAGCCGAACGAACTTTCGAGACATCCTTTCCAAGGCGTTCTTTCTAAGCCGTTCGCAGATTTGCCGCCCGGATTGTGTCGTCGGCATGGGCGCCACGAAACAATTCGACGGGGGACGAAACCATTTTCCTCTTGGGCCGCAGACGTGCCGAAACCCGCATTGGCTATCCATTTGTCAACGACGCGGCGGGCAGCGCTGCCGAACTGGAGACGTCAGATGCGTACCATCAGCTTCATCCTCGCTTTCGCCTTCATCCTGGCTGGCCCGTCGATGGCCGGTTCCATTGAGGGTAACCTGCCGGGTATCGGCACTTTCGCCTTTACCGGTTCGCCCGCGATCAGTGCTACTGCGCCGATGCTTGTGGCCTACGCACGCTGATTTCGATCGCGGGCGGATAACCCGAGAAACAACAAGAAAAGTTTTGAAATGACTAGACCACGTATTCTGACTGCCATTGTTGTCGCTGCCGCCCTTGCGAGTTCCATCACGGGAAGTGCGGCGCAGGCGCAGATCTGGTCATGGCGGAAATTGCCGGACCAGCGTGGCGAGTTCGTTCGTTTGTGCTCGCCGCATATGGTCGGGCGCTGGGCGCATCCGGAAGAAGTGTGCGGCTGCCTGCATGACCACGCCGTGGCAACGGTGGAAGACGCTGATTTGCGCGAGGCACTGCTGCGGGGCATCAGTGAGCGCGGCGTACCTACGATCGAGAAGGACTGGATCCCGGCATCGAAGCAGTCGATGATCAGCGCGACCTTCACGCAGATCGCGAAGCCGACCCTGCAATGCATGTATGATCCGGCGCCGCTGGATTGAACCACTCAGTTAGTTCGCGTGATCTTTTTGCGCTGCGTCGTCGCGCCAAAATGATAGCGGATTTCTGTCTTTCCCTCTCGTCATCCCGTTACTGCCAATGATAGCGTTTTACTACACCACCGTTAGGTGGGTGGATTCGCTACTAATTGAATTGGTGGGAACCGAGGGATTTTTTATGCGATTTGTTTCGATCGGCTTGACGTGTGTCTCGATATTTCTGACCGGCGCGGCGTTGGCTGCAGATGCTAGCACCCAGGACACCAACAAGAAAACCGTCGTTGAATTCTATGAGAAGGGCCTCAACCAGAAAGACTTCGAGGCGGCGTCCAAATATTTCGGTCCGCGTTATGTTCAGCACAATCCCAACGCGGCTGATGGTGTCGAGGGCTTCAAAGGCTTTATCGGTTTCCTGCGGGAGAAATTCCCGGACTCGCATAGCGAGATCAAGCAGGTCTTCGCCGACGGCGACTATGTGATCCTGCATGTGCATGCCGTGCGCGAAAAGGGCACGCGCGGTAACGCGATCATCGACATCTTCAAGCTTGAGAACGGCAAGATCGTCGAACATTGGGATGCCGTTCAGCCGATCCCGGAAAAATCCGCTAACACCAACGGCATGTTCTGATGGATATGGCGCAGCCCCAGCGTGACGATCGATTGAAAGGCAAGGTCGCCATTATCACCGGTGCGGGTTCCCGCGGCGATGGCATTGGCAACGGACGTGCCGCAGCGGTGTTGTTGGCGCGGCATGGCGCGCGCGTCGCGTTGGTCGACACCGACGTAGACGCTGCCGAAGAAACCGCGCGATTGATCGCTGTGGAGGGCGGCATCACGCAGATCTATGACGGCGATGTCAGTGATCGCGCGTCATGCGAGGCGATCGTCGAACGCACCGTCGAAGGCTTTGGCCGTCTTGATATCCTCGTCAACAATGTTGGCCTCACCGGGCCGCGCGGCGACGCCATCGAGGTCGACGACCGCGCCTGGGACGGCGCCATGCGTATCAACGTTGCCTCAATGATGCTGATGGCGAAGTATGCGATTCCGGAAATGATGAAATCCGGCGGCGGCTCGATCATCAACCTGACGTCGATCGCCGGCCTGCGCGGGGGCCACCCGAGCTTGTTGTATCCAACGTCGAAATCGGCGGTGATCGGCCTCACCAGAGCGATGGCGGCACATCACGGCCGCGACGGCATTCGCGTCAACTGCATCGCGCCCGGCACGGTCTATACGCCGATGGTGGCGTCGCGTGGCATGAGCGATGAGATGCGCAAAGCGCGCGCAGCGGGCACACTGCTGGGCACCGAAGGGACCGGCTGGGATATCGGCTATGGTGTTCTGTTTCTTGCCAGCGACGAGGCGCGCTGGATCACAGGGATTACGCTAGCGATCGATGGCGGTGCGAGTGTGGGCCAGACCGGTTCACCGGTGCCGCCAAGCGAGCCGCTGCGACATTGATGAGCATGTCTTGGACTAGCGCGTCTTGGTGCCCGCGCGGGGAACGCATTTGCGAACACGCGTCACACCGGACGTGGTCAGCGTCGTGCCGGACACTTCCTTGATCTGGCCGGTGGGGCAAGAGCCGTCATCGACCAGAATGCGCTGGCCGAGGCGGACATCAACAATGTCCTGTTCGCGGTTGACCTGATCGATTGCAAGCGCCGGCCTCGCTAACGCAAGCGAAGCCAGAATTCCTGATAGCCAAATTGCCGAGCGCATTGTGCGACCTTTATTACTTGTTCTGGATCTTGAGGCCGTCGGGGCCGACATTGATCTGCAGCCCGCTGGGTTCTTTCTTGGTCTGGTAGAGATTGTAGCCGAGCACGCCGATGCCGACGATCAGCGCGCCGATGATCAGGTAGAGCACGTTGCGATTGCCGGACATGAGGTCTCCGTTGGGGGCAGATCTGCCCGCTGGGCATTTTGTCTGCCTGGATTGTAGGGATGCGCATCCGATTCTAGAAGCGCAGCGGTTGCCGGCATTGAGTGCCAGCCAGCCTCAAGTTTTAGCCCCCACGCGGGTTCCACGCGTCTTTGCTGCAGGCTTGCGGTGGGCGCGCAAACTCGCCGCTGAGGCTTTCGCCAGTCTTTCCGCCGATGTGACAAGCTCACGAATGGGATGGCCGGCGAAGCCGAGCACGAAGCCCGGCGCAGGGCGGGCGCGCAGATAGGTGTCAGCCAGCAACCAGCCCTCGACGCCGGCTGCAGCCTTGGCCTTTGCGGCGATCTCAAGCGACGTCGCGGGCGCGAACTTCGCCACCAGATGCAGGCCCTGTGACGGCACCGGCACGGTCAGTTGCCCGTCCGACGCATCCGTCAACGTCGTCGCCAGAGCGTCGCGCGCCTCGCGATAGATGTTCCGCATCTTGCGCAGGTTGGCTGCGAAGGCGCCGGAGTTCAGCATGTCGGCGACCGCGCCTTCCATCAATGTGCCGGGAAAGCGGTCCATCGCCGCGCGCGCCGTCGTGACCGGGCCAATCAGGCGTTCGGGCAGGGCGCAGTAGCCGATGCGCAGACCGGGAAACAGAGTCTTGGCAAACGTGCCCATATAGATCACGCGTTGCAGGTGATCGATGCCGGCGAGCGACAGCAACGGCGCGCCGTCATAGCGAAACTCGCTGTCGTAATCGTCTTCGAATATCCATGCGCCGGCGTCCTTCGCCCAGTCGAGCAATTCAAGACGCCGCGGCATCGCCATTTGCACGCCGAGTGGAAATTGATGCGAGGGCGTGACATAGGCCGCGCGCGCAGATGGCGCCGTGGCACGGCCCCTGGCGACGATCAGGCCGAAGTCATCGACCGGCACCGACACCGGCCGCGCGCCGCAATGTTCGATCGATTTTCGTGCGGCGGGGTAACCGGGGTCCTCGCACCAGATCTGTTCGCCTGGCTTGAGAATGGCTGACAGCACGATGCGCAGCCCATGCTGTGTGCCCGATGTCAGCATGATCTGATCGGGATCGCAGCGCAGCCCGCGCGCTGACAGAAGATGATTGGCGATGGCGGTGCGTAGTTCATGACTGCCGCGGGGATCGCCGTAGTGCAGATGCTCGGCGCCGAAAGCGCGCAGGCGGCGGCCGGCGAAAGCGCGAAAACGGCGCAGCGCCTGTTCGTCGATATCGGTACAGCCGAGAGCGAGCGTGCCCCGCTGCGGCGCGTCGATGGCGATGGCCTTGGCTGGCTTGCTGTTGGTCCGCGTCGGAATCCGCGCGGCGACGAAGGTGCCGGAGCCGACGCGTGCGACGGCAAAGCCATCGGCGATCAGACGCTCATAGGCATTGGTGACGGCATTGCGTTGAAAACCGGTTTGCTTCGCAAGGATACGCGATGGCGGCAGAGCTGCGCCGGGCTTGGCGACGCCGCCGGTGATGGCATGGCACAGCGCCTGATAGAGCCGATCCTGCGAGGACGATCCTTCGGTGATATGTGCGCCCGTGAGATCGAGCGGTAGCTCGGGTTTCGGAATTGGCTTCGCCAAATTGGTCGGAATTTTTCGCATGGAATTGGCACTATCGCAGACCAAATGCGGCGGTACAACACATTCGAACACTTCCAATTGACGGGGGATTGCCGTGACTACAGCCGAACTGAAGACCACTGAAACGACGGGTACCGACACCACACCGTCCTATCCGCTCACGGCGCGCAATCGCGTGAAGCGACGCCATGACCGCGGCTTCTATGACCACGAGACCGTCCATAAAATTCTGGACGCATCGATGATGTGCCATGTGTCCTACGTGATCGACGGGCAGCCCTATTGCACGCCGACCTTATTTTGGCGCGAAGGCACGAAGCTGTACTGGCACGGCAGCAGCGCCAGCCGCATGCTGAAGAACCAGACCGCGCAGCAACGCGTTTGCCTCACTGTGGCTTTTCTCGACAGCCTCGTGCTGGCACGTTGCGGCTTCAATCATTCAGCGGACTACCGTGCGGTGATGGCATTCGGAAACGCTTATCTCGTCACCGATCCCCACGAGAAGGAGCAGGCTGGCATCGCGATGGTCGACCGTTTCTTTCCGGATCGTACGGCCAGTCTGCGCGAGACCACGGCACAAGAGATGAAGGCGACGTCCTTCATCGCCATGGAGGTCGAGGAGGCGTCGGCAAAAATTCGCGCCAAGGGCGTGGCTGACGATGACGAGGATTACGAACTGCCGATCTATGCCGAGCGCATTCCGGTGAGGACGGTGATCGGCGCGCCGGAGCCGTGTCCGCGGTTGTTGCCCGGCGTCGAACGACCGGCCTCCTTGCAAGCATATTCGGAAGGCCGGCTGCTCGAAGATGCGCTGACAGATGCCTATTTTCTGCAATACCCGAAGGGGTAAGGGGCGAGCATCTCAGATGACGGCGTCGGTGCTCGTGCCGGTTACGGCCACAGCGCCGCGACGATCGCGTCGAGTCCATCCGTCAACGCTGCTGGTCCTGGCTGCAGGATCAGCGGCGATTTGATCTCATAGATGCGATTGTCGCGCACGGCAGGAATCGTGTTCCAGCCCGGTCGCTGCCGGATTTTATCGGGCACGACTTTCTTGCCGCACCACGAGGCGAGGATCACATCGGGGGCCGCGGCAATCACGTCGGCTGGCATGACGATGCGATCCTTTGCTGCCTTCTGATGTCGAAGCAGCGGAAAAGCGTCTTCGCCGCCGGCGATCTCGATCAGTTCGGACACCCAGCCGATCCCGGTAATCAGCGGATCGTCCCATTCCTCGAAATAGACGCGCGGTCTGCTCAGTCGCAAGTTTGCCGCAGCATTGACGCTGGAAAGTCGCAGCTCGAATTGTACCGCCAGTTGCTCTGCGCGTTCGCTGGCGTCCACCATCGCGCCGAGCGTGCGGATCATCGCCAGAATGCCAGCGATGTCGCGCTGGTTGAATACATGAACGGCGATGCCGGCGCGCGTCAGGTCTGCGGCGATCTCGGCCTGCAGATCGGAGAAGCACAGCACAAGGTCAGGATCGAGTGCGAGGATCTTTGGCACATCGGCTGAGATGAACGCGGACACCCGCGGCTTCTCGCGCCGCACCTGCGGCGGCCGCACCGCATAGCCGGAAACGCCGACGATGCGATACTGCTCGCCGAGTAGATACAGCGTCTCCACGGTCTCTTCCGTAAGACAGACGATCCGGCTTGGCGGGAAGTGGCGCATGACGTCGATATGCCTGTTAACAAAGAGCTTGTCACGGCGGGGTGTTGTGTCGTGAAATTTCATCAAGCCCGCACGACGATGGGCGAGACAGACTGCAGGGAGTTGAGGCCAGCATGACGCCACTCGACAAGATCCACAGCCTCACGATGCCGTTTTCGGTCTCGATGGGCGTGACCTTTACCGACGCCGACCTGGAGCGCGTCGTTGCCACGATGCTGGTGCGCGAGGACCTGTGCACACTCGGCCACACGATCCATGGCGGCGCGGTGATGGCGCTCGCCGATGCGGTTGGTGCGGCGGCGACGGTCATCAATCTGCCGGAGGGCGCCAAGGGAACGACGACCATCGAGAGTAAGACCAATTTCACAGGCGGGGCGAAAGCAGGAAGCACCGTGCGCGCGATCGCAACACCGGTTCATCGGGGGCGCAGAACGCAGGTTTGGCAGACCCGAATCGAGACCGAGGAGGGCAAGCTGGTGGGCATCGTGACGCAGACCCAACTGGTGCTGTAGAGCGGCGCGTTGCGCCTTTAAGGCTTTGTTAATCCTGGATAATTGCATGGCTCACCTGCGGTGGGCGCTGGCAGGTGCGGCATCAGCGCCCTTGAATTTCATGGTGCGTTGCACAATATAGGGCATCTAGGGAATCGACGCTTTCCTCGAGGGCAACTTGAGGATTTTGACCATGTTAGACGCAGCTACCACCATTGCCATTTCGACACGCGCTCCGGCCCGCGGACATGTGCGTGTCCTTGCAGCCCGCGAGCTGCCGCTGTTCCGCGATCATCTCTTGAGATTGGACCGCGAAAGCCGCCGTGATCGTTTCAACGGTTCGCTCGACGACGAATGGGTCGCGCGTTACGCCGAGAAGTCCGTCAATACCGGCACCGTCATTCTCGTTTACTTCGAGGATGGCATCGTGCGCGGCGCCGCCGAATTGCATCAAGCCGACCTGTCGCCGGACTCACTGCCCGAGATTGCCTTCAGCGTTGAAGCCATCGTGCGCCGCAAGGGCGTTGGCAGCATCCTGTTCACGAAGCTGATCGCCAAGGCGCGGTCGATGGGCTACGCGAGGCTGCGTATCACCACCGGCGCGCAGAACGATGCGATGCGTGCACTGGCCAACAAGTTTGGTGCGCACCTGTCGTTCCGGCACGGCGAATCCACGGGAGTTATAGACCTGCGCGATCCCATGGGCGCTGGTGTCGCGCCGCAGCCCAAGACCTCGGCGCTCGATGTGGCGCGCGCGGTGGCCGACTATAACCGGGCTTATTGGGGTCTGTGGTTGAAGCTCGCCGGCTGGGGCAGATCGTCCTGAGCCAAGAAACTATCGCGACAAAGAAAAGGCCTCGTGGTGAACGAGGCCTTTTTTGCGACTGCGGGGAGGGCTGTGAGCGCCCTCAAAATCAGATGCGCTTGTCGTTACCGAATTTGCGCGTCACGCGACGTTCCACGACCACCGAACGCTGAGCACCTTGCTCGCCTGCGATGACGCGGGTGACGCGCAGCGTACCGGTCGAGCGATTGGCCTTCTTCACTTCGGCCTGCACGGCGTCGAATGGCATGCCCATCAGCGATGCAGCGATCTCAGCCTGCTGATCGAGATCCTCGGTGATACCCATCGCGGCGAAGATGGCTTCTTCCAGGGTCGGCGGATCGCGCCGTACGCGCCGCGTTCCGTATTTCGTGTTCCAGTCTTCGCTCATCGCTCGCCTCAGTGTTGATTTGCGATACCTAAGGGAGCCGTTGTTGCATTGCAATATGGAATTACCGCGACAAAGCAGCCATGCAAACTTGTTCCCGGAAAACGAGAAAGAGTTTGATCGGTAGCTTTACGACAAAGCGGATGGCGGGGCGGTATCCCGTTGGGGTTGCGGCCAACGTTTCAGCGCCGCGTGGCCGGCATCGGTGAGCGCGTAGGTGCCGCGCGCGGGACTTTCGAACCAGCCATAGACGTTGCGATGCAGGATCTTCTGCGCATCCGGATAATCCGGCGTGAGCTCACGCACCTTGCGCGGACCGACGACGAGCATCGCAGCGCAAGCGAGCGCCTGCTGACGATAGGCCGTCATGATCGGCGCGCGCGTGCTGCCGCCAAGGGCAGGATCGCCTTGACGTTTCTTGTGTTCGGTAATGAGGCGTGAACGCTTCTTCGGATTGCGTCGGGGCGCGACAGTGGCAGGCGCGACGAGAACCTCGACACCGCCGGCTTCCGTAATTCCGAGCATGCCGAAACCGAGTCTGCGGCACAGGTTGCGGTAGCGCGCATCGCTTTCGCGCCCCTTGCCGCGGATGGAGAGCTTGGCGGCGACCCAGACTTCATCACAGGCGCCGGCGCGATCGACAGCCTGCAGGATCAGTTCGAGATTGAAGCTGAGCTTGAGCTCGCCGATCACGACGATTGGCGGATCATCGCCGTTCAGCGCCACGAGATCGCAGCCTGATATCTCGCCTTTGACGGTAAAGCCAAGGCGTTCGAGGAAGCGTTTTACCGGGAGGTAGAGCGAGGTTTCCAAATCGAATGTCCAAGTCGAGGTCCATGAGACGATGCGTCGCTGCAACCGCGACTCACCGGCGGAGTTTATCCGGGTTGGCCCGCGGCGACACCCGAGGCGCCTTATCCCTGTGCGATCGGAGACCCGCGGTGAAGACCCTTCTGGAAATGTCGGACAGCTTTCGTCTGTTGCCGCATCTGATCGCCATGTCGATCGCCTATGTTCTGGCGCTGCCCATCGGCTGGAATCGCGAGCGCGCCGAGCGCAGCGCCGGGCTGCGGACCTTTCCGCTGGTGGCGCTTGCCACTTGCGGCATCGTTCAGGCGACCGAGGGGTTTCTGAACGGTCATCCCGAAGGCACGGCGCGTATCATCGAAGGCCTGATGACCGGCATGGGATTTATCGGCGGCGGCGCCATTTTGAAAGACAACGGCTCGGTGCGTGGTACCGCCACTGCAGCCAGTCTGTGGGCAACCGGCGCAACTGGCGCTGCCGTGGGCCTCGGCGCCTATGACGTGGCGGTCGTCATCTCGCTGTTCACCTTCCTGACTCTTTGGCTCCTGGTACCTTTCAAGCAGGAGGGGCCAAAGACGGAAGAGGACGTTAAAAAGCCTCCCAGCGAAATTTGAGCGACAAAATACCGGTGCTGGCGCAATTCTGTGAGGGTTAACCTCAATTCGCCCGATTTCGCCGGCACATGGCAGCAATGATTGGCCTTTTGCTGCGAAGCAGCGTAAAGCTCCGTCGATCCCGATACGCACCGGACTCCTGGACCCGACGTGACCGCCAACTGAAGGGCGGCAGATTCGTTTCCGTTTGGTCCCAAGTATTGATCCCGTGGATCTCAATGAGTCCGACCGCGACGCGGTCCGCTGCAACCAAGGTTTACATCTGTGTCATTTCTCTCGACTGGTCCGTCGCTCGCCCGCGCGTTGGCTGAGCGCAACTACAATGAATCCACCCCCGTCCAGGCCGCTGTCCTCGCTGACGATGCTGTCGGTCGTGATCTTCTCGTGTCTGCGCAGACTGGCTCCGGCAAGACCGTCGCTTATGGTCTGGCGATCGCCGAAAATCTGCTCGAAGGCGCGGAGAAGCTGCCGAAGGCTGGATCGCCGCTGGCGCTGATCGTCGCACCGACGCGCGAACTCGCGCTGCAGGTGCATGGCGAGCTGACCTGGCTCTATCAATATGCCGGCGCACGCGTCGTTTCCTGCGTGGGCGGTATGGATCCGCGCAAGGAGCAGCGCGAACTGGCCGCAGGCGCGCATATCGTCGTCGGTACGCCCGGACGTCTATGCGACCATCTGCGTCGCAACCGCCTCGACGTCTCCGAACTGAAGGCCGTGGTGCTCGATGAAGCCGACGAAATGCTCGACATGGGCTTTCGCGAAGACATGGAGTTCATCCTCAAGACCACGCCGGCATCCCGCCGTACGCTGCTGTTCTCGGCAACGTTGCCGCGCGGCATCGCCAATCTGGCCAAGCAGTATCAGCAGCAGGCGTTCCGCGTCGAAGTCGCTGGCACCGAAGGTGGCCACTCCGACATCGAATATCGTGCGATCCGGATTTCGCCGAACGACGTCGAACACGCTGTCGTCAACGTGCTCCGCTATTTTGAATCGCCGAGCAGCATCGTGTTCTGCAACACCCGCAATGCGGTGAACCATCTGCAGACCGTTCTGCTGGAGCGCGGCTTCTCGGTCGTCGCTCTGTCGGGCGAACTGTCGCAGAACGAGCGTACTCACGCGCTGCAGGCGCTGCGCGATGGTCGCGCACGGGTTTGCGTCGCCACCGACGTGGCTGCGCGCGGTATCGATTTGCCCAATCTCGGTCTCGTCATTCACTCCGACCTGCCGAACGATCCGGAAGTGATGCAGCATCGCTCGGGTCGTACTGGCCGTGCCGGCCGCAAGGGCGTCAGTGTTCTCTTGGTGCCACCATCGCGCCGTCGCCGCGCCGAGATGCTGCTCAATCTCGCTGGCACGGATGCCGTCTGGGGATCAGCGCCGACCGTCGAGGAAATCCGCGTGCTCGATCAGCAGCGCATGCTGCAGGATACGTTGTTCACTGAAGAGTCCACCGAGGACGATCTGACGCTGGCGCGCGCGATGCTCGCCGAGCGTTCGGCCGAGGAGATCGCAGCGGCGCTGGCGCGGCTGTATCGTTCGCGTCTGCCGTCGCCGGAAGATGTGCAGGATCCCGGCACGTTCCGCGGTCGCGAGGATCGCCCCGGCAGCCGTCGCCGGGACGAAGAAGGCGCTCCGGTCCGCAAGACCCCGAAGAAGAGCGAACCGATGGGCGAGGGCGCCAAGTGGTTCCGCGTCGCCATCGGCCGGCAGAAGAATGCCGAAGCGCGTTGGTTGCTGCCGATGATCTGCCGTCGCGGCGGCATCGAGAAGGCCGATATCGGCGCGATCAAGATCTATGACGGCAATTCGGAATTCGAGATTTCGGCAGCCGCGGCTGAGAAGTTCGCGACCATGATCAAGCGTCCGGACAAGGAAGACAATATCCACATCGAGCCGCTAGCTAACGGTCCGGAAGGCGCGGTCGCATCGAGCCGCACGGCGCCGGAAGATCGCGACTATTCCAACAAGCGCCCGCGCAAGCCCAGCTTCAGATCCGATGGCGACCGTCCGGACTTCAAGGACAAGGGTGCCTATAAGGAGAAGTCCTGGAAGGACAAGCCGAAGAGCGACAAGCCTTACCAGGGCGACAAGCCGCGCTACGAGGGCAAACCGCGTTTCGACGACAAGCCGAAGTATGAAGGCAAGCCCAAGTTCGACGGCAAGCCGAAATACGATCCGGTGCGCGCCGACAAGCCGGCTTATGCAAAGCCCCGCAGCGAAGACACGCGTTACGAAGGCAAGCCGAAGTTCGACAAGAAACCACGCGCGGACAAGCCGCCCTACGTCGCCAAGGCCAAGCGCGATGGCGGTGCGCCAGCTGCCAAGCCGGCTTTCGGCAAGAAGAAAAAGATCTGGGGCAACGCCGGGTAGTCTGGGCTCCGACCTCATGGTGAGGAGCGCGCTACTTTAGCGCGCGTCTCGAACCATGAGTTGGTGATATGCAATCATCCTTCGAGACGCGGCCAAGCGGCCGCTCCTCAGGATGAGGGCGGAGCGTGGGACAAATAGTGGCTAAACCCGTCCGCTTACCGGCAGCAGCGCGCCGGTCAACGCACTCGCCGCATCGCTCGCCAGGAACAGGATCACGCTGGCGAGTTCGTCCGGCGTGACCCACTTTGAAAAATCGGCATTGGGCATATCGCGGCGGTTCGCGACTGTGTCGATCGTCGACGGCAATACGGCATTGACCGTGACCTTGCCCTTCAGCTCGGCGGCGAGCGTTTCCGTCAGCCGATGCACGCCAGCCTTCGAGGCGGCGTAAGGCCCCATGCCGGCGCCGGCCTGTAGCGCACCCATCGCACCGATATTGATGATCCGTCCGGCCTTCGACGACGTCAGATGCGGGATTGCCGCGCGCGAGGCATTGAGAGCCGTGAGCAAGTTGAGCCGATGCATCGTCTCCCAGCTCTTGTTGTTACCGTCGGCAATATTCTCGAAGGTGAATGCGCCGGCGATATTGATCAGCACGTCGATCTTGCCGAATTGTTTGACCACTGCAGCGATGGCGGCGTCGGCTTGCGCGGCATCGGAGAGGTCGACGCCGCCGATCTGCAAGCGATCTGGCGTTGAGGCCGGCGTCCTGGCGGAATGGTCGATGGCGGCAATGGTTGCACCGCTCTTAACGGCGCGTTCGAGCACGACCTGACCCAGCGCACCGGACGCTCCGGTGATGACGACGATCTTTCCGTTCATGGGGTACTCCTGTTACGCGCGATGATCCTGCCCGGAATTGGCCTTGGGTAATAGCCACAGATAGATCGCACCGGCGGCGAGCGCCATGCCGGCCATCAGGCCGGTCATCACCAGCGCCGGATGCCCGAACGGTTCGAACACCGCGATCATGGCGCTGGCGAAGGCGCCCATGACCATCTGCATACATCGCATCACGCCGGCTGCCGCACCTGCCACATGCGGCAGGTTCTGCAAGGCTTCGTGGTTGGTGCTCGGTGCAAGCAGGCCGAAGGAAAAGATCGTGAGCGCCATCAGCGGCATCAACGACAGCGTCGTGATGGCGCCGGCAGGCACCAAAGCGACGGCTACAACAGCGCTGGCGATCATCAGCAGCAGACCGGCCATGATGATCTTGCGTGAGGCCACATGGCGGCGGCTCAGGCTTCCGCTGATCAGCGAGGCAACCAGCACGCCGCAGGAGGTCAACCCGAACAGCAGCGCAAACATCGTGGTGGAGAGACCGAGGCTGCCGATCAACACGGATGGCGCGCCCGAGATGAAGGCGAACATGCAGGCGAAGGCGAAGGCGTAGAGCAGGGAGAAGCCGACGAAGATGCGATCGGACAGCACCATGCGGTAGCTCTCGAGCAATTGCGCGGGATTGAGCGAACGGCGTTTCTCGACGGGCTGGGATTCCTCAAGACTGATCGCGCCGACGATCAGCAGGATCAGGCCGACGGCGGCCTGCACCGCATAGATCGTTCGCCAGTCACTGACGGTCATCACCCAGCCGCCCAGCACCGGCGCGATCATCGGCGCGATGCCGAGTACGGCGGCGATCTGCGACAGCTTGTGGCGCGCCGTGCCGTGTTCGAACAGGTCGCGCACGATGGCGAAGGGCAGGATGGCGCAAGCGCCTGCGGCGAGGCCCTGCAGCAATCGAAACGCGAGGAGCACGCTAAACGACGGCGCGAGCGCACAGGCGCCCGCCGCGATCGAGAACAGCAGCAGTCCATCCAGCAAGGTTGCGCGGCGCCCAAAGCGGTCAGCCAAGGGACCGCAGATCAGCGGCGAGATCGCAAAGCCCGCCAGGAACAGGCTGAGCGTCAACGGCCCGCGTCCTGCGGCGTCGGCGAAACTCGCCTCGATCGCCGGAAGGCCCGGCAATCCCATGTCGATCGAAAGCGGTGGCAATGCTGTCAATGTGCCCAGAAAGGCGGTGAAGGCGAAGCTGTCGCGCCTGAGGGCCAAAATCGATTCCTTGAAAATGCGAGAAAGTGTTTATGCGGTCGCGGCGCTATTCTGCCGGACTGATTTGCGCCGGCAAGATCCGGCGGTCAATGAGACTGCTCAGCGTGAGCCCAAGCCCGACCATGGTAACGAGTGCTGCGAGCAGCGGGAGCTGTGCATAATGCACGCCGGCATTCAGCGCTGCGCCGCCGATCCATGCGCCGGTGGCATTGCCGAGATTGAACGCGCCCTGGTTCAGGGTCGAGGCGAGGTTCGGCGCGTCCGTGGCCGCATCGACCACCCAGATCTGCAGCGGCGAGACCAGCGCGAAGGCGATACCGCCCCACAGGATCAGCAGCACCAGGGTCGGAAGCGTCATGTGCACCACAAGCGCAAGTGCGCCGAGCACGATGACGAGACAGATGAATGCACCGATGATGGTCGAGAGCAGGTTGCGGTCGGCGAGGCGGCCGCCGATCAGATTGCCGATGGTGAGACCGACGCCGATCGCCAGCAGTGCGCCGGTCACGCCATGCGGCGTGAGGCCGGTGACCTCTTCGAGCAGCGGCGTGATGTAGGTGAACAGGCTGAACATGCTGACTGAAGCCATGGTCGAGATCAGCATCGGCAGCAGCACCGGCCAGCGGCCCAAGGCGCGAAACTCTTTCGCCAGTCCGCCGCGTGTGCCCGGCATGCCCGATGGAACGAAACGCGTGATCGCGAGGAACGCAACGATACCGATCACCACGACCGCCCAGAATGCCGCACGCCATCCGGCGGCCTGTCCCAGAGCTGTGCCGAATGGCACACCGAGCACATTGGCCAGCGTAAGGCCGGCGAACATCAACGACACCGCTTGCGTGCGCTGCTCACGTGGCGCCAGATTGCTGGCAACGACGGCGCCAATTCCGAAGAACGCGCCATGGGCAAAGGCAGTGACCACGCGCGCGGTCATCAGCAACCAGTAATCCGGCGCGAGGGCGCAGCCGAGATTACCGATCGTGAACAGCGCCATCAGAGCCAGGAGAGCAGTCTTGCGCGGGATGCCTGCGGTCACCGTTGCCACGATGGGGGCGCCGATCACGACGCCCAATGCATAACCCGACACGAGATAGCCGGCTTGCGGGATGGTCACCGACAGGCTACGCGCGACGTCGGGCAGCAGGCCCATGATGACGAACTCGGTCGTGCCGATGCCGAAAGATGCCGCAGCCAATGCGAGAATAGGAAGGGATAGTCGGATGGGTATTCTCCTGAGCGGAAATATTGCGATGCAATATCAGGAGATGTGCCACGACCTCAGGGATTTGGCGACCGCCTCGCGGGGGAGGCAGCATTGCGCATCTCGGTCATCAAACTGTCGAGAGGCGTTTCGATGGAGCGGCTGTCAGCGGACAATAGGCCGGCTGTGCGATCTCAGCATAAAATGCAGGCGGACGGCTCAGACCGGAGGCCAGCTGCGCATGGCCATGTCGGCGAGTTTTCGCAATTGCTCGCGCGGTGCGCCGCCTGCGGCTTGCACGGCCATGCCCTGCAAGATGGCAGACACGTAGCGCGCGAGATCGCCGGCATCCGCATCGGCTGGCAGATCGCCTTCGGCGATCGCGCGTGTAAAACGGAGGCGCAGATCGCCTTCGCTCTTCGAGCGGCGCGCCATCAGTTCCTGCTTGATCGTTTCCGCGGCATCACCACAGCAGAGGGCGCCCTGGACCGCGAGACAACCGGGATTTCTGGGATCAGTCACCGCCTCAACGGATTCGTAGAGGATATGTTCGACCGCTTCGCGGGCCGTGGCCTTCTCCAGGCCGGTGCGGAAATAGCCGCCGGGGCCATCGACGTAGCGATCCAGCGCCTTGCGGAACAGATCTTCCTTGTTGCCAAACGCTGCATAGAGACTGGGCTTGGTGATGCCCATGGCTTCGGTGAGGTCGGCCATCGACGCGCCTTCGTAACCCTTGCGCCAGAACACATGCAGCGCGAGGTCGAGGGCCGTGTCGGTATCGAATTCACGAGGACGTCCCAGTGCCACGACGGGCCCTCCAAAGTTTTCTACCGTTCAGTAGATAAGTCTCTTGACAGTGGATGTCGATAGTCCATCTATACCGGACGTTACGAATGTGTGCGTTGCAGCGAGATGCCCGGCGGGACCGGCCAGACGCGGAATGTACAGCTTAGCTACTGAAATGACAGGGCTTTACAAGGCCCACGCAGATTAAATGGGGTTCACAATGGCACACAATCTCCCTCGCAAGATCGCTTTTGGCGCCGGAATCGCGTTGGTGGCGGTCGCCGTTGGTGGCGGCGCGGCGCTGATGAATCTGTCCAGCGTAGCGGCTCAAGCCGAGTCCGGCGCGGTTGTTCCCGCTGCTGTTCAGGCTTCGGTTGCCCTGGTGGAAGCCAAGGCCACGGCGCCTTCGGACGAGTTCTCGGGCCGCCTTGAGGCCATCGAGCGCGTGGAGATTCGCTCCCGCGTCGCAGGCGCCGTCCAGGAGATCCACTTTCGCGAAGGCGCGCTGGTCAAGAAGGACGACCTTCTGGTGCTGATCGATCCGGCGCTCTACGCCGCCGACGTCGATCGTGCCCAGGGACAAGTGTCCGCGTCGCGGGCGCGCCTGATCCTCACCAAGGCCGATTTCGACCGCGGTCAGCAACTGACCAGCTCCAGCATCACCCAGCGCGACCTCGACAATCGTGTCAATGCGTATCGTGAGGCTGAAGCCAACCTTAAGGCTGCAGAAGCCGCGCTCAAGACCGCCGAGCTCAATCTCAGCTACACTGAAGTGCGCGCGCCGGTCGCGGGCCGGGTCGGCAAGGTGGAGATCACCGTCGGCAACCTGATTTCGGCCGGCCCGTCCGCGCCGCTGCTGACGACGCTGGTCTCGGTCAATCCCATCTATGCAAGCTTCAATGCCGACGAACAGGTGGTATCGCGCGCGCTGAAGACGCTGGCAGACGAGAAGACGCCGGGCGATATCGACCGCATCCCGGTTCACATGACCACCGTCACTGATAGCGCACCGGTGAAGGGCCGCATGCAGTTCATCGATAATCAGGTCGATCCGCGCAGCGGCACGGTGCGGGTGCGTGCGATGTTCGACAATGCCGATGGGCGCTTGATGCCCGGCCAGTTCGCGCGGCTCACAATGGGCCAGCCGAAGGCAGAACAGACGCTGCTGATTAGCGAGCGGGCAGTTGGCACCGACCAGAACAAGAAGTTCGTCATGGTGGTCGATGCCAAGGACAAGGCGCAATATCGCGAAGTGATCCTGGGACCCTCGGTTGATGGCATGCGCGTGATCCTCAATGGCCTCAAAGCCGGTGAACGGATCGTCGTCAACGGACTTCAGCGCGTGCGGCCGGGTGTGACCATCAAGCCGGAGATGGTGGCGATGAACGCCGCGTCTCTCGTCTCGATCAAGGCCGTCGCGCAGAACTGATAACGACCGCCCTGTCCGCAGGCGGGCAGGGCGCTCTTCCTAATACACAGCACGTCATCGAGGTCGAGCGATCGGTCGCGCGGGGCCATTGTACCCCGCAGGTCTGGATCATCACGGAATAGCGCCATGAACTTTTCAAAATTCTTTATTGATCGTCCGATCTTTGCCGGCGTGTTGTCGACGGTGATTTTTCTCGCCGGCCTGTTGTCGATGCCGGTGCTGCCGATCTCCGAATATCCGGAAGTCGCGCCGCCGACCGTGGTGGTGACAGCGAATTATCCCGGAGCCAATCCAAAGGTGATTGCGGAAACGGTCTCGACGCCGATCGAAGAGCAGATCAATGGCGTCGAGAACATGCTTTATATGAGCAGCCAGGCGACCACCGACGGCAGGATGACGCTCAACGTCACCTTCCGCCTTGGCACCGATCCCGACAAGGCGCAGCAACTGGTGCAGAACCGCGTCTCGCAGGCCGAGCCGCGCTTGCCGGCGGAAGTGCGCGCGCTGGGCGTGACGACGATCAAGAGCGCGCCAGACCTCACCATGGTCGTACATCTGCTGTCGCCGAATGACCGCTATGACATGACCTATCTGCGCAACTACGCGGTGCTCAACGTGAAGGACCGCCTCGCGCGCATCGAAGGCGTCGGTCAGGTGCAGCTGTTCGGCTCGGGCGACTACTCCATGCGCGTCTGGCTCGATCCGCAGAAGGTCGCCGAGCGCGGCCTGTCGCCGGGCGATGTCGTGCGCGAGATCCGCGCGCAGAACGTGCAGGCAGCAGCGGGGCAGGTGGGCGGTTCGCCCAATGAGCCGGGCCTCGACCTGCAGCTCTCCATCAATGCGCAGGGGCGCCTGCAGACCGAAGAGGAATTCGGCGAGATCATCGTCAAGAACGGCGACAATGGCGAGGTGACGCGGCTGCGCGACATCGCCCGTATCGAACTCGGCGCCGCCGACTATGCACTGCGCTCGCTGCTGAACAACAAGTCCGCAGTGGCGGTTCCGATCTTCCAGTCGCCCGGCTCGAACGCGATTCAGATTTCCGACAACGTGCGCAAGACGATGAAGGAGCTGAAGGAAAACATGCCGGACGGTGTCACCTACGACATCGTCTACGACCCCACGCAATTCGTTCGCGCCTCGATCGAGGCGGTGATCCATACGCTGCTCGAGGCCATCGCACTGGTGGTGCTCGTCGTCATCCTGTTCCTGCAGACATGGCGAGCCTCGATCATCCCGCTGATCGCCGTGCCGGTATCGGTGGTCGGCACCTTCGCCGTGATGCATGTGTTCGGCTTTTCGGTGAATGCGCTGACACTGTTCGGCCTCGTGCTGGCCATCGGCATCGTCGTCGACGACGCCATCGTCGTGGTCGAGAATGTTGAGCGCAATATCGAGCGCGGACTCGATCCGAAGAGCGCGGCCTATCAGGCCATGCGCGAAGTGACCGGCCCGATCATCGCGATCGCGCTGGTGCTGGTCGCCGTGTTCGTACCACTGGCCTTTATCACCGGCCTGACCGGGCAGTTCTACAAGCAGTTCGCGCTGACGGTGGCGATCTCGACTGTGATCTCCGCCTTCAATTCGCTGACACTGTCGCCAGCACTCGCTGCGCTGCTTCTGAAGGGCCATGACGCGCCGAAGGATGCGTTGACGCGCTTCATGGACAAGACGCTCGGCTGGTTTTTCGTCCGCTTCAACCGCTTCTTTGCCAGAAGCTCCGACGCTTATAGCGGCGGCGTGAAGCGCGTCGTCTCGCGCCGCGCGGCGGTGATGGGAATCTACGTTCTGCTGATTGGCGTCACCGGTTATCTGTTCCACGCAGTCCCGGGCGGTTTCGTCCCCGGTCAGGACAAGCAGTATCTGGTCGGGTTTGCGCAGCTCCCCGACGGCGCTACGCTGGATCGTACCGAAGAGGTGATCCGTCGCATGGGCGAGATTGCGCAGAAGGAGCCCGGCGTCGAGAATTCGATCCAGTTTCCGGGCCTGTCGATCAACGGCTTCACCAACTCGTCCAACTCCGGCATCGTCTTCATCGGTCTGGATGCGTTTGACAAACGCAAGGATCCGAGCTTGAGCGGAAATGCCATTGCGTTGTCGCTGAACAAGAAGTTTGCCGGAATTCAGGACGCCTTTATTGCCATGTTCCCGCCGCCGCCTGTATCGGGTCTTGGCACGATCGGTGGCTTCAAGCTGCAGATCGAGGATCGCGCCGGTCTCGGCTATGAGGCGCTGAACGACGCCACCAAGGCTTTTATCGGCAAGGCAATGCAGCAGAAGGAGCTGGCCGGTCTGTTCTCAAGCTATCAGATCAATGTGCCGCAGCTCTATGCGGATGTCGATCGCACCAAAGCGCGGCAGCTCAACGTGCCGGTTACCTCGGTGTTCGACACGATGCAGATCTATCTCGGCTCGCTCTATGTGAACGACTTCAACAAATTCGGTCGCACCTATTCGGTGCGCGTCCAGGCTGACGCCAAATTCCGGGCGCGGGCCGACGATATTGGCCAGTTGAAAGTTCGCTCCGACAGCAACGAGATGATCCCGCTCTCGACGCTGCTGCGCGTTAAGGAGAGTGCAGGGCCGGAGCGCGCCATGCGCTACAACGGTTTCCTGTCGGCCGACATCAACGGCGGCGCGGCGCCCGGCTATTCCACCGGCCAGGCGCAGGACGCCGTGGCGCGTGTCGCCAAGGAGACGCTGCCCAAGGGCATCGACTTCGAATGGACTGAACTGACCTATCAGGAAATCATCGCCGGCAATTCGTCGCTGATCGTGTTCCCGGTGGCGATGCTGCTGGTGTTCCTGGTGCTTGCCGCGCAATACGAAAGCCTGACACTGCCATTGTCGATCATCATGATTGTGCCGATGGGCTTGCTGGCGGCGATGTTCGGCGTCTGGTTGACCAAGGGCGACAACAACGTCTTCACCCAGATTGGTTTGATCGTGTTGGTGGGTCTGTCGGCGAAGAACGCCATCCTGATCGTGGAGTTTGCCCGCGAGCTGGAATTTTCCGGGCGGACACCGATCCAGGCCGCGATCGAGGCCAGCCGTCTGCGGCTGCGGCCGATCCTGATGACGTCGCTGGCCTTCATCATGGGCGTCGTGCCGCTGGTGACGTCCACTGGCGCAGGCTCGGAGATGCGTCATGCCATGGGGGTCGCGGTGTTCGCCGGCATGATTGGCGTCACGGCCTTTGGCATCTTCTTCACGCCGATGTTCTACGTGCTGCTGCGCGGCATGGCAGGCAACCGTCCGCTGACCCAGCATGGCGAAGCGACGGTCGATCAGGCGGCGCCGCTGGCACCGGGATCGCACGAAGCAGAATCGCGCCCGCATGCCACGTCGCATTCGTAACGCCCGGGATCGGGGAAGGAGACGCCTGATGAGGGCTGCTGGTCCACGGATGCGCCGTTTCGACCCATTCTAGGGCGAGGAATTGCGTAGCCTGCGTCCAAGGCTGTTGGAATCGCCCCCAATTGGCCGGGTGCGCTTTCCTCCACTGCACATCTTCCGCTACAATGCGAAAGGCGCTGCAGGGGAATGACGGGTTGCGGACGGGTTTCTACAAATGCGAATACCGGGTTGATGAGGCGGTCGGCCGCAGCGTGATGTTTGTCGAGCATGGCAGCATGCTCGGGGGCAATTCCGCTTTTGCCCATATCGGCAGCTATGAGCTCCGGGGTGACGAGGTGGTGGCGGAGATCGAGAGCCGCCGCCACATGAACGATCCCAACTATCCCTCGCTGCTCGGCCAGGATGTGGCGACCATCAGCGTCACCGGCCGGCCCTATGGTGACACCTATCGTTTTCAGGGTTCGTCGCCGCAAATGCCGGGTGCAAAATTCGAGTCGGTCATGACGACGATCGATGACGGCGAGATGCCTCCGGCCGGACCGATCGGTGCGGGTGGCATCGCCAACGGGCTGTATTCGATCCATCTGCGCACACTCGACGGCATCGATGGCGGGCTCAACGGCGTGATGCTGCTGCATGACGGCCGCATCCTCGGCGGAGACGCGTTCTTCTATTATCTCGGCGCCTATTCCTCCGCGGACGGACGCTGGAAGGGCGAGATGCTCAATCAGGAGCACACGCCGGCAAAGGGCGAGAACCCGGTCTTCGGCGGCCATGAAATCGGTATCGGCTTTTCCGGCACCTGCGACGAAACCGGCGCCGAACTGGAAGCCACGGCGCTGGCCGGCAAACGGAGCCTGCGGTTGCAGGCAGTGCTGAAGCTGATCCGCAAGGCCGTGTAAGTTCCAGGCTGGCGCACGGCTTGATGGGGTGCGCGCCTGTCCGTAATGTCACCGGCGAATGACACAGGTGGCGACAAATCCATGACCCAGCGTATCGGCGCGACCGCTCTGATCTGTTTGCTCGGCGTCGCCGCCGGACTGGCTGTGCTGTCCGCGCCAACACGCGCGCAGGCCCAGTCCGCCGATCTGGTTCTGTGCGATCGCCTCGCGGCCGATCCTGCCGATCCCGACAAGCCTGCCGATGTGAAGGGCGTGGCCGATATTGCCAAAGCCGATATTGCCACCGCCATCAAATTCTGCCGGACCGCGTCCGGCGGGTCGCGCCGTGCGATGTTCCAGCTCGGGCGTGCTTACGCGGCCAATGCGCAGGTAGCTGAGGCGCTCGCGGCATGGCGCAAGGCGGCTGACAAAGGCAGTACCTCCGCCATGGTCGAACTCGGCGTCGCCTATGGCAACGGAACCGGCGTCGCGCGCGACGAGGCGCAGGCGCGCAAACTGTTCGAGCGTGCGGCTGAAGCCGGCAATCCGCGCGGCGTAAGCAATCTTGCGGCACTATCCGGAGGCGCAGGCGCGGGTTCAGACCCGGTGCGTGCACGGCAATTGCTGGCGAAATCCGCGGAGACCAATGCCGAGGCGCAATATCAGCTCGGCATGATGCTGTCGGAAGGCATCGGCGGCGCGAAAGACGATGTTGCGGCACGCAGCCTGTTCGAGAAGGCGGCAGCACAGAACCATGCGGGAGCGTTGGAGCGCATGGGCGCGTTCGCGCAAAGCGGCCGCGGTGGTGCGTCGGATAAGGATGCCGCGAAGGCCTATTATGAGAAGGCTGCAGCGCTCGGCGACGACGATGCGAAGAAGGCGCTGGAACGCATCAAGTGCCCTTATGTGCTCAAGGACAAGCGCGGCAACGTGGTCAGCAATATGTGCTTCTGATCAGCCTAGCCTGACTGCGGTCTGTCGCAGGCGCGCGCCGGCGTACCCACGTCGAATTCGCGCTGGTCATTCACCGACGGATCAACGAAATAGGTGACGGCGTTGAACGGCACCGTGACGCGCGACTTGATCCCCTTGAACCACAGGTTGACGCTGAAGCGATCCGCGGTGACGTTCAGTCGTTCGAACTGGTGCTGCAGCACGAACGTCATCTCTTCGGGATATTTGGCGCGCTGGGCATCGGGCACGATGACGCCGTCGAACGAGGTCCTGAACGTGATCTCGTAATAGTGCCGGCCGCGCAGACCGCGTCTGGCGACGTCGGCGAGCGTGGATCTCACCTCGGCATATTGTGCGAGCGGGGCGGTGGTGCAGGGCTGTTGTGCTGCCGCGTGTGATGTGAGCGCGGCCAGCATCATCATGGCAACGGCGAGGGTGCGGCGGTCGCGAGGCAAGGATGGTGTCATGATCCTTTGTCGCGGCGGCAGCGGGCGGGTTCATGGGGCTGCGACAGCGATTTTCTGCCGCATGCGTCCGCAACCATTTGTTTGAAATTGGCCGCCTAAACTCCCGGCTCTGAGTCGCCTTTTGCGTTTCCCTGGAGCCGCCTGTGAACGAGAGCCTGATCGCTATCTGCCAGTTGTTTCTGGTGCCGCTGACCATTCTGTTTGCCGCGGTGGGGGTGGCCAATGCGCGCTTCGTCAAGCTGTTGGTGTGTTTGCTCGGCGTCGGTCTCGCCGGCCTCTGGCTCTATCGCATCTATCTCTGGACCGGCCTGTCGGTGATCGATCGCCGCACGGCCTACGGCCTCGCGGGAGCCTTTGCGCTATGCTGGGTGCTGACGCTGCTGCATCAGATCAAGAGCAGCTTCGGCGGCGGATACGATCGCTAGGCTCAGGCAAATCTGAATCAGGCCAGCCCGAGCGAGAAGGCCAGCGTGCCGATCGCGGCATGCGACAGGATCACCGGCCAGATGTTGCGCATCCGTAGATAGGCGAAACCCCAGACGATGCCGACCAGGAACGTGTTGAGCAGCAGCACGCTGTCGCCATAGGCGATGTGGATCAGCGAGAATACCGCCGAGGAATAGATCACATAGGTCCACGGCCTGACCTGCAGCCGATCGGTCATCAGTTTCGGTATAGACCGGCACACGACTTCCTGGCATGGGCTGGAGACTAGGACATAGAACGGCGCGAAGCTGAGCCAGACCGGCGGTTTGTGGTCGAAGGTCAGAAAGCGGGTCTGCGCCACCATGATTGCCGCGATGCCTGCCGTGATCGCGGCACAGAACAGCCAGTGCCTGATGTCAGAGGGACGGCTGAGGCCAAGTTCCGCAACAGAAAAGCCAGCCAGCAGGCACAGCGCGATACACAGCACCGAGACCAGCAGCAATGCGGGAATGCGGTATTCGAACGGCAGAAACCCCCAGTGAATGGCGAGACTAGGCGCCAGCAGCAGCGCGGCAAATCCCGGCAGTGGAGCGATCAATCGCCATTGGAATCGTTGCTGTCGTAAAACCGTCATGATGTTCTATAGCTGAAATCATGCGGTGTTTTAATGGCAGAGCGGTCGCGCAAGCTGCTATGGACGAAAGCGTGATCGGCAACATGGCGAAACGCGTCGGCCGAAGCGGCGCATCTTGAACGTCGGTCAATGGCAACGCGGGCGGCGGATCACTGCAGTCGTCTATTCCGGTTTGATGCCTGCGTCCTTCACGACCCGGGCCCATTTCTGGATCTCGGTCTTGATCTGATCGGCGAATTGCGCGGGCGTGCCGCCAACGGGTTCGACGCCTTGGTCGATGAAGCGACGCCTGACGTCCTCTTGCTTGAGGATCGCATTCATTTCGGTATTGAGCTTGTGCACGATCTGGTCGGGCATGCCCGCTGGGCCGACGACGCCGAACCAGACATTGACCTCATAGCCGGGCACGCCGGCATCGGAGACGGTGGGAACGTCGGGCGCGAGTGTCGATCGCGTCTTGCTGCTCACTCCAAGGGCACGAAGCTTCCCGCCGTTCACCTGCGGCAGCACATTGGGCGTGTTGTCGAAGGCGACATCGATATGGCCGCCGAGCATGTCGTTCACCATCGGCGCGCTGCCCTTGTAGGGAACGTGCACGATGTCGATACCTGCGAGGCTCTTGAACAGTTCCATCGACAGATGGTTCGAGGAGCCGATGCCGGTCGAGCCGTAGGTCACCTTGCCGGGATTCTGACGTGCGTAATCGATCAGCTCCTTGATGGAGTTGATTGGCAGCGACGGTTTGACGACCAGCAGATTCGGCGTCTGCCCTGCAAAGACCAGCGGCGTGAAGTCCTTCACCGTGTCATAGGGCAGGTTCTTGTAGATGCTCGGATTGGAGCCGAACGGGAAGGCGACCCCGAGCAGCGTGTAGCCATCGGGCGCGGACTTGGCGACCGCTTCGGTGCCGATCAGCGTGCCGCCGCCCGGCCGGTTCTCGACCACGACAGGAACGCCGAAGGCGTCCTGCAGTTTCTGCGCAAAGATCCGCCCGAGCGTGTCGTTGAAGCCGCCGGGCGGATAGGGGACGATGTATTTGATCGTCTTGCTGGGATAGGTCTCGCCCGTCGGCGGGGACGCCTGCGCATGGACGCAGGCTGTACCGGCCAGCAGAAGAATGAGCGCGCGGCAGGCGAAGTGAACGAGACGCGAGGCGCGCAGTACAACTTCAATCTGTCGCGGATCAGACATAACAGGGACCCTCGATCAGCGGATGTGCATTGATGAAGGCTTCGTCGATCTCGACGCCGAGGCCGGGGATCTCCGACGGAGCGACGCAGCCATTGGCGTCGAGTTTGTAGGGAATGCCACCAACTTCATCCCGGAACGGATTGTGCTTGGCGACGTCGCCTTCGAAATAGCCGGGGTCTTCGACAGCGGCGAGCACGTTGATGGTCGCCACCATGTTGATGCCGGTCGCCGAGGTGTGCGGATTGAAGGAGAGCTTCCACGCCTGGGTCATGCCGGCGATGCGCATGGACTCGGTGACTCCGCCGGTCTTCGACAGGTCAGGCTGCACGAAACTCACGGCGCGGTCCTCGATCAGGCGATTGAACTCGTAGCGCGTGAAGTGGTTCTCGCCGGCGGCGAGCGGCGTCGAGCCCATCGCGGCGGCGGCCTGATAGGAGCGATAGTCGAGTGCGGGGAACGGTTCCTCGAGCCAGCCGATCTGCAGATCGTCGTAGGCCGGCATCACGCGGCGCACATCGTCGAGCGTGTAGCCGGTATTGGCGTCGACGAGTATCTCGATGCTGTCGCCAACAGCCTTGCGCACGGCCGTGGCGCGGGCGACGTCATCGCGCGGATTATCGCCGACACGCAGCTTCACCGCGCGGTATCCTTTCGCGACGTAACCCTGCGCTTCCTCGGCGAGCGACTCCGGCGCCTGCCAGCCGAGCGAGATGCCGCCGGCATAGGCCTTGATCGGCTTCGACGCGCCGCCGAGCAGTCTGTAGAGCGGCCAGCCGGCTGCCTTGGCGCGGATATCCCACAGCGCGAGATCGAGACCGCTTAGCGCCATGGCCGCGGCATAGCCCATGCCATGGCTCGACAACTGCATCTGATAGACGCGGTGCCACACTCCGACGACATTCATCGCGTCCATCCCGATGACGAGTTCGGCGATAGTCGTGTCGATGAGTTTGGCGATCGCACCCGGGCAGCGGCCGTGATGCGCTTCGCCCCAGCCGGTGATGCCCTCGTCGGTCGTGACCTTCACCAGCACTGCGTCACGCTTGACAGCGCGGCCAATGCCGAGACGGACGTTTTGTCCCTGTGGGACGCGATAGGAAATCGGAACGGCTTTGATCGCACTAATCTTCATGGGAGCCTCACGCTGCCTTGTGATCGGGATTGACGAGATTGAGCGGTTGTTCGCCGCGCAGAATGCGCAGCATTTCTTCGGCAGCACCGACTGCCATGCCGCGGCTGCTGCTCGCGGTGATCGCTGCCGAATGCGGCGTCAGCAGCACGTTCGGACAATCGAACAGAGTGTCATCCGCAGGCAGGGGCTGGATGTCGAACACATCGAGCGCCGCGCCGCCGAGTTTGCTCGCCTTGAGCGCGGCGATCAGCGGGGCGTTCTCGACGACGGCGCCGCGCGAAACGTTGACCAGAACCGCATCGGGCTTCATCTGGCCGATGCGCGCGGCATTGACGAGGCCGCGCGTTTCATCGGTCAGTGAACAGCAGATCACGAGGGCATCGCTGCGCGCGAACAATTGATCCAGCGAGACTTCCTCGACATCGGCGGGAAGCGATCCCTTGCGCCGCGATGTGCCGATCACCTTCATGCCAAAACCTTGCCTGGCAATCTGCGCGACGCGGCGGCCGATCGTGCCGACGCCAAGAATGCCGAGTGTCGAGCCGTTCAGTTCAGTGAAGGTCTCGGCTGTCGCGCGCGACGCGCCCCAGCCTTTATCGCGTATCAGTCCGTTCATGAGATGGATCGGACGCCGCAGATGCAGCAGCGCCGACATCGCATATTCCGCGACTGCGCTCGTGTTGCTGCCGGGCAGGTTGGCGACGGCGACACCGTGCGCCGTGGCCGCATCGACGGGGATGAAATCGAGGCCGACGCCGTGACGGACCATGCCCTTCAGGTGCGGCGCGTGATCGACGATGTCGTCGGGCAGTTTTGCGCGTACGATGATGCCGTTGGCGTCTTTCGCCCATGCGCGCAGCGTGTCCGGCTTGGTATCGGGCGCCGTGATCAGCCGCGCATGCGGCGACAGGATCGCTTCGCCATCGGCATGCATCGGGTTAGTCAGGAGAACGGTGGGCATGTCAGGCATCGAAAGCCGGTCCTTCGGTAATGGGATTGGCGAGCTGGCCAAGTCGCTCGACACTGGCGGTCACGGTCGAGCCGGGTTTCAGCCAGGCTGGTGGCTTGTGCATGGCCGCGACGCCAGCCGGCGTTCCGGTCGCAATGACGTCGCCAGGCTCAAGCGGCCCGCGATGCGACAGCCAGGACACGAGGTCGGCAACGCCGAAGATCATGTCCTTGGTCGATCCCTTCTGCAGTACCTTGCCGTCGATGGTCAGCGACACCTGCAGCGCCTGCGGATCGGCGATCTCGTCAGATGAGGCGAGGAACGGTCCGAACGGGCCGAAACTCGAAATGTTCTTGCCGCGGTCGAAATGGCCGTCGGCCTTGATCATTTCGCTGGCGCTGATGTCATTGAAGCAACCATAGGCCGCGACGCATTCGAGTGCTTGTTCCTTCGAGACATTCACGGCGCGCTTGCCGATCACGGCGGCGAGTTCGGCCTCATAGGTGACGCCGCCGATCCCTGCGGGCAGGATGATCGACCGGCCGGCGGCAATGACCGTACGCGCAGCTTTCATGAACAGGACCGGTTCGGATGGCGGGACGATGCCACGTTCGGCAACCGCGTCGCGATAGTTGTGAGCGATCCCGAAGATGCGCCGCGGCGCGGGGAGCGGCGCCAGCAACGTCACTCGGTCCGCAGTCAACCGCGCGGCATCGGCCAGCCCGTGAGCCGTGATGATACTGACGACCTTGCCAAGACCTGCGTCGAGAAACGCCTGAATTTGTGGTGCTATGCCGTTGAGGCCCACCCGCATCGCCGGGTGAGCCAGATCGATGACAATATCAGTCGGACGCGTGGCGTCGCCCACAAGGACGCCGGCGCGCGTCAGGCCGGACTCGACGAAGGTGACAAACTTCATGCGTGCGTCCTCGTCATCACGCTACGCGATACTTGTCGATCACCGCGCGGTCGACCTCGACGCCGAGGCCTGCGCCGGTCGGGACAGCGATGACGCCGTTGACCTGCTGGATCGGTGTTTTCGCGAGATGGTCGCGGAACGGGTTTTCTTCCTGTTCAAATTCGAGCATCGGCGGCATCGGGAACAAGCTGGGCGGCTGGTTCGAGATTGAGGCGAGGAAGTGGATCGTGGCGGCGAGGCCGACCACCGAGCCCCAGGCATGCGGCACGCATTCGACGCCATGGGTGCTGGCGAGCGCTGCAATCTTCTTGCATTCGGTGATGCCGCCGGCGGCGCAGACGTCCGGCTGCACGATGTCCATCGCCTTGCGCACGATGGCGTCGCGAAATCCCCAGCGGGTGAATTCGTTCTCGCCGCCGGCGACCGCCATGTCGAGCGCGCGGGTGACTTCGATATAGCCGTCGATATCCTCCGGCGAAATCGGCTCCTCGAACCATTCGATATCGAGCTCTTCGAGCTTGCGGCCGAGCTTGATCGCTGCGGGCACCGTGAGGCAGTGATTGGCGTCGACCATCAGCTTGATGTCGGAGCCGATGGCTTCGCGCACGGCCTTGACGCGCTCATAGTCGCGCTTGATGGAGCCGAGGCCGATCTTCATCTTGATCGCCTTGAAGCCAGCCTTTTTGTAGCCCTCGGCCTCCTCGACGGCTTCGTCAACAAGGCGCTCCATGTCGGTGAAATAGAGGCCGGTTGCATAGCAATCGACTTCGGTGCGGAACGCGCCGCCGATCAGCTTGTGAACGGGCTTGTTGCAAGCCTTGCCGATAATGTCCCACAGCGCGATGTCGATGCCGCTGATGGCGGCGATCGACATGCCCTTTGGGCCGTAGTCCTTGATGCGATTATAGAGGTCTTCCCAGATCACCTCGACATCGAACGGATCGCGCCCGACGACGCGGGGCGCGAGCTGCGTATCGATGAAGGCCTTGGCGACGGCGGAGGGGCCATAGCATTCGCCCCAGCCGACGATTCCGTCATCGGTTTCGATCTCGACGAGGCAGGTGCCGCGCGTCTTGTAGAGCCATCCGCGCGATGACGTGAACGGACGCTGCACGGGAGCGGCAACAACGTGGCAGGTGATTTTCTTGATTTTCAAAGTGAGATCCTCGTCGGGTACTGGCAGATGAATGCAGCCGGCGGCGCAGCGCCGGCTGCGGTTATTCTTTCGGGAACGTCTGTGCGGCGACTTTGCCGATCGCGGCGGCGACGCCATCGACTTCCTTGGCGAGCGCATCGCCAGTGAGGTCGTCGACCAGGAAGACGTTCTTCTTGGCGAATTCCTTGAAGCGGGGATCCTGGATGGCGGCGCGGAAAGCCGTGGTCAGCTTGGTGCGGACATCGGCGGGCAGGTTGGCGGGGCCGACCACATAGGCCATCTGCACGACAGGACCGTAAGGGAAGACGTCGATGCCCTTTTCCTTGAATGTCGGAACATCCGGAAACATCTCGAGCCGTTCATTGGCGAAGATGCCGAGCGGCGTAAGCAGTTTTTCCTGGATCTGGCCGAGCGTTTCCGACGGCTTCAACACACCGGAATCGACATGCTGGCCGATCAGGTCTGCGACGACTTTCGAGCCGCCGGTGTAGGGCACATTGACATATTCGACGCCGGCCGCACGTGCCGTCATCGATGCGAAGATGTGGTTGAGATTGTAGTTGCCGGGCGTGCCGATGGTGACCTTGCCGGGCTTC
This sequence comes from Tardiphaga sp. 619_E2_N8_4, assembly GCF_051810905.1. Lineage (NCBI taxonomy): Bacteria > Pseudomonadati > Pseudomonadota > Alphaproteobacteria > Hyphomicrobiales > Nitrobacteraceae > Tardiphaga > Tardiphaga sp. 619_E2_N8_4. The sequence continues at coordinate 3,943,804 of NZ_JBPWQJ010000001.1, forward strand.
GCCTTCATGTTGGCGATGTAGTCGGGGAGGGCCTTGATCGTGCCGGTGGAAGGCACGAGCAGCATCAGGGGATCGGTCGAGACGCGCGCGATGTGGGTGAAATTGCTGTTGGTGAGTCCGTTCGCTTTGTTCTGGGCGATCAGCGCCAGCGTCGAACTGGTCCCCATGCCGATCGTGTAGCCATCCGGAGCGGAACTCGCGACGCGTTTCATACCGATGACGCCGGTGGCGCCGACGACATTCTCGATCACGATCTTGATGCCGTGCTCGCGCAGGATGGGGTCCAGCGCACGTGCGGCCACGTCGTTGGAGCCGCCAGCATTCCACGGCACGATGAAGGTGATGTCCTTCTGCGGAAAGTTGGATTGCGCGTGAGCAGGCAGGGACCAGCATCCCAATACCAATCCGAGCGCGGCAAAGCTGACGCGTTGAACAAACATTGTTTTCCTCCCATTTTTGGTGTTTGTTATAACAAACATCTTTACGGGTCAATGGAGCAACTCACCGCGGTTGCGGGACATGAATTTGCGGGACTCAATGGGGTGAGGTAGCGAGCAGGGAATGACCGCACTGAAACGGATCGAACGCGAACCGCTCTGGGACTTGGCGCATGCGCAGCTCCGGGACGCGCTGCTGGCTGGCCGTTTCGCGCCGGGCACGGTGCTGACCTTGCGCGCGCTCGCGGAGAGCTTCGGCACGTCGATCACGCCTGTACGTGATGCAGTCACCCGGCTCGTCGCACAGGGCGTGTTGCAGCAGGGACCGCGCAATGCGGCGATCGTCCCGCATCTGACGGCGAGTGAACTCGCGGATCTGACCGTGGTGCGCTGTGCGCTGGAGGGACAGGCGGCGCGGGAAGCCGCGACCCGGCGCAACGCGGCAGGACTCGAACGTCTGAAGTCACTGCTGGCGACGATGCAGTCGCTGATCGCCGCAAAAAATCTCGAAAGCTATCTCGACTATCATCGCCAGTTTCACTTCGAGATCTATGCGATGTCGGGCGTCCCGATCCTCGTCGAGACCATCGAGAATATGTGGCTGCGCTGCGGCCCGGCGCTGTCTTTCGTGATTCCCGAATATGTCGTGCTGCTGAAGGGCTGGGATCACCACACGGCGGCGCTCAAGGCCATCGTCGCAGGCGATGCCGATGCCGCCGAGCGCGAGATTGTCGCCGATATCACCGAGGCCGCCGACTATCTCGCAAGCCTTGCCGATGCCAACGGACAGTTGCGCCGGCCGCTGCGCGAGGCGCTGGCGACGTCGTAGCTGCTGCGCTCACACATCCGTCCATGACGTGAACAGCGCCGCCTGACCGCGTCGCTCGCCGTTCTCGTCTCTCAGTTCCCAGACGATGCCACCTTCGATCCAGAAGCGCCGGCCGGATTTTGCGATCCGCAGGCCGCGATAATTGTCGATGAAGCCGTTACGCGCGACGGCATCCAGCAGGCGCTGGCGCTCGTCGCGGTTCGGCGCTTCTGCCGAGAGGCGCGACGGGATGGTGATGAATTCATCCCAGCCATATTCGAAGCAGCGCTGTGCGGTTCTGTTGGCATAGACGAAGACCGGATCGGCGGCAGTATTATGTGCGAGCACCGCAAATGGTGCGTCGCTGTAGAGCCACGCTGCATCTTGCCCAGGCGCCAACAGGGGCTTCCCGACAGTGCGGAGATAACTCCCGATGAGGAGCTTGAAGAAGGGTGCATCGAGTGCGAAAGCAGGCGGCGTCGGAGCGGTCACGGGACTCTCTCGGGGATAGGCTATGAGGACATAGCCCGCATGGCTCTATACGACATCGGCAGCGAAAGCGGTGCTGACTGCCCCGGAATGCATGGAGCAGCCGTTATCGGTCGGCAGGAAGGATCAGGTCGTGATCAACCTGTTCTCGAACGCCACGGTGCATTGATTCACGGAGACGGTAGCGTCCCGTTCGCCGACTGCGCGTCCCGTTTAATCCGATAGCTGCCCGGCTTATTTAGTCGTCGCATCGGCTGGGCTCTTGTTTTAGCCTCTCCCGAAAATGTCGTTCCAGGCGAAAGCCCAATGGACCGGCGCAAAGGGAGAAAACGTGAGCAACAACAAGAAGGGGCGATGGTTTGCCATCGCCGCGATCCTTGCCGCATCGCTGTTCGCCGTAGCGCCAGGGCAGGCGCAGCAATATCCTGAGCGCAACATCACGATGGTCGTGCCATTTCCGCCCGGCGGAACGACCGACATCGTCGCGCGCATCCTCACCGAACAGCTCAGCACCGAACTCGGCAAGCAGGTGGTGATCGAGAATCGCGGCGGCGCCAGCACATCGATCGGTGCGCAAGTCGTGGCCGGTGCCGACAAGGACGGTTACACGCTTCTATTCGCCAGCGCGACGACCTTCACGACCAACCCGCATCTGCTGGCCTCCATCAAATACAAGCTCGAGGACTTTGCGCCGGTCGCGATGGTCGTGAAGGTGCCGTTTGCCTTCGTCGTGAAGAAGGACTTTCCGGCCGCCGACGTCGCGGCGTTTCGTGCCTATGCGCTGGCCAATCCGAGCAAGGTCAACAATGCCACCAACGGACCGGGCAGCACCGTGCACCTCATGGGTGAGATCGTGGCCCGCGGACTCGGTGTGAAGCTGCAGCATGTACACTATCGCGGTGCAGCGCCGGCGATGAACGACCTGCTTGCGGGCATCGTCGACAGCAATGTGGAGGCGCTGACCAATACCGTGCCAAACCACAAGGCGGGCATGTACCGCGCGCTGGCGGTCTTGTCCGAGGAGCGCCTTCCGCCATTGCCTGATGTGCCGACCTTCAAGGAGCTCGGATTTCCCTCGATCGTCGGCGCGACATGGTTCGCAGTCTTCGCGCCCGCGGGTACGCCGCAGCCAGTTCTGGACAGACTCAGCGCTGCCATCACCCGCATCGTCAAGACGCCGGAATTTGCAAAGAAAATGGAGCCCATCGGCAATCAGCCGTGGCCGATGACGCCGGCGGAACTCGAGACCCATGTGAAGAGCGAGCGCGACCGCCTGGGCAAACTCATTCGTGAAGCCAACATCACGGTCGACTGACCGCGTGAACAAGATCAAGGGAGAACATCAATGAATGCAGCCGTCAGCTCACCCGCCGTGAAAGTCGTCCGTTCGGTGCAAGATCAGGTCAGCCCCGAGGAATGGCAGTCGCGCGTCAATCTCGCGGCCTGCTACCGTCTCACGGCGATGTACGGCATGACCGAGATGATCGCCAACCATATCTCCTGCCGCGTGCCGGGAACGGAAGATCAGTTCCTGATCAATCCCTATGGGATGCTCTATGAGGAGATCGATGCGTCGAGCCTCGTCAAGATCGACCTCGACGGCAACACGCTGTTCAACGCGTCCGACTACGCCGTGAATGCCGCGGGCTTTGTGATCCACAGTGCCATCCACATGGCGCGTCACGATGTCGATTGCGTCGCGCATACTCATACGGTGGCCGGCATGGCCGTATCGGCGATGGAATGCGGATTGCTGCCGGTGGCGCAGACCTGCATGCGCTTCCTTCATGTCGCCTATCATGATTTCGAGGGTATCGCCGACAATCCCGAGGAGCGCGAACGGCTGATTGCGCATCTCGGAAATCACGAAGCGATGGTGCTGCGTAATCATGGCCTGCTGGTGGTCGGCAAGACCATCGCCGCGGCTTTCAACGTGCTGTTCCGGATGGAGCGGGCCTGTCAGGTTCAGGTTGCAGCGCTGTCGTGCAACACCAAGCTCATCACGCCGCCGCAGAAGGTCCTGCAGGATACCTATGACCGCATGAAGCCGCGCGATAATGTTCCGGGCCTCAGTGGCGAACTGGCGTGGCCGGCGCTGCTCCGCAAGCTCGACCGGGTCGATCCGTCCTATCGCAACTGAGCTTGCGCTGGCAGGCTCGGCGACTGCCGGGCTCGCAGGCGCGGCATCCACCTGATGAACAGAAGGGATGCGCAGCATCAAGAATGCGGCGCATCGTAGGTTCGGCAGTCAGATGCCGCGACTACAGGTCCGCCTACGGCTTGAAGAACGATACCGGCGTCATCAACTGGTTGTCCTGGCTGATGAGATAGGCGGCCTCGGCGCTGATCTTCAGGTAGTCGGCCCAGGCCGGGTCCTTCTGCAGCGCCTGGCGCTTGGCCTCACGATCGGCTGCGCTGTCATAAACCCAGATGTGCATGTAGCTGTTGACGTTGCCGGTCTCAATTTGCGCGTAGGCGAGTGGCTTGCCCAGATGGCGGCTCTGGATCTCGTAGCCGTGCTCGGCATACAGCGCCAGGTGTTTCTTGATCGTGCCGGGGCGGCAGGTGTAGGTGCGAACGTCAAGCAGCATGGGGTTTCCTCGAGCGGTGGCGGATCAATAGGGTCATTCGGCGGTGGCGCCGGACTGCGCGACAAGCACGGCCCAGCGCGCCACCTCGTCGTTCACGTATTTCTGGAATGTCGCCCGATCGTCGCCGACGGGGTCGGCGCCGAGCCCTTTGAGCCGCTCCTGGACAGCGGGGTCAGCCACGCTCTGAACAATGGTCTGCGCAAGCTTCTCGACGATAGCGGGGGGCGTGCCGGCCGGTGCGAACAGGCCGAACCACGAGCGCGCGTTCATGCCGGGGAACGGCGTTTCTGAGAAAGCGGGCACGTCGGGCAAGGCGGCGTGACGCGTGCTGCCCGTCACCGCCAGCGCCTTGAGCTTGCCACTCTGCACCAGAGAGAGAACTTCGGGCAGGTTGGCGAACATGATCTGCACTTGGCCGCCGATCATATCGTTGAGCGCCTGCGCGCCGCCCTTGTAAGCGACGTGCGTGATCTTCGCACCAGCCAGTGTGCTGAATTGCTCGCCGGACAGATGGGACGCGGTGCCCACGCCGCCCGATGCATAGTTGACGCTCGCGGCATTGGCCTTGGCGTAAGCGGCGAGTTCGCTCACCGAATTGACCGGCACCGACGGGTGCACCACCAGCAGCAGGGGCACCGACGCCAGGTTTGACAAGGCCGCGAAATCGCGCGTGAGGCTGTAGCTGAGCTTCTGGTAGAGCGATGCATTGATCGCGTGGCTCGATGTGGCCATCAGCAGCGTATAGCCGTCGGGCTCCGAGCGCGCCGCCGCGGCACCGCCGATATTGCCGTTGGCGCCGGCCTTGTTTTCCACCACGATCGACTGGCCGAGCCGTACCGACATGGCTTGCGCCACGGTGCGCGCGATCACGTCGGTGGCACCACCGGCGGCGAACGGCACGATCACGCGCAGGGGACGTTCTGGATAATCGGCCATCGCGCTGACTGAGGTGAGGGCCAATGCTGCGGCCACGACGAGGCTCCGCAACGGGATGATTGCTTTGTGCATTTTGTTTCCTCTGCCTCTTGTTTTTATGTCCTGCCGACGGCGCGCTCCGCAGATGCGGGGCGGTCGTGGCGGTGGGCGTCATGCCATGCCGACCTGCGCATACAAACGCGCAGGTGGCGATGGCAGCGCCCGGTCAGGCGTCCATGCGGGACACTCTATGCAGCCGCGCGGCGACGGCGCTAGGACGGATCAGACGTTGTGTTGGACTTTTTCGCGTGTCAGTCCAGTGGACGGCAATGCTTCCTCCGGAAGTCGCCCGGCGTGAGGCCGGTCTGCTTCTTGAAGAAGCGCGCGAAGTAGGCCGGATCCTCGATATTGAGGCGGAACGCGATCTCGGCGATGCCCGTTTCGGTGTTGCTGAGCCAGCGCTTGGCTTCGAGGACCACGCGCTCCTGCACCACCTGGCTGGCCGTGCGCGCCACAGTGCGCTTGACCGCATCGTTGAGCTGGCGCTCGCTCACGCCAAGCGCCTCGGCGTACTGGCCGATGGTACCGAAGCGCAGGTAGTGCGTTTCCACCAGCATCGCGAAACGGCGCGCGAGCGCCTGGTGTGGACCAACGCCACCAGCGGGCTCGTTGCCGGGGCACACACGGCGCAGGCGCGTGAGCAGGATCAGCAGGCTGGCCCGCACCACATCGGGAAATCCCGGCTGGCGATCGCGTGCCTCACGCTCCATCTCGCAGAGCAGTGGCAGCATGCCGTCATGCTGGGCCTGCGTGAGATAGAGCGCGCTATTGCCGCGCGCAGGGTGGAAGAACGGAAGTTTCGCGACATCTTCGGCGCGCGGAAACATCCGCGCGAAGAAGTCGGTGCTGAAGTTCAGCACGTAGCCGTGAGGCTTGACCGATGACGTCCAGGCATGGACCTGGCCCGGCGAAAGAAAGAACACTGAGTGGTCGCGCACGTCGAAATGCGCGAAGTCGAGTGTGTGCGTGCCGCTCGCCCGGGTCATCCAGAGCAGATGGTAGTAGTTGTGCCGGTGCAGGAAACCGCGCGGGATGTCGTCGCGGTCCTCCAGTCGTACGAGGTCGAAGTAGAACGAGCCTTCGCCCGCGAAATCCGAGGTTTCAAAGGTCGGAAACTCGCCGGAGCGGGCGGAGAGGAGAGCTTCGGGCAAGTGAAGGTGTCCTTGCGGTTTCGGGGCACGGTTATCAGCGTCATCCTATCGCAAAAAGCCGGAGAGTACCGCGTGTTGGCGAATGCGACACTGGACGGTCTCTCCGAGGAGTTCGGCAGCTCTATAAGAATTCTGGGTGCCGCTCCATCACACCCGGGAAGTTGCGTCGGGGGATGCTCCTGCAGGCATTTTATGGCGTTCGCTCGGAATGGGACCTGATGGAACGGACGCAGACGGCGGGTCGTCGCAACTGAGCTTGCGCTGGATCAATTGCAAAACGGATTTCGGGCGATGGCGGTTGCCGAGCTGGCCGCCGTCGCCTACATCAGGGCGCATGACGCAGACCTCCGAAATCGGCTTCACCAGCTTCCAGCCTTCCCTGAATGAAGAGAATATCGCGCTCCTGGTGCAGACCTTTTACGGCCGTGCCCGCGAGGATGATTTGCTGGGGCCGATCTTCAACAGCGCGGTGACTAACTGGGATCATCACATCGCGCAGATCAGCGATTTCTGGTCGTCGATGATGCTGAAGACCGGCCGCTACAATGGCCGGCCGATGCGTCCGCATCTCGTGCTGCCGCTGAAGGGCGAACATTTCGATCGCTGGCTTTTGCTGTTCGAACAGACCGCGCGCGAGATATTTCCGGCTGAGGTCACCGAGGCCTTCCTGATCCGCGCGCGCCGTATCGCTGACAGTTTCGAGATGGGCGTTGCCTCTGTGCGCGGCGAAATCGCTGCGCCGCGACATAGCGTTTAAGCGGTAGGCACGTGATGCATAGCCGGTCTTGCGAGAGCCCGTGGTTGCGCTAGGCTGCAGCTCCAACAAACCGGGAGTCGGTCCATGAAACGTCTGTCTGTCCTCGTTCTCTTGAGCCTGTTCAGTACTGCGCCCGCAATGGCGCAATCCTGCAACGCCGTCAGCGGCGACGGCAAGCCGCTCGCGGGCGCTGCCAAGAAGAGCTTCATGAAGAAGTGCTGCGAGGACAACGCCAAGAGCGCCGAGGGCAAGCCACTGGCCGGCGCCGCCAAGACCTCATCGGTCAACAAGTGCATGAAGGGCTGAGGCTGCTGCCTCACGCATCCAGACGCGCAAAAGCCCCGCTCGCGCAGGGCTTTTCGATTCCGGGCTGAAGCGACGTCAACTCGAAGTCTTCGTCTCAGCTCTTCGCTTCGAGCTTGTCCTGAGTCTTCGTGTCGAAGTCGCTGGCGTCATGGCGTTCGCGCAACTGGCCGGCCGGGTCGCCCGAGGTGCGATTGACCATGCGACCGCGCTTCACGGCAGGTCGTGCCGCGATGGTCTTGGTCCAGCGCTGCAGGTTCTTGTAGCTCTGCACATCGAGGAAAGTGCCGGCATCGCCATAGATCGCATTCTCTGCGAGGCCGCCATACCAGGGGAACACCGCCATATCGGCGATCGTATAATCCTTGCCGGCGAGATACTCGTTATCGGCGAGGCGACGGTCCAGCACGTCGAGCTGACGTTTCGTCTCCATGGCGTAACGATCGATGGCGTATTCGATCTTGGTCGGCGCATAGGCATAGAAATGGCCGAAGCCGCCGCCGAGGAAGGGGGCGCTGCCCATCTGCCAGAACAGCCAGGACAGGCACTCGGCGCGTTCCGGGCCGCCCTTTGGAAGGAAGGCGCCGAATTTCTCGGCGAGATGCACCAGGATCGCGCCGGATTCGAACACGCGAAACGGCTTGTCGCCGCTGCGGTCGATCAGAGCTGGAATCTTGGAATTAGGGTTCACATCGACGAAACCCGAACCGAACTGGTTGCCGTCGATCCGGATCAGCCAAGCATCGTATTCCGCGCCTGTGTGGCCGGCTGCGAGCAGTTCCTCGAACATGATCGTGACCTTCTGGCCGTTCGGCGTCGCCAGCGAATAAAGCTGGAACGGATGTTTGCCGACCGGGAGCTCCTTCTCATGGGTGGGACCGGCGATGGGCCGGTTGGTCGAGGCAAATTTACCGCCGTTTTCCTTGTCCCAGGTCCAGACTTTGGGAGGCGTGTAGGGGGCGTCGGTCATGTCAGGCTGGCTCCGGAAAAGGGGCAGGGTTGATGGTTGCCGGGGACAGGTAGGGATGAATGCAATTGCATGCAAGATGGCGAGGCGTCCTATGCCGGAAGCCGCCTTGTGCCGGGTGAAGACATGCGATGTAACGAGTCTGCGCCGTAATTGCCGATGGCGGCGTTTCCCTCCGTCCGAAGATTCCCCTCCCGATGAGCGACACCCCAGCGCAGACCGTCGGCGCATCGCCCACCAAACGATCCTTCGCGGCGCTGCATCACCCGGGATTCCGCGCCCAATTCATCACCTATGTGCTGGCCATGATGGCCGACAATATCGAGCATGTGATCAGCTACTGGGTGGTGTTTCAGAAATTCCAGTCGCCCGCGCTCGGTGGGTTTGCCATCGTCTCGCACTGGCTGCCGTTCCTGCTGTTCTCGGTCACATCTGGCGCGCTGGCGGAGCGGTTCGACCCGCGGCGCGTGATCCAGTGCGGCATGGCGCTGTTCATTCTGGCATCGCTGGGCTGGGGCTATTTCTTCATCACTGATACGCTGCAGATGTGGCAGGCCATGGTGCTGCTGGTGATCCATGGCTGTGCCGGCGTGCTGTGGCAGACGCCGAACCAGATGCTGCTCTACGACGTCGTCGGTTCCGCCGACCTGCCGAGCGCGGTGCGCCTGAACGCCATGGCGCGCTATCTCGGCGTGATGGTTGGCCCTGCGGTCGGCGGCGTGATCCTGCTCGCGCTGGGTCCGGCCTATGGCATCATGCTTAACATCATCTTCTACCTGCCGCTGGTGCTGTGGCTGATCAAGGCGCCCTATGGTCCGCGGTTTCGCACCGGCGCGCCCGCGCCTCAGCGTGCCGTGCGGGGCTTTGCGGACATCGTCCAGACCATGCGCGACGTTCGCCACCGTCCGGTGATCGTCTCCATGATCGCGCTGGCCGGCGCGGCATCGTTCTTCGTCGGCAACGCCTATAGTTCACAGATGCCGGGCTTTGCCAGTGATCTCGGCCATGGCGATCCCGGCATGTCCTACAGCATGCTGCTGGCGGCCGACGCAGCCGGTGGCCTGCTTGCCGGCCTGGCGCTGGAGGGCAGGCAATTGCTGGCGCCGAAGCCGCGCACAGCGATCATTCTGGCGCTGCTCTGGTGCGGTGCGTTGGCGATCTTCGCGCTGACCGGTCACTACGCCATTGCGCTGGTGTTCCTGTTTGCGGCGGGATTCCTCGAATTGTCGTTCAACGCCATGGCGCAGAGCCTTGTGCAGCTCGATGCACCCTTGGACAAACGCGGCCGCGTCATCGGTCTGTTCAATATGGCGAGCCTGGGTCTGCGCGCCTTCAGCGGCATCTCGGTCGGCGTCGTCGGCAGCATGATCGGGATCCATTGGTCGCTGGCGCTGTCGGCGCTGGCGACCATGGTGGTTGCAGCGGGTTTGCTGGCGCTGCCCTAGCGAGGAAAAACCTCGGCGTCCTACCAGTCGACCAGCCGGTCGTCGCCGCCGAACGCAGCCGGCATGGCGGCGTAATGTGGCAGGCCGTCGCGGACTGGAGCGATCGCCTCGCTGCAATTGATATGCAGGCTCGGCTTGAACGCGTCCCCGAGCAGATAGCCGTTGATGCTGCGCATGCCGATCCCGTCGAGCTCGATAATCAGCCGCGTGGCACACTTTGCGCAACTGAGGCGCGGGGTCGTCTTCAGCGCGAACGACGTCGTGTCGCCTTGTACGACTTCAACGCCGTCAGCCGGATAGACGGCCTCGGCCACATAAGCCGCGCCGTGGACGGTCTGGCAGTCGGCGCAGTGGCACCAGAAATGGGCGATGGGGTCGGCTGAAATCCTGAGCTTCACGGCGTTGCAGGGGCAGGCGAGTTCCATGGGCGCACCTCATCTGATGCGCAAAACTACCAGCCGACCGCAATCGCCGACAACTGCCGCGGCTTGCGACAAATCGCTCGCCGCGGCTGGCAGTCGCTATTTGCCGCTTTGCAGCGCAGCCGTTTGCTTGGCGAGCTGCTTGTCGAAATCCTGTTCGAGCACTGCAGCGTAAGCGGCAAGCTCGCCCGGTTTCACGAACGGATTCGGCGCGCCGTCCTTCATCGCCGCGCGCTTGGCCTGCATGCCATAGACTTCCGGATGCGGTCCGAGCAGCACGTCGATCTTCATGGCTTTGGCCTTGGCATAGGTCGACCGATAATCGTCGACGATGCCGGTATGGGTTGGATTGCCGACAAGCCGGTTCAGCGCCACGGTGCCGCTGCAGAAGAACAGGACCTCACGGTTCTCGCTGCCGTCCTTCACGGTCATCTCCCAGCTCGTGCAGCCCGGCGAATGACCGGGCGTCGCATGCGCCGTCAGCGTGGTGCCGCCGAGCGTGACCTTGTCGCCTTCGGTGACGGTGCGATCCACCTTGACCGGCGGGAAGCCGATATCGGTGTTCTTTTCATCGCCCGGATAGGTGCCGCTCTCGAGCAACGGCTTGTCCCGTAGGCCTGCGATCAGTTGCGCGCCGGTGTCCTTCTTGATCTCCGCAAAACCGCCAGTGTGATCGAAATGGGCGTGGCTGTTGAGGATGATCTTGATATCGGTTTCCTTGAAACCGAGCTTCGTGATGTGCTCCTTGATCATCCCCGTCGATTGCGGGACGCCGGTGTCCATCAGGATCAGACCGTCGGATGTCTTGATGAGATAGACCGCGATGCCGTCGGTGCCGACGTAATAGATGTTGTCGATGAGCTGAAAAGGCTCGAATGGCGCGGTCCACTTGACCATCACCTGCGCTAGAAAATCCTTGACGGTCTGTGCCTGCGCGTTGCCTGCAAATAGCGCCAGAACGCAGATGGCTCCTGCGAGCGTCTTCATGATGGCCTCCCGGTTCGATTTTTATTGGTTCTTTTGAACGCCAGGATTGAAGCGCGATTTGGGCGGATGGCTCAAGCGCCATTCCTGCATGCCGGCATCGCGCATAACAGGCACGGCCGGGCGGCGAATGTTGCGAGCGCGTTGAACCATCCCGGCCGTTTTGGGTTAGACTTCATCCATGAAACAACTGATCTGCCCCAATTGCCAGACGCGCGTCTTCTTCGAGCAGAGCGATTGCGTGCAATGCGGCGAGGCGCTGATCTTCGACACCGCGCAGTCCAATGTCGTCAGTGCCGCGTTGGCCATATCCTGTGCCAATCGCGATCTAATCGCGTGCAACTGGGCCACGGATGAGAGCGATCCGTTCTGTCCGTCCTGCCGGCTTACGCGCACGATTCCCAATCTGGTGTCGGATCGCAATGTCGCGCTCTGGAAGCGGGTCGAACAGGCCAAGCGACGTCTCACCTATGATCTGATGCGGCTCAGACTGCCCCTTGCCGTTTCCAGCGGCGCGCATATCGCGTTCGACATTCTCTCGGATGAGACCGCCGGACATCCGATCATGACCGGGCATTTGTCGGGGCTGATCACCATGAACCTCTCGGAAGCTGACGATGCCGAGCGCGAGGCGCGGCGCGCAGCGTTTCGCGAACCGTATCGAACGCTGCTCGGGCATTTCCGCCACGAGGTCGGGCATTTCTACTGGGAAGCGCTGGTCGATCAGTCGCAGCTCATCGGTCCGTTCCGGATGATCTTCGGCGATGAAACGCGCGACTATGGCGAGGCACTCGCGGCCTATCACAATCGCGCCGATCGCTCCTGGAATAGCGATGCCTTCATCAGCGAATATGCGACGTCGCATCCCTGGGAAGACTGGGCCGAGACCTTTGCGCATTTCCTGCACATCGTCTCGACGCTGGACACCGCGTCTTCGCTGCCGCTGTCACTGGACGAGCGCTCGCGTCATACGCTGGACGATCCCTATCTCGAGCGTGACTTCGAAGCATTGCTGTCGTTGTGGGATGCTGTGTCCTACAGCATGAACGAACTCAATCGTTCGATGGGAATGAGCGACGCCTATCCGTTTCATCTCACACAGGCGGTGAGGGGAAAGCTGCATTTCGTGCATCTGGCGATTCTGAAAACGCGCAGCGAAGGGTGAGGGCGGCTCTGTCATTCCGGGAGCGCGCCGGTCTGCTTCGCAGATCAGCACGTCCCGGAATGACGAGGTTGGCTCTTACTGCTCCATCTTGATCCCGGCGTCCGTAATCACCTTCTTCCAGCGTGCGATTTCGTCGGTGACGAAGGCGCGGAATTCATCCGGGGTGGTGCCCATGGGGACGATGCCCTGATCGTCGAGCTTCTTCTTCAGGTCGGGATCGGTGAGCGCCTTCTTTGCCTCCGCGGCTACGCGATCCACGATCTCCTTCGGTGTGCCTGCGGGCGCGATGATGCCGGACCAGGTGCCGGAGACGAAATCCGGCACGCCGGCTTCCGCCATGGTCGGCACGTCGCCGGCCGCCGGGACGCGCTCCTTGGCGGCGACGGCGAGCGCCTTGGCATTGCCGGACTTCACCTGCGACATCAGCGGGCCGATGACGTCGAACATCACATTGATCTGGCCGCCGACCGTATCCTGCAGCGCGCCGGACGTGCCCTTGTAGGGAATGTGTTGCAGATTGATGCCTTCGCGGCTCTTCAGCATTTCCATGGTCAGATGCGCCGCCGAGCCGATGCCTGACGAGGCGAAATTCAGCGAGCCGGGCTTCGCCTTGGCGAGTGCGATGAACTCCTTCATGTCCTTGGCGGGCAGGGACGGCGTCGCAATCAAAATCAGCGGCGCGACCGAGGTCAGCGACACGTAAGTGAAGTCCTTCATCGCATCATAGGGCAGCTTCGGATTGAGCGTCGGATTCACTGAATGCGCCGCGATCACGGTGCCGAAGGTGTAGCCGTCGGGGGCTGCCTTGGCGACGGCGTCGGTGCCGATGGCGGCATTGGCGCCCGGCTTGTTCTCGATGACGATCGGCTGGCCCAGCGCCGTCGACATCTTTTCGGAAACGAGGCGCGCCATCAGGTCGGTATAGCCGCCCGGCGTATAGGGCACGACCATGCGGATCGGCCGGTTCGGCCAGCTCTGCGCAAAGGCAGTCCCGGCGCTGCCGGCGCAGGCGGCCATCACGGCGATCACGCTCGCGGCGCGGACGAAGCTCTTCATCATTTCATTTCCTCGACTGCCGGCGCGCTCCAGAGCGGCGGGAGCGCCGTAGCGCTCGCTCTGGATCGCAGACCGTTCTTCTTGTTGTCTGCCCGTTCTGCGCCGCGACGGATGTCGCGGAATGCAGAGTCCCGTAGGCAGGCTACCGCATCGCATGGTAACGGGGAAAGTAGACGAAAGGCCGCTAACGTCTGCTGCCGCAGCGTGGAATTTGTCGATGTGAGACGCGGATGCTTGTGACCAAGGAGCATGTGACCTCCCGTGATGACGTTGTTGATTACTGTGATGCAGGTGAGGGACGAGCGTGCGCCATCCTTGCCCGCGCCTGTGCGCGTGCGTGGCCGTCCCGGTGGCCTCCCTCGAAAATGAGGGAGATGAAGCGCCGAAAGGCGCGACTTGGTAACAGTGCCGCAGCGTAGTGTCCGGATCGCCGAACCGCAGAGGCCGCGGAAACGCCTTTCGACGCTCCACCGTGGCGATTTCCGTCCCCGGGACCGTTCTTCCGGGCAAAGGCGCAGACCTCCGCAGTCCGCTTATCCCGACGGTTTCCCGCCGTTCACCAATGCCACGTCCAGCCAGCATGAGTGGCAGACCCCCGTAGTGGGGCCGGACGGTGACCCAAGGCCTCCCGAGTGCGTGAGGAAACGTCTCCCTCCCGCCCGCAGGCACCACATCCCGCCCCGCGCTAACAAGCGTCCCTGGCAACGCCCCTCGAAGTGGGACGGGATGCAATGGAATATAATCTCCTTGAAAACAACGTCAAGGATTATTTTCAAGGCCATCGCCGCGGGCGAGCACGTCAGCAATAGAGGGCAGCATGTTAGGCTCAGGAACGCTGGGACATGCCAACGGGCGCGGGCTGTTCGGAATATTCAGTCCAGGCCTGACGGAGTATCTGCACCGAGGAGGAGAGAAATATGAAGGCCATCACGGCGGCAACCGCCAGATCCGGCCACGCGCTCGACGAGCCCCAGACTCCCAGGGCTGCGAACATGACAATGACGTTGCCGATGGCATCGTTGCGGGAACACAGCCAGACAGAGCGCACATTGGCGTCGCCGTCCTTGTAACGCATCAAGAGCAGCACCGAGGCGAGATTGGCTGCCAGCGCCAGGAAGCCGATGGCGCCCATAACCTCGGCACTTGGAACGCCCAGGATAAGCGTGTGGTAGACGGTCGAACCGAACACCCATAGAGCCATGACGCTGAGCGAAAGGCCCTTGAACAAAGCCGCCGTTGCCCGCGTCCTGATGCCGGTGCCGATGACCGCGAGGCTCAGCCCGTAAGTGACGGTATCGCCGAGGAAGTCGAGCGCATCCGCTTTCAGCGCCTGCGATCCCGCGATTTGTCCCGCGATCATCTCGACAAGAAACATGATGCCGTTGATGGCAATGACCGTCCACAGCACGCGCTTGTAGCGGGGATCGACGCCGTCGAAGACCGGAACGCCGCCGGAGCAACCACATGCCTCGGTCTCGCAGGCCGCCGGGGAGACAGGCTTCGCGTTCGCCTTCGAAAAATCGATGGGCGGCGGCTCGCAGCAGGTGTCGGTGGTGCAACAGGTCTTGTCGGACATCGGCTTCCTCTCAATGTGAGACAAGCGTACAATCTCTAGCGACTAGAGGTCCAAGGGAAAAATGGATTACGCAATCGGAGAAGCGTCGCGTCTGACGGGCATCAAGGTGCCGACGATCCGTTACTACGAGGGGATTGGCCTTCTGGCCGCGCCCACGAGGACGGAGGGAAAGCAGCGCCGCTATCGGCCGGAGGATGTCGCCCGCCTGAATTTCATCCGGCACGCCCGCGAGCTCGGTTTCGAGATCGCCGATATCGCCGAATTGCTGACCCTGAGCGAGGGACCCGATCAGTCTTGCGCAGAGGTCGATCGGATCACGCGCCGGCACTTGTCGGACGTCGAGCGCCGGATCGCGCAACTCACCGCGTTACGCGGAGAATTGAAGCGCATGGTGGAAGAGTGCAGTCATGGCAGGGTCAGTGACTGCCGGATGATCGAGACGCTGTCCGGATGACACGAAGCCTGGCGGTTGCTCGCCGCGTCCGAGGTCTCGTCCTCGTGAAGATGTGATGACCGATATCGAGCGACTCTTCGCGACGTGATCGGTTGCGAGCTTTGTTGTTCGCGGTGCCCGACCGGATAGTCACAGTCGAGCTGTAGAATTGCGCGCGACGTCGACGCGTCGGCGCACTCCGACTCCGGTGCGTGCGCATCCTCAAGCCCATGAGCCCGCGATGCCGATCCAATTCCGCAAGACCTCAATCAGATCTCGCAAGCGAACACTGGGACTGGCCGCCTTCGGCCTGATCCTGGACGCGATCGTCAGCCATCCCCGCGTCGACGTGCCGGCGATGGTGAATGTCGCGATGATGTCGCGCTTTGCCATAGCGCCTGTCATGGCGTCGCTCGGCGGTCTCTCATGGACGACCAGCACAGGTTCGAGCGACACCGTTGCGCCGACGCCGGTGATGAGCGCGGATCATGTGACACGGATGTGCGCGCGGGCGCATGGCAGCGCGAGTTGATCGCAACCGGATCTCTTAAACAACAAGGCCCGGATGAAGCAGGCGCTTCATCCGGGCCTTGTTGGATCAGACGGTGTGTGGACTCAGGCGACGCGCTTGATGGCGTCGCTCAGGATCGAAACGATCTCGTCGATCTGGTTCTTCTCGACGATGAGGGGCGGCGACATCGCGAAGGCGTCGCCGCTCTGGCGCAGATAGAGGCCGCGGTTGAAGCAGTCGACCATGACGTCATAGCCGCGCGCAGCCGGTGCATCCTTGCGGGGCGCAAGTTCGACGGCGCCCATAAGGCCGCAATTGCGGATGTCGATGACATTGGGCAGGTCGCGGAGCGCGTGCAGGCTATCGCGCCAGTAGTCGGACAGCGAGGCACCGCGCGTCAGCAGTCCCTCGCTCTTGTAGATGTCCAGCGTCGCGATGCCCGCGGCGCAGGCGACCGGATGCGCCGAATAGGTGTAGCCGTGGAACAGCTCGATCTGGCTTTCCGGTCCGGTCATCAGCCCGTCATAGATCTTGCGGTTGGCGAACACGGCGCCGCAGGGCACGGTGCCGTTGGTGATGCCTTTCGCGGTGGTCATCAGGTCCGGCGTCACGCCGAAGTAATTTGCGGCGAACGGCGTGCCGAGACGGCCGAAACCGGTGATGACTTCGTCGAAGATCAACAGGATGCCGTGCTTGGTGCAGAGCTCGCGCAGACGCTGCAGGTAGCCCTTCGGCGGCGGCAGCACGCCGGTCGAACCGGGCACCGGCTCGACGATGACGGCGGCAATGGTGTCGGCGCCATGCAGGGCCACCAGTCGCTCAACGTCGTCGGCGAGTTCGGCGCCGTGCTCCGGGAGGTCCTTGGAGAATGCGTTGCGTGCGAGATCGTGGGTGTGGCGGATGTGATCGGTGCCGGGCAGTTGGGCGGACGAGAAGGCGCGGCGGTTATTGACCATGCCGCCGACCGAGGTGCCGCCGAAGCCGACGCCGTGATAGCCGCGTTCCCTGCCGATCAGGCGCGTGCGCGAGGCCTGGCCGTTGGCGCGATGATAGGCCAGCGCGATCTTCAGCGCGGTATCGCCCGACTCCGAACCGGAATTGGTGAAGAAGATGCGGTCGAGGCCGGCGGGTGCGATCTCAGCCAGACGATTGGCGAATTCGAAGGCGAGCGGATGGCCCATCTGGAACGCGGGGGCGAAGTCGAGGGTGGTAAGCTGCTTCTCAACGGCGCTGGCGATCTCGCGGCGGCCGTGGCCGGCATTGGTGCACCAGAGGCCAGCCGATCCGTCGATCACCTTGCGGCCGTCTTCGGTGGTGTAATACATGCCCTGCGCGGATGCGAACATGCGCGGTGCCGCCTTGAACTGGCGGTTGGCCGTGAACGGCATCCAGAACGACTCGAGTTGTAGCGTGTTCGGAATCTGATGAACGGTCACGGCGCGGCTCCCTTGGCTGATTCAGCATCTGGATCATGTTCGCCCGAATGCAACAAGTCCTTTTCTCGATCTGATTAACCTGTTGATTTTATTGAATGGTCCGGGTCATATTTGTTCGATCCGAAACACTCGCAACAGGGATTTGGCGTGACCATCGATCTAGGCGAACGGCTGCGCTTCGTGCGTGGGCGTCACAAGCTGTCGCAGCGTGAACTGGCCAAGCGCGCGGGCGTAACCAATTCGACGATCTCGCTGATCGAGTCCAACCAGATGAACCCGTCGGTTGGCGCGCTCAAGCGTATTCTCGATGGCATTCCGATGGGGCTCGCCGACTTCTTCGCCATCGAGCCGGACCGACCGCGCAAAGCATTTTACCGCTCCGACGAACTGACCGAGATCGGCAAGACGCCAATCTCCTATCGTCAGGTTGGCGACAATCTGTTCGGCCGTAGCCTGCAGATCCTGAAGGAGCGCTACGAGCCGGGCAGTGACACCGGACGGGTGCCGCTGGTGCATGACGGCGAGGAGGGTGGCATCGTGGTCTCAGGCCGGCTGGAAGTGACCGTCGACGAGGAGCGCCGCATCCTCGATCCCGGCGATGCCTATTATTTCGAAAGCCGCCGTCCGCATCGCTTTCGCTGCGTCGGCGCGAAACCCTGCGAAGTGATCAGTGCGTGCACGCCGCCGACGTTTTGAGGACCTAAGCTCACGCCCGGGCTAACGGGAAGTATCGATTCCTCGCATCAGCAGGTCGATACTGGCATCGGTAAAGACCGCGACGTCGATCTGCCTTCGCGTTCCAAATAGCAGTGACCACACGGTCAACAGCAGCGCCGGGCTCATCACGATCTCGGTGAATGTGCTTGCCTGCGACGGGCGGAATTCGCCGGCCGCGACTCCCGCTTCGATCACCATTCGGAACTGGTCGATGACGGGCCGCATGAACTCGTCATAGTGCCGGTCCACGAGGTCGGGGAAGCGGGAGCCGTCGGCGATCAGGAAGCGGAGTGTTTCGCGGAAAGGTCTGTCCTCGGCAATCTTGCGATACACGAAGACCATGAGTGCGCGCAGGCGCGCGTTGTATGATCCTTCCAGCGTCGCGGCATAGCTTTCCAGTTCGGGAAAGAACGCCTGGGACTTGTATCGGATCATCTCGTCGAACACGCGCTCCTTGGTTTCGAAATAGAAATAGATCGTGCCCTTGGTGACGGATGCGCGGGCGGCGACATCCTCCAGCCGGGTCGCCGCATAGCCGTTTTTGGCGAATTCCTCGAAGGCCGCGTCGAGGATCTCGATCGGTCGTTCCGCTTTTCGTCGGGCGCGCTTCTTCAGCTCAGCATTCATGGGGGCAGGATAATCGATCCCCGGCAGGGCTGCTATTGACTTTTGAGTCAGTCAATAATAGTGAGTGATTGCTCACTTAACACGCGCGGTCAAATGCATAGTGCTTTCAAAATGATGTCTCCGTTGCCAGCCGATGCGGCCGGCACCGCAGATCGGCGACGCAAGCTGATCGAAACCGTGGCCACAGCGAAAGCGAAACTGATTGTCCATCAGGCGCCCGACCGGGCGAGGGCTGCATGATGAATGCGGATAGTGACGCATCGCCGCCGCGACTATTCCGTGGTGCCCGTGTCCGGATGAGCGTTCTCGGTCGTGAGCGGCATCCCAAATACGGCGATCGCCAGGGAGTCATCGTGGGCCGCGGCTCGCCGAGCAGTTGGCGGGTGAAGTTCGACGAGCGCACGACCGTCCAGGCGATCCACCGGGACTACCTCGAACTCGTTACTCAACCCGCGGCGGCATCCCTTCAGGTTGCCCAGCGACGCGGTTCTATGGACGGGGCGTCGAACCCGTGAGCGCTCTCCTGACCGAACATGTCATGCGTGGCCGCCGTTGGCGGCCGTCGGTTTCGTTGCCTGTCCTTGCGGCGCTGAGCCTTCTGGTGGCCGGATGTTCGTCATTGCCACGGACACCGCATAGCGCCGCGGATGCATCCAGTGCGCGCGTCCTCGATCTTACGGACCTGCGCCGTTATGCGGACGAACCGGCCTCGACATTCCGAAGCGGTCAAAATCAGGTTGCGTTGCGAGGGCCTCGAACCTATCTGGCGCTGTCGGGAGGCGGGGCGGACGGCGCCTATGGCGCCGGCGTGCTGAGTGGCTGGACCGAGGCGGGGACGCGCCCGTCGTTCTCGATGGTCTCCGGTGTGAGCACCGGCGCGCTGATCGCGCCCTTCGCGTTTCTCGGTTCCGACTATGACGCGACCTTGCGTGACGTCTACACCAGCGGTGTCGCCGCGAGCTTGCTCGATGCACCCAATCCGTTCAATGCGATCTTTGGTTCGGGCTTGTTCGGCAACACGCGGCTACGCGAACTGGTGGCGAAGTATATCGACGAGACCTTCGTCGCGGCCGTCGCAGCCGAACACGCGAAGGGGCGGATGCTGTTCGTCGTCACGACCAACCTGGACTCCCAGCGGACCGCCATTTGGGACATGGGACGGATCGCTTCGCTGCGTACGCCCGAAGCACTGAACCTGTTCCGGGATGTTGTCGCGGCTTCGGCGAGTCTGCCCGTGGTGTTTCCGCCGATGCTGGTGACCGCGGAGGCGAACGGCAAGCGCTTCGAGGAGATGCATGTCGATGGCGGCGTCACCGCGCCTGTCCTGACATTGCCGGAGGCCTTCCTGCTGCGCGACGCCACATTCGCCAGGGCAGAGAAGCTGCAACTCTACGTCCTGATCAACAACAAGATCGAACGGGAATTTCAGGTCATTCCCAATTCCACCATCGAAATCGCTGCGCGGGCGTCATCGACTGTGACGAAGATTCAGACACGCTCCATCCTTTACAACACCTATGCCTTCGCTCGCCGCAACAAGTTCGGATTCAATCTGACCTATATCGAGGGCGATCGACCGCCATCGCCGATGTCCGGCTTCGACACCGCCTATATGCGCGCGCTGTTCCAGTACGGTTACGAGAGGGCGCGGGGCAATCGTCTCTGGTCGAAATCCCCGCCCTCCGACGATCAGGATTCCGTGGCGGCGTCACACACAGCAATCACGCGGCAAGTCGCAAGCGGCAACTGATGCGCGATGCGACGTTCAAACCCGGCACATGCGTGCTGAAACAGGAGTGACCTCATGAGACTTTCCATGCTTCGCAAGATCGTTTCGCCCCGCCGGCTTGCCCTGGTGTCGATCCTGCTCGCCGCCGCCTCAGGGTCGGCGGCGGCGCAGTCGCCGCCGTTCACCGGCCTTACCGGATCCTGGGCAGGCGCAGGAGCGATCTCGCTGTCCGACGGATCCAAGGAGCGGCTTCGCTGCAAGGCGACATACCAGGTCAGCAATGGCGAAAGGCGGCTCCTGCAGAGCTTGCGTTGCGCGAGCGACAGCTACCGCTTCGATCTCAACAGCGACGTGGTCAGCCAGGATGGGACCATCGCCGGAACGTGGAGCGAAACCAGTCGCGGAATCAGCGGAAGCATCGCGGGCAGGGAGTCCGGCGGCCTCATCTCGGCCGTCATCGACGCGCCGGGCTTTTCGGCCAGCCTGTCGCTCTCGACGCGCGGCAACAAGCAGTCTTTCTCGATATCGTCCGAAGGCGACATCCGGAACGTCACCATCAACATGAGCCGAAACTGATCGGGATCGTTGCTCGGAGATCGCAGGTGTTTCACAGGGGCACGTTGCGAGGCGAGGCAGGGTGCAAGTGCCAATGACTCGCGGGAGGTGAATGTCCGCGAAGAACGACGCATCCTCGCTTCCGGCGATGCCTGTTGTTTCTAAAGCCGACGCCCGCATCGCTTTCGCTGCGTCGGCGCGAAATCCTGCGAGCTGATCAGCGTCTGCACGCCGCCGACGTTTTGAGATATGCAGCCTGGATACGCCGTCCCACGGTGGGGGCGATCGCCGGATAATAGGCGATAAGCCAGTCAGCAATCTGATCGATGTCTGCGAGAGCTTCGTCTGTATAGACGACCTTCATCAGCGGTGGAATTTGGCGAAGGCGGCTTCGACATCAGTCACGGTGGCAAACCGGCCAGCATCGGCAGCCCGCAATCCGCGATCGATGCCGGCAAGTTCTTCCGGTGTTGGCTGATACGCGTCCCCCTTCACGCCGGCTTCAAGCTCGCGGGCATAGGCCGCCAGCTCGTCCTGCACATGTGGCGGCCACGTCTCGACGCGTTCCAGGATATCGGCGAGGGGCTTCGTTTTCATGGCGTCAAGGTATTACGACGGACACACAACGTCACGGGGATACCCTGAGGAACCCATCTGCCCCACCTGAATTTGAATGGCTGCCGGTGCGCCAAATCTCTATGCTGTGGGCATGTCGCGATTCATGTGTCTATCGATTGCTCTCGTCCTGTCGCTCACCTCCGCCGCTGCGCTTGCGGCGCCGGTCAAGAAGAAGCCGCCGCAATGGAAGGGCTACGGCTTCCTGCCGGGCTATCACCAGCCGCTGAATAACAGCGTTCCGCTGTTCATGCAGAAGCGCGCGGACCTGCGTATGGCCAAACGCGACCGGCGCCATTGGTATATCGACCGTACCCCGGTCTATTACCGCTGGTCCGACGGCGAGAGGTATTATTTCGGCCGGCCCGGTTTCTATCGCGGCCAGTACAATGGCGGCAGCATGGGCCCATGCTGGACGCGAACCCCGATCGGACCGATCTGGAATTGCGGCTAGGCGAGGCGGCGCATCTCGCAGCGCCGATTCCCGTGAAAGTTTCCGGTCGACGTTGTAGCGACCTTCATTAAATCATCGCAGCGACTATCTGTTGCTCCGGGTTGATCGCGGCGGAGTTCAAAAGCGCCGTGAAATCAAAATCAACGAAAGCACATTTCGAGTTCCGGCCACTATCTTCGCCCGACAGGACTTTGGTTCAGGGGCGGAGATATCAGTGGCTAAGATTTCACGACGTGATGTGTTGGCAGGTGGCGCGGCCATGCTTGGGTCGCTTGGCGCATCCGGGGGGACGTTCGGCCAGCAGCCCACCGAGAATTTCGATCTCGTAATCCGGGGCGGCGAGGTCATCGACCCCAGCCAGAATCTGCGCGGCATTCGCGATATCGGCATCAAGTTCGGGCAGGTCGCCGCCGTTGAGCCGAGCATTCCAGCGGAGCGCGCAAAGCAGAGCATCGATGCCAAGGGCAAACTGGTGACGCCCGGCCTCGTCGATCTTCACACCCATGTCTATCCCTATGGGTCGGCGATCGGCATTCCGCCGGACGAGCTGGTGCCGTTCTCGGCGACGACGACCTATGTGAGTGCCGGAGATGCCGGCGCCAACACCTTTGCCGGATTCAAGCGCGATGTCGTCGGGCATTCGCGCAGCCGGCTGTTTGCTTTCGTGCACATCTCGACCATCGGCCTTGCGGGCTTTCCCGTGGGCGAATTGCTGAACATCGACTATGCGAATGTCGATGCCGCGGCGCGCACCATCGCCGAAAATCCCGATCTCGTGCTCGGCGCCAAGGTGCGCGAGACGCTGGCTTTCGTCGGTAATAACGGCATCGAGCCGCTGAAGCGGGCCATTCTGGCCGTTGAACGCTCGGGCACCAAGGGGCGGGTGATGTGCCACATCGGCAATGCACCGGGCGATCTGTCGGTGCTCGTCGATACGTTGCGTCCCGGCGATATCCTCACGCATCCCTACAGCGCGCTCGGCAACAACACGGTGCAGAACGGCAAGGTGCTTCCGGCGCTGCTGGAGGCGAAGAAGCGCGGCGTCATCATCGATGTCGGCCATGGCGCCGGCAGCTTCGACTATGACATTGCCGAGGAAGCCATCCAGCAGGGGCTCGTGTTCGATACGATTTCCAGCGACGTCCATGTGGCCGCGGCGAACACGCCCAGCAGGCCGTATTTGCCCTGGGTGCTCAGCAAGTTTCTCGCGCTTGGCTTCTCGCTCGACCAGGTGATCGCGGCCGCCACGATCAAGCCGGCCAATGTCATCAACCGCGTGCCGAAACTGGGCACGCTGCAGGTCGGCGCGCCCGCCGATGTCGCCATTCTCGAACTCGTCGAGGGGCCGGTCGAACTGCTCGATACCTCGAACAAGCCCCGCACTGGCAAGGCCTATCTGAAGGCGGTCCAGACCGTGCGCGGCGGGGTCCCGTTCGGACGGCCGTATTCTCTGCCGTTCTCGGCAAACTGACGAGAGCGGCGCGGTGCCCGGGTGAGCGAAGCGCCACCCGGGCGTCGGCGGCTTGGTTATGGTGCCGCACGCTGACGTCCTGCTGGAATTTACCGCCGCCGCCGGGGAGGGTGACGGCGATCGCGCTTCGGCACGCTGGTCTGCCCTGCGTCTGCCGCGCGCTCAGGGCACCTGCCACGGCTTCCGAAAAAACCGCCATCCGGTCTAGGCTCGCACCAACCGAATCTCGAATTGGACGTGCGACATGACATTGGCGATGAGCTGGGACGAATGGGCCAAACACGACGCCGTGGCGCTGGCCGCGCGCGTGCGCAAGGGCGACCTGACGCCGGCCGATCTGGCGGCGCAGGCCGCCGCCGGCATCGCCAGCACCAATCCCGCGCTCGATGCCGTCGTCGAAGTGTTCGACGACGTCGTCGCCGATCCTGCCAAGGACGGTATGAATGCCGAGGGCGCGTTCGCTGGCGTTCCGTACCTCATGAAGGATCTCGGCCCGACCCTGAAGGGACGGCTGCAGGAATTCGGCTCCATGATCATGCAGGGGCACCGCCCCGCGCAGGACAGCTTCCTGACCGGTAAGATCCGGGGCGCCGGGCTCAACATCATTGGCCGCAGCACCACGCCAGAATTCGGCGTCTGCAGTTCTGCCGAGAACAAGCTCTATGTCACCCGCAATCCCTGGGACACCGACTACACCACCTGTGGCTCCTCCGCTGGCTCTGCGGCGATGGTCGCGGCCGGCGTGCTGCCGATCTCCCATGCCACGGATGGCGGTGGTTCGATCCGCATTCCCGCAGGTGTGAACGGCCTGATCGGCCTGAAGGTCTCGCGCGGCGTCTATTCGCTGGCGCCCGCGCTGTCGGATCTCTCCGGGTTGGTCTCGATCCAGGGCTGCGTGAGCCGCAGCGTGCGCGACACCGCAGCCTTCGTCGACAACTGTCGCGGCGGCGCACCCGGCGAATTCATGCCGTTCTGGTCACCGGTCGAACCCTATAGCGATCTGATCAAGCACGACCCGGGCAGACTGCGCATCGCGCTGTCGCATGAGTGGGGCGACTACAAGGCGCCGCCGCATTTCGTTGCAGAGCTGGAGCGTGTCGGCAAAATGCTCGAAGGGCTCGGCCATCACGTGGAATGGGCATTGCCGGAGGTGGATTTCCGCAACGCGTTCGCCGCGCAGACGACCTGCTACATCAGCAATTTCGCGCAGGTGATCGCCGGTCATCTGGCGCGGCTCGGTTTGGATAAACCGACCACCGATCTGCTGGAGCCGATCAACATCAAGATCTGGGAGAGCGGGCTGAACACGTCCTATACCGAGCGCAACGCGATGCAGGCCGTGTTCAACACGACGTCGCGCGCTTTCGGCGCGTTCTTCGAGCGTTACGACATCATCCTGACGCCGATCACCGCCAAGCCGACACCGAAGGTCGGCACATCGGAATATCTCACCACCAGCACCAATCCGTCGGTCCATGACTGGTTCGCCAACCTGTGGAAGAATTTCGCCTATACACCGCTCGCCAATCTGTGCGGCATCCCCGGCATCTCGCTGCCGCTGGCGTCGCAGGAGAACGGACTGCCGCTCGGCATTCAGGCGCAGACGCGTCAGGCGAATGACGGCCTGCTACTGCAACTGGCCGCGCAGATCGAGCGGGCGATCGACGGCAAGTGGAATGGCGGCAAGCTGCCGGCAAAGCATGTCAGCCGGCAATAGGCGTGTCGGCGTATCTTGTCTTCGTCGTGCTAAAGATGCGTGACACAGCGGATATCGAATGGATCGAACATGGTTTCAAGCTTACCGGCTCCCGTGTCCCAGTCGGTCGCTGCCAGGCTGACGCGGGCGGCGATATTCCTGGTCGTGACGATCAATCCCGGACCGGCCCCCGAGAAGGCGGTTCGTGTCTTGTGCGGCGACCTGTCGAGCCTGCTGCGCGGCGTGGGATTCCGCAATCTCAATGGGCAGTTGTCTTGCATCATGGGGTTCGGCTCTGACGCCTGGAGTCGGGTGTTCGGAGCGCCGAGTCCGAAAGACTTGCATCCGTTTCGCGAAATTCGCGGCGTGCATACTGCCGTTTCGACACCCGGCGACATCCTCTTTCACATCCGCGCGGCGAGCATGGATCTCTGTTTCGAGCTGGCGACGCACATCATGTCGCGGCTCGCCGGCGCGGTTTCGGCCGTGGACGAGGTGCACGGTTTCAAATTCTTCGACGACCGCGATCTGATCGGCTTTGTTGACGGAACTGAAAACCCTGTCGGTCAGGCCGCTGACGCGGCCACCCTTGTCGGCGATGAAGACCCCGGCTTTGCCGGAGGCAGCTACGTGATCGTGCAAAAATATCTGCACGACGTCGCGCGATGGAACAAGGTGCCCGTCGAGGAACAGGAGAACATCATCGGCCGGCACAAGCTGTCCGATATCGAACAGCGCGATTCCGAGAAGAAGCCGTATGCGCACAACGTCCTGACGTCGATTGAAGAGAACGGCGAGCAGCTTCAAATCCTGCGCGACAACATGCCGTTCGGCGAGGTGGGCAAAGGTGAGTTCGGCACCTATTTCATCGGTTACGCCCGTTCCCCGCAGCGCATTGAGAAGATGCTGGAGAACATGTTCATCGGCAACCCGCCGGGCACTTACGACCATCTGCTGGATTTCAGCCGCGCGGTGACGGGGACGCTGTTCTTCGTTCCCACAGCGACGTTCCTGGACGATGTCGATCCCGAGGCCTAACCGCGCTGTGCGCTCATCTGCTTACCACCAGTTGAAACAGGAGATTGTGCATGGGTGTCGATCTCTTGAACATCAAGGGGCTCAAAGAGCTGGAGCATCAGGGCCCGGTCGTCATGGTCAATCTGATGCGATTCCGCGAGCGCTCGCTCGACGGCGATGGGTCGGGCTGGGACGCCTATCTGCGTTACAGCGCGCTGACCGTGCCGATGATCAAGGCACGCGGCGGCACCTTGCTGTGGACCGGTGACGCCAAGGCCATCGCGCTCGGCGAACCGGATCACCAGCAGTGGGACTATCTGGCGCTGGTGTATTATCCCTCCGTTGCAGCCTTCATCGAGATGATGACGTCACCGGACTATGAAAATCTCTGCGACCCGCACCGGACTAGCGGCTGTGCCGAGCATGTGATCATTTGCACGAGCGAGGCTTACAGCAAGTTCAAGATCGGCTGAGGGGGATCGCCACCGGCTTTCAGCCAACCGGCGGCATCGATCCAGAACCTCAGATGAGCCGGGTGGCGATGAGGACGGAGATGACGAGCAGAACCGCGACGATGACCACGACGAAGGGGAGCATCGCGCGATAGGCGTCCCGCTCGTGGCCGGGCGTGCCGGCGAGATTGCAGACGATCGACATCCGCACCGGTGAGACCATGTTGAGCGACAGTGCCGCGGCGTGCTGAAGCGCGACGACGGCGGCGACGTCGAGGCCGGCCTCGGTGGCGAGGCTGAGCTGCGACGGCATGAACAATCCGTTGGCCGCATTGCCGCTATTGGCCAGCGCGCCGAACACGGCCGAGATCATCGGCGTGACCGTCACCGACCAGACCCCGAACGTGTCATACATGCCGCGGGCGAGGCCGCCGGCGATGCCCGAGCGCGACAGCAGTTCGGCCATCATCGAGAACACGATGACGGTAAGCACCGCGAGCCGGCCGGTCTTCCAGGCGGCTGTGATCTCCGCAGGGAAGGCCCGCTGATGGCCGTGTAGCAGGGCGGTCAGCACGGCGGCTGCGACCAGCCAGGTGCCGGCGTGAAACAACGGCGCCCAGACCGGCGCGCCGTCGAAGGGCTGCATGCTCCATGCGGTCTGGAGCAGTTGATTGAGCGGAGGCACGAGGCGCGTCAGCGCGAGCCAGCCGATTAGCAGCGTGAATGGCAGCATGCGCCGTGCGGCAGCGGCGATCGCCGCACGGTCCGGCTTCTCGTCGATGAGATAACGCAGCACGATGGCTGGCCCGAACGCCGCCAGCATCGCCGGCTCCGGCCCGAGAAACGCGGTCGCGACGATGGTGAGGCCAAGACTGCCGAGCAGCCAGAGCGCTTCGCTGGCGCGCTCGCGCCAGTCGGCACCGATGCCGGCGCGCTCCGCCATGCGCCAGTAGATCGGCAGCCACAGGATGTTGAACACGAGATAGATGAGACTGGTGTGCAGCGCGAGCGCTGTGGGATCGGTTCGCGCGAAGGCCGCGCCGACCACCGCGCCGCTGCCCATGGCGCCCCACACGATCATGGTCTGGCTGATCAGCGAGAAGGCGAGGAGCTCGATCGGCTTCAGGCCAAGGCGGCGGATCAGCACCATCGTCCCCATGATGCCGATGCCGAAGCCGGTGGCGGATTCCGCGAAGGGCCCGATCAGATAGCAGGCGGTGAACAGCAGGCGGCGCCGCGCATGCGCATCCGGCAGCGACGTCTCGACCGGCATGGCCGCGTCGCCAGGGCGGATCGCCATTTGCCAGAACAGCAAGCCGCCGAGAATGTAGGGCACGACGATCCAGCCGATCCATGCGCCGCGCAGCAGCGCCGTCCAGGCGTCAGAAATCCCGAACAGTTGCGGGGCGGTGGCCAGTGCGACCGCAAGCGCCGTGGCGAGGCCGATGAGCGAGGCGGGGAGCGTGCCGGCGAGTCCGCTGGCGATGGCGCCGATCACCGCCAACGCGGGCAGCGCCCAGATCAGGTAAAGCACGTTCCGCCCCCAGGTTTCTCGTTGGAGGCTGGATGCGCGGGAAAGGCAGGGACGTCAACCGCGCTGCGCGCATAGGGCGCGTGCAACGTCGATCCGCCCAGCGCTTGCTGAACCGCAATGCGTTTTGCCCGACCAACCCAGGGTGAGAGCTGATACCGAGACGCGGCCTCGCTCAATCAGCCCCGGGAGAATGCACGTGACGTCGAAAGCATTGGTGATCGCGCTGGCATTCCTGGCGTCTCCGGTATTCGCCGCCTGCAACGAGCCCGGCACCGGTACCAAAGACACGCCGATCTTTTCGCCGCCGCTCGGCGCCGTCGTCACCGGTACGGGGCGCTTGCAATTTCATTCGGCGCCAAGCGCGCATTGCGCGATGGCCGGTGTGTTTGTCATCCCCAGGGATCATCTGGTCGCTTATGCTGAAACGCGCGACGGGTGGACCTCGGTGATGTATGCGCGTGCGACGGGCGGCGGCGTCACAGGCTGGGTCAGATCATCCCGCCTGAAACACACCGGCACAGTCGGACCGCAATAGGCGACGCGTTAATTGTCGAAGCCGACGAACACCGTCGCTTCCTCGACCGACTTGCGTTCGGACACCACCGCATTGGCGGGAAAGCTGTCATCCGGCCATCCGAGCGCAATGCTTTTCATGATGACCTGATCGTCGGCAATGCCAGCATGCTCGCGCACCACCGGTGACTGCATGATGCCCTGGCTGTTGATCACGGCGCCAAGGCCGCGCGACCAGGCCGCATTGACGAGGGCGGTTGCCACGGCGCCGCAATCGAACGGCGTATCGTCGCTGCCATCCAGCACGCGGTCATAGGTCACGATCACGCAGACCGGCGCGTCGAACTGGCGGAAGCCGCGCAGCACCCAGTCCTGCCGCATCTCCTTGTCGTCCCTGGCGATCCCCATGGCCGAGAACAACTGCTTGGCGACGCCGACCTGCCGGTCGCGGTGATGACCCCCGAAAGCCTGACCGGTGCGAAATTCGCGTGACTGCGGGATACCTGCGATCATCCGTTCGGTATTGCCGGCGCGGATCCTGTCGAGCGGCTCGCCGGTCACGACATAGAAATTCCATGGCTGGGTGTTCATCGACGACGGCGCGCGCATCGCAAGGTTGATGATTTCCTCGATCAGCTTTTTGGGGACCGGATCTGGTTTGTAGCCACGGATGCTGCGGCGGCCGAGAATGACGTCATCGAACTTCATAGGCCTGGAATCTCCCGGGGGCGTCTCTGAATTGGGCGGGATATTCCCGGTTTCCTGGGCCGTGTGCAAGATTGACGTGAGGGGCAGGAGGCGGTCGCCGTTCAGTTGCAGGGCGGAACAGCGAAGCGTATTCCGCTGCGCAAACATCTCGATGGTGGCGGATTACGCTTCGCCAATCCGCCCTGCGATTGCTAGTGTTGTTGTTCAATCCCATCATGCCGGGCCGAGGGCGATGAACACACGCAGCGATCATCTTGAAAAGCCAATGACGTTCGATGGCGTGACGCTCACGCCGCAGAAGGAAGTGGTCCGCGCCTTCTACAAGGATATGTGGGACCATGCGGACGTGACTTTGATCCCGCAAATTTTCCATGAGGATTTCACCTTCAGGGGATCGCTCGGACCGGTGCTGGTCGGACATGCCCAGTTCGCCGACTATGTCCGCTGGGTCACCGGCGTGCTGCAGAATTATACGACGGACATTCTCCTGATGATCGAGGAGGGCAATCGCGTTTCCGGCAAGGTCTACTTCCATGGCGTTCAACGCGAAGCGATGTTCGGCAATCCGCCGACAGGAAAGCTCGTTGGTTGGCTTGGAGCGCCTATCTTTTCGTTCGACGGGCCGAAGGTGCGCGACCTCTGGGTGCTCGGTGACATCTACAGCCTGCTCGGGCAGATCAGGACAGATGGCATGCAGGGCAACGAATTTTCCACGTCTCGGTGAGACTGGCTGAAGCGAACTTAACCCATCCGATTGAGTTCCTCTCCTGCAGCCACGTCCAGCGATCATGACCATGTGGCCAGACGTCGCGCTTGCCACATTTGCGATCTGGTTACTCGTTAACATGGTAACACGCAGGCAATACGTACCCTGCGCATAACCATATGTTGTTACATTATTGCGCATCGACATGAATCGCCGATCCGTGCTACCTCGCTCGCAGAGTTTGAAAGAGACGCTGAAAGTGACGATTTTCGCCCGCATTCTTCGCCATGGCCTGCTGCGCATCTCGCGCAAGGCGTTGGTGATGGTTGTGTTGGCGACTTATATCTTCGCCGGCGCCATGCACGGTCTCTGCGAATTCGATGTGACCAATCCGTCCGGAGCGACGATCGTCTCGCTCGCGGAGAAGGCGACCGGCCATTCCGACAAGGGAGTTGTCGCGGACAATCACTGTCACGGCTGCTTCTCTGTGACGGCACAGCCGCTTGTCTTTGCGGCGATGCCCGTCTCCATCGAGACCCGCACTGCGGTCTTCCATGATGTCGAACGTCGCAGCCTGCCGCGCGGGATCGATCCTCCCCCACCCAAATTCCTGACCTGACCGTCATCGCCGGGCGCTTGGCGCCCAGACTCCGTCATTCGTCAGGTTTCCATCATGTTCTCGAAGATCGCCACGCGTTTTGCGTGCGCGGCTGTGCTCTTCGTCAGTTCGTCGCTGACGGGGGTAGCTCATTCGCAAACCCTCACCATGGGTGCTGCGCTTCAACGCGCGCTTGCCGCCAGTCCGCGTCTGACAGCCGCCGAGCGTGACGTCGGGATCGCGCGTGGTCAGCGCATCCAGTCCGGCGCGCTGATCAATCCGGAGATTTCGTACGAACAGGACAATTCGTTCGGTTCGGGCGCCTACAGGGGAACCCGCTCGGCGGAGACCACGCTGCAGGTCAGCCAGATGTTCGAGCTGTGGGGCAAGCGCGACGCGCGCATCGCCGCCGGTCAGGCGGGCCTCGACGTCGCGGGCATTGGACGCTTGGCCGTCCGGCTCGAAGTGCTGTCCGAGACCGCGATCGCCTTCGTGAGCGTGCTCGGCCTGCAGCGGCGGATCCAGATCCTCGACGAACAGATCGAGGCGATCGACAAGATCTCGCCGCTGCTGCAGCGGCGCGTCGAAGCTGGCGCCTCATCCATCGCAGAGACCGGACGCGCCGAGGTCGCATCGGCACTGGTCAAGGCCGACCGTGAGCGCACCAGGTCGTCGCTCGCGAGCGCGCGCCGTGAATTGGCGATCCTGATGGGCGATAGCGCGCCGAAATTCGCGGCCGTCTCCGGACGGCTGGAAGCGACCGGCAAGCCGCCGACCTTCCAGTCGGTGGTCGCGGCGATTGATGCCAACCCGCAGCTCGTCCGCTGGAAGGCGATCTATGCGCAGCGCAATGCCGAACTGCTGCTCGCCCGGTTGAAGCCCTATCCGGACGTCACGATATCCGCCGGATGGCGCCGCTTCAGTGAGACCGGCGACAACGCCGTTCGGCTTTCGCTGTCGGTGCCGATCCCGGTGTTCGACCAGAACCAGGGCAACATCCTCTCCGCGCAGGAAAGCCTCGCCAAGACCGCTGCCGAACGCCAGGGCAACCGCAACATGCTGATCGTGGTGGCGGGCCGCGCCTACGACTCGCTGCAGGGCTCGCTGCGCGAACTCGCCATCCTGCGCGAGACCGCGATCCCCAAGTCCAGGGACGCGGCCGACGCGATTTCCGAAGGCTACGGGCAGGGGCGCTATTCGCTGCTCGAAGTGCTCGACGCCCAGGCCAGCGTCGCGCAGGCGCGCCTGCGCGAGCAGGAAGCCCAGCAGAATTTCCACGTTGCTGTCGCCACCATCGAGGGGCTGGTCGGCAATCCGTTTGCACTGGCGCGGGGGAGCGCACGATGAACAAGCCGATCATGTTCCTGGTGAGCGCCGCCGCGATCTTCGCGCTCGGCGCCGGGGTCTACGCCACCGCACCGAGCAAGTCCGACACGCAGGCCGCGGCCACCTCCAAGGCTGCCAGGCAGGGCGACAAGGCCAAAGGCGAAAAGGCGAAGGGTGAGAAGGGCCGCGACGAGAAAGGCCACGGTGAAGAGGGCGTCGTGGAAATGAGCGATGCCCGCGTCGCCTCGTCGAACATCGAGATACTCTCCGCCAAAAGCGAGACGCTGCACGACTCTCTGGTGCTGAACGGCATCCTGCAGCCCAATCAGGAGACGCTGGTGCAGGTGACCCCGCGCTTTCCGGGCGTTGTACGCGAGATCAAGAAACGCATCGGCGATACTGTCGAGAAGGGCGAACTCCTCGCGAAGATCGAGAGCAACCAGAGCCTGAGCGTCTATGAGATGCGGGCGCCGATCTCGGGCACGGTGATCGACCGCCAGATCTCGCTCGGCGAATATGCCTCCGAGCAGAAGCCGGCCTTCATCGTTGCCGACATCTCGACGGTCTGGGTGGATCTGTCCGTCTACCGTCGCAACCTGCCGCGCGTCCGGATCGGCGACAAGATCCTGATCGATGTCGGCGATGGCGGACAGCCGATCGAGGCCAGCCTGTCCTACATCTCGCCGGTCGGTAGCAGCGATACGCAAAGCGCGCTCGCACGCGCCGTCGTGCCGAATATCGACATGCGCCTGCGTACGGGCCTGTTCGTGTCCGCGCGCCTGATCCTGTCAGCCAAGCCGGTCGCGATCGCCGTTCGGGCGTCGGCGATCCAGACGGTCGAGAACCGCAGCGTCGTCTTCGTCCGCAACGGCGACAAGTTCGAGGCGCGCGACGTCGAACTCGGCGCGCGCGACTCCGACAATGTCGAGATCCTGTTCGGACTGCTCGACGGCGACAGATACGCGGCGAAGAACAGCTTCATCGTGAAAGCGGAGCTCGGAAAGGGATCGGCGTCCCATGAACACTGAGCTCGCTCCGGGAATTCAACCATGATCGACAGGCTTCTCGCATTCTCCGTGCACCAGCGCTGGCTGGTCATGATCGCCGTGTTGATGATGGGCGCCTTCGGCGTCTGGAACTTCACGCGCCTGCCGATCGATGCCGTTCCTGACATCACCAATGTCCAGGTTCAGATCAATACCAACGCGCCGGGCTTCTCGCCACTGGAGGTCGAGCAGCGCATCACGTTCCCGATCGAGACGGGGATGGCCGGCCTGCCGAACCTCGTGAACACGCGCTCGCTGTCGCGCTATGGCCTCAGCCAGGTCACCGTCGTGTTCAAGGACGGCACGGACATCTATCTTGCGCGCCAGCTGGTCAACGAACGCGTCCAGCGGGTGAAGGACTCGTTGCCGACGGGCATCGAGACGGCGATGGGACCGGTCTCCACCGGCCTCGGCGAGATCTACATGTACACCGTCGAGGCGAAGGAGGGCGCGAAAAACGCTGAAGGCAAGCCCTACACGCCGAGCGATCTGCGGACCGTGCAGGACTGGATCATCAAGCCCCAGCTCCGCAACGTGCAGGGGGTCAACGAGGTCAACACCATCGGCGGCTTCGAGAAGCAGTTCCACGTGCTTCCGGATCCGGCCAGGCTGATGGCCTATCGCCTCAGCTTCCGCGACGTCATGACGTCGCTCGCCAACAACAATGCCAATGTCGGCGCCGGCTACATCGAGAAGAACGGCGAGCAGTATCTGGTGCGCACGCCCGGACAGGTCGCTGACGTCGAGGAGATCCGGCAGATCGTCATCGGCTCCCGGAACGGCGTCCCGGTCCGCATCCTCGACATCGCGGAGGTCAAGGAAGGCACGGACCTGCGCACTGGCGCGGCGACCGTCGACGGGAAGGAAGTCGTGCTCGGCACGGCGATGCTGCTGATCGGCGAGAACGGCCGGACCGTGGCGCAGCGTGTCGGGCAGAAGCTGGAGCAGATCCAGAAGTCGCTGCCGGAGGGCATCTCTCTGCGCGCGATCTACGACCGGACCCATCTGATCGATGCGACCATCGCGACCGTCGAGAAGAACCTGGTCGAGGGCGCGCTGCTCGTCATCGTGATCCTCTTCCTCATCCTCGGGAACTTCAAGGCGGCCTTCGCCACCGCGCTCGTCATTCCGCTGTCCATGCTGTTCACCATCACGGGCATGTTCGAGAACAAGGTCAGCGCCAACCTGATGAGCCTCGGCGCAATCGATTTCGGCATCATCATCGATGGCGCTGTCATCATCGTGGAGAACTGCCTGCGTCTGCTCGCCCATGAGCAGGCGAAGCGAGGGCGCCTGCTGACCCGCGAGGAACGCTTCGAGACGATCATCGAAGCGTCGCGCGAGGTCATCAAGCCCAGCCTGTTCGGCACGCTGATCATCGCGGTGGTCTATCTGCCGGTGCTCACGCTGACCGGCGTCGAAGGCAAGATGTTCACGCCCATGGCTCTGACCGTGCTGATGGCGTTGCTGAGCGCCAGCATCCTGTCGATGACCTTCGTTCCGGCCGCTGTCGCGCTGTTCGTGACCGGCAAGGTCTCCGAGAAGGAGAACTGGTTCATGCGTGCCGCACGCCGGACCTATGTGCCGTTGCTCGAACTCGCGATCCGTCTGCGCGTCGTCGTGGCGGCTGCGGCCGTGGCGCTG
The DNA here is from genome assembly GCF_051810905.1 of Tardiphaga sp. 619_E2_N8_4. Classification (NCBI taxonomy): domain Bacteria; kingdom Pseudomonadati; phylum Pseudomonadota; class Alphaproteobacteria; order Hyphomicrobiales; family Nitrobacteraceae; genus Tardiphaga; species Tardiphaga sp. 619_E2_N8_4. The sequence goes on from NZ_JBPWQJ010000001.1 coordinate 3,978,718, forward strand.
GTCGTCGTGAGCGGATACGCTGCGACGCGGATGGGCGGCGAGTTCATCCCGAGTCTCGACGAGGGCGACGTGGCGATCCAGGCGATGCGCATCCCCGGAACCAGCCTGACGCAATCGCTCGAGATGCAGATGGCGCTCGAGCGACGGCTATTGAAGATTCCGGAGGTGAAGGAATCCTTTGCCCGCACCGGTACTGCGGAGGTAGCAACAGATCCGATGCCGCCGTCGATCTCCGACGGCTATGTCATGCTCAAGCCGCGCGACCAGTGGCCGGACCCGAAGAAGTCGAAGCTCGATCTGATGAAGGAGATCGAGGCCGCATCCGAGGAGGTCGCCGGCAGTCTGTACGAACTCTCGCAGCCGATTCAGCTTCGCTTCAACGAACTGATCTCGGGCGTGCGCAGCGACGTCGGCGTCAAGATCTTCGGCGACGACCTCAATGTGCTGGCAGGGATCGCGGGGCAGGTGCAGTCGGCGCTGCAGAACATCCAGGGCGCCGCGGACGTCAAGACCGAGCAGGTCGCAGGGCTTCCGGTGCTGACGGTCAAGCTGGACCGCAAGGCGCTGGCGCGCTTCGGCATCAGCGTGTCGGACGTGCAGAGCCTGGTTGAGATCGCCGTGGGCGGCAAGACCGCCGGCCTGGTGTTCGAGGGCGACCGCCGCTTCGATCTCGTTGTGCGCCTTCCGGACGAACTGCGGACGGATATCGAGGCGATCAAAGCGCTGCCGATCCCTCTACCGCCGCTGGAGGGCCAGCCGAGCCAGAACAAGGCGATGCCGGCGGCGTTCGGCACCTCGCCGCTGGCCCAGATGCGCTACGCGCCGCTGTCGGAACTGGCGGAAATCTCGGTTGCGCCGGGGCCGAACCAGATCAGCCGCGAGGACGGCAAGCGCCGTATCGTCGTCTCCGCAAATGTACGCGGACGCGATCTCGGCTCCTTCGTCGGCGAGGCGCAGCAGCAGATCGCGCAGAAGGTCAAACTGCCCGCAGGCTACTGGATCGGCTGGGGCGGCCAGTTCGAGCAGCTCGTCTCGGCGACGCAGCGTCTGACCATCGTGGTTCCGATCGCGCTGCTGCTGATCTTCCTGCTGCTGTTCATCAGCCTCGGCTCCGTGGCCGACGCGCTGCTGGTCTTCAGCGGCGTGCCGCTGGCGCTCACGGGCGGCATCTTCGCGCTGCTGCTGCGTGACATTCCGTTGTCGATCAGCGCGGGCATCGGCTTCATCGCGCTCTCGGGCGTGGCGGTGCTCAACGGTCTCGTCATCATCACCTTCATTGAACGGCTGCGCCGCGACGGAAAGAAGGTGGTGGAGGCCGTGCGCGAAGGCGCGCTGACGCGCCTGCGGCCTGTGCTGATGACGGCGCTGGTGGCCTCGCTCGGCTTCGTGCCGATGGCGATCGCGACGGGGGCGGGGGCCGAGGTGCAGCGCCCGCTCGCGACCGTTGTCATCGGCGGCATCGTCTCCTCGACCATCCTCACGCTTCTCGTTCTTCCGGCGCTCTACATCCTGTTCCGCCGGGAATCGTCGCCTGCCCATGCGGAGGCGAAGCCTGTCCATGCCATCCACGGAGACCATTGATGAAGACAATCCTGCTCGTCCTATCCGCGCTGGTGCTGGCGGCGCCGGCGATGGCGCAGCACGCCCATCAGAAGGGGCCGAATGGCGGACCCATGGAGGATGTCGCCGGCGTGCATGTCGAGATGATCGCTGCGGGGAAGGTGCTGACCTTCAACATCCTCGACGAGGCCAACAAGCCGCTCCCGGCCAGCGGCTTTTCCGGCGCGGTCTTGCTGATAGCCGGAAGCGACCGCGAGACGCTGCCGCTCGTCACCTCCGGGACTGCATTGAAAGCCGAAGCGAAGGGCGACATCGCCAAGGGGGCGTCGGTGAGCGTCACGCTCAAGACCGCCGACGGCAAGTCCGGGCAGGCGAGGTTCAAGAACTGAGGGGATCAATCCCGGATGACGCAAGAGCTTCATCCCGGCGGCGCTTGCTCGACCCAAACTACGCGCTATTTATCGCTATCGGATGCCATCAGCAGGAACTTGCGCTTCAGCGCGTTGACCCTGGAGACATAACCCGCAACGGAATGGTCGCCGCATCGCTCACTGGCCGTCATCTGGAAGCGACGGCGTGCATAAGCGGTGGCGGGTCCTCCACCGCACAGATGGATGAAGGCGGCGAGATCCTGCACCTGTTGCGGGGTCGGCGCCACGCCGCCGGCGCGCGCGAGGACGGCGGCGACATTGCGGTCCAGATAGATCGATGCGAGCTCGGTGGCATGGCTCGGGATGGCACGAATATAGGGGCCGAAGCCGCAGCCCGTATCCTGAACCGCGTTCGCCCGGATGCAGAAGCGCGAAACTTCGGCATAGGCCGGATCGGTCATTTGAAAGAGACCGACGGCGCTGGATGCGGGCCGATAGATCGCGAACGGATTGAAGCTGAACCGCCAGCGCCAATAGGTGCGATCCAGGGGATTGCCGGAACTCTCGACCTGCGCCAGCGCGGCCAGCAATTCGGGCGTGATCGACCGCGTCGAAAAGGCGCGAAACAGCGGCCCGTAATGCCGCCACGTCTCGGCCGGCTCCTTGTCCAGCCTGTGGCCGACAAAGAAGAACAACTCGGTCGGCTTGTGGATCACGTGATAGATGAGGTTGGACAGCACGAGGGTGACAAGCACGATTGCGACGGCGCCAGTGATTTGAATGGCGCGCGGCAGTTTCGCGAGCTTCCGTTGCGCCGAGCGCAGGCTGCGCCGCCAGCGGTGACGGCGTTTGGCGCTGAAGATGAACGGGACCTTCGTCATGGCTGATGGCAGCGCGCTAATCCGCCTGCGGCTGGCTGATGCCGAGCTTCTTGACGCGGGTGCGGACTGATAGCGGTGACCGCTTCAACCGGATCGCGATCTCGTTGACGCTGCGACCGACCGACAATTGCCGCCGCAATTCTTCGTCCTGCTGTGAGGTCCAGACAGCGTCGGATTTCTGGCTTAGTTTCATGAGCACTTATAATAGTCTGTAGCCCGGATGAAGCCAACGGGTCGCGCGTCGCGCGCCCGATGATAAACTCCGCGTAATTCGGGCTACGCTTGCTTTCGCGATACGCAGTTGCCTCGCTTCACAGCGCCGGACGGCGAGCGGCCGGGTTTCGTGATGCGCGGGTCGCGATGGTTTCACCGGCAGCAGATGTCTCGACGTTGGTGCATCCGATTACTGGTTCTGGATGGAGACGCTCATTCCGCTCAGGTCGAAATCGAACTGGAGGCCCAGTTGTTCGCCTTCCAGCGTCAGGACGACGCCCTTGGCGTTGCGCATCTGGATGGCGCGCCTGCCTGCGCCGACCGCCACACCTGCACCGAGCGCCGTATAAATGCCTTCGATGTCCGAAGCCTGATGCATATTTTGCGCCGCGCCGACCAGATCGGTCGAGGAGCCCCCAAACGTCAGGCCCGCGCTCACGCCGCCGATGCGAAACGGATACATCTCACCACGGAAACTGAGGATTCCGCTCCCTGCCTGCGCTCCGATGAACCATCCGGCCTTGAAGAACTTGAAGCGGACTTTGCCGGTGTCCGCGTGAGCGGGCAGCGACAGTGCGGCGGACAGCAGAGTTGCGACGGTGAGACGCGTGAGGCAGCGAGCTATTTGAAAGCGCATATTGATATTCCGGTCATCGGGCTGCCGCGTGACGGCCCCGCGGCAACTAGATAGAGCATCGCAGGACTCGTCAATGACGGAGGTCGACGCGCGGTCGCCTCCCAACGGGCGCAACGTCCGAAGTCAACGGGTGGGGCGCAAGTGCGACCTGTCCGCCGTAGCTCGCAGAGCGAAGGCGGAAGCGTAGCCGATACGACGATGGCGGATTACGCAGCGCCAATCCGGCCACCGCTTGCCGATGGACATGCGACCAAAATTGTCATTATATCGCCGGAATGTCATCGCCTACCTGATGACACTGGTGACGACGATACAGACCAATCCGCCTAACCTGCAGCACTCATTCGCATTCGAAAGAACACGATGACAGGTCTCTCGCGCAGGACGACGCTGGTGAAGGCGACAAGTGCAGCCGGGGTGTCGGATATTTCAGAGCGCACCATGATCGCGCGCCGCCAACTCCTGCGTTTTTTCGCCGCCAGTCCTCTTCTCACGGCGACCTCTCTCGGTGCGATCACCACCCTGTTGACGGCTAACTCGCATCAAGCGCTCGCGCAGAGCTACGACGTGCTGCGCGGCTCGCGAAGGGCGTTCGGCCCGGACGGCATCATCACCGCTCCGGCCGATGCGCTGGACGTGTTTGAGTTCGAGCCGGCGGCGAAGAAGGCCGTGCTCAGCCAGGACGCGCCGGCCCACTGGGGCTACCTCCAGAGCGGCGTCGACGGCGACGTGACGCGCGACGCCAACCACACGGCCTTCGCGAAGTACAACATCCGCGTCCAGCGTCTCATCGATGCGCGGAAGATCGACACCAGCGTGAAGATCTTCGGCGAGACCTGGGCCAGCCCCATCTTCATGTGCCCGGTCAGCAGTCTCGGCGCCTACGATCCCGAGGCCGGGGTCACCGTGGCGCGCGCCGCTGCCAAGCGCAACCATCCGATGATTCTCTCGACGGTCGATAATGCGAGCATCGTCGACGTCAACAAGGCGCACGGCCGGCCCGCCTGGTTCATGTTGTATCCGACCGATGACTGGAACGTGACGCGCGCGCTGGTGCAGCGCGCCGAGAGCGCGGGCTCTCCGGCGATCGTCCTCACGGTCGACCGCCAGGGCGGCCGCAACACCGAAACCCTGTTCCGCGAGCGGCGCCAGGACCTGCGCGAGTGCTCGGGCTGTCACACACCGGGCTTCACCAATGAGGTCAGCCGCAAGGCCAACTTCGCGGACATCGACGTTTCCAAAGTCACCAACCTCTACGGCACCGGGATGACGTGGGAGTTCGTCGATCGCCTGCGCGGGATCGTCAAGGGCAAGCTCGTGCTCAAGGGCATCATGACGGGTGAGGACGCCAAGGAGGCGTTGCGCCACGGCGTGGACGGCCTGATCGTCTCCAACCACGGCGGGCGCGCGGAAGAGAGCGGGCAGTCGACGATCGGTGTGCTGGCGGAGGTCGTGGATTCGGTCGGCGGCCGCATCCCGGTTCTCATCGACGGGGGCGTACGCCGCGGCACCGATGTCCTGAAGGCGCTCGCCTTGGGCGCCGCGGCTGTCGGCATTGGCCGGCCTTACGTGTGGGGCCTGGCGTCATTCGGCGAGGCCGGCGTGGACCGGGTGCTGCAGATCCTGGACGATGAGTTCATCACGATCATGCGGCAGGTGGGTGCGCTGGACATCAACCACATCACGCGGCGCTGCGTCACCAGCGCCTAGCCGTGCCCGACCTCTGGTGAATGAAGCGCGCCTCGTGCCTCGACAATGGCCGTGGACGGTTTGACCGCGTACTGCAAGACATCCAAGGGACTAGGGAAAACGCAGCGCGTAGGGCGGAATGCCGAAGGGTATTGCGCCGAGAAATAGCTGTGGCGGATTACGCTGCGCTAATCCGCGTTACGCTTGCTGCGTTGAATAGTGCCGCTACAGTCTGAGGCATAGTTTGAAATGATCCCATGGCCAGTCACGGCTCACGCCTATAGTCAGGTTGATATCTTTTGCAGTTTGGAATCGTTCAGGCGCGTCCCGCCACGTCGCAATGAGTAGCGTGCTCATATCTCTGTAGCCTGATGGACATCGGCCGTCTTCACGAGCGAAGACAACGGAGTCCTTCGGAATGCCCAATCGATCACGAACAAACATGCGATCGTATATGACGAGAGTGGTTATGCTGGCAGCAATTGCAAACAGGCAGCTAATCACCGTGCTTGCGGCGAACGGATACCGCTCCTTTATCTTGGGAAAGCGACTTACGAGCGCAGCTAGAATGGCTGGGATCGCCCAACCCAAAATGATCACAACAATTGAGTTCCCCAGATCGGTCATTGCGCCCTCCGGTTGAAATTGTACAGTTGGTTTCTAATTGCGTGCAGTATTGCAGGCCATTGCTTTGGGCACAACACGGGTGGAAAAATGTCAGTGAAGAAACTATCTGGTCGCAAAAGTACGAAGAGGGAAATCCAAGCTCGGGAAAAAACGTAGAATTGCTGAGGTGAGGCACACACAATTGAAAGCGGCGGCAGAAAGGCGGAAGCAGAGAGCTGATCACTCGGACGATCAGTGAGCAGAGCGCAAGAGTGAGCGTGCTACGCTGATAGGACGAAGGCGTGCACGCTGCGCTAATTCGGCTTACGCTCGCTGTTGAAAGCTAAATGAACTTTTTCACAACGTATTCATACAACAAACTGGCCACTGTGGACGCTGCAACTCCGAATAGGAATGCAATTACTCGCTCAGTCCAGATACTCACTCTTGTTGGTAGCTTTAGAACTCGCCTGACAGAATCAGAATCCAACGCAGCAAGCCCCTTGAGGGTTTGTAGCTCTCCGCTCAGATTTGCTTTGTCTAGCTCTGCTCGCTCTATTTGTTTCGTCAGAAATTCTAAGTCTTGCTTATTTTCTTCTGCGCGTTCTTTGAGTTCATCAATGGCGGAGAGTGCCTCGGTTAGACTGGTTCGTGCTGACTCGATTTTTGCTATTCTTTCGTCAACCGACGCTTCTGTCGCGTCACCAACCAACAGCTTGATGCGGCCCTCTTTGGTCTTGATTCTGACCTCTCCAAGTCCCACTAATCGCATTTGCTTGTTAAAAATAACGACCAAGACATTGACGCCGACTTCGGCAACTAACTTCGCAAATCGCAAAAGCTTTCTGTCAAATTCATTTGGAAAGCTCAAATCTTTAATCCCAAAAAGAGCAGCGAGTAGATCGTAGTAGCGAATCGTACTGCGCTAGTTGCGGAGAAATAGAGTGGCGGACTACGCTTCGCTAAGTCCGGGCCAGGCTTGTTATTCTGCGCGATCACCGTCTTGAAATCGATCATAGATTGTATCGCACGTCTGGCACATAAATTTATGTCCCACGGGGAATACGGTTGGGCGACCGCAGCACGTACATGGGTCACTCAAGTATTGGATCTCTACGGGCCGGTCAGTTGTGCTTCTCTTGAATTCATCTGCAAAAGCTCTGATCTGTTGCCCAAGTTCGGCGCGTTGTTTGGGCCGATCTATCTCCGCGATCAACTCTGCAAAATAAATCTCTGCAGATTGCTGGCTTACCCCAAAGCGGACCGAAATTTCGGTCGCAGAGGATAGAGTTCTGGCAATATCTTCATTTATAAGAAATGCAGGCGCAAACACCTTGGTCTGGTGCTCGGCTGACTCGTAAAATTTCAACCAGCCCGGAGTTTTGTTGCCAATCGTTCGGCGCGCCAATTTTGCGCCGTGAGTCATTGTTTCGTAGTGCATGACAGCGTGACCGAGTTCGTGTGCTATAGTGTTTCTGGCGTATCCGTCGCCTATGTAAGCACGCTGATGTATTGTTCTCTTGATTGAAATATTTATAGTCGTTCCATCGTATGACGTTGTGCCGTCATCCAATGCCATCTCGTTATCTGATAGGATATTGAGGTTGAGTCGCTTTTCGCCATTCACAGTCAGAACCGTGTTGCGCTTTACGCATGCGAGGATATCGATCCTCTCTTCGCTGCCTACGCCATAATAGTCGCGCTGCCTCTTTGCTATCGCGCGCACTTCTGAATTTTTGAGTGATTTAACTCTATAGTCGTCATTCATTTTGTTGGTGTTCCTAAAGCTGCTTGACCCCCACCTCTGCTTTCGAATTTCAAACGTCAGCGCGCGCTAGCAATGTATCGCCGCCCCACTAAAAATAGGGGCGCAATTCCAGAGGTGGAATGGCGCCCCAAATAATTTTCTAGTCTTCTTTACGCACGCCCTTGAAGGGCGTCCCGTCTTTCTTGCCGTCCATAAATCGGCCGGTGTCCGCGTCGCGTTTAGTCCAAGTCTCGGTCTTTGTATTGTATGTCTGAGATCGGTCCTTCACTGCGCCGTTACGGTGTCCGTCGCCTTTGGGAGGGTTTGTTGCCATTTGATCGTTCCTTTCTCATCACTTGCGTTTGATTAAGTCACACTCGAAAAACAACTACACCCTTTACTACCGGTCGCCTTTTAGCCGTGGATGGCCGGGTCAAGCCCGGCCATGATGATGACGTCGTTTGATATCAGCTGCACCCCGTCGTGCTGCCACACGTATCGCACTTCATACACGTCCCATTCCGCACCAGCGTGAAGTTCGAACACTCGCCGCACATGTCGCCTTCGTAGCCCTTGGCTTTCGCTTCGGCGCGGCGTTCGGCCTTGGAGGGCGCGGCGGCTGCGGCGGTGCCCGCTTTGCTCCAGGCTTGCGCCTCGAGTTTTTCGGTCGGCGAGAGCGCGTGCTCGGGCTCGGCGGTTTTGAGGGCCACCGCGGCATCTCCGCTTCCGTGACGGGCGGTGGCGCCCGACGCGTTCAGCGAGGTGACGTTGCCCGAAGCGCGGGCGTCGGTGTTCTCAGCCGGAGCCGGCGCGCGCATGACGACGAGGTTGTCGGTGCGCGAGCGGGTCAGGCCCTTGGAGACATACTTGTTCTGGTCGGCCGGCGCCTTGCCTTCGTCCTCGCCCTTGCCGAGCGCATCGAAGCCCGACTCGGAGACGTCGACATGGCCGAGATCGAAGCGCGACATGTAGGAGACCGCGAGTTCGCGGAACACATAGTCGAGGATCGAGGTCGCGAACTTGATGCTGTCATTGCCCTGCACCGGGCCCGCGGGTTCGAAGCGGGTGAAGGTGAAGGCGTCGACATATTCTTCCAGCGGCACGCCATACTGGAGACCCAGCGAGACGGCGATGGCGAAGTTGTTGATGAAGGAGCGCAGCGCCGCGCCTTCCTTGTGCATGTCGATGAAGATCTCGCCGAGGCGGCCGTCATCATATTCGCCGGTGCGCAAGTACACTTTGTGACCGCCGACGACGGCCTTCTGGGTGTAGCCCTTGCGGCGATCCGGCATCTTCTCGCGGTCGCGCATCACCACGATGCGCTCGACCAGACGCTCGACCACCTTCTCGGAGATCGCGGCGGTGCGGGCCGCCATCGGCTTCTCCATCAGGTTCTCCAGCGTATCCTCGTCCTCGTCATCATCGCTGATGAGCTGCGAGTTGAGCGGCTGCGAGAGCTTGGAGCCGTCGCGATACAGCGCGTTGGCCTTCAGCGCGAGCTTCCACGAGAGGAGGTAAGCGGACTTGCAGTCCTCCACCGTGGCGTCGTTCGGCATGTTGATGGTCTTGGAGATCGCACCCGAGATGAAGGGCTGCGACGCCGCCATCATGCGAATGTGGCTTTCCACCGACAGATAACGCTTGCCGATCTTGCCGCAGGGATTGGCGCAATCGAACACGCTGTAGTGCTCGGCCTTGAGGTGCGGGGCACCTTCCACCGTCATCGCGCCGCAGATGTGCACGTTGGCGGCTTCGATCTCGCGCTTGGTGAAGCCGAGCGCGGCCAGCAGGTCGAAGCCCGGAGCGGCAATGGCTTCGGCTTCGATCTTGAGGGTGTCGCGCAGGAAGTCCTCACCGAAGGTCCACTTGTTGAAGGCGAACTTGATGTCGAAGGCGGTCGGCAGCGCAGCCTCGACCTTCTTCAGTGCTTCATCGGTGAAGCCCTTGGCCTTCAGCGTCGAGGCATTGATGCCCGGCGCGTTGGACAGCGAGCCGTGACCGACGGCATAGGCCTCGATCTCGGCGATTTCGCTCTCGCGATAGCCGAGCACGCGCAGTGCTGCGGGGACGGCGCGGTTGATGATCTTCCAGTAGCCGCCACCGGCGAGCTTCTTGAATTTCACCAGCGCGAAGTCAGGCTCGATGCCGGTGGTGTCGCAATCCATCACCAGGCCGATGGTGCCGGTCGGCGCCACGACGGTGGTCTGGGCGTTGCGATAGCCATGGAGTTCGCCGAGTTCGAGGGCGAGATCCCATGCAATCTTGGCGCGGGTGACGATGTCAGCCTGCGGGCAGGAGGCATGGTCCAACGCCACGGGGGCGACAGCGAGGCCTTCATAGCCGCGGGTTTCGCCATGGGCTGCACGGCGATGGTTGCGGATGACGCGCAGCATATGGGCTGCGTTCTTCTTGTAACCGGGGAACGGGCCGAGCTCCTTGGCCATCTCGGCCGAGGTCGCGTAGCTGACGCCGGTCATGACAGCGGTGAGGGCGCCGCACAGCGCGCGGCCTTCCTTGGAGTCGTAGGACAGACCCATGGTCATCAGCAGGCCGCCGATATTCGCATAGCCGAGGCCGAGGGTGCGGAACTCGTAGGAGAGTTCGGCGATCGGCTTCGACGGGAACTGCGCCATCATGACCGAGATTTCGAGCACCATGGTCCACAGACGGCAGAGATGCTCGTAAGCGTGGATGTCGAAGGTGGCCGAAGCGGTGTCGTAGAAGGTCAGCAGGTTGGCCGAGGCGAGGTTACACGCGGTGTCGTCCAGGAACATGTATTCGGAGCACGGATTGGACGCGCGGATATCGCCCGACGACTTGCAGGTGTGCCAGTCGTTCATGGTGGTGTTGAAGTGCAGGCCGGGGTCGGCCGACGCCCAGGCGGCGTAGCCGATTTTCTCCCAGAGATCGCGGGCCTTGATGGTCTTCATGACCTTGCCGTCCTTGCGGGCGATCAGGTCCCAGGTGCCATCGGTCTCGACGGCGCGCAGGAAATCGTCCTTCAGCGAGACGGAGTTGTTGGAGTTCTGGCCGGCAACGGTGAGGTAGGCTTCGCTATCCCAGTCGGTGTCGTAGATCGGGAAGTCGATGTCCTTGTAGCCCTGCTTGGCGTACTGGATGACGCGCTTGATGACGTTGTCATTGACCAGCGAGCGGCGGGCGAGCTTGATCTCGCGGCGCAGCGCCGGGTTCTTCTCGGGATCGAAGCAGTCGTCGCCGGAGCCTTCGCAATTGACGCAAGCCTTCAGGATCGCCTTGAGGTGCTTCTGGTTCATCTTCGAACCAGTGACCAAGGCCGCGACCTTCTGCTCTTCCTTCACCTTCCAGTCGATATAGGTCTCGATATCCGGATGGTCGGCATCGACCACCACCATCTTGGCCGCACGGCGCGTGGTGCCGCCCGACTTGATGGCGCCGGCGGCACGGTCGCCGATCTTCAGGAATGACATCAGGCCCGACGAGCGGCCGCCGCCCGACAGCTTCTCGCCTTCGCCGCGCAGCTTCGAGAAATTCGAGCCGGTGCCCGAGCCATATTTGAACAAACGGGCTTCACGCACCCACAGGTCCATGATGCCGCCTTCATTGACCAGATCGTCCTCGACGCCCTGGATGAAGCAGGCATGGGGCTGCGGATGTTCGTAAGCCGACTTCGACTTGGTCAGCTTGCCGGTCTTCCAGTCCACATAATAGTGGCCCTGGCCGGGACCATCGACGCCGTAGGCCCAGTGAAGACCCGTGTTGAACCACTGCGGCGAATTCGGCGCGACCATCTGCTTGGCGAGCATGAAGCGCAGCTCGTCATGGAAGGCGTGGGCGTCGGCTTCAGAGGTGAAGTAGCCACCCTTCCAGCCCCAATAGGTCCAGCAGCCGGCGAGGCGGTCGAACACCTGCTTGGACGAGAGTTCGCTGACGAAGCGCTCTTTCTCGGGCAGTGCGGCGAGGGCCTCGGTGTCCGGCACCGAGCGCCACAGCCACGACGGCACGGTCTCTTCCTCGACCTTCTTCAATTTCGCGGCGACGCCCGCTTTACGGAAATACTTCTGGGCCAGCACGTCGGAGGCGACCTGCGACCACGAGTCGGGCACTTCAACGCCTTCAAGCTTGAACACCACGGAGCCATCCGGATTGCGGATCTCGGACGTGGTGTGGCGGAAGTCGATCCCGGCATAGGGCGACTGTCCTTCGGTGGTGTAGCGGCGTTGAATCTGCATCGTGGTCGTGCCCCGTCTTAAGCCCGACACCCCATCTGGCGGCATCGGCGATTTCTGTTAGCGACGTCCGGGTTGCCCCAAATTCGCCGCAGCTTGGCCGGGTGAACCGGTCCTGTTTTCTCTGTGGAGCATGTGCTGGCCGTCATCTCGGCCACCCGGGACTGCCGGGGTCATGCTTCCTTGGATCGGGCTTCCTCGCTGTTGCGGGTCGACCTGATCCTAACGCCTCACCACGCTGTTTGAGCCGGTTTCCGGCCCGTTTTTTAGTGCTCCAAGCGCCGACTTTCCGGCCCGGATTCCAGGACGCAAATCCCCGATCCCGTAGCCTCGACTGGAGGACGGAGCGGTCAATCTGGAACCCGTTTGGGAGCGTCCGACGGGACAAAAAACGACCCGCGCCGAACAGTTCGAAAACTAGGCCAAACCGATCTCACCCGTCAAGGAGTAGTCGGGGTTCCTGAATCAAATACTAAATATGGTGGAAAGGGTGGATAACCAAGGGGGCAGAGCGCGCCTCGATTGAGGTCAAGTATCAGTGAGTCCTCATGGATTCGGAAGTCAAAAATATTTCTAAAACTGTCCGGAATCCGAGCTGCGCCCACTGTTCACAGCCCAACTTTATTTTGTCATCCAGGGATTGCGTTTGGGGGGACTCAGGCGCAGCGGTGGTTGCCGGGCAGGTTCCCTCCACCGGCAGTGGTCAGACCCTTCAACTGCGCGCATGGTCCCGCCGATTCCTCAGCCGGTTCCCTCCATGACAATGCCCAGTCCCCCCGTTTCGCGCGCGCGAATCGCTCCCTTCGGTCTCGTGTTGCTCGCCATCGCGTCGATCGCCTGGGGTCTGAACTGGCCGGTGTCGAAAGCGCTGCTGTCGGAATGGCCACCGCTATCGGCGCGCGGCAGCACCGGCATCGTCGGGGCATTGCTGCTGGCCGGGATCGCCGTCTGGCGCGGCGAGAGTCTTCGCGTACCGCATCATCAATGGTTGCATCTGGTCGTGCTGGCTGGCCTGAACGTGTTCGGCTGGATGGCTTTCGTCGGCTTGTCGCTACTGTGGCTGCCGGCCGGCGAGGCCGCGGTAATTGCGTTCACCATGCCGGTCTGGGCTGCCGGACTGGCCTGGCTGATCCTCGGCGAGCGCCTGTCGATGCAGCGGATCGTGGCCATGCTGATGGCCTTTGCCGGCATCGCCGCGTTGATGGGGGGCGGTGGTCTGGCCGCGAGCGCGGAGAAGCTCCCGGGAATCGCTCTGGCGCTGCTGGGCGGGTTCGGCTTTGCACTCGGCACGGTGCTGGCCAAGAAGTTCGGGCTCACGCTGCCACTGGTGACGTCATCCGCCTGGCAGATCGGGATCGGTTGCGTGCCGGTGCTGTTGCTGGGTCTGATCTTCGAAAGCCCGCATTTTGCAGCACTGACGCCACTGGGCTGGGGGCTGCTCGCCTATGTCGTGCTGGTGGGGTTCTGCATCGCTTACGTCTGCTGGTTCGCGGCGCTTAAGCAGTTGCCGGCCTCGGTGGCCGCAATCGGGACCATGGCGGTGCCCGTGATCGGCGTGGTCAGCTCGGCCATCGCCCTGCGGGAACCGCTCGGCGCCATGCAGATCGCGGCCCTGGTATTTACGCTGGCGGGCGTTGCGCTGGCGACAAGGGGCTAGGCACGGGCGCGTCGCCACCGGGCCACATCCGCTGCAGTTCGGGATGGCCGTCCCAGAACTGATGTTTCAGCGCGGCGGCGATGTGCAGGCCGACCAGTGCATAGAGCGCATAGGACAGCCACACGTGAATGCCGCCGAAGATGTCGTGCAGGCGTTCCTTGAAGGCCGGCTCGATCGACATGATCCAGCCAATGCGTGGCCACTGGAACAGGCCGAACAGGTACATTGGAATCTCGCCGGCCGCCTTCCAGGCGGAATCGTGCATCCAGCCGGACAGCGGCAGTCCGATCATCAGCACATAGAGCGCGAGATGCGCACCATGTGCGGCGGCCTTCTCGGCGGGCGGATAGGTCTCGGGCAGATCAGGCGGCTTGTTGGCCGCGCGCCACAACAGGCGCATCAGCACGAGGCCGAGCACGGTGATGCCGAATGACTTGTGCGCATCGATGACGAACCGGATGTTGTCCTCGGGAATGAGGTTCACGCTCCAGATCAGCGCGACATTGAGTGTGATCAGAACGGCAATCAGCCAGTGCAGGATCATGGCGATGCGGCTGTAACGTTGAATCGGCATTTTCTGTGCGTGCATGGAATAAGTTTAAACAGGATTTGTCTTTTGAGGCATGACGACTTTGTGTGTTCGTCGTGACCGCAATCACGCGCTATTTGATCGCGGCTCCGCAACTCGATCACGATTCACGCGTAGCTCTCGCAGGATCGGTTTGCTCGAACGCGCGATTGAATTGACGGCATGACAATATCCCTTCAGGCGGCCTTCGCCGCCGCATCGCCGCGTATCACACCGCGCCGGATGCCGTTCATCAGCCTGATGATCTATCTCGCCGTACTCGCGCTATGGGCGCTGCTGTTCGGCCGCGCGTTCTTTTTGAACAGCATCTGGGCGTGGTCAGCGGGCATGGTCTATATCGCCTATGACACGGTGCTGATGCTTTATGTGGTGTGGCAGACGCTGCCGCTGGCAGTGTCCGCGCGTGGTCCATCTGGAGCGGTTGCTGCGCAATCGCGTCCATCGGTGGGCATCCTGATAGCCGCGCATAATGAGGTGCTGAATCTGCCAGAGGCGCTGGCCGCCATCGCACGCCAGTCCGATGCGCCGGATCTGATCCTGATCGCGGATGACGGCTCGCGCGATGCAACCGACACGCTCCTCCGTGACCGCTACGGTCTCGCCATTCCGGCCGTCGGCCAGAGCAGCATCGGCCAGTTCGGCAGATCGAGACTGCAATGGCTGCGCCTGCCGCATCAGGGCAAGGCGCGGGCGCTGAACACGGCGATCCTCAAGGCCGATACCGACATCGTCATCACGCTGGATGCCGATACGTTTCTGGCTGATGACGCCATCGCCGAAATGCGCGCGGCCTTTGGCGCCGATCCCGCACTGGTCGCGGCAGGCGGCATTCTCGTGCCGGTCTGCGACGACAGCGCCAGCGGCCGCGTGATGCAGTGGTTCCAGACCTACGAATATATCCGCAACATCATCTCGCGCTTCGCCTGGATGCGCGGCAACAGCCTGCTGCTGATTTCCGGCGCCTTTGCTGGCTTCCGCAGGGAGGCGCTGGTGGCCGTCGGTGGCTTCGATCCGGAGTGTCTTGTCGAGGACTATGAGCTGACCCACCGCATGCATCGCCATGCCGTCGATCACGGTCTGGATTGGCAGTTGCGGATGGTTGGTACGTCGCTAGCGCGCACGGAAGCGCCGTCTCAGGTCATGACGTTCCTGCGGCAGCGCCGGCGCTGGTTCGCGGGCTTCCTGCAGACGCAGTACTGGAATCGCGACATGACCGGCAATCGCCGCTATGGCCGGCTCGGTATGCGCATGTTGCTGATCAAGGCGCTGGATACGCTGCAGCCGATCTACGGCCTCACGGCCTTCGTGTTGCTACTGGCTTTGCTCGTCACCGGCAAGACCGCCATCGCCGTGCCAGTGTTCGGTCTGATCACCGCGAAGATCGTCGCGGATTTCCTGGTCTATCTCTGGACCGTGCATCTCTATCAGCGCCTGACAGGCGGCCGCACGCGGACGAGTTTCGCCGCAGCGGTGTTCGCGGCGATCCTCGAACCGTTTAGTTTTCAGTTGCTGCGTCACGCCGGTGCGGCGTGGGGCTGGATCGCATTCCTGCGCGGCAATAACGAATGGGGTTTTGCGCCCGTTACATTGCCCCCGCGTGAGGCGCCCAATGCGGGCGAGTAGTCGCTAGAGCGGTTTCGCCGCCAACGGCACTTTCACTGTGAAATGCGAGCCGTGGGTGAGGTCAGACTTCACCTCGATCACATGGCCGAGTGCTTCGGCCGTGCGCCGAACGATCGATAGTCCGAGGCCAAGGCCCTCGCTGGCCGGATTGATCTGGTGGAAGGCATCGAAGATCGCGGTGAGCTGTTCGGCGGGAATGCCGGTGCCAGAGTCCAGCACCTCGATGGTCACCGCGTTTGCGTGCTTGCGACAGCCGACCAGCACGCGACCGCGCTCGGTATATTTGATGGCATTGCCGACGAGATTGCCAAGGATCGCGCGCAACATGCCGGGGTCGCTGACCACCTGCGCCTTGCTCGGCACAATGACGAGGTCGAGGCCCTTGGCTTCGGCATGCAGGCGCCAGTTGGCGCTGATCGACTCGAACACGTCAGAGATCGGGAACGATCGCAGGTTCGGAATCCCAAAGCCGGCATCCAGCACAGATGTCTCGGCGAGACGGTCGAGCTCTTCCGCCATCCGCATGCCGGCATCGATGGCATAGCCGAGCCGCTCACGATCCTTCTCGTCGGTCAGCTTGTTGCGGATGCGGTCGATCGCCATGATCATGACCTGCAATGGCTGCTTCAGGTCGTGGCCTGCCACCGCCATCAGGCGACTGATATTGCGCTGAAGCCGATCCGACAGATGCAGCGCCCGGCGGAATTCCATCTGCGCCATGACCTGGCGGGCGAGGGCGGCCAGCACCTCGCGCTGTTCGACCGAGAGCACGCGCGGCTTGTCATCGAGCACGCAGACGGTGCCGAGCGGCAGGCCGTCCGGTGTGCGCAGCAGTGCGCCGGCATAGAAGCGCAAATGGGGCTCGCCGGTCACCAGCGGATTGCAGTCGAATCTTGGATCCTTGGTGACGTCCTCGACTTCGAGAAAACTGTGTTCGAGGATCGCGTGCGCGCAAATCGATTGATCCATCGGCGTCTGCCGCACGCCAAGACCGATCTCCGACTTGAACCACTGCCGGCCGTCATCGACGAGGCTAATGATCGAGATCGGCGTCTGGCAGACATAGCTGGCGATCTTGGTGATGTCGTCGAAGGATGGCTCAATGGCGGTGTCGAGGATGCCGTAGGAGCGCAGCGCCTTGAGGCGTTCGGCTTCATTGGGATGGAGCCTGGCGATCTTCGGCTTGTCTGACGCGTCCACTGAACCTGCTCACACCCGACGTCGACCCATCGAACCGGTAGATAGGTCCACATGTCTACCAACACTACGCGCGAGTTCCCTGAATGTCCCCCGTACGCTGCACCCACGTTCTTAGACCTTGAGACAGCAGGCGCAAACCAGAAACGACAAAAGACGATGCCGCGAGGCACCGTCTTTTGCGTAACGCTTAGATCGTCGTGTTACGGGCAGGCGTGACGCAGGCCGTCATAACCGAGATAGGTGCCCGTGCGGACATTGTACGACTTGTAGGTGCGGATGCAGTAGTCAACGTCGCCGCCGCCGGTGTCAGGAGCGACTTCGACCACATCCGGCGCGTCGTCATAATAGCTGCTGCCGTAATACGGGCTGCCGCCGTAATAGCCGTAGGAATTCCCGTAATAGCTGCTGGCGGCCAGACCGCTGCCAATAATGGCGCCGGCTGCGAAGCCCGGGCCGTAACCGCCGCCACGCCAGCCACCACCGCGCCAGCCGCCGCCGTGATTCCAGCCGCCGCCGCCGGGGCGCTGGCCGCCATGCCAGCCGCCACCTCCGCCACCAAAGCGCTGACCGCCGCCAGAGAACGTGCCGATCGTGCGCGCACCGCCGGGGCCGACGCCCACGACCTTGGTGTTCTGTGCGTAGCTGGGGGTCACTGCGAAAGCGGGGATGGCCACAGCGACGGCTGCTGCGACGCTCAAGATTTTCAAATTCGTCATCATTTGCTCCTGTCTGGGATGCATGTTCAACCCCCTGAAGGGACTGCCGTTCCCTGCCGCCACGCGGTTATTGCGCAACGACAGAATGATGGTCCGGAACTGTATGCGGCATGAATGGATTGCGCCGTTTCTGCGACTGCAGGTACTTTGGAAGTAGGGTTCGGGGGAGGCCCATACGAGGCATGTCACAATCAGTTGCAGGCGGCGATCGGTCGCGGCGGTAACTGGACATTTGGCGGCCCGGATGGCATCAACAGCCCAACGAAAACCTTCGAACGGTTCAAAATATGAAACAGTTTCTGCTGAAATTCTTCACGTGGTGGAGCGGGACGACCTTCGGGACGAACCTGTGGACGTCGCGATTCGGCGAACTGGTCGGCACCGACGAGCAGGGCAACACATATTACCGTACCAAGGGCGGCAAGATCGACCCGACGCTGGGCTTCGAGCGCCGCTGGGTGATTTATAACGGCTATGCCGAAGCCACCAAGATCCCGCCGGACTGGCATGGCTGGATCCACCACACCGTGGACGTGCCGCCGACCGAAGAGAATTATACGCCGCGCGAATGGCAGAAGCCGCATCAGCCGAACCTAACCGGCACGCCCGCAGCCTATCGTCCGTCTGGTTCGACTCTGGCCAGCGGCCGGCGTCCCAAGGCGACCGGCGACTACCAGGCCTGGACGCCGGGCTCGTAACGACTCATCCGTTCTGGACGACCGGTTGTGCGAGCCGCTCTGCGGCGCGCGCGGCCTCGCATTGTTTCCAGCCGCCAGCTTTTGCAGTGAGACCGGCAAGCACGTCCGGCGTGCCGCCTCGGATGAGCCCGCCTTGCAGGGCGGCGCCGGATTGTACTCGATCGACTGGGTTAGAGCGGATACGATATAGCCGTAACATGTGAGTTCGAGATGTTCGGTTTCGAAAGCTCACTGGCATGATCGGGGACGAGGACGGCTGACGAGATCATTCGTCTGTTCACAGCGACAACTCAGGAAAATCCGACATGACCAACGACACGCGCAGTGAGCACGATCTGTTGGGCAACCGCGATGTTCCGGCCGACGCCTATTACGGCGTTCATACGCTGAGGGCCGTTGAAAATTTTCCGATCACCGGGATTCCGATTTCCATCTATCCCGAACTCATCAGTGCGCTTGCCGCGATCAAGCAGGCGGCGGCACTGTCGAATATGGAGCTGGGGCTGCTCGACAAGATACGCGGCGATGCGATCATCGCTGCCTGCGAGGAAATTCGCGCCGGTCGCCTGCATGACCAGTTCGTGGTGGACGTCATCCAGGGCGGCGCCGGGACCTCCACCAACATGAATGCGAATGAGGTGATCGCCAATCGTGCGCTGGAAATTCTCGGTCATGGCAAAGGCGACTACGGGTACCTGCACCCGAACGAACAGGTCAATATGAGCCAGAGCACCAACGACGTGTATCCCACGGCGTTGAAGATCGCGACCTATCACGGCGTGTTTCACCTGATCGATGCGATGGCCGTGTTGCGCCAGGGTTTCGAACGCAAGGCCGAAGAGTTCAAGGATGTCCTGAAAATGGGCCGCACCCAGTTGCAGGATGCGGTGCCCATGACGCTCGGTCAGGAGTTCAGCACTTACGGCGTCATGATCGGCGAGGACGAGGACCGGCTCCGCGAGACAGCACTGCTGATTTGCGAGATCAACATGGGTGCGACAGCCATCGGCACCGGGATCACGTCCCATCCGGACTACGCGCGTCTGGTCTGCCTGCATCTCGTCGCCATCACCGGCATGCCGCTGGTCACCGCTGTAAACCTGATCGAGGCCACGCAGGACTGCGGTTCGTTCGTTCAGCTCTCAGGCGTGCTCAAGCGGGTGGCCGTCAAGATTTCCAAGATCTGCAATGACCTCCGGCTGCTGTCGAGCGGCCCGCGCGCCGGTTTCAATGAGATCAATCTGCCGGCGGTACAGGCAGGTTCCTCGATCATGCCGGGCAAGGTGAACCCCGTTATTCCCGAGGTCGTGAACCAGGTCGCCTTTGAAGTCATCGGTAACGATCTCACGGTGACCTTCGCGGCCGAGGCCGGCCAGCTTCAGCTCAACGCGTTCGAGCCGATCATCGCACACAGCCTGTTCAAGAGCGTCAGCCATATGCGCGAGGCTTGCCTGACACTGGAAAAACGTTGTGTCGCGGGTATCACCGCGAACCGCGAACGTCTCCGTGCCTATGTCGAGAATTCGATCGGCCTCGTCACTGCGCTCAATCCCTATATCGGTTACGCCAATGCCACCGCCGTCGCGGTCGAGGCCCATGCGACCGGCCGCAGCGTCTACGATCTGGTGCTGGAAAAAGGTTTGCTACCTGCAGCGACCCTTGCTGCCATTCTCCACCCCGACGTACTCACCAAACCCCAGAGTATGTTGATCCGCGAATGAAGGCCGCATCGGCCCGGCGCGATCAACGCGTGGGCATCTGCGCGACCGCCAGCATCGCTGCGACGTAGCCGTACGGTCCGAGACCGCAGATCACAGCTGTGGCAGCCTGCGAGAGCACGGAATGGCGATGATACTTGTCGCGCGCGTGGATGTTCGAAATGTGCAGCTCCACGATCGGTCCCTCGAACGCTTTCATCGCGTCGAGCATGGCGATCGAGGTGAACGAATAGCCCGCGGGATTGATGATGATGGCGTCGGCATCCTGACGGGCCGACTGGATGAGATCGACCAATACGCCCTCGTGGTTCGACTGGTGGAACGCCAGCGCCAGTTTGAGTTTGACCGCCTGTTCCTCGCAACTGGCCTTGATCTGGTCGAGCGTGGTGGTTCCGTAGATATGCGGCTCCCGCACGCCGAGCAGGTTGAGGTTGGGACCGTTGAGGATCATCACGCGTTTCATTATCGAACTTCCTTCTAGCCGCCGAGCCACTTCGCCGGCACCATCACGAGCGACGGAAACAGCGTCAGCAGCGCCAGCACCACCAATTGTGCGATCATGAACGGCCAGACGCCGCGCATGATCTCGTCCATGCTCACCTTCGCCACGCCGCACACCACGTTGAGCACCACGCCGACCGGCGGCGTGATGAGTCCGATCGCGTTGTTGATGATGAACAGCACGCCAAAATAGACCGGATCGATGCCGGCCTCGCGGACAATCGGCATCAACACGGGCGTCAGGATCAGGATGGTCGGTGTCATGTCGAGTGCGGTGCCGACGATGACGACGATGATCATCAACACAATCATGAGCAGTGTCTGGTTGCCCATGAAGGGCCGGGCCAGTTCGACGATCTGGCCGGAAATTTCGGCCACCGTGATCAGCCACGACGACACCAGCGCTGCCGCGACCAGGAACATCACCACGGCAGTGATCTGGGCTGAACTGATCAGGATGTTCATCAGCTGCGCCAGCGTGAGCTCGCGATAGACGAACGTTGCCACGATGAAGGAGTAGACCGCAACAACGACGGCAGCCTCAGTCGGCGTGAATATGCCGAAGCGGAGGCCGACGATGATGATCATCGGCAGCATCAAGGCCCAGAAGCCGTCGATCAGCGCGCGAAAGATCTGCGCCAGGCTCTTGGCGCGGCGGGCTCACCGAGTTCTCGTTGCGTGCAACCCACCACCAGGCAAAGCACAGGCTGCCGCCGAGCATCAGGCCCGGCACCACGCCGGCGAGAAACAGTTTTGAGATGGAAACGCCGGCGGCAACGCCGAAGATCACGAATCCGATCGAAGGCGGGATCACCGGCGCGATGATGCCACCGGCGGCGACGAGGCCGGCCGCGGAGGCGCGGTTATGCCCGGCCGCAACCATCATCGGGACCAGCAATGCGCCGAGCGCGGCGGCGTCGGCGACGGCCGACCCGGACAGCGATGCCAGGATGCAGGAGGTCAGGATCGCGACATAGCCAAGACCGCCGCGCAGATGGCCGACAAGGGCGATGGCGAAGTTCAGGATGCGGCGGGCGAGGCCGCCGGTGTTCATGATCTCGCCGGCCAGGATGAAGAACGGCACCGCCATCAGCGGGAAGGAATCGACGCCATTGATGACGTTCTGCGCGATGATCTGGGAGTCGAAGATATCCAGATAGGTCATCAGAGCGACGCCGCAGATGATCAGGGCGAATGCGATCGGCATGCCGATCGCCATCGCGCCGAGCAGCGAGAACGTGAAGATGCTGATGGTCATCGGCGGTCGTTCCCGTTGGCAGGGGCGGGCGCCGCAGGGACATGCTCCTCGGATTCACTGATGGCGATCAGCTCCGACGTGGCGAGCTGGCCGCTGAACAGGCGATAGAGATCATGCAGCAGGATCGGGATTGAGGCGACGCCGAAGACGAGACCTGCGGCGTAGAACAGGCCGACGGAGAGACCGGAGGCGGGCGCTGTCGTGTCCCAGTTCAGCACCGTCTGTTTCCACGAGCCTTCGGTGAGCAATACAGAGGCGTAGAGCATTAGCGTATGGCTGAGCGCGTAGCAGATCTTACGGCCCATCGGCGACAGCAGCTTGACGAAACTGTCGACGCCGAGATGGGCGTGTTCGCGGAGGCCGACGATGGCGCCGAGAAACACCATCCAGACGAACAACCAGCGCGACAGCTCCTCGGAAATGGCGATGCCCGAGTTGAAGACGTAACGTAGAACCACATTGCCGAATACCAGGACCACCATGGCGGCGAGCAACACCGCCATGACGATTTTGATCGACGGGTAATAGGCTTCGACGATCCTGCTTGTCGCAGTAGTTGATGAAGCGGGCATGGATGCTTTCGCAGTGAGCGTGGGGTCGCCGCGTAGTGACGGTTGGTGATGCGCGGCTCAGTCCTTGTGAACGCGCTCAAGTTCGCTGTTGAACAGCTTGACGATCTCCTGATCGTAGTCGGCGGAGAATTTTGCCGCGATCGGCTTGGTCTTGTCGCGCATCTTCGCAAGCTCGGCCGGAGCGATCTCGTTGACCTCCATGCCCTTGGCCTTCAGCTCGCCGATGGAAGCCGCTGCGGCATCGCGGCTGACCTTGCGCTGATAGTCGCGGGCCTCGTTGGCGGCATCCTGCAGGATCTTCTGCTCGTCCTTGGAGAGCTTGTCCCAGAACACCTTGCTCACCAGGATGATATTGGTCGAATAGGTGTGGTTGGTGACGCTGAGATATTTCTGCACCTCATAGAACTTGTTCGACAGGATCACCGAGAACGGATTTTCCTGGCCGTCCACCGTGCGTGTTTCCAGCGCGGTGTAGAGCTCGGAGAAGCTCATCGGCACCGGATTGGCGTTGAACGCCTTGAAGGTCTCGAGATAGACCGGGTTCGGGATCACGCGGATCTTGATGCCGTCGAGGTCTTCGCCCTTGGTGACCGGGCGGCGGCTGTTGGTGACGTTGCGGAAGCCGAGATCCCAGTAGCCCAGACCGATCAGACCCTTCTCCGGCAGCTTGGCAAGCAGGGCCGAGCCGAGCGGGCCGTCCAGCAGCGCATCGGCCTGCTTCGGCGTCGAGACGATGAACGGGAAATCGATCAGCCCGTAATCCTTGACGATGCCGACCAGCGAGGTCGTGGCCGGCGACTGCATTTCCTGCGTGCCGGCGCGCAGTGCGGATTGCTGCTGCATCTCCGAGCCAAGCTGGTTGGCGGGATATTCGCGCACCTTCATCTTGCCACCGCTCTTGGCCGCGACGAGTTCGGTGAACTTCTGCACGCCCTTGCTGACGGGATGATCGGTGTTGTTGAGGTGACCCCAGCGGATGGTGCGCTCCTGCACCTGCGCGGATGCAGGGCCGCCTGCGATGGCGAGGGTGGCGGCGATGGCGGCAAGCCAGACGGCGGACTTCGAGTGTGCAGACATGTTGAAGCTCCCTTGGATGGTATTTTTACTTCTTGGCGTCACCGTCATCTACGACAAAACAAAAATCAACCGATATTTTACATTATCTATGATGATTTGTGTCTGAGGCGCGGGGTGATGTATGGTGGCGCAGCGCGACCATTCCTCGTCACCAGGACCTTTCATGCTGGATACCCCCATTGCGGACCGCGCCGGAGAGACCGTCGGCGACAGCGCCTATCGGCGCATCCGCAACGACGTGATTTTCGGCACGCTTGAGCCCGGCCAGAAGCTGAAGCTGGAGAAGATGAGCGTCGCCTACGGCACCAGCGTCAGCACGCTGCGCGAGACTCTGAACCGATTGTGCTCGGAAGGCTTCGTCGTAGCCGAAGGCCAGCGCGGCTTCGAGGTCACCTCGATCTCGGCCACGGAATTCCAGCAGATCGCCGAATTGCGCGAACTGCTCGAGGGCCATGCCATCGAGCAGTCTTTCAAATCAGGCGATCTCGATTGGGAAGCGCTGGTGGTCTCGGCTCATCACAAGCTGTCCGCCATGGAAAAGGCCATGCTGGCTGGCGACAAGTCGAAGACCGAGGCCTGGAAGCAGTGCGACTGGCAATTTCACCGTGCGCTGATCGCGGCCTGTGGATCGCAGGTCCTGCTCGATGCGCTGTCGGCGGCTTACGACAAGTATCTGCGCTACCAGATGCTCGCCGTCGTGTTTCGCGGCGAGGTGGCCGCGGTCGAGCATCGCGAATTGATGAACGCCGCCCTGGCACGGGATTCCGCGAAGGCGCGAAAATTGCTGCACACCCACATCCATGACTGCGTGAAACATGCGCTTGGCAATTCGGACTGGCTGAGACCGGCTCCATCGCGGCAGCAGACCATCCAGCAGCGCAGGAAGCCGAAAACCTAGAACGGCTCGTCGCTGGGAGTCCGTTTCTTCTTTCTTCCCGGACGTTCCCAGACGACGCCCGGAAAGCCCTTGAGCGGAACCAGCGGTTCGCCGGTGTAGGTCCACTCCTGCAACTCCTCGATTCCGATATGATAAAGCGGCTGCCGGCCGGTGCGGCTTTCGAACAATGCGCGGGGAATGTTGACCATATGCGGCGAGCGGGCGCGCTCGTAAAACACCGGCGTGCCGCACCGCGCGCAGAAGCTTCGCGCTGTTCCCGACGCCTTGTCTTCGAAGCGTGTGATCTCCGCTTCGCCTGCGGTGACGCGGAAACGCTTGCGCCAGCTGCCGACATAGGTGGCGTAGGCGGCGCCATGCGCCTGACGTGTTGCGCGGGAATGATCGTGCCACGCCCAGCGCGCCGGAAAATCGATTTCGAACTGAACCGTGCCGCACAGGCAATGGCCCCTAACCGGACCGCCGGGCGCGATCTTCTCCGGCTTCTTCATCGTGATTGCTCCCGGGGCGCCGCCAGCGCGCTAGCCCAACCCTTTCAGCCATTCCCCCATCTCATGGAGCGCGGTGTTCGCCTTCGGCAGGATCTTGCCCATGGTGATGAAGCCGTGGAATTGCCCGGGATAGGTTTTGTAGGCCACGGCGACGCCGGCGTCCGACAGGCGTCTGGCATATTCGTCGCCTTCGTCACGCAGCGGATCGGCGCCGGCGGTCAGCACATAGGCCGGCGGGAGGTCCTTCAGGTTCTCCACGCGGGCAGGTGACGCCCGCCAGTTGTCCACGTCGGCCTTGCCCGTGAGATAGTGATCGGCGAACCAGCGGATGACGTTGTGGGTCAGGAGGCAACTCGTCTCCGGTTCGCTGTGAGAGGGATGGCTCATGCGGAAATCGGTGGCGGGATAGATCAGCAACTGGCCGGCGAGCTTTAGCCCGCCATTGTCCCGCGCATCGATGGCCACGATGGCGGCGAGATTGCCGCCGGCGCTGTCGCCGCCGACGCTGATCTGCTTTGCATCCACATTGAGCTGCACGGCATTGTCGGAGATCCAGCGCGTTGCGGCGATGGCGTCGTCGATGGCGGCGGGAAACTTGTGCTCGGGCGCGAGGCGATAGTCGACCGAGATCACGATCATCTCACCTTCATGCGCAAGAATGCGACACACCACGTCGTGGCTATCGAGATCGCCGATCACCCAGCCGCCGCCATGGAAGAACACCAGGCATGGCGACATGCCGTCCTTTTTCCGTAGGGTCTTTGGTGTGTAGAGGCGCACGGGAATAGTGCCGGCCGGGCCGGGCACCGTCATGGATGTCACCGACGCCAGTTCCGGCGGTTCGGGATTGGCGACCGGGCGCGCTTTCAAATACCACTCGCGCGCTTCCTGGGGCGAGATCGTCTCATAGGGCGGACGGCCGGCATCGCGGAAGACGTTGAGGACGGCGGCGGCATCGGGATCGAGGACAACGGGCATGTGATCTGCTCTTGGTTTTTGGATGTTTAGGCGGAGGTGCGGCCGCCATCGACGGTGTAAGCGGAGCCGGTGACGTAGCTCGCATCGTCGGAGGCGAGGAAGGCCACGATCGGCGCGACTTCCCGGGCGAGGCCGAGCCGGCGCTGCGGCACGCGATCGACGACCTTGTCCACAGGGGCAGGCGCTCCGCGGCCGACGCGGGCGTCCACAATCGCGCTCAGCATGCGGCTGTCGATCAGGCCGGGACAGACGCAGTTCACGCGCACATTGGTGCCGGTGCATTCCTGCGCCGCGCTCTTGGTGAGGCCGATGACGGCGTGTTTGCTGGCGCTGTAGACGGCGACTTCGGCCGAGCCGATCATGCCGGCGATGGACGCGGTGTTGATGATCGAGCCCTTGTTGGCCTTCAGCATCACTGGCAGCACGTGCTTCATGCCGAGAAAGACGCCGACCACATTGACGTCGAGCACTCGCCGGAAGTCGGTGAGCGACATCTTCACGATGGGCGTGATCGTGCCTTCGATGCCGGCATTGTTGTAGAAAATGTCGATGGTGCCGAAACGTTTCACCGTGGCGGCGACATAGCCGATGACGTCTTCCTCGCTCGTCACGTCGGCGGTGAGAGCGAGCGCTTCGGCGGAGGCGGGGAGTTCTGCGACGGCGCGCTGCAACGCGCCGGCATCGCGATCCACCGCGACGATTTTGGCGCCGCGCGCCGCCAGTAGCTGGATGGTCTCGGTGCCGATCACCCCGGCCGCGCCGGTAACGACGGCGATTCTGCCGTCCAGACGGATTCCGTCAGTCATCTTGAACGTTCTCCCCATGCTCCGGTTTGTTCCGGATTGATGGCTGGTCGCGTATCGCGCGCCTGCCTGATGTGGACTATTTCACGGGGAGAATGACCTGACCAGCCGGGCGGTATGGGGAGCAGGGTGCCCTTTCGCCGCCGCATTCGGCGTGTTAACCGGAGGCGATTACGCGGCCATTCTCCTACAATGTCGCGAGCCTGATTCTCGATTGAGCCGCGCCGCATGTTGCGAACCCTGACCATTGCCGGATTTGCGGCCCTTCTGGCCGCCACCTCACTGTCGCCTGCACCTGTGCAAGCGCAGTTCGGTCCGCTGTTCGGCGACACGCCGCCGCGCCCGCCCGGGGCCGTGCCGCGTGGCCAGCAACCCCCGCCGCCCATGGACGACGAGGAAGAGGTGCCGGAACTGCCGCAGGGCCGTCTGTTGCCGACCCGTCCGGGCATGGGCGCACCGCCGCCCGGCGCCGTGCAGTCGCAGCCGCTGGCGCCGCCGCCCGGCAGCAACACCACTATCGTTCCGCAGAACCCGCCGGGGCAGGGACAGGCCCAGCAGCCGGCTGCGCCAGGGCAGCAACAGCCCGGCGTCGCCAACGCGCCGCCTGCCGCCACTCCCGGTGGCCGTCAGCCGCCGAAGGTGGCGCCGCCGACGCCAGCCACGCTGCAACCCGGCGATGAAGTCGTTACCGAGCCGCCGGCGCAGAAGATCGTCAACAAGAAGGCGAGCTTCTCGGGCCTCGACAAGATCACCGGCCGCATCATCAATTTCGACGCTGACATTGGCGAGACTGTGCAGTTCGGCGCGCTCCGCGTGAAGACCGATGCCTGCTACACGCGTCCGGCGACCGAGGCCGCGAATACAGACGCCTTCGTCGAGGTCGATGAAATCACCCTGCAGGGCGAGGTGAAGCGGATCTTCTCCGGCTGGATGTTTGCGGCCAGTCCGGGTCTGCACGGCGTCGAGCACCCGATCTACGACATCTGGCTGACCGATTGTAAGCAGCCGGAAGCCACGGTTGCGACGACACAGCCCGACGCCCCGCGTGCGCCGCCGCCGGCCCAGAAGCGTGCGCCGCCGAAGCAGCAGCCGCGCGCCCAGCAGCAGCCCCTGCAGCCGCCACCGGGCTTCCCGGCGTTCCGGCAGTAAGCACTACGGCGCGTCTTAAGAGGCGGCGTTCCGTCCCGCGATGATGTCCAGCATCGTCGCGCCCTTGAGCGGGAAATCCATCGGCAGTCTGTCGAATTCCGCAATGCCGTCGAGCGACGCGTCGAGCAGCTTGCGATAGCGGGCCCGCGGCACTTCCTGTGCGCCGAAGCTCAGCAGGTGATCGGTGACATATTGCGTGTCGAGCAGCTTGAAATCGCCGGCGATCAGCCGGGCGACCAGATGCACCAGCGCCACCTTCGAGGCGTCGCGCGCATGATGAAACATGCTCTCGCCGAAGAACGCGCGGCCGAGCGAGACGCCATAGAGCCCGCCGGCCAGCGTGTCGTCCTGCCAGATTTCGACGCTGTGCGCGTGGCCCATCTCATGCAGCTCGCCATAGAGATCGCGGATACGCGTATTGATCCAGGTGTCCTCCCGGCCCGGCTTTGGCGCAGCACATTCGGCCATCACGCGCTTGAAGGCGGTGTTGACGGTCACGGTGAAAACATCGGAACGCACCGTGCGGGCGAGGCGTGAACTGATGCGAAACCCATCCAACGGAATGACGCCGCGCTGCTCAGGCTCGACCCAGAACAGGCCGGGATCGTCGGCGCTTTCCGACATCGGGAAGATGCCGCAGGCATAGGCGCGCAGCAGCAGTTCGGGCGTGACCTCGGAAGAGGCGGAGTCGCGTGAGCTCATGCGGCCAGCATAGCAGGCGGAGGCGGCGCGGGCGACGGTCTCGGCGCTCAACAGGCGCTGAGCGGATTGAGGGTGCCTCGGAGGATCGGAATCACGAACCAAGCAATGCTTATGCCCGGCATTTGGCTTACTTATTGGATCGGTCCTGGTCGCGCAGGGCACACTGACGCCAACGCGGGCTGATCAATCTGGAACCGCTCAACAACCGGCCTGGCGCGCCCGATTGTTGCTTGATTGTTCGGACGACGGGCATAGCTATCAGGATGCAGGCAGGGAGCCTGTTCACCATGACGAATATCGTGACAATCGACGGCAAGGCATCGACCAGATCGACAACGCCTCATCGGGTGGTCGTTGTCGGTGCCGGCTTCGGCGGGCTGGAGACCGTGTATCGGCTGACTGGCGCCGATGTCAGCATTACCATTGTCGATAGCCGCAATCATCACCTGTTTCAGCCGCTGCTGTATCAGGTCGCGACCGCATCGCTGGCGACGTCGGAGATCGCCTGGCCGATCCGTTATCTGTTGCGTGGACGCAAGGATGTGACGACATTGCTCGGCACCGTGACCGGCGTGGATGCGGGGGCGCGCCGGGTATTGCTCGATGACGGGCAGGCGCTGCCCTATGACACGCTGGTGCTCGCCACAGGTGCCGGCCATGCCTATTTCGGCCATGATGAATGGGAGCCGTTCGCGCCGGGCCTCAAGACGCTGGAAGACGCGACCACGCTGCGCCGTCGTATTCTCACGGCCTTTGAGCGTGCCGAACGCGAGAGCGATCCCGTCAAGCGCGCGGCGCTGCTCACCTTCGTAATTATCGGCGCCGGACCGACTGGTGTCGAACTCGCCGGCACCATCGCGGAGCTCGCGCGGGTGACGCTGCCGGAAGATTTTCGCAATATCAATACGCGCGAGACGCGCGTGGTGCTGATCGAGGCGGGGACACGCGTGCTCGCTGGATTTCCGGAGGATCTGTCGGCCTATGCGCAACGCTCGTTAGAGAAGCTCGGCGTTGAAGTCGCGCTCGGACATGCCGTGTCCGATTGCAACATCGATGGCGTTGTCTATGGCGACAAGGCACTCGGCGCCAGGACGATCATCTGGGCGGCAGGCGTGCGCGCGTCGCCGGCTGCCGAATGGTTGGGCGTTGCCGCTGATCGCGCCGGACGTCTGCAGGTCAACCCGGATCTTACAGTGCCGGGTCATCCCGAGATATTCGCTGTCGGTGACACCGTGACCATTGCTGCTCCTGATGGCAAGCCGGTACCTGGCATTGCCCCGGCAGCAAAGCAGGAAGGGCGCTATGTGGCGTCAGCAATCAAACAACGTTTGCGTGGTGAGACGCCCGCACCGTTTCGCTATTCGCACGACGGCAGTCTCGCACAGATCGGCAAGAAGCTCGCCGTGATCGACTTCGGCCGCGTCAGGCTGCGCGGCGCGCTGGCGTGGTGGATCTGGGGCATCGCCCATATCTACTTCCTGATCGGGCTGCGCAATCGTCTTGCCGTTGCGATCAACTGGCTCTGGATCCACACGCTGGATCAGCGCGGCGCGCGGCTGATCACGCAGGGGCGTGCCGTGGTCGATATCAAATCCGTGCCGTCGCATAGCGGCGAGGAAAAGCGCGTCAGTTCGGCGCGCTGAAATCTTGGGGCGGTTGCCAGGGCGGTTTGGCAAAAATAGACGCCATGGATGCCGCCAAGCGTGGGCCGCGGCTGATCCAGCCTGAGAGCGTTGCCTGACTGTGCGCCCACAGGCCGAGCTACGCGCACGCAATGTGCTGGTGATCGGCAGCTTCACTCATAATCAGTCGTCGGCTTGCTCCCCATGCGTTGAAGAAAACCATCCGATAGACCGGCATTTCCCGCCGCTCCATGTCGCGTTCGGAGCTGCCGGCGCAACGCCGCGCGTAACCGGCTGCATGACAGCGCGACGTTTGCTGCGGATGCGAAAGGAAAGAGAGGCGCGCTCTAAGATGGTGATACATGCGGCGCAGATCGCGTTGGCGGTTGCTCGCCGGGCAATAACTGGTGTTACGTTGCCGGACGTATTGTCGCAGGTACGGCGGCTCGGTTCGCCGGGGGAGAAGCTGTGTCGCTGAGCTGGAAGAAGATTGCACCTCTCGCTGTCTGGCTGGTGCTGTACGTCATCCCGATTCCGGCAGGGCTTGTCGCCAATCAGTGGCATTATTTTGCCGTTTTCGCTGCGGTGATTACCGGCCTGATCCTGGAATCCATGCCCGTAGGCGCGGTCGGTCTGATCGGTCTGACCTTTGCGGGCGTGATGGGATATGTCGAACACGATCCCAACAAGTCGCTGCGCTGGATGCTGAGCGGATTCTCCGAAAGCACGGTGTGGCTGATTGTCGGCGCCTTCGTATTCTCGACCGGCTATCGCAAGAGCGGTCTTGGCAGGCGTCTGGCCTTGCTGCTGGTTCGCAGCCTCGGGCGCAACACGGTGGGACTGGGTTACGCCGTTGCGCTGTCCGATCTCGTTCTCGCGCCAGCGACGCCATCGAACACCGCGCGCAGTGGCGGCACGGTCTATCCGATTGTCAGCAACATCCCGAAGATCTACGGATCGGAGCCGGGTCCGACAGCCGGCAGGATCGGAACCTATGTGATGTGGACCGCCTTCGCGGCGACCGCTGTCACGAGCTCGATGTTCCTCACCGCGCTTGCGCCCAATGCGGCTGCTCTGAGCATCGCCAAGAAGATCGTGAGCGTGGACGTCGGCTGGTCACAGTGGTTCATCGGCTTCGCGCCGCTCGGCGTGCCGCTGATTTTGCTTCTGCCACTGCTGAGCTACGCGATTTGCCGACCGGAGGTGAAAGAAAGCCCGGAGATCGTGGCGTGGAGCGCGAGCGAACTCGCGTCGATGGGGGCGTTGTCGCGCAGTGAATGGATCATGGCCGGACTGGTCGTGCTTGCGATGTTCCTGTGGATCACCGGATCCAATCCCGACATCTCGCTGCCGGGCGTCGGTTCGAACTTCATCAATGCGACCATGGTGGTGTTCGTTGTGATCTCGCTGATGCTCGTCACGGGCGTCATCACGTTTTCCGACATCATCGCCGAGAAGGCTGCGTGGGAGGTGTTTTTCTACTTCACATCGCTGCTGACGTTGTCATCCGGCCTCAACGACATCGGCTTCATCAAATGGGCTGCCGCCGGCCTGGCGGCTCCACTCGCCACATTCAGCCCGACCATTGCGATGATCCTGCTGGTCTCGATCTTCTTCTGGATCCACTATTTTTTCTCGAGCATTACGGCGCACGCGGCGGCGATGCTGCCTGTCGTGCTGGCGGTGGGGTCGAGCATTCCCGGAATCCCGATGTCGACTCTGACACTGCTCTGTATCTATTCTCTTGGCCTGATGGGCGTGATCTCGCCCTATGCCACCGGACCGGCACCGATGTATTTTGGCAGCGGTTATATCGGCAAGGCCGACTTCTGGAAGTTTGGCCTGATCTTCGGGTTGATCTATTTCGCCGGCTTGCTGCTGGTCGTAATGCCCTGGCTGCTGATGATCAACTGAGCCACAGTCCAAGGAAGTGTCGCGTGGTAGGAGGCGCCAGCGTGTCGGTGCACCCCGCTACCTGGTGCCGTAAGCACGGTCACCGGCATCACCGAGACCCGGCTCGATATAGGCGTGATCGTTCAGACGATCGTCGATCGCGGCTGTCCAGATCGGCACATCGGGGTGATAACCACGCAGGCGCTCGATACCTTCGGGGGCGGCGAGCAGGCAGACGAACCGGATATCCTTGGCGCCGCGTTCCTTGATGCGGTCGATGGCGGCGACGGCCGTGTTCGCTGTGGCCAGCATCGGATCGATCACGATCACCAGACGCTCGTCGAGATTGGTCGGCGCCTTGAAGAAGTACTCCACGGCGACAAATGTTTCGGGGTCGCGGTACAGGCCGATATGCGCGATGCGCGCGGAAGGGACGAGGCCGATCATGCCTTCGACGAAAGAGAGGCCGGCGCGAAGGATCGGTGCGAAGACCAGCTTCTTGCCGGCGATTTCCTTGCCGGTCATCTTCATGATCGGCGTTTCGATCTCGACATCGGTGAGCGGAAGGTCGCGCGTCACCTCGTAGCACAGCAGCATGCCGATTTCGTTGAGCAGTTCGCGAAAGCCCTTGGTCGAGCGGTTCTTGTCGCGGATCAGCGTCAGCTTGTGCTGCACCAGCGGGTGATTAACGATCGTGACGCCGTCCATGAACCTCATCCGTTGCGAGAGTGTAAAACCGTCTTTGATCTAGAAAACCGTACCGTCGCTGATGACCTTCACCGGCGGCGAATGATCCTCGCGGCGCTCGCGCGCCAGGATGCGGCCGGCGGCCCATGTGCCACCTTCGAGCACCTTGGCCAACGGCAGCGACGTCGCGTCGAGCTTCAGTCTTTGTCGCAGGCCGCCGGCAACGCGGTCAAGTAGCGCTACGGTCAGTGCCCGCCATTCCACCACCAGCGGCGACGATACGTCGTGCTCACGCGCGGCGTCAGCAGGATCGCGAAATTTCAGGACACCACCATCGACGAAAAGACCACCATTGCGATATTCGGCCAATCCCGTGAGGCCGTCGATATCGGTCACATCGATGCCTGCGGTCTGCAGCGGTTCGATCAGCGAATAGGCCAGCCATTGCGACAGCTTGTGCAGGGGCACAAGGCCGCTCGTCGCATCCGAGGTCGTCATCGCCGGATGCTTCCAGCAATCGCCGAGCGCGATGCCGTCCAGCGTCAGCCGCGACGGCCAGATCGGACCAAGTTGCAGCAGCAGTTCCGAGAGGATGGTGGGAGCGGGCAGGCGGCCATTGTCAGCCAGCGACGCCAGACGGTCGAACAATCCGCCGGGCCGCGGCGTACCCTTCGTGCCGAACATATCGGGCTTCGACGCTACGTGTTCGCCAAGCCGGCGCAGCAGATCGGCGCGGCCGTCGATGCCGACCATTGGATTGGTGTCGGAGACCTGCATGCCGTGCTTGAGATCGCTGACGTCGAGCTCTGCGAGCTTGCTGGCATCGGCGCGCAGTGGCTGTGCGGGATCGGCAGAGAACGTGCCGCCGGCGAACATCGCAAGGCTGGCGAGACCGAGACCTTCGGAGCGGCCGATGGCCGCGCCGGTTTGGGGATCGGTATAGCGCCAGGTTGGACCGGCCCCGGCATCGAGGAACACGCTGGTGATAGCGAGATCGAATTCCGCGCGTCCGCGTGTTGCGCGATCAGGCCATGAAGTGCCACCCGCGACATCGGCCCAGCGATTGTCGCCGGCATTGACGAAGTGACGCCAGCGCGAATGGAACGGGACATCGAGCGACGGATAGGAGGCGCGCGTCGTGTCCAGCACCAGGTTGATCACGTCGTCCATGCGCGTGAGATCGATGCGGAAGTTCGGCAGTTTGTCGTCGAGGCCGAGGGTCAGCATGCGTTGCGCACGGGTGCGTACGGCGTGAGCTGACAGTAACGAGAGGGCCGCAGAGGCTTCCGGGGTCTGGGGATTCACTGCTGATATCTCAATACTTCTCAAGCCCGCGACCGACGGAATCGATCAGATCCTGCGGTGTCACCGGGTCCGGCGTGAAGTAGCCAGCCGCCTTCTTGGCGGCGATCTCCACATGCGCATCGGCCGGGATCATGTCGTCGGGGATCGGCACGCGCTCGACGATCTCGACGCCCTGACTGGTCAACGCATCATGCTTCATGTCGCTCATGGAAATGAAGCGATCGATGCGCTTGAGGCCGAGCCAGTGCACCACATCCGGCATCAACTGCTGGAAGCGCGCATCCTGCACGCCGGCAACGCATTCGGTGCGTTCGAAATACTGCGCAGCAGCGTCGCCGCCTTCCTGACGTTTGCGCGCGTTGTAGACGAGGAATTTGGTGACCTCGCCGAGCGCACGGCCTTCCTTGCGGTTGTAGATGATGATGCCGAGACCGCCGGACTGACCGGCGCGCGCGCATTCCTCGATACCGTGAATTAGATAGGGGCGGCAGGTGCAGATATCGGAGCCGAACACGTCGGAGCCGTTGCACTCGTCGTGGACGCGGCAGGTGATCTTGGTCGTGTGATCCGGTAGCTTGCTGACGTCGCCGAACAGATAGGCAGTAGTCCCGCCGATGGGCGGCAGGAACACCTGCAGGTCAGGCCGGGTCACGAGTTCGGGAAACATGCCGGCGGTCTGTTCGAACAGCTGGCGGCGCAGATTGTTCTCGCTGGTATCAAAACGTTTGGCGAGACCGGGCAGATACCACACGGGATCGATAGCGATCTTGACCACGGAGACGCTGCCATTGGCATGCACGACGTCGCCGTCGTGTTTGAGGCGACCGCCAGCGATCGCGGCCTGCAGCTCGGGCAGATCGAGCCGCGCCTTGGTGATCGCAATGCTCGGGCGGATATCGATGCCTTCGGCGATCTCGGGCGCAAAGTTTTCGGCAACGAGATGACCCCAGGGATCGAGCGATACGATCTTCTCGGGATCGGTCCATTGTCCGAAAGGCCCGACGATAGCAGCGGGATGGGTATTTGTGAGATCGGGACGCTTCAGCGGATCAAGCGCGCCGGATGAAACGGCGAGCGCGCGATAGACCGAATAGGAGCCGCCATGGGTGCCAATGACGTTGCGGTCCTGCGGGCGGGATACGGTGCCAATGACCGGTCCACGTTCGCGTGCGGAGGCTGCGCCCCAATGGATCGGGAAGTGATGCTTGGCGCCCGGCGCAGGATGCGACGTCAGGCGAATATGATCGATCCGGTTGGAACGGCTCATCGCAAAGGCCCCCTAAAATGGCAACGGCCCGTCTGGAAGGACGGGCCTTATTGCTAAGGAAGCAACTAACTATAACTATCTCCCGAACAAATGCAACAGGGAGAAAGACGTGGTAGCCGGGGCGGGACGTCTCGCAAGCTCCGCCGCACCCAATATGCGCCGGTTGCCGACAATTTCGGCGCATTCGGGCCTTGTGTCACGCGATCGTCACGGCGAGCATACGCTTTATCAACCATGTTGGAGTGCCTGATATGCGCGCCGTTCTGGATCATTGCAGCGATGGCGTGAAGCACAGCGTTGCAGCGGGCGATACGATCATCCGGGAAGGACAGACCAGCGGGCATTTGTTCGTGCTGATCGAAGGGCAGCTCGATGTCGTCAAGGGCGACACGGTGGTTGCGAGTTTGACCGAACCCGGTGCTGTGGTCGGTGAAATGTCGGTGCTCCTCGAACAGCCGCATACCGCGACCGTGCGCGCCGCGATGGAGACGCAAGTCTATGAATTCGAGAATGCGACGGATTTCTTGCGGGATCACCCGACCGTCGCGCTGATGATCGCGCGGCTGCTGGCGCAGCGGCTCAATGTGGCGACGAGCTATCTTGCCGATATCAAGCAGCAATATGCCGGCCATGGTACGCATCTGTCGATGGTCGGCGAGCTCCTGGACAACATGGTCAACCTGTCGCCGACGAAGGTGTCACCAGGTTCGGATCGGGGCTCGGATCGACAAAACGATCCACGGATGTGAGCCATGCGGGCGCGACCTTGATCGGTAACGCCGGACGCTGCAGCGGAGCGTTCAGATCGATATGGTCAGCGCCTTCCGCCGATAGCCAGAATGCTGTGCCGTCATCAAGGTCGAGCACGATGTAAGTTGGCGGCCGACCGAACTGTCGGCCTGCATTGAACACCCAGGTCTCACCAATCCGGTCGTACCATGAGCCGTCTTTGACAAACGGAGACTCATGCACGTGGCCTGAGATCACCATCGCAGGCCGATGCGCCTCGATCCATTGCACCAGTTCGACGTCGCCGAAGTATCGCTTGCCGCTCCAGCTCGTCGGCGAGTTGGTCGGCGGTGCGTGATGGACCCAGATCCAGCGTTTTGCGCTTTGTGCGGATGCTTCGCTGAGTTGTTGCACGATACGCTGCTGAACCAGCGGACCGTCCCACCACGGGCAGACTGTAAATAACGTATCGCCGATGGTGAGGCTGTCGCCATCGCAGGCGATGCCGAGTTGCCTGACATCGCCAACCCATCGCGCGATCTTCTCGCCTTCATCGTTGCGTTCGTCGAGATCGTGATTGCCAGAGCACAGGATCACCTTGGTGCGTTGGGCAAGCAGGCCGAGATACTTTTTCACCACCAGGATCTGGGCACGGAAGTCCACGATCGACGCGATATCCAACGCGTCACCGGCAAAGATCACGAGGTCGAATTGCGGCGCGACGCTCAGCAGCCAGTCGAACTGGGGCAGAGAATAATGCAGGTCGGCCACGACAAGGCAGCGCATATGAAATCCGAGGTCCGGAAAGAAAGAGAAATATCAGCAGACTGAAAGGTGCAGTCTAGGCATGCGATGGAACCGCGCAAGGCGAACGGGCGCGGCATATTTGTGCAGGTTGGGAGTGTTTAAGGCGCGGCCGCAGCGCAGACGGGCCTAGCCCGCAGCGCTGACCGGCGGTTTGGCCACGGGCTTGGTGACGGCGCAGAACCGCAGCACGATACGCGTGCCAGCATGGTCGGGATCGCGCTCGACGGAGGCGTCGAGCTTGTTGGCCATGGCATTGACGATCCGCTGGCCCATGCCGGTGGAGCGCGGGTCGACTTTCACGTTGAGGCCGACGCCATCGTCAGTGATCGACAGTTCGAGCTGGTCGCCCTGCGCGGTGAGCACGACATGGATCGGGCCGGCTCCGTCGGGATAGGCATATTTGACGGCGTTCATCACCAGTTCGTTGACGATGATGCCGATGGCTACGGCGCGGTCCGGATCGATCTCGACAGATTCGGCCTTCAGCGTCAGGCGCGACATCCGGTTGCCCTCGGCCGAGCGACGTAGATCTTCCAGCAGGGCTTCCAGATACTGATTGAGCAGCACGCTGTTGAGGTCGTGCGAGGTGTACAGCCGGCGATGGACCTGCGCCACGGCGGCGACACGGCCCATGGCGTTGGTCAGCGCTACCTTGACGTGATCTTCACTGGTTGAATTCGCCTGCAGATGTAGCAGCGAAGCGATGATCTGCAATGAGTTGCCAACGCGGTGATTGACCTCGCGCAGCAATACCTCGCGCTCGGCTGCAAGGGCAGCGTAGCGATCACGCGATGCGTGGACTTCCGCTTCGGCGTCGTCGCGGGCCTTCGATATCAGGGCCTGCTTGATGGCAGTCGTACAGGCGACATGCAGCAGCGGCAGGAAGTCGCCCTGGGTGTCCTTCACCAGATAGTCAGCAGCGCCCGCTTTTAGTGCGGTAACGGCGATCTTGCTGTCCTGCGACGCCGTGACGAACACCACAGGGGGCGGCGAGGGCAGTTTCTGGATCTGCTCAAGCGTTTCCAACCCGTCGAGGCCCGGCATGTACTGATCGAGCGCGATGACGTCGATGCCACCCTGCTTGATCCGTTCGATACCGGCTTCGCCATTGTCGCAATGCTCGACGCCAAAGCCCTGCCGCGTCAGGCCGCGCGACACCAGCCGCGCAAGACCTGCGTCGTCATCGATATACAGCAGCGTAGGCGTCGTGGCAGATGTCATGTGGACGCTTGTGGAACCTGAATGACGGAGAAAAACAGACCGAGTTGGCGGATCGCGTTGGCGAAGCTCTCGTAGTTCACGGGCTTGGTGATGTAGACGTTACATCCGAGCTCGTAGCAGCGCTTGATTTCCTGCGCGTCGTCGGTGGTGGTGAGGACCACGACGGGCGCACATTTGAGAAATTCGTTCTCTTTGACTCGCTTCAGGATATCGATCCCGGTCATGTCGGGCAGGTTGAGGTCGAGCAGAATCAGCAGGGCTTCGCCCTTGTGATCGAGGCCAGTGCTATCCTTGCCGAACAGATAGTTGACGGCGTCTGTACCGTTGGTGAACGGGATGATCTCATTATTGACACCCGAGCGCCTGATATTGCGTTCGATCAGACGGGCGTGCCCCTCGTCGTCTTCGATCATAATGATGGTAACTGGCTTACTCATGTTTGTTTATCCCGGTTATGCCCCGTCCATCTGGCCGGCAGCGTGACGGTGAAGTTGCTGCCGTTGCCGAGTTCCGATGACACCGACATGGTGCCGCCCATTCGTCGCACCAAAGCGCGCACATGGGCCAATCCGATGCCCTGGCCGGGCTTGTCCTGTGTACCCGCACGGCGGAAAAGATCAAAGATGCGCTGATGATCCCGGGGATCGATGCCGCGGCCGTTGTCGATGATCTCGAAGATCGCAAAGCCCATCTTGGTGCGGCCCTTGACGAGAATGTCGCCAGGGACGCCGGGCTTCAGATATTTCAGCGCATTGTCGATCAGGTTGCCGAAGATCTGTTCCATTGCGAGACGATCGCTCTCGATGTCAGGCAATGGCTCGATGCGGATCTGGGTTTCGGTCTCGGCTGCCTGATGCGCTACAGTGGAAGCGATGCCTTCGATGAGTTCGCGGGTGTCGATCTTGACGGGCTTGAATTCGCGCCGGCCCTCGCGGGTCAGATTGAGAATAGCACTGATCAAGCGGTCCATCTTGCCGATCGATGACTTGATGAAGCCGAGCGCTTCGGTGAAATCGGCGGAGAGTTGCTTGTCCTGTTCGGGCAGCGCCGGCTCCGGCAATTCGCCGTTCACATCGGCCACGACGGGCTCTGCATTGGCGAGCGTCGCGATGCGCCTGAAGATGTCGCCGCGCAGCTCCTCGAGCTCGCTGGTGAAGCCCATGATGTTGACCAGCGGCGAGCGCAGGTCGTGGCTGACAATATAGGAGAAGCGCTGCAGCTCGTCGTTGGCTTCGCGCAAGTCGGCGGTGCGCTCCTCAACGGCGGCTTCGAGGTCGATGTTGCTGTCGCGCAACCTGGCCTCCGCCTCATCGCGGGCGTTTGACGAGCGGCGCACGAGGAAGATCGACAGCGCCGCCAGGAGCACCACCAGGCCGGAGCCGGCCACGGTGACTAACGAGGCCCATTGCTGACTCTGGTCGGCCGTCCGGGTGCGTTCGACAAACAGGCGGCCTTCTTCGGCGCGCATCGCCCGGGTGATATCGGCGATGTCCTGAACGGCCTGATTGGCGCCGCCGCGACGAAGGATGTCGATGCTCGACTGGATGTCGTTGTTCTTGATGCGGTCGATCCCCCTGGCGAATTCCGCCAGTCGCTGCTCGACGGCTGCACGCAGTTTGACCGTGTTGGCGACCTGGGCCGGATTGTCGTTGGCGAGGGCCACCAGTCTGTCGACGGCCGGCAGGATCGCGGCCGCCGAGGTTTCGTATTCGGAAAGGAATTGTGGACCGCTGGACAGCAGATAGGCGCGGGTCGCGCTTTCGGTTCGGCGGATTTCCAGCAGCAGGTTCGATATCTGGTTCTGGACTTCGACGGTGTGCACCACCCACCTGGAATCGTCACGTGCCTGGTTCACCAGGATAACGGAGGCCGCGCTGATGGCGGCAAGCACCAGCAATCCCGCCAGGAGCAGCAGGATTTGCCATAGCGCTCGCCTGCGGGCGGCGTCAGCGGTCACGTAGTACTCGCTTGGATTGCAGATTGGACTTCAATATGGCCCCCGCCGCCGGACGTCTCCCGGCAGCACAAAAAACGCGGATCGAGGCGATTGGTTCCAGACTGATCCCAAATGTTTCAGGTCTTGGCGGGCTTGCCCGCGAGATACTGTTCCAGCCAGTGGATGTGGTAGTCGCCCTCGATAATGTCGCTTTCCCGGGCCAAGGCCCGGAACAGCGGCAGGGTCGTCTCGACGCCGTCCACCACGATCTCGTCCAAGGCCCGGCGCAGCCGCATCAGGCATTCCGGCCGATTCTTGCCGTGAACGATCAGCTTGCCCACCAGCGAGTCGTAATAAGGCGGGATCTTGTAACCCTGATAGACCGCGGAATCGATGCGAACGCCGAGGCCGCCGGGGGCGTGATACTGGGTGATCGTGCCGGGCGAGGGCCGGAAGGTTTCCGGGTTCTCGGCATTGATGCGGCACTCAATGGAATGGCCGATGATGTTGACCTCTTCCTGGGTGCAGGGCAGGTCGCCGCCGGCGGCGATGCGGATCTGCTCCAGCACGAGATCGATGTCGGTGATCATCTCGGTGACGGGATGCTCGACCTGGATGCGGGTGTTCATTTCAATGAAATAGAACTCACCGTCCTCGTAGAGGAATTCGATGGTGCCGACGCCGAGATACTGCATGTCCTGCATCGCCTTGGCGCAGATGCCGCCGATCCTGGCACGCGCTTCCGGTGACAGGATAGGCGAGGGGCCTTCCTCCCAGACCTTCTGGTGCCGGCGCTGCAGCGAGCAATCGCGTTCGCCAAGATGCAGCGCGCCGCCGCGGCCATCGCCCAGCACCTGGATTTCGATGTGGCGCGGCCTGGTCAGATACTTTTCGAGATAGACCGACGCGTCGCCGAACGCAGCCTTGGCCTCGTTCGAGGCAGTGGACAGCGCCATCAGCAGATCGGCTTCGGTCTGCGCGACCTTCATGCCCCGGCCGCCGCCGCCGGCGGCTGCCTTGACGAGGACCGGGAAGCCGATCTCGCGGGCGATGGCTATGGCATCGTCTTCGGGGCCGACGCCGCCGTCGGAGCCGGGCACCACGGGAATGCCAAGCCGCTTGGCGGTCTTCTTGGCTTCGATCTTGTCGCCCATCAGGCGGATGTGTTCGGCCTTGGGGCCAATGAACTTCAGATTATGGTCGGCGAGGATCTCGGCGAAGCGCGCATTCTCGGACAGGAAACCGTAACCGGGATGCACCGCATCTGCGCCGGTGATTTCACAGGCGGCGAGCAGCGACGGGATGTTGAGGTAGCTGTCTTTCGACGCCGGCGGGCCGATGCACACGCTCTCGTCGGCGAGGCGCACATGCATGGCGTCGGCGTCCGCTGTTGAATGCACGGCCACGGTCGCGATACCGAGCTCCTTGCAGGCCCGCAGGATGCGCAATGCGATCTCGCCGCGGTTGGCGATCAGGATTTTCTCGAACATGGCGTTCCGAAGTCAGAGGACGTTGTGGTGTTACTCGATGATGACCAGCGCTTCGCCGTATTCGACCGGCGAGCCGTCTTCGATCAGGATCTGCGTCACGGTACCGGCCCGCGGTGCTGGGATCTGGTTCATGGTCTTCATCGCCTCGATGATGACCAAAGTCTGTCCGGCAGCAACCTTGGCGCCGACTTCGATGAAGGCCGGCTTGCCGGGCTCCGGGGCGCGGTAGACGGTGCCGACCATCGGCGAGGGCACGGCGCCGGGATGCTTGGTCATGTCGGCGGCGGCCGGTGCGGCAGCAGCTGCGGCGACAGGCGCGGGTGCAGCAGCCGGTGCGGGCGCATAAGCCGGCACAGCGGCAGCAACGCTGATGTTACGCGCGACGCGCACGCGCAGACCGGCGCGCTCGACCTCGATCTCGGTGAGGTTGGTTTCATCCAGCAGCAGCGCCAGTTCGCGGATCATGCCGCTATCGTTGCTGGCTTGCGGCGTTGCGGTCTGTATGTCGTCAGGCTTGCGGGCCATGGGCAATCCAATGTCTGAAGTGAAAGACGAATAATGAGCGAAGCGGGCGCGTCACGCGATGGCGTTGGCACCGATTTTTGCGGCGAGGCCGCTGATGGCAAGGCGATAGCCCTCGATGCCGAAGCCGCAGAGGCTGGCAAAGGCTGCCTTGGCGATGAAGGAATGGTGGCGGAAGCTTTCGCGGGTGTAGACGTTGCTGACATGCACTTCCACAGTTGGAATGCGCACGCCGACGATGGCGTCGTGCAAGGCGATCGAGGTGTGCGAATAAGCGCCGCCATTGATCACGATGCCGGCCACGTGTTTCTCGCGGGCCTGATGGATATAGCCGATGAGCTCGCTCTCGCTATTGGACTGCCGGCAATCTGCGGTCAGGCCATATTGCGCGGCCGTGGTCACGCACAACTTCTCGACATCGGCCAGAGTTGCATGCCCATAGGTGTCCGGCTCGCGGATTCCCAGCAGGTTGAGGTTGGGGCCGTTGAGCACGTAGATGGTGTTGGTCGTGGCATTGGCCATCGGACATCCCGGGCAATAGCAATGGGCGCGGGTGGGCGCCGTTCTGCCCGGGGTTATAGGTAACCAAACCGCGGAGGGGAAGCCTCTAGACCCCGGGTTCCCCCAGCCAAATACCTCACCCAATTCATAAAAAGCCCGATGGAACCTGTGGAAAATGCTTATTAACCAAGGTTAAAGCCACTGGTGCCATTCCGGCAATCTGCCGGATCACGACAGGGGCGGAGCGTCCCGGATAGCAAACGGGCGGACCCTTTCGAGCCCGCCCGGGTGTCACATCAGATGCCCCGCCTTAGGCGTCGATGACTGCGACGATTTCGAGTGTCCGCGGGTTCACGACGATAATCTCGTTGCGAACCAGGAAGAACTCATAGCCGCGCCAATCCGGATAGACGGTGATGATCTCAGCCGGAAGCGGGTGGAAGCGGACTTCACGCGGCACACGGGTGCCGACCGAGATCGAGAAGTTCACATTGGTCACCGGCTGGATATTTTGCTGCTTGATGACCGTGGTGACCTTGGTGCGCTGCTCGGTGGTCAGCTTGGCGCCCGCGCCGGCCTGACCGGTAGTCGTGGTCGACTTGGTCTCCGTCGATGTCGACTTGGTGTCAGCACCTGACTTGGAGTCGGTCGACTTGGAATCGGCCTTCATGTCCTTGCCGGCTTTTCCGCTGTCACGGGTCGAGTCGGTCGTACGCTTGTCGTCACGCTGCATCTTGTCGTCCGACTGCGTCGACTTCACCGCCGGCTTCTGCTCGGACTTGTTGGTGGTGTCGGTCGCTTCGTCCTTGTTGACTGGTGCGTTGCGTTCGGCCGGCGCAGCACGATCAGCAGCCGCGCCGCTTGCGGGCGCGCTCGTTGCGCCGCTACGTGCAGCACCGCCCGCCGGCGCCTCACGGGTCATTCCGGCACCTCCGGCGCCACCACCCGACGTTGCAGCTCCCGCGCCGCCGGGATTTTGCGCGCTAGCCAAACCCGAACCTGCAATCAGTGCAGCGGCGGCGACGCTCATCAATAAACGGTTGTTCATCTTGGTTCTCCTCGCGATGCATTGCCCGCCGTACAACGGCATTGGCGGAGGGATGTTC
This sequence comes from Tardiphaga sp. 619_E2_N8_4, assembly GCF_051810905.1. Lineage (NCBI taxonomy): Bacteria > Pseudomonadati > Pseudomonadota > Alphaproteobacteria > Hyphomicrobiales > Nitrobacteraceae > Tardiphaga > Tardiphaga sp. 619_E2_N8_4. Next base: position 4,022,343 of record NZ_JBPWQJ010000001.1, read on the forward strand.
CTGAGAAAGTGTAGTTCCATTGCTTTTGTTATGCTTGAGTATACGTCACGCCGCGTCAGGGCTTGATCTTCGTCTTGTAGACTTCATCGCCGTTGTCATCGATGACGACGACCTTCCGGTCACAGTCGCCTGCGATATCAACCGCGATTTGATGAGCAATACTCTTGGCGACATCCCTGGCTTGCGTGTCGTCGCTACAATCCAGACCTACGGGGTCCTCAAGCCGGAAACCATCGACAATCTCGAAATGATATTTTGGCATTGCTCTTTCTCCTCCTCCGTAAAGGGCAATCCACCACCGTTGGGGATGTTCCTAAGTCGGAAATGGAATGAAGACGGTCTCAGCCGGAACCAAATGGCAGCACGTGCATTGCACTATCGAATAAGGAAAATGCGATGCCTGCCTTTGTGGAGATGATCGTTCAGAAGATAGCGGAAGCGGCGCCGATCGAGAATTCGGTGTTCGATTTTGTCGCCGGCGTCCTGGAAAATACGGCAAACAGGCTATCGCGCTTTGAGCAGCGCTCGGATGACGGCGAGACGACAGTCGAGGACGTCGCGTAACCATCGTTGTAATATTGATCAGGTTTCAAAGAGGCCGGCTGTTACGCAGCCGGCCTCTTTACTATGCGTTCGACATGGACAGGGCGGGCTCAACGACTAACATCAGGTCATGTCAGTCGGGATCTGCGGAGCTGTGCTTCGATGAGGAATTGGATTGGAGGAATCCTGGCGCTGGTAGTCTTGTCGGCTGTGCCCGCGCTCGGATGGGAGCATTGGGGCGGCGACCCTGGTGGCTCTCGCTTTGTGCCGCTTGAGCAGATCACCTCCGACAATGTCAGCCGCCTGATCGAGGCTTGGCGCTTCCAGACTGGCGATCTCCTGCGTCGCACACCTGCGCAGATGGCGCGCACCAAGTTCGAGGCGACGCCGCTCCTGGTTGAAGACAGCCTCGTCTTCTGTACGCCATTCAACGAGGTGATTGCACTCGATCCTGCTAGCGGTCGGCAGAAGTGGCGTTTCGATGCGCGGGTCGCAGCGGATGTGCGTCCGGCCAATCGATGGGTGTGCCGCGGCGTAGCCTATTGGCGTGACGATCGCGCAGCATCTGGAGCTACCTGTCGCAGCCGCATCTTCATGGGTACCAACGATGCTCGCATCATTGCGCTGGATGCCGCGACCGGACTGCCATGTGCAGACTTCGGCGCGCAGGGTGAGGTCAAGCTCGACCCGGGAATGCCGCTTGATGGCCCCGGTGAATTTCAGATCACATCGCCGCCGGTGGTGGGGCGCGACGTCGTCGTGGTCGGTTCTGCACTCGCGGACAATCGGCGTGTGAGCGCGCCCAAGGGGACCGTCCGCGCGTTCGATGTGCGCAGCGGCGCGCCGCGATGGTCGTGGGATCCGCTGGTCCATGACGGTATCGAAGCCGGGCATGCCAATGTCTGGGCGCCGATGTCGGTGGATGACGAACGCGGATTACTGTTCTTGCCGACGTCGTCACCCAGTCCGGATTTCTGGGGTGGCAAGCGGCCCGGTAACAATGCGCATGCCAATTCGGTCGTTGCGCTGAAGATCGACACGGGTGAACTGGTCTGGTCGTTCCAGACCGTGCATCACGATGTCTGGGACTACGACGTGCCGGCGCAGCCGACGCTGGCCCGTATCGATCTGGCAAGCGGTCCGCGCGACGTCGTGATCCAGGCCACCAAGCAGGGCTTTCTGTTCGTGCTGGATCGCACCAGCGGCGCGCCGATCTGGCCGGTGGAGGAGAGGGCCGTTCCGCAAGGCGGTGTCGAGGGCGAAGCGCTATCGCCGACGCAGCCATTTCCGACGCATCTTCCGACACTGGTGCCGCAGCGGGTAACGCCGGATGACGCGTTCGGCGTGACATTCTGGGATCGCGGCAAGTGCCGGGATGAACTGGCCAATGGACGTAACGAAGGCCTCTACACGCCACCTGCGACGGGTGCCGGCACCTTGCTGTTTCCGATGACCGGCGGCGGCGTCAACTGGGGCGGTGTTGCCTTCGATCCTGTCCGGCAGGTGCTCTATGCCAATACGAGCCGCGCCGTGCATCGGGTGACGCTGATCCCGCGCGCCGAGGCGCAGAACTACAGGCGGCCGGCCGGTGCCGATTTCGGCGCGCAGCGCGGCGCGCCTTTTGCCATGACGCGGGCGCTTGTAACGTCGCCGCTCGGCATGCTTTGCAACAAGCCGCCCTGGGGCGCGATGGTCGCGGTGGACCTCAAGGCCGGCAAAGTGCTGTGGGAGTCGAAGGTCGGCACCAGCGAGGATATCGCACCACTGGGCCTCGCCCTGGCCACCGGCATGCCGCTGGTCAATGGTCTGCTGGCGACACGCGGCGGCGTGATCTTCACCGGCGCGATGGACGCCTACCTGCGTGCGTATGATGCGAAGACCGGCGCCGAACTCTGGCAGGGGCGGCTACCGGTGCCGGGCGTCGCCAATCCCATGACTTACGTCATCGGCGGAGAGCAGTATGTGGTCATCGCCGCCGGCGGTCATTCGGAAGTAGGCACCTCGATCGGCGACAGCGTCGTGGCGTTTCGTCTTGCGCACGACGGAGAGGCGCCATCGCTGCGCTCGCTTTATATCGATCGTCCCGGCGGCCGGCTTCGCGCCGGCGCGATCGCGTTTGGCGCTTTGCTCGTCCTGTTTCTTGCTTTTGTTCTAGCCTGGCGTGTTCGGCGCGAGGCGCGGGTGTGACTTAAACCCAGCGCTTGTCAGCGGTGAAGTCCACTGTCAGCCAGTAGCCGGGGCTGAGCCCGCCCATGGCCAGGGCAATCTCCGCGCGGATGGCGTCGAGTTCGGCGAAGGTCTTGCTGATCTCGCCAGACGGTGCCACCAGTCCTATCTCGATGAATTGCTGGCGGCCGGAGCGCATCACATGCGAGCTGCAATCGCTGAAGCCGTGCTTGTACGCGATCGATTGCGCGAGCTCGCGAACCTCCTCGTCGAGATCGCTCGGTGCGACCTGCAGGATGTCACGGCCGGCATTCCAGATCGTCGAAAGCGGAAACGGCAGCAGGCAGATCGCAACCACCAGCAGGATCAGCGGATCGACCAGCGGTGCATAGGCCGCTGCCGGAGTCTTCGCCATCACCGCTCCGAGCAAGAAGCTGATGCAGACCGCCAGACTGAGGACGCCGCCCATCAGCCAGGCACGGGCATCGATGTCGAGCAGTTGCGAGCCGTGTTCGCCGGCCGAGCGGCGGATATAGATGCTCATGCCGAAGCTGATGGCACCCGCCACCGCAGCGAAGATAGCGCCGGGGCCGAATTCGATGGCGCGACCGCCGGTGATCAGCCCGTTAAGGCCGTCGATGAAGGCATAGGCGCAGGCGAAGCTGAGCACCGTGCCGTTGATCAGCGCGAGGATCGGTTCAAGGTGCCAGTAGCCATACTGGAAGCGGTCGTCTTCGCCTCTGCTGATCAGTCTTGCGGTCAGCAATGCAACGCCGGTCATGGCTGCGTCGATCAACGTGTAAAAACCGTCGAAGGCGATGGCGCGCGAACTGATGGCGAGCCCGAAAGCGATGCTGGCAAATGAAATGAGAAGCGTGACGTAAATTGAAATCTTCAGGAGCCGCTGCTCCTGTTTGGTATCGGTCAACATTGGGAACTTAGGCGGGGTGTCCGCTGCATCCTTTTACCGTTGGGGATAGGTTACCCTATCACAGATGGCGTTCAGCCGCTTTGACCGCTACCGCAAGATAAATAAAAAACCGGCTGCGATGCAGCCGGTTTGTCATATTTCCGAGATGTTCAGGACGGCGCGGGCGATGGTATGAATCACCCTGGCGGTGTCTGGGTTTACGAACAGAGCGCCTTGCCGCAGCGGGCCTGGTTGATCTTCTCCTTCAGCGCGTCTGCGCCGACGGCACCGATGATCACCTGCTTGCCGATGACGTAGCTCGGCGTGCCGTTCATGCCCATGGATTCCGCGAGCTTGAAGTTCTCTTCGATGGTCGCGCGCACTTCCGGGCTGGCCATGTCCTTTTCCAGTCTGGCGACGTCGAGACCTGCTTCCTTGGCCGCTGCCAAGGCGCGGGCCTTGTCGGCCTGGCCGCGGCCGCTCAACAGCTTCTGGTGGAAGTCGAGATACTTCTTGCCGGTCGGGTCCTGCATGCGCACGGCGACAGCAACCTGGGCGGCTTCAACCGAGCCGGGCCCGAGCACCGGGAATTCCTTCAGCACGACCTTGAGCTTCGGATCATTCTTCATGATGCCGACCATGTCGTCCATGGCGCGCTTGCAGTAGCCGCAATTGTAATCGAAGAACTCGACGAAGGTGACGTCGCCATCCTTGTTGCCGACGACGACGCCGCGTGGCGAGTTGAAGATGGTGTTTGCATTCGCGGCGATCGCAGCCTGATGCTTCTCGGCTTCAGCCTGGGCCTGACGCTTGGTCAGCTCGGCCGAGACCTCTTCGAGAATTTCCGGATGGGTGATCAGGTAGTCCTTGATGATCTTCTGGATCTCGCCGCGCTGGGCGTCATTGAACGTCTGCGCCGATGCAGGCGCGCCGCACAGGGCGAGGGCCACAGCGGCAGAGGCGAGAAGGCGGAACGAAGGCATGGGCAAATTATCCTTTGGAAAAGGCCGAGTCAGAAAGCCACGTGTCATTCGGGAAGCTGCTTAGCATTTTGAGGGCGAAATACGCGTTATTTGTGAAGGCGGTCACGCGCAATTCATCATGGCGCCGCAGGTCTCAGAAGCCGGAATGGTGGTGATCCGGCCCGGTCATTGCAGTGAGGGCATGCGGTGCCGGCAAGGGAGCGCTTCCGATCTCGTCATCGAAGATCGGTGCCAGCGGTGGTGCGGGCTCATAGAGCACGACCCGGTTCTTGCCGCTGTGTTTGGCCTGATACAGGGCGTGATCGGCAGCCGCCATTAATCGTTCGGGGGAAGCGATGAGGTCGGGGGACCACTGCGCGACGCCGATGGAGGCGGATAGGGTTCTCACTGTGTGTCCGGCATTGCCAATTTGTCGCGGGCAGGCTGCCAGCACGCGCCGCGCGATCTCGCCGGCCTGCTGCAGGTCGGTGTCGGGCAGCACGATGCAGAACTCGTCGCCGCCGCATCGGGCCAGCGTATCGCCGGGGCGCAACTGATCTTGCGCCGCTTGGGCGAATTGCTTCAGGCAGTCATCGCCGGCGCTGTGACCGAAGCCATCATTGACCGCCTTGAAGCCGTCGAGGTCGATCGCCAGCAGTGCGTATGGGCGTGCGGTCCGCCGCGCCATCGCACATTCCTCGTCCATCCGCTGCAACAGGCGGCGGCGATTGCCAGCGCCGGTCAGATCGTCGATCAGCGCCAGTTCGGCTGCGTCGCCACGCAGGCGGTCGATCGCCATCATCAGCAGTCCGTAATTCCATGTCATGGCGAGGAATGCCGCCACCAGCATGAAGCCGGCCTGTACCGCATCGACCGTCACCATGGTCGTCTCGCTGCCGCCCAGATGAAGCAGCGCGGCAATCGCGCGGCAGGCAAAAGCAACAAGCAAGAGAATCGAGAGGTAGCCGGCCATCCGTGCGCCGTGATTGCTGCGCCGATGATCACGCGACAGTAGCAGCGGTAGCGTCAGCGCCACGGGAACGCCCTGGCTCAGCGAGTAGACGACAACGCGCATCGCATAATCGTCGATGACCAGTCTGAAGAACAGGAATCCGGCTAGGCTCGCGGAAATTACCAGGGCGGTGGCGATCCAGGATGTAGGCCTGTCGTAAAAGCGACGGATACCGACCTCTGACAGACAGTAAGCGAGAACTGTCATCTGCGCGGCGAACAGCAGGCCGACGGGATTGGGAAACAGCAGGCCGAGAGCAGGGCCGATCGACGCGCTCAGTGAAGCGGCGCTCCAGTAGCGGGCCGGGACGAAGTTCGGATAGCAGCGTGCGACATAGGCCCAGACGAGACCTGATGACAGGAAGTTGGCGAGCGTGAACCAGAAGATGGTCGTCGTGCTCATTGCCGCCGGTCCCACGTGCGTGTGACGCCGCTGTGTGCGGTTTCGTGCTCCGATGGCTGCATTGGTCTCCCCGCCGGACGCGATGAGCGCATCCATTTTCACTAAATGCAGCGAGTTCCGTTAACGGAACCTGACCGCTGCCGGCGAGAAGCTTGGGGTGGTTGTAAAAGGATGAAGATCATATCGGCGTGCACGGCAGGGCCCGGTGAGGCCGCCGCAGGCGGGCAACGTTTGCCATCGGCCCGTGCCAGCCCTCCCTCGGACGATCTGATATACCCCCTCCCGTCGGCGGTGCCGATGGGAGGGACCATGAACGCCAGGTTTGAACGGAAACTGAGGGTCCTCACGACGATTATCGCAGCTGGCGCCGCCGCCGGCGTGGCGTTCAGTGCCACCCACGATCTGCCCATTCTGCCCGGGCTCGTGATCGGATTGGTGATCAGCACGGTTCTGGGCGGCTTCGAAATCATCGTGGCCGATGGTCCGATCCGGATCTGGCTGAGCGGTCGCTCGTTCACCGCCAACCTCCTGATCAAGAGCGCGTTCTACGCCGTCGTGATTTTGGCCGTGCAATGGTTTCGGCTTGCGGATGTGCTGATCGGGCGGACGGTCGAGATCGCGGAGGATACGTTCTGGTCCAGCCTGGTCTATTCGGTCGTCGTCTCCATCGTCGTCAATCTGGCTTTGGCAATCACCAATCTCGTCGGCGGACGCGCGTTGTTGAACTTCTTCACCGGGCGCTATCACACGCCGGTCGAGGAAGAGCGTTTCGTCCTGTTCGTGGATATTGCGGGCTCGACCAGCCTGGCCGAGCAACTCGGTGGCGTCGGTATCCACCGTTTCCTCGATCGGACCTTTCGCCTGCTATCGCTCCCGGTCGTCGACTATCGCGGCGAGGTACTTGCCTATGTCGGCGACGAGATGATCGTGACCTGGACGAAGCGGGACGGTGCGGTCGATTGCCGTCCGTTGCGCTGCTTCATCGCCATGCGCGACGAATTGGCACGCAAAGCGGGGCAGTTTGAACGTGAGTTTGGCGCAGCGCCCCGCATTCGCGGTAGCCTGCATTTCGGGCCGGTGATCATCGGCGAAATCGGCGACGTCAAACGTGCGATTGTCTTCAATGGCGACGTCATGAACACCGCCTCGCGGCTGGAAGAGCTCAGTCGTGGTGTAGAGGGCGGTTTTGTCGCCTCGAAGGCGGCGATGGATTGCTTTGCCTCGACTCCGCCATTCACGATCAGCGCACTCGGTCATCTTCCCATTCGTGGACGCGTGGATGGAATTGTCGCATTCGGATTGCAGCCGCCGCGCGAAACATAATGAAATAAGCGCGCAAACAAATGGCAAATCAACCGTGCAAGAGTTTCCGGACATGGAAACCCGCATGGCCCAGTTTTCAAGATTCACTTTGATCGTTGCAGAGCTCGCGTGATGTCTCGCGCGACGCTTACCATTATTTGCACGGCGCTGCTGCTGTCGGCCTGTGCGTCGCTGCCGCGCGCTCCGCTGATCGCAAGCGCGCGCGCGACGATCCCGCAGATTCCGTTGGCCAGGATATCGCCCGACGAAGGCTATCGCATCTTCGCGGGATCGCGGCGCGGTGCCGCACCGCTCACCATCCTTGCCTTGTCCGGCGGCGGCGCTGACGGCTCCTATGGCGCAGGATTCCTGAAAGGCTGGTCCGACTCCGGGCTGCGCCCCGATTTCGATATCGTCACTGGCTCCAGCGTCGGCGCCCTGATTGCGCCATTTGCGTTTCTCGGCCCGGGCTATGACGGCCGTCTCGAAACGATCTTCACCAGCGGCGCTACTGAAAATCTGATGCGTATCGCGGGGATCAACGCCGTTGTTGGATCGGGCGTCTTCAAGGCGGGACCGATGAAAGACCTCATCTCAAAATATGCCGATGATCGGATCATCGATGCGGTCGGCGCACGGTATCGCAAGGGCAAGATGCTCATCGTGGCCACCACGAACCTCGACACCCAAGGGACGACGCTCTGGAATATGGGGGAGATCGCAAGCAGCGATAGTCCTGGCCGCTATGAGTTTTTCCGGAATGTTCTCGCTGCGTCGGCCGCTATTCCCGGGATTTTCCCGCCGGCCTTGATCGCCGTCGAGTCCAGCGGAAACATGTATTCCGAGATGCATGTCGATGGCGGCGTGACGTCGAATATTCTGGCTGTGCCGGAAAGCGTGTTGACGGCCCATGCTGGATCGCTGGCTACGAAGTCTCGGGTCTTCGTGATCGTTAACGGCAAGCTGTCGCCCGACGCCTCCTATACATCGGATCTGACGCTTCCGATCGTGGCGCGCTCGTTTCAGACCTCGGTGAAGGCCAATACGCGCAATGCGATGATCGCGACATACGATTTCTGCAAACGCAACAACTGGGATTTCAAAGCAACGGCCATCGACGCGGGCAAGCTTACCACGAGCGATCCAACCAATTTCGATACTGATTATATGAAAGAGCTCTATGCCTACGGTCGCGCCAAGGGCGGTTCGGCGAGTGGATTTCAATCCAACCTGGAAGGGTTGAGGGGGCAGGGTAGCTAGATGTGTCGCATCGCTCCAACAGCGTCTTTGGAACGCTCCCGAATACGGATATCCGTTCGGCGCCTTTGGTCTCGCACAAAAGAGATCGCGTTCCTGAGCGTGGAGGTTGCGTATTATCCGTTGCTCGTCTTCGGGATCGCGATGATCTTGTGGTCCGGCTGAACAGGAGCTGCTTGCCAAGGATCGTTCTTCAGCGATCGTCTGCAGCGGCACCGTGTGGTCGCATGGCGAGCGCGTCGTTCAGGCTGCGACCGATGATACGTTCGCGATATCGATCTCAATGGAAAGCGTCTGCCTTAACCCGTGAGGTTGCCGGTTCTCGATTTCGAGTGTGCCTCCCTGTCGTTCGACAATTTCCTTGGCGATGGCCAGGCCGAGCCCGGCGCCGGGGATTGACTGGCGGCGGGCCGGATCGGCGCGAAAGAACGGTTCGAAGGCACTTGCCAGGAATTGTTCGGGAATGCCGGGACCGTTGTCATCGATCAGGACGACAGCGCGGCGATCGTGAACTCTCAGGCTTACGATGGCGCCGCCGCCATGGGTCGCAGCATTGATGATGAGATTGCGTAGGGCGCGCTTGAGTGCGAGCGGTGAGATCTTGACGCTGCTGTGATCGAGTCCGGCAATTGTCACCCGCATCTTGATCAGGGTGAGTTCGGCGCAAACGTCCCCGACGAGTTCGTCGAGTCTGACGTGTTCGGTGCCTTTTCCGACGGTCTCTTCCCGAACGAGCTGGATGGCGCTGTCGGCAATGTGGTCCATTTCATCGAGGTCATGCAGCCACTCCTCACGCTCTCGTTCGTTGAGAAATTCGGCGCGCAGACGCATGCGTGTCATGGGTGTCCGCAAATCGTGCCCCGCGGCAGCCACAAGTCTGATCTTGCTGTCCATCGCTTTTTTGAGACTTGCGCCCATCATGTTCAGTGCCTGAGCGGTTGCCTTGATTTCGATAGACCCTTCTTCTTTGAGCACGGGCAGCACGCCGTCCTTACCAACGGACATCGCCATGCTCTGCAGCAATTTAAGCTGGTTCGTCGTCTGATGGGCGACCGTAAGAGCAACCCCGATGACGCCAACCGTGATCAGTACCATCCAGCCGGCGAGGCCCCACCACACTTCAGGAGGCGGCGCGTGCTCGCGTATGGGCCAGCTCAGCCAGCCGGGGCCCATCTTGATGGACGCCCATCGTTGGCCATCCGGCGTTTGCTTGACGAAAATGTCGAAATTGGCTTGCGATTTTTGAAATGCTTCCTGCAGAAGCTTGGTCGGCGCTTCCAGAAGCTTTCCCTCGATGGGCGCCGGCTGAAGATGAAAGACTGCATCGTTTCCGCGAAAGGTGATGCTGTTGGAAAATGCAGCGACGCGAGACGTCAATCCGTCACGAAAATCCTTTTCGACCAGCCCGAGTATCATTTGCGACATCACGGCGCTGGCCAGGATCACCACACAAAGGACCGAGCCCACGAGCATCAAGGAAAATCGAATGCGTATGGAGTTCATGTGTCTGCGCCAATGGTTTCAACGCGTGCCGAGAAAATGTAACCGCCGTTGCGCACGGTTTTGATCAACTGGAAATCATCATTGTCGCCAAGCTTCTTGCGCAACCGGCTCATCAACACGTCGATCGAGCGATCGAATACGTCGTCGGAGCTGCGGTTCGTCAGTTCGATCAACTGATCACGCGAGAGCAGGCGACCCGGCCGTCTGACGAGCACCAGCAGGAGTTCAAATTCGGCTGTTGTGAGATCGAACGGCTGCCCGTTTTCGTCCAGCAACTGCCGCGCGCCGGGATGGAGTTTAAATCTGCCGAAGTGATGTTCGAGCACCTGGGAGAGCTGGATGTCCTGCGTCACCTTGCGACGAAGCACCGCGCGGATGCGGGCGAGCAATTCGCGCGGATTGAACGGCTTGCCGAGATAGTCGTCCGCGCCGATTTCGAGGCCGATGATCCGGTCGACATCCTCCTTCAGCGCCGTCAACAGGATGACGGGTATCTCGGAGCCCTCCCGCCGAAGATCGCGGCAGATATCGAGCCCCGACCCATCGGGGAGCAGGACATCGAGAACGATCAGGCTGACCTCGTTGGTCTGCAGCGCTTCCTTCATCGTTCGCTGGTCGGAGGCGATGGATACGCGGTAGCCTTGTTCGGTCAGATAGCGTCCCAGCAATTTTCGTATGGCAAGATCGTCATCGACGATGAGGATGTGAGACATGGTCTGCATTGGGCGGCATCCGGCTCCAGGCGGTGGTTCGTTCAACGTGACTGCTAATGTCGTAGCATAGCTGTCTTGGGCGGAGGGACGGTAATCACTGTCATGCATGTCCGGTCATTCCGTCACCGGCATCGCGTCGTCGTTCCACTCGGGAGGTGCTCCCATTTTCCCGCCGATGAAGGCGGAAACGCCGGTGCGCCCGAAGGCGTCACAGGCAGCGTATTTAGGCTTCCCCCCAAAAGCCGAATTCACGCGCTGTAGACTGGGCGTGGACAGCTTCTTGTCGAACGGATTTTCACCGGTAATGAGGAGCTTGCTGAAATCTGCGCCGAACTCGCCCGCCAGATCGTAGGCGTCGCCGGATGCCGCAACGCGCGGTGTGCTCGTCAACATGTCGGCATCGCGGGCCCAGACGAATGCCGCTTTCTGCTGGCCTTGTACGTCGCGGGCTTCCGCCTCGACCGACAGGCCGCCCATGCCGTACGGGATTCTGGGCACGACGATGGGAAAGCCTGCACTGATGAACATAGGTGCGGCGGAGGCAACTTTGGCGGCCCCAGCGACATTCGGATCGGTGACGGTCACACGCGTCACGGTGACATGCACCGTGAGGTCGGCGGGTTGCCCGGATGGGACCACATTGAAGCGGTCGCTCAGTCCGATACAGACGGAACGGTCGACAGCATTCGCGATGACGCGACGTTGCTTGTCGGTGAGGGCGGCTCGAGATGCGGCATGAGAGAAGGACGTGGGTATGATGCTGACACTCCTGGCCGCCAGGACACCGGCCTTGTCGACGCGCATCTTGGATTTGGTAGTGATGCCGTCGGCCGGCGCGAGGTCGTTATACGAGGCGAGAGACCCTGATGTCTCCAGCTGCGCCGTGGCGCATCCAGCGACAGTTGCTGTCAGAGCGTGCAGGCATATCAGTTTCAACACGTGGTTGATGGCGTTCGCGCGCATAGAGATGTCCCCCAATAGTCAGGGACACTGCGTACGGAGACAAATTGTCAGCCACATTGCGAAAGATTACGGATCAGCCGCCATTTGTTTCAGAACATTGCAGAGGGAGTCGCGCTAGTTCTTGCCCGGCATTTTCGCGGCGATGATGTCATCGGCCTTGACCCAGCCGGGCGTGCCCACGGCAAACCGCGCCTTGGCGCGCGAGGCAAGGTCGCGGGCGGTCTTGTTGTCGCCGCGAAGGAAGGCGGCCTGGGCCGAGGCCAAGTCGGCCTCTGCGAGTTCACCCTTGCGGCCATAGGCCATGGCGAGCTGCATGTAGCCGACGGGCGCTTCACTCTCGCGCGCCACCGCAGTGCGCAGGATGCGGATCGCCTCGTCGGTATAGGCCTTGTTGTCGGAGGCGACGAGCGCCTGGCCGAGCATCATCTCGATCAGTGGCGCGTTGTTGGAGAGCTGCACCGCACGGCGCAGCGGCGCAATCGCCTCATTGGGCTTGCCGCCTTCGAGCAGCGCCTGGCCGCGTAACTCGTAGAAATATGGATTGTTCGGCTGCGCCTTGATCAGCGCATCGATCTGCTCGACAGCCACGCGCAGATCGCCATGGCGATAGGTGGCGATGGCACGGGCATATTGCGCGGGCAGGCTGGTGTCGGATGGCGGATAGCGCCGCAGCACCGTGTCACGCTGCTCCATGAAACCGGCGGTCTTGGCGCGCATCAGCTCGTGGCGCAGCATCAGCGCCGGATCGTCCTTCTTGTCCCAATAGGGACTCGACTTCGCAAGCTCCTCGAGGGCGGCAACGCGCTCCCGGGGCATCGGATGCGACATCATATACGGGTCGCTTCCGCGTGCTGCGAACAGGCTGTCGGTGCCGAAGCGCTGGAACGTCTCGTACATGCCCTTGGACGACTGGCCGGTCTGGTTCAGGAATTTGACGCCGGCGCGGTCGGCATTCTCTTCCTGCTGCCGCTGATAGGACAGCATCGTATTCATCATCATCGCTTGCGGCGCGGCGACCGCTGCGGCGCCGATATTGCCGGCAGCACCATTGGAGTTGCCGCCGCGCGCTCCGGCCGCCATGGCGCCGACGCCGAGCAGCATCGCCACGATCATCTGGGTCTGCGCCTGCGCCATGCGCTCGCGCAGCTTTGACAGATGGCCGCCGGCGAGATGGCCGGTTTCGTGGGCGAGCACGCCGATCAGCTGGTTCGGCGTCTGTGACTGCATCAGCGCGCCGTGATTGACGAAGATGCGGCGACCGTCAGCGACAAAGGCATTGAAGCTGGCGTTGTTGATGATGACGACCTGGATGTTTTGCTTTTCGAGGCCTGCGGCGCGCAGAATCGGGCGCGTATAGTCACGCAGCAGCTGTTCGATCTCGGCGTCGCGCAGCAGGCGCGGAGCGTCGCCTTGCTGCGCTTGGGCGGCCATTGGCGTCAGCGTCAGCGTCGCCGCGGTCAGCAGCGTGGTCAGCTTCGAGAACAATCGAGATGCAGCCCTTTTAGGCTGCAGCTGCAGGTCTTTCATCATTGGCCGAGGTTCGGATTCGATATAAGCCCTAACAAGTCAAATATTGCGGCGGGAGCGCGGCGTTGCTCCCATGCCGTAACGTGCATAACGCCGCGCAGATAGCAGATTTCCATGCCAGATACGATCCTCAAAACCCGGGCACACAGCCTTCTTGCAGCCTCCGGCCGCAGCAACGTTCCCCCGTTCATGGTGATGGATGTGATGGCCGCTGCGGCGCGGATCGAGGCCGCTGGCGGGCACGTGATTCACATGGAAGTCGGACAGCCGGCAGCGCCCGCGCCCAAGGTGGCCATCGAGGCTGCACAGGCTGCACTGGCGCACGGGCGGATCGATTATACCGCTGCGCTTGGCACCCCGTCGCTGCGTGCGCGGATCTCCAGGCATTATCGCGACGTCTATGGCTGCACGGTCGATCCGGAGCAGATCGTGGTGACCACCGGCTCCTCCGGCGCGTTCATCCTGTCCTTCCTGGCCCTGTTCGAGCCCGGCGACCGCGTCGCCGTCACCGTGCCTGGCTATCCGCCGTATCGGCATATTCTGACTGCGCTGGGCTGCGAGCCGGTGCTGATCGAAACCCATGCCGACAAGCGCCACGCCCTGACCGCCGAGGATCTGCTCGCCGCGCATCGCGAAAAGCCGCTGAAGGGCGTGCTGGTCGCGAGCCCGGCCAATCCCACGGGCACCATGATGTCGCGCGAAGCGCTCACCAGCCTGATCCACGCGGCAGATGATGCGGGCATTCGCTTCATCTCCGACGAGATCTATCACGGTCTCGATTATGCATTTCCCGCAGTGACCGCGGCCGAGCTATCGCCGAACGCGCTGGTGATCAATTCGTTCTCGAAATATTTCTGCATGACCGGCTGGCGCGTCGGCTGGATGGTTGTGCCCAAGCCGCTGGTGCGGTCCATGGAACGGCTGCAGCAGAACCTATCGATCTCGGTGCCGACGCTGTCGCAGATTGCGGCAGAAGCTGCGTTCGACGGTCATGCGCAGATGGAAGACATCAAGCATGGCTATCAGGAGAACCGCCGCATCCTGACCGCAGGATTGCCGCAAGCCGGCCTCACGGACTTCCTGCCGGCCGATGGCGCCTTCTATCTCTATGCAGACGTGTCGAAATTCACCACTGACAGCTTCGATTTCGCCAAGCAGATGCTGGAACAGGCACATGTGGCCACAACGCCCGGCAGCGACTTCGATCCGATCCATGGCAAGTCCTATATTCGCTTTTCGTATGCGAGCTCGACCGAGGACATGCATGAGGCGGTCGCGCGGATCAGCAAATGGCTCGGGCAGGGCGGCCCGAAGTGAGGGAGCCCATCTTGTCGGATGCATCCACCGCGAACGCGCGTCGTGTCCCCATCGCCGGAGTATGGTGGCCAAGCCGCAGGAGAGGTTTTGCCGTCCTGCGGCGCGCCGTGGTGCTGGCGGCGTTTGGAGTCGCGTTGTTGGCGGTTTCGGCGAAGATCAATCTGCCACTGCCATATGTGCCGATGACCCTGCAGACGCTGGTCGTTTTGATGATCGGCGCCGTCTGTGGCTGGCGCCTCGGCACGTTGACGATCATCGCCTATCTCGCCGCCGGTGCATTGGGATTGCCGGTGTTCGCCGGGCCCGTTGGCGGTCTCAAACCGCTCACAGGGGCGACGGCCGGCTTCCTGTCGGGTTTCGTCGTTGCTGCGTTCGTCACGGGCTGGTTCAGCGAACGCGGATGGGATCGCTCGATGGTCCGCCTGTTCGTTGCCATGGCCATCGGCCACATCGTGATTATGGCCATGGGCTTTGTCTGGCTGGCTTACGGTATGAAGCTCGGCGCCGAGAAAGCCTGGTTGGTCGGCGTCATGCCGTTCCTGGCGGGGGCATTAGTGAAGAACACATTGGGCGCGATCCTAGTGCCCGTCCTGCGCGGAATGGTTGATCGCCGGTATCGCTGAACGCTCGGCGCGATATTTGTTCGTTAATCGCCCAAGTAATTCCGCGTGGCGGCTTGCAAGAGGCCGCCCATGTGACTAATGACCGCGGCAGTAAAAATGCTCAGGGAGTTGAAGCGGAATGTCTGCGGTAACGGCAACGGCGGGTCCGGGAGCGGCTACTCCGGCCAAAAAGCCCTGGTACAAGGTTCTCTATATTCAGGTGCTGATCGCCATCGTGATCGGTGTGCTGGTCGGGTGGCTGGAGCCTCAGTTCGCCACCAATGAATGGATCAAGGCGCTCGGCGACGGCTTCATCAAGCTGATCAAGATGGTGATCGCGCCGATCATCTTCTGTACCGTGGTGTCTGGCATTGCACATATCCAGGACGCCAAGAAGGTTGGCCGCGTCGGCATCAAGGCGCTGGTCTATTTCGAGATCGTCTCAACCTTCGCGCTGATCCTCGGCCTTGTGATGGGCAACCTGTTCCAGGTCGGCCATGGTCTGGTGACCAAGACCGAAGGTAGCGCAGGCGCAGTCGCCAATTACGTCAAGCAGGCTGAAGCAACGAAGTCGGTCGATTTCGTGCTCAACATCATTCCCGACAGTGTCGTTGGCGCCTTCGCCAAGGGCGACATCCTGCAGGTGCTGTTGTTCGCGATCCTGTTCGGTTTTGCGCTGATGGCGCTGGGCGAGCGTGGCCACAGGTTGCGCGACATGATTGATGAGACGTCGCATGCCGTGTTCGGCGTGATCGCCATTGTCATGAAGGCAGCCCCCCTCGGCGCATTCGGCGCGATGGCCTACACCATTGGCAAGTTCGGCCCGGCGGCGCTCACCAACCTGTTGAGCCTGATCGTGCTGTTCTACGCGACTGCAGCACTGTTCGTGGTGGTCGTGCTCGGCATCATTGCCCGCATCGTCGGCTTCAACATCTTCAAGTTCATCGTCTACATCAAGGATGAGCTTTTGATCGTGCTCGGCACTTCTTCGTCGGAAAGCGCGTTGCCGCAGCTGATGGAGAAGCTGCAGCGTCTGGGCTGTTCGAAGTCGGTCGTCGGCCTCGTGGTGCCGACCGGCTATTCGTTCAACCTCGACGGCACCAACATCTACATGACCCTGGCGACGCTGTTCATCGCCCAGGCGCTCGGTGTGGATCTGTCGTTCGGCCAGCAGGTGACTATCCTGATCGTGGCGATGCTGACCTCCAAGGGCGCTTCGGGCGTCACCGGCGCCGGCTTCATCACGCTGGCAGCCACGCTGTCGGTGGTTGATCCGCGTCTGGTGCCCGGCATGGCGATCGTGTTCTCGATCGACAAATTCATGAGCGAGGTGCGCGCGCTTACCAACATCACGGGCAACGGCATTGCTACGGTGTTCGTGTCGTGGTGGGAAGGCGAGCTTGATCACGACACGATGCACGCCAATCTCAACAAGACCATCGATCCATCGGATGTCGAAACGGCAATCACCACGGACTGATCCGCAGTAGATCGCAGCACTAAAAAAGCCGCCCGGTTTTGCCGGGCGGCTTTTCGTTGTTGCGTTGGAAGGCGCTTAGTCGCTGCCGAGGACGCGTGACCACCAGCCGGCTTTGCGCGGCTGGGCTTCGACCGCAGGGGCCGGTGCAGCGGCTGGAGCAGGTGCCGGCTCCGGGGCTGTAGCGACAGGCGCTGCCGCGGGCTGTGGCTCCGGAGACATCGAACCGAAGTTGACCTTCTCGCGCACCGTCGAGCGACGACGTGCTGCAGCTTTGTCATCTTCCTGCGGTGCCGCGGCTTCCTGCACGGGGGTAGGTGCTGCGACGGGAGCAGGAGCGACTAGCGTCGGTTCAGGCGCTGCCGGCGCGAACATCGGCACGGCATCGTGACGGCTCTGTTCGGCCTCTGGCTGTGGCGCTACATAGGACGTCACGGTGTCCGAAGCTGCGTACTGGTGCGGCTGTGCGTCGTGGCGCGTGTCCTGACCTTCGAGATCGGCCACGGCATCGCTGGCTTCCGAGCTCTGGGTCGGTCCGAGTTCATCGGAGATCGATCCGGCCAGACCTTCGTCGTTACCACCACGCCGGCGGCGTCCGCCGCGACGGCCACGGCGACGCGGGCGACGCTCGCCATCGGCCGGCTGATCGGCACGGGCCTCACGAGGCTGATCGTCGGCCTCGTCGTCTTCGCCTTCGCTGTCGTCGCCAACGGTTTCGACGTTACCTTCAACCGCGCCTTCAGCGGCGTTCTGGAGATCGCCGCCCTCGCGACCGGGAGCGCCGCCTTCGCGGGTTTCACCGGAGCGACCGCGACGGCGCCGACGGCGCTTGCGCTTGCGGCCATCGCCGTCTGCATCGCCGGTGGCGCTTTCACCCGAGGTCTCGTCGTCGGTGAGACCTTCGGTCTCCTCGGTTTCGATTTCGGCTTCCGTCTCGAACAGGTCTTCGTCGTCGAAGGGTTCTTCTTCCAGCGGCGGCGGGAAGGCCGCAACCTGAGCCGCGAGAAGCGCCTTGGCGGCTTCCAGCGTATGGACCTGTTCGCCGCGGTCGATCACGAAGGACTGCTGACCGCTGACATTCGGATCGGCGATGACGGCGAGCGTCACCTTGAAGCTATTTTCGAGATCGCGCAGATGGCCACGTTTGTGGTTCAGCACATAGAGCGCGACATCGGTGCGGGTGCGCACGATCAGGTTATGCGTGGCGCCCTTCATAAGGGTCTCTTCGAGGCCGCGCAGCAACTGCAGGGCCACCGACGACACCGAACGAACGTGACCGCTGCCGCCGCAATGCGGGCAGATATCCGTGGAGCTTTCCAGCACGCTGGCGCGGATGCGCTGGCGCGACATTTCGAGCAGGCCGAAATGCGAGATGCGGCCGACCTGGATGCGCGCGCGATCCTGCCGCAGGCAGTCGCTCATCTTGCGTTCGACAGCGCGGTTGTTGCGCTTCTCGTCCATGTCGATGAAGTCGATCACGATCAGGCCGGCGAGATCGCGCAGGCGGAGCTGACGCGCCACTTCCTCGGCCGCTTCGAGATTGGTTTTCAGCGCGGTATCTTCGATGTGGTGCTCGCGGGTCGAACGGCCCGAGTTCACGTCGATCGAAACCAAGGCTTCGGTCTGGTTGATGACGATATAGCCACCGGAGCGCAGTTGCACGGTCGGCGAGAACATTGCGTCCAACTGGCTCTCGACGCCCATGCGCGAGAACAGGGGCTGGCCGTCGCGATACTGCTTCACCGCGCGCACATTGCTCGGCATCAGCATGTGCATGAAATCGCGCGCTTCCTGGTAGCCGGCTTCGCCCGCAACCTGGATTTCGTCGATTTCCTTGTTGTAGAGGTCGCGCAGCGAACGCTTGATCAGCGAGCCTTCCTCATAGACGAGGGTCGGGGCCTGCGACTTTAGCGTCATGTCGCGGACGGTTTCCCACATCCGGATCAGGTATTCGAAATCGCGCTTGATTTCCGGCTTGGTGCGCGAGGCACCGGCGGTGCGCAGGATGATCCCCATGCCTTCCGGCACGTCGAGGTCCGACACCACTTCCTTGAGACGCGAACGATCCTGTGCCGAAGTGATCTTGCGCGAGATGCCGCCGCCACGGGCAGTGTTCGGCATCAGCACGGCGTAACGGCCGGCAAGCGACAGGTAGGTGGTCAGTGCAGCGCCCTTGTTGCCGCGCTCTTCCTTGACGACCTGCACCAGCATGACCTGGCGGCGCTTGATGACTTCCTGGATCTTGTACTGGCGACGCGGACGGAAGGCGCGCTCCGGGACTTCCTCGAGAACGTCGTCACCGCCGACGGATTCGACCTGATCCTCTTCGGCTTCTTCCTCGCCGTCGTCTTCGTCTTCCTCGTCGTCGTGTTCGTCGCTGTCAGCGGCAGCGGTGTGCTCGCCCTCGGCACGCTCTTCGTGGTGAACGTCCTCGGCATGCGCCGCGTTCTCTTCGGCGTGAGCGGCCTGAATCTGTTCGTCATGCGCGTGATCATCATGCGCCTCGGCGGCGACTGGCGCCGGCGTCTCCGCAACGGCTTCGACCGGAGCAGGCGAGAAGCCTGCCGAAACAGGCTGTTCGGTCACAGGCTCGGATGCAACGACCTCTGACACGAGGACCTCGGGAGCCACAGCTTCGGCAGCGACGCTCTCGGACGCGACCGGTGCGGCGGCATGATCGTGATGATCATGGTCGTGCGCATGATCGCCTTCGGCGTGCTCATGCGCGTGGGTGTGCTCGTGACCGTCATGGTCATGATGGTCGTGATCGGCAGCGTGGTGTCCGTCATCATGGGTATGGCTGTGGACCTCGAAGGCCGGATCGCGCGGCTGTTCGGCCTGCGACGGATCGATCGCCGTCGTATCGACGACATCGCTCTGCACCCGCTCGCCACGGTCGCGGCGACGGGAGTTGCGATGACGCGAGCGCTTACGGTTGGAGCGGTTTTCGGTCTCTTCCTCAGCTTCGCGATGGGCCCGTTCATCCGCCTCGATCAGCGCCTGACGGTCGGCGACCGGGATCTGATAGTAGTCCGGATGGATTTCGCTGAAAGCGAGAAAGCCGTGGCGGTTGCCACCGTATTCGATGAAGGCGGCCTGCAACGATGGTTCGACGCGCGTGACCTTGGCGAGGTAGATATTGCCGCGGAGCTGCTTGCGCTGCGCAGTCTCGAAATCAAACTCTTCGACGCGATTGCCGCGAACCACGACGACCCGGGTCTCTTCCGGGTGAGTCGCATCGATCAACATTTTGTTTGGCATTTGGAAGCTCATGGAGGCGGACGGCGTGCGTGGCGGCAAGCGCGTATCGCGCAGCCGGGTGACGCAACGGTCCACCTGATTCGGGGGTGAGGGGAAGGCCGAAACACAGCCCTGAACGCCGTGCCGATCGCGAGGTCAGTGCGGGGCGACGCGCGAGGCTTGGGCCTCGCATCGGCATAGTTCCCACCTGGGTCTCGGTCGGCATCACAGTCTGGCGCATCAAGCGTCGGCCCGTCTGAACATCTTGGCGGCAAAGGCGCCGCCTTTTGCTGACGTCCGGCGCGCCGCAGAACGCGGTCACCGGCTGTCGCATACTCCGCCCGTAAGGCCGGAATAATCGGTCATGAAGTGTCTAAAGCCGCCCCGGGAGCGAGAAAGGACCTGGGACCGGACACCGCCTGGGCTAAGACCGCCTCTCTGGGCAACCGCGCGCTGCGCTGGTTGTAGAGAGGAAGCCGGAAAACGCTGGATCCACCGATAGATGGTCGGGGGAACGAGCGTTGCACCGGGAGGCTGAACGCGACACAACCGGGAGTTAAACCGTCAGCTCTTCGTACATACGAGGAATGGGGGTCGCATGCAAGGGAAGCGTCACAAGGCTGCAACACTCAGGCTTATTCGATATGGCCGACTTAAGCTCCGGTTAACCCTGCAATCCTATTGGGTTAATGAGGGGCTGCTTCGGAGGCAGTGGATTCGTTGACGAGCCGCGCAAACCACATCGTCAGGCTGGCCACGGTGCTCTTCAGCGCCGGTTTCGGGCTGTTTTGGTGCCCGAATTCCGCCCAGGCCGCCGGCGAGACGCCACGCGCGGAAGTCGAGGGCGTTTTCCCGATCGCCTCCGACGTGCGCATCGCCGGTGACGAGAAACAGACCCGTTTCATTCTCGATCTCGACCGGAAGATCCCGCTGCGGGCCTTTGCGCTGGCTGACCCATATCGGGTGGTCATCGATCTTCCCCAGGTCAATTTCCATCTCGATCCTGGCGCCGGGACGGTCTCCCGCGGCCTGATCAAGGCGTTCCGCTACGGTCTGGTGATGCCGGGCGGGTCGCGCATGGTGTTTGACCTGACCGGACCAGCCAAGATCAAGAATTCCTACGCGCTCGATCCCGCTAACGGGCAGCCGGCGCGGATGGTGATCGAACTCGAATCGGTCGATCGCACCACATTCGTACAGGCGCTGGCGGTTGAGAATCGCCCGGATCTGCGACCGGCCATCGGAACGACTGCTGCGGCGTCTCCGGTTGCCACCAAGGTGGTCGCCAGCGGAGTGCCCGATGCCGCGCCGGACGCCCGTCCGGTCATCGTGATCGATCCCGGTCATGGCGGCATCGATAACGGCACACAGGCGGGCGGTGAGAGTGAGAAGGGCATCGTGCTGGGCTTCGGTCTGGCCCTGCGTGACCGTCTGGAGAAGCTTGGCAAATACCGCATCGTCATGACCCGCGCCGACGATACGTTCATCCCCCTGGATGAACGGGTGAAGGTGGCGCGCAACCAGTCGGCTGCTTTGTTTGTCTCCATCCATGCCGACGCATTGCCGCGAGGCGAGGGGGATGCGCAGGGCGCCACTGTTTACACCCTGTCCGACAAGGCTTCCGATGCGGAGGCGGAGCGGCTGGCAGACTCGGAAAACAAGGCGGACGCCATCGCCGGCGTCAATCTGACGGAAGAGCCAACCGACGTTGCCGACATCCTGATCGACTTGGCGCAGCGCGAAACCCGGACCTTCTCAAACCGCTTTGCCCGGCTTGTGGTGGGCGAGATGAAGACCACGGCGCGGATGCACAAGCATCCCCTGAAATCGGCAGGTTTCCGCGTGCTCAAGGCCCCGGACGTCCCCTCGGTGCTGATCGAACTGGGTTACGTGTCCAACAAGGACGATCTCCAGCAACTGATGTCCGAGAACTGGCGCTCCAAGACGGTCGGGGCGGTCGCCAAGGCGATCGACGGGTTCTTCTCCAAGCGGATGGTCTCTGCCGGCCCGGGAAACTGACGACCGGAACTGAAAATGACAAATCTTTCAGTACGAAAGCCCTGGCCTTCAGTATGAAAGCCCTAGTTTGGCCACAGCCGGAGCTCTATAAAAATTTCCGTGTGGCTGTCAGAATCGGTCAAGACTGACGGCCATTTCGGGTTGTCTCCTTGCTGATTTTTGCCGCGGGACTTGTTGCTGACTTCGCGCCCATGGGGGCCGCCGTATGCTATATTGTGGCACAGCGATTGAAACGGATCGTCGATAATGCGTCTGCTGGTGCGGTTTCTGGGTTTCTTGTTCGCTGCAGGAACCGTGGTGTTCCTGGTGGGCGTCGCCGCCGCCGCCGGGCTGATCTGGCATTATTCCAAGGACTTGCCGGACTATTCGCAGCTTCAGGATTATGAGCCGCCGGTCATGACGCGCGTCCATGCGGCGGACGGTGCACTGCTTGGCGAATACTCCAAGGAGCGCCGGCTCTATCTGCCGATTCAGGCCGTGCCGAAGCTCGTGATCAACGCGTTCCTCGCGGCCGAAGACAAGAATTTCTACGAGCATGGTGGCCTCGATTATTCGGGCATGGCGCGCGCGATGGTGCTTTACGCGCAGAACCTTGGCTCCAACCGCCGGCCGCAGGGCGCGTCGACGATCACGCAGCAGGTTGCGAAGAACTTCCTTCTGACCAACGAGGTCTCCTTCACCCGCAAGATCAAGGAAGCCTTGCTGGCGATGCGCATCGAGCGCACCTATTCGAAGGACAAGATTCTCGAATTGTATCTCAATGAAATCTATCTCGGCCTCGGTGCCTATGGCATCGCCGCCGCCTCGCTGGTCTATTTCGACAAGTCGGTGAACGAACTGACCGTGTCGGAAGCGGCGTATCTCGCAGCTTTGCCGAAGGCGCCGTCGTCGCTGCATCCGATCAAGAACCGCGACCGTGCCATCGAGCGCCGCAACTATGTGGTTGATCGTCTGCTGGAGAACGGCTGGGTCAAGCAGGCCGATGCCGACAAGGCGCGCAAGGAGACGCTGAGCGTCACCGGCCGCAACAGTTCGGGTCACATCTTTGCCGGCGAGTATTTTGCCGAGGAAGTGCGCCGCGACATCCTGGAACGCTACGGCGAAAAGAAGCTCTATGAGGGCGGCCTCTCGGTCCGCACCACACTGGATCCCAAGCTCCAGGTGATGGCGCGCAAGACCATGACCAACGGCCTGATCAATTTCGACGAGGTGCGTGGCTGGCGCGGGGCGACCAACAAGATCGATATTTCCGGCGACTGGGGCGTGAAGCTCGCCGAGGTCAAAGCGCTGTCCGACATCGCGCCGTGGAAGCTCGCGGTCGTGCTGGATGTCAGCGATCAGTCGGCGCGGATCGGCTTTCAGCCGGGCCGTGAACTCGGCGGTGCCGTGCTCAAGGATCGCCAGACCGGCATTCTGACGCTGGACGGCGTGCGCTGGGCCAAGCCCGCGGCCGGACCGACGAAGGGCAAAACACCGACGGCAGTGTCGCAGGTTTTGGCCGCGGGCGACGTGATCTATGTCGATCCGCTTACAAACAAGGACGGCTCGGTCGTCGAAGGCCAGTTCCGGCTGCGGCAGTATCCGGAAGTGTCCGGTGCCATGGTTGCGATGGATCCTTTGACTGGACGTGTGCTCGCCATGGTCGGCGGCTTCTCGTTCGACCAGAGCCAGTTCAACCGCGCCACGCAGGCCTATCGTCAGCCCGGCTCATCCTTCAAGCCGCTGGTCTATTCGGCAGCGATGGACAATGGCTACACGCCGTCCACCGTCGTAGTCGACGCGCCGATCGAGATCGATCAAGGGCAGGGCGCCGGGGTGTGGCGTCCGGAAAACTATTCGACCGGCAAGTATTACGGCCCGGTGACGCTGCGTAATGCATTGATGCGCTCGCTGAACACCGTGACAGTGCGACTGGCGCAGGACGTCGGCATGCCGCTGATCGGCGAATATGCCAAGCGATTCGGCGTCTATGATGAATTGCCGAACTATCTCTCCTATGCGCTCGGCGCCGGTGAAACGACCGTCATGCGGATGGTGACGGCCTACTCGATGTTCGCCAATGGTGGCCGCCGCGTGAAGTCGACGCTGATCGACCGTATTCAGGACCGCTACGGGCATACGATTTTCAAGCATGACCAGCGCGAATGCCGCGGCTGCGACGCGCCGGAGGGTTGGAAGAACCAAGCCGAGCCGCAGCTCGTCGATCGCCGCGAGCAGGTGCTCGACGCCATGACCGCCTACCAGATCACCTCGATGATGGAAGGCGTCGTGCAGGGCGGCACCGCGACCGTGCTCCGCGAAGTTGGTAAGCCGATCGCCGGCAAGACCGGTACGACCAATGACGAGAAGGATGCATGGTTCATCGGCTTCTCGCCTGACGTCGTGGTCGGTATCTATGTCGGTTACGACAAGCCCCGGAACCTCGGCAACAAGGCCACCGGCGGTGCGCTGGCTGCGCCGATTGCGAAGGACTTCATGAAGCTTGCGCTCGCCGACAAGCCGGCTGTGCCGTTCCGCGTGCCTGCTGGCATCAAGCTGATCCGCGTCGACGCCAAGTCGGGCATGCGCGCCGGACCGGGCGATGGCGGTCGCACCATCCTCGAGGCCTTCAAGCCGGGTACGGCGCCGCCGGACAACTATTCTGTGATCGGGGTCGCCGATGCGGATGGTCGTTCGCTCTCGGTGTCGCCGGAAACCGACCGCAGTTTCATGCGACCGGGAACGGGCGGGCTGTATTGAGGCTCATCTGACCCACAGCAGATCCTTGCGGATTGCGCTTTGCCGCGCACGCCGCTACATCCCGATCACCATTCGTATTGCGGCTGATGCCGCCAGATCAGAGTTTCCATGCGCGCTGAAATCGAACGCCTCGTAGAAGAGATCAAGCAGTCAGTCGGGCTGCTGAGGAGGCATCTTTGACGTCGATGCATCCACGGCACGACTTGCAGAGCTGAACGCTCTCGCCGAAGACCCCAATCTCTGGAACGACCCGCAAAAGGCCCAAAGGCTGATGCAGGAGCGCACCTCGCTAGAGGATTCGCTTCAGGGCATCGGCAAGGTCATGCGCGAACTCGACGATAATATCGAAATGATCGAGCTCGGCGAGGCCGAGGGCGATCAGGGCGTAGTGACCGAAGCCGAGAATGCGCTCAAGGCGCTGAAGAAAGAGGTCGCGCGCCGCGAGCTGGAAGCGCTGCTCTCTGGCGAGGCCGATCGCTTCGACACCTATCTCGAAGTCCATGCCGGCGCCGGCGGCACCGAGAGCCAGGACTGGGCCTCGATGCTGCTGCGCATGTATACGCGCTGGGCCGAAAAGCACGGTTTTAAGATCGAGTATCTCGAAGAGACGCAGGGTGAAGAAGCCGGCATCAAATCGGCCACCATCCAGATCTCCGGTCACAATGCCTATGGCTGGCTGAAGACCGAAGGCGGCGTGCATCGTCTGGTGCGTATCTCGCCTTACGACTCAAACGCCCGTCGTCACACCTCGTTCTCGAGCGTCGCGATCTTCCCGGTCGTGGACGACAGCATCAAGATCGACATCAACGAGTCCGATGTCCGCGTCGATACGATGCGTTCAGGCGGCGCCGGCGGTCAGCACGTCAACAAGACGGAGTCGGCGGTGCGTCTGACGCATATTCCGAGCGGCGTGGCCGTGGTCTGTCAGGCCGGCCGTTCGCAGCACAAGAACAAGGCCCAAGCTTGGGACATGCTGCGCGCGCGTCTTTACGAAATCGAGCTGAAGAAGCGCGAAGAGAAGGCTGCTGCCGATCAGGCCGCCAAGACCGATATCGGCTGGGGTCACCAGATCCGCTCTTACGTGCTGCAGCCCTATCAGATGGTGAAGGATCTGCGCACCGGCGTGCAGACGTCGGACACCTCAGGCGTGCTCGACGGCGATCTTGACGAGTTCATGGCGGCGACACTGGCGCAGCGCGCCTTCGGCACATCGCCAGGCGCAATCGACGACGTGGACTAAGCCATGCCCCAAGTTTTGCCCCATGTTGCGTTCATCGGTTTGGGACGCATGGGGCACGGCATGGCCGGCTGCTATCTCGAAGCCGGCTTCAGCGTTGCCGTCTGGAATCGCAGCAGGGCGAAAGCAGAAGATTTGATCGCACGTGGCGCACGCTGGGCAGCTTCACCGGCGGATGCAGCCGAAGGCGCCGATGCCATCGTCACGATGGTCGCCGATGACGAGGCTTCACAGACTGTGTGGCTCGGCATTGATGGTGCCGGGCGAACCGCGAAGGCGGACGCGCTGGCGATCGAATGTTCGACGGTGTCGCACCAGCATGCGCTCGATCTTGCCAGGGCGCTGCAGGATCGCGGCCTGATCTATATCGATAGTCCGGTCACCGGTCTGCCGGATGCGGCTGCGAGCGGCAAACTCACGCTGCTGGTCGGCGCGGATGCTGCGGACCTCGACAAGGCCCGGCCGTTCCTGGCGCCGATCGGATCGACGATCCGGCATTTCGGCCCCGTCGGATCGGGTACGGTTTACAAGCTGATCAACAACCTGATGGGCGCAATCCATATCGCTGGGCTCGCCGAAGGTCTGGCCATCGCAGAACATGCCGGGCTGGACATGAAGCTGGTGCTGGAGTCCATCGCGAGCGGCGTCGCGGCAAGCCCACAGGTGCTGCGACATGCGCCGCGGATGGTGGCCCGCGATTATTCAAGTGCATCCTTCACCGCTGCATTGCGCCATAAGGATGCGGCCTATGCTGTGAGATTGGCGGAGCAGCTTTTGCAGGCGAGGCCCCTGGTCGGCGCGGCGGCTGTTGAAGCCTATGAAAAGGCAAAGGCTTTCGCGCCCGACGATGACGAAGCCAAAATGATCGAGCTCATCTCGCAACCGAGAGACGGCTGAGCAAGCTAACCGCCCGCCAAAGTCTGCGGCGTCTTGAAACAGTCGCGTCGCTGCGTGGCCGCTTCCGTTCTTCTTGTCACCCGATATCATCCCCATGCCGGAACTCAATATCCGGCGCTGGCTTATCCTGACTCCGCATGTCGCGGTGTCACGAATTCAACGGGGTGTGGGGCATGAAGAAGATCATTCCAATTCTTGCTGTTGGCGTTGCATTGATGCTGGGCGGCTGTGGCCGCGATCCCGGACCAGCAGGTCCGAAGGGCGAAACCGGCGCGCAGGGGCCGGCCGGTCCGCAGGGTGCGCAAGGCGTTCAGGGCATTCCCGGCGCGCAGGGGCAGGCGGGTGCACAGGGACCTCAAGGTCCGCAGGGCACGCCCGGCGCCAAGGGTGACAAGGGCGATGCGGCACCAGTGAGCTTCCGCGCGGTGCAGGCAGATGGCGCGATTAGCTGCGAGGCGACAGAGACGCTGGTGTCCGTTGTCTGCCCGAGTGGCGGCGCACCGGATGGCACCAAGTGCACCACGACGCCAACCGTTGGTCTCTGCCTGAAGAAGTAATCGTGTGGCAGATTGAAATCGGCTGCTAGCCAACAGGTCCCTCGCTCGCAGGTGAGCGAGGGCCTTCAAACTTGCGGACGCGTGCTAGGCCTTACCGTCGCTGCGTCGTCCGTAACTCGGAGGCACCGAAATCACGAGATAGTATTCGCACCGGCGCGCAGTCTTGTTCTCGAACCAGTGCTCGACGTCGACTTCGAAATACAGCGAGTCACCCTCATCCAGAACCGTCTCGGTATCCTTGGTGCGCACGGTGACGCGTCCGTGCGTGGCAAGGACGTGTTTGGATGTGCCCTGCGGGTAGGCGGGCAATTTGCCGGTCGAGGTTTTCGGGGGCAGGTGATGCAGGACGACTTCCACTGCCATGCCGGCCATGACGGGCGACAGCAGGAAGCGCTCGAAGCCCGTCTTTGAATCGCGAAAGATCTGGCGTTGATCCTTGCGCACCACAGCGAAGGCCCGGCGCGGCGCGTCGTCGTCGCCCATCAGCGTCGAGAACGATGTTTCCAGAGCCAGCGCGATACGTCGCGCGACCCCGATCGTCGGGCTCTTCTCGCCGCGCTCGACTTTCGACAGCATCGCCCGACTGACACCGGACTGCTTGGAGAACTGCTCCAGGGTCAGGTTGGCCTGTTCACGCAATATGCGAACCCGATCGCCGAATGCGCGACTGACGGGGTCTTCACGAACGACCTTCCGCGTCGCCGGTTTCGCCATATCGGGTGCTGCTCCAATGTCATTCGCGGATGTAATCCGCCGGTGATTCCATCTTAGGCGCCGTTGCCCGCCATGTCACATCCTGCTGCGGCAGATGACCGCGTGCGTCTTCTAAAGAATAAATAGCCGGGATGATCAGCTTGCCAAAATCTTCTATCGAAGATAGGTGTATCTTTAGAAGATGCCGGCGATCCGTTCGCCGACAAGCAGACATATCAGGAGGAAGAATGCACCTTGTTACTTTCCTGCATGAGGGCCGGGCCACGGTCGGCATTGCAGATCAGGCGCTCACTCAGGTCTCGCCGCTGCCGCGCGACGTTGCCCCCGATATGATTGCGCTAATTGCCAATTTCGATAGCCTGAAGGGTACGCTTACCGCTTCAGCGGGCGCGCCCCTTCCTATCGCCAGCGTTGAGCTTCTTGCGCCAATCCCGCGCCCGGCACGCAATGTGTTTTGCGTTGGCAAGAACTACCATGAGCACGCGAAGGAATTCGCGGGTAGTGGTTTCGACTCCTCGGCAAAGGAAGTCGTGCCGGAAGCGCCAGTCATCTTCACGAAGCCGTCGAGCACGGTGATCGGTTCCGGCAAGTCGATTCCGAATTATCTCGATCCGACCGACAGCACCGACTACGAAGGCGAGCTGACGGTCGTCATCGGGCGTGGCGGCCGCGGCATCAAGAAGCAAGACGCGCTGGCGCATGTGTTCGGTTACACGATCATCAATGATGTCACGGCACGCACGCTGCAGCACAAGCATCGTCAGTGGTTCATCGGCAAGGGCATCGACGGTTTCTGCCCGATGGGTCCGGCGATCCTGACCGCTGACGAGATGCCCGACCCGACGAAAATGCGACTGACGACATCCGTCAACGGCGAAAAGCGCCAGGATGCGTCGGTGACCGATCTCATCTTCGACATTCCGACGCTGATCGAGACGCTCTCGGCAGGGATCACGCTGGAGCCGGGCGATCTGATCGCGACCGGAACGCCGGCTGGCGTCGGCCTCGGCTTCACGCCGCCGCGCTTCCTGAAGAAGGGCGACGTGGTTACGATCGAGGTCAGCGGCATCGGCAAACTCGAAAACCCGGTCGGCTGATTAAGCTTACATCGGTTGCGGTTTTGATGAAGAGGCGCGGGGCATCATCTGCCCCACGCTCAATTCTGCGAACTTCAACAACTTAGAGCTTTGAGAGCGCTCCAAGGCGCGCAGGCGCTGTCTCCCGAGATGGCGCGTCGTCCCCTGGATGCGACTGAAACCAATGCGTTGCTTAAAAACAAAACGGGAGACAAGTATGAAACGTCGTGACTTCATTGCAGGCCTCGGGGGCCTGTCGACGCTCGCTTTGACCGGTCAGGGCGTACGCGCGCAGGAAGCCTGGCCAAGCCGCAACATCACCATGGTCGTGCCATTTCCGGCCGGCGGGCAGGCCGACATCGCCGCGCGTCCGGTCGCGAGCTATATGCAGAAGGTCCTCGGCAAGCCGGTCATCATCGACAACCGCAGCGGCGCCGGCGGCTCGCTCGGCAACGCGACCGTTGCCCGCGCCCAGCCTGACGGGCATACGCTGCTGATGACGCTGTCGTCGCTCGCGGTGCTGCCTGAGTCGGATCGCATCTACGATCGGCCGGTCGCCTATGAAGTCGATCAACTGCAGCCTGTTGCGCGCGTGCTCGCAGATCCGACCCTGTTCGCCGTGCCGGCTAGTGCGCCCTGGAAAACGATTCAGGAATTCGTCGCCGACGCCAAGGCGCGACCCGGAGCGATATCATACGGATCGTCGGGCCCGTTCGGTACGTTGCACGTCTCGATGGAGATGTTTGCGATCGCCGCTGGCATCAAGCTGCTCCACGTCCCTTATCGCGGCGCAACGCCTGCGATCAGCGATCTCCTGGGCGGCCAAATCCAGGCGCTGGCCTCGGCGCCGGGCACGCTCAAGCAGCATGTCGATGCCGGGACACTGCGTGTTCTCGCGAACTTCGGCGGTGAACGCCTCGCTGCCTTCCCGAATTTGCCGACGTTCAAGGAACTGGGCTATCCCGATGTCGAGTTCTACATCTGGGCCGGTCTGTTCGCGCCGAAGGGAATGCCAGCTCCTGTCGTGACCAAATTGCGCGAGACCATGAAGCAGGCGATGAGCGATCCGGAAGTCACGAAGACATTCGAGGCTGCCGGCAACATGCCCGCCTATCAGGACTCGGAAGAGTTCGCGGCGTTCGTGGCCAAAGACAGCGCGCGTCTGGTTGCCGTCGCAAGGAAGATCGGCAAGGTCTAATTGCGGCTGCGCGTCCACTCCGACAGCCAGGCCGTGAAGCGGCCGCTGTCGCGGGTGCCGCCATGCCAGGCGGCAGTCATCTGACCGTCGCTCGCAACCATCAGCACCACGTCGAGACCCGCCGAACGGCGCAGGGTCTCTACGGCCTGCTGCGGCGTCTGTGCGATCGGGCCAGCGACGTTGAATGAGGTATTCACCGAGAGCTCAACGCCGATATGGCGACCGAGCGCCTTGAGATAGGCATAGGTTAGTGGATCGTCCTCGGCGCGGACGATCTGGATACGGCCGGTGCCATCGGCATGGATAACGGCCGGAATTCTCTCCCGTGCATGAGGCTTCGATTGCGCCGTCAGCACCATGTAATTGTAGGCGTTGTAGTTCGCGTCAGACGCGCCTTCCAGCAAATCGAAATACTCGTGCGCCGCGTCAAGTGTCGCCATCGGCGCCAACGGGCGGATCGCCTCGCGATATTTCACGCGTTCATTGAGCCGTTCGCGCGTACCGGCATCGCAGGGATTGGCGAGGATCGAGCGATGGCCGAGCGCACGTGGGCCGGTCTCTGCCGCGCCCTGATAAAGCGCGATGATGCCGCTCTGAGCGACCATGAAGGCCATCAGGTCGGCAATTGCATCGCAGCCCTCAGGCGTTGAGATATTGCCGATTGTCTGTGTCTTGATGTCGTCAGCCTGCAGTGCCGCGGTGATGTCGCTCTGTGTCGGCGCATCGCCGCAATAGAACGCGTGCGTCATCGCGGCGCCGCGTGGCGCGCCGATGAGATGCGCGAACATCCAGGCAGCGCCGATGGTCACGCCGGGGTCGCCGGGTGTCGGTGGAATCCACAGATGCAGTCGTTTCGCGCGACCTTGCGCCTTCTGGAACCATGTTTCGTCGAAATGCTGCAGCAGTCGCATGTTGCCGAGCGCGTTCAGTGCCACGCCGCCGGTGAGCACCAGCCGATGCGCGCCGGTGGTGCGCAGTAGATGATCGACGACGTGCTTCATCGCATCTTCGAAGACGAGTTGCGTGGCCGCGGCCTTATCGAGGCGATCCTGCGTATCCGGTCGATGCTGAATATCTTCGACGCGCAGCACTGCGTCCGGATTCCAGAGCTGATCTGGTTTGAGCGGCTCGCCGAGAATCTTGATCAATGCGGACTTGTAAGGCGCTTCGAACGGGTCGCAATACCAGTTACCCATCGCGCGGTTGAGTTGGATCTCACCATTCGCACCGAAATGCAGCACCTCGCGCAACCGTGCGTAATACGGATTGCTGGCGCGATCCATGTCGCCCCAGGCAGCAGCGCCCATATAGCGGCCCTCGCTGGAGAGCCAGGTCCAGCCGCCCTGTGTCGACGAGATGACGCTGTAGAACGCACCCAAGGAGTCGAAGACGCTGTTATTGCAATAGAGCCGCTGCATCTCGCCATGCTTGGCGACATATAGGGAGACCGAGCCCAGATCCCCTGTACCATCCAGCACGGCGATCGCGACCGGTTCGTCATCGGGGAAGGGCGATGCGGCAAAGGAGAACCAGGCGTGGTTGTCGTGATGGGGCACCATCAGCAGCGGGACACGCGCGGGCAGGCCGAATTGCTTGCGGAGCAGCTTCGGGGTCCGCGTCATCTGCTCGAGGCGCCGTGCGTCGAAGCTGACGGAGTTCTTGGTGCGCAGCAGCTTCAATCCGTCGGGCAGTTCTTCGACGATGCTTCGTACCAGCGTGCCGAGCAGATCGGGATAGTCCCAGGTCGTCAGCCATGCATCGATATCGGCGACGTCACGGCCCATCGCCTGCAGCGTGACGCGCATCGCATCGAGTGCTGCGCGGGGATATTGCGTAGTGTGCTTGTCGCCCGAGAAGCGTTCTTCTTCGTTGTTGACGATGAGGCGCGGCCCGTGAGCCTGCGTGACTTCGACCAGCGCTACGCCGGAATTGTGCGTGCCGGGCAGTCCGAGGCCGGCGAGCAGAACCGTTTCGCCGCGCGCCAGCTTGGCGCGGAGCTCCGAGATGCGACGGACAGTAAAGTGGGAGTCGTTGGCATGAAATCCTGCCAGCGTCATCGCCCAGGTCGCAAGCCGGCGGGTGGCGCGGAAACAGAACCGGCCGAGGCGGGGGAAACGGGGACCGATGCGTTGGGGGGATTTCAACGGGCTGCCTCTGATCGACGGAGACCCGCTTCAACCACAGTCGGAGCAGGGCAACAATGCCCTGCGTGCCGCACTTAGCCTGCGTTTAGGCGGACGCCGGCGCGGAGAAATTTCTGCGGGTCGACAGCTTCGCCATCGATACGGGTTTCATAGTGCAGATGCGGGCCGGTGGAGCGGCCGGTCGAACCGACCAGGCCGATCACCTGGCCGATCTTGATGATATCGCCGACCTTGACGTTGATCGCGGACATATGGCCGTAGCGGGTCGACAATCCGTTGCCATGGTCGATCTCGACCATGCGGCCGTAGCCGCCGGCATAGGCCGCGGAGACGACGCGGCCATTGGCCGTGGCGCGGATCGGATCCCCGGTAGCACCGCGGAAATCGAGGCCGGTATGCATCGCAGGACGGCCGAGGAACGGATCGCTGCGCACGCCAAAGCCTGAGGTGAATTCGACTTCGCCGACGACGGGCTTGCGATAGGGCACCAGCGCCATCGTCCGGTTGAGCTTGTCCATCTGCGCGCGGGTCACGTGGATGCGGTAGAGCTGGCGTTCGAACGGATCCGCGCTCGATGACAATTTGACCGGCACAAACGGGCCGCCCATGGGCGCGCGCGGTGTGGCGGATTCGAGTTTCGCCATATTCAGCCCGAGGTCCGAAATCGCGCCACGCATGCGGCGAACCTTGGAGTCCATGGATTCTTCAGCCGCGGCGAGTGTCGCAATCTGGCGGCTCTCGACCTGATCGAGCGAGGCCTGTAGACGACCAATCACATTGTCGACGCCGCCGAGTTTGGCGAACTGGTTAGGTTGCTGGGCGGTGAGCGCAGGCGTGCGGGACTCAAGCCGCGCTTCGCGATCCGGCGGCGCCACGAAGGTCACCGTGTCGCTGATCGGCGACGGCTTGGGGATCGATGTCGTAGGCTCGATCGCGGCGCCACGGGCCGGCGGCTTGCCGATCGAACCTGTAACAGACAGATCGGGCATGGTGCCGAGCGCCGTGGCGCGCGATTCCAGCGTGGTCTGCCGGCGCATGACCTGATCGAGCTTCTGGTCGAACTGCTCCTGGTCCAGCATCTGGCGGCTGGTGGTACGGTCGATCTTGGCGCGGAGTTCGGCGATGCGATCTTCGTAGGCATATTGCATGTCCGCCTGGCGCGCGATGAGCTTGGTCAGCACGTCGTCGCGAAAGGCAAAGTAAGTGGCTGTGGCCGCAGACCATGCTCCCAGCACGGTCACCGTGCCGACGACGATCCAGAACACCACAGGCCCGATGCGGACCTGCTTGCCGCCATGAGCAATCGTATAGTCGCTTTGATTGGCTTTCGGCGGCGGCGCCTTGACCGGCCCGACGCGGCGCGCCTGTGGCCGTCCATGGTCATGTGCGTGGTGCTGAGGGTACTCGGCATATTGGGTAGGGCGGTTCGACATCAGCACTCCTGATGCCAGCCGGAGACTCGTCGGCTGGCTCAACGGAGGCGATTTGAGCCCTTCATGGTTAATTTTGAGCAAATGACATTGATCAAATCCGACGTGCCTCTTCGAGCACCGCGTCTGCGTGTCCGTCCACTTTGACGCTGTGCCAGATCTTCGCAACGTTGCCTTTTGCATCGATCAAAACCGTGGTGCGAAGAACGCCTTCGAAGGTCTTGCCGTACATGGATTTCTCGCCCCAGGCGCCATAGGCTTTCAGCATCGATTGTGTCGCATCCGACAGCAGCGGAACTCCCAGCGCGAACTTGTCGCGGAACGACTCCTGAGCCTTTAGCGGGTCGGCCGAGACGCCAAGCACGGCGGCGTTGGCTGCCTGAAAGTCGGCGGACAGGCGGGTGAAGTCGATGGCTTCCTTGGTGCAGCCCGGAGTGCTGGCGCGGGGGTAGAAGAAGATCACCAGCTTCTGGCCAGCATAGTCCGACAGCGAGACCGTGGCGCCGCCGTCACGGGGCAACTGGAAGGCCGGAGCCTTGGCCCCCTCGGCTGCGACACTGGGCGCCGGTGCGATTTTCTCGCGAGTTGCTTTCGGTGCCGCCACGGAGGGCGGCGCAGGCTTCGCAACTGCTTTGGGCGACGCCTTCGCGGCGATCGTCTTAGTCGCTGGAGCCTTTTTGGCGACAGGAGCCTTCGCGACTTTGGCGGCTGGCTTGGCTAGCGCCTTGGACACGGCTTTCGCCACAGGCTTGGCTTGCTTGGCGGCAGCCTTTTTGGCTGGGGACTTTGTCGCAGCCTTGGCAGGCTTCTTCGCCTTCGAGGGAGAAGCAGTCTTGGCCGTTTTCTTGCTGGCTTTCTTGGCCATGGATGTTCCTTTCTTCGCGTTCAGCGGTTCAATTGCGCGGCGCGCCCGACGAGGCGCTTGGCCGCAGTTTCCAGCGTCAATCCGGCTTTCGCGCCCGATGCGTTTTCTGCCACTGTACAGATGGCTCGTTTCGAGGGATTCTTGCGCGATTTCTTGGACATACGCCTTCCTTTCGTCGCTTTCAGCGGCTCAGTGTGATGACATTGCAAAGCACCAGCGATCGGGTGGCGGCACGTTGCGGTGCAAATGCGCTAGCCCAAATATGCTGGTCTCGGAGTATGGTTACAAAGGATTCGACGCAACACACGTTCCGTGCGCCATAGGGGCGCCGCAACGACCGCACGACGAGTTATAATTCAAACCGAGGATTGGCAGCGATGCCGGCAGAAAAGCGCTCGTCGGTTGTCGATGCGCGAAGGGCCGGTGACGATCATTCTCATAGTCAGCGCCAGCACCGAGAGGCAATGGCCAGAAATAAGCCGCCACAAGCGTATCGATCGCGCGCCGATGACGAGTCCTTGCAATGGGATGATGCCGATTGGGATCATCAGCATGACGAGGCCGGGCATCACCGTGCACGCCGCTTGCTGTCCAAGAAAGATAGTGGCTGGCACCGTTTCGGCGATCGACTCGTTGCGGTTCGCGATTGGCTGTTCGGCGGTCGATGGGTCAAGCGGATCGCGGCTGTTCTCGGCATCCTTCTGATTATTTTTGGCGTTTGCTTTGGCGCCTTGTGGGTCCGGCTGGGCGCAGGCCCGATCAATTTCGACATGGCCACACCGTGGCTGGTCGAGGCGATCCAGGACAATATCGGGCAGGGTAATACGGTCGAAGTTGGCGGCACGCAGATCGAACGCGCCGGGCGGGTCCGGATGGCTGTGCGAATCCGCGACATCGTCGTCCGCGATCGTGATCACGCCGTCGTGGCCAGTGCTCCGAAAGCCGAAGTCCGGCTCTCCGCTGCTGCCATGATGATGGGCCGCTTGCGCGCCGAAAGCCTCAACCTGGTCGATGTCGTGCTGGCTGTGCGCATTACGCCGGATGGGCAGGTGACCGTGTCGACTGGCGAGAATGCTCGCCCGATCGCGACGGGTGTCGCATCGCCGCGCACGCCAGGGTCGTGGCTCGGTCCGGGCAGGCAACCGGAACTGACCTTCCCGCGGCAGCCGCAGCCGCCAGTGGTCCAGATTCCGCAGCCCCCTGCTGACAAGCGCGAGGCCTCGACCGGCTTGCTTGCGGGTCTCGATTGGCTCGACAGCCTGACCCTGTCGGGCCTCGACGGACAGAACCTCAACGAGATCGGTCTGAAGAACGGCAAGCTGGTGGTCGATGACCAGCAGCGCGGCAATACGTGGGACTTCAACAATATCAGCCTGACCCTGCGCCGACCGAGCGGCGGCGGCGTCATGATGACAGTGGGCGAAGGCGGCAAGGCCCCGTGGACACTCGGCGTCACAGTCGGTGCGCCAGCCAATGGCGTACGTGCGGTCAGTCTGCGGGCCGACAAGGTCTCGACCCGGAATATCCTGCTCGCGCTGCGCATGAAGGATCTGACTTACAGCGCCGATCTGCCGCTGACCGGTGAGTTGAGGGGCGAAATCGGGCGCGACGGCCTCCCGACCTATTTCCGCGGCAAGCTCACTGCAGGCGCCGGCAACATCATCGATAATGACACGCCGGATTATCCGATGCCGATCGATCAGGCGGAGCTGAGCGTCGAGTGGGATGCCGGCCGCCGTGTGCTGCTGGCGCCGTTCAAGTTCGTGTCCGGTGAGAACCGCGTCACTTCGCTTGCCCATGTCGAGCCACCCAATGGCGCGACCGACTCGTGGCAGGCAGGGATCAGCGGCGGCACCATCGTATTGGGTGGAGGTCCGGGTGAAGCGCCACTGATCTTCAACAGCATCGACATCGGCTTGCGTTTCGATTCCGACAACCGCCGGGTTTTGCTGACGCGGGCGAATATCAGCAACGGCGAGATCGGCGTCGCCGGCACAGGCAGTATCGACTACGCCGGCGAGCCGCGCATGACCCTCGGCTTTGCGGGAACGCCGATGTCCGCCTCGGCGCTCAAGCGCATGTGGCCGATCCTGATCGTGCCTGAAGTGCGCGAATGGGTCACCGAACGCATCGAGGGCGGGCAGCTTCAGAGCATCGAGATCGGGGTCAATTCGCCAACCAAGAACCTGACACGGCGCGGGCCGCCAATCCCCGATGAGGGGCTGTCGGTGAAGATCCTCGCCAATGGCGTGGCGCTGCGTCCGGTGGATGGCATGCCGGTGATCCGCGACGGCGATCTGCGCGCGCGCGTCACGGGACGGACCGCGACCGTGACCATCGGTCAGGCAAACTCCGAGACCGCGGGCGGACGCAAGCTCAATCTCAGCGATATCGTGTTCGAAGTTCCGGATATGGCGCCGAAGCCATCGCCAGCTCGCGTGCGTTTCAAACTGGAGGGACCGGTGGCGGCGGTGGCCGATGTCCTCAACTCCAACCGTCTGAGCGAAGTCACCGGCAACATGCTCGACCCGGCGACCACCAAGGGTAATGTGACCGCGCAGGTCGCCATGGGCATGCCGATCCAGCACGAACTGACCAAGGCCGATACGACCTACAACATCACCGCGGATTTAACGGCATTTTCCGCGGACAAGCTGGTAATGAACCAGAAGCTCGAAGCCAATTCGCTGAAGGTCACAGCGAACAATCAGGGCTATCAGGTCAAGGGTGACGTCAAGATCAACGGGCAGGCGGCATCGCTCGACTATCGCAAGCCAACCGATGGCGATGCCGATGTGCGTATCAACGCGACGCTCGACGATGCAAGTCGCGCGCGGCTCGGTGTGGACCTCGGACCGGCGGTGGTCGGCAATCTCCCGATCAAGGTTGTTGGCAAGATCGGCTCTGGTGACCGTGACAGCAAGCTGGGGGTCGACGCCGATCTGACGCCGTTGAAGCTCGACAACATCCTGCCAGGCTGGATGAAGCTGCCCGGCAAGAGCGCTCGCGCTGTCTTCAACGTCGTGAAGAAGGGCGACACAACCCGTCTGGAAGATATCGTCGTCGATGGTGGTGGGGCTTCGATCAAAGGCTCCGTCGAAGTCGATCAGAACGGTGACCTCGTCGGTGTGAACTTCCCGACTTATTCGCCGTCCGAAGGCGACAAGACGTCGTTGAAGGCAGACCGTGGTCCGGATGGCGTATTGAAAGTCACGATGCGTGGCGACGTGTTCGACGGCCGCGGCTTCCTGAAATCGGCGATTTCAGGCAAGGATGGGGATCCCAAGAGCAAAACCAAGTCGGTCGACTTCGATATTGATGTGAAGCTCGGCGCCGTTGCCGGTTACTACGGCGAGGCGGTTCGCAGTGTCGATGCCAAGATTTCGCGGCGCAACGGTACGATCCAGAAATTCTCCCTGAGCGGAAAGCTTGGACGCGACACACCGCTGACGGGCGATATGCGCGGACGCTCCCAGGGTGCCGGCCGTGACGTCATCTATATCGAGACCAACGATGCCGGCGCCTTCCTGCGCGCGACCGACACCTATTCCAAGATGTCGGGGGGCCAGCTCGCACTGGCAATGGATCCGCCATCGTCGGACGCCCGCGCCAAGGAAGGCCTGATCAACATCCGCGACTTCAACGTCAAGGGCGAGGCGCAACTGGCCAGCGTCGCCGGAGGCGGGCAGAACGCGGCGCAGAGCAGCGTCGCGTTCTCGCGGTTGCGTGCCGAGTTCACGCGGCAAAACGGCCAGCTCACCATTCGGGACGGCGTTGTCAAAGGCCCGACCGTCGGTGCGACCATCGAGGGCAGCATCGATTACCCGCTCAACCAGGTTCGGATGAGCGGCACCTTTGTGCCGATGTATGGGCTGAACAACATGTTCGGCCAGATTCCGATTGTCGGACTGTTTCTCGGCGGCGGCAGCAATGAAGGCCTGATCGGCGTCACTTACGAAGTCGTCGGTACGCCAGGTGCGCCGGTGCTGCGCGTCAATCCGATCTCGGCCATGGCACCGGGCGTGTTCCGCAAGATCTTCGAATTCGGCACCGGCAAGCAGAACAATTCGGTCGAATTCCCGAACCAGAACAACAACAGCAACTAACGACGTCTGTGGCTCAAGCGCAGCGCTCGCCGCATTGTGCGGGGCTTAGCTTGACGCGAGTTCGGATGCGAATCTCTGTATCAGCTTCCGGATGATGGCTGCCGTTTCGGGACGCCGTGTCAGGCAGCGCGACGTCGGACCGGCAACCACGAGCGACAACCGGCGATGTTGCACCGGCAAGGGCACGGCGACGCCCGCGAGGTCGGCGATATATTCCGATGAACTTTGCTGATAGCCGCGCTCGGCCGCCTCTCTGAGTTCGTCCTCGATCGCCTCCGCCGTTGTCGGTGTCGTGTGGGAGAAGGCTTCGAACTTGATCTTGCGATAGATCGCCTTGCGTTCCTCGGGCGAATGCTGCTCGAGAATGGCGCGGCCCACCGAACTCGCATGGACCGGAACGCGGTCGCCTATCTGCGCGAAGTAGCGCACCGAATGCGTGGACTCGACGACATCCAGGAAGATTGCTGACGTTCCGGCGAGGGCGGCGACGCCGGTCGTTTCGCCGGTCTGGTCGGCGATTTCGGTCACCAGCGCATGGGCCGCGTCCGGGAGCGGCTCGGCATCTGCGACAGCGCGGGCAAGCATTAGCCAGCGGGGGCTGGGATAGTAGCCGTTGCGCGCACGGGGCTCATAGAGCCAGCCCTTGTCGGCGATGGTGCCGACGAGATTGAACGTACTGGAGCGCGGCCAGCCGAGGTCGTCCGAAATTTCGGCCAGCGTCGCGGGGCGTTTGCGCCGGGCGAAATATTCCATCAGTTCCAGGACGTTGGCAGCTTGTCTGACCAGCATTGGAATTCTCATTCTTCCTTGTCGGCACGTCACGCGTCGCGACACGCTTGCGATTCTGCGCGCTCTGTTTGGCCCCTGTATCGCTGAAACGTCCTTGAAGCCATCCAGATCGGCGGCGGTGGTCTTGACTTACAATTCACGTATAGGTCTTATAAATTCATAAACAAGAATTATTCACGTGATTGCCGGGCTGGCGCCTTGCCGGGGTGAATCACGGAATTTGTCAGGGGAGGAATAGATGACCATTCGCAATACTGTTGCCGTGTCAGCCGTGGCGCTGTCGCTCGGATTGCTGTCCGCGCAGATGGCGTCGGCACAGACGCCGGTGAAACTCGGCGTCCTCGCCGACATGTCCGGCATTTTCTCTGATATCGGCGGCATGGGTTCGTTCGATGCCACCAAGATGGCCGTCGAGGATTTCAACAAGCTTCCGGGCGCCGACAAGTTCAAGGTCGAGGTGATCCAGGGCGATCCGCAGAACAAGCCGGACATCGCGCGCAACATCGCGCGCAAGTGGTACGAGACCGAAGGCGTCGACGTCCTCGTCGACATTCCGACCAGCGCCACCTCGCTGGCTGTCGCGCCGCTCACGGCGGAGCTCAACAAGGTCGCGCTGTTCACGGCATCAGGCACGTCGGACCTGACGGGCAAGGCCTGCACGCCGAACTCGGTGCATTGGACCTATGACACCTGGGCACTGGCGCACGGCACGGCCGACGCCATGACCAAGGCCGGCGGCAAGAGCTGGTTCTTCCTTACTGTCGACTTCGCGCTGGGCGCTTCGCTAGAGCGTGATGCTACAGCCGTCATCAGTGCCAATGGTGGCAAGGTGCTCGGTAGTATCAAGCACCCGACCGATTCGAACGATTTCGCGTCCTATCTGCTGCAGGCGCAGGCCTCCAAGGCCGAGGTCATCGCACTGGCGAATGCCGGCGGCGATACCATCAAGGCGATCAAGCAGGCGTCTGAATTCGGTATCGTGCAGGCGGGCCAGAAGCTCGCCGGCATGCTGATGTTCATTTCGGATATCCACTCTCTCGGTCTCAACACGGCGCAGGGCCTGCAGCTCACTGAGGGCTTCTACTGGGATCTGAACGAGCAGACCCGCACCTTTGGCGAGCGGTTCGCCAAGCGCAACAACGGTCGCTATCCCAGTATGAACCAGGCCGGCGCCTATTCGGCGTCGCTCACCTATCTGAAGGCGGTCGCCAAGGTTGGCTCGCCGAAGGATGGCGCGGCGGTCGTGAAGGCGATCCGCGAGATGGGTACGTTCGACGATCCGCTGTTCGGCAAGACCACGCTGCGTGAAGACGGCCGCGTGCTGCACGACATGTATCTGCTCCAGGTCAAGAAGCCCGCTGAGTCGAAGAAGCCGTACGATTATTACAATGTTTTGGCGACGATCCCGGCCGACACGGCCTTCCGTCCGCTCAAGGACGGCGGCTGCCCGCTGATTAAGTAACGGCACAACAACGAACGACGAGAACGCGTAGATGTCGGTGACCCCGCACTGCGCGTTTTTCTTTTTCTGAACCGCGATATCAAAACCATCACAAGGACAACAGAATGCGTCTCGCCAATAAACTCGCCGCCGTCACCGCTGCTGCATCGGGCATGGGACGCGCCGGCGTCGAACTGTTCCTCAAGGAAGGCGCCAAGGTCGCCGCCATTGACGTCAATGCGGACGCGCTCGCGCAGCTCAAATCCGACATGAAGAAGCTGGGTTATGAGCTCACCACCATCCAGGCCGATCTGTCGAAGACCGAACAGATGAAGAGTTCGATCAACGACGCGGCTGCCGCGCTCGGCGGTATCGATATCCTCTGGGCCCATGCCGGCACACCGGGGCCGGCCGGCGTCGAGAATCTCGACCTCACGGCCTATGAATTTGCGATGGCGCTCAACGTCACCTCGGCGACGCTGGCGGCCGGCGAAGTGATCAAGCACATGCGCAAGCGCGGCGGCGGCTCGGTGATCTTCACCTCGTCGGTGTCGGGCATTGTCGGCTCCATGATGAGCCCGATCTATTCGGCTGCTAAGTTCGCTGTGGTCGGCCTCACCAAGTCGCTGGCACAGGCATTTGCTTCCGATCAAGTCCGCGTCAACGTGATCTGCCCGGGTCTTGCGGATACACCGATGAAGCTCGGTTTCACCGGCCGCTCGGGCGTCGCAGCGGAAGCTGCGGCCAACGAGGCCAAGCTTTTGGCGGCGGTGCCCATGGGCCGTCTCTGCAAGGCCGAGGATGTGGCGCATGCCGCGCTGTGGCTCGGTTCGGACGATGCCTCCTTTATCACGGGCGTTGCGCTGCCGGTGGACGGCGGCTTCACCGCGCGTTGATCGGCAGTTACTCCTAAAATAGCGAAGGGCGCAGTCATTGCTGACCGCGCCCTTCGTGCTTGAGGGATATCTGCGTCAGGCGGCGCGAACGCCGGCGAGGAAGGTTTTGACTTCGCCGGACAGTTGCTCGGCCTGTTTCGATAGGCCGGTTGCCGCACTCAGCACCATGCCCGCAGCGTTGCCGGTCTCGTGCGCTGCCGAGCTGACACCGCCGATATTGGTGGTGACGTTCTGGGTCGCCTGCGCTGTCTGCGTCACGTTGCGAGCAATTTCGGCAGTCGCCGCGCCTTGCTCCTCAATGGCCGAGCCGATCGTCGTGGCGATGGCGCTGACTTCCTCGATCGTGGCCGTGATGCCCTGGATGGCATCGACGGCTTCCTTGGTCGCGCTCTGGATTTGCGCGATGCGCGTGCTGATCTCCTTGGTGGCATCGGCGGTCTGCCCGGCGAGGCTCTTCACTTCGGTGGCGACCACCGCGAAGCCGCGGCCGGCATCGCCAGCGCGCGCAGCTTCGATGGTGGCGTTCAGAGCGAGGAGGTTGGTCTGGGCAGCGATGGTTTGGATCAGCTCGACGACATGTTCGATCTGCTGTGCGCCATCCGCCAGCGCCCGCACGATGGTATCGGTGCGGCGTGCACTATCCACCGCGTGCGACGTGATCTTGGCGGACTGGGCCATCTGACGTGCGATCTCGGTGATCGACGAGGATAGCTCCTCGGCGGCAGATGCGACCGTCTGCACGCGCGTGCTGGCTTCGGTCGCAGCCGAGCTGACCATCGTGGCCTGCTGGTTGGTCCGATCGGCCGTGCCCGTCATGGATTGCGCGGTGGCTTCGAGCTCGGTCGAACCCGACGCCATCAGTCCGACCAGCTGGCCGACGGATGCGTCGAAACGATTGGCAAGGGCGATCAACGCCTCGCGCTTCTCGGCTTCGCTCATCTGCTTCAGCTTGGACTGCTCGGCTTCGAGAGACCGTGCCGTGAGTGAGGTCTGCCGAAGCATTTCCAGCGTTTCCGCCATGCGGCCGATTTCGTCGCCGCGATCAGTCTCCTCGACCTTGGCGTCGAGCGCGCCGTTGGCGATGTCATGCATGCGTGACTGCAACCGGCGAAGTGCACCGAGGATGTCGCTGGAAATCAGCCAGGACAACAGCGCCATCAGCGCGAGGACGCCAGCACCGATAGCGCCGAGGCGCATCAGCAGCGCATTCATGTCGGCATCGAGGTCGTCCACATAGACGCCGATGCTGATGACGACGTTCCACGGCGCAAATTTGCGCGCGAACACGACTTTCGGCCGAGGCTCATCCTGTCCAGGACGTGGATACAGATAGGTCGCGGTCGCACCTTCAGGCTTGCTGTTGGCGGCGGCGATGACGGCGGAGGCGATCAGGACGCCGTTCGAATCCTTGCCGTTGGTGATGGTGCCTTCGAGTTTCGGAAGCGTGCCGTGGACCATCACGGTGGAGTCGGCGCGATAGGCGAGCACGTAGCCCTGTCCCTTGTCGAACAACATGCGTCGGCTGCGCAGGCGAAGCTGATCTTCAGCTTCCGGCAGCTTCATCTTGCCCGCTTCAACTTCGTCCTGGAGCGATTGCGCGAGACCAGTGACGAGATCGACGGCGGTGCGGAGCTGCAAAATCCGATCCTCCATCATCCGCTTCTGACTAAGCGAAGCGGCGACCGCGATGACGGCGCAGACCGCAATGGCAGAGACCGCGACCATGCTGACGAGCTTGGTGCGGATCGTGAAGTTACTGAGCAGACTCATCTGGACCTCGGCGTGAGAGTGGCCAGACAATAATACCGTCAACCTGCTTACCAATGGTAAATCACGGGTTGCAATGCATCCCTTTCAGCATGTGCCGCTTCGTCAGGTCCTGAAATGAAAAAGGCGCAGTCATTGCTGACTGCGCCTTTCATTCAATGGGGTTTAGTTCGTCATGCTTAGGCAGCCCGCACGCCGGCGAGGAACGTCGTGACTTCGCCAGACAATTGCTCGGCCTGCTTCGATAGGCCGGAAGCGGCGTTGAGCACCATGCCGGCAGCGTCGCCGGTCTCATGCGCGGCAGCGCTGACGCCGCCAATATTGGTGGTGACGTCCTGCGTCGCCTGCGCCGTCTGGGTCACGTTGCGGGCGATCTCTGCGGTCGCGGCACCTTGCTCCTCGATCGCAGAGCCGATCGTGGTGGCGATGGCGCTGACTTCCTCGATAGTGGCGGTGATGCCCTGGATCGCGTCGACAGCTTCCTTGGTCGCACTCTGGATCTGCGCGATGCGGGTGCTGATTTCCTTGGTGGCGTCGGCGGTCTGGCCGGCGAGGCTCTTCACTTCGGTCGCCACGACGGCGAAGCCGCGACCTGCATCGCCTGCACGGGCTGCTTCGATCGTTGCGTTCAGCGCCAGTAGGTTGGTCTGGCCGGCGATGGTGGAGATCAGTTCGACGACATGCTCGATCTGCTGAGCACCGTCGGCGAGGGCACGCACGATGGTGTCGGTGCGGCGGGCGCTGTCGACGGCGTGGGTGGTGATCTTGGCCGACTGCGCCATCTGACGCGCGATCTCGGCGATTGACGATGACAGCTCCTCGGCGGCGGCGGCGACCGTCTGCACGCGGGTGCTGGCTTGCAAGGCGGCAGTGTTGACGATGCCGGCTTGGTCATTGGTGCGGGCGGCAGTGCCACTCATCGACTGCGCGGTGGCTTCGAGCTCGGTGGAACCGGACGCCATCAGGCCGACCAACTGACCGACAGAGGAGTCGAAACGATCGGCGAGGGCAATCAGCGCATCGCGCTTCTCGGCTTCACTCATCTGTTTCAACTTGGC
Source organism: Tardiphaga sp. 619_E2_N8_4 (assembly GCF_051810905.1). Lineage (NCBI taxonomy): Bacteria > Pseudomonadati > Pseudomonadota > Alphaproteobacteria > Hyphomicrobiales > Nitrobacteraceae > Tardiphaga > Tardiphaga sp. 619_E2_N8_4. The sequence goes on from NZ_JBPWQJ010000001.1 coordinate 4,067,172, forward strand.
CTGCTCGGCTTCGAGGGAGCGGGCGGTCAGCGAGGTCTGGCGCAGCATTTCCAGCGTTTCGGCCATGCGGCCGATTTCGTCACCGCGATCGGTTTCGCCGACATTCTCATCGAGCGCGCCATTGGCAATCGCGTGCATACGAGCCTGCAGCCGGCGGAGTGCGCTCAGGATGTCGCTGGCCATCAGAAAGGACAGCAATGCCATCACAGCAAGGACGCCGGCGCCGAGCGAGCCGAGGCGGACGAGGAGAGCATTAACGTCGGCGTCGAGGTCATCGATATAAAGGCCGGTGCTGAAGGTGATATCCCATGGGGCATAGTAACGAGCAAAGACCATTTTGGCGGTCGGCTCGGTCTGGCCGGGACGCGGATAGAGATAGTAAGTGCTGCCGCCATTTGCGGTCTGGCGTGCGGCGTCGATGATGGCCCTTGAGATCAGAATGCCGTTGGAATCCTTGGCGCCCGTGTTCTTGTCTTCCAACTTCGGATTACCGGCATTTACCAACAGGACGCCGTCGGGCCTGTAGGCCACGAGATAGCCCTGCTTGTTGCCGAAGGTCATGTTGCGGGCGAGCTGGCGATAGCGCATCTGGGCGTCAGCCAGGGTGATCTTTCCGGCTGCAATTTCTTCCTGCATGCTGTCGGCCATGCCGACCATCAGATCGACGGCAGTGTGAAGCTGCTCCATGCGGTCTTGCTGCATGCGCTTCTGGCTCAGCGAAGCGGCCACCGCGATGATGGCGCAAATAGACGCAGCAGAGACCAGCACCATGCTGGTGAGCTTGGTGCGAATGGTGAAACGGCTAAGCAAACTCATGTCGACCTCTGATCGGAGCACTACTGGCAAAGAGATACCAGCGAGTCGCTTACCAATCGTGAAAGCTGACAAACTCAACGAGTTCGCTGTGCGAACGCGCGTGTAGCGATTTAGCGGCGCAAGACAGGGACGACGAGAAACGGGATCATGCCGATCACGACGCTGATCAAGGCAAAGGCGAGCAGCGCGTTATAGCTCTGGGTCCAGTCATGCAGCAGGCCGCCGGTCCATGAGCCAAGTGCCGCTCCGAGCCCGCTGCCGAAGGTGATCGTCCCATAAATGGTGCCCATCCGTTTGCCGCGAAAGATCTTCATGGCGGTCGCTGACAGCAGCGGGCCGCGCGATCCGATCATGCTGCCGAAGCAGACGACGAAGCCGGTGAGCAGCGCGTAGTTCGGATACCATTGCAGCAGCCACAGCATCACGATGCCGAGGATCGACATTGAATAACTGAACAGGATCGACGGCCGTCGACCGATCACGCCGTCGAGCCAGCTGACGCCGATCATGCCGAACAGCAGCGCTATGCCGCTGAAGCCCCAAGCCGTCGCTGCTTGCAGAGGCGGGAAGCCGACATCGACGAGATAGGCGACCACTTGCGGCGTGATTGCAAACATGCCGATGGCAGTGAAGAAGAATGTGCCGAATAGCGCCCAGAATGCGTGATGGCGCATGGCGCCGACCAGTGTCCATCCTTCGTCGATGATGTCGTCGTGCTTCTCCGATTTATCGAGATGCGGCGACCCCGCGCTGATCTTACGCCAAGGTAGCAATATGGTGGGTACCAGCAGGGCCAGCGCGATCATGCCGAAGGTGCGGTAGGCGCCACGCCACTCGATGCGATCGATCAGAAGCTGGGCAAGCGGCAGCATCACCAGGACGCCTGCGCCGGTGGCGGAATAGAAAACCGACATTGCCAGCGGCAGTCGCTTGCCGAACCAGCGTCCCAGCAGCAGCGCATTCGGGACGTTGCCGATGCAGGCGACGGCAAAGCCGAAACAGGCACCGAGGGCGAGCTGAAACTGCCACAGGTGCTGGGCATAGGCGGCGGCCAGCAACGAAAGTCCAAGGACCGAAAGGCCGACGACGAATACCGTGCGCGGCCCCGAGCGATCGAACAGCCGGCCGATCAATGGAGATGACAGGCCGACGCACAGCGCCGTCAACGAATAGATCGAAACGACTTCGCTACGGTCCCAGCCGAATGATTGTGAAATAGGCAGCAGGAAGACCGAGAAACTCTCCTGCAGTCCCCGGCCGAACAGCGCAAAGGTGAAGCTGAGGCCGAGGACCGATAGTCCGATGCGTTGCGACGACTTCAAATCCATCTGGCTCTTCTTCACGGCGTTTGCGACAGCTGCGCCATGGAGCGCGTTTCACCGTGCATGAACAAGTGCGCTGGATGAATGTGGCTATGCAGGCTTGAGCAGGATGTGCCGCTTCTTCCCGAGCGAGAGCTTGATGACGCCTTCCGTCAGCAACGCGGGGGTCAGCATCATCTTCTCGTCGGTCACCGCAACATCGTTGACGCGTAAGCCGCCGCCCTTGATCTGCCGCCGCGCTTCGCCGTTCGACGCGACGAAACCGGCATTGACGAAGGCCGCGAGGACACCGACGCCTGCTTCAAGTTCAGCTTGCGGAATATTGACGGTCGGCAAGCTGTCGGCGAGCGCGCCTTCCTCGAAGGTCTTGCGTGCCGTCTCCGCAGCGGCATTTGCTGCATCGCGGCCGTGCACTACGGCCGTCGCTTCGGTGGCGAGAATCTTCTTCGCCTCGTTGATCTCCGAACCGCCCAAGGCCGCGAGCTTGGCGATTTCGTCGAGGGGCAGGCGCGTGAAGACCTTGAGGAAACGGCCGACGTCTGCATCTTCGGTGTTGCGGAAGTACTGCCAGAAGTCATAGGGGCTGAAGAGATCGCCATTGAGCCAGACGGCGCCGGAGGCCGACTTGCCCATCTTCTCGCCAGATGACTTGGTGAGCAGCGGCGTTGTCAGCGCGTAGAGCTGCGGGCCGCCCATGCGGTGGCTGAGATCGACGCCATTGATGATGTTGCCCCACTGGTCGGAGCCGCCCATCTGCAGCAGCGTGCCGTAGCGGCGGTTGAGCTCGACGAAGTCGTAGCCCTGCATGATCATGTAGTTGAATTCGAGGAAGGACAGCGACTGGTCGCGATCAAGGCGCAGCTTCACGCTGTCGAAGGACAACATACGATTGACCGAGAAGTGGCGGCCGACGTCGCGCAGGAATTCGACATAGTTCAGCTTCAGCAGCCAGTCCGCATTGTTGACCATCAGTGCGTCGGTCGGGCCGTCGCCATAGGTCAGCATCTTGCCGAAGATTTTCTTGATGCCTTCGATGTTCTCCGCGATCTTCTCGACCGTCAGCAATTGTCGCTGGTCGTCCCGGAACGACGGGTCGCCGACCATGGAGGTGCCGCCACCCATCAGCGTGATCGGGCGATGGCCGGTCTGCTGAAACCAGTACAACATGGTCACCGAGATCAGATTGCCGATATGCAGGCTGGTCGCCGTGGCGTCATAACCCACATAAGCCGTGACCGGTCCCTTGCAGCAGGCGGCGTCCAGCGCCTCGGCATCCGAGACCTGATGGATCAGGCCGCGGCTCTGCAGGACGTTGAGAAAATCGGACTTGTAGCTGGTCATCGGTTTACGGCTCGGTTGGATAATTTTACGCTGTCTCAATGGATTGGCGGCAAGGTGGGGGCGTGCTGGCTGCCCCAAAGTGCCTGTGGCATTATAAGATTGGACGCTTCGACACAAGTTTTGACCGGAAATGAGGGCTTTGCCGTGTGCCTGATATGCTGACCGCGATCGGACTAATGAGCGGAACCTCGCTGGACGGGGTCGATGTCGCCCTGATCGAGACTGATGGCGAACGGGTCGGGTCGTTTGGCCCGTCGGGGTATCGGCCATATAGCGAGGCTGAGCGTGCCGTGTTGCGCCAGGCGCTGGCTGAGGCCGTGCAACTGAGCCGGCGCGATATCAGACCGGGCAGTCTGGCCGAGGCGGAGCGGGTGGTTACATCGGTCCATGCTGAGGCGGTCGAGGCGTTTCTGACTGATCATGGCATCGCACGAGGCAGCATCGACATCATCGGCTTTCACGGCCAGACCGTGCTGCATCGTCCCGCCGATCGACTCACCGTGCAGATTGGCGATGGGGCGAGTCTTGCCGGGATGCTCGGCCTGCCGGTGATCCACGACCTGCGCGCGGCTGACGTGGCTGCGGGCGGGCAGGGAGCGCCGCTGGTGCCGGTCTATCACCGTGCCTTGGCGCAGGGACTGCATCGCGACGGGCCCGTGGCCGTGGTCAATATCGGCGGGGTGTCCAATGTGACTTACATTGATGGCGATATCGCGTTGATTGCCTGCGACACCGGTCCGGGCAATGCGCTGCTCGATGATTTCGTGTTGCGCGCAACGGGGCAGCCGTTCGATGCGGATGGCGCACTGGCGGCGCAGGGCCGCGTCGATGATGCGTGGATCGCGCGGGGATTGCAGAATCCGTTCTTTGCGGCAGCGCCGCCGAAGTCGCTTGACCGCAATCACTTCGCTGCATTGCAACTGAGCGATACGACTCCGGCTGATGGTGCAGCGACACTGACGGCGTTCACCGCGGCGACCATCGCCAGCATTGCGCCGCTGTTACCGAAGCCGCCGCGCAGCTGGATCATCACCGGCGGCGGCGCACGCAATCCGACGATGCTGCGCATGCTGCGGGAGCGATTGCCGGCCGCTAGCGTCGAGAGTGCGAATGACCTGGGCTGGTCGGCCGATGCGATGGAAGCGCAGGCCTTCGCGTTCCTGGCGGTGCGCTCGCTTGCGGGCTTGCCGTTGAGCTATCCGGCAACGACTGGTGTGCCGGAGCCGATGACGGGCGGTGTGAGAGCGGACTACCTCGCGAGCTAGTGCGAAGTTCGCCATAGCTAAGGCGATTCGACTCACTCAACGAATCAGGTTGATCGCGAATAACGGCGTCGAGCCTGTGGTAGTCGGCAAGCTGCCGCGGACACGGATGCGTGATGGCATCATTAAATCTCGTGATAAGTTCGGTACGGAAATGCCGCGGCTTGCCGATTATGTTGCCGAAAGCACACAGCCGGAAAATGATGCTGCGACAATCGACCGCGCGCATTGTTTCGCAACATGATCTTCCACAACTCTGCCTCATGAATGGCACGCCCGGGGCAATCGCGCGTGCCGACACGATCGGTACGGAGGCGACATGACCACCACGATGAAGCAAATGATACTTGGTTCCGCCGCAGCGTTGCTGGCAGCGAGCACTGCCCAGGCGGCGGACCTTCCGGTGAAGGCCAAGGCTGTCGAATACGTGAAGATCTGCTCGATCTACGGTGCCGGCTTCTACTACATCCCGGGCACCGACACCTGCATCAAGATCGGCGGCGCGATCCGCCTTGATACGACTTTTAACGGTGGCCCGTACGACGCGCCGTTCTGGCAGGGCGGCGCCGGTGGCAACAATCTCTGGACCAAGGATAACTTCCTCACACGCGAACGTATCAACATCACGACCGATACGCGCACGGCCTCCGAATACGGCGTGGTGCGTACCTATGCGAACATGCAGCTCGACTTCACGCAGAACCGCGACAGCATCGCCGGCGGCTTCACGGAAGTGGATTTCGCATTCATCCAGTTCGCCGGATTCACCTTAGGTAAGGCTGTTTCGAACTTCGATCCGCAATGGGCGCTGACCAAGCCCTGGATCTCATCGGGCTTCCTTGCGGGTTCGAGCAATACGACCGGCATTCCCCAAATCGCTTACACCGCTGAATTCGGCAACGGCTTCTCGGGCACCATCGCGCTCGAGAATGCGTCGCCCTATCGCAATGCCGGCCTCTACAACACCGCAAACTTCATCGTCGCGCCGGGCGCGGGGTCGTTCACCGGTGCCTTCTACGGCACCAATTCGAACACGTTCTTCGGCAACGCCACGGGCGGCAACCATATTCCTGATGTCGTCGGCAACCTTCGGCTCGATCAGAAGTGGGGCTCGCTGCATTTCGCTGCGGCCATGCACACATCCACGGCCGGCTTCTACGGGGCAAATGAATCCTTCGGGCATCCTGACGATGTCTACGGCTTTGCCGTCAGCGGCGCGGTGGAATTCAAGGTCCTGCCAACCGGTGCAAACGACAGCCTGAAGATCGAAGCGTCTTATGCAAAGGGCGCCGCGCGTTATGCCTTCACCGGCGGTTCGCTCGAAACCTCCGGCGGCGGTCGTTTTGCCAAGTTCGATGGCAACACGGTTGGCTTCGGCTACGTGCTCGATGGTGTGTATTCACCGGGAAGCTCGATCCAGCAGAGTGATGCCTGGGAAGTCAGTGCCTTCTATGAGCACTACTGGAACAGGGCATGGCGCACCTCGGTGTTCGGCAACTACAGCCATATCTCCTATGGCGATGCCGGCAACGCGATGCTCGCCGCGGCATTCAGCCCGGCCGGCGGTCGCCTGGGAACGAGCAGTTCGTCCAACCCGGGCTCTACGGCTGGCAGCATTACTGGCACGACCAACAATTTTGATTTCGGAATTGCCCAGGTCGGTACACGTACTGCATGGACCCCCGTCAAGAACCTGACCCTGTCGGCTGAATTCACCTATAGCCGCCTCGATCAGAATCTCGACGGCACCTATACCGGCACGGCAAGTGGCAAGCCCAATCAGGCCTACCAGATCAAGGATCAGAATCTTTACAACGGCTCGGTCCAGATCCTGCGCTCGTTCTGATCCCGATCAGGACCTAAAACTGAAACTGAAAAGCCCTCGGCCGATCCGGCCGAGGGCTTTTTGTTAGGTTGACATGAAGCGGCCGGCGTGAGGCCGATCGACGCCTTAGCGTACGTTGGCGAGGCGCATGTCGAGATAGCCGGTGACCGATTCCATCAGCGGCTCGAGCTTGTTATCGAAGAAGTGATTGGCACCCGGAATGATGTGCTGATCGATCACGATGCCCTTTTGGGTCTTCAGCTTCTCGACCAGCGTGTTGACGTCCTTCGGCGGCACGACCGCATCCTTCTCGCCGTGCACGATCAGGCCCGAGGACGGGCAGGGTGCGAGGAACGAGAAATCATAGAGATTGGCCGGCGGCGCGATCGAGATGAAGCCTTCGACCTCGGGGCGGCGCATCAGGAGTTGCATGCCGATCCAGGCGCCAAACGAGAAACCGGCAACCCAGCATGCGCGCGCTTCGGGATTGATCGTCTGTGCCCAGTCGAGCGCTGCCGCTGCATCCGACAACTCGCCGGTGCCATGGTCGAACGAGCCCTGGCTGCGGCCGACGCCGCGGAAGTTAAAGCGCAGCACCGAGAAGCCGCGATGCACGAAGGCGTAATAGCATTGGTAGACGATCTGGTGGTTCATCGTGCCCGCGAATTGCGGATGCGGATGCAGCACCATGGCGATCGGCGCGTTCTTCTGCTTGGCCGGATGATAGCGGCCTTCAATACGGCCTGCGGGACCGGTAAAAATAACTTCGGGCATAGTGATCCTTAGGTCCCGTTCTTGGCGTGATCAGCCGGTTTCGCGCAGGGCTCGGCGAGAATGGCTCGGAGGGGACCCTGCGAGGAAAGGGCGATCGGGCACCGTCAGGTTGATGGCGGGCGGCACCGGGTGAAGTTGAGGCCGCGTTCTACCATGAGCGCAGGGGCGAAAAGCAAGCATATTGAACGTGTCCGCGGCCGTGACATGCGTTGCCGCGGGCGCATTTGGTGAGCAATTGGGCTAAGAGAGACGGCGCGCGGCACCGGACGACGTCCGATGCCGCCAGCAGGGCTCCAAGTCCTTCAAGGTAAAGCAGAATTGGCCAAAGACCGGGTCTATCTCGACTGGAATGCGACGACACCGCTACGCCCTGAGGCGCGGGCGGCGATGGTGGCCGCGTGGGATTTGGCTGGTAACCCGTCATCGGTTCATACCGAGGGCCGTCAGGCCCGCCGGACCGTTGAGGACGCCCGTGCGGCGGTCGCAGGTGCCTTGGGCGCAGATTCGCGAAACGTCATATTCACCTCAGGCGGAACCGAAGCCAATGTGCTGGCGCTAACGCCCGGGCTGGTGCGCAATCCAGGCGCGGCCGTGCGGCGGCTGATCGTCTCCGCGGTGGAGCACGCCTCGGTGCTCGCGGGCGGGCGCTTCGCCGCGGAAGACCTCCAGGTGCTGGGCGTGGACCGCGATGGCGTCGTGAAACCGGATGAGTTGAGGGCGCTCCTGGCGGGTGGGGAGCCGGCGCTGGTTTCCGTGATGTTGGCCAATAATGAAACCGGCGCCCTTCAACCAATTCCTGAGCTTGCGGGCATCGTGCATGACGCCGGCGGCTTGCTGCATGTCGATGCGGTGCAAGCGTTCGGAAAGATACCAATAGATATCAAATTATTGCAGGCTGATCTTCTATCAATTTCTGCGCACAAGATCGGCGGCCCAAAGGGTATTGGTGCGCTGGTCTTGGCCAATGGCGTCGCCGGGCTCAATGCGCTGCTCAGCGGCGGCGGGCAGGAACTGGGGCGTCGGGCGGGAACCGAGAATGTGCCCGGAATCGCCGGCTTCGGCGCCGCCGTGACGGCCGCTATCGCGTCGCTTGATGACATGAAACGGGTCGAAAAACTGCGTCAGCGGCTTGAGGCGGGCTTGCGGCAATCCAGCAATGGACTTGTGTTCGCCCAAGATGTGCCGCGTCTGCCCAATACGGTCCTGTTCGGCGCCCCCGGATTGCGCGCCGAGACCGCCGTAATTGGATTTGATCTCGAAGGTATTGCGGTATCGTCGGGATCGGCCTGTTCTTCTGGTAAGGTACAGCCGTCTCACGTGCTCGAAGCCATGGGTTTCGGGCCGGAGCTGACCCGGGGTGCTGTGCGTCTCAGTCTGGGCTGGTCGACCACCGAAGCGGACGTCGATCGGTGCCTGGAGGCTTGGCGAAAGCTCTCGGGTACACTACTTAAACATAGCGACGAAACACAGCTTGAACGGTTCTAAGAGGGGTGATTTCCCCGCGGGAACATCGTAAAGAACCCCGACAAGCTTTGAGTTTCACGTTTCTGGATTGATCCACCGCGGTCCTTGAAACCGCGAGCGGAGGATAAAATGGCTGCCGTACAAGAGACCGTTGATCGGGTTCGCCAGATCGACGTCGATCAATATCGTTATGGATTCGAGACCATCATCGAATCCGAGAAGGCCCCGAAGGGCCTTTCCGAAGAAACCGTTCGTTACATCTCCGCCAAGAAGAACGAGCCGGCATGGATGCTGGAATGGCGTCTTGAGGCGTATCGCCGCTGGCTGACCATGGAAGAGCCGAAGTGGGCGCGGGTCGAGTATCCGAAGATCGACTTCCAGGATCTCTATTACTATTCGGCGCCGAAGCCGAAGAAGACCATTGGCTCGATCGACGAGATCGATCCTGAAATTCTCGAAACCTACAAGAAGCTCGGCATTCCTCTCCGCGAGATCGAGGCGCTGGAAGGCGTCGTGCGTCCGGAAGGTGAGCGCAGGATCGCCGTCGATGCCGTGTTCGATTCGGTGTCGGTCGCGACCACGTTCCAGAAGGAGCTGAAGCAGGCTGGCGTGATCTTCATGCCGATCTCGGAAGCCATCCGCGAACATCCCGACCTGGTGAAGCAGTATCTCGGCACGGTCGTGCCGACCTCGGATAACTTCTATGCCACGCTGAACTCCGCGGTGTTTTCCGACGGCTCGTTCGTCTATGTGCCGCCGGGCGTGCGTTGCCCGATGGAGCTGTCGACCTATTTCCGCATCAATGAGCGCAACACCGGCCAGTTCGAACGAACGCTGATCATTGCCGACAAGGGCGCCTATGTCAGCTATCTCGAAGGCTGCACGGCGCCGCAGCGCGACGAGAACCAGCTCCATGCGGCTGTCGTCGAGCTCGTCACCCATGACGATGCCGAGATCAAGTATTCGACGGTCCAGAACTGGTACCCCGGCAATTCCGAAGGCAAGGGCGGCATCTACAATTTCGTCACCAAGCGTGGTGATTGCCGCGGCGACCGCTCGAAGATTTCCTGGACCCAGGTCGAGACCGGCTCTGCCATCACCTGGAAATATCCGAGCTGCATCCTGCGCGGCGACAATTCGCGCGGCGAGTTCTATTCGATCGCGATTTCGAACGGCTATCAGCAGGTCGATAGCGGCACCAAGATGATCCACCTCGGAAAGAACACGACGAGCCGGATCATCTCGAAGGGTATCGCTGCCGGCAAGTCGCAGAACACCTATCGCGGCCTCGTCACCGCACATCGCAAGGCGACGAACGCGCGTAACTTCACGGCCTGTGACTCACTCCTGATCGGCGATCAGTGCGGTGCGCATACCGTGCCGTATATCGAGGCGAAGAACGCCTCGACGCTGTTCGAGCACGAAGCAACGACGTCGAAGATCTCCGAAGACGTGCTGTTCTATTGCGTCCAGCGTGGCCTGTCGCAGGAAGAAGCCGTCGGCCTCGTGGTCAACGGTTTCGTGAAGGACGTGTTGCAGCAACTGCCGATGGAATTCGCGGTGGAAGCTCAGAAGCTGATTTCGATCAGTCTCGAAGGCAGCGTGGGATAGTGAGAATGCTGAAGATCCTCGGAGGTGCCGTGGGTCTTCTGTTTGCGATCACGCTGTTTCTCGCATTCGCAGGCGCGATCGTTGCGTTATTCGGCGGCATGGCCGGATTTGAAAATGCCAGGGTAGCTGGAGGGGCGGTCAGCGGGATTGGAGCACTTGGTTTCTTTGCTCTGCTTCTGTCGCCTCTCGGAGAACTTCTCGGTCTGCTGGGCACGTCGACGCCTACCGGATCGTCTCAATTGAACGTCAATGCATCGGCGCCACCGAATCCAGGCAAGCCGGGCAAGAAGGAAGTTACTGATGACCGCATTGCTTGAAGTGAAAGACCTGCAGGTTCGTGTCGAGGATCGCGAGATTCTCCATGGGCTGACGATGACCGTGAATGGCGGTGAAGTGCATGCCATCATGGGACCGAACGGTTCGGGTAAATCGACGCTCAGCCACGTCATCGCCGGCAAGCCCGGTTATGAGGTGACCGGCGGCGAAATCCTGTTCAAGGGCGAAGACCTGCTGGAAATGGAGCCCGACGAGCGCGCCGCCAAGGGCGTGTTCCTGGCGTTCCAGTATCCCGTGGAAATTCCCGGCGTCACCACGATGAACTTCCTGCGCACTGCGGTGAACGCGCAGCGCAAGGCGCGCGGCGAATCCGAATATCTGGTGCCGGACTTCCTCAGGAAGGTCCGCGAGGTCGCTGCTTCGCTGAACATCCCAATGGATATGCTGAAGCGCGGCGTCAATGTCGGCTTCTCCGGCGGAGAGAAGAAGCGCAACGAAGTGCTGCAGATGGCGCTGTTCCAGCCGAGCCTGTGCATCCTCGACGAAATGGACTCCGGTCTCGACATCGACGCGTTGCGCGTCGCTGCCGACGGCGTCAATGCGCTGCGCAGCCCGGATCGCGCCATGGTGGTGATCACCCATTACCAGCGCCTGCTGAACTACATCGTGCCGGATCATGTGCACGTGATGTCGAAGGGCCGCGTCGTGAAGAGTGGCGGCAAGGAACTGGCGCTGGAACTCGAAGAGTCCGGTTACGCGCAGTATGAAGACGCGGCGGCCTGAGTGAGACAATCATGAATGTAGCTCTCGCAAAGACAACGACGGGCGCGGTGCTGGACGGCACATTCGCCGCTGCGCGCGGCCGGCTGCCGGGCGTCGGCACGGTGGCGGAAACGCGCCAGCAGGCGTTCGACGATTTCGCGCGTACCGGTCTGCCGACCCGGCGCATCGAAGAATGGAAATATACCGACCTGCGCAACCTGTTGCGTGACGTGGCGCCGCTGGCACCCGCGCCGGATCAGGCCGCGCTGGCCCAGGCCGCGAAGCTCGTCGAAACGCTTGGTACGGGTGATACGCAGAAGCTGGTCATCGTCGATGGCGTCTTCGCGGCAGGTCTCTCCGATCTGACGTCGGGCGGCGGCGTGACCGTGCATGCGCTCAGCGCCATGCTCGATGACGCGACCAGTGCGACGCGTGCCGACCTGCTGCGCTCGCGCATTGTCGATCCGATGATCGCGCTGAATGCCGCCTTTGCGACCGATGGCATGCTGATCGATATCGCGGACGATGCCGTTCCGGCCCGGCCGCTGCATATCGTGCATGTCGCGACACGCCCGAGCGTGGCCGCATTCACGCGGTCGCTGGTGCGTATCGGCAATCGCGCGCGCGTGACGCTGGTCGAAAGCTTCGTCGCGACAGAATCCGCGAAGGCGTATCAGGCCCATGATGCCGTCGTGATCTGGATCGGCGACGATTCCGATCTGCAGCATGTGCGCGTGATGGAAGACGCCGGCGATGCAGCGAATATCGCAACGGCCATCGTCACAGTCGGTGCGCGCACCAAGTTCAACACCTTCAGCCTGACCACTGGCGGTGGCGTCAGCCGCTATCAGAGCTTCATCACGCTGGCTGGCGTGGATTCGGAGCTGTCGACCAACAGCGTTCATCTGCTGCGCGACAAGCAGCATGGCGACTGTACCTTTGTGATCGAGCATGCGGCGCCGAATTGCCTCAGCCGTGAGCTGTTCCGCGCCGTGCTTGATGATCGCGCGCATTCGGTGTTCCAGGGTCGCATCAACGTCCATCAAATCGCGCAGAAGACCGACGGCAAGATGATGTCCCGGGCGCTGCTGCTGTCCGACGAGGCCGAGATCGACAACAAGCCCGAGCTCGAGATATTCGCTGACGACGTACAGTGCGGCCACGGCGCGACCATTGGCGCGCTGGATGACAGCCTGCTGTTCTATCTGCGGGCTCGCGGCCTGCCGGAGAAGGCGGCACAGGCGCTGCTGATCCAGGCATTCGTTGGCGAAGCGCTGGAGTCGATCGTGAATGACGATCTGCGCGACGTTGCGATATCGGCTGCGGAGCGCTGGCTGGAGACGCGCGCATGACATTGCATCCCGCGGTCTCGAACGGGTCATATGACGTCGCTCGCGTCCGCGAGGATTTTCCGGCGCTCGAGATGAAGGTCTATGGCAAGCCGCTGGTGTATCTCGACAACGCGGCATCGGCGCAGAAGCCGTATGCCGTGCTCGACCGCATGACCGAGGCCTACAAGTCCGAATATGCCAATGTGCATCGCGGACTGCATTACCTCGCCAATGCCGCGACCGAGGCCTATGAGGGCGCGCGCATCAAGGTGCAGCACTTCCTCAATGCCAAGCGCCCCGAGGAAATCATCTTTACCCGCAATGCCACCGATGCGCTCAATGCTGTCGCGGCATCGTGGGGCGGCGACAACATCAAGCCAGGCGATGAGATCGTGCTCTCGATCATGGAGCACCATTCCAACATTGTGCCGTGGCACTTCCTGCGCGAGCGCCAGGGCGCCGTCATCAAGTGGGCACCAGTCGATGACGAAGGCAACTTCCTGATCGATGAGTTCGAGAAGCTGCTGACCGATCGTACCAAGATCGTCGCCATCACCCAGATGTCCAATGCGCTGGGTACGCTGGTTCCGGTCAAGGACGTTGTGAAGCTCGCGCATGCGCGCGGCATTCCGGTCGTGGTCGATGGCAGCCAGGCTGCCGTGCACATGCCGATCGACGTGCAGGATATCGACGCCGATTTTTACATCTTCACCGGCCACAAGCTGTACGGACCGACCGGCATCGGCGTGCTGTATGGCAAATATGACCGCCTGGTCGCGATGCGGCCCTATGCCGGTGGCGGCGAGATGATCCGCGAAGTGGCGAAGGAGTGGGTCACCTATGGTGATCCGCCGCACAAGTTCGAGGCCGGCACGCCGGCCATCGTCGAGGCCATCGGCCTCGGCGCTGCCATAGATTACGTCAATTCGATCGGCAAGGAGCGAATTGCCGCCCATGAGCACGACCTCCTGGTCTATGCACAGGACCGGCTGCGCGAGATCAATTCGCTGCGTATCATCGGCACTGCCAAGAACAAGGGCCCGGTGATTTCGTTCGAACTGAAGGGCGCGCACGCCCATGACGTGGCGACCGTGATCGACCGACAGGGCGTCGCTGTCCGCGCGGGGACCCACTGCGTGATGCCGCTTCTGGAGCGATTCAATGTGACGGCCACGTGCCGTGCATCATTCGGAATGTATAATACCCGCGAGGAGGTCGACCACCTCGCACAGGCGCTGATCAAGGCACGGGAGTTGTTTGCATGAGTGACATTGCAGAAGCCAAAACGCCGGACGCCACCCCCGAGGCTGAGAAGCCCGCTCACATGCAGACCACCTCGGCGCTCGATCCCGCCGAAACCGAACGCCTGGGCACCGAGATCGTCGCTGCACTGAAGACCGTGTTCGACCCGGAAATCCCCGCGGATATCTACGAGCTCGGCCTGATCTACAAGGTCGACATCAAGGACGATCGCTCCGTCCAGGTCGAGATGACGCTTACGACGCCGAATTGTCCGGCGGCCGAAGAGCTTCCGACCATGGTGGAGAACGCCGTGGCCAGCGTGCCCGGAGTCGGTCTGGTCAAGGTCGAGATCGTCTGGGAGCCAACCTGGACGCCGGACCGGATGACCGACGAGGCCCGTCTCGTTCTGAATATGTGGTGAGTTGCGTCCGGTTTGCTGAATACGCCCAAGTCGCTTGAATTCCTATGGCGGCCTTGAACCGCCGAAGGGACTGAACACATGACTGAGATGACACCGAACCCAACCATACCGGCTGCCAAGCCGAAGCCGCGACCCCGTCCGCAGGTGATGCGCCTGACGGATGCTGCCGCAACGCGGATCCGGGAGCTGACGGAGCGTGCGGATTCCGAGATCGTCGGCCTGCGCGTCGGCATCAAGAACGGTGGCTGCGCCGGCCAGTCCTACACCGTCGAATATGCCCACGACATCAAGCCGACCGACGAAATCGTCGAGGACAAGGGCGTCAAGATCCTGGTCGATCCTAAGGCCGTGTTGTTCCTGCTCGGCACCGAGATGGACTACAAGACCGACCGCATGCAGGCCCAGTTCGTGTTCAACAACCCGAACCAGATCTCGGCCTGTGGCTGCGGCGAGTCCGTGCAACTGACGCCGGCGAAGATCGACGGCTGAGAGTTGTCTTTTCGAAATTAAAACTCTGTCATGCCCGGGCAAAGCGCGAAGCGCGGCTTCGCTAGATGTCCCGGGCATCCATTTTTCTGGGCTTCGGTGAAAGCGAGGGAGACTGGATGGCCGGGTCAAGCCCGGCCATGACGTAGGGAGACGACGCGGACGTACCGCTTCCGCAATCGCGCGTCGCATCCTACACTTCCCCGATGGACCGCGAATTTCTCAGTGAACTTTTCGCCGGCTTTGGCCCGGTAACGATCCGCCGGATGTTTTCCGGCTTTGGCATTTCCGCCGATGGCATCAACTTCGCGCTGGTGCTGCGCGGCGCGGTCTATCTGCGTGCCGATGAAATCTCGATCCCGCGTTTCGAGAGTGAGGGCTCGCAGTGTTTTCAGTATGAGATGCGCGGCAAGCTGCGGATGATCGGATCCTATTGGCAGCTGCCGGAACGGCTCTATGACGATCCCGATGAAGTCACCGAATGGGCGAGGGTCGCGCATGCCGCAGCGATCCGTGCATCGCTGGCAAAAGCAAGCAAGAAGCGGGCAACGAAGAAAGCGAAGGTCGTGAAGAAGACCGCGGCGAAAAAGAAGGCCACCAAGAAGGCTGCAGTTAAGACGGTCGCCAGCAAGAAAGCCAGTAAAGCCGCAAAGAAGCGTAAATCCTCATCCTGAGGAGCCGTGCGCTTGCGCGGCGTCTCCTTGCGAATGGTGAAGCCATTCGCTGGGGATAGCTACAGGAGCTGGCGCGCGAGCTCATGGTTCGAGACGCGCGAAGACGCGCTCCTCACCATGAGGACGGAGTGTGGGGCGTCACGCTACCTGAAACTGCAGCTCCGCCGAATACTCCGGATCGACTTCGCAGATCACGCGGTTGCGGCCGCTGCGCTTCGCGGCATAGAGACAGGCGTCGGCACGGCCGATGATCGATTCCATATCGTCGCCGATCTGCAGCATCGAGACGCCGACGGAAATCGTGACGCGTCCCAGGATCTCGCCAGTCGATTTTTTCTTCAGCTCCTTTGACATCACGGCGCGGCGGATGTGATCGGCAACGGTGAGCGCCTGACGCAACGGCGTGTTCGGTAGCACCACGGCGAATTCCTCGCCGCCATAGCGCGCGGTGATATCCTGGCCCTTGATGGTCTGCTTTAATGACTGGCCGACAAGACGCAGCACCTGGTCGCCGGTGAGATGGCCATAATTGTCGTTGAAGGACTTAAAGTGATCGATGTCGAGCATCAGGAGCGACAACGGTTCGCCGCGCTTCACCGCGGTATCGATTGCCGCCATCAGCGCACGGTCGAAATATTTGCGGTTACCGAGTGCGGTGAGGGGATCGGTCAGGCTCTCGGCGCGGATCGCCTCGAGGCTCTGTTGCAGCGTGTAGACCTCGCTCTTCGAGGACAGTAGCCGCTCTTCCAGCGCCTTGTTCGTGTCGTGCACTTCACGGGTAGATTTGACGAGACTCTCGATCACGGCTTTCACCGCAGCAGAATCGTGCGCCCGCGACAAATCCTTGCTGGCACCATCCAGACTGGCATTGAAGTTCGTCGTCATGCCCAGAGCGTCGGTGATGAGCGCCATCACGTCGTCGATCTCGCCGATAACGCGGGCGCCGACCTGATCGATGCGATCGGTGGTTCGAATCTGTGAGAGATAAGTGTCGTGGATCAGGTCGAGGTCGGCTTCGGTCAGGCGGCCGTTGCGGGCCAGCGTCTCATTTATGACCTTGTTGAGCGCCGAATTGTAGCCAGTCGCATAGACGTACCAGATCTCATAGTTGCGCGGAATCGCCGTCTGGCGCAGCGATCGGATTTGGCCCAGCGCGACTTCGGCAAAGGCCAAAGTCCGCTCTTGTTCGTCCAGGATGCCGGTCACGTTCTGTGCCCTCGTGGACAGCGGGTATACGCGGTCCTCTGAAATGCAAATTCGTTAAAAATATCGCATTCAGATTAGGGGACGAGAGTGAACGGCAAGTAAACGTTCCTGGCGCGATACTACCTATGCGCGTGCCCGGATCGGACGCAACAGAAAGGCCGGCAGGTGCGAATGATCCGCCGGTTCGTTGTCTTCGCGGCGCGGACGTGGCGCTTCGGCGCGGCCGATGGAGGGGGGACGCTGCGCCTGTGGGGCTGCCGCTGCCACGACCGGTGCTGCCAAAGCGGCTTCCGCGGGTTGCGGCTGCGGGCTGCGCTCGCCGCCTTCCGAACGACCACCTTCACGGCGTGGGCCACGCTCACGGCGCGGTTTGCGATCACGTCCGCCTTCGCGGGGCTGATCGTTGCGGCCGCCGCGCGGCTGTTCGGCATTGGCTTCGCGATTGCCGGTGCGGTTGCGCGACTGGCGCGACGCCTCAGCGGTTTCGCCTTCGACAGGCTCGGAGATCGCTATGGAAGTTTCGACCTTGGGGATCGACTGGCCGATCAGTTTTTCGATTGCCAGCATGGACTTCTGGTCGGACGGGCACACCAGCGAGATCGCGGAGCCGGTGCGGCCGGCGCGGCCGGTACGGCCGATGCGGTGCACGTAGTCGTCGGAATGATGCGGGACGTCGAAATTATAGACGTGGCTGACGGCGGGAATATCGAGGCCGCGGGCGGCGACGTCGGAAGCCACCAGGATCGGCAGCTCGCCCTTGCGGAACTGGTCCAGCGCAGCGGTGCGGGCCGACTGCTCCATGTCGCCATGCAGGGCGCCGACACTGAAGCCATGCTTCTGGAGCGACTTGGCGAGCAACGCGACTTCACGCTTGCGGTTGCAGAAGATGATCGCATTCTTGAGGTCGGTGGCTTCGCGGAGAAGGGCCCGGAGCACTTCGCGCTTCTCGTGCGGCTCGCGACCGACGGCCACTTGCGACTGGGTCACGGTGACGGCGGTGGAGGCGGGCTTGGAGACTTCGATCTTCACCGGATTATGCAGGAAGGTCTCGGTGACGCGGCGGATTTCGGCGGGCATGGTCGCCGTAAAAAAGAGAGTCTGACGGGTGAACGGCACCAGCTTGCAGATGCGTTCGATGTCGGGGATGAAGCCCATGTCCAGCATGCGGTCGGCTTCGTCGATGACCAGCAATTCGACGCCGGTGAGAAGCAGTCCGCCGCGCTCGGTATGGTCGAGCAGGCGCCCCGGCGTGGCGATCAAGACGTCAACGCCGCGGGTGAGTTTGCTGTCCTGATCACCGAACGAGACTCCGCCGATCAGCAGCGCCACGTTGAGCTTCTGGCCGACGCCGTATTTGTCGAACTGCTCTTTGACCTGTGCGGCGAGTTCGCGGGTCGGTTCGAGAATGAGCGTGCGGGGCATGCGGGCGCGGGCTCGGCCCTTTTCCAGCATGGTCATCATCGGGAGAACGAAGGCAGCGGTCTTGCCGGTGCCGGTCTGGGCGATGCCGAGCACGTCTTTGCGCGCCAGCACATGAGGAATCGCTTGTTCCTGAATGGGGGTTGGGGTGGTGTAACCGGTGGCCGCAACGGCGGCGAGAACCTTGTCGGACAAGCCGAGATTGGAGAAGGACATTGAGCCTCTGTATGGGGGCATGATCTGATCCGGTATCCGGATGATCACCGTTCGGAATCACGCCTCAGGTCGAAACCGCCGCTTGGATTCTCGGGAAATACTGCAGCGCTTATCCCCGGAGCGGCACGCAAACATGCACGGAGACGCTGGGCGCTGACAGGCGGCTTACTCAAGATATCGCGTTTCGATACCGGGCCGCGTCGAGCCGGAACATAGGCTGGAATCGGCCAAAGTCAATCCGCCACACCCTGGAACATCCCAAAAAGCTTAATGTTTTAGCGGAAAAGGGCCAAAACCGGGATATTGGCGGGGCTTGGGGCCCCGCCGGACGGCCGCTACGCGACGTCGCGTGTGACGTCGATGCAGCACTGACCGTTAGTCGACCGGCCTGCGTTCGCGGCCGGGTGGACCGGCAATGGCGATGAGTGCGCCGCTCAGTAACAGCGCGGTCGAGATCACCGTGAACATCGCGATCGGACCGTGGCTGCCGAGCAGCGGCAGCAGCGCGATCGGTACCAGCGCCGATACGACGCGGCCGAGGCCCCATGCGCCAGCGGTAGCCGAGGCGCGCAGATGCGTCGGCAGCAGCTCGACAGCGTAGAGGCTAAGCACGGCGCTGTAGACGGCACTGGCGAGGTTGAACACGATGCCGGTGACGATGAGCGGCGTTAGCACCGTGCTGACAGCGAAAGTCAGCCCGGTTGCGATCATCACCACGGCACAGGCGACCAGAGCGAGGCGCCGCGGGATACGATCGACGAAGGCCGATGCCGCCGCGATGCCGATCGATGGACCGAACATCGTAAGTCCCGCGAACAGCAGGGACTCGCTGACATGAAATCCCTTCTGCACCATCACCGCGGCGCTGAGCAGCGGGAAGCCAATGGTGGCCCAGGGTCCGAGTACATAGAGCGCGGCAAGGAGCGCTGTGCGCCGCAGGCTGATCCGATCGCGGGCGAGCGCTCGGAAGCCGCTGGATCTGGTCGCAATAGTTTCGGGAGCGGAGATCGCCGGCGGTGACGGCTGACGCGCGGATGCCTCGAAGCGGCGGCAGGCGGCATCAGCCTCGGCGTCGCGTCCGACCGATGCGAGCCAGCGCGGCGATTCCGGCACCAGGAAGAACAGCAGGGCTGTCAGGGTCGAGCACGCGCTGCCGAAGATCAAAGCCCAGCGCCAGCCCTCGATGCCCCATGGCGCGATGGGCGTCAGCCAGCGGATCATCAGGATGATTGCCGGTGCGCCGAGAAAGGCGAGCGCGCCGCACAGCATCATCAAGAGGCCACGCCGCCGGGGCGGCAGCAGGTCTGACAGATAGGCCGATGTCAAAGGCGGATAGCCGCCGATGGCGAGGCCGGAGATGAAGCGGAAGGCCGTCATGGTTGCCACATCGCGACTGGCGGCGACGGCGAGCGAGCTCAGCGCCAGGACGGCAAGCGCGCTCTGCAGCGCGATCTGGCGGCCATAGCGATCCGCAATCCAGCCGAACACAGGTGCACCAACGGCGCCGCCGGCAAAGACCGATGCCAACAACAGCGAGAGCTCGCCGCGCGAGATGCTGTAGGGCGGCGCGAGGAAGATGCCGGAAAAGGCATTGCTGAGCGCCACTTCGGCGATGTCTGCGAACAGGCCGAAGGCACAGAGCGCGAAGATGCCGAGGTGAAGCGGCGTGACTGGCAGCCCGTCCAGGCGTGCCGCAATAGTTGGCACGGCTGCGCCCGCTGGCGCCCCGTGCGTCCGCACCTGGTCGTTCATTTGACGCCCCGCATCTCATAGCGGCAACGCAATGCGCGTCCTCCGCTGCCCGCGCGGACCATATGTCGATGGAGCTGGATGAGTCGAGAGGAGGGTATGTGGCGGCGAACCGCAGCGTCTCAAATCTGCGTCGGCGTTGCCGCGCAGCCATACAGGATCATCTCGCAGGTCTGGCGATAGCGCGCCGAGAAGTCATTCGCTGCGATCGGAGGGAGTGCCTGATTGACAGCCCGTCCGCCGTCGGCCAGCGCCTGCGCGATCTGCGCGGCCGTAAAACGGCCGGTCAGGATCAGCAGCTTGCTGTAGTGGAAATCGATAATCAGCTTTTCCAGCTCGGCCTGGAAGGCGATTGCGGACTCGATCATGAGATCGCGGCAGCGCCGAAAGGCTTCCGCATTGAGCTCGACGGTATGCGGTGAGAATGTCAGCATCCGACGGGTTTCGCCGTATCTCAGGTCGATGATCGTCGCAAAGATGTCGAGTGCGCTGCCGCCACTTTCCCGGATCTTCTGGCCGGCCTCGAGTGCCTGTGCTATCGCGACTTCATTGCGATGGCCGATCGAGGCACGAAATGCCTCTTCCTTGTTGCTGAAATAGTAATAGAGCGCGCGCTGCGTGAAGCCGCACTCTCTCGCGAGACCGACCATCGACAGGCCGGCATAGCCGTGGTCGAGAAATGCCTTGTTGACCCGAAGCAGCAACTCGTGCCCGGGCGTAATCATCTTCTTTGCCATTGGTCGTCAGGTATCCAGTCGTAGCGGGCTTCGGGCGGGTGATTAAAACTGCCTGAAATCTTACAGTCTAAAAAATCCCATCCTCAAATCGCCAAGCTACGAGGAACGCAAAGTTCCTGAAGCGCGCTTCCTGACGTTGGTTGCCTGTAGCAGGAGCCGGTTTTAGCAATTGCTCCCCGGATTGGCTCCGGACCTGATGAATTGTCACATAGCACATGTCGGGGCAATCATGTCGATGATTGGCCGCGTAACCCTTATCCACAGGACTTCGCGACATGTGGTACCTCATCACCCCTGATCGAGAGCGCACGCCGAGCCGTCCGGAAGTCGACTTATTCCGGCGCGCGTGAGAGGGATACCGCAGGCTGACTATTTGCCGTAAGTGCCTAGCTGCATCCCGAGATTCTGCATCACGAAAGCATTCATGCGCAGATGCACCTCGCTGCCGCTCTGTAGACGGGCATCGACCTCATACGTCGCCGGATCGACCTGGCGGATCCCGATGATCTGGTTGATATCGAGCACTTCAGGGGTGGTCTGTGCAGGCTTGGCGGCTACCGGGGCGCGTTTCGGTTTGGCGGCGGCAGCCGGCGGTTTCGCCGCGGTAGCGGGGGCCGCATCCTGCGCGAGTGCCATGGTGGGAAGCAGCAGGGCGGCTGCGAGGACGAGTGATTTCACGAGGATCTCCTGACTCTGATTGGGGCTCGGGCTAGCGGAGATTAAGGCGGAAAATGTGGCAGCGGGGCTGCAATCGGCGGGCAGATGATCTGCCTGAGCAGGCAGGACAAAATGGGTGGTAACGGCTAGACCTCGGTTTGAACCGGCCGCAGTTCTGCCTCGACCAAGGCAGACAATGACGCGGTCGAGCCACCACACGGATACATGTGCTGGCGGGGCGGGGATAGAACAATGCGACGGCTTTTGATTCTGCTGGCAGCGCTGGCAGCGGCGGTACTTTCGACAGCGCCGGCTTTTGCTGCAAAACGCGTGGCGCTGGTCATCGGCAATAACGATTATCGCAATGTGCCGAAACTGCAGAAGGCCGTGAATGACGCCCGCAGCATAGGGGACGCACTGAAGAATCTCGGCTTCAGTGTCATGGTGGCCGAGAACCAGACCCGGCAAGCCTTCAGTCAGTCGTTGCTCGCTTTCGATTCGACGATTGAAAAAGGCGACACGGCCTTTTTCTTTTTTGCAGGGCACGGCTTCGAGATCGCCGGCCAGAACTTCCTGCTGCCGACGGATGTCCCTGCCGCCACGGAAGGGCAGGAAGAGCTGGTGCGCGACTCAGCGATTCTCGCCGACCGGATTGTAACGCGGCTGCAGATGCGCGGCGCGCGGACGTCGATTCTGGTGTTCGACGCCTGTCGCAACAATCCGTTCGAGCGCGCTGGCACCCGCGCTGTGGCCGGCAGCGGTGGCCTCGCTCCGATGACGACGCTCCCGGAAGGCGTGTTTTCGATCTTCTCGGCCGGGCCGCGGCAGACCGCGCTGGATCGTTTGTCGAACAACGACACCGATCCGAATTCGGTTTTCACGCGCGCCTTCATCAAGGAGCTGCAGGAGCCATCGCTGAACCTCGTGCAGGTCGCGCAGCGCACCCGGCGGACCGTCAGCGAGATGGCAGAGACCGTGAAGCACCGTCAGGTGCCGGTGTATTTCGACCAGATGGTCGATGACGTCTTTCTCAATGGTGTGGCGCTCAAGCAGGCTGATGCGCGGCCGGCCGAACCGCTGCAGCAGGTCGCTGCGCTGCCGCCCGTCAACGTTCCGCAACTACCGCCGGCCAACGATGCGGTGAACGCACCGATCGCCAGCTTCTCGCGCCACAATGGCGGCTGGACCGTGATGTTCTCGATCGCCGATCCGACACTGGGTATCTCCTGGCGGATGGGCGAGGGAGGTAATTTCCGCGAGACCGGCTTCATGGACACGCTCGATCCGCGCACGCGCAAGCGAATGCCGAATCCGGCGATCCAGCTCGACGCCGACGCCGCGGCGACGACGATCTATCTGCGTTACGTCGACGCGAACGGCGAGATGCAGGGCCCGTTTCCGATCCGCTTCGATCCCGAGGCGGCGCTGGTTCGCGACCAGCGCAAGATCCTCGATATGACCGCTGGAAGCTGGCTTGCCTTCGGTGGCTACAACACGCCCCTGATGTATTATACGCATCTGATGTCGTATCGCTGTGCCATTCGCGAGGCCCGCGTCGGGATCGATAGCGCCGTGCCGGACAAGCTGCTGAAATTCCCGCCCTGCGACCTGCGCGACCCCATTGCGACGCCGTCGGATGCCGAGACCTACATCAAAATCCCGGCCTCGACGAAGTTCGTGTCGGTCGAATTGACGTTTCGGGACGGCAGCATCTCCGAAACCAAGAGCTTCCGACGTTCGGGAAATCGATGAGCATGATCGACACCGCCCTGCGAACCACGGCATTTCGACTATCGCAAGCTCGCATTCCTTGATCAAGAAATTCGACTCGCCGGAGGAGTAGCGAATGGCTGGAGGCGCGAACGAGAACTCGCTGACCGCGCGCTGCTGCATCGTTGGCGGTGGCCCTGCCGGAATGATGCTCGGCTATCTGCTCGGCCGCGCGGGCGTCGATACGATCGTTATCGAGAAACACGCCGACTTCTTCCGCGATTTCCGCGGCGACACCGTGCATCCATCGACGCTGCAGGTGATGGACGAGCTTGGCCTGATCGACGACTTCCTGAAGATCAAGCACGATCGTATCCAGAAGATGGATGGCTTCTTCGGAACGCATAAGCTGCGCATTGCGGATATCAGCCGCACCAGCGCGAAGTATCCGTTTATCGCCTTCATGCCGCAGTGGGATTTCCTCAATTTCCTGCGCGACAAAGCGCAGCGCTATCCGCATCTCAAGGTGATAATGAACACCGAGGCGACCGATCTCATCTGGTCGGGCGAGCAAGTAGTCGGCGTCAAGGCCATCACGCAGCAGGGGCCGGTCGAGATCCATGCCGATCTGACAGTGGCCTGCGATGGCCGGCATTCGATCGTGCGGCCGGCGGCGAAGCTGGAGGTCGAAGACATCGGTGCGCCTATGGACATCTTGTGGTTTCGCGTTGCCAAGGGCGCGGAGACCGAGAGCGTGTTCGCGCGGCTCGAGCCCGGCAAGATGATGGTGACCATCGATCGCGGGGACTACTGGCAATGCGCTTATGTGATCGCCAAGGGGCACTATGAGGAGATCAAGGTGCGTGGCCTTGAGGCTTTCCGTGCCGAAACGTCACGTCTGGCGCCGATCCTGAGCGCGCATATCGAAGAGCTGAAGAGCTGGGACGACGTCAAACTACTGACCGTCGCGATCAATCGGCTCAAGCGCTGGACCCGGCCGGGGCTGTTGTGCATCGGCGACGCCGCGCATGCGATGTCCCCGGTTGGCGGCGTCGGTGTGAATATCGCGGTGCAGGACGCCGTCGCGACCGCTAACCTGCTGGCGGCGAAGCTGGCGAAGGGACCGGTGACCGAGGACGACCTCGGCGCGGTGCGTCGCCGCCGCGAATTCCCGATGCGCGCAACACAGGGCATGCAGGTCGTGATGCAAAACAACATCATCAGCCGTGCACTGGCCAAGGGCGGCGAGCCGCTGACGCCGCCGCTGATCATGCGCCTGGTCAGCGCGTTTCCGCCGCTGCAGGGATTAACCGCGCGTTTCCTGGCCATTGGCGTACGACCGGAGCACGTGCAGTCGCCGGAAGCGTAGGAGAGGCTATCCCTGCACCGAGAAGCCGCCGTCCACGGGGATTGCCGTACCGGTGACGAAGTCCGAGGCGCGCGACGACAGGAACACCGCGATGCCCGCGAAATCTCCCGACGCGCCCCAGCGGCCGGCGGGCGTTCGTGCCAGTACCTTGTCATGCAGGCCGTCGATTTCACGGCGCGCATTCTGTGTCAGTTCGGTATCGATCCAGCCCGGCAGAACGGCGTTGCACTGAATATTGTGAGGTGCCCAGGCGACGGCGCAGGAGCGGGTGAACTGGACGATGCCGCCTTTGCTGGCGGCATAGGCTGGCGCGAAAGACGCGCCGAAGATCGACAGCATCGAGCCGATATTGATGATCTTGCCACCGCCCGCGGCCTTCATCGCCGGATGCGCCGCCTGCGAACATACAAAGGCGCTGGTGAGATTGGTCTTGATCACGCTGTCCCATTCGTCGAGTGCGATCTCGTGCGGCGGCTTGCGGATGTTGATGCCGGCATTGTTGATGAGGATATCGATGCGGCCCAGTTCTTTCAGCACGCGTGCGATCATTCCATCGACAGCGGTCTTGTCGGTCACATCGGCCGCAATGGCGACCGCCCTGGCGCCGCTCTCAGTCAATTCCGCGACGGCATCCTTGGATTTCGTCTGGTTGCGTCCCACCACCGCGATGGCGGCGCCGGCCTGCGCCAGACCCCGCGCCATGCCGAGCCCGATGCCGCCATTGCCGCCAGTGACGATGGCCACTTTGCCGGAGAGATCGAACAGTCCTGCAGTCATGGTGTTGTCCTCATTGCATCAGCCTTGAATTGAAAAGCCGCCATCGACCGTGAGCGCGGCACCGTTGACGAAGTCGGAAGCCCCGCTGGCCAAGAACACGGCCGCGCCCGCAAGATCATCAGGCCTACCCCAGCGCTGCGCCGGTACACGCCCGAGAATGCGATCGTGCAGTTCGGGTCGGATGTCCTTGGCGCGCTTGGTCAGGTCGGTGTCGATCCAGCCGGGGAGAATGGCGTTGGACTGGATGTTGTCCGCAGCCCAGGCAGTCGCCAGCGCGCGGGTGAATTGCAGGATGCCGCCTTTGCTTGAGGCGTAGTTCGCCGCGCCGCCGGCGCCGAGTGTGGCCAACACCGAGGCGATGTTGATGATCTTGCCGCGGCCTGCGGCTTTCATCGCCGGGTAGACAGCCTGCGCGCAGATGAAAGGCGCGGTCATGTTGACGTCGATGACCTTCTGCCAGTCGGCCAGCGCCATTTCTTCGATTGGCGCGGAGATGCTGATGCCGGCATTGTTGACGAGGATGTCAATGCGGCCGAACGCGTTCAACGTTGCGGACACCATCTGCGCGATCGAGTTCGGGTCGGTAACATCGGTCGTCAATGCGAGTACCGGATGTCCGGATGTCTCCAGTTCGGCTTTTGCTGAAGCGGCATTATCGCGGTTGCGATCGGCGATCACGAGGGTGGCACCGGCATTCGCGAGCCCACGCGCCATACCGAGGCCAATTCCGGTATTGCCGCCGGTGACGATGGCGACCCTGCCGGCGAGGTCGAAGAGATTGCTGGTCAAAGGTGTCCGTCCCGCATTGCGTTGTATCCGACGCGTTCTTGGCGCGTCTGGGACGGATCATCGCAAGACTGGCGGGAAGATGGAAGAGGGCCTCAGCGCCGCGCGAGCGCCAGTCCCATCAGTCCGACGCCAAGCGCGGCGAGGGCAGCGCCGTAATAGGCCCACTGCATCTGGCTGATCATGAAACTGGATTTCGGCCAGTTCACGAGCCCGGTGCCCTGGCCGATCCAGAAGGTGCCGATCAGAAAAGCGAGAATGCCGAGAGTGAGGAGTGGTGCGCGCATGGGATAGATACAATGAACGGAGCCAAAGGTTTCAAGCGCCAGCTGTGGCGGTGACGAACCAACTGTTTGGTTCATCACCGCAGTTTCATTTCGGCAGGGCGATCAGAAGCGCTCGCCAACCATTTCCTCACTCTTGGCCCATAGCGCCTTGGCGCGTTCGGCATCGAGCGCGTAAGCGCGCACGCCTTCGCTGGCCGGATTGATCAGCCCGTCGACGATCTCCGAGACGTGGCAGTTCTCGCAATAGCGGCCGCCGATCTCGTCCGCGCTGGCGACCACGCCGGCCCACACCGAAGTCGCAGCGCCTTGCGGAATGGTCTTCCATTGAAACAGCGGTTTACCCTCGGCAGCGAGCTCGGCATTGATGCCGTCGAGCATGGCATCGATCGTTGCTTCGCCCATATGGCGGCCGAGTTCTGTCTTGATGCCGCCGGGATGCAGCGCGGTGGCGCGCACGCCACGTGCCCGATGCCGCCGGTCGAACTCGACGGCGAACAGTACGTTGGCGGTCTTCGAGCGGCCATAGCCGATGAACGGTTCGTAGGAGCCCTTGGTGAAGTTGGGATCATCGAGATCGACATCGGCGAAGCGATGGCCGGACGAAGCGACGTTGACCAGTCGCGCGGTGGGCGACAGCAGTGACGCGATACGGTTGACCAATACGAAGTGACCGAGATGGTTCGTGCCGAACTGGGTCTCGAAGCCGTCCGCGGTGAGGCCGAACGGCGGCGCCATCACGCCGGCATTGGCGATCACCAGGTCGAACGGGCGGCCAGCCGCGACCAGTGCGTCGGCGCAGGCCCGGACGCTGGCCAGCGAGCCGAGATCGAGTGCAATCAGTTCGAGGCCACCGCCACCAGTGGCATCGGCGCGCACTTGCGCGGTCGCCGCTTCCGCCTTGGCGAGGTCACGGGCGGCACCGACCACCTGCGCGCCCCGGGCGGCCAAGCTGCGCGCCGTCTCGACGCCGAGCCCGGCTGAGACGCCGGTGACCAGAATGCGCTTGCTGCGGAGGTCGACGCCAGCGAGCACGTCGTTGGTGGTGGAAGTGGCACTGAAAGGTCCTGCCATGATAGCTCCTTGCGTTTGGCACGACGCGCCTCCGAGCTGATCGAGCTTTGTCGAACGGCGCTTTGAGGGTATAAATGGAGGCCGTCTCCGTTTAAATACGGAGGCACCCTCCGTTTATCAAGAGGTGACCCGTAAAATGGCACAGGAGGCCAAGCCGAAGGCCGTTCGCGGACCACGGATCGATGCGCAGCGCAATCGTCAGCGGCTGTTGGAAACGGCAAAGGCGACATTTGCCGAAAAGGGCGAGGCGGCCGGTCTTGAGGAGATCGCGCGGCTCGCGGGCGTCGGAATCGGGACGCTATATCGCCACTTCCCCACCCGCGACGCATTGGTCGAGGCGGTCTATCGCAACGAGACACAGCAGCTTGCCGAGGCCGCTGCGGAACTTGCGACCACACATGCCCCGGTGGAGGCCTTGCGCACCTGGATGCGAATCTTCGTCGATCACATTGCGACGAAGCAACTGATGGCGGGTGTGCTGGGTTCGATTGTTGGCGACTGTTCGGACCTCTATGCCGATGCTGGCACGCAGATCAAAACTGCGATGGCAATGCTGGTCGACCGCGCCGTTGCCAATGGTGACATCCGCCTCGATCTCGATCCGCTCGACATGTTGCGCGCACTGGCCGGCGTGGCCAGTGTCAGCGCAGGTCCGAATTGGGAAGCCAGCGCCAAGCGGCTCGTCGATATCCTGATCGCCGGCGTTCGCACGCCGGGCGGCGAGGGGCAATGACTAAATAGGGAATAAAAGATTGCTCCCGGCACGCGCCCGATGATTTCTGAAGCGTGAGCGCGTCCGAGAAACGAGCTTTTAGACGTCCAGCAATTCCTCGTTGGCGAATTCCGCCTTGTCCGAGATGAACGCAAAGCGCGCTTCGGCCTTGGTGCCCATCAGGCGCTCAACGGAGTCAGCAGTGCCGTCGCGGTCTTCCGGCAGCAGCTGCACGCGCAGCAAGGTGCGGCGCGCCGGGTCCATGGTGGTTTCCTTCAGCTGCGCCGGCATCATTTCGCCGAGGCCTTTGAAGCGACCGACATCGACCTTGGCATTGGCGTTGAATTCGCTCTTCAGCAACGCGTCCTTGTGCGCATCGTCGCGCGCATAGACCGTCTTGCTGCCATGGGTCAGGCGGTAGAGTGGGGGGACTGCGAGATAGAGATGCCCTTCATCGATCATCTTTGGCATCTGCCGGTAGAAGAAGGTGATCAGCAATGATGCGATGTGGGCGCCGTCGACATCGGCGTCGGTCATGATGATGATGCGCGAATAGCGCAGGTCTTCTTCGCGGTAATGCGCGCCGGTGCCGGCGCCGATCGCCTGCATGAGGTCTGATATCTGCGCGTTGGCCGTCAGCTTTTCCTTGGTCGCCGAGGCGACGTTGAGGATCTTGCCGCGCAGCGGCAGGATGGCCTGGGTCTTGCGATCGCGCGCCTGCTTGGCGCTGCCGCCTGCCGAATCGCCCTCGACGATGAACAGTTCGGAGCCTTCGGTCGCGGTATTGGTGCAGTCGGCCAGCTTGCCGGGCAGGCGCAGCTTCTTCACCGCGGTCTTGCGCGAAGTCTCCTTTTCGGCGCGGCGGCGCAGACGCTCGTCGGCGCGCTCGAGCACGAATTCGAGCAGCTTGTTGGCCTGGACGGGATTGCCGGACAGCCAGTGGTCGAACGGATCCTTGATGGCCTGTTCGACGATCTTTTGGGCTTCGGCGGTCGCGAGACGATCCTTGGTCTGGCCCTGGAATTCCGGCTCGCGCACGAATACCGAGAGCATCACGGCGGCGCCGACCATCACGTCTTCCGAAGTGATGGTGCCAGAGCGCTTGCCCTGGCCGACGCGTTCGGCGTGGTCCTTCAATCCGCGCAGCATGGCGCTGCGCATGCCGGCTTCATGGGTGCCGCCGTCTGGCGTCGGCACGGTGTTGGTATAGGACGACATGAAACCGTCGGCATCCGCGGTCCAGGCGACAGCCCATTCGCAGGCGCCATGGGCGCCATTGCGGCCGGATTTGCCGGAGAAGATCTCCGGATGCACCAGCGTATCGGCATGGATCGCCGCGGCGAGATAGTCCTTGAGGCCACCGGGGAAGTGGAATTCGTCCTCGGCCGGAGTGTCCTCGAGGCCCTTGAGCAGTTCCGGATCGCACTTCCAGCGGATCTTCACGCCGCCAAACAGATAGGCCTTGGAGCGCGCCATCTTGAACAGACGCTGCGGCTTGAAGGCTGCCTTGGCGCCGAAGATGTCGGTATCCGGCTTGAAGCGCACGCGGGTGCCGCGGCGGTTATGAACCTTGCCGAGATCCTCAAGCTTGCCTTGGGGAATGCCGCGGGCGAACGTCATCTTGTAGAGCTGTTGGTTACGCGCGACCTCGACCTCGAGCAGCGAGGAGAGGGCGTTGACCACGGAGACACCGACACCGTGCAGACCGCCCGAAGTCTCGTAGACCTTGGAGTCGAATTTGCCGCCGGCATGCAGCGTGCACATGATGACTTCGAGGGCGGATTTCTTCGGATGTTTCGGATGCGGGTCGACCGGGATGCCGCGGCCGTTGTCCGACACCGACAGGAAGCCGTCGGCGGTGAGTTCCACCTCGATGAAGGTCGCATGGCCAGCCAGCGCCTCGTCCATCGAGTTGTCGATCACTTCGGCGAACAGGTGATGCAGCGCCTTTTCATCGGTGCCACCGATATACATGCCCGGACGACGCCGGACCGGCTCGAGGCCTTCGAGGACCTCGATGTCCGCGGCCGTATAGCCGTCTTCGGCATTGGCGGAGCGGGTGGACGCCTTCGGTGCCGCAGCCGATTTTGGCGCGCTGGCGCCACCAAAAAGATCAGCTTTCGCGTTTGATTTCTGTGCCTTGGCCATATGTCTTAAAGTTTTGTCTCGGTTGGCGCCGCGCGAGGCGCGGCGAATCGTTGCTGTGACTATGCCACGTTCAGGTTGGCAATGTGGCTGCGACCTCGGGGCTCATGCGGCCGTGCCAGAGCGCTCGGTGCGTAGCACAATCACAACGAATAGGGCCATGGCCGCGAGCATGATCAGTGAACCGATGATCGGAATGGCCATATAGGCGTGGTTGGCGAGCAGGGTGATGCCGATGCCGACAGGGAACATGATGCCGCCGACGATGTGCATCGTGCCCTGGACCTTGGCCAGTAGCGAGCGTCCGGCCAGGGGAATCAGGCGGTAATACAACCCGAACAGGAACAGCAGCACGCCGCCGACGAGGTTGAGATGCGCATGCGCGGGGCTCAGCAGGAAGTCCTGGCGTATGCCCATCACGATGCCGGCGACCATGCCGATCAGCAATACCAGCGCACTCACGCACATCATCAGCGATCCGATCATCTTCAGTCCTTTGCGTTCTTGATTTTTGACAGCCGGGCGGGAAGTCAGCCCAACGGCGGTACAGAGTTGCCATTGGGTAAGCCGGTCTCTGACCTTGGACGCAGAGGCCTGGAAAAGGTTCAAATTTACCGGTGGGCACCCGCACCGCGGCTATCGGCCCTCAGATGTTGTGACTTGATGTGATCGGCGCCGCCGGATTACCTGTCGCGGGCGTTTGAAGGTTAAAGCGGTTCGCGGCCAATCCGGCCGGGCCAGAGCCGTAAAGGGACACTCTCCATATGGAAGGCTGGATGCACGGGCTGATCGAATTCGTGCGCCAGAACCAGGTCTGGGCGGCGCCGATCGTCCTGCTGCTGGCCTTCGGGGAATCGCTCGCTTTCATCTCCCTGCTGCTGCCGGCCTGGGGCGCGCTGGTGGCCATCGGCGCACTGGTCGGCGCGAGCGGCATCAGCTTCTGGCCGGTGTTGATTGCCGGCGCTCTCGGCGCGGCGCTCGGCGACTGGCTCTCCTATTGGTTCGGCTTCAGATACAAGGACCAGGTCGCCCAGATCTGGCCGCTGTCCAAATTTCCCGACCTGCTTCCGCGCGGCGAAGCCTTCGTCAAAAAATGGGGCGTGCCCAGCATTTATATCGGCCGCTTCTTCGGCCCGTTGCGGGCCTCAGTGCCGCTGGCCGCCGGCATTTTCGAAATGCCCTATTGGCGCTTTCAGGTCGCCAACTTCACCTCGGCCTTTATCTGGGCGGGCGTCCTGCTGCTGTTCGGCGACGGCCTGTCGATGACCGTGGAATGGCTCTGGAAGCTGAAGTAGTCCGGCGGGGAATAACCGCCGTGTCCGGGTGTTGAACGGGCTGACATGTCGCGGTGCCTGAATGCCGCGACATCTCGCAGAAGTCATCGAACGCTGGTAAATAATTCCGCCAGCCCCCGCCTGTCACTGCTTCACCCCGGAGAACATCATGGACTTGTCACGCCGCCACGCCCTTGCCGGAGCCGCCGCGCTCGCCGCATCTCCATTGCTCACCGCAGGCTCTGCCAAGGCGTCTGCTCCACCCGCCGACAAGCAGGCGCCGAGCTTCTACCGCTACAAGGTCGGCGATGCGCAGGTGAATGCAATCTCCGACGGCGCAAGCACTTTTCCGCTGGCCGACACCTTCGTGCTCAACGCCAAGAAGGATGAGGTCAACGCCGCGCTCGACAAGGCCTTCCTGCCGAAGGACAAGATGACCATCCACTTTGCGCCGCTGGTCATCAACACTGGCGGCAAGCTGGTGGTGATCGATACGGGCAACGGCCCCGGAGCCCTCGCGGCGACCAAGGGCAATGTCGGACAGTTCGCCAACAACATGGCCGCCGCTGGTATCGACGCCAAGAACGTCGACATGGTCGTGATCTCGCATTTCCATGGCGATCACGTGAACGGGCTTCTGGCCGCCGATGGCACGCCGGCTTTTCCGAATGCCGAAGTGCTCGTCCCGGCCGCCGAGTGGAAGTACTGGAACGACGACGGCGAGATGGCCAAGGCCGCCAATGACCGCATGAAGGGTCTGTTCGCCAGCAACCGCAAGCTCTTCAACGATGGGCTGAAGAAGAAGGTCACGCCCTATGAATGGGGCAAGGACGTCGCGCCAGGCCTGCTCGCCGTGGAGTCGGTCGGCCATACGCCTGGCCACACCTCGTTCGTGCTGTCGTCCGGCAGCGACAAGCTGTTCATTCAGTCCGACGTCACCAACCATCCGTCGCTGTTCGTCACCAATCCCGGCTGGCATCTGATGTTCGACCAGGACCCGGCGCGGGCGGAAACCACGCGCCGCAAGGTCTATGATATGCTGGTGGCCGAGAAGATGCGTGTGCAGGGCTTCCACTATCCGTTCCCGGCCAATGGCTTCGTCGAGAAGGATGGCAACGGTTATCGGCTGGTGCCGGCCCCATGGAGCCCGGTGATCTAAACGAAGCCTGGCAAATTTCCCGGCCTGCGCTGCAGTGCAGGCCGGCTGGCCTCGTAACACCCATCGCCTCCGTCGGTGCGTCGTGCCAGTCTCTGCGCCGGAGTCGCGCCAACAGCGACCTGCAAAGCAAGGGGAGAAGACTTCATGGATCTGTCACGACGACACGCGCTGGCGGGCGCCGCCGCGCTCGCAGCGACGCCACTGCTTTCATCGGCCCCGGCAAAGGCATCCGCACCGCCGGCCGATAAGCAGGCGCCGAGTTTCTATCGCTACAAGGTCGGCGATATCCAGGTGAACGCCATTTCCGATGGTGCGGCGACGTTTCCCCTGGCCGATACCTATATTTCCAACGCCAAACGCGATGATATCAATGCCGTGCTCGCCAGGGCATTTCTGCCGAAAGATCAGATCACCAACTTCTATGCGCCGTTGGTGATCAACACCGGTGGCAAGCTGGTGGTGATCGACACCGGCAACGGGCCGGGCGCCTATGCCAGTAGCAAGGGCAATGTCGGTCAGTTCATTACCAACATGACGGCGGCAGGGATCGATCCAAAGATGATCGACATGGTCGTGATCTCGCACTTCCATGGCGATCATGTGAACGGCCTGCTGACGGCGGACGGCGTGCTGGCGTTTCCCAATGCCGAAGTGCTGGTGCCGGCAGTAGAGTGGAAGTTCTGGATGGACGACGGCGAGATGAGCCGTGCCACCGGCGATCGCATGACCGGTCTGTTCAAGAACAATCGGCGGGTGTTCGAGGCCGGGTTGAAGAAGAAGGTTACGCCCTATGAATGGGGCAAGGACGTCGCGCCCGGGCTGCTGGCTGTCGCCTCGATTGGGCACACGCCGGGCCACACGTCCTATGTGCTGTCGTCCGGATCGGACAAGGTCTTCATCCAGTCGGACGTCACCAACCTTCCGGCGCTATTCGCCGCCAATCCCGGCTGGCACGTGAATTTCGACCAGGATCCGGTGCAGGCCGAAGCCACCCGCCGCAAGGTCTATGACATGCTGGTCGCCGACAGGATGCGGGTGCAAGGCTTCCACTATCCGTTCCCGGCCAACGGTTTCGTCGAGAAGGATGGCAACGGCTACCGCGTCGTGCCGGCGCCGTGGAGCCCAGTTCTCTGAGGTCTGCGCTCTGGTGATCTTGACGGATCGCGGGCGCGGCCCTATGACCGCGCCCATGATCAACCTTGCGACCAGCATCATCGCCCGCCGCCGCCGCATTCTCGCGGCAGGTGGAGATATGCGCGCATAAGCGTTTCGATCTCTCACTGCCGCCGGATATGGTCCGCGGCAGTCTTTCTCCCAAACAGCAGCGCGACCCATCCGGCGGCCTTCACTCAGGAAGGAGCCCGTCATGTATACGCCGCCCAAATTTCAGACCGACCGGACCGACGCACTTGCGTTTGCGAACGCGTGCGGCTTCGGCACGGTCTGCGCCTTCGATGGCAGGAAGCCGATCGCCTCCGCGGTGCCTTTCTGCCTCGACTACGGCAATGACGGTACGCCGCGTCTGGCCTTTCACCTTGCGCGACAAAATCCGCTGCTCAAGCTCGCAGACGGCGTGACGCCATGGGCCATGGCCATCCTGGGCGCTGATGCCTATGTGTCGGCCGATTGGTACGTATCGCCCGATCAGGTGCCGACCTGGCTCTATCAGGCGGTCCATCTCACCGGACCGGTGCGCATCCTGTCAGGTGGTGAACTTGGCCCGCATCTTGACGCGCTGAGCGCAAGGTTCGAAACACGGCTGGCGCCGAAGAAGCCCTGGACCTCCGATAAGATGGCGGCGGGGCGGCTTGAGGCGATGAAGAAGGCGATCGTCGGTGTGGTGATGACAGTGGACGAGGTGGAGGGTAGCTCCAAGCTCAACCAGCACAAGTCAGATGCCGATCATCTGGCTGTCATGAGCGCACTGGCGCTGCGGCCGGAGCCTGCCGCGTTCGAGATTTCAAATGCGATGCGCAAATTGCGGCCGCATTTGTTTGCGGAAGAGACGACACAATTGACTGCTATGGCTGAGGCCGAAGGATTTATGGGATGAGCACGAAGAAGAAAATCGGCATTCTCGGTGCGTCCGGTTACACCGGAGCCGAACTAGTGCGGCTGCTGCTGCGCCATCCCAAGGTCGAGCTCGTGCTGCTGACGGCCGACCGGCGCGCCGGGCAGGCGATGGGCGATGTGTTCCCGCAATTCGCACCCTATGAACTGCCGACGCTCGTAAGCATCGACTCCGTCGACTGGACGACCATTGGCCTCGATCTGGTGTTCTGCGCGCTGCCGCATGCGACCACGCAGAAGGTACTGCAGGATTTGCTGGCCAAGGCGCCGGAGACGAAGGTGGTGGATCTGTCGGCCGACTTCCGGCTCGAGGACGCAGCCGCCTATGCGAAGTGGTATGGCCACGAACATCATGCGCTGGAGCTGCAGAAGGAAGCCGTCTACGGCCTCGTCGAGCTCTATCGGCGCGACATCAAGAAGGCGCGGCTCATCGCCAATCCCGGCTGCTACACCTCATGCGCGATCCTGCCTTTGGTGCCGCTGTTGAAGGCGCGCGCCATCGAGACCGATGAGATCGTGATCGATGCCAAGTCCGGCATGACGGGCGCAGGGCGTTCGGCCAAGGAAGAGATGCTGTTCTCCGAAGTGTCCGAAGGCTTCAACGCCTATGGTGTCGGCCATCACCGGCACATGGCGGAGCTCGATCAGGAGTTCTCCAAGGCTGCCGGCAAGGAGGTTGTTGTTAGCTTCACGCCGCATCTCTTGCCGCAGAACCGCGGCATCCTCTCGACCATTTATGTGCGTGGCCGGCGGGGCAAGACGGCGCAGGATCTCCACGAGGTGCTGGTTAAACAGTATGAGAAGGAGCCGTTCGTTCACATCCTGCCATTCGGCAAGACGCCGCATTCGCGGCACGTGCGCGGCTCCAACATGACCTTCATCGGCGTTGCCGCTGACCGTATCCCGGGCCGCGCGATCATCGTCTCGACCCTCGACAACCTGACCAAGGGCGCATCGGGGCAGGCGGTGCAGAACATGAATCTGGTGCTTGGCTTTGCCGAGACGCTGGGCATCGATCAGCCCGCGATGTTCCCGTAGAGAGCGCGCATACACCTTGGCCCGCATTGCAGGCCGGGTGACGACAGCGAGAGACAACAGAAAAGGCCCGAATTTGCGTTCGGGCCTTTTTTCTATGCTCTTGTCACTTCGCCGCTCCCGGCTTCGGTGCGCGCTCCTTGAACAGTTCACTCAGTGTCTGCGCCGCCTCAATGGCGCGCGGGAAACCGGCATGGACGGTCGTCAGATAGACGATCTCCTTCAGCTCTTCCTCTTTCACGCCGGCGTTGAGCGCGTAGTTCGCATGGATCTTCATGAACGGCCGATGCCCCAGCGCCGCGAAAGCGGCGACGGCTGCTAGCTGTCGCGTGCGCGCGTCGAGAACCGGCCGCGCCCAGACGTCGCCGAGTGCGTAGCCCGTGATCGCATCGGCGAGAAATGGAAATTCGGCGCGCAGGTCTTCGAGGGTCGGCTGGCTGCTGCCGGCATTGAGTGATCGAACAACCTCGTCGCCGCGTCGCAGGCGTTCTTCCGTCGTCTCCGCGCGAAGGCTTGCCGTGGATGCCAGCACGCAGAAAGCCGCAACGAAAGCGGTCGTTCGATATGACATGATCGCTTCTCCCTGTTTTTCTCGCCGCGTGAATGTTGCGACAGCGGACAAGCATTGGGGCATGTCGCACGGCCGGCGTTAGACCGATCCTGCCGATCTCTTGTCCAATCCTCTAAGGCGGCGAAAGGACGCAGGGGCCAAACAAAACGGCCCGAACTTGCGTTCGGGCCGTTCGCTTTTGATCTGTAAGTGACGTTTACGCGGCTGCCGACTTGGCGGTCGGGACTTCCGAGATGGTCTTCAGGATCTGCGAAGCGATCTGGTAGGGGTCGCCCTGGGAGTTAGGGCGACGGTCTTCCAGATAGCCCTTGTACTCATTCTTGACGAAGGAGTGCGGGACGCGGATCGAGGCGCCGCGGTCCGCGATGCCGTAGCTGAACTTATTCCACGGAGCCGTTTCGTGCTTGCCGGTCAGACGCTTGTCGTTGTCCGGACCGTACACGTTGATGTGGTCCATCAGGTTCTTGTCGAACTGGGCCATCAAGGCTTCGAAGTAAGCCTTGCCGCCGACCGTACGCATGTATTCGGTCGAGAAGTTGGCGTGCATGCCCGAGCCGTTCCAGTCGGTATCGCCGAGCGGCTTGCAGTGGAATTCAATGTCGATGCCATACTTTTCCGTCAGACGGAGCAGCAGGTAGCGCGCGATCCACATTTCGTCAGCGGCCTTCTTGGAGCCCTTGCCGAAGATCTGGAATTCCCACTGGCCCTTCGCCACTTCGGCGTTGATGCCTTCGTGGTTGATGCCGGCTTCGAGGCAGAGGTCGAGATGTTCTTCGACGATCTCACGGGCGATCGAGCCGACGTTCTTGAAGCCGACGCCGGTGTAGTAGGGCCCCTGCGGCGCGGGATAGCCATCCTCGGGGAAACCGAGCGGACGGCCGTTCTCGTAGAAGAAGTATTCCTGTTCGAAACCGAACCAGGCGCCGGCATCGTCGAGAATGGTGGCGCGCTTGTTGGTCGAGTGCGGGGTGACGCCATCGGGCATCATGACTTCGCACATCACCAGGGCGCCGTTCTCACGGGCCGCATCCGGATAGATCGCAACCGGCTTCAGCACGCAATCGGAGCTGTGGCCTTCGGCCTGCATGGTCGACGAACCGTCGAAGCCCCACAGCGGGAGCTGTTCGAGGGTCGGGAAATCTTCGAATTCCTTGATCTGCGTCTTGCCACGCAGGTTCGGAACCGGCGTGTAACCGTCGAGCCAAATATACTCGAGCTTATACTTTGTCATGCGGGTCTCTCATGAGTTGGCGATGCGTAGGGCGTGAGCCCTGAGCTTGCCGGCGGGCGGACGCAAAATCCGCCCAGGCGCTGCATATAAAGCACGTAGTATGCCAACTTGTCGCGGCGCAACGCTTTTGTGACGAAAACCGCGGCGCGTCCCCAACGGGGCTGTAATTCGCTGTCTGGAGAGGGCATCGGAGACCGGGAATCGGTCCGGATTCGCGAATTTTTCAGAGGAATTCGACCGCGCGCGAAAAATACCGGCTGCCCAATTCCCTTGCAGGCTATTTTGGACCGGAACTTTTCTGCCTTTCAGACGCTCAAATGAGAGGTCAGGCGCTGCGTAGGCGGCTTCAAAACCTGCGCGCCCAAAGCGCATGTCCATCCAGTGCGCATATTGTAGCCATTTGGATGCTTCTTACGAGGCAGTCGGCACAAAAGAAGGGCGTCTCTGTTACAATGATGATCCGAAAGGAAAAAACAGATCAGAGGAAGGAAGAGAAGCGATGCCGACGTCTCAAACGCATCACCCCCATACCGCTAAAATCTACCAATTCCCGGTTGGCGGCCGTGGATCGGTCGGCCCGCGGGGACGGCTCAGCAAGCCGCTGGATCTGCGTGCCTCGACGGTAAAAACCGTGGCCGACTATGACAGCTGGTACCACGAGGCTGCCATCCAGGAAGCCAATCGGACCTACGAACATTGACGGTGCTTGGCCGGACGCAAGGTTCACCGCCCCGGGTGCGGTTTATCGACGACGATCAAGGGCTGAAACAACGATGTTTCAGCCCTTTTTCATGACCGTAAACCGGGTTGGCGTCAGACGCCGAAGATCGACCAGCCGAGCCGCTTCGTAAGCGCTTCGAGCGCGATGCGGCCGAGATGCGAATTGCCGTGCTTGTCGAGACCCGGCGCCCAGACTGCGATCGAGGCCTTTCCGGGGGCGACTGCGATAATGCCCCCGCCAACGCCGCTCTTGCCTGGCAGGCCGACGCGATAGGCGAACTCACCCGAACCGTCATAATGGCCGCACATCAGCATCAACGCGTTGATACGGCGCGCGCGCTCCGACGACACCACCGAGAGTCCGGTCGACGGATTGCGGCCCGAATAAGCGAGGTAGCGCGTCGCCATGGCCAACTGCCGACACGACATCGCGATCGCGCAGTGGTGGAAATAGACGCCGAGCGTGAAGTCGACGGGGTTTTCGACCACGCCAAACGACTTCATGTAATTGGCGAGCGCGGTGTTGCGAAAGCCGGTGCGTTTCTCGGACGCGGCGACGGTTTCATCGATCACGATGGAGCTGTCGCCGGACAGAAACTGCATGAAACGCAGGATTTCGCCGATCGCCTCGCGCGGCTGATGGCCGGACAGAATGACGTCGGTGACGGCGATGGCGCCGGCATTGATGAAGGGATTGCGCGGCACGCCGCGCTCGCGTTCGAGCTGGACGATGGAGTTGAACGGATTGCCCGAGGGCTCGCGGCCGACATGTTTCCACAGCCGGTCGCCGACCATGCCGAGCGCCAGCGTCAGCGTGAAGACTTTCGAGATGCTCTGGATCGAGAACGGCACATCGGCATCGCCGCCAGCCGCAACCTGGCCATCGGCATCGATGACCACAAGGCCGAACTGGTTGGGATCGACACCCGCCAGTTCCGGAATATAGCTCGCGACGTCGCCGCGGTCCGTTCGCTGCGCCATCTCGTCGGCAATTTCCTTGACGACGAGATGGAGACTTGGGGCAGCGTGGTTCATTGCAGATCAATCTGGCGAGAAGAAGTGTTAGTACGGAATCCGCAGGATCGCGATGGCGAGCACCGCCTGGGCGATGAAGCCGACCACGAAGGCCAACGTGCGGAAAATCGGCAGGCCGAGCGTGTAGACGATCAGATGCACCACGCGCGACCAAAAATAGACCGCGCAGGCCAGAACGGTGGTCGGGGTCGAGACATCGGCGGCATTCAGGATCAGCACCAGCGGCGCGAAGATGATGAGATTCTCGACGGCGTTGTCATGGGCGAACATCATCCGGTTAGCCCATTCAGCCTGCGGCCTGTCGGTTCGCGTCGGATTGGCCATGACGCCGGTGACACCGCGGACCATGATGCGGTTCAGCATATAAGGCACCCAGAGTAGGCCGGTGAGAATCACGGTCAGCGTCAGCCAGAACAATTCGCGCGTCATCCGGGTATCCTTTCAGTCGAAATTCCCGCGGAAAACGCGGAGATGGTCATGCAAAACACACGCGCCGCAAGCGGATGCGACGCGTCCTAGCTGAAATCATAGACGTTTGCTGTGACGACGCCAAGCAAGCGCGGAGAGGCGGGCCGTTACGCCCGCACCCGCACATAACTGCCGGGGGCGTCTTCCAGTGCGGGGAATGCGTCTGTGCCGACATGGCGGGCAGGAACTTCCTCACCATCGATGCCGGAGAGCCACTCCCGCCAGTTCGGCCACCACGAGCCAGCATGTTCCTGTGCGGTCTTCATCCAGTCGGCGAGATCGGTGGCGTGGGCGTTATCGTTGGTCCAGTACTGGTACTTGCCGGAGGCTGGCGGATTGACCACGCCAGCGATATGGCCGGAGCCGGACAACACGTATTTCACCGGGCCGCCGAAGAATTGCGAGCCGTACAGCACCGATTGCGCCGGCGCGATGTGGTCCTCGCGGGTGGCGAGATTGTAGACGGGCACCTTGACCTTGGAGAGATCGAGCCGGGTGTTGTCGAGGATCATGTTGCCGGTCGAGAGCTTGTTCTCCAGATAGCAGTTGCGCAAATAGAACGAGTGGTTCGCCGCCGGCATCCGCGTCGCGTCTGAATTCCAGTGCAACAGGTCGAAGGCCGAAGGCGGCTTGCCCTTGAGGTAGTTGTTCACGACATAGGACCAGATCAGATCGTTGGAGCGCAGCATGTTGAAGGCCATGGCCATCTTGCTGCCTTCCAGCACGCCTGCTGCCTGCATGTCCTTTTCCAGCGCCGAGATCTGATCCTCGTCGACGAACACCATGAGATCGCCGGCATGGGTGAAATCGACCTGGGCTGCCAGGAACGTCGCCGATGCCACGCGGACGCGGCGCTTCTCGGCGAGCCAGGCCAGCGTCGAGGCGAGCAGGGTGCCGCCGACGCAATAGCCGATGGTGTGGACGGTCATTTCGCCGGTGATCTGCTCGATGACGTCCATCGCGGTCAGCGGGCCTTCCTTCATGTAGTCGTCGAAGGTCTTGGCGCCGAGGCGCTTGTCGGGGTTGACCCAGGAGATCACGAACACCGAGACGCCCTGATCGACGACCCACTTGATGAAGGATTTCTCGGGCTTGAGATCGAGGATGTAGAACTTGTTGATCCAGGGCGGCACGATCAGAAGCGGCGTGCGCAGTACGTTCTCGGTTGCCGGCTGATACTGGATCAGCTGCATCACCTCGTTCTGGAAAATCACCTTGCCCGGCGTCGTCGCCATGTTGACGCCGACTTCGAGGTTTTTCGGATCGGACTGGCGAATGCGCAGCGAGCCTTTGCCGGCCTCGATATCCTCGGCAAGCATGGTCATGCCGCGCATCAGGTTGCTGCCGTTCGACATCACGGTCTCGCGCAGTACTTCCGGATTGGTCAGCACGAAATTCGATGGCGCCATCGCATTGGTGATCTGCTGAACGTAGAATTCCGCCTTCTTGCGGGTATGCGCATCGAGCCCCTCGGCGTTCTTGACGAGGTCGTGCGCCCATTGCGTGGTCAGCAGATAGGCCTGCATGACGAAGTCGAAGAACTGGTTCGATTTCCATTCGGGATCGCTGAAACGCTTGTCGCGCGGCGGTGCCTCGATGGCGGGCAAGCCGGCTTCGCCGACCATCCGGCGCATCGCCGAGCCCCAGAGGTCGAGATAGGCCTTGCCGAGCTTCATCTGCAATTCGGCGGCACGCTTGTCGTCGGACAGCCAGTAATTGGCGACGATGCTGAAGGTCTTGATCAGCTCCGTCAGCTCGTTTGGCGGCTTGTCGACCGTCTCGCCGGTCTGGCGCGGCTGCAGATAGGCGGCCAGGGCCTTGCCGCCATTCTCCATCGCCTTGGCCATGTTGAGCGCAAAAGCTTCGGGATTGAACGGTTTGGCGGACGCGTCGCCCGAGATTTTGTCGTTAGCAGCTTTGGCGTCGGCGGCAACTTCGGTCATGGCGCAACAACAGCTTCATTCCAGTCGGGCAACGGTACGTCGCCACGCAAAATCGATGATGGCACAGTTCGCGGATTGCCGCAGGATTCGATGTGCTGCACCGCGTCATGTATTCGGCTTTGGGTCTTGCTTCCGTCAT
The DNA here is from genome assembly GCF_051810905.1 of Tardiphaga sp. 619_E2_N8_4. Lineage (NCBI taxonomy): Bacteria > Pseudomonadati > Pseudomonadota > Alphaproteobacteria > Hyphomicrobiales > Nitrobacteraceae > Tardiphaga > Tardiphaga sp. 619_E2_N8_4. The sequence continues at coordinate 4,109,265 of NZ_JBPWQJ010000001.1, forward strand.
ATTGAAGATCCAAGCCTTTAGCGCCTTCTCCCGGCATTAATCGTTTGTGACCAGATTGGTTGGATGGTGCGCTGCGATAGGGATGAAATCGATTCTAATGCGATGTAGGGTTGTGGCGTGACGCGTAGAGGCACATTCAGGGCAATTGGCGGTCGCAGCGGGCGGGCGGCGACAGCGGCCGCCTTGCTGGTGCTGGGGCTTGGCTTGCCTCTGGGCGGCTGCGCCTCGACCATCGCCGACATGCCCATGGTGGGGACGCCGGCGGGCGCTCCGGCGCGTCCGGCCGAGGTGGGCACCTATCTGCCGGTTCATGATCTGCCGACCACCCGCGAAGGCACCGCCATGGCGCCGGCGGATCAGGCCAAGATGCAGGCCGAACTGACTGCCGCCCGCGATCGCCAGGCCGTCGTGCTGCCGGCCAAACCGGCGGCCAAATAGTCAAAACTGCCCGTCGTGACTGGTGTCACCGGGCTTCCGTGATAAAAAGAAGCGATTCAACCGCATGATGAAGCGGTTCTGGAGCCCGATCCCATGGAAGAATTCTACCGCATCCGACGATTGCCGCCCTATGTGTTCGAACAGGTCAACCGGGCCAAGGCCGCCGCGCGAAACGCTGGCGCCGATATCATCGACCTCGGCATGGGCAATCCGGATCTTGCGACCCCGCCGCATGTGATCGAGAAGCTCAAGGAGACCCTGGGCAAGCCGCGCACCGACCGCTATTCGGCCTCGAAGGGCATCACCGGCCTGCGCAAGGCCCAGGCCGGCTATTACGAGCGCCGCTTTGGCGTGAAGCTCAATCCGGACACCCAGGTGGTGGCGACGCTGGGCTCCAAGGAAGGCTTCGCCAACGTCGCCCAGGCGATCACCGCGCCCGGCGATGTCGTGCTGTGCCCCAATCCGAGCTACCCCATCCATGCCTTCGGCTTCCTGATGGCCGGCGGCGTGATCCGCTCGGTGCCGTCCGAGCCGACGCCGGACTTTTTCGCGGCCGTCGAGCGCGCCATCATCCATTCGATCCCGAAGCCGATCGCGCTGATCGTCTGCTATCCGTCGAATCCGACGGCGCAGGTGGCGAGCCTCGACTTCTACGAGGACCTCGTGGCCTTCGCGAAGAAGCACGAGATCTACATTCTTTCGGACCTCGCTTATGCCGAGGTCTATTTCGACGACAAGAACCCGCCGCCCTCGGTGCTGCAGGTACCGGGCGCGATGGACGTCACCGTCGAATTCACCTCGATGTCGAAGACCTTCTCGATGGCCGGCTGGCGCATGGGCTTTGCGGTCGGCAACGAGCGCATCATTGCCGCGCTCACGCGGGTGAAATCCTATCTCGACTACGGCGCGTTCACGCCCGTGCAGGTCGCAGCGACTGCCGCGCTGAACGGACCGGACGATTGCATCCGCGAGATGCGCGACACCTATCGCAAGCGCCGCGATGCCATGGTGGAGTCTTTCGGGCGTGCCGGCTGGGACATTCCGCCGCCATCGGCGTCGATGTTCGCCTGGGCGCCGCTGCCGGAGAAATTCCGCGAAGTCGGCAGCATGCAGTTTGCAACGCTTCTCGTTGAAAAGTCCGGCGTGGTGGTATCTCCCGGCGTTGCCTTCGGCGAGCATGGCGAAGGCTATGTCCGCATCGCGATGGTCGAGAACGAACAGCGCATTCGCCAGGCTGCCCGCGGCATTCGCCGCTTCCTTGAAAGCGGTCTCGAAACGTTGCACAACGTGGTTCCTCTCGCCAACCGGCGATAGGCGTGATCCCCGAAAACCGGCAACCGGTTTTCGGACCGGTCATCGCTCAACAAGAATTCCGACAGGTCTGAAGCTTAATGGTCGCACCCCTCAAAGTGGGTATCGCGGGACTCGGCACCGTTGGTGCCGAAGTTGTCCGTCTCATCGAACAGCAGAACTCGATTTTGGCCGCGCGCTGCGGTCGTGGCGTCAAGGTGGTTGCTGTCACCGCGCGCTTGAAGACCAAGAAGCGCGGCGTTGATCTGCGCGGCATCGACTGGATGAAGGATCCGCTCGCGGTTGCGCAGCATCCGGATGTCGAGTGCTTCGTCGAATTGATGGGCGGTGTTGGCGATCCCGCGCTGTCGTCGATCGAGGCGGCGCTGCGCGCCGGCAAGTCGGTCGTCACCGCGAATAAGGCGCTGATCGCCAAGCACGGTTTGAAGCTCGCGGCATCGGCCGAGAAGCACGGCGGCGCGCTGAACTACGAGGCCGCCGTCGCTGGCGCCATTCCGATCATCAAGACCATCCGCGAAGGTCTCGTCGGCACCGATATCAATCGCGTCTACGGTATTCTCAACGGCACCTGCAACTACATCCTGTCCCGGATGGAGCTGGAGGGCCTGTCCTTCGAGGAATGCCTTAAAGACGCGCAGCGGCTTGGCTACGCCGAGGCCGAGCCGTCCTTCGACGTCGATGGCCACGACACCGCGCAGAAGCTGGCCATTCTCGCCAGCCTCGCATTCGGGACCAAGGTCGCGCAGAGCGCTGTTTCGGTCGAGGGCATTTCGTCCATCGCCGCTGAAGATCTGCGCGCTGCTGCAGAGCTCGGCTATCGCGTGAAGCTACTGGGCGTTGCCATGCGCACCGCGACTGGCATCGAACAGCGCGTGCATCCAACCATGGTGCCGCTGTCGTCCTCCATTGCGCAGGTCATGGGCGTCACCAACGCTGTCACCGTCGACGGTGCCGGCATCGCGCCGATCACGCTGGTCGGTCCCGGCGCTGGCGGCGCCGCGACGGCGTCTGCCGTTCTTGCCGATATCGCCGATGTCGCCCGCAATGTGCGTGCGCTGCCGTTCGGGCGGCCGGTTGAGAAGCTCAAGACCACCACCAAGGCGCCGATGGAACGCCATGAAGGTGGTTATTACATCCGCCTGATGGCGCGCGATCTTGCCGGCACGGCCGCACGCATCGCAACGCGTCTGGCCGAGCAGAAGATCTCGCTGGAGTCGATTGTGCAGCGCCATCCCAACGGCGGCATCGAGCCGGTCGGCAAGAGCACGAAATCGTCACCGGTGCCTGTTATCCTGATCACCTACGCCACCACCGAGGACGCGATGCGCCGCGCCCTCCAGGCCGTACAGAGCGACAAGGTGATATCGGGCAAGCCGCAGGTTATCCGGATCGAGAAGAACTAAATCCACGCGTTGAGAGTTGTACGGGGACATTCGTCCCACCGTAGAAGGAGCCCGCCGATGTCGACCCATATTACCGTCCCGCCGCAGCAACTGCTCGAGCGCATTCTGACGCTGGAGATCGTTCGCGTGACCGAGCGCGCGGCAGTGTCGGCTGCGCGGCTGCGTGGTCATGGGCAGGAGAAGGCGGCCGATCAGGCAGCGGTCGATGCGATGCGCCGCGAGCTCAACAAGATGCCGATCGACGGCACCATCGTGATCGGCGAGGGCGAACGCGACGAAGCGCCGATGCTCTATATCGGTGAAAAGGTCGGCATCAATGCCGGCCCGAAGGTCGATATTGCCGTCGACCCGCTGGAAGGCACGACACTGTGCGCCAAGGACATGCCGGGCTCGATCGCCACCATGGCGATGGCCGACGGCGGCACGCTGCTGCACGCGCCCGACGTCTATATGGACAAGATCGCGATTGGCCCGGGATACGCCAAGAACGTGATCGACATCGACGCATCGCCGGAAGAGAACATCAAGCGCCTCGCCAAGGCCAAGGGCGTGCCGGTGTCGGCGATCACCGCCCTCGTGCTTGAGCGGCCGCGGCACGAAGCATTGATCGCAGCGATCCGCTCGACCGGGGCGGCGCTGCGTCTCATTCCGGACGGCGACGTCGCCGGCGTCATCCACACCACCGATCCCGCCAAATCTGGCATCGACATCTATCTTGGCATTGGCGGCGCACCGGAAGGCGTGCTGGCGGCCGCAGCACTGCGCTGCATCGGCGGCCAGATGCAGACCCGATTGATCCTCGATACCGACGAGAAGCGCGAGCGTGCGCTGAAGATGGGTGTCACCGATCCGAAGATGATCTATGGCATCGAGGACATGGCGAAGGGCGACTGCCTGTTTGCCGCCACCGGTGTCACCGACGGCGCATTGCTGTCGGGCGTCAAGTTCCGCGGCGACGTCATTGAGACCGAGACCATCGTGATGCGTTCGGTGACCGGCACGGTGCGCATTATCAAGGGCGAGCATCGCCAGCTCGAAAAATTCCACCTGGATTGAGTTCGGTCACATGGCGAAGGCGAATGTTGAGATCCGCCCGGTCGGCCCCGATGAGCGGGCTGCCTGGGAGCCGCTGTGGCAGGGCTATCTGACGTTCTATAAGGCGACGCTGCCACAGGCCGCGACCGACACGGCGTGGAAGCGTTTCCACGACGCCAATGAGCAGATGTTCCTGCTCGGCGCCTATGTGGACGGCAAGCTCACCGGCATCGTGCAGTTCCTGTATCACCGCTCATCCTGGACGCCCGGCAACTACTGCTATCTGCAGGATCTGTTCGTCGACAACAACGCGCGTGGGCTCGGCGTCGGTCGCGCTCTGATCGAGGCGGTCTATGCGAAGGCCAAGGCCGATGGCTGCAGCCGCGTGCATTGGCTGACACAGAACGAGAATGCGCAGGCGCGCATTCTGTATGATCAGGTCGCGGACAATTCCGGATTTATGCAATATCGGAAGATACTCTAATTAAGGCAATCCGAGCGCGCCAATATGCGCTCGGATTAATCGAACTAAAAACCAAAAAACAAAATGGGGATGAGACCATGAGCGAGACCGATAACGTCAAGGCTCTGGTGTTCGACGTGTTCGGCACCGTGGTTGATTGGCGTTCCAGCCTGATTGCTGACTGTACCGCGTTCGGCAAAGCGCGCGGCATCACGGCTGACTGGACCGCGCTCGTCGATGCCTGGCGGCAGGCCTATATGCCGTCGATGGATGTCGTGCGCCATCATCCCGAGCGCGGCTTCGTCAAGCTCGACACGCTGCATCGGCAGTCACTCGATGTGTTGGTCGCCAAGTTCGGCATCAAAGGGCTCTCGGACAACGATCTGCATTACATGACACTCGGCTGGCACCGGCTGCATCCGTGGGCGGATTCGGTGAGCGGCTTGACCAGGCTGAAGACAAAATACGTCATCAGCCCGTTGTCGAACGGCAATGTCGCGCTGCTGACCAACATGGCGAAATTCGCCGGCCTGCCATGGGACCTGATCATGAGCGCGGAACTGTTCGAACACTACAAGCCCGATCCGCAGGCCTATCTCGGCGCGGCCGCACTGCTCAATCTGAAGCCTGCGGAAGTTATGATGGTCGCCGCCCATAACAGCGATCTCGATGCCGCACACAAACTCGGCCTCAAGACCGCCTTCGTGCCGCGGGTCACTGAATACGGCCCGCACCAGAACCGCGACTTCAAGGCCGAGGGCCCGTGGGACGTGGTGGCCGACGACTTCAACGATCTGGCGAAGCGGATGGGCTGCTGACCGGCTTGGGATTTGCCGAAAGCGGCTGCGCGGCCTATTGCTGATGCCATGACGCCACCGACCATCATTCCCGTCGAATCCCAGCAGGCCTTTCTCGGCGTTACCGAATCCGCCACCGGGCGGATCTGGCGCGACCGGGTGGATCAGCGTGGGGCGGCGCGGGCGCTGGCCATGGTGCAACGTTTCCAATTGCCGGAGATGCTGGCGCGGGTCATCGCCGGCCGCAATATCGAACTCGACGCGGTCGAAGACTTCCTCGATCCCACCATCCGCAAGCTGATGCCGGACCCGTTCACCATCACGCAGATGGAAGCAGCGGCGAAGCGCATCGCGGATGCCGCACAGCGCCGGGAGAAAGTGGCAATCTTCGGCGATTACGACGTCGATGGCGCGACGTCGTCGGCGCTGCTGGCTTGGCATCTCCGCCATTGCGGGCTCGACCCGCAGATCCACATTCCCGATCGCATCTTCGAGGGCTACGGCCCCAATGTGGATGCCATCAAGACGCTGGCGGGCAAGGGCGCCACGCTGCTCGTCACCGTGGATTGCGGCACGACCAGTTTTGAGCCGCTGGCCGAGGCCAAGAAGCTCGGCATGTCTGTGGTCGTCATCGATCACCATCAGACCGGCGAGGAATTGCCTGACGTCGATGCCGTCGTGAATCCCAATAGGCTCGACGATATTTCCGGTCTCGGTCATCTCGCTGCCGTGGGCCTCGTGCTGATCACGCTGGTCGCCGTCAATCGCGAATTGCGCAAGCGCGGCTTCTGGACCGCCGAGATGCCGGAGCCGGATCTGCTCGGCATGCTGCATCACGTGGCGCTGGGTACCGTGGCCGACGTGGCTCCACTGATCGGTCTGAACCGCGCCTTTGTCGCCAAGGGTCTCATCGCATTGCGCCGCCGCGATCACATCGGCCACACCGCACTGATGGATGTGGCGCGTTTGAATGGTCCGCCGGAAGCATGGCATCTCGGCTTCATGCTGGGACCGCGCATCAATGCCGGCGGCCGCATCGGGCGCGCGGACCTGGGCGTGCGGCTGCTGCTCGAAGGCGATATTTCCGAGGCCGCGAAGATCGCTGCCGAACTCGATCGGCTGAACATCGAACGCCGCGTAATCGAACAGGCCGCGGAAGCGCAGGCCGAAGCGGAGGCGTTGGCGTCACTCGGGCTCGAAGACAAAGGCTCGGTGATCGTGACGGCCAGCGAAGGCTGGCATCCGGGCGTGGTCGGTCTGGTCGCCTCGCGGCTCAAGGAGAAATTTGCGCGTCCGGCTTTTGCCATCGCGCTGGAGCCTGGCGGAATTGGCACGGGGTCTGGCCGCTCGATCTCCGGCGTCGATCTCGGCAAAGCCGTGCGGCAAGCTGTTGCCGATGGGCTTCTGATGAAAGGTGGCGGCCACGCCATGGCCGCGGGCATCACGCTACGCAAGGAACGGCTCGGCGAATTCCGCGCCTATATCGAAAGCGCGCTGGCTGCGGATGTCGGCAAGTCCCGCAACGAGAAAGAACTCTTCATCGATGGCGCTATCACTGCGCGCGGTGTGACGACGGATCTCGTGAATACGCTCAATCGCGCCGGCCCGTTCGGGCAGGCCAATCCCGAGCCGGTGATTGCGCTGCCGGCGCATCAGCTCGTCTATGTCGATGAAGTCGGGCAGGCGCATCTGCGGCTGCGCTTTAAGGCGTCGGACGGCGCCATGGTCAACGGTATCGCGTTTCGTTCAGTGGGGCAGAAACTTGGCAACGCGTTGCAGGAGCTGCGCGGTCAGCCCGTCCATGTGGCGGGCTCGCTGACCGTCGATCGCTGGCAGGGTGCCGAGCGCGTGCAGATGCGCGTGATCGATGTGGCGGCGCCGGATCCCGGCCCGAAGATGATCAGATGATATCAATCTCAGTCTGTCGGCTCCCGGCTTGACCGGCGCACTCATCCATTTATGTCTTGCCGGCGGAGCAGTCTGGTCGAGTATCGATAGCGGTCCGCCGGATGAATGCTGAGCGAGACCTCAGCCAGCTCGTTTGACGCGAACAGATACTGCCGCCGGATCGACAGCGCATGCGCGCCAGCCGTTGCCTTCAGTGGCTCCGCCATCGCGTCCGACACGCCAACCGCAGAAATGTCCTGCCGGATCTCGACAAAGCGTCGTCCCGAGATTTTCTCGACCAGCGTGCCGAAGATCTCATGATGCCCGCCCATCTTCGCGCGCACTTCGTCGGCGAAGGCGCCGTCGATATACACGTCCGTCCAGCAGATCGGCGTCTGTGTGACGTCGCCCGGAATCGTGCGCAGACTTGAGATGCACAGCCAGCGGCGGCCGGGCCGGCATCCGAGCTGGCTGGCAAGCTCGCTGTCGGCGACGACATCCGCAACGCGCTGCACGTGGCGCTCCGTCTCGGTGCCGAACTGCTGCACCGCCTCGATCGTATTGAGTGCCTGCGTAAAGCCATCACCGCCCTTGGCCGGAGACGTCGCCTCGACACGCGTCCCGGCATTGCGCTTCCGGCTGACCAAGCCGGACGCCTGCAGCTCCTGCATCGCCGCGCGCACGGTTGATCGGCTCACGGCGAACTGGTCCGCCAGCTCGAACTCTGTCGGCAGCACGGACCCGACCGGATGCCGTCCGTCTGCAATGGCCTCGGTCAGTGCTCGGGCCACGAACGCGTAACGCTTTTCCACCGTCGTCCCTCGACCCCTAAGTCCCTGATCGCAGGATGGAAGCCTGATTGGCGACCATCTCGTCAAGGAAGGAGATTGACACACGGTTTATGTTCGTACAATTTAATATGTACGAACATAATAAGAGGAAGCGGTATGGGCAGCACGGTTTTCGATTCGGTCCTGTTTCGGGACATGTTCGGCACCGCGGAAATGCGGGCGGTCTTCGCCGACGAAGCCCTGGTCGGCCGCTACATCGAGGCCGAAGTCGCGCTGGCCCGCGCCCAGGCCCGTCTCGGCGTTGTCCCCAAGGAAGCCGCGCGGGCCATCGAGGCCGCCGCCAAATCGATCCGGATCGATTTCGACAAGCTCCGAGCTGAGACCGAAATCGTCGGCTACCCGATCTTGCCGCTGGTCCATCAGCTCTCCGAAGCCGCAGGAGAGGCGGGCCGCTACGTCCACTGGGGTGCGACCACCCAGGACATCATGGATACCGCCAATGTCCTGCAGATCCGCGCGGCCCTGCAGATCGTTGCACGCGATCTGCGCGAGGTCCGCGACGTCCTCGCTACCATGGCGAAAAAATATCGCGACACGCCGATGGCCGGGCGCACCCATCTGCAGCAGGCGCTGCCGGTGACCTTCGGCTACAAGGCCGCCGTCTGGCTGTCCTCCGTCGATCGCCACATCGAACGCGTCGATCAGGCACTGCCGCGGATCCTGCTCGGCGAGTTCTCCGGCGCCGCGGGCACGCTCGCGTCGGTGGGCGAGGGCGGCCTGGAGATGCAAAAGCTGTTCTGCGAGGAGCTCGGCCTGCATCAACCGTCGATCACCTGGCATGTCGCCCGCGACGGCATCGCCGAGGCGGTCACGCTGCTTGGCCTGATCACCGGTACGCTCGGCAAGATCGCTACCGACGTGATGCTGTTGTCATCGTCCGAATTCGGCGAAGTGTCTGAGCCTTTCGTGCCCGGTCGCGGCGCGTCATCGACGATGCCGCAAAAGCGTAACGCGATTTCAAGCGAACTGATGCTCGCCGCTGCCAAGGCGGTGCGTCAGCACGTCGCGACCATGCTCGACGGCATGATCCATGACCTGGAACGTGCAACGGGGCCGTGGCACCTCGAATGGGTGTCGTTGCCGGAGAGCTTCCTGCTCACCGCCTCGTCGCTGGCCAATGCCAAATTCATGCTGGCCGGACTCGTGGTTCACGAGAAGCGCATGCTGGAGAATCTGGATCTGACACGTGGTCTCATCGTCGCCGAAGCGGTGATGATGGCAGCGGCGCCGAAACTCGGCCGCCAGCATGCGCATGACGTTGTCTACGACGCCTGCCGCAAGGCGATCGAAGGCGGCGGACAGCTTGCGGATATCCTCGCCGAGGTCCCGGAAATCACCGAAGCGCTTGGTGGCAAGGAGGCCATCCGTCGTCACTGCGACCCGGCCAACTATCTCGGCCTGTGCGGTCCGATGGTCGATCGCGTGCTGAGAATGAGCGGACGCTGAAACAACATACATACACAACAGGGGAGGAATTTCGATGACGAAGAACATTTTGACGACCGCATTCGTGCTCGCCGGTGCACTGCTGTCTGGCCCAAGTCTGGCGCAGGATTATCCGACCCGCACCATCACCATGAACATGCCGTATTCGGCAGGTGGCCCCGGTGACACCATCGCGCGGCTGTTGGCGCAGGGCATGAGTGGCCCGCTGAAACAGCAGGTCATTGTCGAGAACACGACGGGCGCCGGCGGCTCCATCGGCAGCGCCAAGGTCGCCGCTTCGCCACCGGACGGCTACAATCTGCTGCTGATCCATATCAGCCACGCGACCAATCCGGCGCTGTATCCAAAACTCAAATACGATCCGATAAAGGACTACGAGCCGATCGGTCTCGCTGTCGATCTGCCGTCGGTGTTCGTGGCACGCAAGGATCTCCCGGCCGCCAATCTCGCCGAGCTGATCGCCTGGATGAAGACGAACAAGGAGAAAGTGAACTACGCGCATGCCGGCATCGGATCGGCGTCGCATCTGTGTGGCCTGCTGCTCAATACGGCGACCGGTACGCAACCGACCCAGATCGCCTATCGCGGCGCTGGTCCGGCAATGAACGACATGATGAGCGGGCAGGTCGATGTCATGTGCGACCAGATCGTCAACGTGGTCGGCAATGTCGATGGCGGCACGATCAAGGGCTACGCCGTCACCAGCACCGAGAAGGCGCCGGCGCTGCCAAAACTGCCCACGACAGCCGAAGCCGGGCTGCCGGGCTTTACCTACACGGTCTGGTACGGTCTGTTCGCGCCAAAGGGCACGCCCAAGCCGATCATCGACAAACTCGTGGCCGCGCTGAACGTGGCGCTGAAGGACGAGACCGTGAAGAGCCGGCTTGCCGGGCTCGGCGTGCAGCCAGTAGCGCCGGAACGGGCGACGCCCGATGCGCTGGCCGCGCATCTGAAATCCGAGATCGACAAGTGGACGCCGATCATCAAGGCAGCGGGCGTTGTCGGCGCGCAGTGAGCGAGACTCGTGAGTGACGTTCGCACGGAACATGACGCCTTCGGTGCCATCGCGGTGCCGAAGGATCGCTATTGGGGCGCGCAGACCCAACGCGCGCTTGAGGTCTTCCAGGTTAGCGATGAGCGTTTCCCGGTCGCGCTGATCCGTGCATTCGCCCTGCAGAAGATCGCGGCCGTTCGCGCCAATCTGCAACTCGGGACGATCGCGCCGGAGATCGCAGCGCCGATCGAAGCAGCGGCACTCGAACTTCAGCAAGGCCGTTTCGACGATCATTTCCCGTTGCCGATCTGGCAGACTGGCTCCGGCACCCAGACCAACATGAACGCCAATGAGGTGATCGCAAACCGCGCCAATGAATTGCTGGGCCAGCCGCTTGGGACCAAATCACCCGTTCATCCCAACGATCACGTCAATTGCTCACAGTCATCGAACGACAGCTTTCCGACCGTGATGCATGTGGCAACAACGCTGGAGTTGCGCGGGCGCTTGCTTCCGACCTTGCAGGTGCTGCGCGATGATCTCCGCGCCAAGGCGGACGCATTCTCCGACGTCGTGAAGATAGGCCGTACGCATCTGATGGATGCCGTGCCGATGACGATGGGGCAGGCCTTCGATGCCTTCGCCCGTCAGATCGGCCATGCGATTGACCGCATCGAAGCAGTGTTTCCGCGTCTGCTGATGCTGCCCCAGGGCGGCACGGCCGTCGGCTCGGGGCTCAATGCGCCAAAGGGATTCGACAGCGCCTTTTGCGATCACCTGAACGCACTGACTGGCGTTGCATTCGTCCCGAACCCGAGCAAGTTCGAAGGCATGGGCGCACATGACGCGCTGGTCGAAGTGTCCGGCGCGCTCAACGGCCTTGCCGTCACGCTGCTGAAGATCGCGAACGACGTGCGCTTCCTCGGCTCGGGTCCGCGCTGCGGGCTTGGTGAGCTCGTCATCCCGCATGACGGGCTGACGTCGTCGATCATGCCTGGCAAGCGCAATCCCACCATCGCCGAAATGCTTGCGCAGGTCTGTTTTCAGGTGACGGGCAACAACGCCGTCGTCACTGCAGCCAGCGCATCCGGCAATTTCGAGCTCAACGTTGCCAAGCCGGTCATCATCTACAACGTCTTGCAGTCAATCCGCATCCTCGCCGACGGCATCGATGTCTTTACGTCCCGATTGATCCGAGATCTCGACGTCGATCGGCGACAGCTCGCTGCGAATGTCGCCAACGCGCCGCTGCTCGCGACAGCCCTCAATCCGGTGATCGGCTACGACAAGGTCGCGCTCATCACGGCGAAGGCGCTGGATGAAACCATCACACCACGCGAAGCCGCGATCGCACTGGGACTGCTCTCGGGTGAAGACTATGATCGTCACGTCGATCCGCAGCGGATGGCGGGGATTTGACGGAGCGGCTCAGCCGCCTTGCCGCAGTCGCGCGAGTACCTTCAGCCCGCCATAGCCATCCGCCGGCAGCAGACCCGTCTTCGTTTGATAGTCCTTCACCGCCTTCATCGTGTCGTTGCCAACGCGGCCATCCGTGCCGCCGGTATCAAAACCGGCGCGGGTGAGGCGGGTCTGCACTTCCTGTACTTCGGCAAGGGTCAGCGCGCGTTCCGAGCCGGGGAATGGTTGGATGAAAGGTGGTGCGCCGAGAATACGATCGCCGAGATGGCAGATCGCCAGCGCATAGTTCATCGACGGATTGTAGCTGCGCACCGCGTAGAAGCCCTGGCCGAGCAGGAAGGTCGGGCCGCCCTGCACAGGCACCCACAATTTGGCGTTCGCATTCGGCTGCGGAAACGGCTGGCCGTCGGCGCGGGTCACGCCGGCTGCGGTCCATGCTGCAAAACTGCGATTGCTATCCGATGAGCCAGCAGCGTTGGCGCGGACTTCATAACCCCAGTGTTCGCCGCGCGGATATTTGCCGCGATTGACGAGGAAGCGTGCGCTGGAGCCGAGTGCATCATCGGGCTTGCCGAACGGCGAGACGCGGCCGTCGCGGTCATAGTCGATGCCGACATTGAGCCACACCTCGGGCATCCACTGCGTATGCCCCATGGCGCCGGCCCATGAGCCGCGCATCTCGTCCGGCGTGCCCCAGCCCTTGTCGACGATCTTCAATGCGTTGATCAGTTCGGTTTCCCAATAGGCGCGGCGGCGCGGTTCGTTCCATGCGAGCGCCGCGAGTGAGGGAAACACCGGGCGCATGTGGTTCTGCTGCACAATGGGATCGCCATAGGCGGACTCGACGCCCCACAGCGCCAGCAGCGTGCCGCGCTCGACGCCGAAGTCGCGCTCAATGCGGTCGAACACGGCTTCGTTCTTGCGCAGCGCGTCCTTGCCGGCGGCGATGCGCCAGTCGGAGGCGCGGCGGTTGATGTATTGCCAGAGCTGCTCGTGAAATTCCGGCTGCTTCTGCATCTTGGTGAACACGGACATGTCCGGCTCGATGCGGCCCATCACGCGCGAGTAGGTCGCGTCGGAGACGCCTTTGGCAATTGCCTTAGCACGAAAGCCGTCGCGCCACGCGTCGAAGCCCGCGGGGGCCGCAAAGGCGGTCCCGGGCATGGCCAGCAGCGCGCCGGCACCGAGGGCGGAGCGGAACAGACTGCGTCGGTCGATCAGGGAATCGCGTGCGGTCATGCCCCACTGTAGCCGCATGATTTGCGCCGTGGCAGGGGCAATGCGTCGCGGCGCGTCAACGCAAACAACAGATTGATATCATGTATAAAAAAGACCGCCGGAAGCCATTTTCGGGCGTCCGGCGGTCTTGCGAAAAACTTGCGGCAGTCTTGCGACAGCCGGGATCCTTTAGTCCTTGGCGCGTTCGATGTAGGAGCCGTCCTCGATCAGCACCACGATGCGGGTGCCGGTGCCGACATGCGGCGGCACGTTGGTGCGGACGCCGTTGGACAGCATGGCAGGCTTGTAGGACGACGACGCGGTCTGGCCCTTGGTCACCGGCTCGGTATCGACGACTTCGAGGGTCGCGCGCTGCGGCATCTGGATCGCCACCGGAACGAGGCCGTGCAGCGACAGCTTTACGGTCATGTTCTCCTGCAGATAGGGCTCGGCATCGCCGATGACGTCCTTCTGCACCTGAACCTGGTCGTAATTGTCGTTGTTCATGAAGTGGAAGCCGTCGGCGTCCTTGTAGAGGTAATTGAAGTTCTGGTCTTCAATCGTCGCCTTTTCCACCTGGTCAGTGGTCTTGTAGCGCTCCGAGATCTTCACACCGTCGCTGATTCGGCGCATTTCGATCTGGCTGACCGGGGTTCCCTTGCCGGGGTGGATGTTCTCCGCGGACAGAACCACGTAGAGCTTGCCTTCCTGCTCGATGACGTTGCCCTTGCGAATAGAACTGGCGATGACTTTCACAGATATGTTTCCTAGATTTCAGGCCCGGGACCGATCCGGACGTGTGTGTCCTGTGGCCAGCGAAGCGGTTTCGGGGGGCAACATACTGATTTCACGCGGCGATGCCAGCGTTTTGCAACCCAAAAGGGCCGTTTGCCGATGACTGGAACCGACCGTCCGTCGCCCTGGTGGAGCCCGGCGCGACATCAGGACCGCCGGGGCTTCCTGCTGGCGCGGGGAGCGATCACGAAGGGTATCCGGACGTGGTTCGAGGCTCAGGGCTTCCTGGAGGTCGAGACTGGCGTCCTGCAGGTCTCACCGGGCAATGAGACCCATCTGCATGCTCCAAAGACGACATTGATTGACCGCGACGGCGAGCGGTTCTCGCGGTATTTGCGAACATCGCCGGAATTCGCCTGCAAGAAGCTGCTGGCGGCGGGGGAGACGAAAATCTTCGAATTCGCCCGGGTGTTTCGCGACCGCGAGCGCGGCGACAAGCACCTGCCTGAATTCACGATGCTGGAATGGTATCGTGCCAAGGAGAGCTATGAGTCTGTGATCGCCGATTGCGTGGCGATCATTGCATGCGCGGCGCAGGCAACAGGCATCAAGCAGTTCACGTTTCGCGGTCAGGTTGCCGATCCGTTTGCCGAGCCGGAGATGTTGACCGTGGCAGCAGCGTTCACACGCTTTGCGGATATCGATCTGCTTGCAAGCATCGATGGCGCCGAGGGGGATCGCGCTATGCTGGCGGCTGCTGCGACTGGCAAGGTGCGGATCAGCGACGACGACACGTGGTCAGATATTTTCAGCAAGATCCTGGTTGAACATGTTGAGCCGCATCTCGGGCAGGGACGGATGACGGTGCTGTTTGAATACCCATCGCCGGAAGCGGCATTGGCACGCACCAAAGAAGGCGACCGACGCGTGGCTGAGCGGTTTGAGATCTATGCGTGCAGCGTAGAACTCGCCAATGGCTTCGGCGAGCTGACCGATGCCGATGAGCAGCGCCGCCGCTTTATGGAAGCGATGGATGAAAAGGAGCGTCGCTATGGCGCGCGCTATCCGCTCGATGAGGAGTTTCTTGAAGCCGTGGCGGCAATGCCGGCAGCATCCGGCGTAGCACTCGGACTCGACCGGCTGGTGATGCTGGCCTCGGGCGCGACGCGGATCGATCAGGTGGTGTGGACGCCGCCGGCAGGTGTGTCATGAACCGTCACGTGAAAGTTGCGACGACCCTGCGGCAAGCCAGCGACCTCATCGAAAACGGCCTCGCGCCGGCGTCGACGCTGGCTGATCTGGAGAAAGTCGCCGCGCGTTATGCGGTCGCGGTGACGCCGGCCGTAGCCGCACTGATCGACAGCAGCGATCCCGACGATCCGATCGCGCGCCAGTACATTCCGAGTGTGGATGAACTGAACGCGCAGCCCGAAGAGAACGCTGATCCGATCGGTGATCACGCCCACGCGCCCATCGACGGCATCGTGCATCGTTATCCCGACCGTGTGCTGTTCAAGCTGGTACATGTCTGCGCGGTGTATTGCCGGTTCTGTTTCCGCCGCGAGATGGTGGGGCCGGGCAAGGAGACCGCGCTGTCGCGTGAGGCTTATGCAGCGGCGCTGGATTACATCCGCAGCCATGACGAGATCTGGGAGGTAATCCTCACCGGCGGCGATCCCCTGATGTTGTCGCCGCGGCGATTGAGCGAGATCATGGCGGATCTCGCTGATATCCCGCATGTAAAGATCATTCGATTGCATACGCGGGTCCCCGTGGCCGATCCCGGCCGCGTGAGTGCGGAGATGGTGGATGCATTGAAAGTCACGGGTGCCAGCACATGGGTGGCGCTGCATGCCAATCATCCGCGCGAGCTAACGGATGCTGCACGTGCGGCCTGCGCGCTGATGGTGGATGCCGGCATTCCCATGGTGAGCCAGTCGGTATTGCTGCGCGGCGTCAATGACGATGCCGCGACGCTGACGGCGCTGATGCGCGGCTTCGTCGAATGCCGCATCAAGCCCTATTATCTGCATCACGGCGACCTCGCGCCCGGCACCGCACATTTGCGCACCAGCATCGCGGAGGGACAGGCCTTGATGCGCGCCATTCGAGGCAATGTTTCCGGATTGTGCCAGCCGGATTATGTGCTCGATATTCCCGGCGGTTATGGCAAGGCGCCGATCGGTCCCGAATATTTGTCTGAGAATTCTTCAATCAGCCTCAAGCCTGACGGTGAAGCTTCTGCGGAATCGGTCTATCGTGTTGTGGATTACTGCGGCGACGTTCATATCTATCCACCGAAGCCGTAGCGATCGGCTTACACGCGCCACCTGGTGTCGGAGACAAAAAATGAAAACATTGTTCGTGATGACGGCAGGCCTGTTCGTTCTCGGCCATTCGCTGGCTCTGGCGCAGGATTCGTCCCGCAACCTGCCACCCAAGGGCCTGCGCTCGCAGCCGACCACACAGACCAACAGCGGCGGTGCTCTGCCAGAGGCTCCCGTCGGCCATCGCCAGCCGCGCCCAGGCGATTTGCCGCCGGAGACCGGCAAGAACGATCCGTCCCGCATCGACGCGCAGGATCGCGAACTTGATCGTATGATCAAGAATATCTGCAAGGGCTGCTGAGCCCCTGCAGACAGTTGGCGGGGTCAGGCCTTCTTGCGGGCGGCCATCGCCAAGCCGATCAGCGAAGCGCCGCCGATCACCAGATTGATGCCGACCATCAAGCCGATGGCCCAGGCTGCCGTGCCGGGCAGGCCCGAGATGATGATGAAGGCGATCACGATATCCATCAGACCGGAGAAGGCCATCCAGCTCCAGCGCTCGGACAGCTCCTTGCGATGCTGGAGCGCGTACATGATGGTCGCTACGCCCTCGGCGAGGAAATAGACGCCAACCACGAATGTCAGTGTCAGCGTGCTTTCGGCCGGGCGCGTAAGCAGAATGATGCCGGCGCCGATGCCGAGGATTGCTGAAATCAGCGACCAGATGAAGCCTGGTGTCTGACGGGCCCAGAAGGTCATCAGCAGCGCTGCAACGCCCGAGATGAAGAACATCCAGCCCAGCATTACGGTGACGGCGATGCTGGCCACCTGCGGCACGATCATCGCGGCGAAGCCGAGGATCACCAGCACGATGCCCTCGATCAGAAATGCCTTCCAATGCGCGCGCACGGCGTCGCTCATCTTCGATTGCAGCTCGGCGAGGTTGGGCGGCATGGTCATGGCGGCATGTCCTGATCTGGCCGGCAGCATGCTGGCCGTACCTTGCATTTATCCGCTCACACGCGGAAGCGTGCAAGTTTGTTGATCGGGAATAGCTCGAATGTCGCGTGAGGTCTTGAACGTTACGACTGCGCGGTCATGGCCGGTGCGGCCGTGCGCATGCGGTTGCGCCCGAGAATATAGGCTGTCGTCGTCAGGACCAGCAGCACGGCGCCGATGGCGATCGATGCCAGACCGAGCGGGATCAGCACCATGGTGACGTTGCGCGCCGGGTTCGTAAACCAGTGATGAATCGAAGTCAGCAAAAAGGCCGTGCCGGCAAAGCCCGCACCGCCGCCGGCAACCAGCAGTGCCCACATGCCGCGCAACTGGCTGAGCCGCTCGCGTGACACCTCGGTATGCGGTGCATGATGCGCGCCGATCCGCCGGACCAGCCGCGCCGCCAGCGCAATGGTGCCGAAGCCGATCACCACGCCGGCAACCTCCAGCACGCGGCGCATCACGCCGACGATTTCCGGATGTCGCTGCAGCGTCAGCAAAGGAAGATCGAAACAGGCATGCAGCGTCACCGGCGCGAGAACAATGAGCATGGGCGTGCGAATAAAAGCCCAGCCGTCGCGGCGATGGGCGCCGAGCGCGCGGCCGGAACGGGTGATGGCGATGTAAGCGCCGGCGATGACGCCGAGCGCGCCGTGAAATGGCACGGTCAGCACGCTGCGCAGCACCGCGAGCGTCCGCCACATGTCGGGATATTGCAGGAGATAGACGAGATTCTCGTAGGCTGCGAAGCCGAGGCCGGCGGCGGCGCCGTAAACCACCGTGTCCATCGGATCGGCCGTCCGGGCGCGCTGGGTGGACACCGCGATGATGACGAAGATCTTCACGATCTCCTCCGGCGCGGCGACGCCAAACACGGCGTGGAGCACCATGGCCAGGGTCGGGTTGTCCGTAAGACCCGGAATTGCCGCGAACAGCGCGCGGGCATAGCCGAGTAGGGAGATGCTGGCGGCCCCCAGCAGGAATGACGCCCAGACCAACCCGGGCGGTCCCGGCCGTTCATCGGCAGCAATCACCAGCCACAGCAACAGCAAAGCTGGTGCGACGGCGGCGATACCGATCACGGTGGGGAGCGATTCGAGCAGGTTCATGGAACTTAATTATAGACGGCCGGGCAGACCGGAAAGAGTGACTCTTGCGGGAGCCGCCTGCGACAAAAGAGAAGCTAGCGGGCCAGGGCCAGGGCCGGAACCAATCAGTGTTCGGTCGATTGGGCTGACACAGCTCATACTGCACGGGAAATGACCATGGCCGACGACGCAAAGACACCCCCCTACATCTACGAAGGCGTCGAGCCCGTGCCTGAGGCCAGGTCGACAATCACAGAAACGATCACGGATGTGAAAGAGGCGGTTACCGAGACCGCGCACCGCATCGGCGGTGCCATCGAGTCCGGCAAGAAGCCAGGCATGCCGTTGAGCATCCTGGCCAATGTTGCGCGTGAAGCGCCGCTGGGGTCGCTGCTGGTTGCTTTTCTGCTCGGCGTCGCCGTGGCGCGCCGGCGCTAGGCGTCAGCGAATCCGGGCCGGCACCAGATTGACCGGCTTCGTAGTCCGTAGCGATACCGGCTGATAGGCCGAGGCAGGCGCAAAGACCGACTTGCAGCCATCGCTTAGCTGAGACTTGTTGCGGATCATGCAAGCCGTGACGCGATCGACATCCGGGATTTCCGAACTGCACAGTCGCATCGCATCGCCCGTGCAAAGCTGTTCCTGTTCGGCGCTGTAGGCGTGGCAGACGGTGGTCAGCATGCCGAATGCAAGAACGGTGGCGGCGGCGAGCTTGGCGGTGGTGAATGTCATCGTGTGTCCCTCGATCTTGTGTCCATCCGTGCGCCGATCGGCGCGTCGTTGGAGCAATGGGATAGAGGGCGTTCGCTTCAGGCAGTTTGCGCGGAGGCGAGGAAACGGTTTCTTCGACCGCGGTTTTGTTTCATTGCTGGTGATGGACGAAACACAGCGCGCCGGTTCGGAATCTCCTCCCTGATGGACATCATTCAGAAAATCTCGGCGCTGATCGCGGCGCAAGCCGATTGGGCTGGACCGCTTGGCTTCGTCATCGCCTTCTTCGGATGTCTGGTCGGCTCCAGTTTTGTCGTTCCGGCTGCGGCCATCGTGACGGCGACCGGCGTGCTGATCGGCGCCGGCGTGGTATCCTGGACTTTCGTCCTCTGGGCCATCGGCGGTGCGGTGCTCGGCATGAGCGTGTCCTATGAGCTCGGCAAACGGTGCGGGCCGAGGCTGCTGGAGATGCGGATGCTCCAATCGCGTCAGCAACTGGTGGCGCGGGTGCGGGGGCTATTCGAGCGCTACGGCATCGCGGCGATCATGGTCGGTTATCATATCGGGCCGGCGCGCGCGCTGGTCACCAGCGTCGCGGGCATTACCGGCATGCCGCGTCTGAAGTTCGAAACCGCCAGTATCGTGTCAGCAATGGTCTGGATCGTCGATCACGCCTTGATCGGCGTCATCCCCGGCACACTCATCGACGCCGACAGTCCATGGTTGCTCCCGGTGACATTCGGAGCACCGGTCGTCGTGATCGTGCTGACCGTGATGTTGCTGCGCAAGGCGTTGTAGCCCCAGCGCCAACGTCCCGCATCACGCGGCCTTCGAGATCTTCTTCTTGAGATGCCCGGTGTCGTGATCGCGGCGGAGCTGACTGAGCGACGTGTCGTTGAGCTTCGGCAGCACTTCGCTGAGCGTGAGCGTGTCGGGATGCCCGGCTGCGAAAAACTTGCCGTAGATCTTGCGGAGTGTTGCCAGTGTGGTGCTGCCGTATTTCTCGGTCATCGCGCTGTCGTGCGCGTGAAGGTGATCGCCGCCGTCATGCTTCATGTCTCGCTCCCTGCCGGTATCGCATGATCTCGCACCTTGAGCAGTGCAGATTGCGTTCGGCCAGACAGACTAGGCGCGGTGCTGTGGAGAGTACAAGCAGTTCACGTGTGCTCGGGAGCAATCGCGCGGGATGGCTTAGCCGCGCGCCCCGGGGCGCTTGCGCTGCACAACGATCTTCATCTTCTGACGGCCCTTGCTTGCCGCGGCGCGGGAGCGTGAGCGGCGCGGTTGCTCTCGCGCGGCAGGCTTGTCGTCAGTCGCCGAGGTGCTGGCAAAAGACTGCCGGAGAGTGTCGAGCGTGGAGGTGAGGGCGCCGACCTGTTCGTTGAGCTTGCGCGCTTCGTTCTGCTGCGCTGTCATCAGACGCTGCATGGTCTGCAACTGATCCTGCACGACCTGAAGCTGATCGATCGACTGCTGCTGCGTGGCCTCGATGCCTTTGGTCTTTTCGATCAGCTGTTCGGACGCCTGCGCCACACGGGCCTGTTGCAGGCGCGATGCGGTGAGCCGCTCCGGCTCCGGCGTTGCGCCGCTATAGCTGCGCCACGTGAAGATGCCGCCGATGCCGATCACGACCAGAAACAGGGCCGCAGCCGCAACCATGATCGGCTGCTGGCTAATGCGCCAGGTGTGACTGGGCTCGGACGCGTAACTGTGCTGGGAAGCGCTCGGCATGATTTCGACCATGAAGCTCGAAGTCCTATGGCGTGTGATCGTTCCAATCCGCGACAAAACCATCCAGAACGCGTGAATTTCGGGAGGTTCGCGGCCAAGTTCAACGAAAATAAGGCTCGGGTGGCAATAACGTGGCCTAACCCAGGGCAGTGCGCGAATGGCGCTCCCTAGCAGTGCCAGCGAGGTTGTGCATAACATCTTGAATTAACGAATAAAAGCGCGAATTGTTTGACATTTTTTGGGTCTTCGTCGACAAAAACGTCCAACAAAACGTCCAACATGGGGCAGGGATGGGCGAGCATCTAACTAAGCGCAATGGGACTTGGCACTTCGTGCGCCGGGTGCCGGAAGAGTTTTCAAGTTGTGACAAACGCGGCATCGTGAAGCTTTCCACAAAGGTGCGCATTGCTCGAGACAGGCATGGACGGCGGGCCTCCCTGATCGCCGATCGGATGAATCTGGACCTCGAAGCCTACTGGCAGAAGTGCGCCGCCGGTGAAGCTGGCAGAGCGGCTACGGACCACGCCGAAGCGATTCGGCGGGCGCGGATCCTCGACCTTTCATATCGCCCCGCTGCGGCCGTGGCATTGGAAGCGCCGGCCGAGCTGAAGCGACGCATCGAAACCCTGGCCGAGGGCGACCGGCTGCATGATCCCGCGACGCGCGCGGCCGTGCTCGGTGGTGTCACTGAGCCGCTTATCAAGCTTTCGACCCTGTTCGCCGAATTCGAGGCGGCCACGGCAACCGAGCGGATGAACTATTCACCGAAGCAGCTCAAGAAATGGAAGGCCGGCAAAGAGCGCGCCATCGAGATCCTGATCGAGGTGGTGACCGATAAGGCCCTGCAAGAAATGACCCGCGACGATGCTCTCAAGTATCGCGATTACTGGCAGGCCCGCGCCGTGAAGCGTCAAGTTGCCATCGGCACCGCAAACAAGAACATCACTCATATTCAGCGCATGGTTCGAACCGTGCACTGCGGCCGTCGCCTGGTCGTTCAGCGCGTCGAAGCCGTGTCTCGATCAAAAGAGTCTCGACAAAGCGCCTGATCATCACTGCGCAGGCATCGTACCAACCGTTCTCATAAGCCCCGTTAATCTGGTTGGCGATCGAAACGATGTAGCTGCGCGAGCCGCGCGTTAAGCTGCTCATAATAACATGATGTGAGTTCGGCACGAGGCCTTCCTCGGGAGGTCCTAGTTCAACATCAACATCCTCCTGGATGGCCTTTGCGACCGCGAAAAGATTCTTGAGTGACATCAGGAGTCACCACATTCGAGAGGCACGGTGCCGCACAAAAAATTAAGCTGTCCGGCAGCGGGGACTACATGTTCCTTCGAGACATGATCAACGTGACCTTGACAGAGACCGCTTGGAACCCCAGCCGCAACTTAAAGGCCGCGTTGCCAAGGCTTAAGGACGTCGGCGACAAGTCGGCGCATAACCGCTATTTCGTGGCCAGGCGTGGCGACATCCAGCCCTTGCTGGGTGATATCAGGACGGTGGTTCAGGAGTTGATGCTGCAGAGTGGACTGAAGCACTGAACTGTCCTGAATTGCGCGCCAACACTCTGCATCGCCAAATTCTATTTAGACACTGCACTCACATGGTATTTCAATGCCCGATAGTTCGATCAATACTATATCGACGTTCCGCGCGCTGAGAACGGCAGTGATATTCTCTCCAGTTAAGCTCAAAGCAATCGCCGCCGGACTATCGCTGTTAGCGTTTGTATTTGCTATTCTTGCGGGCGCAGAGTTCGCAATGATCCCACGTCGAATGGCTATTGTGAGTTAAAATTTCCAAAGTGGATGAGATGTGTCGTTGCGAACCACGAGAATTTAGCCGGCGGATTGATTGGGCCGCGGGCACCTTGTTCGCAGGGTGGCTTGCCTGGACGGCAGTCCAGACGCAGATGACCGAGCGCGAGAACGCGCGCAGGCTGACCGAATTGAAGTGGAAGAGCTGCTCAGTTTTGACGTCGATAATATTGCGGAAGCCCTCGGTGCAATCTGGAAAGTGCTCGAGGCCATCTACGACGAGCAAGCACCGGAGGATAACCAAAAGCGCTTGCAGGCTGTTAAGAATGGCCTCAGTTATGTGACGGAGAATAGTTGGATCGAAACAACGAAAGCCATGGTCGACGTCTTAGGGTGGAACCGGCGCCGTCTTTACGCCGGTCTCCTCAACTCCCTAATCGAACTGCAGGCCTTTCAGGAGATCACGGTTGATGAGATCTCCGGGGAAATAACGAGCGCGGTGGCGCAAGCTGCCGGCGCTTGTGAACTACTGTATCCTAATTGTTCTGACTATTTCGAGGGGCGCTTCCGTCGGAGTCCGAAAGGCTACTCGTGGGGAGATGCGGTTCTTATGTCTGCTCATCTTCCAGAAGACGAACATTAGTTTTTCGCTGTACTCGCAGGATGGTCCGGCGCCATTTAAGCCCCGAATTCATCACCCCGGCGTAGGGGAGTAAGTCAGTGTTCATCTCTGCGGCCCCGATAGGTTCACCTCACGCTCAGCCCGAAAAACATTGCTGTGCAGGCTGGCGATCCACTGTCGGCCGCTAGAGGTGACATTGAGGTACCGGATCGCAAGCTGGATCTGTGGTGCAACGTTAGTCCAGTAGAACTGAGGAAACTTATAGACGATGTCGGCTGGCGTTGCATAACCAAGCACTTTGTTTAGTCCGATCTCCTCGAACTCATGGAATAGGGAATTTGATTTCCTGATGTAATTGGGATCGCCGAGCTGACCGATCAGATCCGCAGCACGCAACAGCAATCCTTCTTCCTCATCGAGGTCATCACCTCCTCCGTTTGTTGCATCGATGTAGGGAAAGCGCGTGTATTCGATGGCCCGGGCAATCCGGGCGGCGTCGACTTCCTCCACAGCATGGAGCCGCTCAATCACAAAGAGCTTTGAGCGGTCGACATGGTAGGGCGCGAGCGCGGCATCGGAGGATCCAACCGGCAATGCAATTTTGCGCCCAGTAAGGTCCGCAACATAAGCGCCGTCTTCATCGCCTTGGATAATGCCCCGCACATATCCAATGTCATGGGTTAGGCAGGCCATAATAAAGTTCGCATAGTCGGTTGCGGTGGTGGTACGTTGCAGGGCACGCCCAGCCAGGATGTCGTTCCCGACCAGCGTAACCAGCATGGTATGTTCGATATTGTGATAGAGTGCGTCACTATTCCCGATGCACTCCAATGCCAGCCTAGCTGCAAAGGGCAGCAATTTTGTCAGATCGGAATGCGAGGAGCGGAAGCGGTCTTCGGTTTCCCGCGCGAGAAAAGAGCCAAGGGCTTGCGCCGTCAGTTGAGGAATTGTGATCATCTCGGCTCCCTATCTTGCCTCGTTGTTGTTGCACCATGATCGCCGCGTCCCCAGCGGTATCCTTCAACTTCAGCATCGTCAAAACCCTGAGTGCCTGCGGATTTCAACGGATGTTGCTAGCGAGAGTCCCCTGAGAGTTGATTTCAATCAATGCTCTGCAAGCCAGAATCCCGAAGCGTTGATGTCAAATAGAGCTGAGCGCTAGCGGCCCGCTGTCCCCAGCGAGCGCGTACTTCACCCCGCCCCTTGGCCCGTCGGCGGGACTACATACAGCGTCAGTGCAAAAACTGCATAAATGAAGATGAGCAGGGCGCCGACGAACCAGGCCGAGCGGCCGCTGCTCGTAATGAAGCTCGCTGTCACGGTCGCAATCATGACCATGGTGACGGCGCCGGGCCAGAATTGCAGGCTCATCGGCATTGGTCCGACGACATAGCTGAGTAGCACCAGGGCGGGGGCGACGAAGAGAGCAATCTGGGAGGCGCTGCCAAGCGCGATGCTGACACTCATGTCGAGGCGGTCCTTGCGTGCCGCAGAAAAGGCAACGGCAAACTCGGCGGCGGCGCCGACCATTGAGACAATGATAAAGCCAACGAAGGCCGGGCTCATTCCAAACGTTGCTGCGGCCTTCTGCACCGACTCGACAAAAATCTCACTCACAAGTGCAACCAGCACAGTGACAACAAGCAGTGTGCCCACCGCAAGGGCAATTGGCCAATGTTCCTCGCCTTCGCTATGCGCGGCGCCTGCGAACAATTCCTTGTGGGTCTTCAGCGAGAATAGCAGGCCGAGTGCGTAAGCAATGATGAGCAGGATGGCGAGGCCGATGCTGAGCTTCTGCATGACGGTCTCACCCTGCACAAGATCCAGGTCGGCGACTGCGGATGGGGCAAGCAGGGCGACGGTCGCCATGAGTAGAAGACCGGAGTAGAGCCGCGCGCCGGAGCGATTATATTCCTGGACATGGTAGCGCAGGCCGCCGAGGAGCAGACAGGCACCGAGCATGAAGAGGGCATTGGTGACAATCGCACCAGCAATTGACGCCTTCACCAGCATGTACTGGCCGGCACGTAGCGCGGTGATCGCAATGATCAGCTCCGTTAAGTTGCCCAGCGTCGCATTGAGCAATCCGCCGACGGCATCACCGGTCTTGGCGGCAACCGCTTCGGTCGCGTGGCTGAGCAGGGCGGCCAGAGGCACGATGGCGAGAACCGAAAGCATGAACAGCAGCGTATGGGAATGCGGCGCTATTGCTTCCGTGACAAGTACGGCAGGCACGAAGATCAACATCCAAAGCAGCGGTGTGTGCTGAATTTGCTTGAGCAGGGGTTTCATGGCGGCGCCATCTCCATATCGAATGCGACGGCGGAAACTCCGATCCCATCGCCGGACCGGTATTGATCTAGCTCAACAAGACCCCGAAGCTGGAAGAACGCGAACGCACTTCGACCGCTCTTCACCACATCCCCTACAAAATGCCGGCGTTGCGTCAGAAGCCGTCGGGAGGGCCGGATTTCTTCTGATGGCGCGAGGGCTATGCACATCATCAGTATCTAGATGCGTTAGGATTTGCCGACCTTGGATCTTAAGTGAGTGTGAGCATCAGGCTGACGATCTGCGGATCTTTCCTCGGGGCTGCCTTGAAGCCGAACCTGGTGAAAATCTTTCGCATCGCAGTGTTCTCGGGCAGAACTTCTGCGGTCAATTCTTTTAGCCCGGCATCGCGCCCGAGATTGATGAGGTGGCGCATGAGGATCGAACCCACTCCGCGCCCTTGCCAGCCATCGACGACCATAAACGCCATTTCGGCCCGATCTGGCTCCGAGACGATATATCGGCAACCGCCCATCAGGATATTGTGGCCGGTTTCCTCGAGCCGCGCGATCAGTGCGACATGGTTCTCAAAGTCGACGTCCATGAAGAAAGCGCGCTCCTTGTCTGAGAAATGGCGCTTCATGACGAAAAAGCGCCGCTGCAGCGACTGCACGCTGGCCTGCGCTAGCGCGGCGAGCATATCGGGCTCGTCTTCGGGGCGAAGCGCCAGGATATTCACCAGGCGGCCATCGCGTAACTGCTCTTGCGCGGCGTAGGTGGCGGCATCGGACATGGGAACTCCGCTGGCTGGTCGGGTACACTAGTTCGGACCAGTGCCAAGCAAACTGCGGCCGACGGACGGGTGCTTGATCTGGATCAAGACCGCGGGCGAGTGCAACGGCAACGCTCGTATGACCTGCACAAATCAAGGCGCGTCCGTGAGAACCATCCGTCAATTTCTATCCGGAGACGTCATCATCCAGCTTGTAGTCCGGCTGGGACTGCTGGCTTTGCTGGTGACCTGGACATTTATAGTGATCCGTCCCTTCGTGCCAATTCTGGCCTGGAGCGGTGTCCTTGCAGTCGCCTTCTACCCTGCTTTCAACTGGCTGGCCAAATTGCTGGGCGGTCGTCCAAAGACCGCCGCAGTCATCCTCACCATCGTCAATCTTGCAGTGGTCGTCGGGCCGGCGACCTGGCTAGGCTTGAGCGCAGTGGAGGGGGTGAGACAACTCGCCGGTGAACTGACCGCCGGGAATTTAGCCATTCCGTCACCGCCCGAACAGGTCAAGGAATGGCGGATTGTCGGGCCTAAGCTCTACGAATTCTGGGGGCGGGCATCCAGTAATGTCCGGGCGGTCTTGCGTGAGGTTGCACCGTATTTGAAGCCCTTGGCGGGGACGATGCTCACACTTGCGGGCAGCGCCGGTGTCGGGACGCTCAAATTTCTCCTGTCTGTTCTTATAGCCGGCTTTCTCTTTCCCTACGGTCTTCAACTGGTCTCGGGCGGGAGGCGCCTTCTGTCACTTATCGTCCATGAGCAAAGCGAACATTTGCTGGATTTGGCGGGGGCGACAATCCGCGCCGTCTCGCAAGGCGTGATCGGCGTCGCGGTCGTGCAGGCCCTGCTGGCGGGCATAGGCTTCAAGATGGCCGGCATCCCCAACGCCGGCCTTCTGGCCTTCGCGGTCATGTTGCTGACCATTGTTCAGATCGGCGCAGCAATCGTCCTCTTTCCCGTGATCATCTGGATCTGGATGGACAAGGATTTCACCACAGCGCTGCTTTTGACATTATTCCTCACCGCCGTCGGCATTCTCGACAACATATTGAAACCGCTCGTGATGGGGCGCGGGCTCACGACACCGACGATCGTCATCTTCATCGGAGTCATCGGCGGAACGCTCGCGCACGGAATTGTCGGCCTCTTTATCGGGCCAATTGTTCTCTCGGTTGCCTGGGAGTTGATCGCCGCATGGATGCGTGAGGATCGTTCCCAACCCGCGCCGAACTGACTTAGACCCTTGACCTAGATCAACGTTGCGGGCCGGGAAGCCCCTTGAATGAGCTTGCGCGACGATGAGGCCAGAACATGTCGATGGAAACGCCAAACCTGCCAGGCGGCCCCATGTCCGGGCTTGTTGCCTCGGCAGTGGAGTACATGGTCGATGCGGGGCAGCGGAGCATGCTGTTCCTGGACGTCATGCGCCAACGCGGCGATCAGTATCGTGAGCACGTCGCGCAGACAGCGCCGCATGTATTGCAATATGCAGCCGAATTGATCATCGATGGTCGCGAACTGATCGAACCCGTCAACTATGCACTGGTCCGCATCGTTCCGCCAGACGACGTCGAAATCGATATCGAGCGGCGCCCCTTCATCGTGATCGATCCTCGTGCTGGTCACGGTCCGGGAATCGGCGGATTCAAGGCTGACAGTGAGATCGGCGTAGCGATGAGAGCGGGGCACTCCTGCTATTTCATCGGCTTTCTCCCCGAACCTATGCCGGGACAGACCATCGAGCGCATTGCGCGCGCCGAGGCGCAGTTCATCGAGAAGGTCATCAGCCTGCATCCCAAGGCCGACGGCAAGCCCTGCGTCATCGGCAATTGCCAGGCCGGTTGGGCCGTCATGATCCTGGCGTCACTGCGACCCGAGCTATTCGGGCCTCTGATCATTGCAGGGGCTCCGTTGGCTTATTGGGAAGGCGTGCACGGCAAATACCCGATGCGTTATTCGGGTGGCCTCATGGGCGGCAGTTGGCTCACCGCAATGACCAGTGATCTCGGTGCGGGAAAATTCGATGGCGCGTGGCTGGTGCAGAACTTCGAGAGTCAGAACCCTTCGAACACACTGTGGACCAAGCAGTATAACGTCTACTCCAATATTGATACCGAGGCGGATCGCTATCTCGAGTTCGAGCGCTGGTGGGGCGGGCACGTCAATCTGAACGCCGAAGAAATCCAGTTCATCGTCGACGAGCTTTTCATCGGCAACAATCTTGCCGCGGGCAAGGTCGAGATGTCAGACGGACAAAAGGTGGACTTGCGCAACATCAGGTCGCCGATCCTGGTGTTCTGTTCCGAGGGTGACAACGTTACGCCGCCGCAACAAGCGCTGAATTGGATACTGGATTGCTATGCTGATGTGGATGAGATCAGGGCGTATGGGCAGACGATTGTCTATACCGTTCACCAAAGCATCGGCCATCTCGGCATTTTCGTTTCCGGTGGCGTCGCCAAGAAGGAACACGCCGAATTTTCTAGCAATATCGATCTCATAGATGTGCTGCCACCTGGTCTCTACGAAGCGACCTTCGAGGCGAAGGGCGAGGAGACCACGAACTCCGACCTTGTCGTAGGCCAATGGGTGATGCGCTGCGAGGCGCGGACGCTCGATGATATCAGGGCCATGGGTGGCAATTCGCCTGAGGACGAGCGGCGTTTCGCTGCGGCCAAGCGCGTCTCTGAGATGAATCTCGCAGCCTACCAAAAATTTGTTCAACCCTGGCTTAAGAACGCAGTGACGCCGCAGATGGCGGAGATGATGCGTAATTTGCACCCGTTACGACTGCAATATGAAGCCTTCAGCAGCAAAAATCCGTGGATGAGCGCCGTAAAGTCCGCAGCCGAAGGCATTGAGGATAACCGTAAACCGGTCTCGAAGAACAATCCCTTCCTGGCATTCCAGGAGCAGATGGGAGAGCAAATCGTTCATCTGCTGGATAGCTGGCGTGACTCTCAGGAGGCGCTGAGCGAAGCCATGTTCCTCAACATCTATGGTTCACCGGCGTTGCAGGCGGCCGTCGGCATTGATCCGAAGTCCGAGCCGTCGCGTCGTCGGGAGATGTCGGATGAACACCGCGTGATGCTCGACAAGAGGATCGCTGAGTTAAAATCGAAGATTTCCCAAGGGGGCTTACGCGAAGCGACCTTGCGCTCATTGCTCTATGTGGGTTCTGCGCGGGGAATGGTCGATGAGCGAAGTATCGAGGCACTGCGTCAGGTTCGGAGCGATCACGCTGGAGCACGACTGACGCTGCCTGAGTTCAAGATGTTGGTGCGTGAGCAGTTCTTTATGTTGTTGCTCGATTCTGAAGGGGCGCTGGCCGCTATTCCGAAGTTGTTGCCCGCGGACGGTGCTCAAAAGCGATCGGCCTTCACGGCAATGCGTGAGATTTTGTCCGCCAGCGGTGACATCGCTGGTGAACGCGCGAGCCGCTGGGCGCGGATCGCCGGGTTGTTCGGCGTCGACGCCGCAGAGGCGGGGGCGTCAAACGTTGCCGCGTTCGACCCTGAGGCACGAGCGTCGTAAAGAAATTTCAAACGGGGGAGCAACATCATGTCAACCGACGCAAGCCAGGCACAATCTCCCAGTAAATATGATCGATTGATCGCGTTGGCGCAGGCCGTGCCGCCGGTTTCAACCGTCGTCGTGCATCCTTGCGACGAAACATCACTACGCGGAGCTGTCGACAGTGCGAAGGCCGGCATCATTCGGCCAATCCTGGTCGGTCCCGAGCAGAAGATCAGGGACACCGCAGACAAGGGCGGATTTGACATCACGGGCTTTGAAATCGTCGATGCCGCGCATAGTGAGGACGCTGCTGCCAAAGGCGTCGAATTGATCCACGCAGCCAAAGGCGAAATGCTGATGAAGGGCAGCCTGCACACCGACGAGCTGATGCGCGCGGTGACGGCAAAGGCGGGCGGCTTACGCACCGACCGGCGCATCAGCCATGTCTTCGTGATGGATGTGCCGGCCTATACCGAGACCATTTTCGTCACAGATGCTGCGATCAACATCTTCCCGGACCTTGGTGCCAAGCGAGACATCATCCAGAACGCCATCGATCTCTACAATCAGGCCGGGTTCGGCCAGTCTCCTCGCGTGGCGATCCTGTCTGCGGTTGAAACCGTTACCGCCACGATTCCTTCGACGATCGATGCGGCAGCGCTGTGCAAAATGGCCGACCGAGGTCAGATCACCGGGGGATTGCTCGACGGACCGCTGGCATTCGACAACGCCATCGATGTTGAGGCGGCGCGGATCAAGGGTATCAAGTCCGAGGTCGCAGGCCGCGCGCAGATACTGGTTGTTCCTAACCTTGAGGCTGGCAACATGTTGGCAAAGAACCTGGCGTATTTCGCCAAGGCCGATGGTGCGGGAATTGTGCTGGGTGCCCGAGTGCCTGTTGTGTTGACGTCACGAGCCGACACGGCACGCGCGCGGATGGCGTCCTGCGCTATCGCGTCGCTCTATGCGCATGCCAGGCGTCAACGCGCGCCAACGGTCGCTGGGTGATAGCCATGGACACAATCCTTGTCGTCAATGCTGGCTCGTCGAGCGTCAAGTTTCAGGTCTTTTCGGTCGAGGGAGAGGGGAACTTACACAGGCGGATCAAGGGCCAGATTGATGGAATCGGCAGTCGTCCGCGGTTACGTGCGAACGGGCCTAATGCTGAGCCGATGGCCGATCGTGTCTATCCGATCGAGGCCGTGGCTGACGTGCCAGCTGCGATGTCTGTCGCCGGCGCCTGGCTCCGCGAAGAACTCAATATCAACCCCGTCGCCGTCGGCCATCGCGTCGTCCATGGCGGGCCGGATTATGCAAATCCGGTGTTGATTGATCACGGCGTCGTGGGGCGCCTGGAGCGATATGTTTCGCTGGCCCCGCTACACCAGCCGCATAACCTGGCGCCGATCAAAACGATCCTGAACAACTTCCCGGCTCTGCCGCAGGTCGCCTGTTTCGACACCGCCTTTCATCGCGATCACAACGCTCTCGCGGATCACTATGCGATTCCGTACGAGCTCCATGCCGAGGGCATCAGGCGCTACGGCTTCCACGGCTTATCGTACGAATATATCGCCAAGCGCCTGCCGCAGGTTGCGCCCGACGTCGCAGGCGGACGCGTGATCGTCGCCCACCTCGGCAGTGGTGCCTCGATGGGTGCGATCAAGAATGGAAAGAGTGTCGAGAGTACAATGGGCTTTACGGCGCTCGATGGGCTCGCGATGGGAACGCGTGTCGGTCAGCTCGATCCGGGAGTCGTTCTGTATTTGATTGCAGAGAAAGGCATGTCGGTATCGAAAGTGCAGGATTTTCTCTATCGGGACTGCGGCCTGAAGGGGCTATCTGGCGTCAGCAACGACATGCGTGAACTTGAAAGCAGCGGGGATCCGCGCGCGGCGTTTGCGATCGACTACTTCGTCTATCGAGTGGGGCTGCACGCCGGCATGCTCGCTGCCGCGTTGCAGGGTCTCGACGCCTTCGTGTTCACGGCTGGGATCGGTGAGAACTCGGCATCGATCCGGGCGCGCATTGTCGAGAGGCTTGCCTGGCTCGGCGTCGTGCTTGATCCGGCAGAGAATGCTGGACACGCAAGCAGGATATCGCGATTCGATAGCCGTATTCCCGTCTATGTCATTCCTACCGACGAAGAGCTGATGATTGCGCAGCATACGCTATCGTTGTTGATGAATCTGAAAACGCACGATCAGAAACATGAAAGAGTGTCATGAAGATTCCGGTATATCCAGAGACCAGTATCGCGTTGAAAGGCAAGAAGGGGCTCATCGTCGGTATAGCCAACGACCAGTCTATAGCTTGGGGCTGCGCCAAGGCCTTTCGGGCGCTTGGCGCCGACGTTGCCGTTACATATCTGAACGAAAAGGCCAGGAAGCACGTCGAGCCGCTCGCGGAGGCGCTGGAGTCTCCAATCTTCATGCCGCTTGATGTGATGGTTGAAGGCGAAACCGAGAAGGTGTTTGAGCGGATCGGCAAGGAATGGGGGCAACTCGACTTTCTTTTGCACTCCATTGCTTTCTCGCCCAAGAATGCGTTGCATGGCCGTGTGGTTGACGTTGATCGTGAGGGCTTTCAGAAGACCATGGACGTTTCGTGCTGGTCGTTTATGCGGATGGCGCACCTGGCGGAGCCGCTCATGAAGAACGGTGGCACGCTGTTCACCATGACCTATTATGGCAGTCAGATGGTGGTGAAGAACTACAATGTCATGGGTGTCGCGAAAGCGGCTCTCGAGGCCGCAGTGCGTTATATCGCGGCCGAACTCGGTCCAAAAGGCATTCGCGTGCATGCGATTTCGCCCGGGCCTCTGGCAACGCGCGCTGCGTCCGGCATTCCGGAGTTCGACGAACTGATGGACAAGGCGCAGTCGCAAGCGCCGTCGCGCAGTCTTGTCAGCATTGACGATGTGGGGAGGGCGACTGCATTCCTCGCGCTCGACGGTGCCAAGCTGATCACTGGAAGTGTGCTCTACGTCGATGGTGGCTACCACATTATCGATTAACGTGTGGCGTTCTTGCTTCAGCTGAAGTGTAGGCCGATTACCTCAGCGACGCAGGCAGGGCGCTTGCCGCCCTCGATCTCGATTGTCACGCGATAGTGGGTGCGCAAGCCGTTGGGTGGTACTTCCTCGGCTTCCGCTATGCTGACGCGGCCGCGCAATTTTGAACCGGCCGGCACAGGCGAGAGATAGCGGACGCGGTCCGCGCCATAGTTAAGGGTATTCTTCAGCCCCTTCAGACCCATCACTGAGCGGATAAACATCGGCGTCAAGCTCAGGGACAGCAGGCCGTGAGCGATAGTCTTACCACCCGGCATCTCCGTTTCCGCGCGCTCCTGGTCGACATGAATCCATTGCTCGTCGCAGGTCGCTTCCGCGAACTTGTTGATGCGGTCCTGCGTCACCTCAATCCAGTCGCTAACGCCGACCTCTGTACCGACGGCGGCCTTGAGTTCTTCAAACCCGTTGAAAATCCGCATGAATGTGATCCGATTCCACAGGTTACAGTTTCATTTCGGGAACTTTGTCTGGAACGACGAGCTCGGCCTCCGTCACCGCCAGTACCTCGGCGATGGTGACGCCGGGCGCCGTCTCCTGCAAAGTTGCGTTGCCGCCAGGAAAGGCGATGACCGCCATATCGGTAACGACGAGATCGATTGGCCGAACCGACGTGAGTGGTAGGTTGCATTTGGCAACAATCTTAGACTTTCCCTTGGCTGCATGTTGCATGGCAACGATTACACGTTTGGCACCACTAACGAGGTCCATCGCGCCGCCCATACCTGGCACCATCTTGCCGGGAATCGTCCAGTTGGCGAGCCGCCCGCCGGCATCTACCTGCAGACCACCGAGTACGGTGATGTCGACATGGCCACCGCGGATCAAACCGAACGACATCGCACTATCGAACGTGGCGGCGCCGGGCAGCGCGCTAATCGGCTTGCCGCCGGCATCGGTCAGCAGCGGATGAGCCATGCCCTGCTCGGGGATGGGACCGGTGCCAATCAATCCGTTCTCGGACTGAAAGAAAATGTTCAACCCTGGCGGCACATAGTTAGCGACCAGAGTTGGAATGCCAATGCCTAGATTGACGAGGTTGCCCGGTCGAAGCTCTTGCGCCACGCGGCGGGCGATAGTGGTTTGTGCATCCATAGATCACCCGTTCGCGACGAGGTAATCGACCAGGGGGGCGGGGGTAATAACGTGGTCGGGCGCGATGACGCCGACCGGGACGATATGCTCCGCGGTGACGATGACGGTGTCCGCCGCCATCGCCATGACCGGATTGAAGTTGCGGGCCGTGAGGGCGTAGGACAGGTTGCCGGCGTAGTCGGCAAGAAATGCGTGCACAAGCGCAAAATCGGCGCGTAGGGCGGTCTCGAGCAGATAGCTCTTCCCGCCCACATCGATCTTTTGTTTGCCTTCCTCGACCAGCGTCCCGACGCCAGTCGGCGTCAATACGCCACCCAACCCACAGCCACCGGCGCGAATGCGCTCGACGAAAGTGCCCTGCGGGATCAGATCAACGGTGATCTGTTTGCCCAGCATTTGCTGTTGAGCCTTCGGATTGAGGCCAATGTGGGTCCCGATCATGTGGGCTACCTGTGCGCCCTCGAATAGTTTCCCGACACCTTTACCGGGGGTGGCCGCATCATTGCTGATGAGAGAAATGTTCGACTTCTTCTGCCGCACTAGTTCGTCGAGCAGGCGCTCCGGCGTTCCCACACCCATGAATCCGCCGACCATGATGCTTGCGCCGGTCGGGATCATCGCAATGGCATCTTCCAGAGAAACAGCCTTCATAATGGAGCTCCGGTCAACAGTCGATCAGGAGAGCCGATGGTGAAGAAGTGTCGGTGTACGAAGCCGGTGCTCCTTTGATCTGCGTCAAGACTTGTCATTATTTCCTTCGCGAACAGAGACTCCCACGCCTTCGAGGGCTTCCGCCCAGAGCTTGCGGATCTCTGCGTGGCGCTCTTCGAGAGTAGCGCTCACGGCTTCACGGAAGGGCGTCAGATTCGGGCTCTTTAGAAGAAGGATCTGTGCCTGCAGCAGGCGGCCGCTTTCAAATTCAATACGGCGCAGCGCCGTGACGAATGGATCATGCGTGTCGGCTTCGACCGGCAAGAGGGCGGCGGGCCGAATTCCAGCATGTATGGCATGCGCGCGGGCAGCCAAATCACCCGCCAGTGCCAGGGGGGCATCGTCAATGCCTTCGATGGGCTTTGGGAGCCATGTCGTTTCCCAAGACGCTGCCAAATAGCTCAGTGCAAGATCGGGTATCCATGATGTCGCGCGCAGCAACAGGGAAACGATTTCCGCTTCTCGATAGAATTGCGCATTCAATTCGGTCTGCCAGGCGGATTCGAGCTTGAGTGGCATGGCGAACGCGAAGTGTCGCGCCAACGCGCCGTGGGCCGAGATCAAGAATGCTGCGACGCGTGTTTGCTGATGTAAGGGCACGCGGCCTTCGGGGTCGAGTGGTCCGAAGAACGCCCTCATCGTAGCGTTTCCTGTACTGGTATCGCTCGCAGATGGTCGTAGCCGGCTGGAAATGGAACGAGCTGCCCGCCGGCTTCTTCCGGAGCAATCCAGACAGCCTTGTTGCCTTGCCAGCCCCCCGCCAGCACATCCTCTGCAAAGCGTGCGAGCAGGTCGGCGGTGAGCGCAGGTTTCTCCAGCGTAAAGGCATGGTAAGCGCGTTGAACGATGACAAGCGAGCTGTCTGGAATTTGGATACGCAGGGTCTCGTGGAGTGCACGTGGCGTCAGAAAGTCGAATTCACCGTTGAGGATCATCGTTGGTACGCCGATTAGAGGGAGTTGCGGCGTCAAAGGCTGGAAGTCGAGGAAAGACTCCATCAGATTCTGCAGGGCGTAAACGTCATTGATAAGCCAGCCTTGCCGCTTGACGTTGTCGAGCGTTTCCAAAACCGGCTTCAGCCACTGGTCGCTGACGTTCATTGGCAGCAGTAGGTCCTGAAGATAGCTGGTGCCGCCAAGGACTAACCCGGTTCGCAAGGCATTGCCGAGCAGATACAGTTGAG
This sequence comes from Tardiphaga sp. 619_E2_N8_4, assembly GCF_051810905.1. Taxonomy (NCBI): domain Bacteria; kingdom Pseudomonadati; phylum Pseudomonadota; class Alphaproteobacteria; order Hyphomicrobiales; family Nitrobacteraceae; genus Tardiphaga; species Tardiphaga sp. 619_E2_N8_4. The sequence continues at coordinate 4,145,067 of NZ_JBPWQJ010000001.1, forward strand.
GCGGTAGCTCGGCAAAGCAGCTCATCGGCACCAGACCGGTCAACCGTTGGCCGTGTTCGATTGCATAGCGCAGTGCAATAAGGCCGCCGAAGCTGATGCCACTCAGAAAAATGGGACCGTCGCCGAGTTCTCCAATCAGGAGATGTAATGCGGCGACGTGGTCGTCCTGACGGATGAACAGCGCGGGCTTATCGGACGCACCTTGGCCGAGCAGATCGAACGTCGCGACGCGGAAGTGACGCGCCACCAGTGCGTCGCGATAGGCCGTCCATAATTCAGCGTATTGCGTCAGTCCGTTGACCAGAACGTAGACGGGCGCGTCCGTCGGTCCGTCGAGCTCATAACGTATCCGATATGAACCGTAGCTCAGGAAGGGCATTGCGCTGACCGGTTGGCGATTTGATCGTCGCAATGATCAGCGGACGAAGACAATTTCTATTGAGCTAGATCAAGCATTTCCTGATTGAGCCCCTCAACATATGCACAAAACATCATCGGGAGGAGACCGTCATGACCGGTAGAGCTGCCATGAAACGTTGCCTCGTCAGCCTGATCCTGTTGCTGGTTGGCACTGCAATTGCGGTTGCGCAACCCTTCACACGCCGGTCGTCGCAAGTGCAACATGATGGGCTGAAAAACTACTATGAGGTGCCAAACTTCAGGTTGGGCGGTAAGTATGATCTGAACGATCCGACCAAGTGGGAGAACGGCGGAGAGGGCGGGGTCACGCTGGAGTCGCTCGGTGGCGGACAATTGCGCACCGCGTACGTCGCGATTGGGAATGCGCGCCGCAATGCGGCCGGCGAGATCACCAACGCCGTTGTCATCAATTCCTATTATTCCGGTGACTCCACTGACATGTATGAGCAATGGGTCAGGGGCGCTGCCCTGTCGGGCGGCGTGCCGATTATTGGTCCGGGTCGACCGATCGATACCGACCGGTACTATGTCATTATGGTCGATCCGCTGGGGACCTGGGGTGCTAGTAAGCCATCAGACGGTCTAGGCATCAAATTTCCGCAATACAGCTATTTTGATATGGTGCAGGCTAACTACCGCATGTTGCGTGATCACCTGAAGGTCGCGCGCGTGGCGCTTGTTGCTGGCGTCTCGATGGGCGGCACGCAGACCTACGTTTGGGGTGTCCTGCATCCAGAGTATATCGGCGCACTTATGCCGATCGGCGGAACGACCCAGTCCGACGCCGAGGACCCCGTCGGCAATTGGACTTTTCAGTTGATGACGGCCGCGATCCAATCTGATCCGGTATGGCAATCCACCAAAGGTGATTACTACAAGCTTCCCAAGGAGAAGCACCCCTTGCCGGGCATGGCCTTCGGCTGGTCGGTGCTCGGCCTGACCGGATATGATTTCGGCTTCAGGACTACTCAGAGTTTCGCATCGGTACAGCCCGAGGTCTTCTATTGGGATCCACCGAACGAGAAGGCCGGTCTCAGTGTCAACAATCGCTCCAAGATGTATGATGCGGTCGACCTTGTCTGGCGCAATCGAGTTGGTGAAACCTACAACGTCAATCCGTACCTCGGCCGAATTCAGGCGCGCACATTGGTGATGCACATCACCAATGATCTCTGGCTGAACTTCAAGCTCGCCCAGCGCGCCGTCGATCGCGTGCCGGGCGCGGACCTCATTTCCGAGGAGAGTCCGGTCGCACACTACGGCGTGTTCCCGATTATCAACAATCGCAAGAACGATCCGAAGTTCGTGGCTTTCATGGACGACGTGGCGAGCCTTGATCGGGCGCAGAAGTTCGTCGACAAGAATTATCGTGTTCCTGGTGTTGCCGAGAATGTGGATAAGACAAAATCATTCTGGAAAGATCATGTGACCTATCCTTATCCGGTCAAATACGCGACCGCGAAGGACAAGCGTGGAACGCTCTGGCAGATCGGCTACATGGACGAATATGCTGGGACCGACAAGGAACCGAAAGTTCTTGTCGTCATTCACGGGAAGGGCGCGTTTGGCGGGCACTACGGCAATATCATGCAGTATGCGCTGCGCAGCGGACTGCGCGTGATCGTTCCGGATTTACCTCATTACGGCATGTCAGGGCCCGGCAATCTAGATAAGAGCCCGGCGCGGACCATGCAGGACATGCGCGAGGTGATTTACGATCTCGTTGTCAATCAGCTCGGCGTCAAAAAGGCGCATTACCTTGGACACTCGCTTGGTGGTCAATTTGTGATGGGTTACGCGCTCACTTGGCCGGATGCAGTGCAGGGCCTTGCGCTTGAAGCGCCGTCTGGCCTTGAGGAGTATCCGCGCGACATCACGATCGCCAAGGACAAGAAAGCGCGCTTGTTCGATGAGGCCTTCGGCCGCGATTTCGACAAGTGGAAGCAGAGCTGGGAACAGACCGGAATTCTCAAAGCGGAAATGGGGCGATCTGAGCCGAACATCCGCGACTTCTTTTACTTCAAGAAACGTGCCCCTGAGACCGGCGTGGTGTCGGCTGCCAAGAGCGGATACTTCTTTAGCGACAGCGAATATGCCCGCTTCCATACGGAGCAGCGTGTTGGGTTAACGAAGGGAAATCCCAAGGAGCTCGAGCAGTGGTGTAACGTCTTCATTTTCGACGTCTACACGATCGGGGCGGAGTTGCAGCAGGACGATCCGAAGAACCTTTACGATCGGCTGACGGAGATCAAGGCGCCGATCTTCCTCGCGTTCGGGGACAAGGAGCCATTTATCCCGACGCCTGCTTTTAACGGGCTAACCGACCTGGGACGTGACGTCATTACGCCGTTCATGTCGCGCATGACCAATGCCGGCAACCGGCCGATGCTTAAAATCTATCCGGAGACCGGGCACTTCATCCATACGGACAATCCAGTTGAATACTCCGCAGACGTGGTCGATTTTGTAACGAAGGGAACCCTCGACACCAGTTCACCACTCGGCACTGACCGTATGATCAGGGGAGCTGTCGCGTCAGCCGTCCCTTTAGCACCGACGCCGCCCGGAGCTGCGCCGACTGCCGGCCTGAACAAGTAGGGTGATACATGCCAAGAGTGCGGGCAGGTGAGGTCTCTCTGGGCTGGAGGGAGTGGGGACGAGGCGACGTTAGCGTCGTCTTCATTCACGGCAACCTCGCCAGCAAGGATTGGATCGAACTAGCCGCGTCGCTATTTCCTTCCGGACTGCGCGTGGTCGGAATCGACTGGCGCGGCTGCGGCGAAAGCGATCGGACGAAAGCGACGGCCGACTATAGTAACTACTCCATGCAGCAGCATGCGGAGGATATGTTAGCTGCGCTCGACGCTCTAGACGTTAAATTCTGCCATCTCGCTACGCACTCGACGGGCGGCATCATTGCCGCGCGTATGTTATTGATGCAGCCGGAGCGCTTTGGGAGCGTATTCTCCCTCGATCCAGTTTCACCGCTCGGTATGGCCTTCAACGCCGATCAGATCGGCGTTTTTCGGGCGATGATGGCAAGCAAGCAAGTCACGCGGACGGTAATGGCCAGCGCGGCGTCCTCACTATTCTTGCCAGAGAGCTTTGCGCCAAATGCGATCCCACGTTTTCGCGAAGGGCTCGGGGAAATTCCGGCGCTGTTTGAACGCATCATCGAACAGACCTTCGGTGTTTCTGAAGGGATCTGGATCGGCACGCCGGTCAATCTTACCCGCGAGCGAGAAAGTGGAGAACTCAAACGCCGCATGCCGGATATCCGGCATCCCCATCTGGTGTTGTGGGGGGAACAGGATGGCTGGATTCCGCCAGCCGATCTCCGGGCGATGGCTGCGGTAATGCCAGATTGCCGGCTCGTGGTTGTGCCCGGTATCGGGCATTCGATGAATCTTGAACTACCCGCGCTCTACGCAGGCTATTTCGGCGCATGGTTCGGAGGGCGTTCGAAATAGCAGGGATCTGGGCAGGCAATGGCAATTCAGCTCCTCGTCGGCACGATCGTTACCGTGATCACCATCATGGTTCATGCGCTGGTCACCGTTGGTGCGGTGGGCATCGCCCGCTCAGCAGGGCTACGGCACACCACGCGACCGAGACTTCACCTGATGGCCGTGATGGTTGGGGTCGCTGCCGTGCTGATGATTGCACATACGCTGGAAATGCTCGCTTGGGCGCTGGCCTATGCAATAGTCGGCGCTGCCCCAGACGACAGCGACCTTCTTTATTTCGCATTCGTAAATTACACCACCCTCGGCTACGGCGATATAACGCCGGTGCAAGCTTGGCGGCTGATCGGGCCGATGACCGCCATGAATGGCATTCTGATGTTTGGTTGGTCGACTGCGGTCCTCTTCGAAGTGTTGCGTAAGACGCTGGATCATCTTGCCGCGATCGGTGCGCGCGGCTTCAGCCCTGTAGATCCAGACTAGCGAGTCTGCTTCGGTCCAAGAGTACAATCTGACGCTGAGTGTTGCCGATGAAACCGAGAGTCCTCAGTTCGTGCAATCGCGACAGTACGCGGGAAACAGTTTCCAGCGTTAGGCCCAGGTAGTCGGCGATATCGCGGCGTGACATCGGCAGGGCCATAGTGCCCGCGGCAGACAACCGCTTGTCCATCTCAAGCAGGAAGGCCGCGACCCGCTCCAGCGAGGTCTTGCGGCCAAGCAGAAGCATGTGATCCTCCGCGTGTTGCAGATTGCTTGTGGTCATACTGAGCAAGTTGCGCGCGACCATGGTGTCGCTTTCAGCCACGATCTCTAAACTTTGTCGCTTAATGAGGCGAACAGTGGTGTCTACAATCGCTTCCGCAGTGAACCGATGCTCGCCACCGTTCTCAAGGCCGAAGATGTCTCCGGCGAGGTGAAATGCGCCGATCTGACGGCGGCCGTCGGAGAGCAGTTTGTAGCTTCGCACGGCACCGGATTTCACCTGATATACGTACTCTGCAGGCTCTTTCTCCCCGTAGATCTCGGTGCTCTTTTTGTAAGTAAACTCATTCAAGCTGACGATGGGATTCGAGTCGCTGGCCATGCCGAACTCACGGAGGGAATTGGGGCGAGGCGTCGGATTCGTAGTCGTGCGAGCAAACATGGGTCAACTCCCCTCACCAAATGATCGCCAGAGCAACGTTGCATTGCAGGGAAGTGTTGAGCTTTTCGCTTCCTCTAGAGCTGATCTAAGACTAGGGTGCAACCTTAGGCTATTGGTCCAAAGGTCATTGTCCCAAAGTACAATGCGCGAGGCCTTACGTCGCCAAGGGCATTACGCTTGGAATGAATCATTTGAGCGGATGGACGGCGCACTCGCATGATCGATAGGAGAGAATGCGAAGGTCGGTCGGGCAGGAAATGTCAGAGCTGTGATTGTCATTAGAGAAACTTGATCTCAGAGGGCAAAATGCCTGGTTTGATCCATGTAGTGGATGACGACGCGTCGTTTAGAGCTGCGATCGAACGTCGGCTCAGGGTGGCCGGGTATGAGGTTGCGGTATATGCTTCGTCACAGCAGTTTCTGGATCGATTGCCAGACGTTAATCCGCGCGCATGTATCGTGCTGGATGTTCAGATGCCGGCACTTAACGGCCCGCAATTGCAGAGCCGCTTGATCGAGCTAGGCTCGAGTATGCCGATCATCTTCCTTACGGGACATGTCGATACCGCGGTAACGGTGCGAACGATCAAGGCCGGCGCGGAAGACTTCCTGACCAAGCCCGTGACATCACAGCAGTTGATTGATGCGATTGAGCGTGCGCTAGCGCGCCAGGAGTCTACGGGAGGTCAGCAAGAGAAAACCGCCTTATGTCGCCTGCTGGTTTCATCTCTTACGCCACGTGAGCGACAGGTGTTCGATCTAGTGGTACGTGGAAAGATCAACAAGCAAATCGCCATAAGTCTGGGAACGACGGAGCGCACGATAAAAGCGCACCGCCATCAGGTAATGGAGAAAATGCGTGTCCTTTCACTCGCAGAACTCGTTTCTATCGCAGAGCGGCTGGGGATGCGCGACCGAGTTTGAATCGCAGCGGCCGCAGCTCTCACTATTCATCGATATCCTGATTGAACATCTGCGTGGGCGGGCCTTCATGAGCGGTGGCGAAGCGACCAAGGGCTAGCGAGGTCGTCAGTCGTAACAGACTGGAATCCACAAACTGCAGATGCAGAATATGCCCCTGTGCCATACGTTTTACCAAGCTTGGTTCGGCGATAGTTCCTGCGATGCAGGCATTGGTCAGACACCAAGTGTACGGAACTCTGTAAGTCACGCCTTGATCGATCGTGAGTTCAACCGGCTTTTGCAGGTACATACCTACGGGGGAGAATATTTGTATCCGCTTGGCGGCATCGCCTTCGCGTTCGATGATGTCCAGCCGAACCGCCATTTGACCGGTCGGGAAAGTACCGGTGATCGATGTGCGACAAAGTGGTTTTGCCCCGCCAGGCTTGAAGCAGACTTTGCTCCAGTCCCCGAAGGTGATGTCCTTCACTGGGCGCTGACCGCGGGCGCGAACTTCCCCGTCAGGAGCGGTGGCCGCCGGGTCTTGTTGGGATACTGCGGGTTTGTTGAACGTGAGGCTCGCCAGCGCCGCAAGTAGGAGCGCTCGGAAGGGGTTCAACGGATGCTTGCGTTGTGGTTTATTGGGATCGGAATATGTCACAGCTGACCTCCGGCATTGGTCTCATTTCTGGTCATCCAAAAACTTCGCTACAATTGGCGACCAAATCGGGATAGCTTCCGGCGATCCGATGAGAAAGTGCCCCTCATCACCAAAAGGCGGTATCAAGCGGTACTCTGCTTTACCGCCGGCGGCCGTGAAGGCCTCGTGCATACGTTTCGACAGTGCTGGTCCGAAGAACGTATCGTTTTCGATGTAGATCCACAGCATTGGCATGCGTGATGTGCGGCCGAAATCTGCCGTCGCTTCGATGAGCCTGTCCGGCGCGCAGTTGTTGTTTGGCTTGCCGTCGACGCGGCCACCGCGGCCGGCGGCGAAAGTAATGATCGCTTTAACCTGTGGTGGATTTACGCTCGATAGCGCAATGGATGCCCAACCTCCGGCGGATTGTCCAACGACGATGACATCGTTCGGCACGATGCGGTTTTCTGCGATCAAATAGTCAATAATCCAGAGGTTAACTTTTGCGACTGCAAGCCCGGCGTCGTGGAAGTTTGGATTTTCGCATTTTCCGATCTTGGAGAAGAAAGGGCCGTAGATGGCACGCTCGGGAATGTCGATGGCGGATGCCCCATATCCGGTGCCGACCGGCGCCACCACCAGATAACCGCGCCTCGCAAACCATTTGGCCGCATCGCGGAATTCAACCAGGGGAAAGAAGCCGCGGTCAGTCGGATTGAGCGAGACGCCGTGGTTCATGATAACCAGCGGGAAGGGGCCGTTGCCTATCGGGCGCACCAGATAGGCAAACATCGGCAACGGCAGCGGCAGCACCCAGAGCTCTTCCTGGATGCGCGCAGCGTCGGGCTTGTCGGCCGCTTGCATCGGCGCGGCAGGGGCCATGGATATAAGAAGCGCCGCCGTGACGAACGCGTGAATGGCATGCATGGTGGGTGCCTTTCCGGATCGCCTCATGTCGCGATCCGACAGCCAAAATTCTGAAGGCGGTTGATTCAGATCAATCCTCATTGCCGGAGCCAGCGCCTGTTGGCCCGATGAGCTCGAATATTTCTGCGATACGTGTGGTTAATGTGCCGACGCGCCGCGAAGAAACCCTGATGGTCGCGTTGCTGCTGGGCTTCGCAGGCGGCTATCTCGATGCCTATACGTGGATTACGCATGGCGTTCTGGCGAATGCGCAGACCGCCAACTTGGTATTCTTATGGGTAAAAGCGACGGCCGGGAAGTGGACGGAGGCATTTCACTTCGTGCCATCGCTCTTCGCTTTCGTCGTCGGCGTGGTGCTCGCCTCATGGCTGCGGCGTGCAGTCGGTGATCGAGTCGGCCCGATCAGCATTCTCGTAGAAGCTGGCGTTCTGATCCTTGTCGGTGTGCTGCACAATCGCGTGCCTGACGTTGCGGGCACGCTGGGCGTCTCGATGGCGGCCGCAATGCAGACTTCGAATTTCACCAAGGTTGAGGGTTCAAACTACAGCTCTGTGATGATCACAGGAAACTTTCGCCAGGCGATTGAGGGAGCGGTCGCACTGGTTGCTGGAGATATCCAGGTCGGTCTGTTGCGTAAGTCCTGTATATTCATGGGGGTTTGCGCCGCATTTGGCACAGGCGCCGCTGTCGGTGCTTTCATTACAGAGCGGGCGCCAGCACTCACTCTAACCGTTCCTGTCGGTGCGTTGCTGCTGGTTCTTCTATGCTGCGGCGGATTCCGCGGCGTGATGCGGGATCGCGTTGATCGAAGGGAGCAGGCATGAGGTCGCACGGGATCTTTCCGCCGACGCGCTGGCTTGCCGAATATCGCGCTGACTGGCTTCGCTGTGACATGATCGCTGGCGTCACGCTGGCCGCCTATGCGATCCCGGTGTCGTTGGCCTATGCTGCGCTCGCCGGCATGCCGCCCCAGATCGGGATCTATGGCTACATGCTGGGCGGCATTGGCTATGCCTTGTTGGGCTCTTCGCGGCAACTTGCTGTCGGCCCGACTTCGGCGATTTCGCTGATGATCGCCGCTTCGGTCGGGGGTCTAGCGGCAGGCGATGCGCTTCGCTATGCGCAGATTGCGAGCGTAGCAGCCCTTGGCGTTGCGGCTCTCTGCCTGATTGCCTGGATCTTTCGACTAAGCATGCTGGTACGCTTGATCAGCGACACCATTCTGGTTGGCTTCAAGGCTGGCGCGGGTCTCACCATTATCATGACGCAGCTGCCGAGCCTATTTGGCGTTGCTGGTGGCGGGCGAAATTTCTTCGATCGCCTTGTCGTGCTTGTTGGGCAGCTCGGTGGTGTTCACTGGATCGTGCTTGCGATCGGACTTGTTGCGATCATGCTGCTCCAGGGCGAGCGTCTATTGCCCGGCAGGCCGGTAGGACTTGCAGTCGTCATCCTATCGATCGTTATCGCGACAGCGCTCGGCTTGCCGGCGCTTGGCATTCCCGTCACCGGCGAAATTCCGAAGGGCTTGCCGAGCATTGCCATGCCGACCTTCGGGCTTCTTGAGTTCGATGAACTATTTCCTCTCGCTGCCGGCATCATGTTGCTCGCCTATGTCGAAGGCGTCGCAGGTGCGCGAAGTTTTGCGGCGAGGCACGACTATCCCATCGACGTGCGGCAGGAGTTTCTGGGGTTGGGCGCCGCCAATCTGGCGGTAGCGCTCGGCCATGGTTACCCTGTTGCGGGAGGCTTGTCACAATCCGCCGTTAATGATCAGGCCGGCGCGAAAACGCCGCTCGCTCTGATCATTTGTTCAGCCACCTTGGCGATCTGTCTACTTTTCCTCACGGGGATATTGACCAATCTGCCTAAGGCAGTACTTGCTGCGATCGTTTGCACGGCTGTCTACAAACTAGTTGACATCGCCGCGCTCATGCGGATGTGGCGTATCAGTCGGATCGACTTCTATGCTGCGGCGATCGCCCTAGTCTCCGTTCTGATGCTGGGCATCCTTCAGGGCATCCTGCTGGCTACGCTAGCGTCCATATTTCTGTTACTGGCGCGTGCCTCGCAGCCAAACGTCGCGATTCTCGGGCGCTTACCAGGAACAGGCCGATATGCCGATAGTGCGCGATACCCTGACGTAGAGTCCCTTGCCGGTGTTCTCGCTTTCCGCCCAGAGGCCTCGTTACTTTACATCAATACGGAAACGGCGATGGAGAATGTGATGGCAAAGGTTCGCGCATCACCGGACACCAAGGTTGTGGTCTGCGGGCTCTCTTCCTCACCCTTTATCGATCTTGCGGGCGTGAAAATGCTTCACGACCTCCATGGCGAACTTGTCTCGCGCGGCATCGCTTTTCAGATCGTCGGCGCCCGCGGGCAAGTCCGAGATGTTTTGCAGGCTGATGGCCTCGCGGAGAAGACCGACAGCGCCAACTGGACCCGAAGGATGGATAGTGTACTCGACGATCTGAGGAAAGGTTGACCGTGTTGCCGTGCCAAGCGGAGCGTCGTTCACAACATCACGTTGCATTGACTTGGATCAACAGGCGCCACTGGGAACGGCTTCAGCATTGGCTACACGCCATCAGCATCCTGGATTTGTTACATGTCCAAAGACGGCAACGCCGCAACAACCGATCTGCTGACATTGGCCGCGGGAACGATTATCGGCTTCCTCGGCGCGAGATCCAGAGTTCGGTACCGAGGATGGCTTCCCGGTCGGCCATGCCATGTCCGGCCGACTTTTCACCGTGTTCGGATAGTTCGCGATGATCTTGGCCCAAGAAGTCAGTTTCACAACCAGAAGGGAATGAACCATGCGAAAATTTAGCGTCTTTGCCGTTGTAGTCGCGGTGCTTGCTGGAGTCGTCGGCTTCGCCACGCCATCAAGCGCGGATATGGGCCAGGTTGCTGTGATATTTACCAAGGGTGGCTTTATTGTCGGGGTCGGCGGCGGCGAGGGCGTGTTGAGGTACCGCGGAAAAACCTATCCCTTTACCGTCTCGGGCATGAGCGTGGGTTTCACGATTGGTGCATCTACCACCAAGCTTATCGGTCGCGCGATCAATTTGAAGGGGCCCACATCAATTGAAGGCACCTACGGAGTGGTCGGAGCGGGTGGGGCGGTGGTGGGTGGCGCTGGAGGCGTGCAATTGCAGAATGGCAATGGCGTGATCCTGCAGCTCAGCGGCCCCAAAGTTGGCGCTGAGCTATCCGCCGCTGTTGGCGGCGTCACGATACGGTTGAAGTAAGCCGGCGTCGAACGGGGCTGCGCACTGCGCGGCCTCGTTTCTTTTAGTAACGATTTTCGACGAACTTCATTCGACGGAGGCTGGCCTGATCGTTGTAGCGGCCCTTGTTGGAACGCTTCGACAGCCTAATCTTCTTTCGCGCAATCTTCTTGTATGGGATCGTCTTGAGGATATGCGATATGATGTTGAGCCGAGCCCGCCGCTTGTCGTCGGAGCGGACCAATCGCCATGGCGCATGCCTTGTATCGGTCGCCTTGAACATCATGTCGCGCGCTCGGGAATAGTCGTACCAGCGCCCAAATGACTCGGTGTCCATCGGGCTTAGCTTCCATTGACGGAGAGGATCCTCGATGCGTGCCTTGAAGCGCAGCTCCTGCTCCTTCATGCCGACTTCGAGCCACAGCTTGATCAGGATGATCCCAGCATCCACAGCGAATTTCTCGACCAGCGGGCACAATTCCAGGAAGCGTTTGTGTTCAGCCGGGCTGCAGAAGCCCATCACATACTCGACGCCAGCGCGGTTGTACCAGCTTCGGTCGAAGATCACGATCTCGCCGCTTGCCGGGAACTGCTCGATGTAACGTTGAAGGAATAGTTGAGACTTTTGGCGGTCAGACGGTGCTGGCAGGGCGCAGACGCGGAAGACCCGCGGACTCACCTTCTCGGTGAGGGCTTTGATGGCGCCGCCCTTGCCAGCGGCATCGCGTCCTTCGAACAGAACGATGACTTTTAGATTATTCGCTTTAACCCAGTCCTGCAAATGGCAGAGTTCGACCTGGAGCTTTCCTAACTCCTTCTCGTAGTCCTTGCGCTTTAATCGCTCCCTTGGCACGTCAGCTGACATGTCACAGCTCCAACATGAATCCGATGCGAACCACGCTCAATCTCCCCAAGAAATTGTGATGGCAATGTCGCCGGGTATGCCTCCCGGATAATCGATGGTCTGGTAGCCGATACGATAGCCGCGTGGCTGCAGATAGTCGCTCCAAAGCTGGAAGATCTCACTTGGAATTCCCGTAAGTGTTTTCTCCCACCCCTTTTCTTGCTGATTGATCGCGCGACCCTTGTCGGTGCACAGCGAGTTGGGAAAGCGATAGACCTGAACTTCCGTCAAACCGTTTCGTACCGCCCGCTGGATTATGGTTGACGCAAGCTGAACCTTTTCGGCTTCGCTCTTGCCGGACGGTTGGCTGAGTCGCTCGATCAGCGCGCGCTTCTCGGCCTCAGCCGCCGCGGCGAGGCGGGCGTACTTTTCCACCGCTTCGGCTTCCTTGAGGGCGGCCTCTTTACGGATCTGCGTGGCGTTGGGGATGAGATCGTCGATGCTACGAGACATGATTGATTGCTCCTGGTGATTGTCGGCTTCGGCGCTGCCACAAGGTTATGTACGGGTGGGTGTGTTTTATTGATCCAAATCAAGCAATCCGCTTCGTGGGGAGGCACGATGGAGCGCATGGCTGCGGAGCGTCCGGGCGTCCGGAAGGGAGAGAAGCCTTGAACGAACAGTTGCACCCCGCAGCTCCTCATCATCTGCCATTCTTCGTTCCCGGTGCCGACGGAGCGGATACCCTGATGGTAGTGATGGGATTTTTTCTCGTAGCGACAGTGCTATGGGCCGGTACGTTTTACTGGAAGCTGCACAGTCTACCCGAGCGCATGGCCCACAAAACACAAAAACTGCAGATGGAGATCGTAGCGGTCCTTGGACTGATCTCGCTGTTCACTCACATGCATATTTTCTGGGTTGCGGGATTGTTGCTCGCCATGATCGACCTGCCGGATTTCGGTACGCCGATGCGCAGCATTGCCGTTTCTGTCGAGCGCATTGCAAATGCTACGCCGGGTGCACTTCCCGCTGAAGCCGAGGTTGACCCTGTAACCGGCGGCAAGCTCGGTGTTCAGGCCTTGATGAAGGAAGGGTTACACGACCATGCTTGAACTCATGATCTGTTCACTGGTTACCATCCTTCCAGATTATCTCTATCGCCGCTACCGGCAGGGAAAGCGGTTCGGCAAAGAAATCACTTTCTTCTCTGTCTGGTATGAACTGAGGTGGGGAATCACTGGCTGCCTGATGTTGACGATCGGGCTGATCACGATGATCTTCTATTTTCATCCATCCACAACGTCGGCGGCGATCTACTTCCGGACGGTACCAATTCTCCCTGAGGGCTCCGGTCGTGTCGCTGAGGTGAATGTCGGATTCACTGCTAATGTTAAGAAGGGCGATGTTCTGTTCCGACTGGATAGTTCGACGCAGAACGCAGCACTGGAGACCGCCAAGCGAAAAATCGCTGAGGTGGAGGCGTCGCTTATTTCGGCACAAACCGACATTGCCAAGGCGGATGCCCAGATCGCTGAAGCAAGAGCGTCGCACCAGCAGGCCAAAGATGAACTGGAAGTCAAGACCGAGCTGCAACGTCGAAATCCAGGCATCGTACCACAGCGCGATATCGAGAAGCTCCAGGTACTGGTGGATCAACGGCAGGCCGGTATCGATGCAGCGACAGCGGCTAGGGAATCTTCGCTGTTGCGCGTTTCCATTCTCCTGCCGGCTGAGAGAGCAAGCGCCGAAGCTGCGCAGGCACAAGCGCAGGTGGATGTCGATAAGACCTATGTGCGAGCGGGCGTCGATGGTCGCGTTGAACAATTCCTCGTTCGCACCGGCGACGTCGTCAATCAGTTGATGCGGCCGGCCGGAATCCTGATACCTGACGGCGCAGGCCGCAATAGTCTACAGGCAGGATTTGGCCAGATCGAAGCCCAGGTGATGAAGCCTGGTATGGTCGCGGAAGCCACTTGCATCTCGAAGCCGTGGGTCATCATTCCGCTGGTCGTCACAAGCGTGCAGGATTTCATCGCCGCCGGCCAGTTCCGGTCCGGCGAGCTTTTGATCGATCCGCAGAACCTGCAAAGGCCCGGTTCAATTCTCGCCTTTCTGGAGCCGCTCTACAAAGGTGGCCTCGAGGGGGTTACGCCGGGTAGCGCGTGCATTGTCAACGCCTACACCAGTAATCATGATGTCATTGCCGATCCGAAAACCGGCGCAGTGAAGGCATTTCTACTGCACGCCGTAGATGCGACCGGGCTTGTACATGCATTGCTACTGCGAATCCAAGCGTTGCTGTTGCCCATCAAGACACTGGTGTTGAGCGGCCACTGAGAAGAGATACAATGATCACGCTTCAAAAACTTGTCGTCCTTGCATCGATTGCGACTTCTGCTGCATTGCTGGCACCGCAGAGTGCAAAGGCGATCGAACTTGCTGGTGCCTGGGCGACAAGCGCGGATCAATGTAACAAGGTATTTACCCGCAAGGGACGTGCGAAACAGATCGCCTTCACGAGTTTCTCTGGAGTGTATGGCGGCGGATTTATCGCTGAGGCGGATCGCTTAAGGGGAAAACACGAGATTTGCAAAATAGCGTCCAAGAAGGAAAGCGATCGAACGATCAATCTGATCGCTGCTTGCGCCTCGAGCATTATGCTTTCGCACGTCCAATTCATCCTGAACGTGGTCGATGAAAACACGATATCTCGCGAGTTTCCGGGAATGGTGGATATGAAAGTGACATACCATCGTTGTCAGATTTAGCGGATTAACGTTCGACGATAAGCTTGACCTGGATCAACAGAAGGCGACGTGGCTTGTGGCTGGGTGAGGTTGATCAACGGAGAAATGCTATGAACAAGAGAACGCAGTTTCGTGGTAAGGTTAATTTCTTTGCAAATGTGACTGTGGTCGCTACCTTCATCGCATTCGCGGCCCAGCCGGCGAGAGCGGACGATCCCGCAAAATTGCTTAAGGCAATGGCCGACTACACGGCCGCGCAGAAGTCGATCTCTGCGACGTTCGAGAGTGATATCGAGGTCGTGACACCAGAGCTGGAGAAGATCCAGTTCACGAGCTCTGGAAAGCTGCAGCTATCGCGACCGGACAAGCTTCGGATCAGCCGAACGGGCGGTTACACTGACGTCGACTTAATTTACGACGGAAAGACTGCGTCGATCTATGGCAACAATGCGAAGGCATATGTGCAGGCCGACATTGTCGGGTCGATCGATCAACTGGTCGACCTGATCCAGGCGAGATCGGGCGCTGCAATGCCGGGAACGGACTTGCTCCTTACAAATACCTACGACGTATTGATGTCCAATGTCATCCTGTCCCAGCACATCGGGCAAGGTATGATCGATGGTGTCGAATGCGAGCATCTTGCGTTCCGCGGTGTTGATACTGACTGGCAGATCTGGATCGAGAGTGGGGCGCGGCCTGTCCCTCGGAAATATGTGATCACCAGCAAGGCTGTGGCCGGGGCGCCGCAATACACATTACGGATCAGAGACTGGAAAAACGATGCTGTCGCGGATGCCGACACGTTTGTATTCAAGCCACCTGCCGGCGTGACGAAGGTCGATCTGGATTCCAGCGCTATGGCTGAGTTCGATGAAGTCCCCCCCGGCACACCATCAGGAGCAAAGAAATGAGATCAGTGCCAAAGGTGATTATGGTGACCGCCGCCCTCACGTCGTTTGCAGTGGGGTGGTCGTGGAGTGGCGAAGACGTCATAACGCGTGGAGTGTTCTCCACTGCTGAGGCCAGAGTTGGGCGACCGCTGACGCCGATGAGCTATGCGGGTGTAGCGCGCCGAACCACGCGCCGGGCCGTCGCCGTAGGCGCTGCAGGCGTTGCAGCCGGCGCCTACTATGGCTCATCATGCAGGCAAGTCGTGGATGCTTATGGGCGGGTCACGACGGTCTGTTGAGATCTGGGCTGCCTGGCCGGCTGTTGCAGAAACTCGCATGCGCTGACACTGTATAACGGTGACAGTTTGCGGGTCTCTGACGGTTGGGGAAGAGGATGAGACGACGATTCCCTATTGTTGTCTTATATCTACAAAGTTTAATCGTGCGTCGCTTAATCGTGCGTCTCTGTGTCTGCGTTCTGGTCTGGATGTCGGTTCAGCTGCAACCTGTCGACGCTACTGAGCGCAGCGAAGTAAAGCGCGTGCTGCTGCTGCATTCGTTCGGCCGGGAATTTCGTCCCTGGAGCGAACATGCAAGGAGCATCAAGGCAACGCTCGAGCGGCTATCGCCGTGGCCGCTGGACATCCAGGAACATGCGCTGCTCACGGCGAGGCTCAATAACCCGGGTCCGGAAGCACCGTTCGTCGACTATTTGAACTCGCTCTACCATGGCCGTCCACCTGATATCGTGTTGAGCATCGGAGCGCCGGCGGCAAGATTCGTTCAGAAGTATCGCGAGCAACTTTTTCCCGAGGCACCAATGGTTTTGACGGTGGTGGAGCAGCGGCTGGTCAACCGCGTGAACGTCACAGACAACGATACCGTCATCTCGGTCCGCAATGATTTTCTGGCCGCGTTCAAGAATATTCTTCAGGTCATGCCGGAAACTCAGACGATTGCCGTCGTGATCGGTGCCTCAGCATTGGAGAAGTTCTGGCTTGAGGAGCTAAAAAGGGAACTGAAGCCGTTAGAGAAGCGGGTCGCCTTTGTCTATTATGCCGATCTTCCGTTCACGGAAATTCTCAAGAGAGCGTCTGCGCTTCCGCCGCACACCGTCCTGTTCTGGGGCTTGATGTCTATCGACGCTGCCGGTGTCAGCCATGAAGGCGACCTTGCCTTGCGTAGCCTTCATGCAGTCGCCAATGCGCCGATTTTCTCCTACCAGGAAGCCTTTTTCGATCCAGAAACCGTTGGCGGCCCGATGCATTCAATCGCCGAAACCAGCAGGCAGACTGTCAACGCCGCGATTCGAATCCTTGGTGGCGAGAAGCCGGGGAACATCAAAGTCGAGCCGATTGAATTCGCTGCGCCGAAATTCGACTGGCGGCAAATGCAACGCTGGGGCATCAACCAGAGCAATCTGCCGCCGGGTAGCGAGATCCTGTTTCGCGAGCCCGATATTTGGGCGCAGTATCGCTGGCAGATTCAGCTGATTGCAGCCGTGATTCTGATCCAAACGGGGTTGATCAGCGGCTTATTGCACGAACGTCGCCGGCGACGCCTTGCCGAGATCGAGTCACGACAGCGGCTGGCGGAACTTGCGCACGTCAACCGCTATTCGGCCGCCGGAGAGTTGACGACCTCTATTGCGCATGAGCTGAACCAGCCGCTTGGCTCCATTCTTACAAATACAGAGACAGCGGAGCTTTTGCTGAAGGGGGCCTCTCCGGATCTTGCCGAAGTCAGGGAAATCCTTGCCGACATCAGGCGTGATGATCAACGGGCCAGCGAAGTGATCCGCCGGCTCCGCAGCGTACTGAAGAAAACGCCGTTCGAGGTCCGCGATATCGATTTGAACGATACGGTGCGGGAGGCGATCGGGCTTGTGGAAGCAGTGACTGATCGACGCGGCATTGCGCTAAGGTTTGGTGCCGCTTCGGGCGATTTGTACGTCAAGGGCGATCCGGTTCAGCTGCAACAGGTCATTCTCAACCTGATCATTAATGCAATGGACGCAATCTCCGATGCCGACGATAAAGAGCGCGAAGTCAACATATCGACGGCCCGGCTGAACGCGTACGCCGAAATCAAGATTAGCGACACCGGTCCAGGAATCGTGGTCGCGGATATCCGGAGCATCTTCAACCCATTCTTCACGACCAAGGCGCAAGGCTTGGGTATGGGACTCGCCATCGCCCGTACTATCGTAGAGGCGCACCGAGGGGAGATCTCTGCCGCAAATCAAGTATCAGGCGGCGCGCTGTTTGTGATCAAAATCCCACTCGCTCTCGCGCAGTCGTCCACGGCATGAAGTCAGAGATCCTCCAACGTCGCGGTCACTGGAAATTCGGCTTTCCTTGATCTTGATCAAAGGACCTTCTTCCCTTCCGTCGATGTTTGCTGCAGGGAACCCCGAAGGAGGGTGTGATGTTCTGCTGCCGCAAGATTCTGTTCGCGCTTGCACTGGTGATGGCGATCCCTGTCGCTGTCTCGGCCCAGACGGTTGACAAGGCAGCCGCTCCAGACGTTCCGGCGAGCCGACCAACGCCGAGCGTCGAGCTGCTAAAGCCAGAGCAACTTGAGGCGCTGGTCGCACCCATTGCGCTTTATCCCGACGAACTGCTCGCGAATATCCTGGCAGCATCGACCTACCCGCTGGAGGTAGTGCAGGCGGATCGTTGGGCCAAGGAACGCAAGTCGCTCAAGGGTGACGCGCTGAAGGAAGCGGTCGACAAGCAGGCGTGGGACGACAGCGTCAAGGCTCTGGTCAGCACTCCGGACGTCCTGGCGATGATGAGCGACAAGGTCGATTGGACAAAGAGCCTCGGCGATGCGGTGCTCGCTCAACAGCCGGATGTCATGGATGCGATCCAGCGGCTGCGGGCGAAAGCCTATGACAACAAAAAGCTCGTGACCACCAAGCAGCAAAAGGTCAGCGTTAAGGCCCAGGAAAGCAAGCAGGTGGTCGTGATCGAACAGGCGGATCCTGCGGCGGTTTATGTACCGTATTACGATCCGGCAACGGTGTACGGGACCTGGCCCTATGCGGAATATCCACCGTATTACTTCGGGTACCCGTCCTATATCGGCGCGGGTGTTGTCGCGGCGGGTGTCGCCTTCGGCACCGCATGGGCAATCGGGCGTTGGGGCAACTACTGGGGCGGTGGCTTCAACTGGGGTAACCGCAACGTCTATGTCAACCATCGCACGACCAATGTTGGAAACGGTTGGCAGCACAACCCGGCGCACCGCCAGGGCGTGCGCTACAACAACGCTAACGTTCAGCAGCGCTTCAGCAACAACAATCTGAAGGCGGGCGCCTCGAACCGGATGGATTTCCGTGGTCGCGACGGGCAGCAGGTGCTGCGTCCGAACCAGGGCGCTGGCGATCGCGCGGGAGATCGAGGCGGCGTTGGCGCCGGCACACGAGATCGGCCGGGAGGTGGAGATCGCGCCGGCGTTGCGGACCGGGCCAAAGGCGGCGCCGATCGCGCGAAGGCTGGCAATCGCGCCAAAGGCGGCGGTGATCGTGCGAAGACTGCCAACCGCAGCGGGGCCGGCGCGGCCGGGCGTGGCGGTGGAAATCGTGGCGGTGCAATGAATGTGTCGTCCGGCCGCGCGGCGGCGGCGGCGTCTGCACGCGGGCGGGCCAGCATGGCGAGCATGCCGCGCGGCGGCGGCGCAAGCTTCGCTGGTGCGCGCGGAGGCGGCGGCTTTCATGGCGGTGGCGGCGGTGGTTTCCGTGGCGGCGGCGGCGGTGGGCGGCGGTCTGACATCGCTCTGAAGCATGACGTTGTCCTGCTCGGCCATCTCGCCAACGGTCTCGGCTACTATCGCTTCAGCTATCTCGGCGGCCAGAAGGCCTATGTCGGCGTGATCGCGCAGGAAGTCGAAAACGTGGTGCCAGATGCCGTGAGGCGGGGCAGCGACGGCTACCTGCGGGTGAAGTATGAGGCGCTCGGTCTGACGTTCCGCACCTATCGGGATTGGCTTGCAAATGGCGCAAAAATCCCTTCGGAGATGTCGCCATGATCGTTTGGACGTCAATCCATCGCGCTGCATCGACAACTGCGGCGGCTGTCGTGGCGCTGGCTCTCATGGGCTCGGTGTCGGAAGCGCAACAATCCTTTCCAACGCCGGAGGCTGCTGCAGCGGCGCTTGCCATCGCGGTCAAGGGTGACGCTAGCGATATTCTAAAGGTCCTCGGCAAGGCAGCCGATGACATCGTGTCGTCCGGTGACGAGGTGGCCGACGCTGACACGCGTCTGCGCTTCACGTCCATGTATGACGCCAAGCATGCGATCAAGACGGAGGGCAACAAGAGAGCTACCTTGATGCTCGGTACGGACGACTTTCCGTTCCCGATTCCACTCATCAACACCAAGACAGGTTGGGAGTTCGATACTGAAGAGGGCCGCATCGAGGTCCTGTATCGCCGGATCGGCCGTAACGAACTTGATGCGATCCAGACCAGTCTCGCCTATGTCGACGCCCAGAACGAATATGCCGAGAAGGATCGCGGCGAGGGCGCTGGCGTTTATGCACAGCGGATTGTATCGACGCCGGGCAAGAAGGACGGGCTGTTTTGGCGTGATGATGGCGATCCGAGCCCGTTGGGTGCGTTGGTCGCAGAAGCTTCAACTGAAGGCTACCAGGTCGGTGAAAAGCCGCAGCCGTATCACGGCTACTACTTTCGCATACTGAAAGGACAGGGGGCCAATGCTCCCGGCGGCGCGCTGATCTATTTGGTGAAAGGCAAGATGATCGGCGGCTATGGACTAATCGCCTGGCCTGCCGAATACGGAAATTCCGGCGTCAAGACGTTCGTGGTCAATCATGCCGGGACGGTCTACGAAAAGGATCTCGGACCGCAGACCGACCGGATCGTGAGGCGCATGTCCTTGTTCGATCCGGACCAGACCTGGAAGAAAGTCGATGCAGAAAAGCCCTGAGCGCGGGATATCTGCTTTGCGTCTGCTCGTGATGCATCTGACGGCGGTTGTACTGCTCACATCGACTGTTCCGGTGACGCCGTCCCGGGCTCAGGCATCCGGCTATGTTCGGGTAAAGCTGTTGAAGGCGGGGCTGGTCTTGGGAGCGGGCGGCGGCAGCGGCATCGTGACATATCGCGGCCGGGACTATCCATTCAGGGTATCCGGCCTGAGTCTCGGGTTTGCAGCGGGAGTGTCCGTCATTCGACTGACAGGATGGGCCTCGGGCATAAGGCAGATCAGGGACTTTGCCGGCACCTATAGCTCTGTTGGGGGTGGAGGCGCCTTCGTTGGCGGGATGGGCGGCGTTCAACTAACGAATGGGCAGGGTGTAAGGATTGCCTTGCGCGGACCCCGCGCGGGAGTGGAGCTTGCTGGAAATATCGGCCAGATCACAATTTCCCTGAAGGAGTGACGAGCGGATAGTCACGACGTAATCGGTTTGATTTCGTAAGAGGTGCGCACTCAGTATGAATTTATCGAAAGCGCCTGAAAGGCCTTATCTATTCTTGGTGCGGTCCGCAGAAATTGGCTGGGGATTAGTGCTGTCACGTAAACTATCCACTATTCGCGGTAAGGCCTTGATCTGCCGACAGTGCCCCTGGGTGTTCGCATTTCTGCTGTTCGCGCCGTCTGCTGTCACTGCTCTCCCGCTTACTTCGTTTCGCTATGAGACGCAGGCGCGGGAGCATTGCCATGAAGATACTGTTGTTTGGCTCGATTATCGCGACGAGGTCTATTACCTCAAGCGGCAGAGAAAATACGGGCGAGGCATGACGGGAAGTTTCGGTTGCGAGAAAGAAGCTCGGGGTAGTGGTTTTCGACGATCGCTTCTTGGGAGACGGTGAACGCCGATTCGCCGGGATGACCGACTACAGCGGGACGAGGATAAAATCTATCCTACTGGCGATTCAGACGCGTACGGCGGGCGCTGACGGTTCTCGTCCAAACCTCATGAAATTTCCTGGCTGAAGTCTTGTCGATATGCGGACCGATCAAGGCCGTCATAGCGAATGTGAGATCGTCGTAGTCGATCTCGCAGGTTTCGGCTCGCTGCTTAGGCAAGATGTCGTTCGCGACGATATCGGCAAACAGCTTCTTGTCCGCGCCGTAAGCGATACACAAAACATTGAAAGCTCGCTGGGCCGGCATCGAATGCTCGTCCGAGAACTTATCGCGAGAGGACAGGGGCTCCGCTTCCGGAAGCTCCTTTGCGCGAAGATAGGCTGCGCCGAGGATCATTCTGCGGGCCTCGGCTTTGCTGAGCCGGAGCATGACGTAAGCGGAGAACTGATCGGCCGCATCCTCCTCCCGGCCGATGACAGGGATTTGCAGCATGTCGAAAACAGCATGTCCGGTCTCGTGCAGGAAAACGTCGAGCGCTGGACCGAGAATTGTGTCGGCTTTGGAGACCCCAGCAGGGAGATCGCGCGTCGTCGCATTCTTCAGAATCTCTGCCAGCAGTTCGTAGCACAACGTGACGACCTCATCTCCGTACCAGGCATCGGGAACGCCGTCGCAACTCGCGACTTTGAGTGTGAGCGGATGGGGAAGGCGGAGAGGGCTCAGCAATTGCTGCAGGAGTTCAAGGGCTCGGCCTTGCTTGATCTGATCGTAGATCGCTTGGTGCGACGGATCTGTTGGCCGAATATACTTGTATCGGATCTGGTCAGGCTTGGCTCGCGGCGCAGCATCTACGCTGCCGATGGCGGCCATGGCGCCGAGGAGTATTGCGGTCACTGCGGCAAGCGATCGGCTCAACAAGCCGCTCCGTACTACATCCGAAACGGTCGTCCGATGGGATTGCAGATGGTCGACCTGTGGCGACATGTTCGACCTGCTTTTAAGGGGTCTCTTCGCTCTTCGAGCAGCTCTCTCGTTCGCTTGATGCGGGCGGAGACGTTCGCCAGCCTTGCATCGACTTACGGCTTGCGAGTACAGGACTATCCGCAGGGTTTGGGCAACAGAGATTTGATTTTCAAGAATGGCGCGTTGAATTTGAGCTATCATCTCAGTTGTTAGAAGTGCGCCCGCGAGCAAGCGGCAGCCGCAAGCGCTTTACTTGCCGGCCCGCGCCGGGTGCCAGGGCGTGCTGGCATGCAGATCGCGGTGGCCTGGAAGCTCCGCGACCGCAATTATGAGAATGGCGACAACGAGCCGGGCAGCCGCGGCATACCGACGTCTACCGTCTCACCCCGACGCGATTGACGCCACCATTCATGTTGCCACCGGCGTTATGACGAACCGCAGCGCGCGCCACCGGACGTGCCCTAAGCGCGACGCCCGCGCGGGCAACACAACCTGAAGGATAGCTGACGTATTGGCAATAAACGACCGCGTTGGCTGGCGCCGGATTGAGAGTGAGGCCTGCAGACCCCAACAGGGCGCTCGCAATAATACCGGCAATAGTCGCCGACTTGATTGATGGACTTTTCCTCGGGTGCATGGCCGCACTCCCTCTTTCACGCTTGCGTCACCGAAGGGTGACTGGTGGAGACGCCTGTGGGGCGCGTTACTATAGCGTGAATGCTTGAAGCTCGCAGACGTTGACCTAGATCAAAGGTTTTGTCTCCGACCCGACCGGCGGCACCGTTGCCAAAGATGACGCGCTGTGGCGCTACTGCTGAGAGTCGGGAACGCGATTCATCGTCATGGGTCCGCAGGTTCTGTGGAGGGGACTGAGTTGGGACTGTGCGACCGCAACTGTTGACGATATCTGGCTTGAGAAAGGCCGTGGTTTTAATGCAAGGATAATACGCTGCCATGGCGACTGATCCAGCAGCCAAGCAAAATGACATGTACAGCAGACATGGAAAGCGGTCACTGATTTTTCCATGACTTCGGTGCTTCTGCGCGAAGCGCCGACGGCACGCTCAGACCGAGTTGCTTGGCGCTATTGACGTCGATGGATAATTCATACTTCGGTGCTAATGGGTTTGCGGATGCTGGCGTCGAGCAGTAGCTGAATCTTTCGACCGCCGTAGGGAGGACCGAGACGATGAAAATCACTTTGGCGACCATCGCACTGCTCCCGATAATCGTGACGGTGCAGATGCAGATGCAGACGCTGACGGACGCCGAATCGACGTTCCTAGACCAACTTGCTACCGCAGCCGCGGTGCTCGAACAACGGTGCACCGGCTACGAGGCCAATGGCGTCGGCGGCGTCCAACAAGGGGCCAAGCTTCTCGGGAGCGCTGATGCGGCGATGGCAATGATCGAAGCTTATGACGCTGCTATAAAGGCCCACGATGCCAAGGATTACGACCGAAGTAAATTCCGTCCTGAAGTATCAGAGGCGGCTGGAAAAACGACCAATCGAGTGCTCGCGGCCTTGAGGAGAACGCCTAAAGTGGCGTGCGCCGATTACGGCGACATAAGCGTGGAACACGGCATGCTAAGGAGGTATTGAACTGCCGTGCCGACGCCGTGACAAGAATTGTGTCGGCTTTGGAGACCCCAGCAGCAGAGAGATCGCGCGTCGTCGCATTCTTCAAAATCTCTGCCAGCAGTTTGTAGCATAATGTGACGACCTCATCTTCGTACCAGGCGTTGGGAACGCCGTCGCAACTCGCGACTTTGAGTGTGAGCGGGTGGGGCAGGCGGAGAGGGCTCAGCAATTGCTGCAGGAGCTCGAGGGATCGGCCTTGCTCGATCTGATCGTAGATCGCCTGGTGCGACGGGTCCGTTGGCGCAACATACTTGTATCGGATCTGGTTGGGCTTGGCTCGCGTCGCTGCATCTACGCTGCCGACGGCGGCCAAGGCCGCGAGGAGCATTGCGGTCACAATTGCGGTCGCTGGGGCAAGCGTTCGGCTCAACAGGCCGCTCCGTATCGCGTCCGAAGCGGTCGTCCGATAGGATTGCCGATGGTTGGGCTGTGGCGACATGTTGGTAAGCCGATTCGAGCGTGGAGATTGCGCCTGTTATTTCTGATCTCGGTCCGATGCGCCGAACGCCGCACGATAGATTGCCCAGTAGGCGACACCGACAAAGCCGGCGCCGCCTATGATGTTGCCGAGCGTTACCGGCAACAGATTGTGGAATATCGCGGACATTGTGATGGATGAAGTGTCGAAATTCGCTGGCGCGTGACCGGTCTGGACTAGCAGCCACGCCAGGGGGAGGAAATACATATTGGCAACGCAGTGTTCGAACCCGGCTGCTATGAAAGCAGACACCGGCAGGATGACTGCAACGATCTTGTCGGTAACTGACCGGCCAGCATAAGCAAGCCACACCGCCGCGCAAACGAGCACGTTGCAAAGGATGCCTTTGAAGAACAGTGTCATCATATCGGGGCGAATTTTTCCGGCGGCCGTATTCAGTATCGAAAGGCCGATGCGGCCATCATTCATGTCCGGGTGATGAGAGAGAAAGACCAGTACAACCAGTCCAAGTGATCCGAGGAAATTTCCGAGATAGACGATGGCCCAGTTGCGGAGCATCGCCGCCGTAGATACCTTTCCGCTCGCCCACGCCATCACGATCAGGTTGTTGCCCGTGAACAACTCGGCGCCTCCAACTAGAACAAGCGCAAGTCCGAGGGAGAACACTAACCCGCCGACGACGCGCACAGTGGCGAAGCTGAGATCTGCGTCGCTGGCAATGATCGTGTAGTAAAGGGCGCCGAAGCCGACGCTACCGCCCGCGATGACCGCCAGCATGAAGGAGGCCAGGAACGGTAGCGCTGCCTTCTTTATACCGACCTTTTCTACAGCTTCCTTGATTTCTGCCGGGCTGTAAGCCTGCAGATTGAAGATAGCCGGTTGCGGCGCGGGGGTCCGATCGGGCATTCCTGCTTCTCCTCGATCGTCGTCACTGGCGCTATTGCCCGCCTGTACTGCCTATCGTCAAAAGCCCGACGATCTGCGCCGCGATCACTTTCAAAAGTGTCATCGATGGGAAGATCATGGCGTAGCCGATGTCTGGGCGTTCGGTCGGCGCCATTTTCGTTGAATAGACCAGGATGGCAGGGTTTCCAGTTGCGCCGGATGCCACGCCGACCAGGTCATCGTATGGGATCTTCAGAATGTAGTGGCCGACAACGAGGACGATGAACACTGTCGTCAGAAGTATGGCAACGCCGATGAACAGCATTGTGAATCCCGATTCCGCTACGGTGCGGACGAAGGGCTGTCCGGAATTCACCCCAACAGTTGCGAGAAAAATCGCGAGACCGAAGTTCCGAAGAACGATGTTCGCTGGCAGAGGCATGGTCCAAAGCATCGGTCCGGTGCGGCGGAGCTTGCCGAGAACGAGCGCAACGATTAGCGGGCCGCCGCCGATGCCGAGCGTCACAGTACCCACGCCCGGAATCGGAATAGGGATCAGACCGAGAAGGACGCCCATCACCATGCCGAGACCGAGCGAAACATAGCTGAAGTCAGCAGTCGCCTTGATGGAGTCACCAAAATGTTTGCGGATGTCTTCTTTCTTGTCCGGCGGCGTCAGCACTCCGACGCGGTCGCCAAACTCCAGCATGAGGTCGGGAGATGGAACGAGGTCAGCATCGTAGCGCCGCACGTGCAAGATGTGCGCTGGCACGCCGGGCGGCATCGGCAGCTTCGAAAGCGGTACGCCGACCGTGCTGGCCTTGCCAACGAAGACCCGGATGTAATCGAGGTCGGCGCGGTCGCTCGCGAGCCGGCCCGGTTCGAGTCGGCCAAGACGTTCAGCCGCCAGTGCGATTTCCTCTTTGCGATCGGCGACGACGAGCAGGGCGTCTCCCGCATTCAGAATGGTGCCGTCGGTCGGAACGACGTTGCGGCCGTTCTGGCGGACCATCGTGATCTGCAGCTCGGCGAGAGAGTCAGTGGCGAGGTCTCCAAGCGTGACACCGGAAAAGTTCTCGCCGATAGTGATTTCGCCCATATGAAAATGCTGGGCCTTGGGCGGGAACTTGGGCTTAACGAGCCTGGTCATGAAATAGATGCAGAGAATTGGACCGATGACGCCAAACGGATATGCGATTGAATATCCGATCGACGGGTCCTTGTTCTTCATGACGTCGAGCGCGGCCTGTAGTGATGCCGTGCTTGTCATCGATCCCGCATAAAGCCCAAGGGTATGACCAATTTTGATGTTGAATATTTGCCCCAGCCCGAGCGCTACGGCCAAGCCGGTGAGGCACGCAACGAGGGCGAGCAGATTGTATTTCTGCCCAACTCCGCTCATGCCTTCGAAAAATTGACGGCCGTAGAGGATGCCGATCCCGTAGAGGAACATGATTAGACCGGTCAGTCCGATCGGACCAATGATCTGGGCTTTTGGCGCAAAGGCCCCGATCCCGAGGCCGACAAAAAGAACGGCTCCGACGCCCATGGAAAATCCGGCGATGCTGATCTGGCCGACGAGGTAGCCTAATCCAATAGCCAGAAAAGCCGTCAAGATTGGCTGGCTGCCGATGATGTCGCGCGCAAAATCCATCATGTGTCTTACTCCCAAATCTGCTGAACAATTGTTTGATCAGCGTGCTTGACATCCCGCAGCACGGAACTGTCCGAGCACCCGGTTCACCAGATCCGGACTGGGCGGTAGCGTGTCAGCAAGTTTGTATTCGAGACCCATCGCTTTCCACTTGAACGCGCCCATCTGGTGGAAAGGTTGCACTTCCACCCATTCGACATTCTTCATCGGCGCGACAAATCGCGCGATGCCATCGACATTCGCCGGATCGTCATTCTCGCCGGGAACGAGGGTGAAGCGAACCCAGACCGGCTTCGACATCGACGCCAAGCGCTCGGCAAAACGAAGCGTTGGCGCGATGTCGCGGCCGGTAGTTCGACGATATGTTTCGGGATCCGAACTCTTGATGTCGAGAAGAACGAGGTCGATCTCGGACAGATAGGTATCGTCCGCGTGATCGCCGAGGAAGCCGGAGGTCTGCACAGCCGTGTGCAGGCCCATCTTCTTGGCACCGGCAAATATTTGCTGGGTAAACGCGCGCTGTACCATCGGCTCGCCACCTGAGATGGTTAGTCCGCCGCCAAGTGCCCGAAGGGAGGGCGCGAAATCAGCAAGGCGGCGGAGCACGTGGGCGGCCGAGACGTAGGTGCCGTCCTTAAGGTGCCAAGTGTCTGGATTGTGACAATAGGTGCATCGCAGAAGGCAGCCCGAGACGAACAGCACGGTGCGCAAGCCGGGCCCGTCGTAGCGAGAGGACGTCTCATAGGAATGGCAGTATCCGAACGTGCCTTCCTGATCCTTGAATTTGTCCTCATCGGGCGCGTCGGGTGAAATCCCGACCCGGAGGTCATGACGACTTCCCGGCTCCAGTGTCTGCACCGTTGACATGGTGCACCTCGCTCAGATCTGGCCGTGGAAGGTGCGGCTGATCACGTCGCGTTGCTGCTCTGGCGTCAGTCGGACAAAATTCACAGCGTAACCCGAGACCCGGATCGTGAGTTGCGGATACTTGTCCGGGTTCTTCATCGCGTCCTCGAGGACCTCCTTGTCGATGACGTTCAGGTTCATATGAAACCCGCCTCGATCGAAATAGACGTCGAACGCCTTGACCGCTTCATCCACGAGTTGGTCTTCCGACAGATGAGCCTTCTGGGGAGCGACCGAAACTGTGTAGCTGATGCCGTCCTGCGCATCCTTGTAGGGTAGCTTTGCGACCGAGAGGCAGGACGCGAGCCAACCGTGGCTATCGCGTCCATGCATTGGGTTCGCACCAGGTCCGAACGGCTCTCCTTTCCGCCGTCCGTCCGGGGTATTTCCGGTGGCCTTGCCGTAGACGACGTTGGACGTAATTGTGAGCACGCTCTGGGTGTGTGTCGCGTTCCGGTAGGTCGGATGCTTACGGATCTTCTCCATGAAACGCGTGACGAGGCTAGAGGCGATCTGATCAACCCGGTCGTCGTTGTTTCCGAACTGCGGCGTCGACTTGTTACCCTCGTTCTGGTAGTCAACCACAAGTCCCGTCGCGTCTCGCACGACGCGTACTTTTCCGTACTTCATAGCGCTGAGACTATCGGCAACCACCGAGAGGCCTGCTATGCCGAACGCCATCGTCCGCAGGATGTCGCGGTCGTGAAGCGCCATCTCCAGACGCTCATAGAAGTACTTGTCGTGCATATAGTGGATGCAGTTCATGGCGTGGACGTAAATCTTGGCGAGCCACTCCATCGTCGTATCGAACTTGCCCATCACATCGTCGTAGTCGAGGAAGTCGCCCGCAACGGGCTGCGACTGAGGCGCGACCTGCTCGCCAGATACTTCGTCTCGGCCGCCGTTGATGGCATAGAGCAGTGCTTTCGCCAGATTGACCCGCGCTCCAAAGAACTGCATCTGCTTTCCGAGGCGCATTGCCGAAACACAGCAGGCAATGCCGTAATCGTCGCCCCAGAAAGGTCGCATCAAATCGTCATTCTCGTACTGAAGTGAGGAGGTGTCCTTGCTGACTCTCACGCAGTATCGCTTGAAGGGGGCGGGCATCTTGGTCGACCAGAGCACCGTAATATTCGGCTCGGGCGCCGGACCGAGATTGTAGAGCGTGTGCAGCATCCGGTAGCTGCTTCGGGTCACCAGAGCCCGCCCGTCCAAATCCATGCCGCCAACGCATTCGGTCGCCCAGTAGGGGTCGCCGCTGAACAACGCATCATAGTCAGGGGTACGGAGGAAGCGGACGATACGGAGTTTCTGGACAAGCTGGTCCCAAAGCTCCTGGGCCCCGGTTTCGTCCAGAATGCCGGCCTTCAGGTCGCGCTCGATGAAGATATCGAGGAAGCTCGATATACGGCCGATCGACATCGCAGCGCCGTTTGCCTCCTTGATCGCGCCAAGATAGGCGAAATACGTCCACTGGAATGCTTCATGTGCATTCGCTGCTGGCTTGGATACGTCGCTCCCGTAGAGCTTCGCCATTGCAGCCAGATCGCCGAGCGCACGCATCTGCTCCGAGAGTTCTTCGCGCATCCGAATGATTTCGTCGGTTGGCCACATGTCGTCGATCTGGGCGCGTTCTGCCTGCTTGACCTCAAGGAGACGGTCGATCCCGTAAAGAGCCAAACGGCGATAATCACCGATAATCCGGCCGCGCCCGTAAGAGTCGGGCAGACCGGTAACGATCCCGGATCTCCGACAGTTCATGATCTCGGGCGTATAGGCGTCGAACACGCCATCATTGTGCGACTTACGATACTTCGTGAATGCTTCGTGCACGCGCGCGTCAGGTTCGAAGCCGGCAGCTTGCAAACCGTTCTCAACCATCCTCAGGCCGCCGAAGGGGAAGATCGCTCGCTTGAAGGGCTGATCCGTCTGCAGGCCGACAATGACTTCGTTGTCGCGATCGATATAGCCAGCTTTGTGTGCCAGCATAGTGGAAGGAGAGGCCGCATCTACCGCAAGCACGCCCTTCTTTCTCTCATCCGAAAAGTAAGGCTGCAGTTTCGCCCATACCGCCTTTGTGCGCTGCGATGGAGCTGCCAGGAAATTCTCGCTACCGGTATAAGGCGTAACGTTCCGGACAATAAAATCGCGCACATTGATCGAAGTCTGCCAGTCTCCTGGCCGGAACCCCTTCCAGCAATCTTTGGTGTCAGCTTCCTTCCTGAGAGCAACACTTGCTTTCATGGTTTCCTCCGGTGCTTCCTCGGTCGCTGTGCCGATGGGGTGATTTTGCGCGAGCAAGTGTTTCGGATGTTGGTCCAGCCGGGCTACTGATGCTTGATCTAGATCAAGCCAACGCTGACCCAAGCGCAGTTGTGTCCACAGAGTTCTTACCTCTCCGTGGTCTTACCCGCCCGAGCGGTCACTCAGTTTAAGGGCGCTGGTCTTGCAGCGATGCGGCGGGACCGCCTGATATGTGCTGCGAACTTGTAGGGGAGAAACGGCTCTTGGCATTGTGTGAATTGAAAGAGGGTTCCGAATGGCTGAAACACCCAAACTCTCCGTAGAGAAAGCGTTGAGTAAACTGCGTGAGAACGATGCAAAATCGGATAGCGCAGTACGCGACGAAAAGAGCGATGCCCTGAATGAAGAAATAAAACGAATGAGAGCGCAGCGTCTGCGGCTAGGTCAGCAGCCGCCCAAGCGCGACTAGTGCCTGCGAGACAAAGACCTTGATCTCTTCCTTCTCGGGAGCTTCGCTGTGATTCCGAGCGAGCCGCCTTTAACGGACGCCTATCTGAGAACGCCAAAGGCCGCGGCGTTTGCCGGGATCATATTCTCGGTCCTGCTGTTTGCGGTGTTTGGGCTCATGCGGCTCTCAGTCCCCTCCGATCCTTTCGAACGGGGAGCTTGGCTTGCGGGGGACACTGCTTATGTCACGCTTGCCATGAACCTAGTGCCATTCGCCGGGATAGCTTTTCTATGGTTCGTGGGAGTTCTTCGCGATCGACTTGGGGCACGGGAAGATCGCTTTTTTGCTACGGTCTTCTTAGGAAGCGGATTTTTGATGTTGGCTATGCTCTTCGCCGCGGCCGCGGTTGTTGGTGCGATCATCATTGCCTTCCACGCGGCACCCGAGTTGCTCATTCACTCTGCGACGTTTCACTTCGGGCGCGGCCTGGCCTACGGGATGGTCAACATCTATTTGGCGAAGACGGCGGCCGTCTTCATGATCACGACATCGACTATTGCTATCTATACCCGTTTGACGCCGCGTTGGCTCGCGGTCGGCGGATATTTCATCGCAGCTGTTCTTTTGCTTGGAAGTAATTACTTTGATGGAAGCTTGCTCGTTTTCCCACTGTGGGTCTTGGTCGTCAGCGCGTCCGTCCTGTACGACAGGCGGCCCGTTCCTAGTTCGGAGGCGCTGCCGCCGCAAAATTAAGGCGTATTGGTTTATTGATGGTAGCACAGACGCAAGGCCGTCATCGCTATCGCATCATAGATGGAGCATGTCGATGTGGATACTGATGTACGTCTTTTCCTACTCAGTTAGCCCTGCGGTGACAAGCGACAGATCGGAATGGAGACTTCTTCCAACTGTCGTGTTTCAGGAGTTCTCCAACGAGCAACGATGCGAGAAGGCCAAGCTGATGCTTGAAGGCAGCTTAAAGGAGGCGGGAGCCAAGTTGAAAAGCGGGCTTGAAGACCTGAAGAGTGTCGGTAAGGCCGACCCTGCGCAGATCATCATTGCGTTTAATGTGGAATGCCTTCCGAAATAGATCGTGCCGCCACGATATCGCTATCGTCTTACTCGACAGCCAGTACCGGCGATGAATAGATGAGCTCCACGAAATCACGACGTGCCTAAAGCGGTCACTCGATGCTCACTTCTTGTCCGTACTTTGGTGTTAGCAGCGATACTCTCTACCGCGGTCGTGGCATCTTGATGCCGAGCGCCCGTTCAACGCCGGACACCACCGTTGCGCGTGGGTTTATCGAACAATAGTCTTTCACCACCTTAGTGGCTTGCGCGAATTGATAGAGGTCGATGGTGTTATTGCGAACGCTCGCGTTGTAGTAGCCGCTCAGCCACATGGCGCCGGAGAAATCCTGGAAGCCGAGCTTAGTCAATTCACTGCAGCTCGACTTGCTCATGTCGACGACCATCTTGTCCTCTGCAGCGGCCGGCGCAACCAATGATGATATGACCGTGGTCGCAACCAGTAATTTATGCATGCTGCCCTCTGCATCGTTTCATACGCAACCAAGCGGCCGCGCTATGCCTCGGCGGGCAGATTCCGCTGGTTGCGGCTACCCGGACTTGATCTGAATCAATGAGCGGCCGGGTCAGGGGTCCATTAGCGTCGGTCATTTCCTGGCAGTAGGCTGACAGCTCCTCTTTTTACGGTCCCAAAGCCGCAGTGGAGGAGTTTTTGTGCGAGGCACGCAGCATGGACGCGATCAAGCTACCCATCTGGCTGCGGGTCACTTTGGTCGCAGGCGCTGTCGTTCTGATGACGAGCGCCGGACTATTTGCCTGGCACTGGCATGCCCGGCCTACAACCCTCTCCATCGCGGCGGGGTCACTGGATGGCGAGGCGAGCAGGTTGGTCGCTGCATTGGCTAGCAGGCTGGCGCAGCAGAAGGCGCCGGTGCGGCTCAACATCGTTGAGGCAGCGGGCGCTGCCGAAGCGGCCGATGCATTTTCTTCCGGCACGGTGGATCTTGCCGTGGTCAGGGGTGACGTTGGCGACCTCTCGCAGGCGCAAGCGGTCGCCGTTGTGACGCATACGGTGGCTCTGCTGGTCGCTCCACCGGGCTCTCCTATTACTGATATTGCAAGCCTGAAGCGCGCCAACGTCGGCGTAGTCGGCGGCGATATCAATCAGCGGCTCGTAAAAGTCTTGATCGACGAGTATGACCTCACGCGATCTGGGGTCGTCTTCAAGAATATTGGGCTGGCTGACACGCGACGCATGATCGACTCCAAGGAAGTGCGCGCGATACTGATCGTGATGCCACTTGCGGAAAAGTATCTGTCGCTTCTGCGCGGTCTGTTTCCGCAGGCCGGGAAATCCGGCCCAACACTGATTCCGATCGAATCGGCTCCGGCTATTGCCCAAAAGGAGCGGGCGTATGAGTCCTTCGACATCCCAAAAGGTACGTTGCGAGGCTCTCCGCCCAATCCGGCGGAGGACGTCACTACGCTGCGGACCTCATTCTATCTGGTTGCCCAAAAGACGTTGAGCAGCGACCTCGTGGCGGACCTCACGGAATCCGTGATGAAAGCGCGGCGCGACTTATTGGCCGAATTGCCGATCTTGGCTCAGGTCTCGGCGGCCGATACAGACGCGTCCGCCTATCTGCCGGCGCACCCGGGGGCGGCGGAATTCTACAACGGCACGCAGGTGAGTTTTCTGGACAAATGGGGCAACATAATCTTTTTGGTGCCGATGATCGTGGGCGCGCTTGCGTCAGTGTTCGCTGCATCCTGGAAGTTCCTGTGGGCGAAGCCGCCGCTGACCCAAGAGGAGGCGCTGGATGTACTCTATGCACTCGGACGGCGTATCCGTGGCAGCAGCGACGAGGCTGAACTCGACGAAATCGAGCGTGAGATCGACGGAGTGCTTCAGACGCAACAATTAAAGCGCGCGTCGAGCGATGAGGAGGCCCGCGATGTTGTTGCGCTAAACGTGGCAGCCCATCGGCTGGAAAACCTGATCCATGATCGCAAGCTGTTGGTTGGGGCGCAGCGAACTGGCGCGTCTGGAGAACAGGCCTAATGCAATTCCTCGCGCGTTGCCCGAGCGCACGCCGCTCTCGAGGTTGCCTGCCGTGTGCGGCGTACCGCTCGTAGCTTCGGTCGACCGAACGCAATCGGGCAAAATTGCTAGTAGGGCGAAAGGTAGTCGACTTCCATCGTTTCAAGAACAGGACAATGCGGGGTGTTGCTGGCATCACCTCAGCCAGACCCCGTGGGATTTCGTGGCTCCGGTTTCAGAATTCGGGAACGTCTCGGGCAGCGCCGTAACTGCCCTCGGCCCGGTCGAGAATGATCCAGAACGAATGTCGCAACGTATTTGTAACTGCCGCTCTAGCTGGGGATTGCCTCCCATGCTTTGATGTTGGGGCAGGGATCATTCCAGGGCGGAGGCACTCTTGACTGGCAATGGCGTGGGGCGGCTAGGGGCAGTTGATCCGACCCGGCAATGGGTCACCGCGATTGGCGTGACCGTGGCGGTTGGCTTCGCGTTTTTTCTAGCGGCGCGGCTCGGTCTTACTCTGCTGACAAAGCCTGATGGCGTGGCCGTGTTCTGGCCGGCTTCCGGTGTTGCCACCGGAGCCCTGATAGCGCTTGGTCCCCGTGCCAAATTGCCAGTTGCGATCGGGACGGCCGCGGCAACGATTGCAGCCAATATGTCGGGAGACAGAACCTTGGCAGGCTCTGTCATCTTTGCTCTGTGCAATGCCGGTGAGGCATTGCTTGCCGCTGGCCTTATTGAGCACAGATTTGGTCCGGGTTTCGCTCTCGACCGGTTGCGACATGTCCTCGAATTGCTCGCGGCAGCGGTTTTCGCGAGCGCTATCTCGGGGATCGGCGGGATCTTGGGGTTCAAATTATTCCAGGGTTCGACAGCACCGATCTTGACCATTTGGGAGCACTGGTTCGCGTCAGCCGCGCTTGGCATCGTAACCTTTGCGCCTTTGCTGATCGGAACTGGCGCGGCCGTGCGCAACCCGCCGTCGGCAAACGAGGCTGTGGAAGGATCATTACTGCTCTTGGCAATAACTGTGCTGGGCGCCCTTGTTGTCTTTCCGCCGCACGGATCATGGACGCATGTGGTTCCCATCGCGCTGCTGTTCCCGCTATTGCTGCTGCTGACGGCCCGTTGCCAACCGATGTTCGCCGCGGCAGCAGCATTCATCTTTGCGCTGACAATCGTGTGGACTATAGCCTTTGACATTGGGTATTTCGGCACCCCTTATCTGCCGATAGACGAACGCGTCGTGGGCGCGCAAGCCGCCATCCTGACAACGTCGCTCTGCGCGCTGGTTCTTGCCTCTCTGTTCGCAGAGCGGCGTGAGCACGAGGCAGCGGTTAGCGAGGTTGCGGCCCGGTTGGAAGAGGCGTTGGAGGCCGGTGCGGTAATGGCCTTCGAATGGGACGCTCGCACCGGCTTGTCGCGACATAGTGAAAATGCTGCGAACGTACTTGGCTGCGACACACTAGTTCCGTTAACAACAATTCGCTTTTTTGCGCTGGTTCACCCTGATGACCGCGCTCGCTTCAAGTCGCAGGTGAAAAATGTCCGGCCGGACAAAACTTCGTATGCAATCACCTTTCGAGTGATGCACCCCGACGGTCGGGAAATGTGGCTTGAAGAAACGGCAACGGCCGAGTTCGACCAAGCCGGGGAATGCATATGCATCAGGGGCCTGACCCGCGATATAACGGAACGCAAGCGAGCTGAGGAGCATCAACGGTTGCTGGTGGCAGAGCTTGATCACCGCGTCAAAAATGTGCTTGCGCGGGTCGGGGCGGTCGCCATGTGCACGAGACAGGGCAGCAGTACGATGGACGAATTTGTCCAATCCCTCGATCAGCGCATTCAAAGCATGGCAATTGCCCATGAGTTGTTAAGCCAGAATAAGTGGGAGCGAGTTCGCGTCGCGGATATTGTCCGCCTCCAGTTGGCGCCCTATGCGACGAAAGCAAACACGACGACTTGCGGACCCGATATCGCGCTCAACGCCGTGGCAGTTGAGGCGCTGGGGATGGTGTTGCACGAGCTTGTGACGAATGCATCCAAATATGGCGCACTGTCGATCCCGGAAGGCAGGGTGTCCGTAAGCTG
The DNA here is from genome assembly GCF_051810905.1 of Tardiphaga sp. 619_E2_N8_4. Lineage (NCBI taxonomy): Bacteria > Pseudomonadati > Pseudomonadota > Alphaproteobacteria > Hyphomicrobiales > Nitrobacteraceae > Tardiphaga > Tardiphaga sp. 619_E2_N8_4. The sequence goes on from NZ_JBPWQJ010000001.1 coordinate 4,180,470, forward strand.
GGGCTCCCGCAGCAATGGAGGCGCCGCGAAAGTTTTGAACATCGTGTGGCGCGAGACAGGGGGTCCACCGGTAGAGGCTCCGCCTCAGGAAGGATACGGAACAAGCCTCATTTGCAGTCTCATCCCGCATGAGCTCGGTGGTACGGTCAACCTTGCATTTTCGTCTGAGGGTATATCCTGTACAATCGAGATACCACTCAAAACAGGCATAGCCGATGCCACGTGAAAGGACCTCTCATCGTTCCTTCTGTCTGTTAAGGATAGGGCGCAACATCGCGAGAAGTGTTTCCGCTCTTACGGGTTTCGTCAGAATGGCCTCGGCCTTGCCGGGAGGTAGAGAGACGGACGAGTAACCTGTGACGACGAGAACGGGAATACAAAGTTCGTGCAGGCGATCAATCAAGTCGTTAGACCGCTCGCCGTCTCGGAGATTGATATCGATGATGCCTACATCGGGAGCATCTTCGGCAATCAGGCGCTCGGCGTCGGCTATGGTAGCAGCTGGACCGGATACATCCGCTCCCAATAAGCGAAGCAGTCGTTTCATAGCATTGCCGAGTTGCCAAGAGTCTTCAACCAATAGGATATGTGTGCCTTTCAGTTCCGACGGTCCGCTTGCAATGGGTTGGTGACCGATCAGCGCCATGTTGAATCCCTGCGCAATGGTATCTGTTGTGACCTGTCTTCATTGCTGCCACGCCAGCGATTATCGGAACGCTAACGCTCAAATCCGTGCTTGTTCCGGAAGCGGGAAAGCCTATGCCGACGAAGCCCTTTCTGAGGCCCACAACCTTGTCGCTGCAATCGTAAAGTGGCAAATCCCCGCCAGTTTCAACTGTTCACCAGCAGATTTCCGAGTTCAGAGCCTCGTGGAAGGAACGCTATTCAGTGTCAAGTTCCTCACAATGTATAACGGTGTTCTGAAGGTCAATTGATAAGAAGGCTTCGGCACCCAGGAGACCAGTAACGAGGCGCCGAACAAATGGTTATCACTGTCATCTAACTGGTCTAGGTCTATACGAAGTAGTGGCTGAGTGAACGATCCAATTGGATTAAAATTGAGGAGCCGTGCGCCTCCGAAAGACTGAACCCCGACGCGACCGGTGAGCTTCCAATTGTTGTCCCACCGGTAGTAGCCGCCGATGTAGCCGATCAGATTTGCATTGACGGTGGCCAAGACAGCACCGGCTGCCACCTTTGTGTATTGAAGGGCGGCCAGCATTCCACACGTCTCGTCATCGTTCAGAGCGTAATCCGCTTCGATGACGTTGTTGAAAGATGTCGTCGCCAGCGAAGCGTCGGGCACGGAGCGCGTTAAAGTCTCCTGTATCGTAATCGTCGGGATCAGGCCGCCGTTCTGGCGGTATATGTCAGCCTGGAGCCCGACGTTCCAGCTATTGTTCGTGAATGCGCCTGCATGGGTGGCGGCCGCGCACCGCACCAGGCGCTTCCGAGACACGTCACGGTCACGAACAAGAGAAGCGGGCGATCGGCCCGAGCCCGGATCACGGACCGGGGGCAGTTTATCAAGGGGCGCTGCATTTATCTGTCTCGAGCCGCCGCCAGCGCAAATCGGCTGACGGCATCGCCAAGGTGACCGTCCTGCGGGAGGTCACGGGGAGGCTCGGCCAGAGTCATACGTGGAAACACACGTGTAAATGCGTGCACGCGTGTACCGCTTGCGAGGTGATCTACTGACAAAATGCTAGGGGCTGCGACCCCGTGTAACACGAAAAACAGGGCATACGGTCCCTACGCCGGGGGGGGGCGCGTCTGCGCAATATACTGGCTGGTCCTGTCCCGTGGTGCGATGTGGCGTTCGACATCCGAAGGGCCGTCGAGCCGTATAATTCGCTGATGCGCTAGCGCTCATGTTCCGCCAATTGCATACTTCGGCAGCGCACGTCGGTCATTGCGGATCAGGTGGGGCAGCACGAACCTTCACCCGCATCACGGTTGGCTTCTCAGCTTGCCACGCCTCGAGGAGCGTCAGACCGAACTGAGCATTGACGTAGTCAGCGACGAAGTTGGTCGGTGCAGCCAGCGTGACGACATCCGCCGTTTCGCCAACGAAGCTCAGCTTCGCGATCCAGGCGCCGCATTTGTCATCGCCAAGCCGCCTCCGTAGACGCCTCACAACGGCGGCCAGCAGCGGATCCGTGTCCCACCGCCTGAAAGGGTCGGGGCGAGCAGCTTGTGCGGCGACTACGGACTGCCCCGTCTTGGAAGTCCGCGGGGCGTCGTCGATGACGTGCACAAACGCCTCGATCAACCTGGCCAACAGCCTCGCATCAGCATCATCGACCTTTCGAAGCGTGTCTGCCAAGCGAGACAGGCGATCCATTGAAATGCCACCTGTCATGCTGCCCTCCGGCTCATCAGTTCGAGTCGAACCCTTGCCAGGCTTTCTTCGGTCAGGCTGCCGGATCGCTGCTGGGCGGTGAGCTGGTCTAGCCGGCCGGGAGCAAGTTCGCCGAGCAATTCCCAGCCAAGGGCCACGTCCCCGCGACCCAGCCGACCAGCAATTTGCGATTGCAGCGCCTCGGATCGAACAGGCGGTGGCGTGGAAGGGGGTCGCGCGCGCGCGGCAGTAGAGCTCTCGGTAGAAGAAGAAGGTTTAGTAAAGTCAGTGTTTGGTTTCTTCATTTCTTTATATGCAGCCGCGCTAGCCGGCGCCGGGTCAGCCGGAGCCGGGTATTCAGGCTGCGGTAGAAATGCCACAGCGTCTGTTACAACATCGCCTGCGACATCATCGACGTCCGTCACGGGGGCGGGCTCGTCACGGATCACATATTCGAGGGCGACGAACGCACCATTTTCATTGCGGATCGTTTCGCGGGTAACGTAACCGGCAGCAATCAGGGTGCGAAAGATTCGCTGCATGCGATCCTTGCCAACACCCATGACCCGTCCGACCTGCGACAGATGCACACTCCAATTCGGAGGTCGTGACAGCAGATATCCCAGGACGCCTTTTTCATCGACGCCGATCCTGCCGTCTTCCCAGATCGAATTTGGAAACGACGCGTAGCGGGAACTGTGCTTTCTTCTGATTATAGTCATCGACGCTCGTTCCGATTGAGCAGTTTTTGGGATTTCCGGCCGTTGCGTGACGCATCCAGAGGCGGCGCTCGTAATAAGGGGCCGCGACGTCCACGCAGGAATGACCGAGAAGCGTGGAACAGAGCCCACACACCATGCTCTAGAAACGCGAAAGCCCGGCGATGAGCCGGGCTTGAGCGAAATGCATTTTGTTTCGCCAAGCTCATGGAGCCTTGGCGTTGCGCCTGGATCTTTATCTGATCCACGTTGACCTGTCCTTCGTACCGGTCGGCACGTCTTCCAGCTCAACCTGACTCTCTTCCAGTTGGAAAAGGCGTCTCGCGCGAGAATGCGTGGATGAAAATACTGAGTCCGTCCTTCGTGTCAACGCTGTTGATAGCAGCAGCTGAACGACATGCGGGACCAGCACGCTTCACAATGAAGTTGCATTCTGCAGGAGAATTCACGGCGCGCTTCGCGCGTCTCATGGCCTCCGCGAGGCCGATGAGTGCGCCGAAGCCGTATGGCTCCTCACGATCCGTTCCGACATCCGTGGGATGTAAGACCGGATAGATCTGCTCCTCGGTGACGATGACCGGTTGCAGGCGTCCGAGGTCGGATGAAAACACTGATTCGGTGCTTTTTGTCGAGCGCCGTAATACCTAAAGGTTCATTGGCAGATTGCCGTCATGCGCATCGAAAGGGCCGCCCGAGATGCTCGCTAATGAATGAATTTTTGCAGCGCTAATCCTGGCCGGAGAAAAGAATTGTTCAGTTGAGGAACATTTCTTGGAGCGATAGCGAGCGATATCGGCAGAAACTGTTCCGGGAGGAGTTTTATTGCGTGAATCCGGGCAGGGCGGCGGTTCAGTAGTGTGCTCTGTTCTAAGCTGCAAAACCAATGCGGCCTGTCACCTCTGCGGGAAAGCAAAAGGCCCGGCACGATCGCCGGGGTTTTTGCGATACTGCTTGGGGTACTTCACCGATTTTGCAGAGAATCGGTTTGCTCCAATCCACCATCTGCGAGACTCGCTTTCGAAGAAGCAGCAACGAGAAGAGGCGCACGGATCATCCCGGTCAGCCGTTCCCTCGGACCTTAGAGAAGGGCAATTATGACAGGCCGTTGTCGTACTTCGAATAACGCGAAGAACTGATCGGGGGTGCAGGAACTGCGCGGCCATCGCCACCCTGCATTACGACAAGATCGGCTTTTACCCGTTCCGCAACGGAACAGGTAATTTAGGAAATCGAGGGCGGCGAGCTGCGACCCGGCCGTCACTCGACCATAATAGACCCACGTGAACAAGGCGAGAACAAAGTTCGCTGAAAACGTCCAACAAAACGTCCAACATGGCAAACGGGCGTCGGCTGCGCGCTTGATTTTGTTGGTGAATTTCTTAGGAACAAGAGCTTTGGCGCTCCCTAGCGGAATCGAACCGCTCTCTCCACCGTGAAAGGGTGGCGTCCTAACCGATAGACGAAGGGAGCAAAAAACCCCGGCCGATCCAGCGGCCCGAAATCAGGCCAAGGATACCGCGGTTCTGCACGGCTATTTCTAAAATCGCCGCAACATCAAAGCTTTAGGGCTGATCTATCGCGGGCGGCACCGACCGAAAGCAAATCAGTTTGGTGCCAGCGGCCGAACGTATAGTGACGTTTGTTCGGGTCGGCAAGTGGGCGGTGAGGGATCAGGTGGATGATCCCCATGCGCGGCGCACGGACCTTGTGCACAGGACATTTCGAACTCTTCTGCACCTCTCAACGGTTCTTAAAGCATGCAGGCTTAAGGCTCTCTCCCGGGGGCGTGGAGTGATGCGATGGCAGTGACGAAAAAACGCGACACACGCCGGTCCGTACACCAGGCCGCATGGATCACGCTGGACGGTGGATTCGCGGCCCGGCAATGCAATGTGCTGGATCTCTCGGCCTCCGGCGCGAAAGTCGTCGTCGACGATCCCACGTCGGTCCCCAACAAGATGAAGCTGGCCTTCTCGCGCGACGCACGCACCGGGCGTACGTGTGAAGTGGTCTGGCGCCGCGGCAAGACGCTGGGCGTTCGCTTCATCGCGTAGGGCCCCACGATCGTGCGCCCCGATATCGTCATTCCCGTATTGATGGGCTGCGCGCTGCTGTGGTGGATCGGCCGTGGCATGAACTGGTCCACGCGCCTTATCGTGGCCGCGATTACGCTGGTGGTGATCATGGGCATCCTGCTGCTCGAACGCTCGCTGAACTAACGTTCAAGCGAACGCGTGCGCTCAGGAGAGCGGCGGCGCGACATAGGTCTGGAAGCCCGGCCGTACCGAGATCGCCTGATACCAGCGTTGCAGATGCGGAAGTGCCGGACGCGTGACGCCCTCGACGCCGAACCATCGCCGCGCATAGCAACCGATGGCGATATCAGCGAGGCTGAAATCGTCGCCTTCCATCCAGGTCTGACGGGAAAGTTGCCGGTCGACCATCTCCCACAGCAACGCATTGGCATCCGCGGCCTTCTGCAGCGCGGCCATGTCGCGGTCGGCGACGGGCGTCCGCACCAGTCCCCAGAACAACGGGCGTTCGGCCGGCTGCAATGTCGTCAGTGTCCAGTCGAGCCAGCGCTCCATTCCGGCGCGCACCTTTGGTGTGGATGGGTAGAGGCGCGATGTAGCGCCATAGGCCAGGGCGACATAGCGCATGATGGAATTGGATTCCCACAGCACGAAATCGCCTTGCACCAAGGTGGGCACGCGGCCGTTGGGATTCATCGCCAGATAGTCGGCCTCGCTGTTGCGGCCAAATTGCATGCCGGCATCAATGCGCTCATAGGCGACGTCGAGTTCATGGCAGCACCACAGAACCTTTTGCACATTGACCGAATTGGCGCGGCCCCAGATCTGCAGGGATGGAGTGGGAGTCTGTGGCACGATGAACCTCGCTGGCGAATAAGCGCCGCAGGTTTAGCCAGCAACGCGCCGCCATCGCAAGGCCGGTCTGGTGCTGACCTCTCACAAAGTAGCGAGCCCGCAAACAAAACAGGCCCCGCGTGAGCGAGGCCTGTTGATTGGTTCAGCTTGGGAGGCGTCAGCGACCGAAGAAGAGCCACAGCAGAATGATCACCGGAATCGGTACACCCAGCAGCCAGAGCAGAATTCCACGTCCCATTGTCTCAGCCTCCATGAAATCAGTATCGCATCAACAACGCGGCACTGCTCATGGCGTTCCACCGCTGCACCTGCAGCGATGCGTTTTGTGAGTTACCAATGTCCGGTGTTGGGCATTGACGACCATGGCTCCTGCGGCGGCAGTGCGTCGCCTTTCTGCAGAAGCTCGATGGAATGCAGATCCGGCGAGCGAACGAAGGCCATCTGGCCATCGCGCGGCGGACGATTGATGGTGATGCCGAGCTTCATCAACCGGTCGCAGGTGGCGTAGATGTCGTCGACCTCATAAGCGAGATGACCGAAATAGCGATCCTCGCCATATTTCTCTTCGTCCCAGTTGTAAGTGAGTTCGACCAGCGGCGCGCCTCGTCCCTTGGTCTTGGCAAATAACGCCTCGTCTTCGGCGGCGCACAAGAACACCAGAGTGAATTTCGCCTTGTCGTTGTCGACCCGGCGGACTTCCTTGAGCCCGAGCGCATCGGCATAGAATTTCAGGGCCGCATCCAGATTGCGGACGCGCAGCATGGTGTGAAGGTAGCGCATTGGGATTGTCTCCATGGGATCGACACAAGCGTGCAACCACTAGGGCAGCGGCGCTTGCCATAGCAGCTAAACAAGACAAATGGCAGATGTCGTCTTGAGAAAGAGGGCGCACCATCTGAATTGTGAAGAGCGTTGCCCTCAGGCGCTGACATCCACGATGGCGGGCGTATCGATTTCCCGCTTGTGCCAGACGGTCAAATCCTTGCGCGGCTTCTCCCACGCATATTCGTCACCGTTTTTTCGCAAATGCTGAATGGCCGCCACATGGGCATCATCGGCGCTCTTGGCCTCCACGACGATCTCCACGGATTCCTCGACGGAGCGAACGACGACGACGCTAAAAAATTTCCTTGCCATGCGGGCATAACCGGCAGCGCAAGGCTACGTTCCCGGCGACGATGTATTAAGCCGTGACCGCAGCATTTTATCGGCAACGCTGTCGTAAAGGGCAATCTCGAACCGTGCGGAATTAGGTCGGGACGATGCTGAAATGATGGTCATCGATCTTCTCCCGCGTGATGTCGACGATGGCGCCGGGAAACCGAACCGCCTTGCCCGACGAATCGAGCGTGCACTTACCGCGCGCATAGACCCAATGCGTGTCGCCGTGAGAGACGACACGATATTCACGGGAGAACACCTGACCGGTCGTCAGTGAGCGAGTGATAGCGGCGGCGACATCATCGATGTCGTCCGGATGAATGGCATCCAGCCAGTCTTGCAACGGCGTGCCCCGCGAGGCCAAATCCGCATTGACGCCGAACAGACGGGCGAATTTGCTGTCTGCATAGACGCGGTCATTGGCGATGTCCCAGTCCCAGGTGCCGACCAATCGATCCTGGATACTGGAATCGCCTTCATGATGACGCACGCCGCTCTGGGCGGCTTCGAGCGAAGCCATCCGCAGGATCTGCGCGAGAACTGTGTGATGGCCCGCCTGCGCCGAGATGGCGAGCTCCCTGCAGATCTCCGAGATGGGCCGACCGACAATCATCACCGCTCCCGGAACTTATTGGCCAACTGACCGTAATATTGCGTATATTGATGGGCATTCAATTCAACGTACAGGGAAAAGGTTCCGAAACCTTTCTGTACAACTTGGGAGTGTTACTCGTGTGGCGGTTTGGAAGGGCTTCGGACGAGGAGGCCTTAAAAATGGTTGTGACTTACCTCACCATTAACGAGCCGGAGCGCCGTCGCGAAATATTCGAACTCGCTGAGAAGTATGCGAAGGAGACCTGCACTCCGCCGATTTCGCAGGACAACGTCGATAAGAAGTAACAGGCAGAGGAAGTAACGAACCAGGTATTATCGCTTCACGATGCGGTTCTGTAGTTTAGTTTGATCGCGGGAGCGCCGGAAATTAACAGTCCACAACGGCTTCGTTAAAATCCGATCGGCCAAGTAACCTTCATCGGTTAGGTTAAAACCAGAGTATGATTGCGCGGAAATAAGAGTGAGCTATTCATTTCCCATCGAGGGAGTGACCATGTCCGCTTCGTTTCACAATGCCGACAAGCCGACGCATCGACGGGTGATGCTGGTAGGATTTTTGTTCTGCGCAGCCTTTGTCGCGGTGAGCTTCTTCGCCCGGCCGCAGCCGGCAACGGACCATGTCCTGCTGAAAGCCGACAAGCTCACTCGCACCGCCGGCCAGCCCGTGACTGCCAACTAACCAAGCAAAGCGTCAACGCTGGCTCGGCGTGGTGTTCGGGCTAAAGGGCATGATCACGCGCACCGGCTCTTGCGACACAGGTCGTTCATAAGCGACATGCCGGGCGTTCTTGCTTGCAACAGCGGGTGTCGGCTCGAGGAGCCACGGTACGAAGGCGATCATTCCGCAGACAAGCGCGACCGCGCTGAGCAGCAATACACCATTATCTTCTTCTCTCGGTCCCATGCCATGGAAACACCGCACTGCGGCGTTCGTTCCAATGAGCTATACGGCTCGCGTAAGAGCGGCGGGGGAAGACCATGAGAATTGTCGTTGTTGGATTGCTGATCGCTGTCATACCGCTGCAGGCCTTCGCTGCGGCGTCGAAGAAGCCAGTGGCAACGAAGCAGAGCATGACGCCGGCACCACGAAAAGCAGATCCGTGTAAGCAATACGGCGCCGGCTTCGTCCAGGTTGAGGGGACGTCGACCTGCATCAGGGTCGGCGGGAGCGTCGGCATTGGTGGAAGCGTTTCGCACTAGAGCGTGGATCGCCGCGGACTGCTGGCTCCTCAGACCTTCTTGTCGAGCTCGACCGGCGCCTCCGGCGGCTCGTGATGGTCGTCATAGGCCCGTTTCGCCTGCAACTGGTCCCATGCCCCCGTGCGCAATGACAGCCGACCGTAAGGCGGCGGGTTCGGCCTCAGTTCGACGGTTTGAACGACAAGGGCTGTGGACATCATCTCCCATAATGCCGCGGGTGCGATTGGGTTCTCCGAGCTCTGGAAGTGCAGTTAAAGCCGGGTTGGCGGAATCTCCGGCATTTGAACGATTGCTTGTGTGGCAGATGAGCGGCGCCCGGAACAAGTCACAGTCGTGCATGTTTTGCACTCACCAAACGGCATATGGGACACCTTGCGTGGACGAAGATTTCAATGACGCCGGCGAGCAGCTCGCCATGTACATCAACCAGTTAATTGAAGAGGCCGACGACGATGGACGACCGGAAGAACAAGGGTCAGCCGGATCGCAGCAAGATCAACATGCACGAGGCGCATGAGGTGAAATACTGGACCCATCAGCTCGGTGTGTCCCGCGAGAAGCTGCAGGCAACAGTAGAGAAAGTCGGCAATGCGGCTGCGGCAGTGCGCAAGGAACTGGCGCACTAGAGTGCCGATGCATCGGACTGGGTGAACAAACAAGAACGGCACCCGATCGGGTGCCGTTCTGCTGTGTGGTATATCCCTGGCGTCAGCTGCCCATGGGAACGCCGTAGTAATCGTTCACCGCGCGGGCCCGCGATGTGTCAGCCCAATTCCAACTATTGTCGTTGCCGTATTTGGGAGCGTTCTCCAGCTGCTGCTGCGTTACGCCAGTGCGATAACCGCCCAGTGCGGTATCATATTTCAGCGACTGCCAGGGCAGGGGATAGTGATCGTCGCCGATGCCGAGAAAGCCGCCAAAGCTGAGCACAGCGTAGGACACCCGGCCACTCTTCTTGTCGATCATCACGCGCTCGATTGAACCGATCTTCTGGTCGTCAGCGCCGAACACTGCGGTGCCTTCGACCTTGTCGCTGCCAATCAGGTTACCTTGTTCACTTGCTTCGATGGGCATGTAGAGCCTCCCTTTTGGTTGTGTCTGGCCAACAGGTAAAAGGGAGAAACGTTCCTACGTCGTTGCCCTGCAAATGTTTTGGGACGCCCAGCGTCGTCAGCGACTGGCCACGAGACGCAGGCGCGGCTTCAGCGTATTTTGCAAGTCGTCAGCAAGCTTGAGGACCCGCGGATCGCTGGAGCGGGCTGCGCAGGTTGAGAACTGATTGACTGAGCGGACAAGAGCCTCGCGTTCCTCGCGCGTACGCGTGACATGCGGACTCGACAGGCGCAGCACCATCTGGCCAAGGCCGACGAGCAATTCATCGAGCGCCTTGTCGATCTTTGCGATCTGTTCAATCATCGCCATTACTCCACTGCTCGCACGCGTGTCCGTGCGACTCCGCGTACATTCATGGAGAGGAAAGCGTCGGCTTTGCGAGCCGTTCCGATAACCGGCCCCTCATGGTTAATGAAACGTGAAGGCGATATGGGGCGCGTTAAGGCTTCACCCCGAGCTAATCGGCGCCTTGTCGCGGGGGAGCGCAGCCAAGCGACGCGCATAGGGTGACGGTTTCATTTTGCGATGCGTCACGGGAATCATCTTGTCGCGTCCGTTGTGTTCATCGAAAGCGCGAAGCCGCTCTCGGATGAATTCGGGATGCGCCGCGTGAAAGGCCTGAAGCTGGCGTGCGAGTTGCGCACGGCGATAGCGAATGGGCATCATGACGCACCTCCGGTCCGGAACCCGAGCGGTGAAATCTTACAGGCCCTGAAACCAACAAAAAAGCTTGGCGTTATTTGGCCGGTGGTGAACAGAAAGGGTATCACATGAAAAAAGCAGCATTGATCCTGGCCACTGTCGCAGCCATCGGCACGACCGCCGTTACGGCGCCTGCTGAAGCGCGCGGATGGGGTAGAGGTTGGGGACCGGGTCCCGCAATCGGCTTTGGTATTGCCGCAGGTGCGCTGGCCGCGGGGGCCTATGGTGCGTACGGACCGTACGGATACGGATATGGCCCACGCTATTATGGCTACGGTCCCGGCTACGGATATTACCGACCGCGTTATTACCGTCCGGCTTACTATGGCGGTTACTATGGTCCCGGCCCCTATGCCTATGGCCCGCGTTACTATCGCAGCTATGGTTATTGGTAGGGCCGAACACGGCCCGGAGCATTGCTTCGGGCCTATTGCGCTGCACGTGCGCGACGCGCATTCAATAAAAAGCCCGCCAGAAATGGCGGGCTTTTTATTGGTCGCTGCTGCGAGCAGATCGTAGCTAGTGCCGCACACGGCGCTCCTGACGGGGTGTCACGAACTCGTTCCAGTCGGTTGCCCGTACCTTTTCGATCGTGGTCTCGTAATAGTCTTCACGTTCGCGCTGGAACTTCGCCTGCTTCTCGCGAAATTCTGCCACCCGGCGTTCCATGTCGGCGCGCGCCGCTGAAATTCTTTCTTCGTTCATTTTCTTCTCTTCGTTTCGCTCCCCAAGGAGAGCATCGATGCCGAATGCGGCATCAATCCGATCTTTGCAAGGCGACCGGTGGATAAGTCGCAGCGCGCGACGCTCACGCAAGCTCAGATCTCCCGCACCGAATCACCGGCAAAACAAAACCTCGCATCACCGCTGTGAAGCGAGGTTGGATATTCCAGCGCAGACGTAACGCCGTCGACGCCAAAGGGTTCCGTTATTCAGCACTCTCCAACGCAAGCGCCTGTTCGAAATCCCGCATCCGCGCGTTGACCCAGTCTTCGTCCTGACAACTCAAGAGCAGCATTTCTCGTTCTGCCTTGCGGCAGAATTCCGGATCCGGATCGATGCTTTTCCAAAGGTCGATACGTGCCTGCAAATCCATGTCAGTCTCCCTGTTTTCCAGCCGCGTATGCCCCGCCAACCCGGCGATTCCTGTGACGTCCCGATAAAACATTGGCGAATGAAGTTCTCTATTTGTTCTAGTTCAGGTCAGCCATTCTGTCCATCGGGATCTCGCTGCGGCAGATTGGAATGCACGGAAATTCTGCAGGGGAATGGTGCGATCCGGGGCTCCCGATTTTGATCGCGATGGAGAGTGTCATTGTCATCGGTTATAAGGCCGCTCGATCGGGGCCTTTTGCTTCGGCGTCTGTCAGGAGAGCTGCATGAGCAAGCAGGCAATGCGCGAAGAGGCCGAGCGCCTGATCCGCGAGACTATGGAGCGCAAGGCGCTGGTAGTGAAGCAGGGCGACACACGGATTATGACGACCTGCGGCAAGTGCGGCGCGGCGAACAAGGTCTCGGCGCCAAAGGGCGTCGCGCGGGTGTCTTTCACCTGCAAGGAGTGCGGTCACGAGCAGGTCACGCTCTGACCCTATGCTGAGACCGGAAATCGGCGCGAAAATTGCTTTGTGTTTCGCGGTGGTCCGGGGCAATAATTGCGGTAACGGCTCGAGCAGAGCTGACTGCAAAAATTGAAGGGCGTGAACGATTACCCTTGGACCGGTGCGTATTTGCTGTGTTGGGGACGACCATGCGTTTTTGGGTTTTGGGGACTTTCGGAATTTCTCTGGTGGCGTTGGCCACACCTTCCGCCGCTCAGTCCATTCGGACAGCTGAACCGCTCATCCTGGCGCCTTACGAGAGCGCGCTGGTTCAGGACGGGTCATGTGCGGCCGGCAAGATCTTGAAGGTCACCGGCGCCATTCGCGGCCTGCGCCGCAAGAAGCTGTGCATCCCGCTCAATGAGATCCAGGCCTCGCTGGGCTCGGTGGTTCAGTAGCCGCTCGCGGCAAGGCTTGCTTTGGCTGGACGACTTTCCAAGATCGCATCAATCGCCTGTTAACGTTGGAGCGAGCGCTCGCTTGGGCTGTACGGGCGACGTGTTACCGTGCCGGCATGATCAGTCTCGTCCCAGTCGCCGCCGTCCTGGCGTCCGAACGTGGCGTCCGGCCGGCGCCGGTGATCGATTCCAGTGACGCTACCCAGCGCGACTATTGGGCCTATCGGCTGAGCGTCTCGCCGACCGAATTGAACGCCGCGATCGAAAAGGTCGGCTCGTCGGTTGCCGCCGTGCGGCGACACCTCGGCAAATAACCCGAACCGACAGACCGTCTCCTCACGTTGAAGCTCCAGCAAGTTGAAGCCCGCAAGGCGAAAGCCCCGCCGGGGGAGGACGGGGCTTTCTGAAAACAGAGCATCGGGGAAACTGCTCCGGCTTTACAACCGGTCGCGCCCGGAATCGTTCCGCAGCGTTGTTCGGATACGCGTCTGCATGGCTTCGTAATAGACGTCGCGCTCGTGGATCATCTGGGCCTGGCGAGCCTTGAACGAAGCAACGCGCTTGAGGATCTCTGCCCGCTCAGATGGGCCCGAATAAAGCGGATCTCTCCGGGCAGGAGATGGCACGTTAGTTGGAACTGCAACAGGAATGTCCTGCGAACTACGCTCCGAGGTTTCAATTGCCGCGTTCGCCGCATGTACAATCAATGTAGGGGCCGTCAAGCGATCTGCCTCCATGATGGCAGGCGAGGTGACGGTTTGCGTTGAAACAGACGCTTGCGATGGCGCGTGGCTCGGCGGTTGCCAGATGTTCAGTCGCTGGGCCGCGACCGGATGCGCTGCGGCGACTTCCTGTACGAATACAAGCGTCTGCGCGACCAGCCGGTCACGCTCTTCTTTCCAGGATGCCATGACGCGTTTCCTCAATCCCGCGTGCATTGTCTGCGAAGCAAGAGCTCGACGTCAATTGAATTGCATCCATCATGATGTCTTCGGTGGATGATCGTGCTGCCGCGCTTGCGGCGCATGGATGTTACCGCTAGTTCGGAACAAACGGAGATTTCCATGGCCAAGATCGATCTGGACTCACTGAGCATCGAGGAACTTGCGGCACTGCGCGATCATGCATCCGACAAGCTGGCGGAAAAAGTTGCTGCGCGTCAGGCTGAGCTCGAAGCCGAGCTCGATAAGCTCGCGCAGTACGGCAAGTCCGTGAAGAAGTCTCAGGCAACGCCAGTGGCAAAGCCAAAGAAGGACGATCTGCCGAAGAGCGAGCTCTCCGCCGATGTCTCGCGGGCTGCATAAAGATTTCGCAAATCGGTATTTGATTACTTAAGGGCGGAGCTCATTTCAGCTTCGCCCCGATATTTGATTTTGATGTGGTGTTTTGACACCGCCCGCATTTCATTTAGTTGACGCACGCTGGCGCATATTTTGCGCGCCTTGGAGAAGGAGTGCGGACGTATTTGATCGGAGCTTGTTTATGCCGACCCTTGATATCAAGTCTCTTTCAGTTCCCGAACTCCTCGCATTGCGGGAGGATATCGACAAGCAACTGCAAGCCCACCGTGCCGAATTGCAGGCGCAACTCGCACAGATCAGAAGCGTCGATGGCAAAACCAGCCGCGTCAAAGGCATCAAGGTTCCGGCGAAGTATCGCCATCCCAAAACGGGAGAGACCTGGACCGGGCGCGGCGGTGTTGCGGGCTGGCTCGCGAAGGAGATCGCCGCCGGTCGCAAGCGGGAAGACTTTTTGATCGACAAGCCCGCCAGGAATGGACGCGCCAAAGCGAAATAGATCCAGGAAACATGGCGACGAAGCGAAACATGCATTGATCCCGGCATGGCACCGGATCCCGGTCTGCGGCATTGTCGTCGGATCACTTCCTTTCGGACCTTCCAATGATTGCAACCGACCTTCGTACTGGCGTGGACCGTCTTGGTGAGATGATCGCCGAAGCCAGAACCATCGTGCCGTTCACCGGCGCGGGGATTTCGACTGAAACGGGCATTCCCGACTTTCGTTCGCCTGGTGGCTTGTGGACCCGCAACCAGCCAATTCCGTTCGACGAATTCGTCGCCAGCCAGGACGCACGCGATGAAGCCTGGCGCCGGCGCTTTGCGATGGAAGAGACATTCGCTGCGGCCAAGCCAGGTCGCGGGCATCGCGCACTCGCCTCGCTCTACAAGGCTAGCAAGATTCCTGCTGTGATCACCCAAAACATCGACAACCTGCATCAAGCGTCCGGCTTCAAGGCTGACGCTGTGATCGAGCTGCACGGCAATACGACCTATGCGCGCTGCATCGGTTGCGCGAGGCGCTATGAGCTCGATTGGGTGAAGAGCAGATTCGATTCCGAAAGACAGGCGCCAGACTGCACGGTATGCGGCGAGCCCGTGAAGGCTGCGACGATCTCATTCGGTCAGGCGATGCCTGAAGATGAGATGCGTCGCGCAGCTGAGCTATCGCAGCACTGCGATCTGTTCATTGCGATTGGATCGTCGCTCGTCGTGTGGCCCGCAGCGGGATTCCCGATGATGGCGAAACATGCCGGTGCACGCCTTGTTATCATCAACAATGAGGCGACCGAGCAGGACGATCACGCTGACCTTGTCATTCGCCATGATATCGGCGAAACGCTCGGACCATTCGTCGGAAATTGATGCGCATCTGATTCGTTTGAGCGCAAGCTGTTCATAGCTGTCACTGTGTTCGTTTTTTGTCTTTGCTGATCAGGCGACAGTGTTATCTTCGAATCGAAAGATTCGCACCGCGCCATCGTGAATTAGCTTCGATGGGGCATGTGAGATGGCGCTGACAGGGCTGACAGCGCAAATGATAGTGGGATCCGGGGCCATGGGGTCGGACGCATTTGAGTCCAAGCGGTTGGGGGGACTGATTCCCGGAGCGGGTGGTCCGCGACCAGGGAATGAGCTTTCAGGCAACGCAAGCCGTGACGCACTCGACCCCTTTGCGGGTGTCGGCGAAGGCAACGCCGTCGATCTCGTCGAGATCAGCGGTGTTATCAAGTGGTTCGATGCTTCCAAGGGTTATGGCTTCATCATTCCTGACAATGGCGCAGCCGACGTGCTCCTGCATGTGACCGTGCTTCGCCGCGACGGCTACCAGACGGCCTATGAAGGTGCCCGTGTGGTCGTTGAATGCACCCAGCGGTCCAAGGGCTATCAGGCTTTCCGCGTTGTCTCGATGGACGAGTCGACTGCCATCCATCCGGCGCAGATGTTGCCGCCGCGCACCCATGTCAGCGTGACGCCCACCAGTGGCCTCGAGCGGGCGCAGGTGAAGTGGTTTAACCGGCTGCGTGGCTTCGGCTTCCTGAGCTGCGGTGAAGGCACGCCGGACATCTTCGTCCACATGGAAACCCTGCGCCGTTTCGGCATGACCGAACTGCGTCCCGGCCAGTATGTGCTAGTGCGCTTCGGGCCTGGTTCCAAGGGCATGATGGCTGCCGAGATCCAGCCCGAAGGCGGTACGCCGGGTCTTTCGTCGCACTAAGCCGTCTACGGTTTTCCAAGTTTCTTGCAGGTTTCCTGTCGGCCTTACCGTCCTAGGGCCATCACGCGGCTGTGCATCACGACCGTCTGGCGCTGGCACGCGTCGTCAGGCTAGGGTCGCGCCGCCCGGCGTCCTGACCGGGCTCTTTGCGTGGATTGCCCTTCATGAGTCTGTTTCGCTTCGCCGCCCGCTGCCGCCTCTCGATGCTGGCGGTGATCGCCGCTCTGGCCCTTGTCGGCCCTTATAAGCCAGCCGCAGCCGCCGAATTCCAGCCGCTCGAAATCGTCACCAAGTCAGGTGTGCGGATGTTCTCCGTCGAAATCGCCAAGACCGACGAGGAGCGGGCGACCGGTCTGATGTACCGCAAGGAGCTCGCGGATGGCCGCGGTATGCTGTTCGACTTCACCCCCGAGCAGCAGATCTCCATGTGGATGAAGAACACCTTCGTTTCACTCGACATGATCTTCATCGGCGGTGATGGCCGGGTGCTCCGGATCGCGGAGAATACCGAGCCACAATCCCTCAAGATCATTTCATCGGGAGGCCCGGCACGGGCTGTTCTCGAAGTGGTCGCAGGCACCGCCAAAAAATACGGAATCGCGCCCGGGGACCAGGTGGTCCACCCGCTGTTCAAGAGGCGCTAAGTCATTGAATATAATGGAGGATGGTCGGGGCACTAGGATTCGAACCTAGGACCTGCGGTACCCAAAACCGCCGCGCTACCAGGCTGCGCTATACCCCGACGATGCGGTGTCGATACACGCTTAGGCCGGGGGCAGCAAGGCATCTGCCGGCGATTTCTCGCCTGTCCCGCACCATGTTCGACAACGGGTCTATTCTGCGGCTTTCGACGGCGATGCCTGCTGTTCTGACGTTGCGGGAGCAGCCGGCTTCGGCAACGGCTTGTCCTGCTTCTTCGACCACGAGATGTAATAGGCCACGCAGGTCATGATGCCGATGCCGGCGGCGCTGACGAATATTTGCGCCAGCAGCGAGCCTGACGACATCATCAGCTGGAAGTGGCCGACGAAGGACAGGAACACGCCGACGCAGAATACGGCGAGCGACTGCTGGCCGCATTTGATGAGCGGCTGAAACACCGGCCACTCCAGGCCTTTCCATTCCTTCGGCACGAAGCGGGTGACGAAGAAGGCGATGATCACGAAATGCAGCACGCGATAGGGCGCGAGGTTGGTCTTGTCGTTCGGATTGAACGCGTCGAACAACCAGTCCGGCATGATCATGTGGCCGGTGTCCGGGAAGCGACCGGCCATGGTCATGACAAGCGAGAACAAGAGATAGGCGATACCGAAATACAGCAGCACCTTGGAGCGGATCACCGAGCGTGACTCGAGCGCGCCGCCGAGCGCGAACCAGGCGCCGAACACAAACAGTAATTGCCAGGTGAACGGGTTGAAGTACCAGACGCCGTAGGGATAGGCGGGCAGATTCCAGCCGAACTGGCGTGCCGCGAAATACAGCGCCAGCGACGCCAGCATCGTCAGATCCGGCTTGCGCAGCATCATCCACAGCACCGGCGGGAACAGGCCCATCAGCACAATATAGAGTGGCAGCACGTCGAGATTGAGCGGCTTGAACTTGAGAAGCAGACCTTGCGTCAGCGTCTGGATCGGATTGTCGACCAGACCGGCAACGTTGAACTCGTTGATGATGTCGGGGTCGTTATAGCGCTGCGCCACATAGCCGATGGCGGCGATGTAGATCACGAACAGGATAACGTGGGCGACATAGAGCTGCCAGACCCGCTTGGTGAGGCGCGTAGCGCCGACGATGAAGCCGCGCTCCAGCATCATCTTGGCGTAGACGAAGGACGCCGTGTAGCCGGAGATGAAGACGAACAGGTCGGCGGCGTCGGAGAAGCCATAGTTCCGGGTGGTGACCCAGTTCACCACATTGTCGGGGATGTGATCGAGGTAGATCGCCCAGTTGGCGATACCGCGGAACAGGTCCAGCCGAAGGTCTCGGCCTTTGGGGGGAAGGATGGCGTGAATATCCATGGGTGCCGCTTCAGGAGCCCTTCGTGATGCCGAATTGCGAGATCAGATAGACCGCTTCGTGCCCCGATTGTCACGACGCCGTGGAACGAATATACACAATAACGAAGCCGCCAAACGACGGAATCACGGATCAAATTCGTGACAATTGGATATACCAGCCCCGCCGTTTTCACCAATTTGTCGCAGTGTCGCAGCTGACCAAGGCCGATCCCGAGACGCTAATCCCGAGACGAAGGCCCATCCTTAAAAGGCTATCGCATTCCATGACCGCACGTATCTTCAAAGCCCCCAAGAACGCAATGCAGGCCGGCCTTGCCAAGACCAAGGACTGGCAGCTCGATTATGAGCCGGAGCAGGCGCGGGTGATCGAGCCCCTGATGGGCTGGACGTCGTCCGGTGACATGAAGCAGCAACTGTCCATCCACTTCGACAGCAAGGAAGAGGCGGTCGCCTACTGCGAGCGCGAAGGCATTCCCTATCAGGTGATCGAGCCCAAGGTGCGTGCGCCCCGGACCATCGCCTATGCCGACAATTTTGCGTTCCGCCGCTCGGAGCCATGGTCGCACTGACGACCGGTTTGCGGGCAAATCAGCCCCCGTAACGCTCCCAAATCTCACCCTGACTAGCACCGAAAGTTAGGGTTGCGTCCCGCCACGACGGGGTGACACCATCATGGCAGGCCCGTTGCCGGGCCGCCGTGCAAACAAGAAACAGACCCTGCAGGAAACGGAAGCCGATGTCGCTTCGCTCCACGATCGATCCCACCTCGGCCGAGTTCAAACGCAATGTCGATGTGATGAAGGCGCAGGTTGCCGAGCTCAAGGACAAGCTCGGTGCGGTCGCCGGGGGCGGCGGCAAGGCGTCCCGCGCCAAGCACACCGCGCGCGGCAAGATGCTGGCCCGCGAGCGTGTCGATCTGATGATCGATCCCGGCACGGCCTTCCTCGAACTCTCGCCATTGGCCGCCAACGGCCTCTATGGCGGCGATGTCCATTCCGCCAGCGTTATCACTGGCGTCGGCCGGGTGTCGGGCAGGGAGTGCATGATCGTCGCCAATGATGCGACCATCAAGGGCGGCACTTACTATCCGATGACGGTGAAGAAGCATCTGCGCGCGCAGGACATCGCACGGCAGAACAATCTGCCGTGTATCTATATGGTGGACTCCGGCGGTGCGTTCTTGCCGCAGCAGGACGACATCTTTCCGGATGAGCGCCATTTCGGCCGCATCTTCTACAATCAGGCGCAGATGTCGGCGCAGGGCATTCCGCAGATTGCTGTCGTGATGGGCTCTTGCACCGCCGGCGGCGCCTATATGCCGGCGATGTCCGACGAGAGCATCATCGTGCGCAATCAGGGCACGATCTTCCTCGGCGGTCCGCCGCTGGTGAAGGCCGCAACCGGCGAGGTTGTCACCGCCGAAGAACTTGGCGGCGCGGATGTGCATTCGCGGCAGTCTGGCGTCACCGATCACTACGCACAGAACGATGGCCACGCCATCGGCATCGCGCGAAAAATCGTCGCGACGCTGAAGCCACCACAGCGGGCCGCACTGAACATGCAGACGTCCCGCGATCCCGTATACGCGGCTGAAGAACTCTACGGTGTCATTCCTGCCGACGCGCGCAAGCCGTTCGACATGCACGACATCATCGCGCGCATCGTCGACGGCTCCGAATTCGACGAATTCAAGAAGCTCTACGGCACGACGCTAATCTGCGGCTTCGCGCATATCTGGGGCTTCCCGGTCGGCATCATCGCTAACAACGGCATCCTGTTCAGCGAGAGCTCGCTAAAGGGCGCGCATTTCATCGAGCTCTGCTGCCAGCGCAACATCCCGCTGGTGTTCCTGCAGAACATCACCGGCTTCATGGTCGGCAAGAAATACGAAGCCGGCGGCATTGCGCGCGATGGCGCCAAGCTGGTGACAGCTGTCGCCACGGCCAACGTCCCGAAATTCACTGTGGTGGTCGGCGGCTCCTATGGCGCCGGCAATTACGGCATGTGCGGCCGCGCCTACAGCCCGCGCTTTCTGTGGATGTGGCCCAATGCCCGTATCTCGGTGATGGGCGGCGAGCAGGCCGCGATGGTGCTGAGTCAGCTGCGCCGCGACAATATCGAAGCCAAGGGCGGTACCTGGTCGACCGAAGAGGAGGAAGCGTTTCGCAAGCCGACACGCGACCAGTTCGAGACCCAGGGCAGCCCGTATTACGCGACGGCGCGCCTCTGGGATGATGGCGTGATTGATCCCGCAGATACGCGCCTGGTGCTCGGACTTGGTTTGTCAGCGTCGGCCAATGCGCCGATCGAGCCGACGCGCTTCGGCCTGTTCAGGATGTGATGATGGCCAAAGCCGAAATTTCAAAAGCTTTATATCGCCGCTTTCGCACGCTCCTGATCGCCAATCGCGGCGAGATAGCCTGCCGCGTCATCCGTACCGCGCGGGCCATGGGCTTGCGCACCGTCGCGGTCTACTCCGAGGCAGATGCCAATGCGCTGCATGTCGTGGAAGCCGACGAGGCCGTGTTGATCGGCCCGGCGCGTGCGCGCGACAGCTATCTCAATATCGAGCGCATTCTCGAAGCTGCAAAGAAGACCGGCGCCGAGGCGATCCACCCCGGTTACGGCTTTCTCTCCGAGAGCGCCGAGTTCGCGCAGGCTTGTGCCGATGCCGGCCTGATCTTCGTCGGACCCACTGCGGAGATGATCACTGCGATGGGCTCGAAGTCGGGCTCCAAGGCGCTGATGGAGAAGGCTGGCGTGCCACTGGTGCCTGGCTTCCATGGCGAAGCGCAGGACGACGCGACACTGGCCAAAGCCGCGGACAAAATCGGCTTCCCGGTTCTGGTGAAGGCCTCAGCGGGCGGCGGCGGTCGCGGCATGCGCGTGGTTCGTTCGGCGGCTGAACTGGCTCCGGCCATCGTCAGCGCCAAGCGCGAAGCCAAAGCAGCGTTCAGCGACGACCGCATGCTGATCGAAAAGTATGTCGACAATCCCCGTCACATCGAAGTGCAGATCGTCGGCGACAGTCATGGCAATCTCGTCTCGCTGTTCGAGCGCGAATGTACATTGCAACGACGGCATCAGAAGGTGATCGAAGAGGCGCCGTCGCCGACGTTGAACGGCGCGCAGCGTGAGGCGGTTTGCGCGGCTGCCCGCAAGGCCGCAGGCGCGGTGAACTATGTCGGCGCCGGCACCATCGAATTCGTCTCTGACGGCAAGGACGTGTTCTTCATCGAGATGAACACGCGCCTGCAGGTCGAGCATCCCGTCACCGAACTGATCACCGGCGTTGATCTGGTCGAATGGCAGCTCCGCGTGGCGTTCGGCGAAAAGCTGCCGCTAACGCAAAGCGAGATCAAGCTCAACGGCCACGCCATCGAGGCACGGGTTTACGCCGAGAATCCGCACAAGAATTTCATGCCGTCGGTGGGCAGGATCCGCACTTGGCGCACGCCCGCGGAAACCAACGGTTTGCGCATCGATGCCGGCTATCGCGAGGGCGATGCGGTGTCGCCGAACTACGACGCTATGCTCGCCAAGGTGATCGCCTGGGCGCCGACGCGCGATGCGGCGATCAACCGGCTCAATCGTGGGCTGGAAGAAACCGATATTCGCGGCATCGTCACCAACACGCCGTTCCTATCGGCGCTTGTGACGCATCCGGATGTGCGTGCCAACACCATCGACACCGGCTTTATCGAGCGTGAATTGAAAGTGTTGACGCCGGACTCGGCGGCGCCTGGCGATCTCGAACTATGCGCGGCAGTCGCCGCCATCGTCGCAAGCGAAGAGCAGGCAGCACGGGCTGCCGGTACCTCGCCCTGGCTGACGGCTGGCTGGATGCCGGTCGGGCGTCGCCAGCGGGTGTTCAAATTCAAGCATGGTTCGGACGAGCAGCGCGTGACGTTGAATTACGGCAGCGGTCCTGCAACGATTTCGATCGGCACTCGCGAACTGGGGTTTGAGACGGCAGCGGCCGATGACGGGCATTTCGATCTGACACTGGACGGAGCACGCTCGCACATCGTTTCGGTGATCGAGGGCCACGAACTCTACCTGCGTACGCGTCACGGCCGTTTCGACATGCATTGGGTCGATCCGTTCGGCGGCGACGATGAAGAGCAGGTCGGCGAGGACAAGATCGTTGCGCCGTTGCCCGGCACCGTGGTGGCGCTGCTGGCCGAGGAGGGCGCAATCCTTGAGAAGGGCGCTGCCATCCTGACCTTGGAAGTCATGAAGATGGAGCAGACCCTGCGCGCGCCGTTCGCCGGCGTGCTCAAGCGCATCAAGTGCAAGGTTGGCGATATCGTTGGAGAAGGCGTCGAGCTCGCGGAAGTCGAGCCGAGCGCCTGATCCTCTGAAAGACACGTGAGATTGAAACAAACATGAGTGATCAGGTTCGTATCGTCGAGGTCGGCCCGCGCGACGGTTTGCAGAATGAAAAGACGCCGGTGTCGGTCGAAGACCGCATCGCCTTCGTGAAGGCGTTGGTCGGGGCTGGCCTGCATACGGTCGAGGTCGGCTCGTTCGTGTCGCCCAAGGCGATCCCCAAAATGATGGGTTCGGATCAGGTATTTCTCGGCGTGCGCGATTTGCCTGGTGAATTCCATGTGCTGGTGCCGAACGAGAAGGGCTATGAGGGCGCGAAGGCGGTCGGCGCGAAAGTCATCGCAGTGTTCGCCTCGGCCTCGGAAGGCTTTTCGCGTGCCAACATCAATTGCTCGGTCGCCGAATCCATCGAGCGCTTCAAGCCGGTGATCGAGCGCGCCAAGGCCGACGGCATCCGCGTGCGGGGTTACGTGTCCTGCGTTCTCGGTTGTCCCTATGACGGCGACGTCGCGCCGCAGGCGGTTGTCGATGTCTCGAAGACGCTGTTTGATCTCGGCTGCTACGAAGTCTCGCTCGGCGACACGATCGGTGTCGGGACGCCGTCGAAGGCGCGGCAGATGCTGCGCGCCGTTGCTGGCTCGGTTCCCATGCCAAAGCTCGCGATGCACTTCCACGACACTTATGGTCAGGCGCTGGCCAATCTCTATGCCGGGATGGAAGAAGGCTGTCGCGTTGTCGACAGCGCTGCCGGCGGTCTCGGCGGCTGCCCCTATGCGCCTGGTGCGACCGGCAATGTTGGCACCGAAGATGTGGTCTACATGCTGGAAGGCATGGGGATTGCCACAGGCGTCGACATGAACAAGCTGCTCGCTGCGACCAACACCATCAGCGCTCTGATCGGCCGCCCGCCGGTCAGTCGTGTCGCTTCGGCGCTCAACGCGAAGACGCGCTGAGAGCCAGCTGGCGAACGACAGGATAGGTCAGGCCGGGACGTCCAGCGCGAGCTTGAGGAGGTTCGCGGTGAGCGGCGTCTTGGCGACATAGTCCTTCCATGCCGTATCGCGCGCGATATCGCGCCACTTGCCGACGGTCGCAGCGTCGAGCGCGCTGACCTTGGCGCCGGCCTTCTCATAGACCCTGGACACTTCGACATCGTCCTGCTGCGCGCCGGCCTTGCCGAAGGCTTCCATCTCGGCGCCGACCGAGACCAGAATATCCTGGTGTGCTTTCGGCAACTTGTCGAACACAGCCTTGGACATCATCAGCGGCTCAAGCATGAACCAGTAGGACGCACCCGCGCCGGAGGTCAGATGCTTGGCGACTTCGCTCAGCTTGAATGAGATGAGGCTGGTCGATGAGGTGATGCCGGCATCGCAGGCGCCGCTCTTCATCGCCGCGTAAATTTCGTTGGACGGCATTGAGAGCACGCGTGCGCCGGCAGTCTGCAGCATCATGTTCATCTCGCGCGAACCGCCGCGTACCGTGAGCCCCTTGGCGTCCTCAGGGACAACCAGCGGGCGCGAGCGGCTAGCCACACCGCCGGCCTGCCAGACCCAAGTCAGCAGCATGATGCCCTTGTCGGCGAGAATGTCGCTCAATGCCTTGCCGATCGGGAGGTTCTTCCAGCGCAGGCCCTGATCGTAGGTCGAGACCAGACCGGGCATCAGGCCGATATTTGCCTCCGGCAATTCATTGCCGGCATAAGGCAAGGGATAAAGGCTGAGATCGAGAGTCCCTTTGCGCATGGCGGAAAATTGCGCATCCGCCTTGATCAGCGACGAATCCGGATAAACCTCGGCAACAAGGTCGCCGCCACTCTGCTTGGCAATGGCGGCTGCGAAAGTGCGGACCAGACGGTCGCGGAAGTCGCCGTTGTCGATGCTGCCGCCGGGAAACTGGTGCGAAATCTTCAGTGTAGTCGCTGCCTGCGCCGTACCGACACCGCAACGGAGGATCGCAGGCACGGCGAGGGCCGATCCAAGGATGTGGCGGCGAGTCAGCATGCGTAACTCCTGAAAGTGTTCGTCTGGTGCCGGGCGGGACAAAATGCGCCCGCGTCCTGTTGCTCCGTCACCGCGCGTCCCTTCGTTTATACAATCCGAACCGGCGGGCAAGTGATGTTGCGTCGCACGCAATGGCTATCGGATGCATCATCAAGACTTTTTTGATCCGACGTAACAAACCGCGACCTCCGTACGTCTGGTTCATAGCGACAGACGTCGCGCTTCAGAAATGGATCCGAGGAAAAACATCATGACCATCTCCACCAGGTTTGCGCTCGGCGTGTCCGCCGCGCTCGTCTCGCTCAGCCTCGCGCTGGCACCTGCTGCGTTCGCTCAGGACAAGATGAGCAAGGATGACGGCATGAAAAAGGACACTATGTCGAAGGGCGATGGCATGAAGAAGGATGCCATGTCTCACGACGGTATGAAGAAGGACGATGGCATGAAGAAAGACGGCATGATGAAGAAGGAAGACGGAATGATGAAGAAGTAACGTCTTCACACGCATCGCTGTGACGGGCCCGTCCGCGCGACGGGCTTGTCATGTTGCGCTGCTCGTTGCTGGACCTGAAAACTCGGCATAGCCTCCGCGCACAAGAAAATGCCTGGGAGGCCATGATGAAAAAAGAACGACGCGTCGTCGTTGCGGCGACTTGTCTGATCGCAGCAACACTGTTTCCAAGCGTGACGACATGGAGCGCCACCGATGAGATGGGCTTCGTGCGCATCAATCAGGGCGAGGAAGTCTGGAAGAACCCGTTCGGTGTTGGCGTCGAAGTCGCGACACTTTACGGAGATCCCTCAAAGCAAGGCATCTATGTTCTGCGGATCAAGTGGCCGCCCGGCATCATGAGCAAGCCGCACAAGCATCCGGAAGATCGTCACGTCGTGGTGCTGTCGGGCATCTGGTACACCGGCACGGGCGAAGCCTTCGTGCCCGAGAAATCGATCCCGATGAAGACCGGCGGCTACATGGTGCATCCCGCTGGCGCGGTGCATTGGGACGGCACACGGGAAGAGGGCGCCGTGATTCAGATCACCGGCTACGGCCCGAGCGGCAACAATTTCGTCAAACCCGACGAGCCGCAATTCGGCAAAACGAACTGACCTCGGACAATCAATTCAGGCAGCGTGCCATCAGATGATGGCACGCTGATCTCGTGCTTATTTACGCTTCTTGCGGGCGGCGTAGCGGGCGTCGCGGGCAGCTTTCTGCTGGGCTTCCAGCGCGGCCTGGGCAAGCGCGGCTTCTTCCTTCTCGCGCGCAGCCTGGACTAGAGCAGCGGCGGCTTCCTCGGCTTCGCGGGCTTTCTGGACGGCCTTCTCAGCGTCGCGGATGGCCTTGGCTTCCGCGCGTGCGACGGCAGCGGCTTCGCGCTCGGCGGCGCGCGCCTTCACGGCAGGATCATCGGGCCCCGGTGCTGCCTTGAATTTGTTCAGAATGTTCTTCTTGGCTTCGATCGCAGCCTTCTGGCGATCCGCGAAGCTGGGTTCCTTAAATGACATGAACGAGGCCTTGTCGCTTTCTTTGGTTTGGGGTGGGTCATCGTCGGGTGCGGCAGCCGGGCAAACACCCAGGCAATGGCCGAAACTCCGCTGCGGTTTACAGCCGACAGCGCGGCAACGCATCAACTATCTGCGATTTACGGCAATCTTACGCATGATTTGCCGGCCAGGAGGCCTGCGCGAGGCTGGGGCGGAGCTTGCGCCGGGGTGATCCGCGTATATCCGCAAATCCCGGGAATCGGGCATGTTTTGGTCATCCGGCGATTTGGAGCGCGCGGAGCAAGCCGCCTGTGCGGCGCGAGGACCGATATGGATGCCCAGAAGACAGCCGTCGATGCCGTGGTCATTCTGACCGGCTGTGATCGCGACATGGTGACCCACTTCATTCGCGGCCTGTATCTGGCGGGCGTTCGCGACCCCAAGCGACTGACTTTCAAAGGGCTGCAATTCGCAGCAGAAGCAGGCCCTTAGCAACATTTGTAGCCAAAATGGCCATGTTGCGGCTTTGCAGCGGCCGTGCTGCTGCCTTGAACCTGCGGTGCCCTCCGGCTGACTGATCAGGAACTTTCCGCGAAATGCGGAGTTCCTGTCGCCATCGGGAGTTATCCATGCAAGCAGCCATCGATCGCGTCATCCGCTCGTTCAGCTTCAAACATCCGGCCTCGCTCGCAGAGCCGATGTCCGACAGTCGCTCGATCCAGGCAAGCGATGAGGCGACAGAGTTGGCGACCCGGTTGCTTGAAAATTACAAGGGTCAGCTGGCCCGACGCAGCTCGAAGCCTGACTGAGGACCGATTCAAGCATCCTCATTGACCGATCTTCATGGATCGCGGCTTCGGGATTCGGCATTGCCAGGACTTGCGTTGCGGTGCGATGACGGGGCATGACTGCGCCGCTCGCAGACCCAACCATCCAGGAGACATGATGCGAAACTCCCAGCGTGCCGTTAGAGCTACGGCCGTCGCGCTAAGTGCGGCCATGATCGTGGCCGTGTCCGACGTCTCCCTTTCTTCCGCCATGGCGCAAGCGCCTCAAAAACAAGCGCCGCAGAAAATGGCGCCAGCCGCAGGAAAAACCATGACCACAGCTTCAGGCCTCAAGATCGAAGACACCACCGTCGGCACCGGCGCAACGCCGGCCAAGGGACAGACCTGCGTGATGCATTACACCGGCTGGCTCTATGAGAACGGCGTCAAGGGCAAGAAATTCGACTCGTCGGTCGATCGCAACGAGCCGTTCGAATTCCCGATCGGCATGTCGCGTGTCATCAAGGGCTGGGACGAAGGCGTCGCCACCATGAAGGTCGGCGGCAAGCGCACGCTGATCATTCCGCCGGATCTCGGCTATGGCGCGCGTGGTGCTGGCGGCGTGATCCCGCCAAATGCGACGTTGATCTTCGACGTCGAACTGCTCGGCGTCAAATAAGCCCGATCAAACGAACCTATGCCTGCGCGATCCTGCGCAGCAATGTCCGTGACGCTTCCTCGCCGGCATAGATGTCGGCGAGGGGCGCTGCCTTCGCGATGAAGGGGGCCTTGTCCGGCTTGACGAATGTCACGCCCATCGCCTCGACCTGCAGGCGCGTTTGCGCCTCGAATGCGGTCCACAGCTTGTTCATGTGATGATACGACAGGGCGGCGGCTTCGCGGATGATCTCCCGCTGTTTCGGCGTCATGCTGTTGAGCCGGCCGGCGCCTACCAGCAGCACGTCCGGAATCATGGTGTGTTCGTCGAACGAGTAGTGGGTTGCGACTTCGGCATGCTTGCCGACAATCAGCGCAGCCACGCTGTTCTCTGCACCATCGACCAATCCCGACTTCAGCGCGACATAGACATTGCTCCATGACAGTTCGATGCCTTCGGCGCCGAACAGCTGCATCAGCTTGACCATGGTCTCCGATGGTTGGATGCGGATCTTCATGCCCTTGAGATCGTCGGGATGAAGGATCGGTTTCCGCCCATAGAAGCTGCGCGCGCCGGCGTCGTAAAAGGTCAGGCCGGTGAGGCCGGCCGAAGTGGTCGAGGCCAGAATGTCGTTGCCAACCTCGTTGCTCGTTACTTTCAGCCAGTGCGCGCGATCGCGGAACGTGAAAGGCAGGTTGAGAACCTTGTAGGCCGGATGTACGCGTTCGAGCACGCTGGCGCTGACTTTCAGAAAATCCAGCTTGCCGGCCTGTACCTGCGACAGCAGGTCGACTTCCTGACCGAGCTGCCCGTCCGCAAACAGCGCGATGTCGAGTTCGCCCTGCGAACGCTCACGCGCCAGGTCGGCAAAGTGCTGCATGGCCGGGTGGACGGGATGGGTGGTCGGCAGGCTATGGGCGAGGCGCATCTTCAGCGGCTCGGCGCGCAGGACTGCAGGGCAGGCGATCGCCATTCCCGCAGTCAGCAAAAGTCGGCGCCGAGAAAGCATTGTCTGCCCCGTGTCCTGGCTGGAATCTGATGCAAGCGTCGGCGCGCCCCCTGCGCCGGACGCCATGTTACGTCGGAACCGGAGAAGTTTAAAGTCTGCCGCCAGCTACTTTGGGGCGATTGGCCTGGAGCAGGGCGACATAGCGGTTCTTGGCATCGGGCGCGACGGCACCGCGGCTGGCGAGATGATGCACACAGTTCAGCGCCAGATCGAACGAGCCGTAGCAATGATGCGCGATCAGCGCGAGGTGCTTGAGCTGCTCGCTATCCATCGCCTCGGCCTGGATGAAATCCCGGACATAGACGACGTCGGCCTCGACGAGTTGATTAATGGCAGCAGCAGGGTTGGGGCCCATCATCGGCGCGATCATCTTCTTGTTGATGGCCGCGAACATGTGCGGAATGAAGCCGAGGCTGCGCAGTTCGAGATCGATGTCGCCGAACACCGGCTGCTTCTCATAGAGCGGCACGAAGGAGACTTCGGTCTGAATGGCGACGGCCTTTGCCAGTTTGCTGCGACCGTTCCTGAACACCGACAGTTCGCCACCCTGAATGTCGATCTTCAAGAGATCGATGTGGTCGATCTCGGCGATATCATCGAGCCGCCGTGTATCGAGCGGGAGCCTGTCGACGACACGTCCGAGCTCGGTAAAATTCGGAAAGTGCGTGAGTGTTTTCGGCTCAGGCTGCAGCAGGCTGGCAAAGCCGATGCCGCGGCAGATGTTCAGCGTATGGCTGCCGCCATCGCCGACGGCATAAGGAAGATAGGTCTCAAACGCGCCCTTGTGTGCCTGCAGTTGCGCCAATGCCTGCGGATGCGGATCGAAACCGGTAACGCGGCAAAGTCTGCTTTGCAGCATCGGCTTATAGGGCGGATCGCCATCGATGGGATTGGCGCCAATGTCGACGACATCGGTCAGCTGTGCTGGCTGGAGCAGCGCGGATAAACCATCATCGTTGCGTCGAATCGCGCCGTGCCGCATGCGTACCTTTCCTGCGAATGGTGCGACAATGCTTGCTTCAGTGGGCGCAGGCAGCGTGTCAGAGTGTCGCGCGACAATTCGAGCGATTGAGGTACTTGGCGCCGGAATGGAGGACGAATGAAAGACGAACAAAGGGATGATGCGGCGCGCAACCGCCCCATCCATCATTCGCCGCTGTTCTGGATCGGTGTTGTTCTGTGCCTGGCAGCCATCGTCATCTATGTGATGTCTTACGACCTGTCATGGCCGGTCGCTAAATAACGACGCTCACGCTTTCTTTGGCTTCTTCTTTGTCGAGGTGTTCAGCGCCACCGCAGCGCGGATGAGCGCCTTCAGCGCCTTTTCATCCAGCTTGTCGCCCTCGTGAATATCGATGGCCCGCCGGGTGTTGCCGTCGAGGCTGGAGTTGAACAGGCCAGACGGGTCATCGAGCGATGCGCCCTTCGCGAAGGTCATCTTCACGACCGCCTTGTAGGTCTCGCCGGTGCAGATGATGCCCGCGTGTTCCCAGACCGGAACGCCGCGCCACTTCCATTCCTCGACCACGTCGGGGACAGCCTGCCTGATGATCTTTCGGACGGAAGCGAGCATCTCACCGCGCCAGTCACCCAGCTCCTTGATCTTCGTGTCGATCAGCACGGAGGGAGAACCTGCCTCGTTGATCTCCGTCGATTTGCTGGGCGTCTTTTTTGCCATGCGCTCCCCCTTCGACGCCCGGAGCCATACAGCTCTATTAGTGGTGCTTACCTACGTGTCGTGAAAATAACCCCGCCTGTTTCGAGCGTCCAGCCTCCGCTACAGGCGAACGAAAAACCGCTACGCGCTGCGCATTCCGGATCGCGAACCAATTCCTGTGTCACGAAATTGCGTGTAGCCTTGAACCACCAGCGCTTTGCGTGATTCGTAGCGTTTTTCTTATTCAGTTCAGTTGCATTCGAGAGCATTCCGCCCGTCACGGCGGGTTTGCTTTCGTCAACTATGTCGCGACCATTTCTGCTGAATGGAAAGGCAGATTTTTAAGATGTGCTGCGCTAGTCGTGACAGTAGCAATCGCCAAGATGACTCGGAGGAGTCCGGATATGACGTATCGCCACGCTGTCGCCCTTGCGGCTGTCCTGTTGGGGGGCGTCGGCGCCGCCCATGCCCAGACCCTGCCATCCTACATGGCGCCGATTTCCGGGCTGACCGCGACAACGCCTGCCGAGACCGCCACCAAGGATATGCTCGCGCTCAACACCGGCATGTTTGAGCTTTATGGCGACGCAGCGAAAGTCTTCCGCACCAATATTCTCGCCAAGCATCCCGTGATCCTCGGCCTGTTCTCCGGCGCCGGCGGCAAATTCACGTTGTACCAGCCCGGCAAACCGCCACTCGACGCGCCCTCGGTGCCGATGGTCTATCAGCTGCTCAAGTCGGTCGGGCACAGCACCATGGCGCTGGCCGAGGTGGTCGGCCCCTATGTGAACAATCCCGACAACAAATCCTGGCTCGGCTCGATGAAGGCCTATCGCAGCCGCATGCAGTCGGCGCTGGATGGTCTCGACCTCACGCCGATGCAGGCCGACTGGCGCGACAACAACCGCACCATTCTGCAGAACAACCTGGCTTTCATGGATGAGTGCATCGCCAAGGGCGTCATCCCCTTCGATACACTGGAGACATTTGGCAAGAAGCAGGCGCCGTTCCTTGCGAAGAACGTGACTTGGGCCGCGCAGACCCAGGTCAATCACTGGATGACCGTGCTGGGCGACTGGAAGAAGATGCTGGGTCCCGATTGGGACAAGGCCTATGCCGCGAGCAACACGATTTACGTGGCACGGCAGAACAACGTGCTGTTCAGCGTGCTGGCACAGTTCTTCCCGCCGGAGGCCATCAACGATCGTCTGCTGCTGATCGAGACCGTGTCGTTCACCACCACGCAGGCCGATATGCTGGAGTCGCTGACGCGCATCATCGCGGATCGCTCCGTGGGGGCGCTGTTCTTCGGCAACTATCACCTGATGGACTACGAATTGATGGGGGGCGACGCCCGCGCTGCCATCATCGCCGAGAGCGCCAAGCGCGGCATGACGCCGTTCCTGCCGCCCGTGGTGCCGTTCGGCTCCAACCAGTGGCCGACGCTGATCACGACCGGGCCGGGGCCGGCCACCATCGCCGATCTCAAGTAATCGGCGCGGCGGCGGACGACTGTCGATCAGGGGTGGAAGCATGCGGACTTCGCGTCGCGAGTTTATGAAGTGGGTATCGGCTGGCGGTATTTCGCTCAGCCTGTCGCATCTAGCTGCGGCGGAGCCGGTGGCGTTCCCGGCACGCGAGACACTGCCGGGGCGGGGCAAGTTGAATCCCGCTATCGGCGGCGCCGGCCGTGTCGATGGCGTCGCCAAGGTCACCGGCTCGAAACTCTATGCCTCGGATTTCCGGGCGAATGACCTGCCGGGCTGGCCGGCCAAGACCTCGCACGCGATTTTGGTGCGCGCGCCCGATGCCACTCATGTTTATCTTGGCATGGACCTCGCGCGGTTGAGCGGGGCGCTGAAGCCTACGGTAATCGTCACCGCGGTGGATCTCGCCAGGATCAACATCCGCGTTCCCGCCTACTATGAAGGCGATCTGTTCTGTCCCGTCGGCAAGACGCCGCTCTATATGGGCCAGCCTGTTGCGCTGCTGATCTTTGAGCAGTTCGACACCTATGACCGCGCGCGGATGGCCTTGCGCGATGGTACCTTCGTGCAGTTTGGCGAGGAGACCGGCCCGATCGTAATGCCGAACTATGCGGCGTATCGTTTCACCCGCGTTGCCGGCGCCACGCCCGATGCGCCAGATGTCTACTCGCCGGTCCTTGCCGGCTGGGTCACGCCCGGCCGTACCCAGGCGTCCGCGCTGCCGGTATGGTCCTCGACCGCGCACAAGAACGAGGCCGGTTACGAGAAGGCTGCGGTCTATGGCGACCAGATCCGTGCCGAGATCGCCGCCAGCGAGTCTTCGGCTCTGGTACTGGACCGCACCTTCGATACGCAGTCCGTCGATCCGATGTTTATGGAGCCGGAATGCGGGCTGGGCTGGTACAGCGCAAAAGACAAGGCGCTCGAACTGGTGCTGGGCGTGCAGTCGCCGTATGAAGCGGCGGAATCAATCGCGTTTCTGCTTGGCGAAACCAAAGCGCCGTTCAAGCCGAGTGCGATCAACGCGCAATTCGCCTATGTGGGGGGCGGTTTCGGCGGCCGCGACCATACGCCATTCATTTTCTATGTGACGCTGGCGGCGATATTCTTCCCGGACCGTCCGGTGCGGCTGGCGCACGATCGGTATCAGCAATTTCAGGCTGGCATCAAACGCCACGCCATCAAGATGCGCTCGCGCATGTCGGTCGATCGCGCCTCTGGCAAGATCACGGCCTTCGCCGCCGATCACGTGCTCGATGGCGGTGGTCTCGCCAATTTCTCGGCCAATGTCGCCACCTGCGCCGCAACGGCTGCGATTGGTATCTATGACGTGCCGAAGGTCGATGTGACGACTGTGGCAGAGCATACCCGCGGCGTGACCGCGGGCTCGATGCGCGGCTACGGTTCGCTGCAGACCATGACCGCGCTGGAAGTTCTGATCGACGAGGCGGCGCTTGCGCTGAAGCTCGATCCCATCGACTTCCGGCGACGCAATGCCCTGAAGCAGGATGGCCGCACCATGACCGGCAATCCCTATATCGTCTCGGTGCGGAGCTTAGAGGTTCTCGACAAGCTCGAGCAGCACGCGATCTGGAAGCAACGAGCTGCAGAGAAGGCGCGCGCGACCAGTGGCATACTGGTCGGCACCGGCGTCGCCTGTGTGACCAAGGACTACGGCACCGGCGGCGATAGTTCTAACGGTCGCGTTGAACTCAGCCCCGACGGCAGGATCGCGATCTTCTGCGACCATGTGGAGATGGGCAATGGCATCGGCACGGCGCTGGCCAATCGCGTCGCATTGCACCTCGGCAGCATTGCTGACGAAGTGGCGGTGTCGCAGGTCGGCGTGTTCGATGCGCTGGAGCTGGTGACCTCCGGCGATTGCTACACCATGGACCAGAAGACCCAGGACAAGGCCGAGAAGGATCCGCGCTGGGTGCCGTCGATCAGTTCGGCCACGTCAGCCTCCATCGGCGCCCATGTCGGTACCCATGCCGCGGCGGAAGCTGCGCGGGTGATCTTCCGCTTCGGTCTGTGGCCGGCGGCGCTGGCGCTATGGAATATCGGCCCGCGCGATCCACGCGCCAGGGACTTTGCCAAAGCGCAGTGGAAGGACGGACAGCTCACAATGGCGGGCCTGCCGTCGCTGCCGTTGGACAAACTCGCCGCTGCGGCCCATGCACGCAATCTGGTCACCGGCGCCGTGGCGCACGGGTTCTCGCGCTGGTCGTGGGCACGCGCACGTTTCCCCATTAACGGCGAGCAGTATCGCGCCGAGATCGACGGGCTCGCGCTACGTCGTGGCGCCGGCAAATTCACGCGCATCAACCGTGCCAGCGTGTTGTTCCCGCCAACCGATAACAACCGGATGGGCACGGCCTATACAGCGGCATGCGGTGCAACAGTCCGGGTCGAGATCGAGAAAGCGACCGGCGTGCTGCGCATCGCCAAAGCCTATACCGCATTCGAATGCGGGCAGGCGCTGGTGCCGGAGGTCGTGATTGGCCAGGCACAAGGCGGCTTCGCCATGGGCGTCGGTTACGCACTTTTGGAAACGCTGCCGCCGTTTGAGGGCGGACCCGGCAACGGGCAATGGAATCTCGGTCAATATCTGGTGGCGCGAGGATCAGACCTGTCGCTGCGCGACGTCGAGATTGAGCTGATGCCGCCGCTGACACCGGACGAATTGCCGAAGGGCATGGCCGAGGTGGTGATGATCCCCATCGTGCCGGCATTGCTCAACGCCATCCATGACGCCATCGGCCACCGCTTCGCGGCGCTGCCGGTGACACAGGCCATGCTCAAGGGAGCGCTCGCGTGACGACACTGGGCATCACCATCAACGGACAGGTCCATGCGCCCACCGAGGTGCGCGACGATCTCTCCATGAACGACTTCCTGCGCGAATATCTGGGCATGACCGGCACCAAATTCGGCTGCGGCGCCGCGCAGTGCCTGAGCTGTGTCGTGATCGTCGACGAGCCCGACGGCACCTGCCACACCAATCCGACCTGCGTGACCTCGGCGGCGAGCTTCCACGGCAAGACCATCCGCACGGTCGAGGGCCACGCCAAGAACGGCGAGCTGTCGCCGTTGCAGAAGGCCTTCATCAGGCATTTCGCGTTCCAGTGCGGTTACTGTACCGCCGGTTTTCTCAATGAAGGGCAGGTGCTGCTCGAGCAGATGGCCAGGACGCCTGTGCCGCGCGCGGGCCTTGAAGAGAGGATCGCCGAGGCGCTTGACGGGCATCTGTGTCGCTGCACCGGCTACTTCAAGTATCATGAGGCCGTGCTCGATGTGATCCTCAGCGACGCGAAGCGCTATCTCATTCAGGAGCCGCGCGGATGAGAGCCGAGACACGCGTCAAGACTCTGGTTGTCGTCGCGACGCTCGGGATGAGCATGCTCACGGCCTATGCGGCCGGGCAGGGCGCATCGAAAGGGCTGGCGAGCCCGGAGAGTTTCAATGGCATCGCCGATACCAGTGCGCGCTCCGCAGCGATCTTTACCGAACTCGGCAAGGTGTTGACGCATCCGCGCTGCGTGAACTGCCATCCCGCCGGCGACATGCCGCGGCAGGGCGATGCGCGCCGTTTGCATCAGCCGCCGGTGACGCGTGGGTCCGATGGCCACGGCACCGCGGCGATGCGCTGCAACTCCTGTCACAAGGACGCCAATTTCGAACCCGGCCGCATCCCCGGTCATCACGAATGGCACCTGGCGCCGCGCGAGATGGCATGGGAAGGCAAGACCGTCGCAGAGATCTGCGCGCAGATCAAAGATCCCGCACGCAATGGCGGCCGCAAGGTCGAGGATCTCATCGACCACATTGGCAAGGATACGCTGGTCGGCTGGGCTTGGGCGCCGGGTTACGGACGTGCGCCTGCGCCGGGTACGCAGGCTGAGGCGGGCGCTCTCGTGGAAGCCTGGGCGAAGACCGGCGCGGCGTGTCCGGGCTGATGCCACGACGCCATTTCTGACCCAGTCCCGTTTGTCTCTGTAGACTGGCCCGGCGCCAACAGATTGCATGTTCGTTACGCGGGAACTCTCTGAACAGAAATCCATTATCCGGTCTGAAAAAACCGGAGGTGTGTCATGAAGCAAGTGCCCGACGCTGAAGAAAACCGCCGGCTGGGGAAAATCCAGTCTGACAAGGCCGGCAAGCTCCCCGAGGGCGATGCCAAGCAGGCTCACTTGAAGAAAGCTCGAGACTACGAGGCGGATGCTCGTTCGAGGGCTTGGCGGGATTCCAATCTCAAGTCTCCGAAGTAATGATCGGGAACGATTGTACGCTAACTAACTTAGGAGGAGTGCCATGTTGGCTCTCGAGGTTTCGGAATGCCGACAGTGCTGGTTGTTGAGGATGACCCCCTCATTCGGGATTTGATTAGCGAAGAATTGGTCGAATCAGGCTTCGATGTTTTGCAGGTAGGCGACGCCAATCAGGCAATTGCCGTCCTAGAGGCCCGCCAGGATATCCACCTCGTGTTCACGGATATCGATATGCCCGGCTCCATGGATGGCCTCAAGCTAGCTGCTGCTGTTCGTGACAGGTGGCCACCGATCCACATCATTATCACAACTGGGAAGGCGAGGCCCATGACGATTCCGGCCAACGCGCTTTTCATTCCGAAGCCCTACCTGACCACGGCGGTGATATCTGCGATGCGGACGTTCGAGAACATGCGTTAGGTGGCTGGCGTCGGCAATTCGATTCCGGTACCGCGCGTCTGCTGCGCTGGTGGAAGCCTCTGCCTAAATCATACGGATAACCTTCTCGGCATCCGTATAAGCCTCTTCTTCTGATGGGAAATCCTCAGACGTGACAACGCTTTTCAATGCAACGCCATTCATGGTCAGGACGGCTCCATCTTTGCGGGAAATAGCTGCACGCCAGAATCCTGGCCGTCGCTGGTAAGCGAGAATGGAGAACTGAGCTTTATTTGCCATTGCAATGTTCGGCGCCTCAAAGGCGGCCGTGTCAAGGCCGGCTAATTTGGCGAAGTCGCGCGCGCCGCAGCTGGGCTTGATGTGAGCTAAGTGAACTCTCCTAAGGGCATATGATTGTGCGGAAAAGCGACGCATCTGGCGCGTCGCCTCAGGCTCTTTATCAAGAAGGTATCCGCGGCCTCAGTTTCCGAGCGAGTTCGGAACTTGGCGTCATCGGGCCGGTTAAGGCAAAGGCCGGCATCCTCGCGAGGGCGTGGCTATGCGGGCCTTACCCAAGGGAGAGGCAGATGAAAGTAACACGCCAAGTTGTACTAGTTTGTGCAGCCACGCTGGGTCTCGGTAGCGCGTCGGTCCAAGCGGGTCCATGCAACACCAGCAAAACGACTGAAATGCGCGACGCTGGTTCGGGCCCGACTCCAGGCAACACCGGCTCGACTGTCGGTGCAAATTCCAAAACTGATCAGCACCCGCCGACGAGCGCCATGAACCAGCAGTCCGGGAATATTCCTGCTTCATCTGAGGACGCCCAGAAGCAAATGCAAGGGAAGCCAACTGCGGCGCAGCAGGCCGACGGGGCGAAGGCTCAAGGTAGCGACTGCTGATGTTCATGACGAACCGGCCTTCAGCACGCGGGGCATTCATCGCTTAGGCTGTCGAGGACGTTCTACTCTTGCCTAAGAACGTGCGGTGTTCCGCGAGCGACGGAGCGTACTACTGCATGGTGCTTTGTCGCGGCCGCGCGTAACCGGCTCGTCGCATGACGCGATCGCTTGGGCTTCCATCAAGTAAATCGGCGGGCGGCATTCCAGGCCATGGTCAGACCTTCTCGCCTGAAATCTATCCGCTCGAGGGCTCGTCGGGATCCCCTCCGTTCAAGTGCAGTCCAGCGCGTTCCTCAACCTGCCAAGCTTCTTCCTGGTATTTCGCCGCCAAAGCATTCAGCCGATCTGATACTGACCGAAATCCGACGAATTTGGCGAACTCTTTGCACCTTCGAGACATGGCCCTCAGTTGAACTGCTGTTGCGATCGCTTTTCGCTGGAGCTTTGTGGGAGCCATCGATGTCCTAGGTTTCACCGCGCGACAAACACTCCACTATTTCGCAAAACAGCGGGCGCGTTGAACCAACGACAAGAAGATGAGTGTAGTTCCATGAGACAAAGTATCGCAAGGCCGGCGAAGAGCGGGCCTATTGATATCGGGCCATCAGCTTTCGCGTGCTAGTTCGAAAGATGCGGCGCAGCTCGCATTGATACGCGAATAAAAGTTCCAGCGTTGCCGAAATGAAAGACCTAGCGTGACGCGTGAATGTTAGAAGGTTCAGCAGCATCTGGCAGAGCTGTCTGGTTACAGTCAACGTGATGGTCGCTGATCAAATCAAGCGCCCGATGCTTCCACCTTTCTGCTTCGGCTAGAAATTTCCAACTTTCCTCGGGAAAAAACGAGGCGCGCTGTCGACACATGCTCTCCATTGCTCGTGCATGTAGAAGCTCTTTCATCGCTTCCTCCCCACTTCAGAACAGACCTCATTCTGCGCTCCACAAATCAGACGTAAAGAGCCTCGGAGAAATAAATCGCCCGAAATACCGTAAGGGATCTGCATCGGGAGCGCTGCTTCCGTGCCTGTATGCGATCAATCTCAGTCATCGAATATCGTTCCGAGCCGAATCCGGCGCCATAGGTCGCTCTGCGGCGCAACAAATTCGCGGTTGTGAAGGAGGTCACCTCCGAAACCGGTTTGGCACAGAAAGCGGTGCCGGAGCCGGCCCGACCGGCGCGCTTCACGTGGATGGTCAGAGGATGCTGTCAAGCGACACCGCTGCGAGCTGTCTCTAATGCATTGCTGAGCTCGTGAAGCTCATAGGGTTTGCGCAATAGCAGAAACTCTGAACCTGATTTCCGGGAGGCGTCACTATAGCCCGTCGCAAGCACCACCGGCATGTGCGGGTGACTCCGTCTAAGATTGCGAGCGAGGCCGAGACCATCCAACTTTCCGGGCATCACAATATCACTAAATACAATGTCGATGCCGTCGCGTTCAATCTCGCGCATTGCGGATTCTGCGTCCGTTACCCATTTCACGCGATATCCCAGCTCTTCCAAAAGAACGGTGCTGGAGGTTGCGACATCTGGATTGTCTTCAACGAGAAGAACGGTGCCGGCGCCTTCGGCCAGAACCTCTGCTTCATGCACGCCAGCATGGCCCTCTCCGCGTGGGAGCCGAATGACGATTTCCGTGCCTGCGCCGAGCTTGCTTTTGATTTCTACACTGCCGCCAGCCTGGTTGACAAAGCCATGGACTTGCGAGAGCCCCAATCCCGTTCCCTTGCCGACAGGCTTGGTCGTGAAAAAGGGATCGAACACCTTCGCAATGACATCCTCAGGAATACCAGCGCCGGTATCGATCACTTTGATATTCACATGCTCGCCTATATCTTCTCCGTCCACGACACGATGATTTTCTGCTGTGATCGTCAACGTGCCCCCGTCGGGCATGGCATCACGAGAGTTGATGCCGAGATTGATGATTGCGGTCTCGAGCTCGGTTGGATCCGCGAAGACCGGCCAGACTCCGGCGGGTACGGAGATTTCGAGCTTTATCGCGCTGCCTAGGACTGTGGCCAAGACTTCGCGTACAGCTTGCACTGTCTCTCCAACGTCAAGCAGCACCGGGTCGACTTGTTGGCGCCGCGCAAAAGTCAGCAGTTGGCGCGTCAGTGCCGCCCCGCGGCGAACGCTTGCCTCTATCGCTTCTGCTGCCTTGACCACGCGAGGGTCGATGGCGTGGCGCTTGATAAGCCGAGCGTTACCGGTAACCGCCATAAGCAGGTTATTAAAATCATGTGCCACTCCACCGGTCAGTTGACCGAGCGCATCCATCTTCTGTGATTCAGCCAGCTGCCTTTGCATATTTTCAAGTTGCTGCACCGCCAGGCGTCGTTCTGTGATGTCGCGCGTAATCTTGGCAAAGCCGATCAGCTCGCCTGCATCATTGCGGACGGGATCGATGACCACACTCGCCCAGAAAAACGTGCCGTCTTTGCGAACGCGTAAGCCTTCCTCCTCGTAACGGCCGTTCTTACGGGCAGTCTCCAGAGCACGCGCCGGCTTTCCCGCTTCGCGATCACCAGGGGTGTAAAATCGCGAGAAGTGCTGTCCGATAATTTCTTCGGGAAGATAGCCCTTGATTCGCTGGCCGCCCAAGTTCCAGCTGGTGATCCGACCTTCCGGATCAAGCATATACAAAGCGTAGTCGGTGACATTTCCCACCAGCAGGCGAAAATGGTTCTCGCTCTCGTTTAATGCGAAGCGCGCCTGCATCCGCTCGGTGATGTCCCGCGTGATTTTCGCGAAACCGACAAGCACACCATCTTCATAAATGGCATCAATGACGACGGAAGCGAAAAATCGCGAACCGTCCTTACGCATCCGCCAGCCTTCCGCTTCGAAGCGCTTGTCCCGCCGCGCGGCCTCTAGCGCAGCAGCGGGAAGTCCGGCTTCGCGATCCTCCGGGGGGTAGAAAACCGAAAAGTGCTGACCCACGATTTCATCTGCGGAATATCCTTTGATCTTCTCGGCGCCTGTATTCCAATTTGATACAATGCCGTTCAGGTCCAGCAGATAGATCGCATAATCTGTGACGCCTTGAACGAGGAGCCGAAAGGCGCGCTCGCTTTCGAAAAGACCGCGTCCAGCGTTATTTGTCTCTGCCATCGTTCACTTCCCGCGAAACTACTAATGCGTGTCCGGTTTGGCGGTGCCCACAAGGCTGCACCGCTGTCGGCACGGCGACGGAGAGATCCGCAAGGTCTTCAGCGTAAGCCGTCATGCGCGGGACACAAGAAGACAGTTTTTGGCGGAGGCGGAACTAACGAAGTGCCAAGGAGTTAAGCGTTGTTTAGGCGAAGTCGACGCGGCGCCGAAGAAGGCCGCCGCAGCTTTGAAAAATTCGTCGCGATCTGTCCAATCCACGATCGGTATGTGATCAGTGCGATCACAATCGCCAATCCTGCAAAGACCCACGACTGCGTCTCTGATTGAGGCACGTTGACCGTGAAAAAAGTTACCGCGTTATAATGTACGGCAAGTCATTGAAAGTATTGGAATCGGAAAATGACGTGGCGATCCCAGCAGGATTCGAACCTGCAACCCACGGAGTAGAAATCCGTTACTCTATCCAGTTGAGCTATGGGACCGGCGCGTCGTCATATCATCGTCGGTATGGCTTGGACAGACCGGGTAAGTTGGCCGGATTCGGACACGGTTTTCAAGCGTTTGGGCGGTTGGTGAGCTGGCCTTTCTCTTGCTGATTGAGCGGTGAACCCGCGATTTCAGCCAGAAAGTGTGCCGACTTGATCCGCTTTTCGTTCCAAAACCGAACAGCCGTCTGTGCGTTCGACGTCGCTTCGATACCTGTCCCGTTCGGGGATGCCTTCGCAGCTTCGGGGCCGGCAGATTGGCGGGCCCTAAGACTCCGACGGCGGGGGCCGCGATGGTGGCTTGTCGTCCTTGTTATTGTCACTGGAGATGCCGCGCTGGCCGGTCTCGCCTGGCTCGCCGTCGACGTCATCCTCAAATAGCTGCTCCGGGAAGCCGTATTGCCTGGTCACGAAACGGCCGGCCATATAGGAGATCTGGCACGCGATCAGACATCCGGTCGTGACCGCAACGCCGCCCAGCGCCGAAAATCCCTGGCCCCATGTCACGACGGCGGACAGGACAGCGACCAGCACGGTCGTCACGACAATGACCCAGACGGGGCCGACGAGTCCGACGGCGAGGCCCGCGAGTGAACTTGTCGCCAAAAGAAGTTCGATCATGATGCGATGCGCCCAGAACGACCGAACGGTCGGGCGATCGCCGTGATCGTCCGGTGCCGCAAGGCGCACCCATCTGACCGCAGCTGGAAGACTTGGGTACCCGTGATCTCCGGTCGTCCCCAACAGGCTGCTTTTAGTCTTAACGTGTCGCGTTTGATTAAAACGCGTAGGGGGCGATCGCGGGCCGGGCCGGGCCGGGCGTTCATGGGCGTATGACCCGTTGTAAAACTGTCACCAAAATCGTCGGCGCGTGCTCGAACCGTTTCCCACACAGGGGCGACCAATCGGCGGTGACGTGGCTTTGCTTTCGGGAGGGCCCGCC
This sequence comes from Tardiphaga sp. 619_E2_N8_4, assembly GCF_051810905.1. Taxonomy (NCBI): domain Bacteria; kingdom Pseudomonadati; phylum Pseudomonadota; class Alphaproteobacteria; order Hyphomicrobiales; family Nitrobacteraceae; genus Tardiphaga; species Tardiphaga sp. 619_E2_N8_4. The sequence goes on from NZ_JBPWQJ010000001.1 coordinate 4,222,228, forward strand.
GCCATGATGCCCGCGGCTTGCGCGTGGGGCTGCGATTTGAGTTACCCGGGTTCGTCACATGATGTTGCCAGCAATCACCGTGTCTCGCGTTGCGCCGGTCGAGAGACTCGCGAACAAGCTGGCCATGAGTCCGTCACCGTTTTTACGCACATTTGAATCCAGGCGGCATTCGTCCGTGCAGGGGAGTTGTCCATGATTGGTCTGGTTCGCGCCGTCACTGTCTGCGCCACGCTGGCGTTCGGCTTCGTCTCGGCTCACGCGGCCGACAAGGCTTTCCGACGGGATGAGCTGGCGGATTCCGCGATCAAGCTCGAGGCGCAGATCAAGAGCGAGGCGGGGCCTGTCGCCAAGAGCGCGGCAACTTTGCGCACCGACGCCGACGCCGCGTTCAAACGCTCGGATTTCCGCGCCGGTCTGCAGACGCTGGGCCAGATCGTGGCGATTGCGCCCGATGACAGCGCCAACTGGCTGCGGCTCGCCAAGACGATCTTCCAGATCCGCCCGGCAACCTCGTCCGAAACCACCTTCCTGCGCGAGCGCGCTGCGACGGCGGCCTATATCGCCTATCAGCGCGCCGGCAATGCCGGCGAGGAGGCCGAGGCGCTGGCCGTGCTTGGCCGGGCTATGGAAGAACGCAAGCTGTGGCGCCCGGCACTGGACGCGCTGCGCCTGTCGCTCGAGATGCGCGAGGTCGCCGACGTCCGCGGTCAATACGAGAAGCTGCGCGACGATCACGGCTTCCGGCTGCTCGATTACACAGTGGACTCGGATTCCGCCTCGCCGCGGGCCTGTTTCCAGTTCTCGGAAGAACTCGCCAAGCGGGTCGATTTCGCGCCGTTCCTGGCGCTCGCCGGCAGCGACAAGCCGGCATTGACCTCCGAGGAGAAACAGCTCTGCGTCGAGGGCCTCAAGCATGGCGAGCGCTACAATATCAACCTGCGGGCCGGTCTGCCGTCGACGGTGAAGGAGAGTCTGCCGAAGTCGGCCGAGTTCAACATCTACGTGCGCGATCGCAAGCCGTTCGTGCGCTTCACCGGCCGTGCCTATGTGCTGCCACGCACTGGCCAGCAGGGTATCCCCGTGGTCTCGGTCAACACCCAGGCGGTCACCGTCAACGTGTTCCGGATCGGCGACCGCAATCTGATCAACACTGTGATCGGCAGCGACTTCCAGACGGCACTGAGCAAGTACCAGCTCGAGAGCCTCGGCGATGAGCGCGGCATGAAGGTCTGGACCGGCGAGCTGGCCACGGCGTCGACGCTCAATGCCGACGTCACCACGGCATTCCCCGTCGATCAGGCCATCGGCGAGCTGCAGCCCGGCGTTTATGTCATGACCGCGGCGGCCAAGGGTCCGGGGTCTGGCAGTGGCGATGACGACGGCTCGCTGGCGACCCAGTGGTTCATCGTGTCGGATCTTGGTCTCACGGCCTTCTCGGGCAATGACGGCATCCATGTCTTCGTCAATTCGCTCGCTTCGACCGATCCGATGGCCAAGGCCGACGTCCGGCTGGTCGCGCGCAACAACGAGATTCTTGCGACCAGGAAGACCGACGACTCCGGCCATGTGCTGTTCGAGGCGGGGCTCGCCAAGGGCGAGGGCGGTCTGTCGCCGGCATTGCTGACGGTAACCAGCGACAAGAACGACTATGCGTTCCTGAGTCTCAAATCGAACGCCTTCGATCTCAGCGATCGTGGCGTCTCCGGCCGCGCGGTTCCTACCGGTGCCGATGCCTTCGTCTATGCCGAGCGCGGCGTCTATCGCTCCGGCGAGACGGTCTATCTCACCGCGCTGTTGCGCGACGGGCAGGGCAATGCCGTGACCTCGGGCCCAATGACTCTCGTGGTCGAGCGCCCCGATGGCGTCGAGTTCCGCCGCGCCGTCCTGCCTGACCAGGGCGCAGGCGGTCGCAGCCTGACGCTGCCGCTGAACTCTGCGGTCCCAACCGGCACCTGGCGTGTCCGCGCCTTCACCGATCCGAAGGCGCCATCGGTCGGTGAGACTACTTTCATGGTCGAGGATTACGTCCCGGACCGGATTGAATTCGATATATCTTCCAAGGACAAGCTGATCAAAGCTGATGCTCCCGTAGAACTTAAGGTCGATGGTCGCTTCCTCTATGGCGCGCCCGCGTCGGGCCTGCAGCTCGAAGGCGATCTGCTTGTCAGCCCTGCCGCGAACCGCCCCGGATTCGCTGGCTACCAGTTCGGCGTTGCCGACGAGGAAAGCGCCAGCAATGAGCGGACGCCGATCGAGGGCCTGCCGGAAGCCGATGCCAATGGCGTCGCGACGTTCCCGGTCAGCCTCGCCAAGCCGCCGTCTTCAACCCGTCCGCAGGAAGCGCAGATCTTCATCCGTATGACGGAAGCCGGCGGTCGTGCCGTCGAGCGCAAGTTCGTACTACCGGTTGCCCCCAGTGCACCAATGATCGGCGTGAAGCCGCTGTTCAAGGACAAGAACGTCGCCGAAGGGGATAACGCCGCCTTCGACGTCGTGGTCGTATCGCCCGAGGGAGCCTCGTTGGCACGCAGTGGCCTGCGTTATGAATTGCTCAAAATGGAATCCCGCTACCAGTGGTATCGGCAGAATTCGTCCTGGGACTATGAACCGGTCAAATCGACGAAGCGCGTCGCCGATGGCGATCTCACCATCGCCGCCAACGTGCCCGCGCGCATCTCGCTGCAGCCGCAGCCCGGCCGTTATCGGCTCGACGTGAAATCCAATGAAGCCGACGGCCCGATCACCTCGGTGCAGTTCGATGTTGGCTGGTATTCCGACGGCAGCGCCGATACGCCGGACCTGCTGGAGACCTCCATCGACAAGCCGGAATATCTGTCGGGCGACACCATGATCGTTTCGGTCAATGCCCGCACAGCCGGCCTTCTGACAATCAATGTGCTCGGCGACCGCCTGCTGACGACCCAGAGCATTCAGGTCAAGGAAGGCCAGTCGCAGATCAAGATCCCGGTCGGCAAGGACTGGGGCACAGGCGCCTATGTGGTGGCCACGCTGCGCCGACCTCTCGACGCCGCCGCCAAGCGGATGCCCGGCCGCGCCATCGGGTTGAAGTGGTTCGGTATCGACAAAAAAGCACGCACGCTCGACGTCGCACTGTCGCCGCCGGCGCTGATCCGGCCTAGCACGACGCTGAAGCTGCCGGTGAAACTCGGCGGGCTCAATCCCGGCGAGGACGCCAAGATCGTGGTGGCTGCGGTCGATGTCGGCATTCTCAACCTGACCAATTACAAGCCGCCAGCGCCGGACGATTACTATCTCGGCCAGCGCCGCATGACGTCGGAAATTCGCGACATCTATGGGCAGTTGATCGACGGCATGCAGGGCACCCGCGGTCAGTTGCGCACTGGCGGCGATAGTGCCGGCGCGCAGATCGAGGGCTCGCCGCCCACGCAGAAGCCGATGGCGCTATATTCCGGCATTGTCACTGTGGCTGCCGATGGCACCGCGCAGATCGAGTTCGAGATTCCGGAGTTCGCCGGCACCGCGCGCGTGATGGCCGTGGCCTGGACCGCGACCAAACTCGGCCGCGCCACTGTGGACGTCACGGTGCGCGATCCCGTGGTGCTCACTGCGACCCTGCCGCGGTTCCTGCTGTCCGGTGACAAAGGCACCATGAGCTTCGACCTCGACAATGTCGAAGGCGCACCGGGCGATTACACCATTGCCGTGAAGACCTCCGGCCCCGTCAAGTTGACCGGCAATCCGGCCACGACGATCAAGCTCGCCGCCAAGCAGCGGACCTCAATGGCGCTGGCCATCGATGCATCCGGTGCCGGCACGGCGCAGTTCGACGTCGATATCAAGGGACCGAACGGGCTGACACTGGCTCGGCACTATGTGCTCGACGTCAAGGCGGCGACGCAAGTCTTGGCGCGGCGCTCGATCCGCACGCTCGCGAAGGGCGAGAGCCTGACGCTGACGTCGGACATGTTCTCCGATCTCGTATCGGGCACCGGCGGCGCCTCGCTGTCGGTCAGCCTGTCCACAGCACTTGATGCAGCGACCATCCTGAAGGCACTGGATCGCTATCCCTATGGCTGCTCCGAGCAGATCACCAGCCGCGCGATGCCGCTCCTCTATGTGAATGATCTTGCGGCCGGCGCGCATCTGGCGATGGATACCGGTGTCGATCAGCGCATCAAGGACTCGATCGACAAACTACTGGCGCGTCAGGGCTCGAACGGTTCGTTCGGCCTGTGGTCGGCGGGCGGCGGCGATGCCTGGCTGGACGCTTACGTGACGGACTTCCTGACCCGCGCTCGCGAAAAGGGTTTTGTGGTGCCGGACGTGCTGTTCCGTGCCGCGCTGGACCGCGTGCGCAATTCGGTCGTCAATGCTGACGAGCCCGAAAAAGACGGCGGCCGCGATCTCGCTTACGGCCTCTACGTGCTGGCCAAGAACGGCACCGCGCCGATCGGCGACCTGCGCTATCTCGCGGACACCAAACTGAAGAACCTGGCGACGCCCATCGCCAAGTCGCAGCTGGCCGCGGCACTGGCGCTGGTCGGTGACCGGGCCCGTGCCGAGCGCGTCTACGCGGCAGCGGTCGAAAGCCTCGCGCCGAAGCCGATCATCGAGTTCGGCCGCGTCGACTACGGCTCCGCGCTGCGCGATGCTGCGGCGCTGGTCTCGCTTGCCAGCGAAGGCAATGCGCCGCGTGCAACGCTGACGCAGGCGGTCCAGCGTGTCGAGGCCGCGCGCGGCCTGACGCCGTTCACCTCTACGCAGGAGAATGCGTGGCTGGTGCTGGCGTCGCGTGCGCTGGCCAAGGAAGCCAACACGCTGGCGCTCGACGTCAACGGCTCGGCTGTGAAGACCGCGCTCTATCGCAGCTACAAGGCGGCGGAGATGTCCGGGCAGCCGATCAAGATCACAAACACCGGCGACACACCGGTGCAGGCGGTCGTCTCGGTGTCCGGTTCGCCGATCACGCCAGAGCCGGCGGCATCCAACGGCTTCAAGATCGAGCGCAATTATTTCACGCTCGACGGCAAGCCCGCGGATGTCACCAAGGCCAAGCAGAACGATCGCTTTGCCGTGGTGCTGAAGATCACCGAGGCCAAGCCGGAATACGGGCACATCATGGTGGCCGACTATCTGCCGGCCGGTTTCGAGATCGACAATCCGCATCTAGTGTCGTCGGGCGACAGCGGCACGCTGGACTGGATCGAGGATGGCGAAGAACCTGAGAACACAGAATTCCGCGACGACCGCTTCACCGCGGCGATCGACCGGAAGAGCGACGACAAGGCGGTGTTCACCGTCGCCTATATTGTTCGGGCGGTATCGCCCGGGAAGTACGTGCTGCCGCAGGCCTATGTGGAGGACATGTATAATCCGTCGCGCTACGGGCGGACGGGGACGGGCAGTGTCGAGGTCGCGAAGGCGAAATGAGCGAGGGCACGTCCACACCACACACTCCGTCATCCCCGGGCTTGTCCCGGGGATCCACGTCTTCTTGTGTGGATCGTGGGCAAGACGTGGATGGCCGGGACAAGCCCGGCCACGACGTGAGGAGAGGCTGGTGGCTTATCCGAAAGGCTGTCGCCGCTGCCACCGTAGTTGTGGTCCTGACTGGTGCAGCGACCGCCGCGTGGGTGGCCTCCCTCGGCCCTTTGCCGCTCGACCAGGCGCGCAAAATCTCCACCACCGTTATCGATCGCAACGGCAAGCTCCTGCGCGCCTATGCCATGTCCGATGGACGCTGGCGGCTGCCGGTCGACGCGAGGACGTCCGTCGACCCCGGTTATCTCAACATACTGCTCGGCTATGAGGACAAGCGCTTCTACAGCCATCATGGCGTCGATCCACTGGCGCTTGGCCGCGCCGCGCTGCAGCTCGTCACCCGCGGCGAGATCGTGTCGGGCGGTTCGACCATCACGATGCAACTTGCGCGGCTGATCGAACCACGGCAGCAACGCTCGATATCGGCGAAGATCAGACAAGCCGTCCGTGCGCTGCAGATCGAGCGGCAGATGAGCAAGGATCAGATCCTCGATCTCTATCTGGCGCTGGCGCCGTTCGGCGGCAATCTCGAAGGTCTTCGCGCCGCGTCGATCGCCTATTTCGGCAAGGAGCCCAAACGGCTGTCGCTGGCGGAATCTGCATTGCTCGTAGCGCTGCCGCAATCGCCGGAACACCGCCGGCTTGATCGCCATCCCGGCAATGCCCGCGTGGCGCGCGACCGCGTGCTCGAACGTATGGTCGGCGAGGGCAGGGTGTCGGCTGCCGATGCCATGCAGGCGAAATCCGTCAGCGTGCCAAAGCTGCGCAAGCCGATGCCGATCCTGGCGCCGCATTCGGCGGATCAGGCGACATCACTGCACAAGGATCGCCCCATCATCAAGCTGGCGCTCGATGCCGGCATCCAGCGGGCGCTTGAAGGCCTCGCACGTGATCGCGCCGCGGCACTGGGCAACAATATCTCCATCGGCCTGATCGCAGTCGACAACGAGAGTGGCGACGTGCTCGCCCATGTCGGTTCGCCCGACTATTTCGACGATCGCCGCGCCGGGCAGGTCGATATGACCCGCGCGGTGCGTTCTCCGGGCTCGACGCTGAAGCCATTCATCTATGGCCTCGCCTTTGAAGATGGCTTCGTGCATCCGGAAAGCCTGATCGAGGATCGGCCGGTGCGCTTCGGCAGTTACGCGCCGGAGAATTTCGACATGAGCTTTCAGGGCACCGTGCCGGTGCGCAAGGCGCTGCAGCTCTCACTGAATGTGCCGGCTATTGCGCTGCTGGATCGTGTTGGCGCGTCGCGGTTGTCGTCACGGCTCAAACAGGCGGGCGGCAATCTGGTGCTGCCGCCGGGTGAGGCGCCCGGTCTCGCCATGGGTCTCGGCGGCGTCGGCATTACGCTGCAGGACCTCGTCCAGCTCTATACGGGCGTGGCGCGGCTCGGCAGTTCGAAGCCGCTGCGGGAGATCATGCAGGCCAATGGCGGCGACGATCGCGAGTCGTTGCGGCTGATGGATCCGGTCGCAGCCTGGCAGGTTGGCAATGTCCTGATCGGCACGCCGCCGCCGGAGAATGCCGCGCATAACCGGATCGCCTTCAAGACCGGCACCAGCTACGGCTATCGCGACGCATGGTCGGTCGGTTTCGACGGACGCATGACCATCGGCGTCTGGGTCGGCCGGCCCGATGGCGCGCCGGTGCCCGGCCTGGTCGGTCGTACGGCGGCGGCTCCGATCCTGTTCGATGCCTTTGCCCGGACCGGCAAGCTGCCGGCTTCGTTGCCGAAGGCGCCCAAGGGCGTGCTGATGGCCAGTAATGCAAAATTGCCGCTGCCGCTGCGCCGGTTCCGCCCGGTCGGCGAGTTGATCCGTACCGGCAGCGATCAGGCCCTGCACATCCAGTTCCCGCTGAACGGTTCCCGGATCGATGCCAGTGGCGGCGAGGGGCAGCTTTCGGCCGTACCGGTCAAGGTGGCCGGCGGGGTGCTGCCCATGACCGTTTTGGTCAACGGCATGGCCGCCGGGGAACTCGACAGCCGGCGCCAGCGGCTGGTCGATCCGCCTGGTCCGGGTTTCGTCCGGCTGACGGTCATGGACGCCATGGGCACCGCAGACACAGTTGTGGTCAGAATCCAATAAGCACGGGCTAACTGGTTGTCCGGTCGGCGGTTTCAGCGTATGCGACAGGCATGGCCGAGACCTATCCAAGACCCCGATTTGGCGCCCCGCGCGAGCCGAAAACCCGTGTCGATCCAGGCAGCAGACTGGTGCGCGTGCTGGATTTCGTCAGCTCCGGCCATGCCCGCGCAGTCGCGTTCCTGACCATTTGCGGGTTCCTGTTCTTCCTGCCGGGCTTCTTCACCATCCCGCCGATTGACCGCGACGAAGCGCGTTTTGCGCAGGCGACCAAGCAGATGGTCGAGACCGGCGATTTCGTCGACATCCGGTTCCAGGACGAGGTCCGCTACAAGAAGCCGGTCGGCATCTACTGGATGCAGGCGGCCGTAGTCGAGACCGCCGAGGCGCTGGGCTTGCAGAACGCCGAAGTCCGCATCTGGCTCTATCGGGTGCCATCGCTGATCGGCGCCATTGGTGCAGTGCTGCTGACCTATTGGACCGCGCTGGCTTTCCTGGCGCGGCGCGGCGCCGTGCTGGCTGCGTTGATCATGTGCAGTTCGGTCTTGCTCAACGTCGAGGCCCGGCTCGCCAAGACCGACGCCATGCTGCTGCTGACGGTCATTGCCGTGATGGGCGCGATGGCGCGAATTTACCTGGCGTGGCAGCGCGGCGAGGAGGCCGACAAGTCGCGCTGGCAGGAGCCGGCGGTGTTCTGGACGGCCATGGCGATCAGCATTCTGGTCAAGGGCCCGCTGATCCTGATGTTCGTCGGGCTGACGATCATTGCGCTGGCGATCATGGATCGCTCGGTCGCATGGCTGTGGCGATTACGGCCGCTGGTCGGCGTCATCTGGATGCTGTTCCTGGTGCTGCCGTGGTTCGTCGCGATCTTCCTGAAGTCCGGGCAAGCGTTCTTCTCCAATTCGCTCGGTGGCGACATGCTGAGCAAACTGGCTGCACAAGAATCCCACGGCGCGCCTCCGGGCATGTATTTCCTGCTGTTCTGGATCACCTTCTGGCCCGGGGCACCGCTGGCCGGTATGGCCACGCCGGCGATCTGGCGCGCGCGCCGCGAGCCCGGCGCACAATATCTGCTGGCCTGGCTGATCCCATCCTGGATCGTGTTCGAAGTCGTGATGACCAAGCTGCCGCATTACGTGCTGCCGCTCTATCCGGCGATCGCCATCCTCGTCATCGGCGCGCTTGAACGCCAGGTGCTGGCGCGCAATTGGCTGGCGCGCGGCGCGGCTTGGTGGTTCGCGATCCCGGCGCTAACCGCTGTGGTCGCCGAGATCGGTGCCGTCGCGATCGTCCGCCACCCGGTGTTTCTGGCCTGGCCATTTGCCGCCGCAGCACTGGTGTTCGGCCTGTTTGCCTGGTGGCTGTATGATAACGCCCGCGCAGAACGCTCGTTGCTGAATGCGGTTGTGGCCTCATTGTTCATGAGCGCCGCCTTTTATGGCGTGCTGCTGCCGTCGCTCCGACCGCTGTTTCCGAGTGTGCAGATCGCACGTGCGCTGCGTAACGTGGTCTGCGTCGGTCCCAAGGCTGCGGCAGCGGGATATCACGAGCCGAGCCTGGTGTTCATGACCGGCACATCCACACAACTCACTGATGGTGCCGGCGCGGCGGATTTCCTGGGGCAGGGCAGCTGTCGCTTCGCGCTTGTCGAATTGCGTTCGGAGCGCCAGTTCGCGATGCGCGCCGAGGCCATCGGCCTGCGCTACAACATGGCAACCCGCATCGACGGCTATAACTTCTCGCAGGGCAAAGCGATTTCGGTGGCGATCTATCGCTCCGAAGGGACCGAGTAATGGTAGCCCCGGACAAATCGCAGCCACAGACCTATCTGTCGCAACTCGTTGCGCTGGTCTGGCAGTCATTCGCACAGCTTGTTCGCGCACCGTCGCATTCGCGGCGTGCCGAAGCTGCTCGTTATTGGGCGCGCCGTTCGCTGGTGCTTGGCGCCGTGACCGCCGTGATCATCATCGCGCTGATGTTCATCGTCGATGCCACCGAGATCGGACTGATGCCGGCGCGGGGCACGGCCGGCCTGTGGCCGCTGCGTATCTTCACTGACTTCGGCAAGGACGAATATGTCCTGCTGGCGTTGTTCGCGTTTATGATCGTTCTGGCCCTGCTGGCGCCACTGCGGCACGGCACGTCGCGCGCCGTACTTGTCAGCTTCGGCACGCGCATTCAGTACATCTTCCTGTCCGTCGCGCTGTCGGTCTTCGTGGCTGAAATCATCAAAGGCATGCTCGGCCGTGGCCGACCTTTCGTCAGTGGCGCGGCAGACCCCTTTCACTTTTCGCATTTCGCCTGGACGCCAGCCTATGCCAGTTTCCCGTCGGGTCATGCGACCACGAGTTTCGCATTGGCTTTCGCGGTCGCCGCGCTTTGGCCGCGGCTGCGCACGGTGATGATCGTCTACGCCGTCGCCATCTGTGCCAGTCGGCTCGTCCTGCTGGCGCATCATGCCAGTGACGTGGTCGGCGGCGGGCTGGTCGGCTGGATTGGCGCCATGACGGTGCGATACTGGTTTGCGGCCCGGCATCTGGCTTTCACCATCCACCAGGACGGCACGATCGACCCGCTGCCAGGGCCGTCCGCAGGCCATCTCAAAAGGGTTGCCCGCGGGACCGCGGCCCCATAATAAGCGGTCTTCGCCGGGCCGGCTGCGACAAGTTCCCGCAGGACCGCCCTCCAACCATGAGCTCCGATTTGTCCGCTCCCGAAGCTGCCCCCGTCGACGTCTCCATTGTCGTGCCCGTGCGCAACGAGCAGGACAATGTCGCGCCTTTGATCGCCGAGATCACCGCCGCGCTCGACGGCCGCTGGCCCTATGAGATCATCTACGTCAATGACGGCTCCACCGACGCGACACCAGCACGGCTCGCCGAGTTGATGCAAACGCGCGCCAACCTGCGTCGCATCGACCACGCTGCGTCATCGGGCCAGTCGGCCGCCGTGCGAACCGGCGTGCGCAACGCCCGCGGCGCCATCGTGGCCACGCTGGACGGCGATGGCCAGAACAATCCGGCATTCCTGCCCAACCTGATTTTGGCCATTCAGGATGGCGGCGGACGTGTTGGTCTCGCCGCCGGGCAGCGCGTTGGCCGCAAGGATACCGGCTTCAAGAAAGCCCAATCGAAGATCGCCAATGCCGTACGCAATGCGATCCTCAAGGACGGTACCCGTGATACCGGCTGCGGTCTGAAGGCGTTCCGCCGTGATGTGTTCTTGTCGATGCCTTATTTCGATGGTCTGCATCGCTTCCTCCCGGCGCTGGTGCGTCGTGAGGGCTTCGACATCGCTTATGTCGATGTCACCGATCGGCCGCGCCATTCCGGTGTGTCCAATTATGGTTTTTTCGATCGGCTCTGGATCGGCATCATGGATCTCGCCGGCGTCTGGTGGCTGATCCGCCGCAAGCGTACGACGCCGGTCGCAACCGAGTTCAAATAAATGCTGATTCAATACGGTCAGGCGCTTGGCGACTATATCTACGACGTATTCGTCGCGAAGTTTGATTTCTGGCTCGCCTTTGGTTTGATCGCCCAGCTGCTGTTTACCGCGCGCTTTCTCGTGCAGTGGATTTCCAGCGAACGCGCCGGACAGAGCGTGGTGCCAATGGCCTTCTGGTTCTTCTCCATGGCCGGCGGGTTTATGACGCTGATCTACGGCATAGCCAAGCGCGAGCCGGTGATCATCCTCGGCCAGGCCTTCGCCACCGTGATCTATGTCCGCAACATCATGCTGATCATCAAGAACCGCGGCAGCGGATCGAAGACGCTCGAGAGCTGAGCGTCTTCGTCTGGCGTCCTCACCGATCAAAGCGCCGCATTGAACGCCGCCAGGCCTCGCTCCAGATCGGCCTTCAGATCATCGACACTTTCCAGCCCGATATGAAACCGCAGGGCCGGACCGCCGGGTGCCCATGTCGTCGCGCTCCGATAATCCGAGCAATCGAACGGGATGACGAGACTCTCGAAGCCACCCCAGGAGTAACCCATGCCGAACAGCTTGACGGTGTCGAGCAGGGCATCGACCGCTTTTTGCGGCGACGGCTTCAGGATGATGCTGAACAGGCCGGATGCGCCGGTGAAATCGCGCTTCCAGATGGCGTGGCCTGGATGGCTGGGCAAAGCGGGATGCAGCACCTTCAGCACTTCGGGGCGTGTCTCCAGCCACCGGGCCATCTCCAGCGCCGAGCGCTGATGATGCGCGAGGCGTACCGACATAGTGCGTAGTCCGCGCAGCGCGAGGAAGACGTCGTCCGGGCCTGCACATGTCCCGAGCAGCCTGATGCCTTCGCTGATCAGCGGCCACGCTGCGTCGTTGGCGGAGATGGTGCCGAACATGATGTCCGAGTGGCCGCCGATATATTTGGTCGCCGCCTGGATACTGATATCGACGCCCTGTTCGAGCGAGCGATGATAGAGCGGCGTGGCCCAGGTGTTGTCGTCGAGCACCAGCGCGCCGCGCGCATGCGCAATGCCGGCAATGAGAGGCACATCCGGCATCTCGAAGGATTGTGAGCCCGGCGCTTCGACCAGGACGGCGCGGGTATTCGATTTGAACAGCGCTTCAATGCCGGCGCCGATCAGCGGATCGAAATAGGTGGTCTCGATGCCGTAGCGTGCCAGCATGCCGTTGCAGAAATTGCGTGTCGGCCGATAGGCGCTGTCGCTGACGAGGAGATGATCGCCGGCCTTGAGCACCGAGAGCAGGGCGGTCGAGATCGCGGCGAGGCCCGATGGCACGAGCCCCACGCCGGCACATTTCGGGCCTTCCAGCGCCATCAACGCTTCCTGCAATGCCTTGGTGGTCGGCGTGCCGTGGCGGCCATACTGAAACTCGCCGCGATGCGCGTGGAGGTCGTCGGCGGTCGGATACAACACCGTAGAGCCACGCACGACCGGCGGATTGACGAAGCCCCGCTGCGATTTGGTGTCGCGGCCAGCGGTGACGATCACGGTGTCCGTGTTGAGCGAGGTGGTGCCGTGATTATCGTTCGAAGCTGTCATAATGGGGCCGCCGGTCTGCAGGTGTTGCAAGGCCATTGGCATCTGGGTTGCCGAATGGCTGGTTCCGTCACTAAGAGGACACAGCGGATGGCCGTCAACCCCTTGACCCGGCTGGCTGATCGTTCTCTGTTGCGGACCTCGCGATCCCCCGCGGCACGTTGGGGGCCTGCCGCGAAATCTGCGATTTCCTGCTGATTCGTGCGGTCTTTTTAGATCGTCTCTGCTGTCGTTCGCCTTTCCGGTCGGGCCATTCACGGCTATGGAACTGATCCGTAGGCTCGTCATTCAATTCTTTGCGTCGACCGAGCGTCCTGACGTCCCCAAAGAGGCCTTACATGAAACGCGCAACCTTGATGTTCTCTCTCGCTCTTGCCGCCAGTCTGACCGCGCAAGGCGCATCTGCGCAGACGCTCAAGACCGTGAAGGACCGCGGCATGCTGTCCTGCGGCGTCACCCAGGGCTTGCCTGGTTTCTCGGCGCCGGATGACAAGGGCAACTGGGTCGGCTTCGATGTCGACCTGTGCCGCGGCATCGCGGCCGCGATCTTCAACGATGCCACCAAGGTGAAATATGTGCCGCTCTCGGCGAAGGATCGCTTTACTGCCTTGCAGTCCGGCGAGATCGACGTGCTGTCGCGCAATACGACCTGGACCCTGTCGCGCGATACGTCGCTTGGCGTGAACTTCGCCGGTATCAACTACTATGACGGCCAGGGTTTTCTGGTTCGCAAGGCGCTCAAGGTGAACTCGGCACTCGAGCTCAACAGCGCCTCGATCTGCCTGCAAACCGGCACCACCAACGAGCAGAATGTTGCCGACTATTTCAAGGGCAACAACATGAAGTATGAAGTGATCGCGTTCTCGACCGCCGACGAGACTATCAAAGCCTATGAGTCCGGTCGCTGTGACGTCTTCACCGCTGATCTCTCGCAACTTTATGCGGAACGCCTGAAGCTCACCGTGCCTGCCGATCACGCAGTGTTACCTGAAGTGATCTCCAAGGAGCCGCTCGGCCCGCTGGTACGCCATGGCGATGATCAGTGGCTGGATGTGGTGCGCTGGACGCTGTTCGCCATGATCAATGCGGAGGAGCTCGGCATCACGCAGAAGAACGTCGATGACCAGGCAAAATCCGACAGGCCGGAGCTGAAGCGTATCTTTGGCACCGACGGCAATCTCGGTGAAACGCTGGGCCTCACCAAGGACTGGTTTGCGCGCATCATCAAGGCGACCGGCAATTACGGCGAGGTGTTCGACCGTAATGTCGGCGCAGGCTCGAAGCTAGGGATCTCGCGCGGACTGAACCAGCTCTGGAACAAGGGCGGCATCCAATACGCACCGCCGATCCGCTGAGCGCATCATCGCCCGTGGCGACATCGACCGAAGCCAGAAAACCGCCGCTGCAACTCGCTGCAAAACTGCGACGTGTGCTGGGCGGGCAGGCGGGCTGGAGCGGCTTTGTGCTCCAGATCGTGTTTGTCGCGGCGCTGGTCTGGATCGGCTATGAGATCGTCGAGAATGCACGCTCCAATCTGGCCGCGCAGAAGATCGCATCCGGCTTCGGATTCCTGTCAAACACCGCGGGCTTTGCGGTCAGTCAGGCGCTGATCCCGTATTCGGAATCCGACACCTATCTGCAGGTGTTCTTTGTCGGCCTCGTGAACACGCTGGTCGTGTCGCTGATTGGCATATTCTTTGCGACCATCATCGGCTTCATCGTCGGGCTCGGCCGGATGTCGCCGAACTGGCTGCTGGCGCGGATCGCAGGCGGTTATGTCGAACTGATCCGTAACCTGCCGCTGCTGTTCCAGATCCTCTTCTGGTATCTCGCCGTGCTCGCGACACTGCCGCAGCCGCGGCAGAGCATCTCGTTGCTGGACAGTTTTTTTCTCAGCAATCGCGGCTTTGGATTGCCAAAGCCGATCGGGACGGAGGCTTTCACGGCGTTCGCGGTCGCTGTGATCGTTGCGATCATCGCCGCGCTGGTGTTGCGCGTTTATGCGCGACAGCAGCTCTTCGCCAAGGGGCGTGTAATAGCCGTCTGGCCGATGACCTTGGGCTTGCTGGTCGGCTTGCCATTGCTGACGGTGCTCGTACTCGGCAAACCTGTGACGTTTGAGTATCCGGTACTGAGAGGCTTCAATTTCTCAGGCGGCCTGCGCGTACTTCCCGAATTCGTCGCGCTGACACTGGCGCTCTCGACCTACACCGCCGCCTTCATCGCCGAGATCGTGCGCGCGGGAGTCCAGTCGGTGCATAAAGGACAGACCGAAGCGGGCGCATCGCTTGGACTTAGCCGGGGTGCAACGCTGCGGCTGATCGTGGTGCCGCAGGCGATGCGCGTGATCCTGCCGCCGCTGACCAACCAGTATCTTAACCTCACCAAGAATTCGTCGCTGGCTGTTGCCATCGGCTATCCCGATCTGGTCTCGGTCTTTGCCGGGACGACCATGAGCCAGACCGGGCAGGCCATCGAGATTATCGCCATCACAATGGCGGTCTATCTCGTGATTTCACTGGTCACTAGCGCCATCATGAGCGCCTATGGCTGGCGGATCTCGCGGAGCATGGGCGCATGAGCGACACCAGCTTCGTTGCAAAAGAACTGGTTACAGAGCGCGCCGCTCCAGTGCGCAGCACGGGTTTCGTCGGCTTTGTGCAGACACGGTTGCTGAATTCACCGACCAATATTCTGCTGACTGTCGTCAGCCTGTTGCTGCTGTGGTTCACCATCGCGCCGACGGTGAAGTTCCTGCTGGTCGATGCGGTGTGGCGGGGCACGGACCGCACCGCGTGTCTGCCGGAGAACGTCGGTCGCCCGGTGGGCGCGTGCTGGCCGTTCGTGCAGGCCAAGTTCACACAATTCATCTACGGCTTCTATCCGGAGCCGGAACGCTGGCGCGTCAACCTGACATTCTTGCTCGGTGCATTATTACTTCTACCGCTGCTGATCCCGCGTCTACCCGCGAAGAGCGTGAATGCCGGACTGTTCTTCCTTGCCTTCCCTGTCGTAGCGTTCTTCCTGCTGTATGGCGGTGGCATCAATGGCTTCGGAATCAGTTGGGCCGCGGATTTTCTGTCGACCGTCGCGGTCCACATCACGGATGTGGGTCGCCGGCTCAAGGGCGTGGGCCTTCTGTCCGATATAGCTGTCATCGGTTATCCGCTGACGCTGATAGGCGACGGCGTCGTAGCATTCGGCGACGGCCTGCAACTCGTCGCGCTGCCGTTTGAGTGGTTACGCAACGAAGGCGTCAATCATGGCAAACCTGTCTGGTTCGAACTGACGACAACCGCCATCATTGTCTCGCTACTTATCTTCTTGTTGAACGGCCACTTCCGCAGCGGCTGGCGTGCGCTGGCCAACAGTATCTCCGTCTTCGCTGGCATCGCCGTCGTCATCGCCCTGCTGCGGCTTGATCGTGGCGGATTGCCGATCGTCGATACGCGGCTCTGGGGGGGATTGCTGGTGACGCTGGTGGTTTCGATCACCGGCATCGTGACGTCGATGCCCGTTGGTATCGCGCTGGCGCTCGGCCGACGCTCGACCATCCCGCTGATCCGGCTGTTCTCGATTGCCTTCATCGAATTCTGGCGCGGCGTGCCGCTGATCACCGTATTGTTCTTTGCCACTTACATGCTGCCGCTGTTCCTGCCTGGCAATTTCACTGTCGATGGCCTGGTGCGTGCGCTGATCGGCATCGCGCTGTTTGCCGGCGCCTACAATGCCGAGGTGATCCGCGGCGGGTTGCAGGCGATCCCGCGCGGTCAGGCGGAGGCGGCAAGTGCGCTGGGCCTGTCCTGGTGGAAGACCACGCGTCTGGTGGTGATGCCGCAGGCGCTGCGGCATGTCATTCCCGGCCTCGTCAACAGCTTCATCGCGCTGCTGAAGGATACATCGCTGGTGTCCATCGTCGCGCTGTTCGATCTGCTAGGTCAGCTACGCGCATCCTTTGCCGATCCGAACTGGTCGACGCCGACGACCTTGTTCACCGGCTTTGCCTTTGCCGGCATCATGTATTTCGTGATGTGCTTCGGCATCTCGCGCTATTCGCTATTCGTCGAGCATCGGCTCAATGTGCATCGACGGAGCTGAGGTGACATGTCCGTATCCGTGAATCCCATCGTCTCGGTTGCCGGCCTCAACAAATGGTTCGGCGATTTCCACGTGCTGCGCGACATCGATCTTGCGGTCGGCCGCAGCGAGCGCATCGTGATCTGCGGGCCGTCGGGCTCGGGCAAATCGACGCTGATCCGCTGTATCAATGCGCTGGAGGAGTTTCAGGAAGGCCGCATCGCGGTCGACGGCATCGAACTCGGCCCTAACCTGCGCCGCGTCGACGATATCAGACGCGATGTCGGGATGGTGTTCCAGAGCTTCAATCTGTTTCCGCATCTGACCGTGCTTGAGAACTGCACGTTGGCGCCAATCTGGGTACGGCATATGCCGAAGAAGGACGCCGATGCTGCGGCGATGAAATATCTGGAGCGGGTGCGCATTCCGGACAAGGCCAATGCCTATCCCGGTCAGCTCTCCGGTGGCCAGCAGCAGCGTGTGGCGATCGCCCGGGCGCTGACGATGACGCCGAAGGTGATGTTGTTCGACGAACCGACATCGGCGCTGGACCCGGAAATGGTCAAGGAAGTGCTCGACACCATGGTCGATCTTGCCAGCGAGGGCATGACCATGCTTGTGGTCACGCACGAGATGGGCTTTGCCAAGGAAGTCGCCAGCCGCGTGGTATTTATGGATGCCGGTCAGATCATCGAGGCGAATACACCGGACAAGTTCTTCGCCAATCCGCAGCATGCGCGGACAAAGCTGTTCCTGAGCCAGATTCTCCGCTGAGGCCTTGCGCCTCAGACTTTCTCGAACGGCACCGAGATATCGCTCTTCGTCTCCAGCCATGCCGGCACCGGCAGGTTCTTGCTGCGCATGAAGTCGGGATTGAACAGCTTCGACTGATAGCGGCCGCCGGAGTCGCAGAGAAGGGTGACGATGGTCTTGCCTGGGCCCAACTCCTTCGCGAGACGGATCGCGCCGGCGATGTTAATTCCGGTCGAGCCGCCGAGACAGAGGCCTTCGTGCTGGAGCAGGTCGTAGATGACGGCGACGGCTTCCTCGTCAGGGATCAAGAAGGCGGTATCGACCTTCGCAGTCTCGATGACCGGCGTCACGCGGCCAATCCCGATGCCTTCCGTGATGGAGTCGCCGGGCGTGGACTTGGCTTCGCCATGCTTGAACCAGTTATACATCGCAAAGCCATTTGGATCGGCGCAGGCCGTAATAATGTTGTTGTTCTTTTCCTTCAGGTAGCGGGTCGTGCCGGCTAGCGTGCCGCCGGTACCGACTGCCGAAATGAAGCCGTCCACCTTGCCGCCAGTCTGCTCCCAGATCTCGGGGCCCGTCGATTCATAATGGGCTTTGGCATTGTCGAGATTGTTCCACTGGTCGGCAAACAGAACGCCGTTCGGCTCGGTCTTGCGCAGCTGATCTGCGAGCCGTCGTCCGACATGTTGATAGTTGTTCGGATTGGCGAACGGCAGCGCGGGGACTTCGATCAGCTCGGCGCCGTTGAGCCGCAGCATATCTTTCTTTTCCTGGCTCTGCGTCTCCGGGATCACGATCAGCGTGCGATAGCCGCGCGCGCTCGCCACCACGGCGAGACCGATACCGGTATTGCCCGCAGTCGCCTCGACAATGAGACCGCCGGGCTTCAGATCGCCGCGCTTCTCGGCTTCAAGGATCATCCATTTGCCCGCGCGGTCCTTCACCGACTGGCCGGGATTCATGAATTCGGCCTTGCCGAGAATGGTGCAGCCGGTCAGTTCGGATGCGCGCTTCAGCTTGATCAGAGGCGTGTTGCCGATCGCCTCGACGACGTCTTTGTTGAAGGTCATGGTGCTGAAATTCTTCGCTCGGGTTGTCGATCTCGCGGCGACCCTAGTGGAGGCCGCCGGGCCAGACAAGGGAAGGGTCTGGCCTCAAGATCTGGTGCCGCAGTGCGGAAAGTCCAGAGCGCGGACTATGGGGCTTTTGCGAATACGACCTGGCGAACGTCGATATTCCCCGACAGGAAACCGGCCTCGCAATAGGCCAGGTAGTATTCCCAGAGCCGCCGGAATCGGTCGTCGAAACCGAGCGGCGTCAGGCTTGGCCAGGCCGCGCGGAAACTATCTCTCCAGGTCGCCAGCGTCTTGGCATAATCCAGTCCGAATATGCGTTCTTTGATGACAGGAACGCCGTATCTGGCCCCGAGGGATTTCAGGATTTCCGGCGACGGCAGCATGCCGCCGGGAAAGACGTAGCGCTGAATGAAGTCGACCTCGCGCCGATAGGTCTGGAAGAACTTGTCTTGGATCGTGATGGCCTGGATACCGATCAATCCGCCGGGCAGCAGCCGGTCGCGCAATTGTGAGAAATACTGCGGCCAGAACTGTTCGCCGACGGCCTCGATCATCTCGATCGAAGCGATGCGGTCATACTGTCCACGTTCGTCGCGATAGTCCTGAAACTTGATCTCGACCTTGTCGCCAAGGCCCGCGTCCTGCATCCGCTTACGTGCGAAATCGCGTTGCTCGGTCGAGATGGTGAGACCGGTGACATGCGCGCCGTAGTTTTTCGCGGCATATTCGGCAAAGCCACCCCAGCCGCAGCCGATCTCCAACACCTTCTGGCCGGGCTTCAGATCGATTGCTTCTGCAAGCCGGCGATATTTGTTGTTTTGCGCGGCCGTGAGATCCTGCGTACCGTCTTCGAAAATCGCGGACGAATAGGTCATGCTCGGATCGAGCCACGCAGAATAGAACGCGTTGCCGATGTCGTAGTGCGCGTAGATGTTCTTGCGAGCTTGCCGCTTGGTGTTGCGATTGAACCAGTGACGAACGATCTGGACGAAGCGCATCAGCGGATTGTTGCCGAGCATCACCTGAATGAGATCGTGATTGACGCAGAACAGATACAGGAATTGCGTGAGATCCGGCGTGTCCCATTCGCGGTGTAGATAGGCTTCCGCGATGCCGATATCGCCGCCATTCACAAGACGCGACGCGAACGCATAGCTGGTGATCGTCATCTCCGCGGCAGGACCAGGTTCCATGCCGCCGAGGCGGACACGCCGGCCATCGGGAAGTGTCACGTCGAGCGTGCCGCGGCGCAGACGTGAGCCGAAGCCCAATGCCAGCCGGACGATGCGCGGCAGATCGGGCAGCGCCTTGTCGACATTTTCCGGAGTGAGAACGATCAGATCAGACATGTGCAGATCCAGGGGAGTTCGTGGTTCTGTGCCCGAATTCAAGTCGCATGGAAGGATGTGGCCGCCGCTCTTTTGTCGAACAGGATCGTCTTTGTGCGCTGCGAAATTCGGTCAACGCGCGGACGATTTTGCAGGAGTATAAGCGCGGCCTTGTTTGCTCGCCAAGCGGGTATTTCTTGCATGGTTTGCTTCACGCGACACCAGGCGTATGCACCCTTGATCCAATAACCAGTCCATGCGTCGCAGAACCTGGTGCGGTGCTCGCCCTGAATCTGGTCGAGGCGCTTTCGCGCCGCGAGCGCCCTGGCGTCATCGTCGGCAATGCCCTGCAAACGGTTCATCCAGGTCACGGTTGGCATCCCCAGCGGCTTTCAAAATGGCGTCGACGGCGCAGGTGAACGCAATCCGGATGTCAGCAACAAATGAACACATGAAATCTTCGTAAGCCTGACCTGCCGGCGCTTCTGTCAGGGACCAAAAAACCCCACAAAATCGGGAGAATCTGTGCAAATCCACTCATTTGCGGGCATCCATCATTCGTGTCGCTTGCACGTTGCGACACGTAAGAACACTGTCCGCAGGATGATTGGGCCGCTAGAATGCGGGCTCGCTTCATTGACCAGCATCACCCGGTGAACGTGTCTCAGGCTGCATACTCCAACGCCCCGAATCTCGGCGCAAAGCGCGCGCGGCGGAGCCTTGTCCGGATGTTCGTGCGGTGAATCTCGTGTTCGCGAAAAAGATTGGGCGTTCGATCGTCGCCTTTGCCGTTGCTGCCAGTTCGGCAGGCTGCATTTTGACCAAGGATCTGCCTGATCCGGCCCTCGATATTCCCGAGGGCTATAAGGCGGCACGGCTGGCCAATCCGAACGGCGCCACGCCGACACTGGACTGGTGGCGCGGCTTTCGCTCCAGGGAACTGACGCAGCTGATGGAGGAGGCCCAGACGGTCAACCTCGATATCGCTGCGGCAACATCGCGAATCATGCAGGCCGATGCGCAGGCACGAATCACCGGCGCAGCGCTGCTGCCCAGCGTGAGCGGCGGCGGGCAGGAGACCTATTCGCGGACCTCGGGCTCAAGCTCTAGCGGCCTAACCAATGGCGGCCGCGAGGTGGTGACCTATTCTGCCTCGCTCTCGGCCAGCTATGAGATCGACTTCTGGGGCAAGAACCGCGACGCGGCGCTGGCTGCGGAAGAAACCTCGACGGCCAATCGCTTTGACCGCGACGTGGTGGCGCTAACCACTATGGCGGCTGTCGCCAATGCCTATTTCCAGGTGCTGACCTCGCAGGACCGCATTCGCACAGCGGAGCGCAACATCGCCAGCGCGCAGCGTATCCTTGATGCGATCAAACAGCGCTTCAGTGCCGGCACCGGCACCGATCTCGATGTCGCGCAGCAGGAAAGCGTGCTGGCCAATCAGCGCGCTGCGGTGCCGCCGCTGCGGACCACGCTGGCGCAGAACGTCAATGCGCTCGCGACGCTAGTGTCCCGCCCCCCTGAAAGCGTGCGCGTGGCCGGCGGGTCGCTGAACAATATCGCAGCCCCGCGCGTCACGCCCGGCCTGCCGTCAGAGCTGTTAACCCAGCGGCCGGATATCCGCCGGCAGGAGGCGCAATTGGCCTCGGCCACGGCCAATGTCGGCAGCGCCCGGGCGCAGTTCTTTCCGAGTATCCAGTTGACCGGCTCGGGCGGTTATCAGAGCGCAGCGCTGGCCTCGCTGTTCCAACCCAATGCCGCCTTCTTCAGCCTCGTCGGCGGCCTGACACAGCCGATCTTCGATGGCGGGCGCATCCAGGGCAATTTCGAGCTGACCCAGGCACAGCAGGACGAGCTCCTGCAGACCTATCGCAAGACGGTCGTGCAGTCCTTTGCCGACGTGGACAACGCGCTGGTCGCGATTCGCCAGACCACCGAGCGGCTGCGGCTGCAGCGTGAGGTGGTCCGGGCGTCCCGGCGGGCCTTCGAGCTGTCCGAGCAGCAATTGCGCGCCGGAACCGCTGACATCGTAACTGTGCTAAACACCCAGCTGACGCTGTTCCAGGCGGAAGATGTCCTGTCGCAGGCGCAACTGGCGCGACTGCAGGCGATCATCAGCCTCTATCAGGCGCTGGGGGGCGGCTGGGAGCCGAAAATGGAAAGACCGGTCAATGCTCTTTAAGCCGGAGTTGAAAGAGGCCGCGAAAGCGACGGGCGATGGTGTCGCCAAGGTCGCCGGCAAGGCGCGCCGCCGTACTGTGTCGATCGCCGTGACGCTGCTGATCCTCGGCGGGCTCGGCTATATCGGCTGGAACGCCTTCCAGCAGCGTCAGACTGCCAACCGCGGCGGTTTCCGGCCGGACATGATGACGGTGCCGGTGCTTGCGGCGATGCCGAAGATCCAGGACGTGCCGGTCTATCTCGATGGCGTCGGCTCGGTGAAGGCCTTGAACAACGTCACCGTGCGCGCGCAGGTCGACGGCAAACTGATCAAGGTCAATTTCAAGGAAGGTCAGGACGTCAAGGCTGGCGATGTGCTCGGCGAGATTGACCCGGTGCTCTACAAGGCACTGTACGATCAGGCTGTTGCGAAGAAGGCGCAGGACGAGGCGACGCTTGCCAATGCGCGGCTCGACCTGATCCGCTACCAGCAGCTCGCAACGTCAAACGCCGGCTCCAAGCAGCAGGCCGACACCCAGAAGTCTCTCGTTGCCCAGCAGGAGGCTCTGGTGAATGCCGATCAGGCTGCCATCGACAATGCCGCCGCAACGCTGAGCTACACCAAGATCATCGCGCCGCTCTCTGGCCGGGCCGGCCTGCGTCAGGTCGATCAGGGCAACATCATCCACGCGTCCGATACCACGGGCCTCGTGGTGATCACGCAACTGCAGCCTATCGCAGTACTGTTCAGCCTGCCGCAGCAGCAAATCGTTCGCGCCAACGCCGCTGCTGCCAAGGGCACGCTGATGGTCGATGTGTTCGGCAATGACGGCGTGACCGTCATCGACACCGGTACGCTCACCGGCATCGACAATCAGGTCGATACAACCACCGGCACAGTGAAGCTGAAGGCCGAATTCCCGAACCCGAATTATCAGCTCTGGCCCGGTCAGTTCGTCAATGTGCGGCTGAAGGTCGAGACCCTGAAGGATGCGATGGTGGTGCCGACCTCGGCCGTACAACGCGGTCCCGCCGGTACGTTCAGTTACGTGATCGAGGAGGGCGACATCGTCAAGGCGGTGCCGGTCACCGTAACGCAGCAGAACGAGACCACGGCCGTCATCGCCAAGGGCCTGTCGGCGACCGAGCGTGTTGTCACCACGGGCTTTGCCAATCTCGCAGAAGGATCGAAGGTGTCTGTCGGCACCAACGATCAGGAGCCGACCGCCGACTTGGCACCACGTAAGCGTGGCGGGGGCAAGGGCAATGATGCTGGCGAGCGTCGTGGCAAGCGCGGCCAGAATTCAGGTGGTGCGGGTGGCCAAGGCAATCCGCAGGCACCGATTGGCCAGACGCCGCCTCCAGCCAGCCCGAGCGCTGCGCCATCGGGAGCGAAGTAGCCATGATGTTCGCACGATCGATCGCTTGAGTTGATGATTTCGATACCAAAGAGCGCACAGTCATGAGCGTCTCGGAACCCTTCATCCGCCGGCCTATCGCGACGTCGCTGCTCGGCATCGCGTTGTTGATCGGTGGCGCGCTTGGCTACTTCGGGCTTCCGGTATCGGCGCTGCCGCAGGTCGATTTCCCGACCGTGCAGGTCTCGACGCAATTGCCGGGCGCGAGCCCCGAAGTGACAGCGTCGCTGATCACCGCGCCTCTGGAACGTCAGCTCGGACAGATTCCGTCACTGGCATCGATGACCTCGACGAGCTCGTTCGGCGTCAGCCAGATTTCGCTGCAGTTCGACCTGAACCGCGACATCGATGGCGCGACCCAGGACGTGCAGGCGGCGATCAATGCGGCCGCCGGCGTTTTGCCGAAAAACCTGCCATATCCGCCGGTCTACGCGAAGGTCAATCCGGCCGACGCGCCGGTGATGACATTGGCGCTGACCTCGGACACCATCTCGCTGCGATCGATGAGCGACCTGTCCGACACATTGCTGGCGCAGCGGCTCAGTCAGATTTCGGGTGTCGGCAAGGTTGCCGTGCTTGGCGGCTTGAAGCCAGCGGTGCGGGTGCAGGCGGATCTGGCGCGGCTCGCTGCCTACGGCATCGCGATGGAAGATCTGCGCGCAGCGATCGCCGGCGCCAATGTGTCGGGTCCCAAGGGCTCGCTCGATGGCGCGCAGCAGGCCTACACCATTGCCGCGAACGACCAGATTGCGGCGGCGGATCAGTATCGGCCGATCATTATCGCTTATCGCAACGGATCCCCTGTCACCATCGGCGACATCGCCCAGATTGTCGACGGCCTGGAAAACGACCGCACGGGCGGTTGGTATCAAGGCACGCCCGCCGTGATCATCGAGATCCAGCGTCAACCCGGTGCAAATGTCATCGAGGTCGTTCGCCAGATACGCGAGGAAATTCCGAAGGTGCAGCGCTCGATGCCGGCCGGTGTCAAGCTGACCATCGTGAGCGACCGCACCGTGACCATTCGCGCCTCGGTCCATGACGTGCAATTCACGCTGGTGCTGTCCGTGATCCTCGTGACTTTGGTGGTGCTGCTGTTCCTCCGGTCGCTGCGTGCAACGCTGATTGCCGGCGTAGCGCTGCCGCTGTCGCTGATCACGTCCTTCGGCGTGATGTATTTCGCCGGCTTCAGCCTCGACAATCTCAGCCTGATGGC
Source organism: Tardiphaga sp. 619_E2_N8_4 (assembly GCF_051810905.1). Lineage (NCBI taxonomy): Bacteria > Pseudomonadati > Pseudomonadota > Alphaproteobacteria > Hyphomicrobiales > Nitrobacteraceae > Tardiphaga > Tardiphaga sp. 619_E2_N8_4. The sequence continues at coordinate 4,246,884 of NZ_JBPWQJ010000001.1, forward strand.
GCTGACCATCGGCACCGGTTTCGTGGTCGACGACGCCATCGTGATGATCGAGAACATCGTCCGTCACATGGAAGATGGCGAGAGCCCGATGGAAGCGGCGCTGGCGGGAGCGAAGGAAATCGGCTTCACGGTGATCTCTCTGACGGTGTCACTGATCGCGGTGTTTATCCCGCTACTATTCATGTCCGGCCTCGTGGGCCGCATGTTCCGCGAGTTTGCGATGACGCTGACCATCGCCGTGGTCATGTCCGCCGTGGTCTCGCTGACGTTGACGCCGATGATGTGCTCGCGGCTTTTGAAGCACACCAAGGATGAATGGCAGGTGCCGGGTCTGGGAGCCGTTAGCCGCTTCATCGACCGTATGGTGGCATTCTATCACCGCACGCTGCTGTGGGTGTTGCAGCATCAGCCAGCGACGCTGGTCGTCACGTTCCTGACCATCGTTGCAACGCTGGGCCTCTATGTCATCGCCCCCAAGGGCTTCCTGCCGCTGCAGGACACCGCCTCGATCACGGCTGTGACGGAGGCTGGTGCCGACGTGTCCTTCGCAGAAATGCAGAGCCGGCAGGGCGCGGCAGCCGCAGCGATCCAGGCCGATCCGGATGTGACGGGAATCATCTCGGTGATCGGCGGCGGCTCGGTCAATCCGACCACCAATGTCGGCCGGCTGGTGATGACCCTGAAGCCGCGCGGCGAGCGCAAGGATGACATGACCGCCGTGATCGCGCGGCTCAAGGATCGCGTCGCGGCGATCCCGGGCATGACCGTGTATTTCCAGCCCGTCCAGGACATCCAGATCAGTACGCAGAGTAGTCGCTCGCAATATCAATATACGTTGACCGGGACTGATGCGGCGCAGGTGACCGAGTGGTCACAGAAGCTGGTTGCTGAATTGCGCCGCGATCCGATGTTTCGAGACGTATCCTCGGAAGCCCAGACCGGTGGACTGCGGGCCTCGCTCGATATCAACCGGCAGCGCGCCGGTCAGCTCGGCGTCAATCTGCAGGGCGTCACCGACACGCTGAATGACGCCTTCGCGCAGCGCCAGATTTCGACCATCTACGGACAGGCCAATCAGTACCGCGTTGTGCTGGAGGCATTGCCGTCACAGCAGCGCGATCCCGATGTGCTGTCGAAACTGTATCTGCCGGGTGTGGCCGGCGCGCAGGTGCCGCTGTCTGCCGTAGCTACATTGACGCGTACCACGGCGCCACTGGCGATCTCGCATCAGGCGCAATTCCCCGCGATCTCGCTCAGCTTCAACCTCGGGCCTAACGAGGCGCTCGGCGATGCGGTTGAGGAGGTCAAAAAGATCGAGACCCGGATCGGCATGCCGACCAGCATTGTCGGGATGTTCTCCGGCGATGCTGCGGAATTCTCCAAGTCGCTGTCAGGGCAGCCTTGGCTGATCCTCGCGGCGCTGGTGACGATCTATATTGTGCTCGGTGTGCTCTATGAGAGTTACATCCATCCGATCACCATTCTCTCGACGCTGCCGTCCGCCGGTGTCGGTGCGATCCTGGCCCTGATGCTGACCGGGCAGGACCTGTCGGTGATCGGCCTGATCGGCATCATCCTCTTGATGGGCATCGTCAAGAAGAACGCGATCATGATGATCGACTTCGCGCTGGATGCAGAGCGCAATCGCGGCATGGCACCGGAAGCGGCGATCGTCGAAGCCTGTCTACTGCGGTTCCGGCCCATCATGATGACGACGCTGGCGGCATTGTTTGGTGCGTTGCCGCTGGCGATCGAAAGTGGCACCGGCGCAGAGCTGCGCTTCCCGCTCGGTGTCTCGATCATCGGCGGTCTGCTGCTCAGCCAGATCCTGACGCTCTACACCACGCCGGTGATCTATCTGGCGCTGGATCGCATCAACCGCCGGTTCGAGAAGAGTGCGCCGCCCGTTGCGGGTGCAGCCGGAACGGCGGGAGCAGGGGGGCCGCCCTAGTGGCTTCCATCTCCATCTCAGCGCCATTCATCATGCGGCCGGTCGGCACCACGTTGCTGGCGATCGGACTGTTTCTTCTCGGCGTCGTCGCCTATCACTTCCTGCCGGTCGCCGCGACACCCAATGTCGATTTTCCGATGATCCGCGTACAGGCGTCGCGCCCGGGCGCCGATCCGTCGATCATGGCGGCGACCGTCGCAGCGCCCCTAGAACGACGTCTGGGCATCATTGCCGGCCTCGATCAGATCACCTCAACGAGTTCGCTCGGCTCGACCAGTATTCAGTTGCAGTTCGCGATCGGCCGCGATGTCGATCGCGCCGCGCGTGACGTGCAAGCCGCGATCAATGCGTCGATGGCCGATCTGCCAACCGATCTTCCGACACTGCCTACGTTCCGCAAGGCCAACCCGTCCGCCGCGCCTGTCTTCATTCTCGCTTTGACGTCGCCAACCATGTCGGCCTCCGCGATCTACGACGTCGCCGATACCGTGATCGTACAGCGGCTGTCGCAGGTGCCGGGGGTCGGCGAAGTCACTGCCAGCGGCGCCGACCAGCCCGCGGTGCGCATCCAGCTCAATCCGGTCGCGCTGTCGAATGCCGGGATAGCCACCGACGACGTGCGCACCGCCATCGTCAATGCCAATCCGCTTGGTCCTGTCGGCATCTTCCAAGGATCGCGGCAGAGCGAGACGATCTCGATGAATCCGCAGATGCGCACGGCGGAAGAATTTCGCGAGATCATCGTCAAGAGTTCGAACGGCAATTATCTGCGGCTGTCTGATGTCGCCGATGTTCAGGATGCGACGCGCAACAGTCGCTCGGTTGCCTGGTTCAACAAGCAGCCGGCGGTGCTCATCCAGATCACCAAACAGGGCGACGCCAATGTCATCGACACCGTCGATCGCGTGAAAGCGCTGATCCCCGATCTGAAACAATGGATTCCCGCGGGGATCGAGATTTCGGTTCTGACCGACCGCACGGGTACCATTCGCGCCTCGGTCGAGGACATGGAGTGGACGCTATTTGCCACGGCCGTACTGGTGATGGCCGTGGTGTTCCTGTTCCTGCGTCGTGGCACGCCCACCATCGCGGCCGGCGTCTCGGTGCCGCTGGCGCTGGCCGGTACCTGCGTCGGCATGTGGCTGGCCGGCTTCTCGATCAACAACCTGTCGCTGATGGCGCTGGCGATCTCTGTCGGCTTCGTGGTCGACGACGCCATCGTCATGATCGAGAACATGTACCGCAATCTTGAAGAGGGCATGGCGCCGATGCAGGCGGCGCTCGGCGGCGCCAGGCAGATCGGCTTCACGGTGCTGTCGATCAGCCTGTCGCTGATCGCCGCCTTCATCCCGCTAATCTTTATGGATGGTCTGGTCGGCCGATTGCTGCGCGAATTCTCTTTGACGCTGACATTCTCGATTGTCGTCTCGACGCTGGTATCGCTGACGGTGACACCGATGATCTGTGCGCAATATATCAAAAGCGGTCTGTCGAGCACCGAGACCCGTTTCGACCGTATCGTCGAAGGCACGCTGTCACGCGTCGTGGCGTTCTATGAACGCACGCTGCATGTGGTGCTGGGTTTTCCACTCCTGACGCTGTTGGTGTTCTTCGCCACCATCGCGCTGACGGTCACACTCTACATCAAGACGCCGAAAGGTTTTTTCCCGAACGACGACAGTGGCTTCGTGATCGGCGCAACGCGCGCATCGGCCGATGTCTCGTTTCAGGCGATGCTCGGATTGCAGCAGCATATGGCTGATCTCGTGCTGAGCGATCCCGGCGTGGCCAGTATCGGTTCGTCGCTTGGCGGCACTGGCGGGCCGGGCGGCGGCGGCGCCAACCGGGGCACCATGTTTATCGCCTTGAAACCACCAGAGGAGCGCAACGGAGCGTCGACCGAAGACGTCATCAACCGGTTGCGTCCGAAGCTCAGCGCGGTCCCCGGTATCCGTCTCTTCATGTTTGCTGCCCAGGATCTGCGTGCCGGCGGGCGCCAGAGCGACTCCAACTATCAATACACGCTGACCTCGACCAATCTCGATCTCCTGCAGAAATGGGCACCGCTGGTCGGCAAGCGGCTGGAGAGCGTTGAGGGCATCACCGACGTGTCGAGCGACCGCGATCCCGGCGGATTGCAATTGACGCTGACCATAGACCGCAAGATGGCATCGAGCCTCGGCGTCAAGGTGCAGGACATCGATAACGCGCTCAACAACGCGTTCTCGCAGCGACAGATCTCGACGATCTACACCCAGCGCAACCAGTATAAGGTGGTGCTGGAAATCGATCCGAAATTCCAGAACGATCCGTCCGATCTCGATCGCATCTATGTCGCGGGTCTGAATGGGTCGCAGGTGCCGCTGTCGGCGGTTGTGCGCATGTCGCGCACGTTGTCGGCGCTGGCGGTGTTCCACTCGCAGGGGTTCCCGTCGACGACGGTGTCGTTCAACACGCTACCTGGCGTGCAGCTCGATGCCGTGACAGGCAACATCCAGCGCGCGGTCGACGAACTGCATATGCCGGAAGGAATCCGGGGCGGCTTCGATGGCAATGCCGGTGACTTCAGCAAGACCACGGGGCGGCAGCCGCTGCTGATCCTCGGCGCGCTCATCGCAATGTATATCGTGCTCGGGGTGCTCTATGAGAGCCTGGTGCATCCTCTGACTATCATCTCGACGTTGCCCTCGGCGGGGCTCGGCGCATTGCTGGCGTTGCAGATCACCAACACGCCGCTGACCGTGATCGCCTTCGTCGGGATCATTCTCCTCATCGGCATCGTCAAGAAGAACGGAATCATGATGGTCGACTTCGCCATCGAGGCGGAGCGGCATCGCGGACTGTCGCCCGCCGAGGCGATCTTCGAGGCCTGCACCGTGCGCTTCCGCCCAATCCTGATGACGTCATTGGCCGCGGTGTTCGCCGCGATCCCGCTGGTCATCGCGACCGGGCCGGGCACGGAACTGCGCCGCCCGCTGGGCATCACCATCATCGGCGGGTTGTTCGTCTCGCAGGTGCTGACGCTTTACACCACGCCGGTGATCTATCTCCTGATCGACCGGCTGCGTAACCGCTTCCGCCCGGCACCGCTACCTGCGCCTGCCGAATAGCAAAAATCCGGGCGTCACGGCGGTTGAAGCCTCGGGCCACGCGGCGTATAGCGGGCAATGTCCAAGAAATCAGATCTGCAAGCCGCTGAGGTCGCTGAAGCGATCCCGGAATGTCCGCATTGCCACAAGCCGATGCCGCTGTGCATCTGCGACAGCATTACGCCCATCGACAACAAGATCGAGCTCCTGATCCTGCAGCATCCGCAGGAGCAGGACAGGGCGCTGGGCACCGCCCGCGTCGCGGCGCTTCATTTCAAGAAGGCCACGGTCAAGATCGGCCTGTCCTGGCCGAGCCTCGCCAAGGCGCTGGGCAAGCCGGTCGCGGATCCCGCGCGTTGGGCGATCCTCTATCTCGGCTCGGCCAAGGTCACCGATTACGAGACTGACCGGGATATCCTCGCCATCGACCGCAAGGGTCAGGCTGAGGAAAACCAGCGCGCATTGCTGAAAGACATCCAGGGCATCGTGCTGCTCGACGGCACCTGGAGCCAAGCCAAGGCGCTGTGGTGGCGCAATGCCTGGATGCTGAAATGCCAGCGCGTGATCCTCGGACCGGCCAAACCGTCGCTTTACGGCAAGCTGCGCCGCGAACCGCGCAAGGACGGCCTGTCGACCATCGAAGCCGCGGGGATGTTGCTGGCCAGCCTCGAACGGAAGCCGGAGATCGAGACCACGCTGAACGAGGCTTTCGAGCGGATGCTGGCGAAATATCGCGAAGCCCAGACCGTCATGCCGGAACTGGCGCCAAAGCCCAAACCCAAGCGCGACTGGCGGCGTAAGAAGCACGCCTGATCGCGTTCGGTTTTGATTGATCCCGGCCTATCGGCTGCTGGGCGGCGGACCGACGCCGGCTTCACGCTCGTCACTCGATGATGACGGTCTGACGAGCGACGGAAACGGATTGCGGAACAGTCCGCCGCGAGCTTCTTCCACGACGGGTGCGGGAGGCGGTGCCGGGGCTGCAGCCTGCGGCGGCACCACTGGAACCGGCAGCTTCTCGCACTTCAGGGAGTAGACCAACTGGCCGTCGGCGGTCCGGCCGATCGGCGCGCAGGGATCGGTGCGGGCCGGAACGGGCGGTTTGGCCTGGGCCCAGCCTGGCGAGGTCATCAGCAACGTTGCGATCAAGACCCGGATGTTCATCGTGCCCCCTAGGGTTGGCAGGATGCTACGATCAATACTCCAATCTTGCCAAGCGAAGTGTTGCAGCGCACCACTCATAGCAGTCGCGCCCGATCGCGGGTCTGGCAGGCTAAGTTATTGATTGGATTGATGGAGGCCACGTCGGGAATCGAACCCGAATAAACGGTTTTGCAGACCGGCGCGTAACCATTCCGCCACATGGCCCCATAGCGGGTTAGTTACAGACCGTTCGCCATTTAGGCAATGCCCGGCTGAAATCTTTCATGGGGTCCGACATACCGACACAAGATCAGCAGGAGGCCTGCCAGCCATCCGGAAACGGAATCAGCGGCCAGGGGCCGTCATTGTCGTTCGCAGCGGTCGGAATCGGGGCGAAGAACATTTCCTGGCTGCGCAGATCGTCCCGCACATCGGCCTCGATTTCGGCTCGGACTGTCTCCAGCAGATAGTCAAATTCGGCTTCGCTCATCTTTTAGCTCCCTGTCTTGGGAGCAATCTGACGCAAAGCCTTTGTTGGGCTGTTGAATGGATCGTTCAAATTGTACCGATCCACACGCGAGGCCCGTCATGGTTACCGGGACGTTTACCTCACTGGATCAATGGCGTGGCTCGCGAACGCCGATCAAGCATCGCCGACGGTAACATTAAACTGTCTGGGCTGTAACGGGTGTGTCTGTCTCCAGGAGCGTATCCAGCATCTTGCGGCCCCTGGTGCTGGCCTGCATCAGGGGATCCGCCTTGAAGGTCGATTTCAGGAAGCTCGATACCGCGCGGATGCGCGGCACGAATTGCAGATCGTTATGGACGTTGATCCACAGCTCTCGCGTGGTGGACAGCTTGTCGTGCAGCACCGGGATCAGGTCGGGGCGACGCGCCGTTGCAAAACTTGGCAGCAGTACAAGCCCAATGCCGCCGGCCGCAGCGTTCATCTGCGCGCACATGCTGTTGGAATGGAACGAAACCGGCGGGCTCTTGATGATGTCATCGAGCCAGCGCACGGAGTCGAGCTGGATCTGGTCGTCGATATAGGTGACGAAGCTGTGCTTTGTGAGTTCGGATGGGCTCTTCGGCACGCCATGCGCGTCGAGATACTCTTGCGACGCATAGAGCCCGAGCTGAAAGCAGCCGATCCGCTCGGACACCATGCCCTGACCGGTCGGGCGGAAGAAGCTCAGAAACAGATCGGCCTCGCGCCGGTTCACCGAGACGCTCTGCGGTGACGTCAGCAGCTCGACGGTCAGGTCGGGATGCTGTTTGCGCAATTCGACGAAGCGGTAGGCGAGGTAGAGCGAGGCGATGCCTTCCATCGTGGCAAGACGGACCCGGCCAGCCATACGGCTGCCGCCGCATTGCACGTCTTCCCGCATGGCGATCACGGCGCTCTCGATCCGCTCGGCATGGCAGAGCAGGCGGTCGCCGGTCTCGTTGACCTTCAGTCCGGACGGCAATCGCTCGAACAGCGCCACACCCAGCGTGCTCTCGAGATGCGCGATGCGGCGACTGATGGTGGATTGATCGACCCGGAGGCGCTTGGCCGCACTGCCAAGGCTGCCGCCGCGCGCCGCGTGAATGAAGACCTTGAGGTCGTCCCAATCGAGCGATTTGAAGTTTTCCATGCAGAGTTAACAGCAAGAGCTGTGCCAGCACGCGCTACTGGGACGCCTTGTCGCGGTGGAAAAGCCAGTCTGCAAGGCCCTTTGCAGGATTGTCTATACCCCGTGCGATCCGAAGCAACCTAGCCTGACGGGAACAAAGAACGATCCGTCTCTCTCGCTTTGCGGACGCAGCGCTGCCGGAAGTCCGGGTTCAGCGAGTGACCATGAATGAGGCTCTTGCGATGATCTCGCAGGCACCACGAGAGTCGCGACGGCATGCCGTTCCAGAAGCTCAATTTCGCGGGGGCCAGCCCCCATCGCAGCTCACCGGCCAATGGCGGCGGTGATCGAACCAGAAGGGTGTGTCATGCAGTTTGACCGTCGACAGCTTTTGCTCGGGGGAGTCGGCACTGCCGCGGGCCTCATGCTTCCAGGCAGCGCGTTCGCGCAATCGCCGGCGACGATCGGCACATTTCCGGAAGGCGTCACTGCGGATTCGGTCTTCGTCGGTCTGACCATACCGCTCACCGGTGTGTTCTCGGGCGACGGCGGAGATCTCAAGCTCGGCTATGAACTGGCCATCGCGCAGATCAATGCCGGCGGCGACATCGCGCAGAAGTGGGGCCTCAAGGGCAAGGGCGTGCTCGGCCGGCAGATCAAGTACAAGGTCTCCGACACCGAAGGTAAGCCCAACCTCGACGTGCAGAGCGCGACGCAGTTCATCCAGCGCGACAAGGCGATCATGGTGTCGGGCTCGGTGTCATCAGCCAGCGCCATCGCGCTCGAAGAACTCGGTTCGCGCGAGAAGGTGCTGTACATGGTCGGCATCGCCGGCTCCAACGACATCACTGGCAAGAACTGCCAGCGCTACGGCTTCCGCTCGCAGCAGAACGCTTACATGGCCGCGAAAGCGATGGCGCCCGTCGTCGCCAAGGCGCTCGGCAAGAACGTGAAGTCGGCCTTCCTCGTGCCTGACTACACCTATGGCCATACCGTCTATGACAGCTTCGCCAAGTTCTCGGCGGAGCAGGGCTGGAAGCAAGTCGCCAAGGAAGTCGTGCCGCTCGGCACCACCGACTATTCGTCGGCGCTCCTGAACATCGCCAATAGCGGCGCGGACGTATTCGTCAACATCGCCTTCGGCGGCGATGCGGTCGCTTCGACCAAGCAGGCCGAACAGTTCGGCGTGCTCAAGCGCATGAAGCTTGTGGTGCCGAACCTGTCCTCGTTTCAGGACAAGGAGCTCGGCGCCGAGCTGATGCAGGGCGTCTATGGCAGCTGCGACTTCTGGTGGGGACTGCAGGACACCTATCCGCTCGCCAAGACCTTCGTCGAGAGCTTCGTGGCGCAGAACAAGTACTATCCGCGCTGGGGCGCGCATATCGGCTACATGCAGACCTATCTGTGGGCGATGTCGGTCGAACGCGCCGGTACGTTCAATCCGGTCGATGTGATCAAGGCGATGGAGAGCTCCAAGGTGCAGCCTTACGAGACGACCATCGGCAAGGTCTATTTCCGCGCCGAAGATCACCAGATGGTGCGGCCGATCCCGATCCTGCGCGGCAAGAAGCCGTCCGAGATGAAGAACAAGGAAGACTTCTACGAGATCGTCGATATTGCGGATGGCGAGAGCGTGATGAACGCGCCGGACTTCTTCGGCTGCAAGCTCGGCCCCTACACCTAAGGATCACCATGCCAAGCTGGCCCGTCCTCATCTCCCAGGCCTTTAATGGCCTGGCCCTCGGCACACTGCTGGCCCTCGTCAGTAGCGGGCTGACGATCATCCTGGGCACGCTTGGCGTCCTCAACTTCGCTCACGGCGCGCTGTTCGCCGTGGGCGCCTATGCCGCTTTCGTCCTGCTGCAATACACGTCGTCTTTCGTGCTCGCGATCGTCGTCGGCTGCGGCTTCATGCTGGTGCTCGGCTTCTTGCTGGAACGCATCATCATCCGTTATTTCTACGACCGGCCGCATGAGGATCAGATCCTTGTCACTTACGGCGTGGGCATCGTGCTCGTCGAATGCGTGCGTGCAGCCTTCGGCGGCAATGCGCAGCGTGTGCCGGTGCCGTCCTGGGGGCAGGGCGCGACCCAGATGGGCTTCCTGATCTATCCGACTTATCGCCTGCAACTGATCGCCATCATTGCCGGGCTGCTGCTCAGTCTCTATCTCGTGCTCTATCGCACCTCGATGGGCCTTGTGGTTCGCGCCGGCATCGAGAATCCCGGCATGGTCGGCATCCTCGGCATCAATGTGCGCCGCGCCTTCCTGCTGGTCTTCGCCATCGGCGTTGTCGCCGTCGGTCTCGCCGGCATGCTCTATGCGCCGGTCGTGGCCGTGACGCCGGACATGGGCGCCAATTTCATGGCGCAGTCTTTCGTGGTCATCGTGCTCGGCGGCCTCGGCTCGTTCCCGGGCGCAGTCATCGGCGGCCTGATCGCGGGCGAGATCATCAGCCTGACCAGTGCTTTCAACTCGTCCTATTCGGAAGTGATGCTCTACGCGCTGATGGCGGTGCTGCTGATCATGCGCCCGCAAGGCCTGTTCGGTTCGGAAGGCCGCGCATGATGCGTCCTCGTTCCGGCGGCTTGCGGGGCTGGCTTCCCGAACTCGCGGTGCTGTGCACGCTGATCGTGGCACCCATCGTGTTTCCGCATCTCGGTTTCTCGACCGATCTGCTGACACGTGTGTTGAACTGGGGCCTGATCGGCCTCGGCTTCGATATCCTGTTCGGCCTGACGGGCCTGCTGTCCTTTGGACAGGCCGCATTTTTCGGCGTCGGCGGCTTTGTCAGCGCCTATCTGCTGGTGTCCCACACCATCGATAGCGTCTGGCTGGCGCTGGCGATCGGCACCGTTGCAGCCGGCCTGTTCGGCCTCCTGGTCGGCTGGTTCGCCGTGCGCCGTATCGGCATCTATTTCACAATGATTACGCTGGCCTTCGGCCAGATGGCCTATTTCATCGAGAATTCGCCGCTGTCGGACTATACCGGCGGCGAGAACGGAATCCCCGGCGTGCCGGTGCCGGTGCTCGGCTTCGGCGCCAGTGCGATCCGCATCAGCGCGGGCATGCCGATGTATATCTTGTTCGCAGCGATCTTCTTCCTCGGTTACGTGCTGGCGCGCCGCATCGTGGGTTCGCCGGTCGGTGCAATCCTGTTGGCGATCAAGGAGAACACCGGTCGCGTCGCAATGCTTGGCCATAACGTGCCGGCCTACAAACTGACGGCCTTCGTCATCGCCGCGCTCTATGCGGGCCTTGCCGGCGGTCTGCTCGGCTCGTTCCAGAGCTACATGCCGCCGGATGCGTTCTCGCTGGAGACGTCGGGACAGCTCGTAGTTCAGACCATTGTCGGCGGTGCCGGCACGCTGATTGGTCCGCTGGTCGGCGCGGCTGTCTGGCTCTGGCTGCGCGACAATCTGCAGCTCATTCCGGGCTTTGCGATCCTGTGGAAGCTGGTGCTCGGCATCGCCTTCATCATTCTGGTGATCGGGCTGCGCCGCGGCATCTGCGGCGAGATCGCCCATTGGTGGAACGAACGCCGTAATCTGGCTGCCGCACGTGCGGCCGCGGCCAAAACTGAAGCCATCGAGGCGCATAATATTGATGCAGCGATTAGGCCCACCGCGCCGCCCAGGGAGGTCAGGCTGACCCTTGCCGAGCCCATGACAGGTGATAGCGACATTGCACTCGAAGCCAGATCTCTGGCGCGGCACTATGGTGGCCTCAAAGCCGTCGATGGCGTCTCCTTCAAGGTCCGCCGCGGCTCGATCCATGCGGTGATCGGCCCGAATGGCGCCGGCAAGAGCACGCTGTTCAAGATGCTGCTCGACGAAGTCAGCCCGTCCTCCGGCGAGGTCCTGCTGTTCGGCGAGAAAATCACGGGCGTCGGCGTCAGCAGCGCCGCGCAGCTCGGCATCGCCAAGAGCAATCAGCTCAATCAGCTGTTTCCCAACCTGTCGGTGCGCAAGAACCTGCGGATCGCGGCACTGGCACGCCGTCGCGGCCCAATGCGCTTTGACCTGTTGCGCGGAGCCGGCAGCATTCCCGACGTCGAGGAGCAGATCGCCTCGATCCTCAGCCTGCTCAATCTCGTCCAGCGCGCCGACACGCCGGCGCATATTCTGGCCTACGGCGAAAAGCGCCGGCTTGAGATCGGCATGGCGCTGGCCACCAGCCCGAACGTATTGCTGCTGGACGAACCGCTGGCCGGCATGAGCCCGGCAGAACGCATCGCGACCTGCGCCTTCATTCGCGACATCGGGCGCTCGCGAACCGTGGTCATCGTCGAGCACGATCTCGACGCCATATTCGAACTCGCCGAGCGCATCACCGTTCTCTATGAGGGCCGGCTGCTGGCGGACGGCACCGCCGACGAGATCCGGCGCAATCCGGCCGTGCAGGACGCCTATCTGGGAGGGCTGCACGCGCATGAGCCTGCTTGAAGTCGACAAGATCAATACGCTGTATGGCGATTCCCACGTGCTGTTCGACCTGTCGATCAGGGTCGAGCAGGGCGAGGTCGTGGCACTGCTCGGCCGCAACGGCGCCGGCAAGACCACGACGCTGCGCTCGATCATGGGCGTGCTGTCGCCGCGCAGCGGCCATATCCGTCTCGATGGCAAATCCATCGAGGGCTTGCCGCCCTCGGCCATCGCCAGCATGGGCGTTCAACTGGTGCCGGAAGAGCGCGCCATTTTTGGCGGCCTGACGGTCGAGGAAAACCTGCGCATCGCAGCGCTAACGGCGCCGAATGCCTGGTCCTACGATCGCATCTACGACGTGTTTCCGCGCCTCAAGGAGCGCCACAAGTCGGCCGGACGCACGCTGTCGGGCGGCGAGCAGCAGATGCTGGCGATTGCCCGCGCGTTGATCCGTGATGCACGCATCATCCTGCTGGACGAGCCGTTCGAGGGCCTGGCGCCGCTGATCGTGCGTGATCTCGTCGAGGTCTCACGCAATCTCGCCGCCGAGGGCCGCACCATGATTGTGGTCGAGCAGAACGTTGCGGCGGCATTGAGTTTCGCCAACCGCGTCTATGGGCTCAATAACGGCCACGTGGTGTTCGAAGGCACGCCGGCTGACCTCAATGCCAGTCCCGATCTGATGCGGGACTTCCTCGGCGTCGGAATGTGATTCCCGGGACGTAATCCCGGAGACAATGGCCCCGGGCAACGTGATTCCCTAGATTTCGATCGGCACCGCGAGGCGCCCGATCAGGAGCGCCACCTCATCGAGGTGATCGCTGTCATGCGCCTCGACGGCTTCGGCGAGCCGGGTGACGCATTCGTCATCACTGATAAAGGGCAGGGAGTTGAGGTCGGTCGGAAGCGCGCGGTCGGTGTGCGTGGCTGGCATCGGTCACCTCGTTCGATTCGGAACTTGTTCAACGTCGCGAAGGGCAGTCTTGCGGTGCAATAAGACTAAATAGCGACACGGTTGGAAAGATTATTCTTCGCTCATATGCGACATGGTCCCGACTGGAACGGGCCACACCTCAAGAAGATCCCGTAACATCAGGCATTTCCTGAGTTTTCCCGGATTGGCGGTTGCCGTGCGACAAGCTGCATTTCCTGCTTTCCAAGCGCGGATCGCTTTGTTATACGCTGCGGCCTGCGAACAAGCTTCGCACGTTCCCTGGTAGCTCAGCGGTAGAGCATTCGACTGTTAATCGAATGGTCGCTGGTTCGAATCCAGCCCGGGGAGCCAAACATCCTTCCGCAAAAATGGCTGCCAGAAACCGCGCTCGGGACCGCCTCGATAGCGCTTTGGCTGCCGTGTTTTTACGAACCTTGCATCCCGCTGTGCGCTGCCGTAATTCCTGCAAAAGGAACTTCCAGCCGTTTGCAAGGGATTGCTCATGTCCGACTTTTCGACCGCACGCCAGAAGATGGTTGATGGTCAGGTGCGTCCCAGCGACGTCACCGATTTGCGCATTATCGACGCCATGCTTGCGGTGCCGCGCGAGGAGTTCGTTCCTGCCAGCCAGCGCGCCATGGCCTATCTGGACCTCGACCTGGAAGTCGCCCCGAATCGCTTTCTAATCAAGCCGGTGGTGCTGGCGCGGATGCTGCAGGCCTCCGACGTAAAGGCGACCGACAAGGTTCTGGTGGTTGGTTGCCCCACGGGCTATGCGGCCGCCGTCATCGCCCAGTTTGCCGGGCAGGTCACCAGCGCGGTCGGTATGCCGGCCGATGGCGATGCCGCGAGCGGCCCCTATGATCTGATCGTTCTGGCCGGCGCGACGGAAGTCGTCCCGACCGGGCTTTACAAGCAGCTGGCCCCCGATGGTCAGCTAGTGGGCGTATTCGCCCTGACCAAGCCCGCCCGCGCCGTGATCGTGACCCATTCCCACGAGGATTTTGGCTCCCGCCCGCTGTTCGATGCTACCGCACCGGTCCTGCCGGGCATGGAAAAGCTCCCGGCATTCGTTTTCTAGGGCTGACTGTCCGCCTTATCGGGCATCGGGGCACCGCTAATATCGCCAGCGGTAATTACAAGTGTGGCTTGGATGTCCCATTCGCCAAGTTTTCACTGTCAAGTTTCCACGAGAGGTTCCGTCTCGCCAATGCGCGGAATATGGTGAGTGGAGACTCGCTAACGGACATCATCTGTTCGGTCGCCATAAGTGTGCGCCCGGATCAGTGAACGGCATGAATGGATTACCAAGAATGGGCGGCGTAAAAGCTCTCACCGGTGCTGCAGCTGCGGCCCTTTTGCTGGCATTTGCCGGAGCGTCACCCGTTCTGGCTGACACGATCGAAGCGGCGTTGGTTCGCGCTTATCAGAACAATCCTCAATTGAATGCCCAGCGCGCTTCGGTGCGCGTCACTGACGAGAACGTGCCGCAGGCTTTGTCGGGTTATCGGCCGAGGGTCGCTATCACCGCGAGCGGCGGTTATCAGTACACGGACGCGGTCAACAGCATTGCAGGTACTGCGACCGCAATTCACGGCGTGCAGGTTCCCCGCGCCGTTGGCGCGACCATCACTCAGAATGTGTACAACGGCCAGCAGACGGCGAACCGCACACGTGCCGCCGAGGGACAGGTGTCGGCTGCGCGCGAAGGTCTGCGCGTGCTTGAACAGTCAGTGATCCTCTCCGCCGCGACCATCTACATGGACTATCTGCGCGACTCGGCCGTGGTCGAGGTGCAGAAGAGCAACGTGCGTGTGCTCGAGCAGACGCTGAAGCAGACCCGCGATCGCTTCAATGTCGGCGAAGTCACCCGTACCGACGTGGCGCAGTCCGAAGCCCAGCTCGCTGCCGGCCGCACCCAGTTGCTGACCGCCGAGTCGAATCTCACCACCACGCGCTCGAACTTCCGCCGTATCATCGGCAACGAACCGAGCAACCTGCAGGCGGGTTCGCCCGTTGATCGCTTCCTTCCGAATACGCTGCCCGGCGCCGTCGATCTCGGCCTCGTCGAAAACCCCAACGTCACCGCGGCGATGTTCGGTATCGACGTCAGCTTCCTCAATGTGAAGGTCAACGAAGGCGCTCTGTTCCCGAGCGTGACCTTGCAGGCCAACATCCAGCAGGGTTGGGAACAGTCGATTTCGCAGCCGCGCGGTTTGACGGCATCAGGCATAGCGCAAGTGTCCATCCCGGTTTACCAGGGCGGCGCGGAATATTCGCTGATCCGGCAGTCCAAGGAAACGCTGGCCCAGCAGCGTCTAGCACTGGAGCAGGTGCGCGATCAGACCCGCGCGAGCGTCGTACAGGCCTGGGGTCAGTTGCTGGCGGGCAGGGCGCAGGTCTCGTCCGCGCAGGCGCAGGTGCAGGCTTCCGAAATCGCGCTGAACGGCGTTCGCGAAGAAGCCAAAGCCGGCCAGCGCACCACGCTCGACGTGTTGAACGCGCAGCAGGCGCTGGTGAACGCGCGCGTCGCGCTTGTCACCGCGCAGCATGATCGTGTGGTGGCATCGTACTCGGTGCTTAACGCAGTCGGTCGTCTGTCACCGACGGTGATGAAGCTGAACACCAATGTGTATGACCCCAGCGTGCACTATCATCAGGTGCGCGATAGCTGGGTCGGCGTGCGTACACCCGACGGGCGCTAACGCGCTCAGATATCACCTGATATCGTATCGAAAGGGCCGCTTGTGCGGCCCTTTGCTTGCAATCAATTTGTCCGATGACGTACCGTTTGCATTGCTGGCTTAGCGATTCGGAATGCCTCTCCTAGTTCCTTGGGCATTTCCCGCGCGACAGTTGGTGGTCAGGCGTCGCTTGATCTTGGGGACAAGTCAGGCTTGCGCGCTGAATCGAACGGTCGTCAAAACGACAACCCGCAAATTCAGCCTCGTCTGGTGTAAAATATTGACGAGAGCGTTGATGATGCGGAGTCGGACATGACGCAACCTGCAAAGGTCCAGGAGCCCTCGATGGAGGAGATTCTGGCGTCGATCCGACGTATCATCGCCGACGATGAAGCGAAGCCGGCCGTTGCTGAAGTTGCTCCTCCACCGCCACCCAAGCCGGCTCCTGCATCCAAGCCTGCTGCGATGACAGACATTCCGCCGTCGGCGATTCCTGCCGCGCAGGCTGCTGCCGCCAAAGCCCCGCCGCCAGCCCCGAAGCCCGCGCCACCACCGCCGGAGCCTGCTGCTTCCAACAGCCAGGACGACATCGACGCGATGTTGGCCAGCCTGGAAGCCGCGACCACCGAGGAAGAGGTGCGCCCGGCGCAGCCCGATGGTGATGTGTTCGAACTGACCGACGAGATGGTGGTCGCCGACCCCGAGCCGGAACCCGCATTCCAGCATGTCGAGCCGGATGACGACCTCGAATTCGCCGAAGCGGTCGCTGCCAGCAGCCAACGACCCGCACCGCGCTTCGACCCGTCGTCCTATGATCCGCCCCCGGTCGCACCACAGCAGCAGATCCTGTCACACAGCACCGTGTCGTCCGTGGAGTCGGCCTTCAATGCGCTGGCCAATACGGTCCTGAGCAACAACGCGCGGACCCTTGAGGATCTCGTCAAGGAGATGCTGCGTCCGATGCTGAAGTCCTGGCTGGACGACAACCTGCCGGGCCTCGTCGAGCGTATCGTCAAGGCCGAGATCGAGCGCGTCTCACGCGGCGGCGGCCGCTAGGCCCGCGAGACAAGCAACGACGGCCCTTCGGGGCCTTCGTTTGGCCCTCCGGGATGGCTAAACAGCCCTATATGTTGACTTGAGCCGCGCTGGCGGGTTTCTAGCGCCATCGGCTTCCTGCGTTCGCCCCAGGCCTCAAAACCGTGGCCAAAAACCCCTGATTTGATTGAATTGTCATGATCGAAAAGACCTATCAGCCCGCCGATATCGAGACCCGCATCGCCGCTGCCTGGGAAGCCGAAGGCGCGTTCAAGGCGGGCCGCGCGGACCGGGTGGATGCCGAGCCCTATACGATCGTGATCCCGCCGCCGAACGTCACCGGTTCGCTGCATATGGGCCACGCCCTCAACAACACTTTGCAGGACGTGCTCTGTCGTTTCGAGCGCATGCGCGGCCGCGACGTGCTGTGGCAGCCCGGCACCGACCATGCGGGCATCGCGACCCAGATGGTGGTCGAGCGCCAGTTGACGGAGCGCCAGGAGCCCGGTCGCCGCGACATGGGACGCGAGGCATTTCTCGAACGCGTCTGGAAGTGGAAGGCCGAGAGCGGCGGCGTCATCGTCAATCAGTTGAAGCGCCTTGGCGCCTCCTGCGACTGGTCGCGCGAGCGCTTCACCATGGACGAGGGCCTGTCCGAGGCCGTCATCAAGGTGTTCGTGCAGCTGCACCGCGAGGGCCTGATCTACAAGGACAAGCGCCTTGTGAACTGGGATCCGAAGCTGCTGACGGCGATTTCCGATCTCGAAGTCCAGCAGGTCGAGGTCAAGGGTAACCTCTGGCATCTGCGCTATCCGCTCGAAGGCAAGAACTTCGATCCGGAAGATCCGACCTCGTTCATCACCGTTGCGACCACGCGTCCCGAGACGATGCTCGGCGACAGCGGCGTCGCCGTGAATCCGGATGACGAACGCTACACGCATCTGATCGGCAAGAACGTGGTTCTGCCGCTGGTCGGCCGCCTGATCCCGATCGTCGCAGATGAATATTCGGACCCGGAGAAGGGCTCCGGCGCGGTGAAGATCACGCCGGCGCACGACTTCAACGACTTCGAAGTCGGCAACCGCCACGGCCTTGCACGCATCAGCATCCTCGATATCGAAGGCAAGCTCGCACTCGCCGACAACGAGGACTATCTGCGCGGCCTGCCGGTCGCAGCGTCAGAGCTGGTCGAAGAATTGCATGGCATGGAGCGCTTCAAGGCGCGCAAGACCATCGTGCAGCGGCTGGAAGATTTCGGCTTCCTGGAGAAGATCGAGCCCAACACGCATATGGTGCCGCATGGCGATCGCTCCGGCGTCGTCATCGAGCCCTATCTGACCGACCAGTGGTACGTGGACGCCAAGACCATGGCGCAGCCGGCGATCGCCGCTGTGCGCACCGGCGCGACCGAGTTCGTGCCGAAGAACTGGGAAAAGACCTATTACGAGTGGATGGAGAACATCCAGCCATGGTGCATCTCGCGCCAGCTCTGGTGGGGCCATCAGATCCCGGCCTGGTACGGTCCGGACGGCAAGGTGTTCGTCGCCGAGACCGAGGAAGAAGCAGTCGGCAACGCGCTCGGCTATTATGTCGAGCAGGAAGTGATCACGGAAGAGCAGGGCCACGAGATGGCGCTCGATCCCGTCAAGCGCGAGGGCTTCATCACGCGCGATGAAGACGTGCTCGACACCTGGTTCTCGTCGGCGCTGTGGCCGTTCTCGACGCTGGGCTGGCCGCAGAGCTCGGTCGATGTGGATCGCTACTATCCCACCAATGTGCTGGTCACCGGCTTCGACATCATCTTCTTCTGGGTCGCCCGGATGATGATGATGGGCATGCACTTCAAGAAGGACGTGCCGTTCCCGACCGTCTACATCCACGCCCTCGTCCGCGACGAGAAGGGCGCCAAGATGTCGAAGTCGAAGGGCAACGTCATCGATCCCCTGAACCTGATCGACCAGTACGGCGCCGACGCGCTACGCTTTACGCTGGCTGCGATGGCCGCACAGGGCCGCGACATCAAGCTCGCGACCCAGCGCGTCGAAGGCTATCGCAACTTCGCGACCAAGCTCTGGAATGCCTGCCGTTTCGCCGAGATGAACGAGTGCGTGTTGCCGGCGGGCTTCGATCCGACCAAGGCCAAGGAAGTGCTCAACCGCTGGATCGCGCATGAGACCGTGAAGGCAACGCGCGAAGTCACCGAAGCCATCGAAGCCTATCGCTTCAACGATGCGGCGGGCGCGGCCTATCGCTTCGTCTGGAACGTGTATTGCGACTGGTATCTCGAACTCGCCAAGCCATTCATGATGGGCGAGGACGGTCCGGCCAAGACCGAAACCCGCGCGATGGTCGCTTGGGCCCGCGACGAGATCTTGAAGCTGCTGCACCCGTTCATGCCGTTCATCACGGAAGAACTCTGGGCCGTCACCGCACCGCGCGACGGTCTGCTGGCCCTTGCACCATGGTCCCGCAAGGCGAGCGGCCTGACGCGCGAGCAGGAAGCCCTGATCATCGCGACCGCCGCGAGCGATCCGATCGTCGCACCGATCCTGATGGGCGATTCCGAACCAGTCGCCGACTTCAAGGATGACGCCGCCGAAGCCGAAATCGGCTGGGTCATCGACCTGGTGACGGAGGTTCGTTCGGTGCGTGCCGAGATGAACATCGTGCCGGCAACATTGACGCCACTGGTGCTGGCCGGCGCTTCTGCGGAAACTCAAGCCCGTGCCCAGCGTTGGAGCGATGTCGTCAAGCGTCTCGCGCGTCTCGGCGACATATCCTTCGCCGATGTCGCTCCGCAGGGCGCCGTGCAGCTCCTGATCCGCGGCGAGGTCGCAGCGCTGCCGTTGAAGGGCGTGATCAATCTCGGCGCCGAGAAGACGCGTCTCGACAAGGAACTGGTGAAAGCCGAAGCCGACATCAAGCGCGCCGACGCCAAGCTCTCCAACGAGAAATTCGTCGCCAACGCCGCGGAAGAGATCGTCGAGGAAGAGCGCGAGAAGCGCGAGGCAGCCGAGGCCCGCAAGGCCAAGACGCTAGAAGCGCTGGAGCGACTCAAGAACGCGGTGTGAGTTTGATCGTAGGATGGGTAGAGCGCAGCGAAACCCATCACCTCCCTGTTCGCGATTGATGGGTTTCGCGAAGACGTTCTACCCATCCTACCGCTCACACCTTCGCAAACGGCTTGCTCAGATACTTTGAGCCTCTCACCCCGTATCGCCACGGCAATTCCACGGCCTTGGTGATGCCGATGCGGATGCCGGCGACAATGTCCGGCACTTCCGTCCTTGCGTGAATCGCAATCGGCGGCTTGTCCAAAGCCAGCCCGTTATGCGCGATGCTGATCCCCAGCGCCTGGCAGACCTTGCCAGGTCCGGAGCACAGCATGCGCTCATCCTGCAGCCCGCGCCGCAGCTGCATCTCGCCAATCCCGAAGGTCGGTTGCAATGCCCGGATCAGCACCGCGCTGGCCGAACCCTCGGCCTCGCAGACGAAATTCACGCACCAGTGGATGCCGTAGGAGCGGTACACATAGGCAAAGCCGGGCGGCCCGAACATGATCTGGTTGCGCGGCGTCTGCCCGTTGAAGGAATGGGCCGCGGGCTCGGTGTGATGATAGGCCTCGACCTCGACGATCTCGCCGCCGACGCCGTCTACCAGGAGCGTCGCGCCGATCAGTTCGGGGGCCACATCGTGCACGCTCCGAGCGAAAAAGCTGCGTTTGAGTGCCTTGCCGAGCTTTTGGGGGATTTGGTGAGATTTTGGAGCCATTCTGCCTGCTATGTTACGATGCAGGGCCGGGCAAGGCGAGGGCGGGTTGCAGGACAGGGCCCGGCGGATTACCTAAGGCTTCACTCAGAACGGACAGTTCATGGTCGTCGTCCTCGATACCGTTTCCACCACGCAGCTCCGCCCGCGTCACCCTGAAAAAGTGAATCGGCCGGATTCGTTCTCGCCGCCGAAGCCGGACTGGATCCGGGTCCGTGCGCCAACCAGCCGTGGCTATGGCGACACCCGCAAGATCGTCAAGGAAAACGGCCTTGTTACCGTGTGCGAGGAAGCTGGCTGCCCGAATATTGGCGAGTGCTGGCAGAAGAAACACGCCACCTTCATGATCATGGGTGACACCTGCACCCGCGCCTGTGCGTTCTGCAACGTCAAGACGGGCATGCCAAACGCGCTCGACGGAATGGAGCCCGAGCATGTCGCCGAAGCCGTGCGCAAGCTCGGCCTGCATCATGTGGTGATCACCTCGGTGGACCGCGACGATCTCGCCGATGGCGGTGCCGAACATTTTGCGCAGACGATTCGTGCGATCCGCGCGGCATGTCCCACGACCACCATCGAAATCCTGACGCCTGACTTCCTGCGCAAGCCGGGCGCCCTCGAAGTCGTCGTCGCGGCGAAGCCCGATGTGTTCAACCACAATCTGGAAACCGTGCCGTCGCGCTATCTGACAGTGCGACCGGGCGCGCGCTATTTCCATTCGCTGCGCCTGCTGCAGAAGGTCAAGGAACTCGACCCGACCATCTTCACCAAGTCCGGCATCATGGTCGGCCTCGGCGAGGAGCGCCCTGAAGTGTTGCAGGTGATGGACGACATGCGTTCGGCCGATATCGACTTCCTGACCATCGGCCAGTATCTGCAGCCGACGCGCAAGCATCACGTGGTGTCGCGCTATGTCACCCCCGATGAATTCAGCGGCTATGAGAAAGTCGCCTACACCAAGGGCTTCCTGATGGTGTCGGCGAGCCCGCTGACGCGCTCGTCGCATCATGCCGGCGAGGATTTTGCCAAGCTGCAGGCTGCGCGCGCCGCTCTCGCGCGCTGAGAACGCGACGATGCCGAGATTTGCCAACAAGCGCCGCGTGCGTCACAGCGCCTCCCAGATGTTCGATCTGGTCGCCGATGTCGAGCGCTATCCGGAATTCGTGCCGTTGTGCAAGTCGCTGAAGATTCGCCAGCGCACGCCGCACGAGAATGGCACCGAGGTCATCGTTGCCGACATGACCGTGTCGTTCAAGCTGGTCCAGGAATCCTTCACCAGCCGCGTGACGCTGGATCGGCCGAACCTGAAGATCATGGTCGAATATCTGCGCGGTCCGTTCAGCAATCTCGAAAACCGCTGGACCTTCGAGCCGAAGGCAGATGACGGGGAATGCGATGTGGGCTTCTTCATTGCCTATGAATTCAAGAGCCGCATGCTGGCGATGCTGATGGGCACGATGTTCGACGCGGCATTCCAGCGCTTTGCTGTAGCCTTCGAGAAGCGCGCGGACGAAGTTTATCGCAGCCCGCGCGTCTCGGGCGTTCCGTCTACTTCTTAGTCGTCGGCTTTTTTAGTGGCGCGGTCGGCCTGCGTCGTTTGACGGCGGTCCGTCGCGGCGAACGCGCCACGCGCGGGCGCGCGAGACTCGCAGCTTCGCGCTTCTTGGCCGGCGGCTGTGGCCCACGTGCCAATTCCATCAGCATCCGCAGAGCTTCAAGCACGGAGCGCTGACGCACCGCGCTGCGGCCGATGGCGCCGAAGCGGCATTCCTTGTTGACGATGCGGCCGTCACGCGACGCAACGGCAAAATGCACGAGGCCGACCGGCTTGCCCGGCGTTGCGCCTCCGGGGCCTGCGATCCCGGTGATCGAAACCGCGAGATCGACATCCGCTTCTTCGAGCGCACCGACCGCCATCTGGATCGCGGTCTCCTTGCTGACCGCACCGAAACTGTCGAGCGTCGCAGTCTTGACGCCGAGCATCGCGTGTTTGGCGGCATTGGAATAGGTGACGAAGCCGCGATCGATCACGTCGGACGAGCCGGGAATTTCGGTCAGTGCGCCAGCGACGAGGCCGCCGGTGCAGGACTCAGCGGTCGCGATCGTCAGCTTGCGGCTGCGGCAGAGATCGAGCAGCGCGCGGGAGAGGGCTCGTGCGTCGCTCGCTGCCATGTCAGTCCATCCAGGGAAGGCGAATGGTGGCAGCCGCAGTCGCGGCGATGCCTTCTTCACGGCCGGTGAAGCCGAGACGTTCGCTGGTGGTCGCCTTCACCGCGACGCGTGACAGTGCCACGCCGGAGATCTCGCTGATCTTCTCGCGCATCGCATCGCGTAGCGGGCCAATCTTGGGCCGCTCGCAGATCAGCGTCACTTCGAGATTGGCGATACGGCCGCCACGTGCGACGACGCGGTCCACGGCGTATTTCAAGAACTTGTCGGACGCCGCGCCCTTCCATTGCGGATCGGTCGGCGGGAAGTGCGAACCGATATCGCCGTCAGCCAGCGCGCCCAGGATCGCATCGACCAGCGCATGCAAGCCGACGTCGCCATCTGAGTGAGCAAGGAAGCCGCGCGTATGCGGCACACGGACGCCGCAGATCATCAGGTGATCGCCGTCGCCGAAGGCGTGCACGTCATAGCCCGTGCCCATGCGGATATCGCCGAGCGAGGCGGCGAGACGCGCTTCTTCGCGAATGAAATCTTCGGGAGTCGTGAGCTTCATATTTGCAAGATCGCCTTCAAAGGTTGCCACGGTCAATCCCGCCCATTCGGCGAGCGCGGCATCGTCGGTGAAATCATCGCGGCCTTCCTTTGCAGCACGACGATGCGCTTCAAGGATGACATCAAAACGAAATGCCTGTGGCGTTTGCGCGCTGCGCAAGCGTGCACGGTCCGGCGTCGCTTCCACGTGTCCGGCCTCGTTGACCTGTTTGATCGTATCGGTAACGGCGACACCGGGCACGGCAGCGCCAGTGATCTGTGCCGCGGCAATCGCGCGCTCGATCAAAGCAGGGGTTACGAACGGGCGGGCTGCATCGTGAATCAGCACGATGTCCGGCGCGTGATCTGCCAGTGCTTCGAGTCCAGCATGCACCGACGCCTGACGCGTCGCACCGCCATTGGCAGGAACATGATACCTCAAATCGCTGACCGCCTCGTTGAACACAGCGATATCGTCAGGATTGGTGATCGGCTGGACCGCAAAGACCTGGGGATGGTTGCAAAACGGCTCCATGGCCCGCGAGATAACGCTGCGGCCTCCGATCATGCGATATTGCTTCGGTCCACCGGCGCCAGCGCGGAGGCCGCGGCCGGCGGCAACGATAATGGCAGCTGTCTTCAAACCGGCAGGATTAGGTGATTTTGTCATCAGGGTCAGGTGATTAAGGGGTAAGCGGTGATCGCACAGCCCTTAGCACGGCCGCGGGCAAAAACAGTATGATTACATTCTCGTGGCTGCATAAGAGTGCATTGCTGCACTGCACTTGCAAAATGAGCGCATCTGTCTAATGTGTAGGCATGACGGTTGACTGCACAACAAATGTGCGCATTATGCGCCCTATGCCCGCAATGCAGCGGACGAGACAACGACGAGCAGGTCTGTGACCACCCCGGACTCAGTATACAGCAAGCCGTTACGAATCGGTGGCATCGAGATCGCCAACCGGGTCGTTCTGGCGCCGATGTCGGGTATCACCGATGCGCCATTCCGGCGGCTCACCGCCGAACTCGGGGCCGGCCTCGTCGTGTCAGAAATGACCGCCAGCGACGATCTCGTCAATGGTCGTCCCATGTCGGTATTGCGCTGCGAAGCGACCGGGATCGGGCCCCATGTGGTCCAGCTGGCCGGCTGTGAGACCCACTGGATGGCCGAGGGGGCCCGTGTGGCCGAAGCCGCCGGCGCCGACATCATCGATATCAATATGGGCTGCCCGGCGCGGCATGTGACCGGCGGCCAGTCGGGCTCCGCGCTGATGCGCGACCTCGACCACGCATTGAAGCTGATCGAGGCGACCATCGCTGCCGTGAAAGTACCCGTGACCCTGAAGATGCGTCTGGGCTGGGACGATCGCATGCTGAACGCGCCTGAGCTGGCGCAGCGCGCAGAGCAGGCGGGTGTGCAGCTTATCACCGTGCATGGTCGCACCCGTTGCCAGTTCTACAAGGGCGAAGCCGACTGGAGCGCCGTGCGCCCGGTGAAGGACGCCGTCAGCATTCCCGTCATCGTCAATGGTGACATTACGTCCTACGACAAGGCCGTGAGTGCGCTGAAGATGTCCGGTGCCGATGCCGTCATGATGGGTCGCGGAGCTCAGGGAATGCCCTGGTTGCCCGGCCAAATCGGCCGACGTCTTGAAACCGGCATCGCGGAAGCCGCGCCGTCGCTGCAGCAGCAACTCGCTTATATCTGCGCCCTCTACGACGACGTGGTCCGTCACTACGGCATGCGCATCGGCCTGCGCCACGCGCGCAAACATCTCGGCTGGGCACTCGATGCGGCCGCAGCTACGAGCTGCGCGCCGACCGAGACCCTGAAGACCTGGCGACAGAAGATCCTTACATCCGAAGATCCCTCCGGTGTGCAGCGGTCTCTGAATGACGCTTTTGATGATTTCGCATGGAGTGCTGCCGCATGAACGCCGCAGAGCACCGTCGTCCTGTCCCGACCGACAGTGAGGCCATTCTCAACGCACTACCGAATCCGGTGATCCTGATCGCACCCGACGGCAAGATCGTCGACGCCAATATGGCTGCGGAATCCTTTTTCGAGATTTCTACGCAATTCCTGCGCAGGCAGTCTCTGAAAGAACTGGTGCCATTCGGCAGTCCGCTGCTGGCGCTGATCGATCAGGTTCGCGCCGCCGGTTCGCCGGTGAACGAATACAAGGTGGATCTGGGCACACCGCGCATCGGCGGCGACCGTCAGGTCGATCTGCATGTCGCGCCGCTCACCGAGCGTCCGGGCCATATTGTGGTGATGCTGCAGGAGCGCACCATCGCCGACAAGATGGATCGACAGCTCACCCATCGCAGCGCTGCGCGTTCGGTGATCGCGCTGGCGGCCATGCTGGCGCATGAGATCAAGAATCCGCTGTCGGGCATTCGCGGAGCCGCTCAGCTACTTGAGCAGTCGGCATCGTCGGAAGACCGCATGCTGACACGCCTGATCATGGACGAAGCCGATCGCATCGTGACGCTGGTCGATCGCATGGAAGTGTTCGGCGACGACCGCCCGGTGGCGCGTGGCCCGGTCAACATTCACTCCGTCCTCGATCACGTGAAGCGCCTCGCGCAGTCCGGCTTCGCCCGCAACATCCGCTTCATCGAGGATTACGACCCGTCGCTGCCGCCGGTGCTGGCCAATCAGGACCAGCTCATCCAGGTGTTCCTGAATCTGGTGAAGAACGCTGCCGAAGCCATCGTCGATCTCGGTTCCGACGGTGAGATCCAGCTCACCACCGCGTTCCGGCCGGGCGTGCGGCTGTCGGTGCCGGGCAAGAAATCGCGCGTCTCGCTGCCGCTGGAGTTTTGCGTCAAGGACAACGGCCCTGGCGTTCCCGAAGATCTTCTGCCCAACCTGTTCGATCCCTTCGTCACCACCAAGCCCACCGGAAGCGGCCTGGGTCTTGCATTGGTTGCGAAGATTGTCGGCGATCACGGTGGGATCATCGAATGTGAATCTCAGCCACGAAAGACGACTTTTCGCGTGCTGCTGCCGATGTTCAACCCCGCCAAGAAATTGGACGACAAGACCCTTGATCCGAGCAGCGCCGATGCCCCCGCGGCACCGACGCACACCTCACAGACGTAAGACGAGGACTAACGATGGCTGCAGGTAGCATTCTGGTTGCGGACGATGATACGGCGATCCGCACCGTCCTCAATCAGGCGCTATCGCGCGCCGGATATGAGGTTCGCCTGACCGGGAACGCAGCCACGTTGTGGCGCTGGGTCAGCCAGGGCGAGGGCGACCTTGTGATCACCGACGTGGTGATGCCTGACGAGAACGCGTTCGATCTGCTGCCGCGTATCAAGAAGATGCGGCCCAATCTGCCGGTTATCGTGATGAGCGCGCAGAACACCTTCATGACCGCGATCCGCGCCTCCGAGCGCGGTGCCTATGAATATCTGCCGAAGCCGTTCGATCTGAAGGAATTGATCGCCATCGTCGGTCGCGCGCTGTCCGAGCCGAAGGAGCGCGTCGCAAGCCACGCCGATGACGGCGAGTTCGACTCGATCCCGCTGGTCGGCCGTTCGCCGGCGATGCAGGAAATCTACCGCGTCCTCGCCCGCCTGATGCAGACCGATCTGACGGTGATGATCTCCGGCGAGTCCGGCACCGGCAAGGAACTGGTGGCCCGCGCGCTGCACGACTACGGCAAGCGCCGCAACGGCCCGTTCGTTGCGGTCAACATGGCGGCGATCCCGCGCGATCTTATCGAGTCCGAATTGTTCGGCCACGAGCGCGGCGCCTTCACCGGCGCCAATGCCCGCGCCACCGGCCGCTTCGAGCAGGCTGAAGGGGGCACGCTGTTCCTGGACGAAATCGGCGACATGCCGATGGAGGCCCAGACCCGTTTGCTGCGCGTATTGCAGCAGGGCGAATACACGACCGTTGGCGGCCGCACGCCGATCAAGACCGACGTGCGTATCGTCGCCGCCTCCAACAAGGATCTGCGTATCCTGATCCAGCAGGGCCTGTTCCGCGAGGATCTGTTCTTCCGCCTCAACGTCGTGCCGCTGCGCCTGCCGCCGCTGCGCGAGCGCATCGAGGATCTGCCCGATCTGATCCGCCACTTCTTTGCACTCGCGGAGAAGGACGGCCTGCCGCCGAAGAAGCTCGACGCCTTGGCGCTCGAGCGCATGAAGCAGCATCGCTGGCCGGGCAACGTTCGCGAACTGGAAAACCTCGCGCGCCGTCTGGCAGCACTCTATCCGCAGGATGTCATTACCGGCTCGGTGATCGACGGCGAACTGGCGCCGCCCGCTGTGGCCTCGGGTGGTAGTGCGCCGACCGGCGTGGATAATCTCGGTGGTGCCGTCGAGGTCTATCTGTCCTCGCACTTCTCCGGCTTCCCGAACGGCGTGCCGCCGCCGGGTCTCTATCACCGCATTCTCCGCGAGATCGAGGTGCCGCTGCTGACCGCAGCACTGGCCGCGACCCGAGGCAACCAGATTCGCGCTGCGGATCTGCTCGGCCTCAACCGCAACACGCTGCGGAAGAAAATTCGCGATCTCGACATTCAGGTCTATCGAACCGGCGGCTGATCTCGGTAGCAGGATCGAGCAATTCCAGGGTTTGAGACGCAAAAACACACGAAAACGCAGGCTATGCGTTTTCGTTGGCTAGTCTGCGCCGTGGATTTGTCGTAATTGGGCAACATTGTTGTATGATTGCATCAGTGCGGTCCGGGCTGTCTCCGGCAGCCGCACGGCGTCCACGCTCACCACATTGTCGGAATGACCAGCGCAGACACGTCGGCTACAGCCTATGAACCGTCGATGGCGGAGCCGCGCAGGTGGACCCTGCGGCGGCTGTTCGTGCCATTGGCTGTGGGCCTGGCACTCCTGTCGTCATGCCTGACCTTCCTCGTCCTGAACGGCCTCACGCCGATCGCGCCGACCCATCAGGTCGTCGTTACCTTCCTGCTGATCAATGCCGCCAGCGTCTTGCTGCTGGTCCTGATCATTGCGCGGGAGATCTGGAAGGTTATCCAGGCGCGCCGCAGGGGCAGGGCGGCGGCCCGGCTGCATGTCCAGATCGTCAGCCTGTTCTCGGTGATCGCCGTGCTGCCGGCGGTGCTGGTCTCGATCGTTGCCAATGTGACCCTCGACCGCGGCCTCGACCGGCTGTTCTCCGGCCCGACCAAGGCGGTGATCAACAATTCGCTCGTGATTGCCAGTGCCTATCTGCACGAGCACGGCCAATTGATTGGCGGCGATATCCTCGGCATGGCCGACGATCTCGCGCGCATCCAGCCGCTCTTCTATCAGGACCGCGGCACGTTCCGTTCGTTGATGCTGGCAAATGCAACCGCCCGCAATCTGCCGGGCGCCATGTTGATCGACAAGGATCGCAACGTCATCGAACCCGACCAACCCGGCATCAAACAGGAATTCTCGCCGCCGCCGGCAGACTTCCTCGTCAATGTCAGCGCGTCCGAGCCGGCCATCGCTGTGATCCCCGAGGGAAATTACGTCGCCGCTGTGATCCGATTGCGAGCGTTCGACAATATGTTCCTCTATGTCGCCCGCAAGCTCGATCCGCGCGTGGTCGCGCAGATGAACCAGAGCCAGGCCGGCGCGGCCGAATATGCCGAACTGGAATCGCGCAGACTCGGCATTCAGGTCGCCTTCGCGCTGATGTTCACCGTGATCGCACTGACGGTGCTGATGTCCGCCGTGCTGATCGGACTGAATTTCGCCAACTGGCTGGTGGCGCCGATCCGCCGCCTGATGGGCGCAGCGAACATGGTCTCGACCGGTGATCTTCATGTTCAGGTGCCGGTGATCCAGTCGGAGGGCGATCTCGCCCATCTCGGCGAGACCTTCAACAAGATGACGCAGGAGCTGCGCACCCAGCGTGACGAACTGGTCAGCGCGAGCGACGTCATCGACAGCCGCCGCCGTTTCATCGAGGCGGTTTTATCATCGGCCAGCGCCGGCATCATCGGCGTCGATGGCTCGAACATGATCGGCATTCTCAACCGCTCGGCCGAGAAACTGGTCGGACATTCGGAGTCCGAGACGCTGGGCCACCCGCTGCACGAGATCATTCCCGAGCTCGATGAATTGATGCAGACCGCACGCGAGGGATCGCAGCGGCTGGTCCAGGGGCAGGTGACGATCACCCGCGACGGGCAAGAGCGCAATCTGTCGGTGCGCGTCAGCGCCGAGCAGACCAGCCAGTCGCGCGACAGCTACATCATCACCCTCGACGACATCACCGAACTCGTCTCGGCACAGCGCACCTCGGCCTGGGCCGACGTGGCGCGCCGCATCGCGCATGAGATCAAGAATCCTCTCACGCCGATCCAGCTCTCCGCCGAACGCATCAAGCGCAAGTTCGGCAAGGTCATCGTCGACGACAAGGCGATCTTCGAACAATGCACCGACACCATCGTTCGGCAGGTCGATGACATCAGGCGCATGGTCGACGAATTTTCGCGCTTTGCGCGCATGCCCAAGCCCGTGATCGAAGGTGAGGATGTCGCCGACACCGTGCGTCAGGCCGTATTCCTGATGCGGGTCGGTCACCCCGACCTCGACATCTCCGCCGAGATCAAGGAAGAGCCGATGCGCGCGCGGTTCGACCGCCGACTGATCTCTCAGGCGCTCACCAATATCATCAAGAATGCGACAGAGGCGATCGAGGCCGTGCCGCCAGAAGAACTCGGCAAAGGTCGTATTGATGTCACAGCGTCGCGCGAGAACGACATGATCTTGATCGACGTGATCGACAACGGCATCGGTCTGCCGACCGTCAACAGGTCGCGTTTGCTCGAACCCTATGTCACGACTCGCGAGAAGGGCACTGGCCTCGGCCTCGCGATCGTCGGCAAGGTGCTCGAGGATCATGGTGGAGGCATCGAACTTGGCGACGCATCGAGCGTTCGTCCAGGACAGCGCGGTGCCTGGATGCGGCTGCGGTTTTCTATCTCTGGTCAGAAGGCTGACGCGGACAAGAGTGAACCGGAAGCCCCGCCTGATGACGAACCGAAGATCAAAGCCGCTACCGGCAACTGACAAGAATAAACGTGACCAGGATATTTTGACCTATGGCAAATGACATTCTGATCGTCGACGACGAAGCCGATATTCGCGATCTTGTTGCGGGCATTCTGGACGATGAGGGCTTCACCACCCGCACCGCACGAGACAGCGATTCCGCGCTCGCGGAAATCGCCAATCGCCGCCCCAACATGGTGTTTCTCGACATCTGGCTGCAGGGCAGTAAGCTCGACGGCCTGCAACTGCTTGAGCAGGTCAAACGCGACAATCCCGAATTGCCTGTGGTGATGATCTCAGGCCACGGCAATATCGAAACCGCCGTCGCAGCGATCAAGCGCGGCGCCTACGACTTCATCGAAAAGCCGTTCAAGGCTGACCGGCTGATCCTTGTGGCGACGCGCGCGCTGGAAACCTCGCGGCTGAAACGCGAAGTCAAGGAACTGAAGCAACTCGCGCCGGTCGCCAATTCGCTGACGGGGCGCTCGGCCGCTATGAACCAGCTACGGCAGACCATCGATCGCGCCGCTAAGGCCAATAGCCGCATTCTCATCGTCGGCCCGTCGGGCGCCGGCAAGGAGCTCGCCGCGCGCACGCTGCACACGGCCTCTGCCCGCTCCACGGGGCCGTTCGTCGTCATCAACGCTGCAGCGATTACGCCGGAGCGCATGGAAGTCGAACTGTTCGGCATCGAACAGTCCAATGGCGAACAGGCGCGCAAGGCAGGAGCCCTGGAAGAGGCTCATGGCGGCACGCTGTTCATCGACGAGATCGGCGATCTGCCGCGCGAGACCCAGAACAAGATCCTGCGCGTGCTGGTCGACCAGACCTTCATGCGGGCAGGGGGAACCACCAAGGTCAATGTCGACGTCCGCATCATTTCGTCGACCGCGCGCAATCTCGAAGAGGAAATCGCCGAAGGTCGTTTCCGTGAGGATCTCTATCATCGCCTCTCGGTGGTGCCGATCCGCGTGCCGCCGCTGTCCGAGCACCGCGAGGATATCCCGGAGCTGATCGAATATTTCATGGAGCAGATCTCCATCGCGACGGGCCTGCCGAAGCGACAGATCGGCGAGGACGCCATGGCGGTCCTGCAGTCCCATGTCTGGCCGGGCAATATCCGCCAGCTTCGCAACAACGTCGAACGCGTCATGATCCTGGCCGGCGGCGGACCGGAAGTGATCATCACCGCCGACATGCTGCCGCAGGACGTCGGTTCGATGGTGCCGTCGATGCCGACCAGCAACAATGGCGAGCACATCATGGGCCTGCCGCTGCGCGAAGCCCGCGAAGTGTTCGAACGCGATTATCTGATTGCGCAGATCAGCCGTTTTTCGGGTAATATCTCGCGCACCGCTGAATTCGTCGGCATGGAGCGCTCCGCCTTGCACCGCAAGCTCAAGGCGCTCGGCGTCGGCTAAATCACTCACCTCACCTCAAGCTTCAACTCAAGCCTCGGAACGAACATGTCGCGCATCGCCTATGTGAATGGTCAATACGTCAACCTGCGCGATGCCGCCGTGAACGTCGAGGACCGCGGTTATCAGTTCGCCGATGGCATTTACGAGGTCTGCGAGATCATCGGCGGCAAGATGGTCGACTTTCCCCGCCATATTGCGCGCATGCAGCGCTCCTTGCGGGAGCTGCGCATCGCCGAGGCCATGCCGCTGACATCGCTCAAGGTGGTGATGCAGGAAGTCATTCGCCGCAACCGCATCAATTACGGCATCGTCTATCTGCAGATCAGCCGCGGCGTCGCCCATCGCGATCACGGATTTCCGTCGCCGGACGTGAAACCCAGCGTGGTCGTGACGGCGAAATCGCTCAACTTCGCCAAGAACCAGGCGACTGCTGCCAAGGGCGTGAAGGTCATCACCACGGCCGAGAATCGCTGGCCGCGCGTCGACATCAAGACTGTCGGCCTGCTGCCCAATGTGCTGGCGCGACAGGAAGCCCGCGACAAGGGCGCCTATGAAGCTTGGTATGTCGACGCCGACGGTTTCGTCACTGAGGGTGCGTCGTGCAACGCCTGGATCGTCACCAAGGACGGCAAGGTGGTGACGCGCACGGCCGCGTCAGGCATTCTCGCAGGCATCACCCGCGCCGTACTGATCGAGGTTCTGGCTTCGATGCAGCTCAAGCTGGAAGAGCGGAACTTCACACCGGCAGAGGCTTATGACGCCGCGGAAGCCTTCGTCTCGTCGGCGAGTCAGATCGTTATGCCGGTCATCAATATCGACGGCAAACCGATCGGTGACGGCAAGCCTGGTGGTATCGCGACGCGCCTGAGGCAGGAATTCCATAAATTCGCAGCGATTTCATAAAATTTGCCGCGCTTTTAGGCACCAATTCCGCGTTCCGGCTTGCCTAAAAAGCGCGCCTGCCGTCTAATCACGTCGTCGCGCTCCCGGAGGGGGATCTCAGGGGAAAGTGCGGCAGCTTGGTAAGGCCCCGGAGAGGGCTGCGCCGGGTTCAAAAAAAGCAACAAAACAGACTGCGGGATTAAAAAAAATGGCGGCAGACCGCGCACAAAATCTACAGGACACCTTCCTCAACCACGTACGCAAGACCAAGACTCCGCTCACGATCTTTCTGGTGAACGGCGTCAAATTGCAGGGCATTGTCACCTGGTTCGATAATTTCTGTCTTCTGCTCCGGCGCGACGGACACTCGCAGCTGGTGTATAAGCATGCGATCTCGACCATCATGCCGGGCGCACCGATTCAGCTTTTTGAGGGTGGCGAGGATCCGGCTTGAGCGAACTCCTGAGAGACGCTTGATTGGAATTTCGTAGCTTCGAAGGCAATGCTGCCGACCGACCCTCGGCCAGCAGCGAATCGACCGGCCGCGTCCTCGTGGTCGGTCCTTACCTGCGCGAACGGCGGGGCGACGCCGACGCGCAAGCCTATTCTCATGTCCGCGATACGGAAGCCCGGCTCGAAGAGGCGGTCGGTCTCGCACGCGCCATCGACCTCACCGTGGTCGAGGCCGTCGCCGCGCCGCTGAGCCAGATCCGCCCGGCCACCTATCTCGGCAAGGGCAAGGTCGAGGAGATCGCCGGCCTGATCGCGGCGAACGAGATCGGGATCGTGGTGATGGACTGCGCGCTGTCGCCGATCCAGCAGCGCAATCTCGAAAAGGAATTGAAGGCCAAGGTGCTCGACCGTACCGGTCTCATCCTTGAAATCTTCGGCCGCCGTGCCAAGACCAAGGAAGGCACGCTGCAGGTCGAGCTCGCGCATCTCAATTATCAGCGCAGCCGTCTCGTCCGTTCATGGACCCATCTGGAACGCCAGCGCGGCGGTTTCGGCTTCATGGGCGGCCCCGGCGAAACCCAGATCGAGGCGGATCGCCGCATGATCGGCGACCGCATCGCGCGGCTCGAAGCCGATCTGAAGAAGGTCCAGGCGACGCGGCGCCTGCATCGCGCCGGCCGCCAGCGCGTGCCGTATCGCGTTGTTGCGCTGGTCGGTTACACCAATGCCGGCAAGTCCACGCTGTTCAACCGGCTGACGCGCGCCGACGTGCAGGCCGAGGACATGTTGTTCGCGACCCTCGATCCGACGCTGCGCGCGCTGACGCTGCCGCATGGCGGCAAGGCCATGCTGTCGGACACGGTGGGCTTCATCTCCAACCTGCCGACCCAGCTCGTAGCCGCGTTTCGCGCGACGCTGGAAGAGGTACTGGAAGCCGACATCATTCTCCATGTCCGCGACATCTCGCATGAGGATGCGGAAGCGCAGCAAAGCGACGTCGACAACGTGCTGCGCAAGCTCGGCATCGATACGGATGCAACAGCGCGCATTCTCGAAGTCTGGAACAAGATCGATCGTTTCCCTCCGGAGGAGCGCGAGAACCTCGCCAATATCGCGGCGCGGCGGCCGCTGGACAAGCTGTGTTTCATGGTCTCAGCCGAAACCGGCGAGGGCATCGACGATCTGCTCGCTGCCATCGAAACACGGCTCGCCGCCAGCCGCATCACGCTGGATCTGTCGATCGACGCTGCGGACGGCGCTGGCGTGAGCTGGCTGCATCGCAATGCGGAAGTACTGGTGAAAGAACTGCACGACGGCCATTTCGACATGGTGGTGCGTGTCGATGAGACCAAACGCGATATCGTCATGAGTCGGTTCAGCGCGGTGCTGCATCCGGTCGCGGATCTGAGTGCCTGACGAAACTCTGTTGTTGTTCAGATTGCAGCTTTAAACGCCATGAACACTGCCATGCCGGCGATGACAGCGATGAGTGTCATCCGCAAAGCTCTCTGACTCATGCGATTCGCCAGCCGTGATCCAAGACCGGTACCGATCCACAGCCCAATGATCAGACTTGCAATCGTGAGCCACGGCAGCTCTATGCCCTGCTGCACATAGAGCAGGGCGGCCGGTAAAGTGACGGGCAGTGCTGTGACGGCAAGGCTAAGGGCCTGGGATTGATGCTGGGACACCTTCAGCAGGCCCGTCATCAAGGCGGTGATCGCAAGCCCGCCGCCGATCCCCAGAAACCCCGACGACCAGCCCGCGACCGCGCCGATGGCGACGAGCGCTGACCCGCGTAACGGCACCTCTTTCGCTTCGTCTGCAGTGCCTTCGAGCTTGGGATGTGACGGCCGACGGATGACAATCACTTCGAGAACCAGCAGATAGCCGACAAAAGTCCATTGCAGCGCGCGAGCAGAAACGGTTGTTGCGAGCAAGGCGCCAACGCACCCGCCCACTGCAAATCCGATGGCCAGCCAGGCAAGCCAGCGCGGCGGCACGTGATGGCCGCTGCGTTGATAGTTGCGGACGCCGGAAAGACTGGTGGGCACGACCTGCACGACGAGAGAAACGCCCTGGGCGACGTGCTGATCTTTGCCAAGCAGGAGCACCAGCAGCGGGACGAGGATTCCGCCACTGGTAATACCGAGCAAGCCGGACGCCATGCCGCCGACACCGCCCGCCAGAAGACCGCCGAGGACGTCAGTCAGTGTCATCGTCGGTTGTTCCCTAGCGGTTGCGAGTCATTCAATCCGCGATTTCGTTACCCTTCGCCTCGTTCCACAGCGCATCCATCTGTCCGAGCGACGCCTCCTGTAGCGAGCTTCCCTTCGCCGCGAGCGCCCGTTCGATATAGCCGAAGCGCCGTTCGAATTTCGCATTGGTGCCGCGGAGCGCCAGCTCTGGATCTGCCTTCACGTGCCGCGCGAGATTGACCAGCGCGAACATCAGATCGCCGGTCTCGGCCGCCACTTCGGACTGATCGCCGCGATCGAGTGCGGCTTCGATCTCGTCGGCTTCCTCGCGGATTTTCGCCAGCACCGCGCGTGGGTCATTCCAGTCAAAGCCGACGCTGGAGGCTTTTGTCTGCAGCTCCATGGCCTGGCTCAACGCGGGTTGCCCGGCCTTGACGCTGGCAAGGAACGAGGAGGGCGGCGTGGTCTCAACGCCGCGCCGGGCGGCGCGTTCAGCCTTTTCCTCGGCCTTGATACGCCCCCACGTCCCCTTCACATCCGTCGGTGCGATCTTGCCATCCTTGCCGGGAAACACATGCGGATGCCGGCGGATCATCTTGCGGGTGATCGCCTCCACGACGTCGCCGAACGCGAATGCGTTCTGCTCTTCGGCCATCCGGGCGTGGAACACCACCTGCAGCAGGAGATCGCCGAGTTCGTCGCAGAGGTCGTGGAGATCGTGCCTAACGATGGCATCGGCGACCTCGTAGGCCTCCTCGATCGTATAGGGCGCGATACTCGCGAAATCCTGCTCCAGATCCCATGGGCAGCCGGTCACGGGCGTGCGCAACTGGGCCATGATCTCGATCAGGCCGGCGATATCGCGGGAAGGGGTCATGAGGCACCACGGTTCACAGCAGGAGCCTTTGCTATGCCGCAGGACGGCAGCGTGGCCCAGCGGAAATGCCCGGTTTTGCCTGTCTTTCACACAGCTCTGGGGAGTGCTATCTGCAGCCGATGAGCGACACTTTCCCAGATCAAACCGCGCTGGTGCTGTTCTCCGGCGGCCAGGATTCCGCAACCTGCCTGGCCTGGGCGCTGGCGCGCTTCAAGCGCGTCGAGATGCTCGGCTTCGCTTACGGCCAGCGCCATGCCATCGAGCTCGATAGCCGCGACAAGCTGCTGGCGGGCGTGAAGGCCTTGAATACCGACTGGGCCGCCAAACTCGGCGACAGCCACACGCTGGATATCCCGACGCTATCAGCGATCTCCGACACCGCGCTGACGCGTGACGTCGCCATCGAGATGGGGGCCGACGGCCTGCCCAATACGTTTGTGCCCGGCCGCAATCTGGTGTTCCTGACATTCGCCGCAGCGCTGGCCTATCGACGCGGCATCACCCACATCATCGGCGGCATGTGCGAGACGGATTACTCCGGCTATCCCGATTGTCGCGACGACACCATCAAGGCGCTGCAGCAGGCGCTCAATCTCGGCATGGCCAGGAATTTCACGCTGCACACGCCGCTGATGTGGCGCGACAAGGCGGCGACCTGGGCGCTGGCGCATGAGCTCGGCGGGCAGGGCCTCGTCGACCTGATCCGCGAACACTCGCACACCTGCTATCTCGGTGAGCGCGGCGCGTTACACGACTGGGGCTATGGCTGCGGTAAGTGCCCGGCCTGCGAACTACGCGCCAAGGGCTGGCGCGCGTTCGCAGCCACGGCTGTCTAGACGGACAGCGACTCGCGGACCTTGGCCGCTTCAGTAGCGCTGAGGCCCGTCAGCGGCGGACGCACCCGCAGCCAATTGTCATTGTTGTCGCGCTTCGCCAGCAGCACCTTCAGCGAGGGAAGCTGCGCATAGCTGGACACCGCATTGCGCGCCGCGACGATACGCTCCTGCGCAGTCGCAACCTCGGCCGCCTTGGCCGGATCCTTGTAACCATTGAACACGGTAGCGAGCTCGCGGCTCACGAGGTTGGAGGTCGCCGTGATGCAGCCGGCGCCGCCCATCGGCAGCAGCTTCAGCATCAGGGGATCGGCGCCGACCAGCACCGAGAAACCCGGGAAGCGATCGACGATGGCGCTCATATTGGCGAACTCGCCCGCGGAATCCTTGATGCCGACCACGATTTCCGGGAAGCGCTTGCGCAACCGATCGATGACGTCGAGCGAGATCGGCACCGCCGACATCTGCGGGATGTGATAGAGCACAACGCGCAGGCGCGGATCGGCAACGCGCTCGATCACTGCCGTATAGGCATCGACGATGCCATCATCGGACACGCCCTTGTAGTAGAACGGCGGCAGCATCACGACGGCGCCGACACCGCTGGTCACGGCGTGCTTCGTGAGTTCGACGGTTTCCATGATCGACGCAACGCCGGTGCCCGGCAGCAGCTTCGACGGCGCGATCCCGGACTTCACCACGGCTTCCAGCAGCGCCATGCGCTCGCGTGATGACAGCGAATTGGCTTCGCCTGTCGTGCCGAGCATGGCGATGCCGGTGCAGCCGTCATCGAGCAGACGCTGGCAGTGCGAGGTGAACAGGCCCTGATCCACCGACAGGTCGGCGTTGAAGGGGGTGGTCGCGGCGCAGTAGACGCCGGTCGGGAAGGGAGCTGTCATCGTTGTGCTCTTTCGGGTGCGTGTTGCAGGAGTTCTTCTAACGAAGCGCTTGTTTTTTACCTCTCCCCGCAAGCAGGGAGAGGTAAATACGTTACGGCATGATCTGGCCGCCATTCACCTCGATGACCTGACCGGTGATGTAGCTGCTCATGGTCTCGTCGGCGAGGAACTGATAGGCGCCGACGCAATCCTCGGGCGTGCCGATCCGGCCCAGCGGGATGCCCTGGCGGGCGCCTTCAAGCTGCTCCGCGGTCGAATAGCGCTGGTGGAACGGCGTCATGATCACGCCCGGCGCCACCGCATTGGCGCGTACGTTGAACGGAGCCAGTTCCTTCGCCAGCACGCGCGTGATGGTCGAGACAAAACCCTTGGCCGAACCATAGAGGCCGGCGCCGCCGCTGCCGCCGTTACGGGCTGCGACCGAGGTCGTGTTGATGATCGAGCCTGAACGCTGCGCCTCCATGATCTTCGCGGCCTTGCGGCAGGCGAAGAACACCGAGCCGATGTTGAGATCGACCACGTCGTCATACTGTTCGTCGGTGGCATTGGCGATCGATGTGCGGCCGAACATGGCGCCGGCATTGTTGATCAAGACATCGATGCGGCCGAGCTTGGCATGGGCTTCGTCGATCACGCGCGCAGCCTCAGTACGCTCCGACACGTCGCCGCGCACAAGGTCGGCCGTGCCACGACTCGCGCGGATATTGGCGACCACTTCCTCGGCGCCTTCCGGATTGCCGTTGTAGTGCACGATCAGCCTGGCACCGAGGGCGCCGAATTTCTTCGCCACGGCAGCGCCGATGCCGGAGCTTGCGCCGATGATCACGATAGCCTTGCCGTTCAGTCCGTTGGTCACGCCTGGTCCTTTCCGATTGAGCGAGCGTTCGACCACGATTTCAGCAGCCTGACAAGTTATCAGCATTTGTGCGATGCAGCACGGTATTTGATCGGATCAAGCAATTTCACCATTATACATCAATACTATACGACCATGAGAGTTCATCCGCACGACATTGACATGTTGACAAGTTTGCCGTCGCCTCTCATGGTCGCCGAAATTTTTGGGCGCGGAAGTGTTTCCATGCGACGGCGCTCCCGGGCGATCGGACCGTCACACGAAACCTCCACCGCCATTCCTGTGAGCTGCGGTTTGACCGATCATGAAGCCGATTGATCCCTCTGAATTGCCTGAAGCGCCGCGTCCGCGCGGTGCCGCTGGTTCGCTCGTCGACAAGGTCTATGGCGAACTCGCGCAGCGCATCGCCAATGGCGACTACGCACCGGACCAGAAGCTGCCTGGCGAGCACGAACTTTCCGACATGTTCGACGTCTCCCGCCCGGTGCTGCGCGAAGCCCTCGGCCGGTTGCGCGAAGACGGCCTGATCATGTCGCGACAGGGCGCAGGCAGTTTCGTCCAGATGCGTGCGCAGCCACAGCCACTCGGCTTCGCGCGGGTGGAGACCATCGCGGACATCCAGCGTTGCTTCGAATTCCGCATCACCATGGAAGCCGATGCCGCGCATTTTGCAGCGCTCCGACGCAGCGACGACAATCTCGGCAAGATGGAAGCAGCGCTCGGCCTGCTGCGCGAGGCGACGAAGAAGCGCAAGCATCGCGAAGACGCCGACTACGCCTTCCATCTCGCTGTCTCCGAGGCGACCAACAATCATTATTTCGCGACCTCGCTGAACGCCCTCAAGGACCACGTCGCTGTCGGCATGAAGCTGCACGGCCTGTCGCTGATGGGCCCGCGGCCCGGCCTTGAACAGGTGTTCGAGGAACACAGCAGTATTTTTGAAGCGATCCGTGATCGCGACGCCGAAGCGGCGCGCACGGCCATGCGTCTCCATCTCGAAAGCTCGCGCGATCGCCTGTTCGAAGGCCGACTGCTCGACCTCTCGTTCCGGTGACGGGGAGAGTGAATTGACTGACCATACCGCATTTCTTGCAATGCTTGCCGGCATCGTCGGCGACCGACACCTGATCGGTCCCGGCGGCGATTTCGAACCTTATGTGGTCGACTGGCGCGGCCGCTATCACGGCAAGGCGCTGGCCGTCGTGAAGCCTGGCTCGACGCAGGAAGTCTCATCCATCGTGAAGGCCTGCGCGGCCGCCGGCATCGCCATCGTACCCCAGGGCGGCAACACCGGCATGTGCGGCGCAGCCACGCCGCTCGCCGACCGCACCACGATCGTGTTGCGTCTCGATCGCCTCAACAAGATCCGTAGCGTCAGCCGTCTCGGTGACTCCATCACCGTCGATGCCGGCTGCATCCTCGCCGACATCCAGAAAGCGGC
This sequence comes from Tardiphaga sp. 619_E2_N8_4, assembly GCF_051810905.1. Taxonomy (NCBI): domain Bacteria; kingdom Pseudomonadati; phylum Pseudomonadota; class Alphaproteobacteria; order Hyphomicrobiales; family Nitrobacteraceae; genus Tardiphaga; species Tardiphaga sp. 619_E2_N8_4. The sequence goes on from NZ_JBPWQJ010000001.1 coordinate 4,287,117, forward strand.
CGACGATATCGACCGCCTGTTTCCGCTCAGCCTCGGCGCTGAAGGTTCGTGCCAGATCGGCGGCAATCTTTCCACCAATGCCGGTGGCACCGCCGTGTTGCGCTACGGCACCACACGCGAACTCACGCTTGGCCTCGAAGTCGTGCTGCCCGATGGCGAGATCCTCGACGGCATGACGGCGCTGCGCAAGGACTCCACGGGCTTCGATACCAAGCAGCTCTTCATCGGCGCCGAAGGCACGCTCGGCATCATGACTGGTGCTGTACTGAAGCTGTTTCCGAAGCCGCGGGCGAGGGCAGTGTCCTTCGCCAAGCTGAACAGTATCGACGCGGTGCTCGACCTGCTCGCGCAGGCACGTACCGAACTCGGTGACCGCATCGGCGCCTTCGAAGTGATGTCGCGCGGCCAGATCGAGGTGATCGCCGAGAACCTGCCGCTGGTGAACATCCCGTTCGAGCTGGATACGCCGTGGTATGTGCTGATCGAGCTCGTCGACACGCTGGTGTCGGTCGATCTGAATGCAGCGCTCGAAGCGTTGCTCAGTAACGCCTATGAGCGCGAGCTGGTCACCGATGCGCTGGTGGCCTCCAGCGAGACCCAGGCTGCGGCGTTCTGGAAGATCCGACACAGCGTGTCGGAAGGCAGCAAGAAGGCCGGTTACGTCATCTCGCATGACAGCGCCGTGCCCTTGTCGCAGCAGGCGACCTTCGTCACACAGGTGGAGAAGCGCATCGCTGCCTATCGGCCCGACGCACGCATCGTGATGCACGGCCATATCGGCGATGGCAACATCCACATCCTCGCGATCATTCCAGGCCTCGAGCAGAACCAGAAGGATCAGATCCAGGACACGATCCGCGGCATCAACACCATCGTCGATGAAGAGACCGTCGCGCTCGGCGGCAGCATCAGTGCCGAGCACGGCATCGGCATCGCCAATCGCGAGCGGCTCGCGCGCGTCACCAAGCCGACCGAGTTGCGGCTGCTGCGCAGCGTCAAGCAGATGCTCGATCCGAACGACATCATGAATCCCGGAAAAGTGCTGCCTGCGCAATAGGCGAGGCGCCCGCAAGCATTCATCAGAACACTCATTCGAGAAGAGGAACACGCATGAAGATCAAATCCATCCTGATGGCGGCCTGCGTCGCCGTGGGCGCCGTCGGGCAGGCGAGCGCGCAAGATGCGAAATACCCCACCAAGCCGATCACCATCGTCGTGCCCTTCGCCGCCGGTGGCACCGTGGACATCATCGCGCGCATGGTGTCGGAGAACCTGCAGAAGAAGCTCGGGGCCACCGTGCTGGTCGAAAATATGGGCGGCGCTGGCGGCAATATCGGCGTCAACCGTGTCGCCAAGGCGCAGCCCGATGGCTACACGATCGGCCTCGCCAGCACCTCGCCACTGGCGATCGCGCCCTCGCTCTACGGCAGCAAGCTTCAGTTCCAGCCGGAGAAGGATCTGGTGGCCTTCGCCCAAGTGAGCATCGTACCTAACGTGCTGGTGGTGAATCCCGATCGCATCAAGGCCCGCACGGTTCCTGAGTTGATCGAATACATGAAGGCCAATCCAGACAAAGTAACGTTCGGCTCGGCCGGACCTGGCACGTCGCAGCATCTTGCCGGCGAGTTGTTCCAGCAGATGACCGGCACCAAGATGGTCCATGTGCCCTATAAGGGCTCGAGCCAGATGGTCACCGACCTGATCAGTGGTCAGATCGATATCGCATTCGACAACGTCCCGCTGCTGCTGCCGCATGTGGCCGGTGGCAAGCTGGCGATGCTCGCCACGGCAACGCCGAAGCGCGCAGAGTTCGACGCGAATGTGCCGGCCGTCGCCGAATTCCTGCCGGGCTTCGAGGCTGTCGCCTGGCACGGTTTCATCGCACCGGCGGCAACGCCGAAGCCGATCGTCGACAAGCTATCGGCGGAAATCCGCGACTTCATGAGCCTGCCGGAGACGAAGAAGAAGATGGCCGAACTCGGCGCAGTCGCCGTGGCGATCCCGCAGGATGAGTTCACCAAATACATCGCCAGCGAGACCTTGCGCTGGAAGGGTGTGATGGAGAAGGCCAACGTCACGATGAACTAGCCGACCGCGCGGGTGGTGACGACGTCACGTTCGTCACCACCTCAGTTTCGAGCGTCCACCAAAGGACGCCGACGATCAAAATAGAAAAACACATGGAGGAATGTTCAATGAGACTTCGGTCAATCCTGATGGCTGTCTGCCTGACGCTGGGAACGCTCACGCATGCGACGGCCCAGGACGCGAATTACCCGAGCCGCCCGATCACCAGCATCGTTCCGTTTGCCGCCGGCGGCACGGCCGATATCTTTGCGCGCATGGTGTCGGAGCATCTGCAGAAGAAGATGGGCGCGACCGTCATCATCGAGAATGTCGGCGGTGCCGGCAGCATCATCGGCGTCACCCGCGTCGCGCGCGCTGCGCCCGATGGCTACACGATCGGCCTTGCCAGCACCTCGGCGCTGTCGATCAATCCGACGCTGTATGGCGCAAAACTGTCCTACAATCCCGAAAAGGATCTCGTGCCGATCGCGCAGATCAGCATGGTGCCGAATGTCCTGGTGGTGAACCCGACCAGGATCGCGGCGCGCACGGTGCCGGACCTGATCGCCTATATCAAAGCCAATCCCGACAAGGTGACATTCGGCTCGGCCGGCGTCGGCACCACGCAGCATCTTGCCGGCGAACTGTTCCAGCAGATGACCGGCACCAAGATGGTTCACGTACCCTATAAGGGCTCGAGCCAGATGGTGACCGATCTTCTCAGCGGCCAGATCGATATCGCCTTCGACAACGTGCCACTGCTGCTGCCGCATGCGGCAGCCGGCAAGCTCGCGATGCTGGCGACGGCCTCGCCGAAACGCGCCGAGTTCGATCCGAACCTGCCCGCGGTGTCGGAATTCCTTCCGGGTTTTGAGGCCGTCGCCTGGCACGGCTTCATGGCACCGGCCGGAACGCCGAAAGCCATCACCGACAAGCTGTCAGTTTCGATCCGCGAATTCATGCAGTTGCCCGAGACGAAGAAGAAGATGTCCGAACTCGGGGCCGTCGCCGTGGCGGTCCCGCCGGACGAGTTCGCCAAATACATCGCCAGCGAGACGCAGCGCTGGAAGGGCGTGATCGAGAAGGCCAACATCACGATGAACTGAGCTGTGCCGTAGGGTGGGTCAGCTTCGCCCATTCACCCTACGGCTGCGTCTCCTTCACCGATGCCAGATAGCGCGACAACCGATCCGCATCGGGCGTGTGGTGGCTATGGCGGTCGCGAACTTCGGCCGGGGCGCTCCAGCCGGGCTCGATCCCGGACATGTCAGGCAATTCATGCGCGATGCCCTTGTGGCAATCGATACAGGTGCGCTCGCCGGTGACGAGGAACTTGGCATGGATCGCCGCCGCGCGGGGCGCCTGTTTGGTGAAATCCATTGCGATCGCCGAGTGGCAGTTGCGGCACTCCAGCGAGTCATTGGCCTTCAGGCGCGCCCATTCATGTTTGGCAAGCTCCAGACGCATGTCGAGGAACTTCTCGCGCGTCGAGATCGTGCCGAAAATCTTGCCCCACACTTCCTTCGACGCCTGCATCTTGCGCGCGATCTTGTCGGTCCAGTTATGCGGCACATGGCAATCCGGACAGGTGGCACGCACGCCGGATCGATTGGCGAAATGCGGCGTTCGCTGCAGCTCCTGATACACGTTGTCACGCATCTCATGACAGCCGGTGCAGAATTTCTCGGTATTGGTGACTTCCAGCGCCGTATTGAAACCGCCCCAGAAGATCACGCCGCCGAGGAAGCCGCCCAGCGCCAGCACGCCGAGACTGATATGCGTGGCCGGTCGGCTGGCGATGCGCCAGAACCACAGAAACTTGGATATCAACCACTTCATGGCGCTCACCTGCCGGATGCCTTCATGTCGGTGAAGGTGTTCGGGACGAGCGGACGCGCATCGGTTTGCGGCACGTGACAGGCCGTGCAGAAATAGCGTCGCGGTGTCACATCGGCGAGCATCTGGCCATCGCGATCCATGAAATGCGTGATGCTGATCATCGGCGCACCCGAGCCTTCGGTATATTCGCGGCGATGGCACTCAAGACAGCGATTGGCCCGCAGCGTGAGCTGATAGTTCTCGATCGAATGCGGGATGACCGGAGGCTGCTCCGGATAGTTCCGCATCACGCGCTTGTCGTCGGTGACGGGCCGCGGGAAGGGCGGCGCAGGAACGTCGCCCATGGGCTGCGCTGCGCCGGTGACGCGCGGCACGATCCGTGGCGTTGTCTGGACAGACTGCGCATAGATCGCACCGGACACCAGCACCATGGTGCCGGCGATGATTGCCGCGATGACCGTCTTCATCGCACTTAAACGGAAACGATCTTGACCGCGCATTTCTTGAAGTCCGCCTGTTTGGAGATCGGGTCGGTTGCATCCAGCGTGACCTTGTTGATCAGCTGGCTGGCATCGAACCACGGCACGAACACCACGCCGCGGGGCATGCGGTTGCGTCCGGTCGTGTCAACGCGCGTGCGGATCTCACCGCGCCGCGACATCAGCCGGATTTCGGCGCCCTGGTTCAAGCCGCGGGCGCGCGCGTCTTCGGCATGCATGAAGCAGCGCGCGCCGGGAAACGCCTTGTAGAGCTCGGGCACGCGCATGGTCATCGAACCGGAATGCCAGTGCTCCAGCACGCGGCCGGTTACCAGCCAGAGATCGAACTCAGCGTCGGGCGACTCGGCCGGCGGCTCATAGGGCACCGCGATGATGCGCGCGCGTCCATCCGGGTTGCCGTAGAATTCGATCTTCTTGCCCGGTTTGACGTAGGGATCGAGACCTTCGCGGTAGCGCCACTTGGTCTCCTTGCCATTGACCACCGGCCAACGCAGTCCGCGCACATCATGATAGGTGTCCCAAGGGGCGAGGTCGTGGCCGTGGCCGTGGCCGAACGTGGCATATTCCTCGAACAGCCCCTTCTGCACATAGAAACCGAAGTCCTTGGACTCGTGGTTTTCATAGTCATCGGGGATTTCGCCGACGGGAAATTTGTCGACCTCGCCGTTGCGATACAGCACGTCGAACAACGTCTTGCCCTTGTAGTTCGGGTTGGCGTCGAGGAGGGCGGCGGGCCACACTTCGTCCGTCGTGAACCGCTTCGAGAACTCCATCAGCTGCCAGAGATCCGAGCGCGCCTGGCCGGGCGCATCGACCAGCTGGCGCCAGACATGAGTGCGTCGTTCGGCATTGCCGTAGGCGCCTTCCTTCTCGACCCACATCGCCGCCGGCAGCACGCAATCGGCGGACATCGCCGTCACCGTCGGATAGGCATCCGACACGACGATAAAGTTGGCAGGGTTGCGGTAGCCCGGATAGGTCTCGCCCGAACTGTTGGGCGCCGCCTGCACATTGTTGTTCACTTGAACCCAATAGAAGTTCAGCTTGCCGTCATGCAACATGCGGTCCTGCTCGACGGCGTGATAACCGATCTTGTCGGGCAGGAGGCCATGCGGCACGCGCCAGATTTCTTCAGCGTGCTTGCGGTGCTCCGGATTGGTCACCACCATGTCGGCGGGGAGACGGTGCGCGAAGGTGCCGACCTCGCGCGCCGTGCCGCAGGCCGATGGTTGGCCCGTCAGCGAGAACGGCGAGTTGCCCGGCTCGGAGATTTTGCCGGTCAGCAGATGGATGTTGTAGACGAGCTGATTGGCCCAGACGCCGCGGACGTGCTGGTTGAAACCCATGGTCCAGAGCGACATCACCTTGCGCTTCGGATCGGCATAGAGCTCGGCGAGCTCCAGCAGAAAGCCGGGCTCGACACCGGTCAGCTTCGACACCTTCTCGAGCGAATAGTCCTTCACGAATTCGGCGTAGGCCGCGAAATCGATTGGCGTCGTCGCTGCGGCCGTGGCTGCGCCCTTGGCTTTCTTCTCCAGTGGATGTTCGGGACGCAACCCGTAGCCGATATCCGTCGTGCCCTTCACGAACGTCGTATGGTTGTTGACGAATTCGGTGTTCACGCGACCAGTCGAGATAATGTGGTTGGCGATGAAGTTGAGAATGGCAAGATCAGTGCCCGGCTTGAACACGATCGGGATGTCGGCAAGGTCAGAGCTGCGATGCGTGAAGGTCGAGAGCACCGCGACTTTCACATGCGGATGACCAAGGCGGCGATCGGTGAGGCGCGTCCACAGGATCGGATGCATCTCGGCCATGTTCGAGCCCCACAGCACGAAGGCATCGGCGGCCTCGAAGTCATCATAGCATCCCATCGGCTCGTCCATGCCGAAGGTGCGCATGAAAGCCACGGCCGCAGACGCCATGCAATGCCGAGCATTGGGATCGAGATTGTTGGAGCGGAAACCCGCGCGCATCAGCTTGGTCGCGGCATAACCTTCGAGGATCGTCCACTGGCCAGATCCGAACATACCGATCGCAGTCGGTCCTTTTTCTTTCAGCGTCGCTTTGGCGCGCTGCGCCATGGTGTCGAATGCTTCGTCCCAGCTCACCGGCGTGAGTTCGCCGTTCTTGTCGAACACGCCGTTCTTCTTGCGGAGGAGGGGCGTGGTCAGGCGGTCGGCGCCGTACATGATCTTGGAGAGGAAGTAGCCCTTGATGCAGTTCAGGCCGCGGTTTACTTCCGCCAGCGTGTCGCCATGGGTGGCGACGACCTTGTTGTCCTTGACGCCGACCATGACGCCACAACCGGTGCCGCAGAACCGGCACGGCGCCTTCGACCATTTGATGGACAGCGACCCGACGCCGCCGGCAATCGACTGAGCGGCCGCCGGAACGTTGATGCCAGCCGCCGCTGCAGCGATGGCTGCTGCCTGAGCCTTGAGTAGATCACGCCGCGAAAGGGGCATTTCGTCGTTCTCCTAGTCGAGACGCTGTTCGAAGACCATGTTGGCCGAGAGCACGCCCGGCCACGATGAGATGTCTGCGAGCATCGCACCTAGTGCGCCGCTGCCTGGACCTTCGAGAACCACCACGAGTTTGGAGGCCGTGCGGTGATGTATCTCGACACCGGGAAGGCTCGACAACCGCGCAGATACCGCGTCGATATGGGCCGGAAGCACCGACACGACGGCGCTGGAGATGTGCTCATTGTCGTGCGCGGACGCGCCGGCGGTCGCGCCGGTCAACAGAGCGCGTCTGGTGAATTTGTCTGTCATGTGAAAGTCCTAGTGAAGCAGAGGCGGGCCGGGCGGGCCGAAAATCATCTGGGTCATCCAGACCAGAAAGCCGTAACCGCCGACCACGCCCACCGCGACGACGGGCCAGATGAGAACGACGATCGTGAGAAAGACGAGCAACTCCGACATGCGGCTGTTGCGCCTTTGAGCCTCTGCAGGCTGAGCGATATTCTGGTCCGTCACCATACGCTCCCCCTTCGGTTTGCGGCCATATGCCTGGAGAAGAGGCGAGATTCGCCTAGAGCGAGGGCAATATGCCTGCTGCAGCGCCCACCTTCTTTGCGCTGGATCAAACAACAAACTCTGCGGAGGATTTATTTGATATCGTTGTTCTGATCGCGATGTCGTCGTGCAGAGCCGCTCGCATCAGAATCTTTGATGACAGTTTTATTTGATTGCGACAGCTGCTCGGCGAAATCGCTCGTTCCGGAAGGCGAGCAATGGATCGAGAGATGTGCAATTCGTTTGGTCAAACGCCGCTTTTTGCGGGCCTGGACGAGGGCGCACGCGGCATCGTCATCGAAGCTGGAAGAAAGCACGTTCTGGATTGCGGTTGTTCGCTCTGGCAACAGGGCGACGTACCGGCGATAATCGCTGTGGTCATCGATGGTCAGCTCAAGAAGACAATGATCGATGCGCATGGCGCGCAGAAAACGCTGCAATTCATGCGACGCGGCGATCTCGCCGGAGCCGCATCGATGTTCGGCAATTTTTCTCGCCCGACAACCCTGCGCGCGACAGTCGCGACCGAACTGCTGTGCTGGTCCGCCGATCGCTTCAGCGGACTGATGCATGTTGTTCCGCAGCTCGCGATCAATGTCCTCGGTATCGTCGGACGGCAAACCGATCGTCTGCTGCGCCGTCTTCACGAGGCAACGAGTGAGAATGCCGATCGACGTATCGCACGGATCGTTCTGCGCCTGGTGCGGGAAGGAGATCCGGATGGTGAGTGCGTTCCGATCGAACTGAGGATCTCGCGCCAGGAACTGGCCGAACTCAGCGACACCACGCTATTCACGGTCAGCCGCACCGTTTCGGCCTGGAACCGGATGCTGATCCTGAAAGCCGGTCGCGGCCGCTTGACGGTCATCGATCCCGCCAGACTCGCGGGCCTGGCGGGCGACGTGCGGGCGCACTGAGGCAATTACGCCGGATCGAGATATGGCTCGAACGCCTCGACCGACACCTTCAGCGTCGGATCGCCATCGGGTCCCCACAGCTCGGCACCGTCGAACACGACGGTGTAAAGCCATTGCGGGTTTTCGCCCTGCTCATGCGCCGCAGTGTCGGGATAGACATGGGCGCCGTATATGCGCTCGATCACGCCGACATGACCGCGGACATAGCGCGGCAAGCGCGTATGGGTGGTCGGATGGATGTTCTTCATCCGCACGCGATCGCCGATCGCGAATGTAGCAGGCGCCGAAGCAGGGCGCGTGAATGAGCCCCGGGTCAGCACGCGCTCGACACTATCAACGGTGAAGTTGCCGCGCTTTAGCGGTTTCGGCGGCACGGATGCGTGGCCGGCCTTGATCTCGTCGGCAGCGAGGAAGCCGCGTTCGACCAGCATATCCTCAAGGCCGAGAAACCATTTCTTGTAGTAGCTGCTGGAGAGATAGACCTCCGGCGGCAGCGTCTCGCGATAGAAGCGCGAGGCGTCGATGTTGAAGGCGCCTGCCGCGCCCATGGCCCGCACCATGGCCAGCACGCGGGATTCCCACTCCGCATGAAACATCGGCTCGTTCGGCTCCGGCTCTACCTTGCCGAAACCGTCCATGCCGCCCATGTCGTGGACGCCGTTCACGACGGGGCTCCCGGCGCTGTCACCAGACCCGTGCCGATCATCGAGTCGCGCGTGACCAGTTCGGCCAGTTGTTCTTCGCTCCAGCCCTCGGTGCCCGCAGGTCGCATTGGCAAAACCAGAAAGCGGGTTTCAGCCGTCGAATCCCAGACGCGAATTTCCGTGTCATTCGGAATCGTGAAGCCAAAGTCTGCCAGCACGCCGCGCGGATCCTTCACGGCGCGGGAGCGGTAGGGTGCCGCCTTGTACCAGACCGGGGGCAGGCCGAGCATTTCCCAGGGGTAACAGGAGCACAGCGTGCACACGACCATGTTGTGGCGCTCGGGCGTGTTCTCGACCACGACGAGATGGTCCCCGGTGCGGCTGACATGGCCGAGGGTGCCGACTGCCGCAGACCCATCCGCCAGCAGCGCGGCCTTGAAGGCCGGATCGGTCCAGGCTTTCGCAACCACCAGGGCGCCGTTGTGCGGGCCGATCTTGGTCTCATAGGCCTGGATCATCGCGTCCAGCGCTGCCGGATCGATATAGCCTTTCTCGGTCAGGATGGTTTCGAGTGCACGGACGCGCAGCTCGGTGTCCGACAATTCGGAATGATCGTGATCGTGGTCATGATGGTGTTCGCTCATACCCTCAGGATAAGCGAGGCGCGATTGTTCTGTCGAGGATTTCGGGACTCAGCTAGGTCTACAGCATGGCTGCTCCTCGTTATCGCGCGCTGACGCTGTTCGGCTTCGTTCTGGTCGCGCTGCTGATGGCTTCGGGCCATGCGGAGGCGGCCAATGGCGCCTATGCGGTCGATGCGGCGGATATTTCGGACCTCGGCTCCTGCAAAGTCGAGAGCTGGTATTCGATGGCCACCAACAGCGACTTCGCGGCGGTGGCCAATCCGTCCTGCGTAGTGGAGATCACGCGTCCGGTCGAACTCAGCGTGCTCACCAATCACAGCCGCTCCGATGGCGAGTTCAGCACCACGCTGGCGCCAAAGGCGAAGATCAACATTGAGCCGACCGGCATCGGAAAATTCGGCGTATCGGCGCTGGCCAGCGGCACATTCGACGCTGTGACCGGCCAGAACACCGCCGTCTTCGCCGAGATTCCGGCGACCTATCGTTTTTCCGAAACCACACGCATCAATCTCAATGCCGGCTGGCTGTGGGATCGCACCGTCGATCGCCACTACTTCACCTATGGCGTCGGCTTCGACTGGAAATTCACCGACGTGCTGCAATACACAGTGGAACTGTACGGGCAGGCGGGCCGCGCCGAATTCGCCAGCGTGATCCAGCCACGCATCCAGACCGGCGTGCGCTATCGGCCCAACGACATCTTCTCGGTCGACGTGATCTATGGCCGCAACATCACCGGGGAGAATTCCAACTGGATCACTTTGGGCACCACGATCCGGTTTCCGCCGCCGGGAAGCGTGAGCAAACCCGACGCGCATTTGTGATTCACGGGGGCCGCCAATCGCTGTAAAACCGCGATATTGGCAAATTGCGTGATTTTCCGACAAGTATCTGAAATATCTCGGTGTTAGCGTTCGACCATGTTCAAGCCCGCTTGCGGAAATCCAGTGTCAATCTTGCGACGATCTTGCGACTTCCTGTCCGTCCTCACCATCGCCGCAGCGCTGGTCACGCCCGCTTTGGCAGGCACCAGCCTGCTGACCGACAAGCCTGACCTCAACAGCTTTTCGCAGGACGGCCTGAACCGCGTCTCCGACATGCTCGACCGCGAGGTTGGTCAGGGCCATCTCGCCGGCGCGATCATGCTGATCCAGCACCGCGGCAAGCCGGTCTATTATGAGGGCTTTGGCGTCCGCGATCCCGCGACCATGGCGCCGATGACGACGGACACGATCTTCCGGCTGTATTCGATGTCGAAGCCGGTGACATCGGTCGCAGCGATGATTTTGGTCGAGCAGGGCAAGCTCAGACTCGACGATCCGATCGCCAAGTTCATTCCGTCTTTCGCCCATCCGCAGGTCGCGACCGAGCGCACGGATGCCAGCGGCAAACCCTATCTCGACTTCACACCGGCGCTGAAGCCCATCACCGTGCTCGACCTGATGCGGCAGTCGTCCGGCATCAGTTCGGCCTTCACCAATCTCGGGCTGATCACGCAGCTTTATCTCGATGCAGGCCTGTTCGACGGCGATTTCGACAATGCCGATTTCGCGGCGCGGCTTGCGAAACTGCCGCTGGCCTATCAGCCGGCCACAGTCTGGGATTACGGCCATTCGACCGATTTGCTCGGCCGCATCATAGAGATCGCCTCGGGCCAGTCGCTGTACGATTTTCAGAAGCAGTATCTGTTCGATCCGCTAGGCATGACCGACACCGGCTATTACGTGCTCGATCCCGCCAAAGCGCCGCGCATTGCGCAGCCGATGCCAACTGACCGCATCATCGGCAACGAGACCATCAGCGATCCCACGCTGAAGCGGAAATGGGAATCCGGAGGAGGCGGCCTCGTCTCGACCACGGGCGATTACGCGCGCTTCCTGCAGATGCTGATCAATGGCGGCACGCTTGACGGCGTCCGAATCCTCAAGCCCGAGTCGGTTCAGCTGATGCGCCAGAACCAGGTCGCACCGGCCAGCGACGTGAAGCCCTGGGCCTATTACTATCCCGGCGCCGGTTTCGGTTACGGCCTCGGCTTCGGTGTTCGCACCGGACCCGGCGAAGACGGCGTACCGGGTTTCGTCGGCGAGATGGCCTGGGGCGGCGCCGCCGGGACTTACTTCTGGACCTATCCGGATCAGGACATGGTGATGATCCTGATGGTGCAGACGCCGACCCAGCGCGGCCGCATCCAGCCGATCCTGAAGACGCTGGTCTACGACGCGATCAGGAAATAGCGGGAGCGTGGCCTGGGTGCGGCTTTAAGAGAATCGAAACTGGGACCACACGCCAATATCTCGGATTCGCATAAGGTATATTATGGAATATATTATCTCACAGCGATCCCAGAGACTTAGCTCAAATTGTTGCGATATCCGGTTGATCGAGCTGTCATTCGAGCCGGTTTGTACTCCCGCATCATTGCATCTTCAGTTGCCGAAGTATCTGACGTGATCGAGGTCCGGGATCAATCCTGACTGCGTCGGTCGCCACCCCAACTGCTGTTGTGTCCAGTCGCTGGATGCCGGCGCATCCATCGATGCGAAGCCTGCGAACCAGCCGAAGTGATCGGCGGCTTCAGCCGGCGATTTCGAGACGATTGGCAGGTTCAGGTGCCGACCGATGACCTCGGCTATCTCACGGAATACGACGCCTCGTTCGGCGCTGGCGTGATACCGAATGTCGGCGGAACCGTGCTCGAGGACGAGCCTGTAGAGCCGGGCGACGTCCAGCCGATGTGCGGCGGGCCAGCGGTTGAGACCGTCGCCGAAGTAGGCCGAGGCGCCCTTCTCCCGCGCGATATTGATCAGCATCGGCACGAAGCCATGGTCGCCATCGCCATGGACCGATGGCGGCAGCCGGACCGACGAACTACGCACGCCGCGTGCCGCCAGACGTTCGGCGACCTGCTCCGATACACGTGGGCTTGGCGACGCGCTCGACGGGCCCATGTCTTCGGTCGCCAGACATCCAGGCGCGATGAAGGCCATGCCGGAGGTCACGATCAAGGGCCGCTCGGAGCCCGCCAGCACATCGCCAAGCGTCTCGATGGCGCGTGCGTCGATCGCGCAGTTTTCCTTGAATTTCGAGAAGTCGTGGATGAAGGCCGTATGGATCACGCCGTCTGAATTGGCAGCCCCGGACCGCAGGCTGTCCAGATCTTCCAGATCGCCGCGATGGATCTGGGCACCAGCGTCGGCCAGCCCCTTGGCAGATGCATCCGAGCGCGCGAGACCGAGCACCTGATGACCGGCGCCGATCAATTCCTGAACCACCGCAGATCCGACAAAGCCCGAAGCACCGGTAACGAAGACACGCATGTGATATTCCTCTCGTGAATGCGCGGATGTATCGGTCCTGCGGTACAGTGCGTGAAGCCGTGACGTTATACGGGTATGGCGACTAACAGGCTGAGCATGACGGTCACCGAAACAACCTCCGGCTCTGGCTCCAATCCGCTGGGCGCTTATCTCAGGGATCGCCGCGCCAGGCTCGATCCCGTGGCGTTCGGTTTTTCGTCCGAGCGACGCCGCACGCCGGGCCTGCGGCGCGAGGAAGTCGCGCAGCGCGCCAATGTCAGCGCCACCTGGTACACATGGCTGGAACAAGGACGCGGCGGCGCGCCATCGGCCGATGTGCTCGACCGGATTTCACGCGCACTGGAATTATCGACAGTCGAGCGCGAGCATCTGTTTCTGCTGGCGCAGCACCGGCTACCCGAGGTGCGCTTTGCGCCGTCCGATATCGTCACACCGACGCTGCAGCGCGTGTTGGATTCGATGGAGTTCAGCGCTGCCGTCGTGCGCAATGCGACCTGGGACATCGTGGCCTGGAATCGTGCGGCACTGGCCGTGCTTGGCGACTATCCGAACATCGCGCCCGAAGACCGCAACGTCCTGCGCATCCTGTTCTGTCGTCCGAATGTCCGCGCCAAGATGCCGGACTGGGAGAATGATGCACGTTTCGCCGTGGCGGCATTTCGCGCCGACATCACGCGCAGCGGCGCGTCGCAGCGCGCCCAGACATTGATCGACGAGCTCTGCCGCATCAGCCCCGACTTCGCAGCCATGTGGCATGACAACGATGTCGGCAGTTACGGCGAAGGCCGCAAGCATGTGAACCATCCCGTCGTCGGGCCATTCACGATGAGCTATTCGACATTTTCGGTCGACGGCCAGCCGAATTTGGGCATGGTGGTCTATACGCCGGCGACGGCTGCAGATGCCGAGCGGATGAAGGCGCTGATCGCGGCGAAGGGCCCATAACTCGTCGTTCCGGGGCGCATGCGGCGACAGCCGCGGGCGAACCCGGAACCTCGAAGTGTGACTCACAATGAGATTCCAGGTTCGCGTGCGCGAAAGTGCGCCCGCGCCCCGGAATGACGAGTTTCTTGCTACGGATATTTCGGCAGCAACCCATGCGCGGCGAAGCCGCCATCGACATTGAGAATGTGGCCGGTGACGAAGCTCGACTTGCTGTCATCCAGCAGGAACATCGCGGCACCAGCGACCTCCTCCGGCTCGGCGTAACGTCGCTGCGGCACCACCTGCATCCAGCCTTCCCGCGTTGCCACCGTATGCATCTCCTGCACCATGGGCGTCTCGAACGGGCCCGGCGCAATGGCGTTGACGCGGATCTTCAACGGCGCCAGTTCGCAGGCCATCACCTGGGTCAGCGTGACGACGCCGCCTTTGGACGCGCCATAGGCCGAGCGCTCGATATTGCCGCGCAGCCCCGACACCGACGCCACATTCACGATGGCGCCGCCGCCATGCGCCTTCATCAGCCGCGCAGCTTCCTTGGCAACGGCAAAGGTGCCGACCAGATTGATGTCGAGGATCTCGCGAAACAGTTTCACCGAGGTCTCGAAGAACGGCACCTGACGGCCGATACCCGCAGAATTCACCAGACCGCGCACCGGGCCGAAACCGGCTTCGCAGTCCTTCAGGCCGGCAATCACGGCGTCTTCATTGGCCACATCCATCACGACGGTTTTGGTCACACCGGCTTTGATGGCGTCGACCTGGGCCTTGGCGGCATCCAGAGCAGGCTGGGTGAGGTCGGCAAGCAGCACTTTCCAGCCCTCACCCACGGCCGCCTTAGCGATCGCCAAACCGATTCCCGATGCGCCGCCGGTGATGATCGCTACGCCGTGATCCCTATTCATATGCTGTCCTTGCGTTTCCTCCACCGGTCCTGGCTGCCGGCGGCTTCAGTCGCGCGATGCTTCCCACAAATTCGCGCGGCGCAAAAGCCGTGCGCGGGCGCCCTCTATTGGGCCTTGGCCTTTGGTCGCACGGCGAAAAGGCTTGACCGGGCAGCCCGGGCATGATGACCAGACGGCAAGGGCCCTTGGGCCTCACAAAGGCAAACAAAGAAGTGGTTGGGAGAAACAAAATGACGATTTCACGCCGGACATTGTTGAAGGCATCGGCCGCCGCGACTGCATTTGGCGGCGTCAGCATGCCGTTCATCGCGCGCGCGCAGCAGGCCGAATACGTCTACAAATACGCGAATAACCTGCCCGATACGCATCCGATGAACATCCGCGCCCGCGAGATGTCGGCGGCGATCAAGACCGAGACCAACGGCAAGGTCGACCTGCAGGTATTCCCCAACAACCAGCTCGGCTCCGACACCGACATGTTGAGCCAGATCCGCTCCGGCGGCGTCGAGTTCTTCACGCTGTCCGGCCTGATCCTGGCCACTTTGGTGCCGGCCGCCTCGATCAACGGCATCGGCTTCGCTTTCCCGAATTACGACACGGTCTGGAAGGCCATGGACGGCGATCTCGGCGCCTATATCCGCAAGGAAATCACCAAGGCCAATCTCGTGGTCATGGACAAGATCTGGGACAACGGTTTTCGCGAAATCACCTCGTCCACGAAGCCGATCAAGAGCCCGGACGATCTGAAGGGCTTCAAGATCCGCGTGCCGGTGTCGCCGCTGTGGACCTCGATGTTCAAGGCGTTCGACAGTGCGCCCGCCTCGATCAATATCAGCGAAGTCTATTCGGCGATGCAGACCAAGGTCGTCGAAGGCCAGGAAAATCCGCTGGCGATCATCTCGACGGCGAAGTTCTACGAAGTGCAGAAATTCTGCTCGCTGACCAACCACATGTGGGACGGCTACTGGTTCCTGGCCAACCGTCGTGCCTGGGAGAAGCTGCCGGCCGATCTACGCGACATCGTTGCCAAGAACATCAATGCCGCCGGCATGAAGGAGCGCGAGGACGTCGCCAAGCTCAACGCCGGCCTGCGCGGCGAACTGGAATCCAAGGGGCTGGCCTTCAATGAGCTCGAGCCCGGCCCGTTCCGCGACAAGCTGAAGTCGGCCGGCTTCTACAAGGAATGGCAGGGCAAGTATGGCGACGAAGCCTGGGCCATCCTCGAGAAAGCTGTCGGCAAGCTCGGCTGATCGGAACCATTATGGCCGTGCATGACATCTCCGCCCTCGAAAGCGGGGCGTCCAGCGTGGAGGGGGTCCCCCTCTCCCGCCGCGACGCCATCCTGACATCCATCGACCGCACCCTCGGCCATCTGGTCGAGATTCCCGCGGCGCTGTTGGTGGTGGCGGAGGTGATCATCCTGTTTATCGGCGTGGTGGCCCGTTACGGCTTCCACCGTCCGCTGATCTGGTCGGACGAACTGTCCTCGATCCTGTTCCTGTGGCTGGCGATGCTCGGCTCCGCCGTGGCGTTCCGGCGCGGCGAGCATATGCGGATGACTGCGCTGGTGGCGTCGGCCGGTCCGCGGATGTGGGCGTTTCTCGACGTCGTCGGGACCTGTGCGGCGCTCGCGTTTCTCCTGATGATCGTCGCTCCGTCCTTCGAATACGCCTATGAGGAGAGCTACATCACGACGCCGGCACTGCAGATCGCCAACAGCTTTCGCGCGGCCGCGCTGCCGGTCGGCATCTCGCTGATGATCGTCTTCGCGCTGCTGCGGCTGCTGCGCTACGGCCAGGTCCGCACCGTGCTGACGGCGCTGGGTACCGTGGTGGCGATCATTGGTCTGTTCTGGCTCGCCGAGCCGCTGTTGCGCACGCTCGGCAATCTCAACCTGATCATCTTCTTCGTCGGCGTCGTGGCGCTGTGCGTATTCGCCGGCGTGCCGATTGCCTTCGGTTTTGGCCTCGCGATCTTCGGCTATATGGCACTGACGACGCGCACGCCGATGATGGTGCTGGTCGGCCGCATGGACGAGGGCATGAGCCATCTCATCCTGCTGTCTGTCCCGCTATTCGTGTTCCTGGGCTTGCTGATCGAGATGACCGGCATGGCCCGCGCCATGGTGGCGTTCCTTGCCAGCCTGCTCGGCCATGTCCGCGGCGGCCTGCATTACGTGCTGATCGGCGCCATGTACCTCGTCTCCGGCATTTCCGGCTCCAAGGCTGCCGACATGGCCGCCGTGGCGCCGGTGCTGTTCCCTGAAATGAAGGCGCGCGGCGCCAAGCCGGGCGATCTCGTCGCCCTGCTTTCGGCGACCGGCGCACAGACCGAAACCATTCCTCCGAGCCTGGTGCTGATCACCATCGGCTCAGTGACTGGCGTCTCGATCTCGGCGCTGTTCACCGGCGGCCTGCTGCCGGGTGTCGTGCTGGCGATCACGCTGGGCGTGCTGGTGTGGTGGCGCTATCGCGGCGAAGACCTCAGCCACGTCAAACGGGCTTCCGGGCGCGACATCTTCAAAGCTTTCATCATCTCGGTGCCGGCCATCGCGCTGCCCTTCGTGATCCGCGCTGCCGTGGTCGAGGGTGTGGCGACCGCCACGGAGGTCTCCACCATCGGCATCGTCTATGCCGTGCTCGCGGGCCTGTTGATCTATCGTCAGTTCGACTGGAACCGGCTGAAGCCGATGCTGGTCGATACGGCCTGCCTCTCCGGCGCAATCCTGCTGATCATCGGAACCGCGACCGGCATGGCCTGGGGCCTGACCCAGTCCGGCTTCTCGCGTTCGCTGGCGGCGGCCATGACGGGCCTGCCGGGCGGCGGTGCGACCTTCATCGCGGTCTCCATCGTGGCCTTTGTGATCCTCGGCAGCGTGCTCGAAGGCATCCCCGCCATCGTGCTGTTCGGGCCGCTGCTGTTCCCGATCGCGCGGCTGGTCGGCGTCCACGAGGTCCACTATGCGATGGTCGTCATCCTCGCCATGGGCATCGGACTGTTCGCGCCGCCCTTCGGGGTGGGCTATTATGCCGCCTGCGCCATCGGCCGTGTTGATCCCGCGGAAGGCATCCGGCCGATCCTCGGCTATCTGCTGGCGCTGCTGATCGGCCTGATCATCGTGGCAATCTTCCCATGGATATCGATCGGATTCCTTTAAGATAGGTTCTTTCAGAAGGTTACGGTCATCACCTCGCGTAATTTTGGAAGATCATTTCTGTGATAACCTGATACATGAAATATCTTACATAACCTACTGAACTACATATAGGAGTCTTAAAAATGATCCCAGATCAGGGCGCCTATAGCGTCGGCCTCGACCAGACTCCGGCCAACTTCGTGCCGCTGTCGCCGCTGAGCTTTCTCAAACGCAGCGCGGCGGTTTATCCAGACCTCACCAGCACGGTCTATGAGGGACGCCGTTTCACTTGGGCGCAAACCTATGAACGCTGCCGGCGCTTTGCATCGTTCCTGACCGGGCGGGGCATTGGGCGCGGTGACACCGTCGCGGCGATGCTGCCGAACCTGCCCGCGATGAACGAAGCGCACTTCGCGGTGCCGATGACCGGTGCCGTCCTCAACGCCCTGAATATCCGGCTCGACCCCGCGGCCATCGCGTTCCAGCTTGACCATGGCGGCGCCAGGCTGCTGCTGGTCGATCCGGAATTCTCGGGCGTGATCACCGAGGCCCTCGGCCTCATGACCGGGCCGAAGCCGACCGTGATCGATGTCGACGACGTCTCCTTCGCCGGCGGCCAGCGGATCGGCGAACTCGAATATGAAGCCGCCCTCGCCGAAGGCAGTCCCGATTTCTCCAGCGCCTTCCCGCTCGATGAATGGGACGCCATCGCGCTCGGCTACACCTCGGGGACCACAGGCAATCCGAAGGGCGTGGTGACACATCATCGCGGCGCTTACCTGAACGCAGTCTCCAATATTCTTGCCGCCGGTCTCGGCCAGCATCCGGTCTATCTCTGGACCCTGCCGATGTTCCACTGCAATGGCTGGTGCTTCCCCTGGACGGTCGCGGCGAGTGCCGGCGTCAATGTCTGCCTGCGCAAGGTCGACCCGACCAAGATCTTCGCGCTGATGCGCGAGCATGTCGTCACCCACATGTCAGGCGCGCCGATCGTCTACAACACGCTGATCAATGCGCCCGATGCGCCGGTTTATTCCGGCGGACCTCTGGTGCAAGGCTCGATCGCCGGCGCGCCGCCGCCGATGGCCGTTTTGTCGGGCGCCGAGAAGATCGGCATCAAGCTGACCCATGTTTACGGCCTGACCGAGGTCTATGGCCCCGCCTCGGTCTGCGCCGAGCAGCCCGGCTGGGACGCCCTGCCCGCGGATGAACGTGCCAACCTGAAGCGCCGCCAGGGCGTGCCCTATCACCTGCAGGAAGCCGTGACGGTGATCGATCCCGAAACGATGCTGGAAGTGCCGCGCGACGGCGAGACCATTGGCGAGGTCATGTTCCGGGGCAATATCGTGATGAAGGGCTATCTGAAGAACGAGAAGGCCACCAAGGAGGCCTTCGAAGGCGGCTGGTTCCACACCGGCGATCTCGGCGTGCTCGACGCTGCCGGCTACGTGACCATCAAGGACCGCTCCAAGGACATCATCATCTCCGGCGGCGAGAACATCTCGTCGGTGGAAGTCGAGGACGTACTCTACAAACACCCGGCTGTGCTGTTCGCGGCCGTGGTCGCCAAGCCCGATGCGAAATGGGGCGAAGTGCCGTGCGCCTTCGTCGAGCTGAAGACCAATGCCGAGGCGACGGAAGCCGACATCATCGCGTTCTGCCGCGCGCAGATGCCGGGCTTCAAGACGCCGAAAGCGGTGGTGTTCGGTGTGATCCCGAAGACGTCGACAGGCAAGATCCAGAAGTTCCTGCTGCGGGATCAGGTGAAGTCGACGGGGTCGTTTAGCGCATAAACTCGTCGTTCCGGGGCGCGGACGCCGTCAGGCGGTAGCGAACCCGGAACCTCGACATGGGAGTCTCCGTGGAGCCAAGCGACATCGAGATTCCGGGTTCGCTCGCCGCCGGCGAGCGCCCCGGAACGACAGTTTGGCGCTACCAAGAGGTCGCATCCATGACGCAGAACTTCGCCGCAATCATTCTCGGCGGTACCGGGCAAGTCGGTGGTGCAGTCGTCACCGAGCTGCTGGCAATTCTCGAATGCCGCGAAGTGGTGATGATCACCAGGAAACCCATTGCCGCGCGATCGCGCGTGCGCAACGTCGTTCTTGATACCGGCGCTGCTGACTTTGCCGAACGCACTGCCGCCCTAGCCCGTGAAGTTTTAAGCCAGTGGCCCGCCAGCGCCGTGAGTTGTGTGGGTGTCGGTTCCGGCTCGATGCGCTGGAGCGAAGAGGAGCTGAAGCGCCTTGAACTCGGCGTTGTCGGCGCCTTTGCGCGTGGCTGCCGTGACGCCGGCATCGCCCAGTTCTGCCTGCTGTCTGCAGTAGGAAGCACAGCCCAAAGCCGGTTTCGCTACGTCCGCGTCATGGGCATAAAGGAAGACACCGTGCGCAAGGTCGGTTTTACCCGCCTCGCCATCTTCCGCCCCGGCATCATTGTCGGCAATGCGCATACCCCGGCCTGGGTCGGTTGGCTGGGACGTCTCGTGCCTGGTCGGTTTGGCAATATTGATCAGCGAATTATCGGTCGCTCAATCGCCGCAGAGATAGCTTTGCATGGTCGAGAGGCCGGTGACGTGACCTTTGAAAATGCAGCAATGAAAAAACTCGCTGCTCAAGTTACTCCAGCGTCAGCCTGATCCCGTCATAGGCAGGGATCACACTCTCCGGCAGCATCGCCTTGACCGCCTCGTAATCCACATCCGCCGTCATATTGGTGATCACCGTCCGCTTCGGCTTGAAGCGGTCGCGCCAGCGCAGCGCATCACTGATGCTGAAATGGCTAGGATGCTGTGTGTAGCGCAGCCCGTCGACGATCCAGAGGTCGAGACCTGCGAGCGCCGGCCAGCTTTCTTCCGGGATGTCGTTGAGATCAGGCGTATAGGCGGTGTTGCCGATCCGGTAGCCCAGCGCCGGGATGTTGCCATGCTGGACCAGGAACGGCGTCAGCGTCAGGTCGCCGCCCTTTCCCGTGATGGTTCGGCTCTCACCAGCCTCGATGCTGAGGCGATCGAGGATCGGCGGATAGTCGCTGCCGGGAGGCGACTGAAAGCAGTAACCGAAGCGCAGCATGATATCCGTCGCCGTCGAGGCGTTCATATAGACCGGAATACGCTTGCGGCGCTTCAGCACCACTGAACGGAGGTCGTCCATGCCGTGGGTCTGATCCGCATGCTCATGCGTCAGGAACACCGCATCGATGTCATCGACATCAGCGTCGATCAATTGCTCGCGCAGGTCCGGCGAGGTGTCGATGACCACGCGCGTGACGCCCTCAGGCCCGCTCCGCTCCGCCATCATCGAGCAGCGGCGGCGACGATTCCTGGGATTGGCGGGATCGCAGGCACCCCAGCCCAGCGCCGGGCGCGGCACACCCGCCGAGGATCCCGATCCGAGAATGGTAAGCACCAGCGTCATGCCGGCACGCCAGTGCCAGACGCGCTCTCGGCGGATGCCTTGCTGAACAGGCGGAAGAAGTTTTCGGTGGTCTGCCGCGACAGTTCTTCGAGCGACACGCCGCGGGTTTCCGCAAGCACCTTCGCCGTCTCGACCACATAAGACGGCTCGTTGCGCTTGCCGCGCCATTTGCCGGGCGCCAGATATGGCGCGTCGGTTTCGACCATGATGCGGTCGGCGGGAAGCTCAGCCGCGAGATCGCGCAGCTCCTGCGATTTCTTGAACGTGATGATGCCCGTGAAGGAGATCGACAGGCCCATGCCGATGGCCTTCATCGCCAGCTCCCGTCCGCCGGTGTAGCAATGCAGCACTGCCTTGAACGCGCCCTTCGCCATCTCGTCTGCGAGAATGGCGCCGCACTGCTCGTCCGCCTCGCGGGTATGGATCACCAGCGGCAGACCGGTCGCACGCGCCGCGGCGATATGGGCGCGGAAGCCGCGCTCCTGCGCGCCTGATGAGCCGTGTTCGTAGAAGTTATCGAGACCCGCTTCGCCGAGCGCGATGACCTTCGGATGCTTTGTCAGTTCGATCAGCTCATCCGCAGAGATACCGTCTTCCTCGTCAGCATTGTGCGGATGGGTGCCGACCGAGCAATAGACATTCGGAAAGCGCTCCGCGATGGCGAGCAGTGCCGGGAGCCGGCGTACCCGCGTCGAGATGGTCACGAGCTTGCCGACGCCTGCGGCTTCAGCGCGCGCGACGATGCCGTCGAGGTCCTCGGCGAAATCGGGAAAGTCCAGATGGCAGTGACTATCAACCAGCATCACGTCAACTCAGCTCGCCGCCGGCGGTTCGACATAGCGCGGGAATACGCCGGTCGGTGTCGGCAGTTGCGTACCAGCCTTGATGCGGTTGGCCAATGCCGTGAAGTCGCGTTCGCCATCGGGGATGCCAAGCACGTCGAGCAGCTTGGCGCAGGACGCGGGCATCACCGGCTGCGCCAGGATGGCGACCTGCCGCACGACTTCGGCGGTCACGTAGAGCACCGTGGCCTGCTTCTTCGGATCGGTCTTGGCGAGCGCCCACGGCGCCTCGCCCGCGAAATAGCGGTTGGCTTCGGCCACCACGGCCCAGACCGCATTCAGCGCCTGATGGATCTGCTGCGTCGCCATCGCGGTGCGCGCGAGCTCCAGCATGCCGTCGGCCTGCGCCAGGATGGCCTTGTCGTTGTCGCTGAAGTCGCCGGGCTCCGGCAGCACGCCGCCATACTGCTTGGCGATCATCGACAGCGAGCGCTGCGCGAGATTGCCGAGATCATTGGCGAGGTCGGCATTGGTGCGATTGACGATGGCTTCGTGATTGTAGCTGCCGTCCTGCCCGAACGAGACTTCACGCATGAAGAAATAGCGCATCTGATCGACGCCATATTGCTGCGCCATACCGATCGGATCGACCACGTTACCGACCGACTTCGACATCTTCTCACCACGGTTGAGAAGAAATCCGTGACTGAAGACGCGATGCGGGACGTCGACGCCTGCCGCCATCAGGAATGCAGGCCAGTACACCGCGTGAAAGCGAACGATATCCTTGCCGATCACGTGCAGATTGGCAGGCCAATAGCGTTTGAAGTCGTCGCCATCGACATCCGGATAGCCGGCTGCCGTGATGTAGTTGGTCAGCGCATCGATCCAGACATACATCACATGGCCGGGCGCACCCGGCACCTTGATGCCCCAGTCGAACGTGGTGCGCGAAATCGACAGATCCTGCAGGCCGCCCTTCACGAAGCTCGTCACTTCGTTCAGCCGCTCGCGCGGCAACACGAAGTCCGGAACACGCGCATACAGATCGAGCAGCTTGTCCTGGTAGGCGGACAGACGGAAGAAATAGGTTTCCTCTTCGGTCCACTCGACCGGCGAGCCGAGCGGCTCGCGCCGCACGCCATCGTCGCCGAGCGTCGTTTCCGCTTCGTCGAAATAGGCTTCCTGGCGCACCGAGTACCAGCCGGCATATTTGTCGAGATAGATGGCGCCGGCCTTCTCGAGCGCGACCCACAGCGCCTGAACGGAGCGCTCATGGCGCTTCTCGGTGGTGCGAATGTAGTCGTCATAGGAAATGTTGAGCGCAGCATCCATCTCGCGAAAACGCGCAGAATTCCGGTCGGCCAGTTCGAGCGGCGTCAGGCCTTCCTTGACGGCGGTCTGCTGCATCTTCAGACCATGCTCATCCGTTCCGGTCAGGAAACGAACGTCATAACCGTCGAGCCTCTGGAAGCGGGCAATCGTGTCGGTCGCCATGACCGTATAGGCATGACCGATATGCGGCACGCCATTGGGATAGAAGATCGGCGTTGTCAGAAAATACGCCGGTCGGGTTGCATCGGTTGCAGATGTCATGGCTGACTTTACGGACCTTGAATAAGACGATCTTGGTGAAGCGCGGATCGGCTGAAACCAGTCTCGCAGCGATCAGCGCGTTGCTTCCGCGAGCAGTCCAAACACCGAGAAAACCAGCGGTTTTCGCTCGAGATTGTAGGATTCGGTCTCGCGCGCGGCTCGGTTGATCTTTTCCCATACCTCCGCCAGCCGCGCAAGGCGGGGCAGATTGGCGTTGGCATTGGCGTCGTCGGCCCGCATGCGCTCGCCGATCCAGCGGTCGACACTGTCGACAAAGGCGCCGAGCGCGACACGGTCGCTGGTCCCCAGCGCATCCCCCAGCGCATGCAGCTCGCGCGGATCGACATGGGGCAGCGTATTCAGCAGCGAGGCGGTGCGCTGGTGCAGTTTCAGCGCACCGCCTCCGAGCAGATTCAGAGCGCGCGACACGCTGCCTTCCGAGGCTTCCGCGACCTCTTTGAGCAAGGGATCGCTGGTTTCGATCTCGGCGGCCTGCGACGTGGCGCGGGTAACGTCGGCGACGGACAGCGGACGCAGCGCCAGCTTGCGACAGCGCGACTGGATGGTCGGCAACACGCGCGCCTGCGCATGTGTCACCAGCAGGAACAGCGAGCGCAACGGCGGCTCTTCAAGCACCTTCAGCAGCGCGTTGGCAGCATTGGCGTTCAGCTCATCGACGGTGTCGACGATGCAGACACGCCAGCCGTCGACAGCGGCGGTCGAGCCGAAGAACGATACGGTCTGCCGGGTCTCATCGACGGTGATGACCGTGCGCATCACGCCCTTGTCGTTGAGCGAACGTTCCAGCGTCAGCAGCCCGCCATGGGATTCGGCGGCGACCTGACGCACGATCGGATGCATCGGATCGAGACCGAGCGATGTTGCGGATTGCACTTGCGGTGATGCGGGATCGCGATGCGCCAGTACGAAACGCGCCATGCGATAGGCTAAAGTCGCTTTGCCGATGCCCTGCGGGCCGCCGATCAGCCAGGCATGCGGAATGCGGCCGCCGCGATAGGCGTTGAGCAGCGTGGCCTCGGCATCCTGATGACCGAACAGCGCGGTCGTCTCGCGCGGATGCGGAACCGAGATCGTTTGCTCGGACGACTTTGCGCTCATGCCGAAGTGACCTCGTGGTTCGACGGCGTTAGAAGGCGTCGGCGCAACACGCCCCAGATATTGTTCGATACGATCTTGGGATCTGCATTGGCGTCGATCAGTACGCAGCGTTGCGGTTCATCGGCTGCGATCTGCCGGAACGCGTCACGCAGCCCCTGATGAAAGGCGATGCCCTCGGCCTCGAATCTATCGGGCACATCATTGCCACGCCGCGCTGCTGCGCGTCGCATGCCGATCGAGACCGGGATATCGAGAATGACGGTGAGATCCGGTTTGAGCCGTCCGATGGTGACGCGCTCCATCGCATTGAGCAGTTCCGGCGAGACATGCCCGAGTCGGCCCTGATAGGCCCGCGTCGAATCCGAGAAGCGATCACACAGCACCCAGATGCCCTGCTCCAGCGCCGGCGCAATCACCGCATGGACATGGTCGTCGCGCGCCGCGGCAAACAGCAGCGTCTCGGCTTCGGGGCCGAGCAGTTTGCCCATGCCCGACAGCACCACATGGCGGATGATCTCGGCACCGGGCGAACCGCCGGGCTCGCGGGTGACGATGACGCGCTTGCCTTCGGCCTCCAGCCGGTCGGCCAGAATCTTGATCTGGGTCGATTTGCCGGCGCCCTCGCCGCCCTCGAAACTGACGAAGCGACCGCGCGGCGGCGGTGTCGTGGGCGTGTCCGTCATGTCAGAGCTTCTCGGCGCCGGCGCGGAACAGTCCGATCACCAGCTCACCGGCGCCGTCGACGGCGCGCCGCATGGTCGATCCCGTGCCGACGGCGGCCGCCGTATAGAGCGGCGTCTCGACGGCGATATTGGCGCCGCGCCAGACCTTGATCACGCCAACCGGCTGACCGGGCTCAATGGGTGCACGCACCGGGCCTTTATAGACGACGCGAGCGATCAGCTTGTCGCTGCCGTTTTTCTGCACCATCACCTTCACTGGCTCCTTGGCCGAGAGCGCGACCGAGCGGCTCTCGCCGCCAAACACCTTGGCGAAGCCGACGGTCTGGTCGGCCGCGAACAGCGTGCGGGCCTCGAAATTCTTGAAACCCCACTCCAGCAGCTTCTTCGCCTCGGTCGCACGATCGTCCGGATCGTCCAGACCGTTGATCACCACGATCAGCCGCATGCCGTCGCGGATGGCCGAGCCGACCATGCCGTAGCCACCATCCTTGGTGTAGCCGGTTTTGAAACCGTCAGCGCCGTCCAGCGTCGCCAGCAACGGATTGCGGTTCTGCTGGCGGATCTTGTTCCAGGTGAATTCGCGCTC
Source organism: Tardiphaga sp. 619_E2_N8_4 (assembly GCF_051810905.1). Lineage (NCBI taxonomy): Bacteria > Pseudomonadati > Pseudomonadota > Alphaproteobacteria > Hyphomicrobiales > Nitrobacteraceae > Tardiphaga > Tardiphaga sp. 619_E2_N8_4. The sequence goes on from NZ_JBPWQJ010000001.1 coordinate 4,313,230, forward strand.
GCCGAACAGCTTGTAGAATTCCGGATAGGTGCGAACGATATGACGGGCGAGAACGCCGAGCTCGCGCACCGTCATCTTGTTGCCGGGGTCCGGCAAACCGTTGGAATTGGCGAAGGTGGATTTCGGCATGCCCAGCGCACGCGCCCGTGCCGTCATCTTCTCGGCAAAGGCCGCCTCGCCGCCTGCAATGCCCTCCGCCAGGATCATGCAAGAGTCGTTGCCGCTCTGGATGATGGCCCCGCGCAAAAGATCGGCGACGGGCACGCGGCTGTTAATCGCGGCGAACATGGTCGATGCGCCAGCCGGCGCGCCGCCCTTGCGCCAGGAATTCTCGCTGACGCGGTATTCGTCCGTGAGCTTGATGTCGCCGCGGGTCAGCGCGTCGAACACCAGTTCGACGGTCATCAGCTTCATCATGCTGGAGGGCGCGCGGAGCTCATCCGCATTCTTCTCGAACAGCACGCTGCCGGAGCCGGCCTCGATCAGGATCGCGGTCGGCGCATCGGCGTCGTAGCCACCGTCCTCGACGACCTTCTTGGCACCCTGAACGCTCTGGTTCGCAGCCTGCGCTGTTGGGCCGAGGGCGACGCCAAACGTCACCAGGGCAGCCAGCAGCGTTCGCCAGCTCCGCGCGGCGAATTGCGGTCGTTTCAAGGGGATAGAGCCAGATGCCATGTGCTGTCCTGAGTGCTCAGGTCTTAACAGGATCGCCGATGGCAAACAACGCGGCAAGGTGCAACGCGGATCAGGGCGCTATGCTGCGCCCGTCTGGTGTCGGTCGTGAACGACGAACCGGCTTAGTAGAGACCGCGACCGGACAGGATCGCCTGGGCGCCACGCGCATCGACCGTGCCGTCATCCGGCTCGGCAGGCGTAGCATAAGCGGCGTTGCTCTCATAGGACACCGCGCGATGGTTCTCGGTCATGCGCGGCGCCGACGCCGTGCGCATGCGGCTCGACGCCGACATTTCCGACGTCGAACGGATCGACGCCACATCGGCCGAAGTATTGCCGAGCGAATACGGGCGGCCCTCCGGCAGAGGAACATCGCGCGAGACAACACGACCACCCTGCATGTCGGGCACGAAAGAGCGCGCCGAGGCGACGCGCACCAGCGATGGCGACGGTGCCGGTTCACCGGTGCGCAGCGTGGCAACGAGCTGGCGATCGTCCGACCCTTCCAGCGGCGCGCGGCCGACATATTCGACGCGAACCTTGGCGGTGCCGTTACCCTTGAATTCGAGCAGTTCGGCGGCCTTGTTCGAGACGTCGATCAGGCGGTTGCCGTGATACGGGCCACGATCGTTGACGCGCACGATCAGCGACTTGCCGTTATAGACGTTGGTCACACGGGCATAGCTCGGGATCGGCAGCGTCGGATGGGCTGCGGTGAGCGAGGCCATGTCGAACACTTCGCCATTGGCTGTCAGACGGCCATGAAACGCGTCGCCATACCAGGAGGCGATGCCTTCAGCGCGGTAATTGATGTTTTCTTCCGGCACATAGAGCTTGCCGGCGACGGTGTAGGGCTTGCCGACACGGTAGGTGCCGCCGCCCTTGGGAACCGGCTCGCCCATCCCGACGACCCGAGGACTGCTCGAGACGCCATATTTCGGATCGAGGCGGCTGAAGCTGGTGGTGGAGGAGGAACAATTGGCCAGCGCCAGACAGGCGCTGATGGCCGCTGCTGCCTGAACAGCCTGGCCGAGTCGGTTTGACCCACGAATCCCCATACGCCCCAATACCATTCCAGCGGCCGCCTGCCCATCTCCGGGCATCCCCACGGCCAAATCCCGATGCAGCCCACTTCCGCATCAAGTGGTGAATATATCGCAGCCGGATCGCGGCGGAAATGGGGAGAGCCCCGGTATGGTAAACAGAGGATGTGGGTTTTCAGCCCGCACGCCGGGTGTCGCTCGCACCGCACACGTCGCGCTAGAAGTTCCTCTTGCGATCGGTGAGATGGCACCGTGATTGTGTTCAACCACTTCAGAACACGCGCATTTTTCCGGGATCGACGCTTACATATTTACCCCGGATTCAGACGAGCTTCGTAGCGTGCACCACTATGAAAAACCTCATCAAGCGATTTATCGCAGACGAAACCGGCGCCACGGCCATCGAATATGGACTGATTGCTGCCGGCATTGCCCTCGCCATCATTGCCGTCATCAACGGTATGGGCACCAAGCTCAATGGCAAGTTCACATCGATCAACTCGTCACTGAAGTGACGACCTGACGATCCACTATCACTCCCCGCGCCGCCACGGCGCGCGGAGTTCTCCCTCAAGTTACGTCTCGCACGATCAATCGTACCACTCGCGGCGGATATACGGGCCGTACAGCACGTCCTGACGCCAGCGATAGACCTGCACCAGCAGGCCGCCGACACCGGCAACAACACTCAGCAACAACAAGGTCTCGATCACCACAAAGCCCCCGGCATTCTCGTTGGGCACAGCAATACATGATGATTTTTAAGATCCCCGCTGCGGTTTGTTTTGAATTTGCGGCCCGCCGCTAACGGAGATTAATTTCCGCAACTCGCTCCCCCGTCCGTTTCAACTATTTGTTAGTTGAACGATCGCGCATGATTTGGATTTGATAGCGGAACGCGCTGACGCGATTCCTGGCGGGACTCTTGCGGCGGGATGTTGGGGATGGAGATGGACGTTTCAAGGACGGATTGCGGCGGAATAACCGGTGCGGGAGAGTACAGGTTTCGCGATGGCCACCTGATCGTGACGCTCTACCAGATCGCCATCTGGGCCGAACATCCCGAAGCCATCTTCACCGTCGTCACATCGCGCTTCCGCAACAGCATGAAGCTCTATGTGCTCGGGTCGTGGCGCCTGCCGAATGCTGCAGCGTCGAGTGAGCAGCCACCTGCTCCCGCTAGTGCGGAAGGAATGTCGCTGCATTGATCACGGTGACGACCGCGAAAGCCATCACCCATAGCGGCCAGACGGGCGCCTGCGCCCGCGGGCGGAACTGTCGGGGAACGCCGAAATTGCGTGCCATTGCCTGCTCCATTGCATCGACCGAACGACACTGAATGTGAGCATGCATTCTGTTAAAATTGCGTCGTGGCTTCGGCTATAATTTGTGCGTCCACGGCAAGCATAGCCTCGGCGCGCGGCGCTTCGTAATGACGCGGAGTGAGCTGGCAGCAAAGCGGGGCACCATCGCATCGTGACGATGGATGCCTACCGACTCAGACGCATATGCTGCCGGTAAGGTTGATTGGTTAGGTTAAACCGGTAATTGCATTGACCGCACCCGCAGCCTTGCTCAATTGCCGGCATGATCGACGATGACGACAGCTATGAGTTGAATGACCAGGGCATCCGGGTGCTGATCGGGCTGACCGTGGAAGAGACTGCGGAATTCACCCGCCTTGACGGCACCATCGGTCACGCCCGCCCGCCTGGGATCTCGCTCGAACAATGGGCCCATGCCGAAGACCGGCGCTGGCTCGAACTCTATCAGAAGCACGAAACTGCGCGGCAGCCGTTCTTGCAGACCGGCAAGACCAGGCACTGAGCGCACGGAAGCGCCATTCTCCGACACTACAAACTGGAAGCACTCGGCAAATTAAAAGCCGCGCCAACCCGAAAGTTGACGCGGCCATGGCCGTTCTGTTGCAAGGTGGACCTACCCCGAACGGTTACGCCGCGAGGCGCACTTCGTTCATGCGAACGTTATCGTTTGCATTTAGGTTTTGACCCGATAACGGCGGTATCATGCCGAGCACAATTCACAACTTCTTCGCGGCCATCGATCCTGTTTCGCCCCCGCCTGAGCAGCCCGTGCATTTCACCATCCGGCGAAATCGACCTCACCTGGATGAGATCGCGAGCTGCTGAGGTGGAGGCGCCGGGTACTGCCCCCGGGTCTGCCCGCAGTCCATTGAGAGGTTCAGCGCCATCGTCTTGCGACGAACCAGATATAGGCGCGATCTCAGGCGAAATCTAGGCTCGGTCCGCCCTGCATTCCGGGCGGAATGCCGCTGGCCGCTAGCCCTTCTTGGCGGAACTCTTTTTGGTAGCGGTCTTTTTGGCAGCGCGCTTGGCCGCCTCTGCCTTGGCCGGCTTTTCTTTAGGTGCCGTGATCTTTGCAGGTTTGGCTTCGGCAACCGGAGCTTCGACCGGCGGCACGTCCGCAGTCTGAGGCCCTGACCCCTGCGTCTCGACCGCCGGAACCTCGACAGCCGGCTTCCCGGCAGGCTTCGCGGCAGCCACCTTCTTCGCCGCAGGCGCGGGCTTGCTCTCTGCGGGCGCGGCGGCCTTGCCGGCCTCCTTGATCAGCCGCTGCGCGGCTTCGAATTTGGCCTCGCGCATCGCACGCAAGGCGTCGGCGCGCGGTGTCGGGTTTGCCATGTTGGTCTCCGTCCTCAGAATCGTCAGGCTGTGCTTAGCACGCCCGGCGCCCCGCACCGACCGGCCCGAGGGAATCCCCGTGCCGATGATTTCAGCCCCGGACAGCCGCCCCGGCGCAATCCTCTCTTTCCCTCGGCAGGCCGCTTTGCTAAGCGCTGTCCCACGACGGAAAGGTGGCCGAGTGGTTTAAGGCAGCGGTCTTGAAAACCGCCGTGCCTGCAAGGGTACCGTGGGTTCGAATCCCACCCTTTCCGCCAGTACCCTGTTCGCAGTTGTTCGCTGCTGTACGGATACCACAATAAAATCAGTGAGTTAATCCGGCGGGTGTCTTTACTCATTACTCATTCGCTCTGGTTCGTCAAAATCAGCACTGTGTTCGTGGTTTTTCCCCGTGAGTTTGGCGGACGGTTCTGATCGGAGAACAGGTATGGCTGGGAAGCTCAAACCCCTCGATGTCGCCCGGCAAATCACGCCCGGAAAACACGCTGACGGCGACGGTCTATACCTCGTCGTTGCGAGCGCCACGTCGCGGAATTGGTCGTATCGCTACTGGTTCAAGGGCAAGGAGCGGTGGTACGGCCTCGGCTCACTCCGGGATGTCTCGCTGAAGGAAGCGCGCATCAAGCGCGACACCGCCCGCCAGCAGGTGCGCGCAGGCATCGACATCGTCCAGGCCAAGAGATCCGCCCGTGAGGAACTGAAGGCTGTCGAAGCGATCACCGCAGCGCCGACGTTTCGCGAATGCGCCGAGCAATACATCAAGGACAACGAGGCGAAGTGGAGCCCCAAGCATGCGGCACAGTGGCCGTCGTCGCTGAAGGCTTACGCCTATCCAACCATCGGACACCTGCGAATTGGCGAGATCCTGCCGAGCCACATTCATGATCTGCTACGGCCGATCTGGATTGATAAGCGGGAGACGTCCAACCGGGTCCGCGGGCGGATCGAGACCATCATTGCCAAAAACGTCGATGCCGATGCATGCCGCAACGCCTCGCTCGAACGCTGGCAGGAATGGATGGATGTGTATGCTGCTACCAGCGACGAGATCGGTCGCGGCACGGCTTACGATCGCTGGAATCGAGCATCTGAAAAAACCGGGCGACTGGGCAAGAAAATCCTCAAGATCAAACCGGTCACTGCGGCCGGCCTGCTTGTTCGAGCACGCGTAATCGAGACCCATGACGAGATTTGCGAGAGGGAAGCGCCAGAGCAATTGATGGCAGAGATCAAGGCTTTCGCGAAAGCCGCCTGACGTTCACGCTTCGGCGCGGGTGTGTTCCCATTTGGCTGTGGCCCACCGCGGACTCGCCCTCTGAGAACACGCTGACTATCAATGACTTACTCGCCCGCACCTTGAACTTGTGGATGAACTGGTGCGGGCGATTTCAATGAATTAGCTGCGATTCAGCGCTCATAGCGCGTGAGTGACACAGCGCGCGCGGCTCTGGTCCCGCGCCATTTACCTGAGCATCCGCCTCCGGATCTCTGCAATGACGATATAGGCGACGACAAGCCCGAGCAGCACTTCGAAAACTTCGATCATCGTAAAACCCGCCGGTCGATCAGACTTCGGCCCTTGCTGGGAGTCTATGCTGACTGGAGGAAATGTCTGGCCGCTGGGCCCGCTTGAGGCCGAAACGCAACGGGCGATCAACCAGATGGAAAGTAAGGACGGCGCAGACAAGCGCGATCACGACCTGCACAATTCCGTAATTCCAATCCGGATGCGTCTTGAAAACGGAGCTCGTGAGCGCAAAAAGCACCGGATAATGGATCAAGTAGAGTGGAAAGCTGATCTCCCCTAGGTAGTTCAGAACGGACTTTGCCCTGTCGCCGACCGCTATTCCCACGTCAAAAAAGACCACCCAAAGCGTGAGCAACCAGGCCAGAACATTCGCGGCGCCTGAGGTGAAGTCGACAATTCCGAAGTATTTTGCCTGGGTCCAGAAACTGAGCAGACCCGCCAGTCCGAAAGCCGCTACCATGAAACGGCTGCGGGCATAGGAATAGGCTAACCATCCGGCGAGCCATGCCCATAGCAGAGCCGCGGCCGAGACAAGGTAGGACGGCTCCGCAATGTAAACGTCATGGATGTAAGGCCACCGCACAAAGAGCGCCGCAGACACAAAAGCAGCCGCCGGGATCACAAAGCTATTTCGAAGCTTCAGTAGCGTCGGAGCCGCGAAGTAAAACAAGACCTCGATCGACAGGGACCATGCGGGGAAAAGGAAGTGGATGGTGACGGGCACCACGCATTCCAAAAGAAGCAAGGATCCAATCCATTTCAAGGCGCCCGGCGGGACAGGAGGCGTGCCATAGCCGCCAGACAGTCCGAGCCCGACATAGGCAATCCACCCAATCACGACCGCAAGCACGTTGATCGGCGCGATACGCCAGAACCGGCGAGCTCCATATCCATTCGGCCGATTAACGATCGAATGGTGAATGCTGAACCCGGAGATTACGAAGAAGCACATGACCGCGACAAGGCCACTCTTCGTAAAGATGGGCATGGCACGGTCAGCGGGGCCAAAATTATAAGTGTGGTCGAACAGTACCCAAGCCGCAAAAAAGAACCGCAATCCGGCCAGTAGCGGCCAAATATGCGGATTCCGAGCGGCCGGCTCCTCACCAAGCAGAACTTGCGATGTCATCTCGCACAGCTATCACGCCCCCAAAAGGTGCTCAACACCGGTAGTTGCGTAGGAAGTTTGCGGTCCATCTCAGCCCCGCGCTGTGAGCAAAAGGGGAAGTAAGAATCACATAAGATCGGGCTTGTCGAAGCCACGGTCCCTCCGCCTGCCCCGTTGGCCCAGACCGTAGTTTCTTGATAAACGGGACCAGAAAACGCTGATTTTTCAGTGCAGATTGACAGACACCCTTTCCGCCATTTGCCGCATCATCCTCTGTCGGACGACATGATCGATCAATCCGAGCCAACGACGCCCGCTGAAACACTCGGCGCTCTCAAGCCGCCGCGCTGCGCGATGTGCCGGGCGCGAATGGCGTTGCTGCGAAGCGAGCCGGATCCCGGCGGCAGCGACAAGTGCACCTTCGCCTGTCCGAAATGCGAATTCGTGAAGACCAAGGTCATCGGCGGACCGCCCGATCTCAGCCGCCATCGTCCGCCGAGGAGGGCACGGCGACCCGGGACGCGCTAGGCAACTTTGAGGATCGGGACTAACGCGGTGGCTGCGCCGCCGCCGGGAGCGGAGCGCCGCCGACCGAGATGGCACCGGCGGGACGATCGGCGGGTCGCTTGCGCGGCGCCGTGGGTGCCGGGCGCGCGGCCACTGGCGCAGCCGGAGCTGCGGCCATGGGCGCTGGCGCCGCAGCGGCTGGAGCCGGCGGGGCGAGAACGCCCCTGCCCTGCAGCGTATCGATCTTGGCGGTTAGGCCAACGACCTGGGTCGTGAGGCCCTGGATCTGATCGGACAGGCGCTTCAACTCTGTCTGCTGCGCCGTCAGCAGTTCGGTAGCAGCCTGGATCGAGCTTCCGGTCTGCTGTTGGAACGCTGCGAAATCAGTCGCGCTGACGCTGCCCTCCGCCGCGCTCGCCAACACCGGGGCGCTCTCTCTGGGGCCAGTGCTTCCTGTCACCGCCTGTGCCATGTCGGTCAGTGCGTCGTGGTAGTTCAGCCAGAGATATCCACCGCCGCCAGCGAGGATCAACAGCACGGCGACAACTCCGAACGGGCCGAACGACCTGCGCTTGCGCAGCGGCACAGGGGGCGGCCCGACATTGATCTCGTTGTTGAACGTATCGGCCACTGGAGATCCTCACTTGCGACGTCCGATCCTGCGGCTCGGGGAGCGAGACAACCGGCGCGATTCCTTGAAGCGTATGTAAGCAAAAAATCCACTGAGGTGAACTGCTGCGACTCGGTCATCCCCCATGTCGCCTCATCATGCCCGCGCAGATACGCCTTCAGCGCCCGTTAACCCTGCGCCGGGCTGGCATCGCCTCGCCGGCGCCGCATTGTCATCGCCGTTGCGCCGCGATCGCTCCGCGCAACCGCGTAAAATGTTGCAACGACGCATCACTACAGCTCCGAATGAAAAGCCGACCGCGAATCTCTTTGACTGTGCGGCCCCCCGTGCCGTCTGTAGTTCGCGGGGGAATAAGGACCACCACGATGATTGAGACCGTCACTGCACTCTTCGGATTTCTCAGCGCCGGCATTCTGGCCGCTCACGCCTATGACGGTTACCGCGCCCGCTTCTAAGCGCGCGACGATTTTTGCGACACCGCCGCTCAGCCATCTCGCAACTCAGCTAGTCGGTGCGCCTGCAGCCACTGCGCTGCCCTGATCGAGAGACACGGCTTCGATGAAAGCTGTCTCCGACGAAACAAGACTGAAACACGATTCTCCAGAACCGCTTTGAACGCGCCCGACGAGGGCAGCGACTGATGGGCAGGGACACAGCAAAGCGCTCGCGCGCCCACCCAATGGAGAAGATCTATGTTTCGCAAAGTTACCCTCGGACTGATCGCTGCAGCCTCGCTCGGTGCGGCCGCCCTCGCCCCCAGCGCCGCGTCGGCCCATGGCTGGCACGTTGGCGGCTGGCACGGCGGATGGGGCGGCTATGGTCACCACGCCTTCTACGGCGGGCCCACCTTCTATGTCGGCGGCCTGACCGATGGCTGCTTGCAGCGCCGCGTCGTGGAAACCCGCCGTGGGCCGCGCGTCCGGACGGTCAACGTCTGCGCCTACTGATCCCACAAAGTTACGGAAAGCCCGGCCGCCCAACGGCCGGGCTTTTTGCTGCCGTACTCAGGTATTGTTCTGCTTCTGTTGCCCACCGGTGACAGCCAAGGTCAGCGTTTCCAGCTAAAGCTTGTGTCGAATTCGCTCAATATCTTCAGAGCGATGGAAGGTCCTGGATGCGAACGCTTTGGCTGGCCGCGATCATCGCAGCGTCGGGCGCGGTGAATGCCGCTGCCGCCGACCTGCAGTCGCGCGTCTGGACCAAGACGCCCGGGGCGACCGAGGCAGGTTATAGCTGGGGCGGCTGGTATGTCGGCGGCAACGCCGGCGGTTCCTGGGGCCAGAGCAACGTCTCCAATGCTTTCGTCAATGGCACCGCGCCGATCGCAAACCAGCAGGCGATTGCGGCTGCCTCGCCGCGGCTCAATCCCGATGGCTTCACTGGCGGCGGTCAGGTCGGCTACAATCATCAGGTGGACCGCTGGTTGTTTGGCGTCGAGGCCGACGCGAACTATTTCGGCCTGAAGCAGTCGCGCGGTTTCACCGCGCCCTTCCCGGCCGGCGGTTCGTTCACCGCCACAAATTCCGTAACGAGTGATTGGCTGGTTACGCTGCGCCCGCGCGTTGGTTACACGGTCGATCGTACGCTTTTCTACGCAACCGGCGGCCTCGCGCTCACCGAGTTGAATTTCGCCTCCTCGCTAACCGACACGACTGGCCAGAACGAAACCGCGTCACTGTCAAAGACTGTGGCAGGTTGGACCATCGGCGCCGGCATCGAACACGCGTTCACCAAAAACTGGTCGGCGAAGGTCGAATATCTCCATACCGATTTCGGCAAGCAATCGGTCTCGGCTCCGACCTTCACCGGACCAGGCGCTGCAACCGGTATCATTGCCCACGATATCGACCTGAAGACCAATACGGTACGCGGCGGACTGAACTATCATTTCGGCGGCCCGTCGGTCGCGCGCTACTGATCGCTGCAGAGATCTCCAAACAAAAGGCCCTCGCTAGCGAGGGCCTTTTGTTTGGAGATGCGTGCGCCGGTCAGCCGGTCATCGCTAAGACGCGGCTTTCGACCGGATACGGCTCCACAGTGATCGTCCAGCGCAGTGGCCAGCAGGTCAGATCCGGACGAACGGCGTGAACATAGCCGTTGACGAAAACGCTGTCGGCATCGTCGCTGAATCGCTCGTCGATCAACTCGCCATGGAGATGCGCCATCCGGCAACGGCGCATCTGCGCGTACTTCGTCGTTTCGTATTTGGCCAAATCGGGCCTCCCCAACGTCGCAATGTCCCCATCGGGAACTCTGGGCGACTCGCGGTTAACAAAGCCTCAAGCGGATCCGCGACGGTATCGGGCTGGAGTGCGCGTATCAAAAATGCGCAAAGCCCCCGACTTTCGTCGATTCGATTCACGGCTGCTTCAAGAATGCAGAACAGTGTGGCGCCAATATTATTGGAGCGTCCCATGTTCATGATCGCGAGCATTCTGACGGTCGCTGCCGGTGTCTTTTACGCAGCGAGTATCAACAACAGCGGATGGGCGATGCAGGTGTGCCGCTATGGCGACATATTCTGCATGAACCCGTCATGGCTTGTCATCGCCGCCGTCCTGTCCATCATCTGGGCATTCTTTTTGCGCGTCGATCGACTGTAGTCGTTCGATCAGCAGACGACCTGGTCCGCAACGAGTTCAGCGGGCTTGAGGTGTTGCCGGCGCGGCGCCAAACGCAGCGATTTCGACGTGGCACAATGTGGACAGCCAAAGGTGCGAATTTCACCGCCCTCGTCGTCCGTCTCGATCTTGATCAGATAAACTTGGGTCCTGCAGCCCGAACATTTCAGATGTTCGGTGCGAATGTTATCGTTCAGATGAACTCTGCGGGTGCCGGACATCTGCAGTCTCCGAAAACCGATGACAGCCTGCCCAGACTATCGCGTTTTCACGCATGCCGAGCGCCGAAACAGACAACCTGTAATTGCTTAAAAGAAGCTCTGCGCCCTTAAGGAATCGCCGCCGTATTGAGCTACCTTGTTCCGGCAGGATTATCCAGATTGCGAGTTCCACGCGATACGTCTTTTCACGCAGTTTAGAGTATATCTAAATTCTTCGATTGCGGTTCATCATCACACAACTATAGATGTTGATGGATCGATCTGCTCGACGACCCTGGAATGTCGCAATGCACAAGCGATATTAGCCGCTCAATATCCCCATCGAGATCGTTCGCACGGTGGTGGCGATCGCGGAAACCGGCAGCCTGACCAAGGCTGCCGAACGGCTGGGCCTGAGCCAGCCCGCTGTCAGTTCCCAGATCAAGCGCATTCAGACCATGGTGGGAGGCAACCTCTTCACCAAAACGGTCAACGGCACGACGGCTACCCAGCTCGGCAAGCTGGTGCTGCATCAGGCCAGACGGATTCTGGAAGCCAACGACCAGATGTTGCGGATTGGCGGCGTGGCCAATCTTCCGCAGCCGATCCGGTTTGGATTGAGCACACTGTTCGTCCAGGATTTCTTCAGCCATCAGACCTCCCAAAGTCTGGCCGATCTGGTCATTCACACTGACAACTCGGTGGGCATCACCAAAGGCCTGATCGACGGCTATATCGATATCGCGTACATTCTCGAAAATCCGGAAATGAGCAGCGAGATATCGCACCTGATCGTCAACGAAGCCGATGAGGAGTTCGTGTGGGTGCGCGCAAAGGACTTCGTCCTCAGTCCGGGCGCACCGATCCCGATTCTGACCTGGCCGGGCGACGATCTGATGATCCGGACGCTGACGCGCCACGGCCTGTCCTACAAGATCGTATTCAACAGTCCCGATTATCACGCCAAGTTGGCGGCTGTGGAAAGCGGCATCGGCATCACCGCGATCCCGAAGCGGATGATTCCGCCTACACTTGTCTGGGCGTAGGAATATTATCTGCCACACCTGCCGCCCGTCAAAGCGTTGCTGTGTGCGCGCTCGAACCTGGAAACAATGCAGAGCACGGAATTGCTCAACGAGATTTCGTCGCGCTTTTTCAAACCGCCGGCCATGGTGAACCCTGTAGTTCACCCATGACCGTGAGGCCGGCCGCAATCTCCATCGGCAGTCAGCGTGGCACGAGATAGTGTTCGTCCCATTCGCTACGCGGCACCTCGGTGCCGAGCTGATAGGCGAAGGATTTGACCTCGAGCCCGTCAGGAGTGGTCTCGCAGACGTAGGACAGCCTGTACCACTTGCCCCCGCTGCGGATGGCACCGCCCGGCGCTTTGATCTGGTTGCCTCGAATGACCGGATCGGCAAACGCGTAGGCAACGAACTCGTCCGGCTTGTATCCCTTGTGCTCGCGGCCCACGGAGCCCATCGCACGCGCATCGCAACGCTGCTCCAAACGGGTTTCCGGCGACAGTTTGAGCATCTGATCGGTCCGGGACGACGCTGCATGTACGGAAGATTGGGCAGCGATGCCGATAAAGGCAATAACTGCGAACACTAGTTTTCTCATTGCCTTAGGCCAATTACCTTATTTGACTTGCGAGGATTTTGTGGCGCGAACCTACCATGTTCGCACATGCAAAAAACCCCGCTCGTGTTACCGGCGGGGTTTCAAATTCGGGATCGTCAGCCGATCCGTTTGAATGTCAGCAACTGATGAAATTCCGAGGGCGAGAACCGGCGGCCGCCGAGACCGGAGATACTGACCCGCCAACCCGCATCGTTGAGCGTCCGGGCCTGCGCGACGGCGACGTCCGGAATGATCCGGTGCGTCACCATGCTCTGGTCGTTGCGCGTCGCGTGGATGGTGAAGATATCGCCCCGCCGTGAAGCCGCAGGGATATCGGCTGCTTCAAGATCACTGTCAGAGAACACGGTCGCCAACGCCAGCCTCCATCATCAGTCAAAGCCCGATGTGATTGTGCAGCGCACATGGTTAACTAATTATTACAGCAACACGCGCGCCGTCAGGATTTGAAGAGGCCCGTGATCTTGTTCCAGAGCGAGGAGCCGTCGTCATTATCGTGTTTCGACCGGTCCGGCTGCGTCGCACTCACAGGATCCGAAGCCGGGAAACTGTCCTTCAGGCCGGTCTTGAGTTCCTCAGACGTTTTGCGATCAGCACGCGCTGCCTCCTTCACGCCAACAGCATATTTGTCGGGGGGTGCGGGATCGAATTTCTCAGCCATGATCGTCTCCTTCATCTGATGAAGGAAAAACGTCCCCGTGGCCAAGAGGTTCCTCTCTGCGGCGATTAGTCGAGACCGCGCTCGCGGCTGAGGCCAACCATCTCCTGGATGAACAGCGCCTTCTGCTTGTCATCCAGCGTTGCGAATAGCGGCTCCGCGGCATCGGCAACGGCGCGCTGATCGACGGCCCGGTCGTTGAGGAACTGAGCCTCGTTGCGCATCTGCTCGATGATGTCATCCGGCGGATCGCGCTTGGCGCGGGCGATACGCAGTTTCAGACGCTCCGCGCCGTTATTACCGAGCGTATGCATGGCGTTGCTAAAACCGGCCCAGTTCTTTTCCTGCTCCGGCGTCAGGTTGAGCGACGTCTTGATGCGGCTAGTGTTGGCGTCGCTACTCGCGACGATCTGCTCGGCGGTCAGTTCCGGCTCCGCCGCGGGTTGAGCGCCCTTCTTGCCCTTCTTGGCCGCCTTGGTTTGTTTGGCACTCGACTGCCCGCCCACGGGACCGCGAACATTGCTGTTCGAAGGCACACCTAGGACGCCGCCGACAACGCCCACGACGCCGCCGATCGCTCCGCCGAGAACGCCGCCGATCGGCCCAGCCGCACGATTGCCGTCTCTTGCACCCTGCTGCACGCCCTGCACCAGCCCCTGCGCATGGACCGCTGCGGAATTTCCGAGCAGCAGAACGGCGGCGACGCACAGCACATGGCGCAGTGGTCGATGCGTGCGCTTGGGCAAATTCATTCTGGTCATCATCGTCTCCTCACCGCAATTTCGCGGCGCAGCAAATCACTTGTGATCATCAGCAACCATAGTGGCTTCAACACGGCCAAGTCCACACGCCACGTCTCCGCCAATGGTAGACCTCATCGAGCCAAGCCTGTTAGATAACGCCCGCGTGGCCACTGGCGGGTGCGCAACAACGTAGAATGCTTCAAGGGGTGGAAATGGCGACCAACAAGAAGAAACTTCTGATCACCGAGTCGATGTCGACCCAGGGAATGGACCTGTTCAATGCACGCGATGACGTCGAAGTGGTCAAGTTCAGCAATCTGATTTCCGCTGCCGACTACATCAAGCTGATTGAGCAACACGCACCGGTGCACGGCACCGCGCTCGGCGCCACGCGGTTCGGCGAGTCCGAACTCGAAGCCTGCAAGGACATGAAGGTGGTGGCGCGCATCGGCGTCGGCTACGACGCGGTTGATGTGCCGGCGCTGTCCAAGCGCAAGGTGCCGCTGATGATTGCTGGCACCGCCAACTCGCCCTCGGTTGCGGAACAGGCGCTGTTCATGATGCTGACGCTCGCCAAGCGCGCAGTCGAACTGCACGCCATGGTCAAGGAAGGCAAATGGGCATCGCGCTTTGGAGCGCTGCCATTCGACCTGTTCGGCAAAACCGTGCTGGTGGTTGGCTTCGGCCGCATCGGCACCCGCACCGCCAAGCGCTGCCAGGCGATGGAAATGAACGTGCTGGTCTATGACCCCTATGTCTCAGCCGATACAATCAAGGCTGCCGGCTGCGAGCCTGTCAGCAATCTCGACGCGGCCCTGCCGCGCGCCGACTTTGTCAGCCTGCATTGCCCGAAGACTCCGGAGACGACCGGCCTGTTCAACGCTGCGCGGATCGCCCGCATGAAGCCGTCGGCCTATCTCATCAATACCGCGCGTGGTGGCATCATTATCGAAGCCGCGCTGCATGACGCGCTGGTCTCGGGCAAGCTCGCCGGCGCTGGCCTCGACGTGTTCGAGGCGGAACCGCCGCCGCTCGGTCACGCGCTGTTCGAACTGCCGAACGTGATCATCGCGCCGCATGTCGCCGGCGTGACCCGCGAGGCACTCGACCGCATGGGCGCGCAGACCGCGCGCAACATGCTGAGCGTGCTCGACGGCGAGCCGATCAAGCAAAATGCCGTCAACGCGGACGTGTTCGGCTGAACCGGCGATTGCTGGCGCGGAGGATTGATCCGCGCTAGCACTGCCGCAGTCCTCACCAGAGTACCCCGCGATGGCATTCAAGGAATATGGCGATCACGATGCGCTCGGCCTTGCCGGGCTGGTGCGCAGCAAGCAGATCACCCCGCGCGAACTGCTCGATGAGGCGGTGGCGCGCACCGAGCGCGTCAATCCCCGGATCAACGCTGTCGTGGTGCGCCATGAGGACTATGCGCAGCGCCAGATCGACGAGGGGTTGCCCGACGGGCCGTTCACCGGCGTGCCATTCCTGCTGAAGGATCTCGAACTCCTCGATGGCACGCGCACGACCTTCGGGGCCAGTCTCTACAAGGACTTCGTCGCCGATCATACCGGCACCCTCGCCCAACGCTTCCTCAATGCCGGCCTGACGATATTCGGCAAGAGCGCGAGCCCCGAATTCGGGCTGATGCCGACGACGGAATGCCGGCTGCACGGACCGACGCGCAATCCGTGGAATACCGATCATGCATCGGGCGGCTCGTCCGGGGGCGCAGCCGCTGCCGTGGCCGCGCGGATCCTGCCGGTCGCCCATGCCAGCGACGGCGGAGGTTCGATCCGTATTCCAGCCTCGGCCTGCGGCGTGTTCGGTCTGAAGCCGACCCGCGCTCGCAATCCGACGGGTCCTGACAAGGCCGAAGGCTGGGGCGGCTTTTCCTGCGGCCACGTCGTCAGCATCAGCGTACGCGACAGCGCCGCGATGCTCGATGCTGTTCACGGGCCCGAACTGACCAGCCCCTATATGGCGCCCGCACCGGAACGTCCCTTCCTCGATGAAGTCAGTCGTGGTCCCGGCAGGCTGCGCATCTTCTTCACCGACAAGTCGCCCTATGGCGATGCAATCGATCTCGAAGTCGCCGCTGCCGTCCGCAATGTCGCCAGGTTGCTCGAAGCACAGGGTCATCATGTCGAAGAACGCGCGCCGGTGTTGCCGCTGGACCCTGCGCAGGTGATTGCGGCGATCGTGTCGGCCAATACGGCGGTTACCGTGCAGCTCGCGGAGAAGAAGTTCGGCCGCCCGATGACCTCGCATGATTTCGAGAAACTCACACTGGGCAGCGCACACAATGCCCGCAAGGCAAGCGCAGTCGACTACGTAACAGGACTGCAGAACGCATTCCAGATCTCCCGCAGCGTCACCGAATTCTTTACCGGCTGCGATATCTTCCTGTCGCCGACGCTCTGCACACCGCCGATCAGGATCGGCGAGATCGATACGATGTCGGACGATCTCGGCCATGTGGCGCCTTTGCTGCGCCGCTACATGCCAGGCACCAGTATGGCCAATATGACCGGCCAGCCGTCCATGTCGGTGCCCCTGGCCTGGAGCAGCAAAGGCCTGCCGATCGGTATGATGTTCACGGCGCATTTCGGCGACGAGGCCATGCTGTTCCGTCTGGCCGGGCAACTCGAGCAGATCCAGCCCTGGAAAGACAGGCGCCCGCCGATCTCTGCCTAAAAACAGCCACAGCGATTACCAAAATGAAACCACAGCCGATTACATATCGGCCTATGTGGACGTTGCGTAATTGCGGGGAGGCGCATTTCAATGACCCAGAACGATCCGACCGATCACGCCCTCGCGGCCATTGCGAGCATTCTCGACCGCAAGGAAGCGGAATCGCAAGTGGCCGAACACAGCGACACCGAGCCCGCTTCGATTACCGTCGTCACTGAAACCGTGGTCACCGAGACTGTATCCGTCATGGTCGCCGCCGAGCCCGAAGCGCCGCTCGTCGAACACGAGTCACCCTCCACGGCTCCCGAGGCCCTCGAGGTCGATGGCTACTCCCGTCTCGGTCCGGGTCCGCTCGATGCCATCCGCTTTCGCTGGACCGCACGCCGCGACGACGACGGCCAGTATTTCGTCGATGAAACTATCGGCAGTTCGCGGCCGATTTCGTCAGGCCCGATGCCGCGTGACGAAATCATCGATTTCATCGACGGGCGCGAGCGCGCCGCCCGCGATCGTTTCGAGACGCTGAAGAGCCAGATGACCGTGGGCAGCAGCGCCTCGCGTTACAGCGACTACTGACGAAAGCCAGGCTTCAAGACGCCGCCGCCGTCCAGCGGCGGCGTTTGGGCCTGTCAGGCTGCCTGAAACGGCATATGTCCGGCGCATGATTGAACCACTTCTTCAGTCGGCGCCACACACCAAAGCAATTGCAATTCCCCCTAAGTGACGCGGATCACAGTGTTCCGGCGCATCCGCGGCTCGGTTCAGGGGCGGGATTTCAACCGCTTTGGAGGACACATGAAGCCGCTCTTCGCCCTCGCCGCTATCCTGCTGGCCAGCACCGCCGCTCAGGCCGGCGACAGCTACTCGTTCGACATCGGCGGTCGCACCATTACCATCGAAGCGCCAAGCGACTGCAATTCGACGGACTGCATCTCGGTTTCCATTCCCGGCGTCTACGAATATGGCACCAAGCGCAGCAAGCGCGAGCGTGACCGCGAGACGCGCGAGCAGGCCCCCAACAATCCGCGATCCGAACAGACGGCCAAGCCTGTGGAGACGCAGAAGCCCGTTGTCGCCCCAAAAGAGGCGGCAACTCCGGTGACACCTGTCACGCCATCCGTCGCGGTGGCCCCGCAGCCTGCCCCGGCTCCCGCGCCTGCCGAGAAATCTGCGCCCTCTACGGTCATCGCCAACGCACCGCCCACAGATCCAGTCAACAAGCAGGATGCGCCCACACCGGTTACGCCTGCCGCGGCGGCAACGCCGCTCGGCATCTGGATGACCGAGAAGAAGGAGGGCAAGGTTCGCATCGAACAATGCGGCGCCAATCTGTGCGGCTATTCGATGAATGCCAAGACCGAGGCCAATGGGGAGAAGGTACTGATCAACATGAAGCCCGGCAACAACAAATGGGCGGGAAAGATCTTCGATCCGAACAGCGGCAGCACCTACGAATCGACCATCGCTCTGAAGGGCAGTGACACGCTGCGTGTTCAGGGCTGTGCCTTCGGCGGCATGTTCTGCGGCGGACAGACCTGGACGCGGGTGAACTGATCCCAGCAGACGCGTTCATCGATTGAAAGCTCCAACGTCCCCTGTAAGCTGATCGTAACGCGGTGCGCCCCTCAACGGTGCGCTTCGCGATACAAACGGGGGAGACGTCATGATCCGGATCACCGCCGCCTGGCTGGCAGCCTGCCTGCTGCTTGCGGCGCCCTTGCAGGCCCAGACGCCGGCCCCTGTGCCCTCACCGTCCCGCCTCGATGATATCATTGCCCGGGGGACGCTCCGCGTTGGATTGACCGGCGACTACATGCCGTTCAGCGCGTTCGATCCGACCACGACATCGTTCAAGGGCTTCGACGTCGAGATGGCGGAGGCGCTCGGAAAGGCGCTCGGCGTCAAGGTCGACTATGTGAAGACCAGCTGGCCAAAACTGTCAGCGGACTTTGCGGCAGACCAGTTCGACATGGTGATGGGCGGCGTGTCGATCACTCTCGACCGGCAGAAGAAGGGTGTGTTCTCGATCCCCATCATGCGCGAGGGCAAGACGCCGATCGCGCGCTGCACCGATACTGCGAAATTCGGCACGCTCGCGGAGATCGATCGGCCAGGTATCAAGGTGATCGTGAATCCGGGCGGCACCAATGAGCGCTTTGCACGGGCACATATCAAATCAGCCGAGATCACCGTCTTCAACGACAATACCCGCATCTTCGACGAGATCGCACAGGGCCGTGCCGACTTGATGATGACCGATGCGTCAGAGACCCGCTATCAGCAGAAGCTGCATCGCGGCGTGCTCTGCGCTGTGCACCCGGACACGCCGTTCGATTTTGCCGAGAAGGCCTATTGGCTCCAGCGCGATGTGGCGCTGAAGGCCTTCGTCGATCAGTGGCTGCACATCATGCAGGAAGACGGCAGTTTCCGTGCGACCGTCAACCGCTGGTTCGAGTGACCGGAGGCAATCGGCGCGCCGGCTGCAAAGCCGGCGCACGCGATGTGACAGCCTCTATCCATTACGGAACGCGTAGCCGTATCCATTCAGCGCCGGCGCGCCGCCGAGATGTGCATAGAGCACCTTGGATCCTTCAGGGAAGTAACCCTTCTGCACGAGGTCGATCATCCCCTGCATCGATTTCCCTTCATAGACTGGGTCTGTGATCATGCCCTCGAGGCGCGCGCAGAGACGGATGGCGTCCTTGGTTTCTTCCGAGGGCACGCCATAGACGGGATAGGCGTAGTCCTCGATCAGCACCACATCATCCTCGACGAGGTCTTTGCCTAATTTGACCAGCTTGGCGGTGTTCTGCGCGATCTCAAGTACCTGCGCCTTGGTCTGGACCGGCGTGAAAGATGCGTCGATACCAATGACCCTGCGCTGGCGGTCGTCCTTCGCAAAGCCCACCAGCATGCCGGCATGGGTCGAGCCGGTCACGGTGCAGACGACAATGTAATCGAACGCAAAGCCGAGCTCCTTCTCCTGCGCCCGGACTTCTTCGGCAAAGCCGACATAGCCGAGACCGCCGAATTTGTGCACGGAGGCACCGGCCGGAATGGCGTAGGGTTTGCCGCCTTTGGCCTTCACGTCTTCGATCGCCTCTTCCCAGCTATGGCGGATGCCGATGTCAAAGCCTTCGTCGACGAGCTGCACATCCGCGCCCATGATCCGGCTGAGCATGATATTGCCGACACGGTCGTAGACGGCGTCCTCATGCGGCACCCAGCTCTCCTGCACCAGCCGGCACTTCATACCGATCTTGGCTGCAACGGCGGCGACCATGCGCGTGTGATTGGACTGTACGCCGCCGATCGATACCAGCGTATCGGCGTTCGACGCGATGGCATCGGGGATGATGTATTCGAGCTTGCGCAGCTTGTTGCCGCCATAGGCCAGACCGGAATTGCAGTCCTCGCGCTTGGCGTAGAGTTCGACCTTGCCGCCGAGATGGGCCGAGAGCTTCTCCAGCTTCTCGATATAGGTGGGTCCAAAGGTGAGCGGATAGCGTTCGAAGCCTTCGAGCATGTGACACCTGTTGTCGTGAAAACTGGCGCTACAGCTAGCATTTTCGGTGCGGAAGGTGCTTTCAAAGATATGGCTGTGCTCTGCTATATATCGTACCATACCCATCCAAACTGGAAGTAAGACGCATTAATTTCCAAAAATTCGGAAGATTCTTTCATGGCAGAAAATCTGGATAAAATCGGACTTCGCATGCTGCATTTGCTGCAGAAAGACGGGCGTCTGAGCAATGCTGATCTGGCGGCTAAGGTGAATGTCAGTCCCGCCACCTGTCATCGCCGCACGCAGCAGCTGTTTGACGAAGGCTATATCAGGAACACACGTGCCATCATTGCGCCCGAGAAGGTCAACCGCGGCGCGCTTGTCATGGTCGGTGTCGTGCTCGATCGCTCGACGCCGGAAAGCTTTGCAGTGTTTGAAAAGGCGGTGGCCAAACTGAAATTCGTTCTCGATTGCCACCTGGTCGCCGGCGACTTCGACTATTTCCTGAAAATCCGCGTCGGCGACATGGCCGATTTCAATCGTATCCACGGTACGCAGCTCATCGCGCTGCCCGGCGTCCGTCAGACCCGCACCTTCTTCGTCATGAAGGAGGTGGTGGACAACGCGCCGCTAGACTTTTGAACCCAGCGCTCGCCCCCGTACCCGGCGATGCCTGGCCGTCCTAGCCGACCGGCTTCGCATATTGTTCGTCGCTGACCTTTTCCATCCAGTCCGCGGTCTTGCCGTCGAGCGCTTCCTGCATGGCGATATGGGTCATGCCGGTGGTCGGCGCCGCGCCGTGCCAGTGTTTTTCGCCCGGTGGAATCCAGACGGTGTCGCCCGGCTTGATCTCGACGACTGGCTGACCTTCGGTCTGGAAGCGCCCGACGCCCGCGATGACATAGAGCGTCTGCCCGAACGGATGCGTGTGCCAGGCGGTGCGCGCGCCAGGCTCGAAGCTGACGCGGAATGTCACCAGCCGCGCCGGCGCTTCCGCGACAATGACCGGATCCTGCCAGACCGTGCCTGTGAAGTATTCCTCTGGCGCCCTTTTGGTCGGGCGCGAACCTGCGGGGAAAAGCTTCATGGCACGGTCTCCAATCTCTGGCCCTCATGGTGAGGAGGCGCGCAGCGCCGTCTCGAACCATGAGGGATGAACACTCCCTCGCCCTTCGAGACGCGGCCAAGCGGCCGCTCCTCAGGATGAGGGTATTGAGTTGGTTGATTACTTCTTCGACGCGGCGTAGCGCGCCTTGGTCTCGGCATTCATCGGATACAGGCCGGGCAGCGTGGCGCCGTTATTCACCTCGTTGACGATCCAGGCTTCCATGCGCTCCTGCTCGGCGCCTTCGGCGAGGATGAGATCGAGGAAGGCCTTCGGGATCACGACAGCGCCGTCCTGGTCGGCGACGATGACGTCGTCCGGGAAGATGGCAACGCCGCCGCAGCCGATCGGTTCACCCCAGCCGACAAAGGTCAGGCCGGCAACCGACGGCGGAGCAGCATAGCCGTCGCACCAGACCGGCAGATTGGTGCCGAGCACGCCCTCGATGTCACGCACCACGCCGTCGGTGATCAGCGCAGCGACGCCGCGCTTCTGCATGCGGGCGCAGAGGATGTCGCCGAAGATGCCGGCGTCGGTGATGCCCATGGCGTCGACCACGGCGATGCAGCCTTCCGGCATCGCTTCGATGGCGGTGCGGGTCGAGATCGGCGACGACCACGATTCCGGGGTCGCGAGATCCTCGCGCGCCGGCACAAAACGCAGCGTAAAGGCCGGACCGACGAGACGGGGCTGACCGGGGCGCAGCGGCTTGGCGCCGCGCAGCCAGACATTGCGCAGGCCCTTCTTCAGGAGAACGGTGGTGATGGTCGCGGTGGTGACCTTCGACAGGGTGGCAATGGCTTCGGGTGTCAGGGACATACGCAGGGCTCTTCAGGTCAGAGGGTGCAGGACATTGGACTTACGGCGGCGCATCTTGCGGTGGAATGCCAGCGCGTCAAGGGCTGGTGCTTCAAAGCGCCATGCAATGTGATGAAACCTCTGCGATCAGTACGGCTTATCGCCAACATGCGTATTAATTTATTGAAGATGCACGGCTATTTTCAGATTGCGAATTCCACTCGCTGGTAAAACGCGCTATGCATGGTCGTCCAATACTGACGTTGTGAGGCCATGGTCGCAGCTCTCTCCCCGCCCCGCATCCTCCCCAGTGGCGATGCTGCCATCACCGTCGAATTCAGCCGCACCATCGACGAGGAAGCCAACCGCCGGGTGCTGGCGCTCGACAAACTCGTCGCGTCGGCCGGCCTTGCTGCCGTCACCGAAACCGTGCCGACCTATCGTTCGCTGCTGGTGCATTACGATCCCTTGCAGATCGGCTTCGATGCGCTGGGCGAGAAACTGACCGAACTGGCGTTGCAGCCGCTACCCGAGGCCAAGGCGGCCCGGCGCTGGCGCATCCCGGTCGCCTATGGCGGCGAAAACGGCATCGATCTCGAAGACGTCGCGAAGGCGCTCAACATCACGCCGGACGAAGTGGTCGCACGCCATGTGGGCGGAGACTACAAGGTGGCGATGATCGGTTTCACGCCGGGCTGGTCCTATCTCAGCGGGCTGCCGAGCTCGATGCAGATGTCACGCCGACAGAATCCCCGGCTGCTGACGCCGCCCGGAACGATCTCCATCGGTGGCATCCAGACCGGCGTGCAATGCCTTGCCGGCCCCAGCGGTTGGCATCTGCTCGGACGGACCGCCGTGCGCACCTATCAGCTCGGCCGCGATCCCATCTTCCTGCTTGAACCCGGCGACGCCATCACCTTCGCCGCCGTCGACGAGAAGACCTTTGCCGAACAGGACCGCGCGGCCGATGCCGGCGCATTCGTCGCGGAGCTGATCGCGTCATGAGCAAGCTCATCGTTACTTCCGTGAGCCCCGGCTCCTCAGTGCAGGATGTCGGCCGGTTCGGCGCACAGCGCTATGGCCTGGTGCCATCGGGCGCCGTCGATCGACTGGCGATGGCCGCCGCCAATGCCCTACTCGGCAACACGCTGTTCGCCGCCACCATTGAACTCGGCCCGCTCAATTCAGTCTTCACCGCCAAAGGCGGCGCCGTGCGTGTGTCGCTGACCGGCGCGACACGGCCGGCCGATATCGCGGGCACCCCCTTCAACGTCAATACATCCGTCACGCTGGCCGATGGCGAGAGCCTCAATCTCGGCGTCGCCCGCGCCGGCACCTTCGGCTATCTCGCCATCGAAGGCGGCGTACGCGGCGAGCCGATGTTCGGCAGCCTGGCCGTGAACGCCCGCGCCGGTCTCGGCAGTCCCTATCCGCGCCCGCTGCAGGCCGGTGACGAATTGCTGGTGGCGGCTGCAAGCAGCGCCAACGAGAAGCGCATCGATTTGCCTGCGCCGGCCGAAGGTCCGATCCGCGTGGTGCTTGGACCGCAGGACGATGAATTCGGTGACGCCAAAGAGCTGTTCCTCAGCAGCGACTGGAAGATCTCCGCGACCAGCGACCGCATGGGCTATCGCCTCGAAGGCCCCGTCATCAAACATCTGCACGGCCACAACATCGTTTCCGACGGCACCGTGAACGGCTCGATCCAGGTACCCGGCAACGGCCAGCCCATCGTGCTGATGCCCGACCGTGGCACATCAGGCGGCTATCCGAAAATCGCGACCGTGATCTCGACGGATCTCGGCCGGTTCGGCCAGACCCAGCCGGGCCGCGCTTTCCGCTTCAAGGCCATCACCATGGCCGAGGCGCAGGCGGAATACCGCGCCTTCGCCGAACTGCTGCAGAGCCTGCCCGGCCGTGTCCATGATTCCAACATCCTGATGCTGGACATCAAGGCGCTGCTATCGGCCAATGTCGCTGGCACCGCAGTCAGCGCGATCGACGTCGAGACGTGGCAGGCGCCGCAGCCGGCAGACGCGCAAGACTGATTTCGAACCCTATTTACGAAAGAGCACGACCATGGCGACCATCGATCTGAACTGCGACCTCGGCGAAAGCTTCGGCATGTGGGAGATGGGCAACGACGCCGCCATGATCGACCTCGCGTCCTCGGTGAACATCGCCTGCGGTTATCACGCGGGCGACGCCGACGTGATGCGCAAGACGGTACAGCTCGCGAAGGCGCGCAACGTCAAGATCGGCGCCCATCCGGGCTATCGCGACCTGCACGGTTTCGGCCGCCGACCTATCGTCGGTCTCACCGCGCTGGAGATCGAGAACCTGATCGCGTACCAGATCGGCGCCTTGCAGGCGATCGCCGCCATGGAAGGCTACAAGGTCACCCATGTGAAAGCCCATGGCGCGATCTCCAACGTCGCCTGCGAGGACGACATGACCGCCCGCGCCATCGCCGCCGGCATCAAAGCCGTCGACAGCAATCTGACCTTCGTGGTGCTGGCGAATTCCAAGCTCGTGACCGCAGGCGAAGCCGCCGGACTCCCGTTGGCACATGAAGTGTTCGCCGACCGCGCCTATGAGGACAACGGCAATCTCGTCTCGCGCAAGAAGCCCGGCGCGGTGTTACATGATCCGGTGATGGTTGCTGATCGTGTGGTGAAGATGGCACAGACCGGGGAAGTCATCTCGATCACTGGCAAGGTGATCAAGATGAAGATGGACACCGTGTGCATTCACGGCGACACGCCGGGAGCCGTCGAACTTGGACGCCATGTACGAGATGGGCTGAAGGCGGCGGGGATCGATGTGGCGCCGTTCAAGACGGCGCTTTGAAACTAACTGTCATTCCG
Organism: Tardiphaga sp. 619_E2_N8_4; assembly: GCF_051810905.1. Classification (NCBI taxonomy): domain Bacteria; kingdom Pseudomonadati; phylum Pseudomonadota; class Alphaproteobacteria; order Hyphomicrobiales; family Nitrobacteraceae; genus Tardiphaga; species Tardiphaga sp. 619_E2_N8_4. The sequence continues at coordinate 4,338,220 of NZ_JBPWQJ010000001.1, forward strand.
GGGCGCGTGCGTCTTCGCACGCGAACCCGGAATCCCGAAATGTTCATCACCTCTAAAATTACGGGGCCGAACAGTGGGGACTCATCTTGAGATTCCGGGTTCGCATGCGCAAAGATGCGCACGCGCCCCGGAATGACAGTGAATTCATCACCGATCGTTCAACATCCCCTCATGTGGCAGTCCCTCGATCGGGCATTCCTCGACACCGACCGTCGGCCGCGTGAAGGCCTCGACATTCTCGCGCGCCTTGTCGGGATTGTTGACCCAGTTTGCATAGAAATCGAACGGACACGCCGCGACGCCCTTGTTGCTTTCGCCGGAGTTGATCGTGCCGGTGTAGCCGCGATGCAGCAGCTTGAAGAGATGGTTCTCCGACTGCCCGGTGCGGCGCGCGTCGCGGATCAATGATTTCGACAGTGCCGCATATTGAATGCCGTAATCCTCTTCGCCGCATTCGCCGAGGGTGCGGCCATCGAAACCGATGATGGCGGAGTGGCCGAAATACGAATAAACGCCGTCGAAGCCTGAGGCGTTGGCAACGGCGACATAGGTGTTGTTGGCCCAGGCCATCGCCTTGGCCATCAGCACCTGCTGATCCTTGGCGGGATACATGTAGCCCTGGCAGCGCACGATCAGTTCGGCGCCCTTCATGGCGCAGTCGCGCCAGATTTCGGGATAGTTGCCGTCATCGCAGATGATCAGCGAAATCTTCAGGCCCTTCGGCCCCTCGGAGACATAAGTGCAATTGCCGGGATACCAGCCTTCGATGGGCACCCATGGCATGATCTTGCGATATTTCTGAACGATCTCGCCCTTGTCGTTCATCAGGATCAGCGTGTTGTATGGCGCCTTGTGCGGATGCTGCTCGTGCCGCTCGCCGGTCAGCGAGAACACGCCCCAGACCTTGGCCTTGCGGCAGGCCTCCGCGAAAATCTCGGTTTCCTCGCCGGGTACGATCGAGGCGGTCTCGTACATTTCCTTGGAGTCGTACATGATGCCCTGGGTCGAATATTCCGGGAACACCACCAGATCCATGCCGGGCAGACCGACCTTCATGCCGACGATCATGTCGGCGATCTTCTGCGCATTGGCCAACACCTCGGCCTTCGTGTGAAGCCGCGGCATCTTGTAATTCACGACGGCGACGCCGACCGCGTCCTTGCTGGATGAAATATCGCCGTGATGCATCTGCGCTGGTCTCCGTTGCCGGGCGATGGTGGGCCGACGGAGGGAGACCGGGAATACGTGGATTTACGGATGTGGGTGGTGCGGCAATCTCCGCCTGTCGTCCCCGCGAAGGCGGGGACCCATAGACACCACTGCCGCGATCGGAACACTGCGGAGAATGCCAGCTTAAGCTACGGACTCGGAGGCTATGGGTCCCCGCCTTCGCGGGGACGACGGTCGAGAGTGCAGAGGGATGCTACAACCCCGCACCCTTCCCGATGGCATCGTTGAACGACCGATCCACAATCGCATTGGCATCGAGCTTCTGCTTGATCAGTCCGCTGCGCAGATAGAGATCGATGGTCTTCTGCTCATCCGCGGCGACGCGATCGTCGATCGGTGCGATGCGGATTTTTGCGCGTGTCAGCCAGTTCAGCGGCACCGACGGCGCCACGTTCATCAGCTTGCCCCAGGTCTGCGCGTAAGCATCCGCGTTCTTCAGCGCCCAGGCGCGGGCTGCGGTGAGGCGGCGGAGATAGTCCTCGAGCTCGGCATGCTTGTCGCGGATCGCATTCGGCGTCGCCACGACAAAGCTCAGCCCCGATGTCAGGCCCTCGGCATTCAGCAGGACGCGCGACTGGAACAGCACCTCTTCCTGGCTCACATAAGGCTCCCAGGTCGACCACGCATCGACTGAGCCGCGGGTATAAGCGACCTTGGCGTCCGACGGAGCGAGGAACACGATCTGCACATCGCTCGCCGTCCAGCCCTTCTTCTCCAGCGCGGCGAGAATGAGCTGATGCCCGATCGAGCCGCGGCCGGTGGCGATCTTCTTGCCCTTCAGATCGTCGAAGCTCTTGATCGTCGAGTCCTTCGGCACCAGCACGGCGAGACCATCGCCGGTCTGCCGGATCGCACCGATTGCCTTGACCGGCACATTGGCCGCTGCGGCAAAGGTGAAGGGCGCATCGCCGACCAGCCCGCTATCGAGTGCACCGGCGCCGAGCGCCTCCAGCAGCGGCGCTGCCGCGGCAAATTCCTTCCACTCGATCTTGTAGGGCACATCCTTGAGCACGCCGGATGCTTCCATCACGGCGCGCGCATTGCCCTTCTGGTCGCCAACGATCAGCGTGGTCTCGGCACGTGCCGAGGCTGTGAAAGCCGCGAGGATCAGGCCGGCGGCGAGGACAAGCCGTTTCATGCTGCGACAACTCCTTTGGCGGCGTCACGCGCCGCAATCAGTTCGCGGGTGCGCGGGATCAGTTCGCGGCCGTAATCGATGGCGTCGATCAGGGGATCGAAGCCGCGGATCAGGAAATGGCTGACGCCGAGATCGTAATAGTCGGCGAACACCTCGGCGACCTGCTCGGGCGTGCCGACCAGCGCAGTGGTGTTGCTGTTGGCGCCGGTGAGCGCCGCCATCTCGGTCCACAGCCGCTTGTCGATGCGGGTACCCTGCTCGGCCAGCGCCAGCAGGCGCTTCGCGCCCGCGGTAGCGTGGCCATCGGCCGGCTTGCGATAGCCGGTCTTGTCCTGCAGCGCGGTGGCGCGGGCGAGAATGTCATCGGCCTTGGCCCAGGCTTTCTCCTCGGTGTCGGCAATGATCGGGCGCACCGACAGGCTGAAGCGCGGTGCCGGGCGGCCATACTTCGCCGCAGCGGCACGCACGCGGCCGGTGACGTCGCGCACCTGCGCATAGGATTCACCCCACAGCGCGAAGGTGTCGGCATGCTTGCCCGACACGTCGATGGCCGCATCCGACGCGCCGCCGACGAACACGTGGATCGGCACGGTCGGCTTCACCTGCGAGAAACCACCCTCAACCTGATAGTATTTGCCGGCATAGTCGAATGGTTTCTCGCTCGTCCATTCCTGCTTGATGATATCGAGCCATTCGCTGGTGCGCGCGTAGCGCTCGTCCTTGTCGTCGAGCGCATTGCCGTCCTGCCGTAGCTCCTTGGCATTGCCGCCGGTGATGACATGCAGCGAGACGCGGCCATGGTGGAAATTCTCGATGGTGGCAAGTTGACGCGCCAGTACCGTCGGTGCGGTGAAGCCCGGACGCTGCGCGATCATCACCTTCAGCTTCTTGGTGACGCCGAGCGCATGCTGGGCGACCTGCAGGCCGTCCGGCGAGGTCGAATGGAAGGCGAGCAGCGCGCGGTCGAAGCCGGCGAGCTCATGCGCCTTCGCGACGGTCTCGATATAGCTGGGATCGAGCACCGGGCCGGAGCGCACGCGGGTCTCGGATGCGTCGTTGTTGGTGATGAAGCCGATGAATTCGACGGACATGGGTCTCTCCACTTCCTGCTGTTGTTCAGATGCCGAGCGCGATGCGTCCGGCGGAAATCTTGGTGCTGTCGTCCTGCGGCGTGTGCACGCGGCCACACAGCACGTCGCGATAATGCCGCTCCAGCGGATTGGCGCGGGTCAGTCCGTGATTGCTGGTCAGCGACAGCGCATCCTCGACGACGGCGACGGCATTGTTGGTGACGGTCAGTTTGAGGATATTCGCCTCGACCGGCGTCAGCGTAACACCGTCATCGATGTCCCGTGCGAAAGTGTCGAGCAGGCGCGCATTAACCGCGAGCTTCACCTCGATACCGCCGGCAATCTCCTGCGCTCGCGGCAGCGTCGCCAGCGGCGCGCCGAGGCTCGATGGCGTGCGGGTCTTGAGAAAGTCGATCAGCCAGTCGCGAGCAGCGCGTGCAACGCCGTCATAGACGGCGCCCACCAGCACAGCCTGGATGGTCGCCTGCGACACATCCGGCGCACCCCAATCACTGGGACGGCGCAGATCCACTTCATGGTCGAGCGGAATGAGCACGTCGTCGAACACGACGTCATGGCTGCCGCTGGCGCGCAGACCGAGATGATCCCAGGTCTCGACGATCTCTGTGCCTGGCAGCCCAGCCGGCACAAGGAAGATGCCAACGCGCACATCCGGCTCGTCTGTCTTCGCCCATACAGTGTACCATTTGAGGATCGGCGCACCGGTCGAATAGATCTTGCGGCCGGTCATGCGCCAGCCTTCGGCCGTGCGCTTCGCGGTGGTTTGAGGCAGACCGCCCCGCGATGGCGATCCCTGGTCGGGCTCGACGCGCAACGCGTTGATCAGCCCCAGACCATTCACGGCGTCCCGCGACACCCGCTGCGCCAGATGCGCAGGCCAGTTGCCATTCCGCGTGATGACCAGATGGTGGATATAGTGCATCGCCAATACAAGCGCGGTCGCGGCATCGGCCTTGCCAACCGCGTTTACGACGCGCGCGGCCTCGCGCACCCCGGCGCCCGCGCCGCCCAGGGCCTTTGGCACCGGCAGCGCCAGAAGGCTCGCCTCGGACAGTTCCTGAAAATTCTCGAATGGAAAACTTGCCGCACGATCATGCGATGGCGCACGTTCCGCAAAGCCCGGAACGAGCAAATTAACTCTGTCGATAATGCTGGGAACCGCGTCCATATCGTAGTGCTTTCGGCTTCTCTAACCCTAGAGAATGCCGTTCGGCAGGCGTTACAAGCGGTACCCGGAAATAACGACAGCGGGACTGATGGGCCTCAGACCCACAGGTGAAAATTCTCCCCGATGACCTCAGGCGAGAATTTTATTCGCGCGATTTTGAAGCCCGATTCAGGAATCTGCCGCCTTGGCCCGACTGCCGGCGATATGGCTCGTGAGCTTCTGCGTCACCTCGCGCCGCAACGCGTTGAACTCCGGCGATGCGACGTCACGCGGGCGCGGAAGGTCGACCTCGATCTCGCAATCGATCCGGCCCGGCCCCGCCGACATCACGATGACGCGATCCGCCAGCATCACGGATTCCTCGACCGAATGGGTCACGAAAATCACCGTGAGGCCGGTGGTGCGCCAGATCTCGACGAGTTCCTCTTGCAGCTTGCTGCGGGTCAACGCATCCAGCGCGCCGAACGGCTCATCCATCAGCAGCACGTCGGTGTCGTTGCTCAGCACCCGCGCGATAGCAACGCGCTGTTTCATGCCGCCGGAGAGCTGGTGCGGATAGCGATCGGCGAAGGCGGTCAATCCGACCATGGCCATGAACTTGTCGGTGAGTTCGTCCACGACCTTGCTCGCGACACGGCGATGTTTGGGACCGAAGCCGATATTGTCGCGCACCGTGAGCCATGGAAACAATGCATAGTCCTGGAACACCATGCCGCGATCCGGGCCCGGCTTGTCGACCGAAAAGCCGTACATGGTCACCGAGCCCTGAGAAGCTTTCTCGAAACCGGCGACGATGCGCAGCAATGTGGATTTGCCGCAACCGGACGCGCCGAGCAGGCAAACGAACTCGCCTTTGCGGATGGTGAGATTGACACCGCGCAACGCCTCGACCGGACCGTTGGAGGCCTGATAGACTTTCCCGACGTCGCTGACCTCGAGGATATCAGGCGCAATTGTGGTTGGTCGATCAAGCATGATGCTGCGGGCTCCACCGGAGGAAGTAGTTGCTGAGCATCAGCAGGATGCGATCCGACACGAAGCCGGTGATGCCGATGATGATCATGCCGGTGATCACGAGATCGGTGCGCGACAGTGTGCGGCCATCCATGATGACAGCGCCGAGCCCTTCGGGCACGCCGGTCATCTCGCCGACCACGATCAGTATCCAAGCGAAACCGGCACCGAGACGAAGGCCGTTGAAGATGCTCGGCAACGCTGCCGGTAAGACGACGGAGCGGAACTGCTGCGCGCCGCTGCAGCCGAGCATTTCCGCAGCCTCGAACAGCCTGATATCGACGGATCGCACCCCGAACACGGTGTTGAGCAGGATCGGGAAGAACGCGCCGAGGAACACCAGGAAGATCGCCGCGCGCGGACCTAGCCCGAAGAAGATCATCGACAGCGGCAGCCATGCCGTGACCGGGATCGGCCGCAGCAGCGACAGCGTGGGATCGAGCAGCTTGCGCAGCAGCGGCATCCGCCCGATCATCAGGCCGAGCGGAATGCCGACCGCCGCCGCACAGAGAAAGCCGCCATAGACGCGCTGCACGCTCTTCCAGAAATGGATCGGCAGGCTGGCGCTGTAAGCGTCGTCATAGATTCCGCCGAAAGCGAAATCCCACATCATCACGGCGACGCCATAGGGCGACGGCACCAGTCGCGTGCCGGTCCAGCGCACCATGACGTCCCAGACCACCATCAGGCAAACCGGCACGATCAGCGCGAGCGCAACTGCGCGCGCCCGCTGCACGCCCTGTCCGCGCTTCCCGGCCGCAGGCACCGGCGGGGTCTCCGCTGCCGGCGCAAGCTGTACGCTGTTGGACGTATCGTCCATCGTGCTTTGCAGACTCACAACGCGCTCACGTGGCCGCTAGCGCCTTCACGAAGCTCGCATCGATGAAGGTTTTATAGTCCGGCAACTGCCGGATCTGCTTCTTGGACAGCATCTGGCCGCCGTAATATTCCGCCTGCTTCATGAACTGGTCGTCGATATTCCAGGTTAGCTCTACATTCGGCGCGGCCTTCTCGATCGACGGCTTCTGCTGGCCGAGCTTCTGCATGGCGATGGCGATAAAGGCCTCGCGGTCTTTCATGGCATATTCGCTGGCCAGGCGGTGGGTCTTGAGCAGCGCCTTGATCAGTTCCGGATCTTTCTCGATCAGTTCGCGGCGCGTGGCCAGCACCATGTTCAGCGAACCGGTCGGCGTCGTATAGGGATATTCGACGATCTGACCGACGCCATTGGCGAGGCTGATGCCAGGCCCGGGCTCGGCGCCCACATAGGCGTCGATGTCGCCGCGGGCGAGCGCCGGCGCCATGTCACTGAACGACAGACGGACGGACTCGACGTCCTTCACCGTCATGCCTTCGGCGGAGAGACGATCGAGGATCACGACTTCCTGGGTCGAGCCCGGCAGGATGGCGACTTTCTTGCCCTTCAGGTCCTTGATCGTATTGATCCCGGAATCCTTCTTGGCGACGACCGCCATGCCACGATTGCAGGCAGACGCGATCACCACGATCGGCTCGCCATTGGCGCCGCCGAGCGTCGCCGCGGCAAAACCGAAGATGCCAAAATCGACAGTGCCCGTCACGACGGCGTTCTTGCCGTCGGTCGGGGTTTCGAACGGGATCACCTCGAACTTGACGCCATCAGGCGCAAATTTGTCGTAGAAATACGGCGTGACGCCGTGAATGAGCTTCAGCGTTCCGATCTTGACCACGCGGTCGGCGGCAAACGCCTTGATGCTGGTCGTGGACAGCGCCGCGGCAATGGCCGTCAGGCGGATGAAATCACGTCGGTTGGTGCTGTACATGTCGTTCCCTTGGGCTGAACCGTGTGCCAGCCCAAAAGGAATGCAATAACCATGCCTCGTATACAGCTATCGGTGGAGCGTGCCCTCGCCCGCAACGGACCATATTCGGGACGAGCTCACCACGTCGCGTCCAGCCCGAGCAGTTCCAGGATCTGCCGTCGCAGCTCGGCCAGATGCGGATCGCCGCGATGGCGCGGATAGGGCCGGTCGACCGTGATATCCGCCGTTACCCGCGCGGGGCGATCACTAAACACGATGACGCGATTGGCGAGAAACAATGCCTCCTCCACGTCATGGGTCACCAGCAGCGCTGTGAAGCCGTTGCGCTGCCACAGCGACACCAGTTCGGCCTGCATGGTGATGCGTGTCAGCGAATCCAGTTTGCCGAGCGGCTCATCCAGTACGAGGATGCGCGGATCATTGACCAGCGCGCGCGCCAGCGCGACACGCTGTGCCATGCCGCCCGAGAGCTGATGCGGATAGGCCTTCTTGAATGCGCCGAGACCGACGAGATCGATGGCTGCATCGACGCGGTCACGCTGCGTCTTGAGTACGCCCTGCGCTTCCAGCCCGAGCGCGATATTGTCCCACACCGTTCGCCAAGGAAACAGCGTCGGGTCCTGAAACACGACAACGCGGGATGGATACGGGCCGCTGATGGCGACGCCATCCTCTTCCAGCGTGCCGGCACGCGGCGGCTCGAGACCCGCCACCAATCGCAGCAGCGTGGACTTGCCGCAGCCGGACGGGCCGAGTAGCGCGACAAACTCGCCGGGCGCGACGGATATGCTGACGTCGTCGAGCACCGGCAACACGCTGCCATCGATATCGAAGGCGTGGCTGACGCCCTTGATGTCAAGCGACGCGCCGGTCACTGCGGGCTGAAACGGTTTTGCCAGCGCTACCATTTGACGACACCCTTCTGCCAAACCAGCAGCCGGTCGCGCACCTTGAACAACAGCGTGATCGCACCCGAGCAGAGCAGCGACATCACGATCAGTGCCGCATACATGTTGTTGTAGGACGCCCAGCCCTGCGCCCATTGCAGATAGAAGCCGAGGCCCGCCTTCACGCCGATCATCTCGGCGACCACGAGCACGGCGAAGGATGCGCCGAGCCCCATGAACAGGCCGACGAACACATGCGGCAATGCTGCGGGGATTGCGACCTTGGTCACCAGGAAAGACGGTTTTGCGCCAAGCGTTCGCGCGACATCGTAATAGGCGGTGCTGACGCTGGCCACGCCCGACCAGGTCAGCACCGTCACCGGAAAGGCTGTGGCAAGCGCGATCAGAAACGTGCTGGCGCTCCAGGCCGACGGGAACGTGAAGAACGCAATCGGCAGCCAGGCCGTCGCCGGCAACGGTCCAATGAAGCGCAGGATTGGATGCACCCAGTAGCCCGCGAGCCGTGACCAGCCGATGGAGACCCCGGTGAGGAAGCCTACGACCGCGCCGATGAAGTAGCCGCCAAGCTGCAGCTTCACCGAGGCGAAGGCGCTGTCCAGCAGTTTCGGCAGGTCGTCGGTATAGACCTCGACGATCGACTGCGGCGGCGGAAAGAATGGTAGCGGCAGCCAGCCGAATTTCGCCGTTGCAAGCTCCCACAGCGTCAGGAACGCTCCCAAGGCAAACAGCCAGGGCGCGCGCCGCTGCACGCCATCGCCGAATTTGCCGAGCGCTGCCTGCGCCGTGGTCGCAATCGCGATGCCGCCAGCAATCGCGAATGCCGTATAGGCTACAGCCTCGGTGCGTGGCCAGTCGCCGATATCTGGCCATCGCAGGCACGACAGGCCGAAAGCCAGCCACGCAAGCCCTGCCCCGATCCCCGTGATGCTGAAACGAAGCTTGCTGACGAACTGAAGTCCGCCATCGCCAGCAATGAGAGCGGTCTCGCGGTCACCGCCAAGCGGTGCGATCTCAGACGCGGAATACGTCGGCATAGATGCGCTCCGCGAATTTGGTGGTGTCGGTCGACGGCTTGAACACGGAAACCGTCTTGAGATCGTCGGCGTAGGATTTCAGCTCGCGCTTCAGCGCATCGCCCACGGGGTGATGATGATGGGTGTGATACTTCACCATGCCCAGCAGATCCTCGATGGTCGCGTTCTTCGGCGCATAGGGCTGGAACGACTTCGCAGCCTTCTCCGGATTCTGCGATGCGAACATCGCAGCATCGAGCAGCGCCTGCGTCAGGCCGCGTGCGACCAGAGGATCATCACGCAGCAGGCTGCCACGCACGCCGACGATGCAGCAACTGATATCCTTGTAGGGGCCATCGAGATTGGAGCCGACTTCCTTCAGCTCGCCGTCCTTGAGCCAGAGATAGGCCAGCGGATCGGAGGCGAGCCCGATCTGTGCTTCGCCCTTCTCCACGGCGAGCCGCACCAGGTTGCCGGGATATTGCCGCCACTCGACGTCCTTGTCCGGATTAAGTCCGGCTTTCGCGAGCTGGATCGAGAAGAAGTTCTTGTCGGGGCCGGCCATATCGCCGACAGCGATGGTCTTGCCCTTGAAATCCGCAACGCTCTTCACTTCCGACTTCGCCGGCGCCAGCGCGCGCAGGCAGCCGCCATGGGTGCCGGCGACGATCTTGACGTCGAAGCCCTGCTCCAGCGGCTTCAGCCAGCGCAGCGCCATACCCAGGCCCGCATCGGATTTTCCAGTGGCAATGGCTTCGAGCAATTGATCCGTCGAACCGCTGTAATTGACCAGCTCAACGTCAAGGTTCTGCTTCTGGAAGAAGCCATGATCGATGGCGACCGGCAGCGGCGCAAGGCAGACCGCGCCGGCATTCCAGGAGAGCTTCAATTTACGCGGTGCACCGGTGAGCGCGGGCGCCTCCGATGCGGTCCTACAGATTGGAAATTCGGAAAAATCGATGGGTGACGCCTGCCGGAACGGGAACGCCTGCGCGCCCCATACGCCGAGTGGCGCGGCCAATGCAGCTGCTGCGCCGCCGCGCAACAGCGACCGGCGATCCATCAGCGGCTTGCGGTTGTGATCATCGTTCGACATCTGGTCTCCTTGCGATCGGCACAGCGCTGCCCATGGCCGCAACTCATGGTGTTGCGGCTCGCGCTGATGCGATGGTCAATGTGTTGAGTGGAAGCTCAGCCGTGAGAGTCCGCCGACTCCCGCCCCTGTGATTTCAATGGTACGAGGATGCGCAGCGCGGCGGCTTCGGTCAATAAAATGGAATTTTGAATGTCGCGCAGGATGGAGAGATTATCTCCAATGAGAGCAGCGCCGGGAGAGAACGCAATTTATCGCTGAGGAAGCGTTCTACTGATGACGCAGTTGAAGCAAAACAGTTCTCTCGCAAACGCGCGCTCCCCTCATGGTGAGGAGGCGCGAAGCGCCGTCTCGAACCATGAGATGCCGGCGCTCCGAGTCTGCGGCCATCCTTCGAGACGCCCGCTAACGGCGGGCTCCTCAGGATGAGGGCTTGAGATATCAATATACGTCGAGCTGAAACCGCCCCTTCTTCTTCAGATCGCTGACAAACATTACTGCCTCGTCGGTCGAACGCGCGCCATGCTGGGCGGCGATATCGACCAGTGCCCGCTCCACATCCTTGGCCATGCGCTTGGCATCGCCGCAGACATAGACATGGGCGCCTTCGGCGAGCCAGGTCCAGACGTCGCGGCCGACCTCGCGCATGCGATCCTGCACGTAGAACTTCTCGCCCGCGTCGCGCGACCAGGCCAGCGACAACCGTGTGAGGAAGCCTTCGGTCTTCATGCCATTGAGTTCGTCAGCATAGAAGAAATCCGAAGCGCTGCGCTGGTGACCGAAGAACAGCCAGTTCTTGCCCGGCGCCTTCGTGGCCTTGCGATCGTGCAGGAACGCCCTGAACGGCGCGATTCCGGTGCCCGGCCCCACCATGATGATCGGGGTCTCCGGATTTTCCGGCAGCGCGAAACCGTGCGCCTTCTGGACATAGACCTTGAGCTCGTCGCCGGGCTGAATGCGATCGGCGAGGAAGCTCGAGGCCAGACCATGGCGCTTACGCTTGCCGACCATGTAACGAACGATATCGACGGTGAGCGACAGCCGGCCCGGCGTCGCATTGTGCGACGACGAGATTGAGTAGAGCCGCGGCTGCAGCGGTTCCAGCGCTTCGATGAAAGCTTCCGGATGCGGACGCACGCCGGAGAATTTCTGCAGCGCAGCCATCACGTCGAGCGTCGCGGCATCACCATCGGGGTCCTCGCCCTGGGCCAGTGCGCGTGCCTTGGCGCGCTGCGCTCCGCCGGTGAGATAGGACATCAGCTCGAACAGCGAGTCCGGTGCCGGGGCCAGCGAGACGTCGTATTGCAGCACTTCACGCAGCGTCTTGCCACGCACCTCCGTCGTATGCGACGCTCCGAGCAGAGCGATGATCTGGTCGACGTGACCGAGATCGTTCGACGCAAAGATGCCGAAACTGTCGCCGACGACGTAATCGAGGCCACAGCCCGATAGATCGAAATCGATATGCCAGGTCTCTTTCTCGGAGCCTTTGCCATTGAGCAGGCGGCGGCCAAGAAACACGGCGGGTGCGGGATTGTCGCGCGAGCGGCCGAGCGTCGACGGATCCGGCACAGCAACTTCGGCCGGCTCCGCAGCAGTCGTCGCTGCTGCCGCGGGCGCAGCACCGGCCGGTGCCTTGTCGAGCTCTTCATAGAGCGACTTCAGCATCCGCGCGGTTTCCTTGCCGCCCGGCACGCACAGGTTCAGCCGCGCCTCGGCTTTCGAGGCAATCGCGTCGGAATAGTCGTTGCAGTTATAGCCGCACTGGCCGCAGTCCTGCTGCGCCATCGCCGCCATCATCTTGCGACGAACCGGCTTGCCTTCGGCGAGCTTCATGCGATCGGCGATCGGCATGGTCTGGTCATGCCACGGCGCGCCGTCGTCTTCCTCCATGATCGCGGCGCCCTGCTCGGCAGAGAGCGGCGTCGCCGGCGCATCGGACAGCAGGCCGGCGAAGAAGCCGTTCAGCCAGGAGCGTTGCGCTTCCGAGAACGGCGCAGACGCAGGAATGATCTCGAGTTTGGGCGGCGGCGTCATCTGGTTCATGCGGACACCTGTTCATCAGCGAGCTTACGCAACGAAGCCGCGTCGTGACGGCGCGAGAAAGTGAGGAACGTCTCGTCCGGCGACGCGCGGTGGGCGAGATAGGCTTTCAGCAGCCGCTCGACGACGACAGGCGCGTCCTCAGACTTCACGTTCTGATAGACCTCCTGCCCGACATCGGCCTGCGGGCCGAAGCCGCCGCCGGTGAAGATATGGAAGCCATCCACGGTGTCGTCGCTATCGTCCAGCGCCACGCGCGCGCCGATCATGCCGATGTCGCTGATGTAATGCTGCGCGCAGGAATGATGGCAGCCGGTGAGATGGATGTTGATCGGCGTATCGACCTCGACGCGCGTATCGCACCATTCGGCGATGTTCGTTGCCGTGCGTTTGGTATCCGCATTGCCGAACTTGCAACCGGCGCGACCGGTACAGGCGATCAGGCCGGCGCGGATCTCGGTGGTCTTGATGGCAAGGCCAAGGGCTTCGATGGCCGCAGTCGCCAGCGCGACATTCGCGTCTTTCACACCAGGAATGAGCAGGTTCTGCCACACCGTGAGGCGGATATCGCCGTCGCCGAGATCGGCCGCAATCTTCGAAAGCCCCCGCATCTGATCGGTCGTCACCTTGCCCAGCGGCAACACGACGCCGATCCAGTTCAACCCGTCCTGCTTCTGTCTGTGCACTCCGATATGCGCCGTGCGGTCGAATTCCGGCCGCGGCATCAGCGCCTCTGCAGAAATGCGCGTGAATGGCTGGCCGAGCTTCTCTTCAACGAGGGTCAGGAACTTCTCCATGCCCATGCCGTCGATCACATACTTCAACCGCGCTTTAAGCCGGTTGGTGCGGTCGCCGAGATCGATGAAGACGCGCACGATGGCGTCGGAGACCTTGGTGGCGTCCTCCGGTCGCACGATGATGCCGGTATCGGTGGCGAAATCCTTGTGGCCGGTGATGCCGCCGATGCCGAGCTTGAACCAGACGCCGGGCGCGGCGCCGAAACCATCCTTCACTTCGACTGCCTGGAAGGCGATGTCGTTGGTGTCCTCAAGCACGGCGATCTTGCCGGCGCCGTCGAAGGCAACGTTGAACTTGCGCGGCAGGCCGGTGAGCGTGCGGTCATTGAGGATGTGATAGTGCCACTCGCGCGCATAGGGGCGCGTGTCCAGCAGTTCCTGCGGATCGATGCCCGCGGTCGGCGTGCCCGTGACGTTGCGGATGTTGTCGGCCCCGGAGCCGCGTGAGCACAGACCGAGATCCTGGATACCCTCGATCAGTTTCACCGCATTTTTCGGCGGAATCTCGCGCACCTGCAGATTGGCGCGCGTGGTCACATGCGAGAACGGACCGCACAACTCATCACTGAGATCGGCAAGACCCGCAAGCTGCCAGTGCTTCATGATGCCGTTCGGGATCCGAAGCCGGCACATATAGGAGTCCTGCGTTGGACCGACATAGAAGATGCCGTAATAGCGCCAGCGGAAATTGTCGGCCGGCGATGGCCGCGCATCGATGGCGGCCTGATCGCGTAGCCGCGGATAGGCGTCGAAGGGATGTTCCTCGCGCTTCCATTTCTCCTGCTCGACCAGCTTCTTGCCTGACGCAATCGTGCGATCCTGCGCCCTGATATGCGGCGCATCTGGTCCGGTCGGCTCCGCATTGGCCTTGGCTGACGCGCCGCCGCCGAGGCCCTTGCCGACGCGGCTGATCTGCAGCCCGGTCGAAAAGCCTTCAAGGTAGCGCTTCTGTTCGTCAGTAAAGTCGATGGAGAGCGTTTCAATTTTCATGCGGGACGAAGCTCCTGCGGGCCACAGCGTGGCTTCAACGGGGATAAGGATTGCGGACCGCACAGGCTCAGGTCAGCGCGTCGCGCCGGCTTGAATTCTGGAAGCGATCCGATCAGCCTCGTTGCTGCGGAAATCCATCTGAACTGGCCGGCGGGCATCAGCGAACGCCGGTTGACTAGAGACATTCAAGTCTCGTGCCAGATCGTCCTCGGAGGAAAAACGTCAAGAAATCAGGGGATTGAGGTCGAGATCGGGCCGAACCCGGCCGTTCGGTGCCAGCGTTTGTGCACCGCACGCTCAATAATTAGACGGTGGGAACGTCAATGGCAGTTATCGTTGCGAAGGCCCCGCGCGACGAAGCGATCCAGCCTGGGCTCGTGGCCATTCGGATTGCCGCCTCGCCAAGAGGAAAGCTGGCGAACCAGCTTTCCTTGACCTCATCATGAGATGCAAGAGTGAGCGCGGGCCTAAGCCGTTAGACCGCCTCGAACACCGCCAGATCAGCGGCTCCGTCGTCCAGCACTTGCGTCTGCCGCAGCATGTCCTCGATGCCATCTATCGCGCGCCCCACATCGACCGTCGACGTGTCGATCCGCAGCTCGACCGTCTCCGGCGCCTGATAGTCGTTGGCGATACCGGTGAAGCCCGGCAGGTCGCCGGCGCGGGCCTTGGCGTAATGCCCCTTGGGATCGCGCTGCTCGCAGATCTCTGCCGGAGTCGCGACATAGATCTCGCGAAATGCGGTATCGACCGCGCTGCGGGCCTCGGCGCGGTCGCCGCGCGAGGGCGACACAGCCGCGACGATGGCGATATGACCGTTGCGGGCGAGATGGCCGGCCATCTCCGCCAGTCGCCGGACATTCTCGCTGCGATCGGCGGCGGAGAAGCCGAGGTCGCGGTTGAGTCCGGCGCGCAGCGTGTCGCCGTCGAGCAGGATCGGCGAGCCGCCTTTGGCGAACAGCCGGTGCTCCAGCGCCCGCGCCAGCGTCGACTTGCCGGATCCCGGCAATCCCGTGAACCACACAACTGCGCCTTGATGGCGATAGCGCGCTGAACGTTCCTCAGGCCGCAGTGCCGACTGCACCGGCACGATGTCCGACGACGCCGCGCGTTGGGCAGCATCAAAGGAGAGCACGAGACCGCCACCGGCGATCCGGCCACCGACCTCGATCACGAGACGTCCGGTGCGCGGATTGTCGACATAGCGATCGGCGGCGACCGGTTGCGACAGTGCGATCTCGATTTCACCGACGTGATTGCGGGCGATCTGTTTGGTCTCGACACTGGCCAGTTCGCCGGGATCAATCGCCTTTTCGATCGCGACCACACGGCCGCGCACTTCGCGCACGCCGAGCCGCACCAGGATCGACGATCCCGCTGTCAGCGGCTGATCGTGCAGCCAGAAGATCCGCGCCCGCAGTCGTCGTGTATCCGATGGCACCGCGCCCACATGCGCGATCACGTCGCCGCGCTCGACGAACAGTTCGCGGTCGAGCGTGATACCGACGGATCGCCCTGCCCCGTGCTCGCCTTCCAGCGGCGTCGCCGACCAGCGCTCCACGCTCTTGATCTTTGCTCGTTTGCCGGCGGGCATGATCACCACGTCGTCGCCGACAGCCAGATGCCCGGCCTCGATACGCCCGGCCACGATGCGCCGGTCGTCGAATTTGTAGATCGCCTGTACCGGCAGCCGCAGCGGCAATTCATCAAGCGCGAGTGCCGGCTTCAGCGCATCGAGCGCCCCCACGACGGTCGGCCCGCGATACCAGCCGATACGGTCGGTATGGGTGGCGACGCCATCGCCATCCCGCGCCGAAATCGGAATCACCGCAGCAGGCGTGACGCCGAGTTCGATGAGATGCGCCGAAATTTCGTCGCTGATCGCCTGAAAGCGCTCGGCGCTGAAATCGACGCGGTCCATCTTGTTGACGACAACGGCAACCTGCTTCACGCCCAGGAGATGCAGCAGATAGGCATGGCGCCGGGTCTGATCGCGAACGCCTTCCAGCGCATCGACGATCAGCACGGCGCCATCGGCCTGCGATGCACCGGTGATCATGTTACGCAGAAACTCGGCGTGGCCGGGCGCATCGATCAGAATGACGTCACGCAATTTGGTGCGGAAGCGAATCTGCGTGGTATCGATGGTGATGCCCTGGTCACGCTCGGTCTGCAGCGCATCGAGCAGGAATGACCATTCGAACGGCATGCCGCGCCGGGCGCTCACCGCTTTCAGCATCTCCAGCTTGCCATCCGGCAGGCCGCCGGTCTCGTGCAGCAGGCGACCGACCAGCGTCGACTTGCCATGATCCACATGGCCGACGATGACAATGCGCAGTTGCGGGCGCGTGGTGCCGTTGGGCATTCCGAGCGAAGTCGGATTGACGGGTTTGGTCATGGCATCACCTCTACAGATAGCCGGCGACGCGCAGTCGCTCGAAGGCGTCTTCGGTCTCATGATCGAGTGCGCGGCCGGCGCGCTCGGGAATCGTGGTGCCGTCGAGCTCGACCAGGATTTCGGCAATCGTGCTGGCGGTGGATGCGACGGGATTGGTGATGTCGGCATCGCCCAGCGAGCGGTAGCGCTTGCCGTCTTTGGCCAGATAGAGCGGGATGATCGGGATGTTTTCGCGCGCCGTGTAGGCCCAGATGTCGGCTTCGGTCCAATGCAGGATCGGATGAATGCGCAGATGCGCACCGGGCGGCGGCGAGGCGTTGAACTGGTCCCAGAATTCCGGTGGCTGGTCGCGCACGTCCCATCCGCCCTCGACACCGCGCGGCGAGAACACCCGCTCCTTGGCGCGGGTCGCCTCTTCGTCCCGCCGAATACCAGCGATCAATCCGTCGAAGCCGTGCTTCGCCAACGCGAGTTTGAGGCCTTCGGTCTTGCGCGCTGCGGAGCGCGCCGCTGGCGGCAGTGTCGGATCGACACTATCGATCGACGGGCAATATTCGACGGTGAGGTCGAGTCCCCACTCCTTCGAATAATGATCGCGAAAGGCGTACATCTCCGGAAACTTCTTGCCGGTATCGACATGCAGCGCGGGGAACGGCACGTGGCCGAAGAACGCCTTGCGCGCCAGCCAGATCATGACGTTGGAGTCCTTGCCGAGCGACCACAGCAAGGCCAGCTTCTTCAGCCGGGCGAAGCCCTCGCGCAGGATGTAGATGCTCTGCGCTTCCAGTTGATCGAGGTGGTCCATCGATACCACGTCCGATCGGACGCGTTCGAGATTGGTCGACGTCATACGCCTTCTCCAGGTCCTCAAAACCGCCGTGAGATTCGCCGTTGCTCACGAAGCGGATACGCTCGGAGAAAGTGCATCTCTGGAACTCGATTTATGGGGTCAAAAAATCTAAACTGCGCTTCTCAAATAGAAAGAATATTTTTCTATTAAGTGGCGACAAACAACTGATATATAGAATCTTATTCCAGTCAAGCTGGATGTGTTGAGGAGTTCGAGATGTTGTCGCCCGGAGCCGTCGTAAGTGCTGTCCAATACGATCAAGCGCTGCAATCCGCCTCGCCCGCCGAGGTGATTGCTGCGGCACTTGATGTCGTCGGCCGCGATAGACTCGCGCTGGTATCGTCGTTTGGCACGGAGTCTGCGGCGTTGCTGAAGGTGATGGCCGATGTCGATCCCGCCATCCCCGTGCTGTTTCTCGACACCGGCTGGATGTTCGAGGAGACACTCGCCTATCGCGACCAATTGATCCTGACGCTGGGCCTGCGCGACGTGCGAACGATCCGCCCCGCAGTAGATGCGCTTGCCGCTCACGACAGCGATGGGGATTTGTGGTCGTCCGATCCCGACACCTGCTGCCGGATCCGGAAGGTCGAGCCGCTGGCGCAGGCGCTGACGCCGTTCAGCGCCTGGATCAACGGCCGCAAACGATTTCAGGGCGCATCGCGCGCCGTCATTCCCGTCGTCGAGGATGATGGTTCAAAATTGAAATTCAATCCATTCGCCAACGTCACGCCGGACGAGATCGGGCTGATCTATGCGTCGGCGAAGCTGCCGCCGCATCCGCTCATAGCCTCAGGCTTTGCGTCGGTCGGCTGCATGCCCTGCACGTCCCGCACCGCGCCTGGCGAGGACCCCCGCGCCGGCCGCTGGCGCGGCCGCGCCAAAACGGAATGCGGCATCCACACATCGGCGAACTGACGCCGCCGCTACGACTTCATATGCGCGATCTCGAACGCAGCGAGATGGGCAGCGATGTTGCTCGGATCGAATGGCGGTCCAGCGAAGGCGCCAACCGCGTCGGGCACATCAGTCAGAGCGCTCCCGGTGATACCGAGCGCGGCATCGTAGAGGTCGGGGCGGAACACACCCTGTGCGATCTTCAGCGCCTCGGGGCTGATCGCGGCCTGTCCCCAGCGCACCATCTGGGCATAGAGCCAGGCGGCCTGAACCGGATCGGGACGCCCGGCTCCTTCGCGGCCGACCAGCAGATAGCGCCCGCTCTCGCGCATGGTGCCATCCGGTGAAATCTTCAGCCGGCCATCCAGCGTCCGCAGCAGGACCTCCGGCGAGACGCCGATATATTGGGGCTTGGCGAGAATCGCGGCAATCTCATTGCGGTTCTCCGGGGCCTCGATGAAGGCAGCCGCGCTCACATGCGCCCGCGTGAGCGCCGCCACGGTGTCCGGGTTCTTCTCCGCCCAGCTCTGCCTCATCGCCAGCACCTTTTCGGCAGCGCGCAGCAGGATGTCGGAGACGAAATGCAGGATATGGCCGACGCCGAGATCGACCGCGACAGAATTCCAGGGCGCGCCGACACAGAACGCATCGACGTGACCGTTGGCGAGGCTGTCGACCATGTAAGGCGGCGGCAACACCACGAGGCGGACGTCCTCGTCAGGATCGACGCCGCCAGCCGCCATCCAGAAACGGAGCTGGTAATTGTGCGTCGAGAACGGAAACGTCATGCCGAAGGTCAGGGGATCGGCGCCGGCACGGGCACGGGCGACGACCACGCGGCGCAGCGCCTGCGCGGTGGCCATGGGATCGGTCGGGTCACCGTCGAGTTCCGACATCAGCGCTGCATGCAGCGCCGGCGAGACGGTAATGGCATTGCCGTTGATGCCGAGATTGAACGACGCCACGATCGGCACTTTCACATGCCCGAGCCCGAGGCTGGACGCGATGGCAACGGGCGCCAGCAGATGCGCCGCTTCGAACAAGCCGATATTCAGCTTGTCGCGGACATTCGACCACGACACTTCCCGGACCAATTCGACGTTCAGCCCCTCGGCCTTCGTGAACCCCTTGTCGACCGCGACAATCAGGGCGGCAGCGTCGGCCAGCGGGATGAAGCCGATGCGAAGCGGGTGGTCGATCATTTCAGCAACTCCGCTGCGGTGATGATCGACTGCGCGATCTCGCCGATTTTCTTCTTTTCACGCATCGCCGTGGATCGCAGCAATACGTAAGCCTCTTCTTCATTGAGGCCCTTGAGCTTCATCACGATGCCCTTGGCGCGGTCGATGATCTTGCGCTCCTCCAGCGCCGACTTGGTGCGCTCGAGCTCGTCCTGCAGTTTGGAGAAGGCGTTGAAACGGGAGATGCAGAGATCGAGGATCGGCTTGATCCGCTCCTTCTTCAGCCCGTCCACGATGTATGACGATACCCCCGCCTCGACCGACGCCCGCGCCGACTCGGCGTCGCTCTGATCGACGAACATGGCGACCGGCCGGCGCACCGCGCGGGACACCTGGAACATTTGTTCCAGCACGTCGCGGCTGGGGTTTTCGAGGTCGATGACGATGACGTCAGGGTCCAGGGCGTAGATCCGGGCCAGCAGGTTATGCATCTCCCGGATATGCTGGACGTCCACATAGCCAGCCTCCCGCAGCCCCTCCTCAAGGATCGCGGCCCGGATCGGGCTTTCGTCGACGATAACGATTTTGGGCGACTGGTCGGCAGGCATCGGGCACTCACATGGATGCAGCATACCCATAGCACGCCCGCGCACGGCTTAAAGCCTTGTAATTATGGGCAAATGGGACTACCTGCTGCCTCTCAATCAGGCAGATCGAACATGCAACAGGCCGCCGCGCCGAAAATCTCCTTTGTGTCACTGGGATGCCCGAAGGCCCTGGTGGATTCCGAGCGCATCATCACGCGCCTGCGGGCCGAAGGTTACGAACTCGCCCGCAAGCACGACGGCGCCGACATCGTCATCGTCAACACCTGCGGCTTTCTCGACAGCGCCAAGGCGGAGTCGCTGGGCGCCATCGGCGAAGCCATGGCGCAGAATGGCAAGGTCATTGTCACCGGCTGCATGGGCGCCGAGCCCGAGCAGATCGAAGCCGCCTATCCCAACCTGCTGTCGATCACCGGGCCGCAGCAATATGAAAGCGTGCTCGACGCCGTGCATCGTGCGCTGCCGCCGGTGCACAATCCGCACATCGATCTGGTACCCCCGCAGGGCATCAAGCTGACGCCGCGGCACTACGCCTATCTGAAAATTTCCGAAGGCTGCAACAACCGCTGCACCTTCTGCATCATTCCGAAGCTGCGCGGCGATCTCGTCTCACGCCCGGCCAACGAAGTCCTGCTCGAAGCCGAGAAGCTGGTGAAAGCCGGCGTCAAGGAATTGCTGGTCGTGTCACAGGACACCTCGGCTTACGGCGTCGACATCAAATACGCTACCAGTCCATGGAAGGACCGTGAGGTCCGCGCCAAGTTCTACGATCTCGCCAAGGAGCTCGGCGAACTCGGCGCCTGGGTGCGGCTGCAATATGTTTACCCGTATCCGCATGTCGACGAAGTCATCGGCTTGATGAATGCCAACAAGAATGTGCTGCCCTATCTCGATATCCCGTTCCAGCATGCCGCTCCGGACGTGCTCAAGGCGATGAAGCGCCCGGCGGCGCAGGACAAGACGCTGGCACGGATTAAGAAGTGGCGCGAGGAATGTCCGGACCTGACGTTGCGCTCGACCTTCATCGTCGGCTTCCCCGGCGAGACCGAAAGCGATTTCCAGTATCTGCTCGACTGGCTGGAGGAAGCGCAGATCGACCGCGTCGGCGCATTCAAATACGAGTCCGTGGCCGGCGCGACCTCCAACGCCATCGCCAATGCGGTGCCTGAAGAAATCAAGCAGCAGCGCTGGAATGCGTTGATGGAGCGTCAGCAGAAAATCTCGGCGCGCCGCTTGAAGCGTAAAGTCGGAACGCGCCAGCAGATCATCATCGACGAGGTCGGCCCGACCGTGTCGAAGGGCCGCTCGAAGGCGGACGCTCCCGATATCGACGGTTCGGTCTATATCACCGCACGCCGGCCGCTGAAGGTCGGCGAGATCGTCACGGCGAAGATCGAACGCGCGGACAATTACGATCTGCACGGGACCGTGGCGGGATTCTAAAGCGATACTGTCTCAGCCGTCATTGCGAGGAGCACTTGCGACGAAGCAATCCAGCACTTTCTCGTCGCACTGGATTGCTTCGCTGCGCTCGCAATGACGACGATCGTTTACACCTTCAAAATCACCGCGCCTGTGGTCTTGCGTGCTTCCAGGTCCACATGCGCCTTGGCCGCATCCTTCAGCGCATAAGCGTGATTGATCGGCACATGCAGCTTGCCGTCGATCACAGCCGAGAACAGCGTATCGGCGCCCTCCAGCAATTCCGAGCGCTTGGCAACATAGTCATTCAGCTTCGGACGCGTCGCGAACAGCGAGCCGTGATTGTTGAGTTCGGCGATGGCGAATGGCGGCACAGGACCCGACGCGTTGCCGAACGACACCCACATGCCGCGTGGCTTCAGGCATGAAAGCGACCCCGGATAGGTGGTCTTGCCAACGCCGTCATAGACCACGTCGCAGAGTTCGTTACGGCTGATCTGCTTCACGCGATCGACGAAGTTCTCTTCGTTGTAATAAATGACGTGATCGCAGCCATTGGCCAGCGCCAACTCGCCCTTCTCTTTCGAGCCGACGGTGCCGATCACATGCGCGCCCATGGCTTTGGCCCACTGGCAGGCGAGCAGACCGATGCCGCCAGCTGCGGCGTGGATCAGTACGCGATGATGCGGCTCGACCTTGAAGGTCTTGTGCAGCAGATACCAGACCGTGAGGCCCTTCAGCATCAGCACGGCGCCCTGCTCGTGGGTAATGCGATCGGGCAGTTTCACCAGCCGGTCGGCGGCAAACACGCGCTCGGTGGCATAGCTGCCGAGGGCCGAATAATAGGCGACGCGGTCGCCGGGATGAAAGCCGGTGACGCCCGGACCGACCTCGATGACTTCGCCGGAGGCTTCATTACCGGCGATGAACGGCAGCTGCGGTGCCTTGTAGAGGCCGCTGCGGAAGTACGTATCGATAAAATTGACACCAATGGCATGCTGGCGGATGCGCACCTCACCCGCAGCCGGTGCCGGGACCTGCACGTCTTCATAAGTGAGGACTTCGGGTCCACCGATCTCATGGACGCGGACGGCTTTGGTCATCGTTCAATCTCCCTGAATGACTTTGGTCTCAAGCGATAACCAACACCCGCCTGATGTCAACCTGTGCCCGGCTGGGCCCGCTTGCGGCGATTGCGCTTCGCCAGCACGTTGAACAACTCCACCGCCGCCGAGAACAGGATGGCGAAATAGATGTAACCGCGCGGAATATGGAATTTGAATCCATCCGCCATCAGCGAGACGCCGATCAACACCAGGAAGGCCAGCGCCAGCATCTTGGTGGTCGGATATTGCGCTACGAAGCGCGCCACGGGTCCGGACGATACATACATCACCGCACAGGCGATGATGACGGCGGCAACCATGATCTCGATATCCTGCGCCATGCCGATCGCCGTGATGATGGAGTCGAGCGAGAACACGAGATCAACGACGATAACCTGCAGGATCACCCAGGCAAAGGCGTTCGGTGCCGGCTTCTCGTTGCCGGGTCCCTCGCGCGCCTCGACCTCGGCATGAATCTCGTGCGTTGCCTTGGCGATCAGGAATAGACCGCCACCGATCAGGATCAGATCGCGCCAGGAGAATGCGAGGCCTCTCACCGTGATGACGGGTTCGGTCAGGCCGATCAGCCAGACGAGGACGCTCAACAGGATGATGCGGAACACCAGCGCCAGCGCGAGACCGATCTGGCGTGCGCGGGTGGCCTGCGGCTCCGGCAGCCGCGACACCAGAACCGACAGGAAAATCACATTGTCGATACCAAGTACGATTTCGAGCGCGGTCAGCGTCAAGAGCGCGGCCCAGGCTTCGGGGCTGGAAAACAGTTCGATCATGATTTGGAGGGCCTCATGAGGCGGATGACGGCGTCACCGCAGACAATGTAAAAAGCGATCGCGCAGAGAGCGACCGTAATAGGCAAAGCAACAGCGAAGTTCTGTATCAGCGTGATGACGGCCAGCACAGCCCAGATCGCCATCAGTGACAGGTTCAACCGGCGCAGACGCGTCACGCGAACGGGATGCAGCACATGCACCGGCACAAAGGTCAGGACGATCAGCGCCAGCATCGCAAGGCTCGCCATGACGGGTGATGGTTGCAGCAGGAACAGATAGAACGCCGCCCCGTTCCACAGCGCCGGAAAACCGCGAAAGTGGTTGTCGTCGGTCTTCATGCGCTTGTCGGCAAAATATAGTGCGCTGGTGATGACGATCCCGGCACCGAGCAACACCGCCGTCCACGGCACCAACAGACCGGAGGCAGCGATCGCATAGGCCGGCACGAACACGTAAGTGAGGAAGTCGACCACGAAATCGAGCGCATCGCCCGACCAATCCGGCAACACGCGGCCGACGTCGAAGTGTCGGGCGATCGGGCCATCGAGCCCGTCAATGATCAGCGCCAAACCGAGCCAGCCGAACATCACAGCCCATTCGCCGCGCACGGCGCTCATCATGGCAATGAGTGCCACGCCGGCACCGAGCGCAGTAAAGATGTGAACCGAGAACGCCGCCGCGCGCGCGGATCGTGACGACGACGGGAGTTGGTCCGGACTCGAAGCGGTCATATGCCGGGAATTGCTAGCAGGAATCCGCCCGATTTGCACAGGCACCGATGCGGCACTCGGCCGCCCGATCACGCGGGAACGATTCCGCGGCACGTAACGGCTTGAAAATACCGGGCCAAAGGCCGATGGTCCGGCCATGACCGAGACCCCTGTTTCCACCTCCATCTATGATGTCGCCGTTGTCGGCGGCGGTCCTGCCGGCCTTGCTGCAGCCCTCGCGCTGGCCGAGACCGGCGCCCGTACCGCCCTCGTCGCCCGCCGCGTCCCCTATGGCGACAACCGCACCACCGCGCTGCTGGGCGGCTCCGTCGCGTTTCTGGAAAGCCTCGACGTCTGGCGCCGCTGCGCCGACAAGGCGGCCGCGCTGACGACCATGCGGCTGGTGGACGACACGGGCCGGCTGATCCGTGCGCCCGAAGTCAAATTCGTCTGCAGCGAGATCGGCCTCGAGACCTTCGGCTACAATATCGAGAACCGCGAATTGATGATCGCGCTCGAAGCGCGCGCTGCGGAATTGACCAATCTCATTCGCATCGATGATGAAGCCGATACGGTCTCGCCGGACGAGATGCAGGTTCAGGTCCGCACGCGGCAAGGCCAGGTCCTGGTGGCACGGCTGATCGTCGGCGCCGATGGCCGCCAGTCCCTGTGCCGCGAGGCAGCGGGCATTTCAGTCAAGCGACGCGCGCTTGACCAGACCGCGCTGACCTTCAACATCGCGCATAGCCGGCCGCACAAGAACATGTCGACGGAGTTTCACACCCCCGCCGGTCCCTGCGTGTTCGTGCCCCTGCCCGGCAATCGCTCCAGCGTCGTCTGGGTCAACAAGCCCCGGGATGCCGAGCGCCTGATGGCATTGAGCGACGAGGCATTGTCGGACGCCGCCGAGAAACAATCGCATTCGATCCTCGGCCGGGTTCAGGTTGAGCCGGGTCGACACACGTTCCCGCTGGCAATCGAGCAGCCCGCACAGCTAGCAAAGAACCGCATCGTACTGGTCGGCGAAGCCGCGCATGTGGTGCCGCCGATCGGTGCGCAGGGTCTCAATCTTGGCCTGCGCGACGCCGGCGATATCGCTGACGTCGTTCGCGATGCCGGCATGAATGGCGCGGATATCGGGGCAGCGCCGGTGTTGGCGCGTTTCGAGCAGATACGCCGCAGCGATATCTCCTCGCGTACCTTCGCTATCGATATGGCCAACCGCTCGCTGCTGAGCGATCTCCTACCGATGCAGGTGATCCGCGCGGCCGGCATGCAAGCGATGGGGTCCATAGGCCCGTTGCGCCGGCTTGCGATGCGCGAGGGCCTGTCGCCGTCGTGGCGCAAGAGTGCTTCCTAGAGATCTCGCGCGTCCTAAGGAAACGCAATCTGGCCGGTCTTCAGGAAATACATCACCGAGGTCAGTGTCAGAACGGACACGAAAGTGCCGAGCAGCACCGCGACAGAAGCCGGTTCGATCCAGCTATCGTACTGCCGCGCGATCACGAACACGTTCAGCGCCGGCGGCAAGGAAGCGAGCAGCACGGCCGTCGCGGCCCATACCGGCGGGAACGGCCCGAGCAGCAACATCAGGCCGAACACGATTAGCGGATGGATGAGCAGCTTGATGAAGATCAGGCCAGGTACCTCCCACGGCACGCGCCCCAGCGGCCGCAAGGCAACCGTCACACCGAGCGCGAATAGCGCAACGGGCGCGGCCGAATTCTGCAAGAACAGCAGCATGCCGTCGATGGCGACCGGCAGCTGGATGTGAAACGCCGCAACGAAAGCGCCGAGATAGGCTGCGACGATCAGCGGATGCAGCACGATGTGCTTGATGACAATGCCGATGGTCGGCAGCAGTGGACGCTTGTCGCCTGAGGTCAGCGCCATCATCAGCGGCGCGATCGAGAACAGGAAGATGCTGTCGAAACAGAACACCAGTGCGGTCGGCACCGCCGCCTTGGGGCCGAGCACCGCCAGCGCGAGCCCCGGTCCCATATAGCCGATATTGCCGTAGCCGCCGGCGAGCCCCGCCATCCCGGCCTCGCGCATGGTCAGCCGGCCCAGGAATTTACCGGTGCCGACCGACAGGAAGAACGCCGTCGCAGTCGCCAGCGTGGTCCCGATCACAAAGGGCAGATTGTTGAGTTCCTCGAACGGCGTCTTCGCCATGATGCGGAAGAACAGCGCCGGCAGCGACACATAGAGGAGGAAGAAATTCATCCAGGCGAGGCCGGATTCGGGCAGGTTCTTCACCTTGCCGCAGGCGAAGCCGATGAAGATCAGCCCGAAATACGGCAGTGCGAGATTGAGGACGTCCATCATTTGATGCGTGTTTTTCTTGGTTCTTGGCCCGGCGGGCGGGATAGCGGGGAGCGGCTTCCGGCTGTCTTAATTCCGTCGTTTGCCTCTAGCATCGGCCACAATCCTGGTCTATTCGACCAGAATGATTAAAGCGCGGACCGCCAAATTCCAGATTGGACAGATCGTCCGCCACCGGATCTTTTCGTTCCGGGGGGTGGTGTTCGACATCGATCCGGAATTCAACAACACCGAAGAATGGTGGCTGTCGATCCCCGAAGACGTTCGTCCGAACAAGGACCAGCCATTTTACCACCTGCTGGCCGAGAATTCTGAGTCGGAATACGTCGCTTATGTCTCCGAGCAGAACCTGCTTCCCGATGAATCCGGCGAGCCGATCCGGCACTCCCAGGTCGCCGAGATCTTCATCAAGGACAAGTCCGGCAGCTACCGGCCACGCAATCCGTCGCTGAATTAGCCCGCTTAACGTTTCACGCCTCTCCCTCGTCCGTTATTGCGAGGAGCACTTGCGACGAAGCAATCCAGCTTTTGGCTTGCTGAATTGCTTCGCTGCGCTCGCAATGACGTGGATGGGTCAACACCTCAACCCAACAAAAAAGGCGCTCATTTCTGAGCGCCTTTTCGTTTGTCTGTTGAACCAGCTTACTTCGCGGCCGGATTGGCCGGGGCCGCCGGTGCTGCACCAGCTGCCGGCTGCTGGGCTTCGAGCTTGGCGCGGGCTTCCGCTGCGCGCTTCTGCAGCTCTTCCTGCAGCTTCTTCTGGGTTTCTTCGAACACCTTCGGATCGGTCGGCGGACCGTCATAGGCCTTGGCGAATTCGGCCAGCGGCAGCGGCAGCGTCAGCGGTGCGCCGTTGGAGTTGATCGCCTGCACGATCAGGTTCTGGCCCTTCTTCAGATTGGCCAGGAGCTCCGGAGTGACTTCGTAATCCGACATACAGCCATTGGCGAAGCAGATCACATAGGGGCTCTGCGCCGGGGCATTGCTGTCCACGATCACGCGGGTGCCGTGCACGAGCTGCATGCCGAGCGGCAGCGTCACGCGCAGGATCTTCTTCGGTTCGCCTTCCGGCTCGATGATGACGGCGGCGATGACGGGCTGGCCCGACTCGATGCGGCCGTCCTTGCCGGTGAAGCAGACCTGCTTCGCGTTGGCGTCCTGGCCCTTGAGGCAGAACTTGGTCCAGGGCGCGTAGATCAGCTGAACCTGCTGATCGGCCGGCGGCGCGCCTGCGGCCGGCGCCTGGGCGGCGGGAGCAGCCGGAGCAGCAGCCTTCGGTGCAGCTTTCGGCGCGGCCTTGGGCGCAGGCGCAGCAGCCTTCGGCGCCGCGGCCGGCGGCGCAGCAGGCGCAGGAACCTGCGCATACGCAACCGGAGCGATCATCGTGGCGGTCAAGGCCGTCGCCGCCAGAAGCGCGAAGCCCCGCCCGCGCGGCAGAACCGACGCAGCCAAGAGACGGAAATTCATTTCGGAAAACCCTTTCTGAACGGAGGCGCTCATATCCCGGAGGCGGCGCTGACAGTCACCCGTTGGCGGGTGTCTCGGTGCCAATTAAGGCCGTTACGTGACAGGCCGCGCCGTCCTCGTCAATTGTCCGCTTTCAATACAGCGGCCGACGAAAAGATCAATGGCGCCAGCCCTATTTGATGCACGGCACAGGTTCGGGGCGGGCAGCCATGGTAAAGTTCCTCTGTGAAATCAACCGAATCAAATCGCACACATGCACAGGGTCTCTCGACCCTGTCCAAGGTGATCGCGGCGCTGGCCTGCTGGACGGCTCTGGCTGGCCCAGTGGTGGATTCCGCACAGGCCGATCCCAGCCACGCGATCGCCATGCACGGCGCCCCGGCCCTGCCACCCGATTTCAGGCAGATGCCCTATGCCAATCCCGACGCGCCGAAAGGCGGCCGCATGGTCCAGGGCGTTCTCGGCACCTTCGACAGCCTCAATCCCTTCATCGTCCGGGGCATCGCGGTGCCGCAGATGCGCGGCTATGTGATCGAAAGCCTGATGGCCCGCGGCCAGGATGAGGCCTTCACGCTTTACGGCCTGCTCGCCGAGAGCGTCGAGACTGATGACGCTAGAAGCTTCGTCACCTTCCGGATCAATCCCCAGGCCAAATTCTCCGATGGCAAGCCCGTTCTGGCTGCAGACGTGCTGTTCTCCTGGCAGTTACTGCGCGACAAGGGCCGGCCCAATCACCGGCAGTATTATTCGAAAGTCGCCAAGGCCGAGGCGCTGGATGAGCGCACGGTGCGCTTCGACTTCGGCGGCCAGGCGGATCGCGAATTGCCGCTGATCCTCGGCCTGATGCCGGTGCTGCCGAAACACGCCGTCAATCCCGACACGTTCGAGGAAACCTCGATGGCGCCGCCGCTGGGCTCCGGGCCATATACGGTGACGGCCGTGAAACCCGGCGCGGCGGTGACCCTCACCCGCAATCCCGCTTATTGGGGCCGCGATCTGCCGATCAATCGCGGGCTGTGGAATTTCGACGAGATCCGCCTCGACTACTATCGCGAGGCCAACACCCATTTCGAAGCCTTCAAGCGCGGCCTCTACGACTTCCGCGTCGAGAACGAACCGCTGCGCTGGCACGACGGCTACACATTCCCCGCCGCCACGTCCGGCGAAGTGATCCGCGACAGCATCAAGACCGGCCTGCCGAAGCCGTCGGAATTTCTGGTGTTCAACACGCGGCGACCGATGTTCGCAGATATTCGCGTACGTCAGGCGCTGACGCTGCTGTTCGATTTCGAGTGGATCAACCGCACCTACTTCTTCGGCCTCTATGCCCGTTCGGCAGGCTTCTTCGCGGGCTCAGACCTCTCGGCCTACATGCGCTCAGCGGATGATCGCGAACGAACGCTGCTGCAGCCCTATGGCGCAAGCATCGCGGCCAACATTCTGGATGGCAGCTACCGCCTGCCGGTCAGCGATGGTTCGGGCCGTGACCGTCCCGCGCTGCGAACTGCGCTGGCACTGCTGAAGGATGCCGGCTACGTGCTCGATAACAACGTGCTGCGGCGGCAG
The DNA here is from genome assembly GCF_051810905.1 of Tardiphaga sp. 619_E2_N8_4. Classification (NCBI taxonomy): domain Bacteria; kingdom Pseudomonadati; phylum Pseudomonadota; class Alphaproteobacteria; order Hyphomicrobiales; family Nitrobacteraceae; genus Tardiphaga; species Tardiphaga sp. 619_E2_N8_4. The sequence goes on from NZ_JBPWQJ010000001.1 coordinate 4,367,825, forward strand.
TCGGACAAAACGCCCCTCGCCTTCGAGATCCTCGTCACCACCCGCGATCAGGAACGCATCGCGCTGGCCTATGCACGCGATCTCAAGCGCGCCGGCATCATTGCCAATATCCGCTCCATCGATGCCGTGCAGTTCGACCAGCGCCGCATCAATTTCGAATTCGACATGATCCAGAATCGCTGGGACCAGTCGCTGTCGCCGGGCAACGAGCAGTCGTTCTACTGGGGCTCGGAAGCCGCCGACAATCCCGGCACCCGCAACTATATGGGCGCGAAGAACCCCGCCGTCGATGCCATGATCTACACCATGCTGGAGGCCCGCGACCACGGTCCCTTCGTCGATGCCGTCCGCGCCATGGACCGTGCGCTGATCGCCGGTTTCTACGCTATCCCGCTCTACTATGTCGGCGAGCAATGGATTGCGCGATGGAATCGGATAGAACGACCTTCGACCATCGCACTCTCAGGCTATTTGCCGGAGACCTGGTGGGCCAGAACGCTGCCAGCTTCGCCGCCGAACCGGAAGTGACACCGTGACCACACCCACACCGAACGCCTCGCCCACCCTCGACGGTCTGTTTCGCCGCATCCTCAGCCGGCAGCCGCAGGCGCTGGCGCTGGTCGATCCCGCCGACAAGCTGCGCGTCACCGCAACGGAACCGCAGCGGCTGACCTTTGCGGATGCCGATCGCGCGATCTCGGCGCTGACGGCGCATTTCATGGAGGCCGGCCTCCCCGCCAATTCGGTCATCGCCGTCCAGCTGCCGAACACCGTCGAATTCGTGCTGACCGTGCTGGCTGCGCACCGCGCCGGCCTCGTCGTCGCGCTGCTGCCGCAGCTCTGGCGCCAGGCCGACCTGACCATGGCCCTGAATCGCTGCAGCGCGCGGGCGCTGGTGACGTCGAGCAAGATCGATGGCGTCAGCCATGCCGACCTGATCATGAACGCTGCGGCCGAGGCCTTCTCGATCCGCTATGTCGGCGGCTTCGGCAGCGATCTGCCGGAAGGCATGACCCCGCTCGACGCCGTATTGACCGGCGAATTCGCCGAGCCCACGCCGGTGACGCAGGACGCCCGCCGCGCGGCTATCGTCTCCTTCGATGTCACCTCCGATGGCTTCCGCGCAGTGCCGCGCACGCATCTCAACCTGATCTCCGGTGGCCTCGCCGTCTTCCTGGAAAGCGGCATGCCACAGGGCGCCACGATCATGTCGGCGATGGTGCCGTCGTCTTTCGCCAGTATCGCCTCGTCGCTGGTGACCTGGCTGCTGTCCGGTGGCGTGCTCGCTTTGCATCATCCGTTCGACAATGCGGTGCTGGAACGTAGCATCGCTGCCAATGCCTGCGACGTGCTGGTGGCGCCCGCGCCGCTGGCGCAGCGTCTCGCCGAAGGCGGATTGCTGGATCGTTCGCCCGTGCTGCGCTACGTGCTCGGCCTCTGGCGCGCGCCTGAACAGGTCGCGGCTTCGCCGGCGTGGCCCGGCTCGCAGGCCTCGTTCACCGACGTCTATCTGTTCGGCGAAGCTGGCCTGTTCGGCGCCGTCCGCGGCGACGACGGCTTGCCCGTCGCCATCATGCCGGGCCCGCACGGCGCGCCGCGCGCCCAGCAAGGCTCCTCCATTGCCGGCGACATCATGCTGACGCCCAGGGGCACGCTGGGCCTCCGCGGCCCGATGGTACCGGTGCTGGCCTATACGGCCCAGGCCGACGCCAGCAACGCGCTGATCCCCGCCCAGCCGCTCGATTATGTCGATACCGGCTATATGGCCCGGCTCGACCGCGCGACGGGCGCGATCAATATCACCGCTCCGCCCTCGGGCATCATGGCCGTCGGCGGCTATCGCTTTCTGGCGCAGGACCTCAACGAATGGGCCAAGCGGCTCGGCGAGAACGCGATGCTTACCGCGCTCCCCGATCGGCTCAGCGGCTACCGCCTCGCCGGCCGCGCCAGCAATAACGGCCGCGCCCGCGACGCTCTGACGGAACTCGGCCTCAATCCGCTGATGGTCGAAGCCTTCCGCGACCGTGCCGCAGCCGACTGAGCGAGCGAAAGCGATCCTGAAAATGCGAGCGATCTCATTGACTCTGCATTAAGGACGTCGGGCTAGCCTGCCGCGATCAGTTTCGCGTAGAGGTTCAGCTCAAGCATGTCCGACCAGGCCACGATCGTCGCCGTCTCCAACCAGCAGCCGGCCGCGTTTGCGACAGCCCTGGCGGAGAGCAACATCTTCCCGGTTGTCGATGCGACATGGGCCGAGGCACTGGATGCGGTGGCGCGGGTACAGCCGGCCGCCGTCGTGGTGTCGGCTTCCGCTGACGACATGCCGACCTTCCAGGCGCTGGCGAAGCGCCTTGGCGCCAAGCAACCTTATGTGCCGCTGATCGCGATCGATCCCGCCACGGACTTGCCCGGCCATGCGATCCCGCTCACGCAGACCGACGGCAATTTCGATCGACTCAGCGCGCGACTGCGCAACGCGCTGCGTGTGCGCACGCTGCACGCCACGGTCATGCGACGCCTGACCGCCGAAAACCTGCATCGCATGTCCCTGCAGTCGGACCCGCTGGACGATGCGACGGTGATGCTGATCGGCCGCGGCGGTGGTTATGCCGCGCTGTCGGTTGCGCTCGGCGAACGCGTCGGCGTGGTCGGCGCGCTCAGCATCGAGGCTGCCGCCAAGCACCTCAATGCGCGCGACCTCGATGGTATCGTCATCGGCGAAGGCTTCAGCACACGCGTCGTTGACGCGTTTCTCACTGTCCTCACCGAGGACGCACGCTTCCGCAATCTGCCCGTTGTCGTCACCGTGCCCGGCCTGACGCCAAGCTACGATCTCGCCAATCTCGAAATGGTCGTCGGAGACGCCGACACCGTCGCGGCCACGGCGCTGCCGCTGCTGCGCCAACACGCCTTCGAGGCGCGTCTCGGCCGCACCTTGAAATCGATCGAATCCGACGGGCTGCTCGATCCCGCCACCGGCCTGCTGACGACAGCAGCCTTCGAACGCGACATCGCGACCGCCGTCTATCACACGCAAACCCGCGGCGGCGGATTGTCGATGGCCCGGTTCTCATTCGACAATATCCCGCTGCGTGCGCAGCGCGACGCTGCGCGGATCATCAGCCGGCTGATGCGGCGGATGGACTTCGGCACGCTGCAGAGTGACGGCTCGATCGTGGTCGCCTTCGCCGAAACCGACCAGCGCAACGCCCATATGATCGCCAGGCGGCTCTCCAGCGTGATGAAGCACACCATGCACGGACCCAAGCGCGATGCGCGCAACGATCCCCATGTCACCGTGATCACGATGGAGCCAACGGATACCGCGAAGTCGCTGCTGGCGCGCTTGCATGGCGAGGACGCGCAACGCGCAGCGTCATAAGTTCCAGAAATAAAATCAGGAACGAAGTATCGAACGTCGCATTGTAGGTGCATCTGCAATGGAGACAACGATAATGAAAAAGCTTGCACTGATCACCGCTTCCCTCGCCCTTCTCGCCACGCCGGTTCTCGCGCAGTCGACAGTCACGACGGGGGCTGCGCCCGCCGAGGCAAAGTTCTCGACCGTCTCCAAGGAGGAGATGTTCTCGTCCAAGCTCAAGGGCCTGAACATCACCAACCAGAAGGATGAGACGATCGGCGAGATCAGCGATCTCGCAATCAAGAACAACCAGGTCGACGCGCTGATCCTGTCAGTCGGTGGCTTCCTCGGCATGGGCGAACACTACGTCGCAGTCTCGCCCGCGTCGGTGAAGGTGAGCCTGAACAAGGACAACAAGTGGGTGGCGTCGATGAACACCACCAAGGAGGCCTTGAAGGCCGCTCCGGAATTCAAGTACCCGAAGTAAGCATCGCGTAGTTCAACGAACGGCCGTCGGCAGCAATGCCGGCGGCTGTCTTGTTTTGCGGCATGCTCTGTCCTCATCCTGAGGAGCCGCACTTTGGCGGCGTCTCGAAGGATGCGTGTTCGGCGCTGCTCCTCAGGATGAGGACGGAGCGAAAGCGCCTAAGCCGCCTTCTTGCTCTCCGCGAGCCCCGCCAGCGCGCGCAGGATCTCTGTTGCGCCTTCGAGACGTTCTTCCGGCGTTCCCCAATCCTGCAGGAACACCACCTTCATATCCGGGCGCACCTTCGCGGCCTGGCCATACTGCTTGATGAAGAATACCAGCCTGTCCGGCTGCGCGAACGAGTTGTCGCGGAACGAGATGACAACGCCCTTCGGACCGGCATCGACCTTCTCGACATTGGCGCGGCGGCAATAGGCCTTGATGGCCGCGATCTTGAACAGATAGCGCACCTCATCCGGCAGCACGCCGAAACGGTCGCGCAGTTCGGCGGCGAAGGCAGCGATCTCGTCATCGGTTTCGAGATCGGCAAGCCGGCGATACAGCGACAGCCGCACCGCAAGATCGGCGACGAAGTCGTCGGGGATCATCACCGGCATGCCGAGCGTGATGGTCGGCGACCACCTGTCGGCAACCGGCTCGGAAATACCCGACTTGAGCGCCAGGATCGCCTCTTCCAGCATCGACTGATACAGCTCGAAACCGACTTCCTTGATGTGGCCGGACTGTTCTTCGCCGAGCAGATTGCCGGCGCCGCGGATATCCAGATCGTGCGAGGCGAGCTGGAAGCCGGCGCCGAGGTTCTCCAGCGACTGCAGCACTTTCAAACGGCGTTCCGCCTGGCCGGTGATCTTGTGCGTCGACGGCAGCGTGAACAGCGCATAAGCGCGCAGCTTGGAGCGGCCGACACGGCCACGCAGCTGATAGAGCTGCGCCAGGCCGAACATGTCGGCGCGGTGGATGATCAGCGTGTTGGCGTTGGGAATATCCAGCCCTGACTCCACGATCGTGGTGGACAGCAGGATGTCGTATTTGCCGTCATAGAACGCCGACATGATGTCCTCGATAACCGTCGGCGCCATCTGGCCATGGGCCACAGCGACCTTCATCTCAGGCACATGCTTGTCGAGGAAGTCCTTCACCTCGGCGAGGTCGTCGATCCGCGGCACGACATAGAACGCCTGACCGCCGCGATAACGCTCGCGCAGCAGCGCTTCGCGGATCATCAAGGGATCATGCGGCGCCACGAAGGTCCGCACGGCGAGACGATCGACCGGCGCCGAGGCGATGATCGATAGATCGCGCACGCCAGTGAGAGCGAGCTGCAGCGTGCGCGGGATCGGCGTGGCCGACAGCGTCAGCACATGGACATTGGCGCGGAGCTGCTTCAGCCGTTCCTTATGCGTCACGCCGAAGTGCTGCTCCTCGTCAACCACGACGAGGCCGAGGTCCTTGAACTTGATCGACTTGCCGAGCAGCGCATGGGTGCCGACGACGATGTCGATGGAGCCATCCGCAAGGCCCTTCTTGGTCGCCGTCAGTTCTTTCGGCGCGACCAGCCTTGAGGCCTGCGCGACATTCACCGGAAAGCCCTTGAAGCGCTCCGTGAAGTTCTTGGCGTGCTGGCGCGCCAGCAGCGTGGTCGGCACCACGATGGCGACCTGCTTGCCTTCCATGGCGACGGCGAAGGTGGCGCGCATGGCCACTTCCGTTTTGCCGAAGCCGACATCGCCGCAGATCAGGCGATCCATGGGCTTGCCATGTTCGAGATCGTGTAGCGCGGCGTTGATCGCGGTCTGCTGGTCCTCGGTTTCCTCATAGGGAAAGCGCGCGCAGAACTCGTCATACTGCTCGCGCGGGACGACGATCCGCTCGGTCTCGCGCAGATGCCGCTCAGCCGCGATCTTGATGAGCTCGCCGGCAATTTCCTGAATGCGGTTCTTGAGCTTGGCCTTGCGTGCCTGCCAGCCGGAACCGCCGAGCTTGTCGAGTTCGACATTGGCCGCGTCGGAGCCGTAGCGCGACAGCAGTTCGATATTCTCGACGGGGAGAAACAGCTTGGTCTCGTTGGCATAGCGCAATTCGAGACAATCATGCGGCGCGCCGCCGACCTGCAACGTCTGCAGCCCGACGAAACGGCCGATGCCGTGTTCCACATGGACGACGATGTCGCCGGCAGCGAGACTCGTGACTTCCGAGATGAAGTTGTCGAGCTTGCGGCTCGCCTTGCGCGGCCGCACCAGACGGTCGCCGAGGATGTCCTGTTCGCTGATGACGGCGATCTGGTCGGTCTCGAAACCGGATTCCATGCCGACCACGGCCAGCATGGTTTCGTTGCGCGGCGTCGCCTGCACCGCGCGCCAGGAATTCACCATCTGCTGGTTCAGCAGCTTGTGATCCTTCAACATGCTCGCCATGCGGTCGCGCGAGCCTTCGCTCCACAGCGCGACAACGACCTTCTTGCGCTCCGCCTGCAGCGCCTGGATATGAGCTACCACGCGCTCGAACACATTCACATTGGCGTCGGCGCGCTCCGGCGCGAAATTGCGGCCTGCCCGTGCGCCCGCGTCGACCACGCCCGGCGTGCCGTCCGGCACGGCGAACGGCGACAACCGCGCCATTGCGAGATCATCCAGCCGTTTGTGCCACTCGCTGTCGGTCAGATAGAGCCGGTCCGGCGGCAGCGGCTTGTAGATCGCGCCGCTGCCCGGCGTGCCCATCACCTCGCGGCGCGCCTCGTAATAATCGCCGATCTGCTTGAAGCGTTCGGTCGCTGCATCTTCGCCCTGCGGCTCGATGGCGACCGGCGTGCCCGGCAGATAATCGAACAGCGTGTCCATCCGGTCCTGGAACAGCGGCAGCCAGTGCTCCATGCCGGGATGACGGCGGCCTTCGCTGACCGCTTCATAGAGTTGGTCGTCGCGCTCCGGCGCGCCGAATTGCGCGACATAGCCCATGCGGAAGCGGCGGATGGTTTCGGTGATGAGCTGGAATTCCGACACCGGCACCAGATCCAGCGCGCGCATATCCATCAGCGTGCGTTGCGTCTCGGCATCGAAGGCCCGGATCGATTCCAGACTGTCGCCGAAGAAGTCGAACCGCACGGGCTGGTCCAGGCCCGCCGGAAACAGATCGAGGATGCCGCCGCGCACGGCATATTCGCCGGGCTCGCGCACCGTACCAGAGCGGGTGTAGCCGTTGTGTTCGAGCCAGGCGACAATGGAGTCCATCGGCACCACATGGCCGGGCGCGACCGACAGCGCCTGCGCCGCGACGATCTCGCGGGCCGGCACGCGCTGGACGACGGCGTTGACCGTCGTCAGCACGATCATCGGCTTGTCGCTGCCGGTGAGGCGCGACAGCCGCGCCAGCGTGGTCATGCGATGCGCGAGAATGCCGCCATGAGGCGAGACGCGGTCGTAGGGCTGGCAGTCCCAGGCCGGGAATTGCAGCACCGGTAGATCTGGCGCGAAGAATTCCAGCGAGCGCGCGAGCTGCTGCATCCGCGGCCCGTCACGGCAGATCACGGTGAGGCTCACCGCCGGCGGCTTCGGCTTGGCCGCAACCGCGCGTGCCAGATCGGCAACGATCAGGCCTTCGGCACCCTCGGCGACATTGGCAAAGGTCAGCGCACGGCCGGGCGCAAGCTGCGCGGCCGGCGAGGCAACGGGGGATTTCATAGAGGCTTGTCCAGATTCCGGAACAACTTGATGCGCTCGAACAGCGGCGTGCGGTACTCTTCGTCCAATTGGGTATCACCGACAAAGGCCGGATAAAGCTCGGGGTCTTCGAGGCCGATCAGGTCTTCAAGCTGCTTGAGTTCGAGGTCCGCCAGAATGCCGATCTCGGCATCCGCAAAGCGGCCCAGAATGAGATCCATCTCGCGCGTGCCGCGGTGCCAGCAGCGGAACAGCAGCCGCTTGCGGCGGTCATCCAGGCCGTTGCTCGATCGTGTCGTTCCCGTCATCTGTCCATCCCGCCCAAAGCCCGCAAACGCAGAAAGCCCGGACGTGCCGGGCAGGCTCATATAGCCTCCGCTTCCGCCCCTGTCAGCACCTCATAACGCATTGCTTTCGCCTTGAAATGCATCCAACTCTCGCAAATACCGTAGCTCTCTCGCCGTGCTGGCCACCTGAGTCGTCCTGATGCGCCCTGAAGTGCTCAATCCCCTGTTCGTCCCGGTCACCAGCATGTCCGGCATCGGGCCGAAGCAGGACAAGCTGCTGCGCTTCCTGCTGGACCGCGTCGAGACGCCGCGCATCGTCGATCTCTTGCTGCATCTGCCGGTCAGCGTGATCGACCGCCGCGACAGGCCGAAGATCAACGAGGCCGAGATCGGCGCCATGGTGACCCTCGAAGTCACCGTCGATCGCCATCGCGAACCGCCGCCCGGCCGCTCCCGCGCGCCGCATCTGGTCTATGCCCACGACGACACGGGCACCGTGATCCTGACCTATTTCCGCACCTATCCCGGACAGATCGAAAAGCTGCTGCCGGTTGGCGAGAAACGTTATGTGTCCGGCACGACGCAGCTGTTCGACGGCATGCTGCAGATCACCCATCCCGACCGCGTGGTCGACGAGGAAGGCTTCGCCAAGCTCACGGGCATCGACGCGGTCTATCCGCTGACGCAGGGCCTTGCGATCACCTCGCTGCGCAAGGCCATCGCGCAGGCGCTGACCAAACTGCCGGCACTGCCTGAATGGATCAGCCCCGAAGTGATCCGGCGCTGCAAGTTCCCATCGCTGGCGGAGGCGTTGCAGCGCGTCCATGTGCCGGTCGAGATCACCGACGTCCTTCCGGAAGGGCCGTTCTGGTCGCGCCTCGCTTTCGATGAACTGCTCGCCGGCCAACTGGCGCTGGCGCTGGTGCGTGCGCAACTCCGTCGTCCCGCCGGCGATCGCAATGCCGGCGATGGTCACATCCGCCGCAAGATCATCGACGCCCTGCCCTATGCGCTGACGCAATCGCAGCAGCAGGCGACCGCGGCCATTGCCGATGATCTCACCAAGCCGCTGCGCATGCTCCGGTTGCTGCAGGGTGACGTCGGCTCGGGCAAAACCGTCGTGGCGCTGCTGGCCGCTGCGGCCGCCGCCGAGGTCGGCAAGCAGACAGCCTTGATGGCGCCGACGGAAATTCTCGCGCGCCAGCACATCAAGACCATCACGCCGCTGGCCGAACGCGCGGGCCTGCGCGTTGCCATCCTCACCGGCCGCGAGAAAGGCCGGGAGCGCAAGGATATCCTCGCGCAGCTTGCCGCGGGCGAGATCGACTTCATCGTCGGCACCCACGCACTGATCCAGGACGACGTCGCATTCAAAGCGCTCGCATTGGCTGTCGTCGACGAGCAGCACCGTTTCGGTGTCCGCGAGCGCCTCACGCTGACCAACAAGGGCAGCGCGGTCGATGTGTTGGTGCTGTCGGCGACGCCGATCCCGCGCACGCTGGTGCTGACTTACTTTGGCGACATGGACATCTCAGAACTTCGCGAAAAGCCTGCGGGCCGCCAGCCGATCGAGACCCGCACCATGTCGGCGAGCCGGCTGCAGGACGTCATCGACGGCATCGGCCGCGCGGTGGACAACGGCAAGCTGATCTACTGGATCGTGCCGCTGGTCGAAGAGTCCGAGATGGACGGGCCGAAACTCACCAATGCGGAAGAGCGCTTCGAGAGCCTGCAGCAGCGGTTCGGCGACAAGGTTGGCATCGTGCATGGCCGGATGAAGGGGGCGGAGAAGGACGCGGCGATGGCGCGCTTCGCTGCCGGCGAGACACAGATCCTTGTCGCCACCACGGTGGTCGAAGTCGGCGTCGACGTACCCGCCGCCACCATCATGGTGATCGAGAATGCCGAGCGTTTCGGCCTCGCGCAACTCCATCAGCTCCGCGGCCGCATCGGCCGCGGCTCGGAGGCGTCCACATGCCTCCTGCTCTATCGCGAACCGCTCGGCGAGATCGCCACCAAGCGCCTCAAGGTGATCAAGGACTCCACTGACGGTTTTCGCATTGCCGAGGAAGACCTCAAGCTGCGCGGCGAAGGCGACGTATTAGGAACGCGTCAGAGCGGCATGCCCGGCTTCCGCATCGCGCGGTCGGAGGTTCATGCACAGCTGATCACGCAGGCGCGCGACGAAGCGCTGCGGATTTTGCAGGACAATCCGAAACTGACAGGCGAGCGCGGCGAGGCGCTGCGGTGCTTGCTGTATCTCTATGAACGCGACGAGGCGATCCCGCTGATCGGTGCCGGATAGCCGCCGGAAATCCCAAAGTGTCCATCGTCATTCCGGGGCGCACGAAGCGGCGCAGCCGCGTAGTGCGAACCCGGAATCTCAGAGTGTTTGGCGCTGACTAGAGACTCCCATGCTGGGATTCCGGGTTCGCCTGCGCGAAGGCGCGCAGCCGCCCTCAGGCAAACCAATTGGTTTGCCGGGGAATGACAGTGTGGGGCGGCAAGACAGCACCGAAACATTTTTTCCTATCTCCCGTTGACAACATCCCCATCAGGTTTATATTCCCCTTCGTCCTGCCCCATCGAGAGGGGCGATCGCGATCGTCACGTTCGCGGGGTGGGATGCGGTGGACGCCGGAGATGCGGCGTCACGCGGTTCATGGGGGACGTCTGTCTTCGGGCAGGACGGATCTGCGCCAGCACTGCCACTGGCAAGGACACGGCCGACCTTGAGATGGACAGAGCCCTGGACAGTGTGACGGACGACCAAATCGAAACGCGTTCGGCCAAGTGCTTTGCGGCTACCCTGTCCCTCCGCCCTGGGACATTAATTTTGGTGATGGGACCGTTCGCCATGGCAGATGTGCAGGCAACCGAAAAAACACCGCAGGCGGAACGTCGGGCACTTGCTCGGCGCCTCCGAAAGTCCTGATGCACTCTCAATTGCGGAAGACCGCATCGCATCAGGCCCAAGGGTGCAACGGGCACCCGGCGTTCCGCACGCCCTCTCAACAGAGGGCGGGAATGCAAACCACGACGGCGCCCCCGCGCCGCAAATAATGGGGGTGATGACGCATGTCTGAAGAGCAGTGGCTGTTTGACAGTTGAATCTGAAATAACGTGACGCGCGCACGCTCAAACCAGACGCCGTCATGCCCGGCGCATGCCGGGTATCCACGCCTTGGCGACGTCCACAGCAAGGCGTGGACGGCCGGAACAAGTCCGGCCATGACGACCGAGAGCGTTACGAGGCATCGATTGATAGGTTTCGCGAAGACGCTCATCCCATCAACAAAGCCGTGGCGCCTCAATCCACCTGTGCTGGCTGCTTCGCTGGCGGAGCATTCGCGATACCCGCTGCCGTTGCCATCTGCGCCAATGCCGCGATCTTCTTCTGCGAATCGGAGCCCGGCTGTACGACGCCCGCTGACATGATCAGCGTCGCGGCATCCTCGGCGGACATGTCGATGTCGATGATCTTGCTCTTCGGCACATAGAAGAAGAATCCCGTCGTCGGATTCGGCGCGCAAGGCAGGAACACCGAGATGTGCTCCTCCTGCCCCGGCAGGCTCTTCGCCACTTCGGTGCTTGGTGGTTGCGAGATCAGCACGATCGACCACATGCCGGGCGACGGGAACTCGACGAGACCGACTTTACGGAAACTCGATCCCGAACCCGAGAACAGCGTCTCGAACACCTGCTTCAGCCCGCGATAGATCGCGCGCACCACCGGCATGCGGCCGAGCAGGTTCTCGCCGAGATCGACCAGGGAGCGGCCGATCAGGTTGGCGGTGAGGAAACCCAGCAGCGTCAGCGCCACGAAAGCGACGATCAGGCCGGACCCCGGAATGCCATAAGGCAGATATTGTTCGGGCCGATAGGCCTCCGGTACCAGCGGCCGCACGATCGCATCGACCCAGGTGACGAACCACCAGGTCAGGTAAAAGGTAATCGCGACCGGACCGGCAACGATCAGACCGGTGAGGAAATAGTTGCGGATCCGGGCCATGAAGCCGCGCGGCGCCTCGGGCGGCGGGTCGCCAACGGGCGGGGTCAACGGCAAATCGGGGCGTTCCATCAGCGTTTCAAATCCATCTGGCGCGGCGCGCGAAACCGCGCCGTCAGTCCTTATGGGTATCCTAGCAGGATTTCGCCAGTGCGGGGGAAGCCACTTGGCGGCGCCAGGCGGCCAAACCGGCCGCCTGCGACAATCTTGCCGCTTCGCCGACCTATTCCACCGTGACCGACTTGGCCAGATTGCGGGGCTGGTCGACGTCAGTGCCCATCACCACGGCGGTGTGATAGGCGAGCAACTGCACCGGCACGGCATAGACCAGCGGCGTGAATGCTGCGTCCATGTCCGGCATTACAATGGTCACCATGGAGTCCACGGTGGCCTCCTCCGCGCCCTTGGCGTCGGTCATCAGAATGATGTTGCCGCCGCGCGCTGCGACCTCCTGCATGTTCGACACGGTCTTGTCGAACACCCGGTCATAAGGCGCGATCACGACCACCGGCATGGTCTCGTCGATCAGCGCGATCGGACCATGCTTGAGTTCGCCGGCCGCGTAACCCTCAGCGTGGATGTAGGAGATTTCCTTCAGCTTCAGCGCGCCCTCCAGTGCCAGCGGATAACTGGTGCCGCGGCCGAGATAGAGCACGTCCTTCGACTTGGCGATGTCGCGCGCCAGCTTCTCGATCGCAGCTTCGTGCGTCAGCGCGTCGGTCATCAGACGGGGGACCTTGACGAGACCGTGAACCAGTTTGGCTTCGTCGGCGTCGGACAGCTCGCCGCGGGCCTTGCCGGCTGCGATCGCAAGCGTCGCAAGCGCCATCAGTTGGCAGGTGAAAGCCTTGGTAGAAGCCACGCCGATTTCCGGACCAGCCAGTGTCGGCATCACGGTCTCGCTCTCGCGCGCGATCGTCGAGGTCGTGACGTTGACGACAGCGAGCGTGTGCATGCCCTGCTCTTTGGCGTAACGCAGCGCTGCCAGCGTATCGGCCGTCTCGCCGGACTGTGAGATGAAGATCGCCAGATCGCCCTTGCGCACCGGGGCTTCGCGATAGCGGAATTCGGAGGCGACATCGACTTCGACCGGCACGCGCGCAAAACGTTCGAACCAGTATTTAGCGATAAAACCCGCGTAGCTCGCAGTGCCGCAGGCGGTGATCGAAATGCGCTGGATGTCCTTGAAGTCGAACGGCAGCGTCATCGGCAGCGCAACGCGCTCGTTCGCCAGATCGACATAACGCGCCAGCGTGTGACCGACGACTTCCGGTTGCTCGTGAATTTCCTTGGCCATGAAGTGGCGATAGTTGGCCTTATCGACCATGAAGGCCGACGCGCCGGATTTCAGCACGTCGCGCTTCACGACCTTGCCGGCTTCATCGTGGATCTCGCAGCCCTTGCGGGTCAGCACCACCCAGTCGCCGTCTTCGAGATAGCTGATGTCGTCGGTGAACGGCGCCAGCGCAATCGCGTCGGAGCCGAGATACATCTCGCCGTCACCATAGCCGACTGCAAGCGGCGAGCCCTTGCGGGCGCCGATCATCAGGTTGTCGTGATCCTTGAACACGAAAGCCAATGCGAACGCGCCCTTGAGCCGTGGCAGCGCCTGCTTCACGGCATCGACCGGTGTTGAGCCCTTCTGCAGGTAGGAACTGACGAGGTGCGCGACGACTTCGGTGTCGGTCTCGCTGGCGAACTTGGCGCCGCTCTTTTCGAGCTCGAGACGCAATTCGCGGAAATTCTCGATGATGCCGTTGTGCACGACCGCGACGCCTTCGGCGGCGTGCGGATGCGCATTGGCTTCGGTCGGCTTGCCATGCGTCGCCCAGCGCGTGTGACCGATGCCGATATGACCTGCGAGCGGCGACTTGCCGAGCTTGGCTTCGAGATTCTTCAGCTTGCCTTCGGCGCGGCGGCGATCGATATGCGCGCCTTCCAGCGTGGCAACGCCAGCGGAATCGTAGCCGCGATATTCGAGGCGCTTCAGCGAGTCCACGATCTGGTCAGCAACCGGACCGCGTCCCAAAATTCCGACGATGCCGCACATGCGGGGTTATCTCTCCAAGTGGTATCAAATTGCCCAGAAATACTGGAACTCTCTTAGCGAGAATCGCAAATCGACTGTTACTCAATAATTATTGCCGATTGAGACAAGTTACCGCGGTTGTAGGGGCATTTTGCGCGACGCGTTTAACAAACCATCAACGTGTTTGCGAAAGCATCTACGCCTGACCGGAGTAGACGTCCATGTGGGAGGAGCGAGACCCCAGAGCCCCCCGATCGATCGCCGGATCACGGCTGCGACATGTCGAGATGTCGCAGAGCAAACTGGCGCATTGGCCGCCGCCGCAGCGTGATATTGCGGTGAAACCGCATGTCGCCGAGCCCCATACGCCGCAGGAAGAAATTGTCGCCAAGCGTCCGATCCGCCGTGGCTGGCACCTGAAGACCCCGGTGACCTGACGTCATCGCGAACACCGCGCGCTCACTTCGGCTTCTTGTTCGCCGCGTTCTTGTCGCGGAAGCGCTTGCCCCAGCCTTCCTTCATCGACACTTCGTTGCGCTCTACCGCAAGCGCATCGTCCGGCACGTCGCGGGTGATCACTGAGCCCGAACCGATGTAAGCGCCGACACCGATCTTCACCGGTGCGACCAGCGACGAATTCGAACCGACAAAGGCACCGGCACCGATGATCGTCTTGCTCTTGTTGAAACCATCGTAATTGCAGGTGATGGTGCCTGCGCCGATATTGGCGCCGGCGCCGATATGCGTGTCGCCGACATAGGTCAGGTGGTTGACCTTCACGCCCGCTTCCAGAATGGCCGCCTTGGCTTCAACGAAGTTGCCGATCCGCGCACCCTCGCCGACCGACGTTCCCGGCCGGATGCGTGCGTAAGGACCGATCGAGGCCTTCTTGCCGATGGCCGCCTGCACGATATGCGAGAAGGCGTGAATGACAGCGCCGTCAGCGATACTGACGCCGGGCCCGATCACCACATACTGCTCGATGGTGACGTCGTTGCCGAACGTCGTATCGGCCGCGAGATGCACGGTCTCCGGTGCGACGATGGTCACACCGGCATCCAGCGCAGCCTTGCGCAACCGGGCCTGCATGATCGCTTCGGCTTCCGCGAGCTGCGCCTTGGTGTTGATGCCGCGGACTTCGTCCTCACTGGTCTCGATCACACTCGCCCGCAATCCCATGCTGCGCACGATCTCCACGGCGTCGGTGAGATAGTATTCGCCCTTGCTGTTGGACGTGCCGATCTGCTCGATGATCGTGAGCGCGGTCTTGCCGGCGAATGCCATCACGCCGGCATTGCAGAGATCCACCTCGCGTTCGGCCGCTGTAGCATCCGCATGTTCACGGATCGCGACGAGCTGATCGCCTTCGACCAGCAGCCGGCCATAACCGGTCGGATCGGCCGCACGAAAGCCGAGCACGGTTAGCGCAGCACCTGCCTTCAAGGGCGCACGCAGGCGCTCGAACGTCTCGGCCAAAATCAGCGGCGTGTCGCCGAAGGCGATCAGCAGATCGTCCGCGCCCTTTGCAATGGCGTCCTTTGCCGCCAGCACGGCATGGGCGGTGCCGAGACGCTCGTGCTGAACGAATGTTGCGGCGTCGGGCCGCACCCGCCTGGCTTCATCCGCCACGTCCTGACGATCGGGACCAACAACGACGGCCAGCGCAGAGCCTGCGCCATGAGGCGCCGCCGCAAGCACATGGCCCAGCAGCGACTGGCTGGCGACCTGATGCAGCACTTTCGGCGTCGAGGACCGCATCCGCGTTCCCTCGCCGGCCGCGAGCACGATGGTGAGGCTGGTTCTGCCCGTCATCCGAATCCCCGTTGTGGCGGCGCTCATGCGCCGCGGCCGTCTTAAATGGTTTTGGGCCAATCTGGAAACCGGTTTGGCTCGCCGTGTGGCCCGACAACCTCAGGTTCCCGCCGGTTTCCTGATAATGTTGAACTGTGATTCGCAGGGGCGATGGGGCGACGCAGACGTCGAATGGCGGATAAGCACGACAAGTGGGCCGATACTCTCTCAGCCGAGCATAGCGGCTGGCTGACCGGATTTCTGGCTGAGGAAGACAAGGTCGACCGCCGCATGATGTGGCGGCTGGGCTCCTGGGGCTTTGCCGCCGTGGGCGCGGTGGTGGTTGCCATTCTGGCCAGCCAGTCGCAGGTCCAGTTGCGTCGCGATCAGGTCGCCACATCCGATACCTTTGCGCGGCAGTCGCAGCAGATCCAGCTCGTCGCCAAGGAGACCCAGGCCGAGGCCCGGCGCCTGACGCTGGCTATCGAGACGCTGAACAGCGACCGTGACCGGCTCTATGCCCGCGTCACCTCCGTCGAACAGGGACTGGATTCAGTCACCGGATCGATCAAGCGCCAGACCATTCCAACGCCGACAGCCGCCACAACCACGCCAGCACCGCAGCCATCTGCCACCGCATCCGTCGTTGCCCCGCCGGCAGCCACCGAGCCAAAGCCGGTGGCTGAGCTGCCGAGCATTCCGTCGACGCCGGTCATCGGTCCCGTGGCTGCCATCGCGCCGCCTGCCGAAACGACACCCGCCAAACCGGCGCAAACAGCGGCTTCATCGACAATCAATCCACCAGCCTCCGCGCCGCTCGTTGCATGGAAATCGATGACGGCGCCGCCCGACGCTGCGGCCGCCAAATTGAGCGAACCGGCGCCGACCATCGAAGCTCCTCCGGCCGCTCCGGAGACAACGGCATCGGTCCAACCGGCCGCGCCCGAGCCCGCCCCCGTAGCCGTCGAAGCCGTGGCGACGCCGGTCGCGCGCACGGAGTTCGGCGTCGATATCGGCGGCGCCAATTCGGTGGACGGCCTGCGCGCGATCTGGCGCGGCATGTCCAAGTCACGCGCGCTGAACGGACTGCGCCCAATCATGATGGTGAAGGAACGCCCGACCGGACTCGGCATGCAGCTGCGCCTCGTCGCCGGTCCACTCAGCGATGCTGCAGCCGCCGCGAAGATCTGCGCCGCGCTGACCGAAAGCAGCCGGCCCTGCGAGACGTCGATCTTTGATGGTCAGCGCCTTGCTATGAAGGCCGAGACGGCGCCTGCGGAAGCTGCGCCTGCACCAGCCAGGCCGGCGCCACGCAGGCGCGCCGCGCCCAAGCCACAGGAACGCACCGAACAAGCGCCGCCGCCCAAGCCCGTTGAAGAAGTTGCGCCGCCCAAGCCGCAATCGTCGCTGACCTCGTTCCTGGGGCTGCGCTAAGGACCAAAAGATCAGATTTTCAATCTCTTGGCGCCCTCGGCTAAAGTGCTATCTAGGTCCGATCTCTCACCGCGACCGCATGCCGGGTTGTTCCGCACCGCGTTTTGAACCATGGTTTCCGCATGAAAAAAGATCCGTTCAAGCTCACCGCCCGTCAGGTGCAATGGCTTCTCATCGTCGGCTTCCTGTCGGTCGGCTACGCCATCTATCTGCGCTATCTCGCCATCGAATTGTCGACGACGGCGCTCGCCTGCGACGCCGGCCTGCAGAGCACCCTGTGCAAGAGCCGGCTGGTGATGACCTATCTGTTCAAGAATTCGGTGTTCGGCATCGCCGCGATCGTCATTGCGACGCTGAATCTGCTGCGGCCATCGATCGTGCTCATCACTGTCGCACTGATCGCAGCCGGTTTCGGGATCGTGCTCTATAACGTTGCCCTGTCGGGCATCGCGATCGGCCTGCTCATTCTGGGCTTTGCACGGCCCGCGCCCGCCACAGCGTGATGCCGAACAGCAGATAGATCGCGCAGGTCCACAGCGACTGCCAGTTATCCGGCCCTTCGTTGAAGCCGATATACAGGGCCGACAGCACGAGCACTCCGGCGAACGCCGACTCGGCGATCGGCCGCACGCCTTCCTGCGGACGGTTGACGGCCATCAGTCCCGCAAACGGCACGACCGCCATGGTCAGCGCCGCGAACGGAAAGTCGCGGTAACGCGGATCGAACACGAAACCGAGCGCGGTCTCAGCGCCGATCAGCGCCGCCACAGCCAGGGTCAGCCCGAGCAGGACGGTCGACCACGAACGGGCCAGGAACCGGCTCGGTCCGACCAGTTGCAGGAAGGTCGGTAGCGAGCGGCCGGACATCGTCGCATAGGCGCACAGCAGCGGCGACGCGACACCGGCAGCCAGCAGCGCGCTCCACTGGATCCAGCGGCCGACGCCATAGCTTTCATAGATCAGCTTGTCTGCGGCAACGCCCAGCAGGATGCCGGCTACCGTGGCCGATACGGCAACGGTCAGCCAGGCCGACAGACGCGGCGACCATGGCCGTCGACGAAGCGTCAACATGCCCGTCACGAAAACCAGGAAGCTCAGGCCCATGCCGAGCCCCATCTGCAGCTTCCACGACGGATAATTGGTAATCGGAACGCCCGGTGGATACTTCAATTCGCGCGGCTCATCGTAGATCAGGCCCCAATAGCCGCCGACTGTACCTTCAAGGTCGCGCTTCCACGGCTGGTCATACGCTTCGATCAGATTGACACGGAATCCCTCACGCTTGGCCAGATCGAGGATTTCGGACACGACCCGCGCCTGGTTGGTGCGCGACGGCAACGCGCCGTCGCGCATCCGCCCGGCGCTCGGCCAACCCGTTTCACCGATCAGGATTTCCTTGGATGGAAACGCCACGGCGAGACGTTTGCGGATCGAGTCCACATGGGCGGCGGCGCTCTTCGCGCGAATTGGGAAGTCCTCCCAATAGGGCAGGATGTGGATCGTGACGAAATCGACCGCGTCATAGATCTCGCGATTCTTCAGCCAGAACTCCCAGACATCGGCATAGGTCACGGGGATCTTGCCGACCTGCGCCTTCACCGAGCGGATGTTGCCGACGAGATCGGCCGCCGTCATTTCGCCGCGCAACAAAACCTCGTTGCCGACGACCACGGAACTGATCACGTTCGGAAAGCGCTTGGTGAGATCGACGACGCCGGCGATCTGCGCCAGGTTCTTGAGCCGGTTGCTCCCGAGCCAGACGCCCTGAATGACCTTCAGTCCGACCTTGCCGGCCAGTTCCGGCACCTGGTCGAGACCGTTGTCGATCGAATAGGTCCGCACGCATTTGGTGATCCCGGCCAGTTGCGCCATGTCGGCGGCAATCTGGCTCGCCGGAATGATGGCGGTCGAGTTCAGCGGCGTCTGCTCGCCGCGGAACGGCGCATAGGAGACGCATTCCAGTTTGGCGGCAGGATCGATCGGCGCGCGCACCAGCGTGACCGGCGTGGCGAGCCACCACCAAACCGCTGCGATCGTACCAAGGGAAAGGATGAGAAGCGCCAGCGGCGTGCGGGTGGAAATTGGTTCCGTCCTCCAAAGTCGTCCGTCGATTAGCCGGTCATCGCCAATCTGCCAAGTGCGTCATGCCGGCAATCACGGACTTGTCGGCCCGACACGCCACGAAAATCAGACAAACTTCCGGCGTTGCTGGACAAAATCAAAAATGTCCGTCATGGGATTCAGCCGTGGTCGCCGCCGTATTGGGGGCCCATTTGAACGGCATCTGGCGAGGGCGTCAGAACTGCCTGGCAGCCAACTTATCGGGGACTTTATGCGTCGACTGGTGTTCGGGTTCCAATCTGCGGTTCTGCGTTGTCTCGCCGTTCCAGGCCTTGCTCTGCTGCTGGGTGTTGGCTGCGCGTTGGCCCAGAGCGGCCCAGTTCGCGCGCAGGATCAGAAGCCTGCGGCAAATGCGCCCGTGACGCCTGCCGACGTTGCCCGTGAAAGCCAGAAGAAATCCGACGAATTTGTCGAGGCGACCCAGGCGATCAATGGTCCTGCTGGCAATCCCGAATGCGTCTGGCTTGGCCGCCGCGTCGTGGTGCTGATGTGGCGCGACGATCTCGACACCGCGTTCCGTCACCTCGATCTCTACGACCGATTCGGCTGCCCCGGCGGTCATGTGCAGGCGACGTTCCGCTGTCTTGTCAAATTCGGACCGCTGATCGATCCGAAAATTGCAGACAGCCTCAACAGCCGCGTCCATGGCTGCTGGATCAATCCGAATGCGCAGCCGCAGCCTGCCGCGCTGAGCCAGCCCGCAGCGCCTGCGCCTGCCGGTGGCGGCGCAGCAGCGCCGGCGGCCACTCCGCAGCCGGACGCCAAACCGCCTGCTGAAGCGCCGAAGTAATGTGGCGCGCTCTGTTCAGGCGGCATTCAGCTGGCGGCGCCTAATCGCATTTGAATAATGGTGCCGCCCTCAAAAGGCCACGGCAGCGTATGAGTTGTTAATTCGTGTGGCGGATATAGTCTCCGTTACCGTTGTACTGGTCGGACCTCGGGGACGGGTCCGCTTCCCGGCCACGCTCGCCCCGTTATGGTTCAGTTGCGATGCGCGCTGTCGTCGCCGTTTTATTATTCGTGACCGCCGTTCATGCCGCCCTATGGGGCGTATTGCGCGAGAAGCAGGAAGCTCCCGATTTCAAGGGCATGATTCCCAGCCTCTCCTATGCGCCGTTCGAGGGCACGGCGCATCCCGACGTCGACAACATTCCGACCGTCGAGAAGATTCGCGCCGACCTCAAGAAGCTGTCGACCATCACCCGTGCCATCCGTCTGTATTCGTCGACCGGCGGTGTGGAAATGGTACCCGCCATCGCCAACGAGTTCGGCCTCAAGGTCACCGTCGGCGCCTGGATCGACAAGAACGCGGATCGCAACGAGCGTGAAATTGCCTCCGCCGTTGAGCTGGCGAAGAAGAACCCGAATGTCATCGGCATCGTCGTCGGCAACGAAACGCTGTATCGCGATGAACTCAAGCTCGAGGACCTCGTCGAATATATCCGCCGGGTAAAGCGCCAGGTCACGGTTCCCGTCACGACCGGTGAAATCTGGAACATCTGGCGCGACAATCCGCAGCTCGCCTCGTCGGTGGACTTTATCGCCGCGCACATCCTGCCCTATTGGGAAAACTTCACCGACACCCAGGCCGTCGACCAGGCTGTCCACCTCTACGGCGTGCTGCGCGAGACCTTTCCCGGCAAACGCATCGTGATCGCGGAATTCGGCTGGCCGAGCGAAGGCTATAATCTGCGCAGGGCCGTGCCCGGCCCGTTCAAGCAGGCCGTCGTGCTGCGCAACTTCGTGACCCGCGCCGAAGCGATCGGCATGGACTACAACATCGTCGAAGCCATCGATCAGCCCTGGAAATTCTTCGAAGGCGGCGTCGGTCCCTATTGGGGCGTTCTCAACGCGTCGCGGGAACCGAAATTCCCATGGACCGGTCCGGTCGTGGATCCGGACCACTGGAAGAACGCCAGTATTGCGCTTCTGGTTGGCATCCTGCTGTCGCTGCCGATCCTGCAGATCGTTGGCGCGACAGCGATGCAGGCTCTCGTGCTCTCGGCCGCAGCCAATGCCGTTGGCGCCTGGGCGGCAACCATCTTCGCTTATCAGCAGACCCACTATTTTGTCTGGGGATCGGCCTTCGCCCTCACACTCGGCTGCATCCTGCTGATCCCGCTGCTCCTCATCGCACTGGCGCGCATTGAGGAGATTGCAGCCATCGCTTTCGGCAGGAAGCCATTGCGGCTGCTGACAGCCGAACGCAGCGAAAAGCTGCGTGCCGCTGCCGACGCCGAGCAGAAATACCCGAAGGTGTCGATCCACATTCCGGCCTATCGGGAACAGCCCGACATGCTGAAGCTGACATTGGACGCGGTCGCCCGGCTCGACTATCCGAATTTCGAATGCGTGGTGATCATCAACAACACGCCAGATCCGGCCTATTGGCAGCCGATCCAGGATCATTGCCGCATGCTCGGCGAGCGGTTCATCTTCATCAATGCGGAGAAGGTCGAAGGCTTCAAGGCCGGCGCGCTGCGCATCGCCATGGACCGCACCGCGGCGGATGCCGAGGTGATCGGCATCATCGACGCCGACTATGTGGTGGAGCCGAACTGGCTGAAGGATCTCGTCCCAGCCTTCAACGATCCGCGCGTCGGCCTCGTGCAGGCGCCGCAGGACCACCGCGACGGCGACCGTTCATTGATGCACTACATCATGAACGGCGAATATGCCGGGTTCTTCGACATCGGCATGGTCCAGCGCAACGAGGCCAATGCGATCATCGTCCATGGCACCATGTGCCTCATTCGTCGCTCCGCGATGGACATGGCGGGCGGCTGGGCCGGCGACACCATCTGCGAGGACTCGGATCTCGGCCTCGCCATCATGCAGCATGGCTGGCTGACGCATTACACGAAGGAACGTTACGGCTACGGCGTGCTGCCGGACACCTATGAGGCGTTCAAGAAACAGCGTCATCGCTGGGCCTATGGCGGCTTCCAGATCATCAAGAAGCACTGGCGCCGTTTCATGCCCGGCGCGAGCCGCATGACCCAGGATCAGAAGCGCGAATTCGGTATGGGCTGGCTGAACTGGCTCGGCGCCGAAAGCCTCGGCGTCGTGGTGGCGATCCTCAACATCATCTGGGTGCCGATCATCGCCTTCGCCGATATCGCAATCCCCGACAAGATCCTGACGCTGCCGATCATCGCCTCCTTCGTGGTGTCGCTGGCGCACTTCATCGTCTTGTACCGGCTGCGCGTGAGGATCGGCCTGTGGCAGATGCTGGGCGCGATGATCGCCGCCATGTCGGTGCAGTGGACCGTGTCGCGCGCCGTCGCCGATGGCCTGATCAAGGATCACCTGCCCTTCACCGTGACCTCCAAGGGCGGCAAGTCGACCATGTCGATCGAATTCCAGGCCTTCTGGGAAGCGGTGATCGGTGTGCTTCTGTTGATCAGCTGCGGCGTGCTGGTGTTCTCCAACAACTCCAAGCAGGTCACCGAGATCTACATCTTCGCCGGCGTGCTGGTGCTGCAGAGCCTGCCGTTCCTGTCGGCGGTGATGATTGCCATCCTGGAGAATTCGCGCGCCAATGACTTCCAGTGGTGGCGCAACACGACGGTTCGCACGGCCGAGCTGATCGGCCTTCGCCCGGTGGCGATGCCGCCGATCGATGTGTCCCGTCCCGAGGCCCAGCGCGAAGCAAGCTGAACCGCGCCAATGGGGCGCGGTTCATGTCCATAACATCAAGCCCTGCCCTTGACCCCGGCGGACCCGCCTTTTACACAGCCGGTCACGCGATACGCTGCATTGCGGGCGCCATCGCGGCCGTGGCTGACCGGCCTCACCGCGCCCCGCAAGGGTCGGTTTCCTCCGTTTAGCTTCGTCAATACGGCACTTTAGGGCGGGTAGCTCAGTGGTAGAGCATTCGACTTTTAATCGACTGGTCGAGGGTTCGATCCCCTCCCCGCCCACCATCGCCGCAATGAGCCACGCCGGAACTTCCGGTTTTCACACCATCCTCAGCCTCTGAACACCGGACAATCGAACATGCGGATTACCCTCGTCGGCTCCAAACACTTCGGCGTCACGACCCTCGATATGCTGAAGACCCACAACGTCGAGATCGCGTCCGTGGTGGTTGCAGATGCCGAGGACCGTCTCGCCGCAGCCGCCAAGGCTGCCGGCATCCCGGTGACCGTTCAGGCCAATCCGAAGCTCGTCGTGGCCTCCGAGATCGCCGAGGGCACCGAGCTGATCATCACGGCGCACAGCCACGCCCGCATCGGCAAGGATGCGCTCGCCGCAGCCAGCCTTGGCGGCATTGGCTACCATCCGTCACTGTTGCCCCGTCACCGTGGCATCGCTGCCGTGGAATGGACCATCAAGGAAGGCGATCCGATCGCCGGCGGCACCATCTATCACCTTGCCGATGTCATGGACGGTGGCGCCATCGCCGCGCAGGAATGGTGCTTCGTGAAAAAAGGCGAAACCGCTCGCGAACTTTGGGAGCGCGCGTTGGCGCCGCTGGGCCTCAAGCTGCTCGGCGAGGTCGTGGACTTCGCGACTGTCCACAAGCGTTTGCCCGCAACCTACCAGGACGAGCAATTCGCGACCAATGCTCCAAAACTGGCCTAGAAGCCTCCAAAACTGGTTAAAAAGGCGCCGGAACCCGCCCGAATCAACCAAATCTGTCAATAAAGGGAACCATTTTGCCCGTCGCGGCTTGCATCCCGTGAGTTGTTTTGGGTCTATGCGGCAACGCAGCAAATTTTGGACACATTACCCCCCAATAAGGTGGCCATCACAACATCGAGGATTTGATTCAATGCGTTTTGACCGCATCCGTTCCGCCTTGTCCGTTTCGCTGATTGCCAGCGCAACGTTGATTTCGGCTCCTTCGTTCGCAGCCGACAATGCCTATGACGGGCTCTGGAATGTGACCATCGTTACCAAGACCGGCAGCTGCGAGCCGACGGCTCGCTATCCGTTGACCGTCACCGAAGGCCGCATCACTGCGCCCGGCGCCGACGTCAACGGCAAGGTTGGCCGCGAGGGCACCGTGCGCGTGTCGATCGGACCTGCTTTCGCCAACGGCCAACTGTCCGGCAACACCGGATCGGGCAAGTGGAACGGCGCCTCGGGCGGCGTCCCCTGCAGCGGCCGGTGGGAAGCTTCGCGTCAGTAATCCCCAACCAGGAATGCTCCCCATGATGCCTACCTCGACCTCTCCGCGTTCGCTCGTTCGGACGGCGGTGCTCTGCGCCACGCTCGGTCTGACGTCGGCGTCGGCATATGCCCAGTCAGCGCCGTTCGCCGGTATGGCCGGAGTATGGTCGGGCAACGGGACGATCTCGCTCGAGGACGGCTCCAAGGAGCGCATTCGCTGCAAGGCCACCTATGCCGTGAGCGGCGACGGCGCGGGACTGAACCAGTCCCTGCTCTGCGCCAGCGACAGCTACAAGTTCGAGCTGAAGAGTGACGTGAAGGCCAGAGGCGGCGAGCTGTCTGGCAGCTGGGCTGAGACGACCCGCGGCGTGACAGGGTCGCTTGAGGGTCGGGCAACCGCCGGCAAGTTCAATGTTGACGTCTCATCGCCAGCCTTCAGCGCGAAGCTGATCCTGACGACGACCGGTAACAAGCAGCAGGTCTCGATCACCTCCGAAGGCCAGTTCAGGGGCGCCAGCATTTCGCTCAGCCGCAGCTGATCGTTCCGCACGTTTGGAATTAGAACCCCGGTTGTTTCAAACAGCCGGGGTTTTGTTTTGCCTGTATGTCCTCTGACTGAGAGCGTCCGCACGATCTCTCGCAACGCAGCCCCACCGGATTCGTCCGTTGCAAAGCCGGGCGATGTCGCCGATAGAGCCTGTCCGTAAAGCTACACCGCTGCGTGAATCGTTGCAGCGCAAGAAACTGGTTCTCAGGGATTATGGATCGCCCCCCGTCGAAGGCCCGCGCCGCGCTGTGGATGTCCGGCTGGCTGCTTCTGATGCTGTTCGTCGCCATCGGCGGTCGCGAGACGCTGCGCGAACTCAATGTCTTCCAGGTGATGGAGATCCGATCCGTCTTCGGCTTCGTCATGCTGTTGCCGATCCTGTATTTCAACGGCGGCTTTGGCGCCATGAAGACCACGCGGCCGCTGGCGCATGTGTCGCGCAACCTCGTGCATTACGGCGCGCAGCTCGGCTGGTTCTACGCACTTACGCTCATTCCGCTGAGCCAGCTCGTCTCCATCGAGTTCACCATGCCGATCTGGATCGCGATCATGGCGGCGTTCTTTCTCGGCGAGCGCATGACGCTCTGGAAGATCGTTGCCATCGTGCTCGGCCTGATCGGCGTGATCGTCATCGTTCGCCCGACCACGGGCGTCGTCAATCCCGGCCAGCTGATCGCGCTGGCCGCCGCGTTTGGCTTCGGCATATCGATCACATTGATCAAGTCACTGACGCGCACGGACAGCGCGCTGAAGATCATCTTCTGGATGATCGTGGTGCAGTCGGTGGCCGGCGTTTTCCCCGCGCTATACTCCTGGCAGTGGCCATCGGCCTATGTCTGGGGCTGGCTTGTCGTGGTCGCCTTCTGCGGCACGTTTTCCCACTTCTGCATGGCGCGCGCGATGCTCTACGCCGATGCGACGGTGGTCGTGCCGATGGACTTCCTGCGCGTACCACTCAGTGCCACCATTGGATGGTTACTATATTCTGAACGGCTCGACATGTTCACGCTACTGGGCGCGGCGCTGATCCTCGCCGGCAACACGCTGAACCTGCTTAGTACCGATCGACCGCCTATCCGTGCGACTGCCTGACGCATCGGGTTCCCCTTTTTCGATTTTATTCTCCGAGTGCGTGTCTCGACATTTTGGCGCACGCCCGCAATTGGTACTTTTCCCAATGTGTCTAGGGTCGAATGACCGGATTCGTGGGGGAGATCGTATCGTGCGCCATTTCGCTTTTGCCCTGTCTGCGCTGTCCATCCTGTTCAGCGCGGATGTAGCGCTTGCCGACAAGCGCGTCGCTTTCGTCGTTGGCAATGGCAGCTACAAGAATGTCGATCCGTTGCCGAACCCGCCGATCGACGCGAAGGCCATGGCCAGCGCACTGCGCAATGTCGGCTTCGACGTCATCGAAGGATCGAACTTGACGCGCGACGGCATGACCGAAAAGCTGCTCGACTTCGGCCGCAAGGCGCAGGGCGCCGATGTCGCGGTGTTCTTCTATGCCGGCCACGGTATCTCGGTGAACAACATCAACTACCTTTTGCCGATTGATGCCAATCTGAAGTCGGAGATGGACGTCAAGCTCGGCGCAGCGATCAATGTCGAGACCACCCTCGACCAGACCATGGGCGATGCCAAGGTGAAGCTGGTATTCCTCGATGCCTGCCGCGACAATCCGTTTGCCGCCAAGATCCGCTCCAGCGGATCTGCCACGCGCAGCGTCGCGGTGTCGTCCGGCCTTGCGGAGATGAAATCCGGCGAAGGCACGCTGATCGCATTCGCCACCAGCCCCGGCCAGACCGCCCTCGACGGCAAGAGTGGAAGCAACAGCCCGTTTACCCGCGCGCTGCTCAACAACATCACCACGCCCGGCGCCGAGATCCAGCAGGCGATGACGAAAGTGCGCGCACAGGTGCAGGACGAAACCAACAAAGGCCAGCTGCCCTGGGGCCACACCAATCTGATCGGCGCAGTCTATCTCAATCCGGACGTGCAGGCGCAGGTCGCCGCTGCCGCGGCCAGCCCCACCGCCACCATGCCCGCGGCGGCCACCGCCGGCTCCGATGTCGAGCTCGAGTTCTGGCGCTCGATCAAGGACTCGAACCGACCGGAGGAACTCAACGCCTACATCTCGATGTACCCGAACGGCCAGTTCAAGCCGCTCGCCCTTGCCCGCATCGCCGCGCTCCAGGAAGCCGCGACGGCCCCGCGTACTGCTGCGCCGGGCGTGGACAAGGCCGTGTTTACCGAGCAAGCCAACCAGCTCACCGAGGACAAGATCGGTCTCGACAAGGTCAAGCGGCGCGACGTGCAGCGCCGCCTCAACGGCCTTGGCTTCGACACCCAGGCGACCGGCAGCTTCGATGCCGGGACCCGTGGCGTGATCACGCGGTGGCAGGCGGCACGCGGTTACCCGACGTCGGGCTATCTCAATAAGGTGCAGCATGCCGCACTACTCACCGAGGTCGTCGCGCTGAAGGAGGAACCGGCACCCGCACCGAAGCCGGTGCGCCGCCAGGTGCAACAGCAGACCTATGAGGAAGCGCCCGTGGTCCGGCGCCAGGCTGCGCCCGCGCCCGCGCCGGCCATCGATCCCGCCGGTCCCGGCCGGTTCATCGGCGGCGTGGTTGGCGGCTTCCTCAACCGCTAGGCCCGCTACCTGGAGCGGCAGCCTACTTGCCTGCCGCCTTGCGCAGCGCGTCGTTCATACGGTCCTGCCAGCCCGGTCCGCCTTCCTGGAAATATTCCAGGACATCCTGATCGATCCGCAGCGACACCAGTTCGCGCACGCCGGGAACGGCTGCCTTGGCGACCGGTGCCTCGACCGGTTTGGTGGTCGTCTTCTTGAACGCCGCCTCCGCCTCGGTGCGGGCATCCTGGAGCGTGCGCGGGCGTCGCGGGGGCTGTGCCATCTCGTTCAGATTCCTTCCAACATTGCCGTCGAGAGATAGCGCCCGCTGAGCGCCTGCACAATCGCTTCCACGGTGTTGCCGAAGATGCATCCGCACAAGGGCGCGACGTGGCGGCTACTCGCCTCTGCTGCACGACCGGCAATGTCAGCAAATTTTACAAATGTCATTCATCGTAACAGGCGCATTCTTCGTGACGCGCGTGGCATCGCACAAAGGTGACCGCGCTGCGGCACAAACATGCGCTGACTTAAAAAACTTCAAAGCAACGCATTTGTGTTGCGACACGGTCAAACAAATCGGATTAGGATTATGTCATGTCCGATGAGACGACGAAGGAGGTCACGATGTCAGCATCAGCTGAAGTCCGTACGACCAAAACGTCCCATCCCGCGCCGCGCGGCAGCGATCTTCCGACCTGCCCTGTTTGTGCCGACTCGATGATTGCTGCCGAGGCGTCAGCCTTTCTCACCGACGACGTCGTCAGCTATCTCTGGACCTGCGATACATGCGGCTATGGTTTCGTGACCAAGCACGCCTTTCGCCGGACGGTCTGCAACTAATGTGACGAACGGGAAGATCGTCCATTTTTGAGGTCTTTTTGACCGTGTTGGAACGTCTCTGGTGACCATCGCATAAGCACCCACAATAAAACTCGCCAAGGCAGCGGGCTTTCGCCTTCCTGGTTGGTCGATCAGGTGGGTCGGTCTGGCGCTTACGAGTTCAGCGCGAATGCGGAGTTGCGCGCAACCTCGGCCGCCTGATCCCGGCAGCGCTCTCGCCAGTGTGACGCGAGAACGTCATCGGTGGGCGAAAGCAGGTCGAGGATCCGTTCCGGACAGAAATCCAGCACGGGCCCCTCTTCCTCTGCCATGTCTTTCAGACGATAGCGGTCGGGACCGGCTTCCGGATCGTGCTGGAGCATGAGGACCACTGCCTCTACCGTTCCCGCCTCGGCGTTCTCAACGGCCGCGTAACCGACAGCGGCGTAGTTGCCCTCGTTGATCCCGCTCATCTCGATATCGACGACCTTACCGTACCGGCGCGCGGCCCATACTTCCATCGCTTCCGTGAGCGAGCCTTCAATTCTGATGTCTTCGTAGCTCATGTTGTCCTCCCATTGCTGGGATCAGGATGGCTGTCAGCCAAGCAAGTCACGAGACTAGGACGAGCGCCTGAGCGGTCTATCTCGAAATTATGGAAACTGAGCGCTAAATTCGTGCAACATTTGAGGCAATTGCTCCCGTGCCGGGTGGCCATCCATTCGTCATGGCGGCCCCCAAGTGGAACGACGAGACGGTGCAAAGCGGCGTCCGGGCGAGGTGCCGACAGTGCAGAATTCGAGGCTAAGATGGCGACACTCGACTTCAGCGAACTTGGCAGTAGGCCTGCTGGCGAGAACCTTGAGGGCCTCGTCCGGCTGACGACGGATATTCCAGCCGGGACATACTCACCTACTTGGCTTGGGCTATCTGGACTTCCCACGGCGCGCCGTTGTGGAAGACATCAAATTCCGGCCGTAAGCCTGACCGGCCGATCATTCAACAGCGAACCAGTCTGATGCTCCGCATTAGCGAAGTCTCATAAGATCAAAAAGGATGAAATGATATCCACGCGCGAACGAAACGCTAACCCTGCCCGATCTCCGATCACGTTCAGACCTTGATGTGACTTAACCGAGCCATATACAGCTTCAGCCGGTTCGCCAATGAACTCGCTGGAGTTTCCGTGAAAGTCTCACTTGCTCGTCTGAATGAAGCCCGAGAACTCCGCGATATCGCGCTCGCTCTGCTCGATCGCCATGGATCTAACGTTGTCCTCGTGGACAGGAGCAGAAAGATCAAGACCCGTCAGCTCGAAGTTGGTGACCTCCGCATCATGCAGAGCGCACCGATGGGCGAGCAGATCCTGGACGTCTATCACGGCCGCAAGGTCTTCAGTGTGAACTGGAATGACGTCGATACGATCGACGTTGTTGCCTTCAAATCCGGAGACTGGCGTCAGCTCCTGCGCGCGTCCGGTGATAAGACATTGGAATGGCCGAACGCTGGCGCTCCCCAAAATTTTGCGATTGACAGCGGCCCGGCCTTCGTTACCCGCGAGTTTCTCCAAACGGACTTTTAAACGATGGTCACCGAGGTCTACGTTAGCTCGGACCTCCCCCAGCGATTGGTACCAAGCGGATCGGCCTCGCCGAACCACTCTAACGGCTCGCCTTCCTTGCCCTACTCACAATTCTTCAACGAAATAGCAGCGCCGGCGCCTTGAAGGTGGTTGCGCGCGAGATGGGAACACGCCATCGTTGCATCCTTGCCGACGGAACGATGCTTGCGCGAAGGGCTGCTGCGAGCCCGCCGTTGCTCCCGAAACTTTCGAAAAGGTACACACACTCATGTCGGAGCGCGCGTTCAAGTTTCTCCTGCAAAAGGATGCGCAGCCGTTTCGTCCCTCGACTTGTTTCATCGTCGCCGATCCGAAAGTGAATGATCGCAAGCTCTGGACGCTCGAGCTCGAGGAGCCGAAGGGCGCCGAGTGGTACATCCAGATCGACGACATCAAGGACTGGATGCTGCACGGCAGCAAGGCGGTTCGCCAGATGTTCTACGACACAAAAAACCCACGCACGCCGTTCAGGGAATTGGACCGGGAAGAAGTCTTCCGAGAGTATCTACGCAAGATTTTTGAAAAACTACCCGGTGAATATCGCCAACGTCGGAAGTACGCGCTGATGCCGTCGATCTCCGACGACAAGACGCGTTCGAGATACAAGGACGCCATCGAGGCGGCATTACCTGGCGTCACCGTCATACCCGAGCCCGAGATGGTGGCAGAGTACTTCCGGCTTTTGAAACGCACGTTGAAACTCGAGACCGGTGCGAACAACGTCATTCTTGTGATCGACGTAGGGGCATCGACGGCGAACATGACTTTGGTTCTCAGTCGCCGGGATCAGACCATCGTCGACATCGATACGACCGGCGCGCAGCGTGACCAACGCATCCGTGCGCTCCGTGGCGACAGCGTCGATCATGCCGGGCGGTGGGTCGACTCCCAACTCGCCAACGAACTGGGCGTCTCTGAGTCTTTGATGGAGCGGGACCGCGAAAACCGGGACCGGGTTCTCAGGGCAATAGAAAAAGCGAAGGTCAACGCAAGCCGTACTGGTGTCGATACGCCCGTCGGCATTCCATCGACAGGCGCCCCCATCGTAGTCACCCAAGCGACGCTTCAATTCCTTTCAAAGAAGCTCGCGGAATCGCTTTTGCCTCTGTTCGAGAAACTCTGCGAGCGGCTTTACGACAACCAGACGTCCACCGAAGACGCCAAGAAAAAGAGCGAGGCGCGTCTTATCGAGCGCCGGGTGAGCGGCTCGGGAGAGGCCTACCGCCTCATCGACAGCATCCTTCTCGCGGGCGGAACCAGTCTGCTTCCTGGCTTCCAGGAGGCGATGCTCTCGACGTTTTTTCCGGGTGAAGACCGACCCAAGGTTCTCCACGTCGGAACTTCGTTCGCAATCGCCGCAGCCGCCGGCGGACTGGCTCATATTCTCCACAATTACACCCCTCCTCGATTGCGTGAACCAGATGGCCGGGGAGGAAACGTCTTCCAGCCCGCGCTGGAATCGACCCTCCCCTATCCTCTGCTCCTTGGAATAAAACAGGCGGCGGGCCTTGAAGAACAAGTGACGGTCCTCGACCAGAACGAGGCGTTTATCGATGACGGTGGGACGCGGTTCATCGATGGTCTTCCGTTGCTCGCGACGGGGACGCACCCGAAGATGAGGCTTGTGCCTGGCGGTGCGGCAGGCGTGGATGCTCGCAAAGGACGCAAATTCAAGGCGCTGGAAGTTAGGCAGTCTCCGGGCAAGATGAGAATCGAATGGGATCCTGCGAAGCAGCGGGCAACGGTTCTATCCGACCAGGTGCACGACACCAAATCCACGCTTTGGATCGACGCGAACACCCTCCGAAAGCGCGAAGAGCCCGTCTTGAACCCCTTCGATGATGGCGAGCTGCCGCCAGGCACATTGGCGGTAGATGAGGCTCAGGACGTCGTCATCGACCTCGGCATGTCGAAGATCGTAGCGTTGACCGCCGATCGGGGCTGGGTTTCGGCGGAAGAGCTCGAACGTCTGGTGAGGGACGGGTTGGACGACGAGCAACTGATATCGGATCATCAACCATTGCCGGACGACGGACGCATCATCGCCGATGTCGCAGATGGACCGCAAATAATCGACCATCGGCCCGACACGGACACCGAGGCGGGAGCCAAAAGCTATTCGAACGACGCAAGACCGGGAAACGCTGTATCCGCCGCCGAAACGACGAACGCGTCTGACGTTTCTAATGAAGTCCACCCCCCCTCGGCCCCGCCGGTCGAGTCCGAACCAACGGTCGACGCCGCCTCTGTGTCGCCGACGGATCGAATTCCGGAAACCACCTTCGACTGGGATACGCGGGTTTCGGATTCCCAGTTTTCACATGCGCTCGTCGGGCTTAGGGACTCGCTGAAGGATGTCGCTCCGCACCAGCGGTTCGACGACATCGTCGTGGCGCTCCTCGCGCTCGCAGTGCGTCCGATAGTGGTCCTCGCGGGTCCGCCCGGCTGCGGGAAATCAACGCTAGTCCGGATGATCGCACGGATCCTCGGCGCGGAATCGGGCAAGACCTTTCACGAAATTGCCGTACAGGCACACTGGGAGAACGACGAAGTTCTCTTCGCTGAGGATGGTTTACTTCGGCATCTTGTCGTCAATCAAAACCGGTCGCACATCATCTTATTCGATGAATTCAATCTGACGCGCCCGGAATACTACCTTTCGCGGATGTTTCATGCGTTGGACGGCGGGAAGGGATCGATCTCGCCCGGCACTAGAATCGCGCCATCCCGCGTGTTCGGAACAATGAACATCGACGATTCCTCGCGCCCGCCGTCGCCGAAAGTCATCGATAGGTGCTTTCTTCTCGAACTGGCGCAGGTGCCCTGGGACGTCGAGAGACCAATCGGCCTGCCGGATTTTAGCGCGATAAAGCCTCTGCCGGGCCTTCCAGCCGCGTCGATAGACGGTGCAAGCACAGACGAGCGGATCGATTCAGTATTGAAAGCCTTGCACGTGGCGGTAGTCGAGAACGATCTCCGCCACGATCTTCTCCCCTCCCGTCGAGCTCTCTCGGACATCAAGGCTCTCCTCGGCCTTCACCACCGGCTGGATCTTCAAGGAAAAGACCTTCTGAGCCGCGACGACCTGGTGGACCGGGTCCTCGCCAGTCGTGTTCTTGTCAAACTATCAGGTGCGTTCGACCAGGTGCAGCCGGCCCTTGACGCGTTGGACAAAGCCGTCGACGGAATGGAGGAATTGCAACGCACACGCCGGCGCCTGAAGCTGGCGCGGCAGCAATCGCGCCTTGGTTTCGTCTCGCCATGGCATTAGTAAGTTCGGAAATCGAGGTAGTGCGTGTCGCGGGCGAGGATGGCCTGCCCGCCGAGTACGAATGGAAACCGTCAACCTGGTACGTCATACGAGACGACTGTCCCTATTTGGACGTTCTCGTCAGGGGCCACGATCCGCAAGCAATGGAAAAGCACAACAAGTTCGAGCGGCTTTCGGAGCTCGCGCCTGAAGGCCGAAGATGGCACCGCTGGAACCTCGAGAAAGAGGTCGGTCGCAACCGTCGCTTCGGCGAGGCGACCCTATCCTTGAAGATTCCGGAAAGTGTCGAGTTGCGGTGTTATATTATACCCACTCTGCTGATCAGCTTTCGCGACGTGATCGCGATGATCGAGGATATAGAATCCGAGCTGGGAGTCACCGCCACATGGGACGTGATCACCGAACGAACCGATCGATCCTGGAGCCGTCGATCCATCAATGGCGGCCATATCGCAGCCAGCGAACTCGTCAAGCACGTCGAAGAAGAGCGGAGCTTCGCTAATTCGATCCGCCGCGATCCCTTTTCGGAATTGAGTCCAAAGTCCAAACGTGATGTCCCGTTGCCTGAGAACGCGATCGTCTCCCATTGGGCCCTTCGGAGATATGGTCAGCTGCAAAGCTCGGCCGACAATGTCGCGCGGGAACTGTCGGTGTTCAGGGACAAAGCCAAACGACACAATCCTGACGGCCGCCTGCCGGACATAAATCTCTCCATCGGTCGGCTAGAAGCGTTGTCGGACAGGATCTCGGAATTGCAGGGAAAACTGTCCCGTTTGTGCAACGAAGTCGAACTGCAGACAGCGATATATCCAGGTCCCGTATTCCAACGGGACCACCGCCTTCGCCAACTGCTGCGCGCTTTCGCGCCCCGCCTCTCCGAGGCGCTCTCGGCAGTCGAATCGACGAGATCCCATTACCCTCCCATCTATCTGAATACGTTGTGGGAGCTCTGGGGAGCGGTCTGGTTGGTAAGGGAGTTCAGACGATGGGGCTTCGTTGGAACGTGCATCGTTAATCCAGCGGACATGCTTCATTCGTGCTCATGGAAGCTCGAGCGCAACGATGTGGTGCTCGAGCTGGATTACGAGGCCGAACCGTCGCTTGTCGATTACGCCCGAGTATCGGAGATCCATGATCGTGGGATGCCCGTTCTCGAGTGGGCCGCATTGAACCAGGAGTTCGACGAGGACCGACCTTATTTCGGGTCGGAAGAAAAATGTTCGCCCGACTATCTGATCAGGATCAGCGGTCCTTCGGGGCGCGCGCTCTTGGTCGGCGATGCCAGTCTAGCCAGTCCGAAACACCATGGAGTTCCTAACAAGCGAGATTCAAAGCCTTACACCGTGGAAAACTATCGACGGACGATAGGGTGGGCGACTGGTAGCGAGGTTGTCAGGTGCCACCCACTCGGCGGCTTCGTGCTGTTTCCACCACCCACGGTGTCATGGAATTACCTTCAGCGCCTTCCGGGAGCAAGCGACTGCACGCTTCTCTGTCCTAGTCCACTCGGCGACGAGCAGGCGAGAAGCAGATTGGCCAAAATGATGTCAATCATTAGTCCAGAAATCGCGGCAGCGGTCTCGCAAAGTACAGTGGCGGAGACAACTGAATAGCCTGAATGGCGAGAACGCGAATTTCCAGGCTCATCGCTTTCGTCGAGGCCTCCCCCTGGGTATCGCCTGCGCTCTTCGCGGGGGGGGGGGGCGCTGGGTTATAACTTTCTGGCGACACTCGTCGGATGGAGTGGCTGGCCAGCCAATCCTCAATAGAGCAGTCTCGGTACAAGCAGCACGAGCACGACAATCAGGATTGCGGCTCCTATCCCGATCCACCCTTTGGCGTCGAAATCAAAGCCAGGGCCTTTGAACTTCAGTTGGTGGTCCGACATGGTTCTCTCCTTTAAAAATCGAGAGAACCGTTCGGGGGGATTTGTTTAGTTGCTGCTGATTTGCGTGGCGCGTCAATCCTTGCAGATTCTTTGCATCCCGCACCTTTCGCGCCCATTCGATACGTTGCGGCCCTTATCGGCACGTTCCTGCACCTATTCGCACGTTTCGGCGCCCTCACCTTTTCTCGCGTTATCCACAGCCTGTTTGCCGGTGATCAATTCGCTGGTCGCGGCGATATGGTCGTCCCGAGCCAAACTTGCGCTCCCACGTTTTCTGCCTGGAATGAATGGCGACACCGTATCCATCTGACCGATGATGGACTGGAGAGAGCGGCATTGTGGAGGTGTCAGGCGCCATCATCGCCATCCCGGCACCCGTGCGGTGATGGACTTCGACGGGCCAGGCTCCGTAGACGCAACATGGCAGACTGGCCACCATGCCGAGGTAGTCGCGCGGCACGTGACTTTCTCAAACGAACGAAGCCGCGCCCCAAACGATGGTGCCGACAATGGTGCACGCAAGCGAGAGTTTAACCGAACGAGCCCTCTTAGCCGCCGCGTCATCGATCTGATCAACCAATTTTCGCAAGTTCTTTCGATTGATCTTCATTGCACTTTCCACTCCGGCCTGAAGGATCTCAAAGGTATGTCCAATATCAATCCCCTCCTCTGTAACCAGTCCGCGCGTCTTATCTTCCTTTCGTAGATCCCCAAGATGGTCGTCGAGTATTTCGATGAAACCGCGCCGCACCTCGATGGCTTGCCTCTCTTCGCCCGAAAGTTGCCAGTCGCGGAACTGCAGAACGACGCTTACGCAAATAAGAGCTGGTCCCAATACGCCAAAAACGTTAGCCAAAGTCATAGCGTCATCCCTTCCGCGTTCCATTTCACCGATAAATCGCACATGGATGATCGAACCATTTTCTACCTGATAATCCCAACCGGACTTTCCCCAGTAGGAAATCCAGCTCAGCATGTCCGGAATGCCGTTCATCTGACAGTCGACCAAAACTCCGCACGGGTCTCCGCCAACCCCGCTGAGGAGGAACAGTGACGACTCAACTCCCGGTAGGCTAACTTCGCCGCTCCATAGGGGGCGGCAATGTCTTTTGATTCGATGGGTGAAAACGAAGCCGAGAAGCGTGCCATCCACGACTTCTTTATCAGCGTTACGCTTCCCATCCTCATCCATCAGGATGACCAATTCGGCATCGCAGCAACGGCCACGCTTTTCAAAATAGCCGGGCGGCATTTCCTCGTTACGGCCGCCCACACCTACGAGGACTATCACCCCGGCACCTGGCATTTCCCTTCTCACCCAAGGAAGGGGCGTATTCACACAATCGGTCTCGCCGAATACATCCAGCCTGCAAGCGACACAGACGCCCTGGATTTTGCTGTTCTGGAATTAAGAGATTCTGCGGCTCTCGCGATACTCGAAGAGAACTGGCGTTTCCTCACTCTCGACAACGTCTGGCTTCCTGATTACTCGGCCGACGCCGTGCTCGTTGCTGGCTACCCCTCCGTGCGGGCCACGTTCGAGGACGAGAACCTTCGCGCCAAGATATTCATCCTGCGGCAGAAGTATCGCATCGAGACCCCACAAAGCGCCTTGGCGCATGGACTGACAAAGGGCGTAGACTTCTTCATCGACTATCAGGACGCCGTGAACGAGTACACAGGCGAAGTTGTATCCGCTGTCAGCGTGAAGGGAATGAGTGGTTGCTCAATTTGGGCATATCGTAAGCGTGGTTGGATCGAGCGGTCGTTCTGGAGCGCCGAAGTGCCACTGAAAATCATCGGTATTCAGTCGTCCGAAATGCAGGGTGACTACCTGCGTGCTAAGTCGTGGGGCGCCGTTATTCGCATGCTTCAATTGCTCGACCCTGACGTACGGGATGAAGCTGAACGGGCAGCGCAGCTAATACTTTCCAAGCTCGGTCCGGAAGGTGTTATCGAAGCCCGTCCTGCTGACCTTCCAACAAGCACTCCGCCACCCAATGGCTGACGGCTCCGTGCTGTGCTTGACGGAAGACACGGGGCCAGCACGAACGAGGCTGTTTGGGGCCGGAGCCGCCCCCCCGCGTCACCTTGCAATCACTCGCTGCCAGTCCGAAACACGCGGCGGATTACAAAGCTGCGAAGAATTGCTTCGACCCACACCCTGCGTGCCATTGCTACGAATGCAAGTGTGCGCGTGCCTTCGCTAATGATGCAGTGACCGCAGACGCCAAGCTCAACGCCGCTAAGGCCATCGTGGCGGAGCGGCTGGCGGAGGCACTAGCTAAACTTGCGGATACCCGATGACCTTGTGCCGTTTCCCGACTTTGGACTTCCCCGTGCGGCGTACCCGCGTGGACAGGGCATTCCACTATACCCTGCGGCACAACTTCTGGTAACTTTCTTGCGATTCCTCACGGACAGGCCCACGCATGAAGCTTCTCGACGACATCATTGATATGGCCTCCGACAATAAAGAGCCGGTTGGAAGTCTGCTGAGGAAATGCCTCGTTCTGGAGAGGCAACTCAGAAACGACAAGCTAAGAGCCTGGGTTGATCAAGAGCTGGACGGGTATGATCGCGACAGGGAGGCAGAATTTCCGAGCTACCGCGTCTTCAATTGCGTCAATAAGGGCGAATTTCACGGCATGACCGTCAAGGCAGCGGCGCAACCATTTTCCTTATCCGTGCTGAGCACGGAACATCGCGAGATGATGGAGCGGGTCCATCTGCATCAACCCGCCGCCGCCTACGAAGCGCGTCCCGATCATTCGGACGATGCCGCCCTCCCTTGGCCGCAGGCGCTGGTCAACCATTACTCTCATAAGATCTACCGCAACGGAGAGCCAGCAATGATGCGGGCTTGGCAGGAAATACCAGGTTCGATTCTGATTGGCTTACTCGAACAGGTTCGCACCCGCGTCCTCAGGTTTGCGCTTGATCTGAAGGATAGCTTGCCAGCTGAAGCAGAAACCGCAAGCAGCGTCTCTGCAGCCCAGGTCGATAAGTCCGTAGTAAACATCTTCTATGGCGGCAATAATCTCATAGCCACTAACACCGCCCAAGTGTCGCAGGTCGTCCAACAGTCTATCACTCAAAATGACCTTCCCTCGCTAGTCCAGGCGATGCAGCAGTTGGGCGTCACGAAAGACGGTCTCAAGGCGCTTGAGAAAGCCGTTGCTGATGGCGAGCCAGAAGAGAAGGCCGACAAAGCCAAGAAGTGGGCATTACAGATTGGGAAATATATCGGAACTGAAGGCGTCAAGGTTGGCGTCGAGGTCGCCAAGAAAACAGCCCTGCACTGGTTGAGCCAGTACTTCGGGATACCCATGTAGTATCGAAGTTACTACCAGTTTATCAGGCCGTTTTATCGATGGTCTCGCGAATCCGGGAAACTATTTCTTCAATGTGCCCACGCACCGCGAGGAGACCTATGGTAAGTTCGCGGTAAATGAAATCCTTGAAATGAGCAAGAACCGTCGGATTGTCGGGATTGCGCAAGGATTCAATTGCATACGTGTAGGTCTCATATGCCACCATATCCGCCCCTTGCAGCGCAACAACCCTTTTTACCGGCGCGAATGAAAGACATTCAATCTCTCTCCACATGAAAGGTCGCACGTCCCTAAATCTTCGAGCAAACTCACCGAGTCGATCTTCGGTGCCTGCGTCGAAGTACATGTCGATTGGCTCACCAGGCCTTCTGGCACGGATAATGTTGGTCACCTCTTCAATGCACTTGAAGAAGCAAAAGCCCAGTGCGGTTTCGTAGTGCTCCCCGAGCTCCTCAGTTATCAATTCATCCCAGACGACTTTGTCGACTGCCACCGCGACAGTTACCATACCAGTAGTTAGAATTACTTGCCGAAAACGGTACGTGAGATGGTCGCGCTCTGCCTGGCTAAACCCTCGAAAGTCCCCTGTGCCATTACGGCACTCGGTCAAATGGAAGTGCTTAAGTGGCGGCCGGCCCGGCAGAGGTGCTTTAAGAACCTCGTTCCAGCCTTGCTCGAACACATCCCACTGATGGTCAGTCCCAAGCAATCCGCCTATGGCCACGACCTGAGATCCATCATGGGTGCCGCTATCGTCGAAGAACGCTCCGAGCATCGCCTATCCCCTTCCGTACAGCCCTTTGGGGCGCGGCACGCCCGAGTTCTCGTTGGGTTTCTCGAAAAAACGCATCAAAAAATTCCGCTGCTCATCAACGCTGAACGACCGCATCCTGCCGCACGGCCTCGACAAACGACCGGCCGTGGATGACACGAACAGCGCAATCCAATTCGTCCAACCGGCCGTCCGACGAGCATTTTGCGAACAGCAATGATTGCCTTCGTTCAAGCTTTCAGTCTGACTATTCTGCCGCTTCCACTGAGGTCCTGCCGAACCGGATGGACACTTTCTCGATCAAGTGAGGTTCAAGCTTCGATTTGGGCAAGAACACCGGTACGTCCGGATCTGGCGTGTCTTTGTTGTGGTTCTTGTTGGCAATCCAATCGTCTCGCTTCGGCACCTTGTTCAGCCCGACCACAAAGATGTCGAAACCGTCTTCAGCCAGCCTTATCCGCAGGAAGTTGTTGTACGATCCGATCCGAAGCGAGCTGAACGCGTCGTTGCGGTTCATGCGGAGCCAACGGCTCGTGATCAGCATGTTCAACCCGAACAACGTGCTTCCGATGAGAAATCCGACGGGTATCATCTCGACCGCTAGCAGGCCGAGCCGGGCCCAAACTTCCCACCATTCGCCGGTCCAATTGAAATGGCGAGAGTTGAGCTCTACGAACCAATGCGAAGCCGACAGCACCGCCGCCACGTGGGCCGCGGCGTGGACGGCGCTGGATGCCCAGATCTTAAACTTGTTGGAGACCTCTTGCTTGAGAGTATAAGCAATGAGGGAAACGCCGAACATCGCGCCGATCGCCAGGTACGTATCGGGCTTGTCGCGCAGAGCGACTAAGATGGCGCAGAGAAGATAGACGCCGCCCATCAGCAGTGAGAAATCCCAGTTGCTGAAGGCAAAGTAGATATTGCGCCAAGTCAGACCGCGGCTTGTCTCGAATGACGGATAGGCCGCCGGCACAGTTTTCTTTGCGTCCTCCGCGTCAGGCATAGTGCCGAGTTTCAGCGCTTCGCGGTGATCCACGAAATTCAACGAGACATCCTGTTGAAGATGATGTGTCGGGTGCAGGAAGGCCCCGCCTCCGCCTGAGGTTATGAACTGCCGGTCTTCCTTGCCGACGTAACGGCTGTAGTGGTGCGTGTCTCCAGAGAGCAGCAGTGGAACTGTATGACCGCGATCCGCATTTTGCGCGATGCCAACGGCGTACTCCATAATCTCCCAGGAACTGCGATGGGTGTCTGTGTAAAGCCAGCCGGGCTCGGCACTGCACAGAATGACCTTCGAGTTCTCGGGCATGTGGGCGGCAATATGCTTGAAGTAATCTGCCTGGGGCTGATCCATGTCGTCCGCAAGTTGGATGTCCGTCGCCCAGAGCCACCAGCCCTCCGTGATCCTGACGGCAAAATAGCTTCGTCTCTGATAGGACCGCCATTCGCCCAGATGCCAGGGCTTCTCCTTGCAGAATAGCGCTAGGAACAGCACCAATCCGTCGTACCAGTCATGATTGCCGGGAATTGCGAGGACGGGTCTGCCGGCGTCGTCCTTTTTGTCGTGATCCGGAGCCGCCCAAGCGTACGGTTGTCGCAACTGGTTCATGTAGGCTTGGCGACTGGCTTTCGGGTAAACTTCGTCGCCACCCATGATGAGAGCCTGCCCGCGTGGCAGCGGCGCATCGCCCAGCTTGACTTCCTTCTGCGCCAGGAGGCTCGCTACGGCATAGGTACTGTCGAAGCCATCGCCGAGATCGGCTACCCAATCGATCCATGTGCTTCCATCGGCCGCCGGCTTCAACCGATGCCTGAAGTCCTCCGCCCGCCTGATGTGCTCTTCCGGTGGTACGGTATCAAGCGCAGCGATGATCAACCGCCTGTCTGCGTACTGACCGAAGATCGAAGACAGCACCACGTTGTTGATCAGCTTAAGCAGCAGCACTGGATCGAACCAGTGCGCCATCTTCGGATAAGTGGTCTTGTCGTCGAGTGGAGGCACGGCCATCAATTCGTCTCCCGTCAAGCTTTGCTCTTAGGCTTCCTTCATCTTTTTCGCTGGCGTTGCGCGTGGCCGGGACGCGGGCTTGGCTGCCTTCACCGGCTTGTTGAGATGAGGTGATCGACTGCTCAACAGCAATTGGCGCGCGTAGATACGCGCCGCATCGAATACGCTCCGCTCGGTGACGAAGATCGCCAAATATCCCGCGTGAAGTGCCGCAATCACGATCACGGCGAGCAATTTCCCATTGAAGCCGTTCGACCAGTCGATGGGCCACCGGTACCAGAAGATCGCTAGGCAGACGACGACGATGAAGGCGTTCAGCAAGAATCCAGATTCCTTGAGTCCGAAGAGATTTCGTCGGAATCCGTAGCTTACGTTTTCGTTGAACAAGACGTCGAATTTCTTCTGGTTACGGGTGTTTTCACGCAACCAGATCACGCCACGCACATAGTATGCGTCAGCCTTCTCTGGATCCGCCGCTTCTTCCTCCGCAGTCGGCGCCGGCTCTGAGAGCTTCGATGCGATGAACTTGTGAAAATCAGACTTCGTGTGGGCATCGTAGGTGGCATCGCTATGCCGCAGCGTCACCGTCGTTGGTAATCCACCCATCTTGGCAATGATCGATGGCTCGATCGCCCTGCCTCGACGTCTGGCAATGTCCGCAAAGACGGCAAACAGTACAGTCAGCGCGGTGCCGGCGATCAGGTGCGTCAGCCCCAGCTTGCCCCACGACACGAATATCGCGGCGAAAGCGAAGGCAGGTGCGCCGGCGATGATCGCCGGCACCAGGCGGGCTCTCATCGTGTAGGCGTCGATCGGAGATTTGAAGCCCTTCATTCTA
Source organism: Tardiphaga sp. 619_E2_N8_4 (assembly GCF_051810905.1). Classification (NCBI taxonomy): domain Bacteria; kingdom Pseudomonadati; phylum Pseudomonadota; class Alphaproteobacteria; order Hyphomicrobiales; family Nitrobacteraceae; genus Tardiphaga; species Tardiphaga sp. 619_E2_N8_4. The sequence continues at coordinate 4,409,852 of NZ_JBPWQJ010000001.1, forward strand.
GAAACTCCATAGACGGGCCAGGCATCTCGATGAGCTCCGACACGGTTTCGATGGCGAGATGGGTGTAGCCCGTCGGCGTGTGGATGAGCATCAACAACGGAAAATACTGGAGTCCCGACAGCAACGCGGCCGTGCGCATGTCCTTTGGCGATGGCCCGCTGGAAACCAGATGGTTGTGCCAGGTGCCGAGCGGGTACAGCGCACCACCGGTACCGTCCACTAGATCGCGCAGCAACGGCTTGAGACCATGCGTTCCCAGCACGAATTCTTCAGCCGAGAACTTGCTGTCCGGAGGTGCTGGCAGCGTTCCGACGACGTGGAAGTTGCCGGTGACGTCGCAATATCGCCCATAGATGATACCACCGGTCTCCGAATTCGGCTTTCGGGCCACTTCCTCCACGATAGTCTGGTGGACGTCAGGACTGATACGGATCTCCGAACTTCCGCGCTTCACGACAATGCGCGCCCCGACCTTCGTCTCGGACCACGATTGACTGAGGCCGTCCGCGCCGATGTTTCCGAGAAGCACCAGACCTCCGTCTGTCGGCAAACCTTCTTCCTGCAGTCGATGAAACCGTTCCGAGAACGCAGCGCTGAAGAGCGAAAGCCTGGAGTCCCGCAACGGCATCGTCAGAGCGGAACACCCCTGCCCGACAGCCACTTCGGTGGCTTCCGTCTTGAATATCCGCTCGGCGATGTCACCCCGTCGATGGATCTCCAGATAAGCCTCGCAGATCAGGTCCGTCGTGGACGGGTTTGCGCCGCTTCCCTCCACTGTCATCAGGCCGGCAGCGCCTGTACCCAGCAGGCAAGCTTCGATCACAGGAGGGCGCTGTCCCGTAAGCGGAGTGGACCCCAAGGTCTCGCGCACCGTGGCCGATCCGGTCGTGTTGACGATGGCGAAACAGCCGTCGCTGACGATCTGCCCGACCGACTTCGTCTTCAGCACGTGGTTCACGATGTCCAGATCGTGGGCCTTCACCCTGCCGCCGAGATCGGACAATGCGCTCTGCAGCAACGACGCCTTAGCATCGACGATTCCGAGCTTCGCCAGTGAACTGTTCGGATAGACGGCGTGCCGTGCGTAATTGTGAGGCAGCATGTTCGACCGGTCGACCACGCGGTCCGGCGCGCGCCCCGCGCGCGCCAGATGCAGCGCCATCTTGGAGCCGACGCTGCCGCACCCGATCAATGACCATGGTGGCGGTGGCGACGTTGTGCCGTCTCCGGATGCCTCCCGAAGCAGATTCTCGGAGATATCCTCGCGGTGCATGGCCGGCCTCACATCCTTTGAGCTCCGCCCGGAGAGATTGTCCTTCCCGTTGAGCTCGACGACGTAGGGACAAAGTTCGTAGACGGACGCGCTGCCAATGACGTTGTACGGACGACGCGCAAGCATGACGACCGCGAGAGGCACCGGCACCTTCATCCGCGACTTGGCGAACCGGTCCTGCAACAACTTCAGCATGGGCTCGAGATATTCCCTGCAGCCGAGCATCCGCGCGCGTTCCAGCAGATCGTCCATCGTCGATACGCTCTCAGGCATGTACCGGTCGGCGACGAACGTGGTCCCGTCCGGTTTCTTTCCAGACCAGGCGACAAGCGCGACGCCGGAGCCGGTTCGCCAGTCTCCGATATCCTTGAAGGTGAATTCTCCCGACAGACTTGGGCCGAGCGGGACGCGATCCGCCTTGCTGACCGTAAGCCAGTAGATGCTGTCGTTCTTGTCGGTGAAGGACGTGTATCGCGCATTGAAGGCCGAACACCCCGCTCCGCTTTTCGCGAGACTCTTCAGCCAGTCGCCGTTGGCGATGATCACGTCGTCGATGTGGTCGCGCCGGACCGGCTCCCAGCCCTGCTGGGGGTCGATCAGATCGAGCGTGGACGCCTTGTCTAGCCATTCTGCGAGTTGCTCGACGAGCCCCAGGATACCCCGCAGCCGCAGCAATTCGCGAGGCGAGCCCGCAAACAGACATGGCTCCGGAAGCTCGTCAGCCGAACCCGGCTGAATATGGGGATGGCTCCGATCGAAATCTGCGCGCAACCGAATCTGCGGTGGAAGGACCGGATAGTTTCGACCGAACCTGAACGTCACCGGTTCGAGTCCTCGCACGCCGGACGGGCTTTTTCCGTCTGCGCGCCACTGCGATGGCAGCTCGGTCTTCATCAGCACGGTGGCAACGACGGCGCCCGACGCATCGCCGGGGCCGACCTCGACCCCGGCGACCGCATTGTGCGCTCTGATCAGCCGGATCGCACGGGCGATTGGCACTGAGATCGCGACCGCCGACAATTTCAGGCCTCGTCTTCCGGGCAACCGTGAGCAAGCGGCTGGCTGCCGATACCCGAGGCAACGCCCAAGGTCGAAGCGAATGCCGCCCGCTTGATCTTGGCGCCCGACGAAGAAACCTCGATCACCAGCGGATCGTCACCGGCGCTGTCCGCGACACATTTGAACTCGCCCTTCACCGAGTCTAGGATGTCGATGTATTCGCGCTTCGCCCGGATGCAGGGCGGATCGTTCTTGTCGTCCTTGATGGCCTTGCTGCTCGCGACAACCAATGCCCCTTCCAGAGCCTGGCCAAGAGCTTTCCGAGCGGGATCCGAGACCTTCGCCTTCTCACCCATCTTCGACCAGCTGTCGTATGACAGGCTGTGCCAGGAACAGTGATGCGGGGCGATGAGCACGTCGTACTGAAGGCGTTCGGCGCGGCTCTTGTTGCGGTCCCAGATGAGGTCCCAGATCGCCACCTCGGCGTCGCCGCCGATGAGGTACCGGGTCTTCGTCACTTTTGCGACCTTGAGGTCGATCCGGATGATGACACTCGAGTTGTTCTTGGTGAGAACGTCCTCCTCCTCGTCGTCGTCGGACGGCATCGGTGCCAAAAGACGCGCTTCGAACGATGAGTCGTTCGTCCCGCAAATCTTCGAGAAGACCTCATCCACCTTCACCAAGATGTCCGTCAGATCGTCCGTCTTACCGTCGATGTCCTCGCCGAGAATGAGGATGCGGTTGCCGTCCTTGGCCGTCTTGTCCTTCTTGTACTTGTTCGCGCGCCTGCGGGCCTCGTCGCGCCAGGCCTCGGCATCCTCACCGAGCACGTGGTCGTCGTCCTTGGCGGTCGCCCGGCGGAACACGATCGGCGAAGACCACATCTCCTTGATGATGATCTTGTCGTCGGCCTTGGACCACGTGGAGGGATCCCCGAGATGAAAGTGCTTGCCGAGACCGCGGATATGGTCCGAGTCCGGATGGGTGTTCAGGAAGGCATCGACGAACAGGCGCCCGTCCGCGTCCCGATTCAGCTTCTTTCTAAGCTGCTTTGCGACGTCCGGCGTATCGTCGTCTTCGTCATCCGCAGCTTCGCGAATGTTGATATCAACCAGAACGAGCTTTCCCGACTCCAGCTCGAAAAGCGTCATGTCACCGTTATCGACCTTAAAATGCGAAACTTTAGCAGACATTCCCATCCTCCTGATTTATCAGCGAATTCTACGATTCTGACGGGGCGCCGATTGAAGGTCGGATGGCCACACCTATTCAGATATGGTGGCAGATCGGCTACGCAAGATGTAGACACGATTTATCTTTATCAACCTATATATATGATATCGTTCAACGTTTAGGCAATTTAGAAATGTTTCTGTTCTCTTACCGTTCTAAATAGTTCCGTTTTTGATCGGCTTGTCGGCTTTAGGTTCCAACACTCCCTTTAGGACGTGGGGCGGCTGACAAACATCTTTCGCGGGTATCCAGGAGTCTGATAAGCGCGCTAGATTCAACCTTGGCGGACTCGACTTTTGTTCTCTTTATGTTCTAACTCTCGGTATGAAGGATCATCCCGCGAGCTGGCGCATGCCGACACCCAAACAGATGGAAAAGCTGGCCGTCGAGGCCGTCCGGAGAAAGCCCGCTGCAGCCCCCGCCGGAGCCGATGCGGCGGAGATGCCGCCGCAATATTGGGAGGCGGTCCTGAGCGACCCGCGCGCCGACGCCAGACCGGCCGGCGTCCCGATCCAGCAACGCCGCCTGTCCGAGATCCCCCGCCACGTGCTGCGGGTCTCCTGCCGCCGCTGCGACCGCGTCGTCGAGATCCAGAAGACCGACGCTGTCCGGCTATACGGTGAGCATGCGATCTGGAAGGACGTCGGGATGCGGCTCCTCGACAACACGTGCCGGGAGCGGACGGGCCGCTACGAAGAAGACGGCTGCTGGCCGAACTTCGAAACGCCCTGACCTTCGGCTGTCGCCGATCCCCGTATTGTCTGCACCGGGACCCGGATGGCTCCGAAATATCACCCGACGCCCCTCTCCGGGGGAGACCGCAAGGCCCTGCAAAAGGAGCTCGGCAAGGCGCGGGCGATGACGACGGTGTTCGCGCAGCAGGCTGAGGAATTCCGGGCCAAGGGCGAAGCCCTGATCCGGAAAGCCGATCGACTGTCGTGCGAAAGCTGGAACGAGCGCATGTGGGCCGACGGCGAGCCGATCACCCCCTCCCCCACGATTGATCAGGCCGTGAACGGCGGCTTCCCGTGGCTGCAGATCGAATGCTCCCGCTGCAGAAGTCCCAACGACGTCGACCTCGCCGCGCTGCGCCGCCCACCCACGACGTTCGTGCATGATCTTGCCGGAAGGCTAAGATGCGAGAAATGCCAACAGGCCGGCAAGCGTCCCGCAGCGACATTGCTCCAATTGGCTGAGCGCACTCGCTACGATGGCGGTCGGCGGAAATAGACAGCAGGCGGAGGAAACACCATGCAGCCCAATAATTCCGATCCGGAAAAAGCCCTACAGCAGGCGACGCTCCGGCGGCAACGCCTGCTGTATTCGCTCAACGACCTACAGCAGGCTCTGAGCGCGTCGGCCTTTCTTCATGAGCTCGACGAGGGCGAAAAATACTCGAAGGTTGATCTCCGTCGCTTCCGCTGCTTCGAGACCACACTCGTCATCGCCTATACACGGCCGTTCTCGCAGTCGAAGGGGCGCTTCCCGCCATTGACCATGAAGATGATCGACTTCAAACCTACGCCCGAAAATCTGGCGCTTCACGACCAGCTCATGCTGATGCGCAACCAGATTATGGCCCATTCGGACGCCGAGATGATGAGGATGACCATCGCTCCCTTCGACATTCCGTTCGACGATGGCACACCGCCGATAAATTTGTTTCAAGCCGTGTTCGACGAAGGCGTCACCCTCATCGGCTCTCTGCTCCTGGAAACCGATATATTGCTGCACGAGGTCCACAACGCTCTCTTCCGGACCCTGTTCAAGGATGTTCAGCAGAATCCGGCGTCATTCGATCTCAGGATAGACAGCGACGGAGCCAAAACAGCGAGAAGTTTGCGTGTGTAACCTCTACTCGATGACGAAGAACCAGGCCGCGATCCGCCAGCTATTCGCGGTCACGAAGGACAGTGCCGGCAACCTACCGTCGATGCCCGGCATCTTTCCCGACAAAATGGCCCCGATTGTCCGGAACGCCGACGGCGGCCGCGAGCTCGCAATGTTGCGTTGGGGCATGCCCTCTTCGTCACAGGCGATTTTCAAGAAAGCCAAAACGCGGGCTGAGAAACTGGAAGCCAAGGGCAAACAGGCCGATTTCAAGCAGTTGTTGCGGATGGAACCCGACAAGGGAACGACGAACATTCGCCGACTGGAGAGCAAACACTGGACGCGCTGGACCGGCGTAAAACACCGTTGCGTCGTCCCGTTCTCGTCGTTCAGCGAATTCAATAAGGATGCAGGAGGCGACATCTGGTTCGCTCTCGACGAGAGCCGTCCCCTCGTCTGCTTTGCCGGGCTTTGGACGAACTGGACATCGGTCCGGATTATCAAGGAAGGCGAGACGACCAACGATCTGTACGCATTCCTGACGACGGAGGCGAATGCCGAGGTGTATGCCGTCCATCCGAAAGCGATGCCCGTCATCCTCACCAAGCAAGAGGAAGTCGATGTATGGATGAACGCCCCGTGGGATGAAGCCAAGGATCTGCAACGCCAGCTTCCCGATGGATCGCTGGAGATCGTCGGTCGGGGGCAAAAGAAGGATGGGAGCGATGCGAATTGAGTGGATTGCCGTGCTCGCACTGATCCTGCCGACCATTAGCCTGGCCCAGGACATCACCCAGCGGCCCGTGCGGACGGAGAAAATAACCAGTACGCCCGTCGGTGTCGGGTTGTACGAGGTTGGGTCGGACGGCACCGTCCTCGTCGATTGGCGGGCAGTCGAAGCCGCCGCCGAAGGTCCGGTCGATCGAACTCTGACGCCGGTGGCGCAGATGATGCTGGCGATCCGGGACGGCAAATGGAAGCCGATGTCGCGTTGAAAGAGCACACTTCCGCGCCACAGCGCAAAATCGTCCATATCGACATGGATGCCTTCTACGCATCAGTCGAGCAGCGCGACAATCCGGAACTGCGAGGCAAGCCCGTCGCCGTCGGCGGTTCGCGCGAGCGTGGCGTGGTGGCCGCGGCAAGCTACGAAGCCCGGAAGTTCGGTGTCCGGTCTGCGATGCCGTCGGTCACTGCCAAGCGTCAATGCCCCGACCTGATCTTCGTGAAGCCCCGCTTCGAGGTTTACAAGGAGATCAGTCAACAGATCAGGGCGATCTTCGAGGAGCATACGCCGATCATCGAACCGCTTTCGCTGGACGAAGCCTACCTCGACGTCACAGAAAACCTGCAGGATATTCCGCTCGCGCGAGATATCGCCCTGATGATCCGCGCGAAAATCAAAGCCGAGACCGGCCTCAACGCGTCAGCAGGCATCTCCTACAACAAGTTCCTCGCAAAGCTCGCCTCCGACCATCGCAAGCCGAACGGGCAATACGTCATCTCTCCAGAGATGGGACCGGCCTTCGTGGAACCCCTGCCCGTTGGCAAATTCCACGGCATCGGACCGGCGACCGCAGCCAGGTTCAACGCGCTCGGGATACGGACGGGCCTCGACATCCGCAATCAGACGCTGGCGTTCCTTGAGGCACACTTCGGCAAGGCCGGAACCTACTACTACTGGATCTCCCGAGGCATCGACGAACGGCCCGTTCGGGCTAACCGAATCCGGAAGTCGATCGGTGCGGAGAACACGTTCTTCGAGGATCTCACCGAATTCGACGCCATGATGACCGCCCTACAACCGCTCATCGACAAGGTCTGGGGGCATTGCGAGGGGACCAGCAATCGCGGGCGAACCGTCACGTTGAAGGTCAAGTTCTCCGACTTCGAGACGATCTCACGCAGTCAGTCGATGCCGGCTGTTGTTTCAGATCGCAGCGACCTGGAACGTGTCTCGATCTCCCTTCTCCAAAATCTGATGCCTATGCCGAAGGCGGTAAGGCTACTAGGCATATCGCTTTCCTCGCTTCAGAACGAAGCTGATATCGAGCCACAGCTGGACCTTCCGATCTAGATCACGTCAAACAAGCGCGCGCCCTTCGCGCGCGATTGCGGTATCGCACCGGCATACATAAGTGCTCCTCACTGCGTCGATCCATTCTGGAGAAGCCCGATTTTCCATCTCATTTTTGGCCTTCCCTGGCTGCTCGTCGTCACCCGCTTCCTCTGGCCCCTTCATCTTCCACTTGCTGCAAAACTTGCGGTCGCGCTGCTTCTGCTCGTGGCATCGCAATTCCATTTCTGGAGCAAGCTCTCGTCGGGTTCGGTGCTCTGTCCCGAATTTCCCCGCCCGGTTGTTGTCCTTTTCAACTGGGCCTTCGGCGGCATCATTCTTCTCGCGCTACTGCAACTGCTGCTGGACGCAGCGACGCTCGTCGGTGCGCTGATCCCTGGTGGTAGCTTCAGCGCACCCGACGGCTTCCGGTACGCGATGGCGGGTCTGGCGGCCTGTCTGGCTGCGATCGGCGTGATGCAAGCCACACGAATTCCGCCTCTGAAAGACATAGAAGTACGCATCCAAGGGCTTCCGCGGCAATTCGACGGTTATACGATCCTGCAACTGACAGATCTTCACATTAGCCGCCTGTTTCCCGCCGCATGGGCGCGTGCCGTCGTGGAGCGCTCGAACCTCCTCGGCGTGGATCTGATCGCCATCACGGGAGATCTAATCGACGGTACGCTCGCCGTCCGACGCGCGGACGTCGAGCCGCTTCGGGACCTGCGCGCGACCGACGGCGTTTACATGATCCCCGGCAACCACGAATACTACTTCGGCTACGCTGCCTGGATGCAACACTACGCTTCAATGGGAATGGTCACGCTGGAGAACAGGCACGTCGTTCTCGAACGCCGCGGCGGGCGGCTCGTTCTCGCTGGCGTCACAGATCGTGCAGCGCGCGGCGGCGGCTTCACCGCTCCGGACATCAAGGCCGCTGTCAACGGTTCCCCCGACGGCGCTCCAGTCATCCTACTCGATCATCAGCCGAGCGAAGCTCTGCGCGCCGCAGCGCTCGGCGTGAAACTCCAACTTTCCGGACATACGCATGGTGGATTGATCGTCGGGCTGGATCGGCTCGCCGCGCGCGCCAACGCGGGCTATGTCTCCGGCCGCTACCAGGTCGGCGGGATGACGCTTTACGTGAACAACGGCACCGGGCTTTGGCCGGGATTCGCGCTACGGCTCGGACGCCCGCCGGAGTTAACACGGATCACCCTGCGACGTGCCGAGACCACCTGACATCGAAACGACAGCCACATTCGAAGGGCGAAAGGAAGTTAGCGATCACAACATAGGCCCCCCCAAAAAGCCCATTGAATCCGCCAACCGTGATCAGTGTGTCAAACTTCGGTAGACAGCGCTCAGTCGTGCGCTTCGCGTCAGACGCGGACGGCCCGGCTAGGTCAGTTTTTGACCAAAGCAGCCATGAGACCAGCTATAGCCATTTCCCACTTGTGTGAACGCGCCTAAAATGGTGAGGGATAGCCGTTCCGCCGCATTGGAACAGGTGCCAACAATATTGAGGGGATATGGCCGTGAGGGGCTCGGTGTCTGACGAACCTTTCCCGTTCGGCGGCGGTGAAAATGGCGCTCTTATTCGCGCGCTAGATTGGTCCAACACCGGCTTGGGACCAATCCCCGAGTGGCCCGAAAGCCTGAAGACTACGGTGAGCGTATTGCTGCGCTCCCCAGTTCCCATTGTGCTCCTGTGGGGATCGGACGGCATCATGATTTACAATGACGCCTATTCTGTTTTTGCAGGAGGACGCCATCCCCTCCTGTTCGGGTCAAAGGTGCGCGAAGGTTGGCCCGAGGTCGCCGACTTCAACGACAACGTCATGAAGACGAGCTTGAGTGGGGGTACGCTTTCGTACCGCAACCAAGAACTGACCCTTCATCGTTCAGGCGTTCCTGAGCAGGTCTGGATGAACCTCGATTACAGCCCAGTGTTGGGCGAGGATGGTCGTCCGGAAGGCGTTCTCGCCATTGTCGTGGAAACAACGCAGCAGGTTTTGGCCGAGCGAGCTTTAGCGATCACTGAGGAGCGACTACGTCAAGCTCTGAACGCTTCTGGGATGGTGGGGACGTTCAGTTGGCATGTACAGTCCGACACCTTCTATTCCGACGCGCGATTTGCTGAGATGTTCTCGGTCGATCCTGCCAAAGGAGATAAGGGTGCCCCCTTGTCGGATTATCTAGCTGGCGTTCATCCCGAGGATGTTCGGCGGATCGCCGATGCCGTGAACCACACTGTCCTCACTCAAGAAAAATATGCTCAGGAATACCGGCTTGTTCAAAAAGACGGGAGCATCCGCTGGGTCGAGGTGCGCGGCGAGTGCCTGTATAGCGAGAATGGTAAGCCTGATCGCTTCGTTGGCGTAGTGGTTGACGTAACCAATCAGAAGAATGCGCAAGAGCGTCAACGGTTGCTCGCTCGCGAAGCGGATCACCGAGTAAAGAATATTTTTGCCAATTTCCACGCAATGATTAGCCTGAGTGCTCGGAGTGCCGGAAGCCCAAAGGAGATGGCTCAAGCTCTTCGTGGCCGATTGGACGCGCTGTTACGAGCCAAGGATCTTGTCCGTCCAGGTATCATGGGTACTGAGCACGAGAGCGAGCAGACAACGATGGACACGCTGGTACGCACAGTGTTGCAGCCTTATGAAGATGGCTCGCCTGACCGCATCGTCATAAGCGGACCCAATGTGCCAGTGGGGGCAAAAGCTGCGACGGGCCTTGCTTTAGTATTGCACGAGACGGCGACGAATGCGGTCAAGTATGGGGCTCTGTCTCGGCCGGATGGTTCGATCCATGTCACATGGAACGCGAGCGGTGACTCCTTCAGTCTGGACTGGGACGAAACTGGCGGTCCCGAAATTAATATAAAACCGCAAACGCGCGGCTTTGGTAGCACTCTCATCGACCGTAGTGTGACCGGAGAACTGGGAGGCCGGCTCGAGCACGAATGGCGAAGACATGGTCTTAGGCTAAAGCTGAGTATTCCGCTGGAACGGCTGTTAATTTGAGCATGCATAAGCTCGATTCGTATCCGCGACATCGCTGTCGCCATGGAAGCCGTCATCAGCGACCTCGATGACGAAACGCTCCCGCTGCACGGTTCATTCGAGCCATCTCGTCTGTTCAGCTAAAGGGTCTTTCGGTCAAGGGCGGGAAGTGAATGACGGATCTCCGCCCAAGGCGTCAAGATCAGGTTTTGATCGACCAAGTACCTTTATTGATGTCGAACTTGATTGCGCCCTCGTCTCGCATCTTCAGCAGGAGCGACTGGCAGGCTTCCTGGTTCGTCATGTTGGCGCGCTTCATGACTTCGAAGATCTTCATCGGCTTTTCAAGAAGCGCGCTCATAACTTTTTCTCGATCCTTCAACATCTATCGTTCCTTTTTCCACTGCCTAATATTGCACAGATGATCTCTGGGCGATCGGCATAATTGTCACGAACGAAGATTCGTGCGGATGCGCGCTTGGCATCGGCCCGAATTGGGCGCGCCCAATGCTGCATCGAACGGTCGAATCAAGCCGAGACCGGCATGAAGACCATCAAGGTGTGCACTGAGAACTAACCTTCTCTAAGCTTCTGCCGCCTAAACTAGCGGCAGAAGCACGAGCCCCGGGCTTCAAGGAACATTGCTCACGCAATTTAGTTATTCGAAAAGCCGGATACCGTTCCCCCAAGATCACATAGAAGTCCGGTCAGGCCCGACGGCATTGCCCCCGATGACGTTGGGCCGTCTGCTGGAAAAAACCTGAGATGCCCGTGTGGCGGCCGACGATGTCGCGTGCGAAATCCGAGTGGCGATCTAGCCTACGATGACAGAGGGGTTGCGCGTTGGATAGCGAACTTCGCGTCATCAAGTGATTACAGCGATCTTCAAGATACTTCGTCTCAGACCGATTGCCGAAGAGGCAATAACCTTTGACTATGTCAGCTATCAGGGCCGTCGTTTCACCTGACGATCAGCAACATGAAGGAGCAACACGTCAGCGCATCGCTCCGCACGAACGATGGAATTTCCATTCGCGAAATAAAATACAAAGCGCTGGCATTCGCACACGCAGAGCGCGAAAGTTCATAGCTGAAAAACTACAAGAAAATCACAGGTAAGACTTGATGAATTCTCTCGACCAAGCATTTTTACTTAGAACCGACGCTCGGCTCGATGCTGTCCTGAACAGGGTTCATCAGGAGTTTATGGCCTCGCCTTCCGGAAAGCCGCCAACCATAAAGACCGCTTATGGGTGGTTCGGTCATTGGTGGACGTCGGTTAATCCAGAGAACTTGTCAAAGGAGATCGCTGTCATCGTTCTGGCGAACGCGTCTCGTAGAAACGGCATTCTTCCTGGTCGGGAGACAGCCACGTTTTTAAGGCTCAACGAGTAACGCGTGCCTCATCAAAATCCGATAACCGGCATCGACTTTCCAGAAGACACCGATGAGCCGATCGTGTCGGTGGGGGATGAAGCTGCGCGGACTATATGTCCGCATCCCTGACCATTTAGTGGCTCGACCGACACACTGACAGACGGAAATGATCGCCGGAGTTGCATGACACAATTCCGTCTACTTCGACCAAGCAAATAAGCAAATAATAAGGCCGAGAAACGGTCGAATACGAGCCTGATGAGGCTGATGCCGGCGCCAGCGTAGAACACCGAGAGCGCCCTGACTTAAACATGACAGCGTTCGAAAGCGCCTTGAGGTGCAACGATGACGTTTGCGTGGACGGTTCTCAGTTTTCTAAGGCAGGGCTTATCAAACATCGCGATGACTAATAGCGACCAAAGCTATCATCGCCCTGCCCGGTCACAACTTCTGATCTCGGCCCACTTGCAGGACTGCCGACATACTCAATCTCGGCGTATGGCAATGACAAACGTGCGCAAGGAAGAATCGCATACTGGGGCGATTTCCCAGCTACTTACGACCATCGCAGCCCTGCTACATCGCTATTTTCCAATGCAGAGGATGATGCTGGGTCCCGGGCGATCATCGGTTCGAGTGAGCGGTTACAGCGCTTCTTCCGTTCTCGCAACGGGCCTGATCGCCTCGCTCGCCGGGGAAGGTTCCGCGCAGACGGTTTGCACGACCGGTAACACGCCTTGCACGGTCACCGGGACCATCAATGTTGCGGCGGGAGCGACCGGACTCAGCGATACTGGCCCGAACGTGATGAGCACAGCAGCAGCTGTGCTTGTTAATCTCAATGGCGCCAACACCACCGCATTGCTAGCTGCCCAAGGCGGTACGATCAATTTCGATAACGGCACTGTCAGTTCAACGGTCGCCGCCAGCAATCGAACGGGCTTGCGCGTAACCGACGCCAATAGCGCAATCAACGCGTCCAACGCCGCGATTTCACTAACGCTCGCTTCCGGAACCGGAAACGGCGTTTCGAATCTGATCGGCGTTAACGTGGACAATGGCGGAGCGGCCGCGCTCAACAGCACGACGGTCAATGTCAGTGGACTTTCCAATGGCACTGGAATTGTCGGAATGCGTGTCGCCGGATCCGGCAGTCAACTCGTATTCAATGGTGGATCCGTAACAGCGGCGGGACGTGGTGCGATTGGCGTTCTGGCGGAGGCCGGAGGAGTTGCAATCATTGGTACAGGCGCAACGATCGCAGCGTCTGGCGCGGCGACCTTGTCTGCCCCCGTTACCCGAAGCCACGCTCTCTTCTCGACCGGAGCCGGCAGCCAGATCAACGGGACGGGCATCAATGCGAACTCGGCGGGCATCGGGGGCAATGCCGCACGGGCAGAAGCAGGCGGCGCAGTGTCGCTGATCAGCAGTACGCTCAGCACGACCGGTGCGGGCAGTGAACTCTTCCCGTCCGCTGCCGCGTTTGCCTCCTCAGGCGGCACCATAAGTCTGGGCGGTCCGGGTAGCACCATCGTCACGACCGGTCAGGCTGGCTATGGACTCCACGTGGAGGACGCAGGCTCACAAGCCATCGTATCGAACACGAACGTCACGGTCAGTGGGTCTCGTGCGGTCGGTATCAACCTCTTGAATGGCGGCGCGGCGACGGTCGGCAACAGTGCGATATCCGCAAACAACTTTATCGCCATCGATCTGTTGGGCACCGGTTCCGCGCTCGCGCTTAACAACACGTCCGTCAACACGATAAGCGGCACGGCTTATGGAATTAGAGCGAGGTCAGGCTCCGAAGTGGTCATCAACGGCGGTTCGATTACGACGCAAGGAGCGAGTGCCGCCGGCCTTTTCATCGGCAGTTCGACGGTGACAGCCAACGGACTGAACATCAGAATCTACGGCGACAACAACGCTATGGGCGCGCTTGCTGATGGCGGCAGCCGCGTGGAGCTCAATGGCGGACAAGTGACGACGAGCGGCAATGGCGTAGCTGTAGCGGCCTTCCCGCACGCCGTAGCATCGCGCAATCCTGGGGGGCAGTTGATTGCCAACGGGACGCCGCTCACCACGCTTGGCAACAGGGCCATGGGCGCCGTGGCCGATGATGGCGGCACAACGACCCTTAACGGAAACCCGATCACGACATTCGGTACCCAGAGTCTTGGATTGTTCGCCGTGGTCGAGCAGACCGGTCCGCAATTCGCGGCTTCGGTTGTAGGCAACAATCTCACGATCGAAACCGCTGGTGCTCTGGCGCATGGGGCTCAGGCCCAACAAAACGATCTGGCGGCGCAAGCGCTGATCACCCTCAACGACTCATCACTGACGACACATGGCGCTGGCGCGATGGGTCTTCGGGCCATTCTTTCAGGCACAGTCATTGCGAACCGAACCATGGCATTGACCGAAGGCCTTGCTGCGCATGGCGTGGAAGCGAGAGATAACAACAGTTCCGTGACGCTCAATAACAGCCTGATTACGGCAACCGGGCCCAACGCCCATGGGGCGCTCGCGAATAGCGGCGGACTGGTTGTGGGAAATGCAACGATGGTTCGGGCGATGGGCGCCAACGGATCGGCACTTCATCTCGCCGGCGCCCCCGGTTTTGTTTCCAATGCCAATTTTAACGGCAGCACTCTTACCAACGTCAGCGGTCCGACGATCGGTGTCGCCGGTGACGGCAATGTCACCCTTACCGGGTCGTTCGCGTCTGGCAGCGGCCAGTGGCTGAGAGTTGGAACGCTTAACAACTTCATACCCCTGGCCGCGCCCGACGCTCCATTATTGGGAGTCGGAGACCCAGAAGGGCTCGATCCGCCGCCGGTGATCCTCCCTCCACCCGCGGCCCTTCCGGTCGTTCCCGGACTGGCCAATGTGACGTTGAGAAATTCGACCGTGATCGGCTCTGCCTTCACCGCGCCAGGAAGCGTCTCGAGCGTTACGCTGCTCGACAACAGCACCTGGATCATGACCGGCAGCTCGAACGTCACCAATCTGGTCAATGACCCGAGCCTGATCCAGTTCACGCCGCCGACCGGAGACGCCAATCTGCTGTCGAGCTACAAGACGCTCACGACCGTGAATTACGTCGGCATCAACGGCATCATCGGTCTGAACACCTATCTGGGCAACGATAGCGCGCCATCGGACCGCCTCGTGATCGACGGCGGCACTGCGACAGGCCTGTCACCGCTGCGCATCGCCAACACCATCGGCCGAGGCGATCTGACCCGAGGCAATGGCATCCTTGTGATCGATGCCGTCAATGGCGGCACGACCGCGCCCGGCACCTTCGTCCTTGCGGGTCCTGTCTCGGCCGGGCCGTACGACTACACGCTCCATCGCAGCAGCATCGTCGATGCCAGCAACCCCGATGACTGGTATCTGCGCTCCCGGATCAATTGCGCGCTGGAGCCGACGAACCCGGCTTGCGCCCAGCCCTCCCCGGACCCCGCAAATTACCGACCCGAGACGTCGCTCTATGCAGCTATTCCCTCGATGGCGCTCCTCTACGGACGTTCGCTGCTGGACACGTTGCATGAGCGCGTTGGCGAAGAAGAAGACCAGCGCAATCGCCCAAATCCGGAGAACGGAAAAGTCGGCTGGGCGCGCATCATCGGCGTCACCGGCCACCAGAATGGCGACCGGCTCGGCATCTTCGGGAGCGGACCGCAGTACAGTTATTCGTTCGGTGGTCTTCAGGGTGGCATGGACGTCTATCGACACGACAAACCGGATGGCAGCCGGGACCAGGCCGGTGTCTATTTTGCCATCGGCAACGACCGCGGCCGCGTGACCCATATCAGCGGGGTGCAAGGCAATAGCAATTTCGATGCCTACAGCCTTGGCGGTTACTGGACCCACTTCGGGCCACAAGGCTGGTACACCGACACGATCCTTCAAGGGACATTCTACGACGTCGATAGTAGCGCCCATCGGGGACTGGCGACACTCAACACCAACGGCCAGGGTCTGGCAGCATCGGTCGAGGCCGGGCATCCGTTCCGGTTTGCGGACGGCTATTTCATCGAGCCGCAGGTGCAAATGATCTATCAGAGCATAGCATTCGCAAATGCGAGCGATGGAGCCGCACTCGTCCGCTTCGACAACGCCGACTCTCTGCTCGGCCGCATCGGTGCCCGCTTCGGCCGCACCTGGTCGATCGATGGCGGGCCGCGCAGCGTGACTGCATGGATTCGGCCCAATCTCTGGAACGAATTCCGAGGCAATCCGGTCACATCATTCTCATCCGAAGCCGGGTTCATTCCCTTTCGTGCCGATCTCGGCGGCCTGTTTGGGGAGCTTAATATCGGCGCCAGCGGACAACTTTCAGCCGACGTCACTCTTTACGCCAACGCGTCGTATCAGGCCCGCTTCGACGGTGCAGGATCGGCATATGATGGCAAAGTAGGAATGCGTTTTGCTTGGTAAGCGCCTGCAGTCATCGGGATGTATCTCCCCAAGACCATTCTAAGACCATTCTGACGGCCTCTTGCAGTTGCAATTTTCATAGATGCTTTGCGTGTCAATTCAATGTTTCAGCCGCATTTCTATGACATCGATTGCAAGCAAATCGGTGTAACGACGCTCGACCGTTTCGACGTAATCATCGGCAAAGTGTGCCCCGCTTTCCTGTGACAGCGCTTGCCAAGCTGCTTGTTTCTCAGCGCGGCACGACAATATTGCCAAGCGCGAGACAACGAGTGCGCTTTCCGCACTTTTTGCGTATCGGGTTGCCGTGGCATCGGCACAGGCCCGCCATTTCTTGATCGCAGGTTTCGAGTCTTCCTCTGCTATCGCGGCAAAAGAGACAAGGCATAAGATAGCAGCAAGCATCGGCCTATACATTCGTTTGCTCCTTAGATTGCGCCTTCGAGATCAAGGAAAAACCGTCTTCCAGTCCTGCTTCATGTCGACGACTGTCCAGCCCTTCGCGGTGCCTTCATTCAGCGCCTTGTCGAGCTTGCCGACCTTCGACTGCCGGTCATACGCGTACTCTCGCTCGGCGTCGGTATGATGCACAATCCCCATGAAACGCGCGCCTTTACCGGCCGCCGTCCATTGCAGCATCTGGAGATCACCATCGGAATTGCCGAATGCAAAGATCGGACGGCGGCCGATGAAGCGGTTGATGCCGACAGGCTTTCCTTGATTGTCGTCTACGAACTCGATTTTGGATGTCTTGCGCAGCGCCGGTTTCCCATCCGCGCCCATCTCGAATTTGACGACGCCACTGGAGCCGATCACCTGTTCGGGCGGAATGCCGTAGACCTTTTCCATCCATGGCCGCATGAACTCGACCCCGCCGCCAGAGACGACGAAGGTCTTGAAGCCGTTTGCCCGAAGGTAGGCCAAAAGCTCCAGCATAGGCTGGTACACAAGCTGCGTGTAGGGACGGCCGAAGCGCGGATGCCGCGCGGTCGAGATCCATTCGACGACCGACTTCGAAAATTCATCCGTAGTCATGCCGCTATGGGCGGCGGCGACGATCTGCAGCATGCCCCTTTGCCCCGAGGCCGCGAGCGCTTTCATATCTCCGTCGAGCAATGCCTTGAAGGGCTGTTGCTTCTTCCATTCCGGATGCTGCGGGGCCATCGCCTTGACACGGTCGATCGCGAAGGCGGCCTGGAAATAAGCGGGCTGTTCGGACCACAGCGTACCGTCATTGTCGAAGGTGGCGATACGCTCGGCGAGGGGCACGAAGTCCGGACCGCCCTCCGTCGTCACCCGCGAGACGAAATCCGTAATGGACTTCTTGACCGCACCATCGTTCCACGACTGCAGCGGATCCGTCGACGGCTGCGCGGCGGCCAGGTCAATGACCGACAACGCGAACAGGAGGGCCAACAGGCGTCGTCTGGTGGGCATCGTCAATTCCCTCCTACCGGCTTCGCCGGCGCTGCGCCTGTCTCGCGCTGCCGCCCGCGCACTTCCTCCAGATCGCGATCGAGGAAGTAGTTGAGGAAGGTACGGATCAGCGCGACCGCGGCGATCCGCCCTGTCGCGTTCCAATCGGTCGTGATCGAAGTCTCGACGATGTCAGCGGCAAGCTGGAACGTCAGCCCCGCCACCAGCCAGCGTGCATAGCGCAGCCAGACGTCGCGCCGCTCATGCCCGGACGGCGACCCCAGCATCGCACGCATGCCGCTGAAGAAGGCCTCCACCGTGCCCACGACGATGATGACGAGCGCCAGCGCATCAATGAGGACGATGGCGTTCTCGGTCGCATAGATCAGCCACTCTTTCATGCGTCTTCATTCCCGCTTCGGACTGAACGTCGCCCCGACCGGCTTCGAGCGGACGATGTCTATGCCGTCATCGTCCGCTGTCGCTCCACGATTGCTGCGCGCTGTTCAGTTCTTCCGGCCCCCCTCCTGCAACGCCTGCAATGCCTTCTCAATGCTGAGTGATCCGGAAGCTTGGCTTGGCGGGTAATCTTTGAAGGTAGCGAGGAACTGACCCATGATACCCATGGCGGGCATCATGACCCACAGTGCCTTCCCCCACCATTCGCCGTAGGACGTCGACTCGGTCTGGTATCGCTCCCACGGGTCAACGCGCAGGTTGGTTACGAGCGGGACATTGGTAGAGTCTTCCTTGCCCGTGAACAGGTTGCCGACGATGGTCTTGAAGGTGATCTTCCACTCGTTGTAGCGCACGGCCATGAGGTCGGCGTTGTCGCTGAAGTAGAAGAATTCCCGGCGGGGACTTTCCGCTACCTTTCCTTCGAAGAACGGCATGAAATTGTAGCCGTCGAGATGGTTCTTGAAGGTCTTCTCTCCGGCCTTGTAGCCGGTGAGCAGCTTCGCCTTCAGATCCGGATCACCGCCGGCCGCCGCGACGAGGGTCGGCATCCAGTCTTCGGCCGACACGATTTCGTTGATAATGGTGCCCGGCTTGATGACCCCAGGCCACTTGACGAGCATGGGGACCCGGAACCCCCCTTCGTAGACAGTGCCTTTCTCGCCGCGGAACGGATGATTGCCGCCATCGGGCCAACTGAAGATTTCAGCACCATTGTCGCTGGTGAACATCACGATCGTTTCGTCGGCAATGCCGAGTTCGTCCAGCTTGGCGAGCAGCTCGCCTACGACCCAGTCCAACTCGGCCATCGCATCGGCAAACAAGCCATAGCCGGTCTTGCCGTCCCATTGTTTGGACAGATGCGTCCAGGAATGGCACCGCGTGGAGTTGTGCCAGAGGAAGAACGGCTTCTCGGCCTTCACGGAGCGCTCAATGAAGTCGCATGAGCGCTTCACCAGATCGGCGTCGATGTCCTCCATGCTCACCTTTGCGGCGGGGTCCATGCCCGGATGCGGCGGAAGTGGACCGGCGTCGGTGATCTTCTGTTTGCCGACGCGGCCCCAACGCGGATCCTCCGTTGCATCGTCGACGTCTGTAGCAACGGTACTGATAATGTTGCGCGGGCCAAACTTTGTACGGAATTTCTCGTCTTTCGGATAATCCGGGTAGTAGGGTTCTTCCATTGCATTCAAGTGGTAGAGGATACCGTGGAACTCGTCGAAGCCGTGGACCGTAGGCAGATATTCGTTGCGATCGCCCAGATGGTTCTTGCCGATCTGCGCTGTCGCATAGCCGAGGGGTTTAAGGAATTCGGCGATGGTCGGATCCGAGTCCTGCAGGCCCTGTTTCGCCGCCGGCAATCCGACTTTCAATAATCCCGTCCGGAACGGCGTCTGCCCCGTGATGAATGCCGCGCGTCCCGCAGTGCATGACTGCTGTCCGTAGTAGTCGGTGAAGAGCGCGCCCTCGCGCGCGATACGGTCTAGGTTCGGAGTGCTGCCACCCATCATGCCGCGGTGATAGGCGCTGATGTTCCAGATGCCGACGTCGTCGGCCATGATCATGATGATGTTCGGCTTGCTGCTTTTGGCCATTCGATCAACTCCCATTCCTACATCTGTCGAATTCGAGGTCGCTTCTGGTCTCAAACTGATTGTCGTCTCGACGGGACGCGTCGGCGCTCCACTTTCAACCGAACGGCCCGACCTGGAACATCATGCTGACGATGGCGGCGATGCCGATGAACAGCAGGATTACCGCGGTGATCAGTGTCAGCGACACCGGAAAGCCGCTCTGGGCGTGGATCAACCCGTCGGCAGCCATCATCTTCCGCTCTTCACGCAGTTGGACCATGAACTGCAGGTGATAAATCAATCCGCCGATCAGCATCAGGATGCCGAGCGCCACCAGCGTCACGCCGAAATTGCGCGCGGGAGCGCCGTGCGTGATCACGTTCTGGTCGCGCAGTTTCTCGAACACTTGCGAGATCGTGAAGCCGAACGAGATCAGCGACAGTGACGTCCGGATCACGGACATCAGGGTGCGATCCGCGCTCATGCGCGTCCTTTGAAACGACATCCCGGTCCGACGCGACGACAGTTCGACCGATATCTGGTCGGCGGGGGACTTGGAGGACACGCTTTCGATCATCGAACGTCCTTGTGTTACATAGCCGTGCCCGTGCCTGTTCGCGCGAACCACCAACGAGCAATCAACTCGACGATCCATCGGAAGACGAAATATGGAATGACAGCGAGCATGATCGCCATCATCAACGCTTCCACCGGGTAGAAACGGTCGAGCACTTTGAATTGGTAGATCACGTCCATGCTGATGCCGAGCAGCACGATGCGCGCGACGGATGTTACACCTTCCCGCAGCCGCCCCGTGGAGGCGTTACGGTCCCACCAAGCCGACCAGAAGAACGAGCGGTGGCCGAGCCGTGCATCCCGGATGCCGTCGGGGAGTGCCGCCAGCAGCGCCATCGTCGGCTGCAGATAGAAGCGGAACGTCATCGGTCCGTGGAGGCGCTCGAAGATGTCCACCCAGAACCGACGGTGGATTTCCATCGACCACCCGTATCGGTAGGCGCCGAGCAACAGGAGGACGACGGACAGCACGATCGCGGCGGACGTCAGGAGGCGCGCGAACGCTGAAGTAGGAGCAGCCGTCATGTCATGCCCCGCACGACACAGCGAAATCCCAGATGGCTGGTTGATGTGTCCACCTGCTCCGCATGCCGCGCCGCTGGCCGGTAGCGGCGGCAATAGTTCGGCGCGCACAGATGCGACCCGCCCTTGATGACCTTGCGCGGAATCCTGATGTTAGGCTGGGCCGGGTCGTAGCTGCCCTCTTCCCGAGCGCCGCGCGGGTTTTCCGGAATACAGCAGGCCTTGGGCGCATCAGCATCATGCTTTGGCGCATACCAGTCTGTCGTCCATTCCCAAACGTTGCCGATCAGGTCGTGAACGCCATAGCCATTCGGCGGGAATGCCGTCACCGGAGAAGTGCGCTCATATCCGTCCGTGTTCAAGTTCTGACGGGGGAACTCACCTTGCCAGGTGTTGGCCATATGGACCCCGTCCGGCGTGAACTCGTCGCCCCATGCGAATTCAGCACCCTCGAGACCGCCGCGCGCCGCGAATTCCCATTCGGCCTCGGTCGGCAGATCTTTGCCTGCCCACTGCGCGTAGGCCAAGGCATCGGCGAACGACACATGCACGACCGGATGATGGTCGAGGACGTTGATGTTGCTCTTCGGTCCGTAGGGATGACGCCAATCGGCCCCCTTCATGAATTGCCACCATTGGCTCCAGTCCCGCAGATTGGTTACATTCTGCTGCGGCGCAAACACCAATGAACCGGCGTACAGCATGTTCGGCAGCGCACCCGGATAGTCCTTCGGGTCCGGCGGAAGTTCGGCAAACGTCTTGTAGCCGGTCGCTCTGACAAACGCCTTGAACTGGCGGTTCGTCACTGGCGTCCGGTCGATGCAGAAGCCCTCCACCTTTACTCGGTGAACAGGGGCTTCTTCCGGGTAATGGTCATCGGATCCCATACGGAATATGCCGCCCGGAACCCGGACCATGTCCGAGACGCCGACCGGCCGTTCAATCTGTTCCGGAGCGGCGTCCGACAGGGTCATGACAGGCTGCTCCCGGCATCTATCGGCAATAATCCCAAAAACCTTGGGTGCGCGATGGGTCCGTGTAGTACCAGCACATCCCGGGTGCCGGAGGAGTGCCTGCCCAGGCTGCAGCAGTCGCGGCGGTTACGACTCCAATTGCAGCTCCCGCCGCTATCGCGCCGCCCCTCGGCCAGCCGTAGGGACGAGCCCATCGAACGCCGCCCCCGGCATACCCGGGACGCACCACGGCTCCTCGGCGAACAACCGTTCTACTGTGATACACTCCGCCTCTTGGGCCGACCGCCGTTCTCGTACGCACCGCAACGCCTCCGCGCGCACGCACCTGCGTTACGTCACTGTCATTGCGAACTTGCTGTTGGAGGCCGCTGTCTGAGCTGAATGCAGATGCGGGTGCAACATTCAACACAACGCAGGCGCAAAAAATCGCGACGGCGCATGTTGATCTACCGAAAAGTTTCGGCGGACGACCGATGAGGTGGATAGAGTCCATCACGAACGAATGCATTTTCGACCCCTTTCAAGATGCAGCACACTTCAGGAGAGCTATCTCGGGATATCGCTTTTGTCCGCGACCGGACGCAGTCATCTTCGGATTTGCTCCAGTCTGCGCATATTATCTCGGACGTCAATCGTGGAAATACGCTTCATTTCGTGAGGCTACATGTCGCGCCGCACATTTAAAGCACGCGCGAATGCGTAGTCATTTTTATTCAACTGGACGCGTCCTATTGCGAGGATGGAACAGACCATTGGGTCATTTCGGGAAACTGGACCCTGTTGTAAGAGCGCAGAAGCTGTGACTACATATTGCCCATTCGATTGGCCAATGAAGCGAGCGTTTCCATCATGCTGTGGGGGTGACAGGTGAGACGTGAAATCGGTGCGGCGGCTCTTGTGTTAATAGCGATCTCGAGTACCCCACGTTCAGCGAGAGCCGCTGAAGGAGCGACTGGCGCCTATTTGCTGGGGACACGAGGGCCTGGCGCCGGAATTACCCCTCCACCAGGCGTGTACTTCCAGGACGACACATACTTCTACAGCGGGAAACTGGGCGGCGGCAGGACCTTGCCCACGGGCGGCCTGCTTGTCGCAAATGTGTCGCAGCAGACCTGGATCAACCTCCCGACAACGATCTGGGTGACGCCCGCCAAGATCTTTGGTGGCGACCTGGCATTCTCGTTGACCACGCCCTTCGGAGAGCCACGCGTAAACGCAAATCTCTTGGTGAATTCGCCGCGCTTCGGACCGATCGGCGTCAACGCAGTAGATTCCGAACTCGCTCTCAGCGATTTTTTCATCAACTCCTTCGTCGGCTGGCGTTCCGGAAATCTACACTGGCAGGTCGGCGTCGGCGGTGTCATCCCGTCCGGGACTTACGTACCCGGGCAGCTCTCGAACGCGTCGCTGAACCGCCCCGCGATTGACGTTTTCACGGCGCTGACGTGGCTCGATCCGACACTAGGCTGGGATCTGTCCGCGAGCGCGGGCTTCACGTTCAATCAGATCAACACCGCTACGGACTACAAAAGCGGCGACGAATTTCACCTTGAGTGGGCGGCCACGAAGTACATTACCAAGGAATTCACACTTGGCCTGGTCGGCTATTATTATCAGCAGTTGACCGCTGATTCCGGAAGCGGCGCTCGCCTCGGATCTTTTCAAGGGCGCGTCGTCGCTCTGGGCGGGTCGCTTGGCTATACATTTGAAGTCGGCAAGCTTCCCATTTCGACGCGCCTCAAGATTTTTCGCGAGTTTGCCGCAGAAAATCGGATGGAGGGCACTTCCGGCTTTCTGACAGTGTCCTTACCGATCGCGATGGACGCGAACGTTCGCGCCGGAGCGGTCAAATCGAAATAATGCTAGGCAGCCCAACTTGGGCTGCCTCACGCACATCTTGCGGTGAATTTCAGCGGCAACCAGCGCCCTTTGTGAGACCGGTTTCTTCAATCACCACACATGAATGTCCCGGATCTCCTTCTGGATAAGGGACGCCGGTCGGGAGCAGGAACGTGACGGAATGAGCACCGTGCAAGCCGGACGGAAATCTGGTCTTCTGTTTGACGATGTACTCACCGCCCTTCGCACGCACCAGCGCACCGGACGAGAGCAACTGCACCAGCCCGGCCTGTTGCGGCATCACCTCGTACTTCTGGGCCGGGGCACTGCCGACCACGGCCTGTGGATCGATATCCACGACGCCGCCGGGCGAGAATCTGAAAAGGTCGCTCTTTGCTTCGCTGTTCGGAGCGTTCGTGATGGTCTCGCTGGCGGGCCCAACAGGTTCGGCGTTTTTATCCTTCTTCACTGAGATAAACGCGCCAGAGGGCGCGGCAAACGACCTTACTTCGTAGACGGCTGACGTCACCTCTGGGGTCTTGCCGGTGCCCGTTCTCACGGTGCCGACGGACTGGAAAGATCCTGCGGATGGCACCTCGTAGAAATATGGCAGGCAATTGGGCCGATTGAAGAACGTTACGCGTTCTTTGCCGAGACCCGTCACGCCAGCAAGAGGCCGCTGCCCGGGGTCGCTTCTATTCGGCCCCGTGGACTGACTGGCCACGACGACCCGCTCGACGCGCTCCGTCGCGCCGGTGAACCGCCATATGGTCGGAGCGTGGCTCGTCAAGACGACGTATACCGGGTCCGCGCCGGGTTCGATGTTGACTCGCCCGGTATGGACGACGTTGTCCTGCGATCCCAAGGTTACATTAGACAATGTCTCGGTCTCGTACGAACCGAATAGGATGACCCGCGCTTTCTCGGACGCCATCGGCATCTCGCAGCCTGCTCGCTCGGCTCGTGTACGGTAGTCGCTCATCTCTTGCTGGGAAACGACGCCATCACGGTCGGTATCGATCAGTTGGAATAGTTTCGCGCCCATCGCCTCGTAGGCGGCAAGTGTGACGACGCCTGAGGAGGTCGCGTCGAGTTCGAGGAGTTGCTGCGCACGCGCGGAGAAACCGCCGCTGCGGTTCGGCTTCGCCGATTTGGCGGCTTCAAGCAACGAGACTTTGCCGTCGTTGTCCGCGTCGAGAGACATGGTCGCCCGAACCCGGGATGCGATCTGACCGGCGATCGCATCCCGGACCGATGGCCCTGGATTCCCTCCGGCGTTCGGAGAAGTCTGGGATCGAAGTTCGTAGGATATGCCTCGTTGGATTTCGACCTCCGTCACGAAGCCGTCACCGTCGAGATCGTATCGCATCGCCTGCTGGATGGCCTGCGCCCTGCTCTGAGTTTCCTCCATGGCCTTATGAAGTTGAACGTCACGCTGGGTAATCTCCCCATCGGAATCGGCGTCGGCCGCTACGAAGAAAGTCCGGAGCGCCTGTTCGAATGTCTGCTTGGTAGAACCCGACTGAACGTTCTGCAGGAGGGTCATCTGCAGCGTCTTCTGGTCAATCGACTCGAAGAGAGACTGTTGAGACAACGCCGTTCCCGCGCCGAGTAAAGAAATGCCCAGACCCGCGGTCACGCCCGCGGCGCGCGAAACAACACGTAGTCGCATGTCCACCTCCGTTTGCAGAAATATGCGTAAGGTCTGCGAGGGCGCCGCTCAAGGAGGTTCCTTGGACTTATTATCGAGGGGTAAACAAAAGCTTCCGCGATGCCGGACCTCGGAGCGAAATGAGCCCTGCCGCGTTCGGCACGATCCCTGACTACTTATTGGAAAAGCAGATCTGATAGCGGCGCGGTGGCAATCGCTACCCTTCAATTCTCTCAATGAGGCGTGCGTATCCTCGATCTCCGCATTTCTAAACTGATTGAAGACCGCGTCGCGTTGAGCGGCCGCCGCCTTGACTCAAAGTAGAACATCCCGAGCACGGCGCGCGCTCGATCAATCAAATGCAACATGTCTCATCAGCACATTTTTCGGCTGCGTGTGATCTTTACGCTTCGTCAAATCGCGAAGACCTGCACGGTGCGCCTTCCCTTTTGCCCCAAAGGCGAGCTGAAAGAATGACATCAACTGTTTATGCGATCGGTGACGTCCATGGACGCGCGGATCTACTCTCCTCCCTCGTCGATTTTATTAGCGAGCACGCCCGACGCAATTGCATAGAGCCGCGTGTCTTCTTTCTGGGCGATATCGTTGATCGAGGTCCCGATAGCCGGGAGGCGATGGCGATCGTCTGCGAGACCCTCAAACGCTGGCCGCAGAGCCGTTTGCTTTTAGGAAATCACGATCAGCTTTTCCTGGATGCGATGACCAGCCAGATCTATGTCGAAAGGTGGTTTGCAGACTTCGGGGGGGGCAAAAACGCTCGCGTCGTATTTAGGCGAAGGTACGCACTATTGGCCTGACGAGATTACTTCGATCGGCGGGCGATTTCCCGAGCTTGTCAGCGTCTTAAGAAGCGCCCCGACAATCCTGCCAGTCGGCCGGTATGTTTTCGTGCACGCCGGGATCGATCCATCGGTTCCGCTGACAAAACAAGAAAGAAACGTCCTCCTCCAGGTCCGCACGAAGTTTCTAGATTTCGTTGGACCGCTATCGCATATTGTCGTGCACGGTCACTCTATTCAGGACCCACCTCAGCCTGTTGTGACGGAAAATAGGATTTCGCTCGACACCAATGCTTGGCAGAGTGGGATTCTGTCAATGGCGGTGATCGATACGGAAACGGACTTCATCGAATTCTTCGCAACCAGCGCGGATGGCAACGTGTCAGCCGTAGAGCCCGTTCGCCTGGATCGTGGCTTCGGCACCGTTTTGGACGAAACGCACCGGCTCAGGATCGAGCCTGAACTGCACTCCGCCACGGGCTGAGATCACTCGACAAATTCGGCACTCTTCCGGGGCATGTTGACGTGTTCATACACGCGACACAGCGCTGCGACACTCGTCGGTCGTTTCAACGTTTGCACCGGTAGCCGATACGTTTTGAATGCGCTCGCGACAGCCGTACGAAAATGCCGCCATATGCTCAGGGCATCAGACCGTTCTGGGCCGTACTCCTTTTCGTCCCAGAACTTCGAATATTGGCGATCATAGGCATCGAAGTCGAACGTCATATTCACGGGAAATATGCATCGCTCGTACTGGACCGATGGCTCCGTGAAATCAACGTCGCCATGGTTTAGCGAACCTCCATCGCGATTTGTCGCGACGGAAAAAATCGCGTCCTCAACGGGAAACGCCGACGAAATGGCTTCTCGCATGTCGAAAAAATACCGACAATACTCGGGGTGCAAATCGGAACGGACCCTTACAGCACGTGCAAAACAGGCCTGATACGCTGCAGTCAGGCGTTGCTGGCCATCCAAAACCAGATGCAATGGCGTAGTGTTCGGATCTGCGGCACCTACACCATCGAACGAACGATGGCCCAGTGGCACCGCGTTTACGAACATTACGGAACCGATGGGATGACCCTCCGCGACGGAACCCAGCAGGCTCCGAATGTGATCGCTGGGCCAACACCACTCCCGATGAAAGTGCGGCAGCCTGGTCCGTCCATTCTGGATATCATCGAGAACACTCCCGAGCGTCATCATCGTGATGTCGAATGCTTCAACCGAAGCCATGCGCCGAGTTGACGTCATCTGGATTTCCTTGCTGCTTCGAAAAGGATGGGTCGCGATTTGGAATCCTGTCAAGCGCCCCTCAGGTGCAGGACTTCCGGAAGCAACGGAGAAGCATTCGTCGGGCGGTGAACGGCTCGGTCGAACTAATCGGTTGAGGCGCGCTTCAACTTCGCCTAACGAAGATTTCCTGCTCGACATCATGATCAGGATCTAACCGTCGCAATCCCAGCGCAGCAGGCGTGGCGCTGCGAGCATAGGCCCATTAGCAAAGTCGGCATATCACTCTCCGAGGGCGGCCGCCTAAGACGGTTCTTCTCCTCCAGAATCGAAAGTGATTCCTTGGCCGACCATTCCGACGAAAAGGAAACGCACTCCCGCGGCCTCGAACGTGTGCCTCAGTTTTTCAAGTGTCTCGTCGTAAGGGAGTGTCCGCCCTGCTTCGTACATGGCGATGGAGCGCCGTGATACGCCTGACTTCGCAGACAGCTCATCTTGGCTCCAGTTGAGCCAAGCGCGCGCAGCACGCATCTGCTCGCGAGTAACAAGCGCCCCGTTAACCATAAGATGCAGCAGTTAGTGACGACATCGCAAGCCCATGATAGGTTAACAATCAGTTAAGAGATGGTGGTCCCGACGGTCTCCGCAGGATCAGTAAAACGCAGACAGATGAATCCTTTGATAGGATTCGATCGCACTCGAATGTCGCGGCGTCGTCCGTTACCGCGAATCCTTGAAGAGCGTTGATCGGCAAAAGGAGCAAGCTCCGAATGCCGAAGGACTTAATAAGATACGGCCTGGTTTAGCCCGGTCAGCTGTGCACTCCCGCTTCCTTCATCGGCGCTTCCGCCACGCAAGTGCGTACGCGGTACGTCAACTTCGCCTCCTCGCGCGATCCGTCCGCGATACTCAATCACATTCGCCTTCCCGTACCCGCAACGATACATCCTGGAGCTTGCGACATGCATTCGGCTATCCCGAACGGCATCTTCACGGCCACGTTTACAAACCTTGATTCGGCCCATCTGTCGGATCGACCGGCGGACGCCGTCTCGCCATTGATCTACTGGCGGACGAGAAGACCGGACCAAATGTGCCGAAAGGATTCGGCGTCGATACGATTTGCATTGAGCGGAAGCCGATTGGACTGTGAGAACCGCTGGCTTCGGGCAATCTTGGGCGATTGTGACGGAGATGAAACGGTCGCAATGCATATTTGCCTCCGCCAGATCAAGAGCCACCCAATAGACGCTCCGGAAGTGGACCTGGCCGTCTCCGCAACGCTCGCCAACGCCCTGCTCGGGAAGTCTACTTCCGCGATCTTCCTCTCCTGGGTCCTGAAGTACCGGGCAAAGATCGATCCGCGCTGCGCTCTGTACAGTGATCTTTGGCTACTGGCCGACTTCTAGACCCACGACGGCCCACGGTGGCCAACGCATGATCTCACCTCAAAAACGTTCTTCCAATCCCTACAGGGAGGCAATCGCATGATCGTCGCTTTGCAGACCCATCGTCCTTTCGTCCGGTCTTCGCGGAAAGCATCGCTCCCATTGGTCATCCCCCACGCGGCCGGTTTCGAGCGAGACTCGGTCCTGAAATGGTGGAGGACGCGCCCTCCTCTCCATTTCTGCCAGGTTGACGCGGACATCCTTCGTCGAGCGGTGTCCGGCTCGGTCCGGCCCAGCGAGACGGATTGGCGGAACGGCATTACTGCTGAACTCACGACCGCTATCGGCGTTGCAATCGATCGCATGAAGGAGCGCGAAATCTCTCATCCCGATATCGACGTCGCCCTGTCGGCGGTGCTCGCATTTGCTATCGAAGGAGATGACACGGCGGGGATCATAATAGCATCCGGCTTGCGCCGTCGCGCATACCTCGATCCTTGCTGCCGCAGGCTGAGCAAGCTCTGGCTCAGCATCGAAGGCCTTACTTATTCGTAGAAGACGGCTCCAAGCCCCAAGAGCGCCGACGAACAAGTTCGGATCAAACGCATCGCGATCAATTTCGCAACCGGTCTAGCTTTGCGGCGCTTGATCGACGTAGAGGTCGATAGTGCCATGCTCGGGCCGGACACCAGCGTGTCTTGCTTCCAGGCGTCGCTGTGCGATGTGGCCAACGAGAGCCATGCCATGTTCATCATCAAAGACAACTCCCCTAATGCAAGAATTGGTATCGAAATTGAGCGTCTGAAGTCGCTCATTCGAGCCCTCGAGCTTGCGAGAAACGGAAAGCACCCAGGCCGAAGAGCGCTCGAGCGCGCACCCGTCCTCAGGAACTGGAAACTCGCATCCCGGCCGGAGCCGTGCCTCACCGGCACCGTCACAGGTCATCCGAGCATCAAGGACGGCCGCACCAACAGGACCTCGGGGTTGTGGCTGTATTCGCCTGCCGTCGGATACGCGCGGACCCTCTCCCGCCTCTATGTGCTCGAGGATCCGGTCGGCGACCCCGGCAATTTCCCGCAATCCTTTTGAAAATCAACCATCCTTGGAGGCTCCATGAAGCGACCGAAATACAATTCCTTGAGACGACGTTACCCTCGGAGGCAGGCACCCCAGACGAACGCAGGCACCCTGATCGCCCGCCGTTTCATCGTTCGCGCTCTTCGGAAAGAAGGAATGCAGCACGTGCTCAAAGGCAGAATGGCGACGGTCGGATTCATTGTCCCGCAATCCGTCGCTACGGCCTGGATCCACAGCGCCGCCATCGATCTGCTGAACGACCTCACTTCCAACAGGCAGACCTACCATCTTCTGTTCGATTCCAAGAAAGGCTCGAACTCGAAAGGGCATGCTCAGTCGGTTAACGCTACGCTCGTCGACAGTCACATCTTGTTCGGCTTCGCTTCTGAGAAACAGCATTTCTCGGACGCATTTCTCGCAGCTGCAGATCGCATCGTTGCGTTGGAGAGCGTCGATCACACCGCGATCCAGATCGCGTTCCGGGCAATCATGGGCGTTTCCGCTCCAACCAGTGTGGTCGAGGCCGCGGCCACCATCCAGGATGGCATGCTGAGCGCCATCGTCAAACGCGGCCGTCGATTGCCGGACGTCGTCCAAATTCTGGGACGGCAAAGGTCGTCCGTCGAAAACGCCGCGCGCATCCAGACGATCGATACTCTGTCCGGATACGGAGAAGCCGCCGACTGGGGACGGGCATTGGTGTCGGATCTCGCCGCGTACAAGGCCGGAAGCATCACCTGGGCTGACGTCGATGGAGGCGCGCTAATGAGCGGACCCAGCGGCACCGGGAAAACCTTCTTCGCGCAATGCCTGGCAGCGACCTGCGGTGTCCCTCTGTACGCCCACTCCCTGGCGCAGTGGCAGGCAAAGGGCCATCTGGGAAGTCTGCTAGCCGCCATGCGCGCCGCTTTCGATCAGGCGATCGCAAATGCTCCGTGCATCCTGTTCCTTGACGAATTCGACGCCTTCGGAAGCCGGGATCGCCTCTCACTCAATCACGAGCAATATTGCTCTGAGGTCATCAACGCACTTCTGGAATGTCTCGACGGCGTCGAGAAGCGCACCGGTGTCGTCGTCATCGGAGCGACGAACTATCCGGAACGGATCGATCACGCCCTCCTGAGACCCGGGAGGCTCGGGCGTCATTTGCAGATTTCTCTCCCGGACACGGCCGCGAGATTGGGAATTCTTCGACACCACCTAGGCGATGCGATCGCGGCAGCGGACCTGACGTGCGTCGCTGCCCGTCTCGAGGGCGCAACAGGTGCCGTTATTGAGCAGATTGTTCGCGACGCCCGCCGTCGAGCCAGAACAAACCATCGGAAGATGGCCCCTTCGGACCTGACCGCGTCTCTGCCTGCGCGCGCAAACCTCTCTGAGGAATCGTTCCTTCGCGCCTGCACTCACGAAGCCGGGCACGCACTTGTCGGCTACGTTCTGCGTGATGAAGCAGGAGCAGTGCCCGTGGAAATCAAGGTATTCCGCGAAATTAGCGAGACCAGGATGGGCCATGGGCACACCATTCACCGAAATACTCCCGGGTTCGACAGAACGCCGAAGACCTACCTGGCTATCATTACAACTATCTTGGGCGGACTCGCTGCGGAGCATGTCCTGATGGGCGGGTTTGGTGACTTCGGGGGAAGTGCACCCGGCTCTGATTTGCATCAGGCGACCATGATCGCGACAGCCATGGTCGCTTCATTCGGAATGGATGGAAGCCTCGTGTACCTGACGTCCAACAGGCACGAAGACCTTTCGCAGCGCCTTAAATGCGATGGGAGACTGCGCAGTCGGGTCGAAGTCATGTTACGGGAATGCTTCAACCAGGCAGAAGCCATTCTCTCGCGTGAGAAGGCCACCCTAAGGCGCATCGCCGAAACGCTGCAGGCTACGTGCGTTATGAATGCCGACGAACTCGCTGAGCACATCGCTCGCTCGTCGTAACTTCAATTGTTCGATCGCATTCAGCTGTCAGGGGCGGACGCGTCGAACTGAAAGCTCGACGTCGCATTTGCAGGACCACCCGTCGCCCAATCAGGTCTCGCTCGCCCTAGTCGATACGGCAGATGTGCCGATGACAGAGCACTGCGCGCATGGGGCCTTCTGCGTTCAGTGATGCGCTTTAGATCAAATGACGGCCGCGATTTCCCTGATAGTTCATCGTCTTAATAGCTCCCTGAGACGCGAAGAAAACGTGTGATTGTGGGCGGATCGCGCCGACGCTTCTCGAAGCAGCGCAGCGTTTCCGATTAATTTGCGGCGAGCGACTTAATCGAACTTAACCATCTTCGATAACCTCTCCCACCTTTTCGATAAGTTCTTTGACAACCAAAAGCAGGATCCAGTAGGTACAGGCGCACCAGACAACGACTTGTTTGGCCACGTTCGCACTCGCGGACTTGAGTGCCCTGCGATCACCAAGGTGATCCGAGAAAGAGGAGGCCGAATTTAATGACTATCGCTCGCGCTTCCCTTTACAGCACTCCCCTCACCTTGACGGCCTTCTCCAAGATATACGGCTGATCGCTGGCGCTGCGGCGCTGCGCTTTCAATCGGTCCGTTCCGGAAGAACATCTTCTGGACGACATCATCCGACGCCTCCAAGCTCGGTCCAGGAGAATTGCTGTGCTTATCGATCTCATCCTTCACGACCTCATAGCCCGCTGACGTCGCGGCCAAAATCCGCGACTTCACGCGTCTTCGATCAACCATCAAAAATCGAATCAGCACTCAAAGCAGCCGGTCATGGACCCGGAACGCTTGAGATCCGTCTGGAGGTAATCGTGAACTATTCTAAGCCCCCCAAACCATCGCGCGCCTCGCGCAGGATGGCCTTGAAGTCGCGCGGCTCCTGCCGTGGCTTCGCCATCTTCCAGAACCGCGTCATCCTGTTCGAAAGCCATCTTGAGCTCATGGTGTTCTTCATGCTCACCCTGCGCATGCAGACGGCAACGGTTGAAGACCAGCCGGTCGCCGTGACGTATTGGGATGGCGAAACCCTTCGCCGTCACACGTTCGATTTCCTTGTGATTAATCACGACGGCAGCCGCATGTACGTGGCGGTGAAGCCCGCAAAGCGGGTCGAACGCTCCGGGATCAAGACGACCCTGCGTCTGATCGCTGAGCAATTGCCGCCCGGCTCCCCTTCCGTGCATCTGGTGACCGATGCCGACTTCTCCTACGCGGCGCGTTACAACGCTACGCAGGCGTTCGACTTCCTTCGCTTTCCCGTCAAGGAGCACGACGAGGCCATCGCGGCGCTCGCCACTGAAATCACCGCTTCGGTGCGCATCGCCGACCTTGTTGAGGCGAGCGGCCTCGGCGCCATGGGCTTTCGCTCCATCGTTCGCCTCATCGTGCATCGCGTGCTCGAGCCGGTGAATCCGAAGGAACGCATCACCTACGAGTCGTTCGTCCGCCCGGTCACCCGGGCGTAACCCCGCCCCTCTCCGGGCGCCCCACCAACCGCAAGCTTCCTTCTCCGCAAATAGCGTCAGCGGCGCCCCGCTGACGCGTCGCCCGCCTATGCCCTTTTTTGGAGAACTGCCATGACGAAAATCAACATCGGTGAGAACGACCGCATCACCCTCAAGAACTCCGAGCGCCGTGTCGTCTCGAGCGACGCCGTCGGATACGTGCTGGCCCGCACCGGTCACAGCGTCGATCTCCACGAACACTTCACCCATGAAGAGATCGTCAAGCTCATCGACGCCGGCGAAATGCGCATCGACCGCAAGTGGTTCGACGAAAGCCGTGCCCGCGCTCGCCTCATGGCAGGCGTGGACTGCCTCGCCGACCTCAAGACCGAGGAGCAGAACCTGCTGCTGCACCGCGAGTACTATGTCTCGGAGTTCCTGAAGATGGAATCCGCGAACAAGGACGTAAAGCGCACGGATGACGCCATCAGGAAGGCGATCGTCCAGATCGAAGTGAACCGTCTCACCGACGGAACGCGTTGTGATGTCTGGATCGAGGACAAGCGCCCTCCTTCGGCACGCACCTTCCGCCGCTGGCTCAAGAACTACGAGGACGGAGCGCGCAACGTCGTTGCCCTGCGCACCAAGCATCGTCTCTGCGGCAATTCGTTGTCGAACATCGATGCGGAGGTCCACAAGCTCCTGACCAAGTATGCCGTGGCTTACTGCCACGAAGAGCGGCCGACCGTGAACATGTTGCATGGCAAGCTGATCACCGAACTTGCCGAGATCAATGGTCAGCGTGAAGCCGACGGCCTGGCCCCCCTGAAGCCCCCGGCAAGGGCAACGCTTCAGCGCCGCGTCAACAAGCTCAACCAGTTCGAGGTGCATGCGAGCCGCTACGGCATCAACGCCGCACGCGCACGCTTCACCGTGGTCGGCACCGGACTCGACGTGACCCGTCCGCTCCAGCACGTTCAGATCGACACCGTGACCTTCCCGTTGCACACGATCATGAACGATCTCGGTCTCGATCAGCAACTGACGCCCGAGGACCGTAAGAAGCTCAAGAAGGAACGCATCAAGGCCTGCGTGGTCTTCGACGTCGCCACGCGCAACGTCCTCGGGTTCCGCATGTCCAAGACCGAGGATGCACAGAATGCCATCGCCGCCTTGGCAATGAGCGTGTCCGACAAGAGCGCCATCGCTAAGTCCGCCGGATGCAAGTCCGACTGGCATCAGCGCGGTCCCGGTTCGTGCTATTCGCCCGATGCCGGATCGCCGCACATCGATGGCCAATTCCGCGGCACGATCGCCGGTCTGAAGTCGGTCTACGAAAATGCACCCGCCGGTCTGTCGCACTTGCGCGGGCATATCGAGCGCGCTTTCGGCACCTTCCACACCATGCTGATGCCCCACTTTACTGGACGGTCCTTCAGCAACATCATCGAAAAGGGCGAGTACGAAGCGGACAAGCGCGCGTCCATCCTCACCACGCAGTTGCCGATGATCTTCACCCGTTTCATCGTCGACGTTTACCATCACACGCCGCATGAAGGGCTCGGCGGCGAAACGCCCTACAACGCCTGGAATCGCCTGACCGCCCTCTACGGGACCGCCCCCTGCCCGAACGTTCACGAGCGTCGCGACATCTTCGGCGTGCCGCTCAAGCGCGATCTCGATACGCGCGGTGTTCGCGTCGACAACAACTTCTACCAGTCCGCCGAGATGCAGGAATGGCGCCGCCAGGTCGGAGATACCGAACTGGACATCCGCTTCGATACCACCGACATCGGACACATCTCCGCTTGGTTCGACGATCGCTGGAACGTTGTTCCGGCCGTTCGCAAGTGTCTTCGCGGTGTCGATTTGAACACCTGGAAGGCAGCGGTCGCAGACCTGCGGCGCCGCCATGCCGCAGGCGCGCGCATCTATGAACATGTCGTCCATGACGCCATCCGCGCGATCTCCGCCATCGCCGAGGACGCCGTCTGCCGCACCGCCATCTCCGGCACCCGCCCGACCGCGGAGGAGCTCGACTGGGAGAAGAACGGTCTGATGCTCGGCTTCGACATCGTGAGCGACGACGTCGCCGAGGACAAGCATCCGGACGACATCCTGGGCGCCGGTTTCCCGGGCGCGACCGGCCAGCCCCCGCTGCCCCAGGCGCCCCCGCCGCCTTCGGTCTCCGGTGACGGTCTGGAGGACACCGACGGTGACAAACCGGACGACACCGACCACCCCGCACTCGAGGACTGATCACACCCAAACCACCCGCCGCGAATGTCGCGCGGCGGGTGCCCCATAAACCGGAGTATCCACCAT
The DNA here is from genome assembly GCF_051810905.1 of Tardiphaga sp. 619_E2_N8_4. Taxonomy (NCBI): domain Bacteria; kingdom Pseudomonadati; phylum Pseudomonadota; class Alphaproteobacteria; order Hyphomicrobiales; family Nitrobacteraceae; genus Tardiphaga; species Tardiphaga sp. 619_E2_N8_4. Next base: position 4,445,333 of record NZ_JBPWQJ010000001.1, read on the forward strand.
GCCTTTCGACGACCAGAACGACCTTGCCGACCTCGCCGTTGATCCCGTTGCACTCCTCCATGAGGAGGCTTCCGCCGCGCCCGATTTCACGATCATGGAAAGCATCCGCGCAAAATTTCTGCCCACCAAGCGTGATGCGAAATTGGCGGCGGCGCTGAAGCTGTTGATCCGTAAGGCGGTCGAGCGCAAGGACAACACGCTTCCCCCCTCGTTCGAAAACCGCGGCATCGGCGGCGGACTGGCGCTCATCGGACCCACAGGGGTCGGGAAGTCGCGGTCCCTCGCACGATACTTCGACAAGCACTTGGTCCTGCGCGGATACGCCGACCCGGCGTCCAGGTCTCCCTTGATCAGCATCACCGTGCCGAGCCCCTGCACCTCCATGCAGCTCGCCCGCGCACTCCTTCGCGCTACCGGCTACGGGGTCGAGCGCGAACTCCCCGCCCATCGCCTGTGGGAGATGGCTTTCGAACGCCTGCACAACATGAAGAAGTTCATCGTGCATTTCGACGAAATCCAGCACGTCGTCCATAACATGCCTGACAAGGAACTCCAGCAGATGGCCGACACGCTGAAAAACGCGATGGACGACCACCGTATCACGATCATTCTTTCTGGCGTCGAAACCCTGAGACCGTTTCTCCAGTTCGACACGCAACTGCTTCGCCGCTTCGCAATCGTTCCGTTCGATAAGGTCAAGCGCGAAAACCACGCCGACATCGTCCACGTGGTCGAAACCTACGCCAAGGCCGCAAACCTGGAGTTCAAACTTGGTGAACGCGACGGCATCAAGCCCAGCGACGTCAAAGCCGAATTCATCGCGCGCCTCTCCCACGCGGCGTTCAACGCCTACGGATACGCGATCGTCCTGACGCATCTTGCGATCGAACATGCCTTGCAGGGAGGTCGCGCCCATCTCGTTCCCGAGGACTTCGCGACCGTCTTTGCGCGTAAGAGCGGATTTGCTGCGGATCGTAACCCGTTTATCGCTCCGGCTTGGCTCGATATCGACTGCGAGAAGATCTTCATCGAGCCCAACCTCAGTGGCGCGACGCAGACGATGAAGCCCAATGCCAAGGCCAAAAGCAAGGGACGCGCTTGATGCCCGCGAAACTGACACTTCGCGTTCCGCTGATGCCGGACGAGCTCGCGACCGATTACTGCTCGCGGCTTGCGCTCCGCAATTTCCGCTCCGCATCCGCATTCGCATTGGATATGGGGTTCCATTTCTCCGACATCACCAGCAAATCGGACACCGCGATCGCAAAACTCGCGGAAATCAGCGGCGAGCCGTTTCCGTTGCTCGACGAAAACCGCGTCCAATGGATGTCGGTCGATCGCGGGCGCCTGAAGGGTCAGATTTTGGCTCGGCCGACGTTGCGCCATGGACACTACGTCGGGTGTCCGGAGTGCCTCAGGGAAGATATCGAGACCTCCGCCCTGCCCCCGATTGCAGCCGTGCGACATCGGATGCACTGGATGCTCGCATCCGTCCAAGCCTGCGAGAAGCACCACGTCGTGTTACAAAGGCTCGGCGACAGGATCGTCGGCAATACCAAACGGAACTGGTCGGACATTGCTGACGCTACCGTACGCAACCTTCCGGCGCTCGCCGCGGCCGCCGTGCCGATGTCGCCTACGGATTTCCAGGTCTATCTTATCAACCGCCTTTACGAGGCGCCCACGGAAAGCTGGCTCGACCGTCTCGAATTCTTTGCAGCCGAACACACCGTCCGCATGTTCGGAGCCGCTGCCAACCCGACTCTCAAAGTTCGTCTCAATGATGTGAGCGATTCCGAATTGCGCGAAGTCGGACAAGCTGGGTTCGAAATCGTGAACGGTGGAGCGGAATCCATTTCCCGCTTCCTGCTCGACCTGCAACGGAGCTACAGGCGCCGGAAGGCGCGTCGCGTTGGCGTTGTCACCCCCCCGATGGTTTACGGCCGACTTTACACTAACTTGAAACGGCTCGAGAAGGATCCAGCCTACGGTCCCGTGCAACGCACCATTGCGGAGCATGTCTTTGCCAACTTCCCTCTTGGCCCCGGCGATGACGTCTTCGGTATCAGGCTCGAAAAACGGAAACTGCATTCGGTCCTGAGCGCTGCCAGCCAGTTCAACATCAGACCCGACCCCGTTGCAAAGATTCTCACCGCAGGCGGCCTCTTACCTCGATCCGCCTGGGATGACGACTTGGCAGTGGTGGATGCCCGCGAAGCTGAGGGCCTGATTTGCCTGCGAATGAAAAGCGTCAACCATGCGGAGGCTCAGCGTCGATTGAACGTCTCCGCCCACGTGATGAAACAACTGATCGAGGGCAATCTGCTCCCTCGTCACGAACAGAGCATGGGGCACCATGCCTACCGCTTTCTGATCTCGGAACTGGACGCGCTGCTCGCGAGCGTCCTTTCTGGTGCATCTCCAATCGCGCCGGGAACCGATCGCGCATTGTCCCTCGTCGAAGCAGCTCTGGCCATTAAATCATCGGTCCGTGCCATTACGGCGTTGATTGTCGATCGACGCCTGGACTGGGTGGGATGCAGAACGGACTTGCGCGGATTCGCTTCCATTGTCGTCGATCCCGAGGAGGTCGCAAACGTCTTGAGAAAATCACACCCGCAAATGTTGACCGCCGAAGCCGCTGCGGCTCGGCTCAAGCTCTCCGACAACGCCGTGCGCCATCTGATCGGGAAGCTCCTCGTGGCAACCACGATGAAACATCCGGTCACCCGGCAGATGAGGCTCTTCCTTGATCCAGCCGACGTCGATCGCTTTGATAAGGAGTACATCTCCCTGTTCAACCTGAGCCGTTGGACGAAACGTGGCTCCAGGGCACTAAAAATCGATTTGGCCACGCGGTCGATCCATCCGGTCCTCGAGGAAACCGGCGTAATCACGATCTACCGACGGACGGATCTCATCTGAAAGCAGCCGAAACGGCAAATGGCTCCCGGTTTGGGAGCCTTTTTTTGACTGCAAATCCGGGAAGTGGCCACACATGACGCTATCTGATGGACATCTTGATCAATCGGCATCGTCAAAAACCCCAGCAAAACCGCGGTTTTTCAAATCGGCAATGGACGACTTAGATGTTCCACCACAACTAACTAGCGCTGTTCGCGCGGACCCGCGTGAACCGATCTTGGATTGCTCGGCGATCCGAGGAAGACGTGGATTGCGACTATCACGTCGGGCAGCATCGGCACGCGTCTAGGTCAGCGATCTGCGCAAACGATTTGCACCGTCACGCGTGCACCAAGTAACGACCACGCCGCAGTCACACCTTCGCCATTTCTGATGTTCCCAAGCCGTGCTAACCAGCTGTCGGGTCTACAGCGGAGAAGCCGTCTCTCGGGTCGAGGGGATACCCGCACTGGAGTCGGTCATGACCGGTCAAATTCCCTTCTTCGTGCCTAAGCGCACGATCACTGCAAGTGAGGTCGCGGGCATCGCGGGCTTACTTTTTGTTACAAAAGATTTCCTCATTTCGGCCGGAGCAGCGCTAGAGACAGCGCGCCGCGGCGAGCTGAGCTATATGGACAATCACAAGTATCTTGAGGCCTTGAGGCAGACGAATGCAGGCGCTTGTCTTGTCTCCCCGCGCTTCAGCGCGTCCGTTCCAAAGGAGACCTACTCTTTTGTGACACCTCAGCCGTATTTGATTTACTCGAGAATCCTCGCGTTGCTCTATCCAGGAGCGGCTATCCCGGGGTCACTTTTCGAGACCGACGGCATTTCTCCAAACGCCACGATTCATGCTTCGGCCATCATCGATTGCGGGGTTACCATCGATCCCGGCGCAGTGATCGGTCCCCGGGCCAAGATCGGTGAACGCACTTATATCGGGTCAAACGTCGTGATCGGTCCAGACGTAACCATCGGGAGCCATAGCTCAGTCGGCGCCGGCGCTATCATTGCGCACGCAACCGTCGGCAATCACGTCATTGTCCATCCAGGCGTATCGATCGGGCAGGACGGCTTCGGATTCGTGCCTGACAAAGGCGGACATATAAAAATTCTCCAGGTCGGAGGCGTCATTATTGAGGACTGCGTCGAAATAGGCGCAAACACGACCATCGATCGCGGGTCGACCCGTAACACGTTCATCGGCGAAGGCACGAAGCTCGATAACCTCGTACAAGTCGCCCACAACGTGACGATTGGCAGGCACTGCCTCATCGCCGCGCAAGTGGGAATTGCCGGATCCGCAACTCTCGGGAGCTTTGTTGCAATAGGCGGCCAGACTGGAATTGCTCCTCATCTGACGATCGGCGACGGCGCACAGATAGCCGGTGCAAGCGGCGTCACGCGCGACGTGCCCGCAGGAGAGCGATGGGCAGGATTCCCGGCTCGCCCGAGCCGCAGGTTTTTCCGGCAATACAAGACCATGGAAATGCTTGCGGCCGGTGACCGCGAGACAAACGATTGATGAACCTGCAAACCACCGGACCTGGCTGCCGGCCGAGGCACGGATGATCGACTGGCCGGTGAAGTCCAAACCGGTGAAGGCGACCTAGTTGACCTCCGGTTACCGCGGCGGAATGTCGCCGCGTGCCCAGCCCTCGCGCGTATGCGCCCGAAACTCTTCGAACGTTCCGGCCTCGATGGCTGCGCGGATGCCCTGCATCAGGCTCTGGTAATAGGCGATGTTGATTTCCGACAGCAGCATCGCGCCGAGGGTCTCACCTGATCGCACCAGATGATGCAGATAGGCGCGCGAATAGTCTCGCGCGGCCGGCCAGGTGCTCTCTTCGTCCAGCGGCCGCGGATCGTCCTGATGCCGCGCATTGCGCATATTGATCTGGCCGTGGCGTGTGAAGGCCATGCCGTGGCGGCCGTTACGGGTCGGCATCACGCAGTCGAACATGTCGACGCCGCGCGCCACTGCTTCCAGCATATCATCCGGCGTGCCGACGCCCATCAGATAGCGCGGCCGATCCGAGGGGAGGATCGGAACCACTTCCTCGATCATCGCCAGCATCACGGCCTGCGGCTCGCCGACGGCGAGGCCGCCGATCGCGTATCCATGAAAGCCGATATCGATTAGCCCCTGTGCGCTGGCGCGGCGCAGTTCCGGCACATCGCCCCCCTGCGCGATGCCGAACAGCATGTAACCGTCAGGCGCCGTCTCGAAGGCGCGCTTGCAGCGCTCGGCCCAGCGCAGCGATAGCTGCATGGCGCGGTCGATATCGGCATGTTCCGCTGGCAGCCGCACGCATTCGTCGAGCTGCATCGCGATGTCCGAATTTAACAGCCGCTGGATCTCGATGGCCCGCTCCGGCGTCAATTCGAACTTCGCGCCATCGATATGCGAGCGGAACGTGACGCCCTGCTCCGTCACCTTGCGCAGCTGCGCCAGCGACATCACCTGGAAGCCGCCGGAGTCGGTCAGCATCGGACCGTTCCAGGTCGTGAATTTCTGCAGGCCGCCGAACGACGCGACGCGTTCGGCGCCGGGACGCAGCATCAGGTGGTAGGTATTGCCGAGCACAATATCGGCACCGGCATCGCGCACGTCGCGCCAGTGCAGGCTCTTCATCGCACCGAGGGTGCCCACCGGCATGAAGGCCGGTGTGCGCACCACGCCATGCGGCGTCGTCAGCTGGCCCCTGCGTGCCGTGCCGTCAGTGCGCAGCAGTTCGAAATGATTGGCGACGGTCATTGATTGCGTGTGTCCCGAAACAGCAGACTGGCGTCGCCGTATGAATAGAAACGATAGCCGGTCGCGATGGCATGGGCATAGGCCTGCTTCATCGTATCCATGCCGGCAAAGGCAGAGACCAGCATGAACAGCGTCGAACGCGGCAGATGGAAATTCGTGAGCATGATATCGACGGCGCGGAAACGATAGCCGGGCGTGATGAAGATCGCAGTCTCGTCAGCGAACGGATGAATAACGCCGTCCTCGGACGTTGCGCTTTCCAGCAAACGCATTGAGGTCGTGCCGACGGCAACAACGCGTCCGCCGGCCGCATGCGCTGCGTTCAGCGCATCCGCCGTTGCGCGCGAGATCGTACCCCACTCCGCATGCATCTTGTGCTCTGCGGTGTCGTCGACCTTCACCGGCAGGAACGTCCCTGCTCCGACATGCAGCGTGATGCGATGCAGGCCGACGCCCCGCGCCTTCAGAGCGGCTTCCAGTGCCGGCGTGAAATGCAATCCCGCCGTCGGTGCGGCGACGGCGCCGTCATTGGCGGCGAACATGGTTTGATAGTCAGCCGTATCACGCTCGTCCGGAGCGCGCTTTCCGGCGATGTAAGGCGGCAGCGGCGGCGCGCCGAGTTCGGCAATCGCCTGATCCAGCGCCGGGCCGTGAAACGAGAAAGAGAAGATGATTTCGCCGGCATCGCCCTTGTGCTCGACTTGCGCGTCGAGATGACCGAGCAGGCAGACACGGCCTTCATTGCCGAAGCGAACCGTGTCGCCTTCGGTCAGCTTCTTGGCGGGCCGCACCAGCGCCTGCCAGCGCGAACCGTCGAGCCGCTTGATCAGCGTGGCGTCAATCTTCGGTTCGGTGTCACGGCCGATGCGGCGGCCGCTGAGCTGCGCCGAGATCACCCTGGTGTCGTTGACGACCAGCTGATCGCCGGGCTTCAGCCAGGTCGGCAGATCCGAGACGACATGATCCTGCACGCCAATACCCGGCTGAACGACAAGTAGCCGCGCGGCGTCGCGCGGGCTGGCAGGCCGCAGCGCGATGTTCTCGGCCGGAAGTTCGAAATCGAAGATATCGGTACGCATGGGTTTGTAGTTATTCCCACTCCGTCATGGCCGGGCTTGTCCCGGCCATCCACGCCTTGGTGTTGATGCCTATAAAACGAGGATGCCCGGGACAACTAGCGAAGTTCGCTTCGCGCTGCCCGGGCATGACGAACGTGAGGGAGGAGCTTAACTTAGGCAGCCGCGTCGGCGGCCATATGCGCCTTGACGATCTTGTCGGGGTTCTGCACCGGCTCGCCGCGCTTGATCTTGTCGACGTTCTCCATGCCTTCGGTGACCTTGCCCCAGACAGTGTACTGCTTGTTGAGGAACGACGCGTCGTCGAAGCAGATGAAGAACTGGCTGTCTCCGGAATCCGGGCTGGCCGCGCGCGCCATCGACAGCGTGCCGCGCACATGCGGCTCGTTATTGAATTCGGCCTTCAGCTTCTTGCCCGAACCGCCGGTGCCGGTGCCCTGCGGACAGCCGGTCTGCGCCATGAAGCCGTCGATGACGCGGTGGAAGACGATACCGTCGTAGAAGCCTTCGCGCACGAGCTCCTTGATACGGGCGACATGGCCCGGTGCCAGATCCGGGCGCATCTCGATGGTGACGGGACCCTGGGTGGTTTCAAGGATCAAAGTATTCTCGGTAACAGCCATGCTCGTCTCTCTACTGGTTTGGGTTGGTTTCGGCGGTCGTCAAACCGCACTCGGAAGGGGCGTCCAGCGACCGCGTCGCCCAGGCCCCCGGTAAATGGCATCGGCGTGCAATGTTGCAATGTCTCCATCACAGCCGTTCGGTAAGCAACGCTGTCGGCCTCGGAGGCATCCGGCGTCTCGAAGGTAATTCGCGGCCTTCCGAGAAGTTCACCGGATCGCTTGAAGCTGAACAGTACCGTGATCTCCATGCCCGGATGGCCGCGCGGCAAGGCGGGCGGATGCCAGCACGCTTTCAGCCTTCCGAACATGCCCTCCAGCGTACTCACGGCGTCAGACTGAGCCGATGCCGGATGCGCCTGAAGGACGCCAGACAGCAATAATGCCGCGAGCAGAGCAATCACCCTGCATCGCGGCATCATGATGCTCACTTGATGTCGGAAGCGACCTGAACCTTGACCATCTTGTCAGGGTCGGTCACGGCGCCGCTGGCCGAACCGGGAGGCGCCTTCTTGAGCTTGTCGACGACGTCCATGCCGGCGACGACGTCGCCAACCACGGTGTATTTGCCGTTCAGCGACGAGCCCTCCGCGAACATGATGAAGAACTGCGAATTGGCCGAATCCGGATCGCCGGCACGTGCCATGCCAACAACGCCGCGCTTGTACGGCACCTGCGAGAATTCGGCCTTCAGGTTCGGATACTTCGATCCGCCGGTGCCGTTGAAGTTCTTGCCATCGCCGGTCTGCGCCATGAAGCCGTCCATCACGCGGTGGAACGGTACGTTGTTGTAGTAGCCTTCGCGGGCGAGCAGCTTGATGCGCTCGGCGTGCTGCGGGGCGATATCGGTGCGCAGCTTGATGATGATCCGGCCCTTGGTCGTGTCGATCACGACCGAATTGGCCTTGTCGAGGCCAGCCGGAAGGGCTGCCGGAGCCTGCGCGAAAGCGGGAGCCGCGAACATCAGCGCGGCAGCAAGTGCGACTATACGGATCATGGAAACTCCGGATCAGAGAAAGCCGGTCAGCCGGCGTTTGATTAAGCGGCGAATTTGGACTTGAGGCTATTGGCAACCGCGTCCGGGACGAAAGCCGAAACGTCGCCGCCCATGGCGGCGATTTGCCGGACCAGTGTGGCGGTGATCGGGCGGACACTCACCGAGGCCGGAAGAAATACCGTCTGCACATCCGGCGCCATAGTCTCGTTCATGCCGACGATCTGCATCTCGTAATCGAGATCGGTGCCGTCGCGCAGCCCACGGATCATGATGGTCGCACCGATCTGTTGCGCCAGTGTGGTGGTGAGATTGTCATAGGTCGTGCAGTCGAATTCGCAGCCGGCGGCTGAGGCCAGCGGTCCGAACACCTGCTTCACCATCTCCAGCCGCTCGTCCGTCGAGAACAGCGGCTTCTTGCCAGGGTGAACGCCGATCGCGACCACGAGCTTGTCGCACAGGCCAACGGCATGGCGGACCACATCGAGATGGCCATTGGTGACGGGATCGAATGAACCGGGATAAAGCGCGATACGGGGCATTCCCCCTCCTACCCCGCCCCCGTTCGAGCCGCAAGCCGACTTGGTTCCGCCCGCTGGGGCCGAATGGCCGATGTTTATTTTCGGACAGGGCTCGAACCGGATGCCGGGTCAGCGCGTCTACTGGGTACGCAGCAACGATATTGAAAACATTGGGCTTTCGAGCCTCATGTGTCGTCATGCGCGTACGGACGAAACACAAACCGGGCCGGATGAAACCACTTTGCCCGGACACGACAACTTCCTGAAACCGGGCCTGATTAATCAGGCAAGCACAGGAAGCGACAAACAAACCGGGCCAAAACGGCCCGAATGACAGGGGACCGTCATGATCAAGACTCTCTCAGCAGTTGCCGTCGCAGCTTTCATCGCAGCCGCCCTCACCGTTCTGCCGGGCTTTGCCCCGAAGGTCGAGGCGTCGGTGCCGGTGGCCCTCGCCAAGGCCGACCGTCTGGACATCCACACGGTAGGTCGCAACTGCTCCGAGCAGGCCTGGCCGAACTTCGAGGCCTCCTGCCTGCGTAACGCAGCCAGCAAGACGATCACTGTCCGCGAAGTCCGCCTCGTGACCACCGAGCGTCGCTAAGCGGCAAAGAATACCGTCCCCGGCCAGAGCCGGGGGCGTACTGATACTCAATCCGGGCAATTGAACTACACTCCCCCACCGCGCGCGATGCATAGTTCAGTGAAATTCTCGCGACAACTACTTCAACTAATTTCATAGCAATTCGCGACGCAACGTCGCAGACTGGCGGTCAAGCGCAATTGTCAAGCGCGAGTCCCGTGAGGGCTGCCAGTGACCGCCATCCCAGCCGCATCGCCAGGCCACTCTGGCGGACTTCCTCTCACGGCAACGATCGGCGCGCTCGGCGTCGTCTATGGTGATATCGGCACCAGCCCCCTTTACGCATTGAAGGAAGCCGTGAAGGCAGCGGCCCATGGCGGGCCTCTCACGTCCGAAGCAACGCTCGGCGTGGTGTCGCTGATCCTCTGGGCGTTGATCCTCATTATCTCCCTGAAATACGCGCTTCTGATTCTGCGCGCCGACAATCGCGGCGAAGGCGGCATCGTTGCCCTGCTGGCACTGCTCCACGCGCGCAACGCAGAGCCGGGCACTTGGCGCATACATTTGCTGGTCGTCGGTCTCGTCGGCGCCGCCCTGCTCTATGGCGATGGCGCCATCACGCCGGCGATCTCGGTGCTTTCAGCCATTGAAGGCCTCAAGGTCGATGCACCGTCGCTGGCGCCGGCCGTGGTGCCGCTCACCGTCATCATTCTGATCGGGCTGTTTCTGATGCAGAGCAAGGGCACCGGTTTCATCGGCGGCATCTTCGGGCCAGTGATGCTGGGCTGGTTTGCCGTGCTCGCGCTGCTCGGCATCCATGGCATCGTGCAATCGCCCGGCGTGCTCGCTGCCGTCAGTCCGCTCTATGCCTTCGAATTCCTGATCCATCAGGACTTTCACATCAGCTTTGCCATTCTCGGCGCTGCCTTCCTTGCCGTGACCGGCGGCGAAGCGATGTATGCCGATATGGGCCATTTCGGCCGGATGCCGATCAGGCTCGCCTGGTTTGCCATCGCCCTGCCGGCGCTGGTGCTGAACTATTTCGGCCAGGCGGGACTTCTGATCGCCGACCCGACCGCCATCAACAATCCGTTCTATCAACTGGCGCCGGACTGGCTGCACTACCCGCTGGTGGCTTTTGCCACCGTCGCGACGGTGATCGCCTCGCAAGCTATCATCTCCGGTGTGTTCTCGCTGACGCAGCAATCGATCCAGCTCGGCTTCCTGCCGAGGATGCAGATCCGGCACACCACCAGCCACGCCATGGGCCAGATCTATGTGCCGCTGGTGAACTGGCTGCTGGCGGCGGCGACACTGGCCGCCGTGCTCAGCTTCGGCACATCGGACGCGCTGGCAGGCGCCTATGGCATCGCGGTATCGCTGCTGATGGCGATCACCACGCTGCTCGCGGCATTGGTCGCACTGCAATGGGGCTATCCGCCGCTTCTCGTCGTGTCGGTGAACGGCTTCTTCTTCATCATCGATTGCATCTTCTTCGCCGCCAATTCCACGAAGCTGTTCGAAGGCGGCTGGTTTCCGCTGTTCTTGGCGGCTGCTGTGGCGTTCCTGATGCTGACATGGCGCAGCGGCGTCAAACTCGTTGAAAGCGCCCGCGCCAAACTGCGTCAACCCGAAGAGGACCTGATCGAGACGGCCGTGAGTCGCTGCCATGCGCGCCTCAATGGCACCGCGGTGTTCCTGGCATCCATGCCGAATGGCGTGCCGCTAGCACTGACGCAATTCGTCAAGCACAACCACGTCCTACATGAGCGCGTCATTCTGGTGACTGTACTGATCTCCGAAGTGCCGCGCGTCCCGGATGCCGATCGCGCCGAGATTATCGAAGTCATTGAAGGGATCACGCGCGTCATCCTGCATTACGGCTTCATGCAATATCCAACGATTTCCGACGGGCTCGGCCTGGCCTCCGAACAGGGTAAGCTGCCCGGCATCGACCTCGCCGAGATCACCTATTACATCGGCCGGGAGACCATCATTCCCAGCGACAAGGTCGCCGGGATGGCGGTGTGGCGCGAAACCGTATTCGCGTTCCTCCAGCGCAACGCCGAGCGCTCCGCGGCGTTCTTCGGCGTGCCGACCAAGCAGGTCGTCGAATTCGGCACCGAGATCGAGATTTAAGCCGCGCGCGACTTAAGCCTCGGCCGGCCGCGACTGCTCGCAGCAGGCCTGGCCGAACGTCGAGGTCTGCCTGCCTGCGCTCTAGCGACCCACGCCCGCAAGGCGCGGAGCCTCTGCGAAACACGCGATGAGCATTTCGGTGAGGACTCGTACCTTTCGAGAGGGATGCTGACTTGGCGGGCGGATGACATAGACACCTGCCGGTGGCGACGGATGGCGGGTCATGACCGGAACAAGCGCGCCGGAGGCGACATCGTCATGGGTGATGCCATCGGGGAGCCAAGCGATGCCCAGTCCTGCCAATGCTGCGGCGCGGAGAGCCGTGCCGTTATCGGCTTTGAAGCGCCCCTGCGGGCGCACCGTGATTGTCTTGTCGCCGTCCATGAATTGCCAGGCCTCTGTGCCCTGCATGAGAGCCTGATGCGCAACGAGGTCGTCCGGCGTCTCGGGGGAACCATGCGCTTCGATATAGTCCGGGCTGGCAATCAGTTTTCCATAGATAGGCCCGACGTGTCGCGCGATCAGGTTGGAGTCCGGAAGATAGCCAACCCGGATCGCGCAATCGAAACCTTCGGCGATGAGATCAACGAAGCGATCACTGTAGACGCTATGGATGTGGAGCTGCGGGTGCCGTCGCGCCATGTCCGCAAGCACGGGAGCTAAGTGCGTTGGGCCGAAAGTAAGCGGTACCGCGATGCGCAAGCGGCCGCAAAGCTCGCCATCAGGCAGGAGCAACTCCCTGGCCGCGTCGATCTCGGCGCAAGCACGCGCTGCATGGTCGCGAAACGCGACCCCCGCTTCGGTGAGCGCAGCGCCGCGCGTGGTTCGTGCGAGAAGCTGCACGCCAAGTTCCGCTTCAATGCGAGCAAGCTGCCGACTGACGATCGACTTGGAGACGCTGAGCCGACGCGCAGCGGGCGAAACGCCCCCGGCATCGGCAACTTCCACGAATGTCCTGAGCGCTTCGATGTCCAATTCGGCGTTCCCCATTCCGCAACACAGCTTGCCACGGAAGGGCACTACCTCATCAAGCCCAAGAACGGCAATACCCCGTCGAGACAGCGCCGCCGTTGGCGCATGTCCCATCAAGAAGACCAATCTCACTCACAACGGCACCAGAGGATATATTCATGACCTTTCGTAATGGCCTTGCGTCGCTCCTTCGTCCCGAAGACTCGGTCCTCATTCTGATCGACCACCAGCCCTACCAGCTCGCCAACGTGAACAGCCATGAACCGCAGATGGTGATCAACAACACGGCGGGCCTGGCGAAGGCCGCCAAGGCGTTCGGCGTTCCCACCATCCTGACCTCGGTGCTCGCCGAGCGTGGCGGTCTCTTATTCCCTCAGATCACCGACGTGTTCCCCGGCCAGGAGGTGATCGACCGGACCTTCATCAACACCTGGGAAGACCCGAAGGCGGTGGACGCCGTCAAGGCAACGGGCCGCAAGCAATTGATCATCGCGGGCCTGTGGACTGAGATCTGCGTCGCGATGCCGACGATCCAGGCCCTTGGCGAGGGCTGGGACGTAACGGTCGTCACCGATGCCTCGGGCGCCGTTTCGGTCGAGGCCCATCAGGTCGCCATCCAGCGCATGATCGCGGCCGGCGCCAACATGATGACCTGGCTGGCAGTGGCCGCCGAATGGCAGCGCGACTGGGCGCGGGCTGAGAGTGCCGCCAAGCTAACGGAAGTGATGACGCAGCATGCCGGCGGCAGCGGCATTGCGTATCTGTGGGAGCAACAGCTGCTGAACACGCCGGTGCCGAAGAGCGCAGGCGCATAGCGCCGAAAAGCCCCTTTCGACCGAGCAAGCGCGAGGTGTTGGGTTCTCGCTTCGCTCAACCCATCCGGCACATCGCATACATAAAAGAAAAACCCGCGGCATGACCGCGGGTTTTTTATCAACGTGCCAGCCGCTGCGGAGAGTCTCAGCCCTCCGCCACCGGCGCACCGTTGCCATTCTCGCCCTCTTCGCCCTCGCCCGCCTCGCCGATATGCTCGACCGACACGACGTGCTCGTCGTCAGCCGTGTTGAACACGATGACGCCCTGGGTCGAACGGCCGGCGATGCGGATGCCTTCCACCGGGCAGCGGATGAGCTGGCCCTTGTCGGTGACAAGCATGATCTGGTCGCTGTCTTCGACCGGGAACGAAGCGATCAGCTTGCCATTACGGTTGTTGACCGACATGGCGACGATGCCCTTACCGCCGCGGCCGGTGGTGCGGTACTCGAACGACGAGGTCCGCTTACCGTAACCGTTCTCGCTGATGGTCAGCACGAATTGCTCGGACGCCGACATCTCGACATAGCGCTGCTCGCCGAGTTCAATGGCGCCGGTCGCCTCTTCGGTCTCCACAGCAGCCGCCGCTTCGTCCGCGACATCGGCACGCTCCTCGGCGCCGCCGCGACGTACCGCATTAGCACGACGCAGATAAGCCGCACGTTCGTCGGAATTGGCCTCGAGGTGGCGCAGGATGGTGAGCGAGATGAGCTTGTCGCCGTCCGCCAGAGAGATACCGCGAACGCCCATCGAGCTGCGGCCCTGGAACACACGGACGTCAGTCACCGGGAAGCGGATGCACTGGCCGCCGGCAGCGGTCAGCAGCACGTCATCATGTTCGGTGGCGATCTGCACATCGACGATCGCTTCGCCCTCATCGAGCTTCATCGCGATGATGCCGGAGCGCCTGACATCGACGAAGTCCGACAACTTGTTGCGGCGAACATTGCCGCCTGTGGTCGCGAACATCACGTCGAGGGTTTCCCACGTCGCTTCGTCCTCGGGCAGCGGCATGATCGTGGTGATGCGCTCGCCCTGCTCCAGCGGCAGGATGTTGATCATCGCCTTGCCGCGCCCGTTTGGCGGTGCGATCGGCAGACGCCAGACCTTTTCCTTGTAGACCTGGCCACGCGACGAGAAGAACAGCACGGGCGTATGGGTCGAGGCCACGAACAGACGCGAGACGAAATCCTCGTCGCGCGTCGCCATGCCGGAGCGGCCCTTGCCGCCGCGGCGCTGCGCCCGATAGGTCGAGAGCGGCACGCGCTTGACGTAGCCATGATGCGATACCGTCACCACCATGTCTTCGCGCTGGATCAGGTCTTCGTCTTCGACCTCGCCTTCCTGTTCCATGATCACGGTCTTGCGCGGTGTCGCGAATTCCAACTTCACCGCGCCGAGTTCGTCCTTGATGATGCCCTGGACGCGCGCGCGCGAACGTAGGATCTCCAGATAGTCCGCAATCTCGACGGCGAGCTTGTCCAGCTCGTCGGAGATTTCTTCGCGGCCCAGAGCTGTCAAGCGAGCCAGTCGCAGATCGAGAATGGCCTTGGCCTGTTCGAAAGACAGCCGCGCGGTGCCGTCTTCCTCGAGGCGATGGCGCGGATCGTCGATCAGCATCATCATCGTCGCCACATCCTGCGCCGGCCAGCGGCGCTCCATCAGGATGTCGCGCGCAGTTGTCGGATCCGGCGAGGTCCGGATCACACGAATGACCTCGTCGATATTCGCCACCGCAATGGCCAGGCCGACGAGGATATGCGCGCGATCGCGCGCCTTGTTGAGCAGGAACTTGGTACGGCGCGTGACGACCTGTTCGCGGAACGCGACGAAGATCGTCAGCAGATCCTTCAGGTTCATCAGCAACGGACGGCCGGTGTCGAGCGCCACCATGTTGGCGCCGAAATTGGTCTGCAGCGGCGTGAACTTGTAAAGCTGGTTGAGCACCACCTCCGGCACCGCGTCCCGCTTCAATTCGACGACGACGCGAAAACCGTCGCGGTCGGATTCGTCGCGTAGATCGGAGATGCCTTCGATCTTCTTGTCGCGCACCAGTTCGGCGATGCGCTCCACCATGGTGGCCTTGTTCACCTGATACGGGATCTCAGAGACGATGATCGCTTCGCGGTCCTTGCGCGTCGGCTCGATCGAGACCTTGCCGCGCATCACGATGGAGCCGCGGCCGGTGTGATAGGCCGTACGAATCCCGGCGCGGCCGAGAATGATGCCACCGGTCGGGAAATCCGGACCCGGAATGATCTTGTTCAGATCGTCAATGGTGAGGGACGGATCATCGATCAGCGCGACGCAGGCGTCGATGACTTCACCGAGATTGTGCGGCGGGATGTTGGTGGCCATGCCGACGGCAATGCCGCCGCCGCCATTGACCAGCAGATTGGGAAACTTGGCCGGCAGCACGCGCGGCTCGCGGAACGAGCCGTCATAGTTGTCCTGATAGTCGACCGTGTCCTTGTCGAGATCGTCGAGCAGCGACTGCGCGATCTTGGTCAGGCGCGATTCCGTGTATCGCATCGCGGCGGCCTGATCGCCATCCACCGAACCGAAATTGCCCTGACCGTCGATCAACGGCACGCGCATCGAGAAGTCCTGCGCCATGCGGACCATGGCGTCATAGACCGACTGATCGCCATGCGGATGATATTTACCGATGACGTCGCCGACGGTTCGCGCCGACTTGCGATATGGCTTGTTCCATTCGAAGCCGTTCTCATACATCGCGTAGAGAATGCGCCGATGCACAGGCTTCAAGCCGTCGCGCGCATCCGGCAACGCACGCGCCACGATCACGCTCATGGCGTAATCGAGATACGAACGCTTCATCTCATCGAGGATGGATACGGGACGAATATCCGAGGGGGCCGGTGGCTCCCCAGGCTTCTGGTCTTCAGTGTCGGACAAGGATGATTTCCGGTCAGGTTTTGCTGGGAATCATATAGCGCATCGCGCGGCTTCAAGCCACCCCGCAGACAACGCCCGCGGCTCTATTTTCCTGCTGATTTTTCAAATGCTTACGGGAGCTGTACAGGGCTTGTGAAGTGGCCCCGAATAAGCCAGCCCGAACCCGCCGAATCTTGCGAAAATCATGCGGCCGTCTTGCAGCAATCTAGCGACCGAAGACTACGGTGTGCATGACCCGGCCGGGCACGAGGGTGAACACGCCGGCGATCACCAGGGCGCCGGCGAAGATCGAAATCATAGTGATGGCATGCGCCCTGACGCGGTGCCGGCGTGCGGCGACCACTCCGACCACCAGCATCACCGGCGCGATGATCGACAGCAGGTGGATCGGGCTCCATATGTCCCAGAGCCGATAGCTGTGGCCATGAATCCAGAACGAGCTGATCGCGACAGTGGCGAGCAGCGCCACCCAGATCCAGCCGAGCGTTCTGTGTGGCAGCGTGCCCTTGGGCGCGATCAATTGAACGACACCGAGCACGAATGCGACCATGGCCGCAAAAGCATGCAGCGGGATTGGAGCGGCGGCATCAAGCAACGGCTGCAGCGACATGGTGGCTCTCGCATTCAGCAGGCAATGTCAGTTCACCATCGCAGAAATCTTTCCATTGTAAAGATAATATGGTCCACCACATTGCCGCAGCTAACCGTCCCCTCAAAAAAGCAAAACGCGCTGCAAGCAATCAGCTCACAGCGCGCGATGCAGAAGTTCAGGACGTCCTGACAGCAGATCAGAAGGGTTATATGTGGTTATGGACGTGATGCGTGAGGCGGTCGAGGAGCGCGCCGGTGACCGAGGCTGGATTCCGGGATATCTCCAGGTCGCGCCTGGCGGACGGCTGCACCTTGTTTCGTGCGCGCCTCACGGGCTGATCGTGGCTGAATGGTTGGTTTCGGACGCAAGGCTCTCCGAGACAGGGGACCGCGCTAGTCGAGGCGACCCAAAGTATCCATGCCTCGCTCCGGGCGGACCGGGGCTCGACCACGCAATGATTCAAATCGTGAGCGAGCGTCAGATGCTGCCACCAGGCCCCCGTGCGAAATGTTGAGATCCATCAAGTTCATAGTTGCCAGCTAATCCAGTGGTTTGGCTTTTATCGCCTTGGTCACCCAGGACGGTCTCATTGATATGCTCTCCCAGGACTCGCGTGATGACCTTATCGAAATTGAGGGGGTCGGCACCGTTGACTTGTATCAAGGACCATCCGTCCCGGCGCAAGCACTCGCCGATCTCCCTTGAGATATTGGCCTGCTTCAAGCCCCTGTCCACGCCGAGTTCGAACAGGAGGACTTCGATGAGCGGCTGGTGCGCATGCCGATCCGTAAGACGGCGGCGCAACGTTTCCTGCGGCGCATCGAGCTGGACAAGCAGGTCCGGTCGCGGCAGGAACGCTAGGCAGTCACGAACCACGTCAATGCTTGGAGTTCGCGCCAGCAAAACCAGCGCACACAATGCCTGGATCAGGCCTTCTTCAAAAATGAAGTAACCTTCCGATTCCTGCGCTGTACGCCAAGATTCGCACAGTAGAGCGATGTCGACCTTCATGCGCCACGACCATGTGCGGCTTCGTAGCGGGATTGATGCTAGAAGCCGCGCCGCGACACCGTCCTTCGGCAGGGTCGATAGCAAGACAGGACCGGAGGTGGCAATCTTTCTGCCAATACGCCCAATGCCATGGCGCGTCTCCGGGCCGTCATCCTGGGCCGACGCATATTCAATCAGGCGATAACCGTTCACTGTCTTCAGGTTGATGCCTTCTTGCGCCAGCCCCCGGCAGAGGCCGCGAAGAAGTGTGGTCTTGCCTGCACCAGGCGGCCCAAATAACTCGATGATCATGGTGGAATGCCCAGCGCCTCGGAACAAGCTGTCATTTACCTGCAGGTCAGAGCTTAGCCGGATTACAAACCACACCAACGTTCATTTGAATGACTGTTCGGATCCGCGGACTGTCGCCCGTCGACTAGTCGGATCACGCCTGCCGCTCCGTTCCGGCATCGTGCGAATGCATGAAGACGTCGTCCCGACATCGAGGTTAGCGTCGGCGGACTCGAGGGACATATCCTTATGCTCAACGGAGACACGTTCAGCTATCGCGCGAGCCACCAGTCGGTTGATGTCGTTGCCGACTACGTCAGCACCTTCGAGGTGGGCCATTGCGCGGCATTGTGGCGGGACGTCGAACAGCCCTTGCTCGAAAGCATTCTGCGCCGGCTCGGAGGGCCACAGCGAACAAGCCTCGACTTCGCTTGCGGAACCGGACGCATTGCGAAGGTCGCCGCTCGGTTGTTCGGCTCGGTTGTCGGGGTCGATGTGTCAGAAGCGATGCTTTCGGCAGCTTCGGTGCCAGACAACGTGACGCTGCTATGCGTCGACGTCACCAAGGTTCCTCTCGAACAGACATTTGACGTTGCCACCGCATTTCGGTTCTTCTTGAATGCAGAAGACACGCTTAGGCGCGACGCATTGCGGGCGATCTATCGGCATCTTCGCAACGACGGCGTATTGGTGTGCAATATCCAGCTCAATGCAACGTCACCCATCGGGTCGTTCAGTCGTGTCCTGAACTGGGCATATCCGAGCAGACCTCGAAACACCCTGACTTTGTATCAATTTTCAAGCCTGCTGTCGGATGAGGGATTTGAGGTCGTGGAGAGCACGTATTACGGCTATCTCCCGCGACCGGGCCGGTTGTTTCCACATCTCTGCGAGGCGCTGATCGAGCCATTCGAAAAGGCGTGCCGGAGGCTCAAGGTGCCGGGATTATTGGCGGAGAGTTTTATTGTCGCGGCGCGAAAGCGGGAACGCCTGTTTCCTCAGGTGCAGGACCCTCGGCGAATCGTGCAGGCACCAACAACCTCTTGAGGTTCGGGAGCATGATCATCGAGTTCTTTGGCCCGGCAGCCGCAGGAAAGACCACCTTCGCCCACGCGCTGTGCAAGCGGCTCAACGAGCGCGGCCATCATGCGAATGTTGTGCTCAGCTAGCCTAAGGGTCCGGCAGCCCGCTCTCCCTATCCAAGAGAAGCCCAAACCTCTCGCCGCCCTCCATTACAACGGGCTTTACGCGAAATCGGCTGGCAATGCGTTGATTTATCAAACGAAAGCCCCCCTTGTTTACACAAGCGGGCCCCACAGAATCTGATTCGAGTCTCGTCGGCAATCCGGAAGCTGAAAAACGCTAAGTCATTGAAGAAGCGACGAAAGCGTTTTTTAGTTTACACACAGCTCCAACCAACAGTCAGAACGGGATGTCGTCATCCATGTCGCTGCCGCGGCCACCACCGCCGGCCGGTGCGGCCACGCGGCGCTGCGGCGGAGCGCTCGACTGGCCGCCGCCGAAGCTGTCGCCCATGTCATCGCCGCCGTAACCGCCGCCACCACCCGCGCCACCGCCCTTGCCGTCGAGCATGGTCAGCGTCGAGTTGAAGCCCTGCAGCACGATCTCGGTGGAGTATTTCTCGACACCCTGCGGATCAGTCCATTTGCGGGTCTGCAGCGCGCCTTCGATATAAACCTTGGCGCCCTTCTTCAGATACTGCTCGGCGACCTTGGCGAGACCTTCGCTGAAAATCACGACGCGGTGCCACTCGGTCTTTTCCTTGCGCTCGCCGGTGCCCTTGTCGCGCCAGGTATCCGAGGTCGCGACGGTCAGGTTGACGACCGGATTGCCGTTCTGCATCCGGCGGACTTCTGGATCCTTGCCGAGATTGCCGACCAAAATCACCTTGTTGACGCTACCCGCCATGCCACTCTCCTACTCTCGAATCTGAATTGCTGATTGGGCGCCGGCGCAGGCCCTGGCCCGCGCGCAAACGCCGCTGATGATGGGACCCTATACGGTCCGCGCTCCCGCGCAGGCCCCCGCGACCGGGTTATCCACGATCTCTTATATGATCGCCCTCCCATATAGCATGTTCCATTTTTGTTCTCAAGGACACCCCTTGGCGAATTGTTGGGCGACGACGAAGTGGCCGAGTCGTCGCTGTCGCGTCTGAGTCGAGCAATAGTGGAACCCGAAGGGAACCGCGCCCGGCCAAAATTCATATACCTTTCATTAACTTAGAAACGGCCAAACATCGAAGACGAGTGTGCTATTTGGGTGACGGACTTTTTGGCAGACTTGCGTATATTTCGATCACTGAATTGCATTTGGCGCTTGCGCCGGGACACGAGGCTTCGCCGACGCGAAGCAATTTTGGGGAGAATTCACATGAAGAAGTTTCTTTTGGGCACCGTTGCTCTGATCGCTCTGGGCGCTTCGGTTCCGGCAATGGCCGCTGACCTGGCTGCTCGTCCCTACACCAAGGCTCCGGCTTACGTTCCTGCCCCGATCTACAACTGGACCGGCTTCTACATCGGCGGTCACGTCGGCGGCGCCTTCAACGGTTCGAACGGCTTCGGCGGCACTTCCGACAATTCGGATGGCCGTTTCCTCGGCGGCGTGCAGATCGGCTATGACTATCAGTTCGCTCCGAACTGGGTGTTCGGCATCGAAGGTCAGTACAGCTGGGTTGGTTCGAACAACACCAACGTCGCTTTCGTTCCGGCTGGCGTCACCTACAACCTGAACCAGAAGGGCCTCGCCTCGGTCACCGGTCGCATCGGTTACACCTGGGGTCCGGCACTGCTCTACGTGAAGGGCGGCTACGCTTACTCCGACTACAGCGAATCGCTGGTCACGACCGTTGGCGCCGTTCCGGTGGCTTTCGCAGCTGGCACCAAGCATGACGGTTACACCGTCGGCGCCGGCCTCGAATACCTGTTCACCCAGAACTGGTCGGGCAAGGTTGAGTACCAGTACTACGACTTCGGCAAGACCACCTTCGCTGCTCCGTCGCCGGTTGGCATCGTCGGCCTGTCGTCCCGCAACGACGAGCACACCGTCAAGGCTGGCCTGAACTACCGCTTCAACTGGGGTGGCCCGGTTGTCGCGAAGTATTGATCTTCGCGCCTGATCTCAGGCTTCTGACTTCGGAAAGGCCGGCGGAAACGCCGGCCTTTTTCATTTCATCGTAGCCGGTCCGTTGCCTGGAAGTGGTCGCACTAACTTGCTTCTATTCTGGCGCGTAGATATGCACTTTCGCGCAACCCCCGCGTTAGTTTCTTGGTGTTGCAATCGAAATACAGACGGCCTTACTGAATCACGCTAGGGTTGCGACATCAATTGGGGAGTCTGACCATGAAGAAAATTCTGATCGCATCCGTCGCCCTCGCCGCTGTCGGCGCCGGAACATCGGCTTCAGCTGCCGATCTGGCAGCGCGGCCCTACACCAAGGCGCGGCCGCCGATCGTCGATCCGACCTACAACTGGTCCGGCTTCTATATCGGCGCCAATGCAGGCTATGGCTGGGGTCGCGAAGATCATACCGACCTGCTGCCCGGCTTTGGCGGCTTCTGGACCTCCGGTACGTTCAGCCCCCTCGGCACCACCCAGCGCACCAAGCCCGCCGGCGCCGTCTATGGCGGTCAGGCGGGTTACAACTGGCAGTCGGCCAATTGGGTGTTCGGCGTCGAACTCGCAGGCGGCGGCGCGAACATGCGCGCGACTGACATCAGCATCTTCTTCCCAGGCTCGGATCGGATCAGCTCGAGGATCGATAGCACCCTCACTGCCTCCGGCCGCCTCGGCTACGCCTTCAACAACTGGTTGCCCTATGTGAAGGGCGGCTACGCCGGTGCCCGATTGAAGATGAGCAATTTCGACATTTTCGGAAGCCATCTGGACAACAGCCAGTGGCGCAGTGGCTACGTCGTCGGCGCGGGTCTTGAATATGGCTTCGCGACGAACTGGATCGTCGGTGTCGAGTATAATTACATGGATTTCGGCACGACGTCGTTCAGCGGTCAAAATCTCACGGCGACCGGAGTTCTGTTCGGCACCGAAAGGTTTGACGACAAGCTGACCGTGTCCACGGTCACCGCCCGTCTGAGCTACAAGTTCGGTGGCCCGGTCGTCGCGAAGTATTGAGCTTCGCCTGATCTCGGGCTCCTGACTTCGGAAAGGCCGGCGGAAACGCCGGCCTTTCTCGTTTGCCGGCCGCTGCGCAACCTCTCTCCCAACAAACCGTTGATCGTTGCTTCGGAGCACTGGAAATTCCCGCCCGTTCTTCCTATGTTCCAGCGACAATCAATTGGCGCCCGATCCCGGCCCGGCCGGCGATGCGCGCCCGGATGTGGCGCGCCCGACGCGCCGGGGAATTGCCTGTATGGACGAGATCATCAAGGCGAAGCGGCAGCAGGCCGCCGCCAACATGCGCAGCATCACCATCCGCGGCGCGCGCGAGCACAATCTCAAGAATGTCGATCTGACGATTCCGCGCGACAAGCTGGTGGTGTTCACCGGTCTGTCCGGCTCCGGCAAATCGTCCCTCGCCTTCGATACGATCTATGCCGAAGGCCAGCGCCGCTACGTGGAGTCGCTGTCGGCTTACGCCCGGCAGTTCCTGGAGATGATGCAGAAGCCGGATGTCGATCAGATCGACGGGTTGTCGCCGGCCATTTCCATCGAGCAAAAGACCACGTCGAAGAATCCACGCTCGACCGTCGGCACTGTGACCGAGATCTACGACTATATGCGCCTGTTGTGGGCGCGCGTCGGCATTCCCTATTCGCCGGCGACCGGATTGCCGATCGAGAGCCAGACGGTGTCGATGATGGTCGATCGCGTGCTGGCGCTGCCGGAAGGCACGCGTCTCTATCTGCTGGCGCCCGTGGTGCGCGGCCGCAAGGGCGAGTATCGCAAGGAGCTGGCCGAATATCTCAAGAAGGGTTTTCAGCGCGTCAAGATCGACGGCACCTTCCATGAACTCGCCGAAGCGCCCGTACTCGACAAGAAGTTTCCGCATGACATCGACGTCGTCGTCGATCGCATCGTTGTCAGGCCGGATATCGGCCAGCGCCTCGCGGAAAGTTTTGAGACCGCGCTGAAGCTCGCCGAAGGTCTTGCGGTCATCGAATATGCGGACGCTCCTGCCGCTCCCGCGGAAGAAAAGAAATCCGACAAGAAGGTGGCGAAGATTCACGACAAGACAGGTGCCGAGCGCATCCTGTTTTCCGAGAAGTTCGCCTGTCCGGTCTCCGGCTTCACCATTCCGGAAATCGAACCCAGACTGTTTTCGTTCAACAACCCTTATGGCGCCTGTCCGAAATGCGGTGGCCTCGGTGTCGAGCAGACCATCGATGCCGATCTCGTCATTCCCGACAAGGAACTGACGCTGCGCAAGGGCGCCATCGCGCCATGGGCGAAGTCGTCGTCGCCCTATTACGTGCAGACGCTGACGGCGCTCGGCAAGTTCTACAAGTTCACCCTCGACACCAAGTGGAAGGACCTGCCGAAGAAGACGCAGAACGCCATCCTGCACGGCTCCGGCGATGACGAGATCAAGTTCTCCTATGAAGACGGCGTGCGCTCCTACGACACCAAGAAGCCGTTCGAGGGCGTCGTCACCAATATCGACCGCCGCTTCCGTGAGACCGAAAGCGAATGGGCGCGCGAAGAACTCGGCAAGTATTTTTCCGACGTGCCCTGCGATGCCTGCGAGGGCTATCGGCTGAAGCCCGAAGCGCTCAGTGTGAAGATCGGCGGCAAGCATATCGGCAACATCTCGGAAATGTCGGTGCGCAAGGCTGGCGACTGGTTCGAGTCCGTGCCGGATCTGCTCAACAAGCAGCAGAACGAGATCGCCGTCCGCATTCTCAAGGAAATCCGCGAGCGCCTCTCCTTCCTGCTCGATGTCGGCCTCAACTATCTCACGCTGGCGCGCTCATCCGGCACGTTGTCGGGCGGTGAGAGCCAGCGTATTCGCCTGGCGTCACAGATCGGCTCGGGCCTGACCGGCGTGCTCTATGTACTCGACGAGCCCTCGATCGGCCTGCATCAGCGCGACAATGCGCGGCTGCTCGATACGCTGCGGCGGCTGCGCGATCTCGGCAATACCGTGATCGTGGTCGAGCATGACGAGGACGCGGTGATCGCGGCCGATTACGTGGTCGATGTCGGCCCCGGCGCCGGCACCCATGGCGGCAATATCGTCGCCCAGGGCACGCCCCAGGAGGTGATGAAGAATCCGAAGTCGCTGACCGGCAAATACCTCACCGGCGAAATGTCGGTGCCGGTGCCGGAGCGCCGGCCGCCGAACCATCGCCGCACCATCAAGGTGATCAATGCGCGTGGCAACAATCTCAAGAACGTCTCGGCGGAAGTCCCGCTCGGGCTGTTCACCGCGGTCACCGGCGTCTCCGGTGGCGGCAAGTCGACGCTGCTGATCGACACGCTCTACAAGGCCATCGCGCGCAAGCTCAACGGCGCCAGCGAAGGCGCCGCGCCGCATGACCGCATCGAAGGCCTGGAGCATATCGACAAGATCATCGAGATCGACCAGTCGCCGATCGGCCGCACCCCGCGTTCCAATCCGGCGACCTATACCGGCGCCTTCACGCCAATCCGCGAATGGTTTGCCGGCCTGCCGGAATCCAAGGCACGCGGCTATGAGGCCGGCCGCTTCTCGTTCAACGTCAAGGGCGGCCGCTGCGAGGCGTGCCAGGGCGACGGCGTCATCAAGATCGAGATGCACTTCCTGCCCGACGTCTATGTCACCTGCGATACCTGCAAGGGCAAACGCTACAACCGCGAGACGCTCGAAGTTCTGTTCAAGGGAAAGTCGATCGCCGACGTACTCGACATGACCGTGGAAGAAGCCGCCGACTTCTTCAAGGCAGTGCCGCGTGTGCGCGAGACGTTCAAGACGCTGCATCGCGTTGGACTGGATTACATCCATGTCGGCCAGCAAGCGACGACGCTATCCGGCGGCGAAGCGCAGCGCGTGAAGCTCGCCAAGGAGCTGAGCAAGCGCGCGACCGGTCGCACACTTTACATTCTCGACGAGCCGACCACGGGACTCCACTTCCACGACGTCGCCAAACTGCTGGAAGTGCTGCATGAGCTGGTGGCGCAGGGCAACACGGTGGTGGTGATCGAGCACAATCTCGAAGTCATCAAGACCGCCGACTGGGTCATCGACCTCGGCCCCGAAGGCGGCGACGGCGGCGGCGAGATTGTCGCCTGGGGCCCGCCGGAAGATATCGTCAAGGCACCGCGCAGCTATACGGGGAAGTTTTTGAAACCGGTGCTGGAGAAGGCGGGGAAGCCGAAGAAGCGGAAGCAGGCGAGCGAGGCGGCGGAGTAGAGGAGCGCGCGATCTATATTTTATCGTGGCGCGGGGTGACGATCACATCGACGGCGCGCCCTCAAGTCGTAAGCTCTATCACAGCATCTCCGCGCTCAATCGCTTTGATCACCCTCTGCATCGCACGCAAGATTCGAGCGATCAGGGTGCGATTGTTCATGTTGCCGAAGCGGATCCAGAGAATGAATGGGCCGCTCCGCCGTGCAGCACGGAGCATGGCGAAGTCGCGGTCTTTGGTAACGAGTACGGCAGAGCGGGCGACGGCTTCATCCCAGATCATCGCATCGGTCGCGGCCAGCATGCCAAGATCTGCAGTATGGATCGCATCCAACCCACGACCCCGCAGTGCTTCCGCCAGAGCCGGAGGAAGTTGCGTGTCGATAAGGAACAGCAATTGCTACTCCGCGGGGATAACCGGATGATCGGCTTGGCTGGCAGCAAAAGAAAGAACGGCATCGATATCCGCGCTCTCCAGATAAGGGTAATCGATTAGAATTTCCTCGCGCGATTGACCGGCCGAGAGCAAACCAAGCACATCGGATACGGTGATGCGCAGCCCGCGGATACAGGGGCGTCCATGCATGCGGTCGGGATCAATCGTAATTCGCTCCGAGAGGTCGTTCATTTTAAAGAACCTGCCGTAAAGCATCGATAGCTAAGCATAACAAATAAGGCGAGACCTGTCAGTGCCTATCCTTCACGCTTACCTCAGCCCCGTCCCGTGACACCTCTGGCACTTCACCACCTTCTCGCCCTTTTTCAGCAGGCCCTTGCCTTCGCAATTCTTGCACTTCTGCTTCTTCTTAGTGTTGGGGCCTTTCTGGTTCGGTCTATCGTCTGCCATGAGGGCCTCCTGCGGGTGATATGAAACGGCAATGACGGACTTAGCACGCTTGCGTGCGGCTCGTGCATCGTTTCGCCGCGCGAATGCGGGTTGAAAACCGGGTCTGATGGGATCATCCTTGCGACGGGTCGCATATCGGCCACGACTCAGACGAGAACCAGCCCGTGACCGCCACTGCCAAACATCCAGCCGAGACCGAGACCCCGGCCACCTCCCCGCCCGCCAGCCATGCCCTATAAGCTCGCCATCTTCGATTTCGACGGCACGCTGTCCGACAGCTTTTCGTGGTTCCTCAGCGTCATCAATTCCGTCGCCGACAAGCACAAGTTTCAGCGCGTCGAACGCGACCGCATCGACGAGTTGCGGAGCGTCGGCGCCGGTGAGCTGATCCGGCTGCTCGGCGTCGCCAAATGGCGGATCCCGTTGATTGCGCGCGACATGCGCAAGCGCAAGGCGCAGCAGATCGACCGCATTTCGCTGTTCCCAGGCGTCGACCGCATGTTCTGTGAATTGAAGGCGCGTGGCATGACGATTGCGATCGTCAGCTCCGATAGCGAGGACAATGTCCGACACGTGCTCGGCGATCTCGATCAGCACGTCGCCTATTTCGCCTGCGGCGCCGGCCTGTTCGGCAAGACGGCGAAATTCCAGCGTATCCTTGAGCTCACCGGCATCTCTGTCGATGACACGATCAGCATCGGTGACGAGATCCGCGATATCGACGCTGCACGCGAGGCCGGAATCGATTTCGGCGCGGTGACGTGGGGCTATACCAGCGGAGCGGCCCTGAAAGCGCGCACGCCGAATTATGTGTTTTCCCGGATCGACGAACTAATCGCGACGCTGGCTGTGCCAGGACGCTAACGGCCGGCCTCAGACAGACGAAACCCGCCGGCCTCACGACAAGACCGGCGGGCCTGATCGCTTGTTGTCACTGCCCGTGCTGGGCCATTTCCCCATCACTCAAATCCCAGTCCTGCCACAACTGCAGTGCTGCCAGCAGCACCACGAGACCGCCGAGGCAGGTATGGATGAATCTGAGCATGCCGTCGCCGGAATAACCGAGGAAAAGTGGCGAGACGATCAGCCACAGGCCGAGAATGATCGCGGCCACCTCCTCCCAGCGTTGCAGCGCGACATACTCAAGCTGCGCAAGGCCAAATACCAGGACGCCAACCGCCACCGTGTTAATGATTATGGCGCTGGGGGTCCCCCCGGCATATTGATGACCGTTCTGCGTAGGAAACCAGGGCGACAGCGCAATCAGGACGCCAAGCGCCATGCCAAACCAGTCTTCCCACGTGCGATGCGTACCGAGAAACCGAGAGTCTGACATCGTGACCTCCTCCAAAAGAGGCATACGTCAGCGGCCGTTGGCATGACACTCCAACTGTCAAACGACCGATCCGGCCGCTTCGGGGCGTATGTCTACAATTGACGTAGGAACCCGCTTTGCCTTTGCAAGGCCACGCCAAAGCCATTTTTCACAGCGCGCAGAACGGCAAAGAGCCCCGCGCGACGACACGGATTTCCCCTATCAGATGAAGCATGCGGCGGCTGCATTGCACCCGTTTAGAAATGACTGTTACCTTCTCCCGGACACCTGTGGATGGAATGAGAATGAGCAACGCGGTTTATAACAATACTTCGCTTCACCGTTTCGAACTTGCCGTCGAGGGCCATATCGCTTTTTCCGAATATACCCGGACGTCCGACACCATCACCTTCGTCCACACCGTCGTGCCGCAGGAATTGGGCGGCAGAGGTATCGGCTCACAGCTTGCCCGCGGCGCGCTCGATGCCGTCCGCGCACAGGGATTGAAGGTCGTGGCGCAGTGCCCCTTCATCGCGGCATACATCGCGAAAAATGCCGACTATCAGGATTTGCTGAAAGACGCGGCATGACCGACGTTCGCGATAACAAGGCGCTCAATCGCTTCGAGCTGGATGTCGGCGACTCCGTCGCCTTTGCAAATTATCGCCGTGCCGGCGATCGCGTCATCATCACGCATACCGAAACGCCACCTACCCTGCGCGGCCGCGGCATCGCGTCAGAACTGGTCAAGGGCGCGCTCGGATTGATCCGTGCGGATGGGCTGAAGGTCGTGGCGGGTTGTTCGTTCGTGGTGGATTATCTGCGCCAGCATGCGGACTATGCGGACCTGGTCGGCTAGCCACACACACGTCTTTCCGGGGCGCGAGCGCGACTTGGCGATCGCGAACCCGGAATCTGGAAATGTTTTGAGTTCTCATTGCATCGGGATTCCGGGTCTGCGCTTTAGTCGGCTCTGCCGACTTGCGCGCATCCCGGAATGACAAGTGTGTGGCAAAACCTCAAACGATCTTGATCGACATGTCCGGCAGGCCCTGGATCTTGCAGAGCAGCACGTCGCCCTTTACGACCGGGCCGACATTCTCCGGCGTACCGGAATAGATGATATCGCCGGCCTTCAGCTCGAAGGCGTCCGAGAGTTTCGATATCTGCTCGGCGACGCTCCAGATCATCTTGTCGAGGTCGGAGGTCTGTTTCACCGTGCCATTCACCGCAAGCGAGATCGGACCCTTGGTCATGTGGCCGGTCTTGCTGACCGGATGGATCGGGCCGATGACTGCGGCGCGGTCAAAACTCTTGCCGATCTCCCATGGCTTCTTCTCGTCGCCCATAGCGCGCTGCAGGTCGCGGCGTGTCATGTCGAGTCCGACAGCATAGCCGTAGACATGGTCGAGCGCCTTATCGACGGAGATATTGGTGCCGCCGGATTTGAGCGCGGCGACGAGTTCGACCTCGTAATGATAGTTCTTGGTCAGCGACGGATACGGGTGATCGGCGACCTCGCCGATCTTCACGTTCTGGATCGCATCGGTCGGCTTCTGGAAGAAGAACGGCGGCTCGCGCGTCGGGTCCGATCCCATCTCGCGGGAATGCGCCGCATAGTTGCGACCGATACAATAGATGCGGCGCACCGGAAACACGTCGGTCTCGCCGACGATGGGAATCGTCACCGTCGCGACCGAGAATATGCCCTTGGGACCGGCCTGCGCCTGCGCGGCCTCGCCCGCCAATGCGCTGCCAGCCAGGGCAACGGCACCGGTGGTCAGAATCGTTCTGCGGTTGATGGGGTCCATGGCGTTTCTCCTCGTATGTTTTGTCTTGTTTTCTGATCTTGTATTTATGCGTGCTGGTATACCACAGCAAAAAGGCCCGCGCGAGCGCGGGCCTTCAACTCCGTCCTAAACGGAAAGTTTAGTGCTTGATGTCGGCCGGCAGCTTGCCGCCATTGGCAGCGAGCTTGGTCATCATCTGCTTGTGCAGCCAGATGTTCATGCTGGCGGAATCGCTGGTGTCGCCGGTGTAACCGAGCTCTTTGGCGAGATCCTTGCGAGCCGACAGGCTGGAGTCGATGTCGAGCGCCTTCATCAGGTCGACGATCGAGGTCTTCCATTCCAGCTTCTCGCCCTTGGCCGCCACGGCCTTGTCGAGGATCGCAGCAACGTCAACACTGTCCATCGGCGCGGCGCCTGCGGGAGCCGAACCGCCGGCGGCCGGCGCGGCATCAGGGGATGCTGCACTGGCGCTGGTGCCGAAAATCGCGCCCATGATCTTTCCGAAAATGCTCATATGTCGCTCCCAATAGCTTTCGTGACAGATTGAAGAATTCGTGCCGTGTTTGGTTCCGGCAGCACCAGCCGGTTCATACTTGTATCCGCCCACCGTTCGCTTGCCAATGCGACGCGATAGACTGCGGGGAAGAGTCGTTCCAAGCCGACTGCCCAAACCAACCGTCCAAGCCAGTTGGCAAAGTCATCGACAGACCGTTTGACGTCGGTAGCAAGGTCCGACTGAATTGAGGCGAAAGCCCGGCCGCTGCATTGCAGCGCTGTGAATGTCGGACGACATTTTCACCGAGGCGCGAGCTACGGCGCTAGGTGCTGACCACGCCGCAAGGCTGGCCGCTCATCATCGTCAATGGCGCAGCGACGAGTAACGTGGACCCGATAGTCTGATCTCGCCCAATGACGGCCTCTCGCAGAATTGCGCGAGAGGTCATCATGCTGTTCTGATATCACTGCGCAAGCCTTGTTTTGGCCGTGGTTCACCGGAAGGCTCATCGCGCAATATCGTCGCGACATTATTCACGATCGAATGAGAGCCTTGAGACCATGCGCGCCCTGCTTTGTACGTTCCTGCTTGGTACAGTCCTGATCTCGCCGCTAGCGCCGGCCGTTGCTGCGCCCTCCTGCGGCACAGGCAGTTTCGATGGTTGGCTCGCCGCCTTCAAGACGGAAGCCGTCGGCAAGGGCATTTCGCAGAAGACCGTCGATGCAGCATTGACCGGCGTCACCTTCGACAACAGCGTATTATCGCGCGATCGCGGCCAGCAGGTCTTCAAACAAAGCTTTGAGGAATTCTCCGGACGCATGGTGCCGCCAAGGCTGCGTCGTGGCAGCGACATGCTGAAGCGTTACGGCTCGGTGCTCGGACGCATCGAACAGCAATATGGCGTGCCCGGCCCGGTGCTGGTGGCGATCTGGGGACTGGAGACCGACTATGGCGTGAACGTCGGCAAATTCCCTACCATCCGCGCCATCGCGTCGCTCGCATATGATTGTCGACGCGCCGAGATGTTTCGCGGTGAATTGCTCGATGCCCTGCGCATCGTCGACCGCGGCGACCTCGCACCGGCCGAGATGCATGGCGCCTGGGCCGGCGAAATCGGCCAGACGCAATTCATGCCATCGTCCTACCTGAAATTCGCAGTCGACTTCGACGGCAATGGCCATCGCGACCTGCTGCGCAGCGCGCCCGACGTGCTGGCCTCAACGGCAAACTATCTCGCCAGTTATGGCTGGAAGCGCGATCAGGATTTTGCGCCGGGGACTGCGAACTTCGCGGTCATTCAGCAGTGGAACAAGAGCGAGGTCTATTCGAAGACCATCGCCACTTTCGCCAGTCAGCTCGCCAAAGAACCGTAGACTCGCATGAGATGATGGAAGGGCCGTCCGCTCCTCAGCAAGCGGCCTCTCCCGTGATGTCCTACTTCGTCATGCCAACATGCATGGCCCTGGTCAGATGGACCGCACACACGCCCATCTTGTTGTCGAGCAACGCGGTCTGCGCATCCGTCATTTCCTTGAACGCAACCCACTTCGCATCGCCGTCCGGCATCGCTTCGACGGCGGTTTCGGTTTTCAGCAGGTTGCTGCCGCTGCAGCCTTCCATACGTGCAGCCGAAGCCGGCACCGTAGCGAACACAACAGCAGCCATGGCGGCCGCTCCCAGTAATCTTGTGATCATCTTATTTGTCCTTCGCAACAGAACCGACGCCATTGCCGGATTCTGTAGAAGGAATTGATACGTCCCGCTGCGATCCAGGAAATAACAGCCGCAGTGAATTGAATGTGAGCCGGTTGTGATCGCCACCAAGAACACTCAACTTTTTGGCGCTTCAGACATCGAGAGCAACAAACTTACACAAATGTAATTCGCGCGCGTTTACTGACGTCGCAGCATCGGCCTTTTGATGTGCCTCCGGAGGCCAACAGCAACCGCGTTTCGCGCAGGACCTCGAGTTGCATATGTATTTGCCTTCACGCATGCAGTTTAGAGAAAAGTCGCCCCGCAAGCCTCGCGTAAGGATGACTTTATGTTCATTCTTAACACTCGTATGCGAATCACGCATAGCGACGCCAGGCAGGAACTTACGAGGAACCGCCGAGTGCGCTGGCTGATTGAGGTCAGAAAGGCTTTATCGCGCCGGTTCAGCCTCTGGTATCCGGCTGGGCTTTGGAACACCTCCAAACGCATGATTTAACTGACTAATTAACAGCTATAATCATCTCTAAAGGTGCCTCAATACGCACTGTGCCCGCAAAATCGCCTCCGAGCGCCGAGAGGTTAATCATTCCTTGCGCGAGCTATGCAGTCCTTGACTAGCTGCATCGCAACATCTCGACTGCTGCACTGCGATATTGTCACCTATATTCACTTCAACAGCGAAGCACCTCGCAAGAGATGAATCGCTTAACGAAGGAGAACTCAAATGCTGCTTTCATTCATCCGCATGATCCAGGCGTTCCGCGACTATCAGCGCAACGTTGCCGAACTCTCCCAGCTCAGCGATCGCGAGCTTTCCGACATCGGTCTCGACCGTTCGGACATTCCGCGTGTTGCTTCTGGCGCCTATAACGGCTGATCCGTCAGGACGTTCTATCTGTCCTGCCTGGCGTTTCACGGATTGCGCCCGCCTCGCGCGGGCGCAATCGTGGTTCCCTGAAGACACCGTCTTCAGCGCCACACGCGTTCGAACCAAAGCGTCTTCAAAGCTTTGGCTAACCGGCCGAATTTCCGCGAAGCGAATTCCACTTCGCGCCGAAACGCGCTACATGCGGGGCCATGACAACAGCCCCAAATCCAGACGACTGCGTCCATGTGATCGGCGCGGGCCTCGCCGGCTCGGAAGCCGCTTGGCAGATCGCCCATGCTGGCATTCCCGTGATCTTGCACGAGATGCGGCCGCACCAGATGACCGACGCCCATCGCACTGATGGCCTCGCCGAACTGGTCTGCTCCAATTCCTTCCGTTCTGACGACGCGCTCAACAACGCTGTCGGCCTACTGCACGCCGAAATGCGCAAGCTGGGCTCGCTGATCATGCGCTGCGCCGATGCCAACCAGGTCCCCGCCGGCGGT
This sequence comes from Tardiphaga sp. 619_E2_N8_4, assembly GCF_051810905.1. Taxonomy (NCBI): domain Bacteria; kingdom Pseudomonadati; phylum Pseudomonadota; class Alphaproteobacteria; order Hyphomicrobiales; family Nitrobacteraceae; genus Tardiphaga; species Tardiphaga sp. 619_E2_N8_4. The sequence goes on from NZ_JBPWQJ010000001.1 coordinate 4,478,409, forward strand.
GCACTGGCCGTCGACCGCGACGGCTTCTCCGATGCCGTGACCAAGGCACTCAACGACCACCCGCTCATCACCATCGACCGCGCCGAAGTCGCCGGCCTGCCGCCTTCCGACTGGCGCAATGTCATCGTCGCGACAGGGCCGCTGACCTCGGCAGCGCTCGCGGACGGCATCCGTGGGCTGACCGACGAGAACGCGCTGGCCTTCTTCGATGCCATCGCACCGATCGTTCATAAAGACTCGATCGACATGGAGATCGCCTGGTTCCAGTCGCGCTACGACAAGGTCGGGCCCGGCGGCACCGGCGCCGACTACATCAACTGCCCGATGACCCACGAGCAGTATGACGCCTTCATCGATGCGCTGCTGGCGGGCGAAAAGACCGACTTCAAGGAATGGGAAACCAACACGCCCTATTTCGACGGCTGCCTGCCCATCGAAGTGATGGCCGAGCGCGGCCGCGAGACGCTGCGTCACGGCCCGATGAAGCCAGTCGGCCTTACCAACCCGCGCGATCCCCTCGTGAAGCCCTACGCCATCGTGCAGCTGCGCCAGGACAACAAGCTCGGCACGCTCTACAACATTGTCGGTTTCCAGACGAAGCTGAAATACGGCCCGCAGCAGCAGGCATTGCGGATGATCCCCGGCCTGCAGAATGCCGAATTCGCACGGCTTGGCGGCCTGCATCGCAACACGTTCCTCAACTCGCCAAAGCTGCTCGACGAACAACTTCGCCTGAAGGCGCAACCGCGCCTGCGTTTCGCCGGCCAGATGACCGGCTGCGAAGGCTATGTGGAGTCCGCCAGCGTCGGCCTGATCGCCGGCCTCTATGCCGCGGCCGATGCCAAGCGCCAGTCGCTGGCGCCCCCGCCCGTGACGACGGCTCTGGGCTCGTTGCTCGGCCACATCACCGGCGGCCATATCGAAACCATCGATGCTGGACCGCGCTCTTTCCAGCCGATGAACATCAATTTCGGCCTGTTCCCGCCGCTGGCTCAGGCGCCGACCAAGAAGCCCGACGGCTCGCGGCTGCGCGGCAATGAGAAGACCGTTGCCAAGAAGCAGGCGATGAGCGTGCGGGCGCTGGCCGACATGGATGACTGGATTGCCGCCAGCCTGCCCGTTGCAGCCGCGGCATGACGCCGGCGATTTGAATTTCAGGATTGTTCGATGAGTTTGCCGCCACAGGACGCCGCTGCGCTGTCCAAGACCTGGACCGAAGGCGTGTTGCTGAAACGCGACGTGTTCTCGACCGTCGAGCGCGGCCGCTATCGCACGCCATCGGGCGAAGTCGATGCGGTGCTGCGCCGGCTCGATCAAGTGCCGTGGTGGTCATATCTGCTGGCGCTGCATCTGTTCACGCGGGAACGCCGCGCACTGACGCTGGCGCGCGATCTGCGCGTTGGACCGGAATTACTCTGGGCCGGCGACCGCGCGCTGGTGCGCGGCTTCATCGACGGCGTCGCGCTGCATCTCGCAAAACCGCATCACGATGCGCGCTATTTCAAATCCGCGAAGCTCGCGCTGCGCAAGCTGCATCGCATGGGCGTGTGCCATAACGATCTCGCCAAGGAGCAGAACTGGCTGCGCGGCAGCGACGGGCTAGCTTATGTTACCGACTTCCAGCTCGCGGTCTGCTTCAAGTCCCGCAGCCAGCTATTTCGCATCGCCGCCTATGAAGATCTGCGTCACCTCCTGAAGCACAAGCGCACTTACGCGCCAGAACTGCTGACGCCGAAGGAAAAGGCGATCCTTTCGAAGAAGTCGCTGCCGGCGCGGATCTGGCTGATGACCGGCAAGAAGGTCTATCGCGCCATCACACGCGGCATCTTCAACTTCACCGACCGCGAGGGCGGCGGCAAGCGCCTGGTCAACGACGCGCCCCCGCTGCTCGAGATCATCAAGCAGAACCCGGCGGTGCGCGACGCATCGATCGTCGCCTTTGCAGACCGGCGCACTGGCGTCGGACTCTATGCTTTCGTGGAAGCCGATGATGTCGCGCTGGAAGCGAAGCTGCAGGGTGAACTGGCTGCCGCAAAGGCTGCGAAGCCGCCGGAGCATCTACAGGTCGTCGCAGCCCTGCCCCGCGACACCTCCGGCCGCATTCGCACCGAAGTGCTGCAGCTCGTCGCCATGAACCAGGTCGATCTGCTGGAGCCATTGATGACCAGCGACGCCGACCGCGCGTTCCTGAAGGGCATCCTGGAGTCGCGGAAGAACCTGCGCGACCGTTTCAACTTCGAGACGACAGACCAGAAGCTGACGTCACACTGAGCGCGACGCGCGCCACAGCGTCCACAGGGTCCGCAGCCGCGATCTGACATGGAGCTCGAACGGATCGTGATCCGGTCGCGCCATCTGCTCCAGATCGTGTTTCACCAGCGCCATGGACAGGAACGCCGCGCGCGCCGCCGGTACTACATCCGCAAGCATTCCCTGTGCTGTCGCGAGCTGCTCCTGCGCGCCTGATATCAGCCGATCCAGCGTTGCACGGATGCCTGGCGTCATCTTGCCGGCAAACATCTGATCGGCGCTGCTGCCGTTCTGCAGGAGCATGTCCTGGGGAACGAACAATTGCCGCCGCATCGTGTCATAGGGCAGACGCGTAATGATCCACGCGACGCCTTGGGCCAGCCCGGCATGCTCGGCGACATGAGCGCTGGCCTCAGACCCGTCGCCGAGGATATTTGCCGATGAGAACAGCAAAGTCCCGAGCGTATCGCGAAAGTGGCTCTCCAGCAGCGCGAGATCCGGCATCGGGTCGTTGTAGAGATCGAAGATGTGCACATCGATCAGCTTGGACAGCCTGTCGATGGAAAGATCGTGCGCGCGGATCGCTAGCAGTAATTCGGCAGCAACGGGGTTCTGTTCGACATCGCCATGACCTGCGCCGGCCAGCATATCGGTCCACCATTGCAGCCGGATTTCGCCGGGCAACGGCTGTTTCACCAGCTCACGGACGCGGGTAATTTCCGTATTGAACGCATAGAGCGCCAGCAGCGAACGGCGCTTGTCGGCAGGCACGAACAAGGTCGATGCGTAGCGGTCGAAGTCGTGGCTGCGCACCAACTCCGCGCAGAAAGCCGCGGAGCTCTGATCAGCACTACTCATGGCACCGCGATCAGCGCGGCGGCAACGCGGCGGCGCTCGCCCAACATGACATTATAGGTGCGGATCGCAGGACCGGTCTGCATCGCGTCGATCACTACATGCAGATTGCGCAAGGCGTTGCGAAGATCGTTCGGGACGATCCAGACCTCGTTGCCGGTGCCGATGATCAGCGTGTCGATGCCTGCTGCGCCTTCGAACACGCGCCGGAGAGAATGGCGGTCGATGTCACTGGCCTTGGTCACCGACCACGCCCAGACCGCATCGGGCAGGCAGAGCAGCGAGCCCTGATGCGACATGGTGTCGAAGTGGAAGCCGCCCTTGCCGTAGGCTTCGATGGCGGCCGAGCGCGGAAGGTGCGGCGCTTCGGGATCGACCGGCATCTCAGGGCTTCGGCTTCGCGGCGGGCTTGTCGGCGTCTTCGCGGTGTTCGCCGACGCCGAGATAGATCAGCAGCGGCGCAGCGATGAAGATCGAGGTGTAGGTGCCGACCAGCACGACGCCGAAGATCATGACGGCGGTGAAGGAGTGGATCGCCTGGCCGCCAAACGCGTAGAGCGCCAGCAGCGCCAGCGTCACGGTGACGTGGGTGATGATCGAACGCGACAGCGTCGAATTGATCGACTCGTTCAGCAGCTCCGGCATCGGCATCTTCTTGTAGCGACGCAGAATCTCGCGAATACGATCGTAGATGACCACGGTGTCATTCAGCGAATAACCGAGAATGGTCAGCAGCGCCGCAATACTGGTGAGATCGAAGTCGACCTGCGTGATCGACATGAAGCCGATCGTCAGCACGATATCGTGGACGTTGGCGATCATGGCGCCCAAGGCGAACTGCCATTCGAAGCGGAACCAGAGATAGATCAGGATGCCCATGATCGCGACGATCAGGCCGAGCATGCCGTAAGCCAGCAATTCGCCGGAGACGCGCGGACCCACCACTTCGACGCGGCGATATTCGACGCTGTCACCGAGGGCTGCACGAACCTTCTGAACGGCGGCCTGCTGCGCGGCATCGCCACCCGGCTGTTCGGCCAGACGGATCAGCACGTCGGCCGCGCCGCCGAACTGCTGCAGCTGCACGTCGCCGAGTTGCAGGGCGGCGAGCGTCGAGCGCATCGCGCTGATATCGGCCGTACCGGATTTGGCCTGGACTTCGAGCAGCGTGCCACCCTTGAAGTCGATGCCGAAATTCAGTCCGTGCGTGAAGAACAGCACGATGGCGAGGATCGACAGCAGCGCCGAGATCGGGAACGAGATGCGGCGGAAGCGCGTGAAATCGAACTTCGTATCGTCGGGGACGATGCGGAGCGACGGCAACAGATCGAAGATCGCCACGATCGACAGAATGACGATCAGCGCGCCCAGACCTGCCAGAACCATTTGTGTCGTTGTCAAAATCTGCTCCGTAAACTCAAATCGGCACGCTGGTCGGCCGCTTCCACCTGACCCAGCCGGCGACGATCAGACGGGTCACGGTGAAGGCCGTGAAAACCGTTGTGATGATGCCAATGCCAAAGGTCACGGCGAAGCCGCGGACCGGTCCGGTGCCGATGTAAAACAGCACCGCAGCGGCGATGAAGGTCGTGATGTTGGAATCCAGAATGGTCGCCAGCGCGCGCTTGAAGCCGGCATCGATCGCCGAAATGGCGGTGCGGCCGGCGCGCAACTCCTCGCGGATGCGCTCATAGATCAGCACGTTCGAGTCCACGGCGATGCCGACCGTCAGCACGATGCCAGCGATGCCGGGCAGCGTCAGCGTGGCGTTGAGCAGCGACAGGATACCGAAAATCATCAGAACGTTGATGGTCACCGCGATATTGGCGAACAGGCCGAACAGGCGGTAGGTCAGCAGCATGAAGACGATGACGAGGATGGAGCCGACATAGGCGGCGAGTTCGCCCTTGGCGATCGAGTCGGCGCCGAGGCCGGGGCCAACAGTACGCTCCTCGATGATGCTGAGCGGCGCAGGCAGCGCGCCGGCACGCAGCAGGATCGCGAGATCATTGGCGCCCTGCACCGTGAAGCTGCCGGAGATCTGGCCGGAGCCGCCGGTGATCGGCTCGCGAATGACCGGGGCGGAGACCACTTCGTTATCGAGCACAATGGCGAAGGGCAGATTGACGTTCTTCACCGTGGCATCGGCGAACTTGCGGGCGCCGGACGTGTTGAAGCGGAACGAGACGATCGGCTCGTTGGTGCGCTGGTCGAAGCCCGGCTGCGCATCGGTCAGGTCAGCGCCCGAGACCAGCACTTCCTTCTTCACGAGATACGGCGTCTTCGGAGATTGCGAGCTCATCAGGAGTTCGGAGTCGGGCGGCACCCTGCCTTGTGCCTGCTCCGCCGGGAGCGAGGTGTCGACCATGCGGAAGTCGAGCTTCGCCGTCTTGCCAAGCAGTTCCTTGAGGCGGGTCGGGTCCTGTAGGCCCGGCACCTGCACCAGGATGCGATCGAGACCCTGACGCTGGATCAGCGGTTCAACGGTGCCAAGTTCGTTGACGCGGCGCTCGACGATCTGGATCGATTGCTCGACCGACTGGCGGATGCGGTCATTGATCGCTGCCGGCGGCACCGAGAGACGGATCAGGCCGTTGCCTGCGTCCGAGACTTCCAGGCTGCGCTGGCCGCTCTGCCCCATCAAGCCGCCGAGCGGCTGTGACAGTTCACGCAGCTTGGTGAGCGCGGTCTGATACTCGGTGTCCTTGGTGATACGGACTTCGACATTGTCGCCGCGAACGCCAAGGCCGGTATAGACGATCTTGGCATCACGCAGCGTGCGACGGACGTCGTCGCGCACCTGATCGAGCTTGTCCTTCTTGACCGAATTGGCATCGACTTCGAGCAGGATGTGCGAGCCGCCCTGCAAGTCGAGGCCCAGCACCAGATGGCGCTGCGCCCATTTCGGCCAGGTTTTCACGGTGGCTTCGGGGAAGAAATTCGGAACCGCGCACAGGCAGACCACGAGCGCCGTCAGAATGACCGCCAGCGCCTTCCACCGCGTGAAATACAACATCGAGATGATCCGTCAGATTCTTGAAGGGGCGACGCGCAAACGCATCAGCTCGCGGCCGCGTCGTCCTTGGCATCAGCCTTGTCCGCCTTCTCCTTGGCGGGCTCACCCTTGGTGCGCACGCCCGAGATCATCGTGCGGAGCTGACGTACGCGAACGCCTTCAGCGAGTTCGAACTCGACCTGCTCGTCATCGACCACCTTGGTGACCTTGCCGACCAGACCGCCCGAGGTGACGATGGTGTCGCCGCGGCGGATGTTCTTCACCATCTCGGCGTGGTCCTTCACCTTCTTCTGCTGCGGACGCAGAATCAGGAAATACATGATCACGAAGATCAGCGCGAAAGGCAGCAGCGACATCAGCATGCTGTTGGTGTCGCCGCCGGCTGCAGCCTGGGCAAACGCAGGGGTAATGAACATCGGAAGTCCTCGTGAACGCTGGGGAATAACCGGCGACGCGTCGGCGTTCGGCCGGTTTGGGTAAATTCGCGCGGACTATAGCGGCCGGCGTCCCAATTGCAACGCCGGTAAACCCTCTGATTTGTCTGCGATTTGTACCGCTTGCGGATGTGTTCCGGGCTCGATATGGGTGCGCGCCGAGGAAAGTCAAAAATGTCAAAAAAGCCCAATAAAACAAGCCGCCGCCCTGCCAAAAAGGCTCCCGCGACCCGCACGACGAAGACCGCGGCAAAACGTCCGCGACCAGCCGCCGCTCCCCCGACGGAGGAGCGGATCGCGCTCGCCCTCGAAGCAATTGCCGCGGGTATGGCTGCCACGGCGCCGAAGCGCTCCAATGCCGATTCTCTGGCCAGCGCCGAGGCCTTCATCTGGCATCCCGACGGCCGCCTGGCTCCCGTACCGAAGGTCAGCCGGGTCGATATTGGCCTGCTGCAGGGCATCAATCAGCAGGTCGACACTCTGATCGAGAACACCCGGCGTTTCGCCAACGGCCTGCCAGCCAATAACGCGCTGCTGTGGGGCGCACGCGGCATGGGCAAGTCGTCACTGGTCAAGGCCGCCCATGCCTCGGTCAATGCCAGCAAGTCCGTCGCCGGCCGCCTCAAGCTGGTCGAAATCCATCGCGAGGATATTGAAAGTCTGCCCGCCCTGATGGAACAGATCCGCGCTTCGGATTTCTATTTCATCGTGTTCTGCGATGATCTTTCTTTCGACGGCAACGATGCGTCCTACAAATCGCTGAAAGCCGTATTGGAAGGCGGCATCGAAGGCCGGCCGGACAACGTGATCCTCTATGCGACCTCGAACCGCCGCCATCTTCTGGCGCGCGAGATGATCGAGAACGAACGCTCGACCGCGATCAATCCCGGCGAAGCGGTCGAAGAGAAGGTGTCGCTGTCGGATCGTTTCGGCCTCTGGCTCGGCTTCCACAAATGCAGCCAGGACGAATATCTCGACATGGTGCGCGGCTATTGCAGCCACTATGGCCTCAAGACCGACGCCGCCGAGCTGGAGCGAGACGCATTGGAATGGTCGACCACCCGTGGCTCGCGCTCAGGTCGCGTGGCCTGGCAATTCGTACAGGAACTCGCTGGCCGTCTCGGCATGAAGCTGGCCACAAAGTAAAGGCAAATGCCGCCCCGTCATGACAACGGGGCGGCATTCGACTCGCCCTAGGCGAGGCTTCGCAACTCACGTGCCGCCGCGACCATATTCACGAGCGCAGGCCGCACCTCCTCCCATTTGCGGGTCTTCAGCCCGCAATCGGGATTGATCCAGAGCTGGGAGTCCGCCAGCCGCTGCCGTGCAAGCTTGAGCAGATCGACCATATCGCGCGTTTCAGGCACCCGCGGCGAGTGGATGTCGTAAACGCCCGGACCTATCTCGTTCGGGTACTTGTAGGTCCTGAATGCATCGAGCAGTTCCATCTTCGACCGTGACGTTTCGATGGAGATCACGTCGGCGTCCATGGCACCGATCGCGTCGATGATGTCGTTGAACTCCGAGTAGCACATATGCGTATGGATCTGCGTGTCGTCACGCACACCCGACGAACAGATACGGAAGCTCTCCACGGCCCAATCGAGATAGGACTTCCATTCCGATTTGCGCAGCGGAAGCCCTTCGCGGAGTGCCGCTTCGTCGATCTGGATCATACCGGCCCCAGCCTTTTCAAGATCGGCCACCTCATCGCGTATCGCGAGCGCGATCTGGCGACAGGCGACTTCGCGGGGAATGTCATCACGCACGAATGACCAGTTCAGGATCGTGACAGGCCCTGTCAGCATCGCCTTCATCGGCCGGTCGGTGAGCGACTGCGAATAGTGCCACCATTCGACGGTCATGGGATGTGGCCGGGACACATCTCCAAACAAGACAGGAGGCCGTACATAACGGGAGCCATAGGACTGGACCCAGCCATGCTTGGTGAAGGCGAAGCCGGAAAGTTGCTCGCCAAAATACTGCACCATGTCGTTGCGCTCGAACTCGCCATGCACCAACACATCGAGACCGATATTCTCCTGCCAGCGCACCGCCCTCGCCGTCTGATTCTGCAGGAACGTCTTGTAGGCGGCATCGCTGAGTGTGCCCCTGACATGGGCCCCGCGTGCGTTTCTCACTTCCGCGGTCTGCGGAAACGAGCCGATGGTCGTTGTCGGGAATGCCGGCAGCTTGAAGCGTCGATGCTGATCGGCCGCACGTGTGGCAAAGTCACTGCTGCGACGACGCATGGTCGCATCAACAGAAGCGACGCGTTTGGCGACCGCAAGATCGTGGATCTTCGACGATGCCAGTCGCGCAGCCGCCGCGGCATCCGACGCGGCAAGCGTTGCAGCGACATCAGCGCGGTTGCCAGCCAGCGCTGCTCCAAGTGCGGCCAGCTCTTCCATCTTCTGGATCGAAAAAGCCAGCCAGCTTTTGACGTCCGGATCGAGATCAGTCTCAAGGCTGAGATCGATCGGCACATGTAGCAGCGAACAGGACGGCGCGAGCTCAACGCGATCCCTCCCCAGGAGATCGACCATGGGTTCCAGACTATCGAGCAAGCTGGACAAATCGGACCGCCAGATATTGCGGCCATCGATCACGCCCAGCGAGAGGATCATGTCCTTCCGCGCCTTCGCAGCGACTTCATCGAACTGGTCCTGCGCGCGGACCAGATCGAGATGAAGCCCGGCGACGGGAAGTGACAGGGCCAGATCGAGGTTGTCGCCAAGTTCGCCAAAATAAGTGTTCAGCATGATCCTGAGTTGCGGGACCGCTTCTGCAAAGGCGGCGTAAGTCCGCTGCAGCGCCTGCTGGGCCGGTGCGTCGAGATCGAGCACCAGACACGGCTCGTCCAGTTGTACCCATTCGGCGCCTCTGTCGGCCAATTCCCCGAGCACCTCGACGTAAACAGGCAGCAATCTGTCGAGCAGCGTCACCGGATCGAATGACGCATCCGCACTCTTGGCCAGTTTCAGATAGGTCACAGGCCCAATCAGCACAGGTCGTGTCTGATAGCCCAGCGATCTCGCCTCTTCGTACTCCTTGATCGGCTTGCGCGATGCGAGACTAAACGTCTGATCCGGCGTCACCTCCGGGACCATGAAATGGTAGTTGGTATCAAACCACTTGGTCATCTCCTGCGCTGGCACGCCGTGGGACGCATCATGAGACCCATGCGTACAGGCCTCGTCATGCGCGGTGCCTTGTGATCCACGTGCCATGGCAAAATAGGTCGCGAAGGAAACGTCTCCGCCCTTCCAGCCATAGACCTTCGGAATAGCGCCTACCATGACGCTGGTATCGAGTACCTGATCGTAGAACGAGAAGTCGTTCGACGGCATGACCGTGATCCCAAGCGACTTCTGACGTGCCCAGTTTGCGGCACGCAGCCCGACGCCGACATCGATCAGCGCATTCTCGTCGATTGCACCGGACCAATAGCTTTCCAGCGCCATCTTGAGCTCACGCCGCGGACCGATCCGTGGCGTTCCCAACGTAGCAACAGGAAGCGAGGACGTAGATTTGGCAGAAGACTTGGAAGAAGTAGACTTTGACACAGTAGACATGGCTTAACCCCAATGATTGGGGGCAAAAGGCCAAAGTGACACGTCTGGATTCCACGACGGCAGTCGCGGAATCGCAACCGCACCACCGGGACACCCCGCCCGAGGACGTTTATGTTGTCGAGGCAGGTCTCCTGGCTCGCGGGTCAATGCTGCTGTCCGGCCTTCCCAAAACCTTTGCGGGTCTCAGTGACTTTAATGGACAGCGGCTCACCGCTTACAGTTGCGGGGGCAGCTCCGGCCTTGGCTTAACGCCTCACCGGCTTCCCTCTTAGCTTCGGGCAAACCTTCCCGAAGAACCACGACATGTCCACATATGGGCAACATCGCGCGGCAGTCAACCGAGCTTGCGCGCGCAAGCTGCCCACTCGCAGCAGCGCGTTGAAGAGTCCGGAGCTGGAGTGGGCCGTAGCCCCGAGATCAAACGCATCAAGCCCGGCACGAGGCCGGGCTTGCTTAAATGCGAACTACACTTCGTGGATTGCGCTTACGCCCCGTTGAGGAACTGCAGCGGATCGACCGGCGACGAGCCCTTGCGGATCTCGAAGTGAAGCTGCGGCGAAGTAACCTCACCGGACTGGCCGGACTTGCCGATCACCTGACCGCGCTTGATGGTCTCGCCACGCTTCACCATCAGCTCACTCGCATGGGCATATGCGGTGACGTAGCCGTTGGAGTGACGAACGAGGACCAGATTGCCGTAACCCTTCAGCTCGTTGCCGGAATAGGCAACGACGCCATCTTCGGCAGCCTTGATCGGCGTGCCTTCCGGCACGGCGACGTTGATGCCGTCGTTGGACTTGCCATTGGTCTTGGCGCCATAGCCTGTGACCACGCGGCCGCGCACCGGCCAACGGAACGTCGGCAAAGCGCCGGTTGCGTCAGCGGCTTTAGTTGGCGATTCCGGCGCGGTTTCTTCAGGCGTCGTCGTGGCACTTGCCAGACGGGCCTTCTGTGCGGGTTCGGCAGAAGCAACACGGGCCACGGCAGCGGACGTAACCGCGCCAGCCGGAGCGGCCGTCACGGCTGCGACGGGCGCAGCAAGCGGCGCGGCCGCGGGAGCCGCAGAAGCCGTACGCGCGCCTGGTATCGTGATCTTGGAGCCGAGCTTCAACTGGGCAGTCGGCGCCAGACCATTGGCGCGCGCGAGTTCGGCGACCGACACGTTGTTCCGGCGCGAGATGCTCATCAGCGTATCGCCGCGATTGACGAAATGCGTGGTCGATGTGCCGAAGGCAGGTTTGCTCGGAGCAGCAGCAACGGCCGGAGTTGCCGCGGCGCCCTGACGCGGAATGATCAGCGACTGGCCGGGCGACAGCGCGCGCGGCCCCTTGTAGCCATTGGCCTGCAGGATCGCAGCCGACGAAACGTTGTAGCGTTTCGCCAGACCATCGAGCGTATCGCTGGTGCCGACGATGATCGAGGTGCCGCCATCACGGGCAAGGCCGTTGGTCGCTGCAACCGAGCGCGGTGCCGTGGAGCCGGTGGTTTCGATCGGCGTACGTGCGGGCGGCGGCGTATACATACCGTTGCCGCCCCCGCTGACGGGAGCAGCCGATGCAACCGGACGGGCTGTCGGATAGGACTGCGGCGCCGAGATCGGCGGCGGCAATGGCTGGGATTGATACTGCGGCTGCGGATTATAGGCCGGACGCTGATATTGTGGCAGTTCCTGGCGCTCGACCGGCGCGCGCGGTGCGCGCTGCGGTACCGAGCCGGTGGTTTCACCTTGCCAGCCAAAGCCACGGGACTGACCTGAGTCAAAATTTGGATTCTGAGATAGCCGTGTCTGCATGTCGGCGCTGCAGCCGGCAAAACCGATAGACATCAGCGCCAGCACCGCGACCTGCGGAGCGCGGCGCGAGTAAAGCAACTCGACAACGCTGGACATTGGTTACTCACTCATACGCAACAAACAACTGAATTGAGTAAACACCGTCTCCGTTACCAAGCCTTTAACCTTGCGACCAACACGTGACAGCCGTTCACGAACTTTTTTCAGAGTTCGCGCGCGATGCCCGGAAGTGCAGGCACGAAACGTACATCCACGAGCTCCTTTCGCTCCAATCCATCCCCGGTTTTGCGGATCCGGACCAGGGTCTGGACGCCATTATGAGGACCAACCGGCGCAAGCAGAATACCCCCCTCCTCAAGCCGATCGGTCAGCGCCACCGGCACCTCCTCCACTGCGGCGGTCACGACGATCCGGTCAAACGATCCCAAATTGGCAGCCGGATTGAGGCCATCGCCGAGCATGACCTCGATATTGTGGAGACCAAGTGCCTCCAGCCGGGTCCGGGCGGCATCGGCCAGCGTGCGATAACGCTCAATGCTGAGCACGTCGCGGACAAGCTTTGACAGGATCGCGGCCTGGTAGCCCGATCCCGTGCCGACCTCGAGCACACGGTGACCAGCATTCAATTGCAGCTGTTCGGTCATATAGGCCACCACGAAGGGCTGGCTGATGGTTTGACCGCAGGCAATGGCCAAGGCCGTATCCCGCCAGGCATGGGCGCGATCGTCCGGCTCAACGAAGCGATCACGCGGAATATCCTCCATTGCGCGCAACACCAGCCGATCGCTGATCCCACGGCGCCGCAGACCAAGCTGAAACGTCATCTGTTCAGGCGGCTGTCCGACGGTAATCATGGAAATGCCTCACGCAGCACAGGTTAGAAACACTCTCAATCTAGCAAAGATAGATTGATGTATTTCTGCGATCGGAACCGGGATAGCCTAACGACAACTTTTATTGTTCCGCGCGCGGAACCAGCAACATACCAGCCTGTTATGGGCGAGGCGCTGAAATCCTGATCTTGCTCTATCTGGTACCGAGCACGCGACTGCGTCTTTGGGTCACGAAAATGGCAATGCGTCGAGATTGCGTTCAACCCGGGAATTTGCGATTTTGTTCAGAGGATTGGGGCAAGGAAACCGGCCATGACTGCAACGAACCCGCCGGGCGGCTCCGTCTTCCTGGTCGAAGACGAGGTCATGATCCGCATGATGGTCGCCGATATGCTCGAGGAACTCGGCTATAGCGTAGCCGCCGAAGCCGGTGACATCAACGAAGCGATCAAGCTGGCTGGGTCTGCCAAGTTCGACATTGCGATCCTCGACGTCAACGTCAACGGCAAGGTGATTTCGCCGGTCGCGGAAGTGATCGCATCGCGCAACCGCCCGTTCATCTTCGCGACTGGCTACGGCGCGCAAGGCCTGCCGGAAGAATTTCGTGACCGCCCGACGCTGCAGAAGCCGTTCCAGATGGAAACGCTGGCGCAGGTGCTGTCAACGACGCTCAAGGGCGTCGCGGTCTAGGCGAGCCCACTCGCCTATTTCGAACTCTCAGCCAAGCGCCTTGGTCAGCGCTTCGGAGAATACATCATCCGTGCGATCGAGACGCAGCGGCGTGACCGAGACATAGCGCGCAGCAAGCGCTGCGAGATCGGTACCCTCCAGCGGGGCTTCCGCGGCGACGATGCGCTCGAAACCGATCCAGAAATACGGATTGTTGCGGCCATCGCGCCGCTCATCGACGCGCAGAAAGCCCTGATTGCGCTTGCCCTGCCGGGTGACAACGACACCTTTCACCTCGTCGGCCGCGCAGGCCGGGAAGTTGACGTTGATGACGGTATTCTTCGGCACGCTCGCCTTGATGACCTTGCGCAGCACGTCCGGCCCATATTTCAACGCGGTCTCCCATTGCGGGTTGTGACGCGTTTCCATGGAGAATTCCTGGCTCAACGCCACCGACGGAATGCCGAGAATGGTGCCCTCGAGCGCACCGGCGATGGTACCGGAATAGACCACGTCCTCGGCGACGTTGCGGCCCTTGTTGACGCCGGACAATACGAGATCTGGCTGCTTGTCTTTCAGGATATGGCGCGCGCCCATGATGACGCAGTCGGTCGGCGTGCCGCGCACGGCATAGTGCCGCGGGCCGACTTCGCGCAGCCGCAACGGATCGTTCAGCGACAATGAATGCGACACACCGGACTGATCGAGTTCGGGCGCCACCACCCAGACGTCGTCGGACAATTCCTTGGCGATCTGCTCGATGATCTTCAGGCCGGGGGCGTGAATGCCGTCGTCATTGGTGCAGAGAATGCGCATTCGTGAGGTGCCTTTTCGATCGGGAGGGCCGCTGGCCGGCACCGGTTTTTGCCAGCATGTGCCCGCTTTTGCCACCCCCATTTTGGGCGCTGCTCGTGCGCTGCCGAGGCTGTCTCGAAGGCGATTTTTCCCGCGAGCCGGAACATTTCGGCGGCGCCGGGATTTTTAACTTAGGTAGGTGAGTGCCAGTTGCGTCTGAAGCATGCGCGCTCGACCTGGATGGCCTTGGTCGCAGCGCCCCACAGGGCGACGGAGATGGCGAAACAGCTCGAACGGGTGTTGATCATCGGATTGCCGGCGATCGCGGTTGTCGCCCTGACGGGGTGGCTGCTGCTTCCCAGATTGGCCGAGACCAAGCCCGATCTCACCCTCAAGACGGCGGTAGTGGCAACTATGCCCGACGAGTTGAGTGAGGAGGACTTTGCCAAACCCACTCCTTCACAACTCGTCAGCGTCCCCGACGCCGCGGAGCTCAACCGTCTCAGCCTCTCCCGCCAATCGTTTCGCCGCGGCGGCCTCGGCTCCAGGGCGCTGATGACGTTCACAGTCCGCAACGCCAATGACTATCCGGTCAAGGACCTCGAAATCGCCTGCGCCTTCCGCAGCAGGGATGGGCGCTATGTGACGGAGCGGCGCCGCGTCATCGCGGAGACCGTCAGCACGAAGAGCCGCAAGGCGTTTCCGATGACGCATATGGGCTTTGTCAACATAAAAGCCGAGAAAGCCAAATGCGCGCTGGTCACAGCCAGCCGCGCCTGAGCGGCTGGCGCGCGACGACGCCTAGCCGGCCTGGACGACTTTGAGCCCGCCCATATAAGGCTGCAACACATCCGGCACGGCAATCGAGCCGTCTTCCTGCTGATAGTTTTCCATCACGGCGATCAGCGCGCGACCGACGGCGGTGCCCGAACCATTCAGAGTGTGCACGAAGCGCGGTTTGCCATCCGGCCCGCGCGAGCGCGCATCCATGCGACGCGCCTGGAAATCGCCGCAGACCGAACAGGACGAAATCTCGCGGTAAGCACCGCCGTCGCCCTGGCCCGGCATCCAGACCTCGATGTCGTAGGTCTTTTGCGCAGCAAAACCCATGTCGCCAGTACACAGCGTCATCACGCGGTAATGCAGGCCAAGCCGGCGCAGCACTTCCTCGGCGCAGGACAGCATGCGCTCATGCTCGTTCTTGCTTTCCTCAGGCGTGGTGATCGAAACCAATTCGACCTTGGTGAACTGGTGCTGGCGGATCATGCCACGCGTATCGCGGCCGGCAGCACCAGCCTCGGCGCGGAAGCACGGCGTCAGCGCCGTCATACGCAGCGGCAGCTCTTTTTCTTCAAGGATGGATTCACGAACGAGATTCGTCAGCGGGACTTCGGCGGTCGGGATCAGCCAGTAACCCTGCCCTTCACTACCGATCGCACCGGCGGCGAATTGATCATCGCGAAACTTCGGAAGCTGCGCAGTGCCAAACATCGCATCGTCGCGAACCAAGAGCGGTGGGTTCACTTCCGTGTAGCCATGCTCATTCGTATGCAGATCGAGCATGAACTGCCCGATGACACGCTCCAGCCGTGCAAGGCCTTTCTTAAGCACGACGAAGCGTGCGCCCGAGAGTTTGGCCGCGGCCTCGAAATCCATGAAGCCCAAGGCTTCGCCGATATCGTAATGAGCTTTCGGCGTGAACGCGTAGTTGCGCCTGGCGCCGAAGTGATGACGCTCGACATTGCCGTGTTCGTCGACACCCTCAGGCACGTCGTCGAGCGGCAGGTTCGGGATTTCGGCAAGCGCGACCTTGAGCTTATCCTCGGCGTTCTTCACCGCGGCTTCCATCGCCGGCATCGTTGTCTTGAGTTCGGTGACCTCGGCCATTAGCGCATTGGCGCGCACCTCGTCCTTGGTCTTCTTGGCTTCACCGATTTCCTTCGAGGCCGCATTGCGCCGGGCTTGCGCCTGCTCGGACGCAAGGATCGCGGTCCGGCGCGCTTCATCGATCGCCAGCAGCGATACCGACAGCGGCGCCAGTCCCCGCCGCTTCAGCGCAGCGTCGAAAGCTTCGGGATTGTCGCGGATCAATTTAATGTCGTGCATGACGGGATTCCTGAGCGAAAGCGGCTCTGAGTACCCCGAATAGCTGGCATTTGGAACATGAAATGGGCCAGCGGCCCGTTAATGCATGCGCTGGAGAGCCGCTAATATACCGATGCCAACCGCGACGATGCCGCCAAGACGTAACGTCATCTGCAGTGAAGATTTCTCGATAGCGGCCTGCAAATCATTCCGTGTGGCAAGCAATCTAGACTCCAGGTCCAACTTCACTCCAAGCAAGTCAGATTTCGTCACTAGCTCGGTCATGATGAAATCCCGTGCCGCTTCAGCGTGTGCCTCGGCCTGCTTATCCGCGATCCCCGCTTCGCGGAGACGCTTCGAATAGCCGAGTGTATCAAATGCAAAGGCCACAATCACCTCCCCAGCACAAGACCAAACACAACCCAAAGTAGATTGCCGAGGTTGTGATTGCAAGGAGGCGACGCCCCTACTCAGCCGGCGTCACGTCCGTGCCGGTCCCCGCCGCAGCCTTGGCAGCAGCGGCCTTGGCGGCATTCTTCTCGACCATGCTGACCGCGATAATCGAACCTTCGTAGAGGATCAGCAGCGGGATCGCGAGGGAGGCCTGGCTGATCACATCGGGCGGCGTCAGCACGGCCGCGATAACGAAAGCGATGACGATGAAGTAGCGGCGCTTTTCGCGCAGCTGCTTCGAGGTGAGGATGCCGATGCGGCCAAGCAGTGTCAGGATGACGGGGAGCTGGAAGGCGATTCCGAAGGCGAAGATCAGCGACATCATCAGTGAGAGATATTCGCCTACCTTGGGCAGCAGCGCGATCTGCGCGGTATCGGAGCTTCCGGTCTGCTGCATGCCCAGCGAGAACCGGATCAGCATCGGCAGCACGAGGAAATAGACCAGCAGCGAGCCCAGCGCGAAGAAGAACGGCGTCGCGATCAGGTAAGGCAGAAACGCGCCCTTCTCGTGCTTGTAGAGGCCGGGCGCCACGAACATGTAGATCTGCGCGGCAATTACCGGAAACGAGATGAAGCCGGCGCCAAACATCGCCAACTTGAGTTGGGTCAGAAAGTACTCCAGCAACGCGGTGTAGATGAACTTCGAATTCTCTGGGCCGGCGACCCAGACGAACGGCCAGACCAGGACGTTGTAGATCTGCTTGGCGAAGAAGAAGCAGAAGATGAAGGCCACGGCAAATGCGAGCAGCGCTTTGATCAGCCGCGACCGCAGCTCGATCAGGTGATCCATCAAGGGAGCCTTGGAGGCTTCGATATCTTCGGCACTCATGACGCTTTGGCGTCCTTCAGAACATCGGGACTGGCCGCGTCGGGGGCTGCTGCGCCATCATGGGCGGCAGCGGGAGTTTCGACCGGCGACGGCTGCACTTCCCGGGTAATGGCCAGGGGTTCGTTCACTGCAGCAGTTTCCTGCGCATGCGTCTCGGCCTCAACGAAGGTCTCGGGTGTAGGCGGCTCGGGCGTGGTGGGCACGGCCGGAGGCGTGTCGAGATTGTCAGCCTTGTCGATGGCCATGGCGTCACTGACGTCCTTGGTCAGCGAGGTCATGATGTTGTTGGTGGTGAAGCCGGAAGCGACATCCTTCACGTCGTCGAAGGCCTTTTTGACGTCGGCCATTTCGGCTTCGCGCATCGCCTCGTTGAACTGGCCCTGGAATTCTGAGGCCATCTTGCGGGCCTTGCCCATCCACTGCCCGACCATGCGCAGCACGCCGGGCAATTCCTTCGGGCCGATGGCAATCAGCGCGACGACCGCGATGACGACCAGTTCACTCCACCCGATGTCGAACATGAAAAAATCCGCTCACGCGGGGCTGGATGTGCCCGCGTCTCCTTCAATGGCCGCCGCGATCCCCAAGGACAATCCCTTCGGAACCTCAGACAACCTTGCTGCCGACGTCCGTACGGTTGGCGGTCGGCGCCGGCGGGGTCTGGTCGATGGTGCGAACCGGCTCGGTCGGCTTGTCTGCCGGCTTGTCGTCGTCCGCCATGCCCTTCTTGAAGGCTTTGATGCCCTGCGCAACGTCGCCCATCAGGTCGGAAATCTTGCCGCGCCCGAACAACAGCAGGACCACTCCGATCACGACGATCCAGTGCCAAATGCTGAGTGAACCCATCCTGCTAACCCTCCAAACACGCGGCCAGTCGCCCGGCCTGATCTGACCGGAACGTAGGCTGCGGGGGTGTCAAAAACAAGGACTTAACCCTCGTGGAATCGCGGATGTCGCGGCGCAATGCCGCGAGCGTTAATGCCGCGATCAGTGCTTGCGGTCGTTGTCCCGGTCGGTTGCGTCCGGCTCAGCGTCATCCGGCTCATCTTCGTCCTGATCGTCCTCGTCGAGCTCGTCGTCTTCCGCGTCGTCGGAATCGTCGTCGAGTTCGGCCGTTTCGGGCTCAGCGGTCTCGTCTTCACCCGACTCGGGCTCTGCGACTTCAGCCGCTTCGGCCTCGCCTTGCTCGGGCTCGATCACGTCGAGATCGCGCGCTTCAAGTTCCGCGACCTCGGCCGCTTCGCTCTCTGGCTCCACGACATCTGTCGTTTCAGTGAATTCGGCCTTGGCCTCGGCAAATGCCTGGGCCTCACCAGCATATCCGACAGTCCCGGCTTCGGGTTCCTTGAGTTGCAGTTCCGGGAATTCCGGATCGGGCGCCGACAGCGCCAGCTCCAGCTCGCCGCCTTCCAGGGGATCCTCGTCCTCGCGGAGCGTCGGATCGTCAGACGGATTGGGCACGCTGAAGCCGGACGGCAGCCGCGAATCCAAGAGGCCTGTGCCCTTGAGTTCCTCAAGACCCGGCAGATCGCCGAGTGCCTCCAGGCTGAACTGCGACAGGAAGCTCTCGGTGGTGCCGAAAGTCAGCGGACGGCCCGGCGTCTTGCGCCGGCCGCGCGGCTTGATCCAGCCGGTCTCCAGCAGCACGTCGAGCGTGCCCTTGGAGGTGATGACGCCGCGAATGTCTTCGATCTCGGCGCGGGTCACCGGCTGGTGATAGGCAACGATGGCGAGCACTTCGATCGCCGCACGCGACAGCTTGCGGGTTTCGGTGGTCTCGCGGGTCATCAGCCAGGACAGATCACCGGCGGTGCGGAACGTCCACTTATTGGCGACACGGACCAGATTGACGCCGCGCATGGCGTAATCGGCCTGCAACTGCGCCAGTGCCGCCTTGATATCGACACCATCCGGCATGCGCTTGGCCAGTGCGGACTGGTCGAGAGGCTCGGTGGACGCGAACAGCAGCGCTTCAAGCAGGCGCAATTCTTCGGGGCGCGCCTCCGACTGGACCTCGGTCTGTCCCTCGGACTGCACGATCTGATCCTCGACATCGTCGATGCGTTTCTCGGCGAGGCTTGCCATGTCTGGATCTCCTTCTTCCACTTACTCGGCCGGAACTTCCGGCTCCACCTGCACAGGCTGGGCGATGTGCTTGCGGAAATACAAAGGCGCGAATGCTTCTTTCTGGCTGAGGTCGAGCGTGCCCTCACGGACCAGTTCAAGCGCAGCTGCAAAACTCGAGGCCATCACCGTCGCGCGCTGCGCGGGGTCGGCTACATAAGCCAGCAGATATTCGTCGAGGCGGCTCCAGTCCTCGGCCATGCCGACCAACCGTTCCAGCGAGGCGCGCGCTTCGCTCAGCGACCAGACGGTGCGCTTGGCGAGATGGACGCGCGTCAGCACGCGAGCCTGGCGCTGGGTCGCATAGGCCGACAGCAAGTCGTAAAGCGTCGCCGTGAAGCGCGGATGCTTCACCTCGGCGATCGACTCGGGAACGCCGCGCGGAAAGATGTCGCGGTTGAGCTGCGGCCGGGTCATCAGCCTGTTCGAGGCTTCGCGGATGGCTTCGAGGCGGCGCAGCCGGTTGGCCAGCGCGGTCGCCATATCCTCGGCGCTCGGGCCTTCGCCCGGCACCGTCGTATCCGGCAGCAGCAGGCGCGACTTCAGGAATGCCAGCCACGCCGCCATCACCAGATAGTCGGCAGCCAGTTCCAGACGGATCTTCCGCGCGGCTTCGATGAACAGCAGATACTGGTCGGCCAGCGCGAGGATCGAAATCTTGTGCAGGTCGACCTTCTGTTGCCGCGCAAGCGCGAGCAGCAGGTCGAGCGGGCCTTCGTAGCCTTCGACGTCGACGACCAGCGACGGCTCGTCATCGGGAACGACCTCTGCCGGCAGGCCGGTTTCAAACGACAAAATCTCAGCGCTCATGCACTAGCTCCTGCTCGAGCGATCAAGGCGTCCAGTTCGGCGCGGCCGGCGGTACGGTCGAACGGCTCCGGCTGACGGCGAGCAGCAAGAGCCGCCTTAGCGCGCTCAAGCGCCTTCCCAGCCAGAACCGGGGTCTCGCTGACAACGTCGCGCATCTCGTCCAGCTTGCCGTTGCAATGCAGGACCATGTCGCACCCGGCGCTGACGATTGCCCGCGTACGTTCCGCGATCGATCCCGCCAGAGCATTCATGGACACGTCATCACTCATCAACAAACCTTGGAACCCGATACTGCCGCGAATCACCTGTTCGATGATTGTCGCAGAAGTCGTGGCCGGTTGGGTGGCGTCCAGAGCGCTAAACACAACATGTGCAGTCATCGCCATGGGCAGGTCGGCGAGCGGACGAAATGCTTCGAAATCAGAAGCTTCGAGCTCACTCTTCGCGTTATCCACGATCGGCAATTTGAAATGGGTGTCGGCCGTGGCCCGACCATGGCCGGGAATGTGTTTGAGCACCGGTAGAATGCCACCTTGCGACAGACCGTCGGTCACGGCGCGGGCAATAATCGCGACCTTGCCGGGCTCGGTGCCGTAGGCGCGATTGCCGATCACGGCATCAGCGCCCTCCACGGGGACGTCTGCCAGCGGCAGGCAATCAACGGTGATGCCGAGGTCCACAAGGTCACTCGCAATAAGCCGTGAGCTGAGCCAGGCCGCCCTGAGACCTGCTTCCGGCTCGGCATCGTAGAGAGCGCTGAACACGGCACCGGGCGGATAGACCGGCCAATGCGGCGGCCCCAGGCGCTGCACTCGACCGCCTTCCTGATCGATCAGGACCGGCGCATCGAGATCACCGGTCGTGTTGCGCAATTCTTCTACAAGTCGAGCAACTTGGGCGGGATTATCGACATTACGCTTGAAGAGAATGAACCCCCACGGTCGTTCCGCACGCAGAAATGCGCGCTCTTCAGCGGTCAGCTCCAGCCCAGATACACCGGTGATGAATGCGCGTGTGCTCATGGGGCCGATTAGCCCCCATCAACACCCAGGGTCAAGGAAACGGCCGTTAATTCCTTTGGACGACGCACTGTCCGCCGGCAGATTTCAGGTTCCCGCAGACCTGTGAGGCTTCGTCCTGCGAACCGAACGGTCCGACCATGGCCCGATAATAGGTCCCCTTGTCGCCAAGGTCGGCCTTCTTGATCAACGGCGCACGCGATCCCAGCACCGAGGGGAACTTGGTCTGCAGGGCACGGAACGACGCCTGGGCATCGCCCTCCGACCGCTGGGACGATACCTGGACCACATAGCCACCGCCGGAGGCGACTGGAGCCGCCTGCTGGGTCGGGTTGGTCGAGGCCATACGGGAGGGCGCCGGAGGAGCGGCTGCAGCCGGAGGCGCGGCCTGCGGCGACAGCGACATCGGGGCATTGGCCGATGCGTTGGCATTGGCATTGGTCGCGCGCGGTGCCGCAGCGGGCGCAGCTGCAGGAACCGCTGCCGGAGCGGCGATGCGGGCCGGCGCCTGACGGGCCGCCGGTGTGGCCCCGGCGTCGGACTGGTCACCCTTGACGGCAAAAGTACGGATCTTGCGAGGCTCATCGCCCTGCATCGCGCCATTGCCGACCATCGGCTTGTTGGATGGCGAGACGCTGGCCGTCGATGGCGGGTTGGCGTTCTGATTCAGCGGCGGGAACACCACCCGCGGACCAGCCTTGGTGGCGTCCTGCACGTTGACGGGCTGCTCTTCGCGCGACACCAGCCGCTCGGGGGCTGCGCCGCCGAGACGATCCTGGATCGGCTTGCCGTCGGTCGCGGCTGTCGCCGACGGCGGGACGATCTTGTTCGGACCGGGTTCGGCCTTGATCACAGGCGGCTCGCCGGTGCGCGCCGACCCCATAAATGTACGATAGGCGAAGGCAGCACCGGTACCCACTACGGCCAGCGCCAGCACGATGGCGACGGTCCCCATGCCACCACGGCGCTTCGGCGCCTCTTCCTGCTCGGCATAACCGTCCTGATAGGCGTAGGGATCATCCTGATACTGATCATCGTGCGGATGCTGGGCCTGTGTGCCATCGGCGTGGCCATACAGCGCATCGTCATAACGATTGGGATCATGCGGCGCGTGAGCCTGGTCGTACTGGCCCTGATAATCCTGCGCCTGATGATCCGTATGCGCGGCAAATGCTGGCGCCTGATGATAATCGGCCTCCGGCTGCAGATGCTGCGGCTCCTGATGCTGAGCGCCGTAACGCTGCACGGGATGAAGATTCTCGAACTCCTGCTGCTGCGGCTCGTGGGCTGCTGCACGCTGCATCCATGGCGGCGGGCCGGGCTGCGCGGGTTCTTCCTCATATTCCGGCTCGTCCTGATAGGCCGGTTCAGCCTGGCGCGGCGCGGGCGCAGGGCGGCTGTTGCTCGCGAACGGGTCGGTCTGCCCGATCAGCCGCGCGAGTTCGGCGAGCGGATCGCCCTCGCCCTTCGTCCGCGATTGAGCGTCGCGGCCGTAATCGTCATCCGCTGGGAAAGGTCGGTTCTGGTATCGATTAGCCATTGTGATGTCGCATCCCCTTCGGGAAAGCCGCCAACCCGCTTTTCAAACGAAACAGCTGCTATCAAGAACCACCCACAGATCCCCATGTGAGCGGCCGTCCCCTGTCTACCGCATCTCGTCCGGTGCGGTGACGCCGAGAACGGCGAGGCCCGAAGCCAGGACTGAGACGACGCTCTGGACGAGTGCCAATCGCGCTTTGGTAAGTTCTGCATCATTAGTGATAATGAAGCGTAAATGAGGCATATCCCGTCCGCGCGTCCAGAGCGCATGAAATTCGCTGGCGAGATCATACAGATAGAAAGCTATGCGGTGCGGCTCATGCGCCGTGGCCGCAGATTCTATCATCCGTGGGTACAATGCTAACTGCCGCATCAGGCCCAGCTCGGCGATATCGTCGAGCCGCTCCATCACCGCGTCTTTTAGATAGGCAATGCGCGCCTCGGTTTCCAGAGGCAGGTCGGCCAGCATCTCCCGCGCATTGCGGAAGATCGAATGGCCGCGAGCATGCCCGTACTGGACATAGAAAACCGGATTGTCCTTGGACTGCTCGATCACCTTGGCGAGGTCAAAATCCAGCACCGCGTCGTTCTTCCGGAACAGCATCATGAAGCGCACGGCGTCGGAGCCGACCTCGTCGACCACTTCGCGCAGGGTAACGAAATCGCCGGAGCGCTTCGACATCTTCACCGGCTCGCCGTTGCGCAGCAGCTTCACAAGCTGCACGATCTTGACGTCGAGCTCAGCCTTCCCTGCCGTCACCGCCTTGATCGCCGCCTGCACACGCTTGATGTAGCCGCCGTGATCGGCGCCCCAGACGTCGACCATGTTGAGGAAGCCGCGGTCGAACTTGGTCTTGTGATAGGCGATATCGGACGCAAAATACGTGTAGCCGCCGTCCGACTTCAGAAGCGGGCGATCGACATCATCGCCATAGGCGGTGGCGCGGAACAGGGTCTGCTTGCGGTCTTCGTAATCGTCGATCGGCTTGCCCTTCGGCGGTGGCAACCGGCCCTCATAGACGTCGCCCTTGGCGCGCAGGAAATCGATGGTCGCGCCGACCATATCGGTGCTGCCTGCGATCAGCGAGCGCTCGGAGAAGAACACTTCGTGGGAGATGTTCAGCGCGGCGAGATCGCCCTTGATCATCTCCATCATCATGGAAATGGCCTTGGCGCGTGTGATCGGCAGCCACTTGTCCTCGGGCATCTGATTCAGAGCAGCGCCGTGCTCAGCCGCGAGCGCCTGCCCCACCGGCGCCAGATAGTCGCCGGGATACAGGCCTTCCGGAATGTCACCGATAGCTTCGCCTAGCGCCTCGCGGTAGCGCAGATGTGCCGAGCGCGCGAGTACGTCGACCTGCGCACCGGCGTCGTTGATGTAGTATTCGCGGGTGACGTCATAACCGGCGCAATCGAGCAGACTCGCCAGCGCATCGCCAAACACGGCGCCGCGGCAATGGCCAACATGCATCGGTCCCGTCGGATTGGCCGACACGTATTCGACATTGACCTTCTCACCAGCTCCAACCGCGCTCCGGCCATACGAGGCACCGTCGCGCAACACCGTGCGCAGCGCATCGGCCCAGGCGGACGACTTCAGCGTGAGATTGATGAAGCCGGGTCCGGCGACATCCACCGACGTCACCAGATCGTCTTCGCGCAGCTTCGCAGCGATAGCGTCAGCCAGATCGCGCGGCTTGGCTTTCGCCTCTTTCGCCAGCACCATCGCGGCATTGCTCGCCATGTCGCCATGCGACGCATCCTTGGTCGGCTCGACGACGACGCGCGACAGATCGATGCCGGCGGGCAACACGCCTTCACTGACGAGGGCTTTGCAGATCGCGTGAACGCGCGCGAGCACGTTGGCGAACAGATGCGGGGTCGGAACAGTCGAGGCCATGGCGATACGGGAACCAGCTTGCGCCGGAGGATTCCGGCAGGATTGCATCAGGATGGAATAGCGGTTTCGGGGGCGTTCCGCCAATTCTTTGACGGCCGATCCGCCAAGTGGGCAAGGACCGAAATCTGTAGCCCCGAAAGGCACTTAGAAGCCTTCGCCTAACGCAATTCGGGGGTCGAGTCAAAGAGCCGGATATGCTCGGTAATGGCAAAACGGTCGGTCATCCCGGCAATGAAATTGCCGATCCGGCGCGCCTGTTCGCCCTCCGATTCCGGCTCGGCGCCTTGAGGGGGCAGCCATTCAGGCGGCAGATCCTCGGGCGCGCGCTGATAGCGTGCGAACAGGTCGGTAACCAGGCATTCCGCCTCGACCATCACCCGCATGACACGCTCATGGCGATACATGTGCTGCCAGAGGAAGGCCTTGATCCCAGCCTCGGCTTCTGCCGCGTCGGCACGAAACGCGACGAGCTTGCGCCCGCAGCGGCGAATGTCCTCCGCGGATTTCGGCAACACCGCGGCTAGTCGTTGTTCCGTCTCACCGACGACCGCTCCGATCAGATAGGAAATCAGCTCGCGCACCAGTTCGGCGCCGCGGCGGCTCTCGTCGAGACCGGGATAGCGCGTGTCGATCTTGGCGATCATGTCTTGCGTCAGCGGCATCGCCTTGAGGTCATCGACGGTGAACAGCCCGGCGCGCAACCCATCGTCGATGTCGTGAGCGTCATAGGCGATATCATCTGCAATCGCCGCAACCTGAGCCTCCATTGACGCGAAGCTCGACAGCTCCAGATCTAAGGTGCGGTCATATTCGGTGATCCCGAATGGCACGCCGTGAGTGGCATAACGTCCGACCGGCGCGCCTAACGCGTCGGTCAGAGGCCCGTTGTGTTTGACGATGCCTTCTAGGGTTTCCCAGGTCAGGTTGAGGCCATCGAACTCGGGATACCGATGCTCCAGCGACGTGACGAGGCGCAGGGTCTGGGCGTTATGATCGAAACCGCCATGGGCCTCGAGACAGGCGTCCAGCGCCCGCTCGCCGGCATGGCCGAACGGCGGATGGCCGATGTCATGGGCCAGCGCCAGGGTCTCGGTCAGGTCCTCGTCGAGGCCCAGTTGCCGGGCCACGGCGCGGGCGATCTGCGCCACTTCCAACGTGTGGGTGAGACGGGTGCGGTAATGATCGCCCTCATGGAACACGAAGACCTGGGTCTTGTGCTTGAGCCGGCGAAACGCAGTCGAGTGGATGACCCGGTCGCAATCCCGGCGAAACGCGCTGCGGGTCCGGCTCGGAGCCTCGGAAAACAGCCGTCCACGGCTGCGATCGGGGTCGCAGGCATAGGGTGCGCGGGGAGCAGCCATTCCGACCGACACGGCGTGTTTATCCTTGATCCAATTGATTCCTGAGCCTGCCGCACTTAACTATGGGGAGCGGCAGATTCAAATGGTTCGAATCCTGCCCGGAGAGCCAGATATGACCGACACTGCAGTCACCGAGGCCCCCCTCACCGTCAGCGCGCGTGCTGCGCGCCGGATCGGCGAGATCCTCAAGACCGAAGGCAACGGCGCCATGCTCCGCGTGTCGGTTGAAGGCGGCGGCTGCTCCGGCTTCCAGTACAAGTTCGACGTTGAGCGCGCCAAGGCGGACGACGACATCCTGATCGAACGTGACAGCGCCGTGGTGCTGGTCGACCCCTCCTCAGCACCGTTCCTGGCCGGCTCCGAACTCGACTTCGTCGATGACCTGATCGGCGCCTCGTTCCGCGTCGTCAATCCGAACGCGACGGCGTCCTGCGGCTGCGGGACCAGCTTCTCGATCTGACCTCTATTCGGCTCATTTAGATCGGTCTATTTCTCGGCGAACAGCGCCCGGGCATTGCCGTGCGCGATCTGCCTGGCGACCGCCGGCGGCAGTTGCGCCAGCCAGGCACGATAGCCATCCATAATGTCGCCATAGCTCGCCCAGCGTTCCGGCACCCAGGTGTCGGAGCCCAGCAGGAAGCGATCGGGGTAGCGCTCAAACAGCACGCGCCATTGCGGCGTCAGTCTGCCTGATCCATCCACGATGCCGCTGCGATAGGATAACTCACCCCAGAGCTTTGGATATTTTACCAGCATCGCCGCAACCCGATCCGGCGCGAGGCTAAAGCCGGTATGCGCCCAGATGATCTGCGCGCGCGGATTATGCCGCATCAGGATTTCGACGGCCTCATCGTCCGCATGTGCGTGCAGATAGAGATTGTTGGCGACCGCGAAGTCGACGGTCTTCTTGACCATCTCGGTATCGGCCGCCTTGCCGGTCAGATGGAATTCGCCGACACCGCGATAGTAGCCGCGCTTGAACTCCTCCTGCACGAGATCGAAGATTACGGGATCGTTGAACCAGCTGCCGATATCGGCGCGCACGCGATACGGCCGGATGAACGGCACGACCTGCAGATCGCCTGCCTTGCCGCTGGCCTTGCCGTCCATCAGCACATGGGTGCCGGTGTTCGGGCGGCTGGTGGCGAGAATGCCGGTGACGCGATTCTTCCTGAAAACCTCTAGCACTTCGTCGGGCTGGTAATACGGCTTCGGCTCCCAGTTGTAATGCATATGGGCGTCGAAGATTTCGATCCGATCGTCGGCACGGACCGGCGCGACAACGAGTGCGGCCAGCAAGGCGGCCGCAGTGAGTGTTCTCACCAGCATTAAGACACCCTATTCCGCCGCCACGACGCGGGGACGATCGTCGTGGTCTTCTTCGTCGAGCTGCGGCTGCAGCTTGCGCTTCAGCTTGCGGTCGATGCGATCGAGATAGATGTAGATGACCGGCGTGATGAACAGCGTCAGCAATTGCGAGACACACAGACCGCCGACCACCGCGACGCCAAGTGGCTGACGCAATTCGGCGCCGGCACCGGCACCGAGCGCGATCGGCAGCGTGCCGAAGATGGCCGCGAAAGTGGTCATCATGATCGGGCGGAAACGCAGCAGCGCGGCTTCGCGGATCGCGTGTTCGGCCGACAGGCCGACGCGGCGACGCTCGAGTGCGAAGTCGACCATCATGATCGCGTTCTTCTTGACGATGCCGACCAGCATGACGATGCCGATCATGGCAATGACCGACATTTCCATCTTGAACAGCATCAAGGTCAGGATCGCGCCGATACCCGCGGATGGCAGGCCGGAGATGATCGTGATCGGATGGATGAAGCTCTCATAGAGGATGCCGAGGATCACGAAAGCTGCGAATACGGCAGCCAGGATCAGCACGCCCTGCCCGCGCAACGAATCCTGGAACACCTGCGCCGTGCCTGAGAAGCCGGTGGCGATGGTCACCGGCAGTTTGGAATCCGCCTCGATTTGCGTGATCTGGTCTACCGCATAGCCCAGCGAATAGCCGGGCACCAAGTTGAACGAGATCGTCACCGCCGGCTGCTGACCCTGATGGTTGATCTGCAGCGGCCCGACCGTTGGCACCAGACGCGCGACCGCGCTCAGCGGAATGGTCTGATTGTTCGACGTCTTCATATAGAGCTTGGAGAGGTCGCTCGGATCGATCCGGAACTGCGGCTGTGCTTCCAGAATGATCTGATAGTCGTTGGTCGGCATATAGATGGTGCCGACCTGACGCGAGCCGAACGCATTATAGAGCTGGTTACGAACCTGATCGACGGTGACGCCGTAGACCGCCGCCTTTTCGCGGTCGATATCGACCGTCATCTGCGGGTTCTTGATGTAGAGGTCGGTGGTCACATCGAGCAGGCCCGGCACCTTGGCGATGCGGTCGCGCATCTCCGGCGATACGCGATACAGCGTGTCGGTGTCGCTGCCCTGAAGCACGTATTGATACTGGCTCTTCGACGGTCGGCCGCCGATGTTCAGATTCTGGATGCTCTGGAAGAAGGCCTGCAAGCCAGGAACGGCCAACGACTTCTGGCGCAGCCGCGTCATCACCACCTGTGCGGGATCACGATCCTGGCGCGGTTTCAGCGCAACGAACAGACGACCGTAATTCGCCGTCGCATTCGGACCGCCGGAGCCCACGGTGCTGTTGATGTATTCGACGGCAGGATCGGATTTCAGCAGATCGGCGAGCGCCTGCTGCCGCGCACTCATCGCTTCGAAGGACGTATCGGTTGCGGCTTCGGTCGTACCGGTCAGGAACCCGGTATCCTCCTGCGGGAAGAAGCCCTTTGGTACGATGTTGTAGAGATAAACGGTGCCGCCGAGGGTCGCGAGTGTCACCACCAGCATGATGCCCTTGTGTGCCAGTACGCGATCGAGCGCCCATTCGTAACCGCGCAGCCAAGCCGCAAATATGCGCTCGAAACCGCGCAGGATGAAATTTTCCTTGTGCTCGGGATTGTGCGCCTTGAGCACGCGCGCGCAGAGCATAGGCGTCAGCGTCAGCGACACGAAGCCGGAGACGATGATCGCCACCGCGATCGTCACCGCGAATTCACGGAACACGCGGCCGACAATGCCGCCCATCAGCAGCACGGGAATGAACACCGCGATCAGCGAGAAGGTGATCGAGACGATGGTGAAACCGATTTCGCGCGCGCCCTTCAGGGCCGCATCGAACGGCTTCATGCCGAGTTCGATGTGCCGGACGATATTCTCCAGCATGACGATGGCGTCGTCGACCACGAAGCCCACGGAAAGGGTCAACGCCAGCAGCGTCATGTTGTTGATGGAGTAGTCCAGCATATACATCGCGGCGCATGTGCCGAAAATCGAGATCGGCACCGCCAGTGCGGGAATCAAGGTCGCTGAGGCTGAGCGCAGGAACAGGAAGATCACGAAGATCACCAGCACTACGGCGATCAGCAATGTCTCCTCGACGTCGGCGACGGCTTCGCGGACCGAGATCGAGCGGTCCATCATCATATTGACTTCGACCGATGGCGGCAATTGCGCACGCAGCGACGGCAACTTGGCGCGGACGCCGTCAACCACAGCGACCGTGTTGGCGTCGGGTTGCTTCTGGATCGCCAGCACGATGGCGCGCTCGCCATTCAACCAGGTCGCGACCTTGTCGTTTTCGACGGCGTCATAGATCTTGGCGACTTCGTTCAGCTTGACCGGCGAGCCGTTGCGCCATGCAACAACGACCTGGCCATAGTCGGCGGCCTTGGACATCTGTCCGGATGCCTGCAGCGAGATGTCCTGCTTCGGTCCGTTCAGAGTTCCGACCGGCGTCGAGGAGTTCGCACGTGACACCGCCGTACGGATATCTTCCAGCGACAACCCGCGAGCCGCCGCAGCTTCGGGATCGGCCTGGACGCGAATGGCGAATTTCTGCGTGCCGTAGATCAGCACCTGCGCCACGCCGGGAATCTGCGACAGCGCCTGCCCGATGGTGATATCGCCAAATTCGTTGACGGCCGAGAGCGGCAGCGTCGATGAACTCAGCGCAATGAACAGCACCGGGAAATCGCCGGGGTTCACCTTGCGGAAACTCGGCGGGATCGTCATTTCGATCGGCAACCGGCGCTGTGCGATCGTCAGCGCAGTCTGCACGTCCAGCGCCGCCGCATCGATATTGCGGTTAAGATCGAACTGAATGATGATCTGGGTCGTTCCCTGCGATGAGCTCGACGACATCGAAGAGATACCAGCGATGGTCGAGAGCTGACGCTCGATGATGCCGGCGACCGAGGCCGCCATCGTGTCGGCGCTGGCGCCTGGCAGGGTCGCCGTCACCGCGATGGTCGGAAAGTCCACTTTCGGAAGCGCCGACACCGGCAGCAGCCGGAAACCGAAAATGCCAAACGCGATGATCGTCGCCGTGATGAGCGTGGTCATCACAGGGCGACGGATGCAGAGCTCCGAGAGGGTCATGTTTTATGCCCCGGCCTTGCGGGCCCGGGCTTCGACCCGTGTGCCTTGTGTCAGCAAGAGCTGGCCGTCAACGACGACGTCCTCATCCCCTTTTAAACCCGACGAGATCACCGAAATCCCCTGGAAGGTCCGATCGACTTCGACAGGCTGAACACGGGCGACGCCGTCCTTCACCATGAAGACGAAGTTCCCGGTCTGGCTGCGCTGCACGGCCACGGTGGGCACAACAACGCCGTCCTCGGTGCGCACGATCAACTTGGTCTGTACCAGAATGCCCGGCCACAGGGTTTCGTTCGGATTGCTCATGATGCCGCGCACAGTGACCATGCCGGTGGTGGAATCCACAGTGTTTTCCACCATCGCCACCTTGCCGGTTTCAGAACGGCCGCTGTTCGGGATGGTCGCAATGACCGAGGTCGATCCCGCCGCCATCGCTTCGCGCAGATCGCCAAGCACACGCTGCGGAATGGCGAAGGACACATAGACCGGAGCCATCTGATTGATGGTGGCGAGCGGCGCCGTATCGGCCGGGCGCACGAAATTGCCGACCTTCACATTGGCTGCACTGATCCGGCCGGAGAACGGCGCGCGGATGATGGTGTAGCTCTTCTGGACCTTGAGATTGTCGAGCGCCGACTGATCGGCCCGGATGGTTCCGGCCAGGATGTCGGATTGGGTCTTGGCATTGTCGACGCTGACCTGCGTAGTCGCGCCCTTGCCGATCAGATCCGTAAAGCGCCGCACGTCGCGTTCCGCACCGGCCAGTTGGGCCTGATCGCGGGCCAGCGTGCCTTCGGCCTGCTCGATCTGGGCATCAATCTGCCGCGAATCGAGGGTGAACAGCAGATCGCCTTCCTTGACCTTGGCGCCGTCTTCAAAATGCACCGAGGTGATGGTGGTTTCCACCCGCGACTTGAGCGCGACACTTGAAATCGGCGTTACTGTACCGATCGAATCGACATCGACCGGAACCGGTTTGCGTTCCGCCTTGGCAATCTCGACCGCAACGATCCGCGCGCGCTGCGGGGCCTGTGCATTGGTGTTGCCACCGGTCCACGAGGAGCGCGTCGTGTAGGCCGCAACCGCGGCAGCGCCGACGAGAACGAGTAGAGCGATCGATGTGCGTTTCTTCATATGGTCCATGTCACCTGGTACAGAAGATCGGGTCGCCCCCGTTTCCCGCCCATGGCAGCTTTAAAGACAGCGTCTGTGCGCTTTAGGCTTAAAGCTTATCATGTTGGCAGGGATGATGGTATGCCACGTTGACGTATTTTTGCCATTGTTGTTACCGGAATCCCATCAGATGAGAATTGCCACCTGGAATGTGAATTCTGTCCGCCAGCGGCTGGACCATCTGGTGACGTGGCTTCGCGACTGCTCACCGGACATCGTCTGCCTGCAGGAGATCAAATGCCTCGATGAGGCGTTTCCGCGCGAGCCCATCGAGGCGCTCGGCTACAATGTCGTCACCCACGGCCAGAAGACGTTCAACGGCGTCGCCCTGCTCTCGAAATATCCGCTGGAGGAAGCCACGCCCCGGCTGGCGGGCGATGACGAGGATCTTCATGCCCGCTTCATCGAAGGCGTAGTGTCGCTGAAATCCGGGGTGGTCAGAGTTGCCTGCCTGTATCTGCCGAACGGCAATCCGGTCGACACCGAGAAGTATCCCTACAAGCTGAAATGGATGTCGCGACTACAGGAATTCACCAAGCTGCGGCTGAAGACCGAGGAGCCGTTGATTCTCGCCGGCGACTTCAACGTCATCCCGGCGGCGGCCGACGCCTATAATCCGGCGGCCTGGATCAATGACGCGCTGTTCAAGCCGGAAACCCGCGCGAGCTTCCAAACCCTGCTCGGATTGGGGATGACCGACGCCCTGCGCGCCGTCACCGATGAGCCCGGCCAGTACACGTTCTGGGATTATCAGGCCGGCGCCTGGCAGAAGAACTGGGGCATCCGCATCGACCACCTGCTGCTATCGCCGCAGGCCAGCGACAAGCTGATCGACGTCGGGATCGACAAATATGTGCGCGCCTGGGAGAAGCCGAGCGATCACGTGCCGGTGTGGGTCGATCTGGATCTTGAAGCGGCGTAAAGGCCGGTCGCCAAGCGCTCCCCAAACACAAACCGTCATCGCCCGGCTTGACCGGGCGATCCAGCAAACGCCCGGGGCAATGTTCCGAGGCGGCGCCTGACGCGAGCACTCGTTGATAATAATGAAGGCCGGCGATTACTGGGTCACCCGGTCAAGCCGGGTGACGACAGTCGAGTGTGAGGTAATCGCGCTCGGAAACGGTCGCTTAGTCCGGGACAACCCTCAGTCCCGTTTGCCGGACACCCAGTGTTCAAGCATCTGCAGCGCCATCGCACGGTCGTCTTCGGAGGCCTTGGCGATGGCCTTGTTGTAGCTGTCGCGGATCCAGGTGTCGTCCGGGCCGGCATTGTCACGGGCCAGCGTCAGCCACATCAGGCCGCGCGCCATCTGCCGTGGCAGCGATTCACCGTTGAACAGCATCTGGCCGAGCAACGCCTGCGCCTGGTGCTGGCCCTTCTGCGCAGCAAGGCCCAGCCAGCGGGCGCCATACTTGGTGTCGCGCGGGGTACCGATGCCCTTCAGATACAGCCGGGCCAGATCGTATTGCGCATCGGCATTGCCGAAATAGGATGCGGCGTAGGAGAACATCTCACGTGCGCGTTCAGTGTCGGCCTTGATCTTCGAATTCGGGATACCGTCGAGGTAGTAGCGACCGAGCGCCACGAAGGCGTTGGCGACGATGGTCGCCTGCGGCGCGGACGGCGAGTCCTCCGCATGGGCATTGGCGATACGGCTGAAATATTCGAAGGCGCGCAGATCGTCCTGTGCCACACCGTTACCGTCGGCATACATCCGGCCGAGCTTCCACTGGGCAATCGGATGACCGCCTTCGGCGGCATACTGAAGAGCGGTCAGCGAGGTATCGGGCTTGGCGGACTTCTTCAAGACCGGCGCAGCACCGGGAATGGTCGTTACAACCGGCAGGGCTGCGTCGCTGCTGCCAACGGGCGCACCATCAAAGGCAAACGCCGGCGCGGCCACTGACGCGGCACCCAAAGCAAACGCTACAAAAATGGTACGCTCAACTATCCGCATAACAGTATTTCTCGTGGGCCCGGCCGGTTTGGGTCACGGCGCAACCAATGGCCGATCCAACCTGCTGGGCATATGTCCACAGCGTCCCTGACATATGGTTAGTCGCGCGACGCTTCCGTTTGGTCGGGTGCGCGGCCAATTCTTTGTCCGTCAATTTTACGTTAAGGCAGCCCTCACCGGTTTCGCGCCCGATGGTGCTACCGCCCATCGATTGGAAGGTGTCAGGAGCCAGATTCCCCTTCGATCCGACTGCGTCACCGCCAATGGCGATTGGCTTGTCGGCAGAACGAATGACGTCCTGATGGGAATTCCGCGTCACGGGCTTCATTTTCTCCGCGATCATCTGCCCCGTCGCAGTGAGGCACGCTCCCCGCGACCGGCTGTGATCGAGCAATGTCGTCTTCAGCAACGGTATGTCAGCAACTTCCAATATGTCTTTGGCGACATAACGGCTCAGCCGCTTCAAATCGGTGCCATATGGTGTCTTTTTGAAGATTTCGACAGCACGAGATTCTTCCGCGCGCAGCACTTGGCCGGCAACGGGCTGTTCGCCTTGTGACATAGCCAGACTCATCGCGGACGGGAGCGCGCCACGCAACGCCAGCTCCCGGCCCTCCGTCATATGACGGCTCGGCAAATGCGACTTGATGTTCGTCTTGACGTCCATCGCGAACCTGGTTTCTCAGGCCGCTTCGGCGATCCGGGACAGTCCCACTGACATCCCGTCGATCTTCGAAGCGCTCCAGCCTTCTGGCTGTCGAGAAATGATTTCACGAAGGCGTGTGGCCAAATAGCGGCGGTTGCAATACCCACAGCACGACAGGGTTAAATCTTGAGGGACTGTGGCAACCAAGCAACATTTGTGGCGCACCGGCAACCCTTTTGAGCGAGGCTAGAATCGCTGCCGCGTTACCGGAAAGTCAGCGCAAGGCCGACTTTTCCATCCGTTGCCGATCTCAACGTCCGGCGGGCGCCGAGGTGGCACCACCGTAGACCAGCCCGGGATAAACACCGCGGACGAGCACGGGATCACGGCCCCAGCCCGGGTAATAGGCGAAGGCATCGCGTGAGTCGCCATAGGTTGTGACGGCCTGCGGTTGTGCATGCCGGTGTGCAGAGCGCTGCTCTGACGCAGTGGCGGCACCGGACATTATCAGAGCAATGAGGGCCGAAGCCGCGGCAGTGGTGATCGTTGTTTTCATGAAAAGCTCCCTGAATTTAGCGTCACTCGGAAATGACAGCACTTTGCGCCTTGGACGCATTCGCATCTGACCTTGACGGCAGATAACGTCGGGAGACCGGAACGTAAGCCCGCCGCAACTTCACGATGCGGCGATCAAAATTATCGATCGGAAATGCTTCCGACTACGTATTCAGCACGCGCCCATAGGCGTCGAGCACGGCTTCCTTCATCGTCTCCGAGATGGTCGGATGCGGGAAGATGGTGTGGAAGAGTTCCTCTTCCGTGGTCTCCAGATTCATAGCGACCACAAAGCCCTGGATCATCTCGACGACCTCAGCGCCGACCATATGGGCGCCGAGCAGCTGGCCAGTCTTCTTGTCGAAGATCACCTTCACCATGCCCTGGTCCTCGCCCTGGGCGATGGCCTTGCCATTGGCGACGAAGGGGAAGCGGCCGACGCGGATGTCCTTGCCGGCTTCCTTGGCCTTGGCTTCGGTGAGACCGACCGAGGCCACCTGCGGGTGACAATAGGTACAGCCCGGGATCAGCGACTTGTCCATTGCATGCGGGTTCATCCCCTTGATCGCCTCGACGCAGATCACGCCCTCATGCTCGGCCTTGTGGGCCAGCATCGGCGGACCGGCGACGTCGCCGATGGCATAGATGCCGGGCACATTGGTCTTGCCGTATTTGTCGATCACGATACAGCCGCGCTCGGTCTTCACGCCGAGCTTCTCGAGGCCAAAGCCTTCGATATTGCCGACCACACCGACCGCCGAGACGACGCGATCGACGGTGAGTTGCTGGGTAGCCCCCTTGCCATCCTCGATGGTCACGGTGACCGAATCCGACTTCTTGTCGAGCTTGGTTACCTTCGCGCCGGACATGATCTTGATGCCCTGCTTCTCGAACTGTTTGCGGGCGAAACCCGCGATCTCGGCGTCTTCCACCGGCAGGATCTGCGGCAGCACCTCGACCACAGTCACGTCGGCGCCCATGGTCTTGTAGAACGACGCGAATTCGATGCCGATGGCGCCGGAGCCGACCACCAGCAGCGACTTCGGCATCTTGTCGGGGTTCATCGCCTCGAAATAGGTCCAGACCAGCTTCTTGTCGGGCTCGAGGCCCGGCAGCACGCGCGGCCGAGCGCCTGTGGCGACGATGATATGCTTCGCAGTGTAGCTGCCCGCACCGATCGCGCCCTTGGGTGCTGCGGCTTCCGTCTTCTTGACAGTGAACTTGCCCGGCGCATCCAGGGTCGCTTCACCCCAGATGACCGAGATCTTGTTCTTGTTCATCAGGTATTCGACGCCGCCGCTGAGGCGCTTCACGACGCCGCGCGAGCGCGCGATCACGGCCTTGATGTCGAACGTCACGTTGTCCGCCGACAGGCCATAATCCTTGGCATGCTGCATGTAGTGATAGATTTCCGCCGAGCGCAGCAGCGCCTTGGTCGGGATACAGCCCCAGTTATTGCAGATGCCGCCGAGATAGGCCTTCTCGACGATCGCCGTCTTGAAGCCGAGCTGTGCGGCGCGGATCGCCGTCACGTAACCGCCGGGACCGGAACCGATCACGACGACGTCAAAAGATGTATCGGCCATTGTGGCTCCCGTTCAACTCAAACACGCGTTGCCGCGCTTGCG
This sequence comes from Tardiphaga sp. 619_E2_N8_4, assembly GCF_051810905.1. Lineage (NCBI taxonomy): Bacteria > Pseudomonadati > Pseudomonadota > Alphaproteobacteria > Hyphomicrobiales > Nitrobacteraceae > Tardiphaga > Tardiphaga sp. 619_E2_N8_4. The sequence goes on from NZ_JBPWQJ010000001.1 coordinate 4,515,174, forward strand.
GCGATTCAAGATATTGCTTCCCGTTCGGCCTCGCGCAAACGCAGGTAACGCCGCAGCATTAGCCATTGCACGATGACGACGACCCAGTACGAGACCGACATCTGTACTGCATCGATGAGGTCGCCCGCATTTGGAGACCGCCCCGAATTTGCATCCGACGCCATCCCGAGCGCGATCACAAACACCGCCACCAGTACCAACACCAACATCGCGAGCTTCAACGCGCGTTCGCGATGCTTGCCAGGTGCCGCGATACCAAAACCAATCATTGCGAGCAGCACGTATCCGGGCACGAACAACAGCCGGTAGGCTTCGCCCATACCGCAACCGGCTTTGTCGCTGTAACAAGGCATGATCGACGAGGCCGCTGACGTAACCGCCACTCCGCAAATCAGCGAGATAAAACCCGCCAGCAAGACCATGCCGAACAACTTCATCGACTTGTCCCGTGACGCCGCGTCACACCACCATCATCACTGGATTTTCGATCAGCTTCTTGAACGCCGTGATCAGTTCCGCGCCGAGCGCGCCGTCGATGGCGCGGTGGTCGCAGGACAGGGTCACGCTCATGATGGTTGCAGCGACGATCTGGCCGTTGCGCACCACGGCCCGTTCCTCGCCCGTGCCAACCGCAAGGATCGACGACTGCGGCGGATTGATCACCGCCGTGAAGTCCTTGATGCCGAACATGCCGAGATTGGACACGGATGACGCACCGCCCTGGTATTCGTTGGGCTTGAGCTTCTTGGCCTTGGCGCGCGCGGCCAATTCCTTCATCTCGTTGGAGATTGCCGAAATGGACTTGATCTCGGCCTGGCGGATGATCGGCGTGATCAGGCCGAACGGCAGCGCCACCGCGACGCCGATATCCGAATGCTTATGACGGAGCATCGCCGCTTCCGTCCACGACACGTTCGCTTCCGGAATCTTCTGCAGCGCGATGGCCATCGCCTTGATGACGAAATCGTTGACCGAGAGCTTGTAGAGCGGCTTGCCGTCCTTGTCCTTGCCGGCGGCAGCGTTGATCTCCTCGCGCGCGGAGGAGAGCTTGCCGAGATCGCAGTCGACGGTGAGATAGAAGGTCGGCATCGAGTTGGTCGCGGCGGTGAGACGCTGCGCAATCGTGCGGCGCATCGAGTCATGCGGCACGCTCTCGTAAGCGCCCTGCTCGTACAGCCCGAGAATCTGCTGATCGGACATTGCAGGCGCACCGATCGCTCCAGTTGCACCTGCGGGAGCGCCGGCAGCTGCGGCTGCTGGTTTGAGGCCCTGACCGGACTTCGCCTTCTCGACATCCGCAGCGACCACGCGACCATGCGGACCCGAGCCGTTGATGCGGCCGAGTTCGATGCCGGCGTCCTTGGCGAGACGACGCGCCAGCGGTGACGAAAATACGCGCACGCCATTGCTCTGTGCAGCGGCCGGCTGCGGAGCTGGCGTAGCGGCCGCTGCCGGTGCTTTCGCTGCGGAAGCAGCAGCCGGCGCAGGTGCAGCAGCTGCAGGCTTCGGCGCTGGAGCTTCGGCAGCAGGCGCGGGCTTCGGCTTGTCAGCCCCTGCCCCCGAACTCGCGGCCTTCACGTCCTCACCGTCGGCGGCGAGCACCGCGATGACGGCGTTCACAGCAACATCCTGCGTACCTTCCGCCACCAGGATCTTGGCGATGGTGCCTTCGTCGACGGCTTCGACTTCCATCGTCGCCTTGTCCGTCTCGATCTCCGCGATCACGTCGCCAGACTTGACCTTGTCGCCCTCCTTCTTGAGCCACTTGGCAAGGTTGCCCTTTTCCATGGTGGGCGACAGCGCAGGCATCAGAATGTTGATTGGCATTGTCAGTGACCTTGTTGCGACCGCGGCGTGGTGTTGCCCATGTCAGTCGGACGCGCGATTTCAGCTTCGAACATTTCGACGATGCGGTTCAGCGCCTCGTCCTCGGAATAGTTGGCCTCACGCGCATAGGCGCGTGCGGCATGGCGCGCGATATCGACCAGCAGGAGCCCCCACATGTCGGGCTCCTCGAAGGCACGCATGAAGGCGATGGACAGCCCGCCATCCAGCACGAATGCGCGCAACACCTCGGTGGCGTCCTCGCGGTCCATGACATCCGGCGGCAATGGCTGTTCCTTCGGACCTGCCATGGTTCACCGATAGCAGACGGCTTTGGCCGCAGCCACGACGTCAGCCACTGACGGCAGCGCCAGCTTTTCAAGATTGGCGGCGTAAGGCATCGGCACGTCCTTGCCCGACACGCGCGCCACCGGCGCATCGAGATAGTCGAAGGCGTGCTCCATGATACGTGCGGCGATTTCAGCTCCCACACCCGACTGTTGCCAGCCTTCTTCCACCGTCACGGCACGCGATGTTTTCTTCACGGACTCGATGATGGTGTCGGTGTCGAGCGGACGCAGCGTGCGCAGGTCGATGACCTCCGCCTCGATGCCTTCCTTGGCGAGTTCTTCGGCAGCCTTCAGGGCATAGGTCATGCCGTTCGACCACGAGATCAGCGTCACATCTTTGCCGACACGTGCGACCTTGGCCTTGCCAATCGGCACGATGTAGTCGTCGAGCTTCGGCACCTCGCCGGAATGCCCGTAAAGCATTTCGTTTTCGAGGAAGATCACCGGGTTCGGATCGCGGATTGCAGATTTGAGCAGGCCCTTGTAGTCGGCGGCGCTATAGGGCGCGACGACCTTCAGACCCGGGATCTGCGAATACCAGGCCGAGTAGTCCTGGCTGTGCTGCGCGCCAACGCGCGCCGCAGCGCCATTCGGGCCGCGGAACACGATCTGACAGGTCATCTGGCCGCCGGACATGTAGAGTGTCTTGGCAGCGGAGTTGATGATCTGGTCGATCGCCTGCATGGCGAAGTTGAAGGTCATGAATTCGACGATCGGCTTCAGGCCGGACATCGCCGCGCCGACGCCGACACCGGCGAAGCCGTGCTCGGTGATCGGCGTATCGATGACACGGCGTGCGCCGAATTCCTGCAGCAGGTTCTGGGTCACCTTGTAGGCGCCCTGATATTCGGCGACTTCCTCGCCCATGATGAAGACGTCTTCATCCCTGCGCATTTCCTCGGCCATCGCGTCGCGCAGCGCTTCGCGGATGGTCATGGTCACCATCTCGGTGCCTTCAGGAATTTCGGGATCGGGCTGGATCAAAGCCGTCGGAGCTGCTGGCGCTGTAGCCTCTTCCTGCGGAGCCGGAGCGGATTTGGCTTCCGCGGCAGGCGGCGCGGATTCTGCGGCCTTCTCCTGCTTCGCGGGGGCCGGTGCGCTCGCCGCGGCAGATGCGTCTTCGCCATCGGCGAGGATGGTCGCGATCGGCGTGTTGACCGCGACGTCGTTGGTCCCTTCCGGGATCAGGATCTTGCCGAGCGTCCCTTCATCGGTCGCTTCGACTTCCATCGTCGCCTTGTCTGTCTCGATTTCGGCAATCACATCGCCGGACTTGATCGTGTCGCCTTCCTTCTTGAGCCATTTGGAGAGGTTGCCTTTCTCCATGGTCGGGGACAGCGCGGGCATCAGAACTTGAATGGCCATTATAACTCCAGATCGGTCTTTAAGCCGCGCGCTTAGCGGTACACATCGGTGTAAAGTTCGGATGCATCGGGCTCAGGGTCCTGCTGCGCGAAATCCGCCGATGCGTTGACGATGTCACGCACCTCGGCGTCGATCGCCTTGAGGTCCTGCTCGGTCACGTCAGCGGCCAGCAGACGGTTGCGCACCTGCTCGATCGGGTCTTGATCGTGGCGAACTTTGTCTACTTCCTCGCGGGTCCGGTACTTGGCCGGATCGGACATCGAGTGGCCGCGATAGCGATAGGTCTGCATTTCCAGAATGAACGGACCCTTGCCGGCGCGGCACCAGGCGACCGCACGGTCACCGGCGGCCTTCACGGCGCGGACGTCCATGCCGTCGACCTGCTCGCCCGGAATGTTGAAGGAGATGCCGCGCTTGGAGAAGTCGGTCTGAGCCGAGGAGCGCGTCACCGAGGTACCCATGGCGTAGCGGTTGTTCTCGATGATGTAGATCACCGGGAGCTTCCACAGCTCCGCCATGTTAAAGCTCTCATAGACTTGGCCCTGGTTCGACGCGCCGTCGCCGAAGTAAGCGAGGCTGACGAGATCATTGCCGCGATAACGGTTGGCAAAAGCGAGACCCGTTCCGAGCGACACCTGCGCACCGACGATGCCATGGCCGCCATAGAAATTCTTCTCGCGGCTGAACATGTGCATGGAGCCACCCTTGCCCTTGGAGTAGCCGCCCTTGCGCCCCGTGAGCTCGGCCATGACGCCCTTGGCGTCCATGCCACAGGCCAGCATGTGACCGTGGTCGCGATAGCCGGTGATGACCTGATCGCCATCCTTCAATGCCATCTGCATGCCGACGACGATGGCTTCCTGACCGATATAGAGATGGCAGAAACCGCCGATCGCGCCCATGCCATAGAGCTGGCCAGCCTTCTCCTCGAAACGCCGGATCAGCAGCATGTCGCGAAGCGCGTGCATCTCCTGATCGCGGGTGAAATCTGGCGGCGATGACGGGGTTGCGCCATTGCTCGTTGCCTGCCCTGCGGGAGCGACGCTTTTCTTCGGTGCGGCCATGAAAATTCCGGATGCGAGAGTGAATGGCCCTTCCTACTCCAAGTGCTTGCGGCTTGAAAGGGATTGCGTCGCGCGGAATGCCACACGGTTGTTTCGCACTGCAGCGAAAGCGCGAAACTTTCGAAATCGAATTGGATCGGTTTTGTAATTTGAGGAATGAAAGCGCGTGTCGTGGTCACGTTGCCGTCACGATGAGCAGGCGCGAGCAATCCATAGCTTTGATGCAAAGCTGTGTTGCTTCATGCGAGGACGACTCGCCGCCGAAGAGAGAATCTTAGTTTGGCTTGATGACCTTCACGAGGTCGCGCGGATGCGCGTAGTCGAGCTGGTAGCGCGCGCGCTCGTCGAGCATGTCGGGATCGAGTCCACCAGATCGCAGCAACGCCACGCGCTGCTCGGCCTTGGTGCGTTCCTTCTTCAATTGTACCAGTTCGGAGGTCAGCGCGACGATCTCCTGGTCGAGCTCCTGGCGGGCGTTGAGGCCATATTTGCCGGTATAGGCATTGACCCCGAAATAGCTGATCATCATCGCCGCCAGTGCATAGAGCACGAGCCCGGTGAGGATCGATTTGAGGCGGGTATGCTTGACCATTCCCGAAAATGCGACGGCCCGGTTAAGGCGAACCTAACAACCGGGCCGCAACATGAATTTGCGCGGGTTATTTCTTCAGCTTGTCGACCCAGGCGGCGAAGGCGTCGATATAGGCCTGCAGCACCGGCCGGATCGATTCCTTGACGATCTCGCCCTGTTCGCTGAACGCGTCGCCGACGGCATTCAGATAGATTTCAGGCTGTTGCATGATGGGACCGACAATCCCCGGCAGGGTTTGGCGCAAGCTAAGGGCAGCACCCAGGCCACCGATCGGACCGGGCGAGCTAACCACGATGCCGGTGGGCTTGCCGAGGAACGAGCTCTTGCCATAGGGCCGCGAACCGACGTCGATGGCGTTTTTCAGAACACCCGAAACGGAGCGGTTATATTCCGGAGAGACGAACAGTACCGCATCCGAGGCCTGGATCGCTTCGCGGAACTTGACCCAGTCGGCCGGCGGCGCGGCTTCCAGGTCCTGATTGAAGAATGACAGCTCGTTCAGCGTGATGACGTTCAGCTTGAGCGAAGGCGGCGCCAGCTGGGCGAGTGCATTCGCAACCTTGAGCGAGAATGACTGTTTGCGGAGGCTGCCGACAATGACGGCAACGCTGTAGGTGGCCATGAGATATCCCCTGAATAACTGCTTCCAAAAAGCGCGGAGCGCATCTGGAACCTGTCACCTATCCCGGTAAAAGATGCAAGTGCATGGATTGTATTTGACGGCCGTAATCGTGCCGAACCGGCACGTCCGCCTCGCCCGCCCAAACACATCTTCGCTATGCTGATATCGCTCAAATGGATGACGCCCGGAGCGCCGCTGTGATCGAACCTTCGGAGAGTGCTGCGCGACAAACCACGTAAGACAAACCACGCACGCCAGTCCCGACTGATCTGCGACGTCTGGCCAGGCTGTTCAAATTCGACCGTCGCAATTTGCGGGGCTTCCGATGCGCAACCTCGGTCTTGTGGCTTCCGTAGTCTTCGCCTTGAGCTTGCTCAGTCAGTCGGCCTTAGCCGCCGACAAGCGCGTCGCACTGGTGATCGGCAATTCGGCCTACCAGAACGTCGTCAAGCTCGCCAATCCCGCCAACGATGCTGCAGCGATGACCGAGACCTTGAAGACCGCGAATTTCGACATTGTCGAAGCCCGACGGGATCTGAAGGCGACCGAGATGCGCCGGGCCTTGCGCGATTTCGCGGACAAGGCGCGCGATGCGGACGTTGCTCTGGTCTATTTCGCCGGCCACGGCATCGAGGTCGATGGCACCAATTACCTGATTCCGGTCGACGCGCTGCTGGAGCGCGACACCGATGTCTATGACGAGGCATTCTCGCTGGAACGCATCCTCGTCACCATCGAGCCAGCCAGGAAGCTGCGGCTGGTGATCCTCGATGCCTGCCGCGACAACCCCTTCGTCAAGAACATGAAGCGCACCACGGCATCCCGGGCGATCACCCGCGGCCTCGCCAAGGTGGAGCCGGCCAGCCCCAACACACTGATCGCCTATTCGGCCAAGGCCGGCTCGACGGCGCTGGATGGCGACAGTAAGAACAGCCCCTTCACGGCCGCGCTCGTCCGCCATATCGCGACGCCCGGCCTCGACCTGCGCAAGGCCTTTGGCTTCGTCCGCGATGACGTCATGAAGACCACCAGCAACCGCCAGGAACCCTATGTCTACGGTTCACTCGGCGGCGACGATGTGCCTTTGGTCCCGGTGGCTGCCGTCGCCACGTCGCCCGCCGTCAGTGTCCAGGCCGAAACCCGCCGCGACTACGAGCTGGCTTTGCAGTTGGCGACCAGAGACGGCTGGAACGCGTTCCTGACCCAGCACCCCGACGGCTTCTATGCGTCGCTGGCGAAATCCCAACTCGCGAAGCTCGCAGCCGAGGACGCCCATACCGCTGCTGCGGAGAAAGCCCGCCTCGCCGCTGAAGAGAAGGCCCGTCTGGCTGCCGAAGGCGCCAGGAAGGCCGAACAGACCAAGGCAGCGGCCGATGCCAAGGCCGCCGAGGATGCCCGGATCGCTGCCGAGAAACTCAAGACCGCCGAGCAGGAACGCGCTGCCGCCGGCGAGCGCGCCCGTGCGGCAGTGGAAGCCAGGGTCGATGCCGGCAAGCCGGACACGCCTGCCGCCGGACCGCAGTTGGCGACGCTCCCCGCCCCCACGGCCGATGTGCCCCGAACACCCGCGCCAGCCGATCTACCCCGTCAGGTCCAGGTCGAGCTTCAGCGGGTGGGCTGCCTGCAGGGATCAGTCGACAACTCATGGACTGTGGCTTCCCGCAAGTCGCTTGAGCGCTTCAATCGCTACGCCTCGACCAAGTTCGATGCCAAGGCGGCCAGCACCGATGCGCTCGAGGCGATCAAGGCCAAGTCTGCACGGGTCTGCCCGCTGGTCTGTGCGCATGGTTCAGAGGCGGACGGCGACCGCTGCGTGAAAATCGTATGCCGCGCCGGCACGTTCCTGAATGACGACAATGAATGTGAGAAGAAGCGCAACCGCAACGAGGCCAAACGCAACGCACCGCGCCGCGTGCGCGATGAGCTTGATCGCCCGCAAATTCAGGCCCGCTCGCCGCGCGCACAGCCGTCCGGCCAGATCGTCTGCGACAATGCCGGCTGCCGTCCGGTGCGTCCCGGCTGCCGCTTGGTGTCGCGCGACATGCGCATCGGCCTCACCAATGTCGAGGTGTGCAACTGACGACGTGCTTGCCTGACAGGATCGCAAGCGACATTCTGACGATCCAAGTTTGCAAGCCGGAGCCATCATCGTGACCATCGAATTTCTCATCACCTCGCTGATCGTGGTGGCGTCGCCGGGCACTGGCGCCCTTTACACACTGGCAACCGGATTTTCGCGCGGAGGCCGCAGCAGCGTCGTCGCCGCGTTCGGTTGCACGCTCGGCATCGTTCCGCATATGGCCGCCGCTATCCTCGGCCTCGCCGCGCTCTTACACACCAGCGCGCTGGCGTTTCAGGTGTTCAAATATGTCGGCGTCGCCTACCTGCTCTATATGGCCTGGAAGACGCTACAGGAGCATGGCACGCTGAAGGTCGAGACTGACGACAGCGCGCAGTCCGCGCTGCAGGTCACGACCACGGCGATCCTGATCAACATCCTCAATCCGAAACTGTCGATCTTCTTCCTCGCCTTCCTGCCGCAGTTCATCAGTGCTGACGAGGCGCATCCGCTGTCGCAGATGCTGCTGCTTAGCGCGGTATTCATGCTGATGACCTTCGTGGTGTTCGCGCTCTACGGCCTGTTCGCCGCGTCGATCCGCAACCACGTCATCACACGGCCACGGGTGCTGACCTGGATGCGACGCACTTTTGCCGGCGCGTTTGCCGCGCTCGGTGCCAAACTGGCCTTCGCCGAGCGCTGACGCCCCTACTCCAGCCGCTCGACATTGCGCAATGTCGGAAACAGCCGCATCCAGAGCAGCGCGATGGCGACAGTGCCGAGGCCGCCGATCAAGGCAGCGGGCACAGTGCCGAACAATGCGGCGGTGACGCCGCTCTCGAACTGGCCGAGCTGGTTTGAGGTATTGATGAACAGGTAGTTCACCGCGCCGACCCGGCCGCGCATGTCATCCGGGGTCGCGAGCTGCACCAGTGAGAAGCGGATCACTACGCTGACCGTATCGGCGGCGCCGAGCACGGCGAGTGCGGCCACCGACAACCACAACCATTGCGACACCGCGAACACCGCTGTCGCGAGGCCAAAGATGATGACAGCCTGGAACATCCGCATGCCGACCCGGCGATTGATCGACCAGCGCGTCAGCACGATGGTCGTCAGCAGCGCGCCGACCGCCGGCGCCGCGCGCATGAGGCCCAGGCCCCACGGACCGGTCTGCAGGATGTCGCGCGCATAGATCGGCAGCAGCGCGGTGGCGCCGCCGAGCAGCACCGCGAACAGATCGAGCGAAATGGTGCCGAGGATGGCGGGATTGCTGCGTACGAAGCCCACGCCGGCGAACAATGTCCGCAGCGACGGCGGATCCTTCACCGCGACCTCGCGCGCCAGTTTGATGGCGCTGTTGAGCGCGCCGCCGATCAGCCAGAATGCCGCCATCAGCACATAGGGCGTCGACGGCGACAGCGCGTACGCGATGCCGCCGAGCGCGGGGCCGCAAATCATCGCCACCTGAAACACGCCGGTGGAAAGTGCCGTCGCTTTTTGCAGGCGACCTTCCGGTACGACGCCGGGTAGCAGCGCCGAGCCGGCCGGCGCCTCGAACGCCGTCGCCGCGCCGATCACCACCAGCGCCACGAAAATCTGCGGCACCGTAATCCAACCGGCATAGGTGCCCCAGGCGAGCAGGATCGCTGTCAGCCCCTGCAGCGTCTGGCAGATCTGCACCACGCGGCGGCGGTCGTAGCGGTCGGCGATATGGCCGGCGACGAAGACCAGCGCCAGCATCGGCACGAATTGCGCGAGGCCGACCATGCCGAGCTGGAACGCGCTGCCGGTCAAATCATAGATCTGCCAGCCGACCGCGACAGCGGCAATCTGCGACGCGAAGCGCGAGAAGCTGCGCGACACCATGTAGTACAGATACGGCGGATGGCGCAGCAAGAGCCGCGCGCCATCCGTGACGACGCCGGCAGACTGATCGGCAAGTGTCATCCCGGCATGTTCGGATTGATCAGATACTTCTCGCCGGTGGCGCGCTTCGCATAGGCCCGGAGATTGTCGAGCTGCAACACGCCTTCGAGCGAAATCACCTTGGTGTAGTGGCTGGCGAAGGTAGTCTTGAGTTCGGCGACCACGCGGGCGCGGAGCCTGGCGGCATCGGCGGCACCGATCTTCTGCAGGAACGGAAACAGCAGCCAGCCGCCCATGCCCCAGGCCATCCCGGCGGGGACGAATTCGATCGGGCGGAGATCCAGCCGGCCATAGACGTAGACCTGCTTGTGGGTCGTCGAGCCATAGCGGCTGTAGACCTTCATCGCCTTGACGGCGGCGACTTCCATCGCCTGCAGTATCTGGCCCTGCAGCTTGCCGCCACCGGTGGCGTCGAAGGCCAGCGTGGCATTGGTGGCAATCAATGCGGCTGTCAGATCTTCCATGAAGGTCGGCGACGTCGAGTTGCAGACATATTTCGCGCCGATGCCGCGCAGCAGTTTCTCCTGCTCCTCGCTGCGAACGATGTTGACGAGATCGATGCCGTCCTTCTGGCAGATCTTGTTGAGCATCTGGCCGAGATTGGACGCGGCGGCCGTATGCACCAGCGCCGTGTGCCCTTCCCGCTTCATGGTCTCGACCATGCCGAGCGAGGTCAGCGGGTTGACGAAGCAGGATGCGCCCTCGGTGGCCGTCGTGCCCTCGGGCAGCGGCAGACATTCCTTGGCCTTGATGACGCGATACTGCGCATACATCGCGCCGCCGATCATCGCGACGGTCTTGCCGAGCAGCGCTTGCGCGGCCTCGGACGATCCGGCCTTCACCACCGTGCCGGCGCCCTCATTGCCGACCGCCATCGACTCGTCGAGACGGCCGCCCATCGCTTTCATATTGGCTTGCGGGACGGTCGCGGTGACAACCGAGGACGTGCCAGAGCCTGAAATTTTCACACTCGCCGGATCGGCGGCGCCGAGCAGGAGACCGAGATCCGACGGGTTGATCGGCGCGGCCTCGATGCGCACGACGACCTCGTCGGGGCCCGGCGCCGGGATTGCCACCTGCTGCAGCGAGATTTCCAGTTCTCCGCTGCTTTTGATGAGCGAGCGCAGTTCAAGTCCGGATGTGATGTCAGTCATGGTCGGTCCCCTCAATCTGTCCGGCGGTCTGGTGCCGCGTCAGTAGATGCCCGGAATGATACGCTTGGTTTCACGCATATAGGCCCGGTAGTCGTCGCCGAATGCCTCGATCAGCATCCGCTCTTCATAGTCGATGCGGGTGAAGAACAGGATCGCGATCGCGACCAGCCCGCCCAGCGCGGCCATGGCATTCGGCAGCAGGAATGCCTGCGCCAGTGCCCACAACCAGAACGAGGCATACATCGGATGGCGTATGCTGCGATAGACGCCGGCACGCACGATCTGGTGAGCCTCGCGGATTTCCAGACTGGCCGACCACTGCCGGCCGAGATCCTTGTGTGAGCGGCGAAACAGCCAGAGCGACAGCACATAGAGTGCGCCGCCGATCACGACCGCCACATAATTCAGCTGATAGTTCAGCGCGGCCGGCCAGCCGGTCACCAGCCAGATCAGCGGTACCACGAATAGGCCGATGGTGGCGATCGCCAGCAGGATGCGTTCACGGCTCCAGCCGACCGCACGCAGCGTCGCCGTGCGGCGGGCCTTGCGCGCATAAGGATAGCGAATGATGAACCAGGCGATCAGACCGATCGCCCAGACATATGTTCCAAGAAGTGACGCGGTCATTGTCGTCCGATCAGGCCATCATGCGGCATTCACGGATGCCCCGGCTTGCGATTGAGAGGATGTGATCTTGGACAGCGGCATGTCCAGCAGCGCGCCATCCGCACCGAAGCGTTTGAGGCCGCCTTCGCCCGCGGTGATCTCGTCAAACGGCAGAGGACCGCAGATCACCATGCAATAGTCGTAGGGCGCGCGGCACTGGTTGCCCATCACCATCTGATAGTGAATGCGCATGAAGTTGAAGCGATAGCGCTTGAACTGTTCCATGCCCATCATGGCATGCATCTGGACGCGCCGGATGTTCGGCCTGCCCTCGTCGCGATCGCGACTGCGGCGTTTCAAGGTCACCGGATCGAAGCGGTAGAAACTGATGACGTCGTCGCGGGCGTGATATTCGGTCCAGCGGATCGCCGGCGTGTCGGCGACGAGACGCGTTGCTGCGCGTACGCTCTTTCCGGCCGGATGCAACGCGAATTTCGGGATGGTCGCGCTCACCGTCATCACGCAGATGGTCGGGCCATGTTTCGTCAGATCCGGGTCGAGCGCGAGTGCGCGGGCCACCGCCTCCATCACCAATGCCGCACCAAGGCAATGCCCGACGATGACGATCTCGTCGACATCGGCCTTCTGCGCGCGGGCCACGATCACCCCCGCGAATTCATCAACGCGCGCCGTCATCTTTGGCCGCTGGCCATGGACATATTGCCGCGAGAAGATCCAGTCGTCGAACACATGATTGATCGGCTTGCGCCAGCCGTAATGGTGCAGCAGCGCCGTGAAGACGGCAGCAGCGACAATTGCGCCAGCGATCCATGCGGCGGCACCATTCATGCCAAGCAGCCAGGTCAGCCCATAGCCCACCGCTGCGCCAGATGCAGCAAAGCCCGCGATCCACAGATAGGAGAACAGGAAGAAGCCGGCATATTTCCAGCTCGCATAGAAGAAGCGGAACAGGGTTCCCGTCATCAGCCAGTCGCCCAGCGTAACAAAGGCGGCGCCCAATCGCGACAGCATGCTTCGGGTGTGATCCTGCAGGATCAGGTCATCCCAGCGCAGCATTTCGTAGGTGGTTTCGGTCTTCCAGTTAGGTCCGGAGGTCTCGGCCCGCCAGGATGCGCTCACATCCGTAGCGTCAAGCACGCCAGACGCCTTCGCGGACACGCTCCACGTCTTCTCGAAACTCGACAGCGAACGGCGGAACCGCTCAAGCTGCGTGTCCGGCAGAATCGGGTCGTAGCCGCCAATGTGAAAGACATGTCGCCGCGCGATCATCGTCCGTTCGCTCCCGAGTGCATCACGCACCGTTCTGATCCGGTGCATAGCAAATTCGCCCGCGCCGACAAACCTGCCCATGCCCAAAACGCTAGCGTCCGGCAGGATTTTGTCGCCCTCAGGTCACACAGCCGCTCTTTCGCAACCCCCTTCATCACAATTCCGGGAATCGAGGCAGGACTGTGATTGACGGCAGGGTCTTATGTCTGAACATGTCGCGGGTTTTTTCGAAGAAAGAAAGCACTATGTCGATTGCTCTCAAGGGCTTCAAACGGCCGTCGTGGACCTCTCCAGCGGCCGTTTTGCTGATTCTGTCGTCGCTCTTTGTGGCCTCACTCGCGAGTTCCGGGGATGCCGATGCGGCGCCCGGCCGTCGCCCCGGCCATGTCTATCTCTATCGTGGCCTCATGAACGTGTTCTCGCTCGGCATGGATCAGATCGCCTACAAGCTCGAAGCCGCCGGCGTCGCCTCCTCGGTCAGCAATCACACGCTGTGGAGCGGCCAGGCAGACGACATGATCGCCCGGTACAAGGCCGGTAACCGCGAACCGATCATCCTGATGGGCCACTCGGCCGGTGCCGACGTGACCATCTCGATTGCCCGCAAGCTCGCGCAGTACAACATCCCGGTGGCGCTGATCGTGAACTTCGATCCGGTGGCGCCCGATGCCGTCCCCAACAATGTGAAGCAGATCGTGAACTATTACGTACCTGCCGGCTGGGGGCGCGCGGTGTCTGCGGATCCCCGCTTCAAGGGCAAGCTTGCCAACGTCAACGAGAACGCCACCACCAACCACTTCTCGATCGACAAGGACGACAGCCTGCAGCGTCAGGCCATTGCCCGTGTCATGGCCGTGACCGGCGGCGGTATTCGCCGCAAGCCGGCGGCGCCGAAGCCTGCGCAGGTCTCGGCTGCTCCGCAATAATACGCAGCAAATATCGAAACGCATTCAGCCGAGGTGATCGTCACCTCGGCTGAATTGTTTTGGCCGTCCGGAATCCTCAGACGATCAGCACATCATGATGCGATGGAGGCGTCGCCGGCACGAGCGCGGCATCGTGTGTGCCGAGAGCGTCGTCCGGTGCCGGCGCGGCCGCGACGGGATGGCTGGACGCCGTCAGGACCTGAGCAAGAGCGACTTCCGCAGCGCCCTCGCCCTGCGCACTATTCTGCACCTCCGTGTGCGCGGACGTCGTGTGGCCGGACGTCGGGCTGAAAGCAAAGTTCTCGTTGCCAGTGCTGCTTGCAAGTGCTTGGCCGAGCGTATCGACGGCAATACTGGCATTTGCGAATTTCAAAAATTCCGTATTGGTGAGATAGTCAGTGCCGTCGCGACCGGCGACGCTGTCAGTGACGATCGTCTGAACGCCACTGCGATTGATGCTGTAGTCGGCCACGTTGCCGGAGAATACCGCGGTGTCGGTACCATTGCCGCCATTGATGATGTCATTGCCGATCCCGCCAGCAATGTAGTCATCGCCGTCACCGCCGCGCACCACGTCGTTGTCGCTTGAGGCACCGAAAAACCAGTCCTGATGCTTGGCCGTGTCGAACTGGATGCTGCGGACATAGAGATCGAACGAGCCGGGTGAGCTGGCATTGGTGCCGTCGGCCGGCACCAGATCGACGCCATTGATGGCGATGTCCTTGAAATGCAGCGCGCGTCCGGGCTCGGAATTTGCGAGATTGATCGCGACACTGGAGATGCTAGCAGGATTGTCGAAAGTGACCGTGTAGGTCTGATAGCCGGACGGATCGCTCGCGGGCGTGAATTCAAGCACGCCCGAAACCGGCTGGCCATTGACCAGAACCTGCGCCTGCGCGCCGATTCCGTTCACCACCGAACCATAGCCCGTCAGCGTGATGGTGGTCGTTGCGAGCTTTCCCGCAGTATCGGCACCGGCGACAATCATATCGTTCCCGGCGCCGCCATAGATCTCGTCATGCCCGAGTCCACCGAAGATGACGTCGTTGCCGCCTCCGAGATCAATCGTATCGCCGATCGACGAGCCCGTGACGGTGATGCCCGGCGTTGCTCCTGTCCCATGGAAATATTGCGCCACCACATCCTGCGCCGGCTTGTCCATGACCGAATAGCCGGTCTCCGAATAGAAGTTGTTGAGGTCCCACTGCCAGAACTCCACGCCTTTCAGCCAGCTGCCGCCATGCGCGCTCCAGACCTGAAAGAACGCATTATAGGCATCGGCCTGCTCGGCGAGATCCGCAGGTGCCTTCGATGATCCGCCGCCCGGATTTATCGCGGTGCCGTCGATGCTGCGATAGCCGACCTCGGTCATCAGCACCGGCTTGCCGTATTCCAACGCCAGCGAGTGAAAGAAATCGACGGGCGACTGATAGCCGAATGCTTTCGCGTAATACGGATTGTACGGCACCTCATTCCAGGCGTATACGAGATCGTCCACCGTCGGCGTGGTGCTAGCCGTCAAGGGTGGATAGGCGTTGATGCCGATCGTATCGACCTGGTCCCAGAAGCTGACCTTGGATGCCTCGTCGGTTGCCGCCGCGTAAGTGACTTCGCCATGATAGACGCCGCGCACGGCCGAGATGATATCGACCCAGTAGCTGCGATAGGCATCGCCCGAAAGGCTGCTCATCTCATTGCCGATGGCGAAACTGGCGACATCGCCCTGCTCTGCAATTTCAGCCAGGTGAACGATCTCGGCCTTGTAGGACGCGAAGAAGGCATCGACGTCCGACGGCGCCAGACTATGCGAGATCGTGCCGTCGAGACCTGTAATGCCCGGCTTGAAGACAACATCCAGCCCGGCGGCATGGGCCTTCTGAAAACCGGCCAGCAGGCTTGCGTCGCTTTCGGTCTTGGCCGGCACGGCGAGCACGTCATTGCCCGTACGGCTATCGGTCCATATCCGCGTCGTCAGCGCGATCGAATTCGATCCGAGGGACGCCATGGCCTGAAACGCCTGATCGGCCGACGCACTGGAGAACTGTCCATTCCACTCCGACAGTGCACCGAAACCTTGGACCTTAAAGATGTTGGGCATTCGCGCTCTCCATCGGCATTGCCTGGAGAAGGCTGAACCCGCAACGTGATACCTTCGCGACCGCAATGGGGTATCATGATGACGTCTACAAATTGAACCTCGTTGTAGGCTTACGCGGTCAGGGTCATTCAATGAAAAACGCCGCCCGCTATTTCAGCGAACGGCGTTGATCGCGTAATTTCTTGCTCGGCCGAAGGCCGCGCTTGCGCTTTACGCGAGAGCTTTCAGTGCGGCCTTGCCGGCATATTTCGCCTGGGTGCCGAGCTGCTGCTCGATGCGCAGCAACTGATTGTACTTGGCGGTACGATCCGCGCGTGCCAGCGAGCCGGTCTTGATCTGTCCGCAATTGGTGGCGACGGCGAGATCCGCGATCGTGGAATCTTCAGTCTCACCCGAACGGTGCGACATCACCGCGGTATAACCCGCCTTGTAGGCCATCTCGACAGCGCTCAGCGTTTCGGTCAGCGAGCCGATCTGGTTGACCTTGATCAGGATCGAATTGGCGCGGCCGTTCTTGATGCCATCGGCAAGACGCGTGACGTTAGTAACGAACAGATCGTCGCCGACCAGCTGGCACTTCGAACCGATCAGGTCGGTGAGCTGCTTCCAGCCGTCCATATCGTCTTCCGACATGCCGTCCTCGATGGAGACGATCGGATAGTTGGCGACGAGCTGGGCGAGATACTTGGCCTGTTCGGAGATGTTGCGGGTCTTGTTCTCGCCGCCATAGACGTAAGCGCCGTCCTTGAAGAATTCGGTGGCGGCGCAATCCATCGCCAGCATCACGTCCTTGCCGGCGCTGTAGCCAGCCTTGGTGATGGCGGCCATCACAAAGTCCAGCGCCGCTTCGGCCGAACCGATATTGGGTGCGAAGCCGCCTTCGTCGCCCACATTGGTATTGTGGCCGGCCTTCTTCAGCTCGCCCTTCAGCGTGTGGAAGATCTCGGCGCCGCAGCGCAGGCCTTCGGCGAAGGAGGAGGCGCCGACCGGCATGATCATGAATTCCTGGAAGTCGATCGGATTGTCGGCATGCATGCCGCCATTGATGATGTTCATCATCGGCACCGGCAGCGTGCGGGCCGAGGTCCCGCCGACATAGCGATACAGCGGCATATCGAAGGATTCCGCAGCCGCCTTGGCGGCGGCCAGCGAGACGCCGAGGATCGCATTGGCGCCGAGGCGCGACTTGTTCGGGGTGCCGTCGAGCTCGATCATGATCTCGTCGAGCTGGACCTGGTTCTCCACGTCCATGCCGCCGATGGCGTCGAAGATCTCGCCATTGATGGCATCGACCGCCTTCTGCACGCCCTTGCCGAGATAGCGGGACTTGTCGCCGTCGCGCAGCTCGACCGCCTCATGGGCGCCGGTGGAGGCACCCGACGGAACCGCGGCGCGGCCCATCGACCCGTCTTCGAGGACGACGTCGACTTCAACCGTGGGATTGCCGCGGCTATCGAGAATTTCGCGGCCGATGATGTCGACGATGGCGGTCATGAATGCCCTCTTTGTGCTGGGGGTGGGTCGTTGGCGCCGCTTCTACAGCAAGCCTCCCGGCGGGAAAACCCCGCCTGACGTGACGACTGGCCCGGGATTGGCTATGAACCGCCATAACGGAGATATTTATGTCAAAAACACCCCGCAAATCCCCGAAATTGCCAGATGACCTGCAGCTCGGCCGCGCTGTGGAATGGCCGACCTCCCCCGAACAGGCCAAGCTCGACCGTGTACCGAACCCGCAGAAGGACACCAATTACGTGGTGCGCTTCACGGCTCCGGAATTCACCTCGCTGTGCCCGATCACCGGCCAGCCGGATTTCGCCCATCTGATGATCGACTATGTGCCCGGCCAGTGGCTGGTCGAGTCGAAGTCGCTCAAGCTGTATCTCGCCTCGTTCCGCAATCACGGTGCCTTCCACGAGGATTGCACCGTGGAGATCGGCAAGCGCGTCGCCTCCACCATTAAGCCGAAATGGCTGCGCATCGGCGGTTACTGGTATCCGCGCGGCGGCATCCCCATCGACGTGTTCTGGCAGACCGGAACGCTGCCCAAGGGCGTCTGGGTCCCCGAGCAAGGCGTCGCTCCGTATCGCGGGCGGGGATGAAACCTCAGCCCGAAAGGGAAACAACGGAAGATCCAAGCATGCGCCAGCGCAAATCCGCGCGTCTGCTCGTCATCGACAACGACGGGCGCGTTTTGCTCTTCCGTTTTATTCACAAATCAGGTGCCCTCGCCGGCCAGGATTATTGGGCAACACCGGGCGGAGGTTTAGAGGAAGGTGAGACCTTCCATGACGCTGCCATTCGCGAACTCCGGGAAGAAACGGGCTTGATCCGCGATACAGTCGGTGAGCCTGTGGCGGACCGAGAGTTCAGTCTACAAATGCCCGATGGCGAATATGTTAGTTCGTTCGAGAAATATTATCTCGTGACATCGGACGGAGCCACTCCGTCCCGTCTTGAATGGACCCCGCAGGAAGCCGAAGTGATTGCCGATCACCGGTGGTGGTCGAGGGACGAACTCAGGCAGACAACGGATATCGTTTGGCCGGAAAACTTGCTGAACATGCTCGCAACCCCAACCAACTAGGCCGTAGAATGCGTTCAGCGTCTGCGCTCTATCGCACTACCGTCGCATCCGCCGGCTTGGTCGATTTCAGCAGCTTTGCCGCTGCAAATCCGAGCGCAAAGACAATCGCGGCGCTGATCAGGAGCGTCGGCATCTTGCCGGCGTGCGCCAGACCGAAGCCATAGGCGATCGGGCCGACGGACTGGCCCATGAAGAAGCAGAAGGCGTGCAGCGACATGGCGCTGGCGCGGGCTTCCTGCGAGAGCTCCGTTGAGAAGATCTGCAGCGAGCCGTGCAGCATGTAGAAGCCCCAGCCCATCAGCAGCAGGCTCAGTGCCTGGATCTGCCAGTTCGGGCTGAAGGCGGTGGCGGCAAGCTGGATCGCGATCACGATGCCGCCATAGATCATCATGCCGTTGATGCCGAGGCGCGCCAGCATGCGCGACACAGTCGCCGTATAAAACAGGCCGCCGACGGCAAAGCAGGCGATCACGAGGCCCGCGATCGAGAGACTCGTGACGCCGCGGTCGAACAGGAACGACGAAATATAGGGAAACAGGCCGAGGATGCAGCAGCCCTCAATGAACACGGCGCTGTAAACGATCAGCGTGTTCGGATTACGGAAAATGACCTTGTAGCCCTGGGCAAGCTTGCCGAAGTCGGCCTTCACGGTCGGCTTGATGATCGCGGCGCCCTTGAAGCCATACGCCACCGCGACCGATGCGACGATCGCGAGGCCGCCGAGGATGACCAGCACACCGCGCCAGCCGAAGAAATCGCCGATTACGCCGGATGCAGTCGAACCCAGCAGATTGCCGGTCATGGCGCCGGCCATCACGCGGCTCAGCGCCACCTGACGCAGCTTCGGCCCGACCAGATCGCTGGTCAGGCTGAGGGTCACCGGAAACACCCCGCCTGCCCCGATGCCAGCCAGAACGCGTGTCGCCAGCAGTAGCGGATAGTCGGTGGTGATCGCGCCGAGAATATTGGCGATGCCGAGCAGCACCAGACAGACGATCATCAGTCGAGGCTTACCGAACAGGTCGGCGGCAGCACCGAGCGCCGGCTGCACGATGGCGAAGGTGAAGGCCAGTGCGGATGCCAGACCGGCGGCAATTGCCACCGTGATGGACAAATCGTCGGCGACATGCGGCAGCACCGGATCCAGCGCGCGCATCGACAACGCGGCGGCAAAGGATGCCAATGCGATGATATTGAGGACCGGAGGCATCAGCGCGCCACCAGCGCCGCGGCAGAGGGCTGCATGATCAGGCCTTGGCCGCCGTCTCTTTGACCAGTGCGTCGAACGCCATCAGGTTCTTCACCAGCGCCTCGAAATCGCGCAGCGGCACCATGTTCGGTCCATCGGACGGCGCATTGTCCGGATCGGGATGGGTCTCGATAAAGACACCGGCCACGCCGACGGCCACGGCCGCACGCGCCAGCACTGGCACGAATTCGCGCTCGCCGCCCGAGGACGTCCCCTTGCCGCCCGGCTGCTGCACCGAATGGGTGGCGTCGAAGATCACCGGCGCGCCGGTGGTCCGCGCCAGGATCGGCAGCGCCCGCATGTCAGAGACCAGCGTGTTGTAGCCGAACGACGCACCGCGCTCGGTGACCAGCACCCTGTCGTTGCCCGACGATGTCAGCTTGCTGACGACATTGGCCATGTCCCAGGGCGCCAGGAACTGGCCCTTCTTCACATTGACGACCTTGCCGGTCGCGGCCGCGGCCAGGAGCAGATCGGTCTGCCGGCACAGGAACGCCGGGATCTGCAGCACGTCGACCGCCTCGGCGGCACGGGCGCATTGATCGTTCTCGTGCACGTCTGTCAGCACCGGCAGACCGAGCGTCTCGCGGATCTCGGCAAAGATCGGCAGAGCATCATCGAGGCCGATGCCGCGCGCCGCGGAGGCGCTGGTGCGGTTGGCCTTGTCGAACGAGGTCTTGAAGACAAGGCCGATCTTGAGCCGCGTCGCGATCTCCTTCAGTGCCTGCGCCACTTCGAGCGCATGCGCCCGGCTTTCGAGCTGGCATGGCCCGGCGATCAGCGAGATCGGCAGAGCATTGCCGAAGCGGACATTGCCAAGTGCGACGACGGGCGCGGCTGTGGACGATGCGGTCAAAATGGTCTCCTTTTCGTGCGAGACCATGACCGCAGGACCGGGCGGGATGCAAGCCGGATCAGGCCCATCCCGCCGGTCGGAATATCAGGGTTGCGGCGGGAGCCGCCTCCAATCCGACCAGGACGGCCTCAGCACCGGGCGAACCGGCCTGCCCCCGGGACCAGGCTTACTTCAGCGCCGAGAAGGCAGTCGGCGCCAGCAGCTGGCTGACGATATTGCCGACGATCTGGCCGTCCTCTTCGGACTTCGCGCGCGCCGACATCCACTCCGGGTCGGTCATGAACGCGGTCCAGACTTTCTCGCGCTCTGCGAGAGATTCCCATTTGAGGATGTAAGTGAGCTCCTGATTGGATTCGCCGATCACGGTGGTGAAGAAACCGGACTGCCGGATGCCGTGCTTCTCCCAGAGCTTCAATGTGACAGATTCAAATCGCTTGATCAGCGCCGGCAACCGTCCCGGCAAACAGCGATAGACGCGTAATTCATAGATCATCGGCTTGGTTCCTTCCCTTTTTGTCAGCCTTGAAAGACTCTAACGCATGGCTTGTTGCGGCATCGTCCCTTGCCTGCGCAACGTCAGGCTTACATCATGCCGCCTGTGACGCAACCGACTTGGATCGACCATGCAAAAGCCCCTTCTGTCGCTAATCACCGTGATGGCACTGACCGTGTCTGCCGCCGCTCAACAGCCCGGCAAGATCACGTCGGGCGCCACCGGCGTGATGGTCGATGGCAAGCCGGCGGCACGCGTCGGTGACACCACCACCGACGGCAAGATCATCGAGGGTGCGAAGGGCGTCTACATTAGCGGCAAGCCTGCGGCCGTCGTCGGCGGCAGCACCGAGTGCGGCGGCAAGACCATCTCGGGCAGCACTGGCGTGTTCATCAACGGCAAGCCGATGGCCCGTGCCGGAGACAGCACATCGGGCTGCAAGTAGGACTTGCCGGAGATGTCTTTGTCATCCCGGGCGCAATGGGCAGCCGGCGTTGCCGGCCGGCTGGCCATCGCTATCGCCGGTGGCCTCATCGTGCTGCCAGTCCTCACCCCTGTCGCCGAAGCGCAAAACAGCCGCGCACCCGGCGAGCGTGAACTCACGGCAAAGATCCAGGATGCGTTCAACGCGCTGCGCACAGGCAACGACGGCAGCGGCCGCGACCGGCTGAAAAATGCGCTCCGCGAGGTCACGCAGAGCAACTATCACAGCCTCACAATCACGGCCTATCTCAATGCCGCCAGTTCGTTCGAGCGGCGGCGCGACAACGCGACCGCGTCGGAGCTTTTTGCCGAAGCGGCCAAGACCCGCGCCGCACGCGACGGCGGCCGCGATGCGGTTACATTCTGGTTCGAATACGCGCGCTTCCTCGAACGCAGCAATCAATATAATCTCGGCATTCCCGTGGCGACCGAAGCCCGCAAGCGCATGCGCGCGGAATACGGCCCGAATTCAGCACAGGACATTGCCGGCGGCGACATCCTCGCGACGCTGCTGACCAATAACGGCGCCGTCGCATCCGGCCTCAATCTGTCCGAAGAGACTTACCTCAACGCGCGAAAGGCACTCGGCGACCGGGAGCCGCTGACCTGGCGCACCGAGAATAATTATGCCGAAGCGCTGCGCATGGTCGGGCATCCCGACGTCGCCGCGGGGATCGACGAACCACTGCTGCGCAAGCGCATCGCGCATTACGGCTATGGCAGCATCCAGGCGCTGGTGAGCGCCAGCAATCTCGCGCTCAACCATCTGGCCATGGGCAACGAAGCCGAAACGCTCCGCGCGCTCGACTTGCAAAAGCGCTGCGCGACCGAACTCGCCGATCCCCGCTCTGAACATGTCCAGCAGGCCAATGTCTGGATCGCCTATACAAAAGCCTATTTCCATCCCGACCAGGAGATGAGCCGCCCAGATCTGGAAGCCATGGCCAAGGTCAAGGACTGGAGCGGCGCACCGGATCTCCTGCGCATCAAGGCGGCACAACTCGCTGCCGATCAGTATGAGACACGTGGCGAGACCGACCGCGCGCTGGCGCTGCGGATCGACGCCTATCACCGTTCGCAGACGACCATTGCGCGTCAGCATCCGATCACGTTCGATGCCTTGCTCGGTGTCGCGATGACTCGAATGAAGCGCGGCGACAAGGACACGCTGGCGACCTTCAAGGATGTCGAGCAGCAGGCGTTCCGCTGGATGCTGCGCGAGGTCGGCACCGCCGGTAACCGCTACGTCGCCGAGACCATGCGCAAGCTGGCCGATGATATCCTGTATGAGTTCGGGCGCTACGCACTGGTCGAACCAGCCGCGGCCATCGCCTATGCCGACGCAGTGTCGCGCTGGAAGACGATGGAAGATGGCGAACGCACCATGCTGCGCCTGACGGCCGACCGGCTGCCTGACGACGCCACCAAGGCACTGGCACAGACCGTGCTGCGATTGTCCGGCCAGCAGCAGGAATTGCTGTCGTCGGGCAAGATCGATGACGACGCGCGCGACGTGCTCAGGCAGTTGCAGGACGCGCGGCAGGCGCTTGCGGCGAAGACGGGTGACAAGGCGCCGATCGATCTCAAGCTCCCTTCAATAGAAAGCAAGCTCGAACGCAGCGACGCGCTGGTCGACTTCTTCGTCAGCGGCCGCCGCAACCGCGTTAATCCGATCGCGCCAAAACCGGAGATGCGGCTGCAGGCCGTGATCCGCCGCCACGACACTGCGCCAGCACTGGTCGATCTCGGCCCGCTCGACAGCTTCCTCGCAGTCGATGCGACGGCGCCAGATCACGCAAAGCTCTTCCGTCGCCTCCATGACACGCTGCTCGGACCACTGAAACCGCAGCTCGCCGACGTGAAACGACTGTTTCTTGTCCCCGATGCCGAACTCTACAGCCTGCCCTTCGCGATGCTGCAGGATGCGGGCGGCCGCTATCTCGACGAGATTTACGACACCCGGATCATGACGCGCGCCGACGCGCTGTTCTTTGCGAACAACGACAACAGGCTTGCATCGGGCGACAAGGCGCTGTTGGTCGGCGGGCTCGACTATGCCGGCGCCGCCAATGAGCTACCCTCGACGAAGACCGAAGTCGATACGGTCAGCGCCGATCTGAAGAAGCGCAACCTTGTCGTTACCATCCTCTCGGGCAGCGACAGCGGCGAAGCGACGATCCGCGCCGACGCCAAAGGCGCGTCCCTGATCCATCTCGCCACCCACGGCTTCTACAAGACCGCCTCCAACCGCACCGACGCGCTCTGGCGCAGCGGCCTCGTTGCCTCGCGCCCCAATCTCAGCCGCCCGCCGCAGCGCGACGACAATGACGGCGTACTTTATGCGCACGAGCTGATGAACTGGGATTTGTCGTCGGCCAACCTTGTCGTGCTATCCGCCTGCCAGACGGCGCTCGGCGATCCCAGCCGGATTGGCAGCGTGCGCGGCTTGCCCACCGCCCTTGCCATCGCCGGCGCCCGGCGTTCGCTGCTGACATTGTGGGAGGTCGCAGACGAAGGCACCGCCAACTTCATGGCGCGGTTCTATCAGGTGCTGGCCGACGAGAAACTCGATTACGCCAGCGCCCTCCGGAAGGTCCGCATCGAAGCGATCCAGGGCAAGATCACAGCCGCCAAAGACCCGTCGGTCTGGGCGGCGTTTGTATTCTTCGAGAGCTGAAACCTGTGGCTGAGCCGTGGGGCGAAGCGTAATCCGCCCTACGCGATCCCATCCGAACTACGCTTGCCTGAAGCCAGTCAGGAAGGAATCGAGGCAGTCCTGGATCGCATCGATGCCGTATCCGCCCTCCTGAACGATGAGCGTCGGCAGACCCAGCGATTGCATCTTGGTGCCGACGCTCCCGAAGTCCTTTGCGTCAAGCTTCAGGATGCCGATCGGATCATCGCGATGGGCATCAAAGCCGAGCGCCACGACAAGGGCATCGGCGCCAAATGCGCGAACGCGTTCGATCGCCGTGTCGAGCGCTGCATTCATCTCAGCGCCACCGGCACCGGGCGGTAAGGGCAGATTGAGATCGAAGCCCTCGCCGGCACCATGGCCGGTCTCGCTTGCATAGCCCGTATAGAACGGCACGAAATTCGTAGGGTCGCCGTGGATCGAGATCGTCAGCACATCTGGACGATTATAGAAAATCTGCTGCGTGCCATCGCCGTGATGAACGTCGACATCGATGATCGCCACCTTTCCAAAGCGACTGCGCAATCGCTGCGCGGCAATCGCGCTGTTATTCAGGTAGCAGAAGCCTGTGCCGCGATCGGCGCGCGCGTGATGGCCCGACGGCCGGCACAGCGCATAGGCAGCGCGGTCCCCGCCGACGATAGCGTCTGCGCCAGTGACCGCTGTTTCCGACGAGCGCAGGATGGAACGCCAGCTATCGGGGCCCATCGGCACCGACAGATCGCCGAGATACCAGCCCACCTGAGCGATAAATCCGGTTGCCGGGCAATCCCGCCGTGCAGCCTCTTCCGGGCGTCCGCTCCAATACGGGAAATATTGCGGCCACACTTCCGGTCCGTGGTCAGGCAGTTGCGCCCAATTATCCCACGCGGTTTCCAAGAAGCGTACGTAAGCCGGCGTATGCACCGTCAGCGCGGGCGCAGTGCCGTACTCCGCCGGCTTTTCAGGCGTGATCTCGTGCCGCGCCAAAGCGCCGATCAGTCGTTCGGTGCGAACCGGCGAATCCTTGATGGGCACGAAGCGGCCGTAACGCATGAATTGCTGCGGCGAATGAATTGCCTGATCCGGGTGATAGAAAGCGCGCATGGATCATCCCTCTGTCCGTTCGGCCGGTCAGAAGACCGACGCCTCAGGGATCATTCGCATGATTGGTTTCTGCCGATCAATCGGCAGTCTGCGCAGCCCTTATGAGCGCAGCGACATGGGCAACTCGGTCGTAGGGCGGATTGATGAAGCGTGATCCGCCATCCTTCCGTCCCACACACGCCGACGGCGGATTACAGCTTCGCCAAATCCGCTCCTCCGGTCTCACACCAGCCGGCTCTGCGCCGCCGCAGCCTTGATGAAGGACGCAAACAGCGGGTGCGGTTCGAACGGGCGCGACTTCAGCTCGGGATGATACTGCACACCGATGAACCACGGATGGTTCTCGTATTCGACGATCTCCGGCAGCACGCCATCCGGCGACAGGCCGGAGAACTTCAACCCATGCTTTTCGAGACGGTCTTTGTAGGCCGTGTTGACCTCGTAGCGATGGCGATGGCGTTCGGAGATTTCGGTGGCGCCGCCATAGACGTCCGAGACCTTGCTGCCCTTGGTCAGCGTCGCCGGATAGGCGCCGAGACGCATGGTGCCGCCGAGATCGCCCGCATTGTGGCGCTTCTCGAGTTCGTTGCCGCGCAGCCATTCGGTCATCAGGCCGACGACCGGCTCCTTGGTCTCGCCGAACTCCGTGGAGTTGGCGTCCTTGATGCCGCCAAGGTTTCGCGCGGCTTCGATCACCGCCATCTGCATGCCGAAGCAGATGCCGAAATACGGCACGTTGCGCTCCCTGGCGAACTGCGCTGCGCGGATCTTGCCTTCGGCGCCGCGCTGGCCGAAGCCGCCGGGCACGAGGATGCCGTTGACGTGTTCGAGGAACGGCGCCGGATCTTCGTTCTCGAAGACTTCGCTCTCTATCCAGTCGAGATTGACCTTCACCTTGTTGGCGATGCCGCCATGGGACAGCGCTTCGGTCAGCGACTTATAGGCGTCCTTCATGCCGGTATATTTGCCGACGATGGCGATGGTCACCGCGCCTTCCGGATGGCGGATACGCTCGTTGATGGTGTTCCAGGTCTTCAGCTCGGGCAGCGCCTTCGGCGTCATGCCGAATGCGGCCAGCACTTCGTCGTCGAGCCCGGCGACGTGATAGGCCTCCGGCACCGCATAGATGTTGTCGACGTCGCGCGCCTCGATCACGGCGCTTTCGCGGACGTTACAGAACAGCCCCAATTTACGGCGCTCTTCCTTGGGAATATCTCGATCGCAGCGGCACAGCAGGATGTCGGGCTGGATACCGATCGAGCGAAGCTCCTTGACGGAATGCTGGGTCGGCTTGGTCTTCAACTCGCCGGCGCTCGGAATGTAAGGCAGCAGCGTCAGGTGCACGAACACGGTGTCGCCGCGCGGCAGGTCATTGCGCAACTGGCGGATAGCTTCGAAGAACGGCAGGCCTTCGATGTCGCCGACGGTGCCGCCGATTTCGACCAGCACGAAGTCGTAGCCGTCATTGTCCGACAGAACGAAGTCCTTGATGGCGTTGGTGACGTGCGGGATCACCTGGATGGTGGCGCCGAGATAATCGCCGCGACGTTCCTTGGTGAGGATGTCCTGATAGATTCGCCCGGTGGTGATGTTGTCCTGCTTGGTGGCAGGCCGTCCGGTGAAACGCTCATAATGGCCGAGATCGAGATCGGTCTCGGCGCCGTCATCGGTCACGAACACTTCGCCGTGCTGATACGGCGACATCGTCCCGGGATCGAGGTTGAGATAGGGGTCGAGCTTGCGAAGCCGGACCTTGTAGCCACGCGCCTGCAACAGCGCGCCTAACGCCGCTGAAGCCAGACCTTTACCGAGCGAGGAAACCACGCCGCCGGTGATGAAAATGTACCGCGCCATGGGACTTAACCTTTAAGGCTCCGAAACCGATTCGCCAAAACGAATCGCAGCCGTCAGCCGAGAATCGGTGAGGCTGTGGGTGACTTGAAAAACGAAATGATTGCAGCCCCTTGATGGGATCTGCTGATGCAGGACGGTAGTCCCCGTCCTGCATGGCGCCTCTGCTTTATTGCGAGCGTGGCGGTGCCGGGGCTGCAGGAGCCTGCTGTTCGTCGGATTTCTTCAGCGTATCCAGCAGGCCGCCCGAGGTTGGCGGAGCCAGCGGCGAGCCCGGCTGCGACACCGGCGCGGTCGAGCCCGGCAGGATCGAAGTCGGCTTGCGCTCATAGGTCGCGAGCCACGAGAGGAACAGGCTGGTCAGGAAGAAGCCCACCGCAAGAACGCCGGTGGTGCGTGTCAGAAGGTTCGCCGTGCCGCGGCTGGACATGAAGCCGCCACCGCCGCCGCCACCGACGCCCAGGCCGCCGCCTTCGGATTTCTGCAGCAGCACCGTCCCGATCAGAGCCGCGACGATCATGAGGTGGATAACGATAATGACGCTTTGCATCGTGTCCTTCCATCGCAAGCACGCAGCGCCGATCGCCGGCTGCAGTCATGGCTTGCGGGGTTTGAATCCAGCGGTGTCTACACGATCGACCGGGGGATTGTCACCCCCGGAGGGGCCAGCCTTTGAACGCTCCCATGTGAAGGGAACGCTCCCAGAGCTGGCATTGCTTCCCGCGTAGTCCAACAATTCGAGCTAGTTAAGGACAGCCCGCCGCGATCGCAAGGAAATCGGCGGCCTTCAGGCTGGCGCCGCCCACGAGCGCACCGTTCACATGAGGAACCGCCATCAACTCCCTGGCGTTGGATGGCTTGACCGAACCGCCATACAGGATCCGGATCGAGTCCCCCTCGTTCTTAAAGCGTTCAGTCAAACGATCCCGGATAAACTTATGAACTTGCTCAACATCCTGGGCTGTCGGCGTCAATCCTGTGCCGATCGCCCAGACCGGTTCATAGGCCACGATCAGATTGCCCGAGGTGGCATCATCCGGCAGCGAGCCTTTCAGCTGGGTGCCGCAGACGTCGAGGGTCTTGCCGGCATCACGTTCGGCCTGGGTCTCGCCGATACAGACGATCGCCGTGAGCCCGGCGCGCCAGACGGCCAGTGCCTTTTCACGAACCACGGCATCGGTCTCGCCGTGATCGGCGCGGCGCTCGGAATGTCCAACGATAACAGCGGTCGCGCCGGCATCAGCCAGCATTTCGGGCGCGATATCGCCGGTATGCGCTCCTGAGACGTTCTTGTGACAATCTTGCGCCCCAACTGAGACGACATGGCTGCCCTCTTGACCGAAGCTCGATGCCTTCGACGCAAACGTCGCCAATAGCGTGACCGGCGGACAGACCAGCAGATCGGCCTTGTCCAGCACATCCGGCGCACCGCGCAGCATCGCTTCGAACTCGGTCATCGACGCCATGAGGCCGTTCATTTTCCAGTTGCCCGCGATCAGCGGCCGAACGGCATCAGTCATGAGGATATCCTGTCATTTGAAAGAGGTTATCTGAGCTAACAGAGGCGATCCATCAGCTCAAGCCGACCTGGAGTTCAGGCAGGCTTGGAGTTCAGGCAGGTTTGGAGACCCGCAACCCGCGCTCTTGCTTGATCTGGTCAGCCGTGAGGTCAGGGGCCGAGGGATCGAACTTGCTCCAGCCCGTTGCGGCCAGGTCGCTGCGGCGCTGGGCGATATCGACCGAGGATGGATGCAGCAGCGCCTCCCGCCTGTCCCTGTCGGCCGCCTCCACCTTGGCACTGACGAGGCTACCTCCGCGGCGGATGCTCTCGGCATAGACCTCGGCATCGTTCACGGCGACGCCGGCTTCGGCCAGCATCCCGATCACGCCACCAGCGGCGCCCGCGGCCACGGCGCCCGCTGCGGCCGCTGCCAGCCATCCGGCAGCCACGACCGGTCCGAGTCCGGGAATCGCCAGCAGTCCGAGGCCAGCCAATAGTCCGCCGACCCCGCCAAAACCGGCACCGATCGCGGCGCCCTTGCCGGCGCCCGCGGCATAGTCGGGCGCGTACCATTTGTCGGCATTGTTGGCGATGATGCTGATGTCGTCCTCGGGCACACCGGCTTCACGAAGGTTGATAACGGCCTTCTGCGCGTCGGCGTAGTCGTCGAACAGCCGGGAGATCGTCACCTTGCTCATCGCGCTATCCCCACGGTCATTCCGGCTTCGCCGAGACGTTGCCTTTGTAGTCGACGCTGACATGGACCTTCTTGGATCCGCTCATCGCAGTGCCGCGCCAGATCCCCTGGCTGTCGTTCACCAGCGGCGACACGTCGACATAGCCTTGTGACTCCAACGACTTGCGAGCCTGACCTTCAGTGAAACTATTGGCGCCGGGAAGTGGCGGCGTTTCTGTTGTCGGCTGCGAATTCGTCGACTCCGTCACCGTGGGCTTCTGCATCGCCGGATTTGGCTGCGCGCCTGCCGGCGCGAGCGCCATCCAGATGCCGCAGGCGGCAACTCCCGATCGCCAACCGATGCGCATGATGTCTCCCGGCAGGCCTGAACGCCCGCTCAACAAAGCAGCAGCGGGCCGGAAAGTTCCATAGGCCGCTAATGCCTCGCGGTAGCGCCGGAAACCGCTTCAATCCGCCCCGCCCCAGCCGGTTGCGACCGGGCTTTTGCCACTTTATGATGCGCCTCCTATTTGGCGACGCCCTCCGGCCCCATGGGCTGCTGGTGCGAGCCGATTCCCCTCCTGACAGATAAGAAGACCCTATGCTTCGAGGAATGCGCAAAGCCTCATCCAACTGGATTGGCAAGACGATTATGGCCGTCGTGATGGGCGTGCTGATTGTCAGCTTCGGCATCTGGGGTATCGCCGACGCGTTCAAGGGCTATGGGCAATCCAAGCTCGCCACCATCGGCTCAACCGAGATCACGACCGAGCAGTTCCGCCAGCTCTATAACGACAAGCTGCAGCAGATTGGCCGCCAGTTCGGCCGCCCGCTGACCTCGGATCAGGCCCGTGCTTTCGGGCTCGACCGCCAGGTTCTGCAGCAGGTCGTCGCCGAAGCCGCCCTCGACGAGGACGCGCGTCGCAAGGGCCTCGGTGTCGGCGACGCCGAGGTGATGCGGCAGATCATTGCGGATCCGAACTTCCAGAGCCCGACCGGCGGCTTCGATGCGCCGCGCTTCCAGCAGCTGATCCGCTCGCTGGGCTTCACCGAACAGCGCTACATCGCCGAACAGCGCAAGGTCTCTCTGCGCCGCCAGATCGCCGGCACGGTCACGTCAGGCGTCGAGCCGCCGAAAACGATGATCGAGGCACTGAGCCGCTATCAGAACGAGACCCGCACCATCGACTACGTGAAGCTCGATGCTGCGCAGGCCGGGGCCATTGAGGCGCCCTCGCCCGAAGCCCTCGCCGCCTATTTCGACGAGCGCAAGACCCAGTTCCGCGCCCCCGAATATCGCAAGATTGCCTTCCTCGCTTTGACGCCCGACGAGATGGCGAAGTGGTCGACGGTGTCGGACGACGACGCCAGGAAAGTGTTCGAGGAACGCAAGGACAAACTCTCCACGCCGGAACAGCGCCAGATCTCGCAGATCGTCTTCCCGAATGCAGCGGACGCTGAAGCCGGCCGCGCCAAGCTGAACGATACGTTCAAGTTCGAGGACCTCGCCAAGGAACGCGGCCTGTCCGCCTCCGACATCGATCTCGGCATGGTTGCCAAAGCAGGCATCATCGATCCCTCCGTCGCCAATGCTGCCTTCTCGCTGGCACCGGATGGCATCAGCCAGCCGATCACCGGACGGTTCGGCGTGACGCTGGTCAAGGTCGGCAAGGTTCAGGCCGGCACGACGCCGAGCTATGACAGCGTTGCCGCCAACCTGAAGCGCGATATCGCCATCGAGCGCGCCCGCGCCGTCGTGTCCGACATGCATAACAAGATCGAGGACGAACGCGGTGGCGGAGCCAATGTCGTCGATACAGCCAAGAAGCTCGGTCTCACTGCCGTCACCATCGAGGCGGTCGATCGCTCCGGTCGCACCCCCGACGGCCAGCCCGTTGCCGGCCTGCCCACGGGTGTGGACGTCGTGACCCAGGCCTTCAACAGCGATGTCGGCGTCGACAACGACGCATTGCAGGCCGGTGGCGGTTACATCTGGTACGACGTGCTCGGTGTTACGCCGGCGCGCGACCGCACGCTCGACGAAGTGAAGCCGCAGGTCGAGGCGCGTTGGCGCGAAGAGCAGATCACCACGCGCCTGCGCGACAAGGCCGTCGATATGGCGAAGAAGCTCGAAAGCGGCGCCAAGCTCGCCGACGAAGCCGCGGCAGCCGGACTCAAGGTCGTGACCTCCGCGCCATTCAAGCGCGACGCGAGCGATCCGGCTCTCTCGGCCGGCGTCATCCAGTCCGTATTCCGCGGCGTCAAGGATTCGGCCGGACAGGCGCAGGGTGCCACGCCGTCGGAATGGATCGTCTACCGGATCACCGATGTCACCGCGCCTGCGGTTGATATGGCATCCGAAGATGCCAAGAAGCTCAAGGAGACGCTGCAGCGCGGGCTGACCGACGAACAAGTCGCGCAGTATGTCACCAGGCTCGAGACGCAGATCGGCACCAAGATCAACGCGGAAGCCGTTGCGATCGCCACTGGTGCCGCGAACAGCAACACCAATTAGGAAACCCACGTCGTCATTGCGGGCGCAGCGAAGCCATCCAGAAGCAACAAGCAAAGGCTGGATGGCTTCGTCGCAGATGTCGCCTGCAATGACATGTGCATCACTCTGAAAGCATCCGATGGACAATCTCAGGGCAATCATTGCCAAGGTCGCGACCGGCGCCTCCCTCTCGCGTGAGGAAGCCTCGGCGGCCTTCGACAGCATGATGTCGGGCGAAGCCACGCCTTCGCAGATGGGCGGCCTGCTGATGGCGCTGCGCGTGCGCGGCGAGACCGTGGACGAAATCACCGGCGCAGTTGAGGTGATGCGCGCCAAGATGCTGCGGGTCGACGCACCGGCCGGCGCTGTTGACGTGGTCGGTACCGGCGGCGACGGCTCCGGCTCCGTGAATGTCTCGACCTGCGCCTCCTTCATCGTCGCCGGCTGCGGTGTGCCTGTTGCCAAGCACGGCAATCGTGCGCTGTCGTCGCGCTCCGGCGCGGCGGACGTGCTGGCCGCCCTTGGCGTCAAGATCGACCTCACGCCCGACGACGTCAGCCGCTGCCTCAAGGAAACCGGCATCGGCTTCATGTTCGCGCCGGCGCATCATCCGGCCATGAAGAATGTCGGCCCGACCCGTGTCGAGCTCGCCACCCGCACGATTTTCAATCTGCTTGGGCCGCTGTCCAATCCCGCCGGCGTCACCCGGCAGATGGTTGGCGTGTTCTCGCGGCAGTGGGTGCTGCCGCTGGCACAGGTGCTGAAGAATCTCGGTTCCGAATCCGCCTGGGTGGTGCACGGCTCCGATGGCCTCGACGAGATCACCCTCACCGGCCCGACCTTCGTGGCGGCGCTGGAAAACGGCAATATCCGCAGCTTCGAGATTTCGCCCGAGGACGCGGGCCTGCCGCGCACCGGTCCGGATTCCCTGAAGGGCGGCGACGCCCAGGAGAACGCCGCCTCACTGCAGGCCGTGCTCGATGGCAAGCCGAGCGCCTTCCGTGACGTCGCGCTGCTCAATGCAGCCGCGGCCCTGATCGTGGCCGGCAAGGTCAAGGACGTGAAGGAAGGCGTGGCACTCGGTCAGAAGTCGCTCGACAGCGGCGCGGCGCTGGAGAAGCTGAAGCGACTGGTCGCCGTCTCCAACGCCAACCTGTGAGACGACGATGTCCGACATCCTGACCAAGATCGAAGCTTACAAGCGTGAAGAAATCGCGGCGGCGAAACGCGCCCATCCCATCGCTTCCATCGAAGCGCTGGCCAAGACTGCGCCGGCGCCGCGCGGCTTCATGACCGCGATCCACAAGAAGCTCGACAAGAACGAGTTCGCGCTGATCGCCGAAATCAAGAAGGCCTCGCCGTCCAAAGGGCTCATTCGCGAGGACTTCGATCCGCCGACGCTGGCCAAGGCCTATGAGGCCGGCGGCGCCGCGTGTCTCTCGGTCCTGACCGATACGCCGTCCTTTGAAGGGCATCTCGACTTCATGGTCGCGGCGCGCGCCGCGACCAAACTGCCGGTGCTGCGCAAGGACTTCATGTTCGACACCTATCAGGTGGTCGAGGCCCGCGCCCATGGCGCCGATTGCATCCTGATCATCATGGCAGCACTCGACGATGCGCAGGCGCGTGACATCGAAGACGCCGCCATCGACCAGGGCATGGATGTGCTGATCGAAATCCACGACCAGCCGGAGCTGGAACGCGCGCTGAACCTGCGCTCGCCGATGATCGGCATCAACAACCGCAATCTGCGCACCTTCGAGACCACGCTGACCGCCAGCGAAACGCTGGCGCCGATGCTCCCCCGGGATCGTCTCAAGGTCGGCGAAAGCGGAATCTTCACGCCAGACGACCTCGCACGCCTCGAGCGCGTCGGTATTTCCACCTTCCTGGTCGGCGAAAGCCTGATGCGGCAGGCGGACGTGACGGCTGCAACGCAGACGCTACTCAAGCGCGCGAACGGAACGCATTGATCATGGCCCGCAAGACGAAAAAATCGAAGCAGGCCCCGGCCCTCACCCACATCGATTCCTCGGGCGAAGCCCGCATGGTCGACGTGTCGGAGAAACCGGCGACCGAACGCATCGCGGTGGCCGAAGGTCTGGTGATCATGAGCAAGGCGACGCTCGAGATGATCGTCTCCGGCAATGCCAAGAAGGGCGATGTGCTCGGCACGGCGCGTATCGCCGGCATCATGGCGGCAAAGCGCACATCGGATCTGATCCCGCTGTGCCATCCGCTGGCGCTATCCAAAGTCACGCTGGACATCACGCCCGACAAGAAACTGCCGGGCTGCCGCGTACGTGCGTCGGTCAAGGTCACGGGCCCCACGGGCGTCGAGATGGAAGCGCTGACGGCCGTCTCCGTCGCATGCCTGACAATCTACGACATGATCAAGGCCGTCGAGCGCGGTGTCCGCATCGAGGGCATCCACCTCGTCGAGAAAAAGGGTGGCAAGTCCGGGCACTATCTGGTCACGGACAACGCCGCGAATTGAATACTCCGCGGTCGCCCGGCGTCAGCCGCAGACATACACGCGCCGCCATCGCCAACCGTGATAAGTCCGCACCCGTATAACGTCATAGCAGTTGTCGTAATACGGATAGCCCGCATAGGCGTAGGACGAACCGAATCCGATCACAAACGGGGCGAAATTCCGGAAGTGACGATTATGGTGGCCGAAGTGATGGAAGCCTCGATTGGACATTCCGGCGAAGCGTGCTCCACCGGGCATGGCGGCGAAACGAGTTGCACCGAACCCGCCGCCGCGCAGGCCGCCCATGGCCATACCGCCGCCGCGGAAGCCACCTCCGTGGAAGCCACCTCCGTGAAAACCGCCACCACCGTGGAAACCACCCCCGTGCCCGCCACCGCCGCCGCCGCCGCGCGCGGAAGCATCTATCGGCACGGACGTCATGCCGATGGCCGCAATTGTGGCAAGTCCGATCAACATTTTCCTGAGCATGGCACACTCCTGTCGCAGGTGTGGGCCCCCATCCTCAGAACACCGGTTGCCGCAAATAATTCCCGATGATCGCCAGCGACATCGAACAAGTGGCCGTCACTTGATCATCGGACAACCGCCCTCGGCCAACGACCGCAATGCTGCGACAGCACGCTTCGACGAAATCGCGAACTGTTCGAGATCGCGCAGGCGCTCATTGAGCTGCTGTCGCCGCACAACCATCTTTGCGGCCAGCACAACGCGCAATTTCTCATGAAGGTCCCAGAGCGCGTCATCACTGCGAAATCGCGATCCTGCGCCGTCATCGATCTTGTTTACGAACAATAACCGGGACCGCGCGCGACATGGGGGGTGTTTGGCGGCGGTCCCGGGCCAGATCAAGCGACCAACCGGACGGATGAGACATCCGGGCTGGTGCTCGTGGCGGGATCAGCACTACCAAGCAGGACGAGGCCAAGTGTGAATGCGCACTACTTAGTTACGCGCGCGCGTTGTAAGTTTTGCGGTAACCTGAATAGGGGCGGATTTCAGCGATCGCTGTCATCACGGTGCTCGCGCAGGAGCTGCTGCCGGCTGCGCTGCGGCTTCATCTCACTGACGATCCACGGCCCGATCTGCGCATCGAGATGACGCTCATATCGTTTGACCAGCAACCACGCAGCAGGCGGCAGCAGCAAGGCCATCAATCCAACCATAATCGACATTCCAAATCCTTTAAATCAAAGGGTTTCGATGTCACTAGGTACGTGGAATAGCCTTTTAGGTTTGAAATAGCCCGCATGTATTTTCTGCGGAGCAGCAAGTTACCTACCGATCCGCCAATTCCCGCAACTGGCCCCACATCGATACCGGGAACGACTGATGTTGCCGGTATCGATGCGCGACAGGCTACTTGATCATCGGACAACCACCC
The DNA here is from genome assembly GCF_051810905.1 of Tardiphaga sp. 619_E2_N8_4. Classification (NCBI taxonomy): domain Bacteria; kingdom Pseudomonadati; phylum Pseudomonadota; class Alphaproteobacteria; order Hyphomicrobiales; family Nitrobacteraceae; genus Tardiphaga; species Tardiphaga sp. 619_E2_N8_4. The sequence goes on from NZ_JBPWQJ010000001.1 coordinate 4,550,902, forward strand.
TCGGCCATCGGCCGGAACGCCTTTTCGGCAGGGATGGTCGAGAGCAGCTTGTAATAGTCATACGGCCCCTTCGACTCTGCCGGCTTCTTGATCTCGAACAGATAGATCGGGTGAATGACACGGCCATCGGCGCGGATTGTGACCTCACCGAACAGCTTGTCCTTGCCCTTGAAGGTCTTCATCTGCGGTACGACGACACTGGCATCGTCGCTGCCCTTGGCGGCCACGGCATTGAGATAGGCCAGCGTGGAGGCATAGACACCCGCCTGATTGGCGCTCGGCATCTTGCCGTTCATGCCCGGCCGCGCCGCAAAGCGTTTGCCAAAGGCGCGGGTGTCGTCATCCATGTCCCAGTAGAAGGATTCCGTCAGCAACAGGCCCTGCGCGGTCTTCAGGCCCATGCCGTGAACGTCATTGATGAAGATCAGGAACGCGACCAGCTTCTGCGGGCCGTCCTGCATGCCGAACTCGCCGGCCTGCTTCACCGCATTGATGGCATCCGCGCCGGCATTAGCCAGGCCGATCACCTTGGCCTTGGAGCTCTGCGCCTGCAGCAATAGCGAGGCGAAATCGGAGGTGCCGAGCGGGTGCTTCGATGACCCCAGCACCTTGCCGCCGTTCTTCGTGATGTAATTGGTGGCTTCGGCCTCGATGCCCTGCCCCAGCGCGTAATTCACCGTGAGAAAGTACCAGTCGTCACCGCCCCGCTGCATCATCGCCGCTGCGGTGGTGTTGCCGGTGGCCCATGCGTCATTGACCCACTGGATGGTGTTCGGCGAACAGTCCTTGCCGGTCAGGTCCGAGGTCGCTGTCGACGAGGCCAGGAACGTCATCTTGGTGTTGCGGGCGATATTGTTGATGGCGAGACCCACCGATGAATTCGGCACGTCGACGATGGCATCGACCTTTTCGACATCGAGCCATTTGCGCGCGATGGCGGAGCCGACATCCGCCTTGTTCTGATGGTCGGCATAGACGATCTCGACCTTGATATTCTTGCCGCCGCCGTTGAAATCCTCGGCCGCCATCCGCGCGGCTTCCACCGAGCCCATGCCGTTGGTGTCCTGGAACACGCCGGAAATATCGTTGAGCACGCCGACCCGCACCACATCGTCGGACACCTGCGCCTGGACTGCCGTCGCCATCACGCAGGATGCCGCAGCAGCCAAAACTGTTTTCAAGCCCTTCATTGTCGTCTCTCCCCTCTACCTTGATTGCGCGGGTCCGGACGTTGCCGGTCGCGGTCTTTCTTGCGAACTACACCTGTCGCTCCGGCAGCCGGAGCACGAGGCCATCGAGTGCCTCGGTGATCTTGATCTGGCACGACAGGCGGCTGTTCGGCAGCCGCTCACTGGCGACGCCTTCCAGCAACTCATCCTCGTCGGCACCGACTGCGCCAACTTTGCCTAGCCAGTTGTCGTCGACATAGACGTGGCAGGTGGCGCAGACCGCGCCGCCGCCGCATTCGCCCGTAATGCCGTCGATGCCATGCAGCAGCGCCGTATACATGGCGCTATCGCCATCATTGGCGCGGACTGTCTCGGCACGGGTGTCGTGATGAATGAACGTAATGCTCGGCATAGGATCCTCAGGCAGGCGTGAAGGTAACCGGCAGGCTCTCCAGCCCGCGCAGCGTGTTGTTGTAGCGGCGCTTGACCTCGCCGGTGATCTCGATCGATGCGACCTTGCGCGCCAATGCGGACAGCATCACCTCACCCTCCAGACGTGCCACGAGCTGGCCGACGCACATATGGATGCCGGAGCCGAATCCGACATGGCCGGACGTCTTGCGGGCGATGTCGTAGCGTTCGGGATCGGCCCAGCGGCGCGGATCGCGGTTGGCGGCGGCCAGGAACATCAGCACCTTCTCGCCCTCACCGACATGGCAACCGCTGATCTCGACGTCGCGCGTCGTGGTGCGGAAGAAGGTCTGCACCGGGCTTTCGTAACGCACGGCCTCCTCGAAAGCATTGCGCGCCAGCGACAGGTCGCTGCGCAGCCGCGCGAATTCTTGCGGGTAGCGCGCCAGGCAATAAACGGCAGCGCCGATACCGTTCACCGTCGTGTCCAGCCCTGCCGACAGCAATGAGCGCACCAGCAGCGGCGCCTCGTCGGCGGTGATGTCGCCGGTGTCGACCCGCGCATGGATGCAGGCGCCGAAACCGCCGGGCGCGAGATTGTCGCGCTGGCATTGCGCGGCGACATAGGCCTGATGCGGCGCCGAGCGTTCGATGGCGTCCTGGCGCAGCTGGTTCGGCGGGCCGAAGGCGTTGAAGACAAGACCGGCATAAGGCAGCAGGTTTTCGCGGCCCTCCTTCTGCAGTCCCATCGCATCGGGGAACACCGAGAGTGGATAGGCTTCGGCAAGATCCGCGACCGCGTCGAAACTGCGCCGCTCCAGCAGTTCGTCGACCTTGGCATCGGCCGCCGCAGCGAAGCCGTCACGCAGCTGCTTCATCACCGCGGGCGACAGGACCTTGTTGAGTACCGCGCGCGTGCGCGTATGCGCCGGCGGGTCGGCTTCGAGGATGAGGCTCTGCGGGCGCCACGGCTTCTCCCTGGCGAAGTCGCTGAGGCCCACGCCGCGGCTCGAGCAGAACGTCGTGGGATCGTTCAGGACTGCATGAACTTCGGCATAGCGCGCGACCGCGTAGACGTTCCATTTGTCGAGATACACCACGGGCCCGGCTTCACGCAGCACCTCGTGGGTGGGGTGAGGATCGGCGAAGAAGTCCATGGCGAAGGGATCGACGTCGAGGTGGACGACGGGCTGAGACGATGCGTCGTTCGGCAAGGCTCCGCCAAAGGACAGCACCGGCGGGGTGTGGGGCGATGCCGTCGTGACCGTGGCAACCATGTGAATCTCCCATATTTTCTTGTTGGCAATTGCGGCTGCGTGTCTCTATTCCTCAGGACCACGTGATCTCGCCGATTTCGACGACGTCATGCTGGCAGGCAGGATCGTGGTGCATGAGCAAGAATGGATCGGGAAAAACGGTTCGAAAGCCCGCCAAGGCGAAAGCGACAAAGGTCAATGTCAGGACTGTTGCCGCGAGAGCGCCCGCGTCCAAAGGCGGGCAGTTGCTCGATCTTGAGCGCTATGTGCCGGCCTTCATCACCTTCATTGCGAACAAGCTCTCGCGCAACGCGACCGCGCTCTATCAGAAGCGCTTTGGCGTGAATGTCACCGAGTGGCGCATCATGTCGCTGCTGGCGATCGAGCCCGGCATTCCCGCCTCGCGCATCTGCCACGTCATCGGCTTCGACAAGGGACCGGTCAGCCGCACGCTTGCCATGCTGGAAGAACGCGGCCTGGTCGCCATCAATGCCGACCCGGACGACGCACGCACCCATTCGATTACGCTGACCACGAAGGGTCGCACGACCCATGACGCCGTTATCGTGACCGCGCTGGAACGCGAGCGAAAGCTGCTGTCCTGTCTGGATGAATGCGAACGCGAGGTACTGATCGACTTGCTGCGACGCATTCACGGCAATCTCGGCGCGGTAACCGGCTAGGCCACCACGCGTTACTCGCGCGTCATCAATCGCTGTCCCGCACAAGCGGTCCACCATCGTTTCTCTCCCTGCGGGGCGCGGCAGTTGACTGCTCTATGTAGCGCCCTCTTTGGAAAGGCTCTCACGAATTAGTTGCCTAGGCAACAGAAATATCGGGACGGTTTGTCACGCGGAGGCAAGGATTTTCTGCCACCATCCGCTAACCTGCGCCGCACATGTTCAATCGTTGAGCCAAAAGATACAGATGACGATGTCGCTTACGCCAAATTCCGCAGACGCCCTGCTATTTGATCTCGGCCGCGTCGTGCTGGATATCGATTTCACGCGCGTGCTGAAGGTCTGGTCGGACTACGCGCAGTGTACACCGGACGACATCGTGAGCCGGTTTGCGCGCGGCGACGTCTATATGCGACACGAGCGCGGCGAGATTTCCGACGACGCATTCTTTGCGCATCTGCACGACACGCTCGGTATCGATCTGACGCCGGCACAATTTCTCGAAGGCTGGAATGCGATCTTCGTCGGGGAGATGCCGGGCATCGCCGAACTCCTCGCGCATGCCGCGAAGCGCTGGCCGCTTTACGCATTCTCAAACACCAATGTCGCGCATGTCACGCATTTCTCGGAACACCATGCCGATCTGCTCAGTCACTTCGACACGGTGTTTCTGTCGTCCTCGATCGGGCTTCGCAAGCCCGATGCAAAATCCTATGAGCACGTCATCGCGGAAATCGGCATCCCCGCCGACCGCATCGTGTTCTTCGACGATCTTGCCGACAATATCGAGGCCGCTCGCGCTTGCGGATTGCAGGCCGTCCACGTCACCTCGCCGACTTCCGTCGCCGAGGCGCTCAAGGCACTCGGGCTTTAGGTCCGCGAGATGCGCTGGAAGGCGATGCTGGTGAGGACGCCGAGCAGTGCCCAGAACAGCAGGCTGGTCAGGACCGCCGCAACGACGAAACTGTGCGACAGCGCTTCGGGGACATCCGTATGACCAGCGGGCGCCTGTGGAGCGCCGATCAGATGCGGCAGGATGATCAGGCCGAGGCCTAAAATGGCAGCCCATGACGCCTTGCGGAAGACCAGCAGGCCGAGCCCCGCCGCGGTGGCGCAGGCGGTGCCGATCCACCAGGTCTGGCGCAGTGTGAGGTCGGCGACAGGCATTCCAGGCAGCTCCGGCGGCAGGCCGAGGCCGGGCGCCGCCGTGAAGACGACGAAACCGCCGAGACCCCAGAACAGCCCTTCCCGCCAGCTCACGGCCCGGCCACGCAGCGCGAAGATGCCGGCCAGTAGCAACGCGAAGCCGATGGCCGTCAGGATATTGGCGCCGGTGGTGAAGGCATTGCGTTGCAAGCCCTCGGTGGGCTCCCATTCGGCCTCATGGCTATGGGCGGCGGCGCCATGGTCGTGCGTATGGGCGGGCTGCGCGGCAGCCGTCGGCGCAACAGCAGCCGGAGCTTCCGCCTTGCGCTCATAAACTTCGCTTTTCTGGATCAGGGGAATGGTCCCGACCATCTGGGCGCCGGTGATGGCAGCGCCAGTGATCACGCCAGCCAGCGCTGCCGAGAAAACGATCGACCTGAAGACGGACATGTCTCAGTGGCAGGGGAATGCGTTGGCGTGACGCGTGTCGTGGGCCGCATTATGGACCGCGCTGATATGCGAGAAACCGACCACCCCGACGATAAACAGACCGAGCGCCATGGCCAGAACGGCCTGCACGACGACATTAACGTCAGTGGTGACGGCGGAGATCTGGGCGGTCTGGGTCTGTTGCATCGGAATCCTCGCGAAATAGAGGGCCAATTTAGCCGAGTTGCTCCGGCGGCGCGACCGTTAATTTTACATCGCGCGGGCGAGATCGCGGCTGGTCAGATGAAAGTTCGCATCTGCCGCTACCGACGCACGCACGAGCTTGGCGCTAGCCGCCGCCTGGAACACCGCTCTGTGGTCTTGAAAATAGGCCGCGCAGTCCTCCGGCGACGGGTAGCGCCGGAGCAGCGTCCGGAACGCATGACGGTGCACCATGCATAGCCCGCGATGGCCGGACGGCCGGAACGCCAGCGCATCGACATCTGCCCGCCAGACAGGCGCTTCATCGGCGGTTGCGGCGTGGTTGTCGGTCATGATCGCCGATGTCTACCGTGTTTCCCTGCCCTGCCAAAGCGCCGGTGGTTTTGCGTCCGCTCCCGCTCTCCGCTATGACGGGCGCCCACACTGCCGGAGATCCCCGCGATGGCCCTGATGCCGGTTACCGATGCCATGGCCGCGATTCTCGCGGGCGCCGATGCGCTGCCTGAGGAGATGGTGCCGCTGGAAGACGCGTTCCACCGCGTGCTCGCCCGCGACATCGCTTCGCTGCGCACGCAGCCACCGGAGCCCATGTCGGCCATGGACGGCTATGCGGTGCGCGCCGCCGATGCGACATTGGGCGCCAAGCTCCGCGTGATCGGCGAGATCGCCGCAGGCAAGCCGTTCGACCGCCCGCTGCAGACCGGCGAAGCCCTGCGAATCTTCACCGGCGGCGTGCTGCCCGCTGGCGCCGACGCCGTCGTAATCCAGGAAGATACCACGCGCGATAGCGATATGGTCGGGATCAACGAGGCCGCGATTTCCGGCAAGCATATCCGCCCGGCTGGCGTCGATTTCAACGAAGGCGATGTGCTGTTGCGCGCCGGCACCCGCCTTACCGATCGCGACCTGGCGCTTGCTGCCGGGATGAACCATCCGTCACTGCCCGTGCGGCGACGGCCGGTCGTTGCCGTGCTCGCCACCGGCGACGAACTGGTCATGCCCGGCGCGGTCCCTGGCCCCGGCCAGATCGTGCTCTCCAATGGTTTCGCGCTGCGTGCGTTGGCCCGCGCTGAAGGCGCCGAGGTGATCGATCTCGGCATCGCCGTCGACACGTTGGAGGCGACCACATCGGCCATTCAGTGCGCGATCGATCTGAAGGCGGACGTGCTGATCACCACCGGCGGCGCGTCGGTCGGCGACCACGACCTCGTGCAGCAATCCCTGATCAATGCCGGCGTCGAGATGGCGTTCTGGCGCATCGCCATGCGGCCCGGCAAGCCGATGATGCACGGACGCCGCCAGGGCATGCGCGTGATCGGCCTGCCCGGCAATCCCGTCTCGTCCTATGTCTGCGGCTTCCTGTTCATGGTGCCGCTGCTGCGCGCGCTATCCGGCCGAAACGAGGTCGCTCACGCGCTCGAACCCGCGGTGCTCGGCCGCGACCTCGCCGCCAACGACCAGCGCGAGGACTATCTGCGCACGCGTCTGGAAACCCGCGCCGACGGCACCGTGGTGGCGACGCCGGTGATGAAACAGGACTCGTCGCTGCTGGGAAATCTGGCTGTCGCCGAAGGACTTCTGATCCGCAAGCCATTCGCTCCCGCCGCCGCCGCTGGTGATTCCTGCGCGATCATGCGACTGCCTGTCTAAAGGCCGAGATGCGCGATGGGATGCCGGGCCACCGGAACTTCCGCCGCGCGGCATGTTCTCTGAGCTTTTTTCTGACTGAGATACCTTAACGCGGCTTCAGTCACTGAATTGTCACGTAACGCAGCGAGACATCGCTGCGAAACAAGATCGGTGCACAAATGGACTATTTCAAACGCTTCAATTTCCTGTTTGCGATGCCAACATTCGACGCCGACGATCTCGAGGGCATTCGCCTCAATCAGATCGTCGATGAGATCGAGCGTTCCGGCTTCGAGGTCGTCAAGGCGCGCAAGCTCGAAGACGCCACGATCGCGGTCCAGACCGACGCGGCGATCGGCTGCATGGTGGTCGACTGGGGCAAGAAGGGCCTCGAAGGCAAGACCGCGGCGCTGATCAACCTGATGCGCAAACGGGGCCTCGATTTCCCCATCATCCTGCTGATCCGTCGCAAGCGGTTTGAAGACGTCCCGGTCGAGGTGCTCGATTTCATCGACGGCTATGTCTTCCTGTCGGAGGAAACACCGCCGTTCATCGCCAAGAATCTGATCAGCCGGTTGAAGCAATATGCCGAGACGCTGAAGACGCCGTTCTTCGGCGCGCTGGTCGACTATGCCGAGGAAGGCAACCAGCTCTGGACCTGCCCCGGGCACAATGGCGGCGTGTTCTACAGCCGCAGCCCGATCGGGCGGGTGTTCATGGAACATCTCGGCGAAGCCGTGTTTCGCGACGACCTCGACAATTCGGTGCTCGATCTCGGCGATCTGCTGACTCACGAGGGCCCTGCTTTGCAGGCGCAGAAGGAAGCCGCGCAGATCTTCGGGGCGGAGAAAACCTATTTCGTGCTCAACGGCACCTCGACCTCCAACAAGGTCGCGCTATCGGCTCTGGTCACCGATGGCGATCTGGTGCTGTTCGATCGCAACAACCACAAGGCGGCCCTGCACGGCGCATTGATGATTTCAGGCGGTGTGCCGATCTATGTGCCGACGACGCGCAATCCCTGGGGCCTGATCGGCCCGATGAACTGGGATGCGCTCGACGAGGACGCGCTGCGCGAGCGCATCCGTATCAATCCGCTGGTCACGGATCCCGAGGCCTGGAAGCGTCCACGCCCGTTCCGCGTCGCCGTGGTCGAACAGTGCACCTATGACGGCACCATCTACAGCGCCGAGATGATCATCGCGCGCATCGGCCATCTCTGCGATTACATCCTGTTCGACGAAGCATGGGCGGGTTTCATGAAATTCCACCCGCTCTATGCCGGCCGCTTCGCCATGGGGCTCAAGGAGCTCGGCCCGGATTCGCCGGGCATCATCGCGACGCAGTCGACCCACAAGCAGCTCGCGAGCTTCTCGCAGGCGTCGCAGATCCACATGAAGGATCGTCATATCCGCGGGCAGAAGCGCCGCGTCGAGCATCGGCGCTTCAACGAAAGCTTCATGCAGCACGCCTCGACCTCGCCATTCTATCCACTGTTCGCATCATTGGATGTCGGCGCGCAGATGATGAAGGGCCGCTCTGGCGAAGTGTTGTGGGACGACACGATCCGGCTGGGCATCGAACTGCGCAAGAAGATGCGCGCCGTCCGCCGCGAATTCGAGGAGAAGGAAACCCGCGCCGAGCGTCGCTGGTTCTTCGAACCCTTCGTGCCCGAGCGCGTCGCAATTCCCGACGCAGCCAGCGAAGGCGCTGTTCACAATGTGCCGTGGGAAAGCATCGGCACTGACCAGCTCGCCACCAATCCGTCCTATTGGCAGCTCGCCCCTGAGGCTGCCTGGCACGGCTTTCCCGGAATGGTCGCCGGCTTCGCCATGACCGATCCCAACAAGCTGACGGTACTGACACCCGGCTTCGACCGCACCACCGGCGGCTATGCGGAACACGGCATCCCCGCGCCCGTGGTCGCGCAGTTCCTGCGCGAAAATCGCATCGTGCCGGAGAAGAACGACCTTAACTCGCTGCTCTTCCTGCTGACGCCCGGCGTGGAGGCCAGCAAGGCCGGCACGCTGATATCGGGCCTTGTCGCCTTCAAGAAGTTTCATGACGACAACGCGTTGCTGGAAGACGTCATCCCGGAATTCGCACGGCGCAGGCCCGCGCGTTACGCGGGCATACGCCTGCGGGATCTATGCGGCGACATGCACCGGTTCTTCCGCGAGGCCAATGTGAGCGAACTTCAGACCAGGCAATTCTCCGCTGACCATCTGCCGGAGATTGCCATGTCACCCCATGATGCCGCGCGCTGTCTGGTGCGCAACGACGTCGATTACCTCCCGATCGATGAGATCTTCGGGCGCGTCGCGACGACGCCGTTCGTGGTCTACCCGCCCGGCATCGCCACGATCGTCCCCGGAGAACGGCTCACCGAACGGTCAAAGCCGATGATCGATTATCTCAGGATGTTCGAGACCTGCTTCAACACATTCCCGGGCTTCGACGTCGAGATCCAAGGCATCTACCGCAAGGTCGACGCCAATGGCCGGATCCGACTTTACACTTACGTGGTCTCCGAATAGGGAGCACGTAAGGAGCCTGATTTGCCAACGGAACTCGAACAGCCGGTCGTCATCCGACCATCACGCGACACCGACGTCGATGCCATGCTGGCGATCTATCGCCGGCACATCCGGCAAGGCGTCGAGGAAGGCGTCAGCGACGCCGACACGCCGCAGCCCGACGATCTCAGAGACCGGCGCAAGAACCTGCGCAGCAAACGGTTCCCGCACCTCGTCGCCACGCAAGGCGGCGAGGTCGTCGGCTATGCCTATGTGGTGCTGTTCCGCAAGCGACCGGCCTATCGCTACACGGTCAAGCATTCGATCTATATCCACCACGGTCATGTCGGCCGGGGCATCGGCCGCCTGTTGATGCGCGAACTCATCGACGTCTGCGCGGCGGCCGGCTTCCGGCAGATCATCGGCTATATCGATGCCGACAACACGGCCTCGCTCGGCTTGCATGAGAGCTTCGGCTTTGCCCGCGTCGGCTTGCTGCCCGGCGTCGCCTATCGCTCCGGCCGCTGGGCCGACACGATCATGGTTCAGCGCTCGCTGGCCACCGGCTCCACGACCCCGCCGCCGCCCGTTGGGCGCATGACGTCTGCGTAGACCAAGCGACCGGGAAGCATTTTCCATGTCCGTCGAGGGTCGACGACTGGTGAGGAACAGCCTCCTCAAACCTCCCTCAACGCGCATTCTGTTGACGGCAAATTAAGCATTGCAGAACACATATGGAACATATAGTGTTCGTTCATGATTTGTTTCGAGATTCTGTGGCTTTGAGTAGTTTGAGAGTGCCCGAACTCGCGCAACCGATCTTCGAACGATCGTCTCTGGATTGAGGCTCACGTTCGAAGGCCCTTTGAAACGCACGCGGCGGCCGACACCGTCAACTGAGGATGGCTTCAGATGCTCACGCGCAAACAATACGAACTCCTGCGATTCATCGATCAACGGTTGAAGGAAGCCGGCGTCCCGCCCTCCTTCGACGAGATGAAGGATGCGCTCGACCTGCGCTCGAAGTCCGGCATCCATCGTCTGATCACGGCGCTGGAAGAACGCGGCTTCATACGCCGTCTGCCCAACCGCGCCCGTGCCATCGAAGTCATCAAGCTGCCAGAGCTCGGCGCGCCGGTCACCGGCGGCACCGGGCGCCGCGGCTTCACGCCCAGCGTCATCGAAGGCACGCTTGGCAAGGTGCGTTCGGCCGCCAGCATCGCCAGCAACAGCGGCGATGATGACAATGGCCGCACGGTTGCTATCCCGGTCATGGGCCGGATCGCGGCAGGTACGCCGATCGAGGCGCTGCAGACCCGCAGCCACACCATCAGCATGCCCGCGGACATGCTCGGCTCCGGCGAACATTACGCGCTCGAAGTGCGCGGCGATTCCATGCAGGACGCCGGCATTCTCGACGGCGACACCGTGCTGATCCAGCGCAACGAGAGCGCCGACACCGGCGACATCGTGGTGGCCCTGATCGACGACGAGGAAGCCACGCTGAAGCGCTTCCGCCGCCGCGGCGCGTCGATCGCGCTGGAGCCAGCGAACGACGCCTACGAGGTCCGCATCCTGCCGCCTAACCGGGTGCGCATTCAGGGCAAGCTGATTGGCCTGTATCGTCGCTACTGAGGCTGTGGCCTCGGCGGATTACTGATCTTCGGGTTGAAGATCGGTTTCCGCCGGCGTCGCATCCACCGGCCGATTTTGCGGCGTGCGACTGTCCTGGATCAGATCGTGCTGGGGCTCATCGGGGATAGCGCGCGACCACGGGCGGTCCAGGCCAGGCGGGCGCACGGCATCGATGGTAAAGCCGTTGGCAGTTCGCTGCAGGCTCACCGCGCCATTTCGTTGCAAGCGATCCTGATCGATCACCAGCGCCTTGCAATCCCTCGGCGATTGTCTCGTCGTGACGATCAGCGCCGCTTTCTCGCAATCATCTGTGAAAGCATCCGGCTGTAGAACCAGCGCCACCAAAGCGCCATCGGCCAGCGCCGTGATGCACCCGTCGCGGTCGCAGGACACGCCGTGGCCGACTGAGGCATCGGTCGGCAGGCGTGCATCGGCATCGCCGGCAAGCCACTCTTTCAGCAAAAATGTATCCTTGGCGCTGCGCATCACGTGGAGATGCCCGTCCCTGCCCCGTACCGCGACGCTGCGACCATCACCCGAGATCAGCACATCCGGCTGCTTCACCAGCAATGCCCATACAATCGAGAGCACCAGCACGCCAGCCCCCGCGAAGCGCAACGGCGTGCGCAGCAATCCGAGCACGATGATGCCGATACTGGCTGATATCAGCGGTCCGGTGCCGAAGGCCGGCATCCGGCCGATGGCGCCGGGCAAGGCTGCGACCCATTGCGTGACCACGATCATCCACTGGATGCCGACATCCATCAGCCGCCAGAACACACCGTCAAAGCCGAACGGCATGGCCACCAAACCGAGAATGCCGGCCGGCATCACCAACGCCGAGACCACCGGCATCGCCAAAAGATTGGCGAGAACGCCATAGGGCGTGACGCGATGAAAGTGAAAGGCAGCATAGGGCGTGGTGGCAAGGCCCGCGACCAGCGAGGCCAGCACGAGCATCGCGATCTCACGTCCGCCCCATAGCGCCACGCGCGCCGTCGCGGAATGATCGGACGACGCAAACAGCGCGGGCATGCCGATCTGCACCAATGCGACGAGCCCCAGCGTCGCCGCGAACGACATCTGGAAACTCGGATGCACCAGTGCCTCCGGCGCGACGATCAGCACGACCATTGCCGCCACCGCCAGCGTGCGGAACGTCACCGCCCGGCGATCGACCATGACTGCAATCAGCACGACGGCCGTCATGAAAAACGATCTCTGCGTCGCGACTTCAGCACCTGACAACAGCAGATAGAACAGTGCTGCGAATAACGCAGCAGCCGCTGCGACTTTCTTGATCGGGAACGTCACCGTCAGCACGGGGATCAGTGCCAGCAGCGCGCGGATCGCAAAGAACACCACGCCGGCGACAACGGCCATGTGATAGCCAGAAATCGACAATACATGACCGAGGCCGGAGATGAACATCGCATCATTGACGTCAGCCGAAATCGCATCGCGGCGGCCCGTGAGCAGCGCCGTGGCAATGGCGCGGCTATCGCCCGAGAGCACTGTGCGGATCCGCGCGTCGATGGCGTCGCGTAGCCCCTGCATGGTCGCCGAATAGCGTAGCGCCACACTCGGCTGTATCGGCGGATCGACTGCCTTGATGCCGCCCATCACAAAACCGGACGCGCCGATCCCTTGAAAATACAGATCCCGTCCGAAGTCGTAGCTCCCCGGCCGGAGCGGCGGCAGCGGCGGCTGCAGCCTTGCCTTCAATTCGACGAAGCTGCCGATGGCAGGCGCCATGCCCTTCTTCACCGACAGCCGCACACGGGTGAGCTTCGGCGCGGCGCGCGGGCTGTCCATCGTGGCAACGCGCAGCACGAAGCGATCCGTGCGCTCCCGTTCCTCGTGAGTTTCAACGAAGCCGGTCAGCGCGACGGAATAGAGCGGCTTCGCCAGAACCTCATGAGCCACGCGCGCGGTTTTCATTGCAGCCATCGCAAAGCCGGCCGCGGTTGCCGCAATGAGCAAGATCAAGGGAAACCATCGCTGCCGCCGCAGCAAAAACGCAGCCACGCAAAGAAGGCCTGCCGTCGCAGCGGCAACCCAGGCCACCGGCTCATGCTCAGCGGCAAAATACAGCGCGATGCCGGTCCCGAAAGCGATCGGCACCCAAGGCAGCAAGCGACCGGGACCAGCTTCGGCCCACACCCACGTCCAGAGCGTCTCGAAGCCCGACGTTGATGACGTCGGTGACGGGAGAGCGACGCCTGCCGTGGCCGGCGGCGGCCATGTGGTCGCCGTGCCGGATCGGCCCCGCCGCTGTTGCTGATCCCCGCCCCGCGCCATCGAACGCCCGCACGCCAAGCTTGTCCTTCCGAATGCTATCGGAAGGGCAAGCGGCGGCTAGCGGAACGGATGCAGAATACGAAAACTAATCCCTGGGGTTGCTCAAGCGAGCTTGGCGTAGCTGTCGCGCAGACCGACGGTACGGTTGAAGACCAGCTTGCCCGGCGCTGAATCCTTGTCGCGACAGAAATAACCCTGGCGCTCGAACTGCACGACATCGCTTGTGTTGTCGCTCGCCAGCGCCGGCTCCAGCATGGCGCCGGTCAGCGTCTCCAGCGAGTCCGGATTGAGCTGCGATGCGAACTCGGTCGCATTGGGCTGCGGATCGGCGAACAGCTGATTGTAGACGCGCACTTCCGCCTGCACGGCATCTGCAGCGCTCACCCAATGGATCGTCGCCTTGACCTTACGGCCGTCTGGCGCATTGCCGCCCCGGGTTTCCGGATCATAGGTGCAGCGCAGTTCGACCACCTCGCCGGCAGCGTTCTTGATCACGTCCTTGCAGGTGATGAAATAGCCGTAACGCAAGCGGACCTCGCGGCCCGGCGCCATGCGGAAGAACTTCTTCGGCGGCTCTTCCATGAAGTCGTCATGCTCGATGTAGAGCTCGCGGCCGAATGAAATCTGCCGGTTGCCGAGCGACGCATCATCGGGATGGTTGATGGCTTCGAGCTGCTCGGTCTGTCCTTCCGGGTAGTTCTCGATCACCACCTTCAGCGGCTTCAGCACCGCCATGCGGCGCTGCGCCGTGCGATTCAGTGTCTCGCGCACGGCGAAGTCGAACATCGAGATATCGACGGTCGAGTTGGCCTTGGCGACGCCGATGCGCTTGACGAACTCGCGCAGCGCTTCAGCGGGAATGCCGCGGCGCTGTAGGCCGGCGAGCGTCGGCATCCGTGGATCGTCCCAGCCGGTGACATGGCCGCCGCGGACAAGTTCGGTCAGCACGCGCTTCGACAGCAGCGTGTAGGTCATGTTGAGGCGCGCGAATTCATACTGATGCGGCCGCGACGGCACCGGCAGGTTTTCCAGGCACCAGTCATAGAGCGGCCGGTGATCCTCGAATTCGAGCGTGCAGATCGAATGCGTCACGTGTTCGATGGCATCCGACTGACCGTGCGCGAAGTCGTAGCTCGGATAGATGCTCCAGGCGGTGCCCGTGCGCGGATGATGCGCATGCAGGATGCGATAGATCACGGGATCGCGCAGGTTGATGTTGCCCGACGACATGTCGATCTTGGCGCGCAGCACGCGGGCGCCGTTCGGGAATTCGCCGGCGCGCATCCGCGCGAACAGATCCAGGTTCTCATCAACCGAACGGTCGCGGAACGGGCTGTTCTGGCCGGGCTCCGTCAGGGTGCCACGCTTAAAGCGGATCTCTTCCTGCGACTGGTCATCGACATAGGCCTTGCCGGCGCGGATCAGGTGCACCGCCCAGTCATAGAGCTGCTCGAAATAGTCCGAGGCGTAGTGCAGGTTGCCCTCGCCCCAGTCGAAGCCGAGCCAGCGGACGTCGCGCTGGATGGCGTCGATATATTCCTGCTCTTCCTTGGTCGGATTGGTGTCGTCGAAACGCAGGTTGCAGTGGCCGCCGAACTCCTCGGCAACGCCGAAATTCAGGCAGATCGACTTGGCATGGCCGAGATGCAGGTAGCCGTTGGGCTCCGGCGGAAAGCGCGTCACCACGCTCTTGTGCTTACCGGATTGCAGGTCCGCCGCAACGATGTCGCGGATGAAGTCACGGCCTGCGTCGGATACCGATTCGTCTGTCATTTTCTGCCTTTCAAGCTGCGCCCTATGTGCCAAATCCGGAAGGCCGCGCCAAGGCCGGATCAGGGGCCGGGTCCCGCGAAAGGGCCTTTTCCGATGCGGTTCCGACCCCAAATCCGCGTTTATTCGCCGTGAGACAGCGCCCTGTCGTTGTGATAAACGCCCGCCAACACTCACACCGAACTCGATCGAACCCGCTGATATGACCGCTCCCGTCGTTACCCGTTTCGCCCCCTCGCCGACCGGCTTCCTCCATATCGGCGGTGGACGCACCGCGCTGTTTAACTGGCTCTATGCCAAGAAGACCGGCGGCAAGATGCTGCTGCGGATCGAGGATACCGACCGCGAACGCTCAACGGACGCCGCGATCGACGCCATTATCGACGGGTTGAAGTGGCTGGGCATCGAGTGGGACGGCGACACCGTCTTCCAGTTTGCCCGTGCCGGCCGGCACCGCGAAGTCGCCGAACAGCTGCTGGCCGAGGGCAGGGCGTATTACTGCTATGCCAGCGCCGAGGAACTGCAACAGATGCGCGAGACCGCCCGCGCCGAGGGCAAGTCCAAGCTCTATAACGGGCTGTGGCGCGACCGTGATCCGTCGGATCCGCGCCCCGACGTCAAACCGACGATCCGCCTGAAGGCGCCGCTCACCGGCGAGACCGTGATCGAGGATCAGGTACAGGGCCGCGTGGTCTGGCAGAACGAGAATCTCGACGACCTCGTGCTGCTGCGTGGCGACGGCAATCCGACCTACATGCTCGCCGTGGTGGTCGATGACCATGACATGGGCGTGACCCATGTCATCCGCGGTGACGATCATCTGATCAACGCCGCCCGCCAGAAGCAGATCTACGACGCGCTCGGCTGGACCGTGCCCAGCATGTCGCATATTCCGCTGATCCACGGACCCGATGGTTCGAAACTCTCGAAGCGCCACGGTGCGCTCGGCGTCGAGGCCTATCGCGCGCTGGGTTATGTGCCGGCCGCCCTGCGGAATTACCTGGTGCGGCTCGGCTGGAGCCATGGCGATCAGGAAATCTTCTCGACCCAGGAGATGATCGACGCCTTCGACCTGTCGGGGATCGGCCGTTCCGCCGCGCGCTTCGATTTCGCCAAGCTCGAAAATCTCAACGGTCACTACATCCGTCACACCGACGATCAATCCCTCGTGACCATGTTCGAGGACGTGCTGAATTACGTGCCCGGCGGCGCCGAACTGAAGGCGAAGCTCAACGACACTACGCGCGCTCAGCTGTTGCGCGCCATGCCCGGCCTGAAGGAACGCGCCAAGACGCTGATCGAACTGATCGACGGCGCCAATTTCATCTTTGCCGATCGCCCACTGGCGATGGAGCCGAAGGCGCAGGCCGCGCTGACGCCGGAAACCCGTGTGCTGATCGGCAAGTTGCGCACGGCACTGGAAGCCGTCACCGACTGGACCGCAGCAAATGCCGAAGCTGCTACCCGCGCCTTTGCCGAGGAAGCTGGCATCAAGCTTGGCGGAGTCGCGCAACCGCTTCGCGTGGCGCTGACCGGCAAGACCACATCGCCCGGCATTTTCGATGTTCTGGCGGTATTGGGACGGCAGGAATGCCTGGACCGGCTCGCCGATCAGGCATCTATTTAGCATAGCTGTAGGCTGCTTTTGCCCGCCTTGCAGCGCACACAGCAATACGCTACGCATTCTGGCGAATGCTCTGGAATTCCCGGCTAGCCTCCCCATTTCTCCTGAAATGTCGGTGGCTTGCCGGCCCCTCAACGATCTCATCGGGGACCACGCGATGGACGCAAAAACCAATACCAAATCCGCAACGCTGACAGTCGACGGCAAGAGCTTCGAACTGCCGATCCACAGCGGGACCGTCGGCCCTGATGTCATCGACATCGGCAAGCTCTACGCCCAGTCCGGGATGTTCACCTACGATCCCGGCTTCACCTCGACGGGCAGCTGCCAGTCCAAGATCACCTATATCGATGGCGATGCCGGTATCCTCGAATACCGCGGCTACCCCATCGAGCAGCTCGCCGAGAAGGGGGACTTCCTCGAGACCTGCTATCTGCTGCTGTACGGGGAACTCCCGACCAAGGCGCAGAAGGCAAAGTTCGACGCATTGGTCACGAACCACACCATGGTTCACGATCAGATGAGCCGCTTCTTCCAGGGATTCCGCCGCGACGCGCATCCGATGGCCGTGATGGTCGCGTCGGTTGGCGCCCTCGCCGCGTTCTACCACGACTCAACTGATATCAACGATCCGAAGCAGCGCGACATCGCGTCGATCCGCATGATCGCCAAGATCCCGACGCTCGCGGCGATGGCTTACAAGTACACGATCGGTCAGCCCTTCGTGTATCCGACCAACTCGCTCGATTTCGCGGCGAACTTCATGAAGATGTGCTTCGCCGTGCCGTGCGAGGAGTACAAGGTCAATCCGGTGCTCGCCAAGGCGCTGGACAAGATCTTCACGCTGCACGCCGACCACGAGCAGAACGCATCGACCTCGACGGTCCGCATCGCCGGTTCGTCGGGCGCCAATCCGTTCGCCTGCATCGCCGCCGGCATCGCCTGCCTGTGGGGACCGGCGCATGGTGGTGCCAACGAAGCCGCGCTGCAGATGCTCGCCGAAATCGGCACTGTCGACAAGATTCCGGAATTCATCGCCAAGGTGAAGGACAAGAATTCCAGCGTCCGCCTGATGGGCTTCGGTCATCGCGTCTACAAGAACTACGATCCGCGTGCCAAGCTGATGCAGCAGGCCTGCCACGAAGTTCTCAAGGAAACCGGTCACGGTGGCGACGAGATGCTCGCCGTTGCCATGGAGCTCGAGAAGATCGCGCTGTCGGACCAGTACTTCATCGACCGCAAGCTGTATCCGAATGTCGATTTCTATTCGGGCATCACGCTGAAGGCGATGGGCTTCCCGACCTCGATGTTCACTGTGCTGTTCGCGGTCGCCCGCACCGTTGGCTGGATCAGCCAGTGGAGCGAGATGATCGGCGATCCGCAGCAGAAGATCGGCCGTCCGCGGCAGCTCTATACGGGTGCTGCCCGCCGCGACTACGTGGATATCGCCAAGCGCGCCTAAGACCTCGTTTCGCAGAGTGCGAAAATCAAAACGGCGGATCGCAAGATCCGCCGTTTTTTTGTTACGCTGCAATCTCTTGAATGAAGGCCTTCAACTCTTCCGCATCGTGGCCAGCACGACATTGGCCGCACCGACGCTCGGCGACGCTTCGCCGGTCGCCATGATCCCGTCGAGCCGCGCCAGGGCTTCAATCTGACGGCGCCGCATCGGTGTGTCTGCCATCACCTCTTGCAACGACGCCGCGAGCTTCTCCGGCGTGCAGTCTTCCTGGATGAACTCCGGAATGACGTTCTCGCCGATCACCAGATTGGCGAGGATCACCGACGATGATGTGATGCGGCGGCGGATGATCCAGGCCTCGACACTGCCGGCCTTGTAGGCTGTGACCATCGGCACGCCTGACAATGCAAGCTCCAGCGTCACCGTCCCCGATTTGGCAAAGGCCGCATGCGCGATGCGGAACGCGGCGCGCTTCTCGGTTTCGCCCACAACGATCCGTGGCTGCACCGGCCACGCCTTGAGCGCTTCGGCGATAACCTCGACGAGATGTGGCATAGTTGGCAGGATCAGTTCGAATTGCGTGCCCTGCTTTTGCAGCAGATCGAGCGTCGCGCCGAACGTTGCCATGTGATGACGGATCTCGCTGCGACGGCTACCCGGCAGCACCAGCAATACCGGCGGCTTCGTTTCGCGACGCGCCTGCTCGTCCGCATTGGGACGCAGCGCATCGATCTGCTCGATCAGGGGATGACCGACATAGGTACATGGCGGTCCGCCGAGCCGCCGATGCGCCTCCGGCTCGAACGGCAGCAGCGCCAGCACATGGTCGACATAAGCGCGCATCGCCTTCGCGCGCCCCGGTCTCCACGCCCACACCGTTGGCGACACATAGTTGACGACGGGAATGGAGGGATCGCACTGGCGCACACGCTTGGCGACGCGATGGGTGAAGTCCGGGCTATCGATGATCACCAGCACATCAGGCCTGGCGCGCAGGACGTCCTCGGTCGCGCGCGTGATAAGTCTCAGGATCGACGGCAGCTTCCGGACGACGGCAGCTAGGCCGATAATGGAAAGCTCCTCGATGGGAAACAGCGACTGCAGACCTTCGCGCGCCATCGACGAACCGCCGACGCCTTCGAAGCGTACATCATCGCCCAGTCGCTGGCGCAGCACCTTCATCAGCGCGGAGCCGAGACGGTCGCCGGATTCTTCGGTGGCGATGAGATAGATCGTCTTCGTCACGTAGGAAGTCCCGTCACGAAAAGACCTGCGGCATCGGCGGCGACAATCATCTGCTGCGGTTCGGCGACGATCGTATTGCCTGCGACGATGGCGATGCCGGCGAGCTTCGCAGCCGCAGCACGCTCGATGGTCCGCGGTCCCAATGTCGGCAGATCGAAACGCAGATCCTGACCGCTCTTCGGCGCCTTCACCAGTACACCCCGCCCTGCCTTGGCGCGAATACGTCCCTGCTCACGCAAGAGCGCCACGCGGGCCAGCAATCCATCGGTGCCTTCGATATCCTCGATCCCCACCACATGGCCGTCGATCACCACGGTCGCCTGGCCGATATCGAACGGGCTCAAGGCGCGCAAGACGTCGCGCCCACGTGCGATATCGGCTTCAGCATCTTGATCCGGTACGGCACGCGTCACGCTGCCTTCCGGCATCAGCACATCGGACGCGACGTCCTTGATCCCCAGCAGACGAAAACCTTCATGCTCGAACAGGCGGCTGATACTTGTCAGCAAATGATCGTCACCACCGCGAAACGCGCGAAACACTTTCGGCATCACGCGAAGCGTTGCCCAGTCCAGCCCGATCTCGGAGATTGCCGGCCGCACAAGCGTGCCGATGAACGTGAGATCCCGGCAATTTTCGCTGCGCATCAGCTTCAGCAAACGGCCGAACTGACCGATAGGAATCCAGTGGTGCTGAAATCGCGCCACCAGCGCCGGATCGCAGAACCCCTTCAGCGCGAACACGACAGGCTTGATGCCGCGCGCCTGCAGCGAGTCCGCGACGGCGAAGGGCAGCGAGCCGCCGCCGGCGATAATCCCGAACGGCGAGCCTATCGGAGGATATGCTTGCGGGTGCTGTATTTGAGCCTGGTCAGTCATGCTTCGCCCCGCGATACCCGAACTCAAGAGTTGTTCTTGCTATCCTCGGGCAGACACAGTGCGCGGTGCTTGGCGCCCGCGATGAAGGTCAGGATTTCTGCAATCGCCGGATCGTCATTTGCCAAAGGCTGCACGCGCTCAAGCCGCTCGGCAAAGACGCCGGGGCCATGGAACAGCTTTTGATAGAACGAGCGCACGGCGGCGACGCGCTCCTTGGTGAACTTGCGGCGCTTCATGCCGATGATGTTGAGGCCTTCCAGCGCCGCATACTGACCATTTACAAGCCCGAACGGGATGATGTCGCCGCGCACGCCGCAGATGCCGCCGACCATGACCTGGGAGCCAATGCGGGTGAACTGGTGCACGGCCGACAGCCCGCCCATGAAAACGAAATCGCCGATCTCGCAATGACCGCCAAGCGTCGCCGAGGTCGCGAAGATCACGTCGTTGCCGACGTGACAGTCATGGCCGACATGGGCGCAGTTCATGAAGTAGCCGCGATCGCCCACCGACGTAATGCCGCCACCGGCGACAGTGCCCGCATTCATGGTCACGGACTCGCGGATGGTACAGCCATTGCCGATGGTCAGCCTGGTCAGTTCTCCCTTGTAGCTGAGCGACTGCGGGGGCGTGCCTAATGACGCGAACGGATAGATTGTGCAGTTCTCGCCGATGCTCGTCTGCGCCGTCACGTTGACATGCGACAGCAGCTTTGTGCCTGCACCGATCGTGACATGCGGTCCGATAATGCAGAAGGGTCCGATTTCGGCGCCCTCGCCAATGACAGCACCATCCTCGATCCGCGCCGTCGGGTCGATCTTGCTCATCGAAACAGTCCAATCCCAGCCATCAAGTTGCCTACAAATATCTAGGTTTTTCCGTTGGTTAACGTGGGTTCCCGAGCCTGTCCAGTGACGTCTGATTGCGATCTGTTACGACACGTCTCATACCATGACTTACAAACGCATGATGCCACCGAGGTCTTCGATGGCATCATGCACGTTCAGGTACGTGCCAATCAGTCTGTCAGCATTGCACCGACATCGGCCTCGGCGACGACCTTGCCATTTACCTTGGCGTCGCCATGGAACCACCACATCGCCTTTTTCCGGCCGATCAGGTGCAGATGATATTCGATCGTATCGCCAGGCATCACCGGCTTGCGAAACTTGCACTTGTCGATGGTGAGGAAATACACCGCACGCGGCTTCTCGGTGCCTTCGACGGACGAGATCCCGATCACGCCCGCTGTCTGAGCCATGCCTTCGATCATCAACACGCCGGGATAAACCGGGCGATCAGGGAAATGCCCGAGGAATGCCGGCTCGTTGATGGTAACGTTCTTGATACCAATGCCGCTGAAGTCCTTGCGGATGTTGACGACACGATCGATCAGAAGAAACGGATAGCGATGCGGAAGGGTCTTGAGGATGGTGTTGATGTCGACCGTTTCGATGATGATCGGCGATGCGCCATCGCTTGGTAAATCCTGGCTCATTCCCGCCCCTCGTCTTTCGTATCCTGCGTCGTCGCATCCGTTCCCGGCATGCTCTCGCGGGCGAGTTTCTCAACCGCGAGGATCTCGCGGAACCATTGCTTGGTCGGCCGGGCAAAGATGCCACCCCACCGCGCGCGCGGCGGAATGCTGTCTTTCACTCCGGCCATTGCCGCGACCTGCGCGCCATCGCCAATCGTAATGTGATTGTTGAGGCCCACCATGGCGCCCAGCGCGACGTTGTCGCCGATGGTCAGGCTGCCTGCAAGGCCACATTTCGCAGCGATCACACAGTGCCGTCCAATTGTCACATTGTGGCCGATCTGGACCTGATTGTCGATTTTGGTCCCCTCGCCAATCACGGTATCGCGCAGGCTGCCGCGGTCGATAGTGGTGCCGGCGCCGATCTCGACGTCGTTCTGGATCAGGACACGACCGGTCTGCGGGACCTTGATGTGCTTGTCCCGGCCGAACACGAAGCCGAAGCCGTCCTGGCCGAACTTGCAGCCGGGATGAACGAGTACGTTGTTGCCGATCAGTGTGAACTGCAGCGTGCTGCCAGCGCCGATATTGCAGTCGCGTCCGATCTTGACCCCGGCCGCGATCACTGCTCCCGAGCCGATGATGGTGCCGGAACCGATCTCCACATCCGGGCCGATCACGGCCAGCGGATCTACCGTAACGTCATCCTCGAGCTGAGCAGAGGGATGGATGACGGCGGATGCGGCGATGCCAGTAATGTCAAAGCCGGAGACCGGACGCAGCGTGTCCGCGTGCAGTTCGCGCGCCAATTCCACGAAGGCCGCAAATGGCCGTTTGGCGCGTAGCACCGTTACGTGAGCCGGAATATCGCCCTTGAAGCTCTCGCTCACCAGGCAGGCACCGGCCTTGGTGTGGGTTAGCTGGTCGATGTAGCGGAGATTTTCGAAGAAGGTCAGGTGATGGGGGCCAGCCTCATCGAGCGAGGCTACGCCAGTCACGACCTGGTCGGCCCGCGTCGGGTCGACCAGTCGCGCCTTCGTTGACGCGGCTATTTCAGCCAGCGTCAACGACGGCGATTGCTTGAAGAACGTCGGCAGAACCATTCCACCCGTCGCGGTCCGGCCGGAGATCAAACTCAGAACGAAGTTCCGCCGCCGAACTTGAACTGCTGCACGCGATCATAGGCGCCCTTGGTGATCGGCACTGCGTAGTCGAAGCGCAGCGGACCAAACGGCGACTGCCAGATCAGGCCCACACCGACCGACGACCGCACGACATTGCCGTCGTCATAGGTCATGCCAGCGCAGTTACCGACCGAAGTCCGGCTAGCAGCCACACAACCGGCAGCGTTGACTTCGCCAGTCTGAGCCCAGCTCGTCGGTCCCTGATAATCCCAGAGGCCGCCAGCATCGGCATAGACCGCACCCTTGATGCCAACTTCCTTCGGCAGGAACCAGAACGGCATCTGCAATTCAGCCGAAGCGCCCCAATACTTCGTGCCGCCGAGTGCGTCACCGTAGGATCCCAGCGCAACGTAGCTGATGTCACGCGGACCGATACCGTTCTGCGCGAAACCACGCACCAGGTTCGGACCCATCTGGAAGTGATCCAGCATGCGGATGTCTTCGCCGACCTTGTTCAGCATGCCACCCTGGACACGCAGCAAACCAACGATGTCGGCCACAAGCGGAGTGTAATACTTCGCATCGACGGTGGTCTTCAGGTAGGTCACGTCGCCACCGACGCCGGCGTAGTCCTGCTTGAACTCCAGGAACAGACCATCTGTCGGGTTCTTGTTATTATCGAGCGTGTTGTAGTTGAGCGTATAGCCCAGAGCCGAGGTCAGCGTCTTGCCGCTGGCCAGCTCGCGGCGAACCGGCAGCGACGACTCGCCATCTGCATAACAGCCCCAGTTGCCGGAACCTGTTTCGGCGAAGCCAAGGCCAAACAACGAATTCAGATAGCCAGGCGTGTTGGTTGCAGTCGGGCTGCCCGGAAGATTGTTACAATTCGCGAGCGTGCTCGGCAGCGAAATCTGCTGCTGATAGATCGAGTAGCGCAGCTGCAGCGCGAGATCTTCACGCAGCTGGAAGCCGAGACGCGGGCTAAAGCCTAGCGTCTTGGTGTTGTACGAAATGTAGCTGTTGGACAGCTGCTCGCGCTGATAGAAATCGAGGCCAAGGGCCACGCGGTAGTCGAGCAGGTAAGGCTCGACGAAGGACAGCGAGTAGCCACGGGCATACTGGCCATACTGGACCGACGCCTTGGCAAACAGGCCACGACCGAGGAAGTTACGTTCCGAGACGCTGACTTCGCCGAGTGCACCGTCGGTGGTCGAGTAACCACCCGAGACCGAGAAGTCGCCGGTGGATTTTTCTTCCAGATCGACAACCAGGATCACGCGATCGCTGGATGAACCAGGCTCGGTCGTCACCTTCACGCTCTTGAAGAAGTCGAGGTTCTTCAGGCGGCGCTCGGCACGATCGACCAGCGCACGATTATAGGCGTCGCCTTCTGCGAGATCGAATTCGCGACGGATGACATAGTCACGGGTACGCGTGTTGCCGCGCACATTGATGCGCTCGATATAGACGCGCGGGCCCTCTTCCACCGTGAAGCCGATGGTGACGGTGTGAGATTCGAAATTGCGATCGCCACGCGGACGCACGACGGCAAAGGCGTAGCCGCGGCGGGACATTTCGATCTGCATTTCCTCGACCGACTTCTCCAGCGCTTCCGCGTTGTAAAGCGAGCCGACGCCAACGCGCGAGAAGCTGAGCAGCGAGTTCGGATCGAACTGCGGAATGGTGGACGAGAAGTCGACCGACGACACGCGGTACTGCTGGCCTTCTTCGATCTTGAAGGTGACCAGGAAGCCCTTCTGGTTCGGATCGTATTCAGTGAGGGCGGCGACAACCTGAACGTCGGCGAAGCCGTTCTTCAGGTAATAGCGACGGATCAGGTCACGATCGGCTTCAATGCGGTCCGGGTCATAGATGTCGCCCGAAGCCAGGAAGCTCAGGAGGTTCGATTCACGGGTCTTGATGACGTCCTTGAGGCGGTAGGACGAGTAATAGTTGTTGCCGATGAACTGGATCGACTTCACGCCGGTCTTCGCGCCTTCGTTGATCGTGAAGATCAGGTCGACGCGGTTGTTCGGCTGCTCGATGAATTCCGGAACGACGCTGACGTCATAACGGCCAGAGCGACGATAGATTTCGGAAATGCGCTGGGCATCGGCCTGCACCATCGGGCGCGACAGCGTCCCGCGCGGCTTCGACTGCACTTCAGCGTTCAGCTGGTCGTCCTTGACCTTCTTGTTACCTTCGAAGGCGACACGGCCAATGACCGGGTTTTCGACGACGCTGACGACCAGACGGCCACCGGCCTGATTGATCTTCACATCCTGGAACAGGCCGGTCTCGATGAGCGACTTGAGACCGTCATCGATGGTGCCCTGATCCAGCCGGCCGCTCGGGCCGGGACGGAAATAGGAGCGGATGGTCTCCACATCCACGCGACGATTGCCTTCAACAACAATCGAAGCGGCGGTCTGAGCCACGGCAGTCGAAGAAACGAGCGCAGCAGTCGCTGTAACGGCGACCGGCATGGCGACCAAGATCGAAGCAGCAAGAAGGCCGCCCCGGAAACCCCGCAAACCAAAAATCATGCGCAAAGCGCCCTTATCATTCCATCGCCAGCCCGCACCCCTACGGTCTGACAGAATCCCTTTAGTGGCCCAGCTTGTAGCCAATTTTACCTGACTGGCAAACGACCTTTCGCGCTGCAATTCTAATTTCATTCCAAGACGTTGCCCATCGGCCACGTTACCCCCAGCCTCGATCATGACGAAGCCAGGTGAAGAATGTCGTTATAGGTCGCAAATACCATCAACATCAGCACTAAACCGAGGCCAATGCGGAAGCCCATCTCCTGCGCGCGCTCCGACAGCGGACGCCCACGAACGGCTTCGACGGCATAGAACAAAAGATGACCGCCATCGAGAAGTGGCACCGGAAACAGGTTGAGAAGGCCGATCGAGATCGACAGAACCGCCGCCAGGTGAATCAGGGCGGTCAGGCCGATTGTCGCCACCTGCCCCGAGATCTGGGCGATTCGCATCGGGCCGCCGATTTGGTCGGCCGCCTCGCGTCCGGTGAATACACCGCCGATATAGGCGATGGTGCGGTCCACGACGAACCAGGTTTCCTTGACGCCCAGCACGAAAGCGGTCGCCGGATTGACCCGCTCGGTGGTCGCTTCGCCAACCGCTGTCGCGCGGGTAATGCCGAGGACGCCGAGACGATGGACGTTACCGAAGCTGTCTTTGACTTCGCGAAGTTCTGGCGTGCCCTTCAGCTCAACCGTGGCTTCGCCGCGCTTGACGCTGAAGGCCAGCTGCTCGCCGGCCTTGGTGCCGACGATGCGCTGCATGTCGGAGAAACTGCCAATGACCTTGCCATCGATGGCCTTGATGATGTCGCCCGACTGGAACCCGGCCTTCTCGGCCGCGCTGCCCGCCTGAATGCTGTCGACCTTGGCGGTCGTGCTCGGCTTGCCAAAGAACGTGAACAGGCAGGTGAAAATGACGATCGCCAGGATGAAATTGGCGATCGGACCGGCAGCGACGATGGCCGCACGCTGGCCAACCCGCTTGTGATGGAAGCTGCCCTTGCGCTCATCCGCCGTCATGCCTTCCAGCGCGGCGCTTGAGGGGGTCGAGGCTTCGCTCTCGTCGCCGAAGAACTTCACGTAGCCGCCAAGCGGAATCGCGGAAATCTTCCAGCGCGTGCCATGGCGATCGTTGAAGCCGGCGAGTTCAGGACCGAAGCCGAGCGAGAACGTCAGGACCTTAACGCCGTTCCAGCGGGCGACCAGGAAGTGGCCGAGTTCGTGGAAGAACACCACGATCGTCAGGACAAACAGAAAGGGGATGATATAGCCGATAAAGCCGTGGCTTAACGTATTGAAACTATGTTGGAAAAACTCAAGCATCCCGATCCCCTAACGCGAGGCCAAAGGCCCCGTCCCCAATGCTCTAGGATGCCTTTGCGGCAATTTGAGGCAAGAGGGTGGCAGCCATTTTTCTCGCTTTATGGTCAACAGCGATGGCGTCATCCGCCGATGACAACGGCGCCAAATTCCCTGCCCGCACCCATTCATTCATGGTGGCTTCGACCAGCCGTGCAATGGCGCCAAAGCGGATCTTCTGGGCGGTGAAAGCAGCCACGGCGATCTCGTTGGCCGCGTTGTAGACGGTGGTCGCGCCGCTGCCGGTGCGCAGCGCGTCATAGGCCAGCTTCAGGCCAGGGAAGCGCGCGTAATCCGGTGCCTCGAAGGTCAGCGAACCAATTTTGGCGAGATCGAGCGGTGCCGCCCGGCCCGGAATGCGGTCCGGCCAACCCAGGCAATGCGCGATCGGCGTGCGCATGTCGGGCGAACCGAGCTGCGCCATGACAGAATAATCGCGGAACTCGACCATGCCGTGGATGATCGACTGCGGATGCACCAATACGTCGATTTCGTCCGGCGCCAGCGCGAACAGATAGGACGCCTCGATTACTTCGAGACCCTTGTTCATCATCGATGCGGAATCGATGGTAATCTTCTGCCCCATCGACCAGTTCGGATGTTTCAGCGCCTGCGCCAGCGTTGCCTGCTCGATATCGGCGGCGGCCCAGGTGCGGAACGGTCCGCCCGAGGCGGTGATGATCACGCGGGTCAGTTCCTCGCGGCTGCCGGAGGCCAGCGCCTGGAACAGAGCATTGTGCTCACTGTCCGCCGGCAGGATGCAGGCGCCCGCCTTGGCGGCGCGATCCATGAAGAAATCGCCGGCGCAAACGAGGCATTCCTTGTTGGCCAGTGCAACCGTTGCACCGCGGTCGACGGCGGCGAGCGCGGGCTTCAAGCCGGCGGCGCCTGACACGGCTGCCATCAGCCAGTCGGCCGGCCGCTCCGCAGCCTCGACGATGGCACTATCCCCTGCCCCGCTTGCGATGCCGGTGCCGGCCAGCGCCGATCGGAGTTCGTCCAGCTTGGATTCATCGGCGACGGCCACAAAGCGCGCGTTGAATTCCTTGGCCAGCTTGACCACGCCTTCGACGTTGCCGTTAGCCGTCAAAGCCTCCACCTGGTACCGCTCAGGCGACGCCCGCAGCAGATCCATGGTGCTATCGCCGATCGAACCGGTTGCACCGAGGACAGTGATGCTGCGCAGACTGGACGCGGCGGGCTTGTTATTTCGCAGGGGAACAGCGCTCATCAAATCACCAAACCATAAGACCGCGGCCGACGCCATCTGCACCGCCGCGTAAAAGACCGATCACCGCGGCAGCAACCACCGCGAATACATAGCCGTCGAGGCGATCCAGCAGACCGCCATGGCCAGGAATGATCTGGCCGGAATCCTTGACGCCGAATTTGCGCTTCACTGCGGACTCGAAGAGATCACCAAGTTGCGACAGCACCGTCAGCACGGTTGCGATCATGAGCAGCGGCAGCAGGCTGCCCAAACCATTCATGGCAAAACCGGCAGCCACAGCGAGGCTGAGAACAAAACCGCCAATAGCGCCGGCCCATGTCTTCTTCGGACTGACGCGCGGCCACAGTTTCGGGCCGCCGATGCCGCGCCCGGCGAAATAGCCGCCGATATCGGTCATCCAGACCACCAACAGAATGAACATCAGCGCCGAGAAGCCCCAGACGGGATCGAGACGCACGACGATGGACGCAGCAAACGCAGCCAAGGCATAGACGAAGCCGAGCCCGATCCAGCCGACATGATTGCCGACAATGGCCCGCCATTCGAGGAAGAGACCAACCGACACCAGCGTCACGAGGCCGAACCACAGCCAGCCACCGGCGTAGGCGGCGAAAATCGCGACGGGGATGAGTACCAGCGCGGCCAGAACACGCATCAGCAGATTGCGCAGCCCCCGGTCATCCGCCTGCTTCGGCGTACTGTCGTCCTGGGTCACGCCGGTCACGAACCGGTTTTCGCGGCGAGACCGCCGAAGCGCCGCTCGCGGCGGGCATATTCGGCAATGGCGCTTTCCAGCGCGGCCTTGTCGAAATCCGGCCAGTGGATCGGCACGAATACGAACTCGCTATAGGCAGCCTGCCACATCAGGAAGTTCGATAGCCGCTGTTCACCCGACGTGCGGATGATCAGGTCCGGGTCCGGAATATCAGGCGCGTCGAGATACTGGCCGAGCGTATCGACATTGATGCTTTCGGGCGTCCGCTTGCCCTCGGCAACCTCGCGCGCAAGGCGCTGCGCTGCCGTGGCGATCTCGTGCCGCGAGCCGTAGTTGAAGGCGACCACGAGATTGAGCTGGGTGTTGCCCCGCGTCAGGTCCTCGGCCTCTTTCAGCAATGAGGCGATATCGGAATCGAGGCCCTGGCGCTCTCCAATCACACGGACCCGCACGCCGTCGCGATGCAGGGTGGCAAGGTCGTTGCGGATGAAGCGACGCAGCAGGCCGAACAGATCGCTGATCTCGGATGCGGGCCGCGACCAGTTCTCGGAGCTGAACGAGAAGATTGTCAGATATTGGATGCCGAGTTCGTTGGATGCCCGCACCACACGGCGAAGTGCCTCGACGCCGCGGCGATGGCCTTCGGCGCGCGGAAGCCCCCGCGCTGCAGCCCAGCGCCCATTGCCGTCCATGATGATCGCGACATGCAAAGGCGTGGATCGGTCCGATCCATCATTTGCGGGCGCGGCGGCATTCGACATCGATTAAAATCCCCAGCCTATGGTCCGGCACATATGTGACCAATTTGCGGACCATACGCTTTTCAACAGCTTAAAAGCGGCTTCTGACGCTTAAACCGTCATGATTTCCTTTTCCTTAGCCGCCAGCAACTGATCGATTTCAGCGATTATGCTGTCCGTGACCTTCTGCACTTCGGTATCGTGGCGCTTCTGGTCGTCCTCGGAAATCTCGTGAGCCTTCTCGAGCTTCTTGATGATGTCGAGACCGTCGCGGCGGACGTGGCGCACGGCGACCTTGGCTGCCTCGGCATATTTATGCGCGACCTTCACGAGTTCCTTGCGGCGCTCGGTGTTCAATTCGGGAATGCGTAGCCGCAGAATCTGGCCTTCGGTTGCCGGGCTAAGGCCGAGATTGGAATCGACGATCGCCTTTTCCACCGCCTTAACCATCGACTTGTCCCAAACCTGCACCGACAGCAG
The DNA here is from genome assembly GCF_051810905.1 of Tardiphaga sp. 619_E2_N8_4. Lineage (NCBI taxonomy): Bacteria > Pseudomonadati > Pseudomonadota > Alphaproteobacteria > Hyphomicrobiales > Nitrobacteraceae > Tardiphaga > Tardiphaga sp. 619_E2_N8_4. Next base: position 4,580,949 of record NZ_JBPWQJ010000001.1, read on the forward strand.
GCGCGGCTCGGGAACGCTGACGGTCGCAACCTGGTTCAGCGGCATGTGGCTGCCATAGGCTTCCACCTGGACCGGCTCCAGCATCGAGGCTGCCGCACGTCCGGTGCGCAAGCCGCCAAGCTCATGCTTCAGCGACTGGGTCGAGCCCTGCATACGGCGCTTGAGGTCGTTGATGTCGAATGGGGCCATGGTGGCCATGCAGCTCTCCCTTGTATCCTGCTGGTGCGAAGCGGGTATGGCGCTCCGAACCCGTCTAAAATCAGCCCGCGACGATGGTGCCGCGGCCAGTACCAGTCAAAATGGCGCCGATCGAACCCGGTTCGGCGATCGAGAACACGATGATAGGCAGCGAGGTCTCGCGGGCAAGCGCGAAAGCCGTCGCATCCATGACTTTGTAGTTCCCCTCCACCGCCTGCGAATGGCTGAGACGCTCGAAGCGCGTCGCGTTCGGATCCTTCTTTGGATCGGCGCTGTAGACGCCGTCCACATTAGTCGCCTTCAGCACGGCCGATGCGCCGATCTCGGCAGCGCGCAACACTGCGGTCGTGTCGGTGGTGAAGAACGGATTGCCGGTACCGCCGGCCAGCAGCACGATCCGGCCCTCGGACAGGTATTTGTGTGCGGCAGCACGTGTGAAGAGTTCGCAGACCTGCGGCATCACCATCGCCGACAGCGTGCGGGCCGGCACGGCGTGGCGCTCGATCGCAGCTTCCAGTGCCAGGCAGTTCATAACGGTAGCGAGCATGCCCATGCTATCGCCGGTCGGGCGCGACACACCACGCGAGGAGACTTCGACGCCGCGGAAGATATTGCCGCCGCCGACGACGACCGCGACTTCGACACCAAGTTTCTGGGCTGCAATGAGATCGACGGCAATGCGGTCGATGGTCGGCTGATCGATACCGAATGACTGGCCTCCGGCGAAAGACTCACCCGAGACCTTGATCACGACGCGACGATAGAGCGGCTCACCCATGATGCGATCGCTTCCTTTCGAGGCGGCAGCTCCCGGCGTAGATCGCCGGGAGGTCTTCCAATTCGTCTTACTTCTGGCCGCTGGCGGCGGCAACTTCGGCAGCAAAGTCCGAAGTCTGCTTCTCGATGCCTTCGCCGAGCGCGTAGCGCACGAAGCCAGCGAGCTTGATCGGCGCGCCAACCTTGCCTTCGGCTTCCTTGACGGCCTGCGCCACCGACTTGCCGGTGTCGTGGATGAAAGCCTGATCCAGCAGGCAGACTTCCTTGTAATAGGTCTTCAGGCCGTTCTCGACGATCTTCTCAATCATCGCGTCCGGCTTGCCCTGCTGGCGATACTTGTCCGCCATCACTTCCTTCTCGCGAGCAACGACGGCCGGATCGAGGCCGGCGGAGTCCAGCGCCTGCGGGTTGGCAGCAGCGACATGCATCGCGATCTGTTTGCCGAGGGTCGCGAGCTCGTCAGCCTTGCCGGTGGATTCCAGCGCGACGATGATGCCCATCTTGCCGAGACCTTCGATCACGGCGTTATGCACGTAGCTCGACACAACGCCGGCCGAGACTTCCAGCGTCGCAGCGCGGCGCAAGGTCATGTTTTCGCCGATGGTGGCGATGGCCTCGGTGATCGCGGTCTCGACGGTGACGTCGCCAACCTTGTGCGCCTTGATGGCCTCGACGTCGGAGCCGACCTTGAGCGCGACCTGGGCGATCATCTTGACCAGACCCTGGAACTGATCGTTGCGCGCGACGAAGTCGGTCTCGGAATTGACTTCGACCACGACGCCCTTGTTGCCGGCAGTGAGAACGCCGATCAGGCCTTCAGCCGCGACGCGGTCAGCCTTCTTGGCGGCCTTGGACAGGCCCTTCGCGCGCAGCCAGTCGATTGACGCCTGCATGTCGCCATCATTGGCAGCCAGTGCGTTCTTGCAATCCATCATGCCGACGCCGGTGGTTTCGCGGAGGTCCTTGACCATCGCTGCAGTAATCGTTGCCATCGTTGAACCCTTTGCCTGTCAGGGCGCCTGCGAGCCAGCCGGTGCTGGTCAGTCGCGTTACGCCGCAGGAACTATCATCGAGAGAAGTGTAGAGATGGAAAGTGCGGCCGGGATGACGGCCGCACAATAGTTTCTTGGCTGTCGCATCGGCATGATTTTGTCCGGAACCGGGACACCGGTTCCGGGATCACGCCTGCGCGTTACTCGGCTTCCGCCGTCAGACCCTTGGCCTGGGCGACCCAGCCGTCGGCACGGGCCGGAAGGCCAACTTCTTCGCCAATCTTGTGGGCGGTGTCGTGATCGAGTTCGGCCAGCTGCCAGTAGTGGAAGATGCCGAGGTCGTTGAACTTCTTCTCGATCGCACCGGACACGCCGGTGAGCTTCTTGAGATCGTCGGCGGTGCCGCGCGGACCGGCCAGGCCCTGGAAGCCAGCTTCCGGAGCCGGGATGGCCTCAGCCACCGGGGCAGCCGATGCACCGATATCGAAGCCCGAGTCGCCCTGGGCGCGCGAGATGCCGTCGATGACAGCGCGTGCGATCAGGTCGCAATACAGCGACAGCGCACGGCCGGCGTCGTCGTTGCCCGGGACCACATAGGTGATGCCCTTCGGATCCGAGTTGGTGTCGACGATCGCCGCGACAGGGATACCCAGACGCTGAGCTTCCTGGATCGCGATGTCTTCCTTGTTGGTGTCGATCACGAAGATCAGGTCGGGCAGACCGCCCATGTCCTTGATGCCGCCCAGCGAGCGATCGAGCTTGTCGCGCTCGCGCTGCAGCGTCAGACGCTCCTTCTTGGTGTAGGCCGACGCGTCGCCGGAGTTCAGCACTTCGTCGAGGTGGCGCAGACGCTTGATCGAACCGGAGATGGTCTTCCAGTTGGTCAGGGTGCCACCGAGCCAGCGCGAATTGACGAAGTACATCGCCGAGCGCTTCGCAGCTTCGGCAACGACGTCCTGCGCCTGGCGCTTGGTGCCGACGAACAGGATGCGGCCGCCCTTGGCGACGGTGTCGCTCACAGCCTTCAGCGCGGTGTGCAGCAACGGCACGGTCTGCGCGAGGTCGATGATGTGGATGTTGTTACGTGCGCCGAAGATGTAATTCGCCATCTTCGGATTCCAGCGGTGCGACTGGTGGCCAAAGTGGACGCCAGCTTCGAGCAGTTGACGCATAGAAAATTCGGGTAGTGCCATAGTATCAATTCTCCGGTTGTTTCCTCCGGAAGCGTGTGAGCAAACGAGCGTTCGGGCAGAGGATTCTGCCGTGCAGCCCGGATGCCACCGGACGGCGATTAAGCCATGCTTCCGTGTGAGATGGGCCGGCTTATAGCCGGATTCCCGGGATAAGCAAGGAAATCCGGCGGCTTCGGCCGGTTTACCGCGCGGGTTGCCAGCTCAAAGCGTTTCGACCATTTCCACCCCGGAAACCGCTTTGATGGCGCCGGCGATCTGCGGGGACACCTGGAACCGGCCTTCGAGCTTGAATTCGACCTCGGTTTGCAGGTCGAGGCGCAGGATCAGCGAGACGTCGCCTCCGCCGGCGGCATTGCTCGGCTGCGGTTGGAGGCGTTTTACCAGCGAATCCAGTGCCTTGGTGTCCTTCATGGTCACCCTGAGCCCCTTCTGGGTCTTGGCAGCGGCGGCATCCAGAGGTTCCGCATGGAGAACCCGGGCCCGAACGTCCTCGCCCTGGAGTTCGGCACCGAGTTGCAGCAGCACCGCGGTACCTGGTTCCAGCACGTCGCGGTATTGGGCGAGCCCTTCGGAGAACAGCACCGCCTCGAAATGGCCGGTCGGGTCGGACAGACCCATGATGCCCATCTTGTTGCCGGTCTTGGTCCTCCGCTCCATGCGGGACACGACGGTAGCCGCCACCCTGCCCGCCGTAGCGCCGGTTTTGACCGCGCGGCAGAACTCGGCCCAACTCTGCACCCGCAGTCGCTTCAGGGCGGTCGCATAGTCATCGAGCGGATGGCCGGACAGGAAGAAGCCAATAGCGTCGTATTCCTTGCGCAGCTTCTCCGCCGCCAGCCAGTTGTCGATCTGCGGCAGCATGATGGTCGGCGCATCGGCCGCGCCGCCAAACATGTTTCCCTGACCGATTGTCGTATCCACGTGGGCGCTCTGGCAGGCGGCCAAAATAGCATCCGCGCCGCCATGCACGCGGGCACGATGTGGATCGAGCGTATCGAAGGCGCCGGCCGCAGCGAGTGTTTCGATGATGCGCTTGTTGACGGCGCGTGGGCTCACGCGCGACGCAAAGTCGGCAAGCGACGTGAACAAACCATTCTTGTTGCGCTCGGCGACGATCAGCTCGACGGCGCCAGCGCCGACGCCTTTCAACGCGGCCAGCGCATAATAGATCGTGTTGTCGCTGACCTCGAAGGTGACGCCCGAACGATTGATGTTTGGCGCCTCGACCTTGATACCGAGCCGCTGCGCCTCGGCGCGAAATTCCGACAGCTTGTCGGTGTTGCCCATGTCGAGCGTCATCGACGCCGCAATGAACTCCACCGGATAATGCGCCTTCATATAGGCGGTGTGATACGACACCAGGGCATAGGCCGCCGCGTGGCTCTTGTTGAAGCCATAGTCGGCGAATTTTGCCAGCAGATCGAAGATCGTATCGGCCTGCCCCTTCGGCACGCCGTTCTTGACAGAGCCTGCAACGAAGATCTCGCGCTGCTTTTCCATTTCGGCGCGGATCTTCTTGCCCATCGCGCGGCGCAGCAGGTCGGCGTCACCGAGCGAATAGCCGGCCATGACCTGCGCGATCTGCATCACCTGTTCCTGATAGATGATGACGCCGAAAGTTTCCTTCAGGATCGGCTCGATGATCGGATGCAGATATTCCGGCTCTTCATCGCCATGCTTGCGCGCGCAATAGGTCGGGATGTTCGCCATCGGGCCCGGACGATACAACGCGACGAGCGCGATGATGTCCTCGAAACGGTCGGGCCGCATGTCCACGAGCGCGCGCCGCATGCCCTGGCTTTCCACCTGGAACACGCCGACCACTTCACCGCGCGCCAGCATCTCGTAGCTCTTGGCGTCGGTAATCGGCGTGGTCGCAAGATTGACGTCAATATTGCGCTGCTTGAGTAGCTTCACGGCGACATCGAGCACCGTCAGCGTCTTCAGGCCGAGGAAGTCGAACTTCACGAGACCTGCTGGCTCAACCCATTTCATGTTGAACTGGGTGACCGGCATGTCCGATTTTGGATCGCGATACATCGGCACGAGCTGCGACAGCGGCCGGTCGCCAATCACGATGCCTGCGGCGTGGGTCGAAGCGTGGCGCGTCAGGCCCTCGAGACGCTGCGCGATATCGAAGGCTTTGGCGACGATTGGATCCTCGTCGCGGAGCGCCTGCAGCTTCGGCTCGCCTTCGATCGCCGCAGCCAAGGTCACAGGGGCCGCAGGATTTTGCGGCACCAGCTTAGTCAGCTTGTCGACCTGGCCATAGGGCATCTGCAGCACACGGCCGACGTCGCGCAACACGCCGCGCGCCTGCAGCGTACCGAAGGTGATGATCTGTGCGACCTGATCGCGGCCGTAGCGCTGCTGCACATAGGAGATCACCTCGCCGCGACGATCCTGGCAGAAGTCGATGTCGAAGTCCGGCATCGAGACGCGTTCCGGATTGAGGAAGCGTTCGAACAGAAGATTGAACTGCAAGGGATCGAGATCGGTGATGGTCAAGACCCAGGCGACCAGCGAGCCGGCGCCCGAACCGCGGCCCGGCCCCACCGGAATGCCCTGTGCCTTCGCCCATTTGATGAAGTCGGACACGATCAGGAAGTAACCCGCATAGTTCATGCGGGAGATGACGTTAAGTTCGAAGTCGAGCCGCGCGTGGTATTCCTCCTCGCTCTTGCCCTGTGACACGCCGTGGATCTCGAGACGCTTGCGCAGCCCCTCCTCGGCCTGACGGCGCAACTCGTCGGATTCCTCCTGGGCCGCGCCTTCGGCGTTACTGCCGGCACCGACCGTGAAGCGCGGCAGGATCGGCTTGCGTGTCTTCGGCCGGAACGAGCAGCGCTCGGCGATTTCGACGGTTGATGCCAATGCCTCGGGAATGTCGGCAAACAGAACCGCCATTTCGGCGCGGGTCTTGAAACGATGATCGGTGGTGAGCTGCTCGCGGTCCGTTTCGGCAATGATCCTGCCGCCGGCAATGCACAGCAGTGCGTCATGGGCCTCGTAATCGTCGGCCGCAGCAAAGTACGGCTCGTTGGTCGCCACCAGCGGCAGACCCTTGGCGTAAGCCAAGTCTATCAAACCCGCTTCGGCGCGGCGCTCCTTCTCTGCGCCATGACGCTGCAGTTCGATGTAGAGCCGATCGCCGAATAGCGATGCGAGTCGGTCGCAACGCGCAGCGGCAAGCGCGGATTGATCGGCAAGCAGCGCCTGATTGATCGGACCGTCAGGACCGCCACTCAACGCGATCAGGTCTTCTGTTTCCTCCAGCAGCCATTCCAGCTTGACGTGGGGCGCATGATTGACCGGGGTTTCCAGAAACGCGCGCGAGTTGAGTTTCATCAGGCTCTGATAGCCGCGCTCCTTGGCGGCCAGCAGCACAATGCGCGGCATCACGGCGTTCAGCGCGTTACGGGCGTTGGGATCTTGGTCGCCGAAATCGATGGCGACCTCGCAGCCGGTGATCGGCTGAATGCCGTAGCCCACCAGCTTCTCGGAGAATTCCAGCGCGCCAAACATGTTGTCGCTGTCGGTCAGCGCCAGCGCCGGCTGGTGGTCGGCCTTCGCCAGTTCCGCCAGTTTCTGGATCTTGATCGAGCCCTTCAGCAGCGAATAGGCCGAATGCACGTGCAGATGGACAAATCCGGCATTCGACGCGGCGGCGGGCTTCTGACTCATGGCGTGGGGCGTTCCGGACTTTGCAGCGCCCGATCTGGGCAGTCATCGACACTGGGGATCGCGGCAGCCTGTTCAGGCCGACTCGCTGCCCTATGGTGATGCCTGCCCCCGGCCAAGTCCATGTGAAACCCGCTCGGGCCCGGAAGCGTCCCCGCATTCCCAAGGGAATGCCTGTCATTTCCTAGGGAATACTTGTCATTCCCCGGGAGCGTTCCCGTATCCGCCGGAGAGTGTTCCGGCGCCAGCTTCGCAGCCAGCGTCCGGGAGCAGGATCACAGCTGGGGGATCAGTTGCGCCCAAACTGCGATCATGCCGACGAACAGAACGATCGATGCCAGTGCAGCGGCTTCTTCAACAAAGGTCTTCAACATGGTGGCCTCCGTGATCTCTGGAACATATGAAGAACACTGTTCTCATTCTGTTCCTGAGTCAAGCAGCCGATCCGGGCGCGTCGCGCCTCATATTCCGAATGGTTAAGACGGCGAGCCGGCACGCTTTGCGCCCAGCGAGCCAATTCCCTCCTCGCCGGAATCACCTGCGCCGTATTGCGTCGCCTGTGCCGAACAAGCCCTGTTACGGCATGTTTCCGGCGCCAGATGCGGAGCGGAATCCGGCTTTGTGAGTTGACGAATACCTCTCGGACCGGCTTTGTGCCGGTCAGAGATCACATGCAGCCGGCCATCTGAGTCGGCAGGAGAATTCGATGCGCGCAGCCCTGCTTGCTCTGGTCGCCCTCGGCGCCCTCTCGGCCCTCACCGTTACGCCCGCCGCAGCACAGCGCACCGATCCCGGCCCGTTCTCGTTCAACACGCCGAGCGGTTATCCGTTCTGCATGCGCTCCCTCTATGATGACGACGACTGCAGCTACCGCACCTATGCGCAGTGCGCCGCGACGGCATCGGGCATCGGCCTGACCTGCTTTGCCAATCCGGCGCTGGCCTATGCGCAGACCTACGCGCCGCAGCAGCCGCGCGTGAAGCGCAAGCGTAAGAGCAGCTACTGAGCGACGGCGCCGTCCGCGGCGCCTCGCTTTTTCCCTCTCAAATGAAACGAGTGGCGGGGTCAGTCGAGTTCGACGACCTTGCCGTTTTCCAGCGACACCCGCCGATCCATACGGCCGGCCAGTTCCATGTTGTGGGTCGCGATCAGCATCGCCACCTTGGTCGCCTTCACCAGCTGCATCAGCGCCTTGAAGACGTGATCCGCGGTGTGCGGATCGAGATTGCCCGTCGGCTCGTCGGCAAACAACACGCGCGGTGCATTGGCCACCGCGCGGGCAATCGCAACGCGTTGCTGCTCGCCGCCCGACAGCTCCGCAGGGCGATGGGTGATGCGTTCGGCCAGACCCAGATAGGCCAGGATTTCCTTGGCGCGGGCGACCGTCTCGGAGCGCTTCAAGCCACGGATCATCTGCGGCAGCATGACGTTTTCCAGCGCGGTGAATTCCGGCAGCAACCGATGTGACTGGTAGACGAAGCCGATATCGGTGCGGCGGATCTGGGTGCGCTCGGTGTCCGACAGGCCCGAGGTCGCGGTGCCGCCGACATAGACCTCGCCGTCATCCGGGCTCTCGAGCAGGCCGGCAATATGCAGCAGCGTCGACTTGCCCGAGCCGGACGGCGCCACCAGCGCGACAGACTGCCCCGCCCACAATGCCAGCTTGGCATTGTCGAGAATGGTCAGAACGCTTTCGCCCTGGGTGTATTGCCGCTTGATGTCGTGGAGATAGACCACCGGTACATCATCTGCCCCTTGCGCCATATCAGTCACTCACTCGTATCTTAGCGCATCGACGGGATCGAGGCGCGCGGCGCGCCACGACGGGTAGAGGGTCGCCAGGAACGACAGCGTCAGCGCCATGATGACCACCGCGCTGGTTTCGCCGACGTCGACCTCGGCCGGCAGCTTGGACAGGAAATACAGTTCCGGCGAGAACAGCTCCGTGGATGTCATCCAGGAGATGAATTGCCGGATCGTCTCGATGTTGAAGCAGACCAGTAGTCCAACGAAGAAGCCGACCAGCGTGCCGACCACGCCGATCGCAGCACCCGTGATCAGGAACACCCGCATGATCGAGCCTTGAGAGGCGCCCATGGTGCGCAGGATCGCGATGTCGCTGCCCTTGTCCTTCACCAGCATGATCAGGCCGGAGACGATGTTCAGCGCCGCCACCAGTACGATCAGCGTCAGGATCAGGAACATGACGTTGCGCTCGACCTGCAGCGCATTGAAGAAGGTCGAGTTGCGCTGCCGCCAGTCGACGATGAAGATCGGCCGCCCGGCCGTCTCGGTCACGAGCTTGCGATACTCGTCGATCCTGTCGGGATTGTTGGTGTAGACCTCGATGGAGGTCACGTCAGAGGGGCGATTGAAGTATGTCTGCGCCTCGGCCAATGGCATGAACACGAAGGTCGAGTCATATTCCGACATGCCGATCTCGAAGACGGCAGCAACCTTGTAGGGCTTGATGCGCGGGGTCGTGCCCATCGGGGTCACCGCCCCCTTCGGCGAGATCAACGTGATCATGTCGCCGGCATGGATCGAGAGTTGATCCGCCAGCCGCCGACCGATCGCTACACCCTGCCCGTCATCGAAGCCTTCGAGCGTGCCCTGCTTGATGTTCTTGGCGATCGACGTGAGGTTATTGAGATCGCCAGAGCGGATACCGCGGATAAAGATGCCGGCAGCACCGAACGCGGATGATCCCAGTCCCTGGCCATCCACGACCGGCGCCGCGAGACGAATGCCATTCACGCCGCTGATGCGGTCGGCGACATCCTTCCAGTCGGTCAGCGGGCTTTCCAGAGGCTGCACCAGCAGATGCCCGTTGAGGCCGAGGATCTTGTCGAGCAGTTCCTTGCGGAAGCCGTTCATCACGGCCATCACGATGATCAGCGTGGCAACGCCGAGCATGATGCCGAGGAACGAGAAGCCGGCAATGACAGAGATGAATCCCTCTTTACGGCGCGCACGGAGATAGCGTCCGGACAGCAGCCATTCGAAGGCGGCGAAGGGTGGGGTTCGAACTGGCTCGCTCATGGCATCATCCATCGCCCGACTCCCATACGAATCGGGCTTATTCTAGCCGCATCGTGAGTGATGCGGCGACCACGCAGTGGATAAGTCGTCAGGACGTCAGCTTTGCGACGACCTCAGCGGCACTGATATTCTCACGCGAACCGTCATCGCGCCGCTTCAGCTCGACCTTGCCTTCGGCCAGCCCCTTCGGGCCAACGAGGATCTGCCAGGGCACACCGATCAGGTCAGCGGTGGCAAACTTGCCGCCGGCGCGCTGGTCGGTGTCGTCATAGAGCACATCGACGCCCTTGGCCGAGAGCTCCTTGTAGAGCGCCTCGCAGGCCGCATCCGTATCGGCCGAACCCTGCTTCAGGTTGAGGATGGCGGCGCGGAACGGCGCCACTTCCTCGGGCCACTTGATGCCGTTCTCGTCGTGGCAGGCCTCGATGATCGCGCCCAGCAGACGCGACACGCCGACGCCGTAGGAGCCGCCATGGATCGCCGTCTCCGCACCATCGGCGCCGGCGACGGTCGCCTTCATCGCGTCGGAATATTTGGTGCCGAAGTAGAAGATCTGGCCGACTTCGATACCGCGGGTGTTGAGCCGCCGCTCGGCCGGCACTTCGCTTTCGAACCGCGCGGCGTCGTGGACGTCTTCAGTCGCCGCATAGATCGAGGTCCACTGATCGATGATGCCCGTGAGATCACCGCTATAATCGACATCGGCCGGCGGGATCGGCAGATCGAGCACGTTCTTGTCGCAGAACACGCCGGACTCGCCGGTCTCGGCGAGCACGATGAATTCGTGGGAGTGATCGCCGCCGATCGGTCCGGTTTCGGCACGCATCGGGATCGCTTTGAGGCCCATGCGCGCGAAGGTGCGCAGATAGGCGACGAACATCTGATTGTAGGAATGCTTCGCCGCGGCTTCGTCGATGTCGAACGAATAGCCATCCTTCATCAGGAATTCGCGGCCGCGCATCACGCCGAAACGCGGACGCTGCTCGTCGCGGAACTTCCACTGGATGTGGTACAGGTTCAGCGGCAGGCTCTTGTAGGACTTCACATAGCCGCGGAAGATCTCGGTGATCATTTCCTCGTTGGTCGGCCCGTAGAGAAGCTCCCGCTTGTGGCGGTCCACGATGCGCAGCATCTCCGGCCCATAGGCGTCGTAGCGCCCACTTTCGCGCCAGAGATCGGCGAGCTGCAATGTCGGCATCAGGAGCTCGATGGCGCCTGCCCGGTTCTGCTCCTCGCGGACGATCGCCTCGATCTTCTTCAGCACCCGCAGGCCCAGCGGCAGCCAGGCATAGATGCCAGCGGCTTCCTGACGGATCATGCCCGCGCGCAGCATCAGCCGGTGCGAGACGATCTCGGCTTCCTTCGGCGTTTCCTTGAGAATGGGCAGAAAATAGCGCGACAATCGCATGGTTAGGCCTGGGAATCGGAGGGACACGGGAGAACGCGAGTGAAACCGGATCGGCCGCCAAAATACAAGGGCGACAGGTCGGACGCCGGACAGTCTAGGACATGGAGCCGGCAATCGGGGCTTAATTCCGTTCGCCTGGCGAATTGCTTCCCAGGCTGTCAAATATCTCCATTTCCAATGTCGGCCAGAGCGACCCAGCGTGACCGGAAATCGCGTAAAAGGTCGCGATTCTACCTTTGGCCTAAATTTTGAACACACATTGCCGAAATTGGTGACAAACAAAAAAAGTTAAGCTACGACTCACGCCTCAGGCGGTTCGTAAGGACAGAGTCTGGTGGTCCAAGTCTCGGGAGGAGCCCTGACGCGCTCAAGCAGCGTCAACCCGCTAAGCAAGGATAAAATCCAAAGTTTGGGGTAATAGGGTCGACACAATTTTCCGAGCAGGGCTGCGGCCCTGCTCTTTTTTTTTCGACGGATTTCCGACGACGACAGCGACGCTTCATATCGTCCGAGACGAAAAAGGGCCGGCATCCATGCCGGCCCTTTTTTTTCGGAGATGCAACGCGCTGCGTACTACAGCGCACCACCCTTCGGCTTGATGCCCGACAGCCACGAACAGACCAGGCCCTGTACCGCGCCGACGATTCCGAATGTAAGGATCTGGTGCAGCGGGATCGACACCGACGTCCAGATCAACATCATCCCGATACTCACGACATAGCCAGTAAGCGCCGAGGTCAGCACCTTCGGCCACAGCTGCATCTTGTCTTCAAGGAACCAGTCCTCAAGCCACATCACCAGCGACGGGATCAGCCCGAACCAGTAGGCAAAGGGCAATCCCATGATGAAGCCGGGAAAGCCGCCGATGATCCTGCCGCTGGCAATTTCCCGCAGCTCGAAAACCGCAAAGCCGACAGCCGGCCCAAGCAACAGAAAAAGCAGAAAGCGCTTCATGCGTCAGCTCCGTATCGACACCTGAAAGGACAGACTCCGCAGGTTTAAAGATTGCTCTCAGATCGGCACGCCCATCAGCTTCGAGAGCCTCTCGATGTTGAAGTAGCCCATGCGATACGCATACATGCCGCCCGCGAACAGCACGGCGGAAATCACCGTGGTCCAGATCAGCTTGCGCCCCATCCGGGCCAGCACAGGCGCACCGGGATCGGTGCCGTCGGTGCCCTTGCCATCCTCATGCTGGCTGCGGACGCCGAACGGCAGCGTCAGGAACAGCGTGATCCACCAGATGACGAAATAGACCGCGAGCGACGTCGAGATCGTATAGGCCATCGCGTCCTCAGGACTGTTCGATTTCGGAAGCTTGTTCGATCTCTACCAGCGCGCCCGAGAAATCCTTGGGATGCAGGAACAGCACAGGCTTGCCGTGGGCGCCGATCTTCGGCTGGCCGTCGCCAAGCACGCGCGCGCCTTCCTTGATCAGGTTGTCGCGTGCCGCGATGATATCCGGCACTTCGTAACAGATGTGATGAATGCCGCCGTCAGGATTGCGCTCGACGAATTTGGCGATCGGGGAATCCGCGCCCAGCGGCTGGATGAATTCGATCTTGGTATTCGGCAGCGTCGCGAACACCGTGATCACGCCATGTTCCGGCAGCGGCACGGTCGCGGAAATCTCGGCGCCGAAGGCGGTACCGTAGATCTTCGCAGCTTTCTCCGCATCGGCGACGGCAATCGCCACATGATTGAGCCGGCCCAGCATGGTGTCCTCCGTAGTCTTTGTTTCTTTGCTTTTAGTCTTCGACCTGCAGGATGTGAACGTAGCACATCGTCTTCTTGCCCCATTGATCGGCGAGTGACGAGCGGACGGCGCGTCGCACCGACTCTGCCATCGCATCCGGATCGCGCTTGCGCGCCTTGGGCAGGTTCTCGACGATGTTGACGACGATGTCGAACACGACATCCTCCATCACCTCGCCCTTGAGGTTCTTTTCGGGAATGCCGATCAGATCGACCGCAGGGTCGTCGACCAGTTCGCCCTTCATGGTCACGGCCAATGCCACGAACGCACAGCCGGCAAAGGACAGCCGGCGCCGCTCGCTCACGGCGCGGGACTTGGAATCCTCGAGGATGAGGCCGTCCTTGAACATGCGGCCCGACGGCAATTCGTCGATGACGGCAGCATCGCCGGGCGCCAGGCGCACGAGGTCGCCGTTCTTGACGATCATGGTCCGAGGCACGCCGCAGGCGCGCGCGAGCTTGGCATGCTCATGCAGATGCAGCGCCTCGCCATGGACGGGGATCAGCAATTGCGGACGAACCCAGGAAATCATGTCGCGCAATTCGTCGCGGCGCGGATGGCCCGACACATGCACCAGCGCATCGCGATCGGTGATCACCTCGATGCCCTGCGTGACAAGACCGTTGATGATGGTGCCGACCGCCTTCTCGTTGCCCGGAATGGTCCGCGACGAGAAGATCACCGTATCACCCTTGTTGAGGGTCACCATCGGATGATCGTCGCTGGCGATACGCGCCAGCGCCGCGCGCGCTTCACCCTGACTGCCCGTGCACAGCGCCACCACCTTGTCCGGCGGGAAATGGCCGTAATAGTCGGCGTTACGGAACGCCGGCAGTCCATCGAGATAGCCGCATTCGCGGGCCACCTGCACGACGCGCTCCATAGCGCGGCCGACCAGCACCACTTCGCGGCCCGCGGCCTGCGCCGCTTCGGCAACGGCCCGCAACCGGGCCACGTTCGATGCGAAGGTCGTAACGGCGACGCGGCCCTTGGCAGCCTTCACCAGTTTGGTGAGCGTGGCGGCAACCTCCGTTTCGGAAGGTGAGCGGCCATCGCGCACCGCATTCGTGGAGTCGCCGATGATGGCCAGCACGCCGGCATCGCCGAGTTCGCGCAGCCGCTTTTCGTCGGTTGGCAGGCCGATGATCGGCGTCGGATCGATCTTCCAGTCACCGGTATGCAGCACGGTGCCGAGCGGCGTGTGCAGCGCGATCGCATGGGATTCCGGAATCGAATGCGCGACCGGAATGAACTCGATATCGAACGGGCCGAGATTGATGCGGCCGCCCGATGGCACCACGGTGACGGGGATCTTCGGCGGATTGCGCTCGCTGGCGCATTTGGCTTCGAACAATGCGGCGCTGAACTGCGTCGCATAGATCGGGCATTTCAGCTTGGGCCACAGGTCGATGATGGCGCCGAAATGGTCCTCATGGGCGTGGGTGAGCACGAGACCGACGAGATTCTTCTTTTCCTTTTCCAGGAAGCGCACGTCGGGCATCACCAGATCGATGCCGGGCAGATGCTCCTCGTCACCGAAATAGACGCCGAGGTCGATCGCCAGCCACTTCCCGGCCAGGCCATAGATCGACAGGTTCATGCCAATCTGGCCGACGCCTCCCAGCGGTGCGAAGGTCAATTCGTTGGGTCGCGTCATTTGCGTACTGTCCTTGTCGACGCGGCCGATCCGAAATGAACGTCGCCGGCGGTAATAGGGATTCGCCGGCGATCCGCTGTCGCGACAATCATACAACCGGCCTCATCAATGGTGTCGAAAATTCCCGAAATCGTCTGTACCCCGTTGTCCACGGACACCGGCTGACCGATCCCTGCTGCACGCTCCAGCCACTGTCGCCGGATCTCGGCAAACCCGCGGCCGGAATCCCAGATGCCGCGCATCTCCTGCCAGGTGTCCGAAAGCGCCGCAAACAGGTCTTCAGCGCTGGCGCTGACACCCATCGCATGCAGGCAAGCAACCGGATAAGGCATATTGTCGGGGGCCGCCACCACATTGGTGCCGATGCCGACGACAACAGCAAGCTGGCCGTTCGGCGCTGCCTCCGCCTCCAGATTCATTCCGACCAGCTTGTGCCCGCCTGCCAGAACGTCGTTCGGCCATTTCAGCCGATAATCATTCGCGGCCGACTGCGGCGCCCGCATCGCGGCTTCGACGCTGATCTGTCGGAGCGCCTTCTCAACGGCAACGCCGGCCGCAAAGCCCAGCGTCGCCGCAACTGAGGGCGTCACATCAAGAACTTCCAGCACCGAACTGGCGAGGTTCCCGCGGGGAGCGACCCACGGCCGATGCCGCCGCCCACGTCCCGCGGTCTGTTCCGTTGTGACAAACCACATAGGACCGCGCTCGCCTGCGCGCGCGCGGTCCATGGCTTCCGTATTGGTCGAACCGGTTGTGTCGAATGCGGCGAGCTTCGTGCCCGCCGCGAGGGCTCGGGGACCGAGCGAAAATACCATCTAGAACAGCGACTTCGCTGCGAATGCCGCCGCGCTGACCAGAGGCGCCGGATAGACGAAGAACAACACGTTGAAGAGACCCGCCACAGCCAGCACCGTGCGCAGCTCGACGCGCATCGGATCGAGCTTCCCGACCGGCTCGTCGAAATACATGAGCTTCACAATGGACAGATAGTAGAACGCGCCCACCACGCTGGCCAACACACCGACCACGGCCAGTACGAACAGGCCCGACTTGATGGCCGCCATGAAGACGTAGAACTTGCCGAAGAAGCCGGCCAGCGGCGGCACGCCTGCCAGCGAGAACAGGAACATCGCGAAGAAGAAGGCGATGATCGGATTGGTGCGCGACAGGCCGGCGAAATCCTTGATCGTCTCAACGGGCTGGCCATTGCGCTTCATGGTCAGGATGATGGCGAAGGTGCCGAGGGTCATCGCGACATAGATCGCGATATAGACCAGCACGCCCTGCGCACCCTCCTGCGTGCCGGCGGCAAGGCCGACCAGCGCGAAGCCCATATGGCCGATCGACGAATAGGCCATCAGGCGCTTGATGTTGGTCTGGCCGATGGCGGCGAACGAGCCCAGCACCATCGAGGCCAGCGACACGAACACCACGACCTGCTGCCATTGCACCACGATGCCCGGGAACGCGGTCAGTGTGACGCGGGTGAACACAGCGAGTGCTGCAACCTTCGGGGCCGAGGCGAAAAAGGCGGTGACGGGCGTCGGTGCGCCTTCGTAGACATCGGGCGTCCACATGTGGAACGGCACGGCCGAAACCTTGAAACAGAGGCCGGCCAGCAGAAACACCAGGCCGAACACCAGGCCGATATTGCCGGTCTTGGCTTCGGCGGCGATGCCGGCGAAGGACACCGTGCCGGTGAAACCGTAGATCATAGAAGCGCCGTAGAGCAGCATGCCCGACGACAGCGCGCCGAGCACGAAATACTTCAGGCCGGCTTCGGTCGACTTTGCATTGTCGCGGTTGGAGGCTGCGACGACATAGAGCGCAAGGCTCATCAGTTCGAGGCCGAGATACAGCATGATCAGGTCGCCGGCCGAGATCAGCACCATCATGCCGAGCGTCGAGAGCAGCACCAGGATGGCGTATTCGAAAATACGACGGGACTGGTCCGCGAGGAATTCACGCGACAGGATCAGCGTCACGGCCGACGCGATAATCGCCAGCACCTTCAGGAAGCGCGCATAATCGTCGACGATGAAGCTGCCGCCGAAGGTGACATGCTTGCCCGCAGGCAGCATGATTTCAGCCGCGCCGACCACCACCAGCAGACAGACGGCGAGCGTGGTGACCAAGCCCGTGACCTTCGGTCCGTTGAAGGCACCGATCATCAGCAGCACCATGGCGCCAACCGCGAGCATCAGCTCCGGCAGTACGGGCAGCAGGGAATATCCGGCGGTCGTAATCGTCATTGCGCGTTATCCTGATCTGCTGCGGTCATTGCAGCAGCGCGGCTGCCTTCACGGCAGACGTTGCAGCAGCGTAATTGTTAACAAGGAGCTGGATCGAAGCCGCCGACATGTCGAGCACCGGCTTCGGATAGACTCCGAACAGAATGGTGAGAATGACCAGCGGCACCAGCACCAGGCCTTCCCGGAACGTGATGTCCTTGATGCCCTGCAGCGCAGGCTTGGTCAGTTCGCCGAACACGATCTTGCGGTACAGCCACAGCGCATAGGCCGCCGACAGGATCACGCCGATGCTGGCGAATGTCGCCGTCGGGATCGAGACCTTGAAGGTGCCGATCAGTGTCAGGAATTCACCGACGAAGCCGGAGGTGCCCGGCAGACCGACATTGGCCATCGTGAAGACCATGAACAGCGCCGCATAGATCGGCATCCGGTTGACGAGGCCGCCATAGGCCGCGATCTCACGGGTATGCAGGCGATCGTAGACCACGCCGACGCAGAGGAACAGCGCGCCCGACACGATGCCATGCGACACCATCTGGAACACTGCGCCGGAGACGCCCTGTGTCGTGCCGGCGAAGATGCCCATGGTCACATAGCCCATATGCGCGACCGACGAGTAGGCGATCAGCTTCTTGATGTCTTCCTGCATCAGCGCGACCAGCGACGTGTAGACGATCGCGATAACGGAGAGCGTCCAGACCATCGGCGCGAAGTAGAGAGAGGCATCCGGGAACATCGGCAGTGAGAAGCGCAGGAAGCCGTAACCACCCATCTTCAGCATGATCGCGGCCAGCACGACTGAACCTGCCGTCGGCGCTTCCACATGCGCGTCAGGCAGCCACGTGTGCACTGGCCACATCGGCATCTTGACCGCGAAGGATGCGAAGAATGCCAGCCACGCCCATGTCTGCAGGCTGCGCGGCACGGCGGTGTGCATCAGCGTCGGGATGTCCGTGGTGCCCGCATTCCAGTACAGCGCCATGATGGCCAGCAGCATCAGCACCGAGCCAAGGAACGTGTAGAGGAAGAACTTGAACGAGGCGTAGACGCGGCGCGGGCCGCCCCAGATGCCGATGATCAGGAACATCGGGATCAGGCCGCCTTCGAAGAACAGATAGAACAGCACCAGATCCAGCGCCGAGAAGGTGCCGATCATCAGCGTTTCCAGGAACAGGAACGCGATCATGTATTCGCGGACACGCTTGGTGACCGACTTCCAGCTGCACAGGATGCAGAACGGCATCAGGGCCGTGGTCAGGATCACGAAGGGCAGCGAAATGCCGTCCACACCCATATGGTAGTTGATGGTCGCGGCCAGCCAGGGCGCCTTTTCGACAAACTGGAAGTCGCCGTTCGACGGGTCGAAGCGCATCACCAGGATCAGCGAGACCGCAAAAGTGATCAGCGTGGTCCAGAGCGCGATCCAGCGCGCATTGCCCTGCGCAGCCTCGTCGTCGCCGCGGCTGAGATAAATCAGGATCGCACCGACGATCGGCAGGAAGGTGACGACCGAAAGAACCGGCCATGTCATGACGGACGCCATTGTTACTGGCCCCCCAGGCCGAAGATAAACCAGGTGATCAACCCGGCGACGCCGATCAGCATCGCGAAGGCATAGTGATAGAGGTAACCAGTCTGCAGCTTCACCGCGCCGCGCGTGATATCGAGCACGCGGGCCGAGACACCATCAGGCCCGAGACCGTCGATGATCATGCCGTCGCCCTTCTTCCAGAGGAAGTGGCCGATCCACTTGGCCGGGCGAACGAAGATGATCTCGTAGAGCTCGTCGAAGTACCACTTGTTGAGCAGGAACTTGTAGAGCAGCGGATGCTGGTTCGCGAGTTCGACAGGCAAATACGGCTTGCGAACATAGAACAGGTACGAAATCAGGAAACCGAGCACCATCATCACGGTCGGCACATACGGCACCCAGCCCGGGATGTGATGCATCTCCTCGATGATGTGCGGGTTCATCTTCAGCGATTCCCGGAAGAACTCGCCGACGTGATGACCAGCAAAGAGCTCCTTGAATGGGAAGCCTGCGGCGAACGATCCGATGCCCAGCACGGCAAGCGGGACCAGCATCCACAGCGGCGCTTCATGCGCTGCATCGTAATGCTTCTTGTCGTGCGGCTCGCCATGGAACGTCTTGAACACCAGACGCCATGAATAGAACGAGGTCAGCAGCGCCGCGACCACGGTCATCAGGAAGCCGTAGAAGGCGAACTGGGTGTGCGAGGCGTAAGCCGCTTCGATGATCGCGTCCTTCGAGAAGTAGCCGGCCGTGAACGGGAATCCGGTCAGCGCCAGCGTGCCGATGGTCATCATCGCGTAAGTGAACGGGATCTTGTTCCACAGGCCACCCATTTTCCGGATGTCCTGCTCGTGATGCATCGCATAGATCACCGAGCCCGAACCCAGGAACAGCAGCGCCTTGAAGAAGGCGTGCGTGAACAGGTGGAACATGGCGACGGAGTAAGCCCCCGTCCCCAGCGCCACGAACATGTAACCGAGCTGCGAACAGGTCGAGTAGGCGACGATGCGCTTGATGTCGTTCTGCACCAGACCGATGGTCGCGGCGAAGAATGCAGTGGTCGCGCCGACCAGCATCACGACGGCCTGCGCGTTCGGCGCGAGCTCGAACAGCGGTGACATGCGTGCCACCATGAAGACGCCCGCGGTGACCATGGTCGCCGCGTGGATCAGCGCCGACACAGGCGTCGGGCCTTCCATCGCGTCCGGCAACCAGGTGTGCAGCAGGAACTGGGCCGACTTGCCCATCGCGCCGACGAACAGCAGCAGACAGGTCAGTGTCAGCGCATCGGCGTGCCAGCCGAAGAAGTTGATCGTCTTGCCGGTCAGGCTAGGCGCGCTGGCAAAGATGGTGTCGAGATCGGTCGAGCCGACCAGCATGAACAGCGCGAAGATGCCGAGCAGGAAGCCGAAATCGCCGACGCGGTTGACCACGAAGGCCTTGATCGCCGCCGCATTGGCCGAGGGCTTCTTGAACCAGAAACCGATCAGCAGGTAGCTGGCCAGACCCACGCCTTCCCAGCCGAAGAACAGCTGCAGCAGGTTATCCGCGGTCACCAGCATCAGCATCATGAAAGTGAACAGCGACAGATACGCCATGAAGCGTGGCCGGTTCGGATCGTCTTCCATATAGCCGAGCGAATAGATGTGAACGAGCGACGACACCGTGGTGACGACGACGAGCATCACGGCGGTCAGCGTGTCGACGCGCAGCGTCCACGATAGCTGCAGGTCGCCCGAATTGATCCAGTTCAGCAGCACGATACGGGCATCGTGATGCATGAAGGCGACATCGACGAAGGTCATCCAGGACAGCACCGCCGACACCACCAGAAGACCGGCGGTGATCAGCTCGGCTGCACGCGAGCCGAGCGCGGCCGGCTCGGCAACGTGGTGATGGTCGTCGTGATCATCGTGACCATGATCGTCATGCCCATGCGCAGCATGTGCATGCGCGCTGGCATCGCCGTGACCGTGGTCGTCATGCGCATGGTCCATCTCGTCGCCGCTCGGGTTACGCCCATGCGCACCCAGAATGGCGATGAAGCCTGCGATCAGCGCGCCGATCAGCGGCAGGAATACAAGAGCCTGGATCATAACTGGCTCAGCCCTTCATCAGATTGACGTCTTCAACCGCGATCGAGCCGCGGTTGCGGAAATAGACCACCAGCACGGCGAGACCGATCGCTGCTTCCGCAGCGGCCACGGTCAGCACAAGCAGCGCGAACACCTGCCCGACGATGTCGCCGAGGAAGGTCGAGAACGCCACCATGTTGATGTTGACGGCGAGCAGGATCAGCTCGATCGACATCAGGATGACGATGATGTTCTTGCGGTTCAGGAAGATGCCGAGAATGCCCAGCGTGAACAGGATCGCTGCGACCGCCAGATAGTGTCCGAGACCGATCGTCATTTGACCCAGCTCCCCGCGTCGGCGTCCTGCAGGCCCTGCCCGGTCGCGACCTTGCGCACTTCCATCGCCAGTTCCGGATTGCGCGCGTTCTGAACATTGATGTCCTGGCGCCGGACTTTGACCTTGTGACGCAGCGTCAGCACGATCGCACCGATCATCGCCACCAGCAGCACCATGCCAGCCAGCTGGAAGTAATGGATGTACTTCGTATAGAGCACGAGGCCGAGCGCCTCCGTGTTGCTCACATTCGTCGGGATGGCCGCCGTGATCGACTTGGTGACGTTCGGGTTCATTACCCAACCACCTGCGACCAGCAGCAATTCGGCAAGGAAGATCGCGCCGATCACGAGACCAAACGGCAGATACTGAATGAAGCCTTCGCGCAGCTGCGTGAAGTCGACGTCGAGCATCATGATGACGAACAGGAACAGCACCGCGACGGCGCCGACATAGACGACGATCAGCAGCATCGCGAGGAATTCGGCGCCCATCAGCACGAACAGGCCCGAGGCGTTGACGAAGGCCAGGATCAGGAACAGGACGGAATGCACGGGATTGCGCGAGGCAATCACCATGACCGCGGAAGCCACGCAGATGCTGGCGAACAGATAGAAGAACAATGCGGGAAGGATCATCTGGTCACCTTACCGGTACGGCGCGTCGAGTTCGATTGACTTCGCAATCTCGCGCTCCCAGCGGTCGCCGTTGGCGAGCAATTTCGCCTTGTCATAATAGAGTTCCTCACGCGTCTCGGTGGCGAACTCGAAGTTCGGTCCCTCGACGATCGCATCCACCGGACAGGCCTCCTGGCACAGTCCGCAATAGATGCATTTCACCATGTCGATGTCGTAGCGGACGGTACGGCGCGTCCCATCGTTGCGGCGCGGGCCGGCTTCGATGGTGATGGCCTGCGCCGGACACACCGCTTCGCAGAGCTTGCAGGCGATGCAGCGCTCTTCACCGTTCGGATAGCGGCGCAGCGCATGCTCACCGCGGAAACGCGGCGAGATCGGCCCCTTCTCGAACGGATAGTTCAGCGTCGGCTTCGGCTTGAAGAAATACCGCATGGCGAGGACGAACGCCGAAACGAACTCCGCCAGCAGAAGCGAATGAGCTGTTGCCCTGATATTCATAGTGACCTCATTTCGGAGCAAGGCCCCCGAATTGCAGCACGGCAGCGACGATGATGACGTACGCCAACGACAGCGGCAGAAACACCTTCCAGCCCAGACGCATCAGCTGGTCATAGCGGTAGCGCGGCACGATCGCCTTCGCCATCGCAATCAGGAAGAACATGAACATCACCTTGATGGCGAACCAGATGATGCCTGGCACCCAGGTGAATGGCGCGAACGGGATCGGCGACAGCCAACCGCCAAGGAACAGGATCGTTGCCAGCGCACACATGGTGACGATGGCAACGTATTCACCGAGCATGAACAGCAGATACGGGGTCGAGCCGTATTCGGTCATGAAGCCCGCGACCAGTTCCGATTCCGCTTCGACGAGATCGAAGGGCGGACGGTTGGTTTCAGCCAGCGCCGAGACGTAGAAGATCACGAACATCGGGAACAGCGGGATCCAATACCAGCCGAGAATGCCCCACTTCGAATCCTGCGCGGCGACGATGGCCGTCAGGTTCAGCGAGCCGACGCAGAGCAAGACGGTGATGATGACGAAGCCGATCGAGACTTCGTAGGACACCAT
Organism: Tardiphaga sp. 619_E2_N8_4; assembly: GCF_051810905.1. Lineage (NCBI taxonomy): Bacteria > Pseudomonadati > Pseudomonadota > Alphaproteobacteria > Hyphomicrobiales > Nitrobacteraceae > Tardiphaga > Tardiphaga sp. 619_E2_N8_4. The sequence continues at coordinate 4,603,558 of NZ_JBPWQJ010000001.1, forward strand.
CTGCGCGGCGGCGCGCAGTGCCGACAGGAACGGATACTTCGAATTCGACGACCAGCCGGCCATGATGATGCCGTAGACCGACAGCGACGAGATCGCGAAGATATAGAGCACGCCGACATTGATGTCGGAGATCACCCAGCCGAGATCCATCGGGATCACCGCCCAGGCCGCCAGCGCCAGCACGCAGGACACCAGCGGTGCCAGCAGGAACACGCCCTTGTTGGAGCTAGAAGGAACCACGGGTTCCTTCAACACGAATTTCAGCAAATCCGCGAAGGATTGCAGCAGGCCGAATGGTCCGACCACGTTGGGTCCGCGGCGGATCTGTACCGCCGCCCAGATCTTGCGATCAGCCAGCAGGATGTAGGCAATCGCAATCAAGAGCACCACGAGCACAAGGAGGCTCTGCGCGACCATGATGATCAGCGGCCACAGCGTGCTTGTCCAGAATTCAGCCATCGGTTTACTCCGCCGCCGTCAGCATCTGGCCGGAGGCCAGGCGGGAGCATTCCGCCATGATGGCTGACGCACGCGCGATCGGGTTGGTCAGGTAGAAGTCCTCAACGGAGGCCTTGAAAGGTGTCTTGTCGACGGTGCCACCCTTGCCCGCAAGGGTCTTGATCGCACCGGCATCGCCGGCCTCGATCTGATCGATGCGCATCAGGTGCGGGGCAGCCTTGAAGATCGCTTGCCGCAAGGCAGCCAGCGAGTCGTAAGGCAGCTTGTGGCCGAGCACGTCGGACAATGCGCGGATCACCGCCCAGTCCTCGCGGGCATCGCCCGGCGGGAAACCGGCGCGTTCCGCCATCTGCACGCGGCCTTCGGTGTTGACGAAGATGCCGGACTTTTCGGTATAGGCCGCACCCGGCAGGATCACGTCGGCGCGATGCGCACCGCGGTCACCATGGGTGCCGATATAGACGACGAAAGTGCCGTCAGCGACTTTCACGTCGTCGGCGCCGAGCGAGAACAGCACGTCGAGCGAACCGGCCGAGGTCATCTGCGCGAGGCTCAGGCTGCCCGATGTCGGCGCGAAGCCGATATCGAGCGCGCCGACGGTCGAGGCCGCCGTCTGCAGCACCGCAAAACCGTTCCAGCCGTCCTTGATAACACCGAAGTCCGAAGCGAGCTTGGCAGCCACCGCCAGTACCGCAGCGCCATCGGCACGCGCGGCTACGCCGGCGCCAACCAGCACGATCGGGTGCTTGGCGTTCTTCAGCACATCGGCGAAGGCGTTCTTGCCGGCGGCAAGTTCGGCCAGCGAGTCCGTGCCGGCGCCGAGATAGTCGTAGCGATAGGTCAGATCGGCCTTCTCGCCGATCACGCCGACTTTCAATGCACCGGTGCGCCATGCCTTGCGGATGCGCGCGTTGAGAACGGCGGCTTCCTTGCGCGGGTTGGCGCCCACGATCAGCAGCGCATCGGCCTGCTCGATGCCGGCGATGGTCGGGTTGAAAATGTAGGACGCGCGGCCAGTGGCCGCATCGAAAGCGCCCGCGCTCTGGGTCGCCAGATTGGCCGAGCCCATGCTTGCGAGCAGTTGCTTCAGCGCGAACATTTCCTCGACGGCGGCGAGATCGCCAGCGATGGCGCCGATCTTCTTGCTGCCAGCCACCTTAGCAGCGATGGCGCTGAATGCTTCAGCCCAGGTCGCCGCACTCAGCTTGCCGTTGTCGCGGATATAGGGACGATCGAGACGCTGCGTGCGCAGGCCGTCAACGATGTGGCGGGTCTTGTCGGAGATCCATTCCTCGTTCACCGCCTCATTGACACGCGGCAGGATGCGCATCACTTCGCGGCCACGGGTATCGACGCGGATCGCCGAGCCGACGGCGTCCATGACGTCGATGGACTGGGTCTTGCCGAGTTCCCACGGACGCGCAGCGAAAGCATAAGGCTTCGAGGTCAGCGCACCGACCGGGCAGATATCGACCAGGTTGCCCTGCAGCTCCGAGGTCAGCGCCGTTTCGAGGAACGAGGTGATTTCCATGTCCTCGCCGCGACCGGTCGCGCCCATTTCCGGCACGCCGCAGATCTCGGCGGCGAAGCGGACGCAGCGCGTGCACTGGATGCAGCGGTTCATCGAGGTCTTCACGAGCGCGCCGAGATACTTGTCCTCGACGGCACGCTTGTTTTCGGCAAAGCGCGACGTGTCGACGCCATAGCCCATCGCCTGGTCCTGCAGATCGCACTCGCCGCCCTGATCGCAGATCGGGCAATCCAGCGGGTGGTTGATCAGCAGGAATTCCATCACGCCTTCGCGTGCCTTCTTGACCATCGGCGAACGGGTCGAGATTTCTGGCGGTTCTCCCTTGGGACCAGGCCGGCAATCGCGCACACCCCAGGCGCAGCTCGCGACCGGCTTCGGTCCGCCCTTCACCTCGACCAGACACATGCGGCAGTTGCCGGCGATCGACAGGCGCTCGTGGTAGCAGAAGCGCGGGATTTCGGCGCCGGCGGCTTCACACGCCTGCAGCAGCGTGTATTCCGCGGGGACCTCGATCTCTTTGCCGTCGATGATCAGTTTCGTCATAGCCATGCGCCCTACTCCGCCGCGACCAGATGCGCGGGATCGAGGATGCCCTGATCGTCGAGCGTCGCCTTGCGGCTGAACTCTTCGATGCGGCGTTCGATCTCCGGGCGGAAGGCGCGGATCAGGCCCTGCACCGGCCACGCGGCGGCATCGCCGAGCGCGCAGATGGTGTGGCCTTCAACCTGCTTGGTGACTTCGAGCAGCATGTCGATCTCGCGCTTGTGGGCGCGGCCTTCGACCATGCGGCTCAGCACGCGCCACATCCAGCCGGTGCCTTCGCGGCACGGCGTGCACTGGCCGCAGCTCTCATGCTTGAAGAAGTAGCTGATGCGGGCAATCGCCGCGACGACGTCGGTGGACTTGTCCATGACGATGACGCCGGCGGTGCCGAACGACGACTTCACCGCGCGGGTGCCGTCGAAATCCATGATGAGTTCTTCGCAATCCGCAGCCGGGATCAACGGGCACGATGCGCCGCCCGGGATGATTGCCAGCAGATTGTCCCAACCGCCGCGAATGCCGCCGCCATGCTTCTCAATGAGCTCCTTGAACGGAATGCTCATCGCGTCTTCAACGACGCAGGGCGTGTTGACGTGGCCGGAGATGCCGTAAAGCTTGGTGCCGACATTGTTCGGACGACCGATGCTGGCGAACCATGCCGCGCCGCGGCGCAGGATATCCGGCGCAACAGCGATCGACTCGACGTTGTTCACCGTGGTCGGGCAGCCGTAGAGACCGACATTCGCCGGGAATGGCGGCTTCAGGCGCGGCTGGCCCTTCTTGCCTTCGAGGCTTTCGAGCAGCGCCGTCTCTTCGCCGCAGATATAGGCGCCGGCGCCGTGCGCGACGTAAAGGTCGAACGGGAAGCCGTGAATGTTGTTCTTGCCGATCAGATTGGCCTCATAGGCTTGATCGATCGCCGCCTGCAGATGTTCGCGTTCGCGAATGAATTCACCGCGCACATAGATGTAGCCGACATGAGCGCCCATGGCGCAGCCGGCGATCAGACAGCCTTCGACCAGCGTATGCGGATCGTGCCGCATGATCTCGCGGTCCTTGCAGGTGCCGGGCTCGGACTCGTCAGCATTGACGACGAGATAGCTCGGGCGACCGTCGGCATTGTCCTTGGGCATGAAGGACCACTTCATGCCGGTCGGGAAACCTGCACCGCCGCGGCCACGCAGGCCGGACGCCTTCATCTCGTTGACGATCCAGTCGCGGCCCTTGTCGATGATGGCCTTGGTGCCATCCCAGCCGCCGCGGCGGCGTGCGCCGGCGAGGCCCCAGTCGTCGAGGCCGTAGAGATTGCGGAAGATGCGGTCGTTGTCGTCGAGCATGGCTTCCTCGATCAGCGATTGGATTGCTTGTAGGCGAGCATCGCGGCGCAACCGCCGAACACAACGGCCCACAACAGACTGGATTCAAGCGTGGCGTTCAAAAAGAAGCGCTGCAGCGAGAAAATGAACGCAGCTGCGACCATCGTATGCAGTGCGATGTAGAGCCACTTGTTCATTGCCGCGTCCCCCGACAGCGTTGCAAATTTCATCGACAGCACGCGCGTCATTTCTTCGGCTCCTTGGGAGTCTTCGGCTCCTTAGAAGCGCCACCCTTCGGCGGATTGGTCTTGGTCGCGTCGGCCGCCGGCGGCTTCGGCGCCGGGCGCTCCTGCACATTGGCCGACTCGGTCTGCTTCTTCGGCTCGGCATCGGCGAGCGCGGGTTCCTTCGGCATATCCAGAACCTTGGTGTAACTGGCGGCACCACCACTCGTCATCACGCGCGCGCCGCCTTCGGGCGCAGCAAACTGACGGCCGATCTGCGAACCCGGCTTCGGCGGCGTGCCGGCAGCGAAACCGTCGATCAGCTTGTTCATGCTCTCTTTGGTGAGATCTTCGTAAGTGTCGCTCCAGATCATCGCCATCGGGGCGTTGACGCAGGCGCCGAGACACTCGACCTCTTCCCACGAGAAGTCGCCATCTGCAGACAGATGGAACGGGTCGTGATGGATGCGATGCTGACAGACGTCGATCAGATCGCCGGCGCCACGCAGCATGCAAGGCGTGGTGCCGCAGACCTGAATATGAGCCTTCTTGCCGACCGGCTGCAGCTGAAACTGGGTATAGAAGGTCGCGACTTCGAGCACGCGGATATATGGCATTTCCAGCATGTCGGCGACGACGCGGATCGCGGCTTCCGAGACCCAGCCGGCCTGCTGCTCCTGCGCACGCCACAGGATCGCGATCACCGCCGATGCCTGACGGCCGGGCGGATAATGCGTGATCTGCTCTTTCGCCCACGCCAGATTCTCGGGCGTGAATTTAAACGAAGCGGGCTGAACTTCTTTCGGAGCCAAACGGCGGACGGACATGTCTAGTCTCTCAATGAGTGCGGCGCGCCGCGCTCGCATTCAGGCTGCTGATGCGGTCGAGCCAGAACGCACTCGATGTGCCAAACACGTTGTAGCCAACATGTGTGGACACCTTGATGCGATCGAGGATCGACAACTCGGTCACGGTTTCGAAACGGTTGGTGGCGGGATCATGCACGATCAGCTTGAGCGGCGTTTGATCCAGAATAAAGCGTGAGACGGTGTGATGCGGGTCATTGCCGTGCTCTTCGCACATGATGACCGAGTCGCCCTGCAGCAATCGTGCGCCGCCCTTGATGGCCTCGATCTCGACGCCTTCGACGTCGAGCTTGATCAGATATTTGCCCGACATCGACACCTTGCCGTCGTCGAGCAGATTGTCGAGCGAGATCACCGGCACTTCCTCGCCGCCGGCATTGGGATCGCCGGCGATGCTGAAGGCTTCGTGCTTGGTGCCCGACAGATGCGCCGTGCCGCGCTGCGAGCCAATCGCGCATTTGATGACGTCGAACCGGTCACCATTGATCCTGGCGTTAGTGGCAAGTTTGGCGAAATTGTCGAACGACGGCTCGATGGCGATCGCCTTGTGCGAGCCGAACGGTCCGCTCGACACCAGCACCGACCAGTATCCGTAATTCGCGCCGCAATCGAGCAGCGTGTAATCGACATCGATCGAGTTCCGGAACAACACCTCAAGCTCGTCTTCATAGGAGAAGGTGCGGTTGAGCAACTTGCTCCAGTAGCCATCGCCGAATGGGAACGCGAACAGCGCATCCGCATTCAGCTTCACCACGAGATCGCGCGCCGGCAGCACCGTCCTGCGCATCAGATTGGCGCACATGTTGTAGCCGCGATGCGAGAACGAAGATGAGATCTTCGAGCCAACCACCAGCGCACAGGCCATCGCACGTTCCCAGAGATTCACGCTCTGGAGAACGCCGGACGCCCGGTCAAACTGTATGGGAGGCGTCAGCGTCACCGATCGACCTCTCCGAACACGATGTCGAGCGAACCGAGAATGGCGGAGACGTCGGCAAGCAGATGGCCGCGGCACATGAAGTCCATGGCCTGCAGATGCGCAAAGCCCGGCGCGCGGATCTTGCACTTGTACGGCTTGTTGCTGCCGTCGGAGACGAGATAGACGCCGAACTCGCCCTTCGGCGCTTCGACGGCAGCATAGACTTCGCCTTCCGGCACACGAAAACCTTCGGTGTAGAGCTTGAAGTGATGGATCAGCGATTCCATCGAACGCTTCATCTCGCCGCGACGCGGCGGGAAAATCTTGTTGTCTTCGACCGCAACGGCGCCCTGCCCGTCCGGCGCGCGCATCTTGGCTATGCACTGCTTCATGATCTTGGTCGACTGTCGCATCTCTTCGACACGAATACAGTAACGATCGTAGCAGTCACCGTTCTTGCCGATCGGAACGTCGAAGTCCATTTCGGCGTAGCATTCATAAGGCTGCGACTTGCGCAAATCCCATGCAGCGCCCGAGCCGCGCACCATCACGCCGGAGAAGCCCCACTTCCAGGCGTCTTCCAGCGACACCACGCCGATATCGACGTTACGCTGTTTGAAAATACGATTGCCGGTGAGCAGCGTTTCGAGATCGTCGAGCACCTGCGGGAAGGCATCGCACCAGGCATCGATATCGTTGATCAGCTTGGGCGGCAGATCCTGATGTACGCCGCCGATGCGGAAGAACGCGGCATGCATGCGCGAGCCCGAGGCGCGCTCATAGAACACCATCAGTTTTTCGCGCTCTTCGAAGCCCCACAGCGGCGGGGTCAGCGCGCCGACGTCCATCGCCTGCGTGGTGATATTGAGAAGATGCGACAGGATGCGGCCGATTTCGGAATACAGCACGCGGATCAACTGGCCGCGGCGCGGCACGGTGACGCCGAGCAGCTTTTCGGCGGCCAGACAGAATGCGTGTTCCTGGTTCATCGGCGCGACGTAATCGAGCCGGTCGAAATACGGGATCGCCTGCAGATAGGTCTTCTGCTCGATCAGCTTCTCGGTGCCGCGGTGAAGCAGGCCGATATGCGGATCGACGCGCTCGACGACTTCACCGTCGAGTTCCAGCACAAGGCGGAGCACGCCGTGCGCGGCCGGATGCTGCGGTCCGAAGTTGATCGTGAAATTGCGAACGTTGGGTTGTTCGGTCATGGCTTGACCTCTGCCTTCTCGTCACCCGGCAGCACGGGATAATCCGCGCCTTCCCAGGGCGAGAGGAAATCGAATTTGCGGAATTCCTGGTTGAGCCGGACCGGCTCGTACACCACCCGCTTCTCCTGGTCGTCGTAGCGAACCTCGACGAAGCCAGTGAGCGGGAAGTCCTTGCGCAGCGGATGGCCGTCGAAACCGTAATCGGTCAGCAGCCGGCGCATGTCGGGATGGCCGACAAAGATCACGCCATAGAGGTCATAGGCTTCGCGCTCGAACCAGTCAGCGCCGGGAAACACCGAAATGATCGACGGCACCTGAGTTGTTTCGGATGCCAGACCTTTCAGACGGATGCGGGTGTTCAATGTCGGCGACATCAGATGATAGACGACGTCGAAGCGCTTCTCGCGCCCCGGGTAATCCACAGCCGTCGCATCGGTGAAATTGACGAAGCGGCAGCGCGGATCGTCACGCAGGAACTGCGCGACCTCGACGATCCTCGATGTTTCCACCGCGATCGTCAGCTGGCCAAACGCCACCTCATGCGCGAGTGCGGCACCCGGCAGGGCGCCGACAATCGTCTGACCCAGTGTGTCGAGCCTCACATCGTCCATGACAAAGCCTTAAGCGTTCGCGAGTCTTAGCGTTCAATCGTGCCGGTGCGGCGGATCTTCTTCTGCAGCAGCAGCACGCCGTAGAGAAGCGCTTCTGCGGTGGGCGGGCAGCCCGGGACATAAATGTCGATCGGCACGATACGGTCGCAGCCCCGAACCACCGAATACGAGTAGTGATAGTAGCCGCCGCCATTGGCGCAGGAGCCCATCGAGATGACGTAACGCGGCTCCGGCATCTGGTCATAAACCTTGCGCAGCGCCGGGGCCATCTTGTTGGTCAGCGTGCCGGCGACGATCATCACGTCGGACTGACGCGGCGAGGCGCGCGGCGCGAAGCCGAAGCGTTCGACGTCGTAACGCGGCATCGACACCTGCATCATCTCGACCGCGCAGCAGGCGAGACCGAAGGTCATCCACATCAGCGAGCCGGTGCGCGCCCAGGTGATCAGATCGTCGGTCGCGGCGACGAAGAAGCCCTTGTCGGACAGCTCGGCATTGACCTCGAGAAAATACGGATCGTTCGCGCCGACCGGCTTGCCGGTGGACGGATCGATGATGCCTTTCGGCGCCTGCGCGATCGCGGGAGCCGAGGCTATGACTGGGCTCAATCCCATTCGAGCGCGCCTTTCTTCCATTCGTAGGCGAAACCGATGGTGAGCACGCCAAGAAACACGATCATCGACCAGAAGCCGGTTGCGCCAAGCTTGCCGAAGGCCACTGCCCACGGAAACAGAAAGGCGACTTCCAGATCGAAGATGATGAAGAGAATCGCCACCAGATAGAACCGCACATCGAACTTCATGCGCGCATCGTCAAAAGCGTTGAATCCGCATTCATAGGCGGACAGCTTTTCCGGATCTGGCTGCTGGTAGGCGACGAGAAATGGCGCGATCAGCAAGGCCAGACCGATGACGGATGCGATGCCGATAAAGACCACAAGTGGGAGATAATTATGCAAGATGCCGTTCATCGGCGAGCCTTACTCCTGCGGCCCTGACTTTGCCACAGATTCGAACATTGGAATGGTTCTGAGGCTTAGCGCAGCGCAACAAGCCATGCAAGACAAGGGATGTTGACAGTTTCATGCTCTGCCATGCGCGGCGCGACGATTGAAACGCAACCTTGCCGATGCATCGCTGGCTGCGACAAACCTCCCGCAGATTCTCAAAAATCCGGCATGACTTCTCAACCGCCGGGACCGTCAAACCTCGCCCGTCGGCGGGTCGGACCTGACGTTCCTTCCCTGCCACAACATGCCATCCAGTTCGGCGCGTTTCCGTACCAGCAGCAACTCCGCGGCGGCGTTGTCCATGCCCGCCTGTCGCAACAGGCGGATCGCCGCGCCGAGCTCGGCGATCTGCGCCCGCAATGTGATGATCCTGAGTTGCGGCGGCTCGCTCACGCCGGACATGCTAGCACCTCGCGCTCCGCAATGAGCGCCAGCAGATCGGCCTGCATCCGCTGCAGGCGCATGGAGGCATTGGCACAGTCCAGCCCAGCATTGGTCAGCAGCCGGATATCCGACTGCACCCCTTTCATCTGGTAGCGCAGCCGGGCGATTCTGAAATTCAGGTTGGCGAGCTTGGTCATTTGCGATATAGAACAAAAAGAGAACAAATTGACAAGCCATTGTTTCGACCCAGATCGGATTTTTGGAGGTTCCCATGACCCTTGCTTTGAAGGCCCTGGCTTTGAAGACCCCGGCTTTGAACACCCGCGGTGAGATCGTCGTCCCCGCGATTGCCGCATCGGTATCGTCGTATGAGAGCCTGCCGGATCGCCTCTCCGGGCCGATGACTCGCGGCCAGGCGCTGACGCTGAAATCGCTGGCGATCGAGGCCTATCAGCCCAAACAATTCGAAAAGGACCTGACGCGCGCTGAAGCCGCGCGGCGAATCGAGGCGCTGAAGCAGGAAATCGCGCTCGCAGATTCGTTCTGAGCGCTGGCACGTCAAATGCCGCGCGTGACGTCTGCAACTCTATAATTCTCTTGAGGAAACTTGTGGGGACGACCGCGGATGGACCTGAATCCCGCCATTCCCGATGGAATGGCGCGAGAGACGGGACTCGAACCCGCGACCTCTGCCGTGACAGGGCAGCGCTCTAACCAACTGAGCTACTCCCGCGTGGATCGTCTGCAATCCCGCAGTGGGGCTGGACATAAAGGGACGTCCTTTTGAAGTCAAGGACGTTGCAGAACCATTCCCGGGGACATCACAAGAAGGCGTCGTTGCAGGCTTTGCGAGAAGGCCGTTTTAAGGCCGGAAATGCAAATAAGCCCCTGTTTGCAGGCAAAACAGCGGGGCGGCATCGCTCCGAATCGTTTAAGCCCTGCTGCGTCACAGGTTTAAGACAGACCACCAACGAGAAGGGCCAGATTCATGGCAAAAGCTGCAACCACCACCGCCGCGAAAGCGGCCACTCCTCCCACCATCACGCTGAAGCATCTCGCCGCGGCCCTGGCTGAAGATCACGAGCTGTCGAAGAAGAAGGCCGAAGAAATCCTCGGTGACATGGTGGAGCGCATCACCAACCACCTCAAGAATGGCGAGCGTATCCGCATCGTCGGCCTTGGCATCCTTCAGGTCCGCAAGCGTGCCGCCCGCATGGGTCGCAACCCGGCGACCGGCGAGCAGATCGAGATCGCGGCCAGCAAGAAGGTCGCGTTCCGGCCGGCCAAGGAACTCAAGGAAGCCGTCTGATCGACCGCTTGAACTGATCTCATTCCGGGCCGCGTCCTCGTGACGGCCCGGAATGAAACTTCTAAGCTGCCAGGACTTCTGCAATCAGATGGTGCCCTTTGACAGCAACTCCCCCCTTCGATTTCGCCCATGACGTGACTGCGTGCTTCCTGCGCTATGTAGTGATCGACACCCAGTCCGACCCCGCCTCCCCCACCTGCCCATCGACCGAAAAGCAGAAGGATCTCGGCCGCGTGCTCGCGCAGGAGCTGCGGGACCTGGGGCTCAGGGACGCGCATCTCGACGAGCATGGCTATGTCTATGCGACGATCCCCGCGACATCGGACAAGAAAGTGCCGGTGATATGTTTCTGCTCGCATATGGACACCTCGCCCGACTGCAGCGGCAAGGACGTCAAGCCGCAGATCGTCAAGAACTATCGGGGCGGCGATATCGTGCTGCCGGTGGACACAACGCAGGTCATCCGCGTCGCCGACAATCCGGCGCTGAAGGATCAGATCGGCCATGACATCATCACCACCGACGGCACCACTTTGCTGGGCGCCGACAACAAGGCCGGCCTTGCCGAGATCATGGATGCGGCACGTTTCCTGGTTGCCAATCCACAGATCAGGCACGGCACCATCAAGATCCTCTTCACGCCCGATGAAGAGATCGGCCGCGGCGTCGACAAGGTCGACCTGACAAAACTGGGCGCCGACTTCGCCTACACCATGGATGGCGAGACCGCCGGCTATGTCGAAGACGAGACTTTCTCGGCCGACGGTGCCGTCATCACCATCGAAGGCGTCAGCGCGCATCCCGGCTTTGCCAAGGGCAAGATGGAGCACGCCATCAAGATCGCCGCCGCAATCGTCGAGCGACTGCCGAAAGACACCTGTTCGCCTGAGACCACCGACGGCAAGCAAGGCTTCCTGCATCCGATCGGCATTTCTGGCGCGCTTGAAAAAGCGACGCTCAGTCTGATCGTGCGCGACTTCACAGATGACGGCCTTGCGGAGAAGGAAGCGCTGCTGCAATCCATCGTCGACGACGTGATGACGGCCTATCCGCATTCGACGGCGACGCTCGAGATCAAGCAGCAATACCGCAACATGAAGCAGGTGATCGACCGCTATCCGCAGATGGTCGAATACGCCGTGGAAGCGATCCAGCGCGCCGGGCTCAAACCCGTCCGCAGCAGCATCCGCGGCGGCACCGACGGATCGCGGCTGTCCTTCATGGGCCTGCCCTGCCCCAACATCTTCGCCGGCGAACACGCCTTCCATGGCCGTACCGAATGGGTCAGCGTTCAGGACATGGAAAAAGCCGTGCAGACCATCGTGCATCTCGCGATGATCTGGGAAGAAAGGGCGTAGTGGTAACAAAGAACCATTCGCGGCACAAAGCAGCGAGGGACGGGCGTTCCGGCAGTGACGGAACGGTGTATAGTTGTACTGTCAATCGAATGGCGAATTGCGCGCCGTGACGGCGACGATATCCTCCCCAGTACATATTATAAATTATAACAAGAATAATTTCCCAAAAACATAGCTCCATTTCAGCTGATATGCAGGCGCGCCATGGGGTCATTCAAAGGCAAGCATTTTCAGACCGCGTTGTCGGCCATCGAAAGCATTGCCAATGCCGCCTCCATGTCTGCGGTTGGCGATGTCGTGGCCGCTACGGCCAAATCGTTCGGCTACAACCACATCTGCTTTCTGGCCTCGACCGGCGTCAACCAACCGTTCGAAGATCGCGTGCTGCTGAAAGTATGGCCCAAGCCATGGGCCGAACAATATAGCGCGTCCAATTTCTATGCCTCGGATCCCGTTGCGCCGCGGATCCGCCGGCAACCCGAGCTGTTCACCTGGTCCGACATCCGGCTCGATGAGGTCAGCCCGATATCACGGACCATCATGGAGATCGCGTCTGTCGATTACGGATTGAAGTTCGGCCTCTGCGCACCCGTGCACGGCATGAACGGCTATCAGGCCGGCCTCTCGCTGGCAGGCTACGAAGTCGAAAATACCGAAGACGCGCACGGCGCCATCGAGCTCGTCACCATGTATGCGTTCAACCGCTTTGCAACGCTTCGCTCTCACCAGCGTGCGAAGTTGATCGCCCTCACCTTGCGGGAGCGCGAGGTCGTCAGCTGGGTCGCTGCCGGAAAGACCGCCTGGGATACGAGCGTTATTCTCGGTATCTCCGAGGATACGGTGAACAAGACTGTCACCGCTGCCATGCACAAGTTGAATGCGCATACGCGCGCGCAGGCCGTGGCCGAAGCGATCACACAAGGACTGATCGCTTTCTGAATTGTCAATCCCCTGCCCACGGAATATCGCGACCAAACTCATCATGAGAACCCTCCACGCAGACGAGCGTGGAGAGCTTTTTATGATCGAGGTCATTCACAGCGGTAATGCTGGGCAGTTCGGCGATCTCCTGGACAAGCAATTTCGGTTACGGCACGAGGTCTTCGTCGGCGAGCGCGGCTGGACCGCCTTCGATGTCGATGGCGAGCACGAGAAAGACCAGTATGACGATGATGCCGCCGTCTATCTGGTCGCGGCCGACGACGCAGGCACTGTCGCAGGCGGCTTCCGGCTCTATCCAACCGTCTTGCCTCACATGCTCAGCGAGAATTTTGCGCAGCTTGTCGATGGCGCGCTGATCCAGCGCCGCGATGTGTTCGAGCTGACACGCTTTGCCATGCGCAAGTCCGAACGCCGCAGCCATCACTATTTCGAACTGCTGCTCGCGATTCAGGAATATGGCCTGATGGAAGGCCTGTCCGGTTTCACCTCGGTCATCAATCCCTTGCGCATCCCGATTCTTCAGGGCTTCGGACTGGAGATCGAGCCGCTGGGATTGCCAGCCATGATCGATGGCGAGGCCACCATCGCCGTGCTGTTTCATGTCAGCGAAAAGTGTCTCGCCCGCGTCAGCAAGAGTGTCGCCATCAAAGACAGCGTCTTTGCACTGCCTCAGACATCCCGGCGGATCGCCTGATGCCGATGTCCCCCAATCAGTTCCAAGTCATTCAGGGCGGCAAGGACAGCGACGAGCTGATCGTCACGATGCTGCAAGCTTTGCGGCTGGCGAACGCATGCGGGTCCGAGACGACCTATGATCTGCTGCGCATGGCGCTGTTGAACGAAGGCGTTCAACTCGCCAAGGTGCTGGCGGCGCGCTAGGCGAAACACCTGAGGGCGAGATCGGAATATCCGCGCGGGAACGCCTTGCCGCGACGGAGTGCTGGCGTTAAAGAGAGGCCGTGAGGGTGATTGCCCGAGGGCGGCTAGCTCAGCTGGTTAGAGCATCTCGTTTACACCGAGAGGGTCGGGAGTTCGAATCTCTCGCCGCCTACCACCTCCTCTGGCCCTCTATGGATCGTTCGATCCCTTTGGCCGCGCTGGCAGTTCCGCAAGATCATAAACCCAGGGCGCGGCTGACCGGCACCAAATCTGGCGTCGTGGCGGCAGCTCGGCGCGCTGGCGGATACTGCCCCAGCGAATACCCCACTCGTTATCCTCAGCCTCCTCGCCACTGGCGAATATCGGCGAGCCGCAGTCCCCGCAAAAGTGCTGCAGCCGGTTGAGACCGTTGTCGCCGCGCTTGACATAGATCTTCGGCGCACCGCCCGTCATCTCGATCGTGTCGGCCGGCGTCAGTACCGTGACGCGATAGGGCGAACCAGTCAGCATCTGGCAATCCGTGCAGTGACAGATCGACACCCCCTGCGGATCGATCGTCGCGCGATAGCTGATGAAGCCGCAGTGGCATTGGCCGTCGATCTGCATCGTCCCGTCTCCCGAACATCTCAAGCAACTGCGATCTTGCCATAAAAAAAACGGCGCCCCGAAGGGCGCCGCTGATTGTTGTCGAGGATATCAGCCTTAGTGGGCCGTCAGACCGCTGCCGGCCTCTTCCGCGCCGTCTGCCTTCACCGGCAGCTTGGTATCCTCTTCCCAGACGATCGCCTTCGGCGCTCGCACCAGGGCGTTGGCGATCACCTCGTCCATCCGGGCGACCGGGATGATGTTCAGCCCGCCCTTGATGGCGTCGGAGATCTCGGTGAGATCCTTGGCATTGTCCTCGGGGATCAGCACCGTCTTGATGCCGCCGCGGGCCGCTGCCAACAGCTTCTCCTTCAGACCACCGATCGGCAGGATCCTGCCGCGCAGCGTGATCTCGCCGGTCATGGCGACATCGTGACGGATCGGAATGCCCGTGAGCACGGACACGATCGTCGTCGCCATCGCCACGCCTGCGGACGGACCGTCCTTCGGCGTTGCACCTTCGGGCACGTGGACGTGGATGTCGCGCCGCTCGAACAGCGGCGGCTCGATCCCGAAGTTGATCGCGCGCGAGCGGACATAGGACGCCGCTGCCGAGATCGATTCCTTCATCACGTCACGCAGGTTGCCGGTGACGGTCATGCGGCCCTTGCCGGGCATCATGACGCCTTCAATGGTGAGCAATTCACCACCGACATCCGTCCATGCCAGACCGGTGACGACACCGACCTGATCGTCGCTCTCGATCTCGCCGTAGCGATACTTGGGCACGCCCAGGAACTCTTCGAGATTCTTCTCGGTGACCTTCACCACCTTCTTCTTCGAGAGCATCAGCTCCTTCACGGCCTTGCGGGCCAGTGTGGAGAGCTCGCGCTCCAGATTACGCACGCCCGCTTCGCGGGTGTAGCGGCGGATCATCAAGAGCAAGGCGTCGTCGTCGATCGACCATTCCTTGGCATCCAGACCGTGCTTGGAGAGCGCGATCGGGATGAGATGCTTGCGGGCGATCTCGACCTTCTCGTTCTCCGTGTAGCCGGCGATCCGGATGATCTCCATACGATCCATCAGCGGGCCCGGAATATTCAGGGTGTTCGCCGTGGTGATGAACATCACGTTCGACAGATCGTAGTCGACCTCCAGGTAGTGATCGGCAAAGGTGCCGTTCTGCTCGGGGTCAAGGACCTCAAGCAGAGCCGACGACGGATCGCCGCGGAAATCGGCGCCCATCTTGTCGATCTCATCCAGCAGGAAGAGCGGATTCGTCGTCTTGGCCTT
This sequence comes from Tardiphaga sp. 619_E2_N8_4, assembly GCF_051810905.1. Lineage (NCBI taxonomy): Bacteria > Pseudomonadati > Pseudomonadota > Alphaproteobacteria > Hyphomicrobiales > Nitrobacteraceae > Tardiphaga > Tardiphaga sp. 619_E2_N8_4. The sequence continues at coordinate 4,618,997 of NZ_JBPWQJ010000001.1, forward strand.
GCGCATCGACTGGATGATCTTGCCGGGCATCGAACCGATATAGGTCCGGCGATGTCCGCGGATCTCCGCCTCGTCACGCACGCCGCCGAGCGACACACGCACGAACTCACGTCCGGTCGCCTTGGCGATCGACTTGCCGAGCGAGGTCTTGCCGACGCCGGGAGGACCGACGAGGCACAGGATCGGCCCGCTCAGCTTGTTGGCGCGCGTCTGGACCGCGAGATACTCGACGATGCGGTCCTTGACCTTCTCGAGCCCGTAGTGATCGTCGTCCAGCACGGCCTGCGCCGCAGCGAGGTCCTTCTTGACCTTGGACTTCTTGCCCCACGGAATCGACAGCAGCCAGTCGAGATAGTTGCGCACGACGGTCGCTTCAGCGGACATCGGCGACATCTGGCGCAGCTTCTTCAGCTCGTGCTGCGCCTTCTCGCGGGCTTCCTTCGACAGCTTGGTCTTGGCGATCTTCTCTTCGATGTCGGCCAGCTCGTCACGACCCTCGTCGTCGCCGAGCTCCTTCTGGATCGCCTTCATCTGCTCGTTGAGATAGTACTCGCGCTGGGTCTTCTCCATCTGGCGCTTGACGCGCGAGCGGATGCGCTTCTCGACCTGCAGCACCGAGATCTCGCTCTCCATCAGGCCGAGCACCTTCTCCAGGCGCGCGGTGACGGACAGCGTTTCCAGGATGCCCTGGCGATCTGCGATCTTGACGGCGAGATGCGACGCAACAGTATCGCCGAGCTTGGCGAAGTCAGTGATCGCCTGCACGACACCGACGACTTCGGCGGAGATCTTCTTGTTGAGCTTCACATAGCTCTCGAAATCCGAGACCACCGAACGCGACAGTGCTTCCGCCTCGACGCTCTTCGCATCGGTATCGGCCAGCGCGACAGCCGTCGCTTCGTAATATTCAGTGCGATCGGAATACTTCTCGACCTTGGCGCGCTCGAGCCCTTCCACCAGCACCTTCACGGTGCCGTCGGGAAGCTTCAAAAGCTGCAGCACGCTGGCGAGCGTACCGATCTCGTAAATCGAGTCCGGCGATGGATCATCGTCCGACGCATTCTTCTGCGTGGCGAGCATGATGAGCGCATCGTTCTTCATCACCTCTTCGAGCGCGCGGATCGATTTCTCGCGGCCGACGAAGAGAGGCACGATCATGTGCGGGAAGACGACGATATCGCGCAGCGGCAACACCGGATAGGAGTGGCTTTCGCCGTGAACAATGGTTGGCCGGGGTTTGGAGGCAGTCATGGCCCATTCCTTTTGCTGTGCCCCCTTGCAAGCAGTCCGCCCGATGGCGCAACCGCACAAGGTGCCGATTTTCCGTCTTTGCTCGGCCGTCTCAGGCTCTACGTGTCCGGATCGTTATGGCGAATCTTGAGGGAGATTTTGTGTTCGCCGAGAGCATTAGGTGGCTATGGGCCGGGGGGGTGTCAAGTCGCGGAAATACCCATGAACAAGGGCGGTTTACAGAGCGTAGCAGCAATAAAATAGGCGGCTGCCGATCACCGGCAGCCGCCTATTGAACTTAAGTCGATGGGCCCGAAAGCCGCGCCGATCAGGCGCTTGCGCTGCTCTCCGCCGTCCGGTCCGAACGGTCGGCGTAGATGTAGAGCGGGCGAGCCGTCCCATCCACAACCTCCTTGGAGATGACGACTTCCTCGACACCTTCCAGACCGGGCAGATCGAACATGGTTTCGAGCAGAATGCTCTCCAGGATCGACCGCAGACCACGTGCACCGGTCTTGCGTTCGATAGCCCGGCGGGCCACCGCACCCAGTGCCTCGTCCGCGAAGGTCAGCTCGATGTTCTCCATCTCGAACAGGCGCTGGTACTGCTTGACCAGCGCGTTCTTCGGCTCGATCAGAATCTTCTTCAGCGAGGTCTCGTCGAGGTCCTCGAGTGTCGCGACCACTGGCAGACGGCCGACGAATTCGGGGATCAGGCCGTACTTCAGCAGATCTTCCGGCTCGACGTGGCGGAAGATTTCACCGGTGCGGCGATCTTCGGGTGCCAGAACCTGCGCTGCGAAGCCGATCGAGGTGGTCCGTCCACGCGACGAGATGATCTTCTCGAGGCCCGAGAACGCACCGCCGCAAATGAACAGGATGTTCGTCGTATCCACCTGCAGGAATTCCTGCTGCGGATGCTTGCGGCCGCCCTGCGGAGGCACGGAGGCAACGGTGCCTTCCATGATCTTCAGCAGAGCCTGCTGCACGCCCTCACCCGACACGTCACGGGTGATCGACGGATTGTCCGACTTGCGCGAGATCTTGTCGATTTCGTCGATATAGACGATGCCGCGCTGCGCACGCTCGACATTGTAGTCGGCCGCCTGCAGCAGCTTGAGGATGATATTCTCGACGTCCTCACCGACATAACCGGCTTCGGTCAGCGTCGTCGCATCGGCCATCGTGAACGGCACATCCAGAATGCGGGCGAGCGTTTGCGCGAGCAGCGTCTTGCCCGAACCAGTCGGACCGATCAGCAGGATGTTCGACTTCGCGAGTTCGACGTCGTTGTGCTTGGTCTGGTGGTTGAGGCGCTTGTAGTGGTTATGCACCGCGACCGAGAGAACCTTCTTCGCATGGAACTGACCGATGACATAGTCATCGAGCACCTTGCAGATTTCCTTCGGCGTCGGAATGCCGTCGCGCGACTTGACCAGCGAGGACTTGTTCTCCTCGCGGATGATGTCCATGCAGAGTTCAACGCATTCGTCGCAGATGAAGACGGTAGGACCCGCGATCAGTTTGCGAACTTCGTGCTGGCTCTTGCCGCAGAACGAACAATACAGCGTGTTCTTGGAGTCGCTGGTACCGACCTTACTCATTCCTATCTCCGTCCGCCGTTCGATCTTTGTCTGCCGGTCGCCCAGTTACGGGACATATCCCGTAGATAGAGCAAAATCCGTACCAAAAAAGACCTCGTTCCAGAATGCCGCTCGAATCACGGCTCACTCGAATCCCCGCGATACTAACCGATCCGCATCAGCGAACCATGCTGACAGCCGATGATCAAGAATTCGCTAATCGGCTCCATCGCCTGGAGCGTGACAATAGCGTGATTTGCGGCATTTGCGCGGGAGAACCCCGAAAATTGGGGAACGTTGCGTGAATGACACCACCCGACCAGCACGAAAGCGGAACTCTCGCGTCTGCTGGCGTCGGCACATAGTACCAATTCGGGAATAACTTGATCGATATGGCTTGCTTGGGACAGGCGGCGCGCGGGCGCCGTCTGTCTCGGTCTCGATATGTTCGCCGAAACGGCGTCGTTTAGGCCGGCTTCGCCGGGGTCGATTCTTCAGCGCGCTTGTCGATGACCTTGTCGATCAGCCCGAAATCCTTCGCCTGATCCGCCGTCATGAAGTTATCGCGCTCAAGCGCGTTGTGAATGTCCTCGTAAGCACGTCCCGTGTGCTTCACATAGATCTCGTTGAGCCGGCGCTTCAGGCTCTCGACTTCCTTGGCATGGATCAGGATGTCGGTGGCCTGGCCCTGGAAGCCGCCTGACGGCTGATGAACCATGATGCGGGCGTTCGGCAGCGCAAAGCGCATATCCTTTGCGCCAGCCGTCAGCAACAGCGAGCCCATCGACGCGGCCTGACCGACGCACAGCGTCGACACCGGCGGACGGATGAACTGCATCGTGTCGTAGATCGCCAGACCCGACGTCACCACGCCACCGGGCGAGTTGATGTACATCGAGATTTCCTTCTTCGGATTCTCGGCTTCGAGAAACAGAAGCTGGGCAACGGTCAGCGTCGACATGCCATCTTCGACCGGACCGGTCACGAAGATGATGCGCTCCTTCAAAAGGCGCGAAAAGATATCGTAAGCCCGTTCGCCGCGGTTGGTCTGTTCGACCACCATCGGGACGAGGTTCATGTAGGTTTCTACCGGATCGCGCATTGATCACCCGAAAGGTTGGAGGAGACACACGTCCATCGGCAAGACTGGAACCGGTTACGGTTTGCCGGGAGAGGACGAACGTCCCGTGATGCAGGAACAACAAACAGAGCCCACAGATATGGACCAATCGAGCAGCAACAAGACCACCGGTCCACATGCCGCCCTGAACCTCAGTTCAAGCCGATTCGGACGGCCACCGCAAAGCGCTGGAGCCCTTTTGGAACCTGTTTCGAGCGGTATCCTTAACGTCAAAACGCCGGCTGGAGGACCCGGCCGGCGTTTCTTTTAACGTCTTCTAAGAAGCTGCTGCTCAGGCCGCGGTCTTCTCGTCCTCGTCCTTGTAAAGGTCGTCCTTGGACACCTTCTTCTCGGTCACATTGGCCAGTTCGAGGATGAAGTCGACGACCTTGTCCTCGTAGATCGGTGCACGAAGCTGGGCCAGCGCGTTGGGATTGCTGCGGTAAAAGTCCCACACTTCCTTCTCGCGGCCCGGCATCGAGCGGGCGCGCTCGATCACGGCACGGCTGACCTCGTCATCGCTGACGGTGATCTTGTTCTTCTCGCCGATCTCCGAAAGCACGAGACCGAGACGCACGCGGCGGTCGGCGATCTTGCGGTACTCTTCCTGCGCGGCTTCTTCGGTGGTGTCCTCATCGGCGAAGGTCTTGCCCGACGATGCCATCTCCTGCTGGATCGAATTCCACATCAGCTTGAACTCTTCGTCGACCAGCGACGGAGGCGCATCGAACTTGTGGGTCTCGTCGAGACGGTCGAGCAGCAGGCGCTTGACGCGCTGGCGGGTCGCACCGGCGAATTCGGCAACCAGACGCTCGCGCGCGGCTTCCTTCAGCTTGTCGAGGGACTCGAGGCCGAGGGTCTTGGCGAACTCGTCGTCGATCACGGTGTCGACCGGCGATTCGACCTTGGCCGCGGTGGTCTCGAACTCGGCAGCCTTACCGGCCAACGTCTCGCTCGCATAGTTGACCGGGAACGACACCTTGAGGGTGCGGGTCTCGCCGGCGGCGATGCCGATCAGCTGGTCCTCGAAGCCCGGGATGAAGGTGTTGGAGCCGATCGCAACCGGGATCTCCTCGCCGGTGCCGCCCTCGAAGGCGACGCCGTCGATGGTGCCCTTGAAGTTGACCGTCACGCGGTCGCCCGACTCGGCCTTGCCGGTCTTCTCGGTGAAGGAACGGTTCTGGTCGGCGACGCGCTTGATCGCTTCATCGACGTCCGCATCGGTCACTTCGGCCACCGGCTTCTCGACGGTGAAGCTCTTGAAGTCGGCGAGCGCGATCGGCGGCACGACTTCGATGGCGACGGTGTAATTCAGGTCCGACTTGCCCGACAGGATGTCTTCGACTTCCTTCTGCTCGGTCGGCATCGTGATCTTCGGCTCGGAAGCGAGCTTGAAGCCACGCTCGGTGAAGATCTGCGTGTTGGTGTCGCGGATCAATTCATCGACGGTCTCGGCGGCAACCGAGCGACCATAGAGACGCTTCAGGTGACCGACGGGAACCTTGCCCGGGCGGAAGCCGTTGAGCTTGACCTTGCCCTTCATGTCATCGAGGCGCGCATCGACCTTGGCTTCGATGTCGGCAGCCGGCACGTTGACCGAGAACTCGCGCTTCAATCCCTCGGAGAGGGTTTCATTCACCTGCATGGCGTCAATCTTCTTCCCGCTTGGTCCGGCCCAATGGCCCGGACATTGTAAATCTGTGCGGCATCAGGCCAGAGCCTGCGCCGGTGGTGCGAACTGTCTCTGCAAGGCCAACCTTGCGGAAACACGTCCGAAAATCGTCATGGTCAAACGCTATGTGCGCTTGGTGCGGGCGGAGGGACTCGAACCCCCACAACTTTCGTCACTGGAACCTAAATCCAGCGCGTCTACCAATTCCGCCACGCCCGCGAAAAACATCATGTCCGGCCGCGATGTCGCGAGCGGCGGGCTTATAACATGGGGACCGTGGTTCGCAGCAAAAAAATGGTCACATAGCGGCTTACTTGCCGCAGCCCCGGCAACTGGACTTTGGCGCGGCAAAATGGTCGGGATTTGGGCATGACGAACCGCTTTCTCCCCCTCACGCGCCGGACCCTGCTTGCAGGCGCCGGAAGCGCGCTGATCGCCCCGATTCTGCCCCGGGTCAGCCTCGCGCAAGCCGTCGCCGCGCTGGAACTACAGGCCAAGACTGATCCCTTCCCGGTGAAGCCCGGCGCCTCCACCGAGGCCTGGACGCTCCATTCGGCCCAGAAGGGGCCGCTGCGCTTCAACCGCGGCGACGAGATCACAGTTCAACTCGCCAATCAGCTGCCGGTCCCTATCGTCTTGAACTGCCGAGGCATTAACGGCACGTCCGGGATCGGCCCGCTGCTCGACCGCAAGCCGGTCGCGGCCGGGGCCAAGGACGCGTTCAAGCTGCAGATGCGCAGCGCCGGAACGTCGTATCTGGACATGCGCCTGCTCGGCGACGGTCAGGCGCTGCCGTCTCAGGTCCGCAGCGTGGTCGTCCAGGAGAGCGATCCGATCGAGGTGGACCGCGACGAGGTGCTGCTGATCGAGGACTTCCGCCTCAGGCCGGACGGCGGTCTGCTCGCCCCCGCCAGTGATCCGAAAGACGCCGCGGCGCTGTTCCTGATCAACCGGAAATCCACGCTGGAGCTGTCGGCCCGCGTCAACGAACGGCTCAGGCTCCGTCTCATCAATGGCTGCCAACGCAATGTGGTTGCTATAAAATTTGACGATCACGAGGTCCGTGTGATGGCCATCGACGGTCAGCCCTCGGAGCCATTCCCTGCCCGTAATAATCAGGTGGTGCTGGCGCCCGGAACGCGGGTTGACGTCTTCCTCGACGCCGTCAGGCCGGCGGGATCGACCTCGGCGATCCTGCTCCATGACGGCAAGACAGCCCGGCCGATCGGCCAGATCCAAATGTCCAACGATCCACCGCTACGGGCCACGCCCCTGCCGGCCGCCGCGCCGCTGCCCTCCAACGGTTTGCCAGCTCAGCTCGATCTCAAGGGCGCGCTGCGCGTCGATATGGCCCTGAGCGCCGTCAGTCCCGAATGGGTGAAGCCGGTCGATCTGTCCGCCAGCACGCCGCCGGCATTCCGGACCAAGCCCGGCCGCACCGTGGTGCTTGCGCTGACCAACCGGGCCACCAGCCCGATGGTATTCCAGATCCACGGCCATCACGTCCGCCTGCTCGACAGGCTCGACGACGGCTGGAAGCCGTTCTGGCTCGACACCCTGGCGCTGGACGTCGGCCAGACCCAGCGCATCGCCTTTGCCGCCAACAATGTCGGGCGCTGGCTGATGGAGGCCTTCGTCGCTGACTGGGCCGCCCCGCGGCAGGTCCGCTGGTACGGCGTCGACTGAGAGGTCGTCAGTATTGGATACCGAGCTGGTCGTAGAGCCGACGGAACACCGCCGGCAGCACCTCGGTCAGATCCTCGGCGATCAGCCCCGGCCCAGCCTCGCTGCCGGCCTCGCCATGCATCCACACGCCGATACAGGCGGCCTCATAGGCCGGAACGCCTTGCGCCAGCAGCGCGCCGACAATGCCGGCCAGCACATCGCCGGAACCGGCAGTCGCCAGCCATGGCGGCGCATTGGCTGATATGGCGGCTCGGCCATCAGGCGACGCCACGACCGTATCCGGCCCCTTCAACAGCACGATAGCGCCTGACTCTTGCGCCGCCAGACGAACGCGCTCCAGTTTAGATACTGCTGGATGTTCCACATCCACCTTGCTGAAGATGCGTGAAAATTCACCTTCGTGAGGCGTCAACACGACACCGGATTCCGGGCTGGCCTTGATCAGACCGAACAGCTGCTCGGGCGCCCCCGCGAAGCTGGTCAGCGCATCGGCGTCGAGCACCGCATGTCGCTTCGTGGTCAGGATGGCCTCCACGAACATGCGCGTCCGTTCGCCAACACCGCCCCCCGGCCCGATCACGCAGGCTGACACCTTGCCGCCGATCAGCGCGGCGAACTCTGCCGACGTATCCACCGGCCGCACCATCACCGCGGTCAGCGCGGCGGCATTGACCGCCAGCGCATCGCGCGGCGACGCCACCGTCACCAACCCCGCCCCGCCGCGCAGCGCCGCGCGGGCGGACAGCCGGGCAGCGCCCGTGGCGGCGATGTCGCCGGAGACAACCACGGCATGGCCGCGCGAGAATTTGTGGCTGTTGATTTTCGGCACCGGAAACGCGTCGGCCCACAGGTCCGGATTGTTCTCGAAGGTCTGCGGCCGGATTTCCGCCAGCACATCCTCATCGATGCCGATGTCGATCACCCGCAGCCGGCCACAATGCACCCGGCCCGGCACCAGCAGATGGCCCGGCTTGGGCCTGAAGAACGTCACGGTCTCGGTCGCCCTGATAGCGCCGCCCATCACGGCCCCTGAATCGCCGTTGATACCGCTCGGCAGGTCGACAGCCAGCACGGGCACGCCGGCCGCATTGATGGCGTCGATCATGATCAGCGGATCGCCCTTGACCGGACGATTGAGCCCGGCGCCGAACAACGCATCGATGATCAAAGCCGGCTGCCCGATCAAGGAGGGATCACAGGGCAGCACCTCACCCTTCCATCCCTTGGCAGCCAGCGCCGCATCGCCCTTCAGCGTGGCCCGGTCGCAGAGCAGGATCACCGAAACGTCACGCCCCTGCGCCGCGAGCTCGGCCGCCGCGACGAAGCCATCACCGCCATTGTTGCCACGACCGGCAACGACCAGGATCGCCCCCTCCTCGGCCAGTTCGCCCGCCACATCCGCGACCGCCCGTCCGGCGGCGCGCATGAGTTTGAAGCCTGGCGTGCCCGCCGCAATCGTGAGTTGATCAGCGCGCGCCATCTCGTCGGTCGTTAGAATATCCATCTCGCTTCTCATTACGCCTTTTTGGAAGGCACTCGCGTCACACGCGAACGCAGCAGAGTAAAACTGCACATCACGCGATCACTTTGATCACTATGTAGGCAAAAGTAATCGAATACTCTTGATGCGAACCTCGTCAGGTGCGATGTAATAACCTGATAATGCTTCAAAAATAGCCGAGGAGCGAACTTGGCACGGACCCTGCTTTTAGGGAAGCCAGCTTCGGGTCCGTCGCGCTCACCGGCAAATGTTGAAAGACACCTGTTTAAGAGACAGGGGTGGCCGACCGTCTACCGCATCGGGCGAGATTTCGTCTGTGCGGCGTGGCGGCAGCGTAATAACGCCCGAAATTGGGTATCGAACAGTGTGCGCACAACGCGCAATGGTCAAAGCTACTTGAGGCAAATAACTTGCGGCCTGATTGGAAGTGCCGGGGAGACGTTCAGTGAAAAAGATCGAAGCCATCATCAAGCCCTTCAAGCTGGACGAGGTGAAAGAGGCTCTTCAGGAAGTCGGGTTGCAAGGCATTACCGTCACGGAAGCCAAGGGCTTCGGCCGTCAGAAGGGCCATGCCGAACTTTATCGCGGCGCTGAATACATCGTCGACTTTCTACCCAAGGTGAAGATCGAGATCGTGATTGGCGACGACCTCGTCGAAAAGGCGATCGATGCCATCCGTCGCGCCGCACAAACCGGCCGCATTGGTGACGGCAAGATCTTTGTGTCGAACATCGAGGAAGCCGTGCGCATCCGTACCGGCGAGTCCGGACTCGACGCGATCTGACGGCAAGGATCTGCGACGCAGGACCTGCAATGCAGGACCTGACGGACTGGACGCTCTCCAAGCCGGGTGCTATCCGACATTCAACGCTTCAAGGCGTCACCAAAAAGGCTGCTTCGGCAGCCTTCTGTTGTTGACGGTTTGTCTTGTTGAAAACATGCCGTTGTGACCTGATCGTCACGACAGATTGTTACGTCCCGGAAATCGGCCCGCAAAAAAGGTAGGGAGCCCCATGACGACCGCCAAAGAAGTCCTGCAGTCCATCAAGGACAATGACGTCAAATACGTCGACCTGCGTTTCACCGATCCCCGCGGCAAGTGGCAGCACGTGACCTTCGACGTCTCGATGGTCGATGAAGAAATGTTTGCCGAAGGCACCATGTTCGACGGTTCCTCGATCGCCGGCTGGAAGGCGATCAACGAGTCCGACATGATGCTGATGCTGGATCCGGCAACGGCGACGATCGATCCGTTCTTCGCAGAGACCACCATGGTCATCACCTGCGACATTCTCGAGCCCTCCACCGGCGAGCCCTATAACCGCGACCCGCGCGGCATCGCCAAGAAGGCCGAAGCCATGGTCAAGTCCATGGGCATCGGCGACACCGTGTTCGTCGGTCCGGAAGCCGAATTCTTCGTGTTCGACGACGTCCGCTTCTCGAGCGACCCCTACAACACCGGCTTCAAGCTCGACTCGTCCGAATTGCCGACCAACTCCGGCACCGAATATGAAGGCGGCAATCTCGGCCACCGCATCCGCACCAAGGGCGGCTACTTCCCCGTCCCGCCGCAGGACTCGGTGCAGGACATGCGCTCGGAAATGCTCGGCGCGATGGCGCGCATGGGCGTCAAGGTCGAGAAGCATCACCACGAAGTGGCGTCCGCCCAGCACGAACTCGGTATGAAGTTCGACACGCTGACCTACATGGCCGACCAGATGCAGATCTATAAGTATTGCATCCATCAGGTCGCGCACATCTACGGCAAGACCGCCACCTTCATGCCGAAGCCCGTCTTCGGCGACAACGGCTCGGGCATGCATGTGCACCAGTCGATCTGGAAGGACGGCAAGCCAACCTTCGCCGGCAACAAGTACGCCGATCTCTCCGAGACCTGCCTCCACTACATCGGCGGCATCATCAAGCACGCCAAGGCGATCAACGCCTTCACCAATCCGTCGACCAACTCCTACAAGCGTCTGGTCCCCGGCTACGAAGCCCCGGTGCTGCTCGCCTACTCCGCGCGCAACCGCTCGGCCTCCTGCCGCATCCCCTACACCACCAACCCGAAGGCCAAGCGCGTCGAAGTCCGCTTCCCGGATCCGATGGCCAATCCGTATCTCGCTTTCGCCGCGATGCTGATGGCCGGTCTCGACGGCATCAAGAACAAGATCGATCCGGGTCCGGCCATGGACAAGGACCTTTATGATCTGCCGAAGGAAGAGCTGAAGTCGATCCCGACGGTGTGCGGTTCCCTCCGCGAAGCCCTCGAGAACCTGGACAAGGATCGCGGCTTCCTCAAGAACGGTGGCGTGTTCGATGACGACTTCATCGACTCCTATATCGAACTGAAGATGACCGAAGTGATGCGTTACGAAATGACGCCGCACCCGGTCGAATTCGACATGTACTACTCGCTGTAATTCCGTAGGGATCGCAGTTCGAACGATCAGGGCGCTCCGGAAACGGGGCGCCTTTTTCGTTGCGCTTCTCCTGTCGCCTATTTCCGGGCGAGAGCCATCGCCGGTTCAGGCGTGTTCGGGAAGCCTATCGCCGCAAGCGCCCTGGCTGCTTCGCCTTCGCTGGCGGCCCACGGCAGCATCGTGGTGACACCGCGCGTGACGGGTTCGCCGAGACTCCCGCCGAAATCGATCGGCCACAGACCATTCGGCACCGCCTCGACCGTGATGCCGCGCAGCCGCGTGCCAGCGCCGAGAGGCGACAGATCATCCGGCTGCAGCCGCCGCGCCGTCGATGCATCCCGGGGGTCTGTGAAACTAGCCAGCACCGGCATCAATTCGCCGGTCACCGGAACGGCGCCGGTCTGGCTGCTGACATCGCGAAAGGCGATCTTGCGCCCCGCCGCCTGATAGGCGCGCATCGCCACGAAATTGGCGCCGTCGAAATCCGCGCTGCCCTTGTCGTCGTGCAGCATCAGCGCGGCGAGATTCCTGCCGCCGCCGAGATCGACGACCACGGCATCGCCCCGTGACGTCACCTTGCCGGCAGGTTGGTAGCCCCGATAGGGATGCACGGAGACGACATTCGAGGCCGACTTCACGCCGTCCGGCGTCTCGACCTCCATGGTCAGCCGATATTTGTGCGCGGGCCGGTTGATCCGGATCTGATCGCCGATCACCAGGGCAGCGAGCAGTCCGAGCGGACCGACCCATTTCAGCATGTTCATTATTATTGGCCTCCCCCATCGGCCATGCACGATCGCGACGGAGACGTCAAAGCGGCGATATGTCTTGATCCCCGATGCAATTGACGGAACAGTGAAAGTCCAATCGATGCAGAGGATCCACCGTGCCCGCAGAAGCCAATGTCCAGACGCGCGATCTGGCGCCCAGCGACCTGACCTGGGCGATCACGGTGGGCGGCATTGCCACGGTGTCCTTTGCGATCCTCATCGGCTTCGCCTGGTACTTCTCGGGAACGCTATTCCTGATCTTCGCAGGCATTCTGCTCGGTGTAGCGCTCAATGCGCTGACGGAATTATTCGGTCGCTTCATGGGCGGCCCGCATCCCATGCGGCTCGTCATGATCTGCATCGTGCTCGCCGCGATGCTGGTGGGCGTGATGTATCTCGGCGGATCAACCATCGCCAATCAGGCCAAGACGCTGTCCGGCACCCTCAAGTCACAGGTCGTCAACGTAAAGACCTATCTCGAGCAGCACGGCGTCGACACCAGCTATTTCGATTTCAACAGCATCACGTCGGATACGCCCGCCGAGCCCGGCACGTCGCCCGCCACCTCAACACCGAAGTCCAGCGGCGGCCTGCCGAGTGCCGGCACCATCGCATCATCAGGTGGCGCCATTGTCAGCCAGACACTGAAAATCCTGCTCGGTACCGTCGGCGCGGTCGGCAACTTCTTCATCGTGCTGTTCTTGGGATTGTCGTTTGCCGCACAGCCCAGCGTGTACCGCAAAGGGCTCTTGCACCTGACGCCGCGAAAACATCGCGGGCCGATGACGGTCATCGTCGATCGCATCAGCGACACGCTGCAGCGCTGGCTGATCGCGCAGATGCTCACCATGGTGGTGGTCGGCGCCATTACCTGGATCGGGCTGAAGCTGATCGGGATTCCCAGCGCCTTCATTCTCGGCGTTCAGGCCGGCCTGCTCGCCTTCATTCCCACCGTCGGCGCCCTGCTCGGCGGGTTGATCGTCGTGCTCGCCAGCCTCGCCTCGGGCTGGGTCGCCGCCGCGTCAGCCTTTGCGCTGTTCATGGGCGTGCATGCGCTGGAGAGCTACATCCTGACGCCAATCCTGCAGCGGCAGGCGCTGGACATTCCGCCGGCCACGCTGTTCGCGTTCCAGATCCTGCTCGGCGTGGTGTTCGGCGTCTGGGGCCTCGCACTGGCGCTGCCGGTGCTGGCGATCGTCAAGGTCGTCATCGACTTCATGCGCGAAGAGGACGAAGCCTCCGCGCAGGATAAGGCGATGGCGGCGTAACCTGATCCTCATCCTGAGGAGCGCGCCGAAGGCGCGCGTCTCGAAGGATGGCCACAGGCTTCGAGCCAAATCAGCTCATGGTTCGAGACGGCGCTGAAGAAGCGCCTCCTCACCATGAGGGACTGAGTTTGGGTTATCCCTACGTCGTCAGCACGGTCTCGGTGTGCTCGACATAAGGCGGCGTTTCGAAATACGGGCCCACCAGCGCACGCCATTCGGCGAAATCGGGCGAGCCGCGGAAATCGACGGTGTGGTTTTCGAGGGTTTCCCACTTGGCGACGAGACGGTAGCGCGACGGCATCTCGATCGACTTGTGCAGCTCGAAGCCCTTGCCGCCCTTGGCGCGGAGGAACAGCGGCTTCGCCTTGGCGACGGCCGCCTCGAAATCCTTCTCGGTGCCCGGCTTGACGTCGATCTGTGCGATTTCAGTGATCATGGTTTCCCGACCCTTTGTTTTGCGGTCGGTGTCTTTACCGCAAAGTCGGGGTTCGGTGAAGGAGCCGCCGAAAGTGATCAGGCGAACAGCAGAACCGTGCCGACGACCATGACGCAGCAGCAGATGAAAGCGATGACCGGCAGCTTGCCGTGCTGCACGCCGTAGCGCCCCTGCGCACGACGTTCGGTGATCAGTGCGGTCTCGTATTCGTCCGAGCTCGAAAACATGCAGGCAAAGCCCGCACGGGCCGAAGCGGCAGCCGCTTCGAGCGACATCAAAGCAGTATTGGAAGTCGAGTCAGGCGAGGTCATCATGCGATGACCATAGGGATCGAATGGTAAACGGATCCTTTATCGCGCGCCGCTTGCCGTCATCGTGACCGCAGCCCGCACGACGCTCGGCTTCGCCGTTTGCCCGATCGCCGCAGCGCGGCGCCCCTGCTCCAGCGACAGCGGTTCTTCTTCCGCGGCCTGCACACGGTTACGTCCGCTGCGCTTGGCCTGGTAGAGCGCAGTGTCCGCGGCAGCCAGCAGGACGTCGAGTTCAGTGCCGGCCGGTCCGCCGGCCACACCGATACTCACGGTGGTCGCAACCGGCGCCTCGTCGACCTGGATGCCGCAGGTCGCAAACGCCTCGCGCACGCGCTCGGCCGCCTGCATCGCCTCGTCCAGGCTGCAGGGCAACATCGCCGCAAACTCCTCGCCGCCGATGCGGCCCGACAGGTCGGTGATCCGCAGCGTATGCGTGATGACCGTGGCGAACAGCTTCAGCACCTCGTCGCCGGCGGGATGGCCGAAGCGATCATTGATCGACTTGAAGTGATCGATGTCGAAGATCATGACCGTGACCGGGCGCCCGGCCTTCGCCTCGCGCTCGATCATCCGCGCCGTAGCCTCGGAGAAGCCGCGGCGGTTGAACAGGCCGGTGAGCGGATCGCAGGATGCCGCGACCTTGTGCGCCGTGACCGCACGCTCGGACACCAGCATGAAGATCAGGAATACCGTGCCGACCGCATAGAGCACGAGTTCGACGGCAAAGGCCGTGACCCAGATGCTGTTGCCGAAATTGCTGTGATCGCCATGCAGCAGATCGCCGAGCAGGATCGGCAGCATCAGGACGAAACCATGCAGCATCGGCACCAAAATGGTCGGCCACCGCCGTTGCACCGCCTTGCGGCGCTCGTTCCACAATTCATGCGCCGTCAGCATCGCATAAAGCGCGACAATGCCGGCGCCGATGGTCATGCGCAGCGACGCGGCCTCAGCCGGCAGGGTGAAGATCACCGCGATCCAGGCGATGGCGCCGAGAAACAGGCCGGCCCAGCTCGGGCTGCGGCCATGGAACACGCGCGCAGCGTTCCACACCATGCCGCAGGCCACGAAGCCCACGGCATTGAATGCCAGCGACAGCACGTCACCCAGGAGCGACGCGGCAAGTGTCCACAATGCGACCGATACGGCGCCGAGCAGGTAAGCCAGCCCCCACCAGTTGAGGGCCGCGATCTTTTCCTGTCGTCCGAAGAACAGCAGCATCCCGCCCAACATCGCCGCAACCAGGGTTGCCACCAAATAGAGCGTGGAAGAATCGAGCGACATATTTGAGCACCGGCAATTGTTGCGAGATTTCCAAACCATCATGATTCGGACTGGCCTCTTCGCCATCATCGAACATACGAGTGTACCGATTGGAAATCCGTTTGCGCGCCTGCACAAGTTTTCACGAAAAACTGCATCAATCTGTCGGTATCCGGAATGTCCCGAAACGCAAAAAGGGCGCCCCAAGGCGCCCTTTTCAAAATTGTATTCACCGCATTTGCAGCAAATCTTATCGAAGCAGAAATTAGCGCTTCGAGAACTGGAAGGACTTGCGGGCTTTCGCCTTGCCGTACTTCTTGCGCTCGACGACGCGCGAGTCGCGGGTCAGGAAGCCGCCCTTCTTGAGGACGCCGCGCAGATCCGGCTCGAAGCAGGTGAGAGCCTTGGAGATGCCGTGACGCACGGCACCGGCCTGGCCCGACAGACCGCCACCGGCAACGGTGCAGATCACGTCGTACTGGCCAGCGCGGGCCGCAGCGACCAGCGGCTGCTGGATGAGCATGCGCAGCACCGGACGAGCGAAGTACACTTCGACTTCACGGGTGTTGACGACAACCTTGCCGGCGCCCGGCTTGATCCAGACACGAGCGACAGCGTCCTTACGCTTGCCGGTCGCATAGGCGCGGCCCTGCTTGTCGACCTTCTTGACGTACTTCGGGGCATCCGGAGCGGACACCTTCAGCGACGCCAGCTGATCGAGAGACTGCATGGTATCCGACATTATGCGGCCCTCTTGTTCTTGCGGTTCAAAGCGCCGACATCGAATGCTTCCGGCTGCTGGGCCTCGTGCGGGTGCTCTGCACCGGCATAAACACGCAGATTGCCGAACTGGACGCGACCGAGCGGACCGCGCGGGATCATGCGCTCAACAGCCTTCTCGACAACGCGCTCCGGGAAACGACCTTCGAGGATCGACTTCGCAGTACGTTCCTTGATGCCGCCGATGAAGCCGGTGTGGTGATAGTAGACCTTGTCGTCGCGCTTGCGGCCGGTGAAAACCACCTTGTCCGCGTTGACGATGATGACATGGTCGCCGCAATCAACATGCGGGGTGTAGGTCGGGAGGTGCTTGCCGCGCAGCCGCATTGCGACCAGCGTGGCCAGCCGGCCCACCACGAGACCAGTGGCGTCGATGACGATCCACTTCTTCGTGATCTCGGCGGGCTTTGCCGAAAACGTCTTCATTGTGAATATCCATGAAAAGGGGATATCGGCGGTGATCCACCGAACTGAGCGCGTTTCTAGATAGACAACCGGATTCCGTCAATGCCAAATATTGCAAAATTCGCCTATTAAATCATGGCGTTATAATTACGGTTATATAATACCTTAGTAATTACCCAACGTTCGGAATGGAATAGGTTGACGTCACGTGGGCTATCGGATCTGCCGAAGTGCCTGATAAAAGGGTCACTTCACCCACCGCGAGGCGTTTTCCGAGCTTCAGCAGCTTGGCGGCTGCCAGCACATCCTGCCCCGGCAGGCCCTTGCGCAGGAAATTGATGTTCAGGCTGGTGGTCACCGCGAGACCGACCGGACCAATGGCCGACAGCAGCACGACGTACATGGCAAAATCGGCCAGAGCCATCAGTGTCGGACCCGATACCGTGCCGCCCGGCCGCAGCATGCGTTCGCCATAGGTCTGGCGCAGCAGGCAAGTGGTACCATCAGCACTTTCAATCGCAATATCGCCGGCGCCAAAGGCCTGCGGGAACTCGCGTTTCAGAAACGACTCGAGTTCAGCTACGCTCATTTTCGCAGTCGTCATGTCTCCACCCTGCTCTCGCTTGTGCCGTCCTGTTACAATATGGTGACGGTCCTGCCCAGCGATGGAATCTCAAGTCATGGTTCAACCAGCACGCGCGGAAACAGCGCGGCCATCCATTCTTCTGCGTGAAACGGTCGGCAGCATCGGCGTGTTGACGCTGAATCGTCCGGCCGCCCGCAACAGCCTCTCCGAAGGACTGATCGGCGAATTGCACGCCGCCCTCGATGACATCGCCGGCGACAAGACCGTGCGCGCCGTGGTGATCGCCGCGAACGGCCCGGTCTTCTCCGCCGGACATGACCTGAAAGAACTCACCGCGCGCCGCGCCGATGCCGATCGCGGCCGCGCCTATTTCGCGCATATGATGACGATCTGCAGCGCCATGATGCAGACCATCGTGCGGCTGCCGAAGCCGGTGATCGCAGCCGTGCAAGGCGTCGCCACTGCTGCAGGTTGCCAATTAGTGGCGAGCTGCGATCTCGCTATCGCCTCCGAGCACGCAAAATTCGCGACGCCCGGCGTCGATATCGGCCTGTTCTGTTCGACGCCCATGGTGGCGCTGTCGCGCAACGTACCGCGCAAGCAGGCGATGGAAATGCTGCTCACCGGCGAGCCCATCTCCGCCGACCGCGCCCGCGAGATCGGCCTGATCAACCGCGTGGTGCCCGCCGGCACCGAACGCGATGCGGCGATCGCGCTGGCAGAACAAGTTGCGCGCAAGTCGGCGCATACGGTGAAGATCGGCAAGGAAGCTTTCTATCGCCAGGCCGAGATGAGCCTCGCGGATGCCTATCGCTTCGCCGCTGAAGTGATGACCGAGAATATGATGGCCCGCGATGCCGAGGAAGGCATCGGCGCGTTCATCGCAAAGCGCGAGCCGAAGTGGGAAGACCGGTAATTGAAATGAACCACGACAGCTATAACGACGCCTATATCCGCGAGATCCTCAACACCGTCAAAACCGTCGCGATGGTTGGCGCCTCCCCGCAAAACGTGCGGCCGAGCTATTTCGTATTCAAGTATCTCGCCGAACGCGGCTACGACATGATCCCGATCAATCCCGGCCAGGTCGGCAAGAGCCTGCTGGGCAAGCCGTTCATCGCCTCGCTGCAGGAGATCGGTCGCCCGATCGACATGGTCGACATCTTCCGCAGCGCCGAACATGTCATGCCGATCGTCGACATCATACTGACGCTCAATCCGCTGCCCAAGGTCGTCTGGATGCAGCTCGGCGTGCGCCATGATGAGGCTGCCGCCAAGCTTGAGGCCGCAGGCATCAAGGTGGTGATGAACCGCTGCCCCAAGATCGAATATGGCCGGCTGTCGTCGGAGATCCAGTGGATGGGTGTCAATTCGCGCACGCTCAGCTCCAAGCGCGCGCCGATCCCGACCCAGGGCATGCGGCTGTCGCTGAATCGCAGCAGCCTTGGCGGTGGTAGCACCGCTGCGGCCGATCGCGTTGCGCAGCAAAATAACAAGAACAAGAACGACACCGCCTGACGGCGCGTTTCGCGATTTTATTTCCTTTGAAATGACACAGCGCAGCACGACTGTTGCGAAGTCAGGGCAAAATGCCGCCTCGCCTTGACGGCGGCGCTGCGCCCGATCAGGTTGGCGCCAACAAACCGCTATTCGACAGGGAGTGATGATGAACGATCGTATTCCAGGCTTCGGCACCCTCGCCGTCCATGCCGGCGCGCAGCCCGACCCGACCACCGGCGCACGCGCGACGCCGATCTATCAGACCACTTCGTTCGTCTTCAACGATGCGGATCACGCCGCCTCGTTGTTCGGCCTGCAATCCTTCGGCAACATCTATACGCGCATCACCAATCCAACCACCGCTGTCCTCGAGGAACGCGTCGCAGCGCTGGAAGGCGGCACCGCGGCCCTCGCCGTCGCATCCGGCCATGCCGCGCAGCTCGTGGTGTTTCAGCAGCTGCTGCAGCCCGGCGACGAATTCATCGCCTCGCGCAAACTCTATGGCGGTTCGATCAACCAGTTCAGCCACGCCTTCAAGAGCTTCGGCTGGAACGTGGTGTGGGCCGATCCCGATGACGTCCCCTCGTTCGAGCGCGCGGTGACCGACAAGACCAAGGCGATCTTCATCGAGTCCATCGCCAATCCTGCCGGCTCGATCACCGACATCGAGGCGGTTGCTGCCGTAGCCCGCAAGGCCGGTGTGCCGTTGATCGTCGACAACACGCTGGCGACCCCCTATTTGATCAAGCCGATCGACCACGGCGCCGACATCGTGGTGCATTCGCTGACCAAGTTTCTCGGCGGCCACGGCAATTCGCTCGGCGGCATCATCGTGGACGCGGGCACCTTCGACTGGTCGAAAGGCAACAAATACCCGGTGCTGTCTGAGCCGCGCCCGGAATATCACGGCATCAAGCTGCAGGAGACGTTCGGCAACTTCGCTTTCGCCATCGCCTGCCGCGTACTCGGCCTGCGCGATCTCGGCCCGGCGCTGTCGCCGTTCAACGCATTCCTGATCCAGACCGGCATCGAAACGCTGCCGCTGCGCATGCAGCGCCACAGCGACAATGCCAAGGCGGTCGCCGAATGGCTGTCGGCACATCCGAAAGTGGCGGCGGTGAATTATTCGGGATTGTCGGATAACCGCTATCACACCCTAGCGCGCAAATATGCGCCGAAGGGCGCAGGCGCCGTGTTCACCTTCAGCCTGAAGGGCGGTTATGACGCCGGCGTCAGCTTGGTGTCGAACCTGAAACTGTTCTCGCATCTGGCCAATGTCGGCGACACCCGCTCGCTGGTGATCCATCCGGCCTCGACCACCCACAGCCAGCTCGACGACGAAGCCAAGACGCGCTCCGGCGCCGGGCCCGACGTTGTCAGGCTGTCTGTCGGCATCGAGGACAAGGAAGATCTGATCGCGGATCTCGAACAGGCGCTGAACGCATAAGTTCTTCCCTCGCCCCGCTAGGCGAAGCAAAGCTTCGCTAGGCGGGGAGAGGGTGGCGCGGACGCAGTCCGCGTCGGGTGAGAGGGAGCCAGTGTTTCACTCGCTGGCTCCCCCTCACCCGGATTACTCGCTTCGCTCCTAATCCGACCTCTCCCCGCAAGCGGGGCGAGGTTAAGAAGCGCTAGGCCTGACTGCGCATCGCCTTGTCTTCCCGCACCAGCCGCGCATTGCGCTGGAATACCGAATAGGTCGCCAGCGCGAACAGCACCACCAGCAGCTGGATCGACAGCGCTTCCAGCGTCGGATTGAAACCGATCGCCGTCAGGAATGCGCTGCCTGGCGTGTCGGTGACCCCGATCATCGCCTGTTCCTGGAATTCCTGGATCGCTTCGCCGATGAACTTGATGCCCATCACGAACAGGAAGGCCGAGGTGATGATGAACAGCGGTCGCAGCGGGATGCGCTGGGCGATCATGTTGATGAAATAAAACAGCACGACGAGACCGGCGGTCGCCGCCGCCAGACCCCCGAACAGTCCGACGCTCCAGCCGCCTTCGGTGGTCGCGAGCGTGTTGATGAACAGCACCGTCTCGGCGCCCTCACGAAACACCGCGAGAAATGCCAGCATCGCGACGGCCAGACCGGTATCCTGCGCGAGCGCCTGATCTGCCTTCGCCGCCAGATAATCCTGCCAGCCGCGCGGATCCTGCTTCACCATCAACCAGCCGCTGACATAGAGCATCAGGCCTGCCGCAAACAGGATAACGATGGCTTCAAAGACATCGCTGTGATCGCCGGAATTGAACACCGCAAAGGCCCAGGCTGCGACCAGGCTGGCGAGGATTGCCGCCAGCGCGCCCAGATAGAGCGCGGTCACGCGATGGCCGCCGCCGGATTTCCTGAGATAGCCGGCCAGTGCCGCGATCACGAGCATGGCCTCAAGACCCTCGCGCAGCAGAATGACGGCAGCCTGAATGAATACGGACGACATGACCCAATCCCGTGTGGTGGCGTGCCGTATCTATTGCGCGGTGCGCATGAGCGAAAGCCGCACAGCCACACGACTGCGTCAACTCCGCTACAATCGTTCTAGTCGGCAACGCGCAACAGCTAGGCGGCCTTGCCGACCGCGAGATCGAGCTGACGTTCCGTCAACGCCGCCCCGCGCGGCTTCATCCGCTCCACCTGCAGGATCGCCAGCGTCAGCACCACGATCGCGACCGCCTGATGCGTCAGCGCCAGATCGATCGGCACCTGATGCAGTAGCGTGAGAATGCCGAGTGCTGCCTGCACCGCGATCGATGCCGCCAGCCACAGCGCGCCATTGACAACCGGTGCCCCTGCCCGTGCGCGGATCGCATCGATCACATGCCAGATCGCGAGTGCGAACAACACATAGGCGGTCATGCGATGCTGGAACTGAACCGTCAGCGTGTTGTCGAACATGTTGCGCCACCACGGGTCCTCGAAGAACAGCCGCGACGCCGACGGGATCAGCGCGCCGTCGATCTCCGGCCAGGTGTTGAAGACGCGACCGGCGCGCAGACCCGCGACCAGCGCACCGAAATAGATCTGCAGGAAGGTCAGCCCCAACAACACCCAGCTCGTCACGCGCAAGCGACTTGCCGCCAGCACCGGCGCACGGTCGCTCAGGCGACGCAGCGTCCAGACGATGGCGGCGAAGATGATCAGTGCCAGCATCAGATGCGCCGCGAGACGATATTGCGAGACTTCCACGCGCTTGGTCAGGCCCGAGGCCACCATCCACCAGCCCACCGCGCCCTGCAGGCCGCCGAGGCCGAAGATCACCCACAGCCGCTTCTTCAGTTCCGAGGTCAGGATACCGCGCCACAGGAACCAGAGGAACGGCAACAGGAACACCATGCCGATGACGCGGCCGAGCAGACGATGGCTCCACTCCCACCAGAAGATGGTCTTGAACTCATGGAGCGTCATGCCGGAATTGAGCTCGCGATATTGCGGGATCTGCTTGTAGGCCTCGAAGGCCGCGATCCAGTGCGATTCATCCAGCGGCGGGATCGCGCCGGTCACCGGCTTCCATTCGACAATCGACAGGCCGGACTCGGTGAGCCGCGTCGCGCCGCCGACCAGCACCATCGCCACGATCATCGCGGCGACGGCAATCAGCCACCAGCGCACCGGGCGTAATTCCTTGGAGCGGGTTTGGGACGAAGCGGTCATCGACAGGGGTCTCGGGAACAGCCGCAAAATCAGCGCCAAAATCAGCGCCAAAAACCCAGCGCCTTGAATGAAATTTCGAGCCCCTTATAGTCCGCCCGCGAAGGCCTGCAAAGTTGGGCACTTTGCCTAACCCGATCTCAAGCCGACTTTGGACCGCACATTTCCGTCATGACCATCCGCACCCGCAAATTCTTCGGAACCATCTTTCTCCTGATCCTCGTGGTGGTGTGGTCGCTGCTCGGCATGACCATCGCGCAGACCCCCTGGCTGGCCAATAACGGCTGGCTGCAGGCAGCGTTCTATGTCATCGCCGGTCTCGGCTGGGTGCTGCCGGCGATGCCGATCATCAGCTGGATGGGCAAGGCCGATCCGGAACAGGACGTCGGCTGAAATCGTAGGATGGGTAGAGCGCCGGCGCGCAGCGCTGGAGCGAAACCCATCATGCCAGCGTGAAGCGATGGGTTTCGCGAAGACGCTCTACCCATCCTACGCTTGCTAGCGCCCCGCCCCGGCGCCGAGCATCACGCCCGACAGCATTACGCGCAAGGCGCGCAACGATTGTCGGCGGCCGTCCCAGGCGAGCCGCGGCAGCGCATGCAGATCCGATCCACCATTAACCTCGATGACGCCGGGGAGCGATGTCACGGCACTGGCAAAGCCGGCCTGCGCCACCATCGCGACGTGCCGCTTGTCGAACGAGGCTTTATCGCCGAACGGATAGGCGAAATGTCGTGGCTCATAGGGCAGCGCAGCTTGCGCCACGGCCCGCCCCATGGCGATCTCGCGCGACGCCGCGCTGTCGCCGAGATTGGCGAGCGCCGGATAGTTGACCGTGCTGCTGCCGATGGTCGCCCGCGGATTCCCCGCAAACGTGGCCACATCGTCCCAATGCGTCGCAGCATGATGTGACAGGGTCGCACTATCGACCGAATAGCGTTTGCAGAGATCGTCCGCCGCGACGGCCAGTTCGTGCGGCGGCAACGTCCGCAGCCAGCTATCGAGATAATAGTAGGCGCGATATTTGTCAGCGACCGAGGCGGTTTCGAAATGCCGCTGCCTGTGATCAATAATCAGGCTGATGCGATCATGCGTTGCGATCGCCTGCTCCAGCGCCAACCACCACATGGCGCCGAGCCCATCGGCGAAGGCACTCGGCAGATAGAGCGTGAACGGCACCTCATGCGCCGCCAGCAGTGGATAGGCGAAATCGACGAAGTCGCGGGTGCCGCCATCGAAGGTCAGCGCAACGAAGCGCCGTCCCGCACGCGGCGCGCTGGCGCGGCGACACACCTCGTCCATACCGACGATATCGATGGGCCAGCGCTTCAGCGCGCGGATCGTTCGATCGAGAAACCACGGTGTGATCTCGTGGGCTTTCAGCGGCTGGAATGCATCCTGCCGGGGCGGTCGCACGCGTTCGAATTTGAGGATGATACCGGCACCGCCGTGTCTGCGTTCCAGCAGACGGTGCATGCCGCTGAGATAAGTCAGCTCGAAGCCCAGCGCCAACAGCCAACCGGTCTTGTATGACACCGCAGATTCCCCCAAGCGGCGTCATGCCTCTCGCCAGTCGGCTATTGTCATTACTGTTTGTTGACATTTCTTTGCAAAGGTCGCCCCAAACCTAAAAATCTAAACAAAATCTGAAACAGGCTCGCGATGACCATGGCTGCTGTGATGGAAACACCTGTGGCGATGGCAACTGCGAGCCGCATCGCGCGCGTCGATGTAATCGGCGATTTCAGCGCCGCCGAAGCCATCTGGCGCAGCCTTGAGACGCCCGAACAGCTCTCCACGCCCTATCAGCGCTTCGACTTCCAGTCGGCCTGGCAGACCCATATCGGCGTCCAGGAAGGCTTGAAGCCCTTCATCATCATCGCCTATGACGCCGCACATCAGCCGCTGATGTTGTTGCCGCTCGCCGTGAGCCGCGAAAACGGCATGCGCGTCGCCGGCTATCTCGGCGGCAAGCACGTCACCTTCAACATGCCGCTGTTCCGGCGCGACTTCGCGGCGCAGGCGACAAAGGCCGATATCAACGCGCTGCTGCACGGCATCCAGCAGCACAGCGAAACCGTCGACGTCCTCGCACTGGTCCGTCAGCCCAAAAGCTGGATCGGCATCGACAATCCGCTCGCGCTGCTGCCGAGCCAGGCCTCGACCAATGATTGTCCGGTGCTGAAGATGGTGCCCGGCGAAGCCGCGACAGATCGCATCAGCAATTCATTCCGCAAGCGCCTCAAGACCAAGGAAGGCAAGTACCGAAATCTTGCCGGCTATCGCTACATGCACGCGAAGACGGATGCCGAGGTCAAGCGTGTGCTCGACGCCTTCTTCGCCATCAAGCCGCTGCGCATGGCAGAACAGAACCTGCCCAACGTATTCGCCGAGCCCGGTGTCGAAGCCTTCATCCGCCAGGCCTGCACGACGCCGCGGGCGGACGGCTACACCATCGATATCCACGCGCTCGTCTGCGACGAGGAAGTGATCGCGATGTTCGCCGGCGTCGCCGACGACAACCGCTTCTCGATGATGTTCAACACCTACACCATGTCGGAGAATGCGAAATACAGCCCCGGCCTGATCCTGATGCGCACCATCATCGATGCCTATGCCGAGCGCGGCGTGACGTCGCTGGATCTCGGGATCGGCGGCGATGACTACAAGCGGATGTTCTGCAAGGATGACGAGCCGATCTTCGACAGTTTCGTGCCGCTCACCACGCGCGGCAGGCTCGGTGCCATGGGCCTGTCATCCTTCGCCCATGCCAAGCGGATCGTGAAGCAGACACCAGCCCTGCTGCAGATGGCGCAGATGCTGCGCCACGCATTTCAGCGCTGAACATCCGGAATACAATTCGTAGCGGAAGTTCGTCATGCCCGGGCAAAGCGCGAAGCGCGGCTTCGCTGGACGTCCCGGGCATCCACGTCTTAGTCACATGAAGAAAGTCGTGGATGGCCGGGTCAAGCCCGGCCATGACGGCGACTAACCTACGCCGCAAACACGCGGCCGCCCGGCCCGACCGGGTCGTTGGCCGGCGGCGCTGAGCGCAACATTTTCACATCGGCGAAGCCCACGGCCTTGAGCTGTTCGGCCATCAGCTGGCGCGCATCCATGCTCATGGTCACTTCCGGCACCACCACGGCACGGGCCTGATCGGTCAGAAGTCCCGCCGGGAGATCGGCCGCGGTGCCGGCGTCCAGCAGCACGTGATCATAGACGCGCAGCAGCGCATCGAGCGCCATGGTCAGGCGCGGCGACTGCAGCAGCGAGCGATCGGCACCGGCGCGGCCGGCCGCCACCATATGCAGGCCCGACATCCGGTCCTTGGTGATGACCTGACCGAACGACGCCTCGCCCAGCATCAGCTCCGCCAGTCCGGGCGCGCGCGGATCGTTCGATACGGCTTCCAGCGTCGGCGACGACGAGGCCAGATCCACCAGTACCACTTTCGCGTCACGCGACAGGATGCGCGACAGCGTCAGCGCGGTGAGCGCGATGTTGTCGTTGTGGCCGGTGCCGAGGATCGTGATCTTGCGCGCCGATTTCCCGGCGGCGCGAAACTCCTGCGCAAGCTGTTCGATTTCGCTGACGCCGGCGGCCAGTTCGGGATGGGTATCGCGCACCACGGGCTGCGGCGCGGCAACGGGAGCCGGCTCAGGCACGATGCCCGGCGCAACGACAGTTTCCGGCTCACGCACGGCAACAGGCACCTGATCCACGAACGGCTTGAACGCCGGCTCGGTGACGCGGGCCTGCGCGACCGGCACCATCGGCGCAGCGCCGCGCGGCGCGGTCATGCGCAACAGCTCGCTGGTGACGATGCCACCGGCGGTCAGCATCAGCGTGGCGAGCGTCGCGATCAGCACGATCGGGAGTTTCTTCGGATAGGCCGGCGTGTTGGACACGATAGCGCGGGAGATGATGCGACCATCGGTCGGCGCCGCCTCGATATTCTCGCGGGTGGACGCTTCGCGGTATTTCGCCAGATAGGATTCGAGCAGATCGCGCTGCGCCCTTGCCTCGCGCTCCAGCGCCCGCAACTGCACGTCCTGGCCGTTACTGGATGTTGCCTGACGCTTCAGCTGTTCGAGATTGTTGGTGAGGCCGTCAACGCGGCCGCTGGCGATGCGCGCATCGTTCTCGAAGATGCGCGACAGTTTTGCGGCTTCGTCGCGCAATTGCTTGTCGAGATCGCCGAGCTGCGCCCGCAGCTCCTTGATGCGCGGATGCGCGTCGAGCAGCGTCGAGGACTGTTCGGCGAGCTGCGCACGCAGCGTCACGCGCTGCTCGGACAGTCGGCGGATCAGGTCGGAATTCAGCACTTCCGAGAATTCGATCGGCTTGCCGGTCTGCAGCATGTCCTTGATGAGTCGCGCCTTGGACTCGGCATCGGACTTCAGCGAGCGCGCATTGTTGAGCTGGCTGTTGATCTCGCCGAGCTGCTGGTTGGAGAGCGACGTATTGTTGGTGCCGATGAACAGGCTGGACTTGGAGCGGAATTCCTCCGCGCGCGCTTCCGCCTCGACGACCTTCTTGCGCAGGTCATCGATCTCACCGGACAGCCACTGCCCGGCCGATCGTGCCTGGTTCTGCCGCGCATTCTGCTGCATCACCAGATAACCGTCGGCGATGGAATTGGCGACGCGCGCGGCGAGCTCGGGATCGCGCGACTGGAATTCGACGACCATGACGCGCGACTTGTCGACCGCATAAGCCGTCAACCGCTCGTAATAGGCATCGAGCACGCGCTCTTCGGGCGTCATCGAGAACGGATCGCGGCCAATGCCCATCAGGCCGAGCAACGACCGCCATGGCTGCGCGCCCTGCAGCACCGGATCGAATTCCGGGCGCTCCGCGAGCTTGTTCTTCTTGATGATCTCCCGGGCAAGATCGCGCGACAGCAACAGCTGCACCTGGCTGGTCACGGCTTCTGCGTCGAGAGAGGTACGCTCTTCGTTGCGCTCGCCGCTGGGTCGCAAGAAAACGTTTTCACGCCCGTCGATCAGGATGCGTGCTTCCGACTTGAAGCGCGGCGTGATCATGTTGACGACAACGAGCGAGCCGACAAGTGCCAGCAGCGTCGGGACGAGAATCCACATCTTGCGGCGGACGAGCGCCTGCCACAGCGCGCGCAGATCGAGGTCGCCGAGATCAGGCGCCGGCGCAGCGTTCACGCGCTCTGCTTTCTTCTCCGGATTTTTGCGAGAAACCGGGTTTGGCATGGTTGGCGCCTTGATGGCCCGTTCGACCGACGCATCGCCCTTGCCTGCACGCCAGAATGCCAAACGCATCGCCTACCCCACCCAAACGCCACTGCGTCTACTCAACGGAATCGATTAAAGACGATTAAGGTTGCCGCGCGGTTAATTGGCAGGCTGATACCGGGACGTTGCAGCGGAAGCCTGAATCCACACGGTTTTTTAACGACGAAGGCTCTTATTGGATTCAATTGCTTCAGGGATTTTCCGATGTGCGTTCCAGCTCCCGGCGACGCCCTCCTCGTCAGCGAATGCCGATTCTGATCATGAGCGCACCTTCGGACACGCCGCTTCGCATCCTGCACGCTGTCCGCGCGCCGGTCGGCGGCATCTTTCGCCACATCATCGATGTCGCCAACGGCCAGGCCGATCGCGGCCATGAAGTCGGCATCGTCGCCGACAGTCTGACCGGCGGCGACCGCGCCCGCGATGCACTGGCCGAGATCGCACCGCGCCTGAAACTGGGCACCTATCGCCTGCCGATCCACCGCGAGCCACATCCGGGCGACGTGCTGGTCTGGATGCAGTTCATGCGCCTCGTCAGCCGGCTGAAGCCCGACGTGCTGCACGGCCACGGCGCCAAGGCCGGCGCCTTCGTGCGCCTGAAGGCAAAGTCGAGCAACGTCATCCGCATCTACACGCCGCATGGCGGTTCGCTGCATTATCCGCAAAATACGGCGAAAGGCGCCTTCTACAGCCGCCTCGAACGCGCCCTGATGAACCGCACCGAGCTGTTCCTGTTCGAGAGCGCCTTCGCCCGCGACACCTATCAACGCATGATCGGCACGCCGTCAGGCCTCGTGAAATGCGTGTTCAACGGCGTGACATCGGGCGAATTCGACCCCGTCGAGCCCGCCGATGACGCCACCGATGTCTGCTATGTCGGCGAGTTCCGCCGCATCAAGGGCGCGGATCTGCTGGTCGATGCCGTGGCGCGCCTGCGTGCGGACGGACAACCCGTCACCCTGACGCTTGGCGGCGACGGCGAAGAGACCAACGCATTGAAGGCGCAGATAACGCGCCTCGGTCTCACCGACGCCGTACGCTTCATCGGCCATGTCAAACCGCGTTACGGGTTTTCGAAGGGACGCCTGCTGGTGGTTCCATCGCGCGGCGACTCGATGCCCTATGTCGTGATCGAGGCCGCCGCCGCGGGCATTCCGATGATCGCCGCCAATGTCGGCGGCATTCCGGAAATCTTCGGATCGCACACATCCGCCTTGTTCCAGTCGAACAATGTCGACGCCATGGCCGCGGCGATCAAAACTGCTCTCGATGACATCGTCGCTGCGCGCGCCCGTGCACAATTGCTCCGTGAGCGTATCGCGGAACATTTCTCGCAGGACGCGATGGTCGAGGGCGTCATCGAAGGCTATCGCAGCGCATTTGCGAAACGTTAACTCTCCTTAACCTGTAACCAAATCTTCCGATTTGTCCGGTAATTCTCACGAAAAGCGGTAGGCTTGACGTGCGACATCGCATGCCAGCGCAACAACGGACATTTCACCTTGGACCCGATCAACGCACGTTCAATGATCGACGCGGCCGCGACGGACGCGCCCGGCGAACGCCGGTTCGAACGTCGCCGCAGACTGACGCCCGCGGCACTCGCCGTCGCCGATCAGAAGGTGCGCGCCGCCTATTCTCCGGTCGTGATCACCGGCGTCGTGCGCGTCGTCGATTTCCTGATGCTCAGCATCATCGGCATTGCGCTCAACCTGCTCTATGTCGCGCCAGAAGCTGGCTTCAGATGGGAATACTTCGCTGCGATCGTCGCGATGGCGGCGGCTGCCGTGGTGTGTTTCCAATCTGCCGATATCTATCAGGTGCAGGTCTTCCGCGGCCACATCAAGCAGCTCACGCGCATGATGTCGGCATGGGCCTTCGTGTTCCTGCTGTTCATCGGCGTCTCGTTCTTCGCCAAGGTCGGCGGCGCGGTGTCGCGTGTCTGGCTGTCCTCGTTCTTCTTCGTCGGTCTCGTCGCCCTGATCGCCGAACGCGCGGTTGTGCGTGCGCTGATCAAACGCTGGGCGCATCAGGGACGGCTCGACCGCCGCACCATCATCGTCGGCGCCGATTCCAATGGCGAGACGCTGATCAGGGACCTCAATGCCCAGGAAGATTCCGACATCCAGATCCTCGGTGTGTTCGACGACCGTAACGACAAGCGCTCGATGGACACGATCTCCGGCGCGCCGAAGCTCGGCAAGGTCGATGACATCATCGAATTCGCACGGCGCACCCGCGTCGATCTCGTGCTGTTCGCGCTGCCGATCTCGGCCGAGACGCGCATTCTGGAAATGCTGAAGAAGCTGTGGGTGCTGCCGGTGGATATCCGCCTCTCGGCGCATACCAACAAGCTGCGCTTCCGCCCGCGCTCCTACTCCTATTTGGGCAAGGTGCCGACCCTCGACGTGTTCGAGGCGCCGATCACCGACTGGGATCTGGTGATGAAGTGGCTGTTCGACCATATCGTCGGCGGCCTGATCCTGCTCGCTGCATTGCCCTTCATGGCGCTGGTGGCCATCGCCATCAAGCTCGACAGCCCCGGCCCGGTGCTGTTCCGGCAGAAGCGCTTCGGCTTCAACAACGAGCGCATCGACGTGTTCAAGTTCCGCTCGCTCTATCACGACCAGGCCGACCCGCTGGCC
Source organism: Tardiphaga sp. 619_E2_N8_4 (assembly GCF_051810905.1). Taxonomy (NCBI): domain Bacteria; kingdom Pseudomonadati; phylum Pseudomonadota; class Alphaproteobacteria; order Hyphomicrobiales; family Nitrobacteraceae; genus Tardiphaga; species Tardiphaga sp. 619_E2_N8_4. The sequence goes on from NZ_JBPWQJ010000001.1 coordinate 4,649,091, forward strand.
AAGACCGTCGTGACAAAGGGCGACAAGCGCGTCACGCGCGTCGGCCGCTTCATCCGCAAATCCTCCATCGACGAATTGCCGCAGCTGTTCAATGTGGTGTTCAAGAACAACCTGTCGCTGGTCGGCCCCCGCCCCCACGCCGTTCAGCAGAGGGTGCAGAGCCAGCTGCTGGACGAGGCCGTCGACGGCTATTTCGCTCGCCACCGCGTCAAGCCCGGCATCACCGGCTGGGCGCAGGTCAATGGCTGGCGCGGCGAGGTCGACAGCGAGGAGAAACTGCAGAAGCGCGTCGAGTTCGACCTCTATTACATCGAGAACTGGTCTGTGCTGTTCGACGTCTACATCATGCTGAAAACGCCGGTTTCAATGCTGACGAAGAACGAGAACGCGTATTGAGGCAGGCCTCAGCCTCAGCCTGTGCCTTACACCACTCGTCAACCCTGCCTGCGTAGAGTGATGCCACGATGAGCACTCACGCCACTGCCGATCATTACATCGCCTCGCGCGCGGCGCCTCCCGCCGTGGTGACGCTGCAGCGCGCACTGCTGTGGGCGATGGGCTTTGGCGGCGCCATCGTCTTCATCGAGCCGAGCCCCTTCGAGATTGCCACGCTCACGGCGATGGTGGTGTTCTTCGCGTCGGGCCTGCGCATGCGGCTGGTGTTCATGCCGCTGCTGCTCATGCTGTTCCTGGTCAATCTCGGCTACACGATCTGCGCGGCCTATCTGCTCGACAAGGCGCCGATCGTGAACTGGATCCTGACCTCCTGGTACATGGCCATCATGGCGATCTTCGTCGCACTGGTGATGTCCGAGGACACGCTGACGCGCATCGATCTGTTGCGCCGCGGCCTGATCGTCGGCGCACTGGTGGCATCGCTGGCCGGCATCCTGGGCTATCTGCATCTGATCCCCGGCGCGGAGATGTTCACGCTCTACGGCCGCGCCGCCGGCACCTTCAAGGATCCCAACGTGCTGGGTGCGTTTCTGGTCCTGCCGGCGCTGTTCTGCCTGCAGAGCGTCGTCAGCGACGGTTTCAGCCGCTCGCTTCGCAGCGCCATTGCACTCGGCATCATTGCGCTCGCCGTCCTGCTCGCCTTCTCCCGCGCCGCCTGGGGCCTGCTGGCGATCACCGCGGCCTTCATGCTGATGCTGATGGTGCTGACCAGCCAGTCCAACAAACAGCGCTCGCGCATCGTCATCATGGCGCTGGCGGCCGTCGCCGTCGTGGCGCTGGTGATCGTGATCCTGCTGCAGTTCGACTTCATCGCCGACATGTTCAAGCAGCGCGCCTCGTTCGATCAGAAATATGACGAAGGCCGCTTCGGTCGTTTCGGCCGGCATGTGCTGGGCGCGCAGATGGCGCTCGATCTGCCCTTCGGAATCGGCCCGCTGCAATTCACGCGCTTCTTTCCGGAAGACACCCACAACTCCTATCTCAACGCCTTCATGTCCGGCGGCTGGATCTCCGGCGTGTGCTATCCCGCGCTGGTGTTCATCACCGCCTTGCTCGGCTTCCGCTACATCTTCGTGCGCGTGCCATGGCAGCGCGCTTATCTCGCGGTGTTCGCAGCCTATCTCGGCACGGTCGGCGAGGCCTTCATCATCGACACCGACCACTGGCGCCACTTCTGGATGATGCTCGGCATCATGTGGGGCATGTTCGTCGCCACGCAGCAATATATGGCCACGGCGCAATTGCGTGCGGCGTCCGGACAGCCAGGCAGCGTCTGACAAGCTCACAAACGAAAACAGCCCCGCTTGCGCGAGGCTGCCTCGTTAAGCCGACCGATTGCTGTTAGCGAACGATCACAGTCTTGGTGCGCGAACCGCGGCGATCCCAGCCGTGATGGCGGTGCCCGTAGTCGCGGCGCACATAGGCGCGGCTCTGGCGATAGCCATGGCCGCGATGATAGCCACGATCCTGATGGTGATAACCACCGCCGCCGATCTGCACATTGATGCCCTGCGCAGACGCGGGGCCTGCAGGTGCTGCGACATAGAGAACGGCCGCAGCCGCCAGCAAAGCCAGTTTCTTGATCATGACAATTTATTCCTTCCTTTAAAAGTATCGCGGGACAAGCCATTACCGCCCGGAAGGTTCCGCACGAAATGAAGCACATCGACAAAGGACCCGCGCATGTTCGAGCCGTGCCAGATTCTCTTGTGATTTGCGATGGACATCCATCATCAGAGGGAACACGCGAGGAACTGAGCCGTTCTCTTCGCATGACACAGCGAGCAAAGAACCGCGCCTTCGATAAACAGCCGAAGCCCGATCAGAAAATTCCGCCGGCCGGCCCGCACGACAAGCCGGAACTGACCGACGAGAACAAGACGCCCGGCAGCGGCGTCTTGCCTGACAAGGATCACAAGGAAGTCGAAGGCCCGACGGGATGACCGCGATCGGTCATCATGTCGTCACGCATCGACGTTAGACATTTATTAACCTTCTCGACTCACTGTGGAGTCAAGGAAGCGCAGACCGGATGTACGTCTGCGTTTGATGGCTCGGAGTTCGCTCCGGGCCATTATCTTTTCTGGACCCACCATGAGCTGCGAGATGATCGACGCTGCACGCGCATCTCGCTTTCGGTTGCAACGCGTAAAGCGGAACGCCGCTCGCTGATTGAGCGATATTATTCGTTCCCCCATCGCGGCAAAATTTGTGGTCGATATGCCATGAATTGGAACTGAACCTTCAAAACACCGACACGTTGACTTCTCGATACGAAGGAGAAGCAGCATGAAGAAGACAGCACTTATTCTTGCCACCGTCGCTGCCGTCGGCGCGGCGTCGATCGCATCGAAACCCGCAGAGGCCCGTGGCGGCCGCGGTGCCGCGATCGGACTCGGCATCGCAGCCGGCGCATTAGCGGCCGGTGCCTATGGCGCTTACGGCCCCGGTTACGGATATGGTTATGGTCCGCGCCATTACGGCCCGCGTTATGCCTATGGTCCGCGCTACGGTTACGGTGACGGCTACTATGGCGGTCCCCGCTATTATCGCAGCTACGGCTACTACTAACCGCACCTAGCTGAATCGAAAAAGGCCCGGAGCATTGCTCCGGGCCTTTTTTCGTCACCATGCAGCACTCGCGCGCATCGCTGCTGCGTTGTCACACTCCGCAAGTGCTTTCGTTACGCAGTGGCCTAGATACCAAACAGCCAAACAGCCGTGATGGTCGCCACCACCGCTAACCCGCTGATGGTCCAACCACCGTAGTAGCCGATATCATCGTCATGCCGGATCTCCGACGGGCCATCTGCGGTATGCCAGTGACTTGCCATGCGAGCCTCCTGTTTTCAGGATAATCGGCCCGATGACCAAGAGTTCCATTGGCGCAAAAAAGACATGTCGGCGCCACCTGCTTGGCCCGCCCTTCCAAAAGCGACAGAGAGATTCGTCGCCACCGGCATCTGTGGCCAAAGGGTCACGACGGCAAGGATTCATTAAGGAGTGCGGCTGGCGCAATTGACGGAACCCGGGACCGGGAGAAGTCTAATGTTTTCAGCGTAGAGTAGATATTATGTTAGAGATTATTGTCCTCGGCTTCCTTGCCTGTGCAGCAGCTTATGTCGGGCTTCTCTGGTTCGCCGGACGGAAAGACGACGTGATTCACGGTGATTTTGTCGAACCGAAATCGTAAGGCCTGCGTCGCGCGCGCTTGATCGAGGCCACCCTATTCAGGCGGCACCGCTCGCGTGCGAGACAACTAATATCTTGAAATGATTTGGAAAAATGGTCGGAGCGAGAGGATTCGAACCTCCGACCCCTAGTCTCCCAGACTAGTGCGCTAACCGGGCTGCGCTACGCTCCGATGGGGCATCGTGTAGCTTCGATCTGTCCGAGGCGCAAGAAGGCTGAGCGGATTGAAACGGATTGGTTGTGAAGCAGCCTCTAGCCGTCCTTCATCGCCGTATCGAGCGCCCGGCGCGCCGCCAGCAGCTCCTCGAGCACAGCTTCCAGCCGTTCGCGCTCCAGCCGGCGCTGCGGGTTCGGCCTTGGGCTCGCGACGGCAGCCGGTCTTGCGCTCTGCGTCGGAGCCGACATTGCCGGTTCGGGCCGCGCCGCAACAGGATTTGCCAATACGGGGTTTGCCCGCGACGGCGGCCGCTGCAGCTGTGGATCCACGCGCGGCGACGTCGATGTCATCGGAGGTTCGCGGCGGGCGGCGACGGGAGCGGCAGCAGCCTCCTCCTCGTCTTCTTCCTCAGCCTCTTCGTCCTCGCCATCTTCGCCGTCGTCTTCGTCGCCCTCTTCTTCTTCCTCGTCCTCGGCGCCTTCGGCGTCAGCCTCGTCTTCGGCCTCTTCCTCGATCTCCTCGTCGCGTTCAGCCTCGTCCTCGGCCTCTTCTTCCTCGTGATCCTCTTCGATCACGGGACGCTTCGCCTGGACGCGCGGCGCGATGGCGGCAGACGTCGGCGCGAAGCTCGGCGCAGCGTGGCCATCGACCAGCCCCTGCACCGACTTGATGCCGTTCTCTTTCAGGATTCGTTGCACGCCGCGGATGGTATAACCTTCGCCGTAGAGCAACCGGCGGATGCCGCGCAGCAGATCGACATCGTCCGGACGATAGTATCGCCGGCCGCCGGATCGCTTCATCGGTTTGATTTGAGTGAACCGCGTTTCCCAGAACCGCAGAACATGCTGCGGTATATCGAGATCGTCAGCGACCTCGCTTATGGTTCGAAACGCATCCGGCGCTTTGTCCAAGTGCAGGATCCCTGTGGTTCGCCCTGTGGTTCACCAAAAGCGTTTTCAAGCGAAGTGGCTACCGGTTCGCGTGAAGAAAACGCGTCAAAACAAACGCTAGTCGTCGTGATCTTTACCGTTGCCAACTGCGGTACTGTCGCCGTTGATCCGCTGTTTCAGGATCGCCGACGGCTTGAATACCATCACTCGCCGCGGCGAGATCGGTACTTCTGTGCCCGTCTTCGGATTGCGGCCGATGCGCTCGCCTTTTTTGCGCACCATGAAGGAGCCGAACGAGGACAGCTTCACTGTCTCGCCCTTCTCCAGACAATCCGTAATTTCTTTCAAAACCAGTTCAACAAACGCGGACGACTCCGTGCGCGAGAGACCTACCTTTTGGTAGACCGCTTCGCACAGATCAACGCGTGTGACTGTTTTTCCCGTGCCCGTCATCGCCTGCCCCAACTACTCTCGGCGAACCAAATTCGCGTCAGAAATTAGGAGGTTAACGCGCTCCGGTCAACAGTCACCATCGATGCAAAGGCATGGAAAATCATGACAATTTGAGATGTTGTCGATCTGCATCATCACCGGCGCATCACCAGCGAATGAGTGCAGAGCCCCAGGTGAAGCCGCCGCCCATGGCTTCGAGCAAGACGAGGTCGCCCTTCTTGATGCGGCCGTCGTTGACCGCCACCGATAGTGCGAGCGGAATCGACGCCGCCGACGTGTTGCCGTGAAGGTCCACGGTCAGCACCACTTTTTGCGGTGCAATATGCAGTTTGTGCGCGGACGCATCGATAATGCGCTTGTTGGCCTGATGCGGCACAAACCAGTCGATGGTCTCGGCGCTGGCGCCGGTGGCTTTGAACGCATCGACGATCACGTCGGTGATCATGCCCACCGCATGTTTGAAGACCTCGCGGCCTTCCATGCGCAGGTAACCCACTGTCTGCGTCGAGGACGGGCCGCCATCGACGAACAGCTTTTCCTTGTGCCGGCCGTCCGAGCGCAGATGCGTGGTCAGCACGCCGCGATCGCTGGCTTCACCGGGCTGGGTCTGTGCTTCCAGCACCACTGCACCGGCACCATCGCCGAACAGCACGCAGGTTCCGCGATCGGTCCAGTCGAGAATGCGCGAGAAAGTCTCTGCGCCGATCACCAGCGCGCGCTTGCCGGCGCCGGTGCGCAACAGGCTGTCGGCGGTGGTCAATCCAAAGATAAAGCCGGAACACACCGCCTGCAGGTCGAACGCCGCGCCATGGGTAATACCGAGCGCGTTCTGCACCGCAACGGCCGTCGCCGGGAATGTATTGTCCGGGGTCGAGGTCGCCAGCACAATGAGATCGATGGACTGCGCATCGACGCCGGCATTGGCCAGCGCCGCCTGCGCGGCCTTGATCGCCAGATGCGAGGTGAACTCGCCGTCCGCAGCGATGTGGCGCTGCTTGATACCGGTGCGCTGGACGATCCACTCGTCCGATGTGTCGACCTTGGATGCCAGTTCGGCATTGGTCAGGATCCGCTCCGGCAGGTAAGAGCCGCAGCCGAGCACGACCGAACGTATCGCAGTCACGAGACAGCCTCCTGCGCAGCCGGGCTCGCAGGGAGCGCTTGGCCGTCGCGGTTGAGCATTTGATTGATCTTGGTGAGAAGGTCGTAGCGGACCATGTCGTAACCGACATCCACCGCATAGGCGAAACCGTCGGCATTGGTGCCACCGTGGCTCTTCACCACGATGCCGCGCAGGCCGAGAAACACCGCGCCGTTGGACTTGTTCGGATCGACCTTGTCGCGCACCGCCTTGAAGGCGTTCTTGGCGAACAGATAGCCGATACGCGAGCGCCAGGTGCGGGCCATGGCATTGCGCAGATATTCGGCAAACTGCCGCGCGGTGCCCTCAGCCGCCTTGAGCGCGATATTGCCGCTGAAACCTTCGGTGACGATCACGTCGGCATCGCCGCGGCCGATGCCGTCGCCCTCGACGAAACCGATGAATTCGAGCTGCGGCAGATTGGCGGTGCGCAGCAGTTCGGCGGCATCGCGGATTTCGTCGCCGCCCTTGATTTCCTCGACGCCGATATTGAGCAGGCCGACCGTCGGCCGGGCCAGATCGAACAGCGCGCTGGCCATGGCGCTGCCCATGACAGCGAGAGTCTTCAGGTGGTTGGCGTCGCCGCCGATGGTGGCGCCGAGATCGAGCACGACGGAATCGCCGCGCGTGGTCGGCCAGATCGCGGCCAGGCCGGGACGCTCGATACCGTCGAGCATGCGCAGGCAAAAGCGCGCCATCGCCATCAGCGCGCCGGTATTGCCGGCGGAGATCGCGACATCGGCCTCGTCCTTCTTCACCGCCTCGATCGCCAGCCACATCGACGAGACCTTGCGGCCACGGCGCAGCGCCTGGCTCGGCTTGTCATGCATGCTGACGGCAACGTCGGTATGGATCACCTTCGATACGGCCTTCAGTGCCGGATGATTGGCGAGTTCTTTCTCGATCAGCGCGCTGTCACCGAACAGCAGGAACTCGCTGTCGGGATGCCGGGTCAACGAAATCGCGGCGCCGGGAATGACCACCGATGCGCCGATGTCGCCACCCATGGCGTCTAGCGCGATGCGAACCTTTTTCGGCATGGACGTTCCGGAAACCTGTCTCTTGCGACCTGTGACGCTCGTGGCCGCGGACGAAGTCTGCCGCATTTGGCAGCAGACGGCGAAGTTATGGCATTAACCCGATTTCGGCCGGGGACAATAGCGTTTCCGTGACCCGATACAACATCTTGACCGGGCGTTTTTGTCCCGCCAGCCGCACGGGGCGTGGAATCGGACCCGGTCTCAGCCCTTCCCGGGCTTTTTGGATTTCGGCGTTTCAGGGGCGGTTTTCAGCGCTTTCAGAGCCGCAAACGGATGCTCTTCCGGGTCCGGAACCTCCACCAGCGGCTCGAACACGGCATCCGGCTTACGGGGATACGGGTCCAGCCCCAGAAACAGCGCGTCGGTCGCCAGTTTGCCGAGGTCGATGAAGCCGTTTTCGATCGGCTCCGGCGGATCCGGGGTCTCCTCGTCGCTCTCAACGTCCTCGTCCACCGATTCGGCGAGTTCGCGAATCTGCGATGGCGGCGCGAAAATCACGTCGATCTCTTCCTCGAAATCGGCAGCCAGCGGGTCCAGCGTCACCACGCAGGTCTGCTCGACCTTGCCCCAGATGCGACCGGTCACATGCACCGTACCGCCCTTCACGGGGCTCAGCAGGAGTTCGCCTTTCACGGCGCCCACGCTGACGAGGCCGCCGAGTTCAGCGATCCGCTTGCGCTCCTCGGGCGTGGCCTCGATGTCGCGCGCCAGCCCCGTTTCCGGGATCTGGATCACGGCGATGGGCACGCTCCAGGGCGGCGTGAGATCCACGGTGCGGTCGGGTTTGTTCATGTCGTTACCAAGGTCTCCGCAGGCGACGGGAAATGCCACGCGCCTGATGTCAGTGTCGTTGTATCCAGCGTGCCCAGGCGGGCATTCGCCGCTTCGACGTAGACAGCGAGACGCCGGGCGTTCTCGATGTCCATGCCATAATAGATATTCTTCGACAGCGCCGCCGCCAGAGGCTCCCTGCCTGCGCCAAGCGCTGCGTCATAGGCGCCTGTCCGGCCGTAAAACGCATCGCCGAACTCCCGCATTTTCTTCGGCACCTTCATATCGCTGGTGCCGAGTTCGCGCAGGTTATCGTCCATATCGCCGCAGAACCTGTCGAAAAGTCCCTGCGACAACTCATCCTTGGGACTCATCCGGCGCAGCACCAGCCACAGGTGCAGCAGCAACATATCGAAACGCCCGTTTACCGTATCCGGTGCTCCCAAGTCCCGATAAAACAAGGGTTCTCGCGCCTGCGCCACGATCATGCCATAGATGGCTTCAATGGTGCCGCGCAACGGCGCCGGGGGCTTTCTGAAGTGACTGAACGGCCAGACCATCTTGGGTTCCTCAGGCGGGCCCCTCGGGCACGCGCATGTTGCATTCAGAGGTTCTGCCCGGTACGTCAACGCCTTCCGGGATGCAAGTCTTTCGGAAGCAAGGCCTTCCCGAGAATCAAGAGGATGGGACCCCCTCCGCTATGACAATTTCGACCTCCATCAGCGCGAAGGCGCGGCTGACACGTGGCTGGCGCGGCATGCGCGCCGTACTCGCGGTCGCGGCCCTCTGCGTCACGCTGGGCGCCTGCGCCGAGCAATTCCAGAAGGGCTACATCCTGCCCCCCGGCGCGCTGGAGCAAATCCCGATCGGCGCCAGCCAGGATCAGGTCCTGATCGTGATGGGCACGCCCTCCACCGTCGCCACGCTATCAGGCGAAGTGTTCTATTACATCTCGCAGCGCGCCGAACGCGCCGTCGCGTTCATGCCGCAGAAGGTAACCGACCAGCGTGTCATCGCGATCTATTTCGACAAGAACCGCAAGGTGATCCGGCTCGCCAATTACGGCCTGCAGGACGGCAAGATCTTCGACTTCATCAGCCGCACCACGCCGACCTCCGGTCAGGAAATGAGCTACCTCACGCCACTGTTCAAGCTGATCAGCTTCCGCTAGGCGGAACTATCAAATCGCCGAATTGCAAAAGCCCCGCAGCACACGCTGCGGGGCTTTTCTTTACGCTGTGGCCAAGGTCGGCTTGCCCGCCACCATCTGCCTCACTACGATTTCAGCAAGATCAAAAACCAAAACGACACCATCGAGGGAAGAAGCTATGACCAATCTGGTTACCCGTCGCCGTGTACTCACCGGTGCGGCCGCGATCACCAGCGCCGCGATCCTGCCGCGCGCCAGCCTCGGCGCCGGCGAATGGAAGCCCACCGAAACCGTCCGCGTCATCGTGCCCGCCGCAGCCGGCGGCTCCACCGACGTAATGGGCCGCATGCTGGCCGCGCATCTGCAGCCGGTCTGGGGCCAGTCGGTCGTCGTCGAAAACCGCTCGGGCGGCGGTGGCACCATCGGCACCGCCGAAGTCGCGCGCCTCAAGGGCGATGGCCACACCATCCTGGTTGGCAATCCCGGCCCCAACGCCATCGCCTACAGCATCTTCAAGAACCTGACCTACAAGAGCGATCAGTTGCAGGCGGTCTCCAACATGATCAAGATTCCGAACATCGTCTGCGCGCATCCGAGCGTGCCGATCAAGACGATCCCGGAGCTGATCGCCTATATCAAGGCCAATCCGGACAAGCTGAACTATGGTTCGTCGGGCGTCGGCCAGAGCCCGCATCTCACCGGCGCGTGGTGGCTGCAGCTCACCGGCTTGAAGATGCAGCACGTGCCGTTCCGCGGTGCGGGCCCTGCGCTGCAGGCCGCGCTCGCCGGCGACATCCAGATCCTGTTCGACAATCTCTATCCGTCACTGCCCCAGGTGCTCGACGGCAAGCTCACCGGCCTCGCCGTCACCACGCAGCAGCGCAATGCCCAGTGCCCGAACGTTCCGGCGATGCGCGAGACCGCGCCCGAGCTGGAGAAGTTCGACGTCGCGTCGTGGTTCGGCGTGTTCTATCCGAAGAGCACACCGACCGAAGCCGTGACCTCGCTCAATGAGCAGATCAAGGTTCTGCTCGGCACGGATGCGACCAAGAAGACCATCGCAGCCATGGGCGCCGTGTCGGACTACGGCACCCCTCAGCAATTCCAGACCTTCGTCGAGGCCGAGACGGCCAAGTTCAAGACCATCATCGACAAGGAAGGCCTGCAGATGGAGGTGAAGTGAGGCGCGCCTCACCTCGCTCCATCTAAGTGATCTGAACGAAAACCCCGCGGCTCACACCGCGGGGTTTTTCCGTCTTACTTCTCTTCTTCCATGGCAAAGGCGACGTCGCCATTGGCCGAGAGCCGCACCTTGTCACCCTCAACCTCGGCGACCAGACCGCCATCGATAAAGTGATGGTGACCCTTGTGGCTGCCCTCGCCGCTATCCTTCTTGGTCAGCTTGATGCGGTTGCCCTCGACCTTGTCGACCGTTCCGACATGGACGCCGTCGGCGCCGATGACTTCCATATGTTCTTTGATCTTGCTGAGCGCGCTCATGTCGTATCCTCTGATGTGGGAAATACTGAACGTGCGGCTGGGCAATAGGTTCAATTCGGGCCGCGGCCGGCCGATAGATAAGCAACAGACACGTCATCGACCGTCGTTTCGTTCCGAAAAACCCGATCGGTCTTCGGAAGATCGACTTCGAGCGCTCTTTCTCCGACCCACCGGATCGCCAGCGCGTGCTGTCCGCCGATAGACAGAAACGACGGATAACGCCTCGGCGAGAAACTCTGCCCCTTAGGCACCAGACTGACCTGCGTGTTGAACGGCGTTGTTGCACCGCATTCGCGCTCGAAAATCACGGCAGTCCTAGTCGCATCCGGGGACGGCACCGCGCGCTTGATCGTCGTGGCGCAAGCAATTCCGGAATATTCAAGAATGTCATCACGAAAGAAAGCTCCGCCGACAACCAGCGCTGCAATGACGGCGACGGGAGCGATCCACTTTCTCACTGTTGTGCGGCTCGCCCGATCCTACCCACCCTTGTTCATCTTCTTGATCTTGGCGTCCTGCGCCTCGATCGCCAGTGTCAATTCCATGATCGCCTTGGACAAAAGCTCGGTGGCCTCCTTCTGGTCCTGCGACTTGGCGGCGCGCAGCGCGTAGTTCTTGGCGGATGACAGCGACATTTGACGGTCCTCGTGATGATCCCGAGGGCGAATTAGCCGAAGGCGTCATTCGCTGCAATCGGGTCGAAATGGAGAGATTACGCAGCAGTCAACGGCGCTCCGCATTTGCGCTGATGACCGCGAAAATCTCGTCGGCGGATGCCGGCGGCGTGACGCCGAAGGTCTCATCGAGAACCTGCTGCAATTCCGCAGCGCTGCCGAGCACGCGTTCAGACACCGGTTCGCCGTCGCGTCCCTCCGTGATCAGGTGGCGATTGACGAGTTTATAACGCCGGCCGTTGCTGACGCGCTCCATCACCAGCGTCGAGGTGAAGGGCACGAAGGGACTGGTCGATGTGTACCAGTTGCCGAGCTCGTAATCCGACGGCAGTTGCGGCGCGAGGTCAAACACGTACATCGTCCGCCAGCTGTCCGCCCGCTTCGCGCTCAGCGACAACAGGCCATCTGCTTCGATCAGCCGATAGGTCCCCATCGCCGTTTGCTGCTCGGTCCCCGCGAGGAGCCGCAGAGGTGCATCGAGGACGCAGGCCCCAAAGCCGGTATCGGCAAGATAGGGTCCGTCCGGAAGATCGACCTTCAGGAGCATGTGCGTCCTGGGGCCAAGCGGACTGTCCGGAGGCGCATTCCAACGCACCCGGGCGCCGAGGCCAGTGACCTTGAAGCCGATTGTCTCGAGCGCGGCCCGCAGCATCGCGTTCAGCTCATAGCAATAGCCACCACGTCGGCCATCGATGAGTTTCTGCTGCAATGACGCCATGTCCAACTTGACCGGCAGATGGAGAAACGGATTGAGACCCTCGAAAGGCAGCGCATTGATGTGAGCGACATGAATGGCCGTCAGTGTCGCCAGATCCGGCGCAACCGATCCGTCAAAGCCGATCCGCGCGAGATAGCGATCCAGCCGAAAAACATCCGTCATCATTTCTGCCTCTTCATCATCTCGCTCTGACATAGCCCATCCGACAGCAGCGGGCGACAACGTACCGCCCAAGCTGTCATTCCGGGGCAGGACGGACCGCGCAGCGGGCCGGACTGAGCCCGGAATCTCGAAGTGTTTTGCGCTGTCGGAGACTCCCATGTCGAGATTCCGGGTTCGCGTGCGCGAAGGTGCGCCCGCGCTCAGGCAAACCAATTGGTTTGCCGGGGAATGACAGTGTGGGGCGGGAAGACAGCGCCTAAACATTTTTTCCTAATTCCCGTTGACAACATCCCCATCAGGTTTATATTCCCCAACGTCCTGCCCCACCGAGAGGGGCGATCGCGATCGTCACGTTCGCGGGGTGGGATGCGGTGGACGCCGGAGATGCGGCGTCACGCGGTTTGGGGGTGACGTCTGTCTTCGGGCAGGACGGATCTGCGCCAGCACTGCCACTGGCAAGGAGACGGCCGACCTTCGGATGGACACCCCCCTGGACAGTGTGACGGACGACCAAGTCAAAACGCGTTCGGCCCAGTCGCTTGAGGCTCCCTTCCCATCGCCCTGGGACATTAATTTTGGTGATGGGACCGTTCGCCATGGCAGATGTGCAAGCAACCGAAAAAACACCGCAGGCGGAACGTCGGGCACTTGCCTGACGCCTCCGAAAGTCCTGATGCACTCTCAATTGCGGAAGACCGCATTCGCATCAGGCCCAAGGGTGCAACGGGCACCCGGCGTTCCGCACGCCCTCTCACAGGGGCAGGGAATGCAAGCAACGACGGCGCCCCCGCGCCGCAAACAATGGGGGCGATGACGCATGTCTGAAGCGCAGTGGCTGTTTGACATTCACATCCGCAACGACGCACAGGCGTCAGAGGCATCCCTCCCTCAAGCAGCGAAGCTGCGCAGTGGGGAGGGTCGGCCGATAGGCCGGGGTGGGGTCTCTCCCCACGTGAGAGCGGCGCCTGTTGCGCGACCCCACCCGTCACGTCGCTCGCAAGTGCTCGCAACGTGCCACCCTCCCCACTGCGCGGCTTCGCCGCTTGGGGGAGGGAAAAGGAAGAGCACCGCTGCTCTACAACATCAAGCCGCCACGACCTCGCGCGGCTGAGTGATCGCAATATGCTGGCAATGCGCCACGGGTGTCGTGCCGTTGGCCACGATGATAGCATCGAGCTCGACGAACCGATGCCCCTTCTTCTCATAATTAGCGGTCACCTTCGCCCGCGCGATCAACTCGTCATCGGTATTCGCGGTCGCCAACAACTGCATCCTGCTGCCGACGTGAATCCACGGCCCGAGCAGCGCATTGTCCACCAGCACCTTGTTCATGATCCGCTGCAGCACGCCGGGATGCACGATGCCCTCGCGCAAATACCGATCGTCGGCCTCGCGCACCTCACCCAGATATTCGGCAAGTCCATCCTCCGGCCAGACCCGCGGCGCGGTCCCGAGCCACTTGTCCAACGCGTAGGAATTGGCATCCACTGGCAGCCGCTTCGACACAGCCGCCGTATCCGGGAATTCATCCAGCGACGGCACCACCGGGAAGGCCGTCAGCGATGCGGTCCCGGCCGCACGAATCTCGCCGCCACCCTCAACGCTCAGCGCGAGCCCCTCGTCGGCTTCCTCGGCGATCACCTCGACGGTCTCGCCGTCATAGACCGGCTTGATGAAACGGGCCTCGATCAGGCCACGCTCCAAAAAGTCCCGTCCCCAGTGCTGCACCGGCGGATGGATCATATAGGCCAGCACGTCGACCCCCGGCACCAACCCGCCGCTGAAGCCGAATTTCCGGGCGACAGAATCGTCATGCATCTTGTTTTCGGACTGTTTGGCGGTGTTAAACGCCTCAACACGGTACGGTTCGAGCCGTTTGGTCATGATTCCTCCCGAAAACTGCGCGAAATTGAGTGTTCGCCTTGGCAGGAGATGATACCCGTCACCATGTTCGAGGCAAGGCGACGGGCGGGGAACTGTCCCGCGTCAGCGCCACATCGCCCACCCGCAAATGACTGCCTTTTCGTGGAACTTGTGCTCCCTTGACCACACGCATCTATATCGACGCCGACGCCTGCCCGGTCAAAGACGAGATTTACCGCGTCGCCGCCCGCTTCAGCCTGCCCGTCAGCGTGGTCGCCGGAAACTTCATCCGGGTGCCCGACGATCCCCTGATCGAGCGGATTGCCGCAGGTTCGGGCATGGATGCGGCCGATGACTGGATTGCGGAACGCGTCCAGAAGGGCGATATCGTGATCACGGCAGACGTCCCGCTGGCCAGCCGCTGCGTCAAGGCGGGCGCCGCGGTAATTGCCCCTAACGGCAAGCCGTTCACAGAACAATCCATCGGGATGACGCTCGCGGTACGCAACCTGATGACCGATTTGCGGTCGTCAGGCGAAATCACCGGTGGTCCCAAATCATTCGCGCCGCGCGATCGCTCGGCGTTCCTGTCGGCCTTGGATCAAACCATCCGCCGCATCCAGCGCGACCCGGCCTTTGCGCCCGCGCCGAAACAAAGTTGAACTGACCTTATGGCTCCTCCGCTTATCCAGCTGAAAGACATCTTCCTGACCTTCGGCGGCACGCCGCTGCTCAACGGCGTCGAACTGTCGGTGTCGCAAGGCGAGCGCGTCTGCCTGATCGGCCGCAACGGCTCCGGCAAGTCGACGCTCCTCAAGATCGTGGCGGGGATCGTTGAAAACGACAAAGGCAGCCGCTTCGTGCAGCCCGGTGCCACCGTCCAGTATCTGCCGCAGGAGCCGGACTTCTCCGGCTATGCGACGACGCTCGCTTATGTCGAGGCCGGCATGGGCGACGGCCACAACATCTATCAGGCGCAGTATCTGCTCGAACAGCTCGGCCTCACCGGCCACGAGGATCCAAACAACCTCTCCGGCGGCGAAGCGCGCCGCACGGCGCTGGCCCGCGTGCTGGCGCCCGAGCCTGACATCCTGCTGCTCGACGAGCCCACCAACCATCTCGATCTCACGACGATCGAATGGCTGGAAGGCGAACTGGCCAGCCGCCGCTGCGCGCTGGTGCTGATTAGCCATGACCGTCGCTTCCTCAGCAACCTCTCACGTGCGACGGCCTGGCTCGATCGCGGCCAGATCCGCCAGATCGATCGCGGCTTCTCGGCCTTCGAACAATGGCGCGATGACGTGCTCGCGGAAGAAGAGCGCGACCAGCACAAGCTCGACCGCAAGATCGTCAATGAAGAACACTGGCTGCGTCACGGTGTCTCCGGCCGCCGCAAGCGCAACGTCAAGCGCCTCGCCGGCCTGCATGAACTGCGCGCACAGCGCCAGGACTATCGCGGCGCCGCGGGCAACGCGACGCTCGCCGCCGCCGAGGCCGAGAAGTCGGGCAAGCTGATTTTCGAGGCCAAGAACATCTGCCGCACCTATGGCGACCGCAAGATCGTCGACGATTTCTCGATCCGCGTGCAGCGTGGCGATCGCATCGGTGTGGTCGGTCCGAACGGTGCGGGCAAGACCACGATGATCAACATGCTGACCGGTACCGAGCCGCCGGATTCGGGCACCATCCGCTTCGGCGCCAATATCGAAATGGCGACGCTGGACCAGCATCGCGAAAGCCTCAACCCGAAGACCACGCTGGCGGAGGCCCTGACCGGCGGCCGCGGCGACCATGTGATGGTCAACGGCCAGCCCAAGCATGTGGTCAGCTACATGAAGGACTTCCTGTTCTCGCAGGAGCAGATGCGCACCCCGCTCGAAGTGTTGTCCGGCGGTGAACGCGGCCGATTGATGCTAGCGCGCGCGCTGGCGAAACCATCCAATGTGCTGGTGCTGGACGAACCGACCAACGACCTCGATCTCGAAACCCTCGACGTGCTGGAAGAAATGCTCGGCGACTACGAAGGCACAGTCATCCTGATCAGCCATGACCGCGACTTCCTCGATCGCGTCGTCACCTCGGTGATCGTGCCGGAGGGCAACGGCAAGTGGATGGAATATGCCGGCGGCTATACCGACATGCTGGCGCAGCGCGGCGCCGACCTGAAGCGCGAGGCCAAGACCGAAGCCGTGGCGGCCAAGAGCAACGGCAGCAAGTCGGACTCGTCCAAGCCTGCTGCGAAGCGCAAGCTGAACTTCAAGGACAAGCACGCGCTGGAAACCCTGCCGAAGGCGATGGACAACCTGCGCTCCGAAATCGCCAAGCAGCAGCGCCATCTCGACGATCCCAACCTCTACAAGAAGGATCGCAAGAAGTTCGACACCGCGACCGCTGCGCTGTCAAAGGCACAGAAGGAATTGCAGGATTCGGAAGAGCAATGGCTGGAGCTGGAGATGCTCCGCGAAGAAATCGAGAACGCGTAACTGTCAGTCGTCATTGCGAGCGAAGCGAAGCAATCCAGAGGCAACAAGCGAAGACTGGATTGCTTCGTCGCTTCGCTCCTCGCAATGACGGTGGAAATGCCGGAGACGACACAATGACCACCACACTCGCCGCCAAGATCGCCAACGAATACGGCACGCCTGCCCTCGTCATCGACATGGATCGCGTCGAGCGCAATATCGCGCGCATCCAGAAGGTCTGCGATGATGCCGGCATTGCCAATCGGCCGCATATCAAGACGCATAAGAGCCCGGTCATCGCGAAGATGCAGATCGCAGCTGGCGCGAAAGGCATCACCTGCCAGAAGCTTGGTGAGGCCGAGATCATGGCCGATGCCGGGATCGACGACATCCTGATCAGCTACAATCTGCTCGGCGACGAGAAGATGGCGCGGCTTGGCGCGCTGCAGGCCAAGGCGAACGTCACCGTGGCCGCTGACAATTCCGTCGTTATCGGCGACCTGCCGAAAGCCGCTGCGCTCTCCGGCCGCGACCTCAACGTCGTCGTCGAATGCGACACCGGCCGCAAGCGCGCCGGCGTCGAGACGCCCGCCGAAGCGATTGCGCTCGCCAAGGAGATCGCCGCCTCGAAAGGCCTCACCTTCGCAGGCTTCATGCTGTACCCAACGGAAACCGGCTGGCCCGACGCACAGAAATTCTACGATGAAGCATTGGCCGGCGTTCGCGCCCTCGGTCTGGAACCCACGATCGTCTCCACCGGCGGCACGCCGAATCTGAAGAATGTCGGCTCGCTCAAAGGCGCCACCGAACATCGCTTCGGCACCTATATCTACAACGACCGTATGCAGGTCGCCGCCGGCTCCGCGACCTGGGACGATTGCGCGCTGAATGTCTATTCGACCGTGGTCAGCCGCGCCGGCCCGGAACGCGGCATTCTCGATGCCGGCTCGAAGACGCTGACGCCCGACACCGGCGGCCTGGACGGCTACGGCCTGATCCTCGAACATCCCGAAGCCAAGATCGCGCGCTTCGCCGAGGAGCATGGTTTTCTCGACCTCGGGCGCAGCAACACCCGACCCAATGTCGGCGATGTCGTCCGCATCGTGCCGAACCACGTCTGCGTGGTCGTCAACATGTTCGACGAAGTGGTGATGGTGCGCGGTGACGAGATCATCGGCACGCTGCCGGTGGCGGCGCGGGGGAGGCTGCGCTGACGCGACAGCGCTTACACTCGGGACCTCATCCTGAGGAGGCGCCGCTTGGCGCCGTCTCGAAGGATGGACACACATTCATGGTTCGAGACGCGCGCAAGAGCGCGCTCCTCACCATGAGGTCGGCGTTCTATCGGGGCGAAAAAGCCAGCCACCTCAAAACGCCCTCGCCCGCTGCAGCGCCTGTCGCAAACGACGCCTGCAGCAGGTAACCGCCGGTCGGCGCTTCCCAATCGAGCATCTCGCCGGCGACGAATGTGCCCGGCATACGCTTCAGCATGAAGGCGTCATCGATCTCATCGAACGAGACGCCACCCGCCGTCGAAATAGCACGCGCGATCGGCGCGACGCCATTGAGCGTCACCGGCACGGCGTTGATCAAGGCAGCCAACTTCTCCGGCGGCAATGACGCCAGTTGAATGCCCTCTGGGACAGCGATTTCCTGCAGCAGCCCAATGGCCACCGGCGACAGATGGATCGCCTTGCGCAGGAAATTGGAGAACGACTGCTTGCCACGCGATGCTGCCAGCTTCGTGGTCAGCTCCTTCGCATCGAGGTCCGGTCTAAGAGCAACGCGCAGCGTCGCCTTGCCGTCCGCGATGACCGCTTCGCGCAACAGAGACGACAGCGCATAAATGCCACCGCCTTCGATACCGCCACGCGTGACCATCGCCTCGCCGCGCACGCTGTGTGCACCGAACGACAGCGCAACACCCTTCAGCGGCTGACCTTCGAAACGGTCCTTGAAGATCTCCGACCACGCGACCGTAAAACCGGAATTAGCCGGGCGCAGCGGTGCGATACTCACGCCCTTCGCAGCCAGCACACCGGCCCATGCGCCGTCCGAGCCAAGCCGAGGCCAGCTTGCACCGCCGAGCGCAAGAACCGCGCTCTTGCAGGCGATCGCCCTCGAGCCGTCCGGCGTTTGGAATATCAAACGCCCATCGCCGTCCCATCCTGTCCAGCGGTGACGAAAGGCAAACCGCACGCCGCTCTCGTCCAGCCGCCGCAGCCACGCGCGCAGCAATGGCGATGCCTTGAAGGCCTGCGGAAACACCCGGCCGCTGGAGCCGACAAAGGTCGGCTGCCCCAGCGCCTCGCTCCAGTCGCGTAAAGCGGCCGGCGTGAAAGCCGAGACGGACGGAGCAAGCCGCGCTTCCGCTGCGCCGTAGCGCTTGAGGAATTCCGGCAGCGGCTCACTATGAGTGAGATTGAGTCCGCCGCGTCCGGCCATCAGAAACTTGCGACCAGCCGATGGCATCGCGTCATAGACCGTGACGGCAGCGCCGCCACGGCTCAGAACCTCGGCCGCCATCAGCCCGGCAGGGCCGGCACCGATCACCGCAACTTGGTTCTTCACAGGCTCAGTCAAGGTCACACGATCCGGCGAAGCCGCCGATCAGGCCTTCACGCCCAAGCGAATGGCGGCCTGCTCGACATACTTCTGGGTCTGATGGAAAGCGCCTTCCAGCGCCTTGGCCTTGGACATATCACTAATGTCCGCGAAATGCGCGGCAATCGTATCCGGGCTCCAGTCAGCTTCGGCGAAATTGACACCTTCGCTTTCGAGAATCTTGATGACCGCGAAGGAGCCTGCGCCGGCGCCCATGATGGTCTTGGTCGGTGCATTCTCGCTCAGGAGATATTCGACCGCCGGCGTGATCGCTTCCGGCTTCATCAACTGCAGCGCCTGCGCTGGCAACAGTTCCTCGGTCATGCGCGTGGCTGCCGTGGGTGACACGATGTTGACGCGGATGTCAGTCTTGCGACCTTCCTCGGCGAGCACATTCATCAGGCCGACCATGCCGGTTTTGGCCGCGCCGTAATTGGCCTGACCGAAATTGCCATAGAGGCCGGACGACGAGGTGGTGAGCACGATACGCCCATAGTTGCGCGCGCGCATACCTTCCCACACGGCCTTGCAGCAATAGAAAGTACCGGTGAGATGCACGTCCAGCACCTTGGCGAAGTCGGCGAGCTCCATCTTGGCGAACGACTTGTCGCGGAGAATGCCGGCATTGGCGCACATCAGGTCGACGCTGCCCCACTCCTTGGTCGCCTTGTCGACCATCGCTTTGACCTGTTCGAAGTTCGAGACATCCGCGCCATCGGGCATCGCCGTGCCGCCGGCTGCGCGGATTTCCTCGACCACGGATTCCGCTGCCGTCAGCGAACCGCCGGTGCCATCGCGCGCGCCGCCGAAGTCGTTGACCACGACCTTGGCGCCGAGCTTCGCGAGGCCGAGCGCATGGGCGCGGCCCAGTCCATTGCCGGCGCCGGTAACGACGGCGACGCGGCCGTCAAATCGAATGGTCATGTAGCTTGCTCCTTAATTGAAATAGACAAGGCCGAGCCAGTCGGCGACCAGCGCCGGCTTGTCCTCGCCTTCGATCTCGACGGTCACATGGGTGCGTGTGAACAATTCTTTCGGCTTGCGCAACGTCGCCTCGGTCAGCGTGAAGCGGCCGCGGATGCGCGATCCTGCTTTGACCGGCGACACAAAGCGCACTTTGTCGGTGCCGTAATTGACGCCCATGGCGACATCGGCGAGTTGCGGCAGCGCCTCATAGGAAAACACCGAGAGCATCGACATGGTCAGGAAGCCATGAGCGATCGTCGTGCCGAACGGCGTTTCGCGCGCACGCGCGGGATCGACATGGATGAACTGAAAATCCTCCGTCGCCGCAGCAAACGCATCGATGCGCTTCTGGTCCATGATGTGCCAGGGCGACACGCCGACTTCCTTGCCCACCATGGCGATATAGGCATCACGTTCAATCATCGCGCTCATTCAGTCTCAGTCCTCAAAATCCAGTTGCGTTGCGGGCGCAGATTCCACAGCGCGCACCCTGACGCCAAGCGAAATTGTGCGCTGCAGCCATGCAAAGCGCGACAAATTACCGCTCGCCCTCTTGCGATCCTGCCGCGCGGAGTGCCTGCAATTCGGGGAAATCCTCTTCGCGAAACTCGACGCCGCGAAGAGGATCGCTGCGATCGTCGGCGTCTTCGAGCCGACGCAGGTGGACCCTGCGAATCTTGCCCGAAATCGTCTTCGGCAGCTCGGTCACGAACTCGATCCGACGTATACGTTTGAACGGCGCCAGACGCACATGCAGATGCTGATAGATCGACAGCGCCGTCGCCCTGGACGGCGCGGTATCGCCGATCAGCAACACATAGGCCTTGGGGATGGCGAGCCGGATCGGATCGGGGCTCGGCACGATGGCGGCCTCAGCCACGGCATCGTGTTCGAGCAGGATACTCTCCAGCTCGAACGGGCTGATGCGATAGTCCGAGGATTTGAACACATCGTCGGAGCGACCGACGAAAGTGAGATAGCCATCGTCATCGGAAAATACGACGTCGCCGCTGCGATAGATCTCACCGCTTGCACCGCTCACGCTACCGTCTTCGGCCTGATAGCCCTGCATCAATCCTGCCGGGCGATCGACGCCAAGCACGAGACTGACCTCGCCCTCCTTCGCCGGATTGCCGTCGGCATCGACAACGCGAACCTTCCAGCCCGGCAACGGACGGCCCATGGAGCCCACCTTGACGGTCTGGCCCGGCGAATTGCCGGCCAGCGCGGTGGTCTCGGTCTGGCCGTAGCCGTCGCGAATGGTGAGGCCCCAGGCCGCCTTGACCTGATCGATCACTTCCGGATTGAGCGGCTCACCGGCGCCGCAGACCTCGCGCAGCGCGACCTTGAAGGTCGCCAGCTTCTCCTGAATGAAGAGCCGCCACACTGTCGGCGGTGCGCACAGTGTCGTCACGCCGCAGCGGCCAATGGTGGCAAGCAGGCCCTTGGCGTCGAAACGCGGCTGATTGACCACGAACACCGTTGCGCCGGCATTCCATGGCGCAAAGAAGCAGCTCCAGGCATGCTTGGCCCAGCCCGGCGAGGAAATGTTCAAATGCACGTCGCCGGGCTGCAGTCCGATCCAAAACATCGTCGAGAGTCCGCCGACGGGATAGCTGCGCTGGCTGTGCCGCACGAGCTTCGGCTTCGCCGTGGTGCCCGAGGTGAAATAGAGCAGCATCGGATCGTCAGCCCTGGTCGGGCCATCCGGCGTGAATGTGTCAGGGAATTCGGCTGAGGTCTCGAAAGCCAGCCAGCCGTCGTGAGACGATCCGGCGTTGACGACGATCTGCCCGATGCCTTCGGTCTTCAGGCTGCCGAACTTGGCGACCTGATCCTCTGCCGCCACAACAAGCTTGGCGCGCCCACGGTCGAGCCGGTCCTGCAATTCATCCGAGGTCAGCAGCGTCGTTGCAGGAATGATGACCACACCGAGCTTGATCGCAGCCAGCATGGTCTCCCAGAGCGGCACCACATTGCCGAGCAGCAGCAACAGATGATCGCCGCGCTTCAGCCCCTGCGCGCGCAGGAAATTAGCAACCTGATTGGAGCGACGTGACAGTACCTCGAACGACAGCTTCGTCTCGCGGCTGGCGGTCGCATCGACGATCCAGAGCGCGGTCCGGTCCTTGCTGACGGGATCATGGGCGAGTTCGGCGTCGAACCAGTCGAGCGCCCAGTTGAAGTCGACCGGATCGGGCCAGCGAAAGCCGGCAACGGCGGCG
Organism: Tardiphaga sp. 619_E2_N8_4; assembly: GCF_051810905.1. Lineage (NCBI taxonomy): Bacteria > Pseudomonadati > Pseudomonadota > Alphaproteobacteria > Hyphomicrobiales > Nitrobacteraceae > Tardiphaga > Tardiphaga sp. 619_E2_N8_4. The sequence goes on from NZ_JBPWQJ010000001.1 coordinate 4,671,515, forward strand.
GCGTAGTCGGTGCGGTGTTCGAGGAGGAAGGCGCGGGCCTGCTTGAACGTGGTCATGCCGACGCGCTCCGCTATTTCGGCATCAAATGCCTAAGGTGATGAATGATCCCCGAGAAGTCATCACCGCCGTGACCTTCCTTCTCATAGGTCTCATAGATGCTCTCGGCATGAGCGCCGAGCGGCGTCCTGGCGCCGGCGGCCTTGGCGGCTTCCTGTGATAGCCTGAGATCCTTGAGCATCAGTGCTGCGGCAAAACCCGGCTTGTATTCATTGTTGGCCGGCGATGTCGGCACCGGTCCCGGCACCGGGCAATAGGTGGTCAGCGACCAGCACTGGCCCGACGAGGTCGAGGCCACATCGAACAGCGCCTGATGCGACAGACCGAGCTTCTCGGCGAGCACGAAGGCTTCGCTGACGCCGATCATCGAAATGCCGAGGATCATGTTGTTGCAGATCTTGGCCGCCTGCCCCGCGCCAGCATCGCCGCAATGGACAATCTTCTTGCCCATGGCTTCCAGGACGGGCTTGGCCGACGCGAACGCCTTGGCATCGCCGCCAGCCATGAAGGTCAGTGTCGCGCCCTTGGCGCCGCCAGTGCCGCCCGAGACCGGCGCATCGACCGACGGCAGCTTCTGCGCAGCCGCCAGTTCATGCGCCATGCGTGCGCTCTCCACGTCGATGGTCGAGCAATCGATCATCAGCGCCCCCTTGGCGGCAACGGGAATGACCTCGCTCCAGACCGACACCACGTGTTTGCCGGCCGGCAGCATGGTGATGATGACCTCGGCGCCCTTCACGGCATCGACCGCCTTGTCAGCAATGGTCACGCCATCCGCCCTCGCCTGCGCGCGGGACGCCTCGACGAGATCGAAGCCTGTGACCTTGTGGCCTGCCTTGACCAGGTTGGCGGCCATCGGGCCACCCATATTGCCGAGACCGATGAATGCAATGCTGGTCATGTCCTGCCCTCGTGATCGTTTGTTTGTTTTTAAAGCCTGATGAAAACGGCGAAATCCAACTTTCGTTCAGAACGCTCGACCTTCAGAAGGTCAGCTCAACATCCCGTTTGGCCAGATAGCGCGCGACAATCTCCGCTGTCACGCCCTCGAGATCCGGTGGCTGCCATTTCGGATTGCGATCCTTGTCGATGATGGCCGCACGCACGCCCTCGACGAAATCGGCGCTATCAAACACCTCCAGCGCCGCGAGATATTCGCGCGACAGACATTCCTCGAGCGACTTCGACGCGCGCGCTAGCCGCAACAGCTTCAGGGTAACCTTGAGCCCCCGCGGTGATTTGTCGGACATGGCCTTGATCGTCGCCAGCGCGAAATCTGAACCGTCCTGCTCAAGCGCAGCCACGATCTCCTCGACGCTATCATGGGCGAAAGCGCGATCGATCAGCGCACGCTGCGCCGTGACTGGACCGGTTTGTTCCGGGGCTGCAAACTTCTTGAGTGTCGTCATCACCGACGCTGCATCGGCACCTGCCGACAGCTTTGTCAGCGCTTCGCGCAATGCCGGCCAATTGACGGTGTCGATCAGGACGTCCGCCATATGCGCAGCAAGCGCATCGGCACCATTTGCCGTCAGTCCGGTCAGACCGAAATACGTCCCGAGTTCGCCCGGCGCGCGCGACAACAGCCAGGTGCCGCCAACATCGGGGAAGAAGCCAAGGCCGACTTCCGGCATCGCCATCCTGGTCTTCTCGGTGACGATGCGATGGCTGGCATGGCCGGCCAGACCGACGCCGCCGCCCATCACGAAGCCATCCATATAGGCCACATAAGGCTTCGGAAATTTCGCGATCCGCGCGTTGACGATATATTCCTCGCGCCAGAAGATCTTGCCGAGATCGCCTTTGACCTTGGCACTCTCATAAAGACCGCGGATATCGCCGCCGGCGCACAATCCGCGTTCACCCGCACCTTCGAGGATAATCAGCGCGACTTGCGGATCTTTCTCGAACACGTCGAGCGCCGTGGCGATCTCGCGGGTCATCTCCAACGTCAGGGCATTCAGCGCCTTCGGCCGGTTCAATCGGATCACACCGGCTGCGCCTTCCCGCGCGACGATGAGGTCGCCCGTCCCCGTTGCCACGTCCGAACTCATCGCGCGCCCTCGATCAATTTGCGCGACACGATCAGCCGCATGATCTCGTTGGTGCCTTCGAGGATCTGGTGCACCCGCAAATCACGCACGATCTTCTCGATGCCGTATTCGGCGAGATAGCCGTAGCCGCCATGCAGCTGCAGCGCGTCGTTGGCGACCTCGAAACCGATATCGGTGCCGAAGCGCTTGGCCATCGCGCAGAGCATGCCGGCATCGGCATCCTTGCGGTCGAGTGCCGCCGCCGCTCGCCAGAGGAAGGTGCGTGCGGCTTCCAGTTCGGTCGCCATGTCGGCGATACGAAACTGCAGCGCCTGGAATTCGTCGAGGCGCTTGCCGAACGCCTTGCGCTCTTTCATGTAACTCAGCGACTTATCGAGCGCAGACTGCGCGCCACCGAGCGAACACGCCGCGATGTTGAGACGGCCACCATCAAGACCGGACATGGCGATCTTGAAGCCGATGCCTTCGTCACCGAGCCGGTTGGCGATCGGCACGCGGCAATTTTCGAAGATCACGGCGCGTGTCGATTGCGCGTTCCAGCCCATCTTGCGTTCGTTGTTGCCGAACGAGAGACCGGGCGTGCCCGCCTCCACCACGATGGTTGAGACGCCGCTGGCGCCCTCGCCGCCGGTGCGCACCATTACGACATAGATGTCGGTATCGCCGGCCCCGGAGATGAATTGCTTCTGGCCGTTGAGCACATAGTGGTCGCCGTCGATGACAGCGCGGGTGCGCAGCGCCGCTGCATCCGATCCCGAACCCGGCTCAGTCAGGCAATAGCTCGCCAGTAGCTCCATGGTGCAGAGACGCGGCAGCCACTTCCGGCGCTGTGTCTCATTCCCATAGAAGTCGATCATCCACGACGCCATGTTGTGGATCGAAATGAAGGCCGAGGTGGTCGGGCAACCGGTCGCCAGCGCTTCAAAGATCAGCGCGGCGTCGAAACGCGTCAGCGCGGAGCCGCCGACATCGTCACGGATGTAGATACCGCCCATGCCGAGCTGCGCGGCTTCGCGCATCACCTCTTTGGGGAAATGCTTCTCCTCGTCCCATTTGAGCGCAAAGGGAGCGATCTTCTCCGCAGCGAATTCGCGCGCCATGTCGCGAATAGCGGTCTGTTCCTCATCGAGAGCGAATTGCATCACGCCCTTCTTGTTGATTGTTGATCAGCCGGGAAAATGAAACGGCCCGGTGCACCACCTTTGGGAGCGCCGGGCCGCTTGCGTGTTCTTACTTCATCAACGGGATCGAGAACTCGGCGCCTTCCTTGACACCAGATGGCCAGCGCGCGGTCACCGTCTTGGTCTTGGTATAAAAGCGGATCGAATCCGGACCATGCTGGTTGAGATCGCCGAAGCCGGACTTCTTCCAACCACCGAAGGTGTAATAGGCGATCGGCACCGGGATCGGCACGTTGATGCCGACCATGCCGACATTGACCTTGGCGGCGAAGTCGCGCGCAGCGTCACCGTCACGGGTGAAGATCGCAACGCCGTTGCCGTAGTCATGATCCGACGGCAGCGCGAGAGCTTCTTCGTAATCGTGGGCCCGCACCACCGACAGCACGGGCCCGAAGATCTCTTCCTTGTAGATGCGCATGTCCTTGGTGACGTTGTCGAACAGACAGCCACCCATATAGAAGCCGTTCTCGTAGCCCTGCATCTTGAAGCCGCGGCCATCGACGGCCAGCGTGGCGCCTTCCTTGATGCCGATATCGACATAGTTCTTGACGCGGTCGACGGCTTCCTTGGTCACCAGCGGACCGAAGTCAGCCGACGGATCCACGGAGGTGCCGATCTTCAGGCTCTCGACGCGCGGGATAAGTTTTTCCATCAGGCGGTCGGCCGTGGTCTTGCCAACAGGCACGGCCACCGAGATCGCCATGCAGCGCTCGCCGGCCGAGCCGTAGCCGGCACCGATCAGCGCATCGACGGTCTGGTCCATATCCGCATCGGGCATGATGATGGCGTGGTTCTTGGCGCCGCCGAAGCACTGCGCGCGCTTGCCGGTCGCAGCGGCGCGCTCATAGATGTACTGGGCAATCGGCGACGAGCCGACGAAGCCGACAGCCTTGATGTCTTCGTCGTCGAGAATGGCGTCGACGGCTTCCTTGTCGCCGTTGACGACATTGAGGATGCCCGGCGGCAGGCCGGCCTCGATCATCAGTGCGGCGAGCATCATCGGCACGCCGGGATCTCGCTCCGAGGGCTTCAGGATAAACGCATTGCCGCAGGCGATGGCCGGACCGAATTTCCACATGGGGATCATCGCCGGGAAGTTGAACGGCGTGATGCCCGCGACGACGCCGAGCGCCTGGCGCATCGAATAGATGTCGATGCCGGGACCAGCGCCTTCGGTATATTCGCCCTTCATGAGATGCGGAATGCCGCAGGCGAATTCGATCACTTCCAGGCCGCGCTGGATATCGCCCTTGGCGTCCGGCACAGTCTTGCCATGCTCACGCGCCAGGCAATCAGCCAGCTTGTCGTAGTCGCGATTGGCGAGTTCGAGGAATTTCATCAGCACGCGGGCGCGGCGCTGTGGATTGGTGTTGCCCCAGGCGACCTGCGCCTCGGCAGCATTGAGCACCGCGGCGCGCATCTCGGCCTTGCTGGCCAGCGCAACCTTGGCCTGAACTTCGCCAGTCATCGGCTCGAAGACGTCCGCAAAACGTCCGGATTTGCCCTCGACCTCACGGCCGCCGATGAAATGTCCAATCGTGCGCATGCGTTTCCTCCTGGAAGCCAAATTTGGCCCGATGTTGATCAGGCTTTTTGGCGTTTGGAAAGGCCCTGCGCGCGCGGCGGATTTGCGAAATTGCAGGCTCGCTGCAGTTTCGCCCTGTCAGAATGTCACCGCCGCGACAATGTCGCAGGCAGTGTGCCAATTATCAGTTCTTGGCTGGAGATACGGCCTTGGTTGCCGCCTTCTTTGCAGTCGGCTTTCTAGCCCCGCTCTTGGGAGCCTCAGCCTTGGACGCTGTCGGCTTCGGCGCTGCAGCACGGCCCAGCACGGCCTCGCGGCCAGCGCTCAAAAGTTCTTCGGACAACTCGCCATTGCCGGCGGCGCGGGCGAGCACGATGGTGCCCATCATGGTGGCGAGCGCCGCCATCGCCTGTCTGCGCGCCGATTTGCTCGGTCCGCCATGAAACTGCTCGGACATCATCTCGATCATCTGATCGAGTTTGGCGGCAAACACTTTGCGCGTCTTGGGGCTCTCGCGCGCGATCTCAGCGCCCAGCGCCGGGACGGCGCAACCATGGCCCGGATTGTCGCGGTGCTGCGGCGACAGGTAAGAATCCACGATCGTGGCCAGACGCTGATCCGGCGCCGCCTGCCCGGCCAGCTGACGCCAGCGATCCGTCGAGCGGTCCATCGCATAGGCGAAGGCTTCAATCACCAGCGCCTCACGCGAATCGAAATGCGCATAGAAGCCGCCATGGGTCAGACCCGCGTCCTTCATGAGGTCGGCCACGCCGATGCCATGCGCGCCCTTTTCGCGCAGACGCACGGAAGCCTTCTTCACGATCCGCGCATGCGTCTCGAGCTTGTGTTCCTTCGAATAGCGCATCGGCGGTCCATTCAAGACAAATAGATGATGTCGATCATATTACTCACGCTGCTCCGCATGCGCAACGCACACCTGGCCGCAGGCCTTGACAACACCGCAGTTTGACGCGGAATTGATAGGAGCAAGACCGGCGATCCGCGCCGGCCCAAGGAAATGCCAAGGGACGAGACGATTTCATGCATATGCTCAATCCCCATTGCGGTGTCGAACGTGACCCGCGAGGTATAGTTCGGCTGACGATCTGCAACGCCGGCTCACTCAATATTCTCAATTCAGCCGCAATCAAGGGCGTTCGCGAAGGCATCGAGGTATTGGCCACAGAACGCGCCATTCGCGCGCTTGTCATCGCCGGCCAGAGCGAAAAGAGCATGATTGGCGGCGCCGACATCAAGGAAATGGCGACGCTGGATCAGGCCTCCGCCGAGAAATTCATTTCCGGCCTGAGCGATCTCTGCGAAGCCGCCCGCGCTTTTCCCGCGCCTGTGATCGCCCGCATCCCCGGCTGGTGCCTTGGCGGCGGCCTCGAATTTGCTGCCGCCTGCGATTTCCGGATCGCTTCGCATGATTCCAAATACGCCATGCCCGAGGTCAGGGTCGGTATCCCCTCGGTGATTCACGCTGCCCTCTTGCCGCGCCTGATCGGTTGGGGCCGTGCGCGCTGGCTGATCATGACCGCCGCCACCATCGATGCACCGACCGCGCTCAATTGGGGTCTGGTCGATGTGGTTGCGGCCGAAGGCGCGCTTGATGCCGAAGTTGAAAAGACGATCGAAGCCATACTCGAGTGTGGACCCGAGGCTATGCGGTCGCAAAAAGCCCTGCTGAAACAGTGGGAAGAGCTGCCGCTGAAGGAATCCGTCAATCTCAGCGTCGGCGTGTTCGGCGAGGCCTATCTGACCGGCGAGCCGCAGCGACTGATGCAGGGTTTCATCAACCGCAAACGCTAGCAGCTCGACCTCACGAGAATTTTGCGTAGGCCGGCATTGCGTATCTTGCAGCGCATCATATGATGAGTGTCATCCAAATGACCCGCGCTTGCGCGAAGGAGCCTCCATCATGTCCGCAGCTTCAGATCCGGTCGTCATCGTCTCGGCCACCCGCACTCCGCTCGGCCGCTTCCAGGGCGAACTATCGCCCTTCTCCGGCCACAAGCTCGGCAGCCACGTCATCGGTGCCGCCGTGGCACGCGCGAAACTGACACCCGAGCGCATCGATGAAGTCTTCATGGGCTGCGTGCTTCCCGCCGGCCAGGGTCAGGCGCCCGCCCGCCAGGCCGCCCGAGGTGCCAAGCTGCCGGATGCCACCGGGGCCACGACGATCAACAAGGTCTGCGGGTCCGGCATGAAGGCGACCATGCTTGCCCACGACATCATCCATGCCGGTTCGGCCGAGATCGTCGTCTCCGGCGGCATGGAGAGCATGACCAATGCGCCCTATTTGCTGCAGAAGGCGCGCGGCGGTTACCGCGTCGGCCATGATCGCATCATCGATCACATGCTGATGGATGGGCTTGAGGATGCCTATGAGGTCGGTCGCTCGATGGGTGACTTCGGCGAAGCCACCGCTGAGGCCTATCAGTTCACGCGCGGAGATCAGGACGCCTATGCGATCGAAACGCTGACCCGCGCGCGCAAGGCGGTGGAGAGCGGCGCCTTCAAGGCAGAGATCACGCCACTGACCATCGTCGAGAAGTCCGGACCACGCGAGATCGCCAATGACGAACATCCGCTGAAGGTCGATCCCGCCAAGATCCCGAACCTCAAACCAGCCTTCCGCAGTAACGGCACTATCACGCCCGCTGCTTCGTCCGCCAATGCCGATGGCGCTGCCGCCCTGGTGCTGGCCAAGCGTTCCCTCGTGGATCGTGAGGGCCTGCCCGCGCTGGCCGTGATCCATGGCCACGCCACGCACAGCCAGGAACCGCAATGGTTCACGACCGCGCCCATTCCGGCAATCCGCAAATTGCTCGACAAGGTCGGCTGGAGCGTCGCCGATGTCGATCTGTTCGAAATCAACGAGGCCTTTGCCGTGGTGCCGATGGCCGCGCAACGCGACCTTGGCATCCCTCGTGAGAAGCTCAACGTCAATGGCGGCGCTTGCGCACTGGGCCATCCGATCGGCGCGACCGGTGCGCGGCTGATCGTGACGCTGCTGCATGCGTTGGAAGCCAGAGGGCTGAAACGCGGCGTCGCGGCGCTGTGCATCGGCGGCGGTGAAGCGACCGCGATCGCCATCGAACGCATCGTTCACTGAACCGCCTTTCCCAGATATGATCGTCGCGGCGGTGGTCGCCGCGACGCCTATTCTCATTGATTGCAGGAAACCAGATGATTTCCGGATGGCTCTCCACTGCCCTCGCCCGCCGCAACATTCACTATGGATGGGCGATGATCGCCGTGACCTTCGTGACGGCGCTGGTCAGCGCTGCAGCGGTTGGCGCGCCCGGCGTCTTCATCGTGCCGCTGCAGAAGGAGTTCGGCTGGAGCACCGCAGAGATTTCCTCCGCCATGTCGATCCGCTTCGTGCTGTTCGGCCTGATGGCACCGTTCGCCGCGGCGCTGATGAACCGTTATGGCTTGCGCAACGTCACGCTGATCGCCCTGCTCGTCGTTGCTGCAAGCCTCATCTTGTCGCTCGGAATGACGCAGGTCTGGCAGCTCATGGCGCTCTGGGGCGTCGCCGTTGGTATTGGCACTGGGATGACGGCGCTGGTGCTCGGCGCCACCGTCGCAGCGCGCTGGTTCAGCGCACGCCGTGGTCTCGTCGTGGGTATCCTCACCGCGAGCGCGGCCACCGGCCAGTTGATCTTCCTGCCGATCCTCGCCAGCATCACCGAGCACAGCAACTGGCGCTGGGCACTGGCGCTGATGTGCGTGATGCTGGCCATAGCCGCGCTCGGGGTGCTGCTGGTGATGCGGGACCGTCCCAGCGACATCGGCATTCGCCCCTATGGCGACACCAGCACCGAACCGCTGGCCGCGCCGCCACCGAACACCTCGCCGATCATGGCGGCAGCGCTCGGTGCCCTGCGTGATGCTGCCCAGACCAAGGTGTTCTGGATCCTGTTCGCCACGTTCTTCATCTGCGGCGCCAGCACCAACGGGCTCGTGCAGGTGCACCTGATCCCGATGTGCCTCGACTTCGGCATCCCGCAGATTCAGGCGGCCGGACTGCTTGCGGCGATGGGCGTGTTCGATTTCGTCGGTACCATCGCGTCAGGCTGGCTGTCCGATCGCTACGACAACCGCTACCTGCTGTTCTGGTATTACGGCCTGCGTGGCCTCTCGCTGCTGGCGTTGCCGTTCACTGACTTCTCGTTCTACGGTCTGTCGCTGTTCGCGCTGTTCTATGGCCTAGACTGGATCGCCACCGTGCCGCCCACCGTGCGGCTTACAGCGTCGAAGTTTGGACCTGAACGCGCGGGTCTGGTATTCGGCTGGATCTTCGCCGGTCATCAACTGGGCGCAGCAACGGCGGCATTCGGCGCCGGCCTGTCGCGCACGGTCCTGCTCAGCTATCTGCCTGCCTTTTTCGCGGCAGGTGCGCTATGTATTATTGCAGCGCTGATCGTGCTGGCGATTTCAAAAGACAAGAAGGTCGCGACCGCCTGATCCCCGCGGGATCAGGCCGCTCGCCACTCATATCAGAACGGGAATTCATCATGCGCCGCGTTGTAATTACGGGGATGGGAGCGGTATCGCCGCTTGGTTGCGGCGTCGAGATCAACTGGTCTCGGCTGCTCGCGGGCCAATCCGGCCTCCGCCTGTTGCCGGAGGCCATGACCGCTGATCTCGCCGCCAAGGTCGGCGGCCAGGTACCCGACATCGCGAACGATCCGGAAGGCGGTTTCGATCCTGACAAGGCGGCGCCGCGCAAGGATCAGAAGAAGATGGATCGCTTCATCCTGTTTGCGCTGATGGCAGCCGATGAAGCCATCACGCAGGCCGGCTGGCAGCCCAAGGATGCACGGGAACGTCAGCGCACGGCCACGATCATCGCCTCCGGTATCGGCGGCTTTCCAGCCATTGCCGACGCCGTCCGCACGACAGATACCAAGGGCATCCGTCGGCTGTCGCCGTTCACCGTGCCCTCGTTCCTGGTCAATCTCGCCGCCGGTCACATCTCGATCCGCTACGGCTTCGAAGGCGCTCTCGGCGCACCCGTGACGGCCTGCGCCGCTGGTGTGCAGGCGATCGGCGATGCCGCGCGCCTCATTCGCTCCGGTGAAGCGGATGTCGCCATCGCCGGGGGGGCCGAGGCCTGTATCGACCGCGTGAGCCTCGGCGGCTTCGCCGCCGCTCGCGCACTCTCCACCGACTTCGTTGCCAATCCGGAGCGCGCCTCGCGTCCGTTCGATCGCGACCGCGACGGCTTTGTCATGGGCGAAGGCGCCGGTGTCGTGGTGCTTGAGGAACTGGATCATGCCTTGGCGCGTGGCGCGAAGCCGATCGCCGAACTGATCGGCTACGGCACGACGTCCGATGCGTTCCACATGACAGCCGGTCGCGAGGACGGCGACGGCGCCAGGCGCGCGATGGATATCGCTCTGGCACAGGCCAACATCACGCCTGCCGATGTCCAGCATCTGAACGCCCATGCCACATCGACGCCGGTCGGCGATCACGGCGAGCTCGAAGCGATCAAGTCGATCTTCGGAACGAACGGCGGAGTCGCTGTAAGCTCGACCAAATCCGCCACGGGCCACCTGCTCGGTGCAGCCGGAGGGCTTGAGGCGGTCTACGCAATCCTCGCGCTGCGTGACCAGATCGCTCCGGCCACGCTCAATCTCGAAAATCCCGATCCGTCTGCCGATGGCATCGATCTGATCCGCGGCAAGGCGCGGCCGATGGCCATGGAGCACGTGCTCTCGAATGGCTTCGGCTTCGGCGGCGTCAACGCCAGCGTGCTACTGCGGCGAATATAGCTTACGGCCGCATCGCGAGCCGTGACGGACCTGCCGTGCGGAGCGGTTCGGCAAGACGTGCAAACTCACACAGCAGCGAGCGCGTCTTCGTGGGGTTGATGACTTCCTCGACCCAGAACTTCTCGGCCGAACGGAATGGCGAGCGCAGCTTGTTGAGGCGCTCCTCGATTTCCTGCTGCTTGAGCTTTGGATCGTCCGCCGCGTCGATCTCGGCGCGATAGGCCGCCTCGATGCCACCTTCCAGCGGCAGCGAGCCCCAATAGGCCGAAGGCCATGCGTAACGCATCGAGAACCGGTTGGCCGGCTGATGCACCACGCCAGCGACGCCGAACGCATTGCGGATGATAATCGTGCACCACGGCACCGTGGTCTGATTGACCGCGGCCATGGCGCGCACGCCGTGACGGATGGTCGCTGCCTTCTCCGCATCGAGCCCGATCATGAAACCCGGGCAATCCATGAGATAGACGACAGGCAGATGGAACGTCTCAGCCAGATCGACGAAGCGCACGACCTTCTGGCAGGCTTCCGCGGTCCACGAGCCGCCATAGTGGAACGGATCGCTGGCAAGCAGCAGTACCGCACGGCCTTCGAGACGCGCAAAACCGGTGATGATCGGCCGGCCGAAATTTGCCGCCATCTCGAAAAACGAGCCTTTGTCGACGACGGCGTCGATGATCGGGCGCATCTTGTAGACCTGCCGGCGATTGCGCGGCACGGCTTTCAGCAGAGATTCTTCCGCACGTTCGGGATCGTCATTGCAGGCGATCGTCGGCGGCAAGTCATAGACAGACGATGGCAGATAGGACAGGAAGCGCCGCGCGCAGGTGAATGCCTCCTCTTCGGTCTCCACGGCATGATCGACGCCGCCAGCGCGCGTCTGGATATCGGCGCCGCCGAGTTCCTTCTTCTCAAGCGACTGGCCGAGGCGCGCGACAACGGGAGGCCCGGCGACGAACATCGCGGAATTCTTCGTCATCACCGAATAATGGCTCGCTGCGAGCCGCGCAGCGCCGAGGCCGGCGACTGAACCAAGGCCGAGGCCGACGACCGGCACCTGCGCCAGATTGGACGTCGTGTACCAGTACCAGCGCGTGCCCCCGACGCCGCCCGGCAGATTGGCTGCGCCCCTGGTCTCGATGGTCTTGACCGAACCGCCGCCACCGGAGCCTTCGATCACGCGAATGATCGGCAGCCGGAAGTCATGCGCCATTTCCTCAGCCATCAGCGGCTTGGCCGAAATCGAGGCGTCTGCCGAACCGCCGCGCACGGTGAAGTCGTCGCCGACAACGACGACGGGACGGCCGTCGATCTTGCCGCGACCAAACACGCAATTCGCCGGCGTCAGATGCTTCAGCTCGCCAGACGCATCGTATTCGCCGATGCCGGAGACTGCCCCGACTTCGTGAAAGCTTTTTGCATCTATCAGTCTGTCGATACGTTCACGAACTGTGAGCCGGCCTTGGTCGTGCTGCCGCTTGACCTTGTCAGCGCCCCCCATCTCCCGCGCGAAGGCTTCGCGCCGGGCGAGGTCGTCGAGTTCCGGCTTCCAGTTCATTCATTCCCTCCGGGAGCATTTTTTTCTGAGCTGTTGGCGCGGGAGGCGCATCTGGAACGGGCGCACTGGTCAGGCCGCTATCTGCATTCTGAACCATCATGCTGATCGTGCCGCTGAGCTGACGCAGGATCGGAGCGATCTCGTCCTGCAGGCGCTGCTCGTCATACATGGCGGCAAGCAGACCGATGGTGACGACCACATAGGTCTGATACTGCGGCGACCAGATCGGCGTCGCAATGCCGGTAATATGCGGCGACCAAAGGCCACCTGCGAGGACGTAGCCGTTGTCACGCAGACATTCACGGTTCCCAACGATCTTGCCGCGCAGGATCTTGGCGTCCTCGGGCATTTCGCGCGCAATATCGTTGATCAGAGCATTGCCCACGTCTTCGTCGAGCGCTGCGGTGTAGGCATGACCGGCTGCAGTCCGGCCCATGGCAATGCGGCTGCCGGTGGTCGAATGCAATCCGAGCGCGTGATCGGCGCGGGCATATTCGAGATAGACCATGTGGAAACGATCGGGAATCGTGAAGCCGATCGTGCCAGGTACCTGCTCCGCCACTTCCTGCAAACGCAGGCGGATCAGGTTGCGCACCTGAAGTCCCCGCATCATCGAAGCACTCATCGCGACCGCACTCGATCCGATGCGGTACTTCTGATCTGCCGGCAGATAGGCGAGCTGGCCCATGCGCGTCAGCGTATGCGTCAGGCGCGATACGGTGGAGCGCGGCAGGCCGCAACGATTGGAGATTTCGAGATTACCAAGCCGGGCATCATGGCCCTCGAAGCAGCGAAGAATATCAAAGGCGCGCGAGACCACCTGGATCACATCGCCGTCGCCTGCCAAGTCGCTGGCGAGCATGCCTTGTTTGCTGAGCCGTTCCGAACGTCGTCCCATGATGCGTTTCCCTTAAAACGACGCATCTCGCGGGGAGCCAATCCGTTGGATTGTCCCGATGTGCGCCGCCGTCCCGTTCCACTCTGCGGAATTATATTCCACTTGCGGGCTACGCTACCTCAGGCAATCTGCGGCGACAACACCAAGCTGCTCGTTTCTTCTCATTCTTAGGAATTGTCCGGTCGCGTCGGCGCTACACCTATAGCGAGCAGCCGCCCGCGTGATCGCGGAGAACACCATGCCCGAGATCAAGATCCTCAGCGAAGTCGCCGGCCGCATCTGCTCACTGCCGCTCGCAACCGGCGATTCCGTGAACGAAGGCGACGAAGTGGCATTTGTCGAAGCCATGAAGATGGAAATTCCGGTCGCCTCTCCTGCCGCAGGTAAAATCAAATCGATGATTGTCGCGGTCGACGACGTGGTCGCGGAAGGACAGTTGCTCGGCACAGTCGAGACGTGAGCAGAAATGCAGTGGCGGCCTCGACTGCCGTACCAATGTGCTGCGGCATTCTGTCTGAGATGGTGACCGCTCCCATCATGCAGCGAACGGCCTCAGGACATTGCCAGCGCCTGACGGCGATGACATGATCGCCGAACAATAAAAAGCAATTCGCAAAGCGAATGCATCTGGAGGGGAAAATGCTTCACCGGCTCATCGCGCTGGCGTCCGTTGGCGTGCTCAGTTCGACCGGCGCTGTATGTGCGCAGGATATCAAGCTTCCACCGACCATGGCGGTCACCGCCTATGACACCGGCACTGCCGGCTTCAACATCGCCGTCGCCGTCGGCAAGATGATGAAGGACAAATATTCCACCGACGTGCGTGTGCTGCCTGCCGGCAATGATGTCGCGCGGCTGGCGCCATTGCGCGCCGGTCGCGCCACGATTGCCTGGATGGGCTCGGGCATCTACTTCGCGCAGGAAGGCGTGTTCGAATTCGGCGTCAAGGAATGGGGCCCTCAGCCAGCGCAGGTCACGCTGTCGACCATCGACTGTAATGGCGCCTCGCTCGGCGTCGCTCGTGATATCGGCGTGAAAGAGATCAAGGATCTACGCGGCAAACGCGTCGGCTTCGTCGTCGGCTCACCTGCCCTGAACCAAAACTCGCTTGCGATCATGGCGTTCGGCGGTCTCACCAAGGCAGACATCAAGCCGATCGAGTTCGCAAGCTACGGTGCAATGTGGAAAGGCATGGTGAACAACGACGTCGATGCAGCCTTTGCTACCACCATCACTGGCCCGGCCAAGGAAGTTGAGACATCGCCGCGCGGCATCATCTGGCCGCCCCTCCCCGCGGAAGACAAAGCCGGCTGGGAGCGCGTCAAGCGTGTGGCACCGTTTTTCAATCCACATGTCGCGACCTGCGGCGCGGGCATCACGGCATCAGCGCCCGTCAACATGAGCACCTACCCCTACCCCGTCGCGACCGTCTACGGCTTGCAGGCGGAAGATCAGATCTACGCGATCACCAAGGCGATGATCGTCAACTTCGACGCCTACAAGGACAACGCACCAGGCGCTTTGGGCCTCGCCGTAAAAGCGCAGTCCATGAAATGGGTCGTTCCGTTTCATCCCGGCGCCGTGAAAGCCCTCAAGGAAGCCGGCAACTGGACGCCAGAAGACCAGGCACACAATGACGGACTGCTGAAGCGGCAGGACGTCTTGAAGGCGGCATGGAGCGAATACGCCAAGGCCAGTGCATCAGCCGGCGAAAAGGAGTTTCTCGACGGCTGGATGACTGCCCGCGCGGCTGCGCTCAAGAAGGTCGGCATGCCGAACGGCTTCGAATAACGTCGTTATTTTTAGCTGTAACCGCGAACAATAATCGGGGCCATTATGTCAATTTCGTCACCCGATCATGCGCGGCCCGCATCCGACATTCCCGTAAAAATGGAACTCGATGATCCCCATGGAGTTGCCGACCTCCAGGAGTCCGAGGTCTCGCGCGTTCGCGCCTTGCATGGCGTGTGGCGCTGGGCACTGATACTAGCCACCCTCGCGACCGTCCTGCTCTGCATCAACCAGCAATTTTCGCTGCGTTTCTTTGTCGATGTCACGCAACTCAACACCGAATATTTCTATCTGCTGATCGCGCTGATGCTGCCGTTCACGTTCCTGATCTTTCCGGGAACGTCGAAGGCCGATCTCGACCGTGTGCCATGGTACGACGTCGTATTGTTCGTCGCCACTTTCGCTGCCGCGATCTTCCTGATGATGAACATCCGCAAGGCCGCGCAATTTGGCTGGGAATTCGACGGCGCACCTAAACCCGTGATCGCTGCAGGTCTCGTGATGTGGTTCGTGCTGATGGAGGCGCTGCGCCGCACCGGCGGCTGGAGCCTGTTGCTCAGCGTCTTCCCCTTCACGCTGTATCCACTGTTTGCCGACGCCAAATGGCTCGGACCGTTCCGCGGCACCCAGTCGACGCTGGAGCAGACCACGGCCTATCACGTGCTGTCGGGCGAAAGCCTGCTCGGCATTCCGATCCAGGCATTTGCCGACACCGTGATCGGCTTCCTGGTGTTCGGCACGGCGCTGATGATGACCGGCGCTGGAAAATTTTTCATCAACATTGCCTTCGCGATGTGCGGCACCTTCCGCGGCGGGGCTGCCAAAGTGTGTATTTTTGCGTCCGGCCTGCTCGGCACCGTCGGTGGCAGCATCGTGTCCAATGTGCTGACCGCTGGAACGATGACGATCCCCGCGATGAAGAAAACCGGCTTCACACCGTCCTATTCAGGAGCGATCGAAGCCTGCGCGTCCACCGGCGCCGTGCTGGCGCCACCGGTGCTGGGCGCGACGGCCTTCGTCATGGCGCAGTTCATGAACACGAGCTATGCCGACGTCGCCCTCGCCGCCACCATTCCGTCGATCTTGTATTACTTCGGTCTGTTCGCGCAGGTCGACAGCTACGCCGCGCGCCACAAGCTCGAAGGCATCCCGCGCGAGGAACTGCCCCGCTTCATGGACGCGCTCAAGGAGGGCTGGTACTATCTCTTTGTCATCGCGATCCTTGTCGTGATGCTGCTGTACTTCAAACGCGAGAGCCACGCGCCGTTCTACGCCACCGCTTTGCTGGTCATCCTGCATCAATGGTCAGGCCCGGCACCGTGGAAGAAGGGCAACACCGCCGTCCTGGCGCTCTCGATTGTGCTGACCGGATTGATGGTCTGGCTCGATCTGCAGAACGCCTATCTATGGGGAATGTGCATCCTCGCTGCACTCAATGAATTCTTCCCTGGCAAGAATTGGGGCGGCGCGCGCTGGATCCACTTCCTCGAACTGAACGGCAAGACCTTCGTCGAGCTGATCGCGATCCTCGCCGGCTGTGGGTTGTTAATCGGCGCGTTCTCGCTCACCGGCGTAATCTCGAGCCTGGCCAACGACCTTCTGGCGATCGCCGGCGGCAACGTCTTCCTGCTGCTGATCATGTGTGCCTTCACCAGCCTGATCCTCGGCCTCGGCCTGACGACGACGTCCTGCTACATCTTCCTCGCTATCCTTGTCGCACCGGCGCTGGAGAAGCTCGGCCTCAACAAGATGGCCGTGCACATGTTCATCTTCTATTGGGGCATGCTGTCGTCGATCACGCCACCGGTCGCCATCGCATCCTTTGCCGCCGCCGGCATCGCTGGCGCACCGGCGATGAAGACCGGCTGGGAGTCGATGTGGGTGGGCAGCATCATCTATTTTATCCCGTTCTTCTTCGTGCTGAATCCGGCGCTGCTATTGCAGGGCGACAGCCCTTACCTCGAAGCGTTCGGCCTTACCGGCCTTGCCTGTCTCGGCATCGTCTTCATCTGCGGCGGCATTCAGGGCTATCAGGCCTATGTGGGCGATCTGCGCCGTGCGGGCGCAATGGAATGGCCGCTACGTGTGCTGCTGGTGATCGGTGGCTTCGTGATGGCGACACCCGGAGGCGGCATCAATCCGCTGTCGCAGTGGCAGATCATTGCCCTCGCCGCCTGCATTCTCGCACCGACGGTGCTGATCGCGCTGGCGCTGATCAGGCGCGGCGATGCGCGGCTCGCGGTGTTATAATCGCGAAGGCATTCAGGTCGATTGAAGATTGAAAGCTAGAAGAACTCTTCCGGGCAGGGATCGACGATCTTCCAGAGATCCATGCCGTTCTTGATCTTCTTCATTTCCGGCGTGAGACCGCCGTTACGCGCAAGCCAGTCTTTCACCGGCGGCGGATAATAGGCCATCAGGTCTGAGGTGCCCTCGTAGCTGATCACCTTCATGCCGAAGGTGAAAGCCTTGTCGTAATAGGCTTGATGGAAGCCAAGACTGGCGCGCGGAGTCACACAGACCTTGTTCATCGGCACAATGCCGAACACCAGCGTGCAGGCCGAATTGCAGATGCCGTCGATGATCACCCGCTCCTTGCGGTCGCGGATGCGCTCATACTTGGCCTTGTATTCCTCGACATAGCCGCCGTGGTCGCGGGTGATGCGCAAATCTGCCTTGGCCGGAGCCACGGACAGCACCAGCAGGGACATCAGGACAGGCAGCAGCGAAAGACGCATCGCGTGATGAAACCGGTAAGGGACCCCAAGCCAACGCCCTTTTCCGGCATCAGCACACCGCCCGACTCTGGCCGGACAGTGCTAGTATTCCGTTAAGCATCGCCTTTGAGCGAAAAAAAGGCAGAAACCGGCCCTGCCTCACTCTCTGCCCACCCGGCCTAGCCGTTCAGGAACATCCGGTAGACCGGATTTTGTGTTTCGTCCTCATAGGGATAGCCGAGGGAGGTCAGCCGCTGCGTCAGGGTCGGCCGGTCGGCCTGCGGGACTTCAATCCCAACGAGCACCCGGCCGTAATCCGCACCGTGGTTACGGTAGTGGAACAGCGTGATGTTCCAGTCCGCGCCCATCTGGTCGAGGAATTTCAGCAAGGCGCCCGGACGCTCCGGGAACTCGAAGCGCAGGATAACCTCGTCCCGCAAAGCAGGCGGTGCTCGCCCGCCAACCATATAGCGGATGTGCAACTTGGCGGTCTCGTCCGCGCTGATGTCCAGCACCTTGTAGCCGAGCGCCTGCAACTGCCCGATCAGCTCGCCCTTGTCGTTCTTGGCGCCACTCAGCTTCAGGCCGACAAAGACATTGGCTTCCTTGGCATCGGCATAGCGATAGTTGAACTCGGTGATGTTGTGGTTGCCGATGGTCTGAATAAAGCGGCGATAGCTGCCGGGCTGCTCCGGAATGGTCACGCCCAGCAGGATCTCACGCGCTTCACCGACCTCGGCACGCTCTGCGACGTGCCGCAGGCGATCGAAATTCATGTTGGCGCCGCTGTTGATGGCGACCAGCGCCCCCGTGCGCGTGGGATTGTTCGCGGCATAGCTTTTCAGTCCTGCCAGCGCCAAGGCGCCGGCCGGCTCCGCGATCACGCGCATATCCTCGAAAATATCCTTGATGGCAGCGCACATCTCGTCGGTGTCGGCCGTGATCACATCATCAAGCAATTCACGGCAGAGACGGAATGTTTCGACCCCAGCCTGGCGCACGGCCACACCGTCAGCGAACAAACCGACGCGATTGAGAACGACGCGCTCGCCAGCATCTATCGCGGCTTTCATCGATGCAGCATCGACGGGCTCGACACCGATGACCTTGGTCTCCGGGCGCAGAAATTTGATGAAGGAGGCAACGCCGGCCGCAAGCCCGCCGCCGCCGATCGGCACGAACACCGCCTCGATCGGATCGGGATGCTGCTGCAGAATTTCCATGCCGATGGTGCCCTGCCCCGCGATCACGTCGGGATCGTCATAGGGATGCACGAAGGTCAGCTTCTGCTCGGCCTCGAGCTTGCGCGCATGCGCCGCTGCTTCGTCGAACGTGTCGCCGAACAGCACGGCATTGCCGCCCCAATATCTGACAGCATCGATCTTGATCGGCGGCGTGGTCACCGGCATCACGATGGTTGCCTTGATCCCGAGCCGCTGCGCCGACAGCGCCACGCCCTGCGCATGATTGCCAGCCGACGCGCAAATCACGCCGGCCGCGCGCTGCTCCGCGGACAGCCCCGCAATGCGGTTGTACGCGCCGCGAATCTTGAACGAGAAGACCGGCTGCAAATCCTCGCGCTTGAGCAGCACGGGGCTCCCCATGCGCGCGGTCAGCCGAACCATCGGGTCCAGCGGCGTCTGGATCGCGACGTCGTAGACGCGGCTGTCCAGGATTTTGCGAACGTAGTCAGTCACAGGTAGTCCTCGAACATGTGGCAGAGACCGAACTGGCCACAGAACGGCTTGCCGACAGCTTGTCGGCGCAGATGGGCACCGAAATGACCGAGAAATCAAGCCTGTTTTCCAGAAAAGCACCTATGAACGCCCGACCGCCATTTCATGGATCGGCGTTAACGATGGTGTACGGCTCTCGGCGTATGTTGTCTTGCTAATCCAAACATTCCGAACCAGCGATGCCCTACGATGCAACTATCGCCAGCCGAAGATGCAGAAGCACCAAGATCGCAGACCGATCGCACGCGTCAGGTCTGGATTGATTTTGCACGCGGTATAGGCGTCATTCTCGTGGTCTATGGCCACGTACTCGGCGGCCTGATACCGCCACATCTGTTTCCTGACGGACCGCTCGCGCAGTGGATGAGCTACACGCTCTACACGTTCCACATGCCGCTGTTCTTCTTTCTCGCGGGCCTGAACGTACAGCACAGCCTCACACGCGGCGTTCGGCCGTTCCTCGCCAGCAAGGCATGGACGATCGCCTATCCCTATGTGCTTTGGTCGCTGATCCAGGGCAGCGTGATCATGCTGATATCACGCAATGCCAATATTCCCATCACAGCCAGCGACCTCGTGGCGATCTGGTATCGGCCGATGGCGCAATTCTGGTTTCTATATGCGCTGATGATCTGCCACGTACTGGCCGTGCTCATTCCCAATCGCATCATCATGATTGCCGTCGCGCTCGCTGGCCTGATCGTATTCATACTGTTGCCGATCCGCCCCGATCTTGCGCTCACCATGCATCACCTGCCGTTCTACGTCGCAGGTCTCTATGCAACCCGCATCGTGATGGCGTGGCAGCCTCGTGGGAGAACGGGCTGGACCATGTTGACCGTGATCGCCACCGCTTTCACTGCGGCGGTTGCCGTTGGAGGACAGCTCTCCGGCTTCGATGCAAATAGCGCGACTTCGCTTCCGGCATGTATTCTCGGCATCACCAGCGTGGTGCTGCTTTGCAAATTGCTGAACGAGACGCGGCATCGCTGGCTGGCGCTGGTCGGCGTGATGTCCATGACGATCTATGTGCTGCACATCATGGCGGGATCCGGCACGCGGATCATCATGCAGATGCTGCACATGCCGCCAATGCCGTGGGTCTATCTCCTCGCAGGCACCGCGGCCGGTGTGATCTTGCCCATGGTAACCCATGTCGTGTTACAGCGGCTGAACCTGCTGGCACCACTCGGGCTTGCGCCACTGCCGAGGCGCAAACCTGCACCCGCTCCGTTTGTCAGCCAGGCCGCCCGATCGGACTAAACTCTGCCGGTCCGCGCCTGCTCCAGGGGCATCGCTGTATCCTCGGCAGATCTGACAGTCTGGTCGTGCGGACAGGCCATCGCGAAGATCATCCAGAACAGAGCAGATATCTCACCCGACGAGATACTGGTCAGGGGCAAGTGAATCAGGATACCGCCGAGCGACAGAGCTCCGAGCACCACGCCTTCTTTGGTCGGCATCCGCCATGCCGCAGACGTGCTCCAGACCCCGACCCAGATATAGGCTGCCAAACAAAGCAGCCCGACGGGAATGCCGAGCGTGAGCCAGCTCGCAATGATCTGGCCATCGACCGGCATGGTGCCCGCGACACCGATATCGGTGAAGCTGAAGCCAGACCCCACCACCATGCTGTCAGGTGTATTCCACAGCGTCACGAATTCTTCGAGACGCTCGTTGCCGCTGCCATCCTCGGAACCGCTGCCGAGCGACTGCAGCCGCTCGGTGATCACATCGCCGAAGGGCGTGAACAGGACTGCCGCCATGGCTGCGCCGACGATGCCAAGTCCGGTCGCAAGCGCCCGCCGCCGTGTGGATTGAAACACCATGCAGAACACCACGGCCAGCGCGAGCGCGATCCAGCCGGTCCGATACAGCGACAGCAACAGGCCCAGTGCCGCGGGCGCCAGGGCAATCAGCGACTGCCATCCCGGTCTCAGGAAGCCCAGCAACAGCAGTCCCGTTGCGGTGAAGGTCGCGTAAGTGGCGGGCCCGTTCATCGTGCTGAAGACGCGCACCATATAGGGTAGCGGATATCCTGCAGACAAGATCGAGGCGTAGTTCATCCAGAACCGATCCCAACTCGGCGGATCGACATATTGCCAGATGCCGTAGAGACCCGTCAGCGGCAGCACCACCAGAAAGATGCGCGCCATGGCATTGATGAGTTCACCGTCGGACCTTGCGCGCTGCTGCAAAGCGATGCCGTAGAGCACAGGCGCCGCCCACTTCAACGCACCTGTCGCAGCGCTCATCCAGTCATTCTGAAAAACCGACAGCATGGCACCGTAAGCGATGCAGGCCAGCACGATAGCCGGCGCGATCAGCCAGGGATCGCGCAACTGCTCGCGGGACGACAGCAACGTCCACAGGCTCGGTAACGGCGTCAGGATGAACAACAGCGGCCCGATCAGCATGATGCTGGCCGCGTCGTAGCCGACCGACACATCGACCACGCGCCGCACGAATGGTGCGAAGGCAAACAGCAGGATGGCCGACTGGATATGGGCCGCGGTGCTGCGTTGCCAGGCCAGCCAGCCAGCAGCGGCGCAGCCGACCACGAAGAGCGGACGCGACAATCCGCCCAGCGCGGGACCGACCACTAAGGTCACGATCAGAAGCAGCGCAGTCGGTAGCCACCCGGACAGGACGAAATCCACCGGACCGGATTTGAGTCGGCCTTGATTCATAAAGGCAGACTATAGCGAGCAGCCTCCCCGACGTTAGGCAAAACCGCTGCGCTCCCCATCGCGGGGCTAGCTTTTGCGACTTTCGCCGCTATGGTGCCGCCGTCGCACTCGTAGCTCAGCTGGATAGAGCATCGGATTTCGATTCCGAGGGTCGGGCGTTCGAATCGCTCCGAGTGCACCATCACAGGTGCCCTTAAACGCCTGTGTCCATTCGGCTTTTCCAGAGACTAGGCGCTCGCTTCGCGCTCGATCGTCCGCAGCCGCACGAATGCCGCCCAAGCTTGGGGAAACTCGGCACTCTTGGCATCGATGGCCATCAGAGCCCGAAGGGCCTCTCGAAGTTCGTCCAGCGAAGGCCGCTGAGATGAGGTTCCCGCTTTGGACTTTACCCAGAGATCTTCAACCGATTTTGCCAGCACCAACGCCTCGGCATTCGTTCGTTTCTGCACATGCTTTGCCAACACGTGGTCCGGCGGAAAGACTGGCCACGCGGTCGGCGGCTTGTCGGCACGCCAGTTGGATTCGGGGCCGGGCGTGGTTTTGAATGTCTGGTTTCCCGATTGCTGCCCGCCCGAGCCGGGTTGGCCTGCCAGACGGCCGAGTTGTTGCTCGGTCGTCCCGGCCGGTCCACTGCCCGCGGGCGATAGTTGCGATGCCTTATCCGTAAGCACTGACGGATCGGCTGTCGGCAGCGTCTTTTGAACCAGCTTGATCGCCTGGAGCGCACTGGGTGATATGCCGATCTTCTGTTGAGCCAGCTTCTCTTCTTCTTCAGAGACCGGACAAGCCTTGTACGCATCGTGCCGTTGCGCGATCTCTCCATCGTCGTCGATACGCGCAAAGTCGATGGCGACCGTGTAAACGAAAGCTCGATGCCCGGTGTAAGCTCCCGATTTGTCCTTGGCGTTCACGCTGCCGCAAACATATTTCCTGTTATCGACCTGGACCGACCGCAAGCCATCGAATTGCGCAGATGACGGATTGAGCAAGAGTCGCGTGACTGCAGCACGCGCCTTCGAGTTATTGGTTGTCAGGATGGCATCCAGCGCATAGTCGGGCCGAATGAAGGACGGCTGATAATAGAACACGGATGCGGCCGCAAAAAACGCTGCACCTACGCCGGCAGATATCAGGGCAGCTGGCGTGTTCATGCAGTAACGTGCTCCGCCGAGGCCCTTCAACAAGCCATGGATTCCACTTTACATTGCACCAGCTTGTAACCATTCCGTTAACGCGCACCTCCACAACCGCCGCGTCTGAAACCCGTCGTTGCGGTTGCACGATTCAACCGAATAAGGCTGTGCGCCGCGGCGCTCATTCAAAACAGCATCTCGATGGCGTGCTGAACCGCAAAGCCTGCCGTCAGCGGCATTTACCAGCCGTTACCACCATCCAATTTAAATTCCCCGGCGCCAAGGAAGCGTCGATGACCCCTGAAAAACCAAATGCTGGCCGCGTCGCGTTCGAGCGCGGTTTCCCTGTCTGGCTCATGGCCATTGACGGCACATGGCGCCGCAGCTGCCGCATCATGGACGTGTCCGAGACGGGCGCACGCCTTATCGTCGAGAGTTCGATCGAGGGCATCAATCTCAAGGAATTCTTCCTGCTGCTGTCGTCCACAGGACTGGCGTTCCGTCGCTGCGAGCTGGCCTGGGTCAATGGCGAGGAAATCGGCGCGACATTTCTGCGACAGGGCGCCAAGAAGAAAGCCGCTCGGCCGGCTGACACCGAATCCTGACATCCCTGCGACCGTTTCCGGAACCTGGCACCCGACACGCAGCGGCTGACGCCCCTCCACGGATCTGCCCAACTTTGCGGCAGGAACATTCGCGCGCCCGAACTCTTGTTGTCCCGTGAACAGTTGGGTGCGTTTATCCGTTTGAACCCGGGAGCCACCGTGAAGAATTTTTCCCATGCCGCGTTTCCACCAGACACAATCTCAGTGATGAAACAAGCGCTGGACGGGGCTGTTTCAACGCTGCCGCATCCCGTCAACTCCGCTCACGTGCAATCCATCGCCGAAAGCATCCTGCGCACCACAAGCGAGGGTGAACGCGATCCCACAATGCTCCAGACCATGGCGCTGCTGGAATTGCGGATTACCCAGCGGGACTGACGGCCGACCGATCATCACGACCTCGTGGATAACGAAAGTGGGGCTTGCTGCAGCGCAACCAGATGCCATATTCCGCGTTATCGCCTCATCACGGAGGTTGCCGCATGCCCTACGCGCTGTTTTCAAATTCGGTCAAAGTCAGCAAGGCCTTCCCCAGTAAATCCGATGTCTGGCGGCATGCCGTCGAGAGTGGCTTGGTGATGGAAGTCGGCCTGGGCGAGGAAGATCCGCCGCGTCGTCTTCTCGATATCGGCTATGCGATCCACGCATGTGCTGCCGATCCAGGCGAGAAATCGGCCGCGACAGGCATGAGCGAGCACGACATCAGCCAGATGATTGCCGCCTGTCAGCTCAATCAGCGGTCCGCAGCCGCCGCATCGTAAATTCAATGTCGCCGTCTGGCAGCTCGCGCCAGCGCTCAACTTCGCTCATGTAGGCTTGCTTCGGGAACCGATCCAGAAACGCCCGCGCCGTCTTGCGGGCGTTCTCGCGCGGCTGTGTGAAGCTCTCGCGCACATAACCGTCATCGATGGCACGCCGCTGCTGGCGCGCGGCCATTCTCTCCGCCAGATCGCGCGGTGTTCCCGACATTGCTGCTACTCCGGACACAAGCAACGTCTGATAGATTGTCACGGATGACCGGCAGATCAAGCGTCATGTTTCACGGCGCGACAGGTTTGCGCTCAGAAGAAAGGGCGCACCGATTACTCGGCGCGCCCCTTCCCTGTTCTCGCTGAACCAGGCGCCGAGACGCCCTTCCGAAGCTCAAAGAGTGAGCCTAGCGGGCGGCCTCAGCGAGGTGACAGCGCTTGGAATTAGACACTGGACCACCTCCTTTCATTGTTCGTGACAGTCTGAGTATAGGAAAGATTCGCGCCGTGTTAAGGGGCGCGATCCATACGAGCCATGCAATCTCGCACAGGGCGCGCGAGCCAGCCGCCGTTGTGAAGGCTTGGCCATGCATGCATCATCTTTCTCTGCTGTTGCTCCGCGCATCACCTGAGCGAGCATTGGACAGCGGTAAAATCAATCAAGGACGGAAGCGACCGTTGGGCTTGCCCCACCTTGTCCATTAGGTCCCTTCCCCGATGTCCAGCAATCTCGACGCCCGGCCGAAAGGCGTGATGACGCGTCGCGCTGCCATTATTTTTCAGATCGCAACGCTCGGCACTGTCGCTATGTTCGCCAGCGCACCGACACCACTCTACCGGATCTATCAGGACCACTGGCACCTCTCGCCGGTCATGGTCACGACGGTGTTCTCCGCCTATGCGCTCAGTCTGCTGGTTGCGCTGCTGACGGTCGGGGGATTGTCGGATTATATCGGTCGCCGGCCCGTGATGTTCTCGGCGCTGATCCTGAATGTCGTGGCGCTGCTGGTTTTCATTACGGCAGATTCCGTCGTGGCACTGATCACCGCCCGCACCATTCAGGGATTTGCAACCGGCATTGCCTTCGGCACCATCGGTGCTGCCATGCTCGATCTGAATCGCGCGCACGGATCGCTGATGAACAGCCTGACGCCTGTAACGGGCACAGGGATCGGCGCGTTGCTATCCAGCGTACTCGTCAGCTACGCGCCAATGCCGACCCAACTGGTCTATCTGCTGCTCCTCGTAGCAACGCTCATACAAGCCATTCTGCTGTGGTGGATGCCGGAAACGGTTGCGCGTCGTCCCGGCGCATGGGCGTCGCTCCGACCGATCGTGACCGTACCGCCTCACGTACGACAACCCTTGACCCTGGTCTCGCCGGGCAACGTTGCCGTCTGGGCGTTGGGCGGATTCTACTTGTCGCTGATGCCCTCGCTGCTCCGGCTCATCACCGGATCGAATTCGCCTCTCCTTGGTGGACTCGCCGTGACAGCGCTGACCTTGAGCGGTGCCGCCTCGATGCTGGTGGCACACAAATGGCCTGGCACCACCATTCTGATCCGCAGCATGGCGTGTCTTATTCTCGGCGTGCTGATCACGCTGGGCGGGGTCTACACACAAAGCGTCCCACAACTATTGGTCGGCACGGTCATTGCCGGTTTTGGCTTCGGCGCCGGATTCTTCGGTAGCATCCGGACCGTTGTGCCGCTGGTCCCCGCGCATGAACGCGCTGGATTGCTCTCGGTAATTTTCATTATCTGCTATCTCGCCTTCAGCCTGCCGACTATCGTCGCAGGCTTGGCGATCCCGACGCTCGGCCTGCCGCTCACGCTCGATATCTATGGCGCCGCGGTCATTGTCCTCGCGGCGATCTCGCTGATCGCCGCGCTCGCATCGGTCCGCCGGGCGTTGTGACCAGCTACGTCATGCTACCTGGCATGAAACAACGGATCACTGTGCCGGACGACCCCTGTATCGGCCACACCATGGTGCGACCGACGCGGTTCGGCACCGTGATGACAGCTTCGTCCGGTACGTCGAGCCACATCCCGTCGATCCGCACCTTGTAGTGTCCACTGTTGGATTCCCAATCCACATCGCTGACGGCGCTGCCGTCTGCATCGGAACAACACGGACCCTTGCCGCTGCGCAGACTATCGAACCAGGCTTTCAGATCGGGGCTGGTATTGGCGAATTGTCCGCGATCGCGCGCAGCGACCGATTGCATCAGCGGCACTGATAACAGAACCGCAATACACAAGGTTGGCGCTCCCAGCTTCAGCCAGCCTGCACGACGCCGGACGCGTCGATCGTGAGAGATAGTAGTTGGCGAACACGGCGCGTCGGCGCCGGAAGTCATCCAGTCGCTCATTTGCTTGCTCCAGCCCCCGGCCGGCACAATGATGTTCAGGTTTGTCGCGGGCAAAGTACCCGCCTCTTCCGTAGTCACTCACGCAAAGCGCATCATACGACTATCGAAGAACGGCTGCGCTTCAACTTCGCGACAGACGCCCAATCAAACGATAGGCGATTCTCCATTAGCACCGGCAGGCTCTCTTCGCACTGCAGCGAATTTGTGGTGATAACTTCAATGGCAGAGGTATTTAAGAACGCCCTCGTCGCGAAGTGCCAAGGCGGCAAGCGAGCGCACCTGCGTCACTCGGTCTTTCGCTCGTGCACCAACAGCGCCCGCGAATGCGTTGACGTTGGTATACGGTCTTTGCAATACTTCTGATTGCGCAACCAAGGGACGGGTTCGCGCCATCGGGCTATTATGAAGAATGGACTCTACTCGATCCATGTCGAGCTTCTCGACGGGCGTTCAGGCAAGGGCAGCGGTGTTGTAACCTTTCGCGAAGGCGAACTGCTCGGCGGCGACGCGTACCTGTTCTATGTCGGTACCTATGTTCTCAACAAGGAAGCCCGCACCTTCAAGGGCGAGGTTTCCGTCATGCAGCACACGCCCAGCCCTGACATGAGTCCACTGTTCGGCGGCCAGAGCCAACCGGTCGGTATCGGTCTGTCGGGTACTTTCACGGATACGTCGGCGACGATGAACGGCACAGCGCTCGTCGGCAAGCACAGCCAGATATTCCGCGCGACACTACGCAAGCTTGCGGAATTTCAGCAGTAGCAGCGTTTACTATTCCGCTGCCATCTCCAGCGGCGCGACGCGCGGCAGGATGATCTGGATGCGCGTTCCCTGCCCCGGGTCAGACTGCAGATGCAGACGACCACCGAGGCGGCTGGTGACGATGCTGTAGACGATGTGCAGGCCCAGGCCCGTGCCACCCTGATCCCGACGCGTCGTGAAGAACGGGTCGAAAGCACGCCGCCGGACCTCCGGGCTCATGCCGACGCCGTTATCCGCGAAAAGAATTTCCACATGATCGTTGCCGGCTTCCTGCACCTTGATCTCGACCGAGCCACCATTGCCATCGGGAAATGCATGAGCGACGGAATTGAGGAACAGATTGGTCAGCACCTGACCATACGGACCCGGATAGCTGTTCATCGTCAGTCCCGGCTTGCAGTCGACCGAAAGCGCCAGTTTCTGTTTTCGTAATCCCGGCTTCAAACTCATCACCACCTGCTCGGTGAGATCGGCGAGATCAAAGACGCGCTGGTCGGAATAATTGCGGTCGGCGGAAACCTGCTTGAACGACTGGATCAACTCAGCCGCGCGATTGAGATTGGCGACCAATTGTGCCGCCGCGTCGCGGTTGGACTCGATGAACTCAGTCAGGGTCGAGCGGCGCAGCTCGCCGCGCGCAACCTCCTCGCCGAACAGCGCGATCTTGCGTTCCAGCGATGACGCCACGGTCAGGCTGATGCCCACGGGATTGTTGACCTCATGGGCCACACCGGCAACCAGCCGCCCAAGCGCCGCGAGCTTCTCCGCCTCGATCAGCGAATTCTGCGTCTCACGCAGATTGCGTAGCGCTGTCTCAGCGGCATCCTTGGCCTTGAGCATCTCCTGCTCGCTGCGCTTGCGCTGGCCGATATCGAGCGCCACGGTCACGATGTTCTGGATATCACCATCGGTCGTCAGCAAAGGCAGCTTGTTGACCAGCCACTGCCGCATCACACCGGCAGCGTCCTTGTACTCTTCCTCGTAGAAACCGAGGCCCTTCCTGGTCGCCAGCACCATCTTGTCAGGCGAGTCGGTCTTCGACGCGCCAAAGCGCATCATCAACTCGCCAGTTGTTTTCCCGATCGCCTCACCGGGCTCGATGCCGAAAATTCCCGCCATGTAGCGGTTCATCAGGACGTATCGCAGATCGGTGTCTTTTACGTTGATGACGGCAGGAACGGTATCGATGACCTGCTGCAGCAACCTGCGACCTTCCCTGATTGCGGCTTCGGCATGTTTCTGGTTGGTGATGTCGCGGACTGTTCCCTCATAGCGCACAACCTCGCCATTCTCGTCGCGGACCGCCGTGGCGCTGTCGGACAGCCAGAGGACCGTGTCGTGCCGTTGACGGACCTGATACTCGAATTCGCGCACCATTCCGTCGCTTGCCATGCGCTGCTGATACTCGGCGCGCGCCGCGGGATCGACATAGATGTTGCGCGAGATATCCAGCGTGGCGCGGATCAGGTCTTCCGGTGAATCATACCCCATCATCCGCGCCAGTGCCGGATTGGCATTGAGCAGCGCACCTGCCGGCGTCGTCACATAGATGCCGTCGACGGATCCTTCAAACAGCTTGCGATAACTCTCTTCCGCCAGCCTCTGCTCGGCCAACGCATGCAAGGCCGCCTCGCGCGCGGCATCGGCATCGACCAGCGTCTTGCGGAACACCTCCGCGGCGCGCGCGATGTCACCGATTTCATTCTCCAGATCCATGGCCGGGATCGGCGTGTGCTTGGCGCCACCAGCTAGCGCACGGATCGACTTGGCAATCGCCTTCAGCGGCTTCACGATCCGCCGCACCACGAACAGTGCCGCCAACAGCCCGACCAGAACGCCCGCCGTGCCAAGGATGATGCTTTGCCATCTTGCCTCGGTCAGCGTGCGCGCGAACTCACGCGACAGGACGCGGCCGCGACGGGCGCTAAGCTCGCGCAACAATTCGGTCACCCGCCCGATTAATCGGCCTTCGGCGCCAAGCACATCCCTGTCGAGATCGGCGATCTCGCTCTCGGTTTCCGAGATCGAGATGATTGCATCGGTGTAGGCATCGGCGGCCGCACGAAGCGCGGGCGTGCTGATCGGCAGCGCACGCATGCGCTGGGCGGCCTGCTCGGCTCCGATCGGATCGCGCGCCAGCAAAGCCGCCGCGATCTCGTTCTGCGCCCGGAACATGGCTTTGGCGGCATTTGAATTCGTCACATCCGGAACGGCGTTCTCGAATTGCTCGCGGAGCGGCGGGAGCGTCGCCAGCATAGCGGAGCGACGTGCGATCAGCGATGAGACGCGCTCAATCCCTTCGCGGTACTTGGTCAACCGCGCGTCGACACCGTCGATCATGTCGCGCTGCTCGGGCGCAAGCTCGATCCGGGTCTTCTTCAGGAGATCGCCGAGCGCCGTGGCAGCCTGCGAGACCTTTTCCGGCTGTGCGTCGGGATCGGTGACGAAATCGCGTGCTGCCAGCCGCAGGCTGATCAGGCGGCGGTCGATGTTTTCGGCCAGATCGCCGACGCTCTGCAGCCGCTCAAGCTCGGCGAAGGTATTGTCAATATGACGGATCGCAACCACGCTGGCGATGCTGGTGATCAGGATCACCGTCAACACCAGCAGGAACCCGCTGAAAGTCAGCTGGCCGATCGAGAGCGAGGACGATCGGACCCGCTGAAAGAATGCCGCAATGGCAGAGGACATGGTTGTGGGACCGGACTTCAGAGCGTCCCAATATATCCCGACTTCAGCCGCCGGGGGAACATGCTGGACGGCCCGATCGGGCCGAACCGTCCAGCATGGTGTTTATTTCGGCCTAATCGCGTCGGCTGTACCCTGGATGAAGGCCTGGATCTTAACCACATCCGCTTCCGTGAGCTTGCCGGTAAAATCCGGCATCCCCTTGTCCTTGAATGGCCCGTTGAACACGATGTCCTTCAGGTTGGTGATGGTCTCGGTGGAGACATAGCCCAGGTTGGGCACATTGCCGCCCTTGTCCACGCCGGGCACGCCGTGGCAGGTCGCACAGGCATTAACGTAGATCGAAGTCCCCTCCGGCACGTGAGCGGGATCGTATTTGACCCCGGTCAGCAGATTGCCGATCTGGTACTTGGTAAAGGCTGGCAACGGCGCCTTGCCGCCAATGGCAAAGGTGTAGACCGTGCCGGGCGCCTCACGATCGGTGGCGCGCTGGGTGATCCCGAACACGCCGCCCCACCCGACCGCCACCGAGACGTATTGCACGCCATCGACCATATAGGTCGCAGGTGCGGCCACCACGCCGGTGCCGACCGGCGTCTCCCAAAGCTTCTCACCTGTCTTGGCGTTGTAGGCGATGAACCGGCCGTCCGCGGTCCCTTGGAACACGAGATTGCCGGCCGTCGTGAGCGTACCGCCATTCCAGGGCGCAATGTATTCAGCGCGCCATGCTTCTTTCTGCTTCACCGGATCCCACGCAATCAGGCGACCGAATGGCGGGTTCTTCGGCGGCTCGGCATTGAGCGAGAAGCCGACATTCCAGCCCGTGGTGCCGCCGAACTTGTTCTCCGCCGGCGCATTCTGCACCAGCGCCTTCTCGCCCGTGAGGTTCAAAGGCACACCCTGCGCCGGCAGATAGACCAGCCCGGTTTGCGGATTGAACGACATCGGATGCCAGTTATGGGCACCGAACGGTCCGGGAATGCTGTCGAAGGATTTGTCCGGCGAGCGGGCTTCCGGCACCTCGATCGGTCTTCCGCTGGCGTCGTAGCCGGTGGCCCAGTTTACATCGACAAAGTTCTTGGCAGAGATGAACTTGCCGTTGGTGCGGTCGATGACGAAGAAGAAGCCATTCTTCGGCGCGTGCAGCACCACCTTGCGCGGTGCGCTGTCGATGGTGAGATCGGCCAGGATCATCGGCTGCGTCGAGGTATAGTCCCAGTTGTCGCCGGGCGTTTCCTGATAGTGCCAGAGATATTTCCCGGTATCGGCATTCAGCGCGACGATCGAGCCGAGATAGAGATTGTCGCCGCCTCCCGGACTGCGCAGATTGCGATTCCACGGCGAGCCGTTGCCGGTGCCGATATAGACCATGTTCAGGTCGGGATCGAAGGTGATCGTATCCCAGGCCGAGCCGCCGCCGCCATTGACCCAGTATTTGCCGGCCGGATCCCAGGTCTTCGCCGCGGCAGCCATCGAATCGTCCTCGAACGGCTTGGCCGGATCGCCGGGCACCGTGAACCAGCGCCATGCCTGATTGCCGGTCTCAGCGTCATAGGCCGTAACGTAACCGCGCACGCCATATTCGGCGCCACCATTGCCGATGACGACCTTGCCGTTGAACACGCGCGGCGCGCCGGTGATCGTATAGGACATCTTGCGGTCGATGACGGTGTCCTTCTCCCAGACCTTCGTGCCGGTCGCGGCATCCAGTGCGACCAGCCGGCCGTCATAAGCCCCCACGAACACCTTGCCTTTGTAGAGCGCGACGCCGCGATTCACGACATCGCAGCAGCCACGATAGCCCTTCTCGCGATCTACGCCGGGATCGAAGGTCCATAGCCGCTTGCCGGTCCGGGTATCGACGGCATGCACCACGCTCCATGGCGCCGACACATACATGATGCCGTCCACCACAAGCGGTGTCGCTTCGACGCCGCGGATGGATTCCAGATTGTAGGTCCACATCAGGCCGATATCTTTGACGTTCTCGGCCGTGATCTGATTGAGCTTGCTGAAGCGCGTCTCGGCATAATCGAGGCCGTAAGTCGGCCAATCCTTGGACGTCGCCGTATTGGCCGTGATCGCTGCACTATCGATTGCCGATGTAACCGCTTTGATATGATCCGGTGTGCCCTTCGTCTGTGCGTTGGCGGCACCGCCTAACAACGTCGCGCCAAGCGCAGCTGCGATGGATGTTCGGAGCCAACGGTGCAGCATTATGTGTGAGTTAAGTGTCCCGTTGAAAAATGGACGCGAAGACGCGCCCCGACGAGCAAGCTGTCTCATGCATTTCACTCCCAATGGCCTCTGGCGGGCCTGTCGCGATGTTACGCGCAGGAGTTGAATCGTCAACAGATGAGAACAGTTCCAGATTTTTCTCTGACGCGTTTTGCATCGCAAAGCTCGCGCAAATCCTTTGAACCATCTGGTGAGATATAAGCGATTGGCTACGCTTGCCCGCCCCTCACCCATCGCTATGATCGCGCTACAGAGATGCACGCAGCATCCGCAATACCAAGGGGAAGCGCCATGAATATCACGCAAGGCCTGCGCCGTGCGCTGCAGACCAGCCCGCAGACGATAGCCACCATCGACGGCGATCGCCGCCGAACATGGCGCGAGGTTGGTGACCGTGTTGCCCGCCTTGCGGGTGCGCTGCAAAAGCTTGGCGTCAAGCACGGCGACCGCGTGGCGGTGCTGATGCTGAACTCCGACCGCTATCTCGAACTCTATCTGGGTATCGCCTGGGCCGGCGCTGTGATCGTGCCGACCAATGTGCGCTGGAGTCAGGCCGAAATTCTCGACTCCCTGCTCGACTGCCGCGCCAGCGCGCTGGTCGTCGACAGTGCCTTCGCCGCCATGGGCGTCGAACTCGCCAAGGCCATGCCGCTCACGCTGGTCTATGCGGACGACGAAAAGGGTCCCGCGGAAGCGCATAATTACGATGAACTCGTCAAGTCGACAGAGCCGGTGCCGGATGCGATGCGGACACGCGAGGATCTAGCAGGTATCTTTTACACCGGCGGAACGACAGGCCGCTCCAAGGGCGTGATGCTGAGCCACGGCAATATCATGAGCAACTCGCTGCACATGATGAGCGAAGGCCTGCTGCCTTACGGCTCGGTCTATCTCAACGCCGCACCGATGTTTCACGTCGCCAATGGCGGCGTGATGTTCACCTCACTGGCCTCTGGCGGCACCAATGTCATCGTCCGGATGTTCAATCCGGAGTTGGTGATGCAGACCATCGCCCGCGAGAAAGTATCGGCGACGTTGATCGTTCCGACCATGATCCAGATGCTGGTCGATCACCCCACATTCGCATCGGCCGATTTCTCCTCGCTCAAGCTGATGATGTACGGCGCCTCGCCAATCAACGAAGCGCTCTTGAAGCGCGCGATGGCCGGAATGCCCGATACCGAATTCCATCAGCTCTATGGCATGACCGAACTGTCACCGCTGGCGACGCATCTGCCGTGGGATCAGCATATCGGTGAGGAAGCCACTGCCAAGAACCGTCAGCGCGCCTGTGGCCGCGCGGCGATCGGCTGCGAGGCCCGCATCGTCGACGCCGATCGCAATCCTGTGCCGAATGGCGAGGTCGGCGAAGTCGCCGTCCGCGGCCAGAATGTCATGATGGGCTATTGGGAGCGCCCCGAAGAAACTGCGAAGGCCGTCATCGACGGCTGGATGCACACGGGCGACGGCGGCTACATGGACGACGAAGGCTATATTTATCTCGTCGACCGGGTGAAGGACATGATCATCTCCGGCGGCGAGAACGTCTACTCTACCGAAGTCGAGAATGTCGTTGCTCAACATCCTGCCGTAGCGCAATGCGCCGTGATCGGCATTCCCGACCCGCAATGGGGCGAGACCGTGCACGCCTTCGTCATTCCAAAACCCGGTGCGGGTGTCAATGCCGCCGAGATCATCGCTTTCTGCAAGGAGAAGATCGCCGGCTACAAGTGCCCGCGTAGCGTGGACGTGCGCAGCGAACCGTTTCCGCTGTCGGGTGCGGGCAAGGTGCTGAAACGCGAGTTGCGGCGGCCATTCTGGGAGAATGCCGCCGCGGCGCCGCAAGCCAAAGCGGGATAGACCAGCGCGCTATGGCGCGCCGGTGAGTTCGAACACCTCGCCGTCATAGCCGGCCTCGATCGGAATCCGTAGCTGGCGCTTGTCGCCATCGCGCGTGACGATGGGCGTGACGCTGACGATCGTGGTGCGGTTGGCGTCGTCGAGTGCCCCCGCGACGCTGGGCTGCTTACCGAGCTTGATGAGATTGCGCGTGGTCGGGAACGGCAGCGTGAAACGGCCCGATGCGCCGCCTTCCAGCGCTTCGCGCGGCGACAGCCAGATCGAGTCCGTGGACTCCTTGCCGTCATGCATGCCGACCTGTTCGGGCGGCGCCTCGGCGAGGAAGAACCAGGTGTCGAACCGCTTCTTCATGCCTTCCGGCGTGATCCAGTGTGCGTAGGGCACGAGCAGATCGAGCGCGAGCTCCAGATCGTTCTCGGCGATGATATCGGCGAATTTGACCTTGCCCTCGTTCAGCGCGTCGCGATGCTGATCAGCGATGGCGCTCGCCTTCGTCGCAGCGATCAAGTCGTTCGAGCCCCGCGGCCGCGCGAGCAGAATGCGGCTTTCCTCGAAGGTCTCGCGGATCGCGGCGATACGGAATGCCAGCATATCGGGATCGAGGCCCCGGCCGCCGCTATAGAGCTCGGACTGTGTGCCGATCTCGCGATCTCCGGCATCGACGCTGCCGCCAGGAAACACCAGCGCCCCCGATGCGAATTCGATCTGATAGTGCCGCACCATCATGAAGACGTCGATGGCGTCGGTTGCACCCTTGCGCAGCAGCAGGATGGTGGAAGCAGGACGCACAACGCCGAGCTCGCTTGGCATTCAGTTTCTCCCTGATCGGCATTCTTTGATGCCTGTTGTGCCGGCGATCGCCGACCTCTCGTTTGTCATGCCCGGACTTGGTCCGGGCATCCATCTTCTACTTGGCAACCCTGAAGATGGATGGCCGGGTCAAGCCCGGCCATGACACTTCTGGGGAGTTATTAACCCGCAGCGCTCGACTGCGGTGCGATGTTCGCGCGTTTGTCGTAGCGCGCGACGCGCGAGAGGAGATAATCGACCTCCGCCTTCGCCTGCGCCGTGATCGCCACACCCGGCTTGCGCTGCGCGCTTGATGCAATAACGCCGCGCTTCTGCAGCACGTATTTACGAACGGCGAGACCGATGCCGAGCTGCTGCTCGTAGCGGATCAGCGGCAGATGCGCGTCGAACAGATCATGTGCCTTGTCGCGCTCACCCTTCTTCTGGAGATTGACGACGTCGATCAACAGCTCAGGGAAGGCATAACCCGTCATCGCGCCATCAGCGCCGCGTTCCATTTCGAAATCCAGGAACACGCCGCCATTGCCGGTGAGGATCGAGGTTTCGCGCAAGCTGCCGTCCTTCTGGAAGTTGCGCAGCGCGGTGATCTTCTCCAGGCCCGGCCAGTCCTCGTGCTTCAGCATCACGCAGGACTTGGAGTCCATGATGATCTTGCGGATCACGGCGGGGGTCATGACCACGGTGAGGGTCAGCGGATAATCCTGCAGCACCCACGGCACGTCATCGCCAATGGCATCCACCGCCTGCTTGAAATAGTTGGTGATCTGGTCGTCGGTGCGCAGATGCGGCGGCGGGGCGATCATGACGCCGGCAGCGCCGGCATCCATCGATTTCAGCGCCAGCGAACGCATGGCGGCGAAACCGGGGGCGGAAACGCCGACGATGATCTGCATCTTGTCGCCGGCGCGCTTGATGAAGCGGGTGGCCACGGCCTCGGACTCGGCCCCTTCCAGCTTCGGCGCCTCGCCCATGATGCCGAGCACGGTTACGCCATCACAGCCGACCTGGGCATAGAAATCCGTCAGGCCGTCGATCGATTTGTCGTCGATGCGGCCGTCGTCGAGGAACGGGGTCGGTGCGATGGCGAAGGTGCCGGCGGCTTTGGCGGTCAGTTTCATGGTTACTCTCTGGATATTGGCGCTTGGAACGGACATTCTGGCCGGACACTATCATCCATCAACAAGGCTTCAAAGTGCGAGAGACAGCTTCGGAATGCATCGCCCCGGTATCGAGCCGGACGCGACCGTTCCCGCATCCACCGCCCCCTCACGGCGGTAAAACCCGGCTGCGCCCGGATCAGCCTCAATGATCATGACCACGGCACCCACTTGGCGCGCTGCTGCCTTTGCCCAGTCCAGCAGGATACGCCCTGCTCCTGATCGCAGTTGATCCGGCTCGACGAACAGTCTGTCGAGCTGGGCGACTTCGCCCGCGATCCTGACCTGAACCATGCCGATCACGCGTCCGTCGCGGACGGCGACCTGAAGTAGCGAGCTGCCAAAAGTCTCAGGCGTCAGCGTGAGTTCATCACGGCACGCCGCCATGAAGGCAGCGTCATAGCCCCAGACGGCCTTGGAGCGCAGGCAGAGTTCGGTCAGCGCTGCGGCCTCGTCGGGATGCGCGCCGCGAAGCGTGAGCATCCCTGAGGTCATGGACCTAGAACCGCCGCGCGCCGTGTTTGGTATCTTCCTCCGAGAAGAAGATCTCGCCGGCATGAGTCACCACGTCCTGCGCACTCCAGCCGTCATGGGGCGGTTTCCAGCCTTCCATTTCCATCATCTTCATCTCGCGGACGCCGCGCGGGCCGGATACGCCGAGCACCTTGCCGGTCCGGCTCCCTGAGAGGTCGCTGACCATGTAGAGCACCGCCGGCGCGATGCCGTCCGGACCGAGCGCGGCGCCGGGATTCTCGATATAGCGCGGCAGGTCGGCGGTCATGCGGGTCAGCGCGCCCGGCGCCAGCGTCCAGACGCGGATATTGTATTTGCGGCCTTCGATGGCCAGTACATTGGACAGGCCCCAGATGCCGCCCTTGGCTGCGCCGTAATTGCTCTGGCCGAAATTGCCGATCAGGCCGGAAGTCGAGGACGTGTTGACGATGACGCCGCCGCCGTTTTCCTTCATCCATTTGAAGGCCGGCTGGGTGACGCAGAATGTGCCTTTGAGATGCACCTTCATGACCTTGTCCCACGCTGCCTCGGACGCCTTGGCGAAGGTCTGGTCGAGCAGGATGCCGGCATTGTTGACGAGGATGTCGACCTTGCCGAACGCGTTGATGGCATCGTCGAACACGGATTGGCCACCGGCCATGGTCGAGATGTCGGAGCCATTGGCGACGGCTTTGCCGCCTTCCTTCTTGATGGCGTCGACGACCTGCTGCGCCATCGAGAGATCGGAGCCTGAGCCATCGCGCGGGCCGCCGAGATCGTTGACCACGACGGATGCGCCTTCGCGTGCGAACAGCTTTGCGTAGGCTTCACCGAGGCCGCCACCGGCGCCAGTGATGATGGCAACCTTGCCGTCGAGAAGACCCATGGCACGCTCCCTGTATTTTTATGATTTTGTTTTTTGTTTTGCTCCGTCATGGCCGGGCTTGACCCGGCCATCCACGTCTCACGTTTTGACCAAGACGTGGATGCCCGGGACAAGGCCGGGCATGACGTCGAGAGGATTGAGTTACGCCAGCACCGTCCTGCCGCTCTTGATCACGGTGACGCCGCGTTCCTTCACCTTGGCCTCGAACGACACCACGTTGCCGTCCTTCCACAGATCCATGCTGACGGTTTCGCCGGGAAACACCGGCGACGAGAACCGCACCGCATGCTGCTTGAAGGCGGAGGGATCGTAATCGGCATAGGTCTGCAGCACGCCGCGGCAGGTGATGCCATAGGTGCACATGCCGTGCAGGATCGGCCGCGGGAAGCCGGCGCGCTTGGCGAATTCCGGATCCGAATGCAGCGGGTTGCGATCGCCGCACAGGCGATAGATCAGCGCCTGATCGGGCCGCGTGGTGATATCGACGGTCTTGTCCGGCGCGCGCTTCGGCATCGCATGCGGCTCGGGCTGGCCTTCGGACTTGCCACCGAAGCCGCCATCGCCGCGCGCAAAACGTGAGGCCACGAGAGTCGCCAGCGCCTCGCCAGCTTCATCGCGCAGGATGGTCTGGTGCAGGATCACGGCACCCTTGTCGGCGCCCTTGTCGAACACGCCGAGCACACTGCTATCGGCGGTGATCTTCGCAGCCACCGGCAGCGGCTTGTGGAAGGTGATGTCGCGCTCGCCATCGACAACCAGCAGCTTGTTGAGGTTCATCTCGCCGGGGCTTGAACCCCAGGCCGCGACCGACGCATAGGTCGGCACGACTTTCAGCGGACGCGGCGTGTAGGTGCCCTCGTTGACGAAAGCGAGTTCACGCTCGTCCATCGGATCGGCGCCCATGCCGATGCCATAGGCGTAGAGCATCACTTCGCGATCGGTCCAGGCATACTTCTGGCCGATGTTCTTCATCGCCATCAGGGCTTCGTAGTTGATGGGCATTTGAGCTCGCTCCCGATTTTCTTGCTTGTTGGGTTTGTCCCGAACTGTCATCGCCCGGCTTGACCGGGCGATCCAGTACAACAGGCCTTTCGGCGTTTACTGGATCACCCGCTTTCGCGGGTGATGACAGTTTGAGTGTGTCGCTACACCGGCGTGAAGAACGGCAGCGGCGCGCCGTCGGTGGGCTTCCACACCAGTTTCACCTTCTGGCCGATCTTCAGACTGCCCGGATCGCAGTCGACGATGTTGGTCTGCACCGAGGGGCCTTCCTTCAGCGTCACATAGGCGATCACGTAAGGACCGGTCGCCGATTTGCGCATGTGGCTGTAGGTGTAGATCTCGCCCTCGCCCGACGACTGCTCCCATTCGGTCTTGTCGGAGAAGCAGAACGGGCAGATCGCGCGCGGGAAGAAATGCGCTTCGCCGCAGGTCGTGCAGCGCTTGATCATGAACTTGCCATCCTTGGCCGCATCCCAGAACGGCTGCGATTCAGGATTGCCAGCGGGCGTCGGATACTTCTTGGCTTCAGTCATTACACGCGCTCCAGAATAGCGGTCGATGCGGCGTGACGTACGCCGAGCAGGCCTCCGGTGCCGTGGGCGATCGCGAGATCGCAATTCGGCACCTGCACCTTGGGATGGGCTTCGCCGCGCAGCTGGCGCACGGCTTCGAGAATCTTGGTCATGCCGCCGCGATTGACGGGATGGTTGCTGCACAGGCCGCCGCCATCGGTGTTGAACGGCAGCTTGCCGACGCCCGAGATCAGGTTGCCGTCGGAGACGAACTTGCCGCCGTCGCCCTTCTTGCAGAAGCCGAGGTCTTCGAGCTGCATCAACACGGTGATGGTGAAGCTGTCATAGATCGACGCATACTTCATGTCCTGCGGCGTCACGCCCGCTTCTTCGAACGCGCGCGGACCGGACCACACGCCGGCGGAGTAAGTGAGGTCGAGATCTTTGCCGCCGCGCGGACCCTTCATCGCCTCGCCATGGCCGATCAGCCGCACCAGCGGCTTCTTCAGGCTCTTCGCAATCTCGGGCGTGGTCACGATCATCGCGCCACCGCCGTCCGAGACGACACAGCAATCCATGCGATGCAGCGGATCGGAGATCATCGGCGAGTTCAGCACGTCCTCGACGGTGACGACGTCCTTGAGCATCGCATGCGGGTTGTATTGCGCGTGATGCGAGGCTGCGACCTTGATCCAGGCGAGCTGTTCGCTGGTCGTACCGTAGTCGTGCATATGACGCATGGCACACATGCCATAGGCATTGTGCGTGGTCGCACCATAAGCGGTCTCGAAATCGGCTTCAGCGCCCTGCAGACGCGGCGGCATCGCGCCGGTGCGTGGCTTGCCGGCCAGTGTGACGAGTGCGATCGAGCACTTGCCCGCAGCGATCGCCTGCGCGGCATGGCCGAGATGGATGATGTAGGAGCAGCCGCCGGTCTCGGTGGAGTCGACGTGACGCGGCTTGAGGCCGAGATAGTCGACCATCGGCCACAGGCCCCCTTGCGCATCGCCTGCGCAGAAATAGCCGTCGACATCCTTATGCGTGAGGCCTGCATCCTCGAGCGCACCCTTGGCGACTTCGGCATGCAACTGCGCAATGGATTTATCCGGCGCGTGCCGGGTCGGGTGTTCGTAGATGCCGGCGATATATGCCTTGCCCTTGATGCTCAAACGTCTCTCCGATTGGTGTTTCGTCCCAGTTCAGTTTTTTGTGACCTTTCACGGCAGCCTTGGCAAGCGACAACATTTCACGCTGCGGACGTGAATTTCACAGAGCGGAATGGATGCAACACAGCCGGGAGCTTTTTCGCCAGTGATTAAGCTGTTTACCAATCTGGTCAGCGAGCTCTCACAAAAGCGGAGGTCAGGATTTCCGGAAGTGGTGGGCTGGACGGTGCCGACGACAGCGCGCGTTACGCGCAGGCCGCGACGTTCGATGCGGATTCAACTGTCAAACAGCCCCGCTCTTCAGACATGCGTTATCGCCCCCATTGTTTGCGGCGCGGGGGCGCCGTCGTGCTTTGCATTCCCGCCCCCTTGTGAGAGGGCGTGCGGAACGCCAGGTGCCCGTTGCACCCTTGGGCCTGATGCGATGCGGTCTTCCGCAATTGAGTGTGCATCAGGACTTTCGGAGGCGCCGAGCAAGTGCCCGACGTTCCGCCTGCGGTGTTTTTTCGGTTGCCTGCACATCTGCCATGGCGAACGGTCCCATCACCAAAATTAATGTCCCAGGGCGGAGGGACAGGGTAGCCGCAAAGCACTTGGCCGAACGCGTTTCGACTTGGTCGTCCGTCACACTGTCCAGGGGTCTGTCCATCCCAAGGTCGGCCGTCTCCTTGCCAGTGGCAGTGCTGGCGCAGATCCGTCCTGCCCGAAGACAGACGTCACCCCCAAACCGCGTGACGCCGCATCTCCGGCGTCCACCGCATCCCACCCCGCGAACGTGACGATCGCGATCGCCCCTCTCGGTGGGGCAGGACGGAGGGGAATATAAACCTGATGGGGATGTTGTCAACGAGAGATAGGAAAAAATGTTCGGAGCGCCCCAAACTGTCATTCCGGGGCGGGACCGGCGCCGCAGGCGACGGGACCGAGCCCGGAATCTCGGCATGTTCAGCGGAAAACACACCGGGATTCCGGGTTCGCGCTCTGCCGGCTGCGCCGGCGACGCACGCCCCGGAATGACGAGTATGGGCGGAATGACGAGCGAGCCCTGCCCTACAGCAGCCCCAATTCCCGCAGCTCGCGCCGCATCGGCTCCGGCATTGCCTCGATACTCGCGGCAGCCTTGCCGAGATCCGGCGGGGCGTCCTTGTCGGTGAGATAGCGCCAGCCCTGGAACGGGCGCAGCGGGCGCGGCGCGACCGTGACCGGTTTCGGCTGCATCACCAGGCGACAGCGGTTGATACCGTCGCTGTCGCGGAACGGTTCGATAGCGAGAATTTTCTCACGCAGCGCGATCTCGCCCTTGATCACCC
The DNA here is from genome assembly GCF_051810905.1 of Tardiphaga sp. 619_E2_N8_4. Lineage (NCBI taxonomy): Bacteria > Pseudomonadati > Pseudomonadota > Alphaproteobacteria > Hyphomicrobiales > Nitrobacteraceae > Tardiphaga > Tardiphaga sp. 619_E2_N8_4. The sequence continues at coordinate 4,713,255 of NZ_JBPWQJ010000001.1, forward strand.
AGTAGAGCGAACCGCCATCGAGCAGTTCGACATCGCGTTTCGGCACCATGCGGGTGATGTGGATGTGATGCTGAGGTGCGCCGCGCGCTTTTGCTGCGCGCATCCGTTCGGAGAGATAGCTCTTGAAATCCGCGATGGATTCGCAGCCGACGGCGAGCTTGATGAGATGCAGGGGCATGGGTCAGAAATCGGCAGTGCGACACGGTTTTACAAGGCGTTATCCACCGCTCAGTTATCGGCCGGCGGAGCCTCCGGTGCAAGCTGCACGGGCGCTGGGGCGGCAGGCGCCTGTGGACGAGCGGCGGTCTTCGGCGCGGGCTGCTTCTTCGCAGCCGCAGGTGGCGGCGTTGTCGACGCGGCGCGCGGTGCAGGCGCCTGCGCATTGGCGGCCGCCGGTGGCTTCACGGGCGTTTCCGTCATGATCGAGATCGGCGGGATCGAGGATGATGACGGGAAATCGGCCGTGGTCGGCTTTCCGGTCGGAACCGACGCCGGCAATCCGGCCAGCGCGCCCGTCGCTGCGGCCGCAGCCGCAGGCGGCGCGTTCCAGCCGGGCGCATAGCGTGTCACGAGGCCCTCATAGGTGCGCTCTTCCATATTCGCGGCAATCCGCTTGTGATCGGTCAGCGCGGCATAGGCAGCGCAGCTTTCCGGCATGCAGCGATCGCGCGATTGCAGCACATAGGCAATCAGACCGTAGCGATCGCGTTCGATCGCGCGGCGCAGCCCCGCCAATTCAGGCGTCATAGATTTATTCGCTGCGGCGACATCGCCATACGACGTCAAACGATTGATCTGTGCAGCCGAGGCCGATACGGCAGCCGCCACCGAATCCGCCGAGCCAAACAACACCTTCTCGCAGCCCGCGAGCACCATATCGCCGGCGAGATCGTCGAGGCAGGACAGCGCCGGCAGCGAGGCATTCACCTGAGGCACTGCAACGGCGGCGTGCGAGGCGTCCTGCCCGGCGGTTTCGGATTTACGCAACGTCGCCGCAGCAGCAACGCCGATCGCCAGCAGCGTGATCACGGTCAACGCACCATTGGCGACGGACTTCTCGGCGCGCAGCAGCGTCGCCAGCACGATCAGGGCGAAGAAGATGGAGGCAGCCAGCGCGAGCCACATCGGAAGCGTCGGCGCGCGCCAGATTTGATCGAGCGAATTCGCCCATACCCCGTTCATCGAGTCGTCCCCGCATGTGTGGAAGCCAATTTTCCAAAGAAAGCCCTGCTTCCGAAGAAAATGCTTCCAAAGAAAGTCCGGCTGCCATGAACCCGCAATATGCGGTTGTTATGGCACGGCCCCGGTCATGACGAAATCGTGGCGGTTTTTAGTCATCCTCGAAGCGCGGAATGACAATGGTCTCGGCGAGGCCCTCGTCGGTCCATTGCCGAAACGCCGGCAGCGCCTGCATCGTATCCATATACGCACGGGCTTCCGGCGTGACATCGATGTCGTAGGTCAGGAACCGGTGCACCACCGGCGCATACATGGCATCCGCGCCGCTGAAGGCGCCGAACAGATACGGTCCATATTTGCCGTAGCGTGCGCGGCAATCGGCCCAGATCTGCTGGATACGCCGGATACTGGCCTTGGCATCGTCGGACAGCGCCTTCGCGCGGACCGGCCGGTGCAGGTTCATGCCGCATTCGTTGCGCAGCGGCATGAAACCGGAATGCATCTCGGCGGATACCGAACGCGCATGGGCGCGCGCGGCCCGGTCCTCCGGCCACAGCTTTGCGTCCGGAAAACGCTCGGCGGCATATTCGATGATCGCCAGCGAATCCCACACCGTGATCTCGCCATCGACGAGCGCCGGCACCTTACCTGACGGGGTCACATCGAGAATGCGCTGCTTGTCGGCGGCATCCGTATAGAGCGGGACAAACACCTCCTCGAAGGGGATGCCGGCAGCCTTCAGCGCAACCCATGGCCGCATCGACCACGACGAATAATTCTTGTTACCGATCACCAGCGACAGCGACATCAACCACTCCTTGCGACACCGGTAAATTGCCACGCATGCGCCTCTGCAAGCAAGCCGCGTGCACAGGCTTGTTGCTGCATCACGGCATGCGTGGCAGAAGTGCCAACTGATACGATGGGTGCTTCATGATCAACTATTCCTGGGTCGACGTCTTCGCGCTGGGCTTCTTCATCCTGGAGTGGACGACCTATGCGATCACGCTGGAGCACACCAAATACGGCCGCGACAGCCTGTCCGCACGCATGCACGGCTATCGTGAGGTCTGGATGCGCCGCCTGCTGGAGCGCGAGGCGCGCATCGTCGATACCCACATCATGACCTCGCTGCAGAACGGTACCGCGTGGTTTGCATCGACCACGCTGATCGCCATCGGCGGCTCGCTGGCCCTGCTGCGCGCCACCAATGAAGTGATGCCGATGATGCAGAACCTGCCGCTCGGCTTCAACACCACGCCCGGCATGTGGGAGATCAAGTGCTTCGGGCTGATTCTGATTTTCGTCTATGCGTTCTTCAAATTCGCCTGGTCGTACCGGCTGTTCAACTATGTCGCGATCCTGATCGGCGCGATGCCGCTGGCCTCGAAGCGCGACACGCCGGAGGCCGAAGCGCATGTGGTGCGCACGACCAGGATGTTCGGCGCGGCGGCCCGGCACTTCAACCGTGGGCAGCGCGCCTTCTTCTTCGCGCTCGGCTATCTCGGCTGGTTCGTCAGCCCCTGGGTGTTTCTGGTCTCGACGGCTGCCGTGGTGATCGTGACCTGGCGCCGACAGTTCGCTTCCAATGCCTGGCAGGCCATGGCGCCTGACGCCGAAATAAGGGTTACCCCGCGAAATCCTGCGGCGTAAAATCGAGATCGAGCACTTTCCACTCGTCGTATTTGTCGGCTGGCAGCATCGCATAAGGCTGGCAGGCTTCCAGCGCCTGTTTGGCTGCCTGCATCAGCAGCGCCGCCTTGGCCGGCCGCCGGACCTCGATCACCGTGGGCTCGGCGATCAGCCGGCCATCCGGCGAGAACACGGCGCGCAGCTTGACCTTGGCGTCATCGCCGCGCGCGACGGTGGTGGGCAATTTCGAACAGGTTTTGAGATGCCGCCGGAAAGCGGCGATATCCAGCTTGGACAGGTCCGCCTGCTCCGACGCGGCGCCGCCGCCGAAGCCTTCAGGCAAGCCCAGCATGACGCCGTATTTCACGGTGATATCGGCCTCGGGCTGCGGCGGCACCTGCTGTGGGCCCGGTTGCGGCGCCGGCGGCTGAGCCTGCAGCGCAGCCTGCTGCTGCAACGGCGGCTGCGTAGCGGGAGGCGCTGACGGAGGCGGCGTTGCGGGAGTGGCCTGCGGCTGTTGCTGGGCTTGCTGCTGAGGTGGCGGCGGTTGCTGGGCGGCCTGTTGCTGCGGTGACGGTGCGGGTTGCTGGGGCGACGTCTTCTGCGGCTGCGGCGGGGTGTTTTGCGCCGATGACTGCGGTTTGGCGGCGACGGCCTGCGTCTTCTGCTCTTCCAGGGTCGGCTTGTTGGTCAGGTCAGGCAGCCGAAATTCCGGCTCCGGTTTCTTCTCTGGCTTTTTCTCAGGCTCCGGCGGCGTCTCCTCGGCCTTCTTTTCGGCCTCTGCGAGCTGCTGCGGCGTCACCAGATCGACGGCAACGCTCTCCTCATGCTGCTCCATCGGACGCGCATCGGCGAAATAGACCCCGGCCGCCAAAGCGAGGTGGCCGACCACCGAGACGGCAATCGCTGCGCGGATGAGGTGTCTTGGTTCCATGGGGCTAATGAGACTTCTATACGCCGACTGGCCCGATCATAGCGTCGCGCCCTGCCCCGCGCCATGTCCGCCAAGCCACAGCTTGCGTCATGCGGTACGATGGGTCATGGCAGAGCATGTCCAAACCCAGTTCGAAGACCCCGAAACCGGCAGCCGCCAAACCGGCCGCCCCGAAGCCCAAGGCCCTGCCGCTCGACGAGGCCATCCTCGACGCGCTCACCCGCAACGGCGCGGGCACGCTGAGCCCTCCTGAGATTGCGCATGTGATCGAGCCCGAGGGCGATTGGCACGCGCTCTTGATGCCGATCCGCCGCGCCGCCGTGACGCTAGCGCTCGCCGACCGCTTGGTGATCTATCGCAAGGGCAAGCCGGTCGAGGATCCCAACGACTTCCGCGGCGTGTACCGGCTGGGGCTGCCGAAGGCGGAGTGACGCATCACCGCTTCTTCGGCGCCGGCAGCAACTCGCTGCTGCGGCCGGCGAGCCAATAGGTGATCAGCCCGACCCATTCGTGAACCGCGATGTCGCTCCGGCCAAGGCCGGCGCTGGCAGAATCGAAGGTCTCGGTGGCATCGATCCAGCCGCGCGTGCGCCAGTCCACCGGATAGGCTTCGACATCGAAGCCGACCCTGCGGAACGCGCCGATCGCGCGCGGCATATGCCAGGCGGACGTCACCAGCAGCCAGCGCTCGCCGGGCTTCGGCGACACCAGGCCTGCGGTGAAGGCGGCATTTTCGTCGGTGGTGCGGGAAGCGGTTTCAAGCGTGACGCGTTCGGGGGCCACGCCGAAACGCCGCAGCAGCTCGCCGGCAACGGGCGCTTCGGACAGCGACTTTTCAATCAGGCTGCCGGCGCCGCCGGTGAAGACGATGCGCGCCTGCGGATAGCGGCGCGCCAGCTCCAGCATCGCCGTTATCCGCTCGCCGGCCGAATTGATCTCCAGCGAGCCGCGGGCCGCGGACGAATCCGAATCGATGGCGCCGCCGAGCACGATGATGCCGTCGGGTGCACGGCCATCGTCCTGCCATTTCGGAAAACGCTCGGTCAGCGACAGCATCAGCACATTGCCAACAGGCGAATAGCCGAACAGCAGCAGCAACAGGATGCCAAAGGTCACCAGCAATGTTCCGACACGCTGGCGCTGCAGCAGCACCAGCACAATGCCGACCACGCAGATGATGGCGATCGCATTGGACGGCTCCGTGAAGAAGCCGAGCATCTTGGAGAATATGAAGAACATGAGGCCCTTGGCTTGCCGGACGGTGTCACTGCATGAGCCATCCCGTCCACAAGATCAATGCAACAAATGCCGGCTGGCTTGATGGATCAATCCCATTTCGGCGCGAAGCCGTAGTCAGTCAGCCGCCCCTTCGGATGCGCCAGATGCGAAATCCGGGACATCTCGTTTTCGGACAGCATGAAATCGAACACGTCGATATTCTCCGACAGACGCTCGACCTTGGAAGTGCGCGGGATCGCCACCGCGCCCTGCTGGACCAGCCAGCGCAGGCACACCTGTGCTGCGCTCTTGCCATGCGCCTTGCCGATCTCGGCAAGCGTTTCATCGCCGCGGACATTGCCTTGGGCGATGGGGCTGTAGGCGACCATGGCCAGACCATTCTGCCGGCAGGCGCCCTGCACCTTTACCTGGTCAAGATAGGGATGATACTCGACCTGATCGCAGACCAGCGGCGCGGGACATGCGGCCACAGCCTGTTCGATCAGCGCCACGGTGAAATTCGACAGGCCTATATGCCTGGTCAGGCCCATCTGCCTGGCATGCGCCAGCGCGCCGAGCGTTTCCTCCAGCGGCACCTGCGGGTTCGGCCAGTGCAGCAACAGCAGATCGACCTCGGTCATGCGCAGCCGCGTCAGGCTTTCCTTCACGGAGCGTTCGAGATTGTGAGGCGCGAAATGCGTAGTCCAGACCTTGGTCGTCACGAACATCTCGTCACGGCGAATGTGCGCGGCATGAATGCCCTCGCCGACATCGCGCTCGTTCTCATAGACCTGTGCGGTGTCGATGTGGCGATAGCCGAGCCGGATCGCCTGTTCAACGACACGCGCACAAATGCGGCCGCGCAGTTCCCATGTCCCGAGGCCAATGGCCGGGATGCGGGCGCCGTTTGCTTCCACGAACTGCATCATCTTCTCCTCGGACGGAGCAACGATACGAACGCCGACAGGCTTTTCCAGGACATGGCCGGCGCGTCAGCGCAGGCGATGATCCACAGTGATCGTTCAGGCGTCCGCGGCAACCGGTGCAAGCGCCGCGAACACCGTCTCCGGTGCGTGTGCGATCACCGCCAGCAAGGCACGGGCCGGACCGCGCGGCATGCGCTTGCCCTGCTCCCAATTGCGGATCGTCTCGACGGGAACGCCAAGACGCGCGGCAAATTCCATCTGGGTCAGCTGCGCACGGCGGCGCAGATCGCGAACTTCGGCTTCGCCGGGTCGCACCGCGACCGGCTCCGGCACGACAGGCATATCGGGAACCAGCGGCACCTCGTGCCCGTCCCGCAATTCGACGATCCGTCCGTCAGCCTTCAACCGCAAGCGCATGTTCGACCTCATTGCGCGTGATGGTCGTCGATTGCAGTTAAGGAGCCGTGAAGACAAGTGAGCCGGCGATCCCGGTGTTGGCGATCGTCGGCCCCAAGAGATGCGGGATGGCCGGGCCCCCTTGTTGCTGAAACCGCGTGAAACATGCTTCGGCGAGCGAGGCCGCTTTGAACCATGAGCCGCCATCCGGGCATCGATAGGCATTCGGCTCGGATATGTGATGCAGGTCGTGCGGGAGCGGGCATGGCTCGCTCCCATCCGTCGCAAAGCGCGAACGCTGCTCGCAGCCACTTCAATTCGTTGTGGTCTTGCCGCCGCGCATGGACACAAGCTTGTTTTCACGAAATCGGAGAATGAGCCAAGCGGTCTCATCGAAACCGTCTGCGAGCTTTCCCTCGTGCGAATACACGATCTGAGCAGCTTCCGACTTCGACGGCGGTCCCAACGCCGTGATTACCTCCTGACGCGACATACCTAAATGCAGCTTGCCGTCGAAGATGACGGGCGAGAATTTTTCCGGGATAATGCCGCAATCGGTCGAAGCCCCGGCGTCTTTCTCGGTGAGCTCTTCAACGATTTCCGTGACGAGATGATCCGGGCCGCCTATCTCCCCGCCGGACACGATCCACAATCGATGCTGCGCGCGCCGATAACACAGCCAATAGATACTATCTCCAGCGTCGCCTCGGTGTTGGATGGTCCCTTCGCCCAGGACTTCGCGAACCGCGTCGAGCCGCGTCTCCTCGAAGCGGCCCGCAAATGAGCCTAGCGAAAAGCGGGTCGCCAACCTCGTTACGACTGTCGGCGGCACGCGCTCGAACGCACGTTCGTTGATTGGGGGCGGCGGTGTCTGCGCGGAGCAGTCATCCGAGGGGATCGCAAATAAAAGCAGGAGCAAGAAGAGCGACTTTCGACCATCAACTCTGCATTGGCTTACATTAGAAATTGAGCGCATCTGCAATAGCTTCTCTCGTTTAACAAGGATGGTCGAACCATATAAAATCGTGACGAAAGAGGTACTTCAGGTTTTGTTCGAAGGGCTGTCACGTCGTTTGCAAAAACAGCGGAAAGCTCTCGCGCTCTGTCCCCACATCGACGATACGCCGATGCGAGAGACAATTGAGAGTGGGACTAAGAGGTCTCAGTGCTCGTTGACCGCAGCGCCGAGCTTGATCAAGCTCAGCGCGCGGTTCGCGGTCTCGCGCAGGCGGCAGTAGTTCGCGTCGCCCCGGTACATGCCGGGCTCGACTTTGTCGAAGACCGAGCAGAAGCTATCACGCGACGCGGCGAAGGTTTTCTGCGAGTCCTTGACCGCCTTGATCTTGTCGGCGAACCCGCCGGCCTCAACCTTCTTTAGCGCCTCATTGGTTTTCTGCGTCCAAATGGCGAGTTCGCGCGCCGCGCAGGCTTTCCATTTGGCGACATCGTCATTCACGCCCTCCGCCTTTTTGATGCAGGGGTCGGTGACGAGCCCGACACACGCGCCGCCGAAACCGCCGGTTTCCTCCGCGGTCTTCAGGCAAGCATTGATCACTGCAACGTCGGCGGGCGCGGTGCCCTGGGCGAAAGCTATCGATGAGAGCGGGAGGCTTGCGGCGAGCAGCGCGGCGGAAAGTTTGAGCTTCATTTGAGATCTCCGTTCGGCGCATCGAAAATATGGAACGCAATACCACCGTGAGCAAATGAAGCCCCGCGAGCCGGTACACCGGCGGGTGTGGCGGAAGGGCCGGACGTCAAGTGGGAAAGCGAAACGAGCGGGTACGCGGCTTTCGCTACGCTCTCTTCAATCAATGCCTTTGAATATGCCTTGACCTGGCTCACGAGATTTTCAGACAATAAGTGACGCATGCAACTTTGGTCATCGAAGGCCCAGCATTGGTTCATCTGAATGTGGAATAGGAGCGCCGACGTGGCGACTCTGAAGATCGCAATTCAAGTTGTATGGACGATATCTGTAGTTGGAGCGGCCACATTTTCAGTGCTCCTTATGGCTGGCAGCAACACGGATTTGTTGGCGCTCTCACCCTAGGCTCTGTCGGCTTCGCTTTGAGTGCCGTTGTCGCCGCAAGCCCGGCCTTGGTGCTGCAATTGTTGCGTTGAGCACGCTGCTACGTTGACGGATAACGACGGCAGGACCGGTTTGGGGCCCCCACCGGCTACGCCGCTGGCAACACTATGAGACTTCAAAATTGAACAAGATCGCCACGAAAACTGACGAAGGTGGCATGAAACGCTTTCTGATTTTCCCGGCTCTCTTTCCGCCTCTTGCGTTGGTCGTATTCACGGCGCCTGATGGGTTTAAGAATCTTCTCGACTGGATGGTTGCGTCCTACGCAATCGCGGTTATCCCGGCCTTGCTGCTGGCTTGGGTCGATTGGATGCTTTCTGCAAAGCCACTCCGAGTTATGGGAACGGCGGTGACGGCAGCACTCCCTGCAGTCTTAATCATGCTTTTCATGTGGGGAGGATCAAACGACTTATGGCCAATCTTGATGGTTGGGCTCGTCGGAGGACTACCAGCCGCGGTGTGTTCGTGGCTATCCGATGGCCGAACGTTAAGCATGAACGCGCGAGCGAACAGCTAAAGTTTAATTGGCTCTCCGACCGACTTGCGGTCGGTCGGAGATGAGAGCGAATACAGGTGTGACGCCATCGATCGCCTGCCCCGACCGGCCTAGACGATGCCCTTCGTCCTCAGCGCGGCGATCCGTTCGCCGTCGTAGCCGATGGTGGACAGGATTTCTTCCGTGTTGGAGCCGAGAAGTGGCGGCGCATGATATTCGGTGATCGGCGTGCCCGAAAACATCAGCGGATTTCGTACGAGCGAAAGCGCCGGCTCGAAGGGATGGTTCGAGCTCACGCGCATACCGCGGGACTTCACATGAGGGTCCGCGAAAACCTGATCGAAGTCGTTGATCGGGCCGGACGGTACGCCGACCGCCTCCAGACGCTCCAGCCAGTAGGCGACGGGCTGCTTCAGGAAAAGACCGGCGAAGATGGCCATGATCTCCTTCCCATGAACGACACGGTCGTTGTTCTTCAAGAAGCGCGGATCCTTGGCCAAATCCGGCTCTCCGAGCACTTCGCATGTCCGCTGGAACTGGCCGTCATTGCCATTCACGAGCATCAACTCGCCATCGGTGCAACGAAAGACACCGGCAGGCATGCCGCCATTGCCCCAGGTTCCGCGCCGCGGCGGGACTTTTCCGCTGATGAGATAGGGTTGGAGCCAATGTGAAAGGGAGGCGATCACCGTATCGAACAGACAAGCATCGATTTGCTGTCCCTCGCCGCCGCCGGCATCGCGATGATAGAGCGCCGACATCACGCCGATGGTGGCATTCAAGCCGGTCATATAGTCCACGATCGAGGGACCGACCTTCATGGGGCCCTCGCCCGGCTCGCCATCGAGATGGCCCGTCACGCTCATGAGACCACCCATCGCCTGCAGGATCGCATCATAGCCGGCGCGTGTGGCGTAGGGACCGGTTTGTCCGAAGCCCGTCACCGAGCAGTAGACGATGCGCGGGTTGATGGCTTTGATCGCGTCGTAGTCGAGGCCATAACGCTTGAGGTCGCCGACCTTGTAGTTTTCCAACAACACGTCGGCGGTCTTGACGAGTTCGCGAATGATCTCCTGGCCTTCAGGCTTGGCCACATTGACGGTGACCGATTTCTTGTTGCGATTGGCGCAAAGATAGAAGGAGTTGTCTCGCCTGCTACCGTCCGGATCGTTCAGATAAGGAGGGCCGAACGCGCGGGAATCGTCGCCAGTTCCAGGGCGTTCGATCTTGATGACTTCGGCGCCGAAATCGCCAAGCATCTGACCCGCGATCGGGCCGGCAAGCACCCGCGTCATATCGATAACCTTGATGCCCGAGAGCGGCAGAGCCGGCATGTATTCCTCCTGTATGTTGGTTCGTCACGTCGGCAACGGAGAACGTGTGAAGCGAGCGCTTACAGGAAAATCACCCCGAGTGCACCGCTTTGTGAGCATGAGGGCTATCCCATTCAAGAGGGCACAGCTCGTGAAGCAGATAGAGGCTTATTTGGACATCGGGCTTGCGCAGCCCGATGTCACGGCAAAGGGCAATTGAGCATAAGATGGATCAAGACGGCTGAAACGTCGCGAATGATCCCTACTTCAGCCCGAACCACAGCGTCGCGATCCCCAAGAAAGCGAAGAAGCCGACTACGTCGGTCACGGTGGTCACGAATGTACCGGAAGCCACGGCCGGATCGGCCTTGACGCGTTCGAGCACCATCGGGATCAGGATGCCGCCGAGTGCGCCGGCGATCAGATTGCAGATCATTGCAAGGCCGATGACGATGCCGAGACCGGGCGTCTTGAACCAGGCATAGGCTGCGATGCCGGTGATCACGGCAAAGGCCAGTCCGTTGATCAGGCCGACAAGGCCTTCGCGGATCACGATGCGCATGGCGTTGTTGGGGTTGAGCTGCCGCGTCGCCAATGCGCGCACCGCAACCGTCATGGTCTGGGTTGCGGCATTGCCGCCCTGGCTGGCGACAATGGGTGCCAGCACCGCCAGCGCCACCATCTGCTGCAGCTGGTCCTCGAACAGGCCCAGCACCGACGACGCGATGAAGGCGGTGGCGAGATTGATCAGCAGCCAGGTAAAGCGGCCCTTGGCGATGGTCCAGAAATTGTCCGACAGTTCTTCGTCCGACGTGACGCCGCCGAGCGCCTTGAGGTCCTCGTCGGCCTCCTCCTCGATGACGTCGACGACGTCGTCGATGGTGATGACGCCGACCAGCCGGTCATCGGTATCGACCACAGGCGCCGCGACAAGATTGTACTTGCCGAACATCCGCGCCACTTCCTCCTGATCGTCCAACACCGAGACGCGGCGGCGGTCCTCATCGATCAGATCAGCCAGCAGCACCGGACGGCGCGCGCGCAGCAGTGCGTCCAGCGACACTGCGCCCTGCCAGCGCTGATCGGCGCCGACGGAATAGATCTCGTAGAACCGATCCGGCAGGTCCGGCGTTTCGCGCATATAGTCGATGACCTGACCGACATTCCAGTCCGGCGGGACCGCAATGAATTCGGTCTGCATCCGCCGGCCGGCGGAGTTTTCCGGGTAAGTGAGGCTCCGCTCCAGCGCCACGCGCTCGGACAGCGGCAGCTTCTCGAGAATCTCGTCCTGGACCTCCTCGTCGACGCCTTCGAGCAGTTCGACGGCATCGTCGGAATCGAGTTCGCGTACACCCTCGGCGACAGTTTCCGGCTCCAGTTCCTCGAGCAGTTCCTCGCGGACGGTGTCGTCGACCTCGTTGAGCGCCGAGAAGTCGAAATCGGCGCCGGTCAGCTCGATCAGTGGCGCGCGCTCGTCGGCATCGAGGGCTTCGATCAGGTCGCCAAGATCGGCCTCATGGAGCTCGCCGACGATCTCCTTGAGGAATGCGGTATCGGCTACCTGAACCGCGTGCGAGATCGCCTCGACAAATTCGGGGCGGATGTCGCCTTCGGCATCGCGCATCGGCATCTTGTCGAGCGCCGACAATTCCTCGGGAGCGACCGATTGGGCGAGATCGACGTCATCGGCCATGCCGCACCTCGCCTGCTTGTTTGGGGGGTGACGGAGCTAGCGCTATCCTGTCGGAAATGCGCTAATCCATCTGTGAACGGAAGCTCGCATCAGGCATTACCCAATGCGCAATGCCTGATGCAATCGGAAAAATGCGGTGCGCCAAATCAGCGGCCGGGAAAGTGTCGTGATCGTGTTGAAGGCCGCCATTCTTGCCTTGATTGCATCGACCGTTATCGCCCATGCGGAAGACTGCCCGCGCAAGGATACGCTCGGCACCGCACGCATTCTCACCGTGGATCCCAGGACCACTCCGCGGGTCGGAACGCAGAGTTTTCCAGACACGCTGCCGCTGGAAGACCGCGAGGTCGTGCTGACCTTCGACGACGGCCCGAATGCGCCGACCACAACGAAAATTCTCACGGCGCTGTCGCGCGAATGTGTTCGCGCGACCTTCTTCCTGATCGGCAACAGCGCGACGGCCAATGCAGCGCTGGTGAAGCGCATGGCCGCCGAGGGCCACACCATCGGACATCACACCCTCGCCCATGCCGACCTCAAGAAGATCAGCAATGCGGCCGCCATCGAACAGATCGACCGCGGCATCAGCGCCGACGAAATGGCGCTGAATGGCAAGGCGACGACCGTGCCGACCACGCCGTTCTTCCGGTTTCCCTATTTCGAGTCGACCCCGGCCCTGCTGGACATGCTGCAATCCCGCCGGATCTCAGTGTTCGGCGCGGATTTCTGGGCCAGCGACTGGAATCCCATGACACCGCAGCAGCAACTGGAGCTGATTACCGGCAGGCTCAAGGCCGCCGGGCGGGGAATCATCCTGTTTCACGACACCAAGGCGCAGACTGCCGCGATGCTGCCCGATTTCCTGCGCTATCTCCGGGAGAACCGCTACCGGGTCGTGCATATCGTGCCGCCGGCCGCAGGGTCCGCCCGCTCCAGTTCCCAGTAGAACGCGCGATCATCAGGATGCGGAAAATACCGTCGGCGGGCCGACATGATTAACATTGCGTTCACAGCCGCCCCGGTAACTTCACAGCCGACATCAAAGCGAGTGACGGATCGACCAATGAACAAGGCGACGACTGACCGGGCACGACGCCTTCTGTGCCTGAGCCTGCTCACCGGCCTGACCCTGTTCACCGCCGCCGCAGCCTCCACCACCAGCGCTCTGTCGGCCGAGGCGTGCCCGGGCAATCCCGGCGCGCTCGGCACCTCGCGCACCATCGTGGTCGATCCCCGCGAGCACCCCAAGATCGGCACCATGCAATATGCCGAGACGCTGCCGCTCCAGGACAAGGAGGTCGTGCTGACCTTCGACGACGGTCCGATCCCGAAACACTCGAACGCGATCCTCGATATCCTGGCCTCCGAATGCGTGAAGGCGACGTTCTTCATCATCGGCCGGATGGCGAAGGAACATCCCGAAGGCGTGCGCAAGCTGATCGCGCTCGGCCACACCGTCGGCACCCATAGCCAGAACCATCCGCTCAGCATGAACCGCATGCCGATCGAGAAGGCGCAGCAGGAAATCGAGGACGGCATCGCCAACACCACGGCGGCGCTCGGCGATCCCGCGCTGCTGTCGCCGTTCTTCCGCATTCCCGGCCTGCTGCGCGCCAGCGTCGTGGAGGATTATCTGGCCTCGCGCGGGATCCAGACCTGGAGCGCCGATTTCCCCGCCGACGACTGGCGCCATGTGTCGTCGCAGAAGGTCCATGACCTCGCGATCTCGCGCATCGCCGCCAAGGGCAAGGGCATCCTGTTGCTGCACGATATCCAGCCGCGGACCGTCGCCGCCCTGCCCGGCATCCTGCGCGACCTCAAGGCCGGCGGCTATCGCATCGTCCATGTCGAGGCGGCAACGCCGGACAAGCCGAAGACGCCCACGGAGCCGCAGCAGTGGCAGTTGCATCCGGTGTCGGAGACCGTGGCCGTCACGCGCTGGCACAAGGTGCCGACATTCGCCTTTGCCCATGACGACATGCTGCCGGCGCCGGCGATCTCGGCCTCCGACCAGATGCTGTCGCTAACCGAGAATTTCGATCGCATGCGCCGGCCGCGCAATGCCGTGCCATTGCCCGAACAGGCGCCATGGCCGCGCGCCGCGACGCTGCATGCGATGACCAGCAGTGCCGCGCTGCCGGTACCGGCACAGGACCTGTTCGAGCTCGCCGAACGTCACGGCAAGCCGATCAAGGCACTCGTGCAGCTACCACATCACGCTCAACAGACGGCGCCTGCCCGCGGCAGCGATTCAGATGCGATTGCGAAACTGATCTCGATCGACGCCAGCGCCGCCAGACGCACCATCCCCGGCGCCATTCCGCCGGGACTGCATCCGACTGCAGTTGCTGTTCCGCGCTGAGCGCGCCGGGATCAGCTGACGATTTTGGCGATACACAGCACCACGATGATGCCGAGGAACAGCAGGTCGATATAGGACTTCATCTCGCCGGCCTGGCGCTGCTCGACCACGTCCTTCACAACCATCTTGCGTGTTGCAACGGCAGCCGGGCCCTCACCGGACAAGCCGCCGAGCCGGCGTGCTTCGAGTTCGAGCTTCTCGATCGCCTTGAAGAAGACGAAGGAGCGCAGCGCCGAGATCGCCCGCATGCCGGCATAGGCCAGCACCAGCGCCGCCACGATGGCGCGCTGCTGATAGGCGCCGACGAAGTTCAGGCTGAAATAGACCAGCGCCAGAAAGGCAAAGTTGGAGATGAAACGATAGGCATAGCTCAGATATTTCATGTCCGCTCCGGAAGATCGACGCTACCGGCCATGTCTAGCTGCCGGACGGCGGCGTTGCTACTGGCAAGTCGTTACCCGAGCGCTAAAGGATGATGACAACTGCAATGCATCTGGAGATTTATCCGCAACGCGCCAACGGACTTTTGTCAACGACGGCGCGTGACAGTCAGCGCGCTGCGGCCGGCCGAGGAGCGGCTGGCATGCTCGGCCCGGCGCGATGATGTCTGCGGCGGCTTCGGTAGCAAGATCACGACGTCATGTTCGGGCACCGTGCCATAAGCGCGACCGTGCGGCGGCTTTTCCCGCACTATACAACCTTGACAGAGGAACCTGCTTCGCCGTAACCAGCCGTCATTGCAGGGTGTCTCCCCGCCGTAAGCGTTAACGTCACTCAACGTGCTCAGCTCCGGACAGCCCCACCATGGCTGGCCGCCTCGAAAGCACGTCGACATGAACCAGAACGCTCCCCCAATATTCAAAGCTGCGTCCAAACCCGCACCGCTCAGCCGCGACGACCGCAGGAGCCTGATCAAGCAGGTCGCGATCGTGTTTTTCGGCTTCCTCTCGGTTGGCCTGCCGCTGCCGCCGCTCTCGCTCTACATCCATGACCAGCTCGGCTTCTCGGCCGGCGTGATCGGCTTCGCCATCGGCCTCCAGTCGGTGGTGACCGTGCTCACCCGGCACCGCGCCGGCACCATGAGCGACCATCGCGGCGCGCGCTATGTGATACGGCTCGGCCTGCCGCTGTCGGCCCTCGCCGGCCTATTCTATCTGCTCGCCGCCGTTGCGCCGCTGCCGGCAGAAGGCAAGCTCGCGCTGCTCTTGATCGGACGCATCGCGCTCGGCTTCGGCGAGAGCCTGTTCATCACCGGCGCCATGAGCTGGTGCATCGGACGGCTCGGCACGCACCGCACTGGTCTGGTGATGTCGTGGCAGGGCATCGCCATGTATTCGGCGATTGGATTGGGCGCACCGATCGGCCTTGCCGTCTACGCATCGATCGGCTTTGCCGGCGTCGGCGTGCTTGCGGCCATCTCTCCACTGATCGCGCTGGGGATCGCCTACGCCATCCCTGACGTGCCTGTGTCGGGCAGCACCGAACGCACGCCATTCTACAAGGTGATCGGACTGATCTGGCGTTCCGGCACGGTCCTGTTTCTGGCCACCATTCCCTTCGCAGGGATCACCGGCTTTCTGGCGCTGACCTATGTGGAGCGTGGCTGGTCCGGCGCCGGCATCGCGCTGGCGGCGTTCTCGACGGGCTTTATCTTCGTACGCCTGGTCGGCAGCCACCTGCCCGACCAGTTCGGCGGCGCCCGCGTGGCGATAGCCTCGCTAGCCATCGAGGCGCTCGGCCAGGCGCTGATCTGGCTGTCGACAAGCCCGATGCTCGCTTTGCTCGGCGCGCTGGTCACCGGCATCGGCTTCTCGCTGATCTTCCCGTCGATGGGCGTCGAAGCCACGCGCCGCGTGCCGATCGAACAGCGCGGTCGTGCCGTGGCGAATTTCATCGCCTTCTTCGATCTGGCGATAGGTCTGACTGCGCCCGCCGTCGGCTACGCCGCCGGGCTATTCGGCTATGGCGCGACATTCGTGATTGGGGCTGTGGCGGCAATGTGCGCGCTGGTGCTGGCGGCGAGCGGATAAACTAGCGTTGCCCCCCAATTAGCCAAGCGTCTGCATAGACAGACGCTGTCCCTGCCCCAACAATCCACAGAACTGCGAATAACCTAGTTTGCTTCCGATCAAGCACTCCTCCCGATTTGCGGTCCGCGTAGAAAACATGCAACCTAAGAGATTATCCACCAAGCTGTTCTTTTCCAATCACCGTCAATTCCCGAGTCCCGAATGCCAAAGTGTATTGTCATCCTGCTCGACGGCACCTGGAACGATTCCGAAGCCGACGGAAACGATACAAACATAGTCAGAATTCGCGAGCTGATTTCGGAAAGCCTAGATCCTATTTCACCGACCGCGGCAGGAACAAGGCGTACATTTACTTACGCCGACAGAAATGGCGCTCCGCAATCGATCGAGACTTCCGTCTATTATGACCGAGGAGTCGGTACGGGAGGCCTGCTCGACAGGCCGTTGGGCGGCGCCTTCGGAGTGGGACTTGAGCGCAACGTTCGTCGGGCTTACCGTTATCTCGCCCATAATTACGAGCCGGGCGACCACGTATTCGTACTTGGCTTCTCAAGAGGCGCATATACCGCCCGCTCACTAGTCGGTTTGATCGCCGTAGCCGGCCTGTTGAAGCGTGAAAACAGCTCTCGCATCAACGAGTCAAAGGTGTGGCACTACTATCGCGCAAATAGAAGCGATCATTTCAGCTCCGTGTCCAGCGAACTCGCTCATCTCATACATGAGCCAGACGCAACGCGAATCGAGGGCATTGCTGTTTTTGACACGGTGGGCGCACTCGGCATTCCAATAAGGCGTGCATGGCGCGAAAATCGCGACCTCTTCGAGTTTCACGACGTCGACTTGTCCGGGATATCAAAGCTGAACCTGCAAGCCCTCGCGATTGACGAGCACAGACTAACGTTTTCTGCCGCTGTCTGGCGAGCCCCTAAGTTCAGCGTAATTAACTCGATCACCGAACAGGTCTGGTTTTCCGGATCGCACTCCGACATTGGGGGTGGCAACCATAACACATTGGAGTGGGCAGCAAACGCCCCCGTTCGCAATCCTGACGACATTACGCTCGACTGGATGATCAAGCGCCTCAAGCACCATTGCAGATACTTCCCAATTACAGTTGGAAAGCGCTTTGCCCCAATACCTAGCGGCGGCGTAAGAATCCACTCCATATCAGAATCGCGGTCACGTATCTACAAACTCTGGCGCATCGCGTGGCGATCAATCGCCAATACCAGCTACCGGTTTCCGCGATTCTCCCGCCAGATCTATGTCGGTCAAGATCGACACGCCAAAACGATCCAAGAGATGGTTCATATTTCCGCATTGGTCACTTGGGGAGACACCAATTTACGAGCTGGAAAGCAGTATTGTCCGCGCAACCTCAAACTCGCTCTCATTTTAACCGACCACACTTACCGCGGCAGGACCTCGCAAAAGTTAGTGACGCAGGACCCGGTTCGTATTGTCGACTGGGATGGCCACCCCCTCGACCCCCACGAAATATCGCACCTAGCGAAAGCTCGCCGACTTCTAGATCGAATTTTCGCTGTGGGCCCATTCAGTCCGGTTAAATGAGATTATGAAATGTTTGAAACAACCTTCAATGGCGCCGCATCTATTTGGGAAGCCATCCTGATAGCTTGTTCGTACCTATCCGGAGGGGCTAACTTTGTTTTCGAGCGCATATCCTCGCAAATTCTCATCGTCTTGATCGCACTGCTGATTATTGTCGGCCTCCTTGCCTATTTCTGGGCGTGGCAGAGGGCGCCGCAGGCACAAGTCCCCATACACCTATCGGCTAAAGAGCTGAAAGTAATCGAAGTTCAGGATCAACTTCGAAAAACCCAGATTCAAATTCCCTTCGTCCTCGCGATTATCGCTACTTTTATTCTTGTAGTTACACAGTTTGGCATCAGTTCAAGACAGTGGACCAACGACTTTGAACTTCGGACTGCCCAAGCGCAGCTCGGACTTCTCTCGGAAGCGATACAATCCTTGACGTCTCCTCAAGTGGAAAGAAGCGTTTCCGGAGCCTATTCGCTTGAACAACTCGCGGCCTTGGATCCAGACAAGCACCTTAGACGGGTGGACCAAATTCTCGCCTCATCGATTAGATCGAAGACCACGAAGGATATCCTGAGAGCATCCGTAGAATGCGATGGTCGTTATGATGGGCGACCAAAGCACCGCGAAGAAGTGGCCGAAGACATTCAAGCAGCGATCGACGTCATTGGAAATCCGAATTTTTCGCAGTATTTTTCCGAGAATTATAGCTCAGCGCAAAAGACCTGTGTCTGGGGTTTCAGCATGGCGAAGCAGGCGCGTTTGGCAAGGCGACCAAATTTCAATCATCTGTATATGGACGATATAAGTTTTGCAGCCAGCGACCGTTCTTGCGGACGTTTCTCTGGCACCTTTCTCAGGCGAACCAGCTTCGAGGGATCGAAGGCCGAGGGTGCTGATTTCCGAGCTTCCATCTTCAACAATCGAGCAACGGGACTGGATGCCGCTTTATCAATCGAGAGAGAAGGGCTCGAAAAGAGAGGCAAACCATTCAACGCAGCGCATTGGGTTCACGCAGAAATATACAATCAATGGAAGCGATATCGTTGCTGGTCTGTGTTCTTTTTCAACGCGACTCTCACCGGTGCTAAGTTCAATCATGCCCACCTGGCCGGCGCTGTATTTCAAAATGCCCACCTCAAGGACGCCGACTTCGGAGGAGCAGATGTCAGCCTTGCGGATTTTCGGGGAACAGCGAAACGTGGTTTTACCAAAGAACAGCTACAGGCGGCGTGCATAAGAGACAAAGAGAGCAAGCCGCTTCACGACTTTGATGACAATTTGAGCTTCACCACTTGCGATCCCGCATTTTTGCAAGCTGCGGAATAAGCACGACGTATAAGACTTTTGCGAATAAGCAGACCTTTGTCCGAACGGAAGTATTGCGTTTTCAGTATTATGAGATCATCCCGGAGTTGAAAAACGACCTCATAAAGAAAACGATCTCGAGCTTGATCGAGCTCTGGCGTGGGCGCCGCGATCTGCGCTCTTCTGCTTGCGGCGAGCGGCTGATCAAGCCGAGACAACGCATCGGCTGAATGTGGCACAACATTGCGCTTACTACGATCCAAACATTACCCACAGCACGAGCGTGACGAAGCCCGAGAGCGCCACCGCAACGATAGCCGCTAGCAGCTCATTGTCGAACGCGTTCTGATTTCCTTTAGGCATGAGCATGCGCCAACCGAGGCCAGGGAGGATCGTTCCAAACGCCGTCATTCGGAAGGAACGATATTCTTTAGCTGTTGTTTCTTGGTGCGCACCGCAATGACAGAGAGGACATCCCAGTGAAGAAGATCTTGATTGCAGCAGCCGTCGTCGGCTTCACCGCAACGTCCGCATTCGCCCAGTCAGGCGCAAATCCCAGCGCGCCGCAGCCGGGCTCGACCGGTGCAGGCGTGAATCAGCCGGGAACAATCAGTACCGGCACTGCCGTTGATCGTCCGGACTCCATGAGGAAGGACGGCATGTCCGGCACGTCAGGCATGAGCAAGAACATGAAGAAGGACGGCATGGCCAAGGATGGGATGGCCAAGGACGGCATGAAGAAGTAGGTCGCCAAGGATCAAAGCGCCGCGTTGCTGTCAGCAGCGCGGCGCTTTTTTTACTCTCAATCGGTCTTGGTCGGCGTCAGGCGGACACGCGGCATTCATTCGGGAATACGGGCCCTGCGACTTGCTGGTATTTTGTCATTGTCGACAGCTCACGAGTCGGTTGCCGCTAACCGGCCCCGCCAGCCTCTCATTGCACGGATAAATGCCGTCTTGTTGCGTGCCCACGGCTCGTCGCATCAGAAATACGACATCGCACCGCAGGGAAAAGACCAACAATTTCAAGGATGAGGTGTGGTGCGCTCGGAGGGACTCGAACCCCCACCCTGTTACGGACTGCCACCTCAAGGCAGCGCGTCTACCAATTCCGCCACGAGCGCTAAAGAAATCCGGCGAGGGCAAATCGCCCGGCCGGATCAACCGGCGCCGATGTAACAAACCAATGATGGGGAGACAAGGCCTCTTGGCCTCTCCGGACCACCTATCTGTGATCGGGCGACCGCGGCAGCATCTGCTTGACCTCGACCGCAATCCGGTTGCGATCGACCATCACCACACCACTGGCGACAGGCAGGTTATTGGCGAGAATTTTGACCTCGTCCTGCTCTGTGGCATCCAGTTCGATGATGGCGCCGCGGCTGAGCCGCATCACCTGGTGGACGGGCATAGACGTGGTGCCGAGAACCACCATGATATCGACGGTAATTTTATCGAGGGTTGGCACGTCGGCCTCAAATTCCCAGATGCAGGATCGCTCAGATGCAAGATTGCAGTGCGTGCGAGATCAACATGTTATGGTTAGCCAATGGTTAATGACCGCCAAACCCTCGATTTGACAGTGTTTTCTCGCGGCGTCGCCGGCCGGCCGGTAGAATGGCGGGTGTCCGACGCCCCGATTCCCTATCCGGAAGCCGTGGCCGAGATGGAAGCCCGGGCCGCCGCCATTGCCGAGGGCACGGCGCCGGAACTGGTCTGGCTGCTGGAACACCCCCCGCTCTATACGTCCGGCACCTCCGGCAAGTCGGACGACCTGCTGGATGCCCGGTACCCAGTGTTCGAGACCGGCCGCGGCGGCCAGGTGACCTATCACGGCCCCGGCCAGCGGGTGGCCTATGTGATGCTCGACCTGAAGGCGCGCCGGCCGGACGTGCGGGCCTATGTGGCGGCGCTGGAAGATCTGATCATCCGGACGCTGGACGCCTTCAACGTGAAGGGCGAGCGGCGCGAGGACCGCGTCGGGGTCTGGGTTGCCCGCCCCGACAAGGGCGCGGGATATGAGGACAAGATCGCCGCCATCGGCGTACGGCTGCGGCGCTGGGTCTCGTTCCATGGCATCGCCATCAATGTGGAACCGGATCTGGCGCATTTCGACGCCATCGTGCCCTGCGGCGTGGTCGATCCGCGCTACGGCGTCACCAGCCTGGTCGATCTCGGCCTGCCCGTCAGCATGACCGATGTGGACGTGGCGCTACGGCAGGCGTTCGGCGAGGTGTTCGGCGAGGCCGAGCAGTTCGCGGCGGAAACAACGATCTGAGCGACGCGATCGAAATTACAGCGTCGGCAATTGCGAGAAAACCTCACCGTTGACGCGTAGGGCAAGCATGTCGGGCGTGGCATCGCTCGTCACGACGCTATCGACGCGCGCGGCCGTTGGACCACGGCGGCACGCCTCGATCATGTCAGTGACAATATCGGCCGGCCCCGCAAACACCGCTTCCACACTGCCATCGCGGCGGTTGCGCGCCCAGCCTTCGAGGCCGAGCAACGAGGCTTGTTGGCCGGCCCAGTAGCGATAGCCAACGCCCTGCACGCGGCCGAGGATCATCACGTGACGGATCACGCCACTCATCTATTTCTTGAGTCCCAGGAAATCGATGCCGCGCTGTTTCACGACGGCACCGCGGGTGACGCTCTCCATCAACTCGCTTGAGGCAAGATTCTTCAGATCCTTCGGCCCCGCACCTTCCCGTACCGCTTTAAGAGTCGCATGGACGGCGGCGGTCGCCGCGGAGATCGGCGCATGACCCTGAATGGCGATGCGCACGCGCTGGGCGCTGAGGAAATCCCAATCCATGTCGTCGGTGGGACTGCCAAGCACGATCGGCAGCGTGGTCGCCGCAGCCGCAGCCTGCAATTCGGCGCGGCTCTTGAGGCCGGTGAACATCACTGCATCGACGCCGGCAGCTTCATAGGATTTGGCGCGTGCGATCGCGTCATCAACGGATGTGATCGACGCGGCGCCGGTGCGCCCCACAATCACCAGCGCCGGGTCCTGTCGCGCATTCAGTGCAGCCTTGACCTTGCCGAGCCCCTCTTCCGGAGAGATCAGCTGCGCCTTCGCTTCGCCAAAGGCGGCGGGCAGCAGCGTGTCCTCGATGGTCAGGCCGGCGGCGCCGGCGGCTTCCAGCTCTTCCACCGTACGGCGGACATTCAGCGCATTGCCGTAGCCGTGATCGGCATCGACCAGCACCGGCAGCGAGCCGGCGCGCGACATGCGCCGCATCTGCTCGGTGAGTTCGGACAGCGTGATCAGCGCGATGTCGGGATCACCGAGAATGGCGAGCGACGCCGCCGAGCCGCCGAACATGCCGACCTCGAAGCCGAGGTCCTCGGCGATACGCACCGAGATCGCGTCATAGACCGATCCCGGACGCATGCAGCGATCGCCGGACAGGATCGCCCGGAGCCCGTAACGGCGTTGCCGGAACGTCGTCACGCGAATTCAAGAATGAGCGCATCCACCGCCAGCGTTGCGCCAGCAGCGGCATGGATTTTCTTGACGGTGCCGTCGCGTTCAGCGCGGAGCACGTTCTGCATCTTCATCGCCTCCACAACGGCGAGGGTCTCGCCGGCCTTGACGTCCTGACCTTCGGTCACGGCAATCGAGACGACGAGGCCCGGCATCGGGCACAGCAGCTTCTTGCCGGTGTCGGCCTTGACGCCCACCGGCATCAGGCGCGCAGCGGTAGCCTCCGCCTCGGTGAAGACATTGACCGCGACTTCATAACCCTGATGCGCGATGCGGATGCCCGACGTCTGAGGGCGCACCTGCATAGCGACGTTATGGCCATCGATGGTGCCTTCCCAGACCGGCACGCCCGGCTTCCAGGACGACGAGAGCTTATGCGGCGCACCCGTCTTGCCGTCAGCACCGACGAAGGCCACCGTCACGACATCGCCGTCACGGGCCACGTCGAGCGCGATCTCCTCGCGCTCCAGCCACACGGCGCGGCGACCCGCACGGGTCACCGGACGGCCGATCAACTGGCCGGAAATCTGCCGCTTGCGTTCGCCGTAGATGGAGTCGACGGCCGCGGCCACCGCGGCGATACGGCGGGCGACTTCGCCCTCCGGCGCCCTGGCGGCGAAGCCCTTCGGGAATTCCTCGGCGATGAAGCCGGTGGAGAGATTGCCCTCGCGCCAGCGCGGATGGCTCATCAGCGCCGACAGGAACGGAATGTTGTGGCGGATACCGTCGATATAGAAGGCGTCGAGCGCATGAGACTGCGCCTCGATGGCGGCGGCGCGCGAGGGGGCGTGGGTGACAAGCTTGGCGATCATCGGATCGTAATAGATCGAGATCTCGCCGCCCTCCTGCACACCGGTGTCGTTGCGCACGGTGATGTTGTCGGACTTGCTCTCGGCCGGCGGACGATACTTCACGAGACGACCGATGGACGGCAGAAAGTTGCGGAACGGGTCTTCCGCATAGACGCGGGACTCCACGGCCCAGCCGGTCAGCGTGACGTCCTTCTGCGCAAGCTGCAGCTTCTCGCCGGCGGCGACACGGATCATCTGCTCGACGAGGTCGACGCCTGTGACCAGTTCGGTCACGGGATGTTCGACCTGCAGACGGGTGTTCATTTCGAGGAAGTAGAAGCTCTTGTCCTGGCCGGCGACAAATTCCACCGTGCCGGCGCTGTCGTAATTCACGGCCTTGGCCAGCGCCACGGCCTGCTCGCCCATCTTGCGACGGGTGGTCTCGTCGAGCAGCGGCGACGGCGCCTCCTCGATGACCTTCTGGTTGCGGCGCTGGATCGAGCATTCGCGCTCGCCGAGATAAATCACGTTGCCATGCTTGTCGCCGAGCACCTGGATTTCGATGTGGCGGGGATCGACGATGAACTTCTCGATAAAGACACGGTCGTCGCCGAACGACGACTTCGCCTCGGCCTTGGCGAGGTTGAAACCCTCGACCACTTCCGAAGTCGAATGCGCGATGCGCATGCCCTTGCCGCCGCCGCCGGCGGAGGCCTTGATCATCACGGGATAGCCGATCTCGTCGGCGATCTTCACCGCATGCTTGTCGTCGGTGATGACACCGAGATAGCCCGGCACCGTGGAGACGTTGGCCTTGGCTGCCGCCTTCTTGGATTCAATCTTGTCGCCCATGGCGGCGATGGCGCCGGGATTGGGGCCGATGAAGACGATACCAGCAGCTTCCAGCGCGCGCGGGAAGGCCTCGCGCTCGGACAGGAAGCCGTAGCCGGGATGCACCGCTTCGGCGCCGGTCTTCTTGCAGGCCTCGACGATTTTCTCGATCAGGAGATAGCTCTCGGCCGCGGCCGGAGGTCCGATGAACACGGCCTCGTCGGCCATCTCGACATGCAGCGCATCGCGATCGGCTTCGGAATAGACGGCGACGGTCTTGATACCCATCTTGCGGGCGGACTTGATGACCCGGCAGGCGATCTCGCCGCGATTGGCGATCAGAATTTTTTTGAACATGAGCTGTCTTACTTGCAACCTTGAGGCGGGATCGGAAAGATGGGGTCGACGGTACAATGTGGCATGGCGCCGCAGTCGTAACAATTCTGTCGCGGACAAAAACTAGAGAAGACGTCTGGACCGGATCGGCCGAGTTCTTTCGAAGCGAGGTTTTTCATGCGCTGCGCCACCATCCTCTCCCTCAGTCTTACTCTTATATCCGCAACAACGGCTTTCGCCCAAAACAGCCCTCCCCGCAACCTCATTTTGTTCGTACCTGATGGGCTTCGGGCGCTGAAAGTGACGCCGGAAACGGCCCCCGCGATGTCCGCAGTGCGGGATAAAGGCGTCAATTTCCGGAACTCGCATTCGCTGTTTCCGACCTTTACCATGGCCAATGCGTCGGGCATGGCGTCCGGCCATTATCTCGGCGATACCGGCGTGTTCTCGAACTCGATCTATACCGGCCATCCCACCCCGGTGCAGAACAACAGCCCGATCCCCTTCATCGAACATGATCAGGTGCTCGGCGATCTCGACGAGCAATTCAACGGCGATTACCTCAATGAGGAAACGCTGCTGAAGGCCGCACGCAAGGCCGGCTATTCCACCGCCGCGATCGGCAAGGTCGGCCCGACCCTGATGTTCGATCACACCGAACGCACGGGCAAGGAGACGATCACCATCGACGACCAGACCGGCGGCATCGACAAATCAGGCAAGCTGCTCGGCATTCCCCTGTCGGACGAGATGAAGGACGCCTTGGCCAAGGCAGGCCTGGCGGTGGAAACACCGGGCCGTGGCGACAATGGTAAGGCGGGCGACGCCAAGACGCCCGGCACCACGGAAGCCAACATCAAGCAGCAGGCCTATATGGCCGATGTCGCGAGCAAAGTGGTGCTGCCGATGTTCAAGGCACGCAACAAGCCGTTCGTGCTCATCTTCTGGTCGCGCGATCCCGATGGCACCCAGCACAATCAGGGTGACAGTCTCAACAAGGTGACGCCGGGCATCAACGGCCCCTCCTCGCTTGCCTCGATCAAGAACGCCGACGACAATCTCGCGCAGCTGCGCAAGACGCTCGACGATCTCGGGCTCAGTGCCAATACGAACATCATGATCTCGGCGGATCACGGCTTCTCGACGATCTCCAAGGAGAGCAAGACCTCGACGACCATCAAGGGCACCTATGCGGATACGCCGGAAGGCTTCCTGCCGCTGGGCTTCCTGGCCATCGATCTCGCCAAGTCGCTCGACCTGCCGCTGTTCGATCCCAACGAGAAATTCGCTGCCGTCGCCGACAATGCCTATCCGAAAGCCGGCAACGCCTATATCGGCAAGGACAAGGACAAGCCCGAGCTGATCATCGCCACCAATGGCGGCTCCGACCTGATCTATCTGCCGACCGGCGACAAGGACCTCGCCGACCGCACCGTAAAGGCGCTGCTGAAACAGGATTACATCAGCGGCATCTTCGTTGAGGACTCGCTGGGCTCCTTCCCCGGCGCGCTGCCACTGTCGTCGATCAACCTGTCCGGCAAAGCTGTCACGCCGCATCCCGCGATCGTCGTCTCGTTCCGCTCCTATTCGGAGGGCTGCGAAGAGCCGGCGGCGTGCCAGGTCGAGATCGCCGACACCGTCCTGCGTCAGGGACAGGGCATGCATGGTTCGTTCGGGCGCGGCGATACCCACAACTTCATGGCGGCGATCGGTCCGGACTTCAAAGCCGGCTTCGTCGATCCCCTGCCGGTCAGCAATGCCGATACCGGCATGACTGCCGCGCACCTGCTCGGCCTGAAGCGCGATGCCAAGGGCAGCCTGATCGGCCGCGTGATGAGTGAAGCGACGGTGACTGGCGAGACGCCGACGGCAACGACCGACGTGATGCGTTCGGCGCCCGATGATCAGGGTCTGGTCACGGTGCTGCAATTGCAGAAGGTCGGCGAGCACAAATATTTCGATGTCGCCGGTTTCCCAGGCCGGACTGTCGGCCTCGACGCGAAGTAAGAGACAGCCCCAACAAAAAACGGCGGAGCCATGCTCCGCCGTTTTCGTATTCTGACGAGCTGCTACCGGCTTACATGCCGATGTCGAACACGTTCGGCAGTTGCAGCGTCGCGGCGCCGACCACGGTCGTGACCAGCGTCATGACGGCGGCATTGCTGACGCGCTTGGCGCGCATCTGCGACGCGATCCATTCGAGCACTTCGATATTCACGCCGACGGCCTTGGTCGGCGCCCAGGTCTCGATGGCAACATCGGGCGACAGCGCCACCGCGCGCGGCGGCACCGGCAGGCCCGACGCGGACGCCGCGTGATGCACGACAGCCTTGGCGAACAGGTCGTCGAAACGACCGTCATCGCTGCGCTCGGCCGCAGCTTCGTTGATCGCGAACAGTGCCTCGGCCTCGTCGCGGCTGACCGGCTGGCTGGCCAGTGCAGACGCACCCAGGATGCGCTCGCACCAGGCGGCGTCATCGGCATCGAGTGCACGGGAGAAATGGATACGGCCACGGGTGGTCGGGCCTTCCCCGGTGATGACGCCGTCGCGCACGATCGCGAGGGCCTGCGCCGCGGCGCGATGATTGTCGATGGCGGAGGTTTCGATGGCGCCGAATACGTCGGCAGCGGCAGCGGATGACATTTCAAGCTCTTCTGTTTGCAGCATATTTCTCAACATAGCCCAGCAATTCCATGGGCGACTTAACGCTCGGTTAAGAGATGGACAGGAGTTCTTCTTATCCCTAACCGTTGCAGTTCAGTCGCGCCGAGACGCTGCTGGGTTCGATCAGATGTGGCGATGCGGTCAGGCGGGATTGCGCCGCGCGGGAGGCAACATCACGGCATCCGATAACATCATGTTGCGTGGGTATTTTGCCGCAGCCGCCTTGCGTGAAACTGAATGCCAGTGCGCGCCGAATTTGAAGAAAGTTCTTGTCCTTTTTGCCGGACAGTTCCATTTATCAGCGTGCGCCTTTATAATGACCCACGAAATTCATCTGTAATCAGAATGACATGAGGTCCAGCCATGACACTCCAGATCAACGCCGTCGCCCCCGATTTCGAGGCCGAAACCACGGCTGGCCGCATCAAGTTCCACGACTGGATCGGCGATAGCTGGGCTCTTTTGTTCTCGCATCCGAAGGACTTCACCCCGGTCTGCACCACCGAGCTCGGCGCGCTTGCCAAGCTGCAGCCGGAATTCGACAAGCGCGGCGTCAAGCTGATCGGCCTCAGCGTCGACCCCGTGCACAAGCACGCGCTGTGGGTCGACGATATTAACGAAACCCAGGGCGCCCGCCCGACCTTCCCGATGATCGGCGACACCGACCTCAAGGTCTCGAAGCTCTACAACATGCTTCCCGCCGACGTGGCGGGCGATGCCGACAGCCGCACCGCCGCGGACAACGCCACCGTGCGCAACGTCTTCATCATCGGACCGGACAAGAAGATCAAACTGGTGCTGGTCTATCCGATGACCACCGGCCGCAACTTCCAGGAAATCCTGCGCGTAATCGATTCACTGCAGATGACCGCCAAGCATCGCGTCGCTACGCCGGCCGACTGGAAGCATGGCGAGGACGTCATCATCGCCGGCTCCGTCACCAACGACGAAGCCAAGACGATCTATCCGAATGGCTGGAAAGAACCGAAGCCTTATATCCGCATCGTGCCGCAGCCGAAGTAACGCTGCGACTGATTTGCAAGAACGAAAGAGGCGCCGCGAGAGATCGCGGCGCCTCTTTTCTTTGCCCCGTCGAATCGATGCTGCGGGCACTCTCCGTCGTCATGGGGGCGCCTTCTCCACGTCCTTGCGGGGAGCTCTCGCGACGAAACCGAGGAAGAGCAGATCCAGCGGCGGCATGACGATCGACGTCGTCACCCAGAGAACGGCGTATCGGTTCGAAATAACTTCCAGTACCAATTCGGTAATAAATGTCCTGATACTACGCGCCAGCACGCGCAGGGTTGCAAAGCCTCTCGCGGTATTCGCGGCCGGATCAATCACCCGACATCCGCGTTGGATGAGTGATGACCGATCAATCTTCGACCTCAACACCGACGCAGGCACCTATCGTCGTCTGGTTTCGCGACGACCTTCGTCTGTCCGATCACCCTGCCCTTCATGCCGCAGCCAGGCGCAATGCGCCGGTGATCTGTCTCTACATCCTCGATGAACAGAGCAAGGCATTGAAGCCACCGCAGGCGCGCTCGATGGGCGGCGCGACGAGGTGGTGGCTGGCGCAGTCGCTGCGCGCACTCAGCGCAAGCCTCGACGCCATCGGCGGCACACTGGTGCTGCGCAAGGGCGCTGCGGCCGACGTCATCGTCGATGTGGCGCGCGCAGTCGATGCCAGCCACGTCTTCTGGAACGAGATCGCGCAGGCGCCGCATCTCGCGGTCGCCGATGGCGTTACCGAAGCGCTTGCCGATCTCGATATCGGCACGCAGAGCTTTCCGGGTGACCTGCTGGCGCATCCTGCGACAATCCGCGCCAAGAAGACCGGCAGCAAGGAGAGCCGCGGCCTGCGCGTGTTCACACCGTTCTGGCGGCGCGTTCAGGCGATGGGCGAACCGGCGAAGCCGGTACCGGCGCCGAAGAAACTCATACCCGCACCGAAAGTGAAGAGCGACAAGCTCGCCGACTGGGCGCTAGAGCCATCGAAGCCCGACTGGGCCGGCGGTCTGCGCGAGATGTGGACGCCAGGCGAAGCGGCTGCGCAGAAACATCTGAAGCGCTTCCTGAAGGAGATCGCGGGCTATAGCAGCGATCGCGATCGGCCCGACCGGGAGATCACGTCGCGCCTGTCGCCGCATCTACGCTTCGGCGAGATCAGTCCGCGACAGATCTGGACTGCCGCGCATTTCGCAGCTGCAGAACATCCGCAGCACAGCAGCGACATCGCAAAGTTCATGAGTGAAGTCGGCTGGCGCGAGTTCTGCCGCCATCTGCTATTCGATGTTCCCGATTTGGCCACGCGCAATCTGCAATCATCGTTCGATGAGTTCCCATGGAAGACCGATCGCAAGGCGCTGCGCGCGTGGCAACGCGGTCTGACCGGCTATCCGATCGTCGATGCGGGCATGCGCGAGCTCTGGCACACCGGTGTGATGCACAATCGCGTACGCATGGTGGTCGCATCTTTCCTCGTCAAACATCTGCTCATCGACTGGCGCGAGGGCGAGAAGTGGTTCTGGGATACGCTTGTCGACGCCGATGCAGGCAGCAATCCCGCCAACTGGCAGTGGGTCGCAGGCTCCGGCGCGGACGCAGCACCCTACTTCCGCGTCTTCAATCCGATCCTGCAGGGTGAGAAGTTCGATCCCGGTGGTGTCTATGTCAGGCGCTGGATACCCGAACTGACAGAACTATCCACAAAACATATTCATCAGCCTTGGACAGCTTCACCGCTCGAACTCAAAAACGCGGGAATCACTTTAGGCAAAGACTATCCGTCGCCGATCGTCGATCACAAAGTCGGTCGCGAGCGCGCATTAAAGGCGTACACAACGATACGAAATAGTTGACTGTCGATAACACACTCTTCAACACGCGCCCGAATCGGACTAACGTGAAAAAGTCGACAATGTTGGGGGATGCTATGAACGACGACACTCCAGTCCTGGAGCAAGTGACGGACGCGCTTAGCAGCGCAGCCGACGCGACTAAGGAAGTCGCCACCTCGGTGGCGAAGAAGGTCAAGAAGGCCGCAAAGAAAGTCGCAAAGAAAGTGACCCCGGCTAAGAAGACGAAGAAGTCCACCAAGAAAACTTCTGCGAAGAAATCTTCAAAGAAGAAAACCCAGAAAGCGAGACCAATGGCTAAGAAAGCAGTGAAGAAGACCGTCAAGAAGGCCGCCAAGAAGACCGTGAAGAAGGCTGCCAAGAAGACCGTGAAGAAGGCCGCCAAGAAGGCCGCTCCGAAGAAGGCCAAGAAGGCCAAGAAGGCTGCCAAGAAGAAGTAAGCTTCTTCGCAGATGTGAAAGCCTCCGGGTCCAAGCCCGGAGGCTTTTTCATGTCTGGGGTTTGGATTGACGCAGGATGGCGTCAGGCCCTGGCGCGGTTGACCAGCAATACCGCAGCGCCGCAGGCAATCATGCCGATGATGGCAACGGCATCGAGCTTTTCACCAAACAGAACGAACGCCATCAGCGCCGTCACGGCCGGCACCAGATAGAACAGACTCGCCACCTGGCTCGAGGCCTGGCGCCGCAGCAGCCAGTAGAGCAGCCCGACGGTGCCGATCGACAGCACCACCGCGAGCCACACCACCGACAGCACGAACTCCGCCGACCAGTGGATCACATTGGTCTCAAGGGCCCACGCGCCGATGCCGAGCATGACCATTGCTGCAAGTTGCTGAATGAAGCTGCCGGTGCGCCAGTCGATGCCGCCGCAATAGCGCTTCTGATAGAGCGTGCCGACGGTGATCGTGATCAGCGAAATGGCGGACGCGAACCAGCCCCAGCCCGCCTCGCCCGTCATCGGCCGACCATGCAGGATCAGCAATACACCGGCGAGACCGAGCGCCACCCCGCCCCATTGCAGCGGCGTGACGCGCTCGCCGAGAAACCGACTGGCGAGGATCGAGGTGAGGACCGGCTGCAGGCCCGGGATCAGCGCCGACAGACCGACCGGGACCTTGTGCGCCACCGCAAACACGGTGCCGGCAAGATAAAGCCCCTGCACCAGCAGCCCGGCGATGATGCTGTGGCCGACGCCCGCGCGATCCGGCCACGCCGGACGCACCCATGCGACGATCACCGTCATGATCGCGACCACCAGCATCATGCGCACGGTGAGATAGGTCAGCGGCTCGGCGCCGTTCAGCACATACTTGGTGCCGATGAAGCCGGTGCTCCACAGCAGCACGAAGACGATAGGTGCGGCGCGTCCGATCAGGATTTCAAGATCGCTTTTCTGAACCTGTTTCATGGGCTGCTCACTGCCCCATCATGTGCTAAGCGGCAATGGCTGTTTGCGCGGACCTGCCGCCTGACATCACGACACCGAGACCATTATCGAAGGAATTTGCCATGGACGTTCGCGCCGCCGTTGCCATCAGTGCCGGAAAGCCGCTGGAGATCACCACCGTTCAGCTCGAAGGTCCGCGCGACGGCGAAGTGCTGATCGAGATCAAGGCCACCGGCATCTGCCACACCGACGAGTTCACTTTGTCGGGCGCCGATCCCGAAGGTCTGTTTCCGGCGATCCTCGGCCATGAAGGCGCCGGCGTCGTTGTCGATGTCGGCCGCGGCGTCACATCCGTGAAGAAGGGTGACCATGTCATCCCGCTCTACACGCCAGAATGCCGCCAGTGCCCGTCATGCCTGTCGCGCAAGACCAATCTCTGCACGTCGATCCGCGCGACGCAGGGTCAGGGCCTGATGCCCGACGGCACCTCGCGCTTCTCGCTCGAGGGCAAGCCTGTTCACCACTATATGGGTACCTCGACCTTCGCGAATTACACTGTGCTGCCCGAGATCGCGGTGGCGAAAATCCGCGAGGACGCGCCGTTCGACAAGGTCTGCTATATCGGCTGCGGGGTCACCACCGGCATCGGCGCGGTGTTCAACACCGCCAAGGTCGAGCAAGGCGCCAAGGCCATCGTGTTCGGTCTCGGCGGCATCGGCCTCAACGTGCTGCAGGGTCTTCGTCTCGCCGGCGCTGACATGATCATCGGCGTCGACATCAATAATGACCGCAAGGCCTGGGGCGAGCGCTTCGGCATGACCCACTTCGTCAACCCGAAAGAGCTGGGCAAGGATCTGGTCCCGCATCTCATCGACATGACCAAACGCGGTGCAGACCAGATCGGCGGCGCCGATTACACCTTCGATTGCACCGGCAATGTCACGGTCATGCGTCAGGCGCTGGAAGCCTGCCACCGCGGCTGGGGCGAATCCATCGTCATCGGCGTGGCGCCGGCCGGCGCTGAAATCTCGACACGCCCGTTCCAGCTGGTGACCGGCCGCGTCTGGCGCGGCTCGGCTTTCGGCGGCGCCCGCGGCCGCACCGACGTGCCGAAAATCGTCGACTGGTACATGCAGGGCAAGATCCAGATCGACCCGATGATCACCCACGTGATGCCGCTCAGTGACATCAACAAGGGGTTTGATCTGATGAAGCGCGGGGAGAGTATCCGCGGTGTGGTGACGTTTTAAGCGCATCTGCCGCTCTGAATAAGGATGGCGCACGCAGCCAACGAGCTTCGCGCGCCATCATCAACCCAGCGAGCGACGCCTCACGTCGGCAGCATCGCGGCTTCGCCTTCGATACCCTGCTCAGCCCGGCGCCTCGCATAGCGCCGCGCAAGGATCGCGCAGACGAACAATTGAGCCTGATGAAACAGCATGATCGGCAGCACGATCAGGCCGAGGGCGTGACCCGGGAAAAGGATCGCGGCCATCGGAATGCCGCTCGCCATGCTCTTCTTTGATCCGCAGAAGACAATGGCGATCTCATCCTCGGTCGAGAAGCCCATCCAGCGGCTAGCCAGCATTGTCGAGACGATCACAACTGCAAGCACCGCCAGATCGATGGCGAGAACCCCTGCGAGAGTGCCGACCGAGAGCTGGCCCCAGATTCCCTCGACCATGCCGGCGCTGAAGGCGGCATAGACGATGAGCAGCACGGAGCCGCGATCGACCGCCGAGGTGAGACGCGAATGGGAGAGCAACCACGCACCGACCCAGGGGCGGATCAACTGCCCGACCACGAAGGGCGCGACGATCTGCGCGGCAATCTCCTCAAACGCCACGATGGAGAATCCGCTGCCTGCCGAAGACAGCAACAGCGCAACCAGGATCGGCGTGAGCACGACGCCGAGAAGATTGGAGACTGATGCGCTGCACAACGCCGCCGGGACATTCCCGCGCGCGATCGCGGTGAAGGCGATAGATGATTGTACGGTGGACGGCAGCAGACACATGAAGAGAAGACCGGTGGCGAGGTCGGCTGGCAAATACGGACGCAGCGCGAGACTCGCCGCAACGCCAACGAGCGGAAACAGAAGATAGGTGCTGGAGAACACCATCGACTGCAGCCGCCAATGCAGCAGGCCCTCCTTCACGGCGGTCGGCGACAGGCGCGCGCCATAGAGCAGGAAGAGGAGCGCCACAGCAGCGGTGACGGTGTGATCGACATAGACAGCGGCATCGCCGCGCGCGGGCAGCACGGCAGCCAGCGCGACTGTTGCTGTCAGCCACAACAGGAATTGATCGACCGGTAATTTGATATGGCGGCGTGTGATCATAGCGATGAGCCTCTGGTTGATGGCCCAGATCTAATTTCTTCCGCCTTAATGCAAAATCCCCATAACAACGATATCAATCATCATGTATCGTGATGATCATGGATCATGTGCCAGTCGACCTGTTGCAAAGCTTCGTCGCGGTTGCCGATGCCGGGAGCTTCACCGGCGCGGCCCGTCTCCTCGGGCTGCAACAATCGACCGTCAGCCAGCACATCCGGCGCCTCGAAGAGCAGACCGGCCGTCGCTTGTTCGACCGCAGCACCCACCGGGTGGGCCTCACTCCAGATGGCGATGTTCTGCTCGATCATGCGCGCTCGATCCTGGAACGCTATGCCCATCTGCAGCAGTACCTGTCGGCTGCGCCGCTGCGCGGCCGGTTGCGGTTCGGCGCATCGGAAGATTTCGTGTTGTCGGCATTGCCGAACGTGCTCGCCGCTTTCGCGCGCCGGCATCCGGAGCTTGATATCGAACTGCATTCGGGACTGAGCGAGGATCTGCGCACGTCATTCGATGCGGGTCGACTGGATCTCGCACTGGTGAAGCGGCGAGATGGCGACAGCCGGGGCAGGATTGCATGGAAAGAGCCGATCGAATGGATGGCGCATCCCGAATTCCGGCTCGATCCCGACAGTCCCTTGCCGCTCATCCTCTACCCGCCGCCCAGCATCACGCGCGTCGGCGTGCTGGAGACTCTCGAAGCGGCGGGGCGACGATGGCGCATCGCATTCACGAGCGCCAACGTCTCCGGCCTGAGCGCTGCGGCGCGTGCCGGCATCGGCCTGTTGCCACATTCAGTCCGTTTAATGCCGCCCGGTTTGACGATCCTGCCGTCTCGTGAAGGCCTTCCGAAACTGCCCGACATTCAGTTCGCGGTGATCTTACCGGACCACCCACCACCTGCCGTCGAAGCGCTCGCTACGACCATCATGAACTGGGCCGGTCCGCGCGATCGGCAGAGCTGACGGATCGTCCTTCTCTCCGGCTGGCCGATCTGTCCAGGCGCCCTACTCGCCCTTGAACACCGCGGCGTCCACCACGACGCAGCCGTTCGTATTCAACATCACCGGATTGAGGTCGATGCTCATCACCTTGGCGGACGTATCCGCCATCAACTCTCCGATCTTCACCATCGCATCGACCAGCGCATCCACATCCATCGGCGGCTCACCGCGGACGCCTTCGAACAGTGGCGCGATGCGCAGCTTCGCCAGCGCGCGCTTGGCATCGTCCCTGATGAAAGGCGGCAGCAACAGTGTGGTGTCCTTGAACACCTCGACATATTTGCCGCCGTCGCCAACCATGACCACCGGGCCGAAGACGGGATCACGATGCGCGCCGATCACGATCTCGCGGCGACCGCCGGTCATGGCGGCGACGATGACGCCGTCGAAGCGCGAACCCTGCTTACGGATGATCTCTTCCATCTCGGCATAGACCTCACCGACCGCCTCGCGCGAGGCGGCGACGAGCTTGACCAGTCCAAGTTCCGACTTGTGGGCGATGTCGGCCGAGCAGCCCTTCACCACCACTTTGCCGCCTATGGTATCGAATGCCGCCTCGGCTTCAGCGCGGGAATGCACGAGCCGATACGGCACCACCGGGATGCCGCGCGATGCCAGCAGAGCGAGGCTGTCGGCTTCATTCATCATCACGGTCTTGTCGGCCGAGATCAATGTGGACGACGGAACGCGCTTGCGCGCCTTCACGCGCGCCATCAGCTCATGATGCGACACATATTGATTCAGCGCGGTGACCGCCTCGACCTCGGTCGGGAATACCGAGACACCCTGCGCCTGGAACTCCTTGGCGACGCTGGGCTGCGTCGCCGCGACCACCAGCGGCTTGCCGGTCTGCTCAGCGAAAGCGGCACTGTCGCGCGCGAAGGCCGGGACGTCGTAGCCCGGGCCCGCCACGGGCACGCCAATGACAAAAGCATCGGCCGCAGGATCTTCGGCGATCACCGGCAGGATGTCGCCGAACAGCCGGCTGTTCGACAGCAGCGCCGCGGTGAGATCGATCGGGTTGGTCGTGGTGGCGAAGCTTGGCAGGATGCCCTTCAGCTTCTTGTCGGTCTCGGGTGCCAGCTTGGCCATCGGCATGCCTACGGTCGAAGCAGCATCCGCGGTCATCACGCAGACCGCGCCGGAATTGCTGATCGCGACCAGGCGACGGCCCTGCGGCTTCCAGCCCTTGAGATAAAGCTCGGTGGCCTCGACGAGGCCGCGCATATCCGGCGCGCGCCAGATGCCGTGATGTTCGAGGAAGGCGTCGACGACGCGGTCTTCATTGGCGAGCGCGCCGGTATGCGACTGCGCTGCCGCCTTGCCGGCATCGGTGCGGCCGGATTTCAGCGCGATAATCGGCAGGTTGCGATGGAGCGCGACTTCGGAGAGTTCTTCCAGATACTTCTTCTCCGGAATGCTCTCGAGATAGAGCAGCATCAGCTTCACTTCCGGATCTTCGGCCACCGCGATGGCAAGTTCGCCGACGGTGATGTCCGAGTCATTGCCGGTGGCGTGGCTGTGACGGACGCCGATGCCCCGCGGATTGAGGAAGCCGACCGGCACCGTGGACAGCGCGCCGCTCTGGCTGAGCATGGCGACATGGCCTTCAACGCGCTCGAATTCCATGAACATGGTGGAGAAGGACGCGATGACGCCGGTGCCGAAATTGGCGAGGCCCTGTGTATTCGGGCCAACGATGCGCATGCCGTGCTTATGCGCGATCTCGACCATGCGGCGCTCTTTCGCCTTGCCGGCGATCGCGTCGACTTCGCCAAAGCCCGAGGCCATCACCAGTGCGATCTTGACGCCGGCCTTGGCGCAATCCTCGACGGCGCCAATGGCATTGTCGCCGGCGATCGCGACAATCACCATTTCCGGCGCTTCCGGCAGATCGGCGAGGCTCTTGTAGCACTTCTCGCCCTGGATCTCGGTGCGCGACGGATTGATCGGGTAGATCTTGCCCTTGAAGCCGAACTTCTGGAGATAGTGGACCGGACGGCCGCCGACCTTGTTGGGATTTTCCGAGGCGCCGATGATGGCCACGGATTTCGGATCGAGGGCGAAGCGCAGACGGCTCATTGAGGAGTCTTTTCGAAGAACGGTACGAGGCGGCCGGTGAATCGCCGATAGCCGGCTTTTACCTTGTCGCCGATCACGAGATCGTTGGCGCCGTGGGACATCATGCGAAAGCCTTCGGCGGTGTCGATGAGCAGAATATTATAGGGCACATGCTCGCGCGCTTCCGGCGTCCCAGCGCGCAGTACGAGCGATGTCGCATAGACGGTGCCCTCGCCGCTTGCGATTTTGTCGTCGAGATCGGACGACCCGCAGGCGGCGCAAAAGCTGCGGCGGAAATACTGGATCGATTGGCAGGCACGGCAGGACTGATAGCCGATCGCTTCAGTGCCGGTGGTCCAGTCGGCAGCGGGTTTGAGCTCGCTCATGACACGCGCTCCAGGAACATGCTGACATGGGACGACAGCACACCGCCGTCACCGTGCAGCAGCGCGACGGAAGCATCCCTGACCTGACGGTTCTCGGCCCTGCCTGTCATCTGCAGATGTGTTTCGACGAGATGCGCCATGGCGCCACCGACGCCGCAATGGCCGTAGCTCAGAAGACCGCCGTGCGTGTTGAGCGGCATCGCGCCGTGCTGGCCGAAATGGCCGGCACGCACTTGCGCCGCTGCCTCGCCGCGGCTGGCGAGACCGAGATCTTCCAGCAGCATCGCCAGTGTGATGGTGAAGCTGTCATAGACCGCGGCATAGCGCACGTCGGAGATTTCGATGCCCGTCGCCCTCTTCGCGCGCGCGATGGCAATCTCGGCGCCGAGTTCGGACAGCGCCGGCGCGGCGGTGATGTGCTGGTGGGTATGCGCCTGCGCAGCGCCGCGCACGCGGATTTTCGTTGGGCTGGTCGGCTCATAGCTGACGACGAAGGCCGCGCCGCCATCGGACACCGGGCAGCAGTCGAGCAGCTTCAGCGGTGTCGCGATGGTCTTCGAGGCCATCACGTCGGCAACGTTGATCGGGTCGTGAAACTGCGCGCCGGGATGGGTCATCGCGTGCTGGCGCATCAGCACGGCGAATTCGGCAAGGTCTTCCTGCGTCACGCCGTATTCATGCATGTATCTGTTAGCAACGAGGCCGTAATAGGCCGGGATGGTCGGGCCGAGCGGCACTTCATAGGTGGGATGACCGACCTGCGCCAGCGCCTGGATCGAGGCGTCGCGGCTCTGGCCGGTCAGCCGGTTCTCGCCGCCAACCACGAGCACATGTTTGGCCACGCCGCCCTCGACCAGCTGATGCGCCAGCATCGCCATCGCCATGCCGGTGGCGCCGCCGACCTGGATCGCATGGGCATAGGATGGCGTGATGCCGAAGTGCTCGGCGAACACGGTGGCCAGCATGATGTGCGGCATGGTGGTGGAATAGCCGCACAGGAAGCCATCGATGTCGCCACGCTTGAGGCCGGTATCGGCCAGCGCCAGCTCGGCGGCGCGGCTCATCAGGTCGATGGTCGATGAGCCCTCGTGCTTGCCGTAAGGGAGAAGACCGACGCCGGTGATGTAGCTCATGCGTCGCTCCAAACTCGATTGTCGTCCCCGCGGAGGCGGGGACCCATAGCCTCGGGAAGCGAAGTTAGAACGCGGCCGCAACCACAGCGCCTCACTACAAACTCGGAGGTTATGGGTCCCCGCCTTCGCGGGGACGACATGCTGAGCGTGTTGGCGCGATCACGCATCAATACGACTTCGGCAAACCGAGCGCCTTCTCGGCGATGAAGCTCAGGATCAGCTCGCGGCTGATCGGGGCGATACGCGGGATCAGTGACTCCCTGAGATAACGCTCGACGTGATATTCCTTGGCATAACCGAAACCGCCATGGGTCATCACCGCCTGCTCGCAGGCGTGATAGCCGGCTTCGCCCGCGAGATACTTCGCCGAATTCGCGGCAGGGCCACAGGGCAGTCCCTGGTCATATTGCCAGCCGGCCGACAGCACCATCAACCAGGCGGCTTCGAGCTCCATCCAGTTCTTCGCCAGGGGATGCTGGATCGCCTGGTTCTGGCCGATCGGGCGGTTGAACACGTTGCGCACCTTGGCGTAATCGGCCGCCTTCCTCAGTGCAGCCTTGCCGAGACCGACGGCTTCCGCGGCGATCAGGATGCGCTCGGGGTTCATGCCGTGCAGGATATATTCGAAGCCGTGCCCCTCTTCGCCGATGCGATCCTCGACCGGAATTTCAAAATCGGCAATGAACAGCTCGTTGGAGTCGACGGCCTTGCGGCCGAGCTTCTCAATCTCGTGCACGGCGATCTTGGAGCGATCGAGATCCGTGTAGAACAGACTGAGGCCGTGGGTCGGGCTCTTGACGTCTTCCAGCGGCGTGGTGCGCGCCAGCAACAGGATCTTCTCGGCGACCTGTGCGGTGGAGATCCAGACCTTCTGGCCATTGACGATGTAGCGATCGCCCTTGCGCACGGCACGGGTCTTGAGCTGCGTGGTGTTGAGACCGGTATTGGGCTCGGTCACCGCGAAGCAGGATTTCTCGGTGCCGTCCACGATGGGCGGCAGCATGCGCGCGCACTGTTCGGGCGTGCCAAACACCACCACCGGATTGAGGCCGAACACATTCATATGCACGGCAGACGCACCCGACATGCCGGCGCCGGATTCCGAAATCGCCCGCATCATGATCGCGGCCTCGGTGATCCCCAATCCCGAGCCGCCATATTCCTCGGGTATACAGATGCCGAGCCAGCCGGCATCGGCCATCGCCTTGTGGAAGTCGATGGGGAAACCGCCCTCCTTGTCCTTCTTCAGCCAGTAGGCATCGTCGAAGCGCGCGCAGATCTTCTCGATGGCGTCGCGGATGGATTCCTGGTTGGCGTCGAGGGCGAAATCCATGCGTTACAGCTCCGACGTATCTGGGATAGCGGCCTGTCGGAGCACGCCATCCTTGTGCATTTTCTCGATCTGCTCGGCCGTATAGCCGACCTCGGCCAGCACCTCGGCATTCTGTTCGCCGAGATGCGAGGCAAGGCGCGTCGGATTGACCGGGGTCTTCGACCAGGTCGCCGACACCTTCATGCTGCGGATCGCGCCTTCGGTCGGATGCTCGACCTGCTGGAAGAAGTCGGTCGCCAGCATATGCGGGTCCTGCATCATACTTTCGAGCGTGTGCATCGGGGTCGACGGCACGTCGGCGTCATCGAGCAGCTTGGCCCATTCCGCCGTCGTCCTGGTTTTGAAGATGCGCGACAGTTCGGCATTCACCGTGTCGATATGCTGGATGCGCTGCGGGAAGGTCGCGAAGCGCGGATCGTCGAACAGCTCTTCGCGGCCGACATGCTTGAGGAAGCTCTTCCACTGCTTGTCGTTATACACCATCGCGCAGATATAGCCGTCCGAGGTCTGGTACGGCCGGCGATCCGGCGACAGGTGTCGGCCGTAACCGCCCTTGTCGAGCGGCGGATCGTAAGTGAGGCCGCCCATGTGGTCGCCCATCATGAAGCTCGCCATGGTTTCGAACATCGGGATGTCGACGCGCTGGCCCTCGCCGGTCTTGTCGCGATGCACGACGCTGGCAAGGATGGCGCCAAGCGCGGTGAGCCCGACGATGCGATCGACCAGCGCATTGGGCACATAGCGCGGCACACCGTCGCTGCTGATGCGCGCATTCAATGCGGGCAGCGCGGTGGCCCCCTGGATCAGGTCGTCGTAAGCGGGCTTGGCGGCATAGGGGCCGGCCTGGCTGAAGCCGAACACGCCCGCATAGATCAGCCGCGGATTGATCTTGGCCATGACGTCATAGCCGAGATTGAGCCGCGCCATTGCCGCCGGGCGGACATTGTAGACCAGCACGTCGGCGGTCTCGACCAGCTTGAGCAGCGCCGCGCGGCCCTCTTCCTTCTTGAGGTCGATACAGACGCAGCGCTTGCTGCGATTGGTATTCAGGAAAATCGGCCCCATGCCGGGATTGCGCATCGGCCCGATTGACCGAACCACGTCGCCATCGGGAGACTCCACCTTGATCACATCGGCGCCGTAGTCACCCAGCGTCTGGGTGCAATAAGGCCCCATCATCACCGAAGTCATATCGATGATCCTGATCCCGTGAAGTGGTCCCGTCAAAGTCGTTTGCTCCCGAAAAACGTGGTCAGACGCTGATCCGCGCCGCTATTGCCTTCGTCTTAGCGGGAGCGGCTTTACGGACGCAAGGGCGCCAGACGCGGGGCCGCATGCGTGGGATGCCGGTACGCGTCAAAGTGGTAACGACTAGCCGGCCCCCGCTGACGCCGAAGCGCGCATCATCTCCCGCAGCTCGGTCTTGAGCACCTTGCCGTAATTGTTCTTCGGCAGCGCATCCAGATAGACGTAGCGCTTGGGGCGCTTGAAGCGGGCGATATTGGCGAGGCAATGCGCGTCGAGCGCAGCATCGTCGGTCGCCGCGCCGGGCTCCAGCACCACACAGGCGACCACGACCTCGCCCCAGTCCGGCTCGGGCACGCCAATCGCCGACACTTCCCGCACGGCGGGATGCGTCAGCAGCGCCTCCTCGACCTCGCGCGGATAGATATTGGTACCGCCGGAAATGATGACGTCCTTGGAGCGGTCGGACAGCGTGAGAAAGCCATCTTCGTCGAGCCGCCCGACATCGCCGGTGCGGAGCCAGCCGTGTTTCAGCGTCTCGGCGTTGGCCTTGTCATTGTTCCAGTAGCCGAGCATCACCGCCGGCCCCTTGGCCTCGACCTCGCCGGTCTCGCCCACCGGCAAAGGCTTGCCATCGGCATCGGTAATCCGCACCGACATCACGCTCTGCGCCGGGCCGACCGAAGCGAGGCGTTCGAGATAGCGCGGGTGTTCGCTATCGGCGTGGAAGGCGCGCGGCAGCGAAGTGATCGTCATCGGCGATTCACCCTGGCCGTAGATCTGCACGAAGCGTTGCCCCATGGTGGCAATGGCGTCGCGGATGTCGGCCAGATACATCGGCCCGCCGCCATAGACGATGGTACGGATGCCCTCGCCGCTCTCGCCACGCTTCTTCGCCGCATCGACCAGACGGCGCACCATGGTGGGTGCTGCAAACATCGCGACATCGCCGAGTTGCTTGCCGAGATCGAGCACTTCGTCCGGCTCGAAGCCCTGACTCTCCGGCACGACGTGGCGCGC
Organism: Tardiphaga sp. 619_E2_N8_4; assembly: GCF_051810905.1. NCBI lineage: Bacteria > Pseudomonadati > Pseudomonadota > Alphaproteobacteria > Hyphomicrobiales > Nitrobacteraceae > Tardiphaga > Tardiphaga sp. 619_E2_N8_4. The sequence goes on from NZ_JBPWQJ010000001.1 coordinate 4,755,276, forward strand.
GGCCATGCGGACATGGATAAAATTATAGAGCCCAGCGCCATGTGAGATCGGCGCGGCATAGAGGATAGCGTCCTTTTGGTGGACCTGATCGACATCGGCGAGATAGCACATGGACATGGCCACCAGATTGCCATGGCTGAGCATCACGCCTTTCGGACGGCCCGTGGTGCCGGAGGTGTAGAACAGCCAGGCGAGGTCGTTGTCGTCGCGAGACAGCGGCACCGCGGAGACCGGTTCGCCATGCTGCAATTCGTGAAACGTCTCGCTGTCGATGGACAGCATCTGCATGCCGGTCGGCAGGTCTTCCTCGACCTGAACGAGCGCGCCACGGCTGTCGTCGTCGACAAAGGCCAGCCTCGCGCCGGCATTGTCGCAGATCCACGCGGCCTCGCGGCCATGCAGCTTGGCATTGATGGGGATCACGACAGCGCCGATCCACCACACCGCATACATGCATTCGAGATATTGCGTGGCGTTCGACATGAACAGTGCGACGCGGTCGCCGGGCTGAATACCGTAATCGCGCACGAGGCCGGCGCCAATGGCAGCGGCGCGGCGCGCGAATGTGGCGTAGTCAGCCTGGACTGTGGTGCCGGTCAGCAGCGCCGGAGCCTGCGGGTGCAGACGCGCCGACGATGCCAGCCATTGTGCGACATTCATTGTACGATCTTCTTGGCGTCGCCCGCGCGCTACTTCGCGGGCTCGAGGATCGAGACGTAGTTCGCCACTGCGGCGCCGCCCATATTGAAGATGCCTGCGAGTTTTGCATTTTTGATCTGCATGCCCTCGGGCGCCTGACCCAGCAATTGCATCGCGCTCAGCACATGCATGGATACACCGGTGGCGCCGATCGGATGGCCTTTCGCCTTGAGGCCTCCGGACGGATTGATCGGCAGCTTGCCGTCCTTCTGGGTCCAGCCTTCCTTGATGGCGCGCGCACCCTGCCCGCGCGGCGTCAGGCCCATGGCTTCATATTCGATCAGTTCGGCGACGGTGAAGCAGTCATGGGTCTCAACGAAAGAGAGATCGCCGATCTCGACGCCGGCGGTCTTCAGCGCCTTCTGCCACGCCACGGTGCAGCCCTCGAATTGAAGGATGTCGCGCTTCGACATTGGCAGGAAATCCTGCGCATGGCCGGTGGCCTTGATGTTGACCGCCTTGCCCATGGTCTTGGCGGTCTCGGAATCCGTTAGCACCAATGCCGCGGCGCCGTCGGATACCAGCGAGCAGTCGGTGCGCTTCAAGGGCCCGGCGACGAACGGGTTCTTGTCGCTCTCGGAGCGACAGAATTCGAAGCCGACATCCTTGCGCATCTGCGCATAGGGATTGTGGACACCGTTGGCGTGGTTCTTGGCGGCAATCATGGCCAGCGCATCGGACTGGTCGCCGTATTTCTGGAAGTATTTTTGCGCGATCCCGCCGAACACGCCGGCGAAGCCTGCGGGCGTCTCGCCGTCTTCCGGCAAGTAAGAAGCACGCAGCAGGTTCTTGCCGATTTCAGGTCCGGGCGTGCGGGTCATCTGCTCGACACCGACGACGAGCACGATCTTGGCAGCGCCGGCCGCGATCGACTTGATGCCCTGATGCACGGCGGCCGAACCGGTGGCGCAAGCATTCTCGACGCGCGTGGCGGGCTTGAAGCGCAGTGCCGGATCGGCCTGCAGCACCAGCGACGCGGTAAAGTCCTGCGGCGAGAAGCCGGCGTTGAAATGACCGAGCACGATTTCATCGACATCGGCGGCGGAGATGCCCGCATCGGCCATGGCTTCGGTCGCGACGCGAACCACCATGCTCTCGACGGTCTCGGCGTCGAATTTTCCGAAAGGCATATGCGCCCAACCAACGATGCTGGCAGTCATGGTCGTCTCCCTGATCGATTTCAAATATTGCGCCCGTTATAGCCCGGCTTCATGGCGCTTGCAGGATTTTCATGGTCCGCGCGCACATGGCCGTTATGCCTGCCCAGTCGCCGGAACGCGCCATCGACGACGGACAGATCCAGGACCCGCCGACCGCCAGAACCATCGGCTCGCTGAGCCAGCTCGCCGCATTGGCCTCGCCGACCCCGCCTGTAGGGCAGAATTTCACGTCAGGAAATGGCCCGCTCCATGCCCGTAGCATCGCGATGCCACCGGTCTGCTCGGCGGGAAAAAATTTGAGGGTGTCGAAACCGCGCTCGCGCGCTTGCATCAGTTCCGAGGCGGTGGCGACGCCCGGCAAGAACGGCAGATCGCTGGACGCTGCGATGTCCAGCAATTCGCGCGTCGCGCCGGGACTGACCGTGAAGCGCGCGCCGATGGCGTAGGCCTTCTGGAAATCCGCCGGCGTGAGCACCGTGCCGATGCCGACAATAGCCTCCGGCACTTCGGCGATCACGGCCTTCGCCGCCTCCACCGCGGCATCGGTGCGCAAGGTGATCTCCAGCGTGCGGATACCGCCGGCAACCAGCGCCCGCGCAAGCGGTACGGCGTCGGCGACGCGTTCGATCGTGAGCACAGGAACGACGAACGCTGCCTTCAGCAGTTTTCGCAGATGATCCTGACGCTGACCGATATCGAGAGGCTTGTTCATGCGGATGGTCCTCTCATGAGGGTGTGTCGAACACGATCATATCGGGCATCGCCGCGCGCGGGATGATCGCACCGGGATGGCAGACGACAGTGCCGGCGAGATAGTGACCTGCCTGTGCGGCGGCGACAGGCTGAGCGCCGCTCAGACGTGCGTGCAGATAGGCAGCAGCGAAACTGTCGCCGGCCGCGGTGGTATCGACCACCGGCTGGGTCACCGGCTCGGCCTCGACACGCTGCGGCTGGCCGTGATGCCGTATGATGCTCGCGGGGCTATCGAGCTTGAGCACCACTTCATCTGCTTCAATACGCGACAGCAGCTTGTCCTCGGCCTCGCCGGGATAGAGCGGCAACAAGTCCTCGACCGAGGCGAGCACGATGTCGGAGACCGCAAAAGCATCCTGAAACGCGGCGCGCGCCAGATCGAGATCGGGCCAGCCCCTCGCGCGGAAATTGGTATCGAAGGCGACGCGGACGCCTGCACCGCGCGCTTGTTGAAGCGCTGCAATCAGGCGATCACGGCCCTCCACGTCGAACAGCGACAGTGTGATGGCCGAGAGATAGATCAGATCGTAGTCCGCGAGCGTCGCCAGCAGCGCATCGGTTTCCGGCAGGCTCATCAGGCCCCGCACCGCCGAGGCGTCGCGCCAATGATAGAAGCGGCGCTCACCCGCCTCGTTGGTCTCGATCATATAGAGGCCGGGCAGTTTGCCCTTGAGGCGTATCACCCGCTCAGTGCCGATGCCCTCGGCCTGCCAGCCGGCAATCATCTCGTCGCTGAGCGGATCGTCACCGAGCGCGGTGATGTAATCGACCTCCGCGCCAAGCCGGGCGAGATAGACTGCCGTGTTCAGCGTGTCGCCGCCAAAGGACCGCGTCAGGTGCCCACCCGGCATCTGACGCAGCTCGATCATGCATTCGCCGATGCTGGCGATCCGCATGGTGGCCTCAATCGACGAACTTGCCGCCGAGTTCATCCTCGATATGGATGCGGATGATGTCGTCGAAGGTTTTCTCGGCCGTGGTGAAGCCGAGCTTCAGCGCGCGCGCGGTGTCAAAATCGCGCGGCCAGCCCGACACGATGCCAGTGATGACCGGATCGGTCTCGCGCTTAATGCGCCCGACGACGTTCTTGCCGGCCACGCGCTCAAGCGCGGCGAGCTGCTCGCCGACGGTCACCGACATGCCGGGCATGCTGAGATTACGCCGCGGGCCCATCGCCTGAAGATCCATCGTGCCGGCGTGAATGAGGAAGCCCACGGCAGAGCGCGGCGACGCGTGCCAGTGGCGGACCTCCTCGGACACCGGCAGGATGGCTTCCTTGCCGGCCAGCGGCTCGCGGATGATGTTGGAGAAGAAACCGGAGGCGGCCTTGTTCGGTGCGCCCGGACGGACGCAGATCGTCGGCAGGCGGATGCCGATGCCGTCCAGGAAGCCCTTGCGGGTGTAGTCGGCGATCAGCATTTCGCAGATCGACTTTTGCGTGCCGTAAGAGGTCAGCGGCGTGTGAATGAATTCGTCGCCGATCTTGTCGGGGAACGGCGCACCGAACACTGCGATGGACGAGGTGAAGACCAGCCGCGGCTTGTAACCGCCGCCGATGGCGCGAATAGCGTCGATCAGGTAGCGGGTGCCATCGAGATTGATGCGATACCCCTTGTCGAAATCGGCCTCCGCCTCCCCCGACACGATGGCGGCGAGATGGAAGATCACTTCCGGCTTGTGGGCGACCAGCGGCGCAGCCGTCTTGGGGTCGGCGAAGTCCGACGTCACCAGTTCGATCGGGATCGATGCGCCTGCAGGCTTTGCCGGCGCGACTACGTCCTGCAGCGTCATGCGGGTGATGTCGCGATTGCCGAGACGGCCGTCGCGAACCAGTTTCTCTGTGAGCTTGCGGCCAACCATGCCGGCGGCGCCGAGGATGAGGATGTGCAAGGGAAAACTCCTTCTTGTTGTTCTTGGGTTCAACTCTGGCCCTCATGGTGAGGAGGCGCCTCTTTGGCGCCGTCTCGAACCATGAATGAGACTACGGCCATCCTTCGAGACGCGGTCGAAGACGACCGCTCCTCAGGATGAGGGCGGTACATTGGGTAAGCCGCCTACTCCTTCACCGCGCCTGTCATCGCCGACACGTAATGCTCGACGAAGAACGCATACAGGATCACCAGCGGCAATGACCCGACCAACGCGCCGGCCATCAGCGAACCCCATTTATAGATGTCGCCGTCGACGAATTCGTTGACGATGGCCACCGGCACGGTCTTGTTCTGGGTCGATTGCAGGAAGGTCAGCGCATAGATGAACTCGTTCCAACACAGCGTGAACGAGAAGATGAAGGCCGAGATCAGGCCGGGCACCGCGAGCGGGATGATGATCTTGACCAGGATCTGCCAGCGCGAGGCGCCGTCGATCAGCGCGCACTCTTCGAGCTCGAACGGGATGGTCTTGAAATAGCCCATCAGGAGCCAAGTCGAGAACGGGATGAGCAGTGTCGGATAGACCAGGATCAGCGACAGCGGCGAGTCGAACAGGCCGTAGGCCTGGATGACCGACGCCAGCGGGATGAACAGGATCGAGGGCGGCACGAGATAGGCCATGAAGATCAACGCGCCGACCGTCTCGGCACCGCGAAAGCGGAGCCGCACGATCGCATAGGCGGCGAGCACACTGGCGACGATCGACAGAAATGTCGAAGCCGCTGCCACATACATCGTGTTCCAGAGCCACTGCGGATAGTTGGTTTCGAACAGCAGCTTTTGAATGTGCTTGAAGGTCGGCTTGATCACCCAGAACGGATTGAACCGCTCCATGTCGATCAATTGCTCGTCGGGTTTGATCGAGGTCAGCGCCATCCAGTAGAACGGGAACAGCAAGATCACCACGATGATGAACAGCGGGATGTAGAGCGTGACGATGCGCCTCGGCAGCGACTCCAGATAGGCCATGCCCTCGCTGTGATCGTCTTTCTCGACGGTCGGCGCGACGGCTGTGCGGTGATCGACGGCGTGATCAGTCATTGTCAGTGCCTTGCTGCCACTTGCGGCGTTGCATGCCGAACCAGGAAATGGCGATGGCTGCCAGTAGGAACGGGATCATGGCGGTGGCGATGGCTGCGCCCTCGCCGAGCCGACCCGAAAGAATGCCGCGCTGATAGCTCAGCGTCGCCATCAGATGCGTCGCATTCACTGGGCCGCCGCGGGTCAGCGCCCAGATCAGCTGGAAGTCAGTAAACGTAAACAGCACCGAGAAGGTCATCACGACTGCGATGATTGGTGTCAGCAGCGGATAGGTGATGAACCGGAACCGCTGCCACGACGTGGCACCATCCAGCGTCGCCGCTTCATAGAGCGACGGTGACACCGTCTGCAGGCCCGCCAGCAACGTAATCGCCACGAACGGCACACCGCGCCAGATATTGGCGAAGATCACGCTCCCTCGTGCCCAGTTGCTGTCGCCCAAGAAATTAATGTTGTGGTCGATCAGGCCCATTTTGATCAGCGACCACGAGATGATCGAAAACTGCGAGTCGTAGATCCACCAGAACGCGATGGCCGAGAGCACCGTCGGCACGATGAACGGGATCAGCACCGCGGCGCGGATCAGCGCCTTGAACGGCATATGCCGGTTCAAGAGCAGTGCCAGATAGAGGCCGACGGCGAATTTGATGGCCGAGGCGACGATCGTATAGAGCAGCGTGTTGAACACCGAGAGCCAGAAGATGGAATCGTCACGCAGCCATTCATAGTTCTCGAGGCCGACAAACACGCCGCCGCGGCCGATGCGATCATCGGTGAAGCTCATCCAGACGCCGAGGAACAGCGGGTAAGCGAGGAACAGCAGCAGGAATGCCGCGGCCGGCAGCATGAACCACAGTGCGAGCCAGTTGCGGTTGATCCGCAGCCGGTCCCAGGCCGAGGATCTGGGGATCACTTTCCCTGCCCCCGGCATCGATGTCTGGATCGTGGTCATTGCAAGATAGCTCCAGTCGGATGTCGGCTTCGGTCTGATGTCGTGCAGTCAGTCATGCATCACTATCCGGTTACGGCAGGATCGCTTCGCCCTCGATCTCGACACGTGCGTGCGGATCGATCAGGGCGGAAACCTGAACCAGTGTCATTGCTGGAAAATGCTTGCCGAGTGTAGCGCTCCAGGCTTCGCCAATGGCGGCGCCGGACGTCTTGAATGCGTTGATGTCGGTCACATAAGCGCGCAACATCACGATTTGCTTGGGTTCGCCGCCCGCTGCCTTCAGCACGGTGACGAGATTCTCCATTGCGTAGCGCCACTGCGTGCCGAAGTCGGATTCCGCGGCAACTTCGCCCTGCCCGTTTTGCTTGCCGAGTTGACCGGAGATGCGGACGCTCCGCGTGCCGCCGGCCACCACCGCATGCGCAAAACCGCGCGGCCGCGTCCAGCCTTCCGGGAGAACAGTCTTGTAGTCGATCTCTGGCATTCCCATTCCCATCGTTCAGGCAGCCTTTTGTGAAACGAAATTCACGGCTGCTCCGGAGAGTTGCCGGCGCGGGTCGCTCCGCGCCGACAAGGTCGTCCTCAGGCGCGGAAGATGCGCTTCGCCGCGCGCTCGGCAGACGACATCGCGGTCTTCACGTCCTCGCGGCCCGTGCAGTAATTGGCGTACATGTCGACGACCACGAAGTCGGCGATCGCCGCCGCCGCATTCTCGCTCATCTGCGCTTCGCCCGCCGGAGTCGTTGCCGTCGAAGCCACGTCGCGATATGGCGTGTTCTTCGGATCGGCGGTCCAGATCGGGTTCTTCTCGAAAGCAAGCTGGAACGGCGACAGGTAGCCCTGGGCTGACTCGACCCACGGATTGAATTGCTCGGGCTCCATCATGAAGGCGGTGAACGCCTTGCAGGCCTGCGGGAACTTGGTGAAGGAGAAGATCAGGATCGGGAAGCCGAGATGGAGCTCACGCCGCTTGCCGTCCAGACCGACGGGCAAATGCGCGTGGTTCATGTCTTCGGCAATCGCCGGGGCTTCCTTCTTCGCGGTCACATAGACCGAGATGCCGTTGGTGGTCAGATGCAGCTGGCCGGCCAGGAATGCCTTGTTGTTCGACGAGTCGTTCCAGGATGCGGTGCCGGGAATGAAGTTATCGTAGAGCGACTTAACGTATTCCAGTGACTTCGCGGTCTCCGGAGAATTGATCGTGACCTTGTTGTCCTTGTCGATCAGCTTGCCGCCATGGGCCCACAGCGCCCAGTGCACCCAGCCATTGGCATCGCCCGAAGCGTGGCCCAGCGCCATGCCGCCCGGGGTGCCGTTCTTGTTCATGCCCTTGAACAGATCCTGGAAGCCACCGAGATCGTTCGGGAACGTCTTGTGGCCGGCCTTTTCAGCGGCGGCGACGCGATAATTCACCAGACCGCCGGTCGCAGCGACCGGAACGCCGATCCACTTGCCGTTATGCATGCCGTACTGCTTGCCGGACTCGGCCCAGCCGCCGTTCTTCTTGCCGAGATAGTCGGCGACGTCGGAGACGTCCATGCACTTCGTCGGGAACAGGAACGGCAGGGAGTACAGGCCCCAGACCATGTCGAGGCCCTGCCCGGTATTCGCCGCGACCGAAGCCTTTGGCTGAATGTCGTCATAGGATTCGTTGGAGACGGTGATGGTGACGCCGGTCGCCTTCTGGAAGGCGTCGACGATCTTCATGAAGGCGACGTCTTCGGCTTCGACGAAGCGCTTCCAGCGCAGCAGGTTGATCTTGGCGCCAGCTTCCGGCTTCCACTGTGAGGCCTGCGCCCAGGCTTTTGCGTAGCCCAGCAATTGATCCGCGGACATGGTCGCCGCAGCAGCAAGCGTGATCACGCCGCCCTTGAGCAGAGATCGGCGATCCGGTGTAAATCCAGTCATCTTTCGTCTTCTCCCTGTAATATTGGTTCGTTGATCGACCAATGTTTTGAAATTGATTCGGTGCAACAGCGCGTCAGTTGACGCGCTTGCCGGTCTCCTTGTCGAACAGATGCGCCGAATTCGCGCGCGGCCTGAGATGAATCTTGTCGCCCGGCGCGACCGGACGTCGATCACGGAAGATCGCGATGATGTCCTGGGTGCCGATACGTGCGACGACCTGAGTCTCCGACCCCATCGGCTCGACCACCACGACCTCGGCCTCGATGCCGTCATCGGCGAATTCCAGATGCTCGGGACGAATGCCGTAAGTGACAGCCTTGTCGTTCCCTGCCGCAGGCGCTGCCGTAATCGGCAGCTTCGCGCCATTGGCAGTTTCCACCCAAGGCTGGCCGCCGTTCACCTTCAGCGTGCCTTCGAGGAAATTCATCGCCGGCGATCCGATGAAGCCCGCAACGAACTTGTTCTCGGGACGATCATAGAGCTCCAATGGTGCGCCCATCTGTTCGACGATGCCGTCCTGCATCACCACGATCTTGTCGGCCATGGTCATGGCCTCAATCTGGTCATGCGTCACATAGACCGTCGTCGTCTTCAGGCGCTGATGCAGTTCCTTGATCTCGGCGCGCATGGCGACGCGCAGCTTGGCATCGAGATTCGACAGCGGCTCGTCGAACAAAAACACCTGCGGGTCACGCACAATGGCGCGGCCCATGGCCACGCGCTGGCGCTGACCACCCGACAACTGCCGGGGGAAACGCTCAAGCAATCGCCTCAAATCGAGAATATCGGCGGCGCGACTGACCTTCTGATCGATCTCGCTTTTGTCGGCGCCGCGCAGCTTGAGCGAAAAGCCCATATTCTGTGCAACCGTCATATGCGGATACAGCGCGTAATTCTGGAACACCATGGCGATGTCGCGCTCTTTCGGCTGAACATCATTGACCACGCGATCGCCGATCGAAATCGTTCCGGACGTGATCTTCTCCAGGCCGGCCAACATGCGCAGCAATGTGGATTTTCCGCAGCCGGATGGCCCAACCAAAACCACGAATTGGCCATCCTCGATGGGGACCGACACGCCGTGGAGAACCTCAAAACCGCCAAAAGACTTACGAACGTCGTGAATCTGCACGGACGCCATACATTTCCCTCCCAAATGTCCCATTTTAGAGACGGCGTCCTCCGATTGCCGGAGCCGCCTGTTCTTACTTGTCTGACATCCTACCAGATTTTCTGGCGGCGTGTCGTTGGATCATAGTCGTAGAAAAACTTCGCAGATGCAAACGTTGCGAAGCAGCCGGTGGCGTGCAAACATTCGTGACCAATCAAAAGAGACGACGCACCAGAATATAAAGTGTGCGCTGCGGGAGAAATGATGACCAAGTCGACTTCGTCCACGCCGACTGCGGGGACCTCGCCTGTAAAGGCAACCAAGCGTAAACTTCGTTCGAGCGAATGGTTCAACGATCCCCACAATCCCGGAATGACTGCACTCTATCTTGAGCGCTATCTGAACTACGGCCTGACGCGTCACGAATTGCAGTCCGGCAAGCCGATCATCGGCATTGCGCAGACCGGCAACGACCTGTCGCCCTGCAATCGCCATCATCTCGAACTCGCCAAGCGCGTGCGCGAAGGCATTACCGCTGCCGGCGGTCTGGTGATGGAGTTTCCGGTGCATCCGATTCAGGAGACCGGTAAGCGGCCGACTGCGGCGCTTGATCGCAACCTTGCTTATCTCGGCCTTGTGGAAATCCTGTTCGGCTATCCGCTCGATGGCGTGGTGCTGACAACCGGCTGCGACAAAACCACGCCTGCCTGCTTGATGGCAGCGGCTACCGTAAATCTGCCCGCGATCGTGTTGTCCGGCGGTCCGATGTTGAATGGATGGCATGAAGGCCAGCGCACCGGCTCCGGCACCGTGGTGTGGAAATCGCGTGAGCGGCTGGCCGCCGGCGAGATCGGCTACGAAGAATTCATGACGCTGGTCGCGTCCTCGGCGCCGTCGGTCGGCCATTGCAACACCATGGGCACCGCGTCGACGATGAATTCGCTGGCCGAAGCATTGGGCATGTCACTGCCCGGCTGCGCTGCCATCCCCGCTCCCTATCGCGAGCGCGGCCAGATTGCCTATGAGACGGGCAGTCGTATCGTCGACATGGTGTGGGAGGACCTCAAGCCGTCCGACATCCTGACGCGCAAGGCGTTCGAGAACTGCATCGTGGTCAACTCTGCCATTGGTGGCTCGACCAACGCGCCCATCCATATCAACGCACTGGCGCGTCATATCGGCGTCGAACTCGATATCGACGACTGGCAGAAATTCGGCCATGACGTACCGCTGCTGGTCAACATGCAGCCGGCCGGCTTCTATCTCGGCGAGGAATATCATCGCGCCGGCGGTGTCCCCTCGGTGGTCCGCGAGCTGATGAAGCACAAGCGCATCCATGAGGACGTGATCACCGTGAACGGCAAGACCATGGGGGAAAATTGCGCCGCCTCGCCCAAGCCCGACAATGACGTGATCTGGTCCTATGACAAACCGCTGGTGGCTGATGCCGGCTTCCTCGTGTTGCGCGGCAATCTGTTTGATTCCGCGATCATGAAGACCTCGGTGATCTCCAAGGAATTCCGCGATCGCTATCTGATCAATCCGAAGGATCCGAACGCATTTGAAGGCCGCGCCATCGTGTTCGAGGGGCCGGAGGATTATCACGATCGCATCGACGATGCCTCGCTGGATATCGACGAGCATTGCATCCTTTTCGTGCGCGGCACCGGCCCGATCGGCTATCCCGGCGGCGCGGAAGTCGTAAACATGCAGCCGCCGGCAGCGCTGATCAAACGCGGCATTCTATCGCTGCCCTGTATCGGCGATGGCCGGCAGTCGGGCACATCCGGCTCGCCGTCGATCCTCAACGCGACGCCTGAAGCGGCAGCCAATGGCGGCCTCGCGATCCTGCAGACGGGCGACAAGGTGCGCATCGATCTCAACAAGGGCTCGGCGAATATCCTGATCTCCGACGAGGAGCTGAAGCGGCGTCGCGCCGAACTGATGGCCAATGGCGGATTCAAATATCCGGCCAACCAGACGCCGTGGCAGGAGCTCTATCGCAACACCGTCGGCCAGCAGGCCACCGGCGCCTGTCTCGAACTGGCGACGCGCTATCGCGATATCGCCGGCACCGTCGGGACGGCGCGGCATAATCACTAGCAGCCAACGGTGTCATTGCCGGGCTTGACCCGGCAATCCAACTTCCTTCGCAGCAAGATGGATACGCGGGTCAAGCCCGCGTATGACGCCCAAAACAAAAACGTCTCAGGGAGATTTCACATGTCTGACCGCTTGAAAGGCAAACGCGCCTTCGTCACCGCGAGCGCTGTCGGCATCGGCCGGGCCTGCGCGCTGGCTTTTGCGCGCGAAGGGGCGACGGTGTTCGCCACCGATATCGACGACAAGGGCGTGGCGCTGCTGACCAAGGACGGTATCGCCGAGACTGCACGGCTCGACGTGCGCGACACGGCTGCCGTCGAAGCGATGGCGAAGAAGGTCGGCGATATCGACATCCTGCTCAACGCCGCCGGCTTCGTGCATCACGGCGCAGCACTGGAATGCTCCGATTCCGACTGGGACTTCTCGTTCGACCTGAACGTCAAATCGATGCACCGGACCATCCGTGCGTTCCTGCCCGGCATGCTTGCGCGCGGCAATGGTGCGATCGTCAATATCTCCTCCGCCGCCGGTGTCTTCAAGGCAGCACCGAACCGCTACGTCTATGGCGCAACCAAAGCTGCCGTCGCCGCCCTCACCCGTGCTGTGGCTGTCGACTACATCACCAAAGGCATTCGCTGCAACGCGATCTGCCCCGGCACGATCGAAACGCCGTCGATGCTCGACCGCGCCGCGGCCGCAGGCCCGAATGGCCGCGAGCTGTTCGTCAGCCGGCAGCCGATGGGCCGCCTCGGCACCGCCGAGGAAATCGCGTCCCTCGCCGTCTATCTCGCCAGCGACGAGAGCGCCTTCACCACCGGCGTCGCGCACATCATCGACGGCGGCTGGACGCTGTAACCGAGGACATCGCATCATGAACAAGATCGATTTGAACGGCCGTTGCGCCGTGGTCACGGGCGGCGCCCAGGGTTTTGGCCGCGCGATCACCGAACGTTTCGTCGCTTCCGGCGCCAAAGTGGCGATCTGGGATCAAGATATTGACCTGGCCGTAAGAACGGCGAGCGAAATCGGCGACGAAGTGATTGCCCTCAAAGTCGACGTTACGGACGTCGCTTCAATTGATGAAGCTCGTGATGCGACGCTTCAAGAGTTCGGCAAGATCGATATCCTGGTCAACAATGCCGGCATCACCGGATTCAACAAGCCGGTGTGGGAGATCGATTACGACGATTGGCGCAAGGTGATGCGCATCAATCTCGACGGCCCGTTCCTATGCTGTAAGGCCGTCGTCCCTGTGATGCTGAAACAGAATTACGGCCGCATCGTCAACATCGCCTCGATCGCCGGCAAGGAAGGCAATCCAAACGCCTCGCACTATTCGGCATCGAAGGCCGGCCTGATCGCGCTGACCAAGTCGCTCGGCAAGGAACTGGCCGGTCACGAGATCAACGTCAACGCCATCACGCCTGCGGCCGCGAAGACGGCGATCTTCGACCAGATGACCGAACAGCACATCAACTTCATGCTGTCGAAGATTCCGAAAGGACGTTTCGTACTGGTGCAGGAACTGGCCGCAATGGCTGCCTGGCTGGCCTCGGAAGACTGCGCCTTCTCGACCGGCGCGGTGTTCGATATTTCGGGCGGACGGGCGACCTACTAAGTCGCCCTTCTCGTCAGCCCTTGCCCTTGACGCGGAAGATCACGGGCACGGTGAAGCTCAGGCCGTCGTCGGCGATCAACGGCGGCGGCGCCGGCAGCGGGTCTGAGCGACGCACCATGGCAACCGCGGCCTCGTCGAATGCGGCGTCGCCAGAGCCCTTCACCACCCGCACAGCCAGGACCTTGCCGACGCGGTCGATCTCGAAATTCACCGTCACTTCGGCCGTCTTCTGCTGGCGCTCCTGCGGATAGCGCTTGTTCTTTTCGAGATAGGCGCTGAGCTGCTTGGACCAGATTGTCGACAGGCGCTTCTTGTCGGTGCCGATGCCGCCCTGCTGCGCTTGTGCTTTCTCGCCAGCCTTGGAATCATCGAGCTTCTGCTGTGCGGCGGCTTCCGACGCGACGGATTCCTGCGACGCCTGCTGCTGCTTTTGCGCCTTTTCGGGTGTCTCTTCTTCCGGCTTGGTCGCCTTGCTCTCGGTCACGACCTGATCGGGTTCTTCGCTCTCGTGCGGCGTCTCCTTGGGGAGATCGCTCTGCTTCTCGACAGCCTTCTGCTCCTGAACGGCCGGAGATGCGGTCGAGGCCTCCGAATCCGGGCCCTGCGGAAGATCGGTCGGCTCGACGTCGGGCGACACCATTTCCATCCCGACTTCGATGGCATTGGCGCCGAGGCCGTCGTCGTCCTCTTCCTGCTGCATCTCGAATACAGCCGCAGCGATGCCGCCGACATGCAGCAGCACGGCGACAAGCGCCGCGATCAGCCACAGTCGCCAGGACGCCTTTCTATCGAGCTCGGACATAGCGCTTCCGTAACGTCAGGGCTTCGGCGCGTCAGGTGCAGCGATCGGTGCCGGCGATGCCGCAGCGGCATCCGGAACACCTTCCAGTGCAACAAGCTTGGTCTTTTGATAGCCACCGGCACGCAGCCGTTCCATCACATCGAAGAATTCGCCATAGGGCACCGCGCGATCGACGCGCAGGAAGATCGGACGATCCTTGTTGCCGTCGCCCATCGCATCGAGCTGACGCACCAGATCGACACGCTTGACCATGTTCTCGCCTATCGCGACAGCGAGATCCGGCTTGATGCTCACGTAGGTCGGCTTGTCCGGCTTCTTCTGCGGCGTCACCGTGGAAGACGGGAGATTGATCGGCAGGTCCACCGTCGACAGCGGCGCGGCCACCATGAAGATGATCAGCAGAACCAGAATGACGTCGATGAAGGGCGTGACGTTGATTTCGTGATTCTCACCGAAATCATCATCGTCGTCTGCACCTTCGGAAAGCGACATACCCATAATTATTCAGCCGCTGCGCGTGCGTGTGAACTCGAATGCGTGCGATCAAGATCGCGTGACAGCAGACGACCGGCGGCGCCCTGCGCACGGCCGACGATTTCCATGTAGGCCTTCGTCACGCGCGAGAAGTGATTGTAGATGATGACCGCCGGGATCGCCGCGACGAGGCCGATGGCGGTCGCCAGCAGCGCTTCGGCGATACCGGGCGCGACGACGGCGAGATTCGTGGTCTGCGACTTCGAGATGCCGATGAAGCTGTTCATGATGCCCCAGACGGTGCCGAACAGTCCGACGAACGGCGACGTTGCGCCAATGGTCGCGAGGATGCCCATACCGGTGCGTACCTTGCGGCCCTCCGCGCGAACGATTTCGCCAAAGCTCGACGCGGCGCGCTCCTTGATGCCTTCATCGCTCGAAATGCCGGCGGACATCCGCCCTTCCCGCATCGCCGCCGCCAACAGGCGCGACAGGATCGTGCCGCGCTCGCCGAGCGCCATCTGCGCTTCCGACAGCGAACGCGATTCACCGATCTTGCGGAGCGCGGCCTTCAAGCGACGCATGGCCCAGGTCAGTTCCATCATCTTGAAAATGCCGACCGTCCAGGTGACGACCGATGCGAAAGCCAGACCCACCATCACCGCCTTGACGATGATGTCGGCACCCATGAACATTTTCCAGGGCGACAGATCGTGCTCACCGGTCGCGACCATCGGCCTGGGCGCGGCCTCCATCACCGGGCTAACAAGAGCTGTCGAAGCGGCCGGGCTCGCCACTGGGCTGCTCGGCTGAGCAGTTACCGGGGCCGGCGCCGCAGCGGGAGCTGCCTGAGTAACCACCGGCGCCACGGGCTTTGCAGCCTGCTGCGCAATGATTGGCGAAGCAAACGCGACCACTGCCAGCACAGCCAGCGACTTAAGAACAGTTCTAAACAAGCTTATACCTCGGCCCAGTAGCGGATGAGATTATGATAGATGCCCGTCAATTTGACCGTTTCTGGGTCGTCTCTTCCGAGACGTTCAACTAGGCTCTGAATCGCGCTGTCGAGATCGAAGATCATGCTGCGCGCATGAGCATCACGTATCATGCTCTGTAGCCAGAAAAAAGACGCTACGCGCATACCTGCCCTTAGAGGCGTTACAAGGTGCAAACTGGAAGCAGGATAAAGTACGAGGTGGCCGGCCGGCAGCTTCACCTCGTGTGAGCCGTAATTGTCTTCAATGACAAGCTCACCGCCCTCATATTCCTCGGGCTCAGAGAGGAACAATGTCACTGACAGATCAGTGCGGATACGCATGCCGGTGAGATGGTCGCCTCGCACTGCATTGTCGACGTGCACGCCGAAGTGATGTCCATCCGACGAGACGTAACGATTGAACAGCGGCGGGAAGATATGCAGCGGAATTGCTGCAGATAAGAACCGCGGGTTCGACGTCAGCGCCGAGATGATGCGATTGCCGAGCGCGCGGGCCACATCGCTGTCCGGCGGCAGTTGCTCATTTCGTTTGACCAGAGCCGATTGCGCACCGGCAGTCGAGCGACCGTCCTCCCAACCGGCCGCATCCATGATGCGGCGGAACTCCGCCACATCACTTTTGCTCAAGACATCAGGGATGCAAATCAGCATCCTCTAGAACTTCCCACTGAGAACAAGTGTTCCCGACCGCCCCGGCGCCACCAGCACGAACGGTGCAGCACTGTTGTAGAAGCCGTCATAGTAGAGCTTGTTGGTGAGGTTGTTGACGAACAGCTTGAGGGTGATGTTCTTGTCGATCTTCTTCTCGACGAACATGTCGAAGCGCCAGAATTCCGGCAGGACCGTCGTGGTGGTCGTGTACAGAATGCCACCGGTGCGCTGCGACTGATAGGTCGCCTGCCCGCCCAGCTCCCAGCCATAGTCGAACTTGTACTTGGTCATCAGGTTGAACGACTGATGCGCGATATTGGCGAGATCGCGCCCGATGAAAGCAGGCGTTGCCGAGTTCAGCACCTTTGATTCCATCAGGACCAGGCCGCCGAATATGCTCCAGCGATCGGTGATCTTGCCGGCGACACCGAGATCGATGCCGCGGATTCTGTATGACGCGCCAGCCACGACCTGCGTGGTACCGGCAACGGTCAACTGCTCACGCGCGTTGCTCTTGGTGGTCTCGAACAGGGCACCGGTCAGCAACAGATGGCGATCGAACAGTTCCCACTTGGTACCGACTTCCGCCGACTTGTTCTTTTCCGGCGCGAACACCTGATTGTAGGCGCCCGTGAGGTTAAAGCCGCCATAGCGTGCGTCGGTGCCATCCAGTTCGGCGCCGACCGGATTGGTCGACGTGGCATAGGCCGCATAGACACTGCCATAGGGCAGCGGCTTCAACGTCAGGCCGACATTCCAGTTTACATTGCCGCTATCGGCCTTCTGCGGGAACGTGGTGGTGGTCGCAAACGGCTTGCCCGCGCTGACGCTGTAATCGTCGTAGCGGATGCCGGTGTTCAGATAGACGATGTCGTTGTAGTTCGCGGTGTTGATGGCGTAGCCCGCGTTGGTGTCGACCTTGATCACCGTTGGATTGTTGGCGCGCGTGGGCTGCGCAAAGGCCGAATAGGTCAGATTGGGATTATTGATCGGAACGATCACCGAGCCGATGCTGGTGCTGCCGCCCGGCAGCGACTCCGTCGTCAGGCCCGTGAAGGTGTCGATGTCGACCTTCTCACGCGAGATTTCGGCGCCGACGATTGTCGTGTGCCTGATCGGGCCGGTGTCGAACTTGAACTTGAAGTCCGACTGGTTGGCGATCGTGTCCGTGGTCTGATAGCGGCTGACGGCGTTGAGCTGCACCAGGCCGAAGCCGCCGGCAGCGTCGGAGACGTAGCCGGGAATGCCGACGCGGGGCGCTTCCGGCAAGGTGCCGACATAGGCCAGAGTCGAGCGTTCCAGCCGCATCTTGTTCGAGAAAGTGACGTCGGGCGTCAGTGCGACTTCGGTGTTCAGCGAGCCGATATCCTGACGGGCATGCTGGAAGTCGCGATTGGCGAAACCATAGTAGTTGTTGCGGTTGGCGATGCCGGTTTCCGTTGATGGCTTGTTGGCCGCGCGGTCCCATGGAATACCGAAATCCGGGATCGAATTGAGATCGGTGTGGATGTAGTTGGCCGTGACCTTCACGGCATCGACCGGCGTCCACTTGATGGCCGCGAAGCCTCCCCAGCGATCGTCAGTCGTGGTGTTGCGGCCAGCAACATTGGCGTCCTGGAACAGGCCGCCGGCGCGCACCGACACCGTCGGGCTCAGCACCTGATTGGCGTCGATGGTCACGCGCTTGGTGGCGTCGGTGCCGAAGATGGTGTCGATATTGGTGAAATTCTTGTCACCTGCCTGTTTGGTGACGATGTTGATCGCACCGCCGGCAGTGCCGCGTCCGGCGAAGGACGATGCCGGACCGCGCAGGATCTCGACCTGTTCGGTGAAGAAGTTTTCACGAATGCTCACGGCCGGGTCGCGGATACCGTCGACGAACACGTCATTGCGGGCATCGAAGCCGCGGATGAAGAAGCGATCGCCGAAAGCGTTGCCACCCTCACCGGTTCCAAGCGTCACGCCGGCTGTCGAACGGACGGCATCGCGCAGCGACGTCGCGTTCTTGTCCTCGAGAACTTCCCTGGTGAGCACCGTGACGGTGCGCGGCGTATCCAGCAGCTTCTCGGTGAATTTTCCGCCCGCAAGCCGATCACCTTTATAGGGCGCGGAGGGATCAGCATAAGGATCAGCGGCTAGTCCGCCGGCATTCGGAAACGGCACCGGCGCGACCGGCACCGGTTGAGCCCGGCGGGCGGCGCGGCGGAGCGCGGTGCGCGCGCGAATCTGGTCCGGACTTGGCTTCGACGCCGCCGGCCGGGGCCGGGCAACCGGGGCATCCACTGTGACCGGCGGAAGGGTGGATTGCTGCGCTTCGGCACCACTGAACGACGCAACCGCGATAAGACCCGCAACCGCCGTTACTTTTCGGCCAGAATGGGGATCGGCGCCCTCGCCGACACGAACCTCAGAAACAGCACGCAAAGATCGCGGCATTTTCGCCGTACCCATCGAATTCCCCCAAAACTGCGACGCCAGGACGCATCAAGTGCGATAATTTGTCCCATGGACGTAGTCGGCAGGAGAACGGGTGGTCAACGCAATTGGGCGAGATTGCAGGGTTCTTATGTTTGAATATGTCTAGATTGGCCGCGGCAGCTACCGGGAGGTAATATGAGACGGCCGCCCTATTCGCTGCTCGGCGGCTTCATCAGCGAGAACATCTCGTCGACGGTCTGCAGCGCCGACTGCCTTACCCGATCCGTATTCTCCATGCCGGCGATGTTGATGCCACGCACGACGGCTTTGATCTCGTCCCGATAGTCGGTCAGGAAGCGCAGCGGATCCGGCGAGTCATTGGCGACCCGCGCGATCAATCCGGTAATCAAAATCTGACAGGCGATCATCCGCCCATTCAACTCGTCCATGTGCCGCTCCGGCTCGATTACATTTGCAAGCCGCGATGTCGGCTTCGACGAGGCTATGGCGGATACGACGCGCAGTTACAACACCAGGCGCTTCTCACTGCGCCGATGGATTGTCCAAGACGCCGCATAAAACGAGGCGCAGTGTCCTGTTGGAACGATGCGAGAAATCACGCGTAAATCATAGTGAACATGAAGATTTGGCAATGAAGCACGCGTTCAAGCGGTCGTGTGTTTACAGCATTTGAGTCGCCACCTAGCTGATCAGGAGCCGCCCAAGCGGGCGCGCATTGGACGCGCTTGTCTGCGTCAATGGCTGCCAAGAGATTGATGAGATCACCATGACAACGCTTACCCGTTTTCGATGGACTGGGCTGATTGTTCTGGCGCTGCTTGCGGCCGGCGGAACTATCGCATGGCAGCATTACGGAGCTACCGGAGCACAGCAGGCGAATGCCGACAAACCGCGCGGCCCTGCCCCTGTCCCGGTGAAAATCGCATCTGTCGAAAAAGCTGATTTCCCCGTTTATCTCGGCGGTTTAGGCACCGTGCAGGGTTTTAATACTGTCGTCGTGCGGACCCGTGTCGATGGTCAGATCGACACAATCGCTTTCACCGAAGGACAGATCGTCAAGGAGGGTGACCTGCTCGCGCAGATCGATCCGCGCCCGTTCCAGGCAGCGCTCGATCAGGCCAAGGCCAAGAAGGCGCAGGACGAAGCCAATCTCGCCAATGCCAATCTGGATTTGCAGCGCTTCACCAAACTCGGCGAATTCGCGACACGGCAACAAACAGACACACAACGCTCCACCGTGCAGCAGCTGACCGCGCAGATCGCTGCCGATGATGCCGCGATCTCGAATGCGCAGACGCAGCTCGCTTACACCACGATCAAGGCACCGATCTCCGGCCGCGTCGGCTTTCGTCAGGTCGACCAAGGCAACATCGTCAATGCTGCGACCCAGACCGGCATCGTCACCATTGCGCAGATCGAGCCGATCGCCGTGATCTTCACCGCGCCTGAACAGAACCTCATCGACATCAGCCAGTCGCTAGCGGAGCATCCGCTCAAGGTGATCGCGCTGACCACCGACGGAAAGCGGACGCTCTCGGAAGGCACGCTCGCGGTCATCAATAATCAGGTGGATACGACCAGCGGCACGATCCGGCTCAAGGCGGTATTCGACAACAAGGACCACGTGCTGTGGCCCGGCCTTTCCGTCTCGACACGGTTGCTGGTGACCACGTTGAAGGATGCGACCGTCATTCCCGACGATGCCGTTCAGCATGGGGCCGACGGGCTCTATGCCTTTGCGGTCGGCACCGACAACAAGGCCGAGCTGAAGAAAATCAAGGTCGGCCGTTCCATCGATGGCCGCACGGTGGTCGAGGACGGGTTGAGCGCCGGCGAGCGCGTCATCGTCGCCGGGCAATATAAAGTGCAGCCGGGCGCGCTGGTGGCGACGTCAGTCGCAACATCCGCAGCCACTCGGGCGAAGGGCGAATAGCCATGAACGGAGGAATTTCAGCACCGTTCATTCGCTATCCGATCGCAACATCATTGCTGATGGCCGGCATCCTGTTCGTCGGCCTGGTCTCCTATCCCCAGCTTCCCGTCGCGCCTTTGCCGCAGGTCGACTTCCCGACCATCCAGGTCGCCGCCACCCTGCCCGGCGCCAGCCCCGAGACTATGGCGTCCTCGGTGGCGCAACCGCTGGAGCGACAGCTCGCGCAGATCCCCGGCGTGGCGCAGATGACCTCGACGAGTTCGCTCGGCACATCTGCAGTCACGATCCAGTTCGATCTCAACCGCTCGATCGACGGCGCCGCCAATGACGTGCAAGCCGCGATCAATGCCGCTGGCGGACAATTGCCGAAGACGCTTCCGAGCCCGCCCACCTATCGCAAGGTCAACCCGGCGGACTCGCCGATCATGCTGCTGTCGGCGACATCGGACACGCTGCCGATTACGACGGTCAGCGACAGTGTCGATGCGCAACTGGCGCAGCAGATCAGCCAGATCTCCGGTGTGGCCCAGGTTACGATCGGCGGCCAGCAAAAGCCGGCGATCCGCATCCAGATCGATCCCGCCAAGCTGGTTGCCAAGGGGCTGCAACTCGAGGACATCCGCAGCCAGATCGCGATCACCACCGTCGACAGCCCGAAAGGCAATATCGACGGCGCGACCCGCAGCTACACGATCTACGCCAACGACCAGTTGCCGGAATCGAAAGACTGGAACGACGTCATCATCGCCTACCGCAATGGCGGCCCGCTGCGCATCAAGGATATCGGCACGGCGGTGACAGGCCCGGAAGACGCCAAGCAGGCGGCCTGGGCTAATGGCAAGCGCGGCGTGTTTCTGGTGATCTTCAAGCAGCCCGGCGCCAACGTCATCGACACCGTCGACAAGATCAAGGCCGAGCTGCCGCGTCTGGTGGCCGCGATCCCGCCGACCGTGAAGATCGAGGTCCTCAGCGATCGCACGCAGACCATCCGCGCCGCCGTGCAGGATGTCCAGTTCACACTGCTGCTGACCATCGCCCTCGTCGTGATGGTGATCTTCGTCTTCCTGCGCAGCGTCTGGGCCACCGTCATTCCCAGCGTGACCGTACCGCTCGCATTGCTCGGCGCTTGCGCGCTGATGTGGGTGTTTGGCTATACGCTCGACAATCTGTCGCTGATGGCGCTGACCATCTCGGTCGGCTTCGTGGTCGACGACGCCATCGTGATGCTGGAAAACATTACTAGATATATCGAGGAAGGCGAAACACCGATGGCTGCCGCGCTGAAAGGCGCCGGTGAAATCGGCTTCACCATCGTCTCGATATCAGTCTCGCTGGTCGCGGTGCTGATCCCGCTGTTGCTGATGGGTGGCATTATCGGCCGCCTGTTCCGCGAATTCGCCGTGACACTGACCATGACGATTTTCGTCTCGCTGGTGGTGTCGCTGACGCTAACCCCAATGATGGCCTCGCGCTTCCTGCGCGAAGAGAAACACGCCAAGCATGGCCGGCTCTATCAGCTCAGCGAGAACGCCTTCGACACTCTGCTGCGCGCCTATGAGCGCGGCCTCGACCTCGTGCTGCACTGGCGCCTGACGACGCTGATGGTGTTCTTCGCTACGCTCGTCCTGTCGGTCTATCTGTTCATGATTATCCCGAAGGGCTTCTTCCCGCAGCAGGACACCGGCCTGATCACCGCTTCCTCCGAAGCGTCGCAGGATATTTCCTTTGCAGACATGAAGGTCCACCAGGAAGAACTCGGCAAGATCGTGCAGGCCGATCCCGACGTCGCCAGTGTCGCCATGTCGATCGGCGGCAGCGGCGGCGCGCTCAATACCGGGCGCATGTTCATTACCTTGAAACCGCGGGACGAACGTTCCGCCAATGCGCAACAGATCATCACACGGCTGCGACCGAAGCTGGAGAAGGTTCAGGGCGCACGCCTGTTCATGCAGGCGGCGCAGGATATCCGGCTCGGTGGCCGCGCCACCCGAACCCAGTTCGAATACACACTGCAGGACGCCAATCTGGCCGAACTGAACGATTGGGCGCCGAAGATTCTGGCCAAGATGCAGACGCTGCCGGGCCTACGCGACGTCGCTACCGACCAGCAGACCAAGGGCACGACGCTGACCCTGACCATCGATCGCGACAACGCCTCGCGCTACGGCATCCAGCCGCAACTGATCGACGACACGCTGTATGATGCGTTCGGCCAGCGTCAGGTCGCGCAGTATTTCACGCAGTTGAACAGCTATCACGTCATTCTCGAGATATTGCCCGAGATGCAGGGCAAGCTCGATTCACTCGACAAGATCTATATCAAGTCGCCGACGACAAGCGACATGGTGCCACTGTCGGCCTTTGCGAAATGGACCACTGTGCCGGTGCGGCCGCTTTCGATCAGCCATCAGGGCCAATTCCCGGCGATCACCATCAGCTTCAATCTGGCGCAGGGCGTTGCCCTCGGACAGGCGACCGATGCCGTACAGGCTGCCATGCAGGATATCGGCGCGCCTTCGACCTTGCGCGGCACCTTCCAGGGCACGGCGCAGGCGTTCCAGCAATCGCTATCGACGGTGCCACTGCTGATCCTCGCAGCACTGGTTGTGGTCTATCTGATCCTCGGCATTCTCTATGAGAGCTACATCCACCCCCTGACAATCCTGTCCACCCTGCCCTCGGCGGGCGTCGGTGCGCTGGCGATTCTGATGGCGTTCGGTTTCGATTTCAGTCTGATCGCGCTGATCGGCATCGTGCTGCTGATCGGCATCGTCAAGAAGAACGGCATCATGCTGGTGGACTTCGCAATTGCTGCCGAGCGCGACGAACATCTTGAACCGGAAGAAGCCATCCGCAAGGCCGCTATCCTGCGTTTCCGCCCGATCATGATGACGACCATGGCGGCGCTGCTTGGCGGCGTGCCGTTGATGCTCGGCGCCGGCACCGGTTCGGAAATCCGCCAGCCACTCGGCTACGCGATGGTCGGCGGCCTCATCGTCAGCCAGGCGCTGACGCTGTTCACGACACCAGTGGTCTATGTCTATCTCGACAAGCTTTCCAATATCATGTCGAGCTGGGGACGATCGAAGCGCGACGACGATAACCGGTCGGACAAGCAGATGCTGGCGAAACAGGCCGCCGAATAGCGCAACGGCGCGCTATACAGCTTCTTCGATCCTGGTGCCGACATAGACGGTGTTGGACACTTCCTCGTCTGCGTTCAGATTGTCGAAGGCCACGACATGCGCGGTGACGGCGCCAAAGACACTCTCCATCACGGCCGTGAATGCAGCTTCTGGTGGGTCGTTCGACCACAGCGCAAACACGCCGCGGGGCTTGAGATGCTCCGACAGACGCTGCAGCCCGGCCGCCGTATAGAGCACGGCATGGCTCGGATGCAGCAGGTTGTCCGGCGCATGGTCGATATCGACCAGTATCGCATCGAAGCGACGACCGGGTTCGTCGGGATCGAGATGACCACCCGTCGAGGTCGCCATCTTGAAGAAATCGCCATGGACGAGACGGCAGCGCCCGTCCGCCGACAATTCGCGGCCGATCGGGATCAGGCCGGCCTGATGCCATTCGATCACTTCGGGCAGTGCATCAATGACGACCAGCGAACCGACCTTCTCATGCGCGAGAACTGCCTGCGCAGTGTAGCCCAGACCGAGACCCCCAACGACGACATCCAGCCCGCTGCCGATTAGTGATGCCAAGCCAATATCCGCCAGCGCGATCTCGGCAGCCGTGAATGCGCTCGACATCAGAAATTCGTCGCCGAGCTTGATCTCAAAGATATCGATGTCCGTGCCCGGCTTCCGCCGACGTCGCAGGGTCAGGACACCCATCGGCGTCGGGCGATAATCCAGTTCTTCGAACATCATGCTCATATCCGACCATGTACATGGCACGTGCGATGCGGCAACAACGAAATGCCCCAAGTGTGCAAATCTGGACAGACACCTCCGGCGAAATGACTAAACACTTGGCGTCGTCGGCGATTCGTCGCGTCATGGTTGCGTGTTGCGTGGAGAGTGACTGCAGGCTCACTCCAGCGCGCGGGGGCGCCGCCATGAAACGCATTCTGGTCGTCGACGACGACCCACTCGTGTCCATGTCCGTTAGGCTGACACTGGAACGCGAGGGCTTCGAAACCGTCTCGGCCGATAGTGGCGAGATCGGTCTATTCGTGTTGGAAGATACAAGCTTCGATGTGATGATCATCGATATCTTGATGCCGCATGATCAGGCGTCAGCCATATCGCCGTGATCGCTCTTCGCCGGCGATTTCTTCTTGCTACCTTTGGTGTTTAGGAAGCGAATATCGATCTGCGCACCGTTCACCTTGACCAGTTCGCAGCGGCGATAGGCGAGTCCGGTCGATGACAGCAGCAGGAAGAACTCTTTCAGATTGAGGCCCTCGATGGAGGTCTCGAGTATCAACTCGGCGTCGTGACTCGACACAGCCTTCAGCACACAACTGCGCCGCCATGTGCCGTCGATGGCCATGATCCAGACATTGTAGCCGCGCCCGAAAATGACGCGCCCGTTGGTTGCAACTTCTTCTGCCATGACCGCTCCTACGCCCGCATACTGGCGGGAGACGTCTTCAGTCCGGCACCCATGTCGGGCACGATCGATGGCGACGCTTGCGCGCTCACCGGCAGATAGACACCGCGACGATTGGGGCAAACCCGATAGCGGTCGGTCAGACCGACCACGGTCTCGGCTGCGCCCAGGAACAGATAGCCGTCAGTTTCGCTGGCTTTTGCAAGCCTGCCGAAGATGTCGCTCTTGGTCGCCTGATCGAAATAAATCAGCACATTGCGGCAGAAGATGACGTCGAACTTGCCGAGATGCGCGTAGTCCTGCAGCAGGTTGAACTGCTTGAACTGAACCATCACGCGGATGTCGGCATTGAGCTGCCACGTCGTGCCGGTCTGCTTGAAGTGTTTCACCAGCAACTGGATCGGCAGGCCGCGCTGCACCTCGAACTGGGTGTAGACGCCAGTGCGTGATTTTTCGAGCACTTCTGGCGAGAGATCCGTGGCCACGATCTCGACGCGCCACCCCGTCAGCGCGGCGCCGAGTTCCTTCATGATCATGGCGAGCGAATATGGTTCCTGCCCGGTCGAGCCGGCCGCGCACCAGATCCGCAGACTGCGCTTGCCAGCGCGCGCCTTGATCAGGTCGGGAATGACCGTGTTCTGAAAATGCTCGAACGGCGTCTTGTCGCGAAAGAAGAAGGTCTCGTTGGTGGTCATGGCTTCGACCACATCCGAGATCATCGGCTCGGAACCAGCTTTCATCTTCTGAACGAGTTCGCTGATCCCGGCGACACCGGCCTTACGCGCCAGCGGCATCAATCTGCTTTCGAGCAGGTACTTCTTGTCGGCCGATAGCACCAATCCGGAACGATCTTTCAGAATCTTCTGCAAATACTCATAATCGATAGGGGTCATGGTCTCTTTCTAAGACGCAACGCCGGTCCAAATAACTTGCAGCGACGACAGTATGCCGCTGCGTGCAAAAAGCGCGTAATACACGATTGCAGCAAATGACTAAGAGATCGCCAAGACGCCGCAGGACGTTGCGCAGCGCCGAGCACAAAGTTGAGAAGCGCGACCACATAACCGTTGCACGCGGTAGCCCATAACCTGCGCAAACAGAACAGCGCACCAAGCGAATGGGTGGAAGGCGGCGTCAATTGACAATAAAAAAAGCCGGCGCTTTCGCGCCGGCTTCGCGGACTTGATATTTGTAAGCGTCAGGCTGCGCGTACAGCGTTGAGGAACTTGCTGACCTCGACCTTCAGACGCGTGCTGTCCGAGGACAGCGACTGCGCGGCGGAAAGCACTTGCGAGGATGCCGAGCCAGTCTCGCTGGCGCCACGCTGCACGTCGGTGATGTTCGACGAGACTTGCATAGTGCCTTGCGCTGCCTGCTGGACGTTGCGGGAGATTTCCTGGGTCGCAGCGCCCTGCTCTTCCACCGCCGACGCGATCGTCGACGCGATCTCGGACATCCGGCCGATGGTGTCCCCGATCTCCTTGATCGCACCAACCGATTCCTGCGTCGCCGCCTGGATGCCGGAGATCTGCGTCGAGATCTCACCGGTGGCTTTCGCCGTCTGCTCGGCCAGTGCCTTCACTTCCGATGCTACCACCGCGAAGCCACGACCGGCCTCGCCGGCACGCGCGGCTTCGATAGTTGCGTTGAGCGCCAGAAGATTGGTCTGGCCGGCGATGTTGTTGATCAGCTCGACGACGTCACCGATGCGAGCGGCCGCACTGGCAAGCGCGCTGACGCGATCGTTGGTCAGGCGTGCCTGATCGACGGCCTGATTGGCGATGCTGGCCGATTCCTGCACTTGGCGGCTGATTTCGTTCACCGACGAGGCCATCTCCTCGGTCGCCGAAGCAACCGACTGCACATTGGTCGAGGCTTCCTCTGAGGCGGCTGCCACGGTCGTAGTCAACTCTTGCGAACGTTCGGCAGTCGCGGTCAGCGTGCTGGCAGAGGCTTCCAGTTCGGTCGAAGCGGACGACACCGTCTCGACGATCTCGCCGATCATCGTTTCGAATTCGCGGGTGATGCTATCGACGCGGCGACCGCGCTCGATCTTGGCTTCTGCATCAGTTGCTGCTGCTTCGTCCGCGGCACGCTTGTCGATCAGCGCCTGCTTGAAGATCTGCAGCGCGTCTCCCATCGTGCCGATCTCGGTCTTCATGCCCTGATGCGGCACGACCGCGGTCAGATCGCCCTGGCCCAACGCCTGCATCGGCTTGACGATCGATGCGATGCCGCTGGAGACGTCCTTCACAAGATAAATACCAATACCGATGCCGAGCAACGCCGAGACGACGAGGATTGCGACAACCATCATGAAGGCAGCATCGTAATTGGCGAGGGCGTCTGCACCGGCAGTATCGGATCCCCTGAGATTGAGCTCGATGTCCTTGTTCAGAATTTCGTCAGCTTTCAGGCCGATCGGATTCACGGTCTTCGTGTTCAACGCATTGGCTTCCTGTGGCATCTTGCCGGCGCTCTTGCGCGACAGATCCATCACATCGAGCGTGCCCTTCTTGTAGCTGTCCCAGAGCTTGCTCCATTCCTCGTAGAGCGCGCGCTCTTCCGGTGAGGTGATCAGCTTCTCATACTTCGCGCGGATAGCGGTGTTGCTCGCCACCACCGTCTCGAGCGTTTTCTCATTGGCCAGCTTCTCCTCCAACGTCTCGGACAGCATGTGCTGACGGATCACGTTGCGATAGGTGATGACACCGGAGCGCAGATCGCCGAGGAAACGCACGCTTGGCAGCCAGCTGGTCTGGATATCCACCGCATTGGCGTTGATCGCCTGCATCTTGCGAACCGCGACCAGGCCCAGACCCGTCATCGCAAGCAGCAAAAATGAAAGAACAATGGTGATCTTGGCGCGAATAGACAGGCTGGCGAGCATGACGAAGGGTCCCTCGGTTTTCGACCGTTGGTCCGCAATGTGCGGGGTGTCGTGGAAATGAAGCAGTCAGCAGAAGTGCAATGGCAGAGCTACGAACACGGGGGTCGATGACTTTCTTGTTATCAAGTCCCGTTCCTGCAATTTGTAGGTATTATGTAAACCGTTGGTAAAGGTGCGACATTCTGACTGAACAAAAATGAACCGGAGCTCTCTTTTTCGATGGCCTGCAATATCAGCCAGTTAGCGACAAACATCTGAGGTTGATAGCTCCAATTTCACTACTTGTGGGCGCGCGGCGGCGTAGTGTGGCGACGACGTATGGCCTCCGGGCAAAGCAGCGAATCAGAATCGCAACTTTTGGTTCCAGCCACCGATATTGCCGACCTGAAGTTTATCCATCGCTCAGCACGAGAAACGACGCGGCGTGCGAACACGACTGAGCGTGCTGGTTGGAGAATCAGGAGCAATCTGGTCCGGATATTTTCCAGTCAGATTATAGCCGCCCAATTGCATCTCAATCCGAAGATAGTAGCTGCGCCCCGTGCCGGTTGATTTGGTAGGTCTGGGACGACATGCAGCTGGGACACCGGAACGTCCTACGGTCGCCGGGCAGACTGGCTCTAGGCTGCGCCACAATCTTGATAAGAGTGCGTGCCCCCCCCGCAACGGCGGCACAGCAACAGATTGACTGCTGGTAGTTTCGTTGCTCTCACATCGATACCTCCGCGGAGTGAAGTCATCGACTCAAGTCCGGTTGTCCTGCTCCGTTCCACAACTTTTACTATGCGGTACTCCGTTGCAGCGCTCCTGATGATCGCCCGGCAGCTTTCAGAGAGTTCCTTCGCCTCAGCTTGGAGCGGGCCGGTCAAGGTGAAGGTGCGGCCCTCAAGCACCTTTCTGAACATGTTCCGGACGACATACTGCACCCAGTCGTCATCACAGCGCTGGGCATTCATATCGAGCTGGTGTTCAGCGCAGCGCCTGGCTTGCTACTTTCCAGCAATACGGAACCAAGCCGCCTCGATGAGCAGCAATCCCGCCGTGCCAACCCGAGATGATCGCGGAAATCGATGAAGCTCAGCGGAAGCGCCGCCGCGACATAATGGCACACCGTTGTCCCATCTGTCGGCGACGTCCTTCAAACGCAGGATGTCGAAATTTCCATGCCCGGCGATAACAAGCTTTAGGCTCGGCAGGTGACCTATGGCTCGGACTTATCTCCAACCAGAAGTGGTGGAACGACCGGCCGACCCGTTCGTCAACCAGAGGCTGCGGCCCTCATGGGCGCAGGGACGCGAGCCGACGATCTATCAAATCGTGCGGGATGCCCAGTCCACGAGTTTCAACACTCCCAACATGCCTGGAACCTCGGAGGAAGCCGACGATTTATCAAGGCTGCAGCGGTGCATTCAGGAGATAGAGAGCGCCACCGGGCTGGAGCTCTCGGTCGCACACTTCGCACTCGATATGACAGCCGCGGAGATGGTCAAGGCGATTGTGTCCGGGAAGGCAACCGCCAAAGCCGTGGGCGTGCAAGCCGATCTGCGTCCCATCCTGTTCCTGTTGCCGGGGTCCCTCGGTTACGGTCCGAGCATGGCCGCTTTTGCAGCGGGGCTCGGCAAGATCGCCCGGGTCGTCCCGATCAAATACCCCGACCTGGGGAGCATCCTCGCCGGAAACAACACGGTCGCCTCTATGGCAGATGCCGCGGTGGAGCAAATCCGCCGGAGCCAACCTGTCGGACATGTTCGCCTTCTCGGCCATTCCCTTGGTGGTGTGGTGGCATTCGAAGTTGCGGCGCGGCTGCTGGAAGCACGGCGGTCCATCAAGTTCCTGGGGATTCTCGATACAGCGATTATCAACGAGGGCCGCGATTACCGGGAGACGCTCGCCCGAACGTTGCGGCGGCTCCGCGCCAATCGTGTGAACATTTCGCGGATAGCCTGCCGGGCGCTCGCAAAGGTTACGGCAGCAATCGGTGGCGAGGCCCCCCTTACCTGGATGCTTCATCGCTATGCGCGAGGGAAGTTCAACGCCACCTGCTTCCGAATTAGGCTTGAGCTGCAAGAGGTGTTGCGGTCGCGAGCTTTCTACCAATGGCTGGCGTCGCCCAGGCCGTCTTTGCCGATCGGAGCTACACTGTTTCGCTGCAACCGAGATGGAGCGCCGCAATCGCTCGGCTGGGATTGCTCACTCGCAAGCCTGGACGTGATCCCCGTCGCAGGCACGCATATCGAGCTCGTCGTCGAGCCCTACCTCGCCACCAACCTCCCCTTGGTCGAGAGTGCGGTCGTGCAAACCTACACGCCGGCTGAATTTTGCAAGCGGAAAGCGCTGTCATGACCCTTGCTGCGCACATTCCGGCTGCGCGGGAGTTTGGCAACAACGTATTGGCGCTCGATCCCGCTGCCGAAGTCGAGAGGATTGTCCAGACGTTACGCCAACAAGTCTTGGGCGTGTTGGGGCGCCGCGGCGCCGTCGTTGGTCTTTCCGGCGGCATCGACAGCTCCGTCGTCGCGGCGTTGTGCGTGCGTGCATTCGGCAACGACAAGGTCTTGGGCATCTTCATGCCCGAGCACCATTCTTCGGACGACTCGCTGAGGCTCGGCCGCAGTTGGGCGGCGCAGCTTGGCATCGATACTGTGTTGGAAGACATATCGCCCGCCCTCGAGGGGCTCGGCGCCTATCGCCGGCAGATCGAAGCAATCCGGACCGTTGTTCCCGAATATGACGACGGCTGGAAATGCAAGCTGGTGCTACCGTCGGTTTTCGCGAGCAACGGATTGAATATCACCCGTCTCACGGTTCAGAGCCGCGACGGCAGCACCCGCACCGTTCGTCTTTCGTCAAACGCCTATCTCCAGATCGTCGCCGCGACCAATTTCAAGCAGCGCGTCCGCAAGATGACGGAGTATTACCACGCCGACCGCCTCCGATATGCGGTCGCCGGCACACCGAACCGTCTCGAGCACGACCTGGGCTTTTTCGTCAAGCAGGGCGACGGAATTGCTGACGTCATGCCGATCGCCCATCTCTACAAGACACAGGTCTATCAGCTCGCGGAATATCTCGAGGTCGAGGAGGAGATTCAGCGCAGGCCACCGACCACGGATACGTTCTCGATGCCGCAGAGCCAGGAGGAGTTCTATTTTGCGCTGCCTTATCACCAGATGGATCTGTGCCTTTACGCGGTGAATCACGGGATTCCGTCAGACGAAGTCGCAGAGGCCATCGGACTGACAGCAGCCCAGGTCGATTTGGTATTCAGGGATATTGACGCCAAGCGTCGCGTCACGCGCTACCTCCACGCACGACCCCTGCTCGTCGCTCAAGTATTCGAGGACTGACCTGCATGTGCGGTATCGCGGGCATAGTGTCAGTAACCGCCGCCGCAGGGCCCCCCTCCCGCGAAGCCTTGATGCGCATGCTCGGCGCGCTGGCCCATCGCGGCCCGGACGAGCGCGGCCTATACCGGGACGAACGCGCGGGATTGGCACATGCCCGCCTGTCCATCATCGATATTTCGAGCGGTCAACAGCCTCTCGCGGACGCGAGCGGCACGACGTGGATCGTCTTCAACGGCGAAATCTTCAACTACGTTGAGTTGCGTGAGAAGCTGATCAGGCTTGGCTACAGGTTCCGAACCCGCAGCGACACGGAGGTCATCGTTAACGCCTATCGGGCCTGGGGCGAGGACGCCTTCGAGCGGATGACCGGTCAGTGGGCGCTCGCGATCTGGGACTCCGTAGCCCGTCGTCTGGTGCTGGCGCGCGATCGCACCGGCATTTGCCCTTTGCATTTCTGCGAGCGCGAAGGTCGACTGTATTTCGCCAGCGAAGTGAAGGCCATCTTCGCGGCGGATGCAGCGATTCCCCGCACCTTCGATCCAGTCGGCATCGATCAGACATTCACTCTCTGGACCGTTGTGCCGCCGCAGAGCGTGTTTCAAGGGATCAAGGAGCTGGTCCCGGGACATTTCCGCATTTATGAAAATGGCGACGTTCGCGAGAAAGCGTTCTGGAAGCCGCGATATCCCCAATTGTCCAGTTCGCCCGACGGCCAGTTTGCTGGTTCACTCGACGATGCCGTGGAGCAAGTGCGCAGCGCGTTGGAATCCGCGACGTCGCTTCGAATGGTGCGCTCCGACGTAAGCGTCGGCAGCTATTTGTCCGGCGGGCTCGACAGTTCGCTTATTGCGGCGATGGGATGCCACTTTGCCGGCGAACGCTTCCAGACTTTCTCACTGCGTTTTGCTGACGCCGAATATGATGAGACCGAGTTCCAGCGATTGGTCGCCCGTGTCACCGGGAGTGAGCACCATGAAGTAGTGGTTTCGCGCAGTGACATCGCCGAGATTTTTCCGCAGGTCATCTACCACACCGAGCGTCCGATCTTGAGAACCGCGCCAGCGCCGTTGTTCCTGCTGTCGCGTCTGGTGCGCGCCTGCGGCGTCAAGGTTGTGCTGTCCGGCGAAGGCGCCGACGAAATGTTTGCCGGCTACGATCTCTTTCGCGAAGGCAAGGTCCGCCGTTTCTGGGGCCGGCAACCCGCTTCGACACGCCGCGCGCGGCTGCTTGAGCGTCTCTACCCTTATCTCACACGCTCGCCGGTACGGCAGCAGGCAATGGCCCGGCAGTTTTTTGGGCGCAATCTGTCGGAGCACGCCGCGCCGGGCTTCGCGCATGACACCCGCTGGCGAACGACCAGCGGCATCAAACGACTGTTCTCCAGCGACATGAGCGCGGAGTCGGCGAGACACGATGCGGTTTCCGAGTTGATCGCCGGTCTACCTCCGGAATTCACGCAATGGAGCTCCCTTGCGCAGGATGAATATCTTGAAATCCAAACACTGCTGTCGGGATATCTCCTATCCTCTCAGGGCGATCGAATGCTCATGGCTCATTCGGTTGAAGGTCGCTTTCCTTTCCTTGACGAGGACGTGGTCGCGCTGGCGAATTCGCTGCCGCCCGCCTACAAGCTCCGCGTCCTTGACGAGAAGCACGTTCTGAAGCGCGTCGCAGAGCCGATCGTGCCGTCGGAGATCATCGCCCGCAAGAAGCAGCCATTCCGCGCGCCCGACGCTCTATGTTTCGTTGGCCGCGATACGCCCGCCTATATCGACGACGCGCTTTCGGAGGCGGCTATTCGCGAAGCAAACGTCTTCGATCCTGACGCGGTCGCGCGCCTGCGGACCAAGTGCCGGACACAGGCCGCAACCGGCAACGGCGATCTCTCGAACTCCGACAACATGGCGATGGTCGGCGTGCTATCGACCCAGCTCCTGCACCAACAATTCGTCGCGAGCCGTCCTGGTGGGCGCCTCGCTCTGGAGCTGACTGTCGATGTCGATCGCGAGCACCGGGTTGAGGGGGCCCTGTCCTGATGCATGGTCCTGTACCGCTCCTGCACGATTACCTCATCCACTCCGCCCGTCATCTCGGTGAAAAGGTGGCGCTGGTGTGTGGCAAGCATCGCGTCAGCTATGGTGAGATCGAGGCACGCTCCAACGCAATCGCGAATTATCTGGTCGCAAGCGGCGTCGAACGTGGCGATCGGGTGATTATCTTCGCCGACAACACTGTCGAGACCGTCGTCAGTTTCTGGGCCGTGCTGAAGGCGAATGCCGTGGTGTGCATCGTCAATCCGCTCACCAAGCGCGACAAGCTTGGCTACCTGCTCAATGATTGCCAGCCGTCGGCGCTTATCACAGACAAACATCTCCTCACGATATTCAAGGAGCCTGCGCAGGCATGCCCGTCATTGCGACGGGTAATCGTTTCCGGGCCCATCGACGATGCCGAGCTGACGGGGCTGCCCCATGCGGTACGCTGGGACGAGGCAGGCGCCGCCAGCCACGACCTAGCTCCGGCGCGCCGCTGCATCGATATCGATCTCGCGGCCATCGTGTACACCTCCGGATCGACGGGCGATCCCAAGGGCGTGATGCTGACGCACCGGAACATGCTGTCCGCGTGCACGTCGATCGCATCATATCTCGCGCTACGCGAAGACGAGGTCATTTTGAATGTCCTGCCACTCGCCTTCGATTACGGCCTGTATCAGATGATCATGGCGTTTCGCACGGGCGCGCGACTGGTCCTCGAACGGTCGTTCGCTTTTCCG
Organism: Tardiphaga sp. 619_E2_N8_4; assembly: GCF_051810905.1. Taxonomy (NCBI): domain Bacteria; kingdom Pseudomonadati; phylum Pseudomonadota; class Alphaproteobacteria; order Hyphomicrobiales; family Nitrobacteraceae; genus Tardiphaga; species Tardiphaga sp. 619_E2_N8_4. The sequence continues at coordinate 4,789,430 of NZ_JBPWQJ010000001.1, forward strand.
GCACAGATTCTCGGGCTTATCGCCGACGAACGGGTGACCGGCCTGCCCGGCGTGCCGACGATCTTCTCAACGCTATCGGGGCTCAAGTCGATCAAGGAGCACGATCTCTCGAGTATCCGCTATGTCACGAACACCGGAGCTGCACTGCCGATGAAGCACATTCGTCTGCTGCAGGATCTATTCCCGGATGCCCGCATTTATTCCATGTACGGCCTCACTGAATGCAAGCGCTGCACCTTTCTGCCCCCGGAGGATATCGATCGAAAGCCGCTCAGCGTCGGGATCGCCATCCCGAATACCGAGATGTGGATTGTCGACGAGCGCGACAGACGCGTGGGCCCCGACGTGGTCGGTCAGCTTGTCATTCGCGGCGCGACGGTGATGCGAGGCTATTGGGGCAAGCCAGAGGCCACGGCCAGGAAACTCAAGGCCGGTCCGCTGCCAGGCGAGCAGGTACTGTACACCGGTGACTACTGCCGGATGGACGCGGAAGGCTACCTCTACTTCGTTGGCCGCAGCGACGAGATCATAAAGTCCCGAGGCGAGAAGATCGCTCCCAAGGAAGTGGAGAACGTGCTGATGGATATTCCGGGCGTGAGGGAAGCCGCGGTGATTGGCGTTCCCGACGAGCTCCTCGGGCAGGCGGTTAAAGCGTTTGTCGTTATCGAACAGGGAACAACACTGAGCGAGAAGCAGATTCAGAAAGAGTGCCAGCGACGCCTCGAAAGCTTCATGGTGCCGAAGTGTATTGTGATCGTGCCCAGCCTGCCGCGAACGAATACAGCAAAACTCAACAAGAGAGCACTGCAGGCGTCGATTTCCGAATGATCCGAGCGTGACTTTTCTTTACGCATTGGAGTTGAAACATGTTGCTAGTCAGGGAACCACTCGAGACCTATCGAAGGCAAGTTCGCGATTTCTTGCTGTCGAACTTCTACATTGCTGAAGCCAACTCGCTTGAGGTCGACACATCGCTGCTCGATCAAGGCATCATCGACTCGACGGGAGTGCTCGAGGTCATCGGGTTCATCGAGGAGACCTTCGGCATCACGGTCGAAGATAGCGAGCTCTTGCCTGAGAACCTGGATTCCATCGAGGGAATTTCACGCTTCGTCATGAGCAAGAAGAGCTGATGCTTGTCTGCAGCGTCCAAACCGCGTCACGAACGCCACCGTAGCGGTTCAGGTTGTTGCGCCTTTGCGGTATCCCATAACGACGCGGCCTTCGCCCGTTTCATTCGTCACCACGCTGATGCTCTCGTAGCTCTTGTTGCGCTCAAGAAGGGTTGTCACCTGCCGCTCCTGACCGGCGCCGACCTCGAACAGGAGGATGCCGCCCGGCCGCAAATATCGGACTGCGTCCTTCGTAACCCGCATATGGATGCTAAGTCCGTAAGGACCGGCTGCGAATGCCTCACGTGGTTCGAGTTCGAGCAAGGGGGCCCGGTCGCCTCTGAGCCGCGTTTCCGAAATATAGGGTGGGTTGCAGACGATCAGGTCGATGGTCCCATCCAGCGACAGACCTGAAAAAGCGTCGAACAGATCGCCCTGAAACACCGACATGCGTTGCGTGAGTCCGTGATAGGCGACATTGCGACGTGCGACAGTGACACATCCATCGGTTAGATCGCTCGCCCAGACGCTTGCGTCGGGGGTCTGGAGCGCGATGGCGCATGCCAGATTGCCTGCGCCACAGCACATGTCGATCACCCGCGGCTCCGCCACGTTTAACTGACGCAGAGCATCGACAGCGCTCGCGCAAAGCAATTCGGTTTCCGGCCGGGGGACGAGCGCACCGGGCGCGACCAGCAGCTCTATTCCCATAAACAGAGTACGTCCCTCATCGTAAGCTTTGGCGACGTTGATCACTTCGCTCATTGCGGTCACCCTGCCTGGACGTTGCGCGACAACTGTTGCATGCGGCGTGATCATGCACCGGACAGAACCATGCCCTGTCCATGTGGCAATGGCGGTAGTCACAATGAGGTAGATGGGCCGATAGCGGCAATGCAGTTGTTTTCGGCAGCGCTCCTTACGCATTTTGGCGATGCGGCAACCCACCGGCTGCATGGTCATCCGACGACGCAGACCTCGCTCTGACTTCGGCCACTTCGAGGCTGCGTGGTATTTGCCTGTCCCGCTTTTCAAGTTCTCATGAACGGGGCCGCGGCGATCCGGCACCCTGTCCGGCGAGCTAACGATTCGTGACGATGGCTTCGTTGGCCGTTTGCTGCTATGGCGTTCTTGGTATCAACGAGGCTGAGGCCTTACGTTGTTTTTTATATTGTCCAAGACTCTTGGCAACGCACTTGCGCCGGTCAATTTCCTGGTCGGCCTCGGTGTGCTCGGCGCGGTTCTTTCGGCAACACGGCTTTCTTCGCTTGGCCGCGGGCTTATGATCACAGCCGCCGTGCTGCTTGCGGTCGCCGCGTTTTCACCGGCTGGAAGATTGCTGCTCTATCCGCTTGAATCGCGCTTCCCGCCCTGGGATCCGGGACAGCGTGCGCCTGACGGCATCATCGTGCTCGGCGGCTCGATCGACGCCGATGTTTCGCTTGCGCGTGACACGCCGGTCGTCCGTCGCTCGCCCGACCGCATCATCGCAGCCGCAGCGCTGGCGCGACAGTATCCGAACGCACGCGTGGTGTTCACCGGCGGCAGTCCGAGACTGGTATCGGATGCCAGGGAGGCCGATTACGCCGCCGCGCTCTTCGAAAGCCTTGGAGTCGACAAATCGCGATTGATCATGGAGCGGCAATCGCGCAACACGCATGAGAACGCCGAGTTCACCAAGGCGCTCGTGGCGCCGAAGCCGGGCGAGCGCTGGGTTCTGGTGACATCAGCGTTCCATATGCCGCGATCGATTGGCCTGTTTCGCAAAGCCGGATTTCCGGTCGAGGCTTATCCAGTCGACTGGTGGGTCGGCGGTCGGCGCGCCGCACTTTCCTTCACCACCCTCGCCCTTGACGGGCTGTCGCGGACCGACATTGCGGTGCGCGAATGGTTCGGGCTCATTGCCTATCGAGTCACGGGGCGGATCGATGACTTGCTGCCGGGGCCCGATGCACATTGATTCTCCGGGCCCGAGATAAGGCAAGCGCCGCGGGCCGTCGGAAGCCAAAAGCCATGTATGGCCACGCCGCCGCAGGTACCGACCGGACGCCATTCGAGCCTCGTGTGGGCCATTGTTGTGGACCACCGGATTTTCTCGAAACGGCTGCGGGTTAGAAGTCTTTGATCTGCGAAGGGAAATTCGAGTGTGGCTGGGGAACTAGGATTCGAACCTAGACAAACAGAGTCAGAGTCTGTTGTGCTACCGTTACACCATTCCCCAAACGATTCAGAGACTTACAGGAAAATCCAGTCTGGAATCGGTCGGAACAGAGATGCTCATCTCGTTCGGGCGCGTTCTAGCCCGTCCGCCGGACAAAGCGCAAGGCCTCTGGACGGAAATGACAGCTCATTGACACCACTGGCAATGGACAGGCCACACAAGGCGCGGCCTGCCCGGTCGCCTCGCCCTATTCGCCCGGTCCACCGACCGGGATGGCCATCGGCTCCGGCGCCAGACGCCTGCTGAGCGCCAGATAGACGCCGCCGCCTACAACGATGCCCGCCAGCCAGCTCAGATCCGCGCCGCCGAGAAGGTTGATCGAGATCGGCCCCTGCAACGCAGGCACCAGGCCATCCTGGAACAGCCAGGTGGCGATCAGGCCGGCGAAGAACGCGATCATGCCGCTCCAGTTGATATCGCCATAGATGCTGGTCTCCGGCGACTTGTAGAGTTCGGCGATGTCGATCTGGCTCTTCCGCCTGACGAAGAAGTCGGCCAACACCACCCCGGCATAGGGGCTCATCCACATCAGCAGGCTGATCAGCCAGTTGTCGAAGGCCTTCGCAAAGGACGGCGCGAAGATGAAATACACCGTCACCGCATAGCCGGCGACGCCGACGATCAGCGCCAGCATCGTCCGCGAGAAGCGGACGCCCATGCTCAGCGCCGCGAGCGCCGACGAATAGACGTTGAGGATATTGGTGGCGATCGGCCCGTGCAGCACCAGCAGCAGCACGAGAATGCTAGCGACGCCGCCGAACACCGCCGAGACCATCTTGGCGGGATCGGTGTCGAGCGTCACCGACGCGATGGTGGCACCGAGAATAGCCAGCCACACCGACGGCACGAACATGCCGACATAGCTGTACCAGAACACGGCCTTTGACGAGGTCGAGCGCGGCACGAAGCGCGAATAGTCCGACGCCCAGGTCACCCACGAAATGCCCCAACCGACGCCAACGGCGGTCATCAGCAGCGACAGCATCGCCAGATGCGGCCCCGGCGGCAGCGACGTGGTGTGATTCCAGTTGACGACCCCGGGCTGGCTCCAGGCCAGCACGCTCATCAGCACCATTATCACCACTGTGACCGGCACGGTGTATTTCTCGAAGGTGCGGATCGCATAGAAACCATAGGTGCCGATCACCACCTGCGTGACCATCACGATGGTGATCACAACGAGATTGGCGAACCAGCTATCCGCGATGCCGAACTGGCCGAGAATGGCCATCGAGATCTTGACCGGGAAATAGGTGTTCACGCCGATCCAGCCGAGCGTCATCAGGAACATCAACAGGCTCGGCAAATAGGCGCCGCGGCGCCCGAAGGCCGACCGCGCGAGTACCATCTGGTTGACGCCGGTCTTGTGGCCCATGACCGTGAAGGCGGCGAAGATCGCGGAGCCCGCCGCATTGCCGATGACGATGACCGCGATGGTTTCCCACAGACCGAGCTTGAGAATGATACCAAGCGCGCCGAGCGCCCAGTTCACGGGCGCAATATTGGCGCCGGCCCAGATCCACATTTGCTGCGGCCCGGTGGAATCCCGGTCGGCATCAGGGATCGGTTCGATACTGTGGATGTCTGCCCGCAACTCAGAGTTAGTCATGCTCGCCCCCACGTCAGAAACAACCTGAGGTCAACAAAGCAAGACGCGTACCAATCCCGGCAGCGCGGCTTGCTACTTGTGGGGCACCGGCGGCGTGCCGTGGGTGTGGAATGACTCGATGGTCTTGAGGCCCCAGGCTTGGCCCTTCTTGCGCTCCTCCTCGGTCCAGACGATGGGCTTCCAGTCCGGCGCCAGGATCAGCCGTGCGCCGGCATTGGCGACTTCGACGCGGTTGCCGCCGGGCTCGTAGACATAGAGGAAGAAGGTCTGCTGGATCGCGTGCTTGTGCGGACCAGTCTCGATGAACACGCCGTTTTCCAGAAAGATATCAGCCGCGCGCAGAATGTCTTCGCGGCTGTCCAGCGCGTAGGTGACATGGTGGAAGCGTCCCTTGGTGCCGGAGTGATCGCGCGAATAGGCGAAGTCGTAGCTCTTGTTCGACATGGTCATCCACATCGCCGCTTCCGTGCCGTCATTGAGCACGATCTGCTCGGTCAGCCGGAGCCCCATATAGTGCTCGAAAAACTCGCGATTGGCCTTGATGTCCACCGCGAGGCAGTTGAGGTGATCGAGCCGCCGCACATTGATGCCCCGCGCCGGATAGCGCTGCGCCTGATTTTTAAGCGCCGGCTTGAGTTCCGGCGGCGCCTCGTACCATTCGGTCTCGTAATAGAGTTCGACGATGTGCCCGTCGGGATCGCGGCAGCGAAATGCCGGCCCGTGCCCGAGATCGCCGTCGGTCCAGCCGATATCGTAGCCGGAGCCTTTCAGCGCCGCCACGCGGCGCTCCAGCGCCTGCGGGCTGCGTGCGCGCAGCGCCATATGCTCCATACCCGACGTGTTCGACGCCGTCAGCTTCAGCGAATAGCGCTCATAGTCGTCCCAGCCACGCAGATAGACCGACTCGCCCTGCCGGCCCGACACGGTCATGCCCATGACGTCGACGAAGAATTTCAGGCTCTCGTCCGGCTTCGGCGTCAGCAATTCGAGATGGCCGAGATGGGCGAGATCGAAAATGGGTTCGGGAGTCATTGGTTGTTTCCTCCAGTATTCTAGTCGAGCTTACTCGATCCCCTCATGGTGAGGAGCGCGTCTTCGCGCGTCTCGAACCATGAGGAATTGGGCGCTCATCCTTCGAGACGCGGTCGAAGACGACCGCTCCTCAGGATGAGGGCGACGGCGCGCTATCGCAACGCGCGCGTCACGTCGTCGAACAGCTCATCAACGCTGAACCTGCGCGGGATCAGCCCCTGCTGCGCAGAATAGTCTGCAATGAGAGCCAGCGAACGATTCATGGCATCCGCATCGAAAGACAGGCTCTTGCCGGCTGCCGCCGCCCTGCTCGCCTCCAGCATACGGTGGACTTCGCGCACGACGTCGGGCCGCGTATCGGACAATTGCTTGCTGACGACTACCATATGGTTGATCGGCACCACGCCATGCCTGGCCAGCCAGGCTTTCTCTGCAGCGGCCACGTCTGGGAACAACTGCGCCACCCGTGGATCGTCGCTCTTCTCGCCGAGCACGGCGTCCAGTTCGCCGTCGAACAACATCTGCATGATCGCCTTGCCGGCGGGTGCCCTGGTGGTGCTGTCGACATATTCGGCGACATGCGGATCCTCGAAGGTGATCCATTCAATCGCGTCGAGATTGACGCCGTAGTCGTTGGCGAGCATACCGCGCAGCCACGCGCCCGTCGTCGTCGTAAACGATCGAATGCCGACGCGCTTGCCTTCAAGATCCTTAGGTCCGGCAATACCAGCCCCGGGGCTGGTGACCGCAAAGCCAAATTGATGCCGCGCCATCATCACGCTTGGCAGCAGCACCATCGGCTTGTCATAGCTCCTGGCCATCAGATAGGTGACGATAGCCATTTCAGCGACGTCGAAAGCGCCGTCGCGCACCATGGGCTTGAAGCCCTTGTTGGTGGGCTTGTAGTCCGCGAAGTCCAGTTCGACGAGATCAGAGATGATCGCGCCGGATTTCAGCGCGGCCGTATGCGGGTGATCGCCGAGCAGAATACGGAGCCGCATGCCAGCCTCCTCCTCGTTCAGGCCTGATCGGGATCGTCGACGTAAATCAGGCCCGCTTTGGCGAGCGGCTCCCGCATATTGTACATGTCGAGGCCAAGAATGCCGGAAGCCAGCTTCTGCCGCTTGGCGTCTTCTTCCGCGAAACGCTTCTCGCCTTTCACCGCAACCTCAGCAGCATCTTTGCGCGGGATCACCACAACGCCGTCTTCGTCGGCGACGATGACGTCACCCGGCATCACCTGCGCGCCGGCGCAGACCACCGGCACGTTCACCGCACCGAGCGTCGCCTTGACCGTCCCCTTCGCCGAGATCGCGCGTGACCAGACCGGAAAGCCCATCTCGCGCAGGGTTTTGATGTCGCGGCAGCCGGCATCGATGACAAGACCGACGCCGCCGCGCGCTTTCAGCGAGGTCGCGAGCAGATCGCCGAACATGCCGTCGGTATTGTCCGTTGTGCAGGCCACCACCAGCATGTCGCCGGGTTTGCACTGCTCTATTGCCACATGCAGCATCCAGTTGTCACCGGGCTGCGCCAGCACCGTCACGGCGGTGCCGACGGCCTCTGCGCCGGACCACACCGGCCGCATATAGGTCTTCATCAGGCCGAAGCGGCCATAGGCCTCGTGCACCGTGGAGACGCCGAGCGCGCCGAGCCGCTGCACGACGTCGGCATCCGCGCGTTGAATATTCCTGACGACGACGGGTTTCATGCCAGTGTCTCCACGGTCATCGGGAACAGGCGCTGATAGGCCTCGCCATAGGTCATGGCCGCGCCGGTGTTGCGGCCACCCTGCATACCGCGCTGCAAGGCGACGCGCTCGTAATAGGCCCAGAGGTGCTTTTGCGCAGCGAGAATTTCGAACGTCTTGCGCTTGATGTCCCAGACCTCATCGATGTTGAGGATCACCTGCGGCTTGAAATTGCACATCTCCGGCTGATGCGGCTCGAACAGGAACACCGGTGGCGCGGAGTAGCTGTATTCCGCCTCAGGCTTATGCCCCATCGCCTGCGCGATGATGCGGGCCTCCTGCGCTGCAGCGGTCGCTGCGGGATGATCGACATTGTAGGGATCTTCGAGCGAATGCGTCAGCACGAAGCTTGGATTGAGCTCCCGATAGATATCGATCAGCCGCTCCTTGTGTGCTTCGGTCAGATGCAACGGATAGTCGCCGGCATCGAAAAATTCGATCTCGGCGCCGAGCGACGCCGCCGCACGCTCCGCTTCGTCTTTCCGTCCCGCCTTGACCTTGTCGAGCGTCATGCCCGCCTGCTTCCAGGCGAATTGCGACTCACCGCGTTCGCCGTAAGCGAGGCAGACGATCTTGACGCGGTAGCCCTTCTTGGCATGCAGCGCGATGGCGCCGCCGGCGCGCCAGACGAAATCGCCGGGATGGGCGGAGACCACGAGGCCGGTCTTGGCTTTGGACATGGTATTTTCCTGTCGCTTAGGTGTCGAATTCGAAGAGCCGCGCGGGATTGTCGACGAGGATCTTCTGCTGGATCACCGGATCGGGCGCAAATAGCGGGATCAGATCGACGAGATCGCCGTCATTCGGCATCGCCTTGACGTTGGGGTGCGGCCAGTCGGTCCCCCAGATCACGCGATCCGGCGCAGTCTCGCAGATTTTCTTCGCGAATGGCACCGCGTCGGTGAATGGCGGCCCCATCGAGGTGACGCGCTCGCAGCCGGAGACCTTCACCCAGCATTTCTCGTCGCGCTTCATCAGGTCGATCAAGGTGCGGAACGGCTGCTGATCGAGCCCGTCGGCGGCCTTGACGCGGCCCATATGGTCGATCGTGTAGCGCACCGGCAGCTTTGCCAAGAGATCAGCATAGTCGGGCAGATCGACCGCATCGAAATGCAGGTCGACATGCCAGCCCATCGGCGCGATCATGTCGATGATGCGATGAAACACTTTCATGTCCGGCGTGCCGCCGAGATGCCGTACGAAGTTGAAGCGACAGCCACGGAAGCCACCTTCATGCAGTTCGCGCAGGCCCTGCTCCGTGATCGTGCCATCGATATTGGCCACCGCGCGGTAACGCCCGCCGCTCACCGCGATGGCGTCGAGCGCCACGCGGTTATCTGTCCCATGCACGCTGGCATTGACGATGACGGCGCGGCCGATGCCGAGCTTCTTGTGCAGCGCCTGGAAGTTTTCTAGCGGCGCGTCCGGCGGAATGTAGGAACCGACATAGGGATATTTGGCGCCGGGCCCGAAAATATGCGTATGCGCATCACAGGCCAGCGGCGGCAGCTTGAACTTCGGCACCTTGGTGTGCGGATCGGGACCGGGAACGGTGGGTTTCGTCATTGTTTTGGAATTCCTGCCTTCTCGATCACGGCGGTCCACTTCGCGATATCGTCAACCAGGCGGGCCTTCAGTTCCTCGGGCGAACTGGCTTTCGCCTCGATGCCGAGGTCGAGCAGCTTCTGCTTCACATCGGACATCGCCAATACTTCGCGGAGGCCCGCATTCAACCGCGCAATCGCTTCGGGCGGCGTACCCGATGGTGCGAACAGCGCATTCCATGACACGACGTCATAACCCTTCACGCCACCCTCGATCATCGTCGGCACGTCTTTCAGGATCACCGAACGGGATTCGCCCGTGGTCCCGACTGGACGCATCTTGCCATCCTGCAGCGCGGATTTCATCCCGACATAATTGTCGATCATCACATCGATGTCTTCGCGCAACAGCCCGACAATGACCTCCGGCGTTCCGCGATAGGGCACGATCTGGAAGTTGATCCCGGCCGTGGATTTGAGCAATTCGGCCGACAGGTTCTGGGTACTGCCGACACTGATGGTGCCGACATTCAGTTTGCCGGGATTGTCGCGCGCGAACTTGATGACGTCAGCCAGCGTCTTGTGTTGCGAATTCGTATTGGTGCCGACGATGAAATCGAAGAAGCCGATGCTGGAGATCGGCGCAAAGTTCTTCACGGGATCGAATGGCAGGTTCTTGAACAGCGGCACGCTGACGGCGGTGCCGTTGCTGAGCAGCGCCAGCGTATAGCCATCCGGCTGCGACGACAGCACTGCGCGCGCCGCAACGACTCCGCCAGCGCCCGGCATGTTCTCGATCACCAGACGCTGCCCGAGATTGTCGCCGAGTTTCTCGGCCACGATGCGGATGGTGATGTCGGCAACACCGCCGGCCGCGAACGGCACGATCACGCGAATGGGCTTGGTCGGATAGCCGGACTGGGCCTGCGCCACAGGTACCGCGCTCGTGAGGAATATCGCACCGAGCGCCAAATGCGCGGCGCTCAGCAGATGCTTGAGCCTGGTCGGGAAGCGGAGCGTCATGATGGATTGAAGACGCCTGATGCGTCCACCCTTGCCGTTTTTATGTCGGTACCCATGGCCGTCACGTCATCGCGACAGGGCTATGGACCGTTCTGCTCCCGCAGTAACCAATTCCGATATATGAAACAAATGAGAAATCTGGGATAATCGTGCAGTTTCCTGCATATATCCTGCCGAGCGGATTATCCCGCAGCCTGAAAGTATTTGCGGGTCAGGTCGATCAGCGCCTGCGCCGGCTTGCTCACCGGCTGTCCGCGCTTGACGATGATGCCCACCGTGCGGCTGACGCTGGGATTACGCAGCGGAACGGCGATCAAGCCGGCAGTTCCCTGCGTCGCCACTGCGATACTGGGGACCACGGCGATGCCGAGCTTCTCGAACACCATGCCCACCGCCGTCTGCAGATGCTGCACCTCATAGCGCCAGTTCAGCTTGTCGCGGCGATGGCCGAGCGCGTCGTCGATCAGGGCCCTATTGCCGGCCTGCGGACTGATACGGATCAGCGGCATATCCTCGAGATGCGACCAGGCCACAAACTTGCGCTGCGCAAAGGCATGATCCTTCGTGCACAACAGGACGAAGCGCTCCTTGATCAGCGGGGTGACAGCCAGATCCCATATATTGGTCGCGGTGATCGTGATGCCGAACTCTGCCTGCCCGGACTGCACCAAAGTGGCAATCTCGCTGGCTGAATTGTCGTGGATCTTGATCGAAATCCCCGGATGCACCGCATTGAACTGCTTCAGCACCCGCGGCAGGTGATAGGCGGCGATGGTCGGCAGGCAGCCGAGCGCGATGTGCTCCTGCCGCTTGCGGCCCCGTGCCCGCAGCAGATCGATGGAATCGGACAACTCCCCGATCATCCGCCGCGCGGTCGGCAGCAGTTCTAGCCCGGCCGGGGTCAGTGCCACCTGCCGCGTGGTGCGGGCCAGCAGCTGAAAGCCGAGATCCTCTTCCAGTTTCTTGATCCGGTGGCTCAGCGCCGTCTGCGACAGATTGAGGTGCGCGGCCGCGCGAGAGAAGCTGCCCCGCTCCGCGATGCTCAGAAACGCCTGCAGGCCGGGAAAATCGATGCGCATGAGAGGTCCGTGCACGGCCGAAGGCGACCGCGCTGAGATAACGCGCCGACGACGACCCATGCAAGGTCAGGGCGCCAGCCTATGCCGACCTCGCGGGCTGGTTAAAACCGCGTAAAGCCAAATCGCCAGCCACAAGCGACAAGGTATCCAGTGCCGGAGTTTCCGCGTTCCAGTGCGGAGCTAATTCCGCAATGCAAGTTTGACGAGCAGAGCCCACCGATAGCCCGCGGACGCGCCTTAACAATTTGTCCAGTCCCTGACCTGCATAGTCGGCCCAACCGGGGCGTGAGACGCGAATTCATCAATGACCAGTTTAAACGCAGCGGCGTCGTTCGGGCGCATTATCTCAGTTCGCGGCTCGCTGGCCCGGGTCGGCTTGCTCGCCGTGAACCCGATGACACCCTCGGAGATGCGCGGCACCGTCGGCCGCTTCGTCAGCATCCGTTGCGCCTCCTCGACCATCATTGCCATGATCACGGAAGTGTCCGCCGAGAACATGCATGCATCTGACATGTATATCGCGAGTGCCTCGGTCGATCTGCTCGGCGAGATCATGGGGCAGGGAGACAAGGCCAAATTCCAGCGCGGCGTCACCAACTATCCCACCATCGACGACATCGTCGATCTGATCAGCAATCACGATCTGCGCACGGTCTATGCGCCGTCCGGCTCCGAGCAGATCAACGTGGGCACGCTGCAGCAGGACAAGTCGGTCGCCGCTTATGTCGACGTCGAGGAAATGCTGAGCAAGCACTTCGCGGTGCTCGGCTCCACCGGTGTCGGTAAATCCACCGGCGTGTCGCTGCTGCTCAATGAAATCCTGAAGTCGCGCCCGCATCTGCGCATCTTCCTGCTCGATGTGCATAACGAATATGGCCGCTGCTTCGGCGATAAGTCGCTGGTGCTGAACCCGCGCAATCTGAAACTGCCGTTCTGGCTGTTCAATTTCGAGGAAATCGTCGACGTGCTGTTCGCCGGCCGCCCCGGCGTGCCCGAAGAGCTCGAAATCCTCTCGGAAGTCATCCCGATCGCCAAGGGCGTCTACACGCAATACCAGAACGCCGACCGCATTGGCCTCAAGCGCATCGATCCCAAGACCATCGGCTACACCGTCGATACGCCGGTGCCTTATCGCCTGGTCGATTTGATCTCGCTGATCGACGAGCGCATGGGCAAGCTCGAGAACCGCTCGTCGCGCATCCAGTATCACAAGCTGATCTCGCGCATCGAAGCGGTGAAGAACGACCCGCGCTACGCCTTCATGTTCGACAACGCCAATGTCGGCGGCGACACCATGGCGGAAGTGATCAGCCATCTGTTCCGCCTGCCCGCCAATGGCAAGCCGATGACCATCATGCAGCTCGCCGGCTTCCCCGCGGAAGTCGTCGATAGCGTGGTGTCGGTGCTGTGCCGGATGGCATTCGATTTCGGCCTGTGGAGTGACGGCGCCTCGCCACTGCTGTTCGTCTGCGAGGAAGCGCATCGCTACGCCTCCGCCGACCGCAATATCGGCTTTGGCCCGACCCGCAAGGCAGTGTCGCGCATCGCCAAGGAAGGCCGCAAATACGGCGTCTATCTCGGCCTCGTGACGCAGCGTCCGGCAGAACTCGACGCCACGATCATTTCCCAGTGCAACACACTGTTCGCCATGCGTCTCGCCAATGAGCGCGACCAGGCGCTGCTGCGCTCCGCGGTGTCGGATGCCGCTGCCAACCTGCTGTCCTTTGTGCCGTCACTCGGCACGCGCGAAGTGCTCGCCTTCGGTGAAGGCGTCGCATTGCCGACCCGCCTTCGTTTCAAGGAAGTGCCACCGCATCAGCTGCCGCGCTCCGAAGCCACCATCGCGACGGTGCCGTCGGTGGCTGCCGGTCACGACATGCAGTTCGTCAGCGCGGTGCTGGAGCGCTGGCGCGGTGCCACCTCGCATCGCGAGGTACCGAACGATCCCGGCTTCATCGAGCGGCCCCTGGCGACGCCGAGCCGCAGCGTCGAAGCCCCGATGCTGCAACCCTCGCTCGGCCTCGATCCGGATCGCTTCTCGCTGCTCAAGAAGCCGCTACGTTAATCGCATCGGCATGCATTGCCGCAAGCGCTTTGCGGTGACGGCGTGATCGCCTATGGTCTCGTGAAACAGAAACGTTCACGGGAATGCCAGATGACCCAGCCGATTGCGCAGCGCTTTCCGACACCCGCCCTCGACAAGCTGCCCGAGGACATCCGCACGCGCATTATGGGCGTGCAAGAAAAGTCCGGCTTCGTGCCGAACGTGTTCCTGTCGCTGGCCTATCGCCCCGACGAATTCCGCGCGTTCTTCGCCTATCACGACGCGCTGATGGAAAAGGACAGCGGGTTGACCAAGGCCGAGCGTGAGATGATCGTGGTCGCGACGTCAGCCGCCAACCAGTGCCATTATTGCGTCATCGCGCATGGTGCGATCCTGCGCATTCGCGCCAAGAACCCGACCATCGCCGACCAGATCGCCGTCAACTACCGCAAGGCCGACATCACGCCGAAGCAGCGTGCGATGCTGGACTTCGCCATGAAAGTGAGCCGGTCCGCCGAGACCATCGGCGAGCAGGATTTTGCCGAGGTCTCCGGCCACGGCTTCAGCGACGACGATATCTGGGACATCACCGCGATCTCGGCCTTCTTCGCGCTGTCGAACCGGATGGCCAATGTCACCAACATGAAGCCGAATGACGAATTCTATATGATGGGCCGGCTGCCGAAATAGTGGCAGGGGTTTAGAAGGATCTCGCATTGCTCGACTGGACGGACATTATCCTACGTCTCGGCATCGCCGCCCTCGTCGGCGGCGCCATCGGCCTCAACCGCGATCTGCACGGCAAGCCCGTGGGCGTGCGCACGCTGGGGCTCGTCAGCCTGGCCACTGCCATGATCGTGGTGCTGGCCGATCCGCTCGGCAAAGGCGGCTTCACGGATGCCGGGAGCCGGGTCATTCAGGGCATACTCACAGGCGTTGGCTTTCTCGGTGCCGGCGTGATCTTTCATGCCGAGCGGCATTTCCGTGTCCGCGGCCTGACCAGCGCCGCCTGCGTCTGGCTGACCGCCTGTGTCGGCATCATGTGCGGCGCCGGCCATTGGCGCATCGTCACCGTCTCGGTGGTGATCGCCTTCCTCGTGCTGCTGCTCGGCGGAAGGATCGAACGCGCCCTGCATCGCGTGCTCGGCGGCAAAGGCGACCCCGCGTCGGTTCCGATGGATGCGCCTCAGTCGTCGGACGCCGGTCCGCACCAGCCCGGCAAATAGATCGCATCCTTGCTTTTGGCGATCGCCAGCGCTTTCTCCAATGCCTTGGTGAAATCTGCATCGACCTCCTTGGTGGAGAGCCGGCTGCGAAACAGGTCCGCCCACAGGAATTCGCTGAACGGCGTGGTGTCCTTGGCATAGCCACCGGCGCGGCGAATTTCGCCGGCCAGGCTGCGGAACGGATCGTCCTTCAGGCCCGTCACCGATTTCGGAATGTCCTTGAAGTGTCGTCGCTCGCCCTTGGCGTCATAGGGATAGGCCCAGCGGCGGTGATCGAGCACACCCCAGAATGCTTTCATATCGACCATCGTGAGATCCGCGATCACGGTGACGAGCACATCCTTCACGCCTTCGTCATGCAACGCACGTGCGAGATGATGGTGATCGACCACGTAGTGACGCTGATCCGGCCCCAGCACCACGGGGATCATGTGCTGGCCGAGCAGTTCGGCCTGTTTGCGCTTGGACTTATGCGCGCGCCAGCGTTTGCGCTTCTCCTTCACTTCGCGCATGCCCACCGTCATCTGCGTTGGCCGCAGCGACAGGATCGGGACCGGATGCAGCAACGGTTCGCGTGTGTTGGGCATGTGGCCTCCCATATCTAATGTCTGTCCGGAACGAACTATGGCATGGCCGCTACGCCGATGCGGATCAGTTCCACGTCATCTCTGACGATTGCCGCATCCGTGCCATGCGGACTTTATCTGCGCGAAGCGGCCGCCTCGTGGTAGACTGCGACATTGCATGCGCAGACCCACGACCATGAAGACCCAGCAGCCGATTATCAGAGAAGATGACGAGCACCGCGTGCTTCGCTTCGTGCCTCGCACCTCGGCTACGCTGCCACACCATCCCACCGCTCCTGCCGACCAACCCCGCCGCCGCCAAACGACCGGCGCCAGCGACCTGTCCCGCTATCAACAGGCACAGGACGACCCAGACGACTTCCGTCACCGGATGCTGGCCAATAGCGCAGCCTTCGGCTTTACGGTGATCCTGGTGGGTGTCGGGATCTGGCTCGCGGTCAGCATCGCGGATCTCCGCAAAACCCAGGATTGCGTGTTGATGGGCCGCCGCGACTGCGCCCATATTGTTGCGCCGCACGGCTGAGGCGCGCCAAACCCTCTTTCCACAGCCCACAGGGGCTGGTGAGCAGGCGCTCAACTGCATTGAACTGCCGCCCCCGCTCCGATATACGGGCAATCGACTCTATACGGCGGACCGGGACTGCCCCGGGGCGAAGCCCTGTCTTTGCGCGCGCCGATCGAACATTATCTTCAATATATCAAAGGCTTAGTAATGTCCTCCACATTCGATCAGGTCGCTACAATCATCGCCGAGACTTGCGACATTCCCCGCGACACGATCACGCCGGAAAGCCACGCCATCGACGATCTGGGGATCGACAGCCTCGACTTCCTGGATATCGCTTTCGCGATCGACAAGGCGTTCGGGATCAAGCTGCCGCTCGAAAAGTGGACCCAGGAGGTCAATGACGGCAAGGCGACCACCGAGCAGTATTTCGTCCTGAAGAACCTCAGCGCGCGCATCGACGAATTGGTCGCGGCCAAGGGCGCGTAACGCCCCGCCATGAACCTCGAATATTTTCACCTGATCGACCGCATCACCGACCTCAATGTCGGCGAACGGACGATCACGGTCGAAGCCAACGTACCCGAGACCAGCACCATCTTTGAGGGCCACTTCCCGGGTTATCCGCTGATGCCCGGCGTGCTGCTGATCGAGTCGATGGCGCAGACTTCTGGCTGGCTGCTGATCGCGCTGATGAAGTTCGAGCGTATGCCCTTCCTCGCCGCGGTGAAGGAAGCCAAGATGCGCACCTTCATCACGCCCGGCACGAAGCTGGACATCACCGCCAGCGTGCTGCACGAAGGCGACGGCTTCTACATGACCACTGTCAAGATCAAGGTCGACGGCAAACTGACCTGCAACGCGCAGCTCACCTTCAAGACCGTCCCGTTCCCCCATCCGGATCTGCGCGGTCACATGGACATCGTGGCCGAACGCATCGGATTTCCCCTACAGGCGATCACCAATGGCTGAAACCCGACCGATGACATCCGAGCCGGTGGAAGCGTGGATCACCGGCATTGGCCTCGCCACGTCATTGGGCGAAGGCCCTGACGCACATTGGGATGCGTTGAACAACAAGCGCATCAACGTCGATGAAACCGGCTTCGCTCCAAACATCGTCCACCCCCTCGCGCCGGTCTCATACGACGCGCAGATCCCCAAGAAGGGCGATCAGCGGCAGATGGAAGCCTGGCAGCGGATCGGCACCTATGCCGCCGGCCTTGCGCTGGATTCGGCTGGCGTCAAAGGCAACAAGGACATCCTGTCGAGGATGGACATGATCGTTGCCGCCGGTGGCGGTGAGCGCGACCTGGCCGTCGATTCGGGCATCCTGAATTCGGAGGGCTATGGCGCTGCGACACCGGGCCTGCTCAACGAAAAACTGCTCAACGATCTCAGGCCGACTCTGTTTCTGGCGCAACTCTCCAACCTGCTCGCCGGCAATATCGCCATCGTGCACGGCGTCACCGGTTCGTCCCGTACCTTCATGGGCGAGGAAGCGGCTGGCGTGGACGCCGCGCGCATCGCACTGGCCCGCATCGCTGACGGCCAGAGCGACATCGCGCTGATCGGCGCCGCACATAATGGTGAGCGCAAGGACCTGCTGCTGCTGTACGAATTCGACGACTTCAACCTGAAGAACAAATTCGAGACCGTGTGGGCACGCGAGGCGAATTCGGGCTTTGCGCTCGGCTCTGCCGGCGCATTCCTCGTCATCGAATCCAGGGTGCATGCAGAAGCGCGCGGTGCCAAGCCTCTCGCACGTCTCAAGAGCGTGGTCGCCGATCATGCCCGTCGCAAGACTCCCGGCGAAGTCACCGCTTCGCTGCAGGGGTTGTGGTCGAAGCTCGGCGCGAAGAGCGACGCTGCGATCATCACCGGCGCGACCGGCGCGGAACCCGTGACATCGGAAGAGCGCGCCTTCCTGAAGGATCATGCGGATGTCGCCATCCGCGGCACCGGCACTCTCTTCGGTCATACGCTCGAAACCCAATTCCCGCTTGGCCTCGGCCTTGCGGCGTTGGCGATCTCGCGCGGCGCAATGTTTCCGCCGAACGATTCAACCGGCCTCGAGATTGAAAAGTCCGGCAAGCCCACCCAGATTGTGGTGATCGGCGCCGGCCACTGGCGCGGCGAAGGCATGGCGCTGGTTGAAGCCATCTAGAACCCATCTGGGCTCTAGATTTTTCTTATGTTTGAGCAAGATCTTATCCGAAAACCGGCATCCACTTTTCGGGATCATGCTCAAGTTAAGCGGTCGACGCGGCCGACGGAGAGAGCATGACTGCAACGCGCGATAAATTCGGCCGACCGATCGTTGTCGTTACGGGCATGGGTGTTGCGACATCGCTCGGCGCCGGCAAGGAAGACAACTGGGCCAAACTCACCGCCGGCGAATCCGGCATTCGCACCATCACGCGTTTTCCCACCGACGGCATGAAGACGACTATGGCGGGCACGATCGATTTCGTGCCGGTCGAGCCGTTTTCCTCCACCGACCTCTCCGAGAAGCTCGGCGAGCTCGTCACCGAGGAAGCCATCGCGCAGGCCAATATCGGCAGCAAGGGCGACTTCCCCGGCCCGCTGTTCCTGGCGGTTGCGCCCGTCGAAGTCGAGTGGCCGCAGCGCCAGGTGCTGGCCAAGGCCGCAGGCGCCAATAGCGACATCAATTACGACACGCTGCTGCGCGTCGCCGGTGGCGGCAAGTTCGTTCAGTATCACCGCCGCTTCCTGTTCGGCTCGGTCGCCGACCATCTCGCGGACACGTTCGGCACAAAAGGCTCGCCAATCTCGCTGTCGACCGCTTGTGCCTCCGGCGCTACTGCGATCCAGCTCGGCGTCGAAGCGATCCGCCGCGGCGAAGCCGATGCGGCGCTGTGCGTGGCCACCGACGGTTCGGTGAACCCGGAAGCGCTGATCCGCTTTTCGCTGCTATCGGCACTCTCGACCCATAACGACCCGCCGCAGAAAGCTGTCCGTCCCTTCGCCAAGAACCGCGATGGTTTCGTGATGGCCGAAGGCGCCGGTGCGCTGGTGCTGGAAAGTCTGGAAGCCGCCACCGCGCGCGGCGCCAAGATCCTCGGCATTGTCGCCGGTTGCGGCGAACTCGCGGACTCCTTCCACCGCACCCGTTCCAGCCCGGACGGCAAGCCGATCATCGGCTGCGTGAACAACGCGCTGGTGGACGCCGGTCTGACATCCGACCAGATCGACTACATCAACGCCCACGGCACCGGCACGCCGGAAAACGACAAGATGGAGTATCTCGGCATTTCCAGCGTGTTCGGTGAACGCGCCAAGGAAATTCCGGTCTCGTCGAACAAGTCCATGGTCGGCCACACGCTCTCCGCCGCCGGCGCAGTCGAGGCCGTGTTCTCGCTGCTCACCCTGGAACACCAGCGGATCCCGCCGACGATCAATTACGATGTTCCCGATCCGGCCATTCCGTTCGACGTGGTTCCCAATACCGCCCGCGATGCACGCGTGACGGCCGTGATGTCGAATTCCTTCGGCTTTGGCGGCCAGAATGCCTCGCTGATCCTCACCGGCGAGCCCGTTTAAGGCTCCCCGGCCCCGTTGGCCGCCCCTCGCCGGTTGACGTCATGGCGTGAACCGGCGATACGCAGGCCATCCGAAATCAACCTTTCTTGCCGGAGACGCGGTTCATGCGTGCGCTCAATCTTGTTGCCGATCGTGAGCTCGTCGTCGTCGACGTGCCGCCGCCCCCGCCGCCTGCTGCCGGCGAAGTGCAGATCCGCGTCAAGGCTGTCGGCCTGAACCATATCGACGTCTGGGGCTTCCGCGGGATGGCCTTCGCCAAGCGCAAGCTGCCGCTGTCGATCGGCGCCGAAGCTTCCGGCGAAGTCGCCGCCGTCGGCGAAGGCGTTACCCATGTAAAGCCCGGCCAGAAAGTCGTGATGTATGGCGCGCTGACCTGCGGGCACTGCAAGGCCTGTCAGGAAGGCCGCGACAATTTCTGCGAGAACGTCGGCGGTCTCTATGGCTTCCACATCGACGGCTTCTCGCGCGAACTGATGAACATGCCGGCGCGTCTGGTGATCCCTGTCCCTGACGGCATCAGCTTCCGCGACGCCGCCTGTGCCCCGATCGCCTTCTCCACCGTGCAGCACATGCTGTTCGACAATGCCAAGCTGCAGCCCGGCGAGACCATTCTGGTCCATGCCGGCGGCTCAGGCATTGGCACCGTGGCCATCATGATGGCCAAGAAGATCGGCTGCACCGTCATCACCACCGTGGGCGACGATTCCAAGATCGAGGGCGTGAAGGCCCTCGGCGCCGACCACGTCATCAACTATCGCAAGGATCGCTTCGAGGGCGAGACCCGCAAGATCACCAAGAAGAAGGGCGTCGATGTCGTGTTCGAACACGTCGGTGCCGATACCTTCAACGGCTCGCTGCTGGTGATGAAGCGCGGCGGACGTCTCGTCACCTGCGGCTCGACCTCGGGACCGACGACGACGATCAACCTGATGCAGCTGTTCCAACAGCAATACCGCATCTTCGGATCGTTCGGCGCCACCATGAAGAACATTGCCGAGAGCCTCGACAAGATGGCTGACGGCATGCTGCCGGTGATTGATACCGAAGTGCCGATCAGCGACGTCGAGACCGCGCTGAAGCGGATGGAAACCCGCCAGGTGTTCGGCAAGATCATCGTTCACTTCTGATGCTCCGCCTGCTGCTTCGCACCAAGGCCCGCATTCGCGATGCCCTGAAGCCTGCAGGCGACGCTGCTGTCGGCGCACTGACGATCGGCATCCTGCGGACCACGCGCTATTTCGATCCGGTCAAGACCGCCAATCGGTTTGGCAAGATCACCCAGCGCATCGGCCCGCTGTTTCGCGAAGACAAGATCGGCCGCGCCAATCTCACCGCCGCCTTCCCCGAGAAATCACCGGACGAGATCGAGAAGATTCTCGCAGGTGTCTGGGACAACATGGGACGCATTGGCGCGGAATTCGCGCATCTCGACAAGATCTGGGACTATGACCCGGCCAATCCGACCAAGCCGAGCAATGTCGAATTCTCCGCGCGCACCGGCGAGATTTTCGATCAACTGCGCGACGACGGCAAACCGGCGCTGATTTTCGCCAGCCATCTCGGCAATTGGGAAATTCCTGCGCTCGCCGCCGTGGCCCACGGCTTGGACGCAGCCGTGCTCTATCGGCGACCGAACAGCGCCGCCGCTGACCGCGCCATTCACCAGACGCGCGCGATCAACATGGGCAACCTCATTCCGGCCAGCCACGACGCGCCGCTCAAGCTCGCGCACGCGCTGAACGAGGGCAAGCACGTCGCCATGCTGGTGGATCAATGGTTCACCAACGGCGTCCCGGTGGATTTCTTCGGACGCAAGACCAACGCCAATCCGATGCTGGCGCGGCTGTTGCGCCAGGTCGATTGCCCGATCCACGGTGTTCGTATCATCCGCCTCCCCGATCATCGCTTCCGCATCGAAGTCTCCGAAGAGGTGAAGCCGGTGCGCGATGCCAATGGCAGGGTCGACGTTCAGGGTACCATGCAGGCGGTGACGTCAGTGCTCGAAGGCTGGATCCGGGAATATCCGGAGCAGTGGCTGTGGCTGCACAGAAGGTGGCGTTAGAACACCATCACTCTCCACGTCATTGCGAGGAGCCCTTGCGACGAAGCAATCCAGTCTTCGCGCGTGGCTTTCTGGATTGCTTCGCTTCGCTCGCAATGACGACCGATAGGTCAGCGCCCCGTCTTCACCTTCGTCCATAACCGGTTGATCACGCGTTGCGTGGCCGGATCGCGTGCGGTGATGACGAACAGCTTCTGAAGCATCACCTCATCCGGATAGATCGTCTTGTCGTTCAGGATCTTCGGATCGATCAGCTTCTGGCTGGCGAGATTGCCATTGGCATAGCCGAGGAAATCCGAATTCTTCGCCGCGACATCCGGCCGGTAGAGATAGTTGATCAGCTCATAGGCCTCATTGACGTTCTTCGCATCGGCCGGGATCGCCAGATTATCGAAAAACATCTGCGCGCCCTCCTTCGGCACCGCATAACCGATCTCGACGCCGTTCTTCGCTTCATCCGCCCGCGCACGCGCCTGAATGATGTCCCCCGACCAGCCAACCACGAGACAGATCTCGCCGGTCGCCAGCGCGCTCAGATATTCCGAAGAGTGAAACTTGCGAACATTGCCTCTGATCTTGCCGACGAGATCGGCCGCCTTTTCGAGGTCGGGCTGTTTGGTGGAATTGGGATCGAGACCGAGTGCATTCAACGCCGCCGGCAGAATGTCATCCGCGGAATCCAGCATATGGACGCCGCAATCCTTGAACTTCGCAAGGTTCTCCGGCTTGAAGACGATGTCCCAGCTGTCGATCTTCGCGTCAGGCCCGAGGATTTTCGCGACCTGCTTGACGTTGTAGCCGATGCCGGTGGTGCCCCACATGTAGTTCGCGGCAAACTGATTGCCGGGATCGTAGATCGCAAGGCGCTTCGTCACTTCCGGCCAGGCATTGCCGAGGTTCGGCAGCTTCGCCTTGTCGAGCTTCTGGAACACCTTTGCGGTAATCTGGCGCTGCAGGAAATAAGCCGTCGGCACCACGACGTCGTAACCGGACTTGCCGGCCAGCAGACGCGTCTCCAGTGTCTCGTTGGCGTCGAAGGTGTCGTAGACGACCTTGATGCCGGTCTCCCTGGTGAAGGCCTCCAGCACACCGGGCGCCATATAGTTCGACCAGTTGTAGAAGTTGACGACGCGCTCTTGCTTCTGGTCTTGCGCCTGCACCGGCAAGGACCACAGCAGCGCCGCTCCGACGACCCACGCGATCCCGTGCTTGCCCATGCGCATCAACTTCCTCTAGCGGCCATGAACGGCGTTGGACAGGCGTTCCAGCGCGGTATCGAGCGTTGCGTCGTTCTTGGCGAAACAGAAACGCACCACCGAGGTCACCTTGTCCTGCTCATAGAAGGCCGACACCGGAATCGCCGCGACCTTGTAGTCGTAGACAAGCCGTCGGCAGAATTCCTCGTCGGTCTCGTTCAGCCCCAGCGGCGACAGATCGACGGTGAGGAAGTACGTGCCCTGCGACTTGATGACGGGAAAGCCGATGCTCTCCAGACCGGCGGCCAAACGATCGCGGCTACGCGCGAGATCGGCACGCATGGTCTTGAAGTACTCGTCGGACTTGCCGAGGCCATAAGCGACAGCAACCTGCAGGTTGGGTGCGGTCGTGAAGGTCAGGAACTGATGCACCTTGGCGCAGACGCGCAGGAGATGCGGCGCGGCACAGACGAAGCCGATCTTCCAGCCGGTGAGCGAGAAGATCTTGCCGGCCGAGCCGACCTTGATGGTGCGATCGCGCATGCCGGGAATGGTGATCAGCGGGATATGGTCGTGGCCGTCGAAGGTCACATGTTCCCAGACTTCGTCGCAGATCGCGATCGTATCGAATTCCTGACAGAACTTCGCCAGCAGTTCGAGATCCTCGCGCGGCGACACCACCGCAGCCGGGTTGAGCGGGCTGTTGAACAGCACGGCCTTGGTCTTGTGATTGAAGACCGCGCGGAGATCTTCTTCCGTGAGACGCCAATGCGGCGGCTTGAGGCTGACCAGACGCGGAATGCCGCCGGCCTGCCGGATGATCGGCAAATAAGAATCGTAGACCGGCTGGAAGCACACGACTTCGTCGCCGGGCTCGACCACCGCGAGGATCGACGAGGTCAATGCCTCGGTACCGCCGGAGGTCACCATGACCTCCGTCATCGGATCAAGCGAGAGCTTGTGCCAGTGCTGGTAATGCGTGGCGATCGCCTGACGCAGCTCCGGGATGCCCATCATCGACGGATACTGGTTATAGCCGTTCAGCACCGCATCGGCGGCCGCCTGACGGATATCGTCGGGACCGGGATGATCGGGAAAGCCCTGCCCGAGATTGATGGCGTTGTGATCGCGCGCAAGCTGCGACATCGCCTCGAACACCGTGACGGGCAGCTCAGAGAAGATCTTGTTCATCGAGCGATCAGCCAACCTTTGTCGGCAGGCCTGCGGCCTTCCATCCAAGGATTCCACCGGCGAGGTGCTTGTCATAGGCAAGGCCATCGGCCTGCGCGGCCAGCGAGGCCGTCACCGAGCGCTTGCCGGAGCGACATGCGAAGACGATCTGCTTGCCCGCGGGATCAGGCAGATCGGCGCTGTCGAAGGTCGACAGCGGGACCACGACAGCGTCCGGATAGGCCTCGACCGCGACCTCGTTGGGTTCGCGCACGTCAACCAGCAAATACTTGCCTTCAGTGATCCCCTTGGACACTTCCTCGGGCGTCAAATCGTGAACGGTATGAGCTTCGCCTGCCACAACAACCTCCTGCCGCCCCGGTCTCCGGAGCGAATGCGAAGGGGCGGAAACGCCCCTGTTTTCGGGCGCCAACGTCGCCTCTCGCGCGGCGAAAATCAAGCGCCGGAAGAGCTTATTGTCGGGCCTGATCCTGCCCGAAAACCGCAAGCCCGCTTTTCGGGATCAGGCCTAGATAGTCACCTGCGTGCCTACCTCGACCACCCTCCCCGTGGGGATCTGGAAATAGTCGGTCGCGTCATTGGCAGTGCGGCTGAGCGCGATGAACAGATGGTCCTGCCAGCGCGGCATGCCGGAATGCACCGCAGGCTTCAGCGCCCTGCGCGAGAGAAAGAACGAGGTCGACATGATGTCGAACTGCCAGCCGGTCTTGCGCGCAATCGCGAGGGATTTCGGCACATTCGGCGATTCCATGAAGCCGAAGCGCAGCGTCACTTTCGAGAAGGTCGCGCTGATCTCTTCCATGCGCACCCGCTCACTGGGATCGATGCGCGGCGTTGGTGCGGTTTCGATGGTGAGAATAACGTTCTTCTCGTGAAGCACTTTGTAGTGTTTCAGACTATGCATCAGCGCCGTCGGCGCACTCTGCGGATCGCTGGTGAGAAATACCGCCGTGCCGGCCACGCGCTGCGGCGGACGTTTCTCCAGCATGGCCACAAGATCGGCCAGCGGAAACTCCAGCTTGCGCGACTTCTCGAACAGCAGGCGGCTGCCGCGCCGCCACGTATACATCATGAGAATGATCACGCCGCCCATCACCAGCGGCACCCAGCCGCCGTCGAACACCTTCAAGAGGTTCGCGGTGAGGAACGTGACGTCGATCACCAGAAACGGCACGATCAGCGCCGCAGCCGCGATCGGCGACCACTTCCAGCCGCGCCAGATCACCACAAAGCCCATCATCGCAGTGACGACCATGGTGCCGGTGACCGAGATGCCATAGGCCGAGGCCAGCGAGCTCGATGACTTGAACAGCACGACAAGCACGATCACTGCGATGAACAGCAGCATATTGACGCGCGGAATGTAGATCTGGCCGGAATGCGACTCCGATGTGTGCCGGATTTCGAAACGCGGCAGCAGGCCAAGCTGGATCGCCTGCTGCGTCAGCGAATAGGCGCCGGTGATCACGGCCTGACTCGCAATCACAGTGGCAGTCGCCGCGAGGATCACCATCGGGATCAGCGCCCAGTCGGGAAACATCAGATAGAACGGATTTTCCAGCGCGGTGGGATCATGCATCACCAGCGCAGCCTGGCCGAAATAGTTGATGGCCAGTGACGGCAGCACGAGAAACAGCCAGGCCAGCTGGATCGGCTTTTTGCCGAAATGGCCGAGATCGGCATAGAGCGCTTCGGCGCCGGTCACGGCGAGAAACACTGCGCCCAACGTCACGAAGGCGATGATGCCGTGATGGAACATGAAGTAGATCGCATGCACGGGATTGAGTGCCGCTAGCACTTCAGGATGCTTCACGATCTGCGGAATGGCCGCTACCGCGATCACGATGAACCATAGGCACATGATCGGTCCGAAGAACGTCGCGACCTTCGCAGTGCCACGCGATTGCACGGCGAAAAGCGCCACAAGGATCACGATGGTGAGCGGTACAACATAGGGATCGAAGGCGGTGGTGACTAGCTTGACGCCCTCGATGGCCGAGAGCACGGACAGCGCCGGCGTGATCACCGCGTCGCCATAGAACAACGCCGCGGCGATGATGCCGAGCATCACCACCACCGGCCCGCTCGATCCGATCGCGCGCTGGGCCAGCGCCATCAGGGCCAGCGGGCCACCCTCGCCGTTATTGTCGGCGCGCAGCAGCAGCACGACATATTTGAGCGTCACGACGATGATCAGGGCCCACAGGATCAGCGAGAGGACGCCCAGGATTGCTTCATTGTCGATGCCGGGCGCCTTGTGGCCCCCGGCCGCGACCAGCGCTTCACGGAGCGCGTAAAGCGGGCTGGTGCCGATGTCGCCATAGACGACACCGATACTGCCCATGACGAGCGAGCCGAAGCTGGCCGTCGAGTGCCCATGGGTAGGGTCCGCCGGGGATGCCGCGGCGGGAGATGCGCTATCGATGGTCATGGAAACGGCCTCGAAGACTTCTGAATCGCAGGTCTCTGAACAGCGGGGCAGCGAGGCCGTTCCCGGCCCCGATGATCACACTCGTTATAGCGCAAATCGGGGAACCGGACATGACAAAAGATGCTTAGATCGTCACCTGAGTACCGACCTCCACCACGCGTCCGGTGGGGATCTGGAAATAGTCGGTGGCGTCGTTCGCCGAACGGCTGAGCGCGATGAACAGATGGTCCTGCCACAACGGCATGCCGGATTGCGCCGACGGCTTCAGCGAGCGCCGCGACACGAAGAACGACGTCGCCATGATGTCGAACTGCCAGCCGAGTTTACGCGCGACGACGAGCGCCTTGGGGACGTTCGGCGATTCCATGAAGCCGAAACGCAGCTTCACCATCGAGAACTTATCACTGATATTCTCCATGCGGACGCGTTCTGCCAGATCGACCTTCGGCGTCTGCGCGGTCTCAATGGTCAGGATCACATTGTGTTCGTGCAGAACCTTGTTGTGCTTCAGATTATGCAGCAGCGCCGTCGGCACGAATTCGGGATCGCTGGTGAGAAACACCGCGGTGCCCTTTACGATATGCGGGGGGCGCTTTTCCAGGCTCTTGATGAGATCGCGCAGCGGCACTTCGATACGGCGCGTCTTGGTGATCAGGATCGCCGCGCCGCGGCGCCAGGTCCAGATCATGCCGGCCATCAGCACGCCGAACAGCAACGGCACCCAGGCGCCTTCCAGCAGTTTCAGGAGATTGGCACTGAGGAAGGCCAGATCGACGAACACCAGCGGCGCGATGATCGCAGCAGCCGTCGCGGCCTTCCAGTTCCACAGCTTCCAGATTACCACGAAGCCCATGATGCCATCGGCCACCATGGTGGTGGAGACCGCGATGCCATAGGCCGAGGCCAGACCACTCGACGATTTGAACAGCAGCACCAGCAGCAGAACGCCAATCAGCAGCAGACGATTGACCCGAGGCAAATAGATCTGGCCGGCATGGGTCTCGGAGGTGAAGCGCACTTCGAAGCGCGGCAGCAGCCCAAGCTGCACCGCCTGACGCACCAGTG
Source organism: Tardiphaga sp. 619_E2_N8_4 (assembly GCF_051810905.1). Taxonomy (NCBI): domain Bacteria; kingdom Pseudomonadati; phylum Pseudomonadota; class Alphaproteobacteria; order Hyphomicrobiales; family Nitrobacteraceae; genus Tardiphaga; species Tardiphaga sp. 619_E2_N8_4. The sequence continues at coordinate 4,816,671 of NZ_JBPWQJ010000001.1, forward strand.
AATAGGCGCCGGTGATCACCGCCTGGCTTGCGATCACGGTGGCAGCCGTCGCCAGCGCGATCAGCGGCAACAGCATCGATTCCGGTGCCATCCGATAGAACGGATTTTCGATCGCCGCCGGGTTCGACAGCACGAGCGCGCCCTGCCCGAAATAATTGATCATCAACGCCGGCAGCACGAAGAAGAACCAGCCGTATTGAATTGGTCTGCGACCGAAATGGCCGAGATCAGCATAGAGCGCCTCGCCGCCGGTCACGGCGAGGAAGACTGCGCCCAGGGTCACCAGACCGATGGTCCCGTGGGTCAGCATGAACTGCACGGCATAATACGGATTGATCGCCTTCAGCACCGTCGGATCATCGAAGATGTGCGAGGCGCCCATCAGCGCGAGCGCCGTGAACCAGATGATCATCACCGGCCCGAAGGCGGAGGCCACCTTGGCGGTGCCAATCCGCTGCACCGAGAACAGCACGACGAGAATCGCGACCGTGACCGGCACGACATAAGGTTCGAGCGCAGGTGCCTTGAGCTTGAGGCCTTCCACCGCGGAGAGCACCGAGATCGCCGGGGTGATCATGGAATCGCCGATGAACATCGAGGCGCCGATCACGCCCAGTACCATCAGCGGCAAGCTCCGCCGACCCAGGGCACGCTGGCCGAGCGCCATCAGCGACAGTGTTCCACCCTCGCCATTGTTGTCGGCGCGCAGCAGGAACAGCACGTATTTCGCTGTCACGACGATGAACAGCGCCCACAGGATCAGCGAGAGCACGCCGAGCACGATGACGGGCGTCACCGGCGCGCCATGCGTTGCGCCGTGTACCGCCTCGCGGAACGCGTAAAGTGGCGACGTTCCGATGTCGCCGAACACGACGCCGATACTGCCGACCGTGAGCGACCAGAACCCGGTATGAACCGGAACTTCGATCGGTCCCTCGCCTGTTGTTTCCGTAACGGCCATTCTGCTCGTAACGCCTCTGGACAATCCGGACCCGGCTATGGCGCGCCGGGCAATGCCAGTCAACCGGGACACTAGCCTATACTGCCGCAGATCGCTTATCGGGAGCGCAGCAAAAATCGGCATTGCCCAGCAAAAAAAGAGGCTGGAGCAGTAAAAAAGGAATTGACTGTTTTACGGCTTGAGGTTTGGCGGCAGCGGGGGGTCTTCCCGCATCAGCGTAATGGTCACCCGCCGGTTGGCAGCCATGGTCGGATCATCGGGAAACAGCGGCTGGCTGTCTGCCTTGCCTGATACCGAAAAGATATGGGACGACGGCAGGCCTTCCCGTTCCAGAATCTGCCGAACGACATTGGCGCGATCGGCCGACAGATCGAATGCATCATATTCGCTGCGCGCCGGCACGAAACCCGCGGCGGTGTGACCGACGATCGCCACGCGCAGCGGCGTTGCCTTCAGCGGCCCGGCGAGTTTCTGCAGCAGCAGACGGGTGCGCTCATAAGGAACCTTGGATCCGTCAGCAAACATCGAGCGGCCGTTCTGGTCGATGATTTCCAGATTGAGGCCCTGCTTGGTCTCCTCGAACATGATGTTCTTGGAGATCTCGTTGATCTCCGGCATGTCCTGCAGCGCCTGCCGCAGTGATGCCGAGGCGAGCGCGAATTCGCGGTCCATCTTCAGCTTGGCGCCCGCGGGACGGCCGCCCTTCTCGCTCGGACTGGTGATGTTCGACGCATCGTCCGGCGACACATGGTCCTTGTTCTTCGTCTGACCGCGCGTCGGCAGACCATCGGATTCGATCACACCTGAATAACGCGCATCGGATTGCACGCCGAATGCTTCGCGAACCGAGCCGGCAACGATCTTGAGTTTGGCGCCATCAGGGCTGGAGAATGCCACCAGCATGACGAAGTAGCTGAGCAGCAGCGCCATCAGGTCGGCGAAGGTCACGAACCAGCCATGGCCGCCGTGTGCTTCTCCGCGTTTTTTCTTCGCCATCGGACGTGCTCCGAGCCTGCCTCCAGTGTGTTACGCTGGGACCGGCTCACTTTCGTCATGGCGGTGCTTCTCGGGCAGATAGGCCAGCAGCATTTCGCGGACCAGCGCCGGGCTCTTCGAGTCGCGGATCATCAGGATGCCGTCGATGATGAGCGTGCGGTTGGTCTCCTCATCGAGCACCTTGACGTGCAGTTTGTCGGCGATGGGCAAACAGATCAGGTTGCCGACGATCGCGCCATACAGCGTCGCCAGCAGCGCGACAGCCATGAACGGTCCGAGCTTGGACGGATCGGACATGTTCGAGAACATCTGCACCATGCCGAGCAGCGTGCCGATCATGCCGAAGGCCGGCGCGCAATCGCCGATGGCGCGGTAGATCTTCGACCCTTCGTCGAGATGCATGAGGAAATTGTCGCGGTCGCGCTCAAGATTGTCGCGGATGAATTCGAGGTCGTAACCGTCGGCAACGAAGCGGATTCCCTTGGCGAGGAATGCGTCATCAGTTTCGACTTTTTCGAGTCCGACCGGTCCCTGCTTCCTCGCGATTTCCGCGATGCGGGCGAGTTCGTCAACGAGATCACGCGCGTTCAGGCGGCTCAGCGTAAATGCAAATTTGGCGCCGAGAGGAATGCCGTGAAGGATGGACGAGAGCGGAAAGCGGATCAGCGTCGCGGCGAACGAACCACCGAAAATGATGATGACGGCGTGGATGTCGTAGAACATCCCGAAGCTGCCGCCCATGAGGACCAGGGTACACAGCACAATGATGCCAGCGACAAAACCGACGAGTGTTGTGATATCCATGTCAACTCCGACGCTATACACGTATCGAACGACGCCCGTCCTGGACGGCGGCACGCCTCGAGATCAGGCCGCGCGAAGGTACCTTAGCGATACTGCGATTAAGGACGCGTTACCGCTTCACGGTTCATTAACGACAGATTAATGACGTGCGAGCACGCGTGGAACGATACGGAAAGTTCGTTCAGCAGACAGATTGAGGATGATTGTGCTGCGTCAAACAGCGCGCTGGACGACCACGAAGGTACGTGACCCCGGCGCGTGGGTCGGGTCATCGAGAAACTCGATCGGCTTGAGGCCGGCGGCCACGCAGAAGTCGGCGATCGTATTCTTCGGCAACGGCTTTGCACCGCGCCACGACGTATCCGCCGTCAGCGGATCCTTGCCGAGCAGCGCCTTGATCCTCTGGATGACAGGTGTCGGGACGAACTTGGCGATATGCCAGAGGATCGTCGGATATTCGTGCGCCGTTCGGAAGTGAATGAGTCCAAGCGCGGATGGACGCAGGATGCGGGCAACCTCGACCAGATTGGCCTTCACGACGTCATGCGACGGCATGTGCTGAAAGACCTCATATGACCACACGAAATCCGCAGTTTCGGACGCCAAGGGAAACACGACGCCATTGCCGGCGACGAAGCCGAGATTGCTGAACGCCGCTGCCGCCGCCTTGGCCTTTTCCACCATGACGTCGGACACATCGATGCCAACAGCCCTGGTGAAACGCCGGCCAAGTGCCTGCGTGAAACGTCCGACACCGCAGCCGATATCGACCGCCGTCTTGCCGGCGGGATCAACTGCATATTTTGCGAGAACAGGATCGATCAGCAGCGTCGCGCGTTCGCGACCGAGTGCGAAGAATTTTTCGGGATCGTGATCCCACAGCTCGGTCTCGACGTAAAAGAACGGGTCACGATTTGCACGCTCATTCCAGGCTTTCTTCATATCCTTGGTCTGAGGCAATACCGTCTCCAATGTCCGTTTTAACGGCGGAACCGGCAGTTAGCCCGAAGCCCTCCGGCCGCGCAAGCAACCGGAGCTGGTTCGGGTTGATCGGCATCTAACCTTTATCGTTAGTCTTAATAGCCCCGGATTTCAGTGTATTTCCGACGAGCGCGCCATCGCCTCTTTCAGCTTCTCGAGCGTGAATGACGGGCTGCGCGCGATATCGAGAATGGGTGTCTCGCGCCGCCCGCACAGCTCCGCCGCTTCCGGCAGTTTCGCGGCGACATCGAGCGGGATCACAACCGCGCCGTGCTGATCGGCATGGATCAGATCGTCCGAACGGACACTCATGCCGGCAACGCGTATTTCATTGCCGAACTCGCTCACATGCACATGCGCATGCGACGGACCGATCGTGCCGGCGAGCGCCTGGAAGTCCGGTGCCCATTGCGGGATATCGCGGATCGAGCCATCGGTGACCACACCCAGGCAACCGAGCGCCCTGTGGACGGCGCTGTTCACCTCGCCCCAGAACGCGCCATAGCCCGCGTCGGGCCCGTCGATATCCTGGATCACGCTGATGCGCGGACCGATGCCCGTACCGACATAGTCGTAGTAAGCGAGCCGCCGCGCCTTCTGCTCCGCGGCAGGCAGACCGGACGCCATGGTCGCGCGAATGGTCGCGGTGCGCGCATAGCCGACGATGGGCGGCAGATTGGGAAACGGACAAACCAGCGGACGCGTGGTGTAGCCGATCAGCCGGCGATCGGGGGCGACGATCTCCATCGCATTGCAGATGGTCGGCGTGTCGTAGCGGCCCAGTGCTTCCAGAACGGATGCGGGCAGCGGACCGGTCGCGGAATTCGTCACGGCGTTTCTCCTGTGTGTGATTATCGCATCCCGTCTTCGCGGGACGTCGTCGTCGCTGAGTGACTCCGGATATAGCCGACTTCACTGCATGCCCAAAACGAAATGCAGCCGCTTTCGTCCTGGCTGCTATCGCAGGGGAAAGCGGCTGCATGAATTGTTCGCGAGATGGATAATCAGTTCAGGCGTGCGGGCCGATCATCCGGTGCGATCTCTGGTGCACCCGGCGTATAGGGCGGCGATGCATTGGGCGCCGCCGGATCGACAGGGACCACCGACTGCGCGGCGAGCGCACGTTCCTGATCGCGATACGATTTCCAGCCCAGCGGCAGGCTCAGCAGATACATGATCGAGAGCGCCGACAGGATGTGCCAGGGGTAGCCGATCAGCAGCGCGATGAAGAGCACGACGCCGACGAACACCGGCAGCACCAGCTCACGCGGCACCCGCATGTTCACGGCCTTGCCGGAGAACACCGGCAGCCGCGACACCATCAAGAAGCCAACCAGCAGCGTGTAGAGGGTCGTCAGGATGGCCGGCGGCATCGGCATGCCCAGGAAGCCCAGATAGATCGGCAGCATCACGGTGAGCGCGCCCAGCGGCGCCGGCATGCCCGTGAAAAAGTTGGCCGCAAAAGCCGGCTTGTCCGGATCGTCCATGGTGGCGTTGAAACGCGCCAGCCGCAGACTGCCGGCGATGGCGAACACCATCGCGGCGATCCAGCCGGCATTGCTGAGATCGTGGAGCTGCCAGAAATACAGGATAAGGCCAGGCGCCACGCCGAAATTGACGAAGTCAGCCAGGCTGTCGAGTTCGGCGCCGAATTTGGACTGGCCCTTGATCATGCGGGCGACACGGCCGTCAACGCCATCGAGCACGGCGGCGAACACGATGGCCGCCACGGCAAGTTCCATCCGCCCCTCGGTGGACAGGCGGATCGCCGTTAGGCCGGCGCAGATCGCCAGCAGCGTGATCATGTTCGGCACCAGCATCCGGATCGGAATGGTCCGGAACCGGCGGCGGCGCGTCTCGGGAGACTGGTCAGGAGGCATTTGCATGGCGTGATCCTAGCAAATCCCACCCTGCTCCGCCATTGTGGCGTCCTGCCGCTCAAAGCGGCAGGAAATCGGGGTTAATCGACGCGGTATGTGCGGCCGCCGTCACCGATCCGGAAATCGGCCAGCACGGTCTCACCAGCAATCGCGGTCTGCCCCACGGCCACCAGCGCCTTGCTGCCTTCCGGCAGGTAGATATCCAGCCGGGAGCCGAAGCGAATGAGGCCAAAGCGCTCGCCAGCGCTCAGGGTCTGGCCCTCGCGCACGAAGGACACGATCCGGCGCGCCACAAGCCCGGCGATCTGCACCACGCCGATCCGGCCGCCGGGGGTCGAAATCACCAGCGAATTGCGCTCGTTGTCCTCGCTGGCCTTGTCCAGCTCGGCATTGATGAACTTGCCCGGCCGATAGGCAATGCGCTCGATCCGGCCAGCCACCGGGCTGCGGTTCACGTGGACGTTGAAGACGCTCATAAACACCGAGATGCGCAGCAGCGGCTGATCGCCGAGGCCGAGTTCAGCCGGTGGCAGCACCGGCTGAACCATCGATACTTTCCCGTCGGCGGGCGACACCACGACACCCTCGCGAGTCGGGGTCACGCGCACCGGATCGCGAAAGAACAGCGCGCACCAGACGGTCAGGACCGTGCCGATCCAGCCCAGCGGCGTCCAAATCCAGAACAGCACCAGGCTCGCCAGCGCAAAGGCGCCAATGAACGGATAGCCTTCCTTGTGGATCGGCGGGATCTGGCCACGGATGGAATTTGCGATGGACATGGGTGCTTAAAACCTGGGTTCGGGCAGAATCTGGCCCTGCTTTAGCAGAGATTATTCCGCCGCGTCAGGCGTCATCAGCCGGTCGTCATCGACCGGCGGTGGGGTGCGATTGGGGGCGATGGCATCGTCGCCGATCTGGGCCAGCCGCTCACGGGCCTCCTGGGCCTCGCGCTGCCGGTTCCACATGCTGGCATAGAGACCGCCCGCGGCCAGCAACTGGCCATGGGTGCCGCGCTCGGCGATCCGGCCCTGATCGAGCACGATGATCTCGTCGGCGCCGACGATGGTGGACAGCCGATGCGCAATCACCAGCGAGGTGCGGCCCTGCGAAACCTTCTCCAGTGCGTCCTGGATCTCCTGCTCGGTGTGACTGTCGAGCGCCGACGTCGCTTCGTCGAGCAGCAGGATCGGCGGCGCCTTGAGCACGGTCCGTGCAATGGCCACGCGCTGCTTCTCGCCGCCGGAGAGTTTCAGGCCGCGTTCGCCGACCTCGGTCTCGTAGCCCTTCGGCGACATCCGGATGAACGGGTCGATCTGCGCCATGCGGGCGGCTTCCTCGACCTCTTCGTCCGTCGCGTCCCAGCGGCCATAGCGGATGTTGTAGCGGATGGTGTCGTTGAACAGCACGGTGTCCTGCGGGACCATGCCGATCGACTGGCGTAACGAGGCCTGCGTGACATTACGGATGTTCTGGCCATCGATGGAGATCGTTCCGCCCGACACATCATACAGTCGGAACAGCAGTCGCGAGATCGTCGACTTGCCGGCGCCCGACGGGCCGACGATGGCGACGGTCTTGCCGGCCGGCACGTCGAAGGAGAGCCCCTTCAGGATCGGCCGCTCCGGGTCATAGGCGAAACGCACGTCGTCGAAGCGCACAGCACCTGACGTCACCAGCAGCGGCTTGGCTCCTGGAATATCCTTCACTTCCGGATTGCGGTTCAGGACACCGAACATCTTCTCGATGTCGATGATCGCCTGCTTGATCTCGCGATACACCATGCCCATGAAATTCAGCGGCTGGTAGAGCTGGATCATCATGGCGTTGATCATGACGAAATCACCCACCGTGTGGGTGCCGTTGCGCACGCCGACCGCGCACATCAGCATCGTCGATGTCAAACCGAGCGTGAAGATGATTGCCTGCCCGGTATTGAGCACAGCCAGCGACGTATAGGTCTTGACGCTGGCGCGCTCGAAACGCTCAACGGTCTTGTCATAGCGCTCGGCCTCGCGCGTTTCAGCGCTGAAATATTTGACCGTCTCGTAGTTCAGCAGCGAGTCGATGGCCTTGGTATTCGCTTCGGTATCGGACTCATTCATGTTGCGGCGGATGGCGATGCGCCACTCGGTCGCCAGATACGTATAGTACATGTAGACGACCACGGTGATCGCCACGACCAGCACATAGCGCCAGTCGAACTGCCACAGCAGCACACCCATCACCAGCAACAGCTCGACGATGGTCGGCACCAGTTGCAGGATCACCATCCGCACGATGACTTCGATGCCTGCGCGGCCGCGTTCGAGCACGCGCGTCAAACCACCGGTCTTGCGCTCCAGATGAAAGCGCAGCGACAGCTCATGCATATGAACGAAAGTGAGATAGGCCAGCTTGCGCACCGCATGCATCGCCACCTTGGCGAAGATGCCGTCGCGCCATTGCGTGAAGATCGCCATCAACACGCGGATGGCGCCGTAGCTAACGGTCATGGCGACCGGCGATGCGATCAGCCACAACGTCCAGTTCGAGGACTGGACGGGAGCCGTATCGGCGCCGGTCAGCGCATCGATCGCCCATTTGAAGGTGAACGGCACTGTCAGGGTGGCCGCCTTGGCGACCAGCAGCAGCAGCATCGACCAGACGACGCGCATCTTCAGGTCGTCGCGGTCGCCCGGCCAGATATAGGGCCACAAATGGGCGAGCGTTCCGAACAGGGTGCCGCGTTCGATATGGGCCGGGCTAGGAACTGTCTCGTCGTTCAGTGCGGGATCGGAATCAGACATGCACGGCGCCTGGAACGAACGGAGCTGCGGCCCGGGGCCGGCTCAAAATGGAGGTCGATTTCATTAGAATGCATATAGGCGCTTTGCCGGAACGTCGCACCCTCGCGGAGCATTCTTTTCCCTGCGGAGAGGTGTCCCGGGCAGGAATTTCCCGTATCGCGTTCATTCCGTGTCTTGACGCTGTTATCCCGCAGTGCCACATGGATTCCATGAGCACAATTAAAACGATCTGCGTCTATTGCGGCTCCGGCCCCGGTACCAATCCCAGTTTCGTCGAATCAGCGGTCGCGCTCGGCAAGATCATGGCCGAGCAAGGCATTGGCTTGGTCTATGGCGGCGGCTCCATCGGCCTGATGGGCGCGGTCGCCAAGTCCGTGCTGGACAATGGCGGACGGGTCACCGGCATCATCCCGGAATTCCTGACCAAGCGCGAAAACGCGCTGACCGCCGCCCAGGAACTGATCGTTACCCACGACATGCATGAGCGCAAACGGCTGATGTTCGAGCGATCGGATGCCTTCGTCGCCCTGCCCGGCGGCATCGGCACGTTGGAAGAGCTAGTCGAACAGCTCACCTGGCAGCAACTCGGCCGCCACAGCAAGCCGATCCTGATGGCCAATATCGATAACTTCTGGGAACCGCTGCTTGAGCTGCTCAAGCACATGCGCTCGACCGCCTTCATCCGGCCGACACTGCCGCTGGACGTGCTAACGGCCGACCGTGCCGAAGACATCCTGCCCCGGCTCCGCACCGCTGCGGCGCTGGCCTCCGACGAAGCCAAGAAGCTGGCTCCGGACGTCGCGACGCGGCTCTGAGACCTGCTACGGCGTGGTGGCGTCGTCCTTCGGGAACGTCACCACCTCGATGCGATTACCATCGGCATCGGCGATGAAAGTCGCATAGTAGCGCACGCGATCATGCGGCCGCAGCGAGGGCGCGCTTTCCGAGACGCCGCCGGCGGCCGTGGCTGCCGCGTAAAACGCATCAACCTCATCCATCGTCCTCGCGCGCAGACAAAGATGCACACCGCTATCAAGCGGTAGCGGCGCCATGCCTGCACGCAGATTGAGCCAGACTTCGGGATAGGTCTTGCCGAACCCGACCATTGCGGGACGTGTTACCAGTCGGGTCATGCCAAGCAGCGCGAAACTGCGCTCGTAGAAAGGCACGGCACGTTCGAGATTGCTGACTGCGATGGAGATGTGATCAATCACCGGTCTTCCTCCCCTGCCTTCTTCGATTTAGGACGCCCCGGATTCACCCAGCGTCTTCTGCATCGTGGTGTTGGCAAGCCACTCGTCATTAACAGGCACGCTGTTGCGCTGTGTCGGGATATACCCCCGCTTCTTGAAGAAAGGCTCGGCGGTGTCGCTGGCATCGACGGTCAGCAGCTTTGCGCCGCGCGCACCGGCCAGCCTCTCGATCGCATCGATCAGCAGTGATGCCACCCCCCGGAGGGCGGCATTCGGATGCACGTAGATCAGGTCGATATGGTTGGCGCCCTTCAGCGATGCGAAGCCGACCGGCACGCCGTCCAATGTCGCAATCAGCGTGAGTTGCGACGCCAGCCGCTTGCCGAACGCCACCTCGTCGTCGACTGTGGCGGCCCAGGCTTCCTGCTGCGTTTCGCTGTAGTCTTCGCCCGTCAATTCCTCGATGCTGGCCACATAGATCGCAGCCGCAATCGCGGTGTCATCCGGCAGGAACGGCCGCAGTGCCGGTTTCGCCTCGCCCATCGCGCTCACCAGAAATCCACCAGCTTCAGTGCCAGCGCGATCGCGCCGACGATCAGCGCCCACTTCAGCGCAATGTAATATTTCCAGTGCTTTGGAAACGGTGTGTCGGGTCGGCTCATCGCGCAATCTCCCAGGTGGTGCCTTCCTTCGAGTCCTTGATGACGACGCCCATGGCGGCAAGTTCGTCGCGAATACGATCCGACTCCTTGAAGTCCTTGCGGGCCCGTGCGGCTGTACGATCCGCAATCAAACCATCGACCTTTGCTGCATCGATCCCGCTGGCCTGTTGTTTGCGTCCATTCCACTCTGCTGCCGTTTCCGACAGGAAACCGAGCGCACGCAGTGACGCTGCAAATTGGCTGCGATCGCCGTCATTGCCTGCTGCCGCACTGTTGCGAAGACCGTGTAACGCCGCAACAGCCAGCGACGTATTCAGATCGTCGAACATCGGCTCCATCACCTTGTCGGAGACGTCGCCACCTGTTGCATCCGCTGCGACCCAATACCAATCATCGAGCGTCTTGGCGCTTTCTTCCAAACCTTTCACGGTCCAGTCGATCGGCGAACGATAGTGTGTCTTCAGCATGTTCAGGCGCAGCACTTCGCCCGGCCAATCTTGCAGCAGTTCACGGATCGTGAAGAAGTTGCCGAGGCTCTTCGACATCTTCTCGCCTTCGACCTGCAGGAAGCCGTTATGCATCCAGTAATTCGCCATCGCATGCGTACCGTGCGCGCAGCGCGACTGGGCGATTTCGTTTTCATGATGCGGGAAGATCAGGTCGAGGCCGCCGCCATGAATGTCGAAGATCGTGCCGAGATAGGCCTCCGCCATCGCCGAGCACTCGATGTGCCAGCCCGGACGGCCCCTGCCCCACGGACTGTCCCAGCCGGGCTCTTCCGCGGATGACTGCTTCCACAACACGAAGTCGGTCGGATGCTTCTTGTGCGCATCGACTGCGACGCGCGCACCGGCCTGCTGATCTTCCAGTTTGCGGCCGGAGAGTGCGCCATAGTCGGCCATCGACTGGGTGTCGAACAACACTTCGCCCGCAGCCTCGTAGGCGTGGCCGCGCGCGATCAATTCCCTGATCAGCGTCACCATGTCGGTCTTGCCGTCGGGGCGCGGCAGCACGAAGTCCGTCGCCCGCGGCTGCACTGTCGGCGACAGGCAGCCCAGCGCTGCGACGTCGGCCTGAAACTGATTGGCCGTGGTCTCGGTGACCCGGCGGATCGCCTCGTTCAGCGGCAGGCCCGGAAAGTCGCGCAACGCGCGATCGTTGATCTTGTCATCGACGTCGGTGATGTTGCGGACATAGGTGACTTTGTCGACTCCGTAGACGTATCGCAGCAGCCGGTACAGCACGTCGAACACGATCACCGGACGCGCATTGCCGATATGGGCGAAGTCGTAGACCGTCGGCCCGCAGACATACATCCGGACGTTGTCGGCATCGATCGGCGTGAAGACGCGCTTCTCGCGGGTCAGAGTGTCGTAAAGGCGCAGTTCCATGGATGTCCGTCCCTTGCGGCCGGGCGTCCTCTCATCCCTCTTGAGATTGATCTCGTTGAGACAAAGACGGCCTCAGCCAGCGAATCGCTAGCTCTTAATCTCGCGGCAAATGCCACAAATGGCGAGAGAACCGTTCATCGGGGCACCATGGGGCAACCCCAGGTGGCCCGTCAAGGGTGTGGAACTATGCCGCAAAGGGCTGATTTCGGCCTCAATCCATCGCTACGCCGCCCATGGTTAATGATTATTAATCTTTGGGGCGTATCGAATGAGGGCGAATTTCCTCATTCATTCGGTGAGTTATGAAATCCATTTCAGTCGTTCTGACAGCGGCATTTGTTCTGGCCGCTTCCTCGGCCTTTGCCGATTCCCGCGTCTTCATCATCGCCAACCAGTCTGACGGTTACGGTATCGACCAGTGCCTCGCCCGCGGCGAGAAGTGCGGCGCGCATGCCGCCCTGTCCTATTGCAAATCGCGCGCCTTCGACCAGGCCGTCGCCTATCGCCGCGTCGATCCCGATGAAGTGACCGGCTCGGTCCCGACGTCAGGCAGCGCCTGCCATCACGGCAAATGCGACGAATTCGTTGCGATTACCTGCCAGCGCTGACATCCCGCGGCCTGCGACTTTCTCGCGTCACGCTTGCGGCCACAGTGAGGCCCCGGAAACGACGTGACCCTGCCGCGAGAAGCAGCTATGGAAAGCCGCGTTCGCCGCCGCATTTTCATCGCGCGCGTCTGGCAACGTCGGCGAGAGGTTGGCGGCGGTATCGACGCGCGATGCCGCACCACCCCGCTTGTTTCTGTCTCGCTCGCTTCTGACTCGCGCATTGGCCGGATATGTCTGACACTGTGACTGCTTCCCTTTCTCGCTGGGTTTTTGTTGGTGCCGCACTGGTTGGTGCGCTGTCGCTGGGCACTCCTGCATCGGCGCAGAACGGACCGCCACCGGCCTATCCTGCGCAGCAGGTCTATCCGCCAAGCCAGGCGCAGCAGCAGGGTTCTGCCAATCCGATGTGCGGGCGCCTCGAGGCGCAGCTCGCGACCATCGATCGCGGCAACGGCCTCGATCCCGCACGCGCCGAACAGCTTCGCCGCTATGAGGACGCCGCGTCCAAGCAGCAGAGCGAGCTCGACCGCGTCTCAGCGCAGGCCAAGCGGATGGGCTGCGACAGTTCCGGCTTCTTCTCGCTGTTCAATGGCCAGTCGCAGCAGTGCGGCCCGGTCAACAACCAGATCCAGCAGATGCGCGGCAATCTGGATCAGATCACCAGCAATCTCGAACGCCTGCGCGTCGGCACGCCCGGCAGTTCGGACCGTGATACCCAGCGCCGCTCGGTGCTGCTGGCCCTCGCGCAGAACAATTGCGGCCCGCAATACGCCGCCGCTGCGCAGCGCGCGGCGCCACAGAACTCAGGCCCCGGCGGCTTCCTGAGCAATCTGTTCGGCAACAACGAGCCAAGCCCCGGCGCACCGCCGCTGGACGGCAATATGTCGCCCGTTCCGTCCGGCACCTATCGGACCGTCTGCGTGCGCACCTGCGATGGCTTCTATTTCCCGATCTCGTTCGCGACGATCCCGGCGCGTTTCGGCGATGACGAGCGGACCTGCAAGAATCTCTGCCCGGCCTCCGACGCCAACCTGTTCACCTATCGCAATCCCGGCGAGGACATGAACTCGGCCGTCTCGGTTTCGGGGCAGCCCTATTCGTCGTCGCCGAACGCTTTCAAGTATCGCACCGAATTCAATCCGTCGTGTTCCTGCAAGGCGCAAGGCCAGACCTGGTCCGAAGCGTTGAAGAATGTCGACGACAAATCGGCAGCGGAGAATGGCGACATCATCGTCACCGAGGAACGTGCCAAGCGGATGTCGCAGCCGCAAAAGGGCACGCCTGCCGCCTTGAAGAAGGGCGCAGCACCGGAGGCGCCTGCAGCAGCGGCTCCCGCGCAGCCGGCGACACCGTCCACTCCTGGCCAGATCCGGACCGTCGGCCCGCAATTCCTGCCGAACAACGCGCCGCGTTAAGCCTCGGGTCCTCGCCGGGCCAGGCGGGGCGACGACGGCACGGCCCTTGCGTCCAGCTTCGGACAACCTCCGAACGGTAGGCTCACGCCAAACCGCGAGGGTGTTCGGATGGTCTCCACTTATCTCAACTATAATATCGTCTCCCGCAATCTCACCCAATCGCTGACGCGGATCTCGCAACAGGCCACCGTCTCGCGGGATACGGCCTATTACAAGGAGAACATCGGCAAGGTGAAAACCGTCGATGATCTCCTGAACGACTATCGGCTCTATACCTATGCAACGACGGCCTATGGTCTGGAGGACATGGCCTATGCCAAGGCCTTCCTGCGCAAGGTGCTGGAAAGCGATCTCTCCGACGCCAACAGTTTTGCCAACAAGCTGAGCGACAAGCGCTACCGGGATTTCGCAGCGGCCTTCCCCTTCGGGACCACCAGCAGCAGCAGCAACACTGCCCAGTCCGAGAACCAGGCCGACGACATGATCGGTCTGTACACGGCCGTAGCGCAGCGCGGGGTCGATGCCATCGACGCGAACAAGAACTACTACAATCTCACGATCGGAAAGATCACCAACGTCAATGGCCTGCTCGCCGACGACAAGCTGCGCGATTATGTTTTCTCGGCCTTCGGAATCGACAAGAATCGCTGGTCCCACGACACGATCAGCAAGGTGCTGAGCAGCGATCCGTCCGATCCGAACAGCTATGTCAATTCCGTTTGGGTGTCGCAGAAAGCCGACATCAATGCGAATATCACCAAGGCCCAGGCAGCGATGCTCGATGCCGCCAGCAAGATCGACACATATATGGCGGCATTGAAACAGCCGGGCGCCGATATGGCCGACCTGCGCCAGAAGATCGAGCTGGAGCGCGCGCGCGGATCGATGAATGAGGTCAGCATCCTCAGCTATAAGGATGCACTCGAGACGATCGACAGCTATGTGGCGCTTGCGGGCGCTTTCGAGTTCTCGCCCGACGGCACGTTGCCCACCGGAACGTCTGCCCAGACAGCCGCGCAGCTGAGCAACACCCATGCCAAATATGTCAACAGCCAGGGCGCGACCTATCTCGCAGCGGACGAAAAGTACGCGGCATCGCTCATCAAGCAGTATCGCTCCGGTCTCGCCAAGGTGACCACAGTCGATGCCTTTCTCAAGACGCCAAACGTCTATAATTTTGCTCTGAAATCATTTGGTCTCGATCCCGAAGAGGTTTCGCCGACGATCATCAAAAACGTACTCAAAAGCGATCCGGACGATCCCAAGAGCTACGTGAACAAGCTGCACGACGACCGATACGTTCAGCTCGCTCGGGCATTCAATTTCGACAGCAGCGGAAATATCACGACGCCCGTGGTGGCGCAGGACGCGGCGGAAGTCACCCAGGTGATGAAGGACTACATCATCGCCAAGACACGCTTCACGAAGGACAAGGAACAGGCCGAGCTGCGCAAGGCGGCCGACAAGGACGCGGTCTATTATCAGAAGAACATCGCCAATATCGAGAGCGTGAAGGATCTGCTTGCCGACAGGAAGCTCATCGACATCGCGCTCGTCGCCAAGGACCTCGACCCCGCCAAGGTGACCACCGCCGATCTGCGCAAGATGTTCGATTCCGACCTGAACGACCCCAAGAGCTTCGTCAACACACAGAAGGATCCGCGTTTCGCGGAGCTGGTGGCCTCGTTCAATTTCGACGACGACGGCGAGATCACGCGACTACCGAAATTCGGGCCGCAGACCCGCGACCAGTTCATGGAAATCCAGCACAAATATCTGCAGCAGACGCTGGAGACGCAGCAGGGCGAAAGCAATCCCGGCGTGCGGCTCGCGCTCTACTTCGAGCGCAAGGCGCCGAGCATCACCTCGGCCTATGACCTGCTTGCGGACAAGGCGCTGGCGGAAGTGTTCCGCACCATCTTCAGCCTGCCGGACGAGGTGGGCGCGATGGATATCGATCAGCAGGCCAAGGTGGTGGAGAAACACCTCAATCTGAAGGACCTCGCCGATCCCGCCAAGCTGGCTAAACTGCTGAACCGTTTCTCGGCGCTGTATGACATCAAGAACAGCACTAGCGCCGCATCCTCACCCGTCGTCACCCTGTTTCAGGGCGGTGGCGTCCTGAGCGATTCAACCTTTGCGGCGGTGGCCAAAACTGCGCGGTGACGGGATCACGCGCTGATACACGACGGGTTTGTAGGGCGTCATTCGCCCTACAGCTTCATTCAAACGCTGCGCTGGTGCCCTTGCCTGGCCGAGTCACCAGGTCCTCATCGGGCTTCGGCAATGGATTGGCCAGATCGCGAAACTTGTTGGTGATCGGATAGCGGCGATCCCTGCCAAAGTTCTTCCGCGTCACTTTCACGCCCGGTGCCGCCTGCCGGCGCTTGTATTCGGCGATGTTGAGCAGCCGATCGATGCGCGTCACAACGTCTTTCTCGTAACCGGCCGCGACGATCTCCGACAGCGGCTCTTCGCGTTCGACGAGGCGTTCGAGAATGCCATCGAGAATATCGTAGGGGGGTAGCGAGTCTTGGTCGGTCTGGTTTTCGCGCAGTTCGGCCGTGGGCGGACGGATAATGATGTTGTTGGGGATCACTTCGCCATCGGGACCGAGCGCGCCTTCGGGCTTCCATGAATTGCGCAAGGTCGAGATACGGAACACCTGGGTCTTGTAGAGATCCTTGATCGGATTGAAGCCGCCATTCATGTCGCCATAGAGCGTGGCATAGCCGACCGACATTTCCGACTTGTTGCCGGTCGTCACGACCATCGCGCCGGTCTTGTTGGAGACGGCCATCAACAGCGTACCACGGGTGCGCGCCTGCAGGTTCTCTTCGGTGATGTCGCGCGCGAGACCCTTGAAGGTATCGGCAAGGATCTTCTCGAAGCCGTTGACCGCATCGGCGATGGGCAGGATCTCGTAACGGAAACCCAGCGCCTTCGCGAGCTTGTCGGCATCGTCGAGCGACACCTGCGCGGTGTAGCGGAATGGCAGCATGATGCCGCGCACGCGGTCCGCGCCGAGCGCATCCACGGCGATCGCGGCGCAAAGCGCAGAGTCGATACCGCCGGAGATGCCCATCAGCACGCCGGGGAAGCCGTTCTTGTTGACGTAATCGCGCAGGCCGAGCACGCAGGCGGCATAGTCGCCCTCGTCGCCTTCTGGTACCGGTGCGATCGGTCCGTCGCAGCGCCAGTGGCCGTCGATCTTCTCGAATGTCAGCGTTGTGACGCTCTCGGTGAAGGACGGCAATTGCGCACCCAGCGAGCGGTCGGCATTGAGCACAAAGCTCGCGCCGTCGAACACTAGTTCGTCCTGACCGCCGACCTGATTAAGGTAGACCATCGGCAGATGGCTCTCGGTAACGCGGGCGACCTGCACCGACAAGCGCAGATCCGTCTTGCCGCGGGCATATGGCGAACCGTTCGGCACGATCAGGATTTCGGCGCCGGTCTCGGTCAGCGTCTCGACCACGTCTTCGTAGTCGGCGGACTCTTCCATCCAGGTATCTTCGCAGATCGGCACGCCGACGCGCAGGCCGCGGATGGTGACGGGTCCCGAGACCGAGCCGCGCGCGAAGACGCGCTTCTCGTCGAACACGCCGTAATTCGGCAGATTGACCTTGAAACGGATCGCATTGATGCGGCCGTCGTCGAGCAGCGCGCAGGCATTGTAGAGCTTGCCGCCATCGACCCAGGGCGAGCCGATCAACACAGCCGGACCCCCGTCCGCGGTCTCGCGCGCCAGCTCCTCGATGGCCGCCCGGCAGGCCGCCTGAAAGGCTGGTTTCAACACCAGGTCTTCCGGCGGGTAGCCGGCGATGAACAATTCAGGAAACACGATCAGCGTCGCGCCGTCGGCTTTGGCCTGCGCCCGCGCAGCGCGCGCCTTGGCGGCATTGCCGGTGATATCACCGACGATGGGATTGAGCTGGGCGAGTGTGACGGTGAAGCGCGTCAATTCTGTCATGGAAACATCCAAGCCTACCGGCTCACCCTTCGCAACTGCAGGATTAGAAGATGCCTATGCGCTCACCGAGCGCATACAGCCAGGTCATGCCGGCGATCACAAGTGCGACGCCGACGGCCGCCGATCCCATATCCTTCACACGCCCGATCTGCGGATCGTGTTCGGTAGTGAGCCGGTCGGCCAATTTCTCGATGGCGGTGTTGAGGAGTTCGACGGTGAGCAGCAGCAAAACCACCGCCACCAACTCAAGCCGACGCGCTGCGGTGGTGCCGATGAGAAACGACAAAGGCACCGCGAGGAGCAGTGCAAACAGCTCCTCGCGAATGGCCTGCTCCGATCGCGTCGCGAAGGTCAGGCCATTCCAGGTGTTGATGCAGGCCCGCCAGAGGCGCGACAAGTTTAGAGACCCGATGCCACCGGCAGCGGCTCCGCCCTGTCGACGCGGGACGTCTTGAGCAGTTCGGCGATCAGGAACGCCATGTCGATGGACTGCTCGGCATTCAGACGCGGATCGCAGACCGTGTGGTAGCGGTCGTTGAGGTCCTCGTCCGAAATAGCGCGCGCGCCACCGGTGCATTCCGTCACGTTCTGGCCGGTCATCTCCAGATGCACGCCGCCCGGATGGGTGCCTTCGGCGGCATGGATCTGGAAGAACGACTTTACCTCGGAGAGGATGCGATCGAACGGCCGGGTCTTGTAGCCGGAATTCGACGTGATCGTGTTGCCGTGCATCGGATCGCACGACCATACCACCGAGCGCCCTTCCTTCTGCACCGCGCGGATGAAGCCCGGCAGATGCTCCCCCACCTTCTCGTGGCCAAAGCGGTTGATCAGCGTCAGGCGGCCGGGCTCATTGTCCGGATTGAGGACGTCGATCAGCTTGATCAGTTCATCCGGCTTCAGCGACGGGCCGCACTTCAGGCCGATCGGGTTCTTGATGCCGCGGAAATATTCCACATGGGCATGATCGAGCTGCCGCGTGCGGTCGCCGATCCAGATCATGTGGCCGGAGGTCGCGTACCAGTCGCCCGTCGTGGAATCGACGCGCGTGAAGGCCTGCTCATAGCCGAGCAACAGCGCTTCGTGGCTGGTGTAGAAATCCGTCGACCGCAGTTCCGGGTGGCTTTCCAGATTGAGGCCGCAGGCGCGCATGAAGTTCAGCGCGTCCGAGATGCGGTCGGCCAGTTCCTTGTAACGGCGCGACTGCTGCGAATCCTTCAGGAAGCCGAGCATCCACTGGTGCACGCTGCCGAGATTGGCGAAGCCGCCGGTCGCGAAAGCGCGCAGCAGATTCAGCGTCGCCGCCGACTGGCGATAGGCCATCAGCTGGCGCTGCGGATCGGGCACGCGGGATTCTGGCGTGAAGGCGATGTCATTGATGATATCACCGCGATAGCTCGGCAGTTCGACGCCGTTGAGCTTCTCCATCGGCGAGGACCGCGGCTTGGCGAACTGGCCGGCGATACGGCCGATCTTCACCACGGGCAGCGCGCCGGCATAGGTCAGCACCACCGACATCTGCAGGAAGGCGCGGAAGAAATCGCGGATATTGTTGGCGCCGTGCTCGGCAAAGCTCTCGGCGCAATCGCCGCCCTGCAGCAGGAAGGCCTCGCCGGCAGCCACGCGGGCGAGCGACTTCTTCAGATTGCGGGCTTCGCCTGCAAAAACCAGCGGCGGAAACGTGGCAAGCTGCGCCTCGACATCGCCAAGGGCCTTGAGATCCGGGTATTCCGGCATTTGCAGCACGGGCTTGCCGCGCCAGCTATCGGGCGTCCACCGCTCGGACATCACTTCTCTCCTGAAAACCGCGCTTTATGGCTGCGGAGGCCGCGTTATACACAGCACAGATGGGGATCGCCAGTTCGAAATCCACATTGCGCCCCAAGCCCTTGCAGCCACAGCCGAATTCGCATTTGCTAGGCCCGGGTAAGGAACATATGGGACACCATGGGAGAAACTGCGGTGTCGGAGGCTGCACTGGACGACGCTTTTGCCGATGACATCACCTTCCAGGCGACCGACGGCTATTCGTTGGGCGCGACGCTGTACCTGCCCCGCGGCGCCCGTACCCACGCGGTTCTGATCAATTCCGCAACCGCCGTTCCCCGCAAAATCTACAGAGGCTTCGCCAGCTACCTCGCGAGCCGCGGCTGTGCCGTGCTGACCTATGACTACCGCGGCACCGGGGATTCGCGGCCCAAGGCCGATCCCCTGTCCGGCCGGTCGAACGCGCTGGTCGGCTTCAAGGCGTCCATGACCGACTGGGCTGCTCTCGATGTTACCGCCGCAGTGACCTGGATGCGCGAGCGCTACAAGGCAATGCCACTTGCCTTTGTCGGTCACTCCTTCGGCGGTCAGGCGCTCGGCCTGATCCCCAACAATTCCGAGGTGTCACGCGCCTTGCTCATCGCGGCACAAGCCGGCACCTGGCGACTGATGACGCCACCTGAGGGCTACCGCATCTATGCGCTCATGAAATTCGTCGGCGCGCCGCTGGCGCGCGTCATCGGCTATGCGCCCGGCAGGATCGGGCTCGGCTACGATCTGCCACGCGACGTGTTTCTGGAATGGGCGGGCTGGGTCACCAGCGATCGCTACTTCTTCGACGACAGCAAACTGCGAGCGCTGGTGAACTTTCCGCGCTACCGCGGCGAGATGCGGGCCCTGAGCTTTTCAGACGATCCATGGGCCACACGCGCCGCCGTGGAAATGCTCTGCGCGGGCTTCACGTCAATCAAGCCGGAGATCGACAGTATCCGCCCTATCGAGGCCGGCTCGAAAAAGGTCGGCCATTTTGGATTCTTCCGGCCGGAGCACCGTGACACACTGTGGCGCGGCGCGGCTGAGTGGATCCAGATGGAAGATTAGGGGCACATCATTGAAGCCGCAGATCATCCATCCGCCCTCATCCTGAGGAGCGGTCGTCTTCGACCGCGTCTCGAAGGATGGCCACAAACACCGATACGTTGCATCTCATGGTTCGAGACGCGCGCAAGGGCGCGCTCCTCACCATGAGGGCTGGTGTTACTCCGCGGCTTCGCGCACGTAGCGTGCGGTCGGCGTGCGCATCGTCACCAGTTCCTCGGCCGCACTCGGATGCACGGCCACCGTGGCGTCGAAATCAGCCTTGGTGGCCTTCAGCTTCACGCAGATGCCCAGCACCTGGATGAGTTCGGCCGCTTCCGGTCCGACGATATGGGCGCCGACCACGATATCCGTCGCACCGTCGACCACCAGCTTCATCAGCACACGGCTTTCGCTGCCTGAAATCGTCGATTTGATCGACCGGAAATTGGTCTTGTAGATATCGACGTGGCTGAAGGTGGCGCGCGCCTCTTCTTCGCTCATGCCAACGGTGCCGACTTCCGGCTGGGTGAACACCGCGGTCGGGATATTGCTGTGATCGACCTTCACGGTCTTCTTGCCGAACACCGTATCGGCAAAGGCATGGCCTTCGCGGATCGCCACCGGCGTCAGGTTGACGCGATTGATGACGTCACCGACCGCGTAGATATGCGGCACATTGGTCTGCGAGAACTCGTTGACGATGATGCCGCCATGGGCGGGCTTGAGCGCAACGCCAGCCTTCTCGAGGCCGAGATTGGCGGTATTCGGATTGCGCCCGATCGCGAACAACACCTGATCGGACGCGATGCTTGCGCCGCTGGACAGATGCGTCGTGAATTCGTGTCGGTGCTTCTCGACCTTGGTCACCGTGCAGCCGGTCAGGATGGTGATGCCATCCTTTTCCATCTCGCTGCGGACATGAGCGCGCACGTCTTCATCGAAGCCACGCAGGATGTTGTCGCCGCGATAGATCACCGTCACGTCGGAGCCCAATCCTGCAAAGATGCAGGCGAATTCGAGCGCAATGTAACCGCCGCCCTGGATCACGATGCGCTTCGGCAGTTCCGGCAGATGAAACACCTCGTTGGAGGAGATCACATGCTCGATGCCGGGAATCACAGGCCCATGATTGGGCGCGCCGCCGGTCGCAATCAGGATATGCTTGGCGTTCACCGTCTCGCCGGTGCCGAGGCGCAGCGTGTGCGGATCCTCGAACACTGCGCGGGTCTTGACGGTCGTCGCGCCGGTCTTCTCCACATTGGACTGATAGATGCCCTCGAGTCGGGCGATCTCCTTGTCCTTGTTGGCGATGAAGGTCGACCAGTCGAACGTCGCCGTCGGGATCGTCCAACCGAATCCGGCGGCATCGTCGATCTCGCGCTGAACATGCGAGGCATAGACCATCAGCTTCTTCGGCACGCAGCCGCGGATCACGCAGGTGCCGCCGAAGCGATATTCCTCGGCCACCATGACCTTCGCGCCGTAGCCGGCAGCGATACGGGCGGCGCGCACGCCGCCTGAACCGCCACCAATGACAAACAGATCGACGTCCACGTCAGCCATGATCGCTCCGAACTGGGGGCTGAGGCCCGGGATGACGGGCCTCAGCTTACGCCCTTAAATTTCCTTGCCGCGCTTGCGCATTTCAGCGCGGAACAGGCCGTTGACCTGCTCCGAAAACTGCTGCGCCCACTGCTGCATATAGGTCATGCTGGCAGAAATCGACTGGGGCTCCTGCACAAGAAGTTTCTGACCGAGCGGCGACTTGTAGAAGGTCGCAAGATCCTTCAACTCCGCCTCTGTGAAGTCGCTTGCATAGATCTTCGCCATCTGCTCGGTGATCTCCTTGTCGCGCCCGGCCATCGTCTGCGCGATGGTGATGGCGACCTCGTTGAGATCCTTCTGATAGTTCAGATTGCTCTGCAGCAGCGAGTCCTTGACGCGCTGAACCATGTTCGGCACGGCATTGGCATACATCGCGCTGGCGTTCTTCATCGCCAGGATTTCCTTGGCGTAAGCGATCGCAGCTGGCGATGCCGGCTTGATCGGCCGGGCCTGTCCCTCCGGAGATGCCTGCTGCGCGGAGACCGGCAGCGCGGTGACTGCAACGCCGAGCGCGAGACCGGCCGACAGCAGCATGTGCGAGAGCTTCTTCATTCCAATTCTCCTTGATTGCGCCATTACGGGCGCTCGAAAACGCGAATTCCCTGCGATCCTGCCAGCATGGCGGTGCTCGCCAGACCGATAAACAAACCGTGCTCGACCACGCCCGGAATGGCGCCGAGCAGCCCGGCCAGTCGGGGCGCATCGGTGATGGTCCCGAGCCGGGCGTCGATGATCCAGTGGCCACCATCGGTGACGAAAGCATGGCCGTCCTTGCCGCTGCGAATGGCCATTTCGCCGTGCAACCCGCACTTGGCGAACACATCGGCAATCGCACGGCGTGTGGCCGACAGGCCGAACGGGATCACTTCCACAGGCAGCGGGAAGCGGCCAAGGGTCGGCACCCATTTGGAATCGTCGGCGATGACAATCATGCGGTCGGACGCCGCCGCCACGATCTTCTCGCGGAGCAATGCGCCGCCGCCGCCCTTGATGAGATTCAGCGCCGGATCGACTTCGTCGGCACCGTCGACCGTGAGATCGAGCCGATCGACCTCGTCGAGTGTGGTCAACGGCACGCCGCAACGTTCGGCATCGGCCCGCGTGGCCTCAGACGTCGGAACGCCAATAACCTTGAGACCGCCCGCCACGCGTTCACCCAGCAGTTCGACGAAGTGCTTTGCTGTCGATCCCGTGCCGAGTCCGAGCTTCATGCCATCACGCACATGTTCGAGCGCCTTTGCGGCAGCCTGTCGTTTCAGCTCGTCCATATTCATCGGCGCAGCGGTCCTTGCGGTTCACAATCGGTCCCGCGGACGGGATGCGCCGCATATCTAGCGACGTTTGGGGGCAAGGAACAGGGCGAAGGGCGTGCTTTCCCGGGGAATGCAGGCCTGCATTTCAAGGGGGATGCCGGACCGCATCCGGGACCCCTTGCGGGATCGGCCGATGACCGGTAGCGATCCCTGCATGACAGATGCTTCCCCTGCTCCCCTCGTCGTTTTCGACCTCGACGGCACCCTCGTGGATACCGCCCCCGATCTCATCAGCGCGCTGAACCACGTGCTCCATCAGGAGGGGTTGGCCCCCGTCCCGCTGGAATCTGCGCGTAAAATGATCGGCCAGGGCGCCCGGCGCCTGATCGAACGTGGGCTCGAGCTTGAAGGGCGGGAAATGACCCCGGACGAGGTCACACGCCTGACCGAGGATTTCATCGCTTATTACGCGGAGCATATCGCTGACGAGTCGCGCCCCTTCGAGGGGCTGATTACGGCGCTCAACGATATGGCGGCGCGTGGCTACCGCTTCGCGGTCTGCACCAACAAACTGGAATGGTTGTCGAAGCTGCTGCTCGACAAGCTGGAGCTGACGGACCGATTCGCGGCGATCTGCGGCGCTGACACCTTCGGCGTCGCGAAGCCCGATCCGGTCATCCTGCAGCAAACGGTAGCGCGTGCCGGTGGTGTGATGTCGTCCGTTGTCATGGTCGGCGATGCCGGCCCCGATGTCGGTGTGGCGCGGCGGGCCAATGTCCCGGTGATCGGCGTTACATTCGGCTATACTGATGTCCCGATTATCGAACTCAAGCCCGACATCGTGATCGACCATTTCCGCGATCTACCGACGACTGTCGACCGCCTGTTGCCACACCGCCTCGCCTAGCCTGTTCACATCATTGAGTTTCTCAGGTTGTTGGGCGACTTCGTTAACCATCAATTAACTATAAGCGGTCTGCGTGTTGCGTCATATGTACGACGCTCCTATGGTTGCCGGGGGATGGCGGCTAGCCGCAAAACGTGACGGATATACCCATGCGTAGAGTAATAGTTTTGGCAGCGGCAGGCTTGAGCCTGGCCGGTTGCACGTCGTTCTCCATGGACGCATTCAAGTCGGCACCGGAACCGGTTACCGTGCAGTTCGACTCGGTTCCGCCCGGCGCAGAGGTGGTCACGTCGATTGGCCCGAGCTGCAAGACCCCGTGCTCGCTGCCTCTGGCAACGGAAACCGGGTTCAGCGCAACCTTTACCCTCGCAAAATTTCAGCCGATGACAGTTCCGGTGACCATTACCCGCGTTCCCGGGGACTTCACCTCGCCGGCACGGACCACGGTCGATCCGAGCCCGGTCGTCGCCGAGTTGCAGCCTGCGACACCGCCACGCCGCGCCCGCAAGGCTGCCAAGCGCGCAGCAGCGCCTGCCGCGGCCCCGGCGGCCGCCGCATCTGCGGCGGGCTCGCCGTTCCCCGCGCCTCGCTGATCCACCAAACATATACGTTGGCGTGATTGTGCCAGCTGCAACACGTGACTAGATTGAACGTGCGGCGTTTTTCGCCGCGCGAGCAATTCATGTTTTGCAGTCAGGCATCTGAATGACCGTCTCCGAGTTGAGCCCCGCCCTGGCCTCCTCTGCCATGACCGACCCGTTCGGCCGGCGGATCAACTATTTGCGTGTTTCGGTGACCGATCGCTGCGATCTGCGCTGCTTCTATTGCATGTCGGAAGACATGACGTTCCTGCCCAAGGCCGACCTGCTGACGCTGGAAGAGCTCGACCGGCTCTGCTCGGCGTTCATCGCCAAGGGCGTTACCAAGCTGCGGCTCACTGGTGGCGAACCGCTTGTCCGGCGCAACGTCATGGGCCTCGTGCGTTCGCTGTCGCGCCACCTCAAGACCGGCGCGCTGAAAGAGCTGACGCTGACCACCAACGGCTCGTTGCTCTCCAAATATGCCGCTGAACTGGCCGATTGCGGCGTGAAGCGCATCAACGTCTCCCTGGACACGCTCGATCCCGTAAAATTCCGCACCATCACGCGCTGGGGCGACCTCTCCAAGGTGTTGGCCGGGATCGACGCCGCGCAGGCAGCGGGTCTTGCGGTGAAGATCAATACCGTCGCCTTGAAGAACATGAATGAGGACGAGATCCCCTCATTGATCGAATGGGCGCACGGCCGCGACATGGCACTGACCCTGATCGAAGTGATGCCCATGGGCGATATCGGCGAAGGTCGCATCGACCAGTATGTACCGCTGTCGCTGCTGCGCACGCGCCTTGCCGGTCAGTTCACGATGACGGATCTCCCGGACGACACCGGCGGTCCCGCCCGCTATGTCCGCGTTGCCGAAACCGGCGGCAAGATCGGCTTCATCACGCCGATGACCCACAATTTCTGCGAGTCGTGCAATCGTGTCCGCATTACCTGCACCGGCACGATCCATACCTGCCTGGGCCACGAGGATGCATCCGATCTGCGCAAGCCGCTGCGGGCTTCCGCCGACAACGACCTCCTGAACGCCACGATCGACCGCGCCATCGGCCTGAAGCCGAAGGGGCACGATTTCATCATCGATCGCCGCCACAACCGGCCGAGCGTCAGCCGGCATATGAGCGTGACCGGGGGGTAACCCACCGGCGGTGCTCCGTCCTTCCCCTCGACCAATGGCCTGCGACAAACCGTCAATTTCCGATTGACGATTGCATGACGCGCTGAAATGGTGCCGCCGAATTCTTTCGCCCAGCGGAAAAAGCTGCGCTTTCTCAGTGAGAAAGACGTGATGAGCGGACAGCGGGGCGACTTTCGGGGGGAACTGTGGACGTACTCAAATTCACACGTGCGATCGATGCACTGAGCGATGTGTTCGGCTTCATCGCCAAGTGGCTCGTGCTGCTTGCCTGCCTCGTCAGCGCCGGCAATGCCACGATCCGTTATCTCTTCAACTACTCGTCGAACGGCTGGCTCGAAATCCAGTGGTACATGTTCGCGGGCATCGTATTTTTCGGCGCGGCGCAGACACTGCGCCTCAATGAGCATGTGCGCGTCGATCTGCTCTATTCGGCCGTCTCCGATCGCGCGCGGCTGTGGATCGACATCATCGGCCTCTGCATCTTCCTGCTGCCGGCGATGACATACCTCACTTACATGACGTTCCCGTTTTTCCTGAATTCCTGGAATTCGCAGGAGGTCTCCAGCAATGCGGGCGGCCTGATCCTGTGGCCGGTGAAGCTGGTGCTGCCGCTCGGCTTCGGTCTGCTGCTACTGCAGGGTGTGGCCGAACTCGCCAAGCGCATCGCCGCGCTCGCCGGCGTCGTCAAGATCGACACCCATTACGAAGCGCCGCTGCAATAGCGGCGTTCGCTTTTTCAGCCTCTCGCATTTCGACCAATCCGTTCGATAGAACCAGTTCGATAGTCAGGACCACCGATGTTTTCCTACGGCGTGTTCCCCCCGCTGATGTTCGGCACCATGATCTGCTTCATGGTGTTCGGCTTCCCGGTCGCCTTTTCGCTGGCCGCCGTCGGCCTGTTCTTCGGCATTCTCGGCATCTTCACCGGTCATTTCGATCCGTCCTTCCTGCAGGCGCTGCCGTTCCGCTTCTACGGCACGATCTCGAACGACCTGCTGCTGTCGATCCCGTTCTTCACCTTCATGGGCGCAATCCTTGAGCGCTGCGGCCTTGCTGAAGACCTGCTCGAAGGCACCGGCCAGTTGTTCGGCAAGATCCCCGGCGGCCTCGCTTATGCGGTGATCCTCGTCGGCGCCGTGCTCGGCGCCATCACCGGCACCGTTGCTGCTTCGGTCATCGCTATGGGCGTGATCTCGCTGCCGATCATGATGCGCTACGGCTACGATATGAAACTCGCCACCGGCGTCATCGCCGCATCGGGCACCATCACGCAGCTGATTCCACCCTCGCTGGTGCTGATCGTCCTCGCCGACCAGCTCGGCCGTTCGGTCGGCGACATGTATCTCGGCGCGATCGGCCCCTCGATCATCCAGGTCGTGATCTTCATTCTCTACATCGTCGTATTGTCGATCCTGAAGCCGAGCGCGATGCCGCCGATCCCGGAACATGCGCGCGAGCCCATGAACTGGAAGCTCATCAGCCGTGTGCTGTGGGGCATGATCCCCTCGATCGTGCTGATCTTCCTGGTGCTCGGCACCATCGGCCTCGGCCTCGCGACGCCCACCGAAGCCGGCGCCATGGGCGCGGTCGGCGCGATGGTGCTCGCCGCGCTGCATCGCCGCCTGACCTGGCCGCTGATCGACCAGGCGATGACATCGACCATGCGCCTGACCTCGATGGTGGTGTTCATCCTGATCGGCTCGACCTGCTTCAGCCTCGTCTTCCAGGGCATGGATGGTGCGCGCTGGATCGAGCATCTGCTCACCGGCCTGCCCGGCGGCGCGATCGGCTTCCTGATCTTCGTGAACATCTTCGTGTTCTTCCTGGCGTTCTTCCTCGACTTCTTCGAGATCGCCTTCATCATCATCCCGTTGCTGGCTCCGGTCGCGGCCAAGCTCGGCATCGATCTCGTCTGGTTCGGCGTGCTGCTTTGCGTAAACATGCAGACGTCATTCATGCATCCGCCATTCGGCTTCGCGCTGTTCTATCTGCGCGGCATTGCACCGCCCGAAGTGAAGAGCCGCGATATCTATCTCGGCGCACTGCCATGGGTCGGGATGCAGATCATCCTGGTGATCATCGTGATCTACTGGCCCGGTCTCGTGACCTACTGGATCGACAACACGGCTGTGGATACGTCCAACGTGAAGATCGAGATTCCGCAGATCGAGATGCCGGCGATGCCGGACTTCGGACCAGCAAAATAGCGAATGACGTTACTATCGCGCTTTACGATCAGGGGATAACCGATGCTGCATGAAGGAAGTTGCCATTGCGGCAACATCGCCTTTGAAGTCGAGGGCGATTTCAATTCGGCCATCGACTGCAACTGTTCGATGTGCCGGCGGCGCGGCGGCCTGCTCGCTTTCGTTCCACGCGACAAACTGGTGCTGAAAACCGCGAAAGAGAACCTGTCGACCTATACGTTCAATCACCACGCCATTCAGCATCACTTCTGCAGCACCTGCGGCATTGCCCCGTTCGGCGAAGGAAAAGCGCCCAACGGAATGATGATGGCATCGGTCAATGTGCGCTGCTTGCCTGCGGTCGATCTGAGCGCTCTGGATATCCAGCAGTTCGATGGCAAGGATCGCTAACGCGATCAGCCGACAAACATGATCTCGGCCTCGCCGAGCTTTTCAAATCGCACCACACAGTGATCGCCGGGCCTCAGGAACGGCATGCCGGTCCAGCTGCCTGTCGTGACGACATGCCCAGCTTTCAAGCCTCCGGCATCCCGCCACATATTGGCCAGCGCGATTGCAGCGGCAAGCGGATCATCGGTCGGATGGCCGCCTTTGCGCTCCAGCACCGTCTCGCCGTTCACAACAAACGTGATGTGCAGGTTAGGCAAATCGAGATGTGACCAGTCGGTCATCTCACGCCCGAGCACCAGCCC
Organism: Tardiphaga sp. 619_E2_N8_4; assembly: GCF_051810905.1. Lineage (NCBI taxonomy): Bacteria > Pseudomonadati > Pseudomonadota > Alphaproteobacteria > Hyphomicrobiales > Nitrobacteraceae > Tardiphaga > Tardiphaga sp. 619_E2_N8_4. The sequence goes on from NZ_JBPWQJ010000001.1 coordinate 4,845,569, forward strand.
ACCATTGATCCCGCAATCGGCAAGCTGCTCCAACCGCGGCCGGCTCGTCGGCTCTCGAAACCGGCTGGAGACCACCTCGATGGCCGGCAGCACGGACACGGATTGCGCCACCTCATCGCGCGTGTAGGGCGCGCTGCGCGCCGGCAGATCGCGGGTAAAGCGGAAGGCGACCTCGCCCTCGACGCCAAGATGCGGGACTTCAGCCACAGACATATGCGCCGGGCTCGAACGAATCATCCGGGCTTCGATCAGACCGCGTGTCGGTTCGCCCTCGGGCGGCGCACCGGCCTTGAAGGCACCGATGGGCTCTCCGACCAGCGCAGCAACCCGATCCTGAATCTCGTGCGCCTCCGCAACCGAAGATGGCGTGACGGGCAGCGCTTCGATCTGCGTTCCGCTGCGGCGCGCCTCGGCAAGAATGTCGGCGGCCGTTTCGATTTCAGATTCGGTCATGGCAAATTCGGCTCCCTCCAGGAACAGAACGCTTAGCGGATTCGCGGTCCGCGCACCGGCTAAGGGAGACCGCTTCAACAAGAAGCCTGGCCTTCTCACGAAGGCCGGGCTCCTTTTTCCGAAACAGTCTTCGATCAGCTGCGGGTGCGCGAGCGGATCATGAAACTGTCGAAGCTGTACTCGGCGACCTGCCACCAAGTGTACTGGTCGCCGCGGAAGGCCACCATGCTGTCATAGACTTTCTTGAACGCCGCATTGCTGGCCGAGGTCTCGGCATAAACCTCGTTGGCAGCCTTCAGCGACGCATCCATGATGGATGCGGGGAACGGCCGCAGCTGCGTGCCACCGGCCACCAGGCGCTTCAGCGCCGGCGGATTGTAGGCATCGTAGCGTGCCTGCATGGTTTCGTTGGCGAGCGACGAGGCGGTCCTGATGATCGACTTGTAGCTGGCAGGAAGCTGCTCCCACTTAGCGAGGTTGACCATGTTGTGCAGTGTCGGACCGCCTTCCCAGAAGCCGGGATAGTAGTAATATTTGGCGACCTTCTGGAAACCGAGCTTTTCATCATCGTAAGGTCCGACCCATTCGGCAGCGTCGATGGTGCCCTTTTCCAGCGACGGGTAAATATCGCCGGCGGCCACCTGTTGCGGAACGAGCCCGAGCCTGGTGAGCACACGGCCGGCGAAGCCGCCGATGCGCATTTTGAGACCACTGAGGTCGGATGGCTCCTTCAGCTCCTTGCGAAACCAACCGCCCATCTGGCAGCCGGTGTTGCCGGCCGCGAATCCGATGACGTTGTAGCCTTTGAGAAATTCATTGAAGAGTTCGGCGCCACCGCCTACCTGCAACCACGAGGTCTGCATCCGGCTGTTGAGTCCGAACGGAACCGCCGTACCGAACGCGAAGGTTGGATCCTTGCCTACATAATAGTAGGCTGCCGTGTGGCACATCTCCACGGTGCCGTTGGAGGCCGCATCCAGCGCCTGCAGACCGGGCACGATCTCACCTGCGGCAAACACCTGGATCTGGAATTTGTTGTCGGTGGCCTCGGCAACGGCCTTGGCGAATACCTCGCTGGCGCCATAGATCGTATCGAGCGATTTCGGAAAGCTCGACGTTAACCGCCATTTGATTTCCGGCGAAGATTGCGCGATGGCCGGCGCGGCAATGGCCGCACCGGCAGCCCCCAGACCGGCAGCCTTGATGAACTCACGACGCTTCATGATGTGCTCCCTGGATGTGAATGTGTCAGCGCCCTTCTTGGCGAGGGCGTTGGGGAGCAGCATGGGCCAGGTTCCAGCGAGAAGCCACGGCGATTTGAGTGACGCAATGCAAAAAGCCCGACCTTCTCGCGAAGGCCGGGCTCCATGTTTGATCGAGGCTTAAGATCAGCCGCGGGTACGCGAGCGGATCATGAAGCTGTCGAAGGTGTATTCGGCGACCTGCCACCACAGATATTCGTCCGAACGATAGGCCTGCATCGCATCGATCGACTTCTTGAAGTCGGCGTTCTTCGCGGAGATTTCAGCCCAGAGTTCGTTGGTGGCCTTGAGGCATGCATCCAGAACTTCGTTGGTGAACGGACGCAGCTGCGTGCCACCGGCGACGAGCTGCTTCAACGCCGCCGGGTTCTGCATGTCGTAACGAGCGGCCATCCAGCTGTTGGCATTGGCGCAGGCATTGGTCAGGATCGCCTGATAGCTCTTCGGCAGCGCATTGTACTTCTCGAGGTTGGTGAAGGCGTGGACCGTCGGGCCACCTTCCCAAAAACCTGGATAGTAGTAGTACTTCGCGACCTTCTGGAAACCGAGCTTCTGATCGTCATAGGGACCGACCCACTCGGCAGCATCGATGGTGCCTTTTTCAAGCGACGGATAGATGTCGCCACCCGCAAGCTGCTGCGGCACAACGCCAACCTTCTGCAGCACCTGACCGGCGATGCCGCCGATGCGCATCTTGAGGCCGGAGAGATCAGCAACAGTCTTGATCTCCTTGCGGAACCAACCGCCCATCTGCGTGCCCGTATTGCCGCAAGGGTGACCGATGACGCCAAATTTCTTGAAGAACTCGTTGCCGAGCTGTTCGCCACCGCCCTGGTACCACCAGGAGTTCTGCTGACGCGCGTTCAGGCCAAACGGCACCGACGCGTAGATCGCGAAGGTCGGATCCTTGCCGACATAGTAGTAAGACACAGTGTGGCACATTTCGACGGTGCCGTTCGAGGTCGCATCGAGCGCCTGCAGACCGGGGACCAGTTCACCGGCCGCGAAGACCTGGATCTGGAATTTGTTGTCGGTCATTTCGGCGACCTGCTTCGCCATCATCTCGGCGCCGCCATAGATGGTGTCGAGCGACTTCGGGAAGCTCGATGCGAGGCGCCATTTGACCTCGGGCGCGGACTGCGCGATCGCCGGCGAGGCAACGGCGGCCACCGCGGCGCCGGCCGTCGAAACCTTCAAAAACTCACGACGCTTCATTCAAGCTCTCCTTATTGCGGGCGTTTTCCCTAGAATTCCTTTGAGCATATTCAGCGGCAAATCGTTGCGCGATTCAACCGAAGACGCCCTGGTGCAGAGGCTGTCTAACACGGTTATTCGGCCGCGGAAAACACGACGAACGTCGTTGCCAGCCCAATTGAACGAAAGTTCTATGCGACATCTCGGCCCCGGCCACCGGCCGGCTTACGCTGCCGCAATAACGCCCTGCAACCGGTCGCGGATCTGCGTGCCGATGGCCCGATAGATCGCGGCGTGCGGGCCGTTGGGCTCGCTGACGACCACCGGCGTGCCGGCATCCGACATGGCGCGGATGGACATATGCAGCGGCACCTCGCCGAGGAACGGCACCTTGAGCCGCTCGGCCTCATGACGGGCGCCGCCATGGCCGAAAATGTCGGAGCGCGTGCCGCATTCCGGGCACTGGAAATAACTCATATTCTCGATGATGCCGAGCACGGGCACATTGACCTTGGTAAACATCGCAAGGCCGCGCCTCGCATCGATCAGCGCCAGATCCTGCGGCGTCGAGACGATCACGGCGCCCTTCAGGGGCACGTTCTGTGCCAGCGTGAGTTGTGCATCGCCGGTGCCGGGGGGCATGTCGACGATGAGGACGTCGAGCGTGCCCCAGGCGACATCGCGCAACATCTGGGTGATCGCCGACATCACCATCGGCCCGCGCCAGATCATCGCGGTTTCCTCCTCGACCAGGAAGCCGATCGACATGATCGACAGGCCGAAGCGTTCGATCGGGATCATCTTCCTGTTATCGTCCAGGGTCGGCTTTTCATTGATGCCGGTCAGCCGCGGCACCGAAGGACCATAGATATCGGCGTCGAGCAAACCGACCTTCAGGCCGAGATCGCGCAGCCCCAGCGCCAGATTGAGTGCCGTCGTGGACTTGCCGACACCGCCCTTCCCCGAGGCCACGGCGATGATCGCGGCAACGCCGGGAATCTCAGCCTGTTTTGACATTGGCGAGTTAGCCGGGTTGGCGTGCGGGCGATGCGCCGAGACCGGCTGTACGCCGCCGGACTGCGGACCATGCGAATGCCCACCGGGACCATGGGAATGTCCTGCGTGGTCGTGGCGCTGCGGCGCAGGCGGTGCGCTGCCCGGCTTGCGCTCGGCGGTCAGCGCGACCATTGCACCGGTGACACCAGGGATCGCCCGCACTGCGGCTTCCGCCTGCGCGCGCACGCTTTCCCAGGCCCGCGCTTCAGCGGCGTCCACATTGATCGAAAACAGCACCTTGCCGTCGGTCACGACGATCTCGGACAAAACATCCGCATGGATCAGCGGCACGCCGCGCGGCGATGTCACCTTGGCCAGACCATCCAGAACCTGCTGCTGCGAAACGCTCAATGCGTGTCTCCCGATCGACGGACAAACTAGACCGCACAGATAGAGAACTTCCGCCCTAAGTCCATGCCGTTTCTAGGCTATGTTGAGAATTCCGAGATTGCTCTGGCACAAGACCGGCACCAGATTTTCTTTTGCAGCGCACCATAGGCGGCTGCAGCCATGAGTGGTAACGGGGGCTTTGCCGCGTCCTGTGCAGCGACTATGCTGGCGCTCCTCATCACCAGCGATCTCGCCGCCACGAACCAGGGCGGCGCCTCACTTCCCAACAGTCGACGTTCGGCAGCAAAGCCGACAGCATCCAAAGGGTACGGACATGGCCAAAGTTGCATTTATCGGTCTCGGCGTCATGGGTTTCCCCATGGCCGGTCACCTTGCCACCAAGGGCGGCCACGAGGTCACCGTCTACAACCGCAACGCAGCCAAGGCCAAAGCGTGGGTCGAGAAGTTCGGCGGCAAGTCCGCACCGACCCCAAAAGCGGCTGCCGAAGGCCAGGACTTCGTGATGTGCTGCGTCGGCAATGACGACGACCTGCGTTCGGTCACCATCGGCGCTGACGGCGCATTCAGCGGCATGACCAAGGGCGCGATCTTCGTCGATCACACCACCGCCTCCGCCGAAGTGGCCCGCGAGCTCGATGCCGCGGCGACCAAAGCCGGCTTCCAGTTCATCGACGCGCCAGTGTCGGGCGGCCAGGCTGGCGCAGAGAACGGCGCCCTGACCGTAATGTGCGGCGGCACCCAAGCGGCCTATACCAAGGTCGAACCGGTGATCACCGCCTATGCCAAGATGCAGAAGCTGCTCGGTCCCGCAGGCTCCGGCCAGCTCACCAAGATGGTCAACCAGATCTGCATCGCCGGCCTCGTCGAGGCACTGTCCGAAGGCATTCACTTTGCCAAGAAGGCCGGTCTCGACGTCAATGCGGTGGTCGAGGTGATCTCCAAGGGCGCCGCGCAGTCGTGGCAGATGGAGAACCGTCACAAGACCATGAATGACGGAAAATTCGACTTCGGCTTCGCCGTCGAATGGATGCGCAAGGACCTCTCGATCTGTCTCGCCGAGGCCCGCCGCAACGGTGCCAGCCTGCCGGTCACGGCCACTGTCGATCAGTTCTACGGCGAGGTCGAAGCGCTCGGCGGCAAGCGATGGGACACTTCAAGCCTCTTGGCAAGATTGCCCCGCTAACCATCTAGGTTTGCTGAACAAATCAAGGCGGAGCGGCACCTACAGGCGCCCTCCGTCGATACCATTTTTATTGAATATTAACCGGATTACTTCGTTCTTTAAGGCACCTCTTAATGATTGTGCGGCACAGATAGGGTCTGTGAAAAACCGCGCGCGTTTGCGTGCAGGATTTGTGTACGAGTGATGAGTGAGCCCGCCGCCAGGCCCGAGGTCGTCCAGCTTCCGGCTGAAACGCCCATCGCTGTTCCGCCGCGCAATCGCCGGGCGGCACAACAGCGGGTGCGCGAAGCGCGCGACCGGCTGACCTCGACATCGGGAACACGCCCCGCTTTCGATCGCGAGCTGCTCCGCCAATACGCCCAGACCCGCCTCTCCGCCTCGCTCGTCATCACGCTGCTGGTGGTCGGCACAGGCATCCTGTTCGGGTTCTGGATGCAGCCACTGCCGGCTGCCGCATGGTCATGCGGCATGCTGTGCATTCACGCGGTGATCCTGCGCGCCTGCAATCGCTATCTGGCGGAAACACCGACACCCAGCAGCACGCATAAATGGCGGCTGCGCTTTATCTTTCTGGACCTGCTCTACGGCCTGTCGTGGACGGTGATCCTCGTGCATCCGACCGGCGTCGACGTCGTCTCCAATTCGCTGATGATGTTCCTGATGCTGCTGGTGGTCGCGGTCTCCAGCATGCTCGCCGCGAGCCTGCCGATTGCCGCCTTTGCCGCCACCGCGCCGGTGACCCTCGGCGTGGCGCTGAGCTTCATCCTGCGCGGCACGTTCGACAACTACGTGCTGGCCGTTCTGGCTGTCGCAGCCGAAGGCTATTTCGCGCTGCTGGCGCAGCGGCTGCATTCGACCACGCTCGCGACACTGGAAGCCCGCGCCGAGAAGGACGCCCTGATCGGCGAGCTCGAACAGGCCAAGGCCATCTCCGACGAAGCGCGCCACCGCGCCGAAGCCGCCAATGTCGCCAAGTCGCGCTTCCTCGCGCAGATGAGCCATGAACTGCGTACACCGCTGAACGCCATTCTCGGCTTTTCCGAAGTGATGAAGAGCGAGATCTTCGGTGGCCATGCCGTGCCGGTCTACAAGGACTACTCTGCCGACATCCATAATTCCGGCGTGCACCTTCTGAATCTCATCAACGAAATCCTTGATCTGTCGCGTATCGAGGCCGGCCGCTACGAGCTGAATGAAGAAGCCGTCTCGCTCGTGCATGTCGTCGCGGACTGCCATCACCTCCTGAAGCTGCGCGCATCGAGCCGCGGCATCACCATCCACGAAGTATTCGAACACGGCATGCCGCGGGTTTGGGGCGACGAGCGCGCCTGCCGCCAGATCGTGCTGAACCTGCTGTCCAATTCGATCAAGTTCACGCCGCAGGGCGGCGAGATCTGGCTCAAGGTCGGCTGGACCGCCTCCGGCGGTCAGTATCTGAGCTGCAGGGACACTGGCTCGGGCATCGCCGAAGACGAGATCCCGATCGTGCTGGCCTCCTTCGGCCAGGGATCGAACTCGATCAAATCGGCCGAACAGGGTGCCGGTCTCGGTCTGCCGATCGCCAAGAGCTTGGTCGACATGCATGGCGGCACATTCACGCTGAAATCGAAACTGCGAATCGGCACCGAGGTGATCATCACTTTCCCGCCGGAGCGCGTGATGTCTGCGCTTGCGCCGATGGCGCCCGATGGGCCACCGCTGCAGCCCGATTACGAGATGAACGTCGCCGACGAAAAGCGTCGGGCCCGTAACAAACCCATCATGAATGCAGGAACCGGGCTGTGATTTCGACGCTTGCGCAAGCGAGCCGATCCGCTTCAATATTACTGGATGAGCAAAGAAACGCCGTGCATCGCAGTCTGCTTCATCGACCCCAAGACCAACCTCTGCCTCGGCTGCGGACGCACGCTGCCGGAGATCGCGCGCTGGGGAAAAATGGACAGTGCGGAGCGTCTGGATACGATGGCACTGCTGCCGGCCCGCATGGCCGAGGCGGGGCTGGAGCCTTCGTCAACATACGCAGCGAAGAGGACATCCGCGGCCACCTGAGAGGCTCGCCATGAGCCGGGTTTTTCTTCTCGTCGTCGTCATCGTCGCGACTGCGGGCGCCGCCCTCGCCTATGGCGATCCCAAACAAATTTCCAAGGCCGGCAATCTCGTCACAGAAATTTTGCGCAAGCAAAGCCCACCGCCACTGCGGCTGGTCGACGTCCCGCGCGGCAACACTGGCGAATTCGGACTTCAGGCGAAGATCAACGGCGTCAAGACAGCCATGGTGATCGATACTGGCGCAACGTCGGTGGTGCTGACTTATGAAACCGCCAAGGCCGCGGGTCTGCCGCTCGAATTGCTCGACTACAATGTCGACGTCGAGACTGCGGGCGGCCGCACCAAGGCTGCGCGATTGACGCTGGATCGTCTGGCGGTCGGCAAACTGGTCGAGCGATCCGTCCCGGCACTGGTGGTGCCGCGTGGGCAGATGAAGACCAACCTGCTCGGCATGAGCTTTCTCGACCGCCTGGAGAGCTGGGAAGTGCGCGCCGACAGACTGATGCTGCGCGGCTATCCGTAACTAAGCCGCGACCGACTCCGCAGGCTCGTCCTCGACCTGCGCAATGGCTTCTCGGAGCACATTGATGCTCGCACCATGCTTGACGCCATTCTCCGCCAGATAACGCCGGAATGCGCGTGCGCCGCGCACGCCGTGGAATGCGCCGACGAAATGCCGGGTGATCGAATGCAGCCGCGTACCCTGCGCGAGTTGATCCTCGATATAGGGCATCATCGCCGCGAAGGCGTCTTTCATCGTCGCATGCGGCGCGGGCTCGCCGAACAATTCGGGATCCACCGACAGTAGCCGCCACGGCTCCTGATAGGCCGCGCGACCGAGCATCGCGCCATCCACATGCGCGAGATGAGCAGCGGCTTCAGTGATGCCGATGATGCCGCCATTGATGACGATCGGCACGTCGGGCATTGCCGCCTTGAGCCGATAGACGCGGTCGTAGTTCAGCGGCGGAATGTTGCGGTTCTCTTTCGGCGACAGGCCGTTGAGCCACGCCTTGCGCGCATGCACGATCAGGCCATCGGCGCCGGCGGCGACCACCGCGCGTGCCAGCGTATCGAGTGCGACTTCGGGATCCTGATCGTCGATGCCGATGCGGCACTTGACGGTGACCGGCACGTCCACGGCCTGCTTCATCGCGGCCACACCGCGCGCCACCAGATCCGGCTCGGCCATCAGGCACGCCCCGAAGCGCCCGTCCTTCACACGATCCGAGGGGCAGCCAACATTGATGTTGATTTCGTCATAGCCGAAATCCACGCCGATCTTCGCAGCCTCCGCGAGGTGCGCCGGCTCCGAACCACCAAGCTGCAGCGCCACCGGATGTTCACTGTCGTCAAAGCCAAGCAGCCGCGCACGGTCGCCATGGATCACGGCGCCCGTCGTCAGCATCTCCGTATAGAGCCGCGCCCGTCGCGACAGCAGACGATGGAAGACGCGGCAATGCCGGTCGGTCCAGTCCATCATCGGGGCGATGGAGAAACGGATGTCCTCGTGCTTCAAGCGTCTATTCCATGTCGTTCGTTGAGCAGAACCAGGGCTCAGTCCTTGTATTCATACAACAAGCGCGCGCGGATCGTACCTTCCAGCGCCCTAATATCCGCCAGCACCCGCTCGCTATCCGCCGCCGATGCATCGGCATCGAGGACGACATAGCCGATGTCGTTGTTGGTCTCGTAATATTGCGCGGCGATGTTGACCGCATGGCGCGCCAGCACCTCGTTCAGCCGTCCCAGCATGCCCGGAACGTTGCGCTGGACCTGGATGAATCGGGTACCTGACGGGCGCGCCGGCAGTTGTACCTGCGGGAAGTTCACCGTACCCATAGTCGACCCGCTGTCGCTGTAGTCGATCAGTTTGCGTGCGACTTCCGCGCCGATGCGCTCCTGAGCTTCTTCGGTGGAGCCGCCGACATGCGGCGTAAGGATGACGTTCTCCAGACCCTGCAGTGGGGTCACGAAGCGCTCCTGATTGGAGCTGGGCTCGACGGGGAATACGTCGACGGCCGCACCACGCAATTTGTCCTGGCGCAGTGCATCGGCCAACGCATCGAGATCGACCACGGTGCCGCGGCTGTTGTTGATGAAATAGGCGCCGTCCTTCATGGCGGCGAACTCGTCGCGACCGATCATCCCCTGCGTGGCCGGTGTCTCCGGCACATGCATGCTGACCACATCGCTCTGCGCTAGCAGTTCCTGCAGGCTTCCTACAGGTTCGGTGTTGCCGTGACGCAATCGATCGGTGTGATCGTAGAAGATCACGCGCATGCCCAGTGCTTCCGCCAGGTTCGAGAGCTGCGAGCCGATGCTGCCGTAACCGACGATGCCGAGCGTCTTACCGCGCACTTCATAGCTGTTATTGGCCGATTTCTCCCAACCGCCTTCATGCGCCAGATTGGAGCGCGAGATGATCCGGCGGAACAGCATGACGATCTCGCCGATCACCAGTTCGGCAACCGAGCGCGTATTCGAGAACGGCGCGTTGAACACCGGAATGCCACTACGGCGCGCCGCGTCGATATCCACCTGATTGGTGCCGACGCTGAAGCAACCGATCGCGATCAGCCGGTCCGCGGCATCGAGCACGTCCTGGGTGATCTGCGTGCGCGACCGGATACCGAGAATGTGTACGCCCTTGAGTGCTTCCTTCAGCTCATTGCCACCGAGCGCCTTGGAGAGCCGCGTCACGCTCGAATAGCCCGCCGCCTCGATCAGCTCGACCGCGCTGTCGTTCACGCCTTCGAGCAGAAGGATTTTGATCTTGTCTTTCGGGAGGGAAAGCTGCGGCAAAGGCAGGCTGTTCATGGTCACGGTCGCGGCGTCCTTTGAGCAATGAATGAGATAGAAACCACGCTGGAGCGGTAAAGCCCCGGTTGGTCCGGCTCACATCGTCTGGTTTGGTTTGGCGCCTGTTTAACGTCACCGCGCCGATCTTGCTACGGGTATCTAACTCATTGAAATCACTTATCTCTGATCCAAGGTCATAGAGAAGCCGGCTCGGGACCGCGCTGTGGCCTGCGAGAATCTGGAGTAGCCGATCCGCCTGCGCGATTTCGCAAGGAACGGAACAGGACCCGGGAAATTGTCACGTGACTTCAGTACGAGGCGCGGACAGCGCCTTGCTTCCCCAGCCTCATGGTGCCCCATTTCCGATCTCGATCCCGATACCACCGAGCATGCTGATTTGCGCGGCGGACATTCGCCGTGGTTTGCCGGCCTGCAGCATGCGCCCCGTCAGCCCCTCACCGAAGACATCACATGCGATGCCCTGATCGTCGGCGGCGGCATCACCGGCGCCCTGATGGCCGAGCAACTGACGCGGCAGGGCCTGGATGTGGTGATCGTCGATCGCGAATTGCCTGGGCGCGGCAGTACAGTAGCGAGCACGTCGATGCTGCTGTGGGAGATCGATCGATCGCTGCAGGAGCTGACACATCTCTATGGCTATGAGCGCGCCGCGCGTGCCTATCGCGCCAGCTATGACGCCGTCCATGGATTGAAGGCGCTGGTCCGGACGCTCAACCTGCGATGCGACATGCGCGCGAAGGACTCGCTCTATCTTGCCGCAGGCGAGAGTGCCAAAGGGCTGATCGAGGAACACGCGCTTCGCGCGCGCGCCGGCCTGCCCGGCACACTCCTCGATCACAAGACCCTCCTGTCCGAATACGACATTGCCCGGGCGGGTGCCATCATCTCGCCGGACTCGGCAGATTCCGATCCATTGCAACTGGCACTGGGGCTGCTGAATGTCGCGACAGCGCGCGGCGCGCGATTATTCGAGGCGGAGACGGCCGCGTTCGACTCCGCAGGCCACGCCGTCGGCGTTCAATTGACTGACGGCCACACCATCGAGGCCTGCCACGTCGTGCTGGCCACCGGCTATGTGATGCCCGATATCGTGCACACAACGGTACAGAAACCCTCTTCGAGCTGGGCGATCGCGACGAAGCCGCAGCCGGACAGACTCTGGCGCGACGGCGTGCTGATCTGGGAAGACAGCAAGGATTATCTCTACGCCCGAACCACCGCATCCGGCCGCATCATCATCGGCGGCGAAGACAGCGACGAGATCATCGATCCCGATGCACGCGACGCCCTGATCCCTGCCAAGGCACGAGCGCTGAAGGAAAAGCTCGCATCACTCTGGCCACGTGCCGAACTTACCATCGACTATCGCTGGGCCGGCACTTTCGACACCACGCGCGATGGGCTGCCGCTGATCGGACCCGTGCCCGGCCATCCGCGTCTCTATGCCGCCTATGGTTATGGCGGGAACGGAATCACCTTCAGTTATCTCGCAGCGCAACTGATCGGCGGGATGATCGCGGGCAAACGCTCGCCATTGCTGGATGACTTCGCGCTGCAGCGCGATATCGCCTGAAACTTAGCGCGCTCGACTCGGCGAATTCAGCTATCCCCGTGTGATCAAAACGCAGGCGGCGAACGCCCCGTTTTGCGTCAGCGACACTGATTGACTTCCAAAAGACGATTGTTAGCATACAAGTGAATTTTGGCCCTCCTGCCCGGGGTTTTTCCATATGAAGCCGGCGCCGTTCACGCGACACGTCCCACGCACCGTGGATGAAGTTGTGAGTGCATTGGCCGAGTTTGCGCCGCTCGATGGCCGCATTCTGGCGGGCGGCCAGAGCCTGGTGCCGATCATGGCGTTCCGCATGGCGCGGCCAGCACACTTGATCGATATCAATGAGGTCGAAGGGCTCGACCGCCTCGCTGTCGACGGCGACTATCTCTCGATTGGCGCGCGGGTGCGCCACAGCGCATTCCACAAGCCTTTCATCGACGGTCCGCTCGGTAAGCTCCTCGCTTTCGTGGTCAGCCACATCGCGCATTATCCGATCCGGATGCGCGGCACGTTTTGCGGCAGCCTCGCCCATGCCGACCCTGCATCGGAGTGGTGCCTCGTCGCGGCAACGCTGGACGCCAATCTAGTGGTGAAAAGTGTGCGCGGCGAACGCATCGTGCCCGTCACCGATTTCCTCGAAGGCATCATGTCGACATCGCTGGCCGAGGATGAGTTCCTCGCCGAAGCGCGGTTGCCGCTGCTACCCGACGATACCAAATTCGGCTTCTACGAATTCAGCCGCCGTGCGGGCGATTTTGCGATGTCTGCCGCACTCGTTACCTATCGCCTTGTTGATGGCATGATCGCCGATGCGCATGTCGGCATCGGCGGTGCCGAGGATCGCGCGCGACGCATTCTCGAAGCCGAAGATGTCTTGAACGGTAACGCGCCCTCGCCGGACCTGTTCGTCGCCGCCGGTGAAGCCGCAGCGAATGCAATCGAACCCCTGGAGGATATTCAGACCACGGCCGAATATCGCTGCGATCTGGTCCGCGCCGTGACGCGCCGCGCGCTGGAGCGGTCGACGCAATGACGATCCACACCAAGGGCACCGGCACGACCTGGGTTGGGCGCTCGATCCGCCGGCTCGAAGATCCCGCCCTCGTCACCGGCCGCGGCCGCTTCACGGCGGATATGCCAGCCACACACTGGGTGCGCTTCGTCCGCAGCAGCGTGGCTGCCGGAACGATCGAGAATATTACGGCACCAGAGGGCACAGGCATCGTCACGGCCAAGGACCTCGCAAAGCTGAAGCCGATCCGGCCGATGCTGAGCAAGTTCAATTATGTCGCGGTCGGTCAGCCGATCCTTGCCGATGGAGTCGTGCGGTTCACAGGTGAGTCCATCGCGGCCGTCTACGCGTCGAGCAAGGATCAGGCGGAGGACATCGCCGATCAGGTCGAGGTCGAGATATCCGAAGGCGCACCGCTGATCGACGCGATGGATGCGCTCGCCGAGGACGCTCCGCTGGTTCACGCCGACACCAAGCACAACGTGATCGTCGAGGGTCGCATCGCGACACCCGGCTTCGAGGATGTTTGGAAGACCGCACACAAGGTGCTGCATGTTGAAGCGCGCTCGCACCGTCAGAATGCGACGCCGATGGAGGCCCGCGCAGGTCATGCCTCCTATGACGCATCGACCGGTCGCGTGACACTGACCTGCACCACACAGATGCCGCATCTGACGCGCACGGCGGTGTGCGACATCCTCGGCATTCCGGAATCGGATCTGCGTGTTATCGCGCCTGACGTCGGCGGCGGCTTCGGCCAAAAGATGTCGCTGGCGCCGGAATATGTGCTGCTGGTCTGGCTGGCGCGCAAATTGCGCAGCTCCGTGGCCTGGACCGAGGATCGCCGCGAAAACCTGATTGCGAGCTTTCACAGCCGCGATCAACACGTCCAGCTCGAAGGCGCATTCGACAAGAGCGGAAAGCTGCTCGCTTTGCGCGGCGACATTGTCGCCAATATCGGCGCCTATTCCTGTTTCCCGACGACCTGCGGCGTCGAGCCCTTGATGGCACTGGCCGAGCTCCCCGGCCCCTATGACGTCCGCGCCTATGACTGTCGCTCGCGCGGCGTGATGACCAATACCTGTCCGATGGCGCCCTATCGCGGCGTCTCGCGGCCGGTCATCACCTTCGTGCTCGAACGCTTGATGGACAAGGCTGCCGCAGCCTTCGGCATAGAGCCGACCGAACTACGCCGCCGCAATCTGATCGACAAGTTCCCCTACACGTCGGCGACCGGGCTCGTCTTCGATGACGGTAGCTACAAGGAAACCATGGAGATGGCCATCAAGGCCATCGACCTCGACGCATTCCGCAAGCGCCAGAAGCTCGCGCGCGATGCCGGCCGCTATCTCGGTATCGGCTTTGCCACCTTCTCCGAGCGTACTGGCTATGGCAGCCCGGCTTTCGCGGCACGCGGGATGGAGATCACTCCGGGCTTCGAGACCGTGTATCTGACCATCGATCCCTCGGGCTTCGTCGAAGCGCGGATCGGCTCGTCGCCGCATGGCCAGGGACTGCGCACATCACTGGCGCAGATCATCGCCGACGAGATCGGCATCGATCCGGAATTCATCAAGGTCGTTCACGGCGACACAGACCGCTCGCCCTATGGCTGGGGCACATTCGCCAGCCGCTCTCTGGTGCTGTCGGGCGGCGCCAGCCTGCTCGCCGCGCAAAAGATCCGCGCCAAACTGCTGAAGATGGCGAGCCGTCTGCTGGAAGCCGCGCCCGAGGACATCACGCTGCAATCCGGATCGGCGCATGTCATCGGCACCGATCGCTCCGTCACCATCGCGTCGATGGCGCGTGCGGCCTATCACCAGACCCACATCTTCAAGGGCGAGATCGAACCGGGCCTCACCGAGACCGGCACCTACGATCCGTCGGGCACCTTCTCCAACGCCTGCCATGTCGCGATTGTCGAGGTCGATATCGAGACCGGCCGCGTCGAGATGGAGAAATTTCTGGTCGCGGAGGATGCCGGGCTGATCATCAATCCGATGATCGCCGATGGTCAGGTCCATGGCGGGGTCGCTCAGGGCATCGGCAACGCGCTGCTGGAAGAGATCATCTATGACGAGACCGGCAACATCCTGACCAGCACGCTGGCGGATTTCCTGCCGCCGACAACGCACGAAATTCCCGAAATCGAGCTGCATCACGTCGAGACCCTAACCGGTAACTCCATCACCAAGGCCAAGGGCCTCGGCGAAGGCGGCGCCATCGGAGCGCCGGCAGCGGTGATCTCGGCGATCAATGATGCGCTCTCGCCATTCGGAATCTCCATCGATGAAATGCCGGCAACGCCGCAGCGTATTCGTGCGGCCCTGCGCAGCAGCGGAAAATTGCCAAGCAACGGAAAACTTGCATGAGCGACAAGACCGACATCACCCTCATCATCAACGGTCAGTCCCACGCCATTCGCGTGGAGTCGCGCCGGACGCTCGCCGACGCGATCCGCGAGGACTGTGGCCAGACCGGCACGCATATCGGTTGCGAGCACGGCGTCTGCGGCGCGTGCACCGTGCTGGTGAATGGCGAGCCGGTGCGCTCGTGCCTGATGTTCGCGCAGCAGGCGGACGGCAAGCAGATCCGCACCGTCGAAGGCCTCGCCGATGGCGACGAGATGCATCCGATGCAGCGCGCCTTCATGGAGAACCACGGCCTGCAATGCGGCTTCTGCACACCCGGCTTCCTGATGCTTGCCGTCGGCGTGCTGGAACGCGAGCCGGATATTTCCGACGAGAATCTGGTCGACGTGCTCTCATCCAATCTGTGCCGCTGCACCGGCTATCAGAACATCATCAAGGCGGTCCGCGCCGCCGCGGTGGAGATGCGCCAGTCGTGACTCCTGCCGCCAAACCGGGACTGGTTGGCCAATCCGTCACTCGCAAGGAAGACGGCCCGCTGCTGCGCGGCCAGGGCAAGTTTGCCGCCAATATCAATTTCCCGAACCAACTCCATATGCGTGTGGTGCGCTCGACCTACGCCCACGGCAATATCGTCTCGGTCGATCTCGCGCCGGCTCTGGCGATTCCGGGCGTGGTCGCCGCCTGGAGCTTTGCCGATGTCTCCGAGATTCCGCCGATTGATTTCCGTCTGACGCGGCTGGAGCAACTCGCCGCCTATCGCCAGACCATTCTGGCCAAGGACAAGGTGCGCTATGTCGGCGATCCCGTCGCCGTCGTGTTCGCCGAAGACCCCTATCTTGCCGAAGATGCCGCCGAGCATGTCGAGGTCGAGATAGAAGAACTGCCGGTGATCCTGCAGGCCGATGGCGAGGTCGGCGAGTTCCGCGACGGACTACCGACCGAGACCGCACTGATCGAGAAAGGTTATGGCGACGTCGATGGAGCGTTCGCCAAAGCGCATGCCTTAGTCAGCCTTTCGCTCTCCATCGGCCGTCATTCCGGCGTTCCCCTGGAGACGCGCGGGGCCATTGGCCGTTACATCGCCGAGACAGACATGCTGGAAATGTACGGCGCTGCGAAAGTGCCGCACTGGAATCGCGACCAGCTTGCGAAAATGTTTGGCCGCACCGCCGAAAACACCAATCTGTTCGAAGGTCATGTCGGCGGCGGCTTCGGCATTCGCGGCGAGATGTATCCCGAAGACGTACTGGTGTGTCTGGCCGCGCTGCGCCTCGGCCGCCCCGTGAAATGGATCGAGGATCGCCGCGAGCATCTGATCGCGGCCAATCACTCGCGGCAGCAGACCCATCACATCCGCGCGGCGATCGATCGCGACGGCAATATTCTGGCCATCGACAACGAGTTCTTCCACGATCAGGGCGGCTATATGCGCACGCACGCCGCCACCGTGCCCGACCTCGCCGCTGCGATGCTGCCCGGCCCCTATCGCATTCCCGCCTATCGCGTGCTCGGCCATATCCGCCTGACCAACAAGACGCCTGGCGGCACCTATCGCGCGCCCGGCCGCTATGAGAGCACCTTCGTGCGCGAACGCTTGCTGGATGCGGTCGCGGCCAAAGTGGGGATCAGCGGCGTCGAGGTTCGCCGCCGCAACCTCATCGCGACCAGCGAGATGCCGGTCACGCGTGCATTGGAAACGCTCGGCACCGACATCGTGCTGGATTCAGGCGACTATCCAAAGTTACTAGACAAGGCGCTGAATGGCATCGGCTGGGACGACCTGCAGACGCAGATTACGTCGCGTCGCAAGGCGGGCGAACTGGTCGGCTCCGGTGTCGCCATGTTCGTCGAGAAAAGCGGTCTTGGCCCATTCGACGACGTGCGGATCAATGTGGGGACCGACGGGCTCGTGGAAGTCGTCACCGGCGCCGCTTCGGTCGGCCAGGGCGTCGAAACTGTCATCGCTCAGATTTGCGCAGAGAAACTCGGCGCCAGCTATGACAATGTCAGCGTGATCCACGGCCAGACCAACCGTATCGCCAGAGGCCTCGGCGCCTTCGCCTCACGCGTCTCCGTGATGACGGGCGAAGCGACGCGGCAAGCCGCACTGAAGCTGCGCGACAAGGCTCTCGCGGCCGCAGCCGAATTGATGCAGTTGACGGCCGATCAACTCGATATCGTCGATGGCGAGATTGTCCGCCTCGATGGCGGTACCGGTCCATCGATGACGCTCGCCGAGATCGCAAAGGCGCTGGAACCGGGAGGCAATCTGGTTGGTGATAGCGAACCTGGCCTGTTCGCCGAAGCGTCGTTCGAATCCAAGCATATGACTTACCCATACGGCGTCCATGTCGCCGTCGTCTCGCTCGCCCTCGACACTGGCGGCATCAGCGTCGAGCGGTATCTTGTCGCCTATGACATCGGCAAAGCGATCAACCCGATGCTGGTCGATGGCCAAATCGTTGGCGGCGTGGCCCAAGGCATCGGTGGTGCGCTTTATGAAGAGTTCACCTATGACGACCGCGGCGAACCGCTGGCGGTAACCTTCGCCGACTATTTGATGCCGACGGCCCGCGAAGTACCTGATGTCGAAGTGATCATTTCCGAAGATGCGCCGAGCCCGCTCAACCCGATGGGACTCAAGGGCGCCGGCGAAGGCGGCACCAATGCCGTCGGCGCGGCGATTGCAGCGGCGATCGACGACGCGCTCGGCCAACCCGGGGCTATCACGCAGCTGCCGGTCTCGCCGCAGCGCGTGAAGGCGCTGCTCAACGCCAAAGTCTGATCAGGTAATCTTCTTCAGCAACCGCGTCAGCGTGCGCTGCTCTTCGGCCGTCAACGGTCGCAGCGTCTTGGCGCTGACCTCCGCTGCAACGCGGATTGCCGCATCGACCACACGGGCGCCCTTCTCGGTCAGCGACACCGCACGGCGACGGCGATCCGTAGGGTCGCTACCGGTGGTGATGAAGCCGCGCAGGCCCAGCCGATCCACCACGCCCTTGATGGTCGCGGCATCGAGATAGACCAGCCGCCCCAGATGGTTCTGTGAACTCGGGCCGACCTCATGCAGCTTCGCCAGCACAGCGAATTGCGTCTGGGTCAGATCCTCGATCATGTTGGACATGAAGATGGAGGTGTGGCGCTGCATCGCCACGCGCATCAGGAAGCCGACCTGGGAGTCGAGGACATAGTCCGGCGGCGTCTCCGCGGCCGGAAGGGCCTTCAGCTTGGTCGGTTTCTGCGCCATGTCGTCCCCGATGATCTCTTGCTAGTTATGAACGATCTTCGGTTGCCGCGACAGTTGAAGTTTTGGTCGTTACACCGTCAAATAAGCGCGTTGAATGTCAATATTCTCCGCAAGCTCGGCCATCGTGCCATTCCATTGGATCTGGCCCTTTTCGAGGACATAGGCCCTGTCCGAGACCAGTTCGGCGAAATGCACGTTCTGCTCCGACAGCAGGATCGACACTCCAGCCTTTTTCAGTTCGAGAATGGTATTGGCCATCAACTCGACGATCAGCGGGGCGACCCCTTCGGACGGTTCATCGAGCAGGATCAGCAGCGGATTGCCCATCAGCGTCCGCGCCACGGTGAGCATCTGCTGTTCGCCGCCGCTCATCCGGCCGCCCGGACGGTTCGGCATTTCGCCCAAGTTTGGGAACAGCGCCAACAACTTCTCCTCGGTCCAGACCGGCGCCGGCACGCCGTCGCTAAACTTGCGTGGCGGCTGGCGGCCGATATCGAGATTTTCCAGCACCGTCAGATCGGAGAAGATGCGGCGGTCCTCCGGCGTGAAACCGAGGCCGAGCCGCGCGATCTCGTAAGGCTGCCGGCCGGAGATATCGTGGCCATCGAACCGGATCTTGCCGGTAGACTGCGCCATCAGCCCCATGATGGCCTTCATGGTCGTGGTCTTGCCAGCGCCATTGCGGCCCATCAGTGCAACGACTTCGCCGCGCCCGACCTGCAGGCTGAGGTCGTAAAGGATCTGCGCGGCTCCGTAGGACGCACCGAGATTTTCGACCGAGAGCATCGGGGCGCTCATCAATGTGCCTCCGATTTCTGGAATGTCTTGCCGGTGCCGAAATACACTTCCCTCACCTGCGGATTGTCGCGGATCGACTTCGCATCGCCGTCGGCGATCAGCCGGCCCCGCGCCAACACGATGATGCGATCGGCGAAGGCGAACACCACATCCATCGAATGTTCGGTGAACAGCACGGAGATGCCCTTCTCGATCACCAGACGTTTCACCAGCGCAATCAGGTCGTTGCGCTCCTTGGGCGCCATGCCGGCCGTCGGCTCGTCCATCAGCAGCAGCCTTGGATCGTTCGCGAGCGCAATCGCAAGCTCGACGCGCTTGACGTCGCCATAAGCCAGTTCACGGCTCGGCCGATCAGCGGCATCCTGCATGCCGACCTGGGCGAGTAGTTCCAGCGCGCGTTCACGATGCAGCGAGGATGCCGGCTTCCACAGCCGGTAGACCTGATTGGCGTGGGAGATCAGCGCCATCTGCACATTCTCGATGACCGTCATCGAGTTGAAGGTGGCGGCAACCTGAAAGGTACGACCGATACCAAGGCGCCAGATATCGCGCGGTTTCCTGCCGTTGAGCTTGGCGCCCTCGAACCAGATCTCGCCGGAATCCGGCGGCAACTGGCCGTTGATCATGTTGAAACAGGTCGACTTGCCGGCGCCGTTGGGGCCGATCAGCGCGAGGAATTCACCACGCTTGATATCGAACGAGACCTCATTGACGGCGCGCACGCCGCCGAAGGATTTCGAGAGCGAGCGAATGGCGAGGTCGCTCATGATGCGGCCTTCGATGTTGTCTTTCGTCGCGAGATCAGCTTGACGAAGCCGCCGACGATGCCACTCGGGAACGCAAGCACCAGCAGCAGAATGATGCCGCCGAGCAAGGCCCGCCAGTATTCCGTCGAACGCATCATGAAATCCTGCAGCACCGCATAGACCGACGCACCGACAATCGGGCCGGTCAGCGTCTGGATGCCGCCGAGAAGAACCATGACGAGACCATCAATGGAGCGGCTGACGCCGATGGTCTCCGGCGAGATCGAGCCCTTAGCAAAGGCGAACAGCCCACCGGCAATGCCGCAGACTGCACCGGCAATGGCGAAAGCAAGCCAGTGTACGCGCTTGACATCAAGACCGATCGCTTCGGCGCGCAAGGGAGAGTCACGCCCTGCCCGCATCGCGTAACCAAATGGCGCGAACAGGAATTTGCGGAGCAGCAACACGCCGAGTGCGGCGAGCGCGAGTGTCAGGAAATAGAATGCTCCACGGCTGTCGAATGGCGCCGACGGCCACACCCCGAGCACGCCGTTGGAGCCACCGGTCAGCGTCTCCCACTGGAACACGGCCGCCCATACGATCTGGGCGAAGGCGAGCGTGAGCATCGCCAGATAGACACCGGACAGTCGTACAGCGAACCAGCCGAACAGCAGCGCGCCGACCAGCGCCAGCACTGGCGCGGCTGCCAGTGCGAGCCCCATCGGCGCCGCAAACCATTTCACCAGCAGCGCTGCGCCGTAAGCACCCAAGCCAAAATAGGCCGCGTGGCCGAACGAATGCATGCCACCCGGCCCCATGATGAAATGCAGGCTCGTTGCAAACAGCACGGCAATCAACACGTCGATGCCGAGCACGAGCGTATAGGGCGAGCTCTTGGCGATCAGCGGCAGGCATACGAGGACAACGAGAAGAATGAGGCCGGCAATCTTCGTGGAAGTTGTCGCCGGACGTAGCGGCTCTTCGGGCTCCGCGACACTGCGCACAGCCACCTGCTCCCGACCGAGCAAGCCGTAGGGCCGTGCGATCAGCACCGCGGCCATCACGAGAAATTCGGCCACCAGCGTCAGTTTGGAGAAATTGACGGTGAAGCCGCCAAAATTCACGACGCCGAGGCCGATGCACAGCGCCTTGACCTCAGCGATGATGACTGCGGCGAGATAGGCGCCAGAGATCGAACCCATGCCACCGACCACGACGACGACGAAGGCGTCGCCGATCACGATCAGGTCGGTCGCCAGCGTCGCCGGCTCGCGTGCAATCTGCAGCGCGCCGCCAAGGCCAGCGAGCAAAGCGCCGAGCGCGAACACGCCCGTGAACAGCATGGCCTGGTTGACACCGAGCGCGCCCACCATCTCACGGTCCTGCGTCGCTGCGCGCATCAACCGGCCGAAGCGGGTCTTGGCCAGCGCCAGATGCAGCATCCACAGCACGAAGGGGCCGACGAAGATCAGGAAGATGTCATAGGTGGGCAACCGACGGCCGAGCACCTCGACGGAGCCGGTCAGGCCTGGCGCGCGCGGGCCAAGCAAATCCTCAGGACCCCAGATCCACAGCGTCGCGTCGTTGATAACGAGCACCAGCGCGAAAGTGGCGAGCAATTGAAACAGCTCAGGCGCGCGATAAATCCGCCGTAGCAGAAGGATCTCGATCGCGGCGCCGATCAGGGCCACCAGCAATGCGGTCAGAACAATGCCGCCCCAGAAGCCGACGGCACCGCCGACCTTGGTGGCGATGCTGTAGGCGATATAGGTCCCGATCATATAGAGGGACCCGTGAGCGATATTGACGATCCGGGTGACGCCGAAAATCAGCGACAGCCCGGCGGCCACGAAGAACAGGCCGGAGGCGGCCGACAGGCCGTTCAGCGCCTGAAACAGAAACGCGTTGAAACTCATCGGAGGAATCCCCCTCCCCGCGTTGAACGTGCGGGGAGAGTATCAACGGCGATCATCGTCGTGCTTCCTGTTACTCGGTCGCGGGACGGAGCTTCTTAACTTCGGCGTCGCTGGGCAGCACCGATGCACCATCGACATATTTGAAGTCGGCCATGGTGCCCTTGCCGCCTTCAAGCGCGATCTTGCCCACGTAAGCGCCCATGGTCGCCTGGTGATCGCTGGCGCGATACATGAACGGACCGAACGGGCTGTCGAGCTTCAGACCTTCGAAGGCCGTAATCAGCTTGTCGGTGTCAGTCGAACCTGCCTTGGCGATACCGGCAGCCAGAGAAGTCATCGTGACATAGCCGACGATCGAACCAAGACGCGGATAGTCGTTGTACTTCTTCTGATAGGCCGTCAGGAAAGCCAGGTATTCCGGGGTCTTGATCTTGTCCCAGGGATAGCCGGTGACGATCCAGCCGACCGGCGCTTCTTCCTTCACCGGATCGAGATATTCCGGTTCGCCCGACAGAAGGCTTACGACGGTGCGATCCTTGAACACGCCACGTGTGGTGCCTTCACGGACCAGCTTGGAGAAGTCCGCGCCGAACAGCACGTTGAAGATCGCGTCCGGCTTGGCATCGTCGATGGCCTGCACCACGGCGCCGGCATCGACCTTGCCGAGCGGCGGTGCCTGCTCGGTGACGAATTCGATGTCAGGCTGTTTGGCCTTCATCATTTCCTTGAAGGTCGCGACCGCGGCCTGGCCGTATTCGAAGTTCGGATAGACCAGCGCCCAGCGCTTCTTCTTGGCAGCCAGCGCATCCGGCAGCAGCATTGCGACCTGCATATAGGTCGTGGCACGCAGGCGGAACGTATACTTGTTGCCGTTCTGCCAGGTGATCTTGTCGGTCAGGGGCTCTGCGGCGAGAAAGAACACTTTCTTCTTGCCGGCGAATTCGGTCACCGCGAGACCGATATGCGAGAGGAACGTGCCGGCGATAATGTTGACGCCTTCGCGCGTCACCAGCTCATCAGCCACACGCACTGCATCGCCCGGCGTGGAACCATCATCGCGCGAAATCACTTCAAGCTTCTTGCCGAGCACGCCGCCCTTGGCATTGATCTGTTCGATCGCCAGCTCCCAGCCCTTCTTGTAGGGATCGAGGAACGCGGTCTGTGTCTTGTAGCTGTTGAGCTCACCGATCTTGATCGTGTCCTGCGCGAGAACCGCGTGGCCGAACGACAATGTCAGTGCGCCGGCCATTGTGCCGGCAATCGCGAGTGAGTGAAGGGAACGAGCCGTCATCATGATCGAACTCCGTTGTGATCGACGTTTGCGATAGAAGTGATTCTCGCCGAAGCCTTCGCAAGAAACGGATCAACCGTTCACCCTTGCGTCGCTTGCAGCCCCATGTTTGCAACGCGAATTAGTTTGTACGCAAATAGTCCGGCGCACTCTCTTTGTTGTCAAGACTGGTCTTGGTGCAACATGCCTAGCACACCGCTGAAGTTTTGATCATCCAATGTCAGCAGATTGCGTGCGCAACTGCGGCGTAATTTCGCAGAGCCGCGCGGCGGGTATTCCGCCGCCGCGCGTCCTGTTTTGACGACTACCGATCGCGGAAACGGTCCATCAGCGCCTTGTCCTGACCGCCATCGATTTCGATCATGGTGCCGTTCGCCATCTGCACGAGTGGCGATGCGAGCATGACAACGAGGTTTGCAACTTCCTCGACTTCGGCGATACGGCCGAGCGGGATCGAAGCGGGCGCCAGCTTGTCGGCTTCCTCGTAGGAAATCTTCATGTCGCGCGACATCGCGTTGACGAGGCCGGCCCAGCGCTCGGTACGAACCGGGCCCGGATTGACAGCGCAGAACGAGATGTTGTGACGGCCGTACTGACCTGCGAGCGACAGGGTCATGTTCTGGCCGGCAGCGTTCGCCGCACCCGGTGCGATTTCCCAATAGGATGGCTTGACGCCGTCATTGCCGATCAGATTGACCACGCGGCCACCACCCTGCTTGACCATGATGGGCAGCGCGTAGCGCAGGCAGCGCACATAGCCCATGAATTTGAGCTGCAGCGCCTGTTCCCAGTCGGCTTCGGTGAGCGTCTCGATCACACCGCCCGGCGCCGAACCGGCATTGTTGATCATCAGATCGATGCTGCCGAGTTCCTTGGCGGCCTTCTCGACGAACGCCTTGGCATCCGCATCCTTGGTGAGGTCGGCGGTAATCGCGACCACCGTCACCCCATAGGCGTTGCGGATTTCTTCAGCAGTCTTTTCCAGTGGCTCCATGCGGCGGGCGCAGATGGCGACATTAACGCCCTCCTTTGCCAGCGTCATGGCGATCGCCTTGCCGATACCTTCGCTGCCGCCGGTGACGAGAGCGCATTTGCCTTTGAGTTGGAGATCCATGTGCGTGTCCTTCTGAGGTTGGCGGAAATGAAAACGAAAATTCGTCGGTAGATCAGCTTCCTGTAAAGCGCGGGGGTCGTTTCTCGGCAAAGGCCTTGCGGCCTTCGGCGTAGTCGGCGCTGGCGTCGGCCGCGGCATAGAACTGCTCGGCTTCAGCCAGGAGTTCGGCGTTGTTGGTGCTGAGTGCACGGATCGCAGCCTTGGCCGCCTTGATGGTCAGCGGCGCATTGCCCGCGATCTTCCTTGCAAGCTCGCCGGCCAGCGATTCAATGTCAGCCTTCGGTGCGATGATATGCACAGCGCCCAGCGCATGAGCGCGTATGGCAGGCAGACGATCCGCCGTGAACAAGACTTGCCGCGTCGCACCGGCGCCGAACACGCGGATAAAGCGCGCGATACCGCGCGGATCGTAGCCCAGACCAAGCTTGGCGGCGGGTACTGCGAAGAAGGCATCATCCGCAGCAACGCGCATGTCGCAACTCGCAGCAACGGATGACCCGGCACCCATGCAGCCGCCATAGATCAGGCCGATGGTCGGCTGCGGGATCGCCTCGATCGCCAGACAGGTATTCTCGACCAGATCGTCATAGGCCCGGGCATTGCCCTCGCCTGATCGAGCCGTGGCAAAGTCGGAAATGTCTGCGCCTGCGGAAAACATCAGGTCGCCCTCGCCGCGGATGACCACGACACGGATATCCTTGCGGGTGGCGACGTCGCCGGCAAAGGCGGCGATCTTGTTCCACATCGCCGTGGAGATCGCGTTACGTCGTGCCGGATTGGCCAGACGCAGCGTCGCGATGCCGTCCGCAATATCAATGACGATATCGCCGGGCGTGCTCATCGCTCAGGCCGCCGGCTTGTGCGACATCCAGCGACCGGACTCGGCCGCCGGGAAAAGCTCAGCCAGCGCTGCATTGAATGCCGCCGGCTCTTCGCTGGTGATGGTATGGCCGGCACGCGGCAATACCAGAAGACCTGCTGTCGGCACCGTACGCTTGAGAAAGATGCTGGGATCGAGGCACCAATCGTCCTCGTCGCCAACGATGATCAGCAGTGGCGGCGTGAATTTCTCGAGTTGCGGCTTCATCTCCCACAGCATCGGCCGCTTGGCCTGCAGCTCGCGCATGGTCAGCGCGTGCCCGACCGGAGAATGATTCGCCAGCATGCGCGCAAACTCGGCGAAACCACGCGGGTCCTTGTTCTTGTGCGTCTGACGCGTTGCACCATCGGCATAGCGCGCTGCAGCGGTCGGAAAATCGACCGTCTCGAACATTTTTGCGGTCTCGCGCGAGGCTGCACGGCCCTGCTCCACAAAGGCAGGATCGGGACTGGAGCCGTAACCGCAGCTTGCAGCGGTCACCGACAAACAACGATCCGGATAGTGAATGCCGACATGCAGCGCCGTCGATGCGCCCATGGAATGACCGACGATATGCGCCTTGTCGATCTTCAGTGCATCCATCAGTGCGATGACGTCATCGCGTGCAATATCCTGGCCGTAACGCGCTGGATCGGTCGGTACATCCGATGGCGGATAACCGCGCTGGCTGTAGGTGACGCAACGATAGGAGCGCGAGAAGTAACGAAGCTGCGGCTCCCAGGTGCGGTAATCTCCCGCATACTCATGAACGAAAACCACAGGACTCCCGGTGCCGACTTCCTCATAATAGAGTTGCGTCCCGTCGGCAGTCGTCACGTGCGGCATCGTCGCCTCCTGCAGTCAGAGCAGATTTCATTTGCACACAAACGAAATGCTAGTAGCGTTATTTCATGACTGCAAGAGGATTTAGTGGATTCAATTTTGGCATATCGTTTGCAAACAAACAAATATCGCACCGCCGCATAAACCGATCGAAAAGCCACGCGCCACAACGTTTCTTGAGGAGATGTCATGACCGGACTTTCGCGACGCGCCTTCACAATGGGCACGGCTGCTACGCTGATGAGCACCGCGCTCACAACAAATTCGCAGGCGCAGGCGCCGACAAAAATCCGCGTGGGTAGCCTGACACTTCCCGTCTTCGCGCCGATCATCATCAACATCATGAAGGCGCAGAAGTTCGATACCAAGAACGGTTTCCAGGCCGAAGTTCAGGTCTATCCTTCTTTCTCCTCTTATTATGCGGGCCTCGCCACCGGCGAAATCGACACGCTGATCGGCGGGCCCACCTACTTCCAGAAGCTGCGCCTCGAAGGCGTGCCGCTGCAAATCGTCGCAACAGGTGCCACGCTCGCCGATCTCGTCATCATCACCAAGGACCCGGCCATCAAGTCGCTGGCCGACCTCAAAGGCAAGCAACTCGCCGCCGACATGGGCAGCGGGCAATTCCAGATCCTGTCGATCTACGCGAAATCCAAAAAGATGGACCTCGCGAAGGACATGACATTGGTCAACGCGAACTTTGCTGTAGCGCGTGCGCAGCTTGCCGCCGGCCGCGTCGATGCCGCGATGATCATCGAGCCGATCGCCACCATGATGATGAAGGACGATCCCTCGCTGAAGATCATCTTCAACGCCAATGACGGATGGAAGGAGATTGCGGGCACCACCGGCTGGGAGCTGGTCTATGCCATGCGCGAGGACACCATCAAGAAAGCCCCGGATGCGCCCAAGAAATTCGTCGCGGCGCTGGCGGACGTCACCAAATATCTGCGCAGCGATCCGGATGGTGCTGACAAGATCGCGGTCGAGACCGTGAAGCTGCCGCCTGGCATCTTGAAGGAAGCCGTGCTCGCCAAGCGCTGGGACTTCGACGCCAAGCCAGCCTGGGACGCCACCGAGCGCAAGAGCATCTGGGATACATTCGAGCGCGCCGTCGCCGCCGGCTTCCATCCAAAGCTGCCTGACGAAGCAATCATCTATGCCCCCTGACGAGCCGAGACCTGCCACGCGATTCGAGGAACCGGTCTTCGAAAGGTCACCGCGAAGCCGGATGATCTCCAGCCTGCCGCGCGAGACGATCATATCTATCGTCCTCTTCGCAGCGGTCTGGCAGGTCATGTCCTATCTCGCGCCGTCGCTGGGTATCCCCGCTTTCGCGATCCCGGGCCTCGGCCGCATTGCACAGAGCCTTGCTAAGATCACCCCGCTCGACGTCGCGGTGACGCTCGGCCGTGTGTTGCTGTCACTGGTCGTTTCCTTCGTCATCGGACTGCTGGTGGCGGTGCTGATGTATCTGTCCGAAAGCATCGAGAAATATCTGCGGCCGATGGTGCGGATCCTGATGGCGGTACCGGTCGTCTCCTGGATCCTGTTCGCGGTGCTGTGGTTCAAGGGCGTCGAATTCCGCATCGTCTTCGTGCTGGTTGTGGTCTGCGCACCGGTTTTCACGGTCGACGCCCTCGACAACATGCGCGAGGTGTCGCGTGACCTGAAGCAGATGATCCGCTCATTCAGGCCGACGCCGTTGCAGTTCTTTCACAAGCTGATGCTGCCAGCGATCACGCCGGGGATCATCACGAGCTGGAAGATCACCCTCAGCCTCGCCATACGCGTCGTGACCATCGCTGAACTCGTCGGCGCAGTGACCGGCATCGGGCATCAGCTCTCGGTCGCCCAGGAATTGTTCTCGGTGGCTGACGTGTTTGCCTGGACGCTCGTGCTGGTCGTGCTGCTGTTCTTCCTTGAAGCGTTGCTCGTCAGGCTCGAAACACATGTATTGCGGTGGCGGGCATGACGGCAGCTTCAGCGCCCATCGAGATCGCGCAGTTGCGCAAGGTATTTCGCCAGACCACCTCCGGCCAGTCGATCACGGCCATCGACCAATTGTCGCTGCGGATCGATCCCGGCGAACTCATCGCCATAGTCGGCAAGACCGGCTGCGGAAAGTCAACGCTGTTCGATCTGTTGATCGGCCTCGAACATCCCACCGCCGGCAGCATTACCATCGGCGGAAAAACACCCTATGACGACTTCAACGCTTTCCGCGGCAAGATCGCGACGATCTTCCAGCAGGACCGGCTGTTTCCGTGGCGCTCCGCGCTTGATAACGTCAAGCTCCCGCTCGAACTGATCGGCATCGCCGAAGATGTTCAGCAGGAGCGCGCGATGACATGGCTGAAGCGGCTGGGATTGGAAAAATTCGCGAACGCCTATCCACGTGAACTCTCCGGCGGCATGCGGCAACGCGTGGCCATCGCTCGAGCTTTCGCCGTGCAGCCGGAAATTCTACTGGCGGATGAGTCTTTCAGTGCGCTCGATGAAGTCACCGCCAACGAGCTGCGCAAGACCTTCGTCGATCTGGCACGGGAGTTCAAATCGACCGCGATCCTGATTACGCATCAGCTCGAAGAGGCCATGGCGGTGGGCGACCGCATCGTCGTGTTCGGCAAGTCAGCGGCGCTTTTGGCGGACGTGCGAATGTCGGACTGGGATCGTGCGGACTATCCCCTGCTCCGCGAGGCGATTCAGAATACACTGCAGGCAAACGCGCCAGATGCGAGGCTGAGGCGCTAGACAACGATCCACCGACCTCTCCACGTCATGCCCGGGCGTGTCCCGGGCATCCACGACTTGGCCGCTAGTCCAGACGGACGGGGATGGCCAGGACGAGCCACGGCCATGACGGTGTGGACCTAAACTACATCACCCCATGATCGCCTTCGCCGCGTTCCCCATGGCTTCCACCGAGGCATCGCCCGTATCCGTGAAGCACAGGATACGACACGGACATGACTCAAGCCCATCATAGCGCCACGGGAATGCGCCGATCAGGCAACGCTGGTTCAGCATTAGCTCGATGTCGCCGCCGATATTCTCGGCATGCAACAAGCCTTCCTGGAACGCGTAATTGTGGAACGGAAACATGTCGGCAGTCACGTGGCGGCCCGAGAGCTTGTGATTATACTCAAACGTGCCGAAGAATTCCGCCGGCGTCTTGCCGTGCTTCTTGGTGAACTGCGCAGCGATGTCCGGCCGCATGTTGCGGATCGAGGTGTTCATCGAGTGATCGCAGGAGCCGGTGTCCATGCCGAACCACTTGATCTTCTTCTCCAGCATCCAGTGCAGCGTGTCGAGGTTCGGACCGGGGTGATAGCAGAAGTACTTCACCAGATCCTGCTGCGCCTGGCCTTCGTAATATTTATGCCAGCCGGTGTGCAGGATCAGAATGTCACCTTCGCGAATATCCGCGCCGGACTTCTCAAGCATCTCAGGCGTGATCACCGCCCAGTCGTGCATCTGGCTGGAGATATCGACGACAACGCCGCGATTGAACAGGTAGTCCAGCGGCAGCGAGGCCATGTCGCCCTTGCGCCCGTCGGTGGCATGCATCGCGCCGTCGAAATGGGTGCCGGCATGCAGCGCCGTCTCGATCCGCTGCGCCACGATCATCTGCGTCTGCAGGTTCTGCGCATAATACATCTTGTTGCCGGCATAGCCGACCCAGCCGGGCGTGTGGATGTTCATGACGTGGGAGAGATCGACGACTTTCATGGTGCTGTCCTTCATCGTTTCGGGGCGCCCACCGGCAGGTGGAAATCGTAAGCATGCAAACAATTCTGCGCAATGCCCGCAGATGCAGGATCAGGGCCAAAAACAGATGGACAAACGCTGGGCTGCCACGACAATCCTCGATTGTGAAAGCGCCGTTCAGCGCTTGCGTTGACATCGATAAACCCGGCGGATACGCCAATTTAATGAACTGCTGCAAAGACAGCGTCAGCGATGCGGCCACTGCCGTTTCGGTGCAGGTGCCACGATCAGGCACGTTACCAGGAGTGGCGTTGCCATGATGGATTTCGCCACCCGGGTCCACAATCACAACTACCGGCTTGATCCGATCATCCGGTCGCTGCTGGACACCGACTTCTACAAATTCCTGATGCATCAATTCATCTGGATGCTTTATCCGAAGGTGCCTGTGACCTTCGGCCTGATCAATCGGACCAAAACCGTCCGCCTTGCCGAGATCATTCCGGAAGCGGTGCTGCGCGCGCAGCTCGATCATGCCCGCACGCTTTCATTCCGCGAGAACGAACTGATCTGGCTGGCCGGCAACCGCTTCTATGGCCGTCGCGACATCTTCCGTCCTGAATACATCGAATATCTGCGCAGCTTCAGGTTGCCTGACTACAAGCTTGAGACCATCGATGGTCAATATGTCCTCACCTTCGAAGGTGACTGGGCTGAAGTCACGATGTGGGAGATCTACGCCCTCGCCATCGTCAGCGAGCTGCGATCGCGGATCGCCATGGCCACGCTGGACAAGTTCGAGCTGGATATTCTCTACGCCCAGACCAAGACCAAGATCTGGAACAAGATCAAGAAGCTGAAATCCTATCCGGACATGCGGCTCGCGGAATTCGGCACCCGTCGCCGCCACGGCTTCCTGTGGCAAGAATGGGTGACGGACGCGATGGCCAACGAGCTTGGCCGCAGCTTCGTCGGAACGTCGAACGCCCTGCTCGCTTTCAAGCATTCATTCGAGGCCATCGGCACCAATTCGCACGAACTGCCGATGGTGTTCGCCTGTCTCGCCGAAAACGACGAACAGCTGAAGACCGCGCAATATGACGTGCTGGCGAAATGGCAGGAGGTCTATGACGGCGAATTGCTGATCATTCTGCCCGATACGTTCGGCATGACGCAGTTCCTGCGCGACGCACCGCCCTGGGCCTCACAATGGACCGGCATGCGCATGGACAGCAAGGAGCCGGTTGCGGCGGGCGAAGAGATGATCGCCTGGTACGCGATGCGTGGCGAGGATCCGCGCAAGAAGCGCGCGATGTTCAGCGACGGTCTCGAAGTCGATCTGATGATCGATCTGCATCAGCGTTTCCGTGGGCGCATCCGCGAGAGCTTCGGCTGGGGCACCATGGCCACCAACGACTTCCGCGGCGCGCATCCGCGCGGGCTCGATTCACTCGACCCGATCAGCCTGGTCTGCAAGGTCACCTATGCCAACGGCCGCTCGGCCGTGAAGCTGTCGGACAATCCGGCCAAGACCACCGGCAGCAGCCCTGCGGAGATCGAACGCTATCTGCGCATCTTCGGCCGCGAGGGCGTCGCCGAGCAGCCGGTGATCGTCTAGCCAGAACCGCAAACGCAAAAAGCGCCGCCCGGTTTCCCGGACGGCGCTTTGTTTTTGTGTATAGGTCGAAGCTGCTTACAGCAGGCCCGCTCCGCGTGCCCACTTGTACTTGGCACCAAGCACCTCGACCGGGAGTTCGGTCGAATAAGCGTAAGCCGGAATGCCGTTCTGGTAGAGATATTCGGCGGCTTCCTCGACTTCCACGTCGCCCGCAAGCGAAGCCACCATCGGCTTCTCGATGCCCTTGGCCTTCATCTCGTTCTTGATCTCGACCATGTTGCGCGCGAACACCATCGGCGGCGTCACGATCGTGTGCCAGTAGCCGAGGATCAGCGAGTGGATGCGATCATCGGTGAGACCCAGCTTCACGGTGTTGACGTAAGTGATCGGCGGTTCGCCACCGGTGATGTCGACCGGGTTGCCGGCGGCACCGAACGGCGGAATGAACTTGCGGAACGCCGCATCCAGATCCGGCGGCATCGCCATCAGCGACATGCCGTTATCGACCACCGCATCCGACAGCAGCACGCCCGACCCACCGGCACCGGTGATAATCAGCACGTTCTCGCCCTTCGGCGTCGGCAGCACGGGAATGCCACGAGCGAATTCGAGCAGCTGGCGCAGCGAGCGGGCGCGAATGACCCCCGACTGCTTCAGCACGTCCTCATAGATCTTGTCGTTGCCGGCAAGTGCGCCGGTATGCGACGAGGCCGCCTTGGCGCCGGCCGAGGTGCGGCCGGCCTTCAGGACGACAACCGGCTTGATCTTGGAGACGCGCTTGGCGGCTTCGGCGAAGGCACGGCCATCCTTCAGATCCTCGCAGTGCTGCGCGATGATCGTGGTGTTGGGATCCTGCTCGAAGAAGGCGAGCAGATCGTCCTCGTCGATATCCGACTTGTTGCCGAGACCGACGATCGCCGACACGCCCATCTTGGCAGAGCGCGAGAAGCCAATGATCGCCATACCGATGCCGCCGGACTGCGACGACAATGCCGCCGAACCCTTCACGTCATAGGCCGTACAGAAAGTCGCGCAGAGATTGGCCGGCGTATAATAGAAGCCATAGATATTCGGCCCCATCAGACGGACGTCATATTTCTTGCCGATTTCGACGATCTCTTCCTGCAATGCAGGCTCGTTGGCTTCGGCAAAGCCCGACGGGATCAGCACCGCGCCCGGAATTTTCTTCTCGCCGCATTCGATCAGCGCGCCGGCCACGAACTTGGCAGGAATCGCGAATACCGCGGTGTCGATCACGCCCGGAACATCCTTGACGCTCTTATAGGCCTTGCGGCCCATGATCTCTTCGGCCTTCGGATGGATCGGGTAGATGTCGCCCTTGTAGCCGCCGTTGATGAGGTTCTTCATCACCGAATTACCGATCTTGCCATCTTCGGCGGAAGCGCCGATCACAGCGACGGCCTTCGGCATCATGATGCGGTTCATCGCCGTGACGATTTCGGCGTTGGAGCGCGGCGCGGGGCGCGGTTTGTAGTCGAAGTCGACGACGATGCGCACGTCGGCGGCAATGGCGTCTTTCTTGGTGGCGAAGACCGGGTTGAGATCGAGTTCGACCATTTCCGGGAAATCGCTGACGAGCTGCGATACCTTGACGATGATGTCAGCCAGCGCCTCGCGGTTGGCGGGATCGCCGCCGCGTACGCCATGCAGCATCTCGGCGGCCTGAATGCCATCGAGCATCGACAGCGCGTCATCATTGGTCGCGGGCGCGAGACGGAAAGTGACGTCCTTCAGCACTTCGACGAGCACGCCGCCGAGGCCGAAGGCCACCAGCTTGCCGAACGAACCATCGGTGATCGAACCGATGATCACTTCGGTGCCGCCCATCAGCATCTGCTGAACCTGGATACCTTCTATCTTGGCATCGGCCTTGTACTTCTTGGCATTGGCCAGAATGGTGTCGTAAGCTTTCTGCGCGTCTTCGGCGGTCTTGACGCCGACAATGACACCGCCCGCTTCAGTCTTGTGGAGAATGTCCGGCGAGACGATCTTCATCACGACCGGGAAGCCCATGCCGCTTGCCATCTTGGCAGCGTCAGCGGCTGAGGTGGCCACGCCTTCTTTCGGCACGGGAATGCCGTATGCGTCACACACAAGCTTGCCCTCGGGGGCGGTCAGGCTGGTGCGCTTGTCGGCTTTGACCGCATCGAGAACTTTGCGGACGGCCTGTTTCGCCGATGGTGTTGCTTCTTTGACGGCAAGATTCGATTGGGACATGGCTTCCTCCTTCACGTCTTTTCCAATAGACGGATTGATGGCATTTGGTATGCCAGAAACTTGATTGTCAAGGCGCGTTGCAGCGCAAAATTGCTGAAATAGCTGTCATCTTGACATGCTGGCATCTGGTATGCCAAAAATTCTTGACGTTATTTCTGTGGTAGGACATCTCGACTGGAGATGATTCATGCCCACGCGAAAACAAACCAAGGCGCCGTCCGTCATGTCTGAAGCCGATATCGCGATCGTTCGGATTGCACCGGAGACCAGCTTCAAGACCAAGGCCTATGAAGCCTTGAAAGAAGCCATTCTTAAGATGGACATCTACACCTCGCCCGATCCGGTGATGCTTGACGAGCGTGCATTGTCGGAACGACTCGGTGTCAGCCGCACGCCTATCCGCGAAGCCATTGCGATGTTGGAGCAGGATGGCTTCGTAAAGACTGTGCCACGCCGCGGCATCGTCGTTGTCAGAAAGACCAAGGTCGAGATCGTCGACATGATCCGCGCCTGGGCGGCGCTGGAAAGCATGGCCGCGCGTCTGATCACGACCACCGCACGCAAAAAAGATATCTCGGCGCTGCGCGACTTCTTCAAGGACTTCAACAAGGACCGTCTGCCACAGGACCACGTTGAGGAATATTCGAAAGCGAATATCGCTTTCCACCAGGCACTGATCTCGCTCAGCGAGTCGCCAGTGCTGGTCGATATGACCAACGATATTCTACTGCATGTGCGTGGCTATCGTCAGCTGACGATCGGACGCACGGACCGTACCGCGACGTCCCTGCCCGAACATCTGGCCATCATCGAAGCGCTTGAGGAGCGCAACACCGAGCTCGCGGAAAAGCGCGCGCGCGATCACACGCTCGGTCTGGCTTCTTATGTTGAAGCCCACGGCCAGGAATTGTTTACGTAAGCGCCGTCTCGCGACGGTTCACCACTCCGCACCACGTCCAATTGAGCAACGACCAACAGTCACAAGAAAAGTCAGGGAGAGCGGGATGTCCGCAGTAGTCCAGAGCATCGATACCAACGCAGCCGCCGAGCAGGAATTGACCGATGGCTTCCATCTGATCATCGATGCACTCAAGCTCAATGGCCTCAACACGATCTATGGCGTGCCGGGCATTCCGATTACCGACTTCGGCCGCATGGCGCAGGCCGAGGGGATCCGGGTGCTGTCGTTCCGTCACGAACAGGCCGCCGGCTATGCCGCATCGATCGCCGGCTATCTCACCAAGAAGCCTGGCGTCTGTTTGACCGTGTCGGCACCCGGCTTCCTCAACGGCCTTACGGCGCTGGCCCATGCTACCACCAACTGCTTCCCGATGATCCTGATCTCCGGCTCGTCCGAGCGTGAGATCGTCGATCTGCAGCAGGGCGACTACGAGGAAATGGATCAGCTCGCGATCGCCAAGCCGCTGTGTAAGGCCGCGTTCCGCGTGCTGCACGCGGCCGACATCGGCATCGGCCTCGCCCGCGCGATCCGCGCTGCAGTGTCCGGCCGTCCGGGCGGCGTCTATCTCGATCTGCCCGCCAAACTGTTCGGTCAGGTGATGAATGCCGATGCGGGCAAGAAATCGCTGGTGAAGGTGATCGACGCCGCGCCGGCGCAGATCCCTGCCACGGATTCGATCAAGCGCGCACTCGAGGTGCTGAAATCGGCGAAGAAGCCGCTGATCATTCTCGGCAAAGGCGCCGCTTATGCGCAGGCTGACGATGCCGTGAAGGCGCTGGTCGAAACCTCCGGCATTCCGTTCCTGCCCATGAGCATGGCCAAGGGCCTTCTGCCCGACACCCATCCGCAGTGTGCGGGTGCTGCACGTTCGACGGTCCTGAAAGACAGCGACGTCGTCATGCTGATCGGCGCACGCCTGAATTGGCTGCTGTCGCACGGCAAGGGCAAGGCCTGGGGCAGCGCACCTAAGAAGTTCATCCAGATCGATATCGAGCCGAAGGAAATGGATTCCAACGTCGAGATCGTCGCGCCCGTCGTTGGCGATATCGGCTCCTGCGTCACTGCCCTGCTCGATGGCATGGGCAAAAGCTGGCAGAAGGCATCGTCCGACTGGACATCAGCAGTCACCACGAAGCGCGACGAGAACGTCGCGAAGATGGCGCCGAAGCTGATGAACAACAACTCGCCGATGGATTACCACGGCGCGCTTGGTGTTCTGCGCACCATCATCGCCGAACGTCCCGACGCGATGCTCGTCAACGAAGGCGCCAACACGCTCGACCTCGCCCGCGGCATCGTCGACATGTATCAGCCGCGCAAGCGCATCGATGTCGGCACCTGGGGCATCATGGGCATCGGCATGGGTTATTGCATCGCTGCGGCCGTCGAGACCGGCAAGCCCGTGCTCGCGATCGAAGGCGACAGCGCCTTCGGTTTCTCCGGCATGGAGGTGGAGACGATCTGCCGCTACAATCTGCCGGTCTGCATCGTTGTCTTCAATAATGACGGTATCTATCGCGGCACCGACGTCAATCCGACCGGCGGTTCCGACGTGGCACCGACGGTCTTCGTCAAGGGCTCGCGCTACGACAAGATGATGGAAGCCTTCGGCGGCATCGGCGTGAACGCGACCTCGCCCGACGAACTCAAGCGCGCCGTCAATGCGGCGATGGATTCCGGCAAGCCGACGCTCATCAATGCGGTGATCGATCCGGCGGCCGGCAGCGAGAGCGGCCGTATCGGCAACCTCAATCCACAAAGCGTGCTCAGCAAGAAGAAATAACACATCAGGCGGGGTCGCGAGACCCCGTCTCCTTTTCTCATATGCCGAGGCGGCAAAACTAGTTTACGGGAGCAAAACAATGACACAGGCGCTCAAAGGCGTTCGCATTCTGGACTTCACCCACGTTCAATCTGGCCCGACCTGCACGCAGTTGCTGGCATGGTTCGGCGCCGATGTGATCAAGGTCGAACGGCCCGGCGTTGGCGACATCACCCGCGGCCAATTGCAGGACGTGCCGAATGTGGACAGCCTGTATTTTACCATGCTGAACCACAACAAGCGCTCGATCACCCTCGACACCAAGAACCCGAAGGGCAAGGAAGTGCTCACCGCGCTGATGAAAGAGTGCGATGTTCTCGTCGAGAACTTCGGACCGGGCGTACTCGACCGCATGGGCTTCCCGTTCGAAAAGATTCAGCAGATCAACCCGAAGATGATCGTCGCCTCGATCAAGGGGTTTGGTCCTGGTCCCTATGAGGACTGCAAGGTCTATGAGAACGTCGCGCAGTGCACCGGCGGCGCAGCTTCCACCACCGGCTTCCGCGACGGCCTGCCGCTCGTCACCGGCGCACAGATCGGCGATAGCGGCACTGGCTTGCATCTCGCACTCGGCATCGTCACCGCGCTGTATCAGCGCACGCAGACCGGCAAGGGCCAGAAGGTCACCGCCGCGATGCAGGACGGCGTGCTGAATCTCGCGCGCGTCAAGCTGCGCGATCAGCAGCGCCTCGCCCATGGCCCGCTCAAGGAATACAGCCAGTTCGGCGAAGGCATTCCGTTCGGCGATGCCGTGCCGCGTGCCGGCAACGACAGCGGCGGTGGCCAGCCCGGTCGCATCCTGAAGTGCAAGGGCTGGGAAACCGACCCGAACGCTTACATCTACTTCATCACTCAGGCGCCGGTGTGGGAGAAGATCTGCGACGTGATCGGCGAACCGACCTGGAAGACCGACCCGGCCTATGCCAAGCCGGCGGTGCGCCTGCCCAAGCTCAACGCGATCTTCGCGCGCATCGAACAGTGGACGATGACCAAGACCAAGTTCGAGGCGATGGAAATCCTCAACAAGGATGACATCCCCTGCGGCCCGATCCTGTCCATGAAGGAACTGGCCGAAGACCAGTCGCTCCGCGCCACCGGCACCGTGGTCGAGGTCGATCACCCCGAGCGCGGCAAGTATCTGTCGGTTGGTAATCCGATTAAGCTATCGGAAAGCCCTACCGAAGTGACCCGCTCGCCCCTGCTCGGCGAACATACCGACGAAATCCTCAAGCAGGTGCTGGGCTTCAGCGATCATCAGGTGACCGAAATCCACGACTCCGGCGCACTCGATCCGCCGCGGAAGGTTGCCGCTGAGTAATTTCGCCAGTTATTTCAGATAATTACATGCGAAAGGCCGCCGATTGGCGGCCTTTTTCATTTACGGTGGTCAACGCGGAACTTTAATAAGAAAATCAAATCGATCTATATCGCACTGCAAAATTCTCATGCTGCCATGCAAACAAGACAATTGTCCTTGGCATCTGGTATACGTAAATTGATCCCAGATGACGAGCCGCCAAGACGGGGCGGCCTCCAGCAAAGGATCAAATCATGTCGAAGACTGCTTCTCTCGACCTCGCGACATCCACCAGCTTCTTCGCTCGCTTCATGGCCTCGCTCGATCGCGCGCTGATGGCCGGCGCACGCATCTCGGCCCGCAACGGCGACCTGCCCCGCTTCGGCCTGTAAGGCTGCGACGTCACTACTTTTGCGCGGCCAGCCCGCGCAAAATTCTCTGCGTTCCTCCCGACGACTGGCCCCGGATTTCCGGGGCCGTTTTTTTGTTTGTGTAGTTGCATCGCAGCGACGTCTCGCGTTCCCTGCGACATTTCAGCCTCCCCGGCTTTTAACGGCTCTAATCGCTTGCCGCTTGGCATATCGCATACCAAAATGCGCGAACGGTAATGCTTCACGTCTGAATAGAAAGCATACCTGGGGAGGACAAAGGCTGCGCTGCCTTCGCGGGCAAGCAATGCCGTATGCGCAATGACAGAGCGATCCAGACCCACTCATCCTTTTTGCAGGCGAGCCGCTTCGATGCTCGACAGTCTGACGTGCGCATATGGCGCATGCAAGGGCGCGTTTGAACACCTGCAGTCAGGACATTCGAAGGAAGACCCGACCACGCACTGACGATTTCAAAGTCGACGAACGATCGACGCTATCAAAACGAATGGGAGAGAAACAATGAAACGCCTTGGTTCATGTCTCACGCTGGCCGCCGCTGTATCCATTCTCTGCCTGGGAGCGTCTCTCCCGGCATCTGCTGCATGGGAGCCGACGCGCCCCGTCGAATTGATCGTTCCCGCAGGCACCGGCGGCGGCGCCGATCAGATGGCGCGCACCATTCAGGGCATCATCACCAAGCACAGTCTGATGAAACAGCCGCTTGTCGTCATCAACAAGTCGGGAGGCGCGGGCGGTGAAGGTTTCCTCGACGTGAAGTCGGCGAACAACAATCCGCACAAGATCATCATCACGTTGTCGAACCTGTTCACGACACCGCTCGCCACCGGCATTCCCTTCAACTGGAAGGATCTCACGCCGGTCGCGATGCTGGCACTCGACGAGTTCGTACTGTGGGTGAATGCCGACAAGCCCTACAAGACCGTGAAGGACTATATCGACGCCGTGAAGGCCGCACCAGCCGGCACGATCAAGATGGGCGGCACGGGCTCGAAGCAGGAAGACCAGATCATCACGGTCGCAGTCGAGAAAGCGATCGGCAGCAAGTTCACTTACATCCCTTACAAGGGCGGCGGTGAAGTCGCAGTGCAGCTCGTTGGTCAGCACGTCGACTCAACCGTGAACAATCCGATCGAGGCAGTCGCGCAGTGGCGCGGCGGCAAGGTGCGTCCGCTCTGCGTCTTCGACAGCAAGCCGATGGCCTATGACGAGCAGGTCGCCGACGGCAAGGGCTGGAAGGACATTCCGACCTGCAAGTCACAGGGGCTCGACATCGAATATGTGATGCTGCGCGGCATCTTCATGGGGCCGAAAGCGACGAAGGATCAGATCGATTATTATGTCGAACTGTTCAAGAAGGTCCGCGCGACGCCCGAGTGGCAGGACCTGATGAAGAGCGGCGCCTTCAACACGACCTTCATGACCGGCGGTGA
The DNA here is from genome assembly GCF_051810905.1 of Tardiphaga sp. 619_E2_N8_4. NCBI lineage: Bacteria > Pseudomonadati > Pseudomonadota > Alphaproteobacteria > Hyphomicrobiales > Nitrobacteraceae > Tardiphaga > Tardiphaga sp. 619_E2_N8_4. The sequence continues at coordinate 4,885,162 of NZ_JBPWQJ010000001.1, forward strand.
ATATGCCAGCTGGGTTGGCACCGAAGAGAAGCGCCACGAGACGCTGATGAAGGAAGCCGGCTTCCTCGCGCAAGGCAACTGACGCAGGCGCCATGACGCCGGACCTGATCGCACATCAGGTCCGGCACATGCAACACGCTGATCGACGCTGACCTCTCACACAGAGTTGTCCATGACCACGCAGCAATCTCACAACGTAGGCCCGTCCCACAAATCCGTCGAAGCCGGCGTCACCACCGTCATCGGCCTGTTCGGCGCCATCGTCGTCTATGGCAGCGTCAAGGCCGGCATCAACTGGGGCGCAGAGGGACCGAAAGCCGGATTCTTTCCGTTCTATATCGGGCTGTTCATCATCATCTCCAGCCTCGTCAATATCTGGAACACGCTGCGCGAGGACGACGGCAGCCTTTTCGCCGAATGGGGCCAGTTGCGCCAGGTTTTCAGCGTCGTCATTCCCACCGGCATCTATGTCGGCGTCTTGCCGTTCATCGGACTCTACGTGTCCTCGATGATTTTCATCGCATGGTTCATGCGCTGGCTTGGCAAATATGAGTGGCCGATCATCGCCGCGATCTCTCTCGGCATGCCTGTCGTCACCTACCTGATCTTCGAACGCTGGTTTCTCGTGCCGCTCCCCAAAGGACCGCTTGAGGATCTGCTCGGTCTCTGATTTCCGCGATCTTTAATTCCGTTGCGTCTGCCGGTCTCTTTCTGAGGACTACTCGAAATGGAAGAAATTGCTAATCTGTTTCAGGGCTTTGCGGTCGCGCTGCAGCCATTCAACATCGCGGTGATGGTGCTCGGCATCGTGCTGGGCGTCATCATCGGCGTGCTGCCCGGCCTTGGCGGCGCCAATGGCGTTGCAATCCTGCTGCCCCTCACCTTCAGCATGCCGCCGACATCGGCCATCATCATGCTGTCCTGCATCTATTGGGGCGCATTGTTCGGAGGTGCGATCACCTCGATCCTGTTCAACATCCCCGGAGAGCCATGGTCGGTGGCCACGACATTCGACGGCTATCCGATGGCGCAGCAGGGCAAGGCTGCCGAAGCACTAACCGCCGCCTTCACCTCCTCTTTCGTTGGCGCACTGTTCGCCGTCGTCATGATCACCTTGGTCGCGCCGCTGGTCGCAGGCTTCGCCTTACGATTCGGACCCGCGGAGAAGTTCGCGGTCTATTTCCTGGCGTTCTGCAGTTTCGTCGGGCTGAGTAAGGAGCCACCTTTCAAGACCATTGCGGCGATGATGATCGGTTTTGCCCTCGCCGCGGTCGGCCTCGATTCCATTACCGGACAACTGCGACTCACGTTTGGCTCGACCGAACTTCTCAATGGCTTCGACTTCCTGATCGCAGTCATCGGCCTGTTCGGCCTTGGCGAAATCTTCCTCACCATGGAGGAAGGCCTGCGCTTCCAGGGCGGCAAGGCGAAGATCGATCTTCGCGTCGTGCTCCGTACCTGGATGAGCTTGCCGCAATACTGGATGACGTCACTGCGCTCCTGCGTGATCGGTTGCTGGATGGGTGTCACGCCCGCAGGTGCGACACCGGCATCGTTCATGAGTTACGGGATCGCCAAGCGCGTCTCCAAGAACGGCAACAATTTCGGCAAGGGCGAGATCGAAGGCGTCATCGCTCCGGAAACGGCCGCGCATGCCGCCGGTACCGCAGCCCTGCTTCCGATGCTCTCGCTCGGCGTCCCCGGTTCGCCAACTGCCGCTGTGCTTCTTGGTGGTCTGCTGATCTGGGGCCTGCAGCCCGGCCCGATGCTATTCGTCGAGCAGAAGGAGTTCGTCTGGGGCCTGATCGCCTCGATGTATCTCGGCAATCTCGTCGGCCTGATCATCGTGCTGACCTGCGTACCGATCTTCGCAGCGATCCTGCGGGTTCCATTCAGCATCATTGCACCGCTCATTCTGGTGCTCTGTGCGATCGGAGCCTATTCCGTCCACAACTCGACCTTCGACGTGGTGATGATGCTGGTATTCGGAATCATCGGTTACGCACTGAAGAAGTGTAACTATCCCCTCGCCCCGCTGGTGCTCGCCATCGTACTTGGCGACAAGGCCGAGGAAGCCTTCCGTCAGTCGCTGCTGGGGTCGCAGGGATCGCTTGGGATCTTCTTCTCGAACACACTGGTCAGCAGCATCATGATCCTCGGCCTGATCGCGCTGTTCTGGTCGGTGATCCAGAACGGCTTCACCCGGCTGCGTACTCGCACTGCAGCAGCGTAAGTAACGATACAGATAACTGTTCAAACCCAAAAGCCGGCGGTCTGGACCGCCGGCTTTGTGCTGTCTTGTAGTATCGCAGTACAGCATTCAGTCATGCGAAACTTGCAGCGGCAAATTGGCAAGATTTCGCTTGTTAGTTGGCATATCATATACCAAACTATCCTTCGCAGCTGTCGAGCTCTCAATAGAACAGCGCTTTAGGAGGAACTATGACTGATGCAGTTCACGGGGTGGCACCAGCTGCCGCACGTGTCAGCGATGCCTACCGCTGGACACAACTTGCCATCGGCGTTGGCGCGATGGTGATGATCGCCAACTATCAATACGGCTGGACGTTCTTCGTCCCCGACATCCAGAAGAAGTTCGGCTGGGATCGTGCGTCGATCCAGTGGGCCTTCACCCTCTTCGTTCTGTTCGAGACCTGGCTGGTGCCGGTCGAAGGATGGTTCGTCGATAAATACGGCCCGAAGCTCGTCGTCCTTATCGGCGGCATCCTCTGCGGCATCGGCTGGGCGATCAATGCACAGGCGGAAACGCTCAACGGCTTCTATCTCGGCATGATCGTTGCGGGCATCGGCGCTGGCGGCGTCTACGGCACCTGCGTCGGCAATGCGCTGAAGTGGTTTCCTGACAAGCGCGGCCTCGCGGCTGGCATCACCGCCGCAGGCTTTGGTGCCGGCTCCGCCCTCACGGTCGCGCCGATCCAGGCCATGATCCAGGATTCCGGCTTCCAGACCGCATTTCTGTATTTCGGTCTCGGACAAGGCATCATCATCGTGATCCTCTCCTTCTTCCTGTTCGCGCCAAAGGCTGGACAGGTACCGGCGGTCACGCAGAACGCCAACGTTATCCAGACCCGCCGCAACTACGCGCCGACAGAAGTCATCCGCCATCCGATCTTCTGGCTGATGTACTTCATGTTCGTGATCGTCGGTGCCGGCGGCCTGATGGTGACGGCCAACCTGAAGCCGATTGCGGCCGACTGGAAGATCGACAACGTACCCGTCACGCTGATGGCCATGACGATGACGGCGGTCACCTTCGCAGCCACCATCGACCGCGTACTCAACGGCCTGACACGTCCGTTCTTCGGCTGGATCTCCGACATGATCGGCCGCGAGAACACGATGTTCATCGCCTTCGGCATGGAAGGCGTCGGCATCTGGGCGCTGTATATGTGGGGTCACGATCCGCTGTGGTTCGTGCTGTTGTCGGGCTTCGTGTTCTTCGCCTGGGGTGAGATCTATTCGCTCTTCCCATCGACCTGCACCGACACCTTCGGCTCCAAGTTCGCAACGACCAATGCCGGCCTGCTCTATACGGCAAAGGGGACGGCAGCACTTCTGGTGCCGGTCGCGAACTATATGCAGCAGTCGTCGGGCACGTGGGACAGCGTGTTCCTGATCGCCGCCGGTGCCAATATCCTGGCATCACTGCTCGCGATCGCGGTGCTGAAGCCTTGGCGTAAGGTCGTCGTCAGCAAGGCGCTGGCGACCTAAAAAACGCAAAAAGCCTCAAGAAAACAACGCGCTCAGCCCTGGCTGGGCGCGTTTTGCGTGGGCGATGCGCTGCTCGCCAAGGCGTGATCGCCTTCACGCAACAATCGGCCAAGACCACCTTGCATCGTGGAATATAATATACCAGTCTCCGACCAAGCGACGCCTGCGGCAATACGCCACAACCTTAGCGACACCACGCCGCAAGGGAAAAAGCGCGCATCGGAGGAAACACGATGGCTCAGCCAGACTTCACCACCGCGTCCAACCCACCCGGCAGCTTCCGCTGGATTCAACTCGTGATGGGCATCGTCTGCATGGCGATGATCGCCAATCTGCAATACGGATGGACGCTGTTCGTCGATCCCATCGACGCCAAGTATCACTGGGGTCGCGCCGCGATCCAGCTCGCCTTCACGCTGTTCGTCGTCGTCGAAACCTGGCTGGTGCCGGTCGAAGCGTGGTTCGTCGACAAATACGGTCCCCGCGTCGTCATCATGTTCGGCGGAGCCATGATCAGCCTCGCCTGGGTGCTGAACTCCTATGCGGACTCACTGGTGATGCTTTACGCCGGCGCCGTCGTCGGCGGCATCGGCGCCGGTTCGGTCTACGGCACCTGCGTCGGCAATGCTCTGAAGTGGTTTCCCGATCGCCGCGGCCTCGCTGCGGGCGCCACGGCGGCAGGCTTCGGCGCTGGCGCTGCGATCACCGTCGTGCCGATTGCGCATATGATAGCCGAGAGCGGCTATCAGCACGCCTTCTTCACCTTCGGCATCGGCCAGGGCGTGATCGTGTTCATGCTCGCCTTCTTCATGCGTCCGCCTGGGCAGGCCGTGCCGGTGACGAGGAAACAACTCAATCTGCCGCAGACAAAGACGGATTTCACGCCGCCGCAAGTGCTGCGCAGCCCGATCTTCTGGGTCATGTATCTTGTCTTCGTGATGGTCGCCGCCGGTGGCTTGATGACCGCAGCGCAGATCGCGCCCATCGCCCACGACTACAATATTGCGAATTCTCCGGTGACACTGGCCGGCTTCCAGATGGCAGCACTGACCTTCGCCATCTCGCTCGATCGCATCTTCGACGGGTTCGGCCGCCCGCTCTTCGGCTGGTTGTCCGATCAGATCGGTCGTGAACACACCATGTTCATCGCCTTCGGCACCGCCGCGCTGATGCTGCTGACGCTGTCGGCCTATGGCCACAACCCACTCGTCTTCGTACTGGCGACGGCGGTCTATTTCGGCGTCTTCGGTGAGATCTACAGTCTGTTTCCGGCGACGTCAGGCGATACGTTCGGCGCCAAATACGCCGCGACGAATAACGGCATGCTCTACACCGCAAAGGGCACGGCGGCATTGTTGGTACCACTCGCGAGCCTGATCGCAGCGAGCTATGGATGGCAGGCCGTGTTTGTGATCGCCGTTGCGCTCAATGCCACGGCTGCGTTGCTCGCTTTGTTCGTTATCAAGCCGATGCGACGTGCATTCATTCTGGGGAGCGAGCCTGCCGTACCGGAAGCCGCGGCGCACAGCGCCAAGACCGCCTGATCGATCGAAGCTTGTTCAAGATTTAAGGGGCGCACGCGAGCGCGCCCCTTTTTTCATGCCCAACTGGCATGCCAGACCTCCCACTGGATTCGCTGGTGCGATAGAAGCACGGCGAAAAACACACGCCACGCAGCAATAAACGTCAGAAACACTGACTTTCTTTCTTGACCACCGGGCTTCGATATCCTCGTTTCCGCGTTGACAACTGGCATACCGTATACCAATCTTGCGCCTACAAGATCGATCCTCAGCCGATCAGCCAAGGGAGGTTATTGCCATGCAAGTCGGAGATATCCTGCGTAGGAAGAGCACCCGTATCGCCACTGTCCGCATGAACGAGACCGTCGCCATCGCGGCGCAGTTGCTTCGGACGGGCAATATCAGCGCACTGGTCGTGAAGGACGTGTGCCGCACCGAGGGCAACACCGCGGTCGGCATGTTCTCGGAACGCGACGTGGTGCGCGCGATCGCCGAACACGGCGCCGCCGGCGTCAATCGCAAGGTCTCGGATATGATCTCGGTCCAGGAATTGATTTCCTGCCACTCGACCGACACGCTCGAACATGTGCGACACCTGATGAACAAGCATCACATTCGGCACGTCCCGGTCATCGACGATCACACGCTGATCGGTGTGATCAGCATCCGCGACATCAGCAGGGCGCTCGACCATGAGGATGCGCCGCAAGCGCATGCAGCGGTCGCCTGAGGCCTAGCCTCAAGCTCACTTCGCGTTTCATACCGGTATCGACACGGACCGCCAGCGGTCCGTGATGCCAGTTCTTTTGCCTTGTCCGCGCCCGTTGCCTTGGTGACATTTCATGAAGATCTGCATCTACGGCGCCGGCGCCATCGGAAATGGGCGCCTCACCGGCATCCCGACGCCCGCGATCGATTCCATTCTGGCACTCGTCGCCCAGCGCGCCAAGGTTGCCGGGCTGTACTGAAAGGGCTTCAGAACAGGCGAGCCGCCCGAGAGGCGACAGCTAGATTCGTACCATGGCGATCGAGACATTGCGGATGTCGCCCTGCGAGACGATCGACACCGACTGCTTGTTGCCTGTCGTCGTGAGCGTGAGATTTGCCGAAAACATCGGCGACTCCACCGCAACCGCGATCCGGCCACCACTGGCACGGCCCTGCAGGCTGCCGCTGATGCCGCGCGACGTCTCGCTCCAGTTGCCTGACACGCGCCCACCCTCGCTGACGACATCGCTACTGAGTTCGAATTTGTAACTGTCGCTGGCGCAACGCAGCGATTGCTGCAGCGCGTTGTCGCTGGCGGACACGCGATAGCTGGCGCGGCAGCGCAGCCGCTCCTTCAAACCGTCGGCGAGCATGATGGTGCCCGAACCCGACCAGGCGCCCGACAATCCGGCGAATGGCGCCGACTGCGCGAGCACCGGCGTCGCTGCCAAGAGGTGGCACGCCGCCAGACCCGCCATCACTGCGAAAGTTTTATGCGAAGTCACCATGGGATACTTCCTTTCGAACGACGCCGGTCGCGTCACGTGATATGTCCCGGCACGAGGCCGATGGTTCATTTTCACGCCCGCTAGCCAGCGGGCGATCGACTTTCAGTCGCCCAGCAGTTTGTCCGGCGTCAGGGGCAGATCGCGGACGCGTTTTCCGGTCGCGTTGAACACCGCATTGGCGATGGCGGCGGCAACACCGGCGATGCCGATCTCGCCGATCCCGCGCGCGCCCATCGGCGTGCGAGGGTCCGGAATGTCGGTCCACAACACATCGATCTCCGGCACGTCGAGATGCACGGGCACGTGATAGTCCGTCATTGACGCACTCATGATCCGCCCGTTGCGTTTGTCGAGTAGCGTCTCTTCGGTGAGCGCCATACCAAGCCCCATGATCATGCCGCCGCGAAACTGGCTGGTCGCCGTCTTGGGATTGAGGATGCGGCCGCAATCGAACGCTCCAACAAGACGGGTGACCCGGACCTCGCCGGTCACCTCGCTAACGCGGAGTTCACAAAAGATGGCCGATCGGCTGTGCATGGAGAATTTCAGGATTTCGAGCGGTGCCCCGCTCTCTCCCATCGCGCTGATCTCGCTGCGCGACGCGCGCTCGAGGATCGACGCGAAGCTCTCGTAGCGCGATGGCTCGCCGACCTTGCGCAGGCCGTGATTGGCGAATTCGATCTCGTTCGCCCGCAATCCCGCCAGCGGCGTGTCGTTACCAGCCAGCCGCAGCAGATCTCCGGCCAGTTTCACGCTGGCCGCGTTGATCGCAGCGCCGAGCGAAGCTGTCTGCGATGAGCCGCCCGCAAAGCTGCCGAAAGGCAGATCGGTGTCGCCAATCCGCACGGTGACGTGATCGAGCGGCAAACCGAGACGATCCGCAGCATGCTGTCGCTGCACCGTCGCAGTGCCCATGCCCATCTCATGCGCGGCACTCGACACCGTGGCGTGGCCATTGCTGTCGATCGTGATCCGCGCCGACATGCCGGGCATGCGCACATAGGGGAAAGAGCCGGTGGCACAGCCCATGCCGATCAGCCATTCGCCGTCCTGATGCGACTTTGGTGTCGCCGCGCGGCGATCCCAACCAAACTTTTTCGCGCCGAGCTCATAGGCCAGCGTCAGGTCACTTTGGGAATGCGGCGCACCGCTGACCGGATCGGTATCGCCGATATTGCGCAGCCTCAATGCAATCGGATCGATGCCGAGATCATGCGCGAGCTCGTCCATCGCGCTCTCGATGGCAAAGGTACCGACCGCCTCGCCGGGCGCGCGCATGAATGTGTTGGCCAGCAGATCGAGATCGAGCGTGTGCTGCACGATATCGTAGCTCTCCGATTCATAAAGCGAGCGGCCTGACAGGGTGAAGGCCTCGTCGCAGACGCTATGCGGGGGTTTGACGGAAAAACCTTGATGCAACAGTGCCTTCAGCTTTCCGGTCGCATCGGCGGCCAGCGCCACGCGCTGCTCGGTCTGGCTCCGGCCGCCGATCAATCGATGCATGCTGGCACGCGACAATGCGATCCGCACCGGCCGGCCGGCGAGTTTCGATGCTGCAGCACCCAGGATCTGGTGATCCCACAGCGCCTTGCCACCGAAAGCGCCGCCGACGAAGGGGGAGCTGACAAATACCTGCGTATCCTTGATGCCGAACACTTTTGCGAGCGAACCCGCGGTGCCATTGAGCATCTGCGTCGCGTCATGCACGATCAGGCGGTCGCCTTGCCAGGTAATCGTCGCGGCATTGGGCTCGATCGGATTGTGATTGTGCCAAGGCGTTCGATAGACTGCGTCAACACTGCCCGCGGCGTTTCGAAATGCCGCGACCGTATCGCCGCGCTTCAATCGGTTGCGCTCGATCATCAGCGAGTCGGGCGTGGTCGCGTCAGCCTTAGCATCCTCGAACCGAGTGCGTGCGGCAGCTTGCTCGTAACGAACCACAATAAGCGACGCCGCATAATTCGCCTGCTCCTGGGTCTCGGCCAGCACCAGCGCCACCGTCTGCCCATTCCAGCGGATCTCTGCGTCCTGCATGATCAGGAGAATGTTGTTGCCCGCGGCCTTGAGGTTGGTCATGCCGATCGGCGGCGGCAGCGCCAGTTTCGGCGCATTGCGATGGGTCATCACCAACACCACGCCCGGTGCGGCTTCCGCGGCAGCAAGATCGAGTTCGGTGATCTTGCCGCGCGCGATGGTCGAATGCACGCAGGCCGCATAGACCAGCCCGTCCATTCGCACTTCCGCAGCAAAGCGTGCAACGCCCTGCACTTTGTCGGGACCATCGACCCGCGACTGCTGCGTGCCGAGGGTAACGCGCTTATCGATCAGCGGATCGCGCGTGCCACCCGGCAGCCAGCTCGATGGCACATAGCCCATCGCCGTGCGAACACCACCGACGATCGCATTTTGCAGCTTGCTCATGCGCCTGCTCCTGTCAGATCGCCGAGAACGGCGGCCATGGTTCGCTTTGCGAGTTCGATCTTGAAAGCGTTGGCTTCGGTGGGTTTAGCCGCAGCGAGTTCGACATCAGCGGCGCGCAGAAAGTTCTCCCGGGTCGGCGCCTCGCCGCGCAGGACGTCTTCGGCCTGCACAGCGCGCCATGGCTTTGCGGCGACACCGCCCAGAGCAATCCGTACGTCCCTGATCCGGCCGTCGGCGACATCCAGCCCCGCGGCGACGGACACCAGCGCGAAAGCGTAGCTCGAGCGATCGCGGACCTTGCGATAGCGCGAATTGGCTGCGGCAGCGCTGGGGGATATCGCGATTGCGGTGATGAGCTCGCCTGGCCGCAAAACGGTCTCGATGTGCGGCGTCGTCCCCGGCAGTTGATGGAAATCCAGCAGCGGCACGCTGCGTGGTCCCATCGGACCGTCGAGATGCACAGTGGCATCCAGCGCCGCAAAGGCCACACTCATGTCCGACGGAAGCGTCGCGATACAATGCTCCGATGTGCCGAGGATCGCGTGATTACGGCTGAGGCCACCGATGGCATCGCAGCCCGCACCGGGATCGCGCTTGTTGCAGCGTGATCCTGCGGCGTCATAGAAATAGCTGCAACGCGTTCGCTGCAGCAAATTGCCGCCGACGGTGGCCATGTTGCGGATCTGTGCCGATGCACCGGCCAGCAGTGCGCGGGACAGCATCGGATACTGCGCGCGCACGACCTGATGCGCGGCCACCGCGCTGTTGCGAACGGCGGCGCCGATGATCAGGCCGCCTTCGGATGTCACATCGATAGTAGCAGGCAATCGGCTGACATCGACCAGCGCCGCGGGCGCTTCGATATTCTGCCGCATCAGATCGACGAGATTGGTGCCACCGCCGAGAAAGCGGCAGTGCCCGGCTGCGGCGAGCGACAGGGCTTCAGTCTGGTCGGCGGCGCGCCTATAATCGAACGGCGTCATGCGGTGTCTCCAACCAGCTGTTCTTCGATCGCTTCGACAATGCCGTGATGGGCGCCACAGCGGCACAGATTGCCGCTCATGCGCTCGCGGATTTCCTCGCGGGTGGTGCTGCCTTGCCCCGCAACGAGATCGGCGGTGACATAACTGGGATCGCCGCGGCGCATCTCGCCGAGCATCGCGACCGCCGAGCAGATCTGCCCGGGCGTGCAATAGCCGCACTGCAAGCCATCGTGCTCGATGAATGCGCGCTGCAGGGGATGCATGTCACCCTGCTTGCTCAGGCCTTCGATGGTGGTTACCGCGCTCCCGTCCGCCTGCACCGCAAGTGTCAGACAGGACAGCACCCGCTCACCATCGAGAATGACGGTGCAGGCGCCGCAGGCGCCCTGATTGCAGCCCAGCTTGGTGCCGGTCAGGCCGATCCGTTCACGCAGAAGGTCGAGCAGCGAAACCCGGGGATCGTCGGGCAACGAGTAGTCCGTACCATTGATGGCGATGGCCATGAGCGCCTCCGTCAGGAACCGGCTTACGGCCGGCGGCACGCCCAAGATAGTACGAATTTCGTAATGTTCAAGTTTCGTTGTCGGCGATTTTTTCCGTCAACCGAATCAATTCGTTACGCTCGATCGGGTCGAGTGACCGCAGCATCATCTGACAGGCCGCGCGATAGCCGGCGACCTGTTCTTCCACCACCTGCTTGCCCTTCTCGGTCGCGGTCAACGCCACGGACCGGCGATTGTCTTCGGGCCGGCGACGCTCGACCAGGGCCTTTTTGACGAGCCGGTCGATGGCAGAGGACATGGTGGTCATAGCGACATTGAGATAGCGGGCGACATCGCCTATCAGGCAGCCGGGATTGTCACCGACAAACACCAGCGTCTGCGCGTCGAGCGCATTGAGCGCGTTGTCGGCGGCAGCGGCTGCCTCCGCGACTTTGAATTTGCGCGTAAAACGTTCGAAGGCGCGCGTGAGTTGTTCGATCTGTTGCGGGGTCGGCTCGGTCATGCGCGGGAGAAAAGCATGTTCGCGCCGCGAGTTCCAGCGATCACGACGGCGCGCCTCACGCATCAGACCTGCATCGGCGGCGCATGGGGCCGTATCCCGTGGCGGTAGACATTGCTGCGCCCCAACGGCATCCTTCGCCCCGAACAAACAAGAACCATTCGGCGCCAAGCGCGTCTCCGGGGAAACAAGAGGACCATCATGATCAAGACGCGCTTCACCGAGCTCGTGGGTGTCGAACACCCGATCGTCCAGGGCGGCATGCAGTGGGTCGGCCGCGCCGAGCTCGTCGCCGCGGTGGCCAATGCCGGCGCGCTCGGCCTGATCACCGCACTGACCCAGCCGACGCCGGAAGACCTCACCAAGGAAATCGCGCGCTGCCGCGACATGACCGACAAGCCGTTCGGCGTGAACCTGACCATTCTGCCGACCATCAAGCCGCCACCCTATGCGGAATATCGCCAGGCCATCATCGAGGCCGGCATCAAGGTGGTCGAGACTGCCGGCAACAAGCCGCAGGAACACGTCACCGAATTCAAGAAGCACGGCATCAAGGTCATCCATAAATGCACCAGCGTGCGCCACGGCCTCTCCGCCGAGCGGATGGGCGTCGATGCGATCTCCATCGACGGCTTCGAATGCGCCGGCCATCCCGGTGAGGACGACACCCCCGGCCTGATCCTGATCCCGGCCGCGGCCGACAAGATCAAGATCCCGATGATCGCCTCGGGCGGCTTCGGTGACGGCCGCGGCCTTGTCGCCGCGCTGGCGCTTGGTGCCGAGGGCATCAACATGGGCACGCGCTTCATGTGCACCAAGGAAAGCCCGATCCATCAGCTGGTGAAGGAGCGCATCGTTGCCAATGACGAGCGCGAGACCGACCTGATCTTCCGCACCATGCGCAACACCTCGCGCGTCGCCAGGAACGCGGTAAGCAAACAGGTCGTCGCCATGGAGAAGGAAGGCGCCACTTTCGAGCAGATCAAGGAACTTGTCGCCGGCGCCCGCGGCAAGCTGGTCTACTCGCACGGCGATGCCGAAGACGGCATCTGGTCGGCCGGCCAGGTCCAGGGCCTGATCCACGACATTCCGAGCTGCCAGGAACTCGTGTCGCGCATCATGCATGATGCCGAGACGATTATCCGCGCACGCTTCGAAGCCATGCTTGATGGCAGCCAGCGCCAGGCCGCTGAATAGACGGAACGGAAAGCAGAGCCATGAAAGCTTATGTCTACGGCGCCAACGGCGCTGCGATCGGTGATGCCCCGAAACCCTCACCCACGGGCACGCAGGTGCTGGTCAAGGTGAAGGCCTGCGGCCTCAACCGCGCCGACCTCGGCATGACCAAAGGCCATGTCCACGGTGCTGCCGGCGGCGTCGGCACGGTGCTGGGAATGGAATGGGCGGGTGAGATCGCCGAACTCGGCCCGGAGGCCAAGGGCGTCAAGGTCGGGGATCGCGTGATGGGTTCCGGCGGTGCGGCCTTTGCCGAATTCGCAGTCACCGATCACGGCCGGCTGTTCCACATGCCAGCCAGCATGAGCTTCGAGGATGCCTGCACCCTGCCCGTCGCCATCACCACGATGCACAATGCGCTGGTGACGAATGGCGGACTGCAGCCCGGCCAATCCGTGCTGATCCAGGGCGCCAGCTCCGGCGTCGGCCTGATGGCGCTGCAGATCGCCAGACTCAAGGGCGCAAAGACGGTGATCGGCTCATCCACCGACCCTGCACGTCGCGCCCGGCTGAAGGACTTCGGCGCCGACCTCGCCATCGATTCGAAGGATGCCGGCTGGGTCGATCAGGTGCTCAAGGCCACGGACGGCGACGGCGTCGATCTGATCGTCGACCAGATCTCGGGCCCCGTCGCCAACCAGAACCTGAAAGCCACGAAGGTGATGGGACGCATCGTCAATGTCGGCCGCCTCGGCGGCACCCACGGCGATTTCAATTTCGATCTCCATGCCGCACGCCGCATCACCTATATCGGCGTGACCTTCCGCACGAGGTCACTGCAGGAGATTCGCGACATCTTCAGTGCGGTGCGTGCGGACATCTGGCCCGCTATCGAAGCCGGCCAACTGAAACTGCCGATCGACAAGGTCTACACATTCGACGACATCGGAACGGCGTTCGACCACATGGAAGCCAACAAGCATCTCGGCAAGATCGTGGTCACGTTGTAACGCGCGTTCTGCGAGTCTTCGATTTCAACGCCGCGCGTGATTCTCATGCGCGGCGTTCCTGTTTCGGACTCATGCAAGTACCGAACAGTGATGAAATTCTCCGGTGGATACGATTTATTTCACGTTAACGTTTCGTTGACTCTCGACAGCCCTGGCAAAGTGGATTCTTATTGGTCTTGCGATTCGAAGTGGCGGGGCAGTTGTTTCGAGCGACGCGGGCGAGATTCTTCCGAGGGGGCTTAGGTATGGCGCGTGCGCATGCGGACAACGCATGCGTCCAATCCGATTCGATCAAAGGATTGGCGCAGTCTATCGCGAAACCGGCCTATCACAGGCTGCTGATCGCAGAGCCGGCACTTCGCCGAGCCGTCCCTACACTCATCATCGCTTTTCTCATCACGATCTTCTTCGGCGCCTTCGTGCAGGTGGTCGATCAGAGCCGGCAGAAGCAGGCATCGATGAAGCGCGATCTCGCAGCGCTCGCCGATCTGCTCGCCGAGCGTCTAGAACGCAACGGCACCATCCGTCAGGATCGCTCTGCCGCCGTCGAGCGCCTGCAGAGCCTGCTGCCCAGTTTGATTCCATCCTGGGGGATCGCGGGGGGACGCCACGTCATCGTGCTGGGTGCCGATCAGAGCATTCTCGCGCGCGTGCCGATCGACCTGCCGCCTGGCGACGCCAATCGCATCCTCGACGTCCTCAGCGCAACGCAGACCATGGCTGCGCAGGGTCCACGCACTGACGTCGTCGATGTGAAGCTGCCCGACAACAGCCATGCATTGGCCACCCGTCGCATCGTCAAGGCGCTGCCGGGACAGGTGGTTGTCATTCAGGAGAACAACGAGCCGATCTGGCGCTCGGACTCCGCGCTGTCGATCACGCTCTCGGCCACCACCGGCTTCGTGGTACTGATCCTCGGCTTCGCCTTCCACTGGCAATCGACCCGTGCCCGCGAAGGCGATGCGATCAACGACGCCGTACGCGGCCGCATCGACACTGCCCTCAATCGCGGCCGCTGCGGATTGTGGGACTGGGATCTGTCGCGCGGTCGTATCTTCTGGTCGCAGTCGATGTTCACCATGCTGGGCCTCGACAGCCGCAGTGACCTGCTGACCTTCGGCGAAGTCAACGCGCTGGTACAATCCGACGACATCAACCTGTTCGAGATCGCCGATCAATTGATTTCGTTCAAGATCGATCACATCGACCAGACCTTCCGCATGCAGCACAGCAACGGCCACTGGATCTGGCTGCAATTGCGCTGCGAACTCGCGCAGGGCCAGAACGATGGCAGCCAGCACCTGATCGGCATCGCCATCGACGTCACCGAACAGAAGAGCCTCGCCGAGAAGACCGTCGAGGCCGACGTCCGGCTGCGCGACGCCATCGAGACCATTCCCGAAGCCTTCGTGCTGTGGGACGCGGAAGATCGCCTGGTGCTCTGCAACTCGCATTTCCAGCGCCTGCACAAGCTGCCGGACTCGGCAGTATCGCCCGGGACGTCCTACGAGACCGTGCTCGAAGTCGGCAGCATGCCCGAGGTCCGCTCGCGTCTCGCGGAATCCGGCGCTGCGGCGCCTGGCGCCCGTACCTTCGAAGCGCAGATCGAGGACGGCAGCTGGCTGCATATCAGCGAGCGCCGCACCAAGGACGGCGGCTACGTCTCCGTCGGCACCGACATTACCCGTATCAAGGAGCACGAGCACAAGCTGGTCGACAACGATCTGCGCCTTCGCGCCAGCGTCATCGATCTCAAGCACTCCCAGGCTGCGCTGGAGAAACAGGCGCTCGAACTCGCCGACCTGGCCCAGAAATATTCCGACGAGAAGAACCGCGCCGAAGAAGCGAACCAGACCAAGTCGAAATTCCTGGCCAATATGAGCCACGAACTACGCACGCCGCTGAATGCCATTATCGGCTTCTCGGAAATCATGGGCAGCGGCATGTTCGGCAATCTCGGCTCGGACAAATATGCCGAATACTGCCACGACATTCTCACCAGCGGTCACTATCTGCTCGAAGTCATCAATGACATTCTCGATATGTCGAAGATCGAGGCGGGTCGTATGCAGCTGGACCTCGAGCCGCTCGATCTCGGACAGACGCTGTCCGAAGCTCTGCGTGTCGTCTCCGGCCGCGCCGACGACAAGAATCTGACACTCAGTGCCGACATCGCGGCTGATGCACCGGTGGTGGCCGACCGCCGCGCCATCAAGCAGATCCTGGTCAATCTGCTCTCGAATGCCGTGAAGTTCACACCCGATGGCGGCCGTGTCACCGTGCGCAGCCGCGTGCTGCGCGACTCCGTCGCTCTGATGATCGCCGATAGTGGCATCGGCATCGCCCCGCAGTCGCTGAAGCGTCTGGGACGCCCGTTCGAGCAGGTCGAGAGCCAGCTCGCCAAGACCTATCACGGCTCGGGCCTCGGCCTCGCTATCGCCAAATCGCTGACCAACCTGCATGGCGGATCGATGAAGCTGCGCTCCAAGCTTGGCACCGGCACCGTGGTCTGCGTCACCATCCCGCTCCGCGGCAGACACAGGCCAGCGGAAATCTCCGAGGCCGCCTAGGCGTCGATGCTTACCGCTGACCCGGCCGAGCCAACGCCCATGGCATGATGCCCAAGCGTCAAATGGCCGCTTGGGAGGCCCCTGCCCATACCTATACTAAAGGTTGCAGGTCGCTATATTGGCGCGTCGGCACGGCCGGTCTGGACTGGGACCGCTGTTCTTTCCTGTGTGACCTGTCAATTTTCAAAGCGGCCATCTGCGAAGTATCTACCAACAAAACTCCAGCGGTTGCCGACTGAAGGGAGCTCCCGAACTCACGAACCACACTGCTCTTCAGCAGATGGATGAGCCGTCAAGACAAGAGCGACACGGAGATTGTCGCCTGTTCAATAAACAAAAGCATTCCAGTGGAGGAAACGACGATGAAACTGAGCCATCTCGCCGCGGCGGCATTCTGTCTGACAATGCCGGGCATGGCAGTCGCGCAAGACTATCCATCGAAATCCGTCACGGTGATCGTGCCTTTCACCGCCGGCGGAGCAAGCGATACGACAGCGCGCATGACCACGCAGAAGATGCAGGAAGGCTTCGGGCAGTCCTTCATCATCGAGAACAAACCCGGCGCCAACGGCTCCATCGGCGCGACACAACTCGCTCGCTCAAAGCCGGATGGCTACACACTGATGGTGGGCTCGATCGGGGTCATCGCGATCAATCCGGTGCTTTACAAGGACCCGGGCTATCACCCGCTCCAGAATTTCGATCTGCTCAGTGTCGCTGTGCGCAATCCCAACGTGCTGATCACGCGCCCCGATTTCCCGGCCAATACCGTCCAGGAACTCATCGACTATCTCAAGAAGAATCCGGACAAGGTCACGTTCGCCTCATCGGGCGTGGGCTCGTCCGACCATCTGACGGCGGTGCTGTTCTGGCAGAAGACGGCGACCACCGGTATCCATACGCCCTACAAGGGCGGCTCGCAGGCCCATACGGACCTGATGGGCGGACATGTCGACGTCTCCTTCCAGAATCTCGGCGCAGTCGCCAACTACATCCGAGGTGGCAAGATGAAAATTCTGGCCGTTACCAGTGACACGCGCTCCGATTCATTCCCGCAGACCCCAACGATGAAGGAAGTCGGCGTCGACGATCTCAATATCTATTCGTGGCAGGCCTTCGTCGCGCCCAAGGGTCTTCCGGCCGATGTGAAGACCAAGCTCGAGACATCGATCACCACCGCCCTCACCTCGCCCGATCTCAAGAAGCGGCTGACCGATAGCGGCTTCGAGGTCGTCGCCAATACGAGCGCGGAATTTCAGAGCTTCCTGGAAAAAGAACTCGCCCGCTGGAAGACAGTTGTCGAGATCGGCAAGGTCAAGCCGGAGCAGTAGGAACTGCGATACACGTCTCTCAAGCAGCGCAGAGTCTGGTTCAAGCGGATCAGTGTTCGAAGACAGTCCCGGGCGCGGCGCGTGTCATCAAAGTGCACCGCGTCCGGGACGCACTAAGCCAAGGCTAGAAGTTGAACGTCGTTGAGACGAGATAGGTGCGCGGCGCACCGAGGATCACGTATCCATCATTGGTCGCCGCCTGCCAGTAGTTGCTGTCGAGCAGATTGTCGACCGAGAACCTGATCACAACGGGCTTGCTGCTCCACGGTGAAGCGAACGTATAGCGAGCCCCCGCGTCATAGCGTGTCCAGCTCGCGCCAGAGACCTTGTTCGCTTGGTCCGAAAAATATCCGCCCGTATGGATCGCGCGGCCGGTCACCGTCAGCCCGCGCAGGAATGGTACGTCCCATTCGCCACCAAGATTAAACTGCGTGTCAGGAACGTTGAAGGTACGCAAACCATCATATGTCCCTCTCTCCGTCTTCTCCTGTCGTGCATCGAGGAACATGACACCACCGAGCAGGCGCAGTCCCTCGGTCACCTCGCCAAACGCATTGATTTCAACGCCGCGGTTACGGCTTTCGCCTCCCTGCGACACGGTATTGGTCGGACGATCAACAATCTGGAACGGGCGCATGATGTCGAAGGCGCTCACCGTGGTCGTGACCCGTCCCCAGTCGATCTTGACGCCCATCTCATGCTGCGTCGACCGGTATGGCGGCAGCACCTGTCCGGCATTGGCAAAACTCTCGCCGACAATCGAGCCTGTTTCCAGCGCCTCGATATAGTTGGCATAAACCGAGACGTTCTCCAGCGGCTTGATGACGAGCGCATAGGCTGGTGTCGTCGCCGATGCATCGTAACCGCCGGTCCTCGTTCCCGTGCCCATGGCGAACGATTCCGACTCCACATATTGGTGCCGGACACCGACGGTGAGCTGGATCCGGTTGTTCCAGATCGACATGGTATCGGCAACACCGAAACTGGACTGGTCCGTGCCGGAAGTTTTGCGAGGCGCGCCGACGTCCACGTTCGGGAAGGGACTTTGACGCGGATTGTACAGGTTCGACCTGAACAGCGCTCCGGAGACGTTGAGAATACCCGTCTCGGCTTCCGCTATCGCTACGTTGAAATTGACGGAGTGGTTGACCGGGCCGGTATCGACATTCGCGCGGAAGCCTGCCTGGGCCGCCGTCCGCTCGTGCTTCTGGTTGTTACGCCTCGGCGTCCCGTTGAAGTTGCCGTTCAGACTGTCCATCCGGATATCGGAATAAAGATATCGCGTGTTGCTCGTGCCGATGCCAGCCTGGGCATAGGCTGTGAGATTCTCGGTGATATCCACTTCACCCTGGACGAGTGCGTAACGCGACTCCGAATTCCAGAAGCCCCAGTTCGGCATGTAGTTCGCGCGAGCGTCCGGCGCTGCTGGTAGTACCGTGAGATTGCCGAGATCGACGAAGCGCGTCATCGCGGTGGCATTGTTGTTCTCGTAGCCGATATCGGCTGAGAGGCGCACCCGCTCGCCGCGATAGTCTAGCCCGACAAACGCATTGCCGACTTCCTGGTTCTGATTGGCAAGTTCCGTGGCACCGTCCTTGTAGCTGCCATTGAAGCGAACGCCGAATTCCTTGAACTCGCCGAATCTCTGGCCGACATCCAGTTGCGTGCCAAATTGCGACCGCGACGAATAGGTGTTCGTGATCTGCGCAAGCGGCACGTCGCCCGCCCGCTTGGTCACCAGATTGACGCTGCCGCCGACGCCGCCACCGCCGGGCGGCATGCCATTGAGCAGGGCTGACGGCCCCTTCAGAACTTCCACGCGCTCGATGGCTGACAGCGACGAGAGCGAGAACGCCGACGCGATACCGTAAAGTCCGTTCAGCCCGTAAGCCGTGCTGGACACGCTGAAGCCGCGAATATTCAATTGATCAAAACCGCTGAGACGCGGCACGGTGACACGCACCGACGGATCGTTCGCGAACACGTCGTCGAGCTTGCGCGCCTGCTGATCCTGAATCGTCTGCGCCGTATAGCTGGTCTGGTTGAACGGAGTATCGATAACGCCGCGATTGCCGAGCAAACCAACCTGGCTGCCGGATGCGACTTGGCCACCCGCATAAGCCGCCGGCAGCGAGCCGATCATGCCAGTCGGGGGCGTCGCGGGTGTGCGGCGCTCCACCGGCCGCGGCGTCGCCCGCGGCGTGACTGCGGCATTTCGGCGCGGCGCGACACGACGGACCGCACGCGGCGTTGGCGCATGTACTTCAACGGCGGGCAGCGCTTGCGAGGTCTGCGCAACAACCGTTGCGTCGGCATCAAGCAATAACGCGAATGCGCTCACAGCAGCCAAAAGGGTTTTCTTGTGAAGTGTAGTTCTGCGCGTCATTGAATCAGTCGCCCCAAAAAACTTCGTCGACTTCTGTCGACTAACTCAATGGGGCCTACAGGATGACATGGTGCGGTCACAATGCGGCGCGTCTAGATTCTATCTAATGCTTCACGCCGCTTCATACGCGGAATGCCGCATGCAACTCGCTACCGCGCGCATGCGATTTGACACAGACGATGAATTCTGCAGGACTTCATTTTACTCTGGAACCCTGCACATTATCAGCTTGGATAGCAGCGCGCTCGCGCTCCCTTGCGGCGCGCTATCACGATCATCACTGACGCTTTGCCGTGATGTCAACGTGTCCGACCTGATTGGCCTGAGACGTGAACCAGACCACGCCGTTCGGCCCTTTCGTCATGCCAAAGGGCTGTGCGTTCTCCGTCTTGAGATCGAAGAACGAAACTTCACCTGTCGGCGTGATGCGGCCGATCTTGTGAGATTTGAAAGCGGTGAACCAGACATTGCCATCGGCTCCCGCGGCTATACCAATGGGGCGCGTCTCTGCCGGCAATGGAAATTCCTTGATCTCCCCAGCCATGGAAATTCTGCCGATGTGATCGGAGCCATTCATCGAAAACCAGAGATGACCATCCGGCCCGACCGTAATGTCGCGCGGGCGCGACTTCGGATTGCCGAGCGGGAATTCAGCGATCTTTCCCGTCTTGACGTCGAGCCTTCCGATCTTCCCGGCACCGCTTTCCGTGAACCATAAATTCTGATCTGGACCTGTCACCACGCCATAGGCTTCGGCATTCTCGGTTGGGATTGCGAACTCGGAAAACTGACCGCTCAGCGTCACGCGGCCGATTTTGTTCGCCGCCATTTCCGCAAACCAGATCTGTCCGTCGGGACCGACCGTAATGCCGCGCGGCCATGATCCCGTGTTGAATTTCGTGGGTGTCGTCGCCTGTGAGGGGATCGCAAATGTCCCGTTGAATTCCCCTTTGGTTGAAATCCGGCGAATAGCGTTCTCTTCGCGTGACGTGAACCAGAGATTGCCGTCAGGGCCAGACGTGATCCCCTGAATAACTCCGACCTGATCGCCCGGAACGCGAAAGGAACTCATCTCACCGTTTGGCGTGACCCGAAAAATCTGGTGCTTGATGACTTCCGTCACCCACAAATTTCCATCCGGGCCGACAACGATCGCTTGCGGGCGCTGCCCCTCTCCGGGAAGTGACTTCTCGATCAGAGAGATTTCATCCGCCTTGGTCCCGTTCGGAGCAAATGCAGCGATCAAGGCAAGAGCAACAGTAGCGGCGCGGAAGCCTAGAACCTGCATGTCGACTCCATATCGGCGGTTTCATTTCAGTGTGCATGACGGCATCGCCGATGCTGCGACATTCGGGCGCAGGCAGCTGCAACATCTCAAGCCGCATGTCATCGGCAAACGAGATGCGGACCTACAGGACGTCAGGGTGCGGTCACAATGCGGCGGGTTTAGAATCTATCCAGCCGTTCACGCGAGATCATACGCAGCCGGTCATACACAACTCGCATGCCCGCCACACGGCGCGGCAGATACGTCTATGTCTGACCTTCGACAACCGCGCGGAACACCTGCCGCACGTCGGCTTGCATATCGCGCACCCGTGCTTGCAACGAAGAGAAGTCCGGCTCGTTGCTCACGCGTGCGAGTATGCGCAACAGATCCGTGCCTGCCGTCTCCGGCTTGAACTTGTCGCTCACGCATAGCCGCAGAACCTGCGTGAGGTCGTGATAGAGCCGCACCGCCGGACGCAGCACATCGACAGCAGCCGGCGACAGAATGCCCAGTCGCGCCGCATTCTCCAGCACCTGCTGCGTACTGATGCTGAGGATCTCGGGCTTCTCTGCCGCATGTACCAGCTGCAGATATTGCGCGATGAATTCGATATCGACCATGCCACCCGCGGCATGTTTCAGGTCCCAGATATCGTCTTCGCCCTTTTCCTCGGCGATGGCTTGACGCATCTCGGCAACATCATTGGCGATGATCGTGGTTTCACGCGGACGCGTCAGCACGTCGCGGATGACCAGTTCAATTTTCTCGCGGAACGCGGGCGTCGCCGAAATCACCCGCGCGCGCGTCAGCGCCATGTGCTCCCAGGTCCAGGCCTCGGTCTCCTGATATTCTGCGAAGGAGTCGATGCGCGACGCCAGCGGTCCTGCGCGACCCGACGGGCGAAGCCGCATATCGACCTCGTAGAGCACGCCATAATTGGTGCGCGTGGTGAAGGCGCTGATCAGGCGCTGCGTCAGCCGCGCAAAATACTGCGCACCGTGCAGCGGGCGCGGTCCATCTGAGTCCGGCGCATCGTGATCGAAGTCGTAAATCAAAATCAGATCGAGATCCGATGCAGCCGTCATCTCGCGACTGCCGAGCTTGCCCATGGCCACGATGGCGGTCTGCTGATCCTTGATGCGGCCGTGCTGGGCCACGAACTGATCGAGCACAAGCCCATGCAGCGTATGCGCGATACCTTCGGCGACGTCGGCGAATGCAATCCCGGCCTGCTGCGCCGACACCGTGCCCGACAGAATACGCGTGCCGATCAGGAACAGGCTCTCCTGCCCGAACAGCCTCAGACGATCGAGAAACTCTTCATAGGAATTGGCATCTTCGAGGGTCGCCGCAAGACGCGCGGACAGCTCGCGCTGGTCCGGCATGGCGCCGAAGAAGCGCGGATCGATGAGGCCGTCCATGATCTGCGGCTGCCGCGCCAGCATGTCACCCAGACGCGGCGCCGCGCCGAGCACGAGCGCCACCAGCGCGACGAGATCGCGGTTCTGGCTGAGCAGCGAAATCAGCCTGCCGCCGCGCTGCAACGCCTGCAGAAAGCGGTCGAACGCAACGACCGCAAGATCCGGCTCCTCGGCATCGGCAAGCCCGACGATCAGCGAAGGCACGAATTCCATGAATGCCTGCCGCGTGCCCTCATATTTGAGCGCGCGATAGTCATCCGTCATCCAGTGCTGCACCGTCTCCGCCACCATGGCGGGCTTGCGGAAGCCGAGCTTGGTGAAATGTTCGAGCAACCGCTGGTCCGTTGCGCCTGCTTTATAGTCGACGGCCGGCAGATGGACGTTATCGGTCGGATCGCCCTCGAACAGGCGGCCATAATGCCCCTGCACGCAATTGAGATGCCCGAGCAAATCGCTGGCAAATGACTCGCGGCTGTCATGGCCGAAGAAGCGCGTAAAGCGTTCCATGGCGCCGACGTCATCGGGCAGCGAATGAGTCTGTTCGTCGGCCACCATCTGCAGTCGATGCTCGACACGGCGCAGGAATTCATAGGCGAGCGTCAGTTCATCGCGCGCCTCAAAGGTGATCCAGTTGCTGGCAGCGAGAATGTTCAGCGCCTCCAGCGTCGGCCGCACGCGCAATTCCGGATGGCGCCCGCCGGCAATCAGCTGCTGGGTCTGCGCAAAGAACTCGATCTCACGGATGCCGCCGCGCCCGACCTTGACATTATGTCCCTCGACAGAGATTTCATTCTGCCCGCGAAACGTCTGCATCTGCCGTTTCATGTCATGGACATCGGCCAGCGCGGCGAAATCCAGATGCTTGCGCCAGACGAACGGCGCGATCTCGGCCAGCAGTGCTTCACCGGCCTTGAAGTCACCGGCGCAAGGCAGCGCCTTGATCATTGCCGCGCGTTCCCATGTGCGCCCCTCGCGCTCATAGTAATGCAGCGCCGACGCGGTCGAGACCGCCACCGGCGTTGAGGCCGGATCTGGCCGCAGCCGCAGATCGACGCGGAACACGTACCCGTCGCCGGTGCGCTGCTGCAGCAGCCGCGACACGCCCTGCGCAATACGCACGAAGAATGAATTCGGCTCGATATCCTCGGCCAACGTATGCGCCTCGAGATCGAAGAAAACGATCAGGTCTATGTCGCTGGAATAGTTCAGCTCGCCGGCGCCCATCTTGCCCATCGCCAGCACAATCAGGCCGCTGCCCTGCTCCGGATTCTCGGGATCCGGCGGCAGGATACGCTTGCGTGCCATGTCCTGGCGCAGGAGATAGCGCACCGTCGTCTGGACGGAGGATACAGCGAGATCGGTCAGCGCCCGCGTGACGCGCATCACCGGCCAGACGCCACCGATATCGCACAGCGCAATCAACAAGGCTGCTTCGGATTTCATGCGTCGCAGCAGATGCATGACATCGGGATCGCCGCCGGCGGCAGCGACATTCGCGGAGGTCTCGGCGATCAGAGTGGTAAGATGGCGATCGGGATCGCAATGCAGCAGCCGCAATGCACGTGCGGCATCGGCACGGATCAGATCGAACAGATAGGGCGACGCCTCGGCAATGCCGAGCAGGATCACCCTGGCATGCGGAAATTGGTCGGTGATCGCGCGAAATGCGGCAGCATCGTCCGGCGCGATATCGGCGAGCCATTCGCCGAAGCGCTGCTCGGCATCGGCGGGGGCGAACAGCTGCGGTCCGCTGACGAATTGCGCGGCCAGCGGGAGCTGGCCCTCGCCTGTTGCGGCTGAGGTCATGCCGACTTCTGTGGCACATTCCCCGTTTGACCTGCAAGGCCTTCGGCGGCCACTGCCGGCAGCGCCAACGTGACCCGCAACCCTGGATGATTGTCGCCCAGCTGCAATTCACCGCCGTGCAGCGTGGCCACGGCAGATGCAAGACTGAGACCGAGGCCGGAACCGGGCAATGTGCGGCTCGCTTCCAGCCGCACGAAGCGCTCCACCGCATGTTTCCGATCGGCTTCGGGAATGCCTGGACCATGATCGGACACGCTGAGCAGCACCTGATCGCCCTCGCGCCGCGCCTCGATCACGATGTCCTTGGCGGCCGCAGCGCCTGCGCTATCGGCATTCTCGTCTGTGATCGCAGGTTTGCCATATTTGATGGCGTTTTCGACGAGATTGGCGAGCGCCTGGCTGATCAGTTCGCGATTGCCACGCAGCGGCGCAGCCGCGGTCTTGACGGTCAGCGTAAGATCGCTGTCTTCAGCAAGCGGTTCATAGAGCTCGTGGATGCCCAGGGCGACCTCGGCAGCATCGAAATTGTCCATATTGCCGCGCGCCTGGCCCGATTCGGCACGTGCGATCATCAACAGCGCATTGAAGGTCCGGATCAGGCCATCGGATTCCTCGATGGTGCGTTCCAGCGCCGCACGATATTCGGCCTCGTTGCTGGATCGCGCCAGCGCCTCCTCCGCCCGATTGCGCAGCCGCGTGAGCGGCGTCTTGAGGTCATGGGCGATATTGTCCGAGACTTCCTTCAGTCCTGTCATCAGCGCTTCGATGCGCTCCAGCATGGCATTGAGATTTTCCGCGAGACGGTCGAGTTCGTCGCCGCTGCGTCCGACCGGCAGACGACCAGAGAGATCGCCCGCCATGATACGCTGGGTGGTGCCGGTCATCGCGTCGATCCGCCGTAGCACGCGGCTGGCGACGAAGATGCCGCCGCCGAGTCCAAGGACAACGACGATCAACACCGACCACTTCGCGGCATCGCCGACGATGTCGAATAGACGCCGGCGTTCCTCGAGATCATGGCCGATCAGCAGCCGGAAGCCGCTGCTCAATTGCGTCACCTTCACCAGCGCGCGATGGTTGGACGAGTCGGGATCGTCGAGGCGGCGATAGGCGGTCTCGGACCAGCCCGTGGTCGCCATCACGCCGGGCGCCAATGAGGACACGTTGCCGGCGATGGATTGACCCGCCGGTGTCGTGATCAGATAGAGGTTGGCGCCAGGACGCAGCGCCCGGTTCTCGATGGCGCCCACGATTCCCCGCAAGCCGCGCCGCCCGAACAGATCGCTCAGCTCGGTCATTTCGTCATCGACCGTGGTCGTGATCTGATCGTTGATCAGCCGGTGTGTATTCCAGGCGAAATAGCCGAGCAGCGATGCTGCAAACAGCGCGAACAGCAGCAGATAGGCCAACGTCAACCGGAAGGCCGTCGTGCGAAACAGTTTACCGATAGCCGTCACGGGTCACGCTCGGGACGTGCGGAAATGGAAGGTTCTGGAAGTCATCCCCTGTTCTAGCAGGCGCAAGCTGTAACAAACAGGGCGTGAATATGAGATGTTGGTAATGTCGCCGCGCTATGGGAATTTTATCTTTCAGCCAGGTTCACTCCGGAAGGCCGGCTTTTCGCAGGCCCTCCGATGCCAGTGCGAAGTCCTGCGGTCGCCGCACCAGCAGCCAGTCGTCAATATTGCTGAGCCGCAATGTGGGATCGAGCCGGCGCACATGGCCCATCGCCTCACGCGCCTCTTCCATTCGCCCACCCAGAGCATGCGCGGCCGCCTGGAATGCAGCAACACGGAGAATGTTCGGCACCTCGCGCGACGCCTCCCGCAAGCAATCGAGCGCGGTATCAAAGCGTCGCGAATAGAGATGCGACATCGCGATTCCCGTATGCATCTGGAATGTCTCGGGATCGAGCGGACTGAGCCGCATGGCGCGTGAAAAATAGGCGATGGCCTCGTCGTGTTCGCCGAGCGAAACGCGTTGATAGCCGCCGAGGTACCAGATCGTCGAGAGATTGGGATTGAGCACCAGCGCACGATCGACATAGGCGACGCAGGCATGCAGGTCGCCGCCGAAATGCGGCCAGGCATGGCCGCCGCGTGTCAGCGCTACCGCGTCGTTCTTGCCGAGCGTGACGGCGCGTTCGGCAAGCCGCGCCGCTTCACGCCCGTCAGCCACACGATCGGAAAGCCAGCGGTTCATCTTGCGCCAGTAGAAGCATCCCGCGGCCATCCCATAGGCCGCAGCGAAGTCGGGATCGAGCTCGATGGCTTTGTAGAAATTCGCCAATGCTGCGTCGATTCCATCGCGCGTCGACACATGAAAATTCGCCAGTCCACGCAGGTAGTAATCGTAGGCGTCGAGGCTTTCAGTCGGCTTCCGTTTGGCGCGTTCGATCTCGGCAAATTCAAGCTGCGGCGCGATGGCGCCCACGACGCTTTCCGTGACCTGATCCTGCAGATCGAAGATGTCATCAACAACGCTCTCAAAGCGCTCGCCCCACAGATGCATGCCCGTGGTGGTATCGACGAGCTGTCCGGTGATGCGCACGCGGTTCGCCACACGGCGCACGCTGCCTTCCAGCACATAGCGCACGCCAAGTTCGCGCCCGACCTCGCGGACGTCCACGGCACGGCCTTTAAACGTGAAACTGGAGTTGCGAGCGATGACGAACAGCCAGCGAAGCCGCGACAGCGCGAGGATGATGTCCTCAACCATGCCATCGACAAAATAGTCCTGCTGCGGATCGCCGCTCAGATTGAGGAACGGCAGCACTGCGATCGACGGCCGATCGGGCAACGTCAGCGCGGCGTCCGGGTTCACCGTCGATGTGGCGTGATCGGCAACCGCCGCGTCAGACTGCGCCGGCATTGCCGTCTCGGTCACATCGCCGACGAAACGAAAGCCCTTGCGCGCGACCGTTTTCAGCAGCCGCTGTTCATCGCCGCTATCGCCCAGCGCCTTGCGTACCGCATTGATGTGACTGGCCAGCGTCGATTCGGACACGATCCGTCCCGCCCAAACGGCGTCGAGAAGGGCATCCTTGCTGACGACGTGGTCGCGGTTCTTCACCAGATGCAGCAGCAGGTCGAAAGCCTGCGGCGTGATCGCCACTTTGTCGCTGCCATGTGACAGTTCTCTGCGGTCGGGATCGAGGACATAGCCTGCGAACAGATACGGCACTCGGCGCTCCATGACTGCCTGCGTTTTCGGCCGGCGGCAATGAACCGTCAAGACCTTCAGGAGGCAACAGAACCGACCCCACAAACTGGCCTGTCGCGCGCCATCGGCGGTGACGTGCCAGCCGGCCCTTTCTGAACGAACATCCAAGCGAAACTCAAGAGAAAACGAAGATTGCGGCAAAGTCTTCCTGTGCGCCGCGGCGCATGGTCCGCCCACACGATCGTCACCGTGTGAAAGGGAGAAAATATCATGAAAATCGTCGTCATCGGAGGTAGCGGCCTCATCGGTACGCAGGTCGTGAGCGGCTTGAGGAAGCTGGGCCACAAGGTCCTCGCCGCCTCGCCGTCGACGGGCGTCAACACGCTGACGCGGGAAGGACTGGCCGAGGCCATGTCCGGGACAAACGTCGTCATCGACGTGGCGAATTCACCATCATTCGAGGACGGGCCGGTGATGGAATTCTTCCAGACATCCACCCGCAACCTGCTCGCGGCGGAAAAGGCCGCAGACGTCCAGCATCATCTGGCCCTGTCTGTGGTCGGGACCGAGCGCCTTCAAGCCAGCGGCTATTTCCGTGCCAAGCTGGCCCAGGAGGATCTCATCAAGGCGTCTGGAATGCCCTACACGATCCTGCGGGCGACGCAGTTCTTCGAATTCATCCCCGCCATCGTGCAAGGCGGCGTGGACGGCGACGTGATTCGCCTGACGCCAGCCCTGATCCAGCCCATCGCATCTGCGGACGTGGCAGCCGCCATGGTGGACCTGGCCCTGGGCACCCCGGTGAACGGCGTCGTCGAGGTGGCCGGGCCCGAACCGCTCCCGCTCGACGCACTCGGGCGCAAATATCTGACGGCAAAGCAGGACCCACGCCAGGTCATCGCCGACATCCACGTGGGTTATTTCGGCACGCCGATCAATGATCGCTCCCTGACGCCCGATGCCGGCGCGCGCATCGGAGCGATCCATCTCGACGACTGGCTCAAGGGCTGATCGACGCAACCTGCTCTCCGCCAACCAAGGACCGACCATGACCGACGACGTTCCGCGCTCGACACCCTCCCGCCGCGATCTGCTCGCAGCTGCCGCCATCACCGCGATCACTGCCGGCTTGCCCTCGATCGCCGAGGGCAAGGCCGGCGACAAGCCAACCAAACCTCACGCTCACAAAGGACATCGCACCATGAGCACCATCACCACAAAGGACGGCACCGAGATCTATTACAAGGACTGGGGCAAGGGCCCGGTCGTTACCTTCTCCCACGGCTGGCCGCTCAATGCGGACGCGTGGGACGGCCAGATGCTGTTTCTGGCCCAGCATGGCTATCGTGTCGTCGCCCATGACCGCCGCGGTCATGGCCGCTCCAGCCAGGCCTCAAACAGCAATGACATGAACGGTTATGCCGACGATCTCGCCGCAGTCATCGAGACGCTCGATCTGAAGGACGCGACGCTGGTCGGCCATTCCACGGGTGGCGGCGAAGTCGCACGCTACATCGGCCGCCACGGCACCAAGCGTGTGAAGAAGGCGGTGCTGATCGCGGCGGTGCCACCGATCATGCTGAAGACACCAGCCAATCCGGAAGGATTGCCGATCGAGGTGTTCGACGGCATCCGCGCCGGCGTGGCCGGAGATCGGTCGCAATATTACAAGGATTTGGCGATCGCCTTCTACGGCGCCAACCGGCCCGGCGCGAAAGTCTCCCAGGGCACGCTGGATCAGTTCTGGCTGTGGAGCATGCAGGCCGGCGCGAAGAACGCCTATGAGAGCGTGAAGGCGTTCTCGGAGACGGATTTCACGGAAGACCTGAAGAAGTTCGACATCCCTACCCTCGTCCTGCATGGCGAGGACGATCAGATCGTGCCCGTGAAGGACTCCGCGGTGAAATCAGCCAAGCTGATCAAGGGTGCCAAGGATGTCTATTATCCCGGCGCACCGCACGGCATCACGGCGACCCATGCGGATCAGGTCAATGCCGAGCTGCTGAAATTCCTGAAGAGCTAGCAAGAGCAACCTTCACGGTCCGGTAGAGCGAGGCGACGAACATGCAACAGATCAATGACAGGCAACTGGCGGGAGTGACCGTCCCCGATACGGCCATCATCGCCAGCGCGATCGACCACGCCCGGAACAGTTGCGAACCGTACCTGTTCAACCATGTCGTCAGGTCATGGTTGTTTGCGGTGCGGCTCGCTCAACTGCAGAACATCGAGCACGACGGCGAGGTTCTCGCCGTCGCAGCACTGCTGCATGACATCACGCTCAATGAACGCTTCGCCGGGCCGCGTCGCTTCGAAGTAGAAGGCGCCGACCTCGCGCGTCTCTTTGCACGGGAGCATGGCTTCGACCGAAGCCGTGCACAGTTGATCTGGGATAGCGTTGCGCTCAATTCCACGCCGTCGATTGGGCTGTTCAAGGAAGCCGAAGTCGCGCTCTGCACCGCCGGCATCTGCTTCGATGTCGTCGGCTTGCAGTATGAGCTTATTCCACCGAGCGAAGTTGCGGCAATTGTCGCAGAATTTCCACGTTTGGGAATGAAGCAGAAAATGACTCGCTGCTTCTGCCATATCGCCCGGACCCAACCCGGCACCACTTACGACAACTTCATTCGCGATTTCGGCGAACGTTTCGTGGCGGGCTACAAGGCAAGCTCCGTCGTCGAACTGGTGATCAACGCGCCGTTCGACGAAGAACAGCCATAGATGGCGTGACGGCACCGCCGCTGTATCTTCATTAGAATCAGGTTCCGGGAGAATGTCACGATTGTCGTAAGGCAACCTCGCCCGCTGCCATAGTTTCGCCGGCGACCTGATCAAGCGCCAAAGTGTGGGAATCACGGGTAAATTTGCCTAATCTCCTTAGTTATGGGTGAAGAGGATAAAGCTCTATGGATCTTGGCAGATCCGGTTGGAGGCCGACAACAACCAGAACGACATCGGCAACTCGGCCGATTTAATCCTACCAAATACCGCTATCGGGCAGTAGATGAAGTAGCTTGGGGGAGGAATTGAGGCTGATGCAGATGCTTGCTCGACGGTTGGATAGCCGGCGGCTTTCTGTTTCCTTGATCGTGATCGGATGCGTTCTTTTAGGCTTCCTGCTCCGCTTCCTCGCTCGGGAGCATGCCACCACTGACGCCGTTCGATACCT
Organism: Tardiphaga sp. 619_E2_N8_4; assembly: GCF_051810905.1. Lineage (NCBI taxonomy): Bacteria > Pseudomonadati > Pseudomonadota > Alphaproteobacteria > Hyphomicrobiales > Nitrobacteraceae > Tardiphaga > Tardiphaga sp. 619_E2_N8_4. Next base: position 4,915,620 of record NZ_JBPWQJ010000001.1, read on the forward strand.
GATCCCCTGGTACATATTCGCGCGCGACCGCGGTATCGGCGGGCTTGGCGAAGCCTTCACCAACTACACGCCGTTCTACAGTTACCTGTTGTTGATCACGGCGCAATTCAATGGGCTGGGCCAGCCCCTCACTCTGGTGAAGGCGATCTCGTTCGTATTCGAGTTCGGCTGCGCGATCGTGGTAGCTCTGATCGTGTGGTCGGCGAATAAGGCACCATCGCGCGCGTGCGTTGCCTTTTGCTGTGTCTGGCTTGCACCGACAGTAATCTTCAACGGCGCTGTGTGGGGACAGGCCGACTCGATCTGGACATTCTTCACGCTCGTTTCGATAGCCGCGTTCATGCAGCATCGGAACGGCATTTTGCCATTCGCAGTCGCGGTCGCGGTGAAGGCGCAAGGCGTATTCCTGGGGCCGTTTGTCTTGGGCATGATGTTGCGTGACAAGATTCACTGGGCATGGCTCGCCGCCGTCCCCGCGGTCTATGCAGCCCTTGCCATTCCTGTTGTTGTCGCCGGCAGACCCATCGCCTCAGTATTCAACATCTACATGGAGCAGGCTGACACATTCCACCGCCTCACCATGAACGCCGCGAATATCTGGGTGTTCGCAGGGAGCGTTCCCTACCAGATGGGTGTCCCCATCGGGCTCGCATTGGCGGTGCTCGGCGGGCTGGCTCTGGCAGCCTTGCTCGCGCGGTCCAAGCGAGAAGGGCCAGAGTTTATTTTGCTCGTCGCATGCGCATCTCTGATGATCATGCCCTACCTGCTTCCGAAGATGCACGATCGTTACTTCTTTGCGTTCGAGGTCGCGTCCATCGGGCTCGCATGTCTCAATGCGCGTTACCTGCCGTTCCCGGTGATCGCTCAGGTCTCCGGCGTGCTGTCCTATCTCGGATTCGAACGCGAGATCGTGATGGGCCTGCTACCCGCGGCGCTGTGCAATACGTTGCTGGCCATATACTTGGTGCTCGACCTCTCGCGTGATGAGAGCGGCTTCCGCTTTCCGAAACTTGCGTGGCTCGGCTACGCCGCATCGACTGCAGGACTGTTCGCTTACCTGCTGCTGGCAGATGCAGGGGAGAACATGTCTCTCACCTACCTGCTCTTCACGGGTCTCGTCGTGGGCACGGCGCTGATGGTCATTAAAGGCTCGCGCTGCGTCTCGGTTCCCGAACGGTCAGTCGCCGGAGCAGCCCCCGCGCACCCGCCCGTCAATTAAGATCAATCACTTTCGCAGTCCGGGACGATTGACGCGATGACGATCAGCAATGACCGCGTAAAGCCTCAATCTTCTAACTGAACCTAGATTTCGCTCACTTCATGCCGTCGCGGACCATATAGCCGGCGCCGCGAATGGTGTGCAGCAGCGGACGCTCAAAGCCCTTGTCGATCTTCGAGCGCAGGCGCGAGATATGGACATCGATCACGTTGGTTTGCGGATCGAAATGATAATCCCAGACGTTTTCCAGCAGCATGGTGCGGGTGACCACCTGCCCGGCATGTTTCATGAGATATTCGAGCAGCCGGAATTCGCGAGGCTGCAGGATCAGTTCCTGGCCACCGCGCGTCACGCCATGGGACAGCCGGTCGAGTTCGAGATCACCGACGCGATAGGTCGTTTCTTCGGCGGGACCACCCTGGCGGCGCGACAGCACTTCGACGCGCGCGAGCAGCTCAGCGAATGAATAAGGCTTCGGCAGATAATCGTCGCCGCCGGCGCGCAGGCCCTTGATGCGGTCATCGACCTGGCCCAGCGCCGAGAGGATCAGCGCCGGCGTCCGGTTACCCTTGTCGCGCAGGCCGCCTATAACGGAGAGTCCATCGCGCTTCGGCAACATACGATCGACCACCAGCACGTCGTAATCGCCGGAATCGGCGAGCGCGAAACCTTCCTCGCCATCGCTGGCGTGATCGGCGACATGGCCGACCTCACGGAAAGCCTTGACCAGATAGTCGGCGGATTCGCGGTCGTCTTCGATGATGAGCAGACGCATCTGGGGATCGGATTCGCTGTGGATCTTGTGAGTCTCGGTCACCATGGCGCGCACCGGGCTTTCATGCAAGGCGGCGGAATGCCCGCCGGTTATCCTTCGGGGCAGAAAGAAGAATAGGCGGTGAAGCTGGGGGAAACTTCACCGCCCATTGGCCTTTCAACGGAGGGGGGCGTTTTCCATCGAAAGGAAGCAGCGGGAGCGAGTTTGTGGCTCGCCCCCTGGAAAGAGCCGTCAGCGGGGGCGACTATGCCGGCGACACTCTCCGTTCATGTGCGGTGATCAGCTCTTCGCGAGGGGAACGGCCACGAACTTCGATGAGCCGTTCGAGCGAACCCTGATCAGCACGCTGTTCTTGTTGTCGTTGTGCGCGGCGACAATCGCCTCGCGCACATCGCCGGGATTGGTCACGCTCTTTCCGGCGACTTCGAGAATGACGTCGCCTTCCTTGAAGCCACGCTCGGCAGCGGCGCTCTTCGGATCGACGCCGGTCACGACCACGCCGTCCTTGCCGGCACCGGCGACACTGCTCGCGGGCGAGACCGTGAGGCCGAGCCGCGGCACGTCGCTGCCGCGCGATGACGATCCCTTGTCACCGCTATCGACATCGGCCTTCGCCTCTATCGTGTTCGGCAACTGGCCGAGGGTCATGGACAGAACCTTGTCCTCCCCCTTGTGCAGCACGTTGATCTTCACCGTGTTGCCCGGCGCGAAGCCGCCAATGGTGCGGGCGAGTTCGCGTGCATCCTTCACCGGCGTGCCATTCACCGCGGTGATGACGTCACCCGACTTGATGCCGGCCTTGGCTGCCGGACCATCGGCCTGCGGCTCGGCGACCAGCGCACCTTCCGCCTTCTTCAGGCCGAGACTGTCGGCGATATCCTGGGTCACCGGCTGAATCTGCACGCCGATCCAGCCACGCGAGACCGAACCCTTGTCCTTGAGCTGCGCCACCACCGTCTTCACGGTCGAGGCCGGGATCGAGAACGCGATGCCGACGCTGCCGCCCGAAGGCGAATAGATCGCGGTGTTTACGCCCATCACTTCGCCCGACGTATCGAAAGCCGGACCACCCGAATTGCCCTTGTTCACGGGCGCATCGATCTGAATGAAATCGTCATACGGACCGCTGCCGATGTCGCGACCGGAGGCCGAGACGATGCCGGCGGTCACGGTGCCGCCGAGGCCGAACGGATTGCCGACTGCCAGCACCCAGTCGCCGATCCGCGGCTTGCCGTCGGCGAGCTTGGCGAACGGGAAGTCGGTGCGGCCCTCGACCTTGATCAGCGCCAGATCGGTACGTGGATCGGTGCCGATCACCTTGGCCGAATAGGTCTTGCCGTCGTCGGTCGAGACCTCGACCTTGTCGGCGCCATCGACCACGTGATTGTTGGTTACGGCGAAACCGTCAGCCGAGATGAAGAAGCCCGAGCCCTGACCGCTCACGACGCCACGGCCGCCGCCGCGCGGACCACCGCGCATGCCCGGAGGCACGCCGTCCTGGCCGAAGCGCTTGAAGAAGCGCTCCATCGGGGAGCCCGGCTGGAACGGCGAGTCGCCGTTGTTGTCGTCATCCTTCGATGCGACCTTCTCCTTCATGTTGACCTTGACCGAGATCACCGACGGCTTCACGCGCTCAACGATATCGGCGAAGCCGACCGGCTGCGCGGCCTGCGACTTGACCTGCTTGTCGACCTGCGCGTGCGCAGTGGTGGTGAAGATGTCGACCGGACCGTTGGAGGGCGACAGGCCATAAGCGGCAACACCAAGGCCCGCAACAACCGACGCCATCAGCGCGAATTTACGCGCAGAGAACAGCGAACGGCGGGACGCCTTGTAGGACGGCAATTCGGAAAAATCGTTGGGGCGGTCGGACATCGAGAAAATCTCCAGAGCAACGGCGCGGGGGCAAGGCGCCTTGTGTGATCTGAAGATGGAGGTTTCCACCTTACCGCGGGCTGGCAGGGGAATTAAGGTTTGGTAATCTGGGAGATGCAGGTGTGGCGGGGTGACGCAGGGAAAACCGCGCCTGAATCACCCCGATATCGGCAGATGCAGCGGCGGTATCAACCGCCGGTCTTTTGACCCGTCTCCGGGAACAGACCGGCCAGGATTTCGCCGGCCATGTTGAAGGCTGCAACGCCGCGGAACAGCGCCGCGATTCCTGCACTTGCGTGCAGTTCCTCAAGCGTGGCGCCGGCCTTGATCGCAGCCTTTGCGTGATTGGCAGCAGCTTCGGACGTCTGGACTAGCAGGATCGCGAACGACATCAATTGCACGGTCTTCTGGTCCAGTGCCGTCGGCGTCAGCGCCGCAATCCTCCAGTCCTCCAGCGCCGTGACCAGAGCGGGATCGACGCGCATGCCGAGTTCGAGCCGCTTCGCGATCTTCGGCGGCGTAAAGCCAATCATGGTCTCGTAGCGGGACTTCAGCTCGTCGAGCTCAGCAATTTTCTTCGTCATATGATTCCCGTTTTCAAATCGATTACCGCCGAGGTCCTACTCGACCTTGGCACCCGCTGTCTTGACCACCTGGCCCCATTTTTCCGACTCGGCGCGCAGAAACGCAGCGAATGCGTCGCCGGATAACGTGCCGGGCTCGGCGCCGACATCGGCGAGACGCTTCACCATGTCGGGGTCCTTCAGCACCTTGGCCACGCCGTCGATCAGCATCTTCGTCACATCCGGCGGCATCTTGGCCGGCGCGACGAGGCCAAACCATGACGACGCCTCGAAATTTGCGACACCCGCCTCCGCCATCGTCGGCAGCTCCGGGAACAGAGGCGAGCGCGCTGCGCCGGCCACGGCAATCGCGCGGATCGTGCCGCCCTGAACCTGCGGACGAATGGCCGGCATGTTGTCGAACATCATCGGGATCTGACCGGCGATCAGGTCATTCATCGCCGGCGCCGCGCCGCGATACGGCACATGGACGATATCGATACCGGCGCGCGCCTTCAGCAGCTCGCCCGCCAGATGGTTGGTTGATCCCAAGCCGGACGAGCCGAAATTGAGTTTGCCCGGCGACGCCTTGGCGAGCACAATCAGCTCAGCCACCGTCGTCGCCTTCACGCCCGGATTGACCGCCAACACGATCGGAACCGACGCGATCAACGCCACCGGCGTGAAATCCTGCGCGGGATTGAAGGGGAGTTGCGCGTAGAGCGACTGATTGACCGCGAGCGGTCCGGGCGCCGTCAGCAGCAATGTATAGCCATCAGCGGGCGAGCGCACGACGGCATCCGCGCCAATGTTGCCGCCGCCGCCGGCACGGTTGTCGATCACCACCGGCTGTCCCCAGAGCTCCTGCAGCTTGGTGCCAAGCAAGCGGGCAACGACGTCGTTCGATCCGCCGGCGGGAAACGGCACCACGATCTTGATGCCGCGTTCGGGAAACCCTGCATGGGCAACCTGGCCGACCAGCGAAACCATGACCAGAGCCACCAGTGCAGAAACCACGTGCCGCATGCGAACCTCCAAATAATCGATTTTTCTTGCTTCGTCGATTTTATGTTGGCACTACTTAAGGCTGTCGTCAAATCGGCTGATTGCCACCGTTTATTTTCAGCGAACAAAGATCGCTTATTTGAAGGGAGTTGCCACGATGAGTGCGCATACGCCTGGCGCCCCACCGAAGCCCTGCCCCGGCCCCGATCGCCATCCGAAGCGGCCGGCATTCGTGATGCCGCGTGGTGCCTGCGATACCCATGTCCACGTCTTCGGCCCGCAGGCCGAATTTCCGTTCAGCGAACAGCGCAGCTACACGCCCGAAGACTGCACCTATGACGACCTGATGCAGCTCCACGAAACGCTCGGGATCGACCGCGCCGTCATCGTGCATGGCGGCGCTCATGGCACCGACAATAGTGCGACGCTCGCGGCCCTCGACCTCAATCCGCGACGGCTGCGCGGGGTGGCCGTGATCCCGTCGGGCCTGCCGCAGCAGGAGCTCGAAGACATGCACCTTCGCGGCATGCGGGGCTGCCGCATGTCCACCGTCGTCAGCGGCGGCGCATCCTTCGCGCATTTGCGCGGCCTCGCGGACGAGACCTTCGATTTCGGCTGGCATCTCGTGCTGCATTTCAACAAAGCGAGCGAACTGGTCGATGTCGCGCCGCAACTGATGCAGGTCCGCAGTCCGTTCGTGCTGGATCACCTCGCCCGGATCAGTGCCGCGGAAGGCGTCGATTCCGAACCGTTCCGAACCCTGCTGCGATTGCTCGACACCGACCGCTGCTGGATCAAGCTCGCCAGCCTTTATCGCCTCTCCGCGGAGCCCTATCCGCATCGCGACATGCTGCCGATGATCGCGCGCGTGGTCGAGGCGCGTCCCGACCGCATCCTCTGGGGCAGCAACTGGCCGCATCCGATCTGCCCGGTCGCGATGCCGAACGATGGCGACCTCGTCGATCTCATCCCGCTCTGGCTGCCGGATCCCAAAGCGCAGCAAATGGCACTGGTGGATAATCCGGCTTCGCTCTGCGGTTTCGAGAGCATCGGATAAGCCATCATGAGCACCGCACGCACCACCACGGCCGGCGCGATCCCGACCACATTGTCCACCACGCTCGTCGCCCGCTTGCGGGATTCGATCATGCGCGGCGACCTGCTGCCGGGCAGCAAACTCAATCTTGATCGCCTACGCACCGCCTTCGGCGTCAGCCTCAGCCCGCTGCGCGAAGCGCTGTGTCGTCTGGAGAACGACGGACTCGTCGCGCTGATCGACCAGCGCGGCTATCGCGTCACGCCGGTCTCGGCGAGCAATCTCGCCGAGATCATCCGGCTACGCGTCGAACTCGAAGGCCTCGCCGTCAAGGAAGCCATCGAACACGGCGATGTCGCCTGGGAAGGACGCGTGCTCGGCTCGCTGCATCAGCTCAGCCGCTGCAAGCGCGGCTCACGCTCGGCCGCTGAACAGGAAGCCTGGGAGATTGCGCATCGCGCCTTCCATGCCGAACTGATCTCGGCATGCCAGATGCCGCTGCTGCGGCAGTTCTGCGCGACGCTGCACGATCAGAGCGATCGCTATCGCCGCATCTTCCTGAAGAAACATCAGCCAGATCGCGATGTGCCTGCAGAACACACTGCCATGGCCCATGCGATGATCGAGCGCCGCACCCGCGATGCAACACGGATCCTGCGGGAGCATATCGAACGCACGGGTCGGAATATCCAGGCGGTGTTGCCCGCCGAATAGACGCCGGCCGCGGCAACAGCTGCACTAGTGGATTGACGCTTCTCCCGTTTGATAGCGACGAGGACGAGTTTGGGATTGGCCGTCCAGACAAGGGCTTTGGATCGGCGTTGTTTCGGTAACGAAGCGATCGATGGCGGCTTTGAGATCATCCACGGATCGGAACACGCCGCGTTTGAGGCGGCGTCTCGCAAGCTTTGCGAAGATGCCTTCGACAGCGTTGAGCCGTGATGCCGAGGTTGGTGTGAAGCGGAACGTCCAGCGGGATGCCGGGCCAACCATTCTTGCACCTTGGGATGTTTGCGGTTGGCGTAGTTGTCGATGATGGCGTGGATCGCCTTCGTGCCGGCACCTGGCCCTCGATGGTGTTGAGGAAGCGGATGAACTCCTGGTGCCGGTGGGGCTGCATATTGCGGCCGATAATGGTGCCGTCGAGGATATTCAGCGCCGCAAACAGATTGGTCGTGCCGTTTGTAGTCGTGGATCATCGTCCCGACGCGGCCCTTCTTCGTCGGCAAGCCGGGTTGGGTGCGGTCGAGCGCCTGGATTCAATGAGTCCTGAGCCCCAGCGACCATATGTAAAAATACGGCAACTCGCGTATTTTGTATTAAGATCATCAGGCAAATGAATGCATGGATTCCAATCTTTGATTGGATCTGATTTATATCCTAGCGCCGTTGTAGCGGGGCGATGCATGAGCGGACTGCTGAGGACGATCATTGCTGACGATCATGCCTTCATTCGGGAAGGCCTGAAACAGCTTCTGTCGACCGTGGACAGGCTTACGGTCAGTGGAGAAGCGGCGGACGGTGAAGCCGTTCACCGGCTGCTGAACGAAAGCTCCGCCGATCTTCTCATACTCGATCTCGGCATGCCGGGTGTGAACGGGTTTCAATTCATAGCTAACCTGAGAACCGAATGGCCGGAGCTGCGAGTTCTTGTCGTGACCGCCAATGTTGAGCCACGTTCCGTTCGGGCAGCTTTTTCTGCAGGTGCGAATGGCTATTTGACCAAGAGCGGCGATCCATCCGAACTCATCGCTGCAGTCGATGCCATCAGAAAAGGCAACGCCTATGTGGCGGAGGAGGTTCGTTTTGCGGTGGACCAGCATGACGGCCCGAACGACTCCCCGGAGCCCACGGCTGCGATCATATCTCCGGTCACGCTTACACGGCGCGAGCGGCAAATCCTAGGGATGATCCCTCACGGTGCCACCAGCCGCGACATCGCCAGCCGGCTCGGCATTAGCCCGCTGACCGCCCGGAAACATCGCGAGAATCTGATGCGGAAGCTTGATCTGCACAGCGGTGCTGAATTGACAGCCTACGCAATTCGTCTCGGCCTTCCAGCGGGCTAGCGCAACGGCAACTCGCGAACGAAGCCGCCGCACCTACCGGCGCGCGAAGAGGTTTCGATGCAAGAAGACAAGATACGCGAGGCGCTCGTCGAGCTTTTGTATCGCAATTCCTACGGAGTGGTGGTCGCCAACATCCTGATCTCCCTGGCGGCAGCGTACGTACTGAGGAGCGTTGTATCGGCGAACTGGTTGATCGGATGGCTCGGCGCGTTATATCTGCTCACTGCCATACGCGTTCTGGCGGCGCGCCGGTTCTTCAGCCGAGATAGAGAGCCGACGTCCGCGTTGCGATGGGCCTGGCTTGCGGCTGCGTTTTCCTGCGTGTCAGGTCTGCTGTGGGGAATGCTCGGCTGGGTTGGGTTCCTTCCTGAGGCGCCCATTCCTTTTTCATTCACGGTCATTGTCTTGACCGGTCTGATCTGCGGCACCGTTCCGTCGCTCTCGGCCTTTCCGCCTGCTCTCGTCGGCTCGATCGTCGCAACGGTGCTTCCGATCACGGTACGCTCGATTACCAATGGAGGCGATATCTCCGGCGCATATCTCTCTCTACTTGCGGGGCTTGTGGCCATCAATCTCTATTACTGCCGCACAACGTACCACATGCTGCGTGAGACCATCAGGTTGCGTCTGGAAAATGTCGAACTGGTGAGCCACCTGCAGGAAGAACGCGACCGCGCGCAAGCGGCCGATCATGCGAAAACGCGTTTCCTTGCGGCCGCCAGTCACGACCTGCGCCAGCCGATCCATGCCTTGAGCCTACTGATCGCCACGCTGGCGGCGCTGGGTCACCGCGGCGCTGTCGCATCCGGCGATGCTCGCGATCTGGCCGGCAAGGCAAAATCCATTGTCGGCAATCTCAGCGCCCTCCTGAATGGACTGCTCGACATCTCCCGGCTCGATGCCGGCGTCGTCACTGTTGCGAAGGAGACGGTGAATATGTCCCAACTTTTCAATCAACTCGGCAACGAATTCGCGCCCGTGGCGAAGGATCGCGGCCTTGATTGGCGTGTTGTTGAAAGCCGTCTGCTGGTGGACAGCGATCCCATGATGCTGAAACGGGTTTTGGACAATCTGCTGTCGAACGCTTTTCGATACACGAGATCCGGCGGCGTTCTGCTCGGCTGCCGTAGGCGCGGCGCTTCGGTGGAAATCCAGATATGGGATACCGGCCCCGGCATCCCCGCAGATCAGCAAGCAATGGTCTTCGAGGAATTCGTGCAATTGCAGAACCCTGCGAGGGATCGCGCGCTCGGCCTCGGCCTTGGCCTCGCCATCGTTCGCCGCACCGCCGTACTGCTGCAACATCCGCTAAAGCTGGTCTCCGTCACCGGACGCGGCTCGATGTTTTCCGTTACGGTTCCGATAGCCAGTGCGGTGGAAACTCCCTTGCCCGACAACAAGGCATCACCAGCCGGCATCGCCGTCGGCATCATGGTCGTGGAAGACGAGAGGGATGTTCTCGATATCATGGTGCAGTTGCTCACACTGCAGGGGCATCGCGTCTATGCCGGCCGATCTGCCGCCGAGGTGCAACAGATTCATGCAGAGGCGATCGAGGCCGGCAAGGCACCGGTCGATCTGATCATTGCCGACTACCGCCTCGGAGATGGGGCTACGGGCCTGGACGTAATCGAGGCTCTTTGCGCCCATATCGGCCGCTCGGTCCCTGCCGTTATCGTGACCGGCGATACCTCGCCGTCGCGGATCAAGGAAGCCATCGCCAGCGGTCATCGTATTCTGCACAAGCCGATCACCGGCGAGGAATTGCACGAAGCGATCGTTGCAGCCTGTGTTGACGGCAAGGAATCGATCGATAGCGGTCGCTAAAATATGTAGCTGCCCCGGATTGGCGATCACCCGGCCACGGTTGAGAGCGCGTCTCCGCGCTGATCTCCCACGGGCCACCATCTGCGGCGGCGCAAGGCCTTTCGACACCAGAGCGTTTTCCAGCGAAGTGGACCCGGTTCGCGTCAAGAAAACGCGTCAGAATAACGAATCTAGAGCCCCGTTTCGATTCTATCGAAACGGAAAAGGCTCTAGCCTCCTTACCGACGACGAAATACGGCATCTGCCGTATCGCTTGCGACCGAACCCAACGATATCTTTCGTGCGACTGGACACGCTAGAACAGCGGCCGATTTCGAATTCGGCAGTTGAGAGCAGGAGTGTGCCATCAACGGAGCTATCAAGACGAGCAGCTTCGCTTCGGGAAGTCTCGCACGACGACGGCGACCTTCGAGGGTGAGTTCTCCAATGTGACGCAGCTACGCAGGCGAAAGTGTCGCGCGGTACCAGTGGTGAGCAGGGAATGTCGAGTGAATGTCACACAGGAGATATCTGACATGTTCATGAAACAAATTGCCGTAGTTGGTGCCGTCTTGGTGTTGGGCGGCTACTTGGCGGCCTCAGATGGCGCGCTGGCCGAAGGTAAAGGCGGGCTTGGCCAGCGCCCCTCGCAGACGGTCAAAAACGGCACGCCAAATCTCGCCGGTCCGCAGACCAAATCGCCCTCAAACTCCTTGTCCGGTTCGACGATCCGCAACGGTAACAGCGCTTCTGGCCCCTATAAACCTGTCTTGGGATACAAGTGGTGAGCGGCATGCAGGCGAGCGCGTTCCTCTAGCTATTATGAGGCAACGGCGACGTTTTGATTCCAAAGTCGGTCGCATGAGTGGCGAAGTGCACGTCAATCGATTGTCCGCGAGGATGAGTGGATGTCACACAGGAGATATCTAACATGTTCATGAAACAAATTGCCGTAGTTGGCTCTGTCTTGGCGTCGGGTGGCTACTTGGCCGCCTCAGACGACGCGCTCGCCCAAAGTCAGGGCGGGCTTGGCCAGCGACCGTCATACACGATGAAAAACGGCGCGCTAAATCTCTCGCAGACCAAACCGCCCTCAAACTACTTTTCCGGTTCGCCTTCCTCCGGCTCGACGATCCGCAACGGTAACAATACCAACTTCGGCCTCAACGGCCCCTATGTCGGTCTGAAGTATATCGGAAAACAATAACCGACCAAACCGCGGCTACGACGTGGTCGTTTCGGAGGCGCCTCCAGGCGGCCTTTTCTATACTAGCAAACAAAATACGGGCCGCCCTCGCCGCGGCTACTCCGTAACCGGTGCATCATTCCTCCACAGACCAGCCCTGTTTGGGGGAACATTACTGACTTTGAAATTTGTCCGTAATGCTGTGAAATGCGTTCTGGAATTTTGGGCGGCGGGGGTATTTTATGCGACTATTAATTCCCGGTGCGGTCGTGGTTGCGTGCGGAGGTGCTCCAGGTCAGGCGCTTGCAGCCGATATGCCGATAAAGGCCGTTGTGCAGTCGATCGATCAGTTGTGGAACATCAGCTACAACAGCGAAGTCCGCTATTTCAGTTGGCGGAATACCCGAGGCTTTCCGACCAATGCTGCCCCCCTGAACGGCGTCGGTCAGGGAACGCAACTTTACGCGCCGATGTCACTGTCGTTGACAGGCAATCCCAACCCCAATTGGAAATTCGAATTCGTGCTGCGGGGGGGCTTTGTCTCTTCGTCGCAATCAACATCCGGCGAACGCGGCTCGGTCGATACGCCGGTCGATACGCAGCTCTCGGGCACCGCCACTTACAATGGCTTCACCGGCTTCCAGCCCTTCGTCGCAATGCTGATCAACGCCCCGACCGGAACCTCCGCACTTTACGGTAACTCGCGCTTCGCGCGCATGGACGGCGATCTCGTCGACCAGGGCACCTATGGCGAAGGCTGGAATTTCGGACCGACTGCGGGCGTCAACATTCCGCTGTCGCAGGCGCTGATTTTGACCCTGTCGAGTGGCTATACCCAGCGCAACCCCTTCAACAAGGAAGCCCTCAACCCGATTACGGGCCTGACCACCGATACCATCAGTATCAAGAACGGCGACGAGGCAACCGTGACAGCCGCGCTTGGATATTCCAATGGGCCGCTCTCGCTGCAGGGCTCCGGGTCCTATTCCTGGGACGGCATCTCGCAATCCGGCCAGTTCGGCATGCTAGGCTACGACAAGTACAGGGTCGGGCCGCGCACGACGATTTCCGGCAGTGCATCTTATGCCTTTGATCAAAGGTGGTCGATCTACAGCGATGGTTTCTGGACCCATACCAACAAGAATGAGATTCTTGATCCTGGCGGGTTGGCCTTGATTCCGGAAGGGTTCAATTCCAACAGCAACCTGTATAGGGTCAATGCCGGATTGAACTACAGATTTGCCAATGGCTTCACCGTCGGCCCCACCGCGGGCTATCTCTATCGCGACCACGATGGTTATGATGCTGCGACGTTCAGCTTCGTGCCGGCCAAGACCCGCTGGGCGGTGGGCGGAGTCGCCAACTACAATGTCACCAACAAGATCAACATCAATGGCAGGGTCGAGCGGGTCTGGATTCGGGAGAATGAAACTCCGGGACCGCCGGCCTTCGCGCCGTTAGTGCCATTCATGTCCGGCGACGCCTGGGTCGTCGCCGGCGGCGCAACCGTGAATTTTTGAGAGAGGCCGACATGTCAAAACGTTTCAACACCGGCCTTCTCGTCACGCTCGCTTTTGGAGCCAGCGTCCTTACCAGTTCGATTGCCGCGGCCCGATTCACATGCGCCCCCGGACTCGAGAATGTGGCAGGCACCTGCGTGACTGCCGGCCTTGCCGGATCGATGCGATTACGCAGTGTCCTGATGAACCAATTGAAGATCGGCTATAACCTGCCGATACCGCCACAATTGGAAAACACCTATCCGAAGAATTTTGACGTCAACCGATTTGAATTTAGCCAGCGCGGCAACTTCAGAACCCGCGCGTCTCCCCTTTCGCCCTAGGTGTTCAGTCCCGAGGTGAAGTGGAACGGATTGAGCCGAAAGCGGTATGGCTCATTTGCCCAGGCCGTACAGATGGCTTCATGGGCAGTGAGGCCGCGTCTTCAGCCGCCTGGCGAAGTTGTAGCTGTTCAGGAAAGCCGCGAGCCGATGCTCGATGCCATGACCTCGACAGGTCCGGTCGAAGCGATGGCCGCGCCAACTGGCAGTTGGCCGCCCCTCACCAACGACATCCGGCAGGCGGCTGATCCCGTGGCGCTAAGAAATAAACCAATGACGGTTGCTAAAAGGATGTGTAGCTGCCCACGGATTGGCGATCACCCGGCCACGATTGAGATTGTGTCTCGGCACTGATCTTCCACGGCGGCGCCACCTGCAGCGGCGCAAAGCCTTTCGACACTAGCCTCCTTGCCGACGACGAAATACGACATCTGCCGTATCGCTCGCGTATGAACTCAGCGATATCGTTCACCCCAACTGGACGCGCTTGAACAGCAGCCGATCTTGAATTCGGCAGTTGGAAGCAGGAGCGCGCTTTCAAAGTGACAGTCGAATTTTCCGAACGCGTGCAAGAAGGAAATTTGGATATGGCAGTTACCAAAAGCTTCCGCATCCGTCGACCAACGCCTCCTCCGTCTCCTCTCAAAGCGTGGGCAATCGCTGTCATGGCTGGCTTCGGCATTTTGCACGTTGTCGGAGGATACATGCTGAACCACGTGTCGAGTATCCAACCGATCGAAACGGCAACAACGGCGATCCACGGCGACTAGATGGATTTGTTGTTATCGCTTGAGTGAGTTCGGACGCCCCACGCTGTCCCGCTATTGAAGACGATCACCATTCCAAAGGAAGCGATGCCATGTCAGACATAGCGGCTTATTTGACGCTAAGCGGGGCGGTTTTTGCGGGCGCGTTCGTTTCCGGCCTTTCCGGGTTTGCGTTCTCGGCGGTCGCCGGCGCTGTCCTGCTACACGTTTTTCCGCCTATGGAAGCTGTGCCATTGATGATGGCTTGCAGCATCACTGTACAAGCGGCCACTCTGTTTGCGCTACGCAAGAGCATGCAATGGAAAACCAGCCTCGTTTTCATCGCGGGTGGACTGCTGGGCATTCCGATCGCGATCTATCTCCTGCAGAATGTAGGTACTGGAACCTTCAGACTGGGTTTTGGAGCTCTCGTATCGCTTTACGCGACATATGCCTTGTTCCGGCCAACGCCTGCCTATTCGCGTGAGATGGAGAGCCAGAGCAGAAACGCGCTGGTGGGGTTTGGTGGGGGACTGGTCGGCGGATTGACGGCGATGCCCGGCGCACTTCCTGCGATCTGGTGCGACATCCATGGTCTCCCGAAAAATCAGCAGCGCGGTCTGGTTCAACCCTACATAGGGGTGATGCAGCTTTTCGCCCTTGCTCTCATGCTTTCGCACCACAGCCTTTCGTTAAAAGTCTTGATCAACTTTGGCATGTCTCTACCCGCCTTGGCTGCTGGAACGGCTTTAGGCATCGTCCTGTTCGGACGGGTCAACGAAGCAGCCTTCAAACGAATTATCCTGGGCTTGTTGCTGTTTTCGGGACTTTGCCTTGTGATCTAGATGCGAGCTCTCACTAGTCGGCTGCTGGCCGGGGTCGGCGAACTAAACCGGCTTGTCCTGCACCATTTCCTTGGCAATCAGCCGCTCGATCCGCGCTTCTTCCTCAGCGGTGAGCTGCATCACGGCATCATCATCGCCTGCAGCCCTACCCCGTCGCCGGTTGTGCCACCACAAGGCGAAGCCGCCGCCGATCAGCACCAGCGGCGTCAGCAGCCACAGCAGCAGCGTATGCAGGTTGAGGCGCGGCTTCAGCAACACGAATTCGCCATAGCGCGCCACCAGGAAATCCAGCACCTGCTTGTCGCTCTCGCCGGTGGCAATGCGCTCGCGCACCAGCAAACGCAGATCGCGCGCCAGCGGTGCGTCGGAATCGTCGATGGACTGGTTCTGACAGACCATGCAGCGCAGCTCCTTCGACAGGTTGCGCGCGCGGCCTTCCTGGGCCGGGTCCTTCATGATCTCGTCGGGCTGCACCGCATGCGCGAGCGGCGCAGCGAGCAGGAACATGACGGCGATGAGGCTTGCGACAATGCGTGTCACGCCATCACTCCGCCGGCTGCAGTGCGCGCGATGCCTTGGCCGGCTTCGGCGCGCCGACGCGTAGCCGCCGGTCGGACAGTGACAGCAGCCCGCCAAAGGCCATCAGCACCGGCCCCCACCAGATCATCAGCACCAGCGGCTTGTGATACATCCGCACGGCAACTGCGCCGCCGGCGGCCTCCTCACCGAGCGAGATATAAAGCTGGCTGGCGCCGCGCGACAGCAGCGCGGCTTCCGTGGTGGAGGACTGCCGCGCGGTGAAGTTGCGCTTCGATGGCGTCATCTCGCCGATCTCGTCGCCGCCGCGCGTCACCCTGAAACGCGCGAGGCTCTCGCGGAAATTCGGCCCCTGCCGCTGCGTCACATCCTTGAGCGTGAGCTCATAGCCGGCAAGCTTCGCCACATCATTCGGCTGCATGGTGCCGATATATTCGGTATTCCAGGTGCTCTCGCAGACGATACCGATCAGCGCGACGCCGATGCCGGCATGAGCAAAGGCCGTGCCCCAGGCTGCGCGCGGCAATCCGCGCGCACGCCGGAACGCGGCGTCGAACGGCAAACGAAACAGCATGGTCCGCTCGGCGACATCGACGATCGATCCGGCGATCACGAACACGCCGAGCCCGATCGCCAGCGGCGCCAGCGCCGCACCGCCGGTCGTCCATGCCCAGACCAATGCCACCGCTAGAAGCGCGGCGATTCCGGCAGCCATCAGCCGTTGCGTCACGCCTCTGAGATCGCCGCGCTTCCACGCCAGCAACGGCCCGAGCGGCATCGCCAGCAGCAACGGCACGAACAGCGGCCCGAAAGTGAGGTTGAAGAACGGCGCGCCGACAGAGATTTTCTCACCGGTCAGCATTTCCAGCGCCAGCGGATACAGCGTGCCGATGAACACCGTCGCGCAGGCCGTGGTGAGGAACAGGTTGTTCAGCACCAGCGCGCCCTCGCGCGAGATCGGCGCGAACAGTCCGCCCTGCTTCAACGACGACGCGCGCCACATATACAGCGTCAGGCTACCGCCGATGAACACGCACAGGATCAGCAGGATGAACACGCCGCGCGTCGGGTCGGTCGCGAAGGCATGAACCGAGGTGAGGACGCCAGAGCGCACCAGGAATGTGCCGAGCAGCGACAGCGAGAAGGTCAGGATCGCGAGAAGGATGGTCCAGACTTTCAGCGCGTTGCGTTTCTCCATCACCACGGCCGAATGCAGCAACGCGGTGCCGGACAGCCATGGCATCAGCGAGGCATTCTCGACGGGATCCCAGAACCACCAGCCACCCCAGCCGAGTTCATAATAGGCCCAGTACGAGCCCATCGCGATGCCGAGCGTCAGAAAGATCCACGCCACCAGCGTCCATGGCCGCACCCAGCGCGCCCAGGCGGCATCGATGCGGCCTTCGATCAATGCGGCGACGGCGAAGGAGAATGCGATGGAGAAGCCGACATAGCCGAGATAGAGCATCGGCGGATGCACCGCGAGGCCGATATCCTGCAGCACCGGATTGAGATCGCGCCCCTCGAGCGGCGGCTGTGCCAGCCGCAGGAACGGATTCGAGGTCATCAGGATGAACAGATAGAACGCCGCAGCGATCCAGCCCTGCACCGCCAGCACATGCGCGCGCAGCGACAGCGGCAGATTGTTGCCGAAGGCGGCAACCAGCCCGCCAAACAATGCGAGGATCGACACCCACAGCAGCATCGAGCCTTCATGGTTTCCCCATACGCCGGTGATCTTGTAGAGCAGCGGTTTTGCGGAATGCGAATTCTCGAACACGTTGGCGACCGAGAAATCCGACGTGACGTAGAGCGTCGTCAGCGCGAGAAACGACAGCCCCGCGAACAGCAGCTGCGCCAGTGCCGTGGAGCGCGCGACATTCATCAGCGCGGGATCGCGCAGCCGCGCACCGATGATCGGCACCGTCGACTGGATCAGCGCCAGCGCGAGCGCCAGCACCAGTGCGTAATGTCCGGCTTCGGCAATCACTGCAAAACACTCTGTTTTGCAGGCGTCACCATGGGCTTGGCGGCGCCCTGCGACATCACCGGCTTGCCGCCCTCGCCTTCCTGCCAGCGCCCCTGTTTCTTGAGCGCGTCAGCGACTTCCTTCGGCATGTAGTTCTCGTCATGCTTCGCCAGGACCGTATCGGCCTTGAACACGCCCGACGCATCCATCGCGCCTTCGGCGACAACGCCCTGCCCCTCGCGGAACAGATCCGGCAGGATGCCCTTGTAGTTCACCGGCAAGGTTGCGCCACCATCGGAGACCTTGAAGCTCACGGCGAGATTATCGCCGCGCACCAGCGAGCCCTGCTCGACCATGCCGCCGAGACGAAAGCGCTTGCCAACGGGGATCTGCTTTTCGGCAACCATCTGCGGCGTCGAGAAGAACACGATGGAGTCGCGCAGCGCGTTCAGCACCAGCCCGGCCGCGATGGCGAGCACCACCAGCGCTCCACCGATCATCGTCAATCGTCGCTGCTTGCGTGTCATTGCGCGTTACCCATCCAGCCCGGTGTCTTTCAGGCCATCGTTCAGCTTGCGCAGCCGCTCGGCATCGGTGCCGACCGCCTCCCGTGCATCCGCCAGCGCGCTCTTTGCCTTGTCGCGCTCACCGAGCACCATATAGGCACGCACGAGCCGCAACCATCCCTCGACATCGCTGCCATCCTGCTTGAGCCGCGTGGCAAGCCGGTCGACCATGCCATGGATCATCGCATTGCGGTCGCCTGCATTCATGCCCTGTACCGACGCGATCGTGTCTTCCGACAGCGCCGGCAGGTTCGGGCCTGATTTCGGAGCGCTGCCGCCGACGCGCGCCAGAGCCGCCGTGACCACCGGACGCCATGGCGCATCCGCAGGTCCCTTTGTCAGCATGTCGCGCCAGATCACCGCCGCGTCGCTGCCACGCCCGTCCTGCTCGGCCGCAAGGCCCAGGAAGTAGCGGGCCTTGACCTCTCCAGCATCGAGCGCGACAGCGCGTTCGAATTCGGTCTTGGCATCCGCGGTGATGACGCCATTGGCGGCCATCGCCATGGCCTCGCCGAGATCGGCGCGCCGCGCAGCCGTATCGCCGGCATAGGTGATCGCATTGCGGAACGCGCGCACCGCGTCGTCGGTACGGCCGATCTTCGCCAGCACCGGCGCCAGCACGGTCCAGCCCCGGCCATCGGTCGGGTCCTTCTCGAGATGCTGCTCGACCTGTGCGACGAGATTGTCCAGCGGCTGGGTGGGACTGGGCGACTGGTTGCGCGCGGCGAGCGGAAAGTCCGGCATGGCAGGCGAACCGAGCGGCAGATAGAACCCGATGGCCAGCAACGGCAGGCCGATCAGCGCCACCAGCGCCACCGCGCGGCGAAAGCCGGGACTGCTGCCCACGGACGCCGCGCCCTCCGCATCGACCGCTGCCAGCAGACGACGGCTGATCTCGACACGCGCCGCTTCCGCCTCGGTCGGCCCGATCAGGCCGGCGGCGGTATCGCGGGTGATTTCAGCGAGCTGATCCCGGTAGACAGTGGCCTCGGTGCCCCCGGCATCGGAGCGGGTCCGGCCAAGCGGCCACAACACGGCGAAAGTCGCTGCGGCGGTCATCAAGGCGAACACAAACCATAAGGCCATCAATGGGTTCCGGCGTAGTCTTGAGTCGATCTAAACGACGTCTTTGCCGGGTTACACCATGGCCATCGACGCCGCGCAATTGACTTTTATGCCATCGCGACGTCCAGCCGCTTGTTCTGGATCAAGAATTGCGGCGGCTGCGAGCCCGTTTTTTGAGTAATGCCCCCTCCGCGACGTGGATGCCCTCCGGGAAGACCCATCGACGCGATTGATGAAACCGCTATCGGGCCTGTCGCGCGCCGACAAAGGCCGCGGTTATTTCATCCGGCGCAATGATGAAGTGCACAGAGCGTGCATTCTCGCGCGCCGGATCATGAAGCAACTTGCATTCGCTGAACGGGAATGGACCCGACCACGAATTCAGGATCACAATCATGAAGCTCTATCACCATCCACTGTCCGGCCACTCTCATCGCGCGCATCTGTTCGCTTCGCTCCTTGGCCTGCCCCACGAACTCATCGAGGTTGACCTGAAGTCGGGGGCACACAAGACGCCGGATTTCCTTGCGCTCAATCCGTTCGGTCAGGTGCCGGTCCTCGATGACAGTGGCACCATTGTCTCCGACTCGAACGCCATACTCGTTTATCTCGCCAAGACATCCGGCCGAGCCGAGTGGCTGCCCGATGACGCGAAGGGAAGCGCGGCCATCCAGCGCTGGCTGTCTGTCGCTGCCGGCCAACTGGCCTATGGTCCTGCCGCTGCACGGCTGATCACCGTTTTCGGCAGGAACTTCAATCCGGAGGAAGTCATCGAGCGCGCGCACGCCTTGTTGGCACTGGTCGAAGCGCATCTCGCCGATCGCGACTGGCTTGTCGGCAATGGTCCGACCATCGCGGATGTGGCGCTTTACAGCTACATCGCAAGCGCGCCGGAAGGAAATGTCGATCTGTCCGGCTATCCCAAGGTGACCGCCTTCTTGCGCCGCATCGAAGCGCTGCCCGGCTTCGTGCCTTTCGCCAAGACCCCCGTCGGCCTCGCCGCTGCGGCTTAACTGCGTGTGTCGGGCGTATCCAGGCATACGCCCGACACCGCCAACGAGAGCGGACCGATGACCGATACTATGTCGCTATCAAAACTGGACATCTGGCACGCCGGCGAGAAGGCGATTCAGGAAAAGGTCGGCGTTTCGACTCACATGGATGAGCTCGGCAGGCGCATCGTGCGCGACTACATGCCGACGCAACACCGGGATTTCTACGCCCAGATCCCCTTCATCGCCCTCGGCAGCGTCGACGGCGCAGGTGACGCATGGGCCACATTTGTCACCGGCAAGCCCGGCTTCATCTCATCGCGAACAGCGCAATCGCTCGATATCGATGTCGTCAGGGAGCCAAGCGATCCCGCCAGCGAAGGGATGCACGAGGGCGATGCAATCGGCCTGCTCGGCGTCGAACTTCACACGCGCAGACGCAATCGCGTCAACGGCGTCATCGGACCATCGGACAACAACGCGATCCATTTCGACGTCGATCAAAGTTTCGGCAATTGCCCGCGCTACATCCAGCTCCGCGATTATGAGTTCGTCCGCGATCCACGCAAACTGTTTACGGGAAATATCGAAGAGAAAGCCGAAATCGACGCAACGGCACGCCGCATGATCGAAGCCGCCGACATGTTCTTTGTCGCGTCCTATGTCGAGCGAGAATCCCGTCGACAGGTCGACGTCTCGAGCCGCGGCGGCAATCCCGGTTTCGTTCGCGTTGCCGACGACGGTACGCTCACAATCCCGGATTTCGCAGGCAATCTCTTTTTCGCGACGCTGGGCAACATCCTCATCAACGGCAAAGCCGGACTCTTGTTTGTCGATTTCGAGACCGGCGACGTGCTGCAGATGACCGGTGACGCCCGGGTCATACTGGACTCCCCGGAGATCGCCGCCTTCCAGGGCGCCGAGCGCCTTTGGCAATTCAACGCGCGGCGTGTCGTTCTTCGGCGCGGTGCCCTGCCCCTGCGCTGGGCGTTCCGACCGGACGGATGGGCGCCGAGCACACTCATGACAGGCAGTTGGGAGCAGGCAGCCGGTCGTCTGCGGGCTGCAGAACTTGCGACCAAATGGCGGCCATTCAAGGTCATCAACATCGTCGATGAGAGCGCAACGGTCAGGTCGTTCCATCTGGAGCCGACCGACGGCGCCGGTCTCCTGCCTCATCGCGCCGGGCAGTATCTCCCGATCAGACTGCCCATTGACGGAGCGGAGAAGACCACCATCCGAACCTATACACTGTCGGTCGCGCCTTCGGATCACGTCTACCGCATCAGCGTCAAACGCGACGGACTGGTGTCACAGCGGCTACACGGCGGCATCAATATTGGCGACGTGATCGAAGCAAGGGCGCCCGCCGGTGAATTCACCATCGATGCCGCTGAGGCACGACCAGCGGTGCTTCTGGCGGGCGGCATCGGCATCACGCCGATGCTCGCGATGCTGCGGCATGTGATTTACGAAGGGCTGCGGACGCTCAAGACTCGACCAACCGTGCTTTTTCAGGCAGCCCGTTCGAAGAACGAGCGCCCCTTCGGCAACGAATTGGATGAACTTGCGGCGTCCGCTGGAGACGCAGTCCGGGTCATCCGAGTTCTCGGCGATATCACGGATGCCGAAGAAGGTCCCGACTACGACGCTGCGGGGCGTATCGACATAGCCCTGCTATCACGGTTCATGCCGGTTGGCGACTACGATTACTATCTCTGCGGACCGTCCGGATTCATGCAGTCGATCTATGACGGTCTTCGTGCACTGAACATCGCTGACAACCGTATCCACGCCGAAGCATTCGGCCCCACGTCACTGGTACGAACCGTCGACAGCCCGGCGACAGCGCCGGCGCGCCAGCCATCGTCGTCGACATCGGTGCATGTCGTGTTCACAGAGTCATTGAAGGAAGCGCGCTGGACGCCTGAATCCGGCACGCTGCTCGACCTCGCCGAATCCCGAGGCCTGAGCCCCGATTTCAGTTGTCGGGAAGGACATTGCGGCACCTGCCGAACGAAGCTTCTGGCGGGAGAGGTGACCTACGTCAAAGAACCAGCCGCTGCGGTGGCCGACGATGAAGTCCTGATCTGCTGCGCCGTTCCGGCCGCACAGAACGGCAACGAAGCCAATCGCATTCAATTGGCGCTCTGATCTCGGGATCAGGCGATGCGGATGTCACATCGCCGACGAGCCATTTCGCATGGCCTGGCCTAGCCGGCCCGCTTCGGCTTGCGCTCGACCACGACCATGGCCTGTTCGGCGGCGCGGCTCATCAGCGAGGCATATTCCTGGCCGAATAACACCTGGCAGAAGCGGATAGCGGCCTTGGCCTGCATCTGCCGGTAGCTACGGACGCGGGTATCGCCGGCGCGCAGCGACTGCACGAGCGACTCCGTGGACTTCTCGACATATTGCTGCAGGTCGGAATAGGTCCGCAGCGTCACCTCGTTGATGGCGAGTTCGCTGGCATAAGTCCGGCACACCGCGACGAAATTGATCAGCGCCACGGTCTCCTCGACCTCGGCGAAATCGATCGTCGCCGTCGCGGCAATATCCTTGTCAGGGCGCTGGCGCAGCAGACGCCGCACCCTGCCCGGCACGCTCTCGATCTCCGACTGCAGCGTCGAGGAAATCTCCACCCGGATCGACGCCATCTGGCGGCCCCAAGTGGAATCGTTGCGCATGTCGAGTTCGGTGCGCAGGCCGCGCACGCCGTCATGGGCGACCTTGAGATGTTCGGGGGCGCTGTCGAACTTGCCGCGCCTGATATCGGAGCGCAGTTCGGCCGCGACGCGATTGAGATCGGACAGCGCCATGGTCACGGCAACGCCATAGGGCGTGGCGGCCACGCGGATTTCATCGTCCGAGGCCGCGATCTTTACCGCCAGCCGGATGATCTGCCACGGCGCCGCCAGCCGCTGCATCACCAGCGACAGCGCGAAAGGCAGCACCTGCGGCGTGGTCAGCGTCGGCACGTTCAGCGCGCTGTTCACCGAGGCGATCTGGCTATCGCCGAAGCTGCGCAGCACGCTCGGCAGCTTGCCGGCAAAGCCGTCCAGTTGCTCGCGCGCCTTCAGCACCGCGCCGATGGACGGCAGGTCTTCGACGGCATGGGTCGGCCCGATGCGGGCCGCGCCGCGATTGCCCGATGTGGCAGTGGTAATGGCGGCTGCTGCCGCCTGCTGGAATTTCTTGACCGCACGTTCGATGTCAGAAGCGCCCGGCTCAGGCGATACGGTGACGGCCGCCTCGAACTCGCGCACGGCGTCTGCGGCGTCGCGCTCCAGCCACTGCCAGATCGGCAGCAGCGAGGCGCGCCGGATCTGTCCGGGCCGGACATTGCCCACACCTTCGACAAGGAACGGCTCGAGCGATTTGAAGACGAGACGGGTGGGATCCTCGACGCGCGGGCGCACTGCATTCTCGTGGCCGCGAACCACGCCGCGCAGCAGGTCGAGCACGAAATTGGCGACCACGACGTCTTCGCCGCGCTCGATCGCGCGCTCATATTCGCGCATCAGCAGCATCTGCGACTGCTCGGGCAGTTGCGCCAAATACTCCCGCAAGCGATCGATCGAGGTTTTGTTCATGCAGCCTAGGAATCCGTGCTTTCCGGTCGATCTACAACCGAAAATCGCCACCGATTTTTGTAGCAGGCGCCCCGTTAAGAAGGCGTTGAGGAACCGGGATCAGGCCGCCGCCCAGGTGCCTTCAGGGCTGCGGCAGGCGGTGCCGCGGGCGGTCTTGAGGTCACCATTGACGGTGACCGTGTGGGAAAAGCCGCGGCATTCCCGGCCCTTCTGGTTATAGGCCGGTCCGGCGACGATATTGCCATAGCGTCCCGACGTGGCGTTGCGCCAGGGCACCGGAGCGCCGGGTGCACCGCGGTCAAGGGCGGCGATCTGGGCCTCGTAAGCCAGCCGGCGGTCCTCGTCGTTGAGCTGGGCTCCGAGTTTGGCGCCGATCAGCCCGCCAAAGGCGGCATTGGTCACCGCGACCGCTGCGTTTTCCTCGGACAGGCCAACGGCCGACTTGGTGCTGCTATAGGCCCGGGCGATCGTATCGGTGCCGAGGCCCAACCCGCCGTCCGACGTCGTCACGTCGCAACCACCCAGCGCCAGCGCGACGGCGGCAACACAGAAGGCGTTGAACTTGACCATGGACCGCAGACCCCGAACGCAAACCGGAACACAGGAAACGTCAAAGACGTTACGAACGGGATAATTCGGGCGACAACGGGGCGCAACAAGGCCGGAACTCAGACACCCGGCAACACCAGTTCGGCCCGCAGCCCGCCGATCGGCGCCTTGCCGAGCGTCAGGCTACCGCCATAAAGCGCAGCCAGATCGACCACGATGGACAGACCCAGACCTGACCCCGGCTTGGTCTCGTCGAGCCGCTGGCCGCGGCGCGCGACCTGGGCGCGCTCGGTGTCCGACAGCCCGCGTCCGTCGTCATCGACGATGATCCGCAGCTTCGACGCCGGATCGGCACTGCCGGTGCGCTCGACCTGCACGCCGATGGTGACGTGGGAGTCCGCCCATTTGCAGGCGTTGTCGACGAGGTTACCGACCATCTCCTCGATGTCCTGTTTTTCGCCACGGAATTTCGCCGCGGCATCGGCCTCAAGGTCGATGGTGATGCCGCGATCCCGGTGAATCTTTTGCATCGTCCGGCACAGCGCCTCCAGCGCCGGCGCGACATCGGTGACGGTGCCGACGATGGTGACACGCGCAGCGATCCGCGCACGCTCGAGATGATGCGTCACCTGATCGCGCATCACATCGGCCTGCTCCAGCACCTTGCTCGCAAAGGGGTCGATGCCACGGCTGTTCGCCTCGTTGACGATGACCGACAGTGGCGTCTTGATCGCGTGGGCGAGATTGCCAACATGGGTGCGCGCGCGTTCAACGATGGCGCGGTTGGCATCAAGCAGCGCGTTCATCTCGCCCGCCAGAGGTGAGATCTCGACAGGGAATGTGCCCTCCAGCCGCTCGGCACGGCCGGACCGGATATCGGCAATGGCATCCGACATGCGCTTCAGCGGCGCGAGGCCGAAGCGGACCTGGAAGATCGTGGTGAGCACGAGCACGATCGAGAGGGCAGCGAATGTGCCGCCAAGATAATAGTCGAAGGTGCGGGTTTCCTCGAAAATCTCGGTGGCGTCGCCGGCAACGCTGATGCGGAATTTGCCGTCGGCGCCGAGATCGACGGGACGCTCCACCATGCGCAGGCGCTGCTCTTCCGGCCCATCCACATAGCCCTGGCGGATCCCCGACGCCGTGAGCTCGACGCCCTGGTCTTCGAGCTTGGGCAGCTTCTTGTCCCACAGCGAGCGCGAGGCCCGCATCTCGGTCTTCGCGCCTTCGGTGGGTGCGATTTCCCAGTACCAGCCCGACAGCGGCAGTTCGAACAACGGCTCGCCAAGCGATGGCGTATCGTGATCGGGCGCGTCCGGCGGATTGGCGACTTCGGCCACCAGGGTGCGGAGATAGAGATTGAGGCGGCGATCGAAGGCGCGCTCGGTGGCGCTGCGATAGACCGAGGACAGGACGATGCCGGTGATCAAGAGGATTACCACCACCCAGGCCGTCGCCGACAGAAACAGCCGCGTTGCGAGCGAGCTGTTGCGCATCAGCGCATGATCCCGGGGACGATCACGGCTGCGGCGGCGTGAGCAGATAACCGAGGCCGCGCACGGTCTGGATGATATCGACGTCGAGCTTCTTGCGGATACGGCCGACGAACACCTCGATGGTGTTGCTGTCGCGATCGAAATCCTGATCGTAGAGATGCTCGACCAGTTCGGTGCGCGAGATCACGCGGCCGGTATGGTGCATCAGATAGGACAGCAGCCGGTATTCGTGACTCGTCATCTTGATCGGACTGCCGGAAACGCTGACGCGGCCGGTGCGGGTATCCAGCGACACAGGTCCGCAAGTGAGTTCGGACTGGGCGTGGCCGGTGGAGCGGCGCAATAGCGCGCGGATGCGGGCCAGCACCTCTTCGAGGTGGAACGGTTTGGCGACGTAATCGTCGGCGCCGGCATCGAAGCCCTGGACCTTATCGCTCCAGCGATCGCGCGCCGTCAGGATCAGTACCGGCATGATGCGGTTGTTGCGGCGCCAGGCTTCCAGCACCGAAATGCCGTCCATCTTCGGCAGGCCGATATCGAGCACCACGGCGTCATAGGGCTCGCTGTCGCCGAGGAAGTGCCCCTCCTCGCCATCGAAGGCGCGATCGACGACATAGCCGGCATCGGTCAGCGCCGTGGTGAGCTGACGGTTCAGATCGGGATCATCTTCGACAACGAGCAGGCGCAAATGACTTCTCCGCGTTCACAATCCGAATTGATGCCCGGACGCGTGAACACTCCATGAATGGCGACGGCCGCCAACCTTACTTTTTCTTCACACCGTCTTTAACCGTCAGCGCCTTGACCAGCTTCTCGACCATGCCGGGCGAATCCTGCCCGGTCAGTGCACTGACCTTTTCGCGGGTGCGGCCGCTGATATAGACGCCTAGCACGCCGAAACGGAACCCCCAATAGGTCACCAGCAGCGCCGTGGCATTGACCAGCGCGTTGATGGTCTGGATATCCCCGGTCCAGAATTCGTGCATCAGCACACACCACAGCGCGGCGCATTCTACCGTCAATTCCAGCGCATAGGCCGGCCGCCACCAGCGCTGCAGCGGATCGTCGCTGACTATCTCGGCGCGGATCGTCGCCTGGGTCTCTGATATCGCCGCGCGCTGGGTCTCCGCCTCGGCGCGGATCATGTCAGCCCAATGCGCCTCGGCTTCAGCCAGCCTGGCTGGATCGGCCGCCGGCAGTGCCGCCTGCACCGCCGCCGGCGTCAGCGTCACCGAGCCCACCGCCTTGGCGAGGATCTCGCCGGCCACACCGCCGAGCGGGCCGCCCAGGGCCGTCCCCAGCATCGGCGCGCCCAACGCAATCACCTGTTTGGCAAGGTCACCCCAGTCCATGGTCATGTCCTCCGGAAGGCCGCGACAAGCGCGGCGATGAAAGCGGAAAGATTGGTGGGCTTGGCTGTCGGCAGTTCGGGCGCCAGCGGCGGCGATGCGATCACGGGCGGTAGCCCCACGGATGGCGCGATCACCAGCGGCACATCGCGTAGCCCAGCCTTCCATTTCGCCAACCAGGCCTTGCGCTCGGCGAGACCCACGGCGCCGCCATTGAGCCGCCTTGTGACGCCGACGACGTCATCCGCTTTCGCAAACGGCAGGCAGCCGCAATTGATGAAATCTGACACGGCGCAAGTGAGGAAGTAACGCGGATCGATCAGGTAGTCGGGATGCTTGACCACATCGATCCCCGTGGCCTTCCTGACCCGCTCATAGCCTTCGCGGCCCGTGGTCTGCGACCCGCCCCGGCCGCGGAAATTCCAGCCGTCGTCGGAGCCAACGGCATTGCCCATGCGGCCGTTATAGACCTTGTTGGCGAGCGCCCGCGGATTGCCGGCATAAGGCTGCGCACTCGCCATGGTGGGAAACCGCGACGGCCAGACCTGCATCATGCGCCCGGCGCTGTAGTTCATGTTCTCCACGACGTCGCGCCCTGCTCCGCATTCGTGTGATATCTGCGCCATTACATGCGCGGCGAGCAGCGGCGTGGTGATGCCGTAGCGCGCAAACACGGCCTCGGACGATTGCACCATACCCGACAGCAATCCGGGCACGCGGCTGTCGCCCTGCGGCCAGAGACGCCGCAAAGTTGTTTCATCGAGCTTCATGATGATGATCCTGTAAGAGAGCGAGATCCTCGCCTTCGCGCAATCAGGCGATGCGGTGGCCGTAGAAGCCGTTCTGCGCGGCGGCGATATAGCCGTCATTGGTCTCCATCGCGGCCCAGACCGAAATGGCATCGCCGGCGGCGAGCTTGAGAAGCGCATGGCCGCTCAACATCGTCCTGTTGCTGACGAGCGCCGACGATGTCTGCACCCGCGTGTCGTTGAGCAGCTCAACGCCGTTCTTGTACATGGCCGCCGTCAGCATGGTCGGCACCGCCGCATTGGCCTTGAACATCACGCGGAATCCGAGCGCATAGATGCCGGCGACCGGCGCGACGAACTGGTTGTTCGCGGCATCGAAAACGCTCTGGTCGTTATGCCGGCTATTGTTGAACTGCACCTTGGTGAAGGTGTTCGCCGCACAATATTTGTCGAAGTTCAGATAGGCGAGAAACTTCGGGGACTGCTCGAAACTGACCTGCCCGCTGGTCTTGTCGACTGCCAGCGCGGTCCGATAGGTCACGCCATCGGCGGAGACCTTGATCGAGAGATCGTCGCTGCCGAGCAGGCCGATCAGCGCGCGCGGTGAATAGTTCGACTGCAATGTGAAGCCGACATCCTTCGTTGCATTCAGCTTGTTGAACGTCACCCGCAGGTCGCCGCTGCCGGGTGTTACGTCGTCGTGCGACAACAAAACGGCATCGGACTTGACGCTGAAGCGGTTGTTGCTGTCGGCCGCTGTGTTGACGCCGAGATGGTCGATACTGTCGAGCGCAAGGTTGCGCAGATCGCGCCACAGCGCGCCGTCGAACACCATCATCACGTCATCGGCGATCGACCAGACGCACCAGCCGGCTTTCGGCACGAGGAACGTCCATGCCCCGTCCTGCCATGTGGCGATGGCCAGCGCATGGCCGCTCCAGGCCCCTGACGCCCCGGCCGCCACGATATGCCGTGCGCCCTCGGCCGGCGATGCCGGCGGAACGGTCCGCGTCACATCGAGTGCCGAGATCTGGATCGCCGCATCGAGAATGCGCAGCGCCTCATTATGGGTGACGTGCTTCTGCGCCTGCCCGCCATCGATGAAGGGCAGCTTGAGATTCGGCGTGTCGGTCATATCGGCCTCAGAGTGTCAGTGTCAGTTCCGTGGGATACCCCGCTCCGACGGTGCCGGAGAGCTGCGCCACGCGCAGATGCAGGCTCGGCTGCAGCGCGCCGAAATCGGCGACCTCGTCGGCCACCGCATAGAGCGCCTGCGCTGTGGTGCAGGCGATGCTGCGGACGACAGAGCTGCCTGAGAGAATCTCGAGCCGGTACGCCTCGCCGTCTTCGCCAAGGGGCACTTCGGCATTCCAGCCATCGCCATCGAGACGCGTGCGCCTGATCCATGAGATCTGGATGCCATCGGGCTTGCGCACGGCTTTTACATGCACGGGCGCGAGCGGCAGCAACGCGCTGCGATCGGGCGTCAGCGTCAGCGCGACGGCCGAGGCATCGTCATGGCTGCGGCCATTGCCGACGACGCGCAGCGACAACGGGCGCTCAAGCGCATCCAGTCCGCGCGCGATCGGCACCAGGCTTCTGTCGAGCATCACGAACGGCGCGCCGGCCGGCAATAGCGCTGCCATCGCGGATTCCGACCCCGCCTGCCCGCGCAGCAGCCGCGACAGCTTGTAGGTGTTGGCCTCGACCAGTTCGGCATCGGCAAACTGGATAATCTCCCAGTCGCCATCCGCATTCCGCAGTGCTGCGGAATTGCTGCCGCCGAGCACCCGCGCGTCCGACAGCGAAGCCAGCGCGCCGCCATGAAGCCGCACGCGGCAGATACTGGCATTATCCCATCGTGCGGTCGGACCGGCCGGCAGCGGATCCAGCGTCTCGCCGATCACCGCAGGCGTTGCCGCCACGGCTGCGACCTGAAAACTCGCACCGTCCTTCGATTGCCAGATCACCACCGAGCCCGGCCACGGATTCGCGAAGACAGCGAGCCGCGTCAGCACATCGGCATTGCCACCGTCGATGACAGGCAGATTCAGCGCGAGTACCTGTACCGGCCCGAGCGCCGCTGGCACCGGCGGCAGCTTGATCTCAGGCGCCAGCAGCGGCACGGCAAACACGTCGGGATCGATGCTGCGTGCCGTCACCTGCCGCGCCTGCGTATCGACGAGCCCGCTGATCTCGAACAGCCGTCGCCTTTCGTTGAGCGTCAGCGCGATCACGTCGCCCGGCGCCAGTGCGAGCGCAGTCATGCCGACGGCGAACTCCGCGCGCTCGCGCCCCGCCCACAGATCCTGCAACCAGACCTCGGCGCGCTGCGTCGCTGCCGTATCGCTGGTGATGACGGCGAGGTCCGCATGCAGCATCCGGCTGGCGCCGCCGGTGAGTTTGCGCGATGTGACTGCCGAGCGCCGATAATCCGTCAGCGCATCGCTGAAGCCGATGCTAACCTGACGGGGCAATTCGGTCTCCTGTGCGCGCACCAGCCGCGCCAGCGCGCCGTCATCCGGCGCCACCAGATCGTCTTCAGTGAATTTCGCCATGGGCAGCCCGCCGCGCGGGATGAAGCGCAACGTGCCATCAGCCGCCGTCGCATCGAAGGCATAGGCCACCGACAGCGGCTCGATCATCGCCCGCGGCGCCATTGGCCGGTCCACGACATAACCATCACAGCCGCCCAATAATGCCGAGGCATCGATCCCCGTCACGCCGGCATCAACAGCAAGCCTGTCGACCAATGCATCCAGCGGCGCGCCGCCGAGCCGGCCGTTCAGCCAGTGGCCGGTATGCCAGTTGGCGCCGTCGCCCCAGATGTCATCGGCGGCCGGAAAGATCGGATAAGGCCGCGAGTCCTAGGTCCAGACATGAATGGCCGATACATCGATCATCCGTCCGCCATAAACAGGCGACACCGGATTCTCCATGTCGCTTGCGCCGAAGGCCGGATCGAACGCAGAGATGAGCGCTTCCAGATGACGCCGCTGCATCAGGTCGTCGCGCGCGCCGCTGGAGAAATACGGCGCAAAGTTCTCCGACGATTTCGGATCGGGAAACACGCTTGGCTGATTGGCGCCCTTGTCGACGGCGGGACAGCCAACCTCGGTCAGCCAGATCGGCTTGCTGCGCGGAACCCATGCCGTCGAACTACCGAGCTCCGCATGACCGACGCGCTCGTGATGGGCATTGCCCCACCAATTCCAGAGATCCTTGACACGATAGATCCACGGCTTGCCGCTGCCATCGGTGATCGCGACGCGCGCCTGCGCATCGCGCGCGTTATCATCCGGATAGTACCAGTCATAGGCCTCGCCGCCCGCCACATTGCTGCGCAGATAGGCGCGATCATAGATCGTGTCGAAGAGATCACGATCGAGATGATCGGCTTCATCGCGCCAGTCGGACAGCGGCGCATAGTAATCGATCCCGACCGCATCAATTGCGCCGGATGCCCAGAGCGGATCGAGCGGAAAACGGATCTCCGACGCGTCACTGGTTGCGACATGCGCGCCGTATTCGGTCCAGTCCGCGCCATAGGTCACCACCGTACCGCCCCCGACGATCGTCTTCACGTCGGTTGCGAGCGCGATCAGTTGAGCGACAGCGGGATAGTTGCCCGACGCCGAGCGCACGCGCGTCAGCCCGGGCAATTCCGAGCCGATCAGGAAGCCATCGACGCCGCCGGCAAGCGATACGAGCTGCGCATAATGCAGCACCATCCGGCGATAATTCCAGACACCTCCGGCGAAGAAGTTGTCGACCTGCGCGCCGGCCGTCGCGGTGCCATCGGGCGAGCCCGGCTGTCCCGGTGCGGGATCGCAGGTAATGCGGCCGCGCCAGGGATAGGCCGGTTGTGCGCCCGCCCCGCTCCACGGATCGGGCAAGCCGTTGCCATCAGGCACGTCCATCATGACGAACGGATAGAATGTGATCTTCAGCCCGCGCGCTTTCAGCTCGCCGATCAGATGCACGACGCTGTCATCCGACGGCGTCCCGCCGAATGCCGCACGTCCGTCGATTTGCGACACCACATAGGCGGTGGGGCGCGTGACGCCAGCCACCGACCACGTCAGCGGACTGGTCGTCTTGGCGGGGTTGTCGATGCCCGGCCGCACCAGGCAGTAATCGGCGCGCAGATCAGAACCGAACCACGCCACGACAATGGCGACGCGCTGCAGGTTCGGGCACAGGCCCTGCAGATCGTCCAGCGCCGCCACCACATCGGACCGCGCCGAGCCGTGATGGCGGTTCTCCGGCGCGGATTGTCCGGGGCCGAGCAGCTGCACTACCGTGGACGGTTCATAGCCAAACTCGGTGGTGCCGGGGATCAGCGTCACCGCGCGCACCATCGCTTCGAGCAGGCCGATCGGTCGGATGATCTCGAAGGACAGTTGCGGAATCCGGTTGCCGAAATTCGCCAGCGGCAAGCGCTCGAACACGACATAAGCCAGCCCGCGATAGGCCGGCGCGTTGCCCGCGCCTTCTTTGGCGACGATCAACCCGTCCGGGATCTGGTCTTCGGTGCCGCGATAGACGCGAAAATTGATCCCGTCGAGATCGAGTGGCTTGCCGTCAGCCCAGATCCGCCCGACGCGGCCGATCACGCCGTCGCAAAGCCCCACCGCGAAATTCGCGAAGTAACTATAGGTCGTCGTCGTTGTGGTCGGCCCGCCGCCGAGCCCCTTGCCGCCGTCCGTCGGCACCGTATCCGACGTTGCGACTTCCTCCAGCGGCGTCGCCCAGATCACCTGACCGCTCAGCCGCGCGCGGCCATAGATGCGCGGGATCGGCGCCCCCTCGGTGGACGCCATCACATCGAGATCGGCCAGTTGCGGCCCGCTTGTGGTCTGATCGCCGGAACCGAACAGCGCGCTATCGATCGCACCGCCGAGCGCCGCGCCGGCGAGCTGGCCCGCGATTGTACCGATCGGCCCGAACATTCCGCCGATGGCGCCGCCGGCCGTCGAGAGAACCAGTTGCGACATCAGCTCACTCCGGGAAAGCGGAACGCATAGGCCAGACGACGACGCCACCAGGGTGTCAGGGCGACCTCGCAGACGGCCGCGCCGTCATGGGCGTGGATCATCGTGCCCTCACCGCTCGCGATCGCCGCGTGTTTGGCCACATAACCGTCGCGCCAGCGAAACAGTAGGACATGGCCGGCACCGCATTCATCCAGCGCGACAGGCACGAGATGACGCAACGCCGCCTGCGCGAGCGACTCCTCAGCCCGCGCCTCGGCCCAGTCCGGCGCATAAGGCGTCGGTGCTTCCGGCTCGTCGCCGATGCAGTTGCGCCAGACGCCGCGCACGAGGCCGAGGCAATCGCATCCGACGCCCTTGAGCGACGCCTGGTGCTGATAGCGCGTGCCGATCCAGCTCCGCGCCTCGGAAACGAGGACCATAGGCGTGAGCGTTTCGATCATCACGTGAACTCCATCGCGTCAGCGATTGCGCGACGCGCCACATCGCCATCCGGCACGCGTATTGCATCGACACATCTTGTGATGCTGGCTCATCCGATCGCATGACGCTCCGCTTTGCGCGTCCCTGCTAGCAGAACGCTCGATGCCCCCGGCTTCACCGCGGGACACAATGCACGAGCAAGAGGAAACGAGATCGATGACACATGTTGGGAAGTGCTTCTGCGGCGCAGTTGAACTGGAAGTGGATGGTGCCCCGGAAGCGATGGGCTATTGCCATTGCAGTTCATGCCGTTCGTGGTCCGGCGGGCCGGTCAATGCCTTCAGCCTGTGGAAGCCGAGTGCCGTGCGGATCACCGCAGGCCCCAAGCATGTTGCAAGCTTCCAGAAGACACCGCTCAGCCAGCGCCAGTATTGTGCAAAATGCGGCGGACACCTGCTGACCAATCATCCGACACTCGGCCTGGTCGATGTCTTTGCGGCGACCATCCCGACACTTCGTTTCGAACCCGGTGTCCACGTCAATTATGCCGAGACCGTGCTGCCGATGAAGGACGGCCTGCCGAAGTTGAAGGACTTTCCGGCGGAGCTCGGCGGCTCCGGCGAGGCCGTCGCTGAATAGACATCACGCGCGAGGTCCCATGAACGATCACATGAATTGCAGAGTGAAGTGCAGACCGTTCGGGGCGGCGCTCATCGCCGCCCTCGCCGCGCTGACGCATCCGGTCGCGGCTCAGGTGCCGTCCGAGATTGCCGAGCCGGATGCCACCATCGTGGCGATCTATCACGCCGAAGGCGCACAAGTGTATGAGTGTATCGCCGGCTCGAACGGCAAGCTCACCTGGACCTTCCGCGAGCCGACCGCCACGCTGTTGTCCGATGGACTCACCGTCGGCCGCCACTATGCGGGCCCGCATTGGCAACTCACCGATGGTAGCACGCTGGGCGGCAAAGCGGTTGGCCGCGCACCAGGTAAAACCGCGAGCGATATCCCGTGGCTCAAATTGACGGTGACTGACCGGCATGGCGACGGCAAGCTCGCAATGGTCGACGTGATCCAGCGCATCAACACCAAAGGCGGCGTTGCCGCCGGTTCATGCGATGATGCCGGCCAGTTTCTCAGCGTCCCCTATTCGGCGGACTACGCATTCCTGCGCAAGGATTGAGTGTTCCGCATCGGTTGAATTTGGTTCGAATGACGGCGCCGCAAGCGCCGTCATTTTGCTATCAAAGACCGATCGGCGCACGTCCGTGATTTTCGATTTATTCCGCGCATCATCCGGAAAATATTTCGCATGCTGAAACACAGCTTCTGCGCGTTCGGCAACGACATCGCCGCCGGAACCACATAGCTTTCCAATCACGCATCGTCGGCGTGCCGGCACAGGCACGCATGCAAAGGTGCATGCTCACCTTCCCGAGAGTTAGTTGCAAATGACGTCAGTGACTCCGCTCTGGCCGATGGCCGCCCGGCTCGCATCGCCTGATCTCGCAGAAGGCGCAGAACAGCTCAGCGACCTGATCGGCTGCATCTACGACACCGTCCTCGACTCGTCGTCCTGGGCGAATGCGATCGAGCGCGCGATGCAATTCGTCGGCGGCGTCGGCGCCAGCCTCTATACCAAGAATGCAGCCATGCCGTCGGGGCATATTCTCCACGTGGTCGGCATTTCCGCGGACTATCAAAGCTCCTATTTCGACAAATATGTTGCGCTCGATCCCACCACGACCGTGCAGTTCTTCGCAGAGCTCGATGAACCGATTGGGATCGAGGACATCCTGCCTTACGCGGAGTTCAGGGAAACCCGCTTCTACAAGGAATGGGTGCAGCCGCAGGGACTGGCGGATTGCATCAATTCGGTGCTCGACAAGTCCATCACCAATGTCGCCA
Organism: Tardiphaga sp. 619_E2_N8_4; assembly: GCF_051810905.1. NCBI lineage: Bacteria > Pseudomonadati > Pseudomonadota > Alphaproteobacteria > Hyphomicrobiales > Nitrobacteraceae > Tardiphaga > Tardiphaga sp. 619_E2_N8_4. Next base: position 4,950,775 of record NZ_JBPWQJ010000001.1, read on the forward strand.
TGTTCGGCGTGTTCCGGAATGAGCGTGACGGCGTCGCGGATGAGCGCGCACGTCACCGGATGCGGCTGATCGCGCCGCATATCCGCCGCGCCGTGATGATCGGACGCATGTTCGATCTGAAAGCCGCCGAGGCCGCGACGCTGGCGGATACGCTGGACGGGCTGAGCGTCGGCCTGTTCCTCGTCGATTCGGCTGCGCGCATCGTCCATGCCAACTTTGCCGGCCATGCCATGCTCGATACAGCGGACGTCCTGCGCGCCTCCTCCGGCCGCCTCAGTGCTCGCGACAGCCAGGCCGATCGCGCCTTGCGGGAGGCCCTCGCCGTCGCCGGTGACGGCGACAGCGCGCTCGGCACCCGCGGAATCGCCATGCCGCTCGTCGGCAGCACTGGCGAACGATACGTCGCGCATCTCCTGCCGCTGACATCGGGAGCACGGCGACAGGCCGGTCTGGTCTATTCGGCCACGGCGGCTTTGTTCGTGCGCAAGGCGGATATCGACGCCACCTCGCCGCCCGAACTCATCGGCAAGACTTTCCAGCTCACACCGTCAGAGCTTCGCGTCCTGCTGGCGATCGTCCAGGTCGGCGGCGTGCCGGAGGTCGCTGCAGCGCTCGGCGTCGCCGAAACGACGATCAAGACGCATCTCAGCCGCCTGTTCTACAAAACTGGAACCCGGCGGCAGGCGGATCTGGTCAAGCTGTTCGCCGGCTATGCGACGCGCGTGATCAGGTAGACGCCAGATAATTTGCCGCGCGTATGTCGTATCGCGTCGCTCACCAGACGATGCGGAAGCCGCCAGTGCCCTTGTAGCTGCGGTTCGCCGCCGCGTCCTCAAGGCTCGCGCTATAGGAGACCTCGCCGAACACAGCGTAGCGGCCGTTGGCCCAGCTATAAGTGCCGCCGCCGCCGATGCTGCCCCACAGCCGGTCTTGCGCGCTGGCGAAGCCGGTGCCGGCGACATCGACACGGGTGCCGTCGAGGAACTCGTAGCGCAGGTTGCCGATGCCGTAGATATCCGAGCGCACGATGCCTGCGCCGTCGTTCCAGGTCTTCTGGTGGTTGAGCGCAAGGCCGGCGCGGCCGAGCAGGCTGTCGCCGTCGCGCAGCGACACCGGGGCGCCGAACCGATCGGTGAAGCGATCGAACTCGGCCTTCGAATAGGACAGCTGCGCCTGCGGCGTCAGCGACCAGCCGTTGCCGACAAAGAACCGCTTGCCGGTTTCAGCGCTGAAGGCATAGCCAACGCCTTCGTTGCCGTGGGTCATGCTGCCGGCCAGGACCGAGGAGAGATCGCTGCGGTAGAACATCGATTGCGCCTGGCCGTCGACATAGAAGCCGTTGTCGCCGAACCATGTCAGCGTGCCGCCGACACCCGAACCTTCGACGCGGATCCGGCCATTGCCGAAGGCCGATGCGATATTGGCGGTTGTCAGGCCATATTGCCCGGTGAGACCGACGATCAGCCTTCCGCGCTCGTTCTCCATCAGGAGACCGTCGAGGCCCGCCTGCACTTTCAACTGGTCGGTCTTATAGGTCGAGCCTGTGGTGGTGGAGGGCTGCAAATCGGATTGGCCGCCTTCGATGCGGCCCCAGAACGCCGTTGGCGTCCGCGACGCCTCGCCTGACGCCGACGCCACACCGGCGCGCGCCATGGCATCGCTGCCGCCCCAATAGCGATTGCCGACGCGCTGCTGCATGGTCGGCAGCTCGTTCATGCCGAGCAGCACCTGCGCATAGTTTTCGTACAGCGGAACGCCGGGCTGATAGAGCGGACCGGGAGGCGCCGAGACCGGAGGATTGATCAGACTGGAGCGCAGATACCAGTCGCCATCGGTCGGCGTGCTGACGCCGTTCTTCTGCAGCGTATAGGCATAGGCGCCACCGACCACCGCCTGCTGGCCCTGAATCACATAATCGCCAAGCAGCGAGAACGCGCCGTTCGACGCGCCGCCGACATCGATGATCTTGATGCCTTCGACGGTTTGAGCGCCGCTGCCGCCGAGATTGATCACCCGCACATTGGTGCTGCCCGCGGTGTTGCCGGTGACGACAAGCCGATCGGTCGGCGAGGCATCGCCACCGAGCACGGATTCGATCTGCAGCGTTCCCCCGTTGCCGGTGTAGTTGCCGGCGACAGTGAGCGTTCCGATGGAATTGCCGGGCGCCAAGATACCCGCGTTCGACGTGTCGCAGACCGTGCCGGTGCCTTGCAGCGTGCCGCCGGCGAGCACAGTCATGGCGCCGCACACGCTGCCGTTGACGCTGAGCGTGCCGCCGCTCACCGTAGTGCCACCGGTATAGGTGTTCACGCCTGAAAGGGTCTGCTTGCCGCCGCTGACCGTCAGCCCACCGGTGCCGGAGATGATACCGGAGAACAGGTCGTTGGCATTGGTGATGGTCAGGTTCTTGGCGCCGAGCGCGACGGCCCCGCTTCCTGCCAGGCTCTGGATATTTGTGCTAGCCGCAGTGATACCCGTGACATCGAACGTCCCGTTCGCGACGACACGACTCGAATTGCTGATGTCACCCGCGCCGGTCAACGCAAGGGTGCCTGCCTGGATCACGGTCTGGCCGGCATAAGTGTTGCTGGCAGCCAGGTTCAGAGTGCCGATGCCGATCTTGGTCAATCCACCGACACCTGTGAGGGCGGATGCCGCATCTGTGCCGACCGTGAACGCGCCTGTGTCGATCGTCAGCCCGCCCGCGAGGATGCTAAGCTCTGTGCCCGAAAATCCGGTGATGAAGGTCGCTTGATTGGCTCGTGCCTGGAGAATGCCGTTGTCGAAATTGACCTGCGAGGCGCCAACGCCGCTGCCGATCAGGACGTTGGTCTCCAGCGTGGAGCCGCCATTGATGTTGAGCATGCCGGAAGACCCGGTACCGCCGCCTACCCTCGTGTTGAAGGCTGCTGATACGGATACTTTCGCCCCATTTTCAATGTTGAGCGTGCCACTTCCCAAAAAGCCAAGAACAAGTTGTCCGTTGGTAACCAGCCATTGCGATCCAGGCCCGGTGACAGTCACTATGCCGTTGCTTCCGCCCCCTTGTCCGAGCCGCACGTTGGCGCCGGTGCTGGTCAGCGTGCTGCCGTTCTGAATGGTCAGATTGCCCGTCCCGCCGATCACACCGACGGAGATGTTGCCGGTCGTTCCGGCCGCCGCGCCGCCGACACCGAGCACCGTCGGGTTTGGCGACGTCGCGCCGATGTTGACGGCAACGCCGACGGGGACCGCGCCGCCCTGCCAGTTGCTCCCGACCATCCAGTCGTTGTTTGTGCTTCCGGTCCAGTTGACTTGAGCCGCGGCCGATCCGGCAGAGAGAACCGTGAGCGCCATTGCCGAGGCGCTCGCCAAAAGCAAGCGAAGCAATCGCGTTCCGTGACTATCGAGCGCGGATCGCCGGGTGCGATCTGGACTCTCGTGGCGCATGTCATCCGACTGTCGTCTAATCGTCGCAAGTCCGATGCATTCGCGCATGCGTTATTCCACTTCGATCGAATCCACACCGTTCGAGGATGCGGATGTTTGTTGTCGTGCCGTCCGCGAAGGACACTTGCGAAGCAAGATGAGCCGCAACAATCGGACAATAATCGAACCGTGTTCATCCCACACAAACACGCGGCCTGTGCCGTTTGCGCAACGAAAGACGCTTAACAAAGTCTTTCGAGATCGGATGCGGTTGGCACATCGCAAGCTCGATCTATCAGTGCGTGCGCTGGTTCAATGTCTCTCGCGTCGGAACGTGGCAATGCACGCAACAGACGAATGTTAACGCGTATCGGTCGTTCGTAGGACGCTTGATATCACTGCTCCATCGATGATGAGCCACGACAAGCGCGTCTCTCATTCGGATGGACCATCGATGGCATTACTCGAACGTCTGCTCTACGCCGCCGCGATCGCGTGCTTCGTGATCGTTCACACCATCGCCCTGCAACGAATCGATGCCGTCGCATCACATGCGACCCACCCGCCATCCGTCACCCTGCAGGGGACGGATTGATCGCGATTATCCCTACCCGTCCCGAGCGTCGGGTAACTCATGACGAAGTCGTTGCCGGGGATATCGGGGAAGCCGCGGAAATTATCGACATTGCCGATACACCAGGAAGCTGTTCGGGGCCGGAGAGCGACCGACGAGTACCCTGATCGGCGTCGCCGCCCGCGCCTTGCCCCAGCGATTCATGGAAGCGACGGTGTTATCGACGCTAGCTCCGGACGAGATCACGGCCTTGTTGCTCGAGCCAGTCGCAGAACACGGCGATATGTGGATCGGTCCGTCGCGCTTCCGGCAGATAGGCGAAGTAGCTTCGCGCCGAGAGACTGATGTCCGGAAACGGCGTCATCAATCGCCCGGCCGCGAGATCATCGGCGACCAGTGCGGTCGGGCCCATCGCCACGCCGAGTCCGTCGATCGCCGCCTGTATGGTCAGATAGAAATGATCGAAGGTCAGGGATGCCTCTGGGCGAAGGGCGGGCTCTCCGGCCTCAGCCAGCCAGTCGCGCCACAGCCGCGCCATCGAGGAGACGTGAAGCAGCGTATGGTGCGACAGATCGCGGATATCGGTCAGCGGTGCCCGATCCAGGAGACTCGGACTACACACCGGCAGCCGCCGCTCCCCGAACAGGAAACGCGAGGTGTAACCGGGGAAAGTGTCCGGACCACCTCTGATCACGACATCGAACGGCTCTGCCAGAGCGTCGATCGTCTCGTTCGACGTGCTCAAGCGTACCTCGATGTCGGGATGCTCCGCACGAAAAGCGCCCATGCGTCGCAACAGCCATCGCAGACTGAAAGTTGCGAGAGCGTTCACATGCAGCACGATGGATGGCGCGTCATGCCGTCTGGTTCGATGCTGCTGCACGGCAGCCGAAATACGATCGAGCGCCGGTCCGAATTCGGTGAGCAGCGCTGCGCCGGCAGGCGTCAGCAAGACCCGTCGGACCGAACGCCGAAACAGCGCCGGAGCACCCAGCCAGTCTTCCAGTAGCCGGATCTGCTGACTGACGGCGCCGTGGGTCACGCTGAGTTCAACGGCCGCCTCCTTCAGACTGCCGAGGCGGGCGGCGGCTTCGAAGGCGCGGACCGCATTCAGCGGCGGCAGACTACGGCGCGGGACAAAGGTGGACATACTTGAGAATTTCTAACCCATGACCTGAGTATTACTGATTTGTGACAGCCTGAAGTCTAGTTCAGAGTGACTTTAGCAGCGCTTTGCACGCCAGACACCAGCTCTAGCGCACCAGCCTTCAGATTTTCTGCGATTGCAGCGCGTGCGCCGGAAGACCCAAGAAACAGCACATGACCCACCACGAGACCACGACCACTATGGCTCCTGCAAACCGGACACGCGCCGCACGAACGCTTGCGCTGACTGGGCTCAACCACGCTTTGCACGACGGCTTCACGGACGCGATCTATGTATTGCTGCCGATCTGGCAGACCGAGTTTGCGCTGAGCTATAGCGTCCTTGCGATCTTTCGCGGTCTTTATTCCGGCACCATGGCATGTCTGCAGATTCCGGCAGGGCGTCTGGCGGAGCGGGTCGATGCCAAACTCATTCTCTGCTGCGGCACGGCGCTGTCAGCGTTGGGCTACGCTCTCGCGGGCATCTCCGGTGGCATCGTCGGACTGAGCTTTGCGCTCGCATTGGCAGGCGCAGGCTCGAGCACCCAACACCCTTTGGCGTCCGCCGCCGTTTCACGGGCTTATGGGCGTGCTGCGCGCAGGCCGCTCGGCATCTACAATTTCACAGGCGATCTCGGAAAGGCGGCCATCCCGGCGCTCATGTCTCTGCTGCTTGTCACCATCGCCTGGCGCCATGCCGTATTTACGCTCGCTATCGCCGGCATCGCCGTGTCTGTCGCCATGGCGGTGTGGATGCCGGCCGTGGGCATCGGGCATGCAGCAGATGCGAAGGAACGATCCAGCAAGAGCGGTCGAAGTCGGGGCGGATTCTATTGGCTCCTGGCGATCGGAATGCTCGATAGCGCCGTCAGAATGGGCTTTCTCACCTTTCTGCCATTTCTCCTGATTGAAAAAGGAGCCTCGCTTCCCATCAGCGGTTTTGCTCTGGCACTTCTCTTCATCGGCGGAGCCGCCGGCAAGTTCGCTTGCGGCTGGCTTGGCGACAGGATCGGCACCCGGCGCACCGTTCTCTTCACCGAAGTTGCCACTGCGCTTCTGATCCTCGGCGTTCTGGTCCTGCCACTCATCCCGGTTATCGTCGTTCTGCCGGCGCTGGGGGTGATGCTCAACGGCACGTCATCGGTGCTGTATGGAACGGTCCCCGAAATAACTCCAGCCGATCGCACGGAGCGTGCATTCGCTTTGTTTTATACCGGCACCATCGGCGCGGGCGCCAGTGCCCCGGTTCTCTATGGTTTTCTGGGCGACGCGTTCGGACCTGCAATGGCAACGGCCGCGACCGCAATGACGGCGCTGGCGATCTGCCCGTTCATGATCGCACTCTCAAGGCATCTGAGCGATGACGTCGAAATCAATTTGGCATCGCACTCATCCGGACAGCCCTAGATTATCATTTCACCATCACATGAAGGTTCGTTAGATGGATACAGTCTCGCAAACGCCGCTCATTCTGATAACGGGTGGAAGTCGTGGCGTAGGCGCCGCGACGGCGCGGCTTGCTGCCACGCAAGGTTACGATGTCGCGATCAGCTTTGTCGCCAACGAGTCTGCCGCCCTTGCTGTGGCGGCTGATGTCGAAGCTATTGGGCGTCGGGCTTTGACGGTCCGCGCGGATAGTGCGGAGCCTGAACAGGTCGCTCAATTATTCGCCGCGATCGACCGAAAGTTCGGCCGGATCGATGTGTTGGTCAACAACGCCGCGATGCTCGCGCGACAGTCCCGGCTGGAGGATCTCGGATTCGAGCGGATGCAGCGCATCTTCGCGGTCAACGCGATCGGTCCTATCCTTTGCGCACAGCAAGCCGCGAAGCGGATGTCGTATCGCCACAACGGGCGGGGCGGTTCCGTGATCAACATCTCGTCGGCTTCGGCCCGGCTCGGCAGCCCCGGCGAATATGTCGACTATGCTGCGTCGAAGGGTGCCGTCGAGACATTCACGACCGGCTTCGCCAAGGAAGTCGCGCGGGATGGGATACGCGTCAACTGCATTCGCCCGGGGCACATCTACACTGACATGCATGCCAGCGGCGGAGAGCCGGGACGAGTGGATCGCGTCAAGGACTCGATCCCGATGGGTAGAGGCGGTCAGCCTGAAGAGGTTGCGCGGGCGATCCTGTGGCTGGCAAGCGCCGAGGCGTCCTTCGTCACCGGCACGTTCCTCGATGTCACTGGCGGCAAGTGAGCAACAATGTATGACGCCGGGCTCTGCCCGAAACGCCCTCCTGATCGAAACCGAAACTTTCTCCACAATAGCTGCGGGTGACATTCGCGGTGAGCTCGCGCATATCGGCCACTCGCTAACCCACTTATCCCCCACCCATCCCGGGCGTCGGATAGCTCATGACGAAATCGTTGCCGGGGATATCGGGAAAGCCGCGGAAATTATCGACATTGCCGAAGCGATCGCGGCAGGTCGCCAGCGTCTTGTCGCAGCCGGCCGTGACGGTGAATGCATCACCGATAGCGATCGGCTCCGCCATAGCCTGCCACAGCGACAGCCGCACATGGCCCGGCGTAACGCGATGCTGCTTCACTTCCATGGCGAGCCCGGCATTGCCGCCGCTCGTCCATGTCAGACGCCCCGCGGTGAACAGATCATCTGCGAAGGCACCGAGGCCACTCGCGGAAAACATCGACACGCCCTCGAGCGCCTCGACCGCACCAGTGCCTTGCCAGCCTGCGAGATTGATGCGGCATTTTCCGTCGCCGAGATCGGCGCTGCACCGCGCCGTATAAAGCCGCCCGCTCTCCTGCGACAGCAGCGCCGCAAGCCCGCGCAATTCGGCGATGAATGCAGAGCCTTCGCGCTTCACTTCGCCTAGCGTGCCGCGTGCCGTGAGCACGCGAAGTGATGTGTCGCTCCAGTCCACCAGCCAGGTCTCCACCTGCGCGGCATCGTAGCGCCCCGCCGCGAGATCCGCGTCGGTGAGGATGTCGTCGTCCAGTGCACCGGCGATATCGCCGCCGTCCACCGACAGGTCAAAACGGCTCGTGGCTTCCGACGCGGCGAGCCCGGTGCCGGCGCGATAGGTGACGCCGCCGATGACGAGATCGCAGTCATGATCGGTGAAGCCCGCAATGACGCCATCGCGCCGCGTCAATTTCCAGACCTGCGCCAGTGTGGTGACGCCCGAATCGAGCCTGGCCTGAAGTGCGGGCGGGATGCTGCGCATGGTTGAATCCTGAAACGTCGTCGTTGCGCGCGACCATCCTTCGCGCTCTAATTGTTCTCACAGTACCGGCATGCAACAGACCGGGCACAGGGAGCGGACGGATGCTGCGACAACGCCTTGCCGGGATCGCCGTGCTCGCGGCAATCGTCACACTGATCGTTACTCCCGCGACCGTCATTCGCGCAGCAGGTGCGCCGGACGAAACGCCGGCGACGACGGCGCCATGGCCGACCAAGGGCTGGCAGGTCGCAACGCCGGAATCGCAAGGGATGGATTCCGGCAGGCTCGCCCAATTGATCGATACCGTCGGCGCACGCCAGCAGGACAGCCTGTTGATCGTGCGCCATGGCAAACTGGTCGCCGATGCCTATTACGCGCCTTATGTCGCCGGCCTGCGCCACGATCTGCGCTCGGTGACCAAGAGCGTCACCGGGACGCTGATCGCCATCGCATTGAAAAACGGGATACTCGACAGTGTCGATCACCCGGTCGTCGATCTGTTCGCCGACAATCAGATCGACAAACTGGATTATCGCAAGAAGGCCATTACGATCCAGCATCTCCTCGACATGACTTCCGGCATCGCCTGGAAGGAGGAAGCCTATACATCCGACGAAACGCTTGACCGGATGTATCGCAGCAAAAATCCGACCGAATTCGTGCTCGGCCAGGAGATGAGCCGGGCGCCGGGCGAGCGGTTCTATTACAACAGCGGCAATCCCTATCTGCTCTCCGCGCTGATCAACAAGAAGACGGGACAGAACGCACTCGAATTCGCCAAGCGCGAATTGTTCGGGCCGCTGGGCATTACCGACATCGACTGGGGCCGCCCCGACGCACAGGGCGTGACCGATGGCGAAGCCGGGCTCTATATCCCGCCGCATGACATGGCAAAGATCGGCTATCTCTATCTGCAAAACGGTGTCTGGGAAGGCCGCGAGATCATTCCGCCGTCATGGGTCGATCGCGCGGCCGAGGGCAAGATCGTCGCAACTGCCGACAATCATTACGCCAATCTGTGGTGGTCGATCCCTGAGAAAGGCGCCTATATGGCGCGTGGTCTGCACTCGCAGCTGATCATGGTTTTGCCGAAGCTCGATATTGTCGCCGTGTTGACCGGCAGCATGCGCAAGGATGAATTCTATCCGACCCGCCGTCTGATCGACGACATCGCCGGCGCAGTGAAATCCGAGAGCGCCCTGCCCGACGATCCCATTGCGCAGGCCCTGCTGGCCGCATCGATCCGCAACGCGGCAACGCCGCGGCCGTCGCCGCTCGGCCTGACGCCGGATCTGGCCAAAGACGTCTCCGGCAAGACCTACCGCTTCACCAACAATGCAATCCGGGTCGGGACGTTCAGCCTGAACCTGGTCGGCGACAGCCCGTTGTGGGAGATCACCACCGTCACCGGCAAGCCCGAGCAGACCCGCCGCTTCACCGGTCCACTTGGACTTGACGGCAACTTCCGGACCGGTTCTCCCGTCAGCTACGGTGTCGATGCGGTCCGCGGACGATGGACGAACGCCAATACTTTTGTCGTCGAGCGCCGTATTCTCGGCCACAGCGAAATGCAGTCCTGGACGCTGGCTTTCGAGGGCAAGAAGGTCACGGTCAATTTCGAGAACACCGACAGCTACAAGCTCGAACTGCACGGCGAGACGACCGACTGATAGTCCGCCCCCCTCACGACCGATGCGCCTGCTAAATTCTGATCTCCACCAACGGAATTTTCGGGATTGCACAGGCGGCAAAGGCCGACAGATCGACTTCGAGATAGTCGGTATCGAAACGGACCGGCACATCGAACTGGAAGCCGGCGGTGATCGCGGCACCCGCCCCAGGAATATGTCCGCTGGCGAATGTCACGAGACCCGTCGTCACATCGCAGCTGAAGGCACTGCCCACGATCTCGTCGCCGCCAACGGCAATGCGCACGCTGCCGTCGACGGGCTTGGCGATCAGCCGCTGATATGGCGCAAAAGCGCTGCCATAGGTCTTCATCAATTGAAACGAGGCGGTCGCACCGTCGCCGATGCCGATGCCCTGATCGCGGGGCGAGATCGCTTCGCCCGATATGTTCGACGTCTGATCGAGCCTGTCACGCCAGCGAAAGCCGTGCAGCCGTCCCCGCCGCTCCTCGAAGAACGCCACCACGCTCTGCAGCGCCGCCAGCGTCTTGATGCCGTAGCCTGCATCGTAGCGGCGCCGCGAATGCGCCCAGCGTGCGTTGCGCTCCTCTCGGCCTGAGCCGAACGACACGATCTCGGTGCGTCGCTCCGGCCCGCCTGCGCTTTTCAGCGCGATATCGAGCGGAAACAGGATCTCGTGAAAGGCTGTCATGAGACTCTTCCTTCACCCTTCCCTGGAGGGGGAGGGTCGACGATCAGCGCGCGAAGCGCGATGAGAGACGGGGTGGGGTAAAGCCACAAGTACCGTCGATAAACAGTCACCCCACGTCGTCACGCGCTGCGCACGTGACGACCCTCCCCCTCCAGGGGAGGGTAAGCAGATCGCACACTATCCATCACAGACTGCGCTGTCCGCGCGCCACCGCCCGCGCGATCTGGCCGGTGACATAGCTCTCCGAACGACGGAAGCCGTCGAGATCCGGCGTCGCGATCTGCACATGGATGGTGTTGCCACCGCCCTGCGTGGCGACGCCGAGGCTGCCATCCGCGGCACGTTGCAGCGGCATGATCACTTCCGGTCCGGATTCACCGGCCAGACCCGTGCCGCCGCCGGGCATCGGGAAATAGCTGGGCGTGCCGATCACGCCGCCCGACGCGAACGCCTTCACCGGACTGCTGACACCAGCTTTGCCCGCGCCGCCGAACAGGCTCGAGACCAGCGAGGAAATGCTCGATGACATCGCGCCCGCGCCGGCCTGCAGCGCCGATTTCGTCGCCAGGTCCGACATCTTCAGCGCCAGCGACTTCAGCACGTCGTCGAACTTCTGGCCCGATGCGACCGAACTCGAAAATGCCTGGGTCATCACTTTCGAGAATGTCGTCGCGGCTGATGTCAGGCCGGCGGTCTTCACCGTCATGCTGTCGAGCGTGCCGGACGCCGCGGAGAGGTCACTGGTGTCACTCATGCAAAGGCTCCCCGGAATCCGGAAACTGTTTCATCAATGCGTCGAGCGCGCCGCGATCCATCGGCGTGGATACAGGGCCGCGCACCGCCGCGATGGCATGCGCCAGCTCACGCGGCGTCATCCGCCAGAACGCATCCGGCGACAGCCGCAGCACGCCGAAACCGAACTGCATCGCCTCGGCCCATGGAAATGGCGCGGGCTGTGTCATCGCGCGGCCTGCGGCGTGTCGGTGAAGGTCGCTGATATCAGTTCGGCGGCGATGCCGACAAAGCCTGCGGCGCCGCCCGGCACCGTCATGGCCGCAACCTCGTCGTCCCTGATCGCCTCCCCCGCCCCACGCAATCCGGCGCCGATGATGCGGATGAGATCGCGCGCCGACATCCGCCCGGAGCCGAAACGTTCGGCGAGTGCCGCGAGATCGTCGGCGCCGAATGCGCTTTCGAGCTCCGCCAGCGCGCCGAGCGTCAGCACCAGCGTGCGGCTGCGTCCGCCGAGTTCGGCGGCGATCTCGCCGCGCAATCTGTTGGGCATGGTGATCTCCGTTCTTACCCTCCCCTGAAGGGGGAGGGTCGGTGAGAGCGCGCGAAGCGCAATGCGGGACGGGGTGCGGTGAAGCCACAAGCACCGTCGATGAACATTCACCCCACCCCGCCACGTGCTACGCACGTGACGACCCTCCCCCTCCAGGGGAGGGTAAGGGTCACACCGCGGCAAATATCAGCGCGCCCGCAGACTCGAGCGCGAGATCGAAACTCACTTCGCCATTGTGCTCGCCGGCGAATTCGAGGCTGGCGATCTGGAACAGACCGGTGATGGTGCCGAAATCAGGCACCGTCACCTGGCAATTGTTAATGGTGCCGTCGAAAAACGCCTGCCGCACCAGCGCATCGGAGGCGCCGTCCTTGAACAATCCGCGGCCGGAGATCGATGCGCGCCGCACGCCGGCGCCGGCCAAGAGCTCGCGCCAGCGATCGACGGATTCCGCATGGGTGATGTCGACGATCTCCGCATTGAAGGCGATGCGCCGGCTGCGCAGTCCCGCCACCGTGACGAACGTCGTGCCGTTATGGATCTTGATCAGCAGATCCTTGCCCTTCTGTGCGCCCATCGCGTGTTCCTTCAATCCTGCGGTTCGGTGACGGCGCGAAACCGCACCACGGCGTATAGGTCCGGCCATCGGCCTCGCGCCGGATATCGGCGATGGCAAAGCGCAGATTGACCAGCCGATGGCCATCAGGCGTCAGCGGCGCGTCGTCCAGCGCCTGCAGCAGCGCGCCGGTGATGACATGCGCCTCCTTGTGGCCGCCCTGCCGCGACCAGGCATGCAGCGTGAGCTGATGCTCCTGCACGGCGCCGTCATCGGCGGAGACATCGACGATGCGCGCATCGCCGAGCGTGACATAGGGAAACGCCACATTGGCCGGCGGCTCGTCATAGACGCGGTGACCGCCAAGCGCGAAGCCCAGCGCCGTGTCAGCCTTGAGCGCATCAAAAATCGCCGCGCGCAAGGCGACGTGAGCTGCAGCTTGGGCTGCGGGCATGAGATGATCCTTCTGGCTTACCCTCCCCTGGAGGGGGAGGGTCGATGCGAAGCGTCAGCGAGCGTCGGGGTGGGGTGAAGCCACAAGCTCGTCGATGAACATTCACCCCACCCCGCCACGTGCTATGCACGTGACGACCCTCCCCCTTCAGGGGAGGGTAAGATTCAGTTCAGTCGATGCGCCACTCGGCGTCGATCTCGACGAAGCGGCGCTCATCGATCTCGCGCAGTGCGGTGATGCGATAGATTTTCGCGCCGTCGATGAAGCGATGCCGCAGGGTCAGCGCGAAACCGCTGCGCAGGACGATGCGCAGATGCACCAGCGCGCCGTCGGCATCGGCCTCGACAGCGTGCGTCATGCGGGCCGGCAGCACCGCGGCCCAGACCGTGGCGACGGCGCTGTAGCTGCGCGTAACGCCGCCCTGCCCGTCATCGGCCTCATCGGGCGCCTCGATCACCAGGCGTGTCTTCAACCGTCCAGGATCGATCATAGCGACAGCCCCCGATACGGCGCGATCAGCGCGTGCAGACCAGCCGGCTGCATCGCAGCGCCGCCGCCGACCGCCGCGAGGCCGCGATTGTCATACCAGTGCGCCAGCAGCATCTTCAGCGCATGAATGAGATCCGCAGGCACGTCGCTCGCGAGTGCGCCGAAGCCGCAGATCACGTCGAGCTCGATGCCGGCGACATGGCGCCCCGGTGCGGGCAAGGCCCAGCACGGCGCCGCGACGACATTCGCCGCGCTATCGACGACGAAACTCTCCACATCCAGCGCATGCGCGACGCCACTCGCATCGAACACCCGCGCGGCGAGCAGCGTCTGCAGCGGGCCGATGCGCGGTGCGATGCGTCCATTCGCGGGCCACGCGTCCAGCACGAACCGCCAGGTCTGCGTCAGCAGCGCGCGGCGTGTGAGCGCTTCCACATGCGCGCGGGCGGCGGCGATCAGCGCGGTGATGACCGCGTCATCGTCGGCGTGCTCGACACGCAGAAATTGTCTGGCCTCGGCAAGCGACAGCGGTTCGCTGGCCGGCGGCACCAGCAGAATGGCGGACATGGGGATCTCCGGGAGGCTCGTGTGACCAATCAGGGAATTGACATCGCGGGTCCGCGGGGCTGACATCCCCGCCATGATTCAGACAGGTTCCCGCACGCCGCCGCGCACTCGCGCTATCAGGCACTCTCTCGCCATTGCCAGCATTGCGCTTGCGTCGCTCATCTCAATTCCCGCCTCTGCCCTGGTCGGCGGCGCCAGCGTGCGCGATGACGAGATCGGCCGCGCGGTGATCACCATTGTCGGCTCGCGCGGCAATTTCTGTTCGGGCGCACTGATCGCGCCGACCCTGGTGCTGTCGGCGGCGCATTGCGTGACGCCCGGCGCCAGTTACAAGATCGTGCTCTATGACGCCCAGCGGCAGCCGCAATTGCTGGCGGTGAAGCGCGTGGCCGATCACCCGCAATTCAATGCGGAAGGCATCAAGGCGCATCGCGCCAGCGCCGATGTGGCGCTGCTGCAGCTTGCCGAGCCACTGCCCGGCAAGACCGCGCTGCCGCTCGGCGTGCCCACCGAGCCCTTCGCCGCCGGGCAGAATTATCTCGTGGCCGGCATCGGCGTCGCCGCGCGCGGCGACGGCAAGAGCGGCGGCACCGTGCGCGCCGCGCAGCTCACCTCCACCAGCCATCCCGGCAAATTGCAGATAAGACTGGTCGATCCCGCGACCGACAACACACGCGACGGCCTCGGCGCCTGCACCGGCGATTCAGGCGGGCCCGTGCTGCAGCAGCAAAATGGCCGCAACATCGTGATCGGCGTGGTGTCCTGGTCCACCGGCGCGAAGAACGCCGCCGGCTGCGGCGGCCTCACCGGCGTGACGCCGCTGACGCTGTATCGCGACTGGATCCTGCAGACCGCGCGCGCCTGGGGCACGCCGCTCTGATCGCAGGCGCCATTCAGGCAACGCTGTGCAAGCAAGCGCCGCGCAAGGCAGGTGTCGTTAAGATCCGTGAAAGGTTCTCCGCTATGATCCGCGAATCATGGGGATCTCCGACATGCTGCGCCTGCTCACTCTTGCCGTTTCCGTGGCCATTTCAGCCGCTGCCCTGATCGCGGGCGCGCAGGCCGCTGACATGGCCGGCCAGGGCCGCATCGGCCGCCTGTTCGACGAGCCGGTGGTGAAGAGCCGCCGCGTGGTGGTGGTCAAGGACGAAAAGCCGATGGAAGAGCCGATCGTGCAATATGCGCCGGAGGTGGATATCTCCTCCATCGTGCACGGCTATTACGGCAAGCCGAATTCCTATTATTACCGCAACTATTACGGCACCCCGTCCGAGACGATCTTCAGCCGCGCGCCCTATGGCTGCGGCTATTACGGCTATTGCTGAGCGCCGCGCGAAACCGGCGCGCCGGCTGCGGAGGCTTCAGACTGCGACAGCATTTTCATGCGACAGCATTTCCCGCGACAACATTGCCTGCGACATTGTGATAGTGGCGTCTCTCATTCTTGTGAACTGCATTTCCGAAACGCCTCCCTAGCTAGAGGGGTGCTTCAAAGCATCACGGGAAGCCGGTTATGGGAAAAGAAGAAAAGACCGAAGCCGAACTTGAGGAAATGATCGCCCAGCGCATTGTTGTCGGCGGCGTCTATGTGTCGGTACGCAGGGATGCCCTGCTCGGTTGGCGGCCGATGGTGATCACCGCGCCGAAACACGCCACCTATGCCCAGCAGCTCGCCGACGAAGTGGCCGTGGAGCTCCGCAAGAAGTTCGTGCTGAAGGATTGACCCTGTCTGCACCAGGAATTCCGGGCGCATGGTCGCATGCAGCAGTATCCCTGCGGCAGCAGCCCACGCGCCCGTATCGCCTAGTCCTTCTTCTCGGTCACATTGCTGATCGTCTTGACGCCATTGCTCTCGGTATAGGTCACCGTGACGCGCTCGCCGGCATGCAGCGACTCCGGAACCGTGCGCAGCCTGAATTTCTCCACCGCGCCCGGCGTATTCGCGCCGACGGTCTCGCCAGCCGGCGCCTGCTTGATCACCACCTCGCTAGTGGTGCGATCGAGAATGGTGACAACCCCTGTGAAGGTCTGGTCAGCCTGGGCCGCCGATCCCGCAAAGGATCCCAGCACGGCAATCACGGCCGCACACGCGACGCGTTCGGTCAGTCTCATTGTCGTTCTCCCAAAGCTTGCGTGAATGGAGGTAACGACGGCAGCGGGAGAATGGTTCCGCAGATTGGCGGAGTGTCAGTGTTATACCGGTTTGAATTCGCCACGATCCAGATAGAGCAGCGTCAATCCGGCCTCGCCGGCATGCGGGAATTCCTTCCGGTCCCGGATCGATTGAAGGACCTCACGCGCCTGTTCTGGAAAAATCGCGAGCGTCGCCATTGCAGCTTCCATACGTACCTGAGGGTCGCGATGACTGTAGAACCTCGCCAGGAACCGTCGCTGGTCGCCCTCTCGCGCTTTCAGCTCTTTCCTCACCGCATCAATCCTCCAGTAAAGCCGGTTCGCTTGAGCGGTTTGATCACCCATGATCGCCTCACCTTTGGCTATCGCGAGGGCCAAGAAATCATCGGCGAGCTGTTCTGTTGGCACGCTTTTTAGAGCTTTTGTGGTCATGGTTTCAGCACCTCATACAGGATCAGAGCTTCGCGCCCGACACGCATGCGTTCCTCCAGACCCTTATCTGCCAGATACTCCCGCGGTGATAGGCCACCAAATTTGTCATTCTGCCGCCCATACCAGCCTGTGATATCATAGTGCTTCAGCGTCGGAATTCTCACGAGATTTTCGCGTGACTCGATTTCACTTCGCGGGAATCCCCAGCGCTCGGCCGCTGTTCGCTCTGCAATATGATGAATCTCCGTGCCCGGCCGGGGCTCATCAACCGCGTCCTGCAGCTCCTGCATCGTTCGCGCCGGATCGCGATAAGTCTCAATCTCGGCTGCTTTCTCCTTGATCCACTCTACCTCATTCAACGCACTGAAATATGCATCGACTGCCAAACCCAAACCCAGCGCCCGGCCAATCCAACTCGCGGCGGACCGCAGGAAAGTTGAAGGCGATCGTGAAGGCTTCGTTTCTGGAATTCTCGGCGGATCGCCAAGCGGAGGACCCTGATTATGTCCGATCCCTGGAGGACCCGCTGCAGCCAATAGAAAACTGTCGAGATCATTCCCGAAGCCCGAACCCGAGTCGCCCTCTCCATCGCCTAGTCCTGCGTCTCCAACGCCTTCCCTGCGAGTGATATAGACGCGAGGTCTTTCCGAGCCACTCGTCCCGAACGTGAATTGCCCCCCGCCTTCCTCGCCCTCCGGAATTCGCGGCTGACCTTCATACTTTCGCGCCAGCGCCGGATAGACATCGGCCTTCTCGCTTCCCCGCTTCAGAAATCGCGCAGCGTGCGGATTCAAATAGCGCGCCGCATCGGGCCGCATGAAGCGCTGCAGCTGATGCCGCAGATAAACGTTCTCGCGCAGGTCCATGCGAGTTGTTCCGACCGTTGGTGAGGCCAAACAAAAAGCCGGCCCAAGGGCCGGCTCCGATTAATCAAGATCGAACTGAACGCGCCCCTCAGCTCGCCGCCATCTTCAGCAGCTTGATCGCCTCGAAATCCTGCACGCCGCCCCCAACCCGTTTGGTCGTGTAGAACAGCACATAGGGCTTGGCGCTGGTGGGATCGCGCAGCACCCGCACCCCTCGGCGATCTACGCTTAGATAGCCGCGCTTGAAATCGCCGAAGGCGATCGACAGCGACCCCGCCGCGACATCCGGCATGTCTGCGATACACGCCGCGCACGTCAGATCAGCCTCACACAAGCTCTTTCGGGCAACCATGCGTCACCATCGCTGTCGCGCAGTAGGTCGCTGATCAGAAGGAATGCCCGTCGTGCTACGCCCGCTCGCCTTCGCCTGCATCCTTGCTGTGACGCTGCCGGCAGCGGCCGCCGATCTCTCAGGCACTCCGCGCTATGGCCATGGCAAAGTGATGGAGCCGGCGCCGCTTGCGGGCCGCGGGCGTTACCTTGCCGTTGAATCCCCGCCATTCGACAAGATCATCACCTATGCACCCCAGGGCGCCGGTCCGCTTCAGGTTCACCGTTATTTCGGCCCGCCGCAGGTGTCCTACTATTACAGCCACTATGGCGTGCCCCAGGAACTGCTCATGGGCCGCCAGCAATTTGGCTGCAACTACCGCTATTGCTGATCCACAGAGCATGATCCCGAAAAGTGGCTTTCCGGTTTTCGCCGACAAACGAATTCGTTTGTCGAGGGATCATGCTCCACAAAAGAGAAAGCGGTGGACGACGGCACGTCGCCCGCGCCAATCGCCGATCTCTCAGCTCACCGCAAACTTCAACACCTTGATCGCATCAAAGTCCTGCACGCCGCCGCCCACCCGCTTGGTGGTGTAGAACAGCACATAAGGTTTGGCGCTGTAGGGATCGCGCAGCACGCGGACGCCAACGCGGTCGACGATGAGATAACCACGCTGGAAATCGCCAAAGGCCAATGCGAGCGCATTTGCCGCGATGTCCGGCATGTCCTCCGCTTCCACAAGCGGGAACGTCATCAGCGTGGCGCGCCCTCCGGCCTGCGCCGGTGGCTGCCAGAGATAGGCTCCGGTGGAGTCCTTGAACTTGCGGATGGTCGCCTGGGTCTTGCGATTCATCACGAAGCTGCCGTTCTGGCGATAGCCCGCTTTCAGGCTGTAGATCAGATCGACCAGGCTGTCGGACGGGTTCGATGCCGCGAAAGCGCCGGCCGCGCCGGTGGCGATGTTGCCGAGATTACCCCAGCTCCAGGATGTATTGGCCACCGTGGTGTAGCTGAGAAATCCCTTCGGCTTGTTGACGCCGTCGCCTGCCACGAAGGCCGCGCCTTCCTGCATGGCGAAGACCAGTTCGACTTCGGAAGCGATCCACTGGTCGAGATCCACTGCGCTATCATCGAGCAGCGTCGCGGTCGCAGCCGGCATGGCGTAAAGCTCCATCGCCGGAAATGACAGCGCGTCGAATGTCGCCGACGTCGTCTGGGTCCGCGCGTCGGTTTCGCCGACCCACCCCGTCGCCGGCCCCGCGGTCATGAACGGCTTCTTGTAGACATTGCCGGAGATCTCGCGCACCGACGCGATGCTGCGGATCGGCGAGATCGTCATCACGCGCTGGTTGATCGCGTGTTCGAGCTCCACCGGCACCAGATAGCCACCGTCCGCATTGCTGCCGACCGACATAGCCTTGGTCTCGATCTGGCGCAGGCCATCGACATCGCCGGCACGCACATAGGCATCGAAGGCACTCTTGTGCTCGCGCGCCACGCCATCGCGCGGCTGCCGCCGGATGCCATCGATCGAGGGCCGCGCCTGGCGCAGCGCCAGATCATCGAGCCGCCGATGCTGCGCATCCAGCGCCCGGTTGATGCGATCGACTTTCTCCTCCAGCAGCACGTCGCCGCGCTTGTGCTCGATAACAGCCAGCCGTTCGTCATTGGCGGCCTTGAATTCCTCGAAGGTGTGTCGCAACTCGTCATAGTCGTCGCGCGGAACGGACGGGAAACCGGCTTTATGTTCGGGGGCAGCATCGGTGATGTCGAAATTCATGGGCAGATCTCCATTGGGGGTCATTGGGGTGATGGAACAGGGGTCACGCGAAGAGAGCCGCGCCGGCGCGTTGACGCGCGCCGTTGGGGCTGCGAAACTTGCCGTGAGCGACGTCGAATTTGATCTGGAACAGTGAACCCGCGGGCGGGGTCTGGTGTTATCGCCCGGCATGATGACAGGGCACGGAGCCGACGCGATGCAACACGCTCAACCACCGATGACGAAATACGAGCAGTTCCTGCAGCAGGCGCAGGAACAGATGCTCGCCTTCGAGCGGCGCGAAAGTGAATTCCGCAAGCGCGAGCGTGAGGAGCGCGCGGCGCAATTGCACCTGCCGATTTCGCGCGACGAGTTGCACTAGGTCCTTTCAGGTTTCCGGCGAAACGCGACACCGGCGCTCACGGCGCCGAGGGCCTGCTTGCGATCGGCGCTGCTGCGCATCGAGCGCCTGGTTGATGCGATCGACCTTCTCCTCCAGCAGCACGTCGCCGCGCCCGCGCTCGATCCGCGCGATGCGCTCGTCATCGGCGGACTTGAATTCCTCGAACGTGTTGCGCAGTTCGTCGTAGTCCTCGCGCGGCAGCGCAAAGCCGCCTTTGGCGATGATAGAGGTCACTTGTCTCGGACGCGGCGGAACTGTGCGGAATGGCACAGACCCGCCTCCCCCGCTCTGCCTAGGCTGCTGCAAGCGGGGATTCGCCCCCGCCGCAAAGGGGGAAACGACATGCGCAACATCACCATGACTGGAATGCTCGCCGGCCTGGTCGCGGCCGGAGCCGCGCAAGCGGCCGATGTGACCGTCAAGGCGCCGCGGCGGCCGCCGGCCGAGACCTCGTGGGTGCCGCACTCCGGCTTCTTCGTCGGCATCGGCGGCAGCGCCAATACGCTCGATTTCGGCACCCAGAATGTCTACGCGGTGGGGACGTCGGACGTCTTCACCAACGGCGTGCTGACCTCCTCGGGATCGGCCGCCGGCCCGGCGACGCTGTATCCGGACGACCGTGCGCAGATCGCCTTCTCGGCGCAGGGCGGCTACTTCTCCCGTTTCTCCGGCAGCGACTGGCTGTGGGGCGCCAAGTTCGGCTACAGCTATCTCGGCGCCAGTTCCAACATCCGCGCGGCGCTGCTGCCGCAGGTGGGATCGTTCACGCCGACCGGCACGAGCACGGTGGTGCCGTTCACCGGCAACGCGCTGGTGCAGTCCTACCAGATTCATATCGATCACAAGATGACGTTCGTGCCCTTCATCGGCCATGCGTTCGACCGCGGCTTCGTCTATCTCGGCGCCGGCCCGACGCTGACCCGGGTCCGCACCGACCTCAACGGCCTGATCGGCTTCGCCGACCTCAACGGCAACCGCACCGACGTCTCCGGCGCGCCGATCAACCTGACCAGCAAGAGCTGGGTGCTCGGCGGCGCCGCCATGGTCGGCGCCACCTACTTCCTCGATCCGACCTGGTTCGTGGATGTGAACTACATGTTCGCCATGACCGAAAACAACACCGCGAACTATGCGAGCCCGTTCACCAATCCGAACGGCACCGGCGGCACCACCAACCAGGGCACCATGGTCGGCACCGCCGCCGCGCGGACCCAGACCCAGGCGATCACGATGACGATCAACAAACTGTTCTGAGCGCGCATCGCGGCGCGGCGCGTTGTCCTCAGCGCCCGGCGAACCGGGCGTGGGCGGCGACGCCATGCAGCGCACGTTTGCGATCGGCGCGGGCGCGCAGCGAACAGGCCTGGACAGGTCCGCCCGCTTTGCGCCCACGCCGGATGACCAGCGCCGGTGCATCCGCGGCGCCGCTCAAATCGGTGCGATATGAGTCGATGACGTGTTGGCCGGTGAGCTGGGTCCAGTCGCGCTCGGCCTGATCGCGCAGGCGCGACATCGGCTGCTCCTTCACGGCACTCACCCGCGCGCCGTTCAGCAGCGGGAATGTGACGATGGACACTTCCCAGAGATCGACCTGATAGAGTTTGCGCACCCGCGTCTTCGGCTCGATCTGGCCACGCTGGGTGCGATAACCGATCGACAATCCGTCCACCGCGCCGGCCTGCAGCAGCGCCAGCAATTCGCGCGCGCGTGTCACATCCGGGATCAGCCGGCCCCGCGCCCATAATCCGCGCAGGTCTTCCTTCATCTCGAGCCAGACACCGACGGGCTCGGAGGGATCGTGCTGGAACAGCATCGGGATCTTTCGCAAGCCGCGCAGCTTCAGCGTCTGCGTGAAGGCACCGGGCATCACCATGTCGCGCGCCTGGTCGATTTCGCCGAACAGGCTGGCATAGCCCTCGATCACGCCGTCCGGCGTAAGTGCGAGGCGCGCGGAGAATGGCTGGGGGGATGGCCAGGGAGATGGCAACGGGGCATGCATCGGCGGCCTCGCAACATGCGGGGGAAGAAGAGAGAGGAGAGCAACAAGCTACGGCGGAGATGTCCCCTCTCCCCCGGGCGCAGCGCAGCTGCGTCTGGCGGGAGAGGGTCAGGGAGAGGGGGCGCTACAAGCACCGGAGCCTGCGGCGCCCTCTCCCGTCTCGAATGCACGATGTGCATTCGATCCACCCTCTCCCGCGGCGCACGGCTGCGCCGTGCTGGGGGAGAGGGGAAAAAAGCGAACTACACTTTCGCGCGCCGCGGCGGCTTCCGTCGCGCTGCCGGCTTCACCCGCGACTTCACAGCCAGGGCCTTGCGCTGCAACTGATCGAGATGGGCGAGAAATTCTCTGAAGACACTCAGATGATCCTTGCCCGATTTCGTCTCCGGGCGGATCGAACGCATCACGTCGTGCAGACTGTCCATGGATGATCCCTTTCAGATGTCGTCGGTGTCGTCGCGCATGCGGTGGCGGCGGTGTGCACGGCGGTTGAAGCGCGCGAGCTGCCGCACGAATTCGTCGAAGCGGCGCGAGGCGCCGGCGAGTTCGCGCAGCGCGAACAAAGCCGCGGCGCTGGCCACGCTCGCCCACAGAAACAAAGCGAGATGCGCGAGGTCGCCGCGCTCGGTGAAAATTCGGATCAGGTCATCCATGGCGATTGTTACTTTCATCTTGCGCGCCCCCGCTGCCGCGTTCGCGCGTGCCGTCGAACCTTTCGGCTGACGCCGCCGACCAAGCAGCAACGCCGTCCCGGCTCCCTCGCCATCCGAGCACGACACATGCACCCGAACGCACGATCAGGCCTGTCCTTGCGCCTATCCTTGCGCCTGCCGTTTTGCAGCACGCTGATGGCAATGGCGCTGGCCGCCAGCGCCGCCGCAACGCCGACTTATGCCACTGCTGCCACACTGGCCGGCCCTGGCGGCGATTATGCCATTTGCCTGAAAGGCCGCGGCACGAAGGCGATGGCCGCCTGCGACCGCGCCATCGGGCTCGACTATTACCGCGGCGGCGATCTGGCGGCGCTGCATCGCAGCCGCTCGCTCTTGCATGAGACCTATAGCGAAACGGATGCAGCCATCGCCGACGCCGACACCGCCATCCGGCTCGAGCCGGACGACGCATCGGGCTACGCCATGCGTGGCCACCTCTGGCAGGTCATGAAAGTGTATGACCGGGCCATCGCCGATTTCAGCGCCGCCATTCGGCTGCGGCCCGACGATGCAGACTTCTACAAGGACCGCGGCAGCATCTGGTTCGACACCGCCAAGACCGACCAGGCCATCGCGGATTTCGATGCCGCGATCCGCCTCGCGCCGGACGATGCCTCCGCCCATGAGAGCCGCGCCCGGGCCTGGAAAGACAAGCACGATCTCGACCGCGCCATCGCCGATTACAGCGAAGCGATCCGTCTCGATCCCACCAATGCCGTGACAGTCTATTGGCGCGGCCGCACCTTTGAC
The DNA here is from genome assembly GCF_051810905.1 of Tardiphaga sp. 619_E2_N8_4. Taxonomy (NCBI): domain Bacteria; kingdom Pseudomonadati; phylum Pseudomonadota; class Alphaproteobacteria; order Hyphomicrobiales; family Nitrobacteraceae; genus Tardiphaga; species Tardiphaga sp. 619_E2_N8_4. The sequence continues at coordinate 4,974,177 of NZ_JBPWQJ010000001.1, forward strand.
GACAAGGGCGACAGGGACCGCGCCATCGCCGATTTCGAGACAGCGATACGGATCAGCCCGGACTATCCCAGCGCCTATAACAGCCGCGGCGTCATCCACTACATGCGGAACGATCTCGACCGCGCCATCGCCGATTTCGGCATGGCCATCAAGCTCAACCCCGAGTCCGAGCTCTATCTGTTCAACCGCGGCGCGGCCCTGATCGACAAGCACGAGCCGCTGCGCGCCATCGCCGATTTCGATGCCGTGCTGACGCACACGCCCGACAACGCCAAGGCGCTGTATTACCGCGGCGTGCAGAAACGCGTGACCGGCGATGCCGAAGGCGCACTCAACGATATCGCCGAGGCGACCCGCATCGATCCCGACTGGGTCGCGGCACAAACCACGCACTAGACGCCTTTGCGGGGGGCCGTTGCACGCAGCGCGATACGGGCCGATATCCGTCAGCGATCGCGGTGGACGTCCCAGTAATTGGTGACGCCCTCTTCGTGGTTCCTGCCGCTGGGCGGCGCCCGCGGCGTGTGCAGGAAGGCGCGATATAGAACGGCGAGGATTCCGATCAGCAGCAGCAGCGGCAAGATCCAATCCGGCATCGGTATGTCCCTTCGTGTGTTACTAGGCCGCAAACAGCGGTTCCATCGGCTGGCCGTCGAGATCGCGCAGATCGTAAGCGGCGCCGAGCGTCACCAGCGCATGATGCAGCAGGCCGAACGGATCGGCGGGAATCCCGAGGCCGAGCTGTTGCTGCAGCAGCGGGCGATTGGTTTCGATGGCCGGATCGTTATCGATGGCGTCCGCGTCCAGGTCCGCGCCTTCGTCATCCAGCATTGCGCGCATCGCGGCCAGATCACCGTCGCAGCCCGATGCGATCTGTTCCCACCAGGGATGTTCGACAACGAGTTCGAGGAATTCCTGCAGGCTGGCGGCGACGATGCCGGCCTGCCCTTCGCTCGTCAGGTGCAATACATGCTTGATATCGCCGACCAGCGCGAAGACCCCGCCCGATCCGTTCTGCCCGACGACCTCGAACGGCTGCAGCGCGGTGACATCGATCCAGACCGGACCGTGGGATTGATTGTCCGTGACCGTGAATTCGAACGGCCACAACATGTCGCGCAGCGCCTGGCTGGCGCCGAGCATCGCCGGTGTCACAGTCATGGCGATCACTCCGTCCGCGTCGCCGCCGCGCGGCGCAGGCGCCAGAACCACACCAGCAGCAACCCACCAGCACCGATGCCGACAAGACCACCGATCACCAGTGCCTGCACGCGCTCAGTGCCGGATGACGACAGTGCCACGACCGCGCCGGCCACGAGGCAGGTCGCTCCTACGGCGTCCCCGACCCATGGCCATCGCGCTGTCACCCAGCCCCAGACGAGCTCGGCAAAAAATTCGACGACGGTTTCGATGATCGAGGACATGCCAGCGTGCCGGTTCAGTTGCGTTGCCGGTTAGGCGTCGCGGCGCGGTCTTTGGTTCAAGAGGTCATATCAGCCTCAAGGCGCCGGCGGCGCGGTGATCTCGATCAGCTCTACCGGCCCGCCCGGCAGCGCGTTATCGAACACGCCGATCACCAGCCGGCCTGTCTTCCAGGCATAGGTGTCGAGATTGCTGCGGCCCTGTTTCAGCAGCGGCCCATCGGCATGGCGGTCATGGCCATGCACCACATGGCGCGCGCCCTCGCCTGCGTCATGGCCGGACGCGTCATCATCCGCATAGCGCTTGGTCATCAGCAATACCGGGTCCTGCTGCGTCAGCGGCAGCGCGGGATCGACGCCGGCATGGACATAAATGCGATGCGCATCCATGTGCCACAGCGGCCGGCCATCGAGCCAGTCGATGTCATGCACCGGCACATCGGCGACGTCGCCGCCATAGGAGGCGAGCGCGGTATCGCCGCCTTTCGTCATCCAGTTTGCCATCGCCACATCGCCGCGCAGCGCCGCCACCATCAGCGCATCGTGATTGCCCTTGAGCATCGCCAGCCGCAGGCCAGGTGCCACCCCTGCCCGCAGCCGCGCAATGACGCGGCGCGAGTCCGGCCCCTTGTCGACATAGTCGCCGAGCACAATAAGCGTGGCGTTTTCACCGGCCCGATGCGTCTCGATCCGCAGCAGTGCCGCATCGAGCAAATCGCGTCGGCCGTGCAGATCAGGAATGACGTAGGTGCGGGGCATCGCGCAATCATATCCCAACTGGCGCGATCTCTCCACCGGCGCAACTGGGCAGCGGTGATACGTCCCGTTCTCTGTCATTCATGTGACATGAGCCGCACGCTCCGTGCATTGCCACAGAAAAAGCCCGGCACAAGGCCGGGCTCTTACGTTTTCGGGATAAGATCTCAGGTCATCAGTAGCGCGCAACCACCGGGCTGCCGAACTTGTAGTTCAAACCGACGCGCACGGTATGGAATGTGAAATCCTGCGAGATGTTCTCGCGGTAGTTGAAGCCCGGCGGAGCGAAGGTGCTGCCCGGAATATAGGTCGAGTTATAGGAGATGCTGCCGAGGTCGGTGTAGAGATATTCGAGTTTCACCGTCCAGTTCGGCTGGAAGGCATGCTCGACGCCAGCGCCGACCGTCCAGCCGACCTTGGTTTCGCTGCCCGAGCCGGTCTTGTTGTAGCCATTGCTCGACAGCAGCGTCCAGCTGCCCTGCACATCGCCGACCGCCAGACCGCCGGTGGCGTACCACAGCGTATTGTTCACCGCGTAACCCAGGCGCGGACGCACGGTGGCGAACCAGTCGCTCTTGGTGGTCTCCGTGAAATTGCGGGTGATGAAGCCACCATTGAGGCCCGACAAGGCAATCGTCTTGCTCATGCCGGACGCGTTGATATCGGCCTCGAGGCCAAACACCCAGCTGCCGACCTGATAGTTGTAGCCGACCTGCCCACCGCCGACCACGCCCTGCGGGCTGTAGCGCTGGTTGCTGAGGCCGATCAGTTCGTTGCGGAAAGCAGGCGATTCAATGGCCCAGCTGCTGGTCGGATCGAGAACCGTATCGGCTCCGCTGCGACCGAAGCCGTAGCCGACATTGCCGCCGATATACCAGCCGGTCCAGCTGTAAACGGGATCGACCATCACCGGCGCTTTCGTGTATGGGCGCGGCGCCATATCAGCGGCCCATGCAGAGGTTGCGCTCAAGGCGAGAACCGAAGCTGCCAGAATGATCTTGTTCACGAGAATCTCCCAAGTCTGTCGTCTTATTATGTCAGCGATCCTAGGCCGCCCACGGCCCGAATGCTGTCACGCGACGGCAACACCCACGGTCAAACTCAACCCCTGATTGTGAACAAACGCGCAATACACTCCAGTACTGTTCGCGTCTGTCCATAACGTCGGGCGGGTCCGTCCGCACCGCTTGGAGAACGCGTTGCAGTCAGGCCCCTATCCCAGCCTGTCCCCGCCCTCCACCGGCGCATAGCCCACCGCTTCGCGTTTCTCGTTCAGCGTCAGGAAATCCGCGCTGCTGACGCGCTCCCATAGCGCGGTGCGATCGGCGGCGAGTGCATCCACGCGGTCGGTGTCGATGTCGATGCGGATGCCGTCGCCGAACGCGGGCGCCAGCCATTGCGCCAGCGCGTTGCCGGTGCGCGCCGCCAGCGGCAGCACGGTTTGGCGAAAGAACACGCGGTTGGCTTCCTGGAAATTCGCGAATGTATTGTCGCCGGGAATCCCCAGCAGCATCGGCGGCACGCCGAAAGCCAGCGCGATCTCGCGCGCGGCATTGTGCTTGGCCTCGAGGAAATCCATGTCCTTCGGCGTCAGCGACATCGCCTTCCAGTCGAGCCCGCCTTCCAGCAGCAGCGGCCGCCCGGCATTGGCGGCGCCCTGATAATTGCCCTCGAGTTCGCGCTTGAGGCGATCGAATTGCGGCTCGGACAGCACCGATCCCTCCGGTCCCGCATAGACCAGCGCCCCCGACGGCCGCGCCGCATTGTCGAGCAGCGCCTTGTTCCATTTCGACGAGGCGTTGTGGGTGTCGAGCGCGGTCGCGGCGGCGTCGATCGGCGCCAGACCATAGTGATCGTCGAGCGGATGAAAGAAGGTCAGATGCAGGATCGGCGGCACGCCGGACGCCTGCTGATCGAAGCGCACGCTGCGGCCGCCGACGCTGTAGTCATAGGCCTCGGCCCAGCCATCGCTGCCAGGCACGACTTTCATGCGGTCCGGCCGCAGCGCGTAGAGTTCGCGGACCTCGTGCTGCCGCACCTCGTGCTGTCGCACCTGCGTGTCGAGCGTGACGGCTTCGACATAGGCATTGCCGGCGAGCAGCAGATGCGCATAGAGCGTCTCGAAGAACACCCCGCCATCCTGGCGCGGATTCGGCCGCGTCAGCAGCTGCGCCAGCGGATGCGCCTCGCGTTCCTGCGCGCCGTCGAAGACGAGAAAGCTGCAGGCCGCCGCATTCTCGGCGATCAGCCGGACGGCGCGGTGCACGATGGCATTCGACAGATAGCCCTCACGGGCGAGCGCCGCAAAATCCTTGGGTGTCCAGCGCGCACGCCCGCCGCTCTCGAATGCGAGCACGCGCGCGGTGCGCGACGCCTTCACTTCCGGCGCCGCCAGATAGGCTTTCAAGCGATCGAACATGATATGATCCAATTCAACTGTGCACGGGACACGAGGTCACAACACCCTGATCCTTGGCCCATCCCCGCGCGGCACCAGCGCCAGCGAGGCGACAGCCCAGACCATGGCGTCGAGACGATCCGGCGAGTGCCCCGACGACAGCCCCGAACTTGCGAAGTCGCACATCTCGTCTTCGAGCGCGGCAAAACTGCCGACGTGTTTGACGCGGCCCTGCTCGTATAAGGTCGCCACCGGCTCGGCGCGTAGCCACTTGCCACGCAAGGCACGCACCGGCGTCACCGGCACGGTGTGATCCACTTCGTTGATCACGCTGCGCACCATCTCGCCGCCCTGATTGACTTCCACCACCAGCGCATCGGCCTCCAGCCGGCGCCACAGTGCGATCGCCTTGTTGGCCCAGGCCGTCGGCGTCACCGACGAGACGGTGTCGTCGGCCAGCACATAGACGATGCCGCCCTCGGCGATCCCCGCGGCAACGATGCCGCAGCAGTCTGCGCGCTTGCCGGACGACACCGGCGGATCGACCGCCACGACGATGCGTCGTAGCGGCGGTGCCTCGCGCACGCGGCACTGTTCGAGCAGCCCCCGCGACCACAATGCATCGGGCCGATCCTCGATGATTTCGCCGTCGAGCTCCTGTCGGCCGAGCCGTGTGCCAGCATAGCGATCCATCACGCTCTGCAGAAACGTCGGCGCGAGGTTGAACGCATTCACTACGGTTGCGGCGCGCGTCGTCACCGTCGTCGGATCGCCCATCAGGCGTTTCAGCAGCGCCGTCGGCCGCGGCGTCGTGGTGATCATCTGCCGCGGCCGGTGGCCCAGCCGCAGCCCGAATTGCAGCATGTCGAACGTGGCTTCGGCATAGCGCCACTTCGCCATCTCGTCCGACCATGCGCAGGAGAATTGCGGGCCGCGCAGGCTCTCGGGATCTTCCGCGGAGAATACCTGTGCGACGGCGCCGTTGCTCCATTCCAGCCGCTTGCGTGACGGCATCCAGACCGGGCGCTCGTGATCCGGATGCACACTGAGCAGCCCGGACACTCCCTCGATCATCACTTCACGCACGTCGTGTTCGGTTTCGCCAACAAGCGCAATACGACGGGCTTTTTCGTGCGCTAGTGGCGCCTGACCGAGCGCCTGCGCACGCACCCATTCGGCACCGGCGCGTGTCTTGCCTGCGCCTCGTCCACCAATCATGAGCCATGTCAGCCACGGCGCACCATTCGGCGCGATGTCAGGCGGCACCTGATGCGCATGCGCGAAGACATTCCAGCACTCACTCAGGAAGCCTCTCTCGCCCCGCGTCATTCCCGTCGACAGGAATTGGCGGTCGCCCGCCAGGCCGTCTTGCAAGACGTTCAGCAATGCGTCGACGGAGTTCGTCGAGGTCTCGGGGGCGGTCGTCATCTTCGGCGGGCCTCTGTTCGTTGCCGCCCTGCACTTTCTTCAGTTCGGTCAATGTGCGCGCCAGGGAAGCCAGCGTGCGGGCGCGGCGCTCGGCCTCTGTGCGCAACGCTTCATTCAAGCGCCGGCGGCCAACGATCTTCTGGATCGAATCGAGTTCGCGTTCGATGGCTTGGGTAACGCGATCGGTCAGCGGCGCGTCAGGCGGCAAATCATTGAACCGATCGACGGCCGTTCGCCGTCTTGCACGCGGAGCGCTGGACCGCTTCTTGGTAACAGCTTTCATTGCGGCCGGTCGCTTCTTGATTTGAGTTGGAGGTATATCAACTTCAGCAGCGGATGCTGGTTTCGGCCTCCTCGGTCCGGCGAAGATGGTCGTTGCCGCAATCGTCCTCTTCCGGGCCACCACGCTGGCCCGGATTTTTTCAGCGGCTGCTGCCATGGTGGCCGGGTCAACGGCGCTCCATGTTTTCTGTGAATTCTTTACTTTCGAGTTCTTGGAGCTCTTCTTCGCCGCCCTTGGTTTCCGCGCGGCCTTCACAACGACAGCAGCCCGCGCCGGCTTTCTCGCCGGGCGGGCTATTGGCTTTCTGACCATGTTGGGAACTCGTTGCTGCTGTCAGTCGATCATGCCGGACTGACTGAAATTGATCGGCCGATCGCCGAAACCGATCACGTCCTGAAGAACACAAACCAGACCACGCCGAGGATCAACACAGCGAGGCCGAGGCTGATCGCCAAAAGCGCGAGGATCGACGGGCCCGGTTCGGCCTGGCGTGCCTCCGTCGCGGATTCGACGATCTGCTCTTTTTGCTTGGTTGCCGAATTCCTGATTATCATGGCACCCTCGTTTGGCTTGCTGTTGGATGCCGATGAGATTCCTTGCGGCACCGTATGGAAAGCAACGCAGGATTTGGATCGATGTTCCGGGTATTCACCGCACACCGGGCTAAACAGCGCGGCGCAGATTCGCCGCCAATCAGCAGCGGCGTTTCCTGCGAACCCAATTGTGGAGCATGCCGCAAACCTACTTCGACAGCGCAACGCTGTCAAGGCTAAAAATCCTAGAATTTGAATTTAGTCCTGAAATCGGAATTTTGTCCGCGCGATCAACGCGCTGGCTATCGCGGCGGCTGCGACCACGCCGCTCCCGGCGCACCGGTGATCTTGCCGGGATAGTCGATATTGACCACGCAATTGCCGCGCAACGCAGTCGCGGCCTGCAGGCACTGCTGATAGTCGAAGAACCGGCAGATCTGCGGCACACTCCCCGGCCCGCGGGGGCCGCCGGTCAACACGCAGAACGGCGGAATACCGGAGCTGGCCGCGACCGATGGCCGCGCCTGCGCAGAATCCACAGCCGGCAACGACGCCGACGCGATTGCAATCGCGGCCACAGCCCATAGGAGCCTGCGAATCCTTGTTGTCATCGATGCGTCCTTCACGAGCGGACGATCACTCACCGCGCGCGCCGGCGACGTTGTGGCGCCGGTTCCGCAGCAGCGCCGGCGCGATACTCGACGTTGCCCACGCAGTTGCCTCGCGTACCGACGGCAGCATTGATGCATTGCTGGTAGTCAGAAAAGATGCAGTTGCTGACATAGGAGGATTCGCCGTTGGCGCCACTCTGGGCGATGCAGAATTGCGCACCAGCCGCCGAGGCCGGCGTCGCTCCCGCGAGGATGAATGCCGCAAATCCCAAACCGGCCAATGCCGAAAGCTTCAAACGCGAATTCAATGTCATGATGGTCATCCATATGAAAATGCGCAGGCTCGAGGCCCGCGCACGATCATATAGGGTGCAGCACCCCAATCGATAGGACATTCACGACATTGCGTTTCGACAAGACAGCCATGTCTTTTGTCGATTGCAATGGCGGCGCCCGGCACCGGCCGGTCTTCGCGGCCCTATTTCAGCGAGGTATTCACGGCGGCGTAGCGCCCGTTCAGCGTGGTACCAAGGCCCTGCACAGCCACGATGATCGCGAGGCTGATGCCGGCAGCGATCAGCGCATATTCGATGGCCGTCGCACCAGACTCATCGTCGATAAATTTCGAAATCAAACGCAACACGAAAATCTCCTCATACGGCTGCGGATTTCTTCCACGCCGTCCCCTGAAAACTGAACTCAACCTAAGCGGCAGAGGTTGCAGGAAGGTTCACCAACAGGCTCAATTATGAATTAATCGTGCGGTAACTATGTGTGCGCTCGCCCGGAGCAACGGGACTTGGGAGTATCGTGGGGCCGGGTATCGTCTGCATTTCAGCTTGCACTTAACCAGAAGTGTCGAGGCTTGTCCCAATGGCATCTGAACCTGTCGCATGCTGCCAATCCGTCGCGGCGTTCATTCCCGAATTCGAGCATCTTGTCGTAGAGGTCATGAAGGAGTGGAAGGTCCCGGGCCTCGCCGTCGCTATCGTGCAAGACCTGGAGGTTGCGTTCGTTGGGACCTATGGCCTTCGCGATATCGCAGCCGGCCTGAACGTCACGACGGATACGCAGTTTCAAATCATGTCGGTCTCGAAGTCGTTCGCCGCTACGGGCCTGGCCCTCTTGGTTGACGAGCGGCGCATGGATTGGAAGAAGCCGGTGCGGGAATACATCCCGGAATTCCGGCTCTATGACGCCGTTGCGAGCGACCGCGTCACGGTGCGCGACCTGCTATGCCACCATTCCGGATTGCCACGTCACGATTGGATCTGGTTGCCCGGCGATCTGTCACCCGCCCAAATGCTGGCAGCGCTGCGCTATCTCGAACCGAGCGCCGACATTCGCAGCGCCTTTCAGTACTCGAACCTCGGCTACCTCATTGCGAGCATGGTGGCCGAGCGCGTCAGCGGCCAGAGCTGGGCCGAATTCACCCGCTCGCTGACCGACAAGCTGGACATGAAGGTGACGTTCACTGTGGAGGAGCTTGCCGCAGCTACCGACGCGGCCGTGCCCTACGGGATGATGGGAGACACTTGTCAGCGCACGAAACTCTGGCCCATCAGCGTGCCGGCTGCGGGCGGCATGAGCACGTCGATTGCAAGCTTCGCGAACTGGCTTCGTTTTCATCTCGGCCAGGGCGCGTTTGAAGGACAACGTCTTCTGTCATCCAGCCTGATACAGGAGCTCCAGAAGCCGCGGGTGCATGTCGGGGCAACCGGATTCGCCGACTACAGCGATGTGCATTACGGTTTCGGCTTCCGCTCGCACTGGTATCGCGGAGAACGCGTGGTGTGGCACGGAGGCGGCTTCACCGGCACGAATGCGCTGATGATGATGTTGCCCGATCGCGGCGTCGGTGTCGCGGTGCTCGCCAATAATGGCATGACTCCGATACTCGCTCCGCACATCCTCGCGAATTATGTCTTCGACCGAGTCTGCGGCAAGGAACCGGTACCCTGCTTCGATCGCTTCCGCGAGCAACGCCGCAACTTCGTGACGCAATACGAGGCTTGGCTGCAGACCGGGAAAGCCGCGCCGACGCCGGCCACCGAGCCGCACCGTGACCTCGCGGATTACGCCGGTGACTACGCGCATCCCGGCTACGGCCGGATGACGATCACGCATGCCCAAGGCAAATTGCATTGGGCGTTTCGCGGCATGTCGGAGCCGCTCACGCCTCGAAACTCGGACACGTTCGAGCTGCCAGAGACACCTGCGTCGCCCGGCGGCCTGATGCCGAGCCGGCTTTCCCTCTCATTTTCCACCGGCGAAGACGGGAATATTGCGAGCGTGGCAGTCCCGCTCGAGCCGCTGGTCAAGGACATCGCCTTCACACGCGTGGCAGCGGAACATTTCTGAAGTCGGATGACGGCTTCGCCTACTCCGAAACCAGCGACGGCTTCGCCTTTGCCGGCCCTGCCAGCGGGCGTTCTTCCATCAGCAGCAGGAACAGTGTCGACAGCGCCAGCAGGGCTGCCGCAGCTTCGAACACATAGCGGAAGGCGCTGACCATATCGCTGGCCGCGATCGGATGCGTGCTGGCGGCATGCTCGCCTGAGATCGAGATGTCCGTGCCGAGCGCCATCAGGAGAATGGTGGTGAAGGCGGCGACGGTGAACGACGCCATCAGCGCGCGGAAGAAGTTCATGGCGCCGGTCGCGGTCCCGATCTGCGGGCGTGGCACGGCGTTCTGGATCGACACCAGGCTGACCGGAAATGCCGTGCCGAGCCCGATGGAGAACAGGCCGAGCATCGTGAGCAGCGCCCAGAGTGGCAGCGGCGTCGCGAGCGCCAGCAGCAGACCCATCAGCGCCGACATGGCGGTGCCGGCGATCGCCACGCGCTTGTAGTGTTTCGCCTTGGTCATCATGTGGCCGGCAAAGGCAGCGCCGCCGACTGACACCGCCGCGATCGGGATCAGCGCAACGCCGGCTTGACCTGCAGTCAGGCCGTAGACCACTTCGTAATAGAGCGGCATGTGTACGGTCAGCCCGAGCATCGCACCCATCGCGCAGCCGCCGGCGGCCATCGCGAAAGGCACCACCGAGCCCGACATCAGCGGTAACGGCAGGAACGGCTCATCGTGATGGATCGCATGCCAGATGAAGGCGAAACCCATCACCGCTGCTGCGCCGATCATCGCGACGATGGTCGGCGACGCCCAGGAGAATTTGGTGCCGCCCCATGTCAGCACCAGCATGAAGACGACGGCTGAAGCCATCAGCAGCATGCCGCCGAGCCAGTCGACCTTGCGGCGGCGATGAAACACCGGAAGCTTTTTCATCTTCGGCAACAGCAGCGCCAGCGATCCCACACCGAGCGGAATATTGATCCAGAAAATCATCGACCAGTGCAGATGCTCGGCGAACAGCCCGCCAATGATCGGGCCGCCGATGCCGGCCGCGACCCACACACCGCTGAAATAAGCCTGATACTGGCCGCGCTCACGCGGCGACACCACGTCGGAAATCACCACCTGCACGATGGGCAGGATGCCGCCGCCGCCGAGGCCCTGCAAAGCGCGCGCGATAATGAGCACGATCATGTTCGGCGCCAATGCGCACATGATCGAGCCGACCATGAACAGCGACATCGCGGTGATGATCATCGCGCGGCGACCATAGATATCGCTGAGCGTGCCGAACACGGGCGCCACTGCAGTCGATGCCAGCAGATAGGCGGTGATCACCCAGGACAGATTGTTCACATCGGCGAATTGCCGGCCGATGGTCGGCAGCGCGGTGGCGACGATGGTCTGGTCGAGCGCTGCCAGGAACATGGTCAGTAGCAGGCTCATCAGGATGGTGCGGACTTCGGCGGGGGTCAGCGGCGCCTTCACGGCAGCAGGCGCGTCGCCGGGTTCGATTACTTCTGTGGGGATCCGCGATAGTTCCTGCGCGAGCTCGTCCGACAGGACCGCATCCGACGGCATTTCCTCGGGCAATACCTGATCATCGGCCGCTGACCGGCTCTGTCGCTCGAACTTGTTCATGAAACTTCGGATTCAAAGGACTTGGGAGGTAACCGGAGAGCCAGATCGGCGCGAACTCCCGCGCACAGACTCTCTTTGGAAGAAATCTATTCCCCTGCCCCGTGCAGCAACAGTTGTTTCCTTGCATGGGAGCGTCCCGCGGCGATCATCTGACCGTCATATGCGCGTGATCGAACACCGCGCGCCGGGGATTCTACGCCGGCCGCTTCTTCAGCTTCGCCTTGCGCGGCAGCAGCGCTGGCCAGGTCACGATGTGATCCTGCAGCTCGTCGTCGGAGATCGTGTCCTCGCTGCCCTCGACCCGCCCGCGGACCGATACGCCGGCTTCATGGACGGTGTCGGCGCTGCCCGAGATCAGCGGGTGCCACCAGTAGAGATCGCGCCCCTCGGCTGCGAGCTTGTAGCCGCAGCTCGGCGGCAGCCAGCTCAGGGTGCGGACATTGTCGGGGGTCAGCCGCACGCAATCGGGAACATGGTCGGACCGGTTCGGATAATCCTTGCAGGCGCAAAGACCCGCATCGAGCAATCGGCAGGACACATGGGTGTAATAGATTTTGCCGGTATCCTCGTCTTCCAGCTTTTCCAGACAGCAGCGCCCGCAGCCGTCGCACAGGCTTTCCCACTCGGCGCCGGACATCTCTTCCAACGTCTTGGTTTTCCAGAACATTCCCTCCTGTGCGGAAGGACGCGGGGGACGCGCGGTCATGCGATTTGAATCGATCCAGGTTGCGGTGAAACGCCCTTCTAGGAGTTGCGGTGCAGGCTCTGCAAGCAACATCGTGTCGGCCGGCTCGCAAACAAGGGCAAAACCGGCAAGCTGTTAGCCCTGTCGTGCAAATGATAAGCAATGCCATTGGTTTATCCGCCCTGCTCGGCTAGAACTTGAACGACTCTCCGGCGGCCGCAAACCTGCCGCCGGGTTGCCGCATTATTTCAGCATGACGTCCGCGCGGTGCCGGTGGGTGCACGCGAGCGCTGCAACAAACCAAGGGCCCCTGTGCCTCAGATCGTGCCATCCCGTTGGAAGACCAAGTTCCGGCATTTCCTGCTGGATCTGGATGCGCGCATCGATTCCGGCCTGTTCTCGTCCGGCCGCGGCACCCGCGAGCTTTGGGAGCGCTACTCCACCTTCATGGACCGCTCCTATGTCGGTCGCTGGAAGCGCTGGGTGTTCATCGAGCCACTGTCGGAAATGGCCACCATCGGCCTAGGCGGTCTGATCCTCATGCTCGCTCTGGCGCAGCCGGCGTTTCGCGAAACCGCGGATGAAGACTGGCTGAAGAAATCCGACCTCGCGGTCACGTTCCTCGATCGTTACGGCAATCCGATCGGCAGCCGCGGCATCAAGCACAACGACTCCATTCCGCTGGAAGATTTCCCGGATAACCTGATCAAGGCCACCCTCGCCACCGAGGACCGCCGCTTCTACGATCACTTCGGCATCGACATCGCCGGCACCGCGCGCGCTCTGGTCACCAACGCGCAGGCCGGCGGCGTACGCCAGGGTGGCTCGTCGCTGACGCAGCAGCTCGCGAAGAACCTGTTCCTGTCCAACGAGCGCACCATCGAGCGCAAGGTCAACGAAGCGTTCCTGGCCATCTGGCTGGAAACCCGCCTGACCAAGAACGAAATTCTGAAACTCTATCTCGACCGCGCTTACATGGGCGGCGGCACGTTCGGCGTCGACGGCGCAGCGCATTTCTATTTCAACAAATCCGCGCGCGACGTGAACCTCGCGGAAGCCGCGATGCTCGCCGGCCTGTTCAAGGCCCCAACCAAATACGCGCCGCATATCAACCTGCCCGCCGCCCGCGCCCGCGCCAACGTGGTGCTGGACAACCTCGTCGACGCCGGCTTCATGACCGAAGGCCAGGTGTTCGGTGCGCGGCGCAATCCCGCCGTCGCCGTCGATCGTCGTCAGGAAATCTCGCCGAACTACTATCTCGACTGGGCCTTCGACGAGATGCGCAAGCTCGTCGATACATTCCCGAAATCCTATGTCGAACGCGTCTTCGTGGTCCGCACCGCCATCGATATGAATGTGCAGCGCGCCGCCGAAGCCGCCGTGGAAAACCAGTTGCGCCAGTTCGGCCGCGACTATCATGCGACGCAGGCCGCCACCGTGGTGTCGGACCTCGAAGGCGGCGTTCGCGCCATGGTGGGTGGCCGCGACTATGGCGCAAGCCAGTTCAACCGCGCGGTGGACGCGATGCGCCAGCCCGGTTCATCGTTCAAGCCTTATGTCTACACGACGGCGCTGCTCAACGGTTACAAGCCGACCTCGATCATCCTCGACGGCCCGGTCTGTATCGGCAACTGGTGCCCGCAGAACTATGGCCACTCCTATTCCGGCAACGTCACGCTGACGCAGGCCATCACCCGTTCGATCAACGTCGTGCCGGTGAAGATTTCGATTGCGCTCGGCAAGGGCGCGCAGAATCCGGCCAAGGCCGGCCGCGTCAAGATCGTGGAGACCGCGCGCCGCTTCGGCATCACGGCGCCGCTGCTCGATACGCCGTCGCTGCCGATCGGCTCCACCGAAGTCACCGTGCTCGAACACGCCGTCGCCTATGCGACTTTCCCGAACAAGGGGCGCTCGTCGAAGCCACATGCCGTGCTGGAAGTCCGTACCGGCGCCGGCGACCTCGTCTGGCGGTTCGACCGCGATGGTCCGAAACAGTTGCAGGCCATCCCCGCCTCCGTCGCCTCCGATATGGCCGGCATGATGAGCCACGTGGTCAGCGAAGGCACCGCGCGCCGCGCCGCGCTGGATGGCATTCCAACCGCAGGCAAGACCGGCACCACCAATGCGTATCGCGACGCCTGGTTCGTCGGCTACACCGGCAACTTCAGCTGTGCAGTCTGGTACGGCAATGACGACTACTCGCCGACCAACCGCATGACCGGCGGCTCGCTGCCGGCGCAGACATGGCACGACATCATGGTCGCCGCCCATCAGGGTATCGAGATCAAGGAAATCCCGGGTGTCGGCGCGGGTACCAAGAATCCTGCCGCAGCCGCCTCATCCGTCATGGCCGCCAACGCGCAGGACGCCAAGCCCGGCCCGCCACCGGTGCTGACGCGCCGCGGCGCCGACGTCCTGCTGCGTGTCGAGAAGCTGCTCGACGACGCCGGCAAGACCGCCGGCCGCACATCATCCAACGAACCGTTGAAGCCCCGCGCCTCCTCCGCGTTGGCCTTCCCCGAGAGCTACGCGTCGGCGAATGATGCACCGGATGCCAAAACGACCACATCCGCAACCGCCCCCGCGTCGCGCAAGAACTGAAGCTGCTATCATGACGGTGCGCACGTGCGGCTGATCTTCCTCACGCTTCTGGCGCTCGCGATCGCCACTGCTGTCGGTCTCGGCCTGACCTGGACCACCGCGACCCGCGGCACAGACCTTGGCACACTCACCATCGGTGCATGGACGGCGCGCCCACGCACCGGCACCAGCGAGATCGATCCCTATGCGCGTGCGTCCATTGCACGGTCGGGCGAATTGCCGATCGGCACGGGCGACGGCGTCACTTTCACTGCCACCACCGATGACAAGAAAAAGCCGCTAGACGGTCGCTGCGATATCGTCGTGTCAGGCGTGACACCGGCTGCGCGTTTCTGGACGCTCTCGCTCTATGACACCAAGGGCCGTCTGGTGCCCAACACATTGCAGCGCTACGGCTTCACCAGCCAGGAAGTGGTGCGCAATGCCGACGGCGCGTTCGAGATCCGCATCGCTGCACGCTCGCGCGCCGGAAATTGGCTGCCGACATCAGCGCTGGAACGCTATGTGTTGATGCTGCGGCTGTACGATACGCCGGTTGGCGTTGC
The DNA here is from genome assembly GCF_051810905.1 of Tardiphaga sp. 619_E2_N8_4. Lineage (NCBI taxonomy): Bacteria > Pseudomonadati > Pseudomonadota > Alphaproteobacteria > Hyphomicrobiales > Nitrobacteraceae > Tardiphaga > Tardiphaga sp. 619_E2_N8_4. The sequence goes on from NZ_JBPWQJ010000001.1 coordinate 4,989,432, forward strand.
CACCCGGACGCAGAAAGACGCACCGATGCCCGCCATCGCCACGGTGAGCTGCCCATGATCCGGCTGATGTTCGCGCTCATCGGTGGTGTCGTGCTTGGCGGCATCGTGCATCTTGTCAGCGTGCTGGCGCTGCCGCGTATCGCGACGCAGGACGCCTATTCGCGCCTCGCTTCGGTGACGAAAGAAAATGCGGTGACAGCATTGCCGCAGACCGAGCCGGCCAATGCGCTGCTGCCGTTCATGGACCCGGCCTTCGCCATGGCTGTCTGCCGCTACGACCTGGCCAAAGGACCGATCAAGCTCACCGTGCCGGTCAGCCAGTCCTACACATCGGTGTCGTTCTATACCCGCAGCGACGTCGCTTACTACGCGATCAACGACCGCTCCGCCGGCCGCCGCGTCATCGAGCTCGATCTGATGACCGAGGCGCAGCACGAAGCGCTGCCCGAGGAAGAGGACGTCACGTCCGCCGACCGCCTCATCATCGACTCGCCGACCCCGACCGGCCTGATCGTGCTGAAGGCGCTCGCCGCCGAACCCGGCCTGATGATCCAGGCCCAGGCGGCCCTCGCCGCATCGAATTGTCGGGTGCAGACCGATCCGCCGGCTGCGCCGGTGAAAGGCAAGCGCTGATAAGCGATCGTCATCGTAGGATGGGTAGAGCGTCTTCGCGAAACCCATCATGTCGTCGTGTGTATTTGATGGGTTTCGCTGCGCTCTACCCATCCTACGTGCGCTATCCCGTAGCCAGCGGCGTGCCGATATCCGCAACGAGCTTCACGAGATCGGCCTGCCGCGAGCTGCCGGTCTTGGCATAGATCCGGTTGAGATGCGTCTTCAGCGTATTCTCCGAGATCCCGAGCGAGGCAGCGGTCTGGGACGGGTTGAACCCTTTTCCGGCGCTCACCAGCACGCGCGCTTCGGCGGGCGTGAGCTCAAACAGCGTTGTCAGCACAGCCTCCGGCAATGGTGAGGCGGACGTCGTCGTCGAGACGAAGATGGCGGCGCAGGCGGGGCGGAAAGCGGCGCGCGCCGTACCAGCGGTCAAAGGCAGGACATAGGCGACCGCGGGCGGTTGTCCTGCTGCCGACACTGGCAAGCCAATGCCCTTGGCGCCGAGCGAGAGGTCCGAGGCAGCACTGGCGATGGCCTGCAGCAAGGCATCGCCCATCACTACGTTCTGCGCCTGAATGGTTCGCCCCTGACGCAGGATCGGACCATCCGTTGCGAACATGCGTTCGGCACTTGCATTGGCATGGAGCACCGATCCGGCCGCGTCGGTCAACACGACGGGCACCGCGAGGTTCTCAAGGGATTCACGAAACAGCTGCGCGGTCACGCGCACGTCATCAAGCAGGTCGCTGATCATCGCAGCCCTGCGCAAATGCGGAGACAGCAAGGTCAGAAACCGTTGATCCTCGGCAGATACGGCAGCCTTGTCCGCCCAGGTGGTGCAGCCGAGCAGACCGATGCGATCCGGCGTGTGGACGAATTTGACGATGCACCCTTCGCGCAATCCCTGCGGTCCGGCCCAATTGCGAAAGAACGCGGTCTGCTGCAATTCACTTTCGGGCATCAGCGAGAGCGTCGATACAGGCGTATCGATATCGCCGACCACCGCAGCTTTCAGGCCCGGAATATCATCGAAACTGTAGTCCTGCAGTGCGCGCATGCGCTCGGCATCCCAGGGCGATTGGGCAGCAAACCGGCCGTGATTATCCGACGTGCCGGCTAGTGCGATCGTGGTGTAGGCCGCGTCCATCGTCTGCGTGATGCGGGTGAGAACGCTCGACCATCCCTCACGGTTCAGAACGCAATCGTAGATATCTCCGATGATTGAAGAGAGCACGTCATTGTCGACAACGTCCATGAACATTCCAAATCCGTGATTGCGCGCGCTCTGGTGTGGCAGGGCGAGATCGAAGTCAATTTCCGGACGCGCACACGCAGCATATTTTACCACATCATACTTCGGGGTGACGACACGGAATCCTGCAACGCTTAGCAGTGGCGATGGCGACCCTCGACTTTTCGGGGGCGCGAATGAGCGGCCTGCTTGTCCGGCGGGCCCGCACGTCTGGAAGTCATGTCTCGAAGTACTGGAGAGCTCGATGTCGGAAACCGCTAAGTTGGCCCTTGTGATCGGCTGCGTTCTGCTTGTGTCAACGCCCGCGCTAGCCGCGGACAATCTCGCTCAACCGCACTACAAGGCGGCAGTGTCCCCACAAATCGTGACATGGACAGGCGCATATATCGGCGCCACCTTGGGCTATAGCTGGACCGAAAGTGCGTCCACCATTACGGCCATCGACACGATCATCACGCCATTTTTCCTGTCGCAGGGCACGATGCCCCGGTCGCTTAATTCCCGCTTCGATGGATTCATCGGTGGCGCTGAAATCGGTTACAACTGGCAGATCGACCGCTGGGTAACAGGTCTGGAAACAGACTTGTCCTATTCGAAAATGGGCGCGAGCGTCACCTATTACGCCCCGGAGATTGGTGCCAATCCGGAAACCCTGACCAGCCATAAAACCGAGCTGAGCTGGTTTGGTACCGCGCGTGCACGATTGGGCTATCTGGTGACACCGGAGACATTGTTCTTCGCTACCGGCGGTCTTGCCTACGGCCACGTGAAAGTCTCGTCCACTCTTGTGCCGGAGCCGACATTTCCATGTGCGCGGAACGCTCTCTGCTCCGCAGGTTCTGCATCGGAGACACGGATCGGCTGGGCGATCGGCGGCGGCGTGGAATCGAAGATCGCATCGAACTGGACCGCGAAGGTTGAATATCTGCATTTCGATCTCGGAACGATCAGCGATACGAGCTTGAGCAAGGCCACCTTCGCGGCTTGGCCAGGAAAACCGATCATGGGCGTTAATTCGAACGTCACAGGCAATATCGTCCGCATCGGCGTGAATTATCAGCTGTAAGACGACCTCGGCCGTGACGTTTTTCCGCATAGAAAACGTCCAGGGAGCCCTCTGGCGTAATCTGCCTGCAATCTCCCGCAGCGAAGCTCCGCATCCATCGCCGACCCACGAATCGGCGCGAATGCGGGGCCTCCATGCAACACGACCAAGAGCCGTCCGATACGGCCGTCAGCTATTTCCTGTCCCTGATCTGGTGGCCGCTGCTGTATTTCGGGGCGCTGCTCGGTGCCGGCATGGCCTTCGCCAGCAATGCGCCGCTGTTCTGGTTCAATATCGTCTATGCCGCGCTGTTTCTCGCCATCATCGCCCTCGAACGGCTGATGCCGCATCGCGCCGAATGGCTGCGGCATGATGGCGAAACACTGAACGACATCGGGCATACGCTGCTGACCAAGGGCACGGCGCAACTGGCTGTCGCGGCCACCGCGATCGCTCCAATGGCGATGGCGACCCTGACGCGCGCGAACGATCATGCCTCGCATCTGTGGCCGACACAGTGGCCGCTGATCGCGCAGATCGTGCTCGCGCTGGTGATTGCCGAATTCGGCCTCTACTGGTCGCACCGGATCGCGCATGAAAACCTGTTCTTCTGGCGCTTCCATGCGCTTCATCACAGCGTGGTCCGGCTCTGGGTGGTGAATACCGGACGTTTCCACGTGATCGACTCGCTGATCAAGATGGCGCTCAGCCAGGCGCCGCTCTACCTGCTCGATGCGCCCCTGCCGGTCTTCCTCTGGGTTGGCGCGGTGACGGCCATCACCGGCCTGCTCACCCATTGCAATGTGGAGACGCGCACGGCGCTGTTCGATCCGATCTTTGCGACGCCAAAACTGCATCGCTGGCATCATTCAAAGATGCTCAAGGAAGGCAACAGCAATTATTGCGAGAACATCATGGTGTGGGACCATGTGTTCGGCACCTATCTCAATCCCGCCAAGGCGTCGCCCGATCGGCTCGGCATCAGCGGCAAGGTTGCACCGGATTTTCTGGGACAGATCGTGCAGCCGTTTTCGCGCAAGGGCGCGCGGCAGATTCTTGGCCGCCAGACCGTGCCGGACGATCAGGTGAAGCCAGTGGAAAAGTCCGATGCCGTAGCGCGGATCAGCGAAGCGTAATCCACCCTTCTTCCAGCCCTACACGTACAGCTATCCGCCGACCTGGAGCACCTTGCCGGGGCGCACCGGCGTGAGGCTGCCGGCCATGGCCGTGGTCTGCGCTGCCAATTCGCCGATCAGCATATCGGCGCCGGATGCCATGCCATCGGGGGCGTGGATCACCATGCGTTCCAGCGCCCACTTATAGGACGATACCCGGCGCTGCAGGCATTGCTCGACCCACTGCACGATCAGCGCGTTCTCATCCATGCGCGCGATGGCGTCGGCGCGCTCCTTCGGCTCCAGCGCCGACACCAGCTTCAGGCTGGCATTGCGTTTGCGATCGAGCTCAACGACCTTTGCGGCCGTCGCATAGAAGGCTTCGAAGCGCAGGATGTCGTCGCGCGCGTCGTCCATCAGCACGCTGTAGCGCGACGTATGCGAGCGATGCGGCTCGTCGATCAGGAGTCGGCCATAGGCTGTGCGATCGTAGGTGATGTTCTGCCGCCATGGCGATGCGATCGGCTTGTAGTCGCCGAACACACTCTTCCAGAGAGGGCGCGAATGTGGCGGCTCGATCAGCGGATAAGCGAGATCGCGCATCTGGCGTTCGAGATCGGTGAGCTGGAATTCCGACGACTTCAGGCCGACGCTGCCGGTCGCCTCGACACCGATCCAGCGATGCATGTCGTCGGTCACCGCATTGTTGCGGGTACGGCCGAAATCGCCGCCAGCGCAGCCGCCGAGCGTGCTGCCGATCAAGCTCGCAAGTACGAAACACGGCGCAAGAAACGACGTCTTGCGCCGAAGCCGTATCCGGTTCGGATGGGATATCGCCGACATCAGAACAGGTCCGGGGTCAGGAACGGGCGCGGCGCTTGCGGCGGCGTCCCGGCGCAGTGCCCTCTTCCGGGCCGCTGCCACCATTGCTGTCGTCGATCTGACGCTCGATTCGGATCACCGGCAGGATCAGGATCTCTGCGGAGGTTTCGCGGGGAGATGGCGCCACATTCACGCCCAGCCGTCGCGCTGCCGCATCCGCCGGGAACTTGATGATGGTGCTCATTATCCAGGTCTCTCCGCGCCGCTTCGCCCATTTTGCCGACGCACGGTCATTAAGGACATTCATGGTTAATGACGCCTTAACGCCGCCAGACCGCCATATGGTGGCCGCCTTGGGGAACATGATTAGGCGTCGCAGCATTGAATTGAGTAAGGGGCGTATTTGATCGTGAGCGAGACTGCTGGAACCTTGATTGAGCGCGCCACCCCTTCTTCCGAAGACTGGAAGTTCCGCATGCGCTGCCCGCGCTGCGGTTCATCGATCTCCGACATTCACACCAAGCCGTCCTGCGTGAACTACAGTTGCGACTACAGCAGCGCCGGCTTTCCCGTGGTCGATGGCCAGCCGGTGCTCATTGACTTCGAGTCCAGCGTGTTCGACCGCCGCCTGTATCATCGCGACAATGGCTCGGTGATGCCGCGGGATGTCGCCGGCCAATCGATCGGTACGCGCCTGCATCGCTTCACGTTTGGTGAAAATCCTGTCGCGGCCAAGAACTGCGAGAAATTCCTCGACCTTCTCAAGCAGGAAACCGCGAGACCTGTCGTGCTCGTTGTCGGCGGTGGCACCGTCGGCTCCGGTGCGGACTGCCTCTATGATGATCCGGATGTCGAAGTTGTCGGAACCGACGTGTTCTCCACCGACAACACCGCGCTGGTCGCCGACGCGCACAGACTGCCATTCGAGGACGCGACCTTTGACGGCGTCTGGATTCAGGCTGTGCTCGAACACGTTCTGGAGCCGGCCACGGTCGCGGCCGAAATCCATCGGGTGCTGCGCCAGAACGGCATTGTCTATGCCGAGACGCCCTTCATGCAGCAGGTGCACGAACGCGCCTACGACTTCTCGCGCTTCACCCAGAGCGGACATCGCTGGCTGTTCAAGAAATTCACCGAGATCGACGCCGGCGCCGTCAGCGGCGCTGGTATCGGCCTGCTCTGGTCGATCCGGTATTTTTCACGCACGCTGGGCGCCGGGGACAAATTCTCGCGCCTCTTCACCCTGCCATTCTTCTGGCTGCGCTACTTCGATCGCCTCGGCCGCTCGCGTGCCCGCGCCGACGCGGCGTCAGGCGTGTATTTCATGGGCCGCCGGGCCGAACGGGCCATCAAGCCGCGCGAGATGCCGCGGTACTACAACGCTCAGGCTTGAAGCGACTCGTCGGAATCAGATCTGCCTCGGCCAACGGCCCATGGTTAAACACATATTAATGCGTCCGCGATAATTTGAGGCAAGGTTCCCTTAGTAAGCGTATGCCATGCCTGCCTCACCTCCGATGTTTCCGGGCTTTGACGGATTGCTGACGCTCTCACGTCGCGAAGGTGTAGACGTGCGACCGACCTTGCTGCGCGTTCTGACGGATCTTTATGTCCAGGCACCGAACCATACGATCGACGAAGAGAAGCAGTTCGTCGAACTCACCGCGCGCCTGATCGATCAGGTCGACGACGCCACCCGCGCTGCGGTGCGCGCGCGGCTGTCGATCTATCCGAACACCCCGCGCGCGATCCTCAACCGGCTCAATCTGCGCCCGACCGAACCCGGCCAATCGGTGCCACTCGCGCAGCCCATTTCCGCCGCAGAATCTCCCGCACCGACCGTGAAGCAGCCGAGCGAAGCGCAGATGCGTGTCGCCGCCAATATGGCCATGGCGCCCAGGGACGCGTCCGAAATCAGTACGCTATTCTTTGCCGCATCGAGCAGCGAGCGTGCGCAGATCCTGCATAACCTCGCTGAAACGCCGCTGCGATCCTCCGCCCGGATCCCGCAAGCGCGCGCCGCCCGCGCCATGCATATCCTCGAAATGGCCGCCTTCGCCGAAGACCGCGACAACTTCGCACGCGAGCTGAGCGAAGCCCTGATGCTGCCTGCCGCCATTGCCGAACAGGTCGTGAGCGACCCCGGCGGCGAGCCGCTTGCCTGCTGCGCCAAGGCGCTCGGCATGCGGAGCGACATCTTCCAGCGTGTCCTGCTGTTCCTCAATCCGGAATTCGGCACCTCGGTGACGAACGTCTACCGGATCGCGCGCATGTATGACGTGCTGAGCGAACGCTCGGCGCTGATCATGGTGGCCGCCTGGCGCGGCGCGCATATGGCCGCGACGCGCGCCAAGTTCCGCCCCGCGCTCTATGACGACGAACGCCAGCGCGCGCGGCCGAGCGCGCCACAGGCACGGCCGGGCGTGCAGCCGGGCGAGGATATCACGCGCATCAGAAATTCGTCGGGGCGCTAGCCCTTCGCCAGTTCAAGGAAATGCCGTCCAGCCTTGTCCTCGGTCTCGACGATCCAGACGTCGGGATCGAACGAGATTTCCTTCTGCAGGCGCTCTTCGATCTTGCGTTCCTCGACCGGCTGCGGCGGTGAGGCTGCGAAGACGCGATCGACAGGGCGGCTCTCGTCATAGGCGGTTTGCGGCGCCGGCGTGTAGAGCATCGCGGTGCCATCCAGCAGCGCGACCTTTACGAACACGGCGCCCGCCTCCTCCGCACCACGACGGCGCACGGCGCCGAACACGCCTTCGGTCTGGCAGCGGCGCAGATATGCGGCCACCCATATTGCTGACTTCAATCTCATGGAATCGACGATAAGCCAGCCGCAGGGCTGGCGCTAGTCGATCGCGCGCCCGGTGACGGTGGCGAGTTCGCGCACCATGCGATCGGACACCTGCCCGGTGACCGGCAGCTTGCGCTCACGCTCGAAGCGCTGGATCGCAGCCGCGGTGTCCGAGCCGACATTGCCGGTCGGCTTGAGCTGACCATAGCCGTATTCCGTCAGCGCACGCTGAACAGCGGCGACGCGGCGCGTATTGGTGATGAGATCACCGAGCGGATCGGTGCGGGTCGCATTCGGGATCGCCGCCGGCGGGCGCGCCACGGCGCCCGTGGTCGCCGGTGAGGCCGGTGGTGCCGGCGCCTTCAGGAGATTGCCGACCGGATCGGCCGCGCGCTGCTCGACGGGTTTGGCGGCGAGTGACGGCTTCGGCTCATTGGCGCTGTTGACCGGCTTGGAATCCAGCATGCGGGAATCGAGCTTGGTGTCCGGCGAAGCAGCATCCAGCGGACGCGGCTTGGGCAGCGGATTGGCGACCTGCGCCGGTGCCGGAAATGCAACGACGGTGCTCGAACCGAACATCGGCGACGGATGATGGCCCTTCTGCAGGAAAATGGCATTGGCGATGATGGCGCTGACCGCAGCGAATGCGATCAACCCGGCGACCATGTCCTTCGGGCTGTGCAGCAGCACGCGCAGGACGATACCGCGCTCCGCGGGCTCGTCGACGATGGCGACGGCGCGGCCGCGTTTGGACTTGGTCGCTTTGGAACTGGCTTTAGGCACTCTTCTTCACCTGATGGGCTTGGTCGGACGGCGCGGTGCGCGCCGCGGGATTCAAGATCGCGATATTACTGACGTGTTCAGCCTGCGGCGTAAACTCCAGCGGCAGCGCGATGGTGATGGTGGTGCCTTCGTCGATCCGGCTCTGCACCTGCATCTCGCCACCATGCATGCCAACGAGGCTCTTCACAATGGACAGGCCGAGGCCGGTGCCCTCATGGCGCCGCTGATAGGTCTTGCCGGCCTGGAAGAACGGATCGCCGATGCGGGCGAGATCGTCCGATGCAATCCCGACGCCGGTATCGCTGACGCGCAGCATCAAGCGCGATCCTTCGACGCCCGCTGCCACGGTGACGCTGCCGCCGCGCTCGGTGAACTTGATGGCATTGGACACGAGGTTGAGCAGTATCTGGCGGAATGCGCGCGGATCGCCGTTGACCTCAGGCAGATCCTTCGGCGCATCGGTGATGAGATCGATGCCGTTCTCGCGCGCCTTCAGCGCCAGCAGATTGCAGCAATTGATCAGCGCGGGACGTGGGGCGAACGGCTCCGGCGAAATCTCGAAGTTGCCGGATTCCAGCTTCGACATATCGAGGATGCCATTGACCACCGACAGCAGGTGCTGGCCGGAATCGTTGATCAGCTGGGCATATTCCTTGCGCTTGGTCGCATCGAGCATCATCAGCTCTTCCTGTACCAGCATATCCGAGAAGCCAATAATGGCATTCAGCGGCGTGCGCAGTTCGTGGCTCATGGTGGCGAGGAAGCGCGTCTTCGACGCATCGGCGCGCTCGGCTTCGATGCGGGCCTGCGCCAATGCCTCTTCCTGCAGCTTGCGGTCGGTGACATCGCGCAGCACCGCGACGACTTCCGCATCGGCATTGGGCGACGAGATATCAGCGCCCTGCTCCAGCGGCCGGCAACGCATCTCGACCCAGATGAATTCGGCGCCAGACGGACGCATGCGATCATTGCCGCGCACAACATCGCGGCGCAGGCGGAATTCGACGCTGCGGGCTTCGCCGCCGCGCGCGGCGTCGGACAGAGCCGTGAGATAGGCGGGGCGATCCGCGACATGGACGCGATCGAACAGGCCATGGCCGAGCAATCGCTGCACGGGCGCGCCGATCAGTGCTTCAGCCGCCGGCGAAATGAACTGCACGGCGCCATTGTGACGATGACGCGAGATCACGTCGCTCATATTGCGCGCCAGCAAGCGATAGCGGTCTTCCTCGACATAGAGCAGCGAGACGCTGGTGCGCGCCAGCGACTCCGCGCCGAAGGCCAAACCGGCTGCATAAATGGTGGCGGACGCGATACCGAAGGCCATGAAGACGCCATGGCCGGCGACACCGGCTTCGGATACGGGCAACCAATCGAGGCTGGTCAGCACGATGAGAATGCTTACGCAGGACAGCGCCAGCGCCGATGCAAAGGCGACGATACGGCGCGAAGCCGAGAGTGCCGCCTCGATCGGCACCACCACAAGCCAGATCGCCGCAAACGAATTGATGCCACCGGTGGAGATCGCCATCATCATCACGAGGCCGGCGAGTGCGACGGACGACAGCACCTGAGCGCTTTCATAGCGACCGGTGCGCGACAGAAAATATGAGCAGAGGATCGGCGCCATCAGCCAGGCGAAAGCCGCGACCTCGATCGCGTTCGGCGCGCCGCGTAGCGCGAGATAGACAGGAAAAGCCGCAAAGGCCGCAAGGCTGCCAAGCAGACGCGGCGCCATGAATGCGCGGTGACGCGCGCTCGTCAGCGCATCGTAGCGCACTGAAGGGTGCAGCATGGCATCAAGGCAGTCGCGGATGATGGTCGATACTGTCACTGGTCTCGCTTCGGCTTGATCGTCAATTCAGACGCGCCGAAACGCCTCCTTTTATCGTTGCGCCAACGTGTCAGAGCGACATTAAGCGAACGCTAAAGCGCATCCCGTGTTCGCCATGCCTAACGCGTAAGTGCTGATTTAAGAGGAGTTTTCGCATTTCCATTCGGCAACGATGGTGAACGAGTAGTTTCCATCGCCGCGTCCATATGGTTTCGAAAGTGTGCATCCCCAACATCGTGTCGGAAAACGCACGAACGGCTCATCAATGGAAAATTTACGCCAAACCGAATGAAGCGAATTTTCGTCGATTTAACCGCATCGCAAATACTTGCAATTTATCGACTGCTGCTAACTTCGATCCCAATTGCGACAAATCGCAACGGTTCGAAGAGACTAACGGGGTTCGCGATGTTCTTCCTGCTTCGCATGGCATTCTGGCTCGGGCTCGTGCTCGTGCTGCTGCCGAGGGACAAGACGCCGGAATCGGACAAGCTGCCGCAGATCGGCGCTTCCGATGCGGTATCGGCTGCGAGTGCGGCGATGTCCGACATGGCGCAATTCTGCAAGCGCCAGCCGGCCACCTGCGAAGTCGGCGGCCACGCGGCCACCGTGATCGGCGAACGTGCCAAGGACGGCGCGAAGAAAATCTACCAGATCATCACCGAGAAGAAGCCGGATACCACCGGCTCCATCGGTGGCGAAGGCGAAGATCAGGGCGCGGTCGCCATGGCCCGGCCCGACACGCTCACCCAGGACGACCTCGCCGCCGAATGGCAGCCACCAACCGCTGCTCCCTAAACGGCTGATTGCGGCGGATAAATACCGCAAACGGCGGTCGCTTTCGGCGCTGTTCGTCCCTATATAGGGCCTGACATTGCTTGCAGGCCCCGATGACCACGATTGACGATATCCGCGATAATTTCGAGCTACTCGAGGACTGGGACGACCGCTACCGGTACGTCATCGAACTCGGGCGCAGCCTCACGCCGATGCCGGATGAGGAACATTCCTCCGCCAATAAGGTCAACGGCTGCGCGAGCCAGGTCTGGCTGTCGCGCCAGGTCGCTCGCGACCACGGCACGCCGGTGCTCAGCTATCTCGGCGACAGCGACGCGCATATCGTTCGCGGGCTGATCGCGATCCTGCTGACGCTGTATTCGGGCCGCAAGGCCGAGGACATTCTGGCCACCGACGCCATCAAGGTGTTCGACGAACTCGGCTTCAAGGAACACCTCACGCCGCAGCGCTCCAACGGCCTGCGCGCCATGGTCGAGCGCATCCGCCGGGACGCCACCGAGACCTTGGCAGATGCGAACCAGGGCGTGAACCCATAGGCTCGAGCTGTTGCGGGCACTGCGCTAGTGCCCACCAGGCTTTCACTGATCGGAGCGCAGCTGAGGCACCTTTACCGGGCTTCGGCCCCAAGGGCGCCCGACCGAGCCCTCTCCTGCAGGCGGGACACTGCCTCGGCCAAAGGAACGTCGGCCTGTGAGCCGTCTCGCTCGCGGAGGCTCACACGGCCGTCCCTCATCTCGCGCCCACCGACGATAGCCATCACCGGCACCGCCATGTCATGCGCCGCCACGATGCGCCGTGAAAGCGTATCGGCGCCGTCATAGGCAACGGCCCTAATCCCCGCATCCTCGAACGCCGCCACAACGTCAGCGCCATATCCGGCCTGGTCTTTCGAAATCGGCGCAACGGCGACCTGATCCGGCGACAACCAGAAAGGAAGCACGCCGCCGTGGTGCTCGAGCAGGATCGCGATCATGCGGCCAAGCGATCCGAAGATGGCATGGTGGATCATCAGGGGCCTCGCGCGGCTGCCGTCGGCGGCGATGTAGGACGCGTCGAGCCGCTGCGGGAGAACGCTGTCGAGCTGCACCGTGCCGCACTGCCAGGATCGTCCCAGCCGGTCGCGCAACGCGAATTCCAGCTTCGGTCCGTAGAACGCGCCTTCGCCAGGATTGATTTGAGGCGCGAGGCCCCATTGCCGCGCGGCATCGCCGAGCGTCGCCTCCGACCAGTCCCAAGCCGCGTCGTCGCCAGCGCGCATCGCCGGACGCGTCGACAGCGCCACCTCGTAGTCGAGGAAGCCAAGATCGCGATACACCTCGCCCAGCAAAGCGATGAAGCGCGCGACTTCGTCCTCCACGTCCTGCTCGCGGCAGAACACATGCGCATCGTCCTGCTCGAAGGCGCGCGTTCGCATAATGCCGTGGAGCGAACCGGACGGCTCGTTGCGGTGGCAAGCGCCAAACTCGGCATAGCGGATTGGAAGCTCTCGCCACGAGCGCAGACCCTTGTTGAAGATCTGCACGTGGCAGGGGCATGACATCGGCTTCAGTGCCATCGCCAATTCGCCGTCATCGACCCGGAACATGTGCTCGCGGAATTTGTCCCAGTGGCCGCTGCGGCTCCAGAACTCCCTTGGCAGCAGCTGTGGCGTTTGGACCTCGGCATAGCCGGCTCTGCGCATCTTGCGCCGGAGATAGTCCTCCAGCACCCGGTAGATCGCGTAGCCGCGCGGATGCCAGAACACCATGCCCGGCGCATCGTCCTGCAGGTGCCAGAGTTTGAGTTGTACGCCGAGATTTCTGTGGTCGAGATCGTCCATGGCTGTGTTCCTTACGAGGGGAAAAAGCGCGGACGGGGATCATCAAAAACAGAAAAGGCCCCGTCCGTCGCCGGCGGGGCCTTTTCTGGGTGAAGTACGCTTGTCTCTAGCGCGCGCGACCAGAAGGCGATCCGCCGTGAGCGGTCGCCGTGGTGGTCAATGCAGCTGATCGAAGCTTGTTCATGCGCCGTATATGGCGGCAAAACGCGCATGCGTCAACGAAAGCTGCTTGACGTCGCGGGCCTGTGAGCGCGGCCACCCACCTCCCCGTCGTCAGGCTCGCATCCATCCGCACCCGGCTGCCTACGATCGACTCAGCGTTCCTAGCTCTCGAACGCCGCATCGTCTGCGAGCCAGGTTCGCACTTTCGATGGCTGCCCCCTGACCTCACTGGCGAAGCCGTAGTGCCGCGCGAGGCGATCCAGCGCGAGTTGCAACACGACCTTGGCGGAACGCGCCGGCCAGTTGCGTTCGCGCTCGATGTCTTCGAGGCCGCGCAGAAAGCAGCACACATCCATCAGAACCCCTGAAAATTCGGGCCCGCAGGCCTCCAGCGCCTGACTGACGCGCTGGCGCGACGTCACCATGACGTCCGTCATCTCGCCGGGACTACTGCTGGCCCCGCGTGGGCGACCGCCGGTTGGCGCGGCCCAGTTCGCCGTCATGCGCGGCGCCATGTTGCCGCGCGTGAAATCGGCACGCAGTTTCTCGCCGGCGATGAACTGATGCGGGCTGATCATGCTGCGACCATCGCGGCCCTTGCGCCGGGCCAGCCAGCCGAGCGGGCTTTCACTGTCATTGACGAGGACGCTGGCGACGCCGTCATCGGTGAGGATCTGCCGCGTTTCCAGCGATAGATGCTGCGCGCGATGGTGGTCGACGCGGTCGGGATGCTTGGCGGTGCTGCGGGATGTCTTCATCGGGCGACTCCATTTAGGACAATAAGCTCACATCCCGAACGGCCCGACAAGCAGAATTTTAGACTTTATTCCTTTATCGGCTTTTATTCAAAGGAACGAGTGCCTTCGCACGATCGCTCGAAGCTGCGGCGTTGAGAAAGCGGGTTTCCGGCGGCGACCGCGATTGATCCGCGGCCGGCGCGCGCGAAGAGTTCATCGCAGTCTTCGGCCACGACCTGCGGGCAAAGCCCACCCCTGTCGTCCGACAGATCACGTCCAGAATTCGCGGCACGGCATCGATGCGCGGGATGGCCTCAACGTCCGCTTGAAAGTCTCCCGTCATACCCGCCAAGTTCACGTATCGCCTGCCTGTGGTGTCACACACCAATTGCGCGTGGCGGGAGATGTATCCCGCATCCCGACGTAGAACTTTCTTCGTCTCCGATTTGTTCTATATTGGTTCCTGCGGATGGAACCTGACTTTATTGCTTAGCTTTACTTGTGCGGATTACTTGCGGGATCGCTCGCCCAGATCGCTTGCTCAGGTCACCTGTTCAGGTCACTTGCGCCGGCGGCGCTGCTGACCCAGCCCCATTTTCTTGGCGAGCTGCGAACGCGCCACCGCATAGTTCGGCGCGACCATCGGATAGTCGGCCGGCAGGCCCCACTTCTCGCGATACTGTTCCGGCGTCATCGCGTACTGCGTGCGCAGATGGCGCTTCAACGACTTGAAGCGTTTTCCGTCCTCGAGACAGACCAGATATTCGGCGGTCATCGATTTCTTGACGGACACCGCCGGTTTGGCCGGCTCCGCTGCGACCTCCGGCCGGCCGTTCGACACCCGCACCAGGGCAGCGTGAACCTGACCGATCAGCGCCGGCAGTTCTGACGCCGGTGTTGGATTGTGACCGACATAGGCCGACACGATCGTCGCCGTGAGATCGATGAAGCTCTTGCCGGCGATGTCGTTCATGATCCGTCGTCTTTCAAGGATTGGAGCCGCACTTTACTTGACAATCATGCGGGCATTACAGCCACGAGGGCAATAACAACGTATAGCGCGCCGATTTCATTCTGCGCGCAAGATTAGTCGAGATCAGCTGAAAGTGACCGCCAACGGCAATGGGCTGAGCGTCAGCCCCTGTTGTCGAGATGTTCGCGCAACTCGTCGATCGAGGCGAAGCGCATCATGCCTTCGGGCATCTGCGCCTCGATGGAGCCGTCGGAATACAGCGAATAGGCCATGCCATCGACGACCCCCGATTTCAGCACGGTGACGTCCGGTGCTTGCGACGGCTCTTCAGCCGGCGTCGGCGGAACGTAGCGATCCGGAATCAGCGCGGCATCGGGCAGCTTGTCGCTTGGCGAGGACGAGGTACGGGCGGCGCGGCGGATCGCGTCGGAGCGCGACCGATCCGGCTGCGGCCAGGCATCCTCGAAACTCTTCGGCTGCTCGGCGGGCGCCTCCGGCGTTGGCATGGCCGCCTCGAATGCGGCAGCTGCCTCGGCCCTCTCCCGCTCCCGGCGCGACGACTGGAACAGCAGATTGCGACGCTTCGGCTCCTCAGGCACCGGTGCCTCGGCGGCCGCGGACGCAAGCCGCTCACGGTCGCGCAGCACTTCGTCCTGCCATGGGGGAACACCTGGCTCCGGAACGGCAGGTCGCGCGGCCGGCTGGTCACGGCTGAACAGCGGGGCCGGCGCCGGCGCGTCATCCGCCTCCTCTGCGTCCTCCCTCGGAACCGGCGGCAGTTTCAGTTCCCGGCGCGGCAGCCGGGGCGACGGAACCAGTTCATCGATCTCGCCCTGTGGTCCAAACTTCTTCAGCTCGCCGACGGCGAGCGCCATGCTGACCATGATCAGGCCGGTGCAGGCGCCGACCGTTCCGGTCAGGATCAGGGTATTGCCGAAGCCGAATTCCTTGACCGGAATGCCGAAGCCGATCGCGGCAAGGCCCGCCAGAATGACCCCGATCCCGGCAATCAGCAGCAATTTCATAGTCTTCGAACTCCTCGACGGACCACTCGCGAGTCTCGTCATGGGTGCCACGATAGCGTCATATTGCGTGCACCGCCAAACGGCATTTTGCGTTCATCCCTTGTACATCGGCCTGGTGGTAAGTTTTGGGAGAGTTTTCTTCCACCGGAGACAACAGGTTTGGGACAGCCGACGCCGATCTATCCCTAAACGGTAAAGCTTTTACCTTGTCCTGTTTGTTGCAACGCATTAAGAAACTTCAGCCACAATTCTCAATTACTTCAAAAGAGAAGTGCGCTATATCGATGCCGGGGAAACGAGGCTCAAAGAGCGCTAAAGCCGAGCCATTGGGGACACCGGGTTATCCATCGCCATGTCATCGATTACGACTGCGGCCATCGACACGCCAGTAAGGCGCTCGGTGGAACGGACGTGTGACGACCTCGCCATCCTGGCGCTTGTCGTTGTCAGTATCGTCGCAAGCTTCACGTTCCGGGACTATGGTCTCGGATGGGACGACTATACCCACGCTGAATATGCAGATCTTCTATTGAAGATGTACGGGTCGGGCTTCACCGACACCGGCGCTTTGTCGTTTGCAAATCTCTACATGTATGGCGGCGGCTTCGATATGGCGGCCGCGCTGCTGCACAAGATCATCCCGCTGGAGCTGTTCGAGACGCGACGCCTGCTCGGCGCGATCGTCGGCGTCATCGGCCTCGGCGTCACCTGGCGCCTCGGCCGCCGTGTCGCCGGCCCCGTGGGCGGCCTCGCCACGCTGCTGCTGCTGGCGCTGTGCCCGACCTTCTACGGCCATATGTTCATGAACCCGAAGGATGCGCCTTTCGCCGTGGCGATGGTCATCCTGATGCTCGGGCTGGTGCGCCTTGCGCAGGAATATCCGAATCCGTCGCCGCGCACGGTCCTGATCCTCGGCCTCGGTGCCGGCTGCGCGATCGGCTGCCGCATTCTCGCCGGCCTGACGCTGATCTACGCGGTGATCGGCTTCATGCCGCTGTGGATCGAGGATGTCCGCACCAATGGCGTGCGCGAGAGCGTGCACCGCTTGCTGCATGTCCTTTACGTGCTGCTGCCCGGCCTCGCTTTCGGCTATCTGATCATGGGCCTGATCTGGCCGTGGTCGATTCTCGAGCCCGCCAATCCGCTGCGCGCCCTGGGCTACTTCTCTCACTTCTTCGAGAAACCGTGGAAAGAGATGTTCGACGGCGCGATGATCTCGGTGCCGGACATGCCGTGGTCCTATCTGCCGACGCTGTTCGCGCTGCAGCTTCCGGAAGTGCTGCTCAGCCTCACCTTCGGCGGCATCGCGCTGACCATCATGTCGCTGTCGCGCGACACCGTGCCCGCACGTCGCAAGACCATCCTGTTGATGCTGACCTTTGCCGCCACATTGCCGCTGGTGATCGCCATGGTGAAGCGCCCGGCGCTGTATAACGGCATCCGGCATTTCATCTTCGTGCTTCCGCCGATGGCCGTGCTCGGCGGCGCGGCTTTCGCGGCGCTGATGGACTGGCTGCGCGTCAATCATCGCGGCGCGCAAGCGGCTGCCGTCGCCGTGTTCTCCTTCGGCCTGATGCTGCCGACGGCCGAGATGATCCGGCTGCATCCGTATCAGTACACCCACTTCAACTACATCGCCGGCACCGTTCGCCAGGCCGATGCGCTGTACATGCTGGACTATTGGGGCCTTGCGCTGAAGCAGGCCTCCGATGCGCTGCGCGAGCAGATCGTCGAGCGCCAGGAAAGCCCGCCGGTCGGCCGCAAGTGGAAGGTCGCCGTGTGCGGCCCGCAGCGTCCGGCACAGGTCGCGCTCGGTCCCGACTTCACCATCGGCTGGGACAGCCAGTCGGCCGACTTTGCGATGACGCTTGGCGAGTTCTACTGCAAGGGCCTCACCGCCCCCGTGATTGCCGAGATCAAGCGCGACGACGTCGTCTTCGCCAAAGTCTACGACATCCGCGGCAGCAGCATTTCGAGCCTGCTCGCGATCCCCGCGCCGTAAAATTCTGCGTTAGTACTAAGTTCCAAGTTTTCGTCGTGCCCGGCCTTGTGCCGGGCATCCACGTCTTGGCGATCATGAAAGGCGTGGATGGCCGGGACAAGCCCGGCCATGACGACTCTTGTTGTTCATGGCCCGTGTCGTAGACTAACGCGCCGCCTGAAACCTGATGTCGCCGTTGTTCAGAAAGCACGTCTTGCTGAACAGGCCGAGATCGACAGGATTCGGCAACCGCACATCGTCCAGATCGGGACATGGCTTCACGGCGGGGTCGTAGGACCGATGAATCTGCGAGATGAAGACGAAGATCAGCCCGCGTTCCCTCGCGAATGACTGCAGCGCACGCACCTGCACCATCAAGGCCGGGTTCTCGCGTTTCTGATCGAGCAGTTGCAGATAGTCGATCACCACAAGCGTGCCGCGCGGCGCATCGGCCAGTTTCCGGACGACGTAGTCGGCGCTGATGTCGTCGGAATTGTCGAATTCGAACAGAGTATCGAAACGCCCCCGCTCCACGCCGATGGCACTGAAACGGTCCAGCACGTCCTTTTCGCTGTATTCCAGCGAAAAGAACACGCTGCGATGGCCGGATTGCATCGCCTCCACGGCGAGCTTCAGGCTCATCAGCGTCTTGCCATGGCCCGGGCGCGCGCCGACCAGCACGAGATCGCCAGGAGAC
The DNA here is from genome assembly GCF_051810905.1 of Tardiphaga sp. 619_E2_N8_4. Taxonomy (NCBI): domain Bacteria; kingdom Pseudomonadati; phylum Pseudomonadota; class Alphaproteobacteria; order Hyphomicrobiales; family Nitrobacteraceae; genus Tardiphaga; species Tardiphaga sp. 619_E2_N8_4. The sequence goes on from NZ_JBPWQJ010000001.1 coordinate 5,007,884, forward strand.
AGTTGTTCGAACAGTTTCGCGGCAGGTGCCACCGAAGACATTCGGGCCACAAGCAGGCTCCAGGCAGCAAAGCCTTCTCGCACGGCGATCCGGTCGAGTGCCTCGTGCAGAGGAATGTTATCGGCGCGGGATAGAAGCCTGGCCTTGCGCTTCAATTGATAAACAGGCGCAGAAAGACGCATTGTGAGAACCTCCTGGTGCGAGCGTTGTCACAACCCCTCCTTATGCTTGATGCTCGAACAGTTGGTTCGGTGATCAGAGAGCCCGGTATGATCGATACTTTCCCGCTGGAGGGGGGAGGCGTGGGCCGCGCCAGAATCACAGTGTAGCGCAATCCCCTTCCCCGCGAAATTGCGGACTTCCAATCGCCCGCCATCAATTCTCCCTCTTCGCCCGCGAATGACACGCCATGATGATCAATCGACGAACATTGCTGGCGGCTGCGCCGGCGCTCATGGCGTGGCCGGCCTTTGCCAAGGAAACGGCAAAGGACGCGCCGGCAGCGTTGCAAGCCTATGAACGCGACACCGGCGGGCGGATCGGCGTCTATGCCGAAAACCTCAAGACGGGCGCAAAGATCGCGTGGCGCGCCCATGAGCGCTTCGTGATGTGCAGCACGTTCAAGGCCTCGCTCGCCGCCTGCGTTCTCGCCCGCATCGACCGCGGCGAAGACAAGCCCGATCAGATGATTGCCTATGCCGCTGCAGACCTTCTGCAATATGCACCGGTCGCGCGCGACAATCTTGCCAAGGGCGCGCTCTCGGTCGCCGACATGTGCAAGGCCATCGTCGAGCTCAGCGACAACACCTGCGCCAACATGCTGCTGGCGCGCGTCGGCGGTCCGGCCGCCCTCACCGCCTTCTGGACCAAGACCGGCGACGGCGTCTCGCGCCTCGATCACAACGAGCCGCTATTGAACCGTTCGCGTCCCGGCAATCCGCAGGACACGACCACGCCTGCCGCGATGGCCGGCAACGTCAAACGCTTCGTGACAGGCGACGTGTTAACGCCCGCCTCGCGCGAACGCCTCACCGACTGGATGGTGAACTGCAAGACCGGCGACAAGCGCCTGCGCGCCGGGCTGCCGAAGACATGGAAGATCGGCGACAAGACCGGCAACAACGGCAAGGACGCCGCCGGCGACATCGCCGTGACCTGGCCGAAGCCAGACCAGCCCGTCGTCATCGCCGCCTATACGCAGGGCGGCACGCCGACGGCTCCGCAACTGGAGACGGTGTTCACGGCGATTGGCGAGATGGTCGGGCGGCAACTGGGATAGGCTGCGTCGTCGGCAGAACATCTGGCTTCCGGCGCGACATCGTTCCGACGACAATCCCGCCAAGAATCATGGCCATCGAGGCGATCAGCGACAGCTCGATCGCCTCGCCCAGCACCAGCGCGGAAATCGCAACGCCCATTACCGGCGTTGCCAGCAGGCCGAGCGACGTAATGGTCGCCGGCAGGCTGCGGTTGATGATCACCATCGCCCAATGCGCCAGCGCCGTGCCGAAGATCCCGCCGAACAGCAATGCGCCGACGAGTTCGCGCGTCCAGGCGATATCGGGGACGCCTTCGCGGATCAGCGCCAGCACTGTCAGCAGCACGCTCGCGAGCAGCGCCTGCCAGAACACGAGTTGAAACGGCTCGGAGATCCAGCGGTGGCCGCGGACATAGACGATGTTCGCCGCCCAGCACAGCGCCGCGAGTAATAACAGCCCGCTGCCGATCAGCGCATTGCCGTTGCTCCAGTCGAATGCCGACGGGTTGAACATGACAGCGATGCCGGCAAGCCCGAGCACGATGCCCGCGAGACGTTCTCGCGGAACGGGCTCACGCAGCAGCAGCCAAGCGGCCGGCGCGACCCAGAGCGGCGTGGTGTAGCCGAGCACGATGGAGCGCCCGACCGGCACAAATTGCAGGCCGAAGGCAACCAGCACCGAGAATAGGCCCATATGCAGAACCGCGACACTGACGATCACAGGCATGTCGCCGCGCCGCGGCACGATGAATTGCCGGCGCGCCAGCGTAATCGCCGCAAGAGCGAGCGTGGCAATCACGGCGCGGATCGCCACCGACCACAGCGGCGAAATGTGCTGCACCAGAAATTTCGTCAGCGTCCAGTTCAGCCCCCACATGGTCACGACGACGGCAAACAGCAGCAGCGCCGTGCGGCGCGACAGGGGATGTTCGGACATGGCTTCATCTCACGGCTTCGGTGCATGGCGCACTCGACAGACCGAGGACACTAGGTTTTACTGGCCCCAATCAAAGATCCATTCCAGTAAAAATGACTGAGCCAGTTTGATGGGCGACATTCTCGCAGGGCTGATCGATATCGCGCGCGGGTCCGCGAGCGGCGAGACGTTGACGCGGCAGCTCTATGATCAGCTCCGCGCGGCGATCCTGAGCGGCGCGCTGCCGCCAGGCCATCGCCTGCCGTCGAGCCGCGACTGCGCGCAGCAGCTCGGCCTCGCCCGCAACACCGTCTCGTCCGTCATCGATCAGTTGGCCATGGAAGGCTATCTCGACGTCGCGCAGGGACGACGCCCGACGGTCGCCGCCGCTGAGCGCAAGGCGTTGCTGACCGGGCGCAACATTGCCGGCAAGACGCCGAAGCCGCTCGGCCTGTCGCGCTGGGCCGAGCGCGTGCAGAAGTCGGATTGGCCGTTCATCAACAAAGGGAGGCCACTGCTGTTGGCCCCGGCGCTGGCAGATGCGCGGCTGTTTCCCCACGACATCTGGGCGCGCTGCCTGCGCCGCGCGGCGCGACGCGGATCGACCGGCGATCCCGCCATCAATCGCGCCTCGTTGCGCAACGCCCTGCTCCGCCATCTCATCGCCTATCGCGGCGTGCGGGCCGAGGCACGACAGATTATCCTGATGCCATCGGCGCAGTCTGCGCTTGAACTCATCGCGCGCGTGTTACTCGATGCCGGCGATCTCGCCTGGGTCGAAAGCCCCGGCTATGGCGGCGCATATGCGGCGCTCAATGCGGCCGGCGCGACCATGCGCGGCATTTCGCTGGATGGCAGCGGCCTCTCCATCAAAGGCCGGCGCGATCGCCCGCGGCTGATCTTCGTGACCCCGTCGCATCAGCATCCCACCGGACGGCTGATGCCTGTGAGCCGGCGGCAGCAATTGCTTGCATTTGCCAATGACATTGGGGCTGCCATCGTCGAGGACGACTATGACAGCGAATTCCACTATGACGGCCGCCCCGTCGCCGCCCTGCAGGGCCTCGATGACAACGGCCGCGTGTTCTATGTGGGCACGTTCTCGAAACCGATGTTCGCGGATGTGCGCAGCGGCTACGCCATCGTGCCGCCGGATCTTGCCGACCTGTTCGAAAAGGCGCAGCGCCACGGCAGCCATATCGTGCCGGCGCCGGTGCAGGATGCGCTGGCCGAATTCATCGACGACGGTCACTTCGCGGCGCATATCCGCAAGATGACGCGTGTCTATCGCAGCAGGCGCGATCACCTGCTGCAGGCACTGCAAGTTCATGCCGGCGATCACCTGACGATCGAACCGCCGGCCGGCGGCATGCAGTTGCTAGCCCATCTCGATCTCGATCGCGACGACCGCACCATTTCGGCACGACTTTCCGAGCTCGGCGTGACCGGCCGCCCGCTATCGATGTATTTCACCGGACCTGTGGCCGGCCAGGGATTGTTCATGGGCTTTTCCGCCTGGAACGAACAGGAGATCGACAAGGCTGCCGCCATCGTCGGACAGGTGCTGCGCGCCACAGCTCCGCCACGCGGCCACTCCGGCAAGGCACCGAAGCGGCCGAAGGGCTGACGTTCCTATGCAGCCGCGAGCTTCTTCTCGACGGCCAGCGCCGCCGGCAGCGGTCGCCACAGCACCGTCATTTCCTGTATGAGGCCGGCGTCGTTCAGACGCCAGTAGTCGACGCCATCCAGCTGTTCTGTGCCAACGGTGATACCGAAGAAGGCGGACACGTGTTCCGGGCCCTGCAGCACTTCGTGGAAGTCGAAGCTGTCGACGACACCCAGCAGCGCCGTGACCACCGGCCGGATCGCTGCCTTGCCCTTGAACGGCTCGGCCGCGAGCGGCGTCTTCAGCACGATGTCGTCGGCCATATGCGAGAGCATGGCATCGAGGTCTTTGCGCTGCATCGCTTGGGTAAATGCATGGATGTGCGTGAGGTTCATGATCATGATCCTTTCGATCATATTAGAAGCGGCTTGCGCAACTCACTCCGCCGCTGTCGGCACGATGATGCCAAGCTTCGTCGCGATGCGTTGTGCGGTGGCCTCGCGTTGCGCGGTGATCTTCGCCACCGACTGACGGGTCTGCGCCAGCACCGTCGCCGGTGCGGTTTCGGGCGTGCCGCTGTTGAACGGCGGCTGTGGCGCATATTCCATGAACAGCTGAATTCCCTGCGCCACCTCGTCGCCGCGCAGTTCTGCAGCCAGACGCAGCGCGCCATCGATGCCCGACGTCACGCCGGCGGCGAAGATCCAGTCGCCGTCGATCACCACGCGCTCGTTGACCGGCGTTGCGCCAAAATAGCGCAGCAGATGAAACGACGCCCAATGCGTGGTCGCGCGGCGGCCCATCAGCAATCCCGCAGCGCCGCAGATCAGCGCGCCGGTGCAGACCGAAAAGATTCGAGCATGTCCGGCCTGCTGACGGAGCCAATCGAGCACAACCGTATCGTCCATCAGCGCTTCCTGGCCGAAGCCGCCGGGCACATGCAGCACGTCGAGCTGGGGCGCGTCGCCAATGGCGGCATCCGGCGTAATACGAAGCCCCCTGTAGTCGCGCACGGGATCGGTGGTCTTGCCATAGATTCGATAGGTCGAATTCGGGATCCGCGACAGCACTTCGAACGGGCCGGTGAGATCGATCTGGTCAAGCCCCTCAAACAACAGCGAGCCGATCTGGAGATGTTGGTCTGGCGGGATCATGGAATGCTCCAAGCATTTGTGAATGGACAAGCCGAACCTAGCCCGGCACAGTCTGGCGAATATGCCAAAGACCCCTCGTTCCCCGCCAAACTCTGTTGCGACGGTTCCGCGCGTTATCGACGTGCTGGCGTTCCCGTCGGTGCAACTGCTCGACGTGTCCGGCCCGCTGCAGGTCTTCGCCACGGTCAATGAGATCATGCAACGCAAGGGACAACCTGCGCCCTATAGGCTGCGCGTGATCGCGCGCGGCGGCCATAGTGTGACCGCCTCTGCCGGACTTGGCCTCGCCGTGAGCGATCTGCCGCGCCAGGCCGAACCGATCGACACGCTGCTCATTGCCGGCGGTCCCGGCGTACACGCCGCCGCTTCCGATCCCGCTATGGTCGCCTGGGTGCGCAAGCGCGCGGCCAAGGCGCGGCGCACCGCCTCGGTCTGCACCGGCGCGTTCCTGCTTGCGTCAACCGGCGTGCTCGACGGCCGTCGTGCCGCCACCCACTGGTCCTGGTGTTCCGAACTCGCGCAGCGCTTTCCCGACGTGCATGTGGAGTCCGACCCGATCTTCGTCCGCGACGGCGCGTTCTGGACATCGGCCGGCGTGACCGCGGGAATCGATCTCGCGCTGGCGCTGGTGGAGGAAGACCTCGGACGCAGCGTCGCGCTGATGGTGGCGCGCCATCTCGTGGTATTTCTCAAGCGCCCCGGCGGCCAGTCGCAATTCAGCGCGGCATTGTCGCTGCAGACCGCGGACGACAAATTCGGCGCGCTGCATGAGTGGATCGGCAAGCATCTCGCCGACGACATTTCGCTACCCATGCTGGCAGAACAGGCCGGCATGAGCGAGCGCAGCTTCAGCCGGCACTATGCGGACGCCACCGGCATCACGCCCGCCCGCGCCGTCGAGCAGTTGCGCGTCGAAGCCGCACGGCGGCTGCTCTCGGAAACGAAACTGCCGGTGAAACGCATTTCGCAACGCTGCGGCTTCGGTTCCGAAGAAACCATGCGACGCAGCTTCCTGCGATTGCTTTCTGCCACGCCGCAGGACTATCGCGCGCGTTTCAGTTCCTGAATGTCGCGATCGGGCCTTCTGCCACCCTGGTAAGCATGTCTGCCGCGCAAACCGTCTGGCTTGCTGCCGCAACAGGGCGGGATTAGGCTGGCATCAGCCAAACGCCAAAACACTGCCAGTCAATCCGGGAGCACTCAACATGTCACCAGCCGAAGCCCGCCTCAAGGAAGTGCCGTCGCATATGAGTGAGGGCGAATGGGCCCAGCGCGTCAATCTCGCCGCTGCCTATCGCCTCGTTGCGCTCTACGGCTGGGACGATCTCATCGACACCCACATCTCCGCCCGCGTGCCCGGCCCCGACCATCACTTCCTGATCAATCCCTATGGCCTGATCTTCGAAGAGATCACGGCATCGTCGCTGGTCAAGGTCGATCTCGACGGCAACCAGCTGTCCGAAAGCGAATACAGCATCAACCCGGCCGGCTTCACCATCCATTCGGCAATCCACGAAGTCCGCGAAGACGCCGGCTGCGTGATGCATCTGCACACCCCGGACGGCACCGCAGTGGCCTCCTGCATGGAGGGCCTGCAGCCCCTGAACCAGACTGCTCAGCTCGTGATCCCCGAACTCGCCTATCACGACTATGAAGGCGTCGCGCTCGATCACGACGAGCGCCCGCGCCTGCAGAAGGATCTTGGCACCAAGAACGCCATGCTGCTGCGCAATCACGGCACGCTGACCGTCGGCCGCTCGGTCGCCTCGGCGTTCGAGCGCATGTATTACCTGGAACGCGCCTGCACCATGCAGGTCCGCACCCGGATGCTCGGCCCGACCGCCTATCCGGTCGACCAGATCGTCATCGACAAGAACGCCGCGCTGGTGGGCAACCCCGACAAGGCCGAACTGCGCTCGACCAAGCTGGTCTGGCCGCCGATGCTGCGCAAGCTCGACCGCCGCGATCCGTCTTACAAGACCTGAGATTTGGTGCTATAGAGAGGTCATAGACCTCTACACAGTGATTCAAAACGCCGTCCAATTCCGGACGGCGTTTTTTCTTTGTTTTGGTTTTCTCGTTATTCCGGGGCGCTCGCACTTGCGAGCGAACCCGGAATCCCGACCTGTTCATCACCACGAGATTCCGGGCTCAGCCCCATCGCCTTCGGCGTTGGTTCTGCCCCGGAATGACGGGATTAATCACGGCCGCATGAACGCAAAATCCGTGTCGGGATCGCAATTATCGGCAACGAAATGCAGCTCCGACTGCACGTCAGTCGCGCTCCTGGTTTCGAGATATTTCGAGACCACGAGATTCACCAGGGAGCGGCAGACGCCATCCTGATCGACCCCGGCGGCTTGTGCTGCCGCCATCGCAGCAGAGAAATGAGTATTGGCGATTTCGGATGCAGACACGGCGTTCTCTCCCTTTTGTCTTTCGATCAGGAAAGCCTGACGCAAGCCTTGATGTGGGTCAACGCGCAGCCATACTCGTCATTCCGGGGCGGAACGGGCGCCGAAGGCGACAGGACCGAACCCGGAATCCCGCAGTGATGAACACGTCGAGATTCCGGGTTCGCGATCGCCAAGTGGCGCTCGCGCCCCGGAATGACGAATGTGTAGCTTACTTCTTCACATCCGCCAGCGCCGCAATGATCCGCGCCCACGACCGGATGCCCTTGTGGAAGCTCTTGAGGTCGTACTTCTCGTTCGGCGAATGGATATTGTCGTCATCGAGGCCGAAGCCGATCAGGAGCGAGTCCAGACCAAGCGTGCGCTTGAAATCCGCGACGATGGGAATCGACGCACCTGAGCCGATCAGCAGCGCCTGCTTGCCCCATTCGTCGGTCAGCGCATCGCGCGCTGCGGCGAGCGGCTTCATGTTCCAGTCGAGCGCGATAGCCGGCGCGTTGGAGTGATCGAGAAACTCCGCGGTGCAATCGCCGGGCAATTGCGACGTGACGAAAGCGCGGAACGCATCGCGGATCTTGCCGGGGTCCTGGCCCTCGACGATGCGGAACGAAACCTTGGCCGAGGCATGCGAGGCGATCACCGTCTTGGAGCCCTCGCCCGTGTAACCGCCGACGATGCCGTTGATGTCACATGTGGGGCGCGACGTGATCTGTTCGATCAGTTCGCGGCCTGTCTCGCCGGCCGGGATCGACAGGCCGATTGGCTTCAGGAATGACTCAGCGGTGAGACCGAGGCCCTTCCACTGCGCCAGAATATCGGCAGGCAGATCCTTCACGCCATCATAGAAGCCGGGAATGGTGATGCGGCCATTGTCGTCATGCAGCTTGCCGAGAATATTGGTCAGCACGCGGATCGGATTGCGCGCACCGCCGCCATAGATCCCGGAATGCAGATCGCGGTTGGCCGCGGTGATCTTCACCTCTTCATAGACGAGCCCGCGCAGCGACGTGGTGATCGCCGGGGTCGACGGGTCCCACATGCCGGTGTCGCAGACCACCGCGAAATCGGCGGCGAGATCCTTCTTGTTGGCTTCGAGGAACGGCACGAAATTCTTTGAGCCGACCTCCTCCTCGCCTTCGATGCAGATGGTGAGATCGATGGGCAGCGAGCCCGTGACATTCACCCAGGCCCGGCAGGCTTCCACGAAGGTCGAAAGCTGGCCCTTGTCGTCCTGCGCACCGCGCGCAACGATGATGTCGCGGCCATCGGCATGTTTGGTGACGACCGGTTCAAACGGCGGACGATGCCACAGGTTCAGCGGATCGACCGGCTGAACGTCGTAATGACCATAGAACAGAACATGCGGCCGCTTGCCGGTGTTGCCCTTGGCGGTGGCGACGATGGCGGGATGGCCCGCCGTCGGCCGTACCTCGGCGTTGAAGCCCAGGCTCTCGATCTCGCCGGCCAGATGCTTTGCCGCCGCCTTGCAGTCCTCGGCGTAAGCCGGATCGGCGGAAATCGACTTGATCCGCAACAGTGCGAACAACCGCTCCAGAGCCTTGTCGAAATCGGCATCGACGCGATCGAGAACGGATGCAAGCTGCGTATTGGACATGGGCGAATTTCCTTAAGCGTGATGGTCCGGAACTTCGGTGGAATCTAGCAGCACCGGCGGGTGGTGCATATGCCAGATCAATCCGCCTGCGAGGATGGCCGTTGCCAGCAGATTATTGCCCCAAGCCTGCAGCATGGCCGGGAATACCGGGATCGACAGCGCCATCAACGCGCCGACAACGCCGAGCAGCCACCATGTTCCGGTCCGTACATTCGGCCTGGGATCATCGGCAGCGCGATGCATCAGCACCGTGAGCGGCAGGAATAGCCACATGAAGTAATATTGCCGCGCCAGCGGCGATGCCACCGTCATCAGGCAGAACAGCACGCCGAGTTCTTCGGCACGTGAGCGCGGCGTGAGTTTCGATCGCGGCAGCAGCGACCAGATGAAGCCGAGGCCGATCAGACCTGACACCGCGAGCACGATCAGGTTCGCGGTTTTGTAGCTGACATCGATCAGGTTCATCGTGGCCGATCCACGCTTGCGATCGTCCTGGAAATAATCGATCGGCCGCACCAGGCGATGCGTCATCGCGATGATCGATTGATTGACCCAGGACCAGTTCTGTTCGTCGCGCTGGCCGAAGCCTTTCTCGGAGCTGGAGCCGACCATTTCCGTGTACCAGGTCTTCACCTCGGCCGCATTGCGCTCGAAGCCGCGAAACGGCGCCGGCACGACATAGAGCAACAGCAGCGTGCAGATGATCATGCTGGCCGAGGCCGCCCAGTGCCGCCGCCAGATCAGATAGGGTAGCACCGCCACCGGAAACACCTTGATGGCCGTGGCGAGCGCAAACATGCTGCCGCCGAGCCACGGCCGATCCTTCTGCATCCACCAGAAGCCGAGCAGCATCATCGCCAGCAGCACGAGATTGGGCTGGCCGAGATCGTACATGTCGAACACGAAGGTGATGGTCGCAAAGCCCGGCAGCGCCGCAAGCCACGCCGCCGGAATTTTCTTCGAGCCGGTCATGGCATTGGACAGCTGGCTGGTGATCGCCCAGGCCGCCGAATTCAGGATCGAGAGCAAGAGATAAAGCGGGACCTTGCCGAACCAGCTCGGGAGCGCCAGCAAGACCGCGGACAGCGGTGGATAGATGAAGTCCAGCGCCCCATTGGTCTTCGCCTCATAGAGCGGCGCACCATGCAGCACCTGCCGCCCGGCCCAGAACCACAGCGCGTAGTCCTTGGTCTTGCCGTTGCCGAAGATTTCCGGAACGAGCACATCCGCCGTCAGCAGGACGCAGGTGATCAGGAACAGCACGTCGAGCGGCTGCCGCAAGGACGGCCACCGCAAAACCGGCATTTCGCCGTCACTTTTCGTCACTTCGCAGTCCCGCTTCAAAGACGCGCCGAGGCAGCGCGTTCAGACCGCGGTGGGTAGCAGATGGCGCCGGACCTGCAAAGGCGCAGGCCGGCGTATACCGACGTGGTGAATGGCACTTACCGCTTCAAAATCCCGCCCAGCGTCCCGCGTACGATCTCGCGGCCGATCGAGCTTCCCAGCGAGCCGCCCACCTGCTTGCCGATATTGGCGACGATGCCGCCGACGACCTTGTTGGTCACGCTGCGGGTGACGCTGCGCGCAATCACCTGGCCGGTGGAGAGCCTGTTGCGGCCGGTATTGGTGCCGAAGATGGTGCCGACGATCGCACCGAGCTGGCCCAAAAATCCACCACCACCGCCCGCCGCGTCGCCAGCCTCGGCGGGCGTCGCCGCCGTCCCGGCGATGCGCTTCTGCAGCGTCTCGTAAGCGGATTCGGAATCGATCGCGGTGTCGTATTTGCCCTTCACCGGGCTCGCCGCGAGGATTGCCTTGCGCTCCTCAGGCGTGATCGGCCCGATCCGTGCGGTCGGCGGACGCACCATGATGCGTTCGACCATCGCAGGCGTGCCGTTGCCTTCGAGGAATGAGACCAGTGCCTCGCCCTTGCCGAGTTCGGTGATGACCGTGGCCGTGTCGAGTTTCGGATTGGCACGGAAGGTCTGTGCTGCCGCCTGCACCGCCTTCTGGTCCCGCGGCGTAAAGGCGCGCAGAGCGTGCTGAACGCGATTGCCAAGCTGGGCGAGTACGCGATCGGGCACATCGATCGGGTTCTGGGTGACGAAATAGACGCCGACACCCTTGGAGCGGATCAGGCGCACCACCTGTTCGATCTTGTCGAGCAGCGCCTTCGGCGCATCGTTGAACAAGAGATGCGCCTCGTCGAAGAAGAATACCAGTTTGGGCTTCGGCAGGTCGCCGACTTCGGGCAATTCCTCGAACAGTTCCGAAAGTAGCCACAGCAGGAAGGTTGCGTAGAGCCGCGGGCTCGACATCAGCTTGTCGGCAACGAGGATATTGACCATGCCGCGGCCGTCGCGGTCGGTTTTCAGAAAATCTTTCAGCTCCAGCGCCGGCTCGCCGAAGAATTTATCGGCGCCCTGGTTCTCCAGCACGAGCAATTGGCGCTGGATGGTGCCGATTGTCGCCTTGGTGACGTTTCCGAAGCTCAAGGCTGACTTGCGGACATCGGCGAGTGGATCGACCTCGTCCTTCTTGGCGGTCATCGGCACGATGGCATCGAGCAGCGCGCGCAGATCCTTCATGTCGAGCAGCGTCAAACCGTTCTCGTCGGCGACGCGGAAGGCGACGTTGAGCACGCCTTCCTGCACATCGTTGAGATCGAGCAGCCGCGCCAGCAATAGTGGCCCCATCTCCGAAATGGTCGCGCGCACCGGATGGCCCTGCTCGCCGAACACGTCCCAGAACACGGTCGAGAACTGATCGGGCTGGAACGTCAGCGCCATCTCCTTGGCGCGCTGCAAAATGAAGTCCTTGCCCTCGCCGACTTCGGCGATACCCGAGAGGTCGCCCTTGATGTCCGCAGCGAAGACCGGCACACCGGCACGTGCAAAGCCCTCCGCCATCACCTGCAGCGATACGGTTTTACCTGTTCCCGTCGCGCCCGTGACGAGACCGTGGCGATTGCCGAGGGCCAGCGTCAGCCATGCCGGTTGGTCGCCCTTGCCGATGAAGATCTTGCCGTCGGTATCGCCTGACTTCAGTTCGGTGGTCGCCATCGGATCGCCTCTGTCGCGCGCATCAAGAAAAAGATTTCAAAAAAATTTGCGGCTCACCATGATCTTACCGCATCTTGGCGAGCGATTGAAACGCAAAGCGTTCCCGCCACACTTGAAACCCGTCCGTCGTTCCCACGGACGAAACACAAGCCGTATCTTTTTGCTCTTTCCAAAGTACGGCGCTGTCGCATCTGCGAACAATTGACCAAAATTTCACGTTTGCTCTTGCATTGGTGCAACACTCGATACGCGATCACACTGAATCGCACGTCGGGCGAGTTGGCGCGCTTGTAATTCGAATCACAGCGGCTCAAGATCACTTTTCAACATAAGGGCATCGGCACTCAACCGATGTGAGGCGGGGCATCATGGACGAATTGATCAAAGCGCTGACCGCAAAGGTCGGCATCGACGAAGCTGTGGCTGAAAAGGCTGTCGGCATTATCTTGGGGTTCCTGCGCAAGGAAGCACCGGCCGCGCCGGTCAATGCGCTCATCGAAAAAATTCCGGGTGCGGATGCAGCCATCGCATCGTCAGAGGGCGGTGGTGGATTGAGCAGCCTGATGGGCGGCGGCATCATGGCCCTGGGCAGCAAGCTGATGGGTCTTGGCCTCGGCATGGGCGAGATCCAGAGCGTCGCGCGCGAACTGTTCAAGTTCGGCCGCGAGAAGATCGGCGCGGATGCCATGGACGAGATCGTTGCCGGCACACCTGGCCTGAGCCAGTTCTCCTGACCGTCTGTTACGTCAGCAGCCGCGCGTAAGCGTCCAGCATCTTCATACGTCCGATCTTCATACGTCTGAGTACCATGACATATCCCATCTCCAAGATTGACGGTTTGACGGCCTTCGCCGCGACCAAACTGAAAAAGGCAGGCATCCGCACCATGGAAGGGCTGCTGGACGCCGCTCACTCCGCGAAGTGCCGCAAGGAACTCGCTGCCAAGACCGGGTTCAGCGAACAGCAACTGCTCGAATGGGCGAACCTCGCCGACTACCTGCGCATCCCCGGCATGGGCAAGGCCAAGGCCGAACTGCTCCGCGCCTCCGGCGTCAACACGGTACGCGAATTGACCCACCGCAACCCGTCCCGCCTGGCTCAGGCGATGCGCGAGGCCAATGACAAGCGCAAGCTGGTGCGGGTGATGCCCTCGGAGAAGTCGGTCGGCGACCTGATCGAGAAGGCCCGCCAGTTGCCGCTGAAGATTTCGTATTGAGACAACCCATTCTGTCAGCGAAGGCGCGGCAGCGCTCCCTCTCCCCGCGCTTTGCGGGGAGAGGGGTGGGGTGAGGGGCGAGGCACACGATCAACCTCTGCAAAGATCTCTCGGATCGATAAGGCGTTTATTCAAACCGACCCGTTGGTGCGGCCCCTGCTCTTTCTATCGAGCATGGCCCCTCACCCGCCGCGAAGGCGCGGCGACCTCTCCCCGCCTAGCGGGGAGAGGTTGGGCATCGCCCCATCTTGACTCCCTCCCCCCGACCGCGCAAAGCGACCTCATGATCGCGCGTCCGACCACGTCTGCTCCGACCGCCCACCCGGTGCTGGCCGCGCTGCTGGCATCGCCGGTGCCTGCCGTGATGGGCATCCTGAATGTCACCCCGGATTCCTTCTCCGATGGCGGCCAGTTCGATGCCCCGGAGCGCGCGCTGGCGCAGGCCAGGCGGATGATTGCCGAGGGCGCCGGGATCATCGACATCGGCGCCGAGTCCACGCGCCCCTATGGGTCCCGGCCGGTCACTGCCGATGAAGAGTGGGCGCGGCTCGTGCCGGTGCTGGCCGACGTCGTCGCGCTCGGCACGCCGGTGTCGATCGACAGCATGAAGGCGTCCGTCGTCGCGAAAGCGCTCGCCGCCGGCGTCGCCATCGCCAATGACATCTGGGGACTGCAGCGCGATCCCGACATGGCGCGCGTCATCGCCGAGCACAGCGCGCCGGTCGTCGTCATGCATAACCGCGACGAGGTCGATGGCAGCATCGATATCGTCGCCGACATGAAAGACTTTTTCGCGCGCTCGCTGGAGATCGCCGCCAGGGCCGGCATCCCTGCGGGCCACATCGTGCTCGACCCCGGCATCGGCTTCGGCAAGACGCCTGAGCAGAGCATGATTGCTCTGGCGCGGTTCGACGCGCTGACCAGCTTCGGCCTGCCGGTGCTGATCGCCGCCTCGCGCAAGAAATTCATATCGACCGTCGTACCGTCGGAGCCACAGCAGCGCATTGGCGGATCCCTCGCCGCGCATCTGCTGGCGGTGCGGCACGGCGCCAAAATCGTCCGCGCCCATGACGTCGCGGAAACCGTTCAGGCCCTGCGCGTCACCGCAGCCATCGAGGAATTAAGATGACCGACATGATCTTCATCAAGGGCGTATCCGTGCATGCCCATCACGGCGTGCTCGATTACGAAGGCGTGGTTGGGCAGCGCTTCGTCATCGATCTCGAACTCGATGCCGATATCGACCTTGCCTCGCGCACCGACCGCCTTGCCGATACCGTGTCCTATGCCAATGTCGTCGCCACCGCGATCGCTGCTTTCAAAGACACCAATTACAAGCTGCTGGAACGCGCCGCCGGTGCGGTAGCCGATGCGGTGCTCGCGGATTTTCCGCGTATCAGCTCGGTCAAGGTCACCGTGCACAAGCCGCACGCGCCGATCGCCGCGATCTTCGACGATGTCGGCGTGGTGCTGCGCAGATCGCGGGCATAACCGATGGCCAGCGTCCTCATCGCGCTCGGCGGCAATGTCGGCGATGTCCGCATGACCTTCCGCAAGGCGATCGGCAATATCTGCGGCATGACGCAGGCCGCGTTGATCGAACGCTCGGCAGACTACAGCACACCGCCGGTGGGCGATGTGCCGCAGGACCACTTCGTCAATGCGGCAATCGAGATCGAGACCGAACTCGATCCGCACGCGCTGTTGTTCACGCTGCACAGGATCGAACACAAGTTCGGCCGCAACCGCGTTGCCGAGGGGCACTGGGGTCCGCGTCCGCTCGATCTCGACATGATCGCCTATGACGACGTGGTCATCGCCAAGCCGGAACTGCACCTCCCCCACCCGCGCTCCACTGAACGCGCCTTCGTCCTGGTGCCGCTGGCCGAGATCGCCCCGGACCGGATGATATCAGGCAAGACCGTTGCCGAGCATCTGAAGGCGCTCTCAACCGACGGCATCGAGAAGCTGCCGGATCTGGATTGAGCGCCGGCCTCTAACCTCTCCCCGCCCCCGTGCCTAGCGAAGCTTCGCTAGGCGGGAGAGGTCACCGCGCCTTCACGGCGGGCGACGGGCAGCGCGCCGCCTATCGTCACGACGTCATTCGCGGATCCCACCGTGCGATCCGCTCCGACCAGATTGGTTTGGCTCTGTGCCCCGCCCCTCACCCGTCGTCGCTGCGCGACGCCGCCCTCTCCCCGCATTGCGGGGAGAGGGAAGAAAGCGCCAATTCCGCGCATCCCCATGCTCGAACAGCCATTGGCAACCCCTTCTCGGCATGGCATTTTCCGGCTCAACCACGAAGCAATACCGGGAGTGAAGTTCCTCAATGTCGACTGCGACTGACGACCTGCGGCTGGCCGCCGATTTTGCGCCTGCGAGTTACGATGACTGGCGCAAGCTCGTCGATGGCGTGCTGAAAGGCGCGCCGTTCGAGAAGCTGATCAGCAAGACCTATGACGGCGTCAAGATCCAGCCGATCTATCCGCGCGCCCAGGATGCGGCGCCGATTGCCGGCCGGCCGGCCGCGGCGCCATGGCAGATCATGCAGCGGATCGACCACCCCGATGCCGCGAAGTCGAACAAGCAGGCCCTGCACGATCTCGAAAACGGCGCCACTGGTCTCACGCTGGTGTTCGAAGGCGCCAATGGCGCGCGTGGCTTCGGCCTCGTCGCGTCGCCCGACACCATCGAGACGCTGTTCGACGGCATTTACCTCGACGCCGGCATCGGCATCGAACTCCATGCCGGCCCGCAGTCGCGCATGGCCGTGACGCATCTGGCCGATTACATCAAGACGAAGGGCATCGATCCCGCCACATGCGACATCCGCTTTGGTCTCGA
Source organism: Tardiphaga sp. 619_E2_N8_4 (assembly GCF_051810905.1). NCBI lineage: Bacteria > Pseudomonadati > Pseudomonadota > Alphaproteobacteria > Hyphomicrobiales > Nitrobacteraceae > Tardiphaga > Tardiphaga sp. 619_E2_N8_4. The sequence goes on from NZ_JBPWQJ010000001.1 coordinate 5,023,969, forward strand.
TCCCATCGGCGCCACCGCAGTATGGGGCACCAGCGCCTATAACTGGTGGGAGATGGCGCCCGCCGTCACCGACACCATCAAGAAGCTCGCCGCGCAAGGCTTCAAGGGCCCGTTCGCCGTCGCCGACGGCCGCATCATTCACGATGCCGGCGGCTCCGAAGTGCAGGAGCTGTCCTACGTCCTCGCAGTGATGGTGTCCTATCTGCGCGCGATGGAAGACCATAACATTCCGCTCGAGACGGCCCGCGGCATGGTCTATGCGCGTCTCGCGGCTGATGCCGATCAATTTCTCACCATGGCGAAATTCCGCGCGCTGCGCCTGCTCTGGGCGCGCATCGAGGAAAGCTGTGGCCTCGCGCCGAAGCCGCTGTTCATCGCTGCTGATACCGCATGGCGCATGCTCACGCAGCGCGATCCCTATGTGAATATGTTGCGTGCGACCATGGCAACCTTCGCCGCCGGTCTCGGCGGTGCCAACTCCATCTGCGTGCTGCCGCACACGCTGGCCCTCGGCCTGCCCGACGGTTTCGCACGCCGTGCTGCGCGCAACACCCAACTGGTGCTGCTGGAAGAGTCCAATCTCGCCAAGGTCACCGATCCCGCCGCCGGTGCCGGCGGCATCGAGGCGCTGACGCGCGAACTGTGCGACGCCGCATGGGCGCAGTTCCAGGACATCGAAAAAGCCGGCGGCGCTTTCCCGGCGCTTGGCAACAACCTGATCCAGCCGAAGGTCGCCGCCACCCGCGCTGCACGTCAGGCCAGCGTCGCCAAGCGCCGCGAAGTGCTCACCGGCGCCAGCGAATTCCCGAACCTGCATGAGGCCCGCGCCACCGTGCTGAAGGTGAAGCCGATCCCCGGCAAGCCCTATGGCAAGGACAAGATCAAGTTCAACCCGCTGGAACCGATCCGGCTGGCCTCGCCCTTCGAGGCGCTGCGCGACAAGTCGGATCATCTGCTGGCGCGCAAGGGTGCCCGTCCGAAAGTGTTTCTGGCCAATCTCGGCACGCCGGCCGATTTCACGGCCCGCGCGACCTTCGCCAAGAGCTTCTTCGAGACCGGCGGCATCGAAGCCCTCGACAGCGACGGGTTCGCCGATCCGGCCGTACTCGCCAAGGCCTGGAAGGCCTCCGGCGCCGCGCTGGTATGTATCTGCTCGTCCGACAAGCTCTATGCCGGCCAGGCCGCGCCCGCAGCAAAAGCGCTTCAGGCCGCCGGCGCAAAGCATATCTATCTGGCAGGCCGCCCCGGCGACCTCGAGGCGCCCTTGCGCGACGCAGGCGTTAGGGATTTTATCATTGCCGGCGGCGATGCGCTGGCGATGCTGGTGCAGGCCCACGATCTACTAAATTCAGCCTGATGGAGTAAGCCATGACGGCAACGGCGAGCAAACCCGCGCTGACCGGCGGCTGCCAATGCGGCGCGATCCGCTTTGCGCTGTCGGCTGCGCCGACCCGGGTCAGCATCTGCCATTGCCGCATGTGCCAGAAGGCCACCGGCGCGCCATTCGCCTCGTTGGCCGATATCCCGAACGAGAACTTTGCATGGACCCGCGGCAAGCCGGCGGCGTTCAAGTCATCGTCGATTGCGGAGCGCGACTTCTGCGCCAAATGCGGCACGCCGCTGAGCTATCGCGCCATCGGCGGCCCCAAAATCGAGATCATGACCGGCGCCTTCGACAGGCCGGACCGCGTGGTGCCGACGCAGCAATTCGGCACGGAGTCACGCCTGGGCTGGGTCGGCAACGTGTCGAACCTGCCGAGCAAGACGACGATGCAGAATTTCGGACCGGAGAAATGCGCGGAAGTGTTCAGCTATCAGCACCCGGATCATGATTGAGATGATGGGAACTGACTCATGTCTCACCAACACGAGCTGGATAAACTCGAAGCGGAGCGAGCCCGCTTGCAGTCGATGATCGACTATCACAATCCGACACTCGATTATCGCAATCCGTCGACTTCCACGACGATCCCGCCGTTGGCCGTCGGGTTGTGTGCCGGAATGCTCTTGCTCCTCGGGTGGATTTTCGTGTCCGGAGTGATAGCGGGTGAATATAGTCTGTTGAACGTTGTCGCGCTGACCATCGTCCTGGCGCTCATGGCGTTGATCGGAATGCGCAAGATAACCGTCTTCGGCATTCCGATTACAGTATTCGAACTCATCTTTCTCGTCCCCGGCGGACAAACGGCCGGTGAACCCCAAATACGTCAACGCCTCGCTGACTGCGAAACAAGAATCAAGAAATTGAAGGAACGCCGCTCGTGAGCAAGATTCCGAACTTCGCCGAGATCGATTTCGCCGCCCGTGCCGCCGGCGCGCCGTCGCAGGGCGAACCATGGTTGACGCCCGAAGGCATCCTGGTGAAGCCGGGTTACGGCGAGGATGACGTCAAGGGCATCGATTTCCTCGATACCTATCCCGGCATCGCGCCATTCCTGCGCGGCCCCTACCCGACCATGTATGTCAACCAGCCCTGGACGATCCGGCAATATGCCGGCTTCTCCACCGCGGAAGATTCCAACGCCTTCTATCGCCGTAATCTCGCCGCCGGCCAGAAGGGCCTCTCGGTCGCGTTCGATCTGGCCACCCATCGCGGCTATGACAGCGATCATCCGCGCGTCTCGGGCGATGTCGGCATGGCCGGCGTGGCGATCGACTCGATCTATGACATGCGCACGTTGTTCGCCGGTATTCCGCTCGACCAGATGAGCGTGTCGATGACCATGAACGGCGCGGTGCTGCCGATCCTCGCGCTCTATGTCGCCGCCGCCGAAGAACAGGGCGTGCCGCCGGAGAAGCTGACCGGAACGATTCAGAATGACATTCTGAAAGAGTTCATGGTGCGCAACACCTATATCTATCCGCCGACGCCCTCGATGCGGATCATCTCGGACATCTTCGCCTACACCTCGCAAAAGATGCCCAAGTACAATTCGATTTCGATCTCCGGCTATCACATGCAGGAGGCCGGCGCGACGCAGGATCTTGAGCTGGCTTACACGCTCGCCGACGGCGTCGAATATCTGCGCGCGGGTCTTGCCGCCGGCATCGATGTCGACCGCTTCGCGCCCCGGCTGTCGTTCTTCTGGGCGATCGGCATGAACTTCTTCATGGAAGTCGCCAAGATGCGCGCCGCGCGGCTGCTGTGGGCCAAACTCCTGACGCAGTTCAATCCGAAGGACCCGAAATCGCTGTCGCTGCGCACCCATTGCCAGACCTCGGGCTGGTCGCTGACCGCGCAGGACGTCTACAATAACGTGATGCGCACCACCATCGAGGCGATGGCGGCGACGCAGGGCCACACCCAGTCACTGCACACCAATGCGCTCGACGAAGCGCTGGCGCTGCCCACCGACTTCTCGGCGCGCATTGCCCGCAACACGCAGCTGTTCCTGCAGCAGGAAACCGGCACCAACCGCATCATCGATCCATGGGGCGGCTCCTATTACGTCGAGCGCCTGACACATGATCTCGCCACCAAGGCCTGGGCGCACATCCAGGAAGTGGAAGAGCTCGGCGGCATGGCCAAGGCCATCGAGGCCGGTGTGCCCAAGCTGCGCATCGAGGAAGCCTCGGCGAAGACCCAGGCACGCATCGATGCCGGCCGTCAGGCGGTGATCGGCGTCAACAAGTACAAGCCGGAAAATGAAGAAGCGCTCGACGTGCTCAAGGTGGAAAACTCCACCGTGCGCCGGCTGCAGATCGACAAATTGAAGAGGCTTCGTGGCGAGCGCAGCCAGGCCGACGTCGATGCCGCGCTGGCGGCGCTGACGCGCAGCGCCAAGGACGGCAACGGCAACCTGCTGGCGCTGGCGATCGATGCCGCGCGGGCCAAGGCCACCGTCGGCGAAATTTCCGATGCGATGGAAAAGGTGTTCGGCCGCCACCGCGCCGAGATCAAATCCATCACCGGTGTCTACAAGCGCGAGGCGTCCACCATGAACGACAAGGTCCAGAAGGTTCAGGCGCTGATCGACGCCTTCGAGGACGCCGAGGGCCGCCGCCCGCGCATCCTCGTCGCGAAAATCGGTCAGGACGGCCATGACCGCGGCCAGAAGGTGATCGCTTCGGCCTTCGCCGATGTCGGCTTCGACGTCGATATCGGGCCGCTCTTCGCCACCGCCGATGAAGCCGCGCGGCAGGCCGTCGAAAACGACGTGCACATCCTCGGCCTGTCGTCGCTGGCCGCAGCCCATCTGACCGCGGTGCCCGAACTCAAGGCCGCGCTCAAGAAGCAGGGCCGCGAGGACATCATGATCATCATCGGCGGCGTCGTCCCCCCGCAGGATTACGACGAACTCTACAAGGCCGGCGCCGAGGCGATCTTCCCGCCCGGCACGGTGATCTCCGAGGCCGCCGAAGAGCTGATCCACAAGCTCAATGCACGGCTGGGCCATAGCGAGGCGGCGGCGTAGCTGCAGCGTCACGGCAAACGTGGTAGGATCGCGGGATGACCGACGTGATCGACATCCCGCTGGAGACGATCCTCGCAAAACTGCGAGCGATTGCGCCTGCCATCAAAGCAGAAGGCGTGACGCGGCTGGCCGTGTTCGGCTCTAGGGTTCGCGGTGACGCACGGCCGGACAGCGATCTGGATATTTTGATTGAGACGTTCGACAGAGCGTCTTCAGCGCGACGCTTCGATCTGTTCAAGGTCATGCATCTCATCGAGGATACGATTGGAATTTGGCCGCACGTCATGTTTCCAACCGAATTGACACCTCGCATCAGGGAACGCATGGCCGACGATCTGATCGAGGTGTTTTGATGCCTCCCACGTCCGAAGATCGTCTGAAAGACATTCTTGATCGCGTTCATCTCATCGAGCGCGTCACGAGCGGCATGGCGCCGGATCAGTTCGCCGAAGACGAAGTTGTTCGCGGTGCGGTAGAGCGCTTCCTTGCCATCATCTGCGAAGCGTCATTGCGGTTACCGGATAACGTCAAGATTCTCGCTCCGCATATCAATTGGCGAAGAATGAATGATTTCGGAAATCACCTCCGTCACGCTTATCATCTAACGGATGCGGACGAAGTCTGGCAGATCGTGCAGAATGACCTGCCTCCCCTCAAAGCCTTTGTTGAAAGCGTCATCCGCGAATGACTATACGTGCCTTTCATCAGTCGCTGCTTGCGGCTTTGCTCCTCGCACTGCCATGCATCGCGCCCGCCCTCGCCGCTGAGCTAAAGCCCGACATCCAGCTCAAGGCCAAATACACCGAGGTCGCCGTCTTCTTCGATGCCGCGATCAAGTCGGATGCCCCGCTGCTGAAATATCTCACATCCGCCAGCAATGGCTGGGCTGCGAAGACGCTCAAGGAGCTGGCCGAGCAGCGCAAGGAGATGAACGATCTCCCTGCCGACATCCGCAACCGGCCATGGGAATCCGAACGAACCTATGCGCAAAGCTCATTGGTCGCGGGTCGCTATGTCAGCATCATTCGCGCGGACTACAACTACACCGGCGGCGCGCATCCCAATCGTGCCAATGACACGCTGCTGTGGGACAGGCAGGTCGGCAAGATGATCAGCATTCGTCCTTTCTTCACCGAGCTCGCCGATAGCGGGCCGGCGATGACGGCGATCCGCGATGCGGTCGTCGCCGATCTGAAAATCGAGAAGAAAAAGCGCGACAACGACAATCCCGACATGAGCCTCGTCGATGCGCTGGAGCCGAAGCTGCTCAAGATCGGGCCGGTATCGCTGACGCCATCGACGTCAGCCGGCAAGAGCTCCGGTCTCAGCTTCCATTACGGCCCCTATGCGGTCGGATCCTATGCCGAGGGCGATTACGACGCCTTCGTGCCGTGGGAGAAACTCAAGCCCTATCTGTCCGCCGAGGGCAGCGCGATCTTCGCCGGCGAGCGGCCGAAGGACGACGACAAGGGGCCGCAGTGACGAGAGCACCCATCGACATCGACGCCCTCGCGCGTGACGTCCGCGCCGGCAGCCGCGCCGCGCTGGCGCGGGCGATCACGCTGGTGGAAAGCCGCCGTGCCGATCATCAGGCCGCCGCGCGCGAACTCGTGCAGGCACTCCTGCCCGACACCGGCCGTGCGTTTCGCGTCGGCATCACCGGCTCGCCCGGCGTCGGCAAGTCGACCACCATCGATGTGCTCGGCATGTATCTGATCGAGCGCGGCCACAAGGTCGCGGTGCTGGCCGTCGATCCATCCTCGGCGCGCACCGGTGGTTCGATCCTCGGCGACAAGACGCGGATGAACGATCTGTCTGCCCATCCGAACGCCTTCATCCGTCCCTCGCCGTCCTCCGGCACGCTCGGCGGCGTCGCGGCGAAAACGCGCGAGGCGATGTTACTTTGTGAGGCGGCAGGTTTCGACGTGGTGCTGGTGGAGACCGTCGGCATCGGCCAGTCGGAAACCGCGGTCTGCGACATGACCGACTTCTTTCTGGCGCTGATGTTGCCCGGCGGCGGCGACGAGTTGCAGGGCATCAAGAAAGGCCTGATCGAACTCGCCGACATGATCGCCATCAACAAGGCCGATGGCGACAACCTCAAACGCGCCAATATCACCGCTGGGGATTATCGCGGCGCGCTGCATATCCTGGCGCCACGCTCGGAGCACTGGCATCCGCCGGTGGTCACCTATTCGGCGCTGACCAAGACGGGTATCGCCGAGCTCTGGGACAAGGTCGTCGCGCATCGCACGGCGATGAATGCTTCCGGCGATTTCGCCGGCCGCCGCCGCGAGCAGCAGGTGAAATGGATGTGGACCATGCTGGAGGATCGGTTGAAGGCGCGGCTGCGCAGCGATCCCGGCATTCGCAGCAAGGTCAAACAGGTCGAACGCGACGTCGCCGACGGCACGATGACGCCTGCCGTCGCGGCGGAGGCGATCGTCACGCTGTTGAAGGATTGAGATGGGCAGCGCCCCCCGCATCCTCATCACCGGCTTCGGCCCCTTCCCCGGCGCGCCGGTGAACCCGACGCAGGCGCTGGTGCGAAAACTCGCAACGCTGCGCCGCCCCGCTTTCGCTGACGTCACCCGCATCGCGCATATTTTCGACGTCACCTATGCCACCGTCGATCGCGAACTGCCGGAGCAGATCGCACGCCATCGCCCGGATGCGCTGCTGATGTTCGGCCTCGCCGCACGCACGCCCTATATCCGGATCGAGACGCGCGCCCGCAATGCGGTGTCGATGCTGTGGCCCGATGCCGGCCACACAACGGTGCGCCGCGCCAGCATTGTTCCGGGCGCTGACGCGCAGATGTTCGGCCCGCACACGGCACGTCTGTTCCGGGCTGCCCTCGCCAGTGGCGCCGACGTGCGCCCCTCACGCGATGCCGGCCGCTATCTCTGCAATTACCTGTCCTGGCGCAGCATCGAGGCCACCCGCGCGCCGAACGGGCCACGCCTCGCGGCCTTCGTCCATGTGCCGCTGCTGGCACAAGACGCCACCTCGCACCGCATGACCTCCGACGAGCTCACCGATACCGGTGAAGCGATCCTGCTGGAAATGATCCGCATGACCCGGGTCAAGCTGCGTGACGCAGCCCGGAATTCCGGGGTGTGAGGCCGTCAAGACGGCGCCCCCGGTTATTCTCTGAACATTAATTCATAAGTTGGGGAAATTCCGCCGGTTTCCGCGACGCAGCCATGCCGAAAGTCAACTTGTGCATCGCAACATGAAGACCCTAATGGCGGGAATGCTTTCAGGGACAGCTTTGTGACCGACATCAACGCCGACGCCCCCCTCGCGGTGTCATCGACCCATAGCCCAATGAAATTTGGCGAATTCGTCGTCGTGATCGCTTCGATCATGGCGCTGAATCCGCTTGCCATGGACATCATGCTGCCGGCGCTGCCGCATATCGGTGCGGCCTTCAAGGTCCCTGATGCCAACCACCTTCAGACCGTCCTCTCGGTCTTCCTGCTCGGCTTCGGCGTGGCCCAATTCGCCATGGGCCCGCTGTCGGACCGCTACGGTCGGCGCCCCATCCTGCTCGGCGGAATGGCCGTCTATTGCGCCGCGAGCGTGCTCGCGCTGTTCGCACCCTCGTTCGAAATCCTGCTGCTTGCCCGCCTGCTGCAGGGCGTCGGCACCGCGGCGACGCGTGTAATCGCGGTGTCGATCGTCCGGGACTGCTATGCCGGCGGCCGCATGGCTAGCGTCATGTCACTGGCCATCATGGTTTTCATTTCGGTGCCGGTCATCGCCCCGTCTTTCGGCCAAGCCCTGATGGTGCTCACGGAATGGCGGGGCATCTTTGTCGTGCTGATGCTATACGGCCTGCTGACGCTGGCCTGGAGTGCCTGGCGAATGCCGGAGACGCTGCCGGTCGCCAAACGCCGCTCCCTCGCCATTCGTGATGTGCTGTATGCCTATCGGCAAACTGTCAGCCATCGGCAGACGCTCGGTTACGGCCTCGCTGCCGGCATCCTGCAGGGCGCACTGTTCGCCTTCGTGTTTACGTCGCAGCAGGTGTTCACCGAGATTTTCCATCTCGGGCCATATTTCCCGCTTGCCTTTGCTTCCATCGCTTTCGGCGTCGCTGCGGCCAGCTTCTTCAACTCGCGCGTAGTCCATCGCCTTGGCATGCGCGCACTCTCCCACGGCGCCCTGCTCGGTTTCGTCACTGCTGGCGCGGCGATGTTATTGGCCGTGGCGATGGGCTTCGTGCCGCTATGGTTGTTCATCGCGCTGTCGATGCTGATGATGTTTGCCTTCGGCCTGATGTTCTCGAATTTCACCGCACTGGCGATGGAGCCGCAGGGCCACATCGCCGGCACGGCCTCCTCGCTCTACGGGACGCTGACCACGCTGCTGGGTATCGCCATCGGCACGGTTATCGGCCAGCACTATGACGGCACTCTGCTGCCGTTCGCGACCGGCCTTTTTCTTTGCACCCTCACTGCATTCGCGGTGATCCTCGTGGTGGAAAAAGGCCGCCTGTTCAAGTCTCACAAGATGGTGAGCTGAACGCTCTCGCGGCGTAGCCGAATGGCCGTCGCGCAATTTTGAAATGTCTGGGAATACGTCGGGGCGAACCCGGCGCCGCCATGAACGTTATCAATTTTTACCGGAGCAATCCGATGCCCTACGCACTGTTCTGTGACGACGCGAAACTAAGCAAATCCTATCCGACCGAGGCCGACGTCTGGAAACTCGCCGCGGAGAGCGGCCTTGTCACCGATGTCGAAGCCAAGAATTCGAAGCCGACACCGTACCGCGTGCTCGACAACGACTATGAGATCCGTCCCTGCCAGGCGGAGCCCGGCGAGTGCCCGGAAAAGAACGAACGCGACGCCCAGGCCGAGAAGGATTTCCAGCTCGCGCTGAAGGGACGATAGCGCGGGGCGCTACTTCATACGCATGTCATTCCTCGACACACGCTCGTCATTCCCAGGCACACCTGAGTGTGAAGGCGCGATGACCTCTCCATTGTCATCCCCGCGTAGCACGCCGAAGGCGTGCGCGGGGCGGGGATCCATACACACCGAAGAGACAGCGAAACCGTCGTCGTCGCGACGCCGCTGTCTCAACTTCCTGCTCGGAGGTTATGGGTCCCGCCCCGGGCACGCCTTCGGCGTGCTAGGCGGGGACGACAGCGGAGAGGTTCGACCCAAACATATTTTCCTATTTCCCGTTGACAATATCCCCACCAGGTTTATATTCCCCTCCGTCCTACCCCACCGAGAAGGGCGATCGCGATCGTCACGTTCGCGGGGCAGGATGCGGTGGACGCCGGAGATGCGGCGTCACGCGGTTCATGGGGGAACGTCTGTCTTCGGGCAGGACGGATCTGCGCCAGCACTGCCACTGGCAAGGAGACGGCCGACCTTGGGATGGACAGACCCCTGGACAGTGTGACGGACGACCAAGTCGAAACGCGTTCGGCTTACTCGCTTGAGGCTCCCTTCCCATCGCCTTGGGACTTTAATTCGCGATCGGAGCGTTCGTCGAGGCAAAGTGCAAGCAACCGAAAAAACACCGTATGCGGAACGCCGGGCACTTGCTCGGCGCATCCGAAAGTCCTGATGCACACTAACCTGCGGAAGACCGCATTCGCATCAGGCCCAAGGGTGCAACGGGCACCCGGCGTTCCGCACGCCCTCTCACAGGGGGGCGGGAATGCAAGAGACGACGGCGCCCCCGCGCCGCAAACAATGGGGGCGATGACGCATGTCTGAAGAGCAGTGGCTATTTGACATTTTGGATTTGCGACGGCGCGATGGAGGCGCCGGACCCACAGGTGTCATCCCCGGGCTTGACCCGGGGATCCAGCTTGGCCCGCACACCGTCGCACAAGACAAGGTGGATGGCCGGGTCAAGCCCGGCCATGACGTGGGGAGAGGTCTGGGATTATTGCGAAGCTCGCTTCGCGCCATCCGGCCATGACGACCGGGAGTGATGCACCCGCTCTTACCGTTCCATATGTCAGAGCATCATTAACCCTACCCTGCACATTCATCGCGGCCACTCTCGCCTGGCAACGTCACACGCATCATCTTGCGTTACCTCATCAGCGGACATCCACCGGGACCTCGAACCATGGACCTGCATCGCCGCCATCTGCTGACTGCGTCCGGCGCGGGTCTCGCCGCCGGCGCATTCGCCGCATCGAGCGATGCGGCACGCGCCGCCCCGCTCACCTCGACGCTCGGACGCGACGCCGCGCAATATGGCGTGCGCGCCAATAGCCAGGACGACCAAACGCGCGCATTGCAACGCGCCATCGACGAGGCGGCACGTGCGCAGGCACCGCTCGCATTGCCGCCCGGCAACTATCGCACCGGCATGCTCAGGCTCGCGCGCGGCTCGCAGATCATCGGCATGCGCGGTGCAACGACCCTCACCTTCAGCGGCGGCGCGTCACTGCTGTCAGGCGAAGGCGCGGACTATGTCAGCCTCAGCGGCCTCACGCTGGACGGCAATTTCGCCAACCTGCCGCCACGGCGCGGGCTGCTGCACATCGTGCAGGCGCGCGAACTCCGCATCAGCGATTGCACCGTGACCAATAGCGGCGGCGCGGGCATCTGGCTGGACAACACGGCGGGCGCGATCACCAGCAATACACTAACCAACATCGCCACCACGGCCATCGTCTCGTTCGATGCGCAGGGATTGATCGTCGCGCAAAACACCATTTCCGGCACCAGCAGCAACGGCATCGAGATCCTGCGCACCGCCATCGGCGATGACGGCACGCAAGTGATCGACAATCGTATCGAGGATATCAAGGCCGGCCCTGGCGGCTCCGGTCAATATGGCAACGCCATCAACGCTTTTCGTGCGAGCAATGTCATCGTCTCCGGCAATCGCATTCGAAACTGTGACTACTCGGCCGTGCGCGGCAATTCCGCGTCGAACATCCACATCACCGGCAACAGCGTGTCGAGCGTGCGTGAAGTCGCGCTCTATTCGGAATTTGCCTTTGAGGCTGCAGTGATCGCCAACAACACCGTCGATGGTGCGGCGCTCGGTATCTCGGTTTGCAACTTCAACGAGGGCGGCCGCATCGCTGTGGTTCAGGGCAACATCATCCGCAACCTGCTCCCGAAGCGACCGATCGGCACGGCGCCCGACGACGATGCCGGCATCGGCATCTATATCGAGGCGGATGCCAGTGTGACGGGCAATGTCGTCGAGAACGCGCCATCCTTTGGCATGATCGCGGGCTGGGGCAAGTATCTGCGCGATGTCGCCATCACCGGCAACGTGGTGCGCAACAGCTTCATCGGCATCGGTGTATCGGTGGCACCGGGAGCCGGCACCGCGCTGGTGAGCAACAACATGATTTCAGGCGCGCCACGCGGCGCTGTGGTCGGCCTCGATCATGCAAAGCCGGTGACCCCTGACCTCACGGCCGATGGCGCACAGCGCTATCAGCAGATTGCCCTCTCCGGGAACACGGTGCGCTAAAGCGCTGTCCGCAGCATCGGATAGCGCGCGCTCATCACCAGAGGATCAAGCGCTTTCTGCCAATCCAGATCCGCCGGCGTCACCGCCGCCTGCCGCGGCGGAGCCTGCCGCAACAGGGTTTCGATCGGGATCAGGACGGGCGAAGCCGCTTCAGCCACCGGCTCGATGTCGGGCTGCAAGGGCGCAACCGCAGGCGCTGCAATGGCAGGAGCCGCGACGGCAGCAGGCCGTGGTGGTTCAGGGGCGCGCGGCGCCCGGTAGATCACCCCTTCCGAAGACAGCACGCGCCTCACGGCGGCGGTCTCGCCCTCGACCATCAGCCGCCAGCGTTCAACCGCGTCCTTGGCTTCCTGAATGTTGTCGAGGAATTCAGCTTCACTGTGAAAACGGCGCCACCGCCCGCTCTCGAACAGTTCTGTCAGGTAATCCAGCCGGCTCTCGGCAAGAGCGCACCAGCGCTGGGCCAGTGGCCGACCGATGCCGGCATGCGGGTAAGGAAAATTCAGGTGAGATGACATGGAAATGTCCGCAAGAGAAAAAACGGACGCAAAGCAACAAACGAATCACTCACCAATACTTGGAGAGTTTCTGTGGAAAAGTTTTCGGGGTCCAGCGCAATGTGGTCAAACTTGGACAATTGCGTTGGAAACGCGTGAGAAAGCCCCGTCAAACCTGAGGTATTGCAGTCAAGCCTTGCTTGAGCCTTGCTCGATGCCGGGCCATGCACCGGCAATCTATGACCTGAAGGTTAAAATTTTTGGTTAACAAAAACGAAAGACCCGTCCGGGGGGACAACCGGACGGGTCAAGCTATACCGGCGCGAATGTTTGGGCGCATGCGCCGGATATGGCCTCGTTGGGGAGGGAATGCCGCTCCCACATCCATATGTCCGGCAGACCCGGCCAAACGTTCAACGATCAGGGGATTATTTTTGGACGTCTGACGCCATCGACGGCGACGACGCCTCGACCGCACGCGTCGTCGGCGCCGGTGCGGTGACGACAACGGGCGTCACGGGCGCAGGCGCTGTCGCCACGGGTTGCTGAGCGCCCTGCACTGCCGATACCGCACTATAGGCATCCGCCGCGCCGGCACCGAACAGGTCGTCACGGCCGGGCGCACCAAGATCACGCGCGGTTGTCATCAGGATGCTGCGGATCTCGTTCGGCCGTAGTTGCGGATTGCGCTCGATCATCAATGCGGCGAGCCCGCTGATGTAAGCCGCCGAGAACGAGGTGCCCGACGTCATCTGGTACTTGTTGTCCGGCGCGGGCAGGAAGATATCGACGCCCGGCGCAGCCACCGCGATGTGGCTGCCACGGTTCGACGCGGAGAACAGCCTGTCATACGCATCGGTGGCGCTGACTGCGATCACGCTGGGGCTTGCAGCAGGATAAAGCGGCGGCGATTTCGGTCCGGCATTGCCTGATGCTGCGACCATCACGATGCCCTTGCTGGCTGAGGCCGCAATACCGCGCTCGATCAGCGGATCCTGCGGACCGGCAAAGCTCATATTGATGACCTGGGCGCCATTCATGGCCGCGTGGTTGATACCCTTGAGGATCACGAAAGACGAACTCTCGGCACCGCCCTGCGACACACCAAAAGCGCGAATGGCCAAGATGCGCGCGCGCGGCGCGCTGCCCATCAGCCGTGCATGCGATACGATCGCCCCCGCAATGCCAGTGCCGTGCACGTGCGCCCCTTCCTTGCTGCGAAGCGCATCGAACGAACCCACGATGGCATCAGCGAGTTCGGGATGCGCGACGTCGATGCCGGAGTCGATCACGGCAACTGTGACATTGGCACCGGCCGACAGCTTGTGCGCCTCAGGCAGACGAAGCTTCGCCAGCGCATATTGCGCAGGATCGCCCTCACCCGGTGCCGGCGTTGTCACCTGGTCCTGCAGCACATAGCGGAAATTGGGTTGCACAGCGCGCACGTCGGCCTCGGCGCGCATCTGGGATTCGACAGTCTCGACCGAACGGTTGTCGGTGATGCGGAACAGGCTGATATTGGCGCCGATCAGCGGAAAGTCCTGCGACGACAGACGCTCCAGGCGCAGACGGCGCGCCAGCGCATCTGCCTGGTCGGGCGTCAGCGCGCTGTCGAGTTCGGCGACGATCTGTCGGGGGACATAACGCGTGTTCAGCGCCGCCTGTGGGCCATTGCTGCGCGGTCCACCACCGGCATTCTGGCTGCGCGGCGTCGGGCCGCCGCCGAGATCAGCAACGAATGGCTTCTCGTTGCATTCGCCGGATGCCGCGCGATTGGCATAGGCGCAGCTCGGATAGGTGTTGGGGGAATAGCGCACATAAGGAATGGTTGGCAGCACTCCCACGATCTTCAGCGGCGGCGTACGCCCTGGCCGCGAGGATATGGGCGGTGTCCGGCCGGCTGTCGTGCCGATCGCCGCCCCGCGCGGGCCGACGCTGGTGATACCGACGCGACCAGCAATGGGTCCACGGCTCACGATATTCGGACCACGGCCGGCGATGCGACCCGCGCCGGCAGCGATGTTCGGATTGATGCGCGGTGTCGTGCTGGGTGCGATCGTGGGAACGCGCGATCCGATATTGAGGCTCGGCGAGCGCATCATACTCTGCGCGCCCGCGACCGAAAGGCCGAACGGCCATGCGACAGCGAGCGAAAGCACAGCGGCCGTGCATTTCATCATTGGCCCGGAGGCACCACGATCATGTCTCATGGAACAGGCCTCGCACGCACAATGCGGATCGGATCAACCGACGGCGCCTACTGCGCCTGAACCGCCATGCTGACGATCTTCTCGTTCTCCAGCCGGCGGATCAGCCCGGCGATCTGGTCCTTGGTCATCACCCGATTGCCGAACTGCAGCCGGAACAGCCCGTCCTTGCCGTTGTCAACAATCGTACCCTGATAGCCATCGAGCAGCGCCGTGATGTCAGACACCCGCGCAGTCGGCGCAAAACGGACGAACAGGCGCGTCGGGGCTTCTACCGAGGCCGGTGCCGGCGCGAGCGACCGGGTGACAGTGGTCGGTGCACTCGTTGGCGACGGCGCGGCTTCATAGGACGCAGTCTGGAATGTGCGTGTATCGCGCTGCATCAGCACGGTGCCAATCACACCGGCCTGCAGCATGATGGCGAGCGCACCAACAGCGGCCGAAGCCGCCAGCGTCCGCGGCGAAAGCGATGCGAAAAATCCGGAAATCCGCGCCGACAGACCGACCGACGTCGATCCGCTGCGCACCGGCTCGGCGTCAATCGCAGCAAACAGCTTCTGCATTGCCCGTGAGGACGGCGCACCGAGGCTCTCATTGAGGCCAATGGTCTCCGCGTATTCTTCCTGGATCACGGCATATTGCTTCGCCAGTTCCGGATCCTTGGCCAGTGCATCATCGACGCGGCGAGCATCACGCGCGTTGAGCGTGCCCGCGGCGTGCCAAGGCAGCAATGCCTCGATTTCGCCTGGCTCCTGGGTCGGCACTTTGTTGCTCATCGCCATCATGGCCAGCCTCGTTCAATGCCGGCTGCCTTGAGCAGATCGGCTAATTTCTTGCGCGCATAAAACAGGCGCGTCTTGACGGTGTTCTCGGGAATTCCGACGATCTCGGCCACCTCTTCCACGGACTTCTCGTGGTAGTAGACGAGATCGACGATTTCCCGATGCTCGGGCGAAAGGGATGTCAGGCACTTTCGCAACGCGTCACTGGTATCCTTTTTCTGAACCGACACTTCGGGATTATCGGACGTATCCTCGATCGCGTTGGCCGTCTCGTCGTCCAGTTCGGCGTCCTTGCGCTTGCGCAGCGCGGACAGCGCCTTGAACCTCGTAATCGCCAGGAGCCAGGTCGAGACCGCGGAACGGCCCTCGAATTTGCCTGCCTGCCGCCACACATCCAGGAACACTTCGCTGATAAGATCCTCAGCAATCTGTTCGTTCCGCACCAGCCGAAGGCCGAAGCGAAACACCCGGACGTGGTGCCTGCCATAAAGCACCTGCATGGCAAGACGGTCGCCTTGCGCAATCCGGGCGATCAGAATCTCATCCGATGCCGCCTGTGTTGCACTCACTGCCCGTCTCGCAAAGTTGGTCTGAATGAGGATGTAAGAGGTTCGATTGACAAGATAAAATCTTCTCGAATGGGCAGGAATATACCGGTCGCGGCTGTTTTAACCGCGCCGAACGGGCTTTTACCGCCCTTTTCTTGGGCGGAACGGGTAACAGGTAGCATAATGCTGGGGCATTTCCGACCCGAACGCCAGCGATTCACACGGCAACCTTACCAAGTCGTGGCTTCCGGAACAGCCTTGAGACGGCGGAACCTGCATTTTGCAGCCATATCCCGAAACCCTCGTCAATGAATACCGTAACTTGTCCCGGCGGCTTGTCCGCCACATCAAGTCAACTCGCCCGGGCCCGTCATCGGTCCGGGCATTTTTACTTAAACAACAAAGCTATGCTTGAAACCTTCTGGCAGTCCCGCAGTAAGCGATCTGTCGACAGATGTCGCCGGGAGCAGCAAATGAGTAGCCCGTTACCAGATTTGACTTGCGGCAATAGATACCAAACCTAAAGGCTTTGAGCACTAGAGTTCCATCAGCAAAACCCATCGATGGGCTCAATGACCGCAGCCGCTTCATCAGTCTTGAATCCAGTCAACGGCGACTTCGAAGCCGTCGATGGAGAGTTGCGGTCTGATATGCTCGCACGTCGCCTGAAGCGGCGGCGCCAAATGCTCGCATTGGCGGCCGCCAGTCATGCCGTCAACGTCGTGCTGCTTTTCGTCTTCCTTGCAGCAGGCACTATCGATGGCACCATCGTCGCGGCCTATGCCGGCTGCGCTTTTACCTCTGTCCTGATCTTCCTCGCGATCTCCGAGAGCGGCCTGACGGATGACTGGCGCGATCACTTCTTCGCAGCGCCCTACACGGCTGTCACTTACGCACTTCTGCTCGCCTTCGTTTACACCGCGCCCAATGTCGCCGTCGTGTTTCTCTGCGCATTGTTTCTTGTGGCCAATGTCATCGCCTTGCGTACCTCGCCCCGTGAAGGTGTCGGCGCCTGGAGCGTCATGACCGGCGGCCTCGCGCTGCTGTATTTCTTCGTCGATCTGCCCTTGACGTTGCCCTCCGGCAATTCCCTCGAGCGCTTCGGCACCTTGCTGACATTCTCGATGACCATCGCCCGCAGTATGTTCATTGGCATTTTCTCCAGCTCGCTACGCGATGCGCTGTTTCGGCGCCGCGTTGAGCTCGAAGCCGCCTACAAGCGCATCGAAGAGCTAGCGGAGCTCGACGAACTGACGGGATCGTTCAATCGCCGCTGCATCATGCGGCTGCTCGACGATGAAATCATTCGTGCACAGCGCAGTAATACGCCCTGCACCGCCGCGCTGATCGATCTCGACTGGTTCAAGCGGATTAACGACAATTTCGGACATCCAACCGGCGACGAAGTACTGCGAACCTTCGCCATCACCATTTTCGCCAATATCCGCAGCATCGACAAATTCGGCCGCTATGGCGGCGAGGAATTCCTGCTGGTGCTACCGGACACGCCGCATGACAAGGCCTTGCAAATGCTCGACCGTCTGCGCGCAATCGTCGAAGCACTGGATTGGAGCGCATTTTCCGACGGCTTGACCGTGACGATTTCGGGCGGCGTTGCGACATTGGGTCCGAACGACACGCCAGACACCTTACTCGCACGTGCCGACAGCGCACTCTACGCCGCCAAGGAGCGCGGACGAAATCGAATTGCAAGCGCCTGAACGAATTTCACGAACCCTAACTGCAACATTTTCGCGGCAGGACACGATTAGAGTTACGGGATTTGATTTATGTCTTCGAAGTCACCGTTATCGGCAAATTTACTCGACGAGCTTGACGCCGCACTGGCCCACGGGACGGTTGCGCGGCGCGTGGAAACGCTGCGCCGCGTCACGGATCTGTTCGTCAACAACGCCGTGGATTACTCCGACGCGCAGATCGCAGTGTTCGACGACATCTTCGATTGCCTGCTGACGCATATGGAAGCGTCTGCAAGGGCCCTTCTGGCCGAGCGACTGGCACCCATCCCTGTCGCACCGCCCCGGGTCGTCCGGACCCTCGCATTCGACGATTTGATCGAGGTCGCCGCCCCCGTGCTCTCCCAATCGGAGCAACTGGACGACCATGCGCTGATTGAGAATGCACGCACCAAGAGCCAGGACCATCTGCTCGCGATTTCGACGCGCAGCGTCCTGAGCGGCGCCCTGACGGATGTCCTCGTCGAGCGCGGCAATGACGCCGTCGTCACCAGCACCGTCAACAATCGCGGGGCAGACATTTCAGAGCGCGGGTACAATACCCTGCTCTCCCGGGCCGAGGGCAACGATACGATTGCGACGTGTGTCGGCCTGCGTCCCTCCATTCCGCGCCACCACTATCTGAAGCTCGTTGCCAAGGCGTCGGCCTCGGTCCGGGCGAAGCTGGAAGCCGCCCACGTACACCACACCGCCGACATATCGCTGGTGGTTCAGCAGGTCGCGCGGCGGGCACGCTCCGCACCAGGCGGAATCAGTCAGCAGACCATCATTGCTCATGGTCTCGTGCGCTCACTGTTTGAAGACGGTCGGCTGGATGAAAACGAAGTGGCGAAATTCGCCGAAGCCAGCAAGTTCGACGAAGCAAACGCTGCGCTCGCGTGCCTGGCCAACGTGCCAATCTCCGTCGCGGAAACCATGATGGTCGAATCCCGCAGCGAGGGCATTTTCATTCTGTGCAAGGTCGCAAATTTCTCATGGAAGACGGTCAAGACCATCATCAACATGCGCGAGCAACTCGCTGGAACACAGCTGTCTGACAGCGCGACCGACCGCGAGACCTATGAACGTCTGCGCATCTCCGCGGCGCAACAAGTCCTGCGCTTCCACCGCATGCAGCAGGCGACGTCCGACCTACCTGCCGCCTGACGTTTGTCAGTCAACATGTTTCCACGCGAATGGCCGCAGTCTGGCCATTGCGACCGAGCGCCGCAACGCCAATTGCGCTGAGCAGCCATTCCGTCAGCAGGCATCGACTTGCCGGTGAAGGCGCTGATAGTGATGCCTCGATCACGGCGAATAACGCCGGAACAGGTTGGCATCAAGCAGGGCGGGATTCATGCGCGTCTTGATTACAGGCGCCGGTGGCTTCATCGGCAGAACCCTCACTTCTGCGCTGCTTCAAGCAGGCGCTCTCACCAATGCTGCAGGCACAAGCGAAACAATCGAGGAGCTCCTCCTTCTCGACACACATTTGCCGCCAGCATCCGACCGACGCGTGAGACATCTGCCAGCCAGCATCGCGGCGCCCGATACGCTGAGGCGGATCGCTGCCTGGAAGCCCCATAGCGTGTTTCACCTCGCCGCTGTGCTGACCAGCGCCGCAGAACAGGACCCGACGCGCGCGCTGGCGGTGAATGTTTCGGCGCTGGCGGAATTGATCGACGCCATCGGCGCGAAGGATGCTCCGCCCCGCCTGATCTTTCCAAGTTCGATCGCAGTCTTCGGCGGCTTATTGCCTGATCATGTCGATGACGATCATTTGCAGCGTCCACAGACCTCCTATGGCACGCACAAGGCCATTGCCGAATTGATGCTGGCGGATGCCACGCGTCACGGAATGGTCGATGCACGTGCCCTGCGCCTGCCGATCGTGCTGGTGCACCCCGGCCCGCCAACACAGTCGGTATCTGACCGTATCGCAGGCATCGTTCGTGATGGCGTCGCCGGAAAGCCGTCGATTTGCCCATTGCGCGCGGACACGAAAGTGCCGATCGTTTCGGTGGAGACCGTTGCGCAGAATTTGATCACGCTTCACAATGCCGATCCAGCCAAGATGCGCGGCAAACGCGCGCTCAATCAACCTGCTTTGACGATCAGCATGGAAGACATTATTGAATCGATCGCACGTGTCACCAACACCACGCCGAACGTGACATATGCCCTCGATTCCGATCTCAAGAAGATCGTCGATAGCTGGCCGAAAGGTTTCATCTCCACCCGCGCGCCATCCCTCGGCGTCGTCGCTGACAAGAGTTTCGAGGACATCGTGAGCCAGTATCGCCAGCGTCTTGCCGAAAAATCTGCTGCATGACCGAACCTGCAGTCGACATCTGCGTCATTGGCGCCGGCTCATCCGGCATTGCCGTCGCCAAGGCCTTGCACGACAAGGGGCTCAGTTTCGATATCTACGAGAAGGGCTCAAATATCGGCGGGATGTGGCGCTACGGCAATGACAATGGCCTGTCTTGCGCCTATCGCAGTCTGCATATCGACACCAGCCGCAGCAATCTCGGCTATTCCGATTTTCCGATTCCAGCCGACAAGCCTGATTTCCTGTCACACCAGCAATTGCTGGATTATCTTGAAGCCTATGCTGACCGGTTTGGCGCACGATCTCGCATCCGCTTCAACTCCGAAGTGATCTCGGTCGAAAAGACCGACGACGGCTGGCGCGTAACGACGAAGGAAGGCACCCGCGAATACAAGACGGTGATTGTCGCCAACGGCCATCTCTGGGATCCGCGTTGGCCGACCTTCTCTGGCACATTCAACGGCACGGCGATTCATTCCAGCCAGTATCGCACCGCGCAGCCTTTCGAGGACAAGAAGGTGCTGGTCGTTGGCATCGGAAATTCGGCCGTCGATATCGCCGTCGATCTTTGCAAGCGCGCCAGCAGCGTCGTGCTGTCCACGCGAACCGGCGCCCATATCATGCCGAAATACATGATGGGCATCCCGATCGATCGCTGGTCGGCCTTCTTCGCGCGCAAGCTGAAATTCCCGACACTGCTGACGCGCATGCTCATGGCACGCCTGATCTATCTCGCTGTCGGCGACCAGACCCGCTTCGGCGTGCCGAAGCCGAAACATCCCATGTGGCGCGAACATGCGACGTTGAGCCAGGAGTTGCTGCCTTATATCGGCCATGGCTGGATCAGCATCAAGCCGAACGTCACCTCGTTGGAGGGGGACGCCATCGCCTTCGCCGATGGCACGCAGGAGGGCTTCGACGCGGTGATCTACGCGACAGGTTACAAGACCAGCTTCCCGTTCCTCGCGCCCGAGATCTTCTCGGTGCCGGAAGACGGAGGCATGGTTGATCTCTATCGGCGCATTAAACCGCCGAACCGACCAGGCCTGTTCTTTGCCGGATTGGTGCAGCCCATCGGACCGACCATTCCGCTGGTCGAAATCCAGGCTCGATGGATCGCAGCTGTGCTGACAGGCAAAGTCGCCCTGCCCAGCCCTGGCGATATGGCGCTGGAGGTCCGCGACTTCCACCAGAGGAAGATCAGCACCTGGCTCAATTCAGCGCGCTACACGCTGGAAGTCGACTTCAAGGACTATACCAGCGAGTTGAACGGCGACATCGCGAAGGCGGCGAGCGGCCGTCCTGCGGCCGTGGCATCGGCCTGACCGGATTCATTTTTCGCGGAACGCGTGGCTCACGCGCAGCTCAATAGCGCAACACTTTCGAACCGATGGCTGCACCCAGCGCCGCCACGACGAGGGCTGCGAGCGTGTACCAGGTCGCCACAAACAGCGGCGAGTCGTCTGCGCAATGCGCGGCGTAAAACGTCGCCCCTAGCCCGGCTGACATCAATCCCGCGAGCGCACCGGCAACGGCGGGGCGTGACGGCGCGCCGTGGCGCAGCGCGATCATCGCGCCGCCGAGGATCGGCAGCGACAGCAACGTGATCGCCGCCGAGCACAGCGACGAGTTTCTGCCGATAATGCGCACC
Organism: Tardiphaga sp. 619_E2_N8_4; assembly: GCF_051810905.1. Classification (NCBI taxonomy): domain Bacteria; kingdom Pseudomonadati; phylum Pseudomonadota; class Alphaproteobacteria; order Hyphomicrobiales; family Nitrobacteraceae; genus Tardiphaga; species Tardiphaga sp. 619_E2_N8_4. Next base: position 5,045,610 of record NZ_JBPWQJ010000001.1, read on the forward strand.
ATCATCGGCGCGCGCTGCGGCATCGTCATTTCGACGATCAACGCGACAATGAGAATAAACGGCGACAGCAGCAACAGCCAGATCCAGCGCCCCAACGACGCCTCGGGCCGGGACAGATGGACACTGATCACGATGGCTGGAATGGCAAGCGCCAAGGTCACCAGAAACTTCGTATCGAAGAACGGATTGCGCATGGCCGACATGAAGTCCGGGCGAATGCCAAGCGTCACCAGCAACATCGCCGCCACAACCGGCAGGGTGACCAACAGGGCCATCGCGAGCTGCGTGCTCACGGGACGTGGCCTCTGATCATTGTCGGCGGCGAGCGTTTGAATCAGGCGATCGGTATCCATGGTCAATCCTTTCGCAGCTTGGCTGCGAGGCTCGCGAGCCCACGATGCAACGCCACGCGCACGGCGCCTTCGGTCATCGACAATTTCGACGCCGTGGTCTTGATGGATGCGCTCTCCACCGCGATCGATCTCAACACGTCGCGCTGCCGCGGCGGAAGATCGGCGAGATGATTGGATATCTCGACGGTGGGCAATGTTTCGGCCGGCGGCTCGCTCGGAATCGTCTCGGCAAAATCGTCGATATTGACGAAGACGCGACGTCCGCGGCGACGCAGCGCATCGATCAGCTTGTTGCGGGCGATCGCAAACAGCCACGGCGCGAATGGCGCGTTCGCGTCCCAGGTCTGCCGCTTCAAATGCACCGCCAGTAAAATGTCCTGCACAATATCCTCGGCCTGATCGGGCGGCTGGCCAGCCCGTGACAGGCCCTGCCGCGCTCCGGCGCGCAGCACGGGCGTAACCGACTTCAGCAGGCGATGATAAGCAACGCTATCCCCTGCATTGGCCGACCGCATCAGATCGGTCCATTCGTCGTCACGTCCGCGCACGCGCGCTCCTAAAGCCAATTCGGCGGATAATTCAGTTTGTTACGCTAGCTGAGAGAAAAATCACGGAACCGTGAAGCCCTTACCTACGCCCCAATCCCGAGCCGAAGATTCAAAGACATCCGGCTCATACCATCGAACCGTCAGAGTGACATCCGTCGCCTTGATTTCAAAGGCAGATTTTAGCTGACGCCTGTGGAGACGATAATTGCGGCAGCGTTCATGCCCCGTTTTTGCCGGACTCGTCCGAAGATTCCCTTTTTTTGCCCCGGTGTGAACACCTGCGCAGTTTCCCTTGCGGCCATTGGGGGCCGGTACTTTGGGGAGATTTCCATGAACATCAGAGCCAGCGGACGTGCGGCATTGGTCATCGCAGCCGGATTGTGGATCTGCACATCGGCACCGCTTCACGCGACCGAAAACGACGCTCCAGCATCCGAGCCGGCCGCAGCGGTTGGCAGCGCTGCAGACACGTCCGCCGAACCAGCAGCGAAGGCCACCAAGCACCGCAGTGCCAGGAAGAGCGAAACGAAATCGCGCAAGTCCGACCGGCAGGCAACCAAGACGTCGAAAAAATCGGCTGATGAGGACACTGCCAAAACGGAAGACGCGAAGCCGGGAAGCAGCGATACTGCCATCCCGTCATTGGTCGCCAATGCCAATGCGCAATGGCCCTCTGAGACAGCAGCGACCAACACCTACAACATGTCATCGCAAGCCGGCAGCGCGCTTGGCCAAATCGGCGGCCAGCAGGAACAGCCCGCAACGACGTCGCCGGATTCCGGCGCCAGCAACGCGCAGCTCGTTGCCGCTGACCAGCTCAACGACCTCGATCGTGCCATCAGCAACGATAAGCCGCCGCTGACGCTCGCAAAGGCCACCATCGACACACCGGCACCGGAAGTCGCCACCGAGAGCAGCACGACCTGGGACAAGACCTCCCTTGTTGGTAAGATCTTCATCGCATTTGGCGGTTTGCTGACCATGGCCTCTGCGGCCCGTATGTTTATTGCTTGAACCCCATCCCCCGAGCGGGCAAATTGCGCGGGGCTGTCGATCCTGGCAGCTTCGCAAAAATCCGCGGGATGGAACATGAGCAGCTACGAACACCTCATCGTTGAGCGCAAAGACGCGGTCGGCATCATCACGCTGAATCGCCCGAAGATGCTGAATGCGCTTTCTTTCGGTGTGTTCGGCGAAATCAAGATCGCCATCGACGAGCTGGAAGCCGACACCGCCGTGGGCTGCATCATCGTGACCGGCAGCGAGAAGGCATTTGCCGCCGGGGCAGATATCAAGGAGATGCAGCCAAAGAGCTTCATCGACATGTTCTCCAGTGATTTCACCGCGATCGGCGGCGACCGTGTCGCCACCTGTACCAAACCGACCATTGCTGCCGTCTCAGGCTATGCGCTCGGTGGCGGCTGCGAGCTGGCTATGATGTGTGATATCATGATCGCAGCGGACACCGCGAAGTTCGGCCAGCCGGAAATCACGCTTGGCACCATTCCCGGCATCGGCGGCACCCAGCGCCTCACACGCGCCATTGGCAAATCGAAGGCGATGGACCTCTGCCTGACGGGCCGTATGATGGATGCGGCGGAAGCCGAGCGCTCCGGTCTCGTCAGCCGCATTGTCCCGGCCGACAAGCTGATGGACGAAGCCATCGCCATGGCGGAAAAGATCGCCGCCATGTCGCGCCCGGTGGCGACGATGGCGAAGAACGCCGTCAATCGCGCCTTCGAGACGCCGCTCGCCGAAGGCCTCAAGGTCGAGCGCGATCTGTTTCACGCAACCTTTGCGCTGGAGGATCGCTCTGAAGGCATGGCTGCGTTCATCGAGAAGCGGAAGCCAGTCAACAAAAACCGCTAGGCTGAGCCGCTGCGCGCGAGTGCGGCGGAAACCAGCACACGATAGGCGCGTTCGGCCCATGTGGCCGGACGATCGAGCCCGAGCCGCGCCAGCGCCGATTCATCTGACGCACTCGGGGCGTGCGTCATGCCCTGCCAGAACAGGCCTGCGAGTTGTTGTGGCGACACCGATGCGGCGCTCAGGACCTGCAGCGCAGGGATCAGGCGCTGCTCCACGGCAGTGAAATCGGTGCCAAACGGGAACATCGGCAGAAGACCGGCGTCCCGCGCCGGCTTGAGGGCAACGGAGATCCGCTGGGGCACGTTGTCGCGATATGCTGCAGGAATATCATAGCTCTTGGAAAGCTTTCCCGCATCCTTGGCCTGCTTCATCAGCTCCGGCTGAAAGCGCGAGTCGGACACCTGCAGCATGGCCGCGATCACATCCGCATCAGATTTTCCGCGCAGATCGGCGACGCCATACTCCGTCACGATGATATCGCGCAGGTGTCGCGGGATCGTGGTGTGACCATAGCTCCAGCGAATATTGGAGGCTGGCTTCTTGCCGGCGCGTGTGGATTCGAGAGTCAGGATCGAGCGCGCGCCGTCCAGAGCGAAAGCCTGCGAGACGAAATTATACTGCCCACCGACGCCGCTCACGACCTGGCCGTTCTCAAGACCGTCGGAGATCGCGGCGCCCATCAGCGTCGCCATCATCGTGTTGTTGACGAAGCGCGCATCGACGCGCGCCTGTCGTTTCGCCTCTTCGTTGCCATAGAGCTCATTGGTGAACGATACCGGCATCATCTGGATTTTCGCCAGACGCTCCGGCGCCATATCGCGCAGCGCCTGATAGAATGCCTTCGGCCCAAGAAAGAACGCGCCATGCACGATGGTGCCATCCACCTCGCGCTTGAGAATGCCGGCGTCGATCAGGCCGAGAAATGCTTCGAACAGCATTTCACTGACACCGTAGAGGCCGTGTTCGAACGTCGCGACTTCCTTTGGAGGCGCGTCGGGGGCAAGACGCTGCATCAGATTGCGAAACGCCGGATTGTCGCGGTGGCGAACGATCAGGCCCTGCGCCAGCGCATCGCCCACTTGCCCAATGCCGATCTGCAGCGTGCCGCCGTCGCGCACCAGGCCGGCAGCGTGCAATCCAATCGCGTATTTGGTGTCGTTGACCGGTTCGGACGGGGGCGCAAACAGCGGAAATTCAGTCTCCGGGCTTTCGAGCACCGCGTGAAACTCATCGCTGGTAAGATCACCCTGCCCCGGCATGAAGGGCAATTCCGAATTGACCTGACCGATTAGCCTGAACGAGACGCGACCTTCATTGCGCGCCCGCATCAGATCAAGCGTGGTGTCGGTATTGCAGCTCAGACTATAGCGCGCGGCGCCATCGACCACACGCTTCGACACCAATTGCGTGATCACGTTAAGCCCGCGCGTCAGAAGATAGGACGACGCATGGGTGTAGTTCGCCGAAATATAGTGCTGCTGCGCGTCGGCAACCCGCAGCCATTTTCCCGCAAGGAAGAAGAATTCGTTGACCTGAATGTTTGGCGGCAGCTCACCTTTATGCAGCGCGTTTGCATAAGCGAGACCGGGATAGCCCCCGAACAGCCGTTCGATCACCGGATTGATGAAGCGCTTCTCCAGCTCGCTGGATGGTCTCGGCTTCTCCAGTGTCAGGGCAGAGAAGAACGTCAGTCTGACATTGCGATCGGCCAGCGCGCGCTGATAGAGCGCATTGATGATATGGTTGGCCTTGCCAAGCCCGAGCGGCAGCCCGACCACGAGCGTCGTCCCAACGTCGCGAATGATGTCTTCGGCGATGGCGTCGGGATCAGTGAAGATCTTGGGCATAGGCATTCCGGCTGGGCAGGATCGGCAGCTCCTCAGCGCAATCGCGCAGCAAAGCCGGACAGAGTTACCACTGCGTGCGGTTATTCAGAAATGTGCCCGACATGCAACACACGCGGCCATGTGAAGCGGGTTTATTCGTCGCATTCACGGAGCGCTTCATCCACCCTAGGGTCCTGATCAATCAAGCAAATCGGGGCAGCCAAATGCCTGTGGGGAAAGCGCAAAAGCCCGGAGGTTCTTCGCCGGATGGTTTGCCTGCAAAGGCAACGCCCTCTAAACATACCTAGACGTCAGCGGGGGCGGACGTCCGAAGATTGCTTTGGGATAATATGGTTCGTCACGGCATATTTGGCCTCGCCGCAAGGCGCGCGCTTCGGACAGGCATGGCCCTGAGCCTGATTGGCTATGGCATTTTTGCTGCGGTCGATGCCCGAGCCGAAACGGTGTCGGAAGCCCTTGCCAAAGCCTATCAGTCCAATCCGCAGCTGAACGGCGAACGGGCCCGCCAGCGCGCCACCGATGAGAACGTCCCGCAAGCGATGGCCGGCTACCGGCCTCAGGTGGCAGCCACACTGAGCTATGGCCTTCAGGCCGTACGCAACCTGCTCGTGGACAACACCATCCAGGGCGCAACGCTGAAGCCATGGACCATCGGCGTCACAGTCACCCAGACGCTTTATAACGGAAACAAGACAGCCAACAGTGTCCGCGTCGCGGAATTGCAGGTCCAGTCCGGCCGGGAAGCGCTGCGCAATGTCGGCCAGGGCGTGCTGCTCGATGCTGTCGTTGCCTATACCAATGTTCTCGCCAACCAATCGCTGGTCGAAGCCCAGCGCACCAACGTCACCTCCCTGCGCGAAACCCTTGGCATCGCCCAGAAGCGGCTCAACGCCGGTGACGTCACGCCCACCGACACGTCACAGGCCGAAGCGCGACTGGCGCGTGGCCAGGCCGATCTCAACGCCGCTGAGGTCAATCTCGCCATCAGCCAGGCAACTTATACGCAGGTGATTGGTGCTGCACCCTCGCGGCTCAGTCCGGCGGAACCGATGGATCGGCTGCTGCCGCGCAACCGCGACGATGCCGTCAATCAGGCTTTCAAGGCGCACCCCGCCGTGCTGGCAGCCGGCTACGATGTCGACGTGGCGACCACGACGATTAAAGTGGCCGAGAGCAGCCTGTTGCCTACTCTGACGCTACAAGGCAGCGCCAGCAAATCCAGCCAATCGGATCCGACGCTTGGCACTTTTGGCACCGACCAGGCTTCGATCGTCGGCCAATTGACGGCGCCGATCTATGACGGCGGCCTCGGTGCTGCGCAGACGCGCCAGGCCAAGGAACTGTCATCGGTTAGCCGTCTGGTGCTCGAGCAGGTCCGCAATCAGGCCCGCACAGCAGTCGTCGGTGCATGGGTGTCAAATGAAGGCGCCAAGACGGCGGTGAGTGCCGCTGAAGCCGAAGTACGCGCTGCTGGCGTTGCACTGCAGGGCGTACAGCGCGAGGCCCAAGGCGGTCAGCGCACCACTGTCGACGTCCTGAACTCACAGCAGGATCTCGTACAGGCAAAGGCACGCCTGATTGGCGCGCAACGTGACCGGGTCATCGCATCCTATTCGCTGCTCAGCGCAATTGGCAGGCTGGATGTGAAGACGCTTGGGCTGAACACGCCAGACTATCTACCAGAAGTTCATTACCATCAGGTGCGCGATGCCTGGCACGGGCTGCGCACGCCCTCGGGGCAGTAAACTATCCGGCCGAACTCTTCTTCACCATCGCCGTGGTCATCGCAGCGACCAGCGATGCGAGGTCGTAGGGCTTGCGTACGATCGGCACTTCATCCATCGACGCCGGGATCAGGCTGGTTTCGCCATAGCCTGTGGCGAAGACGAAGGGGATGCCCCGCTCGCGCAATGCCTGGGCTACCGGCACCGAACTGCCATTGCCGAGATTGACGTCGAGGATGGCCACATCAGGCCTCATGATCGCCAGCGCGATCAATGCCTCCTTGACCGAAGATGCTGTCTCGACCGATGCCGCGCCCTCGTGGGTCAGCATGGTCTCGACGTCCATGGCAATCAGAAGCTGGTCCTCGACCATCAACACCTTCAAGCCGCGCATCGACGCCATCGGCCTGTCATCCTCGCGTCGGGCGCGCACGTTGCGCGCCGCCGCCGGCGCGGGCCAGACAACGAAGCGCGCCGGGATGAGCAACCGCACGCGCGCGCCCGCCGGCTCATAATCGACATCACTTTCACCCCCGAGATCATAGGGAATGCTGCGACTGATCAGCATCGATCCAAAGCCCGGCCGCAATGGCGGTGTGACAAGGGGGCCGTCGCGCTCAAGCCAGTGGATTTCGCAGTCGCCGATATCGGTGCGTTTCCACTGGAGCGACAAGCGCCCCGTGCTTACGGAAAGCGCACCATATTTGGCGGCATTGGTGGCCAGTTCGTGCAGCACCAATGCGAGTACCGAATAGGCCCGAGCGTCGAGCGAAACATCGGGGCCGGTCACCTCGATCGCTTTCACCGACTCGCGATACGGCGAAAATTCCGCATCGAGCAATCCCTTCAACGCACCGCCACCGGCGCCGCGGATGACCTGATCATGCGCAAGCGACAAGGCCTGAATACGTCCCTTCAGGGAGGCGACATAATCCTCGATGCTGCGGCCATCCTCGACCGGGTGGGAGACCAGCGATTTGATCAGTGCCAGGATATTCTTGACGCGATGATTGAGCTCTTCATTCAACATTTTCTGGCGCAGGTCAGCCTTGTGCCGCTCATCCGCCAGTAATTCGTTGTGGCGAAGCACCACTTCCACCAAAGCCGAGCGCACGGCCTCGGCGGTGTCGCGCTCGTTTTGCAACCATGGCTGGGACTGGCGCTGTACGGTCTCCTTCCAGATCGCGAAGCTCTTGCGCGGTGTCAGCCGATCGCCCAATGGACCGATTTCGTACGTCTTGTTGGGATCACCCGCCCAGTTCAGGGTTTGCGCAACTTCGCTACGAAAGAACAGAAGATAATCGCGCGGCAGTTGCGACAAGGGCACGGCCAGCACGCCGGAAACGGCAACGGCATAGTCTTCAGCCGCCGGCAATCGATCTGACAATGCGCTCGTCGCCCACACCCTGCCCTCGGCCACTGAATTGATGAAGCCCATGAGCGCCGGCGCTGCGGCAGCCGGTGGCGCACTGCCATAAGACGTCCAGGTCTTGTTGAGATATAGGCCAATACCGTCACACGGCATCAGTACGCTAAAATCGCGAATGCTTTCCTTGAGCAGGTCTTCGACATCGCCGTGATGCGAAACATTGTGCAACAGCTGGTCGAGATAGCGCCGCGCGCTTTCGCTAGCAGCCAGTTTGCGTTTTTGAAGAAGCCCGGCCAGTTGCATGGAAAAGAACTCGCCAAACATCTCTGCAGCAACGCGTTTCTCCATGGAAAGCGCGCGCGGTGCATAGTGATGGCAGGCGATCAGCCCCCAGAGCACGCCGTCGTGGATGATGGAAATCGACATCGACGCACCGACGCCCATATTGCGCAGATACTCGCAGTGGATCGGCGAAACGCTGCGCAGATGTGCAAAGGACAGGTCGAGCGGTTCACCAGACGTGTCGAACTCCGGCTCGATGGCCACGCGCTCACCGCTTGCATCCGAGACGATACGCACGGTGTTCTGGACGTAGAGCACCCTCGCCTGCTGCGGGATGTCGCCGGCCGGGAAGTGCTGCCCCAGAAAGCTCTCGAGATCGCCGCGGCGCGCCTCGCTGATCACCCGGCCGGAACCATCATGAGCGAATTGATAGACCATCACCCGGTCGTAGCCGAGTCCGCCACGCAGCAGCCGCGCCGCATTGTCAAACAGCACGTCGAGATCGTTGCATTGACCGATGCGGCCGATCAGCAAGCGCGACAACTCCAGAGGCGGTGTCGCCTCGCTGGCGTCCACAGGCTCGAATTCGATGATGTTGACGCCCTTGTGCCGATGCACAGCGACGTTGAACGCGGTCTGCGAATGCGCGACCTTGAAATCAATCAGCAGTCCCGGGCGCTGCTGGTTGCCCCATTTGGCGATGGCATTGCGAATGTCGTGCGCCGGCCCCTCGCCGATCAGATCGTCCAGCCTGCGGCCATTGATGTCGCCTGATCCCACACCAAGCATCGCGCCGGCATTGACCGAATGGCGCCGGACCATCCCGGCAGAGCCATCGCAGGCGAGCAGACAGCCATAGGGCTGGATGCTGCCGGGAATGTGGATCGGCTCGCGATCGCAATTGGTCAGGTCGACAGGGTCAGTCTTGATGAGCATCAAAGGGTCTCTGAAAAGATACGGCGCTCGAAACGACGGCCACCAGCATGGCACGGCTGCATGTTTTGAAAAAGATCAGCAAATACAGCGTTCAAGAGCACCAACCGCAACGCGCACGGGCGGAATAGCCCGGTGGGGAACCGGTCAACGGGCAAGCGCCGGTTTCGATCCATTTCGAGGCCGGTTTTTTAGGTATGCGCGATTGGGCTGCCTTAGGGACAGCCCGAGCCGCTCCCGTCGCAAGCTGGTTTAACGCGCCCGGCTTGAGAAGAACGAGATCAGCACCGGCAGGGTGATCAGGATCACCAGCGGCGCCAGCATCATGCCAGTGACGACGACAACCGCGAGCGGCTTCTGGACCTGAGACCCGATTCCCTCCGACAGCGCCGCCGGCAGCAGGCCGACGCCCGCAACGATGCAGGTCATGAGCACCGGCCGCAGTTGCAACTCGCCGGTCCGGATCACAGCCTTGATGCGTTCATAGCCCTCGTCGATCAGCTGATTGTATTGTGACAGGATCAGGATGCCGTCCATGACAGCAATGCCGAACAGCGCGATGAAGCCGATCGCCGCCGATACGCTGAACGGAATACCCGTGATCAGTAGACCGAGCACGCCGCCAAAGATCGCCATCGGGATCACACTCATGGCCAGCAGTGTGTCGGCCATCGAGCCAAAGTTGAACCAGAGCAGCACGCCGATCAGAGCGAGGCTGATCGGCACCACGATGGAAAGCCGTGCGATAGCGTCCTGAAGATTGCCGAACTCGCCGACCCATTCGGTCCGCGAGCCCGGCGGCAGCTGAACGAGCGCGGCGACCTTGTCCTGCGCTTCCTGAATGGCGCTGCCGAGATCGCGTTCGCGTACCGAGAACTTGATCGGCAAATAGCGCTCCTGGTTCTCGCGATAGATATAGGCTGCACCCGAGACGAGATTGATCGATGCCACTTCACTTAGCGGGATCTGCGCGATCGTGCCGTTCGGACCTGGTGCGCCGATGCGCAAATTCTGGATCGCCTCAGCGCTACGGCGATATTCCGGCGCCAGCCGCACCATGATCGGGAAATGCCGATCGCTGCCGGGCTCATAGAGATCGCCCGCGGAGTCGCCGCCGATCGCGACCTTGATGGTGGCGTTGATATCGCCGGGCGACAATCCGTAGCGCGCAGCCTTGGCACGGTCGACGTCGATCTGGATGGTTGGCTGTCCCAACGATGTGAACACGGCGAGATCCGTCACGCCCTGCACCGTCGACAGTACGGCCTTGATCTCGTTAGCGGTCTTGGTCAGTGCATCCAGATCGTTGCCGTAGAGCTTGATCGAATTCTCGCCCTTCACGCCTGAGACGGCTTCAGAGACGTTGTCCTGCAGATATTGCGAGAAATTGAACTCGACGCCGGGAAATTTCGTCTGCAGTTCCTTGAGCAGGCGCGCCGTCAGCGCATCCTTGTCCTGCGGCGCCGGCCATTCGGAGGCAGGCTTCAGCGGGGCGAAGAATTCCGCGTTGAACAAGCCAGCCGCGTCGGTGCCGTCATCGGGACGGCCGTGCTGCGAGACGACGGATTCTACCTCGGGCTGCTGGCGGATCAGCCTGCGCATCTCGTTGACGTAAGTGTTGCCTTCCTGCAGCGAGATCGTCGGCGGCAGCGTGGCGCGGATCCAGAGATTGCCCTCTTCCAGCTTCGGCAGAAATTCCAGGCCGAGGAAACGCGCCATGAAGAAAGTCACCACGACGAGACCAATCGCAATGCCCAGTACGATCTTTCGGCTGGCGACCGCCCAGTGCAGCACCGGCATATAGAGGCGATGCAGCTGGCGCATAATCCAGGTTTCGGTCTCTTGGACATGCGCCGGCAGAATGATCGCGCTCAGCGCAGGCGTGACGGTGAATGTCGCGATCAGGCCACCGGCGAGCGCATAAGCGTAGGTCCGCGCCATCGGTCCAAAGATATTGCCTTCAACACCGGACAGCGTGAACAGCGGCAGGAACGCGGCGATGATGATAGCGGCGGCAAAGAAGATCGAGCGCGACACGTCAGCGGATGCGCTGAGGATACCATGCTTCTTCATGCCCATGATGGTCTCGGGCGAGATGTGGCTGCGCTCCGCTTCGGAAAGCTCTGTGGTCTGGGTCAGCCGTCTGAAGATGGCCTCTACCATGATGACCGTACCATCGACGATCAGGCCGAAATCGATGGCGCCCACCGATAGCAGGTTGGCGGATTCGCCGCGTAGCACCAGAATGATGACAGCGAAAAACAGGGCGAATGGAATAGTGGCGCCGACGATCAGCGCGCTGCGCAGGTTGCCGAGGAACATCCACTGCAGCAGCACGATCAGCAGGATGCCGACGACCATGTTGTGCAGCACCGTATGCGTGGTGGTATCGATCAGGTCCTTGCGGTCATAGATGCGTTCGATCCGCACGCCGGGCGGCAGGATGCCTCCGCGATTGATCTGCTGCACCAGCTGTTCGACACGCGCGATGGTCGGCGAACTCTTCTCGCCGCGGCGCATCAGAACGATGCCCTGGACGATATCGTCCTCCTGATTGAGACCGGCAATGCCGAGGCGCGGCTTCTCGCCGACCGACACCGTGGCGACGTCCTTGACCAGAACCGGATTGCCGTTGGTCTGGGAGATCATCGTACTGGAAAGGTCGTCGATCGAGCGAATGAGGCCGACGCCGCGCACCACGGCCGATTGCGCGCCGATATTCACGGTGTTGCCGCCGACATTGATATTGGCGTTGCCGACGGCGGTCAGCAGTTGCGGCAGCGTCAAGCCATAGGCAACGAGCTTGCTGAAGTCGACCTGGATCTCATAGGTTTTTGTCTTGCCACCCCAACCAATGACGTCGATGACCCCTGGTACCGCACGGAAGCGGCGCTGCATGATCCAATCTTGCAGGGTCTTGAGATCGAGCACGCTGTAGTTCGGCGGCCCCACCAGACGATAACGGAAGATTTCCCCTACCGCAGAGATCGGCGATATCGTCGGCTGTGCATTGCCCGGCAAGGTCCCGAGCTGCGACAACCGGTTCAGGACTTGCTGCAATGCTTCGTCATAGGTGTAGTCGAACGAAAACTGCAATTTGACGTCGGAGAGACCGTAGAGCGAGATAGTGCGGATCGTTTTGAGGTTCTTGATGCCCGCGACCTGCGCTTCGATCGGAATCGTGATGTAGCGTTCGATTTCCTCGGCAGAGAGACCGTTGCTCTGGGTCACAATATCGACCATCGGCGGGGTCGGATCGGGATAGGCCTCGATATTCAGCTGATTGAAAGCAAACAGGCCACCGATGAAAACGACGGCGAACATCGCCACCATCAGGAAGCGACGGTCGACGGCCAGAGCAACAAGACGATCCATCCAGATCGGACCTTTCAGAAGAGCCGAAGCTGGGGGTTAGCTGGCGGAGGCCGCGCGATCGATAAACAGGCTGCCTTTGGTGACGATGCGTTCACCGGCTTTCAGGTTGCCATGGACCTCGACGAGATTGCCATTGGTCATACCGGTCTTGATCGTGCGCAGCTCGATGGTCTTGTCGTCATGCGCCACCCAAACGCGGACCTGATCGCCTTCATAGATCAGCGCCGTTTTCGGGACGCCGATCGTCGGCTGGTCGCCAGGCGCGTAGATCGTCACGGTGGTGAACATTTCGGGCTTCAGCAAACCGTTGCTGTTGTCCAGCGTAGCGCGGACCAGCAGACGGCGCGTCGCGGGATCGAGCGCAGTCGCGACATAGCTGATGCGGCCAGTGAGCACACGGCCCGGCAGCGCGAGTGCGGTGAAACTCATTTCCTGACCGATCTGTACGGCAGCAGCTTCGGTCTCGCGCACGAAGGCCGTGAGCCACACCGATGAGAGATCGCCGATCACGAAGACCGGATCGGCAGCGCCGGCGCTGATGTACTGGCCGGGACCGATCTTGCGCTGAACAACCGTGCCGGCAAGCGGCGCGTAGATCGTCGTTTCCGGATTGATGCGGCCCTTCTCTTGAAACGCCGTGATGGCATCTTCCGAGAGGCCAAGAATGCGCAGGCGATTGCGTGCGGCTTCGAGTGCCGTGTCGGCGGTGCGCAGATCGTTCTGTGCCTGCAGCAGCGTGGCCTGGCTCTGCTGATAGTCTTTCAGCGGCACAGCCTTCCCTTCGAACAGGTCGCGGGCACGCTTGTCCTGGATCTGTGCGAGGTCGACTTGCGACTTCGCCTTGTTGAGAGCCGTGGTCGCGGCAACGAAATCATTCTGCGCACCGACAGTGTCGGCCGCTTCGATGACGAAGAGCGGCTGGCCCTTTTCGACGTGGTCGCCTGGTTTGGCGAGCAGCTTGGTGACGCGGCCGGCATAAGGTGAGAAGATCGGGGTCGAGCGGTCCTCATCGACGGCAATCTTGCCCTCGGTGACGTGTTCGGCGCGGAAGGCACGCACGGTGACCGGCTCGATGGTCAGGCTGGCCCATTCAGACGGCGACGTCGTATAGCGCTGAGGATTCTTCCGCGACTGGCTCGAAACGTCGGAATGCCCCTTCGACGGGGTGGACAGCCGCACGTAGCCGATGCCTGCGGCGACCAGCATGGCAGCAATGCAACCGCCCGCAATCAGGCGCTTTCCGCTAAACAGCTGAGATCGTTGATCTAAATTCGTCACTGTCCAGTCCTTGGTAGGAAACGCACTTATTCCGCGGCGATTTGTCCCATTCACGCGCTAATAGTGCGCATCTGGGCGTTCAGACAATCTAAAAACGCGTGTGCACTTACGAATCTTCGTTAAAATTTTGAAATCCTGCAAATGGGTTTCAATTACCGGACGGCCATACCGCCGGATGGCTGCCGAGGGGCATGGCCGGACGCGCCCACGATGCCGGGGTTCGCGATAACACGGCTGCATGACGGACCGCCGACAACTGGCCAAATCCGGACGGCATATCCTCAGTAAAGGCTTTGACCATCTCTCCCTTGAGGTCTTCGACCACGAGACCCTCCGCGATCCTTCCCATATCCCACAGCCATTGACCGGTGCGGGCAAGAGAGACCTGGACGTGCCAGCTACCGCCTTCGCGCGCCTGACGTGCACGGGCGATCATGGCGCCGAACGCCATTAAGTAGCCTGTGGCGTGATCCAGCATCTGGGCCGGCAATTCCTTCGGCCCATCGACGCCCGCCGCCTGCCCTTCGGCATGGTTGAAGCCGGTCGCGCATTGCACGAGGGAGTCGAAGCCGCGGCGCCCGGCCCACGGCCCGGAACGGCCATAGGCGGAGAGCGAGACATAGACGATACCGGGACTGACACGGGCCGCCTCCTCCGGCGAGAAGCCGAGCGCCGCGAGCGATTGCGGGCGGTAGCCCTGCGAGAAGATATCCGCCTGCGCGAGCAATCCTCGCAACGTGTCGCACCCCTGCCCGCTCTGGAGATCCACGAAGCTCGAGAGCTTGCCGCGGCCGGTATCGATGGTGAGCCACGGGATCGCCGGCAGATCGGGGCTGGAGACCAGCATCACATCCGCGCCATGGGCCGCAAGCGTGCGACCAGCGACGGGACCGGCGATAACGCGTGAGAGATCGAGTACGCGCAGCCCCGCGAGCGGCCGGGCGCCGATCGGCCACAGCTTCGGTTCGGCGTCGCCAATCCGGGTGATCTCGACGAGCGGCAGTTCAGCAACGGCTTTGGCCTGCGGCAACCCCATCCATTCGTCATGGGATCGCATCAGCGCTACGACACCGCCGGCTGCATAGGCCGCGGTCTCGAAGGCTTCGCCGTTCCATTGCATCAACGCGGCCTGCACGGCTTCGCGCTCCGGCGCACATGACAGCACCTGGCAGACAGCATCGCGATGATGCGGAAAATTTGTATGCAGCCGGACGAACTTGCCGTCACCGGTCTGGTAGACGCCGGCGATCGCATCCCAGGCGGGCGGCGGCGGATTGCCGTCGCAGCGCAGATAGCGTTCGCTGCGGCATTCGACGATGGCATGGCGCATATCGACGGAGACAGTCTGCGTCTGCCCGCTGCGTAGCCGCCAGATTTCGGCAGCCGCCATTCCGGCCGCAGCGATACTGACCTGAGCGGCTGCACCGACATGGAATGACGACGGCAATTGCGGCTCATTGCCGGTCAGCGCGACACGCTGGAGCGCCGCAATATCACCGCCAGCCTGCCTCCAGAGGTCGGCGAGCAGTTCACGAATGCCGTGCATCAACATCCTCCCCCTTTCCCACGCCACCGATTCAGCTCACGCTTCCAGGTGACCGCATCCGTTATCGCATCATCTTGTACAAGCATGGAGGAGAGACCATGGCCACCATCGATCCATTGACAGCCGGCGCCGTGGTGCTGGCCACGGCTGCCACCGACGCGGTCTATGTGATGTTCACCTCTGCGGTGGTGGCCCGTCGGCGCATCCCTGCGGCCACCTGGAGCAGCGTCTGGTATGTACTCTCGTCCTATGCCGTCATCAGCTATACCGAAAACTGGATGTATGTGGGGTTCGCCGCCGTCGGTTCATGGATCGGCGCCTATGCCACTATTACTTTCCTGCACCGGCCGCCCGGCGGACCGCCAGTCGGTGCATCACCTGAATAGGTAAGAACGGCTGAATGGTTTCTGAACGGCGCTTAATGGAAATCTCGCGAGCGCGGCAGGATCCGTACATTGCGCGGATGGCGAATGCGCTGGGCGGGATTGTCGGGATGCTCGCGGCGATCGTCATTGATCGGCTCTGGACCTGACAGCATTTGTCGGGGTCCACCAAGCGCATCGTTGCCAAGATACTTCAGATCGTCCGAGCGATCGATCAGCCGTTCGGCAACCAGATGGACGACCTTTTCTGGACTGCTCTGGATGCGCCCCTCGACCAGGATGAGTCTGGAACCCATGACCTCCCTGCGAAACTGCTCCATCACCTTCGGCCAGACCACGATATTGGCGATGCCGGTCTCGTCCTCCAGTGTCATGAAGACCACGCCATTGGCACTACCCGGCCGCTGCCGCACCAGCACGACGCCGGCACAACGCACGCGCCGTCTGTCATTGGCATCCACAATGCTCGCGCAGGTCACCACTTTTTCCCGCGTGAAATTCGCGCGCAAGAACTCCATCAGATGTCCCTTCAGTGACAGCCGGATAGTCTGATAATCGGCGACCACCTGTTCGGGCAAAGGCATCTCAGGCAGAGGCTTCGCATTCTCGTCCGGCTGCTCGCGTGCGGTCGCAACTTCGAACAACGGCAACGGCACATCATCGGGTAATCGCCTTACCGCCCATAGTGCGGCACGGCGATCGAGCCCGATCGAGCGAAATGCATCGGCATCGGCCAGCATGATCAGCGCGCGTTTTGGCAAAGCGGTATCGCGGGCGAAATCTTCCAGCGAGGTGAAAGGCTGTCGCTCTCGCGCGGCAACGATGCGCTCGCCCCAGTCTTCTCCCGGCGGTTTGCCAGCTTTTTCACGTTCGCGCTTCTCATCCGGATCCGCCCATTTGAATCCATCGATCTGGCGAAAGCCGAGGCGAACGGCGCAATAGTCTCCACTGGGTTCTTCCAGCGTATTCTGCGAATGACTGAAGGATACATCGATCTGGCGCACATCGACGTCGTTGTCGCGCGCGTCGCGCACGATCTGCGAAGGTGCGTAAAATCCCATCGGTTGCGAATTCAAGAGCCCGCAGCAGAATACATCCGGATGATAATGTTTCAGCCATGACGAGACATAGACCAATTGCGCAAAACTCGCCGCATGGCTCTCGGGAAAACCGTAGCTGCCAAAGCCCTTGATCTGATCGAAGCAACTGGTGGCGAAAGCCTTGTCGTAACCACGGTCGATCATCTTGCCGACCATCTTCTCCTCGAACGTATGCATGGTGCCGACATTGCGAAACGTCGCCATGGCGCGGCGCAGACCGTTAGCCTCCTCCGGAGTGAAATGCGCCGCTTCAATCGCGATGCGCATGGCTTGTTCCTGGAACAACGGCACGCCGAGGGTTTTGTGCAGAACCTTGCGCAACTCATTTTCATCCCCCCCTTTGGGGTGTGGATATTCGATATCTTCCGGCTTCATCGCCCGTCGTTTTAGATAGGGATGCACCATGTTTCCCTGGATCGGCCCCGGACGAACGATCGCCACCTCGATGACAAGGTCGTAGAATGTCTTCGGCTTCAGCCGCGGCAGCATATTCATCTGCGCGCGGCTTTCGACCTGGAACACGCCCAGAGATTCACCGCGTTGGAGCATCGCGAAAACCGGTGGGGCATCCTTGGCCTCCGCTTTGATGTCCTTGAGTTCGTAGCGCCTCTCCTTGTGACGAAAGATCAGATCAAAACATTTGCGGATGCAGGTCAGCATGCCTAACGCCAGCACATCCACCTTCATCATCTTCATGGTGTCGACGTCGTCCTTGTCCCATTCGATGAAGGTACGATCATCCATTGCCGCATTGCCGATCGGCACATAGGTGTCGAGCCGGTCCTGCGTCAGCACATAGCCACCGACATGCTGCGACAGATGGCGCGGGAACTCGATCAGCTCGGTGGCAAGTTCGACGGCCCGCACGATCATCGGATTGGACGGATCAAGCCCTGCCTGCTTGACCTGCATCTCGTTGAGGCCTTTGCCCCAACTGCCCCAGACAGTATCGGCCAGCGCCGAGGTGACGTCTTCGGTCAGTCCCAGCGCCTTGCCGACATCGCGGATCGCCGAGCGCGGGCGGTAATGAATAACGGTGGCGATGATCGCCGCGCGATGACGTCCGTATCTTTTGTAGACATACTGCATCACCTCCTCGCGCCGGACGTGTTCGAAATCGACGTCGATATCCGGAGGCTCCAGACGTTCCTTGGAGATGAAGCGCTCGAACAGGAGATCGACCTCGGCGGGATTCACCGAGGTGATGTCGAGCATATAGCAAACCGCTGAATTGGCAGCTGATCCCCGCCCCTGACACAGGATATTCTGGCTGCGCGCATAGCGGACGATATCGTGGACAGTCAGAAAATAATGCGCATAGCCGAGCTCCTTAATGAGCGCGAGTTCCTTTTCCAAGGTGGCAACAAGCTTCGGATCTTCTGTCTTAGGAAAATGCCGTTTCATTCCTTCCCAGGTCAGATCTTCAAGATGCTGCTGCGCGGTCTTTCCCGGCGGCACCGGTTCGTCGGGATATTGGTATTGGAGTTGGTTCAATGAAAACGTGATGCGATCGGCAAAACGGATGGTTTCACAGATCGCATCGGGATAATCGCGAAACAATCTGACCATCTCGGCCGCTGGCTTGAGATGCCGCTCGGCATTCATTTCCAGCACGCGGCCGGCCTGCTCGATAGTGGTCTTCTCGCGAATACAACTGACCACGTCCTGCAGTATGCGGCGATTTGGCGTGTGATAGAGCACGTCATTGGTGGCGATCAGAGGCACGCGCGCGGTGGATGCGATGCGCTGCAGCTTCGCCAAACGACGCCTGTCATCCCCGCGATGAAACGGACTGGCGCCAAGCCAGATGCCTTCCGCCAGCAGGCCCGATAGTGCATCGAGCGTGCGCAGGACAAGATCACTGTCGATCCGATAGGTCGGCATTAGAACAAGCAACACCCCTTCGCTAAACTCCGCGAGATCGCCGAGCTGCAGCAGGCATTCACCCTTGTTGCCGCGCAACTTGCCCATGCTGAGCAACCGGCACAGTCGGCCATAGGCAGCGCGGTCGCACGGATAGGCAAGGATGTCAGGCGTGCCGTCATTGAAGACCAGCCGTGTGCCGATCAGAAGCTTCGGTTTGTAGACAAGATCCTTGTGGTCCAGCTCGGCAAAGGCACGCACCACACCGGCCATGGTGTTGTGATCGGCAATGCCGATGGCATAAAGCCGCTCGATACTGGCCTGATGCACATAGTTCTGCGGATGCGACGCGCCGCGCAGGAACGAGAAATTGCTGGTGACGCCAATCTCGGCATAATCAGGCGCGCCGGCGCCGCCCGTGCTCATGCGAACAGCCCATGCACGAACCATTGCGGCGAAACGACTTGATTGTCCGCATCCCTGATCTCGCCATACAGCCCGTCGCGGAAGAGCCAGAAGCGTTGACCTGCCTCATCCTCGACACGAAAGTAATCGCGCGTCGGCTTCGCCTCCTGCGAACGCCACCACTCCATCGACACACGCTCCGGACCTTCCACATGAACGACGTTGTGAGAGACGCGTCGCCAGGTGAATTTCTTAGGCGGCTTGTCTGGAAACTCCGCGAGCGGGACTTCGATCACCTCAGGCTGCTCGAACAACCGTAACGGCCGCAATGGCGGCTCGTCTTCACGCACCGGCCATGCTGCCTGCATGGCGGCAGCCAGATGATGCTGTGCCGGCACCCCCAGCATCGCGCGTTCGGGAACGTGGCTCTCGACGGGCAGATAAACCAACACACGCCGCGACCCGATCCGCGCAGCAATACGGTCGATCAAGTCGGCCAGTTCATCGTTCGCATGCACATTGGCATCGAGATCGCGCTGCTGCTGCACGACAATCTCGGTGCGGCTGGCCGACAGGCGGATCATATCGAAACCGAAGCCGGGATCGAGCGGATCGGCAATCGCGTCCAGTCGCTCGCGGAACAACCGGTCGATCACCTCGCCCTTGGTCACCGGCAGGCCGGTTTCCGCGGTGATCACCCGCACCGCGCCGTCGGTGCGAAAGAACGCAGCTTCGAGCCGCCGCGCGCCCTTGCCCTGCCTGTCCATCGCATCGATCAGCGTGCGCGCCAGCTTAGCCAGTGTCAGCGTAATCACGCCATCGGTGGCGATCGGTTCGGCGAAGCGTTGCTCGACGATATAATCCGGCAGCGGCTTGCGCGGGGAAATCGGTGCATCGCTTTGCCCCAGCGCCTGTTCCAGCAGCGTCGTGAATTCCGCGCCGAAACGTGCGGTGATTTCGGGGCGCGAGCGCGAGGCGACATCGCCGATGGTCTTCAAGCCGGCGCGGCGCAATCCACGGGTGATCGCCTCATCGGCGCCGAGCGTGAACAACGGCAGCGACGTCACTGCCTTGGCCTCCTCGCCCGCGGCGATGATCCGGCCATGTGCATATCGACTGAGCGTGCGCGCGCATGTCGATGTCCCCGCAATCGCTGCACTGACAATAAAACCCTGCCGCGACAGCGCCGCGCAGAGCTGCTCCATCAGTGCGGCCTCGCCACCGAACAGATGGGCACAGCCGGTGATGTCGAGAAACAGACCATGCGGCAGATCCAGCGCCACCAGTGGCGTGAAGCGGTCGCACCAATCGGCGATGTCGGTCAGTACCTGCGTATCGGCGACAGGATCGGCATCGAACACCTGAATGTCCGGACAGACCGCACGGGCATTGGCAAGCGGCAGACCTGGTTCAAGGCCGAGCTTCGCCGCGGCATCGTCCAGCGCGGAAATCTGCAGCGCATTGCTTTGCTTGGCGACGACGATACTTGCTTGCAGATTAGCTGGCACGCCGTTGCGCGCGAGCTGACGTTTGATGCGGTCGGTTGGCAGGCGCGGCAGCCACAGGCTGAGGATGCGCCGATGTGTCACGGAAAACGCACTCATCACACTTCCATTCCATGATCCATTGCCCGTTCGGGCCGTGACGATTTCGAACCAGTTGCACATCGAGCATGGGCGCGCCCCATGATTGCCAGGTCTTGAATGGCGGCGAATGCGCGGAGCGGATGATCCAGCGAGTTTCCGCCGTACTCGAGGCCGGAACGCCTGCAGTCCGCAGCAACAGGCACGTGACGCCCGAGCCGCGCGCCGCCAGCGTGAGCTTGCGGCTGGCGACGAGGTCGAACTGCTTGCTGTCGCCCCAGGTTTCCAGCACGACGCTGCCCAGCGCGTCGCAGGCCAGCGCATCAGCCGTGGTCCGCAATGCCGTCTCGACATCGGGCGCGCGCACGGTGACCAGCAGGCGCGGATCGAGACCGAGTTCGCGCCAGCCGCTCATGGCCAGCGCGCCGCATTCGCGTTCGGAGAAATCCTGCCGGATCCACAGCAGCGGCCGCTTTGCCGAGACACGATGCGCGAGGCCGGCGACAAAGCCCGTGGCCGCCGCGCTGTGCCGGCCTTCGGCGAACACCTCATGCATGGTGCCACGCGTGAGGCCGCCTTGCAGTGCCGCGTCCGCCTCGGCATGACCGAGCGACACGCGATCCGGCGCATAGGTATCGCTGTGGGTCTCGATGCGTTCAATGCTGCCGCGCAATTGCGCGAGCGTGGTCATGCGTGCGCCGGTCATGCGCCGCTCCTCGAAATTGTTTTGCCGTGGCGGGTTTTTAGTGAACCCATTGCCGGCCCATTTGTTCATGATATGTTCTAATATAAAGCTAAGATGGCAAGCCGAGTCAATCGGGATCATCAGCCACTTTTTTAGCGTTTGGAATCAAAGGGATTTTTGAACATGGACGTGAAGCGCAAGCTGGAGATCCTGGCGGATGCCGCGAAATACGACGCGTCCTGTGCGTCCAGCGGTACCGAGAAACGGGACTCCCGCGACGGCAAAGGCATCGGCTCGACCGACGCAGGCATGGGGATCTGTCATTCCTATGCGCCGGACGGCCGTTGCATCTCGCTGCTGAAGATCCTGCTCACCAATGCCTGCAATTACGATTGTCTTTATTGCGTCAACCGGGCGTCCAGCAATGTGACGCGCGCCCGCTTCACCGTGGAGGAAGTGGTGCAACTGACGCTGGATTTCTATCGACGCAATTACATCGAGGGACTGTTTCTCTCGTCGGGCATCATCCGCAGCGCCGATTACACGATGGAACAGGTTGTCGCCGTCGCGCGAAAACTGCGCGAGGAGCATCACTTCCGCGGCTATATTCACCTCAAGACCATTCCGGAAGCCGACGACGCGCTGATCACCGAGGCCGGCACATATGCCGACCGGCTCTCGATCAATATCGAGGTGCCCGAAGAAGACAGCCTGGCAAAGCTGGCGCCGGAGAAAGACGTCCGCGCCATTCGTCGCACCATGGGTCGATTGCGGTTGAAGCTCGATGAAGCCCGCGAGGGTCGCAAGCCGACGCCGCGCGGCAAGGTCGGGCCGCGTTTTGCGCCAGCCGGCCAGAGCACGCAGATGATCGTCGGCGCCGACAGCTCCAATGATTCAACCATCATCCGGACTTCGGCTAATCTGTACGGGTCCTACAATCTGAAGCGTGTCTATTACTCCGCTTTCAGCCCGATCCCCGATGCCAGCCGCGCACTGCCGCTGCGCGCCCCGCCGCTGCTCCGCGAGCATCGGCTGTATCAGGCTGACTGGTTGATGCGCTTCTACGGCTTCGACGCCGACGAGATCGTCGATGACAATGACGGCATGCTGTCGCTGGACATGGATCCGAAGCTCGCCTGGGCGCTGCGAAACCGCGACCGCTTCCCGCTCGACGTCAACCGCGCCAGCCGTGAAGACCTTTTGCGCGTGCCCGGTTTCGGCGCCAAGGCCGTGCAGCGGATCATCGAAACGCGCCGCATCTCGTCGATCCGCGTTGGCGATCTCGCCCGGCTGCATATCTCGCGGAACAAGGCACTGCCTTTCATCGTTCTTCCGGATCACCGCCCCGCCGTGAATTTGCTGGACGGCGCGAGACTGGCGCAGCGTTTCAAGCCGAAGGCGACGCAATTGGGATTTGGGTTCTAGAATTTCATTTCAGGAGAACCGATGCACACCATAGTGCTGGACAGCGACACCGATTTCGAAGGCTGGCGCAAGGCGGCACGCAAACTGGCGATCAACGACATTGCTCCCACTGACGTGACATGGACGGTTGCAGGCGCCGAGCCTGAATTGTTTCCGGCCTCGCCCGAGACGTTGCTCTCTGACGCCACGCAAGGCACTTTCAACGTCTCGGCCAAATTCGTCGAACTGGCGCACACCGCGATCCTGCATCGCGATCCCGAACGCTTCGCCCTGCTCTATCGCTTGCTGTGGCGGCTGCGCGACAATCCCAATCTGATCCACGTCGCGATCGATTCCGACATCGCTAAATTGCAGGCGATGGCCAAGGCTGTCCGGCGCGACGAACACAAGATGCATGCTTTCGTGCGGTTTCGCGAAATCGGCCGTGAGCCGAAGTCGCATTTCGTCGCCTGGTTCGAGCCCGAACATCACATCGTCGAACTCGCGGCGCCGTTCTTCGCGCGGCGCTTTGCCGACATGGCGTGGTCGATCCTGACGCCGGATCTCTGCGCGCATTGGGATGGCCATGCGATTTCCACCACGCCCGGTGTCAGCAAGTCGGATGCGCCGACGAAAGATCGGCTCGAAGAGGTGTGGCTGACCTATTACGCCAACATCTTCAATCCGGCGCGGTTGAAGACCAAGGCGATGCAGAACGAGATGCCGAAGAAATACTGGCGCAACTTGCCCGAAGCCGCGCTGATCAAACCGCTGATCGCGCAAGCTGAACGCATCACAGGTGACATGATCGCGGCAGAAGCCAGCGCGCCCAAGAAACCGCAACGTCGGGAGGAGACGATGGTCAAGTCGCATGCGACCAAAACAGCCGAACATACCGGGAAGGAAAGTCTTGCCGCATTGCGCGACGAAGCCGCCGATTGCCGTGCCTGCCATTTGTGGAAAGATGCGACGCAAACCGTGTTCGGCGAAGGCCCGCAGCATGCTTCTGTGATGATGGTTGGCGAACAGCCCGGCGACAAAGAAGACCTTGCCGGTAAGCCATTCGTCGGACCAGCCGGACAGATGCTCGACAAGGCGCTGAAGGAAGCCGGCATTGTCAGGGACAAGGTTTATGTCACCAATGCCGTAAAGCATTTCAAATTTGTGCCGCGCGGAAAATTCCGTCTGCACCAGAAACCGGCGACGCCGGAAATCAAGGCGTGCCGTCCCTGGTATGAGCGCGAAAAAGCGTCCGTGAAACCCGAGCTCGTCGTCGCGATGGGCGCGACAGCCGCGCAAAGCGTGCTCGGCAAGATCACGCCGATCGGCAAGACTCGTGGCCGTATTATCGAGGCTGACGACGGCACACAGGTTCTCGTGACCGTGCATCCATCCTATCTGCTACGACTGCCCGACGAGGATGCCAAGGCACGCGAATATGCGCATTTCGTCGAAGACCTGCGCATCGTCGCCGCGCATCTCTGCAAATCAGCGCGCGCTGCCTGACGGTCAGATCACGAATTCACGCATCACACGCCGCGTATCCATCTCGAATTCGAGATCGACCACCGGCGGCCGCGCAAAATGCCAGGTCATGCCCTGCCGCGACGCACCGCGCTTAGCCAATTCATCGGCCACCACGGGATGGAAATCCTGTACCGTGTAAATCTGCGTCGCGGTGGTGTCCTTCCACGAGAAGCCGAAGGCGCCGAGGCGTTCTTCCATATTGCTCATGGTCATCCGCGTTTTCTCCCGGAATGCGTCCAGCGAGGTCTCGCGATAGCGCGTGATGCGCTCGGGATATGTTCCAGGACCGCCGCGCGCTTCAGCACCACCCGCAATCACGAAAGTCGGCTTGGCACCGAGCGACGGCCGCGTGAACGAGAACGCGTAAAACGACGGTTCACTTGGCGGATCGATCTCGAGGCACACATTGCTGCGCGCGACGGGATTATTCGTGCCGTCAAAGATGCCCCATTCAGCAAGCGTCTTGACATAGTGCTCGTTGAATGTCCGGAAGCCAGCTTCGTCGACCACTGCAGGCGAGCGCAACTCGCAGGCGCAGAACGATGTCAGCGGGCGATCCGCCGCGAGAATGTAATCGGCAATACGCGCAAACCCATCGGCCAATGGCAGCCACGTGTCGAAACGAACGCGCTCGATCTCGAAATCCGCATTGGCGGCAACGCCGCTGGAATACTGAAAAACTGCGGGAAGATAGCGATAATTGCCGGCCGGAAAATCGCGCGTCATGGGATGGGTCCTGTGGAGGCCATGCGGGCCGCCAAAAGATAATGGCGGATCGCATGAAGCGATCCGCCATCCAACCTCAAACCATGTGTCCCCGCAAGCTCAGCTTCGCAAGGCTGCGTCCGTGCGATCAGGCAGTCCGCGTATGCTCCAGATCGAATTCCTCGATCTGCTTGGCGCGCTCCGTCTCTTTGCCGGCGCGGTGATCGGTGGCGATGGCCACGTAAACCGCGGGCAGCACGAACAACGTGAACAGCGTACCGATCATCATGCCGGAGACGACCACGAGGCCGATCGAGAAGCGACTCGCAGCACCTGCGCCCGCCGCGGTCAGCAACGGCAACAGGCCGGTGACCATCGCAGCCGTGGTCATCAGGATCGGACGCAGACGCACGCGGGCAGCCATCTCGATGGCCGAACGACGATCGAGACCTTCCTTGAGCTGCAGTTCGTTGGCGAACTCCACCATCAGGATGCCGTGCTTCGAGATCAGACCGACCAGCGTCAGCAAGCCGACCTGCGTGTAGATGTTGATCGTCGCCATGCCGAAGAACAGCGGGATCAGCGCGCCCAGGATCGCCATCGGCACCGTGATCATGATCACCAGCGGATCGCGCAGACTTTCGAACTGCGCTGCCAGCACCAGGAAGATGATGATCAGCGCGAAGCCGAACGCCACCGCGAGCTGGTTGCCTTCCTGCACATATTGTCGGCTGTCGGCGAGGTAGTCGTGATTGAAGCCCGACGGCAGTTGCTTGGCGGCGCCCTCAAGAAAGTCGACCGCCTGCCCCACCGTCACGCCGGGCATCGGCACCGCCTGGAAGGTCGCCGAATTCAGCTGGTTGTAGTGCGACAGTGCGTTCGGGTTGGTTCCGGTCTCCACCTTCACCAGCGTCGATAACGGCACCTGCTGACCCGTGATCGTCGGCACATAGTAGTTCGCCAGCGAATCCTGCGAGAGCCGCATGCCGCGCGGCACCTGCGGGATCACCTGATAGGAGCGCCCCTCGAGGTTGAAGCGGTTGGTATAGTTGCCGCCGAGCAGCGTCGCCAGCGTATTGCCAATGCTCGACATCGTAATGCCGAGGTCGTTGGCCTTGGAGCGATCGATGGAGACGCGCACCACCGGCTGATTGAAATCGAGATCGCTGTCGCTGACGATGAACAGGCCGCTCTTGCGCGCGGTGTCCTTCAACTTGACCATCTCCTCATAGACCGACTGGAAGCCGTTGGTCGAACTGATCACCATCTGGATCGGCAGACCGCCGGGACCGCCCGGCAGCGCCGGAAGGTTGAATGCAAAGGCGTTGACACCCTCGATCTTGCTGAGTTCAGCCTGCACCAGCGGCTTCAGCTGCGTGGACGAACGCTTGCGCTCGTCCCACGGCTTCAGCAGCATGCCGGCGATACCGTTGCTCGGACCGTTGGTGCCGTTGATGATGAAGCGCAGATCGGTTTCCGGGAACTTCTTGAACGCCTCGTCCATGCGATCGCCGTAGAAATCCGCGTAGTCGATATTGGCGTATTTCGGTGCCTTGGTCACTGCAAACAGAATGCCCTGATCTTCCTCGGGCGCCAGCTCCTTCGACGTGTTCATGTACATGAAGCCGACGAGACCGAGGATCACAACGGCGAACATGGCCGTGATGGGGCGATAGTCCAGCGAGCGATCGAGCTGCCGGCCATACCAGCGCGTGGTGGCGCCAAACACCTTGTCCACCTTCTTGGCGAACCAGCCCGGCTCTTCCTGCTTCAACAGCACCGAGCACATCATCGGTGACAGCGTCAGCGCGATAACGCCGGATACGATCACCGAGCCCGCCAGCGTGAAGGCGAATTCGCGGAACAGCGCACCGGTCAAACCGCCGATGAAGCCGATCGGCGCATACACCGCCGCCAGCGTGATGGTCATGGAGATGACCGGACCAACGATCTCGCGCGCGCCTTCCAGCGACGCCTGCACCGGCGATTTGCCCTCCTCCAGATGGCGGTGGATGTTCTCCACCACCACGATGGCGTCGTCGACCACGAGGCCGATGGCGAGCACCATCGCCAGCAAGGTCAGCAGATTGATGCTGAAGCCCATGACGAGCATGAGGCTGCAGACGCCGACCAGCGACAGCGGAATCGTCACCACCGGAATGATGACCGAGCGGAACGAAGCCAGGAACAGGAAGATCACCACGATCACGATGCCGACGGCTTCGATCAGCGTGTTCTGAACTTCCTCGATCGACGACGTGATGAACTTGGTGGAGTCGTAGGCGACCTTCATCTTCAGCGATGGCGGCAGGTTACGCTCGAGTTCGGGGAACAGCGCGCGCACGCCCTTGACGATGTTGAGCGGATTGCCGAGCGGCGTCGCCTGCACGCCGATAAAGATCGCGCGCTCGCCACTAAACGCCACGCTCGCGTCCGTACTCTGCGCGGCAAGCTCGATGGTGGCGATATCCTCCATACGGACAAAGCCGCCGTCCTTGGCTTTCACCGTCATGCGCTTGAATTGCTCGACGTTCTGCAGGTCGGTATTCGCCGTCACATTGGAGACGATGTAATAGCCCTTGGTCTGACCGGCTGCCGCCTGGAAGTTGTTGGCGCGGATCGCCGCAGCGACATCGTCCGGAGATACCCCGCGGCCCTGCATGCGTAGCGGATCGAGCCACAGGCGCATGGCGAAGGTCTGACCGCCGAGGATTTCGGCCGACGCCACGCCGTCCACAGTCGACAGGATCGGCTGCACCGCGCGCGTCAGGTAGTCGGAGATCGCCGAGCCGGACAGTTCCTCACTGGAGAAGCCGAGATACATCACCGCCGTCGTCGACCCCGTGGACTTCAGAATGACAGGGTCATTCGCTTCGCGCGGGATCAGATATTTGACCGAATTGACCTTCGACAGCACTTCGGTGAGAGCGGCATTGGGATCGACGTTGAGCTTGATATAGACCGAGATCAGGCTCTGGCCCTGCGTCGATGCTGACGTCATGTAGTCGATGCCTTCAGCAGCCGCGACGGCCTGCTCGATCGGCGTGGTGATAAAGCCCTGCATCAGGTCCGGCGACGCGCCGGGATATACCGTGGTGACGGTGATCACGGTATTCGACAGTTTCGGATACTGACGGATCGGCAGGCTGGTTGCAGCCTTGAAACCGATCAGCAGGATCAGCAGGCTGACGACCAGCGCCAGCACCGGGCGCTTGATGAAGATATCCGTGAAGACCATTGCGGTCGCTCCGTCATCGGCACCATCTGCCGGCCATCACAGGCCGCGCGACGATGCGAGAAAATTCATTCAGATGAACCGGGACGGACCGCATGTCGCGGCCCGTCCATCGGGTTTCAGTTCAGCGGCGGCTTCGCCGGAATCTGCGGTAATGGATCGGTCGAGATCGACACCAGCGCGCCGGACTGCAACTTGAGCTGTCCGACCGCCACGACACGATCACCGGCTTTCAGGCCCTGCGTGATCACCGCACGGCCATCGATGCGATCGCCCGTGCGCACGAAGGTGCGCACCGCCGAGAGCTCGGTCTTGCCATCGTCGGTCTTCTTCTCGGTGATCAGGTAAACCGAGTCACCATAAAGCGTGTAGTCGACTGCGGTTTCCGGCACGGTGATCACAGCCGGCTTGTCCGGCAGCACGACGGTCGTGGTCGCGAACATGCCCGGCTTCAGGATGCCTTCCGGATTCTGCAGCGTCGCCTGAACACGAATGTTGCGCGTATCGGCGCTGATCTGTGGCTCGATCGTGGTGATCTTGCCCTCGAACTTGCGGCCCGGATAAGCGTCCACCGAAATGCGCACAGCCTGACCGACCTGCAGCTTGCCGGAGTCTTTTTCCGTGACCGTGAAGTTGTTGTAGACGGCGGACAGATCGGTGAGCGACACGATCTGCGTGCCGGCCGTCAGGTACTGGCCGACTTCGACCCGACGCGTGCCGAGCACGCCGTCGAACGGCGCGCGCACCTGCTTCTGCGAAATCACCGCTTCGGTCTTGGCGATATTGGCCTGCGCCTGATCATACGCCGCCTGCGTGGTGTCGACGGTGGCCTGCGGACCAACCTGACGCTCGGCGAGCTGTTTGGCGCGGTCGAGATTGATGCGCGCAACAGTGGCAGCCGCCTTGAAGTTGGCGAGGTCGCCCTGGTCCGGACCGTCGAACAGTTGCACCAGCGGCTGGCCAGCCTTGACGGTCGCGCCCGCAGTGAACTGGATGTCGGTAATGCGGCCGTTGACGTCGGAGGTGACGTTAACCTGATGCACGGCGGCGAGATCGCCGACGGCGCTGATCAGGTTGGGCACCACTTCGGACTTGGCATCCGCAACACTCACCACAGTCGGCGGCGGCTTCATGGTGGCGAAGAACTGCTTGATCATGTGGGCGCGGAACGCGTTGAAGCCCACCAGGCCGCCCACCAGGATCGCCAGCAGGATGCCGACGATGATGAACCAACGCACCATCCGCGGACGCGGACGGGGCTTCTCGACAGTCGCACGCGGCGCCGTAGTGCTGTTGGGTTCGGTCGTGAGTGTCATGTCATGCGCTTTCTGTCGTAGTCGCTGGCATCAGGTACGCCGGAAGCTCGCGATCGATATACGTCGCGATCGCCGTGTCTTTCAGTCCGATACCGCGGAGAATAAACTCACAAAGTTGCCGCTCGTTGTCGGCGGTGCTGGCATAAGGCAAACAGGGAACCGAGGGAAGGCGCGATAATGCCGCCATCATCGCGGTGTTGTGCGCAAACCAGAAAAGACCCATCGGCTCTTTTCCGATCCGGACCGCGTCGTTTGTCCGGACAGCGTGTTCAAGTGACGCCGTAAAGGTCGGGCCGATCAGTTCTCCGATCTTGTCAAACAGCAGCCGGGCGAATTCACCGTCCTGCAACTGGCTGATGACCATTAGCCGCAGGCGCTGCGCCTCTTCATGATCGGGATCGGGATCGCGCGGAATGTCGAGGAAGTGCCCGACCATGCCGCGAATCAAAATCACCAGCGTCTCGGTCGACGGCGGCAGACCGAGCAGCTTGTTCAGTCCGGGGTCGGCTTCGCATTCCTCCGCCAGGATCTCGGCATAGAGCGCCGACTTGGTCGGGAAGTGCTTGAACAGCAAGCCTTCCGAAATCGACGCTGCAGCCGCCACGCTCTTGGTCGTGGTGCCGGCAAATCCATTGCGCGCAAAGCATCGCTTCGCCGCGCTGAGGATCAGCTCGCGCCTGAGGTCATGGGTCATTCGAAGTGTGCTCATAGCGTCGTGAGTAAGCACTCACCTCTATTCGTGTCAAGAAAATGGTGCATCGCATCCGGAGAATGACTGCAGGTGGTATCTGGCCGCCACAGTGTTGCATTCTCGCGACGCCAATGCGCCGGAGTTATGCGGTCCCCTCAAGATGAGGGGTGGCAGCACGCCGTGAGGCGCAAAGGGTGGTTTTTATCGCGATCCGCTCCGCCGGAACGCCGGTAATCCGCAACCGCGCAACGCCACACGGCGCGCCACACCGCAGACAAGTTTACGCAGTCTGCGACTGCTAGGGGCGATTTCTTTCCCCAGGGCCGTGCTTCCTGGGACGTGGCGCCGACCGGTTTCCCCGCTTTTGCCTGTCCCAGTCCAGCCGTTTCCGTCAGAGCCTGTAGTGGGCCCGGACGGCTACCCAGGGCCTCCCGAGTGCGCGAGGGAACGTCTCCCTCCCGCCCGTAGGCGCCGCAATCCCAGCTCCACCTCAAGACGCCTCTAGAAGCGCCCTCGCGAACTGATGAGCGGAGGACAGTCCTTCTAGGTATATTGTCAAGATATATAGGAAAAAATGTTTAAACTCTACCTCTCAATGGTCATTCCCGGGGCGCGCTCTTGCGCGAGCCCGGAATGACAATTGAGAGGTTCGTGCGTTTCGGCACTACACCGTGAGTTACACCACCGTCTTGTGACGCTCAATGCAGGTCGTCAGCACCTCGTCCATCGGCTTGCTCCACCAGTTCTCCGAGAAGATCTCGATCTCGGAGTAACCGGCGAAGCCCTGCGTCTCGACAGCCGCGCGGGCGGATTTGATATCGATGACGCCGTCGCCCATCATGCCGCGGTCGTTGAGGATGTCCTTGGTCGGGACCAGCCAGTCGCAGACGTGAAATGCGAGCAGACGATCCTGCCCTGCCCGCGCGATCTGGGCATGCAGTTCGGGGTCCCACCAGATGTGATAGACGTCGAGGGCGACGCCGAGCATGCCGGTGCGGTTGGGATCGAGCCGGTCGCAGATGTCGAGCGCCTGTTCGGTGGTGTTCACGCAGGCTCGGTCGGCCGCATAAGCCGGATGCAGCGGCTCGATGGCCAGCGGCATCTTCGCCTGCCTCGCATATTCCATCATCTCGGCGATGCCATCATCGACCTGCGCACGCGCATTGATGATGTTCTTCGACGGCGCAGAGCCCGGCCGCGAATATTGCGGCAGGCCGCCGACGACCAGCACGATGCACGGTGAGCCCAATGCCACCGCTTCATCGACGCAGCGCTTGTTGTCGTCGCGCTGCTGCTGGCGATGGGCTTCGTCCGAGACGAACATGCCGCCGCGGCAATAGCCGGACAGTTCGAGGTCGTGATCCCGCACCGCCTTCACGGCCTTGTCCAGACCGACGGCGGCCACCTGATCGCGCCACGGCGAGACGCCGCGGATCTTGTGACGCGCACAGGCTTCGGCGATCGCGACAAAGTCACCCTGCTTGCGGACCGTCGCCGTGTTCAGCGACAGCCAGCGATGGTCGTTGGAAAAGTCACGCATCTCAGGCTTCGATCCCACGGGTGGCCATGATCGCCTTCATGCGCTGCGTCGCCAGTTCGGGATTGGCCAAAAGACCGGCCTTGTCGGCGAGACGGAACAGTTCGGCGAGATGCTGCGTCGAGCGCGTGCTCTCCTGCCCGCCGATCATGGTGAAGTGATCCTGATGGCCGTTGAGATAGGCCATGAACACGATGCCCGTCTTGTAGAACCGCGTCGGCGCCTTGAAGATGTGACGCGACAGCGGCACGGTGGGACCAAGCACGTCGTGGAAGCCGGCCTCGTCGCCTGCCGCCAGACGCGACAGCGCATAGGATGCCGCCGGCGCGATGGCATCGAAGATGCCGAGCAGCGCGTGCGAGAAGCCCTTGTCGTCGCCGGCGATCAGTTCGGCATAGTTGAAATCGTCGCCGGTATACATCTTGACCTTGGGATCAAGGCGACGACGCATGTCGATCTCGCGCTGTGCATCGAGCAGCGACACCTTGACGCCATCGACCTTGGCGGCGTTACGGTTGATGACGTCGACGGCGATGTCCATGGCGGTGTCGAGGCTGGACGTGCCCCAGTAATTCGCCAGTGCCGGATCGAACATGTCGCCGAGCCAGTGGATGATGACGGGCTGCGCCGACTGCGACAGGATGCGGTCATAGACGCGGCCGTAATCCTCGGCGCTCTTGCCGAGCTTGGCCAGCGCACGCGACGCCATCAGGATGATGCGGCCGCCGACCTTCTCGATCGCTTCGAACTGCTGTTCATAGGCCTTGATCACGTCGTCGATCGACTTGGCATCTTCCACCGCGAGGTGATCGGTGCCGGCGCCGGAGAACACAAGCGCGCCGCGCGGCTTGGCCGCCGCGACGGAGCGCGTGATGAGTTCGAGCGAGGTCGGCCAGTCCATACCCATGCCGCGCTGAGCGGTGTCCATCGCTTCTGCGACGCCGAGACCGAGATCCCAGACGTGTTCACGAAATGCGATGGTGCGGTCCCAATCGATGGTCTGATTGAGCCACGGATCGCACTCCGCCAGCGGGTCGGCGACGATATGCGCCGCCGAGAAGGCGATGCGGTTCAGCGTGCCTTCCAGCTTGGCCGGAAACGTGCGCGACGCTGCGAGACGATAGGTCTCGATCGAACGATCGGCCTTCGGCAGCTTCAGCGACAGCGACGACGCAGTCGACGTGGGCATGACTGGCTTGTTCATGGCGGACCTCAGACCTTGAGTGTGGGAACGTCGATCCAGCGGCGCTCCTTCCAGCTTTCCAGCGCGCATTCGACGAGCTGCACGCCCTTGGCACCTTCGAGCAGCGTGTACTTGTAGGGCGCATCCTCACAGACGTGACGGATGAACATTTCCCACTGCTCCTTGAAGCCGTTGTCGTAGACGGCGTTGTCCGGAACCTTCTGCCAGTCGGCATAGAAATCGTGGGTCCGCTTCTCGTCGGGATTCCAGATCGGGCGCGGCGTCGCCTGACGGGCCTGGATCATGCACTCGGTGAGACCGGCCACGGCCGAACCGTGGGTGCCGTCGACCTGGAAGGTCACGAGATCATCGCGATAGACGCGCGTCGCCCAGGACATGTTCATATGGGCGATGACGCCGCCCTTCAACTTGAAGGTCGCATAGGCCGAGTCGTCGGCAGTGGCCGTGTACTTCTTGCCCTGCTCGTCCCAGCGCGCCGGGATGTCAGTGGTGCCGAGGCAAGTGAGGCTCTCGACTTCGCCGAACAGGTTGTCGAGCACGTAACGCCAATGGCAGACCATATCGAGGATCATGCCGCCGCCGTCTTCAGCGCGGTAGTTCCACGACGGGCGCTGGGCTTCCTGCCAATCGCCTTCGAACACCCAGTAGCCGAACTCGCCGCGTACCGAGAGCATCTTGCCGAAGAAGCCAGAGTCGCGGAGCATCGCAAGCTTCTTCAGGCCGGGCAGGAACAGCTTGTCCTGCACCGTACCGTGCTTGAGGCCCTTGGCATTGGCTTTCTTGATGACGTCGAGCGCGGCTTCGAGATTGGTCGCGATCGGCTTCTCGCAATAGATGTGCTTGCCGGCCTCGATGGCGCGGTTGAGCAGACCCGGGCGTGCCTGCGTGGTCGCCGCATCGAAGAAGATGCTGTCGTTCTTGTCGGCGAAAGCCTTGTCGAGATCGGTGGTCCAGCGCTCGATGCCATACTTCTTGGCGAGGCCTTCAATCTTCTCGGCATTGCGGCCGACCAGGATCGGATCCGGCATCATGCGGTCGCCGTTCTTCAGGGTCACGCCGCCCTGCGCACGGATCGCGACGATGGAGCGCACAAGATGCTGGTTGAGACCCATACGGCCGGTGATGCCGTTCATGATGATGCCGAGGCGGTGGACAGCCATAGTCAGGACTCCTGGAGAACTTTAGTTTGAGAATGATCGGATGAAGCGAGCTGGAGCGGCGACAGCACCGACCAGTCCGGATGTGCGCCGGATGCAAATCCGGCAGAGGTCAGCGATCCCGTGAGGAGATCACCGTCGTGAATCGACAAACGGACGATATCGCCATCGCGGCGGTAGAGATCGGGATGCGCCGTCAGGAAGGCCTCGGCCTCCTCCGCTGGTGCAGTGCCGAAACCATCGACGTAGTGATGGCCGTTGCGTTCGGCATGGGTGACGCCGATCAGCGCGCCAAGCGCCAGATCCTGCTGCACGCCAAGGCCGGCCTGGCAGGTGAGATCCTCGCCGGTGATAAAATGATCGACGCCCTGCGCGCTCCACGCCGCAGCGCGAGTCGCATTCGCGATCGACTTGTAGAAGCCCTTGCAGGATTTCGAGGAGATGCCGCGATAGCCCAACGCCTTGGCGGCGGGGAATGCATCCCAATTGTCGTCAGCCTCATCAATGATGAAATTGCGCGACGACAATTGGCCGAGCGGCGACTCGCGCGTGATATCGCGCGGCATCGGCTGCTCGATGTAAAGTAGCCTGGATGCAATCGGCGCCAGTGCGCTGTCATTGTCGAGGCGATCGACCAGCGCGCCGAGCGCGTTGAGATCGGCATATTGCTCGTTGGCGTCGAGCGTCACCTGATAATCGTAAGGCAGCGTCGTCAGCGCATTTCCGATCCGGGTCAAACGTGCGGCGTCTGCCGCGGGATCGCCGTTCATCTTGAGCTTGAAGTATCGTGCGCCGCTATTCTCACGGGGGTCGGCGACACCGCCCTCGCCTTCGATCACATCATCGAGGCCGACGGTGTGGCGCAGCGCGACGCGCTCAAGCCGGTGACGGCTGGCCAGGAACGTCGCGATGTCGTCGGCGCCGAGATCGGGAGCAAGACGCGCGGTAAGACCGGCGACGTTGGCCTTCATGCCCGTGAAGAAATCCGTGCCCAAGCCACGCAGCAGTGCGTCGAGCACAGCCTTGTCGATTTCCGCCGGACCGAAGCTTGCAGCCAGCGGTGGAATGTCCAGTTCGGCGCCGGCCTTCATCTGGTCGCCGATGCAGGCCGCATGCAGACCAAAGGCCGAAATGAAACCCGACTGCGCGCGATAGAGCTCTTTCGCGATGACCAGCGACTGCCGCAGCTCGTTCACGGTGTCGCCGATGGCCAGATGCGGCCGCTTGTCGAACCACTTCGGCACCATCAGCTCGGCTGAGGCGCCGACGAACACGCCTTTGCCTTCGACCTCGACCTCGACCCGAACGAACGCCTGCGGCGCTGCATTGACCGTCACGGCGCCAAAGCGAAACGGTCGCACGAACGCCACGTGGCGCTCGAACAGCGTAATGTCTCGCAAGGCGATCCGTGCCGACATGGACATGGGCGCTAGTCCAGCGTGCTGTTGGTCATGAAGTGCTTGCGGATGCGTGCGACCAGATCGGTGAAGATCGGGTTCGACATCGCATCGAGCGTGCGCTCGCGCCCGAGCGGCACGTCATAGATCGCGGCAATGCCGCCGGGGCGCTCGGTCATGACCAGCACCTTGTCGGCCAGAAACACCGCTTCCGGGATCGAATGGGTGATGAGGAGAATCGTCTTGCCGGTGGTACGCTGAATACGCGACAGCTCGACATTCATCTTCTCGCGCGTCATGGCGTCGAGCGCGCCGAACGGCTCGTCCATCATCATGATCTTGGGATCGTGCACCAGCGCACGGCAGATCGAGGCGCGCTGCTGCATACCGCCGGACAGCTGCCACGGCAGCTTCTTCTCGAAGCCCTCGAGGCCAACCATCTTCAGAAGCTCTTTCGCGCGCGGGATATATTTCTCGCGCGATAGGCCTTTCATGTCGATCGGCATCAACACGTTATTCAAAATGTTCCGCCAGGGCAGCAGCAGCGCGTTCTGGAACACGATGCCGACATCGCCATGGGGCTCGGTGACCTTGTTGCCATCGACGTGGATTTCTCCGGATGTCGGCGCAAGAAGGCCGGAGATCAGTTTGAGCAGCGTGGACTTGCCGCAGCCGGATGGGCCGACCACGACGAAGAACTCACCGTCATTGATATGGAAGTCCAGGGGGCGCAGCGACTGCACCTGGCCGTCGCCGGTCCCATAGGTTTTGGAGACGCCGGAGAGATTGATCCCCGACGCCTTTGATGGTGCGGACTGCTCGGATACGACGCGAAGATGCGCACTCGGTTGATCGACGCTCATGGTCCTCATCGCTGCAGTCATTACGGCTAGTCCTGTTGATTTCGTCAGTTCGGTCGAGATAACCGGGCCGGTTACTTCGGCAGATATTCGTTGGTGTAGAAGGCCTTCGGATTTTCCTTGGCCTTGGCTTCCAGACCGCCATATTCGACCATCAGCTCTACCGATTCCTTCATGTTCTGATCGGTGACCTGGAACGGGCGCTTACCCTTGGTTTCCGGCGTGGTGTAGAGCGGGATGGTGAGTTCGAAGCCCTGGGTCAGGGTCTCGATCTTGCCGCCCTTCGGGTTGGCATCGAGGATCGCCTGCGCGGCAGCCTTCGGCTCCTTCGACGCAGCTTCGACGGCCTTGGTGGTGGCCGACATGAAGCGCTTCACGAGATCCGGATTGGCCTTGGCATAGTCGGTATTGGTGATAATGCCCGACGACACGAGATGAATGCCGTAATCGGCAAACTTGATCGGATACACATCCTTGCCGGTGGCATCCTTGATCTTCATGGACTGGTCCATGACGTAGCCGAGCAACAGGTCAGCCTGGCCGTTGATGACGGCGTTGAGCTTGGTCTGTCCGTCGCCGGCGACGGTCTTGAAATCGGATTCCTTGAGGCCCGCCTTCTTGAGGAACAGCGGCCAGATCTGGGTCATGGAATCCGCCGGCGTGATCGCCACGGTCTTGCCCTTGATATCCTCCGGCTTCTTGATGTTCTTGTCGACGAAGCCCATCACCGACATGGCCGAGGTCTGCAGCAACACGCCGGTGGCGATCACCGGGGCGCCCTTCACGGCTGCACGCATCATGGTGGGAACGTCGACATAGCCGAAATTCACGCTCTTGGCAGCGACAGCCTGCACGGTAGCCGCCGAACCGCGGCCTTCCTGAATGTCGAGATCGATGCCTTCTGCTTCATAGATGCCCTTGGCCTTGCCGTAATAGAACGGCGAATGCTCACCATAGACATACCAGTTGAGCATCAGCGTCACCTTGTCGGCCGCAGCCGCCGGCGTGGCGAGCGCGAGCGTGACGGTGATCGCGGCAGTCGAAACAGCAGTAACCCATTTCAGCATTTTTAGCCTCCCATTGAAGCAGGTGATCGCGGCCCGTTTCGCCGGACCGCTTGTTTGGAATTGCAGGTCCCGATCAGGACCCGATGAAGACATCCGCGCGCTGGCTGACGTGCCAGGGAATCGCAAAGCGTTCGATACGATCGACCAGCCAGAACAGAATGACGCCGAGCAGCGCGAGGATGACGAGAGCCGCAAACATCGTCGGCAGATCGAAGGTGCCGATCGAGCGCTGCAGCACATAACCGATGCCGGAATTGGAGCCGACGAATTCACCGACCACCGCGCCGACGACGGCGAGCGTGACGGACACCTTGAGACCGGAGAAGATCGCCGGCAGCGCGTGTGGCAGGTTCACGGCGCAGAACACGCGCAAGCGGCTGCCCTTCATGGCGCGGGCAAGATCGACCATGTCGGGATCGACCGACTTGAAGCCCTGCAC
Organism: Tardiphaga sp. 619_E2_N8_4; assembly: GCF_051810905.1. Taxonomy (NCBI): domain Bacteria; kingdom Pseudomonadati; phylum Pseudomonadota; class Alphaproteobacteria; order Hyphomicrobiales; family Nitrobacteraceae; genus Tardiphaga; species Tardiphaga sp. 619_E2_N8_4. The sequence continues at coordinate 5,083,292 of NZ_JBPWQJ010000001.1, forward strand.
CGCCGACACGACGACGGGAAAGAAACCGAGCAGGAAGGCGGCGATGATCTTCGGCACGATGCCGAAGCCGAACCACACCACGAACAAGGGCGCGATGGCGACTTTGGGAATCGACTGCGAAAACACCAGCAGCGGATAGACATAGCTTTCGACGGCCCGCGAACCGGCGATCAGCATGGCAATCGGGATGCCGAACACGGCGGATGCAAGGAAGCCGAGCAGTGTCGCGTAAGTCGTCGGCCCTGACTGCGCAAGCAGTTCGGGCCAGTCGGTATAGAGCACCTTCACGACGTCGCCGGGCGCAGGGATCTGATAGGCGGGAATGTTGAAGATGCGGATCGCGAGATCCCAGCCGACCACGATCATCACCAGCAACAGGAATGGGCGCAGCCATGAGGCGTTCAGCAGCTTCGATACACTGCCGGGTGCTTTCTTCTCACTCACGCGTCTCGTCTCCCAGATGCCGGCTTCGCGGTCGCATTTAACTCGTTGGATAAATACAGCGCATGGCTTCACCGTTGTCAATTGGGCGCTTAACTAGCGAAAATTACACAATGATTTCAGGCGCTTTGGCGGGCCGAGGTGTGGACAACCGTCGCCGGCGGGAGCTGGAATTCGGCCACGGATCGGCCGGTGAGCGCCGCCAGGACGAGTGCCACCATATGGGCCAGCCGCTCGTCCCTCGCCTCCTTCGCCAGGAGATCCCTGCCGAAAATCACGCTGAGCGTAGCGTTGTTGCCGATATAGAAAAAGCTCAGCGCGGCGATGGAAATGTAGAGCTGCACCGGATCCATCGCGACCTTGAAATCGCCTGACGCGACGCCGCGCAAAACCACCGTGCGGATCATCTCCACGAAGGGCGAATGCATCGACTTCACCTTCGTGGAGCGCTTGATGTGCTTCGCGCGCTCCAGATTCTCGGTGTTGAGCAGCGCAAGGAATTCCGGGTTGCGGATAAAGTAGTTCCAGGTGAAGGCGATCAGGCTCTCGATGGCCTCGGGCGGATCGAGATGTTCGAGATCGAGCGTGCGTTCTTCGGCACGGATCTGCTCATAGGCACCTTCGAGTACCGCAAGATAGAGCGCATCCTTGTTGCCGACGTGATAGTAGAGCATGCGCTTGTTGGCGCCGGCCTGCGCAGCGATGCGATCGACGCGCGCACCGGCGAGGCCCTTGCTCGCGAATTCCTTCTTGGCAGCCTCGAGAATGCGCAGACGCATCCCTTCCGGGTCACGCTGCCACTTCAATGCTTTCTTCGGCGCTTTTTTAGTTGTTTTTGCCAAACCCGGATCCCGTCGCTCAGCGGAATGACGCAACAGCCGCACGTCTATCGCGTGTAGCATGCGTTTGCCCGCTTGAGAACAAAGCATGTTCCGGGCCATATGCGCAAACGGGCATCGCCTTTTGCGGGTGTCGTCGCTATCACTGCCCTGCCCCAACCGGACCTGCTTGTGCCTGCCATCATCACAGACCCGTTCTTCTATGCCGTCGCCATTCCGGCGGTGATTTTCCTTGGCCTCTCCAAAGGCGGCTTTTCCGGCGTCGGCATTGCCGCCACGCCGCTGCTGGCGCTGTATCTGCCGCCGCTCGAGGCCGCCGCCTTGCTGCTGCCGGTGCTGATCACGCAGGACCTGATCTCGATCTATGTCTATCGCCGCGAATGGGACGCCTCGAATCTGAAGATCATGTTGCCGGGCGCGGTCGCCGGCATGACGCTGGCGTGGCTGCTCGCCTCCTATATTTCTGACAATGCCGTTCGCATCACTGTCGGTTTGATCGGCCTCATCTTCGTGATCGACGTCTGGCGGAAGCGCGCCAGGATCGAACCGACCCGCATGGGCCCGGCCGGCGGCGTATTCTGGGGCGCGGTATCGGGCTTCACATCCTTCATGACTCAAGCCGGCGGCCCCCCATTTCAGGTCTATGTGCTGCCGCAGCGGCTGCCGAAGCTGGTGCTGGTCGGGACCACCACGATCTTCTTCGCCGTGGTCAATGCGCTGAAGATCGTGCCCTACTTCGCGCTCGGCCAATTCCACGCCGGCAATTTCGCGACATCGCTGGCACTGCTGCCTATGGCCATCATCGCGAACTTCATGGGCATCTGGCTGGTGAAACATACGCCTACCAATCTGTTCTACAACATCGCCTATGCCCTGCTGCTGGTGATCTCGCTGGTGCTGCTCTGGCAAGGCTGTTCAGTATTGTGGCGGTAGTTCGCCCGGCCTGCGGAAAAACCACTTGACGAATTGTAAGCTAATAGCTTACAATTCGGGCGGTCGATCCGTAGCCGTCGAGACACCTGTGATCAGATCTTTCATACATCCCGGTCTGAACGAGCTCTGGAGCAGGAAGACGTCAGCCAAGATTGACAAAAAAATGCATGGTCGCATTCTCCGCCGGCTCGACATGCTGGATGTCGCAACCTTGCCGGCCGAGATGGGCCTGCCCGGCTTCAACTTCCATCCACTGCGCGGCAAACCACAGCGTTATTCCGTTCACGTCAACGGACCATGGTGCATCACATTCGAATTCGAGGCCGGCGATGCGCTTCGTGTCGACTTCGAGCAGTATCACTAAGGGCGCTTCGCGCCGGGGATCAAGGAGAGCCACGATGGTTGAGCAAAATGCCAAGCGCAGCGCGTCCCGCTGCCCGACCCATCCAGGCGCCGTGCTGCGCGAAGACGTGATCCCCGCCGTCAAGCGATCCAAGACCGAGATCGCCCGCCTGCTCGGCATTTCCCGCCAGCATCTGCACGACATCCTCGAAGAGAAGAAGCCGATCTCGCCCGAGGTCGCGGTCCGGATCGGAAAATTGTTTGGCAACGGTGCCGGCATCTGGGTGCGGATGCAGGCAGCCTATGACACATGGCACGCCGAACAGACTGTCGACGTCAGCGGGATCGAGACGCTGAAGGTCGCTTGACGGCGCTCACACATCCTTCCCCGTCCGCTCGATCAGCAGCGTCGGAATTCCGCAGGTGCCATCGCGGAGGCTGACAACACGGGTGCCCGGCTTGCGGCCACTACGCACCTCCGACACGTTGACATGCGCGGCGAGCAAGCGCTCGCGGACGGCATCCGCGTCAGCGACGCGCCAGGTCATGCCCCAGAGCTTGTCGCGATTCTTGTCGGCCTTGTCGTCGGGGCGATGCACGACCTCGACGATCAGATCGCCGCAGCGGAAGAACATCAGATGGCCCCACTCCGGATTGGAGCGATCCAGTGCCATGTCGAGGCCCAGTCGCGCGCCATAGAGCGCAGCGGCGCGCTCCGGATCCTGCGTGGCGACAACGATATGGTCGAGGCCAAGGAACGGCGCATCGCCCACCGGGGGCGACACCGGACGCTCGTCGGACAGTTCGAGAAAGAATTGCCGGACGCCGCGCGTCGCGTCCGTCGCCGCACGGGTACGCTTCCAGGAGAGTGTGGCGCCGGTCTCGGTATCCCTGCTCTCGACCTCGGCGATGGGATCAGGCTTCAGCGCCAGGCGATCGAGCCGGCGATGCATCCCAGCGATATCGCCAGTCCGGAAACAGATGCTGGCCAGCGTCGCACCCTGCTCCGGCAGCACGGCCCTGATGCGATCGGCGGCCGGGCCGTGACCGACAGGTGCCATCAGCTCGACCGACATGTTGGCCACCGTGAAGATCGCCATGGCCGCGCCGTCGCTGGTGCTGCGCCAGGCGGGCGCGCGGGCGAACAGGGTCTGATAGGTGGCGATCCCCACCTCCAGGTCCTCCAGCAAAATGACGACGTGATCCAGCCCGGTGATCATCGCATCCCTCCCCTCTTTGTGGCGTTGTTGTTATCGAACTATGCCAGTTTTCGAGCCGCAATGCTGAAAACCGAGTCCGCCCGGCTGCGGCATCCTGCGGCATCGCACAATTTCGGTGGTGACCTCGTCGCAAGCGCTGTTAAGCTGACTGATGCGCCGTCTCCGGACGGGTGCAGCCATCCCTCAGGCGAGACGGACGGATTCATGAAGGCACTCTTTATCGGACAGACCTATATCGACGTCACGTTCATCACCGACCATATGCCGACCGGCGACGAGAAACACGTCGCCTCCGACTATGCCGTGTCATTCGGCGGCAATGCGGTGACGGCGGCCTTCTGCTGCGCCAAGCTGGGCATCGTGCCCGATCTGATCGCCACCGTCGCCAATGACTGGCTCGGCCGCATGTTCATGGACATGTCGGCGAAATACGCCATCGAGGTCCATCCGCGCAAAGTGGCGAGTTCGTCGCTGTCCTTCATCATGCCTAAAGACGGCAAGCGTGCCATCGTCCGCTGCCGCGACGACGAACACATCCATCCGTTCCCGCTGCTCAATCTCGGTGCCTGCCGCGCGCTCCATATCGACGGCCATCAGCCCGATGCCGCGATCCACTACGCGAAGCTCTGCCGCGAGGCCGGCATCCTCACCTCGCTCGACGGCGGCGGCTTGCGCACCAATACCCATGAGCTGCTTGAGTTCATCGACGTCGCCATCGTCGCCGAACGTCTCTGCGAGCAGATGGACCTGACGCCGGAGAAGATGCTCGATTATCTCAAGAACCGCGGCTGCCGCGTCGGCGGCGTCACGCTCGGCGAGAAGGGCCTGCTCTGGTATGACGAAGCCGGCACAGTGCACACACTGCCCGCGCTGCCGATCCCGCGCGAAAAGGTGATCGATACCAATGGCGCCGGCGATGTTTTCCACGGCGCTTACGTCTATTCGTACCTCGCCAATCCCGGCCATAGCTGGGCCGAGCATTTCAAATTCGCGCGGGCCGCATCGACCTTCAAGATCCAGCGGCTTGGCAATGAAGCGGGACTGCCGACATTGTCGGATATCGCGGCGGTGCGTGAGGAATATCGGGCGCAGGTGTGACAACCATGGGCCAGGTTGTCGTCGCCGGCAGCATCAATATGGACATGGTCGCGACAGCCGACCGCCATCCGGCAATCGGTGAGACTGTAGCAGGCCGCGAAGTGTTGTATTTTCCCGGTGGCAAGGGCGCCAATCAGGCCGTTGCTGCGGCGAAGCTCGGCGCCAGGACAATGCTGATCGGCTGCACCGGCGCGGATGCCTTCGGGCGTGACACCAGGGCATTTCTGGCCATGCAGGGCGTCGATCTCGCTCACGTGCGCGAAGCCACTGGCGTTGGCACCGGAGCGGCGATCATTACCGTCGCAAATGCCGACAACACCATCATTGTCATTCCCGGCGCCAACGCGCTGGTGAGTGCGGCCGATGTCGCTGCGTCCGCATTCCGAAAAGGCGATATCGCCGTCAGCCAATTCGAGATTCCGCTGCCGGCCATCACGGCTTTCTTCACGCGAGCGCGCGCATCCGGTGCAACGACGATACTCAATCCGGCACCGGCGATGCCGATTGACCGTGAGCTGATGGCTCTGGTGGATATTCTGATCCTCAATGAAAGCGAACTCGGCCTGCTTGCAAGTCTCGAACTGCACGACACTGATCCCGATGCGCGCTTCATCGCCGCCGCATCGACATTGCAAACCGATCATCGGCCGAACATCTGCATCACGCTGGGCAAGCGCGGCGCGATCGCGCTGATCGATGGCCGGGTCCACCTCGAAGCCGCCCGCATCGTGAAGGCCATTGACACCACTGGTGCCGGCGACTGTTTCGTGGGGGCTGTTGCCGCAAAGCTTGCGGATGGACATTCACTGCAGAGCGCCATTGGCTATGCTAATGTCGCCGCAGCGCTTTGCGTACAGCGGATGGGCGCCGGGCCGTCGATGCCAACCGCGGAAGAAGTGTCAGCGGCCGCCGGCTAGCGTCAGCCCTTCCCCTTCGCCGTCATGAAGTCGAAATCGCAGCCGTCATCGGCCTGCAGGATCGTGGTGTGAAACAGATGCGCATAGCCGCGCTTCGCCCAGTCCGGCGTCTTCGCTGGCGGGAGCGCAGCCTGGCGCTTCGCAAGCTCGGCATCGTCGACCAACAGATCGATCGACCGTTTCGCCACATCCAGACGGATCATGTCGCCGTTCTTCACCAGCGCCAGCGGGCCACCCACGGCGCTCTCCGGCGTGATGTGCAGCACAATGGTGCCGAAGGCTGTACCGCTCATGCGCGCGTCTGAAATACGCACCATGTCCTTCACGCCGGCACGCGCCAGCTTCATGGGGATTGGCAGATAGCCGGCCTCCGGCATGCCCGGTGCGCCCTTGGGACCGGCATTGCGCAGCACCAGCACGTCATCGGCATTGACGTCGAGATCGGGATCGTCGACGCGGTTCGTCATGTCCTCGACGGATTCGAACACCACGGCACGGCCGGTGTGCTGCATCAGCTTGGGCGACGCGGCGGAATGCTTGATGACGGCGCTGCGCGGCGCCAGATTACCGTGCAGGATTGCCAGTCCGCCTTCCCGCTTGATCGGGTTGTCCTTCGAGCGGATCACGTCCTGGCCCGGCACCTCTTCGGCATTCGCCACGATCTCGCGCAATGTCTCGCCGGTGACGGATTTCGCGTCGAGATCGATGAGATCGCCGAGCTGCGCCATCAGCTTGGGCACGCCGCCCGCGTGATGGAAGTGCTCCATATAGTGATCGCCTGACGGCTTCAGATCGACCAGCACCGGCACGTCGCGGCCAAGCTCGTCGAAAGCGGCGAGATCGATCCGGTTCGGCGTGCGGTTGGCCATCGCGGTGAGATGAATGAGGCCGTTGGTCGAGCCGCCGATCGCCTGCAGCACGACCTGCGCGTTACGGAACGAACCCGGCGTCAGGAATTCGCTCGGCTTCGGCCCCTTGTTCTTGGCGAGCGTCGCGGCAACCTTGCCGCTGGCTTCGGCGGACCGGAAGCGCTCGGCATGCGGCGCGGGAATGGTCGCACTCATCGGCAGCGACAGGCCCATCGCCTCGGTGATGCAGGCCATGGTCGACGCCGTGCCCATCACCATGCATGTGCCAACCGACGGCGCGAGGCGCGCATTGACGTCGTCGATTTCCTGCTGGTCGATCTCGCCGGCGCGGAACTTGCCCCACATACGTCGACAGTCCGTGCAGGCGCCGAGCACCTCGCCCTTGTGATGGCCGACCACCATCGGGCCGACCGGGATCACCACCGTCGGCAAATCAACCGACAGCGCCGCCATGATCTGCGCCGGCAGAGTCTTGTCGCAGCCGCCGATGACGACGACCGCATCCATCGGCTGCGCCTTGATCATCTCCTCGGTATCCATCGCCATCAGATTGCGCAGATACATAGAGGTCGGATGGGCAAAGCTTTCGCCGATCGAGATGGTCGGAAACACCATCGGCAGCGCGCCGGCCAGCATCACGCCGCGCTTCACCGCCTCGATGATCTGGGGCGAATTGCCGTGGCACGGATTGTAGTCGCTATGAGTGTTGGTGATCCCGACGATGGGCCGGTCGAGCGCATCGTCGGAATAGCCCATGGCCTTGATGAAGGCCTTGCGCAAGAACAGCGAAAAGCCCGCGTCGCCGTAACTGGTCAGCCCCTTGCGCAATCCGTCGGCCATGTCGCGTTCCCATTCCAAGCTTGTTTTGAATGCTTCTTATGAAGCCGCCAAAATTCTTGTCAATGCGCGGGACGGACTGGCTGGGCCCCTATTTCGGCTCCCACACCTTGCTGAAATCGCCGGCGAATTCGGCGCTGCAAAATGCGCCGCCCTGATAGAAATCACCGACCGGATCGGGTTTCATCTTCGCCTGTTCCGCCATTGCGTGTTCGCGATGATCCTCGGCTTTGCCGACCGGGCGATAGCCGAGTTCATAGGCGCGGGAGTTATCCCACCAGGCACGCTCGTTATAGGAGGCGCCATACAGCACCTCGAAATGGATGGCGGGATGTTCGAGCCCGATCTGGCAGAGCTGCACCAGATCCTCGGGCTTGAGCCAAATCGACAGCCGACGTTGATCAAGCGGCCTGTCGCCGAAATTGCCGATCCGCAGGCATGTCACCGACAGCCCGTATTTGTCGGCATAGAGCGAGCCCACCGCCTCGCCGAACACCTTGCTGACGCCGTAGCGGCTGTCCGGCCGTGCCGTAACGTCCGGCGGGATTTTGCTGTGGCGTGGATAGAAGCCGACCGCGTGATTGGACGACGCGAAGATAATGCGCTTGACGCCCTTCTTGCGCGCTGCCTCGAACAGATTGTAACCGCCGATGATATTGGCCTGCAGGATGGTGTCCCATGGCCCCTCCACCGAGAAACCGCCGAAATGCAGGATGCCATCGACGCCCTCGCAGATCGCCTCCACGGCGGCGAGATCGGCCAGATCGGCCTGTGTGAAATTCTCGGTCGGCTTGAGATTGGGCGGCGTGGTGAGATCGCTCAGCACCAGGTCAGGATAGATCGGCGGCAGCAATTCGCGCAAGCGCGTGCCAATTCCGCCAGATGCGCCCGTCATCAAGATCTTCATTCCGTCCCTCGTAATGTTGTCAGTTGTCAGACAAGTATGGCGCGGCGCGGGCGCAACGGCAAGGCAGTGGAACCGGCATTGCTTGCCGCCTACCCTCGCCGATGTTAGCAAACGCATCCGAGGAAACGACAGAGAACGAGACGCCAATGTCCGACACATCATCGCGCGGCTGGCAGCCGGCGACCTATTATCCCGACCCCGCCATTCACGCCCTCGATCCCCGCTTCGAAAAATACTGGATCAAGCTCGGCGCCATTGAACGCATCGCCACCGGCATGCGCTGGGCCGAAGGACCGGTCTATTTCGGTGACGGCCGCTATCTGTTGTGTTCAGATATTCCCAACAACCGCATTATCAAATGGGAAGAGGAAACCGGCGCGATCAGCGATTTCCGCAGACCGTCGAATTACGGCAATGGCAACACGCGGGATCGCCAGGGACGCCTGATCACCTGCGAACACGGGCGCCGCATCACCCGCACCGAATATGACGGTTCCATCACGGTGCTGATGGATAATTTCGAAGGCAAGAAACTGAACTCGCCGAATGACGTCGTGGCGAAGTCCGACGGCTCGATCTGGTTCACCGATCCGCCGTTCGGCCTGATGAGCGACTATGAGGGCAACAAAGCGCCATCTGAGATCGGACAGAATATCTATCGCATCGATGGCGATACGTTGACGTCCACCATTGTCGCCGACGATGTGCTCGGCCCCAACGGGCTATGCTTTTCACCGGACGAGAAGCTGCTCTATGTCGTGGAATCCCGCGGTGTGCCGAACCGCAAGATTCTCGCTTACGACGTTGCTGCCGACGGCAAGACACTCAAGAACAAGCGCGTACTGATCGATGCGGGCCCGGGCACGCCCGACGGCATGCGCTGCGATATCGATGGCAATCTGTGGTGCGGCTGGGGCATGGGCAAGCCGGAGCTCGACGGCGTCTTCATCTTCGCGCCCGATGGCGAACAGATCGGCCGCATCGCGCTGCCTGAGCGCTGCGCCAATGTCTGTTTCGGCGGCGTGAAACGCAACCGGCTGTTCATGGCATCGAGCCAGTCGATCTATGCGGTGTATGTGAACACGCAGGGGGCGCTGGGGGGCTGAGGGCACGCCGGCCTCTCAACGTCATTGCGAGCGTAGCGAAGCAATCCAGTCTTGCCACGCTTGTGGCCTTCTGGATTGCCGCGTCGCTTCGCTCCTCGCAATGACGGCGGAGAGACCATCGTAGAAACAAAAACGCCGGCATGGATGGCTCCATGCCGGCGTTTTCAGTCACGAAGCTTGCGCTTCAACGACGCGGTCTTACGCCGCGGTGTAGCCTGCGATCGCCTTGACCTCGAGGAAGTCCTCGAGACCATGCTTGCCCCATTCGCGGCCGTTGCCGGACTGCTTGTAGCCGCCGAACGGCGCAGTGCGGTCGTTCGGCGCGCCCTGCAGGTTGACGTTGCCGGCGCGGATACGACGGCCGAACTTGCGGGCGTTCTCGACTGTATCAGCCGAGACGTAGCCAGCGAGGCCGTACGGGGTGTCATTGGCGATGCGGAGCGCGTCAGCCTCGTCCTTGGACCCCATGATCACAAGCACCGGTCCGAAGATTTCCTCGCGCGCGATGGTCATGTTCTCGGTGACGTCGGCGAAGATCGTTGGACGCACATAGAAGCCCTTGTTGACGCCTTCCGGCAGGCCGGGGCCACCGGCGACCAGCGTGGCGCCTTCCTCGATACCCTTCTGGATCAGGCCCTGGATCTTGTCCCACTGGCCGCGATTGACCACCGGACCGATCACAGTGCCATCAGCGCGCGGATCGCCGGCCTTGGTCTTGTCGGCCTGCGCCTTCGCGATGGCAGCGATTTCCTTCATCTTCGCCTGCGGCACGATCATGCGGCTCGGCGCGTTGCACGACTGTCCGGAGTTGTTGAACATGTGCGCGACGCCGCCGGTGACGGCCTTCACGAAGTCGGCGCCATCGAGGATCACGTTCGGCGACTTGCCACCGAGCTCCTGGCTGACGCGCTTCACGGTGTTCGCGGCGCGCTTGGCAACGTCGATGCCGGCGCGGGTCGAACCGGTAAAGGAGATCATGTCGATGTCGGGATGTTCGCTCATGGCGACGCCGACGTCGGGGCCCAAGCCATTCACGAGGTTGAACACGCCCTTCGGCACGCCGGCTTCATGGAGGATTTCCGCGAAGATCAACGCTGAGGTCGGGGTGTATTCCGACGGCTTCAAGAGCATGGTGCAGCCAGCGGCGAGCGCAGGTGCGACCTTGCAGGCGATCTGGTTCAGCGGCCAATTCCACGGGGTGATCATGCCAACGACGCCAATCGGCTCCTTCGTGATCATGGCGGCGTTGTGCGCCTCGTCGAACTTATAGGTCTTCAGCACGTCGAGCGTGGCGACGAGGTGACCGAGGCCGGCACCGGCCTGCAGCTTCTCGGCCATCGGCAGCGGAGCGCCCATTTCGTCGGAGACCGACGCACCGATATCCGACATGCGGGTCTTGTAGACCGCGATGATCTTTTCGAGCAGCGCGATGCGCTCTTCACGGGTGGTCTGGGAGAACGTCTCGAAAGCGCGCTTGGCAGCGGCGACAGCCTTGTCGACGTCGGCCTTGGAGCCCAGCGCAATGTCGTACATCGCATCTTCAGTCGCCGGATTGACGACAGGGGTGGTTTTTTTGACGACGGGATCGACCCAGGCGCCATCGATGTAGAATTGCAGGCGGTTGACCATTGGTAACCTCTTTGATTGCGGGAACGTCTGTCGTCAGAAAATTCTGTGCAGCCGGGTCTATCTGGGAAGGAACGACACGTCCGGCAAGCACCCTTGCGCGGTCATTTCGCCTCATGAGCCCGTCATGCACGGGGTGCCGCGTGAAAGCAGCAAATGCATATAAATCCAGCCGCGTGGCAGGAGCAAGGCCCCGTGTTTTGCGCGCGTTCTAAAATCGAAATGGCACAGCTTGCCAGCAAAGCGCAGTGTGCATTGCAACAAAATTGAACGAAAAATCAGCGCCACTTTGCGCGGACGGCGATGGGCGCGTCCGGATCGGCTTCGTCATCGGCCATGGTAGAAATCGGCGACATCGGTGTGTCACGCAGCCGCTTCAGGCCAAGATGGCGTTCGCGCAGGATGACGAAGATGCCTGCGCCCGCGACGATTACCGCGCCGCCGACCACGTAAGGCGTCGGCACCTCGCCGAACATCCAGAAGCCGAGCAGGAAGGCCCACAGCATCGCCGTGTAGTCGAACGGCGCCAGGAAGGACGCCGGCGCATAGCGATAGCTCTCGGTGAACAGCATCTGCCCGAGCCCACCGGAAATGCCGATGCCGATCAGCAGCGCCAATTCGAAACTCGTCGGCCAGCGCCAGCCGAATGGCGCCGTGAGCAGCGACGCCGCCATCACGATCAGCGTCATGAAGATGACAATCGCGGATGAGGACTCCGTTGCGGTCAGCCGGCGTATCTGGATGGTCGCACCGCCCGACGAGAAGGCATTGAGCAGCGCCAGCGACAGACCGATGATCATCGACGTGGTCAGCGCCGCGTGGTCGTGGAAATACGGCGACAGCATCAGGATCACGCCGGAAAAGCCAATCGCCACCGCCGACCAGCGATAGGCATGGACCTGCTCTTTCAGGAAGATCGCGGCGAACACCACCGTGATCAGCGGCGCGATGAAGGCGATGGCGGTCACATCCGCGATCGGCAGCCGCGCCAGCGCGCCGAAGGTGCAGAAGGTGCCGATCACGCTGAACGAGCCGCGCACCAGATGCGCGGAGACACGGTTCGTGCGCAGCGCGCCGCGCAACTGACCGCGCCAGCCGAAGAACAGCACGATCGGGATCAGCGCAAACAACCCGCGCGCAAACACGATCTCGCCGAGCGGCACGTCGCTACCGAGATAGCGACCCTGCGCGCCCATGATGGCAAACGCCATGGTGCTGGCAATCTTCAGCGACACGGCTTTGAAGATGTTCATGAGTTCGGGGAAATGGAGATCAGGGGAATCGTGGGGGTCTTCATGTTGCAGCACACAATCACGTGAGCCTCCTCACGAAAACCGCCGATGCGACATGGCTTGGCGGGTTTCCATGCAGGGCTGCACCCTCGCCACAACCCAACCTTGCGCAGGCGGTTTTAGCCCTTTTTGGCGGGCCTGATGGGCCCCTCCACCGCAGGGAGCGACTTCAGATAGAGCGCCATCGCCGAGCGGTCGTCTGCGCTCAACTGGGAGGTATTGCGGATCACGCGGGCCATTGAGCCACCGGCGGTGTCACCGTCCGGGGTCTGCCCGGTTTCGAGAAAATACGCGATGTCCTTTTCGCTCCAGTCACCGAGACGCTTTTGGGTGATGTTGGGTACCCAACCCTCTCCGTCAGGATTAGGACCTCCGGCAAAGCGCTGTGCCGTCACGATGCCGCCCAGCGCATCGCGCGGGCTGTGGCACTCGGCACAGTGGCCCAGCGCATTCACCAGATAGCTGCCGCGATTCCACTGCGGCGACTTCGATGCATCCGCCTCGAACGGCTTGCCATCGAGGAACAGCAGCTTCCAGACGCCGAGATTGCGCCGGATGTTGAACGGGAATGGCACCGCATGATCCGGCGCCTTGCTGGCGACCTGTGGCAGCGTCTTTAGATAGCCGAACAGATCGCGCGCGTCCTCCATCTTCATCTGCTGATAGGACGTGTAGGGAAAGGCCGGAAAGTAATGCGAACCGTTCGGCGACGTCCCCTTCAACAGCGCCGTGACGAAATCAGCCTCGCTCCAGCGGCCTATCCCGGCGACCGGATCCGGCGAGATGTTTGGCACATAGAACGTACCGAACGGCGACGTGAGCGGCAGCCCGCCGCCAAGCTTGAGCCGATCCTGCTGCGCCGGCGTCGCATGGCATGACGAGCAGCCACCGGCATTGAAGACCACTGCGCCATTGCCGGGATTGGGCGTGTGCGGCGGGAGCGTGCTCGCAGCCACCGTTACTGGAATCGTCAGCCACCAGAACACGCCGAGGCCGATGACAGCCGCGACAAATGCGAGAATGAAAAGCCGTTTCAGCACGTGCATGTCCAATCGGTATCCGGGTCAAACATCAACGGGCGCATCGCCTTGAACAGCCGCTGCCGGAACGAAACCGTGATCCATCCCTTAGGCTCCCGGGGGAATGAATTGGCGTCTCGGATGTTTCCAGCCATGACGACCTCACCATCATCAGGGAGAAAACCATGTCACCTCGTTCGATCATGCTCGCGTCCCTCGCGCTCGGCACCAGCATCGCCCTCGCCGGCCCCGCTTGCGCCGACAAGATGAAGGCGACCCTCAACAGCGCTTCCGAAGTGCCCGCCAATACCAGCGTCGGCAAGGGCACCGCCGATATCGACTTCGATCCCGCTACCAAGAAGCTGACCTGGAAGCTGACCTATTCCGGCCTCACGGGTCCTGCGACCATGGCGCATTTCCACGGCCCCGCCGAAGCCGGCAAGAATGCCGGAGTGGCCGTACCGATCACACCAGCCACATCCGGCTCCGAAGGCAGCGCCACGCTGACCGACGCACAGGCCGCCGACCTGTTGGCCGGCAAGTACTATGTCAACATCCACACTGAGGCCAACAAAGGCGGCGAGATCCGCGGACAGGTCACGAAGTAACATTCGAATCGACGATGGTTGAACAAAAGGGCGAGCGCTGCGGCGTTCGCCCTTTCATTCAGAGTTCACAATCGAGCTCAGATCTTCAGTCTGAACGTCTCGTGGCAGCCGCCGCATGCCTTGCCGATGCCGCCGACATTCGCCTTGAGGCTGTCGAGATCCTTGATCTTGGCCTTGGCGTCGGTGACGGCCTTGGCGAAGGTGACGATGTGGGCATCGAAACCGGCCTTGTCTTCCCAGACCTTCGGCGACGTCGAATAGTCACCCTCGGCCTTCAGACCCTTGGTGCTGTCCGGAAACAGTGTCGGCAGCTTCTTGGCGGTTTCGTCCAGCACGGTCAGCGCGGCCTCGACCGCGGCCTGATCATAGGGCTTGTCGCCCTTGGCCATCGCGCTGAGTGTGCCGCCAAGAGCGCGACCATTGGATTTCATCAGCGTCTGGCGTTCCTTGACGATCTCTTGCTGGGCCGAGACCGCCCCCACACTCAACAGCAAAGCTCCGACAACGAGAAGCGCACGTTTCATCAACCAATACCCCTGTTTGGAATTCAATTAGGACTAGTTCGCAACATGTAGATGAACCCCGCCGCCATCCGGCTATTCCCGGCGGCGGCGCCCTACAGCGTGTGGAGCCGTTCGTGCTCGCGGATCGCCATCCAGACCCGCTCCGGGGTTGCAGGCATGTCGATGTGCTCGATTTTGTATTCGCGATAGAGGCCATCTATGATGGCGTTCATCACGGCCGGACAAGAGCCGATGGCGCCGGCTTCGCCCGCCCCCTTCACCCCCAGCGGATTGGTCACGCAGGGGATGTTGTGGGTCTCGAACGAAATCGGCGCGCCGTCGGCCGCGCGCGGCAGCGCATAGTCCATGAAAGTGCCAGTGACGAGCTGGCCGTCCTCGGGATCATAGACCGCCTGCTCCATCAGCGCCTGGCCGATGCCCTGCATGGTGCCGCCATGCACCTGGCCGGCCAGCAGCAACGGATTCAGCGTGACGCCGAAATCGTCGACGATGACGTAATTGACAATGGCGATCTTGCCGGTCGCAGGATCAATCTCGACTTCGACCAGATGGGTACCGTTGGGGAAGGTGCCGTCGGCGCTGCTGAAGGTTTCCGACGCATTGAGCTTCGACGGATCAGCCTTCTTCGCGAGGTCGGCGAATGATACCGAGCGATCGGTGCCGGCGATCTTCACCACGCCGCCATCGATCTCGAGATCGGCGACGCTGGTTTCCAGCACATTTGCCGCGAGCTCCTTCAAATTGATACCGAGCTGCCTGGTGGCGCGCTGCACGCTGACGCCACCGGTCGGGATCGAAGCGGAGCCGCCGGTGCCGAGGCCCGTCGCGACCTTCGCCGTGTCGCCCTGGACGATGTGGACGCGGTCCGGTGTCACCCCGAACTGTTCGGCGACGATCTGGGCATAGGCTGTGTGGTGGCCCTGCCCGGTCGACTGCGTACCGATCAAAATGGTGATGTCGCCATCAGCGCCCACAGCAACATTGGCGGTCTCGTCGCCCATGGTGCCGCAGACCTCCACATAGGTGGCCATACCGATGCCGCGAACCAGGCCCTCTTTCTTCGCGGCCTTGGCCCGCTTTGGAAATTCCTTCCAGCCCGCAACATCCATCGCGCGTTTCATATGCGCCGTGAAATCGCCGGAGTCGTACACCTTGCCGGTCGCGGTCCTGTACGGCATCGCCTTCGGCGGGATGAAGTTCTTGCGGCGGATCGCATCCGGCGACATGCCGAGCTTGCGCGCGCATTGATCGACGAGACGTTCGACGACGTAAGCCGCCTCCGGACGGCCGGCGCCGCGATAGGCGTCCACCGGCACGGAGTTGGTGAACACCGTGCGCACGCGGCAATGGAATGTCTGGATGTCGTAGAGACCCGGCAACATGCCGGCGCCGCCATGCGGGATGTAAGGTCCAAAGGTCGACAGATACGCGCCCATGTCAGCCATCAGGTCGACATCCATGGCGAGAAACTTGCCGTCCTCGCTCAGCGCCATGCGTGCATGGGTGACATTGTCGCGGCCCTGCGCGTCGCCGAGGAAGTGATCGGTGCGATCCGCCGCCCATTTCACATTCTTGCCGAGCTTCTTGGCGGCAAAGGCCACCAGCGCATATTCACGGTAGGGAAACAGCCGCGTGCCGAAACCACCGCCGACATCGGGGCAGATCACGCGCATCTTGTCCTTCGGCATTTTCAGCACGTTGTCGCAGAGGATGTCGCGCAGACGATGGCTGCCCTGGCTGCCGATGGTCAGCGTCATGTAATCGCGCTTGGCGTCGTATTCACAGATCGCCGCCCGCGTCTCCATATAATTGATGATGACGCGTGGATTGACGATCTTCACGTCGGCGATCACGGGTGCCTTGGCGAACACCGCATCAACTGCCTTCTTGTCGCCGATCGGCACATCGAACAGCACATTGCCGGCATGCTTGGCCCATACCTGCGGCGCGCCCTTGGCGACGGCATTGACCAGACCGTTCACGGACGGCAGCGGCTTCCAGTCGACTTCGATCGCCTCAATCGCATCACGCGCCTGCGCTACAGTCTCCGCAACGACGAAGGCCACGGCGTCGCCGACATGGCGGACTTCCCCGGCGGCGAGGATCGGATAATCCGGCCCGGTGAAAGGATGATCTTCGAGATTGAACAGGCAGGGCAGACCGCCGAGGTCCTTGGTGTCTTCCGCCGTCAGAATCGCAGCGACACCCGGAAGTGTGCGCGCCTTGCTGACATCGATAGTGAAATTGGCATGGGCATGCGGCGAGCGCAGCACGAGGGCATGCAGCGTGACGGGCGCATGATCGTCGGTATAGCGGCCACGGCCACGAATGAGGGCGTCGTCTTCTTTGCGCAGGACACTCTGTCCAACGCCGAATTTGATGGGGGCCATCGTTCCTCCGCATGCAGTTTAGACTCAATCTACACTGCGGGAGAACGGCGGCAAGTGGCACGGGGCGTCGCCCTGCCCGACTTTGGGACACGATGAAGCGAGCTATCTGGCGCGGACCAGGCTGCGCAACCAGCTTTTGCCGAAAAGCGTCAGGACCAATGCCGAATAGACCAGGACGGTCACGATGATGAGAACTCCCAGCGTCGCTTCGTCGCGGAGGCTGGTGAGGCCCGCGAACTGCTCCGCCGCAAGACGCGCGGTCCCCCATAGCACCGCAGCGAGGACCACGCCGGTCAGCGCGAATTTGCCGAGTGCCAGCAGGAATGCGCGGTCGAATTCGAGATAGCCGGCCCGCATGGCGAAGAAGATCACGAGCAACAGATTGATCCAGGCTCCCGCCGCGGTGCCAAGCGCGAGGCCAATCTGCGCCAGAGGCCCCATCAGCAGAATCTTCAGCGCGACGTTGACTGCGATGCCGGTGAGCGCGGCAATCATCGGCGTCGTGGTGTCCTTGCGGGCGTTGAAAGTTGCAACCGCGCTGCGGATCATCACGAAGGGGATGAGCGCAATGGCATAGGCGGCGAGCGTCGCCGCAGCGACAGCAGCATCTGCCTTGGTGAAGGCCCCGCGGGCAAACATCGCGCGCATGATGACATCGGGCACCACGAGGAATGCGGCGACGAAGGGCAGCGAGAACAACAGCGAGAACAGGAAGGCACGGCGCTGCGCGCCCATGGCGCCAACGTGATCGTCTGCCGCCATCCGCCGCGACATTTCAGGCAGAAGCACCGTGCCGATGGCGATGCCGATCACCCCGATCGGCAACTGGTTGAGACGGTCGGCATAGTACAGCGCCGACAGCGCACCGACCGGCAGGAAGGTCGCGATGATGGTATCGGCAAACAATGCGACTTGCGTGCCCATGGAGCCCAGCGTCGCCGGGCCGAGCGCGCGGAAGAAGCCGCGCACGTCCTCGTCGAGGCGCAGCGGCGCAAAACGCGGTAGCCCGCCATGGCGCTGCAAGTCGCCGGCGAGCAGGAAATATTGCAGAAAGCCCGAAATCAGCACACCCCAGGCGGCGGCGTGACCTGCACTCGGAAAGAACGCAGCCAGCGCCAGTGTCGCCATCATTGAGATATTGAGGAAGATCGAGGCCGCAGCAGCACTGGCGAAACGCTGCATCACGTTGAGCATGCCGCCATAGAGCGTCACCAGCGTGATCAGCAGCAGATAGGGAAAGGTGATGCGTGTCAGCTCGATGGCGAGATGACGCTGCGCGGGATCATCGGTGAAGCCCGGCGCCAGGACGCTCATGGCCTGCGGCATGAACAGAATGGCCAAAATGAGCAGGACGACCTGTGATGCGAACAGCAGCGTGAAGATGCGATCGGCAAACAAATGCGCCGATGCCGGGCCGCCCTTTCCCGTCACATGGGCATAGGCCGGGACGAAAGCGGCATTGAACGCGCCTTCGGCGAAAATGGCGCGGAAATGATTGGGCAGTCGCAGCGCTACGAAGAAGGCGTCAGCCACCGGCCCGGCGCCAAGGATCGCCGCGAGCATGATGTCGCGCGCGAAACCGGTGATCCGCGAGAGCAGCGTATATCCGCCGACGGTGAAAATGCGTCCCAGCATCAGCCGCTTCTATAGCATGAAGCGGCGGTGCAAAACGGCCAAATCAGGCCGCCAGCGCGTCGCGCACAGCCTGGATGACACGATCTTGGGTGGCCTCGTCGAGATAGGCATGAACCGGCAAGCTGATGACATCGGCCGACAGCGCCTCGCAGACCGGCAGGCCGCCATCAACGACAGGATAATCCCTGTAGGCGGTCTGCATATGCATCGACTTCGCATAATAGATCGCGGTCGGCACGCCCTGCGCCTTCAGCGCATTGGCAAAGGCGTCGCGGTCGGTGCCCTTGGGCAGGCGGATCACGTAGCAGGCCCAGATCGACGTATTGCCCTCGGCGACCCGCGGCACGGTGACGAGATTGCCGAGGCTGCGGGCGTAGCGGTCGGCTACTTTGTTGCGGGCGGCGATTTCGTCGTCGAAGATCTTCAGCTTTTCCAGCAGCACCGCGGCCTGGATGGTGTCGAGCCGGCCGGTGATGCCCAGACGGACATTGTCGTATTTGTCGGAGCCCTGGCCATGGATACGGATGCTGCGCAGGTCCTCGGCGAGCTGGTCGTCATCGGTGAAGATCGCGCCGCCGTCGCCGAAACAGCCGAGCGGCTTGGCCGGAAAGAAGCTGGTGGTGGTGGCGAGCGCCGAGGTGCCGATACGCTTGCCCTTATAGGTGGCACCGAAGGCCTGCGCAGCATCTTCCAGCACGAACAGGCCCTCGGCCTCGGCGATGGCGTTGACCGCATCGAGATCGGCGGGCTGGCCGAACAGATCGACCGGGATGATCGCCCGGGGCTTCAGACCGGCCTTCCTGGCGGTGGCAATGCCACGCTTCACGGATTCAGGGCTGATGTTGAAAGTGACTTCATCGACTTCGACAAATACGGGCGACGCGCCGACCAGCGCCACGGCCTCGCCGGTGGCGCAGAAGGTGAAGGACGGGCACAGCACGGCATCGCCCGGGCCGATCTTCTTGGCCATCAGCACCATCATCAGCGCGTCGGTACCGCTGGCACAGCTGATCACGTGCTTGGCGCCGCAATATTTGGCGAGTTCTGCTTCGAGCCTGGCGACTTCCGGACCATTGATGAACTGGCAGTGATTGAGCACACGGGTGACCGCCTCGTCGATCGACGCACCCAGCCGCTGACGCTGCGCACTGAGGTCGATGAAGGGAACGGGGTCGATGCGGGTGTGCTGGTTCATGATGCCTGGCCTGCAGAGTCGTGTTGAAGTCTGGATATTGGACGCCGGCGTATGCATGCGCCGGGCCGCGCTTGCGTCAGCCAACCACCTTGCGGGGCGCCGGACGTGATGCTGTGGCCGCGCGCTTCTTCGGCGCTTCAAGGCACTGGATCGCGATTTCGAGGGAAGCAACGCCCTCCTCGCCGGTCACCGCCGGCACGCCGCCGGTCCGCACCGCATCGAGAAACGCCATCAATTCGGCGCGCAGCGGCTCGTCCTGCCCGACCGGCAGATGCCGCATCGAATAACTGCCATCGGTCTTAAAGCCGAAACATTCGGTGACCTGACGGGTCAGCAGATCGCCCATCACATATTTTCCGCGCGTCGCGACCGTGACGGTGCGCGCCTTGAACGGCGTCAGCCAGTTGGTGTTGATATGAGCGAGTACGCCGGATGCCGTGCGGAACTGCAGCAGCGCGATGTCTTCGCGCTCGGCGACGGCGGAAGCGAGCTGCGGCTGCACCTCGACGATGTCGCTCTCGGTGAACCAGCGGATCAGGTCGATGTCATGCACGGCGAGATCGATGACGACGCCGACATTGGACATGCGCGGCGGGAACGGGCCGACGCGCGTGATGCCGATCGACAGAATGTCCTCGCCCTCGATCGCCCTCTTGATGGTGGCGACGGCGGGGTTGAAACGCTCGACATGGCCGATCATCAGAGTCACGCCAGCCTTTTGCGCGGCATCGACGATCTCGCGTCCCTCTTCCACGGTCGATGCTATCGGCTTCTCGACCAGGACATGGATGCCCTTGGCGATGCAGGCGAGCGCGACTTCGTGATGCAAGTGAGTGGGCGCTGCGATGGTCACGGCATCGACGCCGGCAGCCAGCAGTGCGTCCAGATCGGCAAAGGTCTTGCAGCCGATCAGTTTTTCGGCGCGGGTGCGATGTTCGAGCATGGGATCGACGATGCCGACCATTTCGATGCCCGGCAGCCCGGCCAGCACGCGGCCATGATTGGTGCCCATGACACCTGCGCCCACGACGCCGACCCGCAGCGTGCGCACCGCATCCTTCGCTGCGGAAGTTTCTTTCGACACCATTCAACAAACCTCAGAATTCTTAAAAGCCGGCGCGGCGATTCACCATACTGGCGCCGTGGGTTCTCCTAGCATGCCCGCCACAGATGTGGCGATTGCCCCGCGGAGCTACCCAAACACGTTTTGATTCAAAGAATTACACCAAATCGTGAGACCGGCCAAACGCCCCTCACCGACACGGCCGACGGGCCTGCGATCCATTGATATGACAGCACTTTTGCTGCATCCTTGGGATGTCGCGACGCGCGGTTATCACCTGCCAATCCAGAGAAATTCCATGTTTCGCAAGCCGGTCGTCGCGCTGAGTCTCGTCATAAGCGCTCTGGCGGGAACCGGTGCCGGAACCGCCGTTTGGGCACAGACGCCCTCGCCAGCGCCGCCTGCCACGACACCGACTGTCGTCGAGCAGACCGCCAAGGGCCCGACCGCGCGCAACTTCCAGGTCGGCGTTTATCTCAACGTCCAGCCCGACTGCACCTCGGGCACCCTCCCCGCCTTGCGCATGGTGACCCCACCCGCGAACGGTACCGTCAGTATCAAGCGCGGCAAGGTCAGCGCCACCAACTACAAGCAGTGCCTCGCTTTGGAAGTGCCAGGGTTCATCGCCTTCTATCAATCGAAGGCGGATTTCGTCGGCAGCGATGAGGTGACCATCGAAGTGAAGTATCCGGCGGGACGCACCGAGGTTCAGAAGATCAAGATCGAGGTGGGTGGAACTGGCGGTGGCGTAGTGCCGACAGTACCGAAAGCGCCGCAGGGACAGAAGATCTGACGCGGAGGGCGCGGCCGGCGCGGACTGGCGTCCGCCAGCCGAACCCCGCTGTCTCTTCCCCATAAACAAAACCGCCGGAGGTGACCCTCCGGCGGTTTTCGTTTGCGCGCGGGATCAGCAAGGAGCTCAGGCAGCGTTTGTGAGCTGCTGGGCCTGCTGTTCGATCTTCACCAGCACGTGGTTGCTGATGTCGGCGCTGAGCACGAAGTCCGCCGACGTATACTGGCCGGAGAACGCGATATTCGCGGTATGCGAACCATCGGTCACCGTGAGCACGCCGCCCGTTCCCTGCGCATTCTCGGTGTAGCTCGCCGAAGCGGAGCTACCCAGAATGTCGGTCAGATCGATGGTGTCATTGCCATCGAAGCCGGACAGCATGCCGTGGAAGTCGGCGGAGTCGTCGATCACCAGCGTGCCTTCGGCCGTGCTGTCGAAGGTGATCTGCTCGTCGAACGCGCCGCCGATCTCGAGGCTGGAATGACCCGACAACAGCGCCGAACCGGTGCCTGTGACATTGCCTTCGAGATCGATACTGCCGCCATTCGCCCACAACACACCGTCATTGACGACGTCGCTATGGACATCGAGGCCGCCGGTACCGGTCGCTTCCAGCGTGCCGGTGTTGATCACCGCATTTTCACCGGTGTCGATGACCAGCGCGTTGCTGCCGTCGGCAACGATCGTGCCTTCGTTCAGCAGCGTGAGCTGATCGTCGCCTAGCTGGCCGGCGCCGGAGATGGTGCCGGTGTTGTCGAGCGCTCCGCCGAATGTCGTCAGCGAACCGTCAGCGAGCACCATGTCGCCGCTATTGTGCGTGACCTCACCGAGCGTGGTGTCGAGATTGACCTCGACAAACGCGCCCTGCGACCCATCGGCATAGGTGAAGGTGCCTTTCGACGCCACGGACTGGCCGTCGATGGTACCCGTGTTCGCCGTGGCATCGAGGTTGATGCCGGCGATGCCGAGGCTGGCCAGCGACACCAATTCGCCAGCATCCGTGACGCCGTTGTGGTTGGCATCGACCCAGACCGACAGTTTCGAGAAGGCAGTATCGCCCGCGTCGATCTTGCTGTCATGGTTGCTGTCGAGCGAAGCCAGCGCCGCGACACCGCTTGCGAAGTGTCCGCCGTTGAAGCTCGTCGTGAAGATCTCGGAGCCGCTGTTGATCTTGCCGTCGCCATTCAGGTCATAGGCCAGAATGCCGTCCGTCGAGGTCCAGGCCACCTGATCCTTCGCGCCGTCCGCATTGATGTCGAAGGAGACACCGTTCTGGACCGCAACGAAGGAGAAGCCGTTGTGATCGAGATCGAGCACGATCGGATCGGTGGCACTGCTATAGGCCGAGAAGCTTGCAGCCGTGAGGCCGCTCACCTGCGCCAGCGTCACGCCCTGCAGCACCGCCACCAGGGTACGTCCGGTCGCGTTGCCCCAATCGGCATCGAACCAGATTTCAGCTCGGCCCTGCGTGCTGTTGTAGATGACGACATAGTCGCTCTGAGCCTGGTTCATGGTCAGGCTGTTGATCTGGGCATCGGTCACCGCGGTCTGGAAGACGATGACGCGGTTATCGATATCACCCACCGCAGCCGAATTCGCCACGCTCAGGAAGTCGGACGCGCTCAACCCATTTCCGCCGGTCGTGTTGGTGAAATTGAGGCTTCCGTTATTGCCATCGCCGTTATCGAGCAACGCAATCTTGTCCGTTCCGACCGTGAAGTCCTTGATCGTGTCGGTGCCGGAGGTCGTGCTGAGCTTGAACGTATCCGCACCGGCGCCGCCATAGAGCGTGTCGTTGCCGGCACCGCCATTGAGCGTGTCGTTGCCAGTTCCGCCGACGAGGACATCGTCACCGCCATAACCGTTCATCACGGTGCCGCCATTGGATGCGGTCTGCGTGGTCGAGATGGTGATCGTCTGGTCGGTAGGAGCAGCCCCTGCCGTGATACTGCCAGTAACAGAGTCGGTGGTGCTACCGTGCTTCAGACTTCCGCTTGCCGACGTAATCGCGGTCGAACTCGAAACCGTGAAAACATCGGTGCTCGCGACGTAGGATGCAGAGAAGCCAGCATTAACTAGCACGGTCACCAAACTATTCTCCGCGTTAGCGAAGGTGACACCGCTGGAACTGTTAACCTTATACTCCACCCCATTGATCGTGATGGCGATGCTGCTGCTGGGCCCCCAATTTCCCGGCTCGGCGAAGTTGACGCTTGCGACCCACGGCTTCCCGACATCCGCTGAGTTGTCGACGGCTGCAGCCACCGTGAAGGCATTAGCGGCGCCTGCAGTGCTGGTCAGCGTCACGGCATTGCTGGTCAGATCGCTCGCCCAGGTGACGCCCTTGGCCGAGAGGCTGTTCGCCAGCGTCACACCACCCACGCTCACCGCCTTGAGCGCGTCGTAGACCTGTTCGCCGGTCTGACCGCCGCTCGCGACCGTGTAGTTGTATGTGACACCGTCGACGGAGATCGAGACCTTGTCGCCCTGGTCGTAGCTCGAGGCAAAGGTGATCTTCGATATCTGCGCCACGGGCGTATCGACCGCGACGAGAATATTCGCGGATTCGTTGCCGTCGAGCGCACCGGCGGCATCCTGCGTCACCGTCACGTTGCCGGTGCCCGTCTTCGAGCCATCGGAAACCGTATAGGTGAAGCTGCTGCCGCTGCTGACACCGGAGATCGATCCGCTGCCGAGCGTGCCTGCACTGCTCGCCGTGATGGAGAGCGTATCGCCGTCCACATCCGTGTCATTCGCCAGCAGCGCCCATGTTGGGATGGTGACGCTGGAGCTGTTGGTGAAGATCGCATCGGTGCCGGCGACCGGCGCATCGTTGACGGCCCCCAGGTTGAACGTCACCGTCGCCGTCGACGTCGACGTCGCACCGTGGCTGTCGGTGATCGTATAGGTGAAGCTCGCCGCGCCGTTGTAATTCGCATCCGGCGTGAACGTGATGGTCTGATGATCGGCACTCAGCGACACCGTGCCATGCGTCGCGCCCTGAACCGAGGTGATGCTGAACGTATCGCCAGCATCCGGATCCGAGTCGTTGGCCAGCAAGGTGGCGGCGGAGATGGTCATGACGGTGTCTTCGGTCGGCACCGTGGGGACGCCACCGTATTCGATGACATAGCCGAAGCCTGACTGAGCCATACCGGTACCATCGTTCCACGAACCAAGCGCGGGGCCCTGGGTCCACAGGATCAGACTGTCTTCTTGTGCGTAGGACCAGTTGCCACCCTGGAAGACCCAGACTCCGCCACTCGGCTCACCTGGATTCCAGTTCGTATAGGTGACGGCCTGCCCTGCCTCAGGACCGGTGCCCCACTGCCAGCTTCCTTCCACAGCGGCGTCCGATCCACCCAGCCAGACACCGATGACGCCGGCGTACCAACCGAGATTCGCAACAAAGCTATTCTCGCCGGCCGACGTGATCGTTGCCAGATAACCGCCGGTCGCAGCCGCAGCCGCCTTCGCATCATCCCAAGTGAGATTATCCGTGATCACCTTGTAGTAGTGACCGTTGTAAGCGGTCCATCCGCTCAGGTTTGAGGGCATAGAGTTCGCGGAGCCGGTATAGGTGTCATCGACAGCAACTGGCGCGTGGTTGCCGCTGGTCACCTCAGCGGTCTGCGAGCTCGTTACGTTCTCGTTGAAGCCCTGGCCGTCAGTATAGGTCACGTTGAGCGAGATCTTGTGACCGACATCGCCGGACGTCAGCGTGTAGGTCGCCGCCGTTGCGCCGGCGATGTTCTGACCATCGCTCTGCCAGTGATAGACGATATTGCTCTGCGTACCATCCGGGTCGGTGCCCAGATTGGTCTGCAGGACGTCGCCGATCTTCGGCGCAGGCCCAGCCTGCGTCGTATCGGTGATCGAGATCGAGGCCGCACCGTCATTCACCGGTGTGACAGTGAGGGTGAACGGCTGGGTGGTCGCCGCGGAGTTGTCCTCGTTGCCGTCCTCGACCTTGACCTGGAAGCTTGCCGAACTGGTCTCGCTACCATCGTGCTTGAACGACACCTGGCCGGCCGCCAGTTGCGTGCCCGTGAATGTCGTCGCCACCGCGCCGTTGACCAGCAGCGTGCCGTTGACGAGCGACGAGACGGTGAACGTCTCGCCGGATTCGACGTCGTCCGGGTCCGAGAAGCCGAGATCCGTTGCAACGATCGTGTAAGCGTCACCTTCGGCAACGGTCGCGGCACGATCACCAGTCAGCACCGGCGCATCGTTGGTGCCCGTGATGTTGATCTTCACCGAGGTCGCAGTGCCGTCTGCCGACGTCACTGCGAAGGTCTCGCTATAGACCTGCCCCGCCACGAACTCGTTGTGAGCGGAGGTCGCCGTGAAGCTCCAGACGCCGTTGGTGCCGATCGTGAACGTGCCGTAATTGCCCGACACGTTGTTCTGCGCAACGAAGGTGGCGGAACTATCAACGTCGCTGATCGTCAGTGTCCCACCGGTGCTGATCGCAGCAATGGTATCGCCTTCAGTCAGCGGCACTACCGCCGACGACAGCACCGCAGCATCGTTCGTGCCGGTCACCGTGACCGTCACCGTCTGGGTTGCCGTGGCGCCATGGTTATCAGCCACCGTTGCGGTGAAGACTTCTGTGACCTGCTGCCCATCGCCCAGAGCCTGGACTCCCGGCAGGTTATTATTCAGCGTGTAGGTCCACTTGCCGGTCGCATCGATCGCGATCGTGCCATAGGCCGGCGTGCCGGAAATCGTCCAGATTTGGGGCGCATCATTCGCATCATTGTCGATATCGAAAGCGGTCAACTGGCCGCTGACGACATTGACCGGGGCGTCTTCCACCACCGTTCCCTTGGCGTCGCTTGCGACGGACGTAATCACCGGCGCGTCGTTAGCACCCTGAACCACGATATACACCGTCGCGGTCGATATGCCGCCATGACCATCATTGATCCTGTAAGTGAATTCGTCGGTCATGGTTTGATCGGCTGTAAGCTTCTGCAGGATGCTGACACCCCTCGGATCGTAGCTGATCGTGCCGTCTGCATTCAGAGTGACCGTGGCACCGCTCGCAGCCTCGAAGACCATGTCCACGTTCAACGTGTCATGTTCGGCATCTGTATCGTTAGCAAGCAACGTACTCGCCTGAAACACTGTCACGACGTCTTCGCCGACCACGTACTGGCCATCATTATTCGCAACCGGGTAGTCGTTAACCCCCGTGATCGTGACCGTCACGATCTGCGGGGTACCATCCACCGTAGTGACCGTGAAAGTATCGGACAGGTGTTCGCCTGCCTTCAACGCGTCCACCACCGTATTCTCGTCGTTGACGGTGTAGGTCCAGTGCCCCGAGGCGTCGATCGTATACTTGCCATAGCCACTGGCGGTCGCGGTGGCCGTAGTGACAGCAGTCCAGGCATCGGCAGCGTTGTCGACATCCGTCGAATTCAAATCGCCCGTTGCCGAAGACCCGGTCGTATAGATCATCGCTTCGACGGCCGTGCCTGACGTATTCCCGGAGATGACCGCGGCGTCGTTCACCGGCGTGACGTTGATGTGAATGGTGTCGGTGTCGGTCAGGACGCCGCCGGAACCATTGTGCCCGAGGTCTGAGGTGGTGACCGTGAGGTCGACCCCGCCGTTGTGGTTGAGCGCGTCCTGATAGACGACGCCGTTGGCCAGGGCCAGTGCGGCGTTGATATCGGCCTGGCTACCCGTGAGTGTGACCGTAGCCGAGCCATTGCCGGCGATGGTGACACCTGAACCACCCAGCACCGTGAGCATACCGCTGGTGACCGACAGGGTCGTCGTCACCGACGACGTACCAGCATCGCTATCGCTGATCGACAGGCCGGTGATCGCAAGCGGGGTATCCTCCGCAACCGTGAGCGGACCGGCTGGCAAGGTGTTGACCGGCGCATCATTCACGCCGTTCACGGTGAATGTGAAGGCGCCGGGGACCGGCGTCGAGCTGTCCTGGTTGCCGTCCTCCACATAGACCTGGAAAGTCGTCGGCGAACTGTCCGAACCGTCATGGGTGAAGGTAATCAACCCGGCGGCAAGCTCGGCGGCCGTGAACGACGTCGCCGGAGCGCCACCGTTCATGACGGTGCCGTGCTGAACGCCCGACACATGGAAGACGATTTCGGAGGATGTGTTGTCCGGATCGGTGTAGCCGAGTTCGTCGGCCGTGAGGGTGTGGATCCCACCTTCGGTCACGGTTGCCGCGAGCGGACCCGCCAGCGACGGCGCGTCGTTCATGGGCAGCACATGCACCGTTGCCGTGTGCGTGATGCTGTTATCCAGACCGTCATTGACGACCACGGTCACAGTGCGGTCGCCCGTGCTCGGGGCATCGCCGGTGTACTGATAGACAACACCGCGCATGATGGTCTGGTAGACGGCGTTGGACGCATCGCCGGTCACTGTGAGAACGCCGGTGGTCGCGTCATAGCCATAGGTAAGACCGGCCGCCGTCAGAGCGTTCGTCGCACTCGTATTGAACGAAAGGCCCTCGACACCGAGCCCATCCGGCTGCGTTGTCAACGTGACCTTCATCGAATGCATCGTCGTGGAATCGACGTCGGTAATAGTTGCGCTGCTCAAGATCCACTGCGGCAACTGCTCGACGGCGGTGACAGCGATGTCATTGCCTGCCGACGCAGCACCGTTCAGATCGACGACCGGCGCGTCATTGGTGCCATGGATCTTGATCTCGACCACATGGGTGTCCATGCCGCCGTGACCGTCCGAGACCTGGATCGTATAGCTGAGGACGGATTCCCAGCCATTGGGCAGGAAATCGAAGGCCTGGCCCTGCGAATTGAAGGTCCATGCAAGATCGCCGGCGGCGCTGCCAGCCGGGGTCACGTCACCGGTTGCAACCGTCATGAAGGCCAGCAATTGCGCATTGGTGAAGTGCGATTCAATTCCAGAGCCCGATGCTGTCACCGACAACACGTTCGCGGTGACCGTGTCGGAGAGATCGACGTCCGTCACGCTCAGTGTGCCGTTGGCAGTCAGCCCGGCATTGGTTTCGGTCAGGAACACATGGTCGCTGTCGCCGCCATCAATCGAGATCACCGGCTTGTCGTTGCTGCCGACCAACGTGACCGTGATGTCGCGATAGGCCGACGAACCGTGCCCGTCGCTGACGAGGATGCGGAAGACCTCTTGCTTGGTCTCTCCAGCGCCAAGGAAATTCAGCTGTGCATCGGTGACGTGATACTGCCAATCGACGAAGCCATTGCCGTCATTCAACGTCTCTTCCGCGACCACTGCAGTCACGTATCCGATATAGCCCGCACCCTGAGGCGTCACGGTCAGCGTATGGGTGTCGCCCTGATCGTCATAGATCCAGAAGCCGCCGCCGTTGTAGCCGCCGCCCGAGGAGCTGTCGTTAAAGCGCGTGCGATCTGCCGTCGATCCTGCTTGCGGATCGATTTCCGCATATTCGGTCATCGTTCCGGTGTCGGGAAAACCTATCGAGGTCCCAACAGCGTCATTGGTGCCGTGAATCGTGAACTGATAGACCCCGGACTTGCTGTCGCCATCCGCGTCCGTGACGGTGAATGGCACCGACAGGGTTGCGATCTCACCTTCGCTCAGGCCGTTGAAGCCCCAGCCCGGATTGACCGTCACCTTGCCCGTGACCGGATCGTAGGAGATCGACGGCACGCCGAGCGTGGTACCGGCCGGGGTGGAAATGGTGGCGTGTGCAGTGTCGAATGCCACAGAGCCCGGGCCATCGGCACCGAAGCGGTAGTTAGTCCCGCTGACCAGCGACACGACGGACGAGCCATCCTCGCCGATATCCGCGTGGAAGAGCGGCAGTGACGTCGACGACGCCTGAACCAGGCTGACATTCGCGAGATAGGTGCCGGTGTTGTCGCCCGCGTAACCAACCTCCTTGAAGGTGACGGTGTTCGCACCACCGGCCGCAATGAGGTCGAGCGTCTGGATGGCCATGGTCGAGCCCGGCGCATAGGTGCCAAAGAGCTGCCCGTTCCAATAGACCTGGAGTCCCGAGGACGACGGATCGTACGTGCCGATCTCGAAGCTCAGCGTATAGTGCTGGCCGGCCGTCAGACCGTTGAGGGTCTGGGAGACTGCGATGTTGCCCGGCGATGCACCGAGGTCAACCATCGGTTCGCCATTCGACGTCACAACCCCGAAATAGCCGCTTGGGACGCGCTCGAGCTGAACACCGGTCTGGCCGGCTTCCGTACCGGTGATCTTCCAACCGGTAGCGCCCGTCGCCCAATCACCGTACGAGGCGTCATGCCAGGAACTGCCGCCCGAGAAATCGCCGTTGGTGAGCAGGTTGGCCTGCGTCGCGTTGCCGATGATCACCGGCACGTCATCGCCGACAACGACGCGCAGATAGCTCTCCACATAGTCGCCGTCACCATCGGTGACGCGATAGCTAAGATTGAATCCTTCACCGAGTTCGCCGGCGCCATTCGGATGATGGATAGCCGCGAACTGCTCCACCTGATATTCGCCGGTGGTCGGATTGAGAGTGACCGTGAAGACCTTCACGTTCACGTTGTTCTGCAGTTGATAGACCTCAAAAACGTTGCCGTTGATAACGCTGGTATATCCACCGGTCGGCAGCGTCGCGCTGACCCACGACAGATGACCGTTGCTGTCCGCACCGAAGTTGTGACTCAACGTACCCGACGCCGTTGCCGTATCGCCGGGCTCAGGATTGCCGTTGATCAGCGCATCGTCCTGTACGCCTGCGCGCTGAACTGTCGTCGCCGGAATGGTCGGGACCGAATCCGTCACGTTGATGTGGATCGCCTGATCCACATAGTCGCCGTCCCCGTCGGTCGCGCGCACCGTGAAGCCGAGATCGAGCGTGTTCGAATTCGCCGCGTGATCGAGGTTCTGGAACAACGTGAAGATATAGGTCGGATTCGAGGGCGAGCTGAGCGCCACGATGAAGACCGGATTGTCGACCGTGTCGCCATGCTTGAAGGCGACGAGCTGCTTCTCGCCATACTGGGTGGTCCGCAGCACGTAGTCGAGCGCCACGCCGTCCGATGTCAGACCGGCCGGATGCACAGGCTGGCCATTGCTGTCGGTCGCAAAGTCGAGATGCGCGCCGACCTTGTCACCGCCGATCGTGATCTTCAGGCTGCCATAGGCCACCTGCGCCAGGGGCGTGCTGGTCTCGTCGACTGCCACAGTCGCCGCAGCACCAGCCAGGACGGGAGCATCGTCGGTCACGGTCACGATGAGCTGATCGTGCAATGCAACGATATCGCCGTCGCCATCGCGAACGGTAACCGCCGAAGAAAGATCGAGCGCAAGCGTATCTGTTCCGCCGGTAACGGCGATATCCTGATGACCCGAATTTACCGTCGTCTGCCCGTTCGGGGCACCCGGTCCGGTCAACTCGAAGTGCACGTTGGGCGGCGTCGAGATTTGTCCAACGTTGATAAAGATCGTCGTGTTCGCAGCGATCGACAGCGGATAATCGGTGCCGCCGGACGTGTTATCCAGGACCCAGTTAACCGCCGTGTTTCCGCTGTTCGTGATGCTGATGATGACATCGCCGTCTGGCAGGCGGCCTTCAAAAGCACGAGGATTGCCGTTGATCGCCGCAACCGCATAGATTTCGCCCGGCTGGTCGATCGCTGCGACCGGAATCGAGGCATTGTCGATCACGTAATTCGCAACGTGATCAATTTGCCCCTTGAGCGTGAACGTGTAAGCGCCGGTCGAGGCATTGACTGCGAAGGTGAAGATCTGGTTCGAACCAGCCCAAGCGATGAGCGTGTTTCCGACGACCGTATAGGTCAGCACAACACCGCCCGAAGTCAGTGAAGTCAGTGACGCCGACAGGCCCGTGGTCTCCACCACAAAGGTACCGGGCGAATCCGCTCCCATTGAAACCAGTGACGACAGATTCCCGACAAGGATCGAATCGTCGGTACCTGCATCACCATTCTTGTTATCGGCGTTTCCGGCCTGCGTGCCGGTCGACAGATCGCCGGTAGCGGTGCTCAGTTCGCTTTCATAGACCGCTCCCGTAAGCACGGCAGCAGCCGCGGTCGGAGCGTCGTCATCGAC
Organism: Tardiphaga sp. 619_E2_N8_4; assembly: GCF_051810905.1. Lineage (NCBI taxonomy): Bacteria > Pseudomonadati > Pseudomonadota > Alphaproteobacteria > Hyphomicrobiales > Nitrobacteraceae > Tardiphaga > Tardiphaga sp. 619_E2_N8_4. Next base: position 5,115,002 of record NZ_JBPWQJ010000001.1, read on the forward strand.
GGTGACCGTGAAGTGTCCGTTCGCCTTGTCACCGTCGCCGTCCTTGGCAGTGAAGTTAAAGGTGAAGGTGAGATCGTCCTCTTGGCCCGCGATCGGATGATCGAGGTTTGCGTTCTGCGTGAAGGTGTAGGCACCGTTCGCCGAGGCGCTCGACAGAACGGCCGAGAACACCACACGGGCATCGCTGAGCGACGTCGGCGCGGTGGCGCCGGTGTAGCCGATCAGGGTCACGGCATCGATCATCGCATAATGAACGGCCTGCCCGTTCGACGTCAGCGACGCAGTCACGTCGTTGCCATTGGCATCCTTGACGACGATGTTGGCCAGTCCGTTCGAATGATCGGTGAAGGTGACGGCGGCATCGACCACGACCGGGCCGCTGCTGGTATTCTGCGTGACGACCAGGTTGTCGGCCATCACGTAACCGTTGAAGCCGTTACCAGTATAGATCTCGAGCCTGTCGATCAGAACATTCGCGAACGGTGTACCCGCGGCATTGAAATGCGTGGGCGTGCCCGACGTGAGCGCTGCAACATTGGCCACGCTCAACGTATAGGTTGCGACGAGATTGTTGTTGGAATCGTAGCCCTTCAGAATGACGGTCGGTGTCGTTGCGGCACCCGACAGTCCCAGGTCGATCGCGTCCAGCTTGAACGGCAAGCTGTCATTGGCATTGATGATAATCGGATTGTTGATGCCGCCGAACACGATCCCCGAGGCAGATGGATGATTGACCGTGCCCTGGGTGACGATCAGATCGGCAGTCAGGTTGCTGTTGCCGCTGAATGTAAATGTCTGCGTCGACGTGCCGCCCGTAACGGTCGCCGCCTTGCCGTCGGCGCCGAACGCAATCGCCAGCGAACCGGACGTGGTGCGCGTACCGTTGTCACCCTGGGCAATCGTCAGGTCGCCCGGATAACCGTCGTCCTTGTTGCCGCCGGCCAGATTGCCTTCATCGACGAAGCCCGCCACGGCTGTCCCGAGGACGACGGTATCGTCGTTGACATTCACGGTGAGCGAGCCGGTCGCCGTATCGCCATCGCCATCGGTGACGGCGATGTTGAAGGTCAGCGCCTTGTTGTCTTCCGTCGTGCTGTTGGCGGGATGGACGACCGGTGCGTTGACGGTGACGCTATAGGAACCGTCGGCATTGATGACAAGCACGGCGGCCGAGCCGTAATGCGCGCTGGTTGCCGTCCAGGTGGTGACACCATTGGCGCCCACCACCGGCGAGCCCCAGGTCGCGGTCTCGGTCTGCGCGAAGCCATTGGCGTCCTTGTATATGACGCCGAAGGTTGCCGACGTCATCGCAACGGATTTCACGCCGTCTGCACCAGCAGTGAACAGGCTGCCGGCAGCGCCGGAGACCGTCTTCACGTCGGGGCTCACATCGCCCGACACATTTGCGGTGTTGGCCGGGAACAGCGACTGCGCTTCATCGTCAAGCGTCGTCGCGGCCGTCACGATGCCCTTCGACACCGGTGTGTCGTCATTGACGTTGACCGTCAGCGAGCCGGTGGCGGTGTCACCATCGCCGTCGGTGACCGTGAAGTTGAAGGTCAGCGCCTTGTTCTCTTCCGTCGTTCCAGGCGTTGCATGCGCGATCGGCGCGTTCACGGTCAGCGTGTACGAACCGTTCGCACCAATGACCAGAACCGCTGCTGAGCCGTAATGCGAGCTAGTCGCCGTCCAGGTGGTGGCGCCATTGGCGCCCACCACGGGCGAGCCCCAGGTCGCGGTCTCGGTCAGAGCGAAGCCGTTGGCATCCTTGTAGACGACGCTGAAGGTCGCGGATGTCATTGCGACCGATTTGAAGCCATCAGCACCGGCGGTGAACAGGCTGCCGGCGGCTCCCGACGTGGTGTTGGTGTCCGGGCTCACATCGCCAGACCCACCTCCGGCATTGGTCGGCGTGAAGACGGTCTGCGCTTCGTCATCAAGTGTCGTCGCGGCCGTCACGGTGCCCTGGGATACCGGGGTATCGTCATTGACGTTAACCGTCAGCGATCCGGTGGCTGGATCGTTATCGCCGTCGGTCACGGTGTAGTTGAAGGTCAGCGACAGGTTTTCTTCATTAGCTCCGGCCGTTGGATGCACCAATGGCTTGGAGGTTGTGAAGGTGTAAGAGCCGTTTGCACCGATCGCCAATGTTGCCACGGTGGCGCCACTGACGGCACCGATCGCGGTCCAGGTGGTCACGCCACCCGATACACTTGCCGATCCCCACGTGACGGATTCCTGGTGAGCAACGCCGTTGGCATCCTTGTAAATCGCACTGAATGCCGTCGTCGTCCCAAGCGTCACGCTCTTGAACCCGTCCGCGCCGGCCGAGAACAGCGCACCGGCTGCGCCCGTTGCCGAGGTGGCATTGGTGACATCGCCAGCGCCGCCCGCGTTGCCGCCAGCAAATGCATCGTCGTCCAGCACCGTCGCCGCGGCTACCGCTCCCGTCGTAACTGGCGAATCGTCATTGACCGTGACGGTGAATGTCGATGCCGCTGTGACATCGCCATCGGCGTCCGTGGCCTGATAGCCGAAGCTGAGGGTGATATCGTTCTCGTTGTTACCTGCCGGGTGATCGAGATGCTTCAGCAGGTTGAAGGTATAGTTGCCCGAGGATAGATCGCTGAGCGAGACAGTGAACACCTGGCTGCCAGCCGATGGCGGCGTCGAGCCATTCACCGGGTTGCTGCCGGTGTAGCCATAAACCGTATTACCGACGACCCACAGTTTGACCTGCGCCCCATCGACGGTCAGAGGGCCGACATTGGACATCGCATTCTGGCCATCGCTGATGCCAGAGAACGCCACCGAGCGATCGGCCGCCCCGGAATTGTTGTTGTCAGCTCCCCAGGAGATAGCAAGCGATCCCATCGCTGACGTTGCGGCACCGGCGAGATCTCCGGTGGCAGGCTGCGTGTTGCCGCCCGTCAGACCGTCCTCATCGACCGAAACCGCCTGCGCCGTTCCGATAGACGGCCGGCCGTTATCATCGCTGATCGTAACCGTGAAGCTGCTGTTGTCAGTGTCACCGTCCGCATCCGTGGCGACGAAGCCAAGCTGCAGCGACAGTGCACTGCCCTGGCCAGATCCGACGTGATCCAGATTATCCAGCAGCTCGAAGGTGTAGGTACCGTTGCCCGTATCGGACAGCGTGATGTGGAACACCTTGCGATCGTTGATCGTCAGCGAGCCGCCGTTGTCGTTTGCCATGCCCCAGATCTCCGTATCGGAGATCCGCAGGAACTGCACGGTCACACCGTCTGACTTGAGCACGGGACTTCCGGCGCCCGTGGTGTGCACGCTGTCGCCGGAGTCGATGGATGACGAGAACGCGACCGAACGGTTTGCAGTGCCGCTGTTGTTGTCGTCCGCGCCCCAATTGATGTTCAGCGACTTGTTCAACGCAGCCTGGGGCACGAATTCCTCGCCCCCGCCCACAATGGTCGTATCTTCGGTCAACGTCGAAGCAACCGGTGCGCCGATTTCCGGCACGTCGTCGCGGATCGTCACGGTAAAGTTGCTGCTGCTGGTATCGCCGTCACCGTCAGTCGCGGTGTAGCTGAAGGTCAGGTTAACCAGATTGGTGCCGCTGCCGGTAGGATGATCGAGGTTACCGAGCAGCTTGAAGGTGTAGGAGCCATCATTGGCATCGCTGAGCGTCACTTCGAAAATGCGCGTGCCGCTTGCCAGGTTGGCGCCGATATAGCCGACCAGCTTCTGACCGTCGAATGCGTATTGAACCGTCTGGCCATCCGAGCGGAGCGTCAGGTTCTGGCCATTGCTGTTCTCTGCATCGACGTTGTCCGCCGCCGAGTTGAAGCGGAAGCCCACAGTGCGATCGCCGAGCCCGCCTCCGGCGGACGGATTCGCGTCATCCGCGCCCCAGGAGATGTTGAGATCACCGGTAGCGGTCAGACCGGGCGCATTCGGCGATGTGCCATTCGAGAGATCATTTTCATTGATGGTCCGGCCATCGCCGGTATGTGCCTCAGGCGCGTCATCCACGATGGAGACCACGAAATCGGCCGTCGCGGAGTCGCCGTCGGAATCGGTGGCCTTGATGCCAAAAGATAGAGTCCGGCTGTCATCATTCTGCCCCGACGCAGCGTGATCGATATTGTCAAACAGCGTGAACTTGTAGCTGCCATCACCACTATCGGACAGTTCAACGGTGAACACCGTGCGAACGCCAGCCTTGGCAGTCAGTACCGTTCCGTCCGCCGAGATCGAATAGACGATCGCGGTGCCGTCCGACGTCAGACCCGTGGCCCCGGCTGCGGTCGTGAAGACGACCGAACGGTTGTTTGTTGCGCCCGAATTATTGTTATCTGCGCCCCAGTTGATGTTGAGATCACCGAGCTGAACGGTCGAGTTCGGCGCATCCGGGAATGTCGTGTCATAGAACGTGGTCGGCAGACTGTCTTCACGAACGGATTCGGACTCCGTGTTACCGATCGTCGGCACATCATCCTTGACCGTAACGCTGAACACGCTGCTGCTCTTGTCGCCGTCCGAGTCGGTGGCCGTATAGTCGAACGTAAATGTCAGCGTGTTCTGGCCATCGGCGGTCGGATGGTCGACATATCCGAGCAGCGTGAACGTGTACGAGCCGGTGTTGTCATCGTCGAGAGAGACGACGAACACACGGTTGAAGAACGGGTTATTGCCGGTATAGGCGACGAGATCCTCGCCAATAATAGTATAGTGGACGGTTGCTCCGTCGGATGTCAGATTCACGAGATTATTATTGACATCGCGCACCGCGACGTTGTCCGCAGCCGCCGTGTGCTCGAACGACACGGAACGGTTGGCAACATTCCCGCCATCGTGATCGTCGGAGTTCCAGTCGATGTTCAGCCGGCCGCCGACCTGCAGGTCGAAGAGGTTCGGTGACGTCCCGCTCAGGAGATCGTCCTCGTCCACGCCGCGCGTGTCTCCCACGCCTGCCACCGGCACGTCGTCGGTCACATGGACGGTGAAGCTGGCTGGCGCCGTCGTGTCGCCGTCGCTGTCGGTCGCCGTGAAGCCGAAGGTGAGCGCCAGATCGTTCTTGGCGTTGCCTGAGGCATGATCGAGATTGTCGAGAAGCTTGAACGTATAGGTGCCATTAGCCGTATCGGACAGCTGAACAGTGAAGACAGTCGCTCCACCTGCCTTGGCTGTCAGCAACTGCCCATTGTCCGAGAAGCTATAGGTCAGCGCCGTCCCGTTCGATGTCAGATGCAGCGCGTTCAGGCTCGTCAGCGTCGCGGCTGTGAAGGCCACAGAGCGGTCGCTCGCCCCTGGTCCTGACACCTGGTTGTTATCATCCGAATTCCAGTCCACCGCGAGTGAGCCGGTTGCGGTCGCGGAGATAAATGCGTTCGACGACGACGGACTGGTGCTCTCGACGAGAGTCAGGACATCCGGGGTACCGATGCTCGGCGCGTCGTCGGTGACATTGACCGTAAAGGATGCAGGCGACGTGGTATCGCCGTCGCTATCAGTCGCCGTGAACGAGAATGTCAGCGGCAGGCTGGCGCCATTCGCGCCGGCGTGGTCCAGGTTGTCGAGCAGATTGAACGTGTAGGTACCGTTGCCGGTATCCGAGAGCTGCACAGTGAACACCGTGCGTGCGCCCGCTGTCGCTGTCAGCAACATGCCGTTGTCGGACAGCGTGTAGATGATCGTCTGGCCGTTGGAGGTCAGACCCGACGGCGCCGCGCTGCTGGTGAAGGCGACGCTGCGATCATTCGTGCCGCCGGCGTTGGCATCATCGGAATTCCAGTCAACATTCAGCGAGATGCCGTTCAAGGCCTTCGCGATAAATGCGTTGGAGCTCTCGGCTGATGTACTCTCGACCAGGGTTTCGCCAGCAATGGCGCCGGTCGTCGGCACGTCGTCGTTGATGTTAACACTAAATGACGAACCAACCGGGTCGCCATCAGCATCCGTCGCCGTGAAGTTGAAGCCGAGCGCGATCGACGCACCGTTGGCTCCGACGTGGTCCAGGTTATCCAGCAGGGTGAAGGTGTAGGTGCCGCTATCGACGTCAGACAGCTTCACGGTGAAAACGACGCGTTCACCCGCCGAGGCAGTCAACAGCGTTCCGTTTTCCGACAGCACATAGGTGATGGCCTCACCATTCGAGGTGAGCCCGGAAGGCGCTGCGGCGGTTGTGAAAGCGACCTTGCGGTCGATCGACGCGCCGTTGTTGTTCACATCGTCGGCGCCCCAATTGATATTGAGCGAAACATTATCGAGCGAAGTCGACACAAAGCCGTTCGTCGCACCGCTCTGCGTCTGCTCGGACAGCGTCTGGCTCTCGATTCCCCCTGCCGTCGGCACATCGTCGGTGATGTTGACCGTGAAATTCGCTGGAACCGTCGAGTCGCCATCGCTGTCGGTCGCAATGAAGCCAAATGTCAGCGCCTGGCTGCCTTCGGAGCTGCCCCGATGGTCCAGATTGTCCAGCAAGGTGAAGTCGTAGCTGCCATTTCCGCTGTCGGACAACTGCACGGTGAAGATCGTGCGCGCGCTATGGCCTTCGCTGGCCGCAGTCGTCGCCGTCAACAACGTACCGTCGGCGGAGATCGTGTAGATGATCGTTGCGCCGTCCGAGGTCAGACCCAGCGCTTCGAGCGCGGTTTGGGTCGCTGCGGTGAATGTGACCGAGCGATCATGTGCGCCACCCGTAGCAGTCGGATTCTGATTGTCCGAACGCCAATCGATGTGCAGCGATACGGCGCCCGTATCCTTCGGCGTAAATGAACCGCCGACCACCAGCAAGGAGGGCATGTCCCCGCCGCCTTCGCTCGGCAGCGTTTTGCCTTCGCTCAGGGTGCTTGCGTCGGCCGGACCGGTCACAACCGGCACCGTATCCGCAATCACCGCATGCAGCGTGCCGTTGACCGTATCGCCATCGCTGTCCGTCGCAGTGAAGTTGAAGGCCAGATCGATGTTCTGGAACGTGGCTGAACCATTATCGTGATCCAGCGAACGATACTGGGTGACGACATAGCTGCCGCTATTGCTGGCGTCGGACAGGGTCACGACGAAGACGACGTTGTTGGCAATTCCGCCTTCGCCACCCTCGCCTTCACCGCTCGGCGTGCCGCTCTGCTGCAGGTCGGCGAGGCTGGTCGGCGCGGTCGCGCCTGTATAGGCAACCAGCACAGTGCCGTTTTCGAGCAGCACGTAGTGGACGGTCTCGCCATGCGACGTCAGCGTACCGATGGCCGTTGCACCGTCGCCGGTGGCCGTCACCTGCGTGTTGGCAAACACGACCGAGCGGTCGCCCGTTGCGCCGGTGGTCGCGGATACGCCGCCATCGACATGATCGTTGTAGCGATCGGCACCCCAGGAGATTCCCAGCGAGCCCGTCTGCGTCGCCGGATTGCCGGACAGCGGATCCGTCAGCGCGGCATCGGCAGGCGTGCCGATCACTGGCGTATCGTCGTTGATGCCGATCGGAATCGTGACGGCCACAGTGTCGCCACTACCATCCGTCGCGATCACGTTGATCGAGAGATTGATCGTATCTTCGGTACCGCCGATCGGATGATCGAGCGGACGCAACAGGGTGAAGGTGTAGTTGCCCTGCAGCGATGAAGCATCCAGGGACACCGTGAAGACCTGATTGGCGGCAACATTGAAATCGCCACCGACATAGCCGATCAGCACGGGCTGGCCGTTCACGGTGGTGAAAGCGAGCTGAACGGTCTGACCATCCGAGGTCAGGCCGGCGAGCGTCGGCTGATTCAGCGAGAACGCGAAGCTGCGATTCGAACCATCGGTACCGAAATCGACATTGAGCGAACCGGTCACGGACGTCGCGGTGCCGCCCGTGTCACCGGTGCCGCCGAGATTGCCTTCCGCAAAACCGTCTTCGTTCAGCGTCACAGCCGTCACGCCGCCGGGAATCGGCGACGGGTTAGGCGTTCCATCGTCGAGATTATCGAAGCCGCCACCAGTGTCTTCGCCCGTCAGCAGCGCGAGACGCGCGCCGGAGGCAGCAAGCGCGCCGACGGTCGCATCACCGAAATTCGCGCCGCCCGTCGGGCCCGTTGCACCGCCGGCTGCGGGCAGAACGGACTGATCGGTGGTGATCGGAAATGTTTGCGCGAACTGCTCGCCTGTCAGCGTGCGATCGGAGCCCATGTCGAATGCGAGATCGATGAGCGGCTTGCCCATCGAGTCGAACACCGGATCGACAGTCACCGTCGACTGATTGTCGAACAGGATGATCAGCTTTTCACCGACCTTGACGAAGGTCAGCTTCTCGCTCGCGATATCAGCAAAATCGAGCTTGGTGTTCCCGTCGAGATGGACCGAAATGGCCTGCCCATTTTGCGGCTTCTCGAGCTTCAGGTTCTTCGGAGACGGCGGGGTCTGCGTGGTGGAACCGGCGAGCTGCGCGAGCAATACGGGAGCGTTCATGACTACAACCTCAAGCTGATCGGACCGAAAAACGTCCAAGTCCTGCGAGGGTTAAAATATTCTTAAGAACGCAGAGACGTCAATGAATACCTGTAAAATTTGAAGCGTTTTCGTTGCATTGGTTAAGTTCAAAAATGAAACAGCGTATTAATAAAGATGAACCATTCGACAGTAATACTTCATTTAGACAGTCTATTTTTGGGAATGCCCGGAAAAATCCACAAATCGCGGCGTATCTATTGTAAAAATAAGAAAGTATTCGAAAAAACGACTTATTTTATACTTGATAAGATGACTTCTCATATCGCACTGAACAACGAAATCAGCTCACAACCACAGGCACCTCCGCCAATATTGGACGGGCGCCTGAATTTGCTTTCGCGAGCCGATATCGACAGCGGCGCGAACCGCCGCGCAGTGATCGCCCTTCGCGAGTAAATTTCGAAATGGGACAGTTGCTTAAAGCGCATTCGTGTCACGGCCAGATGGCAGGGTCGCCATTTGCAGTGCGCATTCCGCGAATCTCTGGGATCGCGGACTTGTTCTCCGGACACAGACGTGAATCGGCAAGCTGCGCAAATACGCAACTCGCTATCGCAGGACTGCTATCGCAGGAGATAAGTGATAGGATAAAAGTCTAGATGCGGGTAACGACGCACGCGACCGGGCTATACTTGGCCCGATACAGAAGCGCGTGCTCGCGAATGCCATCCAGCCATACGCCACGGCCTGCATAGCGATATCCCTCACCCATCGGGATCAGGCGAACAGGCATTGCACGGTGCGGGGTCAGGTACAGATGGCCGGTGACAATATCACCGGGAAAGGTCACCCGGCCGGAGGTCAGCTTGTAGACCGCCCCATTCTGACAATCGACGGAGAAGGCAGCGCCTGGAAGCAGGCCTTCGGCATGCGAGACAGTTGCACCGGAAGCCATTCCGGCCGCCACCAACAAACCCAACAGCGTGTGCTTGAAGCGCATCTCAATCCCCTCGTCGACCTCACCCTGGCGCATTAAGAGCCCAAGATGCACGGAAGTACAAGATCGCGAAGCGCATAAAACGTCGATATCAGGCCGATTGTCGACGTTGTGTTGTCGAACTATCTCAGAGCGCCAGCGGCAAGGAAGAGCCCCCGCCGAAGCCGTCCACCTCGGCCGCGGGCAACATGTCGGTCTCGCTCTCATGATGCGGACGCGTAGCATAGGGCGCGGCGAACAGGCTGACGCCTTTGTGGTCGATAGCGAAAAGCGGCATGAAATGCGGCAGATCGCGCGTTTCCGACAGTCGGGAGTAGCGATTGTCGAGAACCAGCCAGCGGCCATCGACACGGACGGTCAGCACCGCATGGTCCTGGCGCACCGCCATGTCACGCACCAGCATCATCTTGATATCGGCCTCCGGCACACCCGTTGCGACGAGCATGGCGAATTTGGCGATCGCATAATCTTCGCAATCACCGATGCCCGCAGACAGCGTCTCGAGCGGCGAACTCCACAGATCGGCGACGCCGTGCTGCTGATAGTCTCCGACATAGCGGATCGCATAGTTGACGTCGCGATTGATCGCCTCGACGCGTGTGCGCAGACCCAACTCGGCGGCGGAACGCGTGACGGCGACAAACTTGCGCGCACCGGCGGCGCAGTTCTCGCTATCTGCCTTGCAGTCCTCGATCGATTTCAAGTCGGCGCGCATACGCGCTTCCACACCGCGCCATTTCGTCCATAGCAGCCCTTCAGGCGCGCGGAACGTGAACAGGCCGAACGGCTCCTCGCTGGTGGCAGGCAGGATCGCGGCCGGAGACGGCGCATCGCTGATCACCTTGGCATCTGATCCCTGCGACGCGTCCAAGGATGCGAGTTCGATATTGCCGGGCTTTGCACGGTTCTCGCTGTCACGCTTGGCCAGCACCTGGTTGATCGTGAAGAACCGAACCGGCGGCGCGGTCATGCCCGCGATCACCGATTCCATCACGGGGCGCTCAAGCACCGTCTTCTTCGCGCGTGACTTTGCAAATGCTCCATCGCAAGCGCTGACGCTTACAACACCGGCGAGCACGAACCCCAGCGCACGCGGGAATGCCCGCGTCTGATCGATACGCAACATGACTGACGCCCCGTTGTCCGGAGCATCGGCCGACGTCATTGCGTCGATCCCCGTCCGGATCTTGTGGCATCAGGGATAAATCGGGGGCTGCTTCAGGTCGGTTAAAACACGTCAACCTGGGCTTGTATGTCGTTGAACGCGCTCAATCGCCTACCAACGCATTCGCTCGAATTTTAGCGAAGCCTGCGTTTTAAGAGTTCGTTGACTCTGACGGGCTGGGAGCAAGGTAACATACGGAGCAGCGGAGATGCTCCGTAGCGCTATCAGCGTTCGCGAAACGCCTCGTCACGCAGCATGCGCGCAGGCTTCACGAGATAATCCAGCACCGACTTCTTGCCGGTCAGGACTTCCACTGTCGCCACCATACCGGGAATGATCGGCAGCGGCTGCTCGGCAGTGCCGAGGTGGTTCTTTTCGGTGCGCACCATGACGCGGTAGAACGTCTCGCCGCGCTCATTCTTGTCACCCTTCTCGTCGGTGATGGTATCGGCGCTGATGCGTTCGACCCGGCCGTGAAGCGATCCATAGACCGAAGAGTCGTAGGCGCTGAGCTTCACGACCGCCTCATGGTCTGGACGGATGAAGGCGATGTCCTGCGGACGAATGCGCCCCTCGACCAGCAGCGTATCCTCAAGCGGCACGATCTCCATCACGCTGGCGCCAGGAGCAACGACCGCACCAATGGTGGTCACGTTGAGTCTGTTAACGATGCCGTAGACCGGCGACCGCAGTTCAGTGCGCCGAACGCGATCCTGCGCGGACTTGATGTTTTCGTCGAGCACCGCGAGATCGCCGCGCGATTTCGCGAGATCATCTTCCGCCGTGGAACGAAATGCCGTGGTGATATTGAGAAGTCGCGACTGCGCTTCCTTCACGGCGGCCTCGGTCTTGACCATGGTTGCCTGCACCACCGCGAGCTGGCCGCGCATGTCGGTGGCCTGCCGGTCGGACCGCAGCATCTCGATCTCGGGAACAACCTTCTGCTCATAGAGCCGGCGCGTCAGCAAGGTTTCGCGGGTCAGCAGCGTCAGCGTCTCGGAGAAGCGGGTTTCCGACGCACGGAGCTCGTCGATTTCCTTTTTCTTCTGCCATTCCTGCTGGGCAATGACGTCGATGTCCTGCGCAAGCTTGCGCATATGGGCGTCGAACACGCTGCGTTCGGTCTGAACCGCACGCGGTGCAAGCTTCGTGAGATCTTCCGGAAACTCGACGCTGGTCTTGCCGAAGGTCTCTGCTTCCAATCGGATCACGCGGGCAGCCATGGCACCGCGCCGCTCGCGGATTTCGCCAAATTGCGCCGCGAAGTTGGTATCTTCGATGCGCGCCAGCGGCTGATCTTTCCTGACGATCGCGCCTTCCTGGATCAGCAATTCACTGATGATGCCGCCTTCGAGCGATTGCACCACCTGCGTCTGGCGCGACGGCACCACCTTGCCATTGCCGCGCTTCACTTCATCCAGCACTGCGAAATGCGCCCAGAGCAGGAACACGACGAGCAGACCGGTGACGGTCATCAACAACATCCGCGCCGTGCGCGGCGTGCGCATTTCCATGGCCGCACGAACGTCGTTCGAAAAAGCGAAATCAGACTGCGACATTGACCGGCCTCCCCGCTGCTTGAGGAGTCTGCGGCTGCGGACGCAAGCGCGTCAGGATCTGATCGGCGGGACCGTCGGCGACGATCTTGCCGTTGTCGAACACGAGAATGCGATCGACCAGCGACAGTAGCGACGGGCGATGCGTTGAGACGATAATGGACATCTCACCCTTGGCGAGCGTCTTGAGGCGATCGAGGAATTCACCTTCACTGCGCACATCGAAATGCGCCGTGGGCTCGTCGAGAAACAACACGCGCGGCTTGCGGATCAGCACACGCGCGAGGCCGATCGCCTGCTTCTGGCCGCCCGACAGGCTACGGCCGCCTTCGGCAACCATCATATCGTAGCCTTGCGGATGACCGGCGATGAAGGTCTCGACGCCGGACAGCCTTGCAGCCGCGAGCACTTCCTCATCGGTCGCATCGGGACGGCCCAGCGCGATGTTGTCACGCAGCTTGCCGTAGAACAGATCGGTGTCCTGCAGCACGAAACCGATACCGGCGCGCAGGTCCGCGGGGTCGTATTGCCGGATATCGATGCCGTCTATCAGGATGCTGCCTTCGCTCGGCGGATAGAACGCCGTCGCCAGACGGCCGACCGTGGTCTTGCCTGAGCCGACCCGGCCGATGATGCCGATCTTCTCGCCAGGTTTCACATGGAAAGAGATGCCGTCGAGCGCTTTGGCCGGGCTGTTCGGATAGGAAAAGCTGACATTGCGGAATTCGATGCTGCCCTTTGTGATCTCGCGGGCCACGAAGATCTTTTCCGGCGGTCGCTCGCGCTCCGTCGCCATCAGGCGATCGATCGACCGCAGGGCCGACATGGTTTGTGTCGCGCGCGTCATCACGGCCGCGATGCCGGCGATGGGACCGAGAATGCGGCCCGACAACATATTGGCCGCAACCAGCGCACCGACCGACAGTTTGCCGTCGAGAATGAGGAACACGCCGACCACGACCAGCAACAGGCTGCACAACTGCGTCGCCACGCTCGCACTGGTCATCGCCAGCGACGACCAGAACTGCACGCCTTCGCTTGAACGCGCAGTCGCGGCGACGGAACGTTCCCACACTGTCTGCACCCGGCTCTCGCCAGCAACTGCGCGAACGGTCTCGATACCGTTCAGCGATTCGATGAGGATGCCGTGGCGTGCGGCCGATTCCGCCTGCAGGCGCTTCATCGCACGATCGAGCGGCCGCTGGATCAAGAGACCGACGAGGATCATCACAGGCAGCATCGCCAGCGGGATCCAGGCCAGCGGGCCGGCAATCACGAACAGCACTGCGATGAAGATGATCGCGAATATCATATCGGTCGCCGACACGACCGTGCCCGATGTGAAGAATTCGCGTACCGAGTCGAAGTCGCGCATCTGATTGGCGAGAATGCCGACCGAGGGCGGACGCTTGTCCATCTTCAGCGCCATCACATGTTCGAAGATGTTCGACGCCAGCACCACGTCGATCTTCTTGCCGGTCATGTCGATGATGCGGCTGCGGACCACCTTGAGCAGGAAGTCGAAAGCGATCGCCAGCGACAGGCCGATACCAAGTGCAACCAGCGACGGGATCGCGCCATTCGGAATGACGCGGTCATACACGCTCATGGTGAACAGCGGCGCGGCGAGCGCCAGCATGTTGACGATGAAAGCTGCAATGGCGACATGGCCGTAGTTGGAGCCGAACCGGCTGACGACGGACCAGAACCAGTGAGCCTTCGGCAGATCGCCGGCGGCGATCGCGCGCGGATCGCTGACGGACGCCGGACGGACGAAATAGACGAAGCCGGCATATTTCTCTTCGACGGCTTCGATCCGCTCCATGGCGATCGCACCGTCACCGACGGGGGTTGCCAGTGTCAGACGGCCACTCGCCAGATCGATGCCGCGCAGAATCCGCGTCGAACCATCGTGAAACAGAAGCACAGCAGGCAGGACCAGCGCAGGGATATCCTTGAGCGGTCGCTCGTTCAGTTCGGCCTCGAGGCCCGCCCGCTGCGCCGCGCGCTCATACAGAGCCGTTGTCAGCACGCCGCGCTCGACCGGGAGACCGGCAAGCAGCGCACTGCGGCTGACAGCTCTGCCGTGGTGAGCGGCGAGATAAAGCAGGCTGTCCGTTAACGGATCGGCATGCTGATGCTCGACCTCCGCTACGGGCGCAGCCGGCAGGTCCATTGCAATATCGAACTGGGGTGAGCGAATGTTCAATGCAGCCTCGGAAATTCCAGGCGCCTTGTATGACCCGTGCGCGGATCTACTGGCCTTACAAAATATGACTTGCCAGCTTTACAGGCGATCCTTGCGGAGCGCCTGTACTATTTCGCGGTTCAGACGAATTGCTGAACTTACGGTAAACCCGACCGCGGATTATAAATCCGCGTGCTTAATTGGTTAACGGCGCCCCGCAGAAGCATCGGCCGACACGCTGCCCTGCCCGACCTGGCCCGATGTCACGAACAATGCGTTGGCGTTCGACAGATCTTGCGAGGCCCAGCGATCACCGAACAGCACGGCTTTCGGTTCCAGCGCCGGGGCGAAAGGCGAATTCCAGGTCTGGAAGGGCAAAACCGTATTAAGCGGTTCGGATCCCGGCTCCGGCGCCGTCAGCAGGATCGGCGGCAGGCGATACGGGATCAGGCCGGATGCACGGCTCTCGATCGGCTCAGACTCCGGCGGCTTGCCGGTCTTCAGATAGGACAGCAGCTGTCCCATGGCCGCCAGCAACTGATAGTCGGCGAACACGGTGACGCCGCGTGCAGACACCAGCGAGACGTTGGCGTTGAAGTACTGGTTCTGCGAGTTCAGCAGATCGATCAGCGTGCGCTGGCCGAGCTCGTATTCCTTGTTGTAGGCCACGAAAGTACGGCGAGCCGCTTCAACTTCACGCACCAGCGCCGCTGCACGCTCCGTCGTGATCGTGCGCGCAGCCCATGCCTTGTCGAGCGACTCCAGCGCATCGCGCTGCAGGCGTGCATGGCGCTGTTGCTGCTCGATCATGCGTTCGCCAGCTTCGGCGCGCTTCCACGCATCCTGACCGCCGCGGAAGATATCCCAGCTCACAACAACCTTGCCGCTGACTTCGTCGCGGTTGCCCGGATAGGTGATCGAGTCCTTGCCGCGCAGCGCGCGGCCTTCCAGGGCGACGTTCGGAACGAATGCGCCGGCGGTCGAGTCGAAAGCACGCTTGGCCGCATCGACATCTGCACCAGCGGCGCGGATCGTCGGATTGTACTTGAAGGCGACGTCGAGCGACTCGTTCTTGGTTGCCGGCATATCCGGCAAGCGACCGGGGAAGCGCACATTGAACGGCTCAAGACCGACGGTCTTGCGATACTTGGCGCGCGCGAAATCGAGGCTGAGGCGGAAATCCGACAGCACAGCTTCTGCTGCGGCTACACGCTCTTCCGCCTGCTGGGTATCGCCCTCACCGGCACGACCGCCAGCGAAACGTGCACGGACATTGGCACGCAGTTCGAGATGAACCTTGAGATTTTGTTCGGCAAGCGCGACCAGACGCAAATAGCGGGTCACGTCGACATAGGCTTCAGCCGCATCGAGCGCGATCAGTTCGGTCCGTTCAAGCACCCGGAACGCCGCAGCATCGACGCGCGCAGCCTGACGCCAGATGTCGTTGATGGACGCAAAGCCGTCGAACACCAGCTGGCGCACCGTTACCGACGCCTCGCTGCCGTTGACATAGGAGCCATTGCCGGCCGGCGCAGGGACGATTGCCCGGTTCAACATCTCGGGGCCGGTATTCGCCTGCAGCCTGATCTGAGGCAGCAAAGTACCTTGGCTCTGACGAAGCTCGGCTTCGGTGGCGCGGCGATTGGCAGACGCCTCGCCGACACCTGGGTTCGTCTTTACCGCCTGATTGATGGCGTCAAGAATGAAAAATGGCTCGGCTGCATGAGCGAACTTGCCGCTCGATCCCAGCAATACAACTACAAGGAAAATCTTTGCGATCTGCTTCATGGATTGAGCGCTAACAAGAAACGGAACTTGCCGCAATCCGAAAGCCACATTTTGGATCGAAAACTGACTCATTGTTGCAAGAATGCATTACCTCGTCCGGAGGCGGCACGGTCCGCTTATCCGTCACGGCACTGTCATTTTCGGTCCTGATTTCAGGTATTTATCAATACCTAACAACAGGTTAACACGATTTCGTGAGTGGCAGAACTGCCCCTAGGACGATGAATGCGCGCTGGGCGGGCCAGAGCGCGCCCAATTGTGGCAATCATCGCTATTTCGTAAAATGGAAAAAGATACGACATGAAGGGATCGTGGTAGCCTCTCACCGGCACCAATTCAGGCGAATGCACGCTGTGGGTGCATCGATTCGGGTGAGCTACGCCCGACGGAGGCTAGTTCCGCTTGTAGTCATCCTCGATGCGAACGATGTCGTCCTCGCCAAGGTAGCTGCCCGTCTGCACCTCGATCAGCTCGAGCGGAATTTTACCAGGATTTTCCAGACGATGCGTGGCACCGAGTGGGATGTAGATCGACTCGTTCTCGTGAACGGTCTTGATCAGATCGTTGATCGTCACCTTCGCGCTGCCACGCACCACGATCCAGTGCTCGGAGCGATGGTGGTGCATCTGGAGTGACAGCCGCTCGCCGGCTTTCACCACGAGGCGCTTGACCTGATAGCGCTCGCCATCCTCAAGAGCCTGCACAGATCCCCATGGGCGATGCACCTTGAGATGATCCTCGGTGACCTGCGGCGCCGTGACCTTCAGCTTCGCCACAAGCCGTTTCAAGCCGTTGGCATCCTTCTGGCGGGAGACCAGCACGGCGTCGTGCGTCGCCACCACCACGAGATCGTCAACGCCCTCCAGCGCCACCACCGGACCATCGCTGGCCACGTTGCAGTTGCGCGAGTCCTCGAACACCGCCACGCCCTGCGCGGCATTGCCCTGCGCATCCTTGTCGGACAGCTCCCACACTGCGAGCCACGAGCCGACATCCGACCAGCCGCAGGACACCGGCACCACGGCCGCCTTCCTCGTCTTCTCCATCACGGCATAGTCGACAGAGATCGATTTTGCCTTCCCGAAAGCGTCCGCATCGAGCGTAAAGAAGCCGAGATCGCGGCCGGCTTTCGCCACAGCGCGGGTGATGGTCTCGACACTATCGGCGTCGACACCACGATATTCATCGAGCAGCATCCCCGCCCGAAACATGAAGTTGCCGCTGTTCCAGAGATAGCCGGCCTCAATATAACCGGTTGCCGTCTTCAGGTCCGGCTTCTCGACAAATTTGGCGACGCTCTTCACCTTGTCAGAAAGCGACTCGCCTGGTGAAATATAGCCGTACTCGGTGGCCGGACGCTCTGGTTGCACGCCGAACGTCACGATATGCCCGGCATCGGCAACCACCAGACCTGCACGGCACGCCGCGACGAAAGCCGGGACGTCGCGCACCACGTGATCAGCGGCAAGTGCAAGCACGACCGCGTCCTCATCGCGGGTTTGGGCGAACGCGGCACCGGCGGCAATGGCCGGGCCTGAATCGCGCCGCGCCGGCTCAAGCAGAATGTCTGCATCGAGCCCGATCTCGGCGAGTTGTTCGCGCACCATGAACCGATAGGCGGCACTGGTTATGACAATGGGACGATCGAACAGGCCAGCGTCGGATACGCGAATCACGGTGTCCTGAAAGGTCGAGCGCGGCCCGAATAATGGCAGAAATTGCTTCGGGCGCCCCTCACGCGACGACGGCCACAGGCGCGTACCGGCACCGCCACACATGATCAGGGGAATAATGCGCTTGCTCATCAGTCGCTCTCAACCCTTCGCGTTCAGATTACCGTAGTGGCTGCGATACCACGTCACGAATTGCCGAATCCCCTCCTCGATCGAGGTATCCGGTTTGAAGCCGACGTCACGCATCAGATCGTCCACATCGGCGAAAGTCTCAGGCACATCGCCCGGCTGCATCGGCAGCATCGTCTTGATCGCCTCAAGCCCCAGTTCCTTCTCAAGAACCGAGACCACATGCAAAAGGTCCTCTGGCTTGTGGTTACCGACGTTGTAGATTCGCGCTGGCGCCTCGTCCTCGCTACCCGTCGGCACGTGATCAATCAGCCGCCCGATAGCACCGACAACATCATCGACATAGGTAAAGTCGCGTCGCATGTTGCCGTGATTGAAGAGCTTGATCGGCTGCTTGTCGAGGATCGCCTTGGTAAACAGGAAGATCGCCATATCCGGCCGGCCCCAAGGACCATAGACGGTGAAGAAACGAAGCCCGGTGGTCGGCAGGCGATAGAGATGGCTGTAGGAATGCGCCATCAACTCGTTGGCCTTCTTCGTCGCAGCATAGAGACTGACCGGATTGTCGACTCTGTCGCTGACGGAGAACGGTTTCTTCTTGTTGGCGCCATAGACCGAGGATGACGACGCATAGAGCAGATGCGCGCAGCCATTGTGCCGGCATCCCTCGAGGATGTTGAGAAAGCCCTCGAGGTTGGCATCGGCATAGGCGTGCGGCTGCTCGATGGAATAGCGCACACCCGCCTGCGCAGCGAGATGAATGACAACAGGGAATTTGTATTCGCCAAACAGCGCCGAGATCGCGGGACGATCTGCCAGATTCGCTCTCACAAAGGTAAAGCGAGGCTGGCCCTCCAGCAGTTTCAGCCGCGCCTCCTTCAGCGCCGGATCGTAATAGCTGTTGACGCTATCGAGACCAACGACCGTTCGGCCTTCGGCCAGCAGCTGCCGCGTCACGTGGAAACCGATGAAGCCGGCAGCACCGGTGACAAGGATGGGTTGTTCAGACATCGTGTCCCCAGACATTCGCCAGAAATCGCCATGTTGCATGACGATCCGTGTCGCATTCCATTAGCCATCCAGGCGATGATGTTGCAACACTTCGGCATCGCAGCATCCGATTGCGTCAGAAGCGCGGCCTTCGCCGCTAGCTATGCCATGAAAACAGGATAAGAAGAGCCGCCGTGCATAACTCCGAACTATTTGTCTCATTGCGACCCAAATCTTCCCTGCAACGCATGTCTTTCCTGCGATCAATGTCATCCCGATGTCGTCATTCGAATTGATTACAACCTTCGTCGCTCTGGTTGTAGCCGCCGTTCTGTCCGCGGTTTGCATCAACGCTATTCATCCGCTGCTCATCCGCTATGCAATGGCGCGACCGAACGCCCGATCGTCCCACAAGGTGCCGACACCGCAAGGCGCCGGCATCGCGGTGATATCAGTCGCGCTGCTGGTTGCCGGGTGCTCGATTGCAAGTCTTTCCGTTTCAGCGACACCGGCGCTGTGGGTCCTGTTCGGTGCAACGATCCTGATCGCGACCATCGGCGCGATTGATGATCTGCGTCCGATTTCCGTGACGCCGCGACTGCTGCTGCAAGCCGTCAGTATTGCCGCGATCCTGTTTGCCCTGCCCCCGACACTGCAGATCACACCGGACCTGCCTCTCTGGATCGAACGCGGCTTGCTGCTGCTGGCTGCACTCTGGTTCGTCAATCTCGTGAATTTCATGGATGGGCTCGACTGGATCACAGTGGCCGAAGTGATTCCGATCACTGCGGCGCTGGTGCTGATCGGCTTCTCCGGGCAACTGCCGTTATCGACGGCGCTCATTGCAGCTGCGCTTTGCGGCGCCACACTCGGCTTCGCGCCGTTCAATCGGCCCGTTGCGAAGATGTTTCTGGGCGACGTCGGCAGCCTTCCCATCGGGCTGTTGCTGGCCTGGTGCTTCCTGCAACTGGCCTATGCGCACCATCTGGCTGCCGCCATCCTGCTGCCGCTGTATTACCTTGCCGACGCGACCATCACCCTGCTGCGGCGGGTGGCAAAACGCGAGCCGGTGTGGCTGGCGCATCGCTCGCACTTCTATCAGCGCGCGACGGACAATGGCTTCGCCGTGATCGAGGTTGTGCGAACGGTGTTCGTGCTCAATATCGGCCTGGCGGCCCTGTCCGGGCTGTCGATCTATCTCCGCTCAAGCGGAGCTGACGCAGCTTTGCTTGTCCTTGGCAGCGTCGCCGTCGCCACGGCATTGCGGGCATTCTCGACGCCGCGCCGCTGACGCAGACTCACTGTGCCGCCGCCCGATATTCCGGCACCGCATCCTTCAGCGTCGTCACAGCGACCTCGTGCTGATCCGCCTCAATGGCTTTCCGCAAGATCGCAAGCCAGCTGTTCAGCGTCTCCAACGGCAGTTCGTTCGGGCGGGCAGCGACGATGCCGGCAATACCGATCTCGCTGGTTGGCTCCTGCTCGGCGAACAATATCTCGTTGAGCCGCTCGCCCGGTCGGACACCGGTGAACACGATATCGATATCGTAGCCGGGCTGAAGACCGGACAGCCGGATCATGCGGTCGGCGAGATCGACGATCTTCACCGGCTGCCCCATGCTGAGCACATAGACCGATGCATCGGCATGCTGCGCGTTCATCGCATGGGTTGCCGCGGTGACGACCAGATCGCAGGCCTCGCGGATGGTCATGAAGTAGCGCACCATATCGGGGTGCGTCACCGTCACCGGCCCACCAGCTTCGATCTGCGCCTTGAACTTCGGCACGACGGACCCATTCGACGCCAGAACATTACCGAACCGCACCGAGATTAGCCGCATGGGTGATTTGGCGTCACTGCCGCTGATGGCGTCGCCATCGAGCGCCTGGCAATACATCTCGGCAAAACGCTTGGTGAGGCCGAGCATCGACACCGGCTCGATTGCCTTGTCGGTCGAGATCATCACCATCGCATCAGCGCCCGATGCGAGCGCCGCATCGGCGACATTCACAGAACCGAAGATGTTGGTCTTGACACCCTCGCCCCAGTCACGCTCCAGGATCGGCACATGTTTCAGCGCGGCTGCGTGAAACACCGCATCCGGCCTGAAGGCGATCATCAATTGATGAATGCGCTCGCGGTCCCTGACATCGGCGATGCGGCCCTCGATCGCTGCGCTGGTGACCTTGGCCGCCAGCTTTTCCATAGCCGCATGAAGCGCCGGCTCGGAATTCTCGATGATGAGCAGCCGCGCCGCGCCGAAAGTGATGACGCGGTCGCAGATCTCGTAGCCGATCGAGCCGCCACCGCCGGTCACGACGATCGCCTTGCCGCGCACGAAATTCTCAAGCCGGGCATAGTCGATCTTGACGCTCGGTCGCAGCAACAGATCCTCGACTGCCACCGGCGCCAATTGCGGCGTATCGCGGCTTTCCTCGAGTGACGGAATCCGGCTGACCGTCAGCCCGAGCTTGCGCGCACGCATCAGTACCGACTCGGGCAACGCCTCTGCTTCAAACGCCGACGGCGTCATCACGATCCGTTCGATCGGGCGTTGCCGCGTGCTGAAGTCATCAACGACATTACCGAGATCGTCGATGCCGCCGAGGACCGGCACACCTCGGATCGCCTGTCCGCGATCGGAGTTCGCAGGCGACAAGATACCAACCGGCCACATGCGCTTGACGGCACCACTCTCAATACCGCGCAAGAACACCTCGGCATCGGCCGCACGACCAATCAGCAGTGCCGGCGACGCATCCATCGCGCGCGCCTGATTGCGCGTACGCGTATAACGGAAATAGCGATAGGCCAGTCGCGATCCGCTCAGAAAGAATATCTGGATGAACCAGTAGATGATGATCGTTGTCTTGCCGAGGAAGAACGTGCCGTACACGTTCGGCGCCAGGAAGATATAGTCGAGCACCAGAAGCGCGCCCGTCAGCACCGTGGATGCCTTGATGATATTCAGCAAATCGGGCAGCGAAATGAAGCGCCACTTCGTCGTCGTCAGATTGAACAGGTAACAGACGAAAAAGCTGAAGACGACGAAATACGGCAGGATCTTCAGGAGCAGCGGCAGCCGATCCCACAGATTTTCGCCATCGAAACGCAGCACGAAGCTGAGAACGACCGCAGCCGCCGTGACGATGGCGTCATGCGTCGCAATCAGCCAGTTGCGGGCAGAAAACTGTGTGATGCGTGTCATGACCGTCCGCTGCGCGCGCGCTCGACCAGCGACGTCGTGCTGTGGCCTTGGAGGATATCGATCAGGATCACCTCTCCGCCGTTGGCGGCGACAACCTCATGGCCGACCACCTGCTCTCGCGTGTAATCGCCGCCTTTGACCAGCGTCGCCGGCGCGATCTGCGTAATCAGCTTCAGTGGGGTATCCTCTTCGAAAATCACGACCAGATCGACCGCTTCCAGCGCCGCAAGCACTTCTGCGCGGGCGCGTTCGTCCTGCACCGGGCGCCCCTCGCCCTTCAGCCGCTTCACCGACGCGTCGCTGTTGAGACCGACGATCAGGCGATCGCAAGTCGCGCGCGCTGCCGTCAGAACCTTTACATGACCGGGATGCAGGATATCGAAACAGCCATTGGTGAAACCGATCCGCAACTGCTGCTTGCGCCAGTCGACCAGTTGCGCATTGAGCTCGGTCGATGCCACGATTTTCTCTTCAGCGGCCAGAAATGCATGCGGCAAAATCCGGCGACGCAGTTCGGACGGTGTGACCACCGCCGTCCCCTTCTTGCTGACAGCGACCGCTGCTGCGGCAGTTGCCGCGCGCAATGCCGCTTCCCAGTCAGCTCCGGCCGCGAGCGCTACAGCCAGCATCGCCGCCACCGTGTCGCCGGCACCCGAGACGTCGCGCACCTTGACCGGCAGCGCCGGCACATGGATAGGCTCGCCATCGCGCGGCACCAGCGTCATGCCATGCTCGCTCTGGGTCACCAGCATCGCGGCGCAGTCCGCCAGAATCATCGCTTCCTGCGCGGCGGTCGCGATGTTGATGTCGCTGTCTGCACGGCTACGCGTTGCCTCGGCGAATTCCTTGCGGTTCGGCGTCAGCAAGGTCGCGCCGCGATAGATCGCAAAATTTGCGCTCTTGGGATCGACGATGACGCGCTTGCCGAGCTTCTTCGCCGCGTCGATGACGTTGCGGATCACCCGCGCGGTCAGCACGCCCTTGGCGTAATCGGACAGCAGTACAATATCGGCACGCGCGAGCTGCGGCAGAATCGTATCGATTAATTGCTTCTCAATGACCGCGGACGCCGGTGTAGCCAGTTCCCAGTCGGCGCGCAGCATATGTGTTGAGAAATGCTCGGACACGAAGCGCACCTTGCGTGTCGTCGGGCGCGATGAATCCGCGACCAGCAATGTTTCGATCAGAGGCTCTTGCGCGAGCGCATTCTTGAGCGTTGCACCGGCATCGTCCTCACCGACCAGACCGACAAAGATGCATTTCGCGCCGAGAGCTGCAATATTGCGTGCGACATTGCCGGCGCCGCCAATATTGATCTCGCTGCGCTGGACCGCGATGACCGGCGCAGGCGCTTCCGGCGAAATCCGCGACACCTCGCCATAGACGAATTCGTCGAGCATCAGATCGCCGACGCAGAGCACTGTCTGGTCGGCAATCGCGTGCGACAGGGCGTCGAAATCAAACATCACACCGGTACCTGTTGTGCCGTCAACGGAAGCGATCGGGCTGGTCGAGGAAGCCCTTCACATAATGCGAGACCGCATCTTCCAATGTTGTAAAACCGCCGTTATAGCCGGCGCCGCGCAACCGATCGACTTCGCTCTGCGTGAAGTACTGATAGCTGCCGCGAATCTGCTCGGGCATGTCGATATAGTCGATGTTCGGCCTGGTGCCGAGTGCAGTGTAGGCAGCCAGTATCAGGTCCTTGAAGCTGCGTGCGGTTCCGGTGCCGACATTGAAGATGCCGCTGACATTGGGTGACGCCAGCAGCCACATCATTACGCGGACGACGTCCTCGACATAGATGAAGTCGCGGCGCTGATCGCCATCGGCAATACCTTCGCGATGCGACTTGAACAACTGGATGCCGCGGCCGGCCTTGATATCGTCGAAGCGCCGCGTCAGCACGCTCATCATCGAGCCCTTGTGGTACTCGTTCGGCCCGAACACGTTGAAGAACTTCAGACCGGCCCATTGCGGCGGCATCTTTTCGCCCTTGGCGACGCGCTCGGCCACCGCGAGGTCGAACAGGTGCTTGCTCCAGCCGTAGAGGTTCATCGGCCGCAGTTTTTTGAGTTCGGGAATGGTCTGCTCATCGCGAAAGCCCTGCGCACCATCGCCATAGGTCGAAGCGGACGATGCATAAATCAGCGGCGTCGCATTGGCCGTGCACCAGTCCAGCAGGCGCATCGAGAGGCGGAAATTCGTCTCGATGACCAGATCACCGTCGGTCGCGGTGGTTTCCGAAATCGCGCCGAGATGAATGACCGCATCGAGCTTGCGGCCCTTCAGCCAGTCCATCAGTTCGGTTGGCGGCACCACATCCGCAAGTTGCCGCTTGGCGAGATTACGCCATTTTCCATCATGGCCGAGCACATCGCAGACGGCCACATCCGCGCGGCCGGCGTCGTTCAACGCGGCCACGACATTCGATCCGATAAAACCGGCCCCTCCGGTCACAAGCAGCATGAAGTCCCCGATCTCATGATTGACCCACCTTTGCCTCAACCCTGCCCCACAGGCAACTTGGGCGCAGGGATGTCATAAAGACCGTGGGGACATATTTGGAAGCAACCCAAATGGCTTTACCTGCCGGAACGGAGCGGGTACCGACTTGAGCCGGATGTTGCCCGTGGTAGAACAGCGAAGTCCTTGAAAGAATGAACCTAAATTCCCCATACCAGGGCGTGATGGTCGATCCGGACGATAACCGGCCGATCCTGATCGTGCCCTATATGTGGATCGGCGATTTCGTCCGGGGTCATACGGTCGTCCGGGTCCTGAAAGAGCGCTGGCCGAACCGGCCGGTTGATTTGCTGGTGACCAGACTGGTCGCCCCGCTGGTCGACTACATGCCGGGCGTACGCTCAGGCATCGTCTGGGACCTGCCGCGCAGCCAGCTCGCGCTCGCCAAGCAATGGGAACTGGCGGACACCCTCCGCGCACGGAACTATGGCACCGCGCTGGTGATGCCGCGGACCTGGAAATCGGCTCTGGCACCCGCTCTGGCGGGCATCCCGGAGCGCATCGGCTTTGTTGGCGAGGCGCGCTTCGGCCTGATCAATCAGTGGCGCTGGGGCGAAAAGAAGCTGCCGCGCATGATCGACAAGAAATGCGCACTGGCGCTGCCGGACGGCACGCCGCTGCCGCCGGAATGGCCGGTGCCCCAGTTCCGCGTGCCCGCCGACGAGATCGCGCGCTGGCGGCAGACCAATGGGCTGGGAACCGGTCCGGCGGTCGCGCTCGGTCCCGGCTCGGTCGGTTCCTCCAAGCGCTGGACCTATTATGCCGAGGCGGCAAAACTGCTGGTCGAGCGCGGGCTGGACGTCTGGGTCATCGGCGGCCCCGGCGAGAAGGACCTCGCCAACGAAATCATTGCCGCCGCCGGTCCCCGCGCTCGCGACCTCACCACGGGCGACCTGCGCAATGGCGTGATCGGCATGGCCGCCGCCAATGTCGCCGTGGCCAACGATTCCGGCCTGATGCATATTGCGGCCGCCGTAGGCACGCCAACCATCGGCATTTTCGGACCGACCAGCCCGCAGCTTTGGGGACCGCTCAATCCGCTGGCGGCGACCGTGCAGACCAAGACCACCATTCCGTGCCAGCCGTGTCACAGACCGGTCTGCACCATGAACAACCATGCCTGCATGCGCGACATTCCGGCCGAAGACGTTGCCGGAATCATTCAAGGCGTGATGGCAGAAGCCTCCAGCAAAAGCGCGCAGATATGACGACCACGCAAACAAAGCCCGCAGCGTTTCTCGATCGCGACGGCGTCATTAATTACGACGACGGCTATATGGGCACGGCCGATCGCATCCGCTGGATGCCGAACGCGGCCAAGGCCATTCGCCGGCTCAACGATGCCGGCTATTTCGTCTTCCTGTTTTCGAACCAGTCCGGCGTCGCACGCGGTTATTTCACCGAAGACGAACTCAATACGCTGTTTAAGTGGATGCGCTCCGAACTCGCCGCACAAGGCGCCCGCATCGATGACGTCCGCTATTGCCCTCACCATCCGGCCGGGTCAGTTGCGGGCTATCTGGAAGATCATCACTGGCGCAAGCCGAGCCCGGGCATGATCCTCGATCTGATGCAGCACTGGCCTGTGCAACGCAAAGGCAGTTTTGCCATCGGCGACCGCGATACGGATATCGAAGCGGCCAAGGCCGCGCATCTACCCGGCTTCCTGTTTGCCGGCGGTGACTTGGACGCGTTCGTTGCGGATATCCTGCAGGGTCAGAGCAGCCTGCGATAAACTTCCGCGATTCCGCGCGCTTCTGCATCGAGACTGAATTTGTCGAGCACACGCTGGCGTGCACGTTCACCCATGGCTGCAGCGGCATCGGGATCGCGCATCAGCGGCTCCAATGCCAGCATGAGTGCCACTGCATCGCCGGTCGGCACGAGCTTGCCGGTCACGCCCTCCTCGACCACGATCTCCGCGGCGCCCGCACGCGTTGCGACCAGCGCGGCCCCCGCCGACATCGCCTCGATCAGCGTCAGACCGAAGCCTTCATTGCGCGAAGTGAAAGCGTAGATCGTCAGGCGTTGATACCATCGCTCGACCTCTTCGATCGGCAACTCGCCGGTGATAACGATGCGCGACTGCAGACCGGCATCGGCGATCTTCTTCTTGAGGTCATTGGCAAAGCCGATCTGGTCCGGCGTGATTGCGCCGACGATGACGGCGATGAAATCGGGATAGCGCGGCAACAACTCGCACATCGTCTCGACAAACAGATCGGTGCCCTTCTGCGCGCGCACGCGGCCGAAGCAGCCGATTGCATAGCGCCCCGGTAGCTTCGCCTCGGCAAACGCCGCTCGGCGATCGATGGGCGGCGCGTAGCGGTCGGTATCCACACCATGCGTCACCACCGTCGCAGACCGTTTCAGATATGACGCGGAAATATCGCTCGTCGCGATGATGGCGTCCATCCGGCTGATCAGCCAGCGTGTGATCCAGGTATGATGGCGTTGCGCTGCCGAGGTGAAGAGCAGTTTCAGCGGCCACCCGAGCGCCTTGAGCAGAACGCCGACAATCATCTCGTTGTTGCGCCGCGCGTGCCAGATCACAGGCTTGCGGCGCAGCCACAATTTCATGAGGTCACCGATATCCATGCGCGCAATGCCGGCGGGCGCGTCGGATCCAAGCCAAGCCGCATCGAACATGTCTGCGAGTTTCGGCGCCACCATGCGATTGGTCGCCGTCACACCGGAGTAGCGCCAGTGCAGATTCGTGACGATCAGCTGCAGTTTATCGGCCGTTTTGCCCGCAATCGGCACAGGTGACTCCATTTCGCCCGATTTCCTATACGCAACATTAAGCATAGTGGCCAGTTGCCGGCCGTCGAAACCCACTCTTCATCCCGGGCGCGATAGCGTTCCCAAAACGGGAGAGTGAGTAAATCCAATGACCGTCCTTGTCACCGGCGGCGCCGGTTATATCGGAAGTCACATGGTCCATGCGCTGGTGGAAGCCGGCGAGAGCGTGGTCGTGATCGACAATTTGTCGACGGGCTTCTCAACATATCTCCCCGAGGGCGTTCCGCTGTTTATCGGCGATGTCGCTGATGAGAACCTTGTCGAGGGCGTCATTGCTGCCCATGGCATCGACGCCATCATCCATTTTGCGGGCTCTGTCGTCGTGCCGGAATCGATGCGCGACCCGCTTGCCTACTATCGCAACAACACGATGACGACACGCAACCTGCTCAGCGCGGCAGTGAAATGCGGCGTCAAAAAATTTATCTTCTCATCGACCGCTGCCGTCTACGGCAATCCCGATTTTACGCCCGTGGCAGAAGATGCCCCCACACGACCGCTGTCGCCTTACGGATCATCGAAGCTGATGACCGAGATCATGCTGCACGACATCGCACCGGCCTATGACATGGAGTTTGTCGCGTTGCGTTACTTCAACGTCGCCGGCGCCGATCCGCAGGGCCGCACAGGCCTCGCCACCATGGGCGCGACGCATCTGCTCAAGATCGCCGTCGAGGCCGCCACGGGTCAGCGCAGCAAGATCGACGTATTCGGCACCGATTACCCGACGCCCGACGGTAGCTGCATCCGCGACTTCATCCATGTGAGCGACCTCGTTCAGGCCCACCGCGCCGCATTGAGCTACCTGCGCGAAGGCGGCGCATCCACGACCCTCAATTGCGGCTATGGCCGCGGCTATTCGGTGCTGGAAACCATCGAAGCCGTGCGCCGTGCATCGGGCCGAAATTTCGCGGTTCAATACGCCCCGCGCCGCGACGGCGACATCATGACCATGATCGCCGATACCACCCGAATCCGCGCGACGCTCGACTGGACGCCCCAATACGACGATCTCGAAACCATCGCCCGCCACGCGCTGGCCTGGGAAGAGAAGCTCGCCCGCGAGCGCCATGGCATCGAATTGATGGCGAAATCGGCCTGAGTAGTTTGATCAGCGCCGGCACTGCGTCGGCGTCTCGCCGAAACGCCGACGAAATCGCTGATTGAAGTATGAGATTTCGTTGAAGCCACTGGCTAGCGCGATTTCACTGATCTTCAGCCGATCACCCTGCTCGCTCGTCAGCAAACGCATTGCATGTTGCAGACGGCGCTCCAGAAGGCGTTCGGTGAAACTCGATCCGGTATCTTGTAGAAGGTCCTGGAGATAGCGCGGCGACACATCCAGCCGGCGCGCGACCTGCCCCACCGAGAAACCCGGCTCCGCGAAATGGCGATCGATCTCGGCGATGGTTTCCTGCGTTCGCGACGCGCGCAGACCGCGCATCGACGCAAGTTGTGCAGCGTCGCCGCGGGCACCTAGCGCGAGCGCCGTCAGATCCAGCAATGTCGTGCTGATATGGCTGTCGAGCTCCGCATCATGCGGATCGCGCAGCAGATCGACCGAGATGTCGATGTAGCGTCGCAGATGAGCCACGGCTGCGCGCCGTTCGTCGAGCGGCTGGATCAGGAGATCGTCGACATTTCCAATGAGAGGCAACAGGCGCTCCCTACTGACGGTCAGCGTCGTCGACGAGAAATCCGCATCCGAGCGCAAATCTGCCGGACGTCCGTTCGTGCCGAGAAAAGCGCAGTCTGACGACAAGGCCGTTTCGCGCCCCACCTGATCGACGACCAGCGTCCCCTCGCCTCGATGAAACATCAAACAGAAATCATCGTCCGGCCCGCGCGAGATTGCCGTTCTGGATCGTCGGATTCGACTGAACGTGCCGCCGAACCGGGTGACCCGCACATTCGAATAATCTGCCCAATGCACGAAAGCCGAGAATGGCTGATCTTCAGCACGTGTGATGTCCACGCAGCAGGTGAGCGCTTCCATGTTTTCGCACCACAGTGCGAATTTCTGGTGATCCAGCAATTCCGGATCAAATCCATCTGAGACGAAACTGGCCTGATGCATACGTCCAACTCATTTCCGACGAATAGTGTAGCAACACAGAACAAACTCATCACGAAAATTCTCGGCAGTGCGACGTTCTGTAACCGTGGTTGAATAGTGCGCATATGTGCTGTTGCGACAACGCCACATCGACGCGAAGTTTAGTGGCAGTGCGCGAAAACTAAAATCTGCTACGCGCGTGAACAAGACCTCCCCGCCAGCCCTGTCATTCTGCACGTGGAAGCCGCGAGTCCCGGCATCATTCGCAGATGCCTTGGCCCGACGACACTTCACATGCGATCGCTGATGACGGCGATGCATCGGAAATCACTTGCCGAGAGCAAGAAACTGAGGGGCCTGATCATGAAGAGAGTATTCGCTGGCGCAGCACTGCTTATCGGTGCAGCCGTTCCTGCCATTGCGGCCGACATGCCCTATCCGGTGAAGGCGCCAGTCGCGCCCGTCCAGGTGTTCTCCTGGACCGGCTTCTATGTCGGCGCCAATGTCGGTTTCGGCGGCGACAAGTTCGACTATCCGTTCCAGGCTACACAGCGGCAGTTGCAGGCCGAGGCAGCCGCGCTCGTTGCCAGCACCAACGGCAATTTCAGCCTGACCTCGAGCGGTTTCTTCGGCGGTGGACAGGCTGGCTACAACTATCAATACAACGGCGGCTTCGTCGTCGGCATCGAGACTGACTTCCAGTGGTCCGGCATCAAGGGCCGCTTCGAGGGCAATCAGACGCTGAACAATAACGGCGTGACCACGTCCGCAGCATTCGGCACCGGCTCCGAAGTCGAATGGTTCGGCACGATTCGCGGCCGGCTCGGCTATGCATGGGACCGCGTGTTCCTGTACGGCACCGGCGGCGGCGCCTATGGCCGGGTCAACACCAACGGGAACTTTACTCTGACCGGCCCGAATGGTGTGCTCGGCCAGGTTGCGGCAGTGTCGGCCGGCCAGACACAGTGGGGCTGGACCGCCGGTGCGGGCCTCGAATACGCATTCACCCCGCAGTGGTCGTTCAAGACCGAATATCTCTATGTGGATCTTGGCCGGAGCACGCTGTTCTCCACTGCCGTCAACGACATCGCCAATGGCTTCTCCTCCAACTCCAGCATCGCGGTCGATACCAGGTTCCACACCATGAAAGCAGGGGTGAATTACCGGTTCTGATCGGGTTACATCCTGCCAACCGGAAGCATGGCGCGTACCTGTCGCGTGCCGTGCTTCCGAGAGATTCTAGGGCAAAATCGGCCCGAATCCGGCGGCAGATGCCGCCGGGCCAACGGGTTAACAAAGTCTTGGCAAGCCCGAATTTGGCTTGAAAAACCTCGATTTAACAGGCAATCAGGCGGCTGTTTCGCAAGCTGACCGGGCGCCTTGGCAAATCCCTGCCCGGCGCCGTCGCTGGACCGCGGATGGCCAAGATTACTCGCAAAGTCACTGACGATCCTTACGGCGCCTGGGCGCTGATCCGCCGCTTGGTCGCCGAACAGGCGGTCACCTATTGGCGGCGCTACCTCCTGGCCTTCCTGCTGATGGCGGTCTCCGCCGCGACCACCGCGGGCGCCGCCTATATGCTCGGCGAGGTCATCAACCAGGCCTATGTGGACAAGAGCATCGAACGGATCGCGCTGTTCTCGGGCTTCGTGGTGGTGATCTTCCTGATCAAGGGCGCATCGACCTACGGCCACACCGTCATTCTGTCGAAGATCTCCAACGCCATCGTGGCCAACAATCAGCGCCGACTGTTTGCCAAGCTGATGAACGAGAGCATCGGCTTCTTCTCGGAGCGGCACTCGTCGGAATTCCTGCAGCGGCTCACCGCCGGCGCCAATTCGGTGACGCAGGTGCTCAGCCTGCTGATCAACGCCGTCGGCCGCGATCTGCTGTCGCTGATCGCGCTAGTCGGCGTGATGGTGATGCAGGATCCCTATATGGCGCTGTTCGGCTTCCTCGTCGCACCACCCGCGATGCTGGTGCTGCGCAAGCTGGTCCGCCGCATCAAGGGCCTCGCCCGCAACCAGTTCACCGGCACCACCGAGATTCTGGAAGTGATGCAGGAATCGCTGCAGGGCATCCGCACGGTGAAGGCGTTCACGCTCGAACAGACCATGCAGCAGCGCATGGAAGCGAGCATCACGGCCGTCGAGCAGAACGCCAACAAGATGGCGCGCGTCTCCAGCCGCTCTAGCCCACTGATGGAAACCCTCGGCGGTTTCGCCATCGCGGCGTCGCTGATGTATGGCGGCTATCGCGTGGTGGCGATGGGCGCGACACCCGGGCAATTCTTTTCCTTCGTCACCGCCTTCCTGCTGGCCTATGAGCCGGCGAAGCGCCTGGCGCGGCTGAACATCGATCTCAACAGTCAGATCATCGGCGCGCATACGCTCTTGGAGATCGTCGACAGCCCGGCTTCCGAACCCAACGACGATCACAAACCGGCGCTGAAGCTGACCGATGCGCGCGTCGAATTGCATGACGTGACGTTCCGCTATCGCCCCAACGAGGTCGTTCTGAATCGCATGAGCTTCGTCGCCGAGCCCGGCAAGGTCACCGCTCTGGTTGGCCCGTCAGGCGGCGGCAAGTCCACAGTGCTGGCACTGTTGCTCCGGCTCTATGAAGTCAGCGAAGGCGACATCACCATCGATGGCCAGTCGATCGGTCAGGTCTCCCGTCGCTCGCTGCGCGGCCAGACCGCCTATGTCGGACAGGATGTCTATCTATTCCGCGGCACCATCCGCGAGAACATCGCCTTCGGCAAACCGGGAGCTACGGAAGACGAGATCGTCGCGGCAGCCAAAGCCGCCTGCGCCCATGATTTCATCATGGGCTTCCCGCTCGGATACGAGACGCCGGTCGGCGAGCATGGCGCACAACTCTCCGGCGGCCAGCGCCAACGCATCGCCATTGCGCGCGCGCTGGTGAAGAACGCACCGGTCATCCTGCTGGACGAAGCTACCGCAGCGCTAGATTCCGAATCCGAAAAATCGGTGCAGGAAGCCATCGAGCATCTCTGCCAGAATCGCACCACGATCGTCATTGCGCACCGCCTGCACACCATCATGCACGCCGACGCCATTCTTGTGGTCGAGGGCGGCGAGATCGTCGAGCGCGGCCGCCACGACGACCTGCTGCGCCGTGGCGGACGCTACGCGTCGTTCTTCCGCTTGCAACATCGTGATGCTTCGCCGCTGGCACCGCTTCATGCGTCGGCGTAAGACTTGCTTTTGTTTTCTGCCGCGCAAGCGCGGCATCCGTTTTTGATCCCAGCCTTCACAACCAGCCCGAGAGCCGTCCATGACCGCATCGTTCGTTATCGCCCCTCCGCCACAGGCCACCATCGCCGTTCAGGGCGAGACTTCGACATTCCCGGTGCGCCGTGTCTGGTGCGTGGGCCGCAACTATCTCGAGCACATCCGCGAACTCGGAAATGACGAGCGCAACCCTCCCTTCTTCTTCGCCAAGCACGCCGACATGATCGTGCCGGATGGCAGCGAAATCCCATACCCGACCCTGACCAAGGACATGCAGCACGAGGTCGAGCTCGTCGTCGCGCTGAAGAGCGGCGGCCTCAACATCTCGCCGGACAAGGCGCTCGATCACGTCTGGGGCTATGGCGTCAGCGTCGACCTCACCCGCCGCGACCTCCAGACCATCTCGCGCAAGAAAGAGCAGCCCTGGGAAATTGGAAAGTCGTTCGACATGTCAGCGCCCACCGGCGCGCTAGTGCCCGCTTCGAAGGTCGGCCATCCCTCCAAGGGCAAGATCTGGCTCTCGGTGAACGGCACCGAACGCCAGAAGGGCGACTTGTCCGAGATGATCTGGAACATCGCCGAGATCATTTCCAAGCTGTCACTGCAGGTCGAACTCGGTGCCGGCGACGTGATCCTGACAGGTACCCCGGCCGGGGTTGCTGCGCTTCAGCCCGGCGACAAGGTCGAATGCGGCGTCGATGGCATCGGCACCTTGAAGTTCGAAATCACCAAACCCAAGTAAGTCACGCACGCCTTTACTGCGAAAGGCCGCGCGTCACGCGCGGCCTTTTTCGTTTCAGCACTTGTCAGGGAAACCGCTCATGTCTCTCGAACTCGGTCTCGATACGTTTGGTGACGTCACGCGCGGCACGGACGGCGAGATGCTGTCGCACGCACAGGTGATCCGCAACGTCATCGATGAAGCGGTGCTGGCCGACCAGCTTGGTGTCGATTTCTTCGGCGTCGGTGAGCATCACCGCGCCGACTTCGCAGTGTCGGCACCGGAAGTCGTGCTCGCGGCCATCGCCACGCGCACGAAGCACATCCGTCTTGGATCCGCCGTGACCGTGCTGAGCTCCGACGATCCGATCCGCGTTTTCCAGCGCTTTGCCACCGTGGATGCCGCATCGAACGGCCGTGCCGAGGTCATCCTCGGCCGCGGCTCATTCACCGAATCCTTCCCGCTGTTCGGCTTCAAGCTCGACCAGTACGAGACGCTGTTCGAGGACAAGCTCGATCTGTTCGCCGCGCTCGCGTCCGAGCCGGAAGTAACCTGGAGCGGCACGACCCGCCCGCCACTCACCAATCAGCGCGTCTATCCGCCGATCGAAACCGGCAATCTGACAACATGGATCGGCGTCGGCGGCACCCCTGAGTCGGTCGTCCGCGCCGTGCGCTACGACCTGCCCTTGATGCTGGCGATCATCGGCGGCGAGCCCGAGCGGTTCAAATCCTATGTCGATCTCTATCACCGTGCCTATGCCGAGATTCAGCGACCGGTGAAGCCGATCGGCGTGCATTCGCCAGGCTATGTTGCCGCCAGCGACGACCAGGCGCGTGAGGAACTGTGGTCTGATTACAAGGCAATGCGCGATCGCATCGGCAAGGAGCGCGGCTGGCCACCGATGCAGCGCCGCGAATTCGATCAGGAAGCCGAACACGGCTCGCTCTATGTGGGATCGCCAGAGACCGTGGCGAAGAAGATCGCGAAAACTGCGAAGGCGCTCGGCATTTCGCGCTTCGATCTGAAATACAGCGCGGGGCCATTGCCGCATGAGAAGCTGATGACGTGTATCGAGCTATACGGAACAAAGGTCATTCCGATGGTGCGGGAGATGTTGGGCTGAGGTAAAATTGGGTCTTCTCAGCCGTCTTTGTGAGGAGCCCTTGCGACGATGCAATCCAGTCTTCTTTCGTTTGTGGAAACGAAGAACCGAATGCTGCGGCGCAATGACGGTTAATGGGTCTGCGCTAGTAGCGAGCTCCTAGTCGGATGAGCGAAGCGACATCCGGGGTCGGCGTTTCGGCGATCTCGACAACCCGCATATCGTTCGGCTCATGCTGGCTACAACTCAGGCGGGCTACGGCTGTCGTGTTGCCAAAACGAAGAACGTGTACTACAATTATATTCAATCTTAGGTTTTTAGGCATTGTGTAGTCAAGGAGGCGCCCGATGGGCTCCAAGTTGAAATGTGCCTTGTGCTGTGCAGTACTGATGGCGATCGGCGGCAATGCTTCCGCCGCCGATATACTGGTCAAGACCCCTCTGTATGCCAGCGCGTGGATCAATCCGATCCTGATCGCCAATACGCAGGGCGGCTTGGGGGTCGTGGGACATCGCGTTGACTATCACGAGACCACGCCGACAATTCCGCGATTTAGCAGTGAACGTGGCTGGCTACCCGGTCTTCAACTTGGGCTGTCTGCCATGGGGCCGATGGGTGATGTGACGAACATCTACGTCATGGGCGCGTTTACATGGATCCAAGGACGGACCGAGTACGGGGCATCGGGCGGTCCCGTGATCGCGGATCGAAGCGGCGCCGATATCAAGACTTTGGACATTCGACTCGGAAAGGGATTCGACGTCGCAGCCAATTGGATGGTCACCCCCTATCTCGGGGCAGGCTATCGCAGCTGGGACCGCGACCTTAGCAACAGATCTGGACCATTCGGATATAGCGAACTTTACGAGCACGGCTAGGTCGGCGGAGGCTTGCTGGTTCAGTGGGCTGCGACCGATCGGATAGTTCTGTCTGCCTCCGGTTTGGTCGGGACGACACTCGCCCCGAAAATGGCGACTTCGTTCAACGGTGGCGCGCTGATCGATCCGTTGACCTATGACCTCGGCAGTTCGGCCGTCTACATGGCTGGGCTCTCGGCGGACTACGCAATCACGCGAGAATGGCATGCCAACGCCGGCGTCGACTTTCTGAGCTTTCGATATGGCGCGTCGGCCGTGGCACTCGACGGCTCGCTGGAACCAGATAGCCGGACGTCCAACTGGACCCTGAAGGCCGGCTTTGGCTACAGCTTCTATAAATCACCAGCGATCGCAGCGAACTACTAACTGTCGGAACCTGCAAACGAAGGAAGTGCGTAGCCGGATGAGCGCAGCGACATCCGGTACAAGATAACTCCGTCCTCATTGTGAGGAGCGCGCTCTTCGCACGCGTCCATGATGCGTTTGTCTCCATCCTTCGAGACGCGGTCCAAGACAACCGCTCCTCAGGATGAGGGCCCAAGCTTGTATCGAACATCAACAAAAAGCCCCGGATCGCTCCGGGGCTTTTCTTATTCACTTCGTCACGCCGAACTCAGTAGCGGTAGTGGTCTGCCTTGAACGGACCTTCCTGCTTCACGCCGATATAGTCGGCCTGGTCCTTGCGCAGCTTGGTCAGGTTCACGCCGATCTTGGCGAGATGCAGCATCGCCACCTTCTCGTCGAGCGACTTCGGCAGCACGTAGACTTCCTTCTTGTACTTGCCGTCCTTGTTGTTGGCGTAGAGTTCGATCTGCGCCAGCGTCTGGTTGGTGAAGGATGCCGACATCACGAAGGACGGATGACCCATGGCATTGCCAAGGTTCACGAGGCGGCCTTCCGACAGCATGATGATGCGGTGACCGTCAGGGAACGTGATTTCGTCGACCTGCGGCTTGATGTTGTCCCACTTCAGGTTCTTCAGCGACGCGATCTGGATCTCGTTATCGAAGTGACCGATGTTGCAGACGATGGCACGATCCTTCATCGCGCGCATGTGCTCGATGGTGATGATGTCCTTGTTGCCGGTCGCGGTGACGAAGATGTCGGCCTGGGGCGCGGCATCTTCCATCGTGACGACCTGGTAGCCTTCCATCGCCGCCTGCAGCGCGCAGATCGGATCGACTTCGGAGACCATCACGCGGCAGCCGGCCTGGCGCAGCGAAGCGGCCGAGCCCTTGCCGACATCGCCGAAGCCGGCGACCATCGCGACCTTACCCGACATCATCACGTCGGTGCCGCGACGGATGCCGTCGACCAGCGATTCACGGCAGCCATAGAGGTTGTCGAACTTCGACTTGGTGACGGAGTCATTGACGTTGATCGCGGGCCACAGCAGCGTGCCAGCCTTCTGCATGTCGTACAGGCGATGCACGCCCGTGGTCGTCTCTTCCGAGACACCCTTGATGCTCTCGGCAATCGCCTTGAAATAGCCCTTCGGCTTTTCCTTGAGCTGCTTCTTGAGCAGCGCGAAGAACACTTCCTCTTCTTCCGAAGCGGGCTTGTCGAGGAACGCCGTGTCGCCGTTCTCTGCCTTGAGGCCGAGATGGACATACATGGTGGCGTCGCCACCATCATCGAGGATCATGTTGGGGTGACCACCGCCGTGCCAGTCGAACAGTTTTGCGGTGTAGTCCCAGTATTCGGTCAGAGTTTCACCCTTGATGGCGAATACCGGAATGCCGGCAGCGGCGATCGCGGCCGCGGCGTGATCCTGGGTCGAATAGATGTTGCAGGAGACCCAGCGGATGTCGGCGCCGAGTGCCTTCAGCGTCTCGATCAGCACGCCGGTCTGAATGGTCATGTGCAGCGAGCCGGCGATGCGGGCGCCTTTCAGTACCTGCTTCGGGCCGTATTCCTCGCGGGTGGCCATCAGGCCTGGCATCTCGGTCTCGGCGATCGAGAGCTCCTTGCGGCCGAAGGCGGCGAGGTTGATGTCTTTGACGATGTAGTCGGTGAAACCGTTGGGGGCGGTCATATTTGAATCCTTGTTCCTATAGTGCGAGAGGTTCTCGCGGACGCTCATAACTGCGCCCTCTCCCCTCGCGGGAGAGGGCTGCACAGACGGTCACGACATACTCGGTTCGGAGAGGGGGCTGGTCGTAGGCCCTCTCCCGCCTTCGCTTCGCGAAGGCACCCTCTCCCGCTGCGCAAAGCTTCGCCGGGGAGAGGAGCAGTAAGATCAGACGTTGCGCTTCAGCGCATCGACGAGATCGGTCTTCTCCCAGGAGAAGCCGCCGTCGGCATCCGGCGTGCGACCGAAATGACCGTAGGCGGACGTACGGGCGTAGATCGGCTTGTTGAGGTCGAGATGCTTGCGGATGCCGCGCGGCGTCAGGTCCATCGCGGCAGCAACGGCCTTCTCGATGGCATCGTCAGCGACCTTGCCGGTGCCGTGGGTGTCGACATAGATCGACAACGGGCGCGCCACGCCGATGGCGTAAGCGAGCTGCAACGTCGCCTTGTCGGCGAGGCCTGCGGCAACGATGTTCTTGGCGACGTAACGCGCAGCGTAAGCAGCCGAACGGTCCACCTTGGTGGAGTCCTTGCCCGAGAATGCACCGCCACCATGCGGGGCTGCGCCGCCGTAGGTGTCGACGATGATCTTGCGGCCGGTGAGACCTGCGTCGCCATCGGGACCGCCGATGAAGAACTTGCCGGTTGGGTTGATGTGCCAGATCGTCTTGTCGCTGATCCAGCCATCCGGCAGCGCCTTGCGGACGTAGGGCTCGACACGTTCGCGCACCTGGTTCGAGGTCATGTCCTCAACGAGATGCTGGTGCGAGACGACGATTTCGCGCACGCCAACCGGCTTACCGTTTTCGTACTGCACAGTGACCTGGCTCTTGGAGTCCGGACCGAGCACCTTTTCGGTACCGGCATGACGGGCTTCCGAGATCAGGCGCAGGATCTTGTGCGCGTAGAAGATCGGCGCCGGCATCAGCTCGGGCGTTTCGTTGGTAGCGTAACCGAACATGATGCCCTGGTCGCCAGCGCCTTCTTCGGCATTGGTCGGCTGCTTGGCATCGACGCCCTGTGCGATATCGGCCGACTGCGGATGCAGCAGAATCTCGACGTCGGCGGTCTTCCAGTGGAAACCGTCCTGCTCGTAGCCGATGTCCTTGATGGCGGCGCGAACGACGGCTTCGATGTGGTCGTTGGTGACGGTAGATGGACCGCGGGTCTCACCGGCGATCACAACCTTGTTGGTGGTGGCGAGGGTTTCGCAGGCAGCGCGAATATCCCAAGGATCAATGCCCGCCTTCGGGCCTTCGCGGAAGAACAGATCGACGATCTCGTCGGAGATACGGTCGCAGACCTTGTCGGGATGGCCTTCAGAAACCGATTCACTGGTGAAGAGATAAGACGCGCGCATCAACTGGTCCTCTAGGTTGCGCCGGAGCCCGGCAGCCTTTGTCACATTGTTCCAGAAATGTCAGTCGCGACGCCGCGAGATGACGTAGGATTCGTCGTAGAACCAGAGACCGTTGTGCTTGCGCAGAACTTCTCGGGTAGCATCCAGGTAACGGCCGCTCTCCGTCACTTCCGTCAAACGGTCATCCTCGATTTGAGCCACGTAAACCGCCGCGTTCCACGCTGCAAAAGCCGTCGAAGTTCCGATCGATCCGGTCACCTCGTTCGGCAGCGCCTCCATGGCGTAGCGAAAGATCGACCGCTGGTCGGAATAGGCATTGAAGTTCAGATCGCGGCCGGCTGAGCCCAGCTCGTATTTCACTGCGCGCAATAGCTCATGACGGCTCACGGCGAAAGGGTTTTCTTTGGGCCAGACGGCTTGGACGATCTCCATACCGGGGTCCTGCCCATGCGAGTGGATACCGATCAGTCGCCCACCTGCCCGCAGGGCCCGGGCCAGCGGCGCCATAATCCGTTTGGCCCGAAATTGCACCGAAGACTTCGCCCGATAGGGCTGGGAGGCGATAATCAGGTCAAAATTGGCCTCCGTGCGCCCTGCGCGGGGGATAATAGAATCCAGCAGGAACCGGTGATCCTCGCGATAAACCACCAGCGCCACGGGCCGTTCATAGGTCGGCATGCCTGATCGGGGGTTGATGCTGGCCCGCCAGTTGTCCTCAAGAAAAGCTCCAAGTCCGGCGATCTGGTCGGCGAATTCGCCGGACGAAGCCCCCCGCAGCGGAACTTCGTGCCAGATCATGGCGGCCGCGGCGGCCGGCGATGCCGGGGTCAGTGTGGGCGCCTCGGCATAATGCATGTTGGTCAGGACGAAGACCGTGGCCGGATGTTCGAACAGCCGATCCGGCACCTTGTCCAGCGTCAGCCGGACGTCCTCGAGGCTGAGCTCCTTGCCGGCGATATAGAACGGCATATGCGGAAAACGGCCGTGCATCGAGCGCATCACCCGCGCCAGCACCGTGCCGTCGCCAACGCCCGCATCGAACACCCGCAGCGCTGGCGGGCGCGGATGGATGCTTGCCAATTCGAGGCCGACGCGATCGGCAATGACCCGCTTTTCCGAGCAGGTATGGACAAACAGCAGGTATTTCTGCCGATTCTCGAAGAAGCGGAAATTGCTGCGCGGATCGCGACGTTCGATTGGCGGCTCCAGCCCGCGTGGCGGCGGCACGCCCTCCGGCATCGATTGGGCAATGAAGGCCTGGATCCGCTCCAGCGTGTCGATGGTGATGCGCTTTCCCTCACGCAGGCGATTGACCAGCTTGCCGTCGTTGACGGCCCGGCGACCGAAGGTCGACTCCGCCATCTCCGCCTGTCGGCAGAAATCCGAGATGATTCCGAGGATCTGATCGTTCTTCATGTGCGGGGATATGACCGGAAGTGGGCAGAATTATGCTTGGCCCACTCTTTAGCACAGTCTGCCCACAGATGAAATGCCCCCTTCGATCCGCCTGCCGTCGTGTGAAAGTCGCGCGCTTCTGCTAGGATGTGCCAAGTTCAAATTCTCGCCTCTCGATCACTCAAAACGGGCTTTCTCCATGCGCATTGCGATGATCGGCACCGGTTACGTCGGCCTTGTGTCCGGCGCCTGCTTCGCCGATTTCGGCCATAACGTGATCTGCGTGGACAAGGACAGCAGCAAGATCGACGCCCTGCTCCGTGGCGAGATCCCGATCTTCGAGCCCGGCCTGGACGCGCTGGTGGCCAGCAATGTGAAAAGCGGCCGGCTCGGCTTCAGTCTCGACCTCAGTGAAGCCGTGAAGACGGCGGATGCCGTGTTCATCGCGGTCGGCACCCCGTCCCGCCGCGGCGATGGCCACGCTGATCTCAGCTACGTGCACGCCGCCGCGCGCGAGATCGCTGCCAACCTGCGCAATTTTACCGTGGTCATCACCAAGTCGACCGTGCCTGTCGGCACCGGCGACGATGTGGAACGCATCATCAAGGAAGCCAATCCCGACGCCGACGTCGCCGTGGCGTCAAACCCGGAATTCCTGCGCGAGGGCGCCGCGATCCGCGACTTCAAGCATCCGGACCGGATCGTTGTCGGCACCGACGACGAGCGCGCACGCACGGTGATCTCGGAGATCTATCGCCCGCTTTATCTCAATCAGGCGCCCATCATGTATACGGGTCGGCGCACCGCCGAGCTGATCAAATACGCCGCCAACGCATTTCTCGCGACCAAGATCACGTTCATCAATGAAATCGCTGACCTGGCCGAGCGAACCGGCGCGGATGTCCAGGACGTCGCGCGTGGCATCGGCCTCGATAACCGCATCGGCGCGAAGTTCCTGCATGCGGGTCCCGGCTTCGGTGGCTCGTGTTTTCCGAAGGATACCCGCGCACTGGTCAAGACCGGTCAGGACTACGACGCGCCGCTGCGGATCGTCGAGGCCGTCCTCACCGTCAACGATAACCGCAAGCGCGCCATGGCCCGCAAGGTTTCTGCCGCGCTAGGTGGCAATCTGCGCGGCAAGACCGTCGGCGTGCTCGGACTGACGTTCAAGCCCAATACCGACGACATGCGCGAGGCGCCGTCAATCCCCTTGATCACCGCACTTCAGGATCTCGGCGCGACCGTGCAGGCCTACGATCCCGTCGGTATGGAACAGGCCAAGCACGAACTGCCGGATATCACCTATTGCGACGATGCCTATGCATGCGCGACTGGCGCCGACGCGCTGGTGATCGTGACCGAGTGGGAACAATTCCGCGCGCTCGACCTCGCGCAAGTGAAGCAGAAGATGAAGCAGGCGGTCATCGTGGACCTGCGCAACATCTACCGCCCCGAGGAGATGGAGAAGGCCGGCTTCACCTATGAAAGCGTGGGCCGCGGCAAGTCCTGAGAGCTCATCGTCAGGAGACTAAATGCAAATGCCCGGCAAAAGCCGGGCATTTTTGTTGGCGAGCCGCCAGTCAGGCGACAGCGGGCTTACTTGCCCCAGAGCTCGTTCGCGACATCGACCGCAAGCTTGAGCTTGGCCCACTGCTCTTCCTCGCTGAGGATATTGCCTTCCTCGGTCGATGCAAAACCGCATTGCGGCGACACGGCCAGCTGCTCGAGCGGCGCGAACTTCGAAGCCTCTTGCAAGCGCGCCTTGATGTCTTCCTTCTTCTCGAGCTCACCGAACTTCGAGGTGATGACACCGACCACGACGACCTTGTTGCCCTTCGGCAGGAAGCGTAGCGGTTCGAAGCCGCCGGCACGATCCGAATCGTATTCGAGAAAGTAGCCGTCGTAATTGGTACCAGCGAGCAGCGTTTCAGCCACTGGCTCGTAGCCACCGGACGAAATCCAGGTGGAGCGGAAGTTGCCGCGGCAGACATGCGTGGTGATCACCATATCCGCAGGACGCTCGGCGATCGCGTAATTGATGATGCGCGAATAGATCTGCTGCAGATTGTCGGCATCCTCGCCGCGCGCACGGACCTTGTTCAGCTCATCTTCCGAGCAGAGATAGGCCCAGACCGTATCGTCGAACTGCAGGTAGCGGCAACCGGCGTCGTAGAACGCCTTCACGGCCTTGCGATAGGTCTTGGCGAGATCCTCGAAGAACACTTCGATATCCGGATAGACGTCCTTCGAGATCGCCTTGCGACCGCCGCGGAAATGCAGAACTGCCGGCGACGGGATGGTCATCTTGGCAGTGACGCCGGCGGTGTCGCAGTGCTTCTTCAGGAACTT
The DNA here is from genome assembly GCF_051810905.1 of Tardiphaga sp. 619_E2_N8_4. Classification (NCBI taxonomy): domain Bacteria; kingdom Pseudomonadati; phylum Pseudomonadota; class Alphaproteobacteria; order Hyphomicrobiales; family Nitrobacteraceae; genus Tardiphaga; species Tardiphaga sp. 619_E2_N8_4. Next base: position 5,157,622 of record NZ_JBPWQJ010000001.1, read on the forward strand.
GAAGTGCGCAAGCATCGGATGATCGTCGGGGAAATCCACCTTGCCGATCACGCGTACCGAGTCATGACGGGTCTCGACGCCGGTGAACTGGATGCCGGTGTCAGGATGATAGAGTTCGCAGCCAGTCAGCTTGGCGAGGAAGTCGAAGTGCCACCACGAACGACGGAACTCGCCGTCGGTGGCGAGCTTGAGGCCGGTCGAGGCCTGGCGATGCACAACCTTCTCGATCTCGATGTCTTCGACCTTGCGCAGATCGTCAGCCGAAATCTCGCCCTTCTCCAGCTTGGCGCGTGCTTCCTTGATCGATGCTGGCCGCAACAGGCTGCCGACTTCGTCGGCACGGAACGGGGCTTTGGTTCTCTGCATAGTCGTTACTCCAGAATGCTCGGTTTGCAGATCAGCCGGGTGTGCCGGCCGTGTGTTTGTTCTTGCTGCCGGCCGCGCCGGCGACGCCGAGGAAATGCTCCAGCACGGCAGGATCGGATTTCAAAGCAGCACTCGTTGCATCATGCACGATGGTGCCGCGTTCCAATATCACGACACGATCGGCAAGCCCGAGTATTTTTTGGGCATTCTGTTCCACGATGATGGAACAGATGCCGCCGGCGCGTGTGATCTTGCCCAGCGCCGCCAGCAACTCATCGACGATGATCGGCGCAAGGCCTTCGGTCGGTTCATCCAGCAGCAGCACCTGCGGATTGAGCGTTAGCGCACGCCCAATCGCCAGCATTTGCTGTTCACCGCCGGACAGTTGATTGCCGAAATTGTTCTTGCGCTCTTCGAGCCGCGGAAACATCTCATAGATCTTCTTGATGTCCCATGGCCCAGGCTGCGCCACGGCGGTCATGTTTTCTTCCACGGTGAGCGAGCGGAAGATATTGCGCTCCTGCGGCACCCAGCCGATGCCGGCGCGGGCGCGCTGGTCCGGCCGCAGCGACGTAATGTCCTTCCCGCCAAGCTTCAGCGTGCCGCTGAAGCGGCGGGTGACGCCGACGATGGAATTGATCAGCGTGGTCTTGCCGGTGCCATTGCGCCCGAGCAGCGCCAGCACCTGGCTTTCGCCCAGTTGCAGCGTCATCTTGGGAATGACCACGGCTTCGCCATAGCCCGCGCGCAGGTCATCGATGTCGAGAAGGTCAGACATCGGCGCCCTCGCCCAGATACACGGCCTTGACGCGCGGATCGCGCGCCACTTCGTCCGGGGGACCTTCCACCAGCATGGCGCCCGCGACCAGCACGGAGATGCGATCGGCAAAGGAGAATACCAGATCCATGTCGTGCTCGATCAGCAGCACGGTGACATCGCGCGGCAGGCTGGCGACGGCCGAGAGAATATCGTGGCGCTCGCTTTCCGGCACACCCGCAGCCGGCTCGTCGAGCAGCAGCACGCGCGGCTTGGTGGCGATGGCGACGGCGATCTCGAGCAGGCGCTGCTTGCCATAGGGCAATGTCGCCGTCGGCTCATTCATGACGTCGAGCAGATGAAAGCGCGCGAGGTTTTCCGCGATCGCGTCATTGACGTCACTGCGGGTGCCCATGCGACGCCACCAGTCGCTGCCATGGCCGAGATGTTCGGACGCAGCGAGACCGACCGTCTCCAGCGGCGTCATGTCGGGATAGAGCTGATTGATCTGGAAGGTGCGCGACAGCCCGCGCAACACGCGCTTGTGCACCGGCAGCCCGGTGATGTCGTTGCCCTCGAGCAAGATGCGGCCGGAATTGGGCTTGAGCACGCCGGTCAGAAGATTGATCACGGTTGTCTTGCCGGCACCGTTCGGGCCGATCAGCGCGTGGCGCGCACCGGCCTCGATCTTCAGCGACAGATCGCGCGTGACCCGGAGCCCACCGAAGGATTTTTCGAGATTGACGGTTTCCAGCGCGATGGTCATGGCGCCTCACCTTCCGGCGCAACGACCGGCGTCTTGGCGCGGCTGAACTTGCTTGCGATCAGGCGCGGCAGGAACATCGCCCAGCGATGCATGCGGTCGCGACCGATCAGCACGATGACCACCAGCACGGCGCCGATCCAGAACTGCCAGTATTGCGGCGTCAGTGTCGAGAACAGCTCCTGCAGCAGTTTGAAGATCACCGCACCGATCAAGCCGCCATAGAGATAGCCGGTGCCGCCAATGATTAGCACCAGCATCAGGTCGGCGGAGCGATCGAAGGCGAAACCATCGAGCGAGGCCAGCGCCGTCGTCTGCGTCGAGAGTGCGCCGGCAACACCCGCATAGAAGGCGGCGATGGTGTAGATTGCGATCAGCCGACGATTGACGGGGATGCCGATCGCCGAGGCGCGCAGCGGATTGTTGCGGATCGCTCGCAGCGACAGGCCGAACGGCGAATGCACGATGCGTCGCGCCAGCAGGAACAAGACGAACAGCACGCAGAGACAATAGATGAAGCCGACCTTGCCGAAGATATCGAACGAGAACTGGCCGAGGATCGGCGCCATCTCGATGCCCTGAAGGCCATCGGAGCCACCGGTGATATTTGAAAAGCGGTTGGCGAGTTCGCGCAGTAACAGCGCAATACCGAGCGTCACCATCAGCCGCGTCAGATCTGACCCGCGCATGACGAGAAAGCTCGTCACGAAGCCAAGCGCCATCGCGGCAAGACCAGCCACGACCAATGCAATCACCGGCTCGGTGACGATGCCGTGTAATGCGAGGAGTCCCGCCGCATAGCCGCCAAAGCCAAAGAATGCGGCGTGGCCGAGCGACACGATGCCGGCATAGCCGAGGATGAGATCGAGCGAGAGCGCAAACAGCGCGAGCCAGGCGATCTCGGTCAGGATCAGGTAGCGGTTCGGGAACAGCAGGATGCAGCCTGCGGCGGCGAGCCAGAACACGACTTCGGGCCAGCGCCATTGCGCGCGCGCCATGGCGAAGGTGCCGACTTCCGGATGGGTGGTGCTGTTGGCTGTCATGACGCCCTCACCGCGCCGCCGTACGGCCAAACAGGCCGTTCGGGCGCCAGATCAGGATCACGATCATCATGGTGTAGATCACGAAGGCGCCGAGTTTCGGCACGTAATATTTGCCGGCGACATCGCCGATGCCCAGCAGCAGCGAGGCCAGGAACGGCCCGGTGATGCTGGACGAGCCGCCGACCGTCACCACGATCAGGAAGTAGATCATGAACTTCAGCGGGAAATACGGATCGAGGCCGAGGATTTCCGCGCCAAGTGCGCCGCCCATGCCAGCCAATCCGCAGCCGAACGCGAAGGTCAGCGCGAAGACCTGCGGGACGTTGATACCCAAACCCGACGCAGCGCGCGGATCATCGACCGCGGCGCGCAGGCGGCTGCCGAAGCGCGTCTTCGATAGGATCATCTGCAATGCGATGGTGAGCAATCCGCAGATCACGATGATCATCAGGCGATAGCGGCCGACGCCAAGGCCGAACAGATTGATCTGACCCTGCAGATAATCCGGGAGATGGATGAAGGTCTGTGCCGAGCCCATGAAATAGTCCATCGCCGTCACCGACATGAAGACGAGGCCGATGGTGAACAGCACTTGGTCGAGATGGCTGCGCGTGTAGAGATGGCGATATAGCGATCGCTCCAGCACGGCGCCGATCGCAGCGCTCACCACAAAAGCAATCGGCAAAGCCGCAAAGAATGGCAGGCCGGCGCGATTGACCAGGATCGCGCAGGCATAACCGCCCGCCATGGCGAAGGCGCCGTGCGCGAGGTTGACGAAGTTCATCAGGCCCAGCGTCACCGCCAGCCCGCACGCCAGCACGAACAGCAACATGCCGTAGGCGACGCCGTCGAACAGAATGGTGAGAAGGGTCATGGGATGGTGAGCACTTTCTTTCTTATCCCTCCCCCGCGCTTGCGTGGGGTCTAGCGGGCGACCTCGCCCGCTATGGGTGGCCGGCCGTCAGGCCGGTCGGGTGGGGGTGCCCCACGATAGGACGGAGCGTGGGGCACCCCCACCCCGGCCTATCGGCCGACCCTCCCCGCAAGGGGGAGGGATGCTACTGGCGGCAGTGCGCTATTGCGAAAGTTACTTCTTCGTCTTGCCGGGATCCTTCACCGCCTCGAAGGTCGCGAATTCGATGTTGTAGAGTTCGCCGTCCACCTTCTCGACCTTGCGGATATAGATGTTCTGCACGATGTCGCGGGTCTCCGGATCGATCGAGATCGGGCCGCGGGGGCTCTCCCACTTCATGCCCTTCATCGCCGCGATCAGGCTGTCGCCATCGGCCTTGCCGCCGGTCTTCTTCAGCGCTTCGTAGACGAGATGAATGCCGTCCCAGCCGCCGACCGCCATGAAGCCCGGACGGGTGTTGTACGCCTTCTTGTAGGCCGCAACGAACTCCTTGTTCATCGCGGAGGGATGCGCTGCCGAATACAGATGCGCAGTCACGGCGCCCAAGGCCGCATCGCCCATATTGTTCAGCAGGTCGTCGTCCATCACGTCGCCGGGTCCGATCACCTTGATGCCGGACTTGTCGAGGCCACGCTCGGCATACTGCTTCATGAAGTTGCCGCCCTGCCCTGCAGGCACGAACACGAACACCGCGTCGGGCTTTGAGTCCTTCATGCGCTGCAGGAACGGCGCGAAATCCGGATTGGCGAGTGGCACCTTGACCTCTTCGACGATCTCGCCGCCACCGGCGGTGAAGTGTTCCTTGAAGAACTGCAGTGCGTCGTTGCCCGGTGCGTAGTCGGAGGTCAGCGTCGCGACTTTCTTGATGCCGTTCTTGGCGGCCCAGTCGCCGATGATGGTGGAGGACTGCGCCAGCGTGAACGAGGTGCGCACGATATAGGGCGAGCGCTCGGTGATGATCGAGGTGCCGGCAGCCATCACGATCTCTGGCACCTTGGCCTGGGTCGCGAGCGGCGCAGCGGCCAACGCAGCCGGCGTGACGCCGAAGCCGGCGATGATGTTGACCTTCTCGTTGACGATCAGTTCCTGCGCGAGGCGCTTGGTATTGTCCGGCAGCGCCGCGTCATCCTTGAGGATGATTTCGACTTTCTTGCCGGCAACGGTGTCGCCGTTCTTCTGCTGATAGAGCTTGATGGCGTTGTTGATCTGCTGGCCGGTCGAAGCCTGGCCGCCGGTCATCGGCACGATCAGACCGATCTTGACGGTCTCCTGCGCCTGCGCGAGCCCGCCGATGGACAGCACGCCGACAGCAGCCACGGTCGCGGAAATGAAATTCCTCAGCATTAATTCCTCCTCTGTAGGTGATGCCGGCTCTTCAAGGCCGTGAAGTCATAGTCCCCATACGCTGTCGCCCGCGATGATGATCGCCCGCGATAACGGAGCCATGTTGACCTGTCAACGGCTGGGTTGACAACACAACGCGGTCTGTTGAACTGCGTAATTCCGACGCATCGTGGCATGCTGCTAAAGTCTAGCCAAGCATTCACGGGCCGCTCGATTTCCGTTCATTTCAGATTGCAGATCGTATCCAGATGACAAAGCCGGTGATCAACCATGGACGATATGTACCGGCGCTCATCAATTTCCTGGGCAACAAGCTCGCCGCGGGTGCCTCGAGTGCCTATCGGCGCGAATTCGGCGTCGGCGTCACGGAATGGCGAATCCTCTCGAAGCTCGCCAGCGAAGACGCGTGCACCGCACAACAGATTTGCCAGTATTTCGATCTCGACAAGGGTCTCGTCAGTCGCACCCTTAAATCTCTGGTCGATAACGGCAGCGTGACAGTGACCGATCTGGCCGGCGACAACAGGCGCGTCGTCATCCTGACCAAATCCGGCCGCGCGCTGCATGACCGGATCATCGAGCTGGCGCTGGACCGCGAACGGGTCCTGCTGGATTGCCTCGATGAGAAGGAAGTCGAAAAGCTGATCGACATGCTGGGCCGCCTGCTGGCACAGGCACCGGCGGTCAACGCGGTACAGGTTCGCAAACCCGCTGCATCGAAGCGCAAGACCACGGCGTGAGACGACATGGCTGAGTGCGGCCACGCGCCGTCCTTGCCCGCGCCTGTGCGCGTGCGTGGCGGTCCCGGTGGCCTCCCTCAAGAATGAGGGAGATGAAGCGCCGAAAGGCGCGACTTGGGTACAGTGCCGCAGCGTAGTGTCCGGATCGCCGGACAGCAGAGGCCGCGGAAACGCCTTTCGACGCTCCATCGTGGCGATTTCTGTCCCCGGGACCGTTCTTCCGGGCAAAGGCGCAGACCTCCGCAGTCCGCTTATCCCGACGGTTTCCCGCCGTTCACCAATGCCACGTCCAGCCAGCATGAGTGGCAGACCCCCGTAGTGGGGCCGGACGGTGACCCAGGGCCTCCCGAGTGCGTGAGGAAACGTCTCCCTCCCGCCCGCAGGCGCCACATCCCGCCCCGCGCTAACAAGCGTCCCTGGCAACGCCCCTCAAAGTGGGACGGGATGCAAGAGAATATAATCTGCATTGGAATGGCGTCAAGGATTATTTTCAGATATCTGCCGAACGAATGCGCGCAGCGCACCGCGCCCTCGGCACCTGCTACCACGTATAACGCGCAACGCCCTTGCCGGCATAGCTGCGCGTGACGTCCGAGAACTCGCCCTCGAATGTCGCTGCCAGCGAGAAGCCGCTGATGAAGCTCATCTCGGCCGACGCGGTGGTCAGCGCCGCATCGCGTGCCGGCGCTGCGCCGGACACCGTGAACGATGCGCCGGGCAGCGACTGGAACGTGGCGGCCACGCTGCGATCGCTGTTGAAGTCATGCGCCCATGCGGCGCGGCCACGCAGCGTCAGGATCGCATCGTTGACGGCGAAGGACTTATCGGTGCGCAGGCCGAGTTCGCTGCGGGTCGATGTCACTGTCTTGCCCGCGTAGTTCAGCGCAAAGGTGCTGGCGCCGCCATTGACGGTTTCCGTATAGGACGGCAGGTCGAATGCGATCACCTGCGCGGCGACATAGGGCGTCACGCCGACGCCGCCGAGCCATGAACTCACAGTGCGGTTACCGCCTTCGACCCGCGCCGAATAGGAATTCGCATTGAATTGCGCATGCAGGCGATCAAGGCCGGCGACGGTCACGATGCGATCGGTGGTGATGTCCTGCCAGCCATAGGCGGCCGCGGCGGTGATATAGGCAGACGAAACGCTGTGGCGCACGAAGGCGCCCATCTGAAACATGTCCGAATGACCGCTGCCGCCATTGGCCACGGAGAAATTCGTGCCGGCGCCCGCAAGCGAGAAACCGGCCACCGTGTTCGGCGACAACAGCACATCGGCGCCGACGGCGGTGCCGCCGATGCTGCTGCGCGCGGTGTTCGATCCCGTCGCCGCATTGCCGTCGGTGGTCTGCGAGCCGCCGAAGCCCGACGCCCAGACGCTCCAGCGCGTCTCGAATGATGGCGTCAGCGGCGGCGCCTTGGTGAACATCGCGAAGGCATCACGCGGCTTGCGCGCATCCGCATATCCCATCGCGCCCGGCGCATCGAATCCCCTGCCCGCGCTGAACGGATCGGTCATCATGCCCATGAACTGCGTCATGGCGTTGAAGGTCGTCTGCTGCGATCCCGTCGCGGTTTCGCCCGAGGTCTGCGTCAGCGCGTTGCGCAGCGCGTCGCCGGTGAGCGCAAACAGCGCGTTGAACTGGCTCGGCATCGTGCCGCCGCTCACCAGCGCATTGTCGATGGCAGTTGCGACGGCCTTCTGATTGCGGCTGGCACTGTCCGGCAGGTTCGGGCTGAGCAGGCCGGGATCGACGGTCAGCAACACGTCGTTGCCCACATAGCTCAGCCGCGCATTGCGCGCGAAGTTGTTGACCAGGGTTGTCGTGTCGAAGCTGCCGCTGATCGCGCCGGCAGTCAGGATCGTATAGGTCGTCGTCGCGGCGATGCGCGCCAGCGGATCGACCGTGACCTTGCCAGCCAGCGTCGCGGTGCCGGTGACGATGGTCTTGTCGGATGATGCTCCGGAGATCTGCACCAGATAGGTCGATGCCGCCGTCATCGTCAGGCTGCCAGTGACATTGAGCGTGCCGATCGAGTTGCCGGGCGCCAGCGTGCCGCCATTGATCAGCGTGTCGCCGACAAAACCGTTGCCGCCGAGCGTGCCGCCTGAATTCACCGTGGTCAGCGACGACGACGCGATTGAACCGTTGACGCTGAGCGTGCCAGCGTCGACCGTCGTCGTCCCGGTATAGGTGTTGATCCCGCTCAGCACGGTGTTGCCCGCACCGGTCTTCACCAGTTTGCCCTGGTCGGCGCCGCTGTCGGAAATGACTCCGTCGAAGCTGTAGAAGTTCGAGCGATTGAAGATCAGCGTGCCGCCGTTGGCGACATCGCCGACGATCGAACCGGTGGTGCCGCCATTGCCGATCTGCAGCGTCGAGCAGAAGCAGATCGCGGTGCCGCCGGTATAGGTGTTGGCGCCGGTCAGTGTCGTGACGCCGGTGCCGTCGATCCACAGCGACATCTTCGCCGCCGCGCCATCTCTGATCACGCCGGCAAAGGTCGTGCTGCTATTGTTGAGGCCGACGACCAGAACCGCATCGGCGGCGTTGGCATTGGTCACGCTGCCGGCGCCGGCCAGCGAGCCGATGAACTGGAACGGGCTGTCGAGGGCCAGCGTGGCGCCGGCCGCGATCGTATAGGCGCTGTCCGGGCTGAGCGAGCCGCTCGCGAGCAGCGTGCCGGCAAGAATATTGGTGGCGCCGGAATAAATGCTGTTGCCGGTGAGCGACAGTGTGCCGGCGCCGGTCTTGTTCAATGCGCCAGGCGTCCCGCCGCTGTCCGCGATATTGCCGGACAGTTCGAGAGTGCCGGTATCGACCTGCAGGGTGCCGCCGCCAGTGCCCAAAGCAATGCTGCGCGCCGATGAAAAGCCGGCAGTCGTCTGCAGCGTGCCGCCGGTGAAGGTCAGCGCCCCCGCTGCGCCGCCGAGATTGGCATTCTGCGCGACGCTAATCGTGCCGCCGGCAAAGGTCGTGCCGCCGGTGTAGGTGTTGATCCCGGACAGGATCATCGTGCCGGCGCCGGTCTTCACCAGCGAGCCGCCGGTGCCGCCGTCGGCGATGACGCCGGTGACGTTGGTGGAGAAGTTGTTGCCACCGACCGTCAACTCGTTTTGGCCCAGTCTGAAAGTGCCGCCGCCGTTGATCGAGCCGGCGCTGAGCTTGTTGTCGCCAAGGGGGCCGGTCGATCCGCCGAAATCCGTGGTACCCGCCGCGCCATTGGTGATAGCCGCGTTGCCGGCCGTGCTGGTGTTAATGAATTGCAGTTGGAAGTTGTTGGCGATGGTGGCACTGCCGGCCGTGCTGGAGTTGGCGAAAGTCATGACGCTGTTGTTGGTGATGTCGACTGAGCCGCCGTTGACGACGATGCCGGCGCCGACGAAAAAGAGACTGCTGCCGACGGTGAAGCTGTAAGCCGAAGCACCGGCATTGAAGGTCCAGCCGCCGAGGGTCGTAGAGGCCGAAAATGACAGCGCGGCGACGCCGGACGTGCCGAAGAACGCGGTGCCGGTCGGCACCGCGGCCGGCCCCCAGTTCGCTGCCGTGTTGAAGTCGCCCGAGCCAGGCGCGCTCAGCCAGGTTGCGTCCTGCGCCGCCGCCGGCAGCGCCGCCCAAAAGGGCGCCAAGCACAGCGCCGACGACGCCAGCAAAATGGCCCGCAACCACCGCGCCGCGCCGAATCGATCGTTGAGACCCCGTATCGCCACCCGCTCACCCCGTTGCATTTCGACGCTCAAGGGCGCGGCGAAGCCGTGTATCGGAGCGGACCCTGCCACAATGGAACCGCGCCGTCCTCGCATTTTGCGCAAAGCGACGCGCGGCCCCCAAAAATGGTCGGTTCGACAGGAGATTCCCCGGCAATGTCGCCGGAAAGTCACAACCCGTTGGCGCGTCCTTGCACGACGGCCAAGCCGACGCCACCCATCAGGCAGACTCAATCACCATGTGTAACGCACCAGGCCCTTGCCGGCATAAGAGCGCGTGACATCGGAGAACTCGCCTTCAAAGGTCGCGGCGAGCGAGATGCCGCTGATGAAGGACATCTCGGCCGAGGCCGTGGTGAGCGCGGCGTCATGCGCCGCCGCTGCGCCATTGACGACGAAGCTGGCGCCGGGCAGCGACATGAACGTCGCCGATGCGGCGCGGTCTGTGTTGAAATCATGCGCCCAGGCCGCGCGGCCGCGCAGCGTCAGCAGCGCATCGCCGACCACGTAGGATTTGTCGGTGCGCAGGCCGAGTTCGCTGCGGGTGTCGTTCACGGTCTTGGAGGTGTAGCTGAGCGCGAAGGCGTTGCTGCCGGCGGCAACGGTTTCCGCATAGGCCGGCAACATGACGGCGGTGAACTGGACGGCGGCGTAAGGCGTGAGACCGAGCCCGCCCTGCCATGACGTCACGGTGCGATTGCCGACTTCAAAACGTCCCGAAAACGTATTGGGGCTGAAACGCGCCTGCAACTGATCCGTCATTACGCTGCGGTTGGTGGTGACGTCCTGCCAGCCATAGGCCAGTGCACCGGACAGATAGGTCGAGCCGATGCTGTGGCGCACGAAGCCGCCGATCTGAAACAGATCCGAGTGGCCGGAGCCGCCGCCGGTCACGCTGAAGCTGGTACCGCCGCCGGCCATCGCAAAACCGGCGACGGTGTTGGGCGAGATCAGATAGTCGGCGCCGACGGCGACGCCGCCGATGCGGCTGCTCGATGTATTCGAACCGGCGACCGCATTGCCATCGGTGGTCTGCGAACCGCCGAAGCCCGACGCCCACACGCTCCAGCGCGGATCATAGGCTTGCGCCAGCGGCGCCTTGGTGAACATCGCAGTGGCATCGCGCGCCGCACGGCTCTTCGCTGTCGACGTGTCGGCGTTGGTGTCGGCGAATCCCATCGCGCCCGGCGCCGTGCCGCCGCGACCTGCTGCAAAGACGTCGGTCATCGATCCCATGAACTGCGTCGTCGCCCCCATGGCGATCTGCTGCGATCCCGTTGCAGTCTCGCCGGAGGCCTGCGTCAGCCCGGTGGCGGTCAGTCCGCCATAGACCAGCGGAATGCCGCCATTGCGGTTGAAGTAATTGACCAGCGCGCTACCGACGCCGGACTGATTGCCGCTGAGGCCCGTGTTCGGCGGCGCGATGAAGGCAAGCGCCAGATCCAGATAGGCATTGTTGGCGTCGTAGCTCAGGCTGGTCCTGAAGCCTGACGGCAGATTGCTGTTAACGAGCGCGTTGAAGGTGGTGCCACCAAGACCGCCGGTAGCGTTGAGGATGGCGTATTGCCTGACAACGTAAGAGCCCGCCGCGAAGCTGGCATTGACAGTGCCGCCGTTCAGCGTAGCGCTGCCGGTGACATTGGTGCGGTCGGATGAATACGGCGAGACCTCGACATTGTAGTTCGACCCGGCGCCGAAGGTCAGGTTGCCATTGACGGTGATGGTGCCGATCGAGTTGCCCGGCGCCAGTGTGCCGCCCGATGCAATCGTCGTGTTGCCGAGCGTGCCGGTGCCACCGAGCATGGCGCCATTGTTGACGGTGAGCATCAATGACGAGGCAATCGAGCCATTGACGATCAGCGCGCCGCCATTGACCGTGGTCGCACCGGTATAGGTGTTGGCGCCGGACAATGTCAGCGTGCCGGTGCCGGCTTTGACAAGCGACCCGCCGATGCCGCCGGCGCCATGGCCACCATCAGCAATGATTCCGGTGACATTGGTCGACAGATCATTGCCGCCGACGGTCAGTTGGTTGGCGCCGAGGGTGAACGAGCCGCCGCCGGCAATCGAACCGACGCCAAGCGCGCCGACATGAGCGCTGAAATCCGTGACGCCTGCCGCGCCATTGGTAATCGCAGCGGTGCCACCCGTACTCGTACTTATAAAGTTTAGCAAACCGCCGTTGGTTATCGCCGCACTGCCGGCCGTGGAGGCGTTGTAGAAATACATCAAGTTGACATTGAGAATGGACGCGTTTCCGGCGCTGCTTGTGTCAAGAAAACGCAGCAAGTTTGAATTGGTGATCGTGGCGCCGCCAGCCGTCGCACTATTACTGAAAAACAGGTCATTGGTACTGGTAATGGTCGCGCTGCCGGCTGTGCTGCTCGCGTTGAAAGCGAGATTGCCGGTATTCGTGATCCTCGCATTGCCCGCTGTCGTCGTTCCGTTGAACGACATCGAATTGCTGCTGTTGATGGTAGCGTTTGCGGCCGTGCTGTTATTATAAAACCCCAAAACGTAGGTGTTGACGATATTGGCGCTGCCGGCCGTGCTGGTTTGATTAAAAGACAAAATACCCGGGTTCGTCAGCGTGGCGCTGCCAGCGGTGCTGGCATTGTTGAAATTCAGCAGTCCGCCATTGATAAAATTGACGCTGCCGCCAAGGACGGAAATGCCGCCGCCGCTGAACTCAAGCGTTCTGAGATTGTCGCTTGAGAACGTGTAGGCCGGCGCCCCGGCGGAAAAAATCCAGCTGTCGAACACAATATCGGCAGTGATAACCACAGAGGCGGCGTTCGTGACTCCGAATGTCGCGGTGCCGGTCGGCACCCCCGCGCTCCAGTTACCAGCCAGGTTGTAGTTGTTAGAGCCGGGATTGAGCAGCCAGGTCGAATCCTGCGCCGCCGCCGGCAGCGCCGCCAAAACGGGCGCCAGGCCCAGTGCCGACGACGCCAGCAAAATGGCCCGCAGCCGGCGCGCCGGCCCAAGTCTCTGGTTGGCGAGTCTCTGGTTGAAAAGCCCTAGCGCCACCCGCCACCCCATTCCAGTTCGCCGTCGCTCGGGCATTTCGGCAACCGAAGGCCCGAGACGGCAGAATCAACGTCGCACGGGTGGCGCGCGGGCGTCCTGAAGCAGCGCGCGTATTTTCTGAAGTTTTTCTGATATCTTGCGATCAGACGCCCGCACGGCGCGTTTTCTGGTAATTGCTGGCCCCGGACGGTTTCGGGAAACCGCGGAGGCACGGTGTACCGTTTTGCTGGCTTTGAATTTGATCGGCTGCGCGCCGAGCTGCGCGGGCCAGACGGCAAAGCCATCAAGCTTCGGCCGAAAACCTTCGATATGCTGGCGCTGTTCGCAGCCAACGCCGGCCGCATCATCAGCAAACAGGAGCTGATGGAGGCGGTCTGGCCGAACGTCCATGTCGGCGAAGACAGCCTGTTTCAGTGCATCCGGGAGCTTCGTACCGCGCTGGGCGACGATCAGCGGCAGGTGATCAAGCTCGTGTCCGGCCGCGGCTATATGTTCGATGTCGAGATGTTGGCCGAACCGGCCGCCGTGGAGACGCCAGCCGCGTTGCCGCTGGCCGCCTTGAGCGGGGCGCCTGCCCGCGCCGTGGCCGCCGCTGAACCCGTCGAACGGCGGCGGTTGTTCGGCTTGCGCGGACCCGCGGCGCTCGCCGCAATGGCGGGGCTCGGCGCGATCGTTGGACTGGCCGTTGCCGCCCCGATCTTCGGTCCGGATGTCATCTTCGGGCGAGCGCCGCCGACCATCGCCGTGATGCCGATCGCCGGTGTGGGCAGCGACAGTCAGGTCGCCGAGACGGCAGCGAACGTGACCACGCGTCTCGTCGATGGCCTGGCGAAGATCGACAATATTCGCGTGATGACGCAAACCGCGCCGCAGCCGGCATCGCCACTTGCGACACAACCGGACTTCGTCGTGAATGGCGAACTGGCGAAAGGCGAGCGGTCGTGGGAGCTGCGTGCGCGCATGACTAGGACGGCGACCGGCGAAGTGGTGTGGACTGTGCCGGTGGCCGTCAGCTTCAAGGATTCAGACCTGGAAGAGCCAGACCTCGGGATGCAACGGTCCCGGCTGGCGGCGGGACTTGGACATCCGCTCGCGCTTCGCATCAACGCGCTTCTTGAGCCGGGTGCACGAACCGCTGCAACCGTCGGCCGTTCGCCCGGCAATGCCAGGGTTGCGATCGAGCAGGCCATCGCCTCAATCAACCAGACCACACGCGAGCGTTTCGCCACGGCGCAGGCGATGCTGGAAAAAGCGCTCGCCGAAGAGCCCAACAATGCCGACCTGCAAGTCGCGCTCGCGGCGCTGCAAATGCGCGGCATCCAGATGGTCTGGTACGGCCCGGACGACGCCGCCGCAGCGGAGAAAAATGCCAAGGCCATGCTGGAGCGCGCGGTGCGGACCAGACCCAGTTCTATTCCGGTGCTCGAAGCCTATTGCCGCTTTCTCAACGCGACCAATGAATTTGTCGAAAGCCTGGTGGTTTGCGCCAGAACATTGGCGTTCGATCCCTGGAACGGAATGGCGTTGTACCACATAGGCCTCGGGCAACTTCCGCTTGGCCGGTTCGAGGACGCGCTGGCAACGTTCAAGCAAGCCAACCGGTTTGATACGCCGCCGGTGTCGCGCTGGACCTGGCTGCTTGGCGCGGGAGTGAGCTACCTGATGATGGGCCGCGACGAAGAAGCATTGCCCTGGCTGCAACGGTCCATCGCCATCACGCCGGCCTCCGGGCGTCCGCTTGTGCTGCTGGCCGCGGCCTACCAGCGGTTGGGCCGCACGGACGAAGCACAGGCGGCTTTGACGCAAGGCTTGAAGCTGCGGCCCGGTTCGACAGTGAGCAACATCGGGATCCCGACCAAGAATGTCAGCGCCGCATATATGGAAGCGCGCGGCCGGATCGAACAGGCGCTCATCGCGGCCGGATTGCCGGAGCGCTGAGGCCGTCCAGCCACGCTCGGTAATATTTGACCATTGATTTGCCGTGAATTCTCGGCAAAACCCGTCGCAGATCTGCTATATTCCGCAGACCACCTCAAACCACGTTGCCACGATGCCAGTAGCCCGCCGCGTCCCCGCTTTTGTTTGTCTCGTGCTGCTGTCCTGCAGCCTTGGCGGTTGCGGCTCAATCAGTTCATTCATGGCCGGCGGCATGGCCGACCTCATCCCGGCATGGGCCGGCGGACTGCCAGCAGACGCGCCGCCGCGTCCGGGCTCTCCTGAATACGAAGCCTATGCGAAGCGGCACGAGCAGCAGCAGTCCGGCGCCATGACGGGGCCGGACCCCGCCACATCGCCCTCTGCAGAGGCTGTGCGCTGATCGCGAATTTCGCGCGACGCCTCGCTCAATTCATAAAGACGACGGTCTTCTTGCCGTTGAGGATCACGCGATCCTCGAGGTGATACCGCACGGCGCGCGCCAGCACGCGGCGCTCGATGTCGCGGCCCTTGGCCACGAGTTCTTCCGGCGTGTCGCGATGGCTGATGCGCTCGACGTCCTGATCGATGATCGGACCTTCGTCGAGATCGCTGGTCACGTAATGCGCCGTGGCGCCGATCAGCTTGACGCCGCGCGCATGGGCCTGGTGATAGGGCCGTGCGCCCTTGAAGCCCGGCAGGAACGAGTGGTGGATGTTGATGCACTTGCCGGACAGTTTCGCCGACATCTCGTCGGACAGGATCTGCATGTAACGCGCCAGCACCACGAGCTCGGTCTCGGTCGTGCCGACCAGATCCCAGATCGCCTGCTCCTGCTCGCGCTTGGTCTCCTTGGTGATCGGCATGTGGTGGAACGGGATGTCGCCGAAATCGAGATCCTTGAAGGCCTCGCGCGGATGGTTCGAGACGATCGCGGTCGGGATCATGTCGAGATCGCCGGTGCGCCAGCGATACAGGATATCGACGAGGCAGTGATCGGACTTCGACACCAGCAGCATGACGCGGCGACGCGTCGCCCGGTCGCGCATCTGCCAGTCCATCTTGAAGCGCTCGGCAATGGCCCCGAAGCCGGTCTGCAGCGCCGCCAGACCGACATTCACGTCGGCGGCGTTGAACACCACGCGCATGAAGAAGTGCCCGGTTTCGACATCGTTGAACTGCTGGGCATCGAGAATATTCTGGCCATTATGGGCCAGGAAGGTCGATACAGCGGACACGATGCCGGGGCGATCTGGACAGGACAGGGTCAGGACGAATTGATGGGACATGGGACGGGCTGATCTGCTTCAAGTGAACTGGAATTGAGGCCCTGCTCTATCATCCGAAGCAAGCTTGCGCCAATCCAATTGCGCGCTGCAATATGGACGTCATTGCCAGCGAATTAACGAACGAAAACAGGCAGAAAACGGATATGGCTGACAAGCTCAACGGTTATCGCATCCTGATCCTAGAGACCCGCGAGGAAGCGCAATTCTCCCGGCTGCTGACCGAACAGGGCGCCAATGTGCTGCAATGTCCGATGTTCACCATCGAGGACGCGCCGGATTCCGCCCCGGTCGAGGCCTGGATCGGCCGATTCATTGCTAACCCGTTCGACGACCTCGTTCTCATGACCGGCGAAGGGTTGCGCCGGATGATGAAAATCGTGCGTCAACGCGGCATCGAAAAAGAGTTCGTGGCGGCTGTCGGCCAATCCCGCAAATTCGCACGCGGCCCGAAGCCCGGTCGCGCCTTGCGCGAGATCGGCCTCGAGGCTGACATCACCACCGAGAAGCCGACCTCCGAAGGCGTCGCCGAAATGCTGTCGCGGCTCGATCTCAAAGGCCATCGCCTCGGCCTGCAGCTCTATCCCGAGAAGGACCACAGCGTTCTGATATCAGCGATCACCGCCTGCGGCGCCGAGGTCGATACGGTGCTGCCTTACGTCTACGACTCCAAGGCTGCTGAAACGAACATCCTCTCGGCCATCGACGAAATGGAAGCCGGCCGCGTCGATGCCATCGCGCTGACGAGTTCGGGTCAGGTGCGTCGTCTCGTCGATGCTGCGAAGGCGCATGACCGTGAGGATCAATTGCGCAGTGCACTTGCGAAAACACCGATCGCATCGGTTGGTCCCGTCGTGTCTGATGAATTGAAATCATACGGCCTCGAGGCCGACATCTATCCAGCCAATGATGCGTTCTTCATGAAGCCACTGATCTCGGCGATGTCGATTGCGCTCGACAAGGCTGCAGCGCGCGCCGAATGACTTGACGCCCGCACACATCTCGACATGATGCCCCGACACATAAAAAAATGATCGGGCGGAAATGCCAAACTTGCCATTATCGGATTTGCGTGTCGCGGAAATCGGATCCGGCGATACGCTGGATTACTGCGGCAAACTGTTTTCCGATTTCGGCGCCGAGGTCATCAAGATCGAACCGCCTGGCGGCGATCCTGCGCGGCACTATCCGCCGCTCGTCGATGCCGGCGATGGCCGCCGCGAGAGCGGATATTTCGCCTGGCTGAATACCAACAAGCGCAGTGTCATCGCCGATCTCAATAAGGCCGATGATGTCGCGCGTATCCGCGCATTGCTTGCGACATGCGACCTGCTGATCGACGCGCGCGCGCCTTCGGAGATTCCGAACTCACTCCTGACGCAGGATGATCTGCGCAAGGAGCAACCGGGCCTCGCGATCACCGCGATCTCGTGGTTCGGCGAACACGGGCTCTACAGCAATTATCAGACGACGGACTCTGTCTGCCGCAGTCTCGCGGGCAGCGTGAAGCTGGTCGGTGCGCAGGAAGGCCCGCCGGTGCTGCCGCGCGACGGCCAGATCGCCGTCATGGCCGGCCTCACTGCGTTCATCCCGACGCTGGCCGGCATGTATGATCGCAACACCGGCGCACGACGCTTTGCGGTCAGCGCCCATGAGGCGATGCTGCAGATCAGCGAATTCGACACAGGACTCGCGCTGGAAGTCGGCTTCACGCGGCCCCGCATGGCCATTAACCGGTTCGGCCGCGGCTATCCCGTCGGCAATTTCCCGACCAAGGACGGCTGGCTCGGCATCACCGTCGTGACACCGGCGCAATGGGCCGCATTCTGCGTGATGCTCGGCCTTCCCGAACTGGAGACGGAGCCGCAGTTCAACGACGGTCTCGCGCGCACCAACAATTCCAAAGCGCTGTTCGATATCTTCCAGCCCATCCTGATGCACAAGAGCGCAAACGAATGGTTCGAGATGGGCATCGAACTGCGTCTTCCGCTCGCTGTCGTGCCGGACATGGAGACGCTGCTGAAGCAGCAATATTATCGCGACCGCGGCGCCTTCGCGAAAGTCGAGATTGGAACGGCATCATTCGATGCGCCGGTGCTACCGCAAACACTGACGGGCTCGCGCCCCAAACCGAATGGCCGCGCGCCATTTGCCGGCGACGACACGATCGACGCGCTGCCCGCGCATCAACGCATGGCGACACGGCAGGCAACACCCGATGATCCGCAGCCGCTGAAAGGCCTACGCATTATCGATCTCACCATGGGCTGGGCCGGGCCATCGGCAACACGGCAGATGGGCGATCTCGGCGCCGACGTCATCAAGGTCGAGTCCTGCCAATATCCGGACTGGTTTCGCGGCACCGATCCGCGCGGCCCGTATTTTCCCGAGCGCACCTACGAGAAGATCTACTGGTTTCAGCAGATGAACCGCAACAAGCGCGGCATCACGCTGGATCTCACCAATCCGCGCGGCAAGGAGCTGCTGAAACAACTGCTCGCCGACGCCGATGCGGTGATCGACAATTATGCCGCCGACGTGCTGCCGCGCATGGGCCTCGATGCCGCAGCCATGCACAAGATCAATCCGCGTCTCGTGGTGGTGACGATGCCCGCCTTCGGCATGACCGGTCCATGGAGCGGCGTCCGTGCCTATGGCTCGACGCTGGAGCAGGCCTCTGGCCTGCCCTCCGTCACCGGCCGCGAAGGCGATCCACCGACCATGCTGCATGCCGCGCTCGGCGATCCCTTCGGCGGCGTCAGTGCCGCGGCGGCATTGATGCTCGGCTTCATGCATCAGAAGAATACCGGCCTCGGCCAACACATCGATCTCAGTGCGACGGAAGCCCTGCTGCCTCTTGTCGCACCCTCGGTCATCGAGCAATCAGCCACCGGCAAATCCGGCCCGCGCATCGGCAACCGGCATCCGCGCTTCGTGCCGAACGGTTGCTTTCCCTGTCTCGGCGAAGATCAGTGGATCACCATTGCCGTGCGCAGCGACGACGAATGGCGAGCGCTGTGCAAGGTCATGCATCGCAACGACCTGGCTGAAGATGCTGCACTTGCCACAGCCGAGGGCCGCCGCGCCGAGGAGGACCGTATCGAGGTCGCGGTCCGGCATTGGACGACAACCGTGCGACCGGATCTGGCCATGGTGACGCTGCAGGACGCCGGCGTGCCCGCGGGTACCGCGCGACTGCCATTGGACCTCGCCGGCGATCCGCACCTGCTCGCAGTCGGACATTGGCAGCCCGTGACCAAGGTATTTATGGGCCCGCATCTACTGCCCTCCGTTGCCTATCGCGAAGGCAGTGCAAAACTGCCCTACCCGATCACCCGGCTGGCGCCGACGCTCGGCCAGCACAATGAGGAAGTCCTGCGCGATATCCTGGGCCTCAGCGCCACCGAAATCGACGAATTGCGCGCCGCGGAAATCATTGGCGACGCTGCAATATCCAAGAAAGCGAAGGCCGCGCCTACGACCAAGTGAGGCTGCAAGTGAGGCTGCAAGTGAGGCTTGCAGCTTCTACCGCCATGGCTCACACTCCCGGCATAAGGCCAGCGACGGATGGATCAAAAGATTCGGCGCCGCGAAAACGGCCAGCACAAATGCTTCCAGGGAGAAACACCATGCGCAAACTAGCCCTCATTGCGTCCATTGCGCTGCCGATGCTCGGCGGCACGGCGATGGCGCAGGAGACCGTGAAGATCGGTTATATCGACCCACTGTCCGGCGGCGGCGCCAGCGTCGGCGAAGTCGGCCTCAAGACCTTCCAGTTTCTCGCCGATGAGCTGAACGCCAAGGGCGGCATCCTCGGCAAGAAGGTCGAGATCGTCCCCCTCGACAACAAGACCAATCCGCAAGAGAGCCTGATCCAGGCGCAGAAGGCGATCGATGGCGGCATTCGCTACATCACCCAGGGCAACGGCTCGTCGGTCGCCGGTGCGCTGTCGGATTTCGTCACCAAGTTCAACGACCGCAATCCCGGCAAGGAAGTCCTGTACTTCAATTATGCCGCCGTTGATCCGGTGCTGACCAACGAGAAATGCAGCTTCTGGCATTTCCGCTGGGACGCCAATTCAGACATCAAGATGGAAGCGCTCACCAACTACATCAAGACCGTGCCTGCGGTGAAGAACGTCTACCTGATCAATCAGGACTACTCGTTCGGCCAGTCGGTGCGCAGCCAGGCGCGCGCCATGCTCGGCGCCAAGCGGCCCGACGTCAAGATCGTCGGCGACGAGCTGCATCCGCTGCTAAAGATCACCGACTTCGCGCCCTACATCGCGAAGATCAAGGCCTCCGGCGCCGATAGCGTCATCACCGGCAACTGGGGTCAGGATTTTGCCCTCTTGCTGAAGGCTGCCGCTGACGCGGGCCTGAAGGTGAGCTGGTTCACTTACTACGCCGGCGGCACTGGTGGCCCGACTGCCATCAAGCAGGCCGGCCTGAACCATCAGGTGTTCCAGATCGCCGAAGGCATCCCGAATCTCGGCCACGCCTCGGCCGACGTGTTCGAAAAGGCACTGCGCGCGAAGTATGACTTCAGCCTGTTCTATCCACGCGCCGTGAACGAGATGCGCATGTTCGCCGCGGCCGCCGAGAAAGCCAAGTCGCTCGATCCGGTGAAGGTGGCTGCGGCCCTCGAAGGCATGGAGTTCGAGGTGTTCGACGGCGGCAAGGGCAACATGCGCAAGGACGACCATCAGTTCTTCCAGCCAATGTATATCGCCTCGTTCGGCGAGCGCACCGACAAGGAGCCGTTCGACGAGGAAAAGACCGGCTGGGGCTGGAAGCTAGCCGCCAAGATCGACACGCCGCAGACAGTGCTGCCGACCACCTGCAAGATGGAACGGCCGTAAGCCCTGCCTTCTCCCCGCCTGCGGGGAGAAGGGACCGAACTTGCAGAGCAAGTTCGGGACGGATGAGGGGGACTCTCAGTTTCACTCACTGCCTCCCCCTCACCCGGATTGCTGCGCAATCCGACCTCTCCCCGCAAGCGGGGAGAGGTTAAGACGCCGCCGCACTCCGGCACACTCCTCACCCGAGAGGCAGATACTTCGTGCTTGAACTGATCGTCATTTCCACGCTCAACGGCGTTCTGTACGGCATGCTGCTGTTCCTGATGGCCTCGGGCCTGACGGTGATCTTCAGCATGCTTGGCGTGCTGAACTTCGCCCATGCCAGTTTCTATATGCTCGGCGCATTCTTCGGCTTCCAGATCAGCCGCTGGTTCGGCTTCTGGCCGGCGCTGATCCTCGCGCCACTGCTGGCCGGCGCGCTCGGCGCCGCCGTCGAACGCTACGGCCTGCGTCACGTTCACAAGAACGGCCACGTCGCCGAGCTGCTGTTCACCTTCGGGCTTGCTTTCGCCATCGAGGAGATCGTGCAGATCATCTGGGGCAAGAGCCCGGTCGATTTCCGCGTTCCGCCGCTGCTCGACTTCCCGGCCTTCACGCTGTTCTCCACCAACTACCCGGCCTTCAAGATCTTCATGCTGGTCGTCTCCATCGTGATCTTCATCGGATTGCTGGTGGTGCTGAAGCGCACGCGCATCGGCCTGATCGTACAGGCGGCGCTGACGCATCCGCATATGGTCGGCCATCTCGGACACAATGTCGGGCGCATCTTCATGCTGGTGTTCGGCGTCGGCACCGCGCTCGCCGCCGTCGCCGGCGTGATCGCAGGCCCGGCACTGGTCACGCAATCCAACATGGCCGGTCTGCTTGGTCCGATCCTGTTCGTCGTCGTGGTGGTCGGCGGCCTCGGCTCGCTGCCCGGTGCCTTCATTGCCTCATTGCTGATCGGCCTCGTGCAGACCTTTGCCGTATCGATGAACGGCTCGCTGGCCGGCGCCTTCGGCCCGCTCAGCCCCGACTATGCCGCCACCTGGCTCTCCGATATCTGGAACGTCACCGTCGCCCAGATCGCACCGATCATGCCCTATCTGCTGCTGGTGCTGATCCTGATCTTCCGCCCGATGGGCCTGCTGGGAACACGCGACACATGAGCGACGCCACCGCCAAAATTCCGGCAACCATCGCGCCGCCCCGTCCCGCCGCCTCCGACCGGCTGAAATTCTACGGCATCTGGATCGCCGCCGCGCTGGCGCTGCTGGTGCTGCCGAAACTGTTCTCGTCGGGCGGATCGCTGACCACCTTCAGCCTGATCGGCATTTCGATCATCTTCTCGCTGTCCTACAATATCCTGCTCGGCCAGACCGGCATGCTGTCGTTCGGCCACGCGGTCTATTATGGCCTCGGCGGCTTTTTGGCGATCCACGCCATCAACATCATCGCCAGGAACAAGTTTGCGATCCCGCTGCCGCTGGTGCCGCTGGTCGGCGGCGCGGCTGGCCTCGTCTTCGCCATGCTGCTCGGCTGGGTGTCGACGCGGCGCTCCGGTACGGCCTTTGCGATGATCTCGCTTGGCGTCGCAGAACTCGTCGCATCCTCGGCACTGATCCTGCGCACCTTCTTCGGCGGTGAAGCCGGCGTCTCCGCCAATCGCACCAAAGTCCTGCGCCTGTTCGACTGGAGCTTCGGCCCGCAGATCCAGATCTATTATCTGGTCGCGGCCTGGACATTGATCGCCGTCATCGCGATGTATGCCCTCACCCGCACGCCGCTGGGGCGCATGTGCAACGCCGTGCGCGACAATCCCGAACGCGTGCAATTCGTCGGCTACGATCCGCACATCATCCGCTACATCGCCTTCTGCTTCTCCGGCCTGTTCGCCGGCATAGCGGGCGCGCTGGCCGCAATCAATTTCGAGATCGCCAATTCGGCCTATCTCGGCGCTGTGCAATCGGGCACCGTGTTGTTCGCCACCTATATCGGCGGCGTCGGCTTCTTCATCGGCCCGATCGTCGGCGCGATCTTCGTCACGCTGCTGTCGCTCGGCCTCTCCGATCTCACGCAGGTCTGGCAGCTCTATTTCGGCCTGATCTTCATCGCCGTGGTGATGTTCGCGCCCGGCGGCATTACAGGCCTGCTGATGATGCACCGGCCGCTGCTGAAAGGCGGCACGCTCAGCCGCGTGCTGCCGAGCTATCTCGTCGCCTTCGTGCCGACGCTGGCGATGATCACCGGCCTGATGCTGGCGATCGAGACCACCGTCCACTTCACCGTCAATCCCGGCGAGGATTCCCACATCAAGGCGTTCGGGATTCCATTCGATGCAGCGAACCCTGCGATCTGGGCCGTTGCCGCCGTGCTGCTGATCGGCGGCTTCATCATCGCGCGCAAGACCTGGGCGCGCGTCGCCGGCAGTTGGGACGATGCCCTGACCGCGGCGCGCGAGAAGGGAGTGGCCGCATGAGCACCGCCATTGAATTGCGCGGCGTCGAGAAGACCTTCGGCATCACCTCCGTGATCCGCAACGTCAACCTGACGGTCGCCCAAGGCGAACGCCACGCGCTGATCGGCCCCAACGGCGCCGGCAAGTCGACGCTGTTCAATCTGATATCAGGCTATATGAAGCCATCAGTCGGCAGCATCCTGCTGCGCGATCAGGTGATCTCGGGCCTGCCGCCGTTCCAGATCAACCGCCGCGGACTGTCGCGCAGCTTCCAGGTTACCAACGTCTTTGCCAAGATGAGCGTGTGGGAGAACCTGCGCTGCGCCGTACTGTGGGCGACCGGGCATCGTTACGCGTTCTGGAAGAATGTCGACAACCTGCCGGAGGTGCGCGACCGCACTGCGCAGATTCTGCAGGATATCAACCTCGTATCGCGCCGCGACGTGCCCGCGGGTCTTTTGACCTATGCCGAGCAGCGCGCGCTCGAAATCGGTATCACCATTGCAGGCGGCGCCGATGTCATCCTGCTGGACGAGCCCACGGCCGGCATGAGTCACGCCGAGACCGAGCGTGCCGTGGCACTGATCCGGCGGCTGACCGAAGGCCGCACGCTGCTGATTGTCGAGCACGACATGAGCGTGGTGTTCGGCCTCGCCGACCGCATCTCGGTTCTGGTCTACGGCCAGATCATCGCCTCGGGCACGCCGGAGGAAATCCGCGGCAATCCCAAGGTCAAGGAAGCCTATCTCGGCGAGGAAGTGGCGTGATGCTCCAAGTTCAGGACCTGCACGCCTATTACGGCAAGAGCCACATCCTGCAGGGCGTCGATCTGCACATCGATGCCGGCGAGGTCGTCAGCCTGCTCGGCCGCAACGGCGTCGGGCGCTCCACCACCGTGAAGGCCATCATGGGTGAAGTGCCACCACACGGCACCATCACCTTCAAGGGCGCCAATATCGCCGGCCTGCCGAGCTTCAGGATCGCGCATCTCGGCCTCGGCTATGTGCCGGAGCATCGCGACATCTTTCCGGGTCTCACGGTGCGGCAGAACCTGATGCTGGGCGTTAAGGATCCGCGCCATCCCGGCAAGTGGAAGCTCGACGACATGCTCGGCATGTTTCCGAACCTCGCCGCGCGCGCCGACACTGCGGCCGGCGTGCTGTCCGGCGGCGAGAAGCAGATGTTGACGATCTGCCGCACGCTGATGGGCGATCCTGAACTCGTGATGATCGACGAGCCCACCGAGGGCCTTGCACCGATCATCGTCCAGCAGGTCGGCGACCTCATCGCCGAGATCGCGCGCCGCGGCGTGGCGATCCTGCTGGTCGAGCAAAAGCTCTCGATCGCGCTGCGCATCTCGCACCGGGTCTATGTGATGGGCCACGGCCGCATCGTGTTCGAGGGAACACCGGCTGAGCTCAAGGCCAATGACGCCGTGCGCAGGGAATGGCTGGAAGTGTGAGCGCCGACTTCCTTACCTCGCCCCGCTTGCGGGGAGAGGTCGGAGCCGAGCGTCAGCGAGGCTTCGGGTGAGGGGGAGCCAGTGTTTCACTCGCTGGCTCCCCCTCACCCGTCGCGGACTTCGTCCACGCCACCCTCTCCCCGCAAGCGGGGCGAGGGAATCCCTAATCGCCGTAGCTGCCCAGCTTCTCTAGATCGACCACTGTCACGCCACCATATTCGAGGCGCAGCAGACCCTCCTTCTCCAGCGTCTGCAGGCACTGGTTCGCCCTCTGCCGCGAAATGCCGCTGATGGCACCGAGCTCTTCCTGGGTGATATCCAGATGCCTGGTCGCGTCGCGATAGAGTATCGGGTTGAACAGCGAGGCAATGCAGCGCGCGAGACGCCCTGTAGCGTCGAGCCTGCGGCCATATTCAGTCAGTGCGATGAACTGACCGAGCCGTTCGTTCAACAGCGAAACCAGGAAGCGGTTGAAGCCGACACTGTTCTCGAACAGCCACATGAATGCCGGGCGCTCCATGAATGCGAGCTTGGAGTCGCGTAGCGGGACAATGTCGTAACGTCGCGGTTCGTTCTTCAGCACGCTGCCCTCGCCGAACCACGCACCGGCCGTCAGGCCGGTGATGCTGACTTCCTTGCCGCTGCGCGAGATGGTGCCGATCTTCGCCAGACCGCTCACCACGCCGGTCCAGTATTCGAACTGGTCGCCGCGCATGCAGACGAATTCATTCGCCTTGAACGACTTCTCGACGATGCCCGCGCGCGCGACCTCGATCTCCTTCTCGTTCAGGTCCCGCGCCCAGGCCGCGATGCGCTTGAGATGATCTGCAGCAATCATAGGGTCCGCCTCACTTCGAATGTTGCAGCGCAAAAGAACGCTCGCGCGACAAATTGGCAGGCAGATTGTCCGCCGCGAGACATTTCAGGATACCGATTTGACGTAGGGAAGACTACCGCGAAAGGTCATTAGTAGAATGGCTTAGCGTGACCGGGCGATATAGGCTCGGGACCATCCGAGGAACGTGGATAAAGAGCGCGACAAGCGCCGTATCTGGGAGGATTTGAGTGGCGGTTGCTCTGGACGTGCGCGGGGTGTCACTGCGCTTTGGTGGCGTTCGCGCGCTCACCGATGTGAGCTTCGCTGTCAATGACGGCGAGCTGTTCTCGATCATCGGGCCGAACGGCGCCGGCAAGACCTCCATCGTCAACTGCATCTCCGGCCGCTATCGCCCCACCGAAGGCCAGCTGTTCTATCACGGCAAGGATATCACCGGGCTCAACCCCAACGCCCGTCCCGGCCTCGGCATCGGCCGCACCTTTCAGAACCTCGCGCTGTTTCATCATATGAGCGTGCTCGACAACATCATGGTCGGCCGCCATCACCTTCTGAAGAACAACTTCCTCACCGGCTCGCTGTACTGGCTGACCGGCGCGCGCAAGGAAGAGCTCGAGCATCGCCGCAAGGTGGAGGAGATCATCGACTTCCTCGATCTGCAGAGCGTGCGCAAGGCGACCGCCGGAACCCTTCCCTATGGTCTGCGCAAACGCGTCGAACTCGCCCGCGCGATGGCGCTGGAGCCGAACCTTATCCTCCTCGATGAGCCGATGGCCGGCATGAACTTCGAGGAGAAGGAAGACATGGCGCGTTATATCGTCGATCTCAATGAAGAATACGGGATGACGGTGATGATGATCGAGCACGACATGGGCGTCGTGATGGATATCTCCCATCGCGTGATGGTGCTGGATTTCGGCCGCAAGATCGCCGAGGGCGATCCGGCTGCCGTGCTCGCCGATCCACACGTCAAGCGCGCCTATCTCGGTGAAGAAGACGAAGCCCTCGTCGATCCCGACCATGCGCCTATCGCTGCGGAGAGTGCCGCATGATGGACTATGCCGGACGCGTCAAACAGGCAGACACCTATCCAAAGCTGCTGCGCCTCAACGCCAAAGAACATGGCCAAGAGATCGCGCTGCGCGAGAAGGATTTCGGCCTGTGGCGGGAGTTCACCTGGAACGATTATCATGCCCGGGTGAAGGATTTCACGCTCGGCATGGTCGAGCTCGGTATAGCCCGTGGCGATGTCATCGGCATCATCGGCGACAATCGGCCCGACTGGGTCGCTGCCGAGATCGCCGCGCATGCCATCGGTGGTATGAGCCTCGGTCTCTATCGCGACGTACTCGACGAGGAAGCCGCCTATCTCCTCAACTACGGCGAAGCCAAGATCGTGTTCGCCGAGGATGAAGAACAGGTCGACAAGCTGCTCACCCTCGCCGAGCGAGTCCCCGCGCTGAAGCACATCGTCTACAGCGATCCGCGCGGCATGCGGAAGTATGACGACCCACGTCTGCTAGAAGCGGACAGGCTTGCGCAGATGGGCCGCGACCGCGCGGCGCGCGAGCCGGGGCTCTACGATCAACTGGTCGATGCGACGCAGGGCGAGGATGTCGCGATCCTCTGCACCACGTCAGGCACCACGTCGAATCCCAAGCTGGCGATGCTCGCGACGGGCCGCGTGCTCGGCCACTGCGCGGTGTATCTGTCGTTCGATCCGAAGGGACCGGATGATGAATATGTTTCGGTGCTGCCGCTGCCCTGGATCATGGAACAGGTCTATGCGCTCGGCAAAGGTCTCCTGAGCCGGATGAAGGTCAACTTCGTCGAGCAAGCCGACACCATGATGAACGATTTTCGCGAGATCGCGCCTACTTTCGTGCTATTCGCCCCGCGGGTCTGGGAAGGTATCGCAGCTGACGTGCGCGCACGGGTGATGGATTCGTCGCCGCTGAAGCAAAGCCTGTATGAGCTCGGCATGAAGTCGGGCCTGTCCGCACTTGCGCAAGGCAAGCGCTCGGCCGTCGCCGATACGCTGCTGTTTCGTGCCCTGCGTGATCGTCTCGGCTTCACACGGCTGCGCTCGGCCGCCACCGGCGGCGCCGCACTGGGCCCCGATACATTCAAATTCTTCCGCGCCATGGGCGTGCCGCTGCGCACGCTCTATGGCCAGACCGAAACACTCGGCGCCTTCACGCTGCATCCGCCGGACGCCGTCGATCCCGACACCACCGGCATCGCCATGGGCAGTGGTATCGAGATCGAAGTCCGCGATCCCGATGTGCAAGGCGTTGGCGAGATCGTGGTCAGGCACCCCAATATGTTCCTCGGCTATTACAAATCGCCCGAGGCCTCCGCTGCCGACCTGCGCGATGGCTGGATGCATTCCGGCGATGCCGGCTATTTCAACGACAACAAGCAGCTCGTCGTCATCGACCGCATCAAGGATCTGGCGCAGACCGCGCGCGGCGAGCGCTTCTCCCCGCAATATATCGAGAACAAGCTGAAATTCTCGCCCTATATCGCAGAGACGGTGGTGCTGGGCGATAACCGCGACGCACTCGCGGCGATGATCTGCATCCGCTTCTCGATCATCTCGAAATGGGCCGAGAAGAACCGCATCTCGTTTACAACCTATACGGACCTGTCGTCGCGCCCAGAGGTCTATGAGATGATCCGCAAGGAAGTCGCGACGGTGAATGCCACGCTGCCGCCGGCGCAGCGGATCGCCAAATTCCTGCTGCTGTACAAGGAGCTCGACGCCGACGACGGCGAGCTGACCCGCACGCGAAAAGTCCGCCGCAGCGTCATCAACGAGAAATACGCGGATATCATCGACGGCATCTATGGCGGTGCGCGGGACATCCCCGTCGACACAACGATCCGCTTCCAGGACGGCACCTCCCAGCGCATCCGCACGCGATTGGTCGTGGTGGATATGGCGCGGGATAGTGCGCGCATGCAGGCCGCCGAATGAGACCGACAGCATGAACACGCAGTTCCTCCTCCAGCTTCTGGTCAACGGCCTCGTAGTCGGCACGCTGTATGGCGTGGTCGCGATGTCGTTCGTGCTGATCTACAAAGCGACGCAGGTCGTGAATTTCGCGCAAGGCGAATTACTGCTGATCGGCGCGTGGGTGTGCTGGACGCTGCTGACCAAATACCAGGTGCCGTTCTGGCTGGGCATGCCGATGACGCTGGTGTTCATGTTCGCCTTCGGCATCCTGATCCAGGTCGTGATCCTGCGGCCGCTGGTCGGCGAGCCGGTCATCTCGGTGATCATGGTGACCATCGCGCTGTCCGCCGTATTCCAGGCGGCACTGAAATGGATCTATGGCGTCAACCCGCAGCCATTCCCGCGTGTCTTCACCAGCCAGTCGGTGACGATCGGTAGCCTACAGATCCAGACCGTCTATGTGATGAGCCTCGTGGTATCGGTCGCGATGATGATCGGCATGGCGTGGTTCTTCAAGGTGTCGAAATGGGGCCTGGCGATGCGCGCCACCGCGTTCAACCAGCAGGTGGCGCAATCGCTCGGCATTTCCGTCAAGACGGTGTTCGCCATGGCCTGGGCAATCTCGGCCATGGTCTCCGCGGTCGCCGGCGTCGTCGTCGCCGTCGTCAACGGCGTGTCATCCGGCCTGTCGATCTACGGCATCAAGGTGTTTCCGGCGGTCATCCTCGGCGGCCTCGACTCCATCGGCGGCGCCGTGGTTGGCGGCATCATCATCGGGCTGCTGGAGAACTTCGCGCAATTCATCGACAGCGAATATCTGCACTGGGGCAATCTCTATGAGGTCGCGCCGTTCTACGTGCTCATCATCATCCTGATGATCAAGCCTTACGGCCTGTTCGGCACCAAAGACATCGAGCGGGTGTAAAGCATCATGGCAAGCCCCTCCCTCATTCCCGCCGGCGACTTCCGCAGCAGCTATGCGGTCGACACCACCATCTTCCCGACCACCACCAGCCGCAACGCGGCGATCCTCGGCGTGGTGCTGATCTGCTTCGCGCCACAACTGCTCAGCGAATACTGGCTCAGCCAGCTGATCATGATCGGCATCTACGGCATCGCGGCGCTGGGGCTCAACATCCTGGTCGGCTTCACCGGCCAGATCTCCATCGGCCACGCCGCGTTCTTCCTGTTCGGCGCTTTCACCTCGGCCTATATCTCCAACAACTATCCGATCCCGGTGTTTTTCTCGATTCCCATCGCCGGCGTGGTAACGGCCATCGTGGGACTCATTTTCGGCCTGCCGGCGGCACGGTTGAAGGGGCTGTACCTCGTTATCGCCACGCTGGCCGCGCAATACATTCTGCTCGACTTCTTCTCCCGCGCCGACTGGTTCAGCGGCGGCTCGGTGCCGGCGACGGCCAAAGCGTTCTCGATCTTCGACCATACGCTGCGCGGCGACCGGCAGTATTTCTATGTGGTGCTGGCCTATGTGGTGGCGAGCTATCTGCTGGTTACCAACCTGATGCGCTCGCGCGACGGCCGCGCGCTGGTGGCTGTGCGTGATCACTATCTCTCGGCCGAGATCATGGGCATCAATCTCACCAAATATCGCACGCTGTCCTTCGGCCTCGCGGCGTTCTTCGCCGGCATCGCCGGCGCGCTGTACGCGCATAACCAGCTCGTGGTCTCCAACGAGGGTTTCGGCATCGAGCGCTCGATCCTGTTCCTGGCAATGGTCATCATCGGCGGTACCGGCTCGATCATGGGCACGCTGATGGGCACGGCCTTCGTGGTGCTGGTGCCGGAAGCGATGGAATGGATCAGCATGGAGCTGAAGGGCGGCGTCATCGACAAGGCGCTGGCGCTCAACAACAATCTCACCTTCCTGCGCGAGATTGCCATCGGCCTCATCATCATCGCGTTTCTGGTGTTCGAACCCGACGGACTCGCGCATCGCTGGCGGCAGATCAAGACCTACTGGAAACTCTACCCGTTCTCGCATTGAGAACGGGACGGACTGGACGAAACGACAAAATATAAAATCCAACGGGAGAATGCTCATGACGATGAAAACATTTCTAACGTCCGCATCCATTGCCCTTCTCATTACGGGCGCCTCCGCCAGTGCGCAGGCGCAGATCGCCGTCGGCCACCTCGCCGATTATTCCGGCGGCACGTCCGACGTCGGTACGCCCTATGGCCAGGGAGTTGTCGATACCTATGCCTGGATCAACAAGAACGGCGGCGTCGGCGGCAAGCAGGTCAATCTCGATAGCAACGACTATGGCTATCAGGTGCCGCGCGCCATAGCCCTGTACAAGAAGTGGTCCGGCGCCGACAAGGTCGCGGCGATCATGGGCTGGGGCACGGCAGATACCGAAGCGCTCACCGGCTTCCTCGCACAGGACAAGATCCCGGATATCTCGGGCTCCTACTCGGCCGCGCTGACCGACCCGACCGGTGCCGGCGGCAAGGCGAAGCCTGCGCCGTATAACTTCTTCTACGGCCCGTCCTATTCGGACGCGCTGCGCGCCGAACTGACCTGGGCAGCGGAAGACTGGAAGTCCAAGGGCAAGTCGGGCAAGCCGAAATATGTCCATATGGGCGCCAACCATCCCTACCCCAACGCGCCTAAAGCCGCGGGTGAAGCGCTCGCCGCCGAACTCGGCTTTGACGTCCTGCCGCCATTGGTCTTCGCACTTGCGCCCGGTGACTACAGCGCGCAGTGCCTCAGCCTGAAGAGCGCCGGCGCCAACTACGCTTATCTCGGCAACACCGCAGCTTCGAACATCTCGGTGATGAAGGCCTGCAAGGCAGCCGGCGTCGACGTACAGTTCATGAGCAATGTGTGGGGCATGGACGAGAACGCGGCAAAGGCCGCAGGCGATGCTGCCGATGGCGTGATCTTCCCGCTGCGCACGGCGGTGAGTTGGGGCGGCAACGCGCCGGGCATGAAGACGGTGCAGGAGATTTCCAAGATCTCCGATCCTTCGGGCAAGATCTATCGCCCGGTGCACTACATCGCGGCGGTCTGCACTTCGCTCTACATGAAGGAAGCGCTGGACTGGGCCGCGAAGAACGGCGGCGCCACCGGCGAGAACGTCGCCAAGGGGTTCTATCAGAAGAAGGACTGGGTACCGGCCGGCATGGAGGGCGTCTGCAATCCCTCGACCTGGACCGACAAGGATCACCGCCCGACCACGAAAGTCGATCTGTATCGCTCGAAGGTCACCGGCGCGACCGATGGCGATCTCAACGACCTGATGGCCAAGGGCACGATCAAGCTGGAGAAGGTGAAGACCGTGGAGCTGCCGCGCAAGCCGGAATGGCACGGGTGGTAGTTTGAACTAAGACGCCGATGTTCCCCTCCCCCTTGCGGGGAGGGGTCAGGGGTGGGGGGCCACGAGCGACGGCGCTTGTGGCACCCCCACCCGACCGGCCCAAGTGGGCCGGCCACCCTCCCCGCAAGGGGGAGGGAAAAGAACAGCGACCGGAGTGACAACTGTGCAAACTACACTTCAGCCCGAGACGAAGATTGCAGTGGCCCCCGCCACCGCCCCCCTGCTCGACATCCGCAATATCGAGGTCGTCTATGACGACGTCATCCTGGTGCTGCGCGGCCTCAGCATGGAGGTGCCGAAGGGCGCGATCGTTGCGCTGCTCGGCGCCAATGGTGCCGGCAAGTCGACCACATTGAAGGCGATCTCCGGCCTTCTGAAAACCGAAGACGGCGAAGTCACGCGCGGCGAAATCCTGTTCGATGGCACGCGCATCGACGGCATCGATCCCGACAAGATCGTCCGCCGCGGCATCTTCCAGGTGATGGAAGGCCGCCGCATCGTGTCCGACATGACGTCACTGGAGAACCTGCGGCTCGGCGCCTTCACGCGCAGGGACAACGAGGTCTCCACCGATATCGACATGGTGTTCGATTATTTCCCGCGCCTGAAGGAGCGCACCGGCCTCGCCGGCTATCTCTCCGGCGGCGAGCAGCAGATGCTGGCGATCGGGCGAGCGCTGATGGCGCGGCCGAAGATGATCCTGATGGACGAACCCTCCATGGGCCTGTCGCCACTGCTGGTGAAGGAGGTGTTCGCCATCATCAAGAAGATCAACCGCGATCTCGGCGTCACCATTCTGCTGGTCGAGCAGAACGCGCGTGCCGCGCTGTCGGTGGCAAGTCACGGCTACATCATGGAACAGGGTAAGGTGGTGCTCGACGGCACCGCCGATGAGCTGCGCGACAATGAGGATGTGAAGGAGTTCTATCTCGGCGGCGCCGGCGACCAGCGCAAGAGCTTCAAGAACCTGAAGAGCTTCAAGCGCAGGAAGCGATGGCTTTAGCTGCTCACGGCCCCGCAGGTCGCGATGCTGGTCTTGCGTGCAAGGATCGCGCGAATGCGGCGCGACACCAGCAACAGGATGACAAGCACAATGACCAGGGCCATGGCAATCGACACACGGTTGAGCGGCATTGGTCCATCATCGAGCAACAACGCCCGTCCGGACGCACCGAGATACACGTAAAGCACGAGCTGCGGCAGCGTGAACAGGAAAGTGACCAGGGCGAACGGGAGCAGTCCGATATTTGTCAAACCGAACAAATAATTCTGCACCGAATTGGGCAATGGTCCGCCAAACCGCATCAGTGCGACGATGCGCCAGCCCTCGTCATCGACGGCCTGGGCAATGAGACGCCAGGCCGCGCGTTTTTCGGTCTGCCGCTCCACCCAGCCGCGCAGAACGGAGCGCGCCAACATAAAGGCCAGAGCGGATGCAGCCGCGGCGACTGGAATAATGACGACGAGAGAGCGCAAGCCGAACGCAGCACCGGCACCGAACACGATGAATGTTCGCGGGACCGGCAAAAACGAAGAGGCAACCACCAATGCGGCCAACACGACGGCAGCAGGAAAATCAAGCTGGCCGAAGCTGTCGAGCCATTGGACGATACGTTCTGACAACATGATTTCCCACTAGCACGGCGCCACAGGCTACCGGAATAACCGCGACGACGCCAAACCACCAGGACACACCCAGATGCGCCACTTCGACACACTCGAAAATTGCGATCCGTCGCAGCGCCAGGCCAATCTGTTTTCGCGCCTGCCCGATGTGCTGCGCCACGCGATGCAGGCGCCCGCTTATGCGGAGCAT
Source organism: Tardiphaga sp. 619_E2_N8_4 (assembly GCF_051810905.1). NCBI lineage: Bacteria > Pseudomonadati > Pseudomonadota > Alphaproteobacteria > Hyphomicrobiales > Nitrobacteraceae > Tardiphaga > Tardiphaga sp. 619_E2_N8_4. The sequence goes on from NZ_JBPWQJ010000001.1 coordinate 5,191,199, forward strand.
CTCAAGGGCATCGATCCCGCCGCCATCATCAACCGCGCGGCACTGGCGCAGTTGCCGGTGCTGCGCAAATCCGACCTGCCGGCCCTGCACAAGGCCAGCCCACCGTTCGGCGGTTTCGTGTCAGGCGCGACCGGCTCGTTCGGCCGGTTGTTCACCTCGCCGGGGCCTATTTTCGAGCCGGAGTCGAAACAGGCCGATCCCTGGCGCGGCGCGCGGGCGCTCTATGCCGCAGGTTTCCGCGCGGGCGACGTGGTGCTGAATACTTTCAGCTATCACCTGACCCCCGGCGGCTTCATCTTCGACGGCGCCGCACGGGCACTCGGCTGCGCTGTGATCCCCGCCGGCCCGGGTAATACCGAACAACAACTCGAACTGATCGAAGCCTATCGTCCATCAGCCTATAGCGGCACGCCGGATTTCCTGAAGATCCTGCTCGATGCCGGGAAAGCCGCCAAGCGCGACATTTCCTCGATCAAGCGCGCGATGGTGTCCGGCGCGGCCTTCCCACCCTCACTGCAGGCCGAGATCGCATCGCGCGGTGTCGAGGCCTATCAGGCCTTCGCCACCGCCGATCTGGGCTTCATCGCCTATGAGAGCACGGCCCGGGACGGCCTGATCGTCAATGAGGACCTCATCCTGGAAATCGTGACCCCTGGGACCGGCGCACCTGTGACCGAGGGCGATGTCGGCGAGATCGTGGTGACGTCGCTGGATCCGCACCACCCGTGGATCCGGCTGGCACTGGGCGACCTGACCGCCGCCCTGCCCGGCGCCAGCGCCTGCGGCCGGAGCAATATGCGCATCCGGGGCTGGATGGGCCGTGCCGATCAGGCCACCAAGGTCAAGGGCATGTTCGTGCGACCCGAACAGGTCGCCGAAATCGGCAAGCGGCACCCGGAACTCGGACGGCTACGGCTGGTGGTGTCCCGAGACGGTGAGAATGACGCCATGGTGCTGAAGGCCGAAGTGGGAGCCCAGGACAAGCCCGGCCTGCAGGAGGCCGTCACAGCCACCCTCAGGGCCGTCAGCAAGCTCGGTGGGGCCGTGGAGCTGGTGGCGCCGGCCTCGCTGCCCAATGACGGCAAGATCATCGCGGACGAGCGCGGGAACTGACCGCGCAGGACTGCCGCGGCGCATCATAAAAAGCCGGACTTCCCCGGGCGATCCTGCTATGCAGCCGCCCAGATCGAGGATGCCTGCTGCCGTGAGACTGATTTTACCACAAATTGTCGAGACCTGGCTGTCGCGCCCCACGGTGTCGAAGATCATCAGCTTCGGCGTGATTGGCCTCGGCAACACCCTCATCGATCTCGCCATCTTTACCCTCGCCTATCAGGTGCTGAAGCTGCCGCTGGTGCCCGCCAATGTCATAGCCTGGCTGGTGGCCGTATCGTGTTCCTACGTGATGAACACCATGATCACGTTCCGCGCCGAATCCGGCCGCGTGCTGCGGCGGAAGGATTATCTTAGCTTTGTCGCCTCGGGTGTATTAGGCGTGATCGCGACCACCACCACGCTGGTGGTGCTGTCGCACTTCATGCCGGTCTACGCCGCCAAGCTTCTGGCCATTTTGGTCAGCTTCATCGTGAATTTCACGATGTCGCATTTCGTGGTGTTCCGGACCAAGCCGACGGATCCGAACGAAGCCATCCGCTAGATCGCACAGGCGGTCAGGCGCCGAGCACCCGTTCGGCTTCGGCGACCGCGCATAGAATATGATAGAAGGATGACGCCGGGATCGCATCGACCAGCGAGCGTCCCTCACCGTCGAACTGATCGTACCAGCCGCCTTTGACGGGATGCTGCAGATAATACTTGTCCAGCCGCATCAGCGCCGCCCGTGCCTCGTCGGCCGCACCTTCGACGCCTGACTCCGCCTGCGCCACCCAGGCCTTGACGATCTCGGTTTGCGGCCAGCAGCGCCGCGTTGCCTTGACGATATTGCCCAGGGCGTCGCCTTCGTCCACCAGACAGCCGGTGGCGTCGCGATAGCGCAGCGCGGATTCGAGCAACGCTGCACGCTGCTTGCCGGTCGGGCAGCCGGTGATGCGTTCGAAGCCCTTGAGCAGCCAGACCCATTCGGCCTGATGGCCGGGCTCGACGCTGACCGGTTCGATCCGCGACCAGTCCTGTTCGAAATACTCGCCGAGCACGCCCTTCTTCGCATCGAACAGATTCGACGAGAACAGACCGAACAGATCGCCGGCCCGCGCCTGAAATGCCTGATCATGAGTCGCGTCAAAAGCGGCGATGAAGGCCTCCAGCAGATGCATCTGCGGATTCTGCCGACGCGGCATCGAAGCCGGCACGCCTTCCACATAGCCTCCATCGGGCGAGCGCAGTTGCGTATCGATGAACTGCATCAATTCGTCGATTTCGGCGCGCACCTTTGCATCGCGATCCAGTTGATAGACCGTCGCCAGTGCCAGCAGGACGAAAGCGTGGTCATAGGTGTCACGCAGCGGGTTCAGCACCGAACCATCGGGCGCGAGAATATGCACGAAGCCCGGCTTGCCATCCGGCGACTTAGCTTTGGCCAGCATGTAATCGAGACCCTTACGCGCAATCTCGGCGCCGTCAGGATACCAGCCAAGTTGTGCGGCCTTCGCGAAGCAATAGATCTGGCGGGCTTGCACGCGGACACGGCGGGGGGCGACGAGGTCAGGAGAACCGTTGACGTACAACCTCTCGGCGAAGCTCCCTGATTGCACATCCCAACCTACGCCTGACCAGAGAGGTAACGCCTCGTTCATCGATGTTTTCAGAGCGCCAGTACCGGTCTGCATCTCAATATTACCCGTCAAATTACGGATGTAAGTTCTGATCTTGGAGCGATTTGTCAATGAGCACAACAGAGGCCCCGGATCGCATTCATAGAAAGTCTTTTATTTGCTGCGACAACGGTGACAGCACGATGCTCAATGACGAATTGGGTTCGTTTTGTAGACTTTTAATAAGAGTTTGTTGCCTTAATGGCTGAGTTACGCTTCGCAAGCGCTGCCTTGGCGTACCTATCCAGCTTAGTTGCCTGAGCGATTCTCTTGTCAAAATCCAACGCACTTACGACATCTTGAGAAAAAATCGAGCATTGAGCTCTACGTATTCGCTGAAGGCCGCGTGATGCTTTACCATCGCCCACAATACGTCGACTGACAAATGCGAATTCACTATGCTGCTGTGCCGGGATCACCATCACGATTTGCACCGCCAAGGCAACGAAATGGCGTGGTGAACAAACCTCAAACTGTCCCCGACGGCTGTGGCACGTGAACTTTGGATGACCAGCCCCATCCACGCGGCCAGATCGCTGGAAACAAACTAGCTGCTGAAGGACAACGGACGAAAATCGAAGTGGCCTATGAATATCTGACCGCTCGACGCTTCCGGCAGCGCATGGAATCAATAATTGTGAAATTCACTGAGATGCAATGCGATTTGAATCGCGAGCGCAAGACGATGGTTCGCCTTTGGACTAAGCGAGATGAACAACTCAGGTGTGTTCTAGAATCAAGTGCCCGGCTTTACGGGACTTGCAAGGCATCGCAGGCGTGGCTATGCCTGAGATCGGAAGCCTTGGCCCATTGATAATAACCTGAGTCAATTAGAGGCAAATCTCCGTCTTCGGCGACCGAATACGGAGGACTTGATCGCAATCGCCCACGGCCTAAGCGTGAGCGGCAACTTGGCAACTTAAGGTGTTCCATAACTTAGCGCCCACTTGCACGACGACATACAGAAAACCGCAGGGCAAGTGTTGCCACACTTGACCTTGGAGAGGCTCATGCTCGATGATCAGCCCGCGTGGCTACGTTCGCCGCATCGTGCAATTCCAATCTTTCCGCCCAAGCCCCACGCTAGGCTGCCGGTCCGTTAGCTTTTTTCAACCTCGCGATTGACCGTGGCTGGAACAGCGGCGAACCAGCGGCGGCGTTCGTCGCCCATCTGCTGATTGCAGACGGCATGATCTACCAGGGTCAACCGAGGATCTGGCGACCATCTCGCACTGCAAAGAGATACGGTGGCAGTCGTTCAACAACATTCGATGCCGATTACCTGCTGGCAGGAGTGGCGACGCCGGCGGCCTCGAGATAAGGACGGTAGCGATCTGATATTTTCTTGATCGACTCGAGGATTTTGGCTTTGCGGTCCGGCGGCATTTCGGGCGCATCGGCAACGCTGTAGAGTTTGTTCTCGACACTGCTCCAGAACGCCTTGCCGCCCTTCAAAGCCTGTAGCCCTTCAAGACGCTTGGACACGAATGAGTCCGTGATATAGGCCACCGCGTAGAAGAACACGACCGCCGCTGCGGTGAGGATCATCACCTTCATCAGGAATATCTCGATCGCCGTCGGCGGAGGTGCCGGCGTCGCCGTTGTGGTTTTCGTTTCAAGCGGTTCGGACACCGGTACACTCCGTCGGTACTGACATAATAGGCAGGGGCAAAATCGCGCAAACCTAACTTAATCGATCCAAATCGCAAGTTTGAAACGGCCGCACTGCGATGGATTTGCACCTGCCGCTGGTGATGTGCGATGATGGTGACCGAAACGGAGCGCTGCATTACGCCTTCTCACCATCCAATATCTGCACGGCTTTGCGGCTTCCCTGATCGGGCTTCATCATGCCTTCGCGCACCCGTTGCTGGCGAGCCTCTATCCTGTCGGCTTCGCGCAGGTCGGTGTGGACGTCTTCGTCGTGGCTTCCGGCGTCATCATGTGAGTGACAACTGCGTCGAAAAAATTCACGACGCCCTTGACTTTCCGGCGCGCACGCCTGATCCGGATCGCGCCATAGTACTGGCTGGCCACGATCGCGTTTATCGCTGCCGCGGTCGTCATTCCGTCCCAAGTTTTCCATACCGAAATGTCGGCCTGGTTCGTCATCTCCTCGTTCCTGTCGTTCCCGCGACAAGTCCGGCGGGCTTGACCGTTCCGGTCTATTCGCTGGGCTGGACGCTGAACTGCAAGATGTTCTTCTATCTGATCTTCGGCCTGTGCCTGCTTGCTGCGGAACCCGATCCTGCGTCTCATGACCGTGTCCGTTGCCATCCTGGGCCTGGTGATCACCGGGCGGATCGGCGAGCCTCAAGGCGTGATCGCAAAAACCTATAGCGATCCCATCATGCTGGAATTTCTCGGCGGCGTATTCGCGGGCATCATTCCTGCGCGCCAGCGGCTGCGACTGCCCGTCTTTGCAGGTGCAGGTACTACGAACGCTTCGGTTGTTGTTTTCGTAGGTATGCTGCCATTCAGCGTCCCGCGGCCGCGGGCGTTCGGCCTGCCAGCCAGGCCTGCGTCGCCAGCGCGATATTGATCGAAACAACAGGAGTTCGGCGCGAGTTTTGGATCGCCAAGGTGGCTCGGCGCCGCCTCATACTCGATCTATCTCGCCCATCCCTTTGTGCTGCGCCCTTTCTTCATCACCAGTTCCATGGCCCTTGCAAGCCCTTCGGGCGCAAGATCGCGCTGGTCGCCATCGCCACGGTTGTCGGCCTCGCCGGCAGCGTTTGCCGTATTATAACACCTATTCGCCGACCGGTAGCGCGTGCTAGAGAATTTCCAAAGTTGCATGATCAAATACGCAACTAACCATTTTAGATTTCAACCAGAGATGGAATTTCGCTAGGCTGGAAACATGGCTGTCGTCAACGACGAGGAACTGATCTTGATTCGGAAAAGAGTCTTGCCGATTTTGGCATTGTGGGTATTGGCAATCGTCTCAAGTTATTTGCTTTGCCGCAGGGTTCTTGGAGCTAGACGAATTTAGTGCGTCTGAACTCCTTGAACTACCCCAGATGATGATCGAGCGATGGGCCGCGCTCTAATCCAGTCTTGAGACCGAAAACTGATCACCGCGATGATTGCGGTTGCCGTGCAAGGCTTGCAGAGACGCATACGAACCTCAAACGGGCCTACGTGGACCGACCAGAATGCCGGTCGCGCCGCCGTAATTCCTCACTTTTCGGATCTCAAAATAGATCATGAAACACGCCTCACAGGTGCCGTGACATGCGGGATTTTTTGGTGCACACAGCGCCAGCGTCGGTCCGCATTTGTCGCGCCACCGATCCTTGCGCCAACCGTGACGGCTGTAAAATCAAAGGTTTTCAATGAGTTCCTCGACCGACTGGGAAGTGGTTTCGTCAAACCAGCGAATGGGGCGATTTTCCTGGGCGAAAGCCTGGGGCGACATCAACCCGATATTCAGCCGAAGCGTGACATGGCGCGAATTGGCCTATGGCGACATCCGCTCCAAATATCGGCGCACCTTCCTCGGTCCGTGGTGGATCACCGCAACCAACGGTATCACAGCGCTCATCATGGGCCTCGTCTCGGGAAACTTTCTGGGCGCGAACATGCACGACTATCTGCCCCACTTCGTCATAAGCATGACGGTCTGGAACTTTATTTCGTCGAGTGTCGGTGAGTCCTGCCAGACTATGATCAATGCCGGCGGCATGATCAAAGCCGTGAACATGCCGATCGTGATTCACGTGATGCGCATGGTGCAGCGAAACTTCATCATCTTTCTGCACAACATCGCCATTGTGCCCCTGGTCTGGCTGGTGTTTCCTTGGAAGATCAGCTTCGCGTTCGTGTTCGCCATCGTCGGCTTTGCGATCATCTATGTATTCACCGCCTGCGCATCGCTGCTGGTATCAATGGTCTGCGTCCGCTTTCGCGACGTCCCGCCGATCATCGCATCGATTCTTCAACTGCTGTTCTTCATCTCGCCGATCATCTGGATGCCGTCGCAGCTCAAGGGCGGAGAACTCGTGGTCGCGCTGAACCCTATCGGATATCTGCTCGCAGTCACGCGTAACCCGATCATGTCGCAGCCGGTGCCGCCTATCGACTGGCTGATCGCCTTGGCCTTCGTGGTGATTTGCTCGCTGCTCGCGACCTTCGTCTACTCGCGCTACCGAACTCGTGTGGTGTTCTGGACGTAACGCCCGACACCGATGCGCACCATCGATCCAATCGCACCCACTGCTGCCTAAGGCAGCAGTTCCGGATGCGCACGCAGGAAGCTGATGGACGGTGTCGCTGCCCCGAACATGCAGGGATTATCCACTAGCGCGGCGCGGTAACGCGCCATCCATTCGTCCCGGTCCGGCGGCGACACGGATGAGCGCATCAGGTCCAGCTTTTCTGCAACCGCCGCCCTCAGATCTTCCGCGCCATTAGCATGGACATCGAGACCGTGGCGCTGCATGACCTCACCGTCGATGAGCCATCCCTGCGTTGGCTGGCTGTAGGTGTGCCGCAAGGACAGATAGCCCCCACCTCGCAGGTCGAATGCTTGCTTGACCGTGAAGCTCGTCCTGTCGGTCCAGTACTGGCAATCGTTGGAGATGCAGTTCACCAGCAGCATCGGCTTGCGGAATATCTGAGCCGCGCTGGTCAGGCCTGACGTCGTGCCGATAAAAAGATCAACTGCGGCCAGAAGCAAGATGTCCATTTGCGGCGACTTGATCTCGCTCATTGCATAATCGAACACCTGCGGCATCACCGGGAATGGCGACATCGACTTGTCACCGAGCCGGATCACCCAGCCACCACGGGAGGTGATTTCCTGAACGGCCGGCAGATATGAGGCGATATCCGCCGAGCGATGCTGGCGCGTCGACCCGGCGCCATCGCCATGAAACCCACCCTCGCGGATATGAATGCCGACGATCCAGGCGCCTTCGGGTATGCCAGCCTCGCGCAGCAGCTGATGGCCGCGCGCCTTGTCTTCCGGCGACATCTCAACCAGCGGCATATTCGCACCGGATGTGGCCGCGATGTGAGCGCGCGCCGCTGCATGCGGCCACGGTTCTGCAGACCCGTCAGGTGCCGCGAACGCCATGAACTGGTCGCCAATCGATCGCTGATAGGGCAGCAGATCGTCGATCAGCGCCATGTTGCGAATGATGCAGAATCGCGGTTCGAACAATTTGAGCAGCGTCGCATTGGCGACCTTCGCCGGCGGTGCAAGCAGCACATAGTTCGCCTTACCAATCATGCCGAGCTGCGCCATCAGCTGATAGGAATCGAGAAAACCGAAATGGCCAACCAGCGTCACCCATTCATAGCCAAGCAGCCGAACCGGCAGCTTCGGATCAAATGCGGGACATGATGCAGCGATGCGGTCGCACAGTGCCATGGGCAGCGGCCAGCGTTCTGCGAAACGCGCTTGGCATCGCAGTGCGTGGCGATAGCAATCGAACGCGTCGTCAAATCTACCTTGATGATAGAAGCTCTCGGCGAGCTGCATAAAGTTGTCGTAGATCAGCAACTCGCCGGCATTGTCGAGTTCCCAAGTGCCGGGCTGATAGGCCGCATGGTCGTAGAAGCCGGCATAGTTCTGGTGCGCCATCACCGAATTCGGCTCGCGCGCGACGGAGCTCGCGAAGCACTTTGCAGCATCGTCGAAACGCCCGGCCAGAATATGAACGCAGCCGAGCTTGCGGTCTGCCTGCGCCGTGCCCGACCTCGTTGCCCGCTTCAGGAAGAAGCACGCCTCGCGATCATGCCGGCGATACATATGCGCAACGCCGACCGAGAAATTCAACGCGTCGTTCTCGATCATCTCGGGCGTCCTGATCTCGGCGCATATGCGGTCGTAGAGGCCGCAATACGACAGCGTTGCGAAATAGGCACTTGAGGCAAGCCCCTTGCGCGCCCGAACCCTGTTCCTGAACAGTGCATTGAGGATCCGGGCCATCCGCACTGCGCTGACCTTGTGACTTGCCGCGAGATGAACCTGGATCGCAATCACGGCGCCAACCTCGACGGCAAGCAGCGCGGCCATCGCGAGGCGGTCGTGTCCCGCCGCGATCTGCGCATCGGCAAACCGCAACAGTTTCGGACCGATCGCTGCCGTCAGCGGCGTCGCCCGGCGCGACATCGTGCCAGCAAAGCGATTGAAACGGCGGCGGTGACGCAGCAGAAAGCCATACAGGAAGAAGGCCAGGCGCATCACAAGGTTCGGCCTGGCCGCTTTGGCGGCGCCCGTGGTCTGATCGGCTGCGATCGGCGCCGGAGCCTCTGGCGCGACAGCCGCTGGCGCGCGCTGCGCGAGGAAACGACGAATGTGGCCTGCTCCGGGCAAGATGCGGGTCACGGCCTGAAATCCACCTGATCGGCAATCGCGCGCCGTGCGCGCATCTGTGTCAGCAATAACAACGGCGACATTGGCTTGAAGCGCAGTGTCAGCCAGGCCAGCGTCGCCGCTGTGCCGATCCGGCCGGCCGACAGCATCGCCTGCAGCCACATCTGTTCGAGGCTACCCATATGAAGCAGCGCCGCGATCTGCCTGGCCCGAAGCGCATTCGTGAGACTGCGCGCCATGACGACGAGACGCGCCCCGCCGAATCGTTGTCGACGATCGAGCAATTCCGCATAGCCCTGTGGAAACAGACCAGCCGGCTCGGCCTCCAGCATGGCACGTGCCCGTGCCGCTTTTTCGCCGAGAGCAACGGCACTCATCGACATGGTCATCGAGTAGTTATCGCCGTGCATGCGCCAATAGCCGAGAACACGCGGCGTAAAGCCAAAGCCGTGGCGGACGGAAAGCTGTCGTGCAAGCATCGCATCGGAAAACGAGCCGAGTTCGCGATCAAAGCCACCCAATGCACGCACCGCGTTGCACCGATAGGTCGATACCGTTCCAAGAAAGAAGTTGTCGGCGGTCGTAAGCAACTGCCGGTACTCATCCGGCCCAACGAAACCCTCGGTCGTTCGCGGCAGGACGATGGGACGCAAGGTGCGCGCGATCCCAAATTGCTCGGCGCAGGCACAGACCAGACCAGCCTCGGGTTCACGTTCCGCGAGGCCTAGCATGGTCTCCACATAGCGGGGATGCAGCACATCGTCCGCACCGAGATAGCTGATCCATTCGGTCTCGGTTACGGCCAGTACGCGGTTCTGCCCGTAGACCACACCACGGTTGACCTCGTTGCGCAGCAGTTGCCAGTGTGGATTTTGCACGAGAAAAGGGGCGATGACACGCAGGCTGTCATCGGTCGAGGCATCGTCGACAATGATGACTCGATCGGGCTGAAGCGACTGTGCTACGATGCTCGACAGCGATTGTTCGAGATAGGCAGCGTGATTGTAATTCGGCACCGCGACTGTCATCGAGCAGCGCCTTGCGCCAGATGATGTTGAAGCAGATGCAGTCGAACCAGATGAAGTTGAGTCGGACGCCATCGTCAAAACAGCCCTACGCCAAAGCCGGACGTGACGCATGAGTACAAATGAGTTTCCGACCGCCGCAGCCAGAACTGAACAGCCGTTGTCGCTGACCTCGCATATCGGCGTGGGTCTTGCTGCCGGAGTCTTTGCTGCCGCATGCGTGGCGCAGACGAAGTTGCCGCATCCACTCGAAAACACAGCCGCACAGATACCTCCGAATCTTCCGTTGCTCGCCGCCGGGCTTGCCGGAGGCCTTGCCGCTGGCGGCAGTCTGTGGGCATTGCGAAAGCTGTTTCGCAATCGCCGCTAGTTGCAGCCGGCGATCCCATGCGCGACGAAATCAATGCGCCACTGGTACGACTTCCTGAGCCAGTTGGTCGTTCTGCCAGCCATCCAGGACCTCGTCGATCGCCCCGAAGCGGATCACGCGGCCGCCTTCAAGATGCAGGCCGAGATTGCAGGTGCTCCTCAGCAGATTCTGGTCATGAGACGCAAGAACGACAATGTTCGAACGCGTCGTGATGTCAGTCAAACGTTCGTGCGTCTTCTTGCGGAAGCTGGCATCGCCGACTGCGATCCACTCGTCCATCAGCACGATGTCGCCTTCAAGCGATACCGCAATGGCAAACACGAGACGCAGCAGCATGCCGGAGGAATAGGTGCGGATCGGCAGTTTCAGATACGGCCCGAGTTCGCTGTAATCCGCGATATCCTGAATCCGCTCACGAATTTGCGCCGGGCTCAGGCCCAGAATGAGACCGCGCACGGAGATGTTTTCGTAACCAGACGCTTCTTCATCGAGGCCAAGACCGATGTCGAACATCGGGACACGCGTGCCTTGGATCTTCATGACGCCATGGGTCGGCTCGTAGATGCCGGCAAGGACTCGGATCAACGTTGTCTTGCCCGCGCCGTTGCCTCCGAGCAAAGCAAGCCGATCACCGTCTTTCAGCGTGAAGCTGATATTGTCCAGCGCCCTCACCAGCTGCAGCGCGCCTTTGTTGTCCGACACGTTGCCTCCGATGCGCGACGCAGCCCTTACCGCGACGTTCCGAAACGACCGGGACGACGGCGGAACGATGGGGAACTCGATCGAAATATTCTCAACGACAATCTTGGGCATTTCGAGCTCTGAGGGTTGGCTTGCGTGAGAAGAAGCGCTGCCGAGCGGCCTCTCGCAAGAACGGCGTCCATTGATCTGGCAACGGCCAAGACAGCGAAGCGAGCGGACCATATCTAACTCCACCGACCGGAGCAACCGACCTCAGCTCCTCACCAAGCCTTTGAAACAACTAGAATTCAGGCGCTCATCCGGCTTGGCAGCGGAGCCACGACGCAATAATGTGCGTCAGGCTAATCCAGCAGAAATTGCGCCTGATGCTTCTGCAGGAAATACCGGCTGGGGAGCCCGTTCCCGTAAAAATGGGGCATCCCGAGTTGCTTTTCCCAGCGATCAAGCAAGGCCTCGCTGTCGGGTATGCGCGCCAGGTATTCGGCACTCTTTCCCTGGGCCAGCGCCAGCGCTTCCTTGACGGTCTCCAGAATTTCGTCGCTCGTATTGTTTTGAGGGACAGCACCGAAACGCCCAAGCACCTCCGCATCGAACACCCGCCATCGCCAGGGCATCGTGGTGAGCTCGCGCTGCGTGATCACAGAGCCCTCGCGAAGCTGAATCTGCTTCAGAGCAAAGCGGACACGATCTCCCCAGAGCTGGGCATCTGTCGTGATGCAATTCACCAGAGCGCAGGGTATGCCAAAACTGACAGCGACATTGGTCAATCCGGAAGTCGTCCCGATAAACAGCTTCGCATGCCGGATGAGATCTAGATCGGCGACCTCCGAACGCGCACCATCGCGCGCGTAGTCGATCACGTTCTTCATCATCGGAAGCTTCGGCGATTTCGGGCCACCGAGCTTGATCACCCAGCCTCCCTGATCCGTGACGTACTGAATGGCAGCGACATAGCTGGACACCTTCGAATTGCGGTGCGTCTGCCCCGTACCCGAGAGTTCACCGTAGTGAGCGGCATCGCGCAGATGCAGACAAACATACCAGTCGTCGGGCTTCATGCCCCATTTCTCGCGCAGCATGTCCATGCTGCGGCGAATTATAATGGACGCGCTAGCCCCCCGATCGAGTTCCTCGCGCAACGGATACGGACGCCCTTCCTTCTCCCATTGCCGGATCATCAGAGCGCCGGCTTCCTGCCACGGAACCACTTCGCCGCTAGGAAGCTTGAAGGCATTGAAAGACATTCCGCTCCAACGCTGCAGTGAAAACAACTCTCGCGCCAGCGGCAGCGGAATGCTTCCGCCCGGCGTGAGCACCAGACCAAAATCCTCAAAAAGCCGGAAGAGTGCGGCATTGGCAACCGACGATGGCGTCACGAGGAAAACTGTCGTTCCTGTCCACCATCCAAGCTGGCGCATTCGCATTTGCATATCGAGCATCCCGAGATGCCCGATCTGCGTGAACCATTCGATCGGGATGATCCGTAAATCGGACAGCACGATGTTGCGTTCGGCTAAAAACGTTTGCAGTGACGGCGAGATCATCGGGAACTTCGTCCGCAGATTTTCCTGCGCCTTCAACGCGCGTGCGAACAAGCCAGCACCGAGGTGGCCAGCCCCGACATGCGTGACCCGCTGACCAGCTAGATTGCAGGCATCGAACACCCGCGCCTCGACGCCGCCGTCACGATCGATCGCAGTGGCGGCGTATTTCTCAGGATAACGTGCGGCGATATTCTGGTGCGGGCACAGGTAGCGTTCTTTCGCAACACAGCGAGCGAGATTTTTCTCGGCTTCAGCCTCATCACCGGCAATCAAATCCAGCTTTGCCTTGAACGCAGCCAATGATGGATCGAAATCAAGCAGGAGGGCCGACCATGTGGCTGCAATCGCGCTGCGCGCTTCTTCGAACTCTCCGAGCTCAAAAAACGATCGGGCCAAGATAGCACTCATATCGCCACGACCAATAGAAAGCCCCCTCTTTATAATGAACTCGGACGCCTCGCGATAGGCTCCCGTGCCGTAGAGAACTCTGGCACATGGTGCTTCGAGACTACGATAGGCATTCGTCGCAAATCGGAAGCTGGGATCATTTTGCATCGTTTGCGCAACAATGGGACGAAAGGCCAACAGGACGCCGCGCCGCGCCTTCACTCTGAGAACTTCCAGAACTATCAGAAGAAAAAATGAAACTTTGAGCGGCAGAAGCCCTAGTATCCGGTTGATAATCGACAATCCGAGAACGACGATCTTACGCCTGCGCATTGCGCCATGACGCATCAGTCCGGATCGCAGCCGTCGAACGAATTTCATTGAGTGCGAACCCTGCTACCTAACTCACGTCGAGGGAAATGAACGCAGACACCCACTACCCACTGATCGACCAAGCGGCCAGCCAAGCGGGACAGCGAGGTCGTGTAAATATCAACATAAAGATAAAGTATCGTCGAAGTTCCAAATACCAGTGCGCCCGTCAAGAACGCTGTAACGACTATATTAACCGCATATGGCAGCCCCGACATGCCGACAACCGACCAGGACGCAAAGCTGCAGATGAGCGGCAAATGCACGAGATACAGCACAAACGAGATCCGGCCAAGATAGGCCCCGAAGCGCCCGCCAAGCCCGCTTTGCGCGATTGAGCAAAATAACACACCGGCAACCAGCAGCGCGGCGCCCACCATATGCCAGTCCGTCGCCGAAACGCCACGGGGCAAAAACCAGTGCCAAGTCGGTATTACATCCGGCGGCGTTGCCGGAAACGCCCCTAAATAGAGCCCGGTGATGCACAAGACCAGCGCCAGAGTCTCCTTTAGCCACGGCAGGAGCGAGACTCTCGCGATATTCGCTCGTATTCGCGCTTCCATGAAATAATAGATCACCCCGAGCGCGAAGAGCAAATAGTAGCTTCTGAAGGTGATGATCGCCAGCGTTAGCGCGGCACCTGCCCTGCGGCTCGGCGATTTGAAAATAAAAAAGATCAGAAAAACACAGATGGAACCGACTAGTTCGATCTTCATAGTCCAGAGGTTTGAATTGTAGTGGGCGCTGCCATTGATGAAGGCATCGAGCAACGATTCTTTGATCACGTCGAGTAGGTTTGGCACGAATGCTCTGTACCACATGATGAGCCAGCCGCTCTTGGTCACCTGCAGGCCGGCATCGAGATTTTTGTAGAGGCCCAAGGCCATGATCGCGAAGGCAAGCGCCGAGGTCAGGACCATCGGAAGCGCCAACCTGACATAGCGACGGGCGATCTGCGCAGCCAGCCCGATTCGCGCACGTGAGCAGAATTCGGACAACACATAGCCGCTCAACACAAAAAAGATGCAGACCGCGAAGGAGCCGTTCCAGATCCAGCCTATTGGCAGCATTGCGATCGGCCGCTCGGCGGCAAAATGCGCTTCATTGGGAGCAAAGGTGATGAGCGACGGCAGCAACGCGAGCGTCAAGTGATCAAAGAACACCATGCACGCGGCAACGCCTCTGAGACCGTCCAGATATGGCCTGCGGCCAACCTCGCTTCGTTCAACCTGCATGCGTCCCTCGGTACCGCTCGTCGCTGCAGTAAAACAGGGCGCGACTCTATGCAATCAGGATGATTTGCCGATGAGTTGCGTGGTCGGCAACGGCAAAAGGAACTCGCCGCCTTGATCGAGGAAGTTCTGATTCCGCTTCAGGATAGGCTCGGCATAGATCCAAGCCAGAACCACCACGATATCCGGCTTGCGGGCCATCAACTCCCTCGACGGCAGCACCGGAATGTGGGCACCGGGACTGAACATGCCCTGCTTGAGCACGTTGTCATCGACAATGTACTTGATCCGCGATTCCAGCTCGAAATGGTACAGCAACGTGGTGGTTGTTGTAGACGCACCATAGGCTACGACGGTTTTGCCTTCGGCAATAGCCGCATCCACTATCGAGAGTGTCTCCTGCTTGCGCGCCTCAATGGCATTAAACCAGTCCTCGTAGATTTTCGGCTTGACGATCTCTCGGCGCTCTTCCTCGGCGATCAAAGCCTTCAGCTGCTTCGACTTAGGACGCTTACCGGTGGACAGCGGCTGCGCGAAAGCGCGGATCGAACCGCCCTTGGTGCCGGTGCGCATCACGTCGAACAGCGTCATGTCGAGACGGTTGAAGAACTTCTCCAGCGGAATCAGCGCGTGGTGCGAGACATGCTCGTGATAGATCGTGTCGAACACCATGTTATCGATCATATCGACGATATAGGACACCTCGAATACGAAGGCGCCATCGGGTGCCAGCAGCGTCCGGATGCCAGTGACGATGTCCTGCATGTTGTCGATATGCGCAAACACGTTGTTGGCGCAGAACAGCATCGCGGGGCCCTGCTCGGCCTTGATCTTTTCGGCGATCTTGCTGCTGAAGAAATCCGGAATGGTGGGCACGCCTTCGGCGCTCGCACCGGCAGCAATGTCGCGTGCTGGATCGATACCCTGCACACGCATGCTTTCGGCCCTGAACGCCTTCAGCAGCGAACCGTCATTGCTGCCGATCTCTACGACGAGGCTGTCCTTCGGAATGCCGAGCGTGCCGACAACAGAGTTCGCATATTTGCGGAAGTGTTCGACGAGACCGAGAGAGACCGAAGTCTTGTAGGTGTATTCGCGGAACAAGATATCCGGATCGACGACATCAAGATTCTGCAGATGCCCGCATTCGCGGCAAAGATAGCAATCCAGCGGATATACGCCCTGCTCTTCGCCGAGCATGCTCTCCGGTACGAATGCATCGCCGATCGCTGAAGGCAAAATCGGCAAAACGTGGTCAAATGACGAGCAACCGCACAACCGGCAGACTGACTTGCGCGTCACATGTTTCATAGAAAAGCGATCCGAATAAGATGTCTGTTACAGGATCCGGTAGTGGGTCCCGCATTTTCCCCGTTTAGCCCAAAATGGAGAATTTACAAGCCTTTGAAGCTCTTCGCCACCTCTTCCGGCCACACCACAGACACGCCGCCATCGACGAAAAGGCTTTGACCGTTGATGAAGCCGGCTTTGGCGCTGCAGAGGAAATCGAGAGCGTTGGCAGAATCGTCGGCCTCGCCCATTCGGCGAAGCGGAACGAACTGGTCGTAGATGGCGAGCAAATCGGTTTTCGATTGATAAAACGGGCGGGCCTCGTCCTTGATGTAGGACAGCGGCATGACCGCGTTGACACGAATTCCTCGACGCCCGAGGGCCGCAGCATAGAAACGAACCATACCATTGAGACCAGCCTTGACCACGTGGTAGCCGACGGGCTGCGAACTACCAGTGAATTCGGCATAGACCGAGCTAACAACGCCAATAGCCCGGTCGCCGGCATCGACGAAGTGTTCCTTAAACCCCTCAATCAACGCCCGGGACGCGTTCAGCCCGACCTGGATCTCGCCATTCCACGGATCGCCCAGGCCACGGAAGCGCTGGCACAGCACCAGATAGCTGATCGGACCGGCCCCACCTACAACCTTCTCCCAGACCCCGTCCACACCATCAGGTGCTTCAAGGTCGATCGCGACATGGCGAACTTTGTCGTTATCAACATGGCGATCCGAAGGTCGCCGCGACAGCACCGTGACGGTACAACCGCGCGCCAGAAACCGCTCCACGACCACCAGCCCGAGACCGCGCGAGCCGCCGACCACGACGGCATGGGCTACGCTCATCGAACGGCGCTCTGAAACGAGGCTACGCGATCCACCAACATGGCCTGAAACGCATTAACAGCTTCGAGGTCGCCCTCTTCGGGCGCGAAAGTCGCAAACACGGTCCCTTCCGGACGGAACGGGCCGTTTGTAATCTCATGAACGACCAGAAGCTCTGAGCGGATGATCAGCGTATGATAATGTGGTTTCGACATCCGGTAGTAAAATGGCGCCTCCCCGCCCTTCGCAGCTAAGGAGACAATCTGGTCGATTTCGCCGGCATCGTCGAACACGACGATATCCACCGCGCCTTCGATGATATGGAACGCTTCGCTCTTGCCGGGATGCTTGTGCGGCCGGATGTAGGATCCCGGCTCGATCGCGATGATCATCTCGTGCAGGTTATCGTCGCTGCCGGGATGGGCATTGATGCGCGCGCGCCGTTTCGACGTCTTAACAACCGCGTTGCGCAAAGTCTCGATATCGGCGGCGCCAACCGTCGCGATGGAGCCTTCAGTGGAAAAGACTTCCGGGGATTTCTGTACTAACGCCATGGCGGAAGGTCCAACAGGATGGAGCCGGGAACACCGGCAAAAATGGAATGAAACTTGACTCCGCGCGCGACGAGCGGCGCCAGTTTCTCCTCCTTGATCTTATGCTCGACCCCGGGGTTCACCGCAAGAAGGCAGATCTGTATCTGGCAATTGCCGGCAAGTTCGGCTGACGTCGTGACCGGAACGGAAAAACCGGGCGCAAACAGCCCTCTCTTATTGACATCGTCATCAACCGCGGCTGCGATTGAGGACGAAATACCCATGGCATTGGTAAACATGATGGCCTGATGACCGAGGCCGAATAGGGCCACGCGGTCCTCCCTTGACCTAGGAGGTCCGAACATGGAGCTTACGCTAGCACGGGCCTGTTCGTAGCCCGCACGGTACCGGACAAAGACCTGCTGCTCGGAGGCGTCGGCCGCGGCGATCGGCAGTTCCTCCGAAGCGGGCCGCAGCAACATGACGAAGGCATCTTCGAGCCGGCCCTCGAAACGCATCAACTCCACCAATTGGAAGCCCGCTTTTGCGGCCAATTGGCGCAGCGTTGGCTCGGTAAAGTAGCTGACATGCTCTTCCCACAGGAAGCAGTAATCCTTCGTCGCAAGGAATTTGCTACTGTCGGGAAGCTCGACGAGCAGCAGCCCGTCCGGCCGCAGGAAACCGCCAAGACCCCGCAACGCAGCCACGGGATCATGGCAATGTTCGATTAGGTAACGGCAAGTGACAATGTCGGCACGGCCATGCTTTTTTGCGATCTGGTTAAGCCCGGCGTGCGTCAATCCGCGCTGCCAGGTTTCCAGATAAGGATAGCTGCCTGCGATACTGTCACGAGGCCGCACGTCAACCAGTTCGGTTTGCACGCCATGCGCCGCGAGCCGATCAAACAACGGCTTTTCAAACGGACCGAACCCAAACGCCGAAACGACTTGCGACGGAAAACGGCCGACAAGATTTGCGGCAACACTGTCCAGATGCCCATCCGGCTCGCGATAGGAGATCCAGGGCAGCGTCGGCACGACAGACGGAATCGATGGCAGCGTCCTCAACTGAACCAATCCGCAGGCGCCGCACTGATCCAGTGCGAGATCATGAAGATCTGGCGGGACTGCGATGGCTGTAAACCGGTTGCACACGGGCAAATGGCCTAACTTCAGCGGCGCTCCGCGCCATAGCTGGCCGCAAAGACGGCATGACGGAAACGACTCTTGTGGTACAGCGGCCTGACCTGAAGGTGAAAGTGAACCGGTCATGAGAAAACGACTCTCTCCGCTACATGGAACAACGTTTCGCCGCGCTTTCGCGAGAGCAGCATAATGGCACAAACGAGTTGTCCTGAAATCCCGACAATTGATGCTTCAAATTAACCCTGCCCCAGTCTGCCACAAATCGAAATGCGCTCAAGTAGCAGACGCCGTGCAATGGCAACTTTTTGATTCTGCTAGCGCATTTACACCATTTTTCGCCCGCAGTTGCCGCGAAGTGGGATCGACCAGAGGTGAGCGGTGCGACTGGTGCCGCTTGGTGAGGTCCACGGCTCGACTGCGCTGATCAGTGGCTTCGTCTCTCTGTTCTTCGCCGAAATCACTGCGCCCGGCGTTTCGCCGTTGCAGGAAGGCATTTCCGGCTATCGGCTGGTAGAGGTTGCCGAACTGGGAGCGATGATCAACCGCAACGAGATCGCTGATTCATTTACGCTGGCGCCTGTCCTGAAAGCGCGGCTTGCCGGACTGATCTGAGTCGCTGTCGACCGAATATCAAAGCAAACGGGCCGGCTCGTGGAATATGAACCGGCCCGCCCTGTTATTGTTAGACTCTGTTCTCATTCAAAAAAGATAAATTCGTGATCACCGGTATAACCGGTCTGCTTGAACACGAAGTCCCATTCTTCCGGCGTGTGAAAGGCGCGGCAGGTCAGCTGCCAGTACATCAGGTTCACCTTCTCGCGCTCGTTGCGATAGCCCTCGACGCAGATATACTTCGCGCCGCGCGACACGCGCTCGATTTCCTTGAAGGCTGCATAGAGGTCGTAATTGTAGAGATTGTGCAGCGTGTTGATCGAGATCACGAGATCGAAGTGCTTATCCGGATAAGGCAGCTTCGACGCGGTGCCGACCTGACAGAACGGCTTGACGTCTTCCATCGTGTGCTCGACGCCGTAGGTGGACACGTCGATGCCAGCGACTTCGACACCGGGCACGCTTTCCAGGAAATCATGCAGGATAAACCCCTTGCCCGAACCGACGTCGAGGATGCGCATGCCAGGCTTGATGCCATAGGCTTCGACCATCGCATCGGCGACCTTGCGCCAGCGGCCATCATACTTGTAGCCGCCATAGCCGGTCTCGCGGCTGCCGTCCCAGTAGTCGAAATCGAACTTGATCGCCATCTCGGCGACGTCGGCCTTGTCACGCTGGGTGACGCGAGCGACGTAATCGCGCTTGGTGGATTTGTGAACCAGACTGACGAATTCGCGAAGGGCCATATTGTCTCCTCAGGGGTGAATGTTGATCAGGCCGCAAGGCCGGCGACTTTGGCTTGGGCTTTGGCCAGCTGAGTTGCGCAGCGCGTGGCCCAGGCGCCGGTGTCGGCGAAGGCACGGCGCGCAGCCCCCAATGGCAAGAAGTCGTTCAGGATGATGCAGGTCCACTTGATGCGATAGGCATCAAGCAGGATCTGGCAGCGCACGCGACCGGTTTCATCCAGATCAAGACCATCGGCCAATCGTGTCGCGAAATGCGTGTGAAAACTGGTCGGCACCGGTACTTCCGGCTGGCAGAAAAAATCCGATGCGAGCTTGGCCGGATCGTCCCGCCCAGCATATTCGAAATCGAGAAAGGTCAGTCGTCCGGCGGCGTCCGCCAGCGCATTGTGGAAACCGAAATCCGACGGCGACAGGCAGCATTCTGGCAGCGTCAGCGCGCGATCCAGCGGCAGGTTCACGCTCTGCGCGGCATCCGCGATCCGCCGGCGGACGGCGGTCCAGAGCGGCTGCAGGGTGCCTGCTACGAAGTCCTTGGCCTCTTCGGTATGCGGAGCGTCGGCGTCGAGCGTCTGCAGGCGCACCACGCGGCGCTCAACCGTATCAAGATGCTCGGCGAGACTGAAACAGGCTTCGGAGCCCGGCTTCAGCGCCATGGGATCACGCGGCGCGGCATTGACGGCGAGAACGAAATCCACGGCCGCATCGACATGCGCAATGGTCAATTCCTGCGCCGCGAGCTTGCGGCCGGGAACGAGGCTGTAGAGACCGGTCTGCGACGCAGGCTCACTCGCCAGCGGCTCCGGCACGCTGCGGACGCCGCGTGACCACGCATGGGTCAGAAACCCCCACTCCGCACCCAAGCGATCGCGCGTATCCCGGGGATCGCTAAAGTAGCGTTTCAGCACCAGTGGCGCGCCCTGCGCCATCTCGGCGCGAAACACCTGATTGTTCTTGCCTCCCGCCAGGCGTGACAGACCGACGGGCTCTGCCCGTCCGGCATCGGAGGCGAGCCGCCGTGCAACCACCAGCAGTTCAGAATCGATCGCGGGTTCAGTTCCGCTCACGGTTCAAATCCGCGGCAATGGCGGCCCATGACGTCAGACGTTCAACACCGGCAACCTCGCGTCCGGCAAACTGGCTTTCCGGGTCGAACAGCACGCGGCGCATACCATCCGGGAAGCCCGACATCGCCAGGATTTCGGGCAGGTCGTCCACGAACACCTCGCAGCCGAGCGACGCGGCGCGAGCGACCTTGTCTTCCTTGGTGAGCTCGAAGAACACATTGGCGGGGTTGATCTGCCCCTCGCTTGTGCCCATCAAGCCTCGCGCTTCCAGAAAGCCGCGCGCCGCCGCATGCATGTCGTGCTTCGGCCCGAGGATCGGATGCCTGGTCTTGTGGCTGACGATGGATAGCGTATGGCCGGCGTTGAGCGCCGCACGGACGAAGTCGGCAAAGCCCGGATAGGGCGACACCAGCTCCATGCGGGCGCCGTAGACATAGCCCTGCAGCTCGGTGAAATCATCCTTGCGGCCGGAGCCGTTGAGATGATCGCGCACGCTGTTCTTGTCGCGGCCGAGTTCGGCCGGGATCAGCCCCTTTTCCAGCGCCGCGGCGTAGAACACGCCGTCGTAGCAGGCGATGGTGTTGTCGAAGTCGATCCCGATCC
The DNA here is from genome assembly GCF_051810905.1 of Tardiphaga sp. 619_E2_N8_4. Taxonomy (NCBI): domain Bacteria; kingdom Pseudomonadati; phylum Pseudomonadota; class Alphaproteobacteria; order Hyphomicrobiales; family Nitrobacteraceae; genus Tardiphaga; species Tardiphaga sp. 619_E2_N8_4. The sequence continues at coordinate 5,212,747 of NZ_JBPWQJ010000001.1, forward strand.
GCATACAGCCCCGCTTAGCGCAGCGACATGTCGATCAAGGGGCGGCCGACCTTGCCATCGGCGAGGTCCTGCAGCGCCTGATCGGCCTGCGCCAGCGAATATGGCTTCGATAGCAGGTCGCGCACCGGGAAGCGGTTGGAGCCGAGCAGACGGCCGAAACGGCCGTAATCGCGGTCCGGCACGCTGTCGCCTCCCCAGGTGCCGAGCAGGCTCTTGCCCTGGTTGAAGACGCCGGGATTGAGCGCAAGCGATGCGCCATGCTTGGCGTTGCCGATGACGACCGCACGGCCGCCCTGCTGGCGCGTGGCATTCACGGCCTGCTCCATCACCGTCGGCATGCCCGAGGCTTCAACCGCGAGGTCGACACCTTGCGGCATGATCTTCTTGATCGCAGCGATCACATCACCCTCGTTCGGGTCGATCACATGGGTGGCGCCGTAGATCTTGGCGAGCGCGCGGCGGGTTGGATTCGGATCGATGCCGATCACCGGCATCGCGCCGGCCAGTGCGGCCGCCATCAACGCGTTGAGACCGATGCCTCCGGTGCCGAACACGGCAACGGAATCACCGGGCTGAACCTTCAGCACGTTATAGACGGCGCCCATGCCGGTCGGAGCTGCACAGCCGAGCAACACTGCCACTTCCATCGACAGGCCCTCAGGGAGCAGCGTCAAGCGGTTCTCGCTGACCAGCGCGTGGCGCTGGAAGGTGGTCACGCCACCGGAGTTCACCTTCTTGCCGTCCCAGTCATAGACAGTGCCGCCAGCCTCAATGCCGGTACCCTTGATCCAGGACAGTACAACCTTGTCGCCGGCCTTCACTTTGGTGACGGCACTGCCGGTTTCGAGAACCGTGCCGGTGCCTTCATGACCGAGGCAATGCGGGACCCACTTGTCCTCGCCCTTGTCGCCGCGCCATTCCATCACCTGCGTGCCACAGGCGCCTGAGAACGCGACTTCAACCAATACTTGGCCGGGCTTCAGCGCCGGAATTTCGATTTCCGCCAGCACGAGAGGTTGGCCGGTCTGGACGAGGAGCGCTGCTTCGGTTTTCATGTGTGACTCGATTAGAGAGCGTGAGCGATCTTGTCGGCGATCTGGTGTGCGGAAAGGCCAAGCATCTCGCGCGCATATTCCTGCTCACCGGACTTCTTGAAGAATGCATCCGGCGTACCGAAGCGCAGGAACTTCTTCGGTGCAGTTGCCGTATCGGCCAACCATTCTGACACAGCGGCACCAAAGCCGCCGATCAGCGAATGTTCTTCGATAGTCGCGACCAGCTTGAACTTGCCGAAAGCGTCCTTGAGGCAGGCTTCGTCGAGCGGTTTCACAGTGTGGAAGCTGACGACCTTGGCGCTGATGCGCTGCTCTTTCAGCTTGTGTGCGGCCTCGACGACTTCAGGCAGCATATTGCCAGTCGAGAGCAGGCAGACATCGGTGCCCTCGACGATGGTGATGGCCTTGCCTATCTCGAAATCCGCGACCGGGCCGGCATGCACCACAGGCTCACCCTTCTTGCCCATGCGGATATAGACCGGTTGATCCTGCTTCATCGCCGCACGCAGCGCGCCGCGCACTTCATGCGCATCGCCCGGGCAGATTACGACCATGTTCGGGATCGAGCGTAGGAACGAGATGTCTTCGCAAGCGTGGTGCGTCGGGCCAAGACCGGCATAGGCCAAGCCTGCCCCCACGGCGACGATGGTAACCGGCGCTTCATGATAGCATACGTCGGTACGGATCTGCTCGAGGCAACGCGTGGTGACGAATGGCGTGATCGTATAGGCGACCGGGCGCAGGCCGTTCATTGCCATACCGGCAGCGACCCCCATCATGTTGGCTTCAGCGACACCGCAATTGAAGAAGCGCGACGGATGCTTATCCTTAAACTTGTCGAACAGGCGGTTGCCGATGTCACCGGACAACATGACGACGCGCGGGTCTTCATTGCCAAGCTTGGTGAGTTCGTCTGCGAATGCGTTTCTCATACGAGGCCAAGCTCCTTGTGCGCCTTCACGACTTCGTCTGCGGTCGGAGCGCGGTAGTGCCAGTTGTTGTCGTCTTCCATAAATGACACACCCTTGCCCTTGACGGTGTGGGCGATCAACGCGACGGGTTTGCCCGAACCGTTCGGGATGTTCTGCATCGCCTCAGCAAGTGCACCGACGTCGTGGCCGTCGATCTCATGGGCGTCCCAGCCGAATGCCGCCCACTTGTCGCGCAGCGGGGCCAGCATTAGCGTTTCGTTGGAGCGCGCCGTCGCCTGCCACTTGTTGTAGTCGACGATGACGCAGACGTTTTCGAGCTTTTGGGCAGCGGCGAACATCGCAGCTTCCCACACCGAACCTTCGTTGTTCTCGCCGTCGGACAGCAGCGCGTAGACGTTAAAGGCCTCGCCTTTGATACGGCCGGACAACGCCATGCCGCAGCCGAGCGGAAGGCCGTGGCCGAGCGAACCGGTCGCAGCTTCAACGCCGGGCAGCAGGTTGGCCGGGGGATGCTCCGCCAGACGGCCGCCGTCCTGGCAATAGGTCGCGAGCTCTTCCATCGGGAAGTAGCCCTTCATCGCAAGCGTTGCAAACAACGCCGCCGCAGCATGGCCCTTCGATAGGATGAAGCGATCGCGGAGCGGATCGGCCGGCTTGGACGGATCAATATCCAGCACATGCCAGTAAGCGGCGGCCAGCACGTCGGCGCATGACAGCGACGACGCCAGATGCGCAGCCTGCGCGGCATGCGACATCTCGATGACCTTGCCGCGGAGAACCGCTGCCTGCTTCTTCAGCGCAGCGACATCCGGCGTCTTGGCCGAGGTCTTGCGAACTGCAACGTTCATAATGCTCTCCCCTTGCGCCGCAAGCGGCGCATCATCCTCAAGGACTCGCCCATCACGGCTTGTGTTCGTACTTCGTCGGCAGCTTGGCGATCTCGGGACCGAAACGCTCGGCCCAGCGGATCACCTCATCGACACCCTGCTCAAGCGAAACGGTGTCACGCCAGCCGAGCTCGGTGCGCAGCTTGAAGCTGTCGAGCGTATAGGCGGTGTCCTTGCCGGGACGCTCCGGACCGAGCTCGACGCATTCATCGAACGACTTGCCGAGCCGCTTGAGGATCATCTCGACCAGCCCGCGGATTGACACCAGCTCATAACCCGAGATGTGATAGGTATCGCCGAGCGTGCCGCTTCGACCGATCCGCACTGTGGCGTCCGACACGTCGGTCATGTGGATGAACACGCGGACCGACTTGCCGCCGCCGTCGAGCTTCAATTTCTGCCCGCCCATGGCCGCGACAATGGTGCGCGGAATGATGCGATAGAGCTGCTGGCCGGGGCCATAGACGTTAGCCGCACGGGTGAACACCACCGGGAACTGATAATTCGCAAAATAGGTCCGCAGGCTCATGTCGCTGGCCGCACGCGACACCGCATAGGGCGTCGACGGATTGAACGGCGTGTCCTCGCGTACCCAACCCTCCGTCGAGCCGTAGGCTTCCGGCGTGGTGACGTGAACGTAGCGATCGAGGCCGTCATAGTTGCGCAGCAGATCGTGCAGCCGCACTGCGGAGACGACGTTGGTCATCATCCAGTGATCGGGATTGATCCAGCTTTCGCCGACCATGCTTTGCGCTGCGAAATTAACTACATGGGTAGGGCGCTCGCGATTTAGCAGCACCTTCAGCGCATCGAGATCGTGATTGAGATCGATCTTTTCGAAACGCACCTTGCCCGGCCGTTTCTCCCATTTGTAGGGTAACAGCGCGTCATGCGGTTCCCGCGAACGGCTGGTGGCGATCACGTCGTGACCGGCCGCAGCCAGAAAATCGGCGAAACTCGCTCCGGAAAACGAGTTCGACCCCAGGATCAGATATTTTTCAGATGCCATCGTGCTCGATCTTTAATTCTTCGCTGGCGTAATATCGCCACGCTGCGGATGCAGCCACTGCATCAGCATATGTCCGATAATGACCTGCGCATCTTCTGCGATCTGCATGTCGTTGATCGCAAAGTGTATCGGAACGTCGGCCAGTTCCTTGCACTTGCCTCCGGAGAAGCCGAGCACGGCATAGCTGGTCATGCCGATCTTCTTTGCTTCCTCGATCGCACGAACGATATTGGGAGAATTGCCCGAACCGGAAAACGCGATCAGCACGTCGCCCTTGCGCGCCATCACGGCGAGCTGCAGCGAGAACACCTGATCGTAGCCCTCGTCATTGGCAAGACAGGTAAGGACCGAGGGATTCGCGACCAACGAATGCGCGCGCAGGCCGGAGCCCGGCGTCTTCGACAGCGCATAGAGAAAGTCATTAGCGAGATGATTGGCGTTGCCGCCGCTACCGCCGTTTCCAACGAAGAACACCTGCCGGCCAGTCTGCCAGCAGTCGCGCAGCTCATAGGCAAGCTTCTCGACCGGCGTCCAGTCGAACGTCTCAAGCGCGACGTTGAGCCTCTTTGAATAGTCGCTAAACAGCTTGGCTGGTGTCGGAAACGGCAGCGCGTTCATTTGGCGAAGCCTCGCTCCATCCACTTCAGGTTATACCAGCGATCTTCATTCTTGAGCTGTCCCTGCGAGTACATGCCCATAATTTCCTTGATCGCATCCTCGACGGTCTTCTTCGGCCGGAAGCCCGTGGCAAGCAAGCGATCCGAGTTAACGCGGTAGCTGCGCGGATCATTCGACGGTGTCACCACGATCTCCGTCTTGATGTGCTTGGCGACCATGTTGGCGATATCGAGAATGGTGATGTTCTCGAAGCCTGCGTTGAAGATGCCGGTATGTTCGGGATGATCGAGCAGGAAGAGATACAGATCGGTGATGTCATCGATGTGAATGTTCGGGCGAGTCTGGTCGCCACCGAACACCGTGATCTTGCCATTCATCAGCGCCTGCATCGTCAACATGTTGACGGAGACGTCGAGACGCTGGCGCGGAGAGTAACCGCACACGGTGGCGGGACGCACGATCTGTACAACCATGTCATCCTTGTAGGACAACACGATACGCTCGCCACACATCTTGGTTTTATTGTATTCAGAGATAGGCAGCAGTTCGAGATCCTCGGTGACCTGCTCTTCTTCCTTCACGCCATACACGCTACCCGATGACGCGTATATGAAGCGCTTGATGCCGTGGCGCTGAGCGCGATCGGCGAGCTGCATCGTGGCGAGACAGCTGATCTCCCAGGTGAGCTTCGGATCGAGATCACCGCACGGATCGTTGGCAACGCTGGACAGATGGATAATCGCATCGACACCCGTCAGATCAATCTCGTCGGGATTGCGAACGTCGCCCTGCACCACCGTGAGGTCAGGATGCGGATCGAGGAAATTGCCGAACCACTGAATATCGAAGGCCACGACCTGATGACCGGCCTTCAGGAGCTTCGGAACGAGCACAGATCCTTTGTAGCCGCAGGCACCCGTCAAAAACACTTTCATTCGTGCGATCCCTAGCTTCGAAATGGTGATGCTTGCGCTTTCGATCCGGGGACGGCTTAGCCCCGCGGAGAAGCCCTACCACAACGGGCTCAGCGCAACGCGCCAGCGGGCCCCTTGAACGGCTTCTGCTTAAACTCAGAATTGGCTCGACGCAAGCTTTCCGGATTACCAATATCCCGGTGATAACCATCGGTTTCTACACACAGAATACGGCCCAGATAGTTGGGGATAATCTCAGTCGAGAGATCAACGACCGGGCGCTCAAGAACCGCTATGGCGTCGATCACCTCCGGTTCGAAGATGTAAACCGCACCGTTGGCCAAATTGCCGGGCGGATTGGCGACCTTCTCATGAAAGGCAAGGACTGTATTCTGTCGATCGAGTTCCAGGATACCACAGGAACTAGGATCGTCTGTCCGGAAGCCCAGCATCGTGATGGCATGCCCCGCTGGCCTTCCCTCATGCGCGGCGATGAGGCCAGCCACATCGAAATCGGTTAAATTGTCCGCATGTGCCAGCAGGAAACTCTGGTTCTGAAACCAGTCACGATTGGCCAGCACGGTTCCTCCCGTGCCCAGCAACGTCTCTTCGTAGACCTGGTCAATCCGATCCGCCCACGGCGACGCCATGACATGTGCTTGCACCTGCGGCGCCAGCCAGTGAGTATTGAGAAGTACGCGCTCGATGCCACCATGGAAAACAAGGTCGAGCCAATAGTCGAGCAAGGGTCGCCCCTGAATCTGGACCAAGCACTTCGGCACCGTGTCTGTAATGGGCCGCAGTCGACTACCGATGCCCGCCGCCAGAAGAAGCGCCCGCATATGAGCTCCCCTCAGACGTGCTCAGACACGTCAAAGCGCACGTCGTCGATTTCAGCAACCAGCTCACTGGTGTTGAGCGGCGTGTTGCCCACTCGGGATACCTGCAGCGCGGCTGCCATGGCGCCGAGATAAGAACTCTGCCAGACATCCGCGCCGGCGCAGAGCGCCATCGACGCGCTGGTGAAGAAGCTGTCGCCTGCACCAGCGACGTCTTTTGGCGAAACATTGAAGGCCGGCAATCGATCGGTGCGGAACTCCCCGTCATTCTTGACGTTGATCAGCATGCCTTCGGCACCCAGCGTGATGACTAGGTTCTTGGCAAAAGCCTTGCTATGCAGCCGTTCGCTAATCACCGCGAGGCCCGACTCGAAGTCGTTGAGCGCAAGCCGGGCCTCGCGTTCGGTCGGCGTAATCAGCGTCATATTCCGGAAGCGGGAGATATCGGCCAGTTGCGATGATGCTTGGCTGTCCGCCGCCATCATGACGGATCGCGCGAGCGCCCGCTCGCTGATCGCTTCCACCAGTGCTTGAGGCAGGCAACCGTAGTTAAAGCAGGCGAAAAGGATGAGATCCGTATGAGGCAAGGCGGCCTCGACTGACGCAAGCATCTGCTCTTGGATTTCGTGGCTGACCGGATGCTGCCGCAAGTGGTTGACGCGCAAAAGTGTCTTGTTCAATGCACGGAAGCGTTGCTTGCGCGTGGTCGGACGACTGACATCGACGAACTGATCGAGTGCCACCCCCTGACGCAAGAGCTGATCGGTCGCGTATCGAGCAGCATCGTCGTCACCGACGACGGAGCAATACCGCACGTCTGCGCCCATGCCGCGAGCATGTGCGGCCACCACGCCCGCACCGCCCACGAATGTCTTTGTCTCGATCGGCGTAACGACGATCGTCGGATCTTCCTGTGACATGCCCAGCGCATCGCAGGTGATGTAGTCATCGACAATCAGGTCACCGATCACCAGAACCCGAAGTCCGGCGAACTTGGCAAGCGTCGAACGCAAATCCTGCATATCGAACGAATAGCGGAACGGAAAGTCTCGCGGCTTGCGGACCGCCGACAGATTCGGCTCTGAATAGTCGCGTTCGAGTAGCGACAGCGACGAGAATCGCAACTCGCCCGAACTAAATACGAGATGACCGCCATAGGTTTCGACAGCCGACTTTTCGGGATTGTCTTTGAGTTCGAATTCCTTGCCCTTGACGACGAAGTCGGGCTTTAGGGCTGCAATGAAGACCTCAGGCGACGTGCCAAGCGGCACGACGTGATCGACACGCGAAATCGAATTGACGTTCTCGAGACGCAACTCCATCGGCAGCGTAACACCTGGGGCGCCATCAGCGTTCACGCCAACAACCAGCACGTCGCCGAGCTCTCGCGCGAACTTGAACAGTCGCAGGTGACCGGGATGTACAACATTGAAGTTGCCCGATACGAAAGATATTCGCTTGCCCTTGGCGATCGATCGCAAGATATCGCTGGCCTGCGAACCAACACTGGTATTTTGGGCCATCATGCCATTGAAATCCAAGGACAATACTCAGCTATCCTTTAGGACCCACGAACCCTTGCCGGATGCTGCAACAGCCGACCCAATAGCCAGTGAGAAGGCCGGTGTCCACCCGAAACTGCAGTTTCAGCCGCCGGCCGTTCCCCGCTCGCCAAATCTGCATCACATCTAAAATTGATTCTCCCTGCCCCGGAACGTACATAAGCGAACTCAATCGCCGGAACTGCCACTTGCCCTCCCAGATCTTATACTTCGCCCCCGAAGATTGGGCTTTCCTGGAACACTTCACCGTCACCGGGCGTGCTGCGCAACGGGCCGGATTCGAGGTCAGCGTGGTCACGCGTGTGCGAAATCACCGCGCTCGACTGGAGGCGGAAGGCTTTCGGGTGCTGCCTTTTGAAAGCGAACGCAGCAATCTCGGCCCGTTATACAACGTGCTCGTCATGATGCGGATGATACGGACGATCCGTGCGGTCAAGCCCGACATCGTACACTGTATCGGGCTGCGGATGGTCATTCTGGCGGGAATTGCAGCGCGCTTCGCGCGAGTAAGGCAACTGGTCCTGCTGCCGACAGGTCTGGTCTACTTCTGGATCAATGACGATCTCAAGGAGCGCGCTATGCGGCGCGTGGTGCGCCTCTTGGTCGACAAGATCCTCAACCGCGCCGACACCGAATTCATCTTCGAGAATGCCGAAGATCCCGCCGAACTCGGCATAGCGCCTGACGCCGCCAACCTCACCATCATCGGCGGCGTCGGCGTCGATCCTGCAGAGTACCCGTTCGTTCCGCCCCCAAGTGGAAGCCCGATCAAGGTCGCCGTCGTCGGCCGCATGCTTGAGGGCAAGGGTATCGCTGAGGCGGTCGCTGCCACCAAACAGGTGCATGCCAAAGGCTCCGCCGTGGAACTGCACCTGTACGGCGCAACCGATCCATCTAGCCGGATGACATTGACCGAGGAAACGCTGCGCGGCTGGGAAAAAGAAGGCCCGATCTTCTGGCACGGCCGTGTCAGCAATATCGGCCATATCTGGGGCACACATCACATTGCGATGCTGTTGTCATATCGCGAGGGACTTCCCCGAAGCCTGATCGAAGCCGCCGCAGCCGGCCGGCCGATCATTACGACCGACGTCGTCGGCTGCCGCAGTGTCATCGACGACCAGGTAGAGGGCTTTATCGTGCCGAAAGGCGATGTCGAACAAGCTGCGGCTAGACTTCAGCAACTCATACAAAACGAACCTCTTCGCACACGTATGGGGACGGCCGCACATCAACGATTCCTGCAGCGCTTCACCGCCGAAGCCGTTGGCCGGACCATCTACGGAGTCTATAGCAGAATCCAAGCGCGCATGCCGGCGCGGCCAACCTAGCAGCAGGCGACGACGTCCGCATACGCGTCTACTCGACGATGAAATAAGCCGGGTTCGGCAGGAAAGGCACTCGCCGCAGGCGCAGATTGCCAAACTTCAATGCTGCCATGCAGGCAAGGGTTTCGCCCGGCCACTTCGGATGAGCGAACTGGCGCGGCGGAGAAGCGGCTCATTGCGATGTGCGATCGGCTCGGTATTGCTTGGACAATTCTTCGCCCTACTATCATTTATGCAGAAGGCCGTGACCAGAATGTTGCGTCTCGCCAAGCTTATCCGGAAATTCCGTTTTCTACCACTGGCGGGGGAAGGCATGGGCTTGCGCCAGCCGGTTCACGCGCAAGATCTAGCGGTCGGAGCTATTTGCGCCACGGCCAGCGTTGCAGCTGCCAACAAGACTTATGAATTACCAGGGGGCGAGGTCATCACCTATCGTGAGACGGCTGGTCGAATATTTGACAGTCTGAACCAGCCTCGGTGGATCATTTCTGCGCCGCCGTTGCTTTGGCAGACAGCGTTTGCTATTTTTAAGCTCTTTTTCCCAATGCTAATGCGGAGATGGGCAGCCGCATGGAAAAGGATATGATTTTTGATGCGTCGGCTGCGGTTGCAGATTTTGGTTGGAATCCACGTCCCTTTCATCCAAAATTCTGCTGAGGCACTCGCATTTTGCCTTTACTGCCCCCGACCTTGACTGGAACTACAGCGGCTCGCCCAATCATTTTGGCCAATGCACCCGCCACATGCGTGAAATCTCGAGCGCGAATCTTGCACTCAAATCGCGAGCCCCTTCGATTTTTGAAGCGTTGCAGTCGACGGGTTCGATTTTGTATAGATCGAGTAGAGTTATTTCAAATCTTGCTTAGCAGCGGAAACCGCTGCATCTGGATGCGAAAACTTAATATGGTCAAGGAGCACTAGTCTTATGAATGCACGAACGTCCGGGCCGACATCATTTGCTAGCAGCTCACGCGACTTGCCAATTTGCCCGCGGATTGAAGTGTGCCTGTCAATTTGCGCTGCCGCGAAGTCTGGCTTATCAATCTCGATTGATAGCGCATTTCAGCGCGGCCACGTTGTCAACGATTAGCCATGCGACAGCCGTTTCTCGATGGCCTCCGCGGTTATGCATCGCTCGTGGTTTTGTTTTCACATTTGATGATCTCACTTCTCCCAGCGGTCGTGACGCTCAACCCCGGCGAGCTGAACACTCCTCTTGACTTGCGGCTAGGCACGTCGCCAATCGCATTCATTTGGAACGGCAATGCCGCAGTTTCTGTATTTTTCATCCTTAGCGGTTACGTTCTTGCCGGGCTTTCCGAGAGAGCCAGTCTTAGCACCGCCGCGCAGCTCTTGCGTCGCTACGTCCGTCTTGCTCTGCCGATGCTCATCACTATTCTAATCCCGCTGGTGCTTATGAAAGTCGGCGGCATGCTGAACTATCGCGCCTCTCAGATAACGCATAGCGGCTGGCTCAGCATTTGGTACCAATTCCGCCCCTCCCTTCCTGGAGCAATCGGGGAAGCGATTTACGGTGCTTTCGTCAAAGGTAGCTCTGTCTACAATTCAAATCTGTGGACCATGCGGATCGAGCTTTATGGCTCTTTGTATGTGTTCGTTATTTCCGCCATGAGTACCAATCGTTACATTCGCTTTACATGCTACTTGCTATTCATAGCTTGGACGCCGCTCGACTACTTTCCACTCTTCGCGATCGGCGCAATGCTTTATGATTTCAGGGAATGGGCCGAGAAGATGCCCACACGGCACTACTTTATCCCGGAGGTCCTGTTCCTCGTTGGTCTATACCTCTGCTCCATGCCCGCAGCTCTGTCCTACGACCATTTATTCTTCTTCAAATGGCTTCCAATGCTCGGGCCTGGCGAAGCCAATTCGATACACTGGCATAAGATTGGTTCGCTGCTCTTGATGCTCGCTCTCCTGCAGTCCGCGCGTCTGCAGTCATTCTTCGGAAATGCCTTCGGCCGCTACCTTGGAAGAATTTCGTTCACACTGTACCTTGTTCACCTGCCGCTGATCTGCAGCATAACGTCGGGCATCGTTTTGCTAATGGCAGGCCAGAACTATATCTTCTCGGTTTTGGTCGCAGGCGCACTTTCGATCATTGCCATCGTTGCGATATCGACCGTGCTCGTCAAATATGCCGACACATGGCCTACCCAACTCTCGCGTGAATGCGGCCGTTTCGTCGACCGATTGCGACCCGCAAACGCGTCACAACCGCGATCCGCTGAGCTTTCTAATTGAATTGATACGAGTTAGCCGTCGATTTTGAGCTGGCGGCGAGTAAGCGAGAAAAGTGGGCTCGACGGACAAGGCGAGACCAAATCTAGCACTTGGCACCCTAGGAGCCGAGGTTGCCAGATTGCTTCAGCAAGAGACGTGGAGCTTGCACTTTGCCACCCGGAGCGGCACTTGCAGTACCGCAGCGATGAAAAAGAAGGCACGCCACCTAGGCTTTTCCAATCTTTGCGCGATTCGTCCGAATGGGGTATAGCAGCCACCCACCAGCGAGCCCTGAAGAAGAAATGAGGGACGCGTTCAGCTGAAGATTGATTGAGTGGAAATGCTTGAGTCCATTGATAAACATAAAATATCGTCTGCAGTGGAGAATATTCACCCGAAGTATCGACCGGACATAGATGGACTCCGCGCTTTGGCGGTTCTTTCAGTTGTTCTCTTCCACGCTTTCCCTACAACAGTAACGGGCGGCTTCGTTGGCGTCGATGTTTTCTTCGTTATATCTGGCTTCCTCATATCGACTATTCTTTTCGGAAGCCTTATTCGGCGATCCAAAGTAGATATTCTCGATTTTTATGCGCGCCGCATTCGGCGGATTTTTCCCGCTTTATCGGTCGTCTTACTGAGCAGCTTGGTCTTTGCGTTCATTTATCTTTTATCAGGCGAGCTGGGACAATTCGGTAAGCATCTCGCTGGCGGTGCGGGATTCGTTTCAAACATAGTGCTTTGGTTCGAGAGTGGGTATTTCGACGTTTCAGCAGACTCAAAGCCGCTACTCCATCTTTGGTCGCTCGGCGTTGAAGAGCAATTCTACATCATCTGGCCAATATTACTTTGGCTAGCCTGGAAGCTTCGACTGAACCTAGTATCCGTTTGCTGTGGTTATGCTGCTGTATCTTTTGCAATGAACATTTCCATGCTCAATCGTGACCCGATAGGTGATTTTTATTCACCACAATCCCGCTTTTGGCAAATGTGTCTCGGTGCGATCTTGGCGCTGACGTTATTGCGGTACCAAACCGCAAGATCAAAATTTAGGTCCTCCGCCAGTAGCGTAATATCCGCCATTTTGTTCGACGGCAGTAGGCGGCGGGAACCATCGATCCTCAGTGATGTCGAGTCCGTCTCGGGAATCTTTCTTATTCTTCTTGGAATCTTCTGCCTGCATACCGATAGTAAATTTCCTGGCTGGTGGGCTTTGTTGCCGACCGTGGGCGCAATTTTGTTCATATCGGCCGGCCCTGATGCGCTACTAAACCGAACCGTATTTTCAAGTCGTGTTGCTGTATGGTTCGGGTTAATCAGCTTTCCCCTATACCTTTGGCATTGGCCGATCCTTTCATTCTCACGCATTCTTTGGGGCGGCGATCTTCCGGCTGGTTACCGATGGTTCGCTGTCGCTCTTTCGGTCGCCTTAGCTTGGCTCACGTTCACATTTATCGAAACACCGATCAGAAAATCGCATAAACATCGATGTATAACGCTCGGCTTAATGGCTCTAATGGCCGCCATTGGGCTTTCTGGGTACGTCATTTACCTTTTGAATGGTTTGCCCACTCGGCCGTGGTCTCGAGACGCTAAGTTGTTGTCGCTACAACAGGTGCCTGACATCAACAGCTATACGAATCAGTATGGCCCCCGCCCTTGTTTCCAGCTTCCCGGTAATAAATCAGCTGAGTGGTTCACTACTAATGGATGTTTGACACCTGCTGATCCTTCTCGACCAACGGCCTTCCTTCTCGGCGATTCACATTCAGCTTCATTGTCCGTTGGGCTCCGCGAAATAGCCGCCCAGTACCAGTTCAATCTCTTGCAGATGAGCTCAGGTTGGTGTGGCCCATTCGGCAATGATACATCTGACCCGGCTTGCGTTGAAATGAACCGCTTTGCTGACGATGCTATCCGAAGGATCAAACCGGATGTACTGATACTCAATGCGTATTGGCTTCATGAATCGACACCTCTCTTCTACAAAGGACCCGATTTCATTTCTCATTTAGAGGCGCGCTTTTTGCAATTGCAGCAGCTTGGCGCGAAGAAGGTTATTGTTGTAGGGCAGATCCCGACATGGAAGGGGTTTCTGCCGGACATTTTGGCCAGACGCTACGTGCAAGCTGGTCGTGCGATACCTATAAGAACAAATGCTGATCTTGACCAAGCTTCGATTGAGATGGATCGGAAAATGCGGGTTATGAGGTTCCCCCCAAATACTTATTACGTGCCCCTTGTTGACGCCCTATGCAACGCGGAGGGATGTTTGACGAGGTTCGGCGACGACCTCGCTCATGATCTGGTCGTTTGGGATTACGGTCACCTGACTTTCTCTGGCTCTCGCTGGCTAAGCATGCATATCGTCCAACCATCGCTGCCTGAGGCTTTCGGCATTAAGTGACCTTATTTAGCAATAACATTCTGCGCAGCCGGCAGAATTGTACCTATCCAACCAAGGCCTTCGAAGTAGGTATGCCGCCTCTGATATGAGCCTGCAAAACTTGACCTGCCCCTGGAGTTTCGTCCAGCGGAGATTCGAGTCTCGGCCGGTCTTCAAGTGCTCCCCAAAACTAGGCCAGCGCGTGCTGGAATTTTCAGGTTGAGCTCATGCCGGCGGGGACGCCGATGAGCCGTTCAACAGCGATATCGGCGCCTTGTTGCCGATCGCGCTATGTGGCCGGACCTCGTTGTAGTCTCTCCGCCAATCCTCCATTTTCTGCCGTGCGTCGTCAAGGCTCAGGAACGGTTCAAGCATTCGCTTCTGAACTTGCCGTTGAACGATTCGATGAAGCTGTTGTCGGTCGGCTTGTCCGGGCGCGAGAAGTACGACGCGACACCCTTTTGGTAAGCCCAGATATCCAGATCGCGGGAGACGAACTCCGATCCCTGGTCAACGCGGATTGTCTTGGGATAGCCGACGGTTTTGCAGATACGCTCCAGGGTCAGCACGACATCCTCCCCTCGATACTGAAGCGCGGATCGACGGCCGGAGAGAAGCGACTGAAGGTGTCGACGATCGTAGCACACGGATCTTGCGACCGGTGGCAAGCTGATCGTGGACGAAGTCCATTGCCCATGTCTCGTTGATCTGACGTGCATCAGTTCGATCCTTTCGCAGCTTTGCCTTCACGCGACGCTTCGGCGTTTTGTTGCGTAATGGCAGGCTTAAGTCTCCATAAAGGCGATAGATGCGTTTGACGTTGACGGCCCAGCCGTCACGTTGCAACAGGACATGGACCCGCCGATAGCCGTATCTCACCCGCGTCTCGCAGATGTCCTTGATCCGGCGCTTGAGAGCGGCCTGGTCGCTGCGCTTCGACTTGTAGACGTAAAGTGCGCGATCGATCCGAAGGGTCGAACAGGCCCGCGTGATCGAGACCTTCCAGTCAGTACGCACCTTGTCGACAAGCGCTTGCGGCCAGGCCTCAGAGCTTTTTTGACAGCACGTCCTGCAGCATCGCCTTGTCCAGCGACAGGTCCGCCACGATCCGCTTCAGCTTTGCGTTCTCGTCCTCGAGTTGCTTCAACCACCGCATTTTGGTCGGCGGCAAACCGTCGTATTTCTTCTTCCAGTTGAAGTAGGTCGCCGGGCTGATCCCCGCCTTCCGGCAGATGTCCGCCACCCGCACGCCATCAGCGCCCTGTTTCAAAATAAACGCCTTCTGGGCCTCCGAAAACTTCGATGCCTTCGTCGCTCTCCGCTACTTCCAGCCTACGAAGGCTAGCGGAAAACTCTAGCCAAAAATGGCCCAGTTTTACAGGCTCAGATCAACTGGACCATCGCGCTTAGCCATAATTCGCGTAACATGCTGGCCGAGAAGCTGGGGATTGATCTGATCTTCGTGCACGAGGTCGAGCACACATCAACAGGATTCAGTCGTCAGGATCATTCATAGCGCTGGAGCGCCCTGGAGTTTGAAGCACGATACAGTCAGTGGCGCAGCCTCTGGAAGTATCCGGAGACATCGCGTAGCGGTTTGGTGATTTTCCAAGATCGCGAACCCTGGATCTCTGCAAGTTCACGTCTCACCCGCTCTCGCTCTGGTACCGGGTGACTGTTGCCTTGGTAGCGGGTCAGCATTCCAGCATCAGCGGGAGCATGGGCTGTTGCTATTTCCAACGCGCAGGAAAACGGGCGATCGGATGTTCGCATCAGCACGACGTGAATATTGAGAGCCGGGATTCGGTTGTCATCGCCCATCGAGTTCACACGCTCAAATATCGATCGCGAAGAACGTGCCGGCAGATGAAGGTTGTCAATTTTACTTTCGCCGGCTGGCGTCACAAACATGTCGATAATCTCGTAGCCATTGGCTTGTGCCATCTCCCGGAAGAACAGCGGCGTGTAGCAGAAATAGCCATGGTCAAGATACCCGCTCGCCGGCAGCTGGTGATACATCACGCCGCCGACCTTCGTCGCGTCGTGCATCACTTCAAAGCAGTTCCACTGATTAAAAATATGCTCTGTGGTTCCGAAATTTAGCACCACATCATAACGCCCCACCATCCTGCTGGGTAGCATGTCGAAATTCAGATCAAGAATCTCAGTCTTTAGGCCGGGACAAACATCGATGGAATCGTATTCGATATTGGTGAGATCGGTGATTTCAGAGAAAAGCGTCGTGCGTTCCTCGGGACGGGGCGTCGAGAAATAGATCAGGCGCTGGATCTCGTCCTCATTCGCGCTCGCGTCGGAACCCTGGTTTTTAATAAATTCGCGGATCTGATCTTCGCGCGCGAAATAGACGTTCTGCGGCCCTATATCGAGCAGCTTATTCTTTTCGACCGTTAGGAGCCCGTTTTTCTGTAAATAGATCGGGCCATCTAAATTCATTCCCATGTTGATGACTCCAACCGGTTCGGGCCAGACGGCATTCGAAGTCATGGACGGTGTTCATTGATCGACCGATTGCGAAAAGTCGACGTCCTCTACAGTGGGGGACATTTTTACGCTGATAACACGCAAGGCGAACAAAATTAGGCAGCTGAAAACGGTGATATAGGCCGCCACAAGGTTTTGATACCACCAGGCTGCCAACAGGCCGATCGCACCGGCGACGATGATCCATCGAACCCGCATGGCTGCCTCCGAGAGTCAATTGGATCACGGATTCATTGCGGGCTCAATCCAATACAACCTGGAACCGTTTAAATCGTAGCAAATTGCTATGATATGAAAGGACACCACCTTAAACGAAAAACCCTTAGAACCGAAGTGATCATGGCATTGGCCATTGCTATCATGTTGGGGGCACTTGCCCATTACGGCAGATTGGTTTGGCTGCTTTTTAACCCTGACTGACCATCCCGCCCCCTCGGGTGCTTTGCCGGACTGGGGCGTCAGGAGCAGCGATCAAGCGCGATCACAGCGATCGAGTGTGATATTTTGAGGTATCCGCTTGTGAGTGAAATCGAAGCCCACAAAGGCGAAAGCGCCCTCCGCGCGGCGGATCTCCCGCAAGGTACGAGCTGCGATCGATCTCCGGGTCTGGTCCGGCAAGCTGCGCGCGGAAGCAGCCACGGAAGCCGGCCTTCTGGCCTCCGAAAACGTCGATGCCTTCGTCGCTCTCCGCTCCTTCCCTAGCGGAAACTCTAGCCAAAAATGGTCCGGTTTTGCAGACTCAGATCAACCTCATGACCCCGTTTGCAGCTTCGTTTTATTTTTGACGACGATGGCTAGATTCTTTCAGCTCATGATTTGCCCAGCGGCGCTATCCCCCCAATTGAACACCCGTCAAATGCTGCCGTCCAGCAGTCCTTTGAGGAAACGGGACCGCGGATTGAAATGTGCAGATCCGCCCGCGCTTTTTCGGCGGAAAAGACTTCATGAGACTACGCATCTAATGGAGATATCACTTACAGCACTACCATTGCTTTTAAAGCTCGTGTTGCTACCGACAAACATCAGCTCAACGGGATCAGATTGCAAGTCTGGTATATTTTTCGAAGGCGAATTGCGGCGCTACTCTAATTCCGTGGTCGAGCCGCGTGATCTCTGCAATCGCTTTGATCTGTCAGCGGTGCCCTGGTTTTGCAGAGCGCATGGACGCCGGATGCGATACAGTGGATTTACACATTTGCCATTATGTTGATGGTCGGACCGCTCCACGCAGTGTGGCATGCGATCGTCAAAAACGGGAACGGCCCCGCTACTCTCGCCGATATGGGCATTGCAAGTGCACTCCGGACCCGCCGTTTCTTTTCTGCGTCGGTGCACTCGCCCGTATCGCTTTGCCTGCGCTCACAGCCTTACATTCGCCTATCATCGTGATGACTCAGCGAAGCTTGCCCCTTGGCACTGGTAACAACAGCGAATGATGGCCGCAAAACGACAAGTCTCTGAAACATACGCAACACCCCAAATAAGGCCTTAGCATTGACGCGGTGACATCCCAGATACAGGGATTTTTGCGTAGGCTGCCCGGGATGAGGCGTTTCCGGCGATGGCGAGGCATGACAGCACTATTCGTTTCGCGCGAACCATACGCATCGGTCATAATCCGAACCGAATGAGCTGATTTCCTCCACACATCGGGTCTTTGAAAGTTAAATCATGAAGCGAGCTTTGATCACTGGTGTAACAGGACAGGATGGCGCCTATCTGGCGGCGCTGCTGCTTGAGAAAGGCTACGAGGTCCACGGCCTGGTCAGGCGTTCGAGTTCAGCAGACGTTATCGACGCCAAGTTGCGCTGGCTCAAGATTCAGAACGATGTGAGATTCATCGACGGCAATCTGCTCGATGTATCGTCGCTGATCCGGACGATGCGCGACGTCAAGCCCGATGAGGTCTACAATCTTGGTGCCCAATCCTTCGTGAAGTCGTCCTGGAACCAGCCGCTGCTGACCGGACAAGTCACCGGCCTCGGCGCCGCCAACGTTCTCGAAGCCGTGCGGCTCGACGCGCCGCAGGCGCGGTTCTATCAGGCTTCCTCCTCGGAAATGTATGGCCTGATCCAGGACCCGGTGCAGAGCGAAGCGACGCCTTTCTATCCCCGCTCGCCCTACGCTGTCGCCAAGGTTTTCGCGCATTACATGACCGTCAATTATCGCGAGAGTTTTGGACTGCATGCCAGCAATGGCATTCTGTTCAACCATGAATCCCCGGTACGCGGCATCGAGTTCGTCACCCGCAAGGTTACCGACGGCGTTGCGCGCATCAAGCTCGGCCAGCAGAAGGAACTGCGGCTCGGCAATATCGACGCCAAGCGCGACTGGGGCCATTCTAAGGATTTTGTCCGCGCCATGTGGCTGATGCTGCAGCAGGAGGTGGCCGATGACTATGTCATCGCCACCGGGCGTACAACCACCGTACGCGACATGTGCCGCATCGCCTTTGACCATGTCGGCCTGAAGATCGACGACCATCTCGTGATCGATCCCGCGCTGTTCCGGCCGGCGGAAGTCGATCTGCTGCTGGGCAATCCGGCGAAAGCCCACGCCAAGTTCGGCTGGAAGGCGGACATTTCACTGGAGGAAATGATCCGCGAGATGGTGGAAGCCGACCTGATGCGGGTCAGGCAGCAGATCGGTTAGCCAGATGAGCCTGAATGGGCCGATGCAGGTTCTCGTCACGGGGGCCGGCGGATTCGTCGGCAACCACCTCGTCCGGAGACTGAAAGCCGTATTGCCGGCCGATGGCCAGCTTGTGCTGGCGGACAGACATGCCGGTAGCAATGCCAATCTGCCGAACTGCAAGAGCATTCATCTCGACATCACCAATGCGGATGAAGTCAATTGCGTCCTTCAGAGCGAGCGGCCGACCCATATTGTGCATCTTGCCGCTATCGCGGCTGTCACCGCAGCCAACCGCGACGTCCGGCTCACCTGGAATGTGAATTTCTCCGGCACTCAGAACATCGCGCTAGCAATCTCCGAATTTTTGCCGGAGTGCCGGCTGCTCCATTGCAGCAGTGCCGAGGTCTATGGCGCGAGCTTCAAGAGCAATACGGCGCTCGACGAGATGGCGCTGCTGCAGCCCGTGAATCCCTACGGCGCAGCGAAGGCGACGGCCGATATCATGCTAGGCCAGATGGCGCTGAGCGGCCTGCGTGTCCTGCGGCTACGCCCGTTCAATCACACAGGCCCCGGCCAAAATACCCAGTTTGTCATTCCTGCCTTCGCAGCTCAGATCGCCAAAATCGAACGTGGCGAACAAGAGCCGGTAATCCGCGTCGGCGACCTCCGAAGCCGCCGCGACTTTCTCGACGTACAAGACGTGGTCGACGCCTACGCCGAGGCTCTGCTGCGGTTTGACGACCTGCCGAATGGCGCCGCTATCAATCTTGCATCGGGCGATGCCCGCGCCATTCAGGAAGCACTCGACATCCTGGTGGCGCTATCGCGCGTGAAGATTGATGTCGCAATCGACCCCGCGCTGCTGCGCCCCAATGATACGCCGGTGATGCTAGGCAATGCGGCGCGTGCCCGCAACTTGCTCGGATGGGCACCGACGCGAAGCTGGAACACGATGCTGGAGTCGGTGCTGAATTACTGGCGCCAGCAACCTTAGCCAGACGTGCTAAACTTCGGCCGAAATCCACGCGGGCTCCAACCGAAGTCGCCGGCTGCCGGAGCGCCGTCGAACACCATGTCCATCGACATCCGGCTACCCATAGCGGCATTTGCGTTAGGGAAAAACGGTTTGGCCAAAGCAAATGCAGCGCGCCATACGATGGGCGGCGCCGAGATGATGCGCCGCCGCTTGCCAAGCGCGTCGAATATCCGCCCCACCATCTCGCGATAAGTAATCGTCTCGCCGCCCGGCAGCGCATAGGTTTTGTTGACCGCCGCAGCACTAGCTGCGGCCTGGATCGCACCGACAGCGAGATCCTCTGCATGCACCGGCTGGCGCAAACCAACGCCACTGCCCATCAGTGGCAAGAATCCAAACTTCTGAATCAAGCGCGCCAGCCGCGAGACATTGCCGTCCCGGCCCTCTGCGTAGATGATCGTCGGTCGCAAGATCGTCCAGCCGATGCTGTGCTGCTCGCAAACGGCGATTAGCCGCTGTTCACCGTCGACCAACCGCCGCAGGTGCTCGCGCTCCGCAGCAATCTCTGAATCCATCTTGGTGACGATGCTGGTGGAAGTGAAGACAACGACCCGCTTCAACGCCGAGCAATCCAGATGCCGCAACGCCTCCGCCAGCAGACCGACATCTGCCGTACAATATAGCGTCTCGCAGGCGGCGATCGGCAACGCATCAGGCGCACCGAGGTCGCCCTCAATCCAGTCGATCTGCGCGTTGTGGTGTCGCGTTCGTGACAACGCCGTCGGCCGTTCACCGGCTGCTACGAGATGTTGCACAATATGACTGCCGACAATTCCGGTGGCACCTATGACGAGACTTTTCATCCTGACCAATCCATTACGGCGGCGTGCGCTAGTCATGCCTCCTCGGGTCGCGTGATTAGAAAATCCTTATCGAGTTTATCGCGGGCGCGCCAATCCTGTCGCGGGTCATAACGTTGCGAACAGCAATGCTCGCTACTCGCAATTCATCGGGGCGTGACTAGCGTCGGGCGGGCAGCTGAACACCGTGCAGATAGTGCAGAATGTTAGCGAGGTCGGCGCGGTAGCGGGCAGGCGCGGTTCGCTCGGCTCGATGAATTCGCCATGCAGCACATCCGCCCTGCGGGCCACGACCCATCTTCAGCGTATAGCCGACAGCGAAAACGATAAGTCCAAAAAACACCTTCAAACATACGTACACCTCAAAATAATTCCTTATTATTCAAACGGTTAGACCTGTGGCCAAGTGGCTGCGCAAGCTGGAGCTCCAGTTACAGCCATTTGTGGCATCCCGTTTTACGCAACCCGATGGGGATGCACACCGCGTCTGCCGCTCAGGACATGACAACGCCGCCGGTTTGCGCGAAAGGTAAAGGTAAGAGCCACCTTCCGACTCCACCGCATCACCGGAGCCTCTGAATGCCCTTCCCGCGCGCCTCGCAGGCCCTCTCCCGCTTTACCGTTCTCGACCTCACCCGGATCCGTTCGGGCCCGACAGCGGTCCGGCAGTTCGCGGATTGGGGGGCCAATGTCATCAAGATCGATGCGCTGAGCGACGACGCTGCGGGAGAACAGCCCGGTGGCCCGCGCCAAGGCTCGGACTTCCAGAACCTACACCGCAACAAGCGGGCCATGACCCTGAACCTGAAGGACCCGCGCGGTCTCGCGGTGTTCAAGCGGCTCGTCGAAAAGGCCGACGTGGTGGTCGAGAATTTTCGCCCGGATGTAAAAGCCCGGCTCGGCATCGATTATGAGAGCCTGAAGGCGATCAATCCCGGTATCGTCTATGGCAGCATTTCGGGCTTCGGTCAGGACGGCCCCTATCACAAGCGGCCGGGGTTCGATCAGATCGCCCAGGGCATGGGCGGCCTGATGTCCATTACAGGCGCCCCTGGCGAGGGCCCAATGCGGGTCGGCATTCCCGTGGCTGATCTCACCGCCGGACTGTTCTGCGCACTGGGCGTGCTCACAGCCCTGCTGGAGCGCGATGTGTCCGGTCAGGGCCAGTGGGTCCAGACCTCGCTGCTGCAGGCCCAGATCTTCATGCTGGATTTCCAGGCCGCGCGCTGGCTGATGGAACAGGACGTACCCAAACAGGCCGGCAACAACCACCCGACCAGCATTCCCACCGGCGTGTTCAAGACCTCCGACGGCTACATCAACATCGCCACCACCGGCGGCAAGATCTGGGAGCGTTGCGCCCAGGCGGTCGGCGCCCCTGAATTGATCACCCATCCCGATTACGCCACCGGCCCTGCCCGCTCCAAGAACCGCGACGCGCTCAACGCCGCAATCAGCGCCTGCACCGCAAAGCGCACCACCGAGGAATGGGTCAACGACCTCAATGCCGCCGGCGTGCCCTGCGGGCCCATCTACTCCGTCGACCAGATGTTCGAGGACGCGCAGGTCAAGCACCTTGGCCTCGCTCAGGACGTACCCAACGACCAGAACCGCAAGATCACGCTGGTTGGCCAACCCTTCACGCTGTCACGCACGCCGAGCCACATGGCCACTCGGCCGCCAGAAGTCGGCGAGCAGACTGAGGAGCTACTCGCCGAGTTTGGCTTTGGCGCCGAAGAGATCGCCGAATTGCGGCGCGGCAAGGTGGTTTGAGGCGGCGAACCATCAAGTACTATGAAAATTAACGCCGTAGGCTGCATTAATCGGGAGCACATCTTCGTCCAGGCGCAGTCGATCGGAGATCGTGCTGCCCCTCGAACCCGCCGGAAGGCTCCATGAGCGCACCGCCCCGCGTGGCTATCCTGATCCCCTGCTTCAATGAAGAGGTCGCAGTCGCGACGGTCGTGAACGATTTCCGGAGGGCGCTGCCCGCCGCCACGATTTATGTTTACGACAACAACTCGACAGATCGCACACGCGAAGTCGCGTCGCAGGCGGGGGCGGTTGTTCGCAGCGAGCCCCGTCAAGGCAAGGGTCATGTCGTGCGCCGCATGTTCGGTGACGTCGATGCCGATATCTACGTTCTCGTCGATGGCGATGCGACCTACGACGCGACATCCGCGCCAGCTATGATCGAAGCGCTGTTAAACGATCGCCTCGACATGGTGGTGGGCCGCCGCATTGAGCAGCAGGTTGCCGCCTATCGCCTTGGCCACCGTACCGGCAACTCACTGCTCACCGGCTTTCTGTCAATGACGTTCGGTCAGAACTTCAAGGATGTGCTGTCAGGCTATCGCGTATTCTCGAGACGCTTCGTCAAATCCTTCCCGGTGCTGTCCGATGGTTTCGAGATCGAGACCGAACTGAGCGTTCATGCGCTGCAGCTCGCACTGCCGGTCGCTGAAATCGAGACGCCGTATTTCGCGCGACCGCAGGGCTCCATCAGCAAGCTCAGAACGTGGAAGGACGGCTTCCGGATCCTCGGCACCATCATGAAACTCTATCGTTCGGAAAAGCCGCTGCGCTTCTTCGGCACAATTGGCCTGTTTTTCGGCATCGTCTCCATCGGCCTCGCGATTCCCATCACCGTCACCTATCTGGAAACAGGTTTGGTGCCTCGGCTGCCCACCGCCGTGCTCTCGACCGGCCTGATGATCGTCGGCGTGCTCTCATTCTCGTCGGGCCTCGTGCTCGACACTGTCACCCGCGGCCGCCGCGAGATAAAGCTGCTGGCATATCTGGCGCAGCCGTCACTGCCGGATTAGGCCGACGTCCAGCCACGCGCGAGCACGATTTACGTCGTCACCGGCGTCGGCCGCCAGATGCGTGCAACGGCCGTAAAGGCCCGATCGATCAGTGGCCAGAACAGCAGCGTGATCGCCAGCGTGGTGATGGTGCCGACGAGGCCATTGGACCAGAACACACCGACGCTACCACCAGAGCCGATCATGGCGAGGCGGAACGCATCCTCGGCGCGGCTGCCGAGCACCAGCGCCAGCGTGAATGGCGCGAGCGGAATACCGATCTTCTTGAACACATAGCCGACCACACCGAAGCCGAGCATCAGCCAGATGTCGAACATCGCGTTCTGGATCGCATAGGCGCCGATGGCGCAAGACACCACGATCATTGGCGCCACAGCCGCAAACGGCACCCGCAGGATCGAGGCGAAGACGGGAACGGTCGTCAGCACGATGACGAGACCGACCACATTGCCGAGATACATCGAGGCAATCAGGCCCCAGACGAAATCCTTGTGCTCGACGAACAGCAGCGGGCCTGGGTTGAGGCCCCACACCATCAGGCCGCCGAGCAGGATCGCCGCAGTGCCGGAACCTGGAATGCCGAGCGCCAGCATCGGCAGCAGCGCTGCGGTGCCCGACGCGTGCGCCGCGGTCTCCGGCGCGAACACGCCTTCGATGCGCCCCTTGCCGAAGCTTTCGGGATCCTTGGAGAAGCGCTTGGCGAGATTGTAGCCCATGAAGGACGCCGCAATAGCGCCCCCCGGCGTGATGCCGAGCCAGCAGCCGATCACCGACGATCGCAGCAGCGTCACCCAGTATTTCGGCAGATCCATCCAGACCTTCAGCACCGTGCGCAGGCTGATCTTGGCGGCGTGCCCGCGCAGCGCGAGGCGTTCTTCCATCGTGAGCAGGATTTCGCTGATGCCGAACAGGCCGATCACCGCGACGAGGAAGTTGATGCCGCGCAGGAGATTGTCCGAGCCGAAGGTCATGCGCAGATTGCCCGACACCGTGTCCATGCCGATGCCGGCGATCAGCAGCCCCAGCGCCATCGAGATGACGGTCTTGTGCTTGGCCTCGCGGCCAAGGCCGACGAAGGAGCAGAAGGTCAGAAGATAGACCGCAAAGAATTCCGGCGGGCCGAATTTCAGCGCGAAGGATGAGATCATCGGCGCCAGAAATGTGATCAGCATCACCGCCACCAGCGATCCGATGAAGGACGAGGTAAACGCCGCCGTAAGTGCTTCCGCAGCCTTGCCCTGCTGCGCCATCGGATAGCCGTCGAAGGTCGTGGCCACCGACCACGCCTCGCCGGGGATATTGAACAGGATCGAGGTGATGGCGCCGCCGAACAGCGCGCCCCAATAGATGCAGGACAACATCACGATGGCCGAGGTCGGATCCATGGTGAAGGTCAGCGGCAACAGAATGGCGACGCCGTTGGGGCCACCGAGGCCCGGCAGCACGCCGACAAAGATGCCGAGCACGAGACCGACGACCATCAGCGAGATGATCTTCCAGGTCATCAGCACGGCGAAGCCGTGCATCAACAGTCCGAAGGCTTCCATTTCAGTAGTCCTAGCGACCGAGAGCCGATTCGATCGGCCCCTTCGGCATGATGACGTCGAACGCGACATCGAAGGTGACGAACATGATCGCGGTGAACACGAAGGCGGTGAGCAGCGACTTCCACAGCGCGATCTTGCCGACCATGCGCATGAAGCCGGCGATCAGCACGAAGCTCGCGACATAGATGCCGAGGAATTGCGTGGCGAGACAAAACAGTGCGGTGGGAATGAACACCAGCGCCACGCGCCGCAATTGTGCGCGGGTGACGAAAGTGTCGGAACCGCCACTTCGGGCGAAGAATGTCGCGATCAGTCCATAGAGGCTGGCACCACCGAGAATGACCGAGAGATAGAACGGGAAATAGCCGGGCTGAGGCCCCGTGGAATCCCAGGCGATGCCGGTGCGCCAGTTGTCGAAGCCAAGCACGATGGCCAGTGCCAGCAGGACCAGCGAGACGATGATCTCGATGGTGCGCGTACTGACGACAGAGGGCGAGTCGTCCTCCGGGGCGGTGGGATCTTCGACGATGATTTCGAGGTCGGTATTGGACATTGGCATGGTTTCTAAGGATGGAGAAAGGATACACGCTCGCGCATCAAAGAAACTTGTCATCACCCGCGAAAGCGGGTGATGACGGTATGCGAGCCGTCAGTGGTTTTCTCGCTGTCGGTGTTTTGCTGGATGCCCCGCTTTCGCGGAGCATGACAGTCATTGGCTTTACTTCGCCACGAATCCCGCTTCGGTCATCAGCGACTTGTTGAGCGCATCGTCCTCTTCGAGGAACTTGAGCATCTCCGGCCCCTTCAGGAAGATCGGCTTCAGCGCCTGCTTCTCCATGTAGTCCTTGTATTCGGCCGTCTTGGTCACCTTCTCGAACAGGTCGACATAGAAAGCCTGCTGCTCGGGCGTCACCTTGCCGGGCAGGAACATGGCGCGCAGCATCAGATACTGCACGTCGAGGCCCTCTTCCTTGCAGGTCGGGATGTCGTTCCACGACTGCGTCTCGGTGACCTTGGTCTTGTAGGAGATGCGTTCCTTGTCGAACACGCAGAGCGCGCGCACCTGACCGGCGCGCCAGACTTCGAGATTCTCGCTGGGGTTATTGACGTTGGCTTCGGTGTGATTGCCCACGAGCTGCGTCGCCGCCTCGCCGCCCGACTTGTAGGGCAGATAGGAGAACTTGGCGCCGGTCTGCTTTTCCATGAACACCGTCAGCACATGGTCTTCACGCTTGGAGCCGGTGCCGCCCATCTTGAACGGCGACGATGCAGCCTTGGCCGCCGCGATGAATTCCTTCACCGTCTTGGCGCCACCCGCATTGTCCCACAGCACGAACTGGTCCATCGCGACGACGGACACCGGTGTGAGGTCGCGCCAGTTGAACGGAATCTTGGCGGACAGCGGCAGCATGTAGATCAGCGAATAGGCGATCAGCACCTTGTTGGCGTCGCCGTCGCTGGATTTCATGTAGATCAGCGCTTCCGCACCGGATGCGCCACCCTTGAGCGACACCACCACCGGCGCCTTCATCAGATTGTTCTTCTGGATGGCAGCCTGCATCATGCGCGCCATCTGGTCGGAGGCGCCGCCGGCGCCCGCTGCAACGACGATCTCGACGGGCTTCGTGGGCTCCCAAGCGATGGCCGGCGATGTGGCCGATGAGAGGATGGGCGCGCTGGCGAGCACGGCTGCAAGCGCAGCTGTGGCCCTGATCGACTTGGACATTGGTTTCTTCCCTGTAGAGATCGGCGGACATTGGATGCCCGCCATTTTTCATTGGTTCTATTGTGCGGGGTATTGACCGTGACTTCAAGCATGTCCCGCGCATGCGAAGGCCGACTTTGGTCAGGGGCCGGCACCCTGTTCAGCTGCCGGGCGGCGGAATGAGGTGATTGCCCGAGACCGTCGCCTGCCCGTTATTTGCCCTGCCAGTTCGGCTTGCGCTTGTTCAGGAAGGCATCCATGCCCTCGCGGAAATCCTCGCTCATATAGGCCTTGAGCACGAGATCCTTGCCCTCCTCGCGGGTCAGGGTCGGGCGCAGGCGGCGCACGGCTTCCTTGGTCACTTCGAGGGTGATCGGCGCGTGGCTGGCCACCAGTTGCGCGAGTTCCAGCGCGCGGCGCTGCAGCGTCTCGACATCGGGCACGATCTCGTTGATCAGACCCAGCGCCAGCGCCTCATCAGCCTCGATGAGGCGGGCGGTGAAGATCATGTCCTTGGTGCGGGCCGGTCCGACCAGCGCCATCACGCGGCTGATATTGGACATCGACAGGCAGTTGCCGAGGGTGCGGGCAATCGGGAAGCCCATGCGCGTGGCAGCCGTACCGATGCGCAGGTCGCAGCAGGCCGCAATGCCGGCGCCGCCCCCGGTGCAGGCACCGGCGATCGCGGCGATGGTCGGCACCCGGCAGGTCTCCAGCGCGGTGAGCACACGGTCGATCCGCGCCTCGTAATCGAGCGCGTCCTGCGCCGTCTTGAACTCACGGAATTGCGAAATATCGGTGCCCGACGCGAAGGCCTTGTCGCCGGCGCCGGTCAGGATGATCGCCTTGATCGAGTGGTCCTCATTGGCGGCCTGGCAGATCTCTGCCATCCGCTCATACATCGAGAACAGCATGGCATTGCGCGCCTGCGGACGGTTGAAAGTGATCTTCGCGATCCCGTTCTCGACGGAATACAGCAGGTCTTCAGTGGCGGGCGTGGGCGCGTTCATGTGATTCGTCCTCTGGTGCAGCATTCCGCCGCAACATGTTGAAAAGGCTGGAGCGATTATGCTCCAGCCTCCAGTAGATTGTTAGGCCTCAAAGACGGGATTTCGTGGCCTTTAAGCCACCGCAGCCTTGGTCATCGGCACCACGCTTTTGCCGGTCAGCACATCCATCGCTGCCATCACGCCGCCGGCGCGATGGGGGACCTTGGCGAGTTCGAGACCCATCTCGACGCCGGACAACGTGCCCATCAGCATCAGATCGTTGAAGTGGCCGATATGGCCGATGCGGAAGATCTTGCCCTTCCACTTGTTGAGGCCGGTGCCGAGCGACATGTCGAAATTGTCGAGCACCACCTTGCGGAACACGTCGGCGTCATGCCCTTCCGGCATCAGCACCGCGGTCAGCGCCGGCGAGTGATCATGTGACTCGATCGAGACCGTCTCGAGACCCCAGGCCTTGACAGCCGCGCGGGCGGCGGCGCCATGGCGCTTGTGGCGCGCGAACACGTTGTCGAGCCCCTCCTCCTCCAGCATCGCCACGCCTTCCTTCAGCGCGTAGAGCAGATTGGTGGCGGGCGTATAGGGCCACGAGCCGAGCTTGTTGGCGGCGATGATCTCCTCCCAGTCCCAATAGGACCGGAACGAGCTGTTGGCCTTGGAGGCGGCCAGCGCCTTGTCGGACACGGCGTTGAAGCCGAGGCCCGGCGGCAGCATCAGGCCCTTCTGCGAACCGGCGACGGAGACGTCGATGCCCCAGGCGTCATGTTCGTATTCCAGCGAGCCGAGACCCGAGACGGTGTCGACCATCAGCAGCGCGGGATGCTTCACGCGGTCGAGGATCTTGCGGACATCCTGCGGATGGGTGACGCAACCGGTCGAAGTCTCGTTATGCACGATCATCACGGCCTTGATGGCGTGCGACTTGTCGGCAGCGAGACGCTTCTCGATCTCGGCGAGATCGGCGCCGTGGCGCCAGTCGCCCGGCACGAAATCGATATCGAGCTTGAACTTCTCGGCGAGACCCCGCCACAGCGTGGCGAACTGGCCGGTCTCGGCCATCAGCACCTTGTCGCCCGGCGACAGCGTATTGACGATGGCGGCTTCCCAGGCGCCGGTGCCCGAGGACGGATAGATTATAACCGGCTGCTTGGTCCGGAATACACGCTGCATCGCAGCAATAACGTGGAGGCCGAGCTCGGCGAATTCAGGACCGCGATGGTCCAGCGTGGGCATATCCATCGCCCGCAGCACCCGGTCGGGTACGTTGGTCGGGCCAGGAATCTGCAGGAAATGCCTTCCGGTGTGCACGGTCATGTCTCGTCCTTCCCAGGGAGTCCATTTTTATTGAAACGCCCGGATAGCACCTTTCAAACGGCTTGTCCCGCGTCTGGTATACCAGAGCGCTGAAGAAAAACGTGGGGCAGCCATGAGGATTTCTTATCCCTCCCGTATCCCCTCCTTGCCACTGCCGGAGCGCGGCACCGCCGGGTTGCCAACCCGGAATCCGGATGCAAGACAGGACGATAGAGGGACAAGGCGGGAATCCATGGCGAAGGCGGCAATCATTCGGAGCACGGCTGCAGACAGCGCGCTGGCTGCCAGGCTGTCACGGGAAGTCTCCGGCGACGTGTTCTTCGACCCGTTCAATCGCGGCCGTTATGCCACCGATGCCTCGTTCTACCAGATCGTACCGTTCGGTGTGGTCGTGCCGCGCACCATCGACGAAGCCTTGCGCGCGCTGGCGATCTGTCGCGACGATGGCCGCATCGTTACGCCGCGCGGCGGCGGCACCTCGCAATGCGGACAGACCGTCAATGACGGCATCGTCATCGACCTCTCCAAACATCTCAACAAGCTCATCTCGCTCGACGTCGAGAACCGCACCTGCATCGTCGAGCCTGGCATCGTCCTGGACGATCTCAACCGGCAGCTCAAGAAACACGGGCTGTGGTTTCCGGTAGATGTCTCCACCGCGTCGCGCGCTACCATCGGCGGCATGGCCGGCAACAATTCATGCGGCGGTCGCTCGCTGCGCTACGGCACCATGCGCGACAACACGATCGCGATGGATGCCGCACTGGCCGATGGCAATCTGCTGCATTTCGGCGAAGTAAATTCCGGGGACGATGCGCCTGCCCTGTTTCGCGACATGCTGGCGCTCGGCGAGCGCGAAGCGACCGAGATCGCGGAACGCTTCCCGCAGGTGCAGCGCCGTGTCGGCGGCTACAATCTCGATGCGCTCACGCCGCGCAACACCGCCAACAACATGGCGCATCTCCTCGTGGGTTCCGAAGGCACCCTCGCCTTCACCACGCAGGTCGAACTCAAGCTATGGCCGCTCATCGGCAGCAAGGCGCTCGGTGTCTGCCACTTTGGCAGCTTCTATGAAGCGATGGATGCGACCCAGCATCTGGTCAAGCTCAAGCCCATCGCCGTCGAGCTCGTCGACCGCACCATGATCGCACTCGGCCGCGACATCGCGATGTTCCAGCCGATCATCAAGAGTGCCGTGCGCGGCGATCCGGATGCGCTGCTGATCGTCGAATTCGCGGAAGAGGATCAGGCCGCGAATGCCGCCAAGCTGAAAGAGCTGGGCGCATTGATGGGCGATCTCGGCTTTGGCTGGAACAACCCGCCGCGCAAATGGGGCGGTGTGGTCGACGTCACCGAGCCCGCGCTTCAGGCTGGCATCGCCGAGTTTCGCGCGGCCGGCCTTAACGTCATGATGTCGATGAAGCAGGACGGCAAGCCGGTCTCCTTCATCGAGGACTGCGCGGTACCGCTACCGCATCTGGCCGACTACACCGAACGCCTGTCCGCGATCTTCAGGAAGCATGACACCACCGGCACCATGTATGCACACGCCTCGGAAGGCTGCCTGCATGTCCGCCCGGTGCTGAACCTGAAACTCGACAAGGACGTCAAGGCAATGCGCGCCATCGCCGAAGAAGCCTTCGCGATAGTCAGGGAATACAAGGGCTCGCATTCCGGCGAGCACGGCGACGGCCTCGTGCGTTCGGAATTCCACGCCGAAATGTTCGGCGAGCAGATCATCAGCGACTTTGCCGAAGTGAAGCATCGCTTCGATCCGCGGAATGTTCTCAATCCCGGCAAGATCGTCGATCCGCCCAAGATGGACGATCGTTCGCTGTTTCGTTACACGCCGGATTATCGCGTCGGCGAATTGAAGACCGCGCTCGACTGGTCCGCTTGGCCCGGCGCCGCCGGCGGTTTCCAGGGCGCCATCGAAATGTGCAACAACAATGGCACATGCCGGAAGCTAGAGGGCGGCGTGATGTGCCCGTCCTATCGCGCCACGCGCAACGAGAAGGACGTCACACGCGGCCGCGCCAACACGCTGCGGCTGGCGATCTCCGGCCAGCTTGGTCCGGATGCGCTGACGTCGGATGCCATGGCCGACACGATGAAACTTTGCGTGTCGTGCAAGGCCTGCCGCCATGAATGCCCAACCGGCGTCGATATGGCCAAGATGAAGATCGAGGTTCTGGCCGCGCGCGTCACGAAGCACGGCCTCACGCTACGCGATCGCCTCGTCGGCTATCTGCCGCACTATGCCGCACTGGCCGCCCGAGCTGCGCCGCTGGCGAATCTGCGCAACAAGAGCCCGCTGCTACGCAACCTGCTGGAACGCTATGCGGGCATCAGCGCCAAGCGCAGCCTGCCGGAATGGCGCAGCGATGTATTTCACAGGGATACCGAAGCCATCGGCCCCGCCGATGGCCGCGAGGCCGTGCTGTTCGCCGACACCTTCAACCGCGCTTATGAGCGCGAGAACCTCGACGACGCACTGCGCGTGCTCACCGCCGGTGGCTATCGCGTGCATCTGCCGAAGCCGGTGGGTCGCAGCAGTCGTGCCCTGTGCTGCGGCCGTACGTTCCTCTCGGCGGGCCTTGTCGATCAGGCGCGCGCCGAACTCGATCGTCTGGTCGCCACCTATGCACCCTTCGCGGCACGCGGCGTGCCGATTGTCGGCCTTGAGCCGAGCTGCCTGCTGACGCTACGCGATGAATTGCTGTCGCTACGTTCCGACGATACGGCCAGGAGCGTCAGCGCGCACGCCATGCTGTTCGAGGAATTCCTGGTTCGCGAGGCCGAGGCCGGCCGTCTGCAACTGCCGCTGAAGCCGATCGCGCCGAAGGCCATAGTGCATGGCCACTGCCATCAAAAGTCATTCGGTGCGTTCAAGCCGGTCGAACAGGCCTTGCGCCTTATCCCGGATCTGAAGGTCGAGACCATCGAATCCAGTTGCTGCGGCATGGCGGGCGCGTTCGGCTATGGTGCCGACACCTATGACGTCTCGATCCAGATGGCCGAAGCGTCCTTGCTACCCGCCGTGCGCAAGGCCAACGCCGATACGCTGATCATCGCCGACGGCACATCCTGCCGGCACCAGATCGCTGACGGCGCCTCCCGTCACGCGTTGCATGTCGCGCGCGTGCTGGCCATGAGCCTCGACGGCGCGACAACAAACGTCCATTCTGCCACGCTCAACTAGGAAACAACCGATATGGCCGACCTCACCCTCGATACAGCCCGCAAGATCATTGATGGCGCTCTCGCCAAGGTGATCGAGATGAAGCTCAAGCCCATGGTCATCACGGTGCTCGACGCTCGCGGCTGCGTGAAGGCCACCATCGCGCAGGACGGCACCAGCCTGATGCGCGGCGAAGTCGCCCACGGAAAAGCCTATGGCGCATTGGCCATGGGGCTCGGCTCGCGGGCATTGTTCAAGCGTGCCGAGGAACAGCCGTTCTTCATCGATGCCGTGAATACCATGGCACGCGGCGCGCTGATCCCGGTGCCGGGTGGCGTTCTCATTCATGACACATCGGGCAGCCTGCTCGGCGCCATCGGCATCTCTGGCGATACATCCGACAATGACGAGATCGCAGCCGTCGCGGGCATCGAGACGGCCGGCCTCAAGGCCTCGACCGGCTAGATCGACGTTGACTCAGCCACCGCATCCCCCGATCGACGACAGCGCGCTACGCCCGCTGATCGACCGTATCGGGGATGCGCATGTGAAGGCACGGCTGGAGATCGAGACCCATCGGGATCACCAGCTGTTCGGCCAGGGCCGCCTGTTCTTCAATCTGGAGAACTGGCTCACCGCGCCGCCGATCGTCCGAATCGCGCTGCAACTCACCGGCCTCTATGGCCGCGCCCGCCGCGAGGCCAACCGCGTATTGGTCCGCGAGAATGCTGTTGCCTCACCGCGCCTGCCTGCCGCGTTCGACGGGTTCACGATCCTGCATATCAGCGATCTCCACGTCGATCTCAGCGAGGATGCACTGCGCCACCTGATCTCCTTCGTCGGCGATCTCGATTACGACATCTGTGTGTTGACCGGCGACTATCGTGGCAAGACCTATGGGCCGTATCAGCGCGCCACCGCAGGTGTCGGTGAACTGCGCGCGAGGCTGCGCGATTCTGTCTATGGCGTTCTCGGCAATCACGACAGTATCCGCATGACGCCGGCTTTGGAATCAATGGGCATCCGCATGATGTTCAACGAATGCGACGTGATTACCCGCGGCGATGACAGCATCTATCTCGCCGGCGTTGACGATCCGCATTTCTATCTCGCCGACGACATCCCGAAGGTCGCGTCGCAAATTCCGACGGACGCCTTCTCGATCCTGCTGTCGCACACGCCGGAGACCTATGCCGAGGCGGCCGAGCACAATTTCGACCTTATGCTGAGCGGCCACACCCATGGCGGCCAGCTCTGCCTGCCTGGCGGGTACGCCATCAAGCTGGAAGCCGTGTTGCCGCGCCATATGGGCAACGGCGCATGGCGCCATGAAGGCATGGCTGGCTATACATCCGTCGGCGTCGGCACCAGCCTGCTCCCGGTGCGGCTGAACTGCCCTCCGGAAGTGACGCTGCACCGGCTGAAACGCACCGGCTAGTCCATACATACGATTTACTAACCAAGGCGGCTATCGCTACGAACTGCCGTTTATTAAGCTGACAGAGCTAGTCTCAGTACTCGTCCGACGGCTTTCAGGCAGGACAATTCCAATATGACGGTAATGATTACAGGCGGTGCCGGCTTTATAGGTTCGCATATCTGCGTGGAGCTCATGCACGCCGGTCGTCAGGTCGTGATCTATGACAATTTCGGCAACAGCCATCCGGAAGTCATCAATCGGATCCGGCGGATCACCGGCACGGCGCCGGATGTCGTCAAAGGCGATGTACGCGATGTCAACACGTTGATATCGACCCTGTCGGCGCATGGCTGCAGCGCTGTCATTCACCTTGCCGGACTGAAGTCGGTTGCGGATTCCGTCAGCAAGTCGGCTGAGTATTACGATTGCAACGTGGTCGGAACCCTGAGGCTGGCTCAGGCTATGCAGCAGACCGGCGTGCGCAATATCGTGTTCTCGTCGTCGGCGACCGTCTATGGCGAGCCGGACGTGCTGCCCTTGCGGGAGGATCACAAGCTCGCACCAGCCAACCCTTATGGCCGCACGAAAATGCAGGCCGAGGAATTGCTCATCGACATCGCCCACTCCCTGAGCCCGCTGAACGTCGCGATTCTGCGCTATTTCAATCCGGTCGGCAGCCACGAAAGCGGGCTGATCGGAGAAGACCCCAATGGCGTTCCGAATAATTTGATGCCCTATATTTCACGCGTCGCTATCGGGCGACTGCCCGCGCTCAATGTTTATGGCAACGATTATCCGACACCGGACGGCACTGGCATACGTGACTACGGCCATGTGGTCGATCTGGCCGCCGCTCATATTGCGGCCCTCGACTGTGTCGACAAGCAGCGGGTCCTTAAGGTCAATTTGGGAACCGGCCAAGGCACCAGCGTGCTGGAATTGGTCGACGCCTATGCGCGTGCGAGTGGAAAGGTGATTCCTGTCACTTTTGCGCCGAGACGCCCCGGCGATATCGCCAGCTACTATGCAAGCGCAGAGCTTGCAGCAGATGTTCTCGGATGGCACGCAAAGCGCGGCATTGCAGAGATGTGTCGTGATGCCTGGAATTGGCAGCGGAAAAATCCCAACGGCTATCTCGACCAGTGAACATGATCACGCGAAATTCGAAGGCCATGTCTGCGCGAACGCAGGCGGACCCCAATCGGTCTGCAGGAATCATCGTTTTCGCACTGCTGACGATAGCCTCGCTCCTTCCCACATTGCTGACTCCGATTCCGGCGATGGTCGATTATCCCAATCACCTCGCCCGCATGTATCTTCTGGCCCAGAACGGTGATCCAGGAGCCAATCCATATTATGAAGTCCACTGGGCGCTGTATCCCAATCTTGGGATGGATTTGCTTGTCCCACGGCTCGCGCAGTGGGTCGGCGTCGAGAACGCAACCCGGCTGTTTCTGCTCTGCAGCCAAATACTGATTATTGGTGGCGCACTAGCCCTCGAACGGGTTGTGAAGGGCCGAGTTCAGATTGGCGGCTTCGTCGCGCTCTTGTTCGTCTACTGCCTGCCCTTCAGCTGGGGTTTTCTGAACTTCGAATTCGGCCTGGGCGTCTCGCTTTGGGGGGGCGCGGCCTATCTGACGGTCATCGAGCGTTCGTTCCTGACGCGCCTCGTCGTCAACACCTTTTTCGTCTCGGCGCTCTTCGCAGTTCATTTCTTTTCGCTCGGCATCTACGGCGCAGCGATCGGTCTTTACGAGTTGTGGCGCGCCCATCAACGGAAAGTGCCGTATCACGTCACCGCATTGCGACTGGTGCTTCTCGGCCTGCCAGTCGCTCTGCTGCTTCTGGTGATGCGCGCCACCGCCGGTTCTGTTGGCAGCGAGGGCACAGAGTGGCTGTTTCAGTACAAGCCGCTCTGGCTGTTTCGCATCATGAACGGCTATAATTTGACGGTGTCCGCCGCCAGCGTTCTGGTCTTGCTGATCTCATTGTATTTCGCGTTCAAGCGCAACGTCTTGACGATCGAACCGGTCGGCATTTGGCTCGCCGTCGGTTTTGCGCTTCTTTACCTCCTCATTCCGTCGAGGCTTTTCGGCACGTCATTTGCCGATCTCCGGATTATCCCTGCCGCAGTGATGATCGTTGCGGCGTTTTGCTCGCTATCGCTACCGAACCGGAAATGGCGGGCTGTCGTATTGCTGGTCGTCAGCGGCGTCATCATCGCCAATCTCGCAACCGTATTTGCGGTCTGGCTCTCTTATCGCGCAGACTATGCAGCGCTGATCGCTTCGTTTCAAAAACTTGACCGCGGTTCGCGGGTACTCGTGGGGACAAGCGGCGATGGCGACGACCCCCCATTCAAAGACCTTACGCAGTATCCGATGGCCTATGCCCCGACGCTGGCCGTGCATTACGCGAATGCTTTCGTCCCCAACGTGTTCACCGAGATTGGCAAGCAGCCCATTCGCCCCCGTGCCGACATGCAGCGGCTCGCCATTCCCTATGGCGGCCCCGTGCCGATGCGGCTGCTCGGCGCGATTGCGGCCGGCGGTACGACAACAGCCGTGCCTTCGTTCATCCAGACCTGGCACCGCGATTTCGACTATCTCTATGTACTCGGTCCCGCTTTAGCGAACCCGCTGCCCGGCAGACTGCAAGAGGTGGACAGGTCAGCACGATTTGTCATGTACAAGATTGACAGGCGGCCATAGCCGCGCGGTCTGGTTCGCACCTGGGCCTGCCTCATGGAACCGCGCAAAGACGGGTCAAGGCGCCTGATTTCAAGGCGCTTTGCAAGGCCGCCTTAACCATCAGGGTCTAGGATCCCGCTATTCAGCAGGGCGGAACTCCAAAATGGCGATTGATGGCGGGCAGATCATCTACAGCATCGTCGTGCCGGTCTATAACGAGGAGGCCGTGCTGCCTGTGTTGGTCCGCCGGCTGGGACTGCTGCTCGACCGCCTCGATGCGCCAGCGGAAGCCATCTTCGTGGACGACGGCAGCAGCGACACCAGCCCCATTGTGCTGCAGGCACTCGCCAAGAGTGATCCACGCTTCCGTTACATCGGCCTGTCGCGCAATTTCGGCCACCAGGTGGCCATCACCGCCGGCATGGACGCCGCGCAAGGCGACGCGATCGTCGTCATGGACGCGGATTTGCAGGACCCGCCTGAAATCGTCGAACAATTGATCGCCAAGTGGCGCGAAGGCAATGACGTGGTCTATGCGCGCCGCCTGTCCCGCGCGGGTGAAAGCGCGTTCAAGCGCGCCACCGCCCATGTGTTCTATCGGGTGCTTGGCCGTATGACCTCGGTTCGTATCCCGGCAGACGTCGGCGATTTCCGACTGATCGACCGCAAGGTGCTGGACGCGTTGCGCCAGATGCCGGAGCGCGATCGCTTCGTGCGCGGTATGATCGCCTGGCTCGGCTTCCGGCAGGCCGAAGTGAGCTTCCATCGTCTCGAACGCGCCGCCGGCGAAACCAAATATCCGCTGTTCAAGATGGCGCGGCTCGCCATGTCCGCTGCGCTGGGCTTTTCCGACGCGCCGCTGCGGCTGGCGATCTGGTGCGGTCTCGCGGTGTCGGGCCTGGCCCTGCTTTATGGCGGCTGGGTGCTGCTGCTGTGGATGACGAACGACCCGCATCTGGTCGCGGGTTGGTCGTCGATCATCGTCATCGTGTCCCTGCTCTGCGGGTTGAACATGCTGATGACCGGCATCGTCGGCCTCTATGTCGGGCGCATCCACGCAGAAGCGAAACATCGTCCACTTTATGTCGTGCAGAACCGCGTCGGTTTCGACCGCGATCAAAGCGAAGCATCCTACCGCACCTCGCGCAGCGCCTGACGGAGCGGATTGTCATGAGCCAGCTGTTCGACAGCTACCGCAGCAACTACCGCGACGTCGTTCAATCCTCGATCGACTTTTCCGGCCTGCCGCATAGCTTCTTCATGCGCGCCAAGGCTGATCTATTGCGCGAATTGATCGCAGCGCGGCTTCAATCAAAAAAGCCTGACATGCTCGATGTCGGTTGCGGCGTTGGCAGCTTCCATCCACTGCTGCGCGGCATGGTGGGTCGGCTCAGCGGCATAGACGTATCCTCCGCCAGTATTGCGCAGGCACAAGTCGACAACCCCGATGTCGACTACCGAGCTTTCGACGGCAGCGTCTTTCCATTCGCCGATGCCAGCTTCGATCTGATCACCACGATCTGCGTCATGCATCACGTCCCGCCTGTCGAATGGGCGGGTTTCATGCGTGAGATGCGGCGCGTTGTGCGGCCAGGAGGGCTGGTCTGTGTCATCGAACACAACCCGTTCAATCCGCTGACCCGTCTTGCTGTCGCGCGCTGTGAGTTCGATCGCGACGCGGTATTGCTCGGCGCGGGCAAGATGCAAAAGATCATGGCGGGCGCCGGCCTCCGCGACATCGCTTCGCGTCATTTCCTGCTACTGCCCTGGGAAGCGAAAGCCGCGCGGCGTGTCGAAAACGCCTTCAGCGGCCTGCCGCTGGGCGCACAATACGCCACTTTCGCCACTGCCTAATTACTTTGCCGTTGCATTCTGCCGCTTGTGGACCACCGCGACGTCGTCACCATAGACGCGCTTCCAGCCTGGCAGCTGATCGAGCAACGCCACCGCCGGAGTTTCCGGCTCCAGCAGCGTGGCATCTATTTTGTAATCTTCGAGCAGCTTCAGAAAATCATTCAGGTCCGCCAGCGAGAGGCCGCTGTTGTAGCGATGAAGAAATTTGCCGCCATAGAGTTCGCCGCGACCATCGATGAAAGTGGGAATTCCCGCGAAGATCAGATAGCCGCCAAACGAATAATCGTTGAGCACGCGGTTCGCCGCGGTCAGACCGGCGCTGGCCACCGCTGCCTGCGGCGTATTTCGCGCGGCGGGGCGAACGTCGCGCGCCGAAGAGATTACGGTCGCCACGATCATGACACCGACGGCACCGACCTGCAGCGCCCGACCTGAGCCGACCTCATTGGATGCGGCCCAGCTGCGAAACTGCTGCGCGATCGGCGCTACAAGATAGAGCGGCGCCAGCATGGCAAGCAGGTCGACGTTGCGCACCTGCGCCAGAGCAAAATGCAACAGGCCGATTAAGACCAGAGCCCGCACCACGGGAAGCGTCACGCCGCGCGACAGCGCAAAGATTCCCGCCAGCAGCAGGATCTCAAAGATCCCGATGCGGCCGAAATTCTGTGGCCGCCATTCGCCGATCCAGTTGAGCGCATCGCCAAGACCGAGCGTCGTCAGCGGCATCAACAGCGTGCCGGGCCCGTAAGGGGTCAGGCAGGATGCGGCAACAGCGAGAGCCGTGAAAGCGAGCCAATGGAGCACTTCGCGAGGCCGCTCGCGGAGCTTGTTTCGTATGAGGACTTCGAGGATTGCGGGTCCGATCAACCCCAGTGCCAGGATGACGCTGCCGTGGAGATTGGCCCAAAGGACCAGCAGCGGTAACGCCCAGTAAGGCGGTCGTGCACGCGTATCCATGGCACGAACGAGCGCGGTCGCCCAGGTCATCATGACCGGAAGTGCCAATACATGCGGCCGCGCCAGCAGATGGGGCGCGAGAAGAACGACCACGGCTGTAACAATGATCAATACCGGCTTCGGCGCAAGTTCGCGCAGCAGGAACCGGGTCAGAATCCCGACGGAAAGCGCGATGGCCGCGGCAGCGAGTGCCACGACGCCTTGCCAGCCGGCAAACGTATAGACCGCCCCGTAAATGACCTCGGAGAGCCATTCGAAGGCAAGCCAATGACCGCCATGCATGGAAAAGGAGAACGAGTCGGTCGACGGAATGACGCCATTCGCCAGGATCCAGCGGCCGATCGCGATATGAGAATAGCTGTCCGGATCGTTCAGCAGCCGCGGCCCGAGCGCCAGCAGCAGGCCATAGACGCACGCGCTCACCAGCAAAGGCATCGTTGCCCACACCGGGAACTGTTTGGCTGGGCTGCTGATGGCCTGGTCGCTCACGGGCTACGAGGGTACGGCGACACTGTTAATTCCACTTTAAGGCTGACGATGCGCCCGTGCGCCGGCTCGATGGTCTGTCGTGGCGCGCCACCGAGAGCCGCCCTATTTGCCTGGCCACACTGGCTTGCGCTTCTCGCCAAACGCCTTGAGGCCTTCTTTCGCATCCTCGGTCATCGACAGGATCGCGATCTGGCTTTCGGTATAGGCGATGCTCTCGTCGAACGACATCGCGGCGATGGCGCGCATCGCATATTTGCCGCGGCGAATGGCGGTCGGCGACTTGTCGGTGATGCGCGAGATCAGCCAGTCGACCTTGCTGTCGAGCTCGGCCGCCGG
The DNA here is from genome assembly GCF_051810905.1 of Tardiphaga sp. 619_E2_N8_4. NCBI lineage: Bacteria > Pseudomonadati > Pseudomonadota > Alphaproteobacteria > Hyphomicrobiales > Nitrobacteraceae > Tardiphaga > Tardiphaga sp. 619_E2_N8_4. The sequence goes on from NZ_JBPWQJ010000001.1 coordinate 5,252,821, forward strand.
CACCACGTGATTCAGCAGGCCAGCGCCAAGCGCGGTCTGCGCGTCGAACGGCTCGCCGGTGATGCACCATTCGTTGACCAGACGACGTGGCGCAATGGACTGCAGCAGCGCCAGCACCTGCATCGGAAACACGCCGACCTTCACCTCGGGCAGACCGAAGATCACGTTGTCCGCGGCCACCGCCATGTCGGTCATGCACAGCAGCCCCATGCCACCGGCCATGCAGACGCCGTTAACGCGGGCGATGGCGGGCTTGGTGGCGTTTTGCGACAGCCGCATCAGATCCGCGAGATCACCATTGGGCTTGGAGAAATCCATCGAGAAGGCTGCACCCGCATTCGCCAGATCAGCGCCGGCGCAGAACGCCTTCTCGCCCGCGCCGGTCAGAACGATCACCCGTACGCCTGCGTCCTCATGCGCCATGCGATAGCCCTTGGCGATGCCGGCGATAACATCGCCATTCATGGCATTGCGCTTCTCCGGTCGGTTGATGGTGATCCAGAGTGCGGCGCCCTTCTTCTCCAGGATTACGCTATCATCGGCCATCGGTCTGCTCGCTTGGTTGAACTTGATGCGGCTGGTATAGCCGCTCAGAAGCGGCGCGCCAAACCCAGCGCGTCGCCGGCGCGGGTCTCCGACTCAACCGCACGCAGGTAGCCCTCGCGCTGCTGCAATCGCGCCCAATAGGCTGTGACACTCGGCCCGAATTGCGATGCAAGCCCGAGACGATTGGCCAGCAGCAGTGCATAGCCGACGGAAATGTCCGCGGCGGTGAAGCGGCCGGCACAGATATAGTCGTTGCCGGTGGTGATGGTCTCGATCATACGCAACCGTCCAAGAAAGAACTTCGAATAATCCTCGACCACCTGCGGATGACGGCGCTCCTCCGGCTCGAGCTTCGAATAACGCAGCACCAGCGCCTGCGGGAAGGTCAGCGTCGCCTCGCCGAAATGCAGCCCGTTCAGGAACGCGCCGTAGTCCGGCTCGTCGATGCCGACGGCCAGCGGCGTCGGACCGTATTTGGTCACCAGATATTGCGCGATCGCCGCCGATTCCGTCATCCGGATCTCGCCATCGAGCATCAGCGGGATGGTGCCGAGCGGATTGATGCCGAGATATTCCTTGGCAAAGACGCGCGGCGGGAACGGCAGCATCTTCAGCTCATAGGGCAGCTCGAGCTCTTCAAGCGTCCATAGCGGGCGGAACGAACGCGCGCGGGCGCAGTGATAGAGCGTGATCATCGGGCGAGACCTCCAAGCAGGCACGGACTATCGCCGTGCTGCCAGCCAATGAGAAGCAGACGCAAGGCTTCGTCAAGTCTTGCCTTTCTTCGTCAAGACTTGCCCTTCGCTACATGGGCCCGGCAAACCGGGTTTCGCCCTTCCCGATCGATGACACCCATCACCACGCGCACGTCACCGAGGCCGATCACGACGGCTTCGCGCCTCGGTTGCAACTGATGCGGCCAGCGGAAACGCTCCTCCACCGGCAATGACCAGGTGTGTTCCAACGGGTTCGGCACCGCATGCAGTGGATGATAGAAATTGAACGTGTAGGTCAGAAGGCTCAGCGTATCCGCCGGACCCAATCTGAAGATGAAGTAGCAGACGAGCACCGTGAGGTAATAGACCGGAAAGATGCGCAGCGCCCGGCGCATATAGAAGTCCTTGAAGGAGATGCGGCCGGTCTTGGCCCGTTCGCGCAGCAGCAAACGCGTGATCGGGTAAACACCACCACGCCAATCCCCCGAAAGCCGTCGAAAGCCGGAAATTTCTCTAGCCGCTTGGCGACGCCTGCATTCTCCGACATTGCGATCTCCCCGTTTGAACCGGGAATAGCAACGGCGCGAATAACGAGGGTGAAGGCGATTTACATGCCTACCACCTCAGGCGAAATGTTCGGGCTTAACGTGAATGTCCGTTTGCGCGGGAGTATTAGGGTCGACGCCGCCGCGTTTACCACAATCAGGACAATCTTCACTGCGAATCCAGCGCCGCTTACGGTCCGTTAAGCATCAGGGGACAGGCTGGGAACGATCGAAATTGACTCAACTTGTATTGGCAAGTGTGAGGGCAGCAGATGACCAGAGTTCAATATCTCAGGGAACAAGCGATCCGCGCCGAACGGTTGGCAAAGACTATTCTGGATGCCGTCACCGTCACGCGACTTGTCGAAGCGTCGCACGCATACCGCCAGGAAGCCGATCGCCTTGAGCAACACGAGGCGAGCGATCAGGCGACAACGATGTGGATGTCTCACTAGGGCGTGAACACATAAACTTGGAGCGGACGGCGAACGTCCGCTTAGGTGCCGATAACGGACTGAGGTCGGACATCGCCTCAGGTCCGAAAAGTGCCACAAGCGGAAGTCAACTCATCGAGATGTGCTCGGAAAGGTATCGATGCCGGCCGGCTCTCTCCGGTCGCCCTAGTCAGGCAACCCGAGCTTTCGGAGGTTTTCTGCCATACGGTTCAGAACAGCAGGCGAAAACACCATTGCCTGTTTGAATTTTGAAATCGTCAGATCGGGGTAAGTAAGCATCAACTCCTCGAATGCTTGTTTAGCTTCGCCGACCCGGCCGGCTCCCGACAGGACCGACGCCAAATTGCGATAAATCCAACTAGCGTTTGGCCGTTCTTCGAGGGCGCGCCGATAGAACGCGGCAGCCTTGTCGTATTCTTGCGCTACTTCATGCGCAGAGGCTATTCCTACATAGTTGTTGAAATTCATTGGATCAATCGGGCTCAGGCGCAGAGCGCGCTCGAAATTGTCAATTGCCTTCTGAGGCTGATCGGCATAGTTCTCTAGCCATCCGAGCCTACTCCAGGCCCATGCAGCGTTGGGGTCGAGGCTGACGGCTCGCTCAAGCAGTATACGCGCGGTTCCATGGTTGCGTACAAATGTGTGCACTGCGCCGAGTACCGCCAGAATGATAGGGTCATCGCCACTCATCTCTGCTGCCCGCTCGGCGAGCGATCGCGCCATTGCCTGGCTTCCAACGATGTCGTCCGCCCAGTTATAGACCGAGCGCTGGGCGTGGCACCAACCAGCAAGCGACAAAGCTAGGGGATATTCGGGATCAATCGCGAGCGCCTTTTCGAGGAGTTCAATCGCTTTAGCGCTTTCTTCCTTCTCCAACGCCCAGACATGAGGCATCGCTCTCATAGTATAGTCATAGCTGCTCAGGTCTTGCGGCCGTTTGCGTCGCGACCGCTCAATCTCGGCAATGCGGATGGAAGGCTGTAGAGCGCCTGCCACCTGCTCCGTTATTCGGTCTTCGAGGTCAAAGAACTCGTCGACTGCGCCGTCAAAGCGTGAGCTCCAAACGTGTGCCCCTCCCTCGGTTTCGATTAGCTGAACGATAATGCGGAGGCGATTGCCGACTTTTTGCACGCTACCCTCAAGCAAATAAGCAACGCCCAACTCCTTACCAACGTTGCGCGCATTTATCGCGCGGCCCTTATAGGTGAACGCTGAGCTACGGGCGATGACGAAAAAAGAGCGAATGCACGAAAGAGCTGCGGTAATTGCCTCGACGATACCATCAGCAAGGTAATCCTGACCCGCCTCAGCGGACATGTTGTCGAACGGCAGGACGACGATGGACGGTTTGTCAGGTAGCGCTAGATCTCGAACTTGTTTCGCAGACGAATTTGACGGGATCGCAGGAGCGCTCTCGCGGGCAAGCCGTATTAGCCATACGCGCATTGGCTCGGCAATATTCTTTAAAGTCTGCTCGCCGATGTCGTCGAAGGCGACGTCGAGCTTGCCGCGAATTTGCCTGTGTGCATCATCGGAGATGCAGATGCCGCCTGGCTCGGCAATTCCCTCAAGACGGGCTGCGATGTTGACACCATCGCCGAAAATATCGTTGTCGTCGATGATGATGTCCCCAACGTGTATGCCGATGCGAAATTCAATCCTGAGTTCCGGCGGAACGGCGGCGTTTTGTTGAGCCATCTCTCGCTGGATTTCCACCGAACAGCGCGCTGCATCGACAGCACTGGCGAATTCGACCAGCATGCCATCGCCAGTGGTCTTGACGATGCGACCGCAGTGCGTGGCGATCCTGGGATCGACAAGCGTCTTTCGAAACGTCTTTAGCTCCGCAAGCGTGCGCTCCTCGGCATGACCCATCAACCGGCTATAGCCGGCGACATCCGCCGCCAGCACAGCCGCCAGTCGCCGTTCCACGCGCTCGCCGGGCAAAAAACGCTCCCTGGCTCGGTGAAAAACTATCTGCCTCTACCAAAGCATAGGCGGTGGCTGTTCCGCTAGGTACAATGTCCAAAACAGGTCCATTTGCCGCGCTACGATCAATCAGGACGGGCGGTGAAGTCGGGTACGCCCTGAAAGCTAACTCTTGCGCGCCCAATGATTGTCCCCAATAACCGAGGGCAGCTTAGACGCAATGCATGGCAATTGGAGTCGCGATATTACTCGTCGCAAACAACGCAATGTCGGGAAATGCATCATGGGACGGAAATATCAAAGTATCGTCGAAACGATCGGTAATACGCCGGTAGTGCGGATCAATCGTCTGGCGCCGGAAGGCGTGAATCTCTTCGTAAAAATTGAAGCCTTCAACCCGCTTGGTTCAGTGAAGGACCGATTGGCTCTCGGAGTAATCGAGGCGGCCGAAAAATCCGGAGAGCTCAAGCCTGGTCAGACGGTCATAGAGGCGACAAGTGGAAATACGGGCATTGGTCTTGCCATGGTCTGCGCCGCCAAGGGATACCCGCTTGTGATCACCATGGCAGAGCCATTTAGCGTCGAGCGGCGTAAGCTCATGCGGTTCCTTGGAGCGAAGGTCATCGTAACTCCCGCGGCTGAGCGCGCCGTAGGCATGATCAACAAGACCATCGAGCTCGCCAGGGCGCATGGCTGGTACATGACTAGGCAGTTTGAGAATGAAGCCAATCCCGATATTCATTCGCGTACGACAGCGCGTGAGATACTCGACGATTTCTCCGGAGAACGGTTGGATTATTGGGTCACGGGCTATGGAACGGGCGGAACGTTAAAGGGCGTCGCGCGGGTGCTCGCAGAGGAGCGTCCCGAGACGAAGATAGTGGTTTGCGAGCCAGAGGATGCGCAGTTGTTGGCCAGTGGCACCCCGCAGTCGCGAAACTCAGATGGAACTCCGGCCGCCCCGCATCCGACATTCAAGCCCCATCCGATGCAAGGCTGGACGCCGGATTTCATCCCAAAACTCACCGACGATGCCGTCGCAATGAAGGTCATCGATCGCATCTTAGCGATCTCCGGTCCGGATGCCATTCGCTGCAGCAAGGACCTTGCTACCAAAGAGGGCATCTTTGTGGGTATTACCTCAGGCGCAACCTTTGCGGGCGCGCTCAAGGTTGCAGCCGAGGCAGAGAAAGGGGCAAATATTCTCTGCATGCTTCCCGATACCGGCGAGCGCTATTTGAGCACACCCCTTTTCGCTGATGTGTCGGCAGACATGAACGAGGAAGAGCTTGAGATCTCACGCTCTACGCCGAACGGACAGCTCAAGCCTGGCTCTTGATTTGCGAAGATCGAATAAAAAAACATCCGACATTATGAGGCCCGGACCGGAACGCGATGCTCTGCGCGCAATCAGTTCGCCCGACAGACGTCTCGTTGCGCTTTGAAAGCAGCAATGAATAACTCGAGGCCGGCCTAGGTTAATCCGCTTTCGGTGATCAGACCGAGCCGCATGAGGTTGACTGTTTCTATCGGACCATCACCATAGGCTGATCCGCCGCCGAACAGCTTGTTCATAATTCGCTGTTCGCGGCGCGTTAGCTCGTTCCAGAGGATCAAATCATTCATCCCAAATGCCTCGCGAGAATCATTGCGTGACGTTGCGAGATTAGCCGATCGCTCGGAGGCGAAATCGTGGCGATTCAGTTGTCGCCATTGAAAGTAGATTCGACGCCAGCGACTTCGAAGCAGGACATGCAAAACACGTGCAGCGGACACCTTGTTGATCACTGGTGATGGCCGTGGCCGACGATGCTCAGCCAAGGCCACCACGCAATAGCGGCAGTCGATCAACTTTCGCTTTCACAGCGAACGCGACGGTTTGCGAGAGTACTACCAGTTATTTCGCGGCGTCGCGGGTGACGTCCCTGTGCTCGCCGCGCTCCTGCGACCGCGCGCGCCGGTGCCCAGGAGATCGAAACAGCCCATGTCTGGTGTGGGTCATTCGGGTCGATTTTGGCATGTCCGGATATGTCCGCTTACGGGGTAATCTCGCAAGTACGGTCTTCCGTTTTTTGCCGATTGAAGGCATCGGCTTAGACGTGATTCAGGCGACCAAACCGAAGCATCGATGCGGTATCACGGACTTCGAATGGGCAGCCATTGTTCACATCGCACGAACATGGCCGAGTGCCAGGCCGATGGCGCGCGCCGCTTCCATCACGTGAACAGCGTATTCCTTGATCTGCTTTCGCTTGACCCGGATGTCCGGGCCAGACATGCCGATGGCTCCGACGAGTTCACCGGAGCGTCCAACGATGGCGCAAGCGCAGGCGGCGATACCTTCCCGCCATTCGCCATGCAGCACTGACGAATAGCCTTGTGCCCGCGCCGCATGGATGTCTTCGCGCAACTCCTCGATGGTCGTTCGCGTCGTATCCGTATAACGCTTGAGATGCGGGCGAAAGTTCTCCAGATATTCGTCCGGCATTTGCGCGAGCATCGCCTTCCCGGTTGCCATGGTGAATGCAGGCGCACGCATGCCGACGCTGGTATGCGCGCGGATATGATGCGCGCTTTCAATCTTGTCCACATAGACAACGTCGGTGCCCTCGAGCACCGACAGATGAACGGTCTCTCCGGTAACTTCGGCCAGCGCCGTCATCGCCGGGCGTGCGATACGGATCAGATCCATGCGCTGAATGACGTGGTTGCCGAGCACCCATAGCTTGGTTGTGAGTTCGTAGGTGCTGTGCGGCGGAATCTGGCGAACGAAGCCCTGCGATTGCAGCGTCGCCAGCAGTCGATGCACATTGCTCTTGGTGAACTTCAGCTCATTGGCGAGATCGGTGACCCCGCGTGGCTGCTCGCTCATCGCGAGCGCCTCGAGGAGCCTCAGTCCCTTGATAAATGCCTTATCCATCCAAGCAGCCGATGTGAGGTAGTTCTCTGTTGCGAACAGACCGGCGGCGCTGGGCCGCCGCCGGTCTCATTGTTGTATGGCGCGATTTACTGGGCAAGCAGTGCGTTCAGCTTTTCCTGCGCATATTCTTCATTGGTCGAATTGCCAGCGGGCGATGGCGCCCCCCAGAAGTCCGGGCTCCATTCGATCGCCTTGGAGACGTTCTCAGGATTGTTCGCCCAATAGCGCGCGACGTTCTTATCCGTCGCAGCATCGAACACGACCTTCGAAGGAAGCGCGACCGGGAAAGTGGAGGTCAGCTGGGCGGCGCGCTTGGGGTCGAGACGCCAGGACAGCAGCTTGAGCGCGTTATCATAGTTCGGCGCGCCCTTCGGAATCGAGAAGAAGTCGTAATAGACGAAGCCTTGATTGAAGGTGAGATCAATCGGAGCGCCTTCCAGCGCCAGTTTGCTCATCGACCCCGTATAGGCCTGGCACATATCGGCCTCACCATCGAGGATCAGCTGCGGCGGCTGCGCGGCGGTGGTCCACCATTTGACGATGTGCGGCTTGATCTCCTTGATCTTCTTGAGCGCACGCTCCATGTCGATCGGATACAGCTTGCTCTTGTCGACACCGTCGGCCATCAGCGCTGCCTCGAAGGTGAAGCGCGGCCAGGCCGGCATGCAGCGGCGCCCCGGAAACTTCTTCACGTCCCAGAAGTCGGCCCAGTTCTGCGGTGCCTTATCGCCCTTGAACTTGTCCTTGTTGTAGACGAGGCCGACACCGATCACCTGCAGCGCGACGCCCTTCTTGCGCTTCAGATTGTCCGGCATCGCCGCCAAGGTCTTCTGCGCGGATTCCGACAGTTTGGAATAGTCGATGTCAGCCAGGCAGCAGTCGCCGAGCAGCTTGGTTTCCTGATCGAAGATGAAGGTCAGATCCCACTGCGCCTTGCCAGCTTCGGCCTGCGCCTTGATGCGCGGACCGCTGCGCGCTTCCTGCACGGTGACGACCTTGATGCCGGTTTCCTTCTCAAACGGATCGTACATCACCTTGCGTAGCGCATCGCCATAGCCGCCGCCCGGATCCTGCATGATGACGACGTTGCTCTGGGCAACGGCCAGACCCGTCCCCATGGCGATGAACGCCGCCGAAGCCAAGGCCGGCAGCCTGAAGCGTTTCATTCCCAGCATAGTGTGTTTCCTCCTGTTTGATCGTTTGTCATCAGGTCGCTTTTTGCGACGTTGCGAGCACTGGCCGGGCGAGGAACAGTCCTCCCACGACCAGCAGCACTTCGAGCGTGGACACGACGGCCAGTACCGGGTTGAGCCGGTAATTGATATCGCCCCATAGCATCAACGGAAGCGTCTTCAGCTGCGCGCTCGACAGGAACAGGGTCAGCACCAATTCGTCGAACGAATGCAGGAACGCAAAGAAGGTCGCGGCCGCAAGGCCCGGCGCAATCGCCGGCAGCGTCACCAGCCGCAGCACCGTGAGCGACGACGCGCCATGGACCGAGGCGGCCTGTTCGAGCCGCGAGTCCACGCTCTGCAGCGCAGCAGACAGGATCACCACCACAATCGGCAAACCGCCAATGGCATGGGCCGCCGCAAGGCCGAACACCGAGCCGACCAGATCGAACTTCAAGAACAGCGTGTAGAGCGACAAGCCGAGCACCACCGGCGGCACGATGATCGGGCTGACCAGCAGCAGCATGATCGCGGATTTGCCGCGCACATTACCTCTGACGATGCCGAGCGCCGCGCATGTGCCGAGCCCGACCGCAATGAAGGCCGAGACCGCCGCGATCAGCGCGGATGTCCAGAACGCGCGCATCCAGTTGGTGTCGGAGAAGAACTGCTCGTACCAGCGCAGCGAGAAGCCCGGCGGCGGGAAGGTCAGATAGCTGGCGCTGCTGAACGAGATGATCATAACGACCACGATGGGCAGGATCAACAGCGCGACCACCAGGCCACCCATCAGGCGGACCGTCCATGTGCCGCAACTAGCCGGCAGCATGCCGAACAGCCGAAGCAGCGGCCAACCGATGGCGTCAGCAAATGCGCTGCCGAAGCTGCGACGTGCGGTGCCGGACGTTGCCGCTGGCGCGGCCTTCCCTGCTGTCGTCTCGGTGAGCTTGCGCCCGCCCCAGATGAATTCCAGGCCAAGGAAACGTCCGGCGATGGCGACCACCAGCAGCGTGATCAACAGCAGCACGACGCCCAGCGCCTGCAGGAAGCCCTCCGACGTCACCGAGTCCGCCTGTTGCGTGATATGCATGGCGAACATCTGGTCGCCCGGGCCGCCGAGCAGTGTCGGCGTGATGAAGAAGCCGATCGCGGCCACGAAAACCAGCAGGAAGCCGGCGCCAATGCCGGGCAGCGTCAGCGGCAGCAGCACCCGCCAAAACACGGCAATAGGCCCCGCACCGCTGGCCAGCGCCGCGCGTGTGAGACCGGGATCGAGCCGCGACACGCTCGAATAGATGGTCAGCACCATCAGCGGCAGCAGCACCGCCGTCATGCCGAGCAGCACGGTGCCGCGGTGAAACAAGAGCTGGACCGGCTCGCTCAGGATACCGATCGACACCAGAAATTTGTTGACCGGTCCATTGCGGCCAAGCAGCACCATCCATGCATAGGTGCGGATCAGGATCGCGATGAAGTATGGCAGCACGATCGCGGTGGCGATCAGCGCGCGGGTGATGCCGCGGGTGCGATGGATCAGGAGTGCGGTGGGATAGCCGAACAACAGGCACAGGAATGCGACCGTGACCGAGATCTGCATGGTGCGGACCAGCGATTCCCAATAGAGCGGCACCGCAAAGACGCGTTGGAAATAGGTCAGCCAGCTTGGCCCGCTGATACTGATGCGAATGAGATCGACCAGCGGCAGCAGATAGATGAACGACAGGAAAGCGACCGCGGGCAGCAGCAGCAGCGCGGGGTTCTTGAGCTTCATGGCCAGGCTGGAGCTCGCCTGATGCCGCGGCTCCTCGGACAGCGAGATCGTCGTCATGTCAGCACCCAGCAGTCTTCCGGACCCCAGCTCACATGCAGGCGATCGCCGATATCGGGCAGCGGCCGCCTGGCGGTGTCGGTGCAGCGGATCAGCAGCGTGTCGCCGCCGTCCATCTGCGCCTCGATGCGCAGGATCTCGCCGAGGAAGATCGCTGACGTCACAGTCACCGGAGTCGAGCTTGCGGTTGGCTCGCTGGTAATCGCGATGCGCTCGGGCCGCACCAGCACGGTGACGCGGCCAACATCGATGGCGTCGCGGCTCTCGGCATCGAACACATAGCCGGCGCGGTTCTTCAGCGTCACGGTGGTGCCGCGCTTCTGCATGATCTCGGCTTCGATCAGATTGCTCTCGCCGACAAACGACGCCACGAAACGATTGGACGGGTGGCGATAGATGTCGACCGGGCGGCCGATCTGCACGATCCTGCCGGCATCCAGCACGGCGATGCGATCGCTCATGGTGAGCGCTTCGCCCTGATCATGTGTCACGAACAGGATCGTGCTGCCGATCGTCTGATGCAGATCGCGTATCTCGATCTGGATTGATTCGCGCAGCCGGCGGTCGAGCGCGCTGAGCGGCTCGTCCATCAGCACGACCTTCGGCCGCATCACGATGGCGCGCGCAATGGCGACGCGCTGTTGCTGTCCGCCGGACATTTCCGACGGCGATTTGTTCGCATGATCCGACAGGCGCATGATTTCCAGCGTCTCGGCGACGCGCCGCTCGGTGGTGGCGCGATCGACGCCGGCCATGCGCAGCGGGAACGCGACATTCTGTGTCACCGTCATGTTGGGAAACAGCGCATAGCTCTGGAACACCATGCCGAATCCGCGCTTATGCGTGGGCACGTTGTGCACCGGCCTGCCGTCCACGAGAATCTCGCCGCCGTCGAGGCTCTGGAAACCGGCCAGCAGGTTCAGCAATGTGGTCTTGCCGCTGCCGGACGGGCCGAGCAGCGTGATGAATTCGCCGGGTTCGATATCGAGATTGATACGATTGACGGCATGGAACTGGCCGTACCGTTTCTCGGCATCGCGAACTGCGATGCGCGAACCGATGACCTGACGCTCGCTTGCGCCGCCCGACTGCGACGCCGGAACACCCGCGCCGGAATGTCCCACGCGCAGCGCCAATGGCTCAGCCATCATCAACCTCCCTGGTCGTTCTATATTATGAGACGTTATTCCAATTATTGTTGGCGTGACGCATCGTCTTGTCAAGTGAATGCGCGATGCGACGACGCGCCGATCGTCATCGACTTACCGACGGGTTTGCATTTTCCCCTATTGGCAAAGTGCTTCGCGACACAAACGGATTGACAGCCGCGGCGCCGCGCGACTAATTTTATTTAGAACCATGTTCTACAATATAGAACATATAAATCGGGAGGCGAATTGTGGTAAGCGATCTTCGCGCGTTGGCGAAGTATGTGGAGCCGGGGGTCCGGCTGGCGCTGCCGGTGGATTATGCCGGCGTCTCGATGGCAATGACGCGCCCGATCATTGAACGCAACACACGCAATCTCGATCTCGTCTGCGTGCCGACCGGTGGCCTTCAGGTGGACCAACTCGTCGGCGCCGGTCTGGTTCGGTCGGTCGAGACCAGCGCCGTATCGCTCGGCGAAGCCGGCGGCGCACCGCGCTTCAACGCAGCCGTCAGGAACGGCGCGATCGCATTGAAGGACGCCACCTGCCCCGCTATCCATGCCGGCCTGATGGCCGCGCAGAAAGGCAGCCCGTTCATGCCGATGCGCGGACTGATCGGCAGCGACCTCCTGCACCATCGCAGCGACTGGCGCGTCATCGACAATCCGCTGGCGGATGGCGGCGATCCCATCGTGCTCATCCCCGCGATCAAACCCGATATCACGATCTTCCACGCGCCGATGGCTGACCGTTTCGGCAATGTGTGGATCGGACGACGCCGCGAACTCGCCGCGATGGCTTATGCATCGGCCACCACACTCGTCACTGTCGAGCGCATCGTGGACGACAGCCTGCTCGCCAATGAGATGAGCGCAGCGGGCGTGCTGCCGGCGCTCTATGTCACCGAAGTCGCCGTCGCGCCGAAGGGCGCTTGGCCCTACGGCCTGTGGGGCGAGTATCCGACCGACACGGCCGAGATCCTGCGCTATGCGCGCGCCGCGCGCAGCGCCGAGGGTTTTGCCGACTACATGACGAACGCACAGATGGAACCCGCATGATGAGCGAGGTTCACCCGCGCGAAATCCTGATCTGCACCGTCGCCAAACTGCTCGACGGCGTCCGGCATGTCGCTGTCGGTGCGTCCTCACCGATCCCCGCGGCCGGCGCCATGCTGCTGCGAGCGCTAAAGCAGCAGGCCGGCGAGAAAGGCCCGCGCATCTCGATCCTCGGATCGGTGGAGCACAATTTCTTCACCAACGGCTCGGCCGAACTGTTCGATTGCGCCGGCCAGGGCCGCATCGATGCCTTCTTCCTCGGAGGCGGCCAGATCGACGGCCGTGGCAACGTCAATCTGGTGGGCACCGGCGACTATCCGCAAACGCAAGTGCGATGGCCCGGCTCGTTCGGATCGGCCTATCTGTATTACGTCGTGCCGCGCGTGATCTTGTTTCGCGAGGAGCACACGCCGCGTGCTCTGGTCGAGAAGGTGGATTTCATCAGCACGCCCGGCGTCAGCGACGATGGCGTTTACCGCAGTGGCGGCCCGATCGCGCTGTTGACCAGCAAGGCGCTGTTCCGCTTCGACAAGAGGCGTCCGGGCTTCGACCTGCAGAGCGTCCATCCCGGACACGACCTCGCAGGTATCAAGGACGCCACCGGCTTCCAGTTCACCCATGAAAGCCAGCCGGAACAGACCGCGCTGCCGGATCCGCAGACGCTGGCTTTGCTGCGCGGGCGTGTTTACGACGAGGTCGCCGAAACCTATCCGGACTTCGCCGCGCAGATGCGGCGCGAGATGGAACGGCCGCTGTCCCATGCATCCTGACAGGACCGGCGAGCAACGACACGGAGACGATGCGTGAGTGAGATCAAGCGGATCCCGCATTGCAGTCACTGGGGCGCCTATACGATCCTCGTGCAGGACGAACAGATCGTGGGCATCGAGCCGTTCGCCCATGATCCCGCCCCCTCGCCGATCATCCATTCGGTGCCGGAATGGGCCAATCCTGAACGCCGCGTTCTGCGTCCGATGGTGCGCTCCGGCTGGCTCGACAAGCGCGAGCACAGCGATCGGCGCAAGCGCGGCGCGGAGAAGTTCGTGCCCGTCAGCTGGGATGAGGCGACCACGCTGGTGGCCGACGAAATCCGTCGCGTCTCGAACACCCACGGCAATGCGTCGATCTTCGCGGGCTCCTATGGCTGGACCAATTCGGGCCGCCTGCATCATGCGTCGTCTTTGCTCAAGCGCATGCTCAATCTGATCGGCGGCTTCACCCGGCATGTGGATACGTATTCCATTGCTGCCGGCCCGGTGATCCTGCGCCATACGCTGGGAAGCTCGGATGCTTGCGACGGCCAGGCCAATACGCTCGACACCATAGCCGCACACACCGACACGCTTGTGGTGTTCGGCGCGCTATCGCCGCGCACTGCGCAGACCGAGGCCGGTGGCATCGGCACCCACCGCCTCGAATCCTATCTCAGGAAAATCGCCGAGCGCGGCATCCGCATCGTTCACGTCTCGCCGCTGAAGGACGATATGCCGGATTGGGTCGATGCCGAATGGTGGCCGATCCGCCCGAACACTGACACCGCGCTGATGCTGGGCCTCGCCGGCGAGATCGTGAAGGCAGGCCGGCACGCCCGGGATTTCCTTGATCGCTGCACCAGCGGCGCCGAGCAACTGCTCGGCTATCTCGACGGCTCGTCAGACGGCATTCGCAAGGATGCAGCCTGGGCCGCGGAGATCTGTGGGCTCGATGCCGACGGCATCCGCCAGCTGGCGCGACGCCTCGTCGATACCCGCAGCATGCTTACCGTGAGCTGGAGCCTGCAGCGCGCACATCATGGCGAGCAGCCGTTCTGGGCAGCGCTCGGCCTCGCCTCCATCATCGGCCAGATCGGGCTGCCGGGCGGCGGTGTCGGCTACGGCTATGCCTCGCTCGGCGGCGTCGGCTCGCCCATCAATCTCGGCAAGTCACCGGCCATCTCGCAACTCACGCGCCCGATCGATAGCTTCATCCCGGTGGCGCGCATCAGCGACATGTTGCTCAATCCCGGCGCGACCTTCACCTATGAGGGCGAGACGCGAACCTATCCGGACACAAGGCTGGTCTACTGGGCCGGCGGCAATCCCTATCATCACCATCAGGATCTCAACCGGCTGTCCGAAGCCTGGACGCGGCCCGAGACCATTATCGTCCAGGATCCGATGTTCACCGCGACGGCACAGCGCGCCGACATCGTGCTACCGGCGACCACATCGATCGAACGCAACGACCTTGCCGGCAACAGGCGCTCCGACTTCATCATTGCGATGAAACAGGCCATCAAGCCGGTCGGAGACTCACTGCCCGACTTCGAGATTTTCGACCGCATCGCCGGCAAGCTCGGCGTTGCCGACCGCTTCAACGAAGGCCGCGACGAAATCGGCTGGGTCCGTCATCTTTATGAGGCGAGCCGGCAGGACGCCTCCGAGCGGCTCGGCTTCGACATGCCCGACTTCGAAACATTCTGGCACGACGGCTATGCGCGCTGCCCGGTGCGCGCCGACCACACTTTCCTCGCCGATTTCCGCATCGATCCCGAGGCGCATGCGCTCAAGACCGAAAGCGGCAAGATTGTGCTCGGCAGCAAGACCCTTGCCCGGCTCGGTTATGCCGATTGTCCGTCGCATCCGGCCTGGGTTGAGCCGGCGGAATGGCTCGGCAGCGGCAGCGATGCGTCCGACTTGCACATGATCTCGCATCAACCGGCCGGCCGGCTGCACAGCCAGATCGAAACCGGCGTCGCCAGCGTGGCCAACAAGCGCAACGGCCGCGAACAGGCACGGCTGCATCCCGACGACGCCGCGGCGCGCGGCATCAGCGACGGACAGACCATCCGCATCTGGAATGCACGCGGCGCCTGTCTCGCCACTGCTGACGTCACCGACAGCGTGCGCTCCGGCGTGCTGGTGCTGCCGACCGGCGCCTGGTTCACCCCGCGCGCTGAGACTGGTCTCGAAGTCGCCGGCAATCCGAACGTGCTGACGCTCGACATCGGCACCTCGCAATTCGGCCAGGGCTGCTCGGCACATACATGCCTGGTCCGCGCCGAACCCCATATTGCAGATCAACGCGACGCTTTTGAAGAATACCAGGACAGACTGGTTGCACTCGCGACCGCCTGAGAGGAAACAGAAACCATGACCACGCCAGCCATCAGCCGCTTCCCCGTCCCCGAAATCTCCAGCCTGCCGGAGGACATCCGCACGCGCATCCTCGCGGTGCAGGAAAAATCCGGCTTCGTGCCCAACGTGTTCCTGACGCTGGCGCACCGGCCCGACGAATTCCGCGCCTTCTTCGCCTATCATGATGCGCTGATGGACAAGCCAGGCCCGATCACCAAGGCCGAGCGCGAGATGATCGTGGTGGCCACCAGCAATGCCAACCAGTGCCAGTATTGCGTGGTGGCGCATGGCGCCATCCTGCGCATCCGCGCCAAGAACCCGCTGATTGCCGACCAGATCGCGGTGAACTATCGCAAGGCCGACATCACGCCGCGGCAGCGCGCGATGCTCGATTTCGCCATGAAGGTCTCGATGCAGGCTTACGAGATCGGCGATGCCGATATCGAGGCGCTGAAGCGCCACGACTTCACGGAGGACGACGTCTGGGATATCGCTGCCATCGCCGCCTTCTTCGGCATGTCGAACCGGTTGGCGAATGTCACCAGCATGCGGCCGAACGACGAATTCTTCGCCATGGGGCGCTGACCCGCCTCGCACCGATATAACGATCGCCCGCAGCGGCCGGTAAGAGCCGCAGCGACGACTTTCGAGGAAACAGGCCATGACGCATCCAAGCGCTGCAGACGTCGCAACCCGACAGGCCATCATCGATGCCTGCCACGAAATGTCGGCTGCCGGTATCAATCAGGGCACGTCCGGCAATATCAGCGTCCGCACCGGGGACGGCATCCTGCTGACGCCGTCCGGTGTTCCCTATGACAGCATGCGGCCGGAAGACATCGTCGCGATGAAATGGGATGGCTCGTGGACGGCGCCGGCTGGCCGCGTGCCCTCGACGGAATGGCGTTTCCACCTCGACATACTCAAGGCCAAGCCCGAAACGAATGCCGTCGTGCACGCGCATCCGATCTTCTGCACGATCATCGCGATCATGAACCGCAGCATTCCCGCGATCCACTACATGATCGCGGCGGCCGGCGGCAACGACATCCCCTGCGCGCCCTATGCGCAATATGGCACCGCGGAACTGTCGCAAGCGGCACTGGAGGCGCTGCGCCATCGCCGCGCCTGCCTGCTCGCCCATCACGGGCTGATCGCCATCGGCCCCAATCTGCGCAAGGCGATGTGGCTTGCAGTGGAGGTCGAGGTGCTCGCCAAGCAGTATCACGGCTGCTTGCAACTCGGCACGCCGCCGCTGCTGCCGGATGCCGAGATCGACAGCATCCTGAAGCGATGGGGACGATACGGCCTGCGCGACAGCGACGGCACGCCGAAAACCTCGACCTAACAAACCAGCACCAACAATTGCGAGACTTGCCACATGGCCCATCCCCACGGCGTCAGCGTCTGCGGCACCTACATCCTGGACATCCTCGGCGTCCCCGTCACTGAAATCCCGGCCGGCGGCGGCCGCGCGCTGATCGATGAGATCCGGCTCACGGTCGCCGGCACCGCGGGTGGCACCGTGGTGCCCTGCGCGCGCCTCGGGCTGAAGGCGCTCGCCGTCGGTGCGGTCGGCGCCGACGAGAAGGCCGACTGGGTGCTGAATGCGATGGAGCGCGAGGGCATCGATATTTCGGTGATGGAGCGGATGGCCGGCGTGCCGACCTCCGCCACCATCCTGCCGATCCGTCCGGATGGCTCGCGCCCGGTGCTACATGCGCGCGGCGCCTCCGCGCGCTGGAAGATTTCGCCCGAAGCGCAGAAAGCCGCCTGCCGCAGCAAGGTGCTGCATCTTGGCGGCGTCGGCTCGCTGCTGGCGATGGACGGCGAGCCGACGGTGGCGCTGCTGCGCGATGCCAAGGCGGCCGGCTGCATCACCACCGTCGATCTCATCCAGGCACGCGGCGAGACGCTGGCACTGGTCGAACCGCTGATGCCCTATACGGACTTCTTCATGCCGAGCATCGACGAGACCCACGCACTGGTCGGCACCGACGATCCCGCGGCCTGCGCGCAGTATTTCATCGGCAAGGGCGCCGGTGCCTGCGCGATCTCGCTCGGCGAACACGGCTCTTTCATCATGACGCGCGACGGGCGGCAGTTCACGGTACCGGCCTTCGAGGTGACGGTGCGCGACACCTCCGGCTGCGGCGATTCCTATACCGGCGGCTTCATCGCCGGCCTGGTCCGCGACTGGGACCTGCTGGACTGCGCAAAACTGGCGACAGCCACGGCCGCCATCGTGGCGACGGGGCTCGGTTCCGGCGCCAATCTCGTGTCCTTCGAGGAGACGGTCAAGGCGATGAACACGCTGCCCATCCGCGGCGCACGCGCCTAATCCATCCATCGACAGCTTTCATAGAAGCAGGAACATCACATGACCAGACATGCCATCGTCACCGGCGCCAGCCGCGGAATCGGACGTGCCATCGCCCTTGGCCTCGCCAAGCGCGGCTACAATCTCGCTCTGACGGACATCGCGTCGCAGGAGAGCACGCTGCTGGAGACCGTCACCAATGTGAAGAAGCTCGGCGGCAAGTGCATTCCGGTGCTGGCAGATGTCAGCAAGCTCGAGGATTGCCAGCGCTCAGTTGCAGAAGCGGTCGCGGGTCTCGGCCATGTCGATGTTCTCGTCAACAATGCCGGCATCCTGCGTCTCGCGAGCATCGAAGAAACCACGCCCGAACACTGGGACCAGACCTTCGCCGTGAACGTCCGCGGCGTGTTCCAGATGACCCAGGCGATGGTCGTCCACATGAAGGAGCGCAAATACGGGCGCATCGTCAACATCGCCTCGCTGGCTGCACGCACCGGCGGCCCCGGCCAATCGCACTATGCCGCGTCGAAATCTGCTGTGGTCGGCTTCACGCGGGTGTCGTCGATGGAATTCGGTGGCCACGGCATCACGGTGAATGCCGTATGCCCCGGCATCATCCTCACCGAGATGGGCCGCAACAATCTGCGCGATCCGGAGCGGGTCACCTATTTCGAGAAGATCACCGATCTGCATCGGCTCGGCGAGCCGGAAGACGTCGTCGGCCCCGTCGCATTCTTCGCCTCCGACGATTCCGCCTTCGTGACGGGCCAGGCACTCAACGTGGATGGCGGTATCTTCTACAGCTAATCGGCCTCAATCCGAGATCGACGCCCGGCAACGAACGCACGACCCTGCCGGACTTCCGCGGACGTGCGTATCCGGGACCGCGCACTACTGCATGGGCAGCAACAGGCTGAACCATGCGGTGGCTCCTGCTCCATACTCGCGAACGATGGCGCAGCGCTTCGAGCAAACGCGTGAAAGCGGCGGTCGGACGCCGAAGCGATTCTGGACGCGCCCATTTTGGACGTTAGGCTTGGGATTTTGGCGCGGTCAGAATGAGGTTACGACCGCCTAGGCCGGAAGCTTTTTTTGCCCCGCGCTGCAACCAAAGGGGTTCACGGATGTTGCAGCATTTGCTGGGTGGCCGTCCATAGGAGCGCATCCATGTGTGATTACAGCCTGCACGCGGTCGCCAACCGTCCCGCAGAGGTGGCGGATAGGTTGGTATCGGCAAGATTTCCTTCGACGACGACTAAAGGGTTCGCAAGCTTCGACGATCCAAACATTGCGGTATGCCTTCGCCCTGGCACCGAGATCGCTTTTGAAGAAAACGTCCGAGTCGATGGATGGGTGTTTCGCCGCAACGTCAACGATCGACTAGCCCGGTTTCGTGAAATTGACATGGGCCAGTATCACAATCACCACGACGCGCTGGAATTCTCAAATGGCAGGATTGTTCTCGTCACAGACCTGAGGCCC
The DNA here is from genome assembly GCF_051810905.1 of Tardiphaga sp. 619_E2_N8_4. Lineage (NCBI taxonomy): Bacteria > Pseudomonadati > Pseudomonadota > Alphaproteobacteria > Hyphomicrobiales > Nitrobacteraceae > Tardiphaga > Tardiphaga sp. 619_E2_N8_4. The sequence continues at coordinate 5,272,053 of NZ_JBPWQJ010000001.1, forward strand.
GGGCAGAAGGCAATCGTGCTGCAATTACCGGTCAGCCAGGCAATCCAGAAAACCAGGACCGCTGCGCCTGCAGCGACGCCGCGGGCCGCTCGGACCACTCCCTGACGAGCCGTATCGCCAGTAGGCAGAAGAAACCCGCCGGCGCAGCTCGGCGGGTTTTCATTGCATTGGTAGGGTCTTGGCTATGCTCGACGTCTCGCGGCATATCGCCGAACCGCAGACCGCCATAACCCGCTCGATACCCTCGGGCGTTTTTTCTTTGGCTCCCTTGAACCTTTCAGCCACGTCCATCGTACCAATTTGAACTGGGGATTTGAAGGCCCAGTGTTTAGCCAACGTCGCCGGGGCGATCATACTCCGCCCAGGGCGGCGTTGCGCGTGCGGTCTCCACCCGCCCTCGCCCGCGGGCTTTTGCGGACGCACGCCATCGGCTAGAATGGCGGGATGACGAACACAAAAGCATGGCAGTCCAAGCTGCTCGACGAACCCAGGATCGGCTTTGTTGAAGAGCACGGTTCGCGCGCGGCCAATGCCGAGCGCGCCATGGTCGCCGAGCGCCGGCACAAACCGACGGCATCCCCTCGGACGACTCCGAAACACGATCCTCTAGCGAAGATCCTAAACGAACCGCGCGTGGGCTTTGAGACTATCCATCGATCCGCCCCCAGGTCGCCAAAATGAAAGAGCCGCCCACTGAGGCGGCCTTACTGCTTGGGAAGCCTAAAACCAGATCGGTGCCGAAAATGAAAATACAGGCCGGCGCCTATTCCCAACACCCAGCATATCGTTGCGATGCCATGGATCATGTACTTCACCACAGGATGATCGTTGGGTATTCCGAACTGACTGACGCCCAGCACGAGCGCTAGACACAAGATTACCGTCGCCAGAATCCCGGCCGCCGACCCCGCGCAAAACCACAAAAAGAGCTTCATCTGCAGATAGTGGCCCGTCTGCCCCTAACGTTTCTTAAATTCGGCCACCGCGGTTTTCAAACCGGGCCACTGAGGTCGCAAACTGGCCGGGACGAATAGTCTAGAGCTTCGCCTGGACCGTCCAGAATGATGCATCCTTATCGGACAGGTCATTGTGGATGGTGCTGTCGCTCGGGGCGTGTGGACGCAGCCGCCAGGCCTCCGAATTGATCTCCAATTCGAGCTCGCTGTGCGAAGCTGAGATCACCTTACCTGACACCCGACTTTTGTTTGGGTATTCGAGCGCAAGCGTTTCTCCCGGCGCCACCGATTTGGCGACGACAGAAATCACGGTACCGGTTTTGATGTCTTTTCCATTGATGAAGGCGCTGAGCATCGACAAACTCCCATTTGCTGCTTGGTGATTGGACTTGAATGCAAAGCGCGCCGCACGACGGCACTGGAATGCTGTTTCTCCAGATATAGGAACGTGCATGCCTCCACGCGGTTCCACCTGGCCACCTCCAGCAGAGGGTACGGGACCAATAGAAAAATTCGGTCCGCGTTTTCGCTCGGGTTTGCAAAGAGCTTCGGAAAGGTCGCTACAGCGCGCGGAGGAGGCTCAAAGGGCTTCGACGTTTTGGGCCTTCGTGGCCTGATCGTCCGGCTGATTGATGGCTCAGCGAAAGAACAAAAGCAGGTGCCACGTCAGAATGACGGACGACGTCCGGTCGGAACGACTAACCACCGAAATTCTAACAATCTGATTTGTTGAGATTTATGGTGGGCGCACTAGGGCTCGAACCTAGGACCCGGTGATTAAGAGACAGCGGAAACGCCAGTCAAATCAAAGCACTTTCCGACATTTCCCCCGTTCGTTCTCGCATTGAGAACACAGGAGAAATGGCACTTGTCGGAATAGAAGCTTGATCTGAATAAGGAGTGGCCTGGTCGTTTATGACGCCGCTCCAATTTAAAATTATCCTCAACTCAGCTAGCCCAGAAAGACGCATGAGCGCCAGCGGTCGGCTATTGGCTCAGCCGACGCTGTTCAATGCGACAGCAACCTAGGCGGCGCCAAATCAAAAGGCACACGATGTCAACCACGCAACTCAGCGCAGACGAAAAGTACGAGAAAATCGCAAACCTGGTGGATTTCGGAGACGAGCGATGGTTCCCGCCCGCGGGTAAAGCTGTGATCGGCACCCCTCCCGACTGGCTCTCGCCGCGACCAATCGACGGAGAAACAACTCGGAAGCACGGTATCTCTAAAGACATTTTGATTAAATGCGCGGCTCAGCCGCTCAACGACACCGGCAATGGGCAGCGACTGTTGATCCACTTCGGAGACCAATTGCTAAATGTCGCCGCTGTCGGTTGGCATACTTGGATTGAAACCCATTGGAGCCGGCAAGGTGGTGACGAAGCTATCGTCAGCTTCGCACAGCGGTGTGCGTCGTTGATCAGTGCAGAGGCGGATGTTTTAACCTACGATTCCGTCGAGCAGGCGGATATCGACAGCGCCGAAGAGGCCGCGCGTCTATTGCGGAGTGTGAGCCGTTCTGAACAGAGCGAACGACAGGTGCGGCAGTTCGAAGCTCGCATCAGCGCAGGGAAAGCGGCAAAAGCTGCACTTGCCAAGCGAAAAGTGAAGCGACAAGAGTTTGCGGTGTTCTCCGGCAATTCCGCCCGCATCTCAGGGATGATCAGCCAGGCTCTGCCACATTGCACCGTAATTCCGCAGGAGCTCGATGGCGATCCCGTTATTTTGAATGTTGCGAACGGGACGCTGCGATTTGTCCGTGGGCAACCGGACAGCGGAGCACGAACCTGCTCGGTGGTTCTGCATGCGCATGATGCAAATGACCGTCTGTCAAAAATCGCGCCGGTTGACTACGATCCGAACGCTAAGTGCCCGCACTTCCGTGCCTTTCTCGGCCGCTTTCAGCCGAACCTCGCAATTCAAAAGTTTCTGCAAACCTATCACGGCTACGGCCTGACAGGACTTACTGGCGAGCAGTGCTTGATCTTCAACTATGGGCTTGGAGCAAACGGGAAATCTACTTTCGTCGATATCCTCGCTCAGATAATGGGGGACTACGCGAAGACTCTTGGCTTTGAATCGCTCGTCGGTGAAGGAATTCGTCGGGGCGATCAAGCGACCCCAGATCTCGCTCGACTGCCCGGGGCTAGGCTGGTTCGTGTGTCGGAGCCGGAAGGCGCAGTTCGACTGAAAGAGGGTTTGATCAAATCTCTTACTGGCGGCGAGCCCATGTCGGTCCGACATTTGAACAAAGGCTTCTTTGAATTCAAACCGGAATTTAAGTTGGTACTGTCAGCGAACCGAAAACCGACCATCCATGGTATTGACCATGGTATTTGGCGACGGATTAGGTTGATCCCTTGGACAGTGACGATCTCCGACGACGAGAAGCGTCCGTTAGCGGAGGTTCTTGCCGAGTTCTGGGAAGAACGCTCCGGCATCCTGAATTGGCTGATCGAAGGCGCCATACGCTACCTTACTGAGGGATTGGTGACCCCAAACGAAGTCAAGGATGCCACGGCAACCTACCGAAGCGAACAAGATCCGCTTCAGTCTTTCATCAATGCATGCGTCGAGCTGGTTCCAGTAGTTTCAGGACAGCAGCCTCTCAAGGTCGCCGCGCGAACCATGTACGAGGCATACTGCAGCTGGTGCGTGGCCAACTCTGAGCGTCCTTGGAGCGAAAAAGCATTCGGACAAAATTTGCCGCAAAAGGGGATTGCCAAAATCGAAGGTCGCATTCGCCAATATGTAAACGTCCGGCTTCATGACGTTCCTACGACTGCGAACCGCCCGAACGATGCTTCCTCCGATGACGACGAAGTGCCGTTTTGAAGGGTTGCGGGGACCTCTGCGCTCACCTTGGCTGCGACGGTGCGAGTGTGCGAGGATGATAATCTTTAGTCGGGCTATGCAGCGAAACCCGTTTTACTCTTTAGGCTTCTATTGATTTCTCATTCTAACGATCGAAAGCTCGCAGAAGCGGAGAGGTAATTGATAAATCGAAGGAAATGACCTGCGAGGATCGAGCGAGGGTGCACTCACCCTCGCTTTTTCTCCCACCTTCCACATCGGACAAAGAGCAGCGTCATGTCGTGATCCGATGAGTCAGAAAATAGATCCAAGCAGTAAAAGGCATTGGCGCCGCTAGGAAAAATGGGTCCTTACCGGTGGGGGGCCCCCGCGATGCCGCCGCAGCCCGGAGTTTTCCCAGTTTGGCAGTTTGAAAATCACGGTTGACCGAGTTGACGCTATTGCCACCCGGTTGACGCCGAGTGATCCCTCAAATCGGTGACGTCCGCTTTGCGCCAGGAGCTGACATTGTCGGTGGCGCGTAGCATGACGCGCGGCACGCCGCCTCACTCAAACTATTTCTCACATTCAGAAAATCGCGCTGAAGAACCTGCATTGCCAGTTGCGCGGCGCCAGGCCCCCGGCGGTAGCCCGGTCGAAGCGGAAAAGACGCGGGTGAAGTGGCTTTGATCGGCAAAGCCACAAATCAGTGCGATATCGGCCAACGACATACCGGTCTTCATGAGAAGGCCCCGGGCCTGCTCGACGCGCTGGGACAGGATCCACTGGTGAGGCGCCTTGCCCGTCGCCTTCTTGAAGCCGCGGATGAAATAGCCGCGCGACAACCCGCAGGCCTGTGCGACATCTGCAACCCGTACATTGCCTGCAGTGTTGCTGCTCAGCATTTCGACGGCGAGCGCCAGTTGCGGCCGCGACAGCGCAGCGCCTTGCGATGCGGATTCAAGGTTGGTCGCGCGGTTGTATCGCTCGATCAGATGTATGCCGATCGTCGTTCCGAGCTGATCCAGAAATAGTGGACTCGCTTCGCTACTCTTCTGCAGCAGTGGCTCGACCACACTGACAAGCCTCAGAAGGATGAGGTCGGTATCGCCGGCGTGACACGCAAGGTCCACGGCGCCGCCGCGCCAGCCGTGTTCCTGCGCCAGTTCGATCAGGAACGGCTGGGAGACCTCCATCAAGAGAAAATCGAACACACCGCGCAGATCGGCACGATAGTCATCCGCAAGGTTACGAATATAGATCGAACCTTCCTTAAATTCGTGGTTCGTGGCGTGATGCTCGTGAAAAATGCGTCGCCGGTGACCCCGGCCTTGTGAGATGCCGATCAGAAAGCCGCGATCGTCAGCAGTCGTCGATACCTGACCAAGATGGGGATCGTCACTCCCTTTGCGGAAGAACTTGATCCCGGCGCCGCGCAACTCCTGGTCCTTGTGAAGCTTGCTGGCAGGGCAGCCGAACACATCGATTTTCGGCGATTTTGGCTTGAGCGAGATTTGCGACTGCTCAAGCGCGCGAAACGGTCCCGCATATGATGCACCGTCGGGAATTCGGGTACCCGCCATCATATACCCCCATCGCTGCACGCTGCAGATCGCCCGGACGTTCTCATGCGTCCCAACGAACTACCTCAGATTTCAGTTTAGCCACGCACATGATTGCACATGGCTGCGGCTCCATGATTTCCAGAATGCGGAATTGTATGCGGACAGACAATTGGAGCATGGTGGAGGCTGACTAGACCTTGGTCTAGGCGAGCGACGGTGGCTCATATCCCAACCGGTCGGCCATCCGCACGATGTCAGCGAGCGAGTTCGCCCGCATCTTACGCATCATCGTGCCGCGGTGGAGCTTGATCGTGGCCTCGCTCAGGTCCAGCGCAGCCGCAATCTGCTTGTTCATCAAGCCGGCGGCGACATACGCGAACACCTCGCGCTCCCTGACCGTCAAGGTCTCGAAATCCGCCTTGAGGCCAGCGATTTTCTCGGCCGCCTGCTTCGTCGCACGGTCGCGTTTCACGGCCGCCTCAACCGCAGCAAGAAGATCCATCGCGCGAACGGGCTTGGTCAGGAATTCGATGGCGCCCGCCTTCATTGCCCGCACCGACATCGGCACATCGGCAAAGCCGCTAATCACGATCACCGGCGTTGTGACATGCAGGGCAGCCAGATCATCCAGAAAATCGAGACCGTTACGGCCGGGCAGATGCACGTCGAGAACGATGCAGCCGAATTTGACCCGGTCGTCTTTGGCCAGGAACTCCTGCGCCGAGGCAAAGCACTCGACCTGAAGACCGACAGAGCGCAGCATGCCGTCCAGGGCCTCGCGAATACCCTTGTCATCGTCAATGACGGCGACAACTGCGGTGACTGGCTCCGAATTTGCGATCACGGTGTCACCTGCAGCGTACGTGGCGGCAGCGTGAAGCGAAGGCGCGTGCCAGTGGGCACGCGTGGCTCCGCCCAGAGCCTTCCGCCGTGGGCATCGATGATGGAACGGCAGATCGACAGCCCCATGCCAATGCCATCCCGCTTGGTCGTGAAGAACGGATTGAAGATCATATCGAGATGATCGGGGTTGATACCCACCCCCGCATCTTCGACGGTGACGCAGACCTCTCCCAGTGGATCCATCGCCGACACGACAGTCACACGCCGTTTTTGATTCTCCGATGAATTGATGGCATCCGCCGCGTTGGACACTAGGTTCAACATCACCTGTTGCAGCTGCACCCGATCACCAACGATCGATGGCTGGTCGGGCTGAAGATCGGCTCCCAGCGCAATCCCCTGCCGCGACAGTTCCGGCTGCACGATCGATAGGACGCCTTCGATCATCTCGTTCAGGTCGAGCTCTTCGAACACCACCGGCGCGTTGCGCGCAATCGCGCGGACGCGCTGGATGATCGCTCCAGCGCGATGCCCCTCCGCGATTGCCCGTTCCGCGGCGGCGCGGGCTTCGCCAACATTGGGCTTCTCGCCTTTGAGCCATTGCACGCAGGCCTCGGCATTCATGACAACGGCCATCAGCGGCTGATTAACTTCATGCGCAATAGACGCGGTGAGCTGCCCCATCGTGGTAATCCGCGACATGCGCGCCAGCTCCGCATGCGCCACCTGAAGCGCCGCCGTGCTCTCGCGCAGCTTGCGGTCGGCGCGGTCCTTGTATAGGGCCATTTCGATCACAGTGCGCAGTTGCAGATCCTCGAACGGCTTGAGCAGATAGCCGAACGGCTCGGCCTGACTGGCGCGCCTGACCGTCTCGTCATCGGCATAGGCCGTGAGGAACACTACCGGGATCTGGCATCTGGTGCGGATCTGCCGGGCGGCATCGATGCCGTCTATCTCGCCTTCCAGACGGATGTCCATCAGCACCAGATCGGGACGATTGCTGATCGCAAGCTCAACGGCCGCCTCGCCGCGGGCGGTCACCCCGATCACGGAATGTCCGATCCGGCCGAGCTGCTCGCTAATATCGCGGGCAACGATGCGATCATCCTCGACCACCATCACGCGGGCGCGCGTTGTCATGGCGCGAGGCTCGCGCTACGGCCAGCCTGGAATGTAAGGGTGCAAGTGGTGCCGCCGGTGCGATCGACAGAGAACGTGCCATGCAACTGCTCGACGAGATCGCGCACCAGCTGCAGACCCAGTGATCTGGTTTCGATGAAGTCGAACTGCTCGGGCATCCCGATGCCGTCATCCGCGACGGTCAGAATACATGTCCCGTTGTCGCTGCGGCCGAACCTGACCCTGATATATCCGCTGCGTTCGCCGGGAAAGGCGTGTTTGAACGCATTGGAGACGAGCTCGTTGATGATGAGGCCGCAGGAGACAGCGCGATCCATATCCAGTGTGACGTCATCGCTTTCGGCCGTGATCTCGACGCGAGCCCGCCCATAGGCGCGGCGCAGATGCGTGCACAGACTGAGCACATGGGTCTGCATCTGGATCTCAGCGAAGTTGCCGGCACGATACAGATTTTCATGCACCAGCGCCATCGACCGCACGCGGTTGCGGCTATCCGCGAACAGCGCCGCGGTGATCGGGTCGATGATGCGCGACGCCTGCAGGTTCAGGAGACTACTGATAAGCTGCAGGTTGTTCTTGACGCGGTGATGCACTTCCTTGAGCAGCGCTTCCTTTTCGTTCAGCGATGCTTCCAGTCTTTCCCGTGCAGCGTTTCCGGTTGTGATGTCCATCATCGCGCGGCGGAGCTCGAGCTGGTTCATGATCTGCCGCGCGAGCGCCTGCAGCGTGAAGCGCTGGCGTGTCGACAGACCATCCGGGCGCGGCGTGTGATCCAACACACAAACGGTACCGATCGGCAGTCCGTTCTGTGTTTCCAGCAGCGCGCTGGCATAGAAGCGGAGCCTGGGACCCCCGCTCACCAATGGATTTTGCTGGAAGCGTGTATCCGAAGACAGATCGGGGATCACGAAAATATCCGTCTGGCGGATCGCCTGCGCGCAGATCGAATGATCGAGCGGCAGTTCCCGATCGCCGTGCCCGATACCGGTAAGGGTCCAGTGCCGGTCGCCATCTATCAGATTGATGGCCGCGATCGGCGCATCGCAGATATCCGACGCGATCTGCACGAAGTCTGCGAAATCCACATCAGATGCAGAATCGAGAATATCGTATCGATGCAAGGCAGCGATGCGATCGCGTTCATTCCACATGTCAGGCACTTATGTCGGCGTCATCCGAACCATCACGCCAAAACGGGACCGATGGCGGGCGAGCGTGTAACCTATTCCGCCGCGGCACAAAATGAAACCACGCCCCATGGCCTCCGGACGTCCGGTTACCACCCATATTTGAGCTCCAAACCCAGATAATTGCTGTCGTGCCCGCCGGCGTTCCGCACCGTGTCGCCAATGGCGTAATGCACCGCCTCGACGGCTCCGGTCAGGTTGGCGTTGAAGACGTAATCCGCTCGAAGCTGCGAATAGACCCCCGTCCAGCGGCTGCCCTGCCCAGCCGTGCCCGCGACGGCAACGTTGGGCTGAACATAAACGGCATCGGCAACCGTCTGGCGCCACTGCATGCCGAGCCCGGCGGTCACCGTCAGATTGGCAATGGGCTTCACCGTCAGTGTCGGCTTGAGATGGATCAGGTTGGCGTAGCCGGTATAGCCTGCCAGCGAGAAATAGTAGCCGTTCGGGAACAGCGGATTGAACGTAGCGATCGTGTTGTCACCCGCACGCCCGTCACCTGACGCCGCATCCGCCTGCAAGCCGATCCTTGGCGTCCATGCGGCGTTAGAGAATGTGTAACCGGTGCGGCCGCCCAGTGCCCAGGCCTCGATCTCCTTAGGCCCGACATGCCCTGTCTGCCCCATCGCCTCGAGATCCCAATCGAAGCCATTGGCATTACCGGCAAAGCGGACGTCGAAGATGTGCCGCGTCTCTTCGCCCAGGGCGTCGAGATAACGCGCAGACGACCGCTCGAACAGGGAGTAGTAGCCGGAGAGTTCGTTGTCGCCGAACACCTTGCGTTCGATACGCGCAGTGCTGAAGCGGAAATTCTGGCCGGAGAAGTCGTCGAACACATCGCCAAAGCGATATTGCACCGGCTGGCTGACAAAGCCGATGAAACGCCACAACCCGGTCTCGTAATCCGCCCACACCGCATCGAAGGACTGCCGGACATTCGGCCCGTCGCGCGAGGACACAAAGCGTTGCAGATCGAAGGCAAAATCCTGCCGGCCGACGCGCGCCTTGAAGATGCCATCACCCAGCGCACCGCTATAGGCGATAAATGCCAGTCTCAGATCAAGCTGGTTCTGGTCGACCGGCGAGACGCTCGCCTTGTCAATGGTGCGGACATCCTCCAGCTGCGTGAAGATCTGCCAGTTCTCGTTCAGCCGGATGTCGACATGTATCTGCAGCCGTTGCAGCAGATAGGAATCGCCGCGCGTATTGCCGACGCCGAAATTCGGAGCGTCGTTGAACTCAAATCGCTCGCGAAGACTGGCACCTAACGAGATATAGCTTTTCGGATCGGTGACAAAGAGCGGGATATATTTCAGAGCGTCGAATGGCTCGGTGCGCAACGCCGAAGTGGCGAGCGCAGACCAGTCTTCCTGCCAGCGATTGGTTAGAAGCTTCGGGCGCGCTGGCGTTACCGCTGAATCGTCTGCATGCGCAGGCGGCAGCAGGACCGCGCTAAAGGCCAGCGCGGTCGCGGCTATCCAAGCCTTACTTGCCGACGGCAGAGTGAATCTCGGCAACATAGCCTCCGGGGAATTTTACCAGCGCTGCGCGGCGCGCATCCGCGACATAGGGTTCGACCAGCACCGTGGCACCGACCGTCTTCGCCTTGGCCAGCGTCTCGTCGAGCGACGGCACTTCATAGCCGGTCAGTTCATGGCCATAAGGATAAGGAAGCACGCCGTCGGTCACCAGCACAGTCATCTTGCCGAACTTCGACGTGATGCGAACCCGACGGTAGGTATCGTTGGGGCGGCCGATCTCGATGCCCGGCGCCTTCGCCGTGTCGGAGACAACGGCGCCTTTCGAGAAAGCGACAAAGCTCTTCACGAACTGGTCGGCCCGGCCGGCCGGAACGTAGACGCGGTTTTCCGGGACCGTCTGCAGTTCCGGATAGGACGGCGCCGTCGTGTGCCAATAGAGCTGCATGTTGATGCCGCCCGGCCATTGCACAACGACGTCGAGGCCGATCGGATCGGGAAACGTCTTGACCAGCACGTCGGCGCCCGCGCCTTGCGCGGCTCTGACGGCGGCATCGATATCTGTAACGAGATAGCCGGTGCGCTCATGGCCGAATGGATAGGGAATCGGAGTCTTGAAGCCAAACACCGAGACCGACCCTGCCGGGGTCAGCAGAAGCTGCGACGTCGTGCTGCTCGGTGTCGGCGTCACTGTCGCAACTACCTGTTCGGTGCTCTTGCCACCAAAAGTCGCGATGAAGCTTTCGACAAAGCGATCGACCTCGTCCGGCGCAACATAGACGTGCGTCGTGTCATACTGCGCGCCGACGGCAAAGCCGACCTTCGCCGGCGCCTCGCGCGACCATGCATCTTGCGGCGCGGCCGATAGCAACGCGATGGAAAGAATGGCGGCGGTGAATTTGAACAAACGCATCATGGCAGTCCTTGTGGCGACTAGTGCTGATTGACCAGTTCGGGCTTCGACGTCGGGTTTTTCAGATCCAGCGTCAGAAAATGCCGGACCACAGGGGCGTCGGGCCCGATGTGATATTGCGTCATCTCGCGCTGCACATCGGCATCAGCCTTCGAGACGCGGTGATGCTGCCGCAGATGCTCCGCCCATGATTCCACCAGGAACCATTCGACGATCTTCTCCGGATCGGCGGCATCCTCGGTGATGCCCCAGCCATAAGCGCCATCGCGACGACGCGCTTCGGAGAGGCGCTTGAGCCCGGTGAAGAACGGCGCGCGGTTTTGACGCGCGATTCGATATTCAATCAGGATCAGGACGGGCCCCCGGTCATGTTCGACCTCGTCCGACGTCAGCGGCTCCGGCCAGTAATTGGACGGCGCGAGATCGGCTTCGCCTGTCGGCAGCTTCACCCGGTGCATGATGAAGGCGGCGACGGCGAGACCGAATGCGCTAACCAGCAGCGTCGCCGGCAGGCTCAGCGCTTGGGCCACCGCGCCCCAGCCGAGGCTCCCAGCAGCCATGGCACCGTTGAACACCATCAGATAGACAGCGAGACCGCGACCACGCACCCAGTTCGGCAGCACCGCCTGCGCGACGCCGCTGAACGTCGTCAGCGCCGTGATCCAGGCAGAACCGAGCAGCAGCAGAACCGGCAGCGCAACCCATTTCGGCGGCGCGAAGGACAGTACAGCCATCACACACGCCGACAACAGCGCGGCGATCAGCAGCAGCGCGTCGGAGTCGAGCTTCGCGCGGAGCCGCGGCAGCACCAGCGCGCCACCGATCGCGCCTGCACCAACCGCACCAAGCAGCACGCCGTAAAAACTGGCATCGCCACCCAGCAGATTACGCGCCACCAGCGGCAGCAGAGCCCAGATCGAGCTGGAGAATGCAAAGAAGATCGTTGCCCGCAGCAGCACGATGTGCAGTTCACGGCTAGAGCGGGTGTAGCGCAATCCGGCCCGGAACGCGCCGAAGAACTTCTCTGACAACACGTCATTCTCGGCCTTGGCGCGCGGCCACCACAGCAGTGCTGCGATGACGAACATGTAGCTGATGACATCGGCGCCATAGGTGACGGCGGCGCCGAATGTCGCCAGCAGGATGCCGCCGGCGGCCGGGCCGATCGAGCGCGAGACATTGATGCCCAGTGAATTCAGCGCGACCGCGCTCTTGATGTCCTGCCGCGGCACGAGCTCCGGCACGATCGCCTGCCATGTCGGCCCGACCAGTGCGGCGCCGATGCCGCCGATGAAGGTCAGCCCGATCAGCAGATTGACCGTCAGCAGCCCGTAATAAGACAGCATCATCAGCGCCGCGCTCACCAAGGCGAGCAGCACCTGCACCGCGATCAGGAATTTGCGGCGATCGAGAATATCGGACAGAACCCCGGCGGGGATCGCAAACAGGAAGATCGGAAGCGTGCCCGCGGCCTGGATCATGGTGACCGCTGCGGGCGCCGCCGACAGGTCTGTGACGAGCCAGGAGCTCGCCACGTCGCGCATGAAGCTGCCGGTATTGCCCATCACCGTCGCGACCCAGATCACCGCGAAGATGGATTGGCGGAATGGCGCGAAGGCGCTGGTTGCCTTGGCCGGCTCGGCGGCTCCGCTCATGGTTTTGCCTTCCTGGCCCGGTCATTAAGGTCATGCCATGCGACGAGCAGGAAGCCGCCGCACAGGCCGATATGTTCGAAAAACGAATTGGCGCTCATAAAGCGCTCTGGCGGAGCCAGCTCCCAGAACCGATTCGCCAGAAATGTCGCCATCAGCGTAAAGCCTGCCAGCGAGAGTGCACCGAGCCAGCGCCACACGCCACCAAGAATCAATAGCGAGGCAACCAGTTCGAGCCCAATCGTCGCCAGCGCGAAGGGCGCCGCCGGCTGCAGTCCGAAATGGTTCATCTCGGCAATCGCCCCCGGAAGGTCGAATGCCTTGACGAGCCCGCCCTGCAGATAGGCCGCACACAGGCAGAGCAAACCCAGCCAATGCATAACGGGTGCCCCGATTACGCGACGTGCGAGATTCGTGATCATACCGCCCAGCACGCGCAGCCGAGTGCGCCCCAGAAGCTTTTGAGATCGGCGATGGGCAGCCTGCTGGACCACGCTGTCGCGTGATCGTGGCCGTGCACGCCGCAGGAATTGGCGCAGCCGCAGGTCATCGCCATCTTCTGCGCGACGACCTGTCCATTCGCATCGGGTGCAGCCCATGCGCCGTAGCCGCCGAAGGTGCGTACAGGTGACCAGTCCGGCATCGCCGGCGGCGGCGCATTCTCGTCGAGCTTGGCGAAATCACCGACGGCATAGACAACCTTTCCGCCGACGATTGTCAGCACAGCGCTCGTGTCGGCAATCTCGTTCTCCGCGCAGGAGAAGAAGTCACGATCGGGTACGACGATATCGGCGAGCTGGCCAACCTGGATTCGGCCCTTCTTGCCTTCTTCGTTCGAGAACCACGTTACGTTTTCGGTCCACATGCGCAACGCCGTTTCGCGGTCGAGGCAGTTGCGCTGCGGATAGAGCTGCATGCCGCCGACGGTACGGCCAGTGACCAGCCAGGACAGCGACACCCACGGATTATAGGAGGCCACGCGCGTGGCATCGGTGCCGGCGGAAACCTTGACGCCCATGGCGAGCATCTTCGACACCGGGGGCGTCGCTTCTGCGGCGCCATGGCCGTAGCGCTCGACGAAATATTCGCCCTGATAGGCCATGCGGTGCTGCACGGCGATGCCGCCACCAAGGGCGGCGATACGGTCGATCGACTGATCCGAAATCGTTTCAGCGTGGTCGAAGAACCAGTTTAGCCCTTCCAGCGGCATCTCCTGATTGACGCGCTCGAACACATCCAGCGCACGGCTGATGGTCTCGTCATAGGTCGCGTGCATACGCCACGGCCATTTGTTCTGGACCAGAACGCGCACAACATCCTCGAGCTCGCCTTCCATTTCCGGCTCCATATCCGGGCGCGGCTGGCGGAAATCCTCGAAATCGGCAGCAGAGAACACCAGCATTTCGCCAGCGCCGTTATGGCGGAAATAGTCGTCGCCCTGCTTGTATTTGGACGTCTTGGTCCAGTTCAGGAAGTCGTCCTTCTCGCCCTTCGGCTTTTGGGTGAAGAGGTTATAGGCGAGACGGATCGTCAACTGATTCTCGTCATGCAGCTTCTGGATGACGGCATAATCCTCGGGATAGTTCTGGAAACCGCCGCCGGCATCGATGGCGCCGGTGACACCGAGGCGGTTGAGCTCGCGCATGAAATGGCGGGTGGAGTTGACCTGATAGTCGAATGGCAGCTTCGGCCCCTTGGCCAGCGTCGCATAGAGAATGCCGGCATTGGGCTTGGCCAGCAGCAGCCCGTTCGGATTGCCGTTAGCGTCGCGAATGATCTCACCGCCTGGCGGGTTTGGCGTGTCCTTCGTATAGCCGACGGCGCGCAGCGCGGCGCCATTGAGCAGTGCGCGATCATAGAGATGCAGCAGGAATACCGGTGTATCCGGCGCGACGGCATTCAACTCGTCGATTGTCGGCAACCGCTTCTCGACGAACTGATGCTCGGTGAAGCCACCGACAACGCGCACCCATTGCGGCGGCGGGGTGATGGCGACCTGACGTTTCAGCATGTTCATGGCGTCGGAAAGCGAGCGCACGCCATCCCAGCGTAGCTCCATGTTGAAGTTCAGGCCGCCGCGAATGATATGTAAGTGATTGTCGATCAGGCCGGGCAGCACGCGCTTGCCCTTGAGGTCGACGACCTTCGTCTTCGGTCCCGCCAAGGGCAGAATGTCCGCGTTATGGCCGACATGGGTGAAGCGACCATCCTTGATGGCCACCGCGCTTGCGACGGGATTGGAGCGATCGAGCGTCGTGAACAGGCCACGATGGAGAATGAGATCGGAGGTCTGCGGCTCGGTCATGGGGAGTTCCTTCGGCGACAGTGAATTGAACAGTCGATGTGATCGTGAGGCGGGTGCCGGAGACTAACCGCCGGCGGGCGGCTGCGGCGCCTTCTCGGCCACGACACGCGTATCGGAGCGCTGGCCCTTCGGCAGATGGCCGAACATGTGTGGCTTCACCTGTTCGAGCCAGGACTGCACCACAGGCTCCTTCTGCCAGAGGCTGCGTACCAACGGCGGCAATTGCTCGCCGACGAGAATGCCGAGCAGGCCGACCAGCGCCACCACCGGTGGCGCCGGAGAGCGCACATTGATCAGACTGTAGATGACGCCCACCAGCAGGCCTGCGCCCAGCGAGATCATGTGTGCTTTCATGTCGTTGTCCTCGGTTGTGTGACGTGACGGCTTACTTGGCCGGGCCGCCTTCGGAAGCGTGCTCGCCGAGCGCCCACTTCGAGAAGCGGATCTGGATGCCGTAAGGCGAATGCGCGCGCTGGATGTCCATCATGCCCTCATAGGTCTCGCTGCGCGCCCAATCCTGCTGCAGCTCATAAGCGTATTGCGAGGACGTGATCGGCACCGCGCCAGCCTGGATGGCGCGCTGCATGGCGCGCTCATGCGCTTCCGGCGAGAGATCGCCGCAGGCGTCGGCAGCAATGTAGATTTCAAAGCCTTCGCGCAGCATGTCTAGGGTCGGGAAGATCACGCAGGCTTCGGTCCACAGACCGGCGATCACGAATTTCTTGCGGCCGGTGGCGGCGACGGCCTTGCGGAAGTTCGGATCGAGCCACGAATTCATTGAGGTGCGATCGATGATCTCCTGTCCTGGAAACAGCGACACCACCTCGGGGATGAACGGGCCGGAAAACGACTCTGCCGCAACGGTTGTCAGAACGGTCGGAATCTTGAAGAGCTTCGCGGCTTTTGCAAGAATCTGGACGTTGTTCAATGTGACAAGGCGATCGTGCGACTGGACGCCCTGGAACATCGCGGGCTGAAAATCGATCAGCGCGATGGCGCTATTCTGCGGGGTCAGCATTTCCTGAAATGACATTCTGGTTCTCCGTGAAAAGATGTGACGATTTCAAACTCGCGCACGCCGCAGGCGAATTTTCTTCAGCTGATGACGGGCGCTACTTCTGGTTTTACGAGCGACCGGTCTGGACCGCGAAGTCTCCACGCTATGTGCGCGAGAATGGCGGACAGCGTCTTGTCTGGAAGTCATCGATTTTGAATGATCGGTCACGGCACTATGTCGTAGGCGACTTACTGCGGTCTATCGTGTCTCGCCAAACCGCGCGAACAATTACCGACCAAAGTTGTGCCAACTCCAGGATAGCTCGAACCTCGCGCCGAGGCCTCCGCTTCTTTCAAATGAATTCAAGACGGATTGAGCTGCATCCCCGTCTTGATTCACAAGCGACTATTTCGTAGTGGCTGCTTCGCGCCAAAAAAGGCGCGTCACTGCATGATGCGCCTTAGATCCCTTTAGAGGTCCACCTGCCCAGACATGACAAGTGCATCATCTACCTCAATTCCAAGATACCGCACCGTACTTTCGAGTTTTGTGTGGCCTAAGAGCAATTGCACCGCTCGAAGATTTCCGGTTTTCTTATAAATCTAAGGTGTTTTTGTCCGACGCATCGAATGCGTCCCATAGCGTCTTCGGTCCAACCCGATACTGGTGACCCATCGATCTACGATTCTCCCGTAATGTCGGGTGGACAAATGAAGTTTTGAGCACATCCGACTTGGAAAAAGGTGGTCTGCCGATGTCAGTTCTCGTTCAACGGTCCATTTCTCCAATACGGACCTTGTGTGCTCGGAGAGTTCGAACTGGACCGGCCGTCCGGTCTTTCTTTGGATGACCGTCGCCCGATCGCGTAGGACGCCCGATATCGTCAAATTGCTCACTTTGATCGACGTCAAATCACAAGCGCGAAGCTCACTGTCGATCGCAAGGTTGAAGAGAGCAAGCTCTCGGAGATTCGAGGCAACCTCCAATCTGGTTCGTATTCCCCAGACTTCTTTCGGTTTTAACGGAAGTTTTTGACCAACGATCTGCCCCTTATTCCAGACAGGCATAGCCAAGCTCCATGCCACCCGTCCCAGCCCCACCGCTCCCATCGAGCAAGAGGAATCTACGCTATAGGGCTAAATGGCGCCTTAGCGCCAACAGCAGCCACGGCTGTATCTTGGCGTGTCGATAGACGCTGATCTGGCGGTTCTGAGCCAGCGAAACTGTATGCTGCTTCCGCAAACCGCAGCGGCAAAACGCGTCGCTGCTGTGACGACGGCAGCTACAGCTCAAGCGAGCTCTGTTACCTGCGGCTCTCCCCCATAATGTAAGTTATGCGATTCGGAGCGGATCGTGCCTAGCTGGCTCCTTGGCAGGCATGCCGAAAACTGTGTGGCCTCCCTCTGATCCTGGTTCGAATTCCGGTGCGAGCCAATCCTGACTACGTTGCCCGGTCCAATCGCAAACGTTCTGCGCGAGCGCGTGCATCGGTCACAGCGCTCGGTGACGCTGACGAAATCGTGCGGTTTCGGCCGGTCCGCTTCGCTTCGTAAAGTCGCCCATCAATCCGTTTGTACAGGCTCGGCCAGCTATCTTCCGGCTGTAGCGTCCCCACGCCGAAGCTCGCAGTGACCTGCCTCGCTCGCCCCAGGACGGCAAAGCTGTTCTGCTCGATGGCGATTCTCAGCCGTTCAGCATAATCAATCGCTTCCTGTTCGTCGGTATCTGGAAGGAACACCGCAAATTCCTCGCCGCCCAGCCGCCCGACGATGTCGCGTTTGCGCGACGCGTTGCGCAGCATGTGTCCCACCTCCCCCAGGACATCGTCTCCGACGTCATGACCGAGGGTGTCGTTGATGCTCTTGAAGTTGTCGATGTCGCACAAGGCGAGCGTAGCACGGCTCGACCCGTGTTTGCGCAGATGGGCGGATACCCTTTCTTGAAAGCCGCGCCGGTTCAGGATGCCGGTCAATAGATCAAGATCGCGTTCGCGGCGGAGATCGTCGATCATGTCGGACACCGCTGCGGCGAGGATGGCCAGCGCCAGGCCAGCGCCGAGCACGGCGAGCGAAAGCTGGAGTGCCTGCCAGAACATCGAATTGCCGAAAGTGATCTTGTCGATCGGCGCGGAAAATCCGACCGTGAGCAGGGTTCGTGGAAAAAAATGCAACCCGAACAGTAACAGCACCCAGAACAGAGCCCGGTCGACATAGGGCCCGCGCGCCAAAGCGGTGAGCCGTGCCGCTGCGATCAGCATCAGGAGGCCGTAACCGAAATTCTGGATGTAAACCCGGGTCATCAGATTACGATCGACATAGAAAAAATAAGCGAGCAGACAAACGAAGCCGACCAGGATCGCCATATCGATGACCGGACCTAGCCCCCTTCCCGAACGCACCAGGATGCCCTCCACTGCGGCGATCACCGCCGACGTATAGAGCGCACCCGACACGATGGCATTGGGTCCCACGCTGGGCGGCAAACTCAGGATCTGCGACATCGCGCCGAGGGCAAACAGGACGCACGCGCCGGCCAGCAAAAGCAGGTAGTCACGCTTTTTCTCCACGAGCCACGCGCAGACGAAAGTAATCCCGAAGACGAACAATATTCCGGGCGTGATCAGTTGGAGCGTAGTCTTGACGATGACCCCATTCATCTCGCTCAAACTTTCCAATAGGCCCCGGACGTTGCGACTTGGGGGCACCTCGTAGCCAAAGAACACTATCAAATTTGATCGAAAGTGCCTCAAGAGCGGGTCGACTGCCGGTAGCTAGCTCATGGGGAGGCGCCAAATCAACGCCTTCGACGGCTCATAGCGGCATGCGTGGCGAGTACTGGCTGCAATTAGGCGTCTCCACTATGGTCGGCGCGATCACGAAGCATATCGCCTCAAGACGCTGGAGACCCGGTTGATGATTTCTTTTCGCGCATTCGCCATTGCTGCGGCTACACTTGTCATGACACCAGCCGGCACCGAGCGCGCAGCGGCGCAAATTTCTCCAGCGACCGAAAAGCTCAACGCCTATGTCGGCTGCATCAATCGGCTCTCGGCACGTGCCTATGACTCGCAGTCGCGCTATTTCAGCTGGGCACCGAAGTCCGGGCCGACCGGCAAAGAGCGTATCATCTACGGGACTTATACCATCTATGACACCGCTGATTGCGCAAAGAACGTCGCAGCGGCCAATACGCTGGAGCCGCGCGATAGTGCCTTGGAGGCTGCGGCGTCCGCCTATGTCGGTGCTTTGACGGCGCTCGGCCCGCTGCTCAAAGAGGTGGACGACTATTACACGCAGGAGAATTACAAGGACGACAAGATGGCTAAAGGCCGCGCGCTTCATCCCCGTCTCATCACGGCATGGGATGCGTTCGCTGACGCCGACAAGAAGCTACGCGCCAACGTCGAGGCTATCAACGACAGACGTAAGGCCGAGGAACTGGTTGCTATCGAGGCCAAGGAAGGCAAGAAGACCCGTTACTATGTAGAAGCGATCATGATCGACGCCAAGCGTGTGGTCCGCCTGCAGGATACCGACAAGCCCGACATTGAGGCGATCACCAAAGCAGTGAGCGACTATGAAGCGAATGTGAAGGCGCTGGAGGAGGTCTCTACCGCCGGCGGCGAGAAGATTGGCTCAATGTTTGCCAGCAACGCCAAGTCCGTACTGGTTACCGCGAAACAATTGATGCGCCGGATTCGTGACAAGGTGCCTTATACTTCCGGCCAGAAAATGATGATGAGCCCGGGCAGCGCTTGGATGGTCGAAGGGTCCCCGGCCCGTCTGCTGCGCGACTACAACCAGCTAATTGAGGCGTATAACCGTGGCACTCGGATCTGACGATAAGATCAATCGGGCGGCAAAGCCCTGCTCTGATGCCGCGTTGCGAATCTACCACGTGGCAAATGCTCGCAAAGGTTCGTTATGGGGATCCCTTATTCATGCTGCGTCCTCGATCACCCCGTGCCAGCGCAGCCACGAAGCGACGCGATGGATTAAGCCCGCATCTGGAGTGCTATCCGATCGCTTCCGTTGCAAAGCTTCTATCGAGCCGCAACTCGCCCAGTCCGGCTATAAACATTTCGACGGCTACTGAGAAGCTGCGTTGGAAATCCAGCGAATGGTTCGGCGACGACATTTCATTTACGACGAAGCCTCGAACCAGACTTCGCAGTATGAGCGCACCACTGATTGCCTTATCGCCATGGATCCCACAGGAAGTAAAGACCTCGACGACTGTTCTCGCGAGTGCTTTACCGGAGACCTCCCATTCTGAAGTGGTTACATCTAAGCTGCGAAACGACGCCGCAGCCAGGCCCGGATTAGCCAGAGCAAATCCTCTCATCGCGTGTGCCATCGCACGCAACGCTGCAGTCCCGGACAATTGGCTAACCGAGCTTTCTATTCGGCTTTGAAGCCCGCTATAGCCTTTGATAGCAAGTGCGGCGCGCAACTCCGGCAAGCTCCCGACCTTGCCCAAGTATGGCTCCATCTCCGAAATGAGATCAGCCGCGATATGTTTGTCCCAGCGGGTCTCAAGCGGGCGGAGCACCTGCTCCACATCGGCCGGTGAAAACGCGGCTGCACAGCGAACTGGTGAAAACACGAAACGCCCTTCTAGCCGGCGCTCGTGTCGAAGCACCTTACATTGGTCTACAGATTGTCAGGATTATCCGTTGCTCAACGTGCTCCAGCGGCGAAGGTTCCCAAGGCGCGACGGTTGGCTGAACCGAAAAGCCGCCCGGGCGGCGTGGGACGACCGCCGAACTCGTCTCGCGAGGCTACAAAATCACAACAAATGATGTGACGTCGGTCACAGTGGTCGCTCCAAGCGCTCGCTATAACCATGGCAAGCCGTGGAGGAATTCCATGAAGCGCTTTCTACAAAACCTCTCGCCAGAGGACCGTCGTACGCACCGCAAGTGGGCCGTATCCGTAGTTGCGCTCTATACGGCGGCCGTTATCCTTGCACTCGTCGTCGCATCGACGCTATCCCCGACTGGTCACGCTCAACGTGAAGCCGCCAATCTCGTAAAGTCGCAGACGCCGTCTTTACGCCAAGCCCGGTGAGATGACAAACGTATGAGAGTTTGGCAACAACGGCACAGCGCTGCGGCTCTACTGCTCTCCTTTGCTGCGACACCTTCGCTCGCCGCGACGACAACTGTTCCATCCCATCATCAGTTGTGCTGGGTCTTAGGAGCTTACGACCAAACAGTCTATTATGCGGAGATCGCGGATCGCCAAGATCGCGAAGAGAGCTTTGCGGTTCAGGTTGAGTACTTCGGAATAGAGCACACTGGCGTACAGTGTTTCGAATACCTCGCAACAGTTTATGAAACCCGACGTGCTGCTATGTTCGAGCATTGGCAGTCAAAGAAGCTAGAGATCGTAAATACGACGTCTCTATCGGATCTCGACTATTGAGCGAAAGCCACTCGATGTAGTCGCTGGTACTTATCGCAGACGTTCTAGGACGGCGAGTTGTCGAATGTGGCCACGCCCGCCTCTATGACCTCGATTTCAGTCTCGACAGCATCTAACGGCACTCGAAAATCGAATCCGGTCCGGCTTCGCAGGTCTTTCGCGATGCTCTTTCGATGATCTAGCAGACCGACCAGCGCGGCCCGATCACCAACCTGGACGTATGCGCTGACAATAAGCTCGATTGCTGATGCCACTGCCGCCTCCAAAGAAAACCCGCCGGGTCGCTTCGGCGGGTCTGTCGTGTCGTCTAGCAGCTGGCGGTACGCATTACTGATCCGCCTTTGAATAGCATGCGCTTAAAGTCTTAAAGAAGGATTCGCAAAGAGATGCCTGGGACGAGCCCGGGCATCGAAGTACTATCCACCAAGCCCAGTTCATGCGGGCGTTACCGCACGCCGGGCCGGCTGTCGGATGGAGCGCCCGTTAGCCAATTCGCGCCAGATCGAACGGGCGAGGCCACGGTGATTTTCGGGGATCGAGTATTATGGAATGCACGGCTAAGGATACGGTCCGAGATTATTTTGGCGCGGTCCTACAGCGACAGCTCAGCGGCGAAAACAGGCGGAGCGTTTTCGCCGAGCCAAGTGGACGGAAGCGCTCCGGGGCAGGCTGCCCGATCTAGCTGTAATTTGGCAATGCGGTGGGAGCCCGCGAAGCGGGCTGCTAGCGCTACCAGGCGTAACGCACCACCCCCTTGCCCGCGTAGCTGCGGCTGACGTCGGAGAATTCGCCATCGAAGGTGGCCGCAACCGACCAGCCGCCGTTGAAGGACATTTCAGCCGAGGCCGAAGTCAGCGCCGCATTGTGGGCAGCGCGGGCGCCGTTCACGGTGAAGGTCGAACCGGGCAGCGACTGGAACACGGCGCTGACGTTGCGGTCGTTGTTGTAGTCATGCGCCCATGCGGCACGGCCGCGCAGCGTGAGAAGCGCGTCGTTGACGGCGAAGGACTTGTCGCCGCGCAGGCCGAGTTCGGTGCGCGTCGAGGTCACGGTCTTCGCCGCGTAATTCAGAGCGAAGCCGCCAGCGCCGTTGGCCGACGTTTCAACGTACGACGGCAGATCAAACGCTGTGACCTGCACAGCCGCATAAGACGTCAGGCCAATGCCGCCGAGTTCCGGCACCAGCCAGCGATGGCCGCCTTCGATGCGGCCGGAGAACGCATTGGCGTTGAAGTCGGCGCGCAGGCGTTCGGTGCCGACGGCGGTGATCAGGCGATCGGTGCGGATGTCCTGCCAGCCGTAGGCAGCCGTCGCGGTGATATAGGACGACGCGATGTTGTGACGGACGAAGGCGCCAGCCTGGAACAGATCGGACTGGCCGCTGCCACCATTGGCGACGGAGAAGCTGGTACCGCCACCGGCCAGCGCGAAGCCAGCAACGGTGTCCTGCGAGAACCAGTAGTCCGCGCCAACGGCGGCACCGGCGATGTTACCAGTGGTGCGGTTAGAGCCAAGGGCGGTGTTGCCATCGGTGGTGCGCGAGCCGCCGAAGCCGGCGGCCCAGACATTCCAGCGCGCTTCATAGGCGCGCGGCGGCGCCTTGGTGAACATGGCGAAGGCGTCGCGCTCGGTGCGCGTGCGCTTGCGTCCATCAGGTGCGTAGGCGAGCGTGTCGGTCTCGTCGGCGAATGCAAAAGCAGCCGGCGCCGTGCCGCCACGGCCCACCGTGAAGGGATCGGACAGCACGCCCATGAACTGGGTCATGGCATCGAAGGTGGTCTGCTGCGCGCCGGTGGGCGTCTCGCCGGAGATCTGCGTCAGTGCGTTCAAGAGATTGTTGCCGGTCAGCAAGAACAGCCCGTTGAAGGACGCAGGCATGTTGGCGCCGCCCTCCAGCGCATTGTCGATGCCTGCGGCGACGTTCCTGTTGTTGATTGAGGCATTGCCCGGCAGGATCGGGCTGAGCAAGCCGGGATCGATGGTGAGCAGCACATCATTGCCGACATAGCTCAGCCGTGCATTGCGTCCGAAATTGTTCGCGAATGAGGCGCTGTCGAATGTGCCGCTCAGCGTGCCGGCATTGATGATGGTATAGGTAGTGGTCGATGTGAGACGCGTCAGCGGATTGACGACGACTTTGCCTGCAAGCGCCGCAGTGCCGGTGACGATGGTATTGTCCGACGACGTGCCGGCCACTTCGACCAGATAGGTCGAGGCCGCGGTCATGGTCAGGCTGGCCATGGTGAGCGTGCCGATGGAATTGCCCGGCGCCAGCGTGCCTCCATTGATGACGGTGGCGCCGAGCACACCGCTGCCGCCGATTATGCCACCGGCATTGACCGTGAGCAGACTAGCGGCAGCGAGATTGCCGTTCACCGCGAGCGTGCCGCCATTGACGCTGACAGCGCCGTTATAAAGCGAGGTACCGGTCAGCGACCACAGCGAGCTATCGACCTTATTGAAGGCGGTGAAGTCGACATATTGACTTCCGGCAGAGCCGAGCAGCGAGATATCAAAGCTGCCGGTGCCGGTGCCGCCGAGTTGCAACGCGTTGCCGGGAACGGCGTTTGTAACCGTGCCGTTGATGACGGAGGTTGGCGCAAGCGTGAGCGTGTTACCACCGCCGGTGAATAACATCGCAACTCCGAAGCTGCCGCTGATAGTGCCCGCGTTGAAGATCGAAGCAGTGGATGTGGCGCTCCCGAACAAAATGCTGAGACTCGCTCCCACATTGTTGACGAGTTGCAGGTCGCCGCTGACCCCTATGCCCCCGATCGTTCCGAAATTATTGACGGACATGCTTGCGGCAGAAATGCTGGTGATGTTTCCGCCGGCCCGATTGACCAGACTGCCAGCCCCCGAAAATTGCGAAATAGTACCGGAATTATCGATCTCGGCCACACCCGTACCGAATATGGCGCCAATCGTGCCCGTGGCGGTATTGACCACCTTCAGATCCCCGGCGCTGACACCGCCGATGCTTCCAGAGTTAAGCAGGTCAACAGCGTTCAATGCGACGACGTTGCCGCTGATATTTGCACCGGCACGGTTGATCACGGTCAAACTATCAAAGGCGGAAGCCGTCGTCGTGCCTGTGCTCGTAATGCTTCCCGCATTGTCAAGGGTGAGCTTGCCAGAGCGCGCGAACAAGCCGATCGGTCCACCAGTGATAACACCGCCCGCGCGGTTGATCACTGTTATGTCGGTGAGAGCATCGATGGCCGCGCCGGTCGTCCCGGTGATGCTTCCTGTATTATCCACCGTAATGGCGCCGGTGGCCGACCTGATGCCTTCGGTTGCACCGGAGATGACACCGCCGGCGTTGTTGGTCAGCGTTATGTTGGCGTTCGCGCTGACGCCGATACCGTTCGTGCCTGTGATCGTGCCGTTGTTGGTCACAGTGAGAGGTCCGGTCGCAGCGGTGATGCCGTTCGTCCAGCCCAGGATCGTGGAGCCGACACCGTTGTTGATCACGGCATCGCCGACCCAGATGCCGTGACTGGCTCCGAGCGTTGATCCCTGCACCGACGCGTTATTCAGGACGTTGATCGTGATGCCCGTTTGATTGCCGGTGCCGTAGCCATTGGGCGAATTCTGTTCGGTGGTCGTCAGGTCGCAGGTCACCGTGGTGCCCGGCGCAGGGTTCGTTGCATCGACGGCGTTGGGCACACACGTGGCTTGCGCCAGTGTTGCCGTGGAGATCGTCACGCCGATCGCCAAAGCCGCGCTTGCGGCGCCCTGCATCCACTTTTGTCCCCGGTCAAACTGCACGCTCGCCCCCATCAATTCCGCGCCTGCGGCGCATCGCGGTGGCAGTTCAACACCGGAGCGGGGCACCTTCACAACCAAAAATGATAACATGCCGCTGAATCAAACGGCATAAGTAACTGAAAAAGCTCACTTTCTAACAATTACTAAACAATTCAGAACATTGCCGCAACATTCCGCACGCTATGCGTGTAGAGAATAAAAGGCGTGAAAATACCGATATGTCGTTGTTGTGCATGCCTGACGGAACCTCGGCTCGATTCGGCATCGACGCGCGCTGACACACGCAACAGGGTGGCACCGCCATGACCGCGTGCGTCCGTCAGCTGAACCTTGTCGCAGTCTATGCGGCCATCGCCTTTGTCGGCGCCATCGTGCTGCATGTGCTGTAGGGCCCGTGCTTATCCCCGTTATTGCGAGCAGCGAGCGCCGAGCAACAGAACCGGCGGCGGCCTTCCTGTCGACTTAGAACCAAGTGCGCAGGACAACTGGCCGCATCCTGACGGTGGCGCATCCAGACGGTGGCAGGGTAAAGAGTAGATAAGCGCAGAATCTTCCGTTGCGAAACCGATGCTCGGTTTCGGTGTCAGGTCGAAAAGCGCGACTGGAGTTGGTATGAGCAAAGCGCAAGGTCCCACTTTCGGAGAGCTGATCCTGGACGAGACCTGCCTGTTCGCGCGACGCGGCGGCACAACCATCCAGTTCACCCGCAACGAGCGCGCCCTGTTGCTTGCCTTTTCGCGCAACCCGCACCAGTTGATGTCGCGCAGCCGGCTGATCGAGGAGATCGCGTCGCCGGAAAACGAGTCTTCCGATCGCAACATCGATTTCCTGGTCAACCGTCTGCGCACCAAACTCAACGACAGCGCCAAGATGCCCCGTTACATCGCTACGCAATATGGTGAGGGCTATGTCTGGATCGCCGAGCCGTCGGCGGTGCCGGTCGCAGCGCCGCTGACGGGACCGATCGATGCCTATCTCGCCATCGTTCCGGCCTTTGCTGAACAAGGCGCGCGCATCGACCCGCGGGCTTCACAACTACTCGATCGCTTGCGCGACGGAATCGCCATCGACCTGTCGCCCGCGCAGACAATCGTCATCGTCGACGACTGGCGCCACGGCGTCTCGAGCGGGCTGCGCTATTTATTGCAGGTGAGCTTTCAGACCGCCGGCGATCGCCTCGATTGCACGGCGACGCTGCGCGAGATGCCGTCAAAACGCATCGTCAGGGCGTTTCGCCTCGATCTCGCCGACAGTGCATCCTTTGCGTCAGAAGCGACCCGGGTTTCGCACGGCACGATCATCGAGCTACGAAACGCGCTCACCCACGCATCGGCGGGCCTCGGCACGCCGTCCGACCAACCGCTGGACGTCCGCCTGCGCAAGGCGTCGACCCTGCTGTCGTCGTCCAGTCCGGCCTGGCTCAAGAAGGGCCAGGAGCTCAGCGCAGCGCGTGCGCAAAATCCGGCCGATCCCGACATTGCGCTGCAATGGTGCCTGCATCTGTTCGCGCGCCTCGTGCTCGCGGATCCCTTTACCGGCATCAGCAGCGAAGAACGCGCCGAGATCGAGGGCGAGATCGAGGCCACGGCGCTAGACTGTCTGCCGGCGATCGAGAACAATCCGCTGCTGATGCTGGCGGCCGCCAAGGTGTTGTATTTCGTCCATCGCGGTCATCTCGACCTCGCCGAGGATCTCGCCGAACGCGCCTTCGCACGCACGGCCGACTTCGCGGCCGCACTGCCCCTGATGGGTCAGTTGCGGCAGGCACGGGGCAACTTCAAGGAAGCCGTCATCCTGTTCGACCGCGGCATCGAGATGGCCGAACCGGAGTCCGCGTTCCTGCTCTATATGCGCGTGCTGAAATGCATCGCGTTGCTGGCGTCGGGTGATCGCAGCGCGCTCGGTGCCGCCAGCAACTTTACCTACGATATCCCTCACAGCCCCGCGCTTGTCGTGATGATCGGCATGACGATGACGGCGGCCGATCAGCCGCTGTCAGAGGCCGTGGAGAAGACGCTGACCGCGGCGGGCTCTATCGGCGTCCGCAATGCACTCGAGTATGTCTATTTCACCTCAGTGCGTCATCTTATCGCACGAACAGCACGCGCGAATGTCATGCGCGGGTTAGTCGCGCATGCGATGCGTCTGCACGGTGCAGTGGCGATTCCGCCTATCGTCCCGGCCGGCACCGGCCTTATCATTGATGCGTGACCGCGGCTCCAGTTGGCTCATCTGGGCCATCATGGGGCGCTGGGAGATCGCGCACCCGCGATGACCTGAAGTCATCTACGCGGTCGAGACCCGAGATTTACCTACGACGGAAATCGGCTGCGCGCGGGCGTGAGTAGACGTGTCCCCTTTGCGTCCGACATCGGACATTCGCCCGTCGAGTGTTATGGAAATATCTCGAAAGTCAGCTCCTCACCACGCATACCGCACCGCGCCCTTGCCGGCGTAGCTTCGCGTGACATCGGAGAACTCGCCTTCAAAGGTGCCGGCGACCGCCCAACCGTTCGTCCACTTCATTTCCGCGGATGCGGTCGTGAGCGCAGCATCGCGCGCCTGCGCCGCGCCGTTCACGACGAAGCTCGCACCGGGCAACGTCTGGAACGTCGCCGAAGCCGAACGGTCGGTGATGAAATCGTGCGCCCATGCGACGCGGCCGCGCAGCGTCAAGATCGCATCCGTCACGGTAAACGACTTGTCGGTGCGCAAGCCGAGTTCGCTGCGTGTGCTGGTCACCGTCTTGCCAGCATAGGCCAGTGCGACGGTGTTGGGGCCGCCGCCGGCGGTCTCTGCGTAGGAGGGCAGATCGAGTGCTGTGACCTGCGCCGCTGCATAAGGCGTGAGGCCGACGCCGCCCAGCCACGGCGTCAGATAACGATTGCCGCCTTCGATGCGACCCGAATAGCTGTTGGCATTGAACTGCGCGCGCAGCCGATCGCCGCCGACAACGCGATCGGTGGTGATATCCTGCCAGCCATAGGCCGCTGCCGCTGTGATGTAAGCGGATCCGTCCGTATGGCGCACGAATGCACCGGCCTGGAACAGGTCGCTGCGGCCCGAACCGCCGTTGGCCACCGAGAAGTTGGTACCGCCGCCAGCCAGCGAGAAGCCCGCCAGCGTATTTGGCGAGAACCAATAGTCGGCCCCGACCGCGACGCCGCCAATGCTCGAGCGGGTGTGATTCGAGCCGACCACTATATTGCCATCAGTGTTACGCGAGCCGCCGAAGGCCGCTGCCCACACGTTCCAGCGTTCCTGGAACGCAGGTGCCATCGGCGGCGCCTTGCGATAAATCGCCGCCAGCGCATCGCTCGGAGAGCGCTTCGCGGCATAAGTCAGCGTCTCGTCGGCGTAACCCACCGCGCCCGCTTGCGGCGTGCCGCGACCAGCGGTGAACGGATCGGTCATCACGCCCGTAAACTGGGTCATCGCATCGAAGGTGGTCTGCTGAGATCCGGTCGCAGTCTCGCCGGATGCCTGCGTCAGTCTAGTTAGCAGCTCGTTGCCGGACAGGTTGAACAGCCCGTTGAAGCCTGCAGGCAGCACGGCGCCACCGATCAAGGCATTGTCGATCGCTGCGGCGATGCTCTTCTGGTTGGTGCTGGCATTGCCGGGCAGAATCGGGCTGAGCAGGCCGGGATCGAGCGTCAGAAACACGTCGTTGCCGACATAGCTCAACCGCGCATTGCGGGCGAAATTGTTGGCCACCGCCGCCGTGTCGAAGGTGCCGCTGAGCGCGCCCGCATTGAGGATCGTATAGGTCGTGGTCTGGCCGAGGCGTGTCAATGGGTCCACGGTCACCTTGCCGGCCAAGGCCGCGGTGCCCGTGACGTTGGTCCTGTCGGAGGTCGTGCCGGAAACCTGCACCAGATAGGTCGATGCCGCCGTCATCGTCAGGCTGCCGCTGACGGTAAGCGTGCCGATCGAATTGCCCGGCGCCAGCGTGCCGCCATTGACGACAGTGTTGCCGACGACGCCGGCGCCGCCCAGCGTGCCGCCGGCATTCACCGTCAGGCTGCCGGCCGAGGTGATGTCGCCGTCGACTGACAGCGTGCCGCCGTTAACGGCGATCGGACCGGCGAAGCTGCTGGTGCCGGTCAGGATCCAATTTGACGAGTCAACCTTGTTGAAAGTGCCGAAGCCCGAATACTGCCCGGCGTCGCTGACCTGCGAGATGTCGAAGCTGCCTGTTCCGGTGCCGCCGAGCTGCAAGATGTCGGCAGTACCCGGGACGTTGCCCTGACCGATCTGAAACGAGCTGGCGCCGCCAATCACCTGGCCCATGATGACAGACGTCGGCGCCAGCGTTAGGGTCATAGGGGGGTCGTTCGGTGCAAAGTGTACGAAAAGTATAGCAGCTGCTGGACCGCCGATGTTACCGGCATTAAACAGCTCGAAGCCGGCTTTGCTCTGCACATAGACGCCAACTCCGCCGGCTCCCGTTCCAACGACCCTCGCGCCTATGTCAATCGTCAGCGAGCCGCTGCGGGTGTCGATGCTGATGCCTCCTTCGCCGCTGACAATGGCTCCGGCGCCGATCGTCGCCGTTGTG
Source organism: Tardiphaga sp. 619_E2_N8_4 (assembly GCF_051810905.1). Taxonomy (NCBI): domain Bacteria; kingdom Pseudomonadati; phylum Pseudomonadota; class Alphaproteobacteria; order Hyphomicrobiales; family Nitrobacteraceae; genus Tardiphaga; species Tardiphaga sp. 619_E2_N8_4. Next base: position 5,301,638 of record NZ_JBPWQJ010000001.1, read on the forward strand.
ATGCCACCGGGTGCCTGCAGGCCAAGACCTCCTCCCATGCCGAGAGAGCTAACAATGGCTCCGGCCCCAATGCTTGCCGTCGCATTACCAGTGATTGTATGGACGAAAATCGCGTCAATATCTGCGCTGATAGACGCTCCATTGCCGACTGCGAGATTGACGTTGCCGAAAGGAGCGCCGACGTCAATGGCTCGGAACCCTCCGCTGAGCGTCACGCGGTCGGCAACAGTCACGGTGGCAGTCCCGCCAGCGCTGGATGCGGACACATTGGCGGCGTTGTTGTTCGTTGTGACGTTCCCCAGGACGTTCACCGTGGCCGATCCCTGTTGGGCACCCGCAACAAGGCCGTCACCGCTGCCTGTCTGGTTGACAGCGCCGTTCCAGGAGATCAGCGCGTTGCCGCTTCCGTTAACGTTCGTCGACGACGCCGCGATGGCACTCAAAGCGCCGGTACTCGTCACGCTGCCGGACCCGGTCACCGTGGCGTTTCCGTCGAAGCTCGACGCAGACAGGGCGGCATCTGTCGATGTAACAGAGCCGTTGAAGGTGATGGTCGCATTGCCAATGCCGGCAGTTGAGGCGGAGATGCCGGCGCCTGTGGACGTGACGCTGCCGGATCCTCTGATGAACACGTCGCCTGCGCCGTTGGCGAATCCGCTGATTGGGCCAGCAACGGCAGAATTGGAGTCGATCGCGATTCTGCCGTTCCCTGTCGTAAGGGCCTGAAGGCCCCCTGCCCCGATAGCCCCAGAATTGAAGATGCTGACTGTGCCATCGGCGCCCACGGCGCCGATACCGAACGTCGCAGCATTCCCGATGTAGCTGATATCGCCGAAAGCGTTGCGAAGGTTCACCATGTTGGCGATGCCAAAGATCGTGTCGCTGTGAGTGAAGGTCAGGCTGCCGGGCGCCGTGACGGTCACGCTTGCGCCGCCGAAGGTGGCATTTCCAAACAGGGCAAAGCCATCGATCTTTGCGCCCGGATTGACGGTGACGACTGTAGTGCCGGCGAAGATCGACTCGAGCGTGCCGCCGGTCGCCGGGTTGGCCGCATCGCATGTCACGTTGCCGGTGTTCTCGCCGACACAGGCCGCGAGAGCCTCGGACGGCACGACCGTCACGGCCAGCGATGCCAAGAGCGCGGTTGAACCAAGCCAAGTGACGGGGCGAATAGTTTTTGATGCGGCGGACGCGGTCGGGGGGCTCGACCTTTCGCCGCAAGACTCAGGGTCATTGACTACGTGCTTCCCGGTAAGCAATAGCACAGTCTGCAGCAACGTCTTCGAACCGAGCCCGCACTTCATAACTTAAATCCCACGCGCCAAGCGCATTTGCTTTCGACAAGAAGTCCCGTCAGACGCCTCGAAAGAGCGGCGGCAAGACGGCTAACCCAGTCTTACGAATAGCCAAAGAACGCGGCGCCACAGAGCTAACCCGCAGAAGGTGTGCGCATAAGCGCATTGCGATACGTCGATGGCGTTAGTGGACCGTCATTTCAGCGTTAGAAATTCTCGTGTGGGAGTGAATTGGTGCAAGTTGCGGCGTGCATCGCCGCGCATCGTTTTTCTCCCATATCGTTACGGTGAGAGGACCCGTCTTCCCAGCACCCGGGTTGAATATCGCGCGACTTGATGCGCCTGAAAACCACCTAAAAAGGTGGTCCCTTGCCCCCTATGAATGCCAATTGAGGCCATCGACCTGCCTTCGCGCAGACTGGCCTTCGGGCGGGCGGTGTGTTGTCGACAGGTTACAGCTTCGGCCCTGGTCATCGAAGCTTGCCGAGCCACAGCGCAGCGAGCGCCGCGCGGTTGCGCACGCCGAATTTGGCGTAGATGGACTTCACGTGAAAGTGGGTGGTGTTAGGACTCTGATCAAGCTTCTGCGCGATCTGCCTTTCGATCTGTCCGTCGAGGAGCGCGAGCAATACCCTGCGTTCCGCAGGGGTTAGCGGTGCGTTGGCGATGAGAAGACCGTGGCTGAGCAGCTGTTGTCGGTGGAACCATCTCAAGCCACGCATCACGAAGCCCAGACGTTCGCCGTCCTCGGTCGAGAACCGGCGAGATTGGGCATCGCGGAAGACGAACAGACGAATTCTCACATCATCATTGAGCGCAATGCGCACTGAGATGCTGTCGGCGTGACCGACATCCAGATAGTGCCTCTGATAGTGCTCGCCCTCGAACCACTCCGGCGGCAGCGCTTCGAACAGCAGGCGGACCCGGAACGGCTCGTCTCCTGATGCTGAGAGTATCTGGGAAAGGTCGAGCTTCCTCGACCACAGAGCATCGAACTGCTGCTGCACAGATGCCGCCACTGCAGGTTTCGGGTCCAAGAGACGGACGAGGCGAGGACGCCAGCCCAGCAAGGGGTCGTCGCGTTTCGGCGAAGGCAGGCGCACTACCACAGACCACAGGACATTGCTCGCCGACAGCATCGTAGCCAACGAGCCTAGCAGGTGTGTCAATGCGGCGTCGCTGTCGCCGACAGAGTACTCGGCCAGATGATCCCACAGAGCGTAGACGTTCTGAAGCTGCAGGTCAGTCGTGTCGATGGTTGGCTGCATATCCGCTTTTCCAAAGTGTGCAGGTCATCGACCACAGCCCGAACATAAAGGACATTGGACCACCTTTCTAGGTAGTTCCCAAGTCCGCCGGGAGGCGCGATATGGACCACGGCATCGGGGCGTATGGATTGTTTGTGTCCTGCCGCTGCCGGAGGATTGGACCTCAGTGTCGCGCTTTTCGAATTCGTGAAGATCGCAAATGAGCAACGTGTTGCAGCCACTCAAAGCAGTCGCCGATCGTCTCGCCGAGCCACAAGAGCGAGGCATGATCGGTTTCATCTTGTCCGCGCTGCATGCGTCGCGCCGTCGGCAGGCACGTCGCATCATAAGCGAATACGCGCGTTTAATCGCGAGTGATGAACAATTGAATATCGGAGGACAAGCATGATCGTCACAGAGACAACGGCGCGAGAAAATCTAATGCCTCGATTCCCGTCCCGCCTTGGGATGGGCTTGCTCTGGTCAGCGGGTATCGCGGTTCTCCTCGTGCACGTCGCCGCGTCGATAATCTACGAACACAGGTCGAGGAGCGAGAGCGCGAATTACCCGTCTGAAGCGACGTGTCTGCTGTGCGACTAGGCCAACCTGGTGTCCTGCATGGTGCCGCAGGCTCCCAGGATCTACGCGCGCACCCGGCGCGCTGCTTTGAGCGAGTAGCGGGAGCGCGACCTTTGAGGATCCCACCAACCAAGCGACGAACGATTGCCCGGAATCGCGCTTCGCGAATAACGGGGGTTAGCCGTTGACCAGCCTGATTGCCGCGTACCTCGCCTGGATCGTCTCTCAAACCGGGCTGACCGCTCCAGATCATCCTGCCGTCCAGTCCGTAACGCCCGCAGAGATGGCGCAGCGATATGGCGCGCCGGAGAGCAACGCATTGGAATTCCAAGCGCTATACAATCACGAGGATCGCAAAATTTATCTGCCGGACAATTGGCGCAGCGATAGCCTGAAGAACAGGAGCGCGCTGTTGCACGAGCTCGTGCACCATGTGCAGCGAGAGAACAATATTCAGGCGCCCTGTAAGGCCGCGCTTGAACGGCAGGCCTACGACCTCCAAATGAAGTGGTTGCGCGAGCAGGGCGTCGATGATCCGTACGCCGTCATCGGCACGAATGAACTCACAATCTACATGGTCAGCACTTGCCGCGATGATTCGTAAGTAGCGCACATCGGACGCCACGCTAGCATTCTTCGAACCCTGACCGCATGGACAGCGGCGGCGTCTGACGGGCTTTGCGCCGTCACGCGACATTCGTCGTTCGAATGTTATGGAGTATCTCGAATGGCAAGATCGTCCGACGTCCGCTTTGCAACGCCATGAGCGGTCATTCAGGCATCATTGAATTCGGCTTAGATATGCCAAACCGTTCAGCGCGGTTTGCGCGTCGGCTTGGCGGCCTTCATAGGCGTTCCAAGGCTGTCGCGAAGATGGGGCTCAAGAAGCGGGAGCATCGCCTTGACCTTGCGGGATGAATTTTTTCGATCTGCGTGCGCAAGGTAGACGGGCTGCGGAGCCGTCGACCACTCCGGGAGTACATGGACCAATCGGCCTGCCGAAACATCATCGCGCACGACGGTTGCGGGCATGAGGGCAACGCCTTCGGCGACCGAAGCGAGATGCCTGATTGCGCTGAGAGAGTTTGAGGAGATGCGGGCCTGGATCTCTACCTTGGCCTTTTGGCCGCCCGCGGAGATCAAGTCCCAAATGGCAGTGCTGGTCGCGTCCTTCTCGGTTGAAACCGACAAGCAGTTGTGATCGGTCAAATCCCGCGGATGACTGACCTTTGGCCTTCTGCTTATGTAGTCGGGGCTTGCAACCAAGACGAAGCCGGTGGTCCCGAGGCCTACAGTCGACAGGCTTGATGGCTTTGCCTGTCCCACTCGGATGGCGATATCAAAACCCTCGCCTATTAGGTCGACCACTCTCTCGGTTAGAAGGAATTGCATTCTGACCTGTGGGAATTTTCGAAGATATTCCGTCACAGCAGCGGAGATGGACGACAGATCAAATTCGACCGGAGCTGTTATTCTCAGAATGCCGGTTGGCTGGTTTTGAGATGACGATGCTTCTTCCCCCGCCTCCGTCAGTGCGGTCACGGCGAGTTCGGCTTTCTGCAGAAATTTTGAGCCCGCATCCGTTAGGTGAAGTTTCCGGGTCGTGCGCACAAGTAGGCGCACGCCGAGAGACTTCTCGAGATCCGAAATCCTGTCGCTGACAGACGAGTTAGGCAGGCGCAACGCCCGGGCTGCCTTTGTGAAGCTGCCGAGCTGTGCGACCCGAACAAAAATGAATGCACCGTTTAGATCCATCGATTATCCGCCTTTGCGAAAAGTCTAATCGAAATATCCGCCCTAATCAAACAGTCGGTGGGGGCCCATCTATTGTCGGCAAGCCATTGAACAACTCGTGGCTTCAATGGAGTTAAATAATGCAAAACGAACAAAGCCGGACGGAACAGGACCGCATCAAGCAGGTCATCGAAAACTATATTGAGGCGATGGGTCGCTCACAGGCCGACGTGTTGGCGTCTCTATTCACGGACGACGGGATTCTGATGGCCGTCGATGCGCCGACGATCCAGGGCGCAGAACAGATCAACGCCTTCTTCGCTCATGGCTTCGGAGCGCTAAAGATCGCCGCGAAAATAAACTTCGACGAAATAACCCTGAGCGGCGCATATGCATTTGTTTTGACGCACTCAGAAGTACAGATCACAGTGAAGCAAGCAAACGCTATCAGCAACGAGAAGAATCGCGAGCTGTTTGTCCTTAAGAATGGCAATGGCGCGTGGAAAATTGCGCGGTACATGTTCAACAAGTTACCTGCGTAAAATAAGCCGCGTCCGGCCGGCGGCGGACGTCATCACCACTCAACTCGTCAAGGGCATCCTTGATACTAAGGATGGCAAGAACGGGATGGCGATCGCGATAGCTGCAGTGCAGGAGCACCAGCCGGTCCTCTAGATCGAATTGTCCGGTCGGTAGCATCACGCGCAGTTCATCGCCGCCAAGGTCGGGCAGCTTCGGATCCGATCCCTCACAACGGCTCCAGTCGATGCGCGGGCCAGATTTACCAGACAAAGGACAACCTCATGTCGTTCAAAGATCGGGACAGCTCAATAAAGCAGACGTTCGTCGAGACCAACGGCGTCACGCTCAACGTGGTCGAGCAAGGCGATGGTCCGCCCGTGCTCTTCGTGCATGGTTTTCCTGGAGGCTGGCGGGATTGGCGCAGCCAGATGAACGCGGTCGCTGCAGCGGGTTACCGCGCGATCGCGCTCGACACGCGCGGCTACGGCGACACCTCTAAGCCCGAAGATTCCGCGCTCTACACTATCTTCTACCATGTCGGGGATCTGGTCGGCATCTTAGCAAAATTTGGGATCGAGTGCGCCACCCTTGTGGGTCACGATTTTGGTGCATCGGTGAGTTGGAACGCGGCGATGATGCGTCCGGATATCTTCGACGGCGTACTTGGTCTGGCCGTGCCGCCGGTCCTGCCGAGTGATGGGCCGAGCATGTTTCAGATGCTCAGGGCGGCTGGCAAGGAAGACGCCTTCTATATGTTCCAGCACATGAAGCCGCAGGCCGACCAGGAATGGGCGGATGCCTCCACGACATACCCTGGCGCCCTATACTGGATGTCGGGTCTCCCCAATCCGTCCGAAGGTTGGACGCCAATGGATCCGAGCAAGACGATGCAGCGGCCGTCGCCGATCGGCATTCCGGCCTTCGCTGACCGCGACGACGCCGAGATCACACTCGCAGGCTTCCAACGCGACGGCTTTCACGGACCGCTCAACATCTATCGCGCCATGGAGCCCTATTTCGATCAGGCAAAGGCTTTCGTCGGGAAGAAGATCGAGCAACCTGCCCTCTTCGTTTTCGGCACCGCGGACGGCATGCTCAAGATGCGGGGCGGGCTGAAGAAGGAGGATCTGACGGCAAGGATTCCCAATCTCAAGGAGCTTCTCCCCATCGAGGGCGTAGGTCACTGGCCGCAGCTTGAGGCGTCGGAGATCGTTAACAGGGCGCTGGTCGGCTTTTTGAACGATATCCATTGATCGCCAGCAAGAAAACTTTCGGGGTTTGGCGCTTCAGCCCGCCAAATTCGGAATCCATTCCCCCCCCTTCCCAGCAGGGCAACCAACCCAACATCGATCCAGACCGCTTGCAACCATAGGGGGGACACGTGAAACGCAAATTGACATCCCACGCGCTTGACCAATTGTTCCGGTCGGCGCGTACCTACCGCAGCTGGACCAGTGATGCTCTTAGCGAGGACAAAACGCGCGAGATCTACGACCTCATGAAATGGGGTCCGACTTCGGCGAATTCCTGCCCGGCTCGGTTCGTCTGAGTTCGCAGCCCACAAAGCAAGGCCAAGCTCGCCGAACTCGCGTGGGATGGGAATCGGGAGAAGATCCTAGCGGCGCCACTAACCGCCATCATCGGTTACGATTTGGATTTTGCGAAGCAGCTATCCAAACTCCTGCCGCACGCCCCAGAGCGCATATATGAGCATTTCGCATCCGCGGCTGTGGCCGAGGCAAATGCGGCGCGCAACGGGGCGTTGCAGGGAGCCTATCTGATGATGGCTGCTCGCGCGTTAGGCTTCGACTGCGGGCCGATGTCGGGGTTCGACAACGCAGCCGTCGACGAAACCTTCTTTCACGGCACACGCGTCAAATCGAATTTCATCTGCAGCATAGGTATCGGCGATCCCGCGTCGCTGCATCCGCGCGATCCGCGTCTTTCCTTCGAGGATGCCGGACGATTCGCTTAGGCGTTCGGTGAGATAGATACTCGGGTTCTTTTCCACGGGCGCTTTGACAACGCACCGCCAGCACCGGACATTCGTACTTCGGGTGTTATGGAATGTGTCCTGCACCCGCGACCCCGACCGATACGACCTATCTTGCATCTGCTGCAGTCTGTCCGTTCATAACAGTCCGGTTGCGGATTCGGGTCCGACCGGGCCCACCAGCTTACGTACAGCCGCGACCAAACACGCTCGCTTCATGCGCAAATCCATTTGCGCGGAAGCCACTGGCTGAATACCCTTCGTGTCGTTCAAGGTATTTTGGGAAGTGGACCGTTCAGCGATGATACGCGCGGCATTTATTGGAATCGACCGATATACCGACCCGCTCGTCAGCGACCTCAATGGAGCTGTTCGGGACGCCACAGCGCTATGGGCTGTCCTGTCGGATTCTATTCCTGGAATGACCAACTCATTGCTCGTCAACGAGCACGCGACCCTCGCTTCCGTGAGTTCCGTGCTGGACCTGACGCTTGGAGCCGCGGGGCCAGAAGACACCGTCATTTTGAGTTTCGCAGGCCATGGAACACCTGACCACCGGCTTGTTCTTGCCGATACGCAAGCAGCAGACTTGGTCGGTACGACGCTTAGTATGCAAGACCTTGCTACACGCTTTCGTGAATCCAGGGCACGTGCCGTGCTTCTATTGCTCGACTGCTGCTTTAGCGGCGGAGCGACGGCTCGAGTTCTCAACATCGGTTTGGCGCCGCGCGACCCTGTAATTCCGCTGGCCGAGGTATCAGGAAAAGGAAGGATCCTCTTTGCGGCGTCGTCGCCAAGTGAACCCGCGTTGGAAGATCCGCAGACGCGACACGGACTTTTCACGAAAGCCGTTCTCGGCTGCCTGATCAATTCGCGGCAGCCGGTGAGTCTCGTTGGATTGGTAGACGAAGTTGTCAAACTTGTTCGCGCGGATGCCGCACGTTTCGGTTACGAACAAACTCCTACCCTCTTCGGGCTCGTCGAAGGTGAATTCTCCATCCCGGCTTGCCGAAAGGGCAATAACTATCGCGCGGCCTTCCCCGAATACGCTTCGATTAAGACCACGGGCAAAATTGAAGAACTTGCTGCCTACGGTTTGCCGCAAGAGGCCGTAGCTGCATGGGCCGAACAATTCAAAAACGGCCTGAACCCGCTCCAAATCGCCGCCGTTAACGACCATGGCGTTCTCGACGGACACTCGTTGCTCGTGATTGCCCCGACAAGCGCGGGCAAAACATTCGTCGGCGAAATGGCAGCTCTTAAAGCAATCGCGGAAGGCCGTAAGGCCGTTTTTCTTCTGCCCTACAAGGCGCTGGTCAACGAAAAGTACGAAGATTTCTCTGCGCTTTATGGCGAAAAACTCGGCCTACGTGTTGCCCGCTGCAGCGGAGACTGGCAGGACCAAGTTGCGGATGTCTTGCGCGGCAAATATGACATTGCGTTTTTTACCTACGAAAAGTTTCTGTCGATCGCCGTTTCTATGCCGCATGTCCTCAATCAGATTGGATTGGTGGTTTTAGATGAAGCGCAGTTCATTACCGAGCCGGGCCGCGGTATGGTGGTGGAATTGTTGCTGACTGGTCTCGTTAGCGCTCGACAGCGTGGCGTTGCGCCGCAACTCATTACCCTCAGTGCTGTTATCGGCAACACAAATGGGTTCGATCGGTGGCTCAACTGCGGACTGTTTATGACTACCGTCCGCCCAGTCCCATTGACGGAAGGCGTGCTCGATAGGGCCGGGTCGTGGAGTTACAAGGATGCAATTGGCGTGCATTCCGCACAATTACTGGACCGCGCGGCCATTCAGCAACGCGGTCAGAAGCCTTCCTCTCAAGACATCATTGTCCCGCTCGTTCGGCATCTCGTAAAAAACGGCGAAAAAATAATTGTTTTTCGCAATGCGCGAGGCTCCACGGCTGGGTGTGCGGAATATCTCGCAAGGGAACTTGGATTTGGTCCCGCGCAAAGCGTTATCGATGCTCTGCCGGAAGGCGATCCGTCAACAATGTCGCCACGTCTGATCAATGCGCTGCACGGGGGCGTCGCTTTTCACCATAGTGATTTGAATCGTGATGAACGAGTTGCTGTCGAACGTGGCTTTCGTCGCACGGACGGAGGCATTCACGTGCTTGTGGCTACAAGCACTGTGGCTGCTGGTATCAACACGCCAGCGTCAACCGTCATCATAGTAGAGACTGCGTTCCCCGGCGCCCAACCTACACCGTATACCATCGCGCAGTTCAAGAATATGGCTGGCCGCGCCGGACGTCTTGGATTTGAGGCCGAAGGCAAAGCGATTGCGATCGCCGAGAATGGAGCCGAACGCAATGCGCTCTTTAAACGCTACGTCGAAGGGCGGCCAGAGGCTATTAGTTCGTCGTTCGATGAAAATGAGCCCGGCACGTGGGTCATCCGTCTTCTTGCGCAGGTGAAGGACATCCCCGGCACGTCAGTCGTAGATCTTATTGCAAACACGTACGGAGGTTTCTTAGCGGCGATGCGCGATCCACAATGGCGCGCCCGTATGACGCAGACACTTGAGCGCTTACTTAATCGAATGATTGCCGATGGTTTGATTGAGCAAGAGGGTGAAAAGCTGCGGCTCACGATGCTTGGTCGCGCCTGTGGCGAATCCCCATTGCGGCTGGAATCCGCAATGCGACTTGTAGAAATCGTCCGCCAGACGTCTTCCGCGGACGCCACCATTGAAAACCTGGTTGTACTTGTAGAGTCGTTGCCAGAACGCGATGAAGATTACACACCGCAGATGCGTAACGGCGAAGCAAAATGGCAGCAGGAAGCCAGCGGTCGTTTCGGTTTTGGCGTCGCACGTTCGCTACGTCACCGCGCCACCAGTGACAGAGAATTTTACGCTAGATGTAAGCGCGCGCTGGTCGTGAATGATTGGATTTCGGGGGTGCCAACGAACGCAATCGAGAGTAAATACTCCAGCAACGCCTTTGTCCGGGTTGGTCACGGCGATGTACAAGGTTACGCGGATGGCGCTCGATTTCTCCTAGACTCCGCTTTGCGCATCGCGGCTATCGTACTCGAACGCGCCGAGACACCGGAAGCTATCGAGATTCTACTGAAACGGCTTGAGCTAGGCTTGCCGTCAGAGGCTTTACCGCTGATAGAGCTGCCACTAGTCCTAAATCGCGGTGAGTTGCTTGCGATATATCGCGCAGGCCACCTTACTGAAGCTGCTTTGAAGCGACTCTCACCGGAGAGCTTGGAACAACTGATCGGTCGCCGCGGACGCAGGCTATTCGAACTCTTGAATCCACCTGCGCAATTGGCAGCCAGCTAAAGAGCCACTCCCGTCACGAGGCGATCAACGCCTCAATCTATGCGCTCTTCGAACATTTGATTTTTCCGGCCGGCCATGTCCTGAAAATAGGTGGCTGAACAAAAATCAGGCTGAAGTGCAAGCACCGAATAGCCATGGGCATAAACGCCACCAACTTGAGCAAGTTGCGTTCGATCTTTTATGGAGGGGGCATCAGTCAAATCGGGTAACGGCCGATAAATTCTATCAGCCGTGCTGGTCGGGACAGCGCCATGGCCCAAGCACCGGCCCCGTTGAAGCCCTGCATAGGGATCGTAAATGCTCAGCGTATGTTCGTGGCCCCAATACCATGCGGCAATCTTGTTCGAATGGTTCAGTTTTTGAAACGCTTCGTAAAGTTTTGGATTTAACGACGAACGTTGCCCGTTGGGGGCTGAACCGATTGCGGAGAAGGCCGAAAAAAGCTGGTGGTGCGACAATAGAATAGTCTTGCCGGGGAATTCATTGACGCGCTGAACATGCCAGTCAAGTTCATCAGATTCCAAATAGGTGATTGTTTCAGCAACGCTGGTGGGGCTGTAATCGTGCAGCCCGGTGTCCATTGCCAAAAATTGCCACCGGAGGTCCGACGTGCGCAGGCAGAAGAAGCTGGCGGGTTGAACAAATGGAGCGGGATTGAGCGTTTTAATGAGCTCGTAGTAGCCGACACCTCCGCAATACATGTCGTGATTGCCTGAGAGCGTGAATATTTTCGTGTCCGGATTGCTAGCACGCACAATTCGATTGACGGGGTCAGAAAAGTTCGTTTCACATTCCAGCGGCGTTCCTGAATAATAGATGTCGCCGAGATGGATCAAGACATCCGGCTTATCATCCGCGATATGCTTAAGTACGCGAAGTGCAGGCTGCGCGCCGGTGCCCCAGTCACCTACGATCGCGATCTTGGCGTCTGGCTTAATTTCGATGATGTGGGCGCCGACCGTTGCGGCACGAATGTACGGAATTTCGTTTCGACCCCCGCCTTTTCCGAAATATTGAACGTATTCATCAATCGTGCTCAGCCAGGCCGGGTCGCAAGTGCCTGCCTTAAATTCATCGTTCAGTTCCGACAGTGCAACCGCGTCGTTCGATAGGCGAGCCTTGAGATATTGGAAGGCCAAGTTAGCGCAGACTGCTGCGATTTCAGGTTTGGTGAGCTCCCGTGTGGTCATGCCGATCGGCGGGACGGGCAAGCCGCGCTGACGCGCAAACTCTCGACGAGCGATGTCAGCAGCAACATCAGGCAGGACACTTCTAGCAGATCGTTGCAGCGCCGCGCGTGAGGTCAGCGTTGGCTTTTCATCAATCTTACGTGCGACATCGCTGACAGCTGATTGGTAAAGCGATAGGAAGTGGTCTTTGAACGTGTCAAACTTTTCCATAGTTATCAATCCGAAGCTTTCGAAATCGCATCAGCGATGACCGGAAGATATTTCCGAACCTGATCGCGGTCACTTTCCTTTTCCTGCTCGGTCAAACAGCAATATTCAGTGCTCATCTGCTGCTCCCATCTCGCTACGAGATCGGCAGGCATCAATACTGACCCATCGGTTTGTTTAATGCCGTGCGAATGCATATATTTCTGCCAATGAGACCAGCGCTCGTGTTCTTTTGCGGCCAAAATCTCGACCAGATTGTTCAGGGCATCTTCAATTTTGTTTCGATGCATCAGAGGCTCATTTCAAATGAGCTTTTTCGCAACAAGATCGCGATAATGCTCGCCAAGCACAGTCAGCTTGCACCACTTTGATTCCATGGCCGCATGCCACATGTGAGGCCTACTTGCGCCACCAGGACGAACCAAGTTGACCCTCACGTAACGCTGCAAGACGGCAAAAATTTCCGTCTTCGCGAGGTCGGGCATTGGAATGTTCTGATCTTTCTTCTGTTCTTCCGATCTTTCTGGTTCGTAGGCCGGATCAAGTTTGAACTCGTAACCGGATGACGGGAAGTGCGTGGCCAATGCCCGCAAGTCTTCCAATGGAATCGGAGGCTCTGCCTTCCGCAGGGATACGAAGGTTTGCACGTTGGTTTTGAACACGGGCCGCTGCGCCCATGGGCCAAGTGATTGGTCGATATGAGCGTAAATGCTGCCAGGCGTCACATCCCCGACCAAATTAGCAGCGGCGCCATCAAGCGCATCGATCAAGAGATTGGTGAAAATGCCAGGCGCACCGTTTGCGCCCTCATATGCATATTGCTCAGCCGTCGAGGCGGTGAGGATCGTCATCCCTTCGCCAATCTCAGATAATCCCCTTTTTACCGCACCATCACCGATAATGCCGCCATGGCAACTATCCAGAATGACAATCTTGTTTTTTGCTTTTGATGCGGTCGCCCACGTCATGACATCAGACAAGGGCAGGCCTTCATGGCCATCACGACAGTCACTGGCGCAAAGAAAGCCGCCCGTTTCTTCAATGTGTCCGTGCCCCGCAAAGTATAGCAACGCGATTTCCGCATCGCCCTCGAAAAGCTCCTTCACTGATTGCCGCAAAACGTCGCGATTGACCGGCGAATAATGATCTGCGGCCAACAGCAATTTGGGCGTCGCGAAATTAACCGCGCCACCGAAGTGTCGCTCCAGCACTTCGGCGACTGAGCGGGCGTCCGCCACACATCCCTTCAATGGTTTGAAATTTGTGTAGTAATCGACCCCTATGACAAGCGCCTTTCGCATGGACAGCTCAGAGCGAGTCGATGAAATCGGTAATGTTCTTGTCGTTCCAAGCGACGGTAGAGACCCCGTCTATTGTCGTACGATCGTCGGTGTATGCCCAGATGCCGCGAATTTTCTTCTTCTCTTCTTTCGCGCATTCGATTTCCCACTTTTGTCCTGTGGAATTTTTGGAGTTTTTGCTTACGAGTATGATAACCCCGTCTGAGCGCCGAATGCGCGTGCGGACTTTTTCCTTCCACCCGGAGTCGTACGCCTCCTTCACTGACATATCGATGAATTCGAATGGCTGCCTCGGATGAAGCGACTGACCCTTTAGAAAATCACGTTGTGTTTTATCTTCGATTGCAAACGCAATGAATACAACTTTATCAGCCATCTTCGTCTCCTCGTAATATTTTGGTCGGCCGTTCGGCCGTTTTTGCTTGTTCTACTATTAGTTGAGTGTTCGAGTCGCTGCAAGGCAATTACCTGCCAACAGCTCGGTATATATTCTTCTCTTCGCGACATAAGGCCCGCCAGGGGCTTTTAGCGTGGCACGCGAACAGCTAGGCTCTCTACAACTATTGGGATGGAAATGGGACGGATCAGAACCTGCTTCATATCGAGTCAAGCCGGAGCAGATCTAAACGTACTGCGTGGTGAACTGTCGGCCCGCGGTATAGCGGTGACGGTGCCGCAGGATGAGCGTGCCCTTGGACAACCAATAGCCGAGCTTATCCGCTCGCAGATTCAGAATGCTGACCTCGTCATCGGCGTCATGACATCGGAAAAGCAGTCCCACTGGGTGCTATTCGAACTTGGCCAAGCCGCGGCTTTCAACCGGCAACTTATGTTGATCGTTCCGCCGAAAAGCACAATACCGGCAACATTCAACGCGGCGCTTATCGTTCGCGCGACTTTATATAATAGAAAGGCCATAGGGTTCGCGCTTGACCAGATAACAGCAGCCCCAGAGCGTAAAAGCTTCCATAGGACTCCGCCGCAACGAGGGCATTCTTCGCTCGGACTTGATACTGACCGCTTTATTCATGACACAAAGATTGCTACCGAACGTACCGATCCGCGACAACTGGAGCGCTCGATCGTCGAAGCTCTGAAGATGTCCGGGACGGACATTGTCGCGGAATCGACAAACTCTCCTGACGATCGCGGTTTCGATATTGCTGTTTGGTCCGATGGTCTGCAGTCGTTCGTCGGCAACCCGCTTCTGATCGAAGTGAAGACCCGCTTCGCTGGACCGGCTGCCCTTCAACAAGCCGCTAAGCGCCTGTCAGAGGCCGTTGCCGAGCGGGGAAATATTTGGGGTCTGCTGCTCTACGGCGAGGCCCGTTTTAACATATCAAACATCAAAGGCTTGCCGCCAACGATACTAATCAGCTCGGTCGAGTCTCTACTTTCCTCGCTTAGGCAAGGCTCTTTCGACGACGCGATCTTGAGACTTAGAAACCAACGCGTTCATGGAGGGGATCTTTAATGCCCCCCATCGACACGACAATATTGCAAGGCTTCATCGACACGGGCGCAAATGCGCCTAATGCGGCAGTTAAGGGCCGCGCATTAGAAGATTTGATCTGTTACCTATTTGGGCTCGTCCCGGGGATTTCGATCACCCATCGAAATGTGATGAACCAGTTCAATACTGAAGAAATCGATGTTGCACTGTGGAATGATCAGGACGGCAACGGTTTCAGTTTCCTGCCTTATACCATATTAATCGAAGCTAAGAACTGGTCCAGTGCGGTAAGCAGCAACGAAGTGAGTTGGTTCGATACGAAGTTGAAGAACCACGGCCTCGACTTTGGAATACTGATTTCACCGCTAGGAATTACGGGGGACGCAGCTCATTTGACAGCAGCGCACCTAACGGTTGCGCACGCGTTGAAGGAAAAGCGGAAATTTATTGTGATAGCGACAGCTGAACTGCTCGCACTTCCTGACACCGATGCTCTTGCAAGGCTTATAAAGCTAAAGCTTTGCGAACTCGCCGTCAGGGGCGCGATCGCTTAGCTAGATTCGCGCTTTTGCGCTAACCCGAAGCTTTCGGATACTCGCCGCCCTCATCGATGAATTCATCCGGCAACAGGTCACCCGCGAACAGCTTGTCCTTGCTGAGCAGTCCAGCGTCCTCGAGCGCCTCGATGTCCGGCAGGTCGCGCAACGTATCGAACCCGAACTGCGTCAGGAACGTCTTGGTCGTCACATAGGTGTAGGGTGCGCCGGGCTGCGGCGCCCGGGGACCAAAGCCGATCAAATCCAGCCTGCGCAGATGCCCGATGACATCGCGGCTGATCTCCTTGCCGAAAAATTTCCCCAGCTCGGCGCGGGTGATTGGCTGGAAATATCCCACACACAGCAGCACCTGCATCTCGCTCGCCGACAGCGCGCTGCCCGGCTCCCCTACCCCGGTCGCGGTGCGGATCGCGTCGGCGAACTGTTTGCGGGTGCGGTGCTGCCAGCCGCCGGCGACGGCGACCAGCTCATAGGGGCGGCCGCGCAGTTCGGCCTGGATGTCGTCGATGATCAGATCGAGATTGCAATCGGGTCCGACGACCTTCGCCAGCATGGCGCGGGTGACGGGTTCGCGCGATGCAAAGATCACCGCTTCGACGCGGCCCATCCATTCGCGCCAGCGCAGCGCGGTCGGCAGATCCGTGAGTGTGGTGTCCAGCGTGAGTTTGGCTTTGGCGCGGCGTCCCATCTTACAGCCCGTACAGTCTGAACGTGGGGCGGCCGGTCAGTTCGCGGACGACGCCGAGCGACACCAGACGTTCGAACAGCCGTCGGCTGGAACGATCGCTGGCGGTCTGCCCTCCCCGCGCCGGTTGCGCGTCCTCGCTGAGCAAGGTCGCCACCATGGTGTCGGCATCCTTGCCGCGCAGTTTCGGCGCCGCGCCGAGCAGGCGATCGGCGCGGTGTCCGAGCTCGGCATAGCGATCCCATGCGGCCGCGGCGGCGCGCGCATAAGCCAGGCTGCAGACCTGCATCCAGCCTTGATCATCGCCGTCAATTGTTGCCCGGCGCAGACCATTGCCGGTGAGATGCGCCGCCAGCAGCGGCACCGGCGCCGGCCAGCTGAGGTGATGGGCGAGCACGGCATCGGCCAGCCACAGCGCCAGCGGCCGGCAATCCGGTCGCAGCCGCAAGCTCATCGCCGCCGTTGCCGCGGCGGCCTGCACCGGATTGCCGCCGCCGATGCACTGCGCCAGGGCACATGCAATCCCCTCCTGCAGCGCTTCGTCGTCGCGGCACGCCAGCAGCGCCGGCAGCATCGTTGGCCAAGTCTCCTTCAGCGTGAGCGCCTTGCCGGTCCCGAGTCGGCGCCAGGCGTCGAGCAGCCGGCCGGCGGGACCCGGATCATCGCTGCTCTGGCGCAGATACCAGTGATCCCGCAGCATCGCTTCGTCTTCGCTGCGACCGCCCTGCCCGGCCAGCCTGGCAGCGCATGTCAGCGCGAGGCGCTGACGCCACAACGCGCCGAGCAGATGCTCGTCGCGCGCGATCGGATGCAGCGCCGCCAGCGCTGCGCCGGCCACAAATGGCGCATCGTCGGCACCGCCCGGGACATCGCGCAGCCGCGCCCAGCCCGGCATCGGCGGGAAGCGGCGGGGCGATGCGGGAATCATGCGGACGCGGGAGGACATGCCGCAGCGTAGGTCGCCGCGGCGCTTTGCGCCATAGAATCTGCCCAAACCGCCCCAGGTTATGGTTAATAAAAACGAGTGATAATGTTGCCTTATCGGTCGTTCGCCGCTCACAGCATCGCAGAGCACCGTCACCGAGCTCTAAGACGTTCATCTGAATTTTAATCAGATGAACTTGACAGGCCGTTTTATCTGATTAAAAAGCAGATAAACGGAGTCAAAATGCATGCCTATCCCCCCTGCCTCAGTCATCGACATGGTTTCCCGCCATCTAGGCATACCCAGGGCGACGGTTGCGATGCAGGATAGGCTGTTAGTTAAAGAGGGATATCGGCAGCTCTCCGGCCGCGGCCGGGCCGCCAGTGTGAGTTGCAACGATGCGGCAGCGGTGCTGCTCGCCGTAGCGGCGACGCCGATCTCGGGACCTGCGATCGCCGAAACCGTCATTCACTATCGTCGATACGCTGACTTGCAGGCCACCGACCAAATCTACCCCGTGAGCTACCCTGAACTGTGGGATTTAGACCAACTTGCCGAAGGCCATTCGCTGCAAGATGCCACAGCCGCGCTAATTGATAAAATTGCGCGTGGTCGCTTTGAAAGAGTTCAAGACATCTGGAAGGCTGGAAGGACTTCGGTCGACACGCGCTTTGATCCACAGGATGACGTCATCGAAGTTTCAATCGAAATGAGATTTCCATTTCCGGAGGCGCGGGTAACCATCAGCGCATTTCAAGAACGGGCCGAACTTGTTCCAGGTCGGGACCTTCTAAATCCGGTGTTCGAGCCCATCCGAGAATTACTTCATCAAACGACAATAGACTATGTGCCGACGATAGACACTGCCAAGGAATTCGTTGCGTCACTGCAGGACTTTGAGGGCGCGCCGGGCGGTCGCGTGAAGCCCGACCTCAAGCAAGTGCGATCGTTTGGCTTAGCGACCCTTCATCCGCTGGGCTGCCTATTTCGAACCGAATGTTTGTGAAAAAGAATGACTCGTCCCGTTCGCTTTCCTCCAGGTGGTTGGCCACTTGAGATGATGTCTGACATGGCTGCCGCGTTTTGCGGCGAGCCGAGCGTTGAAGCATTTCTCACAAAGGTGCGCCGAAGAATCTATTGCGCGCCGGCAGAAACGCCCGGCTGCCTTCCCAAATGGCACCAATTGAAACTCGCAGCGGACATCGCCCGCAGGCACAATCTCAAATTCGAAATTTCTGAAATTGTTGAAGACGCAACGGATCTTATCGCATGAAACCGCGCAAACCAGCTGGATGGCCCAAGTTGATGAGAGGCAAACCGTTAGGGAATAAGGGTGTCGCCTATTATTGGGCTATACCAACATGGGCTAAGAACGCAGGTTGTAATGTGAAGCCAGAGGCCCTCGGGCAAGATTACGGCGCTGCCAAGAAGCGTTGCGATGAAGTGCTAAATCCTCAGTTCGACGCCTGGCGCGGTCGGGAAACACCGACTGAGAAACAATCGGCTTTGCAAGTCGGAACATTTGATTGGATGGTATCAAGCTTCAAGAAGTCTCCACAATATACCGGCAAATCGGCCGAGTATCGCAAGTATCAAGATCGGATGCTGAAGATTGCGTCAGCGCACCCTCTCAAAGATGGCCGATGCTTCGGTGACTTGAAGCTTCCAAGCATTAAACCGGGAACAGCTGACGCGTTGTTCGATCGCATCAAGACCAACGCCGACGGATCCGAACGAACGCGAACCGCGAAAGGAGTCATGGTTGCTGCTCGACGCGCGTGGGGAGTTGCTTACCGCTCAACGCCAAACTTAGTGCCGGCCGAGAATCCGTTCACCAAGATGGAGATTTCATACACACCGAAGCGTACGCGTCCCGTCAAATACGAAGAGCTCAAAGCCTTTGTCAAAGCCGCCGACGAACTGAAAATGCCTTCTATCGGCACGGCTGCGATGATCGCGTTTCATTGGCTCCAGCGCCAAGTGGACATTCTTACGCGGTTCAGTTGGAGCCACTACAAGCCAGCCGACGCACCAGAATGCGTTCGGATTTTCCACCATAAGACAAAGGTACTTCACGATCTGCCTTTGTTTGATGATGACGGATCGCCGCTTTATCCGGAGTTGACGGCAAGGCTGGATTCTACACCAAGAAATGGGCTGTTAATCGTCACCCGTGACGAGCCTGATCGCAACAGGAAGATTTTTTTGCCATGGAAGCAGGACTACTTTCGTCACTGCATCGCCGAGGTACGAGAAAAGGCAGGGCTGGATTCAACCATAACATTTATGGGCGTTCGCCACGGCGGGAATGTTGAAGGTGCAAATGCTGGACTGACCGAAGCGCAGCTGCGCTCATTGAGCGGTCACAAGAACGCGGGCACCATGATCAGATATGCGCAAGAAACGCCTGATCAACAACGCGAAGGTGCACGTAAGCGATTGGCATTGAGAACAAAGAAGGGGAATTTGTCGGAATAGGCCACAAAGCTGGTGTCGGAATGACACTTCGCGAAAAGGCTAAGTGTTTGATTTGATTGGTGGGCGCACTAGGGCTCGAACCTAGGACCCGGTGATTAAGAGTCACCTGCTCTACCAACTGAGCTATGCGCCCGGATCCAGATCCGGATATCCCCGTGGGGACGGCGTCGTTTAGCAAAGCGATCCGGGGATGTCCAGCGACGCTGTCACAAAAATTGCACCGTTTTTCGCAATCGCAAAAATGCGAAAAAGCCGCTGGATTTCAGCGGCTTCTTCGTCATTGCGACCGTGGAAAACTGCTCCGGATCAGAGCCGTTCGGCGCCCGGTGCGGCGTCGTGGTCGAATCTGTCGCCGGGGCCGCCGGGACCGCGATCGTCGTCATCGCCGAAACGCGGGCGATCGACGCCGGGAGGGCCGAATCCCTCGCCTTCGAAGCTGCCGCGCTCATAGCCCGGCCGCGGGCCGCGATGACGCCAGCCGCCCTCCCCGCCGCCAAAGCGACGGTCCATATGGGTCAGCACCGCCAGTCGGCGCTTCTGGCCATCATCGAGGGTCTTGTAGAGCGGGTCGGCGGCATCGGCGATCTTCTTCAGCGCGGCGGCCGTGGTGGCCATGTCGCCGGCGCGCTGCTGCAGGCGGGCGACCGGATTGTCCGGCGCGTCGGTCCGCTTCGCGTCGTCGTCGCGGTTCTTGTGCTCTTCCATGCGCGCATTGGCGCGGTCGATCCGCAGCTTGGCGAAATCGCGCACTGCGCTCTCTACCGCCGGCCACATCTTCTCCTGGTCCGGCGTCAACTTGAGCCCGGCCTTGACCGCGGCGATCCGCGCATCGGCGAACGCAGCGCGGTCTTCCGGATTCATCCGGGCGTGATGATGCATCCATGGACGGTGCTGGGCATAGACCGCGGTGGAACCGGCGATCACGGCGACAGCGGCACCGGCGAGCAAGATCTTCTTCATGGCAACCTCCTTTGGAAAGTCACCTGAAGATGATCCTGCGCTGCCGCGGCTTCAACTTACGCTTTGGCCATATATTTTCCGGATGTGTTCGGTTTCTGAATATGCATTCACGATGGAACACACTTCAGAATTCTTTTGTCACAGCATCCCGAGCAATCGCGGCAGCCACAGCGAGAGTTCCGGAATGTAGGTGATGAGGCCGAGGAAAATCAGCAGCGTGATCAGCCACGGCAGCACGGCAATGGAGAGTTCGGTGATCCCCATCTTCGCGATACCGGAGGCGACGTAGAGATTGAGCCCCACCGGCGGATGACACATGCCGATTTCCATATTGACCACGATGATGATGCCGAAGTGCACCGGATGAATGCCGAGCTTGACTGCGATCGGGTACAGGATCGGCGCCATGATCAGAACGATCGAGGATGGCTCCATCACATTGCCGGCGAGCAGCAGCAGCAGGTTCACCACCAGCAGGAACGTGATCCAGTTGATGCCGCTGTTCGTGATCCAGTTCGACATCGCCTGCGGGATCTGCTCGCTGGTCATCAGGAACGAGAACAGCACCGCGTTGGTGACGATGTAGAGGATCATCGCGCTCATGCTGGCCGAGATCAGAAGAACCTTGGGCACGTCCTTCCATTTCATGTCCTTGTAGATGAACATCTCGATCAGGAACGCGTAGACGGCGCTCATGGCGGCGGCTTCCGTCGGCGTGAACCAGCCGAGATAGATGCCTCCCAGCACGATAACGATCAGCGAAATGCCCCAGGCTGATTCCCGAAAGGCGTGCCAGCTCTCGGCCCAGGTTGCCTTCGGTATGCGCGGATAGTTGTTCTTCCACGCGCGATACCAGGTGGTGGCGGAGAGCATGATGGCAAGGATCACACCCGGTACCATTCCGGCCATGAACAATTGTCCGACCGAGGCGGAAGAGACCTTCTCGCCGGCGGGACCGAAGTAAACCGCGCCGCTGGTCGATACTGCGTAGATCACCATGATGATCGAAGGCGGAATCAGGTTACCGAGCGCGCCGCCGGTGACGATGACGCCCGCGGCAAAGCGCTTCGGGTAACCGACCGAAAGCATGGCCGGCAGCATGATCGAGCCGATGGCCACCACGGTTGCCGGCGACGACCCCGACACCGCTGAAAACAGCGCGGCGGCCATCGTGGCTGCAATGCCCAGTCCGCCGGCCCAATGGCCGATCATCGTCCGCGCGAATTCGATCATTCGCCGGGCGACCCCGCCATGCGTGAGGAAATTTCCGGCGAGGATGAAGAACGGGATCGCCATGATCTCGAACTTCTCGATGCCGGTAAACAGCTTCAGCGCGACGGATTCGATCGGCACGTTGGTCATGAAAAACAGGAACGTCAGCACCGTGAGACCGAGCGCGATCGAGATCGGCATGCCCGTCAGCATCAGCACAACAAGCAGTCCGAAAATAATGGCAGCGATCATCGGATGATCCTCGCGGCGCTGGCGGCGGCGGCTTCGGGATCGATCCCCTCCACGTCGGTCTCGTCATGATGTGGGAGTTCGCCGGTGCGCCAGAACTTGCGAGCAACCTGCAGGAAGCGGAAGCACATCAGATAGGAGCCGAGCGGAACACAGAGATAGATGATCCAGCTCGGCAGTTCGAGATCGGGCGTCACCTGATCGGTGTACATCAGCCCGTAGACGAATTTCGCGCCCATGCTGCCGACCACAAATGTGAAGAGCGCGCCGCAGAGCAGACCGAACATCACCACCGTCTTGCGCCAGGGCGGGTCGAGTTGGTTCACCAACACATCGACGCCGACATGGATGCCGGTCCGCACGCCGTAGGCGGCGCCGAACTTCGCCATCCACACAAACATCAAGATGCACAGCTCCTGCGCCCACGACAGGTGGATCGGGAACAAAAACGGATAGAAGAACGGGATGCCGACGAGGTAGCGATGTGCCACAGCAATGAAAATGATCACGGTCGCGGCCGCGATCAATGTCATGATCAGCAGTTCCTCAAGCCGATCGAGGATGCGAAGAAACATTTAGTCCCCCAGTGCGGGTCAACCGGCAATTGATCTGATCGCGGCGTGACCTTGCGCTAACCCCATTCCGCAGTCAGGCAACTGCGGCCCCCGGGGCGTCAGTGGCTTCCGCACCCGAGGGCGCGGAAGCTGACATCGTCAATCCTAGTTGGTGGCGCCGCGCGTTTCCTTGAGAAATTCGTCGATCAGTGGCTTGCCTACCCGGCCTGCCACATCGGTATAAACCGACTCCACCGCCTTGCGCATGCCGGCATCCTGCTCCGGCGTCAGTGTAACAAATTCGGTCTTGCCGCTCTTCTTCATCTCGGCGAGTGCGTCGTCGTTTTCCTTCGCCGACTGGCCGTTGCCATAGGCGGTGGCTTCCTTCATGGCCTTTTCCAGAAGACCGCGAGTATCCGCCGGAATGCCATCCCAGAATTTCTTGTTCACCACCACCACGTAACCGATGTAACCGTGGTTGGTCAGCGTAGTGTACTTCTGCACCTCATGCATTTTCTGGGTGTAGATGTTCGACGGCGTATTCTCCTGACCATCGACCACGCCCGTCTGCAGCGCCTGGTACACTTCGGAGAACGCCATCACCTGCGGAATCGCGCCAAGCGTCCGGAATTGAGCTTCCAGCACCTTTGACGACTGAATGCGGAACTTCATGCCCTTGTAGTCCGCGGGAGTGAGCAACTTCTTGTTCGCGGTCATCTGCTTGAAGCCGTTGTCCCAATAGGCAAGGCCGGTCATGCCTTTGGAATCCAGCAGCTTGAGCAACCGCGCGCCGAGCGGGCCGTCAGTCACCTTGCGCAGGGTGGCGAGGTCCGGAAGGATGTAGGGGAGATCGAAAACCTCGAACTCCTTGACGCCGATCGGCCCGAACTTCGAGTTCGACGGCGCCAGCATTTGCACCGCGCCGAGCTGCAATGCTTCCAGCTCTTCCTTGTCCTTGTAGAGCTGCGAGTTCGGATAGACTTCAACCTTGACCTTGCCGTCGGTGTATTTCTCGGCGAGTTCCTTGAACTTCTCCGCAGCGAGGCCCTTCGGCGTGTTCGGCGCGACGACATGGCTGAATTTGATGATGATAGGCGCCTGCGCGGCGGCCGGTCCTATCAATGCAAGCGCGGCAACCGATGCTGCTGCGAAAATCAATTTGCGCATGTGTTTCTCCCGTATGACGTGGGAGCTCATTGAGCGGCCCCCCGCTTGTATGCCGTTGCAGCAATACAGAGATCAATGCGCAAACGCCATTGCCCCTTCGCAGGGGTGCAACATGAAATCGATGCTGCAACGCAAAACGCGGAGCGCCTGCTCCCTCTCCCCGTTCTGCACGGGGAGAGGGGCGGGGTGAGGGGCGAGGCAATGGCCTAACAGCGTGGGGAATCGTGCGGGTGCGACCCGTCAGTAAGTGAGGGATGAGAGGACAACGAACCGCCCCTCACCCGCGCGTAAGAGCGCGCGACCTCTCCCCGCGCAGAGCGGGGAGAGGTTATCCCAGATCAGCTCGCGGCAGCAACCGCTGTCGGCATGTCGCGCGCGCGCTTCATGACGATCTTGTTCAGCCCGCCGAGATAGGCCTTGGCCGAAGCGACCAGCGTATCCGGATCGGCGGCGCGCGAGGTCATCGAGCGGCCCTCATGGGCCAGACGCACCGACACTTCCGCCTGTGCGTCGGTGCCTTCGGTGACGGCGTGGACCTGATACAGTTCCAGCTTGGCCTCGTGCGGGACCAGCGCCTTGATGCAGTTGAACACCGCATCGACCGGACCATTGCCCTCGGCCTCCTCGATCTTCACTACGCCGTCGATGTTCAGCTTCATGGTGGCGCGCTGCGGACCGTGGGTGCCGGCGATCACCGTCAGCGACACCAGCTTGATGCGATCATGGGCGGCGGTCATTTCCTGATCGACCAGCGCTTCCAGATCCTCGTCGTAGATGTCCTTCTTGCGATCGGCCAAGGCCTTGAAGCGCACGAAGGCGTCTTCCAACTGGTTCTGACCCAGCTTGTAGCCCATCTCCTCCAGCTTGTGGATGAAGGCATGACGGCCGGAATGCTTGCCCATCACCAGCGAGGTCTGCTTCACGCCCACCGTCTCCGGCAGCATGATCTCGTAGGTCTGCGCGTTCTTCAGCATGCCGTCCTGATGGATGCCGCTCTCATGGGCGAAGGCATTACGGCCGACGATCGCCTTGTTGTACTGCACCGGGAACGAGGTTGCGGCGGAGACTTCCTTCGAGGCGCGCATCAGCATCGTGGTGTCGATGTTGTTCCAGTACGGCAATCTGTCATTGCGCACCTTCATCGCCATCACAATTTCTTCCAGCGCAGCATTGCCGGCACGCTCGCCGATGCCGTTGATGGTGCATTCGATCTGCCGCGCACCGCCGCGGATGCCGGCCATCGAATTGGCGACGGCCATGCCGAGGTCGTTGTGGCAGTGAACCGAGAAGATCGCCTTGTCGGAATTCGGCACGTTCTCGCGCACGCGCTTGAACAGGTCGTAATACTCCTCGGGCACCGAATAGCCGACGGTGTCGGGGATATTGATGGTGGTCGCGCCGGCCTTGATCGCCGACTCGACGCAGCGGCACAGGAAGTCGAATTCGGTGCGGGTGCCGTCTTCCGACGACCACTCGACGTCATCGGTGTGGTTGCGGGCACGGGTCACTGACGAGATCACCAGATCATGGACCGCGTCGGGCTCCATCTGCAGCTTGTACTTCATGTGCACCGGCGAGGTGGACAGGAAGGAATGGATGCGGCCGCGCTTGGCGGGACGGATCGCCTCGGCGCAACGGTCGATGTCCTTCTGCCCGGCGCGGGACAGGCCGCAGACCACGGCATTCTTGGTGCGCTTGGCAATCTCGTTGACGGCTTCGAAGTCGCCGTCGGAGGCGATCGGGAAGCCGGCCTCGATGACGTCAACACCCATGGTGTCGAGCATCGCGGCGATCTCCAGCTTTTCCTCGAAGGTCATGGTGGCGCCGGGGCACTGCTCGCCGTCGCGCAAGGTGGTGTCGAAAATGATGACGCGGTCCTTGTCGGACTTGTCCTGAACGGACGGGGTGGTCGAAGTCATGAGATATTCCTTAGGTCGGGGCGCATCTGTCTGGGCGCCAGAGGGAGCTGATGGTTCTGAATGTCATGATCCCCTGAGTACCCAGGCCAAACGGCCCAGACGGCGCTCAGGGGCAGATAAGCAGAAGCAGCCCGCCAAGAAGGAGGTTCGAGCGCAGCGCAGCCGGAATCGCGTCGGGACCAGCGGCAACAGCCACTCCCCCGGAAACTCCAACCATGTCGCTGCGAATCAGCATTGCCACACCTTCAGGCCCACATCCTCGGCCAAAACCAGTCTCAAGGAAAACCCTTGATGGTTCGTTGCCGACGAGGGCCTGCGGTCGTTCTAGACGACAATTGCGGGAGGCTGCAACGGCTAAGAGGGTCAGGAATGCTGACCTAAATCCTCCTGGGAGAAGCTGAGGTGCGTGGCCGACTGGCCTAGCCAGAACATCGCCAACTGGACGTTTTCGCAGCAATCCTTTTGCCCTAAGACCGAACGGCAATTGCGAGGACAGGACGATGACTTTCGCCAAGGGATTATCCGCTTTCCCGATCACGCCGATGAATACGAATGGCAGGGTCGATACGCCCGCGCTGCGGCGGCTGGTGGCGCCGCTGGCGGCGGCCAAGGTCGATTCCATCGGGCTGCTCGGCAGCACCGGATCGTACCCGTTTCTCAGCCGTGACGAGCGCCGGCGCGCCACTGAAGCCGCCATTGCGGAGGTCAACGGCCGCGTCCCCGTGCTGGTCGGCATCGGCGCGCTACGCACCGACGAGACGATCGAACTCGCCCGCGATGCCAAGGCGGCCGGCGCTGCCGCAGGCCTGCTGGCGCCGGTGTCCTATACGCCGCTCACCGAGGACGAGGTATTCGAACATTTCAGGACGGTTGCCGAGACAAGCAAACTGCCGATCGTGATCTACGACAATTTCGCCACCACGCATTTCAAGTTCACGCCCGACCTCGTCGGCCGCATCGCACGTATTCCCGGCGTCGTCGCGGTGAAAGGCACCTCCCCCGAAGCCAGCCTCGCCGCCGATCACCTGAAGCAGATGCGCGCTGCCGTGCCATCAGGCTTCTCGGTCGGCTATGCCGGTGACTGGAATTCGATGGAGACGCTGCTGGCCGGCGGCGACGCCTGGTATTGCGTGGCGGCGGGCCTGTTTCCAAGGAGTTGTCTGGCCATCACCCGCGCCGCGCAGGCCGGCAATGCCGACGAAGCGCGCCGCCTCAACAGCGCGATGCAACCGCTGTGGGATCTGTTCAAGCAGTTCTCCAGCCTGCGCGTGATGTATGCCGCTGCCGAGCAGATCGGGCTGACGGATGCGAAACCACCGCGCCCGGTGCTGCCGCTGACGGATGCGGCGCAAGAGAAGGTCGCCGCGGTGTTGAAGGAATTGAAGTTGAGTTAAACTAGCCCGCCGTAGCTGTCGTCCCCGCGAAGGCGGGGACCCATAGCCACGGTCGAACTAATCAAAACGGCAAAGTCGCGACGACAACGTACGAACGGCCTCTTCGGCGTGTATGGATCCCCGCCTTCGCGGGGATGACAGCCAGAAAATATCACGTTTTCTTCGCCGCTTTCTTCTTGGCCACCTTCTTCTTCGCGACCTTCTTCACCACAGGCTTGCCTTCCCGCGGCGGCCCTTCCTTCTCCAGCGCCTCGCGGATCAGCGTAAAGTCCTTCTTCGCCTCGCCGTCCACGGTGGGGAAGTGCAGGTCCAGCTTCTCCAGCGCGTTGACGATGGCCGAGCCGATCACCACGCGCGAGAACCATTTGCGATCCGCCGGCACCACATGCCATGGCGCTTCCTCGCAGGACGTATGCTTGATCAGGTCCTCATAGGCCTCCTGATACTTGTCCCACAACGCGCGCTCGGCGATATCGGCCGATGAGAACTTCCAGTTCTTCGCCGGCTGCTCGAGACGATCGAGGAAGCGCTCGCGCTGTTCTTCCTTGGAGACGTTGAGAAAGAACTTCAGCACCACGGTGCCGTTGCGCGCGAGATATTTCTCGAAGGCGGTGATGTCCTCGAAGCGCTCGCGCCAGATATCTTTTGTCACCAGCTCCGCCGGAATTTTCTGCTTGGCGAGAATCTCCGGATGCACACGGACGACAAGACATTCCTCGTAATAAGAGCGATTGAAGATACCGATACGTCCGCGCTGCGGCAGCGCGATGGTATGGCGCCACATGAAATCGTGATCGAGTTCGTTCGACGACGGCGTCTTGAACGAATGCACCTCGCAGCCCTGCGGATTGATGCCGTCGAACACGCTCTCGATGGCGCTGTCCTTGCCGGCGGCATCCATGCCCTGGAAGATCAGCAGCAACGACCAGCGATCCTGTGCATAGAGCTTTTCCTGCAGTTCCTGCAGCCGGCGTCGGTTGGCCTCGATGATCTTCTTGCCGGTTTCCTTGTGCAGCCCGCCGCTGCCATTGGTGTCATGCGCCTTGAGGTGGAAAGCTTTCGAACCGTCGACCCGATACGGGTCGATATAGGACTTCAACGCGGACACAACTGGCTTGGCAGACATGAGATCGGCAACTCCGGGACACGGGGATTGCAAGCGTAGCGTGCCGATCCCGGCAATACCAGCAGATCACGTCGCTGGCGTCAGCTGCGCTGTCATAAACGCTGTCACAAACAGCGGCATCGTCGGGGTGAAGTCAGCTTCGCTGCGCACCAGATGAATTCCGCTCAGCTCAGGCGACGCCTGACCGGCAAGATTGGCTTCGATGGTGCTGCGCAGCGTCTCACCCGGCTGATCCGCATCCAGAAGACGCATCATCGCCACCGAGAAATCCGTCACGACGCAGGACCAGCCAGCGTCAGCGCGGTAATCGGCTTCCGTCAGACCGAGTTCTTCCTCGACTTCACGGGTCACACTGCCGGCAATATCGACCACGTCGCCGCGCAGGTCGTCCAGATCGGGCGTGCCCGCCGCAAAATAGATGCGTCCGGCATTGGATGTATGCTGCCCCATCTCGCCGAGCACGAAGGCGCCGTCGCTGGCACGCAGCGCGCCCATACCAAAGCCATTGAACACATCCGGATCGGGACAACGCCAATCCCGCCACGCCAGAAAGCTCGCAAAATCGGTCTCGAAATATTCCGCGCTAAACTGGTTGCCAGTGAACTGCGCATTGCGCGCCAGCAACACGCGCCCATTGAACAGTTGCGGCTTCTCGGCGCGCTTGCTTGCGAAGTGAGCGTCGATCTCCTCCCGCCGCTCACGCGCGAATGGCCACTGCCAATCGCTGCGTGTGAGGTCGAGTTGCGTGACGCGGTGAATGACCGGCGTCATCATGCGCAAAACCTACTTCGCATTCGTCCCCATCGTCTTGGCGAACTGTTCGACATATTTATTGGTGTAAGTCTTGCTGACATCGATATTGGCTTTCGCCACCTCCGGCGAGCCCTCGCTGAACACGGCGAGCACGGCAGCCGCGCCCTTCGGATCCATCAGCCCCGTCTCCGAATACATCGGGAGCGTGTTCTTCAGCGCCGCGAGATAGAGCTCCTTGTCCTTGCCGACGATGCCTTCGGGCATCTTCGCCATGATCTCTTCCGGCGTATGACTGTGGATCCACTTCAGCGTGTTCATGATCGCGTTGGTCAGACCCTGCACTTCCTTCTCGTGTCCCTTGACCCATGCGGTCGTCGAATACAGCGCGCCACCGGGATATTCGCCGGAGAACACCGCCAACGTGTCCTTCTGCGTGCGGGTATCGCTGAGAATCGTGAGATCTTTGTGGCTGCCCTGCAGCACGGTGACGGCGGGATCGAGCATGACGGCGGCTTCGATCTGCCCCTGCTCCATCGCCGCCACTGCCGTCGCGCCGAGGCCGACGCCGATCACAGCGGTACCGGCCGGATCGAGACCGTTTTTCTTGAGCTGATACTTCAGGAAGAAGTCTGTCGACGAGCCCGGCGCGCTGACGCCGACTTTCTTGCCGGCGAGATCCTTGATCGACGTGATCTTGCCGGTGTGCTTCGGCGACACCACCAGCACGAGACCGGGATAGCGGTCATAGACCACGAAGCTCTGCAGCTCCTGCTTCTTGGCAGCGAGATTGACGCAATGATCGAAATAGCCGGAGACCACATCGGCACTGCCGCCGAGCACGGCTTTCAACGCATCGGAGCCGCCCTTGAGATCGACCAGTTCGACCGCGAGACCCGCTTTCTCATATTCGCCGAGCTGCTTGGCCAGCACGGTCGGCAGATAGCACAGGCACGCCCCGCCGCCGATCGCGATGGTCACTTTGGTTTGCGCTGCAGCGGGATGAACGAGAAACAGCGACAGAAGACCCGCAAGGAAAAGACGTGTGGGGAATAAACGGTTCAAGCCGGTTTTTATGTTTGTTGTCATTGTTTCCTCCGCTGCTATCAGGCGCGGAGGATAGAGGAGCCTCCGCCGGTTGGAAAGGCGGCACTGGTCAACGCACATTCCGCGACATAGCATCCGCGCGGCAAATCATTGTCATCCAGGGGGAACGTTCATGAAGCGCATCACTGCGACACTCTCGATCACCGCAGCCTTCGCCGCCGGTTGTCTCATCACGCATCTCGTGCCCGAGGGCATCACGCCGGCACAGGCCGCGGAAAACATCACCGCCCAGGTCATCCACGTCCCCGAACTCGTCGGCGACGCACTCGGCCCCGCCTCGCCCACCGGCTTCCGCTCCAAGATGTTCATGTCCGCCGACGGCGCCACCATTTCGGTGCAGGACGGCAATGTGGTGAAGCACATGCATCCCAACACCAACGAGATCCAGTACATCCTGGAAGGCACCGGCACCGTGTGGCTGGGCGACAAGGAAGTTCAGGTCAAGGCCGGCGACCTCATCATCATCCCGAAGGGCACGCCCCATGGCGGCACCAAGCCCGACGGCAAGCCGTTCCGCGCCATCGCCATCAAGACCCCGCCGCAGGCGCCGGACGACACCAAGCCGCTGCCGTAAGCCACGGGCTCTGCTTAACCTCGCCCCGCAAGCGGGGCGAGGGAATCGTCTCAGCTCCGCCCTTCGCTCGCCACCGGCTTCCACACCAGCAAGCGCTTCTCTACCAC
Source organism: Tardiphaga sp. 619_E2_N8_4 (assembly GCF_051810905.1). Classification (NCBI taxonomy): domain Bacteria; kingdom Pseudomonadati; phylum Pseudomonadota; class Alphaproteobacteria; order Hyphomicrobiales; family Nitrobacteraceae; genus Tardiphaga; species Tardiphaga sp. 619_E2_N8_4. The sequence goes on from NZ_JBPWQJ010000001.1 coordinate 5,332,233, forward strand.
CGACACCAGCACATCGATGGCGATGACAAAGGCCGACAGCACGAACATGCCGGCAAACACGCCGGCCACATCGAACGTGCCCTCCGCCTGCTGGATGACGTAACCGAGCCCGGCCGCCGATCCGAGATATTCACCGACCACGGCGCCGACCACGGCAAAGCCCACCGCGGTGTGCAGCGACGAGAACATCCATGACAGTGCCGATGGCCAGAACACATGGCGCATCAATTGCCGCTCGCTCATGCCCAGCATGCGGCCATTGGCGAGCACCGTGGGCGAGACTTCCTTGACGCCCTGATAGACGTTGAAGAAGACGATGAAGAATACCAGCGTGACGCCGAGCGCCACCTTCGACCAGATGCCGAGCCCGAGCCAAAGCGCAAAAATGGGCGCCAGCACCACGCGCGGCAGCGCATTGGCCATCTTCACATAGGGATCGAAGATCGCGGCGAGCCGCGGCTGGCGCGCAAACCAGAAGCCGATCAGCACGCCCAGCGTCGAGCCGATGACAAAGGCTAATACCGACTCAAGCAGCGTGATTCCGAGATGCTTCCAGATAATGCCTGACGCGAACCAGCTAACAATCTGGCTGCCGACATCCCAGGGGTTAGAGAAGAAGAACGGCGGCAGCAGCATGCGGCCGAACACCGGCACGGTGGTGAGCAGGTGCCACAGCCCGATGACGACCACGGCGACGAGTACCTGACACAGCAGCAATACAGGACGCGTCATGACGCGGCTCCCATACCAGCGGACTGCGCATAGCCCTTCATCACTTCGTCCTTCAGCACGCTCCAGATCTCGCGGTGAAGCGCGTGAAATTCCTTGTCGAGCCGCACTTCGAAAATATCGCGCGGCCGCGGCAATGGCACTTTCCAGTCGCCGATGATGCGCGAACTAGGCCCCGCCGACATGATGACGACGCGGTCCGCCAGCGCGATTGCCTCTTCGAGATCGTGGGTGACGAACAGCACCGCCTTGCGATCCCTGCTCCACAGGTCCAGCAACAGGTTGCCCATCACCTGCCGGGTCTGTGCGTCAAGCGGCCCGAACGGCTCATCCATCAGCAGAATTTTCGGATTGCGGATCAGCACCTGCGCAAGACCGACGCGCTTGCGCTGGCCGCCCGACAGCATATGCGGATAGCGCCCGGCGAAGGCGCCGAGACCCACCGAGGTCAACCAGTCCTGCGCCCGCGTTAGCGCCTCGTCGCGTGCTATGCCGGCGATCTCCAGTCCGATGGCGACATTGTCGAGCGCGGTCTTCCAGGGAAACAGCGCGTCGGCCTGAAACAGGTAACCCGCCTGTGCGTTCAGTCCGCCCAGCGGCTGACCGAAGATCCGGACAGCGCCGGAGGCTGGCGCCAGCAGACCGGCAGCGACATTGAGCAGTGTAGATTTGCCACAGCCGGTCGGCCCGACAATGGCAACGAACTCGCCATCCGCGACCCGGAGCGTCGCCTTCTCTACCGCCGTATAGATGCGATTGTCGGCAATACCGAACGCCACTGTCGCGTCATCAAGCGCCACCGCCATCGATGCCGCGGCCCCACCTGCCTGCACGCGCGTCCCCCAGAGTGTTTTTGTTCCGGGACTGGCTTAGCGCTGCAGGGTTGATAATTCAACGGTGGGGCCGGGTTGGTGGGCCAGATGCTGCATGATAGCTTTGCAGCGATGATTTCAGAACTCGGTACATCGATGGCGCCCCATCTTCACCCTCCCCTGGAGGGGGAGGGTCGGGCGACGCGAACGATGCGCAGCAGCGGTCGCGTTGTCCGGGGTGGGGTGACATGTTCATCCATGGAGCTTCCCATTCACCCCACCCCGCCACGTGCTTCGCACGTGGCGACCCTCCCCCTCCAGGGGAGGGTAAGCGACGACGCACCGCGTAAGATATCCGGCGCATGAGTCCCCTCATCCGCTTCTCCCATATCAGCAAGAGCTTCGACGGCGGCCGCATTCACGCCGTCGACGGTGTCTCGCTCGATGTTGCCGAGGGCGAGTTCCTCGCGGTGGTCGGAAGCTCCGGCTCAGGCAAGACCACGCTGATGCGGCTGGCCAACCGGCTGATCGCGCCGGACGCGGGACACATCACCATCGCCGGCGAGGACGTCGCGCAGGTCGATCCCATCGAACTGCGCCGGCGCATCGGCTATGTGTTCCAAAGCGGCGGGTTGTTTCCGCATATGAGCATCAAAGACAACATCGGCATCACGCCCAGACTGCTTGGCACCCCCCCTAAGGAGATCGCCGGGCGCGTCGATGAATTGCTCGATCTCGTGCGCCTCGACCGCACACAGCATCGCGACCGCTTCCCGCACGAACTCTCCGGCGGCCAACGCCAGCGCGTCGGCGTCGCGCGAGCATTGGCTGCGAAGCCGCGCATCGTACTGATGGATGAACCGTTCGGCGCGCTCGATCCGCTGACCCGCGATGCGCTTGGCGACGACTACCGCGCGCTGCATCGCAGCCTGGGCCTCACCACCATCATGATCACCCACGACATGACGGAGGCGATCCTGCTCGCTGATCGTATCGCGGTGATGCGCTCCGGCAAACTGCTCGCGGAGGGTACGCCCACTGAGTTGTCCGAAAGCACCGATCCATATGTCGGCGAGTTGCTGGGCACACCGCGCCGGCAAGCGGAACGACTTCAGATGCTGCTGCCGAAGGATGGTGCGGCGCCGCAGGACGGTGCGGCATGAGCCTGTTCACCGATCCGCGCTGGAGCGACGCGCTCGGGCATCTGCCGGACTATCTTGGTAGCCACGTGCGCGTCAGTCTCGCCGCGCTGGCGCTCGGCCTCATCATCAGCCTGCCGCTAGCCATCATGGCACGGCAACGGCCGGTGCTGCGCAGCGCGCTGCTCGGCGTCGCCAGCATCGTGCAGACCATTCCGGGTCTGGCATTGCTGGCCTTGTTCTATCCGCTGCTGCTGGCGCTCGCGGCATTGTCGGCGCAGTGGCTCGGCTTCAACTTCTCGGCCTTCGGCTTCCTGCCCGCGATGCTGGCGCTGGCGCTGTATTCGATGCTGCCGGTGCTGCGCAACACCATCACCGGATTGAACGGCATCGATCCCGCATTGACCGAGGCCGCGCAAGGCGTCGGCATGACGCCGCGGCAATCGCTGACCATGGTCGAACTGCCGCTGGCATTGCCCGTCATGATGGCCGGCATCCGCACCTCCGCAGTGTGGGTGATTGGCACTGCCACACTCTCCACGCCGATCGGCCAGACCTCACTCGGCAACTACATCTTCGCGGGACTGCAGACGCAGAACTGGGTGCTGGTGATCTTCGGCTGCGTCGCCGCGGCAATTCTTGCGCTGGCCGTCGATCAATTGCTGGCGCTGATCGAAACCGGCATCCGCCTGCGCAGCCGTATCCGCACCGCCATCGGCGTGCTCGGTATCGCGGCGCTGGTGATCGTCACACTCGCGCCGTCATTCGCCCGCTCCGGCACACGCATCGTGGTCGGCGCCAAGACCTTCACCGAACAATATGTGCTGGCCGCGCTGATGTCGCAGCGGCTGCAAGCGGCCGGCCTGCCCGCCACGACGCGGCAGGGTCTCGGCTCCAGCGTGATCTACGATGCGCTGGCCTCCGGCGATATCGATGTCTACATCGACTATTCGGGCACGCTGTGGGCCAACCAGTTTCACCGCACCGAGATCCTGCCGCGCGAACAACTACTCACCGAGCTGAAGACGGCGCTTGCCAAGCAGGGCATCACGCTATTCGGCGAGCTCGGTTTCGCCAATGCCTATGCGCTGGTGATGCCGCGTATGAAGGCCCAAGCGCTGGGCATCAGGACCGCCACCGATCTCGCGGCGCGGAGCGGCAACATGACCATTGCCGGCGATTACGAGTTCTTTTCGCGGCCGGAATGGGCGGGGCTGAAGGCAGCCTATGGCCTGTCGTTCAAGGCCCAGCGCACCATGCAGCCGGACTTCATGTATGCCGCCGTCGCCTCCGGCGAGGTCGATGTCATCGCCGGCTACACCAGTGACGGGCTGATCGCGAAATACGATCTCGTGGCGCTCGCCGATCCCAAACACGCCATCCCTCCCTATGACGCGATCATGCTGCTGGCGCCGAAACGCGCGGACGATGAGAAGCTGCGCAGCGCGTTGCAGCCGTTGCTTGGCAGGATCGATCTACCGCTGATGCGCGAGGCAAACCTGCGCGCGGCAGGCAATGATGCGACGAGTTCGCCGGAGAGCGTGGCGCGGTGGATGTGGGAGAAGATGGGGACGAAGTAGAGTGTTCTTCTTCCCCTCTCCCCTTGCGGGAGAGGGGTAGCCGCAAGGTGCGCCGCGCGTGGCGCCCCCCTCCCGTCTCGACCGCCCGCGCGAAGCAAAGCTTCGCTAGAGCGGTCGATCCACCCTCTCCCACCTTGCGAAGCTTCGCTTCGCGGGGGAGAGGGGAAGAAAGAGAGACTACAAATTCTTGATCATCCCCGCATCGATCAGCAGGCGATTGAATCGTCGCGCTTCCGCGCCGTCCTTGCAGGCGTAAAACAGTCCCTTGCAGCGAAGCATGATCTTCTTTTGCTCCTCGAAGGACGGGTCCAGCGGAATGCCTGCAGCTTCCTGGATGACCAGCGGCAGATAGGGCCCGTCGATCGTGTCCATCACCGTCGCGCTCTTCACCGGTTCGAAATTGATCGCGTCGATGGCGTAGTAGGTCGCGTAGTAGCGCGGGTCGTAACTCTGCAGCTTCTTGCCGAGGCCCGCTTCATCCATGTTGGGATCGAGAATGCCCGGCGCGAATTCCGGCTGATGATCGCCATAGCGTACGATCAGGAACGGCTGCGCTGGAAACTGCTTCTTCAGCTTCGCGACGAACGCACCATAGTGATCGACGCTCATCGCTTGCCGGCGCAGATATTCATCAACCACCGGCACGTTGCCGGGCGCACGCCAGCCCGGCGTCATGTCGGGGCGAAATCTGGTTTCCCACGGAAAGTGATTGGCGGCGAGGTAGACGAACATGAACAGCGGATTGGCCGGCGGCTGCTCGGCCATCAGGCGCGCCGCTGAATCGTAGAAGAAGCTGTCGGGCTCGACGCCCTTGGCGCCGAGATCCTTGGCGTCATAGAAGCGCTCGACGCCGGTGGTGGTCTGGAAGCCGCGCGCGCTCATGAAGGCGCCGAAGGCCGGATAGAGCGAGATGGTGCTGTAGCCACAGCGGCGCAGCGCCAACGGCAATCCGCGCTCGACGCGGCCTGAAGCGATGCGCGTGACGAAATAGGAGAACGGCCCGAACGAGCGCGACGACAGTCCGGCCAGTACGTTGTATTCGGTGAACCAGCTCGGCCCGCCATTGCTCTCGGCGAGAAATTTGCGCGCCTTGCCGTCCCATGAATCGAAGTGGCTGCCATAGCCTTTCGGCGTCTTCACGCCGGCGGCCTGACGGATGTCGAAGGACGACTCGTCATGCACCATGATGATGTGCGGACGACGTCCCGCCGGATGGCAGGAATCCTCCAGCGGCAACTTCAGCCGCTCGGTGATGACCGCGTCGGACTCCATGAAACCGTGGCTGCTGAAGTCCGACACGGCGGTGACGCCGGAGCGCGCGAATTTCGACAGATAGCCGTCATCGTAATAGCCGCGCCAGGCTTCATCGGGCCACGCCAACGCATAGCCTGTCAATGCGGCGAGGCAGGCCGTCAGCGCGGCCAGCGCCGGCAGCCGTCGGATGCGGAACGGATCGAGCCACCACAGCGCATACATCAGTGGCACCACCACGACGGCGGCGCCAATGGCGGACCAGCGCAGGTTCGGAAAGATCGTGAACAGGAAGGCCGCGGTGTCGCGGTCGATCACCATCAGGTCGACGAAGTTCGCGGTCATCTGGACTACGTCGTGCTTCAGCCGCGACAGCAGCACCAAGATGACGACCAGGGTCAGCGACAGCGCCCCCGACAGCGCGGGACGGCGCAAGAGCGCAATCCAGAAGAAGTTGAGGATGGCCCAGGCCAGCACGAAGCCGATCCGGCCCACCAGATCGGTCTCGGTCTGGACCATTACCAGCAGCGCGCCAAAATGCGGCGCAGCCACGGCCAACAGCCGCCACACGCTGGTCGGCGCGGCGACAGCAGTTGGCGAGACGCTGGGTACTGGATTGAGCGGAGGCGCCATGGCGGCACGCAACACCACCGGCGAGGCCTCGGGCCTGGGCTGGCGACGGCCAGAGGGCGCATGTCGCAGCCGGAAACTGCGATATGTCATTAATTTGTAATGTAATCGTCATGAACGGGCAATGACCTTGGCCTGAACGGGATGGACAGACACCCTGCCCTCACTGCTGCAACCGGCCGGGTCAGAGATCTTTGATCAGCCCCGCATCAATCAGCCACCGATTGAATCGGCTGGCTTCATCGCCGCCCTTGCAGCCGTAGAACACGCCCTTGCAGCGAAGCATGATCTTCTTCTGCTCGACAAAGGACGGATCGAGCGGGACGCGTGCGGCCTCCTGCACCATCACAGGCAGATAGGCAGCATCCAGTGTCGACAGTGCCGATGTCAGTTCGGGGCGGTAGTTCAGCGCGTCGATGGCGTAATAGGTCGTGTAGTATCTGACATCATGCGTCATGATCCGGTCGGCGCGCTTCGGCTGCGGCAGATCGGGTTCGAGCAGTTTCTGCGCGATCGCGGGCTGATGGTCGCCGAACCGCACCAGCAGGAACGGCTCGGTCGGATGGTCCTTCTGGAGCTGCGCGACGAAGGCCTTGTAGTCCGCAGCCGTCATGGCCTGGCGGCGGATATACTCATCCACCTCCGCCGTATTGCCCGGCGCCTGCCAGCCGGCGGGCGTCAGGTCGTCGCGATAGGTCGTGGTCCACGGGAAATGATTGGCAGTGAGATAGACCAACACGAAGACCGGCTGGTCGGTCTTGCTCTCGCGCGCGATGAGATCCCTGGCCTGGTCGAAATAGAACCTGTCGGGCTGCATGTCCTCGCTGACGCCCATCGCCGCCATGTCGATGAAGCCGTCGATGCCCGCGCCCTCTTGGAAACTGCGGGCGCTGAGGAAATTGCCGTAGGTCGGATACAGCGAGAAGGTCTTGTAGCCGCAGCGCTGCAGCGCCTGCGGCAGGCCGCGCGAGATCTTCCCGGCGGCAATGCGGGTGACATAGAACTTCAGCGCACCGAAGGAGCGCGCCGACAGCCCGGTGAAGATATTGAACTCGGTGTACCAGGTCGGACCGCCGCTGGATTCGGTGATCAGCGCGCGCTGCTGGCCATCCGCCGACTTGAAGTTATCGTGATAGCCGGCCGGCACCTTGATGCCCGGCGCCGCCGAGATGTCGAATGACGACTCGTCCAGCACCATCACGATGTTCGGCCGCTTCACGCCCGGCTCGCAGGTGGTCATCGGCGAGGCCTGCGCCGAACTCACGAGGCTCTTGGAGTCCGCCTCGATCCAGCCGGTTGCCGTCAGATGCGACACCGAAACCACGCCCGAGCGCGCCAGATTGGAAATGTGATTGACGCCCTGGAACGGCTCCCATGGCTTTTCAGGATTGGCTGCCGACAGGCCGACGATCCCCGCCAGGCAGACACCCGCACCGGCCAGCGCACTGCGGCGGCGCAGGCGGAACGGATCGGCGCGCCAGATCAGCCACAGGATCGGGAGCGCGACGGCAGCGGCGATAAGGAGCCAGGTCCGCAGCTGCGGGAAGATCGAATGCAGGAACGAGATCGTGTCGCGATCGATGATCAGGAAATCCAGGAAGGTCAGCGTGAGCTGCGTGATGCCGAACTTGAACTGCGACAGCACGATCAGCGTCGTGACCAGCAGCAGCGACAGCACCGCGCTGATCCCCGGCCGCTTGAACAGCGCGAGGAACAGGAAATTCAGCAAACCCCAGGTGAACAGCGCCAGCGTGATGGCGAACGGGCCATATTCGACCGAGGCGAGAACATAGATCCCGAGCGTATGGATCGCAGCGATCAGCGCCGTGCGCAGCGGCCACTGCCGAACATACTGCCAAGCCGCCGCCAATCGCTCCTTGAAGCGGCGGCCGGCTTGCGCCGGAGAGACTGAGATCGGCGACGGCAGCATGACTTGCCTGCGAACACCCGGCAAGACAACTGCCCTGTCTGGCAACGGCCAGCCGGCTCACGCCGCGCCCGGACCCTGCGGAATGTCACAAAATCGTAATACAGACGTCATGAACGGACAATGAACCTTTCGACGCAGGTGGTGCCGGTCCGGGGCGACGTGCTCCGGAAAGATGAAAGATAAACGCGTCATGGCCGGGCTTGTCCCGGCCATCCACGTCTTCTTTCTTGGCCAAGGCGTAGATGCCCGGCACAAGGCCGGGCACGACGGAGTTTTGGATGTCAGCGCTCAGCCGTCGCGGCAAACTCGCCCTTGATGACCTCGTCTACCGCACCGCGGTCGGCGTCTCGCCCTTGATGATCTCGCCGAAGCGCTGCCAGCGCTCGCCCTTGAAGCTCATCATCTGGAACTGGTCGATGGGCGAGAAGTCGGTCGGGCTGGTGTTGACGGTCACCCCTGGCAGCAACCCGTCGAGCTGCACGTTCTTGAGGTTGGCCGCCTGCTTCATCAGGTTCTCATGGGTGAGATCGTCGCCGCACTGCTTCAGCGCCTCGACCATGGTCTGGGCGATGCTGTAGCCGGACAGCACAGTGCTCTCCATCGCCTTGCCTTCCGGAATGTACTTCTCGACATAGGCGTAGAACTTCTGCATGCCCGGATCGTCCTTCCACTGCGGATCGGTCGGATCCTTGGCGAAGGTCGCGGACAAAACGTCCTGCGCATTCTCGAAGCCTGCCGGACGGATCACGCTGCCCACCGACGAACTCGCATTCGGCACGATGTGCAGCGGCTTCCAGCCGAGCTCGGCGACTTTCTTGATCGACTGTGCGGCGAATTTTCCGACAGCAAAGGAGAACAGCGTATCGACGCCGGCGGCCTTCAGCTTGACGATCTGCGAGTCGATGGTCGGCTCGGAAACCTCGTAGCTCGCTTCAGCCACGATCCTTGACGCCGCCTTGTCGCCGAAACCTTCCTTCAGTCCCTTCAGATAGTCCTTGCCGAAATCGTCATTCTGATAGAGCACGCCGATCTTGGCATCTGGCTTTTCCTTCAGGAGATACTTCGCATAGGCCGCAGCCTCGGCGTGGTAGCTCGGCAGCCAGCCCATGGTCCACGGGAACTGCTTCGGATCGTTCCAGCGCGTGGCGCCGGTTGCGAGGAAGAGTTGCGGCGTCTTCTTGGCATTGACGTATTTCTGGATCGCGGCATTCGCGGCGGTGCCGACATTGCCGACGATCGCCATCACCTCGTCACTCTCGACCAGCTTGCGCGTCTGTTCCACGGTCTTCGGCGGCGAATAGGCGTCGTCATAGCTGATGAAGACGATCTTGCGGCCGTTGATGCCGCCCTCGTCATTGATCTTCTTGAAATAGGCGGCATAGGACTTTCCGAGAATGCCGTAAGCAGACGCCGGGCCGCTATAGGGCACGGTGTTGCCGATCTTGATTTCGGTATCGCTGGCGCCGGGGCCATACTTCTTCTGCGCCAGCGCCGGGCTTGCGACCATCGCGACGGCGACCGCCCAAGCGGCCATCGAAGTTGCAGTCATGGCAGTTGTCTTCATACGCATCATACGTCCTTCTTTTGCGTTTCCAGTGCGTGCGGTGGTGCCGCTACGGCCGTTGCCGTATTCGATCCGAGCCTTCCCGTTGGTCGGGATTGTCGAGCGGCTCGTCAGGTGCGTGTGTTGTTCGTGAACCTCAGTCCTTGCGGTCGGTGTCGGAATGATCGAGGTCGGTCGCGGCCTGATCAGCCAGCGCCTGAATGTCGGCGGCAGCGATCTGCACATGGCTATGGACGAGCGCGGTGACAGCGACTTCGTCACGCGCCGCGATGGCGGCGACGAATGCGCGGTGATCGTCGAGCGAGCGCTGGCGTAGCGCCGCCGACTCGAAATAACGGCGACGCCCGCGCGTGCTCATCAGCATCAAAGGCGTAATCGTGCGCACGAGGATGCGGTTCTGGCTCGCGGCAGCCACGGCAAGATGAAACTCAACGTCTTCGTCGGCCATGTTGCGGCCGTTGGCGGCCAGCGCCGCATAGGTGTCCAGCAGTCCGTGCAGCTTTGAGAGATCGGCATCGGTGCGGCGCTGGCAAGCGAGCCGGAACGCCTGCTCCTCGCAGATGATCCGCGCCTCGATGGCATCGCGCGTCACCTGCGCATCGAACGTGACACCCAGATCGGCCTGCAGCACCAGTGCATCGAGGCCGCTGTCCTCCAGCGTGTTGCGCAGATAGATGCCGGATTTGGGCTTCCGCTCGGTGATGCGCATGGCATCGAGCACCGCCAGCGCCTCGCGAACCGAACTGCGCGTCACCCCGAACCGCTCAGACAGGTCCCGCTCGGACGGCAGCCGGTCGCCCTTCGACAGCCGGTGGTGCCGAACGAATTGGAGCGTTTTCCGAACGGCGTCGGACGTATCAGTGCTGACCGCAGCGAGCATGGGCTGACCCTACCAATCTGGTAGTACCAGTTAGCCAACTTTAGCGGCCCTGTCGAGGCTACAAATGGCCCCGCTATTTGGGCCGCAGCCCCAACTGCTTCGCCATGATCAGGTCCAGCCAGCGTCGCGGCAGCCAACCAGCGATCCACGTCTGCACCGGCTGCGGCGACGCCACCACGCGCAGCTTCGGCCGGGATGCGGTCAGCGCTCGGTGCACCAGCTCGCCGATCCGCTCCGGCGGCAGCCCGTTCTTCGCCAGCTTCATCAGCATCTCGCGCAGCTTCGTTAGCGCCGGCACAAACGGCGACGCATCGAAGCGCGCCATATCGATCGCCTCGGCCTTGTCCCAGATCGGCGTGCGCACGGCCCCCGGCGCGATCACCAGCACGTCGATACCGAACAGCATGAATTCGCGCCGCAGGCTCTCGGCCAGCCCCTCCAGTGCGAATTTCGACGCGCTATAGGGCGACAGCAGTGGATTGCCGAACTGGCCGGACACCGAACTCATCATCACGATGCGCCCGGGCGCGCCCGTCATCGCCGGATCGGCGCCGAGCAGCGGCGCGAAGGCCTTGGTGACGATCACCGGCCCCATCACATTGATCTCGATCTGCAGGCGAAACTCGTCCACCGCCAGATCGAGCAGCGCGCCAGGCACCGCAACGCCGGCATTGTTGACGAGCCCTGCAAGCGTCTCGCCGTTCAGCTCGGCACGGACCTGCGCAGCGGCGGCCAACACAGCGGCCTCGTCCGTGACATCGAACGGCAGCGGGACGAAGTTCGCGCCGAACTCGGCTTGCAACCGCTCAGCATCGACCTTGCTGCGGACACTGCCGAATACGCGAAAGCCGCGCGCGAGCAGAAGCTTCGCCGTGGCGTGGCCGATGCCCGTGGAGACGCCGGTGATGACGATGGATCGCATGAAAAGCACCTGAGATGTGACGGCCCGTAAATTCGGCCGGGACCGAGACCGCATAGCCGCGCTCACGGCGAAAGTTACGGATCGTGGCCTCATTGGTTTTTGACGATCGGCGCGCTCTTGTCTATCTGCGACAGCAAGCCGCCAGGTTTGATAAGTATCCGAACGGATTTCGCCGCTCAGACAGGCCTTGCGATCCCATCAACGAACAGCGTGATGATCGCCTCTGCCATCTGATCGGCCTCGGCATCCGCGATGCCCCAGCGCGGAAAATGCCCGTCGATATTCATGCGGGCAAACCCATAGACCAAGGCACGGCCGGCAATCTTTATCACGCGCAGATCGGAGGAGCGCAGTTGTCCCTGCGCCAGGGCATCCATTAGCAATTGCTCGGTCATGGCGATCAGCTCATCATTGTCCTCGCGTAACGCTTCCGACTGGTCGTGGGAAAAATACTTGCCGCTCGAGATCACTTCGAAATGCGCCGGGTTTGTCATCGCCCAGCGCATATAGGCCATGCCAAAGGCGCGAAACCGCGCCAGCGGATCGTCGGCGGACGTGCCGGCGATGGCCGCGGCGATCGAGACTCGGAAGCGGCGCTGAGCCTCTTCGGCCACCGCGCTCATCAGGTCATTGCGGCTGGGGAAGTGCCGGAACGGCGCTCCCGGCGAAACTCCGGCACGGCGCGCAGCCTCGCGCACGCTGACGGCATCCGCGCCGCCCTCCTCGGCCAGTTCAAGCGCCGCCGCAATCAGCACACGGCGCAGATCGCCGTGATGATAGGTCTTCGGCGATGTTGCCGTTCGCCCCTTCGCGGCACGTGGCACGACCGATGGCCGGGCGGCTCGTTTTCGCGCAGGCAGCTTCGATGCCGATCTGGACGGCGGCTTTGCGGACTTGGACATGCGCCAGCATAGCATCACCGTATCGTGAATGTAATCACTGATTACACAATTGACTGGATCGCCTGCCCCGAATGTAACTAGTGATTACATATGGCAATACAGGGGAACGTCATGACACTGGATCGTCGCAACTGGTTCGAAGGCTGGCGGCTGCTCGCCATACTGACGCTTGTACTGATCGCGCTCAGCGTCTGGATCGCCGGCATGCGCGGCTTCGAGGTCGATGGCATCAGGATGGTGATCCGCTTCACCGCGCGCAGCTCGTTGCTGTTCTTCTGCCTCGCTTTCGCAGCATCCGCGCTCGCCCTGCTCTGGCCGACATCCGGTACGCGCTGGCTGCGGCGCAACCGCCGCTATCTTGGGCTCACTTTTGCGGCATCTCACGCCATCCACGCCGTCGCCATCGTCTGCTTCGCCGTGATGGCGCCCGCTGACTATGCAGCAGCAACGACGCCCGCCTCCTACATCTTCGGCGGCATTGGCTACGCCTTCATCATCGCGATGGCGGCAACGTCATTCGACCGCTCGGCGGCCGCCATCGGCCCGCGCGCATGGCGCATCCTGCATACGACCGGCATCTATTATCTCTGGTTCCAGTTCATGGTGAGCTTCGGCATGCGCATTCCGCAGATGCCGAACTATGTCTGGTTCCTGATGCCGTTGATTGTGGTGATGGCGCTCAGGATCGCTGCGGCGGTGCTGAAACGGCGCCAGGCGCGCATATCAGTGCCTGCAAACTAAAACGGGACCGCGTTGCCGCGGTCCCGTTGGTAGCTGCGATTTGAAAAGCGCTTAGTTCTTGGTCTTGTCGACCAGCGCCTTTTCCTTGATCCACGGCATCATGTCGCGGAGCTTGGCGCCCACTTCCTCGATCGGATGCGCGTTGTTGCGCTGACGGGTCGCCTTGAACGAGGCCTGGTTGACCTTGTTTTCCAGCATCCAGTCGCGGGCGAACTTGCCGGACTGAATGTCGGTCAGCACGCGCTTCATCTCGGCCTTGGTCTCCGAGGTGACGATGCGCGGGCCGGTGACGTATTCGCCGTATTCGGCGGTGTTGGAGATCGAGTAATTCATGTTGGCGATGCCGCCTTCATAGATCAGGTCGACGATCAGCTTCAGTTCGTGCAGGCACTCGAAGTAAGCCATTTCCGGCGCGTAGCCGGCTTCCACCAGCGTCTCGAAGCCGGCGCGGATCAGCTCGACGGTGCCACCGCAGAGAACGGCCTGCTCGCCGAACAAATCGGTTTCGCACTCTTCCTTGAACGAGGTCTCGATGATGCCGGCGCGGCCGCCGCCCACTGCCGAAGCGTAGCTGAGGCCGAGGTCATGGGCATTGCCCGAGACGTCCTTGTGAACCGCGATCAGGCAGGGCACGCCGCCGCCGCGCTGATATTCCGAACGCACGGTGTGGCCGGGGCCCTTCGGCGCGATCATCAGCACGTCGAGATCTTCGCGCGGATCGAGCAGGTTGAAGTGCACGTTGAGGCCGTGCGCGAAGACGAGCGCAGCGCCCTTCTTCATGTTGTCATGCATGTGGTCGCGATAGATGTCGCCCTGCAATTCGTCAGGGGTCAGCATCATCATCAGGTCGGCCCACTTGGCGGCCTCGGCGACTTCCATCACCTTGAAGCCGGCGGCTTCCGCCTTCTTCGCGGTGGCCGAGCCCTTGCGCAGCGCAATGACCACGTCCTTGACGCCGGAGTCCTTGAGGTTCAGCGCATGGGCATGGCCCTGGCTGCCGTAGCCGACGATGCAGACCTTCTTGCCCTTGATCAGGTTCAGGTCGGCGTCGCGATCGTAATAAACTCGCATGGGTATTTCCTCTCTTCAGCAACTATATTTCAAAGCTGCCCGTTCGAACGGGTCACCACCGCGTGGTGGATGACCATGAATTGCCGCCGGTTTCTAGGGCGACGGGTGCCGCGAGACAAGCCCGCGACGGTGATTTTACGCTGCGCGTCGGGCTCATAGCTCGACCAGCACCGGATACAGAGAGGCCAGCAGCAGCAGCCCCATGACGATATTGAAGGCTCTGACCGCGCCAGGCGATTTTACCAGCGATTGCAGCGAGGTGCCGCACAGCACCCAAGTGACGCAGGAGACGAACCCGAGCAGCAGCGACAGGGCGACCTGCAGCAGGATGTTCCAGGGATAGTTCGCAATCGCCGCATAGGCGGTGATGGTGCCGATCACCATCACCCAGCCCTTGACGTTGACCCATTGAAACAGCGCTGCGCCGAAAAACGTCATCGGCCGGCGCCGTTCGGCGTCACCCGGGTTGGGCGGACCCGACATCCCGATCGCAAAGGCGAGATAAACGAGATACGCGGCGCCGGCATATTTCAGGACGGTGTGCAGCACCGGATAGGAGGTGAAGACCGCCCCCAATCCGAGGCCCGTGACGGCGACCATGAAAGCAAAGCCGACGGTGACGCCGAAGACATGCGGCAGCGTGCGACGAAAGCCAAAATTAAGCCCCGACGCGAGCAGCATGATGTTGTTCGGGCCGGGCGTGAAGAACATCACGATGGCGAATACGATAAAGGCGAACAAGAGTTGTTGCGACATGACCTCAAACCACCTCGACAAGCGTGGGTGGGCGCTTCGACAGCAACATCACGGCAATGCCGCAGACGACGACGATCATACCGGCGAGCCGCAGTGATCCAAACTGTTCGCCGAACGTGACACTCGACGCGGCCGCACCGATGAACGGCACCAGCAGCGCGAACGGCACGACCTGTGCGGCGGAATAATCACGCAGCAGCCGCCCCCAGATCCAGTAGCCCAGCGTGGTGCCGACCACTGCGAGGAACAGAACGCAGGCGAAAGCCTTCAGCGAGACATGCGTGAGCGATTGCCACGTCGTGCTCGCGCCATCGACGCTGAACAACACCACCAGCAGCGGCAGCAGCGCGACGAGGCTGATCCACGCGAACAGATCGAGCATCGGCACACCCTGCGCGCGCCGCAGCAGCAGGTTGGAGAAGGCAAAGCTCACCGGTGCTGTCATCAGCACGGTGAAGGGAAACACGCTGAAGTCATAGCCGACCGTGAAGCAGATCATCAGCAGCCCACCCATGGCGATGACGATGCCCACGACCTGCTGCAGCGTCGGCAATTCCCGCAGGAACAGCGCGGCGGCGCCCACCGTGAACAGCGCCTGGCTCTGCACGATCACCGAAGTCAGCCCCGCCGGCACGCCATGCGCCATGCCATAGGTCTGCGCCAGGAATTGCGCCACCAGCAGCCAGCTTGTGGCGACGATCAGCAGCCATGACAGCTTCGGCTTCGGCAGGAACAGGCACGGCAGCGCCGTGATGCCGAAGCGCAGCGTGGTGAGCAGCGTCGACGACATCTCGTCGACCGCGATCCGCGTCAGCACGAAGCCGACGCCCCAGATCACGGCCACTGCCACGGCCAACGCGATGTCGAGAGGTTTCATGACTGCGATGCGCGGAGGCTACATCCCCTCCGGTCCGCGGCTGATGGCGGCGACGCCGGTGCGCGAGATCTCGACGAGGCCAAGCGGCCGCATCAGGTCGATGAACTGGTTGATCTTGCCGGTATTGCCGGTGATCTCGAACACGAAGCTCTCGATGGTGGCGTCGATAACGCGCGCCCGAAACGCTTCGGCGAGCCGCAGCGCCTCGACGCGATGCTCGCCGGTGCCGCGCAGCTTGACCATGGCAAGCTCACGCTCGATGGAGCGGCCGGTCAGCGTCATGTCGACGACGCGATGCACCGGAATCATGCGATCGAGCTGATGCTTGATCTGCGTGATCACCATCGGCGTGCCGGTGGTGACAATGGTGATGCGCGAGACATGTTTGTGGCTCTCGGTCTCGGACACCGTGAGACTTTCGATGTTGTAGCCGCGGCCGGAGAAAAGACCGATGACGCGCGCGAGCACGCCGGGCTCATTGGCGACGAGCACCGTCAGCGTATGCGTCTCGTTGGGATCGTGACGCTCTTCCATGAAATAGGCGGAGGCAGGCTGTTCCATTGTCGTTCCCTGTCGAAGTCTCGTTTGGCTTTCGCCACGATGTTACATCCCTCATGGTGAGGAGCGCGGCTTCGCGCGTCTCGAACCATGAGCTTGGACACTCATCCTTCGAGACGCCGCACAAAAGTGCGGCTCCTCAGGATGAGGGCCTGTGTTATCTGCATCACACCAGCGCCTTGCCGCCGGCGAAGGCCGCGGCGGTGGCTTCATCATTGGCTTCCAGCGGCAGCAGCATTTCGTTATGCGCCTTGCCGGACGGGATCATCGGGAAGCAATTCTCCAGCGCCGCGACACGGCAGTCGAACAGCACCGGCTTCTTCACCTTGATCATCTCCTGCAGCGCGCCGTCGAGATCGCCGGGCTTGCTGCACTGGAATCCGACGCCGCCATAGGCCTCAGCGAGCTTGACGAAGTCAGGCAGTGCTTCCGAGTACGAATGCGACAGCCGGTTGCCATGCAGCAGCTGCTGCCACTGGCGCACCATGCCCATATACTGGTTGTTAAGGATGAAGATCTTGATCGGCAGCTCGTGCTGAACCGCCGCCGACATTTCCTGCATCGTCATCTGCACCGAGGCATCGCCGCCGATATCGATGACCAGCGAGTCCGGATGCGCAACCTGCACGCCCAGCGCCGCCGGCAGGCCGTAGCCCATGGTGCCCAGGCCGCCGGATGTCATCCAGCGATGCGGTTCCTCAAAGCCGAAGAACTGCGCCGCCCACATCTGATGCTGGCCGACTTCGGTCGTGATGTAGGTGTCGTGGCCGCGCGTCGCCTCGAACAGCCGCTGGATCGCGAATTGCGGCAGGATCACATCATCGTTCTTCTTGTAGGCCAGCGAATTGCGCGCGCGCCAGGTGGCGATGGTCTTCCACCAATCCTTGGTATCCGGCTTCTTCGCCTCGGATTTGAACACCTGCAGGATGTCGCCCAGCACATTGCCGCAATCGCCGATGATCGGCACGTCGACGCGGATGTTCTTGTTGATCGACGACGGATCGATGTCGATATGGATCTTCTTCGAGTTCGGTGAGAACGCATCGGTGCGGCCGGTGATGCGGTCGTCGAAGCGCGCGCCGACGCACAGCATGACGTCGCAGTCATGCATCGCCATGTTGGCTTCGTAAGTGCCGTGCATGCCCAGCATGCCCAGCCAGTTCGGGCCGGATGCCGGATAGGCGCCGAGGCCCATCAGCGTCGAGGTGATCGGGAAACCGGTGACCTCGACCAGCTCGCGCAGCAGCTTCGATGCCGCGAGACCCGAATTGATGACGCCGCCGCCGGAATAGATGATCGGCTTCTTGGCCCCTGCCAGCAACGACACCGCCTTGCGGATCGCATTGGCATCGCCCTTCACGCGCGGCGAATAGGAGATATGGACGTCCGACTTGCGCGGCGGATGATAGGTGCCGGTGGCGAACTGCACGTCCTTCGGCACGTCGACGACGACCGGGCCCGGACGGCCGGTGGTCGCAACATAGAAGGCTTCATGCAGCACCTTGGCGAGATCGTTGACGTCGCGGACCAGCCAGTTGTGCTTGGTGCAGGGCCGCGTGATGCCGACGGTGTCGCATTCCTGGAACGCGTCATTGCCGATCAGATGCGTCGGGACCTGTCCGGTGATGCAGACCAGCGGGATCGAATCCATCAGCGCGTCGGCCAGCGGCGTCACCATATTGGTGGCGCCCGGACCCGAGGTCACCAGCACGACGCCCGGCAGGCCGGTGGAGCGCGCATAACCTTCGGCGGCATGGCCGGCGCCCTGCTCGTGGCGGACCAGAATGTGCTCGACCTCGGACTGCTGGTAGATCTCGTCATAGATCGGCAGCACCGCACCGCCGGGATAGCCGAAGATGTGCTTGACGCCATGATCAGCAAGCGCGCGCACGATCATCGCGGCGCCGGTCATCTGATTGGGATCGTGAGGCTTGCTGTCGCTCATGGTTCGCTCCGGATGCGCTCTGCGGCGCGGCTTGGTCTGGATGGTCGCTGGGTTCGGAAAGCTTGAAGTTCAGACAATAAAAAAGGGCCCGTTCAGGACCCTGTGCACACCGCTCGGTTCGTGGGTAGCCGTCAGCTACCCCCGGCGGTGCGCCAGGGTACCACGATAATAAGGAGATTTGTAACTTTGTTGCGCACAGGATCAGTCCGACTTTTCAAAACTTGCGCGAAACATAGCCAGCAAACGGGGGATGTCAAGGGAAGTTGCTGTGATCGCGCTGATTTTGGAGCCTAGCCGGGTCTTTGGCATTCGGCGAGCGGAAAAAACGGGCGGGCAGATATGCGGCGGTTACGATCAAAGGCCTCACACTCGTCATTCCGGGGCGCGGGCGCACCTTTGCGCACGCGAACCCGGAATCCCAGAATGAAGGCCACCTCTCCGACGCCCGGGTTTTAGAGGTGATGAACATGTCGGGATTCCGGGGTCGCCTGCCAGCGGCTACGCCGCTGCCCGGCGCCCCGGAATGACCGTCTTGGGGCGAACTACGCCGCAGTCACCAGAGGCGTCGCACGTTCGATCCGCGCCAGTTCCTGCGGCGAGTTCATCGCCTCCCAAAGGTCGCCGCGGCGCTGCACGTTCAGCCAGAAGTCCGGGCTGTTGCCGAAGACGCGCGCGAGAATGAGCGCGGTCGCCGCGGTCACGTTACGGCGATCGTTGCACAACTCGTTCACATGCTTGCGCTGGACACCCATCGCCTTTGCCAATGTCCCTTGTGTCAGGCCAAGCGGCTGCATGAATTCCTCGACCAGGATTTCACCGACAGTGGCCGGCTTGCGTTTGGTCATCAGCATGAGTCACCTCATCGATAGCTGTGATCGTCGAGATAAAGATCCGACGCTTCGCCGCGGCTGCTATCCCAGCGGAAGATCAGCCGCCATTGGTTGTTGACGCGGATCGAGTGCAAGCCGCCAAGTTTGCCGCGCAGCTTTTCGAAATGATTGCTCGGCGGTACGCGCAGATCCTGATCGGTGGTCGCATCGTCGATCATCTGAAGCTTGCGAAACAGCCGGATTTCAAGGTCCGCCGGAATGTTGCGAGAATGGACGTCGTCCACGAAGAAGGCCCGCAACCAATCATCGCGAAACCCGACGATCATTCAGAGCCTCCCAGATGAGCCATTGTACCACCCTATGGGTCAACTGACAAGAGCTCTGGCCAAGCTCGTCCCCGCCTCCTCCACCGTCATCCACGCGAACTCCGGCAGTTGATGCCGAAACCACGTGAACTGCCGCTTGGCGTAGTGGCGCGTATCCGCCTGCCCGATCTCCGCGGCCTCCTCGCGCGAGATCTCGCCGCGGATATGCCGGATCAGCGCCGGCACGCCATGAGCCTTCATCGCCGGCAGCAGCGGATCGAGACCGCGCGCAGCCAGTGCCGCGACTTCGTCCAGCGCTCCCTCGTCCAGCATTCGCCCGAACCGCGCATCGATCCGCGCATAGAGCTCGTCGCGGTCTGGCGCCAGAAACAGCGCGGTGACGCCCTCCGGCGGCAGCAGCGGCGGCAAGCCCTCGCTATGCCAGTCGGTGAGCGAACGTCCGGTCGCTTCCACGACTTCCAGCGCACGGGCGATGCGCGTGCGGTCGCGCAGGTTCAGCCGCGCGGCAGAGACCGGATCAAGCAGCGCGAGTTGCGCATGCAATGTCTCAGGCCCATCGCGCTCCAGCCGCGCGCGGACATCCTCGCGCACCTCGGCTGCAACAGGCGGCACCGCAGACAGCCCGCGCGTTAGCGCCTTGAAGTACAGTCCGGAGCCGCCGATGAAGATCGGCAGTTTGCCTTGCGTCCGCACCTCGGCAAGCACCCGCGCCGCCTCCTCCACCCAGGCGCCGGCGGAGAAATTCACCGCGGCATCGACCGTGCCATAGAGCCGGTGCGGCGCCTGCGCTTCTTCCTCGACCGTCGGGCGCGCCGTCAGCACGCGCAGGTCGCGATAGACCTGCATACTGTCGGTATTGATGACCACGCCGTTCTGCGCGCGCGCCACGGCCAGCGCCAGCGCCGACTTGCCGCTGGCGGTCGGCCCTGCGATAAGCAGCGCTCTGTTGTCCGGACTGGAACTCACGTCATGTCTCTCGTTGCGACCCTGATCTGCAACCCCGCCAATCCCGCTCTCGATAGCACGGTGGTCGACGGTCTGCGCGCACTTCTGCCGGGCGACACCGAGATGCACTGGCTGAGCGACGGCGTCGCCGCCGACATCCTATTCGCCAGCGACCACAACATGCTCGCGCTCGGCGACCGCCTGCGCGCAGCGCGCGGCGATATGCCGATCGACGTTGTCGTGCAGCCTGTCAGCGACCGCCGCAAGAAGCTGTTTCTCGCCGACATGGATTCCACCATGATCGGCCAGGAATGTATCGACGAGCTCGCTGACTTCGCCGGCCTCAAGGCTCATGTCGCCGCCATCACCGAGCGCGCCATGCGCGGCGGGATCGAATTCGAGCCGGCGCTGCGCGAACGCGTGGCGCTCCTGAAAGACCTGAAAGTCGGCGTCGTCGATGAGGTGCTGGCCGAGCGCATCACGCTGACGCCGGGCGGCCGCGAACTGGTGCAGACTATGCGCGCCAATGGCGCCTATACCTGCCTCGTCTCCGGCGGCTTCACGCTGTTCACAGCCAAGGTCGCCGAACTCGTCGGCTTCCAGGAAAACCGCGCCAACGTGTTGCATGTCGCGGATGGCAAGCTGACCGGCACGGTCGCCGAGCCGATCCTCGGCAAGGCCGCGAAACTCGCCACACTCGTGGAGCTACGCGAGTCCTTCGATCTCGACAATCTCGACACCATGGCCGTCGGCGACGGCGCCAACGATCTCGCGATGATCCAGGATGCCGGCCTCGGCGTCGCCTATCACGCCAAGCCTGCGGTGGCAGCTGCCGCAGCAGCCCGGATCGATCACGGCGATCTCACGGCGTTGTTGTATGCGCAGGGCTACAAGCGCAGCGAGTTTGTGAGCTAGGCAAAGTCCTAGTTTGGTAACACCGTCTCTTCCTCGTCATTCCGGGGCGCAGAGGACCGCGAAGCGGGCCGGCGCGAACCCGGAATCTCGGTGTGTTTTGCGCTGAACATGTCGGGATTCCGGGCTCGGTCCCGTCGCCTGCGGCGCCGGTCCCGCCCCGGAATGACAGTGTGAGGCGGCACGACAGCGATCAAACATATTTTCCTATCTCCCGTTGACAACATCCCTATCAGGTTTATATTCTCCTTCGTCCTGCCCCACCGAGAGGGGCGATCGCGATCGTCACGTTCGCGGGGTGGGATGCGGTGGACGCCGGAGATGCGGCGTCGCGCGGTTCATGGGGGAACGTCTGTCTTCGGGCAGCACGGATCTGCGCCAGCACTGCCACTGGTAAGGAGACGGCCGACCTTGGGATGGAAAGACTCTCTGGACAGTGTGACGGACGACCAAATTGAAACGCGTTCGGCCAAGTGCTTTGCGGCTACCCTGTCCCTCCGCCCTGGGACATTAATTTTGGTGATGGGACCGTTCGCCATGGCAGATGTGCAGGCAACCGAAAAAACACCGCAGGCGGAACGTCGGGCACTCGCTCGGCGCCTCCGAAAGTCCTGATGCACTCTCAATTGCGGAAGACCGCATTCGCATCAGGCCCAAGGGTGCAACGGGCACCCGGCGTTCCGCACGCCCTCTCGCAAGAGGGTGGGAATGCAAGAGACGACGGCGCCCCCGCGCCGCAAACAACAGGGGTGATGACACATGTCTGAAGAACACGTGTTGTCTAGAGCAGTGGCTGTTTGACAGTTGAATCTGTGAATGACGCGCAGGCGTTTGTGGCATCCCCCCCCCGCGCGAAGCGAAGCTTCGCTAGGCGGGCAGGGTCGGCCGAACGAGGCGATGCGCAGCATCGACGAAGTGGAGGCCGGGGTGGAGGTGCCACGAGCGACGCCCTCACGTGGGGCACCCCACCCGTCACGTTTGTTCGCTTCGCTCTCAAACGCGCCACCCTCCCCGCTGCGCGCGGCTTCGCCGCGCTTGAGGGAGGGAGAAGAAAGCACCCCTACTGCACGCTCAGCGCCACAAAGCGCAGCTCGCCTTCGGCATTCGACACCAGCAGCAGCACCGACTTCTTGCCGTCCTTCTTCAAGGCATCGACGCGCTTCTTGACGTCGGCGGCGTTGGTGACCGCTTCCTGCGCGACCTCGACGATGACGTCGCCGGCGGCCAGGCGCTTCTCGGCGGCGTCGGAGCCGGCATCGACGCCGGTCACGATGACGCCCTTCACGCTGTCCTTGATCTTGTACTTGGTGCGCAGATCCTTGCTGAGACCGGTGAGGTCGAGGCCCAGCGCCTTCTGCGTCGCCGGCTTCTCGGCTTCCGGCGTGGCCTTGATCGAGGCCTGCACCGGCTTGTCATCCTCGAGACGGCCGAGGGTGACCTGCTTGGTCTCTTCCTTGCCCTTGCGAATGATCAGCACATTGACGGCCTTGCCGACGGCGGTGCCGGCAACGATGCGCGACAGGTCCTTCGGCTCCTTGACATCACGGCCGTCGAACTTGATCACCACATCGCCGGGCTCGAGGCCGGCAGGCTTGGCCGGGCCCTTGTCATCGACACCCGCGATCAGTGCGCCGCGCGCCGGCTTGATGTTCAGGCTCTCGGCAATCTCGTCCGTCACCGGCTGGATGCGCACACCGAGCCAGCCGCGGCGGACTTCCTTGTATTCGCGCAGCTGTTCGATGACGCCGACCACGGTCTTCGACGGCACGGCGAAGCCGAGGCCGATGGAGCCGCCGGTGGGCGAGATGATCAGCGTGTTCACGCCGACCACTTCGCCCTCGAGGTTGAACAGCGGACCACCCGAATTGCCGCGATTGATCGAAGCGTCGGTCTGGATGTAGCTGTCATAGGGGCTGTTGTTGCTGATCTCGCGGTTACGCGCGGAGACGATGCCGGCGGTGACACTGCCGCCGAGCGAGAATGGATTGCCGATGGCGATCACCCATTCGCCAAGCCGCAGTTTCTCGCTATCGCCGAACTTCACGGCGACCACAGGCTTTACCGGGGTGAACTTGAGCACCGCCAGATCGGTCTTCTTGTCGACGCCGACCAGCTCGGCCTTGATCTTGGTGCCGTCATTCATGATGATGGTGATCTCGTCGGCACCATCGATGACATGGTTGTTCGTGACCACGACACCCGAGGTGTCGATGATGAAACCGGAGCCCAGCGAATTGGTCTTGCGCGGCTGCAGGCCGCCATTCTTGTCGCCGCCGGGGCGGCCGCCACGGTTCTTGAAGAAGTCGTCGAAGAACTCCTCGAACGGCGAGCCTGGCGGCAGTTGCGGCATCGCCCCGCGGCCACCGCCCTCCCCCTTGTCGCTGTTCTTCGCCTCGACAGTCGAGGTGGTCGAGATATTGACCACGGAATCGATCACCTTCTCGGCGACGTCAGCGATGCCATCCGGTCCGCGGGCCGAGGCCGGCGCGGAAAACGTGGCGACCGCGGCGCCAAAACAAAGCGCCGTCAGCAGCGGACGCAGGCCGCCATACGGTGCACGGCGCGAAACGGAGCTCAGAGAGGGATGAGCGATTGACATGTCGGAAACGTCTCCAAAAGAGAGTCGGCAAATTTGGCTGAGAGTGCGCCCGAACGGCGACATCGCGCAAGCCTTCGCGCGGGCCATCCGGCTGGCCCATCTGGGACGTGGATTGCGGCGGAATGCGGACGTAAACGTGCACGATCGCGTTGATCCGGAAGAGCTTTTTCGGACGCCCGGAGAGATTATGAACCGCCGCTAGCGCCGGATCGCCCAGATCAGGATCAGGCCGCCGACGGCCGAGACCAGACCGGCGATGCGCAGGATATTGTCAGGGCTTTGCAGCGCGCTCTTCATCGCGCGGCGCATCCATCCGGGAAATGCCAGGAACAGGATGCCTTCGAATACGAACAGGATTCCGATGCCGATGAGGAAGTCGGCAAACGCTATGGACCTCATCCGACTTCAACTCCCGAACGTTCGCACCCTGGCCGCAGTTTCTTGGCAGTTTTCTTGGCGCTTTTCTGAAAACAAATGAGGCGCGCCACGATGGCGCGCCTCATCCTTTAGATCAGAGTGGCAGCGAACGCAAAACAGGTATCCGCGTAAGCTTAACCAGTGACGCCGTTACTGCGGCTTTGCCGCGGGGGGCTTGCCCGACGGATTGGCGAAGAAGCGGAAGAACTCCGAATCCGGCCGCAGCAGGAAGCGGGTGTCGTTGCTCTTCAATCCGTTCTCGTAAGCCGTCATCGAGCGGTAGAACGCGAAGAACTCCGGATCCTGGCCGTAGGATTCGGCAAACAGACGGTTGCGCTCGCCGTCGCCGGCACCGCGGGTTTGTTCAGCCGTCGAATTCGCATCGGCGATGATCACCGTTGCTTCACGATCGGCCTTGGAGCGAATCTCCTGCGCCTTCTGGCCACCGCCGGCGCGGAATTCAGCAGCTTCCCGCTGACGCTCGGTCTGCATCCGCTGATACACCGCCTGGCTGTTCGCCTCCGGCAGATCGGCGCGGCGGATACGAACGTCGACGACGGAGATGCCGTAACCGTCGGCTTCCTTGTCAAGCTGCTCGCGGATCTTGTTCATCAGGTTCTCGCGCTCGTCGCGCACGATCTGGATGAAGGTGACCTCGCCGAGCACACGGCGCATGGCCGCGTTGAGCAGCGTGGTGAGCTGGATGTTCGCCGCCTGGATCGAGCCGATGCTCTGATAGAAGCGCAACGCGTTCTTGATCTTGTAGCGAGCGAAGGCATCGACCACCAGACGACGCTGGTCATTGGCGATGATTTCCTGAGCCGGGTTTTCCAGATCGAGGATACGCTTGTCGATCGAGATCACGCTGTCGATGAACGGGATCTTGAAGTTCAGACCGGGTTCGGTGACCACGCGAACGGGCTCGCCGAGTCGCACCACAAGGGCCTGTTCAGTCTGGCGCACCGTATAGATCGAGCCGAAGCCCACGATGACCAGCACCAGCACTACAATCAGTGCAACGATACCTGAGATGCCGGTTTTCATCGGGTGCTCCCGCTCTGCTGAGGCTGACCAGATGGCGCCGGAGGCTGACGCCGCGGCGTCAGTTCATTCAAGGGAAGGTAAGGCACGACGCCTTGCGAAGCACCGGCGCCCTGGCCGCCGTCATAGACCAGCTTCTCGGCACCGCCGAAGATCCGCTCCATGGTTTCGAGATAGATACGCTGACGGGTTACATCAGGCGCCTTTTTGTACTCGTCGTAGACCTTCAGGAAGCGCGCGCTCTGGCCCTTGGCTTCGGCGATCGCCTGTTCGCGATAGCCTTCGGCGACCTGCAGGATCTGCGCGGCGCGACCGCGCGCATCTGGCACAACGCGGTTGGTATAGGTCTGGGCTTCGTTCTGCAGACGCTGGGCGTCGGCCTGTGCCGCCTGCACGTCACGGAACGCATCGATCACCTGTGCCGGCGGATCGACCTTCTGCAGCTGGACCTGCTGGATCAGGACGCCGGCGCTATAGCCGTCGAGCGTCTTCTGCATCAGTTCCTGCACCTGGGTTTCGGTGGTGGTGCGTGCGCCGGTGAGGATCGGCTGAATGTTGGCGCGGCCAACCACTTCACGCATCACGCTTTCGGCGACCGCTTTGACGGTGCCTTCGGGGTTCTGGATGTTGAACAGGAAGTTGCCGACACCGTCGGGCTTGATGCGCCACAACACGGTGAAGTCGACATCGACGATGTTCTCGTCGCCGGTCAGCATCAGGCTTTCTTCCGGCACATCGCGGATAGTGCGGCCACGGCGACCGGTATCTTCCAGGATCGACATGCCGACCGACAAGGTCGATACGCGCAGCGCCTTCGGCAACAGCACGGTCTCGATCGGATAAGGCAGATGATAGTTCAGGCCGGGCTGCACGGTGCGGACATGCTTGCCGAAGCGCAGCACGACACCGAGCTCTTCGGACTGCACGCGGAAGAAGCCGGACAGACCCCAGATCACCAGCGCCACGGCGAGCACGAGCGCGATGCCCATGCCGCTGACGAAGCCGCCGGGCAACATCGACTGCAGGCGGTCCTGCCCCTTGCGCAGCAGATCCTCAAGATCAGGCGGCCTCGGTCCGGATGATTGCGGACCAGAACCCCAAGGTCCCTTCGGACCAGAGCCCCATGGGCCTCCGCCTTGATTCTTCCACGGCATTCAACACTCTCCTCTGCGCGGCCGGACATACCGGTCTCGCCACGTCTGCATGGCTTTATAGGGGACGACCCCAGCTCTTACAACGCGGGGTTCTTGATCGCTGGAGCTATGCCCGAGGCCGCGAAAGTCAATGTTAACGGGCGGAAAACGCGGTTAACGGGGCGCTCTCCGGCAATATGTCACATAGGAGAAATCGACGCTGTCCTCGCCCGCCGCCGCATTCCTGACGCGTGCCACTTCTTCCCACACAGTGAGATCGACCGGCGGCATAAAGGTATCGCCGGTCGGCTGCGCGTGAACTTCGGTCACTTCGAGACGGTCGGCGATCCCCATCCATTGGGCATAGATCTCGGCGCCGCCGATCACGGCAATCTCAGTGACCAAACGCCGCAGCGCATCGCCAGTCGCCACCGCGCGCGCATCGGCAAGCGACGTAGTGACTACAGCCCCCGCGGCCTGATAGTCGGCATTGCGCGTGATGACGATATTGGTGCGGCCCGGCAGCGGTCGCTTCGGAAACGACTCGAACGTCTTGCGCCCCATCACGATCGGCTTGCCCATCGTCAGCGCCTTGAGCCGCTGCATGTCCGACTTCAGCCGCCATGGCATGGCGTTGCCCTGCCCGATCACGCCGTTCTCGGCTACGGCGTAGATGAGGACGATCTGAGGGGTAGCCGTCGTTGCGGTCAAACCGCGACCTCGGCCTTGATGTGCGGATGCGGATCGTAGCCTTCGAGGGTGAAGTCCTCATAGCGGAACGCGAAGATGTCCTTCACGTCCGGATTGATCTTCATCACCGGCAGCGTACGCGTCGGCCGCGTCAACTGCAGCCGCGCTTGCTCCAGGTGATTCGAATAGAGATGCGTGTCGCCAAGGGTGTGGACGAAGTCGCCGGGCTTGAGACCCGTGACCTGCGCGATCATCATCGTCAGCAGTGCATAGGAGGCGATATTGAACGGCACGCCGAGGAAGACGTCGGCCGAGCGCTGATAGAGCTGGCACGACAGCTTGCCGTTCACGACATAGAATTGGAAAAGACAATGACATGGCGGCAGCGCCATCTTGTCGATCTCGGCGGGATTCCATGCCGTCACGATCAGCCGGCGCGAGTCCGGATTGCGCTTGATCATATCGACCACATTGGCGATCTGGTCGATGCTCCGTCCGTCGGGCGCCGGCCATGAGCGCCACTGCGATCCATAGACCGGGCCGAGATCACCATTGGCGTCCGCCCATTCATCCCAGATCGAGACGCCGTGGTCCTTGAGATATTTGATATTGGTATCGCCTGCCAAAAACCACAGCAGCTCGTGGATGATCGCCTTCAGCGAAAGCTTCTTGGTGGTCAGCACGGGGAAACCATCACTGAGCTTGAAGCGCATCTGATGGCCGAACACCGACAGCGTGCCTGTGCCGGTGCGGTCGTGCTTCTCGGCACCGTCGCTCAGGATTCGCTCTAGCAGGTCGTGATACTGGTTCATGGTCGATCTTGCGGGCTTGTGAGCGGGCGAACTTATCGCCTCGTCCGGTGGTCGGACACGCCGATTCCCGGATTATACCCGAAAAAGTGTGTCCCTGCCCGCAAACGGCAAGGGCTGGATCCCTTGGGGATCCGGCCCTTGAAATCAACCGGTTAGCCGGTTCCCGATCACATTGCGGGCTTGAGCACCGCCGACCACTTCTCCACTTCGCTCTTCACCAGCGAACCGAGCGCCGCCTGGGTGCGGGCTTCCGGCTTCGGAATGTCCGAACCGAGATCGAGCAGACGCTTCTTGACGTTCTCGTCGTCCAGCGCCTTGGCGGCCGCGGCGTTCAGCTTGGCAGTGATCGCGGCAGGCGTGCCCTTGGGTGCGAAGATCGCGTTCCAGGCCGAGGCCTGATACTTCGGCAGCCCGGCTTCGATGGTGGTCGGGACGTCCGGCAGCGACGGGTTACGATCGGGCGTCGCAATGGCATAGGCCTTGATGGTGCCGCCCTTGATCTGCGGAACCGCGTTGACGATCTGGTCGCACATATAATCGACCTGACCACCGACCAGCGCGTTCATCGCCGGACCGGTGCCATTGAACGGCACGCCGGTCGGCTTGATATCCAAAACCGAGCTCAGCAATTCGCAGGACGAGTACGACACCGAACCGACGCCGGCATGAGCCATGTTCAACTTGTCGCTGTTGGCCTTCACATAGGTGACGAATTCCTTGAGATCCTTTGGCGCGAAATCCTTCTTCGCCAGGATCAGGATCGGCGTGCCGGCGAGCAGCGCGACAGGCTCGAAATCCTTCTCGGGGTGATAAGCGAGCTTCGGATACAGCGGCACCGCCGCAGCATGGGTGCCCATGTGGCCGGTGATGATCGTGTAGCCGTCATTGGCCGCACGCGCTGCACGCGTCGCGCCGGTCGTGCCGCCAGCGCCGACGACGTTCTCGATGATGATCTGCTGGCCCAGCGTCTTCGACATGTCCGCAGCGACGATGCGCGCGATCACATCGGTGGGGCCGCCGGCCGCGAACGGCACGATCATGGTGATGTTGCGCGTCGGGTATTCCTGCGCCTGAACAGTGGTTGCCAGTGCGCCGAAGCCGGCGACGGCCGCCAGGCCACTGATCGCAACTCTGCGATTGAACAGCTTCATTTGGTTTCCTCCGAAAATGTTTTTGCCGCGAAAATAACGACAGTCGCGGGACTGAATACAAGCAAAGGCCCGAAGTCTATTCGACTTCGGGCCGTGGCGTAACGACGCAGATGCGTGGAGAGATTCGTCAGCTCTCGGATTCGACGAAGACTTCGTCGCGTTTCTTTCGCAGTGCGGGAAGCACAGCGAGGATCAGCAGGAACGCCGAGATTGCCATCAGGGTGGCCGACAACGGACGGGTGAAAAACACCGTCGCATCGCCGCGCGAGATCAGCAGTGCACGACGCAGGTTCTCTTCCATCAGCGGACCAAGCACCATGCCGAGCAGCAGCGGCGCCGGTTCAAAGTCATGCTTGATCAACCAGTAGCCGAGCAAACCGAACACGCCTGCGAGCACCACGTCCATCGGTGCGTTGTTCACCGAATAGATGCCGATGCTGCAGAACACCACGATCGACGGGAACATCAGGCGATACGGCACACGAAGCAGCCGAACCCAGATGCCGACCATCGGCAGGTTGATGACGAGCAGCATCAGGTTTCCGATCCACATCGAGGCGATCATGCCCCAGACGAGTTCCGGCTGCTTCTGCATCACCTGCGGGCCTGGCACGATGCCATGGATGGTCATCGCGCCGACCATCAGCGCCATCACCGCGTTCGGCGGAATGCCGAGGGTGAGCAGCGGGATGAACGAGGTTTGCGCTGCAGCGTTGTTGGCGCTTTCCGGCGCCGCAACGCCTTCGATCGCTCCGCGACCGAAACGCTTCGGATCCTTCGACAGCTTCTTCTCAAGCGTATAGGCCGCGAAGGATGCGATGACCGCGCCGCCGCCCGGCAGAATGCCGAGAATGGAGCCGAGCACCGTGCCGCGCAGAATTGCCGGCGCAGAGTCCTTCAAATCCTTCTTGGTCGGCATCAGGCCCGTGACCTTCTGCTGCACGAGCTGGCGATCTTCCTCGCCGCCCGCATCCAGGTTGCGGATGATTTCCGCAAAGCCGAACAGACCCATGGCGACCGTAGCGAAGCCTAGGCCGTCAGCGAGTTCAGGGATGTTGAACGACATGCGCGACGCACCGGTCTCGATGTCGGAGCCAACCATGGACAGCAGCAGACCGAATACGATCATCGCGATCGCCTTCAGCACCGAGCCCTTGGCAAGCACCACGGCAAAGATCAGGCCGAGCACCATGAGCGAGAAGTATTCTGCAGGACCGAACGCAAGCGCGAGCTTGGTGAGCGGCGCGCCGAGCACAGCGATAAGGACCGTCGCAACGCAACCCGCAAAGAACGAGCCGATTGCTGCAATCGCGAGCGCCGGACCGGCACGGCCCTGCTTCGCCATCTGGAAGCCGTCGAGCGCAGTTACGACCGAACCTGCTTCACCCGGAATATTGACCAGGATCGACGTGGTCGAACCGCCATATTGCGCACCGTAATAGATGCCGGCGAGCATGATCAGCGCGCCGACCGGCGGCAGACCGAACGTGATCGGCAGCAACATCGCCACGGTGGCAATGGTACCGATGCCCGGCAGAACGCCGACCAGCGTACCGACCAGCGCACCGATCAGACAGAGCAGAATATTGATCGGAAGCGGGATCGACATTCCGCCAAGGAACGCCGGCGTCCACTGCACGAACTGGAAGACGGTGCTGAAGCCAAGACCGAGATTCGAAAAAAGATCACCCATGACGCCCTCGTTCTTAGCGGATCAGAAATGTCGGCCACATCTGCAACGGCAGACCAAGCGCATACGGGAACAGCAAGGCGCAGAAGCCCGTGAGGCAGGCGCCAACGATGATCGTTTCTTTCCAGCGCGTCTCGGGCGTGCCGAGCGCAGCAATCAGAAAACTCGACATCGCCGCGAAGATCATGCCCATCGGACGAATGCCGACCGCGAAAACCAGAATGGCCAGCGCCACAAAAAACGGACCGCGCCAGTGGAACTTGGAGAGCCCGGGGCCTTCTGTGAAAATGCCGACAACGGTTACGGCTGCACCAAGACCCAGCAGCAGAATGCCGAACATCCGCGGCGCGGTACCTGCTCCGAACGAGAAGCCATGCATGCCCTGCAGATCGCTGGATGCCCACAGAGCAAATGCAGCAATCGCCACCAAAGCAAGGCCGCCGATAAAGTCTTGAGGGCCTTTGACCCAGCTCGGTAAGATGGATTTCTCCGGCGCATGGCTCGGCGCATCACTCATTGGTACGTTCCCCTGTCACGAGCATTTAGCCCAAACAACATCGTTCGGAGACCGCCCAACGGCTCCGTGGTCAAGCTTGCTAGCGATTTTCGTCAGAGAACGCCAGCGAAACCAAGAAGGCCCCCGGCAACTAACAACCATAGCGGGTTAAGCCGCGTGGCAAACGCCAAAACGGCGGCGCTCCCCGTTACCAGAAACGCCGTCCAGGTGGTGTCGGAAGCGAACAGCAGAACCAACCCGCTCGCGCTCATGAGACCTATCGATAAGGGGACCAGCGCGGCCTGTACGATTCCCGGCCATTGCGCGTGGCCCGACCGCGCAAGCAATTGGCTGACAAAATAAGCAAACACGGCCGTCGGCCCGCACATGGCCAGTGTTGCAACCATCGCACCGAGGATGCCGGCGACCTGATAGCCGATCAGCGTCACAATGAGAACGTTCGGCCCCGGCGACAGCTGCGAGATCGCAAACACATCCGCGAACTGCTTGTCGGACATCCAGTGGTTGACATCGACCGCGAGCCGATGAATTTCGGGAATGGCCGAATTGGCGCCGCCCACGGCAAAAAGCGACATCAGCCCGACCGACCAGGCCAGCGTGACAAGCGATCCGGGAGTGGCATCGTTCATGCTGCCGCCCGCCGTCGCATCAACATGGTCAGGCCGATACTGACGGGAATCGACACCAGAAGAACGGTCGGCAATGGCCATCGCATCACGCCAACGGCGACGAAAACGGCGATCAGGAGCGCCAGGCTGACGGGCTCACGCTTCTTCAGAAGAGGCAGCATCATTCGGAAAATCACCGCGAACAGCAGTCCAACGGCAGCGCATGAGACGCCGGCAAGTGTGCGCCGCAGCGCTTCGATATCCCCAAAGCGTGCATACAGGATCGCCAGAATGGTCACGATGACCACGGGCGGACCCAGCAATCCCGCAAAGGCTGCAATAGCGCCAGGCACACCGCGAAACCGCGCCCCGAACACCACCGACAGATTGACGATATTCGGCCCCGGCAAGAAATGGCAAAGTGCGAAAGTCTCATTGAATTCCTCGGGCGTCATCCAGCCGTGCTGCTCGACGATCGCCCGGCGCGCCCAAACCAGAACGCCACCGAAACCGGCCAGGGACATCTTTGCAAAGGCGAGGAATAGCGTCAGCAGTCCCGGCGGCGATGCCGACGCGAGTTCCGCTATGGGGGCGTCAGCCTGTGGTGAACTTGGACGCATGGTCCAGAACTAGGGCCATCCGCCCATTGGGCCAATTGATTTTTGCCTGTTTCCACGCCAATCGGCGGTTGAAATGACCGCCCGGCTGTATCGCGTCCAATTTGCGTCATATATAGAGGGCGCCAGCTTTTCCGGCTGCTGACCTCGGGTCAAGACCGGGATAGAATGGATAGAACAGTATGTGACGCGAGTCGGCCTCCGGCCTCGCCCTCACTCCATGTATGGCCATGACCAAGACAAGCGACGGGACCGACCGATGGCAACCGATCATATTCGATACGATGTGCTGGCGCGCGACGCCCTTCGTGGCGTTCTGCGGCGCGTGCTGATCGACGCTGCCGAGCATGGCCTGCCGGGCGAGCACCACTTCTTTATCACCTTCGTTTCAACGGCTGACGGCGTCAAACTATCGCCGCGCCTGCTGGCCCAGTATCCAGAGGAAATGACGGTGATCCTGCAGCATCAGTTCTGGGATCTCGTGGTCACCGAAGATCGCTTCGAGGTGGGCCTGTCCTTTAACGGAATCCCCGAGCGCCTGGTCGTGCCGTTCAACGCCATTAAGAGCTTCTACGACCCCTCGGTGCAGTTCGGCCTGCAGTTCGAAACCGAAACCGCTGCAGAGACCCCGGCTGCCGGTGCGTCGTCCGCAGCCACTGCGGCATCTGCTCTCGCCGCCCCTCCGGCTCCGCCCGCGCCTGCTTCAGAGGAAGAACCGCCAAAATCGGGCGAAGGTGCAGAAGTCGTCCGTTTAGACCGCTTCCGGAAAAAATAATCGCAAGACGTTGTAAGGTGCCGGGGCCGCGTTCGCGCGGCCCCATTCTTATGCGCCGCACCCGCCAGAAGTCTCTACAGGGAGCGCGGCATCGCAAGGACCGTACCCATGGCCAAATCCTCGAAGACCTCCGCCACCACCCGCACCGAAACCGACAGCTTCGGTCCGATCGAGGTCGCAGCGGATCGCTATTGGGGAGCGCAAACGGAACGGTCGCGACAGAATTTCAAGATCGGTCACGATCGCATGCCGATGCCGATCATTCGCGCGCTCGGCATCGTCAAGCTGGCAGCGGCCGAAACCAATCGCGAACTCAAACTTCTCGAGCCCAAGCTTGCAAAGGCCATTGTGAGCGCAGCACGCGAAGTCATCGACGGGAAACTGGATGATCACTTCCCACTGGTCGTCTGGCAAACCGGCTCCGGCACGCAGACCAACATGAATCTCAACGAGGTCATTGCCAATCGTGCGAACGAGCTTCTTGGCGGTGAACGCGGCGCCAAGAAGCCAGTGCATCCCAATGACCATGTCAACATGAGTCAATCGTCCAACGATTCGTTTCCGACTGCGATGCACATTGCGGCAACGCAGGGTATTGTTGAGTACCTCATCCCCGCACTAAGCGAACTACATGCTGCGTTGCGCAAGAAGGAAAAAGCCTTCGCAAAGATCGTGAAGATCGGACGTACACATACACAAGACGCGACGCCGCTCACGCTCGGGCAGGAGTTTTCAGGCTATGCCGCACAGATCGAAAGCGGCATCAAACGCCTACGAAGCGTCGTGAAGGATCTCTACCCGCTCGCCCAAGGTGGAACTGCAGTCGGGACCGGCCTCAACTCCAAGCCTCGTTTTGCGAAGTTGTTCGCGAAGCACGCAGCAACAATTACCAAGCTGCCTTTCATCACTGCACCGAACAAATTCGAAGCACTCGCATCAAACGACGCCTATGTGTTTGCACACGGTGCGATCAACTCGGCTGCAACTAGTCTATTTAAGATTGCAAACGACATCCGGCTGCTCGGATCCGGGCCCCGTTCCGGACTCGGCGAATTGATACTTCCGGAGAACGAGCCTGGCTCATCGATCATGCCTGGAAAGGTAAATCCGACACAATGTGAAGCAATGACAATGGTATGCTGTCAGGTATTCGGTAACCACACGGCAATTACGGTGGCCGGCAGTCAGGGTCACTTCGAGCTCAATGTCTACAAGCCGGTGATGGCCCATTGCATGATGCAGTCCATCCAATTGATGGCAGACGTTGCGCGATCCTTCACAGAGCACTGCATCAACGGCATTCGCGCCGATGAAAAACGAATTCATGAGTTGATGGAACGATCACTGATGCTCGTGACTGCACTCGCACCGAAAATCGGTTACGATAACGCGGCGAAAGTAGCTAAGGTTGCTCATGCAAACGGAACGACATTGAAGGAGGAAGCGCTGCGGCTCGGTTTTGTTAGTGCAGCAGAGTTCGATCTTCTTGTTCAGCCGGCCAAAATGATACATCCTGGGTAAGCAAGAATATTTGCTCACAGCTTGTTGAGAATAACTCCAGAAGGAAATAGTTATAATTCATATCTGCTAAATGGTTAGAATGGTCGCATATCAGACGCGTTTTTCCTTGTGATACAGCAGAAGGTGATCTGGTTACGCTTCGTAGATGACTTCATTTTTCTGCGGAGCTTGTTTGGAACTACGGAGAATATTTTAGGATGGATACCGAAACCGAATTCACCCTCGTCTCGTACAACTACTGGATGGTGAAGACGACGTTTCCCACCCCATCATTTTTTAAAGACAGGAGCGATCATGGGTGACCTGATCAATCTCAATCGCTTCAAGAAGCGCACTGCACGAGAGGAATCGGCAAAACAAGCCGATATAAACCGTGCGCGCTTCGGACGAACTAAGTCAGAACGAGCATTGCAGGAGCAGCGCACAGTCCGTGCGAACAACGTGCTGGATCAGCATCACATCGATGGCGAGGACGCATCATGAAATCGCCCGTAGTTAAGAGATCGATCGTTGTTGCGGGTCACAAGACCAGCGTGAGTCTCGAAGAGGCGTTTTGGAACGGCATGAAGGAGATTTCGAATCTTCGCGACATGACGCTTTCTGAGCTGGTTGGTGAGATCGACACGAACCGTCAGCAGGGCAATTTGTCGTCCGCGATTCGGCTGTTCGTGCTCGATTACTTCCGTACACGTGCCGTTCCGCAACAGCGGATGCCGGAGCACAATCTCTCGGCGTAAACACAGCCGACCTTAAGCGAATCGCTTCGCCGCCGGTTGTGTTTGCTGAGTCATCGTCAGAACGTCGGCCGCGCTGAACTCGCGGTCGGCGGTGTCAGTACTAGCGGAGGCGCGGGCCTCGGCCTTGGTGCGCGTGCAGCACCGGGTGCCGGACGAACTTCAATGGGTGCTGGCAGCGGCGCAACCTGCTGACTTGCAACAGGCGGTGTCGCAGGACGAGGCGTAGCAGCCTTCGGTGCAAGACGGCGCGGATCGCGACCGGGAAGAAGCACATCAGAGGGCGCAGAGGCTGTCGGTGGATCGCTCGCATGCGCCTGCGTGTCGACGGGCAGCGAGGCGGACGGCGGAGGAACGGCAACGGGCACAGCCGCCGGTGGCAACTCACCGCGTTCAAGCGAATCAAGCCGGCGCGTCTCGCGATCGATTGCGCGCACTGCGAGCCAGGATGATAACGCCGCCACATCAAGCGTGCGATCGAGCTTGTCAGGCGTTCCCACCGCGAAGATCTGAACTTCCGGTCGAACGCTCGACGTCCCCGCGCTCGTGCCGGTCAATGTCGCGCGCATATCCACCTGGTCGGCAACGATATCGTAACCTCCTGACACGATCGCACGCCCTCCTTCGCCATCGAGCGTCGTCGCACCAACCCGCAGGCGGCTATCCTTGATACTGAACGGGACCTGCACCGAAGTTACGGACAATGCACCGCCGGTGATCGCGGTATCGACGATCTGACGCAACTTGACGTCATTCGTAGCCTGCCCGGAATCGCTGGCGCGAATGGCAATGTCGAAGGCACGTGGATCGAGGCCATTGATGCGCGCCCCGTCGATCGTCAGCAATCCATTGCCGGACAATGCGCCTTCCAGAGCCGAGGCACTGCGCCCCTGACTGGCCAGCGTCATCCGCAGCGACGTCTTGCCCGCGGGCATTGTCAGAGAGCGATAGCGCAACGCCGCTCCATCTAGGCCGGAGAATTGCACGCGGGCGCCAAGCGCATATCCGGTGATCGATGGCTTGAGATCGACATCAGCCGTGATTTCGCCGCCACCGACAGACCCTTTGATCGTATCGATCGTCAGGGCCTGGCCGTCGCTCTTCACAGTGCCACTGATGGGACGCAATTCAACACCGCCAGGCAATGTCCCGCGCAGCGCCTGAAAGGCCATCTGCCCGCGCCATCCCTGCAGCACACCATGCCCGAGCGGATCCGTGGCGTCGCGACCTCTCGTGCCCACAGCGAGACCAAAGGCCGGTCCAAGTTCGATCGCATCCATGCCGATCTGACCATCGATGGCTTTCTCGGCACCCAGCGTCAGCGCAATACGGCCGCGCACGCGTGAGCCAGCCAGTGTGCTGTCGATATCCTCCAACGTAACTTTGTCGCCGTTCAATGTGAGCCGCGATGACAGGCTGACATTCTGCGCGGCCGCATCCGACGGCTTGAGAGCGACCAGCGGCGCCAGATTGGCGCGACGTATCGCAACCACGAGCGATGCTTTCGGTGATCCCGCCCAAGGTTCTGCACTACCCTGAACATCGGCATCGACATCCGCGCCGGACAGTTTTGCCGTGACGCGCAGCGGCGCGCGCCATTGTCCTTTTGCCGATCCTTCGAAATTCACAACGGCGTCGCTTGCGGCGATCACGTTACTCAGGCCCAACAATGCGAGAAGTTGCCCGCCCTGCCCGACCAATTTAGACTCGAGTGTCACATCGCTGCGCGACAGCTCATTGAGGTCGACGCCACGCATCGCCGCTAGGGGAGCAGATGCGGTCAACGTCGTCGTCCCCTTCACCTGCGCCGCATCGATATCGAATACGGCGCGCGCATTTGTGCGATCGGCGCGTTGTTGATCCTTTGCCAGATCGAGCGACAGTTTGACTCGAACCGCACCGGGCGTCGCGGTCATGGCGCTGAGCCTCGCCGCAACAGACGGCGCCAGCGGCGTGAGCAAGTTGCTGATCTGACTCATCGATGCGGACGTGGCGTTGAGTGTCAGTCCGCCCGTGGCTTCCATGCGATCGAACGAAGCGCGGCCATCGAGCATCAGGCCGGTGGCTTCACCGACTTTGAAGCGATCGACCGAGATCGTCTTTGGGCTGTAGGCCAGTTGCGCCACGAACGGGCGCATCTCCTGCCCGGCTGACACAGCACGACCGATATCGAGTGACACCTGCCCTACATCTGGCCACTCGGCCTGCGGCTCGCCAAGCGATCGGATCAAAGCCACCGCTGCGTCGAGATCGAGCCGGTCGGCCTTCAGGTCGGCATCGAAGCGGGAGCCGCCAGCAGCCGAGGAATACGAATATGCAGCACGACCTTCGATCGTACCCCCGTCGATCTCCGCCTTCAGTGCCTCGATGGCCAAGCGATTGGACACCGAAGTGATATTGCCACGAATGCGTAGCGGCTTCTGATTGCGCAAGCCGACGTCTGTTCGGCCCTTGAGCCACGCAGCAAGCGTATCCGGATCGGACGACTCGACCGCGATGGCCCCCTTGAAGCCGCTCGATGCACCTGGCTGTGCTGCGCCGTCGCTCAACGTGACGCGGGTCGCGCCTGGCGCGCGAAACTCGAGACGATCGACCGTCCATGTTGCTGCATCGCTACGCAGGTCAGCGCCGATATTCTGCACAGGCTTTCCGCCGAGCATGATCTGCTCTACGCCGATCTCGATCTGTGTCGCCAAAGGCGCAGACGGAATGCTCGCCAGCAGCCTGCGTAGCACCGGCAACGGTGTGGCGGTATCGTTGGTCGCTTGATCCCTGGAGAGCAGGCGATCGGCATCGAGCTGCTTGGCCGACAGCACCGCATGCAGCAGTGGCGATGCGCCAAAGCGCATGTCAGCAAGACCAGCGAACCTGAAAGCGGTGTCTTCCGCGCCATAGCTGACTTCAAGCGCTTCCATATGCGCAGCGGCCGGATCGGCCTTGACCTTGGCGAAGACGCGCCACGGCGTTGGCAGTTGATCGCCCGCACCATTCGCCTTCAGGCCGGCCGGGCTTGCGAGAGTCAGTGCGCCGTCGAAGCGTGGCGTGCGATTGTCGAAGTTGAGCACGCCATCGAGATCGACGGACAAGGGCTTCTCGCCGGGGTCCACAGTAAAACGAACGCGCGTGCCGTTGCCGTCGCCGGTCGGCCCGGAGGACAAACGGAACGGATAGCGCGCGCCCGACAACAGGAAATTGCCATCACCGCGCATGGCGCCGGCCGCCAATGAACGAACATCGCCGCTGAAGGCGATGTCGTAGAGTTCGAGCGTGCTCTTGCTCGCAGCGTCATGGAGTGCAGCACGACCGGTGAAGTTCAACCGGTCTATCGCCAGCGCGCCAAGATTGAATGGCCCTGTGGAAGCCGGAAGTTCGATACGCCCCTGCGCATTGAGGCCGAGATCGATCGCAGCGCCGCCGATGGTGAGTTCTGTCGCGCGCCATTCGCCGCGCATCAACGAACTGAGGCTGAATTCCACATCGAGATTGTCTGCACGGATCCTGCCGAGATCGTTGGGACTTCCCACCGTGATCGACTGTAGCCGTAGCGACGGCGCCGGCAGCAGCCGCGCCTCCAGCCCGCCGCTGACGCGAACGGGCGCACCGACCACGCGCGTGGCTTCAGCCTCGAATTGCGGGCGGAACTGATTCCAGTCGACGAAATAGGGCCCGACCAGAGCAGCAACCAGCGCCAGGATAAATGCAATTGCCAGGCCGAGCAGTGTCGTCTGCACCGAATCTCCCCTCAAGCGCTCCGGCAGAATGTCCGCCTGCCTGCCAGGCAAAGTGCATTGCAGCACGTCACTGGGCAATACGCCTTACAGACGTTGCAGGGCCACGCAGAAATACGCGGGAACGCATCTATTTATAGAACCAACTGTGGCGAAGTCACAGCACGCAATACATGGCCAGATCAGCCATCCCTCGCCATCCGCTTGCGGCAAATCGCCCGGCTTCGATCAAGTCGAAGCACCCTGCTCCAGCGGTTTTGCGGCGCCATGGGCGCGGTGCAAACGTCCGGCCACCGCCCTTACCTTGCCCGGCGACGCCATCCAGACCGCGAAGGTCGCGAGGAAGCTGACTGCGATTCCAAGGGCAAATGCAGGCGTATAGGTACCAAAGTGGTCGTGCAGGACACCTGTCACCAAGGGACCGGCGGCGCCGCCGGCCAGCGCGGCCAGCATGAGCGTGCCGAAAATGCTGCCGAAATGCTCGCCTTGGAAAATCTCGGAAACCACGGCGCCCATGATGGACGTCACGCCATAGCCCAGCAGGCCCTGCGAGATCACCATGACATAGACGAGCGCCAGACTCGGCACGGACTCCAGCGCAATCAGGGACGCAAAGCAGATTGCGAAACCGACACCGCTGACGGTCCAGATCCATTCGCGGCCGATGCGATCGGACAAATGGCCCAGAAATATCTGGCCGGGCACACCGAACAGACTGACCATACCGAGCGCCCAGGCGGCGACACCCGGCGTGAAGCCGATGTCGAGCAGATACTTGGTTTGATGGACCTGAACCGCGTACCAGGCATACAGCCCGCCGAACAGGCCGAGTGCGAGCCACCAGAACCGCGTCGTGCGCACGGCGCGCGCCAGCGTCCAATCGATACTGGCCCAGACCGGGTCGACCACATTGGATATATGCTTCGTCGACGACGTCGGTGCCGGATCGCCATCCGGCAGCAGCCCCATATCCTGCGGGCGCTTGCGCAGCAGCAGGTTGATCGGCACCAGTACAACCAGCACCAGGAGCCCCACGGCGGTGCAGGCGGTGCGCCAGCCGGTCTGCTCGATCATCACCTGCACCCAGGGCAGCACCGTTACGGAACCGATGCCGACGCCGGCGAATGCGAGGCCGACCGCGAGGCCGCGCTTGCGGCTGAACCAGTTCGGCAGAAACAGCGATTGTCCGGAATAGCCGAGGCAGACGCTGCCTGCGCCGACCAGAACGCCGATGGTCAGGTAGAGATGCCACGGCTGCGTCGTCAGCGGCGCCAGCAACAACCCGGCTGCCATCAGCACGGTGCCAAGCTCCATCACCGCGCGAGGGCCGCCACGATCCATCAGTCTGCCCATCAGCGGGCTCATGATCGCGGAAATCAGGAAGCCGAATGAAAAGGCACCGGCGGTGACGCCACGGTCCCAGCCGAATTCCTGGAGAATTGGCGGGAAGAACAGCGAGAACGATGTCCGCGCATTGACCCCGATGGCCATGGAAACGAACGTGACGGCGACGATGACCCAACCATAGAAAAACGGTAGCCGCATCGGATGATGCCTTTTTTATTGGACGCATTCTGCGTCAAAGCTTTTTGATCGCACCCTCCGTAACCGAAAAGCGCAATCCATGCTGGTATATAATTATATCTACAACTTTAAACTTTTTAAGAATAGTTAAGCATCGCCGGTGCTGCCGAATTTTCCCGTCCGCATTCGGCCTGACCGGATGCGGCAATCTGGCGTCACGCCTGCGGCAGGATTTTCCCGGGATTGAAGATATTGTCGGGATCGAGTGCCTTCTTGAGCGCCCGCATGGCGTCGAGCGCCTCACTGCCCAGTTCGGCCTGCATATACTTTTGCTTGCCTTGCCCGATGCCATGTTCACCCGTGCAGGTGCCCCCCATCGCCTGCGCCCGTTGAGCGAGGCGATGCATGAAGTCCTCAGCGCGGGCGACCTCGTTGGCATCGTTGCGATCGCAGACCATCGAGCAATGAAAGTTGCCATCGCCGACGTGGCCGACGATGGGCGCCAACAGGCCGAGCCGCGCGAGATCCTCTTCCGTCGCAGCGACACATTCCGCGAGTTTGGAAATCGGCACGCAAACGTCGGTGGCCGCGACATCGGAGCCCGGTCGCATGCTCTTCACCGACCAATAGGCATCGTGACGGGCCTGCCAGAGTCTGGTGCGATCCTCCGGCTTCGTCGTCCATGAGAAATCGCCACCGCCACATTCCAGTGCGATCTCGTGAAAATTTCGCGACTGCTCGGCCACTTCGGCCTCGCTGCCATGGAATTCCAGCAGCAGCAGCGGCGTTTCCGGCAGCGTCAGCTTGGAATAGGAATTACAGGCACGAACCTGCGCCTCGTTCAGCAGCTCGATCCGAGCAACGGGAATGCCGGTCTGAATCGCGAGAATCGTCGCCTGACAGGCACCTGCCACCGTGGCGAACGAACATGACGCGGCAGCCATGGTTTCAGGAATGCCACGCAGCTTGATGGTCAGCTCGCTGATGATACCCAGTGTGCCCTCAGCACCGACAAACAGATGCGTCAGGTCGTAGCCCGCCGAGGATTTCTTCGCGCGGGTGCCGGTCTTGATGATCTCACCATCGGCGCGCACGACCTTGAGCGCGAGCACGTTGTCGCGCATCGTCCCGTAACGCACTGCGTTGGTGCCGGAGGCGCGCGTCGACGCCATGCCGCCAAGCGACGCATCGGCGCCGGGATCAATCGGGAAGAACAGGCCCTGATCGCGCAGATTTTCGTTGAGCGCCTTGCGGGTGACGCCGGGCTGAATCACGCAGTCGAGGTCTTCGCTGTGCACTTCCAGAATCTGGTTCATGTCGCGCATGTCGATGCAAATGCCGCCTGCCGGCGCATTGACCTGACCTTCCAGCGACGTGCCGGTGCCGAATGCGATCACCGGAACTTTGTTCGCTGCACAAATCCGGACTACGTCCTGGATATCCGCGGTTTCCTGCGCGAACACGACGCCATCCGGCGGCTGGTTGGCAAGCCATGTCGTGGTATGGCCATGCTGCTCGCGAACCGCCTGCGACGTCACCAGCCGATTGCCAAAACGCGCCGTCAGCGCTTCAAGCGCCGTGGCCAAGGCCTTCGGCTCCGGTCGTTTCAAATTGTTCGCAATGCTAGCCACAGCAGTCCCTCCGACGCGGCGGGACCGTGGCAAAGGTTGTATAACGGGTCAAGAGACGTGAGAGCGGGACAGGAATTACCGATGATTGAGGCAACCGACGATCTGCTGCAACCCGTCCCTTTCCGGGCGCATGTCATGCAGATCGAACCGCAATGGATCGACTATAATGGCCATCTCAACATGGCCTATTACAACGTGCTGTTCGACCGAGCGATCGACGACCTTTGGCTCAAGATCGGGATCGGTCCCGAATATATGAGGGCGCGCAACAACTCGACCTTCACGGCCGAATGCCATGTTCGCTATGTCAGGGAAATCCATCTCGGTGATCCCGCGCAGGTGTCGATCCTGGTTGTCGCTGCAGACGACAAGCGCATTCACACCTTCAAGGAGTTACGCCACGCCACCGAGGGATGGCTGTCGGCGACCTCAGAGAACATGACGCTCCACATGGACATGGCCGCCCGGAAGGTTGCGCCGTTTCCGCCTGATATCAGCGCCCGCGTGCAGGCGCTGGCCAAAGCACATCACTCCGCAGAGCGGCCGGAGGGCATCGGCCGATCGATCGGGATGCCCTCGAAGAAATAGCCGTCAGACGCGCGTGCGGCCGCGGACGAGGCCCACAACGGCCGAGATCAGGAACAGGACGATGGCGATGAAGAAGATCGCCTTGGCGATTTCGATGGAGG
This sequence comes from Tardiphaga sp. 619_E2_N8_4, assembly GCF_051810905.1. Lineage (NCBI taxonomy): Bacteria > Pseudomonadati > Pseudomonadota > Alphaproteobacteria > Hyphomicrobiales > Nitrobacteraceae > Tardiphaga > Tardiphaga sp. 619_E2_N8_4. The sequence continues at coordinate 5,375,410 of NZ_JBPWQJ010000001.1, forward strand.
CGCCGGCGACACCGCCAAAGCCGAGAATGCCGGCAATGAGAGCAATGACGAGGAAGGTAACGACCCAGCTGAACATGGCACAAACCTCAGTTTTTGGTTTTTGACGCGGCATTCGCCGTCGCGCTTGATGCTGAAACAAGCCGGAGCGAAAACGAAAGTTCCCGACCCACGTACCAGCCAACATCACTGAAACGAGAGCGCTCCTGCGTGCCAACGGGCGTCAGATGAGCCCCATGCGGGGATAAGTCTGTCGCCAGAAGCCTCTCGCTCCTATATGCCCTCCTATCCTGCTAAGAAGGCTCCCCTTTAAGGCCCCACGGTGCCAACGTGGGCGGAATACGATTCGCATGAGTGACGCACGCAAAATGCCCGCCAACGATCTCCCTGCCTACCAGCCGGCGGCGGGCGGCATTGGCGCGCGTGCGCGGGCCGCTGCGGCGCCAGCTGCACAGTATCTGAGCGGGCTCAATCCGGAGCAGCGCGACGCCGTCGAGACGCTCGACGGCCCTGTCCTCGTGCTCGCGGGTGCCGGCACCGGCAAGACCAAGGTTCTGACCTCGCGGATCGCCCACATCCTCAGCATGGGCCGTGCGCGGCCCGCCGAAATCCTGTCGGTGACCTTCACCAACAAGGCCGCGCGCGAGATGAAGCACCGGCTCGGCATCATGCTCGGCCAGGCGGTTGAAGGCATGCCGTGGCTCGGCACCTTCCACTCAATCGGTGGCCGCATCCTGCGCACCCATGCCGAACTGGTGCAGCTGAAATCCAACTTCACGGTGCTCGACACCGACGACCAGATCCGACTGCTCAAGCAGCTCCTGCAGGCCGACAATATCGACGACAAGCGCTGGCCGGCGCGAATGCTGGCCAACCTGATCGACGGCTGGAAGAACCGCGGACTAACGCCATCGCAGGTGCCGTCCGGCGAAGCGGCCGTGTTCGGCAACGGCAAGGGCGGCAAGCTCTATGCCGCCTATCAGGACCGGTTGAAGACACTCAACGCCGCGGATTTCGGCGATCTCCTGCTGGAATGTATCAGGCTGTTCCGCGAACATCCGGACGTGCTGAAGCAGTATCAGCAGCGCTTCAAATATATTCTCGTCGACGAATATCAGGACACCAACGTCGCGCAGTATCTGTGGCTGCGGCTGCTGTCGCAGGCGCCCGGTCAGCGCTTGCTGCCGGAAGCGGACGCGCCATCGGCAGACAGCAAACCGGCCGTGCCGCTCAAAAACATCTGTTGCGTCGGCGACGACGACCAGTCGATCTATGGCTGGCGCGGCGCCGAGGTCGACAACATCCTGCGCTTCGAACATGATTTTCCCGGCGCCAAGGTCGTGCGGCTGGAGCGCAACTACCGCTCGACCGGCCATATCCTTGCCGCGGCCTCGCATCTGATCGCGCACAACGAGGGACGTCTCGGCAAGACGCTGCGTACCGAAGATGTCGATGGCGAGAAGGTCACCGTCACCGGCTCGTGGGATTCCGAGGAAGAAGCCCGCGCCATCGGCGAAGAAATCGAGCAGTTGCAGCGCGAGGGTAACAAGCTCAACGACATCGCCATCCTCGTCCGCGCCTCGTTCCAGATGCGCGAGTTTGAAGACCGCTTCGTCACGCTCGGCCTGCCCTATCGCGTGATTGGCGGTCCACGCTTCTATGAGCGTGCCGAAATCCGCGACGCACTGGCCTATCTGCGCGTGATCAATTCGCCGGCCGACGATCTCGCCTTCGAGCGCATCGTCAATGTGCCCAAGCGCGGCCTCGGCGATGCCACGGTGCAGATGCTGCACGATCATGCCCGCCGGCGTCGCATTCCGCTGTCGGAGGCTGCACGTCAGGTTGTCGAGACTGACGAGATGAAGCCGAAGGCGCGCGGCAGCCTGCGCGACCTGATGATGAGCTTCGAACGCTGGCGCAAGCAAAGCGAAGTGATGCCGCATACCGAACTCGCCGAAGTCGTGCTCGACGAGAGTGGCTACACCGATATGTGGCAGAAGGATCGCTCCGCCGACGCCGCTGGCCGCCTTGAAAACCTCAAGGAACTCGTGCGCTCGATGGAGGAGTTCGAGAACCTGCAGGGTTTCCTCGAACACATCTCGCTGGTGATGGACCGCGAGGGCGGTGCAGACGAGGATGCCGTGTCGGTGATGACGCTGCATTCCGCCAAAGGCCTCGAATTCGACAACGTATTTTTACCCGGCTGGGAAGAAGGCCTGTTCCCGCATCAGCGGGCACTCGACGATCAGGGCCGCGCCGGGCTCGAGGAAGAGCGTCGCCTCGCCCATGTCGGCATCACCCGCGCACGCCGCCGCGCCAAACTCTATTTCGCCACCAACCGGCGCATTCACGGCACCTGGAACACGACGATGCCGTCGCGTTTCCTCGATGAATTGCCGGCGGCCAATGTCGAGATCACGGAATCAAAGGGCGGTTCGGGCTGGGGCGGCGCAGGCGGCTACGGCGCATCACGCTTCGACAACGTGGAATCGTTCGGATCGAGCTATTCGACACCGGGCTGGCAGCGCGCGCAGGCCAACCGCTCGCGCGGCGGACAGGGCGGCAGCGGCTTCAGCGAAGGCCAGTCGCCTTTCGGCGGCTCTTCTTCATCGCGAAACAAGCGGCCGATGACTATCGAGGGCGAGTTGATCGCGAAGTCCACCGGCACGGAGTCCGACTTCACGCTGCAGGATCGCGTCTTCCACCAGAAGTTCGGCTACGGCAATGTGACCAAGATCGACGGCAACAAGCTCACCATCGTCTTCGAGAAGGCGGGGGAGAAGAAGGTCGTCGACAGTTTCGTGGAACGTGTCTGACAATGCCGGTCTATATTGCGCTCATTCAGAAGGACGCCAGCGGCACCTTCAACGTTTCCTTTCCCGACCTGCCCGGCATCGTGACCGCCGGTGACACCCTCGATGAAGCCATCGAGGAAGCCGAGGAAACGCTCGAATACGCGGCCGGAGACTGGCGCAATCCGGACGGCTCGAGCGGCCTTCCGACGCCGCGCACCATCGAGCAATTAACCAGCGACCCTGCATTTGCCGATGCGGCCGACGGTGGCACGATTGTCGAGATCGACTACGAAGCCGCAGAATAGCCCTAAAATCGCCTGTTCCGCGATTGCGCCGGCGCATCTGCATTCCTATGTACGCACCCCGCGCCCGACAAAGCCGTTTCGGCTGCGCCGTTCGTGCATCCCGGTATGACCGCCCGGTCCTCTGCCTTCCCCTTTTCGAACGATCATATCGCCGATGTCTCCCATCATTTCCGTTTCCAATCTGACCAAGAGCTATGCCTCGGGCTTTACGGCCCTGAAGGGTATCGACCTCGACATCAACCGCGGCGAGATCTTCGCGCTGCTGGGGCCGAACGGCGCTGGCAAGACGACGATGATCAGCATCATCTGTGGCATCGCCAATGCCACCTCCGGCAAGGTCATGGTCGATGGTCACGACATCGCCCGGGACTATCGCGCCGCGCGGTCGCTGATCGGGCTGGTGCCGCAGGAACTGCACACCGACGCCTTCGAATCGGTTTGGGCCACGGTCAGTTTCAGCCGCGGCCTGTTCGGCAAGCCGAAGAACCCGGCGCTGATCGAGAAAATCCTGAAAGACCTCTCGCTGTGGGACAAGAAGGATAACAAGATCATCACGCTGTCCGGCGGCATGAAGCGCCGCGTGATGATCGCCAAGGCGCTGTCGCACGAACCGCAGATCCTGTTCCTCGATGAGCCCACTGCCGGCGTCGACGTCGAATTGCGCAAGGGCATGTGGGAAGTCGTGCGCACGCTGCGCGCTGCCGGCGTCACGGTCATCCTCACCACGCATTACATCGAAGAAGCCGAGGAGATGGCCGACCGCATCGGCGTCATCAACAAAGGCGAGATCATCCTGATCGAGGAAAAGACCAAGCTGATGGAGCAGCTCGGCAAGAAGCAGCTCAAGCTGTATCTGCAAGGCAAGGTTACGGAGATTCCAGCCAGCCTGGCTCACTACAACCTCGAACTGGCAGCGGACGGCCATCAGTTGATCTACAGCTACGACACCAAGAGCGAGCGCACCGGGATCACCAGCCTGCTCGGCGATCTCCGCGAATCCGGCATCCGCTTCTCCGATCTCGACACCACACAGAGCTCGCTCGAAGACATCTTCGTCAGCCTGGTGAGGAAGTAACATGAACTTCAGAGCTGTCCGCGCCATCTATCTGTTCGAAATGGCGCGCACCTGGCGCACCGTGCTGCAGAGCATCGTTTCGCCGGTGATTTCCACCTCGCTGTATTTCGTGGTGTTTGGCGCCGCGATCGGCTCGCGCATCACCTCCATCGAGGGCGTCAGCTACGGCACCTTCATCGTGCCTGGTCTCGTGATGCTGTCGGTACTCACGCAGAGCATTTCCAACGCCTCGTTCGGCATCTACTTCCCCAAATTCACCGGTACGATCTATGAATTGCTGTCGGCGCCGGTGTCTTACGTCGAAGTCGTGCTCGGCTATGTCGGTGCTGCTGCGACCAAGTCGATCCTGCTGGGCCTGATCATTCTGGCCACCGCCGGACTGTTCGTGCCGCTGCACATCCTGCATCCGTGGTGGATGCTGACCTTCCTGGTGCTGACGGCAGTGACGTTCAGCCTGTTCGGCTTCATCATCGGCATCTGGGCTGACGGTTTCGAGAAACTGCAGGCGATCCCGCTGCTGGTGGTGACGCCACTGACCTTCCTGGGCGGTAGCTTCTACTCCGTCAGCATGCTGCCGTCGGGTTGGCGGACCGTCACGCTGCTCAATCCGGTCGTGTATCTGATCAGCGGCTTCCGCTGGAGCTTCTACGAGATCTCCGACGTCAGCGTCGGCTGGAGCATCGGCGTCACCTGCATGTTCCTGGTGATTTGCATGTTGGTCGTCTGGTGGATTTTCAAGACCGGTTACAAACTGAAAAACTGAAATCGCTGATAACAAAAATGGCCCGGTTTGAACCGGGCCATTTTCATTTCAAATCAATATCCGCTTAGCGATAGCAGCGGAATTTGCCATGGCGGTTGTAATACCCACGGCACTGGGTCCGTCGGCCTTCGGGAATTCCAAGCACACCCTTCACGCCGCCCACGGCCGCGCCGACGCCGAGGCCAACTGCGCCACCGACCACACCGCCGACCGGTCCGGCGGCGCGATTGCCGTCACGGTAACCTTGGTTGGCACCCTGCTCACCACCCCGGAATACGCCCTGCGCCTGCGCAAAATGCGGCATGGCGACCAGAGCCAGCACGCCCGCGGCGAACGCCAGGCGGGTCTTCATCGATGAACTGATCGGCAACACAGCGGTCTTAACGGTCATCTGGAGCTTCCCTCTGAGCGACGAGAATTCGCCGCTTGCGATTGTGGGAGGGCAACGCGCGACCTAGGAACCGGTTCCATCTGCCTTCCTGAGAAGCTTCCTATCGCGCATCCTCGGGTCGGGCCGAGCCCTCTTTCGGCCCGGTCGCCGCCTTGGTGCCGCCTAGCCCAACATTAAGGATGCACGAAACTGTCACTGGAAACCCGAACGCCCGGTATGCATATTGGGTCAGGGACGGCAGGCGGTACAACAGGTTACGGCCCGGAGGCCAAGGTAAGATGCGTTCGTTTTACATGACCCTTGCGGGTCTCGCCGTTTTCGCCGCCACCAGCACTGCGCAGGCCAAGATTGCCATTACCGTCGACAAGGATGCCCAGCAGCTGACCGTCGTTCAGGACGGCGTCGAGAAATATCGCTGGCCGGTCTCGTCAGGCATTCCGTCCTACGAGACCCCGAATGGCAGCTTCCAGACATTCCGCATGGAGGAGGATCACTTCTCCAAGGAATTCGACGACGCGCCAATGCCCCATGCCATCTTCTTCACCAAGAAGGGCCACGCCATCCACGGCACCGATTCCGTGAATCGCCTGGGCTCGCCGGCCTCTCACGGCTGCGTCCGGCTGTCGCGCGAGAATGCCGCGACCTTGTTCGCCATGGTCAAGGCCGACGGGGTGCTCAACACCACCGTCACGCTGACGGGCTCCTCGCAGGTCGCCCTCGCCCGCAACCCGCGCCCGGCGAAGCCGTCTGCCGTCGCCCGCCGCGATATCGCTCCTGCTTCACCGTCGTATGACGCCGCCGGCAATCCCATGGATCTCACGCCGCAGGCCGTGGCACCGAACCGCCGCGTCGCACGTCAGGTACAGCCGGCGGATGACGATCGTTACATCTATCCGGCCGATGGCAATGACGGTCAGCGTTATCCGGCCCCTCCCGGCTATCGCCGCATGACGGAAGCCGAGACCCAGCAGTATTACGCCAATCGTGGCTATTACAGCCGGCAATATCCGCCGCAGGCCTACGCGCCGCGGCCGTATCAGCCGCGCGGCTTCTTCGGGGACAACTGAGCGAAGATGTGTGACGCGTTTTCCTGACGCGAACCGGCATCCACTTCGCTTGAAAACGCTTCAGTTATCCCCGTCCCGTAGCCGGCGCCACACGGCGCCGAGCACGTTGGAATAGTCGTCGGTCCAGACTCGCTGATCGTCGTTCGCCTCGGTCAGGACCCATTGCGATGACGTCGCGATGGAGCCGACATCGGCAGCGTCATGGGCCGAGATGACCACATTGGTCGAGAAGATATATTCGTTGTCGCGGCCGGAATCCTCCGAATAGACCCAGCTCTTCATGTCATTGGCATCGGCTATGCCGACCACGACGCTGGCGAGTTCGAGATGCCGGTTCGACACATGCATGACGACGGCGCCCTGCGGGGCGAGCTTTTCCTTGTAAATCTCCATCGCTTCCTCGGTCGCCAGATGGATCGGGATCGCGTCCGACGAATAGGCATCGACGATGATGAGATCGTAGACGCCGTCAGGCTCTTTCGCGAAAGTGAGCCGTGCATCGCCGATCACCGGCTTGACGTCGGGTTCGCACTTCTGGATGTAGCTGAAATATTTCGGATCCTTGGCGGTATCTACCATCGACTGGTCGATCTCGAAAAACTTCCAGTCCTCGCCGGGCGCCGACGCGCAGGTGAGAGACCCCGAACCGAGGCCGATCACCGCCACGCGAAGCGGCGCCCCCTTGCGGGCGCGCACCGCCGTGATCGCCTGCCCGATTCCACCGTCCTTGTAATAATAGGAGATCGGCTCCGGCCGGCCGGTCACCGGCGTGCCATCGTCATTGAGATATTTCTCGGCGCCATGGATCGTCGTGCCATGCATCAGCACGTGATACTGGTTGTTCGGCGTCACCACGATCTTGTGCACGCCGAAGAAACTACGCACGGTTTCGACCCGACCATCGTCCGCCGGGTAGAAACGGATCAGCGCCAGCGCAAGAACAGTGATCGCCACGAGCTTGAGCCGATCGGCCCTTAGCAGGATCGCAATTATCATGCTGACGATGGCAACAGCGCTGACGACATAGACGCGCTGGGCTTCGATCCATGTAAACAGCTTGCCAGTCGTATAGCTCGGTGCGATCAGCGCCACCGCGGCGATGACCAGTGCGATCCAGTACCAGCGCGCCCAGCCGGAATACCGCTCCGGCAAAGACGGCCTGCACAGCACGGCAAATGCGATCAGGATCGGGTATTCCGCGATCCATGAAAATGTGAATGGCGCGATCAGGCCAGCAAACAGACCACCGACCATGCCACCGAATGAGAGTGCGACGTAGTAGCCCGTGAGATACCGAGCAGCCGGACGCTGCCGGGCCAATTCACCATGGCACGCCATGGCAATAATGAAGAAGCACAACAGATGACCACCGAGGGTCAGCAGCAGATTCTGTTCGCCGCCAACTGCGAGCAGGACAACCACGCCGGCAATCGCGAGAGGCTGCAACATCAGGACCCATGAGTGCGGCAGCAGCGGGCGCGACTGGAACACCAGCACCCAGGTCAGCAGATAAAGCGACAGCGGCAGCACCCAGAGCAGCGGCGCCGCAGCGACGTCCGTCGAGATATGCGCGGTGACCGCGATCAGCAGGCCGGATGGGACAGCCGCGAGGAAGATCCAGCGTGCACGCAGCGCCCAGCTCGGCGCCGGCGCGTCGATGGCATCAGCCCCCGGTGCAGCGACGGCAACCGGCGGCGACTTCAGCAGCAACACGCCGCAGCCGGCGATCAGCAGGATCAGTAGGCCATAGCCGGACGTCCAGATCAGGTTCTGCGTGCGCAGCGAAAACATCGGCTCCAGCAGCACCGGATAGGTCAGCAGAGCGAGAAAGCTCCCGATATTCGACGACGCATAGAGAAAATACGGATCGTGACCGTTGGGATGGCTGGTCCGCACGAACCAGGCCTGAAGCAGCGGATTGTTCGCAGCGAGCGCGAAGAACGGCAGACCGATGGACACCCCGAACAGGCCGAGCAACCAGAACGCATAGCCACTCTCCGGCGGCGTGCCCCAACCCGATGCGATGGACAGCGGCAGCGTCAGCAGCGCAACGATCAGCAGCAGGAGATGAACGACGATCGGCACCAGCCGGCTGCGCAATTGCATCAGGTAGTGGGCATAGGCGTAGCCGCCGAGCAGCAGCGACTGGAAGAACACCATCGCCACCGACCATACCGCCGGCGACCCGCCGAGCCGCGGCAGCACCATCTTGGTGAACAGGGGCTGCACCGAGAACAACAGCAGCGCGCTGGTGAAGATCGCCGCGGTGTAAACCACCAGAAGGAGCCGATTGCGGGAGGCCGAGTTTGGGGCGGCGACGGGCTGCGACGAACTCATGAAGGCTCCAGCATATTGCACGGCAGAAAAGCGAGAATCCGGCCGGTAGCCGGCGGGCGGGAATGGAGCATATGGCACCGTTTCGGGCAATGTGCGCTAACTATGGAACCACAATCGTGATGGGCGGCCTTGTGCCGCGCGCGCGCCTCTTCGATAAAGAGGGCCCTATTTTCGTTTGACGCGTTTTCTTAATGCGAACCGGTCGCCACTTCGCAAGAAAACGCTCTAGCAGGCTTTGTTGAAGCGGACATGTCAGACACCGACGTTTTGATCATCGGCGCAGGCCATAACGGCCTCACTTGCGCGGCCTATCTCGCCATGAGCGGGTTGCGCGTGAAGGTGGTCGAACGACGTTCCGTCGTGGGCGGCGCCGCGGTGACACAGGAGTTTCATCCCGGCTTCCGCAATTCGGTCGCGGCCTACACTGTCAGCCTGCTCAACCCGCAGATCGCCTCTGATCTGAAGCTCGCCGAACACGGCCTGCGGATCGTCGAGCGCAAGGCGCAGAATTTCATTCCCGCACCGGACGGCAGCTATCTCCTGACAGGTGAAGGCCGCACGCAACAGTCGGTTGCCAAGCTCAACGCGCGCGATGCCGAGCGGATTGGCGCGTTCTCGCATGAGCTCGAAGTCATCGCCGATGTGCTCAGGGATTTCGTGCTGCGTTCACCGCCGAACGTCGTGCAAGGTTTCGGTCTCGGCGCGATCAGCGAAGCCATCAATGCGCTCGGCACCGCGAAGATTCTCAATGCACTGAGCATCGAACAGCAGCGCGTATTGCTCGATCTGTTCACCTGCTCCGCCGGCGAGATGCTCGACGATGTGTTCGAACACGATCTGGTCAAGGCATTGTTCGGCTTCGATGCCGTGGTCGGCAACTATGCGAGCCCGTACGCTGCTGGCTCGGCGTACGTGATGCTGCACCATGCCTTCGGCGAGGTGAACGGCAAGAAAGGCGTCTGGGGCCATGCCATCGGCGGCATGGGCGCGATCACGCAGGCCATGGCCGCCGCGGCACGCTCGCACGGCGTGCAGATCGAACTCGACAACGGCGTGCGCGAAGTGCTCGTGGAGAACGACAAGGTCGTCGGCGTCATCCTCGACAATGGCGAGAGTATCCGCGCGAAATATGTCGCCTCCAACGTCAATCCGAAGCTGCTGTATACACGGCTGATGCCGGCGGATGCGCTGCCCAAGCCGTTCCTCGATCGCATCCGCAACTGGCGCAACGGCTCCGGCACGTTCCGCATGAATGTTGCGCTGAGCACCCTGCCCTCATTCACCGCACTGCCTGGCAACGGCGACCATCTCTCGGCGGGCATTATCATCGCGCCAAGTCTCGCCTATATGGATAGCGCCTGGCTCGATGCGAAACAGCACGGCTGGAGCCGCCAGCCGATTGTCGAAGTACTGATCCCCTCCACTCTTGATGACAGCCTCAGCCCACCAGGCCAGCACGTCGCCAGTCTCTTTTGCCAGCATGTTGCGCCGACACTCCCCAACGGCGCATCCTGGGATGACCATCGGAACGAGGTCGCGGACCTGATGATCAAGACCGTCGACGACTACGCGCCGGGCTTTGCCGCCAGCGTGATCGGCCGGCAGGCGCTGTCACCGCTCGATCTGGAGCGCGACTTCGGCCTGCTCGGCGGCGACATCTTCCACGGCGCGCTCAGCCTCAACCAGCTGTTCTCGGCCCGCCCGATGCTCGGCCATGCGGATTATCGCGGGCCGCTGAAGGGGCTCTATCACTGCGGCTCCGGTGCACATCCCGGCGGCGGCGTGACGGGCGCGCCTGGCCACAATGCGGCCAAGGCGATCCTGAGGGACCACCGGGCGCTGTTCGCCTGAGGACATCCTGTGGATAAGCCTGTGAACAGGCGGTGGATGAGTCCTGAACAAGCCTGTGCGAAAGCTCGGGAGGACGGCGGTATAATCGGCTCATAACCCTGTGCGCTGCCGCTGTATCGCCCCTGTATCCCCGCCGGTATAAACCCTGTACCAAGCGCGCCTAAGCTGTGCAGACCCTGTTCACGACGCCACCCGGACCCGCGATGACCGCACCTCAAGGAACCAGCCGCGCCACCTTCGCCGTCGGCGACGAATTCAGCGCCAAGCGCATCGTCGATCTCCTCACCGAGAGTTTTGAGGAGGGCCAGGCCGCGATTGCTGCATTTGAGAGCCCCGAGGGCCGCTGGGACGTCACCGTCCATTTCGCCGATCCGCCGGACGAAGCCTCGATCCGCGAGCTCGTCAGCCTTGCCTCGGATGACACCGTGGCGGCGAGCATCGTGTTCGACAGCATCGAGGCCAAGGACTGGGTCAAGGAGAGCCTCAAGGGTCTGGTGCCAGTGCGCGCCGGCCGCTTTATCGTCCATGGCCAGCATGACCGGGACCAAGTACGGCCCAATCAACTCGGGATCGAGATCGAAGCCGCACTCGCTTTCGGCACCGGCCATCACGGCACCACGCGCGGCTGCCTAATCTATCTCGATTATGTGCTGCGCGCGAAGGCACCGAAACGGATGCTCGATCTGGGGACCGGCACAGGCGTGCTGGCCATCGCTGCTGCGAAGGCCACGAAACGCCGCGTGCTCGCGACCGATATCGACCCAATGTCTGTGAAGGTGGCGCGCGAGAACATGCGGCTCAACGGCGTCGGCAATCTCGTCGATACCGTTTGCGCAACGGGCTTCTCCTCGCCGGCGTTTGGCGATCGCGCGCCGTTCGATCTGATCCTCGCGAACATCCTCGCCAATCCTCTGCGGGCGATGTCGACCGATATGAGCCGGCACCTCACGCGCAATGGCATGGTGATCCTATCCGGCCTGTTGCCGCATCAGGCGATGAGCGTGATCGCCGCCTATCGCGCCCGCGGGCTGGTGCTCCGCAAGCATCAGATCGTTGAGGGCTGGAGCAGCCTGTTGATGCAGCGCGCAGGCTGATACGCCACTCGTCATTTTCCGAACTCCGGAATAATGACGGGCGATCTGGCTAAAGCTGACGGCTGATTTTGCTACTTCGGGGGCGGCACGTCGCGGCGACGAAGCACTGCATTTTCCAGCCGCTCGACGCGCGTCACGCGGGCTTCGACGAAACGGCCCAGAATCTGGATGATACCGCTGCGTTGATTTGGCTGACTGGGCGGAGTTTGGGTGGACTGCACCTGGGTAGGCTGGGAATGGCCAAGCGTGGGGGGTGGCGAAATTTTCTCGAACGTAAAAGCAGGCATTGTGTATCCCCTCTTCGTTGAGTTGAGACACTCTGAATGGCCAAGCATCGCACCGACAACACGAGCCGGGGGACGTTGTTCCATCCGGTTGAACACAACCATCAGATTTCAAGCATAACTTGTGCCAAATCTGCGCAACCCTGCCCCTCGATTGCAGGCCTGACAGCGCACCCATAGGATGATCCCGCGATGTTCGAAGCCCATTTCCAGACGTTCGAAGAGCCCGAAAGCGGCGTGGCGCTGACTGCGCGGCTGGCCGCATTTCGCGAGGAATTGTTGCGCCGGAAACTGACAGGCTTCGTGATTCCCCGCGCCGATCAGCAGCAGAACGAATATGTGCCGCCCTCCGACGAGCGGCTGGCCTGGCTCACCGGCTTCACCGGATCGGCCGGCATGGCGATCGTGCTGTTGCAGGACGCCGCCGTGTTCGTGGATGGCCGGTATACGCTGCAGGCGGCCAAACAAGTCGATGTGAATGCGTGGAGCATCCAGTCGCTGGTCGAGCCGCCGCCGGAGAGCTGGCTTACGGATCACCTGAAGCCCGAAGACCGCCTCGGATTTGATCCATGGCTGCACACTTCTGCGGCAGCCGAGAGGCTGGCAGCGGCCTGCGCCAAGGCCGGCGCCGAACTGGTGGCGGTCGACAGCAATCCGCTCGATTCGGTGTGGGCCGAGCGCCCGGCGCCGCCGCTCGGCGCGGTATCGATTCACCCGCTCAACTATGCCGGCGTTTCCGAAGCCGACAAGCTCGCCCAGATCCGCGGCGAGATGGAGCGCCTGCGCGTCGATGCGCTGGTGCTGTCGGATTCCCATGCGGTGGCCTGGGCCTTCAACATCCGCGGCGCGGATGTCTCCCATACGCCGCTGCCGCTGTCCTATGCGCTGGTGCCGAAACACGGCCGCCCGCAGATCTTCATCGACCACCGCAAGCTCTCCAACAGCACGCGCAACCATCTGGAAGTCTCGGCCGATGTGCAGGAGCCGGATGCGCTGACTGCGACGCTGAGCGATCTCGCCGGCTCCGGCGCATCCATCGCACTCGACAATGCGACCGCCGCCGATGCGCTGAGCCGGCTGATCACGTCTAGTGGCGGCAAGCCCGTGCGCGGCAATGATCCCATCGCTCTGCTCAAGGCAGTGAAGAATCCCGTCGAGATCAAGGGCACACAGACCGCGCATCGCCGCGACGCCGTGGCGCTGGCACGGTTTCTCGCCTGGATCGACCGCGAGGCACCGAAGGGCAAGCTCACCGAAATCGACACCGTCGAGGCGCTGGAGACCTTCCGCCGCCAGACCGGCGCGCTGAAGGATGTCTCGTTTCCGACCATCGCCGGCACCGGGCCGAACGGCGCCATCGTGCATTACCGCGTCACCCGCAAGACCAACCGCCGTATCGTGCTGGGTGATCTGCTGCTGATCGATTCCGGCGCGCAATACGAAGACGGCACCACCGACGTCACCCGCACCATCGCCATCGGCGAGCCGACCGACGAGATGCGCGACCGCTTCACCCGCGTGCTGCGCGGTCATATCGCCATCGCACGCGCCGCGTTTCCCGACGGCACCACCGGCGCACAGCTCGATACGCTGGCGCGGCAGTTTCTCTGGCATGCCGGCCTCGATTTCGCCCACGGCACCGGCCACGGCGTCGGCAGTTATCTCTCGGTGCATGAAGGCCCGGCGCGGATCTCCAAGCTCGGCACTACGCCGCTCAAGCGTGGCATGATCCTTTCCAATGAGCCCGGCTACTACAAGACCGACGCCTTCGGCATTCGCATCGAGAATCTCGAACTGGTGGTCGAAGCCCATATCGAGGGCGCCGAGCAGCCGATGAATGAATTCGAGACGCTGACACTGGCGCCGATCGACCGCCGGCTGATCAATACGCATCGCATCAGCAAGCGCGAGCTGAAATGGATCAACGACTATCACGCCCGCGTTCGCCGCGAGGTGATGCCGCTGCTCGACGATGAAGCGACGCACGTCTGGCTCGAAGCGGCGACCGAGCCGCTGACGCAGCCGCAATAGCGAGAGAACAGCCACCACGTGAATTACAGCCCGCCTTTTCCCAAAGTCGACGTCGTCGACCTCTCCAAATCGCGGGTGATGCTGCTATTGCTGGTGGTGATGACCGGCATCGCGCCGATCTCGCTCTATATGCTGGTGCCGGCGCTGCCCGAACTCGCCCGCACCTTCGGCGCCGATATCTCCATCGCGCAGATGACGGTGTCGCTCTACATGGTCGGCCTCGCCTTCTCGCAGCTCATCATGGGGCCATTGTCCGATAAATTCGGCCGACGCCCGGTGCTGCTTGCCGGTCTCGGCCTGATGGTGATCGCCGGCATCGGCAGCAGCTTTGCGCTCACATTGCCGCAGCTGATCGCCGCACGGTTCTTTCAGGCGCTCGGCGGCGCAACAGGCATGGTGATGAGCCGCGCCATCATCAGGGATCTCTATCCGCGCGAACGCGTCGGCGCGATGATCAGTCTCGTCATCGCCGTGATGATGATCGCGCAGATGCTGAGCCCGCTGGCCGGCGGTCTGCTCGAAACCGGCTTCGGATGGCGCGCGATCTTCTACGTCGTCACCGCTTCGTCTGTTGTCGTGACACTGGCCATCGCATTCTTCCTGCCCGAAACGAGACGGCGCGCAGCCAGTGACGTGAGCGGCGGCGGCTTCATCGCCGACTCCCGCGTCCTGCTGCGCAGCCGGACCTTCATCGGCTATTTGCTGTGTTACGTCGTGGCCTCCTGGATCATCTTCACCTTTGCCGGCGGCGGCCCTTATGTCGTTGTCACGCAGATGGGCCGTACCTCGGCCGAATATGGCGCATGGTTCGCGACGTCCGGCCTCGCTTACCTCGTCGGCAATCTGTGTTGCGTGCGCTTCGCGCCGCGCCGGACCATCGAACAACTGATCTGGTTTGGCCTCGCGCTGCAATTCGGCGGCGCGCTGCTCAACGTGGTCTGGGGTCTCACCGGCCTGAACCAGAATCCGGCCTGGCTGTTCCTCACCCATATGATCGTGATGTTCGGCAATGCCTTCGTGATGTCGAACGGCGCCGCGGGTGCGCTCAGCATTCGCCCGCAGGCCGCGGGCACGGCATCCGGCATGATGGGCTTCCTGCAGATGGGCCTGGGTTCGCTGTGCTCGCAATTCGGCGCCTGGCTCGGCGGCCATTTCGCGACACCGGTGCCGCTCAATATCGCGCTCGTCGTGCTGTCCTGCGGCGGCGCCGCCGCGATGATCTTTCTGGTCCCCCGCCGCAAGACCGTGGTGACGGAAGAACTGATCGAGCAGGCCGAAGGCGAAGAGAGCGGGTTGTTGTGATCGCGTAGGATGGGTAGAGCGTCTTCGCGAAACCCATCGCTTTCCTGGCTTGCAATTGATGGGTTTCGCTTCGGCGCAAACGCGCCTGCGCTCTACCCATCCTACGCATCACTCTCTCGTTCGTCATGGCCGGACTTGTTCCGGCCATCCACGTCTTCTTTTGTGGCCAAGGCGTGGATACCCGGTATGCGCCGGGCATGACGGCGTTTGGTTTTGGCGTTCGCGCGTCACGCTAGTTCAGATTCAACTGTCAAACAGCCACTGCTCTTCAGACATGCGTCATCACCCCCATTGTTTGCGGCGCGGGGGCGCCGTCGTCTCTTGCATTCCCACCCTCTTGCGAGAGGGCGTGCGGAACGCCGGGTGCCCGTTGCACCCTTGGGCCTGATGCGAATGCGGTCTTCCGCAATTGAGAGTGCATCAGGACTTTCGGAGGCGCCGAGCGAGTGCCCGACGTTCCGCCTGCGGTGTTTTTTCGGTTGCCTGCACATCTGCCATGGCGAACGGTCCCATCACCAAAATTAATGTCCCAGGGCGGAGGGACAGGGTAGCCGCAAAGCACTTGGCCGAACGCGTTTCAATTTGGTCGTCCGTCACACTGTCCAGAGAGTCTTTCCATCCCAAGGTCGGCCGTCTCCTTACCAGTGGCAGTGCTGGCGCAGATCCGTCCTGCCCGAAGACAGACGTTCCCCCATGAACCGCGCGACGCCGCATCTCCGGCGTCCACCGCATCCCACCCCGCGAACGTGACGATCGCGATCGCCCCTCTCGGTGGGGCAGGACGGAAGGGAATATAAACCTGGCGGAGATATTGTCAACGGGATATAGGAATAAATGTTTGGGTGCGCCAAACTGTCATTCAGGGGCGCGAGGAGACGCCGAAGGCGGCGTATCGCGACCCCGGAATCTCGGCATGTTCAGCGCAAAACACTCCGGGATTCCGGGTTCGCATTTCAGCGGCGTTGCCGCTTTCATGCGCCCCGGAATGACGAGCCAAGACAACACCCGAAATGGCGAGTGTGGGCAAGGCGCGCCGGAAAATGCCCGAACCCGACCGCCCCTACCCCCCGATCAGCGCCAGCCACTCGTCTTCCGTGAGCACCGCGACGCCGAGATCGCGTGCCTTGGTGAGTTTCGAACCGGCGTCCTCACCCGCGACGACATAGTCCGTCTTCTTCGACACCGAGCCTGCGACCTTGGCGCCGAGACGCTCGGCACCGGCTTTGGCTTCATCACGCGTGAACTTGGTCAGCGAGCCCGTGAACACCACCGTCTTGCCCGCGACCGGCGTATCGGTCTTGGCCTGTGCGACATCGAGCACCTCGATCTCGCCGAGCAATTCGTCGAGCGCCTTGACGTTACGTTTCTCGGCGAAGAACTCGACCACCGCGTCCGCGACGATTTCACCGACGCCGTCGATGGCGTTGAGATCGGCATAGGCTTCAGACGTATTCTCCTCGCCGCCCTGCCCCGCAGCGGCCGCCAGCATCGCATCGCGGAACGCGGTGAATGAGCCGTAATGTCGCGCCAGCAGCTTGGCATTGCCTTCGCCGATATGGCGGATGCCGAGCGCGAAGATCAGGCGATTGAGCTCAACCTTGCGGCGGTCATCGATGGCGGCGAACAGGTTGCGCACCGAGGTCTCGCCATAGCCTTCGCGGTCACGCAGTTTCTTGGTGTTGCGCTCGTCGCGTTTGGCCAGCGTGAAGATATCGACGGGATGCATGATGATGCCCTCGTCGTAGAATTCCTGGATCTGCTTGTCGCCGAGCCCGTCGATGTCGAAGGCGAGGCGCGAGACGAAATGCTTGAGCTTCTCGACCGCCTGCGCCGGACATACCAGCGCGCCGGTGCAGCGCGTGACGACTTCGTCATTCTCGCGGATGGCGTGACTGCCGCAGACCGGACACTTGGTGGGAAATTCATACGGCTTTGCGCTCTTCGGGCGCTTGTCGAGGACAACATTGACGACCTGCGGGATGACGTCGCCGGCGCGTTGCACGATCACCGTGTCGCCTTCGCGGATGTCGACGCCGTCGCGTAGCGGCTGGCCGTCATTGCCGATGCCCTTGATGTAATCCGCATTGTGCAGCGTCGCGTTCGACACCACGACGCCGCCAACGGTGATCGGCGTCAGCCGCGCCACCGGCGTCATCGCGCCGGTGCGGCCGACCTGAATGTCGATCTTTTCCAGCACCGTCGTCGCCTGCTCGGCCGCAAATTTGTGCGCGATGGCCCAGCGCGGCGCGCGGCCGGCGAAACCGAGCCGCGCCTGCCAGTCGATGCGGTCGACCTTGTAGACGACGCCGTCGATATCATAGCCGAGCTTCGCCCTGATCTCGCCGATGCGGCGGTAGAAGGCGAGCGCATCGTCGACACTCTTGCAGAGCGTGATCTCGGGATTGACCGTGAAGCCGGCCTTGTCCAGCCACGCGATCATCGCGTGCTGGGTCGGCTCCTGCATCGGATAGTCCGACATCTCGCCCCAAGCATAGGCGAAGAATTTCAGCGGGCGTGACGCCGTGATCGCCACGTCCTTCTGGCGCAACGAGCCCGCTGCCGAGTTGCGCGGATTTGCGAACACAGTGTCGCCGGCGTCTTCCTGCTTCTTGTTGAGCGCGAGGAAGTCGCTCTTGAGCATGTAGACCTCGCCGCGCAGCTCGCAGGCGGCAGGGATGTGCTTGCCTTTCAGCGTAGTTGGAATGTCCTTAATGGTGCGAACATTGGCGGTGACGTCCTCGCCCGTAAAACCGTCGCCCCGCGTGGCGGCGCGGATCAGTTCGCCATTCTCGTAGCGCAGCGACAGAGACAGACCGTCGATCTTCGGCTCGGCGACGATGGCGGGGATTTCATCAAGCTTGAGGAAGCGCTGGATGCGCTCCACGAACTCGGTCACTTCCTCATCGCTGAACGCGTTGCCCAGCGACAGCATCGGCACCACATGCTGCACCTTGGCGAAGCCGCGCGCGGGCGCCGCGCCGACCGTCTGTGTCGGTGACGCGCCGGTGACGAGATCGGGAAACTTCGCCTCGATCGCCTCCACCCGGCGACGCAGCGCGTCGTACTCCGCATCCGACACCGTCGGCGCGTCGTCCTGATAGTAGCGCTTGTTGTGCGCTTCCATCTCCAGCGACAACCGCATCAGCTCGATCTTCGCTTTGGGCTTCGTGAGCGTGGAGATGTCGGGGGGAGTGATTTTTGATGTCTTCGCCATGGCCCAGAATAACGTGTTGCACAGGCTCCAACAACGGCCTGCCCCATGCCGTCATTCCGGGGCGCTCGCCATTTGGCGGGCGAACCCGGAATCCCGTCATGTTCTGCTCTTACACGATCGAATCGTACAAATCATGCCATTCGGGATTGCTCACCTCGATCAGCGCGACCTTCCAGGCGCGTCGCCATTTCTTGAGTTCCTTTTCTCGGCTGATCGCAGTCAGGGGATCGTCGTACACTTCGAACCAGACGAGCAAGGAAACATTGGAGCGCGAGGTGAAGCTTTTCACCGGGCTCGTTTTGTGTTCGTAGACGCGCCGGACGAGATCGTTGGTGATACCGATATACAGCACGCCGTTCTTCTTCGAAGCGAGCATGTAGACGTAATAGGGCATGACGCGCACCGTGTTGCGACGACGCAGTGCTGAACATGATGGGATTCCGGGTTCGCTCGCAAGCGCGAGCGCCCCGGAATGACGTTCAAATCAGGCCGCGCCCTTGAGCAACCGCTCCGCTGCGGCCCGCGCTTCGGCGGTGATCTCCGCACCCGCGAGCATCCGCGCGATTTCCTCGCGGCGGTGATCCTCCGCCAGCGTGTTGACGCGCGTCGCCACGCGCTTGCCCTTGTCGAGGGCGTCCTTGGAGATCAGCAGATGCTGGTCGGCCCGAGCCGCCACCTGCGGGGCGTGGGTGACGGCCATCACCTGGACCTTGCCGGCAAGCCGCGCCAGGCGCGCGCCGATGGCGTCGGCCACCGCGCCGCCGACACCGGTGTCGATTTCGTCGAACACCAAAGTCGGCGCGGAGCCCTTGTCGGACAGCACGACTTTCAGCGCCAGCAGGAAGCGCGAGAGTTCGCCGCCGGAGGCGACCTTCATCATCGGGCCAGGGCGGGTGCCGGGATTGGTCTGAACCCAGAACTCGACGCGGTCGATGCCGTACGGACCCGGCGTCGCGGCATCGCTGTCGACCTGGGTGATGAACTTGGCACGTTCGAGCTTGAGCGGCCCGAGTTCGGCGATGACGGCTTTGTTGAGCTTCTCGGCGGACTTGATGCGCGCGGCCGAAAGCTTGGTCGCCGCAGCGCTGTATTTCCTGTCGGCATCCGACGCCGCGGTCTCCAGTCCCTTGAGCTGGCCGGCGCCGGCATCGATGGTGGCGACATCGGCAAAGTATTTCGCGGCCAGCGCGGCGAGCCCGTCGACGGGCGTCGAATATTTTCGCGCGGCGCCGCGCAGCGCGAACAGCCGTTCCTCGATGCGCTCGAGTTCCGCAGGATCGAAATCGGCAGCGATGAGCGCGGCGCTGAGATGCTGGTCGGCTTCTTCCAGCGCGTTGATGGCGACGTCGATCGCTTTCACCGCGGGCTCGACCAGCGACGGCGATGATCCGGCGCGGCGCTCCAGCCGGCGCACGGCGGCGGCCAGCGACGAGATCGGCGAATGATGGCCGGACACGGCTTCCTGTGCCTCGCGCAGATCCGCCGCGATCTTCTCGCCCTGCATCATGCCGGTGCGGCGCTCCGCAAGCTTGCTCTCCTCGCCGTCCTTCGGATTGAGCTTCTTCAGCTCATCCGCGGCGTGGCGCAGATAATCGGCATCGCGCGCGGCGCGCTCCATATTGGCGCGATGGGTCTCCAGCGCCGCATAGGCGGTCTTGCGGGCGTCCCAGAGCGTCTCCAGCGCGGTGACGTCCTTTTCCAGCCCGGCGAAAGCGTCGAGCAGCCGGCGATGGGTGGCGGCATCCACGAGGGCGCGCTCATCGTGCTGGCCGTGGATCTCGACCAAAGCTGCGCCGACCGCCTTCATGGTCTGCACGGAGATCGCCTGATCGTTGATGAAGGCACGGGTGCGGCCATCGGCGAGCTGCACGCGGCGCAGAATCATCTCGCCAGAATCGTCGTCGAAACCATTGTCCTTGAGAATCGCCAGCGCCGGGTGGCCCTTGGCCAGGTCGAACACGGCCGTGACCTGGCCCTGCTCGACGCCGTGGCGCACTAGGCCGGCATCGCCACGGCCGCCGAGGGCCAGCGCGAAGGCATCGAGAAGAATGGATTTGCCGGCGCCGGTTTCACCGGTCAGCACTGCAAGACCGCGGGAAAACTCGATATCGAGCCGTTCGATCAGGACGATGTCACGGATCGACAGACGGGCCAGCATGGGAGGTCAGTTCCTAACCGAGGCCAAATCTCTTGAAGGCCTTGCTCAGGTAAGACCCCTTGTTCTCGCTCGGCTCGAGACCGCCGGACTTTACAAGATTGTAGGCGTCTTTGTACCACTTGCTGTCAGGAAAGTTGTGGCCAAGCACGGCGGCAGCGGTCTGCGCCTCGTTGACCACGCCGATCGCCATATAGGCCTCGGTCAGGCGCATCAGCGCCTCCTCGACGTGACGCGTGGTCTGGTACTGTGTCACGACGGTCTTGAAGCGGTTGATGGCGCCGGTGTAGTTGCGCTTATCGAGATTGTAGCGGCCGATTTCCATTTCCTTGCCGGCAATCTGGTCGCGTGCGCCTTCCAGCTTCTTCTTGGCCGAGGTCGCATATTCCGAGGTCGGATATTTGCGGACCACTTCCTCGAGCGCAGCCATTGCCTTTTCGGTGCGGCCTTGGTCGCGCGAGATGTCCGGGATCTGGTCGTAATGCGAGGCGGCGATCAGATACTGCGCATAGGCCGCATCCGGGCTACCGGGATGCAGCGTCACATAGCGCGTGGCCGAGCCGATGCAGGTGTCGTAGTCGGCGGATTCGTAGGCCGCATAGGCCGACATCAGCAGCGACTTGCGCGCCCATTCCGAATACGGATGCTGACGATCGACTTCCTCGAATTTCTTCGCGGCGGCCTTGGGATCCTTGTTGTTGTTCATGAGGTACAAGCCCTCATTGTAGAGCTTGTCGGCGGGCTCCTCGACGAAAGTGTCGTCCTTGGTGCCGAACTTGTCCCACAGTGCGCCGGTGCCGCAGCCACTCAGCGGCACGGCCAGCACGATGAGGCCCGACGCCAACCGCACATGGCGGCCGAAGCGGGTGAGCAGGGAATCACGGGATTCGAGCGTAATGCGCTGTGCCGACATATATCTGAGACCTGACGCCTTCATGCGGTGTCTGCGCGGTACGCGCACAATCACGGACCAACCGGATACGCGCCCGCAGCTTCGCTTGACCGCGTGCTCTATCTACCCGAATGACATCCGTTAACCAACCGGATACGGAGCCATTTCGCCCGGATTAAGGCGAAGGATGTGGAGATACAGGCGGTTATGGTTACCGGGGATGTCTCGGTGCCCGCAAAGGTCTACGCGCCCGCAAAAGCGCAACGCAAAATACCGGCAGCGGGTAGAAGAAGGCCAGAAAGCCCGATCTTAGGAAACGTCCGGGCCGAAAGCCGGGGCGATCATGCCGCCAAGCATGCCCGAGGTGACATCGGCGCTGGCGCGGCCGCGGCGGACAGGGACGGCATCGGCTTCGACGATCTTCCAGGCCGAACGATCGGCCATCAGGGCGCAGAGCACGGCGTTGTTGAGCTTGTGGCCGCCGCGCACCGAGCGGTAAGCGCCGAGGATCGGCAGACCTGCCAGCGCGAGATCGCCGACAGCGTCCAGCACCTTGTGGCGGGCGCATTCATCGCTGTAGCGCAGGCCTTCGGTGTTGAGCAGCTTGTCATCGTCGAACACGACGGAATTCTCGAAGGACGCGCCGAGCGCAAAACCGGCGCTCCAGAGGCGGGCCACGTCGTTCATGCAACCGAAGGTGCGGGCACGGGCGATATCGCGGCGGAAGGATTCGGGATTGAGATCGAGCACGTAGCTCTGGCGGCCAATCACCGGATTGGCGAAGCTGATTTCGACTTCGGCGCGGAAACCCGCAGCGTGGGGGCGGATTTCGCCGAACGAGTCACCGATGGCAACCTGCACCGGTTTGAGAACCTGAATGAAGCGGCGACGGGCGCCCTGCTCCACAACGCCGGCCTGATCGATGGCGGCGACGAAGGCGGCTGCGGAGCCGTCCATGATCGGCACTTCCGGTCCATCGACTTCGATGGTGGCGTTGTCGATGCCCATGCCGCGCAGCGCAGCGAGAACATGTTCGGCGGTGGAAACGATTGGGCCTTCACGATCGCCGAGCACGGTGGCAAACTCGGTGGCGATAACGGATTTGGCGTCGGCCTGGATTTCGCGATCAGCACCTTCAAGACCGGTGCGAACAAAAATATAACCTGCATCGACGGGCGCAGGTCCAAGCGTGAGACTGACAGGCTTTCCAGAATGGACGCCGACACCGGTAACGGTGGCTTGCGATCCAAGCGTTGTCTGTCGGCTGAAAGTCATAAGGTACCCACCCAAGTAGCCTCTCGTCATGAGAGGGACTCTCTCAGTCGAACCTTGCGGCCTCCTGAGTCCCCGAGTCGCAGTCACATTAACCCCTGCCACAAAGTGCGCCAACTCACGCTTTTTTACCGATTGTTACCCCACCTTTGCCGCAATCAGGCCAGGGGTTAACCAAAATTTCTGCCGGTTCCACGGCCGTTTCGAGCCTTGGCAGAGCGCGACGGTAAAGATTAATGACTTACTATCAATAGGTTAAGAAATCCTACGCCTTTTGGTGGCTGTCACAAACGAAAGCCCCGGCTGATCCAGCCGGGGCTTCTGTCGTCGTCACGATTGTAACAAAGGTCAGCTGGTCTGGCGGCGCAGGAAGGCCGGGATATCCAGATGATCATCGCCCTGTGGCGCCGGCGCAACAGGTGCCGGGCGGCCATGAGAATCAAGACCCTGCGGGGCCGGACGGCGGGCGTATTCGGACACCGGCGGCTCGTTACCCATCTGCTGGGCGACGCTGCGCTGTGGCTTACGCTCGGGCAGCGGCGGCATCGGAGCCATCGGCGGGGCCGACGGACGACCGGAGACCGGCGCTTCCGTTTCCTCGTCGCGGCGGCCGAGACCGACATTGGCCAGACGCTGCAGCAGCGACAGGCGAGCCTTCTGCGGTTCCTCTTCCGATTCGCCACGTGCCTGACGGATCTCGTTCTGGGCCGGCATCGGCAGTTCTTCGAATTTCGGCATCCGCGGAGCGCGCAGCGGAGCACGTTCGGCCGATGGCGGAATGAACTGTTCGGGGATCGGCGCTTCGACAGGGGCTTCCTGACGCGGCGCTTCCGGGAACAGCGAGGGCTTCTGCGCGATCGGACGCACCATCACGTCGCCATACTGCTGCGGCGCAGCGGCTTCCGGAGCCACAGCAGCGGCGATGGCGGCGAGCGCGGCACGCTCATGGCTGGTCGCCGGGGCACGGGGCGCAGCAGCGGGCGCCGGAGCGCCGACAGATTTGGCAGCCGCTGCGGCAGCGAGACGCTGGTTGTCCGCGCGGAGACGCGCGGTCAGATCGGCCAGGCGGGCATCCGGAGCGCCGTTGCCAGCAGGAGCCGCAACGGCCGAGGTCACGGTGGTCACCGGAGCCGAGGAATTGCGGGCCAGCATGGCCTGCTCGATGCCGGTGGCGACGACCGACACGCGGATCACGCCGTCGAGGCTCTCGTCGAAGGTGGCGCCGACAATGATGTTGGCGTCGGCATCGACTTCTTCGCGAATACGGGTCGCGGCTTCGTCGACTTCGAACAGGGTCAGATCCTTGCCGCCGGTGATCGAGATCAGCAGGCCGCGGGCACCCTTCATCGAGCTATCGTCGATCAGCGGGTTGGCGATCGCAGCTTCCGCTGCGGTCAGCGCGCGCTTCTCACCGGTGGCTTCGCCGGTGCCCATCATCGCCTTGCCCATCTCCTTCATGACTGCGCGCACGTCGGCGAAGTCGAGGTTGATGAGGCCTTCCTTGACCATCAGGTCGGTGATGCAGGCAACGCCCGAATAGAGCACCTGGTCGGCCATCGCGAAAGCGTCGGCGAAAGTGGTCTTCTCGTTGGCGACCCGGAACAGGTTCTGGTTCGGGATGATCAACAGCGTGTCGACCACCTTGTGCAGCTCGGCAATGCCGGCTTCGGCGGTGCGCATGCGGCGCTGGCCTTCGAAGTGGAACGGCTTGGTGATCACGCCGACGGTGAGGATGCCCATGTCGCGCGCGGTCTTGGCGATGACCGGAGCAGCGCCGGTGCCGGTGCCGCCGCCCATGCCGGCGGTGACGAACACCATATTGGCGCCGGTCAGGTGATCACGGATTTCGTCGATGACTTCCTGCGCTGCGGCCGCACCGACATCCGGCTGCGAACCGGCGCCGAGGCCCTGGGTGACCTGCGTGCCCATCTGCACGATGCGCTGGGCCTTCGACATGGTCAGCGCCTGCGCATCGGTGTTGGCGACGACGAAATCGACGCCCTGCAGACCGGCGGTGATCATGTTGTTGACGGCGTTGCCGCCAGCGCCACCGACACCGAACACGGTAATGCGGGGCTTCAGCTCGCTGATATCAGGAACGTTGAGATTGATGGTCATGAGGTTGCCTCTCGATTACGCGCGCGTTGTGTGGTCATGCCATTGACCGGTGGCCGATGGCGTCGGAGATGGAAAAAACACTGGCCGGAAAAATTTCATCAGAAGCCCTCTCGAAGCCATCGTCCGACCTTTCCGAAATAACCGTCACTGGTCCCTGTCTTGAGCTGCCGCGTATGCCGCGGTTCGACATGTTCAAGATGAGCGAATTGCGGATAGACCAAGAGGCCCGACGGCACCGCGAACGAAGCGCTCTTGGCTTCATTGGGCAGCCGGCCGAAGCCGAGTGGTCGTGCAATGCGAACGGACCGTCCGAGAATCTGGCTGCCGAGTTCGGCAAGGCCCGTGAGCTGCGACGCGCCGCCTGACAGCACCACGCGTGCGCGCGGTTCTGCAGCGAAGGGCGAATCCGCCAACCGGTCCCTGACCATTTCAAAAATCTCCTCGGCACGCTGACGCACGATGTTCGCGATCGTGGCGCGGGATACGACCTGCGGAAAATCGCGATCGTTATCACCAGCCGTCGGCACGTTCATCAGTTCGCGCGCATCGGAGCCACCCGTCAGCACCGTGCCATATAACGTCTTGATTCGCTCGGCATCCGCGATGCAAGCACCGAGTCCGCGCGCGAGATCCATGGTGATGTGTTGCCCGCCGACCGCAAATCCCGACGCGTGCACGAAGCGTCCGCCGGAATAGGTCGCGATCGTTGTCGTACCTGCGCCCATCTCGACGACCGCAGCACCGAGATCGGTCTCGTCGTCGGTGAGAACAGAGAGACCTGCGACATAAGGCGCCGCAGCCATGGCTTCGACGTTGAGATGGCAGCGCTCGACGACCAGCATCAGGTTACGCGCGACCGTCGCGTCCGCAGTGACGACATTCATATCGACGCCGAACTGCGAGGCGACCATGCCCTTGGGATCGCGAATGCCCTTCACGCCATCGAGTGAATAGCCGACCGGCAATGCATGCAGCACCGTGCGGCCCGGCGGCGTCGCGTGGCGCATGCCGGTCGAGGTGACACGTGCGATATCGGACGCCGTGACGGCGCCGCCCTTGATATCGGCTGACGCTTCAATCAGTTGGCCCTGCAGGCGACCGGCCGACACCGACAGCAAAACGGATTCGACGCGAACCTTGGCCATACGTTCGGCCAGCGCCACCGCCTGACGGACGGCCTGCTCGGCCTCGCCCATATCGACGATCGCACCGGACTTGACGCCGCGCGACTGGATCTGGCTGTAGCCGATCAGTTCAACCGCATGGCTGCGGCCGCGCAGGGCTTCGTTCGGCGCGGATGGCCGCAGACGCGCGATCATGCACGCGATCTTGCTGGTGCCGACGTCCAGCGACGCCACCAGCGCGGTGCGGTTGGCCGCCATCTGACGCGTTTTCGGCGCCTGGTTGCGATCGAGACCGGTCATGCCGCGCCAGCCTTCTTCTTGGACTTGTCTTGTGCCTTGAACAGATCTTCGCGCGCCTTCGCGGCGTCTTCCGAGAGCCGCACGGTCAGCCGATCCGACAGCCGCATGTCGATGGCGACGATGTCGCGCGAGAACAGGCGGTCTTCCTTGTCGAGCTTGCTGAGCATGGCCAGCGCGTTGCCGACGTCGATTTCCGGGAGGCGGATGTCGAGGCCATCCTTCAGGCGGAGATTCCAGCGGCGCTCACCGACGAAGATCGCGGCCTTGGTGACCGAGCGGACCTGTGGGTAGCGATCCAGCAGCGCGAGGAAATCCCTGGCGTTGCTGTCGGCGCCCTTGCCCACCACCAGCGGCAGCGACATGAAGCGGCGCGACACGTAGTTTTCGAGAACGGCACCGTCATCGGCGATCACCGAGAGACGACCGTCCTCCTGCCACAGCGCAAAGGCCGTGCGCTCGGTGACATCGATCTGCAGACGGTTCGGATAGAGCTTCAGCACATTGGCGTCGGCAATCCACGGATTGGCCTTGAGCTTATCGCGGACAGCCGCGGCATCGAGGAAGAACAGCGACGAGCGACCATTGACGCCGCCGATGGCCAGGATCTCGTCCTGGGTCAGTTGCTTGCGGCCGTTGAGAATGACGGAGGCAATGCGGAAGCCGGCAGCATTGGCGGCAGCATTGCGCGCATCGCTGAAAGCTTCGACCATTTCGTCAACGTGATTGCCCTTCACCACGCCGAGCGCGAGGCTGCCCGTCAGCATCAGCACGGTGGCCGCAATGCCGACGCGGCGCGGCGCATAACGCTCGAGCGTCGCGATGAAGCGGTTGGAGCTCTGTTCGCGGACGGCAGGCTTGGCGGCACGAAAGCGGGCCCAGAAGCGGGCGAGCGGGCTCAGCTGCTCGCGCAGCAGAATGCCTGCCCCAAGGGCAGCCATTTTAAGATCAGCTTGGGGCCTCAAGGGTCGCACCGACCGAGAGAGGCGTCCTCCACCATCCATACCACGAGCTCGTCACAGGTTACGTCCGCATTGGCGCGGGACTTGAGGCGCGAGTGACGTCTCGGTCCTGCCGGGATGGATTCAAGCCTTTGAAAAAGGCCGGTTTTCCATCGATACGCGTCGTCACGGAGTCCCCGCAAAGCTCACGCCTCGGCAGCCAAGCGCACACGCGCCGCCAGCGTTAACCTTCGGCCTTCCTGGTAAACAAAGTGTAAAGGGGATGGGCGCAGAGCGCGATTTGATGCGGCTGTGGAAGACTTTAGCCGAGGTGTGGCCGACGCGCCCGAGGGAACTGCGGCAGCTTCATGGCCGGCATCGCCGGTTGCCGGAATTAACGCGGGGGATCGGGTTGCGGCAATGCTCGCGGTTGAAACTCCGTCATGCCCGGCCTTATGCCGGGCATCCACGTCTTCGCAGCAAAGTAAGGCGTGGATGGCCGGGACAAGCCCGGCCATGACGGAGTGAGATAACTGGCTGGCTAGCCACCTGCCCGTTTCACCGCGAGCTCGATCTGGCCGTTCAAAAAATCCACAAAACTGATCCCCTGGGCGTTGAGCGCCTTGGGATAGAGCGAAGCCTTGGTCAGGCCCGGAAGCGTATTGGTCTCCAGATAGACTGGGCCTTTGGCCGACACGATGAAGTCCGACCGCGAATAGCCGCGGCACGACATCGCGCGGTGCGCCTTGACCGCGAAATCCATGATCGCCGCGGAAACCTCCGGCGTGAAACGCCCGGGGCAGATTTCCTGCGTCGATTTGGCGAGATACTTCGCCTCATAATCGAAACCGCCATCGGCCGGAATGATCTCGATCGGCGGCAATGCGATCAGCGAGCCATCGGCCTGCTCCAGCACGGCGCAGGTCGCCTCAACGCCGGCGACGAACGGCTCGATCACATAATCCTCGGTCTTGGCTGCGTTGCGCACAGCGACGAAATCCTGCTTCGCATTGACGAACATCAGGCCGTAGCTCGATCCATCGCGCGCAGGCTTGGCGATCAGCTTGCCGTATTCTGCAAGTGCCGCTTCCATATCGTTCAATGCGACACCCGCCGCGATCGGCACGCCTGCGATGACCGCGAAACGCTTGGCGCCGACCTTGTCGAAAGACAGATTGGATGATGCCGAACCGGAACCGGTGAACGGGATGCCGCGCATTTCGCACATCACCTGCAGCTCACCATTCTCCGCAGCGCCGCCATGCATGCCGAGCACCAGCACACGGTTCTCGGCTTGGGCCTTGTCGAGCGCCTGCGTCAGCACGCCGATGCTGCTGCCACCGGGCTTGAACGGATCCTCGAACGGACGATCATGGGAGAGCAGCGCCGTGCCCGACGTCTCGTAGACGCGGTCATCGGCATCCCAGAACCACAGATCCGCATCGGGCAACGCGCTGTGCAGGGCCTGTGCGGAGGCCACCGACACCAGACGCTCCTTGTTCAGGCCACCAAACATGATGGTGATCCGCTGAGGTCTCGCCTGCTCCGTCATCGTGTCGTCTCCGAACCCATCCGCGAATCGCGCCTTTGCCGACAAGGCAATAGCATCACGCTAGCCGAGTCATATAATGCCTTGTCGGGGGCGGTTTTGCGAGCCCGCCCCGCGGTGACATGGAAGCGACCTGATGATCAGAGCCTGGCTCGAACTCTCTACCTTCGGCATCTTCGCGACGCTGGGCACCATCTATTACGGAGTCGCACTGATCCTCGTGGGGCTGACATCCAGCCGGCTGCTGTCGATGCGGCTGAAGTCCATCCACGGCATCGTCGCGCCCTTCTTTTCCTCGGTGGCCATCCTGTTCGGCCTGCTCACGGGCTTCCTTGCCAGCGACGTCGGCGACCGTAATCGCCAGGCCGTCCGCGCCGTTCAGATCGAGGCCGGCGAGCTGCGCAACATCCACACGCTGAGCGTGGCATCGGTCACCGACATGTCCAACATACGCGCCGCGCTGAAGGCCTATGTGACATCGGAAGTGACGGAGGAATGGCCGGCAATGCTGCTCGGCCTGAAGTCGCCGCGCACCGATGTGGCCTATGACAGCCTGCTGCGCGAAATCAGCGATCCCGCCATCACGCGCGATGCCAGCAACACGGTGCATGGGGCGCTGATGGGCGCCTCGATCCGCGCGGGGACCGCGCGCAATGACCGGCTCAGCCTGTCGACCGACCACACCAACGATCTGAAATGGACGTCGGTGCTGCTGCTCGGGCTGATCACGCAACTGGCGCTGGCGCTGGTGCATCTGGAACGTCCGCGGGCCATGCTCGCGGCGCTCACGGTGTTCGCCAGCGGCGCCATCGTCGCGCTCGGCATTATCGCGCTGCAGGAGCATCCGTTCGACGGCGCCTTCCGCGTCGCCCCTGCGCCGCTGGAAAATCTGCTGAGCATCAGCGAGGCCGGACCGGCGTCGGCACTACCGCCACCGCCGAAATAGCAGCCAAAACGTTTCCGAGCGAAGTGGTGCCGGTTCGCGTTAAGGAAATGCGTCAGACATATCGTGTTACGGCGCGACGCCGATGCGCTTAATTTCCCAATGCAGATCGATGCCCGACTGCGCCAGCACGCGCGCGCGCACGGTCTCGCCGAGCGTTTCGATATCGCTCGCCGTGGCATCGCCGGTGTTGATCAGGAAATTGCAGTGCATCTCCGACACCTGCGCGCCGCCGACGCGCAGGCCGCGGCAGCCAGCGGCATCGACCAGCTTCCACGCGCTGTGACCGGGCGGGTTCTTGAACGTGGAGCCGCCGGTCTTTTCGCGGATCGGCTGCGCGGTCTCGCGATGCGCCTGCACCTCGTCCATCCGCGCGCGAATGGCTGCGGGCTTTGTAATCGTTCCGCGGAATCTCGCTGAGGTGAAGATGATCGAGGGATCGACGCCGGAATTGCGATAGACGAACGCCATGCCGGCATTATCGAAGACGTGCTTCGTGCCATCGCGGCCGATGGCGGTGGCCTCGATCAGTACATCCTTGGTCTCGTCGCCATTGGCGCCGGCATTCATCCGCAGCGCGCCGCCGATGGAGCCGGGAATGCCGAAGTAGAATTCGAGACCGCCGACATTCGCCGCTGCCGCCGTCTCTGCCACGCGCTTATCGAGCGCAGCCGTGCCGGCGCTGACAATGTCGCCATCGGCTGACGTTGCGCCGAAGCCGCGCGGGCTCAGGCGAATGACAACGCCTTCGATGCCGCCATCGCGCACGATGAGATTGGAGCCGACGCCGACGACGGTGACCGGAATATCGCTCGGCAGCTTCGACAGGAAGTAAGCGAGGTCGTCTTCATCGGCTGGCGTGAACAACACCTGCGCCGGACCACCGACGCGAAACCATGTCAGCGGTGCGAGGGACTCGTTCGCGAGCAGACGCCCGCGCAGATCGGGCATCGCGGATTTGAGTGAGGGGGTGATGTCGGGGAAGGTCATAGCGTGTTTTGCACGGTGCGAAGTGTGCACCCTCCCCCCTTGCGGGGGAGGGTGGCGCGTAGCGCCGGGAGGGGGGAAGCCGCAGGCGCCGGCGCTCGGGGTTCCCCCCCTCCCCGACCCTCCCCCGCAAGGGGGGAGGGAGCGCAGCGGCGTGTGTTGCGATGCTGATATCAAACATCAACAATCCCTACCCCAGCGCCTTCAATTCGCCCGGCAATGCATAAGCCCATTGCGTGATGTTGCCTGCACCCAAGCACACGACCGTATCGCCCGACTTCGCTACGCCCGCGACAAGACCAGCAAGCGCCGCCGACTCCTGCAGCGGGATCACCTCGCGATGGCCGTGGGCGCGCAGGCCGAGCACGAAATTGTCGCGGTCGATGCCCTCGATCGGTGCTTCGCCGGCGGGATAGACGTCGGCGACGATCACGGTGTCGGCGTCGTTGAAGCAGGTGCAGAATTCCTCGAACAGCGACTGCAGGCGCGTGTAGCGATGCGGCTGCACCACGGCGATCACCTTGCCTGCGGTGCTTTCACGCGCGGCGCGCAGCACGGCGGAAATCTCCACGGGGTGATGGCCGTAGTCGTCGATAATGGTGACGCCGTTCCACTCACCGGTCTTGGTGAAGCGGCGCTTGACGCCGCCGAAGCCCGCGATGGCCTTGCGGATCGCCTCATCGGACATGCCGAGTTCATGCGCGACGGCGATCGCTGCCGTGGCATTGAGGGCGTTGTGACGGCCTGGCATCGGCAGCAGCAGATTGTCAATCTCATGCGCGGTGCCGGCCTTGCGGTCGCGGAACGCGACCTTGAAGGACGAGCCGCCATTGGCAGGCTTCAGATCGACCAGCCGCGCATCGGCCTGCGGGTTCTGTCCGTAAGTGATGATGCGGCGATCCTCGATCTTGCCGACGATGCTCTGCACCACGGGGTGATCGATGCACATGACAGCGAAGCCGTAGAAAGGCACGTTCTCGACGAAGTGGCGGAACGCGTCCTGCACGGCATCGAAGGTCTTGAAGTGATCGAGATGTTCGGGATCGACATTGGTGACGATGGCGACATCGGCCGGCAGCTTCAGAAAGGTGCCGTCGCTCTCGTCGGCTTCGACCACCATCCACTCGCCGGCGCCGAGCCGCGCATTGGTGCCATAGGCATTGATGATGCCGCCATTGATGACGGTGGGATCGAGTTCGCCGGCATCGAGCAATGCGGCGACCATCGACGTCGTTGTGGTCTTGCCATGGGTGCCCGCGATAGCGACGCAGCTCTTCAAGCGCATCAGCTCGGCGAGCATCTCGGCGCGGCGCACGACAGGGATGCGCTGCGCGCGCGCGGCCATCAGCTCCGGATTGTCGCGCTTGATCGCCGTGGAGACCACGAGCACGTCGGCGCCCGACACGTTATCGGCCTTGTGGCCGACATGGATGGTGATGCCCTTCTCGCGCAGACGATTGACGTTGGCGCTTTCGGAGGCGTCCGAGCCCTGCACGGTGTAGCCGAGATTGCACAGCACCTCGGCAATGCCGCTCATGCCGATGCCGCCGATACCGACAAAGTGAATGGGTCCGATTTCGCGCGGCAGTCTCATGGGGCGTCTCTATGTTCCATCATGTCCGGGCAGCGCGAAACGAGCTTCGCTGGACGTCCGGGCATCCAAGCTCGTTCGAGCAGATGACTCCTTCAAACAGACGTGGATGGCCGGGACAAGCCCGGCCATGACGAAAAAGACGGAAATTTGGCTTGCGGATCAGGCGAATCCGCCTTGAGCACCCTATTCCGCCGGCGCGGGAACCGGCGCCGGTGCGCGATCCGCACGATTGGCAATGAGCGCCACAGCGACCCCAGCCAGCGGAGCGAGCGCCGCGACCCATGGCACCGCGCTCAGACCGCCATGCGCAATCACCGCGCCGCCAAGCCACGCGCCAATGGCATTGCCGAGATTGAACGCGGCAATGTTGAAGCTCGACGCGAGACTCTGGCCGGCGCCCTCGGCCTTGCGTAGCACCGCCATCTGCAAGGGCGACGCGGTGGCGAAGGCCGTGGCACCCAGCAGCGCGATAGCGATGATGACGGCGACCTGATTATGCGCGGCGAAGGTGATCAGCACGAGCGTCACCGCCAGGGCCAGCAGGCTGCCGAACACGCTGCCCGCCGGCCAGCGATCGGCAAGACGTCCGCCGGCCAGATTGCCGACGATGGCGCCCGCGCCGAACACCAGCAGGATCGGCGACACGGCCGCATCGGAGAAGCCAGAAATCTTCGTCAGGATCGGCGCGACATAAGTGAACAGCGCGAAGATGCCGATCCAGCCCAAAATTGTTGTGAGCAGGCCGAGCAGCACCTGAGGCCGCGCCAGCACTGCGAGATCGTCGGACAGCTTGCTGTGTTCTTCCGGCGCCTTGACCGGTGGCACCAGCAGCGCCACTGCGGCCATCGCAACCATTCCCACCAGCGTCACCGCGTAGAAGGTCGCGCGCCAGCCATAGCCCTGCCCGAGCCACGTCCCGAACGGCACGCCGAGAATGGTCGCCACCGTCAGGCCGGCGAACATGATGGAGATCGCCGACGCCTTCTTGTTCTCGGGCACGAGGCTCGTCGCCACCACCGAGCCGACGCCGAAGAACGTGCCATGCGCAAAGGCCGTCAACACGCGGGCGGCCATCAGGCTCCAGTAATCCGGCGCCAGGGCGCAAGCGAGATTACCCAGCGTGAAGATGCCCATCAGCACCAGCAGCACGGTTTTGCGCGGCCAGCGACTGGTGGCGATGGTCATGATCGGGGCGCCGAGCACGACACCCAGCGCATAGCCCGAGATCAGCAGACCCGCGGCCGGGATCGACACGCCGAGGTCGCCGCCGACCTCGATGAGAAGACCCATGATGACGAATTCGGTGACGCCAATTCCGAAGGCGCCGGCGGTAAGCGCGTAGAGTGCAAGAGGCATGAACGTGGTGTCCCGTGGGTGAAGCGGGCCAATTGCCCGACGACGGGAGATGTGGACCTCCTGACATTGATGAGATAGACGTGGCATAGGAACAATATTTGTGAATTGAATTCACTCAACGAATTACGGCCAGATGTCACGACTGGACGTCAACCGCTCCGGCGAGATGGAAGTGTTCACCCGCGTGGTCGAGCTCGGCGGTTTTTCGACCGCGGCGCGGGCCTTCCGGATGACGCCCTCTGCCGTCAGCAAACTGGTGGCGCGGCTGGAAGCACGGCTCGGCGTGCGGCTGATCAACCGCTCGACGCGCAAGCTGCAACTGACCCCCGAAGGCAGTGCTTTCTACGAGCGCGCACTACGCATTCTCGACGAGATCAGCGCGGCCGAACGCGAGGCCGCCATCGGCGCCACACCGAGCGGCCTGCTGCGCGTCAATACCAGCGTGCCCTTCGGCCTGCGTCTCCTGCTGCCGCTGCTGCCGGATTTCGCGAAGCGCTATCCGGACATCAAGGTCGAGGTCGTTCTGACGGATCTCGTGGTGGATCTCCTGGAAGAGCGCGCCGATGTCGCCATTCGCGTTGGCTTGATGCGCGAGTCACGACTGTTGGCGCGCAAACTCGGCGAGAGCCGGATGGTGGTGGTTGCCGCGCCGGACTATCTCAAAGAGCGCGGCGCACCCAAGACGCCGGATAATCTCGCTGACCATAATCTGCTGCGCTTCGGCTTCGCCAAGTGGGAAAACGGCTGGCCGTTCAAGATCGGCGGCGAGACAATCGCCGTGATGCCGTCAGGCAATGCCCTCGTCAGCGACGGCGAAGCGATGCAGCACCTTGCCGTGGCCGGCATGGGCCTCGCGCGGCTCGCACGCTTTCACGTCGAGGCCGATATCAAGGCCGGCCGGCTGGTGCCGGTGCTCGAAGCTTTCAATCCAGGCGACATCGAACCGATCCACGCGGTGTTCGTCGGCCACGGCGGACAATTGCCGGCAAGGGTGCGGGCGTTTCTGGATTATCTGGTGGAGACCGTGAGGCTGTAGCGTTTCAGCACCTCGTCGTCATGCCTCCGCTGTGCCCATTACTTGAAAGGCACTGATCGGCGGAGGCAGCCCCGGCGGTTTCTCGCCCGTGAAAAATGCAGCGAGATACATCTTTCCAAGCAGATGCCTGGTCTCCAACGCGTCGGGCGCCAGCCGCCCGTCGCGCAAGGCTTGCCGGAATTCCGCAAGTGTAGGAGCCGAAAGGTCCGTGTCCGGCACCGAGCGCGACGCGGTCGCTACGGCGCTGAACTGGACGCCCGCATAAAACAGACGGGTGAGCGCGCGCATCAATTCGAGACGATCGCGCAGGCCGCGATCAGGCGGCTGACCGAGCCATGCCTGCAAAAGCACCTCTTCGAGTTCAGGTGACGGCGCAAAATTATCGAGCATGGTCGCCATGTCGACGACAGGATCGTTGCAATAGGCCGACTCCCAATCGACCAGCCACAGACGCTCGCCATCGAACAGAAGGTTGCGCGGCAGGATATCGTTGTGGCTGGAAACCGCCTCGTCGCTATTCCACGTATAGGCGCTACGGAGGTCTGCCAGACGCTGCGTGTGGGCATCGAGCACGCCAGGCGCAAACAGATTTGTGCGGCAGACATGGGCCCACAGCCGGGCGGTGATGTCCGGATAATCGACGAAGCGCCCGAACCTCGGCGTCGCCTGCAGGCGCCGCAGCATTTCTCCCAGCGCCTGTGCCAAAGCATGGGGACCGCCGGGATAGGACTGCAGAGGCTGTTCGACGATGAAGTCCATCACCGCCACACGGGCGACCTCGTCCACATGATAGAGCCGCGGCGCGATCCCTGCCTCTGCAGCGATGCGCATCGACGTATATTGATGCGGGTTGCGCAGCGGACTGGCAAAGCCCTCCATGCGCAATACGTAGCGGCGATCGCCGGCGGCTACTCGATAGACAAAAGCACCCGAGACGCCACCCGGAATCGGCCGGATGGAATCGATGGTTGCAGAACCGACGGACGCCCTGAGCGCAGCCTGCGCGATCTCGCGGTGCGTCATCGGAATATTGGAAAGATGCTCTCCGCTCATTGTCCCCCCGGGCGAACCGCGTGGGGACGACGTGTAGCAGAACCGATGACCTAAATCTTCGCGACCTTGGCAACCAGATCCGCCAGCCGCTCTGCTGCATCGAGCTTGCCGACCTTGCGCGCACCTGCAGCCATCGCGGTCAACCGCGCCGGCGCGCCGGCCAGCGCCGAGATTTCAGCCGCCAGACGATCCGGCGTAAAGTCGCTCTGCGCGATGCGGAGTGCGCCGCCGGCATCGGCAAGCACACCGGCATTGGCGAACTGATCCTGATCGAGCGCACCGGGCAGCGGCACCAGAATGGACGGACGGCCGATGGCGCCAAGTTCGGCGACGGTGCCCGCACCGGAGCGCGAGATCACAAGTTGGCTCGATGCGAGACGCGCGGGGAGATCGCTGAAGAACGGCGCGAGTTCGGCCTTGATCTTGAGCTTGTCGTAAACGGCACGCACGCGGCTCATGTCTTCGTCGCGCACCTGTTGTGTGAGGACGAGACGATTCCACAGCGCCGGTTCGAGACGCTCGATCGCCGGCGGCACGATATCGGCCATGATGCGCGCGCCCTGGCTGCCGCCGACGACGAGCAAGCGGAATGGCCCGGTGAGATCCGGCGCGGCATAGGGGACGGCAGCAGCGGCGAGGATCGCCGGGCGCATCGGGGTGCCTGTGGTGGTGGTCTTCTTCGACAATTCGGGATCGCGGTCGAGCACGCCGGGCAGCGATGTGGCGATGGCGCTGACCTTGCCGGACAGCATGCGGTTGGCGCGGCCCATGACGGCGTTGGAATCGTGAATGAGGGTGGGAATGCCGAACAGACGCGCGGCAAACAGTGGCGGCACAGTCGGATAGCCACCGAAGCCGATCACCGCCGCTGGCTTCAGGCTGCGCATCAGATTCAGCGCCATCGCGGTGCCAGCAGCGAGCATGATCGCGGTGCGGGCTAGCGAGATGGGATTGCGGGAGCGCACCGTCTCGCTCGGCACCACATCGATCATCTCGCGCGAAAACAGCCCGCTATATTTCAGCGCCCGCGCATCGGTGACGAGCCGGACGCGCAGCCCGCGCTTCATCAGCGCGACGCCGAGCGCTTCCGCCGGAAACAGATGTCCGCCGGTGCCGCCCGCCGCCAGCAATATGAGGGGCGCGGTACTCATCACGCGTAAGTGCGCGCGACGTGGGCGTCGATCGCCTCGACTTCGGTGCGCGGGCGCATCCGCGTCAAAGCGAGCAGCATGCCGACGCTGTAAGCCAGCGAGATCATCGACGAGCCGCCATAGGAGATGAAGGGCAGCGTCATGCCCTTGGCGGGGATCAGATGCAGATTGACCGCCATGTTGATCGCCGCCTGCACGCCGAACAGGATCGCGAGGCCCGAGGCAGCGAAGCGCGAGAACAGATCTTCGGTGGCGTAAGCGCGCGACATCGCGCGGATCACGATGAAGGCAAACAGGCTAAGCACGGCGAGGCACAGCAGGATGCCGAACTCTTCGGCGCCGACGGCGAAGACGAAGTCGGTGTGGCTGTCCGGCAGGCTGCGCTTGGCGATGCCCTCGCCCGGCCCGAGGCCGAACCAGCCGCCATTCGAAAACGCTTCCATCGCGGTATCGACCTGGAACGTGTCGCCCGAGGCGGGGTCCATGAAGCGTTTGATACGGCCGGCCACGTGCGGCACCAGGAAGTAAGCCATCAAGAGTCCACCTGCCGCGGTGGCGCCGAGGCCGAACACCCAGACCATGCGCATGCCGGCGATGAAGAACAGCGACCCCCAGGCCATCAGGATCAGCATAGTCTGACCGAAGTCAGGCTGCATCACCAGCAGCGACACCAGCATCATCAGCAGGACGATGGCCATGGAGGTCGCCGGCATTTCCGGCTTGCGCGCGGATTCCGAGAATAGCCAGGCGGCGATGACGACGAAAGCCGGCTTGGCGGATTCAGATGCCTGGATGTTGATGCCGAGGATGGTGATCCAGCGCTTGGCGCCCTTCACTTCCGGCCCGATCAGCAAGGTCGCCAGGATCAGCACGATGGAGATCGCGAACACGACCAGCGCCGAGCGGCGGATCTGCCGCGGCGTCATGAAGGACACGCCGATCAGTACGATAATCGACGGCACCAGGAACAGGATGTGCCGGTTGAAGAAGTGGAACGGATCAAGCCCGATGCGGGTCGCCACCGGCGGCGACGCCGCGAGCGAGAGGATCACCCCCGCCAGCATCAGCGCGATGATCGCCGCCAGCAGCAGGCGGTCCACGGTCCACCACCATTCGCTGAGCGGGGTGCGTTGTTCGCGAGAGATCATAAGCGCGTCCTGCGGGTCGATGAACTCCTATCGATGGGCCATCGTGGTTGCCAGACGGTTAATGGATTGTGAAAATTTGGCTCCATTCAGGGCGGCCAGCGGCGGGCTGTGACTGCAGGGTGCGTGAAATCGGAATAGTCGATGACGAGATTCGCGCGGTTTTGCGGGTCGTTCTCTTGCAGATACAGGCGCTGGCCTTCGATATAACGCCGGTTGGACGCGGCATCCACATCAGCCGATCCGTATCCGGGGCCGCGACCGGCGCCGCGCGGGATGGTGATGGCGAATGGCGCATCCAGAAAAATCGACAGGTTCCAGACATCCCTGAGTTCCGGTCGATGCAGGAAGATGCCGTCGAAGACGAGGACAGCATCGGGATCGGCAATCGACCAGCAAGCGGCGACCGGGGCGTTCACGGTGTGATCGAAGATGGCAGGGCAATAGACGCGTGAGCCGCCGGATCCGAGAGGATCGAGCAGTACTTTC
The DNA here is from genome assembly GCF_051810905.1 of Tardiphaga sp. 619_E2_N8_4. Lineage (NCBI taxonomy): Bacteria > Pseudomonadati > Pseudomonadota > Alphaproteobacteria > Hyphomicrobiales > Nitrobacteraceae > Tardiphaga > Tardiphaga sp. 619_E2_N8_4. Next base: position 5,414,018 of record NZ_JBPWQJ010000001.1, read on the forward strand.
CGCAACTCAACATAATTGTAGGAGTCCGCGTAAAAGCCACGTGGAGAGGTTTTCCCCTGCCGGTATCGGATCTCGCGCGTATTATGAAAGCTGTCCACGGAGGCGCGGATAACGGGCCGTCCGAGCGTGCCGATTACACGCGCGAGCGTGTCCGCGAACACCGTCTTTCCTACACCGTCCACGCCATCGATCCCGACGCGGAGGATCGAGCCCGTCGCATGATGCCGAATAAATTCGGCGATCTCTGCGATCAGCGGCGACGTGTCCTTGCGATCATCCGACGGCTCAATCATCAACGCCCCCTGCACGGTGCGATCAAATGACCTCGACTGTTGGCTCCTAACAGCCGCGTGATATTCCCTCGACTGAGCCAGAACACGTCGGCTGATACTGGATCGTGAAGATCGCGCCTTAAACCGCCCTCACCCCATCCAGCGCCAGCACCAGTTCCCTGAACCGGTCGCCGCGGATTTCGAAATTGCGGAACTGGTCGAATGAGGCGCAGGCGGGTGACAGCAGCACGACCGGCTCTGTCAGCCCGGCTTCGGCGGCATCGCGCGCGGCATTGGCCACCGCGACGTCGAGGCTGACGCTGATCTCGTATGGCACCTTGCCGTCCAGCGTCTGCGCGAAGTCGTTCGCTGCCTCACCGATCAGATAGGCGCCGCGGATGCGCGGGAAGAATTCGGCGAGCGAGGTGATGCCGCCCTCCTTCTGCTTGCCGCCGGCGATCCAGAAGATGTCGTTAAAGGACGACAGCGCTTTCGCCGCAGCGTCCGCATTGGTGCCCTTGGAGTCGTTGACGAACAACGTCGCGCCCTGACGCCCGACCTGCTCCATGCGATGGGCAAGACCGGGAAAGCTGCGCAGGCCCTTCTGCAGCACGGCCGGGCTGACGCCGAGCGCCAGCGCTGCGGCCGAGGCACAGGCGGCGTTCTGCGCATTATGCAAGCCACGCAGCGAGCCGATACCCGCGATATCGACGACATCGCTCTGCGCGCCGCCGGCATTGCGCACGATGGTGCTGCCACGGATGGTGAGGCCATCGGCCAGTGGATGTTCGACGGAGACGCGAACCACGCGCTTGCCGGATTGTTCGATGCGATCAGCGGCTTTGCTGCACCAGTCGTCGTCGACACCGATGATGGCCGTGCCGCCCGCCTGCACGCCGGCGACGAGACGCTCCTTCACCGCAGCGTAATGCGCCAGCGTGCCGTGACGATCGATATGATCGGGCGTCACGTTGAGCAGGATGCCGACGGACGGATCGAGCGAGGGCGTGAGATCGATCTGATAGGACGACATCTCGATCACATGGACGCGGCCAGCGCGCGGTGGCTCGAGCGACAGGATCGCGGTACCGATATTGCCGCCCATCTGCGTATCGAAACCGGCCTCGCGCATCAGATGCGCAACAAGCGCCGTCGTCGTCGATTTGCCATTGGTGCCGGTGATGGCAACGAAGGGCGCATCGGGCGCATGCAGCTTGCGCTCGCGGCAGAACAGTTCGATGTCGCCGATAACCTCGACGCCTGCTGCTTTCGCAGCGACGACTGTCCAATGCGGCGCCGGATGCGTCAGCGGCACACCGGGCGTCAGGATCAGAGCCGCAAAACTGCCCCACGCGACCGTGCGCAGATCGGCGGTGATGAAACCGGCCTGCGTGGCCTGGACCATCCTGTCGATGCTGTCGTCACAGGCGATGACTTCAGCACCGCCCGCCTGCAGCGCGTGGCAGGACGCGAGGCCGGAGCCACCGAGGCCGAACACGGCGACGGTCTTGCCGGCGAATGAGGTGACGGGGATCAAAGCAACGCTCCGTTTGCTTTCTTGTCCCCTCTCCCCTTGCGGGAGAGGGTGGCGCGTAGCGCCGGGAGAGGGGTGTCAACAAGCGACGTCCGGCGTGCGTGGCCCCCCTCTCCCCGGCCCTCCCCCGCAAGGGGGGAGGGAGCACTACGCGCGGCGCTCCATCTCATTTCAATCACCGCAGCTTCAGCGTGGAGAGGCCGACCAGCGCCAGCATCACCGAGATGATCCAGAAGCGGATCACGATCTGCGGCTCGGTCCAGCCCTTCTGCTCGAAGTGGTGATGGATCGGCGCCATGCGGAACACGCGCTTGCCGGTGAGCTTGAAGGACGTGACCTGCACGATCACCGAGACGGCCTCCAGCACGAACAGGCCGCCGATCACCGCGAGCACGATCTCGTGCTTCACGGCCACCGCGATGGAGCCGAGCATACCGCCCAGCGCCAGCGAGCCGGTATCGCCCATGAAAATCGAGGCCGGCGGCGCGTTGAACCAGAGGAAGCCAAGCCCTGCCCCGAGCACCGCGCCGCAGAGCACAGCGAGTTCACCGGTGCCGGCGACATAGTTGATCTGCAGGTAGTCGGAGAACACCGCGTTGCCGGCGAGATAGGCGATCATGCCGAACGAGGCCGATGCGATCATGACAGGCACGATGGCGAGACCGTCGAGACCGTCGGTGAGGTTCACGGCATTGCCAGCGCCAACGACGATGAAGGCGCCGAACAGCACGAAGAACCAGCCGAAATTCACGATCACGTCCTTGAGGAACGGGATCACCAGCGAGGAGGACAGTGGATCGCGGCCGAGCTTGACGAAGGCGAAACAGGCGGCGCCTGCGATGATGAATTCGATCAGCAGACGCGTGCGACCGGCAAAGCCCTTGTGGCTCTGCTTGGTCACTTTCAGATAGTCGTCGTAGAAACCGACGAAGCCGAAGCCGAGGGTGACCGCCAGCACGATCCAGACATAGGGATTGCGCGGATTGGCCCAGAGCAGCGTGGAGACCACCAGGCCGGACAGGATCATCAGCCCGCCCATGGTCGGCGTGCCCACCTTGACCAGATGCGACTGCGGGCCGTCAGTGCGGATCGGCTGGCCCTTGCCCTGGCGCAGACGCAGATTGTCGATGATCCAGGGTCCGAACAGGAACACGAACAGTGCGCCGGTGACCACTGCGCCGCCGGTGCGGAAGGTGATGTAGCGGAACACGTTGAACACCGGCACGGTGCCCGCGAAGTCGATCAGCCAGTAGAACATTCAGTCCGCCCTATACCGCGGCGTCGTCGAGCGCGGCGTTGCCGGGAAAGCGCTTTTCGAGCGCGGAGACAATCGGTTTCATCTTCGAGCCGAGCGAGCCCTTGACCATGATGGCGTCACCGGCGCGGATCGCGGCCAGCACCTGCGATTCGAGCGCCGCCGCATCCCCGGCATAGCCGCCCCGCTTGCCCGTGGAAAGGGCGTCCCAAAGATTGCGCATCAGGGGACCACAGCAAAATACCAGATCGATGCCGTTGGACTGCACCGCATCCAGCAGCCCGGCATGAAGTTTCGCGCCATCGGCGCCGAGTTCGAGCATGTCGCCCAGCACCACGATGCGGCGACCCTTCGGCCCGACAGCCGCAGCGCCCAGCACGTTGATGGCGGCCGCCATCGAAGCCGGATTGGCATTGTAGCTCTCATCAATCAGCGTCGCCTCGCCGCCTGGCACTTCGAGCACATGGCGAGCGCCGCGGCCCACAGCGGGCACGACCTGCGACAGCGTCAGCGCGGCATGAACGAGATCGGCGCCCATCAATTCGGCTGCCGCCAGCACCGCCAGCGAATTCATCGCCATGTGGCGGCCGGGCATGCCAAGCTTGTAGGTGACGTCATGGCCGAGAATGTTGGCATGCACCGCCGAACAGGTCGGATGCAATGAGACGTCGAGCAGCCGTGCCTCAGCCTTCTGGTCGGCGCCGAACGAGACGATGCGCGAGACGCCGGCCTTCTTGGCGCTCTTCTGCAGCCGCGCGAATTGCGCGTTGTCGCGGTTGAGGATCGCGACGCCATCGTGCTCAAGCCCCGAGAAGATTTCGGCCTTGGCGTCGGCGATCGCTTCAACGCCCGCGAAGAATTCCAGATGCACCGGCTCGACGGTGGTGATGACGGCGTAATGCGGCCGGACCATCTTCACCAGCGTCTCGATTTCGCCGGCGTGATTCATACCGATCTCGAAGATCGCGAAACGTACATCGGCCGGGCAGCGCGCCAGCGTCAACGGCACGCCCCAGTGATTGTTGAACGAGGCGACCGAGGCATGTGTCTTGCCCTGCGCTTCCAGCACGCGGCGCAGCGCTTCCTTGGTCGAGGTCTTGCCGACCGAACCGGTGATTGCGATGATCGGCGCCTTCAGACGTGCACGCGAGGCGATGCCGAGTTCGACGAGCGCTGCGAGCACGTCGTCGACCACCAGCAGGCGCGCATCGGCGGAAAACTTGTCACGCTGCGCCGCTTCGACCACAGCGAGACCAGCGCCGGCTTTCAGCGCGGCCTCGACGAAGGCATGGCCGTCATGCACGTCGCCCTTGATCGCGAAATAGGCCTCGCCCGGCTTGATGGTGCGGGTATCGATGGAGATGCCGGTGATGCCTTCCGGCAGCGCGCCCTGTATTGTGGCGTGCATCGCGTCGGCCATCGCGGCAGATGTCCAAAGAAACTCGCTCATGCAGTCCTCTTGGCAAGCGCCGCTGCGGCGGCCTCGTGATCGCTGAACGGCAGCGTGCGGTCACCGACGATCTGTCCGGTCTCGTGGCCCTTGCCGGCGATCAGCAGGGCATCGCCGGGCTGCAGACCCTCGACGGCCACGCGAATGGCTTCGGCGCGATCACCGATTTCGATGGCGCCTTTCGCAGCGGCCAGAATGGCAGCGCGGATGGTGGCAGGATTCTCGCTGCGCGGATTGTCATCGGTGACGATCACGCTGTCGGCATTCTCGGCGGCAATCTCGCCCATCAGCGGCCGCTTGCCGGCATCGCGATCACCGCCGGCGCCGAACACCACGACGAGCTTGCGCTTTGCGTAAGGGCGCAGGGCCTGCAGTGCCTTCGCCAGTGCATCCGGCTTGTGTGCGTAATCGACGAACACCGGCGCGCCATTGTGCGCGCCGACCTGCTCGAGACGCCCCTTGGCGCCTTGGAGATGTTCGAGCGCGGCGAATGTCGCATCGACATCACCGCCGGTACCGATCACAAGACCGGCCGCGACCAGCGCGTTCTCGATCTGGAATTCACCGACCAGTGGCAGCTTGATCTGATGGCTCTTGCCGCGATGCTCAAGTGTGAGTTTCTGCGCGAAGCCTTCGACCGTGGCCTCCACAAGGCGAATACCCTCGCCCACGCCGTCGCCCTTGCGACCGACCTTCATCAGACGCAGGTGGCGCGACTGTGCGGCATGGATCACCTGCGGCGAATGCTCATGATCGGCAGCGATCACGGCAACGCCGCCGTCAATGACGAGATTGAGAAACAGACGCAGCTTGGCACTGAGATAGTGCGCGACATCCGGATGGTAGTCCATGTGATCGCGCGACAGATTGGTAAAGCCGGCGGCAGAGACCCGCACGCCATCGAGCCTGAATTGATCAAGCCCGTGCGACGATGCTTCGAGCGCGAGATGCGTCACGCCCTCGCCGGTGATCTCGTCGATCTGCTTATGCAGCGAGATCGGATCCGGCGTGGTCAGCGAGCCATAGACGGTGCGCTTCGGCGAGACGAGACCGATGGTGCCGATACTTGCGGAGACGTGTCCAAGGCGCTCCCAGATTTCGCGCGCAAAGGATGCGACCGAGGTCTTGCCCGATGTCCCCGTGACGGCGGCAATGACCGCTGGCTGACGCGGATAGAATTTCGACGCCGCCAGAGCCAGCGCAAGGCGCGGATTGGGCGTGCGCACAAAGGGTACGGACAAATCGTCGGGTTTGTGGTCACTGGCGACAGCGACGGCACCTGACGCCAGTGCCTGTGCAATGAAACGCGAACCGTCGGTCTTCGCACCGGCGAGTGCAAAGAACAGATCGCCCGGTTTCACTGCGCGGCTGTCCACAGCCAGTCCGGTGACGGTGACGTCCCTTGCGGACGGCTCCATCACAGCATCAGGGTTGAACAAATCGCGTAGTTTCATGCTGCTCCGGGCAGGCCAGATCGAGTGACACATCGGGTTCGCAACGCCACGCAAACCGCATTTTGCACCGGCTGTAAAGCGCAGATGCGGCGTTACTGAGTCACCTTGGATGTCGCAAGAATAAGGCGGTCGGACGGCGCCAGATCGAAGCGCGGCTCAAGCCCCAAAAGCGGCGCGATACGGGCGATCACATTGCCCCCCGTCGGCACCGCATTCCAACCCGAGGTGATGAAACCATGGGTTTCCGGCAGCGCCTTCGGCTCGTCCAGCATCACCAGAACCTGGAATTGCGGATTGTCCATCGGCAGCACAGCGGTAAAGGAATTCAGCACCTGCTTCTTGGAATAGCGGCCGTTGACGACCTTCTCGGCCGTACCGGTCTTGCCGCCGAGATAGTAACCCTTGGCCCTGGCTTCCGCCTGCCGCGCCGAGCCGGTCTCGGCATTCAGGCGCATCATGTAACGCACCTTGTCGCTGGTCTCTTTCTTGATGACGCGCTTGCCGATCTCCCGCGCTTCCTCTTCGGTGCGCTTCAGGAAGGTCGGCGGGATCAGCAACCCGCCATTAATCATCGCATTGACGCCCATCACCGCCTGCAGCGGCGCCACGGCCATGCCGTGACCGAATGCGATGGTGATGGTGTTCAGTTCACCCCAGCGTTTCGGTACGATCGGCATCGCGCTTTCCGGCAGTTCGGTGCGCAGGCGATCGAGCTGGCCGACTTTCTTCAGGAAGGCCTTGTGCGCTTCGACGCCCTGCCCGAGCGCGATCTTCGCAGCGCCGACGTTTGACGAAAAAGTGAAGACTTCGGTGAGCGAGATCGGACGCGGCACCGGATGGGTGTCGTGGATCTTGAACTTGCCGTAGCTGAGCGGATAGCGCGCGTCATACATCGTATTGAGATTGGCCTTGCCGCTGTCCAGCGCCATCGCCAGCGTCAGCGTCTTGAAGGTCGAGCCCATTTCATAGACGCCGGTGGTCAGGCGGTTGATGCGATCGGGATCGTGCGCTTCCTTCGGATTGTTCGGATCGAAGTCGGGCAGCGAGACCATCGCGACGATCTCGCCGGTCTTCACGTTCGACACCAGGCCCGACGCCGCCTTGGCGCTGTACTTCGCCTTAGCCTTGAGCAGTTCATCACGCAGCGCGTGTTCGACGCGCAGGTCGACGGCGAGTTCGACCGGCTTCTGCAGACGATCGGAGGCGAAGCCCGCGCGATGCAGATCCGCGAGGCCATTGCTGTCGAGCCATTTCTCGATGCCGGCAATGCCCTGGTTGTCGATATTGGTCAGGCCGATCAGATGCGAGACCGCCGCGCCGCTCGGATAGACACGCTTGTTCTCGCGCAGGAAGCCGATGCCCGGAATGCCCAGCCGATGAATGTCGCGCTGCTGCTGCGGCGTGATCTCGCGCTTCAGCCAGGCAAAGCCCTTCTTGCTCATGATCCGCTCGCGCACTTCGGCGCCGTCGAGATCGGGCAATGCGCCAGTGAGCAATTCGACCGCTTCGTCCTTGTCGATGATGCGGCGAGGCTCCGAGAACAGCGATGGTGACTTCACGTCGGTCGCCAGGATCGCGCCGTTGCGGTCGACGATATCGGGACGTGCGGTCGCGATAGCGTCACGCGTGGAGCGGCGCTCCGCATGGGTGTCGCCGTTGACGGCGAACATGATCAGGCGCACGGCAATGATGCCGTACACGCCGCCGAACGCGATCATCGCAAGACCGACGCGCGCGCGTGCCTTCGCCGCACGATCGACGTTGCGCCCGTAGAGCAGGCTGCGGATCAGACGCTGGCGCCAGGGCTCCGGCGGCCGGGTGATCGGTTTGTTCGGGTCGAGTTGCGGACCTGTCACTGCGGATCCTCCGGCGCCGGCAGCGAACCGGTCACGATATCCGGATCGATGGTGTGGATCATCGCGCCGATCGGATCTGGCTCACCGGGCTTGGCGAAATTCGGCGGCCGATCCGGCAGATTTTTCATCGTGTCGAATTGCTGCGCCGTCACCGGCTGCAGCTTGAGATGACGTTCGGCCAGCCCCTGCAGCCGCATCGGCGCATCCAGCTTGGCCCATTCGGCACGCAACGACGCGATCGCATCGCGCTGTTCGCGAATATCGGCATGCAGGCGCAGCACCTTCTCGGTGCGCACCGTGGATTCCATCTTGATACGATAGACATAGGCGGCGGCGAAGACGAGAACGGCGATCACGAGAAGGTGGATGATCCGCATGGTCAGCCTCCCCTCAACACGGAGGCGAGCGTCGGCCAGCCCGGCAACGGGCCGGCATCCTGCGCCGGCGCATCGGTGCGCTCGGCGCCGCGCAGCTTCGCAGAGCGCGCGCGCGGATTGGCCTTGAGTTCGTCTTCGCCAGCGGTAATCGGGCGCTTGTTGACGAGCGAGAAGCGCGGACGGGATTGCGCGACCTCGGGCAGATGCCGCGAACCGCCGCCGGTCTTGCTGCGCTCGGTCATGAAATTCTTGACGATGCGGTCTTCCAGCGAATGGAACGAGACCACCGACAGCCGGCCGCCCGGCTTCAGCACGCGTTCGGCGGCGGCGAGCGCAGTGTGGAGTTCGTCGAGCTCTGCATTGACGAAGATGCGCAGCGCCTGGAACGTGCGCGTCGCCGGATGGATTTCGCCGGGCTTGGCCCACACGACCTTCTGCACGATATCGACGAGCTGTTTCGTCGTTTCGATGTCAGCTTCCTTGCGCGCCGCGACGATCGCGCGCGCAACAGAGCGGGAATGCCGTTCCTCGCCGAAGATATAGATGATATTGGCGAGATCGGCCTCGGAGGCCTTCGCCACCACATCGGCCGCGGTCGGCCCGTGCTGGCTCATGCGCATGTCGAGCGGGCCGTCGAAACGGAACGAGAAGCCGCGTTCGGCCTGATCGATCTGCATCGACGACACGCCGACATCCATCACGACGCCATCGACGAGCGGCTCGCCCTGGGCGGCACACACATCGGTGAGATTGGAGAAGCGATCCTCGACCAACGTGAGACGACCGTCAGACGCGTCGACCAGATCGAAACCACCGGCGATGGCCGTCCGGTCGCGATCGATGGCGATGACGCGGGTTCCCTCGGTCGCGAGAATGGCGCGGGAATAGCCGCCTGCGCCGAATGTGGCATCGACATAAATTCCACCGGCGCGCGGGCTCAGCATGTCGACGGCTTCAACGCCGAGAACGGAGATATGTCTTGTATCGGGCGTGCTCATGCGCGCGCCGGCCGGAGGCGTGCAGACAGCGCGTTCCGTTCCTTCGCATCGAGGCGCAAAATCAAACTGGACACGAACAGGCCCATGTCGCCTCAACTGTCGGCGCGCCGCCTGGCTTTTCCTCCTGAAAAGCCCGGTCGCCGCGCGATTGCGGGTTCCATTCGACGCGCCACCCGCGTTTGGCGCGGGAAAGGCCGGACGTCCGCATGGATTTGTCGGGATTGCCATGGGATTTGAACGTCAAAATGGAACTTTGGCCGCCCTTTTCAGGTTGGCTCTTCACCACTCAGTAACGGCACTTAGCGTTAAGAAAGCGTTGATGGGTTGGAGAGCAGTCGATCAATTGCAAGTGCCGGTTTCATCGTAGTGCTGATGCTTTAAGCCCACAGTGGATAAAAATGGGGCAAAACTGTCATGCAGTCGTTGCATAGCAAGGTGCCGGTCGAGGATAGTACGCGCCTGCGGCACAACCGATATGTGTCGCTGTTCTCGTGACTGATTTGAGTTTTCTGATGGCTTCACCTACGTCCGCACCCGCTGGATCCGACTCCAAGCGTCAACGCGCCCTCCCGATTCCCAAGGGCGCCGCGGACATGCCGACCTTTACCCCGGATTCATCCGTCGTTTCCGACGTGATCCCGTCGCCGAATTTCGGTGAGCGTAACAAGGGCCTCGTGCCCGATATGATCGTGCTGCACTATACCGGCATGCCCGATCCGGAAGGCGCGATCGCGCGCCTGTGCAGCGCGGGCACCGATGTCTCTGCGCATTACATCGTGCTCGAGGACGGCCGCATCGTGCAGACGGTGCCGGAAGCCAAGCGGGCCTGGCACGCCGGCGTCGGTTTCTGGGCCGGCGAAGAGGACATCAATTCCTGCTCGATCGGCATCGAGATCATCAATCGCGGTCATGACTGGGGCTATCCGGATTTTCCGAGCCGGCAGATCGCCGCCGTCACCGCGCTATGCCGCGGCATCATGCTGCGTCATGACCTGCAGCCGCATCGCGTGCTCGGTCATTCCGACGTCTCGCCTTCGCGCAAGAAGGATCCCGGCGAAAAATTCCCGTGGCACTCGCTGGCCAATTCGGGCGTCGGACACTGGGTGATGCCGGCGCCGATCGTGCGCGGCGAAACTATGAAACTCGGCACTGCAGGCGACGACGTACTGGCGCTGCAGCATGCATTGGCGCGCTATGGCTACGGCATCGAGACCGATGGCCAGTACAATGCTCCGACCATGGAAGTGGTCACCGCCTTCCAGCGCCATTTCCGTCCCGAGCGCGTCGACGGTCTCGTGGATCACTCGACGCTGACCACGCTGCAGGCCCTGCTCGCCAGCCTGCCCAGCGAAGCGACAGCCTAGATCTCCGGATCGGTCATCTCGTCCAGCTCAGCCAATCGCCGCGCGTAAAGCCGACGCAATGGCTCAAGTTGTGTGGCCGCACTGGCCCGATGATACGCATCGCGGGCGGCATCGCGCCGGCCAAGACGGCGCAACAGGTCGGCGCGCACGGCCGGCAGCAGATCGTAGCCGTCGAGTCCGCCCCTCGCCTGCAATGCGTCGACCAGATTCAAGGCACGCAGCGGACCATCGACCATGGCCACCGCGGCGGCATGGTTGAGCTCGATCACCGGCGATGGCCTGATCCGCAGCAGGACTTCGTAGAGCCCGGCGATCTGCGGCCAGTCGGTGGCTTGATAGCTTGGCGCCTGCGCATGCAGCGCCGCGATCGCGGCCTGCACCACATAGTCATCGGGTCGGCCCGGAGCGTGCAACGCGTCCTCGACCAGCCGCAATCCCTCGGCAATCTGTTGGTGATCCCACAGCGACCGATCCTGCGCTTCCAGCAGCACGATATCGCCATCCGCCGTAGCACGACCGGAGCGGCGCGCGTCGTGCAGCAGCATCAGCGCCAGCAGGCCTTTGATCTCGCGTCGCTGCGGCATTAGCGCATCAAGCAAACGAGCCAGCCGGATTGCTTCCCGCGCCAGGTCCGGCCGCATCAGATCGTCACCTGACGTGGCAACGTAGCCTTCGGTGAAAACCAGATAGATCACGGCCAACACGCCGCGCAGGCGCTGTTCGAGCGCATCCAGCACAGGCACTTCATAGGGAATTCCGGCGATGCGGATCTTCTGTTTGGCACGCACCAAACGCTGCGCCATGGCGTCTTCGCCGATCAGAAACGCCCGTGCCACCTGAGCGGTGCTCAATCCACAGACGGTCCGCAGCGTCAGCATCACCTGCACCTCCACGGCGAAAGCCGGATGGCAGCAGATGAAAATCAGCCGCAACATGTCGTCGTCGAGAACGGCGTCATCACAGCGATCGTCATTTGCGCACGCATTCAGCAACAGCTCGTGCGTCACCTGTTCCTGCTTGCCGCGAAACGAGACCTGACGCCTGACACGGTCGATCGCCTTGTTGCGCCCGACATTGACAAGCCACGCACGCGGATTTTCCGGCGGCTCGGCGGCGGGCCATTTTTCAAGCGCAACCGCGAAGGCATCCTGCAGCGCATCTTCAGCCAAATCGAAATCGCCGACGAGGCGGATCAGCGTCGCCAGCGCGCGACCCGCCTCGTTGCGAAAGATCCTGTCGATTTCGGCCAGCGTCATGGTGTCAGTTATAGACCCAGATCGGCCGCACCTCGATTGAACCGACCCGCGCACTGGGAATCCGCGCCGCAATCGCCAGTGCGGCATCGAGATCCTTGGCGTCGACCAGATAGTAACCAGCGAGCTGTTCGCGCGTCTCGGCGAACGGACCATCGGTGGTGAGCATCTTGCCGTCACGCACCTGCACCGTGGTCGCTGTGGTTGTCGGTTGCAGCCGGTCACCGGCCTTGAAATTGCCGCTCTGGACGATGGACTGGGTGAACGCGCCATATTCCTCAAGCATCTTCTTGCCTGTGGCGGCGTCCATTTTCGCGTATTCGGCTTCGTTCTGGTAGATCATCAGCAGATACTGCATTGCGTTCTCTCCTCTTGAGCGGCGCATTCGCCGTGACATGGGCATGATCGGGTCCGAAAACTGGTTGCCACTTTCCGGGATCATGCGGTCAGTCGAACGAACCGGCAGCAGAACGACATCTTCAGGATAATTTATTTTGGCAAAGACTGCGCGCGTTCCTGGCTTGACGCCACGGCCCTGAGCCTCCATGCCTGTGCCGTCAGTCGGCTGGACGGCCGCTCCCGCTACGGTCGAAAGGCTGCGGGAGAGGAAAGTCCGGGCTCCATCGACATACGGTGCCGGATAACGTCCGGCGGGGGTGACCCCAGGGAAAGTGCCACAGAGAACGAACCGCCCTCCTACGTCCCTTCGGGACTTCGGCGCGACAGGCCTTCGGGCTCGCCACGCCGTAGCAGTGCAAGCTGCGAAGGCGGGTAAGGGTGAAAAGGTGCGGTAAGAGCGCACCGCGTATCCGGCAACGGAAACGGCATGGCAAACCACACCGGGAGCAAAACCGAATAGGGACGGCAAAGCAGTCAGTTCGCTCACCTTGAGCGATAACACTGCGGGGCGATGTCTTGCTCGCTGTCCGGGTAGGTTGCTTGAGGCCATAGGCAACTATGGTCCCAGAGGAATGGCCGTCACGTATCGCCGGTGCAAATCGGCGATGCCCTACAGAACCCGGCTTACAGGCCGGCTGATAACTTTCTGAACAACGAAGGGCCCGGCGCAAAACGCCGGGTCCTTCGCCAGTTTTGGCGCCGATGACCGCACCGAAATCTGCTTCAGTCCCGTCCTGCCTGAATGATCGCCTCTGCGAGGCGTGCAGGATTGCTGAAGAACATTTCATGGCTACCCGGACATTCGACCAGCCGAAACAGACCAAGACGTTCGGATAGTCGGGGATGCCATGGCAGGCTGTGTGGCAGCGCAATGTCCTGCTGACAATTCACGTAGGATTTCCCGACCGCAAGTTCGGCGAGAGGCTTGCTCAGCGAAATCTTGTCGGTGAATGTCTTGTAGGGATGCGGATTGAGTTGCTCATAGGCTGACTTCGCCAGTCCGAAATCGGCATCGTTGATGAAAGCGTCGCGCCAGATTTCGAACGGCAGCATCACCGCGTTGTTGTTGGCGGCAGCGATGGAATCGAACAGGCCAAGGTAATGCGGCGGCACCATGTCGTTGAGCGACTGTCCGTCCAGCGGAACGAAGGCGTTGACATAGACCAGCCGCTTGATGCGTTCTGCCATACGGTCCGCGACGCCCGAAATCACCATGCCGCCATAGCTGTGTCCGACAAGGCGTATGTCCCGCAGATTTTCTTTCTCGATATAATCCGCGATCGAAGCGATGGCTTGCGTCAGTCCAACACTGCTGCGGTCGTCATTTGCGTTGTTGCCAGCGACCGTCGGGCAATGAACCACATGCCCGCTCGCACGCAGATGACCGGCGACCGCGTCCATCTCCTGTCCCGTGTGCCAGGCGCCGTGAACCAGGACGTATAGATCTGCCATGCAATCCTCCCGATGTTTCCCGGACATTCATAATCACTGACATGCCGGGCAGATGGCCGGATAGTGCCAGCCCAATCGACGATTTGCGTCACAGGCAATCGTCGGCGCCTGAACTCGCCAGGTGTCACACCCAGATATTTGCGGCACTGGCGGATAAAGTGTGATGGATCCGTCAGGCCGACCTTCTGGCCGATGCCACCGATACTCACACGGTCGAAGCGCGGCTCGGCCAGCATCTTGCGGGCCATCGACATGCGGCAATCGGCGAGCAGCCCGCTAAAGGTCACGGACGCGCTGGCGAGACCGCGATGCAGCGTGCGCTCCGAGATTTGCAGTTGCGCGGCAATCGACGCTGCAGTGAGGCCGGGCTCGGCATAGCGTTCGCGCAGAGCGCGACGAATCCGATCAATTAGCGCGGCCGTGCCGGAGGTCTCCGCCGGCGACTGCGTCACATCGCCTTCCAGTGTCAGAGCCAGCAGGGCTCCCAATTGATCGACGAGGAGAGGCGCCGGCAGCGGACTGCGAACGGCCAGCTCCGGTGACCATTGCCGGACGAAGCCGCTCAGTGCCAGTCCCCAGCCAGACTGTCCATCAATCACCCGGCCAAGATGCTGCTCGGGCGCGGTAAGCCAGCGCTCGACCCATCCCATCGGCAGCTCCAGCGAAATCGTGTCCGACGTCACCGGAAAATGAAATTCATAGGGGCGCCGCGAATCCACCAGGAGAAGATCATGGGGGCGCAACATCGCCGTTCTCTCGCATTGCATGGCCGACCAGTTCCGGTCGGTCTTGCAAAGCAGATAGTAAAAATTGGACTGGCCGCGCGCGATGGCGCGTCTGGTGCGATAGACATGCTGGGGATCGCCTCGAACTTGATTGACCCCAATCACATCGAGCTGCCCGCGTTGTAGTTCGGACGCAAAGCTCGCGGGCGCGAGGCTGGCGATATCCATCTCCAGAAAGCCTTCGCAGACCGCGGAAATCCAGTAATCCAGCCGTCGTTCCGGCTCGACGAGAGCAGTCGACCATGTCTGAATGTCCGGCGAGCAATCCATCGTCGACCCCCAATACGGTCTATACTGGTCGCAGGATCGACAGAGTGTTGCGCAAAGCAGGAACTGTCAACGACATCCGATTTTGCGACGACGGGCGTCACCGTGCGGGTGTCGCCACGATCGGCTCGCCCACGGGGGACGAACGCATTCACGACATGCGCCGAAATGCGAACGAGGGCCAACGGCGGCCCCCGTTCCTTCCTGATATCATTCCGCGGCGGCGGTGCGATCGAGATCGAGCACCTGACGCTCGAACAGACCGCGATAGATGCCACCCGGTCGCGCCGTGAGCGTGGCATGGGTGCCCTCTTCCGCGATATGCCCGTGATCGAACACCAGAATGCGATCGAGGCTGCGCACCGTCGACAGGCGATGCGCGATCACGATCGAGGTGCGGCCTTTCATCAGCCGCTCCATCGCCTCCTGGATCAACGCCTCCGACTCTGAATCGAGGCTCGATGTCGCCTCGTCCAGAATAAGTACTGGCGCATCCGCGAGAAACGCACGCGCCAGCGCGACACGCTGCCGCTCGCCGCCCGACAGTTTCACACCACGCTCACCAACCAGCGTGCCGTAACCTTTCGGCAGCCGGGTGATGAAGTCATGCGCATTCGCCAGCCGCGCCGCCTGTTCAATCGCCTCCATGCTGGCGCCGGGCCGGCCATAGGCGATGTTGTCGGCCAGCGAGCGGTGAAACAGGATCGGATCCTGCTGCACGATCGCAATCCGGCTGCGCAGCGACTCCTGCGTGACCTCCGCGATGTTCTGACCATCGATCATGATGCGACCACTCGAGACATCGTAGAGCCGCTGGATCAGCTTCACGAAGGTCGTCTTGCCGGAGCCCGAACGTCCGACCAGACCGACGCGTTCGCCGGCGCGGATGTCCACCGACAGCCCGTCATAGAGCGGCGTGGCATGACCGCCGTAATGGAATGTCACGTCGTCGAACAGGATGCGGCCGCCGGTGATGGCGACCGGCTGGGCATCGGGAGCATCGGCGATGCCGAGCGCGACATCATGAATCGCGACAAGCTCCTCCATGTCGTTCACCGAACGCTGCAGGTTGTTGATGTGCATGCCGACGTCACGCAGATAGCCGTGGATCACGACATAGCTCGTCAGCACATAGGTGACATCGCCTGCCGTCGCCTGACCTTGCAGCCACAGCCACAAGGCGCCGCCGATCACCGCTGTGCGCACGCAGAGCAGCACTGCGAGCTGCACCGTGCTCGTGGTGTTGTAGCGATACCATGTGCGCGCCACGCGCACGCGCCAGCGGCCGACGACCTGCCCCAGCCGACCGTCCTCACGGCTTTCCGCACCGAAGGATTTCACCACGGCGTTACAGGTCAGGGCATCCGCCAGCGTACCGCCGACCTTGGTGTCCCATGCATTCGACACGCGCGCGGCCGGCGCGATGTAACGCGTGGAGAACCACACGGTCATGGCGATATAGGCGACCGTGCCGACAGCGATCACACCGCCCAGCGCCGGCCAGTGCCAGCCGAGCAGCAGCATCGAGCCAAGCAACACCACCAGCGACGGCAGCAGCGCCATCAACAGCGTGTCGTTGAGCAGATCGACCGCCCACATGCCGCGCGTGACCTTGCGCACCGTGGAGCCCGCAAAGCTGTTGGCGTGCCAGTCGGTCGAGAAACGCTGCACGCGCGCGAAAGCCTCGCGCGACAGATCCGACATGATGCGCAGCGTGAACGGAACGATGGCGTGGATGCCGAGCAGCCGCAGCAGCATCGACGTCGCGCCAAGCGCCACGATGGCGCCAAAGGCTGTGAATGCCGCCTGCCGGGCTGCCGGATCGGCGCCACCTTTGGTGACGGCATCGACCAGCTGGCCGGAGAACAGCGGCATGAACAGATCGGCCACCGTTGCGCCGAGCAGACCGACGGCAACCGTCGCCGCCCGTCCGGGCTGCCGGAACCAGTGCCGGATCACGAAAGGGATCACCACGCGGATGGCGGCGGCGCGGTCCTTCGATTTCAGAGTCATGACTTCATCCGGCAGCGCCCCTGCGCAGACCGGCTCCATGGTTTGACGCGCAACGGCCAGACCGAGCGCGAGCGTCCTAAAAGTACAGAAACGGGAAAGATCAGGATGATCGGGACATCAGGCCCGACCGGCAGAGGCGGAACCGGGGCTCAACGAGCCCGCATAAACCCGCATGCGTGCACCGAACCGAGAATTCCGGAGAGCAGATCAATCGACTTCATGCAGACTCTCCCTCGGGTTCGAGCAATGGATGTTGATTTTATAGATGTGCCGTCGGGATTTGGCAACATGATGGCCGGCAGGAAAGCGTCGGCTGGCGATAGAACCGCTCCAGCCGCTCTAGCTTTTTGTTTTGACGCGTTTTCTTGACGCGAACCGGCATCCACTTCGCTCGAAAACGCTCTAGTGCCCGCCGCCTGCATTGGCAGGATTGCTGGGCTTGTTCAGCAGCATCACCATGAGGCTGAGACCGACATAGAACACCGACAGCGCGAAGAAAGCGTCGCCAAAGCTCATCACGACGGCCTGGCGATGTACGATCTGCGACAGCTGCTTCATCGCCATGCGCGAGGCGTCGCCCATGCCCTGGAACTTCTGGGTGAACATATTGAGCATCTCGACCGCCTGCGCATTACCCCAGGTGACCTTGTCGTGCAGCCGCGTGATGTGGAAGTCGGTGCGGTGATCAAGCACGGTGTTGATCAGCGCGAGGCCGAGTGCGCCGCCAAGATTGCGCGTCAGATTGAATAGGCCGGAAGCGTTCTTCAGCATCTGCGGCGCCAGCGTGCCGAGCGCAATGTTGTTGATCGGCACCATGGCCATCATCATGCCGATGCCGCGCAGGATTTGCGGCAGCAGCAATTCGTAGAAATCGAAATCGCGCGTCACCCAGGTCATCTGCCAGGTGCCGGCAGCGAACAGCACCAATCCCGTCATGATGAGATAGCGCATGTCGATCTTCTGCATCAGACGCGCCACCAGCGGCGCCGTCAGGAACATCGCAACGCCCGAGACGAACATCGTCTCACCAATCATCAGCGCGCTGTAGCCGCGGATCTCCGCGAGATAACGCGGATAGAGATAGGTCAGGCCGTAGAGCCCGATGCCGACGCAGAACGAGAACAGACAGCCCAGCGCGAAATTACGATCCGTGAAAGCGCGGATGTCAACGATCGGTTCTTTCGCCGTCAACACGCGCCAGAAAAATGCGATGGCCGACAGCAGGCAGATGACCGCGAAGATCGCAATCGACGTGTCCTGGAACCAGTCGTTACGCGGCCCCTCTTCCAGCACATATTCCAGCGAACCGAGGAAACCCGCCATGAAGCCGAGGCCCCACCAGTCGAAATGATCGAGCAGTTCGAAATGCGGCTCGTCGAAATCCACCAGCGCGAGCACGCCGATGGTGATGCCGATGCCCGGCACCACATTGATGAAGAACAGCCAGTGCCAGGACAGCGCATCGGTGATGTAGCCGCCCACCGTCGGGCCGATGGTCGGCGCCAGCGTCGCGACGAGGCCGATGATCGGGCCGACGATGTGGAATTTGGAGCGCGGAAACACCGTATAAGCCGAGGCGAACACCGTCGGGATCATGCCGGCGCCAAGGAAGCCCTGGATCGCACGCCACAGGATCATCTGCTCGATCGACGAGGTGAAGCCGCACATCAGGCTGGCGAAAGTGAATCCGGCGGCCGAGATCGCAAACAAGAGCCGCGTGCCGAGTGCGCGCGACAGGAAGCCCGACAGCGGGATCGCGATCACTTCCGCGATCAGATAGGCCGTCTGCACCCAGGAGACTTCGCTGGACGACGCGGACAATCCGGCCTGGATTTCAGACAGCGAGGCCGAGACGATCTGAATGTCCAGGATCGACATGAACATGCCGAACACCATGATCAGAAACGCGATCAGGCGTTTCGGCGCGACATAGTCCGCAGCCGGAGCGGCCGGCGGTGCGCCTGACACGGTGGTTGTCGTGGACATCTGCTTGTCCTGACTTAACGCGCGGGTTCTGCACCCGGCTTGGTGTTGACGCGGACATAGACCGACATGCCGGCCCGCAGCAGGTTTTCCTTGGCAACGTCAGCCGGCACCCTGAGACGCACAGGCACACGCTGCACGATCTTGGTGAAGTTGCCGGTGGCGTTATCCGGCGGCAGCAGCGTGAACACCGAGCCTGCGGCTGGTGCGAGGCTTTCCACAGTGCCTTCGATGGCGCGGCTGCTATCGGCGTCGAGCTCGATCGAGACCGGCTGGCCCGGCTTCAGGCGGCGCAGCTGCGTCTCCTTGAAATTGGCATCGATATAGACGTCGTTGAGCGGCACGACATTGCCGAGACGCTGGCCGGCGCTGATGAAATCGCCGGTCGACACGAGGCGGTTCGAAAAGATGCCATCCACCGGCGACTTCACGGTGGTGAAGTCGAGATCACGCACGGCCTTGTCCAGCGCGCTCTGCAATTCGGCGAGCTGCGCGCGCGCTTCGTTCTGCTGCGCCTTCGTCACTTCGACGCTGCTCTTGGCTGCATCGACGGATGCCTTCGCGGCCTTGACGGCAGCCGAGGTCTGGTCGCGGTTCGACTGCGAGGTCTCGTAGACCGAGCGCGAAGCGAAGCCCTGCTTGCTCAGCGTTTCCTGGCGATCGAATTCAAGCACGGCGCGATTGGCAGCGGCATCGGCCGATGCAAGCTGGGCCTGCGCCTGCTCGACAGCGCTTTCCTGCGCGCCGACCTGACGGCCGATCCGTTCGATGGTGGCCTTCTGGGTGTCGATCTTGCGCTTGGCGGCATCGACGGCGATGCGATAGTCGCCGTCATCGATCCTGAAGATCACCTCGCCGGCCTTCACCGCGACGTTGTCGCCCGGCAGGATCTGCGCAATGTGGCCCGATACGCGCGCACCCAGCGTGGTGTTGCTGGCGCGGACATAGGCGTCGTCGGTCGAGACGATGAAGCGGCCGACCAGATAATAGTTCACGCCATAATAGACGCCTGCGACGGCGAGCAGCGCGCCGACACCGAGCAGCACTTTTTTCTTCTTGCCGGATTTTGGCGCAGAGGTCTGCGCGGTCGCGGCCCGTGCTGCTGTAGAGGGCTGTTCAGGTGCGAGCGCATCCGCAGGACCGCGGGCTGCGGGTTCATCCGCTGCGGGCGACACGACGCGCACCGGCGCGCTGTCAGTCTCGCCTTCGGGGCGAATGATACGGGCAGCCTGGTCGCGTGGTCCGGCCATTCCGGCCTCCTCAAACGTGAGAATGCGGACACCATCGGACATGCCGGGTCCCCGCTTGCTGCGGAAATATGTAAATTGACCGAACGGTTCGGTCAAGATACAGTTTGGTCAGTTCATCACGATTTCGCGTTATTCCGGTTTCATCGCGGGCGATATCCCGCTGATTCATCGAACAGGCTGAACGAATGGTTGCCTCCCACCCTGCCCCCCTCTCGCCTGTCGGCGAGGAAGACAGCGCCAAGCGCCGCCAAATTCTCGACGGTGCGCGAAAAGTCTTCCTGGATCTGGGCTTCGACGGCGCCAGCATGGGCGAGATCGCACGTGCCGCCGGCGTCTCCAAGGGCACGCTCTACGTCTATTTCACCGACAAGAGCGCGCTGTTCGAGTCGATCGTCGAGCAGGAGAAGCTCGAGCAGGGCAAGGCTGTCTTCAATCTCGATCCGGAACGCGATGCAGTGACCACGCTCGGCGAGTTCGGCCGCGCCTATATTCAGTTGCTGTGCCGTCCCGGCGGCGGCTCGGCGATCCGTACCGTGATGGCCATCGCGGAGCGCATGCCCGATGTCGGCAAACGCTTTTATGAAGCGGTGCTGGCGCACGCGATCCGGCAGGTCGCGGCCTATCTCGATGCCCGCGTCGCTGCGAAGGAATTGGCGATCACTGATACCGAGCTATCCGCCGCGCAATTCATGATGTCCTGCCAGGCGACGCTGTTTCAGCCCTTCATCTTCCAGGCCAAGCCGACACCCACGGCCGCGGAGATCGACAAGGTGGTCGACAGCGCGGTGCGGATGTTCCTCGCCGCCTATCGCATCTGACGCACTCGCTTATTCGTTCTCGTAGAAGTCCTCGTCGTCGGGCGATTTGCGCGTGGACTTCTTGGCCGTGCGGCCGATCGAGCCGGTCACGCCGCCATAGTCATTATTGCGGCTGGCATAGGGATTGCGGCTCTGCGCGCGCGCAGCAATCTCCTCGCCCGATACGGCCGCCGGCTGGCAGATCACCGGGCGCTTGGGCCGGCGCATCAGATCCACGTGAATGTGATCGTAGTGATAGACGTTGGAGCCTGGCGCCAGCACGGTGTTGAAGACCTGGCACGCGCCGCCTTGGATGTCGCGCAGGAAGCCCTGCTCTTCCGGCATCCCCTTCCAGCCTGCCTTCACCGAGACACTGCGACCATCGGCGAGGACGAAGGCGGAGATATCGAGCGCGTTGCCGAATGCATGCTCGGAGATGTGCGCGCGCGAGTTACCGTTCATGCCGCGGCACGAATAAGCGGAGATCTGCTTGATCTCGGCGACGCGGGTGCCGAACCAGCGCATCGCTGCCGGCTGCACGGACTCCGCGAGCCACTTGTCGAGTGCCGAGACGATCGGACAGGCCAGCGTCGCCGTCGGTTTCACGACGACGGGGCCGACCGAGCCCGTGACATTGCCCTGTCCCGGTCCAAGACGCCGCGGGGCATAATCCTGCGGCGGCTGGCTCTGCTGCACACCAGAACTGTAACGGCCGTAAGGCGCGCGCGGCTGCGGCTGCGGGGCCGGCATCGTCTGCGGCGAACCTTCCGGCGGCAATTCGATTTCGTCTTCATTGTCCGGCGGCACGCCTGGCGCGTTCAGCGAGATCGGTCCGTTATTGGCAGCGCCGCCATAGGATGAACCGCCATAGGACGGCTGCTGCGGCGCGGCTTGCGGATAGGAACTCGGATAGCTGTTCGCGGGACGCGCCATGGTCTGTGGCTGCTGCTGCACCGGCCAACGTGGCTGGCTTGCACCGCTGATGCCGCCAGGCGGCCGCAAGGTTTCATCGGCAAAACCATAGCTGCTGCTGGCCTCGCCAAGAGCTGCGACCTTCAAGGGAAATTCTGCGCCGCAGACGCCGGGCCCGGAAATCGGGTTGATCCGAACGAGATCAGCCCCCTCTTTCACCGTGCCGGATTTGAGACATGCGACTTCTGCCTCGGCACGCCATGGTTCGCGTTCCTGGGTCTGAAACAGACCGCGTCCGCAACCCGCAAGCGATACAAGGACGACGGAGCCGACGAGATACAAACGAACTCTGCGCGTCATTCGCGCAAGGTGGTCGAAATGTTTTAAAGACTCTTCAACGCATTGAATTCACGTTTGATTTACCATGTTGCCGACGCTCGTACCGCTACGGCCGCAGTTGGTCGACTTCCTTCTCTTTTCTGCGGGAACGGACCGCCAGCTTTCGCGTTACTCCGCGCGACAACGTCAAAGGGAGGGTTCCCATGACTATGTTCGGCCAACTGAGCGTTGTGGCCGCCTATGCGGCAATCGCCTTCGTCGGCGCTATCGTATTTGGCGTGCTGTAGAGCCCTAATCCCATAAAGCTTTCTCACCTATGGCGTCCGCTCTCCTGAGCGGGCGCTTTTTGCTGTCGTGACCTGCCAGTAACCGATTGACAGTTTGACGCAGGCCGGGGCCTGATGCCCCGTTACGAGCGCTTGCGCATGGACCGGGACAACCGCCCGCGCAGTAGACCAGCGCCGCATTCAGAAGTCAGGAAACGCCTATGCGCAAATTCTTTGCCGCAGCCATTGCGGCTGTATCACTCGCCGCTGCACTTGCAGCCCCTGCTGCGGCGCAAACCCCGATCAAGATCATGGTTGGCGGTATCGACAAGCAGATCTATCTGCCGGCGAAACTCGCGGCGCAGCTCGGATTCTTCAAGGAACAGGGGCTCGACGTCGAACTGTTCAACTCCACCTCCGGCTCACAGGCGGCGACCGCCCTGCTCGCGCGCGAAGTGCAAGGCGTGGTCGGTTTCTACGATCACACCATCGACCTGCAGTCCAAGGGCAAGTTCATCACCTCGGTGGTGCAATTCGCCGTCGCGCCGGGCGAAGTCGTGCTGGTGAAAGCCGCCGACGCCGACAAGCTGAAGGATCCCGCCAACTGGAAGGGTCAGGCGCTCGGCGTCACCGGCCTCGGCTCTGCCACCGACTTCCTGACCCGCGCGCTCGCCGCCAAAGCAGGGCTGAAGATGCAGGACTACACGCTGGTGCCGGTCGGCGCAGGCGATACGTTCCTGGCTTCCATGCAGCAGGGCAAGATCGTCTCCGGCATGACGACGGAGCCGACGGTGGCGCGCGCTGTGAAAAACGGCACGGCCAAAGTCGGCATCGATCTGCGCACACCGGAAAGCACCCGCGCTGCACTCGGCGGCGATTATCCGGCCGCGTGTCTCTATATGGACCGCGCCTGGATGGAGGCGAACAAGGAGACCGCGCAGAAGGTCGTCAATGCCTTCGTGAAGACGTTGAAGTGGATGAATACCCACTCGCCCGAGGAAATCGCCACCCAGATGCCGAAGGACTATTATGCCGGCGAACTCGATCTCTATGTGCAGGGCCTGCGCGAAGGCAAGCCGCAATATTCGGTCGACGGCATGATGCCTGCTGGTGCACCGGAGTCAGTGCTGAGTGTGCTGAACAGCTTCTCGCCCAACTTCAAGGGCAAGACCATCGACCTCGCCAAGACCTACACCACGGATTTCGTGGTCAAAGCCAACGCGACGAACTGAGGCCCTTCTCCCCTCCCCCTAGCGGGGAGGGGCCGGGGGTGGGGGTAGCCACAAGGGACGTCACTTGTGGACCCCCCTCCCCGACCCTCCCCCGCAAGGGGGGAGGGAGCAGAACGAACGCGCTTTACCCGCCGACTTCAACAACGACTCTGATGATAAAGCGAATGCAATCATGAATGCCCCCGCACCCTCTGCCGTCGCGCTGAAGAACGTCGCGCGCCGCTTCGTCACGCCTTCGGGTGACGTTCTCTCCGCGCTGGAGGATTTCGACCTCAGCATTGCGCCCGGTGAATTCATGGCCGTGGTGGGCCCGACCGGTTGCGGCAAGTCGACGACGCTCGGGCTGATCGCCGGCCTCGCCCGCCCGCAAGGCGGCGAAGTCACATTGTTCGATGCGCCGGTGACCGGTGTTGACCGGCGCGTTGGCTTCGTGTTCCAGCAGGATGCCGTGTTTCCGTGGCGCGACGTGCTCGGCAATGTCATGGCCGGGCCGCTGTTTCGCGGCGTCCCGAAAGACGAGGCAGAGGCTACCGCGCGTGACTGGATCATTCGTGTCGGCCTGAAGGGCTTCGAACATCACCATCCGCATCAGCTCTCCGGCGGTATGCGCAAGCGCGTGGCGCTGGCGCAGACCTTCATCAACAATCCGCAGGTCCTCTTGATGGACGAGCCGTTCTCCGCGCTCGACGTGCAGACCCGCGAGCTGATGCAGGAGGAATTGCTGCAGCTCTGGGCGCAGGCGAAATCGGCGGTGCTGTTCGTCACCCACGATCTCGACGAAGCCATCCTGCTCGCCGATCGCGTCGCGGTGCTGACCACACGACCGGCGCGCGTGAAGTCCGTCCACACGATCGATCTGCCGCGTCCACGCGATGTCGCGACGCTACGCTACGATGAACGTTTCATCGCCATTGCGCGAAAGATCTCTGACGACCTGCGCGAGGAAGTATTGCGCGCACGGGCGGGACATTGACATGACCGAGACAACAGTGACCACACCCCTTGCCACCGACGGCCGCATCGAGACCGCCGTCCAGCGCATGCGCCGCCATCAGCGCCTCGTGCTGGTACTGCGGCTTGCCGTTCTCGTATTCCTGATCGGCGGTTGGGAATTCGGCGTGCGCTTCGAGCTGATCGATCCGTTCTTCTTCGGCCAGCCCTCCGGCATCGTCCTGAAACTGATAGACTGGACCGAGAACGGCACCTCGATCGGCCCGCTGTGGAAGCAGATTTGGGTGACAATCTATGAGGCTGGCGCCGGCTTCCTGATTGGCTCGGCCATGGGAATCCTGTGCGGCATCGCGCTGGGGCGTAACCAACTCATCTCCGACGTGTTCTCGATCTACATCAAGGTCGCGAATTCGATCCCGCGCGTCGTGCTCGGCTCGATCTTCATCGTGGCCCTCGGTCTTGGCGCGGCATCGAAGATCGCACTCGCCGTCGTGATGGTGTTCTTCGTGGTGTTCGCCAACGCCTTCCAGGGCGTGCGCGAGGCCGATAAGAACCTGATCGCCAATGCACGCATCCTCGGCGCCAGCAACTGGCAGATGACCCGCGCTGTGGTGCTGCCCTCGGCGCTGTCCTGGATTCTCGCCAGCCTGCATGTCTCGTTCGGCTTCGCGCTGGTCGGCGCCATCGTCGGAGAGTTTTTGGGCGCCCGCGAAGGCATGGGCCTGCTGATCGCGACCGCACAGGGCTCGTTCGATTCCAACGGCGTGTTCGCCGCGATGATCGTTATCGCGATCGTGGCGCTGCTGGCCGAATGGATCCTGACCATGATCGAAAACCGGCTGCTGACCTGGCGCCCGGATACCACCGTTAACGAGTGACCACTGAAGCCCGGCGCGCTTGATTCAAATCAGCGCGCCGGCGGTCATTCCCGGTGCAACAATGTTGTCCGCCTCCCCCCGCGACGACACATTTCCCCGCCGCGACGAAACCGTTTTGCAGAATTGACGCAAATCTCCTGAAACGGCCGCTGGGTACATCTCCTGCCAACGAGGCGCCGAACGGGCGCTCATTCACAGGCGCTCAAACGGAGATTCCCATGATCACCCTCGCTTCTTTCGAACGAAAAATTCGCCGTGCTGCCGTCGCAATCGGCGCGCTCCTTGCCGGCGCATTCTCCTTTGCCCATCCGGCAGCCGCAACGCCGCTGCCGCTGTTTCCGTTCTTCATGGCGCCGCCGGTCCAGAGCGAGCCTGCGCCCTATGTGCAGTCGCCGCAGATGGATGACGAGCGCTCTGCCATCGAACAGCCCGCGCGCTTCAGGCGGCAGATCGTCAACTATCCGACCCGCGAGGCCGCCGGCACGATCATCGTCGATACGCCGAACACCTATCTGTATTACGTGCTCGGCAACGGTCAGGCGCTCCGCTACGGCATCGGCGTTGGCCGCGATGGTTTCACATGGTCCGGTGTACAAACCGTGACTCGCAAGGCCGAATGGCCGGCATGGACCCCGCCCGCTGAAATGATCGCACGCCAGCCCTATCTGCCGCGCCACATGGCCGGCGGTCCCGGCAACCCGCTCGGCGCCCGCGCCATGTATCTCGGCGGCACCATCTATCGCATCCACGGCACCAATATGCCGGAGACCATCGGCACGCAGGTGTCGTCCGGCTGCATCCGCCTCACCAATCAGGACGTGTCTGATCTGTATTCCCGCGTCACAGTCGGCACCAAGGTCGTCGTGCTGCCGATGGATCGCCGTGCAGACAGCGCAAGCGGCAAGCGTGGCTAATCTGAGGCGCGGCTCCTAACTGGCGCGCGTCACCACAGCATTGTAATGTCCCCGCGTTTTCGAGCGGGGACATCATGCGTCTGAAACCAATTCTCATCGGCGCGGTGCTGGTCGCCGTCTTTTTCGTGGTCGCACTCAAGGTGATGGACTATGTGGCTCCGCGCGGCGCCGGATCGGCGCCGGTGCTGGTCGCATTGCCGCCGCTGCCACCCTCACCCGCACGCAGTTCAAGCATCATCGCGCCGGTCGCCATTGCACTCACCGCGATCCGCGATGCCGCCGATCGCGGCGCGCCGCGCAGCTTCAACGGCACGGCTGACAATCCTGTACAGCAATTGCTTCAAGATGCCGATATCAAGTGGACCGCCGCACGCGGTCCGATCGCGGCGACTGGCACGCAGGACACGCTGACCATGTCCACGCCACTGAGCGGCACGCTCAATGTCACCGGCACCATCTCGACGAATGTGCGCGATGCGTTGGGCGGTGCGCTCGGCAACCTGCTCGGCGGCAATGTTGCCAAGCAGCTTGGCAACATCAACATCAAGAACGTCAATGCCAATGCGGAAATCCGCGGCAATGTCGTAGTCTCGGCGCAGCCGCGGCTGACGCCGAACTGGCGGATCGACCCGAACCTGACCGCTCAGGTGACACTCGGCGACACCAATGTCGCGGTCGCCGGCGCCCGCATCAATGTGCCCGCGCAGGTCAAGCCGATGATCGACAATGCGGTCAACGAGCAGATCATCGCCCTGCAGCAGCGCCTGCGCAACGATCCCGCTTTCGAACAGAATGCCCGGCGTGAATGGGCCAAACTCTGCCGGTCGATCCCGCTGCAAGGTGCGAGCGCATTGCAGAACCTGTTCATCGAACTGAAGCCGACGCGTGCCGTCGCCGCCCAGCCGCGCATCGATGCCAGCAATTTGACGCTGACACTCGGCGTCGAGGCCGAAACACGCGTGACCTCAACACAGACGCAGCCAAATTGTCCGTTCCCCGCCACACTCACCATCGTGCCGCCCGGCCCCGGCAAACTCAGCATCGGTGTGCCCGTGGACATGCCTTTCACTGAACTGAATAAGATCATCGAGGCGCAACTCGTCGGCAAGACATTCCCGGAAGACAATTCCGGCGCGGTCGCAGTGACGGTGAAGAAGGCAACTGTCTCGGCATCCGGCGACCGCCTGCTCATCTCGTTGCTGGTGAATGCCAAGGAGAAGCAGAGCTGGTTCGGTCTTGGCGGCGAAGCAACCGTCCATGTCTGGGGCAAGCCTGCGCTCGATCAAGCGGCACAGACGCTGCGCTTTACCGATCTGGAACTTGCCGTTGAATCAGAAGCGGCCTTTGGCCTGCTCGGCGCGGCAGCTCGTGCAGCCATGCCATTGCTACAGAAGACGCTGGCCGAACGTGCGACCATCGATCTGAAGCCCTTTGCCTCGAACGCGCAAAAGAAGATCGCCGCCGTCATCGCCGACTTCCAGAAGAACGAAAACGGCATCCGCGTCGGCGCCGAGATCAGCAGCCTCCGCCTTGGCGGGATCGCCTTCGATTCCAAAACACTCCGGGTGATCGCGGAAGCCGATGGCGCCATCAATGTGAATGTGACGGCCTTACCGGGGCTGTAGATTCAACGCGATGACGCGGTGAAGGGCGCACCCGCAAAACGGGCGCGCCCTTATCGTCAGCTTACTGGTTCTTGAGCTTACTGGTTCTTGGCTCGCGTTATCACAACGTGACGCAAAAAGCCTTACATCGCATACTTGAACTCAGGCATCGCCTTCAATTGATCCTTGCTGGCGCCGCTGAGCACCGCATGGTCGGGGTACCAGGGATTAGCCTTGGCGGCTGCGGGAGCTGCACCCGAGGTGGCTGCACCCGTGGTCATGCCGCTTGGGGGCGAGGTCGACTTCATGCCCGACGAACCGCCAGTTGAAGACGCCATTGTTGCGACCGGCTCGTTCACGAATTTGATCTTGTCATAAGGCACGGCGATCAGGCGTTCGCCGACACCGAGGAAACCACCGACGCCAATCACCACCGCCTTGATGTTCCCCTGCTTGTCGGTCAGGAGATCGTTGATCGAGCCGAGGCTCTCATTGGCTTCGTTATATACGCTCAGACCGACCACCTTCGATGTACGCCAGTTGCCATTGAACGTCGTATCAGATGCGGTGACCGGCGCAGCTGCCGGGGCTGTGGTTGTCGTAGTTGCGCTCGGGCTCTGCGCCAAAGCTGCGGTTGCCAGCAACGCCGAACCAACGATACCAGCCGTCATGTATTTCTTGAACATATGTTCCTCCTGTCGTTGTGGGTCGTCCAAAACCAACGCGGAGGTACAATGACTGTTCCGGTTCCACCGAAATTGGTCGTTAGAATTCGCCCCAATAGGGTGCGACGCCGTAGTGGCGATGCAGCGCTTCTTCCTGCGACCTGTCGCCCCAGTCGAACTCGCGTTTCTCGGTGAATGACGGCGCGCTGCGCAATTCCTCTTCGCTGATATCAAGTTGATACGCGTCGAGCGTGCGATTGAAGGTCAGCCGCGCCCAAGGCAGCGGCAGCAGATTCGAGCCGAGACCGAGAAAGCCGCCGAAGCTCAGAATCGCGTAGGACACTTTGCCGCTGATCTTGTCGATCATCAGACGTTCGATATGACCGATGCGTTCGCCATTCGGACGTCGTACCGCCGTTCCCTCGATCCGGTCGCTCGCAATCAGGCTATGCGGCTTCGTCATGACGTCGGGAGTCATTGTCGCCTCCATAAATCAATTGAAGGGGTAACAATGCCCGGACGTGTTCCTTGTTCCGGCAATAGCGCGAAAGTGACCTGCACAAAAGAAACCACCACCTTTCCCTTGCGGGAAAGATGGTGGCGTCAGCCTGGTCGTAAGCGTCGCGGTCTTCGTATCAGGTCTGGTAGTCGATCAGCAGGGCGGTGAATGACGCCTTGCTGCTGGATGCTGTAGCGCTGGTGCCGCTCGCGCTGTAGGAGCTTGAAGACGAGGCCTCCAGCGATTGCTTCAGCGAGTCCAGGAACTGCTTCATGATATCGGAGATACTGGTCGCACTGTCCGTATCATCGGTACTGTCGGTACTATCGGCGCTATCCGACGGCGGTGGGCCGCCGGGTCCACCGCCAGGAGGTGGACCACCGGCACCGCGAGCGCCGCCTGCTCCACCCGGACCGCCATCGGCGAAGGCCGACTGGAACACGCCCTGCAATTCGGTGGCCTGGTCCGAGGTCAGCTTGCCGCTGGACACCTGGGCACTGATGAGATCGTCGATCTTCGATTTCATCTCGTCCGGCGACGGCCGGCTGCCGCTGCTCTGGCTCGAACGGTCGGCCTGCAGCGACGAGTCGATATCGGTTAAAGCAGAGGACAGCGCATCCTGATCGCCGCTGCTGATCTTTCCGGAGGAAAGCTCGGCCTGCAGCTCCTGCTGCAGTTTCTGAAGGGGGGATTGGTAGGAACTGCTGGACGCAGCCGAGATAGAGGTCATGATCTGCTCCAAGGTGCTTGCTTAGTGCTCGCAACTTGCGGTTAACCTTCTTAACGAGGTCTTGTTATTGCCTTGCTGACATGTTGCGGTTTGTTGCGCCTCAGCCACCAGCAATAGTCCGAAACAAAAAACTTCTGCAGCCCGCGCCGATCCCGGCCAAAAGAGTTCGCATGGCAAACGTACCGAACATCCTGGTCGTAGAAGACGACCGCGAAACCCGTACGCTGATCGCGAAGTATCTGCGTACCAATTCCTGCAACGTCACCACCGCTGCCGACGGGCGCGAGATGGAAAAGGTGATGGCCGACACCCGTGTCGACCTGCTGATCCTCGACGTGATGCTGCCCGGCGAAGACGGCCTCAGCCTGTGCCGCAAGGTGCGCGCCGAGTCGCAACTGCCGATCATCATGCTGACCGCGCGCGGCGAAGACGTGGACCGCATTCTCGGCCTTGAAATGGGGGCCGACGACTACCTGCCAAAGCCCTTCAATCCGCGCGAATTGCTGGCACGCATCAATGCGGTGCTGCGCCGACAGGCCACGGCGCTCAATGCCAGCGCCACGCCGAACGCCACGGCGCTGTCATTCGCCGGCTGGCAGATCGACCTGCGCCTACGCGAATTGCGTAATCCCGAAGGCGCGCGCGTCGCCATGACCTCGGCCGAATTCGATCTGCTGCGCGCCTTTGTCGAGCGCTCCGGTCGGGTACTGTCGCGCGACAGCCTGCTCGATCTCACGCAAGGCCGCAGCGCCGGATCGTTCGAACGCAGCATCGACGTGCTGGTCAGCCGTATCCGCCGCAAGATCGAGATCGACCCGCAGGACGCGCAAATGATCAAGACGGTGCGTTCGGGCGGCTACATGTTTACGCCGACGGTGGAAGCGGTCGCGACGGCGACGACCAACTAGTTTCATCGAGATGTTCAGCGTCCTCAATCTGCGTCGGATCAGCGGCCAGATCACCGCCCTGGTGGTGATGTCGATCGTGGCTATCCACATCGTTCTCTCGCTGCTGTTCACGCTGATGAGACCGGACCCGAATGATCAGGAGCGGGATCGTGGCCACGGCGAGTTGATCGCGATTGTTCGCTTGCTGAAAGCAACACCGATCGCCGATCGCCCGGAACTTCTGGTCAATCTGAAAAACGCCTTTCCTAAATTCGACATCCGGCCAGTCCCTCGGGATGCAACGGTCACAACCGACAATGGCCCCGACTATCCGCGTCACAGCTTACGCCGGCTGCTTGGTTCCGACGCGCGACTGCTGACGATCGGTGGCGCGCCGGACCGGATCGGGGTCACCCTCCCGGACGGCGACATGTTCTCCTTCAGTAGTCTGCCGGAGCGACGACCAGGCTTCTTTCTAGGCGGTCCCTGGGTTCTCACGTTTCTGTTCGTGGTGATCAGCCTGACGCTGCTGGGCCTGTGGGCGGCCCGCATGCTGTCCGCGCCGCTTTCGGCCTTTGCCAAGGCAGCGGAAGAGTTCAGCCTGAACGGCTCGGCTGAGCCCCTGCCCGAGCGCGGCCCCGAAGAAATCCGATCGGTGGCACGCGCGCTGAACCGGATGCGCGAGCGCATCGGCACGTTGATCGACGACCGCACCAAGATGTTGGCCGCGATCAGCCACGACCTGCGCACGCCGATCACCCGGCTGCGTCTACGTTCGGAATTCATCGAGGACGACGGCCATCGCCGCCACATGCTGCGCGACCTCGACCAGATGCGATCGATGCTCGAAGCGGTGCTCTCGTTCCTGCGCAACGACCGCCGGCTGGAAGAGATGACGCTGACGGATATCGCCACAACCCTGCAGCTGATCGCCGACCAATTTGCCGACATCGGGCATATGGTGACCTATCAGGGCCCCTCCCATGCCATGGCGATGGCCCGGCCCGACGATCTGCATCGCGCAGTGACCAACCTGGTCGAGAACGCCGTGAAGTTCGGCTCGGAAGCGAATATCTCTCTGACGATGTCCGAGGGCGGCGCCATCATCGACGTCGCCGATGACGGTCCTGGCATTTCGGACGCACAAAAGAGCGCGATGCTGCAGCCCTTCGTGCGCGGCGACGACGCCCGCAACATGGATCATGAAGCTGCCGGCTTCGGCCTCGGCCTGTCGATCGCCCGCGCCGTAACGCTGGCCCATGGCGGCGAACTGACACTGCTGGATCGTCAGCCGCGTGGCCTGATCGTCCGCATCACGCTGCCGGCACGCGATACGGACAGAGCCGCAGCGTAGCGCTCAGTTCGCCTTCACCGCTGGCGCAACGCTGTGGACCGCACCCGGCTTGCGCAGATGGATCGTAGCGATGTCGTCACTATAGACCTTCTCCCAACCATCGACGCGATCGAGCAACTTGGTTGCTGCGCTCTGGGTTCGCAGCAACGTCGCCTCGATGTCGTAATCCTTCAGCAGCCGGAACAGGTTGTCGGGCTCGATCAGACCGCTGGCATTGTTGTGGTCGACCATCAGCTTCGTCCCGAACAATTCGGTACGGCCATCGATGAAGGTCGGCACCCCACGCGCGATCAGATAGCCGCCGAAGTCGTAGTCGTTGAACACGCGGCGGAGCTTGAGCTTCTGGAGTTCAGTCACCGCCTTTGCGGGCGCAGCCGCCTCGAGCGGCATGTAGCGCTGCACGGACGCCAACACGAATGTCCCGGCGATCAGGCAGATCGTAATCCCCGCGAACAACAAGCCGCGCTGCGGCGATACATGATTGGCTTCTGGC
Source organism: Tardiphaga sp. 619_E2_N8_4 (assembly GCF_051810905.1). Lineage (NCBI taxonomy): Bacteria > Pseudomonadati > Pseudomonadota > Alphaproteobacteria > Hyphomicrobiales > Nitrobacteraceae > Tardiphaga > Tardiphaga sp. 619_E2_N8_4. Next base: position 5,446,501 of record NZ_JBPWQJ010000001.1, read on the forward strand.
GTCTGAGGTCCACCGATTTGTCGACCAAGCGGCGTCGCCAAGACCATCGGCGCCAGCAGCGCTAGCACTTCGGCGTTGCGCACGTGACTGAGCGCCATGAACACGAAGCCGATCACGAGCACGATGCGCATCGGCGGCAGCGTGATGCCGCGCCACAGCGCCAGCGCGAACGCTGCCAGCACGGTCAGTTCCAGCGGCCCGGCATGATTGAAATTCGCAGGCCGCCATTCGCCGATCAGCGCCAGCGCTTCACCGAGATTGAGAATGCGACGCGACGCCAGCAGCGAGTCCCAGCCATAAGGCGTCACGCAACTTGCTGCCAGCGCGGCAATGCCGAACAGCGCCCAGCGCAGCAGCAGCGCGCGCTGCATCGTCTTCGGTGCATGCCAGATCGCATCGATGGCGATCGGACCGATCAGCGCCAATCCGAGAATGAAGCCGCCATGCAGATTGGCCCAAAGCGCCATCAGCGGCAGCAGCCAGAACGATGGCACACTCTTGCGATCCATCGCATTCACAAGGCCGGCGACCCATGCCACCATCACCGGCATCGCCAGCAGATGCGGCCGCGCAACAACATGCCCCGCCATCAGCGCCAGTGCCGTCGCGACGAAAATGATCGTCACCGTGGCCGGCAGGCGCTTATCGAGAAAGCGCGCCAACAGCGCCATTGTCACAGCTAGCGCAGCGACAGCAAGCACCACCACGCCGGTCCAGCCAGCGCCGGCATAGGCGACCGCGTAAAGGACCTGAGACAGCCACTGGGTCGAGATCCATGGCTGGCCGTACATCGTGAACGAGTAGATGTCGGTCGTCGGCACCGCATGGTGATCGAGAATCCACTGCCCGACTGCGATCTGCCAATACGCATCCGGATCTCTCAGGAGGGCGTTGCCCGCCGCGAGCCACAGCGTATAGACCGCAATCCCCACCCAGAGCGGGAGCAGCCCGTGCATCGTTTTGCGCGTTACGACGGGATGGGTGGCGGACATCGTCATGCTCGGCATGCCCCTGGAAAGTCGCAAGAAAAGCGCCGGAATACCGCAGCAAACCACGACAGGGCATAATTTGGGGTAAATATCGGGCGGAACTCGCGAATCTGGCCTACAGAAAGACTCAATTCGAGCCCTCATCTCGGATAATTGAATCGGATGGTTTAGGCCGTCTGAAAGGCTGCCTCCGCTACTGGCGGAGAACGAAGTTTTCGAGACCATTCATGAAACGCATTTCTCTGTCCCTGGCGACGATTCTGGCTGTTGCCGCTCTTCCGCAACTGGCATCCGCACAGCAGCGTGCCGACTACGACGCCATGGTTGCCACCCATGCCCAGGCCAATGGCGTGCCCGAGGCGCTGGTGCATCGTGTGATCGTGCGCGAAAGCAAGTATCACCCCAATCTGATCGGCCGCGGCGGCACCATCGGCCTGATGCAGATCAAGCTCGCGACCGCGCGCGGCGTTGGCTACACCGGCACCGCCGAAGGCCTCCGCGATCCCAACACCAATCTCACTTACGCGGTGAAATATCTCGCCGGCGCCTACCGCGCCGCGAACGGCAATCACAACCGCGCAGTGTCGTATTATGCCGGCGGCTACTACTATGCCGCCAAGCGTCAGCGCCGCGAGGTTTCCGCGCCGCCGCATCAACCACTCTTCGCCAAGGATGCCGAGCGCCTCCACCTGCAGAACACGGCCAATGCCAACGCCCAGGCTCCGAAGCCGTAATTGCGCGTGATCGGGTGGAATCCCAAGGGATTACACGTCAAGGGATTCCCGGGGCGCGTTGACACGCCCATCCATAGGTTTACATTAGAGTCGTTCCGAGGGGGGCTCCGACGAGGAGCTGAGATACCGCAAGCTTGCACTTTTCCTGTTCCGGAAGAGACGCGCGAGACCGCGGTGACCCTTTGAACCTGATCCGGGTCATGCCGGCGAAGGGACAGGGATGTTTCAGACTACGCAATCTCCGCGCGGGGACTCTCCCGTGGCGGGTCAATCGATATCAGTCATTGGCGCTGGCATTGCCGGCGCTTGGCAGGCGTTGATGCTGGCCAAGGCGGGCCACGCCGTGACGCTGCATGAGCGCAGCGATGCCAGCATGCGCGACGCCACCAGCCATTGGGCCGGCGGCATGCTGGCGCCTTGGTGCGAAGCCGAGGTCTCCGAGCCTGTGGTCTCCCGCCTCGGCCTACGTGCACTCGATCTGTGGCGCGAGGAACTCCCCGACACACCGTTCAATGGCTCGCTGGTCGTTGCACATGCGCGCGACCGCGCCGATTTCGAACGCTTCGCCAAGATGACCTCCGGCCATACGCGGCTCGATGCGGCTGGCGTCGCCGAGATCGAGCCCTCGCTCGAAGGCCGGTTTCGCGACGGGCTGTTCTATCCCGGCGAAGGCCATGTGGAGCCGCGTCGCGTGCTCCCGCAACTCCATGCGCGGATCACCGCTGCCGGTGGCATCATCAAATACAACAGCGAGCAGCAGCCGAAGGATCTCGACGGTCTCGTGATCGATTGCCGCGGGCTTGCGGCACGTGACGATGCCAGCACGCCGAAGCTGCGCGGCGTCAAGGGCGAAATCATCATCGTCGAGACCGAGGAGGTGCAGCTGTCGCGCCCCGTCCGCCTGATGCATCCGCGATGGCCACTTTACGTGATCCCGCGCGCGGACAATCGCTTCATGCTCGGTGCGACCTCCATCGAAGGCGAGGACACCGGCGTCAGCGTGCGCTCTGCACTCGAACTGCTCGGCGCTGCCTATGCGGTGCATCCAGCCTTTGCCGAAGCGCGCATTCTCGAATTCGGATCGGGACTTCGGCCGGCTTTTCCTGACAACCTGCCGCGCATTGCGATCGACAAGAACACGATTGCAGTGAACGGCCTCTATCGCCACGGCTTCCTGCTGGCGCCTGCGCTGGCGGAGCTGACGCTCAACTATATCAAGCGGGGCGAGATCGACAATGAGGTGATGCAATGCAAGTGATCGTCAATGGCGAGCACCGCGAGATCGAGGCGTCGCATGTCGGTGCGCTGCTGCAGGAACTGGACTACGAAGGCACGCACTGTGCCATTGCGCTGAACTTCGACGTGGTGCCACGCAGTGCTTGGGCGCAGACGCCACTGAAGGCCGGCGACGAGATCGAGATCATCACGCCACGGCAGGGAGGCTGATTCCTGATGGTGAGTTTCTACGGCAAGGAATTCAAATCGCGGCTGCTGATTGGCTCAGCGCTCTATCCCTCTCCCGCGATCATGCAGGACGCGATCCGCGCCTCCGGCGCCGGCATCGTCACCGTGTCGCTGCGGCGTGAATCCGCCGGCGGCAAGACAGGCGATGCGTTCTGGTCGCTGATCCGCGAACTCGACGTCACCGTGCTACCGAACACCGCGGGCTGCCGCAGCGTGCGCGAGGCGGTGACGACCGCAAAGCTCGCACGCGAATTGTTCGGCACGTCCTGGATCAAGCTCGAAGTGATCGCCGACAATGACACGCTGCAGCCCGATGTGGTCGGCCTTGTCGAAGCCGCCGATATCCTGATCAAGGACGGCTTCGAGGTGTTCCCCTATTGCACTGAGGACTTGAGTGTCGCGATGCGTCTCGTCGATGCCGGCTGCAAGGTGGTGATGCCATGGGCGGCGCCGATCGGCAGCGCACGCGGCATCATCAATGCCGACGCGCTGAAACTGATGCGTGACCGCCTGCCCGATATCACGCTGGTGGTCGATGCCGGTTTGGGCGCGCCATCGCATGCCGCCGAAGCACTCGAACTCGGCTATGACGCCGTGCTGCTCAACACCGCTATCGCCAAGGCGGCCGATCCCGTCGCCATGGCCAATGCCTTCCGCCTCGCCGTCGAGGCCGGCCGCACCGGCTTCGAGGCGGGCCTGATGGGCGCGCGCGATTTCGCTTCTCCTTCCACTCCAGTCATCGGGACACCGTTCTGGCATGCCGTATCCTGACCGTTTCTATCCCGTCGTCGACACCGTAGCCTGGGTGAAGCGCCTCACGCGGCTGGGCGTCGGCACCGTGCAGCTTCGCGCCAAGGATCTCGACGACGCAGCGGCGACCACGCTATTTCGCGAGGCGCTCGATGTCACCAACGGCACCAAGACCAAGCTGGTGATCAACGACTACTGGCGCGTCGCCATCGACCTCAAGGCACAGCATCTGCATCTCGGCCAGGAAGATCTGGCCGAGGCCGACGTGGCCGCGATCCGCAAGGCCGGCATCACGCTGGGTCTCTCGACTCATGACGAGGAAGAACTTGAAACCGCGTTGCGCGCCAATCCGGATTACGTCGCGCTCGGGCCGATCTTCTTCACGACGTTGAAGTCCATGCGTTTCGCGCCGCAGGGCATTCCGAAAATCTCGGTCTGGAAGAAGCGCATCGGCACCCTGCCGTTGGTGGCGATCGGCGGCATCAAGTTCGAACAGGCCGAAGAGATCTTTGCCGCCGGCGCGGATTCCATCGCCGTCGTCAGCGACGTTACCCAACACGCCGACCCGGACGCACGCGTCCATCAATGGCTTGGCGCATCCGCCAAAGCCGCCTGACATTTCAAGAACGACAACGGAGGATTAGTCCATGAACATCCGCTCCAATCCCGACACCACCCTGCCCGCCGTCACCACCGGCAACCTGCCCTCGTCGCGCAAGATCTACGCGATCCCAGAGAGCGCGCCGGACCTGCGCGTCCCGCTGCGCGAAATCATTCTCTCCGAAGGCGCGGGCGAGCCGAACCTGCCGGTCTATGACACGTCGGGTCCCTATACCGATCCGGACGTGCTGATCGACGTCAACAACGGGTTGTCTCGCGCGCGTCTCGATTGGGTCAAGGAACGCGGCGGCGTCGAGGAATATCAGGGCCGCGAGATCAAGCCGGAAGACAACGGCAATGTCGGCGCAGCGCATGCTGCGAAGTCGTTCAAGGCCTATCACAAGCCGCTACGCGGCACCGGCGATGCCATGATCACGCAATATGAATTCGCACGCGCCGGCATCATCACCAAGGAAATGATCTACGTCGCCGAGCGCGAGAACCTCGGCCGCAAGGTCCAGCTCGAGCGCGCCGAGGCCGCGCGCGCCGACGGCGAGAGCTTCGGCGCCGAAGTGCCGCTGTTCGTCACGCCGGAATTCGTGCGCTCGGAAATCGCTAGGGGCCGCGCCATCATCCCCTGCAACATCAACCACGCCGAACTCGAGCCGATGATCATCGGCCGCAACTTCCTCACCAAGATCAACGCCAATATCGGCAACTCCGCCGTGACCTCGTCAGTCGAGGAAGAAGTCGACAAGATGGTGTGGGCGATCCGCTGGGGCGCCGATACCGTGATGGACCTCTCGACGGGCCGCAACATCCACACCACCCGCGAATGGATCCTGCGCAATGCGCCGATCCCGATCGGCACCGTGCCGATCTATCAGGCGCTGGAGAAGTGCGACGGCGATCCGGTCAAGCTGACCTGGGAGCTCTACAAGGACACGCTGATCGAGCAGTGCGAACAGGGCGTCGACTACTTCACCATCCATGCCGGCGTGCGCTTGGCCTATATCCATCTCACCGCCAATCGCGTCACAGGCATCGTCTCGCGCGGCGGCTCCATCATGGCCAAGTGGTGCCTCGCGCATCACCAGGAGAGCTTCCTCTACACCCACTTCGAGGAAATCTGCGACATCATGCGCAAGTATGACGTGTCGTTCTCGCTCGGCGACGGCCTCCGCCCCGGCTCAATCGCCGACGCCAATGACCGCGCGCAATTCGCCGAACTGGAGACGCTGGGCGAGCTCACCAAGGTGGCATGGGCGAAGGGCTGTCAGGTGATGATCGAAGGCCCCGGCCATGTGCCGCTGCACAAGATCAAGATCAACATGGACAAGCAGCTCAAGGAATGCGGCGAAGCGCCGTTCTACACCCTCGGGCCTCTGACCACCGACATCGCGCCGGGCTACGACCACATCACCTCGGGCATCGGCGCCGCCATGATCGGCTGGTTCGGCTGTTCAATGCTCTGCTACGTGACACCGAAGGAGCATCTCGGCTTGCCCAATCGTGACGACGTCAAGGTCGGCGTCATCACCTACAAGATCTCCGCGCATGCCTCGGATCTCGCAAAGGGCCACCCCGCCGCGCAGCTCCGCGACGACGCGCTCTCCCGCGCCCGTTTCGACTTCCGCTGGCAGGACCAGTTCAATCTCGGCCTCGATCCGGAAACCGCCGTCGCCTATCACGACGAGACGCTGCCGAAGGACGCCCACAAGGTCGCGCATTTCTGCTCGATGTGCGGGCCGAAGTTCTGCTCGATGAAGATCACGCAGGACGTCCGCGACTATGCGGCAACCCTCGGCGACAACGAGAAGGCCGCGCTGAACCTCGGCGGCACAGCGACGATGGGCATGTCGATGTCTGGCGTGATCGAGGACGGCATGGCCAGCATGAGCCAGAAGTTCAAGGACATGGGCGAGCAGGTCTATGTCCAGGCGGAGGCGGTGAAGGAGAGTAATAAGGCGCTGTAAGCGCATCCCCTGCTTGCATCATCATGCCAGGACTTGGCCCGGCATTCATCTCGCCAAAGAAGGCCGGGCATTTGCCCGGCCTTCTCTCGTATCCAAACGTTGCAAAACTGGCCCGGTTCAAGCGCGGCGTATCCTTGCTTTTCGCAATGGACACCGGCGCGCTCCGCATTTTGTTTCACGCCGATGCAGAACAATCGCTAGCTATGATAACATCCATCGCTGAACGACGACACGGTCGGTGGAGGCCAGAACCATGCATCACCTTACGCCTCTCTCTGGAATCGTCGGCGGTGCGCTGATCGGGCTCGCTGCCTCCATGCTGATGCTGCTGACCGGACGCATCGCCGGGATCAGCGGCATTTTCGGGGGGCTACTCCAGCCCGGTGCCGGCGATCGCGGCTGGCGCATCGCCTTCGTCGCCGGACTTCTGGCAGCGCCCCTGCTCGCTTCGCTTTCGGGCACACCATTGCCAGCACCAGCGATGCCGGCGAGCCTGATCGTCATCGTTATCGCCGGGCTTCTGGTCGGTTTCGGCAGCCGCATGGGCGGCGGCTGCACATCCGGCCATGGCGTATGCGGTATCGCACGCCTGTCAGCACGTTCAATCGTCGCCACAGCGATCTTCATGGCCGCAGCGATCGCCACGGTCGCCGTCGTGCGTCACGGTATCGGAGGCTGATGCAATGCTACTTGTTTTCGTCAGCTTTGCTTGCGGTCTCGTGTTCGGCATCGGCCTCCTGATCTCGGGCATGACGGACACCGGGAAAGTACTCGGCTTCCTCGATATCTTCGGGGCTTGGGACGCGACGCTGGCTTTCGTGATGGCCGGCGCAGTCGCGGTCACCGGTCTTGGCTTCGCACTGGCGCGGCGGCGCGGCACACCTGTCCTTGCCGCAAAGAACCTGTGGCCGACACGCAGGGACGTCGACACACCGCTTGTTATCGGGACCACGCTGTTTGGGATCGGCTGGGGCCTCGTGGGGCTCTGTCCTGGCCCCGCGCTGGTCAACCTCGCGGGGCTAGGCCGTCCGGTGATTGTGTTCGTCGTCGCAATGGCGGTGGGCATGCTCGGTCACGATGCATGGGGCACACGTCGCACGCTCATGCGACAGATCGAGAAAGCGTAGATTGGGTAACGGCCTGAACCAATCGTAACCTTGAAAGCGACCAATGCAGTACCCGCGGCATGGCGTCATAATCGGCGATCACTGGCTGTGCTCGCACCACTCCCCTATCCTCACTGACATCACAAGGCACGCGCGCCCTGTGCGCTTATCGACATGCCGGCTTCCAAGGCGTCAGGGGCAGACAAAACGACTTTCTTTGTTGCAATATCCCGGCGGTACATCCAATGGTACCCATTGATTAACCTTTCGTTAACCAATCGCGCCCAACCTGCCGCAACGCAACGGCTGGGGGCTGTTCGTTCTCGATGTTGTTGCTTCGCGCAACGAAGCAGGCGTTGATCGGGAGATACCCATGATCCAGGAATCCCTTTACGAGTCCCTTCGCCGCCCGCGTGACGATTCGCCGGCTGTAATGGACACGTTTGCCCCCTCGTCAGATCCCAGCGAGGTCGTGACGATGCTGATCGGCGCGACTGTCCATGAGGTCGAACGCGAACTGATGCTGCAGACGCTGGCGCGCTGCGACGGCAACCGCACCCATGCCGCCCGCGTGCTTGGCGTCTCCGTTCGCACCATGCGTAACAAGATCAAACAGTATTCAGCGGATGGGGCCGACGTGCCGGCGCACGGTTAGCGCGCGGCGCTCTTGCTGGAGCGCGCTGGTATCCAGCACCCATGTGGAGCCCTGCAGCCCGCCTTCGGTCTGCATCTCGACATCGACCAGATGCGCCTTCGGCTCAAAGCCGCGAATTCTGACAGTGAGCGGCCTGGTGAACTGCCATGCCTCGCGCGCCTGCAGCAGGCCCTCCTGATACGACGCCAGAGCTTTTGAATCGCCGGCTTTCTTCAGTGCCTGCCATCGCGCCAGATTCGCGCGATCCTCGAACCAGATCGAATCCGGTTTCACCTGCATGGACGCCCCTAGGCGTATCTCGCCGGCATGCGTTGCGCTCGTGAGGGCCAACAAGGTCAGCAGCGCCAGATATGATTTCATATGTCGTCGCCCGTTGCCCTGATGAGAGCGTAAGTCGCCGCGGATCCCATTCCGGTTCGACAGGGCCCGGCAATTCGCGGGCGCCCCGTGTGCAGACCTGCTACGCTGGCTTGTCACACATGAGCGCGAGGCCCGATCATGCCCATCCAGCACTTCCCGCCCCCTCCCGGAATCAAGGCGCCGCCGCTGTCTTATGCGGCGCGGGTCGGCGATCTCCTGTTCGTCTCCGGCATCCCCGGCTTCGACGCCAATGGCCAATTGCCGGAACAATTCGAGGCGCAGTTCGGATTTGTGGTGCGCACGATCAAACGAGTGCTGAAGGATGCAGGCACCGACATCTCGCATCTCGTCAAGGTCAACGTGCTGCTGACGCGCGCGTCCGACGTGGCTCCCATGAATGCTCTGTATGCCGAAGCCTTCGGACCACCGCCCTATCCGGCGCGCACCACTTGCGTGGTTCAGGCGCTGCCCAATCCGGCAATGCTGATCGAGATCGAGTGTGTGGCTTCGCTACCGTAACGACGCTCATCGGCCGGCCATCGCATCCTTCACCGTCTCGCTGACGAAATCGGCGGCGCGGCGGAACGCTGTGTCGGTATCGCCGCGGAAGGTGACGGCGCGACGCATCACCAGCTGCTCGCGCTCGACATCGAACAACTGCACCTCGCCCCATTGCACCAGCGTACTCATCTTGCGGATGCCGCCATAGACCAGGTAACGCGCCCCGTCGCGCCGCGCTGCGGCGACGAGATCGTCGGGCGCCATGCTGATGGCAGTGCAGGCGGGCTGCGGACATGCCGGGCGCACCACGCGGTAGTCGCGCTGCGCCAGCCCGTCGCGCAGCAGTGCAGCGAAGATGGTCATGCGGTCGCGATGCTGCGCGGATTGGTCGGCCTCCTCGCCGGAGGTGTCGCTATAGTCGAAATCGGCCACCGCGACGGCGAGCTGTCCGGCAGCCGCGGCCGGCGCAGGTGCCCCCAGCAGCGCCACAGCGCCGCACAGCAACCACAGGACCTGCCCTCTCCGCATGATCTCCTCCCTGATCTTCTGTTCGCCGCCACGCCAAACTGGCGCGGGTGCCGGCAGGTCAAGCGACAGCCGATGCTAGTCCGCATGTGGTGAAGCGCAACCGGCAATGTCTGTGGTGGCATGGCAGCAGCGGCGAATTGAAGCCGTCATCCATCCCCTGTTAAAAGCGGCCGGACAGAATCAATACGGAGTGTGAGGCGTGGCAAAAGATACGATCAGCCAGACCGGATTACGCGGCCCCCGCGGCGAACCGGGACTTCCCGGACCGCAGGGCCATCCCGGACGGCCGGGGCCGGATGGCGCGCAGGGCAAGCCGGGCGTGGCCGGCAAGGCCGGCGCCAATGGCAAGCCGGGGCCTCAGGGCAAGCGCGGCGAAGCAGGCCCCCAGGGTAAGGCTGGCGTCAATGGTAAGGCTGGCGCCGACGGCAAGCCCGGTCCAATGGGACCGCAGGGCAAGGCCGGGCCGCAGGGACCACGGGGTGAACAGGGCCTTCAGGGCAAGCCCGGCGTGCAGGGTGAAGCCGGGCCGCGCGGCGAGCAGGGTCCTCCCGGCACGCTGCCGAGCCTCGAGCAGATCATGCCGTGGCTGCACATGGTGTTCGACGCCTGGGAAGACCACCGCCAGATGCGCCTGCGCGAAGCCCAGGAGCGCGAAGAGGCGCTGCTGCGCGAGCAGCAGGAAGCCGTTGAACGTGTCGCCGCGATGATCGAGGCCGAAGCCGCCATCGCGGACGAGTCCGATGAAACCGACGACGGCAAGAAAAAGAAGAAGCGCAAGAAGAACAAGGACGACTAGCACTGCTGCGTCGTTCGATACGGACGCGCGACAACAGATCAGGCGACGCGCCGCAATGCCGGCCCGTCGCCTTTACTTTTTACATGGTCCGCTGCGGTGCGGTCTGCAGCAGCTCCTGAAGCTGTTGCTTATAGAATTTAGCACCGCCCGTCGTGAGATGACCACGGGTCTCGGTGCTTGCCGGGATCAGCAGCATCTTCGCGTTTTTGATCCGCTTCAGCGCGGCATCCATCAACCCGGTCTCCGGCGGATTGCGCTCGTCATCGGCAACGTTGATCGCGAGCACGACGGATGTGATCTTGTCCAGACCTGCTGATGGATTGTAGTCGCGCGACGATTCCCACTGATAGATGAAATCATTTGCATCGGCGACAAATGGCGCCTTGAGCCGGTCATCGACATTCTTGTCGGCGGCCTCGCCGGTCGGCGCCAGCATCTGATAGGCCAGCGTGCCGCCGGCTGTCGCGATGCCATACATCACGCTGGCAAATTTGATCATGCCGGGCTGCGATGTGTAGTTGCCGGCCTTGTAGTCTGGATCGGCGCGCACGGTCTCGATCATCATGCGCCGCATCATCCAGTTTCGCGCGCTCATCTCGGTCGGTTGCGATGCCATCGGCACCAGGGTATCCATCACATCGGGATATTTCGTGCCCCAGATCCACGCATGCATGCCGCCCATGGAATTGCCGATCACCATGCGCACATGCTTGATGCCGAGCCCTTCGATCAGCAGCCGGTGCTGGGCATCGACCATATCGTCGTAATTGTACTTCGGAAATGCGGTCTTCATGCCATCAGAGGGTTTCGACGATTTGCCGTGGCCGACCGCATCGGGAATGATGATGTAATATTTTGTGGCATCGAGCGGCTGGCCCGCGCCGAATAACTCGCCCGCAAAAGCAGGCGTCAATATGCTCTGCGCCGAACCGCCGGTGCCATGCAGCACCAGCACCGGCTGGCCGCTCGGCTCACCCACCGTCGTGTAATGCAGCTTCAACTCCGGCATCACATGGCCAGTATGAAACTTGAAATCCTTCGCGATCCAGTCGCCCTGCTTTGGCGCCGGATAATCAGCGGCGAACGCGGTCACGGCAGCAAGCGAAGCACATGTCACGACAGCAGCAGCGCACAACGCGCGCATAGAACGGCTGGGCATCGTCATCCTCCCCGGCGCAGCCATTTGATCGGGCCGCTTGACACAGATGCTAGCACGGCAGCGTGAGCCAGGAGACCAACAGATCGATACTGCAGCGCAGCGATCCCCAGCTCGTCGCTCCGGGTATAATTTTTGGGCAGGCGTCGCCGCCATAGCTCGGGCTTAATCATCGCAAGAATCCGAGTCGTCCCGTGCGGCACCCGGCGTCCGCGCGTGATGCAACACCGTGAGGTTCGCATGCGGGGATTGATTCAAGTGGTGCTGCTGGCAGCGCTTACCGTGATGGCGACGACCGCTCACGCCATCGATCGCGGCCAGTTCAGCGATGTGCCCGACGATATCCGGAACTGGTTCAAAAGCGTCATCAGCCCTAATGGCGTGCCGTGTTGCGATATCTCCGACGGCCATCGCACCGAATATGACGTCCGCAACGGTGCCTATTGGGTGCCGATCGAAGGCATATGGACGGAGGTGCCGAGGCGCGCCGTGATCCGCGATCGCGGCAACCCCGTTGGCGAAGCTGTCGTCTGGTATGTGCGCCATCGCGGCGAGATCATCATCAGCTGTTTCGTTCCGGCTGACGCCGCATGATGACAATCACGAAACGGTGCCAGGGTGCGGCCTTGCAATCCACAGGCAATCGGGCCCAATTTGAGGCTAATTCTGCGCGCGGCGCGTTAGGTCATTCTGGCCCCGCCGTCACCTCGCCGCGGGCACTACGGGATAAAGAGAGACTGATATGACGGAAGTGACCTATGTGATCGTCGAGCATGATGGCGGTTGGGCCTATAAGGTTGGCGCCGTCTTCTCCGAGCCGTATGCGACGCACGCACTCGCCACCGCAGCCGCCAAGCGCGCCGCGGCCGAGCAGAGGGTGCCGGGACGCACCGAGGTGATTGCCTATGAGGACGAGAAAGGGCAGTGGCACGAGGAAACTGCCTCGGGCAGTGATCGTCCCAACACCCACATCATCGACAAGGCCTGATCGCGAAGACAGGTGAATGACCCAACTGACGTCAACGCGCCCGATGGCGTCCGGCATTGCGTATCTCGCCATGCCGGAGAAGTTGTTGCTCATCACGCCCGCCTGGGTACCCTTCGCGCGCGAACTCATCATCGCCAGCGGCGTCATTGAAATCGCCGCATCGCTTGCACTTGTGACACGCACACGGTTGCGTTGGTGGGCCGGCGTCATCAATTGGCCCGGGCCACACAAAGACGCCACAGACTCATAGCGAACGGGCCAAATCGGCAAACAACATTCGTTATGGAGTCGCGTGGTGACTCCGGCGTCGGTTGCGGTGCTGTCTGCGCGACTTTTCCGCAAGGCGCCACCATGCTAGTTTAGCGTTATCAAATCATATCGGGAGAGCAGACGTGACCGACGTCGCAGCAGACGAACTCCGCACCATTTATCCAACGCCGCATCCGCGCGTGATCGCCAAGGCGCGACCGACGCTCGACATGCATTCCAGCAAGTTCATCTCGCTGTCGCCGTTTTGCGTGCTTGCCTCATCGGGTCCCGACGGCGCCGTCGATGCATCGCCGCGCGGTGGCGGCGTCGGCTTCGTGCGGATCGCCTCGCCGACCGAATTGCAGATGCCGGACCGTCCCGGCAACAACCGCATCGATACGTTCCAGAATCTGATGGCGGGCAGCGGCCATGTGCAGCTGATCTTCTTCGTTCCGGGCATCGACGACACCTTGCGTGTCAGTGGCGTCGCCAAGCTGATTAAAGACCCGGAACTGATGGCGTCGATGGAAGAGTTCGGCAAGCTCCCGCGCGCGGTGTTGAGCATCTCCGTCACCGAAGCCTATTTCCATTGCGGCAAGGCCCTGATGCGTTCGAAGCTGTGGTCGCCGGAAGTACAGGTGAAGCGCTCCGTGATGCCGAGCATCTCCGAAATGGTTCACGACCAGACCAAACTCGGTGAGCCGATGACCCAGGAACAGATCGACGTCGCCTATCGCCAGCAGTTGTAGCTCGTCGGCCTCGTCCGGATCCAAAGGAGCTCCGGTAGCCGCGGCCATCCACGCACAACCTCTATTTGAAATTATCACTTAAGGTTGTATAGTCACGACGCTTGGGGAGAGCGTTGTGCGTGGCGTTGCGTTGATCCAGTTGATGACGGTCGCGGGCCTCATCCTAGGCGGCTGCGTGCGTGATCCATTCGTGACAGAACGGGACGAAACCTATGCAGGCGAATGGCTGATCCCGCACCAGATCGACCGCATTACCGGAGCCGAACTACCGAGCGCCTATGTCTTTGCCGAAGCGTCAAACAGCAATGTGGATTTTCCACGCGTCTCATCATTGCTGCTGACATGCATCGACGGCGCGCCACTGATCCGCTTCGCCTTTGATTTCAAGATCGGCAGCAACCGCAACACGGTGCTCGGCTATCGCTTCGATGGAAAACCTGGTCACGACGACGTCGGCTCGCGGGTGGTGCGGGGAAACCAGATCATCGTCATCGAAGACAGGGCAGAGATCGCAACCTTTGTCAGCGAGCTTGCCGGTGCGAAGACGTTGTATGTCCGGATCAGGTCGATCAACGGGGGCCGAACGGCCGTCGAATATCCGCTGGAGGGATCGACTGCGGCGATCCGCGCGGCATTCGCGAAATGCGATATGCCGAAACCGCCCCTGCCGGAACAGGGGCGGACGACATTGTCCGGCGTCTATTGAGACGCCGCAGATGATCCTGGCTTAGAACTCGCTCTCAAGGCCACCCATGTGCTTCTGGGTGTAGAGATCGATGCCGATCCGCTCGATCAGATCGAGCTGGGTTTCGAGAAAGTCGATGTGACCTTCCTCGTCCTTCATCAGCTTCTCGAACAGGTCGCGCGAGACGTAATCCTTGACGCCGTGGCAGTAGGTGGCGGCTTCTTCATAAAGCGTGCGGGCACCGATTTCGGCGGCCAGATCGCATTCGATGATTTCCTTGACTGTCTGGCCAATGCGCAACGGATCGAGAACCTGCATGTTCGGGAAGCCGTCCAGAAAGAGAATGCGATCGGTAAAACGATCCGCGTGATTCATCTCTTCGATGGATTCCTTGCGCCACATCTTGGCCATGTCGACCAATCCCCAGTGATTCAGGAGCCGGAAGTGCAGCCAATACTGGCTGATCGCGGTGAGCTCGCTGCGCAGGCCCTTGTTGAGGAATTCGATGACCTTCGGGTCGCCCTTCATGATGTTCTCCTGTCTGCTGAACCCGTCCGAAACAGGCCCTCGTCTGAATTTAGAATGCTTCTAAATCAGATTCAACGACAGGACAACCCTTCTTTGCTCAATTCGGCAAAGGGCGTGGAAAAGCTGGAAAGCTGTTGAATTTATAAGCGCTTAGGCTGCCGCTTCGATCGAGGCAATATCTGCCAGTTCGATATGCGCATGAGTCTCGGTGTGAGACTGCCCGTGGGCCGCTGTATGCGGGCATCCGGCACAGCAGGACTTGGCGCAGGCGCCCAGCGCTTCGTCCATGATCTTCTTGATCGTCCGTACGCACCGTCCGCACTGGGCGCTGCAACCGAGGCATCCATAGACCTGCCCCGGCGTACGCGGCGGACGCGCTCCGGCAACGGCACTACGGACATCATGGTCGGAAAAGACGTTGCAGGAACAAACGATCATGAGATGAAGGCGAACTCGCAGGTCAGGACCCCTCTTGGATATGTAAGAGGCCGCCCCGATGCAAAAGGAAAACGCCGACTTTGAAGCTATTCCAAACTACTGATCGCATGGAAGAAATTGGAACGAATCTAAAATTCGTCTGAGCGCTCGCAAGCGCCATGATCGGAGACGGCTAGCCGACAGATGCCCCTATCCAGTAACCGCCTGCAGCGCGGCATGCCCTTGGGGAGAGTCGCGAACCTCCGTCCGGAATGGCTTTAATATCAAGATGTAACCTGGATCGCGCGGTCCCGTTCATTGATCATTCAAGTGAAGTATGAAACTTTTCGCGTCAGGCAGCGCTATGTGTGAGCGCAGCCCGATTGAGAAAGGGAATGCCATGAAGAAAACTCTGATGGCCATTGCCGCCGTTGCCACCCTGGCCGTTTCCGCCATGGCTCCGACATCGGCAAGCGCGCAGCACTGGCGTGGACATGGCGGCGGTGGCGCAGTGGCTGCAGGTCTGATTGGTGGCGCCCTGCTTGGCGGCGCGATCGCTGCCGGTTCGGGATACTATGGTCCCGGCTACGGTTATTACGGCCGTCCTGCCTATGTGGCCGGCCCGGGCTATTACGGCGATTGTTTCTGGCAACGTCAGCGTTTTTGGGACGGCTATGGCTGGCGCATTCGCCGCGTCCGCGTGTGCGGCTGAGATCGCGGGATCATGTGATCTCTGAGATCACTCTGATCTCCTGTTACGCATCGGAAACCTACGACTGTTACGCATCGGAAACCTACGACATTTCCAGTGCGTGATGCTTGCAATGGCCCGAAAAAACCGCTTTTTCGGATCATTGACTGGCTAACGTTTACATCGAATTGACGGTTGGGCGCTTCTACGTGAGGCCGTCAGTTCGAATCGCAGCGTGAGTAGACCTTTAACCGTGCGTCGCTTGCGGCGCCCTTCTGGAGAGACTTGAGATGAAGAAGACGATTTCCGCCTTGCTCGCCGCCGCGACGGTTGCCGGTTCGCTGGTTGCTGTTGCGCCTGCCGCAAAGGCCGACGGTGGCCGCATCGCCGCTGGCGTTGCCGGTGGCCTGATCGGTGGCGCTCTCCTCGGTGGCGCCATTGCAGCCAGCCGTCCGGCTCCGGCCTATGGCTACGGCTACGCCCCCGCTCCGGTTTATGTCGAACCGGAATGCCGTGTCGTCCGCCAGCGCGTCTGGGACGAATATCGCGGTGTCTGGCGTTCGCGCCCGGTCGAAGTTTGCGATTGATCTGATCTGATGACCGCGCATTCGCGCGCACGATCCAAATTCAAAACCCGGCCGTTTACGCGGCCGGGTTTTTCGTTGGGCGATTGAAGGTGCGACTATCTTGCGTTCATCGCGCGCAACACCGTCTCGCTGGGCCAGCAATCGACCTTGAGGCCCGCTGACTTCTGATAGGCGCCGAGCGCGGCACGCGTCTTCATGCCGGCCTTGCCATCCATCTTGTCGGCATAGAGGCCAAGCCTCGTCAGCTGCCGCTGCATGGCCTCGACATCGGTGCTGCGCAACTGGTTCGATGCCGACCACGGCGTTGCAAAGGGCTGCGCATTGGCCATTCGATCACTGAGATGGCCGACGAACAGCACATAGAGATCGGAGAAATTGTATTCCTTGATGACGAAATAGTTCTTCGTCGTCAGGAAGGCCGGGCCGTAGACACCCTCCGGCTGCAGCAGCGATGCGGGCTGCGCCTGCTCCGCCGCGCTGAGCTTCTCGCCACGGACCGGAGTGAAGCCGGCACGAATCCACTCCCCAATCGGCCGGGTGACTTCTGGCACACCCATCGTACAGTCGGCATTGGCCGGCGCACGCACTTCATAGGCCCAGCGCAGACCGCGCTGCCAACCCTTGTTCGTGAGTTGCTGCGCCGCTGATGCCAGCGCATCCGGCACCGACTTCCAGATATCAACACGGCCGTCGCCGTCGAAATCGACGCCGTGCTTATCCAGTTCCGACGGCAGGAATTGCGTGAGCCCCGTCGCGCCGCCCCAGGACACGCGCAGATCCTTGCGCGATACGTCGCCGCGCTCGATCAGCTTCAATGCTGCGATGAACTCGCCGCGATACTGGTCCTTGCGGCGGCCGACATAGGCCTGCGTCGCCAGCACGCGAATGCCGTCGTAGGGCAACGCATACCGACCGTAATCGGTCTCGCGCCCCCAGATCGCCAGGATGATTGTCGCCGGCACGCCGAAGCGCTGCTCGATGGCGGTGAGTGTCGCGCGGTGCTTCTGCAACAGCCGCTGCCCCTCGCCCGCCAGCCGGATGACGCTGGCCTCCTTCACATAATCCGCCGGCACCTGCACGAATTCCGCCTGCGACGGCGCGCCAGTCGCAGGACGGCCGGGCAGAATGAGATCCGGAAGCTTGTAGTCCGGCTCCAGCCCGCGCGTGACCTCATCGAAGGTCTTGCGCGAGACGCCCGCCTGTTGGGCTTCAGGCCAGAGCGAAGCAATGAAAGTGGTGAAGCTGGCGTCAGGTGCAGCAAGCAACGGAACCGGCCCGATTATCAGGCACAGGATGACGACGACTGAGAGCGGTCGCAGTGTCGTCCACATGCCCGGCTTCAATTTCAATGCGCGTGGCCTCCATGGCCCTGCTTGCCGTGACCGTTTTCTGGCGAATGCGGAACAACTCCGTTCGAGAGCTTGTCGACATAGGCGATGCCAACGGCCGAGAGAATGAACACGATGTGGATGATGGTCTGCCACATCACACCCACCTCGGTGTAGTTTGTCGTGCGCGCGCTGGTGCTTCCGAGATTGCCGGCCTCGATGAAGGTGCGCAGCAGATGGATCGACGAGATGCCGATGATCGCCATCGCCAGCTTGATCTTCAGCACGCTGGCATTGACGTGGCTGAGCCATTCCGGCTCGTCCGGGTGACCGTTCAGATTGAGCCGCGACACGAATGTCTCGTAGCCACCGACAATCACCATCACCAGCAGGTTGGAAATCATCACAACGTCGATCAGACCCAGCACGACCAGCATGATCTGCTGTTCGCTGAAGTCGAACGAGTGTGCGATGAGGTGCCAGAGCTCCTTGAGGAACAGCACGACATAGACGCACTGCGCCACGATCAGGCCGATATAGAGCGGCAGCTGCAGCCAGCGCGAGCCAAAGATCAGCGCCGGAATCGGTCGCATCGCCCCGCCTTTTCCTCTGGGCGGCAATGGCGTTTCGGGCGTCATGGACATGGGGGGCTCGCTATGGGTCGAATCGGAATGCAATGGAAGCGCCGATCTTATAACGGCGCGTTCTGGACGCGATGATGTCGTGAATGCGCGGCAACTGGCCGCATCAGCTATTTGACGGCGACGATGAAGATCCGCGGAAACTTCAGCAGAACCTTGCCATCCGCCTGCGGCAGATAGCTAGCAGCGATGCGCGCGGTATACTCAGCGATGTAAGCCTTGCGCTCCGGCGGCTCCAGCGGATCGACGAACGGACGCAGCCCGGTGCCCTTCACCCATTCCACGATCGCGGCGGCATCGGCCAACGCATGATTGTAGACGGTGTGCCAGATCTCGACGCGGGAACACAGCGGCTGCAGCGCATCGTAATAAGCCCCGGGTTTCGGCAATGAGTCACGCAGCTCCGCAGCCTTCGAGAGCTGCGCGCGCCACGGCTCGAGATAGGCGACCTCGCGCATCAGGATGTGCGAGGGCTCGTCGAGATTATCCGGCATTTGCACGGCCAGCACGCCGCCGTCAGGCAAGGCACCGACCAGACGCTTCAGCTGCTTGATGTGATCCGGCACCCACTGAAACACGGCATTGGCAAACAAGACATCGGAGCCGGCCGGCGCTACCCAATGGGCGATGTTGGCTTCGATGAACGTCTGCGCGGGCAGACGTTCCCGCGCCTGCCGCAGCATATCGGCCGACGTATCGACACCGATGACCGACGCTTGTGGCCAGCGATTGACCAGAAGTTCCGTCGAGTTGCCAGGCCCGCAGCCGATGTCGACGACCTTGCGGGCATCGAGAAGCGGAATCTGCGCGAGCAGATCCAGTGCCGGCCTGGTTCGCTCGTCCTCGAACTTCAGATACTGCTGCGCGCTCCAGTCGGCCATTTGAGAGTTCTCCTCAGCGCGTCAGTTTCTTGTATTTCACGCGATGCGGGATGATCGAATCCTGACCGAGCCGGCGCATCTTGTCCTTCTCGTAGTCCTGGAAGTTGCCTTCAAACCATTCAACATGGCTGTCGCCTTCGAAGGCGAGCATATGCGTCGCGATACGGTCGAGGAACCAGCGGTCATGGCTGATGATCACGGCGCAACCGGCGAAGTCTTCCAGCGCCTCTTCCAGCGCACGTAGCGTGTCGACGTCGAGATCGTTGGTCGGTTCGTCGAGCAGCAGGACGTTGGCGCCGGACTTCAGCATCTTGGCGAGATGCACGCGGTTGCGCTCACCGCCCGACAATGCGCCGACTTTCTTCTGCTGATCGCCGCCCTTGAAGTTGAATGACGAGCAGTAGCCGCGCGAATTGACTTCCTTCTTGCCGAGCAGGATCAGTTCGTTATTCCCCGAGATTTCCTCCCACACGGTCTTCTTGCCGTCGAGCGCATCGCGCGACTGATCGACATAACCGAGATGAACGGTCTCGCCGACGGTGATCGTGCCGCTATCGGGCTTCTCCTGGCCGGTGATCATCTTGAACAGCGTCGTCTTGCCGGCACCGTTGGCGCCGATGACGCCGACGATACCGCCGGGCGGCAGCTTGAAGGTCAGATCGTCGATCAGCACGCGATCA
This sequence comes from Tardiphaga sp. 619_E2_N8_4, assembly GCF_051810905.1. Lineage (NCBI taxonomy): Bacteria > Pseudomonadati > Pseudomonadota > Alphaproteobacteria > Hyphomicrobiales > Nitrobacteraceae > Tardiphaga > Tardiphaga sp. 619_E2_N8_4. The sequence goes on from NZ_JBPWQJ010000001.1 coordinate 5,466,540, forward strand.
CCATAGGCCTTGGTGAGGCCTTCGAAGTCGACGACGTTATCGCCGAGGCGCTCGGCCACCGGAATGGTGATCTGCGCACCCTGGGTCTGCTTCTCGCTGGCCTTCTTGAGCAGCTCGTCATAACGCTGGTAGCGCGCCTTCGACTTGGCCTGACGGGCCTTGGGCGACGAGGCGATCCACTCCTGCTCGCGTTCCAGCGTCTTCTGATGGGCTGCGTCTTCGCGGCCTTCCTGTGCCAGGCGTTTCTGCTTCTGCACCAGCCAGGACGAGTAGTTGCCCTCGTAGGGAATGCCGCGGCCGCGATCAAGTTCGAGAATCCACGACGTCACGTTGTCGAGGAAGTAGCGATCGTGGGTCACGATCAGGATCGCGCCGGGATAGTTGCGCAGATGGCCTTCGAGCCACGACACGGATTCAGCATCGAGATGGTTGGTCGGTTCGTCGAGCAACAGCAGTTCGGGTGCATCGAGCAGCAGCTTGCAGAGTGCGACGCGGCGGCGTTCGCCACCGGAGAGCTTGGTGACGTCGGCATCGTCAGGCGGACAACGCAGCGCATCCATCGCCTGGTCGACCTTGCTGTCGAGATCCCAGAGGCCTTGCGCCTCGATCTCGTCCTGCAGCTTGGTCATCTCGTCAGCGGTCTCTTCCGAGTAGTTCATCGCCAGCTCGTTGTAGCGATCGAGAACAGCCTTCTGCTTGGCGACGCCAAGCATGACGTTCTCGCGGACGTTCAAAGACGCATCGAGCTGCGGTTCCTGTTCGAGGTAGCCGACGCGAGCCCCCTGCGCGACCCAGGCCTCGCCGGTGTATTCCTTGTCGAGGCCAGCCATGATCTTGAGCAGCGTCGACTTACCGGCGCCGTTGACACCGAGCACGCCGATCTTGGCGTCCGGGTAGAACGACAAATGGACGTTATCCAGCACCTTGCGGGTCGGATAGGCCTTGGTCAGACCCTGCATGAAGTAGACGAATTGGCGAGCCATCGTGATCCTTGAAAACCGTCGCGGGCGTGAAAAATGGGTTGTCGCTGATGTAGCGGCGTGGCCCCGAAAGGGCAACCGGGGGTCTTAAGGATTTGGTAACTCTGCACTTCTTCGAGGCAGCCATTATGACAATTAAAACCGCTTTTTAACGACTTCCGCCAAGAGTGCTCCCAGGGCGATCAATCATGCCCCTCGCGACTGAAGTCGCGGGCAGACAGGCGGAGCCTCGTCATGGCGATCACTACATCAGTCCCCTCTCCAGCCGCCGCCGAAACCAGCGCGGCGCGCCCAGGCCTACTCCACGAAATCCGGACGTTCTGGCAGCTGTTCTTCGTCGCCGCCTTCGATCCTTACCGGCCCGAGCAGCATTACATGCGCGGCCCGGGCCCCGCCTGTCGCGCCAAGGACCCGTCCGCGCCGGTCCCGCCCTCACATTAAGCTGATCGCACTGCCGCCGACGATGCAGACGCTTGCGCACGCCCGCGAGGCGCGCAATGTGTCCATCCCCTGACGGCTTCAACACCGTCATCACCACACCGGATGGACGATCCCATGACGCGGCTGCGCTGTGCAATTCTCGACGACTATCAGAACGTGGCCCTGACGCTTGGTGACTGGAGCGCACTCGCCGACCGCATTGAGATCACCGTCTTCGACAAGCCGTTCGCCTCAGCGGACGAAGCGGCTGCAGCGCTGAAGGATTTCGAAATCATCTGCGCCATGCGCGAGCGGACGCCGTTTCCCCGCGCGATGTTCGAGGCGCTGCCGAAACTCAAGCTGCTGATCACTTCCGGCATGCGCAATGCCGCGATCGATTTCGAGGCCGCGAAGGCTCATGACGTCACCGTCTGCGGTACCGCGATGGTGGGCAATCCGACGGCCGGCCTGACCACCGGCCTGATGCTGGAACTGACCCGCAAGATCGGCTTTGAAAACGCACGCATGAAGGCCGGCAAGCCCTGGCAGGTGACGATCGGCGAGGACATCGAAGGCAAGACGCTCGGGATCATCGGCCTCGGCAAGCTCGGCAGTCAGGTTGCCGGCATTGCCCGCGCGCTTGGCATGAAGACGATTGCCTGGAGCACCAATCTGACGCCCGAGGCCTGCGAAAAAGCCGGCGTCACCTACGCCACCAAGGAAGAACTGTTCGCCACCGCCGATGTCATCACCATCCATCTGGTGTTGAGCGACCGTTCGCGCGGATTGGTCTCCCGGGCGGATCTCGCGCGGATGAAACCAACCGCCTATCTCATCAACACGGCACGCGGCCCGATCGTCGACGAAGCGGCGCTACTTGAGACGCTACAAGCCGGGAAAATTGCCGGTGCCGGCATCGACACCTATTCCCACGAACCGCTGCCGCTCGACAGTCCGCTGCGCAAACTCGACAATGTCGTGATCACGCCGCATCTCGGTTATGTCACCGCCGAAAATTACAAGCGCATCTATGCGGAGATGATCGAGGGCATCGACGGCTGGTTGAACAGCGCCCCCGTCCGCAAGCTCAACTGACGCAAGCGCTCACTGCGCAAAAGAAAACGGGCGCCGTGTGATTACACAGCGCCCGTTTTCTCGAAATCAGCTGAAAGAAATCAGCGAATGCTGACCGGGGCCGGTAGCGGCTGAACCGATGTCGGCTGGGTACCGGGCAGCGGTGCCGGCGCGGCGCTGGCGCTCGGGCCGGGGACCGGCTGCGCGGAGGCGGTCGTTGCCGGAGCCTTGCCCGGCATCACCACCACGCGGGTACCGACCTTGACGCGCTCGAACAGATCCGAGACGTCGTCGTTGAGCATGCCGAAGCAGCCAGAGGACACCGACTTGCCGATGGTCGACGGCTGGTTGGTGCCGTGAATACGATAGACCGTCGAGCCGAGATACATCGCGCGGGCACCGAGCGGATTGCCTTCGCCACCCGCCATAAAGCGCGGCAGATAGGGCTGACGCTCGATCATCTCGGTCGGCGGATGCCAATCCGGCCACTCTGCCTTGCGAGTGATCTTCTGCACACCGTTCCAGGTGAAGCCGTCGCGGCCGACACGGACGCCATAGCGCATCGCGCGGTTGTTGCCGAGCACATAGTACAAATAGAAGTTCGGCGTATCGACGACGATGGTGCCCGCAGGCTCCTTCGTCACGAAATTCACTTCCTGCCGGCGGAACTGCGGCGGCAACTGCGCCGGACCAGTTTCTGGCTGATCTTCCGGAGGCAATGAAGCCACCATCACAGAGCTGCCATTGGCACCAAGACCCTGTCCCTGCACCGAGCCGGTCAAAGGGGCACCCTGCCCGCCCATGCCTTCAGGCGGACGCACTGCGCCATCACCGTTGCCACGGTTCGAATAGACCACCGCCGGCGGCGCCATCGGGCGGCCGTAACGCGGGTCGTCCGGCGACATCACCGGCCCCTGCGGCATGGCGCGATCGGAATAAACCGGGGCAGCACCAGCAGGACGACCATAGCGCGGGTCATCCGGAGACATCACCGGGCTCTGGGGCGCAATTCCGGGCGCGGACAGCCCCGTCATCGGCCGGCCACCACGAGAGGGCGGCGCGTCATCTTCGTCGAGTGCGTCAAAGTCCGGCATGGCGTCCAGCGCGCGATCGGCGCGCGAATTGGCCGGATAGCCGCCTGGGGGATAGTTGGGATCGGCCGGAATCGAATAGCCGCTTGGCGTGCCCACAGGATAGCCCTGCGCCACCGCAATCGAATGACCCGCGACGCTACCGAGAGCCACGGTCGCCAATGTCGTCAAAACACGCTTGATCATCATTGCCCTTGTATAAGCTCAAGCAAAAACCGGAACATGCCGTCAGATCGCGCAGGATAGCGGCGCATTCAAGACAATTCCGGAAAAAAGCTTCCCATTTCGGTCATATTCGCGAGATCACACGCCGGCGTGGCTATCTTGCCTCACCCCCGCTGAAATCACTGCTCAGGAATGCGTCCTCAGTTGTGCATCTCACTTTTTAACAAACGGTTCCTGAGGCCGTGCGTTATCCTCAAATGGTCCTGATTCGCGACGCTTTGGCGGCAGCCGATTCTGCGGAACGGGCCGCTTCCAGTGTTGTCACCGCGTCCCCGTCGTTCGAAAGCCTTCCACGGTCTGTCCGAAGGCGGAACTGCCATTCATGCTTCCGGGTTTCCGATTTCTGTTCGCAGCCGTCCTGCTCACAGTCTCGTTGGTGGTCTTCGGCCTTGGCGCCGCAGCCCTGCTGCGCTCTGCCCATCAGGAATTCGCGACCATTCCGACCAGGCGCGCGCCGCAGGCCGTCTTTGCGCAGCCGCCCGTCGAAGCTCCACCGACATTGGCCATGCTACGCGTCGAGGCACCGGCAGCCCCCACCCCTGAGACTGTCGCGCCGCCAGTGGTCTCCGTGACATCGGCGGCAGAACAGGTGCCCCCCATCGCGGCTCCTGCGGAGCCGGAAAAGATCGCCTTGCCCGAGACCGCCGCGCCCCCGGCGACACTGGCCGCACCGACAGTCGAGATGACTGCCCCGGTGGCGGCGACGCCGAAGCCTGAAGTTGTAGCGAAGTCGGAAGCAACGAAGATCGAAGAACGCGAACCTCTAACGACGGTTGCCGTCGCACCAGCGACCTCCGTCGAACCAGTTGCTGCCCCTCCTCCCGAGCCTGCCGTCGTTCCAGCACCAGCCGCCGCCGCAGAGGTTGTAGCGGGGTCACAGCCGACGGCGACGCTGACCGATGACGACGCAAGATTGTCTTCGACGAAAATTGCGATGCTGGGCGGACCGCCCGTCGATACCGAGTCGGTTCCACTCCCGAAAGCGAAGCCTGCTGCAGAGCCCGCCAGGAAGATCGTGAAGAAGCGCATCGTCGTCAAAAAGCGGCGTGTGGCCGCCAGGCCTATGGCGGCCGCTGCACCACAGCCAACTGACCCGTTCGGATTGCCGGTCGCGCGCTGACCTCGACCCCGGTTACGCCGGTCCGGTCGCGACGGGCGGACCGTCGGGCTGCCCCCATTCCGACCACGAGCCGTCATAGAGCGCTGAACCGCGCACGCCGAGACGATAAAGCGCCAGCGTCAACACCGCCGCAGATACGCCCGAGCCACATGTGGTGACGATGGGCTTGTCGAGATCGAGCCCCGTGCCGGTGAAGGCTTCGCGCAATTCTTCGAGCGGCTTCATCGTGCCGGTCGCAGCGTCGAACAACAGGTTGTAAGGCAGGTTGCGGCTGGCGGGGATGTGACCGGAGCGAATGCCCGCGCGCGGTTCAGGGACACTTCCCTCAAAGCGATTGGCGGCACGCGCATCGATCAATTGCTCTTTGCGCGAATCCAGATTGGCAACGACCTGCGCCTTGCTGCGGATGTACGACTTGTCGAGCGCGGCACTGAAAGTGCCAGGCTTCGGTGACGACTTTCCGGTTTCTATCGCACGCCCTTCGGCCTTCCACTTCTTCAGCCCGGCATCGAGCACCTTCACATTGGCGTGGCCGTAAGAGAGAAACATCCACCACGCCCGCGGCGCCGCGACCCAGCCACCCGCATCATAGGCGACGACCGTATCATCAGAGGAAATGCCGAGCGCGGCGACATCGCGCGCAAACTGGTCGGCATCAGGATACATATGCGGCAGCGACACAGAGTGATCGGAGACCGCATCGACATCGAAGAACACAGCGCCGGGAATATGCGCAGCGAGATAGTCATCGACCGGCAGTGGCAGCACGCCAGGCATCTTGAACGACGCATCTATGACTTTGACTTTGGGATCGCCCAAATGCGCGGCGAGCCATTCGGTCGAGACAAGAGGATCAGTGGATGCCATGCACAAGTGCCCTTTTATTTTGAAACACCGTCATGGCCGGGTTTGTCCCGGCCATCCACGTCTTCACTCGCGGCAAGACGTGGATACCCGGCATTCGCCGGGCATGACGGCCGAGAGTTACGATTACTTCGACGCCTTCGACTCGACCTTCTCGACCGCGCCGCCCGCATTGCGCCAGGCGGTGAAGCCACCGCCCAGATGCGCCACCGGCTTCAGGCCCATATCGGCTGCGGTCTTGGCCGCCAGCGCCGAGCGCCAGCCGCTGGCGCAATGGAAAATGAATTTCTTGTCTTCCTGGAAGATCGGCTTGCCATAGGGACTTTCCGGATCGATCCAGAATTCCAGCATGCCGCGGGTGCAGGAGAACGAGCCCGGGATCTTGCCTTCGCGTTCGATCTCGCGGGGATCGCGGATATCGACGATGACCACATCCGGGCTTTCCGCCGCTTTCATTACGTCCTCGACGCTCATGGTCTCGATCTGCGCGTTAGCTTCGTCGAGCAGCGCCTTGTAGCCGCGGGTAATCGTCTGCGTCATGCTTTTCGCACCAGTTCCTTCATTGCACCTTCGAGACCTTCAATCGTCAGCGGATACATCCGTTCCGAGAACAGTCGCCGAATGATGGTCGTGGACTCCGAGTAATCCCAGTGCCGCTTGGCGACAGGATTGAGCCACACCGCATTCGGATAGGTCTGCGTGATGCGCTCCAGCCAGACCGAGCCGGACTCTTCGTTCACATGTTCGACCGAACCGCCGGGCACCATGATCTCGTAAGGCGACATCGAGGCATCGCCAACGAACACGATCTTGTAGTCATGGGCATATTTGTGCAGCACGTCCCAAGTCGGCGTGCGGTCCGTGAAGCGACGTTTGTTCTGCTTCCACACGCCTTCATAGAGGCAGTTGTGGAAGTAGAAATACTCCATGTGCTTGAATTCGCTCTTCGCCGCCGAAAACAGTTCCTCGACCTGCTCGATATGCGAATCCATGGATCCGCCGATATCGAAGAACACCAGCACCTTGACCGCATTGCGCCGTTCCGGCCGCATATGGACGTCGAGATAGCCGTGATTGGCGGTCTCCCGAATCGTGGTGTCGAGATCGAGTTCATCCGGCGCACCGGTGCGGGCAAACTTGCGCAGACGGCGCAGCGCCACCTTGATATTGCGGATGCCAAGCTCGACATTGCCATCGAGATCCTTGAACTCGCGCTTGTCCCAGACTTTCACCGCGCGCCGGTGGCGGCTTTTCTCCTGCCCGATACGGATGCCTTCGGGATTGTAGCCTTCGGCGCCAAACGGTGAGGTCCCGGCGGTGCCGATCCATTTGTTGCCGCCCTGATGACGTTCCTTCTGCTCTTCAAGGCGCTTCCGCAGGGTTTCCATGAGCTTGTCCCAGCCCATGGCCTCGATCTGCTTCTTCTCTTCCTCGGTAAGATATTTCTCGGCGAGCTTCTTCAGCCACTCGGCGGGAATCTCCGCCTTTTCCATGGCATCGAGCAGGCTCTCAAGCCCCTTGAAGACCGTCCCGAACACCCGATCGAACTTGTCGAGATTGCGCTCGTCCTTCACCAGCGCTGCACGGGACAGATAGTAGAAATTCTCCACCGACTGATCAGCTAGGTCGGCGTCGAGCGCCTCCATCAGCGTGAGATATTCGCGCAGAGTCACCGGGACCTGTGCATCGCGCAGCGATGTGAAGAATTGCAAGAACATGATTGACAGATTGCCCGACCACCCGCGTCCGTCAAGGGCCGGATGTGGTAGAAACCTACACAGCTCCGTGGTGCGCCATCGCGGCGCATATCCGGAATAAGCGAGATTTGTCAGTCAAACCGGGGCGAATTCCGCTCCGCGGCATGGTGAAGCAATCGCTTGTCAGATTGCAGGTATTTGTTTCAACAATTCCGGCGTCAGTAACCACGCAGCGCGGTGTCCCGCCATCGGCGGGCATTCTTAGCTATCGTGAAAGCAACAACGGCCATGGTGATGGCCTGTTTTGCTGTCAACATAGAATCGAATGACCGTACCCACGACACTGACCAGCAGTTCGCCGAGCCGACTCTCCGCGCCAGGTGTGATCGTCACGCTGTTCGTGCTGGCGATGAGCGCGTGCGTGCTCGGGCTTGTCGTCTGGAAGGCGCTCGATGCCCGCCAAACCGTATTGGCGCAAAGCGAGACCGACAGTCGAAACCTCGCACATTCGCTGGTCGAACATGCTTCGCGCTCGATACAGGCCATCGATATCGCCATGAGCGGGATGGCGGATCTGCTGAAGTACCAAAACCCGCAGCCGGATCGCTTCAACACGTTTCTGGCCAACACGGCGAATGCACTGCCACAGCTGCGCGAAATCGGTGTATTCGATACGCTTGGGAACTGGCGCTATTCCTCGCTGCCGGAAACGCCAACGCACAATAATTCCGACCGCGACTATTTCACCTATCATCGCGATCACACCGACTCCAATATCAGGATCAACGCTCCCATCACGTCGCGGCTAACCGGCCGTACATCAATCATCCTGTCGAAGCGGATCGACGGGCCCGACGGCACCTTCAAAGGTGTGCTGACGGGCGCAATCGACAACCAGTACTTCAGCGATTTCTACAAAACATTCCAGATCGGCGAGAGCGGCGGCATCAGCCTGATCCGAAGCGACGGCATACTGCTGATTCACTGGCCATCGATGGAGGTTGGAAAGGACCTCTCCGGAACTCAACTCATTCAGACCCGTCTGAAACAGAGTCTGGCAGGCTTCTACAAGATCGATTCGCCGTTTGACGGTATCACCAAATATTTCAGCTACGAGCAAACCACGCAGTATCCGCTGATCGTGACAGTTGCGATTCCCGAGGATCAGGTGCTGGCCATATGGAAGAGCAACCTGCTGTCCGACGTTATCGTTGCTTCAGTCCTGCTCTGCACCGTGATCCTGCTCGCCGCACTGCTATCGACCCAGTTCCGCTTCCGGCTCAACATGGAACACGCGCTTCGCGAGCGCGAGTCCCGCTATCGCCTGCTCGCCGACAACATCGCCGATGTTATTATCCTGCTCGATCGCTTTGGAAATATCGTCTTCGTCTCGCATTCGGTCGAATTCGTTTTGGGGCATAATCCGAAAGATCTGCTCGGGCGCTCCTGTTTCGAACTGGTGCACCCGGAGGATGTGGAAGCCGTGAAGGCGGCCAGCGCGCAATTGAAAGATCTCACAGCGAACCGCACCGTGATTTTTCGAACTTATCGTGACGACCATTCACTCGCTTGGGTGGAGGTTAACTTCAAACTGGCCACCCGCGAGATCGATCGCGACAAGGTCGAAATCGTAGGCGTGCTACGCGACGTCACCCTTCGAAAAAGCATGCAGGACGAGTTGACGTCGTTGAATACAAAGCTCGCAGAACTCGCGACCACTGACGGGCTGACGGGGCTCGCCAACCGCCGCACACTCGACGGCTTTCTGCGCCGCGTCTTTGAGCAGCACGACGAGATGTCGGTGCTTTTGATCGATGTCGACAACTTCAAGGGCTATAATGACAGCAACGGCCACCAAGCCGGCGACGAATGCCTGAAACGCGTCGCATCCGTCATCGCCGACGCCACGATCAATACGCCGGCATTGTCCGCACGTTATGGCGGCGAGGAGTTCGCCATCGTTTTGCCGGACGTATCCGAGGCCGATGCGATCATAATCGCGGAAGCCCTGCGTCTTCGGGTCAGGGCATTGGAGATTCCAAATATGGCATCAACCCGTGGCAACCTGTCGATCAGCGTCGGCGTCGCCAGCCGGAACAGCCTAACCTCGAACGAAGCCGTCCTGGTCGGCGAGGCCGATCTGGCGCTTTACGAGGCCAAACGACGTGGTCGAGATTGCGTTGTCGCCAATTCGGCGCTGCAACGCGAATATTTCAGCGCGGGCTTTTCTCACAACGGCTGATCCGCCAATTGCCGCCAGACCGCCCGGCTTTTCCCCGCCATGATATGTTCTTCGTCATCGCAAAAGGTCCCGCGAAGTGCCCGGAATGGTGGCTGGACCTGACCAATAATTCAATTAAACTTCGCCCGGAAACGTGCCGGCTGGCCAAATTGGCCGACGGCTGATGATCACAACAGGAATGGCGCGTCACTTGATGTCGCCCGCGAAGGATTGATCCATGGGAATTCTCGCAGCATTGCTGATCGGTGCCATCGCCGGCTGGTTGGCCGGGTTGATCGTTCGTGGCGCCGGCTTCGGCCTGCTCGGCAATATCGTAATCGGCATCATCGGCGCACTGGTCGCTGGCTGGCTGCTGCCGCGATTGGGTGTGAGCCTTGGCGTCGGGGCGATCCGCGACATCATCAACGCCACCATCGGCGCGGTGATCGTGCTCGTCATCCTGTCGCTGATCCGGCGCTGACGTCGCATCCCCTCACTCTGCGATCGCCTACCGCGATTCCCATCATTTTCGGCGGCGCGCGTCCGCGCGACAAGAAGAACAAGGCAAAGTCTCCATGAAATTTACCGGCACCGAAAACTATGTCGCGACCGATGATCTCAAGGTCGCGGTCAATGCCGCTATCGTGCTCGAACGCCCGCTGCTGGTGAAGGGTGAACCTGGCACCGGCAAGACCGTACTGGCCGAGGAAGTCGCCAAGGCGCTGGGCGCACCGCTGCTGACCTGGCACATCAAGTCGACCACAAAGGCGCAGCAGGGCCTCTACGAATACGATGCCGTCTCGCGCCTGCGCGACAGCCAGCTCGGCGATCCCCGCGTCTCGGACATCGGCAACTACATCAAGCGCGGCAAGCTGTGGGAAGCTTTCACCCACGCAGAGCGACCGGTGCTGCTGATCGACGAAATCGACAAGGCTGACATCGAATTCCCGAACGACCTTCTGCTCGAGCTCGACCGCATGGAATTCCATGTTTACGAGACCGGCGAGACCATCAAGGCGGCAAAGCGCCCGATCGTGATGATCACATCGAACAACGAGAAGGAATTGCCCGACGCGTTTCTGCGCCGTTGCTTCTTCCACTACATCAAGTTCCCCGACATCGACACCATGAACCAGATCGTCGAGGTCCACTTCCCCGGCATCAAGCATCGCCTCGTCGCCGAAGCGATGCGTATTTTCTTCGAGGTGCGCGATGTGCCCGGCCTCAAGAAGAAGCCATCGACGTCGGAACTGCTCGACTGGCTGAAGCTGCTGGTCAATGAGGATATGTCGCCGGAGATGCTGCGGGAGCGCGACCCGCGCAAGCTGATCCCGCCGCTGCACGGCGCACTGCTGAAGAACGAGCAGGACGTGCACCTGTTCGAGCGGCTGGCGTTTTTGAACAGACGGGAAGTCTGATCCCACCATCGAGGTATACAGCCTTCACGAAAAACCGCCCTCAGGGGCGGTTTTTTAATACCTATTCCGGAGATATTTTCCAATTTCAGTATACATAAGCTGGTTCTAATCCTCGTTTTATTGAGATATCGTCCCTTCAAACGCCATCCCTGTATACAAACAGGACTCAAGAACTGCGCCACGGAGGAATACGATGCCCGCTTCATTCCCGCTGAACGCCTGGTACGCCGCCGCCTGGGATGCCGACATCAAGCACCAGCTTTTCCCGCGCACGATCTGCGGCAAGCATGTGGTGATCTATCGACGCTCCGATGGCGGCGTCAGCGCGCTGGAGGATGCCTGCTGGCACCGGCTGGTGCCGCTGTCCAAGGGACGTCTCGAGGGCGACATGGTGGTCTGCGGCTATCACGGCCTGAAATACAACGCGCAAGGCCGCTGCACCTTTATGCCCTCGCAGGAGACCATCAATCCCTCCGCCTGCGTGCGCTCCTATCCCGTGGTCGAGCGGCATCGCTTCATCTGGCTGTGGATGGGCGACCCGGCGCTGGCAGATCCGGCACTAGTGCCGGACATGCACTGGAATGACGATCCGGAATGGGCCGGCGACGGCAAGACGATTCACGCGAAGTGCGACTACCGCCTCGTGGTCGACAATCTGATGGATCTGACTCACGAAACCTTCGTACACGGCTCCAGCATCGGTCAGGAGGACGTCGCTGAATCTCCTTTCGATGTCACCCATGGCGACAAGACCGTGACGGTGACGCGCTGGATGAAGGGCATTGAGGCGCCGCCATTCTGGGCCGCGCAGTTGCGCAAGCCCGGTCCCGTCGATCGCTGGCAGATCATCCACTTCCAGGCGCCGAGCACGGTGAATATCGACGTCGGCGTCGCACCGGCCGGAACCGGCGCGCCGGAAGGCGATCGCTCGCAGGGCGTCAATGGCTTCGTGCTCAACACCATGACGCCGGAAACCGAGACCACGTGCCACTATTTCTGGGCCTTTGTGCGCAACCACCGCATCACCGAACAGAAGATCACCACGGAAATCCGCGAAGGCGTCGCGGGTATTTTCCGCGAGGACGAGATCATACTCGAAGCGCAGCAGAAGGCGATGACCGAGAATCCCGACCGCGTCTTCTACAATCTCAACATCGATGCCGGCGCCATGTGGTGCCGACGGGTGATCGACCGCATGGTGGCGAAGGAAACTACGCCACCCAAACTGCAGGCGGCAGAGTAAAATCATGAGCGAACGCGATACCGAACGCTCCGTCTCGCAGACCGTGCGTGCGCAGCTCGCACTGCGCGACATGATCCTGTCCGGCACGCTGCGCCCGGGCGAGCGCATCAGCGAATTGCAGGCTGTGGAAATCACCAGCGTCTCGCGCACGCCGGTGCGCCTCGCACTGGTGCGTCTGGAAGATGAGGGTCTGCTGCAGGCGATCCCCTCCGGCGGCTTCATGGTGAAGGCGTTTTCCGAGCGCGACATTCTCGACTCCATCGAACTGCGCGGTACGCTGGAAGGCCTCGCAGCCCGCTTCGCCGCCGAGCGCGGCGCCAGCGCCCGCAACCTTGAACCACTGAAAGAATGTCTGTCGGATCTGGATCAACTGGTGCGGCAGGATCCGATCTCGGTGGAAGCCTTCTCTGCCTATGTCACCATGAACGCCCGTTTCCATGCGCTGCTGACCGATCTCTCCGGCAGCGCGCCGGTGATCCGGCAAATAGATCGTGTTTCGGCGATGCCCTTTGCCTCGCCCAGCGCCTTCGTGATGGCGCAGTCAGCGCTGCCGGAAGCGCACAACATCCTGCTGATCGGCCAGGAACATCACCGCATCGTCGTCGACGCCATCGAGAATCGCGAAGGTGCGCGCGCCGAGGCGATCATGCGTGAGCACGCGCGGCTTGCCGTGCGCAATCTGCGGCTGGCGCTGCGCAATCGCAACCATCTCGACCTGCTGCCTGCACTGGCATTGCTGACCTCGACACCGGCGGATTGACGGAGACCTTCATGCGTTTTGCAGAACACTGGATGGGATGCCGCGTCGAGGCCACGCGCAATGTGGCGCCGAACATTCGCGAGATCACGCTGAAGCCGGATACACCGCTGCCGTCCTACCCTCTCGGCAGCCATATCAATGTCAGCCTCCTGATCGACGGCCAGCCACAAACGCGATCCTATTCGCTGGTGGGAGAACGCGTGACCGATGTGCTGCGCATTGCGGTGCGGCTGGCGCCGGATAGTCGCGGCGGCTCCAAAGCCATGTGGGCGCTGCAGGTCGGGGCGCGGCTGGAAATCTCCAGCCCGTCATCGCTCTACGATATCGACTGGAATCGTGGGACATACTGCCTGATCGCCGGCGGCATCGGCATCACGCCGATCACCGGCATTGCCGCGGCGCTCCACAGCAAAGCCATCGATCTGCAGCTACACTATGCGGTGAAGGCTCGCAGCGAAGCCGCCTATCTCGATGAACTATCGACGCTGCTCGGCGACCGCCTGACGGTGCACGCCAGCCATGAAGGCGCACGACTGGATTTCGCCGCGACCTTTGCTGCCTTGCCTCACGATGCCATCGTTATCCTCTGTGGCCCGATGCGGATGCTGGAAGCGGCCCGGCGCGAATGGAACACTGCCGGGCGCGCGCCCGCTGATCTGCGCTATGAAACATTCGGCTCCAGCGGTCTCCTGCCAACCACGGAATTTCGCGTTCGGCTGAAGGGCAGCGGCGCGGAGATCCTAGTGCCGCAGAGCCGTTCGATGCTGGCAGCGCTCAACGACGCCGGCTTCGAGGTGATGTCGGACTGCGAACGCGGCGAATGCGGGGTCTGCGCCATCGATGTCCTCGCCATCGACGGCGAAATCGATCATCGCGACGTGTTCTTCAGCGATCACCAAAAGAGCGGCAATACGAAGATCTGTCCCTGCGTCTCGCGCGTCGTCGGCACGGTGACGGTGGATACGTTGTATCAGCCGGACGCTGTCTGACCGTCAGCGTTCACCGCGCAGCGACGCAATCATCGACATGATCGCGAGCACGATGACCACGGCGCCATAGACATAGGCCACGACGGCCAGTCCGGCATATGGCACAGCCACACCTGCAGCGAGTGCCGGCAGGCTGAAGGCCAGATAGGACAACACATAGAACGCCGCCAGCAAACCGGCGCGCTGATGCGCCTCGGCGGTCGGCAGCAGCGTGCTCAGCGAGCCGGCGAAGGACGCGCCGAAGCCGAAACCTGCGATCACCGAACCGGCAAACAGCATCGCAACGCTGTGCTGCCAGATGCCGAGCAGCGAGACGAGGACGCCCAGCGACAGTGCGGCCGTGCCAATCACCAGCAACCGCTGCGCCGGAAGCTGCCGAAGGGCGGCCACGGTCAGTGCTGCAGCGAGCATCAGGGTCGCGACCACGACGCCGCCAACCCAAGGCGCGGAGACGCCCATCGTTGTTGCGACCACCGTAGGCATCAAGGATAGACTGAAGCCGCCCAACGCCCATGTGGCGACGGTGGCCGGTGCAACGCGCAGCAGCGCGGCGCGCGATTGGCTGGGCACGCGCACATGCGGCCGCAGCGAGGCCAGCGCTCCCGATTTGCGCGACACGGTCTCCGGCATCACGAACAGCAGCACAATCATCACAGCCGTCAGCGCGAATAGAACCTCATAAACCAGATGCAGCGGATCGGGCGCGAAGGTGACGAGCGCCGCCGCGCCGAGCGCGCCGACCATCAGGCCAAGAAAGGCGGTCACGCTGTTGAGGAGCGGTCCACGCTTGCGGTCAGTATCGAGGATCGCAGCACCCAATGCCGTTGTCGCCGTGCCGACGCACAGGCCCTGCACGGCACGCGCGAGGATCAATTGCCCGACATCACTGGCATAGGAGAACAGCACCATTGCGATAGCATTCAGCAACAGACCGCCGAGAATGACCGGACGGCGTCCGACATAATCGGACAGGCCGCCGACTGTCAGCAACGCGGCCAGCAGGCTGATCGCATAGACCGCAAACACCAGCGTGATCATCAGCGGCGAGAGGTGCATCGACTGTTGGTAGAGCCGGTACAGCGGCGTCACCGCGCTGCTGCTGGCCGCGACCAGCGCGGCCCCGGCAAAACTGAATGCCGTCATGGCTGATGGCTTCAACACCCAACCGGCTCTGGCTGGTGATGCTTGGGCATTGGAAACACAGGTCTTTTCGGCACTGCCTTGCATAGCTCATTCCTAAAAGCTAAATAGTTGCATTAGGCATCTAGGTCGCCCGAGACCTTAATGCAAATATTTTGCGTTAAGAATTTCAGTTTTTTGCGCATGTGCGACCGTGGGAGACCGATGTGACGGTGAAGGAACGAGTCCGGATTGGTGGACGCAGCGCGCGGATACAGAGCGCCGTGCATGATGCTGTCCGCAAATTGGGGGCTCTTTCCACCCGAAACCAGATCACCGTGCCGCAAATCGCTGCCGAGGCTGGCGTGACGCCGTCGACCATCTATCGGCGCTGGGGCGATCTCTCCGCGCTGCTCGCCGACGTCGCCGTGGCGCGGCTGCGGCCGATCGCAGATCCCGACGACACTGGTGCGGTCGAAACCGATCTGCGCGCCTTCATCGAGCAATATGCCGAAGAGATGTCGTCCCCAGTCGGCCAGGCCTTGATGCGGGACGTGTTGTCGGCACTGAAGGTGGGACTGCCCAGCGCCTGCGCGGGCTTCACCTGCGATCACCTCACCACCCTTAACGCACGCGCCAAAGCGCGCGGCGAGACGCCCTTCGACATCGACGAGGTGATTGACCATGTGGTGGCGCCGATCATCTATCGCGCGCTATTCAGCGAACAGATACCGACACCCGATTATTGCAATCGCCTGATTGACCGGATTTATCCGCCAGCCCGCAAGCGACGCACCGCCGTCTGATCGTCAGCGCGGCTTCTCGTCCAGCTGATAGGTCAGATGCGCCTTCACCGTCGGCCATTCGCCGGGCAAGATACTATAGACAACCGTGTCGCGCAGCGTGCCGTTCGGCGCGATCTGATGATTGCGCAGGATGCCGTCCTGCTTGGCGCCGAGCCGCTCGATGGCACGACGGGACTGGTGGTTGAAGAAATGCGTGCGGAATTCCACCGCGATGCAATCCAGCTTCTCGAAAGCATGCCCGAGCAACAGGAGCTTGCACTGGGTGTTCAGCGCGGTGCGCTGCACCCACTTGCCATACCAGGTCGAACCGATCTCGACCCGGCGGTTGGCGGCATCGACATTCATATAGGTCGTCATGCCGGCGATCTTGCCGTCGGCATCTTTCACCGTGAATGGCAGCATCGCGCCTGATGCCTGCAGAGCGAGCCGACGGTCAATCTCGGCACTCATCTTTTCGGGCGTCGGGATCGCCGTGTACCAGATCTTCGAAAGATCGCCCGACCTGGCGGCCTCGATCAGGCCATCGCAGTGATCTTTGGCAAGAGGTTCGAGCCGGGCGTGAGGTCCATTGAGCGTAACGGGTTCAAGCCACGGCATCTGTCTTCCTTCGTTCTAGACGCGCGATCGGACGCAAAACCGGCTTCCACTTTTGCTGATCGCGCTCGGGCTACTTGTTCAAGAAATTGAGCGGCAAGCCACCGCGCGGCCAGTCCATCGCGATCAGCTCGCCCTTGCCCGACAGCGTGATATAGGCCGTCTTCAGCTCGGGGCCGCCGAATGCGATATTCGTGGTGACGCGGTCGCCAGTTTGTATCTGTTCCACCAATTTTCCGTCCGGCGCAATCACCGAGATGCAGCCGCTGACCAGCGTTGCGACGCAGACATTGCCGGAGGCTTCAACCGCGAGAGAATCGAACATCTGGTAACCGCCAAGACCCGCGATGGGTCGACCGCGCTCGCCGCGATAGATCACATCAGCCGGCTTCACCTCACCGGGTGCACCGACGTCAAAGGCCCACAGCCGCGCCGTCGGCGTCTCGGCCACATAAACGGTCTTCTCGTCCGGCGACAGGCCGATGCCATTCGCGGGCAACATGCCGAAATGACCTTCGACGACCTCGGTGGCACCCGGCTTCATGTAATAGAACGCGCCGACATCCATGTCGCGATGGCGACGCTTGCCGAGATCGGTGAACCAGAGCCCACCCTGCTTGTCGAACACCAGATCGTTCGGTCCCTTCAGCGGATGCGCGCCGCATTTGTCGAACAGGGTTTCGACCTTGCCGTTAGAGAGGTCCACGCGCTGGATCGAGCCGCCGATATATTCATGTGGCTCCGGCGCGCCAGGCATGATGGCGCCGCGCGACGCCGCCCAGCTGAAGCCACC
Source organism: Tardiphaga sp. 619_E2_N8_4 (assembly GCF_051810905.1). Lineage (NCBI taxonomy): Bacteria > Pseudomonadati > Pseudomonadota > Alphaproteobacteria > Hyphomicrobiales > Nitrobacteraceae > Tardiphaga > Tardiphaga sp. 619_E2_N8_4. Next base: position 5,483,954 of record NZ_JBPWQJ010000001.1, read on the forward strand.
ATTGTTGCAGAGATACATCTTGCCGTCAGGGCCGAGCGCTGCGCCGTTCGGGCCGCCCGGGATTTTCGCGACCACTTCCTTGCGGCCATCGGGCCACACCCGCGTCAGTTGCTGCGCACGGATTTCAACCAGAATGACGGAGCCGTCCGGCATCACCACCGGGCCTTCGGGGAATGCGAGATCGGTGGCGAGGACGCGGATGTTGGGACTGGACATGGAAACTCCCTGACATTTTCTTGGTTTGTTATCGCACCCTGGGTGGGCGACGCAGCGTGACGAAAGTAGAGCAAACATGTCCGGCGCTGCCAAGCCGCGCAAATGCATGGCCACTTGCGTGGAATTTCCATTCGGCTTTAGCTGCGACCAACAATAGCGCCAAAAATCCGAGGAAACCCGATGCCGACCGACACCGCAGTTGCGCCTGAAGCCGATGACGAAGTGCTCTACTCTGTCGCCGATGGCATCGCGACCGTCACGCTCAATCGCCCGCAACGGTTGAACACGATCTCCCGCGAGATGCTGTCGCAGCTCAGCAACCTGTTTCTGAGAGCCGATGCCGATCCCGACGTGCGCGTGATCATCCTGACGGCCACCGGCCGCGCCTTCTGCGCCGGGCTCGACATGGCCAGCGCCACCAAGGGCACCGGTATCGGCTCCGCCAACGACGCCAACAACAGCCGCACCACGCTCGATCTCAAGACTGCGCCTCCGATCGTGATGTTCAACATGGAGAAGCCGACCATATGCGCCATGAATGGCGCCGCCGCCGGCTATGGCATGGACGTCGCGCTCGGCTGCGACATGCGCATCATGGCGGAGAGTGCCAAATTCGCCGCGGCCTTCGTGAAACGTGGCGTGGTACCTGAATCCGGCGGCACCTGGTTTCTGCCGAGGATGATTGGCTGGGCCAAGGCAGCCGAGCTGATCTTCACAGGCCGCACACTGTCGGCGCGCGAAAGCCTCGAAATGGGCCTTACCAACGAGGTGGTCGATGATGCGGAATTGATGACGCGCGCCAATGCAGTGGCGGCCGAGATCGCCGCCAATGCGCCACTCGCAGTGCAGGCTGCCAAACGCATGATGCGCTCAGGTCTGTCCGAGAGCTTTGGCGACCACGTCCATCACGTGTTCCTGCAACTGCTGCCGCTGTTTCGCACAGCGGATTTCCGCGAAGGCATGGCGTCGTTTCTTGAAAAGCGCCCAGCCAAATTCACTGGCAAGTGAGCGCGACGCACAAACATAGACGCGGTGTTGTGCGCCGCGTCATGCTTTGCTGATTAAGTCAGCTTTCCAACTTCAAGGCTTGGTGCATACTCCCGGCATTCGAGCCGCATCACAAAAGCCTGCATAGACGGGCCGATGCGGTTGATCGAACCACAGGGAGGACACTTGACCATGCAGCATGACTGGAAAGTTCTGCGAGTGACTTTGCTCGCCGGCGTTGTCGTAGCGCTTACGTCCACCACAAGCCACGCGCAGAAGAAATACGATACTGGCGCCACCGATACCGAGATCAAGATCGGCAACATCATGCCGTATAGCGGCCCGGCGTCCTCCTACGCGACGATCGGAAAAACCGAGGCCGCCTATTTCAAGATGATCAACGAGAAGGGTGGCATCAATGGCCGCAAGATCACCTTCATCAGCTATGACGACGGCTACAGCCCGCCGAAGACGGTGGAGCAAGCGCGCAAGCTGGTCGAGAATGACGAAGTGCTGTTCATCATGAACCCGCTCGGCACGCCGGGAAATACGGCGATCCAGAAATACATGAACACCAAGAAGGTGCCGCAGCTATTCGTCTCGACGGGCGCCGCGAAATGGGCCGATCCGAAGAACTTCCCTTGGACCATGGGCTGGCAGCCGAGCTACCAGGCCGAGGCGCGCATCTACGCGCAATACATCATGAAGAATCATCCCGGCAAGAAAGTCGGCGTGCTCTATGCCAATGACGACTTCGGCAAGGATTACATCATCGGGCTGCACGAGGGGTTCGGCGATAAGGTCAAAGATTACATCGTCTCTGAGGTGCCTTACGAGACGGCGTCACCGACGGTGGATTCACAGATCGTGCAGATCAAGGCAGCCAATCCGGATGTCTTCATCAACATCGCCACGCCAAAATTCGCTGCACAGGCGATCAAGAAGGTCGGCGAGATGGGCTGGAAGCCCGTTCACATCGTCACCAATGTCTCGGCATCTGTCGGCAGCGTGATGAAGCCCGCGGGCTATGCCAACTCGCAGGACGTGCTCAGCGCGGCCTATATGAAGGATCCCAAGGATCCGACATGGAAGAACGATCCGGGCATGCTGGAATGGTCGGCCTTCATGGACAAATACTATCCCGAAGGCGACAAGGAAGACGGCGCCACCGTGTTCGGCTACGGCGTATCGCAGGGTATCGTCCAGGTGCTCAAGCAATGCGGCGATGACCTCACCCGCGAAAACATCATGAAGCAGGCGGCGAGCCTGAACATGGAGATCGGCATCTATCTGCCGGGTACCAAGATCAAGACCAGCCCGACCGACTTCAGCCCGCTGGAGCAACTTCAGATGCAGCGGTTCAAGGGCGAAAGCTGGGAGCTGTTCGGCCCGCTGATGTCCGGCGAGAAGAACTCGTAAGCAATACGCTCCAGCGTCCCCTCTCCTGAGCCAGAGGGGACGCACGCGTGCTGAGCCACGCGCTCTCGTTGCTGGCCCCCTCTCCTCAATCGTGCATACTCGACGCAAGCTGCGGCGATCGATGGTCCACCCAGATGGACCGCACCGCGGAAATACAAGACGTCAGAGGAAACGATGCTCAGGACACTGCCCCGGGGAATGACTCTCGCTTTTGCCGCGCTCATGTTCGGCGCGCTCGCTACGCCATCTCACGCGCAGAAGAAATACGATCCGGGCGCCAGCGATACCGAGATCAAGGTCGGCAACATCATGCCCTATAGCGGACCGGCATCGTCCTATGCCTCGATCGGAAAATCCGAAGCGGCCTATTTCAGGATGCTGAACGACCAAGGTGGCATCAACGGCCGCAAGATCAATTTCATCAGCTATGACGATGCCTACTCGCCGCCGAAGACGGTGGAACAGGCGCGCAAGCTGGTCGAGAGCGATGAAGTGTTGCTGTTGTTCAATCCGCTGGGCACGGCGACCAATTCCGCGATCCAGAAATACATGAACCTCAAGAAAGTGCCGCATCTCTTCGTATCGTCCGGCGCCTCGAAATGGGCCGACCCAAAGCACTTCCCGTGGACCATGGGCTGGTCGCCCAGCTACCACAATGAGGGGCGCATCTGGGCCGCATGGATCCTGAAGAACCATCCCGATGCCAGGATCGGCGTGCTGTTCCAGAACGACGACATGGGAAAGGACTATTTCAGCGGCGTACGTGAGGGGCTCGGCGACAAGGCCGACAAGATGATCTCGGTGCAGGCGAGCTTCGAGACCAGCTCACCGACCGTGGATTCACAGATCGTCCAGATCAGAACCGCCAACCCCGATGTGTTCCTGAACATTGCCTCGCCCAAGTTTGCCGCGCAGGCGATCAAGAAGGTGGCCGAGCTGAACTGGAAGCCGGTGCAGATGCTAGTCAATGTCTCACAGTCTGTCGGCTCGGTGATCAAACCCGCAGGCTTCGACAATGCGCAGGGCGTGATCAGCGCGGCCTATATGAAGGATCCCACCGATCCGCAGTGGAAGGACGATCCGACCATCAAGGAATGGCTTGCCTTCATGGACAAGTATTATCCCGACGGTGACAAGAACGACATCTACACGCTGTACGGCTTCGGAATCGCGCGCACGCTGGCGCATATCTTGGAGCGATGCGGCGACACGCTCACGCGGGAGAATGTGATGAAGCAGGCCACCAGCCTCGATTATGAGGTCGGCATCTTCCTGCCCGGCACCCGCGTCAAGACCAGCCTAACCGACTACAGCCCGCTGCAGCAGTTGCAGATGATGCGTTTCAAGGGCGAACGCTGGGAACTGTTCGGACCCGTGCTGAGCAGCGAGTAGGACGAGCGCCCTACTTCGCCGCATCCTTGGCAGGCGCTGGTGCATCCTTGGTCGCCGGCGCGTCTTTCGCGGCAGCTGGAGCTTCCTTCGCAGCTGGCGCCGGCTTCTTTTGCGCCGCCTGCAGCTCCTCCACCGTCTTCTGCAGGGCAACGACGGTAGCCTTCAGCGCCTCGACCTGACGGTTGGCCGCATCAAGGCGCTGTTGCTGATCAAGCCGCAGCTTGCCCAACGTCTGCTGCAGGAAATTGATGTTGCTTTGCAGGCAGCTGGTGCGGCGCTCCATGGTCTTTTCGACCGTGCAGATCTCGATTCCCGGCACATCCTGCGCCTGCGCCTTGGCGGCGCCCAAAATGGTCAGCAATGTCATCGCAAGGATTGTTCGGCCGCGCATCGTTTTCCCCATCATGTCCGTCATGCCGCCAAGACCAAGCGGTGCTGGCGCCCGGCTGTCAACCAGGTGTGATGGGAACGAAGAAGATGTCCGCCCGTTCCTTGGACCGGAGCACCTCATGGCGACGCGTGAACGACGGCTGGCCGAATTCGATGGCCAGGGTGATCCTGAGCCTGATCAGGTGGTGCAAGTGTTGTGCGAGGACCACAGCGGCACCTATCAGCTGCCCTTCCCTTGCCAGTTCATCGATGGCGAATGGCGCAATGCCGAGACGGGCAGCACGGTCGAGGCACGCGTAGTCGGATGGCGGCTGCCACGTACAGCGTGAGCGCCGTGTACCTGCTTTAGGGGCGGCGGCGCACTTCGCCGGCCATCGCTTACGCGTACAGATAGCCGACCGGCTTGCCCTCGGTCCGCAGGGGACGGATGTCATTCTGTGTAATGATCTTGGCCGCCAAGCCGTCGATTTCATCGCGCTGGGTCGGCGTCCAGCTTCGAAGCTGCTCCATGCCTTTCAGCAGGCCAAGCCGGAGGACTTGCGTATTTTCGCCCATCCCGATGAGACTGGTCGAATTCTTGCCCGCCGTCACCACATCACCGGCCGCAAGTTCGAACGTCTTCCCAGCACTATCCACGAATTCTGCCGTGCCGCGAATGACGCGATAGATGACAACCTCACCTTTCGCGAAAGAGGCGGCATCCACGGCCGCCGCGGAACTCTTCGGCAAGAGGGACTTGCCATGCGGATCGGTTGCGATGATGTGACCGGTGACAAGATGCCCGCTCGGAGCCTCGATGCCAATATCGCGCACATAGACGGGCGCCGCCGACTTGATGGTGTCATCAGCCAGCAGCTTGAAGAGCGCATCCAGCGCCAGCGGATCCTGAAGCCAGAAGCCTGCATCGTCCGGGCGATCATGCAGCGCATGGGTCCAGGCCATACGTGGCGTCTCGGCTTCGTTGATCTGATCCGGACCCACGATTGTCGGGTTCGGGAAGGTCGTCGGATCGGTTACGAAGGCTTCGAGAAACTTGCCGGAGTAGCCCATGGAGAGGGGATCGGGCACCACCGTCTGCGGTGTCTTCAGGTTCTCCTCCGTGGACAGACCTGACCAGGTGTAGAACAGCTGACGATGCACGATCGCGCTTTGCAGCATCACTGCGCCAGGGCCGACATTGTAGAAGCGCCCATCGTAATCGAAGGTGAACATGCCCGACGTGACCAGCACGAGCTGGAAGCCGCCTGGTGGAAGATGCAGATGGAAGTCGGTAGGGCCCGTGTCTTCGCGATAGATCGGCAGATTGGTCGCGACTTCATGGAGCAGGAAAGTTTCGTTATTGGCGTGAAAGCCTTCATTGGCGCGGCTATAGAGTGCCTGCGGGCGATAGGTCGCCTCGTATGTCGTATCCTTTTGCCGATCGATCGCTACGAAATCCCCATGATTCAGGCGGAGAGGATCGCCGTTCGGGTGCTTAAGCCCAGGCCATTTGAGGTCGATCGCAGCATGTACATTCATGGGATCCTCCAACGTGTTTAAAAACACCCGGGGACCGAACTGTGATTGGCGTGCAATCGATCGGCAGCCAACGCAATGCGGCTCGCGAGAAATTACTGCTATGCGAAAATCGCGCCAGCTGGCGTCAAAGGCGTTTTGATACCAATCGCGCTCGTCAGCAGGTGATCTGGCGGCCAAACCGCGCAAATCCTCGGGCGAGCGCTACAAATTCTGGATACAAGTTGAGCACGCCGTGCCCGATCTGTAAGCCGGCGGGGCGTTGCCGAACTATCAATCAGTACTCGACCTCGAGCTCCTCGATATCGGTAGGCTCCTGCCTGGCCGCGGCAATCCATTCCTGCATTTCGGGCAGGTTCATCACCATGCTGGCATAGGCTGATAGCTGCGGATCGAGCTTGACGTCATAGGTCGCGAAGCGCGTCACCACCGGCGCATACATGGCGTCCGCCATGCTGCGGGTGCCGAACAGGAAAGGGCCGCCGGACTTCGACAGACACTCGCGCCAGATTGTGCAGATCCGGTCGATATCGGCTTGCGCGCGCGACCAGACCTTGAAGTTCGGAAAATGCCCCTTGATGTTGACCGGCAGCGACGCTCGCAATGTCGTGAAGCCGGAATGGATTTCACCCGAAATCGAGCGGCAATGCGCCCGCAGGATGCGGTCCGCCGGCAATAGCTTTGCTTCCGGCATGATCTCGTTGAGATATTCGGCGATTGCCAGCGTATCCCAGACCACCGCCCCTTCATGGCGCAGGCAGGGCACCAGGATCGATGAAGACAGCAACAGGATCTCGGCCTTGGCGGAGGCATCGTCCGGCGCCGTAACGACTTCGTCGAACTCAAGGCCTGAGAATTTTGTCAGCAGCCACCCTCGCAATGACCACGACGAGTAGTTCTTGCTGCTGATGGTGAGTGTCGCGTTGGCCATCACTTATCCCCCTTACGCCCGAACCCAGGCAGCCGGTCAGCCCTCGGGGTAACCGGTTCCCGGCTGCCCATTGCTTGTGCTGCTTTAATTTTATTCAGCAAACCACGTGCCAGTTTTCCAGACGAATTGACTCTTCTCTGGCTTCAATATTGCATAGCAACACAGCAGGGATAGCTCCGGATGATGTCAATGATGTATCAGGCCTACCAGAATCACATGGATCTGACAGCACCTTGGCGCACCGGTGCGTCTGCCGCATTGAAGTACCTCAATCTCGTCCCGGCCGGCACGTCCGAGAAACTGTTCGGCCGCCTCGCGGCAGCACTTGAGCTGATCTCACGCTCCGCCCTCACCTATCATCGGCCCGAATTCGATATCGGCAAGGTGATGGTCGGTAACAGCGAGCATGAGGTGACGGAAGAAGTCACCTTCAAGACGCCATTCGGATCGCTGCTACACTTCAAGAAAGAGAATGCACCGGAGCAGCCACGCATGCTGCTGGTGGCGCCGATGTCCGGCCACTTCGCGACGCTGCTGCGCGGCACTGTGAAGACCCTGCTGCAGGACCATGACGTCTATATCACAGACTGGCACAACCCGCGCGACATACCGCTCGATCAGGGCAAGTTCGGCCTCGACGAATATACCGAGCACCTGATCACATTCATGAATGAGCTCGGCCCGCGTTCCCACATGGTCGCGATTTGCCAACCGTCCGTGTCGGCGCTAGCTGCAGCAGCTATCATGTCGGAAGACAATCACCCTGCGCGACCGGCAAGCCTGACGCTGATGGCGGGCCCGATCGATACGCGCATTCAGCCGACCAAGGTCAACGAGTTCGCCAAGAGCAAATCGTTGAAGTGGTTCGAAGATAACATGATCAACTACGTGCCATTCCAGTGCAAAGGCGCGTTCCGGCAGGTCTATCCCGGCTTCATTCAGTTGACAGCATTCGTCTCGATGAATCTCGAGCGGCACATCAAGTCACATGTCGATCTCGCCGAGCATCTCGCCAAGGGCGAGACCGAGAAGGCGGAAGTCATCAAGACGTTCTATGATGAATATTTCGCCGTGATGGATCTGCCAGGAGAGTTCTATATCGACACCATCCGCGACGTGTTCCAGGAGCATCTGTTGCCGCAAGGCAAGCTGACCTACAAGGGCCGGACCGTGAACTGCGCATCGATCAAGCGCATGGGGCTGATGACGGTCGAGGGCGAGAAGGATGATATCTGCTCGATCGGCCAGACTCTAGCAGCCCAGGATCTCTGCACCGGCGTGCGAGCCTATCGCAAAGTCCATCACATGCAGGCCGGTGTCGGCCATTACGGTGTATTCAGCGGACGCCGTTGGAACAACGAGATCTACCCGCTGCTGCGGGATTTTGTTCACGTGAATTCGTGAAACCCTGCGTTGTATACAAATAGTCGGGCGCTTCACCCAAATTGGTGACGCGGATGTCGCAGGAATAACCTACGTCGATACCGGGAATTGTTTCGCCGCTGCTTCAGCAGCATAGCAGCGGTTTCTTATTACCGCTTCGGCGGACCGTGTATTGACGACTGCACGATTTTTCACCGGACATACTTACGCATCAAGGCCGGCCATCGTGCCGGCCTTTTTCGTGGATTTTTCAGGCGTCCCGGTCCGGGATCAATTGAACTCGCGGCTGGCCCAGAAGCCGAACCAAGTCCACCTGCCGCTCGACGCCGGTTTTCAAGAAGACGGATTTCAGCTGGGTCCGCACGGTGTTCAGGCTGACGCTCTGCATTTTCGAGATGGCGGTGACTGAGTTGCCATCGATCAAAAGGCTGGTGATCCGCGCTTCAGCCGGCGTCAAATCGAACAAAGCCTGCAGAAGCTCCGGACCCGGGCTGCGCTGCTGGTGGGTGATCGGCGTCAGGAGCAGAATCGACATAGCGCCCGCAAAAACATCGAGGCCAGCCAGACGGAGGGGCAGCACATGCGCGATCAAGGGTGGGCTGTGCTCAGTCCCAGAAATTGGAATTGAACGGCCCGTTTTCGACAGAGACAAGGGCTTGCTCAGCGCCTCGATAAACATGGTCTGAGCGACCTGCGAGGCGAACTGCACCTGATCCTGCGCGCCAATGCCGACAATCGTCGTGCTGGAAATGAACCCAGGATTGGCCGCGATAACGCGCCCCTCCTGACTGACAGCACTCGCGGGAAGACCAATCATCTGAAGTGTCGCAACCGCCGTGCGGGCACGTTCGAAGCCCAGACGACCAGACAACACCGCCGCGCGGGCCAGATGAGGCCGGAGGCCATCCAGTTGATCCGCCACAGCGCGTTCAACCGGCCCCTTGGCGTAAGCCTTCTCTACCGAAATCACGAGCGTATCACCGGAGGGAGACCTTACCGAGGTACCGGCGCACCAGCCGAGACCCGCCGGCCGGAGAATGTCCCGATAGAAGCTCTCATTGTCGAGTTCTTCTATCGTGAAACGGTCCAGATCCGTCAGAAACCACGGCTCGTTTTCCGCGATTAGTCTGGCGCTTCGTGGATTCTTGGTCGCATAGGGACTCTTGGTCCAACGATCGATCCGCTCGCGAATTCTCTCAGATGACGTCCACCGCGGAATGCCGGGCGCGGATGCGAAAATCATCGCACCTTCGGCATCTGCCATCGCCGCCAGGCGATCGAACACCTGCGGCCAACGCTCCGGCAAAACTCCCGCTTCATAAATCTCGTCGACGAGCGTTTCAAAATTCACGGATGGATCCAGCAACACGGTTTCCGGCGGCTCGCGTCTCGGTCATCACGGTGAGAAAGCAGCACCCATCATACAACACCGCAGACATCGGACAATTCCCGAGACCATTCGGAAATCTGCGACCACGATGCTGATGTGCGCGAAATGCCACTTTCGCCAGCCGCCGTTCAGGAGGCGAATGGTATTCACCGCCTAACTAGACCGGTCTCGCGCTGCTCGCCAGTGTCAAGCGAGAGATTTTATGCCAGAGGCGCTTTTGCCGGCGGCAACTCCCGCGGCAAAATCAATGCAGCGACGATCACCAGCGCCGACAAGGCGGCAAAGGCGTGCAACATCATGATGAAGCCACCCTGCTCGTACAACCACGCGACAAGCCCGACCGAGGCTCCCGCTGCGGTAAAGCCAACGAAATAACGCACGGCGTAGGCGCGCGACCGCCACTCCTCGCTTGTATACTTGCCGACGATCGCCTCGTTGACGGTGATCTGCCCGAACAGACCAATGATAATGCCGATCGCGACGACAATCAGTGAGATGTTCGATTGCGACGCTGCGAAATACAGGAACGGCGCGAGCACCAGCGACAACGGAACGCTCACCGCCTTCAGCGAGTGCTTATCGATCAGCTTGCCGATGTTGTACTGGGTTGCCGCGCCGAAGACGTAGACGCAGGCGGCAATAATGCCGAGCAATGCCGGGCTGTCCGTCATGTCGGACAGACGCTCGGCAAACAGTTTTGGCAGCGCGACGGTGATGGCGTTGAAGACGGTGGAGATCGCGACCACCGTGACCAACAGTGCAAGGATCACACGCCACATGTCGGACTTCGCGACGCGCGCTTGCGCCGCGGCCTGTTTGAATCCCGAGCGATCTTCATGCGCGACCTCGCGCATGAAGACAACGCCGGCCGCGACGGTGACCAGGCCGGGAATGATGAAGGCCCAGCGCCAGCCGAGGAACTGACCGAGTACGCCGGTGATCAGTGCGGAAGATGCCACGCCGAAATTGCCGAACACGCCGTTAATGCCCATCGCGCTGCCGAGCTTGTCGGCATAGGAGACGATCATCGCCGTGCCGACCGGATGATAGATCGACGCGAACAGGCCAACCGAGAACAGCGCCGCACCAAGCTGCAAAGGCGTCTGCACCAGGCCGACAGCCATCATCGACAGACCGATGCCATAGAAGAAGATCACCATCATGTGGCGACGGCTCCAGCGGTCCCCGAGCCAGCCGGTCACCAACGAGCCGGCCCCAAACGCCATGAAGCCCGGCGTCGCATAGGGCAGCAGCTCGGTATAGGTCATATTCATGGCCGGACCCATCACGAGCACCGCTGCCGCAAAGATCAGCATCGCGTAGTGGTCGATGAAATGGGCGACATTAACGAGGGTGATGACCCGGCTGGGGACGTTCATGAATCGATTCCTTGGCAACCTTGGAATGCCGTTATATGAGCTTGCTCTAACGGGATGTTGCCAATGAATGTCGCAGAACCGCCAATCCTGGACTTATCGGAGCGCCGGCGCTCGGCGACCGACGGTGTCCACATCCTGGCGACGCGCTACCGCAAGGGCATCCGGCTGGACACCCATGCCCATCGCGAGGCGCAACTCGTATTCGCCGCTGCGGGCACTATGCAGGTCACGACTCCAAAGGGCCGCTGGCTGGTGCCACCGGATCGCGCGGTCTGGGTGCCGGCCCACCTGCCCCACGCCATCGACGTTCTGGCCGACATCGAGATGCGCTCGCTGTATTTCAACGTCGATTGGCTGGCGCGGGATCGACGCAATGGCGACCTCGCAGCGGAGTTCGTGGTTCGCGTGTCGCGCCTGTTACACGAGTCGATCCTGGCACTATTCGACGGGCGCGATGACGTCACGCGCAATCAGCTGTTGATCGAGATTGCCATGCTCGAACTGCATCAGGCTGGCGATCCAGCCACCTTCATGCCGCTGCCGCAAGAGCCGCGCTGCCGACGCGCGGCGGAGATGGTGCTGGCCGATCCGACGCAGACTTACGAGATCGAAACATTGGCGCGCACCGTCGGCACGTCTGCACGTACACTATCGCGGCTTTTTTCGGCAGAAACGCAATTGAGCTTCAAGAGCTGGTGTCAACGCGCCCGGATCGCAGAGGCGATCGAACGACTATCGATGAACCGCAACGTGTCGGTGAAGCAACTCGCTGCCGATCTCGGCTATGCCAGCTTCTCGGCGTTTTCGCACGCGTTCCGGCAAGTGACGGGCAAGAGCCCGACAGAGTTTATCGAGGCGAAGTAGCGCCGCTTAGCGCGGCACCACCGCAGTCGCCTCGATCTCGACGCGCGCAGCGAGTTCAACCAGACGCACGACCTGCACCAGCGCCATTGCCGGATAGTGTGCACCGAAGATCTCGCGATAGGCCTGACCGAGCGCTTTGAGATTGCCGAGATATTCTTCCATATCGACGACATACCAGGTCAGCCGCACGAGATGCTCGGGCTTCGCGCCACCTTCCGCGAGGATGTCGGAAATGTTCTGCAGTGCCTGACGCACCTGCGATACAAAATCCGGCTTCAGCTTCTCCTCGGCGTCCCAGCCAATTACACCACCGGTCACGACGATGCGGCCATCTGCCGTCATGCCATTGGCATAGCCTTTGGGCTTCGGCCAGCCACTCGGCTGCAATGCGCGCGAAACGGATGCTGCAACATCGCCCTTTGCGTTTGGCACCACGGTCAATGTCGGGCCCTTTGGTGCATTCACCGGGCAATCCTCCCTGAAAGAAACGTCTTCAAACTTATGCGGCAACGGTCGGTGACACGCCCGCCGCGGCTTGCTGGCGAAGCGCAAAGCGCTTCAGCTTGCCGGTCTCGGTCTTGGGCAGTTGTGTCACGAATTCGATGGCGCGCGGATATTTGTAAGGCGCGATCTCGCGCTTCACGTGGTTCTGCAACTCGGTCGCTAGCGCGTCGCTCCCCGCTTGACCGGGAGCCAGAACGACATAAGCCTTCACGATCATACCGCGATCGGCATCGGGGCAACCGACAACGCCGCAATCGACCACGGCTTCATGGGTGAGCAAAGCCGCTTCGACATCGGGGCCAGCGATATTGTAACCCGCCGACACGATCATGTCGTCCGAGCGCGACTGGTACCAGAAGTAGCCATCCTCATCCATCAGGAAGGTGTCGCCGGTGATGTTCCAGCCGTTCTGGACAAATTTGAGTTGACGCGGATCGGCGAGATATTTGCAGCCCGTCGGGCCCTTCACGGCGAGACGGCCTAGCGTGCCGGGTGCCACTTCGTTGCCTTCGTCGTCGATGATCTTGGCCACATAGCCGGGCACCGGTTTACCCGTGGAGCCCGGACGGATTTCTTCCTCAATGGCGCAAATGAAGATGTGCAGCATCTCGGTGCCGCCGATGCCATCCATCAGCTTGATGCCAGTTGCCTTCAGCCACGCATCATAGGTGCCCTTCGGCAGCGTCTCGCCGGCGGAGACGCATTTGCGCAGCGTCGAAAGATCGTACTGGTCGATCTTGCCGAGAATGGCGCGATAGGCGGTGGGCGCGGTGAAGCACACCGTCACCTTGTGCTTGGCAACGGCCACAGGCAGCTCGTCGGGACCAGCCTTCTCGAGCACCACGAAGGACGCGCCAATATGCAGCGGGAACAGTACGCCACCGAAACCGAACGTGAAGGCCAGCGGCGCCGAACCGATGAAGCGATCTTCCGGGCTAGCGCGTAGCACATTGCGCGCAAAGCCGTCGCACACCGCAAGCATGTCGCGGTGGAAATGCATGGTGCCCTTCGGGTCGCCCGTCGTGCCCGAAGTGAAGGCGATCAGGCAGATATCATCCGAAGCCGTATCGACGGCGGTGAATTCCGGGCTGGCTTCGGCGATCATCTTGTCGAGTTCGGCTTCGCCGGCGCCCCAATATACGACGCGCTTGAGTTCAGGCGAAACCGCCTTGGCCTTCTCCATCTCGTCCGACAGCTTGCTGTCGCACAGCGCCAGCGAGATCTTCGCCTTCTGCAGCGGATAGGACAGTTCCTTCGCACGCAGCAGCGGCATGGTCGACACGCAGACGCCGCCGGCCTTGATGATCGCGAGATAGGTCGCAACCATCATCGGATTGTTGGCGGAACGCAGCAGCACGCGGCCACCGGTGACAAGGCCGAGCTTGTTGACCAGCACGTTGCTGATCTTGTTCACGAGCTCATAGAGCTCGCGATAGGTGTAGCTCTCGTTCAGCCCGATCATGCACGGCGCATCGCCGCGCCCCTCGGCGACCCAGCGATCGAGAAATGGCACCACGCAATTGATGCGGGGCGGATAGTGAAATTCTGGCCGGGTGAACAGAAACTCCGGCAGTTGTTCCGGCGGGGGCATATTGTCCCGCGCAAACGTATCAACATGCGCCGTATAAGGCTTTGTCAGCTGAGTATCAGCGGCCATTGCAATGCTCCCGTCACGTCAGATGCCCGGCAACGTCATCCAAATATCATTTTAGACTTAAAACAGTTTTCCGCAACTGCGGAGTCTTGCGGCACGCCGAAAATTTCGGCTGAGGATGCGAATTTGCGCAGTTTGTTTAGGCAACCGCGCCTAAAGCGTGGCCAGCGCCTTCAGCCGCAGCACCATGGCGGACTGCGGATCGGCCAACGGTGCGACGGCGGTAAAATGATTTGCGCCGGGAAGCGCCTCGAAGCGCGCGGGAATATGGACACCCCAGGCGTCGACGATGCTTTGGCTCTGCCGCAAGTATTCGACGCCCTCATCACCACCGACCACCGCATCAAGACACCCGCGCGAAGGCGCCGGCCAGAACGACGGGCTGACCTCACGGGCGCTGGTATCGCTCAAATGCAATGCATTGTTGATGGATGTCGGCACCAGCGGCCCCAGATCGAACAGGCCGGAGATTGCATAGGCACCGACAATCAGGTCCTGCGGCAGCGCGGAATCGAGCGCGCGCCAATCCGTCGCCAGCATGCAGGCGGCGAGATGACCGCCCGCGGAATGCCCCGACACGACAAGCCGCCCGCCGAGCTTTGCCAGTTCGCGGGTCGCCGCACGCATCTGCACAATGATGTCGCCGACCGAGACGTTCGGACACAAATCGTAACTGGGGATCGCCACGCTGATGCCATGGCTGTTCAGCCCGCGCGCCAGATGGCTGAAGAACGAGGCATCCAGCGCCTGCCAGTAGCCACCGTGAATGAAGACGACAATCGGACCTTTGTCGCTGGCGGGAAAGTAGTCGATCGTGTGCCGTGCGCCTGAGCCATATGGAATGGCCCGCATCTGCACGCCGCTGTCGCGATAGGCTTTGGCGTCCTGTGCCCAGCCGGCGATCAGCGCAGAGCTTTCCGGGACTTTTGCGCGATTGTTGTATTCGGCTTCGAGATCGATCACTGCACTCACCGCGTCGCGTTTACGGCATCTTGCCGTTCGCTGCCTTTTGCGCCGCTTTCTGCGCAGAAGCCTTGGTCTTGGCGAGCAGCCGCATCAGTTCGCGGACATCCTTCGGCGCCAGATCCGTGAAGATTTCGGCGATCCAGGTCTCATGCTCTTCGGCCATCTTGCGGAACTCGGCGCGGCCGAGTTTGGTGAGCCGGATCACCTGCACCCGACGATCGGTGTCGGAGGTGCGGCGATCGACGTGGCCGGATTCGACAAGACGCTCGACCAAGCCGGTCACGTTGCCGTTCGACACCATCATGCGCTTCGAGACATCCGACAGGGTCATACCGTCGGGCACTTTGTCGAGCTGAGCCATCAGATCGAAGCGTGGGAGCGTAACATCGAAGCGTTCGCGCAAGCGGCTGCGGACTTCACCCTCGATCAATGTCGTACAGGTCAGGAGCCGGAGCCACAGGCGCAGCTCATCGCCGTGATCATCGGGAAGTTCGACAGCCTTGGTCTCGGAATCGAGAATCATGATGCAATCTTACCTGCTTGGAGCTCCCGCGGCGGCCACGAGACCGGCAATCCACAATCTCGTACCGCCCCGGCGCCGATCCTTTGACCTTCAAGGAATTTCCGCCCGACCGCAAGCCAAAACGCCGCAGCCTTGACCACCGTCGATTTTGAATATTTCTTTAAGGTTCAAATAAATTGGCCTGCGGTTTGCATAGCCAAATCGACTGATTTCTTGAGCCTGCAGATCACTTACGCTGCTTGCGGCTGCCGCCGTGGTGAGCATAAGCTAGGCAAAAGAGCAAATTTTGGGTTGGCACGTTTTTCGGCTGCCTGTCGCGGCCGAGTGGAGGAGAAGTTAATGAAGCAGTCTTTCAAACTGGCCGGTTTGGCCGCCCTGATGATGAGCGTTTCGGCCATCCCGGCCATGGCGCAGGAAAAGATCAAGGTCGGCGTGATCGTGTCGCTGTCGGGCGCCGGTGCCGTGCTCGGCCAGCAGGCGCGCGACGGCTTCAACCTCGCTGTCAAGGATCTCGGCGGCAAGATGGGCGGCAAGGACGTCGAAGTCATCGTTGTTGATGACGAACTCAAGCCGGACGTCGCCGTCACCAAGGTCAAGGGTCTGCTGGAGCGTGACAAGGTCGACTTCGTGGTCGGCCCGATCTTCTCGAACATCCTGGGCGCGATCCATAAGCCGGTGACCGAGAACAAGACCTTCCTGATCTCGCCGAATGCCGGCCCGTCGAGCTACGCGGGCAAGGAGTGCAATCCGTACTTCTATGTGACGTCGTATCAGAACGACCAGATCCACCAGATCCTCGGTAACGTCGCCCAGAAGCGCGGCTACAAGAAGATCTATCTGATGACCCCGAACTATCAGGCCGGCAAGGACTTCGTCGCCGGCGTGAAGATGGACTTCAAGGGCGAGATTCTCGAAGAGTCTTTCATCCCGCTTGGCACGCTCGACTTCCAGGCAGAGCTCTCCAAGATCGCATCGATGAAGCCTGACGCCGTGCTCACCTTCATGCCGGGCGGCATGGGCGTGAACCTCGTCAAGCAGTACAAGCAGGCCGGCCTGCTCGACCGCATTCCGTTCCTGTCGACCTTCACCGTCGATGAATCGACGCTGCCGGCCCAGCAGGATGCCGCGATCGGCATGTTCGGTGGCTCGAACTGGGCACCGACCCTCGACACTCCGCAGAACAAGAAGTTCGTGGCAGAATACGAGAAGGCCTATAATAGCGTGCCGGCAACTTACGCCTTCCAGTCCTATGACGCGGCCATGCTGATCAACAGCGCCGTCGTTGCCGTGAAGGGCGACCTCTCGGACAAGGCCAAGGTGGCTGCAGCCATGAAGAAGGCAGACTTCCCGTCGATCCGCGGCGGCTTCAAGTTCAGCAACAACGGCTACCCCGTTCAGGACTTCTTCCTGACCAAGGTTGCCAAGCGCGCTGACGGCAAGTTCCAGACCGAGATCGTCGAGAAGGTGTTCTCGAACTACGGCGATCGCTACGCCAAG
The DNA here is from genome assembly GCF_051810905.1 of Tardiphaga sp. 619_E2_N8_4. Taxonomy (NCBI): domain Bacteria; kingdom Pseudomonadati; phylum Pseudomonadota; class Alphaproteobacteria; order Hyphomicrobiales; family Nitrobacteraceae; genus Tardiphaga; species Tardiphaga sp. 619_E2_N8_4. The sequence goes on from NZ_JBPWQJ010000001.1 coordinate 5,500,964, forward strand.
GACTGCGCTGCGCAGTAATCGCCCTGGCGATCACTCATCACCGGGCCGTTGCCGCGAAGGCGGGACGGCCCGGTGTTTTATCGGCCCGTGTTTATCTCAGTATAGAAACCAAGTTATCTGATGACCCTCACGCTTGCCCTCGTCCAGATCCTGAACGGCTTGCAGTTCGGATTGATCCTGTTCCTGATCGCCGCCGGCCTCACGCTGGTGTTCGGCGTCATGGACTTCATCAATCTTGCACATGGCGTGCAATACATGGTCGGCGCCTATCTGGTCGCCGCCTTCACCGCCATGACCGGAAGTTTCGTCGCCGGCCTCGCACTGGCGCTACCAGCAGCCCTGATTTTCGGGCTCCTGCTGGAGGTCCTGATCTTTCGACATTTGTATGATCGCGACCATCTCGATCAGGTGCTCGCCACCTTTGGGGTCATCATCTTCCTCAATCAGGCCGTGAAATACATCTGGGGCGCTGCGCCGCTAAATGTTGCAATTCCTGACGCGCTGTCGGGCGCGGTCGAGATCACCGACGGCATGCTCTATCCGGTGTGGCGTCTCGTCATCATCGCCGTCGGTCTTGCTGTCGGCCTCGCGCTCTATCTCGTCGTCAACAAGACCAAGCTTGGCATGCTCGTGCGTGCCGGCGCCAGCAACGCTGCCATGGTCTCCGCGCTGGGCGTCAACATCCGCCTGCTGTTCACCATCGTGTTCGGCGTCGGCGCCATGCTTGCGGGCTTCGCCGGCGCCATGGTTGCGCCGATCCTCTCGGTAGAGCCTGGCATGGGCGACAACGTGCTCATTCTTGCTTTCGTGGTGATCGTCATCGGCGGCATCGGCTCGATCCGCGGCGCCTTCATCGCAGCCCTGCTGATCGGTCTCGTCGATACGCTCGGACGTTTCTTCGCACCCACGCTGCTCAAGCTGCTGCTCGATCCCTCGGCAGCCAGCCAGACCGGCCGCGCCATTGCGCCGATGCTGATCTATATCCTGATGGCTGCGGTGCTGTTCTTCCGGCCATCCGGCCTGTTCCCGTCCAAGCAGTAACGGGAGCAGACCATGAACAATCTCGTCGACCTCGACACCCCCGCTTCGCCTACCCTCGCAACGCCGCTGCGTACCAGCCGCGCCTATGTGCTGCCGCTGATCGTTTTCGCGATCTTCGCCCTTGTGCCGCTCTCGGTGCTGTGGGGATCGCAGAGCTTCATCCTGGCGTTGGTCACGCGCATCATGATCCTGGCGCTCGCCGCCATGTCGCTCGATCTGCTGATCGGCTACGGCGCGATGATCTCGTTCGGCCATGCCGCCTATGTCGGCCTCGGCGCCTACAGCGTCGCGATCCTTTCCAGCCACGGAATCACCGACGGCTTCATCCAGCTTGCGGTGGCGCTCGGTGTCTCGCTCATCTTCGCTCTCTTCACCGGCGCGATCTCGTTGCGGACCAAGGGCGTCTATTTCATCATGATTACGCTGGCTTTCGGCCAGATGCTGTTCTTCCTCGGCACTTCGCTGGCTGCCTATGGCGGTGACGACGGGCTAACGCTGGCATCGCGCAGCATGTTCTTCGGCTCGAAGTTTCTGAAGAACGATGTGGCGATGTATTACGTCGCCTTCGGCGTGCTGCTCGGCGCTTATCTGCTGCTCCGCGCCATCGTCGCGTCACGCTTCGGTCGGGTGCTACGCGGCATTCGCGAGAATCCCGTGCGCATGGAAGCGATCGGCTTTGCGCCCTATCGTTATCAGCTCACCGCCTACGTCATTGCGGGCATGATCGCCGGCGTGTCCGGGTTTCTGCTCGCCAACCAGACCGAATTCGTTAGCCCCGCCTATACGGCCTGGCAACGCTCCGGCGATCTGATTTTTGTGCTGGTCCTTGGTGGCCTCGGCTCACTGCATGGCGCAATCATCGGCGCGGCGGTGTTCAGCCTGCTGGCGGATATTCTGTCGCATTACACCGAGAACTGGGCGCTGATCTTCGGACCCATCTTGATCCTCGTCGTGCTGTACGCGCGCGGGGGCATCACCGGCCTGTTCGGGAGCAAATCATGAGCAGCGCTCCGCTTCAGCTGCAGAACATCTGCAAGAATTACGGCGCGCTACGCGTCACCGACGATGTGTCGCTGAACATCGAAGCCGGCGAGTTGCACGCCATCATCGGCCCCAACGGTGCCGGCAAGACCACGCTGATCCACCAGATCTCCGGTCATGCACAATCAGACTCCGGCCGTATCATCTTTGACGGCCAGGACGTTTCCCGGCTGCCGATGGCGGAGCGCGCGCGGATGGGCCTGGTGCGCTCGTTCCAGATCACCTCGATCCTGCCACGCTTCTCGGCGCTGGAGAATGTCGCCATCGCCGTTCAGGCACGCAGCGGCTCGAGCTTCAGTTTCTTCGGCAATGCATCCAAGGAGCCGGCGCTGAACGACACCGCCATGGCCCTGCTGTCGCGCTTCGGCCTCGCCGCTCGCGCAGGCGTGCCGGCTGGGCAGATGTCGCATGGCGAGAAACGCCAGCTCGAAATCGCCATTGCGCTGGCTGCAAAGCCGAAGCTGCTGCTGCTCGACGAACCGCTCGCCGGCACCAGCCACGATGAATCGCAGCGACTGATCAACACGTTGCAGGAGCTGCGCAAGGAGCTTCCCATCGTGCTGATCGAACACGATATGGACGCCGTCTTCGCACTGGCTGACCGCGTCTCGGTCCTGGTTTATGGCCGCATCATCGCCTCCGGATCGCCGCAGAGCATTCGCGACAATGCAGAGGTGCGCGCCGCCTATCTCGGCGAGGAGGCTGCCTGATGCTGTCAGTCTCAAATCTGCAGGCGGCTTACGGCGCGGCCAAGGTGCTGTTCGATATCTCGCTCACCATCAATGCCGGTGAAGTCGTTACCCTGCTCGGCCGCAACGGCATGGGCAAGACCACCACCATCAACGCCATCATGGGCCTGATTCATCCAACCGGCGGCACCGTCACATTCGACGACAAGCCGATGGCCGGGCTGCCGTCCTATCGCATCGCCCAGGCGGGCATCGGTCTCGTGCCCGAGGGCCGCCATATCTTCCCGACGCTGACCGTGGAAGAAAACCTCGTCGCCACCGCCGCCGTGCGGCATCCGCCGGCACGCTGGACGCTGGACAAGATCTACGAGCTGTTTCCACGCCTCAAGGAACGTCGCAGCAATCTCGGCACGCAATTGTCGGGCGGCGAGCAGCAGATGCTGGCTGTCGGCCGCGCGCTGATGACCAATCCGAAGCTGCTCATTCTCGATGAAGCCACCGAAGGCCTCGCCCCGCTCATTCGCCTTGAGATCTGGAATTGCCTGAAGAAGCTCAAGGCCGAGCGTCAGTCCATTCTGGTGATCGACAAAAATGTCGATGCGCTCGCCGGCTTCGCCGATCGTCATGTAGTGATCGAAAAGGGCCGCGTCGTGTGGACCGGCACATCCGAGCAACTGAAAAGCGACTCCACCGTGAAGGACCGTTTCCTCCACGTTTGATCAACTGTTTTCGAGTACCACCCGACGCGTCGTAATGCGTGACCCAAGGAAGGACCAACCATGAAGACCGAGATCGCCGGCATCACCCGCGCCAATGAAGGCATGCAGGGCATCACCTGGAACATCCTCGGCCAGACCTATGTGCCGAAGAACTGCACCGAGGATTCGTTCTCGTGGCACGCCACTTTCCCGCCCGGCACCTTCGTGCCGCCGCACATCCATCCCGACCAGGATGAGTATCTCTACATCCTCGAAGGCAAGCTCGACTTCTTCCTCGGCGGCTCCGAAACTTCGGCGACCCCGGGCGATCTGGTGCGCCTGCAGCGCGGAATTCCGCACGGCATCTTCAACAAGTCCGATCAGAACGCGAAGGTGCTGTTCTGGGTCTCGCCGAGCCGCCGGCTCTATGACCTGTTCTGGGCGATCCACAATATGAAGGAACAGAAGCCCGAGGACGTGGTGGCGCTCGCTGCCGAATACAACATCCACTTCCTGCCGCCGCCTCCCGGCGCCTAAGCGCGGCTCTTCGTTCAGGCCACATACCATCATCGACGTCATGGCCGGGCTTGTCCCGGCCATCTACGTCTTAAGCGGCGCCCAAAACGTGGATGCCCGGGACAAGCCCGCGCATGACGAAAGCTAAATTCTCGATTTGCAGCGAGCTAGATCAGCCGTTCACCACCGCAAGCCCGGGCTGCGCCGCAAAGCCAGCCTTGTGCGCATAACCCTTCACGATAGCTTCGCGCTGGGCGTAGCTCAGGACGTTCTCGACATTGTCGAAGCCATCCGGCGCAATCTGCTCGACGGCATCGATCACGCCCTCCGGGCCCCCGCGACGGTTGGAGCGCACGATCTCGGCCGTCATCGGCAGGCGCTTACGCTCATAGGCCATCAGCGCCTGGCGCGGATGTTCGGCATGGGCCAGTGAGTCGGCCAGCGCGCGCGCATCGAGGATCGCCTGCGAGGCGCCGTTCGAGCCAACCGGATACATCGGATGCGCAGCGTCGCCGAGCAACGTGACGCGGCCGCCTGACCAATATGGCAGTGGATCGCGGTCGCAGCAGGGATACTCCCAGAATTCCGGCGTCGCCGTGATCAGCGCGGGCACGTCGATATGCGGCACATTGAAACGCGCCACATGCGGCATCAATTCGTCGCGCTTGCCGGGGCGTGACCAGTCCTCGCGGCGCGGCGGCAATGTGCCACCCTCGCCGGTCTTCACCAGCACCGCCCAGTTGGTCAGCCGGTTGCCCGGCGTCTCACCCTCGGCGATCGGATAGACCACAACCTTGGCATGGAGACCACCGGCGACGATCATCGAATTTCCGGTCAGGAAGGCCGGCCAGTCGCGCGCACCGCGCCACAGCATCAGGCCATTCCAGACCGGATGTCCTTCATTCGGGAACAGCGTGCTCCGAACCTTGGAGTGGATACCGTCAGCGCCAATCAGGATATCGCCGCGCGCGGTTTCGACATGGTTGTTATTGCGATCGAAGAAATAAGCGGTGACACCACCTTCGTCTTGCGTGAAGTGACCCAGGCGACGACCGGTGTGAATCGCCTCGGCGCCAAGGCGCTCTTCCACCGCACGATGGATCGCACTCTGCAGGCGGCCGCGATGGATCGAGAATTGCGGCACGTCATGGCCGGCGCCGAAGCCGCGCTTCTCGCGCCAGACTTCCTGCCCGTGACGGTTGAGATAATGCAGCTCATCGGTGCGGATCGCCACCGCATCGAGGCGATCGAGCAGACCGAGACCAGCGAGTTCGCGGATCGCGTGTGGCAGCGTGTTGATGCCAACGCCGAGTTCGCGGATTGAGTCAGCCTGTTCGTAGAGTTCACAATTGATGCCCCGCGCCCGCAGCATCAAGGCGGTGGTCAGACCGCCAACGCCGCCGCCCACGATGATTGCTTTCATCAGCTCAACTCCACTCGATACAATGCCGTAGGATAGGTAGAGCCCTTGCGAAACCCATCAACGATACGCGCCGCAGTCATGGGTTTCGCTTCGCTCTACCCATCCTACGTTTGTGATCAATAAACTCGCATGCCCAGTCATTCAGCCGCAAGTGGCTTGGCGGCCTCCGCCCGCATCTCGGCGCGGGTCTTCGGCTTAGCCTTAATTTTCAGGTCTTCGAAATCCTGCTTGTCCCTGACGCTGTTGCGGAAAATCTGATCCTTGCCGGGCATATATTGCGGCGGGCAATAGGCATCCTTTGCACCATACCAGGCGGCCGCCTTGATGGTGAAGGACGGGTCGGTCAGGTGCGGACGACCAAGCGCGACGAGGTCCGCACGGCCGGCGGCCAGGATCGTATTGACCTGATCGGCGGACGTGATGTTGCCGACGCACATAGTGGCAACGCGGGCCTCGTTGCGGACTTGATCCGAGAACGGCGTCTGGAACATGCGGCCGTAGATCGGACGCGACTCCTTGACGGTTTGGCCTGTCGAGATATCGGCGAGATCGACACCGGCTTCGGCGAAGGCGCGGGCGATCTGCACCGCATCGTCACCGGTGTTGCCACCTTCGGCCCAGTCGGTCGCCGAGAAACGTACCGACATCGGCTTGTGTGCCGGCCACGCTTGACGCATCGCCGTGAACACTTCGAGCGGGAAGCGCAGACGGTTCTCCAGGGAGCCACCATATTCATCGGTGCGCTTGTTGGTGAGCGGCGACAGGAAACTCGCCAGCAGATAGCCGTGCGCCGTATGCATCTCAAGCATGTCGAAGCCACAGCGCTCGCCGCGGATGGCCGCGGCGACGAACTCTGCCTTCACACGATCCATGCTGGCGCGATCGATTTCCGCGGGCACCTGACTGTCCGGATAGTAAGGCAGCGGCGACGCCGAGACGATGTCCCATGCGCCATCGGCAAGCGGACGGTCCATGCCGTCCCACATCAATTTGGTCGCGCCCTTGCGGCCGGCATGGCCGAGCTGCAGACAGATCTTGGCGGCGGACGTGTTGTGCACGAAATCGACAATGCGCTTCCACTGCGCTTCCTGCTCGTCGGTCCAAAGTCCCGCACAGCCAGGCGTGATGCGCGCGTCGCGGCCGACGCAGACCATTTCGGTGAAGACGAGACCTGCGCCGCCAATGGCACGCGAGCCGTAATGCACCAGATGGAAATCGTTCGGCACGCCCTCTTCCGCCGAATACATACACATCGGCGACACTACGGCGCGATTGGCAAGCACCATATCCCGCATCTTGAACGGCTGGAACATCGGCACTTCCGGCTTATCAATATCGACGTCGAAGCCCTGCGCGCGCACCTTCTGCGCAAACGACTTGTCGACTTCCTTGACGAAGTCCGGCGCGCGCAGCGTCAGGTTATCGTAGGTAATCGCCTTGGCGCGGGTCATGACGCCGAAAGCGAACTGCACGGGGTCAAAATCCCAAAAGCGATCCACGTGCTCGAACCAGACTAGCGACACGTCCGCTGAATGCTGGATCTTCTCGACCTCCTCGCGGCGACCGTGTTCGTAGTCGTGCAACCCGGCCTCGACAGTGGGCGCCTTCGCCATCGCATCATGCAGCGCGATGGCATCCTCCATGGCGAGCTTGGTGCCCGAACCAATGGAAAAATGTGCCGTCGCCTTGGCGTCGCCGAGCAGCACCATGTTGTCCTTGACCCAGCGCTTGTTGCGGATCATCGGGAAGTTGCGCCACATCGAACGGTTGATCAGCAGCTTGTGGTCACCGAGGAACCACTTGAAGATCTCATGCATCCGATCGGCGGATTCCTGCTCGCCGAGGCCTTCCAGGCCGGCGCGCTTGAAGGTCTCAGGATCGGTCTCGAAGATCCAGGTCGAGCGGCCTGCCTCATACTGATAGGCATGGGCGATGAACGGACCCCACTCGGTCTCCTGGAACAGGAAGGTGAAAGCATCGAGCGGCTTGGTTGAACCCATCCAGGTGAACTTGTTCGAGCGCAAATCTACTTCGGGCGCGAAGTGCTCGATATATTTGTTACGGAAGTGGCTGTTGATACCATCAGCCAGCACGATCAGATCGGCATCGGCGAAACGTGCTTCGTCTGTGATATCGACTTCGAACAGCAGATGGACACCGAGTTCGCGGGCACGGTCCTGGAGGATCATCAGCAGCGTGCGGCGCGAACAGCCGCAGAAGCCGTTGCCGCCGACGCGGTGGACCGTGCCGCGAAAGTGCACGGCGATATCATCCCAGTAAGCGAATTCCTGGGTGATGCGCTGATAGCTTGGAAGATCGTATTTCTCGAAATTATCGAGGGTGGCGTCGGAAAACACCACGCCGAAGCCGAAGGTGTCGTCGGGACGGTTGCGCTCGTAAACCGTGATCTCTGCCTGCGGCCGCTGCTTCTTCAGCAGGATCGCAGAATAGAGGCCCGCCGGCCCGCCACCGATAATCGCGATCTTCATGACAACCTCCGCAGTCGTGCCTGGATGGAGATATTTTAAACCTAAAACAATTCCTGGCAAGCCTGACAAACCGGCAATTCGCCGGCTTTGATGCACATCAAATTATCAGTCGGCGCGATGCATCTTGAATTTGCTCGCGCCCGCGCGAGGCGACTTGTTGAAACTCTGTCATGGCCGGGCCTGACCCGGCCATCCATCTTACCACCCGCATTGCCGCCAAAGATGGATGCCCGGGTCAAGCCCGGGCATGACGGTGCGTGTGTCTCAATTACCCTCGAACTTCGGCTTCTGCTTGTTCGCGAAGGCATGGAACGCCCGGGCGAAATCCTCCGTGGTCATGCACAGTGCCTGCGCCACCGCCTCGGCTTCGATCGCCTCTTCCACCGACATCGCCCACTCCATCGACAGCATGCGCTTGGTCATGGTGTTGGCATAGGTCGGGCCTTCGGAAATCTGCCTGGCCAGTGTCTGCGCCTGGCTCAGCACCTCTGCAGGCGCGACGATGCGGCTGAAGAAGCCCCAGCGCTCTCCCTCCTCGGCGCTCATGAAACGGCCGGTGTAGAGCAGCTCCGAGGCGCGGGACTGGCCGATGATGCGCGGCAGGATCGCGCAGGCGCCCATATCGCAGCCGGCGAGACCTACCTTGTTGAACAGGAAACCGACCTTGGCGCCGGTCGCCGCCAAACGCATGTCGGAAGCCATCGCCATGATCGCGCCGGCACCAGCGCAGATGCCTTCCACGGCCGCCACGATCGGCTGCGGGCAGGCGCGCATCGCCTTGACCAGATCGCCGGTCATGCGCGTGAAGGCGGTGAGATCCTTGGTATTCATCTCGATCAAGGGGCCGATGATTTCAAACACGTCGCCGCCCGACGAGAAATTGCCGCCGGCACCGGTGACGACCACGACCTTGACGTTGTCATCCATCGCACAGGCGCGGAAGAAATCCGTCAGTTCGCGGTAGCTCTGGAAGGTCAGCGGATTTTTGCGTTCCGGCCTGTTCAGCGTCACCGTCGCGATGCCATCGGCCACCGCCAGCAGGAAATGCTCAGGCTTGAACTCGGCCAGCGGCAGCGTGACGGGATTGGCGACCTTGTTCTTGACCATGACTGACATATTGGCTCCCGGTAATTTGTTCGGTTCTTGTTGTTGCGGTTCGATCAGACTTCGCCGCCAGCGACGGCGATGCTCTGGCCGGTGATGGAACTGGCGCCAGTGCCGCACAGCCACAACACAGCATCGGCGACCTCGCCGGGCGTCACCAGACGGCCCTGCGGATTGTGCTTCGCCAATTCGGCAACAGCTTGTTCGCGCGTACGGCCGGTCTTGCTCATGATGTTGTCGATGCTGCCTTCCAGCAGATCGGTTTCGGTAAAGCCTGGGCACACTGCGTTGACGGTGACACCGCTTTTCGCGACTTCCAGCGCCACCGAGCGCACGAGGCCGATGACAGCATGTTTCGCAGCGCTATAGGCGCTGACATAGCCATAGCCCTTGAGGCCAGCCGTCGAAGCCACCGCAACGATGCGGCCGCTCTTGCGCTTGACCATATCCGGCAGCACAGCCTGCGTTGCATAGACGACGCCCATGAAATTAACGTCCATCATGCGCTGGAACAGTGCTGCATCCGATTTCACGAATGGCGCGGACTCCGCAGCACCCGCATTCGCCACCAGAATATCGATCGGCTGGCGTTTCGCGGCATCCGCAATCGCGGCATTCAGCGCGGCTTGATCGGACACGTCGGCGGCCATCGCATGGTGCGCGTCATCAGCGGCAACGACCTCGTTCAGCACTGCAAGATTGCGACCCAGGATGGTGACGGTCGCGCCGGCCTGCACCAACGATGCTGCAATGGCGCGGCCGATGCCGCGGCCGCCGCCGGTCACCAGAGCGTGGGGGGAGCGAGACAATCCGGACATGCGTCACCTTCCGCAGGCTCTCCATGAGCCGGCCTGGATATTATTTTATACTTCAAGCTTTTGCAAGAAACAGGCAGGCCATGCTGCTAGCGGCTGCGGCGGAGCGTATCCGACGGGCTCTCGCCGTAGCGGGCGCGGTAGAAGCTGGCCATCCGGCTCGGATGGGTAAAGCCAAGATCGAAGGCCATATCAATAACGCGCTGGCCCGGCGCGGCCCGCAGCAGTCGTGCATTCAAATGCATCAGCCGGATATCGAGCAGCGCATCGGAAATCGACATGCCGAAATGCTTCTGAAAGCCGAGCTGCAGCGAACGTATCCCGATGCCAGCTGCGCGCGAGAGCCGATCGAGATCGAGCGGCTCGGTGGCATGAGCCTCAAGATAGTCCCGTGCCTTTCTCAGCACTGACGGGAGCGGACCAAGGCGCGCGAGGGTGCGATCGATGGTGTCGGTGAGCGTATGTCGCTGACCGGTCAGCAGCAGTCCAATCACGGAGTCACGCAGGGTCGCCGCCATCATTGGCGAGATCTGCTGCCCCGGCCCACGATGCTCCGCGAGATCGACCAGATATTCGATCTGGGACCGGATCGCGAGACCGAACGGCGTATTGAGGTCGACCTCCGGATCAAACTCGATGACCGCTCCGGATTTCTCCGCCAGCGCCGCCGCGCGCTCCTCGACGAGCCGTCGTTCGACCAGCAGGATCAATTTTGCGCAATCGTCCTGCCAGACCATCTTTGTAGGCATTGTGGGCGAGAGCAAGGAAGCGACACGCCCTGCAGATACCTCGATCGTCCGGCCACCCGTACTGATCCGGGCACCGCCATGCATCGGGATCTGCAGCAGGAAGAAGCGATCGAGACAGCCGGGATCGATGGAGACCGCACCGCCATAGGAGACATAGTTCACGGAGAAGCCATCGAACGCGGCACAGTTATGGAGCGCATGAAAATCCGGCCAGGAGCGCTGCAAGGGGTCCAGCGCATGCGGACAGAAGATGCGCCCGATCGAGTCGGCAGCTTCGTCGATATCCCTGGTGAAGACGCGGGAGAACGCCGCAAGCCTTGCGGCGCGGGCCGGCTGGGCATTCCCTGATACGGCTGCGTCCAACACCATGGTCCGATCGCCTGCGTTATTTGAAGCCTAGACTATCCATGTCCCGTCACGCCGCATAGTCGGCGCCCCGCCGCAAATATTGCCGTGCTGCACAACGAATGCGCAGGCCGGCGTCTTCCAAACATGAGTGTGCAGCGCAGCGTACGCGCGCCCCGCCTGCGCCGGTAATTATTTCGTCGTTTGGATAGCGGATTCGTTCAACGGCTAGAGACAGACCCCGAGGTCACGCAGCATCCTTGCAGACGTGAAACCCAAGGGAGCAGGACCATGGCGGCACTTGAAAAAGGCATTACCCAGAACGGCACCGGATATAACGGCACCACGTGGAATATCCTTGGACAGGTCTATTTCCCGAAGGCCGTGACCGACTCCACCTTTGCCTTCGAGACCAACAGCGATCCTGGCCAGTTCGTGCCGGTGCATATCCATCCGACCCAGGAAGAATTCATCCTAGTGCAGGAGGGTATTCTCGACCTCAAGCTCGACGGCCAGTGGGTCCGCGCCCATACCGGCGATCTGGTCCGCCTGCCCCGCGGCATTCCGCATGGCTATTTCAACAAATCGGACAAACCGGCCCGCGCGCTGTTCTGGGTCTCGCCGACACAGAAGCTCGAAGCCTTGTTCAGGCAATTGCACAATATGAGCGACATCGAAGCCATCGTGCGGGTCTCCGCTGAGCATGAAGTGAACTTCCTGCCACCGGAAGCCAACGACTAGGCGTCAACAGCCGAACCCAGTTTTTTTCACGCATCGCGGACGTTCCGCGCAGACACCCGTCTGCGCGCGAACCCGCACGTCCGCGATCCAACGCCGCATTCAGACAGGAGACGAGCCATGGTCAGACAGAAGAATGTTTGCGTCATCGGCGCCGGCATTGCCGGCCTTGCCGCCGCGAAATCCTTCACAGCACGCGGGCACAAGGTCACGGTGCTGGAGCGCAGCGGCGACCTCGGCGGCGTCTGGGAGCCAGCCCGCTCTTATCCAGAGGTGCAGACCCAGAGTCCCAAGGAACTCTATCGCTTCACCGACAAGCCGATGCCGGCGAGCTATCCGGAATGGCCCAAGGGGCCGCAGGTCCATGCCTATCTCACAGATTATGCACGCGACTACAATCTGATCCCGCTGATGCGTTTCAACACGACCGTCGTGAGCATGAAACGCCGCGATGATAGACTCCCCGGCTGGACGCTTGAGACACGCGATGCGACTGGCAACACCGCGCAGGAAACATTCGATTTCGTGGCGGTCTGCACCGGGCAATTCAACGAGCGCAAGGAACTGCATCATCCCGGCGAAGACGCGTTCAAGGCCGCCGGCGGCGTGATCCTGCATTCGGCCGAGCACACGGATTCATCCATCGTCAAAGGCAAGAAGGTCATCGTGCTGGGCGGCTCGAAATCGGCCACCGATATCGCCGTGCATTCGGTCAATGCCGGCGCCAGCGCCGTTACCTTCGTCTATCGCGAGCCGGTCTGGCGCATTCCCTATTTCATCGGCGGCCTGATCAACTTCAAGCGCATCCTCTATATCCGCGCCCAGGAGGAGATGTTTCGGGGCTGGGGCCTGAGTGCGCTCTCGCGACTCAATCACGCCATTGCCAAGCCATTCATCTGGGCCAACTGGCGCGGGCTGGAGGCCATGTTGAAGACCCAGCTCAAGCTCAAGAAATGCGACATGGTGCCGGAAGGCCGTATCGAGGACGGCATCAACTGCTCGGTACCGATCGCTACACCTAACTTCTTCCCGATGGTTGCCGACGGACGCATCAAGGCCATCCGCGGTACCTTCGATCACTACGACGGCAAGACCATTGTGATGTCATCAGGCCAGCGCGTCGAAGCTGACGTTGCCGTGCTGGCTATCGGCTTCACACTCGGCGTACCGTTCCTGCCGCAGCAATATCGCGACAAGCTCATCCAGGACGACGGGCAGTATCGGCTGTATCGCGTCATTGCCAATCCGGATCTGCCAGACATGGGATTTGTCGGCTTCAACTCCAGCTTCTGCTCGGTGCTGACGGCGGAAATGGCCGCCAACTGGCTGGTGCGCTATGCCGACGGCAAGCTGGCGAAACAGCCGACGGCAGCCGAGATGCATCGGAACATGGACGAGATGCTGCATTTCAAGCGCGTTGAGCGTCCGGCCGCCGGTGTCTATGGCGGACTGTGTGTGGCGCCCTATCACTTCAAGCATTTCGACGAACTGCTCGACGACATGGGCGCCACCAACAAACGGCGCAGCGCGCTGGTGGAGAAGTTCACGCCGCCGGATGCGGACGCCTATGCGCGGTTTCTTGCGTCGGCTCCGAACTACAAAGCGGAGGCTGCGGCCACGTAGCTTCACCCTCCATTGTCGTCCCCGCGAAGGCGGGGACCCATAATCACTGTCAACGTGGTCCAAACGGCAGAGTTACCCCGACTGTGTTCCGACCAGATCTCCAGCGTGTATGGGTCCCCGCCTTCGCGGGGACGACACATGGATAGATTGGCGACTAACTACTACGCCCCCGTCTGCGCCGCCTTGATCAGCTCGCGACCGATGATGACCTTCTGAACTTCGGTTGCGCCTTCGTAGATGCGCAGCGCGCGAATCTCGCGATAGAGCTCCTCGACCTTGACGCCCGACTGCACACCGAGACCGCCGAAAATCTGCACAGCACGGTCGATCACTGTCTGTGCCGCTTCGGTCGCGAACATCTTGGCCATGGCGGCTTCGCGTGTGATGCGCGCCGCGCCCTGATCCTTGGTCCAGGCCGAGCGATAGACCAGCAGTGCGGAGGCATCGATTGACGTGGCCATCTCCGCGAGGCCAGCCTGCGTCAGTTGCAGATCACCGAGCGTATGACCGAACATTTTTCGCGTCACCGAGCGATGCAGTGCTTCGTCGAGCGCGCGTCGTGCGAGGCCGAGCGCGGCTGCGCCTACCGTCGAGCGGAACACATCGAGCGTCGCCATCGCCACCTTGAAGCCCTCGCCGTCCTTGCCGATACGGTTCGCCAGAGGCACGCGGCAATCCTCGAATTTCAACGTGGCCAGCGGATGCGGCGCGATCACATCGATCCGCTCCGCAATCGTGAAGCCGGGCGTGTCCGCATCGACGACGAATGCGCTGATGCCGCGCGCGCCGGATTCACCGGTACGCAGGAACACGACATACTGGTCGGCAATGCCGCCATTGGAGATCCAGGTCTTGAGGCCATTAATGCGGACATGATCCGGACCATCAGGCATCGCCGTCGTCGTCATCGCAGCGACATCCGAACCTGCATCGGGCTCTGACAATGCGAAAGCTGCAATGGCCTCACCGCTGGCGACGCGCGGTAGATAGCGCGACTTCAATGCTTCCGAACCGAACAGGCTGATCGGGCCGGTGCCCAATCCCTGCATCGCAAAGGCAAAGTCTGCGAGACCAGTCTCATAGGCCAGCGTTTCGCGGATCAGACATAGCGAGCGCACGTCAAAGGTCGGAAACATTCCGCCATGGCTCGCCGGCACTGCCGCGCGCAACCATCCTCCATCACCAAGCGCCTTCACCAGACGTTTGCAGGAGCCATCGACGTCATGATGATCGACCAGACCGGGCAATGTCGCCTTGGCCCAGCGCGACAGGCCGGTGGCCAGTTCGCGGTGATGGTCCTCGAAAAACGGCCAGGACAAAAATGACTGATCGGACATGGCTTCCTCCCTCGATGCATCGGCAATCGACATTGTTTTAAACCTAAAGAAATTCCGGACAAGGGCGATGGCCGAACATCACAACATCGCCAAGCGGCAGGCGCAGGGTCCATCACTCGGAGACCCAACCTCTAACAACGACGTGCCTCCGGATAAGGCAATCCACAACCCTTTAAGTCTAAAACTATCGCTTTTCATATATCTCGGACATGCTAGGATCACCCTTGTCCGACAGCACAGGAGGCCTATGCGTGCCAAATTCTGCAGCCCTGACGACGAAGGACGGCCGCTTCGGCTTTGAGGCCAAAGGCTCCCCCGCGGCGACGCCGCTGGTGTTTCTGCACGGGATCGGTGGTGCCGGCCGCGGCTGGCGCCCCCAGCTCGAAACGTTTGGCGACCGCTACTACGCCATCGGCTGGGACATGCCGGGCTATGGCGGTTCAAAGCAACTTGAGACACCTAGCATCCCGGCCTTCGCCGAAGCCCTGAAGGACTTTCTCGCGCAGATTGGCGCCAGGAAACCGGTGCTGGTCGGCCATTCCATTGGCGGCATGATCGTGCAGCGCTTCATGGTGGACTATCCCGATCTCGCCGGCGCCATCGTGCTGGCGCAGACCACCTCCGCCTTCGGCAGCTCCGACGGCGAATGGCAGAAGAATTTCATCGACGCCCGGCTTGGCCCGCTCGACCGCGGCGAGACCATGGTCTCGATGGCGCCGAAGCTGGTGGCAGGCCTGATCGGCGACAATCCGGATCCTGCCGGCCTTGAACTCGCACGCGACTGCATGGCCGCTGTGAAGCCCGACACCTACCGCGCCTCGATGAAGGCGATGATCGGCTTCGATCTGCGCAAGAACATTGCGGACATCAAAATACCGACTTTAGTCCTATCCGGATCGAAAGACAACAACGCGCCGGCAAAGACGATGGCAAAGATGGCGGGCCTCGTGCCCGGGTCGACCTATGTCGAACTCGAGGGCGTCGGCCATCTCGCCAGTTTCGAACGTCCGCACGAATTCAACGAAGTGCTCGCCGACTTCCTCAAAACCAGCCACAACCTTTCGGGGTCATCCTCATGAACAAGCCTGCCAGCAAGCCCGATCTCGACAGCACCGTTCTCGACAAGCCGATGTTCGATCCGAAGGCCTATCGTCTCGACGACGAGCAGGCCGGGCTGATCGCCAAGGCGCGCGAGCTGGCGCAGGCTAACTTCGCCGATCGCGCGGCGAAGTGGGATACCGAGGCCACCTTCCCGCTGGAGAACTACAAGGACCTGCACAAGGCGGGTCTGCTGGGCATTTCGATCCCGAAAGCCAATGGCGGTTCGGGCGCCGGCTATCAGACCTATTCGCTCGCTGCCGCCGAGATTGGCCGTTATTGCGGCGCCACGGCACTCACCTGGAACATGCATGTCTGCTCGACACTGTGGTCCGGCCCACTCGCCGATGACCTCGACATGGATGACCAGATGCGCGCCGAACAGCACCGCCGCCGCGCCATCCACTACAAGCGTATCGTCGAAGACGGCGCGATCTATTCGCAGCCGTTCTCCGAAGGCGGCGCAGCGGCCGCAGGCGGCGTTGCATTCGGCACCGAAGCCAAGCCCGTCAAGGGGGGCTGGATCGTCAACGGCAAGAAGATCTTCGCCTCGCTGTCGGGCTTCGCCGATTACTACGGCGTGCTCTGCACCGAGGTCGCTGAGGGCGAGAAGGCTTCGCGCCGCAACACGCTGTATCTGGCGATCTCCGCCAAGTCCGAAGGCGTCTCCGTCGTCGGCGACTGGGATCCATTGGGCATGCGCGGCACGGTCTCCCGCACGCTGATCTTCAAGGACGTGTTCGTGCCGGAAGATGCAGCGCTGATGCCGCGCGGCGTCTACTTCCAGGCCGCGATGCGCTGGCCGCACATGTTCCTGACGCTGTCGCCGACTTACGTCGGTCTCGCGCAGGCATCGTACGATTTCACCGTGAAGTATCTCCGTGGCGAAATCCCGGGCATGCCGCCGGTCAAGCGGCGGATGTATCCGACCAAGCAGATCGCCGTGGCGCAGATGCAGATCAAGCTCGAGCAGCTCAAGTCGACCTGGTTCCAGGCCGTGACCGAAGCCTGTGCCAATCCGAGCAAGGAGCAGGTGCTGCGCGCCTACGCCGCCCAGTACACCGTGATGGAAGGCGCCAACGAACTCGCCGCACTGGCGATCCGCACCTGCGGCGGTCAGGCCATGCTGAAGACGCTGCCGCTGGAGCGCATCTATCGCGACAGCCGCTGCGGTGCACTGATGCTGCCATGGACTGCCGAACTGTGTCTGGATCGTATCGGCCGAGAAGCACTCTACGAGGCCGGTGAGAAAGACGAGTAATCGTGGATCTCTCCAGCCTCATCGCCCGCAACGCCGCATTCACGCCGGACAAGCCCGCGATTCATTTCGAGGGCAAGACACTCAGCTATGCCGTGTTCAACGCGCGGATCGAGGCGACGGCGAAGGCACTGAAGACGGAATGCGGCGTTAGTCGCGGTGATCGCGTCGCGATCCTGAGCATGAACCGGCCAGACTATCTGGTCCTGCTCTATGCCTGCGCCCGCCTCGGCGCGATCATGGTGCCGCTGAACTGGCGCCTCGCGGTCGCCGAGCAGCTCTTCATCCTGTCTGACGCCTCGGTGAAGGTGCTGGTGCTCGAGGAAAGCTTTGCGGCCATCCTCCCGTCGCTTGCGAAGGACTTGCCGGATACGCGCGTGATCGCGTTCGATTTCGCGCCTGATGCCCCCGGCCAGACATTCGACACACTGCTGTCCCGCGCTTCCGGAGATGGCCGCAATCCGCATACCGACCTCTCCTGCCCGCTGCTGATCGTCTACACGTCAGGCACTACAGGCCGCCCGAAAGGCGCCGTGCTGCGCCAGGAAGCGCTGCTGTGGAACGGCGTGATGAGCCAGCACATGCATGGCCTCACGTCAGACGATCATGTCCTGACCGTGCTGCCCTTCTTCCATGTCGGCGGCCTCAACATCCAGACCACGCCGGCGCTGCATCACGGCGCTACCGTAACAATCCATGCGCGCTTCACACCCGACTCCACGCTGGAAGCGATCACGCGGGAGCGACCCACCCTGACCGTTTGGGTACCCGCGATCATTCAGGCCATGAGCGAGCATCCCGCCTGGGCTGCGACCGACGCGTCCTGCCTCAAGGCCGTATCCACCGGCTCCAGCATCGTGCCGCCGCATCTGATCGAACGCCTGACAGCGCGCGGCATTCCCGTGCTGCAGGTCTATGGTTCAACCGAGACCTGTCCAATCGCGGTCTATACGCGGCTGGGCGGCGACCTGTCGCGTACGGGATCGACGGGTTTGCCCGGCCTGTGCTGCGAAGCCATCATCATCGACGACGACGGCAACGAGCTGCCTGCCACTGCCACCGGCGAGATCGCGGTGCGCGGCCCGAACGTGTTCTACGAATATTGGGGCAACGAGGGCGCGACGCGCGAGGCACTACATGACGGCTGGTATCGCACCGGCGATATCGGCACGCGCGACGATGACGGCTATTTCTGGGTCCACGACCGCAAGAAGAACATGATTATTTCCGGCGGCGAGAATGTCTATCCCGCCGAAGTCGAACGCGTGCTGCTCGAACATCCCGATGTCGCCGATTGCGGCGTCGTCGGTGTGCCAGATCCGAAATGGCAGGAAGTACCAGTCGCCTATGTGCTGCTGCGGCCGAATTGCAGCGTGACCGCCGAGACACTGAAGGCCCATGTTCTCGCGCAGCTCGCCCGCTACAAGCAGCCGCGCGACATCGTGTTCGTCACAGACCTGCCGCGCACCGCGCTTGGCAAGGTGCAGCATTTCAAACTGAAGCAGGTTCAGGCGGCAACGCCGAGCGACGGAGAGACCAATTGAAGATCGCAGTATTGGGTGGCGGCAACGGTTCGTTCGCAGCCGCGGGTGATTTCGCACTGCAGGGCCATGACGTCCGCCTGTGGCGCCGCGACGCCGAGGCTGTCGCCGCGCACAACAAGGCCGGCTCGCGCATCAAGGTCAAGAATGCGCAGGGCACGCACGATACGCAATTGACGCTGGTAACGACGGACATTGCGGAAGCGATCAAGGACGTCGAACTGATCCTGTGCCCCGCACCCGCCTTTGCGCAGCCTGATATCGCCAAACGGATCGCGCCGTATCTCAAGGATGGTCAGGTCGTCTATCTGCCGCCGGCGACCTTCGGCTCGATGATCTTTGCCAAGGCCGCACATGACGCCGGCAACACGGCCAAGGTCGCCTTTGCGGAAACCGGTACACTGCCCTGGCTCGCGCGTAAGCACGGCCCGTTCGAGGTCGCCATCACCATCCGCGCCAAGCGGCTGCCGACCGGCGTGTTCCCGCTCCACATGATGGACTATGCCTGCAAAGTCATCGACAAGGCCTTCCCCGGCGTCATCGAGCCGTGTGGTGACGCACTGTCGGGCGCACTGATGAATGCCGGGCCGATCATCCATCCGCCGCTCATCGTGATGAATGCCGGCCCTCTTGAGCATTTTCCGACCTGGGACATTCACAAGGAAGGTACGCAGCCCGCGATCCGCCGCGTCACCGACGCGCTCGACGCCGAGCGCATCGCCATCCGCAAGGCCTTTGGCTACAACGGCGCGCATTTCCCGCTGGCGGATCACTACGCCAAGGAAGGCGAAGAGTGGATGTATGGCCGCGGCTCGCATGATCGTCTCACCGACAGCGGTGACTGGCGCGAGCACATCGTGCTCACCGAGCACCGCTACATGCGCGAGGATCTACGCACGGGCCTGTCGTTCTTCCTGTCCTGCGCCACGCTCGCGGGCGTCGAGACACCGCTGGTCAAAGCCTTCCTCGCCATCGGCGGCGCGATCTGCGGCGAGAACTTCCTGCAGGGTGGCCGCACGCTCGCAAGCCTCGGCTTCGGCGATCTCGATCAGGCCGCGCTGCTGAAGCTACTGCGCGAAGGCTTTGCCGCATGAGCGCCCGTGCCGCCATCGCATGTCTTGGCGCGGGCCGCATGGGCCGCGGCATTGCCGTCGCCTTTGCGTACGCGGGCCACCATGTCGCGATCGTCGACTTCAAGGCGCGCGAGGCGGATAAATTCAAGGCACTGGAGCTTGAGGCGCTCGGCGAGATCCGCAAGACCTTTGCCAGCATGGCGCGCTTCGGTCTGTTGAAAGAGGCCGACATCGAGACGCTGGTGTCACGCGTCAACGTCGTTCCGGAAGCTGATGCCGGTGCTGCGCTCAGCAGTTCCGCCATCATATTCGAAGGCGTGCCTGAAGTGCTCGACCAGAAGCGTGAGGCGCTGGCGCGCGCCTCACAACTCGCAGGCCCCTCGCCGATCATCGCGTCGACCACATCGACCATCCTCGTCGACGACATCTCCAGCGCCGTCGACCATCCCGAGCGCTTCCTCAATGCGCACTGGCTGAACCCGGCCTATCTCGTGCCACTGGTCGAGGTCTCGCCGGGCGCCAAGACCGATCCGGCGATCACCGCGCGGGTGAAGGAAATGCTCGAAGGCATCGGCAAGGTCCCCGTAGTTTGCGCCGCGACGCCCGGCTATATCGTGCCGCGTATCCAGGCGATGGCCATGAATGAAGCCGCGCGCATGGTCGAAGAAGGCGTTGCCAGCCCTGAGGATATCGACAAGGCGATCAAATACGGCTTCGGCTTCCGCTTCGCGGTGCTGGGCCTCTTGGAATTCGTCGATTGGGGCGGCGGCGATATCCTGTATTACGCCAGCAAGTATCTCACCGGCGCGCTGAACAACGACCGCTACGCGTCGCCGGAGATCGTCGGCCGCAACATGGCCGAAGGCCGCATCGGCCTCAAGACGGGCGAAGGTTTCCTCAATTATGAGGGGCTCGATGTCGATGCCTATCGCGAGGGACGGCTATCGGCATTCGTGGATCTGCTGAAGCACTTCCAGTTGCAGAAGCCGCCGGTGCTTTGAGACACCGCGCTCTACTCTCTCGTCATGCCCGGGCTTGACCCGGGCATTCATCTTTGCCGCAAACGCCGAAGATAGTTGGATGGCCGGGTCAAGCCCGGCCATGACGAACATTGGCAGATGAGTTCGACGGCTGAGCCGACCTCACACTTCCGGAAAGCCCCGCAGCAGATAGCTGCGCAGCCAGTGTAGCAGGCTGTTCAGGATCAGGCCCAGCATCGAGATCATGATCAGCGGCACGAACATGTCCACGGTCTGGAACGTGCGCGCGGCCTGCACTAGCATGTGACCGAGGCCGTCGGTCGAGGTGATCATCTCGGCGAGGAATACCACGATGCAGGAGATCACGAGGCCGATGCGGCAGCCCGTCAGGATCGACGGCATTGCGGCCGGCAGCACGACCTTGAACAGGATCTGCCAGCGCGGCGTGCCCGCGGCCATTGCCGACCAGATCAGCTTCTGCTCGACCATCGACGCACCGTAATAGGTCGACAGCAGGATCGGAAACAGCGCGTCGGCGGTGACCAGCGTGATCTTGGAGGCATGGTCGAAGCCGAGGATCAGCAGCAGCGCCGGATACAGCGCGATCTTCGGGATCGGCGCCAGCACGCGCACCAGCGGCTTGACCACGGCATTCACAGCCGGACTAACTGCCGCCGCGAGACCTATGAATACGCCGACGACCACGGCAATGCCGAAGCCGGCAAACAGCCGGATCAATGTGGCGGCGATGTCGTGCAGAAAGTCGCCGTTGAAGAAGTCCTTCGCCAGCTTGCCGAACACGGCGCCCGGTGGCGGCAGCAAGCTCGTTGGCGCGAAGCCGAACGAGATCAGCGACTGCCAGAGTGCCAGAAACAGCACGATCGGCGTGATGCCCAGCAGAGCCGAATTGATGCGGGTCTGGTTCATGTTGCGCTCACGTGAAGCTGAGAGGCATGTCGTCGCGCGGCTGCGACCAGCGCACCAGCGACAGGCGAAGCTTCTCGAAGGCCGCATCGAAGATGATGCCCATGGCGCCGATGATCAGGATCATCGCAAACACCGTGTCGTACTGCGCCATGTCGAGCGAGTTGAACAGGATGTTGCCGGCGCCGGACTGGCGCGCGATCATCTCGGAGGTGATCATGGTGATCAGCGCCAGCACCAGACCCGTGCGGCAACCCGTGAGAATTTCAGGCAGTGCTGCGGGCAACACGATGCGGAGCATGCGCATCGGCGCGGACATACCCATCGCCGCCCCCGACCACAGCATCTTTTCTTCGACGGCTTTGGAGCCCTGGAAGGCGTGATAGATAATCGGCAGCGAGACGCCGAGGAAGATGACGAGGATCTTGGAGACGTCGCCAACGCCCATCCACAGCATGATGATGGGCATCAGCGCCGCTTTCGGCACCGGATAGATGATCATCATCAGCGGATTGAAGAACGATGCTACGGCCTTGATGCGCCCCATCAGCAGACCGAGCGGGATCGCAAACATCACTGCGAGCACGAGGCCGATGGCCATACGACGGATGGAATCGAGAATGTTCAGCAGCGATCCCTTGTCCCCGAGGATCGACGGAATGGCCTTGATCGACTCCAGAGCCGTTGGGAAGCTTTCGGTATCCAGCAGCAGCGAAGCAATCTGCCAGACACACAGCAAGCCGATACAGGCGAACAATGGCGAAAGTGTCTTGAGCACCCCGCGCACGGTCATCACAGATGGTCCTTGCCGTCGTCGATCATCTTCTCGATATCGACGATGTATTTCTGGAACCGTGCGTCGAGCAGCAGATCCGCACGCTTGCGCGGCCGCGGCAGATCGATATCGACGATCTCCTTGATGCTGCCCGGCGAGCGCGACATCACGATCACCTTGTCGGAGAGATAAACGGCTTCCTCGACCGAATGGGTGACGAACAGCACCGTCTTGCGCTGCGTATCCCAGATGTCGAGTAGATCGTTCTGCAGCCGCGTGCGGGTATGCGCATCGAGCGCGCCGAACGGCTCGTCCATCAGCAGCACGGCGGGATCGTAGGCCAGCGTGCGCGCGATCGCGACGCGCTGCTTCATGCCGCCGGAGAGTTCTTTCGGATAGAAATTCTCGTAGCCCTTCAGGCCGACCATCTCGAGCAGCTTGCGGCCGCGCGTTTCGGCTTCAGCTTTCTTCATGCCCTGCTGGCGCATGCCATACATGACATTGCCGAGCACGTTCTTCCACGGAAACAGCGCGAATTCCTGAAACACCGGACCGCGATCAGGACCCGGTCCCGTGATCGCCTTGCCCTTCACCTTGGCGACGCCATCGGTCGGCTGCACGAAGCCGCCGACGATATAGAGCAAGGTCGACTTGCCGCAGCCTGATGGTCCGAGGATCGAGACGAAGGCGCCATCTTCGATGGTGAGGTTGATATCCGACAGCGCCAGATGGCTTTGCTTGCCGGAGGTCTGAAAGCGCTGCGAGACGTGCTCGATTTCGATCATGGCTGAAGCGGGTTTGCGGCCGGAAACCGGTTCCGACTCGGCGTGAGCGTCCGAACGTAGCGACACCACCTGCATTCCCGGTCCTTCATTTGCCATGCACGCATTGCAATCACGACGGCCCGACTGTGTCCATCATGCTGACGGACGCAGCGTAGCCGGAAACTGCAATTACTTTAAGCTTCAAATTTATGCGGGCAACGCCTTTTTGCTAGTCAACGCCTGCTGCGAACAGGTCAGCTTCCCGCAGCAGGGCTTTCGGCGCTTTCGTGGCGTTAGTCGCGGAAATACGGCTCAACAGAGCCGGTCAGCTTGATCAGCAGCGGATTGCCGTACCGGTCCTTTGCCGCACCGGCGGGCACCTTCACCCAGCCTTCGCTGACGCAATATTCCTCGACATTGGTCTTCTCGGCACCCTTGAAGCGAATGCCGACATCGCGCTGCAGCACTTCGGCATTGTAGAACGGGCTTCGCGGATCGGTGGACAGGCGATCAGGCAGATCGGCTGATGCATTGGTGTTGTCGGTCATAGCAGCGCCTCGATTTTCTCTCGCAGTGATTCAGGTTTGGCGGTCGGCGCAAAACGCTCGACGACCCGTCCGGAACGGTCGATCAGGAATTTGGTAAAATTCCATTTGATCCCCGAACCCAGCAATCCGGACTTTTCAGATTTCAGGTAATTATACAATGGATGCGCCCCGGCGCCATTCACGTCGATCTTCTCAAACAGTGGGAAGGTGATGTGGTAATTGGCCTCGCAGAAGCTCTCGATCGCCTTGGCGTCGCCCGGCTCCTGCGCGCCGAACTGGTTGCAGGGAAAGCCCAGCACGGAAAATCCGCGCGGCGCAAAATCCTGCTGCAGCTTCTCCAGCCCGGCATATTGCGGCGTGAATCCGCAGGCGCTGGCGGTGTTGACGATCAGCAGCACCTTTCCTTCGAACTGCTTGAGCGCGACAGGCTCACCTGTCAGTGCGTTCGCAGAAAAATCGGAGATGCCGGTCATCGCACTGATCCCTCTCAGGCCGTCACGGGGGCGCAAGGCATCGGCGGGGTACCGCCGGCCTCGATGGCTTCGCCGGCCAGCAGACAGAGATCCTCGCGGTAACGGCCGGCGACGACCTGCACGCCGGTCGGCGCACGGCCGACGAGGCCTGTGGCGACGCTGAGCGCCGGCAGGCCCATGAAGGGAATTCCAATTTGTGGCATCTGGGCGGCCCAGACGCGATCGAACGATTCCTGGCCCTGCATATCCAGATGATCCGGGAACGGCAGTTCGCCGGACATCGGCATCAGCACCACGCTGTAGGTCTGCAGGAACAGCTCCCAGTCGCGCACGAAGGTCGAGCGGCGCACCAGCGCACGCGACAGGCCGCCGTTCTCGAAGTCCTTGAGCTTGTCCTTCTGCCCGCGCAGACAGACCAGTGCTGCGGGATCGCCCTCGCGTTCGGCCGCATCCAGCATGCCCTGATAGCCATCGCCGAACCAGAGCTGCGTCTGCAATGCGGCGGCCTCGCGCAGGGCCGGCGTGTTCTCGACTTCCTCGACGACCCACCCTGCCCGCTCCAGCCGCTTGCCGGCATCGCGCACGGCGGCCTCGACATCGGCGGTGATGGCAAGCCCGTCGGGCCGCAGGCACATGGCGGCGCGCTTCTCGCGCGTCGGTCCTTCGAGCGGCGCCGGCACCCACCAGGGATCGCGCGCGTCGGGCTGCGACATCGCGGCGAGGCCAAGACGGACATCGTTGATGGTGCGCGCCAGCGGGCCGGACACCGCGGTGATCTGGCCGGAAATGATGCGCTCGGGCAGCGCCTGATTATAGGCGGCGATGCGGCCGACGGTCGGACGCAGACCGTGCACGCCGCAGGCATAAGCGGGATAGCGGATCGAGCCCGCGATGTCGGTACCATGAGCGATATGACCGATGCCGGCGGCGACCGCGCTGCCTGCGCCGCCTGATGATCCGCCCGGCGTCAGCGAGGGATCGCGCGGGTTTTTGGTATCGCCATAGAGCTGATTGGTGGTGAACCAGCGATAGGAAAATGCCGGGCAATTGGTGCGGCCGATGATGACGGCGCCAGCCTTCAGCAGATTGTCGATCACCGGGCTGTTGGTCTTGGCGATGATCTCGTTCTGGATCTTCACGCCATTCGATGTCGGATAGGTCGCGTAGTCGATATTCACTTTGACGGTGATGGGCACGCCGCCGAGCGGGCCGACATCGTCGCCGCGCGCAATCGCCGCATCGACCGCATCCGCCCGTGCCAGCGCCTCATTGGGTCGATGGTCGACCACGGCATTGATGGCAGGGTTCACAGCATCGAGCCGTGCGAGGCCAGCCACCGTCGCCTCCTTGGCGGACACCTTGCGGTCGCGAATGAGTGCGGAGAGGTCAGTTGCCGACAGGCGCCAGAGATCGTTCATGCAGTGCTCCATTGCTTGTCGCTTGTTAACGCAGGCGGCCGGAGATTGCCAATCAGGTACGATTTCGCAGTCTCGCGGCGCCGAAGCGTCCGAGCTATGAGCATTCCTTCCCACCCTCAATCGAGAGGGCGTGCGGAACGCCGGGTGCCCGTTGCACCCTTGGGCCTGATGCGAATGCGGTCTTCCGCAATCTAGAGTGCATCAGGACTTTCGGAGGCGCCGAGCAAGTGCCCGACGTTCCGCATACGGTGTTTTTTCGGTTGCCTGCACATCTGCCATGGCGAACGGTCCCATCACCAAAATTAATGTCCCAGGGCGGAGGGACAGGGTAGCCTCAAGCGAGTAAGCCGAACGCGTTTTGACTTGGTCGTCCGTCACACTGTCCAGGAGTCTTTCCATCCGAAGGTCGGCCGTCTCCTTGCCAGTGGCAGTGCTGGCGCAGATCCGTCCTGCCCGAAGACAGACGTCACCCCCAAACCGCGTAACGCCGCATCTCCGGCGTCCACCGCATCCAGCCCCGCGAACGTGACGATCGCGCTCGCCCCTCTCATCGGGGCCGGACGAAGGGGAAAATAATCCACGTCGGGATATTGTCAATAAGAAATAGGAAAAAATGTTTAATGACGTCTCCCCCCCCAAAAAAACTGTCATTCCGGGGCGTGCGCGCATCTTTGCGCGCGCCCCGGAATGACAGCGGGAGCTGAACATGTCGGGATTCCGGGCTCATTCCGGTCCGCTGTGCGGCCCGGCCTGCCCCGGAATGACGTCGCGCGGGTGAGCCCGCGCGACGTCACTTCACCCTTGCGAGAAAATAAGCCAGCTCCACGATCTGCGCTTCGGAGATCGACTGCATCACATCGGCCATGGTGGCATCGTAACCGTGGCGGGAGTTGTCCTTGTATTCGCGCATGGTCTTGGCGAGGTAGTCCTCGCGCTGGTTGGCAATGCGCGGGATATTGTCGCGGCCGGAGAAGTCCGCGTTGTGGCAGCTATCGCAGCGGAATTGCGATGTCAGCGCTTTCGCAGCCTGCATTCGCGCAGGATCGCCCGCTTCCAGTGCGACAGGCTTCGGCAGCGTGGCGAGATAATCCGAGAACAGGCGCAGGTCATCATCGGTGAAATCCTTCACCATGTCGTTCATCGGCTCTGCGATGCGGAGCTTCTCGCGAAACATGTAGATCTGGATCAGGGAATAAGCCGGCTGCTGCGCGCCGAGCGACGGCGTGTTCTCGGTTGCGGAGACACCCTTCTCGCCGTGACAACCGAGGCACGGCGCGGCCCGCTCGGTGATGGGTTCGGCGGCGAAGAGTGGGGACGTCGAGAGAAAAAGAGCTACGATGACGGCAAACGGGCGCATCGGCTTTGAACTTTCTGAATACTGAAACTCCGGCGTGGCGAATTCCTTCTCCCCGCTTGCGGGGAGAAGGTGAGGATGAGGGGGACTCTCACCGCGCTCGGAGCAAGTGGAGAGTCCCCCTCACCCGACTTTCACGCGCTTCGCGCGTTGCAGTCGACCTCTCCCCGCAAGCGGGGAGAGGTGAGAAAACGTCGTCACTTCGCGCCCGCCACCTTCTGCTTGCCATAGGTGATGCGATAGATCGCGCCGTTCCAGTCGTCGGAGACCAGCAGCGATCCGTCCTTCATCTGCAGCACGTCGACGGGGCGGCCGACATATTTGTTGTCCTCGATGAAGCCGGTGAGGAACGGCTCGACGGACTTCACCGTGCCGTCCTTGTTCAGCTTCGCGACAACGACGTCTCCGCCGAGCTTCTGAGTCTTGTTCCAGGAGCCATGGCGCGCGATGAAGATCGCATCCTTGTAGGCGGCCGGGAACATCTTGCCGGTGTAGAACCGCATGCCCAATGCCGCCGTATGCGACCCGAGCAGGCCGACCGGCGCGGTGTAGTCGGCGCAGGACTTGCCCCAGCCGAATTCCGGATCGAGGATATTGCCCTGCAGGCAATATGGCGCGCCGAAGTTTTCACCCGCCTTGGTGACACGGTTGAGTTCATCTTCCGGCACCGCTTCCGACATCCAGTCGCGGCCGTTGTCGGTGAAGTACATCTGCTTGGTGGTCGGATTCCAGTCGAAGCCGACGGTGTTGCGGACGCCCTTCACATAGATCTCGGCGCCGGTGCCATCGAGATTCATGCGGCGGATCTGGCCATGGGCCTCGTCATGCAGCACATTGTTGCCGGGTTGGCCGACCGGCACATAGAGCTTGTTGTCCGGGCCGATGCCGATGAACTTCCAGCCATGGGCTTCGTCCTTCGGCAGGTTGTCGTAGATCATGGTCGGCTTCGGCGGATTTTCGAGATTGTCTTCCACCTTGTCGATCTTCGAGATCTTCGACAGTTCGGCGATGTAGAGCGTGCCGTCCTTGAAGGCGAGACCGTTCGGGCGATAGAGGCCGGAGGCCAGCACCTTCACCTGGCGCTTGCCGTCATTGTTGATGACCGCGTAGACCTTGTCGACGAGGCGCGACCCCACAAAGACCGTGCCCTTGTCGCCTTCGCGCATCGAGCGCGCATTGGCCATGCCGGCGGCGTAAACCTCGATATTGAAGCCCGCGGGCACCTTCAGCTTCGCAGTCGGCAGCTTGTCGGCGGCGGACGGAATCGGCGGCGGCGCGACGGGCGCGAGCTTGGCTGCGGCAGCGCCATCGGGACGGCCGATCAGCGGCGAGCCGGGCGGCAGCGCAGGCGCCGCGGCAGCGACTGGCGCTGCTGCAGGTGCCGGAGCGGCAGCCTGCGGGGCGGCTGGTGCCGGTGCAGGAGCCGCTGCGGGAGCAGCAGGCGCTGCACTTGGAGCTGCACTTGGCGTGGCTGCAGGAGCCGGTGTTGCAGGTGATGTATCGGACTGCTGGGCAAAAGCGCCGCTTGTAAAGACACCGATGAACGCACCGGCAAGCAATGCCCGGCGCGCGGACGTGTAGACACTCATGGATCTCTCCCCTTTTTACGGAAGCCTTCTCTGCTCGCAGCGCATGAGATGCGCCGCCCCCGAGGCTTTCCGGATCGCACTGTTGGATATTTTTATGTCGCTGCGCAATCAAAACATCACGCGCGAGCAAGCCTGTGCGGATTCCCGCAATCGGCTAAAGCCTTTTCGGTTCTGATAGAGTTAGAACCGAGGCTCTAGCGTTGTGTATTGACGCGTTTTCTTGACGCGAACCAGTGCCCACTTCGCTCGACAACGCTCTAGTGCCGCGTTGCGGACTCATCGGTGGCATCGAGCAGTGCTTCGGTGAACGGAAATTCAAGCACGATCTCGCCGTCCTTGTCCGTCACCTCAAGCACCGCTTTGAGCAGATCGCTCGGCGTGCCCTCGGAGCGCAGCAATTGCAGGATCATCGACCGCGCCACATCCCAGGCATGATCGGGATCCCGCAGCTCCTCGCCTTCGGGATCGACCACCAGCTCGTCGTTGATGCGTGTGTTGAAGAAATAAAGCGGCATGGCAATTCTCTTGGCACTCGGCTTGGGCGCGGACGCAGAAGACCTCAGACCACGCGAATATCCCGGAAGATGCGGCGGGCTGAGTACGAATCAATGCCTTTCAACCAAAGGCCTTCGCTATCTATGGAACGTTCTCGCCATTGCAATGTTGCAGCGCAACCGATTGTGCATTGCACGCATATTGTACCCCTATCGCTTCACATTGTGATGACGAAGTTGTTGGCGAACCTTTGAGCAGGGAATAGAGTTATGGTTATGCAGTACCTGACTGCAGATAAGCGGGAGAGAAATATGGCCTGGAAAGCACCGAAGATCGTCGAAGTTGCAGTCGGCATGGAAATCAACATGTACGCCTGCGCGGCGCGCAAGTAAGACTTGAGCTCAAGCTAAGTTTTGGGGGCGCCTTCGTCGACGACAGGCGCCCCGCGTCTTTTTACGAGACGCTAATTGGCCGGGATTCAGGGCGATCTCATGTTGCGTGTTGTCGTTCTTGGAGCCGCGGCCGGCGGCGGTGTTCCGCAGTGGAATTGCGGATGCCGGATTTGTCGTGCGGCGCGCGATGAGCGGCCAGACTTGCGGAGCGGTCAGGCCTCGATCGCGGTGTCGGCCGACAATGCCAACTGGTTCCTGATCAATGCCTCGCCCGACCTGCGACAACAGGTCACCGATACGCCCCAGCTTCACCCCCACCCCGATCATGTCAGACACTCGCCGATCGCGGGCGTGATCCTCACCAATGGCGAGGTCGATGCGGTGGCCGGGCTCTTGTCGATGCGGGAAGGTTCGCCATTTACAATCTATGCGCACACACGTGTGCTGGCGATCCTGAAAGCCAACAGCATTTTCAACGTGCTCTCGGACAAGAACGTGCGCCGCGACGCCATCGAGATTGATACGTCTTTCGAACCGAAGCTGCAGGACGGCGCGCCGTCCGGCCTGGAGGTGCTGCCTTTCGTCGTGCCCGGCAAAAGCGCGTGGTATCTCGAAGGCCAGGCACATCCGGCCGGTGAGGATGGCGACGGCGATACGCTGGGTCTGCGGATTGCCGAGAAGGCCACCGGCAAGCATTTCTATTTCATTGCGGCCTGCGCGCGGGTGACGCCCGAACTGAAGACGCGCATCTCCGGCGCCCCGCTGGTGTTCTTCGACGGCACCGTGTGGCGCGACGACGAATTGATCGCCGCAGGATTGGGCCATAAGACCGGCCAGAGCATGGGGCATCTGTCGATGTCCGGCACGGATGGCGCGATCAGCGAACTGGCCGATGCCGGCATCGCCAGAAAGTTCTTTCTGCACATCAACAATTCGAACCCGGCGCTGCTGCATGATTCCACCGAGCGCGCCGCATTGACCACC
Organism: Tardiphaga sp. 619_E2_N8_4; assembly: GCF_051810905.1. Taxonomy (NCBI): domain Bacteria; kingdom Pseudomonadati; phylum Pseudomonadota; class Alphaproteobacteria; order Hyphomicrobiales; family Nitrobacteraceae; genus Tardiphaga; species Tardiphaga sp. 619_E2_N8_4. The sequence continues at coordinate 5,531,238 of NZ_JBPWQJ010000001.1, forward strand.
GCCGGCTGGCAAATCCCCGGCAATGGCATGGAGATCACGCTGTGAACGCCCCAGGTGCTACCATGACAAGTGCAAACATGATCGGCGCCAACGCCATTTCCGCCTATTCGATTTCGCCAGGCGTGCCGCTGGAGAATGCCGCGCAACTCGAAGAGACGCTGCGCCATATCGGCGCGACGCGCTATCACAGCCTGCATCCGTTTCATAAATTGTTGCACGGCGGCAAGCTCAACAAGGGCCAGGTGCAGGCCTGGGCGCTGAACCGCTACTATTACCAGAGCACGATCCCCATCAAGGACGCCGTGGTGATCTCGCGCTTCCGCGACCGGGCGACACGCGTGGAATGGCGGCACCGCATCGAGGATCACGACGGTGATACCGGCGCCGAAGGCGGTATCGAGCGCTGGCTGAAGCTGACCGAAGGGCTTGGCCTCGACTCAGCCTATGTGGAATCCACCGAAGGCATCCTGCCGGCGACGCGTTTCGCCGTGGAGGCCTATGTGCATTTCGTGCGCGACAAGACGCCGCTCGAGGCCATTGCCTCGTCGCTGACGGAACTGTTCGCCCCTAACCTGCATGAAGAACGCATTTCCGGCATGCTGAAGCATTATGACTTCGTCAATCCGGACATCATGAGCTATTTCAGCCGCCGCCTGACCCAGGCGCCGCGCGATGCCGGCTTTGCGCTGGATTACGTCAAGCAGCACGCCAACACCCCGGCCGAGCGCCGCGCGGTTTGCAATGCACTGATCTTCAAGACCAATGTGTTGTGGGTGCAGCTCGATGCGCTGTATCATGCCTATGTGGACGGCTATGTGCCGCCGGGCGCGTTCGTCCCGGCCAAGTAAGAAGGCAACGATGACGGAGTTGCGCAGCAATCGTCGGATCAGTGTCAGCGAGGCCAGCAAGCCGGTCTTGCCGCGCCACGCCAGGCTGAAGTTCGACGAGACGCGCCAGCGCTGGGTGATCCTGGCGCCGGAGCGCGTGCTGGCGCCCGACGATATCGCCGTCGAAATCCTCCAGCTTTGCGATGGCGAACGTAACGTCGCCGATATCATCGACCTGCTGGTGGCCAAATACGCCGCGCCGCGCGACGATATCGGCACCGATGTCGTGGCCATGCTGCAGGACCTCGCCGACAAGGGCTTTCTCACGCAAGCGCGGGAGAAGACATCATGAGCCCCACCCTCACCGACGCCAGTCCCGTCTTCACCGATCCCGACGACAGTCTCGCGATCATGGAGCGCACGCGCTCCACCGCTGAGACCTTCGGCATTCCCCTTGCCGTGCTGGCCGAACTCACCCATCGCTGCCCGCTGCAATGTCCATATTGCTCCAATCCCGTGGAGCTCGACCGCGGCAGCACCGAGCTGACCACCGACGAATGGAAGAAGGTACTCTCCGAGCTCGCCGAAATCGGCGTGCTGCAGATCCACTTCTCCGGCGGCGAACCAACCGCGCGCAAGGACATCGTCGAGCTGGTGCAGCATGCGACGGATGTGGGCCTGTATTCCAATCTCATCACCTCGGCGGTGCTGCTGACGCGCGACAAGCTCGCAGCGCTGGCGGATGCCGGGCTGTGCCATGTGCAGATCAGCTTCCAGGGCAATGAGCCCGTGGTGGCCGACCGCGTCGGCGGCTATCGCAATGGCCACGCGAAGAAGCTCGAAGTCGCCAGATGGACGCGCGAGCTCGACCTGCCGCTGACGGTGAATGCGGTGATGCACCGGCAGAACCTGCATCAGCTCGCCGACATCATCCAGATGGCGGTCGATCTCGACGCCGACCGGCTGGAGGTCGCGAATGTGCAGTATTACGGCTGGGCGCTGAAGAACCGCGCCGCCCTGATGCCGACCATCGATCAGATCGACGAGACCAGCCGCATCGTCGAGGATGCGCAAGTGCGCCTGAAGGGCATTCTCGATATCGACTATGTCGTCCCGGACTATTACGCGCTGCGACCGAAAAAATGCATGGGCGGCTGGGGCCGGCAGTTCTTCAACATCTCTCCATCAGGCAAGATCCTGCCCTGCCATGCCGCCGAGACCATCACCGGGATGGAATTCGAATCCGTGCGCTCCAATCATTCGATCGCCTGGATCTGGCAGAATTCCGAAGCCTTCAACCGCTATCGCGGCACCGGCTGGATGCCCGAGCCATGCCAGAGCTGCGCGTTCAAGGAAGTGGATTTCGGCGGCTGCCGCTGCCAGGCCTTCGCGCTGACCGGCGACGCCGGCAATACCGACCCCGCCTGCACGCTGTCGCCTGTTCACGCCGAAATCTTCAAACTGGCCGAGACGGAATCCACCGAGGGCCGCGACCGCTTCATCTATCGCAACTTCAAAGGCGGCACGCTGGAGCCGGACGCGGACGACGTCCATGGCCGCTGATGTCCCCGCCCCGGTGAATGCGGACCTGTTTGCGCCGCTGACCTCGGAACATCTGGATGTCGGCGACGGCCACGCAATCCATGTGGAGAGCGTCGGCCGCAGCAACGGCATTCCCGCAGTCTATCTGCATGGCGGCCCCGGCTCCGGCTGCCAGCCCGATCACCGCCGGCTGTTCGATCCGCAGCGCTTTCACACCGTGTTGTTTGATCAGCGCGGCGCCGGCCGCAGCAAGCCGAAAGGCAAGCGCGAGGCGAATACGCTGCCGCATCTGATCGCCGATATGGAAACGATCCGACAGACATTCGGCTTCGACAAATGGCTCGTGGTCGGCGGCTCCTGGGGCGCGACGCTGGCGCTGGCCTATGCGCAGGCACATCCGGATCGCGTGACCGGCATCGTGCTGCGCGCGACGTTTCTCGGCACGCGGGAAGAATTGCACGATGTCTTCAACGTCATGCTGCCGCGGCATTATCCGGGCCTGCATGGAGATTTTCTGAGCGCCCTTGCCGAAGCCGAGCGCGCCGATCCGCTGCCGAACTTCTATCGCCGCATTCTCGATGCCGATCCGGCCGTGCATGTCCCCGCGATCCGCGCCTGGGGCGGCACCGAAGCCATCCTGTCGGAAATCGCGCCGAAGCGCACGCGGCTCGACCGTGCCGAACTCGGCAACACCACGCGCCCGATGCCGGCGACACCCGCGATGGAAGCGCATTACTTCAAGCACGACTGCTTTATGCGGCCGCATCAACTGATGGAGGATGCCGGCAGGCTCAGCGGCATTCCCGGCGTCATCATTCAGGGCCGTTACGACTTCCTCTGCCCGCCCGCGACATCGCACGCTCTGGCCAGGCGCTGGACGGATGCGGAGGTGCGCATCGTTGAAGGCGCCGGCCACAGCCTGTATGACTCCGGCATGCGCGATGCGGTCATGAAGGCCATCGCCGATGTCGCGTCGAAATTGAAATAGGACTTCTGGAATGCCGATCAAATGCACGGGAATGCTGATGACGTCGATGGATATCGACGCCAGCCATGAGCAGGAATTCAACGCGTGGTACGACCGCGAGCATCTCGCCGAGCGCGTCGCCATCGAGGGCTTCGTCGAGGCCCGGCGTTACGTGGCCGTGAATGCCAGGCCGAAATATCTCGGGCTCTATTCAACTGCGACATTCGACGTGCTGGACAGTGATGCCTATCGCACGGCGCTGGCCAACCAGACCAAGTGGTCGCTGGCCAATATCGGCCGCTTCCAGAACATGCTGCGCTCGGTGGCTCGGATCACTGTGAGCCGCGGTCAGGGCCGCGGCGCGGCGCTCGGGCTGGTGCGCATCCGGCCACCCGCCCAAGGCGCTGACAAACTGCGCAGCGCCATCGAAGCGCAGCTCGATCCCGGCGATATCAACGGCATCATTTCGATGCATCTGATGGAGAGCGATCCCCGCCTCTCGAAGCCGCTGACCGACGATCCTGCCGCGCCCAATCCTGCGGCGCGCGACTGGTATGTGATGATCGACGGGACGGATGTCGAAGCCGTCGCTTCGACCATAAAAGGCCGCTTCACTGCGGCCATTGCAGCGGCAAAGGCAGAGCTGATTTCCGAGGGGACCTACCGACTGATGTGGGATCTGGCGAAGAGCGATCTTTGAATTCACGGTCGACGCGACGCTACCTAACCTCTCCCCGCTTGCGGGGAGAGGTCGGAGTCGGCGCGCAGCGACAGCTCCGGGTGAGGGGGAGTTAGAGGTGAAGCTCAGCAAAAGCCCCTCACCCCACCCTCTCCCCGCAAGTGCGGGGCGAGGGAGTGCATCGACCGCGCCCAGCATCGATTGAACGCATCCTACCTCTGACGCGACCAAGGTGAACTGGCCCGCAACGGGCCGCCTCACCTTGCGAGACGTCGATGACCATCCGTGCGCTGTCCCTTCTGGTTCTCACCTCCGCACTGATCATCGGCGGCCCGCTGGCGCGCGCCGAGGACGAGCCGGCCAAGATCGATGCGGTGAAGGCAGCCGAATTCAACGAGCGCATGTTTGCCGGCCCGCTGGGTCCGAAGCTGACCTATGCCTGCTTCGTTCGGCGCTATGACGCCGAGCATCTGGCACGGCATCCCAAGCAGAAGATCAGCACCATGAAGCTGCTGGTCGTCGCCGGGCATCCGCCCGAGGAAAGCTACACGCCCTACTCGTTCCGGCTCGGATTCAAATATCGCCATCGCAAAGGCGACTGGGATTCCAGCGGCTCCTGCGGCCAGATCCAGGATACCGACAAGGGCCAGCAGGTGAAGTTCGCATGCAGCGTCGATTGCGACGGCGGCGGCATTGCGATCGGCCTGGCCAAAGACATCGACGCAACGCTGGTCCGTGTCGAGCGCGTCCGCATCTGGCAGAACAGCAAACCCGATGAAGAACCCGGCACCGACGCGCTCACCGGCGGCGAGGACGACAAGATTTTCCGGCTCGATCGCACAAACCTGAAGGAGTGTGAGTCGTTGATAACGGACCGCAAGGAACTCGCGGCGATGCGCAGCAAGTGAGCGTGATTGACGCCAAATCGGAGCCAACCATGAATCGACGCAGCCTATTGTGGACCGCCCTGTCGTCGGTCGGCGCGGGACTATTGGCATCGCGAGCGAATGCCGTGACGGCCGATGAGAAGCCGCCCGCTAGGCTCAAGGTCGTCTATCATCTCGCCGATGCCGACCGGGTGAATTTCGCACTCGGCAATATCCAGAATCATGTCGACGGTGTCGGCGGCCCCGACAACGTTACCATCGCGCTGGTCGTGCTCGGCCCAGCACTGAAGTCATTTGCCCGGGCTTCCGCCAATCCCGACATTACCGCGCGGGTCGGCAAATTCACCAAGGCAGGCCTGCAACTGGCCGCCTGCAGCAACACCATGAAGGCGCAGGATGTGACGCTGGACGGCCTGCTGCCGGGCTTCACCATCGCCGACCGCGGCGGCGTGGTCCGGATCGCGGAGCTGCAGGCGCAGGGCTATCTGTATATTCGCCCCTGACCCCCTTCGCCGTCATTGCGAGGAGCCCTTGCGACGAAGCAATCCAGTCTTTCTTCGCTTTTGATCCTCTGGATTGCCGCGTCGCTTCGCTCCTCGCAATGACGTGAGGGGCTGGAGGCGCTCCCCAACCCACAAAACCGACGCACAAAATTTGCACAATTGTCATGCCGCCGGGCCAATCTGGCGAACACGGAATTGCGATCCGGCTCCCGCGCCCTGAATGGAACCGTTCGGCTTGCCATGCGTATGGGTTTGGGGCGATCATTGGAACCGGGCCGCGGAACGTTTCGCGCGGCGATCGGCCTTTTGATAATTGTAAGCAGAACAAGGCATCATGAATCCCGTCAAAGCACTCGAATCCCATGGTCAGGCCGTTTGGCTGGACTTCCTCGCCCGCGGCTTCGTCGCCAAGGGCGACCTCAAGAAGCTGATCGACACCGACGCCGTGAAAGGCGTGACGTCGAATCCGGCGATCTTCGAGAAGGCGATCGGAAGTTCGGACGAATATGATGCCCCGATTGCCGAGGCGTTGAAGTCCGGCGACAAGTCGCCTGCCGACCTGTTCGAGCACATTGCCGTCGAGGACATCCAGCACGCCGCCGATGTGCTGAAGCCGGTCTATGACAAGATGAAGGGCGATGATGGTTTCGTCAGCCTGGAAGTCTCGCCTTATCTCGCCAATGACACCAAGGGCACGGTCACTGAGGCGGAGCGCCTGTGGGCGAGCGTCAAGCGCCCAAACCTGATGGTGAAGGTGCCGGCAACGCCGGAGGGGCTGCCCGCGATCCAGCAACTGATCGGCGAAGGCATCAGCATCAATGTGACGCTGCTGTTCGCGCAGAAGACCTATGTGGAGGTCGCCGAGGCCTATCTCAACGGTCTCGAAAAGTATGTGGCCGGCGGAGGCGATCCCTCGCATGTGGCGAGCGTTGCGTCCTTCTTCGTCAGCCGCATCGATGCGCAGGTCGACAAGCAGCTCGACGACAAGATCGCCAAGGCCAATGATCCCTCCGAGAAGGCGCGGCTCAAGGACCTCAAGGGCAAGGTCGCCATCGCCAATGCGAAGCTCGCCTATCAGGAATATCTGAAACTGTTCGCCGGCCCGCGCTGGGAGAAGCTCAAGGCCAAAGGCGCAAAACCGCAGCGCCTGCTCTGGGCCTCCACCGGCGTGAAGAGCAAGGACTATCGCGACACGCTCTATGTGGAAGAGCTGATCGGGAAGAACACCGTCAACACTGTGCCGCCCGCCACGCTGGACGCGTTCCGCGACCACGGCGAGGTGCGCGACAGCCTCGAAGAGAATGTCGACGATGCGAAGAAGGTGCTCGCCGATCTCGCCAAGACCGGCATTTCGCTCGATGCGATTACGACGCATCTCGTCGAGGACGGCGTCAAGCTGTTCGCCGATGCGGCCGACAAGCTCTATGGCGCGGTGGCGCACAAGCGCGCAACATCGCTGGGTAACGGGATCGGATCGCAGAAGCTGGCGCTGGGCGACGGCATCACGAAGAAGGTCGCGACCTCGACCGAAGAGTGGCGTGCGTCCGCGAAGATCCGCCGGCTCTGGCACAAGGACAAATCGGTCTGGACCGGATCGGATGAAGACAAGTGGCTGGGCTGGCTGAACAGCGCCTTCGACGAGAAGGCCAAGCTCGCCGACTACAACGACTTCGCCAAATGGGTGAAGGCGCAGGGATTCACCGATGCGGTGGTGCTCGGCATGGGCGGATCGAGCCTCGGGCCGGAAGTGCTGGCGCAGACCTTTGCCAAGGTGTCGGGCTTCCCGAAACTACATGTGCTGGATTCCACCGATCCCGCACAGGTGCGCGCCATGGGCGCGGCGGTGACTATCGCCAAGACACTCTTCATCGTTTCCAGCAAATCCGGCGGCACCACCGAGCCGAATGTGATGAAGAACTACTTCTTCGACGAGGTGACCAAGGCGATCGGCGCCGACAAGGCCGGCGGCCATTTCGTCGCCGTGACCGATCCCGGCTCGTCTTTGGAGAAGGTCGCGAAGACCCAAAAGTTTGCGCGCATCTTCCATGGCGATCCCACCATCGGCGGGCGCTATTCGGTGCTGTCGCCGTTCGGCCTCGTGCCGGCGGCTGCGGCGGGTGTCGATCTCACCAAACTGCTCGATCTCACGCTGTCGATGGTGCGCTCCTGCGGACCGGACGTGCCGCCCGCTGAAAATCCCGGCGTCCAGCTCGGCCTCGCGATGGGCAATGCCGGGCTCGACGGCCGCGACAAGGTCACGATCTTGTCCTCGAAGAAAATCGCCGATTTCGGCGCATGGGCCGAACAGCTTATCGCCGAATCCACCGGCAAGGATGGCAAGGGCCTGATCCCGATCGACGGCGAAACGCTGGGCGAACCCTCGGTCTATGGCACCGATCGTTTCTTTATCGATCTGCGCACATCGGGCGAAGACGACAAGACACATGACGACAAGCTCGACGCGCTTGAAAAGGCCGGTCATCCCGTTGCGCGCATCGTGATGCCGTCCATCGATCATCTCGGCCAGGAATTCTTCCGCTTTGAAATCGCGACCGCCGTCGCGGGATCGATTCTGGGCATCAACCCCTTCAACCAGCCGGACGTGGAAGCCGCCAAGATCAAAACGCGCGAGCTGACGGAAGCGTTTGAGAAGACCGGTTCGCTGCCGCCGGAAACGCCGGTGGTGTCCTCCAAGGAGGCCGATCTCTATACGGACGATAGCAATGCCGAACTGCTGAAGAAGGCCGGCGCCAATGGCGATCTGACCTCATGGCTGAAAGCGCATTTCCGACGCGTCACGCCCGGCGATTACGTGGCCCTGCTGGCCTATGTCGAACGCGATAGCGCGCATATCGACACACTGCAGCACATGCGGATGGCGGTGCGCGACAAGAAGAAGGTGGCAACCTGCGCCGAATTCGGACCGCGCTTTCTGCATTCGACGGGCCAGGCCTATAAAGGCGGGCCGGATACCGGTGTCTTCCTGCAGATCACCGCTGACGATGCCAAGGATCTCGCCATCCCCGATTACCGCGCCTCGTTCGGTGTCATCAAGGCGGCACAGGCGCGTGGTGACTTCGGCGTACTGACGGATCGCAACCGCCGCGCGCTGCGCGTCCATCTCAAGGGTGATCTCAAGGCCGGACTTGCTGTTCTCGACAAGGCGATGACTGCCGCATTGAACTAAACGACGATCCGCATGGCCCGGACATTGCTTCGGGTCATGCGCAATCAATAAAGGACATCACACAATGCAGCTCGGCATGATCGGTCTCGGCCGAATGGGCGGAAATATTGTCCGCCGCCTGATGAAGAACGGTCACACCGCCGTCGTCTATGACAAGGACGCCAAGGCCGTCAGCGGCCTTGCCTCCGAAGGTGCCATCGGCGGATCGTCGCTCGAAGATTTCGTCAAGAAGCTCGACAAGCCGCGCGCCGTCTGGGTCATGTTGCCAGCCGGCAAGATCACCGAAACCACCATCGATGCGCTGACAAGGCTGCTGGAGCCCGGCGACACCATCATCGATGGCGGCAACACGTTCTGGCAGGACGACGTTCGCCGCGGCCAGGCGCTGAAGGAAAAGGGCCTGTTCTATATCGACGTCGGCACATCTGGCGGCGTCTGGGGCTTTGAGCGCGGCTATTGCATGATGATCGGCGGCGACAAGACTGTGGTCGACCGGCTCGATCCGATCTTCAAGACACTGGCGCCGGGGATCGGCGACATCCCGCGCACGCCGGGCCGCGACAACTCAGATCCGCGCGTCGAGAACGGCTACATCCATGCGGGCCCGGTCGGTGCCGGGCATTTCGTCAAGATGGTCCATAACGGCATCGAATACGGATTGATGCAGGCCTATGCCGAAGGCTTCGACATCATGAAGAACGCCAATATCGAGGCGCTGCCGGAAGCGCATCGCTTCGATCTCAATTTGCCTGATATCGCCGAAGTCTGGCGCCGCGGCAGCGTGATCCCGTCATGGCTGCTCGACCTCACCTCCATGGCACTCGCCAAGAACGAGACGCTCGATACCTATTCGGGCTTTGTCGAGGATTCCGGCGAAGGCCGCTGGACGGTGAATGCCGCCATCGACGAAGCGGTGCCCGCAGAGGTTCTGACTGCTGCGCTGTTTGCGCGGTTTCGCTCCCGCAAGGAGCACACATTTGCAGAGAAGATTCTATCCGCGATGCGCGCCGGTTTCGGCGGCCACAAAGAGCCCGATCAGCATCCGGATCCAAAACGGCAGGACGCGCCTGATATCATCAAACCAAAGGCGTAGCCCGCATGACCGAGATACAAGCTCCAGGCCCTGCCAAATCCAAGAAGAAGCCAGACCCTTGCGCATTCGTGATCTTCGGCGTCACCGGCGATCTCGCACACCGGCTGGTCATCGCGGCGCTGTATAACCTGCAGGCGGCCGATCTTCTGCCGGAGAAATTCTGCGTCGTCGGCATCGCCCGCAAGGACATGACCGGCGCGGAACTCCGCGACGACCTGATGAAGGGCCTGAAGCAATATGCGACGCGCCCGGTCGACGACGCCATCGCGCAGAAGCTGCTCAATTGCGTCACCTGTATCGAAGCCGATCCGGGGGAGCCGGAATCCTTCGATCGCATGCGCGACCAGCTCGACAAACTCGAGGAAGCACGGGGCACCGGGGGCAATCGCCTGTTCTATCTGGCAACGCCGCCTTCGGCCTTCGCGCCGATCGCGCGTCAGCTCGGCCGCACCGGCATGCTGAAGGAAAATGGCTCGTGGCGCCGCCTCGTGGTCGAGAAGCCGTTCGGCACCGACCTTGAATCCGCGAAGAAGCTGAATAATGAACTGCTCGGCCTGATGAACGAGCAACAGATCTACCGGATCGATCACTATCTCGGCAAGGAGACGGTGCAGAACATCCTGGTACTGCGCTTTGCCAATGGCATGTTCGAGCCGATCTGGAATCGCAACCATATCGATCACGTGCAGATCACCGTGGACGAGAAACTCGGCGTCGGCCATCGCGGCTCGTTCTACGATGCGACCGGCGCGCTGCGCGACATGGTGCCGAACCATCTGTTTCAATTGCTATCGCTAGTCGCGATGGAGCCGCCCGCGCGTTTCGAGGCCAATGCGGTGCGCTCCGAGAAAGCTGAAGTGCTCGCCGCCGTCACCACGCAGACCGAAGCCGAAGCACTACAGAATTCGGTTCGCGCGCAATATGTCGCCGGCCATGTCGGCGATACCGACATTGGTGATTATCTGAAGACCAAGGACGTCAAGGAAGGCAGTACCACCGAGACCTATGCAGCGATGAAGCTGTCGATCGACAACTGGCGCTGGGCCGGCGTTCCCTTTTATCTGCGCACCGGCAAGGCACTTGGTATCAAACGCACCGAAGTGGCGATCAAGTTCAAGCAGGCGCCCTTCGCCATGTTCCGCGACATGTCCGTGGAAAGCCTCGCGGAGAACTTTCTCGTTATCGCGGTGGAGCCGAACGAAGGCATCTCGCTGAAGTTCAATACCAAGGTGCCCGGTCCGGCTGTGGAGATCGACGGCGTCGAGATGAAGTTCCGCTATAAGGACTACTTCCAGGCTGCACCGGCGACGGGCTATGAGACGCTGATCTATGACTGCATGATCGGCGACAACATCCTGTTCCAGCGCGCCGACAGCGTGGAAGCCGGCTGGCGTGCCGTGCAGCCATTCCTCGATGCCTGGAAGAAGGCCGGCAAGGACGGGCTAAAGACCTACAACGCCGGCAGCGAAGGTCCCGAGGAAGCCGACGACCTGCTCAAGCGCGATGGTCGTAGCTGGCGCGTACTGAGCTGACGCCATGACAGCGCCCAATCGCCATATCGTCGTGGTCGAGGATGCGGTGGCTCTCGCCGAGGCCGCAGCCGACCGGCTGATCGAGCGCATCGAAGCCAATCCCGGCCGCATCGCCATCTGCATGACCGGCGGATCGAGCCCGAAGCGCCTCTATGAACTGCTCGCCACCGAACCCTATCGCAGCGAAATCCCCTGGGATCGCGTACACTGGTTCGTCGGCGATGATCGTTTCGTGCCGTCAGGCGATCCGCTCAACAACATGACCATGGCGCGAACTGCGTTTCTGGATGCATGCGCGCCACTTGCGAATGTGCACCCGATCAAGACCGATGCGGCGAATCCGGATGACGCGGCGGCGCTCTATGCGCGCGAACTGCAGTCCTTCTACGGCACCGACAAGCTCGATAAAGCCAAACCGCTGTTCGATCTCGTATTGCTCGGCGTCGGCCCCGATGGCCATGTGGCGTCGCTGTTTCCCGGATATCCCGCCATCGAGATCAAGGACCGCTGGGTAGTCGGCGTGCCCGAAGCCCATGTAAAGCCGTTCGTGCCGCGCGTCAGCCTGACGCTGCCGGCCCTGGCCTCATGCCGAGAGATGCTTTTCCTGATGAGCGGCGAGGATAAGCGCGCAATCCTGACGCGCGTGCTGAAGGGCGAGGATCTGCCAGCCAATCGCACGCGGTCGGACGGCGAAACCGTGTGGCTGTGCGACAAGGCCGCCCTCCCGGACGACGCGCGTGGCTGACACCGTGCCCAAGACTCTGGCACCCAAGATCCTGGCACCCAAGGCTCTGGTGGTGATGGGCGTCTCCAGCTCAGGCAAGAGCACGATCGCGAAGACGCTTGCTGAACGCCTCGGCTGGCGCTTCGCCGATGGCGACGATTTTCACCCGAAGGCAAATATCGAGAAGCAGCGCGCGGGCCAGCCACTCACTGACGACGATCGCTGGCCCTGGCTGCAGGCCATTGCCGACGAGATCGACCGCGTCACCGCCGATGGCCAAAAGCTTGTCGTCGCCTGTTCTGCGCTCAAGCGCGCCTATCGCGATCTGCTATTGCACGGCCGCGACGACATTCGCATCGTCTATCTCGACGGCTCCAAGGAGCTAATCGCCAAGCGCATGGCGGCGCGGAAGAATCATTTCATGCCGCCGACGCTGCTCGACAGTCAGTTCAAGACGCTCGAAATCCCCGGCCCAGACGAACGCCCAATGACAGTATCCATCGACGACGATGTCGACGGCATCGTCTCCGCCATCATCAAACAACTGCCGGCCTGAAGGATCAGACCATGACCAAAATCGCTCTCGTGGTGTCCGATGTCGACGGTACGCTCGTCACCCACGACAAACGCCTCACCGACACGGCCAAGGCGGCCGTGAAGAAATTGGAAGACGCCGGCATCGGCTTCACGATCACGTCGAGCCGCCCGCCCGTCGGCATGCGCTTCCTGGTCAAGCCACTGGGGATCACGCTGCCGATCGGCCCGTTCAATGGCAGCTCCATGGTGGACGGCGACCTCAAGCCGATCGTGCAGCACCTGATCCCGGAAGCTGCGACCAAGCGCGCCATTGAAGTGCTGGAAGACCACGGCGTCGATATCTGGATTTTCACCAATGACGAATGGGTGATCAAGCGCGACGACGGCAAATATGTGCCGCATGAGCGCGACACCATTCAACATGACGCCGTGATGGTGGATGACTTCTCGCCCTATCTCGCCAAGGCCTGCAAGATCGTCGGTGCGAGCCAGGATTTTCCATTGCTGGAGCGCTGTGAGGGCGCGATGCAGAAGGCGCTGGGCGATACAGCTGTCGCCGTGCGCTCGCAGAATTACTATCTCGACATCACTCCGCCCAACCAGAACAAAGGCACCTTTGTGCAGGCTATGGCGCAGCGCCTCGGCATCTCCCTTGAGGCCATCGCCACCATCGGCGACATGCGCAACGACCTGCCGATGTTCAAGGTGTCAGGCATGTCGATCGCCATGGGCAATGCGAGCGACGATGTGAAGTCGCAGGCGACGGATGTGACGACGTCGAATGAGGAGGAAGGCTTTGCGGGCGCGGTGGAGATGATTTTGAAAAGGAATGCCATGTGACGTAGCCCCCTCCCCCTTGCGGGGAGGGTTGAGAGAAGAGCTACTTCGCCCGCTCCACCTTCTTCTCCTGCGGACGCTTGGCGCTCGCCAGATTATGCGCCACGGCGATCAGCGCAATATGGGTCAGCGCCTGCGGGAAGTTGCCGGTCTGGCGTTTGACGCCGCTGTCATATTCTTCCGCCAGCAGGCCGACATCATTGGCGATCGCAACGACGCGATTGAACAGTTCCTCCGCCTTGGCGATCTCGCCCATCTTGATATAGGCCTCGGCCAGCCACAGGCTGCAGGCGAGAAACGCGCCCTCGGCGGGCTGCACCTCGCCAGTGACCTCGCGGGGATCGTGGCGCAGCACGAAGCCGTCGCGTATCAGATATTTCTCGACCGCTGCGATCGTGCCCTTCACGCGAGGATCGTCGGCCGGAAGAAAACCCAGGGCCGGCAGCAGCAGGATGGCGCCGTCGAGCACGTCCGAGCCATAGGATTCCACGAAGGTGTTTTCGCGGGGATCGAACCCTTTCTCGCAAACGTCGCGATGAATCTCCTTGCGCAGCGCCTTCCACGTGTCGACGGGGCCTTTGAGATTGAAGCTCTCGGCGCTCTTGATGGCGCGGTCGAACGCAACCCAGCAGCCGACTTTCGACAGCACATAGTGCTTGCCGGGGCCGCGGCGCTCCCAGATGCCGTGATCGGGCTTATTCCAGACAGAAGCGAGATGTTCGAGGATCTCGCATTCCACCGCCCAGGTGCCATCCTCGAGATCGAGTTTGGCAACGCGGGTCTGGTGGAAGGCATCAATCAACTCGCCATAGACGTCGAGCTGCAGCTGCGCATGCGCAGCATTGCCGACGCGCACGGGCAGCGCGCCGCCATAGCCGGGCAGCCAGTCGGCCTCCCATTCGAGCAGGCGGCGCTGCCCCATGATGCCATACATGATCTGCATCTCGGCCGGTGCGCCGGCGACAGCGCGCAGCAGCCAGCGATACCAGGCGCGCGCTTCATCCGTGTAGCCGCTGTTCATCAGCACCAGCAGCGTGAATGTCGCATCGCGCAGCCAGCAGAAGCGATAGTCCCAATTTCTGGAGCCGCCGAGCTTTTCGGGCAGCGACGTGGTCGGCGCCGCGACGATACCGCCGGATGGCGCATAGATCAGCGCCTTCAGCGTGATCAGCGAGCGCATCACGAGATCGCGGTGCTCGCCTTTATAGGTGCAGCGGCTGCTCCATTCCTTCCAGAATTCCTCGGTGTCCTTCAGCGCCTCGTCGACATTGATCGGCGCCGGCACCTTCAGATGCGAAGGCCCATAGGTCAGCACGAACGGGATATTGTCACCCTGCTTGACGTCGAATTTCGCGACGGTCGTGAGGTTCTCGCCATGGGTCTCGATGGGCGTGTGCAGCACGGTCATGTCGGGCCCGCAAATCGCCAGCACTCCGCCGTCCTTGTCGCGCTTCACCCAGGGGATGGCCGCACCGAACCCGAAGCGGATGATCAGCTCCATCCGGACCGTCACCGTGCCGCGATCGCCGCGGACGATGCGCACCACATCAGAGGCGGCGCCGCGCGGCGGCATGAAGTCGATCAGCGTGATGGCGCCGTCGTCCGTCTCCAGCGTGGTTTCCAGAATGAGGGAGTCGCCGCGATAGCGCCGTTTGCATGCCGTGATCGGAGCATCGGGCGTGATTTGCCAGCGGCCATGATCCTTGGTGCCGAGCAGCGCGGTAAAGCATGCGTCAGAATCGAAGGCCGGCCAGCACAGCCAGTCGATCGATCCGTTGCGGTTGACGAGAGCGGCGGTCTCACAATCGCCGATCAGCGCGTAATCTTCGATATTGCTGTACAAAGTCTTTCCGCCACCTGACAAAATTTAGGTCAATGCGGACAAACTCCTGTCCGCGGTTGCAATGTGCAGCGCGTCACGATCGATCGACGTGGCCATCGTCTCCACCGTGGCCGGCAGCCGCTGCCGCCAGTTCGGATGTTCATTGATGGTGCCGGGAATATTCGGCTGATCGATCACACCCAACAGGTCTTCCAACGCCACGGCCAGCAAACGGGTCCGCGTGCGCGCGAGAAAGTGAGCGACGGCGTAGAAGTCTTCGGTATTGATGCCCTGGGCTCGCAGCGCCTCGCTGAGCATCTGCAGCGCGTAACGGCGGGCATCGTCGCTCTCGCCGGGATCGATGCCCAGCGAGCGCTTCAGCTGCAGATCGTGCAGGCTGCGCCAGCCGGCATAGGTCGGCAGATCATGGGTATTGAAGGTCACCAGCGCATTCGATGCGTAATAGTCGATACCGCGGAACGCATAGCGTTCATCGCGCTCGAACATCATCACCAGATATGACCAGATGCCCCAGGATGCGAGATGATCGCGGAAGCCGTCCGGCACGGTACCGAGATCCTCACCGATCACCACGCAGCGATTGGCGACGCTTTCCTGCGCCGTCACGGCCAGCAGCGCTTCCAGCGGCATCTTCACATAGGCGCCGTTGTCGGCGTCATAGCCATGCGGCACGACGTAAAGGCGATTGAGGCCCAGCACATGATCGAGCCTGACGGCGCCGGCATAGCGCATCGAGGCACGCAGCATGTCCTTGAACGGCGCGAAGCCCTGCACTTCCAGCCCCGCGGCATTGAAGCCGGCAAGACCCCAGTTCTGTCCGGCGGGCTGCAGCGCATCGGGCGGCGCGCCGACAGAGAGATGACGCGAGATCGCGATCTGCTCGTTCCAGGCATCGAAGCCGCCGGACTGCACGCCGACCGCGACGTCGAGATAGAGGCCGACGGGCATACCGAGCTTGATGGAGAGATCAAAACAGGCCTTGAGCTGCAGATCGGCATTCCACTGCACGTATTCGATATAAGCGACTTCCTTGCCGTCCGGCCCGGCGCGGAAGGCCTCGCAGGTCACGTCATCGGGCAGCAGCCATTCCGACGGCCAGTCCCACCACGCGGTCTGCTGCTGATGGCGCAGCACTTCGAAACAGGCAAAGCGTGTCAGCAACGGCGCACGTTCGGCGCGGAATGCGGCAAAGGCCTTCTGACGCTCGGCTGTCGGATCGGCATAGAAAGCCTCGAAGGCCGCGCGCATGCCCTTCGACTTTGCCGCAGCAATGTCAGGGTAATCGACGAACTTGCTGGCGCGCATATTCGCCAGCATGTCGCCGCTGTCATTGGCCGCGTATTCGGGCAGTGCCTCGACGTCGATATAGAGCGGATTGAGAAACAGCCGGCTGTTCGGCGAATACGGGCTGCATTCGGCCGGCCTGTCGTCGAACAGCGCATGCAGCGGGTTGAGACCGACACCGCCGGCGCCGATCGAGGCCGCCAGTCTGATCAGGTCCTGCAGATCGGTGAAGTCGCCGATGCCCCAGTTGCGCTCGGAGCGCACACCATAGAGCTGCACGGCGAGAATCCAGGAGCGCTCGAAAGTGCCGGGAAATGCCCTGGACGGCGCGACGATGAACGGCGCCTCGTCGGGGAATTTCTTGGCGTCGACCAGCCTGAGCCGGTGCACGCCGACCGGCAGGTCGCGCGGCCAGGTGATCTCGCGCCCCTCCGTCGTTCCCTCGGCGATAACCTTAACCCCGTCGAGAATTTTCCAGGTCAGGGGAAACGTGGCAGCCTCATTGAGGACCGTGCGGGCACCCTCGCCGGCCCGGACCACGACCGGACTCGCCACGAAGCGATGCGGCGTGCGCACCGGCATGGCGTCCAGAATGAGCTTCAGGGCGGCTTCGCCCGTGGTGTGCCACTGGCCCTGACCGTCGTGAAAACCGGTCTGGATTCCGAGTTCGGCAGCTTTGGTGAAAAGGTCCATTCGGCACGCTGTTTGCAGAGCAACAATCGAAAGTTGCTGGGAAATTTCTGAATTTGCGGAAGAGGATAGCCGATTTCAACGCGTCGATCTAAGCTGAGTTCCATGGGGAACCAAACCCCTGTCACGGGGCTTTGTATATGATCGCACCGTCTCTTTTTGAAAATTCGAACAGGGACGACACCTCATGATGGCATCACCGTGAACAGAACATCGCAAATCGTGGACACCGCCGGTATCGGCGGGGCTTTCCATATCGAAAACATCTATCCGATCATCGACGCTGGCCGCTTCCCGGTCAAACGCATCGTGGGCGAACCTGTCGCTGTCTATGCCGACCTGTACCGCGATGGTCACGAGATCATTGCCGCAGCCATCGTCTGGCGCCGCGAGCAGGACCGCGAGTGGAATCGGGTCCCCATGACGCTGGAGGTCAACGACCGCTGGGGCGGCTCATTCATCCCCGATGGCATCGGACGCTATGTGTATGCGATCGAGGCCTGGACCGATGAATTCGCCACCTGGCGCCACGGCTTCGAGCTGAAGCTGAAGGCCGGACAGGATGTCACACTCGATGCGCTGGAAGGCGCCGGCCTGATGACCAAGGCGCAAAATGGCGGCCCCGAGGCTTCGGCGCTCATCGTCAAGCAATGCGAGAATTTTCTGCAGACCGGCGACAATGAGCCGCTGCTGTCACCTGAGCTGCGCACCGCCATGGGCGAGGCCCAGTTACGCCCGGACCTGACGCGCTCGCCTTTGTTGCCGCTGATGATCGACCGTGAACGTGCCCGCAACGGCGCGTGGTACGAGATGGTGCCGCGCAGCCAGAGCACGGTGCCCGGCCAGCATGGCACGTTCCGCGACTGTATTGCCCGCCTGCCCGACGTGCAGGCCATGGGCTTCGACGTGCTGTATTTCACGCCGATCCACCCGATCGGCAAGACCAACCGCAAGGGCAAGAACAATTCACTGACCTCCGAGCCCGGCGATGTCGGCAGCCCCTATGCCATCGGCGGCGCCGAGGGCGGCCATGATGCATTGCATCCGCAGCTCGGCACCATGGAGGATTTCCATGCGCTGATCGCTGCGTGCAAGGAGCACGGTCTGGAAGTGGCGATCGACGTGGCCGTGCAGTGCTCGCCGGACCATCCGTGGGTCAAGGAGCATCCGGACTGGTTCAAGCGCCGGCCGGACGGTTCGATGAAATATGCGGAGAATCCGCCGAAAAAATACGAAGACATCCACAATCCCGACTTCGACTGCGAGGACGCGGGATCGCTGTGGAATGCGCTGCGCGACATGCTGCTGTTCTGGTGCGATCAGGGCGTGAAGATCTTCCGCATCGACAATCCGCACACCAAGCCGCTGCGGTTCTGGGAATGGGCGATTCATGAGGTGCAGATCAGGCATCCGGACGCGCTGTTTCTGGCGGAAGCCTTCACGCGCCCGAAGCTGATGAAGGGCCTCGCCAAGCTCGGCTTCTCGCAGAGCTATACCTATTTCACCTGGCGCACTGCAAAGTGGGAGATCGAGCAATATCTCAACGAACTATGCGGCTATCCGGAGCGCGAATTCTATCGCCCGAACTTCTTCGTCAACACGCCGGACATCCTGCCTTATCACCTGCAATCCGGCGAAGCCTGGATGTTCAAGGCTCGCGTGGCACTGGCGGCCGCGCTGTCGTCGACCTATGGCATCTATAACGGCTTCGAATTGCTCGAACACGAGGCCATTCCGGGCAAGGAGGAATATCTGAACTCGGAGAAATACGAGATCAGGACCCGCGACTGGAATGCGCCGGGGAATATCAAGCCCTACATCACCGCCCTCAACCACGCGCGCCGTGCCAACACGGCGTTGCAGCAGACATCGAACCTGCGCTTCATGCCGGTGGAGAACGACAACATCATCGGCTTCGTCAAGGAGTCGGTGGACGGCACCAATACCGTCGCCGGCGCCATCGCCCTGTCGCGCGATCCGTATGAATTCTGGCTGCCGATCGACACGCAGGTGATGGTCGATGGCGAGCGGCGCAATGTTGCCGCCGTCGAGAACATCATTACCGGCGAGCGCCATGGCGTCGAATGGGGCGGCATCCGCTTGCGTCTCGATCCCCAGCGCGATCCCGCCATCTTCTTCCGTTGCCTCGCCTGAAAGCGTTGACATGAACGTAATGACCGATATCGACGTTAAAGCGAAACAGCGCGCCGAGGAGATCGACAAGCTCTGGTACAAGGACGCCATCATCTATCAGCTGCATGTGAAGACCTTCGCCGACAGCAACCATGACGGCATCGGCGACTTTATCGGCCTGACCGAGAAGCTGGATTACCTGCAGGATCTCGGCGTCACCACCATCTGGCTGATGCCGTTCTATCCGTCGCCAGGCCGCGACGACGGCTACGACATCGCCGACTATGGTTCGATCCATCCCGACTTCGGCACGATGAAGGATTTCAAGCGCTTCATCCACGAAGCCAAGCGCCGTGGCCTGCGCGTGATTACCGAACTCGTCATCAATCACACGTCGGACCAGCATGACTGGTTCAAGCGCGCCCGCCGCAGCCCGGCCGGCTCCAGTGCGCGCAACTGGTATGTCTGGAGCGACACCGACCAGAAATATCAGAGCACTCGGATCATCTTCACCGATACCGAAAAGTCGAACTGGACCTGGGACCCGGAGGCCAAGGCCTATTACTGGCACCGCTTCTTCTCACATCAGCCGGATTTGAATTTCGACAATCCGCGCGTCGTCTCTGCCGTGGTGCAGGTGATGAAACGCTGGCTGGATGCCGGCGTCGATGGCTTCCGTCTGGACGCGATCCCCTATCTTGTCGAGCGCGACGGCACCAATAACGAGAACCTGCCGGAGACCCACAAAGTCATCAAGCATTTGCGGGCCGAACTCGATGCCTATGCGCCGGGCAAGCTGCTGCTCGCCGAGGCCAATCAATGGCCGGAGGACGTGCAGGAATATTTCGGCAACAGCGACGAATGCCACATGGCGTATCACTTCCCGCTGATGCCACGCATCTATATGGCGCTGGCGCAGGAAGACCGATTCCCGATCACCGATATCATGCGGCAGACGCCGGATATTCCCGGCGACTGCCAGTGGGCGATGTTCCTGCGCAATCACGACGAGCTCACGCTGGAAATGGTCACGGACGTCGAACGCGACTATCTGTGGTCGACCTATGCGAACGATCCGCGCGCGCGCATCAATGTTGGCATTCGCCGCCGCCTGGCGCCCCTGATGGACAACGATCGCCGCAAGATCGAGTTGCTGGACTCGTTGTTGCTGTCTTTCCCCGGCACGCCGATCATCTATTACGGCGACGAGATCGGCATGGGCGACAATATCTATCTCGGCGACCGCAACGGCGTGCGCACACCGATGCAGTGGGCACCGGACCGCAATGGCGGCTTCTCGCGCGCCGATCCTGCGCGGCTCTATGCACCGCCGATCATGGATCCGATCTATGGCTACGAGTCCGTGAACGTGGAGGCGCAATCGCGCAGCCTGTCGTCGCTGCTGTCGGCGACCAAACGGCTCATTGCTGTCAGGAAATCGACGCTGGCTTTCGGCCGCGGCACCATGACCTTCATCCGCCCCGACAACCGCTCCGTTCTCGCTTATGTGCGCCAGCTCGGCGACGAAGCGATCCTCTGCGTCGCCAACCTGTCGCGCGCCGCGCAGGCCACCGAACTCGATCTGTCGCCGTGGAAGGAACGCGTGCCGCTGGAAATGCTCGGCCGCACCAAATTTCCGCCGATCGGCGATCTGCCTTACATGATCACCCTGGCACCTTACGGCTTCTACTGGTTCCAGCTACAGCTCCGCGATGTCTCTGAACATTCGCAGCCGCCGGTGGTGCCGGAATTCGAAACGCTGGTGGTGCCGCTTGGCTCGACCTGGATGACTCTCGCCCGTACGCGCGGTGTGTTCGAGCGCGACGTGCTGCCTTCCTTCCTGGCGCGCAGCCGCTGGTATCCGGAGCGACAGCCAAAGGCGATCCAGCCCGTGCTGACCGGCGCGATCCCGTTCTGCGAGATCGGCGACAACCGTCCATGGCTGGTGTTCTTCGAAACCACGCAGCGCAATGTGGCGACGCGCTATCTGCTGCCCATGCAGATCGAGTGGACCCGCTTCGACCGCGAACGCTACAATCCGAAAGCCTTTGCCGCTGTCCGTCAGGGCGCGCGCGAAGGTACCCTACTCGACGTTGCCACCGACCACATCTTCATTGCGCTGCTGCTGCACAATTTGCGCATTTCACTGACCGTCGAAGAAGAGGGCAACCGTCTGGAATTCCGGCCGACGACCAAGCTTGCCGAAAAGCCGGCTGCGCCGCTGGAGAACATCCGTGCGGTCGAAACCGAACAGTCCAACAGCACTGCATTGGTCGACAACGACTATGTCGTGAAGATCTATCGCAAGCTGCAGGCCGGCATCAATCCGGAGATCGAGGTTAGCCGTTTCCTGACGGATATCGCCGGTTTCACCAATACGCCGGCTCTGCTTGGCAGCGTCGAACTGGTCGAGGGTGATCAGCGCACCGCCGTCGCCATCGTGCATGCCTTCGTGCAGAATCAGGGCGATGCCTGGACCGTGACATCGGCCTATCTCGACCGTTTCGCCGATGAGCAGCGTCTGCTGGCGGTGGATGACCACGCCCCGCACAGTGAAGAACAGGTGCCGTATCTGCTCTATATGTCGCAGACCGGCCGCCGCGTCGCCGAGATGCAGATGGCGCTGGCCAGCCGCGACGACATCCCGGATTTCAAGCCGGAGCCGACGTCGCCTGACGATATCAGGCTCTGGATCAATGAAATCGTCACGCGTGCGGAGCCGGTATTTAGCGCGCTCGCCCAACGTCGCAATGCTGCAAAGGATTCGGATCGCGCACTGATCGATCAGGTGCTGGAACTGCGCCACGGCTTGCGGGGATGGCTGACCGAGCTGCTGCCGGAGAATATCGATGGACTGAAGATCCGCCATCACGGAGATTTCCATCTCGGCCAGATGCTGATCGTCAAGGATGATATCTTTATCATCGACTTCGAGGGTGAACCGCGCAGATCGATCGATGAGCGCCGCCGCAAGGCGCCCGCTGCACGTGACATCGCCGGGCTCATTCGCTCGATCGATTATTCGGCAACGGCAGCGCTGGAACGCGCGCTCAAGGTAACTTCGGACGACACCGGCAAGCTGGCTGCCGCACTGGACGCTTGGCGGGAACGTGCCACCACGGCTTTCGTTGACGCCTATCGCGAGACCATGACCGATGCGCGGCTGTGGCCGGCAGACGCGGGGGCCACCAAGGAAATGCTGAACTTCTTCCTTCTGGAAAAGGCGCTTTATGAAATCGAATACGAACTCGCGCATCGGCCGGATTGGCTGCGGGTGCCACTGACTGGCATTCTGCGCATTCTGAACCAGTATTCTGAGGAAGCCGTATGACCAATTTGCCCGCCGAGGCTTACGCAATCGTCGAAGGCCGCCACTCCGATCCATTCCACTATCTCGGCCCCCACAAGGAAGCCGACAAGACGGTCGTGCGTGCTTTCCTGCCCGAAGCCGTGAAGGTCGATGCCATCGACGATCACGGCGCGACGACCGCATTGGAACGCGTCCATGACGCCGGCCTGTTTGTCGGCGCGCTGGCTAATGGCTCGACCAAGTATCAACTGCGGGCGCGCTATGGCGACAGATCCGTCGATCTCGACGACCCTTATCGCTTTCCGCCGATCCTGACCGAATTCGATCTCTATCTGCTCGGCGAAGGTACCCATCAGCGGCTCTATGACAAGCTCGGCGCCCATCCAATGGTGCTTGAAGGCGTCAGCGGCGTCGGATTTGTGGTGCTCGCGCCCAATGCGAAGCGTGTCAGCGTTGTCGGTGATTTCAATTTCTGGGATGCGCGGCGTCATCCCATGCGCGTGCGCGGTGCGGGCTACTGGGAGCTGTTCGTTCCCGGAGCCACGCCCGGCGATCACTACAAGTTCGACATCATTGGCCCGCATGGCCAGTTGACGCAAAAATCCGACCCGATGGCCTTCGCCGCCGAACTGCGGCCCTCCACGGCGTCCATCGTGCTCGACGAAACCAGGATCCCGCATCCGCGCCCTGCCCCGGATCACATCAATGCGCTGAACAAGCCGATGTCGATCTACGAGGTGCATCTGGGCTCCTGGCGTCGCAAGGGCGACAATGAGTGGCTGACCTATCGCGACCTCGCGGAGACGCTGCCGCGCTATGCCCGCGATCTTGGTTTTACCCATGTGGAATTCCTGCCGGTCAACGAGCATCCGTTTGACGGCTCCTGGGGCTATCAGCCGACCGGCATGTATGCGCCGACCAGCCGCTTCGGTACGCCGGCAGAATTCGCACTGCTGATCGACGCCTGTCATGCCGAGGGGCTCGGCGTGCTGCTCGACTGGGTGCCCGGGCACTTCCCGGATGATCCGCATGGCCTCGGCAATTTCGACGGCACGGCCCTTTATGAACATGCCAACCCGCTGCAGGGCCGGCACATGGACTGGGGCACGCTGATCTACAATTACGGCCGCACCGAAGTCGTAAACTTCCTCGTATCCAACGCGCTGTTCTGGCTTGAGCGTTACAATGTGGATGGGCTGCGCGTCGATGCCGTCGCCTCGATGCTGTATCTCGATTACAGCCGGGAAGCCGGCGCCTGGATACCGAACAAATATGGTGGCCGCGAGAATATCGAGGCCGTCAGCTTCCTGCGCCGCTTTAACACCGAGGTCTTCGCCAAATTTCCGAATGCGACCACGGCGGCGGAGGAATCCACTGCTTGGCCGCAGGTCTCACGCCCCGTCGAATTCGGCGGGCTCGGATTCGGCTACAAGTGGAACATGGGCTGGATGCATGACACGCTGAATTACATCAGCAAGGATCCGATCTATCGCAAGTACCAGCACAACGACATTCTGTTCGGGCTGCAATACGCCTTCTCGGAAAATTTCGTGCTGCCGCTATCGCATGACGAAGTCGTGCACGGCAAGCGGTCCATCCTGGGCCGCATGCCGGGCGACGACTGGCAGCGGTTCGCCAATCTGCGCGCGTATTACGCTTTCATGTTCGGACATCCCGGCAAGAAGCTGATGTTCATGGGCTGTGAATTTGCCCAGGAGCGCGAATGGAATCATGACACATCGCTGGACTGGCACCTGCTCGAGCAGGACAAGCATGCCGGCATCCACTCGCTGATCCGCGATCTCAACGAGCTGTATCGCAACCAGCCGGCACTGCATGAACTCGATTGCGATCCGGCCGGCTTCGAATGGATGATCACCGACGATGCCGGCAACAACGTCTTCGCCTGGCTGCGCAAGGGCGCCAACCCGCGCACGCAGTGCCTCGTGGTCGTGAACTTCTCGCCAAACGTCTATCACGATTACCGCGTCCGCGTGCCGTTCACCGGCGCCTGGCGCGAGGTGTTGAATTCCGACGCCGCGCATTATGGCGGCAGCAATGTCGGCAATTCGGGCGAAGTCATTGCCAAAGGGCTTGTCCCCGAACTCAGTCTGACCCTTCCACCGCTGGCCGCACTCTTTCTCGTACCGGAATTCTAGAGCATGAGACTATCCGCCGGCATGCCCTCCCGCCTCGGCGCAAGCTGGGACGGACGGGGGACCAACTTTGCCTTGTTCTCTGCAAACGCCACCAAGGTCGAACTATGTCTGTTCGACAGCCAGGGGCGGCGCGAGCTCGAGCGCATCGAACTGCCGGAGTATAACGAGCACGTCTTTCACGGCTATCTCAACGATGTCTCGCCGGGCCAGCTCTATGGCTATCGCGTGCACGGGCCTTATGAACCGGAGCATGGACATCGCTTCAATGCGCACAAGCTGCTGCTCGACCCCTATGCCAAGAAACTGGCCGGGCGTCTCGTCTGGAGCGATGCACATTTCGGCTATCGCACCGGCTCGTCACGCGAGGACCTGTCCTTCGATCGCCGCGACAATGCGCGCGGCATGCCGAAGGCCGTGGTGGTGGACGAAACCTTCAACTGGGGCCGCAAGGAAGCGCGTCCCAGCGTACCCTGGGAAGACACCATCATTTATGAGGCCCATGTCAAAGGCCTGACGCAGACCCGCAAGGACGTACCGCCAGGGCTGCGCGGGACCTATCGCGGACTGTCGTCACCGTCGATGATCGAGCATCTCAAACGGCTTGGCGTCACCACCATCGAGCTGCTGCCGGTGCACAGCTTCGTCGATGACCGGCGTCTGGTTGAGATGAAGCTGGTGAATTACTGGGGTTACAACACCCTCTCCTTCTTCGCACCGGAAGCGCGCTACGGCGCCGACAATCCGCTCGATGCGTTCCGCACAACGGTGGCGCGGCTGCATGATGCGGGCATCGAGGTGATGCTCGACGTGGTCTATAACCACACCGCCGAAGGCAATCATCTCGGCCCGACGCTGAGTTATCGCGGCATCGACAACGCCTCCTATTACTGGCTGATGCCGGACAATCCACGATTCTATGACGACTTCACGGGCTGTGGCAGCTCGATGAACCTTACGCATCCGCGCGTGTTGCAGATGGTGATGGATTCATTGCGCTACTGGGTTGAGGTGTGTCACGTGGATGGCTTTCGTTTTGACCTTGCAACCACGCTGGCGCGCGGGCCGAATGGCTTCGATCGTAATAGCGGTTTCCTCACCGCCATCCGGCAGGACCCTGTCCTCGCGAACGTCAAAATGGTCGCCGAGCCCTGGGATCTCGGCATGGGCGGTTATCAGGTTGGCGCGTTTCCGTCGCAGTGGTCGGAATGGAACGACAAATATCGCAGCGCCATGCGCCGCTACTGGAGCGGCGAAGGCTCGCTGATCGGCGAAGTCTCCAGCCGCATGACCGGTTCGTCCGACGTGTTCAATCATGACGGCCGCAAGCAGCGCGCCGGGATCAACCATGTCACCGTGCATGACGGTTTCCCGCTGGCCGACCTCTTTGCCTATAACGAGAAGCACAACGAAGCCAATGGCGAGGACAATCGCGACGGCTCGTCGGATAACCTCAGCAACAATTTCGGCGTCGAGGGCCCGACCGACGATCCCGAGCTGCTGGCGCTGCGCCGACAGCTGCGCAAGAACCAGCTCGCCTGTCTGTTCCTCGCGCAGGGCGTGCCGCTGCTGCTGGCCGGCGACGAGGTGGGCAACACGCAGGGCGGCAACAACAACGCCTATTGCCAGGACAACGAGATCGGCTGGGTCGGCTGGGACAATCTCGGCCACAAGGACGACGATCTCACCGACTTCATCGGCCATATGGCGCAACTGCGGCAGCGTT
The DNA here is from genome assembly GCF_051810905.1 of Tardiphaga sp. 619_E2_N8_4. Taxonomy (NCBI): domain Bacteria; kingdom Pseudomonadati; phylum Pseudomonadota; class Alphaproteobacteria; order Hyphomicrobiales; family Nitrobacteraceae; genus Tardiphaga; species Tardiphaga sp. 619_E2_N8_4. Next base: position 5,557,695 of record NZ_JBPWQJ010000001.1, read on the forward strand.
TTCCGCAGATCACCACCCAGCGCTGGCTCGACGGCCGCCGCGCGGATGGCAGCTATGGCGTGCTATGGCTGACCCCCTCGGCCGACGAGATGACCGAGACGGACTGGGCGTTTCCCGACGGCCGCTTTCTCTCTTATGTACTCAGCGCTTTCGGCGACAACACCAATCCGATCTTCATCGTGCTGAATGCAGCGCCTGAGGGCATTCCGTTCAAGCTGCCGAAGATGCTGGAATACAAGAACTGGCGGCAGGTACTGAACACCGCCGACGAAAAGCTCTCCATCGCTATCCTGCCCCCCGGCAGCGACATCGATGCGCCACCGCGCTCGGTGCTTGCCTTTGCGGGGACGCCAGCATGAGCGCGCATTCGTTCGGACCACGGCTGACTGAGAAAGGCGCGATCTTCCGCCTCTGGGCGCCGGCTGCGCAACGCGTCGACGTGGTGCTTGGGAATCAATCCCATCCCTTGAAGCACGGCGATGACGGCTGGTTTACCGCGGAGGTCGCAGGTGTCGAGGCTGGCAACACCTATCGCTTCAGGATCGACGGCAAGACCGACGTGCCCGACCCCGGCTCACGCTTTCAGCCGGACGATATCGCCGGCCCTTCCGAAGTGATCAACCACAAGGCCTATCCGTGGCGCGCGACCGACTGGCGCGGGCGGCCGTGGGAAGAGACCGTGCTGATTGAAACCCATGTCGGTACCTTTACGCCGCAGGGCACCTATCGCGCGATGATCGACAAGCTCGATCACCTTGTGGCGACGGGGATCACCGCGCTGGAATTGATGCCGTTGGCCGATTTCGCCGGCAAGCGCAACTGGGGTTATGACGGTGTGCTGTGGTATGCGCCGGACGCGATGTTCGGCCGCCCGGACGATCTGAAGGCGCTGATCGACGAGGCGCATCTGCGTGGGCTGACGGTGTTTCTGGACGTCGTCTATAACCACTTCGGCCCGGAAGGGAATTACATCGGGCAATATGCGCCGTCCTTCTTCGGCGATGCGCATACGCCGTGGGGCTCGGCGATCAACTATCACCTGCCGGAGGTGCGGGCCTACGCGATCGAGAATGCCGTGGCGTGGCTGCGCGACTATCGCTTCGATGGGCTCAGGCTCGATGCCGTGCATGCGATCCCCGAACAGGGCGAGATCCCGATGCTGCACGAGCTGAGCCGCGAGGTCGGCAAGCTAGCCGCCGACACCGGCCGGCTGATCCATCTGGTGCTCGAGAACGACGACAACCGCGCCACTCTGCTCGATCCCGCCACCAACCCGCCGCGCGGCAAATATCGCGCGCAGTGGAACGACGACTATCACCATGCCTGGCACGTGCTGCTCACCGGCGAGGACAAGGGCTATTACAGCGACTACGCACCGAAGCCGCTCGATCATATCGTGCTGGCGCTGGGCTCGGGCTTCGCCTATCAGGGCCAGTCGTCGGCGCATCGTGACGGCGCACCGCGCGGCGAACCATCAGGCGAACTCGCACCGGCGGCCTTCGTGAATTTCCTGCAGAACCACGACCAGATCGGAAATCGTGCGCTTGGCGATCGGCTGGAGACCTTGGCCAAGCCCGAGGCCATCGAAGCTGCGCTGGCCGTTACATTGCTGGCGCCGATGGTGCCGATGCTGTTTCAGGGCGAGGAATGGGGCTCGAAAGTGCCGTTTCCGTTCTTCTGCGATTTCGAGGGCGATCTCGCCAATGCCGTACGTAATGGCCGCAAGAAGGAATTCGCCAGCGCGTACGAAAAGTATGGCGACGAGATTCCCGATCCGCTGGACGAGAGCTCGTTCCGCTCGGCCTTCGTCGATTGGGACAATCGCGAAACGACCACGGGCAAGACGCGGCTGACGCTGGTTCGCGAGCTGCTCGCATTGCGCAAGCAGCATATCGTGCCGCGCCTCGCTGGCGCACGGTTCGGCCAGGCTGAGGCGAGCGACGACGGTTTGCTCACGGCCTTCTGGACAATGGGTGACGGCAGCAGGCTGCATCTCACGGCCAATCTTTCCGACAAGGCCGTCAACGCAGCACCGCCGAGCACAGGTACAACAATTTTGGGCAACACTACCACCGGCGTGGGGACGCCGTGGTCCGTCGTATGGCGGATCGGAGATAGATAATGGCTCCTGCGATTCCCGTCGCGACCTACCGTATTCAACTCACCAAGGATTTCGATTTCGATGCCACCGCGGGCATCGTCCCCTATCTGAAGGCGCTTGGCATCACCCATCTCTATGCCTCACCCTTCATGAAATCGCGCGCGGGCTCGACCCATGGCTATGACATTGTCGATCACACCAAGCTCAATCCAGAACTCGGCGGCGACGAAGGTTTCGAGCGCCTGAGTGCCGCGCTGAAGGCCAGTGATATCGGCCTGATCCTCGACTTTGTGCCCAATCATGTGGGCGTGCATTTCGCAGACAATCCGTGGTGGCTCGACGTGCTGGAATGGGGACAGGCCTCGCCGCACGCCGTCTCCTTCGACATCGACTGGGACACCCTGCCCTATCGCGCACGCGGCGGTCTGCTGCTACCGATCATCGGTAGCTCTTATGGCCAGGCACTGGACAACGGCGAGATCGAGCTGAAATACGACGCCGAGGAAGGCAGCTTCTCGGCCTGGTATTTCGAACATAGGCTGCCGATCGCGCCGGAGCGCTACAGCGAGATGCTGCGCACCATCGTCAAGGAAGCCGACGCCGGCAACACGCCAGCCGGCCGCGCAATCCTGACACTGGCTGCCAGGCACAAGGGCCTCCGCCATCCCAACCGGCGGGAAGCGCCGGCTTTCAAGCAGCAGCTGGCGTCGATCGACGGCGCTACCGAGGTTATCACGCGCGGCCTCGACGCCTATCGCGCCGGGCTGGATCGGCCCGCCCAGATTCAGGCCATGCACATGCTGCTGGAGCGCCAGCACTACAAGCTCGGTCAGTGGCGCCTGGCATCAAGCGAGATCAACTACCGCCGCTTCTTCGACGTCAATACGCTGGCTGGTCTGCGTATCGAGGACGCCGATACGTTCGAGGCGATCCATTCGCTGGTCAAACGGCTGATTGCCGAAGACAAGCTGCAGGGGTTGCGGCTGGACCACATCGACGGCCTTCACGATCCCTCGCAATATTTCCAACGGCTGCGCCGGCTGATCCGCGAGGCGCATGGCAACAGCACCAAACCGTTCTATGTCGTGGTCGAGAAGATTCTCGGTGAGCACGAGAAGCTGGTGCCCTTCGCCGGCGTACATGGCACCACCGGCTATGAATGGCTCAATGTGATCACGCAGGTGCTGGTCGAAGAAAAAGGCCTGGAACCACTGGGCGAAACCTGGCGACAGGTGAGCAACGTCTCGCCGAAATTCGAACCACAACTGGTGGAAGCCAAGCGCCGCGTGCTCGATACGCTGCTGCTCAGCGAATTCACCGTGCTGACGCGTCTGCTGGCACGGATCGCCAACGGGCATTATTCGACGCGCGACTTCTCCGCCGACACACTGCGTCAGGCTTTCGAACTCTACGTGCTGCATTTTCCAGTCTATCGCACCTATCTCTCCACCGCCGGTCCATCTGCCCTCGACCGACAACTGATCGCCACGACCATCGAGAAAGCTCGCGCCGACTGGTTCGGCGCCGATGAAGGCTTGTTCGACTTCTTGCGCGACGCTCTGACGCTGGACCTGCTGAAACCCGGCCGCCCCGCGCATAGCAAGCCGCGGGTGCGACGCTTTGCATTGAAGGTGCAGCAGTTCACCGGGCCGACGATGGCGAAGTCGCTCGAAGACACCGCCTTCTATCGCTATCATCGCCTGCTGGCGTTCAACGAAGTTGGCGGCGAGCCGGCAGCGGAAGCGATACCTTTCGCCACGTTCCACGAGATAATGATCACACGCGCGCTCGAGCGGCCGCATGGCATGACTTCGACGGCCACCCACGATACCAAGCGCGGCGAGGATGCCCGCGCGCGTTTGCTGGCGCTGGCCGAAATGCCCGGTGAATGGGCCAGTGCTGTCAGCCGCTGGAAGTTGCTGAACGCGCCGCATCTGATTGTTGACGGCGAAATGCGCGCGCCCTCAGCAGCGTTTGAGTATATGTTATACCAGGCGCTTATCGGCGCATGGCCGCTCGGCGGGCAGGACAATTCCTTCCTCGAGCGGATGCAGGCCTATGCGCTGAAGGCGGCGCGCGAGGGCAAGCAGGAAACGAGCTGGCTCAACCCCAACGACACCTATGAGAAGGGTCTGCGCACCTTTCTGGAGCGCATTCTCGACCCGGCCCAGTCGCCGGAATTTCTTGCAGCGCTTGAGACCTTTGCCAAACGCACATCGCTGATCGGCGCGTTGAATTCACTCAGCCAGATCACGCTGAAAGCGACCATTCCCGGCATGCCGGACTTCTATCAGGGCACCGAATTCTGGGATTTCTCGCTGGTCGATCCCGATAACCGCCGCCCGGTGGATTTCGCCGAACGCGCGAAAGTGCTGAAGGCACTGCAGCAACCGGATTGGGCGGCACTGGCGCAGCACTGGGATGATGGCCACATCAAGCTCGCCTGGACGCGCGAGCTTTTGAAACGCCGCACCGAGATGGCAGCCGTCTTCACCGATGGCGATTACGAACCACTTGAAGTGACCGGACCTCATGCCGCGCACATCATCGCCTTTGCTCGGCGGCATCAGCGCGACGCGGCAATCGTCGTGATCCCACGCGCTTTTTCCGAAGCGACACAAGGCGGGCGGCATTGGCCGGAGGCGACGGCCTTCGACGCGACAGTGATCGCGCCCGGCTACCTCGTTGAAGGCTCTGCGCAGAAGAACGGCGCGATCCAGCTCTCCGTTGCCAAGCTCTTCAGGCAGATTCCGATGGCGATCGTGAAGGCACATGCCGCGCCGAAACGCATTCGTTCGACGCGTTTGCGATAGCACACACGACAAGGCCGCCCGGGATCAACGGCCGGACGGCCTGGCGGATGTCGTGCCGACTCGAGAAAGGTCGGTTCCCTTCCTCCGCGTGCTCAAAGCTTTTCATCAAATTGTTTGCGAGTGGTTTACGATCAAACTCGCGTGCGCTGCACTATCGCACGGCATTTTTATGTTGCGCAGCAGCAGACATTGAAGATGCGTGAGATTTTCTGCACCCCGCAATCGCCGCTTCAACTCTTTTTCGTGAGCAGCAGATTTCCGCGCGATTTGATCGCTGCCTGCGCCACTTCTGCGAAACGCTGCAGCAACCAGGGCAGCAGCACTTCGACGGTGACATGATCCTCGGCCACATCGACATGACCGGACGCCGCCTGCCCCATGGCACGAACGCGGAAGATCATCCGGTCGCCGTCCCAGCGCTCCTCGTCAACTTTCAACATTGGTACATTAGTTGTTGCCCGTGTCAGTCCTGTCTTGAGCCGGCGCGCAGCTTCCTCGCGGCCGAGACTGTGCGGGATGGAAACGACGAGCGGTGCAGACATCTCATGATCCTTTGTTAGCTCACACGGATGTAAGCGCGATTTCGCCCGACGGTAGTCGTAATCAAAGTTTCACTCATGGAACCTTGGGGATGCCTGCGCGTTTTTATCGCATGAAGGCAGCAGGCTTGTCCGTCTGCCAGGCTGAGGAGAAATCCATGTCCATTGGTACTATCATTCTGATCATTCTGATTATCGCCTTGCTTGGTGGTTTCAGCGGTATCGGCGGCGGTCCGTTCTACGGCACCGGCTATTACGGCGGCGGCGGTCTCGGGCTCATCGTGGTAATTCTGCTGATCCTCCTGCTGCTTGGTAAGCTGTAAGAGCGGATATTGATTTCAAGGCGCGCGATCCGGAAGGATCGCGCGCTTTTCCATGTGCGTACGCTCTCACCGTCATCACCCGCGAAAGCGAGTGATGACGGTGAGAGTCATTTCATTTTCCCGATCGCCGACTTGATCGACGACGCAGCATCCTCGTAACCCGCCCACGCCTTGCTCTTCGCCATTAGCGACGGGACGCTGCGCACAGTGAAATTCTTCGGATCCAGATCTTTGCGCAGCTGTGGCCATGTCAGCGGCATCGACACCGTGGCCCCCTTTCGCGCCCGCGGCGACAACACCGAGACCGCAGTCGACATCCGGTCGTTGCGCAGATAATCGAGGAAAATCTTTCCACCGCGCAGCTTCTTCGACATGTTTAGCAGGTAGCGCTCGGGTTCATCACTTGCCATCTGCTGGCACACGGCCTGCGCAAAACTCTTCGCCGTTTTCCAGTCGACCTTGTCCTTCGCGCCGTGCAGCAGCGGTGCCACCACATGCAGGCCCTTGCCGCCGGTCGTCTTGCAGAAACTCTCCATGCCGAGGCTCGAGAGCCGTTCGCGCATCTCGCGTGCCGCATCCATAACGGCAATGAACTCCACATCAGGCGCCGGGTCGAGATCGAACACCAGACGCCCCGGTGTATCCGGCGCATCCGGCGCGCAATTCCACGGATGCAGTTCGAGCCCGCCGATCTGCGCGACGGCCGCAAGACCCTCGACGCGATCGATCTGCAGGTAAGGCTTGCGGTCACCGGAGACTTTCACGAGTTCGAGCAGGTTCGATGTCCCCGGCATTGCGTGGCGCTGGAAGAACTGCTGCCCGTCGATGCCATCGGGCGCGCGCACGATCGAACATGGGCGACCCTTGAGATAATCCATCATCCAGTCGCCGACGGCTTCGAAATACGCCGCGAGATCGCGTTTGGTGACCGGTTCGCCATCGCCAGCATCCGGCCATAGCTCCTTGTCAGGCTTGGAGATCGCCACGCCCATCACGACCGCAGAGCCTGTTGCGGCCTTTGCAGGCGGGGCTTTTTTCGTGGAGGTTTTCGCTACCTTCTTCACACCGCGCTTCGGCTTCGGTTCGACGAGCGCGGTCTTCTTAGGAGTCTCGGCCTCGACCTCATCGGCCGGCTTGTCCTGCCGTAGCCCCTTGAACGACGCCTGACGCACCATGCCGGCGCCGGTGAAGCCAGCGAATTCGATCTCGGCCACCAGTTCGGGCTTGAGCCAGTGCACGTCCCGACCACCCGGTGGCGTCTCCTTGCCGCCGAACGGGCTCGTCTTCGCCGCTGCTTTCTTCAGCGCCGGCATGATGCGCGTGACCTTGTCCTGGCCGAAGCCGGTGCCGACGATCCCGACATAGGTTAGATGATCGCCCCTGTTGACGCCGACCATCAGCGAACGGAATTTCCCCGCATTGCTCTTCCATCCGCCGATCACGACCTCATGGCCGGCCCGGCACTTGGCCTTGGTCCAGTGTTGCGAACGGCCGGACATATAGGGCTCCGACAGCTTCTTAGAGACGATGCCTTCCAGCGACAGTTTGCAGGCCGACTGCAGAATGGCGTCACCACCGGTCTCGAAATGATCGACATAGCGAATGAGGCTTTCCTTGCGACGGCCGCGGGCTTTGTCGAGCAGCGTCTTGAGCCGCTCCTTGCGTTCGCTAAGCGACAGCTTGCGCAGGTCTTCGCCATCCGCAAACAGCAGGTCGAACACGAAGAAGATCAGCGTATCGGTCTCGCCATCCGACAGCGCCGCCTGCAGCGCCGCGAAATCCGGCGCGCCATGGGCATCGAGGCCGACAATCTCGCCATCGATGATCGCATCCGACAGTCCGGTGGCTTCCTTGGCGATGGCCTGAAACTTATCGGTCCAGTCGAGCCCCTTGCGTGTCTTCAGCGTGGCCTCGCCGTCTTCGACGCGGAGCTGCACGCGATAGCCGTCGAACTTGATCTCATGCGCCCAGCCATCCGCGGAGGGCGGCCGATCCACGATGGTGCAAAGTTGGGGTGCCACGAAGCCGGGCATCTTTGTGACCTTGACCGGCTTCACGGAGGTTCTGGCTGCCTTTTTTGTCACGGCGCTCTTTGCTGCAATCTTCTTGGTCGCACGCTTGCCGACATCCGCCTTGGTCTTCACACCCTTCTTCGCACGCGCGTCAGCAGCACTGCCCTCGCTGGAATCCCAGATAGCATCGGGTTTGATCTTCGCCGTTTTGGCTATCATGAACGGTTTCGGCGCCTTCCCTTTTCCTGAGGCGATGGCGCTCATGCTGCGGCCGGACGCCACTGACTTGTCATCGTCGAGGATGGTGTTGGCCTTGCCCTCCTTCACGAAGTCGTCGCGATGCTTGATCAGCAACCAGTTGGTGCGCTTGCCGCCATTGCGGTCATGCTTCATGCGCACCAGCACGAAGCCGCCATGCAGCTTCTCGCCGTCCAGCGTGAATTTCAGGTCGCCCTTCTTGAGGCCCTTGTCCGGATCGTCGCTCTCCCAATAGCCACGGTCCCAGAGCTGCACGGTGCCGCCGCCATATTGTCCCCGGGGAATCGTGCCTTCGAAATCGCCGTAATCCAGCGGATGGTCCTCGACCTCGACAGCGAGGCGCTTGTCGGCGGGGTCCATCGACGGCCCGCGCGTGACGGCCCAGGACTTGAACACCCCGTCCATCTCCAGCCGCAGATCGTAATGAAGCCGCGTGGCATCGTGTTTCTGGATCACGAAGCGGCGGCGCTTCGCCGGCGCGACCACGATCTGGCCGGAGGGCTCCTTGGTGAGCGCGAAATCGCGTTTCCGGCGGTAGATCTGAAGCTGCTTGTCGGTCACACCGTCCCCCAACTCACCGCATTGGGCGCATGATCCGGCCCGGAACCAAAACCGGCAACTGCCGTTGAAGTTCCTGGAAATCCACGCCAGCGCAATACTTTGCGGCCTGCGCGCTTCATTTGTAGATCGAGTTGGAGGACGAGTATGGCCCCGCCCCGCGCCTATTGGAAAGGCTCTCTCAAGCTGTCGCTCGTCACCTGCCCGGTGGTGCTGTATCCGGCCGCGACCTCGATCGAGAAGACCAAATTCCACATGATCAACCGCGAGACCGGCAACCGGCTGAAACAGCAGATGGTGGATGCCGAGACCGGCGATGTCGTGGAGAAGGAGCAGAAGGGCCGCGGCTACGAGATCAGCAAGGGCGAATATGTCGAGATCGAGAAGGAAGAGCTCGAGGCCGTGCAGATCGAGAGCAACCACACCATCGACATCGACAATTTCGTGCCGCGCGACGAGATCGACAGGCGCTATCTGAACAATCCCTATTACATCGCGCCCGACGGCAAGGCCGGTGCCGATGCGTTCGCCGTGATCCGCGATGCCATGAAGGACAAGGACCGCGTAGCGCTGGCGCGCATCGTGCTCACCAATCGCGAACACATCATCGCCATCGAGCCGCTCGGCAAGGGGCTGCTCGGGACTACGCTGCGCTTCCCCTATGAGGTGCGCGACGAGGAGGACTATTTCGACGATATCAAGAGCCCGAAGATCTCCAAGGACATGATCGACCTTGCGGTGCATATCCTCGACAGCAAGGCGTCGCATTTCGATCCCAGCAAGTTCAAGGATGAATATGAGACCGCGCTGAAGACGCTGGTGAAGCGCAAGGCTGCGGGCAAGCCGGTGAAGGTCGTCGAGAAGGAGGAGAAGCCGGACAACGTCATCAACCTCATGGATGCGCTGAAGGCGAGCCTCAAGGGTGGCAAGGGCAAATCGACCAAACGCGCTTCGTCGTCACGACCGCATGTAGCACGCAAGCGTCCGGCCAAGAAGGCCGCGCGGTCATCGGCGCGACATCGCAAGGCAAGCTGAGCGCATGAAGATTTTGGGAATGATCATAGGCATCGCGTTGATGCCGACCGTGGCAGCGCAGACGCAGCAGCTACAGACAAGGGAATGCAACGCCTCGAATATCGCCTTCGTCGCCGAAGCCATCGCCAAGATGGCCGAAGGCAAGCAAAAGAAGACCGCTTCCGACGAGATCGGCCTGGCCAGCGAAGCAATGGCGGAGGGCAAGGACGATGAATGTAAGGACCACCTGCTGAAGGCGACGCTGCAGACGAAGTGAGGCGATGCCGCTTCGGTCGAAACTGTCATGGCCGGGCTTGTCCCGGCCGTCTACGTCTTTTCTCCCGCCAAGATGTGGATGCCCGGGACAAGCCCCGGGCATGACGAAGATTGGTTCATATGCGTCGATCAACGTACATCGGCGCAGCCTCAGGCCTTCGTCGACTTCCGGGATTTTTTGGCCGCTTTCTTTTTCCCCGCCGTCTTCTTGCTGGCTTTCTTCACCGTCTTTTTCTTCGGCGCCTTCGGCACTTTCTTGCCCTCCGCGCGAGCCTCGGATAGGCCGATGGCAATCGCCTGCTTCTTGCTGGTGACCTTCTTGCCCGAGCCGCCGCTTCGCAATGTACCGGCCTTGCGCTTCTTCATGGCCCGCGCGACCTTCGCGGTGGCCTTCTTGGAATATTTCGCCATTCCATGCTCCCGTTGTGATCGAAACGATCAATCGTCGCTGCGGGTGATGGTTCCACGCGGACGATTGGCGAACGAACGCACTTATGAAATCCCTATAACGCGGCACCGCCGCTCATCTCGTTTTCAAACGGGCAGCCGATCATCTTGCAGCCATTCGCTCAAGCGAATGAACTGGAGACTGCAAGTGATCACCATCGAACCTCCCTCGTGTAGCTCATCCCTCGTTTTCATCGGCAAGAACGGCCGCGGCCAGTGGGTCGCGCAGGAGCAAAACGGCCTATTCGGCGGGTTGTTTGTCAGCCGCGCGAATGCCGTGCGTTATGCTCTGTTCGAGAACGGCCATCGCCCCGAAGCTATCATCGAGACGGCGGGCCTCATCGAACTCGATATGAACGCCCTGCCTTTCACGGCAGCAACCTCTGTCGAACGGTTACAACAACGGCGCGTCGCCTGAGCTACCCGCCATGTCCACAGTTGCTCTTCGGGCTCATGCCCTCCCGCAAGCTCATGCCTCCCATCACGCCAACGACTGGCTGCACGGCATCATCGCCGATGTGCCGACGCCGTTCGACACGCATGGCGCGCTCGATCTCGTCACTTTCGCACGCCTGTGCGAGCGACAGGTCTGTGCCGGCGCTAGTGCCATCGTGGTCGGCGCGACCACCGGCGAAGCCGACACGCTCGCCTCGAACGAGCGCGCCACGCTGATCCGCACTGCCGCCGGCGTCGCCCGCGGGCGCATCCACGTCATTGCCGGCGCGGGATCGAACTGCACCAGCCGCGCCATTGAATCGACGCGGCTGGCATGGGCCGCCGGCGCCGATGCCGTCATGTCGGTCGTGCCGTATTACAATCGCCCGACGGCAGATGGCATCGCAGCGCATTTCCGTGCGATCCTGGAGGCGACATTGCTGCCGGTCATTGTGCATGACGCACCGTCGCGTTGTGCCCGTGAGCTGACCGACGACACGCTCATCGGCCTCGCCGCCTCGCCACGATTGATAGGCCTGCGCGACGACACCGGCGATGCCGGACGGCTCGCGCGATTGCGGCCGCTGCTGCCGGCGGGTTTCCGGATGCTGACGGGACAGGACACCGCAGCCCTGCCCTATCTGCTGCTCGGCGGCGACGGCGTTGTCTCCGCGATGGCCAATGTGGCGCCGCAGCTCTGCCGCGGCATGTATTACGCGGCCCGCCAGGGATGCCCGCGCTATGCGACGACCATCTCCGACATGCTGGCGCCGCTCGCAGCAGCTCTGCCGCCGGACCAGGTCACATCGGCAGTGAAATATGCATTGACCTTGCGGGGCCTGGGGAGTGCCGCCGTGCGCCTGCCGCTGACCGAGCTTACAGATGCCGAGCAGCAGCAGGTACACACCGCGATGGACGCGATCTGGGCGCAGCCCGACGACGCGCCGCCCCTGCGCCGCGCCCGCTAGGATTGGGGGCCCGCGCGCTCGTTCTTCTCACGACATTTCGGGCCGGGTCCGCGCATATAATGCGCAGCCGGCCGATAGACAGCAGGTCCAATGACAAAACGCCATAGCCGGGCGAGAACGCCCGGCATGATGGTCGCATAGGAGGCGATACGCGCGAACAGCGCTGCAGAACGGTCTTCCCTCATGGCACGCTCCGGCGATCCGGAAGCACCGGCGTATCGGCGGCGCGCACACGGACGCGCGCCAGTTCACGCCGCGCGCGGCGCATCTTGTCGGCCACCAGGGCCATGTGGATGGCGGCGAAGAAGCCCTTGATGTGGTTACGCGTCAGCCTGATGGTTACGCAAAGCCGTTTCCATTGGATATCGCCCGAGTGATGGACGATCGGCGGCTGATTGCGGCTGATGAGGTAGCTGCGATAGGCGCTGTCGGCCGAGAAATCGTGCAGCTGCGTATCGCGATTGTAGAACATCGTCATGGTCGTTGTCCGTCTTCTCAAATCCCTGGCGCATGAGCGCGTCGGGATGGTGAGAAGATGCGGACATCGCCATATGAAATCGAGACGGGCAGCCGCGCCTGTTCATAGGCGCGGCATAAAGATCAGGAGGCTGGAACTGCCGGAAAGACCAGCGCTCGCTCAGCTCTTGGCCATGCAGTCTTCGATGTAGAACCAGCGATCGTCGCCGGCGAGACCCTTGACCTTGACGTCCTTGCGGCAGGCCTTGAGCTTGCCCTTGTTGGCGCTCCACTTCGCCTTCATGTCCTTCAGACTCTGCTTGTTCAGCTTCATCTTGGCGGGCGCAGCAGGGGTTGCCGGCGTCGCAGGCGCCTGTGCCGAAGCAACGCCCATTGAAGTCACAACGAACAGTGCGGCCAAGAGGCCCGTAGTGATGCGTGTCATCGTTATCCCCGAATGTGCTTGTTTTGAAGATTGTTCGTCAGATGTAAAATGGGACCGGAAGCTTTCGCTGCCGGTCCCGCGCAGGTTTTACTGGAAGATGCGCGCGGCGCTCTGCAGCGTCAGCCAGACACCCCAGCACAGCGGGACACCGACAAAAGCCCAGAAGGCAATGGCTGCTCCGTCGAAACCGCCCTTGCCAATGCCATAGGAGCCTCCGCCGGCCGACGCCGCCTCGGCGCCCTTGGCCTGCAACTTCGCGACTTCCTCCGGCTTCATGAACCAATGCGGCGCCAGTGGCTTCACCAGCATGTTGCAGATCAGTCCCAGCACCAGCATGCCGGCGAGGATGTACATCGTGAAGTCATAGACCTGCGCCCGCGGCACGCCGGCGGCGATCTGGAATTCACGGATGTAGTTCACCACCACCGGACCGACGATGCCCGCAGTCGCCCAGGCCGTCAGCAACCGGCCGTGGATCGCACCCACGAACTGGGTGCCGAAGATATCGGCCAGATAGGCCGGGATGGTCGCGAAGCCGCCGCCATACATCGAGAGGATGATGCCGAAGGCCAGCACGAACAGAACCTTGCTGCCCATCGCTGCGAAGGTCGGCACCAGTGCATAGAGCACGATACCGAGGATGAAGAACGTGTAGTAGGTGTTCTTGCGGCCGAGCTTGTCCGACAAAGACGCCCAGAAGAAGCGGCCGCCGATGTTGAACAGCGAGATCAGACCCGCGAAGCCAGCTGCGATGCCGGCAATCGCAGTCTTCTGCGCTGCTGAGAGCTGGCTGAAGGAGAGATCCGGCGCGCCGATCAGCTTGCCCGCGAAGATTTCCTGCAGCATCGGCGAGGCCATGCCGATGACGCCGATGCCCGCCGACACGTTCAGGCAGAGCACGCCCCAGATCAGCCAGAACTGCTTGGTCTTGTGCGCATTGTCGAGATGCACGTGGCCGGTGGTGATCATCGCATTCGCCGTAGCCGGCGGGGTCCAGCCTTCCGGCTTCCAGTTCGGTGGCGTGATGCGATAGGAGAACGCGCCAATGGTCATGAACACGAAGTAGATGACGCCCATGGCCAGGAAGGTCTGCCAGACGCCGACATCGGTCGGAGTCTTGAAATAATTCATCAAGAGGTTAGCCAGCGGCGAGCCGATCATCGCACCGCCGCCGAAGCCCATGATGGCCATGCCCGTCGCCATGCCGCGACGATCCGGAAACCACTTCACCAGCGTCGATACCGGCGAGATGTAGCCAAGACCGAGACCAACGCCGCCGATCACGCCGGAGCCGATCCACAGCAGCCAGAGCTGATGCGTGTAGACGCCGATCGAACCGAGCACGAGGCCGCCGCACCAGCACATCGCCGACACGAAGCCCGCCTTGCGCGGCCCGACGCGCTCGAGCCAGCCGCCCCAGATGGCGGCGGAGACGCCGAGCAGCACGAAGAACAGCGTGTACATCCAGCCGAGGCTGGCGACCTTCCAATTACAGGTGGTGGTGAACAGCTCGGTGGCGAGGCTCATGCCCTCGCACACTTCCTTCGAGGCAGGTGTCGTGATTGCTTGCGACAGCGGCAGCCAGAACACGCTGAAGCCGTAGGCCATGCCGATACAGAGATGAATACAGAGTGCAGCAGGTGGAACCAGCCACCGGTTGAAGCCGGCGGTCGCAATGATGCGTTCGCGTTCCAGCAATCCTGGCTTGGTGCCAGACAGTGTTCCGGCGTTGCCCACACTTGTCATGAAAGTTCTCCCCTGCAGCCGCCCCTTCTGAGCCGGTCTGCGATTTGAAAAAGTCGCTTCGTCAATTCCCCTGCGGTGCGCGGACAAAGATTCACGCACGCTCGCACTTTAGAACAGGGCCAGAAGCGACTGCGGGAGTCGATAGTCCAAAGGTATCAGGAGCGAAAATTTATCAATGATTTCCACTGCATCGCAGCAATTCAATCGCGATTTGCAATCGCAGCATTTCGTTTTTCGATGAAGAAAATGATCACATCGCCGCTGCGTTTGGAGGCTTCGATCTGATCGCCGCTTTGCTGAATCAACGCAGGGATGTCGATCACCGCGAGGGGGTCCGTGCAGTGGACTTCGAGGCGGTCGCCGACCGACAGTGCCTTCATCGCCTTGCGCGTCATCAGCGCCGGCAACGGGCATTTCAATCCGGTCAGGTCGAGCTTGGTCACGGGCATCGCGCGGTTCCACTTGGTGCAACTGCGTTATATCGGGCTGGCGTCAAATGTCATATGCAGCGGTATGGCGATGACGAACACATATCCGGCCACGCTGGGCGTGCTTCTCGCCGGCGGTCTCGCGCGCCGGATGGGCGGCGGCGACAAGCCGATGCGTGAGATTGGTGGCCGCAGCATCCTGGCCCGCGTGATCGCACGCATCGCGCCGCAATGCGACGGACTGGTGCTGAACGCCAATGGCGATCCCGCGCGGTTCGCGTCCTTTGCCCTCCCCGTAATCGCCGACGACGTTGCGGATTTCCCTGGCCCCCTCGCCGGCATTCTCGCAGGTCTGGAATGGACAGCCGCCAACCGACCAGATGTCACGTGGATGCTGAGTGCCGCCGGCGACTGCCCGTTCCTGCCGCGCGATCTCGTCACCCGCTTGCATCAGGCCCGCATCGCGGAGAATGTGCAGCTTGCTGTTGCCTCGTCCGCAGGACAGTCGCACCCCGTCGTCGGCTTGTGGGATATCTCCCTGCGCCATGAGTTACGGCACGCGCTCGTCAACGAGGACATCCGCAAGGTCGGCCGCTGGACGTCCCGCTACAGACTCGCAACCGTGGAATGGCCGACTGATCCTATTGATCCGTTCTTCAATGCCAATACGATGGACGACATCGCCGAAGCCGAACGGCTTGCATTGCTGGATGACTAGTTCCCAAGCCTCCGTCATGGCCGGACTTGTTCCGGCCATCCACGCCTTGACCGCGAACAAGAAAGACGTGGATGCCCGGGACAAGCCCGGGCATGACGACTGTGAATTTGTGACTTTGCATCTTCTTGGCGCTAGTCTCGCTTCCATCACGCGGCCGAAGTGTCGCGATATATGGGAGAAACTTTATGCGCGGTACTTCGCTGTCCGTGATCTCAAGCATTGCACTTGCTCTCCTCGCCTCAACCGCCTCGGCCCAGGTTTCCGACGACGTCGTCAAGATCGGCGTGCTCACCGACATGAACGGTCCGGCCTCGACGCCCTCCGGCCAGGGTTCGGTGACGGCCGCGCAAATGGCCGTGGATGATTTCGGCGACAGCGTGCTCGGCAAGCCGATCAGCATCATCATCGGCGATCATCAGTTGAAGCCCGATATCGGCGCCAGTCTCGCGCGGCGCTGGTACGATGTCGATCAGGTCGATCTCATCGTCGATGTGCCGGTCTCAGCCGTCGGCCTCGCCGTGCAGAACGTCGCCAACGACCGCAAGCGGCTGTTCATCACCCATTCGACCGGCGCCGCGGACTTCCATGGCAAGTTCTGCTCGCCCTATACCATGCAATGGGTGTTCGACACCCGCGCCCTTGCCGTCGGCACCGCGCAGGAAGTGGTGAAGCGCGGCGGCGACAGCTGGTTCTTCATCACCGACGATTTCGCCTTCGGTCATGCGCTGGAGCGCGATGCATCTGCCGTCGTCACCAAGACTGGCGGCAAGGTGATTGGCTCTGTACGGCCGCCATTCGGCGCATCGGACCTGTCGTCCTTCGTGCTGCAGGCGCAGGCCTCGAAGGCCAAGATCATCGGCATCGCCGGCGGACCGCCGAACAATATCAACGAGATCAAGACCGCTGGCGAATTCGGCGTGTTCAAAGGCGGCCAGCAGATGGCCGCGCTGCTGGCGCTGATCACCGACATCGACTCGCTGGGACTGCAGACGGCGCAGGGTCTGCTGCTGACCACCGCCTTCTACTGGGACATGGACGACAAGACCCGCGCCTGGTCGAAGCGCTTCTTCGAAAAGACCAAGCGCATGCCCACCATGTGGCAGGCCGGCGTCTATTCCTCGACCATGGTCTATCTCAACGCCATCAAGGAAGCAGGCACCGACGAGCCACTCAAAGTCGCCGCCAAGATGCGCGAGAAGCCGATCGAGGATTTCTTCGCGCGCAACGGCAGACTGCGCGAGGACGGGTTGATGGTGCACGACCTGATGCTGGTGCAGGTCAAGTCGCCGGAAGAGTCCAAATATCCGTGGGACTACTACAAGATCCTCGCGAAGATTTCCGGAGAGGAAGCATTCGGACCGCCTGATCCGGCGTGTGCTTTGGGGAAGAAATAGCAGAAGAGAAACTATCGGTGGCGCTCCACCTTCCCTCTCCCCTTGCGGGAGAGGGTGGCCGCGCGAAGCGCGGACGGGAGAGGGGTAGCAGCAAAGCGCGGTGCCCGTGCGCGCCCTCTCCCGTCTGCGCGCCTTTCGGCGCGCATCCCCCCTCTCCTGCCTAGCGCAGCTACGCTGCGCGGGGGAAAGGGGAAGAAAGAACGGCTACTTCACCAACCCAATTTCCCGATAGTACTTCAGCACCCCCGGATGGATCAGCGCCACATCCGGCGCCGCCGCGACCGTATTGCTCGCTGTCGTCTCCTTCGCCTGTGCAAGCCGCGCGCCGAGCGTGGCCTCGGCGCCGTGCAGCGTCTTCGCGAGACGATAGGCGACCTCATCCGGCAGCGTTTCGCGCGCGAGGATGTAGCTCCACGAGCCCACCGACGCGATCGGCATCGGCTGGTTCGGATAGCTGTTGGCGCCCACCAGCATCGGCTTGAGGAAGGCGTGCTTGGCGCGGATCTGCGCGATCTCCGCCGCATCGGGCGCAATGAAGCGCGCGCCGCCGGGGCTTTCGCTCATCGCCTTGAAGCCGGGCCAGCCGAGGCCTGCGCCCCATAATGCGGCCACGCGGCCGTCCTGCACCATCGCCGGACCGTCGCCCGCGCGGTCGAGATAGACCGCCTGAAAATCCTTGTCCTGATCGAGGCCGATCCCGTCCAGCACATAGCGCGACAGGAACACGAGGCCGGAGCCCTTGGCACCGAAGGCGATCGGCTTGCCGACAAGATCGCGGATCGTTTTGTAAGGACTGTCGGCGCGGACCACGAACATGCCCGGATTGGAATACAGCGCCGTGATGATCTTCAGCTTCGTCGGCGCCCGGCCGATGCCCTTGAAGGCCTCGTAAGCGGGCTCGCCGGCCACCAAAGCGAGATCGAGCTGGCCGGCTTCGAGCAACGGGATGTTCTCGGTCGAGCCTTTGGTGTTGCGCGTCGCCAGCGTCAGTGACGGATCAGCCTTGTTCATGACCTCGGCAAAGGCGTCGCCATAGAGCGGGAAGCCGCCGCCGGGCGTCGCCGTCCCGAGACTCAAGCTGAGAGGGGTGGTGGTCGACATCGGCTTGGCTCCCTCCTGCGCAATGGCCGTCGTGACAGTCAGGAATGCTGCGCAAAGAAGCGGCATCATTTTCATGGGGCACCTCGACGTCGATCCGCCTGCATCGTTCGACCAAGCTTGTAGGCAAAATCCGATTTCTATGAAAGCATGGAGGTAACGGGTGGCAAGCCCGATCGAACGACGTCGCGCATCAGCGCTGCGATTTTCATGTCTGGGAGGAACTATGATCGCTTTTCTGCGTGCTGCTGTGCTGTATCTCGTCGGCTTCGCCAGCCTCGCCACGACAACCCTCCCCGCCTCTGCCGCCGGCTATCCCGATCGCCCCGTGCGCTGGCTGATCGGCTTCGCTGCCGGTGGCCCCGTCGATATCGTGGCGCGCATCATGGCGCAGTGGCTGTCGGATCATTTCGGCCAGCAATTCGTCGTGGAAAACCGCGCTGGATCGGGCGGCAATCTGGCCGCCGCCGCGGCTGTCACCTCTGCGCCGGACGGCTATACGTTGCTGTTCGTCGCGCCGAACAACGCAATCTCGGCCTCGCTCTACAAGAAGCTGCCTTACGATTTCATCCGCGACACCGTGCCTGTCGCCAGCATCATGCAGCTCACCAATATGCTGGTGGTGTCGAATGGCATGCCCGTGAAAACGGTCCAGGAGTTCATCGACTACTGCAAGGCCAATCCCGGCAAGATCTCCTATGCGTCCTCGGGCAATGGCACCTCGGTGCATATGTCGGCCGAATTGTTCAAGGCGATGACCAAATGCGACATGATCCACGTGCCCTATCGCGGCTCGGCGATCGCCTTCCCTGACATCATCTCCAACAAGGTGCAGTTGATCTTCGACAACCTGCCCACGGCGCTCGAACAGTCGCGGGGCGGCACCGTCCGCGCGCTCGGCGTCACCTCGCCGCAACGCTGGCCCATCGTGCCGGATGTCCCGGCCATTGCCGAGACCGTGCCAGGCTTCGAGTCCATCGGCTTCTATGGCATCTCCGCGCCGAAGGGCACGCCGCCGGAGGTGATTGCCACCCTCAACAAGGCTGTGGGCGAAGCGCTGAAGGATCCGAAGCTGATCGCACGGCTCGCCGAGACCGGCGGCGTGCCGAAGCCGATGACGCCCGAGGAATTCGGCAAACTGGTTGCCGCCGAAACCGAGAAATGGCGCAAGGTGGTGGAATTCGCGGGCGTCTCGGTCGACTGAGCCAGGGGCGATTGATCCGGGGGCGATTCATCCGGGGGCGACTGAGCTAGACGCTCACCGCGACCATGGCGGGCAGCAGCTCAGAACTGCTGACCGCCCCGGCGACCAGATAGGCGAAGCCCAGCAAAGCCAGGAAGCCGAGGAAGAAAAGCGCAAAGAAGATGATCGAGAGCTTCTTGGCGAAAGCCGAGATGTTGGTGAGGCCGAGGCCGCCGGCAATCAGGGAAATGATCAGACAGATGACAGCCCAGCGAAACACCCGCGCCTCCCGACGTTGAAATTGCGCAGACAAACGCCACCGCCTGGCCAAAGTTCCGCCCCCGGGAACGCGGCATTGCCGACAGGCGATGGCCGATATAAGGAATGCCTGCACCGCCGTCCCCGGTTCTCGCACCCGCTGGACGCCGGCGGGGCCTGTAGCTCAATGGTTAGAGCCGACCGCTCATAACGGTCTGGTTGCAGGTTCGAGTCCTGCCGGGCCCACCAGTGATTTGGTGTTTTGTGCCAAGACTTTGCGCCTGCAATCTCGCGCGGTCGGGATGAACTGCATCGTCGCTTCAGTATAGTCAGTATAGCCATACGCTAGCTCAGCATCGTTGATCGCCCGGCTCCTGCCCCTGGCTTTGAAATCGCATCTCGGAGTCGCCCAGCGCATCCAGGACGGTGATCGCGCGCTTGATCACGGCCTTCAGGGCGACGTGCAGTTGCTGCGTGTCATGCCGGCACCCATTGCGTATTGCCGGCTCTGTGGCACGATGAAGCGAATTTCAGCAGTCGGTTTGTGTACAAATGATCTTTGAACCAATTCGATTGATGCCTGAGGCGCCCGGGCAAACCCCGGCGAGGAACCGCACGATCTTTTCTCTCCTGGCGGCGGTTAGATGGGTCCAGCGTTACGTTGACAGCGAAGCCAAGACAACGCCGCGGTGGACGAAGCTGATCGCTGTTCTTGATGAGGCGACTGTCGGGAAAATTGAGCCGCCCGACGTTCGAACCGCGCTCCATGTCGCTTTGATGGCTGAAGGATGGGCGATGCCAGACGAGCTTGAGCAACCAGATATATTCACGTCTGGCCGAGCGGATTCCCCGTAACATCAGCCGGGATCCACTGGTAGCGGCGCCACCTTCAAGTGGACGCCGGTATCTGTCATAGTGCAGGCTTTACTGCTCGGAGAACGCTCATGTTGTTCCCTGTCGGTAGTCGATGGCTCGCAGCGATTCTTGCGCTGACATTTTGCACCAGCGCGAGCGCCGGCGATGTGCTCCTCGAAAATGTTCGAATCTTCGACGGGAGAAGCGCCACTCTTTCCGCTCCGTCGAATGTGCTGATCAAGGGCAACCTCATCGAGCGTATTTCCACGGCACCGATAGCAGCCGCAGACGCTCAGCGTGTTGCAGGAAACGGGCATACGCTGATGCCTGGCCTGATCGACAATCATTGGCATACGATGTTGATACGGGTGACGCCGGCACAGGCTTTCGGTGACGTCGGCTACAACAATCTGCTGGCCGGCAGCGAAGCGACTGACACGCTGATGCGCGGCTTCACCACTGTTCGCGATGTTGGCGGGCCGGTGTTCGGCCTCAAGCGTGCCATCGACGAGGGCATCGTCAAGGGCCCGCGCATCTATCCGTCTGGCGCCATGATCACTATCACGAGCGGGCATGGGGATTTCCGGCAGCTAACCGATCTGCCACGCACGATCGGCGGCATGCTCACCCGCATGGAGCAGGTCGGTGGCGCGATCGTCGCCGACAGCCCTGACGAGGTGCGTCTGCGCGCGCGCGAGCAACTCATGCAGGGCGCCTCCCAGGTCAAGTTGACGGCGGGCGGCGGCGTGTCGTCACCCTTCAGTCCGGTCGACGTGACCACTTTCACCGAAGCCGAACTACGCGCCGCCGTTGAAGCGGCCGAGAATTGGGGCACATATGTCGCCGCGCATGCCTTTACTCCGGCGGCGATCCAGAGAGCCGTTGCCGCTGGCGTGAAGTGCATCGAACACGGCATGCTGATGGACGAGGCAACCGCCAGGCTGCTTGCCGAGAAGGACATCTGGTTGAGCTTGCAGCCCCTCCCCGAGGGCTTGAGGCTTGGCTTTCCCGAAGGTTCAGTCCAGCGGGCCAAGGCGGATGAGGTCTGGCCCGGCATAGCCAGGTCCTACGAGTTTGCCAAGAAGTACAAGATCAAGACGGCGTGGGGCACCGACGTGCTGTTCTCGCGCGCGCTCGCGCAGCAACAGGGGGCAATTCTGGCCTCGCTCACGCGCTGGTACACGCCCGCCGAAGCGCTGGTCATGGCGACATCGACAAACGCCGAACTGCTGGCACTGTCCGGCAAGCGCAATCCCTATCCCGGCAAGCTCGGCGTCGTGGAACAGGGCGCGCTCGCGGATTTACTGCTTGTCGACGGCAATCCGCTGGACAACATCAACCTGATTGCCGATCCCGCGAATAACCTCAAAATCATCATGAAAGACGGCGTCATCTACAAGAACACTTTGAGCAAGTGAGTCTATGCGCAACCTCCTCTTTCTTGCCGTCATAATGATCGGCCTCGCATCGCCTGTCCGTGCTGCGGACGATGTAGCGGCGGCGCAAAAGATCATCAGCTCCCAAGCCGATGCGCTGGCGCGCGACGATGCTGTGACTGCCTATGGATTCGCGGCCCCCGGCATCCAGAGCATTTTCACCGATCCCGACAGCTTCATGGACATGGTACGCAACGCCTATGCGCCCATCTATCGCCATCGCAGCTTCGAATTCACCGAGAGCAATACGTCCGGTGGCACCATCGAGCAGAAGGTCCATATCGTCGATGCCGATGGTGTGCCGTGGGATGCGCTCTACACGCTGGAGCCGCAGCCGGATGGTAGCCTGAAGATCAGCGGCTGCATGTTGCTGAAAGTCGGCCAGGCTGTGTGACACCTCACAGCGGCATTCACATTCGCACCTCACATCATCTATAATAGGTCCTGCACGTGTCTCGTCCTACGGTTGCTTCCCGGGTGAATTTGTTGCGGTACCTGTCCCTCAGCACACTGTCTCCCATTGTCCTGGGCAGCCTGTTGGCGTGCGGGGTGTCGACCATCGCGATGACTGACACGCGTCGCCTATCCCTGATGCCCGATCCGCGCGGCGAGTTCATTCGGCTCTGCGCGCCCTTCATGGTGTCGCGCTATGCGCATCCCGAAGCGATCTGCGACTGCGTCCGCACCGCGCTGATCAGCGAGATCGGCGATCGCGATATTCTCGACGCGATCCTGTACGGGGTCACCGAGCGCGGCGTCCCCACGCTGAACGAGAACTGGCTGCCGCCGGACAAACGAAGCTTGATCCCGCGGACCATGACGGCGATTGCCGAGCCGACGCTGGACTGCATGTTCGGTAGCGGCCCGGCCAAACGCGCGCTCGAAAACGTACCGATCGATGGATTTCCGGCGATGCCGCCGGTGCAGGATCTGACGCCTTAGGCGACCGATGCGCCCGAGGAGAAAATCAACCTGCGGCGCGCCCGCAGCATCAGCGCCGTGATGATGGTGACGTTGAGCGCATTCCAGGCGAGGCCGTTCATGAACGCTGCCGCGTAGGAGCCCGTGGCGTCGAAGATGACGCCCGACATCCAGCCGCCAAGTGACATGCCTCCTACCGTGCCCAATATGACAATGCCGACACGCGTAGCCGCCTGCGATGCGGGCATTGCCTCGCGGATGATGATGGCATAGGCCGGCACCAGACCGCCCTGGAACAGGCCGAACATCGCCGAGATGATGTAAAGCGAAGCCAGGCTGTCGAAGAACAAATAGAACAGCAGTGCGAATCCCTGCAGCAACGAGCCAATAAGCAGTGTGCGAATGCCACCGATACGATCGGCCAGAAAACCCGAGCCAACACGGCTGACAATCCCGCAGGCCAGCATCAGCGACAACATCTCGGCGCCGCGCGTCACGCCGTAGCCGAGATCCCCGCAATAAGCGACGATATGCACCTGCGGCATCGCCATGGCGACACAGCAACCGATGCCGGCCACGAAGAGAAGCGTCGTCAGCGTGTTGTTGCTGAGCTGGAGATCGACTTTGGGCGGCGGCGCATTGACGTGACTACGTCGTGTGACCGTGCCCATCTGCGCGCGCAGAACCACAAGCATCAGGAGCATCAGGACGGTTGTGACGACCCCGACACTGATATGCGTCGAGCGCCAACCAAAAGTCAGAATGCCCCAGCTGACAATCGGCGGCCAGAGCGTGCCGCCGATATAGCTGCCGGTTGCAGCGACAGTCACCGCGATGCCGCGCCGGCGTTCGAACCAGTGCGACGCTTCCGCCATCAGCGGCCCGAAGGTCGCCGACGACCCTGCGCCGATCACCACGTGAATAAGATTGAACTGCCAGAGCGCCCTGGACTGCGACGCGAGAAGATAACCGGCGCCCATCAGCACCGTCGCAAGCGCAATGGTGGCCACGATGCCGAACCGGTCGGTCAGCTTGCCGGCGACCACGCCACCGAGGCCGAAACCGACCATGGTCAGGGTGAAGGCCAGCGACGCCGCGCCGCGGCTGGCGGCGAAATCGGCCTGCACGGCCGGGAGCGCCACCACCACCGACCACATGCCCACTGACCCCAGTGAGCCGATGATCAGGGCAAGCGACAGCCGGATCCAGGCCTGACGGGAGTCAGGCAGGAACGGCATCGAATCTGAAGTGGGGGTCGCGATGGTCACGGCGGCAACATCCTCGGCGTGTGCCCACGGGTCAAGCGATATGCCGAAGGATTAGGCATGCAGAAACAGTGCAACAGACCGTTTCGGCCAAAACTGGCTCCGGGCTTGTGGCAAAGCCGCTCAGTAACGCCTCGTTAACCCTTTGCTAACCATACACACGGCAAAAATTGCCGAGTGGAGTCGCGTCTCGTCAGCTGACCGGGGGAATGCCCGTGGATGCCAGTGCGGTGCCTCACTTGCGGATCGGCGGCCCTTCGGCCGCCGCGCAGACGTTCGGCAGTCGCGAACGACATTCGCGCGGGGAAGCGGCATCGATGACGGATTTGATCGCGGGTCAGGGCCTCGGAGCACCCAAGAGCGGCGGTTTCGACTTCGCAAGCATCAGGACGAACGTCTTGCGCGGCGATATCGGCCTCGCATTCGGCGTTCTGATCATCCTTGTCGTCCTGATCATGCCGCTGCCAGCGATCGTGATGGATCTGTTCCTCGCGATCTCGATCACCATGTCGGTGTTGATCCTGATGACGGCGCTGTTCACCCAGACGCCGCTGGAATTCTCGTCGTTCCCGACCGTGCTGCTGATCTCGACCATGTTGCGGCTGTCGCTGAACCTGGCCTCGACCCGCCTGATCCTGTCGCATGGCCACGAAGGCACCGCCGCCGCCGGCCACGTCATCGAGGCGTTCGGCAATTTCGTGATGGGTGGCAATTTCGTCATCGGCATCGTCGTGTTCGCTATCCTGGTGATCGTGAACTTCATCGTCATCACCAAGGGTTCGGGCCGTATCGCCGAAGTCGCGGCACGCTTCCAGCTGGACTCGATGCCCGGCAAGCAGATGGCGATCGACGCCGATCTGTCGGCTGGCCTGATCGACGAGGCCACCGCCAAGGCGCGCCGCAAGGATCTCGAAGACGAAAGCGGCTTCTTCGGCGCCATGGACGGTGCTTCCAAGTTCGTCCGCGGCGATGCCATTGCCGGCCTGCTCATCACCGCCATCAACGTCATTGGCGGGATCATCATCGGCGTCGCGCAGCAGGGCCTGTCGTTCTCGGAAGCCGGCCGCACCTATACGCTGCTGACCGTCGGCGACGGCTTGGTCACCCAGGTTCCGGCGCTGATCGTCTCGACCGCCGCAGGCCTGCTCGTCTCGAAGGCGGGCATTACCGGCGCCGCCGACAAGACGCTGATCAAGCAATTCTCCGGCTATCCGCAGGCGCTGGGCATGTCGGCCGGCGTCATGCTGACGCTGGCGCTGCTGCCGGGCATTCCGATGCTGCCGTTCCTCGCGCTCGGCGGCGGCGCAGCCTATCTCGCTGTCACCGCCAACAAGCGCAACAAGATCGCCCGCGCGGAAGTCGCGCATCAGGCCGCAGCACCCGCCGCCGCCGCAGCAGCACAAGCTGCCGCCGCGGACGAGCCGATCTCCGCGTCGCTGAAGATCGACGACCTCAAGATCGAGCTGGGCTACGCGCTGCTGCCACTGGTCAATGGCCCGGACGGCACCGATCGCCTCACCGAGCAGATCAAGGCGCTGCGCAAGTCGCTCGCTGTCGAAATGGGTTTCGTGATGCCGTCGGTCAGAATCCTGGACAACGTGCAGCTCGAAGCCAACACCTACATCATCAAGATCAAGGAAGTGGACGCCGGCACCGGCCGCATCTGGCCGAACCAGTTCATGGTCATGGATCCCGGTGGTAATCAGGTCAACGTCCCGGGCATTCACACGACAGAGCCGACCTTCGGCCTGCCCGCGACCTGGGTCGATGCCGGCCTGAAGGAAGAAGCTTCGCTCAAGGGCTACACCGTGGTCGATGCCGCCACCGTCTTGTCGACGCATCTGACAGAGCTGCTGAAGGGCAATATGTCGGATCTCTTGTCCTACGGCGAAGTGCAGAAGCTCCTGAAGGACCTGCCGAAAGAACAAGGCGAACTGGTCAAGGATATCGTCCCGTCGCTCATCACCGTGTCGGGCATCCAGCGCGTGCTGCAATTGCTGCTCACCGAACGTATTTCGGTGCGCGATCTCTCGACCATCCTCGAAGGCATTGCCGACGCCCTCGCCTTCTCGCGCAACCCATCGACCATCGTCGAGCATGTACGTGCGCGCCTCGCGCGACAGATCTGCGCGCAGAACACGTCCTACAACGGCTACCTACCGCTCATCGCACTGTCGGCGCAGTGGGAGCAGGCCTTCGCGGAATCGATCATCGGCACCGGCGAAGAACGCAGCCTCGCGATGCAGCCATCGAAGCTGTCGGAGTTCATGACCACCGTGCGCGATCGTTTCGAACAGGCCGCGCGCGAAGGCGAAGCGCCGGTGCTGGTCACCTCGGCCTCGATCCGGCCGTTCGTGCGCTCGCTGGTGGAACGGTTCCGCGCACAAACCACCGTGCTGTCCCAGGCGGAAATCCACCCCCGTGCGCGCCTGAAGACCGTCGGAAGCGTCTGATTCGGCGGCAAGAGGCTAGCAACCTTGCCCGAAACCGATGTAAATTCGTCACAGACAAGAGATTTGCCAGAATGTCGCATCCCGAGGCCATTTCGGGGTGACGGCACGAATCACTCTCAACGCTCTGATAATAAATAATAATTTATGAATTTCAGGGCCAAGCCGGATGCTTCAATCTCGCCGGATCACGTCTTATCACTGCCTTGTGATCGACTATTTGGAACGGAACGACCCAACACCACGTTTCCTATGCGTGATGAGTTGAACCTGCCGACGCGGACACGACACAAACGGTCGTAGGCAGAGTAAGACGGCAGGGAGCGTTTCCAATGAACCACTCGATTTACAGCGCGGATCGCATGACCCACCTCAAGGTGGTGATCGTTGCTCTGGTCGCCGGTATCTTCGTGGCAGGCTTCGGAATCTCGGCCCGCATGAATGCTGACGAAGGCTACAGCCAGACCGCCAGCGCTCGTGTGATCAAAGCAGGCCAGCCGGTTGCTGTCACCACTTCGAACGCCAGCATGGTCCGCTAAGGAATTCAGGAATTCGCGTGGCGATGTCCCCCAAGGTCGTCAGGTGAATACATAGAAGCTCCACTTCCCCCCGAGTGGACTTCTGAATGGAAAACGCCCGCTCCCCACGGGCGTTTTTCTTTTGTGGGGTGCTTTCTTGCTTCTCCCTCAAGCAGCGCAGCTGCGCAGTGGAGGGATACTCTGCGCGCCAGCGCGCCATCACAGATTCAAATTTCAAACAGCCACGCTCTCGCAGTCTCGCGGCTCAATGAGCCCGAGTTGTGCGGATAGTCTCCCCTCGAAACATGAGGGGTGGCGGCGCGCCGTGAGGCGCAAAGGGTGGTTTTATCGCGATCCGCTCCACCGGAACGCCGGCAAGCTGCAACCGCGCAACGCCTCACGGCGCACCACCGCGGCGATTTCTGTCCCCGGGACCGCTCTTCCGGGCAAAGGCGCAGAGCTCCGCACTCCGCTGATCCCGACGGTTTCCCGCCGTTCACCAATGCCACGTCCAGCCAGCATGAGTGGCAGACCCCCGTAGTGGGGCCGGACGGTGACCCAAGGCCTCCCGAGTGCGCGGGGTACGTCACCCCACACCCGCAGGCGCCGCATCCCTGTTCCACTTCAAGACGCCTCATGAAGCGCCCCTCGCGAACCGGATGAGCGGAGGATAATCCTGCTGGGGATATTGTCAAGAACAATAGGAAAAAATGTTTAAAGCCTTCCTCTTCCCATTGTCATTCCGGGGCGCGGCCGGCACTTTGCCGGACGCAAACCCTGAATCTCGACATGTTCAGCGCAAAACATGTCGGGATTCCGGGTTCACGTGCGCGAAGGCGCGCCCGCGCCCCGGAATGACAGTGGGAGCAACACACATCGAGATTCCACGTCACTCCCCACGGAGTGACTGAGGTTCGCACTTCAGCGACTGCGCCGCTTTCATGCGCCCCGGAATGACGACTGTGGGACCAATGCCGGATGACAAGAGAGCCAAACGATCACCGTGCCGGCGGCACCGTTTCGATCAGCTTGCCGGTGAAAACGATCGGGCCGGTGGCTGCACCGGTCGGCGAACCGCCTTCCGGCTCCACGGTCACGGCATAGGTGGCCTGATTGACGACATCGGGATCATAGGCAGCGAGTGCAGCGCGCGATGTGAAGTCGTTGCTGCCGATCACGCCGAGCGAACGCGGGCGTTGCAGCTTGTCGGACACAATCCAGAGCTCGTAGCTTTTGCCGGCCTGCGGTTCGGCGCCAACCTTGCGCACTGTAAAGTTTTTGGTCGCCGCATCGACAGTGAGGATGAATGCGGGTGACGCAGCGTCGGTCTGCAGCAAGGCGACGTATTGCGACTGAGCTGCTGCGGGCGGCGCGACCGGCGCTGGCGCCTGCACCACCTGTTGCGCGGCCTTCGGGCGTAAACCTGCCGGCAGCAATTCGGGGCGATAGGCCTGCACGGCAATCAACGCAACAAGCATGGCGGCAATCGCGGTCATGCCGGTGGCGACACCGCGCCAGCGTTTTGCCTGGACCGAGAAATCAATCACGTTCGAACGATCGAGCGTCGAACGATCGAGCGCAGGCTGCTCAGCGACGACCGCCGCTGCAGCGACCGGCTGCGGCGCTTCCGGATGCACGATCGTTTCTTGCGTACCGGCCAGACCGATCGCAACGCGGATTTTCTCCCAGACTTCGGGACGCGGCTCGACAAGGCCGACCATCTGATTCAAAACGCCGAGCTTGCGCTCCCACGCCTCGACCACAGCGGCAAAATCCTTGTCGACGGACATCATGGTCTCGACCTGCACGCGCTCTTCGGCACTGAGCGTGCCAAGCGCATATTCCGCGGCAAGCGCGATATGGTCTTCGCTATAGGCCATCATGTCAGTCCCAGACACTCCCGGATGTCCATCATACTGCGGCGCAGCCACGTCTTTACTGTATTGACCGGCGCTTCGAACTTCGTCGCGAGTTGTTCGCGGCTCCAGCCATTGTAGTAAGCAAGCAGCACCAGTTTCTGCCGGTCCGGCTCAAGCCGGCCCACGCACTCCAACAAGCGCTTCAATTCTTCGGTCATTTCCTGACGCGCGAGCGGGTCAGGTGTATCGGCTGCCACTTCCATTGCAGCCGGCTCTTCCTCGATAGACGTTTCGCTTCTCTTGCGAACGACATCGATAGCCCGGTTACGAGCGATCGACGCCATCCACGTGATCGGCGAGGCAACACCGGGATTGAATTGCCCGGCGCTGTTCCAGATCTTGACATAGGCCTCCTGGATGACTTCCTCGGCGAGATCCTGTCTGCGCAAGATACGGATCACGACGCCAAAGAGTTTCGCGCGCGTCGCTGCATAGAGTCGCTCGAAGGCGACTTCATCCCCCTTGGCAACTGCGGCAAGAAGCCAGACCAGTTCAGCCGGCGTCAGCATTACGTCTCCCCAACCTCAATATACCTTTCGCCTTACGGAGGTGCCGCCCGGCGGTATTCCCTGTCGTAACATAGATTATAGCAAGCGGGCCATGTCGCTGTTTATGCTGTGGATAGACCACAAACAGCAAACCCGGACCTCGCGGCCCGGGCTTGATGACGTCAATCTTTGAGGCTCGTTGGCTCGCCGCTTCTGCGGATCAGGCCACTGCGCCGATGCGGGCACGCATCAGGCCAATGCTGTCGAGGTCGGCCTGTTCGCGTGCGTTCTCTTCGTCGCGTGCACGGGCCTGGTCGCGCTCGTCGAGCAGTTCGACCTTCTTGAGTTCTTCGAAAGCTTCACTCAGCAATGCCTTCGCGTCTTCGAGCTGCACGCGCAGCTCATCGGCCGAA
Organism: Tardiphaga sp. 619_E2_N8_4; assembly: GCF_051810905.1. NCBI lineage: Bacteria > Pseudomonadati > Pseudomonadota > Alphaproteobacteria > Hyphomicrobiales > Nitrobacteraceae > Tardiphaga > Tardiphaga sp. 619_E2_N8_4. Next base: position 5,587,430 of record NZ_JBPWQJ010000001.1, read on the forward strand.
CGTGTCAGGTTCTCGCGACGTTGAATCGCAGCCTTCGCATAGGTGGGATAGGCAAAGTGAGTGGGATCCTGAATACCGGCGCGATCCTGTTCGGTCTGGATCTCGCGCTCGAGATCGACCGACATGCGCTGGAAATCCGCGATCATGCCTTCGATCTGATTGACCCGGCGGCGCTTCTCATCGACCTGGAACTTCTTCAGGCGGATCAGGGTGTCACGTGACTTCATCGACTCATACTCCCCAGAAGTCCCAGTCTCAACGCGGGACACAACCGGACAACCGCAAGGGGCTGACCGGCCGAAATTCTTCTCTGAGGGTCATGATGGCCTGACAAAGTTAGCGTTCCGTTTCCAAACCACCAACGATTTGTTGCAGTTGCTGATAGCCTTGGGCCAGTCCGCAGACTTCGTCCTTCCGTTGCCGCAGGAATGCCTCAAGCGGCTCATGGAGCCGGATCGCCTCGTCCACTTCCGGACTGGAACCGGCGCGATAGGCACCCAGCCGGATCAGCTCTTCCATATCCGAATAGGTCGCCATGATCTGCCGGGCCCGCGTGATCGTCGGCAAATAGGCAGGATCGCAGGACCGCGGCATGGTTCGCGACACCGACTTCAGGATATTGATAGCAGGATAGCGGCCACGCTCGGCGATACCGCGTTGCATCACGATATGGCCATCGAGAATGCCGCGCACGGCGTCAGCAACGGGTTCGTTGTGATCGTCGCCGTCGACCAGCACCGTGAAGATACCGGTGATCGAGCCTTCATCGGTGCCCGGCCCTGCCCGCTCCAGCAGTTTCGGCAGTTCGGTGAACACCGTCGGCGTATAGCCTTTCGCGGTCGGCGGCTCGCCGACGGACAGACCGATCTCACGCTGCGCCATGGCGAAACGCGTGACCGAGTCCATCATGCACATGACGTCCTTGCCCTCGTCGCGGAAGAATTCCGAGATCGACAGCGTCAGATAGGCCGCCTGGCGCCGCATCAGTGCCGGCTCGTCCGAAGTCGCCACGACCACGACAGCGCGTGCGAGACCTTCTTCGCCCAAGTCCTCCTGCAAGAACTCCTGCACTTCACGGCCACGTTCGCCGATCAGGCCGATGACCGACACGTCGGCATCAACATTGCGCGCCAGCATGGACAGCAGCACCGACTTGCCGACGCCGGAGCCCGCAAAGATGCCCATGCGTTGGCCGCGGCAGCAGGTCAGGAAGGTATTGAGCGAGCGCACCCCGAGATCGAGCGGCGCGCCGACGCGTTTGCGAGAATGCGCCGGCGGCGGAGACGCGCGATACGGCATCGGTGCCGGACCCTGCAGCAACGGCCCCTTGCCGTCGATCGGCTCGCCCATGGCGTTCACGACGCGGCCGAGCCAGGCGATCGAGGGCCGCACCTGGCTGGCGGCATTGGCGATCACCGCCCGGCAGCCGCGACGTACGCCTTCCAGTCCGGCAAAGGGCATCACCACGGCGTTGTCGCCACTGAAACCAATCACCTCGGCAGGGATGGAACGGCTGGTGCCGGTCTCGATGGTAATGCGGGCACCGACCGACATCGCGTGGATCGGCCCGGCCACCTCAACCATTAACCCGCGAACACCGACCACCCGGCCGTAAATATTGACGCCATCGAGGTCAGTAATCTGTTCCGCAAGGGCTTTCATTGCAAAACCCTTAAGTTTCGCTTCATTGCCGGCTCGGCCTTAACCCCGTGTTTACCCGCATCGTTAATCATTACGTCACTGTCTTGGATGACTGAGAGCATTCGCGCCATCAGAATGAAGGGGCGAGTCGATGGAGTCGGTTAGGTCCGGCTCTTAATGTGGAGCTTGAGCGGGTACGGGTACAAAAAGAGTCTTTGCTGCAACATCTTATGGCGATTCGACAAAAATTGCACGATTAGAGCTTGCGCTGAAGAATCAGGTTTTGTTAACCATATCCAGTCAGGATCCGAATCAGTTGTTCGTAGGCGTTTTTTGGTGCCGCAAGTATGGCGGCCGACCTGACGCCCGGAGCGGCGACTAAAGGGGACTGGCATGCGCGTTTTGCTAATTGAAGATGATAGCGCCGTTGCGCAGTCGATTGAGCTGATGCTCAAATCCGAGAGTTTCAACGTCTATACGACGGATCTCGGAGAAGAGGGCGTCGATCTCGGCAAGCTCTACGACTACGATATTATCCTGCTCGATCTCAATCTGCCGGACATGTCCGGTTACGATGTGCTCAAGCAGCTGCGGGTGTCCAAGATCAAGACCCCGATCCTCATTCTCTCGGGCCTCGCCGGCATCGAGGACAAGGTCAAGGGTCTCGGCGTCGGCGCCGACGACTACATGACCAAGCCCTTCCACAAGGACGAGCTGGTTGCCCGCATTCATGCGATCGTGCGCCGCTCCAAGGGCCACGCCCAGTCGGTCATCCAGACCGGCGACCTGGTGGTCAATCTCGATACCAAGACGGTGGAAGTCGGCGGTCAGCGCGTCCATCTGACGGGCAAGGAATACCAGATGCTGGAGCTGCTCTCGCTCCGCAAGGGCACCACCCTCACCAAGGAAATGTTCCTCAACCACCTCTATGGCGGTATGGACGAGCCCGAACTGAAAATCATCGACGTTTTCATCTGCAAGCTGCGCAAGAAGCTGGCGAACGCTTCCGAAGGCCGCAACTTCATCGAAACCGTCTGGGGCCGTGGCTATGTGCTCCGCGAGCCGCACGAAGAAGAGATCCGCATCCCGGCCTGAGTTTCAAGCCGGCTTAAGCGTCACTCCCCGAAAGTTCTCACGAAACCCCGCCGAAAGGCGGGGTTTTTGTTTGCGTGGATGAACCCACCCTTTGCTTACAGCGACGAATGCCATAGGCGAATACCAAGCGATCATGTTTGGCGCACATTTCGGGGGCGGAATGGTTCTGCAATCTCTGGTCGGGCTGCCGGCCTTTCTGGTCTATTTCTGCACCGGCATTGTCGCCGTGATGCTCTACCTGTTCGTCTATCTGCGCGTCACCGCACATGACGAGTTCGCACTGATCCGCAAGGATTGCGCGCCGGCTGCGATCGCACTCGGGCTCAGCCTGCTCGGCTTCGTGCTGCCGGTGGCCAGCGCGATCGTCCACTCCGCCAATGTCATCGATTGTCTGATCTGGGCGATCATCGCACTGATCGTGCAGATCGCCGTCTATTTCATTCTCCGCATTCCGGTGCCGCAATTGTCGGATCGCATAGCCAATGGCGAGATGGCCCCGGCCCTCTGGCTCGGCCTCGCCTCTCTTGCCGCCGGCGTGCTGAACGCGGCCTCCATGGTGTATTCGCCATGACCAGCGAGCCCGCGAAGAACTTCGGCAAGCGCCAACCCGTGCAGCCAATGCATGAGGAAGCCCCGTCGCGCAAACGCTCCAACCACGTGGCGCTCTTGCTCATGGGCACCATGGCCTTGGGCGGCGGCGCTTATGCGCTGATGCCGAGCGAACATTGCGACCCAAACCGCGCGGCCATCGCCGGCCAGCAGCAGGAGTGTCAGCAGCGCAGTTCATCGTCATCCTCCGGCGGCCATGGCTATTCAGGGGGCAGCAGCAGTTCTTCGGGACGCAGCAACTTCGCCAGCACCGGATCATCATCCAGCGGCGGATATGACAGCTCGTCATCCAGCAGCAGCCACGTAACCCATGGTGGCTTCGGCTCCTTCGCCTCGCATTTCTCCGGCGGCGGCTAGTCTCTCATGCAGCGCATCGCATGTTCCGAGCGTGACGATTGGCAGGCCACCGCGGCCGCGACGGGCTTCGTATTTCATACCGAGGCAGGCGACCGCTATTGGGACGAGCGCGCCTACTACGCCTTCACGCTGGATGAGATCGAGCGTCAGATCGAGGCTCCGACTGCCGAACTCAACGCGATGTGCCGCGAGCTGGTGAGCCGTGCGGTCAAGGATGAGCGCTATCTGCGGCTGCTGAAGATCCCGCAGGCCTACTGGACCTTCATCGCCGCAAGCTGGCAACGGAGCGATCCCAGCCTCTACGGCCGCTTCGATTTCCAGTTCGACGGCAAAGGTCCGGCAAAGCTGCTCGAATACAATGCGGACACGCCAACCTCACTGTTCGAGGCCGCGGTGTTTCAATGGACCTGGCTCGAACAGGCGATCGAGCGCCAGATCATCCCGAAGCGGGCCGATCAATACAACTCGCTGCATGAGCGGCTCATCGAGGCCTGGCGCAAGATCGGCACCGACAAAGCCATTCATCTCGCAGCCGCCATGGACAATGCCGAGGACCGCGGCACAGTACAGTATCTGGCCGATGTCGCGCAGCAAGGCGGCCTCACACCGGCACTGATCGACATCAAGGACATCGGTTATGCCGACAGCGGGCACTTCGTCGATCTCAAGGACCAGCCGATCGACCTGATGTTCAAGCTTTATCCGTGGGAGTGGATGTTCCGCGAGGCGTTCGGCGGCCGTCTGAAAGGCGCATCGACGCGCTGGATCGAGCCACCGTGGAAAGCCATTCTGTCCAACAAGGGCATCCTGCCGCTGCTATGGGCGATGTTTCCGAACCACCCGAACCTGCTGCCGGCCTATTTCGACGATGATGCTGCAGCCGCTGAGCTCGGCACATCCTATGTGCGCAAGCCGCTCTATTCGCGCGAAGGCGCCAATGTCACGCTGGTGAGCGGCGGCAACGCCATCGATGCGCAGCCCGGTCCCTATGGCGAAGAAGGCTTCATCCGGCAGATGCTGATGCCGCTGCCGAACTTTGCGGATCAGTATCCGGTGCTGGGCAGCTGGCTGGTCGATGAGGTGCCATGCGGGCTCTCGATCCGCGAGGATGAGAATCCGATCACCGGCAACATGTCACGCTTTATTCCGCACGCGATCCTGTGACGGCGCTCAGCGTGCCGGCGAAGCAGCGGCCTTCAGACCCACAGGCGTCATGCTCGGCACGATCGACGGTGCGGCACGGACGACGTTCGGACGGTACAGGCCACGCTTGTCGGCATGCGGCTTGAACGCGTCGGTCAGACCGACAACGGTCTCTGCGGCGCCCAGCGCCAGGAAGCCATCGGGCTCCGTGCACTTGGCAAGGCGGCCAAAGATCTGCGTCTTCATCTCCTGATCGAAATAGATCAGCACGTTGCGACAGAAGACGATGTCGAACTTGCCCATGCTGGAGAAGTCCTGCAGCAGATTGAGCGGCTTGTACTGGATCATCGACCGGATCTCCGGATTGATCTGCCACATCTCGCCGGTCTGCTTGAAGTATTTGACCAGCAGCTGGATCGGCAATCCGCGCTGCACTTCGAACTGGGTGTAGATGCCCGACTTCGACTTCTCGAGCACCTGCTGCGAGATATCGGTGCCGATGATCTCGATCCGCCATCCGGCGAGCTGGGCACTCATTTCCTTGATGGTCATCGCGATCGAATACGGCTCCTGACCGGTGGACGCGGCCGCACACCAGATCCGCAGGCTCTTGCGGGCGGCACGTGCCTGGATCATCTCCGGCAGCACGACGTCGCGCAGATGGTCGAATGGAAGCTTGTCGCGGAAGAAGAAGGTCTCGTTGGTGGTCATCGCCTCGACCACGTCGGACGCAACCGTGGAGGAGCCGTTCTTGATCTTCTGGACCAGCTCTTCAATGCCCGACAGGTTGGCCTTGCGTGCGAGCGGCATCAGCCGGCTTTCGACCAGATACTGCTTGTCAGCAGACAGATCGAGACCCGAGCGCTCCTTCAGGAACTTGCGCAGGAAATCATAGTCTGCCGGTGTCATGACCGATCTCCCGAGAAAAGACGAACCACTTTCGAACCGATTTGATTGAGCGGCAGGATAGCCGAGCAGATGCCCGCATTGGCGGCAGCGCCGGGCATACCCCACACCACGCTCGATGCTTCGTCCTGCGCGATGACATTGCCGCCAGCCGCGACGATATCCTTGCCGCCGCGCATGCCGTCCGAACCCATGCCTGTCAACACGACGGCGAGAATGGCGCCGTGCCAGACGTCGATGGCAGACGTGAACAGCGGATCGACAGCAGGCTTGCAGAAATTCACCGGCGGACCGTCATCGAGCGCGATGGCGATGTTGGCACCCTGTTTGACGGCGCGCATATGCTTGCCGCCTGGCGCAAGGTAGATCTGACCGGCCTTGACGATTTCGCCATCGACACCTTCGCGAGCCGGACGCTTGCTGGCGCGCGCAAGATGTTCGGCAAGAATGGTCGTAAAGGTCGGCGGCATATGCTGCGTGATCAGAACGGGCACCTTGTCGATCACGGCGCCGATTTCGGCAACCAGCGTCATCAGGGCCTGCGGACCACCAGTGGACGAACCGATCAGCAGCGCGCGTGGCATCGTGGCGCTGAAAGGACGCTTCACGAGCTGCGCCTGCGCGGCGACTGATGTCACGGACTTGAAAGACGGTGCAGCCTCACGCGCCGCGGGAGCTGGCACGATCGACGGCGTCGTCGCCGACTTCAGGCGGCGAACCTTCGCGCCAAGATGACGGATCTTCTGCAACAGGTCGTGCTTGAAGATGTCGGCTGCGGAAATCTCCCGGGTGCTCTCCGGTTTCGGAATGTAGTCGGCGGCGCCGAGCGACATCGCCTTGAAGCTGATCTCCGCGTTGCGGCGGGTCAGCGTCGACGCCATGATGATAATGAGATTCCGCTTCTTCGCCAGCAGCTGCGGCAGCGCCGAAATGCCATCGAGCTCCGGCATTTCAATATCGAGAATCGCAACGTCGGGATTGATGCGCTCGATCTGGTTGACGGCATCGAGACCAGTGCGAAGCGACGCCGCGACGGCCATGTCAGGCTCGGCCTCGATCCAGCGCGAGATCAGGCCTCGAATGACGACGGAGTCGTCCACCACCATGACTCGCAGTGGCTCATACCGCGAATCGACAACAGGAGGACTTATCACATCAACACTCATGAACTCACCGGACGCAACACAACGCGACAAATGCACTGACAAAACAAATGCACAAACAAAAAGGCGGGCGCCGGAAATGGAATACGCAATTCCGGCGTAGAACTTAGATCAGGCCGACTTCCTGAAACTTCGCCGACACGATTTCCTTGTCGAACGGTTTCATGATGTATTCGTTCGCGCCGGCATGCAGCGCGCGCGCGATGTGGGCCACATCGTTTTCGGTCGTGCAGAACACGACTTTTGGAACGTCACCGCCAGGCATGCGGCGCAGGTTACGCAGGAACTCGTAGCCATCCATCACCGGCATGTTCCAATCAAGCAGAACAGCGTCCGGCAGGTTCTGCTTGCAGATTTCGAGCGCTTTCTCGCCGTCTTCAGCTTCGGTAATCTCGAAATCGAGACCTTCGAGAATCCGACGGGCGACCTTACGGATGACACTGGAGTCATCGACAACCAGACATGTCTTCATGTGAGCCTCATTTTCACCGCGGACAAAATTGTCCAAGTGCTGGTCTTAGGCGGCCAGCTTGTCAGGCGAGATTTCAAGGATGCGATCAACGTCGAGTACGACCATCAGTTGCCCATCGAGACGATGGACGCCATCGGCCATCTTGGCCATGCGCGGATCCAGATTGACCGGATTCACCTCACGGCTCTCATCGGCGAGCTTCAGGACTTCACCGATCGAATCGATCAGCAGGCCATAAGATTCACCGCGGAGATCGACGCCCACAGCCATCGGCGGCTTGCCGTCATCGTTCTTCGGCAGGCCAAGGCGCGAACGCATGTCGATCGCGGTCACAATTCGACCGCGCAGATTGAGCACGCCGGCGACGTCGCTGGAGGACAGCGGCACGCGGGTCAGGCGCTCGGGCATGAACACGTCCTGCACGCGCGAGATCGGCATGCCGAACAGCTGTCCACCGATCATGGTGGTCACGTATTCGGTGATCGCGCCGTCAGCGCTCGGAGCCTTGGTGGTGGTGGTGGTCGTAGTGGTGGTGGTCATTGCGATTTCCCTCACGCAGCCTGGCGAACTTCAGTGGTCTGTTCTTTGAGCGCCGCAATCAGGCCGGGGCGATCGAACTTGGCGACGTAATCATGGAAACCTGCGAGGCGACCGCGCTCGATGGCCGCCGGGGAGATCATGGCCGAGAGAGCGATGATCGGCGTGTGGCTGAGTTTCTGATCCGCACGGATGGTCTCGGCGAATTCGAAGCCGTTCATGTCCGGCATTTCGATGTCGGTGAGGATTACGTCGACTTCCTGACCCGAGCGCAGGAATGACAAACCTTCCTGGGCGTTGGTGGCGACGCGTACCTTGTAGCCGGCAGCCTTGAGCACAGGCGAGAGCATGTTGCGGAAGAACGCGGAGTCGTCGACCAGTAGCACCGATTGGGCGGTTGCCGAGACACGCATTTCCTTACGCGAGAACCAATCGGCGAAAGCCATCGGCAGGAAGTGACCGACGTCGATCACTTCGGTCGCGAGACCCTTGATGACAGCGGAGCCCAGGATCCCCTCGCGACCGCTGGCCACCTCGATATGCAGCCGCTCTTCGACGATATCGACGATTTCGTCGACGACGAGACCCATCGAGCGACCGTCGTCTGCGAAGACGAGGATTGGCTGGGTGCCCGACGTACGGACGGTCACGCCTTCCATCTGCACCAGCGGCATCAGTTGATCGCGGTACTGGACCATGTAGCGGCCGTTCGACAGCTCGACCTTGTCAACGCCCACTTCTTCGAGGCGCGTGACGAGACCGAGCGGCACCGCCTTGGGCTGTGCGGAGCCGGCGCGGAACACCAGCAGCGACGTCAGCTGTTCTGCATTCATCGCGCGCATTGCAGCGTTCTCGTCGGCGATCTCGTGAGCGTTGGATGCCAGAGCACCAAGCTCCTGCGCGATGCCGTTCGGATCGACGATCATGATCACCGCGCCATCGCCCAGGATGGTGTTGCCGGAGAACATGCCGATGTGACGGAGCTTGGTGGACATCGGCTTGACGACGATTTCTTCGGTGTGGAAGACGCCATCGACGACGATGCCGAACGTCTGGTTGCCCACCTGGGTCACGACGATGAAGCCGTTCTCCGGATCGGCCGACGAGCCGTCATCGATCTGCAGCAGCTTCTTCAGATGCATCAGCGGCAGCAACTTGTTGCGCAGGCGGAGCACCGGGGTGTCCTTGATGCGCTCGATACGATGTTCGGAGTTGGCGCGCGCACGCACCAGTTCGACGACCGCGAGCTGCGGGATCGCGAAGCGATCACCACCGGCTTCGACGATCAGCGCGGACACGATGGCCAGCGTGAGCGGGATCTTGATGGTGACGCTGGAGCCCTCGCCGGCGACCGACTTGATGTCGATGGTGCCGCCGATCTGATCGATATTGGTGCGCACCACGTCCATGCCGACGCCGCGGCCGGAGACGCTGGTAACTGCAGCTGCAGTCGAGAAGCCCGGTGCGAAGATGAACTTGTGGATCTGGGCTTCCGACATCTTCTCAATATCGGCTTCGGTGGCCAGACCGTTCGAGATCGCCTTCGCCTTGATCCGCTCGGTGTTGAGGCCGCGGCCGTTGTCGGCGATGCAGATCAGGATGTGGCCGCCCTCGTGATAGGCGGACAGACGGATGGTGCCCTGCTCCGGCTTGCCTTCGGCAGCGCGCTCAGCCGGCGTTTCGAGGCCGTGATCCGCCGAGTTGCGCACCATGTGGGTGAGCGGATCCTTGATAAGGTCGAGCACCTGGCGATCGAGTTCGGTATCGGCGCCGTGCATCTCGAGTTCGATCTGCTTGCCTAGTTCGCCGGCCAGATCGCGCACGATACGCGGCAACTTCTGCCAGGCATTGCCGATCGGCTGCATGCGGGTCTTCATGACGCCGTCCTGCAGTTCGGCCGTCACGGTGGACAGGCGCTGCAGCGGCACCTTGAATTCGGTGTCTTCATGACGACGGCTGATTTCCAGCAGCTGGTTGCGGGTCAGCACCAGCTCCGAGACCATGGTCATCAGATGTTCGAGCGTGTCGACGTTCACGCGGATTGACTGGTTCGCGACCTTGTCAGCTTCTGGCTGGTCGACCTCGACTGCGGTCTTCTTGGCGGCAGGCTTCGGAGCAGCAGCCTTCGGCGCGGCGGGCTTTTCAGCAACCGGAGCCGGCGGCGCGACAGGCGCAGGCGCAGCAGCTGCTACGGGCGGTGCCACTTCGATGGCGGTTTCCTGGAAGGCGCGCTCAAGCTCTTCGAGCGAGACTTCGCCGGGACGCAGCTCACGCTCCAGGGTCGGAACGACCAACGGGGCCGACTCGGCCACGACAGGCGCTTCCGGTGCGATCGGAGGAGCAGATTCCGTCATCGATTCCATGCCTTTTTCGACCATGTGATGCAGTTCGCCAATCAGATCTTCGTCGACGCCTTCCGGCTCCACTTCCGTGGCTTCGAGCTGACTGAGAATTTCCTTGATGCGATCGATCGTGGTCAGGATGAGCGTAACCGCCTCTCCGGTAACCGGCATTCCATCGCGGAATTTGCCCATCAATGTCTCGGCGGCGTGGGCCAGGGCTTCGAGACGGGGCAGTCCGAGAAATCCGCACGTGCCTTTGATGGTGTGAACCAGGCGAAAAATATTATCGAGAATTTTCGCGTTATTCGGGTCCTGTTCGAAGCGGACCAGCTGATTGTCAACCGTATCCAGGCTCTCGTTGGTTTCCGTCAAAAACTCGCGGAGAAGATCATCCATGAAAATAGGCCTTCACACTCCAGGCTCGCGACTTTCGCTACGCCTTTCGAAGTCTGGCTACTTTCCCCGCAAAGCGTTTAATATTAGTTGAGCATTCCCAAAAACAATGAATGCGACATTTAGCTATATGCTCGCACACGTACGAGCCCGCCAAACGGCGGACTCGTAAAGAGTTCATTAAGAGTTGAATGAGTTTGCGATCAGATCGCGGTGACGACGATGGCGTCGCCTTCGGGCACCAAGGTCACCTTGAGGCCGCAAGCCTGCGCCAGCAGCCGCGTGTAGTAAGGCTGCACGGCATGGGCATCGATGCTGCCAACTTGTTCCGAGGCCAGCATATCGACGATGGCCTGCGGCAGGCGCGCGTTGAGGCCTGCGGCCGTGATCTTGAAACCCTGCGGCTCACCTTCGCCGATGCCATCGATCTTGAGCACGCCGCCGCGCGGAATCGTCTGCTGCGCGATTACCAGCATGTTGAGCAGCAGCTTGACCTTGTTCTTCGGCAGCAGAAGCCGCGGCAGATTCCATTCGATCTTGGTCTTGGCGTCTTCAAGATGACCGCGCGACATGGTCTGCGCGTCGCCGAGATCGATCTGCGCGCCCGCCGAGCCGGCGGCTCCGAAGGCGAGCCGGCAGAACTGCAAGCGGGCCGATGCGGTCTTGGCGCTCTTCCGGATCAGATCGAGCGCGAATTCCTTGTCTTCCGGCTTGGGATTGTCATCGAGCACTTCCAACCCGTTGACGATGGCGCCCACGGGGCTGATCAGGTCGTGGCAGACCCGCGAGCAGAGCAATGCCGCGAGTTCAAGGGCATCGGGGGCCGGACCTGGCGTGGGAGTGTCGGACATGAAATGCGCTCCTGGGGCCACACAGAATGAACGGCGAATCAAGCATTTGCTTTACGGTTAGATACACCGCAGATGGTGGCGCGACCACAACAAGGCTGGCACAGTCCACCGGTGCAACAGGCGCGTGTAGAAATGAACGGGGATGACATGCAGGGGATTGAAGGCTAGTCGATGACGGATGATTCGCGACCTCGCATGGATGCCGCGCGGGCTGCCGTCCTGATGGAGCCGCTGACCGAGCTCGCCGCGCAGGCCGGCGCCGCCATCCTCAAGGTCAACCGCACTGTCATGACCGTGGATGGCAAGGCCGACGGCTCGCCCGTGACCGAAGCCGATCTCGCGGCCGACCATGTCATCGGCGAAGGACTGGCCCGGCTGTTTCCGGGAATCCCGTCGCTGTCCGAAGAGCGCCTGCACCTGGCGACACCGCCTTATGCCGGCACCCTGTTCCTGATCGACCCGCTCGACGGCACCAAGGAATTCGTCGCCGGCCGCCAGGAGTTCACTGTCAACATCGCCCTGATCGTCGATGGCGCACCATTGCTCGGCATCGTCGGCGCCCCCGCCCTCGGGCTGATCTGGCGCGGGCTGGTCGGCCGCGGCGCCGAACGTGTCGAACTCGCACCAGACCTGTCCATCCGCAAGGTCACATCGATCCGGACCCGCGCAGCGCCCGCTGCGGGCGCAGCGTGGACCGCTGCGGTCAGCCGTTCCCATGGCGACCAGCGAACCGAGGCTTTCATCGCCAGCCGCCCCGGCGCTGTCAGACAGGAGTTCGGCTCGGCGCTGAAATTCTGCCGCGTGGCCGAGGGCCAGGCCGACATCTATCCGCGGCTGGCGCCAACCTGCGAATGGGATGTGGCTGCGGGCCATGCCGTGGTGGTGGCTGCAGGCGGCAAGGTGACCGACACCTTTGGCAAGGCGGTTCGCTTCGGCGGCAACCGGGAAGACTTCATCGTGCCGGAATTCATCGCCTGGGGTGACCCCACCGCGAGCGCGCGCGGCTGAACCCGCATTATTTCGCCAGGATATCCTGCACGCCCGGCCAGCGCTTGCGCGCGCCGGGCAGATATTTGGCCGGTGCCGCAGCAAAGGCATCGCGGGTTTCCTCCCGGCCGAACAGGTAAAGGCGTTCGCCCGTAATGAGCCACAAACGCGGATTGCCGGCGAAGGCGACCCCGCGGGCGACATCGACGGGATCATAGCCACCGAATTGCGGACCGTAGATGTCCGGATGAGCGGCGAAAGAGGCGCGGTTGCCCTCATTGCGGAAGCGCCAGACGGTGCCCTCTTCCGACATTTCGAAGTCCGGCTGACCCAGCGTCGGGCGGCCTTCGGTGAAATAGGCCACCGGATCGAAACCGCTGATTGCGAGACCCGTATATCGGTCAGTGACCACGCGCTCGCTGGTCGCAGCCTGCGCGCCCGTCAGGACCAGAGCGGCCGCCAGCAGCAGAATCAAGGCAATTCCACGGCTCCAGCCTGACAATTCCCGCCGTTGTGCCGTCATAGTTGATACCGATAGTATAGGGAGTCGGGGACAATGACTGCAGAGTTAAACCGTGCTTCTCAGCATCCGGTTAAAGCCGCGGTCGCAAATTTGAAATACCAGGGGTTCTTTTCATGACCTTCGCATCACGCCTGGCAGCGGTCGCGCTAGCCACGTTCACGCTCGCCTTCTCGCCGGCTTCTGCGCAGCAACCACCGCGCGGCCAGGCCGCACCGGACACCTATCGGTCCGAAGAACTCATGACGGCCGGACACCGGTTTTTCGGCAATGTCTCGCGCGGCCTCGCTTCGGTGATCGAAAAGGCCGTCAGCCAGTGGGGCCTGCCGAACGGCTATATTCTCGGTGAGGAAGGCAGCGGCGCGATTGTGGCAGGCCTGCGTTACGGCGAAGGTACGCTCTATACGAAGAATGCCGGCGATCTGCGCGTCTACTGGCAGGGCCCTTCGGTCGGCTTCGACTGGGGCGGCGACGGCGCCCGCACCATGACGCTGGTCTATAACCTGCCCGCCACCCAGGCGATCTATCAGCGCTTCGCCGGTATCGACGGTTCCGCCTACATCATCGGCGGCTTCGGCATGACGGCACTGACGGCCAACAACGTCGTGCTGGTGCCGATCCGTTCGGGTCTCGGCCTGCGGCTCGGCGCCAATATCGGCTATCTCAAATATACCCCCAGCGCGACCTGGAACCCGTTCTAAGCCCTAGATCGCGCAGTCCTGCGATCAGGCGCTTCTGAACGGCTGAATAAAGGTTAACGAGGCGTTACGCTGTCTTTGCCGGCGGTGCCATGGCATGGTAACCGCTGCATTTTGAGAGCGTGGGAGCATTCGTCATGGTTGAACCGATCATGTATCTGGCGATCGGTTTTCTGATCTCGATGCTCTGCGGCCTGATGATCATGCCGCTGGTGCATAACCGCGCCGTCCGCCTCACCACCCGCCGGCTCGAAGCCGCGACGCCGCTGTCGATGGCGGAAATCCAGGCCGACAAGGACCAGCTGCGCGCGGAATTCGCGATGGCGGCACGCCGGCTGGAAATGAGCGTCGACCAGCTCAAGAACAAGACCACCAGCCAGCTTGCCGAACTCGGCAAGAAGTCCGACGCCATCAACCGCATGAAGCTTGAGCTCGGCGAAAAGAACGCCACGATCTTCGCGCTGGAAGCCCGTGAAGCCGCCGTGAAGGAAAAGCTCGGCCTCACCGAGGCCGACTTCACCAGCAAGACAGAAGCGTTGCGCGCCGCCGAACAGGCCTTGAGCGACAAGCAGACCGAACTCGCCAAGCTGAACCACGACCTCTCGGACCGCTCCATGGTGGCCGACACCCGCCAGGTCGAACTCATTGCTGTGCGCGCGCAAGTCGAGGAATTGAAGGGCCGCGTCGGCGATGCCGAAAAGGAATTCGCCAATACGCAGCACCGGCTGGAGCTGCAGCGCGGCGAATCCGACACCGCGACACGCGAACTCACTGAGGCGCGCGCGCGCGTCGAGAATCTCAGCCAGCGCGTAACTGATCTCGATCAGCAGCTCACCATTCAGGTCCGCGAAGCCGAACAGCTCGGCGCCCGGGTCACCGATCTCGAGAGCCAGCTCTCGACCCAGACCAAGATCCTCGCCGAGCGCGATTTCGAGAACAGCCAGTTGCGCCAAGCCAATGAAGCCGCCGAACAAATCGCGCGCGACCTGCGCGTCGAGCTCGCCGCCATGAACGGCGCCAAGGGATCGCCTGTTCTCGAGAAGCTGCGCGCCGAGAAGGCCGCGGTGGAGACCGAACTCGCCACCGCCCGCGAAGAGCGCGCCAAGCTGCAGCGCGACCTCAACGGCGTCCATCAGCAGGCCGAGAGCGCATGGGCCACCGAGCGCATGGAAAACGCCCTGCTGCGCGAGCGCATCAACGACATCGCGGCCGAAGTGGCCAAGATGGCGATGACGCTGGAAGGGCCGAATTCGCCCATCGAGGCAATTCTGGCCGCTGAACCGGCCCCAACAGCCCAGCCGCGCCCGGCCAATGACGCAGGTTTCGCCCCCAACAGCACCCTCGCCGACCGGATCCGGGCGCTGCAGTCCCATGCCTCCCGCGCCACGCAGCCGGGCTAAATCGCGGGCCAGGAACCCGGATCGCCCGCATGGCCGGATGGGGGAGGCTTATTGTGCTGACTTGCGGCAGGGTTTGCTTGACACCCCCGCCCCCTATTCCCTAAATCGCGCCACTGACGTCAGTCCCCGCCGGGCCATTACCGCCCGGCCTTTTGGTCTGCACGGCATCCCGGGCGCATAGCTCAGCGGGAGAGCGTTCCCTTCACACGGGAGAGGTCCAAGGTTCGATCCCTTGTGCGCCCACCATTATTCCAGCATATTTAAGTACTTAGTGGCCTTATTCCCTCGAAGTGTGCCCTGGAAAAGCTGGGGCACAGCAGGGGCACACTCGTTTCGGCGCTTGATCATCGTCATGGATTGGCCGGCGCAGCTCTCTAGCCGCCAAGTTAGACTTTCGTGAAATCGGGCTTTCGCTTCTCTGTAAAGGCAGAGAAGGCCTCGCGAGCCTCCGCGCTCTGAAGCCGCTCTTTGAAAAGAGCGCTTTCTTCAGCGATCCTTTCGACCATTTCCTGCTGCTCTCGCATCAAAAGCTTTGTATGGCGAAGTGCGCCCGTCGGACGCTGCGTCAAAGTCAGGGCGGCGGTCGCCGCCCTCGCACGAACGTCGCCGATAGGGACAACAGCATTGGCAAGTCCGCATTGAAGTGCGGTTGCTGCATCCATCGGCTCTCCCAACGCGAACATGGCATACGCCCTCACGTGCCCGATCCGCGAAGGGAGTAACCAACTCGAGGCGGCTTCGGGCACAAGCGCCAGATTGACGAAAGGCGTGATCAGGCGCGCATTCTCCGCCAAGTAGACCAGATCGCAATGCAGGAGCATCGTGGTTCCGACACCAACGGCGTTTCCCTGGACGGCCGCGACGAGCGGCTTGGTCGCCTTTGCTAAATTGCCGATAAAGCGAAACGCGGGACTGTCAGTGGTTTCGTTTGCCGTGGACTGGGCGGCAAAGTCCGCCAAGTCGTTGCCGGAGGTGAAGCTGTCGCCGTCGCCCTGAAACAGAACGACCTTGACGGCGGGATCCCTTTCGGATCGTTCGAGGCCTTCCGACATCGCGTCGTACATCGCGCCAGTCAGCGCGTTCTTCTTTTCGGGACGCGAGATCGTGAGCGTCATCACGCCATCGACGACATCCGTCTTCAAATGATCCGTCATGCCATCGTCCTCAGCTTGCGGCGCGCAGGGGTTCGCGGGCAGAGGCGTCGAGAAAACCGGTCAAGCGCTGGCGGATGATGCTTTCGGCGTCCGCCATGATGCGATCGATCAGTTCCTTGACGGTCGGGATGTCGTTGATGAGGCCCGCAACCATGCCGCAGCTCCAGGCGCCGGCGTCCATGTCACCGTCGACCATGACTTTCGGATACACGCCCGCCACTTCATTGATGATGTCGCCGACGACCAATGAGTCACCCTTAGCTCGTTCGGTTGCGAGCAGCCGCTCGACTCCGGCGTTATTGAGAACGCGCTCGGTATTCCTGAGCGAGCGCATCACCAGACGGGTGTCGAGTTCTGACGCCTTCACAATCGCATCCTTGACGTTCTGATGAACGGGCGCCTCTTTGGTCGCCACGAACCGGGTGCCCATGTTCATGCCCGCAGCGCCCATCGCGAGCACCGCAACCAGACTACGCGCGTCGGCCATCCCTCCCGATGCAACGAACGGGATCTTCAGCTCTTCGGCAGCGCGCGGCAGCAGAATCATGTTTGGCATGTCGTCTTCGCCGGGATGGCCGCCGCATTCGAAGCCGTCGACGCTGACGGCATCGCAACCGATCTTCTCCGCCTTCAACGAATGGCGAACGGAAGTGCACTTGTGGATGACCTTGATCCCCGCCTCTTTCAGGGCTGGCATATATTGCTCAGGGCTTCGACCTGCGGTCTCCACCGCCTTGATGCCGCCTTCCTTAATGGCGGCGATGTATTCTGGATAGGGCGGCGCGTCGAACGTCGGAAGAAATGTCAGGTTCACGCCGAACGGTTTGTCGGTCATGTCGTGACAGCGCGCGATTTCCTTCGCGAGGTTCTCGGGCGTTCTCTGCGTCAATCCGGTGATGATGCCCAGGCCACCGGCATTCGAGACGGCCGCGGCGAGTTCGGCAAAGCCTACATAGTGCATGCCGCCCTGAATGATGGGATGTTCGATCCCGAACAGGTCTGTGATCGCGGTTCTCATGATCGTCTCCGAATCTCGCTGTTTAGGTTTCTTATTATCAGTGAACGATTTCGAGCAAACCCGCTGCGCCCATCCCGCCACCGACGCACATCGTGACCACCGCGTACTTCGCCTTGCGACGACGCCCCTCGATCAATGCATGCCCCGTCAGTCGCGCGCCGGTCATGCCATAGGGGTGACCGACCGCGATGGAGCCGCCGTTGACGTTGAGCTTCTCGGGATCAATGCCGAGCTTGTCGCGGCAGTAGATGACCTGGACCGCGAATGCCTCGTTCAATTCCCAAAGGTCGATGTCGTCGATCGTGAGACCATGACGTTTGAGGAGACGCGGAACGGCGAAGATCGGCCCTATGCCCATCTCGTCCGGCTCGCAACCCGCCGAGACGAATCCACGGAAGATTCCGAGCGGCTTTAGGCCCTTTTTGGCGGCGAGCTTGTCGCTCATGACCACGGTGGCGCTGGCACCGTCCGATAGCTGGCTCGCGTTGCCGCCGGTGATCGTGTAACCGGGGCCCTTCGCGGGCTTGACCTTGGCCAACCCCTCGGCGGTGGTGTCGGGACGCGGGCCCTCGTCCGCCAAGAGCGTGATCTCGTTGTAGGAGATGGCGCCGGTCTCCTTGTTAGTCACGGCCATCGTCGTCTTGATCGGCGCCAGTTCGTCATTGAAGCGGCCGGCCTGCTGCGCGGCCGCGGTGCGGCGCTGACTTTCGAGACTGTATTCGTCCTGCGCGTCCCGAGAGATGTCGTAGCGTTTTGCGACGTTTTCGGCCGTATCCAGCATGGCGATGTAAGCGTCGCCTTTGATCGCCAGAAGCTCCGGATCGACCGCGTGCCACTGGTTCATGTGCTCGTTCTGGACCAGGCTGATGGATTCACCGCCTCCGCCGACCGCGACCTCCACGCCATCGAAGATCACCGACCGAGCGGCAAGCGCGATCGCCTGAAGCCCCGACGCGCACTGTCTGTCGATGGTGGTGCCGGCGACCGTGACGGGAAGACCGGCGCGAAGCAGAGCCTTACGCGCGATGTTCGACCCCGTCGTACCCTGCTGCATGGCGCATCCCATCACGACGTCCTCGACTTCTCCGCCAACGATGTTCGCACGTGCGAGCGCAGCCGAAATGGCGTGTCCCATCATGGTCGCACCTTCGGTATTGTTGAGCGCGCCCTTATAGGCCTTTCCGATCGGGGTGCGGGCGGTCGATACGATTACGGCTTCGGTCATTTATTATTTCCTTGGCTGGATGGGACGGGCGTGACCGCGCGTCATGCGGCGCGGGCGAATCGCATCAGATGGAAAGCGGGGTCGCCGAACTGGATGTCGATGGCGCCGATACGCTTGAAATAGTGACCGACCTTGAGCTCGTCGCTCATGCCCATGCCACCGTGCAGTTGGATCGCCTGTTCGCCGATGAAGCGCGCAGCATATCCGACCTTTGTCTTCGCACCGGAGGCTAGCTTCGTGACATGGGCGTCGTTGGACGCCAGCGTCAGGGTTAGATGCTGCATCAACGAGACGGCTTCCTGCAGCGCGATAAACATGTCGACCATTCTGTGCTGCAGCACCTGAAACGATCCGAGGGTCACGCCGAATTGCTTGCGGGTCTTGCTGTAGTCTAGCGTCGCCGCATTCAGCTCGGTCATTGCGCCTATAGCCTCGGCACACAGTCCGCCGATGCCGCGGTCGCGACAGCTCTCGAGCGCGACGACTCCCTGGCCTTCGCGTCCGAGCAGGTTGACCGCCGGGATGCGAACATCCTTCAGCGTGACCTCGGCGGCGCGCCTGCCGTCGACCGTCTGGTAGCTTTGCATATGTAGACCGGCCGCCCGGCTGTCGACGATGAACAGGGACACGCCGTCACGATCGCCATCTCGGCCGGACGTTCTCGCGGAGACGATCAGCCGGTCGGCCCACGGAGCACCGATCACGGCGGCTTTCGTTCCCGACAGGACGTAGTCATCACCACTTCGGTCCGCAGACACCGATACCTTGTTGAGGTTGTACCGAGATCCCGGTTCGGCCCAGGCCAACGCCCACGTCGCCTCGCCCGCTGCGATCTCGGCGAGCAATTCCCCGCGTTGGTCGTCGGTCCCCAATGCCTCGATTAGCCCTCCCGCCAGCACGACCGTCTCGAAATATGGCTCGACGACGAGGCTGCGGCCGAACTCCTGCATGACGATCATGGTCGTCAGCGGGCCGTTCCCGAGGCCGCCATATTCCTCCGCGAACGGTGCCGCCAGAAGACCGAGGTCGGCGAACTTTGCCCACACTGCGCGACTCCAACCATCTTCGCCCGCGACGATCTTCGCTCGGTCATCGAAGCCGTATTCTTCCTTCAGGAAACGTTGCACGCTGTTGCGGAGCAATTCCTGGTCTTCGGTCAGTTCGATGTCCATGGACGCCTCTCCTGGTGCGGGTCAAAGACCGAGCACGGCTTTCGCGATGATGTTGCGTTGAATCTCGTTGGATCCGCCGTAAATGCTGAGCTTGCGCGAGTTGAGGTATTTTTCCGCCGACGTATGCCCATAGTCAGGCCCGGGCATGAACCGGTTCCCGCTGTCGGGATGCTCTCGAAGAGCAACGCCGTAATTGCCCATCGCGCGGTGCGTGAGGTCGGTAATGCGCTGGAAGATCTCGGTGCCTCTGATCTTGAAGAGCGATGCGGCCGGGCCGGGATCGATACCGCGTGACATCTGCGCGACAACCCTCAATTCCGTCGCTTCGAGGGCCAGCACATCCAATTCGACACGGGCGATCTCGCGGATGAATTCCGCGAAACTCGGATCGTCCTCGGGAATTTCGGCCCTGACGATGTCCTTGAGTCGCCGCAGGTACCGCGTCGAACGACCGATACCCGCCATGCTGGTGCGCTCGTTGCCGAGGAGGAATTTTGCGTAGGTCCAGCCCTTGTTCTCCTCGCCGATCAGATTCTCGATCGGCACCCGCACGTCCTCAAGGAAGACGTCGTTGACCTCATGTGAGCCGTCGATGGTGATGATCGGCCGAACCGTCACACCCGGCGTTTTCATGTCGATCAGCAGGAACGAGATTCCTGCTTGGGGCTTGGCGGACGGATCGGTGCGGACGAGACAGAAGATCCAGTCCGCGTGCTGCGCGAGAGTGGTCCATGTCTTGTGCCCGTTGACGACGTAGTGATCGCCGTCGCGAACCGCCTTGGTCCTGACGGAGGCTAGATCCGACCCCGAACCCGGCTCCGAGTAGCCTTGGCACCACCAGTCCTCGCCCGACAATATGCGTGGCAGGAACCTCGCCTTCTGGGCCTCCGTTCCGAACGTGTAGATAACCGGGCCGACCATGGTCACGCTGAAGGCGAGCGGCGGAAGCGTCCCCGCACGCGAGGTCTCCTGCTCCCAGATGAAGCGCTGGGTCAGCGACCAACCGGGGCCGCCATATTCCTTCGGCCAGAGCGGCGCGATCCAGCCCTTCTGATGGAGGATCCTGTGCCAAAGGAGCGATTGCTCTTTCGTGAGATCCGTCTCGGGATTCGCGACACGCATTTCCTTCGGGTAGTTTTCCGAGATGAAGGAGCGAGCTGCGTCACGGAATGCCGCGTCTTCCGCCGAAAGGTTGAGCTCCATGACGAGCTACCACTTCTCGCCGAATGGACGGATCTCATGCTCGAAGGTCCATGCATCGCGCGGTTGCTGGTAAAGGGACCAGTATGCCTCGGCGACCGCCGCCGGCCGCATGAGCCGGTTCGGATCGAGGTTTTCCATTGCCTGCGGCCCTTCGCGGCTGGTGATCAGCTGTCGCACCCATTCCGTATCCACACTCGAATCGATGATCAGGTGCGCGACGTGAATGTTCTTTGGCCCGAGTTCCCGGGCCATCGATTGCGCGACGGCTCGGAGACCGAACTTGGCGCTCGCGAAGGCTGCGAAACCGTTGCCGCCGCGCAGGCTGGCCGTCGCTCCGGTGAAGAAGATGTTCCCCTTGCCGCGTGCCAGCATTGCCCGCGCCGCTTCGCGTCCAGCGAGGAATCCCGAATAGCACGCCATTTCCCAGACCTTGCGGAACACCCGCTCCGTGGTCTCGACGATCGGAAAATTGACGTTGGCGCCGATATTGAAAACGCACACCTCCAAAGGGGCATGAGCGTCGGCGTCGGCGATGAATTTCACCATCTCGTCTTCCTTGCGCGCATCGAGAGCCCGTCCGAACACGGTCCCACCGGCAGCCTCAATCTCCTTGATCAGCGGCTCCAGCTTCTCGCCCTGGCGCCGGCCTACGAATACCGTGAAGCCTTCGGCAGCGAATTTCTTGGCGATCTCGCCGCCGATGAAGTCACCTGCGCCGACGACGGCCACCGTTGCATTGCGTTTTTTCACCTGAATCTCCTGGATACGAGTATGTCGCGACGAATGCCGCCTCAATCTGCTTGGCTGCGCAGCGATTCCGCCAGCTTGTGCTTGAGAATCTTGCCCGTGGATGTGGCCGGCAGCGCCGGCAGAACGATGATTTCCGATGGGCGCTTGTAGGATGTGAGCTGAGGCCCGACATGCGCCATCAAGTCGGAGGCCGTTGTCCCGGTCCCCTGAAGAAGCTGCACGAAGGCAACGACCTCTTCGTTACCATCCACCTGACGGCCCACCACCGCGCACTGCACGACCGAGGCATGCGTACTCAACACCGCTTCGATCTCGGCGGGATAGACGTTGAATCCCGACCGGATGATCATTTCCTTGGTACGGCCGACGATGAAGAGACAATCGCCCTCGAAGCGTGCCAGATCTCCGGTATTGAACCAGCCGTCCGGATCAATCGCTTTCGCGGTGAGATCCGGCGCCCGGTAATAGCCGCGCATCACATTCCGGCCTCGGACATGAAGCTCACCGACCTCGCCGGGAGGCTTGAACGCCCCGTCGAGACTCAGAATCTTCGCCTCGATACCTGGGAGCAGAGGGCCAACCGCCTGATCATCGCGCGGCGCATCAATGCGTACGCCAGATAGCCCGGGCGAACATTCAGTGATGCCATAGCCATTCAATAGTGAGAGCCCGAGTTCTCGCTCCACGCGCGACTTCAAATCCAGATCGAGCGGCGCACCTGCGACTGCAATGAGGCGCAAAGAGCCCGGATCGAGCTTGCTCAAGCCGGCAATCGATTTGTATTCCAGCAATCGCTGATAGGTCGCCGGCACGCCGTTCAGAATCGTGATGCCTTCGTCAGAGATCGCCTTGGTCAACGCAGCCGGATCATACTTGCTTGCCAATCGGACGGACGCGCCCGTCATCAACGTCATCACCAACAACGAAATGCCGACGATATGCGAAATCGGCAGGACGATGTACTGCTTGTCGGCAGGAGTCATGCGGCGGATGTCCGCTGTGGTCTTAGCGCTGAAGAGCAGGTTCTCGTGTGTCAGCATCACGCCCTTCGGCGTGCCGGTCGTACCGGACGTATAGATGAGCACGGCGACCTGATCCTTCGGACTGTCCTCGACGGGCTCAGGTGACGTACCCTCATTGAGGGCGGTCACGGCCACCTCGGATAGCGGGCCGATCAGATGCGCTTGGGCTTCATACCGCGCGGCATGACTCGCCGCTTCCTTGGACACGCCGGTTGTCAGAAGAACGCGGCGCGCCCCGCTGTGATCCCTGATCTGATCCAATTCCCGAGCGGACAGCCGCGGATTGACGACGATCGCCCAGACATTGAGGCGACTTGCCGCGAGCAGAAGTACAGCGAGTGGAATACTGTTCTCGCTGACGATCATCAGGCGGTCGCCGGGCCTGATGCCGAGCTTGGAGAGATCCCGAGCAACGGTGCCGACGGCCTCGCGCAACTCACCATAAGTCAGGCTGCCACCGTCTTCGATCAGCGCTATGCGATCGGGCGTTTCGACGGCATGTCGGTCAATGACGTGATCGATGCGGCGCGGCAACGCAGAGAGTATGCGTGCCGCCTGATCGGCGTCGACCGTCTTCAACATCTTCGTCCTCCCGGGAAAAGAGCCGCTTGGTCGCAGCTTCTGAATCGAATGGTCAGGTAACCTAGGCCGTCCTCGTTTTCAGGACAGAAGCCTGCTCAACGATCGCCTCTTCCACATCCCTGAGACTATCCTTGCCGAAGAACATCTCGTTGCCGACGAAGAACGTCGGCGACCCGAACGACCCACGGTTCACTGCGTCATTCGTATCGTTGATCAACTTCTGCTTGACGTCGTCCTGTTGAGCGCGCGCGATCAGCCTGTCGATGTCGATGCCCGACGCCCTGAAGGCCGCGGCGAATACTTCGGGATCATCCATCTTCTTCGGCTCTTCCCACATATGGTGGTAGGCCGCCCTGAAATACGGATCGAATACACCTTCGAACTTGGCCGCGACAGCGCCACGCATGAGCATGAGCGTGTTGACCGGGAAGAACGGATTGCTGTGGAACTTGGTGATACCGTGGCGCCGGATGAAGCGCTCGGACTCCAGCCTCTGGTATTCAGGCTTGTTCTTGATGCCGCGCAACGACTCCGCAGGCGACATATTACCGGTAGCTTTGTAAATCCCGCCCAGCAGGACCGGAATATATTGAAATTTGACCTTGGTGCGTTGCTCGATACCCGGGAGCGCGGCTTCGGCGAGATAGGCGTTCGGGCTGCCGAAATCGAAATGGAATTCCGGCTGTGATCGATCGGTCAACGGCGCCTCCCCTTGTATCTTGACGGGCACGATCAAATGTCCGCCCTGACCGAACGCTAAAGTTCTATTTTAGAACTGTCAACGGCAAAACCTGCTTTGAAGCTGGAACGGCGACAACGGTATTGTTTTGAGGTCCATGCCAAAATAGAATGCGCGGAATGGGAATGCCGGAGACGTGGGATGAAATGGGATTCGCTTGAGGAAGAGCCGTGTTCGCTGGCCCGCACCGTCGCGGTGATTGGCGACCGCTGGACGCTTATGATTTTGCGCGAATGCTTCCTGCGCAAGCGTCGCTTCGACGCCTTCCAGACATCGCTGGGAATTACACGGCACCTGCTCGCCGACCGCCTCAAGAAGCTGGTTCGATTCGGTGTGCTTCGGCGCATTCCCTATATGGATGCACCCAAGCGATACGAGTATATTTTGACCCAGAAGGGACTGGACCTTTACCCGATCATCATGTCGGTCGTTCATTGGGGTAACATCCACATGGTCGACTCGCGGGGGCGACCGATGCTTCACGAGCACAAGTCATGCGGCAAGCACTTCGATCCGCTCATGATCTGCTCGGAATGCGGCGAGCCGGTGCTTGCCAAGGAAGTCCACGTCCATCCGGGGCCTGGCGCTCGCGAAACGGCAATGCCCAGGACGCAGATTGTCAAGGCACAGGTTAAGGCGCAGGCGCCGAAAGCCACCGCTTCCAGGGCAAAACGCGCCTGAGGCCAAGTCCGGACGAAGAACAAGCCGGACTTGGCGACGACTGCGTTACTCCGAGCTCGCGTCCAGAAGACCGCCGAACTGGTCCCAGGAATTCCCGTTCCAGCGCTGCAGCTGAAGCTGGGTATAGGCCATGCTATTCTGCGGTCCGGTATTGATAGTAATTCCCGGCATCAACGTCGGCAGGGACAGGCCCCGAATATTGCGTGCCTGCTTCACGATATTCTCGCGGGAATAATCGCCAGCGCATTGTTTCAGAACCTGCTCCAGGATCTGGCCCTGCTCCGTGCCATACACATAGTTCGCATCGCCAATGTCGGCACCGGGCAGATATTTCGCGAAGTGGGCTTTGTACCACTGGACCCCGGGATCATCCGCCCATTTGCTGTCGCTCGGATCCTTTGCGATGGTCGCCGCGACGATACCGATCGCCTTGTCGGGTCCTGCAGGCACGATGGTCGACGAGACCGAGCTTGAGACGTAGTTGATCAAGAACAGCGGCTTCCAGCCTATTTCGGACGCTTTCTTGATCGCCTGCGCGGCGAATTTCGGCGTGCCGGCAACCAGGAACGCTGCCGCGCCCGAGGCTTTCAGATTCACCACATGGGAGTCGATGGTGGGCTCACTCAGTTCATATGCGGATGCCACGACCTTCTTGTCGAAAGCGTCCTTGAAATACGCCTTAAACGCCGCGAGGAAGTCCTTGCCGAGATCGTCGTTCTGATACAATAGCGCGATCTTCGCATCCGGCAGCACCTTCGAGATATATTTGGCGTAGATCTTTCCCTCGGTGTCGTAGCTGGGCAGGCCCGTCGTCGTCATCGGGAATTCTTTGAAGTTCGTGAACTTGTTGACGCCGCTCACCACGAACAGGTGCGGGACCTTCTTCGCGTTGACGTATTTGATCGTCGCTCCAATTCCAGGCGTGCCCTGCGGGCCGAACAGAAACGCGACCTCATCGCTTTCAACGAGCTTGCGCGTCTGTTCCACCGTTTTCGGCGGGCTATAGGCGTCATCATAAGTGATGAGATTGATCTTCTTGCCGCCGATGCCACCGCGATCGTTGATCGAGTTGACATAGGCAATGAGCCCCTTGCCGGTATTGCTCAAGGGCGACGCAGGTCCGCTGAACGGAAAGGTCGCACCGATTTTGATTTCGGTATCCGTGACGCCGACTGTCTCGGCTCGCGCCTGCAGTCCGAACAGCGTCGCTGCCATTGCAACGCCAACAAACATTCTTCTCATCATTGTCCGCTCCCTCCAGTGCCGCAAGCTTGACTGCCTGCCATTTAAAATTCTCGAATGAAGAGCTCTCGCCAACGTCGCCGAGCGAAACAGCCCTGCACATGACCCATCGGTGACAGCGACATGCGCCCGGATCGGCCATCCCCGGGGTGCCGTAGCTCGTCAGGGCAGAGGCCGGCCAAGCCCGGCGCTGCTGCGTCGTTCAAACCCGGCAGCCCTCGAAATGAGTTTGGCTATCGATCGATGGGCCGATGACGCGCGATCCCACCGCACCGATCACCGTGCCACGTGGCGCCGCGCGCGGCATGCACCGCCATTGGGATCGCAAACCATCAACGCTGTCGTGATCCGGCGCATCATATCCTCCCCTGGCTCGCCGCAATGATCACGGCGGCGTGCAATCATTCGATCGCAATTATTAGTCCATAATCTTGGTGATCAAGGTCAGTTCTTTTAAAGAACTTGTCAATCGCCAAATTGTCGCCGCGCAAGTGGAAGCTGACGCGACGCCGCCCGTCGATGAGACGGGGCTGGATCGGACGCTAGGTTTTCCGATCTGCGATTGCCTGCTTTGCAAGGTCGACCCAGATCGGCGCTTCCCGCTCATAGAGTTCGCGTGTCGCCTGCATCGACATCGGTCCTTCATCGATCCCGAAGGTCGCGAACATGGTCCTGACCTTTTCGGTCTGCGCCGCCTGCATGATGAGATCCGACAGGCGTTCGGCAATGGCCGTTGGCGTACCGGTGGGCACCGCACAGCATTGATAGGTCAGCAGTCCGAAGAGCGGCGAATCCGCCCCCTGCTCGGCAAACGTCCTGACTTCCGGGAAGGTCGTGAGCCGCTTCCGTGGCACGGCGACGACTGCACCCGCCCCGCTCTGTAGGACGGGCTGCGCGCCAACGATCGTACCGATACCGCCGTCGACCGTCTGTGCCAGCATGTCGGTGAACATCGGCGCCTCGCCGCGATAGTGGATCGGCTCGATGTTCAGGCCATATTGCTTGTTGAGCGCGAGGATCGTGAGGTGCGGAGGTGAGCCGACCCCGAACGTTCCGAGCGTCATGCGCCCCGTCGCGCGCGCATGGCGAACGACGCCGTCGAGGTCGGTGATGCCCAGCTGCTTGCGCGTGATGAGCGGCAGTCCACCCGTCGGCATCGCCGAAACCAGCTGAAAATCCTTATCCGTGTCGTAGGCAAGATCCTTTACCAGCACGCGGTTCACGGTCATCGCGCCAGACGTATTGAACAGGATGGTATAGCCGTCCGGCGCTGCCCGCTTGACCTCGGCCCCGGCAATCGAACCGAGCGCGCCGGTCTTGTTCTCGACGATCACCGGCACGCCGGTCTGGCTTCCGATGAACTCGGCATACATCCGCGCATAGACGTCGGTCTGTCCGCCCGGGGCGAAGCCGACGACGATCCTGATCGGTCGCTGCGGCCAGGTGTCCGCCGCCGATCGTGCGATCGACGGGAATGCAACGGTGGACGCCGTTGCGGCCAAGAAAGACCGGCGCGTTATTTTCATTCTTCATCCTCCCTCTGATAGGCGTCGTCATTTTTCCGTCCGCGTCATTGAGGCCTGTTCGGCTGCGGATCGTCGTCTTGAGGCCGGGCGCAATTTCGCTTACGCGCGGCCAGCGTCGCCGGTGTTACGCTGCAACGCCGCCCGGTCTTGTCGGAGCGATCAGCCCGGCTTGTTGGCCGCCGAGGCATCCCGATAGGCGGGGCGATTCAGCACACGGTCGAGATAAGGCGTCGCGCTGTCGCAGATCGCCACCTGATAATCGATGGCCCAGGTCAGACACGTGGTCAGCAGGATGTCTGCGGTGGTGAACTGTTCGCCCAGGAGATATTCCCGCCCGTCGGACAGCGCGGCATCGACGTGCTTCAACTGCTTCCGGAAATACTCCGCAGCCTGGGCGACAACGCCCGGTGCATCACCATAGATGTGAGACAGTCCCTTGATCTGCCCATGCCGCCTCATAACGTACAGGCTCGTGGAATCCAGTTCGGTGACGATGAAGAAACACCATTCGAGCCACTTCGCGTAAGTCTCGGAGTCTTTCGGAATGAGGGAGGCGGCCTGGTCGGGATAGGTCTTGGCTAGATAGGCGATGATCGCAGCGCTCTCGCCGATGACGAGCGTGTGGTCCTGCAACAGCGGCACCTTTTGCCGGGGATTGAGGGCCGTATATTCGGGCGTTTCGGTCTCCCCCGTCCGCGGCAGGATCGGCTTTCGGGTATAGGGGAGCTTCAATTCATGAAGCGCCCAGTGAGGTCGGATGGTCCGGCTGGTGCCAACGCCCCACAACACGAGTTCCGGGTTCATCACCATTTCTCCGCAGCCGGCCGAAGATCGAGTTCATGCGTCCATCCGTCTCGCTTCTGCGCATGGGCGAACCAATAGGCTTCCGCAATCGACGCCGTCGTGGTGAGGCTGTCGGGCTGGCGGGCTGCAGGATCCAGGCCCCGGCTCCTCATCCGTTCATGGATCGCCTCGCTGTCGACGCCGGCATCGATCAGCAGGTGCACGACGTGGATGTTCTTCGGTCCGAGCTCTCGCGCCATGGCCTGCGCGACGGCCCGCAGACCGAATTTCGCTGCCGAGAAAGCGGCAAAGCCGCTGCCGCCGCGCATGCTGGCCGTCGCGCCGGTGAACAGCATCGTGCCGGCGCCGCGCGGCACCATATGCTTCGCTGCCTCACGTCCCACCAAGAAGCCGGCATAGCAGGCTAGTTCCCAGGCCTTGAAGAACAGCTTCCCGGTCGTTTCGAGCAGTGGCTTCTGCACATTGGATCCGGCATTGAACAGACACACCGCGATGGCGCCCATCTCATCTTCGACCGTCTGGAACAGCCGCTGCACTTCTTCCTCGTTGCGCGCGTCGATCGATCTGGCGTGGACGTCGTGGCCCTGTGCGCGCAGCTCCTCGACCAGGCCCGCAGACTTTTCAGCATCGCGCCGCGCGATACAGATCGCGTATCCCCCCTGTGCGAATCGCCGCGCGACGGCCGCGCCAATTGCATCCCCCGCTCCCACCAGGAGCGCCACCTGCTTCTTGTCAGTCATGTCAACGTCCCTCGCCTTCAATTCGGACGACCTTCGACAGGGTCATTTCCGTGATTGCCGCATCGTCGAATCCAAGATCACGCAGGATCTCCCGACTATGCTCGCCAATGCGTGGTGCCGGCCCGCCTATGGCCGCCGGGCGCTCTTCGAACCGGGCCGCAGGTTTCGGCTGACGGACGCGGCCGACGGACGGCTGCTCGAACTCTTCGATGATGCCGCGCGCCACCACCTGCTCGTTGGCGACGATCTCGCTACGGCGCAGCACCGGTGCACATGGCACGTCCGCGGTGTCCAGCCTGGTAAGCCATTCGGCCGTGGTCCGGGTGGCGATGTATTCCTGCATCTTGTTGATGCGCGCGGTGGCATTGACCGAGCGCCCCGCAGGCGTCGCGAACCTCTCGTCCTTGACGAGCTCGGGGTCGTCGGTGGCGCCGCAGAAGCCCTGCCACTCGGAATCCGAGATCGTGCCCGCGGTGATATAGCCGTCCACAGTCTTGAAGATCAGATCGGGGCGATCATTAGGATCCGGCGACGAGGCCTCCGCGCCGACGACGGTGTGTTGCATCATGCCTTCAGGCCACAGGAACGACAGCATGGCGTCCAGCATCGCGACCCGAATGTGATCGCCGCGTCCAGTCTTCTCGCGCGCATAGAGCGCCGAGGACACGGCCTGTGCCGTCAGCACTGCCGTCGTCTTGTCCGCGACGATGGTCCGTATCATCTGAGGTCGGTTGGTGCCGGCCTGCGACTGGATGTCGGCGAAACCCGATAGCCCCTGGACGATCGGATCGTAGACGCGTTTCTTGGCGTACGGCCCGGTTTCACCGACCCCGCTGATCGAAACGTAGATGAGGCGCGGATATTGCGCCCGGAGTTCGTCGGCTCCCAACCCGAGACGCTCCATCGTACCCGGGCGAAAGTTCTGCACGAGGACATCGGACTGAGCGATGAGCTTCTTGACAATCCGCGCACCGGCTTCGCTTTTGATATCGAGCGAGATCGAGCGCTTGCCTCGGTTCGACGAGATGAACAGCGCCGAGAACTGCCCGGCCTTGTCGATGGCTGCCCGGCTGCGGCGCGTGATGTCACCGCCCAGCGGCTCGATCTTGATGACCTCAGCGCCTTGGTCCGCCAAGAACATGGTTGCAAATGGACCCGACACGACGCTGGTCAGATCAAGTACGCGAACTCCCAAAAGAGGCCCTGGCATGCGTTCCATTCCCACTGCATTCGGCGCACGACGCACCGTTGAGTGGATCTGTTAGAAGATCGCGGGCGACCAGGCTTGCCAGATAGTGCCGGATCTACGTGAAAGCGACATTGCTTTCCGACTTTGCTAATGCCGCACCGCGGCGCGAAAGCCCGACGGACAAAGACCAGTGTGCTGTTTGAATTTCGTCGTGAAATGTTGCGAATGGCTGAAGCCAACTGCAAGGCCAATTTCCGTCAGCGAACACTTCTCACTAATAAGAAGGTATTTGGCGCGCTCAATGCGCCGACCGATGACATACTGATGCGGGGTATCGCCGGTACTTTCGGAAAATGCCCTAATGAAATGTCGAGTGCTCAATCCGACCAGCGAAGCCATCTCCATCAATCCGATCGACCGACCCAGGTTTTCCTCGACGAACTCGGAGATCCTTTTAAGATTGCACTGGGTGAGACCACCTCGGTTGCCAAGCGGCGTCTTGGTGCCGCTCAACCGCTTTAGAACAGCGAGTGTCTGGATTGCCCACCCCTCTGCCATCATCGCATAGACATCGTCGTCATGATGCGGCTCGCTGCACAGTTCTTCCAGTCCGAAGGCGATTGCGGGGTTATCGAACCCCAGTCTCGGCGCTGCCGCAAAGCTTGGAAGTCGTTCCGATATGAACGTCTGGTCGAAGAACACGACTGTATAATCCGACTTTGCCGATGTGACGGTGAATTCGCCGTCGATCTCCAAGCCAGCCGGATAGACGGCCAAGTTGCCGGCAAGTTGCTGGTCGAACGACTGACCATCCATCTTGCCGCGCAGCTTCCGCGCACCCCTCCTATAGAAGAAGAGCGCTAGTTCTGGCTGCTTGAAATGCCATTGAACCTGCTTCGACACGTCCCTGCGGAAGCTTTCAATCCGGATTACGGGCGTGCGGACGACGGTGTTAGACAGCACGCGACCGCCGACGATCCTGATGAATTCTCCATTCTCGGATACATTGCTCATGCGACTGTCTCCCCTGCGCGTCGATGCACAACTCGCTCGGCAACCGCAACGCCTGGATGGCTCGAGATGAGGATGCTGTTTCCACGCGACCGGGCACAACATCGCTCCGTCGGAAGTCCATCGGACTTCGCGGACAGACCGCGCATCTATTTCCTCCCGACGGTCATTCAGCTGACCGTCTTTGACAATCGGCTCAAGCGGAGACGATCCTGCCTTGCAGCCTCTTGCCCGAAGATTATAGTTCTATTTTAGAACTGTCAATTTTCGAACAGTGCACGACGGGGGGACTCTTCATGACGATCTTGACGCCAGTTTCGGTCGAAACGGGAACGGACGAATTGCTTTGTCATATCGACCGTCGGGTCGCCGTGATCACGCTCAATCGCCCGGCGGCCCGCAATGCGCTGTCGGACAAACTCACACCCGCCCTGCGCCGGATGATCGCATACTGCTCGACCGACAATGGCATACGCGCGGTGCTGATCACCGGCGCCGGCGAGGCTTTCTGCGCGGGTGGCGATGTGAAAGGCATGGGCGACCGCAGCAGCACAGACGAACTAACCTTTGGTCAGAAAGTAACGCGCCTGATCGAACGTCAACGCACTTTGACCGGCGCGCTGTTCGAGATGCGGAAGCCGACGGTCGCGGCCCTTCCCGGTGCGGCTGCAGGCGCAGGCCTCTCGCTCGCATTGGCCTGCGATATCCGCATCGCAGCGGAGCAAGCATTCGTCAGTACGGCCTATGCCAGAATCGGGCTGAGCGGCGACTACGGCATCGCCTGGCTACTCACGCGAACGGTGGGAGCCGCCCGCGCAAGAGAACTGATGTTGTTGTCCAACAGAGTCGATGCACAACGCTGCGAAACTATGGGATTATTCAATCGGATCGTGGCCGCCGACAGGCTTGCCGAAGAGGCGTTCATGATCGCGTTGAGATTGGCGAATGGACCCGCTGAGGCCTACGGTGCCATGAAAGACAACCTGGACGAGGTGCAACACCTCGGCTTCGCCGCATCTTTAGACAAGGAGGCCGAGCGGCTGGTCCGCTCCGCGCAGACCGAGGAGCATCGCGAAGCCGTCAGAGCGTTCGTCGAGAAGCGTCCAGCGGTGTTTCGGTGAGCGCAGATGGCAGACAATACGCGTTGCCTGAGATGCCGTTTCCAGATGTCTTTAGATCGACACTGCAAGTACGACGACGGGGTCGAGGTGAGAGTCTACCTATGCAAGATCTGCACGTATATTCACGTCGAGACCGTAAAACTCGACGACGCTCATAACTGGCACGGCGTGCACTACGTCATTTGACGCCGACCACTTTTCGTTCACCTGTTCACCGCTCTTCCACATCTAACTGTACACCACCGCGAGTTCGACACTGATACCGAGGATGTGCGACGATGTAGACCTACACCAGAGCCGCGACCGACGTCGCGAGCAATGAAGTATGGGTCCAGCTTACAATCGCCAAGAATTAATCGCACGGCAGGCTATCGCTAGTTGAAACCAACGTGTTGATGCTGTGCGGCCATCCGAGCGGCAACGATGCTACGAGGGAGATTTCGTGGGTCAACGATGTCCGCTTTGCGCCATGAACTGCCCTCGCTCGGTTTTCAAGGATCTTGGCACCCTGGCGGGAGTCACTGCGGTATCTCAGCGATGGCATAACAATGCGCAGGTCAGACATGTTAAATCCCGACCTGATGCGACAGGTCGGGAGCCGTTTTCAAGGCTGCGCCATTCATCCCGTTTGCCGCGGTCGCATTTGTCACGTGCGGACATAGACGTGGACACCGGCCGCAAATAGCGCGAGCGCAGCACCGAACATGCTCACGGCAATCCAGCCTCCCTCGTTCCAGGCGATCGTCGCACCGGCCGATCCCAGCGATCCGCCGAGAAACATGCCAGTCATGAAAATCGTGTTGATTCTTCCGCGCGCCTGAGGATGAAGCCCGAAGACCACGTGCTGATTGGAGATCAATGCACTCGTCACGCCGAAATCGAGAACGACGACGCCGACGATCAGCCCAAACAGGCTGCTCCAGAAGCCGAAGATGAACCACGAGGCGACCGTGATCGCTATTCCGACACCGGCGACCACGTGCGGACCGCGACGATCTGCAAGCCGACCGGCCATCGGGGCCGCAAAGACGCCGACGGCACCGACAATCCCGAAGAGACCCGCGACATCCGCGCCGAGCGCGAGATGTGGCTCGCGCAGGTGCAGGGCGAGGATGGTCCAGAAGACCGTGAACGACGCGAACAGAGCGGCTTGCACAATGGTCGCCGAACGAAGCGTTGGCTCGGAACTCCACAGCTTGACCATGGACTTCATGGCGTCGCCATACGGCATCGCCACGTAGGGATTGTTACGAGGAAGAGCGGTCGCCATCGTAGTTCCGGCAACGATGGCCAGAGGAGCCCCCAACCAGAACATGTCGCGCCATCCTGCATGGCTTGCGACGAAGCCTGCCAATGTGCGGCTGAACAACAACCCGCACAACAATCCTGACATGATCGTGCCGACGGTCTGGCCGCGCCGCTCCGGCGACGCCAGAGAGGCCGCAAACGGAATTATCTGCTGCGCGACGGTCGACGTCATTCCGACCACCAAGGACGCCGCGACCAGGGCCCAGGCGGTCGGCGCCAGGGCGGCGAGTGCGAGCGCAACGGCCAGCAAACCAAATTGCACGATGATGAGTCGTCGCCGATCCATCATGTCGCCCAGCGGCACGAGGAGAAACAGCCCGGCGGCATAGCCGATCTGGGTGGCCGTCGGGATTAGCTCCGCAGCGCTCTGGCCGGGGAATGCTGCCTGAATCACCCCGAGCATCGGCTGATTGTAGTAGATGTTGGCCACCGCGATGCCGGTCGCGGTGGCCATGACGAAGGCCAGAGGGCGCCCGAACGGTCGAGCGACGGTCTCGACGGAGGGCGTTGCAAGTTCGGACATCGGAAACCCTTTTGAATGCGTTGCTGAGCCACAACTAGCGTTGCATCGATTTCCGCGGTAGTGTCCCCAATCGATAAGCCGTCATATCGGATTAAGATACAATGGACACCGACGCCGTCGCCGTACTGGTCGATGCAGCCTTGGCGGGAAGTCTTGCGGGGGCCGCTCGCCGACTGCAAATCTCTCCCATGGTGGCGACACGCCGGCTGGCCGCTCTCGAAAAAGATCTCGGCGTCCGGCTGTTTCACCGGACGACGCGTTCGATGTCGCTAACACCGGAGGGCGAAGCGTTCCTGCCCTACGCGCAGGCGCTCGTCGAAGGCGAACTCGCTGCACGCGCCAATCTTCGGGCCGCCAGGGAAGGCGTCTCCGGAACGCTGCGGGTAAACACCTCGACGGCCTTCGGACGAAAGCTCATCGCCCCCATCGTTCCGCGCTTGCTAAAGACCCACCCTTCACTTCGGATCGATCTGGAGCTGACCGACGACGTCGTGGACATCACGGGGACCGGAATGGACCTGGCGATCCGATTTACGGAGCCCAGAGAGAATAGCCTGGTGGCCCGCCCAATCGGAATCAGCCCCCGCGTGTTGGTGGCGGCACCCAGCTACATCGAAGCATTCGGACGGCCTCGCACCGCCGCGGATTTGAAGCACCACGCATGCCTGTCGCTGTCCGCGATGAACCGCTGGCCGCTCCGGATCGATGGCCGCGAGCGGCAGGTGGCCCTCAACGTGCGCCTGACCGCCACCGCCGACGCCCTGCACGATGCCTGTGTGCACGGCGCAGGGATCACGCTTCTTTCTCATTGGAACGTCCGCGAGAACTTGCGGGACGGCACGCTCGTTCGCCTCGAACTCGACGACGCCAGCGCGGGCGATCACACCATCTGGGTCGTCTACCCGAGCGCAAAACTCGTGCTGCCGAAGGTCCGCATGTTCATCGCAGAACTCGAAAGTATACTTGGGGTGGAATACGCGGGACGGCGGTAGGGATCCGCAGAGTGCTACATCCGCATGCAACCCTTATCCGCCAGTATGGTCTGCATAACTGCACATTTGATCCAATGATGAGCTTAGCTCACGCAGAAGCTTTTACGCGTGTGTCCGCTTTGCGCCAAAAGCAGACAAGCGTTACTTGCGCCAACGAACGCACGCGCCGGAGGGTGTCATCAAAGAGTTCGACGCTTGACTGCCGTGCCGTTTTTTGTTCACTCCAACAACATGATGAATCAACCCGCGCACGCCGGTGCGTGACTGTCGACGCATCGCGTCCATAGCTTCAAATTTGCGGATCGCAGCTCAGCTTATGTTCTGGATATCCGCCACTATATCGGATGATAAGATCGCCGCGACACGAAACACGAGTGCGTCAGCGCCACACGCGCCGCAGAGCTGTATGCCGATCGGCATCCCGTCATCTGCTGGATCGCCGGGGATAGAGATGGCCGGAAGGCCCAGGGCATTGGCGAACGCCGTGAAAACGGCATGCCCGCGAGGTCCCACCGGTCGCCCGTCAATCATAGCAGGATGCGACAAGCCGATCGGCCAGGGCTGTGCAGCTGCCGTCGGCAACAACAGAACATCAAAGCGCGCGAACAATGCGATGAATTCATGCTCCACATCGGCGACCGTCTGAAGCAGGTTCAAGTAATCCCGCGCCGTATGCAGACGACCGCGCTCCGACATCGCGGCGACACCGGCACCGACGTCGCCATCCCGATCAGGATACCGATCTAGTAGCCAAGCGACGCCGGTTTCGCTGAGCGTCGGCCAGATCGCGCCGATTGGTTCAGCCAGAACGAAATGGTCAAGTCGCTCCACGTGATGACCTTGTTCGGCAAAAGCTTTAGCAGCCGCTGCGACACTACGGGCGATAGTCGGATCGACCGGCGCATCGGAGAATGTCGGGATGTAAGCAATGCGCAACGGTCTCGAAGTGGCTTCCGGAGCGATCGACTCAGTACCCGCGATGATATCAAGCATGATCTTTACATCGCGGAGGCTCCGGCCGATCGGTCCGGCAACTTCGAAATCGTGCAGGATCGCAGGCAACCCATGCGCGCGTGGCACCAACCCGCGTGACGGCTTGAAGCCGACGAGCCCGGTGTGACCTGCAGGACGCCGGATCGAACCGCCGCCATCGGTGCACAGAGCCAGCGGCCCAATACCCGCAGCGACAGCTCCAACTGCACCACCACTCGAACCACCTGGTGTCAGGTCGGGATTCCACGGATTGCGCGTCGCGCCGAACAGCGCGTTGTCAGTGATCCCCTGCACGGTGAATTCCGGCACGTTTGTTTTCCCGAGAATAATTGCGCCGGCGTCGCGCAGTCTTGCGACAGGTGTTTCGTCGCGCGTCGGGACGTGATCGGCAAAGAGCCGGCTGCCCCAGGTCGTCCGTAGCCCGGCGACATGGATGTTGTCCTTGATGGTAATCGGAACACCATCGAGGGCACTTTTGGATGCACCGGCGCGCCACCGCGCCGTGCTTTGTGCCGCCGCGATCCTGGCACCGTCGCGATCCAGCGTCACGACGGCGTTGATGCGCGGATTGACCTCGTCGTGGCGGGCGAGGATAGACTCCACTGCGTCACTCGGTGTTGCGATCCGCGCCGCAAAAGCCTGATTCAGCTGAGCTGCGGTCAGTGTCCAGAGCGGAGCGGTGCTGCTCATATCCGGACGATCG
Organism: Tardiphaga sp. 619_E2_N8_4; assembly: GCF_051810905.1. Taxonomy (NCBI): domain Bacteria; kingdom Pseudomonadati; phylum Pseudomonadota; class Alphaproteobacteria; order Hyphomicrobiales; family Nitrobacteraceae; genus Tardiphaga; species Tardiphaga sp. 619_E2_N8_4. The sequence continues at coordinate 5,624,242 of NZ_JBPWQJ010000001.1, forward strand.
CCGCGATCGGCGCTTCGCCCGGTGCGCATTGATGCTCTGTTCCGCCCGACACGAAGATTGCGGTATCAGATGTCACTGATGCGATGACAGCGCCCAAGGCGGCGCGCGCGTGCCGCTCATAGTTGATGTCGGCATCCGACAGCATGGTGTTGCGATGGCCCCTGATCTTGCCCGTCGGGCTGGCCTCTGCTTTCGCGAAGATCGCCGCAATCCGGGATGTCTCATCCTCCGTCGGCTCTGCCGACAGCGACAGCCCCGCACTGGCCAGCGCGCGGCGAACGCCGCTGGCGTCGATCGCGTCTTTCAGGATTGCATGGCCCATGCGGCACGGGCTGGTTGCCTGACTTGAATTGCCAAACAGCAGAATCTCGCAGCTGATGAGCTCGCCGCCTGCCGATGTGGAAGCAACTGCCGAATAAACATCGAGATCGCCAGCGATCCGTGTTGTGTCGAACGTCTCCTGCGTGATCTCGCCGAGACCCAGGGCTACCCCCAGCGCCATCGCACCGCGCGCAAATGCCTTCGAGCCGTTCGGATCGCGCGTCGCGGTGGCGACGCCGCGCCGGTCCGCATCCGCGATGCCGGCCGGAGTCAAAAGCGGCCCCTTCACCTGGACGTAGTGCACATCATCAAGGTTGTTAATGCCGGCCTCCACCAAAGCCTCCCGAACGGCATCGGCGACAGCAGATGCATGCCGCTTGGTCCCGATCTCCTCCGGCGCGATCGTACCTGTCATGGTGATGCCGATCGCCAACCGCTTGGTGCCGTCCGGCGTGCCCTGTGCCGGCGTTCTTGTCAGGATGGTCGCGTGAGGCGACAGCACGCCCTCGGTGCCACCGGACCAAACGAATGCGATGCGCTTGCCTACGTCCTCAGGCGAAATAGCAAGGTTCTTGGCGAGCAGCAATTGATAGGACAGCGTGGCGAAACCGCGGGTAAAATCATTGGCGCCGCCATTGCCTTCTGTTTTTCCGATCAATGCGACGATCGTCGCAGGATCGATCGTGCCGGCATCGATCAGCGCAGCTAGCCCCGAAACGTCACTCGGGGAAGCCATATCGACCTTGTGAACGTTGATATGCATAGGAACTCCATCGGATCAGCGTGTGTATTAATGTCGGATGAAGGGAACACCGATCGCCGCCGGTAGGCGGGCGGATCGACTCACGCCAGCGAGCAATGCGAGCGCGAGGCAATAAGGCATCATCTGCATCACGTAGGAACTGACCGGCAAGCCCCAGCTTTGGGCGCGCAGTTCCAGCGCGGACACGAAGCCGAAGATCAGACATCCAGCGATGGCACCGACCGGTGTCCAGCGGCCGACCATGATGGCAGCAAGCGCTATGAAACCGCGACCGTTCGTCATGCCGTCCGTGAAGCTGCCGACCTCCTGAAGAGCAAGCACGGCCCCGCCCAGCCCTGCCAAAGCGCCCCCCGCGACGATAGCGATCATGCGGATGCGGATCGGATCATAACCGGCCGCGAATGCGGCTTCCGGATTTTCACCAACCGCCCGCAATGTCAGCCCTGCCCGCGTCTTGGTCAGAAACAGTATCAACGGAACAACGAGTAGGAACGCCAGATAGACAATCGCAGACTGTCGAAACAGGACAGGTCCCATGACTGGAATCTCCGAGAGCCAGGGCAACGGCCATGTGCCCGGGGGCGTCAGTCGGATTACGGGAGCACGTCCGCCGAACAGTCCGCGCAGCAAGAAACTGGACAAGCCCAGAACCAGCACGTTTACAGCGAGGCCTGTCACCATCTGGTCGGCGCGGCAGCGCGCCGTTGCGAAAGCGAGCAGGCTTCCCGTCGCTGCACCGCCCAGTGCGGCAAGGGCAAAACCGAGGGCGACGTTGCCGAACACAAATGCCGAGATCGCGCCTGTGAATGCTCCGGCAAGCATCATGCCCTCGATGCCGACGGCGAATGTGCCGGCCTTTTCGCTCAACAACCCGCCCAGAGCGGCAAACAATAGCGGTGTCGAAATCCGGATGGTGGCAGCGGCGAGATCCGCAATCATCATGAGATCCATGGTCACACCTTGCTTCGCTCGCCGCGCAATCCGAGCGCGCACAGCACGAACACCATCGTCAGTCCCTGAATGACGAAGACAAGCGATGACGGCACGCCGACCTCACGCTGCATGGCGAGCGCACCCGCTTCCAGAAATCCAATGAACAATCCGGCGGGCAGAACGGCCAGGGGATTGAGCGAGGCCAGCAATGCTACGCCCACGGCGTTGAAACCGAATCCTGCCGAGAATCCCTCGATCAATCGATAATGCACACCGAGCACTTCGACACCGCCGGCCAATCCCGCCAAGCCGCCGGCGGTCAGCATCACGCGCATGGTCTGCCGGATACTGGAAATACCGACATAACGTGCGGCATCCCGGCTGGCTCCCATGATCCGCAGGCGAAAACCAAATGTCGTGCGCCAGAACAGGATATGACAAGCAACGGTCGCGATCACTGCCAAAACGATGCCGATATGCAGATCAGTACCGGCCACCAGCTTCGGCAACCAGATGGCCCGCGGCAGCAACGGTGACTGCGGAAATCCGGCTCCCGGTTCGCCCAGTTTCCCATGCAACATTTCGCTGACAAGAAGGACGCCGACGAAATTCAGCAACAGCGTGCATAGAACCTCATGAACGCCGCGCTTGAGGCTGACGAAGGCGGCAAGCCCAGACCACGCAGCGCCGCATACAACACCCGCAAGCAGCGCAAGCGGCATCAGCAATAGGCCGGGCAACGCCAGGCCGCTCAGCGCGACCGCCGTAGCGCCGATACCGCCGACCGCGATCTGCCCTTCGGCGCCGATATTGATGACATTGGCGCGAAAGCACAGTGCAACGCCAAGACCGGCGAGAATATACGGCGTACTCTTGTTGAAGCCGAATGCGATGCGGTCGATCGAGCCGAATGCTCCCTTTAATAGCGCGGCATAGGCAAGCAGCGGATTTTTGCCGGAGATCAGGATCAGCACCGCAGTTACGAGCAGCGCCAGCGCCACCGCCAGGGTCGCGCGTGTCGCCGTACCTGCCAGCAAACGCCGCAGTACGCTGGCAGCTTTCATGAACGTGACCTTCCGCGGTGGAGGCTCATTGTTCACCGTGTCGATATTAGAGAGGATGGTCATGCCGCGGCGCCATGGATCAAGCTGTCGTCCCCTGCCATCATCAGTCCGATCTGCGTCAGGTCTACAGTGTCGCGGTCGATCGGGATTGACAGCCGCCCCCCCTGCATCACCGCGATGCGGTCGCCGAGCGTCATCACTTCTTCCAGAGACGATGAGATATAGATGATTGCGCCGCCAGCGGCCCGCAGCGCCAAGATCTGCTCGATAACGAAATGTGTGGCGCCGGGATCCAGCCCCCAGACCGGCTGGTGCGCGATCATGACTGCAGGATGTCGGCCGATCTCCCGCGCCAGCACGATCTTCTGCTGATTGCCGCCCGACAACGTCCGCGCGGCGATGTCAGGGCCCGAGGCCTTGATCGCGAAACGCTGTGACATCTCCCGGGCGCGTTCCGCAAAGTAGCTACGTGCCAGGTATCCACCCCGGGACAGCGGCGGCTTGTCGAAATCGCGCAACGCCAGATTGTCGGAGACGCTCATTCCGGTGACCAGCGACATCGTGGCTCGATCGACGGGAATATAGGCCATCCCCAATTCTGTCCGCTCGCCGACGCTCGCCAGCGTGATATCGTGACCGTCGAGGTCGATACCGCCTGCCGTCGGAAGCCGCAGGCCCGCCAGACATTCAGCCAGTTCAGTCTGTCCGTTGCCGTCGATCCCTGCGATCGCGAGAATTTCTCCGGCACGCAACGAGAATGAAATCGGAGCCAGACGTTCCACTCCACGCTCGGTTAGCGCCATCTGTCCGACATGCAAAACGTTGCGGCCCGCGGCGGTAGCTTCGCGCGCGATGGGTGGCGGCATGTCCCGACCCACCATCATCCGTGCCAGACCGGCGCGTGTTGCACCTTCCACCCGGCATGTTCCAGCAACTGCACCATCGCGCAGCACTACGACTTCACTGCAGATCGCGATCACTTCGTCGAGCTTGTGCGAGATGAAGACGATGGCCCGACCCTGGTCACGCAACCGAGCCATGATGCCCAATAGTCCTTCGACTTCCGGCGGGCTGAGGTTGGACGTCGGCTCATCCAGGATCAGCAGATCCGCGCCGCGCAGAATCGCCTTGACGATCTCGACGCGTTGCCGCCGGCCGTGCGGCAGGTCGCCGATCATCGCGTCGGGGTCGATGTCGAGCCCGTAAGTCGCACTCTCCTGCCTGATACGGCTGGCCGTCTCGCGCGGCGACAGCCATGGACTCGAGTCAGGAGCACCGAGCATGACGTTTTCAGTCACGCTCATCGCTTCCACCAGCGTGAAGTGCTGATGGATCATGCCGAGGCCAGCAGCCATCGCCTGCGCGGGGCCATGCCCAGAGAGCGGCTTGTCCTTGAAGCGGATCGTCCCGGCATCTGCGCTGACGACACCGAACAGCAGCTTCATCAATGTACTTTTGCCGGAGCCGTTCTCGCCGAGTAGCCCAACGATCTGGCCCGCCGCGACATCGAGATCAATGCCGCGGTTGGCCTGCACAGTGCCATAGGCTTTCTTGATGCCGCGCATCTCAAGCATGGGCATCAATCCATAGCCAAGGGTCAGATTCCTCCGTGCGCGTCTTCGCGGTTGACAGCGATCTTGAGCGACCCGTCCTTGAACTTTCCTTTCAACGCGTCCAGTTCGTTAGCCACGCTCGCAGGCACGGCGGGATTCAACGGCTGTGTCGCATTGTAGGCAAGCTCGGCACCAGTGCTGCCGGGCGTGTTCAGGCCGTAGAGCACGTATTTTCCACCGACTCCGCCGGACTTAGCCTGCTCCTGCGCCGTCTGCGAATACATGTCGGACCATTTTTCGACGATGTTGGTCAGCACGGCATCTGGTGCGATCTCGCTGTGACCGAACGAACGTCCGTTGGCGTAAACTCCCTTTTCCTTGGCGGCCTGAATGATGCCGGTCTGGCCCGCATTCAACTTTCCGCTGATGAAGTCGGCTCCGCCTGCGATCAGCGACAATGCAGCCTCTTTGGCTTCGGCCGCGTCTTCCATGCTTTTGATGTAGATGACCTTAACCTCGATGTCGGGGCGCACGCTCTTGGCACCCTTGCGGAAACCGCCGACTTGCGCGACCACGTTCGGCAACCCTTCGAGGCTGTTCACCGAACCGATCTTGCCGGTCTTGCTCATGCGCGCGGCCAGCACGCCCATCATGAAGCCGAACTGCGTGTTGTCGTAGTCTATTGAGGTCACGTTAGTCCCGGCGCCGGCTGAGCCCGAACCGACAATGAACAGCGTCTTCGGGAAATCGGGACCGATACGCTCCATCGCCGATAGGAACCGGCCGGTGTGACCGACCACAACCTTGTAATCCTTGCGCGCATAATCGCGCAGCGCCTCGACCATGTCGGCGACCTGCACGTTTTCGGTATAGGCTACGTCCCAGCCGACAGCCTTGAGCTTCTCGGCACCCTGGTAGCCCTGCGCGTTCCAGCTCTGGTCGTTGATGCTGCCAGGCAGCAGGAAAGCAGCCTTTTCGGCCGCACCAGCCGGTCCGGCAAAGATGGCGGCACACAATCCAAACAGGCCAACAAACGCAGTGCGCGAACGGCTTGTCGGCGAATCCTTGGTCAGAACACTCATGGCAGCTCCTTGCACAGGCGGTACATGACCTCACCAAGCAAGACTGGCACCACAACTGGCCCGCGCGATCGTCAATGCAATCCTATTCCACGTGGTGAGATGGCCGACCGAAGATCGCCAGCCTTCTCCAAGGCCTCGGCCCGCTACGGGCCTAGCGTACCGCCGGCCGACCGCTCCAGGCCGTCGTGATATCTCCAGCCAGGGAGGCGATCATGCTTCCCAGTTGAGCAACTTGCTGAAGTTTGAGGCGTTCGATAGGGGCCGCCATCGACAGCGCCGCAACGGGCCGGCGATACTCATCGGAAATCGCCGCAGCCAGGCATCGTAGCCCTAACGTGTTTTCCTGGTTGTCGACGGCATAACCGTCGCGCCGGATCGACTCGAATTCCTGCCGCAGAGCATTCTGCGAGAGCAGCGTATGCGGCGTGAGCGGGACGAGCGTATTCTGCTCCAGGCACGACTGAACCTCGCGCTCGGGCATCATGGAGAGCAGCGCCTTGCCGATACTGGATCCATGAGCCGGGATCCTAACGCGCGCCTCTGGAACGTAGCTACGGCGCGTTCGCGGCTCGACTCGATAGAGAAAGGTCACGTGACCGTCTTCCAGCAATCCGAGATTGATGGTCTCGCCGCACAGGACCGACGCCTGCTGCATGAAAGGCTGCGCTAGTGCGACAATATCGCGTGACGCGGCGTAGTTGGCGCCTACATTGAGCGCCGAACGCCCAATCATCCAACGGCCCGTTCGCCGTTCAAAACGAACGAAACCACGTTCCTGTAACGTTGTCAGAAGACGATGCCCCGTCGAGGGCGATAGCGATAGCTGCCGAGCGACGTCAGCAAGCGTGGCACCATCATGGCTGCCCGCAACCGCTTGCAGGATCGCCAGTGCACGATCGACCGAGCGAACGCCTGATGTCTGTCCAGTTTCGGGGTCTTGCGCCACGGGTCTCTCCGGTTGATGTCCGGCGTTTACGCGCCGACGCTACCATACCAGAAGTCAAGCCTGCACGATAAGTCCTCAGGTATCCAATGCGGCCAGGTCGCGCGTCTGCCAGCTCTGCAGGCCTTCGAGATAGAGCGCACTGTCCTGCTTGAAGAAATAGCTCTCCACACAGCCGGCCAGCCGGGCCATCCCGAAGCGAATACCGGACAGGCCGATCGTCTGCGTGCCCATCGACAACTGCGCGCCACGTGAGAAATTGAACACTTGGTCATGCCAGCTCCGCATACCGCCCGGCTTCGGGCAGAACGTGAAATCCGGGTTCAGCCAGGGCGCGAGTTCGAGGCCATTGCCAGGCAGGTCTGCTGGCGGCGTGTACATATCGCGCCACAGCGCTATATCGTCGAGTTGATCTTTCAGCGCCGGGACGGCGGACAGATCAAGACGGTAGCCTGTGCCGAGGATCAGGAAATCCGCCTCGTAGGTGCCGCTGGTCGCCGCAACCGTTAGACGATTGCCCTCGTGAGCAATGCTGGTCCAGCTTTCACCGGGATGAATGGCAAGGTTGTCCATCGACTGCGCCCGCTTCAGCGTGGCGATTGGCGGTCCGCTCTTGATCGTGCCGAACGTCTTGGCGAACCGCCATTTCTCCGCCGGCGGCAATTCGACATAATGTGCCAGATAGCCGTTGAATTCACCCCAGGTACCCGGATTGACCGACACCAGCTCTTTCATGCGATGGAACACGTGCACGTCGGCGCCGGCCTCCGCGGCCATGATGGCACTGTCGTATGCAGAGGCGCCGCCGCCGAGCGCCAGAACTTTCTTCCCTTTCAGAGCGGCAAAGTCGATGTCGTCCTGGGTATGCGCATAGAGCGCGCGCGGAATGTCGTCGCCGATCAAACTGGGCAGATTGCGAATTCCATTTCCCTCGATCCCCGTGGCCAGCACCAGCGCGCGGGTGAACAAAGTATAGCTTCCCGCCGGTCCCGTAACCTGCGCGGCGATAAGTCCAGACCCGTCGCGGCTGAAACCTTCGAAGCGCGTCTCGTTGCGTACCGGAAGTTCAGCGACCTCACGAAACCACGAAAGATACGCATGCCACGCAGCGGTCGGCACCTTATAGAGCGCCTGCCAGCTGCCGTAGCCGTGCTGCACTTCATACCAGGCCCGAAATGACAACGAGGGAATGCCGGCCTCAAGACCACCGTTGTCCTTGTGGGTTCGCAGCGTCGGCATGCGGGCATATGTACCCCACGGGCCTTCCCTGCCCTCCTGCTCGGCCTCGACGACGAGGATGTTATCGATGTGCGAGCGCTTGAGCGCATGAGCAACGCCAAAACCAGCCTGCCCGCCGCCGACCACCAGCACGTCCAGTGCCTGCGTGCCATCCGGGCTGGTGCGCGGCAGACACCAATGCTTGGATGGATAGCGGGCAATATTCATTTCGCGGCGCGCATGGGCGGCCAGCTCACTTATCGTCTTTGGCAGTTGCACCTTGCCGTCCGCAAAGGCGCTTTCGTCGGCATACGGCACCTCGGGCATCCAGCCAGCTACGTCGACGGCCTCCGAATGCTGCGGCGACGTAAACCTATCGTCTTTCACATATTTATTCATAGAAACTCCAAGGCGCCGCGGTCGCGAGATTGACGCATTATCGACCAGCCCAATGGACGAACCGGCGTTCTGTTATGAAGAAAAATAGGTTCAGCGTATAACCCAGCAGCCCGGAACAGAAAATCGCCGCATACATCCCCGGCATATTGAACAGCTGCTGCTCCTCGAAGATCCGCAAACCAAGTCCATCGATCGCACCGAGCAGCATCTCCGACGTGATCATCAGCACGAGCGCGAGGGTTGCTCCCATGCGCAGGCCGATGAAAGTTTGCGGCAACGATTCAAGCAGCACTACCAGCATCCGCTGCAACGGCGGCGCACCCATGATCTTCGCAGCAAGCACGCGTGTCTTGCGCGCGTTCATGACGCCATAAGCAACATTAAAAATGATCGCGAGCGATGCGCCGAAAGCGGAGATATAGACTTTTGTGATCTCACCGACGCCGAACAACAGGAGAAACAGCGGAAAGACGGCCGATGCCGGCGTCGAACGAAAAAAATCGATAATGAACTCGACGGAGCGGTAGACGTTTTCCGACGCCCCAAGAATGACGCCGACCGGAACGCCTATCACCGTCGCCAGCGCAATGCCCATACAAGCGCGCTCGACCGTCTTGCCGAAATCGAAGGCCAGCCGGCCCTGTTCGAACAGTCCGGTGTAAACAGCCGAGAACGTCTTGCCCGGCGACGGAAGCAGCACAGGGTCGACGATCTTGAGCGCGACGATGGCCTGCCATATGCCAATGAGGATCACGACTCCAATAAACGGACGCAGCCGATCAAGGGTCTTGCTCTTCATTTTCTGACCTGCTGCTGGAAGATTTCGAGGCAATGCCCCTTAACGCGGTTGAACTCTGGATCCGCCAGTGTCAGCGCATTGCGCGGGCGCGGCACATCCACTATCGGAAAATCGACGACCTTGGCCGGCGCGCGAGACAGCAGCAGGATGCGGTCGGCGAGATAGACGGCCTCGTCGAGATCATGGGAAACGATAATCGTCGTCGTTCCGGTTTCCTGGAACATGCGCTGCATCTGGTCGCGCATGAACAAAGTCATCTCATAGTCGAGGGCGGAGAATGGCTCGTCGAGAAAGAGAATCTCTGGATCGACCACGAGCGCGCGCAAAATCGAGACAAGCTGTTGCTGTCCGCCGGACATCTGATACGGGTACTGTTTCAGATTGATGCGAACATCGAATTTCTTCACGAGCGCATCGACGCGTCTGTTGCGCTCCGCCTTCGGTACTTTCATGAAGCGCAGGGGATAGGCGATGTTGTCCCACGCGCTGATCCACGGGAACAGGGCGTCACGGTAGTTCTGGAAGACATAGCCGAACCGGATCTCATCGATGGTCTGGCCGTCGAACAGAATCTGTCCTTCGTCCACCGGGATCAGGCCGGCAATCATGTTCATCAATGTTGATTTTCCGCAACCGTTTGGGCCGAAGATCGAAACGAACTGCCCGCGCGGCAGATCGAGATCGAACTTCTCATAGATCGTGCGGTCATCGAAACGCTTGGTAAGCCCCCGCACGGTCACGTGCGGGCGCCGGAACTTTGACGGGCGGGTATCGACCGGCGCATCGGGATTGCCCGCGACGGACATCGGTTTCAAAATGGAAGTGCGAGCGTCCGCGCTCATCAGAACTTCACGATGTAACGCCGGACATCGACGGCGCCGGGGATCACACCGATTTTTACCGAGAAATCGATATACTTCTGGAAATTCTCGATATCCGCCTGACTGACATCCGAAATTTTCGAGAACAACACCAACGGCACGTCGTTGACGATCTCGGGTGCAGTCGGCGTGTATTTCAGAAGAGTCTGGCGCGCCTCGGTCGGCTTCTGCTTGATGAAATCGAGCGCCTCGTCCCACGCAGCGACATAGCGCTTTGCGACCTCCGGCCGATCCGCCAGGAACTTCTGCGATAGTGCACCGCCCGCCATATAGGCCTTGGCCTTGCGGTTACCGAGCACGATATCGGCAACGACGCCCGCCTCGACCGTGTAGGCGACATCCTTGGCCCTCATCATGGTGGCATTGGGCTCGAGGGTGAAGGCGCCATCATACTGGCCGGAGGTCAGCACGTTGATGTGCTGGGAGGTGTCGAGCTGATCGAGCTTGTAGTCGCCCTCTTTCAGACCTGCCGCCTGCAGAGCCGCCTTGGCGATTGTCACATTGCCGATGCCCGGCGCCGCGACCAGCTTCTTGCCCTTGAAATCCGAAAGCGACTTGATGTCCACACCCTTGCGGGCAACGAACTGCTCCATGCGGTAGTCGTCGCTTTGTGCGTTCAACGAAATATAGGTGATCGATCCCGGCTTGACGAAGTTGCCTGCCATGCCCTCAACCGCCAGCATGACTGCAGCGGCGTCGATCTGGTTCGCAATCAGCGAGCTTTGCAGATTCGAATTGAGCGGAATCTTAGCGCCTTCGATGTCGATGCCGTGTTTGGCGAAAATACCGGTCTCGACGCCGACGAAATATGGAAGCGCCGTGGTGCCAGTTCCATATCCAACGATGACCTTGTCCGCCGCGAAGGAGGGCGCTGCAAAGCCGGTCGCCGCAAGCAGAGTGGCCAGAAGTATGATTCTTCTCATGTCCGTTCCTTAGTTGTCCCAAGTTCCGACAATCGAATTGATATTGCCACGCAGGTGGAATTCGACCTTCTCGGCGGCGATCTGCCCGGCGAAAACGCGAGGGCGCAAAACAGTCAGGCCGGTGGATGCGCTCATGCGCGCAGAGGTTGTCGACAACCCGTTGGTGGTGGCCATGGCAGCTCCTTGCAAAGGCGGTAATCACCACAAAGCAAGACTGACACCACAATCGGATCGCCCTGTATTCACGACGATCTTATTCCACCTGATGAGATGGCTGACCAAAGATCGCGAGTTCTTGCCGGCCGCGTGCTCCCCCAGGAACCCAATCAGCGACCGGCTGGCCTACCGAGACCGTTGTGATATCCCGGCCCAGACGGCGACCATGCTATCCAATTGAGCGACTTGCCGAAGTTTAAGTCGCTCCGTTTCCGCGCGATGGCGCCTCCATCCAGCTGGCGCCCAATGCGCCGACCGGCAGAGCAAGACCGCATAGCCAGCCTTCCTCGGCACACAATGATTGTGCGATCAATACAATGGCTGAACACATCGCCCCTCGCCAAGGAAGTCCGCTGATGAACGCACGTATTGCCTATATCCCCATCACCAAGCGTCCAGACCTGCGCTGGCCCGGCGGCAAACGGATGGCGTGCTGGATCGTCCCGAATGTCGAGCACTACCAATATCTAGGGGACGTCGGCCAAAAAGTTGATCCGTATCCGCGCCTGCCACATCCCGACATGATGGTCTACACGGACGTCGACTACGGCAACCGGATCGGCTTCTGGCGCATGCTGGACGTGTTCGATCGCTACCAACTGCCGATCACCTGCTCGCTAAATCTTGCTGTGTACGAGATGTTTCCTGAAATCCGCGAGGCCGGCGAGGCCCGCGGATGGGAAGTCATGAGCCATGGCATCTACAACAGCCGTCACCACTGGGGCCTAAGCCGCGACGATGAGAGAGCGGTGATCCAGAACTCGATCGACCGGCACAAGGCCCTGACCAGACGCGACATGCGCGGCTTCTTCGCGCCTTTTGCCGCATCGACCGAACATACCGAGGACCTCTGCGCGGAACTCGGCCTGAGCTACTACGTCGACTACGGCTTCGACGATCAGCCGACGCCACTGCGTGTTCCGAACGGGAAACTGCTCGCCATCCCTTATTCGTTTGATGTCAATGACGGCATGAACTTCCGCGGCAATGTGGAGGCAAAGGCCTTCGCCCGGAATACGATCGCTTATTTCGACCAGCTCTACAGCGACAGCGCCCATGGCGGCGGGCGGGTCGCCTGCATTCCGATCCATCCATTTTTCCTCGGACAGCCGCACCGCGCCAAATATCTCGACGAGATTCTGGCCCATGTTAGCCCGCATGACGATGTTTGGTTTGCAACGGGGAGCCAGATTGCAGACTGGTATTACGAACATCACCATCCGCTGATCGAACCGCTGTTGCGCGAGGCCGGGTTCTTCGAGGAGAGCCGTCAATGATTCCCTGCAAACCGAACGTCCTGGACCAAGACATTTACCCACACTCGCCGCTGCCGGGGCGCAAGCCATGGAAGCCGCATGGCGCGGCTCGCATTGCCTTCGTCATTTATTTGTACTTCGAGCAATTCGAGGCGATGCCGCCGCAAGAGGCGATCTTCGACCGGCGCTATATTCAGGGCTTTGCACGGCATGCTCCGCATTTGCGCGCCAACGCAGCCTTCGAGTATGGCAACAGGGTCGGGATCTTCCGGGTCCTTGATCTTCTTGACCGGCACGGCCTGCGCGCGAGCGTGGCGGCCAACAACGCGGCGGTCACTGCCTATCCTTATCTGGTCGATCAATTCCTACAGCGCGGCTTCGAATTCCTGGCACACGGCGACTATGCGTCGCGGATGATCACGTCCGCAATGCCATTGGCGCAACAGCGGCAGATCGTGGCGCGATCACAGGACACACTTGAGAGAGCGACAGGGCAGCGGCCTAAAGGCTGGCTATCGCAAGACTACGGGCAATCCCGCGAACTTCCGTCGATTCTGGCAGAGACGGGCTTTGATTATCTTTGCGACTATGGAAATGACGAACAACCCTACGCGACCACGACAACGCCTCCGCTTATCTCCGTTCCTAACCAGTCGGAATGGAACGACGTGGAGATGCTCGTCCATCGCAAGGTGACCAGTGAAGACTATGCGCTTTCGGTGATGGATGCGTTCGACGGCCTTTATGCTGAAGGCGCCGCATCGACCAAGTTCTTCGGTCTCCACATCCATCCGTGGATATCAGCCCAGCCGGCGCGGTTTCGCCATCTAAGTGAGATTGTTGAGCATATCGCCAGCCACACTGAAATTTGGCACGCGACCACGGGAGAAATCGTCTCCAGAGTCAAGTGAGATTAGACTACTCCAATGTGGGGACGATCATTCTGTTACAAGCGCAATCAACCTGCTGTTCAGAATGCCATTTTTGCATCCCTATAAGGTGCTTTCGCGGATTGGGCGTAGTTCGTCACCGCCCCTATCCGGAGGTTCGGAATCCAGTGTTGAGCAACGTCCGCTTTGCGCCAAAAGCGGTCTGTCACGGGACTAAAATCCGAGCGCAAGGCCGTCCTTCCGATGGTCCGATGCGCCAAGCAGGACGCCGCGGTCGCGGTCGATCTGGATCGCCTGACAACCTCCAATTCCGGCATCCGCCCACCTGATGCGATGCCCGCGTGCGGAAAGCTCGTTTTTCATCGCCTCCGGAATTGTGGTTTCCAGCTCCAGCATGCCGTCGAAAGCAAATGAGCGCGGCGCTTCCGCCGCTGCCTGGATATCCATTCCATGATCGAGCATATTGCAGAGGAAGTTTGCGTGACCACAGGCCTGATAATGGCCGCCCATCACGCCGAACGGCATCACCGCACGGCCGCTCTTCATCAACATCCCCGGGATGATTGTATGCATCGGACGCTTGCGCGGTCCCAGCGAATTCGGGTGGCCAGGCGTGGCGCGAAAACTCCAGCCGCGATTGTGTAGCAGCACACCCGACTTCCGCGCATAAATTCCGCTGCCGAACGGATAGAATAGCGAGTTGATCAGCGATACCGCGTTGAGGTCGCGGTCCACGACCGTGACATAAACCGTGTCGCGATGCTCAATGTCGTCCCAGCTTTCCACCGTGGAAGCTTTCGCCATGTCGATTTTTGCGCGGATGGCGGCGATGTAATCATCGGACAGAAAGTGCGATGCATCGACCGCATCCGTTACCGGATCGCAGAAATATGCATCGCGGGCACGATACGCCGCCTTGGTTGCCTCGGCCAGCAGATGAATGCGATCTGCCTCGGACAGATCACCCATGCTGTAGCCGGCCAAGGTGCGCAGGATCATCAGCGCGGCAAGACCCTGCCCGTTCGGCGGACACTCCATCACGTCGTGATCACGGTACGACGCCGAGATCGGCGTGACATATTCGCTGCGCTGGGCGGCAAAATCTCCGGCTTCATGCACACCGCAGAGCGAACGCAACGTCGCGACGATGTCGTCGGCAACCTCGCCCTCGTAGAAGCCCGCACGGCCTTCGCGCGCTATGCGCCGGAATGTGGTTGCCAGCGCAGGTTGGGCCCGCTTGTCGCCGACTGTCGGCGCCTCACCGTGCGGCAGAAACTGTGCTGCGGTGTCCGGAAGGCTCTCGACCCGGCTACGGAACGCTGCCCAGTCGGCGGCAACACGCGGCGTAATGCGAAAACCGTTCTCGGCTGCGTCAATGGCCGCCGCAAAAACCTCGGAAAGCGGCCTGCTGCCGTAGTCGGCGCTCAGCCTGCACCAGGCGTCGATCGAGCCGGGGACGGTCACCGCCTCGGGTGAGGTTGGCGGAATATCGCGGCCGCCCGCGTCAGCATATCGGCTGGCATCGGTCTTGGCCGGTGTGCGGCCAGAGCCATTGAGCGCAACGGGAGCGCCACCCTTCGGCGAATACAGTGCGAAGCAGTCGCCGCCAATTCCGGTCATCTGCGGCTCGACAACGCCTTGAACCGCAACGGCCGCCAGCGCCGCGTCAATGGCATTGCCGCCGGCCTTCAGCATTTCGACCGCCGCAAGCGTCGCCTGCGGATGCGAGGTTGCTGCCATGCCGCGTTCGGCGACGGCTACGGAACGGGCGACAGCCATGAAGTCACGCATGATGTTTCCTCATCAATAGATGGCTCGGATCAGCGAACCAACGTGGCGCGATCGATGGCCGAGCAGATCGGCCCAAGCGGATGGCTCACGATGCCTGAGATGCCGACCGTCAACAGGCCCAACGTAACCGCGAACGCCAAGCCGCCGGCGATTGTGATCTGCCTGGCCGCGGCATGACCTGTCGTAATATGACTGCGATGCACCGTGCAGTGACCGCGACCGAGATGATTTCGGCGGAGCATCGACAAGCCGGGAAGCGCTGCAAGCAGCGCCAGCAAACAGCAGATCATCGCCCCGGCCTCTCGATCATGACGATCAGGATTTGCCGCAGCATGACGAAGCCGTCGCAGCACCTGCAGTGTCCGCACTCAGCACGCTGCGTCCGTTGCGCTCCGGAGCAATGTCATTGGCCGGATTTGCAGCAAAGAAACCGTTCGGCTTCAGCATGAAGCCCGCATATTCCACTGGCATCACGGGAAAGTCCTCGGGCTTGCAGACATGGGTGTGGCCAAACGAGTGCCACAGCACGATGTCAGTGTTCTCGATATTACGGTTCTGCTCGATGTAATGCGGCAGGCCGTCCCCGCCAGCATGCACGTTCGGATAGTCGCCGCTGGCATATTTCTCCGCGGGATCGTAGGGCGTGACCCAGACATGCTTGGTGGCGAAGCCGCCGCGCTTGCGTACGAAGCTGCCTTCTTGCGCCAGCATCACCGGGCTCGGCGTTACGATCAGCTTGTAGCCGACGGGATTGCCGACGCTGTTCTTGCTGTTCGGATTGGTGACCTTCCAGTAACGCCCGCTTTGCCCGTCGGCGATGGCCGCTGCATCGCGTTCGCGCGACAGCGTCTTGCTCTTGAGATCGAAAGCATTGCCATAAGGGTTGTCCGTGCCCCATGGGCGCTGCGCGAATTCATGTTCAGTGACGGTGTTGCCGCCGCCATCGAGATCCATATGTATGCGCACATTGAAAAAATGCTGATGCGTGGGGCCGCCGAGATTGTCATCGACCATGCCGCCCCACGCATATTTCTCGCCGGGCATCACCGCCGCAGTCTGGATGATACCGGTGAGCTTGGCCTCAAGCTGAATGGTGCCGTCCTGGTAGAGATACCAGTAAAAGCCGTAGTCATAATTTCCGACGGTGGCGAAGAAGCTGATCACTAGGCGCCGCGAGCGACGCACCTCGAACAACCCGTTGCGGAATTCGTAGTGCTTCCAGAGGATGCCGTAATCCTCTTCGTGCATGCAGACCGCATTCTTCATCTCAAATGGCTGGCCCTGCTCGTCGGCCGCCGGGATATTGAAATAGTGGATGTTGCCGAGGCAGTCGCAGCCAAGCTCCAGCGCATTGGCGAGCATGCCGAGGCCATATTCGCCGGCATCGAAGGCCGACTTCCAATAGTGATTGGCGGTCGGGTCGGCGTAAGGCACCACCATTTCGGTGACGCTCGCGCGATGGATGATAGAACGCTTGCGATCTCCGTCCTGATAAGACAGCTGATGCAGCACCAATCCTTCGCGCGGCGTGAAGCCGACGCGAAAGCTCCACTTCTGCCAGTCTACCTTCCAGCCGTCGACCTTGAAGCTCGGCCCTTCCGGCTGCTCAATGTTCAAAGGCTTGATGTCGGTACGCGGATTAGTGTTTTCATGAGCGCCGTAGTTGCGCTTTTTCTTCGGGATCGGAATGACCTTGTCGTCATCCAGCAGATCGACCACCTTCTGATGGACGAGATCGACGACAGCGACGACACCTTCCACTGGATGTGCATAGGCGTTATCCTTGAGATCGTCGCGGAAGAATGTCACCGCGCGCAGGATGCGGCGCCCCCGTTCGAAGTCCCTATCGAAGAACCCCGACGAAAACGGATCGACCTGCGCCATTTCCATGTCCTTGTCAGACATTCCGCGGCGGCGCATGGCAGTGCGCCAGCCCTCATCTGCCTTGACGATCTGCTCGCACAGCATGAATTCGGCGATCATCACCGGCGGCTGGCCATAGGGCGCATCGGCATTGGGCAGCAGCTTGGTGTAAACGATGCGAGCCGCCGTCAAATCGACGATGAACTCCGTCGCAGCGCCAGTCTCGGATTCCAGCGCCACCACAAAAGCCAGTCGCGGCAACGGCGTACCTGTCGCATGACTGCGTAACTCGGCCTTGCTTGGCTCTTCCAGCCGTACGATCGGGAAGCGGCACCGCGGCGTGACCTTACCATTCGCCTTGACGAGATCGCAGGCGGCGCCGATCTCCTCCAGCGTCAACGGATCGAGCGGATGGATGGCGGCGACCACGGCATCGTTCTGGATTTTCTGCATCACCGTCATGACGACACTCCTGAAGGCGCATCGCGCCGGTAGGTTGGAAGATTATTGAAGACGCTCGCGGCCGGGCGCAGCAGCGAACAGCGCGCGGGTATAGGTATGTTGCGGATTGGCAAAGATCTCCGCGGTCGGACCGCTCTCGACGATCTCGCCGGATTTCATCACCATGATGCGATCGCAAAGTTCGCCGGCAACGCGCAGGTCATGGGTGATGAACAGCATCGCCAGGCCAAGCCGGCTGCGCAGGTCAGCAAACAGCTTCAACACCTGCGCCTGAACGGTGACGTCGAGCGCCGACACCGCTTCGTCGGCGATCAGTATCTGCGGCTCCGAGGCCAGGGCACGCGCAATGCAAATGCGCTGGCGCTGGCCGCCGGAGAATTCGTGTGGGAAGCGATGCATCACCTGCGGATCCATCCCGACCAGTTCGAGCAGCGCCGACACCTTTTCGCGTGCGACCTGCGGAGAGGCACCGAAATTCACCACGCCCTCGATCATCGACTGTCCGACCGACAGGCGTGGATTGAGCGAGCGATAAGGGTCTTGGAAGACGACTTGAATGTAGCGTCGGTGTGGCCTTAGCGTCTCATTGGAGACAGCGGCGATATCCGTGCCGAGCAGATTGATCTCGCCGGATGTCGGCTTCATCAGCCGTGCTACGCAGCGCGCCAGCGTCGATTTGCCGGAACCGGACTCGCCGACTACCCCGAGAATCTCGCCGCGGCCGAGCGTGAAGGCGGCATCGCGGACCGCATGGGTGACACGACCACGCCCGAATAAGCCACGATGACCATAGGTCATCTTCAGACCCTTCACCGCGAGCACATCGGGCGCCAGCTCGCGCGCGGACGTCGGGATAGTGATGCCCTTCGGCACGGAGTCGATCAGCAAGCGCGTATAGGCCTGGGCGGGATGCCCGAGCACCGCGTCGGCGCCGCCACTCTCGACCACCGCGCCCTTTTGCATCACCACCACCTGATCGGCGATGTCGGCAACCACGCCAAAATCATGCGTGATGAAGAGCACACCGATATTCTTGCGCTTCACCAGATCCTTGATGAGCATAAGGATCTGCTTCTGTGTGGTCACGTCGAGTGCCGTGGTGGGCTCGTCCGCGATCAGCAGCACCGGCTCCAGCAGCATCGCCATGGCGATCATCACACGCTGGCGCTGGCCGCCTGACAGCTGGTGCGGATAGGCATGCATCATCTGCGGTGCATTGGGCAGCAGCATGTCTTCCAGCGCCGCCAGCACGCGTCTATTGACCTCGGCTTTGCTCGGCCGAACGTCCGAGTGCCATTCGATGAGCTCGGCGAGCTGCTCGCGGACGGTCATTACCGGATTGAGCGCCGTCATCGGCTCCTGGAAGATCATGCCGATGCGGCTGCCGCGCAGCGCGCGCATGCGCTCTGTTGATGCGCCAAGCAATTCCTCGCCTAGCAGCTTAATCGAGCCTCCCACCGGTCTCAGCCCGTCAGGCAACAGCCCCATGACGCTGAAGGCCGTGACCGATTTGCCGGAGCCGGACTCGCCAACAACGCAGACAATGCCGCCCGATGGCACCGTGATATCGATATCTTTGACGATACGACGACCATCGGCCTCGCCGCTCAGGCCGACTTTCAAGCCGCGGATGTCGAGCAATTCTTCGCTCATTTCGGGCCTCCCACCGATCGGGCCAGCCGCGGATCGAGCATGTCACGCAAACCGTCGCCGAGCCGGTTGATGCCAAGCACCGTCAGCGCGATGCAGATGCCGGGAAACAACATCAGTCCCGGCCGCACCTGAAAATAAAGCCGCGCATCGGACATCATGTTGCCCCAGCTTGGAATCTCGTCGGGCATGCCGATGCCGAGGAACGACAGCGACGCCTCGATCAGGATTGCGGATGAGGCGATATAAGTCGCCTGCACGATCAGCGGCGCCATGATGTTCGGGACGATATGCCGAGCCATCAGCACCGGCAGCCGCGTGCCCATGCTGACTGCCGCCTCGACATAGGCCTCCTCGCGCACCGTGAGCACCACACTGCGCACCATGCGGGCAACGCGCGGGATTTCGGGGATCGCGATGGCAATGCAGATGGTGGTGATGGACGGTCCGAGACCGCCGATCAGCGCGATCGCCAGCAGGATGGCCGGAATCGCCATCATCCCGTCCATCATGCGCATCAGCACATTGTCGATCCAGCGCACCATGCCGGCGATCAGGCCAAGCAAGCTACCCAATGCGACGGCGATGAAGGCCACCGAGCCGCCGACGACCAGCGAGACGCGGCTGCCATAGACCAGCCGGCTCCAGATATCGCGACCGAGATTATCGGTACCGAGCCAATTGACCGCACTGGGCGGACGCAACCGCAAGCGCGGCTTGATGGCCGCTGGATCCACCGTCCATAGCCAGCTGGCAAAGATCGAGATCAACGCCAACAGCACGAGGATGCAGAGGCCGAACAGCACTGTCCTGTTGCGCAGCAGTCGGCCGGCGAAAGCGCGAATATTGATCGATGAGGTGGGTGCAGAGACCGTGATCGCGCTCATTGCTGACTGATCCTTGGGTCGAAGAAGGAATAGCTGAGATCGACCAGCAGATTGATCGCCACATAGGCGCTGCCGAATACGACGATCACGCCCTGGATCACCGGATAGTCACGCGCCAGCACCGAATCCACGACGAGACGTCCGAGGCCCGGCAGATTGAACACGCTTTCGGTCACCACGACGCCACCGATCAGCAACGCGATGCCGATGCCGACGATGGAGACGATCGGCACCGCCGCATTGCGCAGCGCATGCTTGAACACCACGATCCGCTCCGGCAAGCCCTTGGCCCGCGCGGTACGGACAAAATCCTCCGACAGAACTTCGAGCATGCTCGTGCGCGCCACGCGCGCGATCAGCGCGATATAGACGAGGCTCAGCGTCAGCGTCGGCAATGTAAGGTGCCAGAGAAACAGACCGAGCCCATCACTCAGCGGCACATAACCCTGCACCGGAAACAGCCCGAACTGCATCGAGAGAAGATAGATCCAGAAATAACCGATGGCAAAGGTCGGTACCGCAAAGCCCGTCACCGAGGTCCACATGGCGAAGCGATCGAGCCAGCCGCCGCGCCGCCATGCGGCGAGCACGCCGATTGGCACACCGACCACCACCGAGAACACGATCGTGGTGATCGACACGGCCACCGTCGGGCCAACGCGTTGGGCGATCAGCGCCGTGACAGGCTGGCCGGACACGATCGAGGTGCCGAGATCGCCATGCAACATGCGCCATAGCCAGTTCAGGAACTGCATCGCCAGCGGCTGATCAAGTCCGAGACGCGCTCGGATGGCAGCGATGGCCGCGGGATCGGCATTATCGCCGGCGAGCTGCGCCACCGGATCGCCCGAGGCGAAGCGCAGCAGCATGAATGCGATCAACGCCACCACCCCCAGGACGGGAATGACGGAGACCGATCGCTTCAGGAGGACGCCGGCGACTGCCATGCTCAGGCCGTCTTCTCGACGTTCCAGAACAGCGGCGCCGGTGCGGTGACGATGTTCTTGAGCGCCTTGCTGTGCGACACCGGCTGCTTGAACTGGCCACCGGGAATATGGGTCATCACATCATAAGCCCGCTTCTGGATCGCTTCGGCTACCGTCTTCTGGGCAGCGGCATCTGTCTCCAGCGCGAACTTGTTGCGCAGGCTTTCGATCTCCGTATCCTCCGGCCAGCCAAAGAAGCCGCCGGTCTTGCCGCGGGTGTCGAGCACTGTGCTGGCCAGTGGATTCATCAACTCGGTGGTCGTGGTGACCCAGTGGGTCATCGACCAGCCGCCATTCGCTGTCGAATCCTGCTTGACGCGGCGCGCCAGCAGCGAGCCCCAATCCATCGTCTGCACCTCGACATTCATGCCGATGGCACGCAGTTTTTGTGCAGTGACCGTGCTGGAGCCAGACAGCAGCGGCGAGTCGGTGCCCTGCAGCATCACCACCTTCTCGCCCTTGTAGCTGCCCTTCTTGAGCAGATCCTTGGCGCGAGCGATATCAGGCTTGGTGTTCCAGCCGACTTCGCTGGCCAGCGGCGTGGTGACGCCGAACATCGCTGCGGAGGCCTGATAGTAGTCGGGATTGCCTACCTGTGCGTCGAGCCAGTCGGCCTGGTCGCTCGCATACATGACGGCCTGGCGGATTTCCTGCTTGTTGAACGGCTCGCTGAGCCAGTTCATGCGCACCACCGACATGAAGCCGAGCGGATTGTAATCGGCCACGGTGACGTCCTTGGCCGCGATCAGCGACGGCAGCATGTCGTGCGGCGCGGCTTCGAGGAAGTCGATCTCCTTGTTGATCAGCGCATTCGCCGCGGTCTGGAAGTCCGGCATGCTGATCCACTCGTAACGGTCGATCTTCACAATCTTGCCGCCGGCGAGGCCGTCCGACGGCTCGTCGCGCGAGACATAGTCCGCATTACGCTCATAGACCGCGCGGCTGCCCGGACGGAATTCGGAGGTAACGAAGCGGAATGGGCCGGAGCCGACAAATTCGGTGACCGGCTGTTCCGGCGGCTGCGCGGCAAGGCGCGCCGGCATGATGAAAGGCATGATGCTCGACGGCTTGGCGAGCGTCTGTAGCACCTGGCCATAGGGCGATTTCAACACAAGCTGGAACGTGCGCTCGTCCACTGGCTTGAGTTCGGCGACGAAGGTCATCATTCGCGCGCCCATGGTGTCGCGCTTGGCCCAACGTTGCAGCGAGGGGATGACGTCGGCGGACGTCACCGGCGCGCCATCGTGGAATTTCAGCCCGGAGCGCAGCTTGAATGTATAGGTCAGCTTGTCGGCCGACACCTCATAGGTATCGACCATCTGCGGACGGATCTGGAATTTGGAGTCGGTGGAGAACAGCGTGTCATAGATGTTCAGGCCGTGATTGCGCCCGGTCCAGGCCGTGTTGATGACCGGATCGGTGGCACGCAAAGGCGCATGCATCACTGCACGGATAACCTTGCCAGACTGCGCACGCGCGATGCGCGGCATCATCCCGGCAGCAAGCCCTGCGGCACCTGCCTTGAGCAACGAGCGTCGGCTGAAATCATTGAACATGACGATCTCCGGGGCAATGGGAATTGAAATCGAAAGGACGATGTCGGACAACTACGCGGTCAGATGCGCACCGATGGCTCGGAAGGCAGCAAGCCAGCGATGATCGATCGCGATATCCATCGGACTGGGCTGGGCGGCGACCTTCACGATCACGGCGTCAGTCGATGGATCGACATGGATCCACTGACCGTGAATACCCACCGCCGCGAGATCGTTGCGCGCGGGATCAATCGTGTACCAGCAGGCACGGTAGCGGCCGTCTGGAAACACGAATGCCAGATCGCCGTCTTTCCAGGCCTGCTTGTCGCCGTTGGCATGGATGTCGTCGATCCACGCCCCCGGCACCACCTGCGTGCCATTGGCGATACCCCGCTGACGGATCATTTCACCGAACCGTGCGAGATCGCGCAACGTGGCGCAGATGCCCCCGGCCGAGCGTGACGCGCCATGGGTGTCGAGGGTGATATAGGCATCGTCCGCAGCCCCCATCGGCGCCCAGATATAGTCCGAGAGAATCTGCGCATAGGGCTTGCCGCAGGCCTTTTCATAGACCCAGCCGAGTACGTCCGTATTGGTCGAGACGTAATGAAAGACCTTGCCATGCGACCCGCCATTCGGCCGCAGCGTGGCGAGGAAGCTGCGCTGGTCGCCTTGCGCCGTTCCGTCCGGCAGCACGTCCCAGCCATTGCATAGCCGATACTTGACCACGTCGCCTTCGGGATCGTCGTAGTCCTCGTCGAACTTGATCGCCACGGTCATATCGAGCAGGTCGCGGACCGTGCAGCCGCCATAGACCGATGACGCGACTTCCGGGACATAATGCGTGACCGGCTTGTCGGGATCGAGCAGGCTGCGCTCGACCAGCACGCCGCCGAGCGTGCCACAGATCGACTTGCTCACCGAGCAGACCAGATGCGGCGTGTGCGGGGTCATGCCCTCGCCGTACCACTCGGTTACGATCTCGCCGCGATGCAGCACGACGAGGCCATCGGCATAGGTCTGGGCCAACGTCTCTGCGAGCGTTGTAGAGACGCCCTCGCCATAGGTGAATGCAAGGGCGCCGAGATCGCGAAATGCCGTCTTGAGCGGCCTTGGCGCCGCACCGCGCCGTATATCGGCGGTCGGCAACACCTGGCGGACATTGCGAAAACTCCACTGGCTGTAGGGATATTTGCGCCAGTTGAACCGGGTCACGAGCGCCTCAGCGGC
Source organism: Tardiphaga sp. 619_E2_N8_4 (assembly GCF_051810905.1). Classification (NCBI taxonomy): domain Bacteria; kingdom Pseudomonadati; phylum Pseudomonadota; class Alphaproteobacteria; order Hyphomicrobiales; family Nitrobacteraceae; genus Tardiphaga; species Tardiphaga sp. 619_E2_N8_4. The sequence goes on from NZ_JBPWQJ010000001.1 coordinate 5,647,887, forward strand.
GGGCGGAGCACCTTTCATGACATCGCTTGGCTTCATCGCATCCTCGCAGAACATGTCCGTCGCCCGGCATCAGCATTGATCCGGACGAGCGATCATCGGCGAGCATGCGAATTGACCGTTATCAAAAATCAGCAATTCTTGAGCGCCCCGCGGCTCACAGCGAGATGGCACGTCGCTTGCAAAACGGTCTTTCGAAAGATCAATCTATGTCTGGCACCGCCTGAATGGCTGTCCGGAGGGCCTGCATGTCGCTAAACGCCTCGGATCATTGGCTGTTTGCTGCGTCGAGCAACGATGTCGATGCACATTGCGCCAATCTCGGGCGCTGGCGGCTTGACTATGATCAGATCAGCGCCGGCGCGTTTCGCGGCAGTTTTGTCGAGGTGCGGCTGCCAGGTATCCAGGTCTTCCGCGAAACCACCAGCCAGCGTGTTCGCCAGTATGGACACCTCGGGGTCGATAGTTTCGGCATTGCCCTGCCCTGGCGCGCTGGCGACATCAACTTCAATGGCGCCTGCATGTCGTCCGGCAATATGATCGCGTGCTTTGATGCCGAAGTCGATATGTGCACCCCGCCCGAATTCGAACTGCGCGGGGTTGTGATGAATGCTCAGCTGCTTGAGGACACGCTGCAGGATATGCAGATCGAGCTGCCTGAGGGCATCTGGCACCAGCTGCGGGAATTGCGCACCGATCCCGTCGCTGCGCAACGTCTTCGCCAATTGCTGGAATACGTCCAGGAGATCACCGACGACAATCCGGCAATCCTCGACAATCCCGCAGCACGGCAGCAGCTCGAGGATAACCTGCTGACCGAGGTGATCGATCTATTACCGAACCTCGAGCCATGCGATGACCTCCGTAGTGGCGGCACCCGCAAGCGTCTCGTTGATCGGGCCTGCTCCCTCATGCTGTCCACGCCCGAACAGCCGATGACCATCCTCGACATCTGCAAGGGCGTCGGCGCCAGCCGTCGCAAGCTGAACTACTGTTTCCAGGACGTACTCGGCAGCAACCCCATCCACTATCTACGCGCCGTCCGCCTCAATCGCGTGCGCCGCGAGCTCAAGCACTGTGTAGACGAGCGGATCGGCGTCTATGATATCGCGGTGAAGTGGGGCTTCTGGCACTTCAGCCAGTTCTCGCAGGACTACAAGCGACACTTCACCGAACTTCCGTCCGAAACTCTGCGGCGCGCGCGTGCGGATGCAAATCTGGAACTAACTCGTAACAACTAGACCGATGTCCGCTTTGCGCCGAAAGCTGCCATTTGGCTATTCTGGAACGACTATGTCCTGGGTTCACGCACGCGAAACGCAACAGACTGCCTATCCAAGACGGCGACGCCAACGTTCGATCGATTCGACTGTAGTCCCGCAACGATGCAATCTCATCGTCGTATGCGTCGCCCTGGTCCGGGCATTCCCAATAAAAGGTTCTAGCAAGTCCTGTAGCTAGCCTCTCATGAAGAGCAGCTTTTGTCTTCCCTGATCCATTTTCATTATTGCCTGCAATTCGAAATGAATTCCCTGTTCGATGGCACAGGGAATTCGACGATTTTCCCCCTTTAATCCGCTGAATGGATGGGTCGAAAATGAACACCGGTGTCGAAAATCGCAAATTCCCTGTAAAATACCCTGTTTGCAGGGAATTGACACGGAGACAGGTGCGAACGGCACTCCCGCCCCAGCCAAGCAGTCCGGCCAAACGGCCGATAGCCCCAATTTGTCGAGAAAGGCCCGTATTGGGCGGCTTTTCAGGCGAGCGGGAAAGTCTCCGGGTGGCAAAATCGGCCCCATAACCCGCCCAATTCCCAAAAATCTCCGGCTAACACCGCAGAAACTCCCGTTTTCGGGAGACTGCGCGCGGAGACTTGGTTCGATCTTCGCTGGATGGCCGGCCCAGAGTGGGCTTCTCGCCAGTCTTCAAACGCAATGGGCCGATTTTGGGGTTTTCCGCCGCGCACTGCGCGGCGGATGAGCGCAACAGGTTTCTTGGGCGTAGCTACTCCATCCGAAAGTGGCGTTCATTTGCTCTACTATTTCCGGCAGGAGAACAATCTCCAGAAAGGCATTTCTGAAGGCGCAGATCGCGGAATTTCTAGAGGGGCAAGGCTGACGACTGCCTCTGTCCGCTTTGCGCCGTGTTGAAAAACTCCGCCTTTGAGACTTGCCACCGACTACCTCACAGCTCGTTCCAAACGCGACAGCATGTAGTCGACCTCCTCGCGCGCCTTCACCGAGAGAACCGAGCCGGGCTTGCGCTGGGCATCCGATGCCAGGAACCCACGCTTCATCATCACATATTTCCGCACGGCGAGGCCAACGCCCTGCTGCTGTTCGTATCGCAAGAGCGGCAAGTGCGCATCGAACAGATCATGCGCCTCGTCGCGCTTGCCGGCCTTCTGCAGCTTGACCAGCTCGACCAACATGTCCGGAAAGGCGTAGCCAGTCATTGCGCCGTCTGCACCACGCTCCATTTCGAAGTCGAGGAACAGTCCGCCATTACCGGTCAGAATCGAGATCGGTCGCAACGACCCTTCGGCCTGGAACGCACGCAGCGTCGATATCTTTTCAAGACCGGGCCAGTCTTCATGCTTGAGCATAATGCAGGAAGGATTCTCCTGCACGATCTGACGGATGACTTTCGGCGTCATCTGTACCGACAGTGTCAAAGGATAGTCCTGGATCACGAACGGAATGTCGGATCCGATCGCTTCGATCGCCTGACGGTAATAGCCGGTGATTTGATCGTCGGTACGCAGGCTCGGCACAGGAGCAATCATCACACCCGCCGCGCCATTCTCCATCACGGTTCGCGACAGCGCGCGCATCGCTGCGAAACCGGACGCCGAAACGCCGACGATCACCGGCAGTTTTCCGAAGCCCTTCACGAAATGCTTAGCAATCGCGATCGATTCCTCGGGCTTGAGCTTCGGCGCCTCACCCATGATGCCAAGCACCGTGACGCCGGTTGAGCCAGCCTTGAGGTATCCGTCGATCAATGTGCCGAGCGAGGCCTCATCAAGACGACCATCGGGATGAAACGGGGTGGGGGCGATTGGGAAGACGCCAGAGGCGGTTGCGTCGAGAGCCATGATTTGATCCTTCAGATGCTAGTAATGAGACCACCATCGACGCGGATGACCGAGCCGTTGACGTAAGATGCGCGGGTGCTGGCGAGAAAGGCGACCACATCAGCATATTCTTGTGGCTCACCATAACGGCCAGCAGGAATACTGGCGGTGCTCTCCGCAGACACGTCCTCGACGGAGCGACTTTCACGCTTTGCCTTCTGCTCGTCCAGGAAACGGATGCGACTGGTGGCAACCCGGCCTGGAAGCACGATATTGGCTGTGATGCCGTCACGCCCAACTTCGCGGGCCAGCGTCTTCGACCAGCCCACGAGCGACAATCGCAGTGCATTCGAAATGCCGAGATTGGGAATCGGCGACACCACGCCAGACGATGTCGATGTCACGATACGTCCCCATTTGCGGGCGCGCATGCCGGGTAATACGCGATCGGTCAGCGTGATGACCGACAGCACCATCTGCTCTAAGCTCCTGCTCCACAGTTCCGGGTCCTGCCCGGCAGCAGGCGTCGGCGGCGGCCCACCGGTATTGTTGACAAGGATATCGATGGGGCCGAACGCTGCCTCGATGGCACTGACGCGCGCATCCATCGCGGCACGATCGGCCAGATCGAAAGCGGCGGCCATCGCGTCGCCTCCACCCTGCTTGATCTCCGCGACGACACGATCGAGCGCGGCCGCGTCGATGTCGGCAAGCGCGACACGCACGCCTTCACTCGCCAGCGTCTTCGCGATAGCGCTTCCAAGGCCGCCGCCGGCGCCAAGCACCAGCGCGACCTTGCCCTGAAGTCCGAGATCCATGTCCTGTCCTTTGTCGAGATGCGGAATCGATATGCGTGTTGGCCTGTCAGTCCGGCCCTAGATTTGGGCCGGGCACGGCCACGCGTTGCAGGTAATCGGCCTTGCTGGAGTGCATGTGCTCGACGCAGAGCTGCGACAGCGCCCAATTGTCGTTGCCACGCAGCAGTGAAATCATCATATCGTGCTGCTGGATCGACACCTGCAGCCCGTTGTGATCGGCAAGGTTCTTAGCACGCATGGGCAGTGTCAGGCCCATGTAATCCTGCAGCGATCGCACCAGATACGGGTTTCCGCACGCCGCAAACAGAGCGATGTGGAACGCGTCATTGGTGTCGTGAATGCCGCGCAAATCGCCGCGCTCGGCATACCGCACATATTCTGCTTGAATGGCTTCGAGCTCCATGATCAGCGACGCCTTGGCTGGCAACGGGATCATCAGTGCGGCCTGGCGCGTGAGCATCTCGCGCACTTCATAGATCTGCTTCACCTCGGCCGTCGAATAGGAACGCACCGTCGCGCCCACATTCTTCTCCCTCTGGACGATGCCGGTATGCTCGAGATGCACCAGCGCCTGGCGCACGAAGTGCCGCGAGGCGCCATAGCGTTCCATCAGGTTGTCTTCGATCAGCCGCGCGCCGGGCGGTAATCGGCCAAAGATGATATCCTCTTCGACACGTCGGATGATCTCGGCCTGTTCATCGGCGCGTGACGCAATTTTGGTGACGGTCATCTGGCATTGCCTCGAGATGCTTCGCGCCCTGACAACCGGTAGCAATCCTCGACAAGGCGCAGGGTTTGCAGATTGTCCGCGGGAGAGGTCTCGAAAGGCGCGCTGCTTTGCAGCGCATCGATGAAATGCGCGATGGTCGCATCGTAGGAACCCTGATAGGTCGCAGCTAGATCGTAGGCGCGGATCTCGCTTTGCGCGCCCGTCAGCTTCAGCTGCGTACCTTCGAGCCGAATTGAGCCAATCGTGCCAAGGATTTCGAGTTGATCGGCCTGCGATATCGGCGCGCCATGAGCTGCAAAGCTCGCGAACAACGACACACCGGCGCCGCCGCGGGATCGCATCTGGATCACGGCACCGTCTTCACCCGCAATATCCGGACATGTTTGGGTCAGCGCCGCCGCGATCACATCCAGCGGGCCTAGCAGCATGCGCAAAGTATCGAGATGGTGAATTAGCACTTCAGCCACCAGCATGCGGGACTCGCCGCGCATGAACGGCTGGCGCTCGATCGCAGGATATTGGCCGTTTGCATCGGGAATCGTGCCCGATGTCAGCAGCGTCAGACGGGCAGCTGTCACCGCCCCGATACGACCGTCCCTGATCCAGGATGCGGCATCGCGATAGTATGCACGAAAGCGCCAGTTCTCATGCACCATCAACCGGATGCGACCCTCGACATCACGCGCCAACGCCTCGGCTTCTGCGAGTGTCGGGGCGAGCGGCTTCTGGCAAAGCACCGGCAGACCACGATCGGCGACGAGGCGTACCAAAGGCGCATGGAAGGCACGCGGCGCAGCAATATCGACCGCATCGAGTTCACATGCCGCCAGCATGTCTTCCGCGCGCGAAAAGCATTGCCCGATACCGAACTGCCGGGCGCGCGCAGCAGCATTCTCCGACGAGGGATCGGCGATCGCGACGACCGCGGCACGCCCCGCGAGCTTCTGCCATGCCAGCAGATGATATTGCGTGACCCACCCCGCACCAATCAATCCGATCCGCAACGGCTTGCTCATTGCCCGATATCCCGACGCTTCTCGCCGATGACGGCCCGGCCCGTCGTTGCGTCAAACACGAAGACCGCATTGACCGGGAAATACAGATCGACGGTCTCGTCGATGGCGACAGGCACATGACGCGGCAATCGCGCCGTCCACTCCACGTCGGGTTCGATTTCGACCAACAGCAAGGTTTCCGCGCCCAACGGCTCCACCGCGATCGTACGCCCCCGCACATGGCCCGCAGGCTCGCTGCCCAACGCCGCCTTGTTGATATGCAAATCCTCGGCGCGCACGCCGATTGTCACTTTTTGGTCTACCAGCTTTCCCAATAACTGAGGCGACCAGCGCGTCAGCGCCGTCTCAAGGCTCTGGCTTCGTGCCACAGAGCTTTCATTGGCCGAAGCGACAACCGCCGTCGCCAGATTCATCGGTGGCGATCCCAAGAATCGGGCGACGAACGTGTCCGCCGGCTCCCAATAGACGTCGAGCGGCGCGCCGATCTGAGCAACGCGACCGGCATTCATGACGCAGATCCGCGTTCCCATGGTCATGGCCTCGACCTGGTCGTGGGTCACATAGATCATCGTCGATCCCAGCCGCTTGTGCTGCTTGATGATCTCGCTGCGGGTGTTGACGCGTAACGCAGCGTCGAGGTTGGACAGCGGTTCGTCGAATAGGAACACCATCGGCTCGCGCACCATGGCGCGCCCGAGTGCGACACGCTGGCGCTGGCCGCCGGACAGCGCGCTGGGCTTGCGCGTCAGCAGCGGCGTCAGACCAAGAATATTCGCCGCATCCTGCACCCGGCGTTCGATCTCGGCAGCGGCGAAATTGCGCCGGCGCAGGCCGAAGGCGAGATTGTCCGCAACGCTCATATGCGGATAGAGCGCATAGGACTGAAACACCATCGCGATGTCGCGATCCTTGGCCGGCACCTGATTGACTACGCGATCGCCAATCGAGAGCTTGCCGGAGCTGATCTCTTCCAGGCCCGCGATCATGCGCAGTGTCGTCGACTTGCCGCAGCCTGAGGGCCCGAGCAGAACCATGAATTCGCCGTCGCCGATATGAAGATCGACCTTGTCAACGACTACCGGACCTGTCGGCCCATATTGTTTGGAGAGTTTGTCGAGGGTGACAACGGCCATGGCTGCCTCTTATTTGATTGCGCCGGCAGTCATGCCGCGAATGAGTTTCTCTGAGAAGAAAACGTAGACGATGATCACCGGAATGACGGAGATCATGACGCCGGTGGCGATCATACCGATGTCCTGGAAATGATCGCCCATGAAGGCGCGAATGCCGACCGGCAGCGTGCGCTTATCAGGATCGGTGATCAGCACGACGGCAAACAGAAACTCGTTCCAGAGCTGGATAAAGTTCAGGATCAGCGTAGTGGCAATCGCCGGCATGCCGATGGGCAGCACGATGCGCCGGAAAATTTCGAGATCGCCGTAGCCATCGATCTTGGCGGCGTCGAACAGATCCTGCGGAATGCGCGCAAAGAACCCTTCCAGAAGATAGATTGTCAGCGGCAGCTGCAGCGACACATAGACCAGCGTCAGCCCGAGCAGGCTGTTGTAAAGATTGTAGTCGACCAGGATCTGATACAGCGAGACCAACGTAATCTGCGGCGGGAAAATGATCGACGAGAACAGGATGCCGTAGACCAGCCGATTGCCGCGGAAACGATAGCGCGCCAACGCATGCGCTGCTGCGGCGCCAAGCAGCGTCACGACGGCGACGGCGCCCACCACGACAATCGTGGAATTCCAGAAATAGGTCGCAAAATCGGAATCGACCCAGGCGATCCGGAACTGCTCCCAGTGGAACACTTTGGGCCACGCATAGTGGTCGGCGCTGATCTCGGCGGTGGTGCGCACCGACATCGTGGCGAGCCACAGGAACGGTCCCAGCGTGTAGATAGTGTAGAGGCCCAGCACGAGAGCAAGCGCTCCGCGGCTGAAGAAACGCGGCAAAGGTGCGCGTTCCGCAAGCATGGCAGCCACGATCAGTACTCCAGACGTTCGCGGGTCGCCAGAAGGCGATTGAGGATGATGACAGCGGCGCAGACCACCACGAACCACACCGACGCGATGGCGGAAGGATATCCGAGATCAAAGGTGTTCCAGTTGAAAGCACGCTTGTAGACGTAGGTAGATACGGTTTCGGTCGCCCATAGCGGGCCGCCCTGGGTCATGATCCAGACCAGATCGAAGATCTTCATCTTGCCGATGAAGGCAAGAATATAAAGGTTCAGCAAGGTCGGCCGCAGCATCGGCATAATGACGTAGCGCAGCTTGGCGCCCCAGCCGCAATTGTCGAGTTCGGAGGCTTCTAGTACCTCGCGCGGCAACGAATGAATCGCCGCGAGACAGACCACCATGTTGAAGCCTGCCCATTTCCAGGCATGGGTCACGATGAGTGCGCCGAGCGCTAAATTTGGATCACCGAGCCAGGACGACGCCAGTGCCCCAAGCCCGACGGCGCGCAGCATGGCGTTGAGGATTCCCCAGTCGTAGTTGAATATCCACATCCAGAGGATCGCGACGACGACGTAGGATAGAAGGACCGGAGTGAACCACGCGACCCGCAGGAAGCGCGCGGCAGGAACGCCCGCATATAGCGCCAGTGCGAGCAGCAGGCCTGTCACAACATCGAGCACGGGCGCGATGAACGACCAGATGAATGTGTTCCGCACCGACACCCAGAACGTCTCGTCGGACATCAGCGCGCGATAGTTATCCAGGCCGACGAAGGTCGCATCGAGACCTTCAATGGTGAAGAAGCTGTCATAGAAGGTTCGAAACGCCGGATAGGCGGTCAGTCCGATATACACCGCCAAAGCCGGCGCCAGAAAGACGGCCAGCACCCACCAGCTCGCCCGGCGCGGATCGGCCAGCGAGGGGGCTGCGTGCTGAGCCCCCTCCTCGGCAGCGGATGGAATGCTGATCGATGTCATTGTTAGTACTCAGCTCTTGAAGCAGGCGCTGTCCATCTTCTCCGCGGCTTCCTGAACGCTCAGAAGGCCAGCCGGAAAAGCGTTGTTCATGACCTGGGTGTAGGTCTCCGCACACTTGGCGCGGTAATACAGCAGAGGCGTGCCGAAGAAGTATTTGACGTTCTTGTTGCGTGCGTTGAGCTCCGCAAAGTAGTCCTTGCGCGGGCTGTTGATCTTGGCCGGGTCGGATTTCAGACCGGTCTGCAGCGAGACCTGCTCCATCCACTTGGTGCCATTCTCGACGGTGGCCATGGATTTCATCAGCGCACCGGCGCAATCCTTGTTCTTGCTCTTTGAATACATCACGAAGCTGCCGGCGACGGCGAGCGTCTTGCAGTCCTGACAAGCGCCCTTGTCCATTGCCGGGAATTGCATGATGCCGAGCGGGAAATTGGCCGGCATGCCACCACCTTCCGGTGGCGCAAAGGCGCGACCCGTGAACCAGCTCGGATCCGGGAAGGTCAGCGCGCCCGGCGTGTTGTAGAAATAGAAGTGGGACTCACCGAGCTTCAGCGTGGAAAAACTCTTCGGATAGGCACCGGCATCGACCAGCCCCTTCATCCAGGTCATGACTTCAACGACGCGCGGATCCTTGAACGACAGCCCACCATTGAGCAGCTTGCCATAGTCCTCGATACCGAGCTTACGCAGCAGCGACTCGAACAGAAGCAAGCCACCCGGGAACGGACGATCGCCGACACCCTGCGACACCGGGGTGATGCCGGCGGCAACGCCCTTCTTCACCAGATCGGTGAACTGCTCCTGCGTTAGCTGGAACGACGCCGGTACATCCACGCCGACCTTCTTGACCGCGTCCTTATTGTAGTAGAGCTCGACCGTATAGGCCTCGACCGGCAGGCCGTAGACTTTGCCCTTCGATGTCCAGGCTGGTTTCGACCAGTCCTCGTATTGCGCCAGATCGACATAGCTATCCAGCGGTTCGAGGAAGCCTCCGGCGAGAAATTCCGGCTGATCCGGCTCCATGTAGAAGATGTCGGGCGCCTGCCCGGTCCGCACCGCTGATTTGGCCTGGGTGTAGAGATCCGCTTTCGGGATGAAGCTGAGCTTGACCGAACACTGCTTGTTCGCAGCCTCAAAGTCCTTCACCCGCGTCGTCACCCAATCCTTCTTGGCCGGCTCGTCGGGCCAGTTGCTCCACATCGTGATCTGCGTGGCCTGCGCAAAAGCGGGAGCAGCGCTCGCGATGGTGGCCGCCGCGACAACCGCAGCCAGTCCAATTCTCCGTGCCGTCATGGTGATCTCCTCCGGATGTCTGTTTTTTATTGGGCCGGACCCTGGAACAGGTCCAGGTATATTGTCAATAATAAATATCCAATTCCGCGGTATTAGCGATTATATCCGTTGTATCGAATAGGATTATTGACAATTCCAACGACGCCGGCGATGTAACGAAGAAAATCGGCTTTGGTGGCCGCAGGGGAAACGACATGTCCAAAGGGCTTCGCAAAGGGCTGACAAACTATGGCGACGCGGGATTTGCGCTATTTCTGCGCAAGGCGTTCATCAAGGCGATGGGCTATTCCGACGATGCGCTGGAGCGCCCGATCGTTGGAATCACCAACACCTACAGCGACTACAATCCGTGCCACGGTAACGTCCCTGCCATCATCGAGGCTGTGAAGCGCGGCGTGATGCTGGCCGGCGCGATGCCCATGGTGTTCCCGACCATCTCGATCCACGAAAGTTTTGCGCACCCCACCTCGATGTTCCTGCGCAACCTGATGGCCATGGACACCGAGGAGATGATCCGCGCGCAGCCGATGGACGCCATCGTGGTCATCGGCGGCTGTGACAAGACGCTGCCGGCCCAGATCATGGCCGCGGCATCCGTCAATCTGCCGACGGTGGTGATCCCTGTCGGCCCCATGGTCGTCGGTCATCACAAGGGTGAGGTGCTCGGCGCCTGTACCGATTGTCGCCGCCTCTGGAGCGCGCACCGCGCCGGCGAGATCGACGCCGAGGAAATCGAGATAGTCAACGAACGCCTCGCGCCATCCGTCGGGACCTGCATGGTGATGGGTACCGCCAGCACGATGGCCTGCGTCACGGAAGTACTGGGCCTGTCGCTGCCGATGAGCGCGACCATCCCTGCCCCGCACGCCGAACGTTTCCGTCTCGCCGAAGCAAGCGGCAAGCGCGCCGCCAAAATGGCGGTAAGCGGCGGACCACGTCCCTCGGAATTGCTGACACCTGCAGCTTTCCGTAATGCCACCGTTGTCATGCAAGCGATCGGCGGCTCCACCAACGGCATCATTCATCTCACCGCGATCGCCAACCGAACGCCCTATGGTTACGATCTCGACATGCTCGACGAGATCGGTCGCATTGCGCCTGTGCTGATCGATCTGAAACCCTCGGGCGCTCACTACATGGAACATTTCCATCACGCTGGTGGCATGCCCAGGTTGCTTGCAGAACTTGGCGACCTTATTGATGGCAGCGCGCCGACCATCGCAGACAAGACGCTGGGCGAGATTGCGGCCGAAGCTGAGATCGTCCCCGGTCAGGACGTCATCCGGCCGCGCAGCAATCCGATCAAGGCCGAAGGCTCCATGGCCGTGCTGTACGGCAACCTCGCACCAGGCGGCGCGATCATCAAGCGCTCGGCCGCGACGCCCCGGCTGCTGCAGCACACCGGCCGCGCCGTGGTGTTTACTTCTGTCGAGGACATGGCACTACGGATCGACGATCCCGATCTCGACGTAACGGCCGACGACGTTCTGGTATTGCTGAACACCGGCCCCAAAGGCGCTCCCGGCATGCCGGAAGCGGGCTATCTACCGATCCCCAAAAAGCTCGGCCGACAAGGCGTGAAGGACATGGTGCGCATTTCAGATGCCCGCATGAGTGGCACTGCATTCGGCACAATCGTGCTGCATATCACGCCCGAATCCGCGGTGGGCGGCCCGCTCGGACTGGTCCGCAACGGTGATCAGATCAGGCTTGACGTCGATGGGCGGTCCATCAACCTCCTGGTCGATGAATCCGAACTCGACGGGCGCCGCGCAGCACAGTCAAAGGTTCATGCAGTCCTGCCTGAACGTGGCTACGCTCGCCTGTTTCAGCAGACAGTAACGCAAGCCGATAGGGGCTGCGACTTCGATTTCATGATCGCGAAAAAGACGTAAGACTTTACCTCGCGATCACGCATCGCCTGCAATCCGCCTTTACAAACGGATACTATCAAAGATTGCGTTGGCCCACTCCCGTGAGCTCTGAGAATGTCCGCTCATCTTGAGAAGAATGACTTCAACCGTCCGTTCATAATGCGCCGTAAGCAAGCTATCCATCCCAGGCTCGTATCAATGTCCGCTTTGCGCCATAAGCGGTCAAAAGCGATCTACAAAGGGAACTGTCGACGCGTCGATACTTTCCCCTACACCCGCATCCAGAACGAAGAATTGCGTCCACGGTTTCATGAGAGACTAGCTGCCAAACTCAACCGAGATGGCTCACGAATTTTGTACTCAAGTAAGCATTAAGCCCCTCAATACCTCCCTCGTGCCCGTAACCTGACTCTTTTACGCCACCAAATGGCGTTTCCGGAAGCGCGATACCAAAATGATTGATAGATACCATTCCGTGGTCGAGTCCATCGGACACCTTGGTTGCAGTCTTCGCATCCTTGGTAAAGGCATAGCTCGCAAGACCGAACGGCAGACTATTGGCGCGCTCCAGCACTTCATCGGCATCCTTGAAACGTAGCATCACCGCGATCGGGCCAAATGGCTCCTCGTGCATAATTCGCGCATGAGCGGGGACATTCGTCAGTATAGTCGGCTCGAAGAAGTTGCCCGCATTGCCAATGCGCTTGCCACCCGTTTCGACTTTAGCACCCTTCTCCTGGGCATCGAGCAGAGTGGTTTCCATCGCATTGACCCGCCGCGGATTGGCAAGCGGTCCCATTTTGCTGTTGGGATCAAACCCGTCTCCGACTGCGATACCGCGCGCAAGGTCCGTGAATTTGGCAACAAACTTGTCGTAGGACCTCTCCTGAACAAAGAACCGCGTTGGCGAAACACAGACCTGGCCCGCGTTGCGATATTTCATGCCGGCCAGAAGTGTAGCAATGCCATCGGTCTCGACATCGTCAAAAACTAGCACGGGCGCGTGGCCGCCAAGCTCCATGGTCGAGCGCTTCATATGCTGTCCGGCAAGCGAGGCCAGATGCTTGCCGACCGGGACAGATCCCGTGAACGATATCTTGCGGATCGCCGGTGAGCTGATGAGATATTCCGAGATCACGGCCGGAACGCCGTAAACCAGATTGATCACACCGGCGGGCACACCGGCCTCTTCGAAGCATTTTACGAACTCGATTGGCGAACCCGGCGTTTCCTCGGGGCATTTGATGATGATCGAGCAACCGGCGGCAAGCGCACCGGAGATTTTCCGAGCAGCCTGTAACACCGGAAAATTCCAGGGCGAGAAGCCCGCCACCGGACCGACAGGCTCCATCAGCACCATGTTGCGGACGCCGTCGGCGCGCGCCGGAATGATGCGGCCATAGGCGCGGCGACCTTCCTCGGCGAACCATTCGATGACGTCGGCCGAGCCCATGACTTCGAGCTTCGCCTCGGCCAGGAGCTTGCCTTGCTCAAAGGTGAGAATGGTGGCGATCTGCTCGACCCGCGCGCGCACCAGATCGGCAGCCTTGCGCAGGATCTTGCTGCGCTCGAAGGCGGAGACGCGTCGCCAGGTATTGAAGCCGGATTGAGCAGCCGCGATCGCCTTGTCGAGATCGGCCTTTGACGCATGCCCGAGTTTGCCGATGGGCGTATTCGTGGATGGATTCATCACGTCCTGGTAATCGCCCGAAGTTGGTTGGACCCATGCGCCATTGATATAGTGCGGGAGCGTATCGAGATATTGTCGCTGCATGGATTGAATCCTGTTCCAGATTTCGGTTTGTCGTGAATTGAGTTGCGAGTCTATTCAGGGGGCCAGCACACCAAGATATTGGCGGACATCGGGCTGGCTGGTGAGGTCATCAAAATGAGCATAGTTAGTGACCGCTCCGCCGCTGACGAACAGGAAACGCTCGCAGATCTCCTTGAGGATCGTCAGCTGAAACGTCGCCGTCGGATGCAGGCAGATGAAAACGAGCCGCTTCTCAGTGCGCAGCTTGCGGAAAAAATCCAGCATGAATCCGATATAGCCATCCTGGGTATTGAACTGCGGTTCATCGAACAGATGAACGAGCGGATAGGCGCTTGCAGCCTGCTCCATCGTGAAGGACGGTCTCGTCTTTCTGAACTGACGGACTTGATAGGATTGATGGTAATGAATGGCCAGACGATCACGCTGAAGATAGCGAACCCTCTGCATGTCCTGACCGGCAACCATCACGCGCCCTTCCGACGGCACGTTCGATCCCGCGATCATCTCGAATAGCGTCGTCTTGCCGGCGCCGTTTGGCCCCATGACGCCCACGATCTCGGGCTGCATGAAAGCACGATCCACGTGCAGTTGAAATGCGGGCTCCCGGTCGAGCAAGCCGCGGCGATAGATCTTGATCACGCCTTCCAGCGCAAGTAGCGGCGTATCGCTCATGACAGCCCTCCCAGAAGCTTGCGCTTGAGGCTGAGATCTGCAGTCAGTGCCGCCGCGTCCCCCGCCCAGGCAACATGCCCCTGCGAAAGCACAACAACCCGATCGGCAACGCTCAATGCGACATCGGCATTCTGTTCGACCACGATACTGGCAATGCCCGCCTGCCTGAGGCGCCGGATGACAGCCATCACGTCATCGACGATTTTCGGTGCAAGGCCCTGGCTTGGCTCGTCGAACAGCACGAGGCCGGGTGAACCGAGCAACGCGCGGGCAATGGCCACCATCTGCATCTCGCCGCCGGACAAAGTCTCGGCCTCGCGCGTCATCAGATATTTGAGCGGTGTGAAAATCTCGGTGACTTCTCCGAGAGACCATCCTCGAAAGTTCGTGCGCTTTTCGCCTAACGACAGATTTTTCGCGACGGTGAGTGTCGGACAGAGGCGACGGTCGTCCGGCACCCAGCCAATTCCGGCGCATGCTATATGATGCGTCGCGCTTGCTGCGATCGACTTTCCCTGAAAACGGATGTCACCCCGGCGCGCGCGCGTGAGACCGAGGATGGAGCGGAGCACCGTGGTTTTGCCAGCGCCGTTAGCGCCGAGCAGGGCAAGCACCTCGCCTGCGCGTACGGACAACGAGACCGAAAACAGCGCCTGCGTCTCGCCGTAGAAAGAATCGATACTGGATACATCGAGCATCAGTTGAGCCGCCCCAGGTTGGAAGCCTCGACCCATGGGTTCGTCTTGAGTGCGGCCGGCGCGCCGCGCGCGATCACCTGCCCCCAATGAATGACGGATATCTCATCGGCCAGCGAGAAGAGGAATTCCATGTCATGTTCGATGACAACGATGGTCAGGTCGCCTTTGAGCTGAAGGATGAGATCGGTAAGTCGCGCGCGCCCGTCGCTACCCAGACCCGCAGTCGGTTCATCGAGAAAAAGCAGCTTTGGACGACAGGCCAGCGCGACGCCGATTTCGAGCGCGCGGCGTGCGCCATAGGAGAGCGACTTGGCTTCATCGTTGGCGCGTCCTGCAAGACCCACCTTTTCGAGAATGCTGTGAGCTTCGTCGACCAGCGCGGTGTCGGCATATGCCTGAGCAATCATGTCATGCCCACGCCGGCGCGTGCCCGGAAGCGCAATGGCTATGTTCTCGAATACCGTGAACTCGTCGAACAGGTTCATCAGCTGGAACGACCGTGCGATGCCGAGGCGTGCGATATCCTGGGGACTTTTCCCGGTGATATCGTCTCCCTGCCACAATACCTGCCCGCGATTGGGCTTGTAGCGGCCAGTCAGCACATTGAAACAGGTCGTCTTGCCGGCGCCGTTCGGCCCCATGATGCCGGACAATTGGCCGGCTTCAAATGCAAGCGAGACGCTCTCGAGCACGACGCGATCGCCGAATCGCAGATGCAGGTCTTTGGCTTCAAACAGGGGCATGGCTCACCTCGCCTGCGATTGCGGAGCGGCGGCAGGGCGCGGAACGATTTTGTCTCGTCCGTTCATGACGCCGGCAAACATGCCGGCGATCCCCTCCGGCTTGAAAAGCACCAAGACAACAAACGACAGGCCGAACCATAGCATCCATCCGGTGGTGAATGATCCGATGACGTCGCGTGCAAGGAAGAAGGCCACGGCACCAATGACGGGGCCCCAGAACGAGACAAGCCCGCCACCCACCAATGTCATCATGACGACGTAGCCGGAATAGTGCAGACTCATCACGTCCGGGAAGGCGGACGTCTGTGCCATCGCGAACAATCCGCCCGCGAGTCCCGATAAGGTCGTGGATACAACCAGGACCGCCGCCTTGTAGCGCCAGACGTCGTAGCCGACGAAACGAGCACGTGTTTCGTTCTGCTTTATGGCCTTCACCACCCGCCCAAAGGGGGAATGCACGAGCCGCCACAGCAGGAACGAGACAACAGCAAAGACTGCCAGCACGAAGTAGTACAGCGCGATGTTGCTGCCAAGGTTGAACGTGGTGATGCCAAGCGAGGCGGGTAGCCTCTCAATCTTGAGCAAGCCATCTTCGCCGCCGGTTATCCGGTGCGCCTTGATCGCGATGAACCAGAAGATCTGCCCGAAAGCGATGGTCATCAATGCGTAATAGATGCCTCGCCTGTGCGAGATGAAGAGCGCCACAAAAGCGCCCGCTATTGCGGCCGCAAATGCAGCAACCGCAAGACAGACCCACAGGTTCGACGCGATGTTTGATTGCGCCAGACCGAATGCGTAGGCACCGATCCCGAAAAATGCGCCATGCCCGAACGACGGCAATCCCGCATGGCCCAGAACCAGATTGTAGGCCAGCGCATAGAGCGCAAAGATCAGGATCTCGACCCCGAGATATTGATAGAGGCCGACCCGCTCGATCCAGAAGGGAACGGTTGCAAACAGGATCCATGTAACGAGCATCGCAGGCGTGAAGCTGGGAACCGTACGGGCTGCTGCCATATCAAGCCTCCAACACGCTTTTCTTGCCGAACAGGCCCCGTGCGCGGAACGTCACGACGACAATTAACAACAGATACATGGACAGCATCGACCATTCGGAGGCATAGGCACCGGACAGCCCGACCACCATGCCGACCAGGAGCCCGCCCAACGCCGCCCCCCAGAAGCTCCCGACACCACCGAGCACGATGATGAGAAATGCCGGGACAACGGCATCGACTCCCATATGCGGCCGGATTCCCCAAAGCGGCGCCATGATCACACCGGCGAACGCCGCGAGCATCGTGCCAAGGACGAACACCCAAACCCGCAATCGCGTCAGATCGATACCGAGCGCCTGGACGATTTCGCTGTCATGGGCGCCTGCCTTGACCATCGCACCGAAACGCGTGCGTTCGACGATGAACCAGACGGCTCCCATGGCCACGATCGCCATGCCGGCAGCCCAGAAGCGATAGGTCGACCAGATCAGATCGAGCATGATAAAGCCGCCGGACATGTCACGCGGTACCGGCATCATGTAGTCGCGCGTGCCCCAAACCACGCGGATCAACTCCTCCAGCACCATGGCAACACCAAAGGTGAGCAGAAGCCCATACAGCGGATCGCGCCCATAGGTGCGGCGCATCAATCGTTCAAGCACAAGGCCAAAGGGCGCAACCAGGATCGGGGCTACGACAACTGCTGTGGCAAACCGCAAGCCAAGCGGCACGCCCGCCCACGCGATCAGGACATCCGGCGGCAACGGCAGTTTCGCCCCACAAATAGCGTAGGCAAAGTACGCCCCGAGAGCGAACAACGAGCCATGGGCAAGGTTGATCTGCTCCATCAATCCGAGGATCAGCATAAAGCCAAGTGCAATCAGGGAGAAAAGCAAGCCGAGCGCTATACCGTTCAGCAAATGCGGAAGGAGATTGAGCAGCGACATAAGCGTTCATCTATTCCAATGAGCGAGCATGAGCGCCCGGAGAACGTTCCGGGCGCTCATGCGTAAGCTTTATGTGTCGAAGACTGGAACGTCGGCGAGCGCCTTCATCTTGCATTTCTCCAGTGAGGCTTCGTCCACCGCCGTTTCGGGCTTGGTCCAGCTGATGACCTCATACAGATCCGTCTTGTCGGCGGGTTTTGCGTTGCGGCGGGCAAGATAGATCGTCTGCTGCACTTGATGCGTCACAGGATCGATATACGCATCGAAATGCTGCATGCGGTCGGCAGCGAGCATCTTGTGCCCTTCCAACTGCTTGATCACAGCATGATTGCTGGTCGTACCGGCGCGCTCGATGGCGCGCAGCAATTCGCGTGTCGCGATGTAGCCGTTGTAGGAGACATTCCCCGGCACCGGAATGGGCGACTGCGGATAGGTTGTTTGCCACCGCTTGACGAAGTCAGCAACGCCGGGTAGCGGCAAAAGATGATACCAGTTGGTGCCAAAGACGCCGAACAGCGTATCCTCCGCACCCCAGATATCGGGCCAATCCTGCTGATTGTTAATCCAGGCTGTTTTCTCTTCCAGCTTCAACGCACTGATCTGCTGACGTAGCGCCTTCATATCATCGCCGCCAACGGCCATGGCGACCACATCAGGCTTGGCCTGCTGCACCTTGAGGAGATAGGAGGTGAAATCGCGGGTATTCTGCGGGATCAGCAGATTATCGATGATCTGTCCGCCGGCTTTCTCGACCTCGGCTTTGGTCGCGGCCGATGTCGTGTGCCCCCACACATAGTCGTTGGTCAGCAACAGCCACTTCTTGCCTATCTTCTGAACCGCGTTCTGGACGGCGGCCTTGGAAAAATTGGTGCCGTTCCCATCCCAGACAAATTTGATGCGCGAGCAGTTCTCACCTGCCTCACTCGGTGCCGACGAGTTGGTGTTGAAATAGACGGTGCCGTATTTATTCGCGACTTGCGTGATGGCATTGGCGACGCCCGAATGCACGGCGCCGATCAGAAAGCCGCACTGCTCCTGCGTAATGAAACGCTCCGCGATGCGTGTACCTGTCGCCGCATTGGTTTCGGTGTCGGCCGTCGTCCATTCAATCTTGCGACCGAGCACGCCGCCTTTTGCGTTGAATTCATCAATTGCGAGGCGAATGCCACGCATATCGTCCTGCCCGCTATTGCCGTATTGGCCGCTGGCATCACAGGTGAGCCCCAACTTGATTGGCTTCTTTTCTCCCTGCGCCAGAACACGTGTGTGTTGCCATGGACCGAAAAATGTCGCTGTGGCAGACAGCAAGCCGCCCTTCACGAGGGCACGCCGGGACAGCCCGGACGTATCGCTACGTCGCTTCATTGTTTCCTCCTGGAATCGGCGGCTCTTTTATTGATGTCCGCGCATTGTATGGATTTAGAATAAACATTCCACGAAGTATGTAAAGTAGAATATACAAGTCAGAGAAATCGATGACCGCAAATACGAGCCAACCGCATGCCCACTAAAGCCAGAGCCCCCCAGCACGGCACTTATGAAAACCTCCGTCATGAGATCGCACGCCAACATCCGGATTTTTCAGATCGCCTCCGGGTGATCGCTGAGTTTGCACTTGAGCATCCCACCGAGATGGCGCTCGGGACCGTCGCGGAAGTCGCACAGCGTGCGAAGGTTCAGCCGTCCGCCATTGTGAGATTTGCGCGTGCACTGGGCTATGGCGGCTTCACGGAATTGCAACAGGTGTTCCGTTCAAGGCTCGTCGCCAGCGTGCCACCGAGCTACAAGGAGCGCATCACCGGGCTGCGACGCGACGGCCGCTTTCAGGATGCGAACAATCCTCAGGCGGTTCTGACCCGCTTCGCGTCAGAAGGCATGGTCTCGCTCGAAAGCCTGCAGGACCGCGTAAGGCAGGCAGATCTTGCGCGCGCGATCGAACTGCTTGGCGCCGCAGAGACGATCTACGTCCTGGGCCTTGGCGGCTCTTTCCCGGTCGCAGCTCATCTGACCTATGTTTTGCGCAAACTCGGGCGCCGCGTTGTTATCCTTGATGGACTTGGCAGCGCGCTTGGCGACCAGGCCGCTTCGGCGACGCCCGCCGATGCGCTCGTTGCCATCAGCTTCAGGGTCTACAATCCCGACACAGCGCGACTGTTTCCAGAACTCGTAGCCCGCCGCCTGCCCGTCATCTCGATCACGGACAGCTTGCTCAGCCCCATTGTCGAGGGTGCCAGCGTCGTCTTCGAAATTCCGGATATGCCGGAAGCCGCACTTCGTACGATGGTCGCCCCCATGTGTCTCGCCCAGACACTGGCCGTCGGTCTCACGCTTACACTCGACTGAAGATAACTCTCATTTAACTGACAGGATGAAGTCATGTCCGCTCGTATGCTGGAAGGCCAGGTCGCACTTATCACAGGTGCAGGTCGCGGGCTTGGCCGCGCCTTTGCCGAACGGCTCGCAGCCCTCGGTTGCCATATCGCTATTCACGGCATGCGCGAGCACGGCCCTGCCGAATTTGGTGGTATCGAAACGCTTACGGATGTCGCTCGATCGATAGCCGACAAACACAGCGTCCGCACTTTCAAGGTTCTCGGCGATCTTACGATATCGGAAGACATCGAGCGGGTCGTTCAAGTCACCGAGACCAATCTCGGCCCCATCGACATCCTCGTGCATAATGCCGGCGGTGACATCGCGGCTGCAGGCGGAAAGCCAAACCCAAATGATGTCGTAAATATCAAGGCCGAAGATGTGCGGGCCGTCATCGACCGTAATCTTCTTAGCACAATCTTCGTCTGCCAGCAGGTGGCGCGAGGCATGATGGACCGACGCCGGGGGCGTATTATCAACATCGGCTCAGTTGCAGCATTCAAAGGACGCACAAATGCATCGATCTACGCAACGGCGAAAGCCGGCGCGATGCATTTTACCCGGTGTCTCGCCGACCAGATGCGAATCTATGATGTCACCGTCAACACGATCGCCCCAGGCGACACACGCACGGAGCGGTTTATGGCAACACGTACCGTCGATCCGGCGCGCCTGATCCAGGAAGGGTCGCTCGACCGGATTGCCACCATAGACGAGGTTGCGCGCGTCATTGAGTTATTTGCCGGACCTATGGGAGCGTTCGTATCGGGGCAGGTCATTCGCGTCGACGGCGGCGGCCAGCTCTGGCCGGCATGAGCCTCAAACTCTCAGCTAGGTGACCATCGGGAATGCAGGAACCGCAATCAGTTCGGTATTAGTTGCAAGCCGCTGCGCAACTTCGCCACGAAACCTGCGGCACCTTTTTCACAGGAGTCCGCTTTGCGCCAGGAGCGGACATAGACCTTGCAAGCGAATAAGTGACATCCCTTTGTCTCGCAAGCCGACGGATCGGCGGATGTGACCGCACCTATTGCGGCGAACAATGCGTGCCGCCCTATCTTCTCGGTGACACGCCAGGCCCAGCGTTATCGTGGGTGGCGCAGCGCGCAGATCCGCCGCGTCCTGCAGGCGATCAGCGCCCGCAGCAGTCAATGGAAGTGGGTGGCCCCGTTGATATCGAAAATCGCACCGGAGGCGTAACCACTGCCAGCGCCGCATAAGAACACCGCGGTGGCGGCGATCTCTTCCGGCTTGGCCATGCGCTTCAACGGATAGAGCGATGTGTCATAGCCTTTGCCCTCGGTCATCGCGGTCTCTACCGGCCCCGGCGCAATGCCGTTCACGAGGACGTTGCGCGGTGCGGCCTTACTCGCCAGCCAGCGCACGAAGGAATGGATGCCGCCTTTGGCAAAGGCATAATGCGGCCCGGTGCGCAGACCGCCCATCCACCCGGCCACCGATCCGCACAGCACGATGCGGCCTTCGCCGGCCTCCATCATGCCGGGCAGGAAGGCGCGGGTCAGATTGATCGGCCCCTTCACATTGGCGCGAATGACGCGATCAAGCGACTCTTCCCAGTCCTCGGCCATCCAGTCGTCATGCGGTGCGATCGCCGCCGTATCGATCAGTCCATAGACCGGTCCAGTCTGCCTCGCGAGCGCCGTCACGTCGGGCCGCGAGCCGGTGTCGAGGCCGTAAATTTCAGAGCGGTCCGCAACCTCGGCACCGACGCGTTCGCGGATACGATCCTTGCCTGCGATATCGACCAGCACAAGCGTCGCGCCTTGCTGTGCGCATAGCTTCGCCGTAGCGCTGCCGATGCCGCCGGCCGCGCCCGCGATCACAATGCGCTGTCCGGTGAGATCGAATGGGGATTTTTCAGAAGACGTCATGACGATAATTCCCGCTTGTGTTACCACACCTCTGTAAACCCACGCAGAGTACGGTGTTCAATTCGGTTGACGTGACGACGGTCAGCGCGCCGGCGGCACGCCGCCATAGGTCGTCAGATGCGAACTCGCGAGCCACCCAGCATCAATCGGAAGATTGATCCCGGTAACCGCCGACGCGTCGTCGGACAGCAGAAACGCGACGCCGCGTCCGATTTCTTCCGGATCGACCATGCGTCCCAGCGCGGAGCCTTCGATCAGCAGTTTCGGATCTCGCGTCCCACGTTCGATGTTGGCGAGCACCGGTGGGGTTCCCACATAGCCCGGCGACACCGCATTGACCCGCACACCCGAACGGCCCCAATCGGCCGCGAGGCACGCCGCCATATGAACCGCCGCAGCCTTCGAGGGCGCATAGGCGTGTAACGGCGCTGTGCGCGATGCCGTGACCGAGCCGGTGATCACGATGCCGCCGCGTCCCCGCTTGGTCATGCGCTTGCCGGCCGCGAGGCAGGACACGTAAACGCCGCGCAAATTGGCGGCGATTACCCTGTCGAATTCGGCGAGCGGCAGGTTCTCTGCACGGCCGCCGGACTGGATCACGCCGGCATTGGCGAACAGCGCCTCGATCGGCCCCAGCCGCGCCTCGATATCCGCGAAAGCCGTTTCGGTCGCGTGTTCATCAGTCACGTCGAACGGCACGGAGTCCGCGCCGATCTTCGCTGCAGATTCCTGATTGGCCTTCGCATTGATATCCGAAATGACGACGCGCCATCCGCGCTCGATCAAGATACCGGCTGTGGCTAGGCCGATTCCGCTTGCTCCGCCCGTCACCACGGCGATGCGGCCGCGCCCCTCGTCTCGTTTCATCCTGCACTCCCGTTGTCCGTTTCTTGTTGCACGCAGCAAAGCTGCGCGTTTGACGATGGCGGCGGCGCTAGACCGCAAGATAGCGTTGCTTGATGTCCTCGTTGTGCCTGAGTTCATCTATGGTCGCGCGATACACGATCTGTCCCTTGTCGATCACCGTGGCATGGGTCGCGATACCCAGGCAGAAATGCATGTTCTGTTCGGCCAGCAGAATGGTGACGCCCATGCCGCGCAGCGTCTTGATAAGTTCGCCGATGGCCTGGACGATGATCGGCGCGAGGCCCTCACTGGGCTCGTCGAGCAACAACACATCGGGATTGCCCATCAGCGTGCGGGCGATGGTCAGCATCTGCTGCTCGCCACCCGACAGCCGGCCGGCCAGGCGGTCCTTCATCGAGGCGAGGATCGGAAACACCTCATAGATGCGCTCGCGATTCCAGTGATGGTCGCCGCGCGGCCCCTTCTTGGCGGCGACGATGAGATTGTCATCGACCGTATGGTCGGGGAACACCTGCCGGTTCTCCGGAACATAGCCGATCCCCGCGCGCGCGATCCTGTAGGACGGTCGACCGGCCAGCCCTTGACCTGCAAGAGCAACCTTGCCGCGGCGTGGCGGCGCGAGGCCGGCGATCATCTTGAACGTCGTCGACTTGCCGGCGCCGTTACGGCCGAGCAGCGCCATGGTTTGCCCCTGCTCGACCGCGAGATCGACGCCGAACAGGATCTGGCTGGCACCGTAATAGACGTCTGCCGCTTCGACATGGAGGAACGGGTCGGTCATCATGCCTCTCCCACTGCTGCGGAGAGATGGTGATCGGCACCGAGATAGGCGTCGATGACATCCTGATTGCGCCGGATCTCGTTGGCCGTACCCTGCGCGAGCACGGCGCCGTATTTCAGCACATGGATTTTCTGGGCGATCTTGAAGACGATATCCATGTCATGCTCGATGAACAGCACCGTCATCTTCTTGACCTGCCACAGATGCTGCACCTTGCCGATCATGCGCCAGCGCTCGTCCGGCCCCATGCCCGCGGTCGGCTCGTCGAGCAGCAGCACCTTTGGCTCCATGGCGAGCGCAAGGCCGATATCGAGCAGCTTCTGGTCGCCATGGGAGAGATTGCGCGAGAGCGTCCCCGCCTTGTCCGCGAGCCCGAGCAGTTCGATGATCTCTTCCGTCCGCGCCTTGGCTTCCGCGACAGGAAACCGCCGCAGAAAGGTCCATGACTTGCGCAAATGAGAGATCACCGTCGCCATGATCGCCTCGGTGACGGTCAGGCTGGGGAAGATCTCGGCGACCTGGAACGCCCGCGTCATGCCGAGCCGCACGACCTCGAGGCTCGATTTACCAACGATATCCTGACCGTCGAAAATGACCTTCCCCGAATTCGGCCGGAACGCGCCCGAGATCAGGTTGAAGAAGGTGGTCTTGCCTGCGCCATTCGGTCCGATGATCGCCGTGAGCGAGCCGTCGGGAAAATCGATCGAGACATTGCGCGTGGCGTGAACACCGCCGAAGCGTTTGTCGAGGTTCTGCACCGAGAGCATCAGGCAATCCTCTCCTTGGCGAAGGCGGCATCCTTGGCGGAAGCGTCCTGGGCAGGAGCCACCCTGGCCTCTTTGCGTCGCTGCAGAAATTCGACGATGTAATCGGCGATGCCCTGCCGCAGACCGAGCACGATGGCCAGAATGACGATGCCCAGCACCAGGCCGTGATATTCTGTGTAGATGGATACGAAATGCTCGAGCAGGCGCAGCAGGATGGCGCCGATGATCGGCCCGACGAACAGTTGCGAGCCGCCGAGCATGATCATGAAGATGGCCTCGCCCGAGGTCGTCCAGAAGCCGAATTCCGGATAGGCGCCGGAGACGAACAGCGACAGCAGGATGCCGGCAACGCTGGCCATCGCACCGGCCAGGATGAACACGCCGAGCTTCATGCGAACGATATCGACGCCGAGGTAATTGGCCCGGTTCGGATTGTCGCGGATCAAGCGCAGCGTGTAGCCGAACGGCGACTGCCAGACCTGACGCATGATCAGGATACAGACGACGAAGACGCAAGCCGAGAAGATATAAAGCGACACACCGCTGCTGAGATCGATGCCGAAGAACGGGGGCCGCGGAATGCCGCCGCGCAAGCCCTGATCCCCGCCGGTCAAGCTGACCCATGTCAGGATGATCGAGTGGATGAACATCTGGAAGGCCAGCGTGATGAAGGAGAAATAGATTTCCTTGAGCCGCACGCAGATCGCACCGATCACCAGCGCAAGCACCGCAGTGCCGAGCACCGTGACGAGAATTGCAACGGGGATCGACACGCGGCCGGACTGCATCAGCAGACCGAACATATAGGCGCCGGACACGAAGAAGGCCGCATGCCCGAACGAGACCAGCCCCGTGAGCCCCACGAGGAGATTCAGCGACATCGCCAGCAGGCCATAGGCCATCACATAGATGAGGAAGTCGCGCAGCGATGGCTTGGTGAAGATGAACGGTACGACAATCAAAACGATCAGCACGGCAGCCGCAAAGAACAGATCGCGCAGGAACCCCGCTTTCATCATCGCGCGATCTCCCGGCCGAGCAGACCGCTGGGCTTGACGATCAGAACGACGGCCATCATGCCGAACATGATCCCGTCAACGAAGAGCGGGAAGCCGATCGCTCCGAAGGCCCGCGTGAAGCCGATGAGCAACGCTGCGATCAGCGCGCCGACAATCGATCCCATCCCGCCGATCACGGTGACGATGAAGCTTTCGATCAGGATCGATAGACCCATACCCGGCGTCAATGTGCGTGTCGGCGCCGCGAGGGAGCCGGCGATACCCGCCAACATGCTGCCGACGCCAAACACGGCCGCGTAGAGCAGCGTCGTGTTGATCCCGAGTGCGCCGACCATCTGCGGATTGATGGCGAGGGCGCGGATGATCTTGCCGATCCGGGTCTTCTCGATTGCGAGCCAGAGCATCGCGCCGATCGACAGGCTCGCGACGATCATGAAGACGTAATAGGCCGGAACGAAGCCGCCGGCGAATTCAAGCGGCGGAAGCGCGAACACGTCGGGCATGCCCATCATCTTGTATTCCGGGCCGGCAATGATCTTCACCAGATCGTCGAAGATCAGGATGATGGCGTAGCAAACCAGCAACTGCATCAGGATGTCCTTGCCATACACCTTGCTGATGATGAACCGCTCAAAGATGACCCCGATCAGGCCTGCCCCGAGCGCGCCGGCCAGGAATGCCAGTAAAAAGCTCGATGTCGCCTGATAGGTGAAGAAGGCGATATAGGCGCCAGCCATATAGAACGCGCCATGGGCGAAATTGATGACGCCGAGCACGCCGAAGATCAGCGACAGGCCGGACGCCACCATGAACAGCAGCATGCCGATGATGAGCGCCGTCGATATCTGCGTCACGGCGCAGGCTGACGATGACAGGCAGGAGGCAAGGGCTTCGAGGTTCACAGCGCAGTCCTTTGATGGTCTGACCTTCGATGGTCTGAACGAGCCTGTTCCGGCCGACGCGAACGGCAGGCCGGATGTGCGACGGAGCGGCCGAGCCCGTCGCCATGCGACGGGCCACGTCATCTAGCGACGATGCCCGCAGACAGCTCAGGCGTAACCCTTTTCCTTCTTCCACTCCTTCTCGAGCTCGACGATCTTCGACCATTCCGTATCGACGTAATCGACCACCCAGGGTGACTTGCTGACCGTCTTGCCCCATGCGACGGGGTAATTGATGATCGTATGATCGCTGTCACGCATGGTGATGCCGGCACCGCCAAACGGCTTCTTCACCGTCATGCCGGAGATTTCCTTCGCCAGCGCAGAACTGTCGGTATTGCCGTTCGTGCGACGCAGCGCCTCGATAATGAATTGCGACGCCGCGTAGTTCTGCCACGCCCAGTTGGTCGGCTCGTGCGGCGCCACCTTGACATAGGCATCGCAGAAGGCGGTGTTCTCGGGTGAACTCGGAAATCCGTTGTTATACCGATAGGCCGTGTTGAGTCCCTGCGGCAGGTTCTTGATGGCCGTCAGGATCGGCGGATCGCCAAGACCACCGGAGAAATAGGCGGTGTTCTGGAACAGGCGATACAGGTTCGACTGCTCGATAAACGCGACGAGATCGCCGCCCCACAGCGCCGAATAGACCGCCTGCGGCTTCACCTGCATCAGCTTGGTGATGCTCTCGGTGTAATCGGGCGCAAACAGTTTCGGCCAGAGCTGATCGACCACTTCGATCGACGGCTCGAACACCTTGGCGTATTGCAGAAATTCCGCGGTGTTGTCGCGGCCATAGGCGTAATCGGGCGAACAGGTCGCCCACTTCTTGAGCCCCTTCTCCTTGGCAATCTTCGCTGCGTAGCTACCACCTGCGACGGCATCATGGATGCCCTGTCGGGCGCATCTGAACACATTCTTGCTGAACTGCTTGGGGTCTGCCGTCAGCGACGAGGTTTCGCTGCAGGTATGGAGGCAAAGGATGCCGAGATCGCGCACGACCTCATGCACGGCGAAGCTGCCTGACGACGCCTCGCCATCGACGATGATATCGCAACCGTCATTATTGATGAGATCGCGCGTGACCTTGGCGGCTTCGTCGGGACGCCCCTTGGAGTCGCGGTCGACCACTTCGAATTTGCGGCCATTGATGCCGCCGGCTTCGTTTATCTGATTGAAAGCGAGCTGGACTGCAAACCGACTGGACGTGCCGAGGATTGCAACGCGTCCCGACAGGATCGTCGGCAGGCCGATCTTGATGACTTTCGCCTGTGCACCGGCGATATGCGGCGCGCCGAATGCGGCAAGGCCTGCCATGGCGCCAGCGCCCTTGAGGACGCGTCGGCGTGAAATGCCCTTGGTCGTCTTGGTCATTGAACCCTCCCTGATTTTGATGTCCGGCTTTGCCGGTACAGATTTTATTATTTCCAGATCAGCGTCGTCTTGGTGGCTTACTCTCCTCACTCGGTCCTTTGGTCGATCAGCGCAATACGAAGATCGTGCAGCAGGAACGGCGCGCTGTCCAACGGACTTTCCGAATGCCTCGCGTAAATTCGCCGCAGCGAGGTCGGGGACCAATGCTGCGGCGCCGACTCCTCTTGCCCGCGGCTTTCGCTCCGTCGGCCGCGGCATGGGCAGTTAGCTCAGCGCGAAGCCGCGATAACCGCTTTGCGCAACGTCGTCACAGATCGAGGTGTAGCGCGCCAATCCACCGGCGTAGGGCATGAAGACACGCGGCTTGCCCGGTACATTGGCGCCAAGATACCAGGACGAACTTGCCATGGGCAGCAGCGTCGCATCCGCGGCTTCGTTGACATGCGCGACCCACTTTTCGGTCGAGTCGGTATTGGCCTCGATCCGCTTTTGGCCGTTCGCGCGCATGTCGCGGATGCAATTGGTGATCCAGTCTACATGCTGCTCGATGGCAATCGGCATATTGCACAACACCGACGGGCTGCCAGGACCGGTGATGGTGAACAGATTCGGGAATTTCGGCGACTGCAGGCCAAGGTAAGTGCGCGGGCCGGCCGCCCAGGCATCCTTCAGCTTGATACCCTGGCTGCCGCTGATGTTTAGATTGACGAGTGGTCCCGTCAGTGCGTCGAAGCCTGTCGCGAACACGATGATGTCGAGCGCGTAGTCCTGCTTCGTCGTGCGGATGCCGTTCGCCGTCACCTCGACGATCGGTTCTGCCTTGAGATCCACCAGCAGCACATTGTCCCGATTGAACGTTTCGAAATAGCCGCTGTCGATCGGCGGACGCTTGGTCGCGAATCCATGATCGCGTGGCGTCAACATCTCTGCGACCACCGGATTCCTGACGACGGTCTTAATCTTGTCGCGGAGGAAGTCTGAGGCCGTGAGGTTTGCCTCGACGTTCTGCAGGACATCGGAAAACGATGCACGGAAGCGCAATCCGCCGCGCTCCCACGCCTTTTCATAGATCTCCTCCCGCTCCGCATCGGACACCGACAGCGCGGAACGCGTCGAGATCGTGAACGGATGTCCGTTGGTACCGGCGCGTGCCAGCCGCCAGATCTCGTCGTAATTGTCCCTTGTATGCTTGATGTCGTCCGCCGTCACCGGGCCGTTACGCGCCGGAATGCTGTAATTTGCCGTACGCTGGAAAACCATGAGATGTTTTGCCTGCTCGGCAATAACAGGTGCGGTCTGAATCCCGGTCGATCCGGTTCCGATCTGGCCCACACGCTTGCCGCTGAAATCGACGCCCTCATGCGGCCACAGGCCGGTATGGTACCATTGGCCCTTGAAGCTATCGAGGCCCTTGATATCAGGCACATTGGCTGTCGAGAGACACCCCACTGCCGTAATCAGGAATGGCGCGGAGAAGAACTGTCCGTTCTTCGTCTGCACCGTCCAGAGATTGGCAGCGTCATCGAACGCGGCCGAGGTGACCTCGGTGTTCAGCCGGATATCGCGCTTGAGATCGAGCTTGTCGGCGACGAAATTCAGGTATTTCCGGATTTCAGGATGTTCGGGATAGCGCTCGCTCCAGCTCCACTCCTGCTCGATCTCCTTGTTAAAGGAGTAGCAATAGTAATAGCTCTCGGAATCGCAGCGCGCGCCCGGATAGCGGTTCCAGAACCAGGTCCCGCCGATGCCATCGCCCTTTTCAAGCACAACGACGTCGAGGCCGAGTTCGTCCCGTAATTTGTGCAACTGGTAGAGGCCTGAAAATCCGGCGCCGATAATGATCGCGTCACAGGCATGGCTCGATTGTTCGTTCACTGCAAAAGCAGTGCTCTCCTTGCTCGCCAACGGTCGTCTCCCCGTTCGTTTATGAGCGGCTTCGCATGGCCGCGCTATTGCCTCGAAGGCTAGAGATTTGCCGGATGGCTTTCCATACTCTATCGTTCAAACCTGATGTGAATTTCCGTCACAAGAGAAAAACGTGAACCGCTACACAGAGATGCAGGTTTTCGTCAGGGCCGCGGAAGACGGCAGCTTCTCTGCAGCGGCCCGGAACCTTGCCATCACGCCGTCCGCAGTCAGCAAGCTGATTGCGCGGATGGAAGAACGGTTGGGCGCGCTGTTATTCCGCCGTGCGCACCGCAACATCGTCATGACTCCGGAGGGAGAGGTCTTCTATCGGGCGGCGCTTGCAGCCATCGAAGCCGTCGAGGCCGCTGACGCGACGATCTTCAGCGGCAAGCTCGGTCGCGAAACCCTGCGCATTCGCTCGATGCCGATCTTCGGACAGGTCATCCTCGCCAAGAAGCTCCCGGAGTTCTGCCGGCAGCATCCCGACCTTCAGGTTGAACTTCAGCTGCGGATCGATCCCGGGCCGCTACTTGACGAGGGAACCGACGTTGCGATTCATGTTGGGCACCTCAATGACTCCTCGCTCGTGGCCACGCGATTTACGAGCACGCGATGGATCATTTGTGCGTCGCCGAGCTATCTGGCCGAGTACGGCACGCCGTCACATCCCAACGAGTTAGCGGACCACGCCTGTCTCAATTTTCATTCGTCCATTGCCGCCAGCACATGGACCGTTCGCGGTGCCGATGGCTTGTCCACACCGCTCGCCGTCAAGAGCCGTGTACGCTCGAACCAGGCTTCGATCCTTATCGAGTTCGCGCGCGCTGGCCTCGGCATCGTGCGATTGGTCGAAGTCCAAATCGCCGACGATCTCGCCCAAGGCCGCTTGGTCGAGCTCTTTCCGGAACATCAGTGCCCAGAGGAACATCCCATCTATGCGGTGTATCAGAGCCGCCGACTGGTAAGTAACCGTGTCAGGGTCTTCTTAGACTTCCTCAAGACGAAACTACCCGATCCGCCGCCTTGGCGGTATTGGCGGGACCAATAGACGTCCGCTTTGCGCCAGAAGCGGCCGCCAAGTGTATGTAATTCTCCGATTGACGAGATATAAGCGGGCCGTGAGTTCTTTCGGTGTCTGTCCCCCGTTACGAATGCCTCCGGAAGACGGAACCGCTATTTTGGTCAGATCGTCTCGGCGTGGCAGCCGCTATCTGTGCAACGTTACTACAAAAAGACTCTTTAAAAGCAGGTGCCGCCAAACCGCTCGCGGCCCTTGATCTGGGCGGCAGCCTGCGCATCGTTCGGCAAGGGCGGCGTGATCGTCAGCCAGAAGCGGACGAACAGGGTCAGCGTTTCCGCGGTAACCCCAAGATCGCGTTCGAGACGTTGGACTTGGCTCGACAGCCGGTCGAGACGGCGCGCGAACGCCGCCTCGCGCCGATCCTCCCCATCCGGAGACAGAAACGAGGTGACCGCCGCTTCCACGATCGCCGATCGGGAAAGCTTCTTGCGGTCGGCAAGATCGGCGATCTGCTTCAGAAGGTCCGGCGGGAAATACACATTCATCCGGTCCCGCATGGTCTCACAACTCCATACCGTCATTCGGGTCGAGCGAGACCTGGCGAGCGATGCCACGCATCTGCTGGTGCAGGATGCGAGCCTGACGGGCTGCATCGTCCGACTCGTCGTCGAGCACAGCGGCGAACTCTTCCGCAGGCCTCGGATCAGTCGCCTCCTTGGCAATGGCGACATGGTCGGGAAGCTCGGGTTCGCGACGCAAGCCGCTATTGGCGGCATCCTGTTCCGCCTTCTGAATCTCACCAAGCAACACGGCGTCCGGTGCCTGCGGCGTTAGAGCTGACCACCCATCCGTCCGTGACGACCGGCCAGACTTCGCCGGATCGGGCGGCGTCAGCACCCGTTCGGTGAAACGGTGATCCTCGTAATAGCGAGCTTTCTTCGCCCGGATCGGGGGCGTGCCGGCAACCATGACGATCTCGTCAGTGGGCGGGAGCTGCATCACCTCGCCCGGCGTGAGCAGCGGCCTTGCCGTCTCCTGCCGCGAGACCATGAGGTGACCAAGCCAAGGATTCAGCCTGTGACCAGCATAGTTCTTCATGGCGCGCATCTCGGTTGCTATCCTCAGCGCATCGGAGACACGCTTCGCCGTGCGCTCGTCGTTGGTGGCAAAGCTGACGCGGACATGGCAGTTGTCGAGGATCGCGTTGTTGGGCCCGTAGGCTTTCTCGATCTGGTTCAGCGACTGCGCGATCAGGAGGCTCTTGATGTCGTAACCTGCCATGAAGGCCAGCGCGGATTCTAAGAAGTCGAGCCGGCCGAGCGCGAGCCGGGTGCCGAGATCGACTTCCATTTGCCGGGCGAGATCGCGCGTGAAAGCTTTGAGATCGGTCATCTCAGCGGCGTCCTCGGGCGAGACGATGAAACGGAAATGATGCCGGTCGTCCTTGCAGCGATCTGCAAAGGCCGCGTCGTCAGTGCGGTCATGACCGGCATCGAACATCACCGCCTTCTCGCTGTTACGGGTGACGCCGTCGCGCTTCAGATAGGACAGATGAGCGGTCAGCGGCGCGGAACGAAACGAACGGCCCTGATGGCGGACGACGCGCGCCTTCACCACCACGCGCCGCGCCGGGCTAAACAGGCGGTTGCGGCCAAAACTGATCCGGCCGCGCCCGAAGGTCGAGCGCCCGTAGCTTGAGGAGCGCTTCCCCGCAGCCGCAAGACTGGAGGTGGGACCGGACTTCTTCGCCGCGCGCAGCACCTGGTTGATGAAGCTCTTGGGCTTTGCCGCTCGCGTGCCGCGGATGCGGCCAGGCCGGATGCGTAAATCGCTGTCGCCTACGCTCACAGCAATCGCTCCACGGGCAAGGAATGGGGAGCAGTGCCGAAAACACTTTTGAATTCATTAGCGAAAGCATCAGGCGCGGCACGCGCCCCGACCGACCGGCACGGCCGAACCCAAGCCATTCCAATGGCTTGCGGTTCGGCCGGCGAGCCGCTTTTATCTCGCCGTCCCGCTGTCGTGCCTCCCCACTGCTCTCGCCTTCCCAGCCATTCTATCCCGGAGCACGCCATGGCACGCCAGACTGCACATCCTGTCATTGCAGGTCTCCCGCGCTGGATCGAGCAACAAACAAGCTGCGCGCTTGCGGCACGAGCGCAGAGATATTGCGCGTCGGATCGCTCGGCGGAACGCGGTCCGATCGCCGTTCAGCCGACACACGATCGACAGCGGTTGCGCGTTCGGATTGCCCGATGAACAGTGGCGCCTCGGTCCATGACTTCGCGTGAACGACTGCGACGGAGAGCGGACTGGCGAGTTCGGCGCCACCGAACAGGGGAGCAAGCGTTGCCGCATAAGCGCGGGTCTCGGCCGGCAATGGACGGCCCGCGAGATACTGTTCGTAGCGGCCTGGTCCCGCGTTATACGCCGCAAGGAAACCGGGCGAGCCATAGCGGTCGTGTAGTTCGTGGAGATACGCTGCGCCTGCCAGAATGTTGTCGCGCGGATCGTATGGATTGTCGCCAATGCGATGACGTATGCGCAGGTCTGCCCAGGTCTCGGGCATAATCTGCATCAACCCCATCGCGCCTTTTGGCGATCTTGCCCGCGCGTCACCGGCACTTTCGACGGTCATCACGGCGCGTATCCAATGCACCGGTACGGCGTAGCGGCGTGAGGCCTCTTCGATCAGGTTCGCAAACGAGCCGACAGACCGTGCGCTCGCCGAATGCTTGGCTGATGCGCTGCCAGTTTGTGCGGCATTCAGCGGCACAATCGCAAACGACAACGCCATCACGGCGGTACAAGCTACCGTCCCCAAACGGCTTGCGGCCGCCCTGGACCGCCGCTGCGCGCGCCGGCGTTGCGAATTCTGGTCGGGACGGAGGAATGGTGCAGCGTTTGGTCGAACAGAGGAATGGCAGATCGAGCAAGGAAGATACGCACGCTCACTTCTCCCCAGTCCACACCGGGAGTGCACGGCCGATGACGGCAGATGCCGCGATCGGCCCGAAATACCGACCGTCCAGCGAGTCCTTGGACTGCCGGTTCATGAGAAAGAGTTCGTCCTCGCCGACAACACGACAGCCGTGCCAGACCGGCAGCGGTCGGCCGTGGCTGTCTCGCTCGCGCACCTCACCCATGTCGATCTTATCGATCGAGATAGTGTGCCCGCTTCTGCAAACCGTTTGCCCCGGGAGTGCCAGCACGCGCTTCAGCATGGGAATGCCGACCGGCAGATAGCCGTTCAGGTCAAGAAAGGTCGCCAGCGGCTCAGGCGGCTTGATGGCGACGAGTTCGGTGACAAACAGTCTGTCTGCAGGCTGCAAGCGATAGAGGCCAAGCGGCACACTTTCGGAAGCATTCCACACATAGAGGGGAACCGGCTCCGCGACGACCGGGGCAACGAGAACGGTGATCCCAACAAACATGACTGCGAGCACCGAGAACCGGCCATTCATGGTGCGATCCTCTGCCGGTGAAGCCAGGCCTGGTGACGCGATTTAGTGTAGGTTCGTGGAGCTTCGTTGACGGACAAGCGGTTATGGACGTGATGCCAATAATCAGGTGCAGCGTTCGCGGGATCGATGCTGAGCGCTTCGATCGCATCGATCAGTTGCAGCACCCGCTCGACCTTGGGCCAGCCCGACAGCCGCAACAGAATCTCGCCGCCGGGTTTCACATAGGGCACCGTGGTGCAACGCTGACCGGCCGCGACTGCCCGCAAGATGTCGATCCGCGAGATGACCGTGCCAAAGTCATTTGAGGTCCAGCGGACGAACGCGAAGATGCTGCCGGGTGTGAACGACACAACGCGCCGACGGCGATCTAGGATCGGCTCCGAACAGTGCCCCCACAGATGCCAGGTCCATCAGACAATTAGGATGCCGATCGCCCCCTACGATTCACAGTTGCTCGTCAACTTCGCGGCAAAAGGGGGCGATTCGTCCTATTTGTACGCCACAACTACACAGCAGCCATACCAGCGCTTTATATTTCTTTCTTGCTGGAGAAGCCTACGATCTTATTGTCTGAGACCGATGGTGGTTCGGGGCGGAGGCATGGGCGGCAAGAACGAAAAGACTCGGATCGAGGCATTTGCGTCGCCAGGTAGGGGGAAAATGCCGCGTGCCACGAAGCGCCCTCGCAAGAAACGTGGCATGCCGCCGCCAGCGACGTTCGATATCGATACGCTGCCGGGCAGCTCGAATTTGACGGCATTGGAAGCGGCCGCGGTCATCCGGCGCACGCCCGGAGCGCTGGAGCAGTGGCGGCGCGATCGGAACCATCCCCTGAAATGGCGCCATGTCGATGGTCGCCCGCTCTATCGGGTCGATGCGGTGCGCGACTATCTAGCCAGATGCGATAAAGCCACTAAGACGCCTCCGCCGCATAATGCTCGCGAAGACGACCGAGCAGCTCAGCCTTGATGGGGTCAAGTGGATTCGTCCGTTGCAGGCGCACGACCCCTCCGACCCGTTGCGCACCGACCAACTGCGCGATGTAGTCATGAGCAGCTTCGAACGCCATCTTGCGGATGATCCACTGTTCGTCGTGATTGTAGACCTGATCGATTCCGCGCGGCTTTTGCCCGACACATAACCGCTGGATTTCGTTGTCGTAGCCGCACCGTGACATAACGGTGCGCAAGCTGCGCCTCAAATCGTGCATGGTGAACCTGGCGACACCCGCTTCCTTAACCAAACGGTTCACCATCTTGGTGAAGCCCGACAACTGGCCGCCGGTCTTTGGTGACGGGAAGACGTAGTCGGACGTTGCGCGCTGGAAATGCTTCGCAGCTGTGAGCACCTCGTCAACGAGATGAGTGCGCGGCACGTCGTGATGCAGGCCCATCTTGGTCCACGCCGCATCGAAGGTGATGCGGTCATCCATAATGTGCTTTCGCCACTCAATGATGGTTGGCTCGCTGCGGCGCGGACCGCCGAGCAGGCACATGCGTGCTAATTGTCCAAAAGCCCCGAGCTTGCCGGATGCGTGCCAGACCTTGATGATCTCCTCATCCATCAGCGCGCGGCCCTTCGTTCGGCGCCCGACCCTCTGCGCACGGGTCTCTTTCGGCGCGCGATAGCCGGCAAGCACGTTGTGCTCGACGTAACCTTCGCCGACACACCACTCGAGGAATGTGTGGGTGTGCTTGCGCAAGTCCCCGGCTGCACCGCGCTTACCGGTCTTGGCGGTCTTGTCCACTGCCGCCATGATTTGCCGGCGCGTCAATTCGCCGATGGCGGGATCGAAATGATCCTTGAGACCGCGCCGCAGCGCCGACATCGCAGGCCTCCAGTTCACGACTTGGCGTCCGGTCAGGGATGTCTGATAAGGGCCGTCTTCACTGATCAAGGCCACCAGCGTAGTGCGCTGCATCTCGGCCAGTTGCCGGCGCTTGGCTTCTCGTTTGGCGTCGTTCGGATCGACCCCTGTGACCACCTCACTAGCGGCGATGGTGGCGGCCTTCCGAGCCGCCCGCTCATTGAACCTTGGCCAGGCCCCGAGGGTCTTGCGCTGAGTGCCTCTCACTCCCGGCTTGGTGAACAGGTAAACCCAGGTCCGGCCGCCCGTCGCGCGCATGCGCAGCGCCAGACCGGGCAGCTTGTCGTCGTGGAGGTAATGCTGCGCCTTGCCCGGTGGCATTGTCGTGTCGCGGATGACCGTGTCGGTCAGTGTCAAATAGTTGATCGGCTCTCCCACGGTCCCTGCCCTTCCGTCTTGTGCCCACGCGGGAATGATCGGACCGGCAAGAACCGGGTCTCAGACCTTCCCTCGACTGTGTGCCCCAAGGGAAAATTCGGGGGGGCACGACAGGGGCACACAAAATGTGCTATGGCCCACCATGGTCAACTATGGTCACACACTACAAAAACACCATAATTAACAGGACATTATGCAAATTTACTATGCTTAGGGCTGGCTGGCTAGGGTCTACAGATTGTGGTTCACACGGGAGAGGTCCAAGGTTCGATCCCTTGTGCGCCCACCATTTTAAAGCCCGTGATTGCTGGGCTTTTTTCGCCCCTCCGAAAATCTGATCGACAAGTCGGCACAGAACGATGCGCGAACCACGCACGTCGATCTGTGGAATGCGCTCCACTCTTGGGAGGCTGGGATGAAGATCGCGTTGGATGAATGGCGCGGCTCGTTTGATGGTCGCCCGTCGATGTTCATCAAGCGCCTGCTGGATCGCTGGGGCTGGCGTGTGGAAATAGAGCACGTGGACAGGTAATGGCGCGGAAAGTCGGTGAGCACCTCGACCAGCGCGTTTTTTTGGCGAACTTGCCCAAGCGAGATCGCCGACGTGCCCCGGGAATATCCGCAATCGGCACGTGACCTCACAAGGCCATGCGACAACCAGGACGGCACATCGGAAAAGTGCGTTGACGCGACTTGTTCAAGTCTGGATGGCCGCTCTTGCCGTGAGCGTCACGTTGCAGCCTCATGTTAAAATATCTGCGTGGATTCGCGATGCAGCCTTTCACCCTGTCCCTATGAACACTTAAGCAGACCAGCTCATGGACCCGCTCGACAGCTCCGCTTCCAAGCCAAATGCGCGTCTGGCAACGCAGTCATCACCGCAAGGAATTGCGGCTGATCTCGTTGCCGTGCTAGTATCCGTGACCTCGGGCGAGCCTCGCGTTCTAACAATCCAGGATCAGCGCGCCCTGCCCTCCGGGCCTTTCGAACTCGCCCATCGTTCGCTGCAATCGGGGCTACGTGCCTGGGTCGAACGGCAGACACGGTTGCCGCTTGGTTATGTCGAACAGCTCTACACCTTTGCCGATCGTGATCGCGCTGGCGCCACTGGGCAGCATGTCATCTCGATCAGCTATCTTGGCCTAACACGAGAACAACCGGCATTCGGCGAACACGAGGCCAGATGGCGCGGCTGGTATGATTATTTCCCATGGGAGGATCATCGTGACGGCCCACCGCCGCTGATGGAGAAAGCTCTGCAGCCAGGGCTCAAAGCCTGGGCTTCTGCAGCATCCGACCGGGCGGCGCAGCGCGCTCGTCGGCAACGCACCGCAATGCTGTTCGGTTTCGAGGAGCACAGCTGGAACGAGGAATTGGTTCTGCAGCGATACGAACTATTATATGAGGCGAAACTGATCCCCGAGGCGACACGGGGAAATTCCTCAGCATCCACGTCGACCCGTGCGGCTTTGTCGAACGCGCCGGGTCACCCCATGATCCTGGACCATCGCCGGATTCTGGCCACCGGAATTGCAAGACTCAGGGCCAAGATCAAATACCATCCTGTCGTATTTGAATTGATGCCGGACACATTCACGCTGCTGCAATTGCAACGCTGTGTTGAGGCGCTGGCCGGACGGCAAGTGCACAAGCCGAATTTCCGCCGCCTGATCGAGCAGCAGGAACTCGTTGAGGAAACTGGCGAAACCAGCCAGGACACCGGCGGACGTCCGGCAAAACTCTTCCGCTTTCGCCGTGCCGTCCTTGCGGAACGCGCCATCGCCGGAACCAAACTTCCCGTCTCGGGGGCTTGACAAGCCTTATACTCGATTACAGTATAACATATGCTCAACGAGAGTATATATCATGCTGTCGATACCTGAACTGCGTCCTTCGGAACATCTCTATGCGAAAGTGCGCCACGCGATCCCCGCGATCGAATGGTCGATGCTGTCAGAAGATATCGACGCGATCATCGCGTTGAAGAAGAGCCGCAACGCCGTCATCCTTGCCCACAATTATCAGACACCGGACATCTTCCACTGCGTCGCGGACATAGTCGGCGACAGCCTCGCGCTGGCGCGTGAAGCAATGCATGTGGAGGCCGACGTCATCGTTCTCGCCGGCGTTCACTTCATGGCCGAGACGGCCAAATTACTCAATCCGTCGAAGACCGTGCTGATTCCCGATCGCGGCGCCGGCTGCTCGCTTGCCGACTCCATTATGCCCGAGGACGTGAGGCTGCTGCGGCAAACTTATCCTGGCGTGCCGATCGTGACTTATGTGAACACCTCGGCAGCGGTGAAGGCCGAGTCGGATATCTGCTGCACCTCGGGCAATGCCAAGGCGGTGATCGAGTCGCTTGGCGTTGAACGCGTGATCATGCTGCCGGACGAATATCTGGCCAGGAACATCGCTGCCGAAACCAAGGTTAAAGTGATTACCTGGACTGGTCATTGCGAGGTGCACGAGCGCTTCAGCGCCGAAGAGGTGCGTCAATTGCGCGAGAACCACCCTGGTGTCGTCGTACTGGCGCACCCGGAATGCCCGCCGGACGTGCTGGCGGAGGCCGATTTCGCCGGCTCGACGGCCGCCATGTCGTCCTACGTCGCAAGCAAACGACCACCGCGCGTCGTGCTTCTGACGGAATGCTCGATGAGCGACAATGTCGCCATCCAGTATCCGGACCTCGAATTCATTCGTCCGTGCAATCTTTGTCCGCACATGAAGACGATCACACTCGGCAACATCCGTCACGCGTTGGAGACGATGCAGCACCAGGTCACGATCGACGACGGTGTCGCAGCGCGCGCACGCCTCGCGGTCGAACGAATGCTGGCCGTCACATGACAGCATTACACGATACGGACGGCGCTCCCGTTATCATCGGCGGCGGCATCGCCGGCCTCATGACCGCCCTGGCGCTGGCGCCGCAACCGGTGCTGCTCCTGACCGGCGCGCCACTGGGCTCGGAATCGTCGAGCGCACTCGCGCAAGGCGGTATCGCTGCCAGTATCGGGGCGGATGATAGTGCTTCGCTGCATCTGACGGACACACTCGCCGCCGGTGATGGCTTGTGCGACGAAACCATCGCGGCTTCAATCCTCGCCGCAGCGCCCGCCGCGATCGAACAGTTGGCGCGGCTCGGCGTCATT
Organism: Tardiphaga sp. 619_E2_N8_4; assembly: GCF_051810905.1. Taxonomy (NCBI): domain Bacteria; kingdom Pseudomonadati; phylum Pseudomonadota; class Alphaproteobacteria; order Hyphomicrobiales; family Nitrobacteraceae; genus Tardiphaga; species Tardiphaga sp. 619_E2_N8_4. Next base: position 5,687,277 of record NZ_JBPWQJ010000001.1, read on the forward strand.
TTCGATCGGGATGCCTGCGGCAAGATCATCCTCGGCCTCGAGGCCGCGCATTCGCGCCGCCGGATCGTCCATGCCGGGGGTGATGCAACAGGCCGGGACGTTATTCGAGCCCTGGTCCGCAAGGTCCGCGAGACGCCTGCGATCACGGTGATCGAGGGAGCCACGGCACAGCGCCTGGTCGTCGAAGACAATGCAGTGGTGGGTCTTCTCGGCCATACCGGTCGAGGACCCGTGCTCTTTGCCACCGATCGTGTCGTCATCGCGACCGGTGGCATCGGAGGTCTGTTTCTGCATGGGACAAATCCGGCTGGATCCTTTGGCCAGGGCCTCGCGCTCGCAGCACGCGCCGGCGCCGTCATGGCCGATCTTGAATTTATCCAATTCCACCCGACGGCGCTCGACAGCAAGTCCTCTCCACTGAAGCTCATCAGTGAGGCCGTACGCGGAGAAGGCGCGATCTTGGTCGACGAAAATGGCGATCGCTTCATGGCCGGTGCCCCCGGCGCCGAGCTTGCGTCCCGCGATATCGTTGCACGTGCCGTCTGGCGGCACATGGCGGCGGGGCATCGGGTTTTTCTCGACGCAAGGGGCGTGAAGAGACTCGACTTTGCGCGGCGTTTCCCGGCCATCACGGCACTTTGTCGCGATGCAGGAATCGATCCGGTTACGCAGCCGATCCCTGTCCGTCCCGCTGCGCACTACCACATGGGCGGCATACTGGTTGACCTGACCGGGCGGACCTCCGTCGACGGTCTTTGGGCCTGCGGCGAAGCCGCCTGCACCGGTCTCCATGGGGCAAACCGGCTCGCCAGTAATTCACTCCTCGAGGCGGCCGTGTGTGGCGGCTGGGTTGCCCAGAATATTGCCGCAACGACCTCCATCCGGCGGCGTCAGCCAATGTTGCCCGGTGGAGTAACGGACAGCGACCCAAGTTCGGTGCGCCCTATTCTGTCGCGTGCCGCAGGCGTGTTGCGCGATGGCGAAGGCCTGCGTGCCGCCGCCCGCGTGCTCTATCCCCTCGCGATCTCGCAGCAAGCTGCAAGCGATCCCGCAATTGTCGGCCTGATGATCGTGATCGCTGCCTTGCGCCGCCAAGAAAGCCGCGGCGCGCATGCACGCACCGACTTCCCGAAGCACACGAGTCTGGCACAGCGTTCGACGCTGCGCCTTGATGACGCGCTTCAAGCCGCGCGAGACGACATCCCGGAACTCGTCGCCTAACCCAAAGGATCGCCATGACGCCCTCACCGCTACCCCATGTCATGATCGAGCCATTGGTTCGCATGGCATTGCTTGAAGATCTCGGACGAGCCGGCGATCTCACGACCGATGCGATCGTGCCAGCCGACCGACGCGCCACGACACTTCTTGTTGCGCGCCAGCCCGGCGTGGTGGCCGGGCTCGACCTCGCTCGACTCGCCTTTCAACTGATCGATCCCGCGATCGAGATGCATATCGAGCGCAACGATTGCGCAGTCCTGGCACCCGGCGACGTGATCGCCACGATCACCGGCCCCGCGCGAGGTATTTTGACTGCTGAACGGGTTGCATTGAATTTTCTGTGCCGCCTGAGCGGAATCGCAACGGCAACGGCATCTGTGGTTGCAGCGGTCCGCGACTACCAGACGAAAATTGTCTGCACGCGCAAGACAACGCCAGGGCTGCGCGCCATCGAAAAATATGCGATCCGCGTTGGCGGTGGCAGCAATCACCGGTTCGGCCTCGACGATGCTGTACTCATCAAGGACAATCACGTCGCCATCGCCGGCAGCGTAACCGAGGCGCTGAAGCGGGCGAAAACCGGTGTCGGGCATCTGGTCAAGATCGAACTCGAAGTCGACACGCTCGATCAGCTGCGCGAGGCGCTCGATCACGGTGTAGACGCGGTACTCCTTGACAATATGGATCCACCCACGCTCACGAAAGCCGTCGCGATGGTCGCAGGTCGGGCGGTAACCGAAGCCTCCGGCCGCATCACGCCCGCTACAGCGCCACACATCGCTGCGACCGGCGTCGATCTGATCTCGATCGGATGGCTCACCCATAGCGTCGGCGTTCTCGACATCGGGCTCGATTTTAAACCGGACGATTTGAAGATGTGAGTCAGGCTATTGATGTTGTTGCGGTCGGACTCAATATCAACAGAAAACCTCAGCAATTATCCCGATGGCAACTTTTACCACTAGCTTCGTCGATCCCGCGCCGCGTGGCCTTCGTCCTCTAGCCAGAGTCTCTCGGGAGACCAAAAGCATCAGATCTTTTCACTGCTCGGCGCAAAAATGCACATCCGATCGGTAAAGCACCGTCACGTTCTAACTTCGCGTGGCGACGTTCTTCAACGCCTGAGTATCGAGAAGGACAAGTGTACGATTCTTGACCAGAACCCAGCCGCGATCGGCCCAAGCGGATATGATTTTATTTGCGCGCTCCCGCGAAATTCCCACCATCTCGCTGACGCTCTGTTGCGTCATATTCACCACAAGGGGTCCATCCATTTGCACATTCGGCTCCGCAAATTTTATGACGATATGGGCAAGACGAGCCTCGAGACCGTGAAGGATCACCTCTTCCAGATGCTCGCTCGTCCATCTCAGGCGCGCGCATAACAAGTCAATGAACTTTGCAGCCAAAGCCGGCTCGGCTCTAACCAGGGGGATCAGATCGCGCCGCGCAATTCCCCAGATCTCACAATCGCTATTCGCGATTGCATCCGTTGTTCGGTCGAGGCCATCCAAAACAGCAATCTCACCAAATGTCTGACCGGCACTGATCAGATTTAACACCGCGCTCTTACCGTCAGGAGAGGATGCACACATCCTCACCGAGCCTTCCACAACTCCGAACAGGCACGTCCCAGGGTCTCCGCGTCGAAAAATGTAGTCTCCCCGTTCGAAGGTCTGGAAAGACGCGCGATGAAACAGCTGGGCAACCGTCTCGGGCGCGAGGTCGCTGAAGATCGCGTTCATGCGCATTGCTGCCTGACGGCCCGCTGAGCTCGCTGCCTTCGCTTTCGACACCGCGATGTTTCCTGTGCTCCGCACCGGTCCCAAATCAAGGTCTGTTTGGACGTCTGCACCGATCCAGCCGGCCAGCCCCGATCCGCACTGCCAATGGTGAGCCGGGACCTGGCGCCTTTGTGTCTCCTGTTTTCGCGATGCGCTGTACGTCCGGACGATCGCAAGCAAGCTGCGAGATCATCAATTCCGAGATCAATCGTGTCACCTGCGGAGCCGCGACACTTGTCCCATTCATCGTCACAACGGAACCGCTGCGCGTACCGGCGGCAAGCAGATTCCTGTGTACTGGCGACTCGTCTCCAACTGCCGACACATCGGGGCTTCGGATTGGGGATGCGCCATCTGATGTCGCGCGCCCTCCGGCCCCCGAATACTCGCTGACGGCCTTGTCGCTGCGAAGATATGCACCCACGACGATTGCGTGCGTCCCTGTCGCCAATGCGTTGATCGTACTTTCCCTCCGGACCGGGCTGGAGCCCTTGTCATCTTGCTCCGGTCGTCCGGCAAGATCGAAGCGCACGTAATTCTCGTCTTCAAGCCGAGATTGCCGCCCTGACAACGGATAGCCAAATGGCGTGTCGCCGCGCTGAACCCAGACATCGACTGTCGTGGCTGCCCCTTTGTTTTTGAGTTCGATCAGCCATGTCCCGGACGGCGCAGTCAGCGAGGGCATTGCGAGATCAGCTGTGGGCGCCATAGCAAGGAATATCTGCGATCGCTCCCCGACTGCAGTGTAGTATTTCGCGAAAAACCGGAGCTGGCCTGATATGCGCCACTGCCAGTTCTGGTTAGCCCCAATCCAAGGACTGCGCTGGTTGGTCGGAGTGGTAATCCTTATGGCGATTTCGGGCTGGGACTTCTCTGTTGCCTGTTTGGGCAGCCACAGCTCCATAAAGCTGTTGGCCTTATTGTCGGGCTGCACGCGCCACCGCAAGCGCTTGGGCGACTGACCAGGGACTGATGCCTGAGACAGTTCGACCAAGGCATGACATCGCGCCAGATAGTGATTTCCGGCTGGCAGAACGACCCTGAGCGGTGCGGTGCGTGACGCTATCAACTGATCGATCGCAGCTTCCAGCTGTGACGTACCATCGTGCGGGCCGGCAATGGTCCCATAACTCAAATTGATGACCACTGGGATCGGCCCCGTTCCTTCGGCGGCCGAGATCTGATCCGCACGACTGAGCACATAGGTGATGGCGGCGTAGACATTCGGAGTCAGGAATGCGCCCGACGTCTCCTCTGTCACCCACTTCGGCAATTGAACGCCGATGATATAGGGAAGGTTGGGATCTTCGGGAACCGCGTGTTTCGGATCGAGCCCGCAGGCGATGTCCATGACGTGCGTACCGTGCTTGGCGCGGCGAGCAGCCAGCTTCTGACCGGCCAACCGATAGAACTCATCCTCATCCAGCAATCCCGTATGCGTGCAGGACGCCAGAATTTGATTGATCTCGTTCTCCTGCAGCTCGCGCCCCCAGCCGAAGCCGGCCGGCATGCCTGTATTTGTGTGATCGTCCTGGTTCCAGAAATACTTCACCAGCGATCGGCCATCCCGAAAGCGGAATCTCTCATGGGCGAACGCCAATCCGTCATCGATGATCGCGACAATTGCCCGCCGCGACGGACTCGTGGCAAGCAACTGCTGCTCGATCGGTTCAGTCTTCTCGAACAGATTCGTCGTCGGCGTTCCAAGCTCGATTCGATTGATCGAGGACAGCAGGGGCGCAAACTGTTTGGCGTCACCGCGCGATACCTTGCCGGAAACAAATGCGGAAAGAGCCTCGCGTCTCGCAATCGCCATACAGCATGTTAGATCGGCACCTCTCAGCGAGGGTGGCGCCTCCTGATAGACCGCGGGAATTCGAATGAACTGATCCAGCCCCGAGCGCACGACGGAACGGGCAAGGGCTTCCACTGGTCCATCAAGCTCCAACAAGACCCAGAACCACTCACCCGGGAGATAAGCGAACTCCGTCAGCACTGCCCATTCGAGATAAGGTGAAACCCGCTTCCGTTGTTCTGCCATAACGCACACCTTGCGAATGCGATCGCCCTACCGCCATTTCCCAGCAGCTACTTCACCTCTGCAAGCGCAGCATCCCACAGCCACTTCATAATCGGCGATACAACTGGCGGCGTGGAGGCGAGAAAATCGACATAGGGCGGATCAATCAGGGGGCTCAGCTTTTCCTGTCCGTTTGCTGGATTGTAGAAATCATGGAAATTGAAGTCCTGAGTAGCTCCGTATCGCCCGCCGTCAAAACGCCAGGCGTTGAACCTCGGCCCACCTTTCGCCCGCAGAATGAAATAGCGGGCAAGTGACAGTCCAAGCACCTGACCGGCCGCAGTATCGACCGGGAAATGGACACCCGCCACTGTGCGGTTGACCGCGATGCGCGCCGCCTGTCGCATCAACTGCTCACCTAGTCTCGGTTCGCGCCCGTACAGCTCCCACAGGATGCGCGCAATCATGTGATTTTCGGTTGAATGACCGCTCGGAAATGTCCCGTGGCCCGGCGTCAGAATGATCGGTTGAACCTGAGACGACAGTTCATATGGTCGCCAGCACGCCAGAGCATGCTTGATGCGCATTTCCACCGCGGTCGCAAACCGAAGCGCAGCATCGAGCAGCTCGATCGTCTTCTTGGTGCGATCCGGATGCAAGTTCACGACCGAACTCCAGAACGCATATTGAGGGCCGAGCTGGGTCACGATTTCCGAAACACGATCCTCGCGAAGATCGGCGTATTGATCCAGAAAATCCAGCTGGCCTTTGAAAGTGTCGACCGGCGGGCGAATCAAAGTCGCAATTCGGCTCGATTTCGCTTTGGGCGACGGATCTGCCGCTGTGGTTTGAACGTGGAACTGCCAGACCGTGACCGACTTCTCGCTCGGTGTCCGGGAGACGTTCTTGCCCTGATGCTTGTAGCTGAATTTCTCTGAGTGGCTTGTAAAATGGAGGTGCGACAGCAGTTCGAAGTCTATGACCGCCGCCCGCACCCACGGCTCCCAGAGCGCGAGGTTCTTCTTGTCGTCCAGCGCACGTGGCGACCGATTGACGGTCTGACCGAGCCAGCTTCCGACGATACCGTCGCGGTGCTTGACGAGTGCATCGGCAACCAGCGGCGATCCATAACTGCCGTAGGGCCCAGCGCCAGCACCGCCTGCACCTCCGGCACCGCCCGCTCCCCCAGCACCACCGGCGCCGCCTGCGCCCCCCGCACCTCCTGCGCCGCCTTCAGGACCCATCGTGCACATGTTTTTGCTCCCGTTCTGCTAATTCGGTACGCCAGCTCCCTGCAATGCGCTCGACCAGATGCGGCCGGTTTCATATCCCCCACTGGGGTGACGCTCGCGATATTTCGCGACCGTCAGGCCCGGCTCGAGTTTCATCAGTTCGGTCACCGTCTTGCGCGCCTCTTGCTGAAGGCCGAGCTGCCATTGCGCGATCGCCAGCGCGCGAAACGTGGACGTATGCGTGCGATTGGCGCGCAACGAACGGTTGGCAAGATCGATGGCGCGCTTGTATTGCCCGGCGGAGAGAGCAGCCGTTGCGGCCAGGGAATCGTAGAAGTATCTGTGAGGATCCAGCGGCGACAGTTTCAGCGCGTGCTCGGTGTGCTCGACTGCCGACTTTCCTGCATCCTTGAAGGCAAGAAGCGTTCCCTTTAGCAGCCACGCCATCGCATCGTTGGGATTGACGCGCAGCGCGAGGTCATACTGCTCCTGCGCGACGTCAAATTGTTTCAGCAGATTGGTATGAGCAAAGCCCATAACCACCAGCGCGAGGGAACACCGCGGGTCGGCACTCAGTGCTCGCCGCCCGCAATCGAGCGCCAGTTGCGTATCCGCACTCCAGTCATCGGTCCATCCCTGCTGGACCCGCAATATGTGCCACTTGGCCATCCATGCCCATGGTACGGCCTGTCGGGGCATGCGCTCGGTCAAGACCTGGAGCATCTGGCGCGACCTGTCAAAATCGTGCACCGAAAGACGATGCATGAGCGCGATCGCCCCCATCAACAACGTGTAGCTCTCGACGGTCGGGAGTGATTGCGACTGCGCGCGTTCAAGCTCGCGCGCCATGATCGCCAAGCTGACCGCCGTCACAATACCCGCGACAGCACCGTCCTTTCCGCTGATCAAAGCTGTCGCGCTACAAACGAACGAGTCAGACCAAACGATTGTCAGATTCGACGACGATGCCAGTTCGAGGTTCACCCGCAACTTACTTCCGGCCTTGCGGTAAGAGCCCGACAGAACGTAGTTCGCCGTCAAATAGCTACTGATCTCCTCGACCGAACTATCCCGCCCGCGAAAGACAGACGTCGACAGGCGCGAGATGACGTTCAGCTCCGATGAACGCGAAAGCGCGGATATGATTTCGTCGGCGAGCACTTCGCCAATGACCCGATGTTCCGGACCATCATCCAGCCCGGTAAAAGGTACGACCGCGACAGTGGCGCGCAACTTCGGCATTGATACAGTACCTGGCTCGATCACGGGTCGCGGCCCTGGTGGGCCGACACGATACGCTCGAACGGGTTCATGCACATGTTTAAGGTAACAAGCTCCCAAATCCTCGACGTCGGCATCCAATACAGGCACGAGTTGGTCGCGAACATCGGCCGATACAACAATTTCCCCCGGCCCCGCTAAACCTGTGAGCCGGGCTGCAAGGTTAACGTCAGCCCCGTAAACATCGTGCTCGTCCGCAAGAAGATGACCGACGTGAGCTCCTTCACGGACGAGGATATACTGATCTTGCGGAACGCCTTCATTGATAACCGCACACGCATTCTGGACTGCAAAGGCAGCTCTCACCGCGAGGGGAGATTGAGGGAATTCCATCAGGAGCCCATCCCCAAGGCTCTTTACAAGCCGCCCCTCGAACCGCGGCAGGACATCTTCATCTATCGTTTTAACGAGTTTACGCCATCGCTGTACGGTGCTGGCCTCGTTCTCTTCCATCAGTCGCACGGACTCGACCACGTCCACGAAGAGCAGTGTGCGCACCACCCATTCCGGATTCTCGAATGCGAGTGAAGCGCTTGATCTAGCCATCAGCCACGCTGGTCACTGTTCTGATCCGCACTCTTGTGCACTAATGCGCACAAACTCGGTATCGCGGACGGATCACACTCAATTTTGCCCGCCAAGAACTTGTTAGCTAGACTTGAACAACGGCGATTTCAGGACGCCGCTCCTGACGACTAGATTGCAACCACGTCGCCACGCGACTCGACTTTGATACGCCAGCCGTAATCATCGATACCTGCCGCCGGACCGAATGGTGCTATCTCGATCATAGACCAGGAGTTCTTCAGCCGGCAACTGCGACCTGCGCGTAGCGACGGCGCCTCCGCCCCTGACGACGGATGTACATCGTTAAAGCCTGAAACGATTTGCTTCATGATGGCAGGGACTGCGGCGGTTTTCCCAACCACGATCGCACACATGAGGACGGCGCAAATCACTCCGGCCCCGATCATCAAGCGATGGTATAATCGACGATAGGACTGCTCCAGTTTATCTTCCGACGCACTCATGATTGCCTCCAGATAAGGCACATAGCCTTACTGCGTCCCGCTGGAGGTGGATGTGACGAGCGTCACATCCCGGGATGATTTTGTCTGACTGCCGACGCTCTTTGTCCCGGCCTGGCCGCCCCCTGAACCAAAAGATAGCGTATCAGGCTACGCGTGGCTTCGAGGAAGCGCAGCATACTCTTGGTCGTAGCTGGCGTAGGATTCCTTGAGCGTCGCTAGATTGAGCAGCATCGTCGCGACCAGCGCGTTCGAGCTATCGAAGACTTCGGTGCGCACCCACAGGCTCTCGGTGCGCTTGCTGCCGGACATCGCGACGACCTTGCGGTCTATGCGGTAGTCTTCTCCAACGAACAGCGGACCTCGTAGCAACCGGATTTCCTGATCAGCGAACAGGCCGACTGCCGGCCCCTTGACCGGCAGACGATCCTTCTTGCTGCCGTGCTGAAACAACACACTGAGCATTTCCATCGGAATGATCGCACGTCCCCATGGCGAGCTGCCTGCGCTCTCTGGCGCGTAATAGGGCGACGGCTCACTGATGACCTTGAGCTTCTGTTCAAGCGAGAATGGATAGAGTTCGCCCATGTTCTGATCGAAATCCATCCGAACCGTCTGCGATGCGGTGGTCATGCCGAGCTTGATGTCGCGCAGGATTACGGCATCACTCAGCGGCTTCAGCTCAGTGAGTCGGATATCCAGGGCGGAGGCCCGCGCGTCACTGCCGATCGATGCACTGCCGCGCAACACTTCGGTGCCATCACGCTTCACCATCCTGATCGTGCAATAATGCCCGCCATCGATCGGCTTTTCGACAACGGCCTGTACCTCCTCGCCCTCAAAGGCGGCAGCACGATAATGCGCCGAGATGCAGCCCGTCTCGAACCAGTCCTTGCCCCACAGTCGTTCGCAGAGCGGTGCAAACTGGCTGAAATGAGTCGGGCCCTCGATGGTCCCGCCCTTGAAGCCGAGCTTCTGCGCGGTGGCATCGTCGTGGATGGATGCGTGAGAGTCGTAAGTCTGCGCATGGAGCATCTGTCGGGGCTGTCGCCACGGGCCGATCAGTGCATTTCCGGCGTCCTCAATCACCGTATCGAATGCTTTTGATATCATTGGAAACTCCTCCGGGAATGTGGGCCGTCGGTTCGTTGTGGCTACCAGGTATCGACACAGGGGCGCTTGCGACCCTCGCGTTGCGGTGGCTTCGGCACCGAACGCAGGCCGGCCATCACCCAGCGGCGCGTCTCGGCGGGGTCGATGACATTGTCGATCTCGAACACCGACGCGATCGAGGTCGCCTTGCCGTTGGCATAGAGCTCAGCGACCTTATTCTTGTAATAGGTCTCGCGCTCCACCGGATCGGCGATCGCCTCCATTTCCTTGCGGAAGCCGAGCCGCACGTAGCCTTCCAGCCCCATGCCGCCGAATTCTCCGGTTGGCCACGCCGCCGTGAAGAACGAGGCGTGGAAACCGCCGCCGATCATCGACTGCGCGCCGAGTCCATAGCCCTTGCGCAGCACGATGCCGAACAACGGCACTGTGATGCTCGCGCCGGTGACGAACATACGCGCGACATGACGTACGATCGCGGTCTTCTCCGCCTCCGGCCCGACCATGAAACCCGGCGTATCGCAGAGCGACACAATCGGAATGTCGAATGCATCGCAGAGCTGCAGAAAGCGCGCCGCCTTGTCTCCGGCCGCGGCGTCGATGGCGCCGCCGAGATGTTTGGGATTGTTGGCAATCAGGCCGAATGGCTTGCCCTCGATACGAATGAACGCGGTGATCATGCCGACGCCGAAATCGCGCCGGATTTCGAGCACGGAGTCCTCATCAGCGATCAGATCGATCACCGCGCGGATGTCATAGACGCGCAGCCGGTTCTCCGGGATCGCACGTCGCAGCAGCCGCTGATCGGGCGCACGCCATTCCGCCACAGCGCCCTGGAAGTAGGACAGATATTTCTGCGCGGCCCGTGTCGCTTCCTCTTCGTCCTCGACGAGAATATCGACGACGCCGTTCGGTGACTGGAAAGAGGCGGGTCCGACTTCGGCCGGATGATAAACGCCGAGACCCCCGCCTTCGATCATCGCAGGACCACCCATGCCGATCGAGGCGTTCTTCGTGGCGATGATAACGTCACAACAACCGAGCATCGCAGCGTTACCCGCGAAGCAATAGCCGGACACCACACCGACCACCGGGACGAGACCCGAAAGTTTGGCGAATTGCACGAAAGATGGCCCGTCGAGACCCGTCATGCCGAGCCGGTCGGTATCGCCGGGACGACCGCCGCCGCCTTCGGCATAGAACACTAGCGGCATTTTCCACTGCTCGACCAGCGACAGCATGCGGTCGATCTTCTTGTGGTTCATATGACCTTGGGTACCGGCCAGCACGGTATAGTCATAGGAGATCACCATACAGCGTGCTTCGTGCTCGCCGAATTTCGCAGCATTGACCGTGGCCGTACCGGCGACCAGACCATCGGCCGGCGTGTTCTTGATGAGATCATCGACCGCGCGGCGGCGCCGCTGGCCGGCGATGGCGAGGCTGCCATATTCCATGAACGAGCCGTCATCGACCAGTTGCGCAATATTCTCGCGCGCGGTGCGCTGATTGGTCTTGCGCCGGCGCTCGACCGAAGAGGGCCGGTTTTCATCGAGCGTGATCCCCTGGCGAGCGATCAGTTCGGCAAGGTCGGGACGAATGTGGTCGAGATCGATATCGGCTTCTTCCGTGGCGAGGTCGCCGGCCACGTCCTGAGGTTCGATATACAGAATGGGCTCGCCCTGCATCAACGTGACGCCATCGGATGCCGCGATCCGGGTGACGCGACCGCCCTGCTCCGCAGTCACCAGATGCTCCATCTTCATGGATTCGATGATGGCGAGTTGCTGGCCGGGCCTGACAACATCGCCTTCGGCCACCGGAATGGACACGACCGTGCCCTGCAGCGGCGCCGCGACCGGGATCGATCCTTCCGGCGCGGGCTGTACGACGCCGGCGGAGGTCCGTGCATCACCGGTTGATCCGCTGGCGGCGAATAGCGGCTTGCCCGCTGTCAGTGTGGCAGCGACCAGATCGGCGACGTTGCGATCGATGAAGCTGGTGTTGATCCGATTGGCCTGGAAATCGGCGTTGGCCAGGATCGCCCGCATCAACGGGATATTGGTGGCGACGCCCTCGATGCGGAATTCGCGTAACGCCCGCGTGCCCTTGGCTATGGCGTCGGCCCATTTCGACGACGGCGTGTGGACGATCACCTTGGCCAGCAACGAGTCGAAGGCCGCACTGGTCTTGTAACCGGCATAACCGAACGTATCGACACGCACGCCCGGGCCTGACGGTGGCTCGAAAATCGCGAGCGTGCCGCCGGTCGGCTTGGTGGCGCCGGTGGCATCCATGGTCTCCATATTGATGCGGAGCTGCATGGCGAAGCCGCGCGGACTCGGCACCGAGGCCTGATCGAGACCGAGCGACGCCAGCGTGGCGCCACCGGCAACGGCGAGCTGCGACCGCACCAGATCAACCGACAGCACTTCCTCGGTCACGGTGTGTTCGACTTGCAGCCGCGGATTGGCCTCGATGAAGGCGAAGGCGCCATCGCCCTCGCCAGCCTCGCCATCGACCAGGAATTCGAACGTGCCGAGGCTGTCATACTTCGCCTCCGCCGCAAGATTTTTGGCAGCTTCAACGATGCGGCTGCGCAATTTGTGTGACAGCGACGGACTCGGCGCAACTTCGACCAGCTTCTGATTGCGGCGCTGGATGGTGCATTCACGCTCCCAGAGCTGACTGATATCGCCGTGACGATCACCGATGATTTGCACTTCGATATGACGGGCATTGCGAATGAGACGCTCGACATAGACGCCGTCGCTGCCGAAGGCCGCCTTGGCTTCGGACTGGCAACGCGCATAGGCGTCGTCGAGATCCTCCGCGCGCTCGACAACGCGCATGCCGCGGCCGCCGCCGCCAGCCATGGCCTTGATCATCACGGCGGCATTGCTACCCAGCGATGTGAAAAACGCTTTCACCTCATCAAGCGTCGAGGGGCCCGTGGTGCCCGCGATGATCGGCACACCACAGCGCTTGGCGAGTTGCTTGGCCGCGACCTTGTCGCCGAACAGCTGCAATGCCGCGGGTGACGGGCCGACAAAGGTAATGCCCTCTTCGGCGCAGCGGCGGGCCAGATCGGCGTTCTCGCTGAGAAAGCCGTAGCCCGGATGCAGCGCGTCACAGCCGGTGGCTTTCGCGGCACCAATCACACCTTCGATATCGAGATAAGCACGCGCACCACGGCCGGGGATTTCCGTGGACTCGTCAGCGATCCGTACATGCAGCGAAAGCGCGTCATCGGCCGGATACATCGCGACGGTGGCAAGGCCGGCGTCCGCCGCGGCGCGTGCGATACGAATGGCGATCTCGCCACGATTGGCAATCAGCAACTTGCGAAAGGGCATTGAAACTCTCCGTGAACAACAGACGCGATCCGGGGTGGCATCATCCACACCCGGGGCCATGTAACGTTTCGATTTACTGCGGCGCGTTGGCGTCGAGTTCCTGCTTCTTCACCTTGCCGGTGGCCGTCATCGGCAGCGCGTCGATGATGCGGATCTCAGGCACCTTGTAGACGGCCATTCGTTCGGCACACCACGCCTGCAGTTCGGCTGGCGTGATGGTGCCCCTCTCTTCGGGCTTGAGCTGGATGAAGGCAACGGGCACTTGCCCCTTGCTGGCATCTTCGCGACCGACCACGCCCGATCCGAGAACCTTCGGATGCTGACCGAGCAGCGCCTCGATCTCCGGCGGGAATACGCTCATGCCCTTGACTTTCAGCATCTCTTTGCGACGACCGAGGAAATGCAGGAAGCCGTCGGTATCGATGGTGCCGATATCACCCGTCCGCAGCCAGCCATCGATCAACGACTCCGCTGTTGCTTCCGGCTTATTCCAGTAGCTCTTTAGCAGCGATGGTGTCCGCACGCGGATCTCGCCCTCGCCACCGAGCGGCACGAGTTCACCTGTCTCGAAATCGGTGATCTTGAACTCGGCGCCGGGCACCGGGAGCCCAACGAAGATCGGCTGTGACAGAAGATCGAAATCATCATCCTGGAAGCCAGCCGTCAGGGTGTTGGAGGTATGGGTCTCGGTCATTCCCCACGAGGCTTCGGTCAGGATCGTGCCGGTGAGATCCTTCCAGCGCTTGCGATAGGCCGGATTGAGCTTTTTCACGAAGGACACGACGCGCACCTGATCGAGCGACGACAGGTCGAATTCCCCGAACCGCGGATGATCCATCAGCTCGACGGCACCATCGACCGGCATCGCAGTGACATTGACCTTGTAGCGGTCGATTGCCGACAGTGCCCCGATCGCATCCCAGCGCGCCAGCAGGACGAGCGTTGCGCCCGTAAACATCGGGAAGATCAGGCCGAAATTCTCACCGGCAATCCAGAACTCTGGAAAGAACGACAGAAAGACGCTGTTTTCATTGGCGACGACAGAGATGCCGTGATTGGCGGCAGCCGTATAGACCATATCGCGCTGGGTGTGCACGCACCCCTTCGGCATGCCGGTGGTGCCACCGGTGTAATTCAGCGCGGCGATATCATCGAGTCCGGCGGGCGGCAGCGGCTTTGGCACGGGCAGCGCAGCCAGCGCCGGCAGCAGATCGGTCGCACCGGAGATGGCAATGCGCGGCGCACTGATCGAATCTGGGACGGGAATGGTCGGCTTGGCCGGAAGCACATCCGCAAAACTGGTAACTATCACTTCGCGCAGCTTGGACTCGCTTCGTACCTGGTCGACCACAGGCGCCAATTGATCCAGCGCCACGATGACTTCGGCGTCGGTATCATTCAATTCGTAGGACAATTCGAACGCGCGCGACAGGGGGCTGACGGGGACGTGGATAGCGCCAAGCTTGAGGATGCCGAAGAATACGATATGGAATTGTGGGCAGTTCGGCAGGAACACCGCGACACGGTCGCCCTTGCGGACGCCCTTCTCCATCAGCAACGCCGCGAAGCGATCACTCTGCGCGTCGAGTTCGGCATAGGTGGTGACGTGACCATAAAAGATCACCGCAGGCTTTTCAGGATTACGCTTGGCCCACGCGCGCAAATATTCGGTTAGCGCGATTTCGCCATGCAGATATTGCGGCTTGTTCGGCGTGCCTTTCGGCCAGGCCTTAGCCCACAGCTCGTGCAGCCTGGCGAGATATTCCGTTTCTTTGGCGCTTGCGGTCATCACCGTCGTCCTTGTTCTTGGTCTTGGTCAGTTGCGTTTCATGGTCGGATCGAGCGCGACGCGCAGCGATTCACCCAATGTGTTGAAGGCCAGTGCGGTGAACAGGATCGCGAGGCCGGGCGGATACATCTGCTCGGGCGCGATTTCCATGTTCTGATAGGCGCGCGCCAGCATCGAACCCCAGCTCGGATCCGGCGGCTGAATGCCGAGGCCTAGGAAGCTGAGGCTCGCTTCCGCCAGGAGCGCCGCGGCCAGCAACAGCGTGACCTGCACGATGACGGGCTGGATCGCGTTCGGCAGCACGTGGCGCCACAGGATGCGTGGCGTTGATCCGCCGAAACAGCGCGCGGCATCGACATAAAGCTCATTGCGCACCACCAGCGTGCGCGCACGGACGAGGCGCGCTAGCTGCGGCGAAAACACGATGCCAACCGAGATCATACCGTTGGTGAGGCCGATGCCGAGCGCACCTGTCACGGCGATCGCCAGCACGATGGCCGGGAACGACAGGAAGCTGTCGATAACACGGCTGATCACCGTATCGACCCAGCCGCCAAGATAGCCGGCGAGAATGCCGACAGGCACGCCGATCAGAACGGCGATCGTGACCGCAAGGAAGCTCGCATAGAGCGACGCCATACCGCCATAGATCAGGCGGCTGAGCGTATCGCGACCGAGATCGTCAGCGCCCAGCCAATGTTGAGTCGACATGGTCGCCAACGCCGCGTCGAGATCCTGTGCGGCCGGCGCATATGGCGAGATCCACGGGCCGAGGACCGAGATCGTGAACAGCGCGACGAGGAAAGTCAGGCTGAAAGCGCCGCGTAGATCACTGACGAACCAGCGTACAAAACCCGAGAAACGTCCCGGCCGGCGCTCGGGCGCCATCACAGCATCCGTCATGATGAAATCCTCGGATCGAGGACGCTGTACAGAATGTCTGTGAGCAGATTGAGCGTGACGACAATCAGGACCATGGTGAACACCACGCCCTGCACCACCGGGAAATCGCGGTTCATCGCGCCGTTGACGATCAACCCGCCCATGCCGGGAATCGCGAACACGGCCTCGACCACGACGGTCGCCGCGAGCAGGCGGTTCGCGAGCAGGCTGACGACGGTGAGCAGATTGACGCTGACATTCTTCAAACCATGACGCCACAGGATCGACGATGGCGGCAACCCCTTGGCGTGCAGCGTGCGAACCTGTTGCGACGACAGTATCTCGACGAGTGACGACCGCAATTGCCGCGCCACCTCGGCAATGCCGCCGGACGCGAGCGCCACCGCCGGCAGGATGGCATGACTGAGCGACGCCCACGGATCTTTCATGAGCGATACCGCACCCGTGGCCGGCAGCCAATTGAGCTGCAGCGAGAAGAACGCCACCAGCAGCATGCCGAGCCAGAAATTCGGCACGGCGACACCGAGCGAGGCAATCGCCATGACGAAGCCGTCGATCCACGAGCCGGGCTTGGTTGCCGCGGCAATGCCCAGGGGGATACCGACCAACATCGCCATGAACAGCGCGAGTGCGACGATCAGCAGGGTATGCGGCAGGCAGCGCTGGATCGAGGTCAGCACCGCTTCGTTGGAGATCAGTGAACTCGAGAGATCGCCATGCGCCGCCTTCCAGAGCCATGAGCCATATTGCAGCAGGAACGGCTGGTTCAGACCATAGAGCTCGCGGATTTCGGCGATCCGCTGCTCCGACGCATTGTCGCCAGCAAGCGTCACCGCAACATCGCCCGGCACCAGCTTGAGCAGGCCGAACACGATGAAGGTCGACAGCACCACCACCGGGATTGCCTGCAGCAGGCGACGACCGATGATGCGGAGGCGTCCGGAATTCAACATGCGCAATTTACACCAGTTAAGGGCGCCGCGATGATCGCGGCGCCGGTTTCTGTGTCGGGCGGATTAGCCGAGCGAGATGTTTTCGAATTTCGGCTTGCCGAGCAGATTGGGCCTGAAGCCCTTCACCTTGGCGGACAGCGCATCGAGTTCGAACTGGAATGCGAGCGGTGCCGACAGAGCGTTCTCCACCGTGAATTTCTGGATCTTGGCGAACACTTCGGCGCGCTTGGCGAGGTCTTCGCTGACACGGCTCTCCTGGATCAACTTCGACAACTCCGGCTCACCGCTGCGGCCCGCATTGTAATAAGCGCCTTTGTCGAAGCTCAGCCCGTAGGTCATGCTCGGATCCGGACGCCCGGTCCATGCCGAGACAAGAAGGTCGAACTTTTTCTCGGTGGCAAAGAACTGCGCGCTGATTTCGGCGATGGTGCCGCGGGTGAATTTCAGGCGGATACCAGCCTTGCCGAGCTGATCCTGGATCACCTCGCCACGCCGCACGGAATCCTGATCCATATAGCCGCCTATGGTCAGTTCAAGACCATCCTTGTAGCCGGCCTCGGCGAGCAGCTGCTTCGCTTTCTCCGTGTTGTTGGGATACATCCCCGCGACGTCCTTGTTGAACGCCCAGTGCGAGCTCGGCAGCGTCATGCGCGCCGGTTCGCCAAGGCCGTTGAGCGCCGCCTTGACGAAAGCATCGCGGTCGAGCGCGAAGTTGATCGCCTGACGGACCTTGACGTTGTCGAGCGGTGCGCGGCCGTAATTGATGTAGACCTGAATGCAATACAATGTCGGCGAGCTGACGGTTTCCAGATTCTTGGCGCGCTCGATCACCGGCTTCAATCGCGCCGGCAGCTGGAACGCCATATCGTTCTGGCCAGCGACGACCGAACGCAAGGCGGTGGCATTTTCCGGAATGATGTTGAATTCGATGCCGTCCAGATAAGGTCGGCCCTGACGCCAGTATTGGTCATGGCGCGCCACGACGATGATCTCGTTGTCGTTCCAGCGCACGAACTTCCATGGGCCAGCGCCGACCGGCTTGCGATCGGTCTCATTGCCGAGCGCTTTGATATTGGTCGGCGACACCATCATGCCAGCACGGTCCGACAGAATGGCCGGCAGTGCCGTGTCCGGATTCTTAAGCTTCAGCGTGACCTGCAGCGGACCGGTCACCTCAACCGCTTCCACGCTGGAGAGATCGGGCTTGACGTTGGAGCGCTGATCGGTGCGGTTGCGCTCGAGGTTGAATTTGACGGCCTCGGCATCCATCGGTGTGCCATCGTGGAATTTGATGCCGGCGCTGATGTCGAGCACCATGGTCTTCGGATCGGGGAACGCCCATTTCGCCATGCCCGGCTTCGGCTTCAGCGTCTCGTAGTCCCACTCCACCAGCGTGTCATACATGGTCCACAGAATGCTGTGGTCGGAGCCGGCGCCGCCGGTGGCCGGATCGAGCGACGACGGATTGGCCGGCGCGGCGACCTTCAGCACGCCGCCCTTCTTGGCCTCTTGCGCCCAGGCCGGCAGGCCGAGTGCGCCGGTCACGGCAGCGCCGCCCATCAGCGCCAGAATGTCACGACGACGCAATGTTTGCTTGCCCAGATCAATTGTCTTCATTTGAAAATCCTCCCGTTGATTATGATGCGCGTTGCGCTTTTTGATTATCTGGCGGTGGCCCGTCCACCGTGGCGAAATGGCAGGCCACGCGGTGTCCCGGCTTCACGTCGCGCCAGGCCGGCACTTCTTTGACGCAACGTGGTTGCACCGACGGGCAGCGCGTGCGGAAACGGCACCCCGACGGCGGCGCCACCGGGCTCGGAATTTCACCTTCGAGAATGATGCGGCGGTCGACCCGCAAATGCGACGGCAATGGGATCGGCTCGGCCGATAGCAGCGCGCGCGTATAGGGATGCAGTGGCCGCTCGACCACGTCCTCGGTCGGACCGAGCTCCATCAGCTTGCCGAGATAGGTGACGGCGATGCGGTCGGAGATGTGCGAGACCACCGAGATGTCATGGGTGATAAACACATAGGTCAGGCCGAATTCGCGCTGCAAGTCAGCAAAAAGATTGAGCACGTCGCCGCGGATGGAGACGTCGAGCGCTGCCACCACCTCGTCGCAAACGATGACCTTGGGCCGCAACGTCAGCACGCGCGCGATGTTAACGCGCTGCTTCTGGCCGCCGGACAGCTGATGCGGATAGCGATCGGCGGCTTCGGCGGCAAGGCCGACGCGCTCCAGCACCTCGATGCCACGGCGATGGCGCGAGGCATGATCGCCTTCGCCCATGATCTCCAGCGGCTCGACCACGCTGTCGATGATCGTCATGCGCGGATTGAGCGCGGCATTCGGATCCTGGAAGATAATCTGGTAATCGCGGCGGTGCTTGCGGAATGCGCTTGTGCTGAGGGCAGCCGGATCGGTGCCGTCATGCAGAATTTGGCCGTGGCTCGGCGGCAGCAGCGACACCAGCGCACGGCCGAGCGTGGTCTTGCCCGAGCCAGACTCGCCGATAATGCCGAAGGTCTCGCCAGCGCGGACCTCGAAATCCATGCCGTCGATCGCCTTGACTGTGTCGCAGCCATCGCGGGTCGGAAACAGGATCCGCAAGTCACGCACTGCGAGAATGCCGCTGTCGCTACTATGGTTCTGCGCGGAAGACATCAATTCACCGCCCCCGGCAGCACGAGTTCGGGAGCACGCCAGCAGCGTGCAGTACGACCGCTTTCGATCTCGATCATCGGCTGACTCCGCTCGCAGCCCGCCACGGCATGCGTGCAACGTGATCGGAAGCGGCAGCCGGCCGGCATCGCATTGGGCGACGGTACGCGGCCGGGGATCGAGGCCAGCACACCGCGGTGCGGGCTGAGGCTAGGCAGCGAGCGCAGCAGTCCGGATGTATAGGGATGACGCGGCCGCGTCAGCACGTCGTCCACCGGCGCGTCCTCGACGACCTCACCGGCATACATGGTGATCATGCGGGTGCAGGTTTCGGCGACGACGCCAAGGTCATGGGTAATGAAGATCAATGCCGTGCCGGTGCGCTCGCTCAACGAACGCAAGAGATCGGTGATCTGCGCCTGCACGGTCACATCGAGCGCTGTGGTGGGCTCGTCGGCCACAAGCAACTTCGGCTTGCAGATCAACGCCATGGCGATCATCACGCGCTGGCGCATGCCGCCCGAGAGTTGATGCGGATATTCGTCGCAGCGCCGCTCCGGCGCGGGGATACCGACTTCACGCAACGCAGCGATGGCGCGCTCGCGCCCCTCCGCGCGACTGACCGGAAAATGGATGCGATAGGCTTCGCTGATCTGATCGCCGACCGTGAAGACAGGATCGAGCGCGCTCATCGGCTCCTGAAAAATCATCGCGATCTCACGGCCGCGCACGGCGCGCATGCGCCGCGGCGACAGCGTGGCCAGATTGGTCCCGTTGAACAGGATATCGCCTTGGATCCGCGCCGATTGCGGCGGCAGCAGGCGCAGTAGCGACAGACCAGTGACGGTCTTGCCACAGCCGCTCTCTCCGACCAGACCGACGCGCTCGCCCGGCGCGATGGTGAAATTTACGTTCCGGGTGATCGGCAATGCGCCACGCGCCGTCGCGAATGACAGCGAGAGATCGCGTACTTCCAGCAGCGGCTGCGGCGAAACGCCCGCGTCGGGC
The DNA here is from genome assembly GCF_051810905.1 of Tardiphaga sp. 619_E2_N8_4. Classification (NCBI taxonomy): domain Bacteria; kingdom Pseudomonadati; phylum Pseudomonadota; class Alphaproteobacteria; order Hyphomicrobiales; family Nitrobacteraceae; genus Tardiphaga; species Tardiphaga sp. 619_E2_N8_4. Next base: position 5,707,624 of record NZ_JBPWQJ010000001.1, read on the forward strand.
ATTCCAGCAACGCGCGTTACCGTGGGAGCGGAGATGTCGATCGCACCTGTCATTGCGCTTCGCCAGCCAGAACACGACCAATGACGCCGCGCCTCATCCGCTGCTGCAGGGTTTGCCGGTGCTGCACTTGCACATACGGATGAAAGCCGCAGACGCGTGTCTGTTGGGCTGTTGTCAGTCGGACATGCGCCGACGCAAACAGAGCCGCCATGTTCACCTCCCTTGCCATCCCTGTTCTGCAGATCTTGCATCGGGACGTTCCATCGCGGTCCGACTTGAGCCGGTATGTATTGAAGCGACAGTAACCCAATGAAAGGTCATCGACTGTCAATTGTCAACAGTTGACTTCTGCGGTAGACAGGACCGTATGACGCGGCAAGCGTGCATCGACAGGAGGCAGCCATGGCAGCGACACTTCGCAGGCCATTCAACGATAACCAGCACGACGTCGAACGGAGATTTGCACCGCGTACGATCCCCGACCAGGTTGCGGAGGAACTCGGTGCCGAAATCGTCTCCGGCCGTCGCAAAGCGGGCGAGCGTCTTGTCGAACTCGACCTGGCGCGCGATTTCGGCGTCAGCCGTGGCCCAATCCGTGAAGCGATCCGCATTCTCGAGCGCCGGCGCCTGGTCGACATCTTTCCGCGGCGCGGCGCCTATATCAGACCGCTGTCACTCAAATCGGTGGCTGACCTGTTTAATGTCCGCACCGCACTGTCGATGCTGGCGGTGCGCACCATGGCGACCACGCCGGTCGAAAGCTTCATCGACACACTGGCGCGCCGCTGCGACGAGTTGAGAGTCGCAGTCGAGGTCGATGATCCAATGGCTTTCGCACACACCACGACGCGCGCGGTAAAGACCATTGCGCGCGGCTCGGGCAACGAACTGCTCGTCGAACTGCTCACCGACCTTGCCAATCAAACCGTATGGGAAACCATATGGAAGACGCCGCTGGACTATCAGACCCGCGACATCCGCCGACTCAGCGCCGACCTGATGGCGTCGACATTGAAGGCGATCCGGCAGCGCAAGCCGAATGCCGCTGTCACACATCTCGGTCAGCTTCTGGAAAGTGATCGCGACCGCGCCTTGTCCACCCTATCGCGCATTCGCGGAGAGACATTCGACCTGAGTGCGCTAACACATAGCGATGGGCACGATATTATGCCGGCGGACATTGCGCCCGCTCCGCGCGGGTGAAATTCGACGGGGCGGCAGGCTCAAACGGCAGCGACCGCAATTCATCAACGCAAAACGTAACAGGCAATTGGAGAAGGGCTGGTGCTCGCCGTCAAGCCGAAGGCGCCGCTTTCGCCGGAGATCGTCGCCGCGGCCAGGTATTTGCGATATCACGAGAGACCGAAGCCGACGCAGATCGAAGAGCTGCGCAGGGAGCTCCGTACTGTCGTCGAGGTGTTCGGCAAGATGCAGTCCACCCTGCGTCGCAGGCAACCGGGTGACGATCAGATCGCTGCCGACTGCACAACTGGAAACGATAAGCCGACAATGATGAAGGCCGCCTGACAGCCCAATCCACTGCTCTTGCTGCTCCACTGAACCCGAGCCGCGCTATCTGCGACTAATCAGTATGCCACATGCCCTGACACGCGCCTGGACGAGATTGATGGACTGGATCGAGAATGCCGTCCACTTCGCGGACTGGCTGACGGACGACCCATCCCCGACCAACAAATTTCTGGAAGAGCCGCCAATTAAGGAACGAGCCACACCGGACAAACGCTCGACACGCTAGCGCGCGACGTCACACGGATTTCAGTTGACCGAGACCGATCGCCGGCCGCGGGAGCCGCGCCAGCTTGCTGGCGCATAGGGCAGCGCCGTGTATGCCGATGAGCGCCTCACCGGTGCGGCGCCACGCGACACGCGGTTCTTCGGCGCAAACATCCATCCGATCAGGCCAAGCGTCGTTTTGCACGCCGTCGCGGGCGTCGACGCTGCAATCGATGTCGCCTTCAATCCAAATTGTCTGGGCATTCAAACCTCCATCCCGGAATTCCGATTACGCCAAAAGGGCGCTCCGAATCCCAGCCGAGATTGAATTTATACACCGCGAATCTTGTGGCGCACTTGCGCTGCATCAAGTCACCAATCAGTGCAGAACGGCGTGCACCATCTGCTCATCGGACGGACGTGCGGCCATCTGCGCACGCAGCTCGGCCAGTTCGGTCTCGAGCTGCTGGTTGACGAGAATGAGCGCAGCAACGGTGCCACGGGTGTCGCCGTGGCAGGCGGCGATGAGATCGTCGACTTCTGCGTCCAGCTTGGTCATTGAAAAAATCTCCTGCCGCGCTTTCGGTTGCCTTCAATAATCGGCTAAGCGTTGCGTCAATATTAAACGATACCGGAGTCCTCGGCGTCATCGCCAACGTGCATGAGTACCGGTTAAGAGCGCCTTTCCGGGCTCAAAGAATCCACAAGCGACTTTCTGCGATGGGTTCGAGCGACCCGCTTCAATCACCGCGCTGCAACCGCGCGTTGATCGCAAAATCACCTGTTTCTGATTAGTCATAGTCCGCAAAAGCGGCTACCGCCGCCAGGCCGATCACGATGCAAATTCAAGGACATGCCAATGATGAACGATGGTCGCCCGTTCGGGCTTTATATCAATGGCCGGTTTCAGCCAGCCTCGACCGGCCGCACCATCAGGATCGAGAACCCGAAGGACTGCAGCCATCTGGCCGATGTCGCCGAGGGGGACGAAAAGGATATCGATCTGGCCATCGACGCCGCCGAACGCGCCGGCAAAATCTGGGCGGCGACACCGGGCGCGGTGCGCGGCGACATCATGCACCGGGCCGGCGAATTGCTGGCCAAAAAGCTCCCCGAACTAGTGACCATCGAGGTCGACCAGATCGGCCGCGCCCGCCGCGAAATGACCGCCCAGCTAGGCCGGCTGCCGGAATGGTTTCGCTATTTCGGCGCTCTGGCGCGCACCCACGAGGACACCGTGCCGCCGTTCGGTGGCAATTTCCTGAATTATACCCGCCGGGTGCCGCTCGGCGTCGTCGGCCATGTGACGCCATGGAATCATCCGTTGCTGATCCTCACCAAGAAGATCGCACCGTCGATGGCGGCGGGCAATACGATGGTGGTGAAGCCCAGCGAACTGGCGCCGATCACGCCGCTGCTGCTCGGCGATATCTTCAAGGAAGCCGGCGTTCCTGACGGCGTCTATAATGTCGTGCCCGGCTATGGAGCCACCGCCGGCAAGGCTCTGACCACCAGCAAGCGTATCAAGAAGATCGACCTCACCGGCGGCACCGAGACCGGCAAGATGGTCGCTTCACTGGCCGGTGCCAACCTCACCAAGGTGGCCGCCGAGCTCGGCGGGAAGGCTGCAGTTATCCTGTTCGACGACACCTCGATCGAGCGCGGCGTGGCGGCCGCACTGTTCGCGTCCTTCATCGCCACCGGCCAGACTTGCGTGCAGGGCGCGCGCCTGCTGGTGCAGCGTTCGGTGCATGATGCCGTCGTCGCAGAGCTGGTGCGCCGAACCAATATGATCCGCATCGGCGATCCGCAGGACATGGCGACGCAGATGGGCCCTCTGGTGTCGGCGAAGCAGCGCGAGCTGACCGAGCGCTACGTCAAGATCGGACTCGAGGAAGGCGCGACGCTCGCCGCCGGCGGCAAGCGACCGGACGGCAAGGCCTTCGAGAGCGGCTACTATCATCAACCGACCATCTTCACTGGCGTGACCGGTAATATGCGGATCGCGCAGGAAGAGATCTTCGGGCCCGTGGTCGTCGTCATTCCGTTCGATACCGAAGAGGAAGCGATCGCGCTGTCCAACGGCACCGAATTCGGGCTGGCGACCTCGATCTGGACCCGCGACGTCACCCGCGCCCACCGTGTGGCGCATCGGCTAGAGAGCGGCATCGTCTGGATCAACGACCACCACCGCATCGACCCCTGCTCGCCCTGGGGCGGCTTCAAGATGAGCGGCATCGGCCGCGAAAACGGCATTGTCGCCTATGAGGAATACACCCAGATCCAGAACGTGATCGTCAATCTCTCGGATGAGACCTTCGACTGGTATGCCGAGGACGGCAAGGAGAAGCGGTATAGCTAGGCGCTTCGTTTCATTGGACAGGCAAGACGCCCCTCCACTCAGTCGTCATACGCGGGCTTGACCCGCGTATCCATCCTCGCCCAACGCTCGAACATGCGGCCTGAAGTTGGATTGCCGGGTCAAGCCCGGCAATGACGTGAGGAGGGGTGCGAGCGCATCACCATTGATTCTAGCTTTCTAAATCCAATCCTAGCCGAATCCCGCCACGGCATGCGGTACATAGGGCGCTTCGAGCGAGGCGATCTCCTCATGCGTCAGCTTCAACGACAGCGCCGCCACCGCATCGGTCAGATGCGCCGGCTTCGATGCACCGATGATCGGCGACGTGATGCCTTGTTTCTGCAGCAGCCAGGCCATCGCGACCTGTGCCTGCGGTACTCCGCGGACCTTGGCGACCGAGGCCACCTGCTCGACGATCTTGCGATCGGACTCCTCGGACTGCACATAGAGCGTCTTGCCGAATTCATCGGTATTTTGACGCTCGCTGGTCTCGTCCCAGGCCCGCGTCAGGCGCCCGCGCGCCAGCGGGCTCCACGGCATAACCGCGATCTTCTGGTCCGCGCAGAGCGGCAGCATCTCGCGCTCTTCCTCGCGGTTCAGCAGATTGACATGGTTCTGCATGCTGACAAATTCAGTCCAGCCGTTCAGCCGCGACGTATACAGCGCCTTGGAGAACTGCCATGCATACATGCTGGACGCGCCGATATAGCGGACCTTGCCGGCTTTCACTACATCATGGAGTGCTTCCAGCGTCTCCTCGATGGGCGTGTTCTTGTCGAGACGATGGATCTGATAGAGATCGATATAGTCGGTGCCGAGCCGGCGCAGGCTGTGATCGACCTCGGTCATGATCGCCTTACGCGACAGGCCCATGCCGTTCGGGCCCTTGCGCATGCGGTTATAGACCTTGGTCGCGAGCACCACGTCGTCGCGCCTTGCAAAATCCCTCAGCGCGCGACCGACGATCTCTTCCGAGGTGCCATCCGAATAGACATTCGCCGTGTCGAAGAAATTGATGCCGAGCTCAATCGCCTGCTTGATCAGCGGCCGGCTCTTGTCCTCGTCCAGCGTCCATGCATGCGCGCCGCGATCGGAGACGCCATAGGTCATGCAGCCCAGACACAGACGCGAGACGTCCAGGCCGGTGTTTCCAAATTTCACGTAATCCACTGCGTTTCTCCCTTGTTGTTCTATTTGTGTTTCACGAATTCGGCGAAGGCATCGGCATAATCGGGATGCCAGCGCGACAGCGCCGGTCGATTTTCCACGACGTCGCCGATGGCCCACAACATGCGGCGTTCGTCGAGTGCGCGCGGCACGTCGTTGTCCGGACACAGGATATAGAAGTCGCCGGCGTCGAGTCGTTGCATCATGAAGTCCACGGTCTGCTCGGCTGTCCACGCTGCATCCGGCTTCTCGCTGCGCCCGCCAGCTGCGAGCGGCGTGAAGACAAAGCCGGGGATCAGCAGATGGGCGGAGACCTGACATCCCTCGGTGTTGCGCAGCTCGTGCGCCAGCGCTTCGGTATAGGCTTTCACGCCGGCCTTGGAGACATTGTAGGCGGGATTGCCGGGCGGCGTTGTAATGCCCTGCTTGGAGCCCGTATTGATGATCAGGCCCGGCCGCTTGCGCGCGATCATGTCCACAGCGAAGGCCTGACAACCATTGACGATGCCCCACAGATTGACGCCGAGCAGCCGCTCCCAATTCTCGCGCGGACCGAGCGCCGAGGTCGGCACCTGAATGCCGGCATTGTTCATCAGCACATCGCAGCTGCCGAAACGGGCCTGCACATCGGCCGCGAGGCCGGTCATCGCGGCGACATCACTGACATCGACCGCGGCTGTCATCACATCGTCACGTCCGCCGCGCGCCACGCTGGCGATTTTGCCGGCCGCGTCCGTCAGGCGATCCTCACCGAGATCGACAATGCAAATGCGCAGGCCCAGCCGCGTAAAGGCCGTCGCCGCGGCAAGGCCGATGCCCGAGGCGCCTCCGGTGATGACGGCAACAGAACCTGGGGACAGAGCGGGATGGGACATGATGTTCTCCGGTACCGGGAGGTTGCGTCCATGCATATAGCATCAACGCGCATCTTCGCATTTCACATGATCGCTAGCGATCGGCGTCCATCCGCGCATGACTACGATTTCTTCCCGTGAAACACCTCGTTCACGGTCTTGATCGCGCCGGTGTCCGACGCGGCATAGCCGGGCAGCTTGACCAGCACGTCATGAAACTCTGCGCTGCGCAGCAATGCGAGGATATGCTGCATCGGGGCCTGATCGAGCAGCGTCTCGCGGCACACGAAATAGTAGTCCTCGGTCAGCAGCCGCACGAAATCCAGCCCGAATTGCCGCGCCGCAGCCTCGACGCCAAAGGCGACGTCGGCCATGTCGCTGGCGACATAAGCGGCGACTGCCGCATGAGTGAACTCCACCTGCTGATAACCATTGATCTGCTCGGGATCGATCTTGTGTTGACGAAGCAGCTGATCGAACAGCAACCCCGTGCCGGAATCCTGATCGCGATTGACGAAGCGGATCGCGGGATTGATCAGCGCTTCCATCGATGTGATGCGCAGCGGATTGCCGGGCTTCACCATGAGGCCCATTTCGCGGGTCGCGAAACCGACGACGCGATGGACGCGGTTGTCGACCCACTCCTTGCAGGCATTGACGCTGCGCTTGCGCAGTTCGCCGCGCGGCAGATGCACGCCAGCGAGATCGCAGGTGTTATGCGCCAGCGACACCAGCGAGGTCTGGTTGCTGACATAGCGCAGATCGATGCCCGTGCCCGCCGTGGTGTTCAGCATCTCGCGCAGTTTCGACACGGCAAAACCGTGACTGGCATGAACGCGGATGACCGCAGGATGGTTGGGCAGCAGCTCCTTGAGTTCGGTCGCCAGTTCCTGCGCCAGATTGTCGAGCTGCGGTCCGAGCCGCGCTTCCAGCCGTTCGCCGGCCCAGACCAGTTTCTCGCCAAATGCCGTCAGCTTGGTGCCCTTGCCCTTGCTGCGCTCGACCACCGGCACGCCGAAGAAGGCCGACCAGTCATTCACCAGGCTCCACGCATGGCGGTAGGACAGCTGGTTGCGGCTGGCCGCGAGCGTCAGCTTGCCGGTCTCGTTGATGTCCTTGAGAAAGCCGAGCATCACCGATGTCGGCTGGCGCGAACCCGGCTTGCGGAATCGCCAGATGGTTTCGATATCGATGCGCATCGTGCTTCCTATCGCCCTGCCACCTATGTTCGCGATTGCATATGTGCCGCCGCGCCGTGACTCACGTTCTCATATTTACTGTCGATGCTCCTCCTGATCCGATCGTCGAAACATCGGGAGGTATACACTATGCCAGAGATCTCACATGCTGATCTTGCCATTTCTGCATCGTCGAAACTGACGCGCAAACGTCTCCTCATCGACGGCCAGCAGGTCGAGCCGTTGTCCGGCCGATATTTCGATGTCCTCAATCCCGCGACGGGCGAGATCATCGCCGTCGTCGCCGAAGCCGATGCCAGCGACATCGACCGTGCGGTCCGCGCGGCGCGCAAGGCGCTTGAGGGTCCGTGGGGCCGCATGCGCGCGGCCGATCGCGGTCTCGTGCTGCAGCGTTTCGCACAACTGCTGGAAGATCACGCGCAGGAACTGATCGCGCTGGAAAGTCTCGATACCGGCAAGCCGCTCGCCGCCGTGCAGCGCCAGGACCTGCCTGCCGCCATCGATACGCTGCGTTACTATGCGGGCTGGGCCGACAAGATCAACGGACAGGTGATCCCGGCGCGCCATGACGCGCTGACCTATACGGTGCGCGAGCCGATCGGCGTCGTCGGCGCCATCGTGCCATGGAATTTCCCGCTGATGATCGGGATGTGGAAGATCGCACCGGCGCTGGCCTGTGGCTGCACCGTCGTGCTGAAGCCGGCCGAGATCACGCCGCTTTCGGCACTGCGGATTGGCGAACTGGCACTGGACGCCGGCCTGCCGCCGGGCACGCTGAATATCGTGCCGGGATTTGGCAAGACCGCCGGCCGTGCCATGGTCGATCACCCTGACATTGACAAGATCACCTTCACGGGATCGCCGACCGTCGGCCGCGAAATCCTCGCCGGCGCCGCCGGCAATCTGAAACGCGTCACGCTCGAACTCGGGGGCAAATCGGCCAATGTGATCTTCGACGACGCGGACCTGGATTCCGCCACCAAGGCCGCCGCTTCCGGCATCTTCTTCAATTCCGGCCAGGTCTGCTCGGCCGGTTCGCGCATTCTCGCGCATGCGTCGGTCTATGACGAGGTCGTGGAGCGCATGACGACCCGCGCCAAGGCCATCCGCGTCGGCGATCCCGCGCTGTCCGGTACGACAATGGGACCTATCGTCTCCGAACTGCAGATGAAGCGGGTGCTGGAATATGTCGATATCGGCACCAAGGAAGGCGCGACTGTGACGACCGGCGGCACCCGGATCGGCGACCGCGGCTATTTCGTCGCGCCTACGGTGTTCGCCAATGTCGAACACGAAATGCGTGTCTCGCAGGAGGAGATCTTCGGCCCGGTCGTCAGCATCATCAGGTTCTTCGACGAGGCCGATGCCATCAGCAAGGCCAATGGCACGAAATACAGCCTTGCGGCCGGCGTCTGGAGCTCGGACATCGGCCGCGTGCAGCGCTTCGCCAAACAGGTGAAAGCCGGCACCGTATGGATCAACACCTATGGCTATACGGATGTCCGGCTCCCCTGGGGCGGCTCGCGCGATTCCGGCTTCGGCCGCGAACATGGCGATGCGGCGCTGGAGAACTTTACCGAGCCCAAGGCCGTCTGGATGAATCTCAACGTCTGAGGCAACCAGCGGCGTGGTGCGTCGCGCAATTGGTTGTTGATCGTTATATTCTTATGGATATAACGATTGCCGGTCAATTGCGCGTGAGCTTTCCTTCATGAACCGTCACCGGCGTTCTGCCGTCGCCCTGCGTCATGTCGCTTTCGAGGACCTGGGCCTGCTGTCGTCGGTACTGGATCGTGAGGGATGGGACGTCTCGTTCTGCGATGCCGCCATTGATGACGTCTCCCACCGCTCCATCGAAGATGCCGACCTCCTGATTGTGCTGGGCGGCCCCATCGGCGTCTATGAGGCCGACGCCTACCCGTTCCTGACACGTGAGATCGCGCTGCTGGAACGCCGTCTCGCGCAGGGACGCCCGACGCTCGGCATCTGCCTTGGCGCACAATTGATGGCCCGCGCACTCGGCGCCCGCGTTTATGCCGGCGGCATCAAGGAGATCGGCTGGGGCCAGGTGTCCCCGACCAAGCAGGGCACGGCCTCATGCCTCGCGCCGCTGGCAGAGGATGGCGCCAGCGTTCTGCATTGGCATGGCGACACGTTCGATCTGCCGGAGGGTGCCATCCGTCTGGCCTCGAACGATGCCTATGACAATCAGGCCTTTGCCTATGGTCGCCATGCATTGGCGCTGCAGTTCCATCTCGAAGCCGATCCACGGCAGCTCGAGGAATGGTATGTCGGTCACGCGGTCGAATTGGCCGCCGCCGGCATTTCCATCGCGCAACTGCGTTCAAGCACCGCTGCCGTCGCCAACCGACTGCCAGCCCAGGCCGATCGCATTTTTACGCGCTGGATCCACGAGATCGGTTGAACGATTCCAAGCATCAATTCACGATCGTGAATTGGTCGCGAAGACCTCCCATGCAAGTCGTTTCGGGTTCCCCGCCTTTACCCGTTTCGCGAAAACGATATATTCCGCGCACTACAACGGCACTTCAAACAAACGTCCGGGAGGATCACATTATGGGCTTGATGCAGCCAATCTCTGCCACCGCGCACCCCTACGCGAACGGCTCCTACAAGCAGATGCTGATCGACGGCAAATGGCAGGACGCCCAATCCGGCAAGAAGTTCGAAACGCATAATCCAGCCACCGGCGAACTGCTTGCCACCGTCGCCGAAGGCGATGCTGGGGATATCGACCTTGCGGTCGCCGCCGCCCGCCGCGCCTTCGAAGGCCCATGGAGCAAGGCCAAGCCCTACGAGCGCCAGGCGCTGCTGCTGAAATTCGCCGAGCTTGTCGAGAAGCATTTCGATGAACTCGCGATGCTCGATACACTCGATATGGGCGCGCCTGTCATGCGCACTTTCGCTGGCAAGCAGCGCATCCTCGGCATGCTGCGCTTCTATGCCGGCCAGGCCACGCTGATCTACGGCGAGACCATCGAAAACTCACTGCCGGGCGAAATCTTCTCCTACACGCTGAAGGAGCCCGTCGGGGTCGTCGGCGCGATCATTCCGTGGAACTCGCCGCTGTCAGCCAGTATCTGGAAGATCGGCCCTGCCATCGCCACCGGCTGCACCATCGTGCTGAAGCCAGCTGAAGAAGCCCCACTGACCTCGCTACGCCTCGGTGAGCTGGCATTGGAAGCCGGCTTCCCGGCTGGCGTCATCAACGTCGTGCCGGGCTATGGCGAAACCGCCGGCGCCGCGCTGGCCTCGCATATGGACGTCAACAAGGTCGCTTTCACCGGTTCCCACTTCACCGGCCAGTCGATCATCCGCGCCTCGGCCGGCAACCTCAAGCGCGTGTCGCTCGAGCTCGGCGGCAAGTCGCCGAACATCGTGTTCTCCGACGCCGACCTCGATGCCGCCGTTCCAGGCGCCGCCATGGCGGTGTTCGCCAATTCCGGCCAGATCTGCAGCGCCGGCACCCGCCTGTTCGTCGAAAAGAGGATCTATGACGAATTCGTCGGCCGCGTCGCCGAATTCGCCAAGAATCTAAAGGTCGGCAACGGTGCCAATCCCGACACCCAGCTCGGGCCATTGGTCTCCAAGGAACAGCTCGATCGCGTCACCGGCTATCTCACCACCGGAAGCGGCGAAGGCGCCAAGGCGCTGTCCGGCGGTGGCCGCCTGATGGACGGCGAACTGTCGAAGGGCTTCTTCGTGCAGCCGACCGTGTTCGCCAACGTCCAGGACAGCATGAAGATCGCGCAGGAAGAGATATTCGGACCGGTGATCTCCGCGATCTCGTTCACCGACATGGACGAGCTAGTGCAGCGCGCCAACAACACGACCTTCGGTCTCGGCAGTGGCGTCTGGACCAAGGATGTCAGCAAGGCGCATCGCCTCGCGAAGTCCCTGCAGGCCGGCTCGGTCTGGATCAATTGCTATCAGGCGATGGATCCTGCCGTGCCGTTCGGCGGCTACAAGATGAGCGGCTATGGCCGCGAGTCCGGCGTCCATCACATCGACGAATATCTCAACATCAAGGCGGTCTGGATCAACACCTGATCGCCGCTGTCCTCGAAAGAGAGAAGGCGCCGAGCAACGAGCCCGGCGCCTTCTTTTTGCGCCGTCATTGCAAGGAGCCCTTGCGACGAACATTGGCGATTAGGCAGCCGGCGCAGCACCGTATCGATCGCGCAGCTTGCGCTTGAAGATCTTGCCGGTCGACTCGCGCGGCAGCGCCGTGTGGAAGTGGATTTCCTTCGGCACCTTGAAGTTGGCAAGCCGCTGCTTGAGATAGGCTTGGATCTCGGACGAGGAGAGCTGCGTATCATCTTCGAGTTCGACGCAGCCCACCAGCCGTTCGCCGAACTCGTCATCAGGCACACCGAACACCGCGCAGTCGCGCACGCCGTCCATGCCGATCAGCGTGTTCTCGATCTCGGCTGGATATATATTCACACCGCCGGAGATGACCATGTCGCGCTTGCGATCGCACATGAAGAGATAGCCGTCCTCGTCGAGATAGCCGACGTCACCGACGCTGATCAGACCGTCGCGACCCGCTTCGGCACGTGCGTCCGGGCGGCCCTGATAGTTGAAATCCGGCACCGAGGTCTGCCGCATAAAGATTTCACCGGGCACATTGACCGGACATTCCTTGCCGTCCGCATCGAAGATCTTGACCACGCCCCCCTCGATGGTGCGACCGACGGTGCCCGGCTTCCTCAGCGCCTCCTCCGATGAATGCCAGATCGGCACCCCGGTTTCGGTGGAGCCGAGATATTCGTTGATCACCGGTCCCCACCACGTAATCATCGCCTGCTTCACATGGATCGGGCACGGCGCTGCGCCATGAATGATGAAGCGCAGCGACGACAGGTCGTAGCGCGACTTCACCTCGTCCGACAGACGCAGCAGCCGCACGAACATAGTCGGCACCATATGCATGTTGGTGATGCGATGCTTCTCGGTGAGCTGCAGCAGATCTTCGGGATCGAAACGCGGTTCGAGCACGATCGTGCTGCCATGACGGAATGCCATCAGCCCGTAGGAGCTTGGCGCCGAGTGATACATCGGCCCGTTCATCAGGATGATCTGATCCTCGTTCGGCTTCAGCCCATAGGCGATGCCGCCGACGCGCTCGGATGCCGCAGCCTGTTCCGGCGTCATGGCCGCGCGGGTCACGCCCTTGGGACGGCCCGTGGTGCCCGACGTGTAGAACATGGTCAGCGCGCGCTTCGGCGCGTTCTCCACCGGCGCATGCAACTCGCGCCAGACATCGAAGTCCGTGGCGCCTGCAGGCACCTCGGTCGCAGCTTCGGCAACACCATAGGCGACTGCGATCTCCGGCGGCGTGCGGACGATCAGGATCGGAAATCCCGCGGGCAAATTATCTTTGATCTGCGGCAAAAGATCGGCGTGGCAGACCAGCAGTTTCGCACCGCTGTCGGCGAGGATGTAGCTGACCTCCTCACCTTTCAGATGCCAATTGATCGGGACCACACGCGCGCCGAGCGCACCTGCGCCGAACGCAGTCTCGAACAGCGCGAAATCGTTGCGCAGCATCATGCCGACCGGCGCATCGGCGCCTGCGCCGAGGCTCTTGAACCCGGTCGCCACCTTGGCGATGCGCTGCATGATGTCCGGATAGCTGATCGCCCGGTCGCCGCTGATAATCATTGTCCGCCCTTATACTGTTCTTGAATCGATCGAAGCCATCGCTGGCTTCGATCCTTGTTCTGTCGATGTGATGGTACAGATGCTCACTGGTCGTCGAGCAATTCGCCAAAGCCTTCCCAGTTCTTGCCGTTGAAACGGCGCAGCCGCAGTTGCTGGAACGAAAGATAGTCATCCTTGTCGGTATTGACCGTGACGCCCGACAGCAACAGCGGCAGCTTGACGTTCTTCATCGACGTCGCCTGACGCAGGATATTCTCCCGGCTGACGTCATCGCCGCACGCTTTCAGGATATGCGTGATGAGATGCGCATTCAGGAAGCCGGTCGCATAATTGGTGTTGCGCGGATCGGCTGACGGCAGGCTCTCTTTCATGAAAGCGAAATAGGCCTTCACGTCCTCGTCGTTGGCCCATGACGCGTCGTTGATGTCTTTCTGATAACTCGACGTGATCAGGCCAGTGGCGTTGTCCAGACCTGCCGGCTCCAGAAAGGTGATCGACGAAGCGGACGTGGGGACGAACATCAGGTCCGGCTTCCAGCCGATTTCCGCAACGCCCTTGATCATCTGCGACGAGAATTTGCCGACCACCGCGCCAAACAGCACATTCGCGCCGGACGATTTGAGCGCCGCAAGCTGCGACGAGATCGTCGGCGCACTGGTCTCATAGGTCGCCTCGGATACGATCATACTGGCGGCCTTGTCGCCCAGCGCCCGTTTAAAGCCAGCCACATAGTCTTTGCCGAGATCGTCGTTCTGCGCGAGAATGGCGATCTTGGCATCCGGCTTGATCTTCAACACGTGCTTGGCGTAGACAACGCCTTCCGATTCATAGGCGGCCATGCCCGGCATGGTCCACGGAAAACCTTTCGGATCCGCCCATTTGGTCGCGCCTGATAGCACGAACAGCTGCGGGATTTTCTTGCTGTTCAAATAGCGATGCACCGCGTTGTTGGTCGCGGTGCCGAGCGTCCCGAACATCATCAGAACCTCATCTTGCTCCACCAGTTTGCGGGTCTGCTCCACGGTCTTCGGCGGCGAATAGGCGTCATCGAGACTGATGAACTTGATCTTGCGCCCGTTGATGCCGCCTTCGGCGTTGAGCTTGGCAAAATAGGCTTCCTGCGCGCGGCCGATCACACCGAAGCCCGAGAGCGGACCGCTATAGGGAAGCGTCTGCCCGATCTTGATCTCTTCCTTGTTGTTGGCCGCAGCTTGCGTCGGCGCATTCACGCAGACGGCAAAAGCGAACAGCCCAAGCGTCCTCAGCATGACTGATGTCATGATTGTCTTCTCCCCATTATATTTTTATCGGGCCGCGCTTATGCGCGTGCCCGTCTCGCAAAGTCCGAGGTCGCTTCCGCATATTCGCGCTTCAGGCGATCCACGAGTTCTGCCACCGGGGGAGCATCAACGATCTGGCCGATACCCTGGCCGCAACCCCAGATGTCCTTCCAGGCCTTGACCTTCATGTTACCGCCGGAGCCGAAGTTCATCTTGGTCTTGTCAGCCACCGGAAGATTGTCGGGATCGAGGCCGGCGGCTGCGATGGACGGGCCGAGATAGTTGCCGTGAATACCGGTGAACAGGTTGGTGTAGACCGTGTCATGCGCGGCGAATTCGGTCAGCGCCTTCTTGTAGGCCGGGTCGGCATTAGCTTCTTCGGTCGCAATGAAGCGCGTGCCCATATAAGCGAGGTCTGCGCCGAGCGCGAGCGCCGACGCAATCCCGTAACCGTCGGAGATTGCACCAGATACCAGCACAGTCCCCTTGAACCACTGCTTCACTTCGCGCACCAGCGCAAAGGGCGACAGCGTGCCGGCATGGCCACCCGCACCGGCGCAGACCAGGATCAGTCCATCGACGCCCTGCTCGGCTGCCTTGCGCGCATGCTTGACGTTGATAACGTCATGAAACACGACGCCGCCATAGGAATGCGCGGCCTCGACGATCTCCGAGGGCGGGCGCAACGAGGTGATGATGATCGGAACCTTGTGCTTCACACAGGTTTCCATGTCCTTCATCAACCGGTCGTTGGACGCGTGGCAGATCTGGTTCACCGCATAGGGCGCGACCTTCTTGCCGGGATTCTTCGCTTTGTATTCGCCGAGCTCATCCTCGATGCGCGTCAGCCACTGATCGAGCACTTCCACCGGCCGCGCATTCAGCGCTGGAAACGAACCGACGATACCGGCCTTGCATTGCGCAATGACGAGTTCAGGACCGGAGACGATGAACAGCGGGGAACCGAGCACAGGCAGCTCGAGGGTGCCATCGAGAGCTTTGGGGAGCGACATAAGCGTTTCCTTATATTTTTTATAACCGAACTATAGGGGTTGACCGCCCGCGCGTATTGTTCGAATTTGAACAATAGGCCTTCCGGATTTGATCATATGGACTGGGATCTCTGTCGCACCTTCAATGCCGTGGTCGACGCCGGAAGCTATCTCGGCGCGTCCAAGCAGTTGCGCACCAGCCACCCGACCGTCAGCCGCGAGGTCGCGGCGCTGGAGAAGCAACTTGGCACCAAGCTGTTCGTGCGCTCCGACGAAGGGCTGGTGCTGACTGCCCGCGGCCGGCGGTTTCACGAGAACACCAAGGCGATGGCCGAGGCCGCGCTGAAAGCAGAAGCTGCCGCCGGCGCGTCGGGCCAGAGCGCACGTGGCGTGGTCAAGGTGTCGATCGGACCGACGCTGGCGAATTTCTGGTTGATGCCGCATATCGGTGCTTTCATCCGCCAGCATCCGCATGTCGAGATCCAGCTGGTGACGCATCCCTTCCCGGTCAGCGTGCGCAAGCGCGAAGCCGACATCGTGCTGCGGCTGTATCAGACTGGTGAAGAAAATCTCACCGGACGGAAAATCGCCAAGCTCGGCGTCGGCTTCTACGCCTCACGCGACTATGCCACGCGATGCCCGCTGCCGGAGCAGCGCGCAGCGTGGAAAGACCATACGGTCATCGGCTTCGCCGACAAATCGTCGAATTCCGAACTCGGACGCTGGAGCGACCACATCACCAAGGATGCGACCGTCGCCATCCGCTGCTCGTCGCAGGCCGACATGCTCGCAGCGGTCCGCGCAGGGATCGGCATCTGCGTGCTGTCATGCATCGTCGGCGACGCCCATCCGGATCTGGTGCGCGTGGCACCACAGAAGCTGGCCAGCCTCTCAGACATCTGGCTGCTGGCCCATCCGGACCTCGTCGATCAGCCGTCGGTGCGCGCCGTGCTGGAATTCATCACGGCCTGCGCGCGCGACGACCGCGCGCTGTTACGCGGCCGATGATGTAGCGCCCTTGCCGGGAAATGGCGCCGCACGGCTGACATAGCGTCCCTCGCCTTTTCCGCCGACTAGCTTGCCGCCACGCGTCACGAATTTCCCGCGCAGCATCGTTGCCACCGGCCAGCCCGTGATCTCCAGACCTTCATAAGGCGTGTAATCGGCGCCGTGATGCAGGTTCGCCTGGGTGAGCGTTGCTTGGCGCTTCGGATCCCACAGCGCGATATCGGCATCGTAGCCGATGGCGATGGAGCCCTTGCCGGTGAGGCCATAGGTCTTCGCATGATTGGTCGATGTCAGCGCCACGAACTGGTTGAGCGTGATGCGGCCCTTGCTGACGCCTTCCGAGAACAGGATCGGAAGGCGCGTCTCGACACCGGGAATGCCATTCGGAATCCAGCGGAAGCTGGTACGCGCGTTGGGTGGCTGCTTGCCCTGCACGTCGTCATAGCGGAACGGGCAATGGTCGGAGGAGAACAGGGAGAAGACACCCTGCTGCAAACCTTCCCAGCATGCCTGCTGGCTAGCGAGATCGCGCGGTGGCGGCGAGCAGACATATTTCGCCCCCTCCATACCCAGATCCTTCAGATCCTCTTCGGTCAGCACGAGATATTGCGGGCAGGTCTCGCCATGGATCGTCAACCCGCGCATCTGAGCGCGGCGGATCTCTTCCATGGACTCCCGATTGGAGACATGAACCACCACCATCGACACATCGACCAGTTCCGCCAGCGAGATAGCCCGGTGCGTGGCCTCGCGCTCAACGACGATGGGCCGCGACTTGGCGTGAAAATACGGGCCGACATTGCCGTCGCGTTCGAGCTTGTCGACCAGAAAGCGGATGGCGTCGTAATTCTCCGCATGAACCTGAACCAGTGCACCGGATTCACGCGCCACGGCCAGTACCTGCAGGATCTGCAGATCGCTCAGCGCGAGGTCTTCATAGGTCATGAAGACCTTGAGCGAGGTGTAGCCATCGGCGATCAAGGCTGGCAGCTCCTGCCCGAGTACCGCTTCACTGGGATCGGCGATGATCAGGTGGAAGGAATGATCGATATGGCAATTCTGATCGGCAAGCGTGTGATAATTCTTCAACGCCTCGCGGATCGGTTGGCCCTTCGCCTGCAGACAGTAAGGCATCACGAAAGTGTTGCCGCCGAAGGCTGCGGCGCGCGTGGCGCTTTCGAAATCGTCGGCCATCACGATGCCGGGGCCGGATGGTTGCGCAATATGAACGTGGCTGTCGATACCGCCGGGCAGCACCAGCAGACCGGTTGCATCGACCGTCTCGTTCGCGTCGGTCAGCGCTTCGCCGATGGCAACGATGCGGCCGTTCCTGATACCGACATCGGCTTTGTAGGTTTCGCTCGCGGTTGCAATGGTGCCATGACGAATGACGGTATCGAAAGCGGTCATGAGCAAAACCTCATCAATTCAGCAACGCAGGTTGCATACAGACAAATACTAGACTTGCTGAAACAGCGATCCCCATTGGGTGACGCGTTTGGTATCGACGCCAGCCATCTTCAGGCATTTCCAGACCACCGTGGCAATGGTGTCATAGACCGGAATGCCCGTCTCCCTTTCCAGTTTCGCCGCGGATGGTGCAACTCTCAAATTGGTGCAGATGATCGTGATAGCGTCTGGCTTTTCCTTGGCCACGTCCCGCGTCATATCCTCAAGTTGCACAACGGGCACTTCGGAGAACGAGAAATTATCCTGCAGGCCGAGATGGCGTTCACCCTGGCACGCAAAGCCCAGCTTTTCATAATTCTCCAGAATCCTGGCCTGAACGTCGTCCAGATATGGCGTCACGTACCCCAGACGCTTCACCTTTTGATGTTCAAGAATCTCATTGAGAGCCAACATCGACGTCGTCGCAGGAATCCCGGTTGCTGCGGTGATCTGCTCACACAGGCGGACATCCGCCTCAAAGCCGAGCCAGCCAGAGGATGTTCCATTCCAGCCGATGACATCGACCTTCGCATGAGCCAGCAATTCTGCGGCCCGCAGGATTTCCGAATTGTCGAATTGGGCGAGCGCCTTGTTCGACAGCGCGATCTCCGTGACCTTGAAACGCGAGAAATGCGCCGAGACTTCGGGCAATTCGCCAAGCATAGCAGTCGTGATCGGCTCCAGCGCCGTGTTCGACGAAGGCGTCAGCATTCCGAGAAGCACACGTTTGGTCATGAATGATCCAGAGTTTCGAGGGATGGTTTCGTCCGTTCAGATCGAAGCAGATCGAGAACGTGACGTTTGATTTCGTTGAACTGCGGGCTAGTGATGTCGCGTGGCCGCGGCAGGTCCAACGGGATGATTTCGCGGATACGCCCCGGACGGGCGCTCATCACGGCAACATGCGTGCCCAGCGTCAGTGCTTCGTCGATGCCATGCGTGACGAAAACGATCGTGCCCTGGTGTTCCTGCCAGATCCGGACGAGTTCATTCTGCATATCCATCCGGGTCTGCTCATCGAGCGCGCCGAACGGCTCATCCATCAGGATGACCTGCGGATTCATCAGCAATGCACGGGCGATGCCGACACGCTGATTCATGCCGCCTGACAGTTCGGACGGATAATGATTTTCAAATCCCGTGAGCCCGACCATGTCGATATAGCGCTGTGCTGTTTCGCGGCGCACGGCCTTCTGGCCACCGCGCAGCAGCAGGTGGAAGCCGACATTCTCCCAGACCGGGAGCCACGGCATCAGGTTGGCCTGCTGAAACACCACGCCGCGCTCCGAACCGGGCGCCGTGATCAATTGACCATCGACGGTGACGGTGCCGGATGACGGCTTCTCGAAGCCTGCGATCATATTGAGAAGCGTGGACTTGCCGCATCCGCTGGGGCCGAGCAGACAGAGAAACTGGTTCTTCTCCACCTTGATATTGATGTCGTCGAGAGCCGTGACATCGGCCTTGCGTTTCGCGTCCTTGAAGATTTTGGAGACACCGGAGATTTCGATCGTCGCCATGACCTAGCTCTCCCCGCTCTGGATCGTCGTGTTGCGCTGCCAGTGCAGCACGCGCGCCATCACGAGACGGATGCCGAAGTCGCTGAGAAAACCGAGCAGACCAATGCTGGCCATCGCAGCCAGCACAAGGTCGTAGCGCAGGAAATAATAGGAATCCCACAGCACATAGCCGAGACCGCTTTTCACAGCGACCATCTCCGCCGTCACCGTCAGCATCCAGGCCGAGCCGATGCCGATCCGCAGACCGGCAAAGATGCTGGGCAGTGCGGCCGGCAGCACGATGAAGCGCAGCAGTTGGCGATTGCCGCCGCCGACCATCGCGCCGGCGCGGATCAGATTGCGATCGCAGGTCTTCACGCCGTGAATCGTATTGAGCAGGATCGGAAAAAACGCACCGAGAAACACCAGGAAAATCGCCGGCTTGTTGGCGATGCCGAACCAGATGATGGCGAGCGGAATCCACGACACCGGCGGGATCGGCCGGAGCGTCTGCAGCGTCGGCTCGATGATCACCTCGACAGTGCGGGACCACCCGATGGCGACCCCGACCGACACGGCTAGCGCCGTGGCGATGGCAAAGCCCGCGAGAACGCGCGACAGACTGGCGAGCATGTCGAACAGCCAGTGGCCGCTATAGGTCTGGGTATTGCCGTCGGTGCCCAACACCCAATCCGCCCAGGCCCAGGCCACGGTGGAAGGCGCCGGCAACAGCGCCGCCGGCAGTGCGCCGGACCGGGAAAACGCTTCCCAGCCCGTCAGAATCAGGACCGGTACGACATACCGATCCATCCGTCTCAACATCGTGACGATTTGGCGCATGACTGGACTCAGTAGCCGAGTTCGGATTTCGGCTTGCCGGTGGCAGCCTCGAGGAAGCGGTAGTCCATGTTTTTCTCAACCGCCGCGGAGACATCGGAATTAATGTATTTCAGGTCGCGCATCATTGCCGCGATGGCGAGCGCCGATGCGCGGTACATCTTCGGATCCGGATCGAGGTTTTCGACAGCGCCTGTGGCGATCGCCTTGTCGAGGCCGGTGATCTTGGAAATCACGTCGATCAGGGCACCCTTGTCCGCCGCGACGAATTCATCGACTTTCACAACCGCACGCACGGTCTCTTCGAGCTGCTTCGGTTTGTCCTTGACGACATCCGACCGTGTCAGAATCAGGTTGGTGAGCTTTCCCGCAGCCTGATCGTAGGGAAGGCCAAACATCTTGGCGGCCTTGGCCTGAAGGATCTGCGTGGCGAACGGCTCCACGGTGCAGATCAGCTCGATTTCACCGCGACGCAGCGCCTGAAGGTGATCGGAGGGATTGGGAATGTTGACGAACTGCACATCCTTGTTGATGTCGATGCCCTGCTTGGCAAAGGCGCCGCGCATATGAATGTCCTGCGCGTTGCCGCGGGACGCCGCGACGCGGAATGGCTTTCCCGCTGCCTTGTAGTCGGCGATGACTTTCTTGAGCGAAGCCCAGTCATTCGGAACGATCGACAGGTCATTACCGACCAACATTGCCGAACCGCCATTGACCTGCCCGGAAATGGCGACCACGTCGAAACCCTTGTCGAGCGCGATCGCATAATGAAGATAGGTCACCTGGGCGACGTCGATATTCTTCGAGACAAGCGCAGTCAGCGCATCCGTGCCTGTGTTAAATCCAACCGCATCGATCTGAACGCCCTTGGCGTATTGCGGGGTGAGTGACATCGGTGTGCAATGCGCACATTTCGCATAGCCGAGCTTGATCACCGACTCGGACTGGGCCATCGCAGCCGGGGCAATCGATGCCAAACAAAGCGCGATCAGAATGCCGAGCAGATTTTTCTTCATCGTCGCAATCTCCGGAGCGGGTGGCGGTGAATTCACGATACGTCCACCACTCAGCAAGCCTCATGCCAATCCGGATACGATATACAATTATAAAATTATGTAGTAATATCAATAACTATGAATTATTATCATCTTGACTTCGATGCTGCATTTTTGGGCGAAGAATGTCGTTTGGAGGCAACCTCGCCACCCGAGAGACTGAACCATGAGTGAGATTGCCCCACGCGCGAAGCTTCGGACGCGCTTCAAGCCGACACGGCTGAAGCTCTCCTCGGATCATTCAAAACGGCCGCTGGACCGTATGTCGCTGCACGATCAACTCGTCGCGAAGGTGCGCGAAATGATTGTCGATGGCGAACTCCAGGCCGGAGCCCCTTTGCCAGAAAAGATGTTGTGCGAAACGTTCGGCGTATCGCGCACACCGTTGCGCGAAGCATTCAAGATACTAGCCTTCGAAGGGCTGATCGAACTGCGCCCTCACCGCACCCCTGTCGTCACCCCGGTCGACAGGGAAGAAATCGCAAACAGCTTTGCGATCATGGTCGCACTGGACGGCGTTGCCGGCGCCGAGGCCGCAATGCGCGCGACGGATCAAGATATTGCCCGGCTCAGTGCGATGCACGACCAGCTTATTACCCTTCATCGCGAAGCATCGCGCCCGGCCTATTTCAGGCTGAACCAGGACATCCATATCGAGATTACCAGGCTCGCCAAGAATCCCGTGCTCCTCAATATCTGGACGACGTTGAACGCGAATATCTATCGGGCACGGGCCACCGCCAATTATGACGCGGCACGGTGGACGGAATCCGTAAGGGAACACGAGGCTTTCATGGCTCTGCTTCGCGTGCGCGATGCGCAAGGATTTGCAGCCTCCCTCAGTGCGCATACGCGCAAGACGGGCGATGCCGTTCTTGCGACATTGAAGATTGCGACCGACGCGAAGACCTAGCAGGCCTCTATCACGACGAATAAAGCCTGGGCCCGTATCGCTGCACACCGCATAATCGCCAAGCGCCTGCAAAACGTGCTTTGGGCATGGAGCGCGATGGTCCAAACAGGGGCGAAGGACCGCCCCGCGGTTCATAGGCTGATCGATGAAGATTCTCGTTTTTGGCGGCACCGGCTTTGTCGGATTGAATATCGCACAAGCCCTGTTGAAGCGCGGCCATGTGGTGACCCTGTTCGACCGCGCAGGCCTGCCACCGGCGGCGCAGCTTGCCTTCGCTGATCATGGCGACAGGCTTTCAGTGATCGACGGCGATGTGCTTGACCGAGCACTGATCGACGGTGTCATCGCGGCCGGCTTCGATGCCATCATTCTCGGCGCTGCGATCACGGCAAGCACAGAGCGCGATGCCGCCGATCCGGAAAGCATCCTGCAAGTCAACCTGATGGCGCAAACGCCGATTCTCGCAGTAGCGCGCCGCCATGGCGTCAAACGCGTGATCAATCTGTCGTCCGCCGGCGCCTACGGCGCCTCGGCGTTCAAATATCCCCTGCTCGATGAAGAGCTGCCCTGCGATCCCGTCTCGCTCTACGCGATCACCAAATTTGCATCGGAAAAAGTCGCCGCGCGCCTCGCCGCGCTCTGGCAGACCGATTTCATCAGCGTGCGGCTCAGCGCCGTGTTTGGACCATGGGAGCGCGCAACAGGCGTACGGGATACGCTCAGCCCGCTGATGCAGATTTTCGCGGCGCACGCGAAGCAGAGCGCCGCCATTCTGGTCCGTTCCGGCGTGCGGGACTGGATCTATGCGCCCGATGTCGCCGATGCCATGACTTTGCTGATTGAGGCGCCGAAGACGCAGCATCGCCTCTACAACATCTCAACCGCCACGCCGTGGTCAGCGCTGGAATGGGGCCAACAATTGACGGAATCCAATCCGGGCTTTGTTTGCCGCCTGGCCAGCACCGGCGAAACCCCAACCATCGATCTGCATAGTGACAGCGACAGGGCACCGCTATCGGTCGCGCGATTGGAGCAGGAATTCGGATGGCGCGCCAAATTCGGCTGCGCCGACTCAGCCGCGGATCTGATCGACTGGTCGGCACGGCACAGCATAGGATGATGACATGAGACTTCAGGGGCGTACGGCAATCATCACCGGCGGAGGCTCTGGCATCGGCCAGGCCAGTGCCATGCTGTTCGCACAGGAAGGCGCGTTTGTCGCACTGGTCGATCGCGACGAGGCCGGCCTGAAAGAAACGCTGGCGACACTGCCCAATGCAACCAAGGCGTCGATGCATCTCGGTGATGTCGGCGACGGCGATTTCGCGCAGACCGTGGTCGGGGAGATCGTCGCCCGGCGCGGTCAGCTCGACGTGTTGATGACCTCGGCTGGCTTTTCCTGCGGCGGCACCGTGGCGACTACAGCGCCAGAAGATTGGGACGCCGTGTTTCGCACCAATGTCGGCGGCACCTGGCTGTGGGCGCGCGCGGCCATTCCGCAGATGCAGAAGCAGGGCAAGGGATCGATCATCACGCTGGCCTCGCAATTGGCCATTGCCGGCGGCAAGGGCAATAGCGCCTATATCGCAGCCAAAGGCGCGATCATCAGCCTGACACGCACCATGGCTGTGGATTTCGCCACCGACGGCATTCGCGTCAACGCGATCGCACCGGGCGCTATCGACACGCCGCTGCTGCGCCGCAGCTTCGCGCGCCATGCGGACCCCGAACCCGTGCGCGATGCCTCGCGCAATCGTCACGCCATGAAGCGTTTCGGTCTGGCCGAAGAAGTCGCGCAGACCGCGCTGCATCTGGCGAGCGATGCATCCTCGTTCACGACCGGCACGGTCATGCCGGTCGATGGCGGATGGCTCGCAGCATGAGCGACGCTCTCGCAGCGCTGGAAGCGCAGGTCCGCGACGATCTCCACAAGATTGCCCACCCGAACATGCCGTGGCTGCAGCCGAAATCCGCGCCGGACGGCACAGCCGCGCTGGACGTGCTGATCGTCGGCGCCGGCCAGGGCGGCGTCACAGCGGCCTTTGGCCTGCTACGATCGCAGGTCACCAACATACTCGTTGTCGACAAAAGCGCCGAAGGCCGCGAAGGCCCCTGGCTCACCTACGCCCGCATGCCGACGCTGCGCAGCCCCAAACACTTCACCGGCCCCGATCTCGATATCCCCGCTCTCACCTATCAGTCATGGCACGAAGCCATGTTCGGGAAGGATCACTGGCAGGCGCTCGATCGCATCCCGCGCGGACACTGGGCGGACTATCTGCTGTGGTTCAGGCGCATCACCGGCGTGCCTGTACGCAATGGCTGCGAAATCCTGGACATTGGACCTGCCGCGAACGGCTTGCTTGCAGCAACCGTACAAGGCGTCGACGGCATCGAAATCATCCATGCGCGCAAGGTGCTGCTGGCGACCGGACAGGAAGGCATGGGCAACTGGATGATCCCGGGGCAACTCCAGCACCTGCCATCGTCGCTTTGCGTGAATGCATCCGCGGATATCGATTTCGAAGCCCTGCGTGGCAAGACCGTCGCCGTGATCGGCGCCGGCGCATCCGCCTTCGACAATGCGGCAACCGCGCTCGAAGCCGGCGCTGAGGTGCACCTGTTGTGCCGCCGCGCGGAAATCCAAATCGTGCAGCCCTACCACTGGCTAACCTTCCGCGGGTTGCTGCGTCACTTCAGCGAGCTCGACGATGCCTGGCGCTGGCGCTTCATGCGCCGGCTGATGGATTTACGCGAAGGCTTCCCGCAGCCGACCTGGGATCGCTGCGCGCGGCATGCCGGCTTCCATCTCCACGAAAACGCGCCCATTCAGTCGGCACAAAAAATAGGCAACCAAGTTACATTGCAGACGCCACAGGGTACCTTCACGGCGGACTTCGTGATCTGCGGAACCGGAATCGACATGGATTTCGCAGGCCGTCGTGAGCTACAGAGCTGCGCCGGCAATATCGCGATCTGGTCTGATCGCTACCAGCCGCCGGATACCGAGTTCAGCCCGCGCCTCGGCCGTTTTCCATATCTCGGCGATGATTACGCGCTGATGGAACGCGTTCCCGGCACCACGCCGTGGATCGCCGACATCCACCTTTTCGCAATTGCGTCCACCATGAGCTTCGGTCCGTCGGGGTCATCGATCAATGCGATGACCACCGCGATCCCGAAACTGGTGCATGGCCTGACGCGCGGCTTGTTCCGCGCGGATATCGAGCGATACTGGACCGCGTTCGAGGCTTACGACGTTCCACAAGTGACCATTGCAAGGGCGACGGAAGCTGCGGCAAAAAGCTAAAGGACCAAATTATTCCGACGGGGAAAGTTCTCCGCTTGGCACCTATCGACCATCGTTTGGCGCGTTCCTTGCTTCAGTGGATGGGTCGCTCGACAGGTCAGGCACTGACGAGTCCGTTCAGAGTTTCCGTCGAATTCAGAGGATAGGGTTATGGGACTGATCTATTCCAAGCAGATGCTCGGCGCCGCCGCAGCGCTGGCATTTTTCACCGCTGCCGTTCCTGCCAAGGCGCAGACCCGCGCCGAGACGCTGCGTTACGTGACCGGCGCCGCTGTCAACACGCTCGATCCCAATATTCCCGGCTCGACCCGCGAAGCCTTCGCCGTCAGCCTCTCGACCTATGACCGTCTCGTCTCGTTCGGCCGCAAGCAGCTGAATGGCAAATGGGTGTTCGATCTCGACACGATCCGCGGCGAACTCGCAGAGTCCTACTCTGTCAGCCCGGATGGCCTGAAGATCACCTTCAAGCTGCGCAACGACGCGAAATTCCAGGACGGCTCGCCGGTCACGGCCGAGGACGTGAAGTGGTCGCTCGACCGCGCCGTCACCGCCAAGATCCTTGGCAAGGCGCAGCTGCTGACCGGATCGCTTACCGATGCCAGCCAGTTCAAGGTGATCGATCCCACGACATTCGAAGTAACACTGCCGCAGCCGGACAAACTGGCGCTGCCGAACCTCGCCACGGTCTATCCGATCATCATCAATTCGAAACTCGCCAAGGCCCACGCCACCGAGGAAGATCCGTGGGCACAGGCTTGGCTGAAGGAAAACACCGCCGGGTCCGGCGCCTATATCGTCGAGACCTTCAAGCCCGGCGAGCAGGTCATCCTCAAGCGTAATGACGCATGGAATCGCGCGCCCGGCAGTAAGCAGGCCTTCTTCAAGCGCCTGATCATCCAATCGGTGCCAGAGCCGGCAACGCGCGCCAACCTGGTTGAGAAGGGTGACGCTGATATCGTCATCGACCTGCAGGCCAGCGATGCGCAGGCGTTAGAGGCCAAGGGCAAGCTGCAGGTGATCTCGACGCCGCAGTATAACGCCATCACCTTCATCTCCATGAACAACCAGATGGCTCCCTTCGACAAGCCGGACGTGCGTCGCGCCGTGGCCTATGCGCTGCCTTATGACGATATGTTCAAGGCCGCTCTATTCGGACGCGGTGATTTGCTGGCCGGCGCGACCTGGGCCGATGGCAAGCCGCCGAGCGGTGCATTTCCGATCAAGCAGCCGATCAAGCTCGACCTCGAAAAGGCCAAGGCCTATCTGAAGGCCGCAGGCTATCCGGACGGTTTCTCGACCACGTTCAGCTTCAATGTGGGCCAGTCGGCAACTGCTGAGCCGATGGCTGCGCTGCTGAAGGAATCGCTCGCCAAGATCGGCATCAAGGTCGATATCCAGAAGCTGCCGGATGCGCAGATGTCGACTCAGATCACCGAGAAGAAGCTACCCTTCTTCACCGAGGGAATCGTCGCCTGGCTGCCGTCGACCGACTACTTCTACCGCAACTTCTACACCGGCAATCAACGCTGGAACTACAGCTCTATCGACAATGCCGAGCTGACCGCGGTCGCGCAGAAGGCTCGTTTCGAGGCTGACAAGGCCAAGTATGAAGCCGACGGCAAGGTGCTGAACGCGATGAACTTCGATCTGATGCCCCAGATTCCGCTGTGGCAGCCGAGCCAGGACGCGGTGATGGCCTCGAACCTGACGGGCTACACCTATCAGTTCCATCGCCAGGTCGATTACCGCGACCTCAGCCGGAAGTGATCCTCCGAGCACCATGCGAGCAAATCCCGAAGCGCCCCTCAGCGGCGCTTCGGATCTATGCAGCTTGCGAACTTAACTGCAGCGAGCTGCCCTTGGCTTCGAGTAACCGATCATGACGACACTGGGCGCAACGGCCATCCGCGCAGCGCGACGCTTCGCATCCTCGCTTCCTGCATTGTTCGGCGTGCTGATCTTCACCTTCCTGCTGATGCGCGTCTTGCCGGGCGATCCTGCCGTGTTCTTTGCCTCGGGACCCAACTCCGGCAAGGAAGAGATCGAGACGATCCGCAAACAGATGGGTCTCGACAAGCCCGTGCCACAGCAACTGTTCCTGTATCTCTACGACGTCGGCCGCGGCAATCTTGGCCGTTCGCTGATGACAGGCCAGAACGTCACCAAGGACTTGCGTGAGCGCCTGCCCGCTTCCCTCGAACTGACCTTCTCAGCACTCCTGATCGCACTTGTTCTCGCAATCCCGCTGGGTGTCCTTGCAGCGCTTAAACCAGGATCGCTGGTCGATCACGGCGTGAGGCTCTTCTGCGCTCTCGGGGTCTGTGTCCCGACCTTCGTGTCGGGCCTGCTGCTGATCTATATCTTCTATTATCTGTTCGGCGTGTCGCCCGATCCGACCGGGCGCGTCGATATCTTCACGACGCTGCCGCCCGCACATACCGGCTTCCTGTTGATCGACTTTGCGCTCGCCGGCGACTTCGATGGCTGGTGGGCCGCATTCAAGCAATTGATCCTGCCGGCCTGTACAATGGCGCTGTTTGTTATCGCGCCATTGGCGCGTATCACCCGCGCCTCGATGCTGGCCTCGCTCGGCAGCGACTTCGTTCGCACTGCGCGTTCTGTCGGGCTGTCATGGTGGCGCATCATCGTCACCTATGCGCTGCGTAATGCGATCCTGCCTGTCATCACCATTGCCGGCATCGTGTTCTCGACCATGCTCGGCGCCAATGTGCTGGTGGAGAAAGTGTTTTCCTGGCCAGGCGTCGCCTCCTACGCGCTCGACGCGCTGCTGTCGTCGGACTATGCCCCGGTGCAAGGCTTCGTGCTGCTGATGGCTTCGGTCTTCGTTATCGTCAATCTCGTCGTCGATGTGCTCTATGGCATCGCCGACCCCAGGATTTCCATCGGATGAGCAGCGCAACACTTCAACACGCCGCCTTCATCCTGCGCGGCAATCCCATTACCGGCATCGCCGCCATCGGCGCCGCGCTGCTGATCTTTGTCGGCATCTTCGGTCCGTGGATCGTACCCTATGATCCCATCGCATCGAACGTTCAGAATGCGCTGATGCCGCCGAGTGCTGCGCATTGGGCCGGCACCGACCAGCTTGGCCGCGATGTGTTCAGCCGCATCATCGTCGCCGCACAGCTCGACCTCGCCATCGCCGTCTCTGCGGTTGGCATCTCCTTTGCGCTGGGCGCTGTCATCGGCGCCCTCTGCGGCTATTCGGGCGGCAAGCTAGATCGCGCTGTTGGCCGCTTCGTCGACGTGCTGATGGCATTCCCGCTATTCGTGCTGGCCATGGCCATGGTCGCTGCCCTCGGCAATCGCGTCGAGAACATCGTGATCGCCACCGCAATCATCAACCTGCCGTTCTATATCCGCTTTGCACGCGCAGAAGTGAACGTGCGCCGCAACCTCGGCTGGGTCGAGGCCGCTCGCGCTTGCGGCGACAGCCATGTCTCGGTGGTGCTGCGCTTTCTGTTGCCCAATGTGCTGCCTGCGATGGTAGTGCAGATGTCGCTCAATCTCGGCTGGGCCATCATCAATGCTGCCGGCCTCTCGTTTATCGGGCTCGGCGTCAAGCCGCCGACGCCTGAATGGGGCATTATGGTCGCTGAAGGCGCGCGTTTCATCTCCACCGGCAAATGGTGGCTGGTCGCGTTTCCCGGCCTGGCGCTGATGCTCGCCGTGCTTTGCTTCAATCTGCTCGGCGACGGGCTGCGTGATATTCTTGATCCGAGACAGCGAACGTGATGACGACACCAAAACCGCTGCTCGATATCGAGAATCTTCAGGTCACCTTTTCAACGCGCCGCGGCCCGGTTGAGGCCGTGCGCGGAATTTCGTTGTCGCTTGCCGAGGGCGAAACGCTGGGGATCGTCGGTGAGAGCGGCTCCGGAAAATCCGTCACGGGTTTTGCGATGACGCGCCTGCTGGATACATCGGGTAAAATTTCCGGCGGCCGCATCAGTTTCCGTGATCGCGACATCACCAAGATGACCAGTGCCAGCCTGCGCGAGATGCACGGCTCGGCGATGGCCATGATCTTCCAGAATCCGCGCGGCGCGCTGAACCCGATCCGCGCCATCGGCCAGCAGATCGCCGATGCCATTCTGGCGCATCGCAAGATCTCCGCCTCCGAGGCACGCGCGCAATCCCTCGAATTGCTGCGTGCGGTGAAGATCCGCGACCCCGAAAAGCGCATGAACGCCTATCCGCACGAACTCTCTGGCGGCATGTGCCAGCGCGTCATGATCGCCATGGCAATCTCCAGCAATCCGGCTCTGCTGATCGCGGATGAGCCGACAACCGGCCTCGACGTCACCACGCAGAAAGTGGTGATGGATCTCCTCGCCAGCATCGCCGCCGAGCGGGGTATGGCGACGATCCTCATCACCCACGACCTCGGCCTCGCCGCCCGCTATTGCCGCCGCGTCGTGGTGATGGAACAGGGCAAACTCGTCGAGGAAGCCGACGCCCTGACGCTGTTCCGATCGCCGCAGCACCCCTACACCAAGCGGCTCGTCGCAGCGTCGCCAACCGCGACCTCGCGGGTCGAGGATCTCGTGACCGACGACGAGAAGCTGCTGGTACCGACCGTCCCCCTCGCTCCGCCGCCAAAGCCGGCGCATGGCACGCCGCCGCTGCTGGAAGTTCTCGACCTCGTCAAACGCTTCGACGACGGCACTGTCGGCGTCGCGAATTTCTCGATGGCCATCGCGCCTGGGGAAAGCGTCGGTCTGGTCGGCGAGTCCGGCTCCGGCAAGAGCACGACCTCGCGCATGATCTGCCGTTTGCTCGATCAGACCGAAGGCACCATCAATTTCAACGGCCAGTCGATCAGCCATATTCCGGCGCGAGACTTCCACCGCGCGCCGCAGCGCCGCGAGATCCAGATCGTTTTCCAGGATCCGAACGACAGCCTCAATCCGCGCTTCAACGCCTTCGACTGTATCGCGCATCCGCTGATCCGCCTGCTCGGCATGCGCAATGGGGCGGCGCTGCGCCAGCGCGTCGGCGAATGTGCTCATCGCGTCGGCCTCCCCGCCAATCTGCTGGAACGGTTTCCGCACCAGCTCTCGGGTGGCCAGAAGGCCCGTATCGGCATCGCGCGCGC
The DNA here is from genome assembly GCF_051810905.1 of Tardiphaga sp. 619_E2_N8_4. Lineage (NCBI taxonomy): Bacteria > Pseudomonadati > Pseudomonadota > Alphaproteobacteria > Hyphomicrobiales > Nitrobacteraceae > Tardiphaga > Tardiphaga sp. 619_E2_N8_4. The sequence continues at coordinate 5,738,090 of NZ_JBPWQJ010000001.1, forward strand.
GATTGCCTGCCGGCCGAAGCTTCTGGTGCTGGACGAGCCGACGGCCGCGCTCGACGTTTCCGTTCAGGCCGTGGTGTTGCAGCTCCTCGATCGTTTGCGCCGCGAAGACAATCTCGCCTTCCTGTTCGTCAGCCACGATCTCAACGTCGTGCGCATGATGTGCCAGCGGACCATCGTGCTGCGCAACGGCGCCATCGTCGAAGAAGGCGAGAGTCACCAGTTGTTCGACAGCCCGAAGACCGACTACACCCGCGAGCTCGTCGATGCAGTTCCGCATATCGAGATGATCGCCGCAGAAAAAATGGCCGCCGGCGCCTAGCCGCGGGTGGCTAGCGGCTAAACGCCTCAACGGACAGCCTTGTCCGGTTCCATTGGCGTAACCATACCGACTATAGTGTGAGTTATACCGGTGCCGGATACCTTGCATCCGCGCCTTATCTCGCAGAACATAAGACTAAGCGTCCCCAATGACGCAATAAAATCGGGAGGATTCCGTGCGGATCAAAGCCGTTCACGTTGCCTTGCTTGCCGTCATGGCGAGCTGTTCTGCGATCACGACCGGCGCGCACGCCCAGTGGCCGCAGAAACAAGTCACCTTCATCGTTCCCTTCGCTGCCGGCGGCGGCACCGATGCCTTTGCGCGGCCACTGGCGGCGCAGCTCGATACCCAGCTTGGCAAGCGCGTCATCATCGAAAACCGCGCCGGTGCCGGGGGCACGGTCGGCGCTTCGGCGGCTGCCAAGGCGGCGCCTGACGGCTATACCTTCTTCATGGGTGCCGCGCATCACGCGATCGCCCCGTCGCTCTATCCCACCCTCGATTATGACATCGAGAAAGACTTCATCCCGGTGGCGCTGATCGCACGGCCGCCACAGGTTATCGTGGTCAATCCAGACAAGGTCGCCGCCAAGACACTGGGTGAATTCATCGCCTATGCGAAGGCCAACCCGGACAAGCTCTCTTATGGATCGGCCGGCGCCGGCACGACGCATCACCTAGCCGGCGAGCTGTTCAAGATCCTGACCCAGACCAAGATCCAGCACGTGCCCTATCGCGGCGCCGGACCGGCAATGCAGGACCTGATCGCCGGTCACGTGCCCGTCGTGTTCGACGGTCTCGGCTCGTCCGCCGCGCCAATCCGCGCGGGGCAACTCCGCGCGCTAGCGATTGCCGCTCCGAAGCGCGTGGCAGCCTTCCCCGATCTGCCGACCGCGGCGGAAGCCGGTTTGCCGAATTATGAAGTCGCCACCTGGTACGGGCTGTTCGCCCCCAAGGGCACACCGCCCGACGTGGTCGAGCGCATGGCGAAGGAATTGAAAGCTGCATTGCAGGTGCCGGCGATCAAGGAAGCGTGGGAGCGCAATGGCTCCGACGTGCCTGATGTGGCCGGCGCCGACTTCGGCAAGATGGTGTCGGCCGAGGTGGCGCGCTGGCGCAAGGTCGTGACCGAGGCCAACGTCAAGCTGGATTGATCCGAGCGAACACACGAAAGCCCACCGGACGCGGTAACCTGCGTCTGGTGGGCTTTTTTATGCGGAAGCGACTTCTGCCTGCCTGGCACCTGGACCGGCAAACATCGCACGGCCGGGAATCGCATCCAGCAGCGCGCGGGTATAGGCGTCGGTGGGATTCTGGAAGATCTTCTGCGTCTCGCCCTGCTCGACGATCTCGCCGCGCCGCATCACCACGATGCGGTCGGCAATTTCAGCGGCGACACGCAAGTCATGGGTGATGAAGATCATGGCGAGGTTCATCTCCTCGCGCAGTTCTGCGAGAAGCTGCAGCACCTGCGCCTGCACCGACACGTCGAGCGCCGAGACGGCTTCGTCCGCGACCAGCACCGAAGGCTTCAGGGCCAGTGCACGGGCGATACAGATACGCTGGCGCTGACCGCCGGAGAATTCGTGCGGATAGCGATTGGCCGCACTCTCCTGCAGGCCGACGCGGGCCAGAAGGCGCTTGGCATCGGCCATGGCTTCCTTGGAGGGCGTGCCATAGGCAATCGGGCCGCCGGCAATCGCGTCGCCGACCTTCTGGCGCGGATCGAGCGCCGCGAAGGGATCCTGGAACACGATCTGAATCTTGCGGCGCATCTGGCGCAATCGTTCGCCACGCTGTGACAGCAGATCCTTGCCATCGAAATGAACTGAGCCCGTGTCAGGCTCGATCAGCCGCATGATCAACCGCCCCAGCGTGGACTTGCCTGACCCGGACTCGCCGACGATGGCCACCGTCTCGCGCGCCTTCAGGCCGAGCGAGATGTTCTGCACCGCATCGGTCCGGCGCGGCGGCAGGAACATGCCCTGCTTGGTGATGAAGGTCTTGTTCAGCCCGACCGCATCGAGCAACGGCTCACCGGTGATCTTGCGATCGGCTTTGGTCAGCGAGCGCGCGCCGGGGACGGCGGCGATCAGGCTCTTGGTGTAATCGTCCTTCGGATTACGCAGGACCTCGTCGACGGTGCCCTGCTCAACGACACGGCCGTTGCGCATGACCACGACGCGATCAGCGACATCGGCAACGACGCCAAAATCGTGGGTGATCAGCAGCACGCCCATACCGCGCTCCGACTGGAGCTTCTTCACCAGCGCCAGAATCTGCTTTTGCGTGGTCACGTCGAGCGCGGTGGTCGGCTCGTCTGCAAGAAGCAGCGCCGGATTATTCGCCATCGCCATCGCGATCATGATGCGCTGACGCTGGCCGCCCGAGAGCTGGAACGGAAAGCTGCGCGCGAGCGCCACCGGATCCGGCAGGCCAACGTCCCGGATCAACTCCTGCACGCGCGCATCCACCGCCTCTTTGGACGGCGTCGGCTTGGTGTGTGTGATGATCGATTCCGCAATCTGCTGGCCGACACGGGCCAGCGGATTGAGCGCGCTGAGTGGCTCCTGGAAAATCATCGAGATGGCGCCGCCGCGCAGCTTGCGCATTGTCGGCTCATCGGCCTTGGCGATGTCGTTACCATTGAAGCTGATGCTGCCCTGCGCAACGCCCGTTCGGTCGGGCAGCAGTCGCAGGATCGCATGCGCGGTCATCGACTTGCCGGAGCCGGACTCGCCGACGAGACAGACGATTTCGTTGCGGTTGACTGTGAGCGATACGTCTTCGATGGCAAAAGGACGATCTGCGCCCGGCGGCAGGCTGATAGAGACGTTCTCGATGGCAAGCAGTGTTTTGTCAGTCATGGATACTATCGCTTGCGTGAGATACGGGGATTCAGCGTGTCGTTGAGACCTTCACCCACGAGATTGATGGCCAGCACGGTGAGCAGGATGGCGAGGCCGGGAAACACGCTCATCCACCATGCCTGACGGATCACAGTGCGCGCAGCACCGATCATGAAGCCCCACGACATCAGATTGGGATCGCCGAGACCCATGAAGCTCAGCGCACTCTCGATCAGGATGGCGCTGGCGACCGCCAGCGATCCGGTGACGATGATCGGCGAGATCGCGTTCGGCAGAATGCGACGCAGCACTACGGTCAGCGGACGCTGGCCCTGACACACCGCAGCCTGAACGAACTCACGCCCACGCAGCCGCATGAACTCGGCGCGCGTCAGGCGTGCCAGTGGCGGCCAGCTGACGATGCCGATCGCGAAGATGATATTGGAGATTTTCGGCCCGATGGTCGCGACCAGCAGGATTGCGAGAATGAAGCCCGGAATGGTCTGGAACAGCTCGGTGATACGCATCATCACCTCATCAACCTTGCCGCCGAAATAGCCGGCGGTTGCGCCGATGGTGACGCCGATGACCAGGGAGGTTAGCGTCGAGATGACGCCGATGATCAGCGAGATGCGGGCGCCATGCGCGATGCCGGCAGCCACGTCACGGCCAAGCATGTCGGAGCCAAGCCAAAGCCCTTCGCTGAACGGCGGCTGGAACGGCGCGCCAACCATGTCCCAAGGGTCGTCGGGAAACAGCCACGGGGCCGTCGCCGCGAGGAGGACCACCGCGAGGAGGACGATCAGACCAATCATCCCGGTGGGATGGCGGAGAAACGATTTGAGCGTAGACATCATATAATCCCGTTCACGATGCCGCACGCACGGAGACGCGTGGATCGATCACCCGGTAGATCGCATCGGTGAGAAGATTGAGCGCAATCACGATCACCGACATCACCAGGAACACGCCCAGCAACACCGGATAGTCGCGCTGCAACAGCGCGTCATAGATGAGACGGCCGAGACCCGGCCAGGCGAACACGGTCTCGATCACCACCGCACCGCCAACCAGCGCACCGGCCTGCATACCTGCGACAGTCACGATGGGCAGCATCGCATTGCGCAGGATATGGCGAATGATGATGCGGCCCTGCTTCAGGCCCTTGGCCTTGGCGGTCTTGATGAAATCCTGATGGGTCACATCGAGCACCGACGAACGCATCAGGCGCGTGTAGATCGCGAGATACACCGCTGCGAGCGACACTGCCGGCAGGATCAGATGCATCCCGATATCGCCCATGCGCTGCAGTGTCGTCATCGGCACGCCGATGGTGACATAGCCGAAGGCCGGCAGCCAATCGAGTTGCACCGAGAACAGCAACACCAGCATCAGGCCAAGCCAGAACACCGGCGTCGCATACAGGAGCAACGACACGATCGTCAGCAACGTATCTGACCACTTGCCAGCACGAACACCGGCCAGTGTGCCCAGAATGATCCCGGACAGCAGCGCGAGGGTGAAAGCCGTCGCTGTCAGCAGCAGCGTCGCTGGCAAGCGCTCGAGAATGAGCGATGCTACGGTGCGCTGCTGGCGATAGGAATAGCCCAGGTCGAGCGTCACGACGCGCTTCAGATAGGTGGCGAGCTGAATTGGATAGGGTTTATCGAGCCCATATTCAGCGCGCAGCTGCGCCAGAAGCTTTTCGTCGGAGGCGCCGCTCTGGCCGGCAATCACCTGCGCGGGATCGCCAGGTGCGGCATGAACGAGAATAAAGTTGAAGGTCGCAATGACCAAGACGACGGCTACGAATTTGACAAACCAACCCGCAAGCGCGAGGGCGATCGCGAACACGCGACCGCCTTTTGCATTAACCGATACCGCCGTCATCCGAAGCTCACGTCGCTGAACGATTCATGCACGCCGATCGCTGTTGTAGTCACGTTCTTGAGGCGCTTGTCGATGAAGGTGGGATAGGCCTGCTCGAACATCCAGACCACCGGCACATCCTCGACCAGGATCTTCTGCACCTGGCTGTAGAGTTCCTGACGCTTGGCCTCGGAGGTCGAGGTTGCAGCCTCTTCGAACAGACGGTCGACTTCCGGATTGGAATAGCCTGCCGTGTTCGAGAATAGGATGCCCTTCTTGATATTCGACGAGATGTAGGTGCGCGACACGCCGAGCGCGGGATCTCCGAACTGATAGACCAGATTGCCGGTCATCTCGTAGTCCCAGTTGCTGAACTTCTCCGCCCAGCCACCGACGTCGGTGTTCTCGATCTGCACATCGATGCCGACGCGGCCGAGCGACTGGCGAATGAACTCGGCCGCGCGCTGATAGATTTCACCATAAGGCGGGGTGAGATACTTGATGGTAACGCGTTTGCCGCCGGCACCCGGCTTAAGCCCCATCTCGTCGAGCAGCGCCTTCGCCTTGTCCAACGAGTAATCGTAACGCTTGACGTCCTTCTCGTAGAACCTGGTCGCCGACGACACTGGACCGGTCGCGACCTTGGGCAGACCGAAATAGACGCGCTGCGCCATCGACTTCAGATCGAGCGCATAGGCAATAGCCTGACGGAAACGCTTGTCATCCATCGGCTTGATGCGGTTGTTGAGTTCGAGCCACTGATGCGGTGCGAAGTATTCGTAGCCCTTGGTGGTCATCTCGAAATTCGGCAGCTTCGACAGCCGCGCCACATCGAACATTTCGATGTCGTTCCACTGCGTCAGCTGAATCTTGCCCTGCTCCAGCGCAACGGCGCGCGATGCGGAGTCGGGAATGATGCGGTAGATGATTTCGTCGAGATACGGCTGATCCTTGCGGTAGTAGCCTTCGTGCTTGACGAGATGAACATGCGAGCCCTTCACCCATTCCTTCAGCTTGAACGGGCCTGAGCCGATCGCCTGTGCATTGGCCGGGTTCTTGCGATATTCGGTGCCGTCATAGATATGCTTCGGCACGATCGGACCCGTCGTGCAGTCGAGCGCTGTCAGGAACGGGGCAAAGGTCGACTTCAGCTTGAACACCACGGTGAGCGGATCCGGCGCATCGGCCTTTTCGATGCGCGAGTAAATACCGCGCGCACGTGCATGGGTCTCCGGCAGCAGCTTGGTCATCGAGAAGATGACGTCGTCAGCCGTCAGCGGCTTGCCGTCATGAAAGGTAATGCCGGGGAACAGTTTGAATGTATAAGTCAGGCCGTCCGGCGACACTTCCCACGACTGTGCGAGACCCGGCATCGGCTTGAGGTCAGGGCTGTAGCGCAGCAGGCTCTCATAAATCTTGCCGCCCAGTGTCAGCGTCGGCTGCTGCTGGTTCAGTGCCGTGACGAGGATCGGAGGCTCTGGCTGAATGATCGTGTTCAGCGTGCCGCCCTTGGTCTGACCAGCGGCACGAGTGATGCCGAGGGGAATACCCGAGAGAGCAACCGCGCTCACGCCCATCAGCTTCGCGAATTCACGTCTATTCATAGCCTCTTCCTTTAAACATTGACGCCTGACAGTGGCTGTAGCCGGACGCTTGCACGTCCGGCTACAGCCAAGCCATCAAGTGACTTTCAGTAACTTCGGCTTCAACCGAGCGTCACGGCTCCAAAAGTCTCGTGCACACCGATGCCGGTGGTGATGACGTTCTTCAACCGCTTGTCGATGAAGTTGGGGAAGTCTTGCTCGACCATCCATGCGATCGGGACTTCTTCTACGACAATTTTCTGCACGGCCGTGTAGAGTTCCTGACGTTTTGCGTCAGAGGTCGCCACGGCGGCTTCCTCGAATAGCCGGTCTACTTCCGGATTGGAATAGCCCGCGATATTTGAGAACAGAATACCCTTGCGGATATTCGCCGTGATGTAACTGCGCGACACGCCCAGCGCCGGATCGCCGAACTGGTAAAGCAGATTACAGGTCATCTCGTAATTCCAGTTGCTGGTGCGCTCGGCCCAGCCGGCGAGATCGAGATTTTCCAGTTGCAGATCGATGCCGACACGACCGAGCGATTGCTTGAAGAATTCGGCCGAGCGCTGCCAGATTTCGCCATAGGGCGGAACCAGGAATTTGATGCTGACACGCTTGCCGTCAGCACCGGGCTTCAGGCCCATCTCGTCGAGCAGGGCTTTCGCCTTGTCCAGCGAGTAGTCGTACTGCTTGACATCTTTTTCGTAGAACCGGGTCTTCGACGAAACGGGTCCGGTCGCCACCTTGCCGAGATTGAAGAACACGCGTTGCAGCAGCGCCTTGCGATCGACAGCGAACATCACAGCCTGACGGAAGCGCTTGTCGTCCATCGGCTTGACGCGAAGATTGAACTCCAGCCAGAAATGCGGCGCGAAGAACTCGTAGCCCTTGGTGGTCATTTCGACATTGGGCAGCTTCGAGAGACGCGCGACGTCGAACAGTTCGACGTCAGTCCACTGCGTCAACTGGACCTTGCCCTGTTCGAGCGCGACGGCGCGCGATGCGCCGTCCGGAATGACCCGGTAGATGATCTCGTCGAGATGCGGCTCGCCCTTGCGGTAGTAGCCTTCATGCTTGACGAGATGGACGTGGGAGCCCTTGACCCATTCCTTGAGCTTGAACGGGCCCGAGCCGATCGCCTGCGCGTTGGCAGGGTTCTTGCGGAAATCGGTGCCGTCATAGATGTGCTTCGGCACGATCGGCGCTGTCGTGCAATCGAACGAATTGAGGAACGGCGCGAACGGCGCCTTCAGCGTGAACACCACCGTGAGTGGATCGGGCGCTTCGGCCTTGTCGATGCGCAGGAAGGTGCCGCGCGCACGCGCATGGGTTTCGACGAGGACCTTGGTCACCGAGAACACAACATCTTCCGATGTCAGCGGCTTGCCGTCATGGAAGGTGATGCCCGGGAACAGCTTGAACGTATAGACGAGGCCATCAGGCGAAACGGTCCAGGATTCAGCGAGACCGGGCAGCGGCTTGAGATCGGCGCCGTAACGCAGCAGGCTCTCATAGATCTTGCCGCCAAGCGTCAGCGTCGGCTGCTGCTGGTTGAGCGCGGTCACCAGGATCGGGGGCTCGGGCTGGATGATCGTATTGAGCGTGCCGCCCTTGGTCTGACCGACGGCGCGGGTGACGCCGAGAGGAATTCCCGAAAGCGCAGTCGCACTCAAACCTAATAGCTTCGCGAATTCACGTCTGTTCATCTTAATTCCTTTGTAGCAAAGATATTTGAAACCTTCAACGTCATCCGAAGCTCACCGCCCCGAACGTCTCGTGCACTCCGATCGCCGTCGACAACACGTTCTTCAGCCGCTTGTCGATGAAGTTCGGATAGTCCTGCTCGAACGTCCAAACCACTGGAACGTCCTCAACCAGAATTCTCTGGACCTGGCTATAGAGCTCCTGCCGCTTGTCATCGGATGTTGCCACGGCTGCTTCTTCGAACAGGCGATCAACTTCCGGATTGGAATAGCCGGCAGTGTTCGAGAACAGGATGCCCTTCTTGATATTCGATGTGATGTAGGTGCGCGCGACGCCGAGCGCGGGATCGCCGAACTGGTAGACCAGGTTGCCGGTCATATCGTAATCCCAATCGGCGAACTTTTGCGCCCAGCCGGCGATATCGGTGGTCTGCAATTGCAGATCGATGCCGACGCGCCCGAGTGACTGGCGCAGGAATTCGGCGGCCCGCGTATTGGCCTCGCTGACCGGCGAGATCAGATAGCGCAGCGTGACGCGCTTGCCATCCGGACCCGGCTTCAGCCCCATCTCGTCGAGCAGCGCTTTCGCCTTGTCGAGGGAGTAGTCATACGTCTTGACGTTCTTGTCGTAGAACCGTGTCTTCGACGAGATCGGGCCGGTCGCCAGCTTGCCGAGCCCGAAATAGATTCGCTGCAGCATCGCCTTGCGGTCGATCGCATGCATCACGGCCTGACGAAAACGCTTGTCGTCCATCGGCTTGATGCGATTATTGAGTTCGATCCATTGATGCGGCGCAAAGAACTCGTAGCCCTTGGTGGACACCTCGTAATTCGGCAGTTTCGACAGCCGCGGCACCTCGAAGAATTCGATATCGCCCCACTGCGTCAGCTGCACCTTGCCCTGCTCGACCGCCACGGTACGCGACGCACCATCGGGGATCGCGCGGTAGATGATTTCGTCGAGATAGGGCTCGCCGGGCCGATGGTAACCTTCGTGCCGGACAAAATGAATGTGCGATCCCTTGACCCACTCCTTGAGCTTGAACGGACCGCAGCCGATTGCCTGCGCATTGGCGGGATTCTTGCGATAGTCGGTCCCCTCATAGATGTGCTTCGGCAGGATCGGCGCCGTTGTGCAATCCAGCGACGTCAGGAACGGCGCGAAGGGCGACTTCAGCGTGAAGATCACCGTCAGTGGATCGGGCGCTTCCGCCTTCGCGATACGCGCAAATGTCACGCGACCGCGCGCATGGGTTTCCATCAGCACCTTGGTCATGGTGAAAATCACGTCTTCCGACGTCAGCGGCTTGCCGTCGTGAAACGTGATGTTCGGGAACAGCTTGAATGTGTAGGTCAGCCCGTCCGGCGAAACCTCCCAGGATTTGGCGAGGCCGGGAATCGGCTTGAGATCGAAATCGTAACGCAGCAGGCTCTCATAGAGTTTGCCGCCGACGGTGAGGGTCGGCTGTTGCTGATTGATCGCCGTGACCAGGATCGGCGGTTCGGGCTGAATGATCGTATTGAGCGTACCGCCTCTGGTCTGTCCCGTGGCGCGGGTAATGCCGAGCGGGATGCCTGACAGCGCTGTAGCGCTCAGACCCAGCAATTTCGCAAACTCACGTCGATTCATTCAGCTCTCCCGATGGACACAGAGGGTTGAACGTCAGGGTTGCACTGACGCGCAAGGATGAGCTTGCAAAATTCAAGCCGCCGCTGTCGCCGGGCCGATCATCATCGCGATCGGGCCGGCGTTGTCCGAGAACCGAGCATGTTCCGTGAATGAGCAGGCATTCAGTATCCCAGTGCCGGATCGACGCGGTTGAGTAGAATCTCTCCAGCCTCGAGACGGCGGATATTCTCGGCAATCTGGTCGGCAATGACGCGCGGTTTGGCCAATCCGGCCATGTGAGGCGTCACCAGAATACCCGGCTCCGTCCAGAGAGGATTGTCAGGCTGCAGCGGCTCTTTGTCGAACACATCGAGAATTGCGCCGCGCAGATGGCCCGATCGCAATGCGGCGACGAGGTCTGGACCATTCAGATGCTCGCCACGGCTGCAGAGAATAAGCGCCGCCCCTTTCGGCAGGCGGGCGAAGCGGTCAGCATTCAGAATTCCCACTGTGCTCTGCGTTAGCGGCAGCAGACAGACCAGGATGTCGGTCTGCACCAGGAAATCGTCGAGCGCGGCGTCGCCGGCGAAGACGTCCACACCCTCGACCTGTTTTGCGGAGCGCGACCAGCCGGAGACCTTGTAGCCAACCGATTTCAGCAGCGTGGCAGCCTGGATTCCGAGGGTGCCGAGACCGAGGATGCCGACGCGCTTGTCGGCGGCAGCGACCTGATCGTAGCGATGCCAGTGCCCATTACGGGCATTGGTGGAGACGCGGTCGAATTCGCGGTGAAAATACAGCGTGCCCCACAGCACATATTCGGCCATCGCCTTGCCCAGCAGCGGATCCACGATCCGGCAAAGCGGCCGGTCCGGCAGCGCCGTGTCGGACAACACATTGTCCACACCGGCGGCGATGGAATGGATCAGCCGCAAATTCGGCATGGTCGCCATCACGCCCGACGGTGGCTTCCAGCAGACCACCACCTCCCCGTCCAGCGCGCCGTTTTCCGGCCAAGTGGTCACGACCGCGCCGGGAACCACCCGCTTCAGGTGGTCCTCCAGGAAGCCCATGGTGTTGGACAGGGTTGTCATGAGAGTAATGCGGGTCATCGAATTCCTGCGTTTTTTCTGCCCGAGCCTTTTCCGTTTCCGTTCCGATTGAATCGGAACGGGGCTCAGGATTGTTGTTTTACGCGTTTTCTTAACGCGAACCGGTACCCACTTCGCTGGAAAACGCGCTAGTGGCATGAAGCCTGCTTTGAGAATGGCAACGTCCGGAACGATGCGCCCAAAACCTCTATCCTAGGGTACGATGTCGGCGCATCATCTCCGTCTTCACAGGGTCAGGATTTGTCGCGTATGGGCCATATCTCTTCAATTTCGTGCAACACGCCGCGCCAGCGCGTTGCGCCGCCGGCCATGGTGAGTTTTTCCGGCTTCGAGGCCAGCGGCCGCCGCGCCGATGCACTCCAGGGCGCACAACGCCCGGTGGTTGCGATGGCTGCCGAATTCTCCTCGGGCGGCGTCGGCGTCCGGCACAGCCACCGCCGCGCGCAGTTCCTGCACGGCCTGACCGGGGTCATGACGGTCATCACCGAGACTGGCAGCTGGACCGTATCACCGCAGCACGCGCTGTGGATCCCGCCCGGCGTCGTCCATCAAAGTCGCTGCTGGGGCACCGTGCAGCTGCGTACGCTCTATGTCGAACCCGACGCGACGATCGGCCTGCCGACCTCGTGTCAGTTGATGGAAGTCTCCTCGCTGGTGCGCGCATTGCTCAACGAAGCCGTCACCTTCCCGACCGAATACGACATGGATGGCCGCGAAGGGCAGATCATGAATTTGATGCTCGCGGAAATCGGTCGCATGCCGGCCGTGCCGCTGCGCGCGCCTATGCCGCAGGACCGCCGCCTCGCGCGTATCTGTGAAGCGATCCTGCGCGAGCCCGGCAACAATCAGGATCTGGAATCCTGGTCGCAGATCGGCGGCCTCGGCCGACGGACGCTGACGCGGCTGTTTCGCCGCGAGACCGGCATGAGCTTCGCCGAATGGCGCCAGCAGGTGCGATTGATGGAAGCATTGTCGCGCCTGACCATGCGCGAGCCGGTGACCAATGTGGCGCTCGATCTCGGCTATGATAGTCCAAGTGCCTTCAGCGCTATGTTCCGTCGCTCGATGGGAATTTCACCACGCGACTATCTGCGCTGGAGCGAACAGACGGAGGACTTGGCAACGTGACCGACGCGCACCAGCTTAGGACTCGACCGCTGGCCGCGCTTCCATCGAAGCACGCAATCGGCGAATACCGGCTTCGATTTCGCGGATGTCGTCGTCGAGCTGCCCAAGCAACACGCCGAAATTGAAGTCCATTCTGTTGCGGACGGACGCCGCCAGCGTTTCGCGATGCACCTTGAGATCTTGCAACGCACTTAGCTGGTTCGTATCGACATAGGCGGCAACCACAAGCTCAATCGCGCTTTTCACCGCAACGCTTTCTTCTCGGCTTCATCGATTTGCGCTTTCAGCCGCGCCTTGGTCGCTCGAACACCGGGGAATGGTGCTCCGAGCCGGCGTGCCTGGATCTGAACGGAACTCTGCGGTCGTTTCATGATCACCGCGGCTCTGGCCAGCGATACTTTACGCGCGATAAGCCCTTTCAAAATTTCAATCTGTTCCTCGTCCCAACGATTTTTTGCCATCTGATCTTATGAGTGCGCTGAAATAACTTGTCTGTGCGGTAGCTGTCTCTCTGCAACGCGATGTTCACAACTATTGTTCCCGATGCGCCCAGGTTGCAGAGCACAATCCCTGCCGGAGAAAGCGCTGCGTGGAGTTGCGCCGAAAAATCGGAACGTGTTTCAATTGATATCGTTTCGCCAGCAGGGAACACTGAAAAGGCTCCGGAGTGATCCGGAGCCTTTCTCTATTTGGCGGGCACCCCGCTTGGTAGCGGGGTATCTGTCAGCTGCGGCTCACATCACCACTTCGATCAGCTTCGGACCCTTCGCGGCGATCGCGTTGGCGAGCGCTTTGTTGAAGTCGTCGACGTTCGACACCGAGACGCCGGGGACGCCCATGCCCTTGGCGAGCGACACCCAGTCGAGCGTCGGACGGTCGAGATTGAGCATATCCAGCGCGCGCTGGCCGGGCTCGCCGGCATCGACGCCTGCGAATTCGCCGAGCAGGATTTGATACTTGCGGTTGGCGAACACGATGGTGGTGATGTCGAGCTCTTCGCGGGCCTGCGTCCACAGCGACTGCAGCGTGTACATCGCGCTGCCGTCACCGACCATGCAGATCACCTTGCGATCCGGGCAGGCCACCGCGGCGCCGGTGGCGACCGGGGTCGAGAAGCCGATCGAGCCACCCATGTTCTGCAGCCAGTCATGCGGCGCAGCCGCTGCTGTCGGCGGGAAGAAGCCGCGGCCGGTGGTCAGCGACTCATCGACCATGATGGCGTTTTCCGGAATCGCATAGGCAATCGCCTGCGCAATCGTGGTGTGGTTCAGCGCGCCGGTCGGCTTCACCAATTCGGCGAGCTTCTGCGGCTTCACATCCGACGGCTTGGCGCCGAGCGCGCCGGCCAGCGCTTCCAGCGCAGCGATCGAGTTCTCGCCGCCGGCGGTGATGCGATGCACTTCGCAGCCTTCCGGCTTCAGCATGCTCGGCTTGTTCGGATAGGCGAAGAAGGCCACGGGATCGTTGGCTTCCACCAGCACGATGTTCTTGAAGTCCTTTAGCAGCGGAAGTGCGGCTTCGATCACATAGGGAATGCGATCGATGGAGAAGCGGCCACGGCCGCGCGCCATGCGCGGATTATAGGTCTGGCCCATCACCTTGCAGCCGGTCTTGCCGGCGATCTGCTCGGCCAGCGCCAGGCCCTTCTCGGTCAGCCCCTGGCCGGTCATCAGCAACAGCGTCGAGGCGCCACCGTCCTTCATGATCCTGGCAGCAGTCTCGACGGCCTGCGCCGAATAACCGGCGCTCTGCTTCTCGGCCGGCACCGGAGCCACGCCATCGGCCGCGCCCCATGCGGTGTCAGCGGGCAGGATCAGCGTGGCAATCTGGCGATCCTTGGCGGCGGCAATTGCTGCGGCGCCGTCCTTGGCCACCGACTTGGAATCCGGCGAGGTGTGCACCCACTGCGACATCGGACGGGCGAGGCCCTCGATGTCCGAGGTCAGCGGCGCGTTGTATTCGATGTGATAGACGGCATGCTGGCCGACGATGTTGACGATGCCCGAATTGGCCTTCTTGGCATTGTGCAGGTTGGCGAGGCCGTTGGCGAGGCCGGGACCGAGATGCAGCAGCGTCGAGGCCGGGGTGCCCTTCATGCGGAAGTAGCCATCCGCCGCGCCGGTGACGACGCCTTCGAACAGGCCGAGCACGCAGCGCATGCCTTCGACGCGGTCGAGCGCCGCAACGAAATGCATTTCCGACGTTCCCGGATTGGCAAAGCAGACATCCACATTGCCCGCCACCAATGTCCGCACCAGGCTTTCCGCACCGTTCATCGTCTCACTCCGTTTGATTCAGGGTCGTATCTCGGTTTCTTGATCTCGGGGGCTGATGAACCATTGTTCGGAGGGCCCGTCAAAGGGTCGGAACGCAAGGCTTCGTTGTGAGGGCCGCGGGGCGGGCTGAACGCCGGTTATTATCGCTCCATCCGGGCTGTCCTCACACGGCCGTGGGTTGCGGATCGGGGCGATTTATGGCCTGTCTTGGGCCTCAATTTTTTCTGGCGAGGACCATGATGAAGCGCCTTTTTGCTCTCTTTTTTGCCGCAGCCGCGTTCACCACAATTGCGTTTCCTGCCGATGCACGCGTTCGCAACCAGCCGCCGGCGCAGGACTTCGAGGTCGACGACGGCCCGTCGCTCTCCAACTTCTTCTCCAATTTCGGCAATGGCGGCGGCAACAGCTCCGGCCCGATCCAGCGCCAGACCGTCGGCTTCCACAGCAATTACGCCCCTGGGACCATCGTCGTGAACACCGCCGAGCGCCGGCTCTATCTGGTGCAGCCGGGCGGCCAGGCGCTGCGCTACGGCATCGGCGTCGGCCGCGATGGCTTCCGCTGGGGCGGCGTCCACCGCGTCACCGCCAAGAAGGAATGGCCGAGCTGGACCCCGCCGGCCCAGATGCTCGCCCGCCGCCCCGACCTGCCCCGCCACATGCCCGGCGGCATCGACAACCCGCTCGGCGCCCGCGCCATGTATCTCGGCTCGACGCTGTACCGCATCCACGGCTCCAACGAGCCGGAGACCATCGGGCAGGCCGTGTCCTCGGGCTGCTTCCGCATGACCAATGACGATGTCACCGATCTCTATAACCGCGTCTCGGTCGGCGCGACGGTCATCGTCAAGAACTGAGCTTGAGCTGAGAACGAAGGCTTCCTGCGGGAAGCCTTCGAATTGTCCGCGGGGGCGGCACTGAACGCTTGCGCAAATACGCGCATTGCGAGAACTTGAGTAATAATGCCCGCCCCGACACCAGATCGATTCATCGTCCGGACGATTGCCGCGCTGCTGGCGCTAGCGTCTTTGACCGCCTTCGTGCCGCAGCCGTCTTATGCCGGTGCGAGCGAGCCGCCCGCCGTTACGGCGCGCCAGCGCACCGAGAAGAAAACCTTTACCGACAGCGAGATCATCGACGGTTTTTTCAAGACCGCCTTTGGCGCCGAGTATCACCTCGCCGGCCGCGTCGACCGCATCCGCAAATATGAGCTTCCAGTGCGGGTCTTCGCCGAGGGCCGTGCCGACCGCAAGGCTCAAATCGCCAAGGTCGTGACCGACATCGCGCGCCGGGTGCAGCATCTCAACATCGCCATGGCGGACAACCGCGACGACGCCAATGTACTGGTGAAGCTGGTGCGCGACCGCGATCTCTATCGCACCATCTCGACCTTCTATGGCACCGACCGGGCCAACGAGATCCGCGACTCCCTGGACCCGCAATGCCTGTCCGGCTTCCGCAAGAACGAGGCCTTCGAGATCGAACGCTCCGACGTGATCCTCACCGTCGACAATGGCGACTTCGTCTTTCTCGACTGCGCCTATGAGGAATTGCTGCAGTCGCTGGGCCCGATCAACGATACCAGTACGGTGCCGTGGACGATGTTCAACGACAACGTCCAGATGGGCTTCTTCGACGTCTACGACCAGTACATCCTCAACATCCTCTACGATCCCCGCATCAAGGCCGGCATGACCGTGCAGGAGGTCAAGGACGTGCTGCCGCAGGTGCTCACTGACGTGCGTATCTGGGTGAGCAAGGTGAACGAGCTGCAGGATTAGCGGCGCTTCTCTTATCCCTCCCCCCGCGCGAAGCGAAGCTTTGCCAGGCGGGGGGATTCCACGAACGCCTGCGCGTCCCAGCTTCTTCGAATGTCAAACAGCCACTGCTCTGCAGACATGCGTCATCACCCCCATTATTTGCGGCGCGGGGGCGCCGTCGTCTGCTGCATTCCTTGCCCCCTGTGAGAGGGCGTGCGGAACGCCAGGTGCCCGTTGCACCCTTGGGCCTGATGCGATGCGGTCTTCCGCAATTGTGAGTGCATCAGGACTTTCGGAGGCGCCGAGCAAGTGCCCGGCGTTCCGCATGCGGTGTTTTTTCGGTTGCTTGCACTTTGCCTCGACGAACGCTCCGATCGCGAATTAAAGTCCCAAGGCGATGGGAAGGGAGCCTCAAGCGAGTAAGCCGAACGCGTTTTGACTTGGTCGTCCGTCACACTGTCCAGAGAGTCTTTCCATCCCAAGGTCGGCCGTCTCCTTGCCAGTGGCAGTGCTGGCGCAGATCCGTCCTGCCCGAAGACAGACGTCACCCATAAACCGCGTGACGCCGCATCTCCGGCGTCCACCGCATCCTGCCCCGCGAACGTGACGATCGCGATCGCCCCTCTCGGTGGGGCAGGACGAATGGGAATATAAACCAGACAGGGATACTGTCAACGGGAAATAGGAAAAAATGTTTGGGCGCTGTCTTGCCGCCCCATACTGTCATTCCGGGGCGGGACCGGCGCCGGAGGCGACGGGACCGAGCCCGGAATCTCGACCTGTTTTGCGCTGAACATGTCGGGATTCCGGGTTCGCATTGCAGCGGCTTCGCCGCTTTCATGCGCCCCGGAATGACGAGCTTGGATCGAGATTCCGAGCTCAGTCCGGCCCCCAGGCACACCAATTGGTGTGCCTGGGAATGACGAGAGAGATCCCCCTCACCCCCGCGGCTTTAGCGTGAACGGTCCCTTCGGCGCATTGCCGATCAGCGACACGACGATCAGCGCCGCCATCGCGAACCAGAAGGTGAGCCAGAAGCCGTCGATATAGGCCAGCGTATTGGCCTCGCGCTGCACAAGGCTTGCGAGCGTGCCGATGCCGCGGGCTTGGGCAAGGCCCTCGCCATGGCTGGCGAAGCGGCCGGTGAGTTTGGCAAGAATGCCGACGACATCGGCATCGCCGCTGGCGACATGCTGGCCGAGCAGATTCGAATGGATCTGCTCGCGCACGCGCAGCCAGGTGCCCATCAGCGCGATGCCGATCTCGGCACCGCCGAGTCGGAAGACCTGGATATAGGCCGCAAAAGCCGTCGCGCGCGACGGATCGGAATTCGACAGTGCGATGATCACGATGGGCAGCAGCGTGAAGCTCTGCCCAAGCGACTGCAACATCACCATCGGGATGAAATCGCCAAGCGCCCATTCATGGGTGAGCTGCGTGCCCAGGAGGGCGGCGGCGGCGAATGCCGCAAGGCCAATGATCAGCGTCAGCTTCACGTCGTAGTAGCGAATGAGCCAGATCGACAGCGGCACGAGTACGATCATCGGCACGACGGCATAGAGCAGAAACAACATGCCGGACTGTTCCGGCCGCAACAGCGCGATGTTGGTGAGAAAATTCGGCGCCAACGATGAATTGGACAGGCTGGTCATGGTGTAGAGAATGATCGTCAGCAGCGCGAGACCGATATTGCGCGACAGCAGCACCTCGGCATGCGCCCATGGCCGTTTGACCACCGACTCATTGATGAAGAAGCCGACGGTCAGGACCGTGCCGCCGCCAAGCAGCGCCACCACGGTACCCGAACCCAGCCAGTCCAGCCGGTTGCCCTGATCGAGCCCGGCATAGATCATCGCCATGCCGGTGCCGAGCAAGAGCATGCCGCCCCAATCCGCCTCGCACAACACGAAGCGGTTGATCGGCTCGCGCGGTGTGCCGAGCCAGACGAACAGCGCCAGCAGCGGCGCGATGATGACATCCTGCCAGAACATCCATTGCCAGCCGATGTGGCTGACATAGAAGCCGACCAGCGCGGTGCCGGAATTGAGCGAGAAGCCGACGCGAATGGAATAGATCGCAATGGCCGGTAGCCACCACTTCATCGGCAGATTGCGAAAGATGATCAGCAGCGTTGCCGGCACGAAGGTGCCAAGCAGCATGCCGTGCACGATGTTCAGCACCAGCAGCAGATTGTAGTCGCGCACCAGCGGGATCACCAGCGAGATCGCCGCATAGACCAGAGCGGGAATGCCGAGCACGCGGCGGAGCCCGAACACGGTGGCCATCCAGGCCACCGCAGGCGCGATGAAGATCTGCGACGCTGTTCCGGCGGTGGAGAGCCACGCGCCTTCATCGAAACTCAGCCCCAACGCCCCGCGCAGATCGGCGAGGCCGATGGAGAAGATACGCGTATCGAAATTGGCGAGGAATGCGCCGAGCAGCACCGCGCCGACCGCAAAGATCGGATGGTGCGAAACGCCCCCGGTCGAGACCGGGCCGCTTTCGATGACCTTACTTTCCGCCATTGCCGGCCGCCGGCGCGTCGGTGTTGATGCTCGCGGTTACCGACATGCCCGGCAGCAACCGGTCGAGCAGCGGCTGTCCCTTGTCGAGCGTGATGCGGACCGGCACGCGCTGCACGACCTTGGTGAAATTGCCGGTGGCGTTATCCGGCGGCAGCAAAGCGAATTGCGATCCCGACGCCGGCGAGACGCGCTCGACGCGGCCACGCAGCGTCTCCGCCGAGAATGTATCGACCACGATGTCGACGGGTTGGCCGGGCTTCACGCGCGTGAGCTGCGTTTCCTTGAAATTGGCGATCACATAGACGTCCGGCAGCGGCACGATGCTGATCAGGCTGGAGCCGATATTCACATAATCGCCCGGCTGCACCTGACGCTCGCTGACCACGCCATCGAAGGGCGCCACGATCTTCGTATAACCGAGGCGTAGTCTGGCGGCATCGAGCGTCGCCTTGGCGCCGAGCAGATCGGCCGCGCGCTGTTTGCGCGTGCCAGCGAGAACTTCGAGCTGATGTTTTTGCGCAGCGATCACCGCGCCACTCGCCTTTACATCGGCCTGTGCCTTGGCATAGGCGGCGGTTGCCTGTTCGAAGCGCTGCCGCGTGCCGGCTTCGGTCTGCGTCAGCGAAGCCTGACGTTCCCGCTCCTGTTGCGCCTGCACTTCCATCGCCTGCGCCGACACGCGCTGCGCCTCGGCCTGCGCGATGGTGGCGTATTGCAGCTCGACCTGGTTGGCGAGATTGTCCAGCGCCGCCTGCGCACCGGCGACGCCGGCTTCGGCTTGCGCTACCTGCGCCTCGTAATCCGCGGGATCGATCTGGATCAGCAGATCGCCGGCTTTGACGTGCTGGAAGTCGTTCACCGGCACGGCTTTCACGGCACCGGCCACGCGGCTCGACAGCCGCGTCGTCTGCGCGCGGATATAGGCATCGTTGGTGGTTTGCACCGCGCGGTTGCCCATCCAGATGTCCCAGCGGGTGGTGGCCAGAACGATGAAGACAACCGCGGCAGCAACGGCCAGCAGCGGAATCGCAAGACGACGCCACGCCTGCTGTGCTGGCGTCAGCGCCGCAGGCTGTGCGGGCGGTTGCGCAGCCGGTTGTGCCGGTGTCGGCGCAACAGGTTGTGACGGCGCCGGTTGCGGCGTTGGGGATGCATCAAGCTGGGACATGTCTTCCTCGCAGCGACCTGAGTGACATTATGTCTCATGTCGTCGCACCCGATTCAATCGCCCGATATCGGCAATCCATACCGGTGCCGCAGCATTCGGGTTCGATTCGTACCAAAGACCGCAGATTTATATCTTTTTGCGGCGTGCCGGTTTGTCGCCGCCATCAGATGGCGCCGGAGTATCCGGACCGCGCGGCTGCAGATAGCGTTGCAGCGCAATGGCGCGCTCGCTGGATTCGACGAGTCGCTCGACGCTCCCCAGCAATTGATGAAATTCGTCCGCGTTGAGACAATCGAACTGTACGTCATTGACCTGACGCTGCGTGGGATTGAGGCTTGCCAGCAGCGCATCGCCGGCCTGCGTCACCATGAGACGCAGGCGCCTGCGATCGGCGGGATCGACGAGCTTGTCGAGCAATCCCATCTGCTGCAGCTTGTTGGACACCGTGGTGACGAAAGCGCCGCTGAGATGCAGATGCGCTGCGAGTTCGCGCACGCTGACATCGCCTTCAGCGGCCAGATATTTGACCGAGATCAGCACAGTGTATTCGATCCCGGCCAGGCCGATCGCGGCGGCATGCCCCTCACGCACGGTCTCGTGACGCGCGAGGAACGCCAGCAATGTGTGCACGAGTTGCCGGAATGCATGATCGGAACCATCGACCAGCAGCGCCTTGCGCGACGTGGTCAGCGCCGGAGCCGGAAGTTTTGCCTTGAGCGCGGTTTTGGCTCCCGTCTTCACTGCGGGCTTGGCCGCGGCCTTTTCGGATTTACGCAGCGCCGGCGTCTTGGAGAGCGGCGCAACCTTGGAACGAGACATACCGCTTCCCAGTGAACGATCCGCTACAGGATTGGCTGGCGGCCCCTGCTTCGTCAAGCGATTCTGCATACCTTCTTAACGAAGCTATTGATCAAATGCATTTACTGGGTCAGGATCGGCGCCACATCTGACGGGAGAACATCATGAAACTCGATATCAGGCGCCTGCTCTGCTTCACCGACCACAAGGAGGTCGAGGCCGGCCACCGGCACGAGCAGCCGCTGCGCCGCGTCGCCGCCGTGGCCATCGTCGCCAATCCCTATGCCGGACGCTATGTCGAAGACCTCTCCGAGGCAATTGCCGCCAGTGTCGATGTCGGCGCCGTGCTGGCCAAGCTCGCCGTCGAGGCGATGGGATCGTACAAGGTGGAAAGCTACGGCAAGGGCGGCGTCGTTGGCCTCGGCGGCGAACTCGAACATGCCAATGCGATGCTGACCACGACTTTCGCCACGCCGCTGCGCGAGGCCGTCGGCGGCGCCGAAGCCTGGATTCCCTCCTTCACCAAGCTCGCCGCCCCCGGCTGCCTGATCGACGTTCCCCTGGCGCACAAGGACGCGCTCTATGTCCGCTCGCATTACGACGGCATCTCGGTGACGCTGCCACCCGATGCGCCTGCCACTGATGAAGTTGCGCTGATCGTCTGTCTCGCCAATCGCGGGCGCCTCAATGCGCGGGTCGGCGGGTTGAATGCCAGGGATATCGGCGGCAAGGACGGCTTGCGCTAGGCTGCGGCCTTGGACGGCCTTGAGATTGCGGAGACGGATATGAAAACGGCCATCGTCAATATCGGCACCATCGTCACCGGTGATCTCAAGGCGCCGTTCGCCGACGGCGACGGCATCCTGATGCAGGATGGCCGCATCAGCGCGATCGGCACGCTGTCATCGGACCAGGTGTCATCGGCCGATGTGGTGATCGACGCCGCCGGCACGACGGCAATTCCCGGCCTGATCGACAGCCATGTGCACATCACCTTCGGCGATTACACGCCAAGGCAGCGCGTGGTCGGCTATCTCGAAAGCTACGTGCATGGCGGCACGACGACGTCCATCACGGCGTCGGAAGTGCACGTGCCCGGACGTCCCAAGGATCCTGCGGGCGTCAAGGCGCTGGCGCTGGCCGCCCGCGCCTGTTTCCTCGACTATCGCCCCGGCGGCATGCGCGTCCATGCCGGCTCGATCATCCTCGAGCCGGGACTAACAGAGGCCGATCTGGAAGAACTGGTGAAGGCCGGCTTGTGGCTTGCCAAGGCCGGCTTCGGCGCATTCGAGACACCATTCGACTATGCGCCCTTGATGCTCGCCGCACGCAAGCTCGGCATGGTCACCACCATGCATACCGGCGGCTCATCGATCCCCGGCTCGTCCGGCATCTGGGCCGAACATGTGCTGAAATCGAATCCGAGCGTGTCGTTTCACGTCAATGGCGGACCGGTGGCGATGCCGGAAGCCGGCTTTGCGCGGCTGGTGAATGAAAGCGACATCGCGCTGCAGCTCTGCACCGCCGGCAATCTTCGCACCGCGCTGCTGACGGCGAAGCTGCTCGACGAAGCCAAACAACCGGAGCGGCTGCTGATCGCGACCGACACGCCGACCGGCAGCGGGATCATGCCGCTCGGCATGTTCTACACCATCAGCCATCTCGCCAGCCTGGGCCACATGCCGCCCGAACAGGCGATCGCGGCGGCGACGGGGAACAATGCAACGGTCTACCGGCTCAACAGCGGATTTCTGAAGACGGGCAAGGATGCCGACGTGGTACTGATCGACGCCTGCGCCGGCGGCTCACAGGACGATGCGCTGTCGGCGCTTCGCAACGGCGATGTGCCGGCAGTCAGCGCCGTGATCACTGACGGCGTGCCGCGCTTTGTCGGCCGCAGCCGCAACACGCCGGCGGGGATGCGTAATGTGCGCGTGGCGGAAACGAGATTGCCGCGGGATTTCTCGGGCGCCGCGGCGCATTGATCGGGATTGCAGGGAGGCAGCGGCACGCACCGTAGGCTCCCTCTCCCCGTACTGCACGGGGAGAGGGGTGGGGTGAGGGGCAGGGCACAAGACTCGCCGCAATTGATCCCTCACAGATCGGCACGTTCTCCGAACAGCGCATACTGCGCTTGCGTTGAACTCCGAAAATGGCCCCTCACCCGCCGCGAAGACGCGGCGACCTCTCCCCGTAAAGGACGGGGAGAGGTTAAGGAAGCGACTGCGCTTTAGTTGCTGCCCTTGAACTCCGGCAAATCGTACTTCGCCGTCATCTTCTCGGCCATGGCCCCTGCCCGCTCCCAGTCATAGGTACGGTAGCTGTGGCCGCGGGTGACGAACTGGGCACCGGCATAGAACATCTCGTATTGCAGATGGCGCGAGGCGAATTCGGAGCCAACGGCGTCCCAGGTCAGCTTCAGCAGCTTGACGCGGTCCTGGCCCGACATCGCGGGCGAGATTTGGGTCAGCCCGATAATATCCGCGATTTCCGGATTGCTGAAATCATCCACCGACGACGGCAGCATCAAGAGCGCACCACCGGCGAGTTCGCGGATGGCGCTGATGATCTGCGGATACATCTCCTGCGACTGCACCTGCGCTGCATAGAGCAGATGCTTGTTGGGCAGATAGTAATCGCCGCGCATCGCGCCGCCGGCTTCCATGCCGAGCACCATGCCCTCGATCAGCGCGGCCTGCGAGGCCAGCTTGCCGAGCACATCCACCACCGGCGGGAAATTGATGGTGCCGATGGTCTTGGCTATGCCGCGCGCGAGGCCGACCAGAAAACGCAGCTTCACCGACAGGCGGATCTGCGCCTGATAGTTCTGATAGACATGGGCTGGCGTGTCATGGAGCTGGGCGCGGCACATATCGGTATTACCAAGCAGGAACACGCGCTCCCACGGCACTTTCACGTCGTCGAAGAACACCAGCGCGTCGTTCTCGTCATAGCGATAGGCCAGCGGGTTGTCGTATTCGTTTGGCGCATGGGCCTCGAAGCTCTTGCGCGACAGCATCTTGAGGCCCTTGGTCCCCATCGGCAGCGCGCAGGAGAAGGCCAGATGTTCCTCGCCAGGCCGCAGCGGCTGGCCGGAGCCGACGAAGATCTCGTTGGCCATGATGGCTGACGTGGCGAACAGCTTGGCGCCGCGGATGGTGATGCCCGACGCATCCTCGTCGACAATGCGCGCGACCATGTCCTGCGCATTCTTGCCCTGATCGCCGAACGCCTTGGAGCGGTCGCCCTGCACGTTGTTGATCACATAGGTCAGGAACAGGTCGCTCTTGCGGGCGTAGTCGTACCAGTCGCGGAACGCCTGTGCGCGTTTCGGATCGTAATTGTCGAACACCTCGATGCCCATCATCATGCCGGACATGGACGAGGCCACGTGATCGGGCGAGCGGCCGAGGAAGCCGCCGGACAGTTCGGCCCACTCCACCAGCGCCTTGCGACGCTCGACCAGTTCCGCGTAGCTCGTCGGCAATTGCCAGGCGCGATTGACGCGGCGGCCACCACCGACATCGAAGGTCATGCGTTCGATATTGGCGGGGTCGGCCTGATAGTCATACAGCGCGCCAGCCGAGGCGACCGCATGGCGATAGGCCGGATGGGTCGAGACGTCATCGACCTTCTTGCCGTCGAGATAGACCGCACGACCGTCGCGGACAGCGGCGACATGCTCGGCGCCGTTCTTGACGCCGGCAACTGCCGCCCCGGATCCAAATGCCTTGTTCATCACTTTTCTCCGTCACCTGCTGCCGGCCGCGCGCCGGTCATCACCATTAATAGCTATCATCCGAAGCTATTTTAAATCCGTTGTCAAGCGGACCTGTGGCATTCGCACACTGCATCATTCGTCGTGATTGCAATTACCGCGCGAAGCCGCCAAGCTCGGGCAAGTTTTGATACATGGGATCATCACGTGGCCAAATCCGCAGCGCGCTCCACTTCGATCGGCAAATCAGTTGGCAAGGAGATCAGCAAGAAGCCTGCCACAGGCCGGCCGGCGTCCCGCGCCGCATTGACGGTCTCCCGTCAGGAGCTGCTGGTGGACGGCTCGGACGCCCAGTTCCGCCGCCTGGTCCACAGCCTGTTCGGCTTTCTGGTCCGCCATCAGACCTTGCGCGAAGGTCACGCCGCCGTCATCGGCCTTGCCGGCATCGAATACACCACCCTGATCTCGATCCGGCATCTGTCGGCGCAAGGCGACGTCCATGTGCGCGCCGTCGCCGATCACCTGCATCTGAGCGGCGCCTTCGTCACCACCGTGACCAACAAGCTCGAAACCAAAGGGCTCATCACCAAGACCTCGCATACCGGCGACCGCCGCCGTATCAGCCTCGTGGTGACGCCGCATGGCGCCGAATTGCTGGAGCGGCTCGCGCCGACTCAGGCGCAGGTCAACGACGTGCAGTTCGGCTGCCTCGGCACCCGGGAATTCCACCAGTTGCTGGACATGGTGCAGCGGCTTGTCGATTCCAGCGACCGCGCCATTGCGTTGCAGCGTTATCTGGCCGACACCAATGTGAAGCAGCTCTCGCCCGAGGCGCAATCGATCGCCGTCGCCAAGCGCGGCAAGCCGCGCAAGGGCTGAATCCGGTCTGCAATCTGACCCGCGTCAGGACCGGCGGTTGCACCCGGCCAAGGCCCCGGGGACAGCCATAGCCCGCGTCGCTATTGCTGCGACAAAACGGCACCCGTGCGCACAGCCCCCGCCCGCCCAAGGGCGACGCGGGAATCAGCCTCGACGCGCCCGCAACACCAAACACCCGTGAAACAGGCAATTGCGCGCATTCCCGCCAGCTTCGAATTGCTGCATTTCCGGGCCGCACTGCCGCATAAATTAGCTTCTTAAGAGAACTATTTTATAAAGATACTCAGAATGACGATTGTCAAAGCCTGAAATTTATTGGACGATCCGACCAACGCTGTCATTCCGCTGTCACAGCCGGCGATGGCACATGGCGTGCATAGAAATCTTTATCTGGATTATGCTGCGGATCACTGCAGCAAAAGCATCAGCAGAAGAGGACGATCGTCGATGTCACGGATCAAATCGAATTTGCCGCGCGTATTGGGCACAGTTGCCGCCGTCACGCTTTCCGCCATGGTTGGCGGTCAGGCATGGGCGCAGGAAATCGCCATCGGCGCGGTGGTGCCGAGCTCCGGTCCGTTCGCCGAGTGGGGCCGCAGCAACACCGTGACGCTGAAGATGCTGGAACAGCAGACCAACGATGCCGGCGGCATCAATGGCGCCAAGCTGAAGATCACCATTCTCGACGACGCCGCCAAGCCGGCGCAGGCCGCAAGCTCGCTGCGCAAACTGGCCGGCGACGAGAAGGTTCTTGCCGTGGCCGGCCCGCTCACCTCCAGCGCCGCCGAAGTGACGTTCCCGGTCGCCAATGAAATGAAGGTGGTCTCCACCTCGCAGGCCTCCTCGAAGCCGGGCGTGGCGAAACTCAACCGTCCGTGGGCATTCCGTAACACCATCGACGAAGGCGTGCTCGCCAAGACCACCGTGCCTTTCTACAAGAAGGCCTTCAACATCAAGACCGTCGCCGTGATCTTCGACGCCAAGGACGCCACGGCGTCCACCGTCGGCAAGGTGATCATGCCGGCTGTACTGAAGGCCAATGACATCATCGTCGCCAACGAGAACGATCTGCTGTCGTTCAACACCGGCGACCTCGACGTGTCAGCACAGGTCACCAAACTGAAGGCCCTGAATCCCGACGGCGTCGTTGTCAGCGCCGATTACAGCCAGGCCATCACCGTGCTGCGCGAGATGAAGCGCCAGGGTCTGATCAAGCCGGTTGTCGGCGCCACCCAGTTGATCTCGTCAGCGATTCTCAAGGCTGCGCCGGAAATCCCGGTGATCGCGCCCGCAACCTTCTACGCCACCATGACGGGCCCGGCACCCGAGAAATTCACGGCCACCCTGACGCCGCTGCTGCGCAAGGAATCGGGCCTGCCGAAGGACATCGAACCCTCGATGTATGACGCCAACATCTACGAGATCGTCTCGATGTATATCGACGCGATCAAGAAGACTGGCGTCACCGGCAAGCCGGCCGATCTCGAAGCCGACCGCACCAAGATCCGCGATCATCTTGCCAAGCTCGAAGGCTTTGCCGGTCTCGGCGGCCCGATCGGCTTCAATGACGACGGCGACGCGATCAAGGCCTTCTACGTGCTGCAGGGCCAGAACGGCGCCTGGGACACCAAGGTCAAGGGCTGCAGCTCCGCGCCCGGCCACCCGGCCTGCTGATCTTCCGCACCATCCACGCCGCTGCGGCCGGGAAGTCCTCCCGGCCGCAGTCATGATGACGACCACCTGATTTAACGATTGCGATTCCCATGCTGATACAGCAACTCGTCAACGGCCTGACGCTCGGAGCGGTCTATACGCTGCTGGCGCTGTCGTTCTCGCTCGTGATGGGCATTCTCGGCATTCTCAATCTCGCGATTGCCGAACTCTTCATGATCGGCGGCTATCTCGGCTTCACGCTGATCACCGCAGGCTTCCCGCTTCCGGTCGCCGTGCTCGGCGGCATGCTCGGCGCAGCCGTGATCGCCATCGCCATCGAGAAGATCGGCTACCAGCCGCTGCGCGACGCGCCGCTGGTGACGCCGATGCTGTCGACGCTGGGTTTCTCGATCATCCTGCAGAACGTCGCCACCAACATCTGGGGCTCGGATCCTGCCCAGCTCCCCGACGAGTATTTCGGCAAGCAATACGCGCTCGGCCCGGTCAATATCGGCGAGATGCAGCTGATCGTGCTGGTCGCCACCGTCGTGCTGGTCGCGCTGGTTGCCTATATCGTGCAGAAGACCCCGATGGGCCGCGCGCTGCGCGCCGTCGCCGAGAACCGCGAAGTCGCAAGAATCCTGGGCGTCTCCGCTGACCGCCTGACCATGCTGGCCTTCATCCTGTCGGGCTCGCTCGCCGGCGTCGCAGGCGTATTGATCGCGCTGCATTACGGCACCATCACGCCCTATCTCGGCGTCGAGATCGGCCTCAAGGCCATCGCCGTGATGGTGATCGGCGGCACGCGCCAGATCTGGGGCGCGCTGGTCGCGGGTCCCTTGATCGGCATCGCCGAAGTGCTGACGGTTGCTTACGGCGGCTCGCAGGTCCGCGACTTCGTCGTCTACGGCTTCATGATTTTGATTTTGTTGCTGCGTCCGCAGGGCCTGCTCGGCGGCGCGCGGTCCGATCAGGGGCAGCGCGTCTGATGTCGACCTATTATGCAAGCCTGCTCGCCGAGTCCGGCATCCTCCTGCTCGGCGCACTCAGCGTCTATATCATCCTCGCCACCGGCCAGCTCTCGCTTGGCAACGGCGCCTTCATGGGAATCGGCGCGTATCTGTCGTCTTACCTCACCGTCGCGCTGAACGTGCCGCTGACGCTCGCACTTGTGATCTCGGCGATCGCCGCCGGCATCATCGGTGCCATCGTTGCCTTCCCTGCTTTGAGATTGAAAGGCATCTATCTCGCGATGGCCACCGTCGGCTTTGGCGAAATGGTGCGCAGCTTTTTCCTCAACTTCGACGCCATGGGCGGCTCCGGCGGCTATCGCGGCATGCAGCACATCTCGGTCGGCTATGTCTGGCTGTGGGCCGGCGGCATCCTGATCGCGGTGATGCTGCTGGAGCGCTCGCGCGTCTGGCTGGAAATGCAGGCCGTCCATGACGACGAAACCGCCGCCGGCCTGATCGGTCTCAACACCACCGTGACCAAGATCGGTGCCTTCGGTGTCGGCGCCGCCGTGGCCGCCGTCTCCGGCGGATTGTTCGCGCATCACAACGTCTATATCGAGCCGGCCAATTTCGGCTTCGATCGCTCGATCGAATTCGTGCTGGCCGTGATCCTCGGCGGCTCCACTGTCGGACCGGGCTCGCTGGTCGGCTCTCTCCTTCTGGTGTTCCTGCCTGAATTCCTGCGTCCGATCGCCGACTGGCGCCTCGCTGCCTTCGGCACGCTGCTGATCGTCGTGCTGCTGGTACGGCGTCAAGGCATTCTCGATCGTTCGCTGATCCGCACACTGACCTTCCGGAGGGCCGCGGCATGAGCACGCCCCTGCTTCAACTCACCGGCGTCACCAAGACGTTCGGCGGCATCCATGCGCTGTCCGGCATGGTCTGCGAAGTGCCGGAAGGCAAGATCGTCGGCGTGATCGGCCCGAACGGCGCCGGCAAGACGACTTTGTTCAACACCATCACCGGCGCCTATCGCGCCGATGCCGGCGAAGTGAAACTCAAGGGCGTCGACGTCACGCAGTGGCCGTCCTATCGCATCGTGCGCGAGGGCATCGCCCGTACCTTCCAGAACATCCGGCTGTTCGGCAGCATGACGGTCTGGGAGCATCTGCTGGTGGCGCAGCCGCATAGCGAAAGCGCGTGGCGGCGTCTGCTGCCGATCTCCTGGGCCAATCCGGCGGCGCAGGAACGCGCCGAGGAAGTGATGGCGTTCTTCGGCCTCACCGAACTGCGCGACCGCCCGGCCAAGTCGCTGCCCTACGGCATCCAGCGCAAGGTGGAGATGGCGCGCGCCGTCACCGCCAGGCCGAAGCTGCTGCTGCTGGATGAGCCCGTGGCCGGCATGAACCATGACGAGGCCGAGGAAATCCGCGCGCTGATGATCCGCTTGCGCGACACCGGCCTCACCATTCTCCTGATCGAACACGACATGAATTTCGTGATGCGGCTTTGCGACTATCTCTATGTCCTCGATTTCGGCGTGCTGATCGCCGAAGGCAAACCCGAGGAAGTGCGCGCCAACCCTGTCGTCCTCGACGCCTATCTCGGAAAGGACGACTGATGCTCACGATCCGGGGCTTGCAGGTCCGCTACGGCGCCATCACCGCTGTGCGCGGCGTCGATCTCGACATCAAGCAGGGCGAGATCGTCGCGCTGCTCGGCGCCAATGGCGCCGGCAAGAGCACCATCGCGCGGTCCATTGCGGGACTGCTGCCGTTCCAGGGCAACATCACCTATCAGGGCGAGAAGCTCGTGCCGAATGCGGCCGAAAAGAATCTCCGCCGCGGCATCGCGCTGGTGCCGGAAGGCCGCGGCATTCTCGCGCGCATGACGGTCTATGAAAATCTGCTGATGGGCATCTACACCCGCCCAGACAAGGCCGAGGCGATGGCCGACGTCGGCAAGATGCTGGAGCGCTTTCCGATTCTCGGCAAGCGCCGCGACGGTCTCGCCAGTCTTCTCTCCGGTGGCGAGCAGCAGATGCTGGCCATTGGCCGCGCGCTGCTGTCGAAGCCAAAGCTGCTGCTGCTCGACGAGCCCTCGCTCGGCCTCGCGCCGCTGATGACCGATACGCTGTTCAAGATGATTGCGCAGTTCCGCAACGAAGGCCTCACGGTGCTGCTGGTCGAGCAGAAGGCGCGGCAGACGCTGAAGATCGTCGACCGGGCCTATCTGCTGGAGACCGGCCGCGTTGTGACCTCAGGCACAGCGCAGGCGTTGATCAATGATCCGACGGTGTCGGATGCGTTTTTGGGTGGGACACATTGACACTCAGTTGTCGTCCCCGCGCAGGCGGGGACCCATAACCACGGTCAACGCGGTTAGGCGGCAGAGTTACAACGGTCAGCGTTCTAACCAAATCTCTAGAGTGTATGGGTCCCCGCCTGCGCGGGGACGACAGCGGAGAGGTTCTCACGCCCCATACCGCGCCAGCACCGGCCAGGTCTCCACGCCGATATTATGCCCGACCACGTGATAGTCCGCGTGCAAATTTACCGTGGGATCGCAATGCGTGGTCAGCAGCAATACGCGGCTACCGAGTTTCGGCGCTTCCGCGCCTGATGGCATCGTGATCATGCCATGTTCGTCGCCGCCGAAGCGATAGGTCGACCCTTCCGGCACACCTAACATCAGCGACGGCACCGGGCCGTTGAAGGCCATCGCCTTGACGCCGGCATCCACGGTGAATTCGCCGGCACGATTCACCGAGGTGACCGTGGCGAGAATGAACAGACTTGGATCGTAAGGCAGCGCGCCACCCTCGTGCTCCAACTTGCCGTAGTCAGAATCCATGAACACGTAGGAACCGACCTGCAGCTCCGTATAGGTGCCCGTGACATCATAGGCGCAGGCGCCCGTGCCACTGCCGGTGACGATCTCCGCCTTGATGCCGGCTTCCGTCAGTACATGCAGATGCTCGTCGAGCATCGCGCGCACGCGCGCAGCACCTGCCCTGCGCTCCTGCGAGTCGATCATGTGCTGCACATGACCGGCGAAACCCTGGATGCCACTGAAATTCATGCCCGGCGTGGCTTCGATCAGTTGCGCGAGCGCGAGCGTCGATGCGGTATCGACCACACCGGTACGGCGCTGACCGACATCGATATCGATCAGCACCTGCAGCTGACGGCTGCCGGCATCGAGCAATTCATGCAGCACGTGAATCTGGTCGGCGTGATCGACGACGATGCTGATATCGGATTGGTCGGCGACAGCGGCCAGACGCGCGAGCTTCGGTCGGTCGGCGACAGGTGTCGTCAGCAGCAGCCCTGTGATGCCAGCCTGCGCAAAGGCCTCGATCTCGGCGACCGTCGCGCAGGAAATGCCGACAGCGCCAGCCTCGATCTGCATCTGCGCGATACGCGTCGATTTGTGAGTCTTGGCATGTGGGCGAAGCGCAACGCCGTTCGCTTTGGCGAACTCGGCCATGGCCGTGATGTTGCGCTGAAGAGCAGACGCATCCAGCACCAGCGCAGGCGTCTGGATATCCGCAAAAGCTGGCAGATTGGGATCGAGCATCTTTGGCATCACAGCAGCTTTGCGCCAAAGTTCTTCGCCAGGTCCATTTCCGCAGCGAGCTTGCCTGACGGCGTCGCGGCCCTGCCGCCCTCGCGCAGCATCAGGCGTCCCTCGCCCGGCTTGCTGGTGAACGTATCGCCATCGACCAGCACGCGGCCGCGCAACAACACCTTCTCGGGCCAGCCGATGACGGTGCGGCCGGAGAACGGCGAGAAGCCGGTGAGATCGTGCATCATCTCGTCCGTCAGCGTCACCTTGCGCGCGGGATCCCAGATCGCGATGTCGGCATCGTTGCCGATGGCGATCGAGCCCTTCTTCGGCAGATTGTAGATCTGCGCCGGTGCGGTCGATGTCAGCTCGACGAATTTCGAGAGACCAAGACGCCCCTTCGACACCATCGCGTCGAACAGCAGTGGCAGGCGCACTTCGAGGCCCGGCAGACCGTTGGCGACCTGCTTGAATGTCGGGTTCGGCCCGGCGCGCAGCTTGCCGGTCTCGTCATAGCGATACGGCGCGTGATCCGACGAGATCAGTTGCAGATCGCCGAGCGCCAGCGCGTGCCACAGCGCCTCCTGATCGTCCGTGGTGCGCGCCGGCGGGCTGCACATCCATTTCGCGCCCTCGGCGCCGGGCTTGTCCATGTCCTCGGCGGTGAGGAACAGATATTGCGGACAGGTCTCGGCGAAAATCTTGACGCCGCGGCCGCGCGCCTCGCGGATCACGGCAGCGCCTTCGCGGGTCGAGACGTGGAAGATCATCACCGGCTGGTCGAGCAATTCGCTGAACGCGATCAGCCGCGTGAAGGCTTCGGATTCCGACACGCGCGCATGGCTGACGGCGTGATATTTCGGCGCGATGTAGCCCTTGTCGATCAGGCGCTTCACCATCCAGGCGATGACGCCGTGATTTTCTGCATGGACGCAGACCAGCGCCTTCGCCTCACGCGCAGCGGCGAGGATATCCAGCAGCTTCTCGTCATCGACCTTGAGCCGGTCATAGGTCATGAAAATCTTGATCGAGGAATGGCCCTGCTTCACCAGCGCCGGAATATCCTCGGCGATGACCTTGTCGGTCACATCCGACACGATGATGTGGAAGGCGTAGTCGATCATCGCGCCCTTCCTTGCAAGCGCCGTATAGTCGGTGACGACCTCTTGCACATCCATCCCGACATGCTGGGCGGCAAAGGAGATCACGCTGGTGGTGCCGCCGAAAGCTGCAGAGCGCGTCGCGCTCTCGAAAGTGTCAGCATTCATGATGCCGGCTGCGGAGAGCTGTTCGATATGGGCATGGGCATCGACGCCGCCTGGCAATACCAGCTTGCCTGTTGCATCGATCTCCGTCTTGCCGGCTGCAAGCCCGCTGCCCAGTGCCACGACGGTCTCGCCGGTAATACCAACATCGGCGGCAAATACATCGCTCGATGTGGCGACGGTGCCACCGCGGATTACGAGGTCGTAGACGGGATCGGACAAGGGCAGAACTCCAGGGATGAGATCAGATATGCGAACATTTTACAGGCTTTGACGGTCGGCACTTTCCGGTAATACTGCTGTCCTGACAAGGAGCCGAATATGCAGCCCCGCAAGAAGATTCTGGTGGTCAATCCGAACAGCAATCCGCAGGTGACGCGCAACCTCGCCGAAGCACTGCAACCGGTGATGTTCGAGGCCGGGCCCGAGATCGAATGCGTCACGCTGGCGGAAGGACCATTGGGCGTGCAGACGCAGGCCGATCTCGAAAGCGTCACGATACCGCTGAGCCGGCTGGTGGCCGCGGACAATTCCGCCGATGCCTTCGTCATCGCCTGCTATTCCGATCCCGGCCTGCATGTCTGCCGCGAGGCGACGCAACGCCCGGTGTTCGGCATCGCCGAATCCGGCGTGCTGACGGCACTGTCGCGCGGCGACCGCTTCGGCGTCATCGCGGTGGCGCAGGGCTCGATCGGCCGGCACATGCGTTATCTCCGCCAGATGTGCCTGATGGATCGCTTCGCCGGCGAACGACCGCTCAACATGAGTGTGGCGGAAGCTGCCTCCGGCGACGACACGCTGGCGCGCATGATCAAGGTCGGCCGCCAGTTGAAGGACGAGGACGGCGCCAACGCCGTGGTGATGGGCTGCGCGGGCATGTCGCGTCATCGCAGCGCGCTTGAGGATGCGCTCGGCATTCCGGTGATCGATCCGACCCAGGCTGCGGTGAGCATGGCCATCGGCACGGTGATGTTTCAGTAGCGGATTTCACTCCGGCGGGAATGCGCTCCCTCGCCCCGCACTGCGCGGGGAGAGGGTCGGGGTGAGGGGCGAGGCACGAACTCAGCCTTAACTCTACAGCAAGCGAACTGCTCGACGATCGACACGAGAATCCGACATTAACGCGACTGCGGTGAACCGCCCCTCACTCGCCGCGAAGACGCGGCGACCTCTCCCCGCGCAAAGCGGGGAGAGGTTAGGTCAGTGCTTCTCGTCGATTTAAGAGCGTCGCCTTACTCCGGCGGCAGAACCACGCCCGTCTGGCTGGTGATCCGGCCATAGTGCTCGATGCGGCGGTGACGCTTGAAGTCGAAGATCGTGTCCTTGCCGAACTTCGTGTCATCGAGATCGACGGTGCAGACCAGCAGCTCATCGCCTTCGGTCTTGGCTTCGGCGAGAATGACGCCGTTGGGATCGACGATCAGTGAGCCGCCGATCAGGGGATGACCGTCTTCATCTCCGGCCTTGGCGACGGCGACCACGAAGGTCGAGTTCTGATAGGCGCCGGCCTGCACCGACAGGCGGTTGTGGAACAGGCGCTGCTCCGGGCCCTCGACCGACTTCTGCGAATTCACCGACGGCGTGTTGTAGCCGAGCACGATCATCTCGACGCCCTGCAAGCCCATCACGCGATAGGATTCCGGCCAGCGGCGGTCGTTACACACCATCATGCCGAAGATGCCGCCCAGCGCGCGGAAGACGGGAAAGCCGAGGTCGCCCGGTTCGAAATAACGCTTTTCCAGATGCTGGAAGGCACGCTCGGTATCGAATTCGACATGGCCGGGCAGATGCACCTTGCGATATTTGCCGACGATCTTGCCGGTCTTGTCGGTGAGGATCTGGGTGTTGAAGTGATGGCCGTCGGGGGTCAGTTCGGCATAGCCGATCGAGAGTGCGATACCGGCCTTGGCGGCGGCGTCGAATAGCGGCTGGGTCGCGGCGTTCGGCATCTCCGACTCGAACCAGGTGTCGACCTCCTTCTGGTCGGTCATGTACCAGCGCGGGAAAAATGTCGTCAGCGCCAGTTCCGGATAGACGACGAGATCAGCGCCCTTCACCCTGGCGTCGTCCAGCAGCGCCAGCATGCGCTTGACCACGGCCTCGCGGCTTTCGGCTTTCTGAATTGGGCCCAGTTGGGCAGCGGCGACGGTAAGCTTACGCATAAAATTATCCGGGTTCGGGTTGCGTGCGGTTTGTACCAGAACCGAAAGCAATGATCGAGCCAACACGAGGCCCTTCCGGCCCGCTGGGACCGGGCGGCCCAGACAGGCCTGATCCGGGCCTTCGCCCCCTGCCTCATTTGGTCCGGAACACAACACGATTGATCCGGTTGTGCTGACACCTGATGCCCTCGTCCAAACATTGGAAAAATCATGAAACGCCGCACCCTTATTGCCGCGAGCCTGTTGCTCGTGTCCTCCGCCCTCGCCCCAGCCGTTTACGCGCAGTCCGTCGGCGAAAAGACGGGAGTCAATTCCGTTCTCGGTGTCAGCCCGAGCACCCCTGATTTCGTCAAGCAGGTCGCGATCAGCGACATGTTCGAGATCCAGTCCAACACGCTGGCGGAAAGCAAGGGAAATGCCGCCGAGAAATCCTTTGCAGCTATGATGGTGAAAGATCACACCAAGACCAGCACCGAGCTGAAGGCGATGGTCAGCAGCGGCAAGGTTAAGGCCGAACTTCCGCCAGCGCTCGACAGCGCGCATCAGAGTAAGCTCGACAAGTTGAAGGAACAAAGCGGAGCTGACTTCAGCAAGAACTTCAATTCGGTCCAGGTCGACGCCCACAAGGACGCGGTTGACTTGTTCGAGCGCTACGCCAAAAGCGGCGACAATGCCGAATTGAAGGAATGGGCCGGAAAGACGCTGCCGGCGCTGAAGCATCACCTCGAAATGGCGCAGAACCTCAGCAAGTAGCGCCTGCCCAACGCCGAACTCCCTGAGGCCCGCGAACGCAATCGCGGGCCCTTCTCCCGGTAACTTCTGCGAGACATCCCATGGCCAAATCATCGATGCCCAAAAGCGGCACCACCAATGCAACGATTCACGATCAGACGCTCATTCGCGGTGAAGGCGGCGAACTCCATCAGATAGCCGGACCAGAGGACGCGTTGCTGACGACCGCCCAGGGCGGCCCGGTTTTCGACGATCAAAACTCGCTCAAGGCCGGATCGCGCGGACCGACATTGCTCGAGGACTTTCACTTTCGTGAAAAGATCTTCCATTTCGATCACGAGCGGATTCCCGAGCGCGTGGTGCATGCACGCGGTTACGCGGCGCACGGCTTCTTCGAAAATTACGGTTCACTGGCCAAGCATACCCGCGCAGATCTGTTTCAGCGCGCAGGCGAGCGAACCCCCGCCTTCGTTCGATTCTCGACGGTCGCGGGCAGCAAGGGCTCGTTCGACCTCGCACGCGACGTGCGCGGCTTTGCCGTCAAAATCTATACCCAAGAGGGCAACTGGGACCTGGTCGGCAACAACATCCCGGTGTTCTTCATCCAGGATGCAATCAAGTTTCCCGATCTGGTCCATGCCGTGAAGGAAGAGCCCGACAGCGCCTTCCCTCAGGCGCAGTCGGCGCATGACAACTTCTGGGATTTCATTTCGCTGACGCCCGAAAGCATGCACATGGTCATGTGGCAGATGTCGGACCGAACGATTCCCCGCTCTTTCCGCTTTATGGAGGGGTTCGGCGTCCATACGTTCCGCTTCGTAAACGCCAAGGACGAATCGACCTTCGTCAAATTCCACTGGAAGCCGAAGCTCGGTCTGCAATCGGTGCTGTGGAACGAGGCCGTCAAGATCAACGGCGCCGATCCGGATTTTCATCGCCGCGACTTGTGGAGCGCTATCCAGTCCGGCGACTATCCCGAATGGGAGCTGCGGGTGCAGCTATTCAACAACGAGTTTGCTGACAAATTCGATTTCGACGTGCTCGACCCCACCAAGATCATCCCCGAAGAACTCGTGCCCCCGATCGCTATCGGCCGTCTGGTGCTGGACCGCATGCCGGACAATTTCTTTGCTGAGACCGAGCAGGTCGCGTTCATGACGCAGAATGTTCCGCCCGGCATCGACTTCACCAATGACCCACTGCTGCAAGGCCGCAACTTCTCCTATCTGGATACACAGCTGAAGCGGCTCGGCAGTCCGAACTTCACCCATATCCCGATCAATGCTCCGAAATGTCCGTTCGGACATTTCCAGCAGGACGGGCACATGGCCATGCGCAACCCGGTCGGTCGCGTCAACTACCAGCCAAATTCGTTCGGCGTAGGCCCGCGCGAGTCAACCGCCAAAGGCTTCAAGACATTTGCTGACATAGAGCAAGGCGCGAAGCGTCGGCTGCGCGCGGAGAGCTTTGCGGATCACTACAGCCAGGCACGGCAGTTCTTCATCAGCCAGACCAGGGGCGAGCAACACCATATTGCTGCAGCGCTGACTTTCGAATTGAGCAAAGTGAAGACACCGGTGATCCGCGAGCGCATGGTCGCGCATCTCCTGAACATCGATGAAGGACTGGCCAACAGGGTCGGCACCATGCTGGGTCTTCCGACGATGCCGAAGCCTGCTGACGCGGCGATGCCCACGCGGCAGGATCTGGCGGAGTCGCCAGCGCTCAGCATTGTCGCAAATGGCCCGCAGCGTTTCGAGGGCCGCAAGCTCGGCATCCTCGTCACCGACGGGGTCGATGCCAAGCTGCTTGCCGCCCTGCAAGGCGCGGTGACGGAGGCCGGCGCAACATACGAGATCATTGCGCCAAAGGTGAACGGCGTTGAAGCCAGCGATGGCAGCCTGGTCGCCGCCGACCAGATGATCGATGGTGGCCCGTCCGTTCTCTATGACGCAGTGGCCTTGCTCCCGGCGGAAGCCGGAATCGACGACCTCTTGCAGGAATCAACCGCCCGCGACTTCGTCACCGACGCCTTTGCCCACTGCAAGTTTATCGGACATTCCGAGGCCGCCGAGCGGTTGTTCGCCAAGGTGGGAATCGCGGACGACCTCGATGAAGGCGTCGTTGCGCTGGGCAGCGCCGACGACGTGCCGGGCTTCATGGACAAGCTGGCCAAGCTGCGGCTCTGGAGCCGCGAACCGAGCGTCAAGATGCGCTGAAGCATGCGGTTGCCCGCCCTGTGTGCGGGCCGGCATAACTTTTGAGCAAAGCTTTCAGGTCGAAGCAATGGCGCGGCATTTTATGCTGCGCCATTGCTATGTCTTGCAAGAATTCTCTGAGCCGCCGCAGCATTAGGGAATGACTTGGCCGCCGGTTATGCCCTAGGTTGCGCGGGCTATGCGCTGGTTCCATCTGCGCAGGCACGACGCAGGAGACTTCGACACCATGACCCGCCTGGAAATGACCCGCCGCACGGCGCTGCTGACCTCCGCCGCCATTGCTGCCAATGTCGCGAACCCGCTACGCGCCTTCGCGCAGGAAACGCCCCGCAAGGGCGGCGTGTTCAACGTCCATTACGGTGCAGAACAGCGTCAGCTCAACCCCAGCATTCAGGCCTCCACCGGCGTTTACATCATCGGCGGCAAGATCCAGGAAGCACTGGTCGATCTCGACGCCAATGGCCAGCCGGTCGGCGTGCTCGCGGAGAGCTGGGAATCCACGCCGGACGGCAAGACCATCACCTTCAAGTTGCGCAAGGGCGTGACCTGGCACGACGGCAAGCCGTTCACCTCGGCCGACGTCCAATTCACCGCCATGAACATGTGGAAGAAGATCCTCAATTACGGATCAACCCTGCAGCTGTTCCTCACCGCTGTCGAAACGCCGGACGCGCAGACCGCGATCTTCAAATATGAGCGCCCGATGCCGCTCGGCCTGCTGCTGCGCGCGCTGCCGGACCTCGGCTACATCTCCGCCAAGCATCTCTATGAGGGCAGCAGCGACATCCGGCAGAACCCGACCAACCTCGCCCCGGTCGGCACCGGCCCCTTCAAGTTCGTCAAATACGAGCGCGGCCAATACATCATCGCCGAGCGCAACGAGAACTACTGGCGCCCCAATGCACCCTATCTCGACCGTATCGTCTGGAAGGTCGTCACCGACCGCGCTGCCGCTGCCGCCCAGATGGAAGCCGGCGACATCCAGTACAGCCCGTTCACCGGTCTCACGATTTCCGACACGGCACGGCTCTCCAAGGACAAGCGCTTCATCGTCTCCACAAAGGGCAATGAAGGCAACGCGCGCACCAACACCATCGAGTTCAACTTCCGCCGCAAGGAGCTCGCGGATATCCGCGTTCGCCGCGCCATCGCGCATGCGATCAACGTGCCGTTCTTCATCGAGAACTTCCTCGGCGATTTCGCCAAGCTCGGCACCGGCCCGATCCCCTCGGTCTCCACCGACTTCTATCCGGGTCCGGATACGCCGCAATATCCCTACGACAAGAAGAAGGCGATCGCGCTGCTCGACGAGGCCGGCTTCAAACCGGGTGCCGGCGGCACCCGCTTCTCGCTGCGTCTGCTGCCCGCGCCCTGGGGCGAGGACATCTCGCTGTGGGCGACCTTCATCCAGCAGTCGCTGGGCGAAGTCGGCATTCCCGTCGAGATTGTCCGCAACGACGGCGGCGGCTTCCTGAAGCAGGTCTATGACGATCACGCCTTCGACCTCTCAACCGGCTGGCACCAGTATCGCAACGATCCCGCCGTCTCGACCACGGTCTGGTATCGCTCGGGCCAGCCGAAGGGCGCGCCCTGGACCAACCAGTGGGACTGGAAGAATGAAGCCATCGACAAGGTGATCGACGACGCGGCCACCGAGATCGACCCGGTCAAGCGCAAGGCGCTCTACGCGACCTTCGTCAAGGAAGCCAACACCGAATTGCCGGTGTGGATGCCGATCGAACAGATCTTCGTCACGGTGATTACGGCCAAGGCGCGTAACCATTCCAACACGCCGCGCTGGGGATCGTCGAGCTGGCACGATCTTTGGCTTTCCGCCTGAGCCAAACTTCGCCACAATAGCCAGATGCGCATCCTGAGCCTTGCGGGGCGGCGGCTCGCCGCCTCGATACCCACACTATTCCTGATCCTGATCGGCGTGTTCCTGCTGCTGCAATTCGCACCGGGAGACACCGTCGATGCCATGATGGCGCAGATGGGCGGCGGCGATGCCGCGACCGCGCGCGAGCTGCGCAAGTTCTATGGGCTCGACCTTTCGATCCCGATGCAGCTCGGCAACTATCTGTGGCGACTGATCCGCCTCGATCTCGGCTTCTCCTCGATCTATGGCAAGCCGGTCGCCACCGTGATCCTCGAACGGCTGCCGCCGACGATCCTGCTGATGACCGCGTCGCTGTCCTTTGCGTTTTTCTTCGGCCTGCTGCTTGGCGTCGTCGCCGCGCGCGGCGTCAACAAATGGCCGGATACGCTGATCTCCACCCTCGGCCTCGTCTTCTACGCCACGCCGTCATTCTGGTTCGGCCTAATGGCCATCGTGGTGTTCTCGATCTATCTGCAATGGCTGCCGGCCGGTGGCTTCGAGGATATCGGCGCCGTACAGACCGGATTTGGCCGCACCATCGACATCGCGCTGCATCTGATCCTGCCGACGCTGACACTGGGCCTGATCTTCCTCGCGATTTATCTGCGCATCATGCGCGCCTCGATGCTGGAAGCGCTCAACCTCGATTTCGTGCGCACCGCGCGCGCCAAGGGCCTCGACGAGACCCGCGTGGTGGTGAAACACGTGCTGCGCAATGCGCTGCTGCCGATGGTGACGCTGATCGGTCTGCAGGCCGGCACCATGCTCGGCGGCTCGGTCGTGGTCGAAAGCGTATTCTCCCTGCCCGGCCTCGGACGGCTGGCTTATGAGTCTGTCGTGCAGCGCGATCTGAACACGCTGCTCGGCATCGTCTTCGTCTCGGCGCTTCTCGTGATCCTCGTCAACTTCCTCGTCGACCTTCTCTATGCGCGGCTCGATCCGCGTATCCAGGCGGAGGCGTGAGATGATGGACGCGATCAAACGTTATTTCCGCAGCCCGGCCGCCGTCGTGGGCCTGCTGCTCCTGCTGGTGGTCATCGTGATGGCGATCACCGCGAGCTGGATCTATCCGCGCGATCCGCTGGCGCTGGCCGGTCGGCCGCTGATCTGGCCGTTCTCCAATCCGCGCTTCCTATTGGGCACCGATAATTCCGGCCGCGATATCGCCGCGCAGATTTTCTACGGTGCGCGCATCTCGCTGTTGATCGGCGGCGTCGCGACTGTCATCGCCGTGGTCATCGGCGTGCTGATCGGCGCCTTTGCCGGCTATTATGGCGGCTGGGTCGATACGGTCTTGATGCGCATCACCGAGGCGTTCCAGACCCTGCCGAATTTCGTGCTGCTGCTGGTGCTCGTCGCCGTATTCGGCTCGACCATCACCACCGTCACCATCGCGGTCGGCATCGTATCATGGCCGGCACCGGCGCGGCTGACGCGCGCCGAATTCATGTCGCTGCGCAGCCGTGAATTCGTGCAGGCCGGACGCACGCTGGGCATGAAAGACATTCAGCTCATTCTGGGCGAGATCCTGCCCAATGCGCTGCCGCCCGTGATCGTCTATGCCAGCGTGGTGATGGCGTTGTCGATCCTGCTGGAAAGCGCACTCGCCTTCCTGCGTCTCTCTGATCCCAACGTGGCGTCATGGGGCAACCTCATTGGTCTCGGCCGCGACGTGCTGCGCGTGCAGTGGTATGTCTCCGCAATCCCCGGCATCGCCATCCTGCTCACGGTGCTCGCCGTATCGCTGGTCGGCCAGGGCCTCAACGATGCGCTTAATCCGAGACTGAAAAGCCGATGAGCGCCGTGGACAATCCGATCCTCACCATCGACGGCCTCAGCGTGAAGCTGCCCAAGGGCGCCGACCGCTCGCATGCGCTTGGCGGCGTCTCCATGGCGATTGCCGCCAACGAGATCGTCTGCGTGGTCGGCGAGTCCGGCTCCGGCAAGTCTGTCATGGCCAATGCCATCATGCGACTGCTGCCCGGCGAAGTCGCCATCGATGGCGGCCGCGTGCTGTTCGAGGGCAAGGATCTCGCCAGCGCGTCGAATGCCGAGATGCGCAAGGTGCGGGGCGCCGGCATCGCGATGATCTTCCAGGAGCCGATGACGGCGCTCAATCCGCTGCGCACCATCGGCGACCAGATCGGCGAGATGTTCGAGATCCATACCGAACTCTCGAAGGCCGAGATCAAGGCGCGCGTGCTGGCACTGCTGCAGGATGTGCACATTCCCGATCCCGCCCAGGCCGCACGTGCCTATCCGCACGAACTCTCCGGCGGCCAGCGCCAGCGCGCGATGATCGCCATGGCGCTCGCTCTTGATCCGCGGCTGTTGATTGCCGACGAGCCGACCACCGCGCTCGACGTCACCACGCAGGCGCAGATCCTGAAACTGATCAAGGAATTGCAGAGCCGCAGGAGTACCGCGGTGCTGTTCATCACCCACGATTTTGGCGTCGTCGCCGAGATCGCCGACAGGGTCGTGGTGATGCAGCACGGCAATGTGGTCGAACAAGGCGCGGTCAAGGACGTGCTGACCAATCCCCAGCATCCCTATACGCAACAGCTGATCGCCGCGGTGCCACCGCTGACGGCGCCGCCGCCGCGCGCACTGTCCGACGACGTCATCCTGACGCTCGACAACGTGTCGAAGACCTATCGCAATGGCGGCTTTCTCGGCCGCGGCGTGCGCGTAACCCATGCGGTGAAGTCTGTGTCGTTGAAACTGCCACGCGGTGCGACGCTCGGCATTGTCGGCGAGTCAGGTTCGGGCAAATCGACGCTGGCCCGCTGCATCATCAGGCTGATCGATCCCGATAGCGGCGCGATCGTGCTGGAAGGCAAGGACTGGGCGAAGCTCACGCGCGACGAGGTGCGCCGCGAGACCAAACACATCCAGATGGTGTTTCAGGACCCGTTCGCCTCGCTGAACCCGCGCCGCAAGGCCGGCGATCTCGTGGCGCAAGGCCCGATCGTGCACGGTACGCCGCGTGCTGATGCCATGGCGCAAGCGAAAGAACTGTTCAGGCTGGTCGGTCTTGATCCTTCCGCGATCGATCGCTTCCCGCACGAATTCTCCGGCGGCCAGCGCCAGCGCATCGGCCTCGCGCGTGCGCTCGCGCTGAAGCCCGACGTGCTGGTGGCCGACGAGGCTGTCTCGGCGCTCGACGTCTCCGTGCAGGCGCAGGTGCTGAAGATGCTGCACGAACTGCGCGAGCGGCTTGGGCTCTCGATCGTCTTCATCACGCACGATCTGCGCGTTGCCGCGCAGATCTGTGATCTCGTCGCTGTGATGAAGGACGGCGAAGTCGTCGAGCACGGACTGGCCGGCGAAGTGTTCGGCAATCCGCAGCATGCCTATACGCAGGCCCTGCTGGCTTCGATCCCCGGCGGCGACTTTGCGCGCAGCCGGAAGCCGGTGACGGTGTAGCTCCATCCCTCATGGTGAGGAGCGCGCACTTGCGCGCGTCTCGAACCATGAGATGGCTAGGTTCCGAGCTCGCGCCCATCCTTCGAGACGCCGCTGCGCGGCTCCTCAGGATGAG
This sequence comes from Tardiphaga sp. 619_E2_N8_4, assembly GCF_051810905.1. NCBI lineage: Bacteria > Pseudomonadati > Pseudomonadota > Alphaproteobacteria > Hyphomicrobiales > Nitrobacteraceae > Tardiphaga > Tardiphaga sp. 619_E2_N8_4. The sequence continues at coordinate 5,781,359 of NZ_JBPWQJ010000001.1, forward strand.
GGCTGAGTGTGTGGCGTACGCTAAGCCATCTCCTTCGCGTCCCTGCGGCGATAGACCAGCAGCATGAAGGGCGCGAGCAGACGCATGAGCCCATGCGCCGCAATCGGCACCGGCTCGGAGAATGGCAGCGCCAGTTCGCTCTCCGGCACACCGCGCACCACCTTCGAGAATTCATCGCCGAGCGCCACCGACAGTGCGACGCCGCGGCCGTTGCAGCCGGTCCAGCCATAGGCATTCGGCCCGAGTCTATGCATGCGCGGCAGGAAGTCCGTGGTCATGCCGACATAGCCGTTCCAGACATAGTCGAACTGGACATCGCCTATCTGTGGCCACAGCCGCTTCAGACGTTCCGCGACCATAACTTTCAGCCGCTCCGTCTTGTCGCCGAGCCCAACGACATTGCCGCCGGTGACGAGGCGATTGCGCGCGTCGTAGCGCGCGAAATAGAGCTCACCATGCGTGTCGGACATCGACTGCCGACCGGGGATGATGGTCTTGCGCGCCTCGTCCGACAGCGGCTGCGTCGCCATCTGCCAGGACAGCACCGGCATCACCTCACTCGCGATGCCCGGAGAGAGCTGCTTGGAGAATTCCCCGGTATAGGCATTGGTGGCGACGATCAGGCTACGCGCGCTGACTTGGCCATTCTTCGTCCTGACAATCCAGCGATCGCCCTTGCGCTCGTAACTCTCCACCGGCGAGCGCGCATAGATGCGGCCGCCCTGCTCCAGCACCACACGCGCAAGACCGCGCGCCAGCGCCAGCGGATTGATATGGCCGCCGGTCTTGTTCCAGAAGCCGCCGAACCACGCATCGGAGCCGAGCAGCCCGCGCATCTGCTCGCGTGACAGCAGCTCCACCGGCGCGCCGTGCTTCGACCACTGCCGCACGCGGCGCTCGGCGATCTTGATGCGGCCGGGCGAATGCACCGGCTGGATCCAGCCGTTCTGTTCGGCCTCGGCCTGGATCTGATAACGGCGCGTGAGGTCGAACAGGATCGAGGCGCTGTCGCGGATCAGCCCGACGAGGCGCTCGCCGGCGGCGCCGTAGCGCTTGATGATGTCTTCGGGATCGGGCCGCGACAGTGTCGGAATCACCTGACCGTTATTGCGCCCCGAGGCGCCCCATCCGGGCTCCATCGCCTCGACAACCGCAACATCGATACCGGCTTCGCGCAGATGCAGCGCCGTCGAGAGCCCCGTGAAGCCACCGCCGATGACGACCACATCGGCTTCGACCGGGCCTCTCAATTCCGGCAAATCAGGACCGGGAGGCGTGACGCCGGCCCAGAGCGACTTCGGCCAGGGCACGTTTGCGGTATCCATCGTCACGCCTTTCTGCAGCATCAATCGGGCATTGCGCCGCGCAACCGAACATAACCGTTCTCTTGCGGCACCCCTGCATTCTGCATAGTTTACGGCCCTGATCCATTGCAAGGTAATGAGCACGTGACGCTGAAAAACATCGTTGGAATCGACCACGCCGTGGTCGTCGTCAAGGACCTCGACGCTGCTGCTGCGAACTGGAAGAGCCTCGGCTTTACAGTGTCGCCGCGCGGCACCCACAGCGCCAAGATGGGCTCCGGCAATTACACCATGATGCTCGGCCCGGACTATGTGGAGCTGCTGGGCGTGCTTAACGAGACCGAGCACAACGCGCCGACGCGGGCGTTTCTCGCCAAGCGCGGCGACGGCATCGAGCGCATCGCCTTCACCACCACCGACGCCGCTGTCGGCGCCGAGGAAATCCGCGCGCGCGGTTACACGCCGATCGGCCCGACCGATTTCGAACGCCCGGTGACGATGCCGGACGGCAGCCTGAGCGCGGCGAAATTTGCCACCTATCAGTGGCCCTATGAAGAAGCGCCCGGTGGCCTCCGCATCTTCGCCTGCCAGCACAAGACCCGCGAGACGGTCTGGATTCCCGAGCTGCAGGTGCATGCCAACACGGCCAAGCGCCTGAAGAAGGTGTTCATCGTCACGCCGGAGCCGGAGAAGGACGCGCAGCATATGGCGAAGCTGATCGACGGCGCTGCAAAGACGGAAGCCGATGGCGCCGTGACCGTGCCGTCAGGCGGCGACCGCGCCGACTTCGTGTTCGTCACCAAGGACGTGCTTGCGAAACACTTCCCAGGCACATCGCTGGCCGGCATTCCGGAGCGCGGCGGCATTTCGCTGGTGTTCGGCGTGGCTGATATTGCAGCGGCGGAGAAGGCCGTTGGTTCGGCCGGAAGCCGCAGCGATGTCGGCGTCGTCGTGCCGCCGAGCAAGGGCAATGGCGTGCTGCTGGCGTTTGTGAAGGATTGAGAGGGCGCACTGCCCCCTCCTCGTCATCCCCGGGCTTGACCCGGGGATCCATCTTTTTGAAGATGACCGGTGCGAAAGATGGATGGCCGGGTCAAGCCCGGCCATGACAGCGTAAAGCACGAGCGCCATTGCTCATCGTTACTATCGCAACGATTAGGCCCGCACCGGCGCCTCACCCAAATCCCAGAACAAACCCGCCATGATGTTCAGCGCCTGTTCCGTCACCGGCAGGAGAATGTGCTCATCGGGCGCGTGCTGCGAGCAGCCGGGATAGGAATGCGGCACCCACACGGTGGGCAGACCGAGAATATCCGTGAATACGTCGTTCGGCAGCGAGCCGCCGAAATTCGGCAACAGCGCCGGCGCGCTACCCGTGGTCTTGCGAACGGATTCGACGGCCCAGCCCACCCATGGATTGTCGATATCGGTGCGCGAGGCCGAAAAATATTGCGACTGGCTCACTTTGATATCAGCGAAGCCGTTTTCAGCGAGATGCTTCTGAATCGCCGGCACGACATTCTCGATATCGGTGCCAACCACGAAGCGCAGCTGCAGCACCGCGCCGGCCTTGCCGGGAATGGCATTGGCGGGATTGTTGATATTGCCCGCATTGATCGCCAGCACTTCCAGCGTATTCCAGGCATAGAGCCGCTCCGCCGGCGATAGTCCGTCCTCACCCCAATTCTCGGAGAGCGCAGGTTCATCGGCGGTCGGCGCGACGATCACATCCGCCAGAGCCGCACGGACCTGGTTGGAAATGCGCGGCGGCTTCAATGCGTCGAGCAGGATGCGGCCGTTGCTGTCGACCAGCGTCGCTATCGCCGAAGCGAGGATCGTCGCGGGATTGGCGAGCAGCCCGCCCCAGTTGCCGGAATGATGCGCGCCGTCACGCAGTTCGATATCGAGGTGAATGCGGCGGCCGCCGCGGCAGCCGAGGAAGATCGTCGGACGCTCCGCCGACAACCGTGGGCCGTCGGAGGCGAGAAACAGATCGGCCTTCAGCGCATCGCGATGGGCTTCGCAGACCTTGGGCAGATCGGGTGAGCCGATCTCCTCACCCATCTCGATAATGAACTTAGCATTGAAGCCGAGCTTGCCACCGCGCGCTTCATGCACAGCCCGGAGGGCCGCGATGTTGATTGCATGCTGGCCTTTATTATCGGCGGTGCCGCGGCCATAGACGCGTTCTCCCACCGTCGTGCAGCGCCACGGATCGAGCCCGTCGCGCCATTCGCCTTCCATGCCGGGGACCACATCACCATGGCCATACATCAGCACGGTCGGAAGATCGTCGCTCTCGTGATAGGTCGCGAGCAGATGGGGTCCGCGTCCCGATGGCGACGGGATGATCTGCGTGGTGAAGCCGAGCGCCGTGAAGGTCGGCGTCAGTTCCTGCTCGAGATAGGCGCGCAGATCGTCGGCGCGCTTGTCGCTCTGGCTCTCGGTCTTGTAGCCCACCATGCGATCGAGCGTGGCGAGGAAGTCACCTGACGTGAATTGCGCGTTGACCCGCGCAATGGCATCAATTCGTGTCATCTCAGAGCGACGCCATCACGGCTTCGGCCTCGGTCAGCAGCCGGTCGGCATTGGCTTCCGTGAAGACCAGCGGCGGGCGCACCTTCAGAACATTGGCATGGGGACCAGTCGCCGAAATCAATACGCGGCGTGCACGCAGGCCATTGACTACGGCAGATGCCGCGGCGGCATCCGGCTCCTTGGTACTGCGATCCTTCACGAGTTCAACGCCGACATAAAGCCCCGAACCACGAACATCGCCGATCTGCTCATATTTCTTCGCCAGCGCATGGAAGCCGTCGCGCAGGATATTGCCGACGCGGAGCGAATTCTCGACCAGCTTCTCGTCGCGAATGACGTTCAGCACGGCCTGTGCGGCCGCCATCGCCACCGTATTGCCGCCGAACGTGTTGAAGTAGCGGTTGTCGCGGCCGAATTTCTCGACGATCTCCGGCAGCATCACGGCGGCAGCGACGGGGTAGCCATTGCCCATCGGCTTGCCCATGGTGATGATATCAGGCGTGATGCCGTGGCGCTGATAGCCCCACAGTTTCTCGCCGCTACGGCCGAAGCCGGACTGCACTTCATCGGCGATGAACACGCCGCCAGCCTTGTGCACGACATCGATCACCGGCTTCAGCACGTCGGTGGGATGCGAGAAGATGCCATCGGACGAGAACATCGAATCCGCGATGAAGGCGGCAACACCGACGCCGCGACGCTGCAGGTCGACGATTTGCTCGGAAACTTTTTCCGCCATCCATGCACCGATCTTCTCCGGCGCGATGCGATAGGAATCCGGCGCGGGCACGCGGCGCACATAGGTGCCGAGTGGCGAATACGGCCCGAGCGACGGCGAGAAGCCCGCGGTCAGCTCCGAATTGCCGTGATAGGCCTCCTCGGTGATGATGATGCCCTGATTGCCGGTGTGATGCTTGGCCATGCGGATGGCGAGATCGTTGGCTTCCGAGCCGGTGCAGGTGAACATCACATGGCGCTTCGGCCCGTCGAACGTGCCGAGCAGGTCCTCGGCGTAATCGAGAATGCCCTTCTGGATGTAGCGCGTATGGGTGCAGATGGTCTGCGCCTGCTTAGTGATGGCATCAACCACGCGCGGGTGGCAGTGGCCGACCGACACCACATTATTATAGGCGTCGAGATATTCGTTGCCCTCTGAATCATAGAGCAGCACGCCTTTGGCGCGCGCGACCTCGACGGGGTTGCTGTAGAACAGCCGGTAGGCCGGGCCGAGTAACTCAGTGCGGCGCGTGACGAGCTTGCGGCTCTCTTCGGTGAGGCCGGTTGCCGTGGCGGGGTCGAAGCCGTTGACCATCTTGCCGCGCGGGGCGCTGGTGACTGCGGTCATGTTCTTGTTTCCTTTGGAAGCAGGGTCGGATGTGGCGGAGATTATCTGGCGAAGTCCATCAACTGATCGGAGATCTCGTCCATCGAGCGAGCGATGAACCAGTCCATCTGCACCCAGGTCTGCTCATTGTTGCGCAGGACATAGGCGGCGACGGACGGCACCCGGTTGGCCATGGCCGTGGACAGCAGCAGCCGCGTCGCCAGACGCGAGAAGATCAGATGCGGAATGAGGCTGAGTTCTTCCGCGGTCAGATCGGCTATCGAGAGATAGCCCTTGAGCAGATCGCGGCCATCGGCAAAGACATCGCCCTTCATCGCGACGGGCAACTGATTGAGCATCGCCGTCGACGCATCGATGGCGATCGCGGTACGGACCGTATCGCCGAAATCGATGATGCCGCTCACGAAACCCGGCAGCGACGCATCGACGACAATGTTGGAGCGGGTGAAATCATTGTGCAGCACCTGCATGCGGCACTGTTTGAGCCGGGTTTCGATGGCGGCGAAGCGCTCCAGTGCAGCCTCGACCTTGCGGCGCTGTGCGGCATCGGTGATTTCCGCCAGCAGATCGCGCAGCGTCAGCAGATTCTTCACGTCCCATGCAACGACCCGGGAATCCGACGGATGGCTGAAATCCGCCAGTGCGAGGCGGAGCCGCGCCAGCAATTTGCCGATTTCTGCACGACCTGAGGCCGTGGACGGCACCTCGCTCAAAGGCTGACCTTCGAGATAGGACATCATCCGCACCTGGCGGTTCTGGCCGGCGCGGTCGAGATAGTTGAAATGCCGCTCGCCCTTGTCGTTGGGAATGACGCGCGGCACCGGCAGATCGGGCGCACGCGCCGCGACGTGATCGAGCACCTGCACCTGCAGATCAATCTCGGGAATGTCCTCGACGGGGTTCGCAACCTTCAGGATAAAGCGCGGCCCGCTTGTCGGCGCGATTCGGAAGGTGTCGTCCTTCTCGGTGGCAAAGCGCGTGGGACGGCCTTCGATGCCAAAACGCTCGCGGGCGAGATCGACGGCCTCATCATCCGTCATATTTATATACCATGCCGCGAGTCCGCCCTGCATTGCACCCGGACGCGCGGAAGACTCAACTGTCACCTGAACTGATCCATCTCGATTCGGAACCCGGCACGTCGCGACCGGTACGCGCGACCATAGCAACGCTGTTCCCGCTTGTCAGCGCGTCCGCGCGGATGCGGGCATTTTCGACGAATTAAGCCCGTATTTTCTGCCTTTGCTGCCCATTTGGGCATGGATGCCACGGAAGCCACATCCATCGCATATGCGCGGCATCGATCCGCCGGGCGCCGTCAACGCCTATAGCGTGGGCCGACCGACGATACAGCAGGCGACGGCGTAAGCGCCGTTGCTCTGGTCTTGGCTATTTGCCTCTGACGGCGCCGGCGCCGCGAACGTCGCTGATCGGCACACAGCTTTTCTTACGACGCTGGTTGTTCGGCGCACCTTGCACCTTCAGCACCTTGCCCGCCGAACACGAACCGTTGTCGACGAACACGGTCGCATACGGATCCATCATCAAAGGTTCGAAGGAGAGAAATTTTTGCGCGAAACACGGCTGGGCGACGGCCGTCAGGAACAGTCCAAGTAGAATAGTACGCACGACGATTATCTCACATAGATGACAAGACCGCCGATGATTACCAGGGCCGCGATAGCAAGAATATGGGCGCATGCAATCGAAACCGCCTCGACGGCGGAACCGACCTTCTGCCTGAGCTTCGACTCCTTGAATCGGAGCATAGGCATGCGAGACGCCACTTGCGCCTTGAAACGAGAGTCAGTCAATGAGCAGTCCCCAAATGCCGGCGCAAGATGTGTCCCACTTTGCCGACGAGCAAAGACTTGCGGTCAAATGAGGCGACAGTGAGTCAGGGTAACAGCCGACAATGATCGCCGGGATTCGTCGGTCAGTTGGATTCCATGATCCATGCCCTGCCCGCTTGCGCGACGGACGGCGCAACATCGCGGCCGCAGAACTCCGCAGCGCGCTCGAATTGTTCCTGAATTTCCGATGTTACCACCCCATTTGCGGCATCGAGTTCCCGCAGCGAGATGGTCGATGTGAAGGTTCCGGCAAAACAGCTGCAGAACTTTTTGGAATCGCTCGAAGGTTTGTTCGGCCGCTTGCGAAAGTGGTTCGAACAGCTTGTTTCCAGATTGTTCGCCATCTGATCGATTTCGTTCGCATAGATCGGGGACGCGATCACGGCGGCAAGTGCCAGTATAAATGTAGTTTGTCTCATAGTGCGATCATAACCTCGGTACTCCAGCAACGCATCGTCACTCTGTCGTCATCCTCAGGTTCCACGGGAGAAAGCTCGTGCTCACGCGCCTGTGTTCGGTATTTCGACATTCGGGGTTGAATTGTTGCAATTGTGACGGTTGAACAAATGAGCCGCATTAGCGATGTTCGCGGATGGGGCGGATGCCGAAAGTGATTGTGATTCTGCGATCTGAGCGCCGCATTATTCGCTTATTCAATGGGTTCTCTGCTACGCGACGATCTCGGCATTTCCAGCAGACATGTCAGGTCGATAACGCTACACTGTCCGGGATTGATTGCGCTGTTGCTTGCGCTCGAATTCCTGAGCACCAACTGGACCACGCCGTTGCAGGATAGCGGCATGCCCCATAGGGACGCCTTCATGGACAAGATCGCTCCGCATAAAGTCACGAAGGCCGATATCGTCTTCTCCGTCGGCCGCGGCCTCGTGATGGCCGCAGCCATCATCGGCGCCACATATTTCCTTGGAAGCTGGTATCTCGGCGGCAGCGACCTGGAATCGATCTATCAGACTGAAAGCTATAACGACGCCTCCACGACGCCGCGAAGCGAACATGCGACTGCGCCCGGCACGACGGAGGAAGCGACGCAGTAAGACACTGCGCGCCTCCCCTTATCTGCGCAGATGCGCGAGCTAGTAAGCCACTGCTTGCGGCCGCCCGACGCCGCTATAGAGAAATCCGTTCCGCGTCACTTCATCCGGCGAATAGATGTTGCGGAGATCGATGATCACCGGACAGGCCATGATCGCCGCCATCTCCTTCAGATCGAGCGCGCGGAACTGCTCCCATTCGGTGACGATGACCATGGCGTGACACCCGCGGGCGCATTCATAGGGCCCCTCGCAAAAGGTGACGTTTTCGAACACCTTCTTCGCCTGCTCCATGCCAACGGGATCATAGACCCGCACCTCGGCGCCCATATCCTGCAGCGCCGTGATCAACGGAATCGACGGCGCATCGCGCATGTCATCGGTGTTGGGCTTGAAGGTCACGCCGAGTATGGCGATGGACTTGCCGCGCAGATTGCCGCCGAAGGCATGCGCCACCTTGCGCGCCATCGCGCGCTTGCGCTGGTCGTTGACGGCAACCACGGTCTCGACGATGCGCAGCGGCGCTTCGTAATCCTGGCCCGTCTTGATCAGTGCCAGCGTGTCCTTCGGAAAACACGAGCCGCCATAGCCCGGTCCGGCGTGCAGGAACTTCAGGCCGATCCGGTTGTCGAGGCCGATGCCCCGCGCGACTTCCTGCACATTGGCACCGACCTTCTCGGCGAGATCGGCGATCTCGTTGATGAAGGCCACCTTGGTCGCTAGGAACGAGTTGGCGGCGTATTTGGTCAGTTCGGCCGTGCGGCGATCCGTATACATGATCGGCGACGAGTTGAGGTGCAGCGGCCGGTAGACTTCCGCCATGACATCCTTGGCGCGCTGATCGCTGGAACCGATCACGATACGGTCGGGATGTTTGAAGTCTCTGATAGCCGCGCCTTCGCGCAGAAATTCCGGATTCGAGACTACCGCGAATTCGGCATCCGGGTTCTCTTCGCGAATGATGCGCTCGACCTCGTCGCCGGAACCGACCGGCACCGTCGACTTGTTGACCACCACGGTGAACTTTTTGATGGCCTTCGCGATCTCGCGCGCCGCCGCATAAACATAAGACAGATCTGCATGGCCGTCACCACGCCGCGATGGCGTACCGACGGCGATGAACACCACCTCGGCCGCACCGACAGCAGATGTGACATCGGTGACGAATTTCAGCCGTCCCTGCTTGGCATTGCTCGCGACTAGCGCATCGAGACCAGGCTCATGGATCGGAATCTCACCGTTGTTCAGCGCATCGATCTTTCCCTGATCCGTATCGACGCAGGTGACGTGATGGCCGAAGTCCGAAAAGCACGCCCCCGACACGAGCCCCACATAGCCAGCGCCAATCATGGCAATTCGCATTGCATGTCCTGTCTTATAAACAGTCCGCGGTCAGAACGACCCGGACATCCCCCGAGAATTCCGCATGCGCCTCAGCTGTTGAGGATCAACTCGCCGTCGAGATGCTGCGGAAAGAAAAAGAAGTTGTTGACGTAAGCTTGCCCGGGTTTACGGCCACCATTGGGCAGCAGCGCATCGGCGTCCTGCATTTCCCCGGCGTTGAAATGATCGATGGAGATCACCTCGTCGTCCTGGAGGAAAAAGCCGCGATAGGATTTGTCGCGAAAGAAGTCGAACACCGAGCGCGTCGCCTCGGCACGGTGGCGATCCTCTGCCTCGACAAGGAAGACTGGCTGGCACCGGTCGATCAGACCGACGGCGCCATGCAAGACGCTCAACTCGTGCCCCTCGACGTCCACCTTCACGAAGGACACGTCCTCGCGCACGACACCATCGAGACGCGCCAATGGAACATGCGTCGTGATCAGTTGCTTCACCGACGGCTCATATTGTTGTTCGAGCGATGCCCGCCCGTAAACAAGGCCATCCTCGCCTTGCGGTGTGTAAAGCTCGGCATCGCCTTCATGATCCGAGAGGGCCACTTCATGGATGCGGACATTGGACGCGGAGGTGCGCCGGAGCAGATCGGCCATCTCATGCGACGGCTCGAATGCATGGACCTGACCGGACAGCCGCGCCAGTTGCTGGGTGTAGAGACCGCAATTGGCGCCGACATCCACCGTGACAGCACCCTGCGGCACGATCTTATCGAGATAGGCCAGTTCACGCTCCGCCGATTTGGGACGCTTCATGAAGCGCCAGCGCAGATACATCGACGGGAAAGCGTCTTTCAGAAGCTGCTTGGTCCGTTGCGTCGCCGTCATGGCTGTCACCCTTCGTTCGAGGCTGGTTTCAAGGCAAAACAATTCTGGGCGCCGGACGGAGGTCCGCCAGCGCAATGTCTGCAATGTGTGGTGTGATCGATGCCGCCGCTCAATCGGGCGTGGGCATCAGAAGGCATTACCGGAGAGGAATTCGCGCCGGACCGTCTGCACGATGATCATGATGTCCATATGCATCGACCATTTCTCGATATATTCGAGGTCGTAATCGATGCGCGAGATCGCCCGGGGCGCCTCGACAGTGCTGCCGCGGCAGCCGCTCACCTGGGCCAGACCGGTGATACCGGGCCGTGCGCTATGACGCGTAAAGTAATACGGCACGAGATCTTCATAGAGCACGTTGGCCGCCAGCATGCCCGGTACATGGGGCCGCGGCCCAACCAGAGACATATCGCCCTTGAGCACGTTGATCAGCTGCGGAATTTCGTCGAGGCTGGTCTTGCGCAGCAGCTTGCCGATCCGCGTCACCCGAGCGTCGCCTTCGACCGTCTGCTGAATGCCGCGCTTGTCGCCTGCATCGGTGCGCATCGAGCGGAACTTGTAGATCTTAAAGAAGCGGTTGCGGTAGCCGTAACGATACTGGGTGAAGAACACCGGCCCCGGCGAGGTCGCCTTGATGATGATTGCGATCGTGATCAGCAGCGGCGCGAGAAACAGCAGGGCCGAGCCTGCGGCCGCAATGTCGAACAATCGCTTGGCAATCGACTCCGACGGCTCGCACCGGGCAACCTGGTTCGTCCGGCGGCTGCGATAGGCGCTGTTGCGATAGGACCCGTGGCCGGCAAACTCGACCGGCCGCACTGAAATGAACTGCCGCTCCTTCCAGAGCGGCGTCACCTTGTTGCGATCAAAACCAACTGAAACTGTAGAGGCCATGCTCTCGCTCCCTGCTGGAACTTTGGTGCGCGATAATCGAACAGAAACATGCCTATGTGGCAGGCATGCGAATTCAGAACCCTTCCCTTCGACGAACATTCGCAATTGCGAAACCATCTTCGTCGATCAGCAAGAACCTTCATCCCTGAAGATTTCTTAACTGTGCGAACGAATTAGGGCGGCAAAACGGTATTGGCGTGTAACATTACGCAGTCGCAATATTGATATAATTGTGCGGCGCGCAAAATTCGTTGTGCACGGAAGCGCTTAGATCGTTTTGTACGTCTATTGCGCTGCATCACGCTCACAGCAGCCATGCAAAATAATTACACGACGCAGATCGATGAATTGCATCGCGTCGCTGCGAGATCGGGTGCATGATCTTCGCAATTAACAAATCGCCACCAAGCGGCAATCGATTCGAGCTTGATTTTTCACTCGATACTAAAGCGCGCCCATTATGTTGCGCACTGAGACTGCTCACTCCGCCAGATATTTCGGCATCGCCATGGTCGCTCGACGAACACCTCAGATGACTACAGGGGACATTTCATTTCCCCCGCGCGCGATTGCCGTGGATAAGGCCACTATCTCCAACCCTGTGGATAGTTCTGCCAACGATGTGCGTAACGCATCTGGCCGCAAACTGCGAAACAGACTTCTTCTTATCAATGCGGCCGTCTGGGTCGCTGTGATCGTCGCCGTTCGCATCATTTTCTTCTGAGCTCTTCGCTATCCCCAAAGCTTTATGAGTCCCAATGCGTTGCGCGGCCGATTGAATTTGACCGCGACGGTTCCCTGATCGTAGCTTGCGCGAAATGCCGCGCTCCCTCTCCAGGTCAGATTCGAACAAGGCGGCACTGCCGCCCGATACGCGCATCTATGCCATCGGTGATATTCACGGACGCGCCGACCTGCTGCAGGAAACCATCGCGCGCATCGATGAGGACATCCGACGTCGCCCGATCACCTATGCGGCGGAAGTCTATATCGGCGATTACATCGATCGTGGCGCGGATTCGAAAGGTGTGATCGATTTGCTGGCAGTCCGCATGGTGCACAACCATGCAATCTGCCTACGCGGCAATCACGAAGCCATCATGGAAGACTTCCTGGAGGATGCCAGCGTGCTTGAGCACTGGCGCCAACTGGGCGGACTTCAGACTCTCGCGTCCTATGGCGTTTCTCCATCGCGCACGGCAACGGCGCGCGATGTACAGAACGCCTTTCGCGCCGCATTCCCTCCGGCGCACGACGCTTTCTTGCGTTGCCTGCGGAACAATATCAGATGCGGCGACTTTTTGTTCGTTCACGCGGGCATTCGTCCCAATGTACCGCTGTCATCTCAAGATCCACATGATCTGATGTGGATCAGGGACGAGTTTTTGGATTCCAAGCGCGATCATGGCGTCTATGTGGTGCACGGACACACACCGGTTCCCCATGCAGATATTAGAGATAACCGTGTGAATATTGACACAGGTGCGTGGCGCAGCGGCATCCTCACGTGCATTGCCATCGAAGGCACAGAGATTCTGGTTCTCTAAGAAGACATTAGTACGCAATCTGCGCACTCTCTGAGTACGCCACATTCTTTCGCCGTTTTTTGCCGGACACTCTCGCGCAATTGTCGTCTGCATCAATTGTCATCGAATTGATGCAGATGATCACATTGATGTTGTGTTGGGGGTCTACCATGTTGCGAACGAACCGATGCGCCGGCATTTTGATAGTACCGGTGCTTTCATTTTTCCTTGCTGGCGTCGCTCCGTCGATCTCGCTCGCACAGGACCAGCGGGTTTCTGCGGCTTCGCCGTCAGGCACCTATCTTCTTGGACCAACTGACAGGATTCGTCTGAAGGTCTATGGCGAAGCTGATATCACCGGTGAATATGAAGTCGACAGCAACGGATTTGTATCGATTCCCCTTGCGGGCCACGTGAAGGCCGCTGGACTGACCACACGGCAATTAGAGAAGGGCATCTCCTCCGCGTTGGCCAAGGGAATCGTGCGAGACCCACGCGTGAACGTGGAAATCGCGCTGTATCGACCCTTCTATATCCTCGGCGAAGTGAAGAAGAGTGGCGAATACCCTTATCGCATGGGCCTGACCGTGATGGACGCCGTCGCGACCGCCGGCGGGTTCACCTACCGTGCCAATGAGAACAAAGTGTATTTGCGGCGATCGGGCTCAACGGTCGAAGAGATCTATGCGCTCGATTCGCCAGTCCTGGTATTTCCCGGCGACAATGTGCGTGTCCCAGAACGATACTTCTGAACTCATCATTTTTGATTTTGTCTGATGTGTAGTGACCGATGCGCGCCTTCATGTCGCGCGTCGCCATAGTCTCGACTTTTTGCGGTGCGTATTCTTGTGCAGTGCGACGAACTTTACTTCGTACTTCGCATTGTGGGCAGCAAAGAGAAGGGCGTTTCATCAGACGAGTGTTGAGTGCGCTAGTGGGGGCGCGACATTCATCACGGGCTTGCTGAGTTTGTAAGCGCCGGGATGAATTTCTAAGCGGCAATCAAGTCTCGACGACAATTCGATAGCGGAGGAATGCATGTCCTTCGCAAGGGATGAGTGATGAAATGTACGTTTGTATCAGCAGGATCGGATGCGATCGGCGAAGGACCGGAGGGGCTGCGGCCGATTCCCGTCACGCGCCGCGCTCTCCGTATCGCGCCATGGCCGGTCACGGCGATTCTGCTTGGTATTGCATCACCCGCCAACGCTCAGGCGATCCCGGCAACCAGCGACGAGCTCGCGCCGCCCTGGAATGCGCAACGGATTTTCGAACCGTCCGCGCTGCCCGATCTGGTCGACCGGGATAACCGCGAAGCAATAGCGCCAGAGGACATGCCAGTAAAAAAGAGACAGCAACCTGGTTATGAACCCGTCGGCATCCGCCAGGGATCCTGGATGTTCAACCCGTCGCTGATGACGGGCGCGCTCTATGACAGCAATGTGTTTGCCTCGAACACCCAGAAGCGCGGCGACGTCGCAGCGGTGATCGAACCCAGCCTGCGTGCGCACACGCTGTGGGAGCGACACGGCATCGACATCAAGCTCAATTCACGAACCACGGCCTATAATGAAAATTCGAGCCTCGACCAGACCGATGTGAGCCTGAAGGGCGCCGGCTGGATCGATATCGCCAACGACATGGTCGTGCTGGGCAGTTTCCAGATCGCGCATCTCAATGAGGGTGTGGGTTCGCTGAGCTCGCCTTCCAATGCCGTGACACCGACGCCTTATAATCTGATGTCCGGCGACCTGACCGTCCGCAAGGAATTCAACCGGCTGGCGACATCGATCGGCGCACGCGTCGACTCGTACGATTACGGCACGGCGCGCGCGCAGGATGGCAGTCTGATCGACCAGAGCAGCCGCGACGGCCAGATCTATGCGCTTCACGGCCGTGTCGATTATGCGTTCTCGCCCGTGCTCGGCTGGTTCGGCGGCGTCGAAGGCAACCAGCGCAACATCCGCGGCGTGCCCGGCCAGACGTTGGACTCCACCGGCTATCGCGCTTTGTCCGGCTTGACCGTCGGTTTCGGCAATCTGCTCCGCGGCGAATTTGGCGGCGGCTATGTCGAGCAGCGCTTCGACAATCCTCTGATCGGCACCGTCGACGGACCGTCCTATCGCGCCAAGCTCACATGGAGCCCGACGCGATTGATGGACATCCACGTCAAGGCCGAACAACTGGTCACGCAGACATCCGATACCAGCTCGACCGGCGTGCTGGCCAATGCCGTGCAGGTCGGCGTCGACTACGAGCTGCGTCGCAACGTCATCCTGTCGCTGGCGGGCGCCTATGAGATCGATCGCTTCTTCGGCCAGGCCCGCAAGGACCGCGTGACCACAACCAATGCCAGCGTGAAGTATTTGATGAACCGCTTCAGCGCGATCTCGGCCTATCACCGCTACACATCGCGCGACAGCGATATACCCACCTTCAGTTATGACAAACATCAGGTAGGGCTCAATGTTACAGCGCAATTTTGACCAGCCTTATCCGGCGGCACCGGAACCGGTTCCGACCGCCGTTGCCGGTTGGCAGGCGCCAACCGTCGATCTCCGGGAAATGGCGCGCATCCTGCGCCGGCGCTGGCGCGCGGTCGTGCTGCCCGCCGCCGTGCTCGGCGGCATCGCCCTCGCTTATGTGGCGACGGCGACCACACTCTATACTGCGAACTCCACCGTACTGGTCGATCCCCGGCGCGCCAATGTGGTCGAAACCAATCAATCGGTGCTGACCAATTTCGGCACGGACGATGCGACCATCGAGAGCCAGACGCTGCTGATCCAGTCGCTCACGATCCTGCAGCGCGTGGTCGACAAGTTGAAGCTGACGCAGGATCTCGAGTTCATGCCAAAGCCCGGCCTGCTCGATCCGATCCGCAATCTGTTTCGCAGCAGCAGTCCGGTCGATGGCGTGAGCCCCGAAGACGCCGCGCGTGCATACTCTATATATCTGCTCCAGCGCCGCATGAAGGTGACACGACAAGGCACGACATTCCTGGTCGATATCGCCGTCAGCTCGGAATCGCCGCAGAAAGCCGCGACCATCGCCAATGCGGTGGCTGACGCCTATTTCGAGGAACAGGTCCGCGCCAAATTCGACGCGACGCGCATCGCAGCCAAATGGCTCGGCGGCCAGATCGATGCGCTGAAGAACCGCGTCGTCACCTCCGAACAGGCCGTCGCGGACTATCGTTCCGCCAATAACCTCGCGGTCTCGCAGGGCGTGACGGTCAACGACCAGCAGATCACCGATCTCAACAGCAAGCTGATTGCTGCCCGGGTGCAGACCGCCGAGGCGCGTGCCAAATTCGATCAGGTGCAACAATTGGCGAAAACCGGCGGCGATGCCGGCGGGCTCAATGCCGCCGTCTCCTCGGAGATGGTGACCAAGCTGCGCGCGCAATATGCCGATATCGCCAAGAACGAAGCCGACCTGACCAGCAAATATGGTCCGCGGCATCCGCAGGTCGCCAATGTGCGGGCGCAGCTCAAGGACACGCAGCGGCTGATCAACGAGGAAATCGGGCGCATCGTGCAGGGCACGGCGCATGATTATGACGTTGCGAAATCGCGCGAGGCGTCGCTGCAGGACAGTTTCGACAAGCTGCAGGGCGTCTCCAGCACGTCCGGTCAGGCCGTGGTCCGGCTGCATGAGCTGCAGCGCGAGGCCGAGGCCAACCGCACGCTCTATGAGTCATATCTGGCGCGCTCGAAGGAGACGACGGCGCAGGAAAGCCTGGAGATGCCGGACTCCCGCATCGTCAGCTTTGCCAGCATCCCGCTCAAGCCTTCCGCGCCGAAGACGATGCTTATTCTCGGCTTTGCCATCCTGCTCGGCCTCGGCGGCGGCACGGTGCTGGCATTCCTGACCGACTATCTCGACGGACGGATCAAGACGCTGGAACAGGCAGAAGAGATTTCGGGCGTTCCCGCGCTGGCAGCGCTGCCATCGATCAGCAGTCGCGAACTCGCCGGGCGTGCCAAACGCGGCCGCACCGAACTCGGCAGTTACGATCCGCGCACCATGCGGCTGCTGCCGGCTGCATTGCAGCCACCACTGATGCGCTATGCCATCGAGGAGCCCGGCACATTCTTCGCCGAAGCGATTCGTGCCGTGCGTCTGGCGATTCAGCGTGCGCGCAAGATCGACACGGTCAAGGTCGTGCTGGTGACATCGGGCCTCGAAAGTGAAGGCAAGACAACCTTCGCCGGCAATCTCGCTTTGTCCTTCGCCACGCTGGGCATCAAGACGCTGCTGATCGACGGCGATCTGCGCAATCCCGGCCTGACCCGCGCCGTCAGCCCCAATGCCGATGCCGGCCTGCTGCAGGTGGCGACCGGCGAAGTGTCGCTGGAGCGCGCCATCCTGCTCGATCGCAGCACCGGCCTCTCGATTCTACCCTCCCCCGCTATCAAGGACGTCGATGCCATCACCGAGTTGATGTTCTCCGAGCAGATCGTCGAAATCCTCGACCGCTTGAAGTCACATTATGAACTGATCATCATCGACTCGCCGCCGCTGATTCCGCTGGTCGACGGCCGCGCGCTGGCCGAACTCGCCGACCGAATCCTGCTGGCCATGGCCTGGAATCAGACGCCGCGCGAAGTCGTCGCCCACACGATGGAGCTGCTGGCTCCGGTGCATGATCGCATTCTCGGTACCGTGCTGACCCAGGTCGATCTCAGCAAGATCCGCTTCTACGACTATTACCGCAGCTCGGCCTATCTGAAGCCCTATGGTGTCGCCGCCGCCAGTGCGGGAGCTGCGCGTTGACATTGGCCCGGACCGCGCCGCTCAGGCTGCATCGCAACGGCGCCGTCGCCGCGGCGGGCTCGCGTGCACGCGTTCCGCAACGACGCCAGATCGTCAATACGGCTCAGCTCATCAATTTGATGATCGTCAGCGTGCTGCTGGGCGCCATCGTCGCGATCTTCACGCTGTCCGGCGGCGTTCTGACCAATCTCAAGATTCACTACCTGACACCCGGCGGCAATTTTCTCGAGAAATTGCACCCCGGCACCTATGCGACATTCATCGCGACGCTCTTGCTGCTGATGCGCGACGGTGACCCGATCGGCGAGATCAACCGTGCCTTCACGGACGCCAAGCTTTTGCTGGTGCATCTGTTCTGCTGGTTCGTCCTGTTGATCCAGATGTTCGTGCTGGAACGCCCGTTCACGGTCATCATCGACACGTTCCTGCTGCCGGTGCTGCTGTGCCTGCTGATCTGGCGGCTGACGCCGGCGCAACGACGGCCGTTGGTCTGGGCCATCCATGCGACGTTGCTGCTCAACATCCTGATTGGCTATTACGAATATTTTTCCGGCCATCGCATCATTCCGCTGACACTCGGCAGCGTGCTGGTGGTCGGTGAATGGCGCTCGGCTGCGCTCCTCGGCCATCCGCTGACAGCCTCGGGCATTGTCGGCGCCTATATCATGGCGCTGGTGCTGCGGCCGGCCATCTGCCCGCCGATCATGATCCGCGTGCCATTGATCGCCTTCAGTCTGGGCTCGCTAATGGCCTTCGGCGGCCGTACCGCGCTGATGACGGTATTGTTCGTGCTGGCTTGCCTCGGTCTGCTTGAGACGATCCGGCTGATCCGCGGCAAGCGCGTGCCGCTGCTGTTCGCTGTCGGCGCGATCTGCTTTCTTTTTGCGGCGGCAGGCGTCGTGTTTGCTGCGCTCTATCTCGGCATCTTCGACAAGATGCTGCTGCGCTTCTCATCGGATAAAGGCAGCGCCCTGGCTCGCTTTGCGACCTTCGACATGCTCAATCATTTCCAGTGGAGCGAACTGATCCTCGGACCCAATCCGGTTCGCGTGAACGCGCTGCAGTCGCAGCTCGGTTTGAATTATGGCATCGAGAATTTCTGGGTGTCCTGCATCGTGCAATTCGGCCTGATCCACACCATCCTGATCACGCTCGGCCTGACCTGCTTCTTCATCGAATTGCTGCGCCGGTCGGACCGCGCAGCCTTCGCCATCTTGCTGCTGATCCTGATGATTGCGGCAAGCTCGGTGAGCTTCTCGTCTAAGAATATCCAGCTGGCGCAGCTCGTTCTACTCATCGCGCTGCTGTTGCCGCGCGAACGCGCGCCGGCCGTGGCGCCACCCCGCCATGTCCATCAGCGGCCGCCGACGGCGGCTCCGCATGTCCGCGCCGTCCCCCGGGATCAGGAGTTTGCATGACCATCTATGTCGATCACACCCATCTCGGACGCCATGTGACCGGGCTCGAACGGATCACACTGGAGCTGTTCTCGGAACAGGCTTTGGCGCCGCTCGATGTCGTGCCCATTACCTCGCGCGGCACCGGCCAGATGGTGGCGACGCAGACTTTCGGTCTGCCGATGCGCCTGGCGTCTCCCTCGTCGTTCCTGCTGTGCCCCGGCTTTCCGCCAAGCCCGCTGCTACGACCGTTTTCATCGCGCGTGTTGCCCTATATGCACGACGACTTCCTGCTGACGCGACAGGCCGATCTCAATGCACGTGCGCGACTCTATATGGCGACGCCTTTCAAGATCGCGCTGAAGAACTATCCGCGCTTCCTGACCAATTCGCGCGACACCCAGCGCAAGCTGGCCGAGCATTGTCGCCCGGACGCTAAGATTACGCTGTATCGCCCGCCGGTGCGCAACGTGTTCAAGCTGGAATCCGCCGAGCGCGCCGAGCGCGAGCCCGAGACGTCGCCGCTGCGCGTCGTGGCCCTCGGCACCGTAGAGCCACGCAAGAACTTCATCGCCGCGGCCAATATCGTACGTGAATTGCGCCAGCACGGTTTTCCCGGCGCCACCCTCGACATCGTCGGCCGCAAGGGCTGGGGCGATGACTGGAAGACGCTGGAACGCATGTCGTGCGTGACCTTGCATGGCTACCAGTCGTCCGAGAACGTGACGCGCATTCTCAATGAGGCCGATATTTTCCTGTGTACCTCGCATGACGAAGGCCTCGGCCTTCCACTGCTCGAAGCCCAATATGCCGGCCTGCCGATCGTGGCGCCGAATGCCCCCGTCTTCCACGAAGTTCTGGGCACATCCGGCATCTTCATCAATCCATCGGACCACGGCACCGCAGCGTCGCAGATCGGCGGGGCTATCGCGGCTTCTCAGTGGCGCAGGCAGTATGTTGCGACAGCGACCGAAAACCTCGCGCGCTGGAACGCGCTGGCAGCAAGCGACCACGACATCGTCATCGACCTGATCGCCGAACTCGCCGGCGGGCAGCTGGCCGGCCGTCGTTCGGCGGCGAAGCCCAACGTCGCGCATTAGGACCGCGGCGCCGGCGTCCATGCCGGATCGGGGCCACGCTCGGTCCGTTCAACAGGGGATATTGCTTCTTGCAGGATATCGACACCAGCACACGACATCTGGACGGGCTGCGCATCGTTGCGGCCAGCGCCGTCGTGATCCT
This sequence comes from Tardiphaga sp. 619_E2_N8_4, assembly GCF_051810905.1. NCBI lineage: Bacteria > Pseudomonadati > Pseudomonadota > Alphaproteobacteria > Hyphomicrobiales > Nitrobacteraceae > Tardiphaga > Tardiphaga sp. 619_E2_N8_4. The sequence continues at coordinate 5,801,514 of NZ_JBPWQJ010000001.1, forward strand.
GCACTATTCAGATTACATCAAGGAACTGCCAATTGGTCGCTTCATGGTGGACCACACCTGGCACTTCAATCTGTTCGTCGATCTGTTCTTCGTCATCTCCGGCTTCGTCATTGCCAGCCAGTATCTGGCGAAAGTTGGCTCACCCGCCGCGGTCGGCCGCTTCCTGTGGCGGCGCCTCGCGCGGATCTATCCCCTGCATCTGGCAACGCTGGCTTTCTATATCGTGATCGCACTGGCGCTTCATGCCGGCATCGCCAAGACCGACAACCCGGCACGTTATCCGTTCTCGGACCTGCCGGCGCAGTTCCTGCTGCTGCACGCCATCGATGGCGACCGCTTGACCTTCAATTTTCCGAGCTGGTCGCTGTCGGCAGAGTTCTTCTGCTATGTGCTGTTTCCGCTGATGGTGCTGACGATCGCGCGGAGCAGGACGGTGATTGTGGCCCTCGTCGTGCTGCCGCTGCTGGCCAACAGCATCTATGCCGTTGCCATGGGCACCGAGCCCTGGCCGGACTGGATCAACAAGGGCGGCGCCTTCCGCGCTTTGCCTGCCTTCAATCTCGGCATTGCCTGCTGGCTGTTTCGCGACCGGATTGCGCGCCTTCCGGCGATACCGGGCCTGCTGACCGCGGCCCTCGTCCTGTTCCTGATCTTCGGCGCGCAGCTTCCGATCATGGTGGCGCTGGCGGTGATCTATCTCATCGCCGTCCTCGCCATCCATCACGATCTTTCCCGCCAGACCACCCTGTTCTCGCGCCTTGGCTTTGAGCGCTGGTCGTCGCTGACCTATTCCTCCTACATGCTGCATATTCCAGTCGCGACCGTCGTCCTCACGCTGGCGGCACGCTTCCTTGCCCCCGTTATTCCCGGCGGCAAGCTCGCCCTAGTGCCGCTGGCCATCGCCGTTCTTGCCGCCGTCAGTATTCTGTCCCTGCGCTATTTCGAGACGCCCATGCGGCGCGCTCTCAATGAGGCTTATGATCGCCATTTCAGCACGCGAATTGCCGCGGCGACGGTGCCAAGGCAGACGTGACCTGATGGTGGATGCAACGCAGACAATGTCCGGGACAACGCGGCCGCTGACTCAAACGAGGACGGCCAGCCGGGATGTGGCGATCGACAGCATGCGCGGCCTCGCCATTCTGATGGTGATCGGCATCCATTCGCTGCAGCAACCGCTCGATGCATCGTGGCAGACCATGCTCGATGCGGCGCTGCGCCCCTGTGTGCCGATCTTCCTGTTCGCATCCGGCTATCTGACCGCCCTGTCGGGCCGCGTTCCACTCGGCAAGCGCGTCATGGCCGCATTGATCCCCTATGCAATCGCTTTCGCTGCGGCTTATCTCTACATGGCGCTGCAGAATCCGGCGATGGATCACCGCCCAACGACAACGGCTGCCCGTTTCGTGCTCGCTTACGTGTTCGTGTATTATTATGTCTTCGTCTATCTCGGCTGTACGCTCATGCTCTGGCTGACCCTGTGGTTTGCCCATCGTGATCCGACCCAAGCCAGTGAGCGACTGCGCGTCGTCCTGATGCTCGCCCTTGTCTTCGGCCTGATCATCGGCAGCTATCTCGATCCCCTGCTGATCCAGCGCGGACTATCCGATGGGCTGATCGAAGAAGTGCGCATGCGCGATATCCCGTTCTGGTTCAGCTTCGTGGCGCTGGGGATGCTGGTCGCTGGGTCGACGGCGCGGCCGGCCCTTCCGCACATGCGCCTGACGCTGACTGCGGCGGCACTGCTGGCCTATGTGATCTATGCGGCAGCGAGACTGCTCAAGATCGGCGACGCTGCGGATTATGATTCGATGGCGTTCTTCGGCTATGCCGCGGCGCTCTGCGTGCTGTTGCTCGCACTCGGCATCCGCACGCCGGTCCTGGCCATGCTCGGGTCCGGCAGCTACTTCATCTATCTCTGGCATATTTTCATTGTCATGGCCTTGCGCGATCATGGCGGACTGCGCCAGTTCGGCCCGGTTGCGGGGACATTTCTGATGTATGCGATCACCGTCGCCTTGAGCCTTGTCGCGTTGCTCGCTGTGCAACGATGGGCGCCGCCGCGCGCAGCCCGCTGGCTCGGAGCCTGACCATGCTGCTGAGGCGCACTATCCTTTATCTTCCGGCCCAGATCGTCGGGCCAATGTTCCAGCTGATCGCGATGATCGTGTGGACCCATGTGGTCAACGAGCATACGCTGGGTGTGATCACGCTGATCACCGCAACGCATGAGCTGCTACAGATCGCGTTCCTGGCCTGGTGGTCGCAATATGCGCTGCGCTTCTTCGGCCGCTATCAGGACGGCGAACAGGCCGAACGCTTCTATCGCACCGAGAATGTCGTCATTCTTGTTTCGCTGGTGCTGCAGAGCACCGCCGTGATCGGCGTGCTCTATACGGTCATCGCGACTGACACCAACCCGGCGCTGCTCGGCGCCACAATCGCTTATGTCATCAGCCGCTCTCTCAATCTCTATATCGCTGAACGCGCCCGGGTCCGGCACCAGATCGGCGTCTATTCGATCCAGCAGATCGTCGGGCCGTCGATCGGCTTCATTCTTGGCCTGATACTCATCAAGCTGATCGGCCCATCGCCGGAATGGCCGCTGCTGGGCTATGCCGCCGCGCAGCTCTTTGCCGCTTTGGTCGTCCTGCCCCATATCGGCTACAGCCGCCGCCTGTGGCCGATCGATCGCGAGATCATTCGCCATGCGGTGAGCTACGGCATTCCGCTGATTATCGGCGGCGCGCTGGGCTGGGTCGGCCTCAATGCGTCGCGCTTCATCGTCAACGACATGCTCGGCGTCGCCGCCGCCGGTCTCTTTGCCGTTGGTTATGGTCTGGGCCAGCGCGCCGCGGCAGTGGCCGCGATGCTGGTGACGGCTGCGGCGTTCCCGCTGGCGGTCAAGAGCATGGAGCAAGGCGGCAGCAAGGCTGCGATGCGCCAGCTTGCCGACAACAGTGCACTGCTCATCGGCATTCTGGCGCCAAGCATTGCGGGCATCTTCCTGCTACGGGCCGAGATCGTGCACCTGCTGATCGCCACGCCGTTTCAACAGGTGACGCTGGCAATTCTGCCTCTCTCGGCCCTGGCCGGTTCGATCCGCAACATCCGTGCCCATTTCGGCGATCAGGTGTTTCTCCTACACAGCAAGACACAGCTGATGATCGTGGTCTCCAGCATCGACGCGCTGGTGACGATCGTGGCGAGCTTCATCTGTATCCACTATTGGGGACTCGTTGGCGCGGCCGGCGCGACAGTGCTGTCCGCCATTGCCGCAGCGCTGGTCAGTTTCATCATCGGTTTTTCGAAATTCGGCCTGACCCTGCCCTGGGCGCATCTCGCCCGCATCGTCCTCGCAACCGGGGCCATGGCGGCACTGCTGACGCAACTGCCCGAAGCGCCCAACCATGTCTTACTGGCAGCACATGTCGCCGCAGGCGCGGCGATCTACGTGTTGGTCCTTGCCATCCTTTACGGGCCGACGTTGCTTCGGATGCTGCGCCGGCAGCCGCAACTCTCGGAGCTCTAATGTCGTGAAATCGTCACGACCGTTTGGCGGTCTCCAGCGCACGGGCCATTGCGTACCACAGCGGCTTTTTCTGCATGTTCTCATCAAACGGCAGCGGCCGTGGCAGTCGCTCTGCGAGAGGATTCTTCTTTCTCACGGCGTCCGTATAGAATGAATAGTGATCGGACAGCTGCCATGCGATCACGGCCTTGACCGCCGGAACCTGCAGCACCGTTTCGAGGAATTTCCCGCCGGTCTCCGCGATCATCTTGTCGCGCGTGGCCACGTCATCGGGGAACGTGTCGTCACGGACATCGAATTCGGTGATGTAGATGTCGACCTTGCGTTCGGCGAGCGCGTGGACGAATTCCAGAAACCGCTGGGGATCATGCGGATAGCGCGGCTGCAAGTGGCCCTGCAGGCCGACGACATCAAGCCGGACGCCGGCATGCTGCAATTCATCGACCAGACGCAACAGTCCGGTGCGTACCGCGAGACCGACATCGTCATCGCGTTCCGCCTGTGCCTCATTGAGCACAAGTTTAGTCTTCTTATCCACAGCACCGGCCCGCGCGAAGGCGCGCCTGATATAATCAGTGCCAAAGGCATCGTACCACGGGCCAAGGCGATAGCCGCCGGGTGCCTTGTGACCGGGCCAGAACGGCTCATTCACGACGTCCCATGACTGCAATTGGCCGGCATAACGTCCTGCGACTTCATCGATATAACTATCAAAGAAGGCCTGCCGCTCGGTATTGCTCATGGACTTGATCCACTGCGGAACCCATTCGTTCCAGATCAGACAATGACCGCGCATGGGAATGCGATTGCTCGCACAAAATTGTAGCAATCGATCGGCGCTCTCGAATCGCTTCGGACCCGCCATCGGCGCAAGCGTGCCCATTTTCAGAGCGATGTCCGTCGTTATAATTTTCGTCTGTGTTGTGTAAAGCTCACGATATCCGACATCCTTGTCGATCACCGGCCCCGCAGCCGCGCCAAACATCAAACCATTTTTTGCCGCAATTGTACCAAGGCTCTGCATTTGAGTCGCGCCGAGTGCATGTTGTTGCATAGCGACTGTCGCACCGGCGATGACTGCGAGCGACTTTCTCCTTGAACATTCGAACATATCCACTCTCCATCGATTCAAAATCGTGACTGCTATCTTTTCCATATTGCGCGACAGCATCGCCATCGTTGCGTCGCAATAGTTCGTTTTGATGTCCATGACGTCGGGGAGATGATTTTCGACTCACTTTTCTTTGCTGCATCGGCAGCAAGCAGGTGTGCACTTCGTTCAAGCGTACCTCGGCTACATCGTCATCAGGGGACCGACATGTCGAAGACGCAGGCACCACACGCCAAAAATCTCACCGTTGACGGAGTCACCGTGAACGTTTCATCGCTCGACGAAGCCGTTTTATCGATCGTAGAAGCGGCCGAACGCGGCGATAACTTCAGTGTATGCACGCTCAATCTCGATCATGTCGTACATCTGCAACAAAAGCCCGATTTTCGCGCGGCCTACCGGCGCGCACGCTTCGTGACTGCGGATGGCTTTCCGATCGTCGTTCTCAGTCATCTGCTTGGCAAACCTATTTCACGAACAACCGGCGCTGATCTTGCTGCTCCCTTGTGCGAAGCTGCAGGCAAGAAAGGGCTTCCCATCTTTCTGTTCGGCTCCGACAGGCCAACGCTGGACAAGACTGCAGCGGAATTGCGCAAACGATATCAGGGCTTGCAGATCGTCGGCACCTTCGCGCCTGGTCGCAACTTCGAGGCCTATTCAGCGGAGGCCGATACAGCGATTGCACAGATCCGCGCATCCGGTGCAAAGCTCTGCTTCCTCGCGCTGGGCGCCCCGCGGCAGGAAGTGTTTGCGTCGCGCTGTATCGATGAGCTGGACGGAACGGGCTGCCTGTGTTTCGGCGCAGCGCTGGACTTCATCGCAGGTACACAGGTTCGCGCACCGATGTTCACCCAACGTGCCGGTCTCGAATGGGCCTGGCGCATGTTGCGGGATCCGCGCCGCCTTGCGCCCCGTTACGCACGCTGCGCGGCCGCCGTGCCACGTTTGATCGCCAGTACGCTTCCACAAATCCTGAACGCTCGCATGAGGAAAGCCGCATGACCTCGACACTCACTCTGGGTCTTCGCGCCCGGAACGCCGCGCCGGCCAAGCAACGCTACCAGATCTGCCTCATCCACCCGTTCGATCCGCGCGGCCAGAAGGTGGGTGGGCTAGAGACCTATATCCGCGACTTCATCACCTTCCATCCCACGGACACGGACATCCTGTTCGTTGGCGTGGATTCGATCGGCGACCTCAAGCTCGGCGAAGTGCGACGGCTGACTTTCCGCGGGCGCGACTTCGACTTTCTCCCGATCCTGCACTATTCCGACCAGCAGGCCCGAGAGGCCGCGCGCACCATCCGCTCGTCACTCACTGGCCAGTTCTTCATGGCGTTACTGCGCTATTTCGGGCCGGTGTCGCGCTTGATCCGCGAGCGCGGCTGCACGGTCGATCTGCGCCGTGTCGAATTCTCCTGGCTGCCGACGCTGCTGCGCCGTCCGTTCATCCAGATGCTGCATGGCGAGGGCGCGCCGAAGCTGCAAATGGATTCGCTCCTCAAGAAGTATTCGTTCGTGCATAATATCGGCGAGCGTTTCGCGGTCACGACCAGCGCAAAATTTCTGTGCGTGAATCCGTTCATCACCGAACGGCTGCAAAAGACATATCCCGGTCAGAGCGGCAAGATCGACACGTTGTGGACCTGGGTTAATACCGACATCTTCAAGCCACAGCCGTTTCCGGCGATGACCGAGCCGTTCCGAATCATCTTCGCGGGACGCCTTGACGAGTTCAAGGATCCGCCGCTGATGTTCAGCACCATCGCCCGTCTGCGCGAGCGGCTGCATGGCCATCTCGAATTCCATTATATCGGGACCAGCGATCCGCATCGCTTTGCCGAATTCGCCGCGATCGAAGACATCACAATCCGGCACGGCTTCAAGGACGCTGTCGGCATGGCCGCAACACTGGCCAATGCCCATGCAGGCATCCTGACGTCGGAGTTCGAGGGCATGCCGCGTTGCGTGCTCGAGACGCTTGCGGTCGGCCGCCCGGTCGTCGCGGTGCACCTGCCGCAGCTGGAATCGGTGATCCATGATGGCGAGAGTGGCTACCTGATTTCACGTAGCGCGTCGCGCGACGAGATGATCGAGAACCTGGCCCAACGTTTCCTCGATACCCGCGATGCGATCGGCACCGGCGAGATCAACCCGGCGCAGGTTGCCAGCGCGATCGATAATTTCACACCAGCAACACAGCTGGCGCGCGTCTTTACCTATCACCAGGACATCCAGAATGCGCGCAACATGACGATGACGCCCTCCGCGGCACACTGAGGTTATTTGTGAATATCCTGTTGCTATCGAGCGAATATGCTCCCGCACGCGGCGGGATAGGCACCTACGCCCATGAGATCGCATTGGCCGCAACGCAGCTCGGCGCGCGGGTGACGCTGGTCGCTCCCGATTACGCACAGGATATGTCAGCCGACGATCGCGCCATGCCCTTCGCAATCCACCGCTTCAGCGGCGGATTGCATTCGGCGCGTGATCTGCCTGCCAAGATCATGCTGGCGCGCAGCCGGATCGGTACGGCCCCGTTCGATGTGGTGCATGCCGCCGACTGGCCCTTCTTCATTCCGGTCGCACTCGCGCGCGGCCGCACGCCGGCGCGGATGCTGATGACTGTGCACGGTACAGAGATCAATGAGACGCAGACGCCACTGAAGCGGCTGGCGATCCGGTTCAGTGGCGTGTTCGGGCCACGCACCGAGATCGCTGCCAATAGCAACTTCACACGCGAGCTATTTCGCAAAAGATTCACGATCGACGAACGCCGCATTCATGCCATTCGCCTTGGCGTCTCCGATTTCTGGTCCGGCCGGCGCAGCGACCGCGCTGCCACACGCGCGATCTATGACATTGCGCCAGACCGGATCGTCCTGGTCACTGTGGCGCGGCTCACGCGGCGCAAGGGACATCATCTCACGCTCGCCGCCCTCGCGCAGCTTCCTGACGAATTACGTCAGCGCGTCACCTGGCTGGTCATCGGTCCGCAAGGAGAAGCTGACTATGTCGATGAGCTTCGCGGCATGATCGCTGCGTCGGACTGCGACATCAGGCTACTCGGCGCGCTATCGAATGAAGAAATTCGCGATATCTACGGTGCGGCAGACTTCTTTTGTCTGACCGGTGTGCCGGATTCGTCCGGCCGCGTCGAAGGCTTCGGTCTCGTCTATCTTGAGGCCGGTGCCACGGGCCTGCCGAGCGTCGCAAGCAATATCGGAGGTGTGCCCGATGCGGTGCTCGCCGGCCAGTCTGGCCTTCTGGTCGCCCCCCGCGTCGACATGATCGCCCATGTGATCCGGCAATTGGCCGAGGACGATGAGCTGCGGGCGCGCCTCGGCGCTGGCGCCGCCGCACATGCGCGTGATCTGTCGTGGGAACGCTGCGCCGCAGAAACCTATGGTTTGAAACGGCCATCACCGTCGGAGGATGCCTTGCAGACCGGATCGGAGCTGAGGGCATCGGCATGAAACAGCTCGCTGCCATCGTCACATTGCTCGTGCTCACCGCAGGCGCCGCGCAGGCCGACAACTGCAACAAGAGCCGGGAGTATTTGCTCGGCGGCCTTGCAGGCGATCTCACCATGCCGCCACAGGCCTATGAAGGCCTGTTCAAGGTTTGCACCGCGACGGCGACGATGCCGAACGTCAAAGATGCCTACATCCTGAAGGATGGGGCCATCGCGGTGATTCCGAAACAGGACACGGTGGCCGCCACCGCGGCGACGCTGTCGCGATTCTGCGACGCCAACCCCAGAGCCACGCTACGCTTCATCTCCGCCAAGGAGCTCGTGCTAACGAAATCGACATCGGGCATTGTGCAGATGTCGTCAGGTTCCGCAACGTCGTGTAAGAAGATCAAGGGTCTCACCTGAGCCAGAGGGAAATGCCGCCATGCTGAAGCGCATCTTTCGCTCCTCGTCCGAGACATTCCGGACACGCTCGCCGGAACGCGATCGCATCACCGATGAACGGCTGGTTCTTGCCATTGCGGCGACCATCGACTCCGGCCTGCGCAGCGCAGAATACGAGCATGACGGCCTGAAGCGTCGGCTGGAAGACGTCATCTCCATCGCCGCAATTGTCGGCGGTAACGAGATCGAGGACGTTAACAGCCAGTCGGACCCACGGGCGGAACTCCTGCAGAAATCGGACGACGAGATCCGCATCGGCGAAGCACGGCTGCGGACGCTCGAAAACAATATCGAGCATTTCAGATCGCTGAAGCGGGACCTGAGACGGCGTTTCCCGAGCATCAATCTCGATGCCGCCGAGCCGGCGCCGAAATAGCGGTTTCCACCGATCAAGACCAGCCGATCAGCACGCCCCTGCGAGGGTCAGTGACGCCACGACACTCTTCAGGGCGATCGATGCCTCGTAGCCGAGTTCGATACGATCAGGCATACTGGTCGTGTAAATGCTATCCCTCACCTCGTCGCCGGCCACCACCCGTACCGTGATCGGCCCCGCCTGCCTCAATCCCGCCCCAGGGCTTCGCCCAAGGATCGACCGGAGTATCTGCATCCATGACTGATCGCGCCGACGCCATTGCCGCCAGGATCGAGACCTTCATCCGCGCCGAAGTCATCCCCTATGAGAAAGATCCGCGGACAGGTGCTCACGGCCCGAGCGACGAACTGGTGCAAGAGCTGCGCGACAAGGCCCGCAAGGCTGGCGTTTTGACCCCGCATATTCTTGCGGATGGGTCGCATCTGACGCAGCGCGAAACGGCAAAGGCCCTGATCAAGTCCGGTCTTTCGCCGCTGGGTCCGCTTGCCTGCAACACGATGGCGCCCGATGAGGGCAATATGTACCTGCTCGGCAAGGTCGGTACCGCCGAACAGAAGACGCGGTTTCTCGAACCGCTGGTGTCGGGGAAAGCGCGTTCGGCATTCTTCATGACCGAGCCGGCAAACGAAGGCGGCGCAGGCTCCGATCCGTCGATGATGCAGACCACCTGCAGGCTCGATGGCAATCACTGGGTGATCAACGGGCGGAAGAAGTTCATCACCGGTGCGGAAGGCGCCAAGGTCGGGATCGTCATGGCGAAGTCCGAGGACGGCGCCTGCATGTTCCTTGTCGATCTGCCCGATCCTGCGATCCGCACCCTGCGCGTGCTGGATACGATCGACAACTCGATGCCCGGCGGCCATGCGGAGATCGAGATCGATAACCTGCGTGTCCCCGCCGACCAGATGCTTGGCGCCTCAGGCGACGGTTTCAAATACGCGCAGATCCGCCTCAGCCCGGCGCGCCTGTCGCATTGCATGCGTTGGCTGGGTCTTGCGATCCGCGCCAACGAGATCGCGACCGACTATGCCTGTCGTCGCCATGCATTCGGAAAGGCCCTGATCGATCATGAAGGCGTCGGCTTCATGCTGGCGGAAAACCTGATCGACATCAAACAGTCGGAACTGATGATCGACTGGTGCGCCGACGTGCTCGACACCGGCTCGCTCGGCACGGCCGAAAGCTCGATGGCCAAGGTGGCCGTGTCGGAAGCGCTGATGCGGATCGCCGACCGTTGCGTGCAGGTGATGGGCGGCACCGGCGTTTCCGGCGAAACCATCGTCGAACAGGCCTTCCGCGAGATCCGCGCGTTCCGCATCTATGACGGCCCGACCGAAGTCCACAAATGGTCGCTCGCCAAGAAGATCAAGCGCGACTGGAAGTCGGAATAGCAATGACGCGCGCGGCGAAAGCCGTCGCTGTTTGATTGAGTGCTGCGACCATTCAGCGATGGCGTCAGGAGGTCGATCGGCATCCGGAGGCAGCGCGCGGGTGCCGAAATTGCCAGACGTCTCGCTTGGGACAGCCCCCAATCAGCAACCCTGCCCTGAAACTGCTGGCCGACAGGTCAACGACGTTCTCTCGAACAAGCAATTCCGAGAAAAACTCTCCTACATTCACCGTCGTGCCAGCAGGCTTCTTCCGAACATGGTGCCATCGCATCTGCACGCTGGACCATTTTGCTGATTTCCTGAAGTGTAATTGCGAATTGTTGAAACCGCGACACTTGGCTCGCACAAGCCGGTATTGAAGAAACACACCATGAAGACAGCAAAATTTCTGCACGTCGGCGCGCTCGCATTGGGCTTTGTCGCGGCGACTATGCAAGGCGCTCGCGCCGAGACGGCCCAACTCCGTATCGCGCAGCAGTTCGGGATCGCCTATCTCCCGCTCATCGTCGCGAGCGAACGAGGCTTGATCGAGGAAGAAGCCAAGGCGCTTGGCATCACGCCGCCGAAGATCGAATGGCTGCGGCTCTCGGGCGCCGCATCGATGAACGAAGCACTGATTTCCGGCGGACTGGATTTCGCGACCGCCGGCATAACGCCAATGATCCTGACCTGGGACAAGACGCGAACCACCGCCAAGATCATCGGCGTCGCCGCCTTGGGATCGATGGCCAATATCCTCACCACCAACAATCCGAACGTCAAGACACTGGCCGACTTCACCGAGAAGGACCGCATCGCGCTGCCGTCAGTCAAGGTCGGTTTCCAGCCGATCGTGCTGCAGATGGCGGCCGACAAGGCGTTCGGCAAATACGACAAGCTCGACGAGCTCACCGTCAGCATGCCGCATCCGGACGCAACCGCGCAGATCCTGTCGGGTCGCTCCGAGATCACGGCACACTTCACCTCGCCGCCGTTCTCGCAGCAGCAGCTCGCCAGCGGCAAGGTGCACCAGGTGCTGAACAGCTACGACGTGCTCGGCGGCCCGCATACTTTCAACGTGGTCTATGCCACCACAAAATTCGTCAACGACAATCCGAAGACGATCCAGGCCTTCGTGCGCGGGCTCGACCGCGCCAATGACTGGATCAAGGCCAATCCGAAAGAAGCCACCGCGCTCTACATCAAGGCCGAAAATTCGAAGCTCACGCCGGACTTCGTCGAGAGCATCATTCGCGACAAGAACATCAACTTCACCACAATTCCCGAGGGCGCGCAGAAATTCGCCGACTTCGAAGCCAAGGTCGGCCTCATCAAGCAGGCGCCGGCGTCGTGGCGGGATCTGTTCTGGTCCGGCCTCGGAGAGAAGCCGGGGAGCTGACGTGAACGTCGCACCGCGATCGGCTGACTTCGTCGGTGACGCCGTAACGGCGCCGCTGCTGGCGCTCGACCATGTCAGCATCAGCTATCCCACCCGCGACGGCATCCTCACGGCCGTCGAGGATGTCAGCTTCACGCTCTCGGCCGGCGAGCGATTGGTGTTGCTCGGCCCGTCGGGCTGCGGCAAGTCCACGCTGCTGCGTACGGTGGGCGGTTTCCTGAAGCCAAGCACCGGCGAGATCCGGCTACACGGGCGGCGCATCGATGCGCCCGGCCCTGACCGCATGACGGTGTTTCAGGAATTCGACCAGTTGCTGCCATGGCGCACGGTGCTGGGCAATGTCCGTTACGCGCTGGAGCGCGGCAAGTCGCTGCCGCGCCGGCAGGCGGAGGATGTCGCGCGTCATTGGCTCAGCCGCGTCGGGCTGAAGAATTTCGTCGATGCCTATCCGCATACACTGTCTGGCGGCATGAAGCAGCGCGTCGCCATCGCCCGTGCCTTCGCGCTCGAGCCTGCATTGCTGCTGATGGACGAGCCGTTCGCTGCACTGGATGCGCTGACGCGTCGACAGATGCAGGACGAACTGCTGAAGCTGTGCGAGGAGACCGGGAGCACGGCGCTGTTCGTCACCCACGGCATCGACGAGGCGATCCGCGTCGGCACCCGCATCCTCGCACTGACGCCGCATCCCGGCCGGCTGGGCGCGACATTCGACGTGCCGCCCGACACCCGCATCCGCGGCACCGCGCGCTTCGCCGAGCTGGAACGACAGATCCAGCAGAGCGTGTTCGCCGATCCGGAAACCGAACATGTCTGATATTGCTGCGCCGAAACTGGTGCGCGCGCCTGCCCTACAACGCGTGTTCTCCGGCACGCCGTGGCGCCGTGCCGTCATCCTGCTGGGCTTCGCGCTGATCTGGGAGCTCTATGCACGCTGGCTGGACAATGCGCTGCTGCTGCCGACCATGGGCGCGACGTTGTCGGCGCTGTGGGCGGCTATCGTCTCCGGTGAACTGCCGGACCGCACCCTGACGTCGCTGCGTGTCCTGATCACCGGCTATGCGCTGGGTGTAGCCGTCGCCGCGGCGCTCACGACCCTCGCCGCGCTGTCACGCTGGGGCAACGAAGCGCTCGGGCTGCTGACATCCATGTTCAATCCGCTTCCCGCCATCGCGCTGCTGCCCGTTGCATTGCTTTGGTTCGGCATCGGCACGCCGAGCCTGATCTTCGTCATCGTCCATTCGGTACTATGGCCGGTGGCGCTGGCCTGCTATGGCGGCTTCCTCGCCGTGCCGCCGACGCTGCGAATGGCTGGCCGCAATCTCGGCCTGTCCGGCGGCCGGTTCGTGGTGGAGATCCTGGTGCCTGCGGCGTTCCCGCAAATCCTGTCGGGCCTGCGGATCGGCTGGGCCTTCGCATGGCGGACGCTCATCGCAGCCGAACTGGTATTCGGCGTCAGCGCGCGCTCCGGCGGTCTCGGCTGGTTCATCTACACCAGCCGTGCACAGCTGGAGACGGCCAGCGTGTTCGCGGGACTGCTGACGGTGATCCTGATCGGCCTCGTCGTCGAAGGAGTTATCTTTCGCACATTGACGCGGATCACGGTGCAGCGCTGGGGCCAGGAGCAGGCCTGAGCGACGACGACAGGCCAATGAGCCAGCTCTTAAACAACAGGTGTCGCGATCGGCGGGCGCCCCGATACGATCGCCTGCTCGAGATGATCGAGACGATCCTGGCCCCAGAACGGTTCGTCGCGATAGAAGTAGAACGGCGCGCCGAACAGCTTTCTATCGACAGCCTCACGCGTCAGGCTCGCCTCGCGTTCCTGCACGGCAAGGTCGTTGGCGCCGGACAGCAGCCGTCGTCCATCGAGACCGCTCTGATCGGCCAGGCGCACCAGCGTCTCGGGGTCAGCAATGTCCAGCTCATCAGCCCACACCGCCTTGAGTCCGGCATGCACGAAAGCCGAGACGTCGGCGCCTTCAGCGATAGCGACCAGCAGCATGCGATGACCAAGCGACGGGTCGGCTGGATAGAATTTCGGCCAGGTGACGAGCGGAATGTTGCGGATACCCTTCCAGCGCTCCATTTCGACAAGCCGATAGGCTTGGCGTTGGAGCGGCCGCTCACGAACCGGCTTGCCGCCGCCGGCAGCGAAGACTGTCAGCAAGTCGATGGGCTTGTAGACGACCTCGACGTGATGGCGTTTCACGATGTCCTGAAACACCAGGCTGCCGATATAGGACCACAGCGAGATGAAGCTGAAATAGTAATCGACCCGGGGATGTTGCTCGGCCATGCCGTGTCCTTCTGAAAGCAAAACCTAGATTCCAAGATAAGCGGCGCGAACCGACGGATCACGCAATATCTCTGCTGCCGTGCCGGCCGCAACACTGCGGCCCTGATCGATGACATAGGCATGATCGGCGAATTCGAGCGCGGTTGCCACATCCTGTTCCACGACCAGCAGGCTCGTCCCCGCCGCATTCACCTTGCGCAGCGCCTCGATCAATTCATCGACTACTTTTGGCGCCAGTCCGAGTGACAATTCGTCGATCAGCAGCAAGCGCGGCGCCGCCATCAACCCGCGGCCGATCGCACACATCTGCTGTTCGCCGCCTGATAGCGTAACGGCATCCTGCCTGCGCCGCTCACGCAGACGGGGAAATAGGTCGAAGACGCGCTCGATGTCGGCGGATATCGCCCCGCGATTGCTGCGGCCATAGGCGCCGAGCATCAGATTATCTAGCACCGACAGGCCGGCGAACAGGCGCCGTCCCTCCGGCACATGTATCAGGCCACGGCGGACGAAATCCAGCGGCGACGCTGCCCTCACCTCCTCACCGTCGAACACGATCCTGCCGCCGGTGGGTTGCAGCAGTCCGGACAAAGCGCGCAGGATCGTGCTCTTGCCGGCGCCGTTCGACCCGATGAGAGCGACGACATCGCCCTGCGGAACAGCTAGATCGACGTTCCAGACCACCTGCACGTCGCCGTAGCCAACCGCGAGATGACGGACCTCGAGCAAGGTCGCGCTCATGGTGTGATCTCCTTCTGCAGCCTAGCAAAGCGCTTACCGAGATAGGCCTCGATCACCCCTTCGTCCTGCATGACCTCGGCCGTCGGGCCATCGGCCACCAACCGACCCTGATGCAGCACTAGCAGCCGGCTGCAGGACCGTGACACCACCTTCATCAGATGCTCGATCAGCAGAACGGTAATGCCCTTGGCGGCGATATCGGCGATCAGGCGCAAGGCATTGTCGATTTCCGCCGCATTTAGGCCGGCATTGACCTCGTCGAGCAGCAGCAGCTTCGGTTTCGATGCAAGACTCTTCGCCAGTTCCAGCCGCTTGCGGCCGGCAAGCGTCAATGCTGACGCCAGCGTATCGGCCTCACGCGTCAGCCCACAGAAAGCCAGATGCAGGTCGGCATCGCGGCTGGCCTCCTCGCGCGTCGGAACACCCCCGGCAAACAGCGCGGCAGCAGCGACGTTCTCGCGCACAGTCATACGCGGAAACGGCTGCACGATCTGGAAAGTGCGCGCGATGCCCGCGCGGGCCACAAGGTCCGGTCGCAATCCACCTATCTGCCGTCCGGCGAAATCGATTGTCCCCGATGTCGGCTTCAGAACGCCTGTAACGACGTTGACGAAGGTCGTCTTGCCCGCGCCGTTCGGACCGATGAGGCCGATGATCTCGCCTTCCTTCAATGCCACCGATACATCGTCAAGCGCCAGCAAGCCTCCGAAGCGGCGCGAGAGATGGTTCATCGTGAGAAGTGTGCTCATCGCGACTTTCTCCGCATGATCGCGGCAATGGATGACAGCATCCCACGCCCGCGCAGCGCTCCAAGGCCGCTTGGTAGGAACAGGACCAGCGCCACCACCAACAGGCCGAGGAAGCCTGCGTGGAATTCGAGACTGTTGCGCCAGATCAGTTCCTCCAGTCCGAGGAAGACGAAGGCCCCGATCACCGGTCCGGCGATGGTACCGACACCACCGAGCAGGGCCATGATGATCGGCTTGACCGAGAGTGAGACATCATAGACGTCGGATGGATCGATATAGCTGACCCATGACGCATAGATCGCGCCGGCGATGCCGATGAACAGGCTGGACAAAGTAAAACCGATGACCTTGGCGCGCCGGGTATCGATGCCGATGACCTGCGCGGCGTCCTCGTTCTGGTCGATACAGCGAAGTGCGACACCCAGCCGTGCCCGATCAATCCAGATCGATGCAACAACCGCTGCCACCGCGACGACGCTCATCGCCACGAGAAACAACTGCGCCTGGCTGTTCGAACTACCGCCGAGCAACGGCACGTTCAGGCCCATGCCGCCACCGGTCAGCGACGTCCAGGAATTGGTTACCTCGCGAAGCACGTCAGCAACGACGAGGCTGCCGATCGCGAAATAGTGCCCGCGCAGATGCAGGATCGCGAACCCGAGCGCGGTCGCGAAGACGGCCGTGAACACACCGGCACCGATCCAGGCGGCAACTGCCGGCACACCCGCCGACGATGCAAGGCCGCCCGCATAGGCGCCAAGCCCGAAGAAGGCTGCTGTCGCGAATGACGGATAGCCGGAGAAACCACCGACGATGTTCCAGGCGACGGCCAGCGTCACATACATCGCGACCGTAGTGGCGAGGCGCAGCACATAGTTGTCGCCAAATGCCAACAACCCAATGAACAGCACCAGCCCGGCGGCGACCAAGAATATCCTCCAGCGCATCAGTTGAACCCCTTGCGGCCCAGCAGCCCGGTGGGCCTGACCACCAGCAACACCAGCAAAAGGAGGAAGGAGATCGTCAGCGCATTCTCAGGCCCGATGAACAGCGCGCCAAAACTCTCGATCACGCCCAGCGCAAAGCCGCCCGCAACGACGCCGGGGATGCTGCCAAGACCGCCGAGCACGCAGATCACGAACGCCTTGCCGAGATATCCGCCGGAGGACACCGGCGAGATCGGAAAGATGGCAGCGAGCAGCGCGCCGGCCGATCCCGCCATGAAGGTTCCGAGCGCGAACGCGATTGCATAGGTACGCTTGACGTCGATGCCCATCAGCGACGCGGCATCACGATCCATGCGCACCGCCACGATGGCGCGGCCGAGCTGGGTGAAACGCAGCAGCAGTCCCAAGGCGACGACGAGCACCAGCCCGACCGCTGTGGCATAGACGCGGTCGATGGGGAGGATGATGTCGCCGAACTCGAAAACACCAAGCGGCGGATTGAGATTGATCTTGCGGTAATCGGCCTTGAACCCGGCCAGCATGGCATTGTCGAGAAACAGGTTGAGTCCGAAGGTCAGCACCAGCGTCATCAGCACCGGTCGTCCCATCACCGGATTGATCGCGATGCGCTGGATGACATAGCCGAGCACGAAAATGATCGCTCCCGCCAGCGGCGCGAACAGGAACGGGCTGATGCCGAACGATTGATGGGCGAAGAAAGCCAGATATCCGCCGAGCACGATCAGCGACCCATGCAGGATGTTGATGATGTTGAGTACGCCCCAGACCAGCGAAAAGCCGGCGGCGATGCAGGCATAAAGCCCACCTAAAGCCAGTCCGTTGACCAGCACCTGTATCCAGAGCATGTCGATGCCTCAATGCAGAGGCCGTGGCAGAGCGCACTGCCACGGCCTCGCAAGCGTCAGAAGATCAATTTCCCGGGGTCGCGCGGAAATCGCTGGTGGCGATGTCGGCGGGATAAACCACCTGCACCTTGCCCTGCTGGATCTGATAGACCGGCGGGATGTAGGAGTTGGCGATACCCGTCGGGCCGAACGAGATCGGTGCAAAGAAGGTCTTGAAGCCGCCCTTCGCGAGTTGCTCGCGGACAGCATTGCGATCCTTCGAGCCGGCGCGTTCGACGGCCAGCTGCAGAATGACACCGACCGCCGCGCCTGACGCCTGGGTGAAATCTGGCTCGGCACCATATTTGGTCTTGAATTGCGCAACGAAATTCTGCGTCGAGCCGAACACGTCTTCGCTCTTGTAATTCAGGATCGGATGAAACCAGCTCGCGGTCGTGACATTCTCCGACAGCGGGCCCACAGCATCGATCCACTCCTTGTAGGCCGGGCCATTGATCAGCGTGTAAGCCTGCCCGCCGACCTTCAGTTCTCCGGCCTGCTTGCGGGCCAGAATGAGGTCGTTGATGTAGCCGGTCACCACCACCCAATCGGGCTTGGCGGCACGTAACTGCGTCAACGCAGAAGAATGATCCAGCGTGCCGATCGGATATTTCTCGAAGAACACGACCTCGAAGCCGCGCTTCTTGGCGCTTTTCTCGAATTCATTGGCCAACGACAACGGATAGAGATCGTTGCGCGCCAGAATCGCGACACGCTTCACGTTCGGCAACTTCGCCTTGATCAGATCGGCGATCGGTTCGCTCAGCGTGCTATTGTCGGTATAGAGGCCGAACAGGTTCTTGTACCCCTGATCAAACACCTCGGCCGACGACGCGCTCGATGCCAGCAGAGGTACGCCCGCTTTCTCGGCTACCGCGCTCACGGCCTTCGCTGCGCCAGAGCCGAACGGCGAAAATAGGAAGTCGACCTTGTCGTCGGTGATCAGCTTCTCCGCGAGCTGGACCGCCTTGGGCGTCGTCGACTGATAATCGTAATAGACCAGTTCGATCTTCAGCTTCTTCTCACCCGCCTTGATGCCGCCGGCCGCATTGACCTTTTCCTGCCAAAGCTCATAGCCCTGCTTCAGTTTTGCGCCTTCCGGAGCCAACGCACCCGTCAGCGGAAGCGGTGCGCCAATGCGCAGGGAATCCTGCGCGCTTGCGATGCCCGCCTGCAACACTATGGCCACGGCGGCAGCCAGCAGCGAATGTCCCAACTTCATGATCATCTCCTTATGAGTTCCGCGGCATGTCTCCGAGCGCAAAAGAGATGTCAATGTGCTGATCTCAATAAAGTATTTCATCCTTCAGCATTCGATCGCGCCGCGAGCGATGCTCTGGCCCATGATCAACAACGATGGATTTCTGCTACAGTTGAGCAAATCGCCCGATACATCTTTCGCGCAGTGCATCTATGGTGCTGCTGCAGATCACGGCTTGCGCGCCAAACGCCGCAGTGCATCGATCGAAGATCAAGGTTACCGCATCTGAGGCACAACGTTCTCCGGATGGCGGCATTGTGCAGAGCGATCAACCCATGATCATCCTGGTTTTTGGAATTCCCCAGATCGCCTGCTTGGGACTCTAATGCGTCATCAATGATGGTGCCTTTCACGCCCCAATGCAGGACAACGACAATGCATGCCAGACGAATGATCTTGAAAGCCGCCATCGCCATGGGTCTCGGCGTGGCTGTCGTCTCCGCTCCCACGCTGATCGGTTCCGGATCAGCACACGCGCAGGAGAAGACCGTCCGGATTGGCTTCCAAAAATACGGCAAGCTGGTTCTGCTGAAGAGCAAGGGGAGTTTGGAGCCACGCCTGAAGGCACTTGGCTGGAACATCAAGTGGACGGAGTTTTCGGCAGGCCCCGCGCTGCTGGAAGCGATCAATGTCGGTGCGCTCGATTTCGGCAACACCGGCGAGGCGCCGCCGATCTTCGCGCAGGCCGCTGGCGCACCGATCCGCTACGTCGCCTACGAGCCGCCAGCGCCGAAGGGCGAAGCGATCCTGGTGCCGAAAGGCAGTCCGATCAAATCGGTCACCGAGCTGAACGGCAAGAAGGTCGCGCTCAACAAGGGCTCCAACGTTCACTATCTCCTCGTCAAGGCGCTGGAGAAAGCCAATGTCAAATATTCCGACATCACCCCGGTGTTCCTGGCGCCGGCTGACGCGCGAGCTGCGTTCGAGCGCGGAGCCGTGGATGCCTGGGTGATCTGGGATCCGTTCCAGGCGGCCGCTGAAGCCGCAATTGAGGCGACGGTTCTTGCCGACGGCACCGATACCGTGTCGAACTACCAGTTCTATCTGTCATCGCAGAAATTCCTGGAATCCGATCCCAAGGTGGTCGATGCGATTCTCGAAGGCCTGCGGGAAGTCGACGACTGGGCCAAGACAGACATCAAGGCCGTGGCCGAGCAATTGAGCCCCTCGGTCGGCCTGCCGGTTCCTGTACTGGAGGTCGCGCTCAAGCGGCAGGCCTACGGGATCAAGCCGATTGATCGCAAGGTCATCACCGAGCAGCAGCAACTGGCCGATACGTTTCTGGCGCTCGGACTGATCCCGAAAGCCATTGCCGTAGCTGACGCCGCCGGGACACCCGCACCATGACCGCTGCCGACGACGCTCTCAAGATTCTCTGGTTCCTGCCGACCAGCGGCGACGGCCACTATCTCGGAACCACGGCCGGTGCGCGCGAGATCGATTTCGACTATCTGCGGCAGATTGCGCGTGCCGCGGACAAGCTCGGCTATTACGGGGTCCTGCTCCCGACCGGGCGCAATTGCGAAGACTCCTGGGTCATCGCATCGGCCATCGCGCCGTGGACGGAACGATTGCGCTATCTCGTCGCCGTGCGCCCCGGACTGCAGTCGCCCACAGTAGCAGCGCGCATGACTGCCACGCTGGATCGCCTGACCAACGGACGGTTGCTCATCAACATCGTGACGGGCGGCGATGCCGTCGAGAACAAGGGCGATGGCGTCTTCCTCAATCACGACGAACGCTATGAAGTCACCCGTGAGTTTCTGAATGTTTACGCACGGGAGCTCGCCGGCGAAGCCGTCACTGTCGCGGGCAAGCACATCACGGTCGAAGACGGCCGCATCCTCTATCCACCGATCCAGACACCCCATCCGCCGTTCTATTTTGGTGGTTCGTCGGATGCCGGCATCGATGTCGCTGTCGATACCGTCGACAAATACCTGACCTGGGGCGAGCCCCCGGCGCAGGTCGCGGAGAAGATCGCACGCGTGCGCGGGATCGCCGAGCAGCGCGGCCGCAAGATCACGTTCGGCATTCGGCTCCATGTCATCGTCCGCCATACCAATGAAGCGGCATGGAAGGCCGCCGACGAACTGATCGAACACCTCACCGACGACACGATCGCATCCGCGCAGCAGATTCTCGGGCGAATGGATTCCGTCGGCCAGCAGCGCATGTCGCAATTGCACGGCGGCCGGCGCGACCGGCTCGAGGTCAGCCCGAATCTGTGGGCCGGCGTTGGCCTGGTGCGCGGCGGCGCCGGCACGGCGCTGGTCGGCGATCCCGTCACCGTCGCCGGACGCATCCGTGAATATCAGGACCTCGGCATCGATACGTTCATCCTGTCCGGCTATCCGCATCTCGAAGAGGCCTATCGGTTTGCGGAACTGGTGTTTCCGCTGCTGTCGCTGCAACAAACCAGCAATGTCCGGCAGTTCCGCGCCAATACCGGACCGTTCGGAGAACCGCTCGTCGATCACCGCCGGCCGACCGCAAAAGTTTGATGCGTCGCCAGCCTTGATCCCAGCGGCGCAATGACGCCGCGGGGCATCTGGAGGACCCCACATGACCAAGCAGATTCGCCTTAACGCATTTGCCATGAACTGCGTGGCGCACCAGTCGCCCGGCCTATGGACGCATCCCGACGACCGCTCCAGCGACTATAATCGCCTGCCCTACTGGCTCGATCTCGCGCGAACGCTGGAACGCGGACGGTTCGACGGACTGTTCCTTGCAGATGTGCTCGGCGTCTACGATGTGTTCGGCGGCAATCCGGACGCGGCATTGCGCAATGCCGCACAGGTGCCGGTCAACGACCCGCTACTGCTGGTGTCGGCGATGGCCGCCGTCACCGAGAATCTCGGCTTCGGCGTGACCTGTACGCTGTCTTACGAGCCGCCCTATCCATTCGCGCGCCGGATGTCGACCCTCGATCACCTCACCGATGGCCGTATCGGCTGGAATATCGTTACCGGCTATCTCGACAGCGCCGCGAAGGGCATGGGCAAGGCCAGCCAGAACGCCCATGACGACCGCTACAACGTCGCCGAAGAATATATGGAGGTCGTCTACAAGCTGTGGGAAGGCAGCTGGGAAGACGACGCCGTGCAGCGCGACAAGGCGCGCGGTATCTTCACCGAGCCGTCGCGTGTTCACCGCGTCCAGCATTATGGCGAGAACTACACGCTCGACGCCATCCATCTCTCCGAGCCGTCACCACAACGAACGCCGGTGCTGTATCAGGCCGGAACGTCGCTGCGCGGAAAACTGTTCGCCGCGCAACACGCCGAATGCGTGTTCATGTCCGGTCCGTCCGCAAAGGTGATCGCGCCGCGCGTCGCTGCGATCCGCGCGCTTACAGCAGAAACAGGGCGCGACCCGTCGGAAATCCTGATGTTCAGCATGATGACGGTGATCCTCGGCCGCACCGAGGAGGAAGCCGCCGCGAAGCATACGGAGTATCGTCGCTACATCAACCATGAGGGCGCCCTGACGCTGATGTCCGGCTGGACCGGCGTCGATTTCTCGACCTATGACCTCGACCAAAGGGTGGAGCACGTCCACAACGAGGCCGGCCGCACGGCGATGGACAATATCACCCGCGCCGATCCCGATCGCACCTGGACGGTACGCGAAGTCGCCGAGCATGTCGGCATCGGTGGCATCGGGCCAATCATGGTCGGAACGCCCGAACAGGTGGCTGACGCTATCGAGGACTGGGTCGCGCAGACCGACGTCGATGGCCTGAACCTCGCCTTCGCGATCTCGCCGGGCAGCTTCGAGGACATAGTCGATCTCCTGGTTCCGGAACTGACCCGGCGCGGCATCTACAAGAGCGCCTACGCGCCCGGCACGCTTCGCGAGAAATTATTCGGTGCCGGTCGCGCACGGCTGCAGGCGCCGCATCCAGCCTCCTCGTTCCGCCCCGCGCTGCCAGCCGCTATCGCCGCGGAGTAACGGCCGAACGACTCGACGTCGGCCTCCGGCTCGGGCTGGCATCAAAGCAGCAGAGGGATCGACGCATGCGGGACGCTCTGATCATTCCGGGCCTTCACGGCTCACCGGACGGCCACTGGCAGACCCTGTTGCAGAGCCATACGCCATTTGCGCGCCGCGTCGAGCAGGACGACTGGGACGCACCTGTGCTCGATCGCTGGGTGGAGCGACTTCTGTCGAGCGCGGATGCCAATCCCGGCGCGATCGCAGTCGCCCACAGTCTCGGCTGTATCCTCATTGCTCATGCAGCGCTGCGGGTGCCGGACATCAAAATCGGCGGCGCACTTCTGGTCGCACCGGCCGATGTGGAAACGAACACCGACGCATTCCCGCAATTGCGCAACTTTGCACCGATGCCGACGACATCCCTGCCGTTTCCGAGCATCGTCGTCGCCAGCAGCAACGATCCCTTCATGTCGCTGCAACGGGCGCGCATGCTGGCCGAGAGCTGGGGCTCGGACTTCGTCAACATGGGCGATGCCGGCCACATCAATATCGCGTCGGGCTATGGCGCGTGGCCGGCCGCGTACCGCCTGGTCGATGCGCTGGCAGCGAAAGCCGAGACGGCACGGCACCCGCCACGGCCATTCCGAAACCGCACGACCGGCAAACGGGTGCCGGCGTCGTAGAGTATTTCAAGCCGTCTTGTCGTTCCGTTCAAACCGATCGTGCCGTCGAAGGGCCAGCCATCGCCGCATTGGCAGACGAACGCACGAAGGCACTCTCGATCGCGGGGATCGATGACAACAAGGCCCTGGTATAGTCATCGGCTGGGTTGGAAAAGACCTGATCGACCGGTCCGGCTTCGACGATCCGCCCGCGGTGAAACACCAGCACACGATCGGCGATATGCTGGACCACGCCGAGATCATGCGAGATGAAAAGCAGCGCGGTGCCGAGGCGCGCCTGCAGCTCGCTCAGCAGATCCAGCACCTGCGCCTGGATCGAAACATCCAGCGCCGACACCGGCTCGTCGCATACGATGATGTCCGGCTCCGCCGCCAGTGCACGTGCAATGGAGACACGTTGACGCTGGCCGCCGGACAGGGAGCGCGGAGTGCGGCCGAGATGCCCCGCATTCAGCCCGACCTGCTCGAGCAGCGCGACGATGCGGTCGCGCTTTGCGCGCGCATCGCCGGTCAGGTTTTCGGCAATCACATCGGCCACCCGGTAGCGCGGATCGAAACTGCTGAGCGCATCCTGCGGGATATATTGCAGTCTTGCGCGCAGCGCGCGCCGCTCGGCCTCCGCCACCCCGGACCAGCGCTGCCCGAGCAGGCGCACCTCGCCCTCATCCGGCGCGAGCAATCCGAGCACGATCTTGGCGCAGGTCGACTTGCCAGATCCGGATTCGCCGACGATGCCGACAACCTCGCCGGCCTTCACAGCAAAACTGACCCGATCCAGCGCCGGAAGCGGCGGCTCGCGGCCAGACGTCCGCCGCGATACGTATCGCTTCGATATGCCGTCCACCTGCAGCACCACGGCGTCATCCGATGGCTTGCGGGCCGGAAGCGGCTCGCGGACGATGATAGACCCGTTGGTGCTGCCGCCTTCGGCGCCGGCGACGTCAAACCGGGCGGAGGCGAGCAGATGTCCTTTTGAATCAGCGGATGGGATCGCAGCAAGAAGCTGGCGCGTATAGGGATGGCGCGGACGGCGCAAGACATCCGCCGTAGCTCCGCTGTCCACGATGCGGCCGTCGCGCATCACGATCACCCGATCGGCAATGCCAGCCACAACTGCGAGATCATGGCTGATCAGCAGCAGTCCGGCGCCTTCCCGCACGCGCTCGGCCAATACGGCGAGCACCTGCGCCTGGACGGTGACGTCCAGCGATGTGGTCGGTTCGTCTGCGATGATGAGATCCGGGTCGGCCGCAATGGCCGACGCAATCAATGCGCGCTGGCGCAAACCGCCGGAGAGCTGATGCGCATATTGTGCAGCTCGATGTTCGGGATCGGGAATGCCGACCTTGCGCAGCACATCGGTGACACGTGCGGCAACTGTTTGTCGCCCACGTAATGTCCGATGCGCGGAGAGCACCTCGCCGACTTCCTGGCCGATGGTGCGTAGCGGATCCAGCGACACCAGCGCGTCCTGCATGACGAGACCGGTGACCGTGCCGCGCAGCTTGCGCCAGTCGGCTTCACGAAACTCCAGCGCATTACGGCCCTTGATCTGGAAACGGTCAGCGTCGATCTTGGCCCCGTCACCAGACAGATTCAGCAGACTGCGCGCGGTAATGCTCTTGCCAGATCCGGACTCGCCGACCAAAGCCACGCATTCGCCGCGGCGGATCGTCAGGTCGAAGTTCCTGACGATCGGTGCGCCGCCATTGGCGCCGGCAAAGCCGATCGAGAGGCCCTCGATGTCGATCAGCAAATCGTCGGGTTGTGGAATGACCAGGTATGGCTTGTCGGTCATGCCAGCCGCCCTTCGAACCGTTTCTGGATGGCATTGCCGACCAGCGTGAAGGCGATCACCGTCAGCGTGATGGCGAGTCCGGGAAACACGCCGGGCCACCACGCCACGCGCAGCACGTCGCGGCTCTCCGCCAGCATCACGCCCCATTCCGGCGTCGGAGGTTGCGGGCCGAGCCCCAGAAAGCTGAGGCCCGACACCGCGAGGATCGTATTGCCGATATAGACCGTCGCGATCACCGGCACCGCGACCAATACATTCGGTAGCACGTGGCGGATGAAGATCTGCCAGCGACCGAGGCCATAGACGACGGCATGCGTCACGTAATCGGCATCGCGTACCAATTGCGTTTGGGCACGGATCACGCGACCGAATTTCGGGATGCCGGCAATGCCCACGGCAATGGCGATGTTGAGCATACCCTGCCCGAGAAACGTGACCACGAGCATCGCCAGCAGCACGCCGGGGAATGACGACAGCACGTCGAACACGCGCGATGTGGCCTCATCGAGAAAGCGGTTACGCTGTCCGGCGAGAATGCCAAGCACGATGCCAAAGGCCAGGCTGATCGCCATGCCGCCGATCCCGATCAACAGTGAATAGCGCGTGCCGTGGATGGTCCGCGCGAACACGTCGCGGCCGAGCCGGTCCGTGCCGAACAGATGCTCCCAGCTCGGCGGCTTCAGCCCCAGCGTGTAATCGCCGATCAGCGGATCGAACTGGGTGAAGGCGCGTGGGAATGCCGCGGCAAGAAGCAGCACGAACAGGAACAGCAGCGAGATCGCAAGGCCCAGCGACAGCAATCGCGGCGCGATCACGGCCGCCGTCGTCACCGTTTCCACCGCACCGGGCGGATTGACCTGCGGGTCAAGCGCGATGGACAGGTCCGCGAGCGGACGGGTTTGCACGTTCATTGCGCCCTCAGTCTCGGATCGATCAGCAAATACAGGATGTCGAGCAACGTCGACGCGGCGACATGGATGAAAGCGGCCAGCAGCACCACGGCCAGCACCACCGGCACGTCATGGGTCAGCACGGCGCCGAGCGTCACGGTGCCGAGACCGGGACGCCCGAAGACTTTCTCCGTGATCACAGCGCCGCCGAGCAGTCCGCCGATCAGCCAGCCGCCGAGCGTCACTGCCGGCAGTAAGGCATGCCGCAAGACGTGGCGCGCGCGGATCACGAGCTCGCCGACGCCGCGCGAACGCACCGTGGTGACGAAGGGCTGATCGAGCGTCTTCTCCATCGCCTCACGCAGCACCTGCGCGAGGAGGCCGGCCGTCGGCAATGCCAGCGTCAGCGACGGCAGCACGATCGACTGCCAGCCACTGGCCCCGGACACCGGAAACCAGCGCAGCGTGAAGGAAAACGCCATCAGCAGCAGGATGCCAAGCCAGAACACCGGCGTGGATGCGAACACCAGTTCCAGAAAGGATGCGATCTGGCGCGAGATGCGCCCGCGGCCGGCTGTCAGCAGCGCGAGCCCGACTGCGATCACGATGGCCAGAATCCCGCCGAGCAGCGCAAGCTGCACGGTCGGCATCAGTTGTGATCCCACCACCTCGGTGACGGGCTGACGCAGCACATAGGACGTGCCGAAATCGCCCTGCAGGATGCGCAGAAGAAAATCCAGGTACTGCGCGGGCAGACTGCGATCGAGCCCCCACTCCGCCGCAATCGCCTCGCGCAGCCCTGGATATTCCAGATCGCCCGCCAGGATATCCTGGATGCGCCCCGGCAAGGCGTGCAGCGCCAAGAATGCCGCCGTCACACTCGCCCAGGCCACCACGAGACTGGTGAGCAATCTGGAAATGATACGAGACCACATGATCTCGTCTACTTCGCCAGCCAGAAGTCATAAGCGCTCGACGGCGAGTCCAGACCCGCCTCAAAGCTCAGCCCGTTGACATTGTTCTTCGCCGCCAGAAACCAGCTCGGGGCGAACATCGGCACGATGAAGGCCTGATCGACGCCGAGCTTCTGGATCTCATCGGTGAGGGCACGCTTCTTCGCCACGTCGGTCGAGCGCAGCGCTTCATCGATCAGACCCGTGATCTGCGGATCCGGATTGGCGATGTTGGAATACAGAAAGCCCTTGGAACCGAGCATATCCCACAACTCCCGCGCGGGATCCGATGGATTGTCGGTGTTCGGATAGATCGTCCAGTTGCCATTGGCGTTGTTCTTGGCATATTCGCCGGCGGTGATGATGCGCAGATTGAGATCGAATCCGATATTCTTGCGCAACGCAGCCTGGATACCCTGGATCAGCACTTCGCGATTGTCGCGGACGTAAGGCTGCGGATAGCCGACGTCGATCTTCAGGCGCACGCCGTTCTTGGTGCGGAAGCCTTCAGAATCGCGGCCGGTCCAGCCGGCTTCGTCGAGCAGCTTGTTGGCGCCCGCGATATTGTTGCCCCACGCACCGACCAGCGCTTTGTTATAGGCCGGGTTGGCCGGGCCGATGATGGACCATGCACGCGGCACGGTGCCGAGATAGACCTGCTTGACCAGCGGCTCGAGATCGAAGCCGTCTCGCAGCGCGCGCCGGACTCGCACGTCATCAGCCGGCGGAATGGTGTAGTTAATGTTGAACGTAAACGACGTGCTGGCGCCGGACGGGCCGGTCAGCAATTTGAATTCGGCCTGATCCGCGAACAGCGCCACGTCGGTCGGCTGCACGCCTTCGATCAGATCGACCTGTCCCGACGTCAGCGCACCGGCCCGCACTGCAGCCTCCGGCAGAAACCGCAAGGTCACGCGATCGAGATAGGCCGGCCCGCTATGCGCGGCATAACCCGGTCCCCACTTGTAATCCTTGTTGCGCACGAACACCGCCGACTGGCCGCGGCTGTAGCGCTCGAACACGAACGGTCCGGTGCCCGCCAGCAGCGGCCCGCCGCCGCACAGGTCACCCTTGGCGAGAGCCTTTGGCGAGATGATGCCCAGTTTGACGTTGGACGTGGACTCCAGGAACGTCGAATCAGGCTGCGTCAGGATGAGTTTGACGACATAGGGCGACACGACTTCGGCACGATCGAAATATTGCAGCAGCGCGACTGCGTTGGCGGCGTTTTCCGGCTTCTTGACGAAATCGTAATTCGCCTTCACCGCCGCCGCGTCGAACTTCTCGCCGTCGTGGAAGACGACGTCCTCGCGCAGCTTGTACGTATATTCCTTGCCGTCCGGCGAGATCGACCACTCAGTCGCCAGCCATGGCGCGAAGGTGCCGTCGGTCTTCTTGCCAACCAGCGAGTCGATATAGTTGCGCGCCACGAAAAATGCAGCCTGCTGCGAGGCGCGATGCGGATCGAAGCAGCTCGGCTCGGTCGCAACGCCCCATGTAATGGCGCCGCCGGAAACCGGCTTGCCTTCCTGCGCCTGCGCAAGCTGTCCGCCCAGCATGACCGACGCGATGACGATCGCAGTGCGTGGCGAAATACTAATCTTCCTCATTGGGGACCGTCCGTTGGTGTTTTTCACTACCAACCGCAGCAGCAACGTCTCGCATCTTCTGAAGTGATCAATGGCATAGAGTTGCCACTTCATCTGAGCGCTGCAACGCGGTAGCAATTTGTAGCGCGATCTAAATCTGCAATCCGCGCAAAGACAATGCACTTCACGCGATCTCACCGTCGCGACACCAAGTTTGAAAGATCATTCGCGATGCGATGCGATCAGTGGGCGAATGTCATACGTGCGAGCCCGAAGACAACTGGATCGCTCTCCGCCTCGCCCATCAGGAATGCTCCATGAGTGAACGCAAACTGCATCTCAACGTGAACCTGCTCCATTCCGGGGTCTATGCATCGGCATGGCGGCTGCCGGACAGCGATCCCGGCGCATTCTACGACGTGCAGCATTATGTGAATGTCGCGAAGATCGCCGAGCGCGGAAAGTTCGACGCGATCTTCCTCGCCGACACGCCCGCCATCACCGACCGCATCGACCTGCGGCCTTTTCAATCCATGGAGCCGACCATCGTTCTGGCTATCGTGGCTGCCGCGACCACGCATATAGGCCTGATCGCCACCGCATCCACGACCTATAACGAGCCGTATAATATCGCGCGGCGCTTCGCGACGCTCGACCATGCGAGCGGCGGCCGCGTCGGCTGGAATGCGGTGACCACCGCGGACGCGTCTGCGAGCCGCAATTTCGGCCTGTCGAACGTGCTCGAACACGGCTTACGCTACGAGCGCGCCAAGGAATTCGCCGAGGTCGCGCACGCGCTGTGGGATAGCTGGGAAGACGACGCCTTTGTCGGCGACAAGGCGACGGCGCGCTTCGTCGATATATCGAAGGTTCACGCCATCGATCATAGCGGCACGCATTACACCGTTGCCGGTGCGTTGACCGTTCCGCGCTCGCCGCAGGGCCGGCCGATCACCGTGCAGGCCGGCGGTTCAAGCGACGGCCGCGACCTCGCCGCGGCGCAGGCTGATGCGGTATTCACGCTCTCGCAATCGATCGACGACGGCGTCGCCTATGCGCGTGATCTGCGGGCGCGGGCCGTCGCCTATGGCCGTCCATCCGATTCCATCGTGATCCTGCCGGGCCTCGCGACCATCATCGGCAGCACCGAGGCCGAGGCGCAGCGACGGCAGGACGAGTTGTGGGACTTGGTGCCGATCCAGTACAGCCTGTCGCGACTGGCAGGAACCCTGCATGTCCCGCCTGAGATCCTCGAACTCGACAAGCCATTGCCGGACATTCCACTGCCGGCCAATGCCAACCAGACGATGTTCAAGGGCACCGTCGCCATGGCCCGCAAAGATAATCTCACGGTGCGGCAACTGCTCAAGGCGCTGGGCGGCGGGGTCGGCCATCGCATCATCGTCGGAACACCCGAGGCGATCGCCGACGATATCGAGGCCTGGTTCAGGGCCGGTGCCGCCGATGGCTTCAACCTGATGCCTGACGTACTCCCGACAGGCCTGGCCGTGTTCGTCGACGAAGTCGTCCCCCTGCTGCAAAAGCGCGGCATCTTCCGCCGCGACTACGAGGGCACCACGCTGCGCGACCACTTCGGATTGGAACGTCCGCCCAGCCGCTATGCCAAGCGTCCCGCAGCGGCCGTCACGGCGTGATATCACCACAAGTGAATACTCCCGTCGCGATCGGCGGGAGCATTCATGGTCGCTCTAACCTGCCCTATGGCGCGTGGAACACCAGCGCGCGCAACTCGATGCTCTCTCGCGGCGGCGCATCAGCAGGCGCGGTCGGATCGGCAAACGCCGTGTGCGGAGCGAAACGTGCGACGCCGTCTTTGGTCGAATCATAGCACTTCAGCAGCAATATCTCGTCGGGCGTCATATCCGGCATGTAGTACCAACGATGCTGCGGATTGAACTTCACCGCGTAGGTTTCACCGACCCGGTGCTGATAGACCAGATCCGATCCGACCAGTTCGTCAAAGCGAACGGTGCGCGCATCGGCGACCGCCAGCGGCGAATCCTTCAACGGGCCGCGGATCGGACGCCACAGATTGATGATCTGCACGCGCCCCTTGAGTAATTCTTCCGCATCCGCCGGGAGCAGATCGCGGACACGTTGCGGACCCGATCTATCGGTGTGATCGACATGCACCCGGGCGACAGGCTGGCGCGGGCCTTCGCCGCGGTCATTGACGCCATCGACGCGCTTGCGCACGGTATGATCGAAGATGAAGATGCGGCTCGCGCCGGTGATGTCTTTGAGCAGCTTCTCGGCTTCGGGATAGTAGACGCCCTTGACGTTCTCATCATCGTAGAAGTCGGAGACCGCGCTGTGCTGGTGCGCCACCGCAAAGCCGTGTTCATCGAGCGACCACTGATCGATGCTCGGTCGCGCATCATGGATCGCAACCGCATGCGGCTCCGGTTCCGCAGTGGAACGCGGCTCGCCGGCCGGAGGATCGAATGTATAGGTACGAGGGCGGCCATTGATCGGTGCCAGATAGTTCAGATCCGCGGTGACGAATGCACCGGCCGTGATCTTTTCGTTGAGCAATCCCATGATGGTTCTCCCGATTGACATGGGCTCATCACGCATTTCATGCGGCCCATTTGCTTCAATCTGATCCCGGCGACCCACCGCGCCAATGGGACTTTTCAAATAAGAACGTCATTTCCCGGCAGCGTGAAAACAGATGATGCGATTTCAGCATTGATATCGATTGAAGATGTTTAATGTTGTGATCACGACCATCGTGAATGACGTTCGGCATCGGTGTTCCCACGTAAGGCGGGACATCGCTTGCATCCGCAAGCATTTACGCCTCATGACCGACGCTCCGAAAGAAGGATTGGAAGCCGTTCGGCCCAACTTTGTAATTCCCAAGCGCGCTGTGTGGAGCGTTAATGGGCGCCTTCAGGAGTCGAATTGATGCCACATCCGCCACGTCTCGCCGTTGCCATCGCAGGCGCTCTCGCGCTCGCGACGGCCGTCGAGACCTATCACGCCGCCCACCAGCCCAAGCCTGACATGTTCCGGAATGCTGCAGCCACAGTGACACCAGCCCAGCAACTCGATCGCGCCCTGCAGGCACTCCGCGTCGATGCTGTCAGAGACAACGCATCAGCCATGTAGACAGGAGAAGGGACCAAGGCATGTATCTCGGAAAGATGATCGCTTTGGTACTGGGACACGCGACGTTCCTCAGCCTGTTCGTGTGGTGGTTTGGCTAAGCGGGGCTCTCGCCTTCCGGCAAGACCGCTTCGCGGTGTCAACTCAACCGCGCGAGGCCTTCAGCAAAGCTGCCTCCCTCTTCACCCGCGGAAAGACATGCTCGGCGAAACGCTGCATCTCGCTCTCCAATGGCTGGAACTGCAGCATGAACAACTCGATGCCGGCGGCATGGAATTCGCGGATGCGAGCGGTGACCGTATCGTAGCTTCCCACCAGACCCGCAGCGGTGCCGCCATTGGTGCCGACCCGCGGCGACTTCTGCATCGTCTGCATCATCACGACCTTGGGATCGGTATTGGCACGCTGGATGGCCTTCATCGGCGCGTCCTGCGCGGCGAGCGCCAGCAGACGCTGATGTGCCTGCTCGGCTTCTGCGTCAGTCTCACGTGCGATCACGAAGGCCGACAGGCCGAAACGCAGCGGTGCGCCGGCGCGCGGTCGTGCCGCCACATTGGCGATCAGCGCTGCCACATCGGCCAGCGGCTGGCCGTTGATGAACCAGACATCGCCGTGGGACGCGACCAGTTCGCGCGCCGGCTCCGACTCGCCGCCGACATAGATCGCAGGCCGCGCGCGGTACAGGTCCTTCGGCCGCAGCGCGTAGTCTCGGACATCGAAATTTTCGCCCTTGTGCGTCAGCCGTTCCCCGCTCGTCAGCTGCGCAACGATCGAGATCCATTCCTTGCCATAGGCATAGCGATCGTCATGCTTGGCAAAGCCGATACCGGCCTTCTCCAGCTCGGGCTTGTTCCAGGCATTGACCAGATTGAGCGCAAAGCGGCCGCGGCTGATATTCTCGATCTGCAGTGCGATCTTGGCGAGTACGACGGGATGAAACAGATAGGGCTTGATCGCCGCGATGATCTCGATCCGACTGGTCAGCGCAGCCAGTGCCGCTGCGGAGCTCCAGGTCTCGAGTTGATCGAGATCTTCCTGATGCGGATTGATGGTGTGCTGCGCGATCAGGGTCGAATCGTAACCCAGTGCCTCGGCTTGCAGGACCAGCGCCTTGTTACGCTCCCACGATGCATCATACGGCTCTTCGGGATCCTGATGCGCCGCCCGTGGCCCATGCACCGGTGCCCAGACGCCAAATCGAAGAGGATTCGTGCTCATTGTTTGCCTCATATTCACGTCGCTCTCGCTATAAGACGACCCGCACACAACAATGCAAGCACCGCCATGCACTCATGACATCGGCGGCAAAATAGCGCGGATCGAACGAGAAACTTCTTCTTCGCATGACGCATAGCGCCACAAGAAAATTCCACTGCGCTTCGGGCCGATTGGATTTCAAGGCAACGCGCAGCTTCATTTTCCAAAAACAAGCACTGCAAAAGATCGTTCACCTCTCAATCGCGTCGCTCGGATATCAAACTGATCTAATATCGCATGGAGAATGGTTTCGCCGAAGAAACTGAAGACGCTGCGCTTTTCGTTGCTTTATCATCGCCGCTGACTTTTAGAACTTCAGCAATGGATGGCAGGGTGAGCAACGTCGACTACGTCATTCAACAGGAGTATCACGCGCCCGCAACGCCGGCACCCGCGCGCCACGCTTCCGCCATTGCCAAACCCGGCCTGAAGCCAAATCTGATCGTCCTGTCCTGGATCGCGCCCGTTATTCTCATCGTTGTATGGGAAGCGCTGGCGCAGGCCGGTTGGCTGTCGCCGCAAGTCCTTCCTGCCCCCTCGAAAGTGCTGCGCACGGCGTGGAAACTGACTTTATCCGGCTCGCTGCTGAACGATCTCGGCGTCAGCCTGCTGCGCGCGGCCGCGGGCTTTGCAATCGGCGGCAGCATCGGCTTCATTCTCGGCACGCTGGTGGGCTTCTCGCGCATCGCGGAAGCATTGATCGATCGCAGCGTGCAGATGATCCGCGCGATCCCGTTCCTCGCCCTCGTACCCCTCGTCATCGTCTGGTTCGGCGTCGGTGAGGGACAGAAGATCTTTCTGGTCTCGCTCGGTGTCGCCTTCCCCATCTATATCAACACCACGCTCGGCATTCGTCAGATCGATCCGAAGCTGATCGAGCTTGGCCGCGTGCAGGGGCTGTCCACGCTGCAATTGATCCGGCGCGTCATCCTGCCCGGCGCGCTGCCGTCGATCCTCACCGGTGTCCGCTATTCGCTGGCCACGGCATGGCTGGCGCTTGTGGTGGCCGAGACCGTCGGCGCGCAGTCAGGCCTCGGGTTCCTCGCCATGGATGCCCGTGAATTCCTGCGCACCGACGTGATCGTGCTGACCATCGTGATCTACGCGCTAATCGGTGTTGCCGCCGACTCCATCGCCCGGCTGCTCGAACGCAAATTGCTCGCCTGGCATCCGAACTACGGCAAGGGCGCACGATCATGAGCCCGACATCCGTGACATCAAGCGAAACCGCCGTCACCGTGAGCGGCCTGACGCGCGCCTATGGCCCGCGAGTGGTGATCGACAGGCTGGATCTCCGCATCGGGCGCGGTGAATTCGTCGCACTTCTCGGTGAGAGCGGCTGCGGCAAGACCACGTTGCTGCGCGCCCTCGCCGGCCTCGACCAGATCCAGGGCGGACATATCGAGGTGCCCGGGCGACCTGCCGTGGTGTTTCAGGAACATCGCCTGCTGCCCTGGGATACGCTCTGGCAGAATGTCTCGCTCGGCCTTCCCGGCGCGGATCCGCGCCAGCGCGCCGCCGCTGCTCTGGTTGAGGTCGGACTCGGCGACCGGCTGGACGACTGGCCCCGTAATCTGTCTGGCGGACAGGCGCAGCGCGTCGCACTCGCCCGCGCGCTGGTGCAGGAACCCCGGCTGCTGTTGCTCGACGAGCCCTTCGCAGCACTGGACGCGCTGACGCGGATTCGCATGCATGTGCTGGTCAAGGAGCTTGTGGCCCGCCACCAGCCCGGCGTTCTTCTCGTTACACATGACGTCGATGAAGCAATTGCTCTGGCCGATCGAATTCTGGTGATGCGCAACGGCGCGATCGCGTCCGAGCACCGCGCCCACACTCACGGCGGGCCGGCTGCATCCCGCGATCAACTGCTTCGCGAACTCGGCGTCACCACCAATCTCCAGGTCGCCTGATTCCACCTCACAGGAAGTTTTCTCATGTCAAAACCGTTCTTCACATCGTCACGCCGGGATTTTCTCAGTCTCGCGATGGCTGGTGTCAGCGCCTATGCCGGCATTCATCTCGCCAGCCATGACGACGCCATCGCGCAAAGCACCGGGCGAAAGACCGACAAGGTCCGTCTCACCTGGGGTTATCACGGTCTCACGCTGATCGCGAAGGAACGCGGCGAGTTCGAGAAGGCACTCGCCCAGCATGACATCAAGGTGGAATGGCTCGGCCCATTCCCGAACCACGCGCCGACCTTACAGGCAGTGACCGGTGACAGTGCTGATTTTGGCTTTGGCGGCAGCACCACACCCGCGCTGGCGGCGATTATCGCCGGCTCGCCGCTCGTCTTCACCCAATTCGTGCTCTACGAGCCGCGCACGACGGCGATCATCGCCAAGGATGATTCCGGCATCAACAAGGTCGAGGATCTGGTCGGCAAGTCGGTCGCGGTCAACCGCTCCGGGCTTGGCGAGTTCCTGCTCATCGCCGCGCTCGAGAAACACAAGGTCGACCGCTCCAAGGTGAAATTCGTCTATCTCAACCCGCCGGACGCAGCGCCGGCGCTCGCATCCGGCAAAGTGGATGCCTGGTCGATGTGGTCGCCGGGCGTCGACATCGCGCGGCTGGACTACAAGGCTCACGACGTTTTCCTTGAGGGACGCGACCTGCCGTTCCAGATCGACTTCTCCTCTTACGTGACGGCGCGCAAATTCGCGAAGGACAATCCGGCCATCCTGCGGGCGCTCAACGCGGCCTACGAGAAGGAAGCGCAGTGGGTCAACAAGAACACCACCGACGCCGAGCATCTCATCCAGAAGGTCGCGAAATATGACGACCGGATTCGAGACCAGTTCATCGAGCGCAAACGCAACTACACGCTCATCCCCGTGTCGGACAAGAAATTCGTCGGAGAACTGCAAACCGCAGCGAACTGGCTGACCGAGCGCAAGGTCCTGCCCGAGTCTGTCACCGTCTCGGATCATCTGGCCAGTCTTTAAGCCTCTGTCGCCGCTCGATCCTCCCACCGGAACCGCCGAGAAGGAATCCCATGAACAAGCCCACATCGCAGCACTCGTTCGACGTGTCGCAGCCGATCCGGATCGGCTCGTCCGACTTGCAACAGTTGTTTGATCACATCGCGCAGGGCGAGGCAGAGCGCGAGCACGACCGTGTTCTGCCCTACGACATCATCGAGCTGATCCGCCGATCGCGGATCGGCGCGCTCCGCATTCCCAAAGCCGACGGCGGCGGCGGCAGTACCGTGCGAGAACTGCTCACTGCCGTCATCAGGCTGGCGGAAGCCGACGCCAATGTCGCGCATATCCTGCGCAATCACTATAGCGTGGTCGAGCGTCTGCTGGCCTCGCCGCCAAGCGCGCAGAATCGCAAGTGGCGCGACGACGTCGCGGCCGGCGCCATCATTGGCCTCGCCACCACCGAGCTGGGCAGCTCGCAGGTGGGAGACATCGCTCCCGCCACCACCGTCACGCCGGATGGCGACGGCTACCGCCTGAACGGCACCAAATATTACAGCACCGGCACGCTCTATGCGGACTACGTGCTGGTGCGCGTCGCGGACGGCAATGAAGCACTCGCGACCACGATCATTCCGGTCAAGCGCGAAGGCATCGAACTGGTCGACGACTGGGATGGTTCGGGCCAGCGCCTGACCGGAAGCGGCACCACGCATTTCCGCAACGTCCGGGTCGAAGCGGCCGAGCTCATTTTCGATCAACCCAATATCGGTTATGGGGCCGCCTATCAGAACACGTTCGCGCAACTCTATCTGACGGCTATCAATGCCGGCATCGCTGCAGCCATCCTGCGTGACGCCAGCGACCTGGTCAGGCGGCGCGCGCGCAGTTTCTATTACGCGCCCACCCTTCGCCCGCGCGAGGACCCGATCCTGCAGCAGACTATTGGCCAGATCGCAAGCAATGCGTTCGCGGCAGAAGCGACCGTGCTGGCCGCCGCCGACGCGCTTGACGTATCGAGCAAGGCCCCTGATCGGGAAGATACCAAGCCGGCGCTGGATGCCGCCCTCGCATCGTCCAAAGCCAAGATCGTCGTCGACGAACTGGCTATCCGCAGCGGCAGCCTGCTGTTCGATGCCGGCGGCGCATCCGCGACCAAGAAGTCCGACAACCTCGACCGCCACTGGCGCAATGCGCGAACGCTGTCGTCGCACAACCCGGTGACCTACAAGGCGCAGGCGATCGGTGCGTATGAGGTCAACGGCACGCCGCTGCCGGCCAAGGGCTTCTTCTAGGCAATCCGGAACGCTGCGCCGTCGTAGCGAGCGCGTTACATTCACTTCATTCCCAACCTGGACACATCATGAAAGCTGCATCTCGATTTCTTATTTTCTCCCTTTCGGTGCTTGCACTGTCGTTACCCGCCCTGCAGGCCAACGCCGCAGACAAGCCGCTCAAGGTCGGCGTTTCGGCAGGGCCCTATGGTGACATTCTTCGCGAGGCCGCGCGGCTTTCCGAGAAAGAGGGACTGAAGGCGGAGATCATCGAGTTCAGCGACTGGAACCAGCCCAATGCAGCGCTGCAGGCAGGCGACATCGACCTCAACAACTTCCAGCACCGCTTCTATCTCGCCAATCAATCGAAGGCGCGCGGTTACAAGCTCTCCGCCCTCGATGAATCGATCCTGGTGCCGGCCGGCGTCTTCTCCAAGAAATACACCAAGGCCTCCGACATTCCCGACGGGGCCAAGATCGCCATCCCCAACGACCCGACCAATGCAGCACGCGCATTGTTGCTGTTTCAGACAGCCGGACTGCTCAAATTGAAGACCGATACCGGCCTCTCGGCGAGCATTCTCGATGTGACTGAAAATCCGAAGAAGCTGCAGATCGTTGAAATCGACGCGGCCCAGTTGCCGCGGTCTCTCGATGACGTGGCAGCCGCCTTTGTGTCATCCAACTACGCCTATCTCGCTGGCCTGGATCTCAACAAGGCGCTTGCGGCCGAGACCAGCGTCGTCGAAGCCAAGCCATATTATACCCTCGTCTTCGCCGCACGTGACGATCGCAAGGACGATCCGCAGATCAAGAAATTCATCTCGATCTATCGTTCGCAGCCGGTGAAGGATTTCATCCGCACCAAGTTCAACGGCTCGATCCTCGCCGCCTGGTAATCCCAACGGGATGGCAGCTCGGGTGTTCTCCCTGACGCGATGTGGCATGGCCCGACCACGGGCCGCGCCAGTTGGATAGCGACAGCGTGCCAGCGCGGCGGCTATCCAACCATCATCGCGGGCTGATCTTGCTGCGCACCGATGCCTGCGTCACGAAACTGTTGGGCGGTACGTCTTCGGTCAACCAGACATTGCCGCCTATGGTGGAGCCGCTTCCGACCACGATGCGTCCCAGAATGGTCGCGCCCGCATAGATGATGACATCGTCCTCGATGATCGGATGGCGCGCATTGCCCTTGATGGCCTTGCCCTCGTGATCGGTGGGGAAGTGCCGGGCTCCAAGCGTTACCGCCTGATAGATTCGGACGCGATCGCCGACGATGGCAGTTTCGCCGATCACCACGCCGGTGCCATGGTCGATGAAGATGCTGGCGCCAAGACGCGCGCCCGGGTGAATGTCGATTCCCGTTGCGCTATGCGCCAACTCGGCGATCAACCGCGCCACCATCGTTGCCCCGAGATTGTAAAGCAGGTGCGCGACGCGGTGATGGATGATCGCCACCATGCCGGGATAGCCAATCAGGATTTCGGGGAAGCTCGTTGCAGCAGGATCTCCCACGAAGGCGGCCCTGAGATCGCTGACCAGCCTGCCTCGGATTTCCGGCAGCCGGGCGGCGAAGTCGCGCGTCAACGTAACGGCATCCTCGAAATGTCGCTCGGTCGGCGCGCCGTCGGAAACGAAAGTCTGCCCGCGGTAGACTTGCTCGAGCAAGCCATCCAGCGCAGCGCCCAGTTTGCCTTCGACAAACGCATCGATGCTTTCGGTGCCGAAATCGGAGCGGCCGTAATGCCGGGGAAACAATACCTCGGTGAGGCTCTTGAGCACGTCCCCGAGGGCTTCGCGCGACGGCGCCCGTCTGTTCGGCCCACGCTGCCAGATATTGTGGGCAACATCGCGGGACTCGCGCAGCCCGGCAACGATCGTACCCAGGTCCCAGAGTGGCGCCGGACCGTCCCGATCTGTGTCTTGCTTGACGTCCTCGGCAACCCTCGACATCGCGGCTCCCCTGTTGCGATCTCACGCAGCTGCAACTGTGACTCATGAGCCTGGGACAAGGAATTCCAAAAGTGCAGCATTTTCGATACGTCCATCCTTCCTCCTCACGCGCCGACCTCACATCACGTGCCCTTCGCTTCCGATACGATCGCAATCAGGCACTGAACCAGCGTGCGCGCAGCTTCCAAGGCTGTGCAAGCTGCACGGCGGAACGATTTTACCGTGATCGGATGGCTGCTGCCGTCGCCAAACAGCCGTTCATTCGCCGCACATGGCTGCGCGCAGCATCGTCGTCATTGAGGTGCCGATAAATTTGGATGGCCATTTCATTGACGAATGAACGCCGACGTCGGATATTTCTGACACAGATTATGCACTTCGGAATGCCTGCATGACCGCATATGAGACAACAGTAGTGAGCCAGTTGCGCAAGCGCGTAACCCGCCGCTGCGTGTCCGCGGCCACCGGCGCGTGTTGTTGATTCCAGCGTAACGACTCTCACCGAACATTCCATCACTCATTGATAGGATCGCTGCCTCGGCGGCGAACAGAACGCGCATGTCCAATGCCTATGTCATCGAAGTCTTCCATCGCACTGCCGGAATCGTCGTCGCGGAAGAGCGCGGATTTCGTTTCTTTTCATCAGAACCTGCCTTCGACACGCTTGAAGGCGACCATTTCGGATCGGCCCGGGCAGCGGAACGCGCAGCGAAGGCACTTATGGACCAGCGAAGTCACAAGGCTAGCCAATCCCGTATCGCCACGGCCCGCTGAGTTTGAGACTGTCCTCGCCCGACCAGAATGACAATCAGCGTCGAACGAACAAAATTGCCCGGCGCAGACGGCATGGAGAATATTACTCCACGCCGGAACGCCCCGACGTGCTGATCATCATTATTTCCGGCGCGCGCTTGCGTAGACCAGATTTATCGCCTTGTTATCTGCAAATGGCGCGTTGGAGAACGATGATGCGTGAACTATCGGCGGAAGCCCGGTTGCATAACCGTGCGCGCGCGTCGTCGAACCGCACAGCGGTGCGCCTGCACACGGCCGCCGTTTACGGCGCATTTGCGTTGATCGCAGCCATCGTGTTCGGCGCGACATCGGTGCGCCCATTTTGACAACGGCACGGGACGGTGAGCCGTACGCAAACATGCGGTCCCATCGTCAGAGGACATCATGAGCGATCGTTCGGAGTTTCTTTGGTACATCCCGAATGACGTGAAGGCAGGTCACCGCGGCGATGTCGTCGATCCAAACCACAACAGCGTCGAGACGCTTGCCGACCAGGCGCAAGCGCTGGAACGTCATGGGTGGCAAGGCGCGCTGATCGGAACCGGCTGGGGAAGACCGGACACATTCACTGTCGCGTCAGTGCTGGCGGCCCGAACGACGCGTTTCGAGCCGCTGATAGCCATCCGTCCCGGCTATTGGCAGCCGGCGCATTTTGCATCTGCCGCAGCCACACTGGATCAATTGAGCGGTGGCCGGGTTCGCATCAATATCGTCTCCGGCAAGGACAATCTGGCAGCTTACGGGGATGACGAAGCCGACTCGTCGCAGCGATATGCGCGCACCAAGGAATTCATGCGCATCGTCCGGCGGCTATGGACCGAAGAAAACGTCACCTATTCCGGCGCACATTTTTGCGTTTCAGACTCGACCGCGGCGCCGCGCATACTCCAGCGCGGCAATCGCCGACATCCGAAGCTGTATTTCGGCGGGGCGTCGGACGCGGCCGAGCATGTCGCCGCAACCGAAGCCGATGTCCAGCTGTTCTGGGGCGAACCGCTCGGTGACGTCAAACAGCGCATCGAACGGCTCAAGACCTTGAGTCAGCGCCTCGATCGGGACCTCCCGCCTTTGGAGTTTGGACTCAGGATCACGACGCTTGTCCGCGAGAGCTCGGCCGAAGCCTGGGCTGTGGCGGAAGCCAAGGTTGCCGATATGGCGAAGAAAGCTGGCGCGGGCTGGAACGACCACGGCCCAGCCATCGCAATCGGCCAACGGCGACTGCTCGACCTCCAGGCCCGCGGCGACGTCCTCGATGACAATCTCTATACGGCACCAGGAAAATTCGGAGCAGCCGGCGCCGGCACCACCTGGCTGGTCGGTTCGGCATCCGAAGTGGCCAGTTCGCTGCAGAAATACCGCGATCTCGGAATCAAGTATTTCATCCTGTCCGACACGCCCTATCTGGCGGAGATCGAGCGGCAAGGCAAAATACTCCTGCCTTTGCTTCGAGATTGATTTGCACGGCATCATCCGTCCTGATCCGGATTGGCACCATCATTCTCTGTCCTGTTCGAACCAGCCTGTGCTACCTCGATCTTGCGCTCGATACGTCTGAAGAAGACGCGCATTATATAATTGATATCATTATATAATTTATGGGAACTCCTTTAGGCTCAATCGTGCCGAGGTCCGCTTTGCGGCCCAGTCCCGCTTCCAGAAGGACGACGTAACCCGTCCGGAATGCAGCGCCGGCTTCCGCCGGATCGCTTTCGTCCGACGAGGTAACCAAGCGGATATCGCTGCCCCGTTCGCGATACTCTGGCGCGCAAATTTAATTGCGGCGGCCTGCCGTAAGTGATTGAATTTTCAGCAACTCGACTCAACTAATGATGGAGATACTTTCGCCAGCGAGGTTACTGCCATGCTTGCCGAGAAGTTTTTTCTGGTGCTCGAGACAATCAGAAGTCACGCCTCCGATGATAAGCCATCCGGTGCTAGATCATCTCCAGTCGTGACCGGTCCCGTACCGCCGACCCCGGTCAAACCGCCGAGCGAAAAGCAAACTAGGGCCGCCAACTGAGGCAGCGTTTCGCTTTTCACGAATGTGGGCGTTCGCACCATTCGAACAGCCCTGAGTCCCGCTGGTCCCGATCGATCCGGAAATTGCCGTCGTAATTTACCGCGTCATTCCATCGCCATCTTGGGCATGTCTTGCTAGTGTCATAAAACATGATGCGTGCTTCCGATGGAGTTACCATTGAACGCCCAGCAGCCAATCGTGCCCGATTCTGCTGGCGCAGCAATTGCTGTACGACCGGGTGAACAGGCGGAAATCGAACTTAAGCTGCTGGCGCCGCAAGGTATCCTCGAAAAACTGCGCGAGATCCCCGTCATCGTGCAGCATGCGCGCAATCGCGGCGTGGTCCGCCGGTTGGAGACAATTTATTACGACACACCGGAGGGGGCGCTGTTTCAACGCGGCATGTCGCTGCGCGTGCGACGCAGCGGCAAGCATTTCATTCAGACATTGAAGCTTCTGCCCGACATCGGGCGGCCGTTGGCGCGACGACAGTGGGAAACATCGGTTGACGGTATGACTCCCGATCTGGCGCGGCTTCCTGTCGCCGAGATCGGCGATCCGCTGACGACACTTACGCCCGATGCGCTCGTGCCAGCGTTTGCAACAAGAGTTCGCCGGCATGCACGGCAGCTCGATCTGCCTGATGCGTCAGTTGAAGTCGCCTTCGACGTGGGGACTATCGAGGCCGGTACGCGTCAAGAAGTCCTGTCCGAGATCGAGCTCGAATTGAAGAGCGGCAACGCCGGCGCGCTGTTTGATCTCGGAACGCAGTTGCTCGATGCCGCGCCGCTGCAGGTCGGCACACGGAGCAAGGCAGAACGCGGTTATGCGCTGGCGTTCAATGTCATGCAACCGGCAGTGAAAGCCGAACCTGTCAACATCACTGCCGAGCGCGCGGTTGACGACGTCATTGCGCTGCTGGGAGGCGCCTGCTGGCATCATCTCCTGCGCAATCATGCGGTGGCAAAGGCGGGATCCGACCCCGAAGGCGTGCACCAGATGCGCATCGCTTTGCGCCGTTTGCGCACGATCTGTGCGCTGTTCCGGCGCGAGATCCCATCGCCCTCGTTTGAGGCGATCAACAGCGAAGCGAGGTGGCTGATGCGACAGCTCGGCCGAACCCGCGATTGGGACGTTTTCGCCACCACGATAGTTTCTCGCGTGGCGACGACCACGCCGGAGGTCGACTTCGGCGGCTTGCGCGAGGCAATCGAGCGGCAGCGCAAGTCGAGCTATGGCAGCCTGCAGGCGGTTCTCGACGATCCGCGCTACAGCCGTTTTCTGCTTTCGCTCGGGCACTGGGTCGAGCGCCGCAGCTGGCGCAACGATATCGACAGCGATGCGCTGGCTGTCCTGTCGCAGCCAATACCGGCGCTCGCTGACAAAATTCTGGCGCGACAGCAGCGGAAGGTGCGCAAGCGTGGCACGCACTTCCGGCAGCTCGACACCGCTGCACGGCACAGTCTCAGGATCCAGCTCAAGAGGCTGCGCTATGCGGCAGAATTCTTCTTGCCACTTTACACCGGCCATGCGCCCGCCAAGCGCTACGTGGCTCGGCTCGCCAGACTCCAAAAAAGTCTGGGACGCGTGTGCGACATCGCAAGTATCCGCGGATTGCTCCGTTCGGTCAGGCAGGACGATCAGGCCGCGCTTCATCTCTCCATCGGCACCGTGACGGGCTGGCAGGTCCGCGACGAGATTGCAGCCGCGACAACGCTGCGCAAGAAATGGCGGCGCTTTAAGGCGACGCCGGCATTCTGGGACCGGTAAAGTTCGTCGCGCTCATCTACGGGCGTGACGGCGCGCACCTCAATGATCGAGAAGCACTACGCCCGCCCGTTGGATTTCTGATGCCTGGAAGAGTTAGTCGTGCGATCTGTAGTTCCACTCCTTCCTCGAGATGAGGCCTGATGCATCTTTTACGAGGGGCAGTGATTGCGGCCACAGCGTGCCACCTAAAGCAATGCCGCTCATGAAATATTGAATGAAGCAATATCGATGGCATAGGCAGTTCCGATCAACTCGGTGTAGTTGCCGCATCTCGCGCCGGTGCCGCACGGCCGTTGGTTATCCGCACTCGGTGCCATATCAGCAGTAAGGCTTGCAAAGCTGTGGTGATGCCAGCTGCATCCTGCACTGTTTGTTGATTTTATTAGATTTTACAATTTCTTCCGGATCAACCCCACCGTTCGCCCCAACCGCACTTTGCGCGCGCCCGATCAGGCCGCATACTTTCGCCTGTCCTGGGATTGTACCAAGCGCCTTGTCCGCCGGACCACGCCACTCGAATTCTGGAGCATCCAGCATAGGTGGGAATGAGCTTGGCCAATCCCAAAAATCCGATCGCGAGCACAACGACGATTACAACCAGCAGGATGATGCCTAGCACTTGCTCCAGATCGAAATCCTTCCGGCACAAGCGACCCAATCGGTTGTATAGGCCGCAGGCCAAGCGGGCTTGAGAGTGAACTACGCACGATCACTCAGGAACTCGGGGCCTCGTTTTAAAATGAGGGATGGGTTCTGCGGATAGTGACCAAGGCATCCGGAAGTGGCTGAGCGCCTTCATCGGCTGCAAGAGTAATACGATCGACCTTGCTGAGGAACACAAACGATATTTCAGCCGTGGGCCCCAAATCTTTCAAGGCGGCATAAAACGTTGCAGCCTCGCACGCGCTTGCGCCTCGCACACTGATAACCGATGTCTGCCTGAAAATTCGCTGACCGTCGCACGTCACCCTACCGAGATCCTCTCGAAACTCAGAAAGAAGACATATGCCTTTCGCGACCTCAACAGAACTCGCATCGAACGCTAACGTCGGATGTCCATCAATCTCTACGGCAAACAACAGTCGATCACTGAAAGGATCGGTCACGAGAATATTCCTTTCCCGATAATAG
Source organism: Tardiphaga sp. 619_E2_N8_4 (assembly GCF_051810905.1). NCBI lineage: Bacteria > Pseudomonadati > Pseudomonadota > Alphaproteobacteria > Hyphomicrobiales > Nitrobacteraceae > Tardiphaga > Tardiphaga sp. 619_E2_N8_4. The sequence goes on from NZ_JBPWQJ010000001.1 coordinate 5,846,236, forward strand.
TTAGTGACAGCTTCCATAAATTGTATTCTGATACTGTTCGCAAAAACCCACTCTTAAAGGGGGATGTTTTCAAAAGCCGAGCGCACATATCCGTCGTGACGCTTAATCGAGACGATTATTTCCGCCGCGAGGTACCGCGATGAAGGCTGTTAACAGCACAAGTCGATCGTGCATCTCGCGTCAATTGGCCTTTCCGTGAATCGAATCCAGCTTATCTTGTCAATCCCATCTCCTTAACAAGAACATGAAATCAATTTCTACAATCTAAACCGAGACCCGAGCCAGACGCATGGGCAAGACAGAGACGACACCAACCGAAATTATCCGCATGATCTCTGCTGAAGCTACCCGACTCATCGGCCCGTGGCCCAGCAACCTGGATATATTTGTATTTCGCGTGGATGACAGCTGGGAATGCCTGATAACACCGACCAATAATCCAACCGAAGCTAAATTCCGAGATGTGGCGTTGCAGATCGGCCTTTCACTCGAACGCAGTTTTAAGCTCAGGGTATGAAACCTATTTTTGCGGCCTCGTATTCTCCTTACCAACTCGAAATCCTCTTGCGAAATTGACACGACGTTGGGGCAACTAAGCCTCAGCACAGCGATTTCGACCTGCTGCCTTTCCCATACTTTTGCAAGCAGGCTGTTATCCCGAGAGCTATCAGTTCGGTGTCTAGATTACCGGGATTTTTCGCGGGCCCCAGCTCCCCGGGCCTCAGGCAAAAATAGATCTCCTTTCCCCGTTGATTTTGTAGTCAACGCATGCTCTTCGAAAACTCTCCGAGAAACGAATACCGTTCCTGTCTCGGTCGCTATCGTTCTCACAGCTTTCGCGACGAACGCCTTGACCGATGAAGTGTGTATTTCGAACAGGCGATAAAACGCAACAGATAGCGCACCACAGAGCAGCATGAAGGACACGAAGCGAACGAGAGAGAACAACGTAAACTCGCTCGGGCCACTACTGAAGATAACGTTCAGCACCACCAAAATTGGATAGTGTGTTGCATATAGCGAAAAACTATACTTCGCACCGTTTGCGAGTGGGTGCAGCCGCCTTGGCATAGATGCACCTGAGAGAGTCAGCCCCACGATGCTGCCTGCGACAATCAGGCCAGTTGCCAGCTGGCTTGCCGCCCATTTCGGCGCCGCCCCCCCTACATAGAGCAGCCAGGCTCCAACGAGACCTACGCAGAATAAGAACAGCCAACTCACGGCAGGCGCCCTAATGGCGTAAACGGCGGCGCCGAGGCACCATATCAAAAAGTAGAAGATGAATTTGGCTCCGATATGCGCCCCCGCCGGGTCATGTCTTTCTGCATACCAAAACAAGGCAAGAATGCCGATGATCAAAAATGTAAAACTGGGACGAGACCAAACGACGACAAGAGCAAAGATCAGGACATAGTACCAGAATTCGTTGGAGAGGCTCCACAATGCCAGATTTCCGGCAAACTCCGAGCATGCGATCGTCTGAAGAAATGCGACATTACATACGGCCGTCGTCACCCCAGCGCTTGCAGAGAACAGCCTCCCTGCATCATATAGGTCGTGGCGCGTCGCAACGAATTCCTGCCAGTTCGGCAAATGTCTCGCCAAACCATATGCGCAGATGGACGTCACAAGTGCGGGCATCAACACCACATAGAGGCGAGCGCCTCTGGCCGCGAAGTACTCAATCGCATTGAGCTGCCCCGATCTTGCTCTGACGATCGCTGGTCCGCCCACGAGATAGCCACTCAAAACGAAGAAGACGATGACAGCGGCCATACCATGCGCGCTGAGGGTCTGTACAAGAGAGTAGAGATAGCTGACTGGAGAGCCATCTCCCGGGTCCGGAGACCTTTCCAGAAACATCAATTGGTAGGAGTGGAACGCAACCACCTCGATTGCAGCCATCGTACGGGCGAGATCTAGCCATGTGGGCAGATTCGCCGGTGTCACGGCGTTGGTACGAAACCCAATCCAACCCTCATCCATGAGCTCGAGATCCTGCAAAGCGTCAGTCTGCAATTGGCACGTCATCGACCTGTGTGAACCAGCTAAACGCAGGCAGCGCCCTTAGACTTGACAACTCTCAATACGCTGGCATTCGAAGAGAGCGCTCCTAACCTGCCCCCACCCAATTCGATGTTAAAGCTCGGCCCAGCGCCGCTCCTGGCGGCATTTGGAGGTGCTGAGCGTTCCTGGGGAAATCGCCCCCGAATTTGACACCCATCAACTTTGACCCATGCGCGTCTCGCATGATCACGGCGACAGAACCCGCGTCTTCTCCAATCAGGAGAGGCCGTCGCGTCGTCCTGAATTCGGAGAATGCACATGACACGATACGGTCAGCTCCTCGGAGTCCTCTTGCCAAGCATTTGGCGCCAAAAGGGCATTGTCGTCAGCTCCATCGTTGTCGTCTCACTCCTGACCCTCATGGCCTACGCAACGATCGGTGAAAGATATGAGTCCTACACTCTGCTGCGTGTCGGCCAGGGCATCAAAGACCGGTCGTCAGGCGCAAGCGTGAATCCGTTCGCCGAGGGCGCCGACCTGTCTATCCGAATCGATTCGCTCGCTCGACTTGTTACGACTGACCACGTTGTCCGGGAAGCAGCGTCCAGCACCGGCTTTGATCGCTTCAACAAAGGCCGAGACAACAGTCTAATGGCGTCCATGAGCAAGACGATCGGGTCTATCGATCTTTCGCGGCTGCTGCCGAAGAGCGTAGCCGAAGCATTAGCGAGTTGGTCGAAGCCGGCTGACACGAACGAGGCCAGCGATCAGGCGCCAAGTAAAGAGGCGACATTGGTCGCTTCGCTCCGTGATCTGATTACCGCGAAGCAGGAGGGGCGGTCAGACCTGCTGCGCATTTCCTTTCGCTATCCCGACGCTGCTGTTGCCACACGCTTTTTAACTGAACTGGCAAATGCCCTCGTCGCGGTTCAGGCCGATCTCGTCCAGACACCTGGCGCCGATATCTTCTTTGAAGATCAAACGAGACGGCTGCAGTTGGAAGCTGAAAAGTCGGCGACCGAACTCCAGAATTTCTCGGTCGGAGCGGCGATATACTCTGTTGCAGAGCAACGCGCACTGCTCCTCAAGCGGGCAAACGAGCTGAGTACGTTGATCTCAACGACCCGTGCGCAGATCCAGGATCGAAAGGGCCAAAAGCAGTCCATCGTTGATCAGCTCCTGATACTGAAGCCGGTTCAACAATCGAAAACGGTCACTGGTATCGTCAATAGCCTGGGTGCGCGCGATTATCCAGTTACGCCAAATGCTGCCGGGACACCTCAGAACTTTGAGGAAACCCCTCCATTATTGCTGATCAAAGTGTATCAGGACGCCGTCGCCACTCTCTTCAAGGTCAACACCGATCTGAACGGATCCATGAAGCTTGAGAGCCTCCTTGCTGACGAGCTCGAACATGTGAATGCCGAGCTCGCGTCATTGTCGTCCAAGGAATCCCAGTATGACCAGCTCAAGCGCGCGTTGGTCCGCGCCTCCACGGCCGCCGATCACTACGGCGCACGAGTCATCGAGGAAAAGATCAATCTCGACATCGCCAAGAAAACTCAGTTGTCGAGCGTGCGTGTAATCCAAGCTGCCGATCGCCCTCTCCGGCCGATCTTTCCCCAGAGATTTCACTTTGTCCTGCTGGCACTGTTTGGCGGCGTGATTGCGGGATCCGCCATCATCATCATGAAGGAATTGAGCCGCCTGCGCCAAGATCAGTACGAGCTTGAAGAGCGCGAGCTCGCAATGAACGAAATCGGAATCCGATCGGTTCGCGAGTACAAGGCAGCGTTGAAAGCCGCACAAGCGGCTGAATGAGTTGCGCTATTGCGTGACTAATTTGTCACTGTGTTTTAAAACTGAGTATACATGGACGGATTATGGATCAACTCTGTTTTGATAATGATGATGACGTTCATTCGGACCCGTCTCGTTTAGACGCAGGATCACCGCGCCCTCTGTCGCCAATGGTCACAATCGCCATTCCGACATTTAATCGCGCAAGGCATCTGCGCCATTGCATCAAGTCGGCGCTCGCTCAGACTTACGACAATTTCGAAGTTCTGGTCTCCAACAATGCATCAACGGACACAACGCACGAGGTGCTGAACGAGTTTTCAGACGAGAGGCTTCGTATTGTCCAGCAGCAGAGCAATATTGGACTACTGCCGAATTGGAATGCTTGTCTCGCTGATGCAAAGGGCGATTACGTCGTTTTTCTCTCCGACGACGATCGTGTGTCGCCATTTATGATTCAGAAATCTATCGACGTTGTCCGTAAACGACCCGGCCTGCCGATAGTCGTTACGCTGAGCAATTTGCATTCTGAAGCTGTTGGTAAGACGTTCGCGGCTCGCGGGAGCCGAAAGTTGTCGACGGGAATCTGGCCAGGAACGGCGGTATTGGATGAGTTCCTGCAGAATAACATTACTGTCACGATGTGCAGCGTTCTGCTGCGTGCCGATTGCGTTCGGGCAAATGGAGGATTTCCTCTGGAGTGTCCTCATATGGCTGATATCGCAGCCTGGGCACCACTTCTATTTCTAGGCGAAGCTGGGCTGGTAAACGAGCCGTGCGCGACCTTCTCCTATCATGGCAACTCCGAGACGTCCCGATTGAGTCCGGAGGAGCTGCTATTGGACGGACGGCATATGGAGGAAATGATTTCTGACCTTGCCGTGAAGTATGTCGGAGACCCCGAGCAACAGCGTCTGCTGCAGCTCAATGCCCGTCGGTGTTTTGCACAACGAGGCTTGACCGTTCTCTCCGATTATCGATCAAGCGGCGGGAAGATGGACCGATTTATCACCTTACTTTGGAAATTCCGCAGTTATCTGACATCCGCCGGACCAAAAGTCGGCTTACGTTTCTTCGCACTCGTCCTCTGCCCTCCTTTCATTGCAGACTATCTGCGCCAGCGACGTCGGGGCGCGTCAGAGCAGTTGGTGTGAGAATGCCTGCTTGTCGCCAGCCGTTTCACCCATGGACGGCATTTTTTCGAGGCCAGAATAGCACTCAACATTCTTCTGGATATCAGCGAAAATCGGTGACTGCGGCTGCTGTAACGCTTCTGCTTGCATTCAATGTTAGCGCCAACGCTTTTGACGGTTCCTCCCCTCCAGCATCTGATTCAACGCAACTCCTCACGATCGCGACGCCGCGCTCCGCTCTGGCGCAGCCTTATCGGCTGGCAGCCTATTCAGCGGACCTGGCTCCACGACGAATTGGAATACCGCGATTCAAACCGGAGCGAGAGGTCACAATTGATACACCACTAGTGGACGCTACGGTTCAAAACACTCCGGGTTACAGCGATCAGTATCCTGCAGGCGTCCCGAAGACGTTTGCCTGGTGTGGTGGATCTTACAGGCCGCCTAACAACCGTGCGCCTCCACCGGACTTCACCGCTGTGACCGGCTGGGGGCAAATCTATCCCGCAATAGGCGCAGCCGAATATTCCACACTCGATCCGGTCATTGAGGTCGCCAATTCACGCACCTATGTCCACCTCAAAGGACGGAATGGTTGGGTATTGGTCCAAAGTCAGGCGCGCATACAGATCGCCGGTGCGCATTTCGTCTCCGACTTTTCCAAGAATGCGGCGATCCGGATGGAGATTCGTCAAAGCCCAGGCGGCGCCGCGATGATTGGCGCGCCACCGCCCGGCTACAACAGCCATTTCTGGCTCGTTACGCGCGGCACCTATCCGGCCTCTAGCGTTGACGGGGTCTACGTACAAATGGATATGCGATCGGCTGATCCCGCACTGAACGTCGTCGCTAACGTCGGGGCCGATTGGTGGCGCAACGCAACAGCCGCATTCGAAGACGGCTTCGGAAACAATCCCGGAGCCGGAATGAGCAACTGGCTCACCCTTTCGACGCAGTGGTCGACGCTACGCTTCTACTCAACCAGCAACGACGACCTGTGGGCCGACCCACCGCCTCCCTTACTATCCACGCGGCTACCCTACATGCCTACGAAAACGAAGCGGCGCGACATCGCGAGGATACCTTGTTCCCTCAGTCGCGAAACCCAACCGCAATAGCTATCTTGAAAGGCGTACTGGAAACTGCACGCCGCGACACAGTGCCGCGATTACACTGACGTTCGCATTCAATAGCAGATGCGTTCTCTAAATGTATTATGTAGTTAGCTACTACTCGATCAGTGTATCGCTGCTGCTGCCCATTACGCGGTGCAACACGAACACATTGAAAACAAAATGTGTTGCCACGGTTCGCTACACTATTGTTGATTCGTCAATGCACGATTTATTGGCGACTGCACAACTACTACGCATAAGCTACGAATCGTTTCAAACGACAAGAGCCTTCGTCACATCAATCCTCATCGGCCGACATCCTGGACAGATGCAAGTTCGGTGGGCACTCGGCAAAACTCCGGTTTCGCGTCGCCCGCATGTTTCGTACGGGCACAATCTCGAAACAGTCAAAATCCCATCTTCTTGGCCGAGATGGATGCTCTTCACAGGTATTTCTTTTGAAATCGGTCGCACCAAGCAGCGACAACCGGGGACATAGGATGGCAATTTCTGTTTCGGATATCATAGCTCAGAACACGATCGGTTATAGTGAGGGTAAACCAGTTGGCGTGCCGGCGAGCTACGCATGGTACAACGGTTTGTATAGGCCAATTGGCTATAGCGGTCCGCCATCCGACTTCACGTCGGTAACTGGATGGGGGCAAGTCTATCAGAAGGCTGGCGCCCCGGCGTATTCGAATCCAAATGCTACCATCGATGTCGCCAACGCCAAGACTTATGTGCACCTGAAGGCCACAGGTGAGTGGGTTCTGGTTCAGAATCAGGCCAATAACCAGATTGCGGGCGCGCATTTCGTTGCCGATTTCAGCGGTAACTCGGCGATCGCCATGAAGATCGGGTCCCAGGCCGCGGGGAGCGCGACAATGGCCGCCCCCCCGACTGGATACAACGACCATTTCTGGCCCAGCGCGCGCGGTATCTATGCAGCGGGGGCGGTTGATGCCGTCTATGTGCAGATGGATATGAAGGTCAGCGATCCCAATCTGCAACTGATCGCCAATGTTGGCGCCGATTGGTGGCGCACCCCTTCGGTCGGCTACGCCAACGGAATGACCAATAATCCCGGGGCAGGCATGAGCAACTGGGTCGAGCTGTCGACTCAGTGGACCACGCTCGGGTTCTATTCCTCAACGACATCTCAATTTCAGGTAGACCTGCCACCACCGCTTGAAGGAGTGGTTACGGAAGTTCCAAAGCCTACCATCACGCTCTTCAGCGCCGACAGTGGCGTCGTCGGCGACGGCATTACGAACGCATCTGTCTTGAAGTTGACGGGGACCGCTCAGGCGGGACTCGCTGTCAACGTCTTTGACGGATCCCAGCTTCTCGGGACCACCAAGGCTGATGCGTCCGGTGCATGGACGTTTACGACGGCGCAGCTTACCAGCACGTCGCACAGCTTCACTGCAAAGGCCATCAGTGCCTCAGGAAATACGAGCACCGCATCGACAACCCTCACTGTTCAGGTCGATACGATTGCCCCCACTGCACCGAAGCTTCTCTCGTTCTCTCCCGACACGGGCGTCGTCGGAGACGGCAAGACCGACGCGGCTGTCATTAAGCTGACCGGCACAGCGGAGGCTGGCAGCGCCGTCAAGGTGTTCGATGGGGCGACCCAGATCGGGACCGTGAGGACCGATTCGCAGGGATCATGGAGTTTGGTAACGGGGCCACTGTCGACGGCCACTCACACTTTTTCAGCTACGGCCACCGATGTCGCCGGCAACTCAAGTACAGCGTCATCGCCGCTCAACGTCAGAGTCGATGGAGGCGGGACTTCTACGCCCCCGGTCACGGGTGAGAATCTTTTGGTCAACGGATCGTTCGAGGCATCAGCCGTGAAATCCAGCTGGTTTGCTGGATTCAGTACGATTCCGGGATGGTCGGCCGTCAGCGGTGGCACGATCGAACTTTGGAACAATTTGAACGGCGTAAAAGCGACCAATGGCGTGAACTTTGGAGAGCTCGATTATCTCGGCGCCGATGACGGGCTCTACCAGAACGTGTTGACTATCCAGGGCCAGAGTTACGACCTCTCACTCGACGCGCGCAGTCGGCCTGGCTTTACGGGGGCAACCTGCTCCATGGAAATTCTCTGGAACGACACCGTGGTCGCGCGCGTACCACCAGGAAGTAGCTGGCAGACCTATAATTTTACGGTGACCGGCACAGGTGGGTCTGACCGTCTGACCATTCGTGAGGTCGCAGGCCAAGGCGGCGACGGCTTGGGCGCACTTTATGACAATGTGAGTTTGGTGGCCAAGCAGCCGATAACATCCGCGTCACAGGCCAGTCTGGCTCAGGCATCACGTGCCGTCGACCTTATCAATCAATATTCCGCAACAAGTGCTGTCAATTCAGATTACGGGACCAGCCCCTTGGCGAACGCGGCCGACTCCCTCACCACTCTCTCACAGACGTTAGCGCAATCGCAGCAGCACACCTGACAACATCAATCTTAGGGGGCGCCGCTCCAGATGCGCGCCCCTCGAGGGGCCTTTTCTCACTCCTCACGGAGCGTGATTTTGCGACTGGAAATTTCTAACGATCGTGTTGTGTCGACCAACTAATTCAAGAACAGCCGGTCCATGGGCGAGAACAATACTCGTGGATCTCGCTCGCATCTCCTCGCAGCAGCGCTGGATTTCACGAGTCAGCGCCTTATCGGCTTCAGCATAGAATTCCGCGAAAGACGGCCACTCATCTGGCCAGCGACTTGCGATCCGTGGCGTATTGAGAAACGGAAACTCGGCCGATTTCGGTGAAGCCGTATACCACGGCCCCACATTTGGCAGCGTCTCACCATGCGCCGCCTGCAAATTGGAGCGGATACCCGGCGTCAACGACCCAACATCGACCGGATCTTCATCGGCAGATAGCAATTCGAGCCCAGCGTTATAACAGACCCCAAAACGCATAACCGCTTCGTCGAACGAGGTGCACAGATACTCCAAATGGGAATGCACGAATCTCAGACGCTGATACGGACGGCTGGCCTCCTCTGCCTGCGTCAGACCGCTCGCGATTCTCTGAAATTCCCATGCATCTTCGCAGACCGTCTCAAATTGCAATAACGCTTCTACAATTTCCCTGAGCTTATCATGTGCCACGGCGATCGGATTTCTCGCGAATTCCGGCAACGAGCTGAGGTAGGGTGCATCGGCGACGCTCAGGCTAACCTTGGCATCATCTATGATCCGATCGAGCAAGCCTGCTGCGATCTGCGAGGCGGCAGCTTCTGCTTCAACAATGGTCATTGGCGCCGGCTATCTCAGGCTAAACAGATTGCCAGTCGGTGTGCGCACGAATCGGCGTCCAGGGTCTACGTACCGCTTCCCTTTAGCATGTTCGCACGCCTGCGCCACCAGTGTTCAATCCGGTGCGATTTGGATAGCCGAATAATAACGGCAAACCGACAGCCTATGACTGCGTGAGAGCGCATCGCATACCGCGTCTCTCTCAGGTCGCTCGCTGATGCCACTTCCATGCAGAGCCGACGATGGTCGAAAGGTCGGAATACCTGGGCTGGAAGCCCAGAACTGCCTTGGCGCGCCCCGGATTTGCAACCAGAACCGGCGGATCGCCATTCCGCCGAGGCTTGATGACGAACGGCGTCTCCCTATTCGTCTCACGCCGAATTTGACCGATAATCTCCTTGACGGAGTATCCCCTTCCCGTTCCCAGATTGAAGCATCCACCGGCCCCACCCGCGCGAAGATGCTTCAAGGCAAGGACATGAGCCTGCGCCAGATCCGTAACGTGAATATAGTCACGTATGGCTGTGCCATCGGGAGTCGCATAGTCGTCTCCGAAAATCGCAAAATCATCCAGCTTGCCCTGCGTCGCCAGAATAGCGCGCGGGATTAGATGCGTCTCGGGGGAATGGTCTTCGCCAATCTCTCCGCCAATATCCGCACCACTCGCGTTAAAGTATCGCAGGCAGATTGTCGCCAGGCCATAGGCTTCACCGAAATCCGCCAACATGTCCTCGACGATCCGCTTGGTTCTCCCATACGGATTGATCGGCTGCAGGACTTCACTCTCTTCAATCAAATCCTTATCGACGCATCCATAGACAGCGCCGCTGCTCGAGAACACCAATGTCTTGCACGACGCATCGCGCATGGCACGCAACAGACTCACCGTGCCTTCAACATTATTTCTGTAGTATTTTTCCGGATCACTGACGGATTCGCCGACGAGGCTCGAGGCGGCGAAGTGAAACACCGCCACGGCGCGATATTTCTCAATCGTCTCCGCCAAGCGTCGCTGAGCGTGAATATCGCCTTCGATCAATGGGCCCCACTTGACCGATGATCGATGTCCCGTCGACAGATTGTCATAGCAAATTGGACGATAGCCGGCTTCTGCAAGACCCTTGCAGCAATGCGACCCTATATACCCAGCGCCGCCCACGACCACGACATTCGGCGTCTCACTCATCATCCACCCCACACGCAGCGCTCGGCCTCACATACGGACCACCACGCTCAGCCGTTACAATCTTCACGGTTCGACATCTCGGGCCAGCTAGAGAAATTCTTTTTCGTCGGTCTTCCGACTGATGTATCGCGCTCTTTTCCTTACGCTCGCCTGCGCGTCGGAACGGCTTCCATGCATCACCGACGCCCGGCCCGCATAGGCAAAGTACAGGGCCATCGATGTAAAATTATCGAGAAGGTTCTCCGAGAAGAAATAGATACAGAGAACGACAAACAGAACTCGCGTCGCTCCAATCGGAAGTGATCGGTAAACGTGGATCAGAAATGGAACGAAGATAGCGAGATTGATCAAACCGTACTCTACCAGAATGCGCAGATAGTCGTTATGCGCAACGAGCGCGGCATAGGTGACAAGCGCCGTTTGCCCCGATCCGTAACCGAAGAGAAAAACACCGGTCCCCTGGCTCGAATACACATTCCAGATATCCGTCCAATGTATCAGACGAAAGAATGCCGAAAGATCTGTGGAACCCGTCATGGTGACAAGCTGCTTGTAGGACATTGACGCAATCGCGCTCGGATCCATGCTGAATACCAGCATCAAGTTGTCGAACGTCGCAATTCCGCGATCTAGGGCGCCAACCGACAGCGCGACAGCACCGCCTATGCCAACGGCAATAAGAGCAACGATAGAACTGCTCCGGATCGGCATGACGATCCACAAGCAGGATGCCACTGCTGTCGCGACGGCTGCCCCCAGCTTGTTCATGACGATAGCATTGATGAACTGGAACAGAATGACCCGGTTGCCGTAGAGCTGCGTTACCGCAAACAGAAGCGCAGAAAAATACAAAACACCGGTATTCGCGTTCGGAAAATACGAGAAGACTTCACTCGCAAAGCTCTCATTCTCGTAAACCTTGCTGCTCCCTTTGGTCAGCAAGAAAAGTATCGGCACAATGCCGAGCGCAACAATGCAGCGCAACTCGATCGGTTTCATCTTGCCACCGGTTGCGCGTCCCGCAGCATAGAACACATAGATTGACAGATACTTGAGAGCATCCGTCATCGACGCAACCTGCAGATTGTAGATGACACTTAACGTCGTCGTCACCAGCGCGACGAGCAGATATCCCTTCGCCGCGCCGTCTTCCCGCTTCGACTGCATAATGATCTGAATTGAATATGCGATGATCGCGAGGCTGACGGCGTTTCCCACGGCATTGAAGACTTGCGCTCCCAGAAAGTGATAAAGAAATGCGCAAAGATTGACGATCAACAAGCCGATGCAGAACATCGAGAAGTAAGACGATTTCGGTACCGCAACAGTGGGTCGGCCTTCGATCGCAAATTCGCTCATCGACGGCCACTCATATCGGTGATCGCTTCCTCAGCCTTTGCCCTCATCACCGCAACCTCCGACACCACCATCGATGGTCGTCGCTTCTGCCGGCGCCCAATTGGAGGTCTGACGATGAGGTCATCCTTGTCCTTCTGCGGACGCGTTGTCGATCTGTCCGGGTGGGACGCTCCCATCACGGCATCATAAATTTCGAGCGTCTTCGAAGCGATATCATTCCAGTCATAACGGCGCGTACTCTCGTGTCGAATCGTCTCGCGCTCGGCCGCTCCCATCCGAACCGCAGTGAGAGCAGCCATCTTCGATCTGAGTTCTTCGCAATCGCCAACCGGAAAGATATTGGCTGGATCCGTCACAACTTCGCAGTTTGACGGAATGTCACTAACCAACACCGGAAGCCCATAACTCAAGGCTTCGAGTAGGACGATTGGTAATCCTTCATGCGACGACGGCAATACGAAAAGTCCCGCATGCGCATAGAGCTGACGCAACGTCTCGCCGCTTTGGTATCCGGCCATCACAACGTTGTCCTGGCCTTGCGCCTCGATCACAAGCCGATCTGCGTATTCGTTCTTGTGATCGATCCGCCCAACGATAACGAGCTTCCATCCATCCGATTTTAGTCCCTCGAACGCCCGCAAGAGATCGATCTGCCGCTTCTCGGGGACCAGCCGCCCAACCGTCAAGACATACCGCCCCGCTTCGAGACCCAGTGCGTTGATCTTGTCTGTGTTCAGCGGAAGCTCGGAAAATACGACCCCATTTGGTATGACATCGCACGTCTTTTCATACTTCTCCTCGATGAGCTGACCGATGCTGCGACTGACAGCTATCCTCTTATGCGCGTATCGCATTCCGAATGCCTCGCCGGTCCGCAGAATCGTCCGCGCAGCCCAACCCCATTTTTCTCGATTGTAGTCCTCGCCATGATGCGTCACGACCACGCGCAAGCCAAATAATCGCAGCAACGGCGTCACAATCGCCGGGCCGATTCCGTGAATATGCACGACGCTCGGTCGCTTAATCCCGGCGACGAGCGCACAGATCAGCGAGTGCAGCAACGTTTCGAGATACACACTGCGAACAGTCCAGAGGCGAAGGATCCTCACTCCGCGCCAAGCATCGCCTTCCTGCGCGTCCACATATGGCGATCGCACGCAGGCCGTTACACCCTGTCCGAGCTTCGCAAGCCTCGGTGCGAGATTCTCGACATGGTTCTCGATCCCGCCCTGAACGTCCGGGAAGCCACGAAACCCGAACGTGTAGACCTCTCCCTTACCCATGACGCCACTCCCCGCTCTTAGTTGTTGATGAATGACTTCAGTGGGTAATGTTGGTCAGTTGTTATGCGCCCCTTGACCAGCTTGGCCTTGACGGTCTTGTCCAGGAATGACGGTCGCTCGACATGCGGCGACGGCCGCGCATCCGAATAGTCGATATAGCTGTCGAAGCAGATCTTCTTGCCCATCGACACCTTGGCTTTGTTTTTCAGAACCCACATCAATGGCTCCTGCTTTGGCAGTTGCGGCACGATCCGGGATCGCATCGCTGTCCGTGCGGTGGTCACCATCCAGCAGTTCTGTGCGCATCCAGCGACCTTGCCGAGCGTTTTCCGGGCGGTGTCGCTGTTGGCGATCTCATCCCACGACTGCTTTGCAAGATTTCCCATCGGAAGATCGGACCGGACGTTGCAAGCCCAGACATCCGACCACGGATCGATGAACGCAAAATCCTTTCCGGCGCTGCAGGGAATGAGCCTGTCGTGACCGAGAATCTTCTCGATCAAACCGAGATTCAGATAGGCGCGGAACCAGTTCTTCGGCTTGTTGCTTTTCAACAGCGCCTCGACGAGCCCCTCGACCTTGCGCGCGACACTGCGCCGATCATAGAAATAGTTGTCGTTCTTGTAGAATTGCCAGGCGTTATGCAGCGTCGAGGTTGCGAGTTCGTAGCCTTCCTTGCGGGCGAATTCGTAGACATCGACCAGCTGATCGACATTCTCGTCCTGGATCACCATCGCAAAGCCAAGATCCGTGCCGCCCGCCTCCTTCAGCATCCGGAGCCCGGCGACCTTCGTGGCATAGCCGCCCTTCTCGCCCCGGATCGTATCGCTGGTTACTTGGTCACCTTCGACGGAGAACCGAACCTTGATGTTCGGATACTTCTTGATGATTGGAACCAGGCGTTCGGGATGCAGGCCATTCGACGAAATCTCGAGGACCCGCGCTTTCGGATAAAGCAGGTCCGCGATCTCGGCGAGATCTTTGCGAAGTGTTGGCTCGCCACCCGACACATTGAGGTTGTCGAAGCCAGGTGGCAGTTTCGACAGTGTCTCGAGTGATATCTCTTCCCGCGGATCGGTCGGGTTCTGCCAAATATAGCACATCTGGCACTTGGAATTGCAGCGGAACGTCGAAATGATAGTGAGATCCATTTTATACTCCGACTCTGTTCTGTTCCTTCAGGGGATTCACGACGCTTTGGTAGAGCGCGAGCAGCGCCGCCCCATGGGTTTGAAGCGAGTATTCGGCTTCGACGACCTTCCTGGCCTCAGCACCAAGTCGCCCACGGAGGTCACGGTCCGCGAGCAGCAGTCGAATTTTGCTCGATAGGTCGTGAACGTCCTTCGAGGCAAACAGCAGCCCGGTCAATCCGTCTCTGACCAACTCGGGAATTCCACCAATTCGCGATGCAAGAACGGTTTTTCCGTGCGCCATCGCCTCCAGGATCGAGAGCGGGCTGTTTTCGTGCCACTCCGAAGGCACCACAACGACGGCGGCTCCGCGAATGACACTCGTCAGATCTGCACCAGCCAGATGTCCCTTGAACTCGGCGTCTGGAAATTGCGTCCGGAGCTCAGATAACAGAGGCCCGGTCCCGGCCACCACAAGCCGCCAAATGGCACTGTCTGCAGCATGTGCTTTCAGCAGGGTGGCCACACCTTTTTCCGACGAAAGTCGCCCGAGATAGAGGACATAGCCGCCATCTTCACGAGATACCTGGATCGCAGAGGCGTCGATACCATTGGGAATATGCGTGACTTTCGCGTCTCCAAACCGGCGTGCGACGGCGTCACGCATGAATCGACTGGGCGCGATGAATTGACTAACACGTTGATAACTTTGCGCCACCGCGTGATAGCGCGCTTCCGCCCAAAGTAACGCACTTCGCCCCAGCGACCCGTCCGCACATCGTTTACGCAAAATCGATTCGAAACGTCCGCTGGTGCAGTCTGTGCAGACTGCGCTATTCGACAGTTGCGTGTAGACCGGGCAAACCGGCTTGTAGTCGTGCAGCGTCAGGACGACTGGCGTATGAAGCCGCGCAGCGGCATTGATGATCGACGGCGTCAGCTGATGGTAGATGTTGTGGCAATGTAAAAGGTTGGGATTCTCGTCGCGTATGAGCGCGGAAATATTACTTACGGCTTCCTGAGACCGAACGAAGGAGATCGCCGCTCTTATTTTGCTGCTTCTCGACCCCGCCTTGTAGCTCTTCTCGGAAACGAAGTAAGATTCGTATTTCGACGGGCGATTGCGACTGTCGCGCATGGAGAACTCCATGACGTCGATGCCGCGCCCCTTCATCCAGTCCATTTCGTCGAACATAACGGCCTCTGAGCCGCCATTCCGGAAGAAGAATTTATTCGCGACAAGGATCTTTTCGACCTGATCCGCAGCGCAACTCAGTGTCGGCCGTTGAATATCGGTGCCTCCGTCCGCGCTACGTTCGGCCTGCGACGGCCTTAGCATCACGATGTTCTCGTTGCGGAACGCGCTACTGGCGGGCATGCGTAATGACCTCGTCTTTATGGGTTGAAGCCATCTCTCAGACGTCTCTCAAACGATCCATGAACGAAGCGTATGCGTAGGTACGACAGTGATATTGACGGGCGTCAACTCCGCTTAGCGCAGCGCAATAGAGTCTCTCTCAACGACATCTGCCTGAACTTCTCCTCTATTTCGGCGCCAGAATTGGACCGGATCATTACTGCGGCTCGAGCGCGACATGGTAGCAGCACAGGTGCCGCGCGGCGCGAGGGGACCAATGGAAGAGCACCTCGAGCCAACAGCAGCAAAGCCTGACGGCGGTCTTATAGCTCTCGTCATGATGCTCAGATTTCAGGGGCTGAGCATTGACCCGGAGCGCATTCGACATCAGTTCGGCCACAAGCTCATTGGCGTGGCTGAGATGCTCCGTTGCGCCAAGGATCTCGGCCTAAAGGCGCGCATTGTGCGCAGCAGTTGGGTGCGGCTGTCCAAGGTGCCAATGCCGGCCCTGGCGCTTCTCAAGGACGGTCAGTTCCTCCTGCTCGGCAAGGTCGAGCCCGAGAGGGTCATTGTCCTGCAGCCGGGTCGATCGCAGCCGACAATGATGACGCCATCCGAGCTGACAACCGTATGGGACGGCCCGCTTCTCTTGATGACGAAACGGGCAACCCTTTCAGATCTGGCTCGGCGGTTCGACCTCACCTGGTTCATCGCGGCAATCTACAAGTACCGCTGGCTGTTGAGCGAAGTTCTCCTTGCTTCGTTCTTTCTCCAGCTATTTGCGCTGGTCTCTCCGCTCTTTTTCCAGGTTGTGGTCGACAAGGTTCTTGTTCATCGCAGTATGAGCACCCTCGACGTGCTCGCGATTGGCCTGATTGCCATCGCTTTGTTCGAGACCGTCCTTTCGATTCTTCGGACCTATCTCCTGTCTCACACCACCAACCGCATCGACGTAGAGCTTGGCGCCCGGTTGTTCCGACATCTACTGGCGCTTCCGATCGGCTATTTCCAGACCCGGCGCGTCGGCGACTCCGTGGCGCGCGTCCGTGAGCTGGAGAACATCCGGACTTTTCTCACCAGTTCGTCTTTGACCGTTGCCATCGACCTGTTCTTCACGATCATCTTCATTGGCGTTCTGTTTGTCTATTCGCCCCTACTCACCTGGATCGTCGTCGCCGCGTTTCCCATTTATGTCGTCATCTCTGCGGTTGCGACGCCGCTATTCCAGTACCGGCTCGATGAAAAATTCAGGCGCGGTGCCGAGAACCAGGCATTTCTGGTCGAAAGTGTCACTGCCATCGAGACATTGAAAGCAATGGCGGTCGAGCCCCAGATGCAGCGGCGCTGGGAGGAGCAGCTGGCAGCCTATGTGTCTGCCAGCTTTCGCGTCCTCAGTCTGGGCAATTTCACCAGCCAGTTTATTCAGTTCATTAGCAAAATCGTGAGTGCGCTGATTCTATACTTTGGCGCCAAACTGGTCATCAGTGGTGACCTGACCGTTGGCGAACTGGTGGCCTTCAATCTACTCGCGGGTCGTGTCAACGCACCAATTCTCAGACTGGCCCAACTCTGGCAGGACTTTCAGCAAACACGCCTCTCGGTTGCCCGGCTTGGTGACATCCTGAATACCGCTCCAGAGCCAGCCTATATGCCCAGTCGGATGTCGCTTGCGGCCATCAGAGGGGACGTCCGCTTTGAACATGTAACGTTCCGTTATCGCATCGATGGACCGGAAATCCTCTACGACATCAACATCCATTGTCCTGCTGGACAGGTTATTGGAGTGGTTGGCCCATCCGGGTCGGGCAAGAGCACGCTCGCGAAACTGGTTCAGCGCCTCTATGTCCCCGAAACAGGCCGGGTGCTGGTCGACGGCGTCGACATCGCACAGGTCGATCCAAGTTGGCTTCGTCGACAGATTGGCGTTGTCCTGCAGGATAGCGTTCTGCTTAACGCCTCCATTCGCGAAAACATCGCTTTGGTTGATCCAGCGACACCTGCGGGAAAAGTTGTCGAAGCTGCCGCTCTCGCGGGCGCCCATGACTTTATCATCGAGCTTCCGGAAGGCTACGATACTGTCGTCGGCGAGCGGGGCAACACATTGTCGGGCGGCCAGCGCCAACGCGTCGCCATCGCGCGCGCGCTCATAACTGATCCCCGTATTCTAATCTTCGATGAGGCTACAAGCGCGCTCGACTACGAAAGCGAACGGATTGTCCAAAAGAATATGGCGCAGATCGCCAAGGGGCGTACAGTATTCATTATTGCTCATCGCCTTTCCGCCCTCCGCATGGCCGATCGCATCATTACGATCGAGAATGGACGGCTGGTCGAGGACGGCACCCATCAGGAGCTCATAAAAGCCGGCGGGCGCTATGCCAAGCTTTATCGTTTACAGGCGGGGTTTCATGACCCGGCTTGATCCCTGTCTCGACGCATTGCCAGATTATTCTGTACTCGGGATTCGAATTTTCCCAAGAACGAGAGACGCGGTTTGACCGTACTTGAGACCACATCCTTGCACAGCAGCGACGATCCTGGCTTCTTTGCCCTGGAGATGCTGTTACGCCTGGCCGGATTAGAGGTCGACGTTGCCCTGCTGCGTAGCATCAGCAACAACGGTCCCATCGATGTTGCAAGCATCCTAGCTTACGCACGGAAGGCCGAGCTGTCCGCACGATGTATCGAGACAAGGTGGATTGACCTTCCCAAATATGCGCTGCCGGGCATCATTCCTCTTCGCAATGGCAGTTTCTCGATTGTCGGCAGCGTCGCCGGCGAGAAGGTCGTCGTTCTCCATGCTGGTGCATCTCGTCCAAGCGTTCTGAGTGAGGCACAATTCACCTCACTCTGGGACGGACGCCTCCTTCTGATCCAAAGGTTATCTCCAGTATCCGCATCGACCCTGAGGATTCGCAAGCTGCTGACACGAATCCTCCAGAAGCCACGCCGGCTCGACCAGGCCGCGTCGCATAGCCCCCCGGGCCAGGTCGCGGCTCTGGTCACTGCACGACGGGGCGCCGCCGCAGTGTCCAGTCAAGCTCGAAAATTCGGTAGCGCTGTGGCCAGCCTGAAGCCAAGGGATCAGGCGTCTCAAGTTCATGAACTGGCATTTTTGCCCGCTGCCCTCGAAATCGTGGAAACCCCTCCGTCTCCAATCGGGCGCGCGGTTGCGTATACTATTGCTTCCATCTTCACATTTGCGCTCATCTGGGCAACATTCGGCACCGTCGATATTGTGGCCACCGCACCGGGGAAATTCGTCCCGAGCGGACGCACGAAATCAATCCAGCCTCTCGAAGCCGGCGTCATTCGAGCGATCAGCGTCACGGACGGCCAGGCCGTGCGGAGCGGCGATCCTTTGATCGCGTTCGATGCCACGATGAGCACCGCAGAACTTGGCCACCTCAAAAGTGACCTCCTTGGGTCGGAGCTTGACGTGGCACGGCTGAAGGCGGCTTTGAATAAAGCGCAGAATCCCCTGACTGCCTTTGCCCCGCCGGACCATGCGTCCTTGGCCCTCGTTGAGATGCACCGGCGCTTTCTTATCAGCCAGACCGCCGAGCAAGCTGCCAAACTCGCAACCATCAATGGCCAGATTGCGCAAAAGGAGGCCGAACGAGCAACTTCCAAGGCATTGAGCGAGAAATTACGCGCCGTCTTGAATCCCTTGCAGCAAAGGGTCGAAATCCGGGAGCAGCTGTTTCAGAAGGGCCTGGGCTCGAAGATCAATTATCTCACCGAATTGCAGGACTTGGTTACCCAACGCCAGGAGCTGACCGTACAGGACAGCCGCCATAGCGAAGCGGAGGCTGCAATTGCGGTGTTAGTCGAAATGCGAACAAAGGCCGTCGCAGAATATGAAAGGTCGCTCTTCGAGGAATTGGCCAAGGCGGAACAGAAGGTCGCGGGGCTCACGCAGGACGTCATCAAGGCGGAGCGCCGCACCGCGCTACAGACCTTGACGGCTCCTATCGACGGTACCGTCCAGCAACTGGCCGTTCACACTGTTGGCGGGGTCGCCACTCCTGCCCAAACGCTCATGCTGATTGTCCCGGAGGACAGCCGCCTAGAGATCGAAGCCAATATTTCCAACAGGGACATCGGGTTTGTTGAACCAGGCCAAGACGTGGCTATCAAGGTCGATACGTTCAATTTCACGCGCTACGGCCTTCTGAGCGGCAAGATTCTGAGCATCTCGAAGGATGCCATCACCCGCAGCAAGCCGCCTGCCCGGGGCGTCGATTCTTCATCTGCTACAGACACTGCCAGCAGCGAACCGACCGGTCAGGAGCTCGTATACTCCGCACGCATATCGGTGGATCGCAAACAGATGGATGTAGAAAATAGAACCGTAGATCTTTCGGCCGGCATGGCTGTCACCGCTGAGATCAACATCGGATCACGTCGGATTATCAGCTACATCATGTCCCCGCTGCTGCGCTACAAACAAGAAAGTCTGCGCGAGCGGTAGCACCATGATTTAATTACGACCGCCGTACTCTCCACAGCTCGGAACCCAGCATATACCGCGCTAACTCGCTTGCGCGGGGCAAACGCTGCCCCTTCAGCGCACCAGGCCGGCGGACTGCAATGCAGAAGCCGCCTCCTTGAGGGTCCCCCAGGGCAGGCTTGAGCGTTCGGCGATATCGAGCAGAGAGGTTGCACCGTCCGACATATTCAGAATCCATAGCAACGCCAACTGGTACTCACCAGCAGGACGCCCGCCAATGGTGCTGTAAAGACCGTAGTCACCGAGCTTCGGCTCACACATCGGCTTCTGATTGGTATATTTTCGATTATTCTCAATCACATCGATCGCCGCGATCGCCCTGTCCAATGAATCGCGCAGAGCCGCTGGTTTCACGAATGACAGATTGTCGGCCGATGTGTGGTACTCAGGGAATTTCCCGTGCGGTGTCCTCATGAACGAGCCGACCGGGAGATTGATGCCAGGCGAGCAGTATTGTCGCTCGTCATAGCCAAATGGTGAGAAAGGCTGAATTGTGTGGGGCTCGCCACCTTGCTTCAATACATAGGTCCACGCACGATCGATTTCGGCATTGCTTTGGCGGCTTAATTTGTATGTCGGGCTCCCAGCGTCGCCCACACACGTCAAAACGAAGCCATGCTTGATCCGGCTGAGATGCGCCTGATTCAACGCCAACCAAGTGATCGATCCGATCGTGCCTGGGATAAACACAAATCGATAAGAGTAGCGTAGATCCATGTTGCGCAAATACTGGGCGAGTGCTGTCGCCACGGCAATTCCGGACAGATTGTCATTACAAAGAGACGGATGACACAGGTGGCAAGATATGAGGACTTCTTCTGATGAACTTCCCAGCAGCCGCAAGTCGCCATATGTAAGATGCCCGGGTTCAAGCATCGAGTCGATACAAACCTCGTACTCGTCTTCTTTGAGCGCCAACAACTGCGTATGTGTGACGCAAAATCCCCAGGCGGCGTGATAATACGACGTGCGATAGGGAATGACGTCCGGATGATCTGGATCTGAAAAGAGGTGCTTCTTCAGTTCTTCAAGATTAAGGCGCACATGAACAGGCACGCTGTAACTAACCACATGAAGATTACACGCTCGGAAATCTACGATGCGCTCTCCCGCGCTGTTCTTGATGTAAGCATCGCGGATATTCCACTCAGATGGCACCGTCCAGTCGAACACTTTCAAACCGGACGGCACCTCACAAGTGGTAAGCGGAACATATTTCTGAATATGACGAAGGGTTTCGCGAACTCCCTCGCCGGTAATGCTCCTGCATATCGGATAGAGATCTGCAATGAAGTCATGCATGGCCTGGCCACTGCGATCGGCCGACAACTCCGTCGTCGCAGCGCCCCTCTCGAGTCGACCCGACACCACCTTCCGAACAATATCATGCATCGCCTGGTCTCATTCCACTCTCTATTCTGATGCTTTGATCGTCACGCGATGACAACGGGCTCCGGAATAGGAACAATAAATCTTGCTCCCCAACTGCGGGCAAATGACAGCTGGCTGATGATTTCCTGTTGCAGATTCCAAGGCAGGATCAGGATATAGTCCGGCTTTGTCATCCCTATCCTTTCTGGCTCATAGATTGGGATGTGCGTTCCGGGCAATAAATGCCCCTGCTTATGTGGGTTCTTATCGACCGTGTACTCGATGAGGTCGGGGCTGACACCGCAGTAATTCAGCAGAGTGTTTCCCTTGGCCGGCGCTCCATATCCGACGACCCGTTTACCTTCACGTTTTGCTGTTTCCAGAAATTCGATCAGCTTCCGCTTCGTCTCCAGGGCGCGCTCCTCGAAGGCCTGATAATGCTCCAGATTGGCGAACCCCGCTGCGATCTCTTTTTCTCGCAACGCTGACACCCGGCTCGACATCGCATGACGTCCGCGACCAGTGTGCTGTGCATAGATCCGAAGCGAACCGCCGTGGGTCGATAGCTCTTCAACATCGAACAACGTCATACTGTGGGATGCGAAGATCTTCTCAACGGTCAGAAACGAGAAGTAGGAGAAGTGCTCATGATAAATCGTATCAATCTGGCACTCGTCAAAAAGCCGCATGAGGTGCGGGAATTCCATTGTTGCCACGCCACGATCATCGAGGAGAATGCTGATCCCGCCGACAAAATCATTCAGGTTTGGCACATGCGCCAGCACGTTGTTTCCAATCAGAAGATTGGCACGCAGCCCCTCGCGGCGAAGCGTCTTGGCTGACCGCTCACCGAAAAAATCAACGCGCGTGGGAATACCGCGCGCTCTGGCGACCGCAGCAACATTCTGCGCCGGCTCGATTCCGAGGACCGGGATCTCATGCTCGACAAAGTACTGCAGGAGATATCCATCATTGCTTGCGATCTCGACGACGCTCGTATCTGGACCGAGGCCAAAGCGAGTGATGACGTTGTCGACATACTTCTTGGCATGCTGAAGCCATGATTCGCTGTATGACGAGAAATACGCGTAATCGCCGAAGATGTTCTCCGGGCTTTCCCACTCTTCCAGCTGAACAAGAAAGCACTCGCTGCATACATAGGCCTTCAGCGGGAAGAATTTCTCCTTTTCTCCATTGTCATCCTTCTTCAGATAGGAATTTGCGAGAGGAGACATCCCAAGATCGAGAAACACGTTCTCCAGAGGAGCGCTACAGAATCTGCAGCTACATATTTCATCCGAATGCGACGACGGTGTCGCCGCCGAATTGAAGGACTGCACAGCGACTTCTTGATTCAACATGGGTACGCTCCTGATGCGCGTTCGCGTTATCTCGCACCGGAACCGTATTTGTCTGCGCACCCGTTCACTTGACCTCTGTCAAGTTATCACAACTACTTTATTTGACGGATGGGATTGCGGATTGGCGCGCGCGTTGCGGCAATCGTTTTCTCGATGTTAGTCGGCCATCGGAATGAGACTGTGCGCCAATTCGCTGCTCGCAGGCGTAGACATACGCGCCCGCATTTCCGCTTCGCGGCCTTTGAGAGGCGCCCAGGCCTCATCCCGCTCGGAGATTACCGAAACAGCCGGCCAGCTGATGCCGAGGACCGGATCCTGATATCCGATGCCTCCCTCGCCGCCGGCCATGTGAGACGTGCTCATGAAGTAAAGAAGTTCGGTATCATCAGTCAGGGTGATGAAACCGTGCGCGAACCGCTTCGGAATATAAAGCCCGCGACCGTTTTCGGCGGAAAGTTCGAGGCAGACATGCCTCAAGTAGGTATTGGATTCAGGACGAAGATCCACGATGACATCCAAAACGGCGCCCCTGACACAGCGAACATATTTCTCTTCTGCGTACGGCGGATATTGGAAATGCAGTCCTCTTAGCGTTCCTGCCTTGCAGTTATAACTCAGGTTCACTTGCCGGATTGAGGTTTCCAGCCCGCGAGCGGACAGCTCTTCAACACAGAACACACGCGAGAAGTATCCACGTCTATCCTCGTGCCGCTCGACGTCAATGACGAAAGCGCCTGCCAGATCTGTCTCAGTAAGGATCATTTAGGCCTGCGAATAAGATAGTTTCATACCCACTTGGAACGGCACACGACAGCTATGCGCGTCGAGAGCTCCGCTTGGTGGTGCAAACACGCGGATGACTAGCCGTCCTATAAGATAGCAAATTGGATAGCCGTAACGCATGCCCTGCCCAGCACATAGATCCAGGCGATGGTTGCCCCGGTTGCCAGCAAGACAACGGCCGTTGGCCAATCGAGCCTCCGGCGCTCGCCCTTCGAGATCACGGTGTCAGCCAAGATATTTTGTGAGTTCAGCTTATCCATATGCGTCATCCACATCTGATCGTCGTGAGCAGTATGGATGCTAACTCTCTCAACTCGCCTGAACATGACAATGCTCAATAGTCGAAGACC
The DNA here is from genome assembly GCF_051810905.1 of Tardiphaga sp. 619_E2_N8_4. Taxonomy (NCBI): domain Bacteria; kingdom Pseudomonadati; phylum Pseudomonadota; class Alphaproteobacteria; order Hyphomicrobiales; family Nitrobacteraceae; genus Tardiphaga; species Tardiphaga sp. 619_E2_N8_4. The sequence goes on from NZ_JBPWQJ010000001.1 coordinate 5,870,262, forward strand.
ATCATGGTCGCGTGCCCAATGCCGCAACGTGAACATCGGTCGGTCTCCGCAGCGGCCCCCCTTCCAGACCGGCTTAAGCGGGTCTTATACAGCGTCGTGCTCGCTATGACCCATCAGCGATCGCTCGTTAATTTCGTCGAAAACGTGTTCGGACTTGACGACGCGCAAGTTTCCTCCCCGATCTGGCTGCGACAAATTATCATTGGATACTTTTGTATTGTCGCGTCGATAGAGGTTACCGTCATGTCCGACAGCATTTTTGAGAATGGAGTTTCATCCACTGACGCGTCCGTTCGCGAGCAATTGCGGATCCGAGCACACGCAGCAATCCCCGGCGGAGCCCACACTTATGCGAAGGGCGACGACCAGTTCCCAGTTTCCGCGCCAGCCTTCATTGCCAAAGGATTAGGCTGCCACGTGTGGGACACCGAGGGGACGGAATTCATCGAATATGGCATGGGGCTTCGCTCCGTCGGGTTGGGGCATGCCTTCCCCCCCGTTATTGAAGCTGCGGCGGCTGAGTTACAACATGGGTCGAATTTTACCCGACCGTCGCCACTCGAAGTCGAATGCGCGGAACGCCTGCTGGAGGTCATTCCAGGCGCCGAGATGGTAAAATTCACCAAGGACGGATCTACGGCGACCACGGCTGCAATCCGCCTCGCGCGAGCTTACACAGGACGGGACATTGTTGCGCTCTGCTCCGACCATCCGTTCTACTCCTATGATGACTGGGCGATCGGCACGTCACAGATGCCCGCCGGCATTCCTGAAGAGACAAAAGACCTCACATTGACGTTCCGCTACAATGATCTGACATCGGTGGCAGTGCTGTTTGCGCTCTATCCGGGCAGGATTGCCGCCATCATTCTAGAGGCCGAAAAGGATGTTGCGCCAACCGAAGGCTTCTTGGAGGGAATTCGCCAGCTCTGCACGAGCAACGGAACGCTTCTGATCCTCGATGAGATGATCACGGGATTTCGATGGCCGACGCGTACGGCGCAAAACTTCTACAAGGTAACGCCGGATTTGAGCACTTTCGGCAAGGCCCTTGGAAATGGCTTTGCCATTTCGGCGCTGGCGGGCAAGCGCGAGATTATGATGCAGGGTGGCCGCGATCACGACAAAGAACGCGTCTTTTTGCTGTCCACGACACATGGCGCTGAAACGCATGCACTTGCTGCCGCGCTCGCTGTGATGAAAGTCTATCGTGAAGAAGCCGTGATTGAGACATTGGAACGTCAAGGCGATCGATTGAAAGCCGGCGTGGATGCCGCAGCGGCACGCCATGGCTTGAGCCAGTTATTCAAGCTGGCCGGGCGCCCGTCCAATCTCGTATACAGTTGCTGCGATGGAGACGGGATACCGTCGCAGCCATACCGCACCTTGTTCTTGCAAGAACTTTGCCGCCACGGAATTATCGCGCCTTCGCTGGTGACGAGCTATTCCCATTCCGACGACGATATCGATCAAACGATCGATGCGGTTGATCAAGCGCTCCACGTGTATCGCAAAGCGCTCGAGGACGGCATTGACACATATCTGATCGGCCGACCCGTCCGCCCCGTGTTCAATCGATATGGCGATAGAACAAGCAGCGGGACGACCGCGCCGACTGGCGCTCAGATCACCAAGACTCTGCTTAGACCCCGACGCAAACCACGAGCCTCCAACACTGCAGCCGGAAATCGGCGCAACTCACGTTGTGCTGAATCCACGATAGGATAAAGTCGAAACTTACAGATTGCCCCGTGAGGCGTTCGAGACATTTTCGCCCGCGCGACCACCGATCCCACAGAAGGTCGTCCGCGACCTCTGCAACTCCCTCTGCAACACAAGTGCCGCCCACGCCAAATGCGCGATAAGCCAAAGTGCGAAGATGTGCTGCATCAAAGACATAGTTTGCAGATCCGCTTAAGGGAGCAAAGACATCGTGGATAGACCACCACGGCCGCGCTGGCGGCGTACCACATACGTCGACAGTCCACATCACGCAAACACCATAAAACACAAAAATGGCAGATTTCTGCGTGATTCGACAGGTTAGTTGCTATTTAGTGGTGGGAGATCGAGACTCTCCTTCGTCGCGGCCCTTCAGCAGCGCGGCGTCTCGATTTGGATCATCCTAGCCACAGTTGTTCGGAGGCTATGCCGATACAGGTACCTTCGATGATCTTGTGCACAGAGGCGCATTGACGTCCTATAGCTGAACGAGACTTTGCCCTGATAGCGCAATGACAATCGCGCTTACGCTCAATGCGGCTCGCACAGCAGCGCTCATCAAATGACGGGGGGGTGCCCGCAATCTCGCTTCAGTACTAAGGCGCCCGACATCCCAGCGACGCGGTCGGGAAGTAAACTTGCGGCTTCTCCGAACTGGCCGTCACTAGGCGTGGTGTTCTGAGGTTTCGTTGCCGCCCGTGCAACAAGCTTCACCAACACATCAATAAACGTTGTCAGTCTTCAACACCCGAAAGACCGTCAAAACCAGGATGCGAAGATCCAGCCAGATCGACCACGATTCGATATACCACAGGTCGCTTTCGACCCTCTTCTTCATCATGCCGATCTCCGGGGTTTCGCCTCGGAATCCATTGACCTGAGCCCAGCCTGTAATTCCTGGCTTGATCTTGTGCCGCATGGCATAGGTTGCAATGAGCTGATCGTATTCAGAATCGTGTGCCAATGCATGCGGCCGAGGCCCTACGAGCGACATTTCCCCGCGAAGTACGTTGATTAGCTGCGGTATCTCATCAATGCTGAGCTTTCGCAGCAGCGCTCCCAGCCGCGTAATACGATGATCATTCCTCTTGGCCTGAACAATGACCGGTCCGTCGTCTCGCGTGTTCATCGTCCTGAACTTATAGATCTTGAACGGCCTTCCGTTGAAGCCTGCTCGCTGCTGCAGAAATAACGACCGGCCCGGCGACTCCAGGCGTATTGCTATGCTGACAATCGCAAACATTGGCAGCAGGACAATGAGTCCCGATGCGGCCAACAGCTGGTCCATGGATCGTTTCATTGTCCGCTGCATGGCACTCAGGGGCGCACGCTGCAACTGCAGGGCCTTTGTCGGGCCAAAATCGAATAGTGGTCGATCCAGCAGGCGAGCTGTCCTTTGATCCGAAACGAGTTTGATTGGAATCGGGAGAACACGCAGCTCGCTTTCGACTTGCCCGACCGCATCGAGAAATGCCCAGGGCATTGCGATCACGACCTCGTCCACCCCGGTTTGGCGGACATAGCGAACGAGCTCGCGCATGCGTTCCTTGAGGATAGCGGGATCGAGAAATTGGCCGGGCCCCATTGGAAGCGATACGATTTTGCAAACAGAGTAGCCATATAACTCAAGCTTACTCAGCGTTGCGTTACCGATGAGCTCCTCCTCTAGACCGACCAAAACGATCCGGTTCGGCCGAATAAGCTTCGAGCGGATGACATAGGAACAGAGTTCCGCGACGATGACTCTCAACACCGAAGAAACAACAAGGCCGCTTGCAAAGAAAAGTAAAACCCAGCCACGAGAGAAGGTCGAGCCGCTCTTGAGCAAGAAAACGAGAGCCGCGAGAGACGCAAATACGGCCAACCATGTCAGTGCGGATCTGCCAACCTGCCACCGGCCTCGCAGAAGATTGGACGCTTGATACAACTTCGAAACATGAGCAATAGCGGAATACAGAATGCCGACAGCCATTCCCGAGCCCAGATTGTTTTCCGCACTGCTATAGCCAGCGACAGCGGTAGCATCATAAATGATGCCCGTCGCGACCGACAGAATTACAATCCATACCAGGTCAAGCGCCGCGACGAGCGGGGAAATCACTGACAAGGAGGACGGTACGCCGAACTCGTGCTGACCGTGCGGTCGCTCCAGTCTCGCTGCCGCCTTTCGACCGCCCACCGGATCCATTGAATCTGCTCCTATCAAATCTTGAGAGCTTCACCACACTATCCGCTATCTCTGCGCCCTTGCGCTTGCGATCTTCATCAACCCATTTTGATTGACGAAGCGAATGGTCTTCCGGCTTGGCAGATCAATTAGCTCTTTCGCCTTGAAATCAGCGAGTGCCCGACAGACAGTCTCAATTGACGTTCCGACATGATCGGCGATATCGGCCCGAGATAGTTGCAGCCGAAGCGCTTTGGGACGCTTCGGATCCTCGCGCAAATGAGGTTGAATGCGAAGCAGAAGCCACGCAATCCGGGCGACGCAGGTTCGCTGGCTCATCGTCAGTACAAGAGAGAGTGTTTCCGACAGAACTTGATGAGTCCCGCATGGCTCGCCCTGATGACAAACGCGGGCAACGGTGGTGCGAATGACTCGGCAGTCGGTAACTGCTTCGGCTGTGAACTCTTGGCAAGCCTGCTGGGTGGGCATGACAACATCGCCTGGCCAATAAAAGGCAAGGATTTGCCGGTTGCCGTCGGGGAGCAGACGCACTGCCCGCACGACGCCTTCCATGATTTCGATCTTCTGGTTTTGTTGCTCTCCCTCCCAGAACAGGGCCCTGCCCCGCGGAACAATCGTCGGAGTGGGAGTACGATCCAGCATTATCTTGCTGGGCAGCACAGTAAGGCCAATCGGCGCGCGTGTGCAGGACGGCTTTAGGGAAACCATGTCTAGCGGCATTGGTCCAACCCTCAACGTTAAGCGTGCGTTGAAGGTGGCATGCAGACAACTTTAAGAAAATTCAGGCTCGTGCGCTAAGTTTTCTATGGTTCCAACTCGGCCTGATGGTCTAGACCGAATGTCAGGAAAACTATACTGCGCTTAGCTGGCGCACATTTTTGGTTATGATAGCGCCTATAATACTGGCGTATTGCCACCGAGCGCAGCATTCTACGTATTTACTATCACGCATGGAATATGCGCGATTCACGCATCGATGTCATCTTCGAATTCTGTGACGACCGTCAATTATGCACTGACCTTTTTTGATTGAATGCGGACTTCACAGATGGCCCCATCGAGTGGCTCACGCTGCTATTCAAGGTCATCCAGAGACGTGACTGGGTGAAGCGGCATATCGCTTGAGAGTGAAGCCCTTTCACCAATCGAAAGAGCGCATGCCATTGGTCAGAACGGGGCTTCTCGCCACCTCAGTCGCTATCCTCGGGATGCGGGTAACCATCTTGGCATGCAAGTTCGGGCTCGCCATCTTTGTTGGCCGCTATCTCGATCTTTCATCGCTAGGGGTCTTTGGACTCTGCGCCGGCGTTGTCGCCGTGGGACCGAGCCTGGTCGGGATGGGCATGGTCCATCTCATCGTGCGGGATGCAGTTACGCTGCCGCTCGCTGAATTGATCGACCTGCTGCGGCACTACTGGTCCTTTGTCACCATCGTTTACGCCCTAGCGCTGGCGGTTTCCTTTCCGGTCACGCACCTTCTGAACGGATCAAGCATATGGTCGCTGGTCATCGCGATTACGCTGCTAGAGCACTTCGGCAACGACGCTTTCCAGTTACTATCAAATTTGCAAAAGCCCCTTCTGGCCAACATAAGCGCCTTCATTCGCGGGGCCCTCTGGGTCTTGGTCTATACCCCACTGGCCATCTGGTATCCGGAACTCAGATCCATGTCCGCGTTGCTGTGCTTCTGGCTCGCCGGCAGTATCGTGGCTTTGGCTCTGTTCTTCTGGACAACCAGACTGTGGCCGTGGACAGCAACCTCGCTGGCGGCGATCGACCCACAACGAATTTTCTCCACGATCATGAAAGGTTTCGTCATTTACCTGAGCGATCTCGGTTTTGTTGCAAGCCAATATATCGATCGCTATCTGGTTTCATTTTTCCTCGGGCTGGAGCTAACCGGCATTTACTTTCTCTATTGGTCGGCCGCAAACGCCGTGAGCACCTTCGTGAGCATTGCCGTCCTGCAGGTACAGCGTCCCATATTGATCAAGGCACACCATCATGGCGGCGATTCAGAACACCAGAAGCTGCTGATGCCGTTTCTAGGCACGACATTGCTCTCGACAATCGCATTGGGTGCAGCGACCGGATTGGCGTTCTATCTCGTCTTGCCGTATTTGAAGCAACCAGCCATCGGAAACTTCCTGTTGGCATTCTGGCTTATCATGGCGGGTATGGCAGTGCGCAACGTCGCAGATTTTGGAGCCATGGCGTTGTTTACGGCTCGCCGAGATGGCGTTATGACGCTCACCAATCTCGCATCGGTTACTGGGCTGATCGTCGCCCAGTCGCTCTGTCTGCCACTCATGGGGCTTTATGGCGCCGGGACCGCTATGATCATCACGTTTGGGGCGATCACAATCTGGCGCGGCGCGTTGCTGTATGACCCTGCGCCGAGCAAGTCGCCAGCGCTGGGATAGCTCCAGGTTACCCAGGATCAACGACAGCCAGCTCTATGCCGGAAATCTCATGCGTGATCGGCCGCCATTCATACCCATCCCCTCGATCATGAAACGAGTGCTGGAAGCGCGGCTAGCAGTACGTTCTTTCGGTCCAACAATCTTTGCGGCCATGAACGCCGCCTCGGTTCTATTGCGAGCGCCAAGCGCCCGAAGAAGTGCAGCTGTATGAATTTTGCTCGTGCCCTCGGCGATGCTCAGCTCACGTGCGATCTCTTTGTTCGACATTCCCTGCGCCAGCAACGGCAGCACGTCATGCTGGCGACGCGTCAAACGAAGTTTGTCGACATCGACCGTCATCGTACGCTGACTGCCAATGCTGCCATGATCGCCATCTGCGAGCCATCGTGGAACATAGATGCGTCCAGTGAGCAGATCGCTGATAGCCGTCAGCAACTCTTCGTCGGATTGCAGCTTGTAAACAAATCCGTGAAACCCAGCCGAGAGGCAGCCAAATACGTCAGCGCGGGTATTTGACGTCGACATGATTGCAACGCGCGTTGCAGGTCTTCGCTCATAAACCTGCGCGAGCACCTCAAGCGAAAGGTCGTTGAGGCTTGCTCGATCCATCAGGATCAAGTCGAAACAATCATCCGCTTCGAAAACCTCGAGGCGAGACGCCTCGATTACTCTGGAGTGTGGAAGTCTTGCCTCAATAACGTCCTTGAGGCCGGCTCGATAGACGCTGTGCTGGTCGACCACTAAGATTACTGACACGACACCAACCCCTGGTATGCGTAATCCAAATTTATGCGGCGATAATTCTGCTTCGGGCGCCCTCTACCGCCGCTCACTTTAATATTCTGCAATGCAACAAGAATACCTACGAACGCCCCCGTGTCAACTCATTGAATCAAATGGAACTTTTCGATGACCCGTATAAATCTGGGTACACGCGCATAAATTATGCACTCGCAATATCGACAATCGCGCACTCGGCTGGATTGCAATACCTTTATTATACTCGGAACGAGAGTGCACACATGCAGACTGCGCGGAAACGTCGCGGTTAGTTTGCAGTCATTCCGCCGCGACTGCAGGGAACATGTCCTTCATTGGCGTCCAACGAAGCCGCGGATCCAATTGCTCTGTATCCCGCAGATGCCGGAGTTCAGCCAATCGCGTAAAGGGCGCCGCATTGAAAACTTTCTCGTCAAGCTGAATGCGCTCAAAGACGCTCTTTAGCTGCAGCGCTCCCAATCGCGCATCCCATTTGCAACAAAAGCTTGGCAGATGCTCTTTTATCTTTGCGAATGAAACGCGATAACTACGATCGTCTGCTCCAGCAGGCCCAAAGGTCAATACGGAGCCGGCGAATGTCTCATTGACGATATTCGCAATGTCACGGACCGCATAGTTCTGCGTCTCGTCGCCGACATTGAAGGCCTCGCCCCACACCGCTTCGCGGGGCGCCTCCAATGCGCACACAATCGCTTGGCAAATATCATCGATATGCACCAACGGTCGTAAAGGCGACCCATCACTCATCACACGCACTGTTCCAGAGGTGTATGCGAAGCCGGACAAGTTGTTCAAGACCAGGTCAAAACGTTGCCGTGGCGAAGCGCCGAATGCCGTGGCGTTGCGAAGAAACACTGGCGTGAAGCGCGAGTCGGCCATTGCCCTTACGTCGCGCTCAACTAGAACTTTGCATTTGGCATAAGCAGTGCGCGGGTCTACCGATGACGTCTCGGTCTTCAGCTCATCGCCGGACGCGCCATAGATGCTGCATGACGACGCGTAGACAAATCGTCGAACGCCGGCATCCTTACATTTCTTTGCGAAGGCGACCGAGCCTTCGTGATTGATCTCCATGGTCATGCCAGGGTCATTCTCGCCGAGAGGATCGTTCGACAGCTCGGCAAGGTGCACGACTGCATCAATTCCAGTAAGATCAGTCGTCGTTAGTTGGCGCGTGTCCTTCGAAATGACCATTGGCCGTGTGCAGCCATCATCAAACAACCAGCCCCGGCGATAAAGGCCTGTGTCGATGCCAACTGCATCATGACCGTTGCTAAGAAGCTTTGGCCCAAGTACTGCGCCAATATAGCCGTCAGCTCCTGTATATAGGACGCGCATGATCTCGCCCTCACTTAGCGGTCTGACCGGCAAATGCCGGATCAGACATACGAGCAGCATTGAACGTCGGAGCTGTGGATTTTTTATCCCAGACACACCATGGGGGATTCCCCGTATCCCATAACTCCTGCAGGACGGCCTTGTCGCGCAAGGTATCCATGTTTTGCCAGTAGCCGTGGTGTCGATAGACCGCGAGCTGATCTCGATCGATAAGTTGAGCCAACGGTTCGTTCTCCCAGCTCGTGCTGTCGCCATCGATCACGTCGAGTGCTTCAGGCTCGACGACAAAAAAACCTCCGTTGATCACCTGCCCGTCTCGCGCATCCTTTTCCCGGAAGCGGGCCGCACGTGGACGCTCTGACGACAAATTAATCGCACCGAAGCGACCGGGCTGCTGGACCGCTGTCACCGTCGCGAGCGCTCCTTGCTCGTGGTGGAACTTGATAAGCTCCTGCACATTCACATCGCTTACGCCATCGCCGTAAGTGAGACAGAACGTCGAGTTTCCGATATAATCCTTCACGCGCTTCAATCGCCCGCCTGTCATGGTCTTCTCGCCGGTATCGACGAGCGTGACCTTCCACGGCTCGCTTGCATTGCGATGGATCTCGACGTCGTTACGCTGCAGGTCGACGGTGAGATCACCCTGGTGCGGCAAATAGTTCAGAAAGTAGTCCTTGATCACCGAGCCCTTGTAGCCGCAGCAGATCACAAATTCGTTCAGACCATGATGCGAGTAGAGTTTCATGATGTGCCAGAGTATTGGACGCCCGCCGATTTCGACCAAAGGCTTGGGAACGACCGACGTATGCTCGCTGAGGCGCGTGCCATAGCCGCCTGCAAGGATCACCACCTTCATTATTCTCTCCTGTCCTTTGGTCGCCATCGTCTGATTTCACACATCGGATACCGTCCGATGTGCAGATGACCTTATTGGCAGGATAGGCAGCATCACCCGGTGCGAGTTGACAGCCGTCAAATCTGAATTTTCGTTGAGCAATAACTTTTGCGCCAACGTTCTACTTATAAAGTGCCTGCGAGATTTTGATTGAGGGCCACCGATATGGTCGCCCATGCGCGACCATTGCGATTACATTGAGATCTCTGCGAGCGTCGATTGGCCAAATACGCACTGATGAGTCAGAAACGATGAGTCCGGAGTTTCTACTTCTTCTCATGGCCTTTACCGCACTATGTCTGATGGTGCTGACAGCCTATTGCGATGACGAAGATGTATTGTCCGGCCGCTTCACTTCACCTTCATCCCTGGATACTCCCCATGTCGCCACGATTCATCACCCGCCTCATGTGACACCAGATACAGCAGATTTCTTCAGTTGAGACTGCGTTGAACTTAGCGTCGGGATTGGAACTTTGAGCAGCTCGCACTTTCTGACACCAGGTCAACTTCAGCTCCTGGCGACGGAAGTAGTCGGCCCGGCTCCAGGCTGGAATGCGAAGATCGAAATTCCCGTAGGCGGCGGCATTTTCGTCGGCGGGGAGGAAGCTTCCGATCTGTTCGCCCGCGCTCTGTTGCAGGCGACTCCCTTGCCACCGCCACATGAACAGGAATTTGATGAGGACGCGGGCTCACTCGTACTCGACCATTTATGGACCGCGACATCCGCCGGTCGCCAGGCACGCGATAACGCAATTGCATTTGATAGCGATGGGACGAGTCCGGTCCGCTGATCTTAGGTCTGACGATACGCTCACCGCCTCAAGCGCATCTGCCGAGAGGCTTCGTTACAGCTTGAAATCCAGCTCTACGACGCCATCGATCGGTTTCGTGCAAGCAGCACTGAGCCAGAGCTTTGGCCAAGCGATCTTGAATAACCTCACAGCAATATCTGGAGGTAGCTGCGACTCGACCTTTACGATAGCCGACTGCCTCTTCCCACAATTCCAGAACTCAAAACTGATGCAATTTCTGCGATAATCGTATTCTGGCTCGAACAACAAGCTTCGCGGTATTGTCTCGCCACCCATAATCTGCCTCGCCCCTGCGCAACGCGTTACGTAGCCACGCGTCGTCCGATGCAGGCATTTCATATCGATAAATTGTCGATAGGTTGACGTGCGCAGGAAGATTCGGGCTGGGTCTGTAAAATTATTTAAACCACCGGCGTCCCGGATCCATAAGCGACCGTCGATGATTGCGCCCGTGATTGATGGCAGAATGCAGCGTTTGCTCTTGTGCAAATCATATCGGCCTAATCGACACAATTCTCAGCGGGATCGCAATTGTCTATGCCGGAGGGATCCAAATTATCTTACGGCGCACCTGTGTCGCGGGATACTGTAGCGTAGGGGTGCCACATGAATTGTATCGAGCGATATTCTCTGGTTCAGCCCGTGGGGATGCATTCAATAAACGACCTTATGTCGTCGATGGACACAGCGATGAGGTCTTGTCGCGGCGCGGGAGCAACGTCAACTCCATCGGACGTGATATATCCGCAAGTGGCGGCGGCAAACCCGCAAGAAACTGAGAGCTGGTTCCGGAATAGAAGTGGATGGTCGACCATGTCGTGGAGAGTGCGGCTTTGCGCCAGAAGCGGTCATGTGGAGATCCAAAGACAGCGGAATTTCGCGAAGTCTTGCATAAAAGGTGACACCAATTGAGAATGGATGGCTCATCCAGAGCTTCGGCTCGGCCAGCGGCGAGAACGTACCGTACGTCTACCGATATGGCGGCATTTCTATCCAATCGTCGAAAGCAACGTCCGTGCCTTCTGTCAACAAAGCAAAGAAATCAACCAGCAAACGCCCGGCACGGACCAATGGCAGCATAACAGACGCAACCTATTTGAAGCTGCACAACCTGATCGAGTCGCGACAGCTGCAGCCCGGCGAGGTGATCGAAGAGCGCCGGCTTGCACTGCGGCTGAAAGTCTCGCGGACACCGCTGCGGGCTGGCATCAGCCGGTTGCTGGGCGAAGGCAGGCTCGAGCAATTGTCCAACGGCACTGTGGTGGTCCGCACAATCGAGATGGCGGAATTGCTCGAATTGGTCCATCTTCGCATGGTGCTGGAGAGCGAAGCGACGTTCATTGCGGCGACCCGCATCGCGCTGGATATCCTTGCACCGATCAGGGCTGCGCTGGAGAAGATCATTGCTGCGTCGACAGTGTCCGGGACGGCTCACTGGACCCTCGACGATGAAATTCATGACCAGATCGCGCGGCATTGCGGCAATCGCTCGCTTGAGAAGCTGATTGGAGAAATCCGGCAAAAGATCCGGATGTGCAATGTAGAGCGCCAGCCTGGCCGGCTGCTTCCCGCCACCCGCGAGCATCTGGCGATTATCGATGCCATCATCGATCGTGATGCTGCCGCAGCCCGTCAGGCGATGATCCTGCATCTCACTAATGTGCGGCAGGGATTGCTCGAACGGTTCGGGATCTTCCTGCCCGAGCCTCACGGTTAGGTCGAGATCAGGCAGAATCCCTGCGGGTGCATGTCCGAAAATTCTGCAGCTGCCCGCAATTTTGTCGGACTCCGTCCAAATTTGACGCAGCTTCCCGGGCTTCGCAGCTTGACTGAAATCAGCATGGGCGGTTCACTGGTATACCAGTGGAATATCAAGCCGCTCCGCAACGCCGACCAACCAGATGTCCCGCCTGAATGACGCCAAACCACATTGCTTCCCACACCGTCGCGGCCGAATCGCTGTCCCCGGCCGCCTTTGCCGCCTTCGGCGATGTAGCTGAGCGACCGATCGACGTGCGCCGGCGCTATCTTCCGACATCGGACGATCGCACCGAGGACGCCGCCACCTTTTCCTTCTGGATCAGCAGCGCCGCCAGGCTCGGCAGTCTGCCCCTGCCAATCACGACGCTGGAGCGTCATCCGTTCTCCGCCCAGACTTTCATCCCGCTCGGCAGCAGCCAATACCTGGCGATCGTGTGCAATGCCGGCCCGGATGGCCTGCCTGATGTGGCCACCCTGCGGTGCTTCATCGCCGGAGCGCATCAAAGCATCACCTTCGCCCGCAATGTCTGGCATCATCCCATGACCGTTCTCGGCGCGGCCATGGAATTTGCCGTCGCCATGGGCATGACCGGCCGGCAGGACGACGACGTGTTCGTCGATATCGCTGGCGACATTCGCGCCGTGATGCCGCCGAGCGCATAGGGATCGCAATGATGCCGCATGATGATCACCTCACCCGCGACTTCGTCGGCTACGGCCGCACCCCGCCGCATCCGCAATGGCCGGGCGCAGCAAGAATCGCACTCAACTTCTGCATCAACTACGAAGAAGGCTCCGAGCCGTCGTTCGCCGATGGCGACGGCGTCACCGAAGCAGCCCTGACCGAAGGTGGCGGTGGCGGCTTCGAGGGCCGCGACCTCGCCGCCGAGTCGATGTTCGAATATGGCAGCCGCATAGGCTTCTGGCGCGTGCTGCGCCTTCTGTCCGAGCGCGGCATGATCGCCACCGTCATGGGCTGCGCGCTGGCGTTGGAACGCAACAACGAGGCCTGCGCCGCCATTCAGGAATATGGCTACGACGTCTGCGCCCATGGCTGGCGCTGGGAGCGGCATCCGTTGCTGTCCGAGGCCGACGAACGCGAGCGCATACGCAAGACCGTCGAGAGCCTCACGCGCACCACCGGCGAGCGTCCGCTCGGCTGGTATTGTCGCTATGGGCCGAGCGTGAACACGCGGCGCCTCGTGGTCGAGGAAGGCGGTTTCCTCTACGACTCCGACGCTTATAATGACGAATTGCCGTACTGGACACGTGTGCTCGGCAAGCCGCATCTCGTGGTGCCTTACGGCCTTGCCAACAACGACGCAAAGTTCAGCCGCGGCGCGATGGCAACGGCGGATGATTTCTTCGTCTATCTGCGCGACGCCTTCGACATGCTCTACGCGGAAGGCGCCACCGCGCCGAAGATGATGTCGGTCGGACTGCACACCCGCCTGATCGGCCATCCCGGCCGCGCCGCCGGCCTGCAGCGCTTCCTCGATCACGTCGCCAAGCACGACAACACCTGGGTCTGCCGGCGCAGCGACATCGCCCGTCACTGGCAGGCCACTCATCCCCCCACGCCCTGATCTCCACCACATCCGCACCCGAAAGGACGTTCCCATGAAACTGAAACCCACGCATTGGATGTTCGCGCTGATGCTGTCGACTGCGGCATTCGCCGGCGGCGCCAGCGCGCAGGAAGCCGATCATCCCTCCGACAAACCGATGGTGGTCGCGTCCGACTTCGGCGTCGCGCCATGGATGGTGCGCGGCCCCAACGGCCCCGAGGGTTTCGGTGCGGACCTGATCAACGAGATCGGTAAAGATCTCGGCCGCCCGAAGGTCGAGATCGTCGACATCAATTTCTCCGGCCTATTCGCGGCGCTGTTCGCCAAGCGCGCCGAATTCCTCGTCAACCCGCTCAACCTCACTGCCGAACGCTCCGAGCGCATGCTCTATACCGAGCCGCTATTCTCCACCGGCAACGGCTTCATCGTCCGCGCCGCCGACGAGATGAAGGGCTTCGAGGATCTCAAGGGCAAGGCCGTCGCCGTCAACCGCGGCACCATCTCGGATACCTGGGCCACCACCAATGCCGAGAAATACGGCTTCGAAGTGCAGCGCTACGATGTATTCCCCGACACGGTACAGGCCGTGCTGACGCGCCGCGCCTTCACAGCGCTAAATGAGATCCCGACGACCGTCTATGCCGCCAGCCAGAACAAGGCGATCAAGGTCGGTTTCAAGGACTTCAACGGGCGAAACTTCGCCTATGCATTCCGCCTGGAAGATACTGAGTATCGCAACAAGGTCGAGGCAGTCATCGAATGCATGAAGTTGGACGGCCGCCTGCGCAAGCTGCACGAGAAATGGTATGGCGCGGCGCCCGATGCCGGCTCAGCCATCGACACAGTGTATTTCGGCTACGGCCCTCCCGGCTTCAAGGGTTTCGAGCCGACCTCGCATGTTCCGAAGTGCCAGTAAGGCACTTGCTCTGACAAGATAGCTGCCAGAACTGGATCGGCACCGCTCCGATCCAGTTCTTGGAGCGGAGACCCAATGGATCGGATCGTCGAATATTACTTCAACGCCCAGGTCATCGCGACTGCCTTCCCGCAGGTGCTCGCGGGCTTCCGCACGACTGTCATCGTCTCGCTGCTCGTCATTGTCTGCGGCACGCTGTTCGGCCTGCTGCTCGCGCTGGTGCGATGTGCGAACCTGCGCCCGGTCAATTTTGCCATCACAACCTATGTGGATGTGCTGCGCACGCTGCCGCAGCTGGTCGTGATCGTTTTCATCTATTTCGGCCTGCCTTATCTGGGCCCGGCGCTGTCCCCCTTCGCGACCACTGTGTTGGCCCTCGGCATGGTGCTGTCGGCCTTTTCCACCGAGATCTTCTGGTCGGCAATCATGGCGCTGCCGAGCGGACAATGGGACGCCGCCAGCGCACTCGGTTTCAGCCGGCTGCGGACACTGGTCACCATCATCCTGCCGCAGGCCATTCGCCTCGCGATCCCGCTTCTGACCAACCGCGCCATCTCCATCAGCAAGGGCACAGCGCTCGGCACCGCGGTGTCGCTGCCGGAAACGCTCGGACAGGCGCAGAGCGTGATGGCGCTGGTCGCCAATCCCTCGCCGCTGACGCTGGCCGCCGCTTTCTATCTCACCTTCTTTCTTCCGCTGGTGATCGCCAGCCGGTGGATCGAATATCGTACCAGCACGGGGCGGTGAGCGGGTCTCATGCAGGATTTCCTCGACAACTTCGCCAACTGGGACTCGCTGCTGCGGGTCTATCCGCTGCTGCTGCAGGGATTGATCTACACGATCTGGCTGTCGATTGTCGCGCTGCCACTCGGCATTCTGGCCGGGCTTGCCATCGCGGTGCTCTATAGTTTCAAGAACCGCTGGGTGAATGTCGCTCTCCTGATCTATATTGATCTGTTCAGGTCGTTCCCCGTTGTCGTGCTGCTGATCCTGATCTTCTACGGCATGCCGTTTCTCGGCCTGACGCTCGGCGGCTTCACGGCAGCGGTGCTGGCCATCGTTCTCAACAATTCCGGCTACTATGGCGAGATCTTCCGCGCCGGCATCCTGTCCGTGCCCCACGGCCAGACCGAGGCTGCCCGGGCGCTCGGTTTCAAGCCGCTGCATGTGGTGTTCTCCATCGTGCTGCCGCAGGCGATCCGCAACGTGCTGGCGCCGCTCGCCAGCAATTCGCTGGAACTCGTCAAGGCGACACCAATTGCCGCCTTGGTCGCGCTGCCTGAACTGCTGCGCTCAGCCCGCGTCGCCCAGGAGCAAACCTACAACCCGACGCCGCTGATGGCGGCCGCGGTGATCTTCTTCGTCATTCTGTATCCGTTCGCGCGCTGGGTGGCGCGGCTGGAACGGCAAGCACTGAAAGCCCGCTGACATGGCCACACTGATCACCGGCGGCAGCGGTTTCATCGGGCTCGCGCTCGCCGAACGCCTGATCGCTGACGGCGAGACCGTTATCTTGTTCGACCTCTCAGCCCCCGGCCACGACATGCTGATGCGCGCCGAGCTTGCCGGCGCTACGCTGGTCACCGGCGATGTCACAAGCGCCGACGACGTCGACCGCGCGTTGAACACGGCCGGCATCGACCGCGTGATCCACACCGCCGCGATGACGCCGAATGCCCAGCGCGAGCATGACGCTGCGCGCCAGATCGTCGACGTCAATATCGGTGGCACCGTCAATCTGCTCGAACGCGTAACATTGCGACCCGCCATCAAGCGCGTCACCGTGCTCAGTTCGGTCGCAGTGTACGGCTTCTCGCAACCGGCCGCGTCGGGCCTGTTCGAGGAGGATTTGTCGCCGCCGGCGCCAGCCGCGCTCTACGGCATCACAAAGCTTGCATCGGAACAGGCGGCGCTGCGGATCGCCGACCTTCACAAGCTCGATGTGCGCGTGATTCGGCTCGGGCCGGTCTTTGGCCCATGGGAATTGCAGACCGGTGTCCGCGATGCGCTGAGTCCGCATTATCAGGTGCTCCGTATGGCCTTCGACGGCCGTGAAGCGATTCTCCCGCGCAGCATGGCCGGCGATTGGATCTATTCTCGCGACGCTGCCCGCGGCGTCGCGAGGGTGAGCGCCTCCGACGCGCTGAAGCACCGCACCTATCACGTCAGCGGCGGTGTGTTGTCCGATCTGCCACGATGGTGCGAGATCATCGCGACGCACATGCCCGGCTTCCGCTGGCGGATGGCGGAGATCGAGGCGGAGGGCAACGTGATCTACGGCCTGCCGAAGGACCGTGCGCCGCTGAACATTGCGCGACTGGCCGCGGATGCCGGCTTCGCGCCTCAGTATCATCTGGAAGATGCGGCGCGCGACTATCTCGGCTGGTTGCCGCAGGCAGGAGAACCCGCTTGAGCAAACGTCTGGCTGGAAAGTCGGTTCTGATCACCGGCGCCTCCTCGGGCATCGGCCGCGCCATCGCCCGCCGGTTTGCTGTCGAGGGCGCGAAGCTCATGCTCGCGGATCTCACCATGGACGTGCGCGAAGGCGGCACTCCGACATTGGAGCTGCTGCGTGCAGACGGTTATGAGGTTGATTTCATCCAGATCGACGTCGCCTCGGAGGACGACACCATCCGCGCCGTCCAACAGACCGTTGCGCGCTACGGCCGCCTCGACGTGCTCGTCAACGACGCCGCCATCGGCACCGGCAAGCGTCTGACCGACACCAGCCTCGCCGAATGGGACAGGACGCTGGCGGTCAACCTCACCGGCGTATTCCTGATGTCCCGCGCCGCCGTCAACCAGATGCTGACGCAGGATATCCGCAACGAGGCCCGCGGCCGCCTCGTCAACATTTCCTCGCAACACGGCATGATCGCCTGCCCGGAAGACATCGCCTATGGCACCTCCAAATCCGGAGTCGTCTACATGACGCGGCAGATCGCGGCGGACTACGCGAAGGATCACATCATCTGCAATGCAGTCGCGCCCGGCAAGATCGTCACCGGCAAACCGGGCCGCGCCGCGGAGCCGCGCTGGATGGACTACTCCACCAGCCGCACGCCGATGCCGCGGCTGGGCCGTCCCGACGACGTCGCCAATGCAGCGCTGTTTCTGGCCTCAGACGAGGCAACTTTCATGACGGGCGAAAACATTCTCGTCGATGGCGGCTGGATGGCGTCATGAGCGACGTTTCGGAGAGCACCATGGGGCAAGCGCCTGCGGATACATCCGCGCCGATCATCCAGATGTCCGGCGTCACCAAATGGTATGGCGACGTCCAGGTGCTCAAGGGCATCGACTTCACGGTGGCGCGCGGCGAGCGCGTCGTGATCTGCGGGCCTTCGGGGTCCGGCAAGTCGACCATGATCCGTTGCATTAACCGGCTGGAAGAACATCGCGACGGCCGCATCGTCGTGAATGGCGTCGAGCTCGATCACTCGACGCGCAATGTCGACGTGGTCCGCCGCGATGTCGGCATGGTATTCCAGCAGTTCAACCTGTTTCCGCATCTGACCGTGCTGCAGAACCTCACCATCGCGCCACGCAAGATCCGCGGCGCAACGAGGCAGGAAGCCGACGAGGTCGCGCGCTATTTTCTTGAGCGCGTACGGATCTCCGAACAGGCCGATAAATATCCGAGCCAGCTCTCCGGCGGCCAGCAGCAGCGCGTCGCCATCGCGCGTGCGCTGTGCATGAAGCCGCAGATCATGCTATTCGACGAGCCTACCTCGGCGCTTGATCCGGAAATGATCCAGGAGGTGCTCGACGTCATGGTCGGCCTCGCCCGCGAAGGGATGACCATGGTCTGCGTCACCCACGAGATGGGCTTCGCGCGTACGGTCGCCGACCGCGTGGTGTTCATGGACGCCGGTCGGATCATCGAAGAAGGCGCGCCGGCCGGTTTTTTTTCGGATCCGAAACAGGATCGAACCCGTGCATTCCTCAAACAAATTATGCATCGATGACCGAAGCGCCCGCTTTGCGCTAACAGCGGACATCGATTGTTCCTGCGTGCCCCGTGATCTATGAGCTCACAATCAACGTCTGGGCGACCGCTAGAAAGACCTACGCGGCTTCGTCGCGCGATTGGTAGAGCTTGTAAAGCATGCGTTGCCCGATACGCCGGAACGGCGAGAACGGATGCGTCGGCAGCGGCGACGCGAAGATCGGTAGGTCCTGCCCCTTGAAGTTCTTGCCCGCGATCATCTCGGCCATGCGACGGCCGGCCTGCGCCGAATAAGACACGCCATTGCCACCGTAGCCCAGCGCATAGAACAGAGTTTGCGAAGGATCGGGCCGGAAGATACGCGGCATCATGTCGTGGCTGACATCGACCCAGCCCCACCAGGAATAGTCGATCTCGATTCCCTTGAGCGCCGGGAACTTGCGGTGCAGCCCGTCGATCAGGAGCTGCAGATGCCGCGGATTTGCAGCGTCCGCGCCGGTGATGGCGCTGCGGCTACCGATTTGCACACGGTTGTCGGGCAGCCGGCGATAATAGAAGCGCAGCGTGCGGGTGTCGGTGATGACTTCGGTGGTCTTGAAGCCGGTCGCCTCCAGCTCTGCTTCGGTAAGCGGCCGCGTCACAATCGAGTTGGACATAATCGGCATGCAGCGGCCACGCAGCATCGACGTCAGGCCGAGCGACGTATAGGCGCCGGTAGCGATGCCAACCGCGCGGGCGCGCACGGTGCCGCTGGGCGTGCGCAGATGATGCACACTATTGCGCGTCGTGATCTCCAGCACCGGACTGCCGGGATGCACCTTGGAGCCGAGTTCGCGCACCATGCGCAGATAGCCGAAAGCGAGTTTGGCAGGATGGACACCAGTGCCCAGCGGCTCATGTACAGCGCCGACACATTCTGCCTCGTTCACATAGTCGCGGCGTACGTCCTCGGCGGACAGCACGCGTGTCTTGTAGCCGAACACCTCGTTCTGGACTTTCGACTCGGCTGCGATCTTCTCGAACATCCGCTGGCGATGCGCGAGATAGAGGTGGCCGCCGCGCTGCGGTTCACAATCGATATTTCCGGTCTTGATCAGATCCTCGAAAGTCTCGAAGCCGTCCTTGATTTCCGCGTGCAGCCGCAGCGCCACATCGCGGCCCCAGCGCGCGATCCACTGCGAACGCGACAGCCGGCCCGACGCGTTCTGGCCCTGCCCGCCATTGCGTGTGCTGCAGCCCCAGGCGACGCGATTGGCTTCCAGCACCACGGCCTTGATGCCGAATTCGCGCGCCAGAAAAATCGCACAAGCGAGCCCGGTATAGCCCGAACCGACGATCGCGACGTCGGCATCGACGTCGCCGGAGATCGGGCCATCATCGTCCGGCGGTGTTCCTGCCGTGGCGGCCCAATAAGTCGGGGCGTAGTCGCGGTGGGTGCCGGGACCGGGGGACACCAGGGGATCGTAGTGCTGATCGTAGGGAGCAATCGACATCGGCGCGGCCTCTATCACGGTGCGATCAAGACTGAGCCGGTAGCGGCGGGCGGTCCTTGCGGAATGCGCTCTTGCGCGAGAGCTTGTCGCCCTTGAAGGTGAACAGGTCGCAGCCTTCGGCTTCGATGCGGGCACCATTCGCCGCTGTGCCGCGGAAAATCCATTCCGACAGGCCGCGATCGCCGAATACGCTGTGCGACGTACAGGTCCAGCTCACATCCGGCATACCGCCCCAGACCTTCTCGAACGCCGCCTTCACGTCGGCGGTGCCAATGATGCGGTTGCCATACATCTCCGACCCGGCGGCGGTATCGAACACGATATCGGCGGTCATGCAGGCCATGACGCCGTCAACGTCGTGACGGTTGAACGCCTCGAATAGCGTAACGAGAAGCTGGTGGCGCTGGGTCTGCTGCTCGGACATTGCAAGACTCTCTCGATCATTTCAACAACGGCCGGCACGGTGGCCAGCCATGGTGGTGAAACTGCCAGTGGCCAGGCCACGCGATTAGGGCCAGTTGCGGCGAAGCACCTGTCCAGAGCGGAACGGTTCGCACCGGCGATCTGGCCCAAAGATTGAGACACGCTGGCCCTCCCCGGGCTGGCGGATGTTGCCATGGTGGCGGCATGACGGAGCGACGGACCCACGTGACATGCATGACCTGACGATCGCGATCGGCGATCTCGGTGCGGCGCTGACGCCAAAACTGGTTTTGCTGTCGATTGCCTCGATTTTCGTCGCCGCGGTGCTGCGCGGCTTTACCGGCTTTGGTTTTGCCCTTGCCGCTGTGCCGCTGCTCGGCCTGTTCATGGCGCCGACCGAGGCCGTTCCGGTGGCGATCGGATTGCAGCTTGCCGGCAGCCTGCTCGATTTCCGCAAGGCATCGCAGAGCTGCGACTGGCCCTCGCTGCGCTGGCTGATGATCGGCGCGCTGATCGGATCGCCGCTGGGAACCCTGATCCTGACGGAAATCCCGGCGCCAATCTCGCGGCTGGTGATCAGTTCGATCACTCTCCTGGCGGTGTTCGCGCTGGGCCGCGGCTTCGCGTTGCCCGCCATCCCGCCACGCCCGGTGACGTCGATCACCGGTTTCTTCTCCGGTCTGTTCAACGGGCTAGCCGCGATGCCCGGACCGCCGGTGGTCGCTTACTATATGTCGGTTCCGCTGCCACGCTTGGCAACGCGCGCGTCGCTGATGGTGTTCTTCCTGATGACCTCGATCACGGCAACGATCACTTTCGTCAGCGTGGGCTTGTTGAACGCTCACACCATCGGCCTGTCGTTGCTCGGCCTGCCGGTGATGTGGCTCGGCACCAGACTCGGCGAAATCGCATTCCGGCGCGGCAACGACGCGATGCATCGCCAGGTCTCGATCATCAGCCTCGGCGCGATTGCCCTCGTCAGCGCCGTCAAGGGCGTGAGCGAGCTGACCTGAGCCGCGTCAGCTCATGCGTGCGATGATGCGACCGAGACGTTCAATGCCCGGTTCGATCCGGTCATTGCGGATCGACGAGAAGCCAAGCCGGAAGCAATTGGCATGGGTACCTTTCGTCATCGAGAATACGTCGCCCGGCTCGATCACCACGCCTTCTGCCAACGCGGCCGTGGCAAGTTCGGTGGCATCGCAGGCCGCCGGACATGTCACCCAATAGCTGGTGCTGCCGACGCCGCGCACGAAATCGCAACCGGCGAGATGCTTGGGCAGCAACTGATCGAGAATGCGTGCGCGCTCCAGTAGCACGCGTGAGACGCGCTGCAGATGCGAGCGGTAATGGCCAAGGCCGATGAACAGCGCCGCAACGCGCTGGTTGTTGAGCGGTGGATGCCGCAGCATTAGGCGCCGCAGCGCGCGCAATTCACGGATCACCGGCGCTGGTGCGGCGACATAGCCGAGCCGTAGGCCGGGCGCGAGCGCCTTCGACAGGCTGCCGACATAAAGCACGCGGTCGTTGCGATCGAGGCTCATTAGCGGCGGCAGTGCCGGCCCCTCCGAGATCAGCTCGCTCTCATAATCGTCCTCGATCAGGATGATGTCGCTCTCCTCTGCCTTGCGCAGCACTTCGAGACGGCGCTGCTCGGGCATCGCCACCGTGGTCGGGCATTGATGACCTGCGGTGACGTAAGCGAGATCGCAGCTCTCGAAGTTCGCATCGGGCACCATGCCCTCGCCGTCGACTGCGAGCGGCACGATATTGTCGGTCTGCATACCGAAAATGTTGCGGGCGTCGGGATAGCCGGGATCTTCCATGCCGACCCGGGTGCCCTGCTTCACGAACAATCGGGCGATCAGATACAGCGCATGCTGGGCGCCGATGGTCATCATGATCTCGTCCGGCCGCGCGCGAACGCCGCGGCGCGGCAACACCTGCAGCCGGAGCTGCTCGATCAGCGCCGGATCGTCCTCGTCGATCAGATCGCGGGCCCAGTTGTTGATCTCGGGCACGCTAAGTGCGGCGCGCGCACTTTCGCGCCAGTCATTGGTCGGAAACAGGCTTGGATCGAACTGCCCGAAGATAAAGGGATACGGATAGTCCTGCCAGTTGAGCGGCTTGACGATGTTCCGGTTGGCCGACGGCCGCACTGCGAAGCGCCCGGCCCAGCGCGCGGCGCCGGCCTCGTCGGGCGCCGCGCGGTCGTCGCGCTGGGTGCCGAGATGCTTGGAGAGGCCGGCCACGAAGAAGCCGCTCCGTTCGCGCGAAATGAGGAAATTCTGGTCGACCAGCTGCTCATAGGCGATCACGACGGTATTGCGCGACACTTCAAGCAGTGTGGCCAGTTCCCGGCTCGACGGCATGCGCACACCAAGCGCCAGACGGCCTTCTTCGATGGCGGTACAGATCAACTGGCGGATCTGGAGCTGCAGGAACGGTCCGCGCCGGTCCAGCCCCTGGAATAGAGATCCCCAGAACAGGGCATCCCCGATGCCAGACGCTGCCGGACGTCCGTCTGCACGGGCGGCTTTCACTGAACCTCCGGGATTACCCATCGCGCGCTCCACACTCATCCCGAAACCACTGCTGCACCCGTATCCGGACCAAGCAGATACTAAGCAAAAGCCGCGCCAAGGTGGACCGTCGGCACCGCGGGACTGGCCCCATTCGTGCATCCGATCTGGCGCTGGCTCGGAGCGATGCGAGGCCTCACGCTTCGATGACGGAATTTTGAGGGTGGTCCATTGAGCCAGGATACGATTGTTTTTTCGGCCCGCAAGATCGTGACCATGAACCCGTCGCGGCCATCGGCAACGCATGTCGCAGTGCGGGACGGCCGGATCGTCGCAGTCGGCAGCTTCGACGAGATCGTCGGTACCAGCGGCGCCAAGGTCGACGACCGTTTCAAGGACAAGGTGCTGCTGCCCGGCTTCGTTGAAGGCCACAGCCACATCATGGAAGGCATGATGTGGTCGCTGCCTTATGTCGGCGCCTTCGACCGCCGCTCGCCCGAAGGCAAACTCGTCCAGGGCCTGCCGGATATCGATGCCATCGTCGGGCGGCTGCAGGAAGCCGAGGCAGCGATGACAGATCCCGAGGCACCGCTATTCGCCTGGGGCTTCGATCCCCTGCATATCGGCAGCGTGTCCCTCACGCGGCAGGATCTCGACCGCGTATCGGCCACGCGGCCGATCATGGTCGTGCATGCATCGTTCCACATCAGCAACGTCAACACTATCGTGCTGCAGCGCGCCGAGCTCGATCGCACCACCAATATTTCCGGCGTGGTGATGGGCAAGGACGGCGAACCATCCGGCGAAGTCCAGGGCATTGCCGCTCGCTTTCGCGTGTTCCGCGTGCTCGGCACCAATCCACTGTCTGGCAATCTCACAGCCGATGACGTCAACCGCTACGCGGCATCGTCGTGCATTCAGGGCGTGACTACCATCACCGACCTGCACAACGATCTTGCTGACCTGACCATCGAGGTCTATCGCGCCGCAAGTCGGCGCGATGATTTCTCGGTGCGCCTGGTCCCGGCCATGGCCTCGGTGTCGCACAGCCCGGAACAGGGCGTCGAGAAGATCAAGACACTGAAGGCGTCGAACAATGACAAGCTTCACTATGGCATCGTCAAGCTGGTGGTCGACGGCTCGATTCAGGGCTTTACCGCGCGGCTGCGCTGGCCGGGTTATCACAACGGCGCACCCAACGGGTTGTGGTACATCGCGCCGGAAGAACTGCCGTCCATCGTCGCAGCTTACCACAATGCGGGCATCCAGCTGCACATCCACACCAATGGCGACGAAGCCACCGAAGTGGCGCTCGATGCCGTCGAGGCCGCGCAGATCGCAAGGCCGCGGCCCGATCACCGCCATACGCTGCAGCATTGCCAGATGGCGGATGCTGCGCAGTTCAAGCGCATGAAATCGCTCGGCATGTGTGTCAACTTGTTTTCCAATCACGTCTATTACTGGGGTGACTCGCATTATGAGCTGACCATGGGTCCGGAACGCGCCAACAGACTCGACGCCACCGGTACCGCGCTGCGCGTCGGCGTTCCCTTCGCAATCCATTCCGACGCCCCGGTGACGCCGCTGAGCCCGCTGTTCACCGCCTGGTGTGCCGTCAACCGCGTGTCGTCGAGCGGACGTGTGCTCGGCAAGGAGACCGAAGCGCTGACCGTCGAACAGGCGCTTGCCGCGATCACGATCAACGCTGCCTATACGCTGAAGCTCGATCACATCGTCGGCAGCATCGAGGCCGGCAAATATGCGGACTTCGCGGTACTTGATGAAGATCCATTTGAAGTCGCGCCGAAGAAGCTCAAGGATATTGCCATCTGGGGCACCGTGGTCGGCGGCCACGTGCGGGAGGCGCCACGGGCATGACGGCAGCGTCATCAGCGAAAATTCCCGTGACGGTGGTCGGCGGCTTTCTCGGCGCCGGCAAGACGACCTATCTCAATCACCTCCTTCGCACCGGCTCCGCCCGCTATGCCGTTCTGGTCAACGACTTCGGCGCGGTGAACATCGACGCCGGCCTGATCGCGCAGCACGACGGCACCACCATGACGCTGACCAATGGCTGCGTCTGCTGCAGCATCGGCGGCGGCTTTCTGGATACGCTGGGCCGGATCCTCGACGACGCCATCCCGTTCGATCACATCATCATCGAAGCGTCGGGCGTCGGTGATCCCTGGCGCATCGCCGAGATCGCACTGGTGGAGCCGAGCCTGCGCCTGAATGCTGTGATCGTGGTCGCGGATGCATCCCGCATTTCAAAACTGCTGATCGACAGTCACGTCGGCGACACCGTGCGCGGCCAGTTCGATCGCTGCAGTCTCGTGCTGCTCAACAAGGTAGACCTGCTAAACCGCACCGCCGCCGATGCGGCCCGCGCCACGGTCGCGGCGCTGCGTCCCGACATCCAGATCATCGAGACGACGGAAGATACGCTGCCGGTCCTGCCGGACGGCGAGGTCAAAGCGACATCGCGCTTTGCCGCGACCGCCGTGAACGACCGCGCCGATCATGAAGGCGCGTTCCACCGCTGGTCGTATCGGCGCAGCGGCACGTTCGATCGTGGCCAGCTTACAGCAGCACTAGCCGCATTGCCGCCGCAGCTTTTGCGCCTCAAAGGACAATGCCGGATCGCCGGTGATGCGTCGCCAGCGCTGCTGCAGATGGTCGGGCAAGACTGGGCGCTGACACCCGCTCCCGCCGATATGACGGCTCAAAACGACATCATGCTGGTCGGCGTCGGCACCGACGCTCTGCCCGATGCCGCCGCGCTTGATGCCATTCTCGATGGCGCGCTGATCCAGGTTTCACAAACACACCCGACAACGGCGGACCTCAACCGTCGGCACGCTGCATTCACCCTCTGAGAGAAGGACCGACAAGATGTCTTCGATCTGGTCACGACGACCCCGTTCGCTGAAAGCGTCTCTTCTGGCCTGCGCTCTGGGCCTTGCCCTCGTCGCAACCGCCATCGCGCCAAGCGTCAAGCCGGCACTTGCCGCCGACGGCGGCACGCTGGTGATCGCCTCGACGCAGGTGCCACGCCACTTCAACGGCGCCGTGCAGTCCGGCCTCGCCACCGCGATGCCGTCCACGCAAATCTTCGCCAGTCCGCTGCGCTATGACGACAACTGGAATCCGCAGCCTTATCTCGCAAAGTCGTGGGAGGTCGCGCCGGACGGCCTCTCGGTGACGCTGAAGCTGGTCGACAATGCCCTGTTCCACGACGGCAAGCCGGTCACGTCCGAAGACGTCGCCTTTTCAATCATGACCATCAAGGCGAACCATCCCTTTCAGAGCATGCTGGCCGCTGTCGATAAGGTCGATACGCCCGACCCGCTCACCGCTATCATCCGCCTGAAGCATCCGCACCCGGCGCTGCTTTTGGCGATGTCGCCTGCACTGATGCCGATCCTGCCGAAACACGTCTATGGCGACGGCCAGGATATCAAGGCGCA
This sequence comes from Tardiphaga sp. 619_E2_N8_4, assembly GCF_051810905.1. NCBI lineage: Bacteria > Pseudomonadati > Pseudomonadota > Alphaproteobacteria > Hyphomicrobiales > Nitrobacteraceae > Tardiphaga > Tardiphaga sp. 619_E2_N8_4. The sequence continues at coordinate 5,896,525 of NZ_JBPWQJ010000001.1, forward strand.
TCCCGCCAATCTGAAGCCGGTCGGCTCAGGCCCCTATCGCCTCACCGAATACAAGCAGGGCGAATATTACACGTTGGAGAAGTTCGACAAGTTCTTCATCACCGGCAAGCCCAAGCTCGACAAGATCGTCGTCAAGCTGGTATCGGATTCCAATGCCGCTGTGGTCTCGCTTGAGCGCGGCGACGTCAACGTGCTGCCGTTCGTCTCAAACACCCGCGACATCGAGCGCATCGAGAAGATGCCGAACGTGATGGTCATCGACAAGGGCTTTGCCGGCGTCGGTCCGATCAACTGGCTCGCCTTCAACACCAAGAAGAAGCCGCTCGATGACGTGCGCGTGCGTCAGGCGATAGCATACGCAGCCAATCGCGAGTTCATCACCAGCAAACTGATGGGCGGCAAGGCGAAGACCGCCACCAGCCCGATCGCCCCGGGATCGCTGCTGCTGGAGCCCGGCGTCGAGATGTACAAGCTCGATCTCGCGAAGTCGGCGAAGCTACTCGACGACGCCGGCTATCCGAAGGCTGCCGACGGCACGCGCATGAGCCTCACCATCGACTATATCCCCGGTGACGAGGAACAGCAGCGCAATGTCGCCGAATATCTGCGCTCGCAGCTCAAGCGCGTCGGCATCAATCTGGAAGTCCGTGCCGCGCCGGACTTCCCGACCTGGGCGCAGCGTATTTCGAATTTCGACTACGACTTGACGATGGACAACGTGTTCAACTGGGGTGATCCGGTGATCGGCGTCAACCGCACGTACCTTTCGAGCAACATCCGCAAGGGCATCATCTGGTCGAACACCCAGCAATACAGCAACCCGAAGGTGGACGAACTGCTCGCCGCAGGCGCGCAGGAGACGTCGCCCGAGAAGCGTAAGGCATTGTATTCGGAATTCCAGAAGATCGTCGTTAACGACGTGCCGATCTATTTCATTAACGGAGCGCCCTATCGCAACGCCTTCAGCAAGGGCCTCGGCGGTCTGCCGACGTCGATCTGGGGCATGATGTCGCCGCTCGACGAGCTTTATTGGGAAGTGCCGCCGAAGACCTGATGGTCTTCGGCTCACTCTGACGGTCCAGCACCATGAACCTCGCTCTTCACATTCTGCGTCAGGTGGCCAATGCAGTTGGCCTCCTTATCGCCGTGCTGGTCCTCAATTTCTGCCTGATCCATGCTGCGCCCGGCGATCCCGCTCTAGTGATCGCGGGCGAGATGGGCGGTGCGTCGGCCGACGTCATCGCTGCACTGCGGGTCAAATACGGCCTCGACAAGAGCCTGCTCGAACAGCTCTTCACCTATCTCGGCAGCGTCGCCACCGGCGACTTCGGCTATTCCTATTATTTCAATGCCCCCGTGACCGGCCTGATCGCCCAGCGCATTCCGGCGACGCTGTATCTGGTGCTGTCGGCGCTGGCGATCTCGGTGGTGATCGGCACGCTGCTCGGCGTCGTCAGCGCCCGCAAGCCGAACGGGCTGTTCAGCCAGGGCGTCACCATCATCTCGCTTGCGGGCTATGCCGCGCCGGTGTTCTGGACCGGGCTGATGTTGCTGCTGCTGTTCGGATCGGTGTGGCCGATCCTGCCGGTGACGGGCATGACCGACGTCGCGCGGCCCAAGGTCGGCTTCGCGCATGTCGTGGATATATTGCAGCATCTCGTGCTGCCCGCGACCACGCTCGCACTCGTCTTCATCGCGCAATATAGCCGGCTCGCCCGTGTCAACATGATCGATGCGCTGACGGCTGACTACGTGCGCACCGCCCGCGCCAAGGGCCTGCCAGAATTTATCGTGATCGGCAAACATGCGCTGCGCAACACGCTGATCCCGATTGTCACTGTCGCCGGGCTGCAATTCGGCCATCTGTTCGCGGGCGCCGTGCTGGTCGAGACGGTGTTCAGCTGGCCCGGCATGGGACGGCTGGTGTTCGAATCCATTCTGCGCCGAGATTATCCGACCCTGCTCGCCGTGCTGTTCTTCTCGGCAGTCTTGGTCATGGCCGCCAATATCATCACCGATCTGGTCTATCGCCTGGTCGATCCGCGCATCCGTTCGGGGGCCCGATGACCACGATCGAATCCACTGCCATCAAGCCCGACAAGACTGCGCTGCCCGTGAGCGCCGCAGCATCGCCCATGATGGCCGCGCTGCGCCAGTTTGCCCGCAGCCCGGCGGGCGTCGTCGGCGCGGTTGTGCTGCTGTTTCTGATGCTCGCCACCCTGTTCGGGCCGTCGATCTACGGCGTCGATCCGCTCGACATTGCCGGCGCGCCCTTCACGCCGCCGGATGCGGACACCTGGCTCGGCACCGACTATCTCGGCCGCGATATCCTGGCAGGGCTGCTGCAGGGCGGCCGTGCCACTCTGACTGTCGGCGGCGTGGCCGCGATCATCACCATCGTGATCGGCGTCACCATCGGTTCGCTGGCCGGCTTCTTCGGCGGCCCCATCGACACGGCACTGACCAAGATCACCGAGTTCTTCCAGATCCTGCCGCCGCTGCTGTTCGCCATGGTGCTGGTCACTCTGTTCGGGCAGACGCTGACCACCGTGACCATCGCGATTGGCGTGGTGAGCTGGCCGTCTGCCGCGCGCCTGACCCGCGCGGAGTTCCTGCGCTTGCGCAATCTCGATTTCGTCAAGGCATCGCGCGCCGCCGGCGCTGGCAATGGTCACCTCATCCTGCGCGTCGTGTTGCCGAATGCACTGCCGCCGATCATCGTCTCGGCGACGCTCGCGATCGGCGTGGCCATCTTGTTCGAGGGCGGATTGAGCTTCCTCGGCCTCGGCGATCCCAACACCATGAGCTGGGGCCTGATGCTTGGGCAGAACCGCAATTATGTGCTCAATGCTTGGTGGACCGTGGCGTTTCCGGGTGCGGCGATCTTCATCGCGGTGCTCGCCATCAGCCTGATCGGCGACGGCGTCAATGATGCCATCAATCCGCGCCTGCGGAAGCGAGGCTGAGCGATGCCCCCCGTTCTCTCCGTCAAGGATCTCAGTGTCTCGATGAACGGCACCAAGGGCATGGTGCCGGTGCTTGAGCATCTGTCATTCGACGTCGCGCAAGGCAAGACCATGGCGCTGGTCGGCGAGTCCGGCTGCGGCAAAAGCATGACCGCGCTCGCGATAATGCAGCTATTGCCCGAAGACTTTCGCGTCACCTCCGGCAGCATTCTGCTGGATGGCGTCGAGGTTTTATCGGCATCACCCAAGGAGTTGCGCAGCCTGCGCGGCGACAAGATGTCGATGATCTTCCAGGAGCCGATGACGGCGCTCAACCCGCTCTACACGGTCGGTGACCAGATCGGCGAGGTGCTGCGTCAGCACCGCGGACTGAGCCGCCGCGATGCCCATGCGCAAGCGATACAGTTTCTCAAGGCGGTGCAGATCCCCGCGGCTGACAAACGCGTCGATGCCTATCCGCATCAATTGTCCGGCGGCATGCGGCAACGTGTGATGATCGCCATGGCGCTGGCCTGCAAGCCGAAGCTTCTGATCGCAGACGAGCCGACCACCGCGCTCGACGTCACCGTGCAGGCGCAGATCTTCGACCTGCTCAGCGAATTGCAGGACGACACCGACACGGCCATCGTGCTGATCACCCATGATCTCGGCGCCGTCGCCGAACTCGCCGACGATGTCGCCGTGCTCTATGCCGGCCGCTGCATCGAACAGGGCGCCGCACACGAGATCATCGCCCGTGCGCGGCATCCCTATACGCGCGGGCTGATGGCCTGCGTGCCACATCTGCAGCTCGGCCGCATGAGCAACCATGCCTCGGCCGAGCTCGACGAAATCCCAGGTATGGTGCCGCCGCTCGGCGCACGCGGGCCGGACTGCGCTTTCCTGCCGCGCTGTGCCTTTGCCGGCGCGATCTGTCGCGCACAGCCGCAGCCGCCGCTCGATCGCATCGATGCCGGTGCCGCCGTATCGTGCTGGCGTCATCAGGAGATCACACCGTGAGCGATGGCTTGAATATATCTGCGCCCGCAGACGTCCTGCTCGACGTCAACGATCTCGTGGTGCACTTCCCGGCCGGACGCCGCGGCATGTTCGGTCGACCCTCGAAGGTCCACGCGGTCGACGGCGTGAGTTTTCGCGTCCGCCGCGGCACCACCTTCGGCATCGTCGGCGAAAGCGGCTCCGGCAAATCGACCACTGCGCAGGCGGTGATGCGGCTGATCCCGATGACCTCCGGCCAGATCGTGTTCGGCGGCGAGAACATCGCAGACTTCCGCGGCGAGAAACTGCGGCTGGCGCGCAGCAAATTCCAGATCGTGTTCCAGGATCCGTTCTCGGCACTGGATCCGCGGCGCCGCGCGGGCGATCTGATCCGCGAACCGCTCGACCTGCTCGGCATCGGCTCGCCACGCGAGCGCGAGGTCCGGGTCAAACAGCTTCTGGAGGAAGTCGGCCTGCCGCCGCAGGCGGCTGATCTGTTTCCGCATCAGTTTTCCGGCGGCCAGCGCCAGCGTCTGTGCATTGCACGTGCGATGGCGCCAGAACCCGACCTGATCGTCTGCGACGAAGCGGTGTCGGCACTCGACGTCGCTATCCAGGCGCAGATCCTGAACCTGCTGAAGAAGCTACAGCGCGAGCGCGGCCTGACCTATATCTTCATCTCGCACGATCTCGGCGTGATCCAGCATTTCTGCGACGAGATTGCGGTGATGTATCTCGGACGCATCGTCGAACAGGCGCCGGCGCAGGTGTTCTTCTCGGCACCCTTGCATCCCTATAGCTGGTCGCTGATATCAGCCGCCGCACCGCCCGGCCCGCTGCGCGACCGGCTGAAGAAGGACTATCTGGTCAAGGGCGATCCACCGAGTCCGGTGGATCCACCGCCCGGCTGCCGCTTCGCGCAGCGCTGCCCGTTCGTGGTGGAGCGGTGCCGTGACGAATTGCCTATCCTTCAGGTCGAGGCCGAGGAACACTTCATCGCCTGCCATCGGACCGGCGAGATCGCCCCTCCGGATTTTGCATCCCTGTGAGCCGTCGCTGTGGGGCGTCCGCTTTGCGCCAATTGCTGTCACTCATATGTTCGTCGACGCTTGCAGCATGGCGCGCCTATTGCGCTGTCCCCATCCGGATCGCGCGAACCGTCCGATTTGGTATTAGGCGCAACCGGCCGATGCTTTCCAGATCACACCACGCTCACCCTGGCCTGAGACATAGCTCCCGACATTGCCATGATCGCGCAATTGGATAGATTGCTTGCTCCGCCGGAAAGGGTGAAAGGTGGCATCCAAAGAAGGGCACAACCTATTGGACGATTCCGCGACCCAATGCGCGTATTGCGGGTTCACGATGCAATTGGATGCACGCTTTTGCGGTGGCTGCGGGCGGCCAAGGGCTGCTCCAACTGCGCTTGGCGTTCATGCACTCTCATTCCTGCAATCGCAAATCCCGCCAGAACTCGCTGAGCGTATCATGCGGTCCGGCACATCCATGCTGGGCGAGCGCAAACGTGTCACTGTCCTGTTTGCCGATATCCAGCGGTCGACCGAACTCATCGACCAGTTGGATCCAGAAGAAGCGCTGGAAGTTATTGGCCCAGTGCTCAAGCGGCTGATGGACGCCGTGCATGAGCACGATGGGTTGGTCAATCAGACGCGCGGTGACGGCATTATGGCGCTCTTCGGCGCCCCCATTGCGAGCGAAGACCACGCCGTCCAGGCCTGCCGCGCAGCACTGGCTGCGAGAAATGCAATCATCGAATTCAATCGTCTGCATCAGCGCTCGATCAGTATCAGAATTGGCCTGAATTCCGGACAGGTCATCATTCATTCGATCGGCAACAATCTGGCGATGAACTATGACGCCGTCGGAAAAACGGTTCACCTCGCCGCCAGAATGGAAGCGCTTGCCTCCCCTGGCTCGATCAAGTTGTCGTCCGACACCTTCCAACTCGCGAAGGGCTTCATCAGCGCATTGCAGCTCGGGCCCGAAAAAGCCAAAGGGGTCGCCGAGCCGGTGGAGACCTATGAACTGGTGTCGATGCGGCCGCGCACACGCTGGCAGGCTCGCTCATCCGGCGGCCTCAGTCCGCTGATCGGACGTCGGACAGAATTAGATTCCCTCAAGAAACTGCTGGATAACGCCGCTGCGGGACACGGACGCGCGGTGACCATTGTCGGCCCTGCCGGGATCGGCAAATCGCGTCTGGTCCATGAGTTCATCGCCAGCGTTCCAGAAGAATGGCTCGTCCTGCAGACGACCTGCGCTTCTCAACGCGCGAACTCCAGCTACTATCCCGTCAGCACGTTGATACGTGAGCTCTTCGGCGTACGCGCCGAGGATAGCCCCGCCTCAGCTGCCAGCCGGACCAGCACCCGTGTTGCCCGCCTCGATCCAAATCTGCCCCCACATCTTCCGGCCATCCTCTCGCTCCTGGATCTCAACAGCGAGGACGAAGACTGGAAAAAGCTTGAGCCATCCGAAAGACGCAATAAGGTCATCGACGCCATGAAGACGCTCGTCTTCTCGCAGGAACGGTTGACGCCCTTGCTCATCCTGATCGAGGACATCCACTGGGTCGATGCCGAAACCCAGCTCATTCTGAACAGCATCATGGGGATGCTCGATAGCGCCCGGGTCCTCGTGGTCGTCACGCAACGCCCGGAACGCATCTGGTCCGGTCGAGCGGTTGAACGCCTGGACATCGCGCCGCTCAGCGAGCCGGACGGTGATCAACTGCTTGTATCGCTGTTGGGCGATGACGGAAGTCTGGGCTACATCAGACGACGTGTCCTCGCGAAAGCGCAAGGCAATCCACTCTTCGTGGAGGAACTGGCCCAGGCACTCAAAGATACGAAGGTGCTAGTCGGCGATCCGGGCCGCTACAAAGTCAGCGATGGATCGTCTAATATCAAAATCCCCGAGACCATTCATTCCGTTCTGGCATCGCGTATCGACCTACTCGATCAAGCGACGAAATCGCTTTTGCAAATGTCCGCCGTGATCGGCAAAGACATCTCATTGATCCTGCTGTCCGGCATGGTTGGAACTGATCCCGACGAACTGGCTCCTCGTCTTCTGGCGCTGGAGTCGGGGGATTTTCTCAGAATGGCCACTGCCTCCGGCACCGTCGAATATTCGTTCAAACATGAGCTCACGAGAGAAGTGGCCTACGGCATGATGCTACTCAGCGTCCGTCGCTATCTCCACGCCAAGGCGATCGAAATTATCGAGCTTCGATTCGCCGACCGTCTCGACGAGTATATCGACCGACTTGCCGACCACGCGTTTCTCGCTGAGCTATGGCAAAAGGCAGTTCCGTATCAGTTGCGGAGCTGCCGTCGAGCAATCAAGCGTGGCGCCAATCAGGATGCGATCGCCATTTACGAGCGTGGCCGCGAAACGCTGGCGCATTGGCCGCCGTCATCGAAGAAAACCATCTCTGAAATAGATCTGCATCTGACGGTGATTACGGCGCTCGAACCAATCGGCATGCATCAACGTATTGCCGACGTCTTGCGTGAGGCGCGCCGGCTGGCCGAAGAATCCCGGGAACCATGGCGGATTGCGGCGGTGAATTGTCAGTTGACAGTCGCACTCTGGAGACTTGGCTATCACGTCGAAGCCATGACTGCTGCCCAAACGGCACAGTCGATCGCAGAGAAGATCGGCCAACCCGTCCTGACCTTTGCCGCTCTCCACAATGTGGGCATCATCCACCATGAAACCGGCGACTTCACGCAATCGCTTGCGTATCACGAAAAATGTCTCGCGATCGAAACGCCAGAGATCGACGAGAAGCGCGCTGGATGGGCCGCGCTTCCCAGCGTGATGCTTCGGACCTTCATGGCCGATTCACTGATCGATCTCGGTGACTTCTCTCGCGCAGAGGCTCTTGCAAAAGAGGCAAGGCTGTTGGCGGTGGCGGCGAACCACTCGTATTCACGCGCCAACATTAATCATGTTTTTGGTCGGCTCCGGATCGCGCAAGGGCGCCCTGTCGAAGCGCTCGCGCTGCTGAATGAGAGCTGGCAGACATGCCTCGATCTTGAGATGAAACAGATGTACCCGGTCTTCGCGTCCCGGATGGGCGAAGCCTATCTCGCATTGGGCGATGTCGAATCTGCGCTCAACATCCTCGCAGTGCCTGAAAAGCTGGATATTCCGCTCGCTGAACACGCATTCGGCTGGCGCTTTCTGTTCATCGCTCAAGGTCGTGCTTTCCTTGCCGCCGGCCGCAGCAAGGAAGCCAAAGCCGTAGCTGAAAGAGCGCTAGCACTGGCGGAAGAGCGCGGAGAATTGCCGCAGCAAGTCTACGCCAAGAAGCTTCTGGGCGACATTGCCCATATTCTCGATACGAGCAACACGACCACCGCAGAACGATACTATCGCGAAGCGCTCGGTCTCGCCGAACAGTGCTCCATGCAGCCTTACACGACGCTCTGCAACGATGCGCTTGCCACCTTGGTTGCCTGAAATCAGACCCTGGCTGCGAGCTCAATCGGCCAGGGTGCGGATGGCATTGATACCCGGCAGGAAAAAGTACGCCCCACCGCGCACCGTGACAAAGGGGCGAGGTTTTCCGATATGGAGATTGAACGGTCTCTGCTGAATGACGAGTTCATCTCCGTCATGGGCAACATGGCTAATCGGATCGGTCCCGACGGGCAGTCCCCCGAACTGAGGATTGTTCAGCCACGAATGCTGGATCATCTCGAACTGGCCAGCGATATCGGCGTTCAACGCGATGAACGCCGTCCCGCGCCGAGAACCCTTGCCGGTTGTCTCGTCCTGCTCGCCGCGCCTGGCTCCATAGGGCCGGCCGCGCCTGATAATGCGATGCATCTTGGACAGCTTCAGTGCGACATCCGGGTCGGAGCCAATGGCATCGCGCGGATTGGCACGGCGAATATGCGCACCAATCGGACAGGCCATCCCTGACTCGTCTTCGTAGGCGTAAAGAAAATCATTGCGTTCGGGTGCCGACGGTGAATCGGCGCCGGCACGCACCAGCGGCGCACCGTTGCGGTACCGACCGATCAGCCGTGCCGCAACCTCCTCTGTCGCCTCGACATCGGCTTTGCCATGCATTCGGGTAGCGATGCTGGCAACAAATTTCTCGAAGGCGTCCACGTCCTGCTCCAGTTGCCGGAACACCAGGTAGGTTCCGTTACGCAGCAGATCACGCAGATTGGAGCCGGGCTTCACGGATTGGCTGCTGATGCGCTCCCGACGTTCATTGCGATAGCCGAGCACAAATTCGCCTGGCTTGACCAGGGAGATGCGGCGGTCTTTTGCGCTCAGGACCTTGTCTCTTTCGCCACTGCCCGCGGGGGTGTGACAAGACTTGGCTTTTTTCTCGTTCTTGGCGTTTTCCTCGCTTCGGATAGCCAGGGGCGACCCCTCGATGATCGGCTGCGAGATGCCGTCGACGAAGCCGAAATGCTCCTTGGCATCGTCATAGAGGCGGCCATGGACGATGACGGGCCGGCCGTTGCCTTGGTCACCAGTCACAACAACGTCGGCAACGCCGTTCATCGCGCGCTGCTCCGCCTGGACTAGGGCCTGCAACACATGTTCTTCGGATGCATAAAGCAACAGCATGCCGTGCACCTCGGCGGACGGCCCCCATCCACCCCACTCCCATCGGCACGGTGAGCTTTCTCCCGCGTCGCCGAGAAGGCCGGAGCGTCGGGGCATCCGTCTGCCAGACGTCGGCTTCGGCGCCATGCCTTCGAGAAATTCCACGGAGAAGTCCGACAGCTGATACTCGTCGAGATCTAGCTCCTGGAGGCCGCTGGCAGTGATGGCCAGATTGATCGCCGTCCGATCGCCAACACGCATGGCCTTAAGTGCCCGGATGTTCGTCGGCGGTAACTGCAGATCCGTCGCGCCGTCATCTTCCCCCTCAATCCTGTCCGCGCGCATCAATCGCTCGGCCAGATCGCGCAGCCAGCGCTTGGCAGCATCCCGCTGGCCTGGAAGAAAGTGCCAGGCCACATAGGCGGAGTACGGCAATTGCGGATAGCCGCTTAACAGCAGCCCCTGCACATCATGCCATTCGATTTTTTCCGTGTTCATGGTTTTTCAAAGACGTTGGAGGAATCGATCGATAGCCGGCGAACTCAACGGAGCGAACAGATCTTGTCTGGTATCGGTGTTCGCATTGATGCCGACAACACCGAGCATAGGATAGGCGCCGTACCAGACGATGGTTTCCACTTGGCTCTGCCGCACATAGGCCTTGAACGGCCTCGCATCCTGCGCGCCTTGCCAGAACAGAAAACGCGTGGGCGGAAAACCGTAGCGTTTCCCTGCCGCGTTCACGAACGTATTGGTCCAGATCGCATTCAGCCCCTTCACGGCGGCCAGATCGATGAACTCGTTGAGGTAGCTCTCCCAGGCACCGCCGAAATTGTCGAGAAATAGCAGACGCCGGCCACCATCGATCAGCACCCAGCGCGCCGAGAGGATGGTTGGGATGCCGCCAAGCTCGCCCTTGTTGAACCAGAATTTCGCGAGAACATTGACGGCGAACAGGGCCAGTCGAAGGATCCAGTATCGAAGGACACCCGGCTTCACACAGGTGATGCTGGCCAGATGATTCTGGTACCGGTTAATTCCGGCTTCCTCGCGCGCATATTTGCGCGCGTTGTCGCGAGCCCGGATTAAAAGACCCGCGGGATGTTCAAACGTCGTCCTGTCGCGATACTCGAGTGCCCCAACCGCGCACAGAGCCAGCAGTCCGACGAGATAGCCGGCCATCACGCCGCTCCATCCCAACAGAACCATCAGAAGCCAGCCGTAAGTGAGCGATCTGGCCATTCCAGCCACGTTGCTGATGACCGTTTCCGGCAGCAGCGCTGCAACGAGCAGGACGCCGACCGAGACCAGAAGGAACATGGCGAACTGGATAACATCCAATGCCATACGCCGCAGATTCTCGCGCGTCTTGCTGAGAGGCTGAAGCTCGACCATCAACTGCAGCGATGTCGTGCAATACCAGCCGACGAGCAACAGCCCCCCAATACAGACAAGCTGGAACATGACCACCAGCACCGCACCCAGCGACATCAGGATCCCACTCGGACCATCCACCAATATCCCGGCCCATGTCGGTGATCTGTCAACGCCGGAGATGACCGCGAGCGTGACAACACCGATGAGCACACCGAGCAGCGCGTATCGTGTAACGACCGCCAATTGCAGCGGAAAGCGCCAGAACAGATGCTGGTCGCGGGTATTTTTGCTCGCACTCCGGAGAAGAAGTTCTGCCGCCCGGACCACCAGCCACATCACGCTCAATAGCATCAAGCCGGTCAGCGTTGCCGGCTGTATGACTTCGGTGAGCTGTGAGACCCACGGCAATGCCGATACCTTTGTATCGAGATGCTGCGTTGCGTGACCGACCGTCTCAAGCCATAGCGGCAGCACCGCGTAGAGCGCTGATGGTCGATAGCCCAAAGCCCAGCACACGAGTGCGCCCAGAGCGCATGCCAGCAGCGCAACGACGATACCAGCCGCAACGGCGATCTGGGTTCGAAGCGTCATCTGCCATGGCAATTGCGCCGGCTGCTCTGCCCAGCGATTGTCGGCACTGCCGCGAATGCACTCTCGTGTCACGTGATCGAGCAACCCAGCCGGGCGACCGGGCAAGATCGCATCGACGAGAAATCGCGCCGAAAGAAACGACACGATTCCCTTCCGAACGCTGTTCTCGCCTTTGACCTGCACCACCGTGCGGCCGGGACTGCCACTAAAGAACGTATTCGCACCGACGTCTTGGCGCTCCCAATACTCCCGGACCAGATTTGGGGTCGTTGTTCCTGACAAGGGATAGCCGACACACCGGCGGTAGACCTCGTCGAAACCAATTGGTGCATACTTTAACAGCTCATCCAGAAAACCCGCTCTCGGGCCATCGAACGTTGCCTCGAATACGAGACAAGGCCCGCCCCCGTCGGCAGCGTCCAGGATGACAAAACTACAAAAATGCAGACCTGCAATCTTGTCGAATGGAAACAATGGGCGGCACTCAAGAAACGCTGCCTCACCGCCAAACTGCGGGTCGGCATTGTCGCGAAGATAGCCCCTGCACCATTCAACTTTGGACGGTTCGATCGGCGTGATGATCGTTGTGAAATTCGGATTCAATGGACGGGCTCCGATCCATTCGCATTGAACGTCACGCGCAGCGAGCAAGGTGCTGGCCCGTCGTAGCCGACCTGACCGCCCTGTCCGGGCGCGCGCGCCAGACCCGGCAGGCGCATCAGCGCGCGGACGATCTCCAGCATGACCACGTCAGCAATGTATTTGCCGAAACAGTGGCGCGGCCCGAAACCGAAATGAAAGTAACTCTCGATGGGACGATCGCGAAATGTGAGCGGGTCTGGAAATGCTTCGGAATCGAACATGGCCGCCAGCGGCGGTGCCAAGACAAGCGTCCCGGCAGGCACCCGCCGGGCCCGCGGGGTGCCGTTGGCGATGATCGTATCACGCGGGCATGTTCGCACCAGCAAAGGCAGCATCGGACGAAACCGCATGGCTTCATAGATGCAGCCACGTAACGCCTCCCGCGCCGCTGCGAGCTGGCCATTCGGCGCATCAGCGGCGACCGATCCTTGATCGGTGTGGATCGCACGCTCGAGTGCAGCGGACAGTGCCTGAGCATGCGCCAAAGCCCCGGCCTGCTCCAGCAACTGATCCACGGCATGGGTGACACCGCGGATAATGGTGGCTCCGCCCGTCGCAACCAGCCCGGTCAGATAGCAGCGAATCCATTCCTCATCAAACCAGGGCGGGTTGCCCGGCTGACCATGGCGGCGCTGCAACCGTGCCAGCAGGCTGTGAGCTGGAATGGATGGGTGCGATGCGGCGGCAGTAGTGGGGCCGCCGGATCCAAGCTGCTGCGTCAGTTGACAGGTCAGATCTGCGATATCGGCGCGAGACCGGCTCCACGGAAGCGAACCAACTGGCGGGTTGACCATAATGATGCCGGCCAGATTCCGCATGACGCCTGCCATTCGCTGCCGGTCTCCATTCAGTGGAGGGACGCCAAAGTATTCGGCCAGGACGGCAACCATCACCGGCTCCGCCAGATCGGCGACAACGTCGATCTGGCCCGAGTCCTTCAATGCCTCGATGCAGGACTGGCAATTCTCGGAAGCGATCGTCCGGATGAGCCGGGCATCAGTCTTCTCGACCACGCTCTGCAGCATTTCCCTCTCGCGGGCATGCTGCTCTCGCCCATCGACCGTCATCAGAAACGGTCCCCAGGGCATTCCGGGCTCGATGGTGTCGCCCAGTTCAAAGTCGTCGAAGCGTTCGAGCACCTCGCGTACATCGCTGGCCTTTGTCGCCACAAGGACGTTGCCGACGACCGCGATGGGCCGCACGACGCGCAGCACCGCGAAGACCGCCTTGAACAACCGAAGATGGGAGAGCACGTGGCAGGACAGCCGATATTTGACGAGCTCGCCCCACATACGCAGGCGTCGTCCGAAGCGATCCACAGCGCTGGCGCCACCTGGATCGAGTCCATTGGGATCAGTCAGCTTCGAGCCGGATGTGCCGGTTGCCGACTGATCCGGCGTATCGTCGCCAACCACCTGATCCCGGAATAATTTCAATGAATGTTGATCCTGGCCGTCTGCCGGCAGCACCAGATCCTTGGTCTCGCGAATCCCATGCATCGGTGCGCCTATTCGGCTCGGGTTGGAGTGCTCAGCATTAGAACAAGAGCGTTTGTAGTTGTAGAACTATCTATATTCCATCGAAGATAGCTCGCCAAAACTAGGATTGTTGTCAGATTTGCAAGCCGCAACAACCAGCCGCTGGCCAGCGCCATCATGGCCGACACGTTAGCTGCCGCATTTCCCCGCGTCAGTGAACTAGATCACAGACAGCCGTCCATTCATTCGCATAGTAGCCTTATGGAGGCCAAATGCGACCAACGACAACACAACAACTTGCCATCGAAGCCATGCTCAACAGTCTGCTGGGGCCGCGTGTTTACGACCGCTTGTGCCTGGGTATGAAAGTCGGAGGAATGGATGAGGACGTCCTCTACGTCTTTGTCTCCAATGAAGCCTGCGCAGCGGAGATCGAAGCGGTTCACACGGATGATTTTGCCCTGGCCGCCGAGCACGTGCTGAATCAGCCCGTCCGCTGCGTGAACGTCATCCCATACGATTTCTCGGATCTATCGAGCCCATAGCGGACGCCCCTCACCTTTCACCTTTAAGGGGAACCAACCCTTCGCGTTAGCGAGCTCACTGTCGCCACACGCAGACGAGCCGCCCATTCGGGATGGGGGCTCCCACCGATCTGGCGTCTAGAAGCTCTTTATCGGGTTGCCGAGCAGCACCGTGACAGCCAACACTACAACGACGCCATAGAGGATAAACACCCCGAGTGTGAGGCGCCGGTAAATGCGGCGATAGGTTTGCTCCAATTCGTCGACGGATGCCATGCCGAATACCTCCTGATACCCGGCCACTAATGGGCCAAACACCAGCGAAGTCATGTGAACCACATCACACCTTGAGCGGCCGCCCCGACGCATCAAGGGTTGCAGGCTCGGCTTCGGCAACAGCCGCTAGCGCCTTCGGCTTGAGGATGGCGATGCTGCCGGGCTCAAGGCGGATCCACCCTTTCAAGGACCAGGCACGAAGTTGCTTGTTGATGCTTTCTCTAGTCACTCCGACCATCTCGCCGATCTCTTGTTGAGTGACGATAAAAGGACGGCCGACGTCGGAAGGCTCGTGCTTCGAGGCCAAACCGATCAGCAGGTTCGCTAGCCGCGCAGGCAGGTCCTGCAGAATGACATGCTCGACCTGTTCACTCGTCCAGCGCAGACGGGCGCAAAGCAAGTGAATGAACTTCATGGCCAGCATCGGTTGGGATTCGATAAATGGAAAGAAATCTCGCCGGTCGATCACGATAAGCTCGCAATTGGTGTGAGCAATCGCATCGGCCGTTCGCGCAAGCCCGTCGAGCAACGCGATCTCCCCGAATACCTCACCTTTCGTCACAAGATTGAGGATGGCGCTGCGTCCCTCAGATGAGGCGACGCTCATCTTGACGGCGCCGCTCACCACGACGAAGAGACTATTGCCGGGATCTCCTCTCACAAAGACGGTCGCCCCGCGTTTGAACTTTCGGAAGCTCGCATACTGGCATAGTTGATCTAATGCCTTGGCGTCGAGATCAATGAAAAATGGATGACTGCGTAGTATCGACAATCGGGGATTGATCTGAGAAACGCCTCGCGCCATCACAAGTGCTGCTCCATGCCAGAAATATTCAAAACAAGGCTAGACACATTGGTAGTGTGACGAAGCCCCCTCTCAAGGGTCATAGCCTGCCATGAAGACTTTAAGAAGTGACGCAGGATTTTATCGCGAATAATGGCAGAAAACGACGAGGAGTTTTGCACTGATACCAATGATTTCTTTGCGCCCAGAAGCTGCCATTCGAAGTCGGCCGGCGGACTGTATAAGAAATGCGTATTTCTTATACAGTCCGCGCTTCGGATATCTTCTTGTTTCTTTCTTATACAGCCGGCTGCACGCCCAATGATTGGATAGAAAAATGCAGTTTCTTATGCAGTTGACCAACGGAAAGCAGCTCTCACGCCAGATATCTAGAGCTTAGGCCGGGCGTAGCTGGCTGTTGTAGAGCCTCAGTGTAAATGTATGCTCGACTTGCTTCTCGGAATCTCCGCCGACCACCACGTTGTCCGGCACCTTGCCGTATCCCCACTCCCACAGAAGCTTGCCCCACTTGTCGTCGCCCTGGAGGGCTTTGAGCAAGCCGACGATGATGGTCGTCTGTAAGGGCTTCTTATCGTTATCGACTGCTTTCTTGATGGTGCCCGCAATGGCGGGCGGCAGTAGTTCTTCGCCTTCGAGTATCCGGCGAATCTGGGGCTGGAAAACTAAAGATGCAGCCGTTTAAGAAGCCGCCTTCCGTTGCCAAGCCGGCGCTATACACGCGCAAAATATGAATAGCTGAAGCACTCCGGTTTCTTTGAACTTGGCGCTCGCTGTCAAGGGCTGTAGCGCCTAACATAATGCGACGCTGGAAACGGGATGCCGACCCGATCACGATGTCGCTGAAACACCGCATGTTGAAAAGTGGGGCGTTGTCGAGGAGCACCGGCGGAGAGCCAGCGGTGGCGCTCTGGCGCGAGGATGCCGAGCGATGCACGACTCCTGAATGAAGTTATCCGGAAGGCCTGACCCACAACGTGTGAATTCGGCACGCAGACTCTATGCGTTCGCGGCTACCAACGCGACAGGAGCATAGATCCGATCGCCGACGTCCGCCCAAGCGTCACCACGCTTATTTGGCGAATATTCGACAGATTTTATGATAGGCACGTAAGCGATTGAAATCATTGGCGCTCCGTAAGGGAATCGAACCCTTATTTTAGCCTTGAGAGGGCCATGTCCTAACCGTTAGACGAACGGAGCGTGCGCGGGAGGGGATAGCCGGGAATGGCGGTGGCTGCAAGATGCTGTCGCCCCCTCGCCCACTTATATGGTTATGGTTCGCAGGCGAACCCTTGGGGTTCGTTTTGGCGACCCCTTGGGGTTCGCAAGCGAACCTCAGGGCTCGCTGGCGAATTTCAGCGTTCCAGCGGGTTTCAGGCTCTTGGCGTCGAAAGTGCGGATTTCGGTGCTGCCGCCGACGTCCAGCGTCAGCACGATCCGGTCGCCGGCTACCCCCGCGGAGAGGATTTTGGCGCCTTTCGGCAGAGTCGCGGTCGTCGCCGACGTCACAGTGCTTCCATCCGTGCGGAAAAGGCGGTAGCCGATCACGACGAGCAGCGCGCCGACGCCCAAGGCGGTGGTCAGGCCCGCGATCAGCATCATGCGGCGGACGCGCGCGATCATGGCGGCCTGTTCAAGGGTCGGTTCGGGCGCGCTATCGGCGGCGGGCTGGGTCATGCAAACACTCGTCTCTTAATTCACGGCTCTCGAAGCAACACGCTTCTGTCAGGTAAGGCTTTACGGAATGAACGATCAACGGCTGGATGTCACCGTGCAGGGCGATGAAGGCTCGACCCGGCTCGATCGCGTGCTCGCCGTGCGCAGCCCGGCTTTGTCGCGGTCGCGGCTGAAGGCGCTGATCCTCGCCGGCCAGGTGACGATCACCCGGTCTTCGCAAGACCCCACCCCCGTGCGCGACCCCGCTTATCATGTCGCTGCCGGCGATACGATCACAATCGACGTGCCGCCCGCCATCGCGCCGGAGCCCGAAGGCGAGGATATCGCCCTCGATATCGTGTTCGAGGACGAGGACATCATCGTCATCAACAAGCCCAAGGGGCTCGTTGTGCATCCCGCCGCCGGCCACGAGACGGGCACGCTGGTGAACGCGCTGATCGCCCATTGCGGGGCATCCTTGTCGGGGATCGGCGGCGTCAAGCGGCCGGGCATCGTGCACCGGCTGGACAAGGACACCACCGGCCTGATGGTGGTCGCCAAGAACGACGCCGCCCATGCGTCGCTGACGGCGCAATTCGCCGATCACGGCCGCACCAACGAGATGCGGCGCGGCTATATGGCCTTTGCCTGGGGTATCCCAAACCGGCCGCGCGGCACGGTGGAAGCGCCGATCGACCGGCATCCCCATGCCCGCGAGAAAATGGCCGTCCGCGAAGGCGGCCGCGATGCCGTCACCCACTGGGAAGTGCTGCAGGAATTCCCCGACCGCCACGGCAAGCCGATCGCCACCCTGCTCGCTTGCCAATTGGAGACCGGGCGGACGCACCAGATCCGCGTGCATCTGGCGCATATCCAGCATCCGCTGATGGGGGATTCGGTCTATGGCTCGCATTTCAAGACCAAGGCGTCGTCGCTGGGCGTAAAGAGCCGCGCCGCGCTGGAAGCGCTCGACCGGCAGGCGCTTCACGCCTATTTGCTGGCTCTGGAGCACCCTCGCACGGGCGAGATTCTGGAGTGGACCAGCGAGCTTCCTCACGATCTGGCGGTTCTGAGAGCCCATATGGCCGTGCCAGAATGACGCAGATGCATATAAAAAAGTAAGCCTTTCCAAACGCTTATATTGGCCCCACGGGAACGTGACAGGGAATTCACTTTCAATACGCTTGTAGTAGGGTGTATGTTGCACCTGCGTCAAATGAGACGCGGAACATCGCAGCCAGGGCGGCTTTAACAAAGCGCTCGCTGCCTGGCCCGCCGCTATCGGGGGTCTGAACCACTGGAGGGCATCATAATGGCCCGTACAGCTACCCTTCCGGTTCTCAATGGAGAATCCGGCCTCTCGCATTACCTCGCCGAGATCCGCAAGTTTCCGATGTTGGAACCTCAGCAGGAATATATGTTTGCCAAGCGTTGGCGCGAGCACGACGATCGCGACGCGGCACATCACCTTGTGACCAGCCATCTGCGACTCGTCGCCAAGATCGCCATGGGCTATCGCGGCTACGGTCTGCCGATCTCCGAAGTTGTCTCGGAAGGCAACGTCGGTCTGATGCAGGCTGTGAAACGCTTCGAGCCGGAGAAAGGCTTCCGCCTGGCCACCTACGCCATGTGGTGGATCAAGGCCTCGATTCAAGAGTACATCCTGCGTTCGTGGTCGCTCGTGAAGATGGGCACCACCGCGAACCAGAAGAAGCTGTTCTTCAACCTGCGTAAGGCGAAGAGCAAGATTTCCGCCCTGGACGAAGGTGATCTTCGCCCCGACCAGGTCAAGCTGATCGCCACGCGTCTCGGCGTGACGGAACAGGACGTGATCGACATGAACCGCCGCCTCGGTGGCGACGCGTCGCTCAACGCACCGATCCGTGACGACGGCGAAGCCGGCGAATGGCAGGACTGGTTGGTCGATAACTCGCCCAATCAGGAAACCATCATGGCGGAGCACGAGGAGTTCGATCATCGCCGTCAGGCGCTGAACGGCGCCATCGGTGTCCTCAACCCGCGCGAACGGCGCATCTTCGAGGCCCGTCGCCTCGCCGATGAACCGATGACGCTGGAAGATCTCGCCTCGGAGTTCGGCGTCTCGCGCGAGCGTGTCCGTCAGATCGAAGTCCGTGCCTTCGAGAAGGTGCAGACCGCGGTCAAGGGCACCATCGCCAAGGCGGAAGCTGCCGCTCTGGAAGCTGCGCACTAACAGGCGCGGTTGATACGACAAATACGAAAGCCGGCGGAAACGCCGGCTTTTTTGTTGGGGTCAATTATCTGATCGGCTTCGCCAGCGCTTCTGTCCGGTCGCGCTCGGTCATGTCGATTACCGTTTCGACGGGTGCCGTCAGTTCATAGACATAGGACACGTCGGTGAAGTAGCGCTTCGCCGTACCACCCAGCGCTTCCGGCGCCACGCGATCGAGCAGCACCAGACCGAAATCGCTGTCCGGGCGCCGCGTTGCTTCGCTGGTGTTGAACTCTTCCCAGCGGAAATTGAACAGCCCATCCGGCTCGCTGCCCGTAATCTCCCAATGCGCAACAATATGCGGATGCTTGCCCACCAGCGACAGGCCCTCGTCGGAATGCGAGGCCAGTTCGAAGAACAGCAGCGACAGGCTCTGCGCGGCGCGCGCGCTGACAACGATGTCCGGCCCTTCCAGTGCGATACGGTCGGCATGCGGGATCGCACGCGCCTCGAACAGACCCTTGAGCTGCACGCCCTGCCACTGGCTCTCGCTCAGCAGCGACACGACATTCGACATCGCGTGAATACGGCCGATCAGGAGATCGCGCGCATTGTCCACGTCGGAGCCGTGGCGCAGCGTGCGCGTCACGATGGACTGGATCACCGCCAGGATGTTCTTCACGCGATGATTGAGCTCGTCGATGACGGCGGTCAGGCGACGTTCGAAGCCAATGCGTATCTCCACCTCGCGCCGCAGCCGCAGATTGGCGTAGGAGACATAGCCGAACAGCCCGCAAACAATGGCCGTCAGCGCCAGGCCAAACCCGCCGACGATGATCGCGGTGCGCTGCGCGCGCAGCTCGGTATTGACCTTCGGATAATAGCCCAGCGACCAGTCACGCCCGCCGAACGAAACCGTGCGCAGGACTGCCAGCGCAGGACCATTCGCCACCAGCGGGCGCGCCGTTACCCTGCCATCGTCATCGGCGACGATTTCGCCGTCAGCGACGCGCGGATCTTTCAGCGCCACCGAGAACAATGACATCTCGTCATTGGCCAGCATCAACGGTCCAAGTTCATAGGAGAACGACACGAAGCCGGCCGGCGCGGGATCACCTTCGGGCACAACTGGCGTCACCAGTACCAATCCCAGCGGTCCATCGGGCTGCTGCAGCGGCGTGGGGCTGGAGGCGACCGGCTTGCCCTCGTTCACGGCGCGCACCAGCGTTGGCCCTGTGACGGGAGAGAAATTCAGGGCGCGACCGGCGAAGCCTTCGGTGACGGAATTGCGCGGCTCCACATCCATCAGCACGTCGAGCGGCTGCCCCAGCGCCCTGGCATCCAGGCGATCGTCGTTGTAGCTGCGGATCGTAGGATTGCGGTAGCCGGCACTGGCTAGCTCCGCGCTGGCGGCCGCGAATTCGTTCGGCTGCAGGCGAGCGATCCAGGCGGCAATCGCGAAATCGGTCTTGAAGGCGTAGATCGAGGCCCGCAACGGCTGCAGCATATTGGCCTTCATGACCGTCGGCGCACGAAACAGCCCGGCTGCGACGCGCGCCAGCAGTTCGCGCTCGGTCAAACGCTCCTGCACCAGGCTGGCATGGATATCCACGGCCCGGCCCAGCGCGATATTCTCGATCGCCAGCTCCTGGTCATGCACGCGATAGGCCGCAAGGCCGGAGAGCAGAGCTCCGACCAGTGCCAGTAATGCGATGATGAAACCAAGCCGGACCACACGGATACTCGGGAAATTAGGACGTTGCTGCCGGGTCAGCGGCTCAGGAGTATGCCAATCATGCCGGAACAATTTGGTTCCAGCCCGATGGAAATTATTTCCGGACCGGACAAATCTTGAAAAACAGGCTTAACGCAATATCACACGACACATTAGCCGACGGGCATCGACCAGCCCGTCGTTATAGCCAACCCAATATGAACGCCTCAAGTCGAAGCCCGCTCGTGAGAACTACGGCAGAGGCCTTATTCACAAGTCTCAGGCGACCGCCTTGGCCTTAAGGCCGCCCTTGCTCTCAATGAATGAGATAATCCGGTCGAGACCTTCCTGCGTCTTCATGTTGGTCATCACGAAGGGCCTGACCCCGCGCATCCGTTTGGCGTCGACGTCCATCTTCTCGAGCGAAGCCCCGACATAGGGCGCCAGATCGATCTTGTTGATCACCAGCAGGTCGGAGCGCGTGATACCCGGCCCCCCCTTGGAGGGGATCTTGTCGCCGGCCGCAACGTCGATGACATAGATGGTGATATCGGCCAGTTCCGGCGAGAAGGTCGCCGCGAGGTTGTCGCCGCCGGACTCGATCAGCACCATGTCGAGATCGGGAAACTTGACGCGCATGTCGGCAACGGCGGCGAGGTTCATCGAGGCGTCCTCGCGGATCGCCGTATGCGGACAGCCGCCAGTTTCGACGCCAGCAATGCGATCCGCCGTCAACGAGCCCGAGCGCACCAGATATTCGGCATCCCACTTCGTGTAGATGTCATTGGTGATCGCCGCGATGTCGTAGCGCTCGCGCATGGTCTTGCACAGCAAATCCATCAGCGCGGTCTTGCCGGAGCCGACGGGACCGCCAATGCCGACGCGGAGCGGACCGTGAAAACTGGACATGTCAGGGGTGCTTTCGGTTGAGGATGAAGCGACGGCCCTCATCCTGAGGAGCGGCGGCTTCGCCGCGTCTCGAAGGATGTGCCAAGCAACTCATGGTTCGAGACGCGCGCCAAGCGGCGCGCTCCTCCAGCCGGAACGCGATTGCGTTCAGGCGACCATGAGGGGTCAGGTGTGTGATTTGAGCTGGAGCCATCATGATCTGAACAGCCGCGTATATTGCGTCTCGTGACGCATGCTGGCGATGTCAGAGCGGAACGTCGCGCCGCCGAGATCGTCGAGGGATGCGGCCATGGTGCGATGGCCTGTGGTGACGACGACGGGCTCAAGCGCAGCCAGCACGCGCTGGCTGTCGGTCTGACCGAGCGGCACCAGCCGCGCGCCAGCGGAAATCCAGTTCGAGACCACCGCGTGAAAAAAACCATGCATCGTTGCCGACAGCGGAACGCCATGGGCAGCGCTCACAAGTCCGACGGCAACGGGATAGACAATCGGGCTGTCGCATGTCCCGATCAGCCGCTCCATACCCTCATGCGACCAGGCATTGCGCGCGATCTCGATGAAGGCCTTGCCTTGCGTAGTGGTCTCCAGCTGACGTTCCCTTGACGGCACGAAGGCGCTGGCGAGTTCGGCAACCTCGCGCAATGCCTTGTCGTCGCCGTCAGATGCCGCGCGGTGCACATGCGCGAGAAACACGCCATCGCAAAACCCTGCGCCATCGGACAGCATCGCCGACAACCAGTCCTGCAGGCTGGCAGCATCGGTGATGTCGCCTGCTTCCACCGCCCATTCGATACCGCTGGAATAGGAAAACGCGCCGACCGGAAAAGCCGGCGACAGCCAGGTCATCAGCCGGTACAGCGCAGCGCCTTCGTCGGCAGACAAGGCGGGAGAGTCGTTCGGCGGGCTGTCGTCCGCCGCTTTATTTGTGGTCATGAGCATGAGAATGACCGTGGTGGTCGTGCTTGCTGTCGTGATCATGATGATGATCGTGATCGTGACCGCAATGCTCGTCATGGACATGCTGGTCATGGCCATGACCGGCATGACCGTGCGCGTCATGGCTGTGGCCATGGTGGTCGTGCCCATGATCGTCGTGACTGTGTCCATGATCGTGATGAGCATGATCATGATGTCCATGACCCGCCGGCTCATGCGCAGCGGCATAGGCGCCGCCTTCGGGATCGAACGGCGCGTCGATCTCGATCACCTTGGCTCCGAGGCCCTTGACCATCTCCTCGATCACATGGTCGCTGCGGATACGCAGCCCCTTGGCCATGATCTGCGTCGGCAGATGGCGGTTGCCGAGATGCCAGGCGAGCCGCACCAGATGGCCGGGATCGGTACCCCGGATTTCGATCAGCGGCTCCGGCGCTGCGACCACCTCGATCAGGCGGCCGTCTTCCAGCACCAAAGCGTCGCCGCCCCGCAGGGCGACGGCGTTTTCGAGATCGAGCAGGAATTCCAGTCCGCGCGTCCCCGTCATCGCCATGCGGCGACGATGACGATCGTCGAAATCGAGAACGACGGTATCTGCCGCCGCCTCTGTCCAGTTGTATTGGCCTTTGACCTCAGTCGCGCGGATCATGAACTCTCTCGTTTGGTTTAACGCACCACGACGTCAGCCGGGGTGATGATTTCGATCTTCGGAGGCGCGTTGAAGCATTTCACCGCGACGCGGCCGAAAGTCTTCATATGTTCCTGCGTCCGGTGCGGCACCAGCGCCTCGGCATTCTCCCATTGCTCGACGAACACCATGCGGGTCGGATCGGTGACGCTCTCGTGCAGATCATAGGCAATGTTACCCGCTTCCTTGCGGGTCTCGGCGATGCAAGCCTTGGCAGCTTCGATCAGTTCGGCACGGGCTTCGGGTTTCACGGACAAAGTGGCAACGACGTAGATCAAGGGGGAGTCCTCCCGGTTTGTTGTTGTGGCTAAGAATGCCGGGACGGACATTAGGGGGGAATGCGAGGGGGAGGAAGGGGGCTTTCGAAGACCTCTCATTCATCGTTCCCGCGAAGGCGGGGACGATGAATGAGCTCATCTCAATACATAAAGTACCTCTGCGCCATCGGCAGCACTTCTGCCGGCTCGCAGGTCAAAAGCTCGCCATCGGCCCTCACCTCATAGGTCTCCGAATCCACCTCGATCTTCGGCGTCGCGCCGTTGTGGATCATGCTCTTCTTCGAGATGCCGTCGCGGACATTTTCCACCGCATAGAGCGACTTCTGAATGCCGAGCTTCTTGGCGAGACCGCCGGCCACCGCCGCCCCCGATGTGAACACCACCGACGATTGCGTCAGCGCACGGCCAAAGGCGCCGAACATCGGCTGGTAGCGCACCGGCTGCGGCGTGGGAATGGACGCGTTGGGATCTCCCATTGGCGCCGCGACGATGGAGCCGCCCTTGATCACCAGATCCGGCTTGACGCCAAAGAACGCCGGCGACCACAGCACCAGATCCGCCATCTTACCCTTCTCCACCGAGCCGATCAGCTTCGACACACCATGGGCGATCGCCGGATTGATCGTGTATTTCGCGATGTAGCGCTTGACGCGGAAATTGTCGTTGTTGCCCTTGTCTTCCTTGAGCGAGCCGCGCTGCTTCTTCATCTTGTCGGCGGTCTGCCAGGTCCGGATGATCACCTCGCCGAGCCGGCCCATGGCCTGACTGTCCGACGACATCATCGAGAGCGCGCCGAGATCGTGCAGGATGTCCTCGGCAGCGATCGTCTCCTTGCGGATGCGGCTTTCGGCAAATGCCAGATCTTCCGCAATCGACGGATCGAGATGGTGGCAGACCATCAGCATGTCCAGATGCTCATCGATGGTGTTGCGCGTGAATGGCCGTGTCGGATTGGTCGATGACGGCAGCACGTTCTTGAGGCCCGCGACCTTGATGATATCGGGCGCATGGCCACCGCCGGCACCTTCGGTATGGAAAGCGTGGATGGTGCGGCCCTTGAAGGCCTTGATGGTGTCCTCGACGAAGCCAGACTCGTTCAGCGTGTCGGAATGCAGCATCACCTGCACGTCGTAGTCGTCGGCGACGCTGAGGCAGTTGTCGATCGCGGCGGGCGTGGTGCCCCAGTCCTCGTGCAGCTTCAGCGCACAGGCGCCGGCATTGATCATTTCCACCAGCGGCGCGGGCTTCGAGGCATTGCCCTTGCCGGAAATGCCGAGATTGACCGGGAACGCATCGAAGGACTGGATCATCCGCGCAATGTGCCATGGACCGGGCGTACAGGTCGTCGCGAAGGTGCCGTGCGACGGGCCGGTGCCGCCCCCGAGCATCGAGGTGACGCCGGACATCAGCGCGTGTTCGATCTGCTGCGGGCAGATGAAATGGATATGGCTGTCGAAGCCGCCGGCGGTGAGGATCTTGCCCTCGCCCGCGATCACATCGGTGCCCGGACCGACATTGATGGTCACGCCCGGCTGGATATCGGGATTGCCGGCCTTGCCGATGGCGTGGACCAGGCCGCCCTTGAGTGCCACGTCGGCCTTCACGATCCCCCAGTGATCGACGATCAGCACGTTGGTAATGACGGTATCGACCGCGCCCAGCGCGCGTGTCGCCTGCGACTGCCCCATGCCGTCGCGGATCACCTTGCCGCCGCCGAACTTCACCTCCTCGCCATAGATGGTGAAGTCCTTCTCCACCTCGATGATCAGATCCGTATCGGCGAGCCGCACGCGGTCGCCGGTGGTCGGGCCGAACATGTCGGCATAGACGGAGCGTTTGATTTTCACGGGCATGAGATCAGGCCTTCCCAACGGTGGAAGATGAGGAGAGTGGATTCGAACGCAGCGATGCCGCCGGGAACGCAAACATCCCGATCAGTGTGCAGCCTGCGCCTTCGTTCATTGACGGCGTCGCCCGCCACTTCCATAGCTTCACGCACCCCAACAAGGCGCGCGGCGTCGGGATCTGAAGCGGAGACCGATATCGTGAGATGGAAGAACGTCTATCCATTTGCTGCGGCATGCCTGCTGTTCGCGCTGACGTTCTGGCTATACATGACCCGCGTCATGTGGCTCGGATTTCCGGACGGCTTCATTCCCGAACTGGACGCTGCCGAAGCGATCCTCGTCACCTGGTTCAACTGGTTCAGCATCGCTCTGGGCATCTGGTTCGTGATCCTCGGCATCCGATCGTTCCGTGACGATGTCGGACGTTGGTCATTGTACAGCTGTCTTCTGTTCGTATCGGTCGTCCTGATATCGCTGACCATCGATCGATATTTCCGCTCGTTCATGATGGACAGCGCCGGCGGCTAGGCGCTCAGAGCTTCCCCATCACATCGCCGCGGAAGCCGTAAACCGTGCGCTTGCCAGCGAGTTCGACCAGTTGCACGTCGCGGCTCTGGCCGGGTTCGAAACGCACCGCAGTGCCGGCGGCGATGTCGAGACGCATGCCGCGGGCCTTCTTGCGGTCGAATTTCAGCGCGGGATTGGTCTCGAAGAAATGATAGTGCGAGCCGACCTGGATCGGCCGGTCGCCGGAATTTGCCACCGTCAGCGTGACGGTCTTGCGGCCGGCATTTAGCTCGATCTCGCCGTCCTGGATGAAGAGTTCGCCGGGGATCATGTGACCTCTCGATTTTCTCGGTGTCATGGCCGGGCTTGACCCGGCCATCCACGCCTTAGAGCGCTGAAGATGGATGCCCGGGTCAAGCCCGGGCATGACGGAGTTTGAACTAGCGGATCGGTTCGTGCACCGTGACGAGCTTCGTCCCGTCGGGGAATGTCGCTTCCACCTGAATGTCGTGGATCATCTCGGCGATGCCGTCCATGCATTGCGCGCGGGTGATGACCTCGGCGCCGGATTTCATCAGCTCGGCAACGGTGCGACCATCGCGTGCGCCCTCGACGATGAAATCGGAAATGATGGCGATCGCTTCGGGATGGTTGAGCTTGACGCCGCGCTCGAGCCGGCGGCGCGCCACGATTGCGGCCATCGAGATCAGGAGCTTGTCTTTTTCGCGGGGGGAGAGATTCATGCGAACACTCTGATAGGTTTAGTTGAGCCACATGCGCGGCAGCATCGCGCATGATCGTCCAAGCACCGCCATCATGTCGGCGCGCAGCTTGGCCGCATCTTGTGCACAGAAGCGGGCCATTGCAAAGCCGTTCCAGCAGGAGATACCAACTTCACCGCCAGCGCCATCCGTGGCTTCGCGTAGCCGCTCGATGAGCGCTTCATCGCCGGGCACGATCAGCGCCGTGCCGATGGCCACCGCGCCATTGCCGATTGCCGGCCGGGCCAGTTTCGCGGCGATATCGCCATCCAGCCGCACGTTTTCCGCGAACACCAGCCTGCCACCGCGACGCAGGCGCCAGCGATCGACGAAAGACCCCGTCTGCATCACCTCACCCATGGCCGCACGACCGAACACCACGATCTCGCAAAGCAAAAGCGTCGCGCGATCGGCCAGATCGATATCGATGCGCCTGATGGTGCGGGCCTGGTCGAACAGGATGGTTTCCTGCGGCAGCCAGGACAGATGCGCGCCGGCCTCGGCCTTCAGCGCGATATTGATTTCGGCCGCGGGACCATGGGAGCGATAAACCTTCTCGGCGGCGGCGGTCGTCACAGTCAGGCTGGTGCCTTCGCCGGCCGCGATGTCGATATCGAAACGGTCGCCGCCTGCCGCACCGCCGGCGGTATTGACGAACATCGCAGACAGGCCGTGATCTTCGGGGGACGGAAAGCGCACGCGCAGCGAGCCGGATTCATGCAGCTGGCGGCGGCGCGTCTTGCCCTCCGCCAGATGCACGTCGAACTTGACCGCACCGCGGGCACGGTTGGCCGCAAAAATCGCCGAGGACGATGAGATCGCCGATGACGACAGCGTGGTGTTGTCAGCCTGCATGCATTCTCCGGCTTTGAGCCCGCGTTACAGCGCCATCTGGCGGCTGATCTCGGCGGGATCGAGCGTACTGCGGTCGCAGGTGTATTTCACCGCGCCGCGATCCATCACGGCGAAGTTGTCGCCGAGTTCGCAGGCAAAGTCGAGATACTGCTCCACCAGGACGATGGCGATATTGCCGAGGGAGCGCAGATAAGAGATGGCGCGGCCGATATCCTTGATGATCGAGGGCTGGATGCCTTCGGTCGGCTCATCCAGCAACAGGAGCTTCGGTCGCATCACCAGCGCACGGCCGATGGCGAGCTGCTGCTGCTGACCGCCGGACAGATCGCCGCCGCGCCGCCCCAGCATCGAATTCAGCACCGGAAACAGCGAGAACACGTCGTCGGGAATGTTGCGGTCGACGCGCTTCAGCGGCGCGTAACCGGTTTTTAGATTCTCTTCCACCGTGAGCAGCGGAAAGATCTCGCGCCCCTGCGGCACAAAGGAAATGCCGCGCCGCGCCCGCTCGAACGGCTTCAGCGTCGAGATGTCCTGCCCGTCGAAAGTAATAGAGCCTGACGAGATCGCCTGCTGGCCGACCATGGCGCGCAGCAGCGAGGTCTTGCCGACGCCGTTGCGGCCGAGCACGCAGGTGACCTTGCCGGGCTCCGCCGAGACGGTGACGCCGCGCAGCGCCTGGGCTGCACCGTAATAGAGGCTGATATTATCGACTTTCAGCATATGACCTAATCCTTGCGCATGATCTGGTCCGAAAACCGGTTTCCACTTTTCGGGATCATGCGTCAGCGCCCCAAATACACTTCGACCACGCGGTCGTTGGTCGACACCTGATCGATGGTGCCTTCGGCCAGCACCGTGCCTTCGTGCAGACAGGTCACCTTGACGCCGAGTTCGCGCACGAAGGTCATGTCGTGCTCGACCACCATGACGGTCTTGTTGTCGCGGTTGATCGCTTTGAGCAATTCGGCGGTCTGATGCGTCTCGACGTCGGTCATGCCGGCCACCGGCTCGTCCACCAGCAGCAGCTTCGGGTCCTGCGCCAGCAGCATGCCGATTTCGAGCCACTGCTTCTGGCCATGCGAGAGATTGCCGGCGAGCCTATCGCGCGAGTCCGTGAGGCGAATGGTCTCAAGCACTTTGTCGATGCTCTCGGCTTCGGCACGATTGCTGCGCCAGAACAGCGTGCCGCGCACGGAGTGATCGACATTCAACGCCAGCAAAAGATTGTCATAGATGGTCTGGCTCTCGAACACCGTCGGCTTCTGGAATTTACGACCGACGCCGAGCTCGGCGATCTTGGTCTCGTCCAGCAGCGTCAGGTCGTGAATGCCGTCGAAATAGACATCGCCCTCGTCCGGCTTTGTCTTGCCGGTGATGATGTCCATCATCGTGGTCTTGCCGGCACCATTGGGGCCGATAATGGCGCGCATCTCGCCGGGCGCCAGCACCATCGACAGATTGTTGATCGCATGGAAGCCATCGAACGACACATGAACGCCGTCGAGATAGAGCTGTGCGGAGGTGATGCGCTTCTGCCGGGCCTCGGCTTCGCGCGCCGCCACCACGGGATCAATGATAGCGAGCGCGTGAGACGCAGGTGTTGCCGGGGCTGGCGTTTCAATCACGGTCATCACGCCTTCTCCGCCAGATGGGGTTTGGTGACGCCATCTTCCGCTGCGGCGCTATCGGCATTCGCGCTATTGCGGGCCTTGCGGCTTTCCGACCATGCATTGAAGGTGCCGATGATGCCCTTGGGCAGCAACAGCGTCACGAGAATGAACAGCGCACCGAGCATGAACAGCCAGTAGGGCGCAAGGGCGCCCGATGTGAACACCGTCTTGGCGTAGTTGACCACGACCGCGCCGAGCGCCGCGCCGACCAGCGTGCCACGACCGCCGACCGCGACCCAGATGACGGCCTCGATGGAGTTGGCCGGGGCGAATTCACCGGGATTGATGATGCCGACTTGCGGCACATAGAGCGCGCCCGCAACGCCGGCCATGCAGGCCGACAGCGTGAACACGAACAGCTTGTAGGATTCGACACGGTAGCCCAAGAACCTTGTGCGGGACTCCGCGTCGCGTATGGCGATCAGCACCTTGCCGAGCTTCGAGGTGACGATGGCACGGCAGACGAGGAAGCCGACGATCAACGCCAGACAGCTCAGCGCGAACAGCGCTGCGCGGGTGCCGTCGGCCTGCACGTTGAATCCGAGGATGTCCTTGAAATCGGTCAGGCCGTTATTGCCGCCGAAGCCGAAATCGTTGCGGAAGAAGGCCAGCAGCAGCGCATAGGTCATCGCCTGCGTGATGATCGACAGATACACGCCTGACACGCGGGAGCGGAAGGTGAGCCAGCCGAACACGAAAGCCAGGATGCCCGGCGCGATCAGCACCATCGCCGCCGCGAACCAGAACATGTCGAAGCCATACCAGTACCAGGGCAGCGCCTTGTAGTTCAGGAACACCATGAAGTCCGGCAGGATCGGGTTGCCATAGACGCCGCGCGAGCCGATCTGACGCATCAGATACATGCCCATGGCATAGCCGCCGAGCGCGAAGAAGGCGCCGTGGCCGAGCGAGAGAATGCCGCAATAGCCCCAGATCAGATCGATCGAGAGCGCGAGAATGGCGTAGCAGACATATTTGCCGAACAGCGCCATCAGATAGGTCGGCACCTGCAGCGGCGAGTCCGCCGGCAGCAGCAGGTTCGACAGCGGAATGAGGATGCCGACAGCGGCGACGATCAGCAGGAAAATCGTCGCGCTGCGGTCGAGCGTGCGGGTGAGGAAATGCGGCGTCATGAGGTGGCTCCGCAGTATGCCCAATTGTAGCTAGCACCGGCGCCAATGGTCCCCTCCCCCCTTGCGGGGGAGGGTGGCGCGTTAGCGCCGGGAGGGGGGTAGCCGCAAGCGCCGGAGCTTGGGGTGGGCCCCCCCCCCCCCCCCCCCCCCCCCCCCCCCCCCCCCCCCCCCCGGGGGGGGGGGGGGGGGGGGGGGGGTGCGGGGGGGGGGGGGGGGGGGGGGGGGGGGGGGGGGGGGGGGGGGGGGGGGGGGGGGGGGGGGGGGGGGGGGGGGGGGGGGGGGGGGGGGGGGGCGGGGGGGGGCGGGGGGGGGGGGGGGGGGGGGGGCCCCCCCCCCCCCCCCCCCCCCCCCCCGGGGGGGGGGGAGGGCCGGGGAGGGGGGTAACTACAAGCGATGGCGTGTGTGGCACCCCCCTCCCGGCGCTGCGCGCCACCCTCCCCCGCAAGGGGGGAGGGAAGAAAGCACACCGCGAATAATTTCTATGGCGCTGTCGGATGACGCCGATGCCGTTCGTCTTGGAGACAGCACTCTCTATTCGAACCACAGGACCCATTTCATGCCCGTTTCCCGTACCGCGCTCTGGATCGGCCGCATTCTCAGCGGCCTCGTCATTCTCTTTCTTGTGATGGATGGCGGGATCAAGCTGGTGCCGATCAAGGAGGTTACCGAGACCATGCAGCAGCTCGGCTATAGCGGCAGTATGGCGCAGGCGCGCGGCCTTGGCGTTCTCACGCTGCTCTGCGCATTGCTGTACGCGATCCCGCGCACGTCCGTTTTCGGCGCCATTCTGCTCACCGGGCTTCTCGGCGGCGCGATGGCGACGCATCTGCGTGTCGACAGCCCGCTGTTCACGCATCTGTTGTTTGGCTTTTACATCGGCGTGATGGCATGGGGTGGGCTGTACCTGCGCGATCCCCGTTTGCGCGCGATGATCCCGATCCGAAACCAGAGTTTTTAACCGGAGGAAAGAGCGATGCAGGTCAATCCCTATCTTCACTACAACGGCAATTGCGAAGAGGCCCTCAATTTCTATGTGAAGGCGATCGGGGCCAAGATCGATGTCATCATGCATGTGGAAGGCTCGCCTGCGGCGGAACAGATGCCGCCGTCGATGGCCAAGAAGGTGCTGCATGGCCAGATATCGGTCGATGGCGAGGTCATCATGGCCTCGGACGCGCCGCCGGACTATTTCGAGAAGATGCAGGGCATGTCGGTCTGTCTGCAGATCAAGGATCCTGCAGATGGCGCCAAGGTCTTCGCGGCATTGTCCGAGGGCGGCACCATCAAGATGCCGTTCGGCGCCACGTTCTGGTCAAAGGGATTTGGTATGTGTGTCGACAAATTCGGTGCGCCCTGGATGATCAACTGCGCGATGGAGTGATGTGAGGCGTACGCCGCTTTCTTACCTCTCCCCGCACCTGCGCGGGGAGAGGTCGCCGCGTCTTCGCGGCGGGTGAGGGGCGGGGCACGATGCCAACCGCTTGATTGGCGTGTAGGGCTCGCTTCCGCTACAAGGCGCCCCGTCAGATCATTGGTGTTGTGAGAGGCTGTGCCTTGCTCCTCATCCCAGCCGGCGTGTCACGATCAGCGATCGAAGATGCGTCGCGGCCACGTTGAACAAGAAAAGAAAATCCCATGTCCGCCTTTACCCGCAACGCCGTCGTGCTCGGCCTGCTCTCCGCCGTCGGCCCCTTCGCCATCGACATGTATCTGCCGGCGCTGCCGGCGATCACCGCCGATTTGCGCACCACGACCTCGGCGACGCAGATGACGCTGATTGCGTTCTTCATTGCTTTCGGCCTGTGCCAGATCGCTTATGGCCCGCTGTCCGACGTCTATGGCCGCAAGGCGCCGCTTTATGCGGGTCTGACGCTGTTCATCGCCGGCTCGATCGGTTGCGCGCTGGCGCCGGGTGTGGCGTGGCTGATCGCGTTCCGTTTCGTCCAGGGACTCGGCGCCGCCGCCATGGGCGTGATCCCGCGCGCCATCATTCGCGATCTGCACACCGGCCCTGAGGCGACGAAACTCATGGCGCTGGTGATGCTGGTATTCTCGGTATCGCCGATCCTCGCGCCGCTCGGCGGCAGCGCGTTGATCGTGCCGTTCGGCTGGCGTGCGGTGTTCGTCGCAACGACCATCGCAGCCGTCATTGCCCTTGTGCTGGTGGCCGCGTTGCTGCCGGAAACGCGCCCCGCGCATGAGCGCATCTCGGGCAGTGTGCGCAATGTGCTCGGCAGCTTCGGCGAGCTGCTGCGCGACTGGCACTTTCTCGGGCTCACCTTCATCGGTGGCCTCGGCATGGCGAGCTTCTTTGCGTTCCTTGCGACATCGTCCTTTGTCTATATCGGGCACTACGGCCTGACGCCGACGCAATACAGCCTGGCCTTCTCGGTCAATGCCATCGGCTTCATTGGCGCCTCGCAATTCGCGGGCTATCTCGGTGGCCGCTTCGGCATGGGCCGCGTGGTGATGGCTGCGGTGTCGGCCTATGCGTTTTTCGCAGTCGTGCTGCTGGCGCTGACACTGGCCGGCTTCACCAGCCTTGCCGTGCTGATCCCGCTGCTGTTCGTGTCCTTCGCCTTCCTCGGTCTGGTGATCCCGTCGACCATGGTGCTGTCGCTGGAGAACCACGGCCCCATCGCCGGCATCGCCTCCGCCCTGGGCGGTACGCTGCAGATGGTCACCGGTGGTCTGATGATCGGCGTGTCCGGCCTGTTCTTCGATGGCACCTCGCTGCCGATGGTGGCGACCATCGCCTGCACGGCGGTTGGTGCGCTTGCCGTCAGTATCGCCACGCTACGACCGCGCGAATTTTCGCCGCAGCTCGCGGAGTAGTAAAACTGCTAGGCTGAGCGCCGACAGGGTCGAGGTGAGGATGGGACGAATGTCGTTCGGCCTGACATTTGCGGCAGCGATAGGCTCCGGCCTGATGGCCGGGCTGTTCTTCGTATTCTCGGTCACGGTGATGACCGCGCTCGGCAAGCTGCCAGCGCCGGCCGGTATTGCCGCGATGCAGTCGATCAACAGCACGATTCTCAGCCCGCTGTTCCTCACCGCTTTTATGGGCACGGTGCTGCTCTGCGTCATCATCGCTGTGATCGCGGTACTGAACTGGTCGCATCCGGCGTCACCCTATCTCGTCACGGGTGCGCTGCTCTATACCGTCGGTACCTTCCTCGTCACCGTTGTCTTCAACGTGCCGCTGAACGACGCGCTCGCTGCCGCGCCGGCCGACAGCGCCGAGACTGCAAGTCTGTGGACGCGCTATCTGTCGGTCTGGACCGGCTGGAACCACGTGCGCACGGCGGCATCCACCGGCGCGCTGGCCTTTTTTATGCTGGGGCTCCGCGTTCTCTAGTGCAGACCTGCTGCCTCGTCGCCTCAGAACCGATACGTCGCGGTGCTCAGCAGCGTGCGGCCCATGCCGTAGAAGCAGTCGCCGAACGACAGACAGGTGGCGATGTTGCGGGTATCGGCAATGTTGGTGGCGTTGAACTGCAGCCGCCACGGGCCGTTGTCCCAGCGCACCATGGCATCGAACAGCGTGTAGTCCGGCGTGCGCAGTACGTCGATGCCGTCCCAGGATTCGCCGATGTAACGCACGCCGGCGCCGACGGTGACCTCAGGCAGGCCGAGCGAGGCCAGGCGATATTTGCCCCACAATGAGGCCTGCTGCTGCGGCACGCTGGCCACGCGCTTGCCGGCATTGTCGCCGGACTCGATCCGCGCGTCGGTATAGGCATAGGCGCCGATCAGGTCGAGATTGGGTGTGACGCTGGTCAGCACTTCCAGTTCGGCGCCCTTGATCCGCACCTGGCCGGTCTGGATCGAGAAGATCGGATTGGACGGGTCGCCGGACAGCCGGTTCTTCTCGGTGGTATCGTAAAATCCGACATTGATCGCTGTGCCGGCGAACGGATTGTACTTAACGCCGACCTCATACTGCTCGCCGCGCACCGGCTTGCAGAACGTGGCGCAGGTGCCGGCGCCGAAAATCGGATTGAACGATTGCGCCCAGGACACATAGGGCGTCACGCCGAACGGCAATTCGTACATCAGCGCGGCGCGGCCGGTGGTGGCCCTGTCGTTCTGGGTGGGCAGTCCCTCGATACTATAGCTGACATAGTCCTGCCGCACGCCGAGCAGTGCGAGCCATGGTCCCAGCCGCATCTGGTCCTGTGCATAGAAGCCGGTCTGGCCCTGCTGTGCCTGCCGATCGTCGGTCAGCGAGGCCGAGAAACTGCTATAGACCGGCGCATACAGGTCGAACGGCCGCGGATCGAGGCCGCTGCCGCTGCGGGTTTTCTCGTGCAGGCCGAGATAGTCGATGCCCACCAGCACCTTGTGCGACACCGCGCCAGTCTGCAGCTTGATTTCGGCATTGCTGTCGGAGGTGAAGGCGTCCTTCGCGGCCTGACGGGCATAATAGATCCGCTGCACGGTACGCCGGCCGGCGTCGAGGAATGGATTGGTGGGGTTGGAATACAGGTCCGGATACATGATGGCGTAATCGCCGTCGGTGTGGCTGTAGCGGAAACTCTGCTTGATCTTCAGCACATCGCCGAAGCTTTGCTCGTAGAGGCTGGTGACGCCGCCGGTGGTGATGTTGTAGCGATCGTAATTCGGTTCGCCGGCGAAGCGGTTGACCGGGATAAAGCCGTTGGGGCCGGGCTTCAGCACGCCCTCGATGGGCAGGAAGGCGCTGAACGAGCTGGAACTGTCCTTCTGGTAGTTGCCGAGCACGGTCCAGGAGATGTCGTTAGTTGGGCGCCAGGTCAGCGACGGCGCCAGCAGGATGCGGTCGTTCGGCACATAGTCGACCTGCGAGTTGGAGTCGCGCAATACGCCGACGAAACGATACAGCCACTCGCCGTCCTTGGTCAGCTTGCCGGTGGAGTCCATCTGCAATTGCTTGCGGTCGAAGGAACCATACTGCACGCCGATCTCGTTACGGGATTCGGCCTGCGGGCGCTTCGATACTTCGTTGAGCACGCCCCCGGTGGAAGAGCCGCCATACAGCACGGACGATGGCCCGCGCAGCACTTCGATGCGCTCCAGCGCATAGGGATCGCGGCGCCATTCCAGCACCTGGCTGAGCCGCGAGCCCTGCATGCCGTCGAGATAGCGGCTCGGCTCCTGGCCGCGGATCAACGTGTAGTCGCCGCGGGCATCGCCGCCGAACGGATCGGCGGTCACGCCTGGTACATAGCGCAGGGTTTCCTGCACAGACAGGCCGCCCTGGTCGGTGATGCGATCGGCGGTCACGACCGAGATCGACTGCGGCGTTTCGCGGAGTGGCGTGTCGGTCTTGGTGCCGCCCATGCCGCGATTGGCGAGATAGCCCTGCACCGGCCCGGTGGCCGTTTCCGCGCGAATGCCGGCAGCCGCGGTGGCTGCCGCAACGGGCGCATTGTTGCGGGCCGCGGCCTGGCGTGTTGCACGCGCGCGTGCCGTCGATGGGCGGGTCGCGCGCGCACGCGCGGCCGGTCGAACGGGTTGATCCACCACCACGGCTGGCAATGCAGTGCTGCCTTGCGGCGATTGCGCCTGCGATGGCGTCGTAATCAGCGCCAGCATCGGCAGTGCCGTCCCGACCAGCCATCCCAGATGTGTGGAAGATTTGAATGTCATTTGCCCGCACCCCATTACCAAGTGATGCAGGCGACTTATCACGCAGCGACGCAGCCGAAAGACGTCCGGGGCGTCATACAATTAGTCTGGAATTAGTATCTCTCTAAGTTGGCAAAGCTGCGCGATCGAATCGGCAGCCGCGCAATCCGGATGATGCTGCACGTCATCCGGGCACGGACCTTCGCTAGCCGTTGATGCCTTCGCGCCGCAGTGTCGGCAGGCCGATGCCCGTGGCGTCGAAACCGCCGTCGACCGCCAGCATCTGGCCGGTGATGTAGCTCGACCGGTCGCTGCACAGGAAGAAGATCGCGTCCGCGAGTTCGTCCTCGCCGCCGTAACGATTGAGCGGAATGGCATCGTGATAATCGGCACGGATCGCCGGCGTATGCACGGCCTTGGCCATCGCGGTTTCCACCGGACCCGGTGCCACCGCATTGACGCGGATGCCGAGCAGCGCGAGCTCGACAGCGGACTGCTTGGTGAAGTGAATGATGCCGGCCTTGCTGGTGCCGTAGGCGACGCGCAGCGTGGACGCGCGTAGCGCCGAGATCGAGGCGATGTTGACGATGGCGCCGCCGCCATGCTCGCGCATCAAGGGGGCCGCCGCCTTGGTGCACAGGAACGGGCCGGTAAGGTTCACGGCCATGATGCGTTCCCATTCCTCCAGCGTCGTCTCGAGCAGAGGCTTGAAATTCGCGATGCCGGCATTGTTGACCAGCGCATCGAGCCGGCCGAAGCGGGCCTGCGTGGCGGCAAAGGCCTTGTCGACAGCAGCGGTGTCGGAGACATCCGTATGCAGCGCCAGC
Source organism: Tardiphaga sp. 619_E2_N8_4 (assembly GCF_051810905.1). NCBI lineage: Bacteria > Pseudomonadati > Pseudomonadota > Alphaproteobacteria > Hyphomicrobiales > Nitrobacteraceae > Tardiphaga > Tardiphaga sp. 619_E2_N8_4. Next base: position 5,933,342 of record NZ_JBPWQJ010000001.1, read on the forward strand.
GTGTTGTCGGGATCGTTCAGTGCCTTGACGCTGGCATCGAGCAGCTCGCGTTCGATATCCAGCAGCGCAACGCGATAGCCCTCGCCGAGAAAGCGCTTGGCCACGGCAAGGCCGATGCCGCGCGCGGCGCCGGTGACGAGTGCAACCTTGCGAATCTGTTCCTTGCCGTCAGCTTTGGTCATGTCCTGCCCTGTCGTTCTTGATCGTTGCAGGGCTGTTTAGAGAACGCAAACGGCCGGGACAAGCCCGGCCGCGAACTGGTTGTGGCAGGTCTGACCACTCAGAACCGGTAGGTCGCTGACCCCAACACTGTGCGCCCGATGCCGTAGAAGCAGTCGCCACGCGCGAGGCAGGTGGCGAGGTGCCGTTTGTCGGTGATGTTGCTGGCGTTGACCTGGAAACGCCAAGGGCCTGTCTCGTATTTGATCATGGCGTCGAACAGCGTGTAGTCCGGCGTGCGGAGCGTATCCGTGCCGTCCCAGGACTGGCCGATATAACGCACGCCGCCGCCGAGGGTGACGTCGCGCAGACCCAGCGACGTCAAGCGATAGGTGCCCCACAGCGATGCCTGGTGATCCGGCACGGTTTCCACATGCTTGCCGACATTGTCGCCGCTTTCAACCTTGGCATCGAGATAGGAGTAGCTGCCAATCAGTCTGAGGTCGGGCGTCACCTGGGTGATGACCTCGAGCTCCACGCCACGGATACGCACCTGTCCGGTCTGGATCGAAGCGATGAAACCATTTGCATCGGGCACGGATCCCGAGGCCAGCCGGTTCTTCTCAACTGTGTCGAAAATAGCGCCATTGATCGCGGTGCCCGGGAATGGATTGTACTTGAAACCGACCTCGTAGATCTCGCCGCGCTGCGCCTTGCAGATCTCGGCGCAGACATTGGCGCCGAAGATCGGATTGAACGACTGCGCGTAGGTGACGTAGGGGTTGAAGCCAACAGGCGTTTCATACATCAGGCCCACGCGGCCCGTTGTGGCCTTGGTGTCTTCGTCGGGGCTGCCTGCGACGCGGTTGCTGACATAGTCCTGTCGAACGCCGACCGTGGCGAGCCAGGGGCCGAGCCGCATCTGGTCCTGCGCGTACAGGCCGAGCTGGCTTTGCCGCACCGCGGGGGTGTCGGACAACACAGGCGCCGTAAGACTGGTGTAGACGGGAGCATAGAGATCGAACGGTGTTGGATCAAAGCCACCGCCTGAACGTGTGCGCTGGTTCAGGTCGCGATAATCGAGGCCGAACAGCATCTTGTGCGAAACAGGTCCGGTCAGCAGCTTGAGCTGGACATTGTTGTCCATGGTCAGGCTGTCCTTGGCCACTTCCTGGCTGGAAATGTAGCGCGCCACCGTTCGGTGCTCGGGATCCAGAAACGGATTCGAGGGATTTGAGTAGGAATCCGGGTAGGCCGTCCGATAGATGCCTTCGACATGCGTGAAGCGCAGGTTCTGGGTGATTTTCACGGCATCGTTGAAGCTGTGTTCGAACAGGCTGCTGAAAGCACCGGTCTCGGTCTGGTATTTGTCGTAGCCGGGATAGCTCGCGAAGCGATTCACCGGAATGAAGCCGTTCGGCCCCGCGAACAGCGTGCCTTCATGCGGCAGGAACGCCGTAGAGCTGCCGCTCGTGTCCTTCTGATAGGTGCCGAGCACAGTCCAGCTGGTGTTGTTGGTCGGCCGCCAGGTCAGCGACGGTGCCAGCACGATGCGGTCGTCCTTGGTGAAGTCGGTCTGCATGTTGCTGTCGCGGAAGACGCCGACGAAGCGATACAACCACTCGCCATCCTTGGTCAGCTTGCCGGTCGTATCGATCTGCACCTGCTTGCGGTTGAAGCTGCCAAATTGAACGCCGATCTCGCTCGCCGCTTCCGCCTGCGGGCGCTTCGAGATCAGGTTGATCAGGCCCGCCGTGGACGTGTCGCCGTACAGTACGGACGCCGGTCCGCGCATCACCTCGATGCGCTCGGCCGTATAGGGATCGGGCCGCCATTCGTTGAACCGATAGGCGTCCGCCGCGCGTGTACCGTCGAGATAGATATTGGGGTCCTGACCGCGGATGCGCGGATAGTCGCCGCGTGAGTCCACACCGTAGGCGTCGGCGAAGACGCCCGGGATATAGCGCAGGGCATCCTGAACACTCGTCGCGCCCTGATCGGCCATGCGATCGGTCGTGACCACCGTGATCGACTGCGGCGTCTCGCGCAGTGGCGTGTCCGTCTTCATGCCAGTGGTGCTCTGCCCGGCGAGGTAGCCCTGGACCGGACCCGTGCCGGATTCGAAAGCTGCAGCAGCCGGAGCGGCGGTCGCGGCCAGCGCCGTCGGGCCCCGCGTTGCAGTTCGACGGCTGGCGGCGGAGCGCGCCGCCTGCGACCGCTGCGGACGTGCCGGCGTGGCGCGCGGTTTGGCCTGCTCGACAACGACGGGCGGAAGCTGGCTCTGCGCCTGCGCCGGAGCTTCGATCGCGAAGGTCATAAGAACTGCGATAGACGCTCCGAAGAGTCGCTGTGAGGTTTGGGAAATGGCCACGCTTACGCTCCTTAGCTAATTTTCAGCTAAGTCGGTAACGCGCGCGTGAAGCGGTGTGAACGGCAAATGGCCATTTCCACAGGTTGCCAGCTTAGTATCGTTCTACTTTTCGATCTCTGAATATGCCCAAGGCCTGTATGGATGGATTTTGGCTCCTCTGTAGCGAAAATGGGCCAGTAGTTGTCGGGATACGCAGAGCCCATTCGTCCTTGGTTGACGTCATTCGCCAGGCTCATGTAGCGGCGATGTATTTCATCCATCCCGACAGGAGGTTCCCTTGTCCCTCACACTGCATTTCCATCCGCTGTCGTCCTATTGCTGGAAGGCGCTGGTCGCGCTGTACGAGAACGACACGCCGTTTACGCCGCATATGGTCAATCTCGGCGACGAAGCTGAGCGCGCGGCGCTGTTGAAACTGTGGCCGATCGGCAAATTCCCCGTGCTGGAAGATGATGAGCGCGGCGCGATCGTGCCGGAGTCCTCCATTGTCATCGAGTTTCTCGACCGGCATTTTCCCGGCCGCACGCGTTTCATCCCCGATGGCGACGCCGGCCTGCAGATGCGGTTACGCGACCGCTTCTATGATCTCTACGTGCACACGCCGACGCAGAAGATCGTCGGCGACCGTCTGGTGCCGGCCGACAAGAAGGATCCGCATGGTGTGGCCATGGCGCGGGCGTTGCTCACCACATCCTACGGCATGATCGACAAGCAGATGGCGACGAACGCGTGGGCGATGGGCGCAGCGTTCACGCTCGCCGACTGCGCCGCGGCTCCGGCGTTGTACTACGCGAACAAGGTGCATCCGTTCGGGAGACGCACATCGCAACGTCTCGGCCTATCTTGGCCGGCTGCTGGCGCGTCCATCATTCGCACGGGTGGTGAAGGAGGCGGAGCCCTACGCGCACATGTTTCCGCAGGAGTGATCCATATGAGCGCTGACAAGACCCACGCCATCCGAGACCTGTTTGCAGCCTATCTGCGCAATGACCGCGGGGCCGTCGAAGATGCGTTCACGGACGACTTCACCTTTACGAGCCCGTTCGATGACGGGATCGACAAGGCGACCTATTTCGCCCGCTGCTGGCGTGTTGCCAACTGGATCGCGCAGCATGATCTTGAGCGTATCGCCGTCGATGGCGATACGGCGTTCGTGACCTATCGTTGCGTGGCGAAGGACGGCAAGAGTTTTCGCAACACCGAAGTCTTCGGCTTCGAGGGCGATCTCATCCGGTCGATCGATGTGTATTTCGGCGCGAGTTACAAGAACGGGGTGTTTCAGAAGCAGGTGTCGTAAGGGCGTAATCATACGAGTGCGGACAAGATCCGAACCATCCATTCGGATTCAGCCACTGATAGTCCCTCCACGCGAGAACTTAGCGCTCCGATCAACGAGGAAAACAACAAGATCTGTTTCCTGGACAGCGGTAACATTCATCTCGGCCTGATCCGCGGCAAGCATCAGCGCGGTGTGCGTTCCGACGTCGTGCTGTCCCGCAGATATTCTGCCTTGAAAAACATATAGCCAACGATCAAACCCGGGTTTGGACGGGAGGTCGATGCTTCGACCCGCCGATAGGTGGGTATCGTACAAATAGACGGCCTGACGTACGAAGGTCGGTGCGTCGGATACTTTCGGTCCGGTCAGCAACCGCCATTGATCGTTTCGCTCGATCTCATCGAGTTCGACAAATTGAACGATTGGCTCTTCGTCTGCGGCTTCAGGCCGAACGAAGATCTGCAGCATTTCGATCTGGTCGTCTCCGACAACTCGTTCTTCATGATGAAAACCGCGGCCTGCGTTCATCACCATCAACCGGTCGGGCGATATAAGTTCACTCTTTCCGGCGGAGTCGGTGTGTTGCATGCGGCCTGCGCGCATGTAGCTTATGATCTCGTCATTGCGATGCTCGTGCATCCTCACGACGAGGCCGGGTTGCAGCCGGGCGTGGTCGATAACGCCAAGCCCGCCGAAGCCTGCGTCGTTTGGCTGTCCCAGAGCGATGCCGGGACGGATGCGACGCAACTGGAATGGCCCTTGCGACCGCACCTGATGGCTTTCAGGCGAGACGACACCGATCCCTGCGATAGTTGGTGCTGAGGTCATGTTTTTTCTCCTTATCGCGTTTTCGAGCGAAGTGGATGCCGGTTCGCGTCAAGAAAACGCTTCAAACAAAAAGCTGGAGCTCGGTTCTGCTTCCATCAGAACCAATGAGGCTCCAGCTTCGGCGGGCGCGATGGCGTTACGGATTGATCGGCGGAAGCACTTCGCTGAACAGCAACTGGATGAGTTTTTGCCCATTGGGCGTTCCCCAGTTCTGAGCGAGTTCGGCGATCATCGTGTTGGTCGCTGTTAAAACAACGCCAGCATCCTGCATGCGCCGGCGGGACATATCCTCGGAGAGCTCGAATGGAGACCCCGAAGCGTCCATGACCGCTTGGACGCTGTAGCCTTCGGTCACCGCATCGATCGCCGGGAAGACAAGGCAGACATCGGTCGTGACACCGGCCATGATCAGATTCTTTCGTCCCGTTGCTTCCACCGCCGCCTTGAAGTTGACGTCGGTCCAGGCGTTGACGATGCCTTCGCGCTTGACGCGCGCTTTGAAGGCGTCTGGCAGGATCTCCTGCAGCTCCGGCAACAGCGGCCCCTGCAGGCGATCTTCCTGGCTCGACGTCAGGACGGTCGGAATGTTCAGGATGCTCGCTGTTTTCGCCAGTGCCAGCGACATGCGCTTGGCTCTGGCGACGTCGATGTTCTTGATCAACTGCATCGTGCCGATCTGATGATCGATGAGCAGAAGCGCGGAATTTTCCGGGGTGAAGTAATTGGGCATGATCTGACCTCGTTTGGCTCAAAGAGCGTCATTGCTCGCCCATAAGTGTAGAAATGAAACAAAGCCAGCGGCAGGCTTGAAAAATGACCTCATCATGTTTCATAAATGGAACATGACAGTCTTCGGAGATTTCGACGGCCTTGCGCTGTTCACTCGTATCGTCGAGGCCGGAGGGCTTGCGGCGGCCGAGCGTGCGACGGGCATTCCGAAAGCGACGCTGTCCCGGCGACTGTCGGTGCTGGAAAATACCTTGAACGTCCGACTCGTCCGGCGAACGAAGAAGGGCGTCGTGCTCACAGAGCAGGGGCAGCAACTTTTCGAACGAAGCCGTGCGGCCTTCTCGCTCGCTGAAGAGGCCGTAGCCGAGGTTCAGGACGAGCGCGCAGCCCTGTCGGGCAACATTCGTCTTTCCTTGCCGCCCGATATCGCCACTGCAGTGCTTGCGCCTGCGTTGATCCGGTTCGGGGCCAGACATCCCGATGTCGCGATTGAGATAACCCTTGCCGATCGCAGAGTGTCGCTGATTGAGGAAGGATACGATTTGGTGGTTCGGATGGGGCCGGTCGCGGACTCCGAACTCATCTTCAGGAGAATTGCCACCTTGCCGAGAGTGCTGGTCGCCAGTCCGGGCTTTTTATCGGCACACTCCGGTTTGAAAGAGCCGCAGGACGTCAGGGAAATTCCCGCACTTGCGATCCGTCGCGATCTGGTCGAATGGGACCTGCGAAACGACAAAGGCGTGACTGCGACCGTCCATCCCAAAATCGGTTTTGCGGCCAACCGGCAGACGATATTGGTGGACGCCGCAATTGCGGGCCTCGGGATTGCCAACCTGCCATTCTTTTTGGTTGAAGCCGCACTGACATCCGGTGCGCTTGTTCGCGTCCTGACGGGGTGGGAGCCATCTCCTGTCGAGATGACGGCGCTGTGGCAAAAGGACAGATTCAGCGGTCGCCTGATAAAGGCAATCGTGACCGAATTCGCAGATGCGCTGAAAGATGATCGGGCGTCGCGCTAGTCAATCATTCGAAATGCTAGTTGGAGGATGATTGCGTAGCTTGCGCAGCTGAACGTTTGTAGCGGGATTGCCGCTGACTATGGTTGAAGGAAAAAATCCATCGGTCATGACGTCTGAAATAATTTCACCGATCATGTCGGACTGGCAAAAGCTGCTTCGTCATATTTGCAGTCGAATGTTCCAACGGAGAAAGACCGATGCGTTTCATGGTGATTGTGCATGCGAACAAGGACACCGAAGCCGGCGTGATGCCGACGACGGAACTGCTGACCGCGATGGGCAAGTTCAATGAGGAGATGTGCAATGCCGGCGTGATGCAGGCCGGCGAGGGGCTGCACCCGACGTCGAAAGGCGCGCGCATCGCCTTTACCGGCAGTGAGCCAGTGGTGAAGCAGGGGCCGTTCGATGTGACGCGCGATCTGATAGCGGGCTTCTGGCTGATCGACGTCGCCTCGAAGGACGAGGCGATCGCGTGGATGAAGCGCGCGCCATTTGCGGCCGGCGACGAGATCGAGATCCGTCAGGTGTTTGCGGCCGAGGATTTCGGCGACGCCCTCACCCCCGAATTGCGTGAGAAGGAAGAGCGGCTGCGCGCGCAAGCCGCCAAGAAATAAGCGACGAGTTCAACGAGGATAATGACCATGCGATTCATGATGCTGATGATCCCTGGCGGCTATGAGACTGCGGCGCCGGGCACCGTGCCGGAGGACGTCGAGCGCGTCGCGGCGATGATGGCCTATAACAAGGCGCTGATGGATGCCGGGGTGCTGATCACCTGCGATGGACTGCACCCGCCATCGATGGGCGCGCGGGTGTCCTTTCCATCCGGCAAGCCGGTGGTGACCGACGGGCCGTTCGCGGAATCCAAGGAAGTGCTCGGCGGCTACTGGATGATCGACGTCGCCTCGCGCGATGAGGCCATCGCCTGGGCCAGTCGCTGCCCGGCGACGCCCAACGAGGTGATCGAGATCCGCCAGGTGCAGGAAATGGCCGATTATCCGGAGGACGTGCAGGCCGTCGCCTCGGGATTCGAGGAAATGCAGACCACCGCAAAGCGGCTCGGCTGAGGCAAAATCACTGCGACGGGCATGAAACGGTCGTGTCGCAACACGGCCGCGTGCCTGCCGCAGGATTTCCGCATGCGGCGGGCGTTGATTTGTTGAGGGAATTTGTGCCGGTCACACCGTTTTGGTGTGACCTTTTGGCCCGGCTCATGTTAAAGCCCTTCACATGAGCTGGCGCAAAGACAGCCGCGGCGAGCGCGGTTATCACCACGGAAATCTGAAAGAGGCGCTGCTGCAGGCAGCGCTCGGGCTGATTGCGGAGAAGGGGCCCGCGGGTTTCACCTTCGCCGACGCCGCGCGCACGGCCGGCGTCAGCGCGGCCGCGCCCTATCGCCATTTCCGCGATCGCGACGACCTCCTCGCCAGCATCGCGCAGCGTGGCTTCGAGCAGTTCGAGCAGGTGCTGACGGCGGCGTGGGATGATGGCCGTCCGAATACGGTCACGGCCTTCGAGCGGATCGGCAAGGCGTATCTCGCTTTCGCCCGCACTGAACCGGCCTTCTATTCGGCGATGTTCGAATCCGGAATCCCCGTAGATTCCAGTCCTGAACTGGCCGCGGCGGGAGAACGTGCCTTCGGTGTGATCCGTGCGGCGGCAGAACGTTTGGCCGCCTTGACGCCGCCGGGCGTGACGCGTCCACCGGCGATGATGATGGCGCTGCATATCTGGTCGCTGGCGCATGGCGTGGCCTCGCTGTTCGGCCGCGGCGATGCTGCGCGGCGCAAGCTGCCGATGTCGCCGGAGGATCTGCTGGAAGCCGGCGCGCTGATTTATTTGCGCGGACTGGGCTTTCCAACCGACCAAAACGTCCACAAGTCCGACACATCTACAGCGCCCAAATCGGGTCCTTGGGGAACCGCCCCAAAATAATTCGCGGCGCTCCCCTTGCGGTCGTCTTGACAAAATCCGGCCGTGAGCTAGGTATGTAAATGTTATTTACATTCACAAGCGGCATGGTGCCGCTGATGGAGAGGAAAATGGCCAACGCTGCAGATTACAATCGATGGGGTCCACCCGCCGATGATCGGGTGTCCTACCAGATGCGCTCACCATGGCACATCGTATTGATCGTGCTCGGTTTTATCATCTGGTGGCCGGTTGGCCTCGCACTTCTCTTCTTCACACTCGGGAGCAGAAAAATGGGTTGCTGGGATCGTCACGGCCGTTTCGAGAACAAGATGGAGCGGATGCAGTACAAGATGGAGCGCATGCGCAACCGCATGGAGCGCTCAGGCTTCGGGTCGGGCTTCGGCTTCGGCCCGCCGACCTCGGGCAACCGCGCTTTCGACGAATATCGCGTCGAAACCCTGCGCCGCCTTGAGGAAGAACAGCACGAGTTCAAGAACTTCCTCGATCGTCTGCGTCACGCCAAGGACAAGGAAGAGTTCGACCAGTTCATGGCGCAGCACCGCCCAAAGCCGACCCCGCCATCGGATAACAATCAGCCGCAGGGCTAACAGCCCGGAACTGATAGGCGTCAGGCGGTAGCGCCCCCTTCGCCCGATGCCGACATCGCCGCCCGTCTGATCATTCAGGCGGGCGGTTTTGCTTTGTCACGGGCCCTTCACGAACAAGCGAATACCGCTTCATTTCTCGGCCAAAACACGCTTTGGTAACTCCGCATTAACCATGACTGGCGTCTGGTAAAAGCCGCAGAAACGCGTGCAAGCCCTTGTTTTGACATGTTGGCAGGGAATTTAGGGCTCGGCTTCGGACAAGCCCTCCATGCGACACAACAAGAACATTGCACTGGCGTTCCGCGCCGCGCGCGATGCGTGGCCGCGGCATCAGCGATGAGCAAGTCGCTGGCAAATTGAGGATTTTTGCGTTGAGAGGATACCGTTCATGAATCCGGCCGATGTGGCGCAGTCAGCCCTGCCGCTGGCTTCATCCGACGTTTCGCTGATCGCGCTGTTCCTGCAGGCCCACTGGATCGTGAAAGCGGTCATGCTGGGACTGCTGGGCTGTTCGGTGTGGGTCTGGGCGATCGCGATCGACAAGATGTTCCTGTATGCGCGCACACGCCGCGCCATGGACCGGTTCGAGCAGGCCTTCTGGTCCGGCGAGTCCATCGAGGATCTGTACCGCGCGCTGTCCGCCAAGCCGACGCAGTCGATGGCGGCGTGTTTCGTCGCGGCGATGCGCGAGTGGAAGCGGTCTTTCGAAAGCCAGGCGCGCTCCTTCACCGGCTTGCAGATGCGCATCGACAAGGTGATGAACGTCTCCATCGCCCGCGAGGTCGAGCGCCTCGAGCGCCGCCTTCTGGTGCTGGCGACCGTCGGTTCGGCCGGCCCCTTCGTCGGCCTGTTCGGCACCGTCTGGGGCATCATGTCGAGCTTCCAGGCGATTGCCGCCTCGAAGAACACGTCGCTCGCCGTGGTCGCACCTGGTATCGCCGAAGCGCTGTTTGCCACGGCCATCGGCCTTATCGCCGCCATCCCGGCGACTATTTTCTACAACAAATTCACGTCAGAAGTGAACAAACAGGCCCAGCGCCTGGAGGGGTTTGCCGACGAGTTTTCAGCGATCCTGTCGCGCCAGATCGACGAGCGCGTCTGATGGATGACGAATTGAACCTTGAAGTGAGCACCCTGTCATGGGGATGAATATGGGCTCGGGCGGTGGTAGCGGAGGTCGGCGCGGGCGCCGGCGTGCTGCCGTCATGGCCGAGATCAACGTCACCCCGATGGTCGACGTCATGCTCGTGTTGATGATCATCTTCATGGTGTCGGCGCCGCTGATGACCTCGACCATCGATATCGACCTGCCGATCGCAAGCGGCGGCAAGTCGGTGTCAGCAAATACGCCGCCGCTCACCGTATCGGTGAAGCGTACCGGCGGCGGCTGCAATTCGGCTGTCGAAACCTATGTTGGCGATGCTCTGGTACCGGCAAGCGAACTCTCCGCCAAGATCACGGCCATCCGGGCCACGCGGTCGGAGACGGACAATACCGTGTTTCTGCGCGGCGACCGCGACGTCTGCTACACGGACATGATGAAATTGCTCGGCACAGTGCGGGCGGCCGGGTTCAAGGCCAATATCGTGATCCTGCCGGAGCAGGGGACTTAAGATCGTGGAGCAACAACCGGAGACGAGCAGGATTGGAGAGCTGATCGCGAGAGTCGACAAGACACTCGTCGCATCGGTGATCCTCCATGTGTTCGTGATCGGGTGGGGCCTCTTCACGTTCTCTTCCAGGGCATTGGAAGTGATGCCGGAGGATTCCGTCGGGGTCGACATCAGCGTCGAAAGCCAGTCCATGGTCGGTCAAAAGACCGGCAAGAAGGAAAATCCGAAGCCGAAGGTGGAGAAGGTCGCCGAGGCCAAGCCGCCGGTCGAGGATACCGTCGGCAAGATCGACGACAAGAAGCCGCCGGTGATCACCGAGACGGCGCCGAAGGAACAGCCGAAGACTGACGAGAAAGCGGCGGCCGAAGCGGCGAAGGCGGAGGCTGCGGCAAAAGCCGAGGCTGCAGCGAAAGCCGCGGCCGATGTCAAGGCAAAGGCAGAAGCCAAAGCGGCGGCGGTTGCCGACGCCAAGGCAGAGGCTGAAGCGAAGGCCGAGGCTGACGCCAAGGCGCAGGCAGAAGCCAAGGCGAAGGCCGAAGCGCAAGCCAAGGCTAAAGCAGAAGCCAAAGCGAAGGCTGAGGCCAAAGCCAAGGCTGATGCCGAAGCGAAAGCCAAGGCCGAAGCACAGGCCAAGGCAGCAGAGGCCAAGAAGGCCGAGCGCGTGTTCGATCAGTCAAAGATCGCGGCGCTGATCGACAAGCGCGATCCGACCCGGAATTCGGTGACGGGGTCCGACCTCAATCCGAACGAGGCTCTGGGTTTGGCGAAAGGCAGTGCGAGCAACAACGTCGCCACTTGGGGCGCAATGTTCAAGTCGCAGGTCGAGCGCTGCTGGAAGAAGCCCTATGGCGGCATCGAAGCGCAGATGACCGAGTCGATTTTCAGCGTCAAGCTGAAGCGTGACGGGTCGTTGGAAACGACGCCGGTTGCCATCAGCAATCCAACGACGCCGTATTTCCGCGTCTATCAGGAGAGCGCGCTGCGTGCGATTATCGAATGTGCGCCGTATAAACTGCCTACGGCGTTTTTTGACGAATGGAAGTTTTTCGAACCCGTTTTCACCGAACGACGGTCATGAGCACGTCACTCCTGGTGACGATCACGAATACCGAGCAAAGCCCGCAATAATGACCGACAAGAATGGATTGCCCCCGATGTTGTTTCGCCCGAGCCGCCGACAGATCATCACAGGAATGGCGGCGACAGGTCTGCTGATGGGCACCAGTGCGCGAACCGCCTTCGGGCAGGCGCGCGTGCAGATCACGGAAGGCAATGTCGCGCCGCTGCCGATCGCGATCCCGAACTTCTCCGCCGGCACCGGTGCGGATAACGAAGTCAGCGTCGGCGTCTCCCAGGTCATCACCAACAATCTGAAGCGCAGCGGCCTGTTCGCGCCGATCGATCCGGCCGCCTTCGTCGAGAAGGCCATCAATATCGACGCGCCGCCGAACTTCGTGAACTGGAAGACCGTCAATGCGCAGGCGCTGGTCACTGGCCGCATGACCCGACAGGGCGATGGTCGCCTGAAGGCCGAATTCCGGCTGTGGGACGTCGCCACCGGTCAGCAATTGGCTGGCCAGCAATATTTCACCTCGCCGGAATACTGGCGTCGTATCGCCCACATCATTTCCGACCAAATCTATGAGCGCCTGACCGGCGAGAAGGGCTATTTCGATAGCCGCGTGGTCTTTGTCGACGAGACGGGCTCCAAGGAGCGCCGCGTCAAGCGACTGGCCCTGATGGATCAGGACGGCGCCAATGTGCGTTACCTGACGCGCGGGGCGGATCTGGTGCTGACGCCGCGGTTCTCGCCGTCCACGCAAGAGATCACCTATATGGAATTCGGTCAGGGTGATCCCAAGGTCTATCTCTTCAATATCGAGACAGGCCAGCGCGAGGTTGTCGGCAACTTCCCGGGCATGTCGTTCTCGCCGCGTTTCTCGCCGGATGGCCAGCGCGTCATCATGAGCCTGCAGCAGGGCGGCAATTCCAACCTCTTCGTCATGGACCTGCGGTCGAAGTCCACGACGCGGCTCACCGATACGCCGGCGATCGATACCTCGCCGTCCTATTCGCCGGACGGGGCACGGATCTGTTTCGAATCCGATCGCGGCGGCAAACCGCAGATCTATACGATGGCGGCAACCGGCGGCGGTGCCCAGCGCATCTCGTTCGGCGAAGGCAGCTATTCGACCCCGGTCTGGTCGCCGCGCGGCGACTATATCGCCTTTACCAAGCAGGGTGGTGGTCAGTTCTCGATCGGCATCATGAAGCCCGATGGCTCCGGCGAACGGCTGCTGACGTCCGGCTATCATAATGAGGGTCCCACCTTCGCGCCCAATGGCCGCGTGATCATGTTCTTCCGCGATACGGGCGGGGGCCCGTCCCTGTTTACGGTCGACGTTTCGGGTCGTAACGAACTCAAGGTCCCGACGCCCGGCTTCGCGTCCGACCCGGCCTGGTCGCCGTTGCTATCGTAAACAAACGATTGGCGGCGACCGGCGGATTACCGGCTATTCCCGGCAAACTTTGCCCACCGCGCTGAAATCACGAGCAGATTTGCTGTTTATGCGAATGCGTAAACAGTTCGCTAACGATGTTCCCTCAGAAAGACTTCATCAGGACCCGGTACCAATGTGCGCCTGAACAGGACGCATTTACGCCCGATGCAGCTCGCCGACCACAACCGGACGAACAGCAAATCGATGTCGCCGTCGATCTACACGGCGCTCGTCGATTCCTTGTTCGAAAACCCGATTCCGATGCTGGCCGGTGCGGTCTGCGCCGGGACCGGCGCAGTCATGACTGCGGTGAAGACCGGCAACCCTTTGCTGTGGCCATGCGCCGCCCTGATCATCGTCATTGGCGCTTTGCGGGCCCTTCAGCTTAGCCGCTATGAAAAGCGCGAGACCGCGCTGACGCCTGACGAGGCGATCCGCTGGGAATTCAATTACATGGTTGGCGGCTCGCTCTATGCAGCCGCGTTGGGCCTGTGGTGTTGGGTCGTTTTGCTCGGCAGCGATGATCCGGTCGCGCATATGCTGGGTACGGCAGTGACCGTCGCCTATATCGCGGCCGGCGCCGGCCGAACCTATGGCCGTCCGAAGATCGCGCAGTTGCAGGTGCTGCTGGCGTGCGGTCCGATGGCGCTGGCGCTGATTATCCACGGTGACTTCTACTATATCGGCTTTGCGTTTCTGAACGTCCTGTTCTTTGTCGGCCTGCGCCGGATCACGCTTCGTCTGCATGACGTCTACGTCAAAGCGCTGCTGGCCACCGAGCGGGTCGGCTCCATCGCCGGCCAGTTCGATACGGCGCTGAACAATATGCCCAACGGCCTGTGCATGTTCGGCGCCGATGGTCGGTTGGCGGTGCTCAACAATCGCTTTACCGCGATGATGGAGATTTCAGAGGATCTCGTGCAGCGCGGCGTGACTGCTCGCGAAGTCGTCTCGCTCTGCGTCAATGCAGGGACAGTGTCATCGGCCAGCGCGATGACCATCATCACCGAGATTGAAAGCTCGAAGGCAGCCGAAATCACGACCCTTGATCATGCCCACGAGAGTGAACGTGCATTGTCGTGGAAGTTTCAGCCGATGGTCGGCGGCGGCACGGTCGTTCTGCTTGAAGATATTACCGAGCGCCGCAATTCCGAAGCGCGTATCAGCCACATGGCGCGTTTCGACGAATTGACGGGGCTGCCGAACCGGGTCAGTTTCCGGAACGAAATCGGCCGCATGCTGAAGAGCTCGGACCAATCCACGCTGTCGGCCCTGCTGTTCGTCGATCTCGATCAGTTCAAGCAGGTCAACGATACGCTTGGTCATCCATGCGGCGATCAGCTGTTGTGCATGGTCGCCGATCGGCTGCGCGAAATGTTGCGCGCGGATGACTTCGTGGCTCGTTTTGGCGGTGACGAATTTGTCGTGTTCCAACGTGCCATCAAGACAAATCATGATGCAGCCGATCTGGCGCGTCGCATCGTCGAACGGCTCAGTGAGCGCTACGAGGTCGACAATCATCAGGTCGAGATCGGCGCCAGCGTCGGCATCGCCTTGACGGAACCCGATGTCAGCGCTGACAACCTTTTGAAGAACGCCGATATGGCGTTGTATCGTGCGAAGGCCTCAGGCCGTGGCACCTTCTGCTTCTTCCGCGACGAGATGGCCCAGACGGTCGAGGCGCGCCGCGTGCTCGAACTGGATCTGCGCCAGGCGCTCGCCAATGAAGAATTCGAGATTTACTACCAGCCGCTGGTCAATCTGAAGTCGGGACGCATCTCGACCTGCGAAGCGCTGCTGCGCTGGAATCATCCTGTCCGCGGCACTGTTTCGCCGGTCGATATCATTCCCGTCGCAGAAGACATGGGCCTGATCGTCGATCTTGGCCGCTGGATTTTGCGCAAGGCCTGTATCGAATGCATGAAGTGGCCGGACGCGGTCAGCGTCGCCGTCAACTTCTCGTCGCAGCAGTTTCATCAGCGCGATGTGTTGAGCGAGGTACGCTACGCCCTCGATGTGTCCGGGCTGCCGGCGCGTCGTCTCGAGATCGAGATCACCGAATCGTCGCTGCTGCGTAATACGCAGTGGACCCACGATGCCCTCGCGCAGCTTCACGCAGCAGGTTGTCGGATTTCGCTCGACGATTTCGGTACCGGCTATTCGAGCCTGAGCTATCTGCACAATTTCCCGCTGCAGAAGGTGAAGATCGATCGCTCATTCCTCGAAGGGATCGATACGGACCGTCCGTTGACGCTGCTGCGCGGCGTTGCGCGCCTCAGTGCCGATCTGGGAATGACGGTTGTCGTCGAAGGCATCGAGACCAACGAGCAACTCGAGCTGATCAGTGCCGACGGCACGATCAGCGAGGCGCAGGGCTATCTGTTCAGCCGCCCGGTGCCTGCGACCCGGATCAGGCAGCTCCTGGACGCATCCCACGGACGTCGCGTGATCGAGCCCGGCGCCAATGTCGAGGCCACGCGCGCACCGGCCTGACCAGCCGCGGGCCACACTCTCGAATTTCCATTTCCATTCGTTTCGCGCGCCGAATAGGCCAAAAGGGTTAACCACATTGTGGCAGAACCTTTGACAACTTTTAAGAAAGCTTTAACCTTTCCTTACTCGCGTAGTCATGGCGTTGGTGCGTAGGAGACGGAATGATGGCTTCGGCCGATCAAGCGACTGAAGCTTCGAAGCGCAGCGATATTCTCGACCGGGTTGACTACCGTCTTGCCGAAACCGAAGCTGAGAAAGAGGCGATCTATAGCCTGCGCTATAGAGCCTATCTCCATGAGGGGGCCATCGAGCCTCGGGCGGATCGCCGTCTCGCCGACCGTTTCGATGATTTGCCGAATTCATGGACTTTCGGGATATTCGTTGATGGCGAGCTCGCCAGTTCGCTGCGCGTTAGCGTAGCGACGCCGGACAATCCGGAAACGCCTGCCGTCGATGCATTCGGAGACTTGCTGCGTCCCGAGCTGGACAAGGGGAAGATCATCGTCGACCCGAACCGCTTCGTGGCCGACCCGAACAACCGCACCAAGTTTCCTGAACTGCCCTATATGACGGTTCGGCTGGGCTATGTCGCCTGCGGCTATTTCAAAGCCGATATCGGGACGGCGACCGTGCGCGCCGAGCATCGCGCGTTCTATCGCAAGGTTTTCCTGCAGACGCCGATGTGCGAGCCGCGGCCCTATCCGACGCTGACCAAGCCGCTATGCCTGATGGCGGCCGACTACGCCGCGGTGCGCGAACGCATTTTCATGCGCTACCCGCATTTCCGCTCCAGTCTCTTCGAGCAGCGGGCTCTGTTCGAGCGCAAGAGCGAGCCCCTGGCGCCGGATCTTCATTCATCCGAGTTCCATATCGCCCAGGCCGCGATGTTGCCCCGCACCTGAGGGTGAGGGGGCGACGGTCCCATCGCTGGCCATTGCTGACTATCCCAGCAGTTCCGCCGCAGGATTCTGCCTAAAACCAGCTGCTTTCTCAGAACCTTCACCGTCGCGCCACATTTGCCAACCATTAACCACGTCGTTGCTTTTTCGCGGCCTGTGGCTTTTGATCGGTTTTGGCAACACCTCATCAAGGTTGACGGAACGTTCGCTTAACCAACGCCCTGTAGACCGAATGACAGTTGGGTAAAGCGTGAGCGTGGAGGCTCCGGGAATGAAGCATCAGATGCGTATCCTCCAGGGATTAAAACTGGCTGCAGTGCTGGCCGTGGCGCTGTCGATGGGCGCCTGCGCCAACAAGAATGGTTTGGGTGCCGATGGCGCGATGGCCAATGCCGCCACGCCGGGCAGCCAGCAGGACTTCGTCGTCAATGTCGGCGATCGCGTGTTCTTCGAGAGCGATCAGACCGAACTGTCGCCGCAGGCGATCGCGACCCTGGACAAGCAGGCGCAGTGGCTGCAGCAGTACAACCGCTATTCCTTCACCATCGAAGGTCATGCGGACGAGCGCGGCACCCGCGAATACAACATTGCGCTCGGCGCCCGCCGTGCCCAGTCGGTTCGCACCTTCCTGGCGTCGCGCGGGATCGATGCCAGCCGGATGCGCACCATCTCCTACGGCAAGGAACGTCCGGTCGCGGTGTGTAACGACATCTCGTGCTGGTCGCAGAACCGCCGTGCGGTCACCGTGCTGAACGCCGGCGCGTAAGCGACGTCTGATATCAAACAAAACGGCGTCTGCCCCCGGGGCAGGCGCCGTTTTTGTTTTCAACGGGCGCCTTTGTCGCTGTCGAAAGTCACATTTTTGGCGTAGTGAAATCCTCATCGTGATGCGCGCCAATGGGGCGCGAAACCGGTCATTTTCAGGCTCAAATGTCATCCAGATCTCATTCGCTCGCCGGCGCTGCACTCGTCTCCATGCTGCTCGTCACGGCTTCGCCGGTTTGGGCGCAGTTGTTCGGTCAACCGGCTCCCCGTCAGCAGGGCTACGGCCAGCAGTCGGGCGACGACGATGCCGATCAGGGCTTGCAGATCGAGCGGTTGCAGAACCAACTGCGGCAGCTCACCGGCCAGAACGAGGAGTTGCAGTTCCGTAACCGCCAGCTCGAAGATCAGCTTCGGCAGCTGCAGGCCGGCGGCGCCCCGGCCGGTGCGCCTCCCGGTGCTGCCGGCGGCCGGCCCAATATCGCTGCCGCCCCGGTGCAGCAGGCGCCGCAGCCCGGTTACAATCAGCAACAGCCGCAGATCGCGGCACCTGCACCAATTGCTCAGGATCCCGCGCCAGCTCCTCGCGCTGGCCGTCGTAACGATGCGTTCGATCCCAATGCGAACCCCAATGCGCCGGGCGTGCCGCGCGCGCTGGGTGGCGGGCAGCAGCCGATGCCGGCAAACGCACCGGTCGGTGCACAGGGCGGTCGTGGGGCCGGCGAGCCGCTCCCGCTGGGCAATGCCGCCCAGGGCGGAGCTGCGCCAGCACTGACGACCTTGCCGCCGGGCGCGACCTCGAAGGACGAGTTCGATCTCGGCATCGGCTATATGCAGCGTCGTGATTACGCGCTGGCTGAAGAGACCATGCGCAACTTCGCCCAGAAATATCCTGGCGATCCAATGATTGCGGATTCGCAGTATTGGCTCGGCGAGAGCTTCTTCCAGCGCCAGAAATATCGCGATGCCGCCGAGACATTCCTGGGCGTGACCACGAAATACGACACCTCCGCCAAGGCGCCCGATGCGTTGCTGCGGCTTGGCCAGTCGCTGGCCGCGCTGAAGGAAAAGGAAGCGGCCTGTGCCGCCTTCGGTGAAGTGACACGGAAATATCCCCGCGCCTCGGCCGGCGTGAAACAGGGCGTGGACCGCGAGCAAAAACGCGTTAAGTGCTAGGTGATCGACTCGGACAATCAGCCGGGTCGCAACCGGTTCTGATGCGCATGTCCGACGACGACCAGTCGCCGATTTCGGCCCAGATGGCGAAACAGCTATTCGCTGACTGGGCGTCCGCGCCAGCATTGGTCCTTGCCGTGTCCGGCGGTCCTGATTCCGTCGCCCTGATGTGGCTCGCCGCGCGTTGGCGACGTCCGCTCAAGCGCGGCCCCGACCTTATTGCGGTGACCATCGACCATGGTTTGCGGCCTGAAGCCGCCCGCGAGGCCCGCGACGTGAAGCGGCTCGCGGCATCTCTCGATATTCCTCACCGCACTCTCCGCTGGACTGGCGCCAAGCCGAAAACTGGACTGCCTGCCGCGGCCCGCGAAGCGCGCTATCTGCTGCTCGCCAAGGCCGCGCGTAGTGCCGGCGCCTCCCATGTGCTCACGGCGCACACTCGTGACGACCAGGCTGAGACCCTCCTCATGCGGATGGCGCGCGGCAGCGGCATTGCCGGCCTCGCGGGCATGGCGCGGCTGACCGAGCGTGACGGTATCCAGCTCGCGCGTCCCTTTTTGCACATCGCGAAGGCGCAACTTGTTGCCACACTGACCAAAGCGAAAATCGACTTCGCGACCGATCCCAGTAACTCCGATCCAAGCTACACCCGCCCGCGGCTGCGGGCTCTGATGCCGGCCCTGGCGTCCGAGGGCTTCGATTCGCGTAACCTCGGCCGGCTGGCAACGCGGCTGCGGCGTGCCGACGCGGCGCTGGAACTGATGGTCGACGGGGCAGAGCGGTTTCTGGCGCTGCACAGCCCGGGCAAGATGCCTGAAGCCATCGATGCGGGAGCATTTGCGGGGCTGGCTGAGGAAATTCGCGTTCGATTGTTGCTGCGGATGATCGATCAGGTCGGGCACGAAGGGCCGGCCGAGCTCGGCAAGGTCGAAACGCTTGTATTCGCCATCGTTCAGGCCACGCGATCGGGCGGGAAAGGTACTCTGCTGAAGCAGACGCTCGCCGGTGCCATGATCACGCTGACGCAGGACCGCCTGAGAATCGTTCCGGCGCCGCCCAGGCGTCGCCGCGCCGATTGAGTGCAAAGAGCTACCTGTGGCCCCACAGTACCTTAACCACCGTGGGAAAACCCTGTCAGCACTGCCATTATTTGAACCGGAAATGCGCGTAGATGCGTTAAATAGTCCATCCCAGTTCCCTTGGCAGCGCCCTCGGTCGCACCTAGATTGTATCCGACCGACCCAGGGTGAACCCTTGTGGCGACCCACAAGGGAATAAGGCCGCGATTTCGCGCGGCGACGAAGGAAGATCGATGAACGCGAACCTGCGCAATTTTGCCCTCTGGGTCATTATCGTTTTGTTGCTGCTGGCGCTGTTCACGCTTTTCCAGAATCCTGGTCAGCGCACCGCCTCGCAGGACATTTCGTTCTCGCAGCTCCTCACCGAAGTTGATCAAAATCACGTCCGCGATGTCGTAATCCAGGGTCCCGAGATTCACGGCACCTTCACCAACGGCTCCAGCTTCCAGACCTATGCCCCGAGCGACCCGACCCTGATCAAGCGTCTGTATGACGCCAAGGTCTCGATCACCGCGAAGGCTCCGGGCGACAACGTGCCGTGGTTCGTGTCGCTGCTCGTCTCATGGCTGCCGTTCATCGCGCTGATCGGCGTGTGGATCTTCCTGTCGCGCCAGATGCAGGGCGGCGCCGGCAAGGCGATGGGCTTCGGAAAGTCGCGCGCCAAGATGCTGACGGAAGCGCATGGCCGCGTGACGTTCGAAGACGTCGCCGGCGTCGACGAAGCCAAGCAGGATCTGCAGGAAATCGTCGAATTCCTGCGCGACCCCGGCAAGTATCAGCGCCTCGGCGGACGTATCCCGCGCGGCGTGCTGCTGGTTGGCCCTCCCGGCACCGGTAAGACGCTGATCGCGCGTGCGGTCGCGGGCGAAGCCAATGTGCCGTTCTTCACCATTTCGGGTTCGGACTTCGTCGAAATGTTCGTCGGCGTCGGCGCATCCCGTGTGCGTGACATGTTCGAGCAGGCCAAGAAGAATGCGCCCTGCATCATCTTCATCGACGAAATCGACGCCGTCGGTCGTCATCGTGGCGCCGGTCTCGGCGGCGGCAATGACGAGCGCGAACAGACCCTCAACCAGTTGCTGGTCGAGATGGACGGCTTCGAGGCCAATGAAGGCGTGATCCTGATCGCCGCCACCAACCGTCCTGACGTGCTGGATCCCGCGCTGTTGCGTCCGGGCCGTTTCGACCGTCAGGTCGTGGTACCGAATCCGGACGTCGTCGGTCGCGAGCAGATCCTCAAGGTCCATGTCCGCAAGGTGCCGCTGGCCCCGGATATCAACCTCAAGACCATTGCCCGCGGCACGCCCGGTTTCTCCGGCGCGGACCTGATGAACCTCGTCAACGAGGCCGCACTGACTGCCGCGCGCCGTAACAAGCGCATGGTGACGCAGAGCGAGTTCGAAGAGGCCAAGGATAAGGTGATGATGGGCGCCGAGCGCAAGTCGCTGGTGATGTCCGAGGAAGAGAAGATGCTGACGGCCTATCACGAGGGCGGCCACGCCATCGTCGGCCTCAACGTCGTCGCCACCGACCCGATCCACAAGGCGACTATCATTCCGCGCGGCCGTGCGCTCGGCATGGTCATGCAGCTGCCGGAACGCGACAAGATGTCGATGTCCCTGGAGCAGATGACCTCGCGCCTCGCCATCATGATGGGTGGCCGCGTTGCTGAAGAATTGATCTTCGGCCGCAACAAGGTCACCTCGGGTGCGTCCTCCGATATCGAGCAGGCCACGCGGCTGGCTCGCATGATGGTGACGCGCTGGGGCCTGTCGGAAGAACTCGGTACGGTGTCGTATGGCGAGAACAACGATGAAGTCTTCCTCGGCATGCAGATGAACCGCACCCAGGCGGTCTCGGAATCCACGGCGCAGAAGATCGACTCCGAAGTGAAGCGTCTGGTCGCCGAAGGCTATGACGAAGCCACCAAGATCCTCACCGAGAAGCGCGATGACCTCGAAACGCTGGCCAAGGGCTTGCTCGAATTCGAAACCCTCTCGGGCGACGAGATCACGGATTTGCTGAACGGCAAGAAGCCGAACCGCGAGTCGGTGCTGGAGCCGTCGGGTCCGCGCACTTCGGCTGTGCCGCCCGCTGGCAAGCCGCGCCCGCGTCCGGACGGTGGCCTGGAGCCGCAGCCGCAGGCGTAAAGTCGTCACACGTAAACATGCAAAACGCGGCCGAAAGGCCGCGTTTTTTGTTATCTGTAGCTCGAATGGAGCGAGGCCCGATGCGGGGACCACGTCCCACTTAAACCTTCCTCAAACTTCCATCGGCACTGTCGCCCGGCGCCCTTGATGCGCATTGGGGACCCTATGCCAGCGCCGCTCACCATGACTTCGACACCCGAGCGTGGCCCTATTCCGCCGGCGCTGCTGATCGTCTGCACGATCCTGACGATGCTGCATCTCGCCTTCTTCCCGACCTTCTACGGTCGCGGCTGGATCTATGAAGACGGCCTCGGCTCGCCCACCGATTTCGTCAATGTGTGGTCTGCCGGGCGATTGGTGCTCGATGGTCATCCGGCTTGGGCTTATGACTGGGACATCCAGAAAAAGGTCCAGATTGCGGTTCTCGGTCAGAGCTATCCCGGCAATTTCGCCTGGCACTATCCGCCGCCGTTCCTGTTCATCGCGGCACTGCTCGCAAAGCTGCCTTATGCTGTAGCTTTTGCCGGCTGGGCTGCGGTCAGCTTAGTGCCGTATCTGGCGGCGATGCGTGCGATCGTCGGTCGTCCCTTCGGCCTTTTATTGGCTGCGGCTTTTCCGGTGGTGATGACCAACGGCCTTGTCGGGCAGAATGGATTTCTGACCGCGGCGCTGATCGGCGGCATGCTGGTGCTGCTGCCGACGCGGCCGATCCTGTCGGGAATCTGTCTGGGTCTGCTCAGCTACAAGCCGCAATATGGTTTCCTGTTTCCGCTGATGCTGATCGCAGCGTCGCAATGGAAGGCGTTTGTCAGCGCAGGCATCACTACCGTGCTGCTGGCCGCGGTGTCGTGGCTCGCTTTCGGCACCGAGAGCTGGCAGGCATTTATTCACTGGATGCCGATGTTCTCGCAGGCCTTCCTCACCGAAGGCCGAGCGCCATGGGGCAAGATGCAGAGCATCTTTGCACTGGTGCGCTATTTCGACGGCAGCGAGCCGCTGGCCTGGATGTTCCAGTGGATCATGATTGGTGCCGTCGTAGCGGTGCTGGTGCCGTTGTGGCGCAGCAGCGTGCGCTATGAACTGAAAGCCGCTGCGCTGGCAGTCGGCGCCTTGCTCACGACGCCCTACCTTTTCCTGTACGACGTGATGGTGCTTGCGATTTCTATCGGCTTCATCGCCCGTATAGGTCTCGCGGAAGGCTTTCGCCGTCACGAACTGCCGGTGCTCGGTCTCGCTGCTGCGCTGCTGATCGCCTATCCGTTCCTCGGCGCTCCCACAGGCTTTGGCGCAACGCTGCTGGTGGCAGCGTTGATCGCCATGCGCGTGCGGGAGTCTATTCGCTCCACGCCGAGTTCAGGATGATGCTGCAGAAATTCCCGCGCTTGTAGGTGGGGTCGCGGAGGTCGAGCACGTCAGCCTTGACGTTGCCGAAGGTCGTGTCCGGCTTGTGGATCGTTCCCGCAGCGAACGCATCGATGATCCCGTTCTTGAAGTCATGGCCGCGCGGATGGCAGGCACAGACCTCATGGCGCTGATGTTCGGTGAAGGCGTCGTACTCCAGACCCAAGACGTCCATCTCAACACCAGCCGTGACGAGCGCCACCACGGGCCGCTTGTGCTTGGGAATGCCCGGTGTCGTGTGAAGCGCGATGGCGTCCCAGACATCGTCGATGTCGCGCTCATCGATCCTGTGGCTGCGCAGAAATTCTGCGGCAGCATTTGCGCCATCGACTTCGAAACGTTCATCCTTGCTCGCATAGGGCGCCTGCAGGCCCATGTCGTGAAACATCGCGCCGACATAAAGTAACTCGGAATCGACCTTGAGACCCTTGCGCTGCCCGGCGAGCGCGCCGAACAGGAAAACGCGATTGGAGTGATGATACAGAAGATCGCTTTCGGTATCGCGCACCAATTGATCGACCTGGCCGGCGAGGGCGCTGTCGGGGACTTTGATGCCGGCAATCGTTTTGCTCATGGGATGCTCCTTGCAGGGTTGTTGTGATGCGCCCGTTGTCGCCGGCGGGCAGTGTCCTCACAATCGCGCCGCGCCCTGCAAAGCTGCCATTCGTCCGTGATTTCCTGCCGGAAGGCGACTATCTGTTCCGTAACGCCTGGGTTCGCTGCCATCGATGGAATGAAGCATCACCATGAAGACTGTTGCTCTTGCGATATTCCCCGGCGTCCAGTCGCTGGACGTAGCCGGTCCGCTTGATGTGTTCATGGAGGCCAATGGCTTCGTCGCGCCGGGCGACGGCTACGACATCACACTTGTCGCTGCAGACTGCGCGCCGCTGCGTGCATCGAACGGTCTGCGGATATCTGCCGATCTGGCGTTCAGTGATGCGAACAAACCCTGGGATCTGGTTCTGGTGGCCGGCGGGCCTGGCCTGCCGACGGCAGAGGCTGACCCGCAGCTTACAGAGTGGCTGGCCAATGCGGCGCTCGAGGCGGGGCGCTACGGTTCGGTGTGCACCGGGGCATTTGCGCTTGGTCATGCCGGCCTGCTTGACGACAAGACTGTGACGACGCACTGGCAGAATGCGCCGCTATTGGCGTTGCGTTTCCCCAAAGCGCATGTGGAGTTCGATCGCATCTATAGTCGTGACGGCGCGCTGGTGACGTCGGCCGGCGTCACCGCAGGCATCGATCTGGGTCTTGCCCTGGTCCAGGAAGATCATGGCGCGGATGTCGCGCTGGCCGTAGCCAAGCGTCTGGTTGTGGTGGCGCAGCGCCAGGGTGGCCAGTCGCAATTCAGTCCCTATCTGGTACCGCCGGCCGAGCCGCATTCTCCGATCGCGCGGGTCCACGCGCATGTGATGGCCCATCTGCGTGACGCGCACAGCGTGGATGAACTGGCCGAGGTTGCGGGCATGAGTGCGCGCACCTTTGCGCGGGTATTCAAGCAGGAAACAAAGATGACGCCGGCGGATTTTGTCGAAGGCGCCCGGATCGACACGGCGCGTAACCGTCTCGAAGGCAGCGATCTGCCGCTCAAGGTGGTGGCTTATGAATCCGGTTTCACCACCGCCGAACATATGCGTCAGGTTTTCGTGCGACGGCTGGGTCTGACGCCCAGCCAGTATCGGGCCAGCTTTCGAGCGGTTTGATTCTGCTCAGGCGAGTTGCAGCGAAGAAATCGGATCGCTCGCAGGAAAGCTGTCCATCAGCGCTTCGTTCAGCATCTCGTCGAGGCGGCGCCGGGCGATCTGCTCCGTCGTCTCGAACGCCGTGAGCGCGCCTGCGTGCTCCACGAAATCGTTGAAGTTGATCCTTTCAGTGGTCGTCATCAGGTCGCGCATCGCACCCTCCATCGGTTGATCACGATGTTCTGCGCTTCGCGGTGCTCGGCGGCAACGAATCGCATCGTGCAGAAACCGCCAACGACCCCGCGGTTTCCGCCACGCAAGCGGTTGTCCACTGAACCAACAGCCCTACCGAATTTGTTGCGTTCGGCGCCAATGCTCGCTTGACACTTCACCGCGGGTCACACCAAATGTAGACGTCACGGTCCGCCCTGTCGCAAGACTTGGTGGCTAAGAGGGAAGCCGGTAAAGACGCTGTTTTGCGTCATATTCCGGCGCTGCCCCCGCAACTGTAAGCAGTGAGTCTGTTTCGATTGAAGTCACTGATGCGCAAGCATCGGGAAGGCTGAAACAGACATTGACCTGCGAGCCAGGAGACCTGCCGCGACACCAGAACGTCCATGGGCGGGGTGTCCCAGCGGTCGCTTGCAGGCAATGCCGGCGGATCTCCGCCGTGTATTTTGCAGCGTCCTTTCGGCCCCAGCCCCCATTGCTTGATGCATCACACGGGGTCTTGCCGATGCCTACTTCATCTTCTGTTTTGTCTAACGGACGCGATGCGGCTCATGCGCCGCTGATTCAACTCTCGCCGGAAACGCTCGCTGCGCCTGCGCGCGAACCGTCGATGCAGATCATCCGACGCAACGGCACGGTGTCGCCGTTCGATGCGGGCAAGATTTCCGTGGCCATGACCAAGGCTTTCCTCGCGGTCGAGGGCCACACGGCAGCGGCCTCGCGCCGCGTCCATGAGGCGGTGGAACAACTGACCGGCGAAGTCGTGGCCGCACTGACGCGCCGCGTCGGCGAAGGCCGCACCTTCCATATCGAGGACGTCCAGGATCAGGTCGAGCTGGCGCTGATGCGCAGCGAGCACCACAAGGTGGCCCGTGCCTATGTGCTGTACCGCGAGGAGCGCGCTCGCACTCGCGCCGAAGAACTGGCCGCCAGGCCGGCGCTCGTCTCCACCGCACCGGTGCTGCATGTCACGCTCACCAACGGCACCCGCGCCCCGCTCGATTCGGCGCGTCTCGCGCTGATCGTCAACGAGGCCTGCGCCGGCCTTGATGGCGTCGATGCCGCCCCGGTGCTGGAGGAAACCCGCCGCAATCTCTATGACGGCATCACGCTGGATGAGTTGGCACTGGCCGGCATCATGGCCGCGCGCACGCTGGTGGAGCAGGAGCCGAACTACACCTTTGTCAGCGCCCGCCTGCTGCTCGACAAACTGCGCACCGAAGTCCTGTCCTTTGTGCACGGCTCTCCGACCAACGCGTCGCAGGCCGACATGACCACGCGCTACGCCGAATATTTCGGCGCCTATATCAAGACCGGCATTGCGGCCGAGCTGCTCGATCCCGAACTCGCGCGCTTCGATCTCAAGCGCATAGCCGCCGCGCTAAAGCCGGAAGGGGACCTTCAGTTCCAGTTCCTGGGATTGCAGACGCTCTATGACCGCTACTTCCTGCATGTGCAGGGCAATCGCATCGAACTGCCGCAGGCCTTCTTCATGCGCGTTGCCATGGGCCTCGCGCTGCGCGAGATCGACCGCGAAGCCCGCGCCATCGAATTCTACAACCTGCTGTCGTCGTTCGACTTCATGGCCTCGACGCCGACGTTGTTCAATTCGGGTACGCAGCGGCCGCAGCTGTCGTCCTGCTTCCTCACCACGGTGGCGGACGATCTCGACGGCATCTTCAAGTCGGTGAAGGACAACGCACTGCTGGCGAAATATTCCGGCGGTCTCGGCAATGACTGGACGCGCGTGCGCGGTCTCGGCGCGCATATCAAGGGTACCAATGGCGAGAGCCAGGGCGTGGTGCCATTCCTCAAGGTCGCCAACGATACGGCCATCGCCGTCAATCAGGGCGGCAAGCGCAAGGGCGCGGTCTGCGCCTATCTCGAGACCTGGCACATCGACATCGAAGAATTCCTCGATCTCCGCAAGAACACCGGAGACGACCGCCGCCGCACGCACGATATGAACACCGCCAACTGGGTGCCAGACCTGTTCATGCAGCGCGTCGAGGCCGATGGCGAATGGACGCTGTTCTCGCCCGACGAAACGCCGGAGCTGCACGACCTCTATGGCAAGCCGTTTGCCGAGCGCTATGCGGCCTATGAGGAGAAGGCTGCGCGCGGCGAGATCCGCGTGTTCAAGAAGGTGCGCGCAACTGACTTGTGGCGCCGCATGCTGACCATGGTGTTCGAGACCGGCCATCCCTGGATCACCTTCAAGGATCCCTGCAACCTGCGCTCGCCGCAGCAGCATGCCGGCGTCATCCACTCGTCGAATCTCTGCACGGAAATCACGCTGAATACGTCGGACGACGAAGTCGCCGTCTGCAATCTCGGATCGGTCAACCTGCTCAATCATATCGGCAAGGATGGTCTCGACCACGCGCAGCTCAAGCGTACCGTGACCACGGCGATGCGGATGCTCGACAATGTCATCGACATCAATTTCTACACCATCCCGGAAGCGCGCCGCTCGAACCTCAAGCATCGTCCGGTCGGTCTCGGTCTGATGGGCTTCCAGGATGCACTGCAGGCGCAGGGCATCGCGATGGCGTCGGATGCGGCCGTGGCCTTTGCCGACACCAGCATGGAGGCGATTGCCTTCCATTCGATCTCGGCATCGGTGGATCTTGCCGCCGAGCGCGGCCGCTATCCGTCCTTCGACGGATCGCTGTGGAGCCGTGGCATCCTGCCGATCGACTCCATCGAGATCCTTGCGGCGGCGCGCGGTGGCGTGCAGATGGACCGCTCCACGACGCTCGACTGGAGCAGTCTGCGTGACCGTGTGAGGACGACGGGCATGCGCAATTCCAACGTGATGGCGATCGCGCCGACGGCGACGATTTCCAACATTTGCGGCGTCGCGCAGTCGATCGAGCCGGCCTATCAGAACCTCTATGTGAAATCGAACATGTCGGGCGATTTCACGGTGGTGAACGCCTTCCTTGTGCGCGATCTGAAAAAGAGGGGCCTGTGGGACGAGGTGATGGTCTCCGACCTCAAATATTTCGACGGCAGCGTCGGATCGATCGATCGCGTGCCCGACGATCTCAAGGCGCTGTATGCGACTTCATTCGAGATCGACAGCGCATGGTTGATCGAGGCGGCGTCGCGCCGGCAGAAGTGGATCGATCAGGCGCAGTCGCTCAATCTCTACATCGCCAATCCATCCGGCAAGAAGCTCGATCAGCTTTACCGTCTGGCCTGGACGCTGGGATTGAAGACGACCTACTACCTGCGCTCGCGCAGCGCGACGCATGTGGAGAAGTCGACGCTGAAGGGCACCGACGGGAAGCTCAACGCGGTGTCGGCAACAGGCGCAGCAGCGAAGACAGCAGGTGCGCCGATCCTCGTTCAGTCTTCCGTCACGGCGCCGGAGCTGAATGTCGCGATGGCATGCTCGATCGACAACCCCGAATGCGAGGCGTGCCAGTAAGGGTGCGCCAAACACACTGACCTCATCCTGAGGAGCGGCCTCTTGGCCGCGTCTCGAAGGATGGCCCCACGCTCGTGGTTCGAGACGCCCGCTGAAGAAGCGGGCTCCTCACCATGAGGGCCGAACAAATACGCAAGGAACACCCCATGCTCGACTGGTCCGATACCTCATCCGCTCCCAAGACCCCCGCCTTCATCCCGATCCCGCAATCTCCCACCGACGCCACCGGCCTTGGCACCATCGACCGCTCCGGCGGCCGTGTCTCGGTGGACGAAAAGCGGATGATCAACTGCCGCGCCGACGTCAATCAGCTGCTGCCGCTGAAATACAAATGGGCGTGGGAAAAGTATCTCGCCGGCTGCAACAATCACTGGATGCCGACCGAAGTCTCCATGCAGGCTGACATCGCGCTGTGGAAGTCGCGCGATGGCCTCACCGAAGACGAACGCCGCGCGATCAAGCGAAATCTCGGCTTCTTCGCCGCGTCGGAGTCGCTCGTCGCCAACAATATCGTGCTGGCAATCTATCGCCATCTGACCAATCCGGAATGCCGGCAGTATCTGCTGCGGCAGTCGTTCGAGGAGGCGGTGCATACGCACACCTTCCAGTACATCGTCGAGAGCCTCGGCCTCGACGAGGGCGAGCTGTTCAACATGTATCGCGAGGTGCCGTCGATCACCGAGAAGGCCGCCTGGGCGCTCAAGCACACCCAGCATCTCGACGATCCCGACTTCAAGACCGGCACGCCGGAGACCGACCAGGCCTTCATGCGCGATCTCGTGGCGTTCTATGTGATCTTCGAAGGCATGTGGTTTTATACGGGCTTTGCGCAGATCCTGTCGCTCGGCCGCCGCAACAAGATGGTCGGGATCGCCGAACAATATCAATACATCCTGCGCGATGAATCGATCCACCTGAATTTCGGCATCGACGTCATCAACCAGATCAAGATCGAGAATCCGCACCTCTGGACCAAAGCGTTCCAGGAGGAAATCCGCGACATGATCCGCACGGCCGCTGAGCTCGAGGCGGCCTATGGGCGAGACACCATGC
Organism: Tardiphaga sp. 619_E2_N8_4; assembly: GCF_051810905.1. Classification (NCBI taxonomy): domain Bacteria; kingdom Pseudomonadati; phylum Pseudomonadota; class Alphaproteobacteria; order Hyphomicrobiales; family Nitrobacteraceae; genus Tardiphaga; species Tardiphaga sp. 619_E2_N8_4. The sequence continues at coordinate 5,962,728 of NZ_JBPWQJ010000001.1, forward strand.
CGCGCGGCTTCCTCGGACTGAATGCGGCGCTGTGCGAAACCTATATGCACTTCATCGCCAACCGTCGCTGCGCCCAGATAGGCCTCGCGCCGGTGTTCAACGAGACGGAAAATCCGTTCCCGTGGATGTCGGAAGCCATGGATCTGAAGAAGGAGAAAAACTTCTTCGAGACCCGGGTGATCGAATACCAGAATGGCGGCGCGCTGAACTGGGAGTAGTCTTTGGTCTCATATCCGCCGCTGCATGGCGCATATGAATCCGCATCGCTTGACCTGATCGCGTGATGCCCGCAGGCATGATCTCGCCTTTCGGCATCACGCGGATCAGTCGATGCACGCCACCCACATCCCTAAAGCGCCAGCCTATTGGTCGAAGGCCGCCATCGTGCCTGGCATCATTGCCATCGGTCCGATGCTGCCCGGCACGCTCGCTTTCGGCATGGCATTCGGTGCGCTGTGTGCGCAGAAGAACCTCACGCTTGCCGAAGTCGAAGTGATGATGGCGACGGTCTATGGCGGGCTATCGCAATTTGTTGCGGTGCAATCATGGCCTGATGTTTTGACGCCGGGTGCGATCGCGACGCTGGCGCTGCTCACACTCACCGTGAATATCCGTTTCTTCCTGATGAGCGCGACGCTGCGCCCGTGGTTCGGCACGCTGCCGGTCTGGCAGGCCTATCCGTCGATGCTGCTCGTGACCGATGGCGGCTGGCTCGCCGCGATGCGCTATCGCGATCATGGCGGGGCCGATGCGTCGTTCTATCTCGGCGGCGGTATCGTGCTGTATTTCACCTGGCTGTTTTCGGCCATCCCCGGTTTCCTACTGGCCGAGCAACTCACTGACCCGAGAAAGTATGGCGTCGATCTGGTGATGCCGGCCTTCTATGCCGCGATGCTGGTGCCTGCCTGGAAGGGCCCCCGCCGTGCCATTCCTTGGATTGTGTCGGGCATCGTTGCTCTCGCGGTGCATTGGTTGGTGCCGGGCTGGTGGTTCATCATCGCCGGCGCGCTATCGGGAGCGATCAGTGCCGGGCTCATGGACGAACCCGAACCGCAGCATCCGGCGGGTGTGTCCGCATGACGGAATTTTTGCGCAGCGACGTGATGATCGCCTTCGCGGTCATGACCGCGGTCACGGTGGCCTCGCGCCTCGGAGGCTACTGGCTGATGGGCTACGTCAACGTCACGCCGCGGGTGCGGCGGATGCTCGATGCATTGCCGGGCTCGATCATCGTCGCCGCCGCGCTGCCCGTGGCCGTCAATGGCGGGCCGGTCGTGGTCTTCGCGATCCTCGCCGCGATGGCGGTGACCATCATCCGCCGCAACGACTTCATTGCCGTCATCACCGGCATGGCGGTAGCCGCGGCCGCCCGCGCGCTCGGTTTTGGCGGCTAGGTCTACCCGAAAAGTTGAATCCCGCTATGCGCAAAACACCTTGTCAACGAGTCTGAACTAGTGTTCAGTTCTTATCGCGAGCACCTCGAAGTTCGCTCAAAACCTTGAAGTTACGCACCTTATTTGTGACAGCCGTCAGGTTGGCCAAGGGGTGCCGGGGATGAGACGCTCATGGTTTACCGACGGACCCATCAAGTCGTGAAGCGGCTTGCGGCGCGGCGCAGCGCCATTCTGGCGGCAGCACGCGAAACCTGTGCCGAAGGTGGTATGGCGGCGGTTCAGATTGCGCCGGTTGCGGTTCGCGCCAATGTCGCGGCGGGCACGGTTTATCGGTATTTCCCGTCCAAGGCCGACCTGATTTCCGAACTCATCGCTGACGTCTCGCGCGACGAACTCGCCGCGATCCGCCGGGCTGCGGATGCCGCGCCGGGTCCGTCATCGGCGCTCGCCGCTGCGGTGACCACGGTCGCCGTGCATGTCGTTTCTCACCGCAAATTGTCGTGGGGCATCCTGGCCGAGCCGGTCGAAGTCGATGTGACGGAGTCGCGACTGGCCAGCCGCCGCGAGATCGCCGGCGAAATCGAATCCCGCATTGCGGCCGCTATTCGCGCCGGTCATTTGCCAGCGCAGGACACGGCGCTCGCAGCCGCCGCACTGCTCGGCGCGTTGCATGAAGCGCTGGTCGGGCCGATGGCGCCTGACAATCTCGAAGATCAAGCCAAGCTGCGCGACGCGGTGCAGACCGTCACGCTGCTGGCCCTGCGCGCCGTCGGCGTGATGGATGCCCGCGCCCGCGGGCTTGTGGTGCAGGCCGTGCTTCCGACCAAGATGGCGGCCGGCGCCTAGCGCGTTTTCAAGCGCAGTGGGCACCGGTTCGCATCAAGAAAACGCGCCAAACCAAAAGGCTTCAGCGCTTACGGCTTGATTTTGCCGTCCTTGTCGAACTGCGCGAGGAAGGCCCAGAGGTCGTTGACCTCGGACTCCTTCTTGATGCCGGCAAAGGCCATCTTGGTGCCCGGGATCTTGGCCTTCGGGTCCTTGATGTATTCCTTGAACGTCGCTTCATCCCAGGTGATGCCGGAATTCTTGTTGGCGTCCGAATAGGAATAGCCCTCGGCGGTTCCGGATTTGCGGCCGTTCAACCCGTTGAGTTCCGGACCGACCTTGTTCTTGGCGTTGTCGCCGACAGCGTGGCAGGCGAGGCACTTGTTAAAGGAGGATTTCCCGGCGGCGACGTCCTGTGCAAGTGCGAAGGAGGAGGCGGTCGAGGCGGCAAGAACGATCAGGGCGCCGAAAGTGACAGACTTCATGGATGGCTCTTTTTGTTGGTTGGCTTTCCAGCTTAGTTTGTTGCACACGCTCCGAGTAGTCCACAAGTGCGATAGCGGCTGCCGCGCGTTCCGGCACCATGCGACGCGTCATGCTTTGGTAAGCTACCCAAAGCCACACGGACGTGGTTGATTCATGGCAAAGCAGCCGAGTGATCGCTGCGATCTTCGGGAGTGCGCGTTCAATGACCATCATGATGCCCGCGCCGGATCAGGCTGTCCTCGCAAGGCGCGAGGCCATTGTCGCTGCGCTGCACAAGCTGGTGCCGGGCGAGGGCGTGATCTCCAGCGCTGCGGAAATGCTGCCCTATGAGTCCGATGGGCTGATGGCCTATCGCCAGCCGCCGATGGTCGTCGTGTTGCCCGATACGACTGAACAAGTCTCAAAAGTTCTGAAATATTGTCACGAGAACGGCATCAAGGTGGTGCCGCGCGGCTCGGGCACGTCGCTGTCTGGTGGCGCGCTGCCGCTGGCCGACGCGGTGCTGCTTGGTCTCGGCAAGTTCAAGCGTGTGCGCGAGATCGATTTCGACAATCGCGCCGTTGTCGTCGAGCCCGGCGTCACCAATCTCGCCATCAGCCAAGCGGTGGCGCATGCGGGCTTCTACTACGCGCCGGATCCGTCGTCCCAGATCGCCTGTTCGATCGGCGGCAATGTCGCGGAGAATTCCGGCGGCGTGCACAGCCTCAAATACGGCATGACGACCAACAACCTGCTCGGCTGCGAGATCGTGTTGATGTCGGGCGAAGTCATTCGCGTTGGCGGCAAGACCGCGGAGACATCGGGCTACGACCTGATGGGGATCATAACCGGCTCCGAAGGTCTGCTGGGTGTCATTACCGAAATCACCGTGCGCATCCTGCAGAAGCCGGAAACGGCGCGTGCGCTGATGATCGGCTTTGCCGAGGTCGAGCAGGCCGGCCAGTGCGTTGCCGATGTCATCAGCGCCGGCATCATTCCCGGCGGCATGGAGATGATGGACAAGCCGGCGATCCATGCGGCCGAAGCCTTCGTCCATGCGGGCTATCCGCTCGATGTCGAAGCACTGCTCATCATCGAGCTCGACGGCCCAGGCGTCGAGGTCGACGAACTCATCAAGCGCGTCGAGAAAATCGCGCTCGGCTGCGGCTCGACCACCTGCCAGATATCGACCTCTGAACAGGAACGCCTGCTATTCTGGTCTGGCCGCAAGGCAGCCTTCCCCGCGGTTGGCCGCATCTCGCCGGACTATCTCTGCATGGACGGCACGATTCCGCGTGCGGCCTTGCCGCTGGTGCTGCGCCGCATGAAGGAGATGTCAGCCAAATACGGCCTCGGCGTCGCCAATGTGTTTCATGCCGGCGATGGCAATCTGCATCCGTTGATCCTGTACGATGCGAACAAGCCCGGCGAGTTGCAGCTCGCGGAAGACTTCGGTGCAGATATTCTGAGGCTGTGCGTCGAGGTCGGCGGCGTGCTGACCGGCGAGCACGGCGTCGGTATCGAGAAGCGCGACCTGATGCCGGAGATGTTCAGCGAGGTCGATCTCAATCAGCAACAGCGCATCAAATGTGCCTTCGACGCACAGGGTCTGCTCAATCCCGGCAAGGTGTTTCCGACGCTGCATCGCTGCGCCGAACTTGGCCGCGTACATGTGCATGGCGGCAAGCTCGCGTTTCCCGATCTGCCGCGATTTTAGTTGGACGCATCCGTGGATATTTTGAAAGTCAGAGACGCTCAGGACGTCGAGCAGGCGGTGCGCGCGGCAATTGCAAGCGAGCAGCCGCTGGAAATCATAGGTCATGGCAGCAAGCGCATGGTCGGCCAGCCCGTTGCGACCAATGCGGTGCTCGATCTGTCGGCGCTGAATGCGGTGACGTCCTATGAGCCGAACGAATTGATCCTCACCGTACAGGCCGGTGCTCCGATGGCCGACGTGCTGTCGCTGATCGATTCCAAGAATCAGCAGTTTTCGTTCGAGCCGATGAACACGTCACAGCTCCTGGGCACGGCGGATATCGGCACCATCGGCGGCATGATCTCGGCCGGGCTCGCCGGGCCACGGCGCATTCAGGCCGGCGGCGCCCGCGATCATCTGCTCGGCGTGCATGCGGTGTCCGGCTTTGGCGACAGCTACAAGGCCGGTGGCCGCGTGGTGAAGAATGTCACCGGCTACGATGTCTGCAAGCTGCTTGCCGGAGCATGGGGCACGCTGTCCGTGATGACCGAGGTGACCCTCAAGGTCATGCCGCGGGCGGAGAGCGAGCGCACCCTGGTGCTGCGCGGGCTCGATGATATCGCAGCCAACAAGGCAATGACGGCGGCACTGGGCTCGCCCTTCGATGTCTCAGGTGCCGCGCATCTGCCCGGCTCGGCGTTGCGCACCACGCACGGGGCGCTTGGCGAGATGGCGGCGCCCGACCAGTCGGTCACGCTGATCCGCCTTGAAGGCATCACCGCGTCCGCGTCGCAGCGCGCGGTGTCACTGAGTACGACGCTGAAGTCATTCGGCGTGGCCGAGATACTTGAAGACACTCAGTCCGCGGCACTGTGGGCAGATGTCCGAGATGTGACGCCATTCGCAGCCAGCGGTCCGCGCGCGATGTGGCCGGTGTGGCGCATCGTGACGCCGCCGGCATCCGGCGGTGCACTTGGCCAAGCTATCGCCAAGGGCTCGCAAGGCGAGGTCATCTATGACTGGGGCGGTGGGTTGATCTGGGCGGCACTACCGCCATCGGCCGATGCGCAGGCAGCGCAGCTCCGCAAGCTGGTCAATGCAGCCGGCGGCCATGCGACGCTGATCCGCGCGCCGGAAGATGTGCGCCGTATCATTGATGTGTTTCATCCGCAGCCCAAAGGCATCGCGGCGCTCGGCGAGCGCGTGCGTCACAGTTTCGATCCGAAGACTATTCTTAATCGCGGCCGGATGTCGCGTGGCCTTGGTACTTGAAAGACTTGCGACATGAAAACCGAATTCACCCCGACCCAGCTGGCCGATCCGGATATTGCCGAGGCCGACAAGATCCTGCGCAAATGCGTGCATTGCGGATTCTGCACGGCGACCTGTCCGACCTATGTGCTGCTCGGCGACGAACTCGATAGTCCGCGCGGCCGCATCTACCTGATCAAGGAGATGCTGGAAAAGGACCAGAAGCCGACTCAGGAGGTGGTCAAGCATGTCGATCGTTGCCTCTCTTGCCTCGCCTGCATGACGACCTGCCCGTCCGGCGTGAACTACATGCATCTGGTCGATCAGGCGCGGGTCAAGATCGAGAAGGACTACACCCGGCCGCTCTCCGAGCGGTTGCTGCGTGACGTGCTGGCCTGGGTGCTGCCGCGTCCCGGTCTGTTTCGCCTGAGCATGACCATGGCCCGGCTGGCGCGGCCGCTGGCGGCGCTGCTGCCTTCGACCAGCAAGCAATCCAACCCGAACCTGCTTAGCCGCGTGAAGGCGATGCTGACGATGGCACCGAAGCAGTTACCCGCCGCCGGTCCATCGGGTGGCAGCATTTTTCCCGCTATCGGCGCTCGCCGTGGCCGGGTCGCACTCCTGCAGGGCTGCGCCCAGCAGGTGCTGGCGCCGCGGATCAACCAGGCCGCCATCAGCCTTTTGACCCGCCATGGCGTCGAGGTCGTGCTGGTCCGGGACGAACAGTGCTGCGGTGCGCTGACCCATCATCTCGGCCGCGACGGGGATGCGCTGGCGCGGGCCAGGGCCAATATCGGCGTCTGGCTCGGGGAGGCAGACCGGGGCGGTCTCGACGCCATCCTGGTCACGGCGTCCGGCTGCGGAACCGTTATCAAGGACTATGGCTACATGCTGCGCGAGGATCCGGAGTTTGCCGCGCCGGCCGCCAAGGTCTCTGCGCTGACCAAGGATATCAGCGAGTATGTCAGCGCCATGGATCTGCCGAAGCCTGACAAACAAAGCGACCTTGTCGTCGCCTATCACTCGGCGTGTTCGCTGCAGCATGGGCAGAAAATCACACAGGCTCCCAAAGAATTGCTTTCCAAGAATGGATTCGTGGTGAAAGATATCCCAGAGAGCCATTTGTGTTGCGGTTCGGCGGGGACGTACAACATTCTCCAGCCTGATATTGCGAGCCGGTTGCGCGATCGAAAGGTCGCCAACATCGCGATGGTCAAGCCGGATATCATCGCTGCCGGCAACATCGGCTGCATGGTTCAGATCGCCGGAGGGACGTCAGTCCCGGTCGTACATACGATTGAGCTACTCGATTGGGCGACAGGCGGTCCCAGGCCAGGATTGAACTGATCTAATTGTGACAACGGCCCCGCGTTAAACTGGCCCCGCGCTGGCGCGGAAGACTTGAAACGCCGGTCCCTTTTGGATCGGCGCCAACAGGAGGACCACGATGGCTAAAGGCAAGAAGTCGAAGAAGGACAAGAAAAAGCAGAAGAAGCTTTTGACGGCGGCGAAACCCGCGAAGAAGTCCTCCAAGAAGTCAGTCAAGAAATCCGCGAAGAAGGCTGTGAAGAAAGCGGCCAAGAAGGCTGCGAAGAAATCAGCCAAGAAGACGGTGAAGAAGGCGGCCAAGAAAGCCACCAAGAAGACCGTCAAGAAGGCCGCGAAGAAGTCTGCCAAGAAGGCGCCGAAGAAAGCTCCCGCCAAGAAGGCAGTGAAGAAGGCTGCGCCGAAAAAGGCCGCCAAGAAAGCAACACCGAAGAAAGCTGCCAAGAAGTCAGTGAAGGTTCCTTCTACGCTGTTGTCGAGCACGGCGCCCGCGCCCGCTATGACAGAAGCTCCAGCGCCGGTCGCGCTGCCGCCGAAGCCGCCGCGCAAGCCGCGTGCTCCCAAGCCCAAGCCGGTCGCACCGGCAATCGCTGAGACACCGAGCTGGGCGACGCCGGAGCCTGATCCGTCACCGGTCGAAGGGCATTCTTCAGGCGAGACGACGGCAATCGAATCTCCTGGCGATACGTCGCCCGATCACGACGAAACCAGATAGTCGAACCGGATCAAGTCCGCGTTCCTGACGCGCCAATAAACTCCGGAAAACCGCAGCGCTCGCCGCTGCGGTTTTTGCTTGGTCAGGCTCTGTCGCGCATGCGTATTTCAACCGATGCCCGGGTGTCCTGAATTTGCAGGCGATTCGAGTGATCGTCGGCCCCGGAGGCTCTGACGGGCAGCTGTTAACCGCTCCACGGACGGCAATCCACAATTCCCAGTCAGTAGTAATTCCCCGTGGTGGTATTTTCGGGCTGGAATCCCTCCAAAAACGTTGTGCTTTTGCAACACCGCGCCACAACCTCTCACGGAAACGTCAGAACGCCTATTTAGGCGGCACTTGCTCGTTTTTTTTCCTTCACCACTGCGGCTTTGCGCCTCAAAGTTGCGTTCAGTCGATGAATTTCGCGGTCTCGCCGTCTTTCAGACACGGAACTGCCTCTGGTTTCAAAAGTGATGGGGAATGTCATGAAGAAAATTGTTGTCGCCTCTGCTGCGGTGCTCGCCATGGGGATGAGCTCGGCTTCCGCAGCCGATCTGGGCGCGAAGATGTACAAGAAGGCGCCGCCGATCGTGGCCGCCTACGATCCTTGGGACATCGCTTTCGGCGCTGCCGTCATGAGCAACTACGTGTTCCGCGGTATCACCCAGTCGAACGGCAACAAGGGTTCGGTCGCAGCTTATTTCGAGCCGCGCTACAACATCACCAAGGACGTCCAGATCTACGCTGGTGTCTCCGGTGAGAGCATCGCCTTCCCGAACCGCGCGTCGATGGAACTCGATGGCTACTTCGGTATCCGCCCGACCTGGGGCGCAGCAGCGTTCGACTTCGGCTTCTTCTATTACGGCTATCCGGGCGGCCAGTGCTTCAACACCCCCGCCTTCTGCGGTGGCGATCTCTCCGCTGTCGCGCTGCCCAACGGCAGCGTCGCCAAGAAGAACGCAAGCTTCTACGAAGGCTATGCCAAGCTCAACTACACCTTCAACGACTACTTCTCGCTGGGCGGCAACGCGTTCTACTCGCCGAACTTCTTGAACACCGGCGCCGAAGGTACCTATGCTTCGATCACCGGTAAGGTGATCGCGCCGTCGACCTGGTTCGGTTCGACCGGCATCGGCTCCTACGTTTCGGGCGAGTTCGGTCGCCAGTGGCTCGGCACTTCGGATTCCTTCTACGGTACCGTCGCCTTCCCGAACGGCATCAAGTACGCCGACTACAACACCTGGAACATCGGCATCGGCTTCACCTACAAGGTCTTCACGCTTGACCTGCGCTACTCGGACACCAACCTGTCCAAGGGTGATTGCAACGCCTTCACTTCGGACTTCACGGCTCCTGCCGCTGGCACCAACTTCACCGCGATCAACCCGTCGGGCGCTGGCTCGAGCTGGTGCGGCGCCACCGGCATCGTCAAGCTGTCGGCTGACCTGACCGCGATGACCAACCTGAAGTAAGCATTTCGACTGAGATCGAAGGGGCGGCAGAGCAATCTGCCGCCCCTTTTCTTTTGGGATAGAGCTTCCATGAATCGGGACTGGTTGCGGCGCGCAGCGAAGACGATCCGTCGCAACAATCATCGCAATGCGCTGGCTGGTGCCGTTGCCGGGCTGGGGGCGGGGATTGCCATCGGTGTGATGGAGTTCTTCTCGGCCGTTGCGCATTATCCGCTGGTCATCATCCCCTTTGCGACCTCGATCGTCCTCGTGATCGGCTCACCCGAAGCCGAGCCGGCGCAGCCGCGCGCGTTGGTCGGCGGACACATCGTCGCGACGCTGGTAGGGCTCGCGGTGCTCAAGCTGACCGGCCCCCATGCCTGGGCCGCCGCCATGGCAGTCGGCCTCGCTGTGCTGGCGATGTATGTCACCGGCACATTCCACCCGCCCGCCGGGATCAACCCGCTGCTGGTGGTGTCTCACGCACTACCGTGGACGTTCCTGCTCGCGCCGGTGCTGGTCGGCGCGCTGCTGCTCGCGAGCTTCACGTTTGTCTGGCATCGCTATGCGGCAGGCCGCGACTGGCCGCGGCACTGGCTTTAGCGGGGCGTGTCACGCCTCAGGCGGTTTCCGTCCTGGCCTTTGCATCTCCCAGCGCGAAGTGATCGCCGCACCGCGTTAGCGACACCTTGCGCTGATGCAAGTCATCGAGCGTGTTGCGGTGGCCGATCGAAACGATGGTCGTGCCAGGCAGCTTGTCTTCCAGCAGCCGGTACAAAGCCGCTTCCGATGGTTCGTCGAGCGACGCGGTCGCCTCGTCAAGGAAGAGGTATTGCGGCTTTTGCAGCAGCGCGCGGGCGACGCCGAGACGCTGTTGTTCACCGAGCGACAGCATGCGATTCCAGTGGCCATCTTCGTCAAGCCGGGTCGCCAGCGCAGGCAGACCCACGGACCTGACGGCATCGGCGACCTCCTGTGGGCTGAACGCGTCGGTCCCGGCAGGATAGGCCACCGCATCCTGCAATGTACCGACCGGAAAATACGGCCGCTGCGGCAGCATCATGACCGCCGCATCCGCGGGGATCGAGATCTTGCCCTTGCCGAACGGCCAGATGCCGGCGATGGCGCGAAACAGCGTAGATTTTCCGGAGCCCGATGGGCCCGTAAACAGCGTGCGTTCCCCGCGGCGGAAGCTGAAGCCCGGCGTCTGCACCATGGGAGCGCCGTTGGGGAGGGTGAGCGTCAGATCGCTCAGTGCGATGTCACTGGTGCCGGTCTCAGTGGCGTGAACGATATCGGCCTTGGTCGTCAGCGCCTGTACGTTGGCAATGGCTGTCTCGAAGCCATCAAGGCGCATCACGCCGGACTGCCATTCCGCCAGTGTGCGATAGGCTGTGACGAAGAATGAAAGCGCACCCTGCACGGTGCCGAACGCATCCGCAGTCTGCATCACGGCGCCGAGCTGGACCTTCTCCGCAAAATAGGCTGGCGCGACCAGAACATAGGGCAGGATGATCGCGATCTGCTGATAGCTGACCGTGAAGGATGTCAGCTTCTTGGTGCGGCGCATGATGTCGATCCAATTGCCGACGACCAGCTGGAAGCGGGTCGAGAGTCGCTGGCGCTCGACCGGCTCGCCGCGCAGCAGAGCGATCTGCTCGGCATTTTCGCGCGCACGCACCAGATTGAAGCGGAAGTCCGCTTCATAGCGCTGCTGCTGGAAATTCAGTGCCATCAACGGTGCACCGATATAGTGCGTCAGCGCGGTGCCGATCACGGCGTAAACAAGCGCGCCCCAGACGAGATAGCCGGGGATCGGGATATCCCGACCGAACACATGCAGCGGCGCCGCGTCGGACAGGCCCCACAGGATGATCACGAAGGAGAACAGCGTGACGACCGAACTCAGCAGGCCGATGCCGATGTCGAGCGTCTTCTCCACGAACAGCTTCACGTCTTCGGCGATGCGCTGATCCGGGTTGTCGGCAGCGTCGCCCTGCAGCTGCATGCGATAGTGGTTGGCGTCGGCGAGCCAGTTGCCGAGATAGCGCTCGGTCATCCAGCGCCGCCAGCGGATCTGGAGCCACTGGTTGAGGTAGAGCTGATAGACCTTGAGTGCGATGTTGATTGCCGCAAGCACGCTGAAGTAAGCGAGCTGATAGGTGAAGACGTCGAGGTTTCTGTCCTGCAGTGCGTTGTAGAAGGTGTTGTTCCAGCGATTGAACAAAACGCTGAGACCGACCACCGCCAGCTCGATGGCGATCACCGCCGTGAGGAGTCCGAGTCCCGCCCATTTGTCCTCGGAACGAAAATAAGGAACCGCGATCCGCCAGACGGTCGCGAGCGTGGAGCGGATGTTATTCACAGGTCGTCTCCGGGAGGAGGGCCCTAAGCCCTTAAGATCAAAAATGAATTCCAGCGTTTAGACTAAAGTAGCTGGTTTGATGGCCTGCGGCACCTTGTCGCGAAACTGTGATTCACCCTAGCATGACGAAAAGCGAGGCATGGGGGCCTCGCATTCGCGTAGCCTATGGGCGCTATCGGCTTTGACCGATCGTGGATGCCCTCGCAAGTGAACAATCAGCAATTTGCCGATCGATAACGATCGAGCCGCTGCAATAATATAAAGGGGGAAAACGGCCATGTGGAATCAGGTCTACAATCCATTCAATAGCTCCACGATCTCGACGCTTGTAGCCGCGATACCGGTGGTCGTCCTGCTGGTGCTGATCGCGACCAACAAGGTCAAGGCACATATCGCTGCGATCATTGCGCTGGTGCTGGCCAATCTTGTGGCGATCTACGCATTCACGATGCCCGCCAATATGTCGCTTCGCGCATCGGCGCTCGGCGTCGTCACCGGCTTCTTCCCGATCGGCTGGATCGTCCTCAACGTCATCTTCATGTATCGCCTCACGGTCGACAGCGGCCGCTTCGAGGTGCTGCAGCGCGCCATCGGCGGCGTCACCAATGATCGCCGCCTGCAGATCCTGCTGATCGCGTTTTCGTTCGGCGCGTTCTTCGAAGGCGCGTCGGGCTTCGGTACGCCGGTGGCTGTCACCGGCGCCGTGCTGATCGGCCTCGGTTTCTCGCCGCTGGCAGCATCGGGCCTGTCGCTGATCGCCAATACTGCGCCCGTCGCTTATGGCGCGCTCGGCACGCCGATCCAGGGCCTCGCCACCGTCACCGGCTTCGACCCCTTCATCCTGGGCGCGATGGTCGGTCGCCAGCTTCCGATCTTCTCCATGATCGTGCCGTTCTGGGTGGTCTGGGCCTTTGCCGGCTGGAAGGGCATGAAGGAAGTCTGGCCTGCCATCCTCGTTACCGCGCTCTCCTTCGCGATCCCGCAATTCGTGATCTCGAACTTCATCAATCCGTGGATCGTCGACATCGGCGCCTCGCTGATCTCGATGGGCGCGTTGATCCTGTTCCTGAAGGTCTGGCAGCCCAAGACGATCTGGACCTCGGCCGCGCTGCGCCAGCACGACGATTCCGCGTCCACCGTGCCGCCGGTGAAACCGATGAGCACGGAGAAGCTGACCTCGGCTCAGGTCTGGAGCGCGCTGACCCCATGGATCATCCTCTGCGTCATCCTGCTGGTCTGGGGCACCAACTGGTTCAAGGGGATCGTCAACCCGATCTTCTCCTGGAATTTTCCAGTGCCTGAACTGCACAACATGATCAACAAGGTGCCGCCGGTGGCCGCCAAGCCGACGCCGGAAGGCGCGGTGTTCGCGTTCACTTACGTTTCCTATACCGGCAGCGGCATGTTGCTGGCTGCGATCATCTCCGGCTTCATCATGGGCTTTTCGCCTGCGAAGATGATTGTGGAATATGGCCGCACCATCAAGATCTGTGCCTACTCGCTGATCACCATCTCGGCGATGCTGGCCATCGGCACGCTCACGCGCCTGTCGGGTGTCGACGCGACGCTCGGTCTGGCCTTCGCTGCCACCGGCGTGCTGTACCCGTTCTTCGGCACACTGCTTGGCTGGCTCGGTGTGGCGCTCACCGGTTCGGACACCGCATCGAACGTGCTATTTGGCAACCTGCAGAGGATCACGTCCGAACAGCTCGGTCTGTCGCCGATCCTGATGAGCGCGGCGAACTCGTCCGGCGGCGTGATGGGCAAGATGATCGACGCGCAATCGATCGTTGTGGCGTCCACCGCGACCAACTGGTTCGGGCATGAGGGCACCATCCTGCGCTTCGTGTTCTGGCACTCGATCGTGCTGGCCTGCATGGTCGGCCTGTTCGTGATGCTGCAGGCCTATGTCTATCCGTTCACGCTGATGGTTCTGGCGCCGTAGGGCGCACGCAACGACTCAATGACGAATCCCCGTGGCTGCAAGGCCGCGGGGATTTTTCGTTGTCGCGCCATATTGTTTCCCGACGGTTCTGGTCAACCGTCGTGGCCGCGCGTAGAACCGCGGCCATTGTCGCCGATCCCATCACGCCGAGAATTCGTATGACTGCCATGACCACTTTGCTGCGGGCCGCTCTTGCCGGTGCTGCGTTTCTGATTGTCGTCCCTGCGCATGCCGCCGACGAGTTTCCATTTGGCATGGAAATGACTCTGGATGCACAGCGTCAGCCCGGCTCGAAGCGGATTCCCAATCTCGAAATCGGCGACGCCGGCGAGGCGCGGGTGGAGTTGTGGTGCAAGGGCGGCAAGGGCCAGTTCTCGGTCGCTGGCAACACCGTCGTCTTCGTCGCCGGCGCGATGGAGCAACGCAGCTGCTCGGACGCACAGGCCGCGATGGACGATCAGTTGATCGCCGATCTCGGTGCGGCCACCAACTGGCAGCGGCGCGGTGATGCAGTGACGTTCGTCGGGCCGAAGTCGCTGCGGTTTCGGCTGAATACGAACTAGAGCGGCTCGCGTAGGATGGGTAGAGCGCAGCGAAACCCATCGCTTTCGACGATTTTGGTTGATGGGTTTCGCGAAGGCGCTCTACCCATCCTACGCTTCGGCATTGCTAACGACGGCTGAGCAGAATGCTGTCACTCACTTCCAGTTCGAATTATCTGCATCCCAACGCTGTGCCTTGAACTCCGCCGCGACGGCCGCAACCGCGCCGTTGTCGTCGCGCGGATCGCTCTCTTCATCGGCCGTCGGCGAATCCGCGAGAGCCAGCTTCGCGCCCGAGTTCTCATCCGCGGTTGTTACTGACGGCGTGCTGACCCACAGGATCAGCTTATCCGTCGTGCCGGGCTTGTCGGGAGCGATGATCGCGTTGACCTCGACCGTCTCCGTCAATTCGAGCGCGGGCAGAACCTGACTCGGGCGCTTGAAGGTCAGCTTGAGCTTTCCGGTCTCGTCGTCCCATGACGCGGCGGCAGGTTTGCCCGACATGGTCCTGGCGAGCACATTCGCCAGCGCCGTCGCAACCTTGTCGCGATTGATCTTGTCGCCATCGCGCCAGTCGGCGGCTGCAAAGCGCACGGTACGATCCATGTCGATAGCGCCCGTGGTCCAGCCGACATTGACGACGCCGGGATAGGTCTTGGTTTTGGCGACGAACGTCGCGGCGCGTTCCGGATCGATGGCGAGGCTGATGACCTGCTCGCCGGCGCGCAGTGCATCGCACGATACGGCCAGGCTGTTCAACGCGACCTCGACGCTCTGCCCACGCAGCGTGCGCACGAAATCGAGCGCGGCTTCGAGCTTGATCTTGACCGCGATCGCTTCGGGCGACACTTCGGTGAAATCCTTCGGCGCGGGCGCGATATTGTCGTCGGTGGACTGATTGTCCTGGAATTCCTTCTCGCTCTGATCGGAATTGTCCGAGGAGGTCACGTTGTTGTTGGTCTGACCGACCGAGATCTGCCCCTTGAATTCGAACGTGTCGCCGGTCGGCCGGCGGTTCAGCTTGATGGTCACCGGCAGCTTGTCGACCTGGGTCTGCGTTGCGCCGGTCAGCGTCGAACCGCTGACCGTGAGATTGGCGACGAAGCGATCCTTGCGGTCGCTGCCCTTCTCGGCGGGATAGCAGACATCAAGCGTCGCGGCCGTGACGGCCTTGCCCTGCCGCGTCTCCCGGAGGATCACGTCGGCATTGCCGTTCATGACGCCGTCGATCGAGGTGAAATAGCGCGTCTCGGGGCCTGCCGGCTGGCTCTTCGGCGCGGCTTTCACCTGCGCGAAGGCGTGGTGGACGGTCCCAACCGAGGCGGTGACCGTAAGGCCGAGCAGACAAAGATGAAGCGCGCGCATTTCAAAAGTCCCTGGACGTTATCGACGTGTCTCCGGGCGAATTTATCTGATTCCGCCCATGCGAGATTAATCACGGGATTGAATCAGAACGGCGACCAAGGCGAAAGGCCATAAGTCGCAGGCGCATTGTATCAGGGCAAAAAAGAAGGCCGCCCGGAGGCGGCCTTCGATCACAATGCAGTTGAGCGTGAAAGCAGGGCTTAGAAGCCCATGCCTCCCATTCCGCCCATGCCACCCATACCGCCGCCACCGCCCGGCATCGCCGGTGCAGCTTCCTTCGGCAGTTCGGCGACCATGGCTTCGGTGGTGACCAGCAGGCCGGCAACCGAGGCGGCGTCCTGCAGTGCAGTACGCACCACCTTGGCCGGATCGATGATGCCCTTGGCGACCATGTCGACATAGGTTTCGGTCTGTGCGTCGAAGCCGAAGGTCTCGGACTTCTCGTCCAGGATCTTGCCGACCACGATCGAACCTTCAACGCCGGCGTTTTCGGCGATCTGGCGGATCGGAGCTTCCAGCGCCTTCAGCACGATGTTGATACCGGCCTGCACATCGGCGTTCTCGTTGGTGAGACGGCCGACGGCCTTCTTGGCACGCAGCAGCGCAGTGCCGCCACCGGGGACGATGCCTTCCTGAACGGCCGCACGGGTGGCGTTCAGCGCGTCATCCACGCGATCCTTCTTTTCCTTCACTTCGACTTCGGTCGCGCCGCCGACGCGGATCACCGCGACGCCGCCTGCAAGCTTGGCCAGACGCTCCTGCAGCTTCTCACGGTCGTAGTCCGAGGTGGTTTCCTCGATCTGCGCCTTGATCTGATTGACGCGGGCTTCGATCGCCGGCTTCTTGCCAGCGCCGTTGACGACAGTGGTGTTTTCCTTGTCGATCACGACCTTCTTGGCGCGGCCGAGCATGGCGAGCGTGACGCTTTCCAGCTTCATGCCGAGATCTTCCGAGACGAGCTGACCGCCGGTCAGGATCGCAAGGTCTTCCAGCATCGCCTTGCGGCGATCGCCGAAGCCCGGTGCCTTGACGGCAGCAACCTTGAGGCCACCGCGCAGGCGGTTGACGACGAGGGTGGCGAGGGCTTCGCCCTCGACGTCTTCAGCGATGATCAGCAGCGGCTTGCCCGACTGCACCACGGCTTCGAGCACCGGCAGCATGGCCTGCAGGCTGGAGATCTTCTTCTCGACGAGCAGGACGTACACGTCCTCGAGCTCGGCGGTCATCTTCTCGGCATTGGTGACGAAGTAGGGCGACAGGTAGCCGCGATCGAACTTCATGCCCTCGACGATGTCGACTTCGGTCTCGAGCGACTTGTTCTCTTCAACCGTGATGACGCCTTCGTTCCCGACCTTCTGCATTGCCTGGGCGATCATCTTGCCGATGGCGGCGTCGCCGTTGGCGGAGATGGTACCGACCTGAGCGACTTCAGCCGAAGACGCAACCGGCTTGGCGCGCTTGGTGATGTCCTTGATGACGGCGGCGACGGCGATATCGATGCCGCGCTTGAGGTCCATCGGGTTCATGCCGGCAGCAACCGACTTGGCGCCTTCACGGACGATGGCCTGGGCCAGCACGGTGGCGGTGGTGGTGCCGTCGCCTGCGGTGTCGTTGGTCTTCGAGGCGACTTCGCGCAGCATCTGCGCGCCCATGTTCTCGAACTTGTCCTCGAGCTCGATCTCCTTGGCGACGGTGACGCCGTCCTTGGTGATGCGCGGAGCGCCGAACGACTTCTCGATCACGACATTGCGGCCCTTCGGACCGAGCGTGACCTTGACGGCATTGGCGAGAATGTCGACGCCGCGCAGCATGCGATCGCGCGCGTCTCCGGAGAATTTAACGTCTTTGGCGGCCATGTGATGGTGCTCCAAGTGATGGGAATTTGAAATTAAAACGCTGTCATGGCCGGGCTTGTCCCGGCCATCCATCTTCCTGCGAAGAAGCCAGATGGATGCCCGGATCAAGTCCGGGCATGACGGCGTGTGGGGAGGCTGAAGCGAGTCGCTTAGGCGATCACGCCCATGATGTCCGACTCCTTCATGATGAGGAGTTCTTCGCCGTCGAGTTTGATCTCGGTGCCCGACCACTTGCCGAACAGAACCTTGTCGCCGACCTTGATATCGATCGGGATCAGCTTGCCGGCTTCGTCGCGGCCACCGGGGCCCACGCCGACGACTTCGCCTTCAGACGGCTTTTCCTTGGCGCTGTCCGGGATGATGATGCCGCCCTTGGTCTTCTCGTCGGCGACGATGCGCTTGACGACGACGCGGTCGTGCAGCGGGCGGAATTTGGTCTTGGCCATGGGAGTGTCCCTTTAGGGTTTGCGATTTCGTTGCCATCTCGGAGGCGGGCGGGAATCCAGCCGGAACGCTCAAGGCGGCCGGCTCATTCCCTTAGCAATCGCGCTCCGGGAGTGCTAATTGAGCGTCCGGGAAATATGGCCAGACGCTTTTTGAGTCAAGCGAGGCCTTAAGGCCTTGGTGAGGCCAATATAGGATGATCTGGAAACCATAATGGAGAGTCGGCGTAATTCTGCCGACCTCATTGCGCCGTCAGGTGTTTTGCGCTTGGCTGCCGGGACGGGCAGCCGGGGAATTTGCTCTAGGGGATAATATGATCAGGTCACGCTACGCCCGCACGGTTGCCCATCTGGCGATCGTTTCAACTTTGGCGCTGTCATTGGGCGGGTGCAGCACGTCTGGTGGATTGGGCGGGTTCAGCTTTGGGAACTCGCAGCCGACACCGCCGCCGGAGCCCCCGCCGGCGCCGGAACTGCCAGCCTCGATCCGCTCGGAAGAACTCGTCGGCCGCTGGGGTCTGGCGTCTTACATGAATCCCAACGATCGCGTTCGCACCGAGAATGCCGCGCGCGGCCAGTGCAAGCAGCCCTATATCATCGGCCAGGGCGCCACCGGCGGCGTCATCATGCATCTTGCCGACGAGGCGACGCCGCAGGAACTGCGCCTCAAGGGCTCGCCGAGCGGCAAGAACTATATCGGCCCGCCCGGTCCCGCCGGTGGTGAGAAGGATCGCGAGATCGTCTCCTTCGACGGTCGGATTCTCGTCACGCGCTTCATCGACAAGGACGCTGCGGTTCGCTACGGCAACATGGTCTATGTCCGTTGCGCACCTAAGGCCTGACCTGAGGCGTAAGGCGGGTTCCGCCACTCCCTTGAAGACGTGAGCCCATGCACCGATTGCGCGACCTTGTTTTCGGACCGGGCCGCGCGGTCCTTGTGCTGGCATTCACCCAGATCCTGACCTGGGGCATCCTGATCTATCCACCGGTGCTGACCATGCCGCATGTCACGGCGGCGCATGGCTGGTCGCTGGCCTTCGGCATGGCGGGCTTTTCGCTGGGGCTGATCGTATCGGGACTGCTGTCGCCGGTGGTTGGTGGATTGATCGACCGCCACGGCGGCAATGTCGTCATGGCATCGGGCGCATTGGCCGGTGCCTTGGGTCTCGCTCTGTTTTCAGTCGCCGATCATCCCGCGACCTATCTGGCCTGCTGGGTGTTGCTCGGCGCTGCAATGTCTGCGTCGCTCTACGATCCCGCCTTCGCCACGCTGACGCGTATCTTCGGTGCCTCGGCGCGGCGGCAGATCACCTTCGTGACCTTTGCAGGCGGCTTCGCCTCGACGGTTGGCTGGCCGGCGACCCATCTTCTGCTTGAGGCCGTCGGCTGGCGCGGGACGTATCTGACCTTCGCAGCGATCTTCGCATTTGTCGTTGCGCCGCTTCATGCTTTTGCATTGCCGCGCCACGTCGCCGTCGCGCCTCTGCCCGTGGTGGACGCCGTTGTCGTTCCCCCGCAGGCAACCCTGCGCCCGGAAGGCTGGCCGTTCATCCTGCTGGCGGCGGCGTTCTCGCTTTACAGCTTCATTCTGTCGGGCGTGACCTCGAACCTGCTCGCGCTGCTGGAGCGCGGCGGGCTCAGTGCTGCAACGGCGGTGACCATCGGTGCGATGTTCGGTCCGGCGCAGGTGGCATCGCGGCTGGCAGACTTCATGCTGGCGGGACGCACCCATCCGCTGTGGATCGCGCGCGGGGCGGTGGTGCTCGTGGTATCGGCCTTCGCGATGCTGGCCTTTGCGGGGATTTCGTTTCCGCTGGCGGCCTTGTTCGCTATCGGCTTCGGAGCGGCCAATGGCGTCATGACCATCGCGCGCGGTGCGCTGCCGCTTCTGATGTTCGGCCCGGCGGGGTATGGCCGTGTGATCGGCCGTATCGCGCGGCCGGCTTTGTTCGTGCAGGCCTTCGCGCCATTCGTGGTGGCGTCCGCAGTCGAGACACTGTCCGACCGCATGGTGCTGCTGCTTGGGACCGTGTTGGCGCTGGCGGTGCTGCTCTGTTTCGTGATGATAAAAACGCCGGGCATTGCTGCCCGGCGTTAAACGATCTCTAACTGTAGTCGAAAATTGTCTTAGCCGAACAGCGCGTCGATATCGTCCTGCGAAGCGTGGCCGACGTCGCCGTCCAGCTTCGGGCCGTTGAGCAGCTTGTCGTCTTCGCTGCGGTCATCGACCTTGGCCGGCGCATGCGCCTTGATCTCATCGACGCCACCCCAGATGTCCATCATCGCAGTAATGCGGTTTTCGATGAACTTCATCGTGGTCATCACCTTGCTGATGCGCTGGCCGGTGAGGTCCTGGAAGTTACAGGCTTCGAAGATCGCGACGACGTTATCGCCGATCTCTTCCAGCATCTGCTTCTGCTGATCGGGCGAGGTCACCTTGCCGAGCGCTGTCGATGCATTATCGATGGCTTCGGCTGCGGCGAGAATCTGCTGCGTGGCTTCTTCGGTACCGCCGACGACGGCGCCGAGTTCACCGTTGACCTTCGCCATTTCGTCGCCTTCGAAGCTCTTGCCGTGAAGAACTGCGATTTCCATCTTGGTGCGGGTAATGGCGTCGTGGATCAGATCGAGTTCGATCTTGAGCTTTTCGCACTGCTCGATCTGTGCGCGATAGGTGGCGAGCAGCGCCTGTGCTTCCGCAACCTGCTGATCGGCGGCGGCGCCGACCTGATCTGTCACGGCGTTGCGGGCCGGCGCTCCCATCTGCGCGCGGATCGCGCGGAGCTCAGCCATGATTTCGCGATGCATCGGCATCGGCTCGCTGCTGCCCACCACTTCATTGGGCATAGGCGCGGTACCGAAAACTTCTTCAATGCGAAATCGCTTGCGACGAACAGACATCAGGTCCCCCAACGTTCAATCAATCCCCCATTCGTATACCCATGAGTTTAACGTGAAGTTCACGCGGGAACATCGCACCGATAGCCGATAATCGCTGCGCAAACTGTTAGTTAACCATGGGGCTTTCGCGTTCATTCAAAATAAACGCTACTAAATAGAACTGCGCCGTTTGACGACGTGGTGAATCCAAACGGCGATTGTGTTTACCAAACCGAGGCGATTTTAACCTTAAGTCGGAGTGTGCAAAGCGCTTCTCAGGTGAGAACGCGCACGACGAAACAGTACAGAGTACGTCGATGTTCAGAAAGTTCTCTCTCACGCTTCTTGCCAGCGCATCTTTCATCGCCGCTGGATCGCATCAGGCGCTTGCGGTGGAAGCCGCGGCGCAATTCGCCGAGCCTCCGGTGGTGTATGCGCAGCAGCCGCAGCGCCCGATGCAGCGCACGGCCTATGCCGAACGCTCGCGCATGGGCGGCGGCTTCATCGAGTTTCTGTTCAGTGATGGTCCGGCGCAGCAGGGCCAGCGTTACCAGCAACAGCCGGACTACTCTTACGAGCAGCGCCGCTCGCTGCTGCCGCCGATGGATCCGCAACAGCGCGTCTATCAGCAGGAGGAGACGGCAGATGCCACGCGCCCCGCGCTGGATCCCAAGTATCAACCGCAGATGGTCGAATATCAGGGCAGCGAAAGCGCCGGCACCATCGTCGTCGATACGCCGAACAAGTTCCTGTTTCTGGTGCAGGGCGGTGGCAAGGCGATGCGCTATGGCATCGGCGTCGGCCGGCCGGGCTTCACCTGGTCCGGCGTAAAGACGATCACGGCGAAGAAGGAATGGCCGTCGTGGACGCCGCCAAAGGAAATGCTGGCGCGCCGTCCTGACCTGCCGCGTTACTTGGAAGGCGGTCCGGAGAATCCGCTCGGTGCTCGCGCGATGTATCTCGGTTCGACCCTGTATCGTATTCACGGCTCCAACGAGCCATGGACGATCGGTACCAACGTTTCCTCAGGCTGCATCCGCATGCGCAACGAGGACGTCATCGATCTCTATGGCCGCGTCGGCGTCGGCGCCCGGGTCGTCGTGATCTGATCTTACTTAACCTCTCCCCGCTGTGCGGGGAGAGGTCGGCGCGCAGCGCCGGGTGAGGGGCGGGGCATGCGCTCTCATCACGAAGGGACTGTCGAATCCCACCGTTACGCGGCCGGCCATCTTTTGCTGCTAAAATCCGATCCGATAGTTGAGCGACCGAGGCTCATATCGCGCGATGCCCCTCACCCGTCCGGCTTCGCCGGCCGACCTCTCCCCGTAAAAAACGGGGAGAGGTTTAAGGCTGCGTCGCCCGACAATTATGCCAAATCGCTGTCGTCGGAATCCATGTCCATGGCGTCGTAATCGCCGTCGTCCTGGTCTTGATCCTGGTCCTGGTCGGCATCGGCTTGCGCCTGATCGAACGAGCCGGCGCGGGAGCCGCTGGATGAACCGATATCATTGACGCCGGCCTGATTGCCCAGGTTGCCACCGGACGAATCCGAACCGGAGCTCCACGGGCTCTTGCTCTCGCTGGCATTGGCGGCGTCGCCAAAACCTTGCTGATGGCTGCCGCCCATCATCGAACGGATGCTGCCGAGCAGAAGCGAGCCGCCGACCACGCCGGCTGCGGCTGCCGCTGCGGTGCCCAGAAACGAACCGCCGCCACCAGCCTGAGGTTGCTGCTGGCCGAACTGACCCGGCGCCTGACCTTGGCCGTATCCGCCCTGACCATAGCCACCCTGTGGCTGTGGCTGGCCGATGACCTGCCCGGTGTTCCAGGCAGGACGGCTCGGCTCGGGCGGGCGAACGCTCGGCACGGAGCCGCGCGGCTGGTTCGGGTTCTGACCCTGACCGAACAGGGCGTCTCGCATCGAATCGAGGAAACCGCCCTGAGCAGCCTGTTCGGGGGCGCCGTTGCCTTCTAGTTGCTGGATGCGCTCATGGGCGCGCTTCAGCGCTTCGTCCTGCAGCAATACGGTCTGCACCAGCGCATAGACCGCATTGGGTGCGCGGCGCTGGCCCTGCGCGATGGCGTCGAGCGCGTCCGGATCGCGTGGCGCGCCTTCGACCTTGCTGAGCCGGTCAAAGAGATCGTCAACCAGTTGGCGTTCTTGCGGTGTCATGGCGTCCTCTGTCTTCAAAGCGCGCTTGCTTTGCGCGCTGGAGATGTAGTGACGCTTTGTGTCGCAATAAGTGCCGCCTGGATTAAATTTAGTTATGCGACAAAACGACCGGCAAGCCTTGTCGTGCTTCCTCTTGTCATGCTTCCAGCGCGTAGCGCGCCAGATTGGCCTTCAGCATGTCGAGAATCTGATCCCGTGCCGGATCGCGGGTCCCTCTGACCCACGCCGCGGCGAGCGGAAGCCTGTTCATTGCCGCCATACCCAGCGGCATATAGCGCACGCCGCGTGCGGGCATGCGGGAGGTCCAGCGCGGCACGATCGCCAGTCCGATTTCGGCGGCGACGAGATTGACGATGGTCTGCTTCTCGTCAGCGATCTGCACGACATTCGCCTGCAGCCCGGATTCCGCAAACAGCTTCATCGTCAGGTCATGACTATGCGGCCGCGACCGTCGCTCCGGCACGATTAGCGGCTCGTCGGCGATATCGGCGATCGTCAGATGCGTGCGCGACGCCAGCGGATGGCGTTCGGAGACGGCCACAACGGCTGTCTCGTGAAACAGAAACATGAATTCCAGCCGCTTGTCGGCACTCTCGGGCGGTCGGACGAAAGCGAGATCGAGCCGGCCCGACAGCAGGCGCGGCAGCAGCCGGATCGTCTTGTCCTCATCCAGCTTGATGGCAAGGTCAGGGGCGCGTTCGCGAAGATCGTGAAGCAGCGCCGGCAGAAGCCCGGCGGCGGCGCTGTCGATTGCGCCGACCCGGATCGTGGCTGCACGGGCCCGCACGCGTGCGCGGAAGGATGACGCGATCTGATCCGCGCGGGCGAGCAGGTCGCGCGCCTGTTTCAGAAACTCGACGCCATCATCGGTCAGGGCGACGCTGCGCGTTGTGCGCGTCAGCAGACGTGTGCCGAGATCGTCCTCGAGGAGGCGGATGTAGCGGCCGAGTGCGGACGGCATCATCTCGAGCCGCTGCGCCGCGCGGCCGAAATGCAGTTCGTCCGCCGCCGTCACGAAACAGCGCAACTGGTGCAGATCCATCAAGCCTCCCGATGGCGCCCTCCGGCCGCCTCGGAAGTTATTATATCATTTATTTATATAAACAAACTCGATTGAGCCGGGCGTAGCTCGCCTGCAGGGTGGGGAGAGCCATTTCACCTCAGCAGAGACCTCACCATGCGCGAATATTCCATCGCGGCCATCCCGGCCGACGGGATCGGTCCCGAAGTCATCGCCGCCGGCACCCGCGTGCTCGAAGCCCTGCAGAAGCGCGTCGGCGACGTGACTTTCAATGTCGAGACCTTCGACTGGGGCTCAGCCTATTACCGCAAGCACGGCGTGATGATGCCGGCCGATGGCCTGCCCAAACTCAAGAAATTCGATGCCATCTATTTCGGCGCTGTGGGCGCACCGGATGTTCCCGACCACATTACGCTGTGGGGCCTGCGGCTGCCGATCTGCCAGGGCTTCGATCAATACGCGAATGTACGCCCGACCAAGATCCTGCCCGGCATCACCTCGCCACTGCGCGGTGTCGAAACCGGCGATCTCGACTGGGTGATCGTGCGCGAAAATTCCGAAGGCGAATATGCCGGTTGCGGCGGTCGCGTACATCGCGGGCTGCCGGAGGAAGTCGGTACCGAAGTCTCGGTGTTCACCCGGGTCGGCGTGGTCAGGATCATGCGCTACGCGTTCAAGCTCGCGCAGTCACGTCCGCGCAAGCTGCTCACCGTGGTCACCAAGTCGAACGCGCAGCGCCACGGCATGGTGATGTGGGACGAGATCGCTGACGAAGTGTCGAAGGACTTCCCTGACGTCACCTGGGACAAGATGCTGGTCGACGCCATGACCGTGCGTATGACGCTGAAGCCGCAGAGCCTCGACACCATCGTCGCCACCAATCTTCACGCCGACATTCTCTCCGACCTCGCCGGCGCACTGGCCGGCAGCCTCGGTGTCGCGCCGACGGCGAATATCGATCCTGAGCGGCGCTTCCCCTCGATGTTCGAACCGATCCACGGTTCGGCCTTCGACATCACCGGCAAGGGCATCGCCAATCCTGTCGCCAGCTTCTGGACTGCGGCACAGATGCTCGATCATCTTGGCGAACCGGATGCCTCGGCGCGGCTGATGCGTGCGGTGGAGAAGGTCTGCGAAGCCGGCATCATCACACCGGATGTCGGTGGCAAGGCCACAACGAAAGAAGTGACCGACGCTGTGGTAGACGCGATCCATAGTTCGAACGTCTGACGCGATTTCCGAACGCCCCGGTCTCACCGGGGCGTTCGATTTCAATAATCAAAACAATATTCAGGGAGGATCTCATGAAAGTCACAGCTACACTTGCGTTTGCGATTACGCTGGCAAGCTCCGCTGCCTTCGCACAGGGCTATCCCAACAGGCCGATCACCATGCTGGTGCCGTTCGCGGCCGGCGGTGCCACCGACACCGTTGCGCGCGTCACCGCTGCGACAATGTCGAAGATCCTCGGCCAGACCATCATCATTGAAAATGCCACAGGCGCCGGCGGCACCATTGCCGCCGCACGCGCAGCTCGCGCCGAGCCGGACGGCTACACGATCCTGATCCATCACATCGGAATTTCTACGGCTGCGACGCTGTATCGCAAACTGCCTTACGATACCAAGACCGCCTTCGCGCCGATCGGCCTCGTCACCAATGCGCCGATGACCATCATCTCCAGGCCGAACCTGCCGCCGAACACGCTCGCCGAGCTGATCACCTATATCAAGGCCAACGGCGACAAGATGACATTCGGCAATGCCGGCCTCGGCGCCGCCTCGCAGCTCTGTGGCCTGATGTTCATGAATGCCATCGACAAGCAGATCCTGTCGGTGCCCTACAAGGGCAACGGCCCGGTGATGAACGATCTGATCGCCGGCCAGATCGATCTCACTTGTGACCAGACCACCAACACCACCGGCCCGATCGCGGCGAAACTTGTGAAGAGCTACGCGATCACGACGAAGACGCGTTTGTCGTCCATGCCGGACCTGCCCACCGCGGATGAAGCCGGCCTGAAGGGTTTTGAGGCGGGCGCCTGGCATGGCATCTACGCGCCAAAGGGAACTCCTGACGATATCGTGCAGAAACTGGCGAAGGTGCTGCAGGATTCGTTGCGCGATCCCGAACTGATCAAGCGCTTCAACGACATCAACACCGATCCGGTGCCACAGGATCAGGCGACGCCGCAGGCATTGAAGAAGCAGCTCGACAGCGAGGTCGATCGCTGGGCGCCGATCATCAAGGCGAGCGGACAGTTCGCGGACTAGCGTGCGAGCGTGACGTTATTTGCCACCAGCAACTGCGCGAAGGCATCGCTTGCCAGATATTGATATTCGCGCTCGCGCTGGTCGGTGAACGGATCGAGGTCGATCAGAATATCGTCGACATGGCCGGGATGGCACATCACGAGTCCGCCATCCGGAAGGTCGTTGAGGAAACCGGCCATGAGCGTGCCGAAGTCGGCGTGCTTCGTGAAATCGTAGGCGCCGGCGAAGCCCGGATTGAACGTCACGCTGGCGCGCGTCGCACGTCGGCGGAACGTGGCGCTGAGCGTGTCGAGCAACAGCGCCTTCGGATTATCGAGGCGTTGGCCTAACGGCAGCACGCGGCCGGATTGCCGAACCCAGGCCTTCGGCGCATTTTTCTTCACTGCGGCGAGGAGGGCATCGCGCACCTGCGGGAACGTCTGCACGTGCTGGTGTCCGTCGATATAGTCGGGGGCGCGCCCGAACAGGGCCACAAACTTCGTGATCTGCGTAGTCAGCTCGGTTTCGATCGCCTCGCGATCGAGTTTTCGCAATAGGCTGAAGCGCAGCATCTTGCCGAGCGGCAGGAACAGCTCGTCGAGCAGCGGGCGGTAATGCATCGTCAGCGGATGAAACGGGGCGGTCAGCGTCGCGTGTAGCCCGATCTCGCAATTCGGGTTCTTGGCGACGGCGTCCTGCAACGCGCTCACATCATCGCGCGAAATTGCAGGACCGACCACCATCACGGATGTGGCGTTGAGGCGTCCGAGCGCAATGAGTTCGCGGATGCCCTGATTGACGCCGGGGCTGATGCCGTAATCGTCGGCGCAGAGTGTGATGCGGCGCAGGGCTGCGCCGGTCATTCGGCAGCGGTCCGGTCGGTGGTTTGCGTCACACTATCGGGGGTGTTGCGCTTCACGCTGTGTTCGGCGACGAAATAGATCGGCCGCGCCTTCAGTTCGGACAGGATCTTGCCGATATATTCGCCGAGCACGCCGATCATGATCAGCTGCACGCCGCCGAGGGTCATCAGGCCGACGACCAGCGATGGATAGCCCGGTACCGATTTGCCGGAGACCCATGTCTCCCACAGGATCGACAGACCGAACAGGAACGCGCCGAAGGCGAGCAGAAGACCGAGCAGGCTGGCGAAACGCAGCGGAGCCACCGAGAACGAGGTCAGGCCTTCGATCGACAGGCCGATCAACTGCTTCGGATTGAACGAGGTCACGCCGTGCTCGCGTGCCGCCGGTTCGTAGTCGACGCGGAGCTGGCGGAAGCCGATCCAGGTCGCCAGTCCCTTGAAGAACCGGTTGCGCTCCGGCAACTGGCGCAACGCCGCAGCCGCACGCGGTGACAGCAGACGGAAGTCGCCGGCATCTTCCGGGATCTTCTGCCGCGCGCCCCAGTTGATCAGCGCATAGAAGCCGCGCACGGCCTGGCGGCGCAGGAAGGACTCGTTGTCGCGATGGGCTTTAGCGGTATAGACGACGTCATAACCTTCGACGATCCAGTGCCGCACCAGCTGTTCGACCAGTGACGGCGGATGTTGGCCGTCGCCATCCATGAACAGAACCGCGCCCTTGGTGACATGGTCGAGCCCTGCCATCAGCGCGGCTTCCTTGCCGAAATTGCGCGACAGTGACACGACCTGAACGTCGAGCGACGTGGCTTGCAGGCTGCGCGCAACCGCCAGCGTGCCATCGGCGCTGCCGTCATCGATATAGACGACTTCGCAGGCGAGGCCGTGGCGTTCTTTCAGTGTCGTCGCAAGCGTCGCCAGCCGCTCATGAAACAGAGCAAGGCCGGGCGCCTCGTTGTAAACAGGCACAACGATCGACAGGCCTTGTGCCGCGGCGGTCGCGGCATCGGTCGACAGGCTCGATACGTCGCTGCCCAGCATCATCGATCAGATTCCGATATCCAAAATACGCTCATGAATCATATGGTAATCAGCCAGTGCGTCCGCCAGCAAGGCGAAACGCCGCGCTGCGCGTTACTGCCGCAAGAACGCCTCAAGTTTGGCGAACAGCGGATTCTCGCGATCCATCACATAGTCGAGCGAGGCGACCGAGACGGTATCTGCGCCGTTGGCACGCAGGAAGCTGCTCAGCGCGTAAAGCTGCGCCGGCGGGCAGTGCAGCGTGATCATGCCCGACGAGGTCGGGCCGCCGAACGGCGACACCACGCCGAAGCGGTTGTGTGCCTCGGTGAGGAGCGCCTGATTGCAGCCGGCGAAGCGGGTGCGCACTTCCTTGTATTTGCTGGCGCGGGCGCGCGCGGCAATGTGGTCGAGAATGATGCGCGCGGTTTCCAGAGACTGCGCCGACCAGTCGGCGGCGCGCGAGGCGACGAGATTGGCCTGGCTGCGCAGGATGACGCCGTCATCGAGTACCTTGAGACCATTGGCGACGAGGGTCGCGCCGGTGGTGGTGATATCGACGATCAGTTCGGCCGTGCCGGTGGCCGGTGCGCCTTCGGTGGCGCCGGCGCTTTCGACGATGCGATAGTCGACCACGCCGTGCGACGCGAAGAAGTTGCGCGTCAGGTTGATATACTTCGTGGCGACGCGCATGCGGCGATTGTGCTGCGCGCGGAAGCCGGTGGTGACGTCATCGAGATCGGCCATGGTGCGGACGTCGATCCAGGCCTGAGGCACGGCAACGACCACATTGGCGCTGCCAAAGCCCAGGCCATCGATCAAAGCGACCTTCTTGTCGGCGTCGGGGATGCTCTCGCGCAGCAGATCTTCGCCGGTGATGCCGAGATGCACGGCGCCGCGCGCCAGGTTCGAGGCGATCTCGCTGGCCGAGAGATAGGCGATTTCGACATTGTCGAATCCGGCAATGGTGCCGCGGTAATCGCGCACGCCGCCCGGCTTCGCCAACGTCAGACCGGCGCGGGTGAAGAAGGCTTCGGCGTTTTCCTGCAGCCGGCCCTTGGAGGGAACGGCAAGGACGAATGGTGCGGTCATGACACGCTCCCGGAAACCAGCGCCGAGGACGCGTTGTGAGTGAGGGCTTCGATCCAGATCGAGAAGCCGACCGCAGGGATCGGCGTAGCGGAGCCGAGCTGCGTCAGCAGTCCGTCATACCGGCCGCCGGCGACCAGCGGCTCGGTGCCATTGCCCTTGCGGTGCAGCTCGAATTCGAAGCCGGTGTAGTAGTCGACGCCGCGGCCGAATGACGTCGAGAAACGCGTCCTGGTGGTATCGATACCACGCGCCGCCATGAAGCCGATGCGGCTTTCAAATTCGTCGATGGCGGCCGTGATGTTGAGTTTGGCATCGGAGGCGAGCTTGCGCAGTTGCTGCAGGGCATCGTCGGGATCGCCGGATATCGCGAGGAAGCGCTTGATCAGCACCAGCGCATCGCGCGGCAGTGCGCCGCCTTTCAGCGTCGACTGTTCGAGGAAGCGATCGGCGATTTCCGCCACCGAACGGCCGCCGACATTGGTGGCGCCGGCGATCGACATCAGGTCGGTGACCAGTGCCAGCGCTGCGTTGCGGTCGGAGCCCGCGAGAGCAGCGAGCACGCCTTCATATTCGTTGCGGACCGGCGACTCTGCGAGGGTCAGCCGGTCGAGATCGTGGGTCAGGCTGATCTTGCGGTTGAAGTCTTTCATCAGCCGGCGCTTCCACACCGGATAGAGGTCGAGCGCCTCGATCAGCGCCGCGAACAGTGCGACGTCGCCGGTGCGGATCTCGATATCGCTGAGGCCAAAGGCGGCCGTCGCCTCGAGGCCGAGCGCCAGCATTTCGGCATCGGCGGCTGCGCGGTCCTGACGGCCGAAGGATTCGATGCCGGCTTGCTGGAATTCGCTGGGTGTGCCCTGCCGATAGCGGAACACCGGGCCGAGATAGCTGAAGCCCGCGGGCTGGCCGGCCTGCGGCGAGGCGAGATAATCGCGCGCCACGGGGATCGTGAGATCCGGCCGCAGGCATAGCTCTTCGCCCGACGCGTCGGTCGTCAGATACAGGCTCTTGCGGATGTCTTCGCCGGACATATCGAGGAACGGATCGGCCGGCTGCAGGATCGCCGGCTCGGCATGGGCGTAGCCGGCCTCGGCAAACGACAACAGCAGCGCATCCGCCCAGGCGGCGGATCCGGTCGCGCGAGGGGCGGCGGGTTTGGTCATCTCGAAGTCCAGCAATCTCAACAGAGTGGTCGTTGGCGCAGCCCATAGCATGGCGGTTGCGACGTTTCGACCACCATCACCCGGTGGCCTTAATGTCGGGTCATGGCAGCGGGCTATTTGCCTACTTGGTTACCATTCCAGTCACCAAGGGCCGTCTGCACCAGTGCCAGCGCAGCCACCGCCGCCGTATCGGCGCGCATGATCCGCGGACCCAGTGCCAGCCGGAGAATATTGGCCTGTTTCAGCAGCAAAGCCCGTTCCTCGTCGGCAAAGCCGCCTTCCGGGCCGATCAGCACATCGATTCCGGCTGAGGCGGCCTCCCGGGCGCCAGTCAGCGCGGCCATGGGATCTGCCACTTCCGCGGCCTCGTCGCAGAAGATCAGCAGCCGTTTGGCCTCCCGCTGGTCGAGATATTTGGGCAGGTTCAGCGGCTCGGCGACGCTGGCCACGCTCAGGATTCCGCATTGTTCGGCCGCCTCGACCACATTGGCGCGCATCCGCTCGGTATTGACCCGGCTGGCCTGGGTAAAGCGCGTCATGACAGGCTGCAGTGCCGCCGCGCCCATTTCGATGGCCTTCTGGACCATGTAGTCGAGCCGGGCGTGTTTCAGCGGTGCAAACACGTATGTCACGTCGGGCAGGCGATCCTGCGGCCGGACCTGGGTCAGCAGGGTCAGGCGGTCCGCCCGCTTGCCGCCGGAAATGGCGGCCTGCCATTCGCCGTCCTTGCCGTTGAACACCAGCACCGAGGCGCCGGAACCCAGCCGCAGCACATTGCCGAGGTAATTGCTCTGGTTGCGGTCGAGCGAAATGGTCGCGTCGGCTGCAAAAGGCGCATCGACAAAGAGGCGGGGGCTGCGGAAATCGGCTTGCGGCATCGTTCATGTTCCATTCAGAGGGCGAGCTTTAGCCCAACTGCGACGAATTATCATGCGAGAACGCGGCTTTGCGCCGTGCTGCCGCCCGAATCCGCGTGCTGTTGGTGGGTTGTTAAGGCTTGGCAGGAATCGTAGAAAGTCCTGAATCAGGATGGGCTTCGCCCCCGATCAATCGGGGCACTGAGCTGCCGGAGGAATATCTGTGATCATCCGTCGTTTGATTGTGCCGCTGTCCATGGCCGTGTTCGCCATGCAGGCTATCGAAGTTCACGCCCAGGGCGCGTTTCCCGCGCCGCTGCCGGGCAACAGCTCGGCTGCGCCTGCGAGTTCGTCGCCGTTTCCGCCGGTGAACGGTGCGCCTGCCAGCGCATCGCCATTTCCGCCGGTCAACGGTGCAGCGGCTGCGCCCAGCGCGTTTCCCTCCAATGGCGCTGCGCCGATTGGTGGTGGCGGCTTTGGCGCTCCTCCGCAGCAACAGGCGGGACCGCCCGGCGGCGAAGATTGCATGAAGGGCTTTCTGCCCCTGCGTCAGGACGCCGAAAAGAAGGGCGCTGCCATCAAGGCTGCGAGCGAGCGTCGCGCGCCTCCGGACGAGGCCTGCAAGCTGATCACCTCTTTCTCGCAGACCGAAGTCAAGATGATCAAATACATCGAGGCGAATGCGCAGAAGTGCGGCATCCCGCCCAATGTCGGCGAACAGATGAAGACCGGCCACAAGAACACCGAAGGCATGCGGCAGAAGGTGTGCAGCGTCGCGCAGCAGCAACGGGGTGGCGGTGGTGGCGGCCCGGTGGCAGCGCCGCGCCTCAGCGACGTGCTGGGCTCCTCGGCATCGCTGCCGGAAGCGAACAATGCGCGCAAGAGCGGCGGCACCACCTTCGATACGCTGAACGGCAACGTGCTCACCCGATGATCGGGTGGCAGATCATTCTGTTCCAATGAGCGACGCGGCCGCCCGCGTTGCGGATGCGACCGGCAACTGGGTCGATCGCTCGGCGCCGTTGTGGTCGCGGCCCTATCTGCGGCTGTCGCGCTTCGACCGTCCGATCGGCTCATGGCTATTGCTGATGCCGTGCTGGTGGTCGGCGGCGCTCGCCTCTGGCATGGCGCATGATATCCATCAATTGCCCAAGATGATCGCGCTGTTCTTCATCGGCGCCTTCGTCATGCGCGGCGCCGGCTGCACCTGGAACGACATCACCGATCGCGACCTCGACGCCAAGGTGGAGCGCACACGCTCGCGGCCGATTCCGGCCGGGCAGGTCACGGCGAAACAGGCTTTTGCATTTCTGGTGCTGCAGGCCCTCATTGGTCTCGTGGTGCTGCTTCAGTTTAACACTTTCGCCATTGCCACCGGCATCGCCTCGCTTGGCATCGTTGCCGCCTATCCCTTCATGAAGCGCATCACCTATTGGCCACAGAGCGTGCTGGGCCTCGCCTTCTCGTGGGGCGCGCTGATGGGCTTTGCTGTCGTGTTCGGCCGCATCGATGCAACAGCGCTGGCTTTGTACGCGGGTTCGATCTGCTGGGTGATCGCCTATGACACGCTCTACGCTCATCAGGACACCGAGGACGACGCGCTGATCGGCGTGAAGTCGACGGCGCTGCTGTTTGGGGAACGCACGCAGGCCGCGCTGACGCTGTTCTACGGGCTTGCCGTGTTGCTGATCGGCGCGGCGCTAGCACTGGCTGGCGCGCGCTGGCCGGCATGGCTCGGCCTCGCGGCGTTCGCGGCGCACTTGGCCTGGCAGATCACCCGCATCGATATCAGCGACTCCGCATTATGCCTGCGGCTGTTTAAGTCCAACCGTGACGCGGGGCTGCTGCTGTTTGCAGGATTGCTTGTGGATGCCATCATGCGGGCGGCGTAATCGCGCCTTCCCAGGCATTGGTGGACCGCAGAGATGGACGTCGCGCAGCTCAAGACACTCATCCATGTGGCCGAACTGGGAAGCCTGAGCAAGGCCGCCGATCGCCTTCGCATCGCGCAGCCAGCCTTGAGCCGGCAGATCAGATTACTTGAAAAGGAACTTGGCGCCGCGCTGTTCGAGCGGCACGGGCGCGGCATGGTCATCACGGAGATCGGCCGCGAAGTTCTCAACCACGCCACCCGCGTGATGACCGAGCTCGATGCCATTCGCAATGTCACCTCCGAGGAGAGCGCCTCGTTCAAGGGCCTCGTCTCCATCGGCACGACGCCGACCGTGGCCGAGATCGTCACCGTTCCCCTGGTGAAGAAGATCAAGGAAGTGCATCCGCAGCTCTCGATCCGGCTGTCATCGGCCTTCACGGGGCATTTGCTCGACTGGCTGCAGCGCGGCGAGCTCGAACTCGCCGTGTCCTACGATCCGCAGCCGCTGCGTTCACTGCGCATCGTGCCGGTGATGATGGAGAACTTGCTGTTCGTCAGCGCGGGCAGCAAGGGATTGCGGATGGACCGTCCCGTTCCGTTCGCAGCGCTGGCCCACGAAGAGCTGGTTCTCCCCAGTCTGCGCCATGGCCTGCGCGGAATCATGGAAGAGTGTGCGCGGCAGGCCGGCATTCAATTGCGCGGCAGTGTCGAGGCGGATTCCTTCGGTGCGATGATCGATCTGGTGCGCAACGGTGTTGGCTCGACCGCGCTTCCGCTCGCGCCGATCCATGCGCTGGTCGAGAGCGGCGTGCTCTGTGCGGCGCCGCTGGTCGATCCCACACCAGCGCGCAAGCTGGTGCTGGCCTATCCGGCAGACCGTTCGGTCAGCGCGGCGGCGCGCTTTGTCGGCGATACATTCACGGAGATCGCGGCCGATCTCGTCGCCCGGAATATCTGGGTTGGACACATGATCGATCCCAGGAAAACGTAGCTGCGTCGCACCATTCGCGCGCTGTCGAGTGCTGCAACGCCAGAGATCAAATCTCGGCATATCTCTTCGAGCAAATCGGTATGCGTCGGGCCGTCTGCTTTGGGCTAAGCGTGAGTCAGCGCTATGCTGCAAGCAACGGAGACTGGAATGTCAGATGCAGGGCCCACGCCCGGTTCACAGGTGGATTGGCGGCACGATGTGTTCCGCATCCTGAAGGAGGCCGACGTCAAGCACATCGTCTATGTGCCCGATGCCGGCCACTCCACGGCGATCCGTCTCGCCGACGAAGACAATGCGATCAATTCCGTGGTGCTGACCACCGAGGAGGAAGGCATCGGCTATCTCGCGGGTGCCTGGCTCGGCGGCGAGCGCGGTGCGCTGCTGATGCAGTCGAGCGGCGTCGGCAACTGCATCAATACGCTGGCACTGCAGGCTTGCACGCGCTTTCCTCTGCTGATGGTCGTGACCATGCGCGGCGACTGGGCGGAGTTCAATGCGTGGCAGAACCCGATGGGGCAGGCGACGGAGAAGGCGCTCAACCTGATGGGCGTGCTGACCTGGCGCGCCGATGAGCCGCAGGATGTAGCACCGCTGTTGCATGGTGCCGCGTCGATGGCATTCAATGGCGATGCGGCCTGCGCATTGCTCCTGGGGCAGCGTTTGATCGGAGAGAAGCAGTGGGTCAAGTAAACGAAACTGGCGCGCTCGATCGCCGCGAGGTCGTGCAGAAGCTGCTGGCCGGCCGCAAGGATCTGCTCGTGGTCACCGGCCTCGGCTCACCGTCTTATGACGTGATGGCTGCCGGCGACCACGACAACAACTACTATCTCTGGGCGGCGATGGGCAGCGCCGCCATGGTCGGGCTTGGGTTGGCGGCGGCGAAGCCCGACCATTCGGTGCTGGTCATCACCGGCGATGGCGAGATGCTGATGGGCATGGGCGGGCTTGCCACCATTGCCACGCGCAAACCTGCCAATCTCACCATCGCCATCCTCGACAACGGGCATTTCGGCGAGACCGGCATGCAGGTCAGCCATGCCGGGCTCGGCGTCAATCTCGATCGCGTGGCGCAAGCCTGCGGCTTCGGCTGGACGCGCGAGATTCGCGACATGGCCGGTGTGGAGGATCTGCGCGGTCGGCTGTCGTCGCGCGATGGCGTCAAGCTTGCGACCATCAAGGTGAAAGCGGAAAATCCGCCCCGCGTGCTGCCGCCCCGCGATGGTGTCTATGTGAAGAACCGATTCCGTGCAGCGCTGGGACACGCGCCGCTCTGAACAGACGGAAGGGCGCTCATCCACATGGATGCGGCGCCCTTCTGACGATCGCTGGGGGACCCAATGCTGGAAAACCAGTGTGGGAAACAAAAACATCATCAAGGGTAGGGAAACAATGGCGAGCAAGATCACGCGCCGCACGTTCTGCCGCTCGGCAGCCGTTACGGCGTCCAGCATGATGATTCCAGGTACCAGTGTCTGGGCGCAGGCAGACCTGCCGAAAAGCCCGATCACGCTGGTCGTGCCTTTCGCAGCCGGCGGGGCCACCGACATCGTCAGCCGGCATGTGGCCAAGAAGGTCTCCGATCAGATCGGGCAAACGATCCTCATCGAAAATGTCGGCGGCGCAGGCGGTGTGGTTGGTGCCACGCGGGTCGCGCGCGCGAAGCCCGATGGGCTGACATTGTTGATGGGCACGATCTCCACCCACACGATCAATCCGTTGATGGCGAAGGTGCCGCCTTATGATCCGGTCAAGGATTTCACGGCGATCTCGATGCTGGTGACGGTGCCCAATGTGCTGATGGTG
The DNA here is from genome assembly GCF_051810905.1 of Tardiphaga sp. 619_E2_N8_4. Lineage (NCBI taxonomy): Bacteria > Pseudomonadati > Pseudomonadota > Alphaproteobacteria > Hyphomicrobiales > Nitrobacteraceae > Tardiphaga > Tardiphaga sp. 619_E2_N8_4. Next base: position 5,998,336 of record NZ_JBPWQJ010000001.1, read on the forward strand.
TCCAAGCAGGTGAAGGCGACTACCGTCGGCGAGCTTATCGCGCTGCTCAAGGCCGATCCGACCAAATACAGCTATGGATCGTCCGGCGTTGGGACGCCGCCGAATCTGTCGGGAGAACTGTTCAAGGTGCAGGCGGGCGTGAAGATGGAGCACGTGCCCTATCGCGGCGGTGCACCGGCCATGAACGACCTGATGGGCGGACAGATCCCGGTTCTGTTCGACGTGCTGAGTGGTGCGGCACCGTTCATCAAGGCGGGCTCAATCCGCACGCTCGCCGTCACCACCAAGAAGCGGTCGCCGTCCTTCCCGGATATTCCGACCATCGCGGAGTCCGGCCTGCCTGACTACGAGACCTATACCTGGAACGCGGTGTTCGGCCCGCCCGGTATGGCACCTGCGCTGGCAGAGCGGTTGAGTTCGGAGTTCCGCAAGGCCGTCGCCGATCCGGACGTGGCGAAGCAGTTGCGCGAGCTGAGCGGCGATCCGGTGGGCTCGACCGGCGCCGAGCTCGAAGCACAGGTCAAGGCCGAGGGCGTGAAGTGGGGCCCGATCATCCAGGCCGCCGGTCTGAAGGCTGAGTAGCTCTGCGGAAGGATAGCGTTTTGACGTCTCTGAAAGCTGATCCTGCTGCATTTCTTGCTGCCGTGGCCGCAGTTATTGGCGGCAAATATGTGCGCACTGGTGCGGATGCCGATTCCTATCAGCAAGACTGGCGCGCCCGTTATCGCGGGGCGGCTGTCGCTGTAGCCCTGCCGGGAAGTACGGAGGAAGTTGCGGCGCTGATGGGCGTCTGCCGCAGCTTCGGTGTGGCGGTCGTGCCGCAAGCCGGTAATACCGGGCTCACCGGCGGAGCGATCGCACCGGATGAATTGGACTGCCTGATCGTCAATGTCTCGCGGCTCAACCGCGTGCGTAATATCGATCCGCTCAACAATGCGGTGACGCTGGAAGCCGGCTGCATTCTGGCGGATGTGCGTGCGCTGGCTGACCAGCACGACCGGCAATTTCCCGTGTTGCTCGGCAGCGTCGGCAGTTGCGAGATCGGCGGACTGATCTCCACCAATGCCGGTGGCACGGGTGTGCTGCGTTACGGCAATATGCGCGAGCAGGTGCTCGGGCTGGAAGTCGTGCTGGCGGATGGCCGGATCTGGAATGGCCTCAGGGCGCTGCGCAAGGACAATACCGGCTACGATCTCAAGCAGCTGTTCGTTGGCGCGGAGGGGACGCTCGGCATCGTCACCGCCGCTGTGCTGAAACTGTATCCGAAGCTCGCCGTCTCGGCGACGGCGATGGTGTCGATGGATCAGGTCGGCCAGGCGGTTGAGCTATTGCAGTATCTCCAGCGCACGACGGGCGGTCGTGTCGAGGCCTTTGAACTGATGTCGCAGAGCCAGTTACAGATCGTGCTGCGTCATGGTTCTGCGAGCGGCAGTCCGATGGCGGGCGAAGCCCCGTGGTATGTGCTGCTCGAACTGGCCGACAGCGCCGCGGACTGGAACGCGGTGGAAAGCCTCGAGACCGCACTGGCCGCAGCGATGGAGGACGGGCTCATCGGTGATGCGGTGATCGCAACCGATCAGGCCAAGGCCGATCGGATCTGGAACCTGCGGCACACGATTTCTGAATCCAACAAGCGCGAAGGCTTCACCGTGTCGAACGATACGTCGGTGCCGATCTCGGCGCTGCCGGAATTCATCGACCGCGTCACGCGTCGGCTGCAGCGCGAACTGCCGAATGCGCAGGTCGCGCATTGCGGGCATGTCGGCGATGGCAATGTGCATGTGATCGTCGTGTTTCCCTACGATATCGGCGACGCGCAGGTCCGCGAGGCTGCGGCGCACGAGGCCAACACCATCGTGCATCAGGAAAGCGTCGCCTGTGGCGGCAGTATCAGCGCCGAGCACGGCATCGGCCGCATGCATATCGATCGGCTTCCGCTCTACACGTCGGAAGTCGAGCTCGATCTGATGCGGCGCGTGAAACTCGCACTCGATCCCGACCGGATGATGAATCCGGTCAAGGTGTTGCGACTGCCGGGAGAGTAAGACGGCAGGAGGCTCCTGCCTGTCTTCTTAGTGTCGCGCGATGATCTCGCGTTCACCCTTGTAGCTGCCGGCTTCGCCGAGCAAAGCGCCCGGACGACGACGCACAAGAAATTTCGGGCGACGTTCGCGAATCGCATTGCGGCGACGGCGGCGCTGAGACGGTTCGTAAGTCTTCTCTTCCGGCAATTGCGGAAGCGCGAAGATCTCGCTCCACATCTGCCAGGCCATGTCGATTTCTTCGCGATCCGAACTGACCAGCAATGGAATCGACAGTGAAGGATCGCGATGCGCGAGCATCAGCATCTTGCCGTCGTCGAGACCGCGCAAGGTGACGCCGAGAAAATCGCTGACGCGCACATTGATCGCCATACGCATGCCGCCGACGGCACGATGCAGGACGACGCGGGTGCGATGCAGTTCGATATGGCGGATCGCTCCGTCGGCGCGGGTGTCATGCGCCTCGAAACGAACCGGAAGTGAATGGGGATCGAGCCGCAATGCGCTGCCCGATCCCGGGGCATGGGCCCCACCTGTCGCTGTTTGATGCCTCACGGCTTTTTATCTCCCCGCCGGAATTATGTTCCCGGTCGATGGGGAGACCTTGCCAGAGCCGGTTCGGAATCGGCTTAAAAAGGCTGGTTAATCGAATGCGACTGCCCTTCATGATTGACAGAAGCTTGGCAGGCATGATTGACGAACCGTTGCGAGAGCCCTGAAATTCTTTCCTTTTCGGCGCGGCAAATGCTTGAAGTCCCTGCGAAATAAGCACATCTCTAACAGCGGCCATCGCCGCTTCGGACCTGTTGAAATCGTCTCTCAATGTTGGGATTTTGTTCGTGAACTCTTCACCAAACGCATCGTCGTCTGTCTCCACGAAATCCGACAATTCCGATCTGCTCGATCAGTCCGTACTCTCCACGCTGGCGCAGCGTCTCGTCGAGGCTGCCAGGAAGGCCGGTGCGGATGCCGCGGATGCGGTCGCGGTGCGCGGCGTGTCGCATGGCGTCGAAGTGCGTGACGGCAAGGTCGAAGCCTCCGAGCGTTCGGAAGGCGACGACATGGGGCTGCGCGTGTTCGTCGGTCGCCGTCAGGCGGTAATCTCCACCAATGACATGTCCGGCGACAATGTCGCGCAACTGGCCGAACGTGCTGTCGCGATGGCGCGCGTCGCACCTGATGATCAATATGTCGGCCTTGCGGACCCGGCGCTGCTTGCGCGCGACTTTGCAAATCTCGATCTGCTCGATCCCGTCGTGCCATCGGTCACAGAGCTCGAACGCCGCGCTGTCGAAGCTGAAGAAGCCGCACTCGCGGTGAAGGGCGTGACAAAGTCGGGCGGCGCATCAGCCTCGACCGGCATCGGCGGCATGGTGCTCGTCACCTCCACGGGTTTCCACGGATCTTATCTGCGATCGAGCCAGGGCGTGTCGATGACAGCCATCGTCGGCGACGGCACCAAGATGGAGCGCGACTACGCCTTCACCTCGGCGTTGCATGCGTCCGATCTGGACTCGCCGGCCAGTGTCGGCAAACTCGCGGGCGAGCGCACGGTGGCGCGGGCCAATCCGCGCAAGGTGCCGACCTGCAAGGTGCCGGTGGTGTACGATCCGCGCGTCTCGAACTCGCTGGTCGGTCACGTCATCGGTGCCGCCAATGGCGCGTCCGTCGCGCGCAAGACCACGTTCCTCAAGGACAGTCTCGGCAAGCAGCTGTTCAGCAGCAATATCCGCATCATCGACGATCCCCTGCGCGTGCGCGGGTTGCGTTCGCAGTCGTTCGATGCCGAAGGCGTTGCGACGAAGCAGCAGGCCATCATTGATGGTGGCGTGCTTACGACCTGGCTGCTGGACTGCGCCACTGCGCGCGAACTCGGCATGACCACGACAGGCCACGCGCATCGTGGCGTGTCGTCGTCACCATCGCCCGGCGCTTACAATCTGCATATGGAAGCAGGCGACGTGAGCCCCGAAGACCTGATCGCCGATATCAAGGAAGGTTTTTACGTCACCGATCTGATCGGTTCGGGCGTCAATGGCGTGACCGGCGACTATAGCCGCGGCGCCGGCGGATTCTGGATCGAGAACGGCAAGCTGACTTACGCCGTCAGCGAGATCACCATCGCCGGTCATCTGTTCGAGATTTTCAAGTCGATGATCCCGGCCAACGACCTCGCTTTCAAATACGGCGTCAACGCGCCGACCGTGCGCGTCGAGGGACTGACGATTGCCGGACGCTGATCTCGACACAGACAAACGGCTCGCGCACGATGTTGCCCTGATGGCGGACACGGTGCGGGCGGCCGGCGAGCTCGGCCTCGCAATGTTCGGTACAGAACTCAGGAAATGGACCAAGGGCGAATCCTCCCCCGTCTCCGAAGCGGATATCGCCGTCAACGATCTGATCGAGAAGCGGCTTCGTGCGGCGACGCCTGACTATGGCTGGCTCTCGGAGGAGAGCGCCGATGACGAATCCCGCCTCGGCAAGCGCCTGACCTGGATCATCGACCCGATTGACGGCACCCGCAGCTATCTCGCCGGTCGCGAGGACTGGTGTGTCTGTGTCGCGCTGGTCGAGGACGCACGGCCGGTGATGGCCGCGGTATTTGCGCCATCCACAGATGAATTTTTTCTGGCGATCCGTGGGCAGGGCACCACCTGCAACGGCGTTCCGGTTCGGGCCACGACCGGTTCCGCAATGGACTTTTCACGCGTGGCGGGCCCGAAACCTCTGGTCGAGCGGATGGTCCATCCCCGGCAGGACATCACACTTTATCCGCGAATCGGCTCGCTGGCGCTGCGGCTGTGCTGGATCGCCAATGGCCGGCTGGATGCGGCCTTTGCCGGGGGGCAGAGCCGGGACTGGGATCTGGCCGCCGCAGATTTGATCGTGCACGAAGCGAATGGTAGGATGACCGAGCTTTCGGGCGATCCCATCCTCTATAATCGCCGGGAAGTCACGCACGGGTTGCTGGTGGCAGCGGGGGCCGATCGCCATGCTTACATCGTCGAGCAATTCCAGAACCGCCGGGTTTAACCGGCTGCACCACTATCTTTGACTTATCGGATCGCAGCCGGTCGCTGCAGGAACAGGATTCATGTCGGACACACCACAGCAACTGCTTCATCTGGTCATCGGGGGCGAGCTGACCAACCTGAAAGAGACGACGTTCAAGGATCTCAGCCAGGTTGAAGTCGTCGGCGTCTATCCGAATTACGCGACGGCATTTGTCGCCTGGAAGGCCAAGGCGCAACAGACCGTCGATAACGCCCACATGCGCTACTTCATCGTCCATCTCCATCGGCTGCTCGATCCGGGTCAAGACGCGAAGCCGACCGCTTGAAACGACTGCTCCGAAACACGCTGCGCAGCAGCTGGGTTCAGCGCGCCGCGGGGTTTCTCGCGGCCGAATTTTTGCGTCTGGTCTGGAAGACCAACACCTTCACCTTCGATCCCGTCGATGTCTATGACATTGTCGAGCCGCAGATGCCGGTCATTCTGGCGTTCTGGCATGGCCAGCACTTCATGACGCCATTCATCCGGCAGAAGGACTATCGCGGCGCGGTGCTGATCTCGAAGCATCGCGATGGTGAGTTCAACGCGCTGGCCGCCGAGCGCCTTGGCATCGCCACCGTCCGCGGCTCCGGCGATCATGGCGGCGCGTTTCACCGCAAGGGCGGCGTCGGTGCGTTCAAGGAGATGGTGCGGGTGCTGGAGCGCGGCATCAATATGGCGCTGACCGCCGACGTGCCGAAGCGTTCGCGTGTCGCCGGCATGGGCATCATCATGCTGGCGCGTGAAAGCGGCCGGCCGATTATGCCGTTTGCCATGGCCACCAGCCGCTACGTCCAGCTCAACAACTGGGACCGTACCACGATCAATCTGCCTTTCGGTCGCGGCGTGCTGGTCGGCGGTGAACCGCTGAGCGTTCCTGCCGATGCCGACGCTGCCACGATGGAGGCGCTGCGCCTGCAGCTCGAAGCCACGCTGAACGAGGCCACGCAGCGTGCCTATGACGCGGTAGGTCGGCCGGAAGGTGCGGGTCGTGCCTAACGCGCTGCCGATCACGCTGCGCGCCTATCGCAGATTGTCGGCGGCGCTGACGCCGCTTGCGCCGGTCCTGATCAGGCAACGGCTGAAAAAGAACAAGGAAGATCCCGCGCGCCTCGACGAGCGTCGCGGCATCTCGCAGATCGAGCGCCCCGCCGGGCCGCTGGTCTGGATTCACGGCGCCAGCGTCGGCGAAGTGCTGGCGGCGGCAGCGCTGATCGAGCGGCTGCGCGCGCTGGGTATGCGCATTCTGCTGACGTCGGGCACGGTGACCTCGGCCGAGATCATCGCCAAGCGCTTTCCGGCCGATATCATCCATCAATACATTCCCTATGATTCACCGCGTTTCGTGGCGCGCTTCCTCGATCACTGGAAGCCGAGTCTGGCACTGTTTATCGAGAGCGATCTGTGGCCGAACCTGATCATTTCCGCCGCCAAACGCCGTCTGCCGATGGTGCTGATCAATGCGCGCATGTCGCAGCGCTCGTTCCCGCGCTGGCAGAAATTTTCGGCGACCATCGGCGCCTTGCTCGGCCGCTTCGAGATTTGCCTGGCGCAGTCCGAAACCGACGCCGAGCGCTTCAGCGCATTGGGGTCGCGCAGCGTCGTCGTCACGGGCAATCTGAAGCTCGACGTGCAGGCGCCGCCGGGCGACGCCGTGAAGCTGGACAAGCTCATGGCGGTAACGCGCGGTCGCCCCATCATCGTCGCATCGTCGACGCATCCCGGCGAAGAAGAAATCATTTTCGAGACCCACAAGACGCTGACCAGCTTCTTCCCGAAATTGTTGACCGTCATCGTGCCGCGCCACGCCCATCGCGGAGCGGATATCGCGCAGATGATCACGGTGGCGGGTGCGCAGGTCGCCTTGCGCTCGCGCGAGGAATTGCCGCATGCAGGCACCGATATTTACGTGGCCGACACCATGGGCGAACTCGGCCTGTTCTATCGTCTATCACCGGTGGTGTTCATCGGCGGCTCGCTGGTGCCGCACGGTGGGCAGAACCCGATCGAAGCCGTGAAGCTCGGTGCGTCCGTGGTGCATGGTCCGCACGTCTTCAATTTCACCGACGTCTATGAGGCGCTGGATGGCGCCGGCGGTGCAAAGCTCGCTGACTCCTCGGAGCAAATGGTGAAACAGCTCGGCCAGATGCTCGGCAACGAGGCGGCACGCGATGCCGCGATCGAGGCCGGGCACCGCGTGGTTGAGCGGCTTGGCGGTGCACTCGACCGTACGCTGCATGCGCTGGAGCCTTATTTGATGCAGCTCCGGCTCGAAGCGGGAGCGCAGGATGCGTGAGCCGGCGTTCTGGCGGCCGCCATCGACATGGTTGTCGCGTCTGCTGATGCCGCTTGGCGCCATCTATGGCGAAGTCGCAGGCAGCCGCATGGCCCGCAAGGGCGTCGATGTCGGCATTCCCGTTCTTTGCGTCGGCAATTATCACGTCGGCGGTGCCGGCAAGACACCGACGACATTGGTGCTGGTGCAAGTGCTGCGCGATTTCGGCGAGACGCCGGTGGTGCTCAGCCGCGGCTATGGCGGCAAGTTGCGCGGCCCGGTGAAAGTCGATCCGTCGAGGCATGTGGCAGCAGATGTCGGCGACGAACCGCTGATGATGGCACGGCAGGTGCCCGTGGTGATCTCCGGGGATCGCGTCGCTGGCGCCGCACTGGCGCGCTCGACCGGCGCCAGCGTCATCGTGATGGATGACGGTTTCCAGAATCCGGCCATCGCCAAGGATGCGTCGTTTATTGTGATCGACAGCAATCGCGGTCTCGGCAACGGCCGAGTGCTGCCCGCGGGACCTTTGCGCGCGCCGCTCGATCTGCAGATCGCACGCACCGATGCGCTCGTCGTGATTGGCGATGGTGTTGCGGCGACGGGCGTTGCGGCGCTGGTCGCGGGCCAGGGCGGTCCGGTGTTGACGGCGCGCCTCGTGCCGGACGAGACGTCAGTGGCGGCCCTGCGCGGCAAGCGCGTGCTGGCCTTTGCGGGAATCGGCGATCCCCAACGCTTCTTCCGGACGTTGCGTCATGCAGGTGTGGACGTGGCTGTGGAGAAAGCCTTCGCCGACCATCATCCGTATGCATCCGATGAGATCGATGCGCTGGCCCTGCAAGCGAAGCGTGATGGGCTAGTGCTGGTGACGACAGAGAAGGACATCGTCAAGCTCAGCAGCATGCCGGCCGCAGCGGAGATCGTATCATTCGCCGTCACGCTGGCCTTTGAAGACAAGGCGGCGCTGCAGGCTTTCGTGATCGAGAAGCTCAATGAGGCGCGGGTGAAATCACTCAAAAGGTAGGATGGATAGGGCCAACGGGTCGCGCGAAGCGCGCCCGATGATAAACTCCGCGAAACCCATCACCTTTCGTGCGGGGAGATGATGGGTTTCGCGAAGACGCTTTACCCATCCTACAAGCTTACTTCTGACCCTTCACCGCCTCCGGATAGTGCCGCGCCAGCACCGCATTCGGCACCGCATAGGCTTCCTGCCGATCGACGCTCCAGTATTTCAGCTCATCCAGCGGAATGCGCTCGCCTGTGATGGCACAAGTCACATAGGTACCGGGCGACACCACGCGGAAATCGCCGTCGAGATATTGCAACTGGGCTTCGCCGTGGCCCGAGGGGCCAAATTTGTTCAGCACGGCTGGTCTCCTGGATCGTCACTAAGTCGTCTTGCCGGATTGGTCACCGGCCCTGAATGTCGTCATCTCGTAGCATAAATAGGGCCGCGGCGTCGCCCAATAAAGGCGGCCGCGCAACCTCTAGAACAGGCTGCCCTGATCGATTTTCGTCGCCTTTTTCGGCGCGGCCGGCGACGCAGGCTTTGCTTCACGCGTAGCGGCCGGGCGGTCGCCATCGGCGGTCACGCCGACGCGGCCATCGGCGAATTCGATGCTCAGGCGGGCGCCCGCTCCGACAGTGGCGGCGGCATGCAGTGCCGCGCCTTGCTCGTCGCGCACCAGCGCAAAGCCGCGGGCCAGCACACTGCGATAGGAGAGGGCACTGAGCAACTGGCTCGATGCCTGCACCCGCGCCTGCTGGCGCTGCACCAGTGTCGTCAACGCACGGCGCGCGCGCTCAGTGAGGCGCAGAGCGCGCTCCCGATCGCGCGTGATGGCATTGCGCTGCGCCTGCGCATTGGCGAGCTTGGAGGCCTTCAATCGTGCTTCAAGGCCAGTGAAGCGATCGCGGCGCTGCCGAAGCAGGGCGCGCGCGGAGAGGCTCAAGCGTTCGCCCGATACCGTCAGCCGCTGCGTGGCGTGGGCGATCTGTGCGCGCAGCACGCGCAGCGTCAGCCCGGCGCTGGCCTCCGCGAAGCGGCGATGATGCGCATGCGTATTGGCCTTCAACGCACGCGGCAGCGATGCGGTTGCGCCGTCGAGACGCTGGCGCGGAATGGCGAGCAATTCGCTGAGATCCGGCAGGGCACGCGCCGCGGCGCGTAGTTCGTTGCGGCGGGATTCCTGCCCGCGCTGCCAGCACAGCATCATGCGGCGCTCGAAGCCGGATATCTCCACCATCAGTTCGGCGCGCACGGGCACCGCCATTTCGGCGGCCGCCGTCGGCGTCGGCGCGCGCTTGTCGGCGGCGAAGTCGATCAGCGTGATGTCGGTTTCGTGGCCCACGGCAGAGATCAGCGGGATCATGCTCTCGGCGGCGGCACGCACCACGATTTCTTCGTTGAACGACCACAGGTCTTCCAGCGAGCCGCCGCCGCGCGCGACGATCAGCAGATCCGGTCGCGGAATGGCGCCGCCTTCGGGCAGCGCATTGAAGCCGTGGATCGCGGCGGCGACCTGTTCGGCCGAACCTTCACCCTGGACCTTGACGGGCCAGACCAGCACGCGGCGCGGGAAGCGGTCTTCAAGGCGATGCAGGATGTCGCGAATGACAGCGCCAGTGGGCGATGTCACCACGCCGATCACCTCCGGCAGCCATGGCAGCAGCTGCTTGCGCGCTTCGTCGAACAGGCCTTCCGCGCCAAGCTTGCGCTTGCGCTCTTCCATCAGCGCCATCAGCGCGCCGACGCCGGCGGGCTCGATGGCCTCGATGACGATCTGGTATTTCGACGAGCCTGGATAGGTGGTCAGCTTGCCGGTGGCGATGACTTCGAGGCCTTCCTGCGGCTTGAACCGCATCCGGCCATGGACACCCTTCCAGATCACCGCCTCGATCTTGGCGCTCTCGTCCTTGAGCGAGAAATAGCAGTGGCCGGACGAATGCGGCCCGCGAAAACCCGAGATTTCGCCGCGCACCCGCACATTCCCGTATGTGTCTTCCACCGTCCGTTTCAGGGCTGAGGACAGCTCGGAGACGGTGAATTCGGGGGAATTGGTGAGGGGGGCGGCGGCTTTGGGCATCGAATCTCGGCTTTCAGGATGGTCGCAAAGTAGGGATGTCGGTCGCAAAACGCCAATCAGATATTGATTTGCAGATAACTCTGTTATACAGAGTAATCTGTATTCAGAGAATGGCGGGTATTATGGCGTCGATATTGACCTTCGCGGTTCGTGGCATCGTTTGGCTCCTTGCTGCGGTGGGCCTGGTGGCCTTGGTGCTGGCCGGCATGATTGCGGTGCCGGTTTCCCGGCCCAAGGCACTGGCCTCCATTGCGGACACGGCGCGCAGTGCGTATCGCGGGGACGTTCCGCCACTGCAGTATTTCCAGGCGAGAGACGGCTCGAATCTGGCCTACCGGCGCTACACGCCATCCGGACCGTCCGTGAGCCGTGCCGCACTGCTCATTCATGGCTCGTCGGGATCGAGCATAGCGGTGCACGCCCTGGCGAAAGCGCTTGCCGCGCGGGGCGTCGAAAGCATCGCTCCCGACATGCGCGGCCATGGCGCGTCGGGGACCCGCGGCGATATCGCCTATCTCGGTCAGCTCGACGATGATCTCGCAGATCTCGTCGGCCATTTGCGCGGGCAGGGGCTGGTGTCGCCACTGACGCTCGCCGGGCATTCGTCGGGCGGCGGGTTTGCGCTGCGCGTGGCGGGATCCGTCAATCAGGGGCTTTTCGCACGCACCGTTCTGCTGTCACCCTATCTCGGCCTGAAGTCGCCCTCCACACGCGAGAACGCAGGTGGATGGGCCAGTCCGAGTGTGCCGCGCATCATCGCGCTCAGCGTGCTGCAGTCGTTCGGGGTGACGTGCTGTGCGCAGCTTCCGGTGGTCGCCTTTGCCGTGCAACCGGGGTCGACACGCATTCTGACATCCGAGTATTCGTTCAGGCTGCTGCAGAATTTCGGCACGCATCGCGACTACCGCCTGGATCTCGATCCGGCGAATGGGCCCATATCGGTCATCGCCGGGCGCAATGACGAGCTGATGTTCGCCGACAAATATCGCGAGGCGATGCAGTCGAAAGCCAATATCGACGTGCGCGTCCTCGACGACGCAAATCACATGGACGTCGTCAGCACGGCAAGTTTCGTCGCCGTCGTCGCCGACGATCTCGCAACGAGGTGACACCGTGATCAACAGTCAGGAAGCCAGTGCTGCGTTGATGGAGATCGAGAGCCTCAGTCGGCTGGTGCGGCAATCGGTGTTCTATCGGCACGCCAGCACGATGCTCATTCTATGGGGCGTTGCGACTTTTATCGGTTATCTGCTCTCGTTCTTCGCGCCTGCTGCGGCTCCTGTCATCTGGTCGATCGTCATTGTCGCGGGTGTCATCTGCGCGATCATCGTCGGGGCACTCAACAAGAAGCGCGAAGGCGTCAGCACCTTCGATGCCCGCGCGACGGCAGCTTTCATTGCGTTCGTGGCTTTTGGCTGTCTGTGGAGCATCGTTTTCGGGAACATGGCGCCGCGGCAGATCGGCGCGTTCTGGACGACTTACTTCATGTTGCCTTACGTGATGACAGGGTTCTGGTTCGGCCGCGTCTTTGTCGTCATCGGCATGAGCGTGATCGCGCTGACGCTGCTCGGTTACTTCTTCGCCGGACCGTGGTTCACGCTCTGGATGGCTGTCGTCAATGGTGGCGGCCTGTTGCTCGGTGGCCTCTGGATGCGGCGCAGCTGACATGGCCGAACTCGACGACATCATCCATCAGCCTCTGCGGCTCAAGATCATGGCAGCGCTGAACGCACTGCATCCGACACAGGGGCTGGATTTCCCGCGATTGAAGAAACTGACCGGCGCCACCGATGGCAATCTCGGCGCTCATATCGAGACACTGGCGAAAGCCGGTTATGTCAGCGTCGAAAAGGCCTTTGTCGGCAAGAAGCCGCAGACAACGGTGACGGCCACCGCGACCGGGCGTGGCGCCTTCGCGCGGCACGTCGCGACCTTGCGTGAGATCATCGCAACTGCGGAAGGCAAGTAGAGCAAAGCAAGTAACGTAAAGCTCTGGAGATTGTCATGGACATCGCGTGGCGCATTCTGACCAACACGCCGATCTGGGTGTTCGCGTTGCTGGCACTGCTGATCTGGCTCGGAGGCCTGTCGCTCCGGCCGCGAAAGACACAGCTGCGCCGTTTGCTGATCGTTCCGATGGTGTTTCTCCTGATGGGGCTGTCGCGGCTGATCTTTGCCGGCGGCCAAATGCATCTGATCGGGGCATGGCTGGCAGCGGCAATCGTGATGGTGGCCGTCGCTCTGTGGATCGGTCCCGGCGAGATGACCGTCGATCGACAGGACGGCACCATTCTGCGCCCCGGGAGCTGGCTGCCGCTGATCCGCAACCTGTCGGTCTTTCTCCTGCAATATGCCGTGGCGGTCGCAACCGCGATGAAGCTGGGTTCGGGTGCTGCCGTCCCGCTGATCGGTCAACTGGTGTCGGGGGCGTGCGCCGGCTATTTCCTTGGCTGGACGGTGGGGTTGATCCGCCGCTATCGCGCGGAAACAAGTGTCGCCGTCGCTTGACGGGTTGGCCGCCTGGCCGGTTGATTACTCAGACCACTGATTGCTGTCCCGACGCGCCGTGCTAAACGGTGGGCGTGTTTGATTGCAATTGGTCTGGCTCGTTATGAACATTCTCCTCCTCGGTTCCGGTGGTCGCGAACACGCGCTGGCGTGGAAACTCGCCGCGTCCCCGTTGCTGACCAAACTCTGGTGCGCGCCAGGTAATGCCGGCATCGCCCGGGAGGCCGAATGCGTGGCGGTGGATATCACCGACCATGCGGCCGTGATTGATTTCTGCAAGGTGAACAAGGTCGATTTCGTCGTGGTCGGCCCGGATGCCCCGATAGCGGCGGGCATCGTCGACGATCTTGCTGCCGTCGGCATCAAGGCATTCGGACCCAGTAAAGCCGCCGGCCAACTGGAAAGCTCGAAGAGCTTCACCAAGGAACTGTGCCGGGCCAACAACATCCCGACTGCGGCCTACGGCCATTTCCATGATGCAGAGTCTGCCAAGGCTTATATCCGGACCCAGGGCGCACCGATCGTGGTCAAGGCCGATGGCCTCGCCGCTGGCAAGGGCGTTGTGGTGGCGATGTCTGAAGCCGAGGCGCTGGACGCGGTCGACATGATGTTCGATGGCGGCTTCGGCGAGGCCGGTGCGGAAGTCGTGATCGAGGAGTTCATGCAGGGCGAGGAAGCCTCGTTCTTCGCGCTGTGCGATGGCGAGCACGCGTTGGCGCTGGCAACTGCGCAGGACCACAAGCGCGCCTTCGACGGCGACAAGGGCCCGAACACTGGTGGCATGGGCGCCTATTCGCCGGCGCCTGTCATGACCGAGGCGCTCTGCGCGCAGGTAATGGACGAGATGATCATGCCGACCCTGCGCGCGCTCAGCGCCATGGGGACGCCCTATAAGGGCGTGATCTATGCCGGCGTCATGGTGACCGAGCAGGGGCCGAAACTCGTCGAATACAATGCCCGGTTCGGCGATCCGGAGTGTCAGGTGCTGATGGTCCGTATGATGTCGGATCTGCTGCCGGCGCTGATTGCCTGCTGTGACGGGCAGCTCAAGAATTTCGATCTGCGCTGGTTCCCGGATCCGGCGCTGACGGTGGTGATGGCCACGAAGGGCTATCCCGGCGACTACGACAAGGGCACGCGCATCGCCGGCTTGGACCGGGCCGAGAAGATCGAGGGTGTCGAGATTTTCCATGCGGGCACTAAGGCATCCGGCGACTGGATTCTCGCCAATGGTGGCCGCGTCCTCAACGTGACGGCGTCCGCCAAGACCGTCGCTGAGGCCCAGCGCCGTGCCTATGAAGCCATCGGCCTGATCAACTGGCCCGAAGGTTTCTGCCGCCGCGATATCGGCTGGCAGGCGGTGGCGCGGGAGCGCAAGGGCAAATAACGGTATTCAGGGGTTCCTCTTGGGGAACCGAAGGTTGTATGGCGCGTTGATGGGGCTGTGAGGTACCCATGGCGCACTATTATTTCGACCTCAAGAACGGCACGACGCAGCGCGACCATGCTGGTCGGGAGCTGCGCAGCGACGCCGAAGCGATTGCGCAAGCTTATGTGATCGCCGACGAAGTCAGCACGCGATTGGCGACGCATGAGGACCATGAGCGCCATATTTGCGTCATTCACGAAGACGGGCACGAAGTGACCCGTATTCCCGTCGATATAGCCGCAAGCAAAGCCTCAGCGCCGCGCTTTAAAAAACTCTCGTAACAGCGCGGCGGACTGGGTTTCGCCCACGGACGGATAGACTTCCGGCGCGTGGTGGCATGTTTTTGCTGCGAAGAAGCGCACGCCGGAATCGACCCCGCCGCCCTTGGGATCAGCTGCGCCGTAATACAGCCGCCGGATCCGGGCGAAGGAGATTGCGCCCGCGCACATGGTGCAGGGCTCCAGGGTCACATACAGGTCGCAGTCGATCAGCCGCTCGCTGCCGAGCCTGGCGGCCGCCTCCCGGATCGCCAGGACTTCGGCATGGGCGGTCGGGTCGCGGTCCCGGACGGTGCGGTTGCCGGCTGTGGCGATCACCTCGTTATTCCCGACGATGACGCAGCCAATGGGGACTTCGCCGGCATTTCCGGCGCTTTCGGCCGCTCTCAGCGCCAGATCCATGAAAGAAGGTGCGGTCAACGGCTCGTTTCCTGCGCAAAACTCTGCTACGGAGTTGCATTCAGCAAAAGTGGATACTGGTTTTGCGTGAGAATGCGCCCCAATGAGCGCGCATTTTCGGCCCGCGAACCCTGTCCGCACCGCTCAACCCAATTCAGCTTCCGCTGCAGTGAGACCCTTCATGCCCCGCGACAACGACAAAAACAACGGCCCCTCGCGCGGCCGGCCACCCGGTGGCAAAGGCGGAGCCGGCAAGGGCCGCTCCGGCGCCGCACGCGGACCCGACAAGAAATTCGCCAAGCGCGACGGCACATACACCCCGAAGCCGCCCGGTGCTGGCGGCGGTGAGAAGCGATCTTTCGGTGGCAAGCCTTCTGGCGGCAAATCTTTTGGCGCCAAGCCTTTTGGATCGAAGCCTTACGCCGGCAAGCGCGATGACGACCGTGCGCCGCGCCGCGACTACGGCGATGCGCCGCGACGCGATCGTGACGATGCGCGTCCGGCCCGCTTCAACCGCGATGACCGTCCCGCGCGCAGCGGTGGCGGTGATCGTCCAGACCGTGGGCCGCGTAAGGATTTCGGTGACCGCGAGAAGCGTCCCTATTCACCGCGCGCCGGCGCCGGTGGCGGCGACAAACGTCCCTACAGCCCACGCGGAGAGGCACCGCGCGGCGACCGTCCGAATTTCAACAGGGATGACCGCGCCCCGCGTGGCGACCGCGGCGATGCGCGTCCGGCCGGACGTTTCTCCGACAAGAAGTTCGGTGACAAGAAGCCATATGGATCGCGTGATGGTGGTGGCGAGAAGCGCCCCTATACGCCGCGTGGCGAAGGTTTCCGCGGTGGCGATGGTGACCGTCCGCGTCCGCGCTTCGATCGGCCGCAAGGCGATCGCAACGATCGGCCACAGCGTGATCGCAACGAGCGCCCGCAGGGCGACCGCCCCTATAGCCCGCGCCCGTCGCGTGATGGCGATCGACCGTTCAGTCCGCGCCCCTCACGCGACGGCGATCGTCCGCGCGGCGACCGGCCCTTCAGCGCCGAGAAGAAGTTTGGCGGCGACAAGAAATTCTCCCGTGGTGCGCCGGATCGCGGCGGCCCGCGCAAGAGCTTTGGCGATCGCAACGATCGTCCCGATCGCAATGATCGCGGGGGGCGTGATTTCGAGCGTGGCCCTGATCGCAGCGAGCAGAAGCCCTGGCAGAAGCGCGAAGGCGGATCGGATGATCGCGGCAGCCGCAGCGCGCGTCCGCCGCGCGATGGCGCGCGCAATTTCGATCGGCCGAAATTCGACAGGCCGAAATTCGAGCGTTCGCGCGACGACCGGCCGGAGCGTAGCGACAGTGAGCGTCCGCGTTTCTCGCGTCCGCGTGAAGATCGCCCGAGCTTCGATCGCCCGCGCGAGCCGCGTGGCCGCACCGACTGGCAGGAGCATGGTCGCAGCGAGGCTCGCGACGGTGATGAGCGTCCGCGTCGCGAGAACGAGGACGACAGCAGGATTTTCGCCAAGCGTCCTGCATTTGGTGGTCGTGGTGAATATCGCGAACGCGATCCCGAGCAGCGCCGCCCGGCGCGCGTCCCCGCGGCCAAGAAGGCCGGCGAGCGTATCGCCAAGGTCGTGTCGCGCGCGGGCCTGTGCTCGCGCCGCGATGCCGAGGAATGGGTCACGCAGGGCCGCGTCGCCGTCAATGGCCGCGTCATCAACTCGCCGGCGCTGGACGTCAGCACCAACGACGTGATCACCGTCGACGGCAAGCCGTTGCCGGCGCCGGAGCGCACGCGCTTGTTCCTGTATCACAAGCCGCGCGGCCTGATGACGACCCATGCCGATCCCGAGGGACGGCCGACGGTGTTCGATCATCTGCCCGAAGGCCTGCCGCGTCTGATTTCGATCGGCCGGCTCGATTTCAACACCGAAGGCCTGCTCCTGCTGACCAATGACGGCGGCCTTGCGCGCACGCTGGAACTGCCGGAGACCGGCTGGCTACGCCGCTATCGCGTGCGTGCCCATGGCGAAGTCACGCAGGCACAGCTCAACGAGCTCAAGAACGGCGTCGAGGTCGACGGCGTCAAATATGGCTCGATCGATGCGACGCTGGAGCGCGACAAGAGCGCCAATGTCTGGATCGTGTTCGCGATCCGTGAAGGCAAGAACCGCGAAGTGCGTAACGTGCTGGCGCATCTGGGCCTCGAGGTGAACCGGCTGATCCGCATCTCCTACGGTCCGTTCCAGCTCGGCGAGATCGAGGAAGGCCAGGTCGACGAGGTGAAGACCCGCGTGCTGCGCGAGCAGCTTGGTGAGAAGATCGCGGATGCCTCGGGCGCCGATTTCGGTCGGCAACTGCCGAGCAAGGGCGATGTCTCGCTCGACCCGGTGATCGTGAAGAAGCCGGTTCTGAAGCGCTCCACGGTGGAAGATCGCAAGGGCCGTCGCATTCTGGTGCAGCGCGCCGGCTCGGAAGAGTCGCGTGCCCGCAACGAGGACGCAGCTACCTTCGGCGGCCCGCCGAAGAAGCCGAAGCGCGGCTATCACGGCAAGCGCGATCTGAAGCCGCGGGACGCGTAAGCCATGCGTGTCGTCGGTGGCCGGCTGAAGGGCCGCAACATCGCGTCGCCCACGACGCAGGCGATCCGTCCCACGGCGGATCGATTGCGCGAGTCGTTGTTCAACATCCTGATCCACGCTTACGAAAGTCCGATCGCGGACGCGCGCGTGCTCGATCTGTTTGCCGGCACCGGCGCGCTGGGCATCGAGGCCGTGTCGCGCGGCGCAAAATTCACGCTGTTCGTCGACAACGGTTCCGAGGCGCGCGCGCTGCTCCGCAACAATGTCGAGGCGCTCGGCCTCGGCGGCGTGACCAAAGTGTATCGCCGCGATGCGGCCGATCTCGGCCCCGCCCATCCGGTCGAGCCGTTCTCGCTGGTGTTCCTCGATCCGCCCTATCGCATGAAGCTTGCCGAAAAGGCGCTGGCCTCGCTACGCGACGGTGGCTGGCTAACGCCGCGCGCTCTGCTGGTGGTGGAAGAGGCGAAGGATGCTGCCTTTGCGCCGCCCGACGGGTTTGAAGAACTCGAGCGCCGCGCCTATGACGATACCGAATTTACGTTTCTGCGATCTGTGTAAAAAGACGTCAAAAAGGAGCCGCCGATGTCTGCGATCGAATACACCTGGGATCACGTCCATATCCGCACGCCGGACACCGAAGCGACCGCGCAGTGGTTTGCCGACATGCTCGGCGCGGAGATTCTGCGCGCGCCTGGCCGCATCGATATCAGGCTCGGCGGCGGCATGATCTTCCTCGCCCCGGTCACGCCGGAGATGGGCGTCAACCCGCCGCCGGCCACGCCCTATCAGGGCCTCGACCATTTCGGCCTGAAGGTGAAGGACATCGACGCGGTGGCTGCGTCGCTGAAGGCCAAGGGCGTGGAGTTCACCAAGGAGCCGCATACGCTCAAGCCCGGCCTGCGCATCTGCTTCATCCGCGCCCCGCAGGGCGTGTCGATCGAGCTGCTGGAACGCGATCCCAAATATACGTGAGTCGAGCACCAGCCCGTCCACGTCATTGCGAGGAGCGAAGCGACGCGGCAATCCAGTCTTTGCTTGCGGCTCTGGATTGCTTCGCTGCGCTCGCAATGACGGCTGAGGGGTCTATCGTCGCCCGAACAGCTTCTCGATATCGCTGAGCTTCAGCTCGACATAAGTCGGCCGGCCGTGATTGCACTGGCCGGAATTCGGCGTGTCTTCCATCTCGCGTAGCAGGGCGTTCATTTCCTCGGGCCGCAGCCGTCGGCCTGAGCGCACCGAGCCGTGACAGGCCATGGTCGCCGCCACGTGCAGGAGGCGGCGCTCCAGCGGCAGCGCCTCGTCCCATTCCGCCATGTGTTCGGCAAGATCGCGCAGCAGCGACGCGGCATTGGTCTTGCCCAGCAGCGACGGCGTCTCGCGCACGGCAATGGCGCCGGGGCCGAAACTGTCGATGGCGAGGCCGTAGCTCGCGAGTTCCTCGGCACGATCGAACAGTTTCTCCACGATGGCCTCGTCGAGTTCGACAATCTCGGGGATCAGCAGGATCTGCCGCTGCACGCCATTGGCGGCCAGCGACGCTTTCAGCCGCTCATAGACGATACGTTCATGTGCGGCGTGCTGATCGACCACGATCATGCCGTCGCGGGTCTGCGCGATGATGTAGTTCTCATGCACCTGCGCGCGCGCGGCACCGAGCGGCCGGTCGACCAGATCGGTCTGCGGCGTCTCTTCAAAACGCACATCGGCCGTGGGCGTGCCGACATCGAAGGCCGCCTGGCCGGGTTCGGCGAGCGCAGCCGAACCATCGAATGCCGGCATGGCACCGACCGGAAAAGCAGGCGAGCGCTTCCATTCCCAGTTGGCATTCGAGCGCGGCGCGAAATTGGGTGTGAAGTTGGGGCGGAACGAGTCCAGCACGGCGCCGTCGCTATTGGCTGCAGTGCGGCGCCCCTCACGGGCGAGGCCTTCCTTCAGCGCATGCACGATCAGTCCGCGCACCAGCCCGGCATTGCGGAAACGCACTTCGGTCTTGGCCGGATGCACATTGGCATCGACCTCCGTTGGGTCGAGCGTGACGAACAGCGCGACAATCGGATGGCGGTCGCGGGGCAGATAATCGGAATAGGCCGCGCGCACCGCGCCGATGATCAGCTTGTCGCGGACCGGACGGCCATTGACGAACAGATACTGTCCAAGCGCATTGGCGCGGGTCAGCGATGGCGCCGCGGCGAAACCTTCAACCACCACGCCTTCGCGCTCGCTGCGCACTTCGATGGCGCTGAGACGAAACTCGGGTCCGAGAATATCGCCAAGCCGCGTCAACTGTCCGGCCGGCCCGGGCAGGGCCGCCGCCCATGTCACCGGCGCGCGTTCCTCGCCGGCCATGGTGAAGGCGATATCCGGCCGTGCCATTGCGAGGCGGCGCACGACTTCGCGGATCGCTTCGGCTTCGGTGCGGTCGGTCTTGAGAAATTTCAGCCGGGCAGGGGTCGCGTAGAACAGATCGCTGACCTCGACGCGGGTGCCCTGCGACAGTGCGGCGGGCGCGATGTCAGACTTCTCGCCGCCATCGACGGTGCGCGACCAGGCGTGCGGCTCCGAGGCGTGGCGTGTGGTGATGCTCAGTCGTGCCACAGAGCCGATGGAGGGCAGGGCCTCGCCGCGAAAGCCAAGCGTGCGGATCTGCAGCAGGTCCTCGTCGTCGAGCTTCGAGGTGGCGTGGCGGTCCACCGCAAGGGTGAGATCGCCATGGGTCATGCCGCCGCCGTCGTCCGTGATGGCGATCTTCCGCCGCCCGCCGCCATCGGTGAAGATCTCGACCCGGGAGGCGCCGGCATCGATGGCATTCTCCACCAGCTCCTTCACCACGCTGGCCGGCCGTTCCACCACTTCGCCGGCGGCGATGCGGTTGACGATGGTTTCTGGGAGCTGGCGAACGGGCATGGATCTCGGGGCGTGGTGACGGGTCGGGATTATGTAGGGAACCTCGAGCGCCATTCTATGGCCCCGGGCGCCTGATGTCCCCGCCGCAGCCCGCTTTTCCCCGGTTCTGGCTTTTTGTTTTGACGCGTTTTCCTGACGCGAACCGGTATCCACTTTGCTCGAAAACGCGTTAAGCGAATCGGCCGCCCTTCTGGATCACCTCGATCTTGTAGCCGTCGGGGTCGGTGGCGAAGAAGAACTGCGCCAGTGTGCGGCCTTCATGTTTGAAATCGCGCAGCGGACCGGGCGCAAGCTTCTCGCCCTCGAACCGGGCATGTTCCGCCGCCACGTCGTCCACGACGACGGCGAGATGGCCGTAACCGTCGCCCAACGCGTAGGGCTCGGTGCGGTCGAAATTCACCGTCAGTTCGAGTTCGAAGGGTGACGAGGGGTGGCGCAGATAGATCAGTGCAAAGTCCGGGAAGGCCAGACGATCGGCGATCTCGAGGCCAAAGGCGCGCTTGTAGAAGTCCAGTGCGCGCGCTTCGTCCAGCACGCGGATCATCGAATGAACGGGTTTGGCCATCGGGGTATTCCTTGAAGAGATGGTTCGGAGTGGTAGCTCCGCCGCTCAGTCGTCGAAGCGCCCGCCGCGGCCAGCCTTGACGTCGCTGCGGCGTTTCTTGCCGTCGAGGCGGCGCATCTTCGAGCCCAGTGTCGGTTTGGTGGCCCGCCGCGGCGCCTGCCGGAAGGCGGCTTCCTGCATCAGCTCCACCAGCCGCTCGATAGCATCGGCCTTGTTGCGCTCCTGAGTCCGGAAACGCTGGGCGTGGATCACGATCACGCCTTCCTTGGTCATGCGCTGGCCGGCGAGGGTGCGCAGCCGGATCGCGGTGTCCTCCGGCAGCGTCAGCTTGCGGCTGTCGAAGCGCAATTGCGCGGCGGTCGAGACCTTGTTGACGTTCTGCCCGCCAGGTCCGGACGCGCGGACGAAAACGATATCAATATCGTCTTCGTCGATGGCAATGGAGCGCGTGATCCGGAGCAGCATTCTGTCTCCGTAGCACAGGATACCGCGTTTTGCTTGGTGCCTCCGTGCGCTTGATCGCAGATCGCAAAGATATGCCCGGGACATAGCGGCAATGCTGGAACTGGCGCCCTGCCGAGGCTTATCGTTGCACCATCAGTCAATCCGGACGTCTCATGACCAAGACCCCCCGCAATATCCTCACCATCGATATCGGCGGTACCCATGTGAAGGTGATGACCAGCCGTGAAGGGATCAAACGCGAATTCGAATCTGGTCCGGACCTGTCCGCGAAGGAAATGGTGCGCAAGGTCAAGGCGCTGGCCAAAGACTGGCGCTATGACGTCGTCTCAGCCGGCTATCCCGGCCCGGTGGCCGGCAATCGTCCGCTCAAGGAGCCACACAATCTCGGCACGGGCTGGAAGGGTTTCGATTTCGAACGGGCATTCCGCAAGCCCACGAAGCTTGTGAACGACGCCATGATGCAAGCGGTCGGCAGCTATGATGGCGGCCGGATGCTGTTTCTCGGCCTCGGCACCGGACTGGGTGCGGCCATGATCATCGATGGTCTGTCCGAGCCGATGGAGCTCGGTCATCTGCCCTATCGTCACAAGACATTCGAGGATTATGTCGGCGCAGCCGGCCTGAAGCGGCTGGGCAAGGAGAAGTGGCGGCAGCGCGTGGCTGATGTCGTTGCTGATCTGACGGCTGCGCTGGAGCCCGACTATACGGTGCTCGGCGGTGGCAATGTGGAGATGCTCGACAAACTCCCGCGCAAGACCCGGCGCGGCGACAACGCGAATGCGTTCAAAGGCGGCTTCCGGCTCTGGGATCCACCGAAGCCCGTGAAGCGCGGCTAGGACCGGCGTGATCCACTGCGTTCGACCAGCTTCACCATGACCTGCAGCGCATGGTTGGTCGGCGTCGGAATCCCATGCTCCAGGCCTTTGCGGACAATGAAGCCGTTGAGGAAGTCGATCTCCGACGGCTTGCCACGCGCGAGATCCTGCGATGTCGACGATTGCTGAAGCGGCATGCTGGCCGCGAGCGCGAGGGTCTTGTCCAGGAGGTCGGCGGGAAGCGACACGCCGCAGGCGCGCGCCACCGCTAGGCACTCGGTAACGGCATTGGTCACGATGTCAGGCACGCCTTCGACCCTGAACATCTCGCCATAGGCGATGCCAGCTACGGCCGATAATGCATTATAGGCGCAGTTGTTGATGAGCTTCGACCACTGCACCGCGTCGATATCGCTGGCGACGGTGGTCGGCACGCCGGCGTCGGACAGCAGCTTCGCCAGCGCGTCGCTCTCGGACGAGGCGCCGATGATCAACTCGCCGCGTCCATTGTGCTTCACATGGCCGGCACCCGGCATCTCGGAGGCCACATAGACCGCTGCAGCGATCACCGGCTGGCTGAGGATGGCGCGCAGGCGCTCGGGATTGTCGACGCCGTTCTGCAGGCTCAGCACGATGGAGCTGGGCTTGAGCACAGGCTTCAGCGCTGTCGCCGAGCCGTCGGTATCGCCGGACTTCACGGCAAACAGAACGATGTCCGGCGGCGCGAGATCGGCGATCTGCGTCACCGCCTTCGCCGCAATGAAACCGTCGAACTCGGCGCTCTCGAACCGAAGGCCGCGTGCATTAATGGCATCGACATGGATCTGGCGTCCGACCAATGTCACGTCATGGCCGGCACGCAGCAGCTTGGCGCCATAGTAGCAGCCGACCGCGCCGGCACCGATCACTGCAATCCGCACGTCGGCGCCTCAGTTTGCCTTAGGTGCTGGGGCTACCGGCGCTGCGGCCGCTTGCGGCGCGCGTCCGACGACGACGGTCAGCAGGCCATCTGCCCACAGCTTCTTGGCTGCAGCCTTGGCCTGGTCCAGCGTCACGGCATCGACCACGGCATTGCGCTTCTCGATGTAATCGATCGGCAGTCTGTCGAGCTGGTATTGCAGCAGTGCGCCGGCCAGTTTCGACGAGGTGTCGAGCGCCAGCATCTGCGAACCCTTGAGATAGGATTTGGCCTCGTCCAGCTCGCGCTGGGTCGGACCCTGCTCGGCCATGCGTTTCACTTCGCTGGTCACGGTATCGACCGTCTCGGTGGCGCGGTCGGCGCGAGTCGCGGTGCTGCCGATATAGATGCCGGAATGCTGCATCCACAGCAGCGAGCCACTGACGGAATAGACCAGGCCGCGCTTCTCGCGCACTTCGTGATACAGCCGCGACGACAGCGTGCCGCCGCCGAGGATGTGATTGACGATATAGGCGGCCATGAAGTTCGGATCGTCGCGTTTGACGCCGGGGCTGCCGAAGGTGATGACCGTCTGCGGCACGTCCAGCGTCACGGATTCCTTCTGCGGCGGCTTGGCTGCCGTGACGTCCGGGATAGGCGTCAGTGTCGCCTTGGCGGGCAGGCCACCGAAGGTCTTGTCCAGCAATGTCGCGAGCGTGTCGGAATCGACGTCGCCGACCACGGCAATCTTCAGCGTGTCCTTGGCAACGATGCGTTGCTTGTAGGCCTTGATGTCATCGACATTGATGGTCGGCACGTCGGTCAGGCTGCCGTTGGACGGTCGGCTATAGGGATGGTCGCCGAATGCCATCTGCAGAAACTTGCGCGTCGCCAGCGAATTCGGGTTCGAGGTTTCGCGGCGCAGGCCGGACATGATCTGCGCGCGGATGCGCTCGACATCGGGAGCGTCGAAGCGTGGCGACGTCAAAGCGAGGCGGGCGAGGTCGAACGCCTCGTCGCGATGCTCTTTCAGCATGCGCAGTGAGCCACGCAGGTAATCGCGCTGGGCGTTGAAGTTGAGCTCGATGGCGCGGCGCTCCATGCGATCGCGGAAGGTCGTGGAATCGAGATCGCCCGCGCCTTCGTCCATCAGGCTGGCCACCATGTTGGCGGTGCCGGATTTATCCTTCGGATCCTGTGCCGCACCGCCGCCGAACGCATATTCCATCGCGATCAGGGGAACGGTTGCATCCTGCACGAACCAGGCTTCGATGCCGCCTGGCGTCACCAGCCGCTGCACCTTGGCGGCGGCGAAAGATGGCGTCACCGTCAGGGTGACGAGTGAGAAGGCGGTGGCGACGGCAATGCCGAGGCGGCCGGCGTTGAAGATGATGCTCACGACCGCTTCTCCTCGCGCTTCGGCGCAGATGTATCCTTGATCAGATAGCCGGTGACCGAGCGCTTCTTGTCGAGCCAGGTCTGCGCGGCTGCGCGCACCTGTTCGGCGGTGACCGCCTTAATGCGGTCGGGCCAGCTACGGATGTCCTCGACGCTGAGGCCCGTGGTGAGTGCCGCGCCGTACCAGCGCGCCAGTGAGGCCTGGCTGTCCTGCGCATAGGTGGCCTCGGCGACGAGCTGCGTCTTGACGCGTTCGAGGTCGGCAGCCGGCACCGGGTTGGTCGCGAGGTCGGCGATCACCGCGTCGATGGTCTTTTCGATATCGGCGAATTCGGTGCCCGGCTTCGGCGAGGCTGAAATCATGAACTGTGCGCTGTCGAGGGCCGTGCCCTGGTAGCTGGCACCGGCATTGATCGCGAGCTGTTTGTCGATGACGAGGGCGCGGTAGAGATATGAGTTCGCGCCGCCGCCGATCAACTGGCCGAGCACATCGAGCGCCTGGCTCTCGCCGGCCGCAGCGGTGGTGGCTGACGGCACCAGATAATAGCGGCGCAGGCTTGTCTGTTCGACACGCGGATCGGCGAGCGTCACCGTGCGCGGCGCGGCGGGCGTCGGCTCCTGTGGGCGCATGCGGCGTTCGGGGATCGCCGGCTGTGCCGGGACCACGCCATAGGTGCGCTCTACCATCGGGCGGATTTCCGCCGGGTCGACATCGCCGGCGATGATCAGCGTCGCATTGTTGGGGGCGTAGAAGCGCTTGTAGAAGGCGAGCGCGTCCTCGCGGTCGAGCTTCTCGATTTCCTGATGCCAGCCAATGATCGGGCGGCCATAGGGATGGTTGAGATAGAGCGCGGCCATGATCTGCTCGGACAGCCGGGCATCCGGGCTGTTGGCGACGCGCATGTTGTATTCTTCCAGCACGACGTCGCGCTCGGGCAGCACGTTCTCGTCCTTCAGCACCAGGCCGGTCATGCGATCGGCCTCGAATTCCATCATCTTGCCGAGCTGGTCCTTGCTGATGCGCTGGTAGTAGCCGGTATAGTCGGTCGAGGTGAAAGCGTTCTCCTCGCCGCCGACGCGCTGCACGGTCTGCGAGAACTCACCGACCGGATGTTTCGCGGTGCCCTTGAACATCAGATGTTCGAGGAAATGCGCGAGGCCGGATTTGCCGGGCGTCTCGTCGGCGGAGCCGACCTTGTACCAGATCATCTGCGTCACGACGGGCGTGCGGTGATCCTCGATCACCACGACCTGCATGCCGTTATCGAGCTTGAACGTGGTTGGCGGCTTCGCCGTCACCGTCTGCGCGCGGGCGCCCGATATGGCGAGGGCTGGAGCCAGCAGCACAGCGACGACTGCGACGGATCGTACGGCAAGTCGGAATGAAGAGGTCATGGCGGGGCTAACAGCTCCAAAGCACGGGGAAAGAAGGCAAAGAGAAAGGCGTGACCAAGCCATCGCGCGGGACACATCCGCGCGTGCTAGCTGATCGCAGTGAAAGGACGTCTTTGGAATGGCAGTGCAAAGGAAGCGCTGCGATCAAAACTTACCCGTCATCGGGTTGATGTTGTAATCGTTCTTCATGGTTTCCTTCGGCCCGGTGCCATAGGCATAGCCCGAGGCAGGCGTCTGGTAACCGGCCGGCGGCTGGGTCAGCGACTCGCGTGTCGGCTCGCCCTTGAATTCGGCGGTCTCACCCTTGTTGCTGCCGAACATGTTCTTGAACAGGCCACCCTCATAGCCGAGCTGCTTCGGGCTCAGCACGATGTTCTTGTTCGGATCGCCTGGTGAGGAATTGTCCACGGCGGACGAGGCGCCACGTGCGCGCTTCGGCGCCATCTCGCGCGGGGTCAACGGCCGCGCGGCTTCCAGCACTTCTTCCGGACGTCCGGTCTTGGCGTTGGCGGCGGCTGCGCGGCGCTGCTGTACATCCGGATCCTTCGGCCAGTTGGCGACAGGCGCAGGGCCCTTGGCGTCCGGCGGCGGCAGGTCGATCTTCGGCGGCACCACCAGCGGCGAGCGCTCGCGGTAATCGATCCCGGTGTTTTCCATATTGGTGCCGCCGAGACCGGTCATGATCTGCTTGATCACCTTCTGCTCGAATGGCTGGTCTTCTTCCTCGGCATCCTGGGCGCGTGCGGCGCCAGCGGACATCACGAGACCAACGCTGAGGGCAGCGGCGGTAAGGCGCAGGGCGCGCGTCCAGGCGCCCGATGAAGTGTGCAGAGCCCAACCGGTTTCGGTCTCGCGCATCGTGTTCATCCTGTTCAAATATCTGGCGGATCGGCAAGAATCCGAAGAATCTTGGTGCGGTTCCGCTGGTATCGCCCTTGGCCTTGCGTATCGGCTGGGATCAGGGCGCTTTTGCGGCGGGTACCGTGAAGAAAGAGTCATACAGCAGGGCCGCTACACCGGCAACAATGGCGACATCGGCAAGGTTAAACACGTACCAGTTGTAGGTCTTGCCTGATATTTCGACGTGCAGCAGGGCGAAATCGACCACGGCGCCATAGGCGAACCGGTCGATGGCATTGCCGATCGCGCCCCCGATGATCAGTCCCAGCCCGATCGTGGCCAGTCTGGTCTCCGATTTCGCCATCCAGACGGCCAGCGCCACCACCGCGATCGCCTTGATGGCCACCAGCACGACCTGACCGGTGGGGCCGGAATCGGAGAACCAGCCGTAGCTGATGCCGGTATTCCAGGCCAGGACGAGATCGAAGAACGGTGTGATCCTGACCAGACCGCGATGGCCGAGATCGAAGGCATAGAGCAGCCACAGCTTCGTCGCCTGATCGAGGATCAGGACGACGATGGCTGCGATCAGCCCGGAGCGGACGGCTGGTTTCAAACAGCCACTCCCAGCGCCTTCCATTCCCGCAGTGCCTGCGCGTCGCGCGGGGTGACGTCGGGATACTCCTTGTCCTCACCCACGGTCGGCAGGATCTTCCACGACCGCGCGCATTTGGTGCCCACGGCTTTTTCGACCACAACGGCCACGCCGGGCACGTCATTCAGCGCGAAGGCGCCTGCGGGCGCTTCGGCATTGGTCAGCATCGCATTCGAGGTGATGCAGATTTCCGCGAGGTCGACGTCAGCCAGTATGGCAAAGATCGCGGGGTCTGTGACATGGATCAGCGGTGAGGCCTCCAGCGACGAGCCGATGTTCTTGGCAGCACGTTCCACTTCCAGCGCGCCGGTGACAACGCGGCGCACATTGCGGATGGTCTCCCACTTCGCGGCGAGCGCCTCGTTACGCCATGCCGGCAGCGTCTTCTGGAACGTTTCGAGATGCACCGACACGGAGCTGCTGCCGTAACGCGACAGCCACGCTTCCTCGGCGGTGAAGCTCAGAATGGGTGCGAACCAGGTCACGATCGAGCGGAACAGGTAGTCGATCACGGTCAGCGAGGCCTTGCGTGTCACCGACGACGGCGCGTCGCAATACAGCGTGTCTTTGCGGATGTCGAAATAGAACGCCGACAACTCGGTGTTCATGAAGGCGGCGAGTGTGGCCACCACCGTCTTGTAGTCGAAATCGGCATAGGCCTGCCGCACAACACCGTCGACTTCAGCGAGACGATGCAGCATCAGCCGCTCAAGCTCCGGCATATCGTCGGCCTTGACGCGATCCTCGTCGCGGAAATGCGCGAGGCTGCCGAGCATCCAGCGCACGCTGTTGCGCAGCTTGCGATAGGTCTCGATGGTGTTCTTGATGATCTCCGGGCCGATGCGCTGGTCGTCGGCATAATCGGTGGCGCAGACCCACAAGCGCAGGATGTCGGCGCCGGAGTCCTTGATGATCTTCTGCGGCTCGATGGTGTTGCCGATCGATTTCGACATCTTGCGACCGTTTTCGTCGAGCGTGAAGCCGTGGGTCAGCACGACGTCGAACGGCGCGCGACCGCGGGTGCCGCTGCTCTCCAGCAGTGACGACTGGAACCAGCCGCGGTGCTGGTCGGAACCTTCCAGATACATGACGGTGTCCGCGCCGCCCTCTACCTTGCGCTTGATGCCGGCAAGGCCGGGGAAGTGCACGGGGTCTTCGAGCACGAAGGCGTGTGTGGAGCCTGAATCGAACCAGACGTCGCAGATGTCGTCGACCTTCTTCCACTCTTCATTGGCAAGCGAGCCGAGGAAATGCTCGCGCGCGCCTTCGGCATACCAGGCGTCGGCGCCTTCCTTCTCGAACGCGTCGGCAATGCGCTTGTTGACGGCCTCGTCCTGCAGGATCTCTGCGGAGCCGTCGCCTTTCTCGCGCACGAATACCGCGATCGGCACGCCCCAGGCGCGCTGGCGCGAGATCACCCAGTCGGGCTTGGTGTTGATCATGCCGTTGATGCGGTTCTGGCCGGTGGCCGGCACCCATTGCGTGACCTTGATGGCTTCGAGGGCACGGTGACGCAGCGTGTCGCCGGACTTCGCCTTGCCGTCGTCCGCCATAGCTCCCGGCTTGCCGGGAGCGTTCACTTCCAAAATGTCCTTGTCCATCGCGATGAACCATTGCGGCGTGTTGCGATAGATCACCGGCTTCTTGGAGCGCCAGGAATGCGGATATTGATGCTTCAGGCGCGCGCGCGCCACCAGCATGCCGCGCTCGACCAGCGCCTTGATGACGGCCTCGTTGGCGTCGCCCTTCTCGCCCTTGTCGTTGATCACGCGCGTGCCGGCGAAGCCCGGCGCCTGTTCGGTCAGCGCGCCGTTCTCATCGACGGTGTAGGGGATCGTGGTCGCGATGCCGCGCTCGGTGAGCTGGCGGCCATTCGACGTCCAGATATCGAAGTCGTCGCGGCCATGGCTCGGCGCGGTGTGCACGAAGCCAGTGCCGGTATCGTCGGTGACGTGATCGCCGTCGAGCAGCGGCACGATGAAGTCATAGCCGCCGGCGAGACCCTTGAGCGGATGACGGCATTCCAGATCCTCGAGGATGTCCGACGACAGCTCGCTGCTCTTCTTCCATGACGTGACGCGCGCCTGCTTGAACACGCTCTCGGCCAGCGCGTCGGCGAGGATCAGCAGATCGCCGGTCTTCAGCCAGTTATCCTCCGGCGCCTCGGTGACTTCATAGAGACCATAGGCGATCTTGCTGGAGAACGAGATGGCGCGGTTGGCGGGCAGCGTCCATGGCGTGGTGGTCCAGATCACCACCGCAGCCTTGGCAAGCCGGCCGAACTCGGCGGCGACCGGGAATTTCACCCACACCGCATCCGACGTGTAGTCCTCATATTCGACTTCCGCTTCGGCCAGCGCGGTCTTCTCGACCACGCTCCACATCACAGGCTTCGATCCGCGATACAGCGTGCCATTGGCCGCGAACTTCATCAGCTCGCGGGCGATCTGCGCTTCGGCGAAATAGTCCATGGTGGCGTAGCGGCCGGCCCAGTCGCCGATGATGCCGAGCCGCTTGAATTCCTCGCGCTGGATGTCGAGCCACTTGTTGGCATAGGCACGGCATTCCTGGCGGAACGCGATCATCGCCGCGCCGTCCTTGAAGTTCGGCTTGACCTTGCCCTTGGAGCGGTAGTTCTCTTCCTCGATCTTCCACTCGATCGGCAGGCCGTGACAGTCCCAGCCCGGCACGTAGTTGCTGTCGAAGCCCAGCATCTGCTGGCTCTTGGTCACCACGTCCTTGAGGATCTTGTTGAGCGCATGCCCGATATGGATGTTGCCATTGGCGTAGGGCGGGCCGTCATGCAGCACGAATTTCGGCTTGCCCTTCGCGGTCTCGCGCAGCTTGCCGTAGAGGTCGATCTCGTTCCAGCGCGCCAGCATTTTCGGCTCGCTGGTCGGCAGGCCGGCGCGCATCGGAAATTCGGTCTGCGGCAAATAGAGGGTCTTGGAATAGTCGTGGGTATCTGATTTGGCGGGCTTGTCGGACATAATGGCTCTGGCTTGCTCGAATGGCGCTGAAACGCGTGAAAACGCGATGAAACTGGACGGTCCCGGTCTTGCGCCGAGCAAAGCTCAGGCGGAAGCCGGGCCGATAATGCTTATGATGGGGCGCCGTGCAGACATCCGGCACTCAATAGCAGCCGGGGAGACGATCGCAAAGGGTCGGATTAGCCCCGTTTGCCAATCGACCGGGCCGGATTGCCGGCCACGGTGGCGCCGTCCGGAACGTCCCGGGTTACGACACTGCCGGCCCCGATCACGGCGCCGTCACCGATGGTGACACCGGGCACGATAATGGCCCCGCCGCCGATCCAGACATCGGCACCGATTTTGACCGGCCGGCCGAATTCCAGCCCGCTGCGGCGGGTCTCGGCGTCCCGCGGATGGTCCGCAGCGTAGATCTGCACAGCCGGGCCGATTTGGGTGCGGTCGCCGATGGTGACCTCGACGATGTCCAGGATCACGCAGTTGAAATTCAGGAAAACATTGTCGCCGAGATGGATGTTGTAGCCGTAGTCGCAGAAGAACGGCGGCCGGATCACGCAGTCGGCGCCGACGTTGCCGAAATGCTCGGCGAGCAGCGTCCGTCGTTCGGCGACAGGCCGGTCCAGTTGCGCGTTGTATTTCGCGAGCCAGGCCTTGTTGGCCTTCTCGTCAGCGACCAGCTCGGGGCTGCCGGGACGATAGAGTTCGCCGGCCAGCATTTTCTGCTTTTCGGTCCTGGTCAGTCGATGTCTCCCAGTTTCGGAAACGCATCCGGCGCAGCCGCCAGCGCGGCCCGCGCTTTGGCGCTGTCGTCGTCCATCTGGCGGATCAGGGGTTCGATGCCCTCGAATTTCATTTCATCGCGGATGAAGGCAATGAAGGCGACGTCCAGTGCCTGGCCGTAAAGGTCGCCCTTGAAGTCGAACAGGAACACTTCGAGCAAAGGCGCGCCGTTATCGAAGGTCGGGCGGCGGCCAAAGGATGCAACGCCGTCGAAGCGCTCGTTTCCGCGGCCGACCCGCACGGCGTAGATGCCGTGCTTGAGGCCGCAATTGTTATTCAGGCGGATATTGGCGGTGGGATAGCCAAGGTCGCGGCCGAGCTTTTTGCCGTGGATCACTTCGCCGGTGATGAACCACGGCCCGTTCAGCATCTCCGTGGCCTCGGTCACCTGGCCCTCGGCCAAGGCCATGCGGATGGCCGTCGAAGACACCGGGCGCTCATCGATATCGACATGCGGCTGGATGTCGACCTCGATGCCGAGGCGCGGCGCTTCGTTGGCCAGCAGGCTGGGCGAACCGACGCGGCCTTTGCCGAAATGAAAGTCGTAGCCGACGGCGATGCCGCTGATGCCGAGACGCTCAATGAGATCGTGGTGAATGAAGTCTTGCGCCGTGGTGCTGGCGCGTCCCTTGTCGAAGGTCATGACGACGGCGCCGGCCAGGCCGGTTCCTGCCAGCAGGCGCAGCTTGGCGGCTTCGTCGGAGAGCCGGAACTGCGGTGTGTTCGGGCTGAAGAAACTGCGCGGATGCGGCTCGAAGGTCACCGCCAAAGCGCTTGTTTTATGCAGTTCCGCCATGCGTAACGCAGCACCGATGACGGCGCGGTGGCCGAGATGGACGCCGTCGAAATTACCCATTGCCACGACGCATCCGCGCGGGATGGCATTGGCGGGCGTTGTGTCGCGGATCACGCTGAAAGCAGTCGTCATGATTGGATTCGTTGGTGGTTTTGGCGGGTGAGGGACCGTGGCGCGCCCACCACGTCGAAGTCAAGCGAAGGTAAAATCGGCTTTCTTCTCGAATTTGACGAATTTCGCGCCATGGGGCGGTTAACTGGAAATTTAACCCACCCTGCTAATTCTTGCCCCAAGCCGCGGACAGCAATACTCGCCAATCCCGGTTGGAACGGTTTGCCTGACGGCAAATATCATCTTTTGCATTTGCGTATCGTGCCTCAGGGGGAATGAAGATGGCGGTTGATTTGTCGATGACGGTGCTGGTGGTGGACGATTACAACACCATGATCCGCATCATTCGCAATCTTCTGAAGCAGCTTGGTTTCGAACACATCGACGATGCCAGCGATGGTTCGATGGCGCTGGAAAAGATGCGCACCAAGAAGTATGGCCTCGTGATTTCCGACTGGAACATGGAGCCGATGACGGGCTACGACCTGCTCAAGGAAGTCCGCGCCGATCCCAACCTGTCGCAGACCCCTTTCATCATGATCACGGCAGAATCCAAGACCGAGAACGTGATTGCCGCCAAGAAGGCCGGCGTGAACAACTACATCGTCAAGCCGTTCAACGCGGCGACGCTGAAGACCAAGATCGAAGCCGTGTTCCCGGACACCGTGCCGGCGTAAGCCGCGCAGCTTCGCTCAGAGCTTTCGAATTTCGCAATGCCCGGCCTCGTGCCGGGCATTTTGCGTTTCGGCTCGCCCGGTCATTCCGGGACGTCGGAATGCGACGACGTCACACGCAGGCGAACTTCAGCCACTCCAATTCGAGTGGCGGGGAATCTCGATCCACACTCGTCATTCCGGGGCGCACGAAGCGGCGCAGCCGCGTAGTGCGAACCCGGAATCTCGAAGTGTTTGGCGCTGACCAGAGACTCTCATGCTGGGATTCCGGGTTCGCGTGCGCGAAGGCGCGCTCGCGACCCGGAATGACAGTTTGGGGCGGGAAGACAGCGCCTAAACATTTTTTCCTATTCTCCGTTGACAACATCCCCATCGGGTTTATATTCCCCTCCGTCCTGCCCCACCGAGAGGGGCGATCGCGATCGTCACGTTCGCGGGGTGGGATGCGGTGGACGCCGGAGATGCGGCGTTACGCGGTTTGGGGGTGACGTCTGTCTTCGGGCAGGACGGATCTGCGCCAGCACTGCCACTGGCAAGGAGACGGCCGACCTTGAGATGGACAACCCCCTGGACAGTGTGACGGACGACCAAATCGAAACGCGTTCGGCCAAGTGCTTTGCGGCTACCCTGTCCCTCCGCCCTGGGACATTAATTTTGGTGATGGGACCGTTCGCCATGGCAGATGTGCAGGCAACCGAAAAAACACCGTATGCGGAACGTCGGGCACTTGCCTGACGCCTCCGAAAGTCCTGATGCACACTAACCTGCGGAAGACCGCATTCGCATCAGGCCCAAGGGTGCAACGGGCACCCGGCGTTCCGCACGCCCTCTCACAAGAGGGTGGGAATGCAAACCACGACGGCGCCCCCGCGCCGTAAATAATGGGGGCGATGACGCATGTCTGAAGAGCAGGGCTGTTTGACAGTTGAAGACGCTGAGACGCGCAGGCGGTCGCGATATCCCTCCCTCAAGCGGCGAAGCCGCGCAGTGGGGAGGGTCGGCCGAGCGAGGCGATGCGCAGCATCGACGAAGTGGAGACCGGGGTGGGGGTGCCACGAGCGACGCCCTCACGTGGGGCACCCCACCCGTCACGTTTGTTCGCTTCGCTCTCAAATGCGCCACCCTCCCCGCTGCGCGCGGCTTCGCCGCGCTTGAGGGAGGGAGAAGTCGCCTCAGCTCACCACTTCAATTCGCGCATCAGCGCCTTCGGTGGATGGCCGAACAGTTCCTTCACTTCCGAGGCGCCCATCTGTTCGATGCCTTCGAAGTCGCCGGCATGGATGCCGCGGGTGACGAACAGCAGGTCGATGCCATAAGCATGCGCGCCGGTCAGATCGGTGCGCACGGAATCGCCGATGGCCAGCACGCGATCCAGCGCCGTGTCCTGGCCGCGCTTCGCCTTGGCCAGCGCCATGGCCTGATCGTAGATCGGCCGATGCGGCTTGCCGTAGAAGATCACCTCGCCGCCCATCTCGCGATAGAGTTCAGCGACCGCGCCGGCGCAATAGATCAAGCGGTCGCCGCGCTCGACGATGATGTCGGGATTGGCGCATACGAGCGTCAGCTTGCGCGCCAGCGCCTGGCTCATCATGTCGCGATAGTCGTCGGCGGATTCGGTCTCGTCGTCGAACAATCCGCTGCAGACGATGTAGTCGGCCTGTTCGAGCTGGGTGAGCTTCACATCGAGGCCGCGATGGATCGAACTGTCGCGGTCCGGCCCGATCAGATACATCGCCTGACCCGGCCGGCCGGCGACGAAATTGCGCGTCAGGTCGCCGGACGAGACAATGGCGTCATAGGTGTCGTCAGCGACGCCGAGCTTGCGGAGCTGCCGCTGCACGGAGTCGGCGGGGCGCGGCGCATTGGTGATCATGATCACCGTGCCGCCCTTGGCGCGAAACGTATGCAACGCCTCGCAGGCTTCGGGGAAGGACTCGAGGCCGTTATGGACGACGCCCCAGATGTCGCTGAGGACGATGTCGACATGTCCGGTGAGGTCGCGCAAGCGCTCGACGAAACGCAGTGTGGTCATGAATTGAGGGCCGATCAGTTCGGGCCGGTGGCGCGGCGCGCCAGCGCGGCATTGCCGGTGGAGCGCGGCGGCTCAGGCCGCGCAGGCGTGGTTGGGGCGGATCTCGCTAGGCCATCTGTGGGCGCCTTTGCGGGGTCCTTGGCGGAGGGATTTGGCGCACCGCCATTGGCCGGCGTTTCCGGCCTGAGCGGGCGGGGCGCCGCGAACAGGAAGCCTTGCCCGAACCGGACGTCGAAGTCGAGCAGGTCGACCACGGCCCGCTCGCCCTCGATTCGCTCGGCGATCAGGTCGATTCCGAACCGGCCGAGCAGGTCGGAGAGATCGGCGGGGTGAATGTCGGAATTCGACGTCTGCTTGGGGTCGAGCAGGAGTGCTGCCGGTACCTTGATAAAGCGCACGCCGCGATCGGCGAGGTCGCGGGGCTCGATCCGCAAATCCGTGACGTGATCGATGGAGAAGCGGTAGCCGCGCTGGGCGAGGGCGGCGAGATGCTCGCTCTCGATCGGGCCGAGATTGCGAAACACGTTCTGCTTGAATTCCAGCACGAAGGATGGCGCCAGCGCGCGGTTGGCCTCGAGGAAGTCGATGCATTGCGCGAAGGTCTCGGCATTCGACAGGGTCGCGCCAGCCATGTTGCAGAACACGCCGACATCCTTGTTGCGCACCATCAGGCGGCGCAGCACCTGCATGCAGCGCAGCAGCACGATGTGATCGATCTGACCCATCAGGCCCGCGGCTTCTGCGGGGCCGATGAACTCGTCGGCGGTGATCACCTGATCCTTGTCGTCGCGCAGCCGCGTCATCGCCTCGTAGAAGCGCACCTTGCGCTGCGGCAGCGTAACCATCGGCTGCAGATAGATGTCGATACGGTTGTCGGCGATGGCATCCTTCACCATGGCGGTGAACTGCGCATTATCGCGCGCCGGCTTTGCCTCCGGCCTGACGATGATGGCAGGCGCCGTCGGCGTCACGGTGTCTTCGGCGACCTCGACAGCGAGCGGCACATCGGCAGCGGTCGCGGGTTTGACCGGTGGCGATGGCGGCGCGATGGCGGCAGACGCGGTCGCCGTCGCTGGCATCGCCGTCAGCATGTCCTCGTGGGTGGCGACCGATGTAGCGAGTTGCTTCACCAGCGCGCCCAATTCGCCGATCTCGCCGGCGACGGTCTGGATACGGTCCTGATTGGCTGTGCCGGCGGATGCGATCTTGCTCTCGACCACCGCGAGGCGGCGGCCGAATTCGGCGACCTGCCGGGCGAGGTCGGCAGTGCCGCGCGACAGATCGGTGATCTGACCGGTGGATTCGTTGCGGTCTTTGATGCGCATCGACACCGCATTGTAGAGGATCATCACGGTAAGCGCCGTCAGTGCGACGATGGCCGATTCGTAGCCGCTGATGCCGGCGATTGCATACAGCACCAGGCCAAGCGAAGCTGAGACCAGCACCATGCAAATGCCGACAAAAATCGTGGAGATGCGGATCATAACGCGCGCAACATCCTCAAATCCAAACTCCTGCACGGCACGACAAAGGTCCGGCCGCGAGCGCTCCCGGCGCTAAGTACCCGGCCAACCTTAGCATTATTGTTGATTCGGAAAGCAGGGCTGGGAGAACTTGCCCACCGGTGCTTTTGCACCTCAGGTGCTGGCGCGGCCGAGCGTATCGGCCATGGCGGCGCCACGTGCGCCCATCGGTCGTCCCGGTCCGACGGTGGTATCCACGGCGGTCTGGTGCTCGATCTCGGAATTCAGCTCGGCCCCGCACAGAACGATGATCGCGGACATCCACATCCACATCATCAGGCCGATGGCGGCGCCGAGCGAGCCGTATGTGGCGCTGTAATTGCCGAAATTGGACAGATACCAGGACAGCAGCGCCGAGCCGGCAAGCCAGAGCAGGGCAGCGGCGAGGGTACCGATGCTGAGCCATTCCCAGCGCGCGCCGGGGCGGCTCGGGCCGAAGCGGTAGAGAATGCCAAGCGCCAGCACGACCACCAGCAGCAGCAGCGGCCAGCGGGAGAGGCTGATGATCGTCTTGCTGTCGGTCGCGAGACCGATCCGGTCCAGCGTCAGCGGCAGCGCAACGACGGCGCTGACCATGAGAAGGAGCGCGGCGATGGCACCGGCGGTGAAAGTGAGTGAGAGCATATTGAGCCTGATGAAGCTGCGCTTCTCGCGCTCGCCATAGACGACATTGAGCGCGTCGATCACGGCCTTCACGCCGGCATTGGCGCTCCACAGCGCCAGCGCAAGGCCGAACAGGAAGGTGAGGCCGAGTTTGGCCTGGCCATTGGCGAGCACGCGCGCGATCTGGTCCTGCACGATCTGGAACGAGCCATCCGGCAGCATCAGCGCCAGCGTCTGCAGGTTGTCCGAAATCGTGGAAGCATCGGCAAACAGCCCGTAGCAGGAGACCAGTGCGGTGATGGCCGGAAACACGGCGAGCAGGCCGAAAAACACGACCCCGGCCGCAATCGCCAGCAACCGGTCCTCATTGATTTGCTCATAGGTCCGCCACAGCACGTCCTTCCAGCCGGTCCATGGAATCTGCAGCGGACTGGACGAATGGCGCCCGCGGCCGGACTGGGCGAGTTCGCGGGTGAATGTCTGTGGTGGCGGGACGTCGGTGTCGCCGATCGGTTGCGGCTCATCGACAACGGACCTCTCTACCGTGCGCGTCGAGAAAAAGCTCTGCAACGCGAGCACCGCGAAGGTCGTCGCTGCGACCAGCAGCAGACTGTCCGTGTCGGATCGGCGGACGACCATCAGGCGTTCGCTTTGCTCGCGGGTCTGCGGGCAGGGGCTGGCTGCGCAAGGCTGCGGCGCCTCGCAAAGGCCCAGCCGGCAAGCGTCGCGGCCAGAACGAGGCCGGCTTTGACGGGGCCATTATTTGGCAGGGGCTGTGCGGAGCGTGTGCTCGGCCTGAATTCGTTCGGCGCGGGTGCGCGATGCGGTGCGGCCGATGTGACCTGCTCATGCTTGCCGGGGCTCGCATTGATCGCGACGCGCAGTCGGCTGCCCAGACTCGGAAACTGTTTCGTGGGGCGCTTCAAGCGACTCGCCGCGAGTATGGCGAAGAGCGCAGCGAGCACCAGCAGC
Organism: Tardiphaga sp. 619_E2_N8_4; assembly: GCF_051810905.1. Lineage (NCBI taxonomy): Bacteria > Pseudomonadati > Pseudomonadota > Alphaproteobacteria > Hyphomicrobiales > Nitrobacteraceae > Tardiphaga > Tardiphaga sp. 619_E2_N8_4. The sequence continues at coordinate 6,036,392 of NZ_JBPWQJ010000001.1, forward strand.
AATCCGCCGGTTGCGCCAAAGGCCTGAAACAGCCCGTAGCGCAGTTCGACCCAGCGAAACAGCGCGGTGGCGCCCACCAGTAAGGTGGCGATCAGAAAGACGCCTGCGGCAGCATAAAGTCCGGCAGCGACCGCATAAGACACCGCGATGCCCTGGGTCTGCTCGCTGCGGTCACGGATATAGGACGATGTGGCGCGCTTGACCTGATTGAGCTTGAGCGCCAGCCCTGTTTGTAGCAGGGCGCTTGCGAGCGGTGGCATATGGAAAGCCTCGTTCTCCGCCGGCCAAAATATGAATGTTGCGGCGACCGGCATTTGAAATTGAACGGGGAGGCATGACGAAGGTTCCGCCGTGGCGAACCTTGTGGCGTCGCGCATGGCCAACCTCAGGTGATCGCGGGGCCGAACGCTTGCCGGTTCCTGCCTGCGCTGGTACCACGCCGCTATGAGCGAAAAGTCTGAAAAGCCCAAAAAAACCCAGAAACTGCGTGCGCGTCTGCCGCGCGGCCTTGGCGACCGCGGACCGGCTGATATCGCCGCCACCCGGCGCATGACCGACACCATCCGCGAGGTCTATGAGCGCTACGGCTTCGAGCCGGTCGAGACCCCGACCATGGAATTCACCGATGCGCTCGGCAAATTCCTGCCGGACCAGGATCGGCCCAATGAAGGCGTGTTCTCGTTTCAGGACGACGACGAGCAGTGGATCTCGCTGCGCTACGACCTGACCGCGCCATTGGCGCGCTACGTCGCCGAGCATTGGGACGCGCTGCCGAAGCCGTATCGCAGCTACCGTGCAGGTTACGTCTATCGCAACGAGAAGCCGGGCCCCGGCCGCTTCCGCCAGTTCATGCAATTCGACGCCGACACCGTTGGCTCAGGCTCGCCGGCAGCCGATGCCGAGATGTGCATGATGGCGGCGGATGCGATGGAAGCGCTTGGCATTCCGCGCGGAAGCTATGTGGTGCGTGTCAACAATCGCAAGGTGCTTGATGGTGTGATGGAGAGTATCGGCCTCGGCGGTGACGAGAACGCCGGACGCCGCCTCACGGTGCTGCGCGCCATCGACAAGATGGACAAGTTTCCGGTCGACGAAATCAGGAAGCTGCTCGGCCCCGGTCGCTGGGACGGCGGCGAGGAAGGCAAAGGCGATTTCGCCAAGGGCGCAGGGCTCAGCGAAGAGCAAATGCAGCCAGTCATCGACTATGCGATGTCGCAGCAGTTTCTGCCGCTTGAGTATGTCGGAAAAGAACAGCCGACGGACCGTGGAAAGCCGATGCCATTTGTTCATACCGATGGTACGAGCGCAGGCAGTTATCGTCTGAACAATCAAAAGACTCTGGAGAATCTGAAAGAGAAATTTGGCGGTAGCGCTATCGCTGGCCAGGGGCTCGACGAGCTTTCGGCGATTGCCGATTTGACGCGTGCGGCAGGCTATACCGAAGATCAGATTCGCATCGATCCCTCGGTTGTCCGCGGCCTCGAATACTACACCGGTCCCGTCTACGAAGTTGAGCTCACACTTGAAACCAAAGACGAAAAGGGGCGTCCCGTGCGCTTCGGTTCGGTCGGCGGCGGTGGTCGCTATGACGGTCTCGTGTCGCGTTTCCGCGGCGAGCTTGTTCCGGCCACCGGCTTCTCGATCGGCGTTTCGCGTCTGCAGGCGGCGCTGACGTTGCTCGGCAAGATCGATACCACACCGGATTTCGGCCCGGTGGTTGTGACCGTCTTCGATCGCGACCGTGTCGCCGATTATCAGAAGATGGTCGCGAGCCTGCGCAATGCCGGCATCCGCGCCGAACTCTATCTCGGCAATCCCAAGAACATGGGCAACCAGCTGAAATATGCCGACCGGCGCAATTCACCCTGTGTGATCATTCAAGGCTCCGACGAAAAGGCGACCGGCGAAGTGATGCTGAAGGATCTAATCCTCGGTGCCGGACTGTCGGATCTGGAAGGCGATCGCGAGGCCTATCTGCAGAAGCAGGCAGATGCGCAGACCAAGATCGCGGAAAACGATCTCGTCAGCGCGGTCCGTAAGATTCTCGACAAGCACGGCGTGAAGTGGAATTAATCCACGCGCCAACAATTGGTAGAGCAATGGGAGACTTCAATGCCTGAGATCACGATCAACCTGGCGGCCGGCCGCACCGACGAGCAGAAGAAGGGCATGATGCTCGACATTACCCAGGCGCTGGTGAAGAACCTCGGCGTCACTGCCGACGCCGTCGTCATCCAGATCAACGAAGCGCCGCTCAACAATAAGATGAAGGGTGGCCAGACCTTCGTCGAGCGCGCAGCCGCCGCGGCGAAGAAGTAAGCCTCTATCCAAACACTGCAATATTCTGACGGCTGGCCATGATGGGCCGGCCGTTTCGATTCCACAGCGTCATCGCCTGGCTGGAATAACCGCCGGCGATCTGCTCGGCGACATTGCGGATCAGCCACCAGCCGTCATCGGTGGTGATCTCGTCGGTGAGCATGTCGATCGACCAGGTCATCGTGCTGATCGGCGACGGCGTTGTGGATCGAACGGAAGCTGCCGGCGGCGGCGCGTCGGCCAAGGCCAGCAACGCCACCAGCGACGGCTGGATGCCGGGCTCGCGGTGGCGCAGCCATAGCATCATCTGCGGATCCTCGCTGCCGCTGAACGGCATCGAGCCCCCCATATGCCGGCCTTCGATATGCTCCAGGAAACGCAGCGTCGGAGGCGCAAGGCGAAAGAAGTCCGGGCAATGCTCCGGTGCTTTCAGTTCCGGCGTCCCGGTCTCCACATGGGCAAAAGCCGATTCACGCGCGGCGCCGAAGCAGAACATGGCGCGGGTCGCGAGGCCTGCTTCGCCGACAAGATCGACGCTGGCGAACAGTGTCGATTTGCCCTTGCGCAGAACGCTGGTGCGCAACTGCAATGGACCGGGGGCCGGGCCGACGAAGGCGATCTGCGCCGAGCGAAGCGGCGGCACGGCACCGAATTCATTGAGCGCAGCCTGCATGCACAGTGCCGCGGCCAGACCGCCATAGACGGTACGGCCCTGTAGCCAGTCGTCGCTGACGCTGACGGCCCAGCCGTCGCCGGAGCGCGTCATGGACGACATCAATGCGGTGAATTCGGTCATTGCGTGTTCCTGATGTTTCCTGTCGCCGGCGTCGTAACGCGCCATTGGGATGATTACCATCATCTATAGCGGAGAACGCAGCGGTGGAAAACATCGGCGCAGCGGGCGCGCGGCTCTATTGCGGCCGGTGCATGCCCTTCATCTTCTCCATGTCTTTGACATTCATCTTCATGCCGCCGGGCATCATGATGTCACCGGGCTTCTGGTCCGGCTTGCAGGCGCCGAGCCATTTGGCTTCCAGCTGCGTGGTGTTGTCACCAGTATTAGCCTTGGCGCCGCCAGTGCTCTGCGACGTGATCTTCATCGTATAGGCGGAGTTGAAGTCGCCGGTGATCTCGGCATGCGACGTGCTGGTGGTGCCGCCGATATTGCAGACCGAATCCGTGACATAGCCCGTCGCGGTCTTCTTCATCTCGTTCTTCGAACACATATCCTTCGCCATCGGCGAGAAGGTCGTGTTCATGAACTTGTCGGTGGTCTCGTCCGTGCAGTGCTGCATCGTCATGCCGGGCATCCCGGCGCTGCCCTGCATCTTCATTTCCCAGAGCCCGGCCTTGCGTGCCGGCAACTCGATGGGATCGGCGATGGCGGGGATTGCCCACAACATCGCAGTCGCGCTCAAAACGGAAACATTCAACAGTGAAACATAGCGTCGCATCATGCCTGGTTCTCCCCAAGCCGATGAGACGCTGTGTCGCGTAAAAAGGTTCAGTAGCGAACGCGGAGCGGCCGATCCGAGGCCCCATAGGGCACCCAGCGGCAGGCGAACGAGACGTAGGCGCCATATTCCTGCGGTGCGCTTAGGAATTTCACGACCTTGCCGTAACGCGCGCAATGATCGATCGCCAGGGCGCGAATGTCGGTCTGGCTGATCAGGGATGTGGAGATGATGCCGCCGGTGTCATTGCCCTTGAATGGCGGCACCCAGTCGGCCTTGGCCGCGCTGCTCATGATCGCACCGCTCAGACCTGCAGCCAAAATCGCCAACCGAATCATTCGCATCACCGTCTCCATCGTTATGGGCACCTTAGAGGGCATCGGCGACGCTGAAAAGAACGCCGTCCGGGTTCTGACAGAGTTGTGCGCTGGGTGTGGCCGCGATGCACTTGACCCTGCACGGGCTTCGCGGCACGTTCCGGGAACAATCATCAGACGGCGGATTCCCCATGCGCGACCTCATTTCATCCTGGAAGAAAGCCGTCCTGGCTGCCGTTACCGGCGCCGTTCTCGGGCTTATGACCTTGGCTCCGGGCGCACAGGCTGCGAACCTGCTCGAGCTGAACTTCTGGCTGTCCGGGCCGAACTACGAGGGCCGTCTGGCGGATTGCGAGGCGGGCCTTTCGACGATTTCGTCCCAGTTCCAGGACAAGGAAAGCACCTTCTGGAATTCGGCGCTGCAGATCACCGGCTTTAGCCGTGTCCATGAGACGGCCTTCCGCCCCTGGACTTCCGACAACATTCCGCGCCGCTACTGCACCGCCGACGCGATGCTGACCGATGGCAAGACGCGCCAGGTGCACTACTCGATCATCGAGGATGGCGGCTTTGCCGGTTACGGCCAGGGCGTGGAATGGTGCGTCGTCGGTCTCGACCGCGACTGGGCCTACAACCCGCGCTGCCGGGCGGCGAAGCACTAAGCTTCGTTTGAGGATCCAACCCATTTTGTTCTTGAATTGTTCTTGATGCCTGATTAGGTTTGCCCTTCTCAGGGGTGGGGCGCGTCATGTTTCAGGCATTTCGATTTGTCGTTTCGCTTGGGTTTCTGGCGCTCGCGGCGCTGAGCGTCGATCCGGCCTCCGCCCAGGACCGCCGGCAGAATGCGCCCGGCGAATTCGATTTCTACGTATTGTCGCTGTCTTGGTCGCCGAGCTTCTGCGAGGCGGCCCAGGAGCGCGGCGGCAACAACCGCTCAGCCCAGATGCAATGCGGTGGCCGGCCTTACTCTTTCGTGGTTCATGGCCTCTGGCCGCAATATGACCGCGGCTTCCCGAATTACTGCGAGCGTCCGGCCCCGCGGCTGGCACGCAATATCATGCAGTCGATGCTCGACCTGATGCCGGCGCCCGGCCTGATCTTCAATGAATGGGACAAGCACGGCACCTGCTCCGGCCTCGGCCAGCGCGCCTATTTCGAAGCCATCCGCAAGGCGCGCGCCGGCGTCAAAATTCCCGACGAATTTCTCGATCTGCAGCAGGCCAAGACGATTGCGCCGGACGCAATCGAGGAAGCCTTCATCAAGGTCAATCCGGGTCTCAGTAATTCGGCCATCGCCGTGACCTGCGATCGTAACCGCCTGACCGAGGTCCGGGTCTGCATGAGCAAGGATCTCCAGTTCCGCGCTTGCGAGGAGATCGATCGCCGCGCCTGCCGCCGCGATCAGGTGGTGATGCCGCCGATGCGAGGCGGCTAGCTCAACCGGCATTCCTAGCGTACTGCTGGCGCATGAATTATCGACACGCCTTTCACGCCGGCAACTTTGCCGATGTCATCAAGCATATCGTGCTGGTCCGCATCCTGACGCATCTGCAGGAGAAGCCGGCGCCGTTCCGCGTCATCGACAGTCATGCCGGCGCCGGGCTCTATGACCTGACCGGCGATGAAGCCACGCGCTCCGGCGAATGGACCACCGGCATCGCGCGCGCCCTGCAGGCGCGGTTCAGCGAAGCCAGTGCGCCGCTGGTCGCGCCCTATCTCGACATCGTCCGGTCATTCAATGCGCCGCGCGAACTCAAAGCCTATCCCGGCTCGCCGCTGATCGCGCGCGCCTTGATGCGGCCGCAGGACAGCATGGTGTGCTGCGAAGTCGAGCCCACGGCGCGCAAGAAGCTGATCTCTGCGCTGCGCAGGGATGAGCAGGCCCGCGTGGTCGATATCGACGGCTGGGTCGCTCTGCCGGCCTATGTGCCGCCGAAGGAACGACGCGGCGTGGTGCTGATCGATCCGCCCTATGAAGACAAGAACGAGTTCGCGCGGATGGCTGCAGTGTTCGAGCAGGTCTATGCCAAATGGGCGACCGGCATTTACATGCTGTGGTATCCCGCCAAGAGCCGCCGCGCCACCGACGAACTAGCGCAGCACGTCGCCGCGACGGCCGCTGCATCCGCTACACCTGGTAAATGCCTGCGCCTCGAATTCAGCGTTGCACCGCAAACGGCGGATGGTCCGCTGACCTCGACGGGACTTTTGATCGTCAATCCGCCGTGGAAGCTTGCTGCCGAGCTCAAGGAAATCCTGCCGCAGCTCGAGAAGCCGCTTGGCCTTGGCGGCGCTGGACGCTTCCGGCTTGAGACGGCCAAACCCTGACGTCGCACCGCCTGCGCTGAACTACGCAAACTCCAACTATCAAACGGCGCCGCCAAAAACGGTAGTCAATCCCGGCGGAACCGTATTAAGCTGCTGGCATTATGACTGGCTTTACGTTCCGCTTCCGCGAATGGTTGCGGCGGAGTGACGTGGCCCAAATCGATATTGAAACAAGGCCTAGCTTCCGTGGAGTGAATGTCCGGTCGGTCGCAGCGCGAAAGCGCCGCGGCGGAGCATTGCGGGGAGGGACCCGATGGGCATGAGCGGTACGGTCAAGTTTTTCAATGGCGAGCGTGGCTACGGCTTCATCAAGCCGGACGATGGCGGACGGGACGTGTTTGTGCACATTACCGCAGTCGAGCGCGCTGGCCTGAAGGACCTGATCGAAGGACAGCGGATCACCTTCGAGGTCGAGCCCGACAAGAAGGGCAAGGGCCCCAAAGCGGTCAATCTGGTCATCACAGGATAGCGGCGGATCCAGCTTGGGAGTGGGCCATAAAAAAATCCCGGCCGCAGCGCGGCCGGGAGTGGATGGCGATGGTTTCTTGTACTTGGAGATGAAGTACTTGAAGACGAAGTCCGGACGCGAGGCGTCTGGAGCCGGACTTAGAAGTGATAGTTCACGCCGATGCGCACGGTGCCGAAGCTGAGCGCGCTGTCGGTGCCGGTGAGCGTGTAGGTGTTCTTGGACAGATCGACATAGAGATATTCGATCTTGGCGGTCCAGTTCTGGTAGATGCCGACTTCGGCGCCGACACCCGCGGTCCAGCCGACCGAAGTCTGCGACTGCTGCAGGCCGTTGAGCTCGGCTTCGAGGCTGCCGAAGGAGAGGCCGGCGGTGCCGTAGAGCAATACGTTATTGAAGGCGTAGCCGATGCGGCCGCGCGCGGTGCCGAACCAGGGGTTCGAGAACTTGTAGGTGGCGAAGCGGTCATCTGCGCCAGTGCCCTGCAGATCGCCTTCGAGACCGAACACGATGTTGCCGCTCTGCCAGTTGTAGCCGCCCGTCACGCCGCCGGCGATGCCCGAGGGCTTCGCACCGGTGTTGGAGACGCTGCCCCATTCGTAACCGAGAGTGGCGCCGAGATACGGGCCGGCCCAGCTATAGGCGTTGAGCGGCTGCGCGACGGTATAGGGCGCGCGCGACCGGTAAGGCATGTCCGCCGCATGTGCTGTTGTCGCACCTGCAGCCACGAGGGCGACTGCTGCGAACGCAAACTTACTCATCTCAACTCTCCAAAATACGCGTTACTGCCGGCCCATGGGAGCGCGCTCGGGATCTGCCGAACGAAGCCTTAGGGTTACGGAATTCCATCTTTTATCGAGACGATTTATCGAGAGTTTTAGATTAAGCGGTCCTTAACGGGCCGCTGCGGCGCCGTATTGGCGTTAAAAGAGTCTTACTTTTGGCAATCCGCGAATTTCCTGGGGCGGGCGGCCAAAATCCTGTGGCCTGCCGCGAGCAGCCGGAAAACCGGCCGTTGCGAGGGCATTTCCGGTCGCACGAATGCTGGCGATGACCCGCTACAGCGCTTAAATTGACCTCATGATTCAAGACCCCACCGAGCCGCTGCACGAGACATCATCCGAGCCCGCAGCAGAGCCAGGTTCCGACAGCCCTAGTTCCGGGCAGGCCACCCAGTCCACCTTGCAGGCGCCACCCGACCTCGAACCGGAACCCGCGGCGGCCGACGACGAGGAAGACGGCGCGCTCCCGGATACTGGCGATGACGATTCCGGCGACGTGGTCGCTGAGGGCCCGCTGGCGCTCGGCCGCGCGGCCATCGAACATGCGGTACGCCACGCCCCGACTTCGCCCGGCGTCTACCGGATGCTGAATGCGGCCAACGACGTGCTGTATGTCGGCAAGGCCAAGAACGTGAAGAAGCGGTTGTCGTCCTATGCAAGGCCGACCGGGCAGGTGATGCGCATCGCACGCATGATCGCGGCGACCGTGGTGGTGGAAATCATCTCGACCGCGACCGAGACCGAGGCGCTGTTGCTCGAGGCCAATCTCATCAAGCAGCTGCGTCCGCGATTCAATGTGCAGCTCCGCGACGACAAGTCCTTTCCGTATATTCTGATCTCGGGCGATCACTGGGCGCCGCAGATATTGAAGCATCGCGGCGCGCAGTCGCGGCCCGGCCGCTATTTCGGTCCATTCGCGTCGGTGGGCGCGGTCAACCGCACCATCACGGCACTGCAGCGCGCGTTTCTGATGCGGTCGTGCACGGATTCGTTTTTCGAGAGCCGCACGCGTCCGTGTCTGCTGTATCAAATCCGCCGCTGCTCGGGTCCTTGCACAGGTGAGATCGATTTCCCCGGCTATACCGAACTGGTGCGTGAAGCGAAGGACTTCCTGTCCGGTCGCAGCCGCGCCGTGAAGCAGCTATTGGCTGGTGAAATGGAGAAGGCGTCGGATGAGCTCGCTTTCGAGCGCGCCGCGCTGTATCGCGACCGTCTTGCGGCATTGTCTGCAATCCAGTCGCAGCAGGGCATCAATCCGCGCACCGTGGAGGAGGCCGACGTCTTCGCCATCCATCAGGAGGGCGGCTATTCCTGTGTCGAGGTGTTCTTCTTCCGCACCGGCCAGAACTGGGGCAACCGCGCTTATTTCCCCAAGGCCGAAAAATCATACACGCCGGAGGAAGTGCTCGGCTCGTTCCTGGCGCAGTTCTACGAGGACAAGCCGCCGCCGAAGATGGTGCTGTTGTCGCATGCCATCGAGGAGAGCGAGCTGCTGGCCAGCGCGCTCGGCGTCAAGGCAGGTTTCAAGGTCGAGGTGCTGACACCGCAGCGCGGCGAAAAGAAGGAGCTGGTCGTCCACGCGCTGACCAATGCCCGCGAGGCGCTCGGCCGCAAGCTCGCCGACACGGCGACGCAGACGCGTTTGCTGGAAGGCATGTCGAAGATGGCGGGCATGGCCACCGTGCCGAAGCGCATCGAAGTCTATGACAATAGCCATATCCAGGGCACCAATGCGGTCGGTGCCATGATCGTGGCGGGGCCGGATGGCTTCATCAAGAACCAGTACCGTAAGTTCAACATCAAGTCCGAGGGGCTCACGCCCGGCGACGACTACGGGATGATGAAGGAGGTGCTGCAGCGCCGCTTCAAACGGCTGCTGGCACCGCCGGTTGAGGGCGAGGTGGCCAAGCCGAAAGACGATGACGTGCCGCTATGGCCCGATCTCGTCATCATCGATGGCGGCCGCGGTCAGCTCAATGCAGTCAAGGAGATATTCGACGAGCTGAAACTGACCGATGTGACCCTGATGGCTGTGGCCAAGGGGCCGGATCGCGACGCCGGCCGCGAGACCATGTTCATTCCCGGCCGCGAGGCTATCAAATTGGAGCCCCGGGACCCCGTTCTGTATTTTATCCAGCGGCTGCGCGACGAGGCGCATCGGTTCGTCATCGGATCGCACCGCACGCTGCGCAAGAAGGACATCCGCGAGGCCGGATTACAGGAAATCCCGGGAATCGGCCCAACCCGCAAGCGGGCACTCCTGCACCATTTCGGAACGCTGAAAGAGATCGAGCGGGCCTCCGTAGGCGACCTCGGCAAGGTTCCGGGCATCTCGGCCGAGAGCGCCCGCAAGATTTTCGACTTTTTTCACCCCCAGCCGGTGGCCAGATGACCGCAAAGATGGACGAGACGTAATCTGGCTGTCGCATGCCTTGGGGCAGTTTTGCGGTAAACTAAGCCGCGCCGCTTCGCTGGCGGTTGACCTCTGCGCTCTGGCAGTATTGGTAAGACGGATGACAGTGACCACGAGACGGGCCGCGAATTCCGCGATGTCCCTGCCAAATATCCTGACCATGGCCCGCATTGCCGCCATTCCGGTGGTGGTCGGCTGCATCTATTCGCAGTCGATCATGGATGGCCCGCTATGGCTGCGCTGGGTCGCGCTGGCCGTCTTTATCGGCGCCGCGGTCACGGATTTTCTCGATGGCTATTACGCCCGGATCTGGAATCAGCAATCGGCCTTCGGCCGGATGCTTGATCCGATCGCCGACAAGCTGCTGGTGGCCTCTTGCCTGCTGATGCTGGCGGCCGATGGCATCATCCATGGCTGGACCCTGTGGGCCGCCATTGTGATCCTGTGCCGCGAAATTCTGGTCTCGGGCCTGCGTGAATATCTCGCCGCACTCCGTGTCAGCGTCCCGGTCTCCAGAGTGGCGAAGTGGAAGACGACGGCCCAGTTGATCGCCATCGGCTTCCTGCTGGCCGGTGAGGCCGGCGATCAGGTGATCCCGATCACGACACAGCTCGGCCTGTTGCTGCTCTGGATTTCCGCGCTTGTCACCATTTACACGGGCTACGACTATTTCAGGGCTGGCATTCACCACCTCATTGCGGAGGATGCATGAAGGTCGTCTACTTCGCCTGGGTGCGCGAGCGCATCGGCAAGGCCGAAGAGACGGTCGAGCCGCCAGCAGCCGTGCGCACGGTCGGCGATCTGATCGGATGGCTGAGCACGCGCGGCGACGAATATGCCTATGCGTTCGAAACACCGAAAGTGATCCGCGCCGCCATCGACCATACCCATGTGCGGCCCGACACCGTGATTGCTGGCGCCCGCGAGATTGCATTCTTCCCGCCGATGACCGGCGGCTGATTCTAGCAACGACTGCGTTGACCTCATGACCTCCAACGTGACCATCCGCATCCAGGATGCCGATTTCGACGTCTCCAGCGAGATCGCCGCGCTGACGGCGAGCCGGACCGATATCGGCGCGGTGGTCACATTCAGCGGCATCTGCCGCGGCCAAGAAAACTTAAGTGGCAGCGGCGACGCGACCACGGCGCTGACGCTGGAGCACTATCCCGGCATGGCCGAAGCCGAGATTGCGCGCCACGCCGAGGAAGCGATGACACGCTGGCCGTTGACAGGCGTGACAATCGTTCATCGCGTCGGCCGCATCCTGCCCGGCGAGAATATCATGGTGGTGCTAACCGCGTCGGCACATCGCCAGGCCGCGTTTCAGGCCGCCGAGTTTCTGATGGATTACCTCAAGGCGCATGCTCCGTTCTGGAAGCGCGAGGAAACCGCCGGTGGCAGCAGCTGGATTGCTGCGAAGACCGACGATGACGACGCCGCGGCGCGCTGGGATAAAAACTGATGGCAAAGAAGACTGTGCAGACAACCGCGAAGAAGGTGGTCAGGAAATCTGCGAGCAAGGCTCCTGCAAAGGCAAAGACTTCCGTGAAGAAGATCGCAACGGCGACTCTGCCGAAGGTTGGTGCGGGCGAGCTTGCGACATTGCTCGATTATGTGCGCTACGCCACCAGCCGTTTCATCGAAGCCCGGCTCTCTTTTGCGCACGGCACCACCGATCCCGTGGCCGAAGCCGCCTTCATCGTCTGCGAAGTCCTGCATCTGCATCCCGACCAGTTCGAGAATTTCGCCATGGCGCGGGTAACTGCGGCCGAAGGCAAGCAGATCCTCGACATCATTTATCGCCGCGTGACGACGCGTAAGCCGGCGGCCTATCTGCTCAACAAGATCTATATGCGCGGCCTGCCGTTCTATGTGGACGAGCGCACCATCGTGCCGCGGTCTTTCATCGGCGAATTGCTGGATTCGCATTTCAGCGGTGATGACGGCGAAGGCGGATCGCTGATTGACGATCCCATGGACATCGAAAGCGTGCTGGATCTCTGCACCGGCTCCGGCTGCATCGCGATCCTGGCGAGCCAGTCGTTCCCCAACGCGCAGGTCGATGCCGTCGATCTGTCGCCCGCAGCGCTCGCCGTCGCCATGCGCAACGTCATCGATTACGGGCTCGATGAGCGGCTGACGCTCTACAAGGGCGATCTGTTCGAACCGCTCGGCGATACCCGCTACGATCTCATCATCACCAATCCGCCTTATGTCGACGCGCAGGGCATGGCAGATTTGCCGGATGAATGTCTGGCCGAACCGGCCATGGCTTTCGATGGCGGCGATGATGGGCTCGACATCGTCAGGAAGATCATTGAACAGGCTGGCGATCATCTGAATCCACATGGCGGTTTGTTGTGTGAAATCGGTCGCGGCCGCGCCAATGTCGATGAAGCCTTTCCCGATCTGCCGTTGATCTGGCTGGACACCGAAGACTCCGAAGGCGAGGTGTTCTGGGTGTCCGCTGCTGCGCTGCAAGGTCGCGGCGCCGGCTAGTTGAGCCGCAGCAAGCAGGGCAGCCTCAAAATTCTTGTTTTCAATCTATAGTTGTGCAATCCTTCAGCCATTGATTTTAGGCAGAAGGATTTGCAGATGCGCGTATTCTGGATTTTTCTTTTTGGTCTCACCGTCGCGGCTTCAGCTACCGACTCTGCGCGGGCACAAGCATCGATTTGTACGACCGATGTCATACCAGTTTGTGCTGTGAAGAAGGACGGATCACGGCAGACCTATTCGAACGCTTGCTGGGCGAAGCTCGACCATGCCCGCGTTCTGCATCCAGGCATGTGCCTTGGACCCATATGTATTTTCAACTTGAATCCCGTCTGTGCAATCGATCCCGTCAAAGGCTATCCGCGCACCTATCCATCCTTGTGCGCCGCCGAGACTGCGAATGCACGATGGGTGCGTGATGGCACGTGCCGATAGGTAAGACGGAGACGACGATGTCGAACGCCAAGCCACGACCCACGGAAGTCATCTTCGAAGGCCTCGGTACGACGCTCGACGAGGCATTGTCTGCGGCCCACGATCAAATTCCGGGAAGGACGGGATTTGATTTTGCGATATCCAAGGTCGTCGAATGGGGAATGCAAAGGGGCGGCATTACCGGCCAGCGATTGATTTGGGTGAAGGTGGTCCAAGACAAGTCCGCAGGATTTAAGACATGAGCGAGGCGTAGTAGGCTGCGCTGAGATCGCAGTGCAGTCTGCCGAGCCCTGCTCTGATGGCGCTACGATGCTTAATGATGCATGCTTTGCGAAGATATGGATGGATTCAGCTGTGTTACGCGCATTTTGACGTTTGACGGGTTTCACAGCCGTTCATCCCGTCTTACAAGCTCGTAATGTCCGCAAATGAATCACGTCGCAGTCTCACGCGCAACCAATGGCTCACCGAGTTGCGAGCGACGCTGGCGCTCGGCTGGCCGCTGATCCTGACCAATCTGGCACAGATCGCACTGACGACGACCGACGTAATCATTCTCGGCCGCGTGAGCGCGGAGGCATTGGCTGCGTCGGCGCTCGGCGTGAATCTCTATTTCGCGTTTCTGATTTTCGCCATCGGCCTCGTTACGGCGACATCGCCGATGATGGCGGAAGCGATTGGTCGCAAACTGCATGCCGTGCGCGATGTCCGGCGAACATTCCGGCAGGGTTTGTGGACAGCGCTGATCGTCTCAGTGCCGGCATGGATCTTCCTCTGGCATACCGAAGCGATCCTGTTGCTGTTCTGTCAGGAGGCACAGGCGGCTGCCGACGCCCAGAGCTTCGTGCATATGCTGCAATGGGGCTTCCTGCCCGCGCTAGGCTTCATCGTGCTGCGCTCATTCGTTGCCGCCGTGCAACGCCCACTCTGGGCACTGGTGGTGACGGGCGTCACCATTCTGTTCAATGCTGCTGCAAACTGTGTTCTGGTGTTTGGTCATCTCGGGTTTCCGGAGATGGGTTTGCGCGGCTCCGGTCTTGCTACCACGCTGTCGAACGTCTTTTTGTTCACTGTCTTTGCACTCGTCGTCGCATGGCATCCGAAGTTTCGGCGTTATCATTTGTTCGGCAACTGGTGGCGCGCCGATTGGCCACGCCTCGCAAAGCTATGGCGCATCGGTCTGCCGATCGGCGCGACGCTCGCATTCGAAATCACCGTCTTCAATGCGGCGGTGTTCCTGATGGGGCAGTTTGGAACGGCGGCCATCGCGGCGCATGCGATTGCGATCCAGATCGCATCGATCTCCTTCATGGTGCCAATGGGACTAAGCCAGGCGGCAACTGTCCGCGTTGGATTGGCCAAAGGCGCCGTGGATCGCGATGGCATCACGCGAGCAGGATGGACTGCATTTGGCCTTGCGGTGGCATTCATGGCGTCGATGAGCATGTTGTTGCTGGCTGCGCCGCGTCTCCTGATTGGCGCCTTCATCGATCTGAGCAATCCCGCCAATGCCGTCGTCATCGACACGGCAATGTCGTTTCTGTTTTGTGCGGCGGTGTTCCAGATTGCGGACGGCGCGCAGTCGGTCGCAGCAGGGATGCTGCGCGGATTGCAGGATACGCGGGTGCCGATGATCTTTGCCGCATTAGGCTATTGGGGCTTCGGCATGGGTCTCAGCCTGCTGTTCGCATTCAAGCTGGGCTTCGGCGGCGTCGGCATCTGGATTGGGCTGGCAGCGGGTCTCGCGGTCGTTGCACCGGTCATGCTCTGGCGTTGGACCCGGCGCGAGCAACTCGGCCTCGTACCGGCGACTTAACAAACAAAAATGCCGCAGCCTCGAAAGGCTGCGGCATTTGTCGCCTTGAAGCGCCTGCGCTTACAGAACCTTGCGGATCCAGTTATGCGGGTCGGGTGCGCGACCGTACTGAATGTCGACCAGCTGTTTGCGCAGCCCCATCGTGACCGGACCAGCCGCGCCGCCATTGATGGTAAAATCGCCGCTCGCAGAGCGCACCTGGCCGATCGGCGAGATGACCGCCGCCGTGCCGCAGGCAAAGGCCTCTTTCAGCTTGCCGCTGGCAGCATCGGCACGCCACTGGTCGAGCGTATAGGCCTCTTCGCGCACCTGTGTGCCCTTATCCTTCGCCAATGCGATGATCGAATCGCGCGTGATGCCTGGCAGGATCGTGCCGAGCGGCGGTGTCAGCAGCGAGCCGTCCTCGAACACGAAGAAGATGTTCATGCCGCCGAGTTCTTCAATGTAGCGGCGCTCGACCGCATCGAGGAACACGACCTGATCGCAGCCGTGATCGCTGGCTTCCGCCTGCGCGCGCAGGCTCGCGGCGTAGTTGCCGCCGCATTTGACGGCGCCGGTGCCGCCGATCGCGGCGCGTGTGTAGTTCTCCGACACCCAGATCGACACCGGGGCGGGTCCGCCCTTGAAATAGGAGCCAACCGGCGAGGCGATGACAGCGAAAATGTATTCCGCGGACGGCTTCACGCCGAGGAAGATCTCGCTCGCAACCATGAAGGGGCGCAGGTAGAGGCTGCCTTCGCCTGATGGAATCCAGGCGCGGTCGATGCGCACGAGTTGCTCGATCGCTTCGATGAACACGGGCTCGGGCAGCGGGGCCATGGCCATGCGATCGGCAGAATTCCGGAAGCGCCTTGCATTGGCATCGGGGCGGAACAGATTCACGCCGCCGTCTTCACGCACATACGCCTTGAGCCCTTCGAAAATCTCCTGCGCGTAATGCAGGACGGCCGCTGCGGGATCGAGCGGAAAATTCGCGCGGGATTCGATGCGCGCGCCATGCCAGCCGTCGGTCTGATTATAGCGGACGATGGCCATGTGATCGGTGAAAACCCGGCCGAAGCCCGGATCCTTGAGCTTTGCTGCGCGGTCCGCCTCGGACACCGCGTTCGCCGCGGGCTGAATGTCGAATTTCAGCAAAGCTGCGCCATCGATTTTATCAAACGAAACTCCCATGGATCTCACTCCTGCTTACGGCGCAGCTCCTGGGGGCGGCAGCGTCGATGTTGTTCTACGTCAAGCGGACCCACGGCAAAAGCGTTTCCGGCCCCGGTGGATGACCGAGGACAGGCTTTAGCGCCATGCCGAAGTCCGGTATGGTTCTCAGATCGGCCCTATTGGGCCATGCGGCGAGAGTTCTAATGTTTCGTCGCGATGGTCAGTTTTGTAAGATTGAACCCAAGATATGTCAATATGGTTGACGTAAATTCCAAGGACGCGGCGTCACGATCGCTTGAGACGATCCAGCGGCAATCCAGCGGCGATCCTGCGAAACCGCCCCGCTGGGACATCATCGAGCTGTTGTTCTTTGCCTATCGCGACTTTGTGGGCGATCCCGACGATGTGCTCGATCAGTTCGGTTTCGGGCGCGCCCATCACCGGGTCGTACACTTTGTGCATCGCTATCCCGGCCTGAAGGTTGCCGATCTGCTCGATGTTTTGCGTATTACGAAGCAGTCGCTGGGCCGTGTCCTCAAGCAATTGCTCGATGAAGGGTATATCGTTCAGAAATCCGGCGAGGCCGATCGGCGGCAACGGCTTCTTTTCGCCACGGCCAAGGGTGAAGCTCTCGTTGCGCAGCTCGCTGGTTTGCAGACCGATCGCATCAACCGCGCGCTCAAGGATTTTACGCCGGTCGAAATTGAAGCGATCGGCAGGTTTCTCTCGGCGATGATCGACCGCAATGATCCCGACAAGGTGCTGCAGGTCATCTTGGGCCAGGCATCCGCCAAAACTGACGGCAGGACAAACAAGACATGATGTTAGCTCAGGCCGCCAAACGTATGCCGGTGCCATTGGCCGACGATGCGCCGCATCTGTTGCTGGTCGATGACGACCGCCGTATCCGCGATCTCCTCTCGCGCTTTCTCTCTGGCGAAGGCTACCGTGTCACCACGGCGCCGAGCGCCAAGGAAGCGCGCGCCAAGTTGCTCGGTCTGCATTTCGATCTCTTGATCCTCGATGTGATGATGCCAGGCGAGACCGGCTTCGAGCTCGCGCGCTTCATTCGCACATCCTCGGCCGTGCCGATCATCATGTTGACAGCGCGGCACGAGGCGGAAAGCCGGATCGAGGGATTGCAGATCGGCGCCGACGACTATGTTGCCAAGCCGTTCGAGCCGCGCGAACTGGTGCTGCGCATCGCGAATATTCTAAAGCGCAGTGCGCCGGTCCCGGTCGAGCGCGCGGAGTCGCTGCAGTTCGGGCCTTATGTGTATCACCTCGCGCGCGGCGAACTACGCCAGGGTGACGAGATCATCCATCTTACCGACCGCGAGCGTGACATGCTGCGCGTGCTGGCAGCAGCGCCCGGCGAGACCGTGCCGCGCGGTGAACTCACCGGCGGCGGTGGCACCGTGAATGAGCGTGCGGTGGACGTGCAGATCAATCGCCTGCGTCGCAAGATCGAGACCGATCCGGCCAATCCGTTGTTTCTGCAGGCCGTGCGTGGCATCGGCTATCGCCTCGTCGCGTCGCCATAGTTCGATGAAGTTTGCACGATGACCACACTCGACACCGGCATCACCATCCTCCGCTCTGCGGCGGGCCGCGTCTCTGCGGCGCACAGTCTGATGGGCCGGCGTTTCAAGAGCGTGATGCCCACGGGCCTCTATGCCCGCACGCTGCTGATCATGATCGTGCCGATGGTGCTGCTGCAGTCGGTGGTCGCCTTCGTGTTCATGGAGCGGCACTGGAATACGGTGACGCGCCGCCTGTCGCAGGCCGTGGTACAGGACATCGCGACGCTGATCGACGTCTACAAGGTCTATCCGCAGGACAAGGACCGCACGCAGATCAAGGCCATCGCCCAGCAGCGCCTTGGCCTCGTGGTGGATTTTCTGCCGCTCGGCGACATGCCACCGCCCGGTCCAAAGCCGTTCTTCTCGCTGCTCGATCAGGCGCTGTCGGTCCAGATCGGCCGGCAGATCACGCGGCCGTTCTGGATCGATACCGTTGGTCGCTCCAATCTCGTGGAAATCCGCATCCAGCTCGATGATGCCGTGATGCGCATCTTCGCCCAGCGCAGTGCGGCCTATGCATCGAATTCGGAAATCTTCCTGTTCTGGATGGTGGGGACGTCCTCGATCCTGCTGATCGTCGCGATCCTGTTCCTGCGAAACCAGATCCGCCCAATCCTCAAACTCGCTGATGCCGCTGAAAGTTTCGGCAAAGGCCGCGAAGCGCCGAATTTCCGGCCGCGCGGCGCACGCGAGGTCCGTCGTGCCGCCAATGCCTTCATCGAGATGAAGGCGCGTATCGAACGCGCAATGGAGCAGCGCACGGCCATGCTGGCCGGCGTCTCGCATGATCTACGCACCATCCTGACGCGCTTCAAGCTCGAACTGGCGCTGATCGAGGACGGTCCGGAAGTCGATGGCATGCGCAAGGATATCGATGAGATGTCGGGCATGCTCGAGGCCTATCTCGCCTTTGCGCGCGGCGACAGCGGCGAGCAGGCGCAGCCGACAGACATGGCTGCAGCGCTGGAAGAACTCCGTAGCGATGCCGAGCGCAACGGCCATAAGGCGACGGTCACGTTCCACGGCCTGCCGATCGTCACGGTGAAGCCAGCCGCGTTCAAGCGTTGCCTCGGCAATCTCGTTTCGAACGCCGCGCGCCACGCCAACGATATCGCCATCACTGGGCACCGCGATCATCGCTATCTCACGGTCACGGTGGACGACGACGGCCCCGGTATTCCCGCCGATATGCGTGAAGAAGTGTTCAAACCGTTCCTGCGGCTCGACGACGCCCGCAATCAGGACGAAGGCGGGACAGGTTTGGGCCTCGCCATCGCCCGCGATATAGCGCGCTCCCATGGCGGCGATATCACGCTGGCCGAGAGTCCGATGGGCGGATTGAGGGCGGTGGTGCGGGTGCCGGTGTAATTACTTCGCCAGTTCTTTCGACCGCGCCGTTGCCGCAGCAATCGCGCGAGTCAGCAGCGGCTCGAAACCATCATCGGCCATCAATACGCTGAGCGCGGCTGCAGTGGTCCCGCCGGGCGAGGTGACGTTCTTTCGCAGCGTCGCCGCGTCGAGATCGGATTGGCGCAGGAGTTCGCCGGAGCCGGACACTGTCTCGCGAGCAAGCTTCATCGCGAGTTCAGGCGGCAAGCCCGCAGCAATGCCAGCGCGGGCCATTTCTTCGGCTAGCAGAAACACATAGGCAGGCCCCGAGCCGGAGACAGCCGTCACAGCATCGATCAGGCTCTCGTCCTCGACCCATTCCACTGATCCGGTGGCGCGCAAGAGAGCGTCAGTCAGGCCGCGTTGCTCCGGCGATACGTCGCTGGCGGCAACCGCCACGGTGATGCCGCGGCCGATCGCGGCCGGTGTATTCGGCATCGCGCGAACCACGTTGCCGCCGCAGGCTTTGGCGATGCCGGCGATGGTGGTGCCGGCCATGATCGAGACCACGAGGGATGATCCCGCGATTGTGCGCAGCGTCGGCCCGATCTCGGCGAACATCTGCGGTTTCACAGCAAGAACCAGTGCGGCGACAGCGCCGATGTCCTTCACATTCGGATTGAGACGGACGCCCTTGGCCGCGAGCGCCTTGATCTCGTCGGAGAGATGCGGATCGATCACGATGGCGCGTTTGGGGTCGAGCCCGCCGGCGATCCAGCCCGTCAGCATCGCGCCGCCCATCTTGCCGGCGCCGGCCAGCACGATGTGGCCGTCGATGGTGTTGAGCGCGCGTGAGGTCGTGGAGGAGGTCATCGCAAATCCCAGCTGTCAGAACGGCCGGGACCATAACATTGCGGGGCGGGCTGCACAGCCTGAACCCGTCTAGATGAGATTCTTTTTCAGGAAGTAGCGCGGGCCGCCGCGCGGATAGTCCGGGATTTCGCCGAACACCTCATAGCCCTGCTTCTCGTAGAAGCTGCGGGCCTGAAACCAGTAGGTATCGAGCCACAGACCGATGCAGCCGCGCTCCCGCGCGATCTCTTCGGCCTTGGCGAGAACTTTCGAGCCGATGTCCTGGCCGCGAAATTGTTCGGGCACTACGAACAGCTCGACGAAACACCAGTTGAACGCGGTCTTGCCCCAGATGCCGCCGATCGGCTCGCCGGTCGCAGGATCGTGGATCAAGATCGAGAGCGGCTGGTGATTGTTGGGGCCGACGGTCTTGGTATTGTAGGCCAGCAACGCATTTGCGACCACCAGCCGTTCGGCCTCGCCGGGCGCATCCGGCACGGTGATGACCGGCGCGTCGGTCATGCTTCGCCGGCAGTGTCGAACATCGCAGCAGACATTGCTTCGGCTGCGGTCTTGCCGGCCCACACCACGAACTGCAACGCCGGATAGTAGCGCTCGCAGGAATGAATTGCCGAGACCAGCATGGCTTCGCACTGCGCGGTCGTTGCGGTGAGGCCATCGGGCAGCACCAGTGCCTGCCGGTACATCACCATGCCTGAGTGAGTCCAGATATCGAAATGACCGACCCACATCTGTTCGTTGATCGCGGCGATCAGGCGCTGCACTTCCGCGCGGCGAGCGGGTGGAATCTTCATGTCGAAGGCGCAAGCCAGATGCAGAGCCTCGATCTCGTTCATCCAGGTGAAGGAGAGCTGGTAATCGATCCAGTCACCTTTGGAAACAATTGTGACTTCGTCTTCGCCGGAGCGCTCGAAGGCCCAGTTATGATCGGCGGCAATATCCTCGACAACGGCGAGCGGGTTGAGCCGTGAATCGATAGTACCTTCGAGAAGTGACATGCCGTCGCGACCTTGCTCTTGAAATGTGATGATGCAAACAGCTGGCCGGTACGCGAAAATGTCGGAGCGTCGCTGCAGGCTGCAAGTTCTATTCGTCCAGACCTTGCGAGTTTGAAGTGATGTGATTTGCTGAATCTGCGCAACGGCACCACGAATCCATCCACAGACAAACCGGCCCTCATCCACAGGTCATCTCGCGGCAATGAGAACAAACCGGAATCGGATTCCCGGATTGCGAGTCTGTGCGGTGCGCCCTCGCGTGCCGCGAGTCCGGTTGGGATGGTAACTATTGATTCCGCCGCGGGGCCCGCAAGCTTTCCGGGCCTCGCAGGAGTCCTGTTGAGCCCCAATACAGCCTGTGGACGGCCTTGCTGGGCTGGTTCGGTTTCGGCATAGTTTGGCCGTAACGAAAGTATCAGGCCATGAACGACACCACCTCCGAGTCATCCGCAGTCCAGCATCCGCGCTTTGCCAAGCCGCAACGCGTCGCCTTCGTGCAGTCGTCCTGGCATCGCGACATCGTTGCACCGTGTTGGGAATCGTTTCTGAGCGAGATCGAGGCGCGTCATATCGGCCCGTCGCAGGTCGATCTGTTCGAAGTGCCTGGCTCGTTCGAGATCCCCCTGCATGTGCAGGTTCTCGCCAAGACGCGGCGCTACACGGCCATCGTCGCGGCCGGCCTCGTGATCGACAGCGGCACCCGCGGCTTCGTGGCTGACACGGTCATCCGTGCGCTCATGGATGTGCAGCTACGCACCGAGATCCCGGTGTTCTCGGCCGTGACGGCGCCGGAGGATTTTCACGAGACGGAAGAGCGGGCGGCATTCTTTCGCAAGCACTTTGCGGAGAGCGGCCTCAAGGTTGCCGCCGCCTGCGCCGAGACGCTGCTCAGTCTGGAACGTCTGCGCGGTCAGGTCGCGGCTGGGATCGTGTAGAGGCGGGAACCTTAGTCGAACAGACTCGATACCGACTCTTCCGACGCGGTGCGGCCGATCGCTTCGGCGATCAGCGAGGCAACCGAGAGCACGCGGATGTTCGGTGACTTGCTCACGGCTTCCGTGGGCTGGATCGAGTCAGTGATCACCAATTCCTTGAGCTTGGAATTGGCGATGCGCGCGGCGGCGCCGCCGGACAGCACGCCATGGGTGAGATAGGCGGAGACGTCCTTGGCGCCGTATTTGAGTAGCGCATCGGCGGCGTTCACCAGCGTGCCGCCGGAGTCGACGATGTCGTCGATCAGGATGCAGGTGTAGCCGGCGACGTCGCCGATCACGTTCATCACTTCGGATTCACCGGGGCGTTCGCGGCGCTTGTCGACGATGGCGAGCGGCGCGTTGATGCGCTTGGCAAGGCCGCGGGCACGGGCGACGCCGCCGACGTCGGGCGAAACCACCATCACATTGGCGAGATCGAACTTCTCCTTGATGTCGCGCACCATCAGCGGCGCGGCATAGAGGTTGTCGGTCGGGATATCGAAGAAGCCCTGGATCTGGCCGGCATGCAGGTCGAGCGTCATGACGCGGTCGGCGCCGGCATGGGTGATCATGTTGGCGACCAGCTTGGCCGAGATCGGGGTGCGGCCACCGGCCTTGCGGTCCTGGCGAGCGTAGCCGAAATAGGGGATCACCGCGGTGATGCGGCGCGCGGAAGCGCGGCGCAGCGCATCAGTGATGATCAGCAGTTCCATCAGATGGTCGTTGGTCGGGAACGACGTGGATTGAAGAATGAAGACGTCGGAGCCGCGGACGTTTTCCTGGATCTCGACGAAGATTTCCATATCGGCAAAACGCCGGACGCTGGCCTTGGTCAGCGGGATATTCAGCGAGGTCGCGATTTCCTGCGCGAGGACAGGATTGGAATTACCGGCGACCAGTTTGATCGAACCGTTCTTGGCCGACATCGACGCGTCTCCCCGCGGCTTGGTGGATACAACGTTCAGCATATCGGATTACCCACAAGAACTCGTCTAGCTGAGCGAGGTGATATCAAGGTCGGCCGTCCGCTGGCAACCCGTGGGCCGCTGTTTTCCTGCGTAAAAACGGGCCTCTGCTTAACGTGAACTGAAGTCAGCGCGTCTCGGCAAATGCGGTGGCCTGCACGGGCAATTCATCGGTACTGGCGATGGCGGGTCCGTTGCCACTTGGCGCAGGCGGCTGCTCGCCGGGCGTGGTGCCGTTGATCATGCCATTGAGGCCGGTGAGCCCCGCTTGCGCGATCCGCCGCAAGACAAGGTCGTCGGCGGTAGCCCAGGCGTCGCGGCCGCCTTTGCCGGCCTGTTCCTCGCCGCTCAGGCGCAGAGCACGGTTCTGGTCGCGGTCATAGACATCCCACACCCAGGCGATCGAGGTCTGGCCGCCGCGAACCTGGGCCGAGAGGTAGCTGCGGACCCGAAAAGCCGCGCTGTCCTTGCGCGATACAACCGCGAGGTTGCGCAGGCGCGCTTCACTATCCAGAAGGTTGACCATGCGGTCGAAGACCTGCGGCGGCGGCCCGTCGATGGATTCGAACGCGATCGTCGGGCCGGAGGCGGTGGAAAGGCTGGCCTGCGCGTTCATGGCGCCGCCCGAATTGGGGACATTGGCGCAGCCGGCAAGCCCAAACACTACGGTCAGCAACAGCGCAGCCTGGATCAGGCGCGGTCTGGCTCGATCGGTCGTAAGGGCAGAAAATCGCATAGGGCGTCCCGACTTCCGTCCGTTTGCCGCAAGCGGCGCCGGACAGGTCGAGCGATATCGTTAAAATGCGTTAAGGTCTAGGGCAGCGCGGCCACAGGTCTTTCCAGGGTGACCGAAACGGTCACCGCGCGCCGACAATTCGCGTTCAGTTTGAGGCAGTTCGGCCGCGTTAAGGATAACGGCGCGTCAACGCGCGAGTTACCGCTCAAGCACGATGGCGTGGATCTGGCGTCCGTAATCCGGCTCTTTCCGATGCACCGACCTGCGATAGCTGAACAGGTTGTTGTCGGGATAGGTGTCGATACCGGTGTCATCGATAATGGCAATGCCGGCGCGCTCCAGCCGCATCCGGATGAAGCCGCCGAGATCGAACATGGCATGACCGGCGCGGGTCGAGGGAATGAAAAACCGGGCGAAGCCAGCGTCGGCCTGGGTGAAGCGTTCGACGAATTCGGCACCAACCTCATAGCTTGGCTGGCGGATCAGCGGACCGATCGCGACCACAATGTCGGAACGATCGGCGCCGAGTTTTTCCATCTCTGCGATGGTGGCTTCGAGCACACCGGTGAAGGCGCCCTTCCAGCCGGCATGGGCGGCGCCGATGACGCGCGCCTTGGGGTCGGCAAACAATACGGGACCGCAATCGGCCGTCGTGACGCCGAGCGCCAGGCCCTCGACCTTCGTCACCATCGCATCGACGCGCGGTCGTGAATCTCCATTCCACGGTGCCGTGGCGACGGCGACATCGGGCGAATGGACCTGATAGGCGGTGAGGAAGTGCAGGGGGGCGACGCCCATCTCCGCCGCCATGCGCCTGCGGTTCTCCGCCACATGCGCGGGATCGTCGTTCGATCCGAGCCCGCCATTGAGGCCGGCATAGATGCCTTCGGAGACGCCGCCGTCGCGCGTGAAGAACGCGTGGCGCAGGCCGGGAATGGCTGACAGCAAAGGCGATGTGAAAGTCATGATGTCGGGGTCTCTATGCCGGTGTCGTCGCTCAGTGCCACCAGCGTGTCGATATTGGGATCGGAGATGCCGACCACCTTGAACATCGAGCCCATGCCGCCGCGGCCGCTGTCGATCAGGCGTTTCAGTGCGCCGGAGACCGTTTCCGATACTTCCGGCGTGGCCTTGGCCATCAAGGTCAGCGCGCGCGTCTCGATGCCGAGGCGCTTGAGGAATTCGCCCTGCGTCACCGGCCCGTGCACGCGTGCGCCGACATCCTCCGCCGCGCGGCCGAGCGCCTGGAAATCCACATGCGCGGTGATATCGGCCATGCCGGGATTCTTCAGCGGATCAGCATAGCTATGCTGTGCGATAGCCTGCAGGGTGTCGCCGGCATCGCTACGGACATGGCCGTAATCGATGATCAGAGCCGCGCCGCCTTCGTCGCGCACGCGGCTGGCGATCTTCATCATCTCGGTATCGGGGCGCCATTCGAACACCGCGCCGACAGGGGCTGCGCGCACCAGCGGCGGCAGTAGCACGTCGAAGCGCGGCAGCGGATCAGTTGACGCGCTGAACATCAGCTGGCCGTTGCTGTCGATATCCACCATGCGCTCGTGCCAGCCGCCTTCGCGCTTCACGGCCTGATGGATCGGCAGGACGTCGAAATATTCATTAGCAAGGATGATCGACGGGCCCGCGGGCACGGTTTCGATACTGTCATGCCAGGTGATGTTGCGGGTGCCGGACAGCGTTGCCTTCTGCTTCTCGCGCAGCACCGGATTGATTTCGACGAGATGCACGTTGAGCGCCTGATACAGCGGCGGCAGCACGCGTAGGGCGCGGAGCGCGTCGGCCATCATGGTGCCGCGGCCGGGGCCCAGTTCGATCAGGTGCACGAAGGGCGGCGCGCCGATCGCGCGCCAGACCGAAGCCGACCACAGGCCGAGCAGCTCGCCGAACATCTGGCTGACTTCGGGCGACGTGGTGAAGTCACCCTCGCGACCGAGCGGATCGCGGGAAATGTAGTAGCCGTGTTGCGGATGGGTCAGGCACAGCTGCATGTAGCGCCACACCGGCATGGGTCCGGTGGACTTGATCAGGCGCTTGATTTCATCCTGCAGCGGCGATTGGTCGGTCACATCAGGCCTTCTTGCCTGGGCTCAATTCGAGCGATGCCTGCGGCTTTCGCCAGGCGCGCACCATCAAAACGAGTCCCACAAATATCATCGGCACGGAGAGCAGCATGCCCATGGTGAGCCCGCCCCACAGAAATCCGAGTTGCGGGTCCGGCTCGCGGAAGAATTCTCCCGTAATACGCGCCAGCGCATAAAAAAAGATGAAGGCGCCGAGGATCAGGCCAGGCCGCTTCAGCGCACCGGCCCGGATCATCAGGGCAAGAATGAGAAAGAGCCCGATGCCT
Organism: Tardiphaga sp. 619_E2_N8_4; assembly: GCF_051810905.1. Lineage (NCBI taxonomy): Bacteria > Pseudomonadati > Pseudomonadota > Alphaproteobacteria > Hyphomicrobiales > Nitrobacteraceae > Tardiphaga > Tardiphaga sp. 619_E2_N8_4. The sequence continues at coordinate 6,062,202 of NZ_JBPWQJ010000001.1, forward strand.
TCGAGGCCAGCTTCATAGAGCTGGCTGGGATGGCGCGGTAGCGGCCCGCCATTGGGAAACACCATCGCCCAGGGCACGCTGGCGTCGGCGTGGCGGCCCCACAATTCGCTGTTGATGAAATTGGCGAGGCGTCCGAGCAGCAGGCCGATCGGGCCGACTGCGCAGGTGATGTCGCCGAGCGACAGGACCGACAATCCGCGCTTCCAGCAGAACAGAAACACGGCAAAGACGCAGCCCATGAAGCCGCCATGGAACGACATGCCGCCCTTCCAGAGCTCGAAGATCTCGGCAGGATGGGCGATGAAAAAATCCAGATTGTAGAACAGCACATAGCCGGTGCGGCCGCCGACAATGATGCCGATGGTTACCCAGAGGATGAAGTCGTCGAAATCCAGCAGGGAGATTGGTGAGGGGCCGCCCCACAGTCTCGTGCTCTTGATCAGCGCGCGGGCATAAATCCAGCCGAGCACGATGCCGCCGATATAGGCCAGCGCGTACCAGCGAATGACAATCGGGCCGAGCGCTATGGCGACCGGATCGAAAACGGGGAAAGCGATGGTCAGGAATGGCATGTGGTGGGCTTACGGCTCCCGATGCCGCCAGTAAAGCATTGGCTTGTGACGAATTAAGGGACTTGAGGAGTTGTGAACGCGAAACGCAGGCGATACTTGAACTGCGCGGCCGGGATCGCCATTGTCGATCCCGGGGATCGCCAATTGCTATCCCGCGTGTTTGTTCATCCGACCGGAGTTCTTGCCATGACCCAGACCAACAATCGGTTCTTCGACGAGATCGGCCGCCTGATGAATGATGCCGCCGGCGCGGCCCAGGGCGTCAAGCGTGAGGTCGATACGGTGGTGCGCAACCAGGCTGAGAAGATCCTGCGTGACCTCGATATCGTGAAGCGTGAGGAGTTCGAGGCGGTCAAGGACATGGCCCGGCTCGCCCGCGAGGAGAACGAGGCGCTAAAGGCCCGGATCGCAGCGCTGGAAGCCAAGCTCGGCGGCTGAGAGGAAGCCTTGCCGGTGGCCTGCACGGCGCGCCGGACATCGGCTGCCTGTTCACAAATGGCTAAAATAGGCCCCTGGAAGGGCTCCGCAGACGAAGAAAAAGCCTGTCATTTCCTTGTCTTTTTGGCGTTTCGGCGGTAGAAGCCGCCCACGTCCGCAGCCCCCGCACCCCTGGAGGCTTGCTGCAGCGTGAAAACGGGCCGCATTGCGGCCTTTAACTTTTAGAAAACAAGGACTTAAACGATGGCGACCGTCAAGGAATTGAAGGCGACCTCACGTCCGGTCGGCGGCAAGGGGGCCGCACGGGCAGAGCGTCGCGCCGGCCGAGTGCCCGGAGTGATCTATGGTGACAACAAGCCCCCGGTGGCGATTTCGGTGAATGATGCCGAACTGCGTCAGCGCATTCTGGCAGGCCGGTTCCTCACCACGATTTACGACATCGAGCTCGAGGGCAAGAAGCACCGCGTGATTCCGCGCGACTTCCACCTCGACCCGGTCAAGGACTTCCCGCTCCACGTCGACTTCCTCCGCCTCGGCGAAGGCGCGACCATCCGCGTCAGCGTTCCGCTGCACATCAAGGGCGCTGAAGGCGCTCCGGGCGTGAAGCGTGGCGGCACCATCAACATCGTGACCCACACGATTGAACTGGAAGCCGAAGCCGAGAGCATTCCGCAGTTCCTCGAAGTTGATGTCGGCCAGCTCGATATCGGCACGTCGCTGCACATCACCGACGTTGTTCTGCCGAAGGGCGTGAAGACGCTGGCGCGCGATGCCGATCTGACGCTGGTCACCATCGTGCCTCCGTCGGGCTATGGTGAAGAAGCTGCGACCCCTGCGGCTGCTGCTGCGGCTCCCGCCGCCGCTGGTGCCAAGGCTCCGGCTGCCGGCGCCAAGGCCCCCGCCGCTGGCGCGAAGGCTCCGGCTGCTGCCGCCGCTCCGGCGAAGAAGAAGTAATCCGGCGCGGAGCTCCGCGTCATGCTTCTCTTTGTTGGACTCGGAAACCCTGGTGCCAAATACCAGGGCAACCGGCACAATATCGGGTTCATGGTTCTCGATGATATCGCGCGGCGTCACGGTTTTGGACCGTGGCGCCGTCGCTTTCAGGGCGAGACCTCCGAAGGCACGCTGGACGGCGAGCGCGTCATCCTGCTGAAGCCGATGACCTTCATGAACGACTCCGGCCGCTCAGTGCAGGAAGCGTCCGCCTATTTGAAGATTTCACTCGGCGACATCGCCGTGTTTCACGACGAGCTCGAACTGCCATTCTCCAAGGTGCGCGTGAAGGTCGGCGGCGGCATTGCGGGACATAACGGTCTGCGCTCGATCTCCGCGCATGTCGGCAACGACTATCGGCGCGTGCGCCTCGGCATCGGACATCCCGGTGCCAAGGAGCTGGTCCATAATCACGTGCTGAGCGATTTCGCCAAGGCCGAACGACCTCAGCTCGAAGCGTTCAACGATGCGGTGTCCGACCATGTCGGCCTGCTGGTCGGTGGTCAGGACTCGTCGTTTCAGAACAAGGTGCATCTGACGATGCAGGCCAAGGGTTTCACGTCGAAGGACGACAACGGCTCCGCTGAGAAGCCGTCGAAGAATTAGGACAGGGTCATGGGATTCAAATGCGGGATCGTCGGACTGCCGAATGTCGGCAAATCGACGCTGTTCAATGCGCTAACGGAAACCGCGGCTGCGCAGGCTGCGAACTATCCGTTCTGCACCATCGAGCCGAATGTCGGTGAAGTCGCGGTGCCGGACAAGCGGCTCGACAAATTGTCCGAGATCGGCAAGTCGCAGCAGATCATTCCGACGCGCCTGACCTTCGTGGACATCGCGGGCTTGGTGAAAGGCGCGTCGAAGGGCGAAGGCCTCGGCAACCAGTTTCTCGCCACCATCCGCGAAGTCGATGCCGTCGCCCATGTGGTGCGTTGCTTCATCGATGACGACATCACCCATGTCGAAGGCAAGATCGATCCGCTCGCCGACATCGAGATCATCGAGACCGAACTGATGCTCGCGGATCTGGATTCCTGTGAGAAGCGCATCGACAACCTGACCAAGAAGGCCAAGGGCAACGATAAGGACGCCAAGGAACAGCTCGATCTGGTCCAGCGCGCTTTGGTGCTGCTGCGCGACGGCAAGCCGACGCGTTTTCTCGAGCGCAAGCCCGAGGAAGAGCGCGCTTTCGGAATGCTCGGCCTGCTGACCTCCAAGCCTGTTCTCTATGTCTGCAACGTCGAAGAAGGCGCGGCGGGCGAAGGCAACGAATACTCGAAGCGGGTTGCAGAACATGCTGAGAAGGAGGGCGCTGTTGCGGTCGCCATCTCGGCCAAGATCGAATCCGAAATCGCGACGCTGTCACGTGCCGAACGTGCGGAATTCCTCGATACGCTCGGGCTTGAAGAAGCGGGCCTCGATCGCCTGATCCGTGCAGGCTATTCGCTGCTGCACCTCATCACCTACTTCACCGTCGGCCCCAAGGAAGCTCGTGCCTGGACCATCACCCAGGGCACCAAGGCACCGCAAGCTGCAGCCGTGATCCACACGGATTTCGAGAAGGGCTTCATCCGCGCGGAAACCATCGGCTATGAAGACTATGTCAGGCTCGGCGGCGAAGCCGGCGCGCGCGATGGCGGCAAGCTGCGGCTGGAAGGCAAGGAATATGTCGTCGCTGACGGCGACGTGCTGCATTTCCGGTTCAACACGTAAGATATTCTCAATCCTCTCCCCGTCATTGCGAGGAGCGAAGCGACGCGGCAATCCAGGAGCCACAAGCGAAGACTGGATTGCTTCGTCGCAAGGGCTCCTCGCAATGACGGTTGAGAGCGCGGTAGTTCTCAGTACTGCTGGCCGTGGCCGTGATCCTGCCCGAGGTTTTGCCCCTGATCCCGTAGCGCGCCGAGGTGTTCGTTGATGCGGAACACGATCAGAACGAACTCAGCCGCAATGCGCGCGAAGATGATGCCGACGATCACGCTGGCGAGGCTCGACATCACGAGGACGAAACCGCCGAACGGGCTGATGGCCATTGCGGCGAGACCCGAAAAGATCCCGGAAATGCCGAACAGAATGATCAGTGCGATCACCAGCCAGTAGAACGTCTTGATGATTGTGGGTGTGATGAAACGGTCCCACTGAAACAGATCGCGAAATTCGAACATCGGTGAAATCCCCCGCCGTGTAGATGAGTGACAAATTCAATTGCATTGAGAAACGGCTTCAAATATCCCGGCCCGACCACATTGACGGGCAGGATCGCGGGAAAGCCATGCAAGCGACCGGGTTGAGATTGCTGCAAATAACGGCCACAATCAGGCTTCCTCGACGGCATTCCCCATTATGACCCTGACATTTGAAGATTTTAAGCCCGGCCATTTCGGGACCTTCGGGCCGCGCCATATTACGCGCGACGAGATTATCGCCTATGCGAAAGAATACGATCCGCAGCCGATGCATCTCGATGAAGTTGCCGCAAGCGCATCGATGCTCAAAGGACTTTCCGGCTCCGGCTGGCACATGTGCTCGCTGATGATGCGGATGATCTATGACGGATTTCTGCACAAGACCGCATCGATGGGCTCGCCGGGCGTGGATCAGATGCGATGGCTCGCGCCGTTTCGCCCCGGCGACGATCTGACGCTGGATGTCGAAGTGGTCGAGGCGCGCGCATCTCAAAGCCGGCCGACCTTGGGCATCGTCAAATTCAAGTTCAGCACACGCAATGCCAAGGGGCAGACGATTTCCGAGATGATCACGCCGATCATGATCGGGGTGCGTGAACCCGCCTCCGGGAACTAGGGTCGCAGCATGCGCTATCTGGAAGACATCCAAATCGGCATGCGCCGTGAGCTCGGCTCGTTCACGTTCACGGCGGAGTCGATCAAGGCGTTTGCCAGGCAATTCGATCCGCAACCGTTCCATCTCGATGAAGAGGCCGGCCGCAAATCGCTGTTCGGTGGTCTCGCTGCGTCGGGCTGGCACGTGGCGTCGGTCTGCATGAAGTTGCTGGTGGCCGACGGCCAGCGCGCAAAGGCGGAAGCAGAGGCGCGTGGCGAAGAGCCTCCAGTCGGCGGCCCATCTCCCGGTTTTCGTGATTTGCGCTGGACCCGGCCTGTTCTCGCCGGCGATACCCTGACCTATAGCAGCGAGGTCGTATCCGTGCGCGCGACCGCGACGCGTCCGGGTTGGGGGATCTTGCAGTCGAAGAACGTTGCCGTTAATCAGCGCGGCGAGGAGGTCTACAGCTTCCTTGGTTCGGTCTTCCTGCCGCAACGGGGCGACGCGGCTTAACCATTTCAAACTTTATCGATGGAACCCTAGCTCTGTTAAGGGGTTCTGAACCTTGTGAGCGTGATCTGCGACTTACAGGTATGACGACCGAGACGACACTTCGCAGGACGATTTTGGGGACGACAATGGCTGACCGCACCGGATTGAAATTTGTGGGCTTCATCTTTGCGAGCGTGACGCTCGCGGTGATGCTGGCCACGTGCATGGTAGTCAAGGGTTACGCCGATGGCGCCTATACGCTCGAGAGCAGCGCGGTCGTCAGCGAGTAATTTTTACGAGTTGCTAACCAGACCCGCGCCGAACTGCGCGGGTTTTTTCGTGAGCGGGGTCGATGGCGACCTCAGCGACTCCAGGCCCAGGCGAGCAATGCCACGGCCACCAACAGCAATCCGACAAAACGTAAGATAATGGTCCCCATCCTGGGCGCGTTGCTGCGCGCCGGAATGGGATCGGTGTTGTTCGGCCGAATGGTCTCCACGGATCGATTCCCCCAAAAGCAGTTCGCAGGTGCTGCGTAACCGTTGGTCGGGAACAAAACGAATAAAGTTCAATTGAACGGGCTCATGAAAAAGCCGCCGCCCTTTCGGGCGGCGGCTTCTGATTCGGGTGGTCTAGTGCCGATCAGTCGTGACGCAGGCCGTCAGCGGTGCGCTTCCACTGCGCAACGTTGTCGGCGATCAGCCGGGTCGACTTCATCGCGGCCTGGCTGAGCTGGGCATAGCCGGAGATCTCGCGCTGAACGCGCTGGCCTTCGGCGTGGAGCAGGTCGCGCAGGCTCTCGAGTTCGGAAACCAGCTTCTCGATCTCGCCGAGCGAGGTGCCGGCAACGCGCTGGATCAGCGAATTGACGCTGTTCACAGTCGCTTCGGTCGTCGCTTCCAGCGGCGCTTCGGTGCCGGTGGTGGTTTCACTGCTGTTGTTCACCATGCCAGGCACCGGACGACGGAGGTAAGCGATATCGTTGCGCACGAAGTCGCGGATACCCGCTTCGACTTCAGACACAGCGGCGAGGTTGCTGTCGTCATCTTTGGCTTCTGTCTGTTCTGAACGAATGGCACTCATCAGCTCTTCCTTGTTTGTGTGAAGTGAACTTCACAATGAGCGAGCGCGGTCCCCCGCATGACAAATTTACGTGTACATCTGCGCAGTGGATTTTGACGAGATAGCGGCGAATATGCGGCAGGGCGCCGATCTTTGCCGGCAATCCTCTGGCAAAGTATATTAAAACTTAATTCACCAACTATGCTTGAAGCCGGCCGAGAACGTCTTGTTGGTCACGCCCTGGACGGTCTCACTGATCGATCCGGAGACGTTGACGCCGCCAAACAGCTTCTGCTCCGCGCCGAATTTGCGCAGCCATTTGTCGTCGGTGGTGGCGAGCGATTGCCCTGCGATGAAGCTGGTGCCGGTATCGGTGATGTTGAAGCGCGCGAGCTGATCGGTCTCGTAGCTTCGCGTGGGGCGACCGTTGTAACCAATGGCTGGAATGCTGCCTTGCTGGATCACGTTGTAGCCGCTCTGCAGCGTCAGCGAATACTGATCGCCGGCAATGGGTACCGACTTGCTGAGCGAAGTGCCGAGTTTGGTTTGATCCGCACCCGGATCGACACGGGCTTCGATCGCCGTCTTGTCCCAGATTGAGCCCACGCCGGGAGCAGTTGCTGCCGCCCAGGCGGCGCCGCCCGATTGGGCCTGCGCCGTGCCGTCTCCGAATTGGTTGCGGTAGGCATCGGCTGCGCTGCGCGGCGCGTTTTGCCGCGCGACATTGATGTCGGCGCCGACGCGGGCATCCCAGAACGGCGTAACCGACTGCTTGACCGAGAGTGCGGACGCGCCGTTGCTGTCGTTGGAAGTCCAGCTGGACGACGGGCTGCCGACGATCAGCGACGAGCGCTTCTCGCGGAGCGATGCCTTCGCCGTCGGCGAATCGTCGGTGTTCAAGAGGCTCCAGTCGGGTTCCGGGGTGTCAGCAGGAGGAGTGGCTGCCGTGTCGACCTGCTCTATTTCACCGGGAGGCGGCGCAACATCGACGAGACCGCGCCACGGGTTCTGCGCGTGAGCCGGAAAGGCCAACGCGGTTCCGCAAAGCGCTACAACGAGCGCCCAATATGTCGGTTTGACTGAAGCCATCGTGCCACTGCCCAGCAAGATCGCGGATCGATTGGCACATAATACCATCAGGCCCGGCGGAATTGTGGCGTCGCAACATTTCGCTGGGGATGGACGTGGCGATTGGCAATCGCCGTGCCGCTCAGGCGATCTTCGGCAGATGGATAGGCCGGCCCAATGCCTGTTCGACCAGGTCGAACGTATCGACGACCACGCGCATGCTGGTCAGACGCCCGGCCTTGAACTGCGCGAATTGCGCCAGCCGCAGGCTGATAGGGCGGTTCGAATCCAGCGCGGTCAGCGAGAAGCGCATCATTGCGGAGCCAGATTCATCACCAAGGATCATCGACTCACGCTCGAAGCGATGCACCCGCACATTGTCGGCGATCTGCTTGCAGACATCGAGGACGGCGGCCTTGCCGTGACGCGCACCGAGAAACGGAAACATGTCGATCGGCCCGTAGACCGCCCACTCGATATTGTCGTCGATGATGTCGGTGAGGTGGTCGAGCTGGCGTTCGTTGATGGCGCGATGCAACGCGCGCGAGAAACGCCAGAGGCTGTGCTCTGTCATTGGGATAGTCCTGAAAATGGTTGAAACACTTGCGCGCCGGGGCAACGTTGCCCGGGCGGTCTGCACAAATTGCTTGATAGCTGAAGTAATATAATTTCGCTAAAATTCAACGGTGTATTTTGCAATGCACAAATGTTCGTGGTGAGGAGCTGCTCACCAAAACGTTAAGCTGCATTGCGGCGTCGGCATAACCTTACCGGTATGTCTGCTCGTGGTCCTGCACGGGGAGTGGTTCCATGGCGACATCGCTATTGCGGGCAGCCATGACGCCGAACAGGAGGGCCCCGCCGACGGCGCCGAGGAGTGCGCCAATGGGCATGAAGGTGAAAAACACCAGCATGGCGCTGTAGCCCTCGAAATTGCTGGTCTTGAACAATTCGACCCATGCAACGCCGGCGCCGATCCCCACGGCCGCTCCACCGAGCAAGCCCAGAACCAGACCCAGCAAGATCAGCAACGCGATTTTCATGCAGCGCCCCCACTCAATGTTTTATGCGTCAAACAATGGCGCCAGAAGGTTCAACGGCGGGCGGCGATTTCATGTGCCGGAGCCCGGGAAAGGAACGCTGCTTGGGCGGCTGCGTTTTCTCCCGATCTGCAAGGGAGATTCCCGATGACCAAGCACATCCAGCCCGTTCCCGAAGATAACTGCAGCGACAAGGGACCTGGCAGCGCGCCGAAGGTGACGCTCGATAACACCAAGGGTCATCGCGACGACGAGAAGCACAATATTCGCGAGCAGGCGGCGCACGGCAATCTCACGCAGAACACCAGCAACCGCCGGTCGGGGTGATCGCAATGCGGCGGGCGGTTTCTATATAAGAGGAATGGCCAGTAAACCCGTCGTCACCGCCCGGTTGCGCCGCGCGTCACCCGTTCTTGTCTGCAAGAAATGCCTTGGCCGCATTGATGATGGCAAGGCGCTGCGCAAATCGCTCAAGTCGGACTTGAAACGCCGCAGCGCGAAGCAGGACGTGAAAAGTCCACGCGTGGTGCTGACGAGCTGTCTTGGCATCTGCCCGAAGCGGGCCGTTGTCGTGGCGAGCGCCGCGACGTTACAGAATGGGCAGTATTTGCTGCTGTCAGGTGCGGACGCCAGCGCAGAGGCGGCGGCGATGCTGATGCCGGATCGCGTGCCCTAGACAGGGTGATCAGGCGGCCGATTTCTCCGGCAGTTCTCCCAGCGGCCGGCGTTCCATCTCTTCGCCGAAATCGATCGGATGCAGCAGCGCCTCGTGGAGCTGATGGCGATCGAGTTCGCCTTCCCAGCGGCTGATGACGATGGTGGCGACGCCGTTGCCGATCAGATTGGTGAGCGCGCGGCATTCGCTCATGAACTTGTCGATGCCGACGATGATGGCCAGTGCGGTGATCGGAATATCGGGGATGATCGACAGCGTCGCGGCCAGCGTCACGAAGCCCGCGCCGGTGACGCCCGATGCGCCCTTCGATGTCAGCATCGCCACGCCGAGCACCGCGGCCATCTGGCCGAAGGTGAGATGCGTGTTGGTGGCCTGCGCCAGAAACAGCGTAGCGAGCGTCATGTAGATATTGGTGCCGTCGAGATTGAAGCTGTAGCCGGTCGGGATCACGAGGCCGACCACGGGCTTCGATGCGCCGAGCGCTTCCATCTTGGTGATCATGCGCGGCAGCACGGTCTCGGACGACGAGGTGCCGAGCACGATCAGCAGCTCGTCCTTGATATAGCCGATGAAGCGCAGGATCGAGAAGCCGAAGGCGCGCGCGATACCGCCGAGCACCAGCAGGACGAACAGCAGCGACGCCAGATAGAAGGTGAAGATGAGATAGCCGAGATTGACGAGTGCGCCGAGGCCGAACGAGCCGATGGTGAAAGCCATCGCGCCAAAGGCGCCGATGGGCGCGAGCTGCACGATCATGCCGATGATGCGGAAGAACATCTTGCCGGCGAGATCAACGCCTTCGGCAATCTTTTCGCCGGGTTTCCCCATATGCGAGATCGCGAAGCCAGACAGGATCGCCACCAGCAGCACCTGCAGCAGATCGCCTTTGGCCAGCGAGTCGAAATAGGACGTCGGAATGATTCCCATCAGATGGGTGACGAAGCTTTCCTCCTTGGCGCGGCTGACATAGCTGGCGACGGATTTCGCGTCCAATGTGGAGGGATCGATATTGAAGCCGGCGCCGGGCTGCAGGAAGTGGCCGACCAGAAGGCCGATCAGCAGCGCAAGGGTGGAGACCGTCTCGAAATACAGCAGCGTCTTGCCGCCGATGCGGCCGACCTTGCTCATGTCGCCGATCGAGGCGATGCCGTGCACCACGGTGCAGAAGATCGCCGGTGCGATCATCATCTTGATCAGGGCAATGAAGCCGTCGCCGAGCGGCTTCAGCGCCTTGCCGGCATCCGGATAGAAGTAGCCGACGGTGACGCCGATCGCGATCGCGATCAGCACCTGGATATAGAGAATGCGATACCAGGGTTGCTTGGCCATCGTGGTTTCGTCCCTTGAAAGCGCTCATCACCATCGACAGCCGCGCGCAAAACATAGGTGCGCTGAGCTGCGGCGTAAAGTCACGCTTTGAACAGACCTGAGGTTAAAGCGCGGCGCAGCCCGGCCATGTCTCCCGCGCATGCTGCACTTGCAGTGGTGCGCGCCGGGGCCATTTAAATCTCAAAGGAAGCATCGCCATGCTTGATATCACCGCTCATCCCTTAAATGACGATTCCGCGACACCCGCCGTTGCCGCAGTGCCGAACGATGCTGCGCTGCTCGATGCCTATTCAAACGCCGTCATCGATGTCACCGAACGCGTCGGCCCCGCGGTCGTGCGGGTCGAGACCGGCGCGAGGACGCCGAATGCCCGCGAACGCGGTGGGCTGGGCTCCGGCATCGTCATCTCACCCGACGGCCTCGTCCTAACCAACAGCCATGTCGTCGGCAATTCGAAGCATATTCGCCTGCGTGACACCGAAGGCGTCGTCACCGATGCCCGCGTGCTCGGCGCCGATCCCGATACCGATCTCGCTTTGCTGCGGGCCGATGGCGCGCGCGAGTTGCGCTATGCGGGTCTTGGCAATTCAAAGAACCTGAAGCGCGGCCAGCTCGTGGTCGCGATCGGCAATCCGCTCGGCTTCGAATCCACCGTCACCGCCGGTGTCGTCTCCGCGCTCGGCCGCTCGATCCGTTCGGTAAGCGGGCGCAACATCGAGGACGTGATCCAGACCGATGCCGCGCTCAATCCGGGCAATTCCGGCGGCGCGCTGGTGTCGTCGCGCGGCGAGGTGATCGGCATCAACACCGCCATCATTCAGGGCGCGCAGGGCATCTGCTTTGCGGTCGCCAGCAACACCGCGCAATTCGTGCTGTCGGAGATCATCCGGCACGGTTATGTCCGCCGTGCCTTTATCGGCGTGTCCGGCCAGACCGCGCCGATCCCGCGCCGCCATGCGGTGCTTGCCGGTATTGAGAACACCATGGGGGCGCTGCTCGATCAGATCGATCCCGACGGTCCGGCGTTCAAGGCTGGCCTGTTGCCTGGCGATGTCGTCGTCAGTCTCGATCACGTGCCGGTGAATGGCGTCGATGATCTGATCCGCATTCTTGATCGCGACCGTATCGATCGGACGATCGAGATCGACGTGCTGCGGATGGGCCGCTTGCGTGCCATCGACATTCATCCCGTCGAACGCAAGGTGCTGGCGCGCGCGTAACCATCAGGCCTTGTGCAGCAGCGACAGCTCGGCCTTCAGGCGCAGGCTGCGCTTGCCGGCGAGGGCGGTGGCTTCGAATGCCGCGCCGCTCTCGCTGCAGCTGCCGGAAAAGCCGATGCCCACTTCATAGCCGGCGAACAGCGAACTCCCGCCGGCTGCGGGCGTGTGTTCCTGATTGACGATCTCGCCCTTCCAGCGGCTGCCGGCCGAACCATAGGCGCCGAGATAATAGAAGCGGGCGTCGCCGCCCAGAATGCGGCCGTCGAACAGCAGCATCACGCCGGTCAGCCCGTCCTCGACGCCGTCGAGGGTTTTCATGTGCAGCGAATACAGCCCGTTGGCGATGCCGCCATCGCCCACCGTGCCGGTGTCCGGGAAGTCCTCTTCGTCGAGCCGCGTCATCACGGATTCGAAGGCCGGTCCCTTGCCCTGCGCGTCGCCGCCCGTGAACCTGTAGTTCTTGCCGTCATGGATGCCACGGACGCGGATCGAACCGTCGTCGTCGCCATAGAGCGTGCGAAACTGCGAGCCCACATGATGGCGCTGGCCGTGGATCACCGCATGGATGCCGTCGTCGGCTTCCTCATAAGTGCCGATATGGGCGAAGGCGGTGTTGCCGCCCAGCATGCGGCCGTCCTTGCAATACATGACGCTGCGGCCGACCACGTCGCCCGCCCGGTAGTCGCATTTGTAGAAACCGTCGAACACTTAAAGCCACCCACTGCGCCAACGGGCACCAGTGTAGACGTTCGCGCAGTGCGATAACAGGCATTCCCGGCCGGGCATATCAGCCATCCCGTCCGCGTGACGAACGGAGGGTGGTCGCGCCGGCTGATCACGCTGTCGTCGAAGCCCAGCCCCTGGTCGCCGATTGTCGCGCGGCGGGTTTGCGGGCATGGTCGCGCCGAAATCGGGGAGGCCTATGATGCGTGTTTTACGATGGATGGTGCTGTTCATGACTGCTGCAGTCCCGGCTTTCGCCCAGCCCGCGGCCCAATCCGTCCAGACCTCGCCTGAGGTGCTGCGCGATCTCGCCCCCACCGGCAAACTCCGCGCCGCGATCAATTACGGCAATAGCGTCCTCGCGCAAAAGGGCCCGGACGGCGCGCCGCGCGGCGTCTCGGCGGATCTCGCTGCCGAACTGGCGAAGCGCCTCGGCGTGACCGTGGACTACGTGCCCTATGAAGCAGCGGGAAAAGTGTTCGAAGGCGCCAAGGCCGGCGCCTGGGATGTCGGCTTCATCGCCATCGAGCCGGTGCGCGCGCAGGAGATCATCTTCACCGCGCCCTATGTGATCATCGAGGGCACCTATATGGTCCCCGCGCATTCGCCGCTGAAGACGGTCGACGACGTCGACAAGGACGGCGTCCGGATGTCGGTCGGTCTCGGCTCGGCCTACGACCTCTATCTCACCCGCACCATCAAGCATGCCACCGTGCTGCGCGCCGATGCCGGCGGCGGCAGCGCGATGATCCGGAAGTTTCTCGACGAGAAGCTCGATGCCGCCGCCGGCGTGCGCCAGCAGCTCGATGCCTATGCCAAGGACCATCCGGAGATGCGCGTGATGTCCGGGCATTTTCAGGAGATCCAGCAAGCGATGGCCATGCCGCGCATTGCCGACAAGCCGCGCACGGCCGGCGTTGTCTATCTTGCCGCCTTCGTCGAGGAGATGAAGGCGTCGGGCTTCGTCGCCGACGCCCTGAAGCGCAGCGGCCAGGTCGCCGACGTCGCGCCACCGGCGGGGAAGTAACGTCGCGGGAGAAGCCCGCCGTCGTTCGCTCAGATGTACATGTCAAACAGCCACGCGAATTCTCTCTCGCGGGCGAAAGCCCCGAGGTGAGCTGTCGTTCTCCCCTCGAAGAGTGAGGGGAATGGAGCGCCGCAAGGCGCACCTTGGGTAGTGTCGCCACATCCGGCTCGGCTGCGACGCCTCGCCTTCTGCAGCGCAACGCCTTGCGGCGCTCCATCACGGCGATTTCTGTTCCAGGGACCGTGCTTCCGGGTACTGGGCAGGACTAATAAGTCCTCCGTTCCGGACAGGCTTTCGCCTGCCTTCACCCGCACCCGTCCAGCCGTTTCCGGCGCAGCCCCGTAGTGGGCCAGGACGGTGACCCCGGACCTCCCGAGTCCGTGCTTGCGAGGCACGTCCGCAGGAGCCGTATCCTGCTCCACTCCGAAAGCGCCCTCGAGAAGCGCCCCTCATGAGCAGGACGGATAGGGTATATAGTCTTATAGGAATGGTGTCAATTGCAGCTTCCGCAATCGTGTAAAAGAATATTATCTTATCCACTAAGGGTTGTTGTGGTGCCGAGTTACGTTAGTCTGGCAGTGCGCGTACGGCGGTCCGCCGTATGTCAGATGCAGGCAATCTTTCTGATAGGCAAACCGGAGTGCTTTTAATGTCAGCCGAGGAAAAGTACTCAACGTCTGAATCTGATCGAAGACGAGACGTCAATGCCATATTAAATTCGCAAGATCGAAAAAGAATTATAGTGGCCGGGCCCGGGACGGGTAAAACATTCCTATTCAAAGAGCTGCTCAAGGATGGGAGAAAAAAGGCGCTAACGCTCACTTTCGTAAATTCGCTTGTCGAAGACCTAGCGCTAGAATTGCACGGTTTGTCTGAAGTCCGGACGTTACACGGCTTTGCGCGAAGCATCCTGTCCCAAGCGACGGGTAGCGTCGCAGTGTTTCCGCTGCTCTCAAACGTGATTCGCGAAGATCTCAAGGTTAGCGAAGGCGTCGAGGTGAACTTTGATTCTGTGTTTAATAACAGAGAAGACAATCACCAGAGCATACCATTCTACAAATCCAGAAAAGACTTCTATGGCCACAACGGTCATACGGATCTGGTTTATGCAGCTGCGTTGTTTCTTGAAAAGAATCCAAAAAGGATCCCAGCTTACGATTGGGTCTTGGTTGACGAATTCCAAGATTTCAATGCGCTTGAAGTCTCGCTCATAAATCTTCTAGCAAATAAAAACCAAATCTTGGTCGCTGGTGACGATGATCAGGCGCTGTATTATTTCAAAGAGGCAAGCCCCCATCACATTAGGGATCGCTACCATCAAAAAATCGATAAATACACGTCGTTCAATTTATCCCATTGCAGTAGGTGCACTAGGGTAATTGTTGATGCATTCAATGACGTAGTTAAAGAGGCGGTGAAGGCTGGATTTCTTAAACAGCGAATAGATAAGCGCTTCGTGTATTTTGAAGAGAAGAGGAAGAATATTGATTCTGATAAATATCAAAAGCTAGTTCATTTATCGGTTCATAGTAGCCAAATCCCGTACGCCATAGGGAACGAGCTCGACGTTATCGCCTCCAATCTTACCGAACAATTCTCGGTCCTAGTAATTGCGCCGACAAAAAATCAGTGCCGAAGTATAGCAAAGAGTCTGAGCCGCAAGGGCTTTCGTAATGTGTCTTTCGTCGACAGAGAGCAGAAGAAAGAGCCGGATTTGCTTGATGGAGTGCTGTTGCTGCTGAACGATAAAAACAGCAATCTCGGGTGGAGGGTGGTGGCAAAATCACAATTGCCGGAGGCAGATTTCAATAGGGTGATTCGAGAATCTATCGGCGATCCCGCTAAACGCTTTCAGGACATCGTTGATCCCGCTTATAGAAAACGAGTCAAAAAATTACTCTCGGGAGTAAGAAAAGTCGCGAAGGGACGAGAAATCTCGGCCGTCGATTTTCAGGACGTGCTTGACGAGTTTGGGCTTGACCCTGCTGAAATCGCCAAAAAAGATCTGCACGGAAAACTGCAAACTCCCCCTGAAGCAGCTGGAATTGCTGGATTACGCGATCTTCCATTGAAAGTGACCACGATTCCCGGCGCGAAGGGGTTGTCAGAAGATTACGTATTCATGGTGCATTTTGACGATCGATTTTATCTGGACAAAGATGATGGCATAACAGACCAAAACATATGCAATCTTTTGGTTGCTCTTACCCGGGCCAGAAAATGTATCTACTTGATCTCATGCCAGCCAGGCCAGCCGAAGTTCTTGAATTGGATATCAAAGGATCGGATTGAGGCGAGGAATCTCCGCGGGGAAAGGTAGATCTGCATCAATTCTGTATCTTGCTTGAGGCCCATAGGTCTCTCTCGATGGCATTCCTTACGTCGCGGAAAAGATTTGGTTTGAAGTTGTTGTATCGTCGAGCGCGTGGCCACTTGTCCGATGTAACTCTTACTTCATCCAAGTTTTCAATCGGGTCGGCGGGTAATTCGTAATCGACTCCGTCGACGAGTATAATTGGTAGTAGCTTTTTGTCTTTTTGCATGGCGTGATACACACGGTGAGCGCCATCAATTACGGTGTACTTGCCGTCGTGGCTGCGCTCCACAATGGGAAGTAGGTAGGGCCAAGGCGACCCTTCGAAGAATCCCATTGTCGGAAAGTTATGTTTAGCCAGCAGAGCTTCTAAGATGCCAATCCGAAAAAGTTTGAATCTTTCCATGTTCTTCGAAAGAAACCGTAGTTGATCAATCTCAATCTCTTCGAGTCGAAACTTGGCGTTTTTGTAAGCGGGAATTTCTCGTCGAAGTACGTTTTCTACGTACTGGATGTCAATTGGCTTGATAGAAGGTACGCGCGCTGCTTCGTGTCTTGCTCTACTCCATTCTTGATCAAAGAAAGTAGTGAGTGCGGCTAGCACGCCTGTCTCATGCGGAGAACTTAGTTTCAAACCGTGCAACGTCGGGCTTCGTTCTATTGAAATAAGAGTGGCCTTCTCTGTGTTTGCGGATGCCAACGTCCCCCGAATTCCAATGTTGTTCTTTGTAGTGGCAACGGTCGCGCCTGTGGCTCTCGCTGCGCTTTTTCTCATTTCGAACGGCATGTCTGTCTCGTCTTCGTGCTCGCAAAGTACACGAATCTCCCGATGCTCTAGTGAAGCATATAGAAGGCCCACCTGCAGCTCACGGACCCATGACGAGCCGCCCGAGAATATATGAATCGGCCCTTTCGACGTAATAATGAGTTCGAGGGAAGCCTGCAAAATAGCTTCCCGATTTCCAGGAAGCCTCGAAATTCCGCTTCCCCTATTTTCGTCGTCGATCGCAACCACGGGGGCAGAATAATGCGCATAGTCGTCAAAGAACGCCTTATTGCTTCTCAATATTTCCTTTGTCAGGCTGAATGGAAATCGTTCAACTTCCAACCCTTGATTCAAGAGATGTAACTCACCTCTACCGCAAATACTCGGATTTGGGTCAATGGTCCCGATGTACACTCGTTTTATGCCGCTATTCCCAACACGAACCGCACATGGGATCTTTCCTGTCCCGCGCCGCGTGCACGGTTCTAGCGTTACGAAAAGAGTTTTATCGCGTAGATCTATACCTTCATTTTCTGCTTTTTGAAAAAGGAGAAACTCAGCATGTCCACCGCTCTCGTTTTCACCCCGGTGGGCGCGCAATAATATATTTCCGTCTTCGTCAGCTAGAACAGCGCCAACGCGCGGGTGATTTCGATCATCTTCGGCATGAGATTTATGTGCTTCCTCCATCGCTTCGCGCATCAGATGTAACTTCAAGGCGTCGTTCATTCGACTGTCCAATTCGATGCGCGCGGTATAACGGAGAATAGTATACGACATCGCTTAGGGGGCAACTCAATCCTGCCTAGTCACCGCTTCTTCCATCCACCCCGATGCCCCGGCGCGCCGCCGGTTGATCTTGGCGCGGGGCCAAACTCCGGTCCGGACTCGCGGCTGTTCTTCGGCTGGAAAATCTTGCTCTCGGTGCCCGGTCCCATTTCGTCCAGCGTCGGCTTGCGCGGGCGTTCCACCTCTTTGCCGCGCGCGGGCTTCACTTCATGCCAGTTCGCGATGCCCATCTCGTCGAGCCCGGGCTTGTGCACTTTCGACGAGGCGCCGCCCGCTGATGAACTCTTGCCGTATTTGCCACGCGCCTTGCCTTGCGCGGCCTTGTCCAGGCGCGCGGGCAGGTTGGCGGCGTCGCCGTATTTCTTCTCGCCTTTGTAACCGCCGCCGCGTGCGGCGACGCCGCGCTGCTTGACGGTGGGGTCGTCGACGACGGCGAGTTCGGTGGCGCGCAGGCGCTTGACCTCGTCGCGCAGGCGGGCGGCTTCCTCGAAGTTCAGGTCGGCGGCAGCCTCGCGCATCCGCACTTCCAGATCGGCCAGCACGGCTTCGAAATTGTGCCCGATGGTGATGGCGTCTTCTGCCATGCCGCCACCGATATCCACCAGCACGCGGTCGCCTTCATAGACCGAGTTCATGATGTCGCCGATCGACTTCTTCACGCTTTCCGGCGTGATGCCGTGCAGCGTATTGTATTCCACCTGCTTCTCGCGGCGGCGATCGGTTTCGGCGATGGCGCGGGTCATCGAGCCGGTCATCTGGTCGGCATAGAGAATGACGCGGCCATCGACATTGCGCGCGGCGCGGCCGATGGTCTGGATCAGCGACGTTTCCGAGCGCAAAAAGCCTTCCTTGTCGGCGTCGAGCACGGCGACCAGCGCGCATTCGGGAATGTCGAGACCTTCGCGGAGGAGATTGATGCCGACCAGCGCATCGAAGGCGCCGAGGCGCAGGTCGCGGATGATCTCGATGCGCTCGATAGTGTCGATGTCCGAGTGCATGTAGCGCACGCGAATGCCCTGCTCATGCAGGAACTCTGTCAGGTCTTCCGCCATGCGCTTGGTCAGCACGGTGATCAGCGAACGATAGCCCTGGGCTGCGGTGGCGCGGACCTCGCCGAGCAGATCGTCGACCTGGGTGCGGGCCGGGCGAATGTTGATCGGCGGATCGATCAGGCCGGTGGGGCGAATGACCTGCTCGACGAACACGCCGCCGGATTCCTGCAGCTCCCAGCCGGACGGTGTCGCTGATACCGCGATCGATTGAGGGCGCATCATGTCCCATTCCTCGAAACGCAGCGGGCGGTTGTCCATGCAGGAGGGCAGGCGGAAACCGTATTCCGCCAGCGTCGCCTTGCGGCGAAAGTCGCCCTTGAACATGGCGCCGATCTGCGGCACCGACACGTGGCTTTCGTCGGCGAAGACCAGCGCATTGTCCGGCACATATTCGAACAGGGTCGGCGGCGGCTCGCCCGGCCGGCGGCCAGTAAGATAGCGCGAATAGTTCTCGATGCCGGCGCAGGAGCCGGTGGCTTCCATCATTTCGAGATCGAAGGTGGTGCGCTGCTCCAGCCGCTGCGCTTCGAGCAGGCGGCCCTGATTGTGCAGCTGGTCGAGCCGCCACTTCAGCTCTTCCTTGATCGACTTCATCGCCTGGATCAGCGTCGGCCGCGGCGTCACGTAATGCGAATTGGCGTAGATCTTGATGAATTCGAGCTCGTCCTGCTTGTGGCCGGTGAGCGGATCGAACTCCTCGATGCTCTCGACGGTGTCGCCGAACAGGTTCACGCGCCAGGCGCGGTCTTCATAGTGGGCCGGGAAGATGTCGATGACGTCGCCGCGCACGCGGAAGGTGCCGCGCGTGAAATCATGCTGGGTGCGCTTGTATTGCAAAGCGACGAGGTCGGCGATGAGCTGGCGCTGGTCGATGCGCTCGTCCTTCTTCAGCGCGAAGGTCATCGCGGTATAGGTTTCCACCGAACCGATACCGTAGATGCACGACACCGACGCCACGATGATGACGTCGTCGCGCTCGAGCAGGGCGCGCGTCGCCGAATGGCGCATGCGGTCGATCTGCTCGTTGATGGACGAGTCTTTCTCGATATAGGTGTCGGTGCGCGGGACGTAGGCTTCCGGCTGGTAGTAGTCGTAATAGCTGACGAAATATTCGACGGCGTTGTCGGGGAAGAAGCTCTTGAACTCGCCATAGAGCTGCGCGGCCAGCGTCTTGTTTGGCGCGAGGATGATCGCCGGGCGCTGCGTTGCCTCGATCACCTTGGCCATGGTGTAGGTCTTGCCCGAACCGGTGACGCCGAGCAGAACCTGGGTGCGATCGTTGCGGTCGATGCCCTCGACCAGTTCCTTGATCGCGGTGGGCTGGTCGCCCTTCGGCTCATATTCCGATTTCAGCTCGAAGCGCACGCCGCCTTCGGATTTCTCCGGGCGCGGCGGACGATGCGGCGTCCACACTTTCTGGTCCTTGAACTCCGGACGGCCGTCGCGCACCAGCGCTTCCAGCGCATCGGCGGTGGCCTGCACGCCCAGCGCCTCCATCTTGTTGCGCGGCGGCCGTGCCATGGCAGCGGCATCATCTTCCTCGGTGGCGAAGCCGAGCTGCTTGGCGAGTTCCGGATCCAGCGTCGGGATCGAGGCCGAGGTGTTGTAATTGGCCTGCGGCGCTTCCTCGAGACCCTTTTGCTCGCTCAGTCGCGGCGCATAGGGCGCGACCACGGGCTGGGGAAACGGCTGCAATGGCGTCGGGCGCATTCCCTCGTCGCCCTCGAATTTCTTCGGCGTCGATTTGCGCGCACGATGCACCGCCGCCTCGCCGCCGGAGCGGCGCTCGAAGGAATTACTCGGCGGCGGCTGCAGCCCGGTGCCCGAGCCCATGCCGGCATCGCCGCGATTGATCGCGGGATTCAGCAGTTCCGCCAGCGCAGGCCCGATCGGCTTGACGTCGGGACGGCCGGCGCCAGGCTTGGCGGCGGGGGTCTTGATTGATTTTGCGGGCTTTTTCGGAGAGTCGGGTTTCTTCGCCATGGGCGGAATATGGGGCGAGTCCGGTGGCGATAAAAGGGCCCTACTTGAGCAGCTTCAACAGCTTCTTGCCCGCCGGCGTTGCGAATTCTCTGGCGTCGATGGTGCCGTCATTATCGGGGTTTGCCGCGCGGAACCGGGTTTCCACCACGGCGAGATATTCCGCTCTGTCGAGCGTGCCGTCATTGTCCGGATTGGCGGCAGCGAACTCGCCCTTGCTCAGCCGTCCACGCAGCTCCCGGGCGTCCAGCGTGCCGTCCTTGTCGCGGTCGAGCTTGTCGAACAATTTGCCGGCGGCCGCCTTCGCCTCGGTGAGGTCGACGGTGCCATCCTTGTCGGGATCGAGCTGCGCCAGGAAAGAGGCGGCCTGCGCCGGCACCAGCGCGGCAAGAGGTATTGCGAGGGATAGCAAAACCGTGCGGCGTGTGGTCATGATCATCTCCCTTGGCATACTCTATGTTTCAATCAGGATGCGTCATTCGGATTCCGGGTTCAACACTCAAATCCGGCGATGCGGCCGAGGTCTGCGAGGGATTGCCATGCGTGTGATGCCAACAATATTGCTGTGCACTGCAATAGGATTTGCAACAGCGCCGTGCCTCGCCCAGTCCAGGGACGCCGAGCCGGCCACGAAGGGGCTGAACGAATCGGTGCTGAAGACGCTGCCGTTTTCCGACCGCGCCGATTTCGACGATGCCAAACGCGGCTTCATCGCCACGCTGCCGGATGGCGTGATCGCAGGTCCGGACGGCAGGCCGGCATGGGACACCAAGCCCTATGCGTTCCTGCAAAACGACGCCGTGCCGGCGACCGTCAATCCCAGCCTGTGGCGACAGGCGCAGCTCAACGCGATCAACGGCCTCTTCAAGGTCACCGAGCGCGTTTATCAAGTGCGCGGGCTCGATATTTCCAACATGACCATCATCGAGGGCGACAGCGGCCTGATCCTGATCGATCCGCTGCTGTCGAACGAGACCGCAAAAGCCGCGCTCGAACTTTATCTGAAGAATCGGCCTGCGAAGCCCGTCGCCGCCGTGATCTACACCCACAGCCATGCCGATCACTTCGGCGGCGCCAAGGGCGTCATCAGCGAGAACGACGCCAGGCAGGGCAAGGTCAAGGTGATCGCGCCCGACGGCTTCATGGAGCATGCGGTGGCGGAGAACGTCATTGCCGGCAATGCGATGTCGCGCCGCGCGCAATACCAGTTCGGCAGCACACTGCCGGTCGGTGAGCGCGCCCAGGTCGATACGGGGTTGGGCAAGGCATTGGCGCGGGGGACGATCTCGCTGATCCCCCCAAACGACCTCATCAAGCAGTCCTATGAGACGCGCATCGTCGATGGCGTCGAGATCGAATTTCATCTGGTGCCGGGCTCGGAAGCCCCAAGCGAGATGATCTTGTATTTTCCGCAGTTCAAATTGCTGAACATGGCGGAAGATGCCACCCACAACATGCATAATCTCTACACCATCCGCGGCGCGGAAATTCGCGATGGCCGGTTGTGGTCGCGCTACATCGGCGAGGCGATCGCGCGCTACGGCGACAGGACGGATATCGTGATCGCACAGCATCACTGGCCGATGTGGGGCAACGAGCGCATCGTCAATTTTCTCAAGAAACAGCGCGATCTCTACAAATTCATCCACGACCAGGCCGTGCGGTTGCTCAACCACGGCCTCACATCAACCGAGATTGCGGAGCAATTGAAACTGCCGCTGTCGCTGGCGAACGATTGGGCGTCGCGCGGCTATTACGGTACCCTGAGCCACAATGCCAAGGCGGTCTATCAATTCTATCTTGGCTGGTATGACGCCAATCCCGCGGACCTCAATCCGTTGCCGCGCGCAGAGGAAGCGAAGAAGCAGATCGAATACATGGGCGGTGCGGACGCCACGATCAAACGCGCGCGCGAGGATTTCAAGGCAGGGCAATATCGCTGGGTCGCCAGCGTGATGAGTCGGGTCGTGTTCGCCGATCCGTCGAACAAGGAGGCGCGCGATCTCGGTGCCGATGCGCTCGAACAGTTGGGCTATCAGAGCGAGGCGGCGACGTGGCGGAATGCTTATCTGCTCGGCGCACTGGAACTGCGCAGCGGCGTCGGGCCGCAGAGATCGTCGCTGGCGAACGCCGAGCTGCTCAAGGGCGTATCCATCGATCTGGCCTTCGATTTTCTCGGGGTGCGGCTCAACGCGACGAAGGCAGAAGGCAAGAAGATCGTCATCAACTGGACCTTCACCGATCTCAATGAAACCTATGTGATGAACCTGGAGAATTCAGCACTGACGCATATGTCGGGCAAACTTTCGGACAACGCCGACGCCAGCGTGACGCTGACCCGCGCAGCGCTCGACGCTATCACGCTGAAGCAGCGCACCTTTGCGGACAGTGTGGCCGCCGGGGAGACATCGCTCAGCGGCAATCCGCTCAAGCTGCGCGAATTGTTCGGTCTGCTGGACGAATTCTCACCGGGATTCGAGATCGTGGAACCGAAGAAAGTGCGCGCGGAATAGAACCTGGCACGACGGCAAAAGCGCGTTCCCGCCCGATGGTTGATCGGGAGAGACGCTATTTCAACTTGATGACGTTTGACGATGTCGTTCTCCGGCGAGGTCGTCCAGTGGGGGCCCGATCGCGGTCTCACAGGGGCCAGACCTGCAGGGCCAGCCTCATCAAACCTATCCGGCGACCGGTTACGCCCGCAGGCGCTTGAGCGATTCGGGCAGGCGCGCATCGACCCAGGTGCCGATGTCGCGCTGGTGGCGATGGACATACAGCCCCAGCGCAATGATGCCGATGCCGATCAGCGAC
The DNA here is from genome assembly GCF_051810905.1 of Tardiphaga sp. 619_E2_N8_4. Taxonomy (NCBI): domain Bacteria; kingdom Pseudomonadati; phylum Pseudomonadota; class Alphaproteobacteria; order Hyphomicrobiales; family Nitrobacteraceae; genus Tardiphaga; species Tardiphaga sp. 619_E2_N8_4. The sequence continues at coordinate 6,085,335 of NZ_JBPWQJ010000001.1, forward strand.
AGCGCGAACGGGAACAGCATTGAATCCTTGAAGATCTTCTCGGCGAGGTCGCCGAGATAGATCGCAATGCCGATGGTGCCGAACACCGCGAACACCCGTCGCGACAGCGCGACCGAGATTAGCAGGAAGCCGACGTTCAGCAGGCAGTATAGCGCCTTGTCGAGATTGGTGCCGTTCGACGTGGCGGTGATGCCGCCCCAGAAGGTCAGCACGCCGAACAGGTAAAGCCAGAATGCGAAATCGCCGCTGCGCTGGCGCAAGTTGACGATCACCGCAGCAACCAGAATGCCAAGGCCGAACCAGATGGACACCTTGCGCGATAGTTCCCAGTTGCCGTAACCCGCGCCCGCGATCCACGGCACGACGTCCATCGACAGAAACCACAGCGCCACCGCCATGATGAACACGATGAACGGAAAGCGATAGAACCGCAGCGCCACGATTGCCGCGGCGATGGTCGCCAGCTCCATGAAGACGAAGCTGCCTTTGATCCAGACATAGAAATCGCGCATCGCCGCCGGCTTGCCGAATTCGGTCCAGGCACCGTAGGCGTCCTGTATGCCGAACACGGCCAGCGGCGTCATCGCCACGGCCACCGCAATCAGCAGTCCGCCCGGCGTGCGCAGTTTCTTGACCGTCCAGAGATAGTGACCGGCTGCGGTGAACAGGCCGGCATAGACCAGGGCAGTGGCGGTCAGCGCCGGTCCGCCCATCTGCGAAAACGCCAGCGTCGAGAACAGCCCCATGGCTGATATCACCACCAGCGCGCCTGCATACCAGAGCAAATGCACGACATCGAATTTGGGACCGGCCGCCGGCTGCTCCGGCACCCGCGCCGTGAGGAAAGTCAGCAGGGCGTCGAGCTGCGTGGAAGGAAGCACGCCGGCTGTGACAGCCGCGCGCAGATCATCGGTCGAATATCGCATGCACTCTCTCCGCAACGCGCCATTCGACGCCGCAAGATGGATCGATCAGGTCACAAGGAATAGGCTGCAGGGACACCATGTCCGCCGCCGTGTCACGCCCTTTGTCGAACGCAGCGACTGATACGTTCAATGGGCGGCTATAGGTTCGAAGGATGACTGCGAGAGCTCACAAAGCTCTTGCCGCATTGCCCTTGAACAGGATCGGCCCCGTCGGTCTTCCGATCGGCGAGCCGCCTTCTGGCTCCAGCGTGATCTCGAACAACTGATCTGCGACCGTATCCGGCAATGCTTCCAGATCGAGCTGCAATGTCCGCGACTGTCCGGTGAGACCGATGGACTTCGGGCCGATGTCGCGATCCCACAGGGTCCAGACCTGCAGCGTGCGGCCGGCGGGTACGTCGATCGGGCGCAGCGGGATCAGTTCGACGCGGCCGTCGGAGAAGGTGTTGACGATGGCGCCGGTTTCCCTGGTGGCGTCGTTGACCAGCACGGCGACATAGATCGGCTTGCGCTGCGCCAGCGCGATCAGTTCGCGGCGGAGCTGGCGCGACGTTGCGAGCGCGCCGATCAGGATCACCACCAGCATCAAGGCCGCGAACACGCCGCCGATCCCGGTGCCGCGCCAGAAGCCGATATTGTCCCACAGCGTTGCGCCGCACAGCGCGGCGCGGGCGCCGGGCAGCGGGATCGCCGGTTTCACCTTGGTGGAGTCGGCGATGCGGTCCCACAGTGCAGCGCTGGGGGCGAGCGCTTCGGCTGTGGCGTCGAGATCGGCCAATCGCTCGCGCCAGGTGCTGACGGCCCTGGCGAAATCGGCATCGTCGGTCATGCGCGCTTCGGCAGCGGCGAGCTCGGTGCCTTCCAGCAGGCCCATGACATAGTCGGCGGCGAGATCGTCGGTGGAATGCGTGTTGTCGTCGTGCATGCTCATCCCATGCACTCCTGCAGTGCGAACAGACTGCGGCGGACCCAGCTCTTCACGGTGCCCAAGGGCACCTTCAGCCGGCCGGCCAGTTCGCCGTGGCTCATGCCGTGGACATAGGCCAGCACCACGACATCGCGGCGCGGACGGTCGATACGCTCCAGGCATTTGCGCAGCGCCGATGTCTCGGGCATCCGCGTCACGGTCGCCTCGCAGTCGATATCGAGCGCACTGTCGTCGGACGCGTCATAGCGATGCTCGTTGCGGTGAATGCTGAGCGCGCGGTTGCGCACGACGGCATAGAGCCAGCCTCGCGCCGAGCCGCGATGCGGATCGAACGACGCGGCCGCGCCCCAGATCCGCACGAAGGCATCGTGCACGGCTTCCTCCGCCAGATCCTGCCGGAACAGGATGCGGCGGGCGACGCCGATCATCTTCGGGGCTTCGCTGTTGTAGATCATCTGCAGAGCCGCCCGGTCGCCGGCGGCGCATCGCGCCAGCGCAGCCGACAGCTGTGCCTCGCGCGCGTGGTCGAGGCCCGCTTCGTGGCGCCGGGTCTCGGTGATGGTGCCATTCCCAGTCATGTCCATGCCCTTGCATGGTCAGTCTACCTTTGCCGCACGCAATTGGATGCACCCAAATGAATTTATTTTCAGGGGCGTGCATCCAGTTGGGAGGGCCCGCCGGTAGTCCTTGTGTCGGTCCCGAGGGGATCGCGGAAACACAGGGAGCCACTTATGTCATTTCGTTCGCTTTTCGCCGCCTCTGCAGCATTGCTGCTGATCCCCGCGGCCGCCGCCAATGCTGCCCAGGTTGCAGCCCTGGTCGGTGGCGACACCATCGCCATGGTCGATACCACCAAGAAGATGGCGGCCGGATCCGTCAAGGTCACTGGTATATCCGGCGCGCTGGTCGGCATCGACGTCCGTCCCGCCGATGGCATGCTCTATGGGGTGGTCGATGACGGCACGATCGTCACCATCGCCGCGGACGGCAAGGCGACGGTGAAGTCGAAGCTCGACACCATGCTGGCCAAGGGCGTCACCGCCACCGTCGACTTCAACCCCGTGGCCGATCGTCTGCGCGTGATGGGCTCGGACGGCATGAGCCTGCGTGCCAATGTCGACGACGGCAAGGTGACAAAGGACGGCGATCACAAATATGCCGAGACCGACATGCACAAGGGCGAGAAGCCCAATGTCATCGCTGGCGCCTACACCAATTCGGTGAAGGGCACCAAGGAGACCGCGCTGTTCAATATCGATGGCACCATCGGTGCGCTGGTCAAGCAGGCGCCGCCGAATGACGGCATCCTCGGCGCGGTCGGCAAGCTCGGTATCAAGCCGGCAGCTGTCGCCTTCGACATCTGGTCGGACGGCAGCAAGAACGAAGCCTGGCTGATGGCCGATGGCACGCTCTATTCGGTCGATCTCGCCACTGGCAACGCGACCGAAGCCGCCAAGATCTCCGGCGTCACCGGCAAGGTGACGGATATCGCGATCATGGGCATGTAAGCTTCAGTCGATCACTTCTATCACGATGCTGCGCTCGCAAGGGCGCGGCATCTCTATTTTCCGATTCCCAGATACGGTTTGATCATATCGACCATCTTCTCGGCAGAGGTGCCGGGCGGAAAGAAGCCGAGATATTTTCCGTCGCGGTCCATCAGATAGACGAAGGCGGAGTGATCGACGGTGTAGTCGGCCGGTCTGTCGTCGAAGTCGATGCGCTTGTAATAAACGCGATAGGCTTCGGCGGCGGCATGAATCGCGGCAGTGCTGCCAGTCAGGCCGATCAGCTTCGGGTGAAACATCGGCACATATTGCGCCAGTTGCTCCCGCGTGTCGCGCTCGGGATCCAGAGTGATGAAGAGCGGCTGCACATGAGCGGCGTCAGCGCCAAGCCGGTCCATCGCCAGTCCGATGGCTTGCAGGTCAGTCGGGCAGATGTCCGGACAATAGGTGAAACCGAAATACACGAGCAACAGCTGGCCGCGATAGTCGCGCTCGCTGCGGGCTTGACCCGACTGGTCGATAAGCTGGAACGCGTCGCCGATCGGCTCGCGATTCCACATCACTGCGTCCATCAATTCGGCTGCCGAACGGGACGACCCCTGCGCTGAGGCGGGCGCCGCACTCCAGCACCCGAGCCACAGCGCAGCCATGGCGGCTATGCCGGTCCGGTACCAGAAGGCGCGTGCGGCGCGCGAGGTCACGCGCTGAAGGTCAGGCGGCTGCCGGTCGAGACGTTGATGACGTTGTCCGGCATCTGCGCGCGCGCCTCGAGCAGGAAGTTCAGGCCGCTGCAATGCATCGGGATGACCACATCGGGCTCGAGCTTCTTGATCTCGCCGACGATTTGCTTGAGGTAGTCGGCAGGGGCCGGGCCGAGGTGGAAGCCGCCAACGACGGCATGCACCTTCTGCACGCCCGATATCTCCTGCGCCTGCCGCACCGAATTGACGATGCCGACATGGCCGCAGGAGCTGATCACCACCAGTCCCTTGCCACGGATGTTGAAGCAGGTGGCGTGTTCATGGACGTGTTCGTCCGGTGCAAAATTGCCCTGCAGTTCGGCGGCGGTGTAATGGCCATAGTCGCAGCCTGCGCTATCCGGCTTGTAGTCCACGAAGGTGTTCGGCAGTACGCGCTCGACGCTGTTACGCTTGATCTTGCCTGTTGTGAAAGCATGGCCCTCGATGACCGTCGGGGTTTCGCAGAGTACGGTCTGCACCTTCTGCGCGGCGATCTGCTTGCGGTCGAGGATGCCGCCTTCGCCGAACTGGCCGGTCGATGCGCGGCTGACGCGGTGGCAGAAATTATCCTCGCCGCCGGCATAGAGCTTGATGTCGGGTGGCAATACGCTGCGATATTGCTCGAGGAAGCCGATCAGTCCACCGTAATGGTCGATGTGACCGTGGCTGACGATCAGCGCGTTGAGCGAGGCCGGGTCGACCTTGAGCAGCCCGATATTGTTGATGATCGCCGGCGAGGTATAGCCGAAATCGAGCAGGATATTACGCTTGTCCTGCTCACGCTGCGATTCCAGAAACAGCGACAGGCCCCACTCATTGTGCAGCACGTTGCGCGCATCCGCGCTGCGGGCCGGTCCTGGCCCCTCATGCACCACGCCATTTACCGTGCTGCCGCGCAGGAATTGATCGTGCTGCTGATCGACGAGCACGCGGATCGAGAGCCGATCGACCGTCGGCACCTGGATCGGCGCCGCGTTGGCAACCTCCACGCAGGAAAATCCGGCCGCAGCCATGCCAGCAAAGGCTGCCGAGGTCTTGAGAAAGTCGCGGCGGCGGATATCTGCGGTCATGGCATGTCTCCCAGAAATCATCCGCCTGTGCGGAGTTTCCGTTTGATAACAGACCGGATGCGCCACTGGCAGAAAATGATCTTTCGAAGATCATCGGAGGCGGAGCAAATTGCATTGACTTGATCCGATGATCCGGCAACATTTCATGCAGTCGCATTCAATCGGCCTTCGGTCGGGTTTGCGGGTTGCCTCATCACGCAAAACGGATTGAACGATGATCGATCTCTATTACTGGAGCACGCCGAACGGCCACAAGATCACGATCTTTCTTGAGGAGACGGGGCTCTCCTACAAGATCATTCCGGTGAATATCAGCAAGGGTGACCAGTTCAAGGACGAGTTTCTGTCCATCGCGCCGAACAACCGCATTCCGGCGCTGCTCGATCATGCGCCCAAGAGCGGCTCGAAACCGATCTCGGTGTTCGAGTCCGGCGCGATGTTGATGTATCTCGCCGAGAAGATCGGGAGGTTCCTGTCCGATGATCTCGCTGTGCGCTATGATGCGATCCAGTGGGTGTTCTGGCAGATGGGCGGCCTTGGCCCGATGGCCGGACAGAACCATCACTTCCGCAATTACGCGCAGGAAAAGATCACTTACGCCATCGATCGCTATGTGAACGAGACCAACCGGCTTTATGGCGTGCTCAACAAGCGCCTCGCGGACCGCAAATTCATCGCCGGCGACTATTCGATTGCCGATATGGCGAGCTATCCCTGGATCGTGCCCTACAAGAACCAGGGCCAGGACATCAACGACTTCCCGCATCTCAAGCGCTGGCTCGAAACCATCGCCGAGCGGCCGGCGGTCAAGCGTGCTTACGAGATCGCCAAAGAGGTCAATCCGAATTTCGGCCAGCCGCCGATCCGCACCGACGAAGAGCGCAAGCTGCTGTTCGGCCAGACCTCGGCTGTGGTGAAGAGTTAGCTCAGAATTACGAGAAGCAATCATGGCGCTGCAACTGTTCGAACTGGTCGGCACCGAAGAAGATCGTCCCTTCAGCCCGTTCTGCTGGCGCATCCGGATGGCGCTGGCACATAAGGGCCTCGACGCCACATCGATCCCGTGGCGCTTCACCGAGAAGGACGCGATCAATAAGCACAAATCCGACAAGGTGCCGGTGCTGCTCGATGGTGAGCGCGCGGTCAACGACTCCTGGGCGATCGCCAATTATCTCGAAGACACCTATCCGGATCGTCCGTCACTGTTCGGCGGCGAGGGCGGCCGCGCCATGGCGCGGATGCTGAACTGGTGGGGCGACACGGTCGTGGTCGCCGGCATGTTTCCGTTCATCGTCGCGGATATTCATGGTCATCTGCGTCCGGTCGATCAGGCCTATTTCCGCGAGAGCCGCGAAGCGCGGTTCAAGAAGTCGCTGGAAGAGGTCGCATCCAATCGCGACACGGGCGTAGATGCCTTCCGCAAGTCGCTTGATCCGATGCGCCTCACCCTGAAGACGCAGCCGTTCCTTGGTGGTGCCGCGCCGAACTATGCCGACTACATCGTGTTCGGCCCGTTCCAGTGGGCGCGTGCGATCTCGCCGTTCAAGCTGCTGGCGGAAGACGACGCGATCTATGCATGGCGCGAAAAAATGCTTGATGCTTTTAACGGCATGGCGCGGAACTCGGCGGGCTATCCGGTCTGAGTTCCACTCTCTACGGGCGATGAATTGAGCAATCGCTGGTATTCATGTCCGCATACCAGCGTTGTTTCGGTGGTGCTTGGTGCCTTCGTGAAAATCCAAGGATATTCCCTGTAACTCTCGCTATAAGGGAATACCTCAACGATTCACGCTGTCTCACGCGCCAAGGTCTCTATGTCCGTTCCGCCTACCAATCTCGCCGACGATGCCGTGATGTTCGATCTTGCCCCGGTCTCGCTCTGGATCGAGGACTACAGCGATGTGAAGGGGCTGTTCGAACAGTGGCAGGCGCAGGGCGTCGACGACATCGAGACATTCCTGCTCGCTAATCCCGAACGGGTCCGTGAGTGCTCGCAGCACATCCGCATTCTCAAGGTCAATCGCAAGACGCTGTCACTGTTCGGCGCGCGCGACCTGTCTCACCTGACGCTCAGTCTCGGCCTGGTGATGCGCGACGATACGTTCAAGAGTCATGTGTCGGAACTGGCCCAGCTCTGGAGCGGCCGCAATCATTTTTCCAGCCATACGGTCAACTACACGCTGAAGGGCGAGCGCCTCGACATCCAGCTGCACGGCATTGTTCTGCCCGGGCATGAAGAGCGCTGGGATCGCGTGATGATCGCCATCGAGGATGTGACCGAACGTGAAGGCGCGCGTCGTCGCCTCGCGGAGAGCGAGAATTATGCGTTCGGCCTGTTCGCGCATTCGCCGGTGTCGCTGTGGGTCGAGGATTTCAGCGGCGTCAAGCGCCTGGTGGACGACGTTCGCGCGCGCGGCATCGAGGATTTTCGCGTGTTCACGGATGTGCACGAGGAATTCGTTTTGCGCTGCATGAGCGAGATCCGTGTGCTCGATGTCAACAGTCGTACGCTGGAATTGTTCGGCGCGCCCGACAAGGACACGTTGCTCCGTCAATTGTCGGATGTGTTTCGCGACGAGATGGAGCCGCATTTCCGCGAACAGTTGATTGACCTGTGGGAGGGCAAGCTGTTCCAGCAACGCGAGGTCGTCAACTACGCGCTCGATGGCACCAAGCTGCATCTGCTGCTGCAGTTCTCGGTGTTGCCCGGGCATGAGCGCGACTGGTCACAGGTGCAGGTCGCGCTGACCGACATCACCGCGCGCAAGAAGGCGGAAGCCTATCTGGAATATCTCGGCACCCACGACGTATTGACGCGCACGACGAACCGCTCGTTCTTCGTGGACGAACTCAACCGGCTCGAACGCAAGGGATCGCAACCGGTCACCGTGATCGTTGCCGATCTTAACGCGCTGAAGACTGCCAATGACGATCTTGGCCATGCCGCCGGCGACGGGTTGCTGCGCCGGGCCGGTGAAGTGTTTGGCGAACTGGTCGAAAAGCCGGCTACGGTGTCGCGGATCGGCGGCGACGAATTCGCCATCTTGCTGCCCGGAGTGGATGCCGTCGGCGGCGAGGCGGTGCTTGCCTCGCTGGCGCGGCTGATCGAGGTCAACAACCAGTACTATCCGGATCTGACGCTGAGCCTCTCCACCGGGATTGCCACCAGCCGGACCGGCGAGCGGCTCGAAGCCGTGGTCAAGCGCGCCGATATGGAAATGCTGCAGGCCAAACGCAGCTACTATGCGCAACCCGATCGTGACCGGCGCAGCGCGGGCATGGTGTAGGCAAGCTGCGGGAGCCGATGCGCAATCGCGCGCCCTGCGGATCAGGCACGTCCGTCAGGTCGTGGCGTGCACCGCCGCTGCCCTGGCGCGCAGGCAATCGCGGCACAGGCAATCGCCGCCTGTGGTCGGCATCGGCAGTTTCGCGGTCTCCTCGGCGCACCAGCAATTGCCCGACAGGTCGCAGCCGAATTCAGTCCCGCAGTCCGAACAGGTGAGGCGGCGGCTGAGCGGCTGTGCAGTTTCTGTGCGATAATTCATGAAAGCAGCCCAAATTTCAGCGCGATTTTCATGCCGGGTTCATCTGTTCCACCCGTATATCGGGTGTGGCGCCTGTGACGGCCAGATGCATCATAGGACGAAGGCAGAGTGAGGGAAACCCGATGGCCCGCGACCCGCAAGGTGCGCTGATCGCGTTGAATCGCTTCGGCTTCGGCGCGCGGGGTGGCGCCTCCGGCGACATCGTCAATGCGGCCTCCGATCCCCGCGGCTTCGTGAAGGCCGAACTGGCGCGCCCCAATGCGGCGCTGCTGGAATTGCCGGGTCTGCAATCGACGACGGAGCTGGGGCAGGCGATGTTTGCCTATCAGCTCGAGGTGAAGACGGCGCGCGAGGCGGCGCTGAAGACGCCGGAGCTGGTGCCGGTTGAAGCGCAGCCGGCTGCGATGGACAGGAAGCCGGAAGCTCCCGCGATGACCGGCAACACCACCATGACAGTGCAGCCTGACGCACCGAAGCCGCCGCCGGCCGTCGCGCTGCCGCCGAATGTGGTGCAGAAGACCTATCGTGCAGAAGCGCTGGCGCGGATCCAGCGCGCGACCATTACCGAGGGTGGCTTTGTCGAACGCCTCGTCGTGTTCTGGTCGAACCATTTCTGCATCTCGGCCAGCAAGGGCGACCCGGCGCGGATGTGGGCTGGCTCCTTCGAACGCGAGGCGATCCGCCCCTATGTGCTGGGCAAATTTGCCGACATGCTGAAAGCCGTCGAACAGCATCCGGCGATGCTGTTCTTTCTCGACAACCAGCAATCGATCGGCCCGGCTTCGAAAGCCGGTGAGAGGGGCAAGCGCGGCCTCAATGAAAATCTCGCGCGCGAAATCATGGAGCTGCATACGCTCGGCGTCGGCGGTGGTTACACGCAGGCCGATGTGACGTCGCTGGCGCGCATCATCACCGGCTGGACCTTTGCCGGCCGCGAAGGAAAGATCGGCACGCCCGGCAGTTTTGCCTTCAACGCCAATGCGCATGAACCGGGGCCGCAGCAATTGCTGGGCAAGACCTATGACGACACCGGCGTGGCGCAAGGCGAAGCCGCGCTCGCCGATCTCGCACGCCATCCATCGGCGGCGACATTCATCGCCAGGAAATTCGCGCAGCATTTCGTGGCTGATGCGCCGCCGCCGGCACTGCTGGCGCGGCTGGAAGGGGTGTTCAAAAAGACCGACGGCGATCTGAAGGCGCTGGCGCTGGCGCTGCTCGATTCCAATGAAGCCTGGCAGATGCCGATGGCCAAGCTGCGCACGCCCTATGAATATCTTATCTCCACCGGCCGCCTGCTGGCGCGCATCCCCGAAGATCCCGGCCGTTACTTTGCGGGACTGCAGACGCTTGGCCAGCCGCTCTGGACACCGCCGGGGCCGAACGGCTTTCCGGACGGCAATGCCGCCTGGGCCGTGCCCGAAGGCATGAAGCTGCGGCTCGATCTCGCCGCACAGGTTTCGTCGCGCATCCCCGACAGTATCGATCCGCGTGAGATGCTCGACGTGGTCGCCGGCGAGGCGGCCTCATCCGAAACACGACAGACGATCGCGCGCGCGGAGACGCGGCAGCAGGCTCTGACGCTGCTGCTGATGTCACCGGAATTTCAGAGGAGATGACGATGGACTGCTGTGAAAGCCGCATGCTCGGCCCCACACGCCGCTCGCTTCTGTTATCAGGCGCGGCCTTTGCCGCCTGGGCCTATCTGCCGAAATTCGCTAGGGCCGCCGACGCGCGCGATCCGCGCCTGATCGTGGTGATCCTGCGCGGCGCGCTCGATGGTCTGGCCACCGTCGCGCCGCTCGGCGATCCCGATTATGCCGGTCTGCACGGCTCGATCGCGCTGGCGAAGGATGGCCCGAACGCAGCCATCGCGCTGGACTCGTTCTTCGGCATGCATCCAGCGATGCCGGAATTTGCGCGGATGTATGGCGACAAGAAAGCCGCCGTGGTCCATGCGGTGGCGACGTCCTATCGCGAACGTTCGCATTTCGACGGCCAGGACGTGCTGGAGAGCGGCTATGCCGGCCCCGGCCGCGTGCAGTCGGGCTGGCTCAATCGCGCCATTGAATCGTTGCCGCGTGGCGAACGCGTCTCGTCCGGTCTTGCGATCGGACCGACCACGCCGCTGGTGCTGCGCGGCGCCGCGCCGACCGTCGGATGGGCGCCGGTCAATCTGCCCAATGCGGCCGATGATACAGCGATGCGGCTGATGCAACTCTATCAGGACCGCGATCCCGCTTTGGCGACGGCCCTGTCGCAGGGCCTGAAGCTCGACAAGATCGCCGTTGGCGATGAGATGAAACCGAAGGGCGGCGGAAATGCCGTAGCGGCGATGCGCCAGGTCGCACGCGGCGCGGCGAAGCTGATGGCTGCCGATGATGGCCCGCGCATCGCGGCGCTCGCCTTCGATGGATGGGACACCCATGCGCAGGAAGGCGGGCCGGTCGGGCGCCTCGCGCAATTGCTCGGCGGTCTCGATGGCGCACTGGCGGAATTCGAGAGCGGGCTTGGGCCGCATTGGCGCGACACGGTGGTGGTCGTGGCCACGGAGTTCGGCCGCACCGCCAAGATCAACGGCACTGCCGGCACCGACCACGGTACCGGCACGATCGCGTTGCTTGCGGGTGGTGCGGTCAAGGGCGGCCGGGTGATTGCGGACTGGCCCGGCCTTGCGAATGGCAAGCTCTATGAAGCCCGCGATCTCGCGCCAACCACGGATCTGCGCGCGATCTTCAAGGGCGTGCTGCACGATCATCTCGGCATCAGCGAGCGTGCACTGGCCGAGCAGGTGTTTCCTGACAGTGCGCTGGTGAAGCCGGCGAAAGGATTGGTGGCTTAACCGACGGCTAGAGGGAGCTCTTACTTTCCCCTCTCCCCCAGCGCAGCGAAGCTGCGCGCAGTGGGAGAGGGTGCCTGAGCGAAGCGAAGGCGGGAAGGGTCTGGCCGCAAGCACGACAGGGCCCTCTCCCGTCTCGACCGCTGTCGCGGTCGATCCACCCTCTCCCGCGGCGCGCGGCGTTGCCGCGCTGGGGGAGAGGGGAAGAGTCTGTGCGCTTCCTACCCCAGCGTAATCCCGTCGATTTCCTTCATCTCCTCCGCCGTCAGCTTCCACTGCGCCGCCTTCACATTTTGCTCGATCTGCTCGGGCGATGATGCGCCGGCGATGACGCTGGAGACTTGCGGGCGGGCGGCGAGCCACGAGAAGGCGAGCTCAAGCATCGAATGGCCGCGCGCGCTGACGAAGGCCTGCAGTTGATCGACCAAGACGATGTTGCGCGGGTTCAGATAGCGCTCCTGCATATAGGGGGTCTTGCCGAAGCGCGTATCGGCGGGGACGTTCTTCAGGCCGGCATATTTACCGGTCAGCATGCCGCCGGCGAGCGGGAAGAACGGCAGCAGGCCGAGATTGAAATGCTGCGCGGCCGGCAGCAGGTCCTTCTCGATGTCGCGGACGACGAGACTGTATTCGTCCTGGCACGACACGAAGGGCGCGACGCCCATCTGGCGCGCGGCCATCTCGGCTTCGGCGATGCGCCAGGCCGGGAAGTTGGAATTGCCGATATAGCGCACCTTGCCCTGACGCACGAGGTCGTCGAGCGTGCGCAGCGTCTCTTCGATGGGCGTCAGCGCATCGTAATCGTGCTGTTGATACAGATCGATATAGTCAGTCTTCAGCCTCCTCAGGCTGGCCTCGACGGCGCTCATGATGTAGCGGCGCGAGGCGCCCTGCTTGCTGCCGTCATTGCTCATCGGCTTGCAGTATTTCGTCGCGAGTACGATGTCCTTGCGGCGATCGCCCAGCACTTCACCCAGCACCGTCTCGGAGCCGCCCATGCCGGCATAGATGTCGGCGGTGTCGAACAGCGTGATGCCGAGATCGATCGCCTTGTGGATGACCTTGCGCGCGGTCTCCAGATCGGTGCGCTGGCCGAAATTGTTGCAGCCGAGACCGACGGCGGAGACGCGAAGGCCGGAGCGGCCGAGATTGCGGATTTCCATGATGAGTGTGCCTTGTGAGGGAAGCGCGGACCAAGGTTATGGCGCGCGCCTCATCGCGCAGCAAGACGCGCTGCATCATGGCAGTCGCGCGGGTGCTCAGGCGATGGCGGAAGCGGACTCGGGCGGTTGAGCTTCGGGCTCGGGCAGGGCGGTCGGGGTCTTCCGCGGCGGCCCGGCGCGCAAGGCTGTGGACGTCATGCGCCGCACAGCGTTTTCCGCGTTACGCGTGATCGTCTTGCGATCAGCGGACATGTCATAGGCGACGGCTTCGCCCCAGCTTACGACGACGTCGATGGCGCCCGACGACAGGATGCCGATGAAATGCGGGATCAGATCGATGTCGCCATACCACGCCACGTTTTCGCGAAAGGCGCGGCCGACCGGCAATCCACCGAAGCCGACATAGGCGATCGACATCGGCTGCACCGTGATCTCTTTGTGATGCGTGGAATCGCCGAGCGCGTGATGCACCGAGCCGACCAGTGCCGAGCGAAACGGCAGCACGCGCATGCCGTCGCTGGAGGTGCCCTCCGCGAACAGGACCACCGCGTCGCCGGACAGCATGCGGTCGCCAATTTCCTGCGCCGTCGCGCCGGTCTTCTGCCGGCGTTCGCGCTCGACAAAAATCGTGCGCTGCAGTTTGGCGAGCCAGCCGAACACCGGCCATTTGGCAACTTCGCTCTTGGCGACGAACACCACGGGCGCCCTGGCGCCGATGATGATGATGTCGAGCCATGAGACGTGATTGGAGAGGATCAGGACCGGCGTGTCCGTCGTCCGCTTGCCGACTTCGTGAATGCGCACCCCGATCAGCGCGCAAAGGATGCGGTGAAACAGATGCGGAATACTCCGCTGCCAGCGCAGGCCGAAGGCCAGTGCGATCAGCTGAAACGGCGCCAGCAGCAGCGTCAGCGTGGTCAAGGAGATCAGGACGGCGGCGAAACGGATCATGGGTTTGTTATACCGGGGCCGTCTTCCGCAGGCAAAGTCAGTTGCATGAACTAAGAGAAACCAAGGCAAAAAGAAGCGGTCCCGGTCAGCGCGGCAACTGACGGAGACCGCTGGGGAAGCACCCGATTGGCGACGGGGGGAAGCAACCGGCTGCATGAGGAGCCTAGCCGGGGCGAGTGACATCGCCATGACAACCCGGGATATCCACAGGCGGCGTTGTGCCCTATTCGGCCGCATCCAGCCGGTGGGAGCTGAACACGTCGCCCTCGCGTAGCGCCAGATAATAGTCGCGCTCGGAGAGCTCGTCGGTGTGACGAATGAGGTCGGTCACCGGAGTGTAGCTCAGCATCCGCCCGCCATCGGGCAGCACGGCGCAACTCAGCCGCAGCACCCGGCCATTGGCGAGGCGCAACGTCGTCGGCGTGGAAGTGCCGGCGCGGATCATCTCGACTCGTCTGGCGATGAAGCTGTCGACCTCGTCGTCGGGGAGGGCGTAAGCGTGGATATCGCGCGCGTGATACATCAGCGCGATCAGCGGCGGCTTGCTGTCAGCCTTCTCGTCGGGGAGCGTGAAGTAGTCGCGGAAGGCGCGGTTGATGAATTCGGCGCGGGTGTCGGCATTGAGAAGCACGACACCGATATCGATCTGGTCAAGTGCAGCCGAAAGGCGCTGGGCAGTGGCGTGCTGCTCGTTCTCGCGGGCCCGGGCCGCGCGTCGCAGCCGGAAGAGGCGGATTGCCAAAGTAATCCCGACGGCTGCGATCACAATGATCGCCGTTTCAATTCCCGGATCGAGAATCAGTCGCCAATCGTACTGCATCGGCTGTACCTGTGTCCGTACAAAGGTAAGAAACGCAGGTTGGCCTCTGGTTGCAAAAAGGCCCACAATTTCCCGGCGGTATAGCTAACGGCGTGTGAAGAGCCCGGCATCATTTTCCCCTTGTTCGCTTCAAATGCTATCGATGCCACCGGAACCGGCGCCGGCCCCTGAATGTTAGCGCCGGGATTTAAAAAGGACCCCGATCGAATGCCCTTCACCATTCCGCCGCTGCTGCTGCCGATTTTGATGCTGCTGGCCTCGAATATCTTCATGACCTTCGCTTGGTATGGCCATCTCAAATTCAAGGATCACTCGTTGCCCCTCGTCATCATGGTGAGCTGGGGCATTGCCTTCTTCGAATACTGGCTGGCGGTGCCCGCCAATCGCTGGGGCAGCGAAGTTTACAATGCCGCCCAGTTGAAGACGATGCAGGAAGTCATCACGCTGGTCGTGTTTGCTGCATTTTCGGTGCTGTATCTGAAGGAGCCGCTCGGCTGGAATCACGCGCTGGGCTTTGCCTTCATCGCGCTCGGGGCGTTCTTCATTTTCCACAAGTGGTCGTAGCGACCGCTTACTTCCCGGCCGGCGTAATCCGCAAGATTCGTCCTGCCGAACTATCCGTCAGCAGCCACAGTGCGCCGTCCGGTCCTTGCCGGACGTCGCGGATGCGTTCGTTGAGATTCTGCAGGATGCGTTCTTCAGAGCTCACGGTATTGCCGTTGAGCTGCAGCCGCACCAGCATCTGGCCGGCGAGCGCGCCGGTGAACAGGCTGCCGCGCCAGCGCGGGAAGAGATCGCCGGTGTAGAACGTCATGCCGGACGGGGCGATCGACGGCACCCAGTATTTCACCGGCTGCTCCATGCCTGCCTTCGACGTCGTGTCGTGCAGTTTGGCGCCGGAATAATCGACGCCATAGCCGATCACCGGCCAGCCGTAATTCTTGCCCTTGCCGATGATGTTCACTTCATCGCCGCCGCGCGGCCCGTGCTCGGTCTCCCACAACTCACCGGTCGCCGGATTGATGGCGAGGCCTTGCTGGTTGCGATGACCGTAGCTCCAGATCTCCGGCCTGGCACCGTCGCGGCCGACAAACGGATTGTCTTTCGGCACAGATCCATCCGGCGCGATGCGGATCAGCTTGCCGAGATGATTATCGAGATTCTGTGCCTGATCGCGGCCGCTATAGTGTTCGCCGAGCGTAACAAACAGGTTGCTGTCAGGCGCCTGAACAATACGGCAGCCGTGGTGATTGCCCGACGACAGCGGGCCGTCCTGGCGAAAGATCACCTTCATGTCGTCGAGACGCGGCGCAGTGCCGTCGATGAGCTTGCCGCGCGCCACGGCGGTGCGACCGCCGCTGCCCGAACGCTCCGAGTAGCAGAAGTAGATTGTGTTGTTCTGCGCGTAGTTCTTGTCGGTGATGACGTCGAGCAAACCGCCCTGGCCGACGGCCATCACCTCGGGCACGCCTTTGACCGCAGGCGACAACTGTCCCTGCGGCGAGACGATACGGATGCGACCGGGCCGTTCTGTAACCAGCATGCGGCCCTCGGGCAGGAAGGCCAATGCCCATGGATAAGCGAGACCGGAGGCGACAGTCTGTACTTCGAGCCTGCCGGCCGACGAGCCGAACGAGGTGTTTTCGCCGCGGGTGGTCGTGGCGATCAGAAGGGTCGCGGTCACGACGATAGCCGCCGTCAACGTGACAGTGACCCAGATCACGGGCCTTTTCATCGGTATGGCTCCATCACGGAGTCGCAGGTTGCATAAGCGATGCGCGGCATCGCGGCTGAGTGTTTATGAGTTGTGGGGACCGTCAGAGCGGCATCGCACTCGCCACCGGGATCGACATCACGGTGAGGGCGAGGATGACGCAGAGCGACAGACAGCCAACCGCGAGCGACGCCGCGACGGCGTGGGTCAACCGGGTGGATGCGATGGACGTGGGGCGCGCCTGAAATCCTGCACCCACGCGAAGCGACCGTATCATGGCCGTAAATCCTTCAAATCGCGGGCGAATCACCCGCGTGCTACAAATTCGCAGCTGCGGCAGGCGAGATTTGGGCGGGATTGGCCGTAACTATGGCGGGAAAATGGCATTCACAGCGCTTATGCCCGCTATTTCAGGACTTAAGCGTCGGCAACCACGTCCAAAGTATCGTATTCCGACGACGTCGGGTGCCAGTCCATGGAGATAAAGCCCGGCTGGGTTTCCACCAGACGCAGCCAGCGGCGGATCGACGGAAAGCTGGACAGGTCGAAATCGCACTTCTCGGCGACGTGGGTGTAACCGTATAGCGCGATGTCGGCGATAGTCAGCTGGCCCGCGGCGAAGAAGTCATGGATCTTGAGGTGATTCTCCATCACCTGCAGCGCGGCATAGCCCCGCTCCATCCAGTCTTCCAGCGCGTGGGTCTGCAGGTCGCGGCCACCGCGCACCAGGCACAGCCAGAAATAGGCGGCACCGAGATTCGGCTCCAGCGCGTGCTGCTCGAAGAACATCCACTGCATGGCTTCGGCACGGTCCATCCGCGATTCCGGCGCCAGAGATGTACCGATGGCGACATACCACAGGATGGCGTTGGATTCGGCGAGATAGCGGCCTTCGGCGATCTCGAGCAGCGGCACCTGACCGCTGGGGTTCTTGGCCAGAAATTCCGGGGTACGGCTCTCGCCGCGCAGAATGTCTACTTCGATGGCGCGATAAGGCGCGTCCAGGAACGCCAGCGCAAGGCGAACCTTGTAGCTATTGCCAGAGCGCTGCATCGAATAGAGTTTGTACATTCGCAGATGTTCAATTCATTTCAGGTCAAGGCAACTGCGCGATTGGCCAGCGCAGATCGCGGTTAGACAATGATGCTGATGCGAGCCTGTCGCAAGGCCCACGGAATGGAAAAAGTCGAAAACGGCTGCGGCAGTCTGGATTGAGAAAAATGTATGTCAGGCAGCATTCGGCAATGGAAGATCACGCTGCCGCGATCTGTGTGTGAAGGTGCCGCGATGTGCTGTTATCAGCGAGTGCGCGCCGCAGCACGATGATATAAAAAGCGATCATCACCAGAAAGCCGAGCGGCAGTTCGATGGCGCCAGCGATGCTGCGCGTCAGCAGCGGCATGATCCAGGTCAATGCGAGCAGGCTGATCTCGCCCGCGCGAAAGCCATGATCGAGTCCATGCCGCGCGAAGAAGGCGATGGCGATGGCGAGCACCATGAGATCGTAGTCGAGCACATAGGGCGTCGCCAGCAGGCTGCCGATCGCGAGCGCTGTCGCCTTGAGTTCGAATGCTGCGTTGCTGCGCCATAGCCACATCAAACTGATGGCAATGCCGGCTGCGAGACTGAATTGTGCGGCATAAGCGACAGGAAGACCGGCGCCCCACATCCGTGTCGCGGCGAAGATCGACTGGATTTTCTGCCACCCGGTGCCGCCTTGTTCGAGTACGACATCGCGAGTGAAAGCAGTGGAGTCGGCAAAGGCCTGCCAGATGCCGGCGCCGAACAACCCCGTGCTCAGTACGATGAGGACAGCGACGGTGAGTGCGGCCGATACCATCGTGATCCAGCGTCTATCGGCGAGCAGGGCGAGAGGAATCAGCACACCGAATTGCGGCTTGTAGGCCAATAGCCCGATCAACACGCCGGCCAGCCACGGCCGGCGACGGAGCAGAAGCAATGCGCCGCCCAGCAGTGCGGTGGTTAGAAATCCGTTATGGCCGTGACCGACATTGATGAAGACGGCAGGAAAGGCGGCGGCCACCAGCAGCGTTTCCCGGCGGGGCAGGATCGTGCGGATCGCGGCGAGGTAGGCGGCGAAGCTGGCGACGAGCCACAGACCGAGCCCCCATCCATAGGGCACCGTGGCCACCAGCGCGGCAATTCCGAGAAAGAACGGCGGATAGTGCCAGCCGTAGAACGGCACGTCGCGGCCAAACACCCGCTGTTCCGCGGCGTGTTGCAGGGCGGGATCATACGCGTCGGCGGGTTTGCCTTCGAGGGTGAGCCGGCCCGCCGCATAGATGTTGGAAAAGTCGGTCCCGATCGGCTTGCCATTGCGGTCGATCACGCCGTCCGAGACCGCAATCCAGCCGGCGAAGGTCAATGTGCCCAAAGCGAGCACGATCAGGCTGTAAGCCCGCACGCGTTCGAGGGGCAGCCATGCGCCGCTTTCAATGTGCTGCCAGATCCAGATCATTTTAAGGGTGCATTTGGCCCAAATCGTCGATTGCGACGTGCGGTTGACGCTACCGTCCCCCCGTTTAACGCTTGCTGAATTGCATCACTTCCAGATGTGTTTTTGCCCAAGCTTCTTGCGATGCAACGTCGCACGCACTAGGGTGCGCCGATCCCAGCAGGATCAGCCATTTTGACGTCGCCGACCGCGGGTCCGCGACCTTTCTCAGGAGAAGATGATGTCGTTTTTGTCCGCTGCGCTCGACCGTGTGAAGCCGTCCGCGACGATCGCGGTGACGGATAAAGCACGTGCGCTGAAAGCAGCCGGCCGCAACGTCATCGGTCTTGGTTCGGGCGAGCCCGATTTCGACACCCCGGCGAACATCAAGCTGGCAGCGATTCACGCCATCGAGGCCGGCAAGACCAAGTACACCGCGGTGGACGGTATTCCCGAACTGAAGGAAGCCATTATCGGCAAGTTTCAGCGCGAGAATGGCCTGACCTACAAGCCGAACCAGATCATCGTCGGCACCGGCGGCAAGCAGGTGCTCTACAACGCGCTGATGGCGACGTTGAACCCGGGTGACGAAGTCATCATCCCGGCGCCGTATTGGGTGAGCTATCCGGAAATGGTGGCGCTGGCCGGCGGCACGCCCGTGTCCGTGGTCTGCACCGCAGAATTCGGCTTCAAGCTGCAGGCTTCCGCGCTGGAAGCGGCGATCACGCCGAAGACCAAGTGGATCATCCTGTGCTCGCCGTCGAACCCGACGGGCGCCGCCTACAAGAAGTCGGAGCTCAAGGCGCTCACCGATGTCCTCGTGAAGCATCCTCACGTTTGGGTGATGACCGACGATATGTATGAGCACCTCGTCTATGACGACTTCGAATTCACCACGCCGGCACAGATCGAACCGTCTTTGTTCAATCGCACGCTGACCGTGAACGGCGTCTCCAAGGCTTACTGCATGACCGGCTGGCGCATCGGTTACGCCGGTGGTCCCGCCGAGCTCATCAAGGCAATGGCGACGATCCAGTCGCAATCGACCTCGAACCCGTCGTCGATCGCGCAGTGGGCGGCGGTGGAAGCCTTGAACGGTCCGCAGGATTTCATCCCGAAGAACAATGCCGTGTTCAAGGAGCGCCGCGATCTCGTGGTGGCAATGCTGAATCAGGCCTCGGGCATCAACTGCCCGCGTCCGGAAGGCGCATTCTATGTCTATCCGTCCTGCGCCGGCACGATCGGCAAGACTGCGCCTTCGGGCAAGGTTATCGCCAATGACGAAGACTTCGTCACAGAACTGTTGGAAACCGAAGGCGTAGCTGTGGTGCAGGGTTCGGCCTTCGGCCTTGGCCCGGCATTCCGCATCTCCTACGCGACGAAAACGTCCGATCTCGAAGATGCCTGCAAGCGCATCCAGCGCTTCTGCGGAAATCTTCGGTAACAAAACCCGCTCCGAAACTTTTGACGGTTTCGGGGCTTATTCCGGGAAGCGCCTTCTTTTCGACACGGCGCTTCCTTCTTGTCCCCTCGCTATCAAAATCCCCAAGGTGGAGTAACACTATGCGACTTTCCAAGATGTTCGGCCTGACGGCCGTGGCCTTTGCGGCGTCGGTTGCGACCGCAAATGCACAGCAGCCTGGCAGCGTTCAGGTTGGCGTGCTGGAGTGCCGTGGCGGCCAGAACGTCGGCTACGTGGTCGGTTCGAATGCGCACCTCAACTGCGTCTTCCAGAGCGCCGGTGGCCGCGCCGAAGGTTACGTCGCCAACATCCGCCGTTTCGGCCTTGATCTCGGCTTCACCGAAAACACCACGGTGCAGTGGGCTGCATTCGCTCCGACCACCCGCGTGCCGCGCGGCGCGCTGGCCGGCAGCTACGGCGGCGTCGGTACCAACGCATCGGTTGGCCTCGGTTTCGGCGGCAACTTCCTCGTTGGCGGTCCGGGCAACACCTATTCGCTGCAGCCGATCTCGGTGCAGGGCCAGACCGGTCTGAACGTCGCCAGCGGCATCGTTCAGCTCGAACTGGAAGCGACCGGTCCGGTCAGCGGTCATCGCTACAACAAGAAGCGCCGTCATCGCAGCCATCGCTAAGCGATCGCTACGATCGCCAGCGATCGCTGTGATCGCGTAAGCGATCCGGCAAGGTTAACGAAAAGGCCCGCGCGAGCGGGCCTTTTTTGTTGCGTGCGCTGCGCGTGCGCCGCTGTCATTGGGCGGTATCATTAGCTATGGATAGTCGATCCACATCCTTACTTCCGTTCATCACCCGGAGATTCCTGATGGTCCGCCTCTCATCGCTCGTTCTCGGTATCGCTGCCGCCGCCTTTTTCACTGCATCGCAAGCGCAGTCGCAGCAAGGCGTGCAGGTCGGTGTCTTGAATTGCCGGGGCGGAGCCAGCGTCGGATTCGTCGTGGGCTCGGTGACCAATCTCGGCTGCGTGCTCACCGGTACCGGTCGTCCGGATCAGCCTTATGTCGCCACGATCCGCAAGGTGGGCATCGATCTTGGTATTACCGAACAGACCGCGCTATCCTGGGCCGTGTTCGTGCCGGTGAACTATAGCGGTCCCGGCGATCTGTCCGGCAACTATGCGGGCGCGCAGGGCAGCGCGTCGGTTGGTGTCGGCGTCGGCGCGAATGTCCTGGTTGGCGGTTCGCAAAACGCCTTCTCCCTGCAGCCGCTCAGTCTGCAGGGGTCGGTGGGACTGAATGTCGCCGCCGGTCTGCAGAGCCTGGAGTTGCGCCCCGGTCGCTGATCCCGCGGCGATCGCTCGCACAAATTCATCCGGCTTCGCCCATGGCGGAGCCGGATTTTTTATGGCGCAATCCGATCACGTTCATCGCAGCGCAGCAACTTTTCCATCTTGCCAAATATCCGGACCGGGCGGAGCATTGACCGCCGACCCAATCATGGGCCGAGCTCCACATGAGGAGGCGGCAATGGGACAAGACCTGAGAAGTCCCCGCGGTCCACAAGGCAATGCCGCAAAGTGCATTGCGCTGGTGGGCCCTTTCCAGAGCGGAAAAACCACACTGCTTGAAGCGATCATGGCCCGCACCGGGGCGATCCCGCGGGCCGGTAGCGTCGACAATGGGACAAGCATCGGCGATGCCAATGCGGAAGCCAGAGCCCACAAGATGGGCGTCGGCCTGACGGCTGCGACCACCACCTTCATGGGCGACAGCTACACATTCATCGACTGTCCGGGCTCGGTGGAATTCGCACATGACATGCGCGCGGCATTACCCGCCGTCGATGCAGCCATCGTGGTTTGCGAGGCGGATGCGCGAAAATTGCCGCAGCTGCAATTGATCCTGCGCGAACTCGAAGACCTCGGCATTCCCAGATTTCTGTTTCTCAACAAGATCGACCGCGCCCACAAGCGCGTGCGCGAGACGCTGGCGACATTGCAGCCGGCCTCGCGCGTGCCGCTGGTGCTACGGCAGATCCCGATCTGGAACGGCGACCTGGTCGCCGGTTTCGTTGATCTCGCGCTGGAGCGCGCTTTCGTCTATCGCGAGCACAAGGCGTCCGAAGTCATCAAGCTCGAAGGCGGCGATCTCGACCGCGAGAAGGAAGCGCGTTTCTCCATGCTGGAGAAGCTTGCGGATCATGACGACGCGCTGATGGAGCAGTTGCTTGACGACATCGCGCCGCCGGCCGACGCCGTGTTCGACGATCTCGCGCGCGAATTGCGCGAAGGTCTGATCTGTCCGGTGCTGCTGGGCTCGGCGATGCGCGAGAATGGCGTGCTGCGGCTGATGAAGGCGCTACGCCACGAGGCACCCGGCGTGGCCGAGACGGCTAAGCGCCTCGGCGTGCCCGACAGCAAGGATGCGATCGGTTACGTGTTCAAGAGCAGCCATCTACAGCACGGCGGCAAGCTGTCTTACGCGCGCGTGCTGAGTGGTCATCTCGATGATGGCGCAACATTGCTGTCCTCGTCGGGCGAAAGCGGGCGTGTCTCCGGCATTCTTGCGGCGAGCGGAGGACATGACAGCAAGCGCGCATCGGCCGAAGCGGGCGAGACCGTCGCGCTCGGCAAGCTCGATCATGTCAGGACCGGCGACACGATCTCGACCGGCAAGATCGTGCCGGCGTCTCTGGTGAATGTCGTGGCCGCGTCGCCCGTGCTGGCCATGGCGCTTGCGTCCGCCGATCGGAAGGACGACGTCAAGCTCGGCCAGGCGCTGTTGCGACTGACCGAGGAGGATCCGTCGCTTGCGGTGGTCAATAACGCGCAGACCCATGACGTGGTGTTGTGGGGGCAGGGCGAGATGCATCTGCGCGTGGCGATGGAGCGCCTGCACGAACGCTTCGGCATCAACGTCAAATCGCATGCGCCGGTGATCGGCTATCAGGAGACCATCCGTAAACCGATCACCCAGCGCGGCCGGCACAAGAAGCAGTCCGGCGGTCACGGCCAGTTTGGCGACGTTGTGCTGGAGATCGGCCCGTTGCCGCGCGGCGAAGGCTTTGCATTCCAGGAAAAGGTGGTCGGCGGCGCGGTGCCGCGCAACTACATTCCCGCGGTGCAGGAAGGCGTCGTCGACGGGTTGCAGCGTGGCCCGCTTGGTTTTCCTGTCATCGACGTGCAGGTGACGCTCACCGACGGGTCCTATCACAGCGTGGATTCTTCCGATCAGGCGTTCCGGACGGCTGCCCGGATCGGTTTCACCGAGGCGCTGCCGCAATGCCAACCGGTGCTGCTGGAGCCGATGCATACGGTGGAGATCGTCTGTCCCACCGAGGCCACGGCCAAGGTCAACGCCATCCTGTCAGGACGGCGCGGCCAGATCCTCGGCTTCGATACCCGTGACAACTGGCCGGGCTGGGACACGGTGCGCGCGATGTTGCCGGAAGCGGAGATCGGCGACCTGATCGTCGAGTTGCGTTCGGCCACTGCGGGTGCCGGCAGCTTCACCCGCAGCTTCGACCACATGGCCGAAGTCTCGGGCCGCGCCGCCGACCAGATCGTTGCGGCGCATCGGGTGGCGGCTTAGTACAGTGGCCCATGACGCTTGGACCGCGGGTTGTAATCATTGGCAATAGCGGCTCGGGCAAGAGCACGCTGGCGCGGCAGCTTGAAAGCCGCGTCGGTGGCGAACGCACGGATCTCGACTGTATCCACTGGCTGGACAGGGTCGGTGTGAAGCGAGACGAGGGGCAGGCCAAAGAACTGGTGGCCGCCCTTGCCGTGAAGTCGAACTGGATCATCGAAGGCGTTTACGGCTGGCTGGTCGAAGCGGCATTGCCGCGCGCCACAGCATTGATCTGGCTCGACATGAGCCCGGAGGTTTGTCGTGATAGCCTCGCTCTCCGGAGCCCTTGGCGTGGCGCGACGGCCAAGGAACATGCAGATTTTCTGGCTTGGGCCGAGGCCTACTGGCAGCGCAAAACGTCGAGTTCGTTCGCTGGCCACTTGGCGCTGTTCGACGACTTCGGCGGCGTCAAACGACGCCTGACATCGCGCGCCGCTGTCGCCCAGTTCGTGGCGACCATGGCGGCTTCGGCAATCAAGTGATGTTTTATACATCATTGAAGATATCTCACATATGATATAAGACTCGTGAAACTGGAAACCGCCCTTGATTACATCGTTTCAGATGCGGGCCGCCCGTGCGCTGCTGGGTATCGATCAAAAGCGGCTGGCCGAAATGGCCGGCGTGTCGCTACCGACCATCCAGCGCATGGAAGCGAGCGAAGGCAATGTCAGGGGCGTGGTGGATTCGCTGATCAAGGTGGTGGACGCGTTCAATCGTGCCGGCGTCGAATTGATCGGCGAACACACCCGCAGCGACTCCGGTGGCCGAGGTGTGCGTCTGAAGCAGCCCGGTCCGCCGCCTAAGGTGGATGGATAAAACTGGCAGATCGAGACGAGTCGCTGCGTGCGACAGAGGCGAGCCGAGTATGGGCATTTCTGGCGGGGGCATGCGGCGCCCACATCAGCCGACATTCGCGGAGCTGTTCACACCGAAACTGATCACGGTGCTGCGCGAAGGCTACAATCTTGCGGCATTTCGCGATGATGTGCTCGCCGGTCTGACGGTGGCGATCGTGGCGCTGCCGCTGTCGATGGCGATTGCCATCGCCTCGGGCGCATCACCTGACCGCGGGCTGATCACCGCCGTGATTGGCGGCTTCCTGGTCTCTGCGCTGGGTGGCAGCCGGTTTCAGATCGGCGGACCCGCCGGCGCCTTCATCGTGCTGGTGGCGGCCACGGTGAGCCGCAATGGCATCGACGGTCTTATCCTCGCGACCATGCTCTCTGGCGTGTTCCTGATGGTGGCGGGCTATTTGAAGCTCGGCACTTACATCAAGTTCATTCCCTATCCGGTCACGGTGGGATTTACCGCCGGTATTGCCGTCATTATTTTCGCCAGCCAGATCAGGGATCTCCTCGGGCTCACACTCA
Source organism: Tardiphaga sp. 619_E2_N8_4 (assembly GCF_051810905.1). Taxonomy (NCBI): domain Bacteria; kingdom Pseudomonadati; phylum Pseudomonadota; class Alphaproteobacteria; order Hyphomicrobiales; family Nitrobacteraceae; genus Tardiphaga; species Tardiphaga sp. 619_E2_N8_4. The sequence continues at coordinate 6,110,410 of NZ_JBPWQJ010000001.1, forward strand.
CCGGCAAGGAGCCTGGCGAACTGATCCCGAAGCTGCAGGTGCTCGGAAGTGCGATCCACACCGTCAACCTGTCGGCCGCCGCGATCACCATCGCGACCATTGCGATCATCCTTCTGCTCAAGAAGCTGCGGCCTTCCTGGCCGGGCATTCTGATCGCGGTTGCCGCAAGCGCGGTCGCGGCATGGTACTTTGCGCTGCCGGTTGAAACCATCGGCACCAAGTTCGGCGGCATTCCGCAATCCTTTCCGCTGCCGTCGCTTCCCGCGATTTCCCTGGCAAAGCTGCAGGCCATTCTGCCGGACGCCATCTCCTTTGCGCTGCTGGGCGCGATTGAATCTTTGCTCTCAGCTGTCGTCGCTGACGGCATGACCGGCCGGCGGCATCGCTCCAATTGCGAACTGGTGGCGCAGGGCATCGCCAATATCGGCTCGGCGCTGTTCGGTGGAATCTGCGTGACCGGCACCATCGCGCGAACCGCCACCAATGTCCGCGCCGGCGCGCACGGCCCGATCTCGGGCATGCTGCATGCGGTATTCCTGCTGGTATTCATTCTCGTCGCGGCGCCATTGGCAAGTTACATTCCGCTGGCGGCGCTCGCCGCGGTGCTTGCCGTGGTCGCCTGGAACATGGCGGAGAAGCATGAATTCGCGACGTTACTGCGGTCATCATGGGGCGATGCGGCCGTGCTGTCGGCGACTTTCCTGCTAACGATCTTCCGCGATCTTACCGAAGGCATTGTGGTCGGCTTCGCGCTTGGCGCGATTCTGTTTATCAACCGCATGGCGCAAACAACCGGCATTGAGGCGGATAAGCCGCTGGTCGTGGCCGACAAGGCCGACGACGCCAATGGCGACCGAAAACCCTATGATCCCGGTCTCGCTACCGATCCCGACGTCGTTGTCTATCGCATCACCGGCGCATTTTTCTTCGGCGCGGCCTCCACCATCGGATCTGTGCTCGAGGGCTTCTCGGATCGCCACAAGGCTTTTGTGATCGATTTTGCCGCGGTCCCCTTCCTGGATTCGACTGCTGCGAATGCGATCAAGGGCATTGCCGAGAAGGCAAAGCGACAAGGCGTCCGTGTCATTCTCACCGGCACCTCGCAGGGCGTGCGCCGGGCGCTGCTGACCCACGGCGCGCGACCACCACTGGTGAAATACCGTGCTGATGTTGCAGTGGCCGTCAGCGAGATCAAGATCCGACGCGCTGCAGCGATCCAGGAGACGTCGAGCTGATGGCATCGGCAGTTGCTCGCAGCTGCAGTATTGATCGTCTGCATGGTTGTCGGACTTGCTGTGCGCCGCAAAACTGTCTGATGATTAAGAGCCCCTGCATGATTTTTATGCTACGCACGCTTCCGCCTGAAGCGAAGGATGAATGATGCCGAACGAGACCACGCCCCGCGCCGCCTGTTTGATCGGCTGGCCTGCCGCGCATTCGCGCTCGCCGCTGATCCACCATCACTGGCTGCGCAGCATGGATATTCCGGGCGGTTACAGCATCGAGTCGATCCCGCCGGAAGGCGTGGCCGAATTCGTGATGAACCTCTCCAAGCACGGTTACATCGGCGCCAATGTCACGATCCCGCACAAGGAGCGTGTGCTGAAGCTGACCTCACCGGATCGCCGCGCGCGCGCGGTCGGGGCCGCCAACACGTTATGGTATGACCACGGTACGCTACGCGCGACCAATACGGATATCGAGGGCTTCATCGACAATCTCGATCATTGCGCGCCCGACTGGGACCACGCCGACGACGCGCTGGTGCTCGGCGCGGGCGGTTCGTCGCGTGCAGTGGTGTTCGGATTGCTCGAACGCGGCATCAAACATGTCTATGTCGCCAATCGCAGTCTCGATCGCGCCGAGGCGATGGCCGCGCAATTCGGTTCGCAGGTGGTGCCGTTGGCGTGGGAGAATGTCGCCAGCATGTTGCCGCGCGCATCCTTGCTGGTGAACACCACGTCGCTCGGCATGGGCGGCCAGCCGCCATTGATCATCGACCTCGATCTGTTGCCTGACCAGGCGGTCGTCGCCGATCTCGTTTACGTGCCGCTCGATACGCCGCTGCTCGCCGCCGCCCGCGCGCGGGGCCTCCGCGCGGCGGACGGACTCGGCATGCTGTTGTATCAGGCCGTGCGTGGCTTCGAGCTCTGGTTCGGGCAGCGCCCCGATGTGACGCCGGAACTGCGTCGCCTCGTCGAGGCCGATCTCACAGTGGCGTGAGCGGGGAATAGCTATTTGGCCTTGGGGTTTCCATCTGCAGCGGTGGGCGCCGCCTTCAAAGGAAATTCCCCTATGGTTCAGATTGTATCGACTTCGGCTCGCTTGTTCGTGGGCTCACTTCTCGCTGGTTCATTGCTGATTTCCGCTGCATCAGCGCAGCAGCCGCAACCCCTGCGCATCCGTGGTGCCATCGAAGCCGTCGATGGTGCGGTGCTGACGATCAAGACGCGCGACGGCGACGAGCGCAAAGTGAAGATGACGGACAATGTCACCGTCACCGGCATTGCCAGAACGACAATGGCCGAGGTGAAGCCCGGCTCCTATATCGGCGTGACCGGCATGCCGCAGACCGATGGGTCGCAGAAGGCCATCGCGATCCATATCTTTCCAGAAGCGATGCGCGGCACCGGCGAAGGCTCGCGCCCGTGGGATCTGCGCCCCAACAGCAGCATGACCAATGCCACCGTCGATCAGAAGGTCCAGGCCTCCGATGGCCAGACGGTGACGGTGAAGTACAAGGACGGGGAAAAGAAAGTGATCGTGACGCCTGACACACCCATCGTGACATTCGTGCCGGGCAACAAGGATGAACTCAAGCCTGGCGCCAAGATCATCATCATGGGCGCTACCAAGAAGGATGACGGCACCTTCGAGACGGCGCGGGTCAATGTTGGGCTGGATGGGTTGACGCCGCCGATGTGAGCTAGAAAGCTTGAACTAGAACACCATCGTCATGCCCGGCCTTGTGCCGGGCATCCACGTCTTGGGCAAGGCAGAAAGACGTGGATGGCCGGGACAAGCCCGGCCATGACGACTGAGAGAGGCATTCAGCTCACCAAAACGTGCCTGTCGATCTCGGCGATCGAATTCACGCCGCACAGGCCCATGGTGACGCTGAGTTCGTTGCGCAGGATGTCCAGCGCCTTGGTCACGCCGGGGCCGCCATAGGCGCCGAGACCGTAGATATAGGCGCGGCCGATCATGCAGGACTTGGCGCCGAGGGCGAGCGCACGCATCACGTCCTGCCCCGAGCGGATGCCGCTGTCGAACATCACTTCGATCTCCGAGCCGACCGCATCGGCGATCCCCGGCAATACCGAGATCGACGACGGCGCGCCGTCGAGCTGACGTCCGCCGTGGTTGGACACGACCATCGCCTGCGCGCCGACCTTCACGGCTTCGCGGGCATCCTCGATATCGTGAATGCCCTTGATCACGATCTTGCCGGGCCAGATGCTGCGGATCCAGTCGAGATCCTTCCAGTTCAACGACGCGTCGAATTGCGATGCTGTCCACTGCGCGACGGAGCCGAGATCGTCGGTGTTCTTCACGAAGCCGGCGATGTTGCCGAAGTTGCGCCGTTTGGCTTTCAGCGTGCGCACCAGCCAGCCGGGCTTGCTCATGAAATCGATCAGGTTCTTCACATTCAAGATCTGAGGCGGCACCGACAGGCCATTCTTGATGTCGGCATGACGCTGGCCGATCACCTGCAGATCGACGGTCAGCACCAGCGCGCTACACTTCGCCTTGATGGCGCGCTCGATCAATTCCTTGATGAAGCCTCGATCCTTCATGACATAGAGCTGAAACCAGAACGGTTTTTCGACATTCTCGGCGACGTCTTCGATGGAATTGATCGACATCGTCGAGAGCGTATAGGGAATGCCCGCCGCCTGCGCCGCCCGGCAGGCGTGAATTTCGCCGTCGCCATATTGCAAGCCGGTTGAGCCGACCGGCGCGCAGATCAGCGGCATGGTGGCCTTCTCGCCGAGGATGGTCGTCGAGGTGTCGCGATTGGCGATGTCGACCAGAATACGCTGGCGGAACTTCAGCTTCTGCAGATCCTCGCAATTCGCACGGAACGTGTCTTCGCTATAGGAGCCATGGTCGACATAATCGAAGAACGCCTTCGGCACGTTGCGCTTGTGCTCGAGGCGAAGATCTTCGATGCAGGTGATATGCTTCATGAGATGTCCCAGCCGTTCTTGTCTTTGCTTGTATTTGCTTGTTTCGGTGTCATCTAGCATGGTTAGGCGGTCCGCCATATCATCCTTGTCATTGGAATGTCGTCGAAATTGAAGGAGGCCAGAATGTCCGGCTCCAAGACAAATCCAGCAGGCCACGGGGCCGGCAAGGCTCCCGGCAAGGCAGCCGAGGACGAAGAAAAGCGACAGCTGGAAGTTGCACTGGACGAAGGACTGGAGGAGACTTTTCCGGGCTCCGATCCGGTCAGTGTGACCCAGCCTGCCCATTCAAAGGCGGACGCGCATATCAAGCGAAAGGGCTGAGCGGGCCGGGTTCCGGTCAGCTGATGCTCCATCGAAGGCATTACATGAAAGGTTAAGGTATATAAGTAATATCAATGGCTTGTCGTTAATTACGTATTCCGGGCCTTGGTAATGATTCATCATATTTTTTGAAGCGATTTTAGGGGCCCGAGCCTTATAAGTCCGTCACATATATGGCGCAGCCAATGGGTCAGTCGCCTGAGACAGGGTTTTGAGCCCTCGCGCGAAGCGCGAGGGCATTGGGGGTTACCATGAGCCGTAAATATTTCGGGACAGACGGCATTCGCGGCCGCGCCAATGGTCTGATCACGCCGGAACTGGCACTGAAGGTTGGGCAGGCCGCAGGTCTTGTGTTTCAGCGCGGCGAACATCGTCATCGTGTCGTGATCGGCAAGGACACCCGGTTGTCCGGCTACATGATCGAAAATGCGATGGTGGCAGGCTTCACGTCGGTCGGCATGGATGTGCTGCTGGTCGGGCCGATGCCGACGCCCGCCGTGGCGATGCTGACCAAGTCGATGCGCGCCGATCTCGGCGTGATGATTTCCGCATCGCACAATCTGTTCGAGGACAACGGCATCAAGCTGTTCGGACCGCTCGGTTATAAGCTGTCGGACGATGTCGAGAAGCAGATCGAGGAACTGCTCGACGAGAATCTCGACAAGAGACTGTCGCAGAGCGCCAGCCTCGGTCGGGCGCGCCGCATCGACGGGGTGCATGATCGTTACATTGAATTCGCCAAACGCACGCTGCCACGAAATCTCAGCCTTGATGGTTTGCGCGTCGTCATCGATTGCGCCCATGGCGCCGCCTACAAGGTGGCGCCGGAGGCGCTCTGGGAACTCGGCGCGGACGTCATCTCCATCGGCGTCGAGCCGGATGGTTTCAACATCAACAAGGAATGCGGATCGACCGCACCGGAAGCGCTGAGCCGCAAGGTGCGCGAGATGCGCGCCGATATCGGCATTGCGCTGGATGGCGACGCCGATCGGCTGATCATGGTCGACGAGCGTGGCCATCTGGTTGATGGCGATCAGTTGCTCGCCGTTATCGCGCAGAGCTGGAAGGAAGACGGGCGGCTTGCCAAGCCAGGCATTGTCTCCACCGTGATGTCAAATCTCGGTCTGGAGCGCTTCCTGAAGGGGCAGGGCATCGATCTCATCCGCACGGCAGTGGGTGATCGCTATGTGCTCGAGCAGATGCTGCAGCATGGCTACAATGTCGGCGGCGAACCCTCCGGCCATATCATCATGTCGGACCATGCGACGACAGGCGACGGTTTCGTAGCCGCGCTGCAGGTGCTGGCCGTGGTGACCAAGCTCGGTCGGCCGGTGTCGGAAGTTTGCCACCTGTTCGATCCGTTGCCGCAGATTCTGAAGAATGTGCGTTATCGCAGCGGCAAGCCGCTTGATGATGCAGAAGTGAAATCCACCATCGCTGCCGGCGAACAGCGCCTCAATGGTCATGGTCGTCTCCTGATCCGCCCGTCGGGTACGGAGCCAGTCATCCGCGTAATGGGAGAGGGCGATGACCGCGTGATGGTCGAGGAAGTGGTGGATTCCATCGTTGACGCGCTGGGCCACGCAGCCGCGGCGTAAGCTTCCTGTTCGTTCGCCCTGGCCAAGGCGCCAGCGCGCGATGCCTGCGAATTGACATGAAGAGCTGTCTTGTCCGAATTTGATCGGGCGAGGCGGCTCTTTTGCGTTTTGATAGTTCGCGTTGGAGCGCTTTGGAGCGAAGTGGGCACCGGTTCGAATCAAGGAAACGCGTCAACAAAAAGCTGGAGCCTGGTTTTGATCCGGTCAGAGCCGAAGGCTCCGGGCAGGTAAGTCCTCGTTAACACCTGGCGATGCCACGGCGCATTGCAGCGCGGTTTGATAGCAAGACATTGTTAGTAACTGTGGCGACGCAGCGGCGTGATGGAATTCGCGTGCATTTTCGTCACCAAATATCAACCTTAAAAGTTAGGGTTAAGCGCCGCTTAAGGAGTTGGTGTCATCGTCCGTTTGTGAGTTTCCGAGTGTGAGGCCTCCATTAGTTGCCTCTTTGGCCCAAAAGGACGAAGCCAATGCGTAGCGTTAAATTCATTCTGGCCGCGGGCGCGGCTTCCCTGATGTCGACCGCCGTTCTCGCTGCCGACATGCCCATTGCTCCACCGCCTCAGATGTATGCGCCGCCGCCGGTTGAAGACTTCGGCGGTTGGTACCTGCGCGGCGATATCGGTTTCAGCAACCAGCACGTCAAGAACATCGAGATGGGTGATGGTCGCAACGCCAATCTGCTCTCGCTTCAGCAGACCACTGCCTTCGATACGGCTGGCATCTTCCAGCTCGGCGTCGGTTATCAGTTCAACAACTGGTTCCGCGGTGACATCACCGGCCAGTATCGCGGCAATTCGAATTTCAAGGGCACCGATCACGTGACGTTCCCGTCGAGCGGCCTCGTTGGTACCGGCGTGAACAACTACAACGCCACCAAGTCCGAATGGGTGGTGATGGCCAATGGTTACGTCGATCTCGGTACCTGGTGGTGCGTGACCCCGTTCGTCGGCGCCGGCGTCGGCATGGCTCGCGTCAATATCGGGAACTACACGGATAACGGTGCGATCAATGTCGGCTCCGCCGGCGGCGTGCCATTCATCGGCGGCCCGTTCCCGAGCTATGCCAGCGCGCCGGCAGCATCGAAGTGGAACTTCGCATGGGCCTTGCACACCGGTCTTGCTTACAAGGTCAATCCGGCAATGACCGTCGAACTCGGCTACAGCTACATGAACCTCGGCGATGGCCAGACCGGACCGGTCTCGACCTATGACGGCTTCACCCGCGGCGTGGCGATGCAGTTCAAGGACATCACCTCGCATGACCTGAAGCTCGGCGTGCGCTGGAACCTCGACAGCCCGCCGGCCTATGCGCCGCCGCCGTTGATCCGCAAGGGCTAAAGCTAAGCGGATTGCCTCAACTATCTTAAGAGACCTTAACGGCGCGGGAGATTCCCGCGCCGTTTTGTTTTGCACGGGTAGTATCATCGCAACCAATGATTAAGGTTAACAGCGGATGATCGGGACAGTTCGGTGAGTTGAGGAATTGTCGTGATGCGTAGACTTCTGATCGCTGCAGCGCTGCTGGGCGCAGTGCAAACCGCTCAAGCCGCCGATATGCCAGAATTCCCGGCGCTGCGCGGCTCGTTCCCCGAAGGACTAAGCTCAACGCGCTCGGTCTGGGAGGGCTACTATATCGGCGCCCAAGCTGGCGTCGGACAGTCCGACATGAATTTCACCGGGGCGACACGTACCCTCGCAGGCAGCCTGCTGGATGGCCTTGCAATGGAATCAGCCGGCCAGGTCTCGCAATGGCCATTGCTCGGCAAGACGTCGCGGCGAGGCGAGGGCTGGGGTGGCTTCATCGGCTACAATAGCCAGTGGGACGACGTCGTGATTGGCGTCGAAATGAGCTACATGCACGGCAAGTTCGGCGGCGACGCAAGCGGTTCGATGGGGCGCTCTTTCATCGATGCTCTCGGCTATACCAACGGCGTCACCTACGATGCCGCTGCGAAGATGTCGATTACGGATATGGGCACGCTGCGTGCCCGCGCCGGCTATGCCGTGGGATCGTTCTTGCCTTACATGTTCGGAGGTCTCGCGCTCGGACAGGCCGATATCGTTCGGTCAGCACGTATTCACGGGGTCGCCGTCAATGTAGCCGCAGCACCGGGCTTCCAGAACCTCCCGTTCGACTACAGCAAGACCGAAGGCCAATACAGCCATCTCATCTACGGCTACTCTGCTGGCCTCGGCGTTGACGTGAACCTGATCGGTGGGCTGTTCATGCGCGCCGAGTGGGAATACATCCGCTTCACCTCAACGGTCGATACCAATATCAATACCGTGCGAGCCGGCGTCGGCTACAAGTTCTGACCGGCCAAGGTCGCGCACGTTTGGCACGAGTTTGATCTCTGTTGACATGCCGTTTGACGAATGCTGCCTTACCGTGTCTGAGGATGCGGGGCAGTCATCATGAAAATCTACGGCGATCTGAATTCCGGCAATTGCCTGAAGGTGAAGTGGGTGAGCGATCACCTTAAACTTCCCTATACGTGGATTGATATCGACACCAGCAAGGGCGAGAGCCGGACGCCGGAGTTTCTGGCGCTTAACGGCGCCGGCCAGGTGCCGACCGTTGTGCTCGATGACGGCCGTCCGCTCGCGCAGTCCAATGCCATCATCCGCTATCTCGCCCGTGGCAGCGATCTGATCCCGACCGATGCCTATGATGCCGCCAAGATGGATGAATGGCTGTTCTGGGAACAATACAGCCACGAGCCCTATATCGCGGTGTGCCGCTATCAGATCGTCTATCTCGGCAGGGCGATTTCGGATCTCGATCCTGAGAAGCTCAAGCGCGGCTATTTCGCGCTGGTGCGTATGGAGCATCACCTGACGACATCGCGTTTCCTTGTGGGAGATCGCGTCTCGCTGGCTGACGCATCGTTGCTGGCCTATACGCGCGTGGCCCATGAGGGGGGCTTCCATCTCGACGGTTACGCGTCGATCAGGCGCTGGATCGCCGACAGCGAGAAGGCATTGGGCCTCGTATGAGCACGAAGGTCGTACTGCGGCCGGCGCAGCGCCAGGACGTCGCTGCAATCGTGGCGATGTTGGCCGATGATGCGCTCGGCCGTGGCCGCGAGCGTATCGAGGATCCGCTGCCGCAATCTTATTACGAGGCCTTCGATAAACTCGCGCATGATCCAAATATCCGGTTGATGGTTGCAGAAGGCGGTGACGGCAGCGTGGTCGGATGCCTGCAGCTCTGCATCCTGCCGGGCTTGAGTTCGCAGGGCGCCTCGCGAGCGCTCATCGAGGATGTTCGTGTGTCGACGACGCTGCGCAGCCAGGGCACCGGCGAACAGCTGGTGCGATGGGCCATTGGCGAGGCACAGGCGAGTGGATGCAAACTCGTCGAGCTGCTGACGCATCAGACCCGGGTCGATGCCCAGCGCTTCTACAAGCGGCTCGGTTTTGCTGACAGCCATGTAGGCATGACGTTGCGGTTCTAGAACGCGTCATCATCATGTCGTCCGGCGGACGCCGCGCGGCGCCGTTCGTTGAAGGCATCAGCAAAACCGGCGGTGGTACGCCGGGACGGGCGACGTCATCCGGCCATCAATCACGCGTGATAGCCCGGAAGTCGCTTGACGCTCCGGGTCGGTTCCCATATCCACGCCAGCGGGACACCTCCCCCCAACGGGAGGCTAGCTATCTGGAAGGATAGATTATGACTGCAGCGAAGCCTTCTTCGCGGCCCAACGTGCCGCATTTCTCCTCCGGCCCCTGCGCCAAGCGCCCCGGCTGGACCCCCGAAAAACTCACCGACGCAGCCCTTGGCCGTTCGCACCGTGCGAAGATCGGCAAGAACAAGCTCAAACTCGCGATCGATCTGACGCGTGAAGTGCTTGAAGTGCCCGCAGATTACCGCATCGGTATCGTGCCGGCATCGGATACGGGCGCTGTCGAGATGGCGCTGTGGTCGCTGCTCGGGCCGCGTCCCGTCACCACCATCGCCTGGGAATCCTTCGGCGAGGGCTGGGTCTCCGACATCGTCAAGGAGCTGAAGCTCAAGGACGTCACCAAGCTGCATGCCGGCTATGGCGAACTCCCCGACCTGTCGAAGGCCGATCCGAACTCGGACATCGTCTTCACCTGGAACGGTACCACTTCCGGCGTGCGCGTACCGAATGCCGACTGGATCAAGGCTGACCGCGAAGGCCTGACCATTTGCGACGCGACCTCGGCCGCTTTCGCGCAGCCGCTCGACTGGGCGAAGCTCGATGTCGTCACCTTCTCCTGGCAGAAGGCGCTCGGCGGCGAAGCCGCACATGGCATGCTCGTGCTGTCGCCGCGCGCTGTGGCGCGTCTGGAGAGCTACACGCCGCCGTGGCCGCTGCCGAAGATCTTCCGCATGACCAAGGGCGGCAAGTTGAATGAAGGCATCTTCGTCGGTGAGACCATCAACACGCCGTCGATGCTGTGTGTCGAGGACTATCTCGATGCGCTCGGCTGGGCCAAGTCGGTTGGCGGCCTCAAGGCGCTGATTGCGCGTGCCGATGCCAACACCAAGGCGCTCGCCGACTGGAAAGCGAAGACGCCGTGGATCGACTTCCTGGCGGCTGATCCGGCGATCCGCTCCAACACGTCGGTGTGCATGAAGGTGATCGATCCCGCGATCACCGCGCTCTCGCCGGACGCGCAGGCTGACTTCGCCAAGAAGCTGGTCGCAGCCGTCGAGAAGGAAAATGCCGGTTTCGACTTCGCGCATTATCGCGATGCGCCGGCTGGTCTGCGCATCTGGTGCGGTGCCACAGTTGAAGCCAAGGACGTGGAGATCCTCACGCAGTGGATCGACTGGGCCTTTGCCGAGACCAAGGCTTCGCTCGCCAAGGCGGCGTAGTTGCTCTTAACCTCTCCCCGCCTAGCACAGCTTCGCTGTGCGCGGGCGGGGAGAGGTCGGACATCGCGCGAGCGCGATGTTCGGGTGAGGGGCATGGCACTCAACTCTCCTCACTCCTGCATTCTCGGGTCGAAAGCGGCCCCTCATCCCGACCTTCTCCCCGTAAGAACGGGGAGAAGGAGCCTGCTGCGTTTGTCGCGCCTACACCGGCTCCCATTTCGAGGATCACATCCATGACCGCCCCCAAAGTTCTCATTTCCGACGCTCTCTCTCCCGCCGCCGTGCAGATCTTTCGGGATCGCGGCATCGACGTCGACTTCCAGCCGAACCTCGGCAAGGACAAGGACAAGCTCGCCGAGATCATCGGCAACTATGACGGCCTCGCCATTCGCTCGGCCACCAAGGCAACCGCGAAGATCCTTGAAAGGGCGACGCGCCTGAAAGTGATCGGCCGCGCCGGCATCGGCGTCGACAATGTCGAAATTCCCGCGGCGACCGCCAAGGGCATCATCGTGATGAACACGCCGTTCGGCAATTCGATCACGACCGCCGAACATGCGATCACACTGATGCTCTCGCTCGCCCGCGAGATCCCGCAGGCCGATGCGTCGACGCAGGCCGGCAAGTGGGAGAAGAACCGCTTCATGGGCGTCGAGATCACCGGCAAGACGCTGGGCGTGATCGGCTGCGGCAATATCGGCGCCATCGCGGCTGACCGCGCGCTTGGCCTGCGCATGAAGGTCATCGCCTTCGATCCGTTCCTGTCGCCGGAGCGCGCCAAGGATATTGGCGTCGAGAAGGTTGAACTCGACGACCTCCTCAAGCGTGCCGACTTCATCACGCTGCACACGCCGCTCACCGAGAAGACGAAGAACATCATCGATGCCGCTGCCATCGCCAAGATGAAGCCCGGCGTGCGCATCATCAACTGCGCCCGCGGCGGTCTGGTCGACGAGCAGGCGCTGGTCGATGCGCTGAATAGCAAGCATGTCGCCGGCGCTGCCTTCGACGTGTTCGTCGAGGAGCCGGCCACCAAGAACGTGCTGTTCGGCCATCCCAATGTGATCTGCACGCCGCATTTGGGCGCATCGACCACCGAAGCGCAGGAGAATGTCGCACTGCAGGTCGCCGAGCAGATGTCGGATTATCTGCTGTCGGGCGCGATCTCCAACGCGGTCAACTTCCCGTCGATCACCGCGGAAGAAGCACCGAAGCTGAAGCCGTTCATCGAACTCGCCGAGAAGCTCGGCTCGTTCGCGGGGCAGCTCACCGAGACCGGCATTGCCAAGGTGCAGATCACCTATGAAGGCGCGGTGGCCGAAATGAAGATCAAGGCCCTGACGTCTGCTGCATTGAGCGGGTTGCTGCGGCCGATGCTCGGCGACGTCAACGTCGTCTCCGCGCCGGCCGTTGCCAAGGAGCGCGGCATGGTAGTCGATGAAGTGGTGCGCGCGGCGCAGAGCGATTACGAAAGCCTGATCACCGTTACGGTTATCACCGAACGGCAGGAACGCTCCGTGTCCGGCACCGTCTATCATGACGGCAAGCCGCGGCTGGTTGATATCAAGGGTATCCGCGTCGATGCCGAATTCGGGAAGTCGATGATCTATGTCACCAACGAGGACAAGCCGGGCTTCATCGGAAAGTTCGCCTCGCTGCTCGGCGACGCCAAGGTCAACATCGCAACCTTCCATCTCGGCCGCAACGAACAGGGCGGTGACGCCATCGCGCTGGTGGAGATCGACGGCGTTGTGCCGGCCGATGTGCTGAGCAAGGTGCAGGCGCTGCCGCAGGTGAAACAGGCCAAGGCGCTGACATTCTGAGTGTCTCTTACCCGAACTGACATTGCCGAAATCCCCGTCCGAAAGGCGGGGATTTTTTCGTTTTGCGGAAAATGTTCACATTCAGGTCGGCGCGGCAGGTTTGCCCCCGCCCCGCACGTGTAAGGATTTGGGAACACTACCCCGATACATTTTACCCCGAGGAATCAGCGATCGAAAATCGCACGCCCGGGGGAATACAGCCGTGAAGCTCGCCAATATCCGTATTACGTACAAGCTCGTCGTTCTGGTGGCCGTCACCATGATCGGCCTCTGCGCCGCGGGCATTCTGGCCGCCTATATGGTCAAGAGCGAGATGCTCTCCGCGCGAACCGAGCAGCTGAAGTCGATCGTCGAAATCGGGACCAACGTAGCGGCCAGCATCCAGAAGGATGTCGCAGCAGGCAAGCTCACCAAGGAAGCCGCGACCGCCGAGCTGGTACGCCGCATCGAGCCGATGACCTATGACAACGGCAACTATCTATTCATCTACACGATGGACGGCGAAGTGGTTCATCTGCCGGGCTTCAAGGCGGGATCCAACCGGCTCGACGTCAAGGTTAGCGGCGTTGCCATTACGCGTGAATTCCGCGACGGCGTCGCAGCCAACGGCACGAAGATTCTGACCTACGAATTCCAGAAGCCCAATGAGCAAGTCCCGTCGCGCAAGATGGGCTATGCCGCGGCGCTTCCCGGCTGGAACATGTTTATTGCCACCGGCGCCTATCTCGATGACCTCGACGCCCATCTGAAACCGATCATCTGGGCGCTCGGCCTGGCCATGCTGGCCATTGCCGCAGTGGCGGGTGCGATCGCGTGGCTGATCGGCCGTAGCATCACCAAGCCGCTCGGCATGCTGGGATCGCGCATGGAGTCGCTCGCCAATGGTGCGCTGGATGAGGAAATTCCCGGCGTTGGCCGTAGCGATGAAGTCGGTGCGATGGCCAAGACGGTTCAGGTGTTCAAGGACAATGCGTTGCGTATCCGCTCGCTGGAACAGGTCGAGGCGGATGCGCAGGGCCGTATCGCCGCGGAGCGTCACGCTGCCATGGAGGCGATGGCCACGGATTTCGAGCGTAGCGTGACCGGTATCGTCCGCTCGGTCTCCACCGCCGCTGTCGGCATGCAGAGCACTGCGCAGTCGATGACGGCGACGGCGAGCGATGCAAGCTCGCGCGCCGCGACGGTCAGTGCAGCTTCGACGCGCTCGTCCGACAATGTTAGCACGGTTGCGGCGGCTGCGGAGGAATTGTCGGCGTCGGTCAGTGAAGTGCTGCGTCAGGTATCGGCCTCCAGTGAGATCGCCAGCAAAGCGGTGGGCGATGCCGAGCGCACCAATGCCACCGTTCAGATCCTGTCGAGCGGCGCTGAGAAGATTGGTGAAGTGGTACAGCTGATCCACAGCATTGCCTCCCAGACCAATCTGCTGGCGCTGAACGCGACCATCGAAGCCGCACGTGCCGGCGAGTCCGGTCGCGGTTTCGCGGTGGTGGCATCCGAAGTGAAGGCGCTGGCCAGCCAGACCGCCAAGGCCACCGAGGAAATTTCGGCGCAGGTCGCCGCCATGCAGGCATCGACCAGCGAGGCCGTTGCATCGATCGGCGCCATCACCGGTACCATCGCCCAGATGAGCCAGATCACCAACACGATCTCTGTGGCGGTGGAGCAGCAGGGCACGGCGACGCAAGAAATCGCGCGCAACATTCAGTCGGTGTCGGCCGGCGCGAATGAGATCAGCAATCATATCGGCGGCGTCAGCAGCGCAGCCGAGGCCACCGGCTCCGCGGCGTCACAGGTGCTGTCGAATGCAAAGGAGCTGGAGAGCCAGTCCGGCATGCTGCGCACCGCCGTGGATGAATTCCTCGCCAAGGTGAGAGCAGCCTGAGTCAAATCCTTCCCCGAGCGCGGCTTAGCTGCGCTCGGGGAGCTACCGGGCTGGGACTTGCCTGAACTATTGAGTTTCGGCCGCTGCGTCGTATCGCTGCACCACCGAATTTAAATCTGCACAATGATAGTTCATAGTGGTGCGCAGCTACCTGTAGCGCGACTTTTGGTGCATTCGAGGTAACCTATAACCGCGGTTGCAGAAACGGAACTACACACCACTTCACGAACTCGAAACTACACCCTGCGATGGTGACTCGCTTATTTCAGCGCGCCTTACAGGGATACTTCCCATGAATCGTTTGAAAATTTCGATCGGCCTTCGCCTCTACAGCATCATTGGCTTGAGCTTTCTTGGCCTCGCCGGGCTGGCCTGGATGCAGCTGAACACCCTCGGCGACTCCCTCAAGCAGCAGCGCCAGAGCGAATTGACCCATCTCACGGAGCTGGCGCTCGGCATCGCGCAGGAAGAATACGCGACGATCCAGCGTAGCGGTGTGTCGGACGAGGCCGCGCGCAAGACCGCAGCGGCGCGTATCGGCAAACTGCGCTACGGCAATGGCGATTACTTCTGGATCAACGACCTGCAGCCGCGCATGGTGATGCATCCGATCAAGCCCGAGATGAACGGCAGCGATCTCTCCGGCAACAAGGACCCGAACGGCAAGCGGCTGTTTGTCGAATTCGCTGATGTCGTGAAGAAGCAGAAGGCTGGCTTCGTCGATTATCTTTGGCCGAAACCCGGCAAGGACGCACCGCAGCCGAAGCTCTCTTATGTCGTCGGTTTCGAGCCCTGGGGCTGGGTCATCGGCACCGGCGTCTATATCGACGACTTGCAGGTACAGCTCTGGGAGAGTGCGCGCACCGTGATGATCGCGGCACTCGCGGTCATTGTCATTCTCGGCGCGCTTGCCTGGATGATTGGCCGCAGCATCACCATCCCGCTTCGCCGGCTCGGCGCGCGCATGCGCGGTCTCGCCGATGGCGCGCTGGATGAAGCGATCCCCGACGTCGACCGCGGCGACGAGATCGGCGCCATGGCCGCAACGGTTCAGGTGTTCAAGGACAACGCGGTGCGCATTCGCGGGCTCGACAAGATCGAGGTGGAATCGCAGGCCCGTGCTGCTGCCGAACGCCGTGCGGCTATGGAAAGCCTCGCCGATGATTTCGAACGCAGCGTCAACGGCATCGTGCGTTCCGTCTCCACCGCCGCGGCCGGCATGCAGAGCACTGCACAGTCGATGACGGCGACGGCAAGCGACGCGAGCTCGCGCGCATCGACGGTCGGTGCGGCATCGGCGCGTTCATCTGACAATGTCAGCACGGTTGCCGCCGCGGCTGAAGAACTATCGGCATCGGTCAGCGAAGTGCTGCGTCAGGTCGCAGCCTCCAGCGATATCGCCAGCAAGGCCGTAGGCGATGCGGAGCGCACCAATGCGACGGTGCAGCAGCTCTCTAGCGGCGCCGAGAAGATTGGCGAGGTCGTGCAGCTGATCCACAACATCGCCTCGCAGACCAATCTGCTTGCGCTCAACGCGACGATCGAAGCGGCACGCGCCGGTGAATCCGGCCGTGGCTTCGCGGTCGTCGCGTCGGAAGTGAAGGCGCTGGCGAGCCAGACAGCCAAGGCGACCGAGGAAATCTCGGCGCAGGTTGCGGCGATGCAGGCGTCGACGCAGGAGGCTGTCAACTCGATCAACGCCATCACCGGCACGATCGCGCAGATGAGCCAGATCACCACGACGATCTCGGCGGCAGTGGAAGAGCAAGGTTCGGCCACGCAGGAAATCGCGCGCAACATCCAGTCGGTTGCCGCTGGCTCGAGCGAGGTCAGCGCTCATATCGGCGGCGTCAGCGCAGCGGCGGAAGCAACGGGGCAGGCGGCAGGCATGGTGCTGTCGAATGCGAAAGAACTGGATGGCCAGTCGAGCATCCTGCGCAAGGCGGTGGATGAATTCCTCGCGAAGGTTCGCGCAGCGTAGAGCCTTTCCTCTTCTCTCGCGGAGAGCGAGCTCTTGTAGCGCTGCAATCGTTGCTCATCATCAAGTATCACAGGCTCGATGATTTGCGGGTTTGGTTTGTAAAGAACAAAAAAAGGTCTGTTCGGTATTCTTCTCCTCAATTGGTATTTGCACCCGCGACCTTTTTTGGAGAACTCATTGTGAAGATAAGTAATCTGACGATCACGCCCAAGCTAGGTATTCTGGTGGGTGTCATGTTGCTTGGTCTGTGCGCGTCTGGCGTTCTCGCGGGATATTTCGTTCAGCGCGAGATGATGACCTCAAGGATCGAGGAGCTTCGCCACTTCGTCGATGCCGCGCGCAGCGTGGCGATCGGATTGCAAAAACAAGTCGACGCCGGCCAGCTCACCAAGGAAGCCGCGATGGCAGAATTCGGTCGTCGTGCAAATACGATGACCTACGACAACGGCGCGGGCTACCTGTTCGGCTCCATGATGGACGGCGTGACGGTGTTGTCGCCGGATGCCAAGCAGATCGGTCAGAACCGTCTCGATGTGGTGACCAATGGCAAGGCGATCGGTCGCGAGTGGCGCGACAGTGTTGCTGCCAAGGGCGAGCACACGATGTTCTACGACTACGTCAAACCCGGCCAGACGGAGCCGCTGCGTAAGGTTGCTTATGCCGCTGCGATCCCGGGATGGAACATGTATGTGGGCGCCGGAGCCTATCTGGAAGACCTCGACGCCAGGTTGAAGCCGATCGTCTGGGCGCTCGGTTTGGCGATCCTTGCTATTGGTGCGGTCGCGGGCGGCATCGCCTGGATGATCGGTCGCAGCATCAGCCGCCCGCTCGGTCAGCTCGGCGCGCGGATGCGCACGCTGGCCGATGGTGCGCTTGAAGACGACATTCCCGGGACCGGGCGCGGCGATGAGATCGGTGCGATGGCATCGACCGTTCAGGTCTTCAAGGACAACGCGGTCCGGATTCGCGGGCTCGACAAGATCGAAGCCGAGACGCAGGCGCGCGCGTCTGCCGAGCGTCGTTCGACCATGGAGAGCATCGCCGATGATTTCGAACGCAGCGTCAACGGGATTGTTCGCTCGGTATCGACGGCAGCGGCAGGGATGCAGACCACCGCGCAATCCATGACGGCGACCGCCAGCGATGCCAGTTCGCGTGCATCGACGGTTGGAGCCGCGTCGGAGCGGTCGTCGGACAATGTCAGCACGGTTGCAGCCGCCGCCGAGGAATTGTCGGCTTCGGTCAGCGAAGTCCTGCGGCAGGTCTCGCAGTCGAGCCAAATTGCGAGCAAGGCAGTCGGCGATGCGGAGCGCACCAATGCGACCGTTCAGCTGTTGTCCAGCGGCGCGGAGAAGATCGGCGAAGTGGTTCAGTTGATCCACAGCATCGCCTCCCAGACCAATCTGCTCGCGCTGAATGCGACCATCGAAGCGGCGCGCGCCGGCGAGTCCGGCCGCGGGTTTGCGGTCGTCGCCTCTGAAGTGAAGGCATTGGCGAGCCAGACCGCCAAGGCTACCGAAGAGATCTCCGCCCAGGTCGCCGCCATGCAGGCGTCCACCAGCGAAGCCGTGCTTTCGATCAGCGCCATTACGGGGACCATCGCGCAGATGAGCGAGATCACCACCAGCATCTCCACGGCCGTCCAGGAGCAGGGCGAGGCCACGCGGGAAATCGCGCGCAACATTCAGTCGGTCGCGGCGGGCTCCAGTGAAATCAGCGAACATATCGGGGGCGTCAGCAGCGCAGCAGAAGCGACCGGGACGGCGGCCTCGCAGGTGTTGTCGAATGCCAGGGAGCTCGACACCCAGTCCGGCATGTTGCGGACGGCGGTGGACGAGTTCCTGACCAAGGTGCGTGCTGCTTAATTTCTTTCCCTCCCCCCCTTGCGGGGGAGGGTGGGTCGAACACGCGAAGCGGGTTCGAGACGGGAGAGGGGGCGGCCGAGCGCGGGGCTACCCCTCTCCCGCCTTCGCTTCGCTCAGGCACCCTCTCCCACTGCGCGCAGCTACGCTGCGCTGGGGGAGAGGGGAAGTCAGAGAGCCGCGCTCAACAGAAAAGCCCTCCCTTGCGGGAGGGCTTTCGTCGTTTCAGGCGGGGGCCTGCTCGCGTTGCTTACTTCGCCTTCAGGAAGTCGGCGACTTCGAGCAGCACGAACTCGTTGTCGTCGGCCTTGTTCGGCTCGCGGCTCGACGAGAACGGCAGGTTGTTGTCGTTGCCGACGATGATGTGGGTGGCATCAACCTGGTCGACGTTCTCGATGGTGAAGAACGGGAAGGTCAGCACGCCGTCATTCAGCGGCTTGCGGGCCAGCTTGTTCGGGTCCTGGATCTTCATCAGGTCGATGAAACCAATCTTGCGAACGGGCTTGCCGACATTGGCGTCGTTCAGTTCGATCTTGTAGACCTTCTTGAACTTGGCGAGATCCGGGAAGCAGTCTTCACCGCGCTTGCCGTCGGCGCAGGCCTTGTCCTTGGTGCCTTCGCCATTGTCGCGCTCGATAATCAGGCCGTTGTCGGCGGTGATCATGTTGAAGTCGCCGATGGCATTGCCGTTCTGTTCGAACACATACTGCCAGTAGCGACCGGTGAACTTCTCGTTGGCGACGTCGAATTCCAGGATGCGCGAAGCTTCCTTGCCGTCGACCTTTTCCCAGTCCTTCTTCTCGGCATCCCAGATCGGGCCTTCGAGCAGGCCGTAGAGGAACTTGCCATCCTTGGAGGAGGCGAAGCCTTCATAGCCCTTGGAGCGGCGCAGGTTGACCGTGGTGTAGGTGGCGCCCGGTGCGCCCGGCGACTGCACCGACCAATGGTCGGGCGAACGCACCGGCTTGCCGTCGGCGACGGTGTCGAACACAGCCAGAACCTTGCCGGTCTTGTCGGCCTTGATGATGTAGGGTCCGAATTCCTCGCCGATCCAGAAATTGTCGCCGACGATCTGGAAGCCTTCGGTGTCGACATCGGCGCCGGTCAGGTAGCGCTTGGCGGTGTCTTCATGAACGATGCGGAACGGCACCTTCTTGTCGGGATCGTGCAGGAACACGGTGGCCTGACGCTCGACCTTGCCGTTTTTCCAGTCGATCTTGTGATGATTGAGATAGATCATGTAGTCGGCCGAATTGTAGCGCGAGCCGGCGCCATTGTCGGTCAGCACCCAGAACGAACCGTCTGGCATCACCTTGATGCCGGAATGGCCCTGCAGCGGCTGGCCCTTCATCGGCAGCGAGATGCCGGTGGCGCGCTCGTAGGACTTGCCCATCACGGTGCCGAGCGCGTCGACGCGCTTGCCGGTGGTGTATTTGCCCGAGGTCTTCAGGTCGTTCGGCGCATCCGCAGGCGCATCGATGGTCGACGTCGCCGGCAGCACGGCATGGCCGGCGAGCTTGGCGGGGAATTCACCTTCGGTCTGGGCGAAAGCGGCGGATGTGAGCATGACGAGGGAAGCGACGGAGCAGAGGAATGTGCTGCGCATGGTGTGTCTCCTTGTGGTGACCATGCGGCGTGTTCTGAGGCGCGGGCGTTACGCTGCGCTGACAGTTCCGTGACAAGAAAATGACGAGAGGGGAAAACCCTGCGACATGCAGTCGCCGAGTCTGCGGGTTAGGCGCGGTTCCTCTTCGTTCAACCCACGCAAAACCATCGTCATGGCCGGGCAAAGCGCGAAGCGCGGCTTCGCTGGATGTCCCGGCCATCCACGTCTTCTTTGTGGCCGAGACGTGGATACCCGGCATTCGCCGGGCATGACGAACATACCTGCCGTGCGGTTCTATCTGAAATGCGCCTACTGCTTCTCGATCCCTGCATCCGTGATCAGCTTCTCCCACACCTTGAGCTGATCCTTCAGGAAGGCGTCGAATTCTTCCGGCGTACCGGAGAAGGCTTCCATGCCGCGGTTGGCAAGGTCTTTCTGGATCTCGGGGCGTTCGACGATCTTGCGGATTTCGGCGTTGAGCTTGACGACGATGTCCTTCGGCATGTTGGCCGGGCCGAGATAGCCCTGCCATGAGGTGATGTCGAAGCCCTTCACGCCGGCCTCGTCCATGGTCGGCAGATCCGGCAGAAGCTTGGAGCGATATTTCGTGGTCACCGCGAGCGACTTCAACGCCTTGGCGTTGACATGCGGCAGGCCGGTCGGGACGTCCACGAACATCATGCTGACACGGCCGGCGATGACATCGGTGAGCGCCGGTGGTGAGCTCTTGTAAGGCACGTGCAGGAGATCGAGCTTGGCGAGGCGGGCAAAGGTCGCGCCCGAGACGATCGCCGACGAACTGCCCGATGCGTAGGAGTACTTGCCCGGCTCTTTCTTGGCGAGCGCGATCAGCTCTTCCACGGAGTTGGCGGGAATCTCAGGATTGATCACCAGCATGAAGGGCAGGTCGCCGGTGCGCGCGATCGGCGTGAAATCCTTGATCGGATCATAGCTCATGGTCTTGAGCAGAAAAGGATTGGCCGAATGCGTCGTGTTGGTCGTGACGAACAGCGTGTAACCGTCGGCGGGGGCGCGGGCGACGAAACTGGCGGCGATCGAGCCATTGGCGCCGGCCTTGTTGTCGATCACGGTGTTGGCGTTCAGTGCGGTGCCGAGTTCCTTGGCGATCAGGCGCGTCGTGGTGTCGGTGCCGCTGCCGGCGGCGAAAGGGAGCACCAGCGTGATCGCCCGGTTAGGATAGTTCGCGATTTGTGCGATGGCATCCGGGGTCGCCAACAGCAGCGCTCCGATAAACGATGCGCTCGCCACACCGCGAAGAACTGAAAGTCCGTGCATTCCGCTTTTCTCCCTGAATCGGCTTTGGTAGCCCATATTTGTTGCGGGCAAACTAGCGGAGGTCGGTGACGCACGGAAGCGGAAAGGTATGCAGTTCAGGTGAGCGCGCTGTCGATGGTGTAGGCCATGCATCGACTTCTGCTGCACCGGGTCGACCTTATCGCGTTCGTGAGCGACAGCACCTGCAGACGGTCGCTGATCTCCGCAGCATCTCCACGTCGGGGTCGGTGCGAATGCCGGGGCGACCTCCGGAGCACGCACGGTCGGTTCGTCGCGATCCTTCTCGTCGCCGCTACTGCTTCCCGACCAGCGACAGGTTCAGCGCCGCGCAGGCGCAAAGCTCTTTGACAAATGCAAGGCAGCTCTTATATAAATTAGAATAATTCTAAACTAAGCAAGGTATTGATATGAAGGCGTTTTCGGAGCTTACCGAACGCGAGGTGCTGGCGGTTGCGATCTCCAGCGAGGAAGAGGACAGCCGGATCTATCTCAGCTTCGCCGAGGATCTGGCAGAGCGCTATCCCGATTCCGCGAAAGTCTTCAGCGAGATGGCCGAAGAGGAAAAGGGCCATCGGCATCTGCTGTTGCAGATGTATGAGGAGCGCTTCGGACCGAACCTTCCGCCGATCCGGCGCGAAGACGTCAAGGGCTTCATCCGCCGCCGACCAATCTGGCTCACGCGTAACCTGTCGCTCGACACCATCCGCAAGGAGGCCGAGAGGATGGAGTTCGAGGCCGAGCGCTTTTACGCCAGGGCCGCCGAGCAGGCGACGGATGTCGGCGTTCGCAAGTTGCTGGGCGATCTGGCCGAGCTGGAAAAAGGACACGAGCATCTCGCGGCCAAATTATCGGATGCCATCCTGACGTCCGACGTTCGTACGGTGGAGGACAACACCCGCCACCGGATGTTCGTCCTGCAGTATGTCCAGCCAGGTCTTGCGGGCTTGATGGACGGCTCCGTATCGACGCTGGCGCCGCTGTTTGCGGCCGCGTTTGCAACACATCACAACTGGCAGACATTCCTTGTTGGCCTCGCCGCGTCGATCGGCGCCGGCATTAGCATGGGTTTCGCCGAAGCACTGTCGGACGATGGATCCATGACCGGACGCGGCTCGCCGTGGCTACGTGGCGGCATCTGTGGGCTGATGACGACGCTGGGCGGTCTCGGCCATACTCTGCCTTATCTCGTGCCGGACAGCTGGCCGAATGCATTCTGGATCGCGACGGCCATCGCGGGTGTTGTCGTTTTTTTCGAACTCTGGGCCATCGCCTATATCAGGGCGCGCTATATGGATACGCCGTTCCTGCAGGCCGTCTTTCAGGTGGTGCTTGGCGGCGTCATCGTTCTGGCGGTGGGAATATTGATCGGAGGCGCGTAGTGGGTGGGGAGGCGTCAGATGGCGTCGCTGCGCGGGATGGCGTAGGTTCTATGCGCGGGAAACCCTGCTGCTCGTCCCGCCGATGATGAGTGTGTGCGATGCATGATCGCGGCAGGTGCGATCGCGGGCAGCTTACGGGTGAAGGAGCGTCCCATGTACGCTGCCATTCGTCAGAGCAAGGCAAAGACCGGCATGGCTGAGGAACTGACGCGCAGGATCAAGGAAGGTGCCATTCCGATCATCAGTGATGTCGAAGGTTTCATGGCCTATTATGTGGTCTATGCGTCCGACGATACGGTGACGGCGATCAGCATCTTCAACAATTTCGCGGGCGCCGAGGAGTCGAACCGACGCGGGCTCGCATGGAGCGAACAGAATCTGGCGCCCTTGCTGATTGGACCAGCTACAGCGATAGCCGGGCCGGTTATCGCTCATACGTTGGCATAACGCGCGCGAGACAGGTGCTATGCCGGACGGTGGCATGTGCGCGTAGATTACTCGCTAGATTCTCAATCTCCCAGCAGGCGCTTCGCGCCGGCGATTGCGCGGCGCGCGACTTCTTCGGGGCCGCGCTCCCGGGTCAGCGCATCCATCGGCACTTCGAGCGCGACCGGAATATGCTTCGGCAGGTGCGCGGCGATGGCGCAGAGGTCGATGCCGCCGTCGCCGGGTGGCAGCCGTTCAGCGCGCGCGGTGTGCAGCAGTCCTTCCACCGTGCCAGGCTTCTCCGCCGGAGCATCGCAAAAATGGAAAAACGGCAGCAAGCGCGATGGCATGTCGTCGAGTTCGGCGAGGCTGCTGTCGGAGCGGTCGAAATGCAGCGTATCGACAAGGATACCCGCATTGGCGCAGCCTGCGGTCTCGACGATGGCGCGCGCCTTGTGCAGGTTCGACACATTGGTCCAGGGAAAGAACTCCATCACCGGCATGATGCCGTATCGCGCCGCAAGATCGGCGATGGCCGCCAGTCGGTCGGCGAGGCGGGACAAGTCGGGATCATAGGGCGCGACGATGACATGGCGGGCTCCGAGCTCCGCGCCGGCGGTGAGTATCGGCTCAAGCGCCGCGACGTCGATCCCGGGCGTGATCTTGACGAGTTCAATATCGAGCACGTGCAGTCCGGTATCGGCGAGACGCGCCTTGGTTTGCCGCATCATCGCCTTGTCGTTCATCAGCGGGTAGCCAGGGCTTTCCGCGGTCACGGCGATCAGTCTCAGTCCGACACTCCGGTAGCCGCAGCGCGCGGCAACATCGATCATCTCTGGCGGCGCCAGCGATAGCACGGTGAGGTGGGCAAGCGAGAAAACGGTCATGTGATGTTTCTACTCCCGATGTCAGGCTGGCCGGAGCGGATGTTCGGTCTATCGCCGTGATGCGATGAATACGCCCGACAGCACCAGCACGTAACCGATAAGGTGAAACAGTTGCGGCTGTTCGCCGAGAAACGCGATGGCCAATACCGATCCGAACACCGGCATGAGATGCAGAAATGGTGCCGCGCGATTCGGGCCGATCAGCGCGATACCGCGATTGAAGAACAGATAGGCCAGCGCGGACGGAAAGATCATGGCATAGGCGAGCGTCAGCAGCGTCACGGTGTCGAAGATCAGCGGCGAGCCCGAGTTAAGTTCCCAGATGCTGACCGGCAGGGTCAGGATCGCGCCGCCGGCGGTGGTGAAAGCAATCAGCGACATCGGGTGCGTCACCGGTCGCCGCAGCATCAGCGCCGAATAGATGCCGAACACCAGGAGCGCTGCGAACAGCATCGCATCGCCCTTATTGATCTGGATACTGGCCAGCGCGGTGAGATCGCCGCGCAGGATGATGATCAGCACGCCGGCCATGGAAACCACGATGCCGAGCAGTTGCGCCAGCGTCAGTCTCACGCCGAACAGGATCAGCGTCCACAGCGCGACGCAGAGCGGGCCCGACGACTGGATCAGCAGCGCATTTAGGGCCTGCGTGTATTTCAGGCCCCAATAGGCCAGTACCGTATTGGCAGCGAAGCCGGTCAGCGCCAGCATGGTCATGAGAGAAAGCTGGGCGCGGAGGACCGGCCAGTCTGCGCGCAGATGCGTCCAGGCGAAGGGCAGCAACAGGAAAAAGGCCCCGATCCAACGCACGCAGGCCAGCGTCACCGGCGGGACGTGGCCGGCGACATAGCGGCCGAGCACGATATTCCCGGCCCAGAACAGCGAGGTGAGGCTGAGCAGGAGATAAGGCTGGTTGGCGAACCAGCCGACGATCGTTGGTCGCGGCGGAGCGGAAGGGGTCATCGGCTCGATGGTCAATGCAGCTTTCCATAGGCGGCAGTTCGCCGGGTGGCACAAGTCACGCTGGCGCGCGGGCACCATGCGCGGCAACGGAGCGCGCATCGGTAGATGCGTCGAATGGACGCCAGGAAGGAGCCTCGATTCAGGTATTTAGATGCCGAAAAACACGCAAAATCAGACGATTATACCTTTTCCGCCAGGCGAACATTAACTGCTTTCGAACGGCTAGCCGATAGAACTGAATCACAATGATGGAACTTGTTTCTTGAGTTGCGGGTCCGGATACCTCGTCGACGTTGTGCAGTGAGTGTGTCTGGAGCCGTTCGGCTTTGAGCGCACGACCGAGGGGTCGGCGCGACAGGAGATCGCAATGCCATTGTCCGCCTCCCAACCCAAACCCGGCCGTCGCCGGGGTCTCGGTCTTGGCCCGCGCATCATGTTGATGACGGTCTCCGGCATTCTCATCCTCGGCATCTGCATCACGCTAGTCGCCAAATATGTGCTCGAACAGGGCGCCGCCAAATCCGCGACGGAGCGGGTCGAGACCAATATGCGCGTCGCCTGGAACGTGCTGCGCGAGAGCGGTGACAAATACAGCATCGCGGATGGCAAGCTGCTTGCCGATGGCAAGCCGCTGAACGGCAATTTTGCAGCGGTCGACAAGATCAAGATGCTGGTCGGCGGCACCGCGACGATCTTCATGAATGACACCCGCATCTCGACCAATGTGATGAAGCCGGATGGCACCCGCGCTATCGGCACGCAACTGGCGAAAGGGCCGGCCTATGACGCAGTCTTCAATGGCAAGACCGCGTTCCGTGGTGAAGTGGCTATCCTCGGCGAGCCGTATATGACTGTCTATGATCCGATCTTCGACGCCAGCCGCAACGTGATCGGCATCCTCTATGTGGGCATCAAGAAGGTCGAGTTTCTCGAAACCGCCAACGACACGCTCTGGACCATTATCTATGCGACGCTCGGCGTGATGCTGCTCGCCATCATTGTCAGCTATGTTGTGGCGCGCAGCAGCGTGGTGCGTCCGTTGAAGGCAAGCATCGCCACGATGAACAAGCTCGCCAAAGGAGACCTCACCGTCGACGTTCCGGCAAGCAAGCGCGCCGACGAGATCGGGGAGATCATGGCGGCGCTGAGTGTATTCAAGGAGAACGGCCTCGAAGTCGAGCGCATGAAGGTCGCGCAGATCGCTACGGAAAGCCGCACGGCCGAACAGCGCAAGGCGGATATGATGAAGCTCGCCGCCGATTTCGAAGGCGCCGTCGGGCAGATCGTCGAGACCGTGTCATCCGCCTCGAAGGAACTGGAAGGTTCGGCCACCACATTGACGGCAACGTCGGATCGCTCGCAGGCTTTGGCGATCGCGGTGTCGGCGGCATCGGAAGAAGCTGCCACCAATGTGCAGTCGGTCGCATCCGCCACCGAGGAAATGTCGTCGTCCGTGCACGAGATCAGCCGCCAGGTGCAGGGCGCCGCGCGCATTGCCAGCGAGGCTGTTGCGCAGGCTGACAATACCAACAACCGCGTCAGCGAACTGGCGACGGCCGCGGCGCGCATCGGCGATGTCGTCGAGCTGATCAACAATATCGCGGGGCAGACCAATCTGCTCGCGCTCAATGCGACCATCGAAGCGGCGCGCGCCGGTGAGGCCGGCCGCGGCTTTGCGGTGGTCGCCGCGGAAGTGAAAGCGCTGGCCGAGCAGACCGCGAAGGCCACTGGCGAGATCAGCCAGCAGGTCAGCGGCATCCAGAAGGCGACCGAGGATTCGGTGTCGGCTATCAAGGAGATCTCCATGACTATCGGTCAGATGTCGGAGATCGCGTCGGCCATCGCATCGGCCGTTGAAGAGCAGGGCGCTACCACGCAGGAGATTTCGCGCAACGTGCAGCAGGCCGCAGCAGGCACCATGCAGGTGAGTTCGAACATCACCGACGTGCAGCGCGGTGTCGAAGAAGCAGGTTCCGCCTCGTCGCAGGTCCTGTCCGCAGCGCAGTCGCTGTCGAGCGAGAGCACGCGACTGAAGCATGAGGTCGGCAACTTCCTACGCTCGGTGCGTGCCGCGTAACTATCCACCGCGAAAGAAAAAATGGCATGCGCGAAGGCGTCCCAATTATTTCCGGGCAGAAATAATCGTCGCGCCTTGGCTGCATCTTGCTGAGAAAAATACCCGCTGAGTTTAGAACCATTAAAATCTGCGGCAGTGATGTCACACTGCCGCAGAATGCTTGTTGTTTGGAACGCTTCTATTGGCGGTGACGCTGCCGTCCCTCTAACCCCGATCCATCATATGAGGCATCCATCATCGCATATGTCGATGTGGATGAGATTTTGGGGATCACCTTGAACAACACCATTCGTCTGTCGCGTCTCGCGCTTCTGTCGTCGGTCTGTGCGCTCAGCGTCGTCACGCTCGATACTTCGCTGGCGCAGTCCAGTTCCACGCAGAGCGGCGCGCAGCCGCTGCCGCCTGTGGTCGTCAATCAGCCCAACCAGCAGCGTCGCCGTGCCACAGCTGCGCCGAGCCGCGCGCCGCGTGTCCGCACGGCAGTCGCGCCGCGTCCGGTTGCTCCGCGCCAGACCAATGTATTCGTGGAAAGCCCGCGCGGTCCGATCCAGGGCTATGTCGCCAATCGCAGCTCGACCGGCACCAAGACCAATACGCCGATCAATGAAACGCCGCAGGCGATCTCGGTGATCGGTGCGGAACAAATCCGCGATCAGAAGCCCCGTAGCTTCGACGACGTCCTGCGCTATGCGCCGGGCGTGTTGGCCGGCACCTTCGGCTCCGACTTCCGCAACGACTGGTTTCTGATCCGCGGCTTCAAGTCCGACGACAACAGCGTGTTTCTCGATGGCATGCAGCTGTTCTACACGTCCTATGCGAGCTGGAAGCTGCAGCCCTCCAACATGGAGCGCGTCGAAATCCTGCGCGGCCCGTCGGCGATCCTGTATGGCGGCTCCAGCCCGAGCGGCATTGTCAATGTCGTCAGCAAGACGCCGCAGGCCGATCCGATCCGCTACATCGAGACCGGCGTCGATAACTTTGGCAATGCCTATATTGGTTTCGACATCAACACACCGATCAAGCTGGCGCCGGGCAATGGCGAACTCTACACTCGCGTCGTTGGCCAAGTGCAGAACGGCGGAACGCAGACCGACTTTACGCCGAACAACAACTACTTCATCGCGCCGTCGGTGACCTGGAAGCCGGATGTTGACACCACGCTGACGATCCTCGCTTCGGCCTCGTATAACGAGACGCGTGCAGCGCAGTTCCTGCCTTACGTCGGAACCGTCACCGGAGCTCCCTTCGGTCGCATCCCGACCAGCTTCTTCGGCGGCGAACCGAATTTCGACAAGTTCAAGCGCGAGCAGGAAATGCTCGGTTACCAGTTCGAGCGCAAGCTGTCGGATAGCGTCACCTTCCGGCAGAACGCGCGCTTCGCCCATGTGGATGTGAACTACACCGGTGTCACCGGCAGCGGTTACGCCAATCAGACCACGGGGGATCTCGCTCGTTTTCCATTCGGCACACGCGGTATCGCCAACCAAGCGCAGATGGATAGCCAGGTCGAATACCGATTCAACACCGGCATCCTCAGCCACACCACGTTGTACGGCCTCGATCTGAAATATTATCAGATCAGTGATCGTCAGGCCTTCGCCTTCACCAGCGGTCCGATCAACGTCCTCAATCCAGTATATACCGGTGCGACGCTCACTGCCGCGCCGTACCGCGACTCGCAGCTGACCCAGCAGCAGCTCGGCGTATACTTACAGGACCAGATCAAGCTCGATCGCTTCACGCTGGTGCTCTCCGGCCGTAATGACTGGGTCGATACCAATGATGTCAGCCGCATTGCCGGCACCGCACCGCTTGGACGCAGTGCCAGCGCGTTCAGCGGGCGTGCCGGCCTGATCTACAATTTCGACAACGGCCTCGCGCCCTACATCTCCTATGCAACGAGCTTCAATCCGGTCATCGGGGTCAATGGTTCGGGACAGCTACTGCTGCCGGAAACGGGTCAACAGACCGAGGTCGGTGTCAAGTTCCAGCCGGTCGGCTTTGACGGTCACTTCGGCTTCGCCTATTTCGACCTGAAGCGGCAGAATGCGCTCACGACCGATCCCACCAACGTGCTGATTCCGACCCAGAGCGGCGAAGTGACGTCGCGCGGTATTGAACTCGAGGCTGTGGCCAATCTGGCGCCCGGCTTCAAGGTGCTCGGGTCGTTCACCCACTACCATCTGTTCGTCAGCAAGGACTTCGATCCGACGCTGATCGGCAAGACGCCGACCAACACGCCGCAGCAACTTGCATCCGGCTGGGCGGACTATACTTTCCAGGATGGCTGGCTGCGCGGCTTCGGCTTCGGCGGCGGTGTGCGTTATGTCGGCGGATCCTTTGCCGACCAGGCCAACACGCTCGCCGTGCCATCGCGAATTCTGGGTGATCTCGCGGTCCACTACGATTGGCAGAACTGGCGCTTCGCCGTTAATGCCAACAATGTGACCGATGAAATCTATGTGGCGAGCTGCGCGGGCCCTACGTCCTGCTTCTACGGCGATCGCCGCCGCGTGACCGGCAGCATCGGCTACAAGTGGTAACGGTACGGGCGAGCGAGACAGCACGACAATAGGTCGCTGTACGTCACGCTCGCCGCACGGTCGCCACGTCGAAATGATCTGCTCATGTCGTCTCCGGCTCGCGGGGGACGACATTTTCAGTAGTTGAAGAAGGATCGATCCCCTGAAAGCGCGTACTGCCCGCATCTGGTCGCTGATCCACAAATGGACCAGCCTTGTCTCGACCGTCTTTCTGCTGCTGCTGTGCCTCACGGGCCTGCCGTTGATCTTTCATCATGAGATCGACGAGGCGCTCGGCTATGCGCCGAAGATGGATGTGCATGTGCCGGGCGCGGCGAAGCTCAGTCTCGATGCCATCGGCCGCGCCGCGATCACGGATCATCCCGGCAGTGTGTTGCTCTATATGGCCTGGGACAAGGACGAGCCCGGGATGGTCTCGACCTTCACCAACACGTCGGTGACCTCCGATCCGCAGACCACGGTGGTGAAGGCATTCGATGCCTATACGGCGAAGCCGGTGGGTCTGCTCGGCACCGGCCCGATGCTGGTGATGTTGCGGCTACATACCGACATGTATCTCGGTCTCCCCGGCAAGTGGTTCATGGGTGTCATGGGCTTCCTCTTCATGATCGCCATCATCTCCGGCGTGGTGCTGTATTGGCCGTTCACGCGCCGTCTGAATTTCGCGGCGATCCGCAAACAGAAATCGCGCCGGGTGTTGTGGCTCGACTGGCACAATCTGCTCGGCGTGGTGACCATCGTATGGACGCTGGTGGTCGGCGGCACCGGCGTTATCAATGCCTATGCCGAAGTCATGCTCGGCATCTGGCAGCGTAATGAGCTGGCGGCCATGGCCGCACCCTATGCCGGCAAGCCCACGCCGACGCAGCTCGCGTCGCTGGACAAGGTCGTCGGCAATGCCATGAAGACGACGCCCGGCATGGATCCAGCCTTCATCGCATTCCCCGGCACGCCGTTCACATCGACGCATCACTTCGCCGTTTTTCTGCGCGGCGACACGCCTTTGACATCGCGGTTGGTGAAACCCGTGCTGCTCGATGGCGAGACCGGCGAGGTGTCCGACACCAGTGAGCTGCCGACCTATCTGAAGGCCGTGCTGGTCTCGCAGCCGCTGCATTTCGGCGACTATGGCGGCATGCCGCTGAAGATCATCTGGGCGCTGCTCACCGTCTTCACGATCATCGTGCTCGGCAGCGGGCTGTATCTGTGGGCAGTGAAGCGCAGCAAGGTCAGGCGCGGGGCGCGGCTGTCTGCCGGCGTGACGGCAGCGATCGGGCCATCGTCATGAGCGAGGTGCCGCAGCACAGAGCTAGCTGGTGGCGCGTGTTCGGCGCGCCGATCGTTGTCGGCGTCTTATCGCTGGCAGGCTTGCTATCGGCGCTGCTCGCCGGCGATCCCGGCCGCTATTTTGCGTGGTTCGGCGTCGGGCTGCCGATCGCGATTGCGGCATGGGCGTATTGCCGGAAGTGACTGAGAAAGCAGGGCGGATCAGCGAAGCGTAATCCGCCGCAACGCCAACGGCAGATTATGCCTTCGGCTAATCCGCCGCTGGCATACGAGGCTACCAGCGCCGATCCCAGTTGTTGTTCCAGCCGTTGTTCCATCCATTGTCCCAGTCGTCGGGCTGACCGCGCATCGCGCGGCTCTGGCCGCGGCGCTGGTCGCCATAGGCCAGCATCGGGTTCTGCATGCAGTCGCCGCGCTGGCCGCTCACGGTGGCCATGCACTGGTTATAGGAGGTGAACGTACAGCTCGGATTGAAGCCGGTGGCCGAGGTGCGCGAGCACCATGGATATTCGCGGGCCATGGAGGGCGTGGCGCCCATCACGATCAGAAGTGCAGCTGCTGCCAGGATTGAGCGCATGTCGATTCTCCCTTGAGGTCTGAAATCGATAATGCGCAGCTTACATCGCCGTTCCCGCCTGCGACAGCGCGTCGTGATCACTCCGTCCTACCGGGACTTCAAACCGCGGTGATGCGCATCAGTCCGTCAGTGTGGCTGCCATCGCATCCAGCGCTGCCCGTGCGGCCTCCGGCGCAATCTCGATCTGCAGCCCGCGCTGGCCGCCATTGAGATAGATCGTATTTTCCGACAATGCCGCCTGCTCCATGGCGACGGGCACGCGCTTCTTTTGTCCGAACGGGCTGATACCGCCGACGTGATAGCCGGTCGTCCGTTCGGCATCGGCCGGGCGCATCATCTTCGCGCTCTTGCCGCGAAAGGCCGTGGCCAGCTTCTTCATGCTGACCTCTTTGTCGGAGGGCACCACGACGCAAACCGGCTTGCCGTCGACCTCGGCCATCAGCGTCTTCAGCATGCGCTGCGGCGCAATGCCAAGCGCTTCCGCTGCCTGCAGACCGATGCTCTCGGCGTCAGGGTCGTAGTCGTAGGTATGCAGGGTGAACGCGGCGCCGAGCTTGCTCAGCGTCTGCGTCGCGCGGGTGGTTTTCGACATGGAGTGCTCAAGCGGTGGTGAATTCAGACGACCTCGGTCACGGGCTGCATGTCGATAGCAAAACTTTCGAGGAATTTCGAGGTCATGATGTAGAAGCCGACTGACAACTGCAATTCCACCAACGCGCCCGGCGTCAGCCTGGCTGCGATCGCCTTGAAGGTCGCGTCGGTTGGGCGATGCAGCGCGACGATCTCATCGGTGAACGCCAGCGCCGCGCGCTGCGTGTCGTCGAAACAAGTCGCGGCCTGCCAGTCGTCCAGCGCGGCGTTCTGTTCGTCTGACACGCCCACATAGCCGCCGATGCGCTTGTGCGCGGCGACTTCATAGGGCGCCTCGCAGAGAATGCCGGTGCGGGTGATCGCCAGTTCGCGGATGACGGGATCGAGCTCGCCCTTGTTGCGGATGGCGCCGCCGAGTCGGCAATATTGTTCGAGGTAGCTGGGCGAATGCGCCATCATGCGGAAGATGTTGGCATTGCGGTTCTTGCCGAGGATCTCGCGGGTGCGTTCGCTGGCTGTGGCGGGATCGCTGTAGTCGATGCGGGCCATGGGTCCTCCCTTGAGATCGCCGTCGCGCCCTCCTGATGGGGCGCGTTCGGGCGAATGGCCGTGCCGTTGTAGCCGAGCAGGGCTAGCTCTGCCAGATCGCGATCGTCAGGCCTGCGTGTCGTATTCAACATTGCAGGCGCTTGCGCATAGTGATCAAAAGGGCGCCCGCCATTCTGGCAGAGCTGCGCGTTGGTCCCGATTCAATGACAAAAAGAAAAGACCCAAAGGACGTTTCGAGCGACGTTGCTCCTCGCAGGTCAGGTATTCGGCTGTTCGTTC
Source organism: Tardiphaga sp. 619_E2_N8_4 (assembly GCF_051810905.1). Classification (NCBI taxonomy): domain Bacteria; kingdom Pseudomonadati; phylum Pseudomonadota; class Alphaproteobacteria; order Hyphomicrobiales; family Nitrobacteraceae; genus Tardiphaga; species Tardiphaga sp. 619_E2_N8_4. The sequence goes on from NZ_JBPWQJ010000001.1 coordinate 6,143,378, forward strand.
CCATCCTGGCGGGCGCGCGGCTCGGCGAGCGCATGATTGCTTGCCTGGGTGCACTGCTGGGCATCGTGCTCACGGGATTGATCTGCCGATCTGTGCTGGGCGACAGCTCCAGCCTGCCGCTGATCGTGGCGCCGCTGGGCGCTTCCGCTGTCCTGCTCTTCGCGGTTCCCACCAGTCCGCTGGCCCAGCCATGGGCGATCATCGGCGGTAACACCATCTCGGCTCTGATCGGCGTTGCTGTCGCGCATCTCATTCCCGATCAGATTCTGGCGATCGGATTCGGCGTATCACTCGCCATCGCCGCGATGTCCTTTGCGCGCTGCCTGCATCCGCCCGGCGGCGCCACGGCGCTGACGGCCATCATCGGCGGGCCCATCGTGACCGCATCGGGATATCTGTTTCCATTCGTGCCCGTTGGCCTGAACTCGGTGCTTCTGGTCGGGCTGGGCTATCTGTTCCACAAGATCTCGCGGCGGACCTATCCGCACAGGGCGCCGGTGCCATCAGCAAATCCGCATCAGACATCGGACATCAGCCCGGAGCTCCGGGTTGGCTTTCGCGCCGAGGATATCGACAAGGCGCTGGAAGCGCTCAGCGAGACCTTCGATATCAGCCCCGACGATCTCGAAACATTGATGCGGCAGGTCGAACTGCAAGCCATGCTGCGTTCGCACGGTACGATCCTGTGCGGAGACATCATGTCGCGCGATGTCGTCACGGTCGGATTGCGGGATAGTGCCGAGCTGGCCCGCTCGCGGCTGCTCCTGCACAATGTCCGCACGCTCCCCGTTCTGGGCAAGCAGGGACAGCTCGTCGGAACGGTCGGTCTCCGCGAGCTGATGAAAGAATCGGGCGATGTCGGAAAATCCATGTCGCCCGCAGCGACGGCGACGATGCAGACGCCCGCGGTGACCTTGCTGCCGACGCTGACCGATGGACGAACACACGCCGTCATCATCGTTGATCAGGACCGCATGATTCAGGGGCTGATCACCCAGACCGATTTGCTCAGCGCCGTCGCGAAGCTTGTTCCTGTTGCCGTGTAGGCGATTGTGCACCTGCAAGTCCGCGGGCGGAATGAAGCTGCAATTCGGTTGAACAATCTGTAGCTGGAGATATGGTCCTCGCGCAGCGTTAAAACTCACAGCGAGGCTGTCATGCGATCTTCACGAATTCCCGTTCTGAAGTTTGTGCTCGGCCTGGGCATGTTCGCCGCCGCGTTTTGCAGTGCGGGCGTCATCGCAGAGGAGGGACGGGCCGTCGTGTGGCCGACCCAGGGCTGGCAGACATCCACGCCGGAAGAGCAGGGCGTCGATTCGGCAGCGCTCGCCGCGCTGCTGGAGCTCGGAAGCCGCAACGACTTCGACAGCCTGCTGATCGTGCGTCATGGCAAGATCGTTCTGGATGCCTATTACGCGCCTTACACTGCCGATCTGCCGCACGTGGTCAATTCCGTCACTAAGGCCGTCATCGGCACGCTGACATCGATGGCGTTGCAGGATGGTCTTCTGAAGGGCACAGACCAGCGGATGTTGGCATTCTTCGGCGAGCGCAGTGCTGCTAACCTTGATGACAACAAGAAGACGATCACGCTTCAAAGTCTGTTGGACATGACGTCCGGACTGGCGCGGGATGGCCGGGCCGGTGTCAACCGTTCATTGGAGTCGACGGCCGGCATGGAGCGGAGCCGGGACTGGATCCAGTACATTCTCGATCGTCCGATGGCGGCTTCGCCGGGAGACGGCTTCAATTACGATAGTGGAAATGCACATCTGCTATCGGCCATCCTTGCCAAAGTGACCGACATGAGCGCGGAGGATTACGCGAAAGCGAAGCTGTTCGGTCCGTTGGGCATCACGGCGTGGAAATGGCGGCGCGATCCGCAGGGCATCTCGACCGGCGGATACGGCTTGGCGCTGCATCCGCGCGACATGGCGAAATTCGGCTATCTATATCTGCACAACGGGACGTGGGAGGGCAAACCGCTGGTGTCGCCCGCCTGGATCGACAGAGTGAGCCACGCCACGGTGGACATGAAGCTCTCCTTTGCGCCGGAGTTTCGCTATTCGAACTTCTTCTGGGCGCGACCTGACCGCAATGTCTATTGGGCGAGCGGGCTGCACTGTCAGCTTGTGATGGTCTATCCAGCACTGGACCTCGTTGCCGTGACGACCGGCCGAGACAATTGCCCGGTGACCGACATCGTGGACGCCATCCCAAAGGCTGTCAGGTCCGAGACGGCAATACAGCCGGACCCTGCAGGCACTGCGCGACTCGCAAGCGTTGTTCGCGCCATTTCAACCGAGGCACAGGTGGAAGTTAAGGAAGCACCTCCGATTGCCTCCGCGGTATCAGGCAAGACCTACACCTTTTCGCCTAATCCTCTCGGTGTGAAGTCGCTGTCGCTGACATTCGTGGGCTCCCATCCGCACTATGATTTCGAAATCTATAGTCGCGATCCCACGAGAGGGGCGGAGAAAATCAGTGGCCCTCTCGGGCTCGACGGACTGTATCGCAGAGGGACGCCAATGGCATTTGGGGTTATTGCCGTGAAGGGAAGGTGGCTCGACGAACATGCGTTCGAAATCGAGCGCAGGACCCTCGGCGAGGACGGCCGCCCGCGGAAATGGACGCTGTCATTCGATGGCGACAAGGTCAGTCTTCGCGGCAAGAACTATGAAGGTGTCGATGTCGCTGTCGACGGACAGTCGGGCGGTTGATCGCCGAAAGGCACGGGAAGCTCTGTGGCCTCCCGTGCATGTTGCGGCTCATACCGGCATGATGCCCGGTGCCTGACGCGGCCATTTGGCGATTACCTCAGGCGCGACGTTGAGATGTTGTGCGACGAGAGCCGGCGGTGTGTGTGTTAGCCAGTCGGACAGTGACACTTCCTCGTAATGCGCCGCGCGGAACACCTCGATGAATTGCAGGTCGGTGTCGCCGGTGTTCTCGATATAGTGGCCGAAGTTGCGTTTGACGTAGCCGACATCGCCCGGCGTGAAGTCGATGGTGGTGGCGTTCGGGCCGGAATTGAACAGCGTCATCCGCGCGCGGCCCGCAAGATAATACTGCCACTCGTCGGCATTCGGGTGCCAGTGCATCTCGCGCATGCCGCCGGGCTTCACCGTCACCAGCGCCACCGCAATCGTCGCCGAAGCGGTGAAGTTGCTGGTATCGGCAATCCGGATCTCGCCGTTGCGTGTCGATTTGACCGGCTTGGACGATCCCAGCGAATAGGTGAACGGATAGAGCGCAACATCCGCATCGCGATAGGACGAGGCCTGATCGGCCGCGAGCGAACCGGGAACCGTGCCCTGGAAGATCCAGAGATTCTGCAGCGGGATTTTCGCGAAGCTTTCGACTGGCACACCGAAATTCTTGGCAAGGATTTCCGGCGGCGTATGCGCGATCCAGTCCGACAGCAGCAGCGTATTGAACTCGTTGGCCTGACCGTCATCGAAGCAGATCACGAATTCGCAGCCATCGGGGCCGAGGCCCTGCAGCGAATGCGGCGCGCCGGAGGGGAAGTACCAGAGATCGCCCGCGCTGACGTCGGCGACATAAGGCCGGCCCTGATTGTCGAGCACGGTCACCCGGCACGACCCGTAAGTCATGATCGCCCATTCGCCGGCCTGGTGCCAATGCATCTCGCGGATGCCACCGGCGGTGAGCCGCATATTGACGCCGGAGATCGTGGTCGAGATCGCAAAGTCTGCTTGCGTCACCTGCCGTGCCCAGCCGCCGTTCTGGATGCGCCGCGGTGCATTGTTGAACGTCGCCCATGGCAGCGCCATGCCGCCGACATCGGTCGCTGGCGGCAATTGCGATGATGGGAACTGGCCGGCGATGATGGGATTTTGCGGGCCGGGATCGCTCAGATTGTTCGGCCCCTTGGCGTTGATCGCGCCCTGTGGCGGCAGATCCGGATTGCCGAATGTCGCGGCCTGTGCCGATGCTGCGGCGCTCATCACGATGCCCGATGCTGTTGCGGCCATGAGATCTCTCCGTGAGAACATGGGACGTCCTCCTGTTGCGACGCAGATCTGCGTCATGATTGTCGGATCGATGAAAGCGTTGCGCGCCGGGTAACCTCCGACGCGCGCTGTTAAGGGGAAGAAACAGCTCTACTTCTTGACGCCCGCGGCTGCGAGGATCAGGTCGGCGACTTGCTTGGGATGCGAGACCAGCGAGAGATGTCCTGCATTGAGCTCGATCGTGGTCGCATTCATGCGCTTGGCGAGGAAACGTTCGAGATCGGGATTGATCGTCTTGTCCTCTTTCGACACGGCATAGAATGACGGCTTGTCATGCCACGCGGCCGCAGTGGTGCGACCTGCGAAGATCGATGCGGCGGTCGAGCCCTGCACGGCATAGAGCACTTCGGCCTGCTTGCGCGGAACGCCATTGGCAAAATATTTCAGGAACGAGTCTTCGGAGAGCTGGGTGTAGCCATCATGGGTCTGGATTCCGGCGCGCACCTCGCCCGTCGGAAATTTGCCGGACAGCGCCACGAAGTCCTCATTGGCGTCCGGCGCGCGGGCCGCGACATAGACCAGCGCCGAGACCTTCGGGTCGGTGCCGACGTCGCTGATTACCGTGCCGCCCCAGGAATGCGCGACGAGGACGGTCGGGCCATCCTGCAACGCGAGGGCGCGGCGGGTCGCGGCATTGGAGTCGTCCAGCGAGCTCAGCGGATTCTGCACGGCCGTCACGTGCAGGCCTGCCTTCTGCAACAGCGGAATGACTCCGGCCCAGCTCGATCCATCAGCCCAGGCGCCATGCACGAGCACCACGTTCTTCGCTTTCACGGGCGCTGCGGTTGCAGCTTGCGCCATCGGCGCCGTCAGCAGGCACATGGTCGCCATCAGCATCGCACGCAGAGTCGTCTTGGAAAGGGAGTTCATCAACATGGTATCACCATTCGGTTGCCGGCGATTGTCCTCGCCGGAGGGATGAAGGAAGCATGGATGTTGCACTTGACGAGTTCGCGCCGGTCAGCTCGAACGGGAGCGGATCGGCATGACATTATCGGGTTTACGGGATGGCGAGGCTGCGGTGAATCGGACGGTGGTGTGCAGCCGGCATACCTAGGTTTATGGCTACGAATACGCAGGGCCGGCGCCGACTGTTACGTCGGCGAACCCGGCGGTAACGGAATGGTGAGGGCTACAGCATGATCGACTATGTCACCGTGGATGTGTTCACGGACCAGCGTTTCGGCGGCAATCCGCTGGCAGTCGTTCCGGATGCGCGGCATCGACGATGCGCTGCTGCAGAAGATCGCCACCGAGTTCAACTATTCGGAAACGACCTTCGTGTTTCCCCCGGATGATCCCGCACATACCGCACGCGTTCGCATCTTCACGCCGACCACTGAAATCCCTTTCGCCGGTCATCCCAATGTCGGCACCGCCTTCGTGCTTGGCCGCCAGGGCACGGCCTTCGGCAGGCCTGTCGGCGATCACATGGTGTTCGAAGAGAAGGCAGGCCTCGTCCATCTCGATCTGCTGCGCGATGGCGGCGCGATTGTCGGCACCGGCTTCGTCGCGCCGCAGCCCCTCACGATGCATGGTGAGATTGACCGTGACATGATGGCCGCCTGCGTATCACTCGCGCCCGATGCCATCGTCACGTCAACGCACGGGCCGCGCATGGTGTCCGTCGGTCTGCCTTTCGCGGTGACCGAACTGAGCAGTCTCGATGCGCTGGCGTCCGCACGGCCAAACACAACGGCCTTCGAGCAGGCCGAACGGAAACACCGGCATCACGACGATCGTTTTTCGGCCTTCATCTATGTCCGGATCGGCGATGGTTTCGATCGCCTGCGCGCGCGGATGTTCGCGCCGCTCGACAACGTCCCCGAAGATCCCGCCACCGGCAGCGCCTCCGCGGCGCTCGCGGCCTATCTCGTCACGCTCGACCCGCGCCGCGATGCGGTCTGTAGCATCACCATCGAGCAGGGCGTTGAGATGCGGCGCCGCAGCCTCATTGAGGTTGGAGTGCACAAAGCCGAGGGGCAGGTGCAGAGCGTTCGCATTTCCGGCCGTTGCGTGCCGGTGATGCAGGGCCGTATCGACGTGTAAGCTGAATCACGCATCGCCCGGCAGATCTTCCACGCGCCACAGGGCCAGCGACTTGTCGGCATAGTCGCCGCCGGCTTCCATACAGCCTTCGTTGATCACGGCTAAGGGAGCAGGAAACAGGAACGGCGCGTACTGCAGATTGAGCACGCGCCAGTCACCGTCCTCGATATCGCGATTGGCTGATGCGTCGGGAAATGTCGTGGTCAGCAGCCAGCAGGTGCCGGAGCGTTTCAGATTGGCGATGGCGCGGTGGATGTTGGCGAATGACAGATGCACAAGGCAGTCGCGGCACAACACCAGATCGGCAGCGGGTAGGGTATCGCTGACGAGATCGAGTCGGGCAAAATCGATATGGCCTGCATTGCCATAGTGCGCGGCATTGGCTGCCACGATATCCGGAACGATATCGGCGCCGAGATAGCGGATACCGCCGAGGTCCATCTGCGCCATCCAGGTGAAATCGCCGCAGGGCAGATCGAGGATCGATTGCACCCGCAATCGCCGCAGCAATTGCGTGAGGTCGCGGCGGAGTGACATTGTTGCGTCGAGTTCGGAGCCGAGGCCGGATTGCGATTTTTCAGCGCCCCACAGATTGGTGCGATAGATCAGCTCGAAACGCGTGGTGAGATCGAGCCCGTCGAATTCGCAGCGCCGCTCGGCGAAGCGAATTTCGGCCAGAACCGGTGTGCGTCGCCTCGATCTGTCCATTCGCGCGCCCGCTGCAGCAACGGTAAATCAGAGTTCCGCAGCCAGCTTCGATCTGAAGTTCAGCGTTGTAAATGCTCGTTAAACACGCTCTGGAATCATTGTTCTTGTAATTCGGCTGAAATCGTCTATATTGCAGTTATTCGAATATATGCTCTGGCTTGTTGACCGCGCCGTAATCGGCTCCATTCCCCAAGACATCGTTGAAATCGGATCGGGTTCACGCGATGTCGCGTAGGGCTCGCGCATTCGCACATCTTGGAGAATAGTTATGGCAGTCGGTACAGTTAAGTGGTTCAACGCGACCAAGGGTTTCGGTTTCATTCAGCCTGATGACGGCGGCCAGGATGTGTTCGTTCACATCAGTGCAGTCGAGCGCGCTGGATTGGGTTCGCTCAATGAAGGCCAGAAGGTTTCTTTCGAAGCCAAGGCTGACAAGATGCGCGGCAAGACCAGCGCGGAAGATCTCCGCGCGATCTGAGCTTGAAGGTCCTGAAATTTCCACGGATGTACTGGGATTTCTCGACCGACAAGTTTTGCGTCGTCTCATAGATTTGAAATGACTGAAGCCCGCCGGTGATCATCACCGGCGGGCTTCGTGCTATACGCATGACCATACGCCTGATTTCAGCGTCCGATATGAGGATCGATCAAGATGATTGAACGTCTGGATACGCTCAAGGCGGCGCGTATGCGCATGATCGAGGAACGTGATGCGCACGCAAAAGTGCTGGCGGCGCCCTTCAATCGCGATAATGCGGAACGGGCTCGCATGAAGTTTGTCGAGATGCAGAACGTGGTCGACGCCATCGATCGCGCCATCGTCGGAGAGCAATCCGTCCAATAGCGTCGGCTCTAGCCGATCAGCGCGCGTAGTTCCGCGATCATCTTCGTCGTCTCGAACGGCTTGCCGAAGAAGCGGCTGTCGTCGGGCAGATCGTTCTTGGCGACCTGCAAATGGCCGGAAACGATCACGATCTTGATCGGTGGCCAGCGGTTGCGTACCGCGTGGGCCAGTTTCAACCCGTCCATGCTTCCAGGCATCTGTACGTCGGTGAACAGCAGAACGATGTCGTCGCGCGTTTCCAGAATTCGCACGGCCTCGTCGGCATTGTTGGCCTCGATGGCGAAGAACCCGGCTTCCTCGACGATGTCGGCCGCGTGAATACGGAGCAGAGGCTCGTCCTCGACGATGAGGACGGCGGGCCGCTGCATGTCACGTGCATTGAGTTCTTGGAGTGATGCCATAAAAATTGGTGTCACCTTTCGTCGGGCATCGAAGCCAGATCGCTCAATCTGGTTTCGAACCGACATGTGAGCCCTTCGGGCAGAAATTCGATTTTGACGGAACTGCCGAAGTCGGCAGACAGCGTACCTTCGATTAGTCGTGAGCCAAATCCACGTCGCGTCGGCGGCGCCACGACGGGGCCGCCGGATTCGCGCCACGCGAAACCTAACGCCGGCCCGTCGCTGCCGATGTGACAAGCCCAGTCGATATCTATCGTTCCGTCCGGAACGGATAATGCACCATACTTTGTGGCGTTGGTTGCGAGTTCATGCAGCGCGAGCGCCAGCGACAGTGCCTGTTTGGCCGTCAGTTCCACCTCGGGGCCCGAGACGCGAATACGCTTTTCGCCCGTTCGATGCGGGGCCAGCGCGCCTGCGATCACCGTGGGCATCGACGCGCTGGTCCAGCTCGATTGCGTGAGGATGTCATGCGCCTGGTTGAGCGCGGCCAGACGCGCATCGAAGATCGTACGCGCCTCTTCCTTGGTCGCGGCGGTCCGAAACGTCTGGCTGGCGATGGCGCCGACCATGGCCATGGTGTTCTTCATGCGGTGCTCGAGTTCGCGCGTCAACATTTGCTGTTGCGCTTCGGCGCGCTTCAGCTTGCCGATATCGCGAATGGTTCCAATGAAGCGACTGACTTCGCCGTTTTCGAATTCCGCACGGCCCTTGGCCGAGCACCAGCGCTCGATGCCGTCATCGAGGCCGATGGTGCGGTATTCGATGTCATAGGTCTGCGGTCCGTCCAGCTTCATGGCGTTCACGCACGCCTTCTCAGTGACGTCGCGATCGTCGGGATGAAGCCCTTGCAGGAAGACGTCGAACGAGATCGGCTTGCCGAAGGTGAGGCCGAACAATTCGTAGCAGCGCCGGTCCCATTGCAGCACGCCGGTACGCGGGTCGAGATCCCAGGTTCCAGTGTCGGCGGCGTCGAGTGCAAGTCGTAGCTGGCTTTCGCTGGCCTGCAGCGCCACATCCACGGCACGCGATGCAGTGATATCGCGCGACACCGAAAGCAGCTGATGCGGTTTTCCATCGGGGCCGGGAATGGCGGTGACGGTGACATCCCACCATTTCGGCGTGCCGGCCATCGTGGTGGCGAAACCCTGGAAGTGTCCGGTACGCCCAAGCTGAGCGGCTCTAATAGCCGCCTTGGCGTCGATATTGCCCTGATCCTGCCAGAAGTCAGGCCATGGGCAGCCCTTGATCGCGCCGAAGTCCGTGACCTCCATGATGCGCTGGCCGCCGTCGGTCATGAAGATGAGGTTGCCGTCGAAATCGAGAACCTTGATGCAGTCGCCCGATGCTTCGAGCAAACTTCGCAAGAATGAATTGGCGTCCTGAATAGGTCCTAACGATTGATCCACGAATACCCCGGGAGCTGCGGCTCCGATCGCAAAATACGCTGCAACGAAATACGACCGCAAACAGATACGGTTGCGGATGTACGCTAACAGGTCTTCGAGCAAACGTGCCAGACCAGACCGGGTTCCGGCTCAATCGCGGCGATGCCGCGTGCGTTGATTTACGCGGAGGTCGATATAGCCTCCGCCGCGCTGCCGTCGTGCCACAGCCACGCGCTGACCGCGCCACTGCGGCCGCGGATCTGGACTTCGGTCGGGCCGCTCAGCGCCCCCGTTGCGCGCACCGCACAATCAGCCCCCGCGGCGCGCAGCAGGTCGTCGCTCAGGGCCACCTTGGCGCCGTGGCTCGCGGCGACCTCCATGAGCCGGCTGGCGACATTGACGGTATCGCCGGTCGCGGTGATGTGCTGGTAGCTGGCGCCGCCGAGACGCGATGCGACGATATCGCCGAAATGTGCGCCGATCTTGAATCCGATCTGGCTGGCGATCTCAGGCGGAAGACCGGCGATCCATGCGCCGGTGCGCGTCGTCAGTTCGATACAGCAGCGCACGGCGCGGGCGGCATCGTCATCGGCGACCACAGGCAATCCGAACAGGATCATCGCGCCGTCGCCCATGAAGGTTGTCACCACACCGCCATGGGCGAGGGTCACCTGATCGATCATGGCGTGGAAGGACTTCAGCAATTCGCGCACCGCATCTGCGTCGAGTGCCTCACTGAGTGCGGTGAAGCGCGAGATATCGATGAAGATGACGGCGGCATGCTGATGCACCGGCTGCAACAGATAGTCCGGATCCTTGATCAGCCATTCGCGCAGGCCCGGCGCCTGGAACTGGCGCAGCAGATCGCTGCGGGCGGCGAAATGCTGCACGCTGCGCCGGCTGCTCCAGATCTGCAGCGCGCCGAACGCCATGGCCGGCGGCACAGCCGCGGCCAGCGGCAATGCAGCGCTCATCCAGATGCCATGGGCATAGGCGACGGTGTTGATCACGGCCCACAATGCGACGACGGCGACAATCGCAATGAGGCCGACGGCATTGCGCCGCCAGGCGAGCAGGGCGATGCACAGCATCGCCAGGACGATCGCAAAGCCGGCATCGAACAGCCGGATGGATGTATTGCGCAGCAAGGTGTCCTTGGCGAGCAGATGCGTGATTGCGGTGGACACGACTTCGACGCCGGGCATCACCGGATCGAACGGCGTCGAGAAGAAATCGCCGCCGCCGGTCACGGTAACGCCGATGGCGACGACGCGATCCTCGACATCGCCGCGGCGCAGTTTGCCCGCCAGAACCTCCGATGCGCTGATCGTCCTGATGGTGCCGCGCGGCCCATAGAAAGACATCGGCAACAAATGGCCGACATCGGTCGGGACATGGGTGCCGGCGAGGGAGAAATTATACTCGCCGATTTGGGCATCGTCGCGCGAGGCGGCGGATGCGATGCGCAGCGGCATCGACACCATCACGCGGTCGGCCGAGCGCATCAGCATCGGCATCGAGCGCGGCACGCCGCTGCTGTCGGTATTGAGATTGACCACGCCGACCGTGGCCTGATCGGCGAAGACTTTCAGCGGCAGCAGAAATCCCGACGCCACCGGCAGATCCGCAAGCGGCCCGGCCTCCTTGGTGGCTACCGTCTGTTTGGACTCGCTGAACAGCGCCGCCGCGGCGATGACGGTGTTGGTCTTGCCGAGCGCCTGCGCCAGTGCGGCATCGCTCTCTGCTGCGCCGGCATCGACCAGCAGCAGATCGAGTGCGAGCACTTTCGGTTTGTAGCGTGCGATTTCCTCGATGATTGTCGTCAGCGTGGCGCGGGGCAGCGGATAGCTGCCTTGTTCGCGTGCGACCCGATCGTCGATGGCGATGATGGTGACGAGATCGGGCGGTTTCTTCACGCCGCGGATCTGGATGCGCAGGTCGGTCAGCGTCGCCTCTAACCGGTCGAGAAAGCCGACATCGCCGCGGTTGTGACCAAAGGCCAGTGCTGCCGCCCACACGCCCGCAAGGACCATGGCGAGCGGTGTCTGCAATCTGCTGGCCTTCATCATCGTCGCGTATCCAGGCCTCTTTATCGTCCAAGCCTTGCTAACGACCAAGCCTTGCCATCAATGCGGCGACGCGCGGCGCGGGCCAACGCTTGATGTCGAGTGGTGTCGCTGATGCATCGACATCGACGCCTTCACCGGGGCCGAGGCTCACGCTGCCGGGGCCGGTCACACGCCTGACGCCGACACGACCGGTCTCGACGAAGACGGAGGTCTTGCTGCCCTCGGCGTCCACCGCCCATTTGGTGCCACGCACGGCGGCGATTGCTTGCGGTGTCATCACCTCGAAGGTTTTGCCGGCCTTCTGTTTGGGGGCCTCGATGAAAATGGCCTTGCTTTGCAGGTCGACGCCGTCGACACGGCCGTTGCGGTCGCGGTCGAGCAGCGTGAAACGCGCGCCGTTTTCAGCAATGATCGTCACGCCGCCGCAGTGCAGGGTTTGTGGGCCGCCGGTCGGCTGGCTCGATGTACAGCCGGGGCCGGCCTGCTGCGCCGATGCAGCACTGCCATACAGGCACGCCGCAGCGACAGTGGCCGCCGCCAGCCTGATTGAATGGGTCATGTTGGTTACTCCTGAACGCCACATCGGTAAGGCGGGCGGCGGGGGATTCCGTTCAACGTCAGCGGGCGAGCGGCGTGATTAACGCTCGGAGGTACCCATATAGGGCGACGCCGCGGCACAACGAGGGCAGATCCAACCGGTACGGCCGATCTCACGACCATGTGAGATTGAGAGGCATTCTCAGTAATCGGGCCGCGAGCGCTGCCGCAATCTCGCCACATCGCCCCGGATTTTCAGGGGATATCAAAGGTTTGCATGAGGCCAACGAGGCCATTTTCGGGGCGTTCGTGCTTGTTTTCCCCCCGCGCTTCCTTTATTCCCGTTTTGCATCGCAGACAGCGTCCTGGAAGACTTGGGTAACCAAGATCATTGGCCGCGTTTAGGCGGATGCCTGGGCGTGATCCGGCAAACGGCAGACCGTTTTCCGCGCTGATCACGCTTCGACGCGTGTATTTTCAGAGGACTAGCGCCAAATGGCCAATGTTGTCGTCGTCGGCGCCCAGTGGGGCGACGAGGGTAAGGGCAAGATCGTTGACTGGTTGTCGGATCAGGCTGATGTCGTCGCCCGCTATCAGGGCGGCCACAATGCCGGTCATACGCTGGTCATCAATGGCCAGACCTACAAGCTGGCGCTGCTGCCGTCCGGCGTTGTGCGCCAGTCCAAGCTCTCGGTGATCGGCAATGGCGTGGTGTTCGACCCGCAGGCCTTTGTCGATGAAGTTGCTAAGCTCCGCGGCCAGGGCGTCGATGTTGGCCCGCACAATCTGCGCGTTGCCGAAAACGTCACGCTGATCCTGCCGCTGCACCGCGAGCTCGATGCGCTGCGCGAGAATGCCAACAAGGCCACCGCCATTGGCACCACCCAGCGCGGCATCGGCCCGGCCTATGAAGACAAGGTCGGCCGCCGTGCCATCCGTCTGATGGATCTCGCCGATCTCGCCACGCTGCCACACAAGGTCGATCGCCTGCTGACGCATCACAATGCGCTGCGCCGCGGTCTCGGCCTCGCAGAATTCAACACGGCCGACATTGTGAAGGAGCTCTCCGCATTCGCGCCGGTGCTGCTGCCCTACGCTGAGGCCGTCTGGCGGCTGCTGGACAGCAAGCGCCGCGAAGGCAAGCGCATCCTGTTCGAGGGCGCGCAGGGCGCGCTGCTCGATGTCGATCACGGCACCTATCCCTATGTCACCTCGTCCAACACGGTTGCTGCGCAGGCGGCGACGGGCACCGGCATGGGCCCGGGCGCGGTCGGCTATGTGCTCGGCATCTGCAAGGCCTACACCACGCGCGTCGGCCAGGGTCCGTTCCCGACCGAACTGCTCAACGAGATCGGCGAAGAGATCGGCCGTCGCGGCAAGGAATTCGGCGTCAATACCGGGCGCAAGCGTCGCTGCGGCTGGTTCGATGCCGTGCTGGTGCGACAGACTGTCCGCACCTGCGGCATCAATGGCCTGGCGCTGACCAAGCTCGACATCCTCGACGGCTTCGACACCATCGAGGTTTGCGTCGGCTACAAGCTCGACGGTAAGGAAATCGACTATCTGCCGGCCGGTGAAGGCGCCCAGGCCAGGATTGAGCCGATCTACGAGACCATCGAAGGCTGGAAAGAGCCGACCGCGAACGCCCGTTCATGGGCCGACCTGCCGGCGCAGGCGATTAAATACGTGCGCCGGATCGAGGAACTGGTGGGCTGTCCGATTGCTTTGCTTTCCACGAGCCCGGAACGCGAAGATACTATTCTGGTGCAAAACCCGTTCGAGGCTTAACGGACTGTTACCGGATAGCCTCCAAATTGATGCACCCGCAACATTGAGTCGAGATGGCTGATTACTACCCGTTGATCGCCCGTGCCATCGCCGGACTGGACCCCAGTGCTCCCGGTGAGCAGCGGCGCGCGCTCTATGAGCGCGCCCGCACGGCTCTGATTGCCCAGTTGCGCAGTGTCGAGCCGCCCCTCAGCGAGTCAGAGATCACTAGGGAGCGGCTGTCGCTCGAAGAGGCCGTCCGCAAGGTCGAATCCGAAGCGGCCCAGCGCGCCCGCGATGCGTCGCGGCCTGCGGCGGCTGGAACGACGGGCGACGGCAAGCCGCGCGCCGGCGATGCTTTCCGCAATGCCGGGCCGCGTGCCGGTGCCACGCCGGCCGAGCCGTCGCCGCGCGGCCGCCAGCCGATTACGCCGACGCCGGCGTCTCCCCGCGGGCCGGAAGAGCCGCGCCCGCCGCGCACCTTGCGCGTCGATCCGCCACCGATTCCGAAGCAGCAGTCGCCCAATGCCGGCGCGCAGGATCCGAACGGTCCACCAACCCGCGAACGATCAGGCACGCCGCGCCGCTTCGAAAACAATCCGGCGGCACCCCCGCCGGCCCGCAACGACCGCGGCGACCAGGGCGATGCCGCGATGCGCGGTTTCCGCGATGTCACCGCCGATGTCGATGATCTCGGTCGCGCCGCCGCGCAGGCCAACCGCGCGGCGCGCAAGACTTACGCCAACGTGCCGTCTCCGACGCCGGAATTCGATCGTCTCGAACCCAGCATGGAAGCGCGGAGCGAAGCTTTCGGCTACGACGAAACGGCTTACGACGACCAGGACGGCGACGAGTCGCAGGTGCCGCCGTCGCGCATCAAGGATTCCAAGGGCAAGAAGGCGAAGCCGCCCAAGCCTCCGAAGCCGAAGCGCGTCAGCGGCGGTTTCCCGTTCAAGACTGCGCTTCTCATCGGCATCGTGATGATCCTGATCGGCGCCGTGATTCTGGGATGGCCGACGATCAACAAAATGGTGCGCGGTTTCGCCGGCGGTTCGGCGCCCGTCGTCACCGACAACAAGGATGCGCCGCTGGCGCCGCGGCCGAAGATCGCCGATCGCGTCGGTCAGCCGTCGTCGTCGGATCAGATCGCGCCGGTCGCGCAGCGCGTCGTTCTGTATGACGAGGATCCGGCCGAGCCGAAGGGCCGGCAATATGTCGGCACAGTGGTCTGGCGCACCGAGCAGATCAAGGGCACCGGCGGCAAGCCTGGTGACATCGCCGTGCGCGCGGACATCGAGATTCCCGAACGCAAGTTCAAGATGACCATGTCGTTCCGCCGCAACACCGACACGTCGCTGCCTGCCAGCCACACGGCCGAACTCACTTTCGTGCTGCCGCCCGATTTCGCCGGCGGCGGCATCGCCAATGTTCCGGGCGTGCTGATGAAGTCGAACGAGCAGGCGAGGGGCACGCCGCTGGCCGGCCTCGCGGTCAAGGTCACAGACGGCTTCTTCCTGGTCGGTCTCAGCAATGTCGAAAGCGATCGCGCGCGCAACCTGCAGCTCCTGAAGGAGCGGTCATGGTTCGACATCCCGCTGGTCTATGCCAACCAGCGCCGCGCCATCATCGCTATCGAGAAGGGCTCGCCCGGCGAGCGTGCCTTCAACGACGCCTTCGCGGCCTGGGGCGAGTAACAGATCAAACGCGCTGGTCACCGCTCGTGGATCTGCACCGATCTCTCCACGTCATGCCCGGCCTTGAGCCGGGCATCCACGTCTTGTCACAGGCGAAGGCGTGGATGGCCGGGTCAAGCCCGGCCATGACGGATGATAGTGCGTCGTCTGGACGGAGCTACTTGCAGCCGAAGCTCCCCGCCTGCGCCACCGCTCCGTCGTTTCACGTCATTCCTGCAGCCAGAACTGCTTCATCAGAGGTTTCGCAGCCGCGCTCTCACCATCGCGCTGTCACGCTGCCGAGAACGGTGCGCCCCTGTGTGAAGGTGCAGGTCCCACCGTTGCAGATCGGAACACGCTCGTCCGACAGATTGCGCGCATTCACGGCCAGGCGCATGCCGCGATAATCGTAATGCACACCCGCATCGAACGCCGTGATCGCAGGGTTTCTGAGCGTATTGATGTCGTCAGCCCAGGTCTGTCCGATCCAGCGCGCGCCGGCGCCGACACCGAAGCCCGCGAGCGGGCCGGATTGCCAGGTGTAGTCGAGGAAGATCGCCGCCTGCTGAGTGGGCACGCCGATCGGTACCTTGCCGAGATCGAAGCCATTGCTGCGGGTCACGGTCGCGTCGGTGTAGCTGTAGGAGGCGATGCCCTTCAGCCCCGGCATCAGCGCCATCACCGCCTCCAGTTCGGTTCCGCGTGAGCGTATCTGGCCGGTCTGCACCGAGTACGGCGAACCGAAGACCGGATCGGTGGTCAGCACATTGTCCTTGGTCAGGTTGAACCAGGTCGCCGTGAAGTAACTGTTCCAGCCGAGCGGCTGATACTTGATACCGGCTTCGAACGATTCACCGGTCGTCGGCGCGAAGGGCGTAGCGCCGCGCCCGGGCGCCGTCGTGCCACTCTGCGGCAGAAATGACGTCGCGTAGTTGACGTAAGGCGCGAGCCCGTTGTCGAACAGATACAGCAATCCCGCGCGGCCCGTGAACTTGCTTGGGTCGCTCGTGGTCGTCACGCCTGACAGGTCGTCGTGGTTCGAGAGTTCGGCAAAGTCCTGCCGGCCGCCGATGGTCAGCCGCCAGCCGCCCAGTGCCATCTGGTCCTGTGCGTAAAGTCCGAGCTGGCCGAGCGTCTGGCTGTTGGCGCCTAGAAGCGACAAGGGCAATGTCGGCGCCGAAGTGCTATAAACAGGATTTGTCAGGTCGAGCGACGGACCGGCGCCCGCATAGGAGCCAAAAGTCGTTCCCTGCCGGAAGTAATCGACTCCGGCCAGGACCGTATGCTTGATCGGGCCGGTCGCCAACCTGGCTTGGACCTGATTGTCGATATTGAAGGTGTTCAGGCTTTCCTTATAGGTCGACGCGTAACGGTTCAGCGTGCGGCCGTCGGGAGAGAGACTGAGTGCATCGATCATGTTGCCTTCGAACGACAGGTGCCCGAGCCGGACGTTCTGCCGGAACGTCACAGCCTCATTGAAGCGATGTTCGAGCCTGTAGCCGATCGAGGCCTGCGACTGCGTGAGCGCATCGAATGACGGATCGCCGAGACGAATATTGGTCACCACGCCCGTCGCCGGGTTGCGCAGATAATACGGCCACATCGACGTCTTGCTGCGCTCGTATTCGGCCAGCACCGTGAGCGTCGTGTCTTCGCCCAGCTTTGCGGTGAAGCTCGGCGCCAGGAAGACGCGATCGTCCCAGGTGCCGGGAATCTGCGTGCCGCTGTCACGCACCAGGCCGGTAAAGCGATAGAGCAGCTTGTCGTTGTCGAGCGTCGGCCCGCTGAAATCGAAACGGCCCTGATAGCGATTGAAATTGCCGATATCGAGCCCGGCTTCGTTGAGCCGCGTCTCCAGCGGCATCTTGCTGACGAAGTTCACCATGCCGCCGGCTTCGTTGGCGCCATAGAGCACGGAGGACGGACCGCGCATGACCTCGATGCGTTCGGCGCCATAGGGTTCGTTGCGGAAATGGGCGAAGGAACCGTTGCCCTGCCGCAGACCGTCGCGGTATTCGCCGAATTGGTTGGCCGCAAATCCGCGGATCAGGAACTGATCGTAGCGGGGATCGAAGCCATAGGGTTGGGTTTGCACGCCCGCCGTATAGGCCAGCGCCTCACCGACGGTTCGCGCGCCCTGGTCGCGCATCTGCTCCGGCGTCACCACCGAAATCGACTGCGGCGTCTCGATCAGAGGCGTATCTGTTTTGGTGCCCGTGGCACTTCGCGTGGCCACATAGCCTTGAACCGGGCCCCATGCGGATTCCGTTGCGCGGGCGCCCGGCACATTGCTCGGAGTGACTGTTCCCTGACGCGTGGCTGTGCGCGCCGCCCGTGCGGCGGTGCGCGACGCGCTGCTGCGCGCAGTGTTCTTGGGTTTGGCGCGCCGGTCTGCGCTGCCTTGAACGATGACGGGATCCAGCTGCGTGGCCCGCGCTGAAGGCGTCTCCGTGCCGGTGGCTTGCGCCAGCATTTGTGCGCTTGCCTGCGCTGACAGGCCCATCAACAAGACAATAGAACTCGCTGCACCAAGACACATTGCCTTGGTGACTTTTCTTTCGACGATCCCCACCGATAACGCCCCGCATGTCGTTCGGACTGACCGAGCCCGATTCCTGCGTGGTCTCTAGGACATCAAATCGCGCATGGCATTACCTGCCAAGTTAGAACCTCTACACACTAGAATCGTTAAAATCGCAGGAGCGCGCCGAGCGGCAATTTGTGGATGGCCGGATCAAGTCCGGCCATGACGAACGAGAGGCGAGAGCTTTCGCTCTCGCGCTGCCGGAATGACAGCTACTTGCAGCCGAAACTCGCCGCCTGCGTCACCGCTCCGCCATTCCACACTGTCCGCAGCGGATAGACGCAAGCCGGATAGCTCAACTTGCTGTCGCGCGACGTCAATGCGATCTCGCCGGGAGCCGCACCCTTTTCGACCCAGTCCGTCAGCGCGCTGAAGAACTGATCCTGCTCGCGCGTCGGCGTCTGGTTGGCATTCCCCGGCAGTTTCGGCAGCGGCACGGAATCGTTCTGTCCGCTGACCGTATAGGCCCGGCCCTGCGAGCTGTGGGCCGAACCGGGCAGCAGATACATCCGCATGAACTTCTGCACCTCCGCGTGGCCGCCCATCTGCGCCGCGACGCGCTCGTGATAGTTGACGTTGCCCGCTGGAGGGATCGCGTCGTCGACAAGGCCGCTATAGACGATGATCTTGCGACCGAGATCGCGCAACTTGCCGAGATCCGCCTTGTCGGTGCCGAGATTGCTGAACAAAGTGGGTTGCAGGGCAAGGTTCTTGTTCACCGTATCGGCCAGATCGGCATAGCTGAGCTCCTGCCACTTGTTGCGTTCGGTGGTCGAGCCGTTGTTGAACGGAATGTCCGACGGGTTGGTGGCGCTGGCATCGGCGGCGTAGCGGACGTCCTGCAGTGCCAGGGCCACGCTGCCGGCGGCTGTACCGGTGATCTGACTGCCGATCGCCGTGGTCCTGGTGAAGGCCCACCACACCTGTTTCGTGCCGAGCACATTGCCGCTGCGGCTGTTGGAGCTTTGCGCGGCGTCGTAGCTGCCATCGGGCGTTGCGCCGAACCAGATCCTGTCGAGCGCCATCGCTTCCTTGAGGCTCATACAGGTTGCCGCATCGGCATTGCTGCCGGTAACGCCCTGGCCAGCCTCGCCGCTGCAGAGAGCTGCGGCATCGCGTGCGGGATCGTAATCGCAGGCGAACGGATCGAGCAGGAAGCCGATCCCGGCTTTGTCGCAGGCGGCGAGGGCACGTTTGTTGGCGGCATCGATCTTGGCGGCGAAGGCGGTGGCTTTCGGCTTGTCGAGCGCGGTGAAGCCGAGTTCGGTCTTCATCACGATCTGCGGATACAGCGCAGCCGTGCCGAATTGCGGGATGTTCAGCGCCGGCTGCGCGATCATGTAGCCGTCATAGAGCTCGGGATAGTCCTGGGCGATCTTCATGCCCTGCCGGCCGCCCTGCGAATGGCCATCGTAATAAGCGTAAGCCGGCGCCTTGCCGTAATAGAGCGTGACGAGCGCTCTGGTCTTGACGGCCTGCTCCACCATGGCGCGGACCGAGAAGTCGCGGAACGCCTCGGCATTGACCTTGCCGTCGGAGAGGAATGTGAAGGAGCCGTCCTGATACCAGGGTTGTCCTGCATCGGTGGTGCCCGAGGCATAACCCATATTGGCGTTGACGAGGGCGGGCACTTTGCTGCCGATCTTGTCGACAGTGCGATGGCCACCGCCGACCCAGCCGCCGCCGCCGTAATTGCGGATGCGCGTATTCCAGTTCGCGGGTGTCGGCAGCCAGACCTCGATGCCGATGCCCTCGGACCAGGAGCGCGTAGTCTTGTCCTTTTCCGCCGTGAAGCCTGGCCCGACCAGAAGCTTCACAAGGCACATGTCCGCCGCCATGGTGATCGGGCGGGGCGAATCCTGCGCGACCAGTTCCTCGCCCTTTTTGATCGCCCGCACGGCCACCACGGTGGTGGCCTCATCCGGATGAAATGCAGTCTTGATACCGTCGTCGCAGGCGAGCTGCTGTGCGGAAGCGGGGGCCGCAGTGCCACATAGCGCGGCAAACAAGGCCAGCGCCGTCACGACGGCACGCGCGCGGTTGTCATCATGGATGATGTGGGGGGCTGTCGACATGGCGTTTCCCGTCTGTTTTATTTTTGAGTTGGGGTGAGTTCTCCTCACTTCGCCTCTGCGATCAACTACCAAAACGATGTCGGAACGTAACATTATGTTAAAAAAGGCCCCGTGGATTGGGCCTACAGCGATGTGATTTGACCCCGTATGGTCGCCTGCTATCAACAATGATCCGCTCTTGAACCCATTCTGCCGCTATGGACCACCGCATGACCACGCGCCGACAGGTGATGAAGCTCGCCGCCTTTGCTGCCAGTCAGACCGCACTGATGGGCGCGGTGCGTGCTGAGGGCGGTGTCGATCCCGGCGCGGCCGCGTCGGCTGCGCTCCCCTTCGCGCAGCAGACGCCGATGCGTATCGGCGCCGCGGCGCTGCGCGTCCGCGACCTCGGCAGGATGCGGACCTATTACACAGACCTGCTGAAGTTCGACACCATCAGCGCGGACAAAACCGAGGTCGTGCTCGGCGTCGATGGCGCGGCGCTGTTGCATCTGATCCATCGGCCCGATGCGCCGCTGGAAGCGCAGACCACCGCCGGGCTGTTTCACACCGCGTTCCTGATGCCGAGCCGTGCCGACTTCGCGCGCTGGCTGGTCCATGCCGCGCTGGCGCGCACGCCGTTCGATGGCTTTGCCGATCATCACGTCAGCGAAGCCTCCTATCTCACCGATCCCGAGGGCAACGGCATCGAGGTCTATTCGGACCGGCCGCCGTCGGCGTGGACATGGACCGGCGACATGGTCACCATGGGGACCGACCAGCTCGACATCGACAACATCGTGGCGCAGACGGACACGACCCGCGATCAGTATCACACCGCGCCGAAGGCGCTGCGCATCGGTCACATGCATCTGCGCGTCGGCGATGTCGCGCGCGGCCGCTATTTTTATGAGGGGCTGATTGGGATGGAGCCGACGCGGCTTGGCCGGCCGGGTGTCGCATTCCTGTCGTCAGGCCGCTATCACCATCACATCGGCATCAACACCTGGCAGAGCGCCGGCAGCGGTCCGCGCAATGCGCAGGAGACCGGGCTGGCCTGGTTTTCGCTCCGTATTGCCGATGATGCTGTCATAACTGACCGCAAGCGCCGTCTTGCGGCGGCGGGCCTGTCAGGCGAGTCGATCGCAGATGGCATTGCGATCGCCGATCCCTGGGGCACCCAGGTGCGGCTCGTGAAAGCGTAAGGTCGAGAAAGATTTCGGCCGGTCTGCTGTCGCGCGACGGGCCTACACCTCAGCCAATTCGAAATACCGCGGCGCGTCGCGCCAGCCATGGGCTGCAGCATGGAGCGCCTTGGCGCGATAATCCAGTTCGAGATCGCAGAGCATGCCGCGCATTTCTAGATCGCTCTCCTCGCGGGCGAGGCGGTTGCAATCGTCCGCGCGGTCTCTGAAATAATTTTCTGACATAATCATCGGTATCTTTTTCCATCGGCTTCGATGGAACTTCGCCGTCCGGTTTGGCGAAGACGTGGCGGCATGCCATCAAATACATGGCAGTTCCCGCTTTTCGCGTTGCGAAAGATTGCGCAGCAATGTTACGGCGCGCCGTTGGCGCCTGCGGTCACGGCATGCGACACGAGCGCATGGGCATCGGTGATGCCCCCGGCCGCATGGCGCACGATGGTCTCCGCCATCATCGCCTTCGTCGCCGGCGTACGATGCTGCACGGCGATCTGCTGCACAGCTATATCCAGCACCTGGCGCAGCGTGGCCACATAGTTTGCGTCGAACTTCGGTGTCGGGTCGGTTGTCATGCTACACTCCGTCGTCTCGAGCTGCGCGGACCATGCTGGCGCATTGGGGCGTATCTTGGCCCGTGCGATGAAACGTGGATGACGGCTGGTGACATTGTTTTGAAGTGTGGGCGTGAACCTTCACGCGGTGTTGCGCGACATCGCGTCGCGCGCATTGCGCTGCACACCAGAGCGCAAAAAGGGATCGATAAAATCTTTAGCAAGTGTGAAGCCACGATGACGTCGCGTGCACATTCGCGCGATCGATGACCCCTGCCATTTCGCTGAATGAGGGGCTTGATACAGCGCCCTTCCTGCATGCGCCCTATCACTCGCCGGAGCGTCGGTTCGCGGATATGTGTTTTGCACGGGCGCCTTGGAGCAAGGCGTCCGTGCTCCGCTTATGGGCGCGCCGCTTACCTCAGCGAGATGGCGAGGCCCGAGAGATCGGCATTGACCATCAATCCGGTCTGGCGGCCGCTCAATTCCAGCAGCGCGCCTTTCTCGTTGGTGAGCACGATGGCGCTGACGCCGCGGCCGACGGCAGCACCCGCGCCGCCTGCGCCATAGACGCCGGCCACATCGCCCGGGCTGTTGATGCGGCTGACGCGGCCGGACAGATAGGTCTGCGACGCGCCGAAGACGAGGCCCGCGCTCAAGCCGCCGATCGACAGCGGATAGGTCCGCCCGCGAAAGGTCAGCGTGCCCGAACCGCCCGACGCGCCGATGAACCAGCCGCCCTTCAGCACATTGATGCGGATCGTGCCGCTATCGGCGAAAGCCGCGGAGGACAGGCTTGCGCCGATCAGCGCGAGGGCGGCGACGAGGGTGGTGCGGAAAAGCGAGCGCGACATGGGGGTGTCCTCCGAGGGATGATTCGTTGGCGCAAGGCGAGGCCGGCACAATCCAGCAAAATGGTTGCGGGGTCCATGGGCTCGCGGGCGGCGAGGGCGCTGCAATTGACAAATGCAGGCCCCACCAAACACACTCGGCCATGGCCAGGACCGTCCTCTTCCTCTGCACCGGCAACTACTATCGCAGCCGCTATGCGGAAGAACTCTTCAATTACCTGGCGCGCCGTGCCGGTCTGGACTGGGAGGCGACGTCTCACGCCCTGGCCATCGAGCGGGGCAAGGACAATGTCGGCCCGATGGCGCGGCAGACCATCGACGTTCTGACCATCGACGGCATTGCGCCCCTTGGCGCGTCGCGGATGCCGGCACCCTGCACGCATGATGCACTGGAAGCGTCCGATATGGTCGTGGCCGTGAAGGAGGCCGAGCACCGCACCTTGCTGGTGACGCGCTTTCCGGGTTGGGAAGATCGCGTGACCTATTGGCACGTGCATGACATCGACGTGGCGCCTCCCGACGTCGCGCTGGGCGAGCTGAAGGCGCTCGTAGAGGCATTGGTGCAACGGCTTGCGAACGTGCGAGAGGGCAGCTGTGCCGATACTACTTAATTGATGCTTTGAAAGAACCATTTCACCAGCAACATGCCGCTGCCGACCGCCACCACCACGATCCCATAGCCGGTCAGAACATCACCCGGCGTGCCGCCAAACGGCCATACCGCGGCAATGGCGATGCCGACGGTGAGTGTCAGCACGGCGTAGAACAGGCCGCCACGCTCTTCCGGCTTCGATGCCAGCGCCTGCATGATGAATTCCAGAAGGGGACTTGGCTCGGACATCGATGTGGCTCCTCGTCCAATATGTCGGCGCGCGCGAAGATCGGGTTCAGGCGTGCTGCTGCCGTCTGGTGCCCTCTGTCTGAGTGAACCTGGTGCGCAGTTATCCCGACTTATCGCCACCGCCCCACGGCCGCATTGGCTAATCACGAGGCCGCTGCCGTGACACCCCTTGAACAAGTCGATCACCGCATGCGTGTGCTTGCCGCACGCATCCATGCGCCCGAGGAGCTGCTGCCGGGGTATCGGTATGTCGATTCCGGCCGTGCGCTGATCGAGCATGACGGGCACTTCCACTACATGTTCGTCGAACGCGGCGAGCGATACGACATGCGGACCACCGACGATCTAGATGAGCTGATGTACTGGACTTTTGAGACCATCACCTCGGCGATGGCCGGAACCTATGAACTCATGCACCGCAATTCCAACGCCGGCGATATCAGGCGCCTGCGTTTTGCGCATCAGCTCGCATTACTGGGCCGGCTTGATCCTGCATGGGCGGATCGCTGCCGCGCCGGACTCGATGATATCCTGTCGCGTCATCCTTATGTCGACGGGCGTTGATCGGCATGCATCGCTGCGGAAGCAGGCGTGATGTGAGCAATGGGCGGCGCGACAGGCTTCGCTATGTCGGTTGATCCCAAAACAGGCCTATTGTTCTCATTGGCGGTGTCGCGACGGTCACCGGATGTGACGCTCCGCCAGCCACCAGTAAGCGAGCGCGGCAACGCTTCCGCCGCACGCCGCTGCGCCGATCAGCCCCCATTCGGTCGGCAGTGAGGAGCCAACGGAGGCGCCGATGCCGAAGAAGCCGCCACCGGTGATGGCGCCGCCGATCATGCACATCGCGGGCGACATGATCCCGCCCCATCGCGCAAAGAGGATTCCGGGCAGGGCGATGAAAACGGTGGCCTTGAATGAACCCGCCACGCCGAAAACGAGAGTCAGCAGAGCCGTCGGGACGACCGCGCCGAGATGCGCGGCGAGTCCGCCGGTGGGCCGAAGGCTGAGCTGCAGCAGAATTCCCATGGCCAAAGGCGCGATGATAATCGCCGCGATCAGGCCGACGATCATGCGCCCGATGTCGATCAGGCATCGCGAGACGCGGGACATCGGTGGTGCGGGAATGGGAGACGTCGGAGGCATGACGCTTGGAATGTGCCGCTTCCAGACATCAAGCCATGTCAGCGCCGCCCCGTCATATTGCGCTCAATTCTTTCGATACGCGCTTCAACGCCTTCAGGCCTTCTGGATCGGACGGAGCCAGTCGCGCGTGCATCCTGAAGTCAGCCAATGCCTCTTTCAGACTGCGTTTCTTCTCCCACGCCATGCCGCGGTTGTAATAGGCTTTGGTATCTTTCGGATCGAGCCGGATCGCCTGGTTGAAGTCCGCGATGGCCCGGTCGAAATTGCCTTTGGTGCCCCAGGCGTTGCCGCGGTTGACGTAGGCAGCCCCATGTTTCGGATCGAGCTGGATCGCCTGATCGTAGTCCGCGATGGCCCGATCGAGGTCACCCCTGCCGCTCCAGGCGCTGCCGCGGTTGTAGTAGGCGTCAGTATCTTTCGGATCGAGCTGGATCGCCCGGTCGAAGTCCTCGATGGCCCGGTTGAAGTCGCCCTTGGCGCCCCAGGCGCTGCCACGGTTGGCGTAGGCGAGCCCTGATTTCGGATCGAGCTGGATCGCCTGGTTATAGTCCGCGATGGCCCGATCGAATTTTCCGCTGTGGTACCAAGCGTTGCCGCGATTGTTGTAGGCAGACGGATAGGTCGGATCGATCCGCATCGACTCGTTGTAATCCGCCATGGCGTGGGTGAGGTCGCCCTGTGCCCGGTACGCCCCGCCGCGACGCGCATAGACCCGCGCGAGGCTTCGACCCGTGTATTGGTGCGAGTCGATGGTGCGCGTGCACCCCGCGACCGCGAGGTCATCCGACAGCTTTATGCAGGAATCCGACTCGTCTGCGGCGGCCACTCCCGGCAACCCGGCGAGAAGCACCACGCCCATGCATGCGAACAACCGGTATGTTGAGAAGCGCATCTGCATCGCATGTGGTCTCCGCACCTTGTCCGGAGCAGCCGGGATACCCGACCGCCATTCCCCGGACGCTCATTTGTCCCTTGGTCGGGGTCGCAGATCAAATAGTTCATCAGCGATGATTGGATCCTCGGTTTCCGCTTCGGGTCATTGTTCGGGACCGGAAAGAGCAGCAGATCGAACGGCTTCGGTCCAGCAGCGACGAGTTCGGGCGCCTCGCTTGAGCTCGCGCTGATCGGCGTCCAGGCAATCATTTTTGAATGAAAACTGCACGTCCGCGCGTCGATTGCACAAGAAGCCAAGGAAAAGTCAACGGCAATTCAAGGTGCCTACAAGGCTTTCCGGCCCGTCCGCGCGCATTCTGGCAGTGCTTTCAGGAGCAAGGCCACGGATGGCCCGAACAATCGGAGGAAAGTCATGAGGATTATCGTCATGGGCGGTACGGGTCTCATCGGACGCACACGAACCCTTGCTGCGGGTGCACGTCCATGACCAAGCCTCACGATCGTCCGAATGACCCGGCAGCCGCATCAGAGGCGTCCCAGGAAACTCCGTCCCATGCCGAGCGACCTTCTGCCGGTGCGGAGATGTCCCGCGTGCTCGGGACCACACCATTTCATATGGCTTTGGATTCCTCCGGTGCCGGAATCACCCACTGGAAACATGAGCCATTGCACGACGTCGTCGAGCCCATGACCCATCACGTCATCATGGCTTACAACGGTTCGATGCAGCGCATGGAGCGGCGGTCGGGAAGATCGGTTGCGATTGGAACGTTTCGCCCCGGTGTTGTGATCATCATTCCGGAAGGATCAAGCTCCCGATGGGATATTCCAAAACCTGTTGATGTCGTTCAGCTCTATCTTCCGCACAGAATACTCGAGCGCGTTGCCCACGAAGCCGACATCGCCGCTCCTGGCGACCTGCTGGAGCGAACGGCGCATCCCGACCCCATCACATCGCGGTTGCTCATAAGTGCAGCGGACGTCCTCGAGGGCAATGCGGCCCTGGATGCCCTGTTCAGGCAGCAAGTGACGGATCTACTGGCCACGCGCCTGCTGGCTGCGCACACCGGCACGCCAACCACGTTCCAGCAGACCATGGGTGGGCTGGCGCCGAAGACGCTGCTACGTGCCATCGAACGTTTGCGCTCCGACAGCGATACGGACGTCTCTCTTTCCGCCTTGGCCTCGGATGCCGGCCTGTCGCGCTTTCACTTCTGCCGCGCTTTCAAGGAAAGCACCGGGCTTTCGCCACATGCCTGGTTGCGCCAACACCGGCTCGAGCAGGCCATGAACATGCTGCGCGACACCGACGCATCGGTCGTGTCGGTGGCAGCGGCGCTTGGCTATGCCTCGCAGACAGCGTTTGCAGCGGCGTTCAGGAAGCTGACCGGCGAAAGTCCAAGCGATTGGCGCCGACGGACGCGTTAGCCGCAATCTCTCGACAGGTACGTCAATCGCTCTGGGGCAGTTGCAGATCCGATCAGCTAGATCATCACCGTGCCCACGCCAATAACGGACGGAGACAGACAATGGCCTGGAAGACCTTCGTCGACCCACTTGCAATGATACCGCGACGGAGGGTCGTCACGAGCTCTCTGATATATGGACTTTCACTGACCATTCGACTGACGACATCGACGGGCGAAGAGGCCGAGAAGCCAGCGCAGCCCGCGCAAGACAGCACCCCTTCGTTGTCCATCATCGTGAGCGATGACATCCAGGCGTTGAACGACCGGCCGCTGACGTTCGCACAGCCGATCATCTTTCACCGTGACCGGCCGCTGGTTCCGCGAATCTGCCGCGCCGAATGTGAACGTCCCATGCAACTGGCGTCGATGCTGGACTGTACCCCTCCATAGGGGCTCACCTCGTCGTTTCCCGTCTTCGCGTCATCGTTGATCGCAACAAATTTGCCGCAGGTGAGAAGCGGCGGCGGTGACGCGCGTACTGCCGAGCAACTTAAACCCAAGGAGAAAATCACATGCGAATAGTCATCATAGGCGCCGGCTTCGCCGGCATGTACGCCGCATTGTCCGCAGCACGCCTGCGCGACATCAAGGGTGTTTCGCCCGAAGAGCTCGAGATCGCGCTGGTCGCACCCGAGCCGACACTGGTCATTCGCCCGCGGCTCTATGAGCCGAAGCCCGAAACCTTGACGGCGCCTTTGCTGGATGTCCTCAAGGCCGTCGACGTCGTCTATATCAAAGGCAGCGCCGAGACGATCGACACCGCATCCCGCATCGTGCAGGTCGCGACCGCCAACAATAAGCGACAGTCGCTGTCCTACGATCGGCTGGTCGTGGCGACCGGAAGCCGGTTGTTCCGTCCGAATATTCCCGGCCTCGCGGAGCATGGTTTCAGCGTCGACAATCTCGACGATGCGATCGCGCTCGACAAGCATCTGCATGGCCTGGCCGATCGGCCGGCATCGAACGGACGCGACACCATCGTCGTAGCCGGCGGCGGCTTCACAGGAATTGAAGCAGCGACCGAAATCCCGGCGCGGCTTCGCACGATCCTCGGCAAGGATGCCAAGCCGCGCGTCATCATTGTCGAACGAAACAGTGCGATCGCCCCCGACATGGGCGAGGGTCCGCGTCCCATCATCGAGGAGGCGCTGCGCAAGCTCGGTGTGGAGACCCGGCTCGGTGCCGGCGTTGCCTCGCTGGATGCATCCGGGATCACACTGTCCGACGGCGAACGTATCGAAACCGAGACCGTGATCTGGGCGGCAGGCATTCGCGCTGCGCCGCTGACCACGCAGATCCCCGCCGAGCGCGACAATTTCGGCCGGCTGCTGGTCGACCGCGATTTGCGCGTACCCTCTGTGCCTGGCGTCTTTGCCACTGGCGATGCCGCCAGAGCGGCCAGCGACGATGTCGGCAATTACGCGCTGATGTCGTGCCAGCATGCGACGCGGATGGGCGCCTTTGCCGGCAACAATGCCGCCGCCGAATTATTGCGCATGGCGACCAGGCCATATCACCAGAAGGCCTACGTCACCTGTCTCGACCTCGGCGAAGCCGGCGCACTGTTCACGCGCGGCTGGGACCGCAAGGTCGAGATGGTTGGCGACGTTGCCAAGAAGACCAAGCAGGAAATCAACACCGTCTGGATTTATCCGCCGAAGCCCGAGCGTGCTGCCGCTCTCGCCTCGGCCGATCCGGAGCATGTGACCGAAGTCTAGCCACCCCACACAAGAAAGAACCGCGCTCCATGCAGGAGCGCGGCCAGCTCTCACGATCAACCAGGAGGACCCACAGATGACACAGACGATTCAAGCCACTCGGAAAAACACTCAGCAAAATACCCAGCAAAATACTCAGAAGGAGAAACACATGAATCTTGATACGACATCAGCCCCTGCCAAGTCGGGGCGTAACGAACTCGTTCCGTCGCGCTATGCAGTGAAGATCGGCGACATCGACGTGCTGGTGGTCAGCGATGGCGTGTTGCCACTTCCAACCTCCATGTTGGGACATAACGCAGACCCCGCCCTCCGGGCCGCCTGGATGCGCGACATGTTCCTGCCGCCGGACGCTTTCGACTGGCCGCTGAACGTGGTCGTCGTGCAGAGTGGCGAGCAGACCATTCTTGTCGACGCCGGGCTGGGATTGGACCCTGACCTGCATTTGCCGCGGGCCGGACAACTGATCCAGCGATTGGCCGCTGCCGAGATCGATCTTGCATGCGTCACCGATATCGTGCTGACGCACTTGCATATGGATCATATCGGCGGACTTCTCGTCGAAGGGGTGAAGGATCAATTGCGTTCGGATCTGCGGATTCACGTCGCTGCCGCCGAGGTCGAATTCTGGAAAGCGCCTGATTTCTCTCACACCCAAATGCCGCCGGGATTCCCGGACGCGCTGCGGGCGACTGCCAAGCGGTTCATGGCCGAATATGGAAAGCATTTTCGGACATTCACGGACGAGCATGAATTGGCGCCGGGAGTCATCGTGCGTCGGACCGGCGGCCACACGCCCGGACACAGTGTCGTCCGCCTGGCATCCGGCGGTGACGCGCTGACCTTCGCCGGCGACGCCGTATTCACGGTCGGGTTTGACCAACCCGATTGGCACAACGGTTTCGAGCATGACCCCGAAGAAGCAGCGCGCGTGCGGACCCGCCTGTTGCGGGAGCTGGCGGCAACAGGCGAATTGTTGGTCGCGACCCATCTGCCATTCCCGTCCGCCGGTCACGTGGCGATCGATGGCGACGCGTTTCGCTGGGTTCCGATCTCCTGGGACTACTGATCGTTTGCCGGGTTAGGACCGGGGCGCGTTCTCTTCGCTAGTGAGTGCGCGCCCTGGTTTTAGCAGCGTCGATTCAGAAGGACTGTAGAGTCGTGGAGCCAAGCCGCGTCATCTTGGCAAGAAGGAGATTGAAAATGCAGAGTGAAAAGGTCGTGATCGTGACGGGCGGCAGCTCCGGCATAGGGAAGGCGGCGGCGCTGCGCTTCGCAAGGGAAGGCAACAAGGTGTTCGTGACCGGCCGCCGTTCCGGCCCTATCGAAGAAACGATTGCCGAGCATGCGAACATAGCCGGCACGGTGGCGGATGCAGCCTCCGCCGAAGATGCCAAGCGCACAATTGCCAAGACGGTCGATCTTTGGGGCAGGGTTGATGCCTTGGTCAACAACGCGGGCGCAGGCGCCATCCTTCCGCTGGCAGACGCGACAGCCGATCGGATCAGGGACATTTTCTCCGTCAATGTGCTCGGCCCAAGTCTCCTCGCCTCTGCTGCTCTTCCTCACCTAAGGGCAACACGGGGGACGATCGTTAATGTCTCGAGCACTTTCGGTCACAAGCCGGTGGCTGGACTGTCTCATTACGCCGCCAGCAAGGCGGCTTTGGAGCATTTGACCCGCTGCTGGGCGCTGGAGCTTGCACCGCTCGGCATACGCGTGAACGCCGTGGCGGCAGGACCTACGGAATCAGGCGCGCTGACCGGCATGATGGGGCTCTCCCTGGAACAGGCTGCGGCAATCAAGGAACAGGAGCGGGCGCGCATACCGCTCGGGCGGCGCGGCGTTCCTGACGACCTGGCAGAATGGATCGTGAGGCTTTCGAGTCCCGCTTCGGAATGGATGACGGGCCAGGTTGTCGCTATCGATGGCGGCCTGGGACTGGCTTAGTTGCGGTTGACGTTGCGGATAAACGTGAGCCAGTCGCAAAGCACCACGCTGCTAGCTAGTGTTTTCGAATGATGCATCGATCAGAAGAAAGGCGGTCCGCAATTGCGCAGACCGCCTCCTTTATTCATGGCTTGAACGTGAAGTCCGGCCCGAGCGCGACGTCCGCCGGAATAGGTGGCAGATCGGCGAATAGTTCGGGATGCTTTTTCATGACGTTCAGCATCGGCTTGGCGTCGATGTTCTTGTTGACGTCGAATGTCGCCTTCAGCACGCCCAGCCGCTGAAGCCGGTCCTGCGCGCTCCAGAGTGCCTTGTAGCTATTTGCCGAAAGACGTCGGTCAAGTTGCTGGACATTGAATTCCATCGCGGCTTCGGCGATCTCTGGCTTCAGGCCGGGAATCCAGCGGGTGCCGATCTGCGCGGCGGCCTTGGGATTTTTGCGCATCCACTGGTCGGCCTGTGAGGTCGCGGCCAGGAATTTCTCCGTCGATTCCGGATTTTTCTCGACCCAGGACCGAAGCGAGACGACATAGCCGAGATAGGCGATGACATCGCCGCCGCGGATCACTTCGAAGGCACCGGGGACGTCCTTCTGCGCGATGATCGGCCACGGATCCCAGCCGGAAAACGCATCGATGCCCTTGGCGAGCAGCGCGACCGTCATATCCGGCGGCGGCGTGTTGACCAGCTGGACGTCGTCGGGCTTGAGCCCGGCCTTTTCCAGCAGTGCCAGGATATAGAGATGGTTGATCGTGCCGAAGGAGGTCGCGATCTTCTTGCCCTTGAGGCTCTTGAGGTCACCCTTGACGATGCCAGATCCCTCACGGGCGATGATCGCCATGGTCGCATCCGAACCGGACTTGGTGGCGCTGCCGCTGTAATTGCCGAGTGCCACGAGATCCATGCCGCGCAGCACGGCGCCGATCATCGGAACGCCGACCTGCAGGATCTCGGTCTCGCCGGCCTGCAGCGCGTTCAGCGCATCAACGCCGGTCGCATAGGGGCGTGCGATGGTGACATCGAGACCCTGCTTCTCGAAGTAACCGCGCTCCAGTGCCACCGGGATCGCCAGCATGTCGATGGCGCTGACCATGCCGACATTCAGTTTGGTCAATGTCTGCGATTGTGCCGGCACGCAAGCCAGCATCACGGCAGTTAAGGCCCATAATATGCGTTTCAAAATCAGTCCTCCTCCTTGATTGGCCCCACGCTCGTGACCCAGTAAGGCCGGGCAACCGCGTTGAGGTCCGTTCGTTTCACACCCCTTAGTCCGATGGAATGATCGTCGGCTCCGGCGATCCGCCCATACTTCTGAAACGCCAGAACGTGAAAACGCTCCGGCGTAAACGGCATATCGATCTGGATATTGACCTTGTCGGACGCGCCGGCGAGCTCCTTGGAAATCTTGCCCGGCGCCTCGATGCTCAGCCAGCCCTGAAACGCGGCCCACACGGCGATGACAGCGAGCACCACACGCCCGCGGGTCGAACGAATGACATCTCGCGCAATACTCATGCGGCCCGCACCATTTGCAGCACCTGCGCCGATAGACGCTTGAACGTTTCATCTTCGATCAGGTGATCCCAGACGCGCGGACGCGGAAGATCGACCTTGATCTGATCGAGCACGCGGCCCTTGGACAGCACGACGACGCGGTTGGCGAGGAACACGGCCTCCGCCACATCGTGTGTGATGAAAATGACGGTCGGCTTGCGCTCCTGCCAGATCCGCGTCAGCTCTTCCTGCAGTGTCATGCGGGTCTGCGCATCGACGCTGGCGAACGGCTCGTCCATCAGCAGCACGGCCGGATTGTTGGCCAATGCGCGGACGACGCCGACGCGCTGCTGCATGCCGCCGGACAGTTCATTCGGGTAGCGATCCGCGGCATGCGAGAGGCCGGCGAGCGCGAGATATTCCCGCGCAGTGCGGTCGCGCTCGTCCTTTGGCACGCCCCGCATCTTCGGGCCGAAGCCGACATTCTCCAGCACCGTCTTCCACGGGAAGAGGGCGAACGACTGGAAAACGACGCCGCGATCCGGACCCGGTCCCTTGACGAGATTGCCGTCGATCAGGATTTCACCACCCGTATAGGGGATGAAGCCCGCGATCATGTTCAGGATTGTCGTCTTTCCGCAGCCGGAGGGACCGACGACGGAGACGAATTCGCCCTGCTCGACGTCGAGCGAGACGTCGTGGACGGCGGTGACCTGCGATCCCGCATAGGGATCGAAATAGGTCTTGCGAAGATTTTTCAGCGACAGTGTTTTCATGACGTAACCAATCCCCACCGCTGGCCCGTTGCGCGCTCGATCGGCGCAAGGATCCAGGCATCGACGATGTACCAAAGAGTGCCGAGAACGATCATGCCGAGCAGGATCTCGACCGTTGAGCCGGCACGACGTGCATCGAACATCATGAATCCGATGCCGCTGGTGCCGACGATGATCTCCACCGCGATCAGCGCGCGCCAGCCATAGCCGAGGCCATTGCGCAGGCCGGTAATAATATTCGGCAAAGCACCGGGCAGCGTCACTTCCCACAATACCCGCATCGGCGACGCGCCGAGGCTCTGCGCCGCACGGGCAAGATCGCGATGTACCGACTGCACGCCGAGCACGGTGCTCAGCACGATCGGGAACAGCACGGTGTAAACGATGACAAAGGTCATGGTGGTGAGGCCGAAGCCGAACCAGATCAGCAGTATCGGCAGCCACGCAATATCGCCGATGGCTTGAAAGAACAGCAGCACCGGCCAGCAGATGCGATGTGCGAGGCGGCTGGAGCCGATCAGGATGCCGAGCGGAATGCCCAGCGCGACGCCGATGGATGCACCGAACAGCAGCCGGATCAGGCTGTCCTGCAGATAGTCCGGCAGAATTCCCTTGTAGGTGAGGGAGATGAACGACCGCATCACATCCACCGGCGCCGGGAAGAAGGCGCGCGGAAACATGCCTGAATTGGCGACGATGCTCCAGATCGCCACCACGGGAATAAACGGCACGATGGTCGCGATAATTGGCCACCGATGCGTCGCGCGCACGTAACCGCTCCAGAATTTCAGTGCAATGTTCATGTGCGCCTCACCAGTCCCCATCGCTCGATCGTCGCGCGTTCCAGCGGAACGAGCAGCAACCGGTCGATGAATAGCCACAACACGCCGATGACGATCATGCCGAGCACGATCACTTCGGTGCGATAGAAGTCACGGGCGACGAACAGCATGTAGCCAAGCCCGACATTGGTCGCGATCATCTCCGCCGCGATCAGGCCGCGCCACGCGAAGCCGAGCCCGGTGCGCACGCCTGTCACGATATTGGGTAGCGCACCCGGCAGCAGCACTTCGGTGAGCAAGGCCCATCGTCCGGCACCGAGCGAGGCGGCGGCATTGCGGATCGTCATCGGAATGGTGGAGACACCGAGCAGCGTGTTGTAGGCGACCACAAAGAAGACGGCGTTGAAGATCACGAAGATGATGGCGCCGAAGCCGTAGCCGAACCACAACGTTGCGATCGGTATCCAGGCGATGCCGGCAAGCACCGAGAAGAAGCGAAACAGCGGCGTCAGGAACGCCGAGACCGCAGGGCTCACGCCCATGGCGACGCCAAGCGGAACAGCGACGAGTACGCCGAGAAACGTGCCCAGTCCGACACGCAGCATGCTCGCGCCGATATGGCGGATGAGTGAGCCATCGCCGATCGCCGCAACCGCTGCTTCGGTCACCGAGCCGACCGACGGAAAAATCCGCGGATTGACGTTGAACAGCGGGACCACGATCGCCCAGATGGCGACGAGCACCAGCAAGGGCGCCACGAACAAGGCTGCGCCCACCAGCGAGTTCATGCCGCGCCAGGCGACGCGGGACCGCACTTTTTGACCGGGCGCAACGAGCACGCGACCTCCCTTTGACCAGCGTTCTGGCCGCTTTGTTTTTATCTGCGAGGCTCTCGGCTACGCAGTTTAGTACTCAAATCTCGTCTGCGAACGGCGGCACTTCGCCGCCGCCTGATCACGTCACGGCATATCCGCCGTCGATGACGAGGATCGTCCCCGTCACAAAAGAAGCCGTCGGCGAGCACAGATAGAGCACGCCGCCCAGAAGGTCCGACGGCTTGCCCCAACGGCCCAACGGCGTGCGCCCCAGAATGACCAGACTGCGTTCCGGGCTGGCCTGCAGATCGGTCGTCAACGGCGTCGCGATCCAGCCCGGCGCGATCGCGTTGACGCGAATGCCGTCATTCGCATAGGCGATCGCCAGCGATTTCGTCAGTTGTGCAATACCGCCCTTGCTGGCGGCATAACCGGGAACGAGACCGCCGCCGAAGAACGACAGCATGGATGCCAGATTGACGATCGCGCCCTTGGAGCGTGCCAGCAGCGGCCGCGCGGCGGCGCACATCCGCATGGTGCCGTTGAGATTGATATCGACGACCGACTGGAAAACCGCGGGGTCGAGTTCTTCGCTGCGACGAATAACGCCGGCGCAATTGACGATCACATCGAGCTCGCCGAGCGAGCCGACAAGGGACTTGATCGCGCTGTCGTCGCGGACGTCGAGCTGATGCGCCTGAGCCTCGCGCAGCACCGAATCCGAACGCGCCCGCTCGATCTCCGCAGCATTCACGCCAGTCGCGATGACCTCCGCGCCGGCCTCAACGAAGCCGCGCGCGAGGCCCGCGCCGATCCCTGACGTTCCGCCCGTCACCAGCACGCGTTTTCCCGCGTACCAGATCGACGCCCATGCGGCCGACGGAATCTCCTCGATCATGTTGGCACCGTTTGTCATCAGCGCACGAACTGGTCGACATAGTCACGGCCAAGGCCGACGGACTCGTAGTGGGCGCGGCACATGTCGATCTTGGTGAAGACGTCCTCATAGCCGACGTGCTTGTTGTTCTCATCGAGATACAGCATCGATCCCTGGATGTTGAAGAAGGTTATCATCTCGGGAACGTCCTCTGGGACGACCAGCGTGTGGATCTCACCCGGAGGCTCGAACACGTATGAGCCCTCCGTCGCCACCCACTGGTGTTCGCGGTAGAACCATTTGCCACGCAACACGAAGCCGTGCACCGGATTGGGATGCAGATGCCGCGATAGCACGCCGGCCCGTCGCACGCGCAGCAGATTACACCACTGCCCCTGTCGTGTGTTCAGCATCAGCGGACGAAACCAGACATCCGGCGCCTGCGGCACCCAGACGCGCTCGTCCTCGGGAATAGCGACGACGGCGATTTCCGGTGATGCAAGAACGTGCGTCGATCCGATCATGTCACGATACATGGGGCTTCCTCTTTCTTTTTTTCGCCGTCGCGGTTGAGACCCGCGTTATGCCTTCAGGCGGCGCAGTCGCGCGACGCTTCGAGAGCTTGAATTGCGTGTAGCCGAGCACCTGCTCCATGGCGGTCTTGGCCTTCTTTGCATCGCCGGCGGCGATCGCGCGCGCGGCGGCCGCGTGGTTTGGCAGATTGTCTTCGAACCAGCCGGGGCTGCCGACCGCGACAAGAAACACCGCGCTCAGAATGGTATCGATGGCGCCGCGAAAACCCTGCAACACGGGGTT
This sequence comes from Tardiphaga sp. 619_E2_N8_4, assembly GCF_051810905.1. Lineage (NCBI taxonomy): Bacteria > Pseudomonadati > Pseudomonadota > Alphaproteobacteria > Hyphomicrobiales > Nitrobacteraceae > Tardiphaga > Tardiphaga sp. 619_E2_N8_4. The sequence continues at coordinate 6,179,668 of NZ_JBPWQJ010000001.1, forward strand.
ATGCGTCGCATCTAGAATGGCGAGGTGGAATGCCTTGTCCGCCTTGATGGCGCTTTCCTGATCGTGCGAGGTTTCCATGCCGACGAGTGCGGCCTCGATGCGCAACCTGTCCTGCTTGGTGCTCCGCGTTGCCGCGAGCGCGGCTGCTGCCGGCTCGATGATCAGTCGGACTTCCTGAATCGCCATCAGAAGATCGCGGTCAGGTTCGCCGCCGCCGACCAGCCATCCCAGCACATCGCGATCGAGCAGGCTCCAGTCGCGGCGCGGCAAGACGTGCGTACCGTAACGTGGACGCACGCTGACCATTCCTTTCGCAGCAAGGGTCTTGATCGCTTCCCGGATGACGCCGCGCCCGACACCGAAGCGCGCCTCCAATTCCGGCTCGGGGGGGAGGGTTGCGCCAATCGGGATAATATCCTGCGCGATTTCGCAGCCGAGCGTGGTCAGGACCGAATTGATACGGCCTGGCTTGCTTCCCCGCTCCAACGATTTCGTAGGACTTCGTGCCACGAGTGTTCTTTCCCCGCTTGTTTCCTCTGTGGCCTATCTCACGTTTTTGGAATGAATGCAATCATCCGATGTTTAACATCGGATGATTGATTTGCGGTGCACAATGCTTTGTTTGATCGCAATTCGAGTTTGAAATTCGTGGCAAAGCGGTGGCGATAGATGGCCGGCCCATGTCAGCGCGCGGCCGGTTGTTTTTTCCGGGAACGAGATTGGCTGTTCCACCGTTTTCAGAGACACCGGGCCGGTTCTGTTCCAGCAGCACCGGTTCTCCTTGGCTCGGGTAAATCAGGAGAGAGCAAATGATGTCCGAAACTCAAGTCCACACCATCGCCCGGCAGATGCTTGATCGGCACGGCGCCGTGTCCATCGCTCATGCCGCTCAGAATGCACTGACATGCGAGCAAAAAGGTCAGCTGGAAGAAGCCAACGAGTGGCGCCACGTGAAGGATGCCATGAAGATCATGCAAGGCCCGCATCAGAGCTGAGGTTGCGATGCCGCCTTCCGAATGCGCGCAGTGCCGTCCGTAGTGTCGTGGCGGGAATGGCGCCTTGATGTCCTGCGATGCGGCGAACTCCCTCCGATGTCAGAGTGAAGAATCATGAATCACGAAGACTTGGAACTGATTTGAACTAGATCAGACAATTGATACTTGATGAATTGTCCAGCTGACCTGAGCGCCAACCTTGCGTCTGTAAGACCGCCATTCCACAGAGGCCACGCATGGATCATATCGGGCCATACCTCCAATGTCGTCGCGACGTTGGCTATTGCGGCAGCCTCCGCGAAACGCGTCGAGTCTGCGAGCAAAGTTTCGGCTGACCCGACCTGAATGAGTGTTGGTGGAAATCCGATGAGGTTCGAGAACAGCGGAGACAGAAACGGGCTCCTGCGGTCGAGCGATGCCGGAGCAAAGGCGTCAGCCAGTTCCTCAAGGTAGCCACGGTGGATGATCGGATCGATCTGATCCTTGCTTTGTAGCGTCGTCCCGGACATTGAAAGATCGGTCCAGGGCGAAATAAGCCAAGCGCATGCCGGCGACTCTTCATTGGCTCCGCGCAAAGCGTTGATGAGGGTAATTGTTAGATTGCCGCCAGCGCTGTCACCGCCAACTACGATATTGCTGGCGTCTATGCCCTGCTGGCGCAGATATCGCCAAGCGCTCATCGCGTCGTCGTGAGCGGCAGGAAACGGGTTTTCCGGCGCGAGCCGATAGTCAATCGCCAGGGTGCTTATGCCAGCAGCCCGCCCCGCCTCTGTCACGAGGCGTCGATGACTGAGGATTGATCCCGAACAAAAACCGCCGCCATGAAAATACAGAAGCACGCGCGTCGTATCTGCCCCCGGTGAGAAGGACCATTCCCCCGCGACATTTCCGCAATCGACAGTCCGCAGCTCGACATCGTCGGCCACCGGCCAGATCGACCCGACTTCGTCAAGTCGCTGCCGGCGCTGATCCCACCCGACCGGGCGGGGCTTTGACAACAGTACCGCGCGAATATTCGCAATCCCACTTTCGGCCAAGGATACTTTCCCCCGAAAATTCGTGAAAATTGAGCGGCAATTTCAAAACTTCGCAGAAGCAAGTCTAGAGGGAACGCGGGGATTGCGCCAGCAGCGGACAATTCCGCATAATTCTGAATCTGACATCGCGTGGCGCTCGGCGCCCACTTGTAATTCGCCAGTCGTGCTTAACTAGAGCGAGGGCTGTTCTTCACAAAGTGGAGGATGCTGCAATGCGTGAACCAAATCCTGAAAAGCTGAACGCACTCGTAGGAAAGCTGGTCAACGACCTCGGCATTTCACTTGGCGGTGCCAGTATACTGCTCGGCGATCGTCTCGGCCTCTACAAGGCAATGGCGAATGGAGATATCTTCACGCCGTCGGCGCTTGCCAAGAAGACCGGCCTGCATGAGCGTTATGTCCGCGAGTGGCTCTCCGGCCAAGCCGCCTCTGGTTACATCGATTATCACCCTGAAAAGAACGCGTTCTCGCTCTCGGCCGAACAAGCGATGGCATTCGCCGAGGAAGGGTCGCCAGCTTTCTTCGCCGGTGCATTCGATGTCGTGCAGTCCACCTATCTCGACGAACCCAAGGTCGCCGAAGCATTTCGAACAGGGAAGGGCGTTGGCTGGCATGAGCATTCGAAGTGCCTTTTCTCGGGCACCGAACGCTTCTTCAGGCCGGGCTATAACGCCAATCTGGTCTCAAACTGGATTCCGACGCTCGAAGGCGTCGAAGCCAAATTGAAAGCTGGCGCCAAGGTGGCCGATGTCGGATGCGGCCACGGCGCCTCTACCATCGTGATGGCGCAGGCGTACCCCAAATCCAGGTTCTTCGGGTTTGATTACCACAAACCTTCGATCGATCGCGCGAAGGTCCTGGCCCAGGAAGCGGGGGTCGGAGACCGAATTGAATTCGCGCAGGCCAGTGCCAAGGATTTTCCGGCAAAAGACTACGATCTCGTCGCTTTCTTCGATTGCCTGCATGACATGGGCGACCCCGTTGGTGCGGGCAAGCATGTCAAGGAAACACTGGCCAAAGACGGGTCGTGGATGATCGTCGAGCCGTTCGCTCATGACAATCTCAAGGATAATCTCAACCCGATCGGGTCCATTTTCTATCACGCCTCGACATTCATTTGTACACCTGCGTCGCTCTCTCAGGAGGTGGGCTTGGGGCTCGGTGCCCAGGCAGGTGAAAGCAAATTGCGTCAGGTCGCGACTGAGGCAGGATTCAAGCGCTTCCGCCGCGCGACTGAGACGCCCTTCAATATGATCTTCGAAGTGCGCGCTTAATCTCTCAGATCAACCGTGCGGAGCGACCCGGATGCCGCGGGAAATGCGGCTTCTAGGGGCTGCGTCGCTCTGGATTGATGTCACCTGTCGACAGGAGCGCTGCAGATTCGAAAAGGAGCCGCTGCAAAAATCTCTCGAAAGTGTAGTTCAGAGTAAGTTGACCGCCACAAAGGTCTTGTCTCGCTCGTGGCAAGCGGCCGACATCGTCCGTTACCGATTGTCGGTTTGGCACCAGAAGCGGACGTGAGCTATCTTAATGTCGCAAGGGATTGCCGCATGCGTGAGCGGCTTCAAATGGACCAATTGGATACCCGGCACCGATATTGCGGTCGAGCAGCTCGTCGATGTGCGACACGATGCCGATTACATGTGACACTCGTAGGATAGATCGATTCCAGGATAATATACTTGGGACGGGCGTTGCACATTGTTGGCGTTAAGCCAGTTTCACGCACATGAGCTTCGCGTCATCCTTCCTTTCTGCAAGACCTATTGAGACGATTAACGAGATTATGGCTGAAGTAGACGAAGGCACTCGGCTAGATGGAGCAGTCGTCACGAGCCACGCGCGAGAGCACTCTGTAATCCGTAAGAATACCGGATAGTTAGAGTTCTGCTCTGCCCTTCATCTTCAGATTGCACGCTCGACGCGCTTAATCATGGCCTCAGAGCATTATTGTCGAACTTGAGTTACGGCAGCAGGGCTGTCCTTCAGATGAATCCTGAGCGAACATTTACGCAATAGCTTTCCCTATCACGCGCTGCATTTTGTCCCCACCTGGGGATTGCGCAAAATTCGCTCGATCGACACGCTCGGTGTCAGCGATCTCCGGTTGTCGAGGGGATAGCTAGGATCATGCATCTATGTTCAGCGCGAAGCGTAGTCGCGTTAGAAGCGCGACATCATCATGGAGTGGCAATCATGGCACTGATCAATGGTACACCAGGTGACGACATTCTGGACGGAACCCCAGTTGCGGATACGATCAATGGGCTCCCGGGTAATGACACTCTCTCAGGCCTCGGCGGTGATGACACGATCAACGGTGGAGCCGGTAACGACTCGATCGATGGTGGCGTCGACAACGACACCTTGAACGGCAACGCGGGAGACGACTCCATTCTCGGAGGAGACGGAAACGACCAGATCAGTGGCGGCGCTGGCATTGATACGATCGACGGTGGCGCTGGAGATGATACGGCTAGCGGCGACGCGGGGGACGATACGATCAATGGCGGCTCAGGGAATGATGATCTCTCCGGCAACGCCGGGGCGGATACGATCGATGGCGGCGACGGAAATGACAACGTCGACGGCGGTGCTGGAAATGACGTCCTCTCGGGGGGCGCAGGCGATGATACACTCGCAGGCGCTGCTGGCGATGACACATTGAATGGTGGTGATGGTGCTGACGTCCTGTCTGGCGGGGTGGGCGATGATACCATCAATGGTGATGCCGGCGACGATACCCTGACCGGCGGGCTCGGCAATGACACGCTGGAAGGCGGCGACGGCAATGATACCGCCAGTGGCGGCCTGGGTGATGATACGGTGAATGGCGGTCTCGGTGATGACACACTGAATGGCGGTGCCGGTAACGACACCATGAACGGAGGCGATGGTATCGACACCCTCAATGGCGATGACGGGAACGATATCATGAACGGCGACGCCGGAAACGACACACTTAATGGTGGAGCGGGCGACGACGTCATGGATGGCGGTGCGGGTAACGACCTGCTGGCAGGTGACGCCGGTGACGACACAATCGAAGGCGGCGCTGGCGATGACGTCGCTAGTGGTGGCGACGGGGCAGACGAACTGTCCGGTGGCACCGGCGTCGATACGTTAAACGGCGATGCAGGCGACGATACGCTTGCCGGCGGCAATGGAGCGGATGCGCTTGAAGGCGGCGACGGTGACGATACGCTGGCCGGCGGTGCAGGAAATGACACGCTCAACGGCGCGGCGGGCGACGATGAGCTGAGCGGCGGTAACGGCGCTGACGCGATGAACGGCGGTATCGGTGATGACGTGCTTACAGGAGGCGCCGGAACCGACGCGATCAACGCTGGCGATGGTACGGGCGCGGACTTCGGTGATGACGAAGTTACCGATCTTAGTTTCGCTGACGGTGACACCATCAGCATCGATGCGGCGCCTGGCTATGACCCGACAACGGTGGTCGTCGACGACGATGGTACCAATACCACGCTGGATTTCGGCTTCGGAACCATCACCCTCGATGGCATTACGGGCGGAGGAACCCCCTATGCCTCGATCGAGGACATAAATAACGCAGCGGGTTACACCGCTATCGAAGTTGTCTGATTATTGACGACGTAGGGCGGCACGTTGCCGCCCTACGCATTCTGCGCAATTAGGCAGTCACTATGCGTCTGGCTCACTCGGCCCGAGCAGAATCTGTTGTCAGCGCCGTTCCAGGGCGAACCACGCTCGTGTGGGTCGTCGTCTTCAGCGTGTCGGCCAACATCCTTCTGCTTGTGTTACCCTTCTACTCCATCGAGGTCTTCGACCGGGTCATCAGCAGCGGAAGCATCGAGACTCTCATCGGCCTGACCTCCCTCGGAATTGCGGCGTTGATCTTCAGCGCCTTCTTCGACGTCATTCGATTTCGATTGCTCAGCCGGTTCGCCGTCACCTTCGAACAGCGCATCGCACCGCTCATCCTGGAGGCAACCATTGCCGATCCGGCGCGACGCCGCGAAGGCTCGACGCATGATCTGGTGAAAGTTCGGGAGCTACGGAACTTCTTTTCAGGCGGCGCTGTCATTACGTTGGTCGATGCCCCGTTTCTTCCCGTCTTCATACTTATCCTCTTTCTCATCCATCCCTACTACGGCGCTATTGCGCTGACTGGCGCGGTCGTTCTGTCGATCATGGGATATGTGAGTAGCTGTATTGCCCGGGCGGAGGTCAATGAAGCGAGCGGTGCAGCCGCACGTTGTCAGATGCTAATGGATGGCATCGTACGACACGGCAACTTCATCAGGGCCATGGGCTGGACTGGAGGCGCCATCCGCGCCTTCATGCGCGCCAATGATGAGGCGTTATCTCCTGTCGTTCGCGCCAGCGAACGGGTCGCCGCGATCGCATCGGCGGCACGCATGGTGAGGTCTACTCTGCAAGTTCTATCTATCGGATGTGGTGCCTGGCTTGTACTGCAAAACGAGGTACTCGCCGGCAGCCTGATCGCGAGCTCGATCATGGTCAGCCGAACCCTGCAACCGATGGAGAGCCTTATCTCTGCCTGGCGCGGGGTGACCGCGGCGCAGGAGGCATGGAAACGCGTCAGCGCCGCGGCGACATGGGTGTTGAAGCAACCTCATCGGACCCGCCTCACTGCCCCAAATGGCTTACTGGAACTCAATGGTGTCGGCTTCACCATTCCGCAGGCGAGACGTTCGATCCTGAGAGGTATTGCCTTCCGATGCAGGCCCAGCGAGATCGTCGTGGTCGTTGGTCCGACCGGCGCGGGCAAGTCCACTCTCTTGCGGATGGCGGCCGCCTTGGAGAAGCCCAGCGTCGGTGAAATCCGGCTCGACAACGCGTTGCTGGAGAGCTGGCACCCCGATCAGCTCGGAAGCTACATCGGCTATCTTCCTCAGGATGTCGAATTGCTCGCCGGTACCGTTGCTGAAGCGATCTCGGGATTTGAGGAGAGCCCGCGCGACGAAGATATCGTCATGGCGGCAACTCTGGCTGGCGCGCATCAGATGATTCTGGCACTGCCGGCCGGGTATCAAACGCAGATCGGTCGCGACGGTCATCGCCTCTCTGGTGGCCAGCGACAGCGCATCGGCTTGGCACGAGCCTTCTTCGGCAACCGTAAACTGATACTGCTCGACGAGCCCAACGCAAATCTCGATCCGGATGGCGAGGCAGCGCTGTGCACTGCGATATTGAGCGCACGATCGCAGGGCGCAACCTTCCTGATCGTGACCCACCGGCCACGCCTCCTGACGATTGCGGATCACGTATTGCTGCTCCGCGACGGCACGCAGGTCGCCTTCGGTCCCGTTTCGGAAGTTCTACCCAGCAACACAGCGGGGCTCCCTTCACGCCGGGGTCCGCGTCAGCCCGAGCGCCCGCAACTGCTATCTGGCTAGGAGCAGGAATTGTGACAACTCACGTCCACGAACTTTTACTCGGTGCAACGAGCAGCCACGAAATCCTGGAGAAACCCAGGTCCGATGCCCGACGACTCATAAAATGGGGAGCCTTCCTTTTAGCGATTCAATTCGGCGGATTCGGCCTTTGGGCTACATTCGTCCCGCTGCGCAGCGCCGTCATCGCTCCCGGTATCATAAAGGTCCAATCCAAGCGGAAGGCGGTGCAACATTTCGACGGTGGGATATTGAAGACCATTTATGTCCGCGAGAACGAGCAAGTCGAGGCCGGTCAGATCGTTGCAAAACTCGATACGACCCAAGTTGAGGGAAGCCTTGGCGTATTAGAGACAAAATTGTTTGCTGATCTCTCGCTGGATGCACGGTTACTCGCTGAACAAATGCAGTCCACCGCTATTTCATTTCCTGACGAATTACGGAATTCTCCTCGCCCCGAAGCAAAGACGGCAATTCAGACCCAGGAGACGGAGTTCGCGACGCGATCAAGTGCATTGACCGGCGAGCGGAAATTGATCGATCAGCAGACCCGACAACTCATGGAAACGGCCCATGGCCTCGAAAACAGCAGGACAAGCCTGCAAGAGCAACTTCAGTTTCTTCAGGAAGAAATACGAGATACAGCATCGCTATTGGAAAAAGGGCTCGCACGAAAGCCACGCGTACTTGCGTTGAAGAGGGCGGAAGCGGACATGCAGGCCCAACTCACGCGCAATCTGACCCAGCAAGCAGAAACACGCGGGAAAATCGCAGAACTCGTCGATCGTGGAAAACAGCTGGGTCTCAACCAAAGTCAGGATATCGCAAAACAGAGTCACGCAACGCGAGAATCGATCGGCGATCTCAGACATCGGATTGGCGCATTGCGTGAACAACTGGCGCGGACTGATTTACGCGCACCGGAGTCGGGACGGGTTGTTCGCCTCAACAGCAGGGAATTGAACACTGTGTTAGCGCCTCGAGAGACACTCATGGAGATCGTGCCCATCGAGGATCGCCTCGTCATCGAGGCATCGCTGCGGCCGCAGGATCGCGAGGAAGTCATGGCGGGGCAGAACGCTCGTATCCGCATCATTGCCCTCAACATTCGCCGCCGACCCATGCTGGAAGGCCAGGTGACTGCTGTCGCGGCGGATGCGTTCACTGACACGAAGAGCGGCGTCACATCCTACATGGCAGAAATTGATTTGCAGCGATCACCGGAGGTCGAACCTCATCTCACGACTTTGAAGCCCGGCCTTCCGGTCGAAGTCTTTGTTGAAACAGGCATAAGAACATTTGCGGAGTACTTAATTCAGCCGCTGCGCCTACGCGTCCACCGTGCCTTCCGGGAGAGTTGACGCCTTGGCGGAATATTGAACACACAAATTCTTTGGGAGGCATTTATGCAGCAAGGATACCAACAGGAAAACGACCGCTCTGACACCATCGGCTCACTGGCCTTCAGGCTTCGAGCTACTCCGGCGAATCCATTGCCCCGCCCCAGCCGCAACTCCAGTGCGCCACAAAACCTGTGGTTTGCGCGATCCTTAGCCCGACTGCTCGAATGCAAACGCTGCTACGCTGTGTTCTTGTCTCCAGAAGGAGATCTACTCGATCAGACTTCAGTTGGATTACCCGCGCCCAGTCCCGCATCGGAAGCGTTGGCGAGATCCATCTCGGAGACTTTCAACGGAGACGGCAATTTCATATATCAGTCGTCTACGTCGCCAAACGGGTTACGCCGGCTGATCGGAACGCGCCCGGTCTACGGGCACCACTCGGTCATCGGACGTGTATGTACGGTCTCTGGGGATACTGCCATCTTTATTGCGGGATGGTGGCAGGTGCAGATTCCTGATGCAGAATTCGCTACCGCTAGGCGCGCGATCGAGCTCCTATGGGATGCGGTCGCTGATCTGACAAAGACCACATTGCAGTCTCATCAAATGTGGCTGGATGACATTGAGCCACCCGCCCTGACCATTGACGAAAATCTGATCGTTCGGAGCATGAACAGCGGGTTTCGGCGACTTGTCGGCGAAGGTGTCATCACTCTCGATGGTGGTACGCTCTCGGGATCGACCCCCCTCATCACCACCCAGCTCAGGGACGCTGTTCGAGCCGCTATCATTCCGGATCTAAACCAAAAGAACGTCGGATCGACCGTGCTCATCTCGCAAGAGGAGCAGCGATTTTTGTTTGCTGTGATCGGTTCAATCCCTGGAAATACCGATCCAAATCTTGCTCTCATCTACGTTCCTCAATTCAATGAGGAGGCCGGTGCCCAGCGCATTGCTCTCGCGTTTGGCTTGAGTTGGGTGGAGGCGCGGATTGTTCGCTGTATTCTCCGCGGGCGCTGTCCACGCGCCATCGGATTGGAACTTGGTTTCACGGAAGAAACCGTACGGACTTACATCAAACGCGTCATGCTGAAAGTTGGAATCAATCGCCAATCGGAATTTTTCGTTCTGCATAGTCGAACATTCTCACCGTTCAAGTTGCGACAGCCCGGGGCACCCTACATCACCACATCTTCATCCATGTAAAATCGTGCAGTTCCCGCGGGCATCCAGACGTGATCAGATGGCGCATCGGCAACAGATTGGGATATTGTTAGCGCTGCCCCTCGTTATAGGAATATCGCACGCGGCGACTGCTGGAGATTTGATCATACCGTTATCGTGCGACATTGGTCGCACGTGTTTCATCCAGAATTACGTAGACATCGACGATAGTCCCTCGGCCAAGGACTACATGTGCGGGACATTGACCTATGACGGCCATAACGGCGTCGATTTTCGATTAACGTCACATGGCAGACAGCAGAAGCCGGTTCACGTCGTCGTAGCCGCCGAGGGCACGGTGCTGCGAACTCGCGATGGCCTTGCGGACAGCCCTGTGAAAGGCGACAGGCGCGATGCAGCCAAAGGAAATGAATGCGGCAATGGCGTTGTTGTCAGACATTCCGGAGATCGCGAAACCCAGTACTGCCATATGGCCAAAGACAGCATCTTGGTAAGAGCTGGAGATACAGTCCGCGCTGGCCAAGTTCTCGGTGCCGTCGGCATGTCGGGGCTAACTGAGTATCCGCATCTACACTTTATTGTGCGGCGAGAAGGGAAGGTCATCGATCCCTTTGGAACAGGCTTGATGCCTGGCGCTTGCGGCAGTCATACTGAAAGTGAATGGACGGACGATGCTCGGGTTCGTCTGGCCTATTCACCGCGCGCAGTCTTGAACTTCGGATTCGCTACCGAAGCGGTCACGAACGATATGATCGAGGTTGACGCTGTCTCTCAGCGCAAGCCAACTACGAAATCTGAAGCCCTTGTCGTTTATGTTCGGACAATTGGCTTGAAGACGGGCGACGAACAGTCACTGACGCTGCGCGATCCCGACGGCAGGATCATCGCCGAGAAGGGTCCAGTTGCAGTTGCGCAAAATCAGGCCCAGACGCTTCTCTTCATCGGAAAAAAGCGGTCCACCGAACCTTGGCCAGGCGGAGTATATTCCGCGACATATATCGTCGGGCGTAACGGCGCGCCGATGTTGAACCAGGTATTTCGTCATGATCTGCGTTAGCAGGTCCGTTTTCTATCACGCCTCGATATTCATCTGTACACCTGCGTCGCTCTCTCAGGAGGTGGGCTCTCTGGCGGGTGCCTCCGAAGAATTCTGAAAATAATCCTTGACGTTGTTTTCGATAAGATTATATTCCATTGCATCCCGTCCCACTTCGAGGGGCGTTGCCAGGGACGCTTGTTAGCGCGGGGCGGGATGTGGTGCCTGCGGGCGGGAGGGAGACGTTTCCTCACGCACTCGGGAGGCCTTGGGTCACCGTCCGGCCCCACTACGGGGGTCTGCCACTCATGCTGGCTGGACGTGGCATTGGTGAACGGCGGGAAACCGTCGGGATAAGCGGACTGCGGAGGTCTGCGCCTTTGCCCGGAAGAACGGTCCCGGGGACAGAAATCGCCACGATGGAGCGTCGAAAGGCGTTTCCGCGGCCTCTGCTGTCCGGCGATCCGGACACTACGCTGCGGCACTGTTACCAGGTCGCGCCTTTCGGCGCTTCATCTCCCTCATTTTCGAGGGAGACCACGGGGACCGCCACGCACGCGCACAGGCGCGGGCAAGGACGGCGCGTGACCGTCACCCAAGTCACTCATATCCAGTCATCATCGTCACAACGGGAGTTCACATGATCATCTCGCAACACGACGCCTGGCATCTCGCGCAGCGCGCCAGGGACAAGAGCGACCTGGCGGCCAAGCGGCTGTCGGACATGATCGTCGCCGGCTGCATCGAAGAGATCGAGCGCGGTAATGCGAACATCCTGCGCACCCATCGCACTTGCATTATCAAGGCCTGTCGTCGTGCACACCATTGCACAGGCAGCCGGCCGATCTGTCTTCTGTTTCAACGACGGCGGGTTCTGAATGCAGAGCAGCAGCAAGCGATGCTGGACGAAATGTATTGGCGCGTCCTGGAGGCGCTCGTCGCCAGCGAGGCGGCGTGATGGATTTGTTAACCGGCCTTGCTTCCTGCGGCGGCGCTGCCGTGACACCGCGTGCGCGGGCCGGTATTGTCGCGCGCAACAGAGCGCGGCGATGCGCGCTCATAGCCGGGGTTTCGCGACATGCGCGCAGTGACGATGACGACGCTTTCTCCTTTGCGCCCGCGCAGTATTGCGCTCGCTGTCATCGCGGCGCTGGCGCTGCTCGATGTCACGCTGCTGGTGGCGCGGGAATTGCCGAGCGTGCCAGTGCTGCAGAAGGTCGGTTTCGATATGGAGTCCGCGGGCTTCAAGGCGCGCTTCGCCAACGATGCGGCAGGGAAGGTGGCCTTAAGCAAATTGCCGGCCTATCGCTTCGTCATCCACAATACGCCGAACGGTCCGCGCTATCTCTATGCCGATCCCGCCAAATGCATGTGCACCTTCGTCGGCAATCGCGACAACTATCTCAACTATCAGGATATCGTGCGCCGTGGCCTGCCGCAGGCGGACTACGTGGCGCCGGACTACAAGACGCAGGCGAGTGCGCTGCTCTCGGACGATCCGATCGCGTCGGACCAGATCGACTGGCAGCCCGACAGCCTCGCGGATGCGTTCCGGGATTATTACTGATCTCGATCTCTCCCCGCCTGGCGAAGCTTCGCTTCAACCGGGGGCGGGGAGAGATCAGAAACTCAACCGTCGATCTTGCCCGCGATGATCGGGCCGAACAGCTCCCACTTCTCGCCCTTGAAGCGCTGCATCTGCAACTGCTCGATCGGGTAGAAGTCGGTCGCCGAGGTCGAGATGGTCACGCCGGGCAGCAATGTGTCGGGCGCGAATTCCTTGAGGTTGGCTGCTTCCTTCATGATGTTCGCGCGGGTCAGGTTGTCACCGGCCTGCTTGAGCACCTGAACGATGGTCTGCGCCTGGCCATAGCCATAGACGACCGAGCCGTCGCTCCTGTCCATGGTGGGCGCATATTTGGCGAGGAAGGCGTAGAATTTCTTCATGCCCTCGTCATTGTCCCAGCTGGAATCGGCGCCGTCTTTGGCGTAGTTCGCCGACAGGATGCCCTGGGCGATCTCGTAACCCGCCGGCTTCATCACGCCGCCGACCGAAGAGCCGACATTGCTCTGGATGAAGGTTGGTTTCCAGCTGAGCTCCGCCACTTTCTTGATCGCCTGCGCAGCGAATTTCGGCGTGGTGAAGCTGACAAAGGTGTCGGCATTGGTCGACTTCAGCTTGACGATGTGGGACTCGATGGTCGGCTCCGACACTTCATAGCTTTCCTCGGCGACAATCATCGATGCCGCCTTGGCGCCGAGACCATCCTTCAGACCCTTCAGCATGTCTTTGCCGAAATCGTCGTTCTGATACATGACCGCGATCTTGGCGTCGGGCTTTTCTCTCAGCAGATAGGCCGCATAGATCCTGGACTCGCTCTGATAGGCAGGCTGCCAGCCCATGGTCCAGGGGAAGTCCTTGTAGTCGCCGAACTTGGTGGCGCCGGTGGCCACGAACAGTTGCGGGACTTTCTTCGCATTCATGTATTTCTGAATGGCGGAGTTCGACGGGGTTCCGAGCGAGCTCGCGATGAACAGCACTTCGTCAGATTCGACGAGCTTGCGTGCCTGCTCCACGGCCTTCGGCGGCGAGTAGCCGTCGTCATAGGTGATGTAATTGATCTTGCGGCCGTTGATGCCGCCCTGATCGTTGATCATCTTGAAATAGGCTTCTTCCATCTTGCCGATCACGCCATAGGCGGATGCGGGCCCGCTATAGGGCATGATGTTGCCGATCTTGATCTCGGTATCGCTGGCGCCCGTGTCGTATTTTTTCTGGGCGAAGGCAGTACCGCCAAGGGCCGCACTGAGGGCTGCGGCAACCGTGAACGTCATTGCACGCGAGCTGAACGAAGGCATTTCTGATCTCCCTGATCTCTGGATAAAACCGCGCGTATTCTTGTTTTTATTGAATGCTGCGGCGCGTCGGATTGAATACTTTTCCGCTGCAACTAGCAAGAAAAAGCCCCTCACGACTTTCGTCGTAAGGGGCTGTTTTATTGGGCATTATCGCTGTCGTTCCGGGGCGTACGCGCGCCTTCGCGCGTGCGAACCCGGAACCTCGTATTGTTCATCACTCATGTCGAGATTCCGGGTCTACCCTTCAGTCGACTTCGTCGCCTTTCGGGCATCCCGGAATGACGATTGAGTTTACCCGCCGAGCTTGCTGTCGATCGGCGGGCCGAACACGTCCCACTTCTCGCCGGTGAAGCGCATCATGCGCAGTTGCTCGATCGGGTAGAAGTCGGTCGCCGAGGTGTTGATCTTGACGCCCGGCAGCAGCGTGTCGGGTGCGAAGTCCTTCAGGCTGGCGGCCTGCTTCATGATGTTCGCACGCGTCAGGTCGTCGCCGGCCTGCTTGAGCACCTGCACCACGGTTTGCGCCTGGCCGTAGCCATAGGCAGCCGAGCTTTCGGCCGGATTGGCGAAGGGGGCGTATTTGGCCAGGAAGTCGAGATACTTCTTCATGCCCTCATCGTCCTTCCACTGCGGATCGATGGCATCCTTGGCATAGGCCAGCGACAGCACGCCCTGCGCGTTGTCGATACCCGCCGGACGCATCACTGCGCCGACCGAGGAGCCGACATTGCTCTGGAAGAACATCGGCTTCCAGCCGATTTCGGCCACCTTCTTGATCGCCTGCGCGGCGAATTTCGGCGTCGAGATCGAGACGAAGATGTCGGCGCCCGAGGCCTTCATCTTGACGATGTGCGAGTCAATGGTCGGCTCGGACACCTCATAGCTGTCTTCAGCCACGATCATCGAAGCCTTCTCGCCGAGACCGTCCTTGAGGCCCTTCAGCATGTCCTTGCCGAGGTCGTCGTTCTGGTAGAACACGGCGATCTTGCCGTTCGGCTTCTCGGTGATCGCGTATTGCGCGAAGATGCGGCCTTCGCTCTGATAGGCCGGCTGCCAGCCCATCGTCCATGGCGCGGTCTTGTATTCGCCGAACTTGGTCGCGCCGGTGGCGACGAACAGCTGCGGCACCTTCTTGGCGTTCAGGTATTTCAGGATCGCCGTGTTCGACGGCGTGCCGAGCGGACCGAACACGAACAGCACTTCGTCGGATTCGACGAGCTTGCGGGTCTGTTCCACGGCCTTGGCCGGGCTATAGGCATCGTCATAGCTGACGAAGGTGATCTTGCGGCCGTTGATGCCGCCCTGATCGTTGATCATCTTGAAGTAGGCTTCTTCCATCTTCCCGATGATGCCGTAGGCCGAAGCCGGGCCGCTATAGGGAATGATGTTGCCGATCTTGATCTCGGTATCGCTCGCCCCGGTGTCGTATTTCTTCTGGGCATTCGCGGAAGTTGAGAAGGCGAGAAACGCAAACGCCGCGCTCGAGAGCGCGGCGGTGCGCAGAAAGTTTCTGCAGTTCATAGGTCCTCAGTGTTTACGTAGTTTGCCTATCAAGCCCTGTGCCAAATAGGCGAGTTGCCTGGCCCCATTCGGGAGCAGGAAGATGATGATGATCAGGATGACGCCAAACACGGCGCCAGACAGACCCTTCGAGACGTGTTCCGCGATATTCGGAACGAAGACGATGAAAGCCGCACCGGCGAGCGAGCCCGGCAGCCAGCCAACGCCGCCGACGACCATGCCGAGGAACAGCGCGATGGCGAGCTGGATGGTGTAGCCATCCGGCGCCACGAACTGCACGGCGATGGCGCCGAGACCGCCGGCAACGCCGGTGATCCCTGCGCTGACGCCGAAAGCCAGCGTCTTGTAGAGCGAGACGTCCACACCCATCGCCGAGGCGGCGATTTCGTTGTCACGGATCGCCATCATGGCCCGGCCCGACCGCGACTTCAGCAGGTTGACCGAGAGGATGTAGATCAGGATCGTGACCGCGAGGGTGAAGAAGTACAGCCACATGTCCTGCGACACTTTCAGACCCAGCGAGGCCAGGATTTCCGGTGCATCAGGCTTGGTGACGACAAGGCCCTGCACGCCGCCGGTCCAGTGTTCGAACACGCCGAGCTTCAGGAGCTGCGGCATCGCCACCGCGAGGGCGAAGGTCGCCAGCGCGAGGTAGATGCCGGAGAGCCGCAGCGCCGGCAGGCCGAACAGGAAGCCGGCGATGAAGCAGACCAGGCCGGCCACAGGGAGCGTCAGTGCGTAGTTGACGCCGGCATGTTCCATGAGGATCGCCGACGTATAGGCGCCGAGGGCGTAGAACGCGCTCTGGCCGAGCGAGAACTGGCCGCTGGCGCCGGTCAAGATGTTCAGTGCGAGAACCGCGATGGCGTAAATCAGCCACATGGTCATCTGGAAGATGATGAAGTTCTTCACGAACAGCGGAGTGACGATGAGCAGCGCCAGGATGATCAGCGATGCCAGCGGGCCGAGCGCCATTGCCTTTTTAGGAACGGCAGCGACCACGGGAGCGGCGGAGACGTCTTGAACGGTGCTCATGATCAAACTCGCTTCACGATGGCACGGCCGAACAGGCCATTAGGTTTGACGACCAGCACGGTGATGATCAGCGCCAGGGCGATGGGCAGTTTCAGCTCATTGCCGACACCCGGGATATAGGTGCCGACGAGGTTCTCGAAGACGCCGACAAGGAACCCGCCGATGACAGCACCCAGTGGGCTCGTGAGCCCGCCGACGACGGCCGCGGCAAATCCGTAGATCAGCACGCCGCCCATCATGTTGGGCTCGAGGAACACGACGGGGGCAATCAGCATGCCGGCGATCGAACCGATCGCGGCCGCCATGCCCCAGCCGAGTGCAATCATCCATGACGTGTTGATGCCGACCAGCCGCGCCGATTCAGGCATCGACGCCGCTGCCCGCATCGCAAGGCCCACGCGGGTGTAGCGGAAGAAGATGAACAGCAGGACGAGCAGGATGATCGTCACGCCGATCATGCCGGCCTGATGCGTCGAGATCAGCTGGCTGCCCAGGAAGGGCGACGAGCCGAAGGGCGAGGGAAACTGCTTGATGGTGAAGTCCCAGGTCAGGCCCGCGACGCTGTTGATGATGGCGAACAGCGCGATGAAGCCGGCGACGTGGGTCAGCACCGGCGCCTTGGCGAGCGGCTTGAACAAAGCCCGCTCGATGACGATGCCGCCGACAAAGGAGAAAATCAGCGTCAGCGCGAATGCGCCCCAATAGGGTATGCCCCACTGCATCATCTGCCAGGCGACGAAGGTCGAGAACATCGCCATTTCGCCCTGGGCGAAGTTCAGGTGGTCGATCGCCTGGTAGATCATGACCACGGCGAGCGCCATACAGGCGTAGATCGCGCCGGTGGCGATGCCAGCCAGGACTTGGTTGGTAAAGAGTTCCATGGCCGCCCCCTCAATATCCCAGATACGATTTACGGACGTCTTCATTGTTCGCGATCTCGTCGGCAGTGCCGGACATCACGATGCGTCCTGTTTCGATGACATAGGCCTTGTCGGCGAGTTCGAGCGCGAGCTGTGCGTTCTGTTCGACGACCAGGATGCTGACCTTGTCCTCTCGGTTGATCTTGCCGAGGATCTTGAACAGATCCCGCACGATCAGTGGCGCAAGGCCAAAGGACGGCTCGTCCAGCAGCATCAGGCGGGGACGCAGCATCAGCGCGCGGGCGACCGCGAGCATCTGCTGTTCACCGCCGGAGAGTGTGCCGGCCTGCTGGGTATGGCGCTGCTTGAGCACCGGGAAATGGGCATACATGCGCTCGATGTCGTCACCGATCGCCTTGGTGTCCTTGCGACTGATCGCGCCGAGCTGCAGGTTCTCTTCCACCGTCATAGTGGTGAAGGTGCCGCGGCCCTGCGGCACATGGGCGATGCCCAGCCGCACGATGCTTTCGGTCGACTTGTTGTCGAGCTTCTTGCCCTCGAACTCGATCGAGCCCGTGGAGCGGATCATGTTGCAGATCGAGCGCAGCGTGGTGGTCTTGCCGGCACCGTTAGCGCCGAGCAGGGTGGTGAGGCTGCCTTCCTGCAGTTCGAATTCGAGGCCGTGCAGTGCCTGGACCTGGCCGTAATACGCACGCAGGTCTTTTACGTGAAGCATCGCGGTCATGAGTCTTTGTCTCCCAGATAGGCCTTGATCACAGCAGGGTCTTTCTGGACGGCAGCGGGTGTGCCTTCAGCGAGCTTCTTGCCGAAATTCAATGCGACGACATGGTCGGCGATCGACATCACGAGACCCATGTGATGCTCGACGAGGAGCACCGTCACGCCGCGATCGTCGCGGATACGGCGGATCAGGTCGCCAAGGATGTAGACTTCCTCATGGTTGAGACCGCCTGCGGGCTCGTCGAGCAGCAGGATCTTCGGTTCGGCGGCGAGCGCACGCGCGAGTTCGACGCGCTTCTGCGTGCCGAAGGGAAGACCGCTGACGATCGTATCGGCAACGCTGTGCAGATCGAGATAATCAAGGATGTCGTTGACGTCCTTGTTGATCGCAGCTTCGCCTGATCGCACCCATGGCAGCTTCAGCGAATCGCTGATGATGTCGCTGTTGGTGCGCGCATGTTTGCCGACGCGGACATTGTCACGCACGGTCAGGTTCGGAAACAGCGCAACATTCTGGAAGGTGCGGCCGATGCCGATCTCGGAAATCTTGTGGGCCGGACGATTCAGGATCGTCTGGCCGTCCATCAGGATATCGCCCTTGCTCGGCTGGTAGAGCCGGCTGAGGCAATTGAACAGCGTGGTCTTGCCGGCGCCGTTCGGTCCGATGAGGCCAAGGATGTGGCCCTGTTGCATGTCGAACGAGACGCCGTTCAACGCGATGATGCCACCGAACACAACGCTGACGTCGCGAACCGAAAGCAGCGGCGCCGTCGATGCGACGGGCGCGCGCTCTGCGAGTTGTGCCTGCGTCATGTGCGGTGATCCTCGATCGTCGGCTGCGGCGAAGTCTTGCGCAGGTCACGACGATGAAGGCTGTCAGAGCCCTTCAACAATGCGTGCAACTTTCCCTCCTGATTTGATTTTTTTGCTGTCGAGTTTTTTGGATTGTGGTGCAGCTGTTCCCCCGAGCGCCGCTTCGATGTTTCTTACCATCGCCAATAGCCGAGGTCCAATATCGTTGAGCAAGCGCTCTTCCGTGAAACGGAACGCGGGCGCGCCGCAATTAAAGGCATAAGGACCGGTGCCGTCATTCAATGTCATTGCAACACCGGCAGCGTGCACATCGTCCTGCCACTCGCCAGCCGAGATGACGAAGCCGTGGCGCGCGACCATTTCGCCTGCGCGCTCAAGCCCGTCGCGCATCTTCGACCAGCGATGTCCGTAGTGCTCGCGAAATTCGCGCAATAATTGGGCACGTTCTTCCGGTGGCAGCGCCCAGAAATAGGCGCGGCCCATCGCCGTGGTTGCAATGGGAATGCGCGAGCCGACGTCGAGTTGAACGCCGACAGTGAGACTGGAGCGGCTCTGCCCGAAATAGATCATGCTCAATCGATCGCGCGCGCCGACTGCGCAGGCACCGCCGGTCTGCCGCATCAATTCGTCGCGAAACGATTCCGAGAGATGCTTAACGCCCAAGTTCGCAAGTGCAGCATACCCCAGGGCCATGGCTGCTGGCGCGAGTTGATACTTCTCGAAGCGTGGCACAGGTGTAAGGTAGCCCAACTTCGTGAGTGTGTAAGTCAATCGCGAGATGGTTGGCTTCGGCAGTTTGGTGCGGGCGGCAATCTCCTGATTGCCGAGAAGCCCGTCATTGGGGCGAAATGCACGCAAGACATCCAGGCCGCGAGCCAATGCGACGACGAAATTGCGATCTGTCGCCACATTCTTCGCTGGACGTTTCATGCTTCCCAAAATTTGGTTTTGTCAGTTTCATACGATTGCACCACGGCCCTCGTTGACAAGGGACGCTCTTCAAAATAACCCTCCGTGTCAAGATGTGGAATTAAATTTCGCAGTGCGAAACTAAGAAAATCAGACCGGTAAACGTAGCCAAGGAGAATGCCGTGAGCGATGTCGTAAAGCTTGAACGTCATGATGAAGTCGCCATCGTCACGATCAACTCTCCCCCTGTAAATGCGCTGAGTGCGGCGGTTCGCCGCGGCATTTTTGAGAACGTCAAAACGGCCGCTGCCGATCCTGCCGTGAAGGCGATCGTCATCGCATGCGCAGGCCGTACCTTCGTTGCCGGCGCTGACATCACCGAATTCGGCAAGCCGCCGCAGTCGCCCGGATTGAGCGAAGTCATCTCGGAAATCGAGAATTGTTCCAAACCGGTGATCGCCGCGATCCATGGCACCGCGCTCGGCGGCGGCCTCGAGCTCACACTCGGCTGTCATTTCCGCGTGGCGACAAAAGAAGCCAAGCTCGGTCTGCCCGAAGTGAAGCTCGGCCTCCTGCCGGGTGCCGGCGGAACGCAGCGCCTGCCGCGCGCAGTCGGTCCTGAACTCGGCGTCAAGATGGTCGTCACCGGCGATCCGATCAGCGCTGCTGAAGCCTTGAAGAACGGTCTGATCGAAGAGATCGTCGAAGGTCCGGCCTCGGGCGCAGAAGCCTTCGCGCGCAAGGTGATCGCCGAAAAGCGTCCGCTGCGCCTGCTGCGTAACGACGATTCCAAGCTCGCCGCCGCTCGCGCCGATCGCACCATCTTCACCAACGCCGCCGCAGCCGCCAACAAGAAGAACCGCGGCATGAATGCGCCGCTGGCCTGCGCCGAAGCCGTCAGCTGGACGCTCGATGTGCCGTTCGACGAGGCGCTCAAGAAGGAGCGCGAGATGTTCCTCAAGCTGGTCGCCGACGACCAGTCGAAGGCGCAGCGTTATGCCTTCTTCTCCGAGCGCGAAGCCGCCAAGGTCCAGAACGTGCCGGAAGGCGTCAAGCCCCGTCCGGTCGAGCGCGTCGCCATCATCGGCGCCGGCACCATGGGCGGCGGTATTGCGATGTCCTTCGCCAATGCCGGTATTCCCGTCACGCTGATCGAGACCGGCGAGGAGCAGCTCAAGCGTGGTCTCGGTATCATGCAGAAGAATTACGAGGCGACTGCAGCGCGCGGCGGCATTCCTGCCGATGCGCCGGCCAAGCGCATGGCGCTGATCAACGGCGTCGTTGGCCTTGAGAACGTCAAGGATGTCGATCTGGTGATCGAGGCCGTGTTCGAAACCATGGCGATCAAGAAGGAAGTGTTCACCGCGCTGGATGCCTATGCCAAGCCGGGCGCCATCCTCGCCAGTAACACCTCGTATCTGAACATCGACGAGATCGCAGCTGTCACCAAGCGTCCGCAGGACGTGCTCGGCATGCACTTCTTCTCGCCAGCCAACGTCATGAAGCTGTGCGAAATCGTCCGCGCCGACAAGACCGCGCCGGATGCGCTCGTCACCGCTGTCGCTGTCGCCCGCAAGATCGCCAAGGTGCCGGCCGTGGTCGGCGTCTCCGACGGCTTCGTCGGCAACCGCATGCTCGCGGCCCGCTCCAAGCAGTCCGAGAAGCTGCTGTTCGAAGGCGCGCTGCCGCAGCAGGTCGATGCAGTCGTCACCAAGTTCGGCATGCCGATGGGTCCGTTCGCCATGGGCGATCTCGCCGGCCTCGATATCGGCTGGCGCTCGCGCAAGGATCGCGGCATCACCTCGCCGATCGCCGACGCGCTCTGCGAAGCCGGCCGCTTCGGTCAGAAGACCGGCAAGGGCTATTACAAGTATGAAGCCGGCTCCCGCGCGCCGGTCCCGGATCCGGACGTCGAGAAGCTCATCGACGATACCTGCCGGAGCCTGGGCCTGACCCGTCGCGCCGTCAGCGATCAGGAAATCCTGGAACGCATGATGTATCCGATGATCAACGAGGGTGCCCGCATCCTCGAAGAGAAGGTCGCATCGCGCCCGAGCGATATCGACGTGATCTGGCTCTATGGCTATGGCTGGCCGATCTATCGCGGCGGCCCGATGTTCTATGCCGATCAGGTCGGTCTCAAGCAGATCGTCGAGCGCCTGCAGTTCTACGCCAAGCAGACCAACGATCCGTCGCTAGAGCCGGCCGCGCTGCTGAAGAAGCTGGCGGATGAAGGCAAGACGTTTGCTTCGCTGGCGAAGGGCTAGTTGTGGTGACGCGAGCACGATGTGCTCCCCTCCCCCTTGCGGGGAGGGGCCGGGGGCGGGGGTCCCCGGGCGACGTCACTTGTGGCTTACCCCCCTCCCTGACCCTCCCCCGCAAGGGGGGAGGGAACATTGGCGCCGTGCGCTCCTTATGTAAGCAGGCCACGCCATGACCCATCCCGGCGAACAGCACTACCCACCGGGCGTCAGATGGGACGCGCCGATTGCGCGTGGGTCGCTGCCGGGCCTGCTTGCCGACTCCGTTGCAAAACATGGCGACCGCACCGCCATCGAATTCCGCGATCAGCCAATCTCGTTCAACGATCTGCAGGCGCGCGTCGATATCGTCGCTGCCGCGCTGATGCGCGCCGGCTATGGCAAGGGCTCCTCCATCGGCATCTTCCTCGGCAATACGCCCGATCATCCGGTCCATTTCTTCGGCGGTCTCAAGGCCGGCGCGCGGCTCGTGCATCTGTCGCCGCTCGATGGTGAGATCGCACTCTCGCACAAGCTCAAGGATTCCGGCGCGCGCGTGCTGGTGACGAGCAACCTTGCCGCGTTGCTGCCGATGGCGCTGAAGTTTCTTGATAAGGGCCTGCTCGACAGGCTGATCGTCTGTGAAGACGACGACTGGGGCGCGGTGAACAATCCGCAGCTGCCGCTGCCGGAAAATCCCGCGATTGTCACCTTTCGTAATTTCACCGCGGGTGCCACGTTGCCTGCGCAGTGGCCCGAGATTTCAGCGGATGATGTGGCGCTGCTGCAATATACCGGCGGCACCACCGGCCTGCCCAAGGGCGCGATGCTCAGCCACGGCAATCTGACCTCGGCGGTCTCGATCTATAATCTATGGGGCGCGCCGGCACGCGCCGGGCGCAATCGGATCGAGCGCGTCATCTGTGTGCTGCCGTTGTTTCACATCTATGCACTGACCGTGATCCTGCTCGCCCGCATCAGCCTTGGCGACACCATCTCGCTGCATCAGCGTTTCGATGTCAGCCGCGTGCTCGAGGATATTGAGAAAAAGAAAGCCACCGTATTTCCCGGCGTCCCCACCATGTGGATCGCCATCGCGGCCGATCCGTCGCTGGAAACGCGCGATCTGTCGTCGCTGGTGTCGGCGGCCTCTGGCGGTGCGCCGTTGCCCGATGAAGTGGCGCGTCTGTTCGAGCGTAAGACTGGCCTGTCGCTGAAGAGCGGCTGGGGCATGACCGAGACCTGTTCGCCCGGCACCAGCCATCCGCCGGGCGGCCTCGACAAGCCGGGCTCGATCGGCCTGATGCTGCCGGGGATCGACATTGACGTTGTGTCGCTCGATGACCCGACCAGGGTGCTCGGTGTCAACGAGACCGGCGAAATCCGCATCAAGGGGCCGAACGTCACCAAAGGCTACTGGAACCGCGCGCAGGAGAGTGCCGAGTCATTCGTCGGCGATCGCTTCCTCACCGGCGATATCGGCTACATGGATGAAGACGGATTCTTCTATCTGGTCGATCGCAAGAAGGACATGATCATCTCCGGCGGTTTCAACGTCTATCCGCAGATGATCGAGCAGGCGATCTACGAACATCCGTCGGTGCAGGAAGTGATCGTCATCGGTGTCACCGATCAGTATCGCGGCGAGGCGGCCAAGGCCTTTATCAGGCTGCGAAATGGCGCGGCGCCGTTCACCATCGACGAGCTGCGCGCGTTTCTCACCGGCAAGCTCGGCAAGCATGAATTGCCGGCAGCCGTGGACTTCGTCGATGATTTGCCGCGCACCGCGGTCGGAAAACTCTCGCGCCACGCCTTGCGTGGCCTGCAACCCACGCCCATCATGACTCAACAAACCGCTTTGCAACAACAAACCGCCTCCGGAGGACCCCGCCCATGACCGAAGCCGTTATCGTTTCCACCGCCCGCACGCCGATCGGCAAGGCCTATCGCGGTGCCCTTAATGCCACCGAAGGCGCGACGCTGCTCGGCCATGCCATCGAGCACGCCGTCAAGCGCGCCGGCATCGATCCCAAGGAAGTTGAGGACGTGGTGATGGGCGCAGCCCTGCAGCAGGGCGCGACCGGCGGCAACATCGCACGCAAGGCGCTGCTCCGCGCCGGTCTGCCGGTCACGGTTGGCGGCACCACCATCGATCGTCAGTGCGCTTCGGGCCTGCAGGCGATTGCACTGGCTGCGCGTTCGGTGATCTTCGACGGCGTCGAGATCGCGGTCGGTGGCGGCGGCGAGTCGATCTCGCTGGTGCAGAACGAGCATGCCAACAAGTTCCACACCGTCGATCCCGAACTGATGAAGATCAAGGGCGACGTCTATATGCCGATGCTCGACACTGCCGAGACGGTGGCCAAGCGCTACAACATCTCGCGCGAACGCCAGGACGAGTATTCGCTGGAAAGCCAGCGCCGCACCGCGGCTGCACAGCAGGGTGGAAAGTTCAACGATGAGCTGGCGCCGATCGCGACCAGGATGGGTGTCGTCGACAAGGCGACCGGCGAAGTCTCGTTCAAGGACATCACGCTGTCGAAGGATGAAGGTCCACGTCCGGAAACCACCGCGGAAGGTCTCGCCGGCCTGAAGGCTGTGCGCGGCGATGGCTTCACCATCACCGCCGGCAATGCGTCGCAGCTCTCGG
Organism: Tardiphaga sp. 619_E2_N8_4; assembly: GCF_051810905.1. NCBI lineage: Bacteria > Pseudomonadati > Pseudomonadota > Alphaproteobacteria > Hyphomicrobiales > Nitrobacteraceae > Tardiphaga > Tardiphaga sp. 619_E2_N8_4. The sequence continues at coordinate 6,204,294 of NZ_JBPWQJ010000001.1, forward strand.
ACGGCGCCAGTGCCACCGTGATCATGAGCGACAAGCTCGCCGCACAGAAGGGCCTCAAGCCGCTCGGCATCTTCCGCGGCTTCGTTTCGGCCGGCTGCGAGCCGGATGAAATGGGCATCGGTCCGGTGTTCGCCGTGCCGCGCCTCTTGAAGCGTCATGGCCTCAAGATCGAAGACATCGATCTCTGGGAACTCAATGAAGCCTTCGCCGTGCAGGTTCTATACTGCCGCGACAAGCTCGGCATCGATCCGGAAAAGCTCAACGTCAATGGTGGCGCGATCTCGGTCGGCCATCCCTATGGCATGTCGGGCGCACGTCTCGCCGGTCACGCGCTGATCGAAGGCCGTCGCCGCAAGGCGAAATACGCCGTCGTCACCATGTGCGTCGGCGGCGGCATGGGCTCCGCCGGACTGCTCGAAATCGTTCAGTAATTACACATCTGCTCACAAGGAGGATCCGATGGATCTGAGCTTCAGCAAAGAAGAAACAGCATTCCGCGACGAGGTGCGCACCTTTTTCCGCGAAAGCCTCGACCCGGCGGTGCGCAAGAAACTGCAGGAAGGTCACCACACCAGCAAAGACGACCTGGTGAACTGGCAGCGCACGCTCAACAAGAAGGGCTGGGCCGTCCCGCATTGGCCGCAGGAATATGGCGGCACCGGCTGGAGTGCCGCGAAGCAGTACATCTTCCTGGAAGAGCTGCAGAAGACCCCCGCGCCGCCGCCGCTGCCGTTCGGCGTCAACATGGTTGGCCCGGTGATCTACACTTTCGGCAATGAGCAGCAGAAGAAGCACTTCCTGCCGCGCATCGCAAATATGGACGACTGGTGGTGCCAGGGCTTCTCGGAGCCGGGCTCGGGTTCGGACCTCGCCTCGCTGAAGACCACGGCGAAGAAGAAGGGCGATACCTATATCGTCAACGGCCAGAAGACCTGGACCACGCTCGCGCAACATGCCGACTGGATCTTCTGCCTTTGTCGCACCGACCCCGATGCGAAGAAGCAGTCGGGCATCTCCTTCATCCTCATCGACATGAAGTCGAAGGGCATCACCGTCCGCCCGATCCAGACCATCGATGGCGGCGTCGAAGTCAACGAAGTGTTCTTCGATGAGGTCGTGGTGCCGGCCGAGAATCTGGTCGGTGAAGAGAACAAGGGCTGGGATTACGCCAAATTCCTGCTCGGCAACGAGCGCGTCAATATCGCGCGCGTCGGCATGTCGAAGGAGCGCATCCGCCGCATCAAGGAGCTGGCGTCCAGCGTGATGTCCGGTGACAAGCCGCTGATCGAGGATCCGCAGTTCCGCCAGAAGCTGGCTGCGACCGAGATCGAGCTGAAGGCGCTCGAACTGACGCAGATGCGCGTCGTCGCGGCCGAAGGCAAGCACGGCAAGGGCAAGCCGGATCCGGCCTCGTCGATCCTCAAGATCAAGGGTTCGGAAATCCAGCAGACGCTCACCGAGCTGCTGCTCGAAGTCACCGGGCCGTTCGCACTGCCGTTCATGCCGGAAGGCGAGGGGCAGAACGAAGAGGGCGACTGGGCCTCGCCGATCGCGCCGACCTATTTCAACTACCGCAAGGTGTCGATCTATGGCGGCTCCAACGAGATCCAGCGCAACATCATCGCGAAAGCGGTGCTGGGGCTTTGATGTCTTCCTTCTCCCCGCTTGCGGGGAGAAGGTGGTCCGATTGCGCGTAGCGCATTCGGACCGGATGAGGGGAGCCTCCGCCGGCTCGGGGCCCGCGGATAGTCCCCCTCACCCGAAGGCTCCGCTTCGCTCGCCCTAACCTCTCCCCGCAAGCGGGGAGAGGTTAGGGAGCTTAAACACATTCACACGCGCGTTACGCGCGATCCGAGAGAGAAAGACCATGGATTTTGATTTGTCGGAGGAGCAACGCCTCCTCAAGGACAGCGTCGACGGCCTGCTGAAATCGTCCTACGAATTCGAGGCTCGCAAGAAGTATCGCGCCGAGAAGGGTGGCTGGAGCCGCGACGTCTGGGGCAAGTTTGCCGAACAGGGCCTGCTCGGCCTGCCGTTCTCCGAGGACGATGGCGGCTTCGGCGCCGGTCCGATCGAGACCATGATCGTGATGGAAGCGCTGGGCCGTAATCTCGTGGTCGAGCCCTATCTCGACACGGTGGTGCTCGGCGGCGGTTTCCTGCGCCGCGCCTCTGCGGAGCAGCGTGCTGCGCATCTGCCCGGGATCATCGACGGCTCCAAGACCATGGCTTTCGCACAGGTCGAGCGTGATTCACGCTATGACCTCGGGGACATCAAGACGTCGGCCAAGAAGAGCGGTTCGGGCTACACGTTGTCCGGCGAGAAGTTCGTCGTCGGTCACGGCGATACTGCCGATACGCTGATCGTCACCGCGCGCACGGCCGGTGGCCAGCGCGACGCCAAGGGCGTCGGCGTGTTCCTGGTGCCCGCCAATGCCAAGGGCGTCGACATCAAGGGCTATGAGACGCAGGACGGCAGCCGCGCCGCCGATATCAAGCTGAACAATGTCGAAGTCGGCGCTGACGCCGCGATCGGCAATGCCGAGGATGGCTTGTCGATCGTCAATCAGGTCGTCGATGACGCGCGCATCGCACTGTGCGCCGAAGCGGTCGGCGCGATGGAAGAAGCGCTGAAGATCTCCGTCGAATACATCAAGGAGCGCAAGCAGTTCGGCGTCGCCATCGGCTCGTTCCAGGCGCTGCAGCACCGTGCGGCCGACATGTTCACCGCGCTGGAGACCGCGCGCAGCATGTCGTTCCTGGCCTCGATGGCATCGAGCTTCACCGATCTCGACGAACGCACCAAGACGGTCGCCGCTGCCAAGGTGCAGATCGGCCGCTCCGCGCGCTTCGTCGGCCAGGGCGGCGTGCAGCTGCATGGCGGCGTCGGCGTGACCATGGAGTACAAGATCGGCCACTACTTCAAGCGGCTGACCATGATCGAGCAGCAGTTCGGCGATGCCGATTATCACCTCCGCCGCGTCGCGCAGGCGGGCGGGATCACGGAGTAACTCTGCTCTTAACCTCTCCCCGCTTGCGGGGAGAGGTCGGATTGCGAAGCAATCCGGGTGAGGGGGACTCTCCACGCGCTCATGAACTCGTGGAGAGTCCCCCGCATCCGACTCGAACGCGCTACGCGCATTCGAGCCACCTTCTCCCCGCATGCGGGGAGAAGGAATGCGCCGTCGCTAAAATCAATCAACAACAAGGAGACCGCCCGTGAAAAATCCATTCGATCTCACCGGTAAGGTCGCCGTCATCACCGGGTCCAGCCGCGGCATTGGCAAGGCCTCCGCGGAATTGCTCGCCAGCCTCGGTGCCAAGGTTGTCGTCTCCAGCCGCAAGGCCGATGCCTGTCAGGCCGTGGTCGATGGCATCAAGGCTAATGGCGGCGATGCCCATGTCATCCCGTGCAACATCTCGCGCCGCGACGAAGTCGAAGGCCTGATCGACGGCACGGTGAAGCACTACGGCCCGATCGACATTCTGGTCTGCAATGCGGCGGTGAATCCCTATTACGGTCCGCTGCTCGATATCGCCGACGAAGCCTTCGACAAGATCATGGGCTCCAACGTCAAGAGCAACATCTGGCTTTGCGCCAAGGCGATCCCGGCGATGGCCGAGCGCGGCAAGGGCTCGGTGGTCATTATCTCTTCCATCGGCGGCTTGCGCGGCTCCACGGTGATTGGCGCCTACGGCATCTCCAAGGCTGCCGACTTCTCCCTGTGCCGCAGTCTCGCCGGCGAATGGGGACCGAAGGGCGTGCGCGTCAATTGCATCGCGCCTGGGCTGGTGAAGACCGACTTCGCGAAAGCGCTGTGGGAAGACGAGGCCAATCTCAAGCGCCGCACCGCGACCACGCCGCTGCGCCGGATCGGCGAGCCCCACGAGATCGCCGGTGCCGTCGCCTATCTCGGCTCGGATTCCTCCACCTTCATGACCGGCCAGACCATCGTCATCGACGGCGGCGTGACGACCGCATCGGTGTGACGTCCTTACCCTCCCCTGAAGGGGGAGGGTCGACGAACGCGTAGCGTTCGTCGGGGTGGGGTGAAGCCACAGACGCTGTCGCCCGCAGCTTCACCCCACCCCGCCTCTCACCGCGCTGCGCGCGATGATCGCCGACCCGCCCCCCTGCAGGGGAGGGTAAGAAATCCCGCGAAATAAACCTCCGGCGGTAGCCACTTGCCGCCTGCCTCAATCCTTTCCCGTTTTTTAACACTTAGGGCGCACGGATAGCCGCAGCTGGAGAGTTCCCGTGCGGCAGACGGATATCGCGATCATTGGTGGCGGCCTCGCCGGGTCGACGGCTGCGGCGATGCTCGGTCGCGCCGGTGTGTCTGCAATCCTGATCGAGCCGCATCAGGTCCATCCGCCCGAACTCCGCTGCGAGAAGATCAGCGGCGGCGTCCAGCTCGAGCGGCTCCGCAAGACGGGTCTCGTCGATGCGGTGCTCGGTGCCGCCACCCATGACGACGAGATCTGGATCGCGCGTTTCGGCCGCGTGATCGACAAGCGCCCCAGCCAGCAGCACGGCTTTCTCTACGACACGCTGGTCAATACCGTGCGTGGCCAGATCCCGTCATCTGTCGAGACCATTCACGCCAAGGCGACGTCGATCGCCACATCGGATGACCGTCAGACCATCGGCCTGTCCAATGGCGAGGAGATTTCCGCGCGTCTCGTTGTCCTCGCCAATGGCGCCAGTGTCAGCCTGCGCAATCAGCTCAATATCGGCCGCCCGGTCATCTCGGCCAATCATTCGATCTCGGTGGGTTTCGATATCGCGCCCGTCGGCCGTGAACGTTTTGCCTTTCCGGCGCTGACCTACTTTGCCGAAACGACGGTTCATCGCACCGCCTATGTCACGCTGTTTCCCATTGGCAAGGCCATGCGCGGCAACCTGTTCGTCTATCGCGAGACCGACGATCCCTGGATTCGCCAGATGCGCCGGACGCCCGAGGCGGCGCTTGACGCCTGCCTGCCGAAACTGCGCGCGCTGATCGGCGACTACAAGATATCCGGCGATATCAGGATCCGCCCCATCGATCTCTATGAGAGCGACAACGTGGTCCAGCCTGGCGTCGTGCTGGTGGGCGATGCCTTTGCTTCGCCGTGCCCGGGCAGCGGCACCGGCACCGACAAGGTGTTCACCGATGTCGCGCAGCTTTGCAGCGTACACATCCCGAACTGGCTCGCGACCGATGGCATGGGCGCCGACAAGATCGCGCAATATTACGCCGATCCTCTGAAACTGGAATGCGACGCCTGGGCCACCGGCAAGGCGTTCAAGCTGCGCTCGGTGACAACAGAGAATTCGCTGTATTGGCGCGCACAGCGCTGGGCACGTTTCTTCGGCCGGCTGGGCGAGGGCATGGTGCGGCGGGCCCGCGAGACGCTGCCGCGCGAACTGGCGATGGTCGCGTCCGCTCTGGTCATGATGATCGACTCGGCGACTTGACCGCCGGCGCTGCCGCTTGACGCGCCCGCGCTAATCCGGTTGCCTGCGCCTCCCAACACAACGCGACCACAATCTTTCGGGAAGAAACGTCATGTCTTTCGTGATGGCCATCGATCAAGGCACCACATCCTCGCGCGCGATGATCTTTCGCGCCGACATCTCGATCGCGGCCAGTGCGCAGCAGGAATTCCCGCAGCATTTCCCGGCCTCCGGCTGGGTCGAGCATGAGCCCGAGGATATCTGGACCTCGACGTTGGCCGTTTGCCACGAGGCCATGACGAAGGCCGACGTTACCGCGAAGGATATTGCCGCCATCGGCATCACCAATCAGCGCGAGACGGTGGTGGTGTGGGACCGCGTCACCGGCCAGGCTGTGCACCGTGCCATCGTCTGGCAGGACCGCCGCACCGCGGAGATCTGCGCCCAGATGAAAGCCGACGGCCATGAGCCGTTGATCACGCAAAAGACCGGCCTGATCATCGATCCGTATTTCTCCGGAACGAAAGTGGCGTGGATTCTCGATCATGTCCCCGGCGCGCGCGACCGCGCCGAGCGCGGCGAATTGCTGTTCGGCACTGTCGATTGCTATCTGCTGTGGCGGCTGACGGCGGGCAAGGTGCATGCCACCGACGCCACCAATGCCTCGCGCACGCAGCTCTTCAACATCCACACCGGTGAATGGGACGACGAACTGCTGAAGCTGCTGCGTGTGCCCAAGGCGATGCTGCCCAGGGTGCAGGACTCTTCGTCGGATTTCGGCAGCACCGATCTGTTCGGTGGCACGATCATCATCGGCGGCATTGCCGGGGATCAGCAGGCTGCAACCATCGGGCAGGCCTGTTTCGCGCCGGGCATGATCAAGTCGACTTACGGCACCGGCTGTTTTGCGCTGCTCAACACCGGCACGACGCCGGTGCAATCGAAGAACAAGCTGCTCACCACGGTTGCCTATCAGCTCAACGGCGTGCGGACCTATGCGCTGGAAGGTTCGATCTTCGTTGCCGGCTCCGCCGTGCAGTGGCTGCGTGACGGGCTCGGCATCATCAAGAGCGCGGCCGAAAGCGGGCCGCTCGCTGATCAGAACGATTCTTCGCAATCGGTCTATCTGGTCCCGGCCTTTGTCGGCCTCGGTGCGCCTTACTGGAATCCCGATGTGCGCGGAGCGCTGTTCGGACTGACGCGCAACACCGGCCCGGCCGAACTCGCCCATGCCGCGCTGGAAAGCGTCTGCTATCAGACGAGGGATCTCTATGCGGCGATGCGTGCTGACTGGCCCGATGTCTCCGCTGCGACTGTCGTGCTGCGCGTCGATGGCGGCATGACCGCATCGGACTGGACCATGCAGCGTCTCGCCGATCTCCTGAATGCACCAGTCGATCGCCCGATGATCCAGGAAACCACCGCGCTGGGTGCTGCCTATCTCGCCGGTCTCACGGCCGGCGTATTTCCGGAGCCTGCCAAATTCGCCGACAACTGGCGGCTCGAACACCGCTTCAAGCCGGCCATGAGCGAAGCCACACGGACACGAAAACTGAAGGGCTGGGCGCAGGCAGTGAAGGGGGTATTGGCGAGCGATCCGGGGAAAGATTGAAAGCTTGCTCACCAAACAGAAAGAGCCGCCTGTGCGGCGGCTCCTATGATGGTCATGTCAGATTCTAGCGCCAGCCGCGATGCCGTCCGCGCGACCAACCATAATGATGGCCGCGTCCGCGGCCCCAGCCGTAATGATGTCCACGCCCGCCGCGGTGCATGCCGTGATGTCCGCCGCCATGGCCACGAATCTGGATGATGTCGCTGGCGGTGCTCGCAGGTGCAAGCCCACCGACCGGCATGGCGTTCGCTGGAAGCATCAGGCCCAGACCCAGGAGTGCCGCGGCTGCCGTCGCGATCATGGTACGTTTCATTTCAACCCTCCAAACGCAAATATTGCGCATACGACAAGCTGCGGCCTTCCTGATCGTTCCGTCGCCACGGGATTGAAACGATAACTTTGCCGGGACCGGAATTCGTCGCGGCGGTGGGAGGGAGGGAGAAAATAATCCCTCGCGCTCTATTGACTAAAATCCGATATAGGTCTATATGCCTTTTATCCCGTTCGCGAGGGGCGCTTCATGAGGCGTCTTGAAGTGGAACAGGGATGCGGCGCCTGCGGGTGTGGGGTGACGTACCCCGCGCACTCGGGAGGCCTTGGGTCACCGTCCGGCCCCACTACGGGGGTCTGCCACTCATGCTGGCTGGACGTGGCATTGGTGAACGGCGGGAAACCGTCGGGATCAGCGGAGTGCGGAGCTCTGCGCCTTTGCCCGGAAGAGCGGTCCCGGGGACAGAAATCGCCGCGGTGGTGCGCCGTGAGGCGTTGCGCGGTTGCAGCTTGCCGGCGTTCCGGTGGAGCGGATCGCGATAAAACCACCCTTTGCGCCTCACGGCGCGCCGCCACCCCTCATGTTTCGAGGGGAGACTATCCGCACAACTCGGGCTCATTGAGCCGCGAGACTGCGAGAGCGTGGCTGTTTGACAAGCACATCCTGCGACTTGCAAAGCGCTACTTCACGCCGACCTTCTTGCCGCGATACATCAAATGCACCGCGCAGTTACATCCCGGCGGATGGGTCGCGAGTTCGTCATTGGCAGGCGCGGGTACGGCGACCGGTGCAGGCTCGGCACCGGCACCCGGAATGTAGTTCAGCACAGGCGCCAGCCAACGTTCCACCTCGGCCACGCTCATGTTCTTGCGCGCGGCATATTCCTCGACCTGATCGCGCTCGATCTTGCCGACGCCGAAATAATAGCTCTCGGGATGGCTGAAATAGAGCCCGGACACCGACGAGCCCGGCCACATGGCGTAGCTTTCGGTGAGTGTTACGCCCGCAGTGTTCTCCGCATCGAGCAATTTGAAGATCGTCGCCTTCTCGGTGTGATCGGGCTGTGCGGGATAGCCGGGAGCAGGGCGGATGCCCTGATACTTCTCCAGGATCAGGTCGTCGGTCGAGATGTTCTCGTCCGGCGCATAGGCCCAGAACTCCTTGCGGACGCGCTCATGCATGCGCTCGGCGAAGGCTTCGGCGAGACGGTCGGCCAGCGCCTTGCACAGGATCGACGAATAGTCGTCATTCGCATTCTTGAAGCGGTCGGCGATGATGTCCTCGCCGATGCCCGCTGTGACGACGAAGCCGCCGATATAATCCGGCACATTCGAGGTCTTCGGCGCGATGAAGTCGGAGAGCGCTGCGTTGAAGCGGCCCTCGCGCTTTTCGAGCTGCTGGCGCAACGTGTAGAGCGTCGCGATCTCAGTTGTGCGTGTGTCATCGGCATAGAGGCGGATGTCATCGCCCACGGCGTTGGCCGGCCAGAAGCCGATGGTTGCCTTCGCCGTGAACCACTTCTCCTCGACGATCTGCTTGAGCATCTTCTGCGCATCGGCATAGAGCGACGTCGCGACTTCGCCGACCACGCTGTCGGTGAGGATGCCGGGGAAACGGCCGGACAGTTCCCAAGTCTGGAAGAACGGCGTCCAGTCGATATAGGCAGCAAGCTCTTCGAGCGAATAATCGCTGAAAGTCCGGATGCCCAGGAAGGTCGGCTTGCGCACCGTCTTGCTGAAGTCCGCGACATGCGCATTGGCCCGCGCAGCGACGAGCGACAGCCGCTTCTTGTCCTGCTGGGCGCGGAAATGCGCCGCGGAGATCTTCGCATAATCGGCGCGCACCTCGGCCGCATAGGCGACGCTCTTCTCAGGCGACAGCAGCGACGATGCAACACCCACGGCGCGGCTGGCATCGTTGACATGCACCACAGCGCCGGCGCGGTAGTTCGGATCGATCTTCACCGCGGTATGCACACGGCTGGTCGTCGCGCCGCCGATCAGCAGCGGCATCTTCAAACCCTGCCGTTCCATCTCGCCGGCCAAAAATGTCATCTCGTCGAGCGACGGCGTGATCAGGCCGGACAGGCCGATGATGTCGGCGCCTTCGGCCTTGGCGGTGTCGATGATCTTGGAGGCCGGCACCATGACGCCGAGATCGATGACCTCGAAATTGTTGCACTGGAGCACGATGCCGACAATGTTCTTGCCGATGTCGTGGACATCGCCCTTCACAGTGGCGAGCACAATCTTGCCGGCATTCTTGCGGCCATCGCCGGTGATACCTGCAGCGAGATTGTCGGCCTTCTCCTGCTCCATGAACGGCATCAGGTAAGCCACCGCCTGCTTCATCACGCGGGCCGACTTCACCACCTGCGGCAGGAACATCTTTCCGTCGCCAAAGAGATCGCCGACGATATTCATGCCGGCCATCAGCGGGCCCTCGATGACATGCAGCGGGCGCGCCACGGTCAGGCGCGCAGCTTCGGTGTCCTCGTCGATATATTGGGTGATGCCGTGCACCAGCGCGTGGCTCAGCCGCTTCTCCACCGGCCATTCGCGCCAGGACAGATCCTGTTCCTTCGCCTGCTTGGTCTGGCCGCGGAATTTCTCGGCCAGTTCGAGCAGACGTTCGGAGGCGCCGGGATCGCGGTTGAGAATGACGTCTTCGCAGACCTGGCGCAGCTCGGGATCGATGTCGTCATAGACGATCATCTGTCCGGCATTGACGATGCCCATATCCATGCCCGCCTTGATGGCGTGATACAGGAACACCGAATGCATCGCTTCGCGAACCGGCTCGTTGCCGCGGAACGAGAAGGAGAGGTTGGAGACGCCGCCGGAGATATGCGCATGCGGCAGGTTCTGCCGGATCCAGCGCGTCGCCTCGATGAAGTCGACGCCGTAATTGTTGTGCTCTTCGAGGCCAGTCGCGATGGCGAAAATGTTCGGATCGAAAATGATGTCTTCCGGCGGGAAGTTCAGCTCACCTACCAGAATGTCGTAAGCGCGTTTGCAGATCTCGGTCTTGCGCGCGAACGTATCGGCCTGGCCGACCTCGTCGAACGCCATCACGACCACAGCGGCGCCATGGCGCTGCGCGATCTTGGCCTCAACGATGAATTTCTCCACGCCTTCCTTCATCGAGATCGAATTGACGATCGGCTTGCCCTGAACGCATTTCAGGCCGGCTTCGATGACGTTGAATTTCGACGAGTCGACCATCACCGGGACGCGGGCGATATCCGGCTCGGAGGCGACGAGATGGAGGAACTCGACCATCGCCGCTTCAGAATCCAGCAGGCCTTCGTCCATATTGACGTCGATGACTTGTGCGCCGTTCTCGACCTGGTCGCGCGCCACCTGCAGCGCGGCGGTGTAGTCGCCGGCGGTGATCAGCTTGCGGAATTTAGCCGAGCCGGTGACGTTGGTGCGCTCGCCGACATTCACGAAGGGAATCGCCGAGGTCAGTTCGAACGGCTCCAGACCTGACAGGCGCAGGAGCGGTGCGATCTCCGGTACAACGCGCGGCTTGTGCGGCGCGACGGCCTTGGCGATGGCCGCGATATGGTCCGGCGTGGTGCCGCAGCAGCCGCCGACCACATTGACGAGGCCGCTGGCAGCGAACTCGCCGATCAGCCCCGCCATGAATTCCGGGCTCTCGTCATACTGGCCGAATTCGTTGGGCAGGCCGGCATTCGGATAGGCGCAGACGAGGGTATCGGCGACGCGGCCGATATCGGCGATATGCGCGCGCAGGTCTTCGGCGCCTAGGGCGCAATTGAAGCCAATGGTGGCTGGCCTGGCGTGCTTCACCGAATTCCAGAACGCTTCCGGCATCTGGCCTGACAGCAGGCGTCCGGACTTGTCGGTGATGGTGCCGGAGATCATTACGGGCACGTCGATGCCGCGCGCCTCGCAGATTTCGGCAATGGCATAGAGCGCCGCCTTGGCGTTCAGCGTGTCGAAGATGGTCTCGACCAGCAAGAGATCAGCACCGCCGTCGAGCAAACCGTTGATCTGCTCGCTATAGGCGATGCGCAGATCGTCGAAGGTCACCGCGCGATAGCCGGGATTGGCGACATCCGGCGAGATCGAGGCGGTGCGGTTGGTCGGGCCGATGGCGCCGGCGACGAAGCGCGGCTTGCCGTCCTCGGCAGCGACGGTGATCGCGGCGTTCTTGGCGAGGCGCGCGCCTTCGCGGCTCATCTCATAGGCGATGGCCTGCAGGTCGTAATCGGCCTGCGCGATCGAGGTCGAGGAGAACGTGTTGGTCGCGACGATGTCGGCACCGGCGCGCAGATATTGCGCGTGAATATCCTCGATGGCGTCGGCCTGCGTCAGGATCAACAGGTCGTTGTTGCCGCGGAGGTCGCGGTGGAAATCCTTGTAGCGCTCACCACGGAATGCGGCCTCGTCGAATTGCAGACCCTGGATCATGGTGCCCATGGCACCGTCGAGCACGAGAATGCGCTCGGCAGCGGCGGCAAGCAGTTCGGTACGCTTCGGCGAAACGGGTACGGACATGAGATCAGGCAGCTTTCTGCGCGCCGTTCGGCCGGAAGCCCAACAGGTGACTAATGGCGAAAACGAGATCGGCGCGGTTCATCGTGTAGAAATGGAAATCGGAGACGCCCTGTTTGGCGAGCTTCTGCACCTGGCCGGCGGCGACGGTGGTAGCTACCAGTTTGCGTGTCTCGGCATCGTTATCGAGGCCGTCGAACTTGGCGGCGAGCCAGGATGGCACCGTGGTGCCGGCGCGGGTGACGAAAGCTCTTGCCTGCTTGAAATTATGCATCGGCATGATGCCGGGCAGCACCGGGATATCGATGCCGCGGGCGCGGACCTTGTCGAGGTAGCGGAAATACAGGTCGTTATCGAAGAACACCTGGGTGATGGCGCGGGTCGCGCCGGCATCAACTTTGGCCTTCAGCGTATCGATGTCAGCATCGAAGTCGGCGCTCTCGGGATGCTTCTCTGGATAGGCGGAGACGGTGACGTCGATATCGGGATAGCGGTTGCGGATGCTGGCGACCAGATCGGCGGAGGTCTTGTAACCGTCGGGGTGCGGTATATATTCCGTGCCGATGCCTGTGGTCGGATCGCCGCGCAGGGCCACGATGTGGCGAACGCCGGCCTCGTGATAGCGGGTCACGACATCGTCGATTTCGCTTTTCGGCGCGCCAACGCAGGCCAGATGCGCCGCCGGGGTGAGGGCGGTCTCCTTGAGTAGACGGACGATGGTGGCGTGGGTGCGCTCGCGGGTCGACCCACCGGCGCCATAGGTCACCGACACGAAGGACGGGTTCAGCGGCGCCAGGCGCTCAATGGTGTCCCACAGGGTCCGGTCCATCTCCTCGGTCTTCGGCGGGAAGAACTCGAAGGAAATATTGGGAAGCTTGGTGGGGGTGGCCGGGTTGATCTCGGTCATCGCGTCGAACTCCACCGCATGAAGCGGTACCGGTTGTCTCTGGCGCCAAGCCCGGGGGACGTTGGCTGCACTGCACAAAGATAGGCTACGGTCGGTGACTGAAATAGCCCATCTGGAGCGGTTTTAGGGTGGGAATTGGCCCAACTAAGAGCAGATATCTCGCGTAATTTCCCTCATTGTAATATAAGTGGGCAGCGCCGGTTTCCTGCAAAATTACCAGAATATGGCCTTAAATAGCCGATCTAGCCGCTTCGATCTATGACGATGTATGTGGGCAAATGTCGTGTAATTATTCTTATATCAGAATTCGTCCCACGAGAGGCGGTCTTTGCTGCCGTCGGCGTTTGGGGGAGTGGCCCAAAACGCTCTTTGCCCTCTCCAGCGCAGGCACTAGCTTGGCGCCATGATCCCATTGTCCATTCTCGACCTCTCGGTCGTCACGTCAGGCACGCCGCCCGCGGGCGCGCTCCGCAACAGCATCGATCTGGCCAAACATGCCGATCGCCTCGGCTATGTCCGCTACTGGCTGGCCGAGCATCACAATCTGGCGTCGGTCGCGAGCCCGGCACCGGAGATCATGATCGGGCAGATTGCGGCAGTGACGCAGCACATCCGGGTCGGCTCCGGCGGCGTGATGCTGCCGAACCATGCGCCGCTGATGGTGGCCGAGCGCTTCAAGATGTTGGAGGCGCTGTTTCCCGGCCGGATCGATCTCGGCCTCGGCCGCGCACCGGGGACCGATGGCGCGACGGCTTATGCGTTGCGCAACCGTCTTGCCGGCCGCGAGGGCGATGATTTCCTTGAGCGACTGAGCGAGCTGGTACTGTGGGAGACGCGGCAATTCCCGGAAGGTCATCCCTATAACAACGTTGTGGCGATGCCGAATGACGTGCCACTGCCGCCGCTCTGGCTGCTCGGGTCCAGCGACTACAGTTCGGATCTCGCTGCGCAGGTCGGCATGGGCTTCGCTTTCGCCCACCATTTTGCATCCCACGACGCCGCCGACGCGATGGTGCATTACCGCGCGCGCTTCAAGTCCTCCAGCTGGCGGCAGGCACCGCATGCGATTCTCGCTGTCGCAGTGATTTGCGCGGAGACGGATGCCGAGGCCGAGCGGCTGGCCTCGTCGGCCGACCTCAATCGCCTCCGTCGCGACCGCGGCGAATACGCGCCGCTGCCGAGCGTCGAAGAGGCGCTGGCCTATCCTTATAGCGACAGCGAAAAGATGAAGATCGCGCGCAATCGTTCACGTCTGTTCGTCGGCAGTCCGTCGACAGTCTTGGAAAAGCTGCAGCCGCTCATCAGCGAATGCCAGGCCGATGAGTTGATGGTCATTACCGCGACGTATGATCATGAGGCGCGGAAGCGGTCCTATGATCTGTTGGCGGATGTATTTCAATTGCAGAGAGCAGCAGCCTGGGCGCAGCGAGCTTAGCGAGCGCCGCGACAATGGGAGGGGATGATGGCGCCTCTGGTAACACCGCGTGGCCTTGGCGAAGTTGTTCTGCGTGTCAGCGATATGCCGCGCGCGGTCAGTTTCTATCGAGATGTCCTTGGTCTCAGTCTGCTGCGCGCCTTCGACGATCGGATTGTATTTCTCAAAGTGGAAGATGGCTTTGAAGGCCATCACCGGATTATCGGTCTTTTCAGGGCCGATCAGCCGTCCAATCGTGACGACACGAAATGGTCTGCTCCCGATTTGCGGGCACCCACTCTGCATCACCTTGCGCTGGAGATTGCGTTATCGGACTATCAGCCTGCTCTCGATGCCCTGACGAAGGCGGGTTTCAAGCCGAACACCTACGAACACCGATGGATCGGCTGGCGCTCCATTTACGTCACCGATCCGGACGGCAATATCGTCGAGTTGGTTGCGGTGGATGCGTCAATTTGCGAGGCGTCGTAAAGTTTCGAGAGGCAATGTCGGGATCGGGACTACCGAAACGTCCTTGGATCGGCGCCGTCACCACACGAGGTAAAACCTATGCTCTATGCAATTCTGGCCTATCACGTCGAAGACGTCGTCGTGTCCTGGACGGCCGACGAAGACACTGCGGTGATGGCCAATCTTCATGAGCTTCACGAGAAGCTGACGGCCGACGGCCGGATGGGGCCGGCTGCGCGGCTGGGCGGCACTAAGGGTGCATTCACCTTGCGCGGACCCGGCGCTGGCGTGGTCATCGATGGCCCCTTTGCCGAGACCAAGGAGCAGTTGCTCGGCTTCTATGTCGTCGATTGTGCGACCCGTGAGGACGCCGTCGCAACCGCGCGCGATCTGCGCCGCGTCAATCCGACTGCGGTCTATGAAATCCGTCCGGTTCAGCTATTTCTGCCCGGATCGCCCATGGCGGCGACGCATGCGCTGACCGATCACGTCCGGCCGGCGTCGTCCTGAACTTGCCAGTTACGAGGTCGGTTCGCCGAAGGTCGCGCGGAAAGGATGCGCCGGATAGACGCCGACGATCCTGAATTCGCGTGAGAAGAACTTCAGCTCTTCGAGCGCGAAAGCGAGGTTGCGGTCATCCGGATGACCGTCGACATCGGCGTAGAACTGCGTGGCGAAGAACTCGCCGTCGACCATGTAGCTTTCCAGCTTGGTCATGTTGACGCCGTTGGTGGCGAAGCCGCCGAGTGCCTTGTAGAGCGCCGCAGGAAGGTTGCGGACGCGGAAAACAAAACTGGTGACCAGCGGTTCGGAGCCCTGCGGCGCCCATTTGGCGTCTTTGGAAAGGATGACGAAACGCGTGGTGTTGTGATCCTCGTCCTCGACGTCCTCGGCGAGAATTTCGAGCCCGTAGATATCTGCCGCGAGCCGCGAGGCCAGCGAGGCGCAGCTCTTGTCGCCGCGTTCGGCAATCGCGCGGGCCGAGCCCGCAGTGTCGGCGGCGACGATGGCCTTGATGCCGAGCTTGCGAATGATGCGGCGGCACTGGCCGAGCGCGTGGACGTGGCTTTCCACCGTCTTGATGTCGGTGAGCTTCGCGCCGGGCAGCGCCATCATCTGGTGGTGGATGGGCAGAAACCACTCACCGACGATATGCAGGCCTGACTGCGGCAGTAGATGGTGGATGTCGGCGACGCGGCCGGCGATCGAGTTCTCGATCGGAATCATGCCGAGATCGGCCTCGCCCGAGGTGATCGCGGCCAGCGCATCCTCGAAAGTGGCGCAGGGCAGCGGCTCGGCATTCGGAAACGCCTCAACGATGGCGATATGGGAATTGGCGCCGGGCTCGCCCTGGAATGCGATCTTCATGATCTGATTTTTGGGAATGGTCATGGCGGGCCTTGTATCAGTCACTCAGGTTTTTGCCAGTAGCCGGCGGGCGGTTTCGAGATCCGCGGGCGTATCGACGCCGAGCGGGACGCTATCGACGATGGCGGCGTCGATCCGCATGCCGGCTTCCAGTGCGCGGAGCTGTTCGAGCTTTTCGCGCAGCTCCAGCGTCGACGGCGCGAGTTTGACGAAGCCTTCGAGCGCGGCGCGCCGATAGGCATAAAGCCCGATGTGATGGTAGCGGGGCCCGTCGCCATAGGGCGCCGTGGCGCGGGTGAAATACAGCGCACGCAGCCGGTCAGGCCCGGCTGGCGAGCCGATCAGCTTCACCACGCTCGGATTGGTATGTTCGTCATCCTTGTGGATCTCGGTCGCCAGGGTCGCGATGTCGACCGCGGGGTCGTCGAGCAGGCGGACCGCGGCGCTAATGTCGCCCGGCGGAATAGTGGGCAGGTCGCCCTGGACGTTGACGATGGTCTGGACGTGTCCGGCCGGGTCCAGTTTGCACAGGGCCTCAAATATCCGGTCGGACCCTGATGGATGGTCCGGGGAGGTCATGACCGCCTCGAAACCGTGGGCTTTAACGGCGTCCGCGATGTCGGCCGTATCGGTGGCGATGGCGACACGGCCCAGACCGGCCTCTTTGGCGCGTCGCGCCACATGCACGATCATCGGCAGCCCGCCGATATCGAGCAGCGGCTTGCCGGGCAGGCGGGTGGCCGCCATGCGGGCGGGAATGAGCACCAGGGTGCGTGTGTCTGTCATGTCAAAATCGGCTTGGATTCCAGTGATCTTCCCCCCGAAAAGTATGATGCACATCAAAGGGCGCGGCGTTTATACGGGTTGCCAGAGGATGGGCAAACCGTTATCTCAAAACGGCAGGCCTGAGGGCCGCAGGAACGTGATTCCTGAGTGTGTCGAGGCCGTTGGAGCGGCCTTCCAATGACCTAAAACGGCGTGGGGCTTTTCGACTATGGACTCCTTCGAACTCAACAAGATTATGGGCGCCATTCTCGGCACCTGCCTGGTTCTGATGGTGACGAATTTCACCGCCCAGGCCGTGTTTTCACCGAAGCATATGGAAAAGCCCGGCTTTGATATTGCCGTGAAGGAAGAGGCTGCCGGTGGTGCCAAGGCTGCTGCCGCGCCGTCCGAACCGATCGAAAAGCTGCTGCAGACCGCTTCGGTCGAGAAGGGCTCAACCGCAGCCAAGAAGTGCGCCGCCTGCCATACTTTCGAAAAGGGCGGCCCGAACCGCGTTGGCCCGAACCTGTTCGGCGTCGTCAATGAGAAGGTGGGCGAAGGCAAGGCCGGGTTCAACTTCTCGGCGGGCATGAAGGCCAAGGGCGGCACCTGGACCTTCGAGGAGCTGAACAAGTTCATCGCCAATCCGAAGGGCACCGTGCCGGGCACGGCCATGGGCTTCGCCGGCATTCAAAAGGATAGCGAGCGCGCCGACGTGATCGCCTATCTGGCAACTCTCGCCGATAAGCCGGTGCCGCTGCCCACTGCAGCGAAATGAGGACGGTGTCGTAACGCTGTTCCTTGGTAATTTATCATCGATTAAACGGCCAGGCTCAGCCTGGCCGTTTTCGTATCTGCATTACCAAAGCTTAAGCGGGACGTTTGGCCGCAACGCGTTAGGATGCAACCAGCGTGACGGGTGGTATCCTGCGGAAAAGCCGGCATAATCGGTCGAACCCTCGCCTTATATGACCGTTCTAATAGACTGCTTCGGTTCACAGGATTCAGCACATTGACGATTTCCCGACGCCGCCTTCTCCAGACCAGCGCCTTCGCCGCACTTGCCCCTGTCATCGGTGGTGCCGGCAGCCTCTCCGTCATCGACGCAGCAAGTGCCCAGTCTCCGGCAAAAGGTGCAGAGTGGCGCCACGCGCTGTCCCTGTTCGGGGAGATCAAGTATCCCGCGGAGTTCAAGCGCTTCGACTATGTCAATCCGGAAGCGCCTAAGGGCGGCGCCGTCCGCCAGATCGCGATCGGCACCTTCGACAACTTCAACATCGCGGTGGCCGGCGTGAAGGGCAACATTGCCGGCGCCGTCGGGCTGATCTACGAGTCCCTTACGACAGGATCGCTGGACGAGGTCTCGACCGAATATGGTCTGCTCGCCGAAGCCGTCAGCCACCCCGAGGATTACTCCTGGGTGTCCTACCGGCTGCGGCCGAATGCCAAGTGGCATGATGGCAAGCCGGTGACCCCGGAGGATGTGATCTTCTCGCTGGAGTCCTTCAAGAAATATCACCCGCAATATTCCGCCTATTACCGCCATGTGGTGAAGGCCGAGAAGGTCGGTGAGCGCGAGATCAAGTTCACCTTCGATGCACCCGGCAACCGCGAATTGCCGCAGATCGTCGGCCAGCTCACGGTGCTGCCCAAGCACTGGTGGGAGGGCAGCAACGCCTCCGGCACCAAGCGCGACATCGGCAGCACCACGCTGGAGATGCCGCTCGGCAGCGCCGCCTATCGCATCAAGGAGTTCGTCCCGGGGCGCTCGGTGTCGGTGGAGCGTGTGAAAGACTATTGGGGGCGCGACCTCAACGTGAATGTCGGTCGCAATAATTTCGACGAGCTGCGCTACGAATATTTCCGCGACGGCACCGTTGCGCTCGAAGCCTTCAAGGGCGACCAGGTGGATTGGCGCACCGAAAATAGCGCGAAGAACTGGGCGACGGCCTATGACTTTCCGGCGGTGGCCGAGAAGCGCGTCATCCTCGAAGAATTCCTCAATCGTTCGTCGGGCATCATGCAGGGCTTCGCGCTCAACATTCGCCGCGACAAGTTCAAGGATGCGCGTGTTCGCCGCGCGCTGAACTATGCGTTCGACTTCGAGGAGATGAACAAGCAGATCTTCTTCGGCCAGTACAAGCGCATCTCCAGCTATTTCGACGGCACCGAGCTTGCGTCGTCGGGCCTGCCGGAAGGCAAGGAGCTGGAGATTCTGGAGACGGTGCGTGCCGAAGTGCCACCGGAGGTTTTCACCAAGCCCTATACGAATCCGGTCGGTGGCAGTGCTGAAAATGTACGCGGCAATCTTCGCGAAGCGCTACAATTGTTCAAGGAAGCGGGCTACGAAGTCCGTGATCGCAAACTGGTCAATGCCAAGACCGGTGCGCCGTTTGAGCTGGAATTGCTCGGTGAGGATCCCTCTTTCGAGCGCGTGATGCTGTTCTTCAAGCCGTCGCTGGAACGTCTCGGCATCGGCGTGTCGGTCCGCACCATCGATGCCACGCAATATGAGAACCGGCTGCGGACCTGGGATTTTGACATCGTCGTGTCGTCCTGGCCGGAGTCGCTGTCGCCTGGTAACGAGCAGCGTGAATTCTGGGGCTCGCAGGCAGCCGATATGGCCGGCTCGCGCAACATCGTGGGCATCAAGAATCCTGCGATCGACAAGCTGATCGATCGCGTGATCTTCACCAAGGACCGCAACGATCTCGTCGCTGCGACCAAGGCGCTGGATCGTGTGCTGCTGTGGAACAACTTCGTGGTGCCGCAATGGACCTACAACAAGGTCCGCACCGCGCGCTGGGATCGCTTCGGTCGTCCGCCTGAGCCGCCGAAATACGGGCAGTCGGGTTTCCCAGCCATCTGGTGGTACGACGCCGACAAGGCCGCAAAGATCGGCAAGCGCTCTTGAGGAGCACATCGCGCATGGCGCAGCTCAATCGTCGGCACGTGCTGGGTCTCGGGATCGGCGCTATCGCGGCGTCACGCTTCAGCCCCGCTTTGGCGCAAGCGCCGAGCGAAGCCCACGGCATCTCCGCCTTTGGCGATCTGAAATATCCGGCCGATTTTCCGAATTTCGACTACGTCAACGTCAAGGCGCCGAAGGGCGGCGCCTTCTCGACGGTGCCGTCGAGCCGTGCATTCAACCAATCGTTCCAGACCTTCAATTCGCTGAACGCCTATGTTCTGAAAGGCGACGGCGCGCAGGGCATGGGCATGACCTTCGCCCCGCTGATGGTGCGCGCGGGCGACGAGCCAGACGCGATGTATGGGCTGGTCGCGAAGTCCGTGCAGATCTCTGCCGATGGTCTGACTTACAGTTTTACTTTGAGGCCGGAAGCGCGCTTCCACGATGGCAGCAAGCTCACCGCGCGCGATGCGGCGTTCTCGCTGACGACGCTTAAGACTAAGGGCCACCCCATCATCACGCAGCAGATGCGTGATATGGTGAAGGCCGAGGCTGTCGATGACGTGACGCTGGTGGTGACCTTCGCCGAGAAACGCGGCCGCGACGTGCCGTTGTTCGTTGCAGGCATGCCGATTTTCTCGCAGGCCTATTACGATAAGCGCGCATTCGATGAGACGTCGCTGGAGACGCCGCTCGGTAGCGGGCCTTACAAGGTCGGGCGCTTCGAGGTCGGGCGTTACATCGAATTCGACCGCGTGAAGGACTGGTGGGGCGCAGACCTTCCGGTCAACCGGGGCAGCTACAATTTCGATACGGTGCGGTTCGATTTCTATCGCGACCGCGACGTGGCTTTCGAAGGCTTCACCGGTCGCAATTATCTGTATCGCGAGGAGTTCACCTCGCGCATCTGGAACACGCGTTACGATTTCCCGGCGGTGAAGGATGGCCGGGTCAAGCAGGAGATGCTGCCCGACGATACACCGTCCGGTGCGCAGGGCTGGTTCCTCAACACACGCCGCGCCAAGTTCAAGGATCCGCGTGTGCGCGAGGCGCTCGGTAACGCATTCGATTTCGAATGGACCAACAAAACCATCATGTATGGCGCCTATGTGCGCACGGTGTCGCCGTTCCAGAACTCTGACCTGATGGCGACTGGTGCGCCGTCGCCGGAAGAGCTCGCATTGCTGGAGCCGTTCCGCGACAAGGTGCCGGCCGAGGTTTTCGGAGCGCCCTATCTGCCACCGACATCGGATGGATCAGGTCAGGACCGTGCGCTGCTGCGCAAGGCGATCCAGCTCCTGAACGACGCCGGCTGCGTGATGAAGGACGGCAAGCGCATGACGTCGCAGGGTGAGCCGTTCAAGATCGAGTTTCTGCTTGATGAGCCTGCTTTCCAGGCGCATCACATGCCCTATATCAAGAATCTCGGCACGCTCGGCATCGAGGCCAGTGTGCGCCTTGTCGATCCCGTGCAGTTCCGCGCACGCCGCGACGATTTCGACTTCGATGCGGCCATCGAGCGTTTCAGCTTTTCCACGATTCCCGGCGATTCCCTGCGCTCGTTCTTCTCGATGCAGTCGGCCACCACCAAAGGCTCGAACAATCTCGCCGGTATTTCCGATCCTGTCGTCGATGCCCTGATGAACGAAGTCATCGCCGCCGATACGCGACCCAAGCTGGTTTTCGCGGCGCGAGCGCTGGATCGTGTCATCCGTGCCGGGCGCTACTGGGTGCCGCAATGGTATGCGGCCTCGCATCGCGTGGCCTATTGGGATGTGTTCGGCCATCCCGCCAATCTGCCGAAATATATCGGCGTCGGTGCCCCCGATCTGTGGTGGGCGTCCGCAAAACCTTCAAGTGAGCAGGCCAAATAGCATGGGCGCATATATCGCACGGCGCGTGCTACTGATGTTTCCCACACTGCTGGGAATCCTGTTCGTCTCCTTTGTCGTGGTGCAGTTCGCGCCCGGTGGTCCTGTCGAGCGCGTGATCGCGCAACTCAGCGGCGCCGATACCGGTGCCTCACGCGTCTCCGGCTCGTCCGGCGGTGACTTTGGTAACCGTGCGCAGCCGGGTGCCGCAGGCGATGCGGTGAACTCGAAATATCGCGGCGCGCAGGGGCTCGATCCGGATTTCGTCAAGAGCCTGGAAAAGCAGTTCGGCTTCGACAAGCCTGCGCCTGAACGTTTCGCGCTGATGTTGTGGAATTTCGCGCGCTTCGATTTCGGCAAGAGCTATTTCCGTGACACGACGGTGCTGCAGCTGATCAAGGAGAAGCTGCCGGTCTCGATGTCGCTCGGCATCTGGATGATGTTGATCACCTACCTGATCTCGATTCCGCTCGGCATTCGCAAGGCAGTGCAGGACGGCTCGCGCTTCGACACCTGGACCTCGGCGGTCATCATTGTCGGTTTCGCCATTCCCGGCTTCCTGTTCGCGATTCTATTGATCATCCTGTTTTCGGGTGGATCGTTCTGGAGCATCTTCCCGCTACGCGGCCTGACGTCAGACGGCTGGAGCCAGTTCCCGTGGTACTGGAAGATCATCGATTATTTCTGGCACATGACGCTGCCGCTGATCTCCATGGTGCTCGGCGCCTTCGCCACCATGACGCTGCTGACCAAGAACTCGTTTCTCGATGAAATCCGCAAGCAATATGTGATGACGGCGCGCGCCAAAGGCTGCAATGAGCGGCAGGTGCTCTACAATCACATCTTCCGCAATGCCATGCTGATCGTGATCGCCGGATTCCCGGGCGCATTCATCCACGCCTTCTTTTCGGGTTCTCTGCTGATCGAGACGATCTTCTCGCTTGATGGCCTCGGCCTGCTCGGCTTCGAGAGCGTCCTCAACCGCGATTATCCCGTGGTGTTCGGCACGTTGTTCATCTTCTCGCTGGTCGGTCTGGTGGTGAACCTGCTGTCCGATCTGGCCTATATGTGGATCGATCCGCGGATCGACTTTGAGGCGCGAGAAGTCTGATGACCATCACCGCGCCCCTTCCCGTGGAGAGCACCACACAGTCGCCGTTCGGCGAAGCCGTGCCGCCATCGCGGCATCCGCTCGGCATCTCGCCACTCAACCAGCGCCGCTGGCAGAACTTCAAATCCAATCGCCGTGGCTACTGGTCGTTCTGGCTTTTCATGGCCCTGTTCTTCATCTCGCTGTTCGCAGAGGTGATCGCCAATGACCGGCCGTTCTTCATCAAGTTCGACGGCAAGATGTATTTCCCGGCTTTCGTCACCTATTCGGAGACGACCTTCGGCGGCGACTTCGAGACGGCCGCGGATTATCGCGACCCGTTCCTGCAGAAGCTGATCGCCGAGAAGAACGGCACGATCCTCTGGCCGCTGATCCGCTATTCCTACGATACGCATAATCTCGATCTGCCGACGCCGGCACCGTCTAAACCGACATGGATGCTCACCGAGGAACAGTGCAAGCCGGTGGTTGAAAAGAAGGGCCTCAAGAGCTGCCGCGATCTCGAATATAACTGGCTCGGCACCGACGATCAGGGCCGCGATGTCGTGGCGCGGCTGATCTATGGCTTCCGCATCTCGGTGCTATTCGGCCTCGCGCTCACCATCGTTTCGTCAATCATCGGCATCGCCGCAGGCGGTGTGCAGGGTTATTTCGGCGGCTGGGTCGATTTGGCGTTCCAGCGTTTCATCGAAATCTGGAGTGCGATCCCGTCGCTCTATTTGCTGCTGATCCTGTCATCGGTTCTGGTGCCCGGCTTCTTCGTGCTGCTCGGCATCTTGCTGCTGTTCTCATGGGTGTCGCTGGTGGGCCTTGTGCGCGCTGAATTCCTGCGCGGTCGTAACTTCGAATACATCATGGCGGCGCGGGCGCTTGGCGTGTCCAACGCCAAGATCATGATCCGGCATCTGCTGCCGAACGCGATGGTCGCGACCATGACGTTCCTGCCGTTCATCGTCTCGTCCTCGGTGATGACACTGACCGCGCTGGATTTCCTCGGCTTCGGCTTGCCGCCGGGCTCGCCGTCGCTTGGCGAACTGCTGTCGCAGGGCAAGGCCAATGTGCAGGCGCCCTGGCTCGGCTTCACCGGTTTCTTCGCGGTGGCGATCATGCTGTCGCTGTTGATCTTCATCGGCGAGGGCGTGCGCGATGCCTTCGATCCGCGCAAGACGTTCAGGTAGGGCCGCAGCATGGATGCCATCAACCAGCCGCTGCTCGATGTGCGCGATCTTTCGGTCGCGTTCCACCATGGCGGCAATACATCGGTCGCGGTCGACAGGGTGTCGTTCGAGATCAAACGGGGCGAGTGCGTGGCGCTTGTGGGCGAGTCCGGCTCGGGCAAATCCGTCAGCGCCATGTCGATCCTGCGACTGTTGCCCTATCCGACGGCATCACATCCGTCCGGCCATATCCGTTTCAAGGGCCACGAGCTCCTGAGCATGTCGGAGCGTGAGATCCGCGGCATCCGGGGCAACGATATCTCCATCATCTTCCAGGAGCCGATGACCTCGCTGAACCCGCTGCACACGATCGGTGCGCAGATCGGCGAGATACTGCAACTCCATAACGGCATCCGCGGCAACAAGGCGCGCGAACGAACGCTGGAATTGCTGACGCAAGTCGGCATTCCCGACCCGGAAACACGCCTCGCTAGCTATCCGCATCAATTGTCGGGTGGTCAGCGCCAGCGCGTGATGATTGCGATGGCGCTCGCCAATGAACCTGATCTCCTGATCGCCGATGAGCCGACCACTGCGCTGGACGTCACGGTGCAGGCGCAGATTCTCGCATTGCTGGCTGACATTCGTCAGCGGCTCGGCATGAGTCTCCTCTTCATCACCCACGATCTTGGCATCGTCCGCCGTATCGCCGATACGGTGTGCGTGATGAACAACGGCAAGATCGTCGAGCAGGGGCCGGTGGAGCAGGTGTTCACGGCGCCGCAGCATCCCTATACCAAGGCACTCCTTGCCGCCGAACCGAAGCCCGACCCCGCGCCGCCGCGGCCGGAAGCGCCGGTGGTGATGTCCACGGACGATCTCAAGGTCTGGTTTCCGATCAAGCGTGGATTGCTGCGCAAGACGGTGGGTCATGTGAAGGCCGTGGACGGTGTCAGCCTGAAGGTACGGCAAGGCGAGACGCTCGGCGTCGTCGGTGAATCCGGCTCCGGCAAGACGACGCTCGGTCTTGCGCTACTGCGCTTAATTTCCTCGCAGGGGCCGATTGTGTTCCTCAGCAAGGATATCCAGGGCCTGCAGTTCAAGGACATGCGGCCGATCCGGCGTGACATGCAGATCGTGTTTCAGGATCCGTTCGGGGCGCTGTCGCCGCGTATGTCAGTCGGCGATATCGTCGCCGAGGGGCTCAGCGTGCATCAGCCTTCCCTCTCGTCGGAGGATCGTGAGACGCGTGTTGTCAAGGCGCTGCAGGATGTCGGGCTCGATCCCAAGACGCGGTTCCGCTATCCGCATGAGTTCTCCGGCGGCCAGCGCCAACGCATCAGCATCGCGCGCGCAGCCGTGCTTGAGCCGAGCTTCGTTGTGCTGGACGAGCCGACCAGTGCGCTCGACATGCTGTTCCAGGCGCAGATGGTGGACCTCCTGCGCGAGCTGCAGCGCAAGCGCGATCTCACTTATCTGTTCATCTCGCATGACCTGCGCGTGGTCGCGTCACTGGCCAGCCATCTCATCGTGATGCGCCATGGCAAGGTGGTCGAGGAAGGGCCGGCGGCCGAGCTGTTCAAGAATCCGAAGACCGACTACACCCGCGCGCTGTTTGCCGCAGCGTTCAGGATCGAAACGGCACCGGGCGGGGATGCTGCGCAGTAGGACACGATGACGAAAGACAACGATCACCGTCCCACCATTACGGACCGTGCTGCCGATGTCGCTGTCTCGGCCCCGACGGTGGTCGGACGCGGCTTCATGACCTACGAACGGTACGATATCGCGATCATTCGCGCGGACGATGAGACGTTGCGGCAGCAGCGCGACGTGCTGCGTGCGAGCAAGGTGGCAGCAGTAATTCCCATCGATCTGGAGCGCGGCAAGATCGTACTGATCCACCAGTTCCGTTTGCCGGCGCATCTAGCCACGGGGCGTGGCGAGATGGTCGAGATCGTCGCCGGGCGGATCGATGGCGATGAAACGCCGCTCGCTGCCGCTGCGCGAGAATGCGCGGAAGAGATCGGCGTAACGCCGCAGCGTTTGTTTGAACTCTATAGCGTGCTGCCGACGCCAGGCTGTACCGACGAATATATCACGTTCTTTCTCGGCTTCGTCGACAGCAGCAAGGTGCCTGTTCGGGGCGGCCTCGTCGGAGAGACGGAGGATACCCGGCCTTTCGTGGTCTCCATCGACGAGGCGATCGCGGCGCTGGATAGCGGCGCAGTTTACAACGGCTTGATGGTTAGCGCCCTGCAATGGCTGGCGCTGCATCGTGACCGACTGCGGGATTACTACGAGCGCGCGGTGCCTAGCCCAGTCGTCTGATGCTGGTCACGTCGCTGCCTGCCGCCTTGATCCGCGCAATGGCGCCTTTCGTGTCTTCAATGGCCGTCGCCATGTGATGCGCATTGGCATGCACGATGGTGTCGGCATCGCGAACGATGGCGACGTGCCCTCTCCAGAAGATCATATCGCCGCGCTTCAGATGTTGCATCTCGGCGTTTGACAAGGCGCGGCCGAGGCCACTCTCCTGCATGTCGCTGTCGCGGGGGCATCCGGTTCCCGCGGCGATTAGTGCGATTTGCACCAGGCCGGAGCAATCGATACCGAGGCTGCTCTTGCCGCCCCAGAGATAGGGCGTGCCGATGAAGCGCTCGGCCACGGCAACGAAGTCGGTCTCGAACGCATCGATCTCCGCGATATGCTGCTTTGGCACGCAATGTCCGGCGCTCGTCATGGCAAATGCGTCGGTCATCTTGACGATGGCCAGGCTCGCGCCCAGCGGCAGCGTATCTGTCGGCGGCAGCTTGATCGAGGGCCCAGGAAAAAGGAACGTCCGGAGCGCGGTCACTTTGTGTGTTGGCGTCGGCCCGGGTGGATAGAGTGCGAGATCCGAGAGCCAGCCGACATAGCCGTCGCCATTGAGTTGGCCCCAGGCCCAGCCTTCGTCGTTGCGGTCGTAGATGGTGAAGCGCTCGCCCTTCAAGGCCTGCGTATTCATTTCTGCGCCGGAGAATGGTTGGAGCCGCATGGAGGCGACGCCATCGGCAACCTCGAATTCTTCGCCGTCGACGAAGCGCGCGGCCTCGACTTGACCTTCAAGATATCGCGCGGCCACGTCTGGTCGCGCGGGTGTGAGCCTGGGATCTCGTTTATCCATAGCGTTGGCTCAAGAGCTGATAGATTGCGCGTGCGGCCTGGCACTCGCCCCCTTCGGGGCGCGCCGGTTTCGCCGACGGCGTCCAGCCATAGATATCCACGTGAAGCCAGCTCTTCGCGGCTTCGACGAAACGCTGCAGAAACAGCGCGCAGGTGATCGAGCCCGCAAAACCGCCGGAGGGCGCGTTGTTGATATTGGCGACCTTGGAGTCGAGCCAGGCATCGTAGGGAGCCCAGAGCGGCAGTCGCCAGAGCGGATCGTTCTGCTCCTTCGCACAGCGCGCGATGTCCAGTGCCAGCGTCTCGTCATTGGTGTAGTAGGGCGGTAGATCGGGTCCGAGCGCTACGCGTGCAGCGCCGGTCAGCGTGCCCAGATCGACCAGCAGGTCCGGCTTCTCCTCGTCGGCATAGGCCAGTGCATCGGCCAGCACCAACCGCCCCTCGGCATCGGTGTTGCCGATTTCGACCGTCGGCCCCTTGCGCGACTTGAAGATATCAAGCGGACGAAAGGCATTGCCGGCCACGGCGTTCTCGACAGCAGGGATCAGCACGCGCAACCGCACTTTCAGCTTGGCGTCCATTACCATCAGCGCCAGCGCGAGAACATTGGCCGCACCGCCCATATCCTTCTTCATGATCAGCATGCCGCTCGATGGCTTGAGATCGAGGCCGCCGGTGTCGAAGCAGACACCCTTGCCGACCAGTGTCACTTTAGGATGCGACGGATCACCCCAGGAGAAATCGATCAGTCGTGGCACGCGCGTCGAGGCCATGCCTACGGCGTGGATCAGCGGAAAATTCTGTTGCACGAGGTCGTCGCCCACGATGCAGTTGAACTCTGCGCCAAAACGCGTGGCGAGATCCCTGGCGGCCGCGGCGAGTTCTTCCGGTCCCATATCGTTCGACGGCGTATTGATGAGATCGCGCGCCAGTGCTGCAGCCTCGGCCATGCGGCTGATATCGGCGACATCGATACCATCCGGCGGCACCAGCTTCGCCTTGGGCTCATCATTCTTGCGATAGCGGCCGAAACGATAGCTGCCGAGCGCAAAAGCCAGTACGGCGAGGCGGGTGTCGTGGGGGGCGTTGGCGAAACGGTAGGTGCCGGGCGGCAGCAGGCCAGGCAACTGTCCGGGGCGGAACAGGTCACGGAAGGTCGCGCTGTCGTCTTCCAGTCCGAAGATCACCTGGGCAATGGCGCCGTCCTCTGCTGGCAGCGCCAGCCACGCGCCGGGCTTCGCCGCAAAACCGTTGGCCGCGGCGAAAGCTCTCGCCCGCGCGGGGAGTGCCGCGCTGATTTCGGGCCAGGTCGTCTTGGTCGCGAAGGTGATCGGTATGGCGGATGCGGCGGCAGCGGTCTCGAAGGCGGAATGCATATGCGGAATCTCGCGAAAGGGAGCGGCAATGACACCCGAAGCGCAAAGGGCGTCAAGCGACGGTATGGGAGGATATGGCGCGGTCTGCACCGATTAACCAGCCATTAGGGTTAACACTCTATTGCTGAAGGCGTCCGGCCCGCCCGTTCGCGCCATTGTTGAGTCAACCTGTCATGCGTCAGCCCCCTTGTCTTGCCCGGCTTTTGACGACCGCGGCGGTGACCGCGATCCTGGCCGCAGGCCTTGCCGGCTGCAAGACGGCGGGCATGTCCGATATCACCGGTTCCCTTGGCGCTCGGGCGGAAGCACCAAGCGATACCGATCCCGCGCGTGCTGCCGAAGTCTATGGCGAACGCTATCGCGCCAATCCCAAGGATGCTGACGCTGCCCTGCGTTACGGCCAGGCGCTCCGGGCCAACGGCCAGCGGGCCCAGGCCGTTTCGGTGTTCGAACAGGCGACGCTGACGAATCCCGGCAACAGGCCGCTGCTGGCAGGCTACGGCCGCGCGCTGGCCGACGCCGGCAGCTTCCAGCGCGCCTTCGATGTGCTGACCACCGCACATAGCCCAGCCAATCCGGACTGGCGTATCCTGTCGGCACAGGGCGCCGTCCTTGACCAGATGGGGAGGCATGACGAAGCCCGCCGTTACTACGACAGCGCGCTGAAGATCAGGCCGGAGGAGTCGTCCGTGCTCTCCAATCTCGGTCTGTCCTACATGCTCTCGAAGGATCTGCCGCAGGCCGAGGCGACGCTGCGCCGCGCGCAGGGCCGCGGCAATGTCGATCCGCGCGTTCGCCAGAATCTCGGTCTCGTGGTTGGCCTGCAGGGCCGGTTCGGTGAAGCGGAATCTATCGTGAGGGCTGACCTGCCCCCAGACGAAGCAGCGGCGAATGTCGCCTATCTCAAGCAGATGCTGAGCAGTAAAGGTCAGCCCCGCCTGGGCGCCCGGGACGACGACGCGCCGCGTCGGTCGTAATTTCTCGCAGGTCAAATTTCGCAATGACGTTGAGCAAGGCCAAGCTCACCGGCCTCACTGCATCGCTGCGACCTTGATGCCCGTTGGGCCGAGAATGACGACGAACAGAACCGGCAGGAAGAACAGGATCATCGGCACCGTCAGCTTCGGCGGCAGCGCGGCGGCCTTCTTCTCGGCTTCGTTCATGCGCATGTCGCGGTTTTCCTGCGCCATCACGCGAAGGCTCTGACCGAGCGGAGTGCCGTAGCGTTCCGACTGCATTAGCGCCAGACAGACTGATTTGACGCCCTCCAATCCGGTACGCTTTGCGAGGTTCTCATATGCAACCTTGCGATCCTGCAGATAGGACAGTTCGGCCGTGGTCAATGTGAATTCCTCGGCCAGCGCCACCGACTGCGTTCCGATCTCGATGGACACGCGGCGAAACGCGACTTCGATGGACATGCCGGATTCGATGCAGATCAGCAGCAGATCGAGAGCGTCCGGAAACGCGCGGCGGATCGAAAGCTGGCGTTTGGTGATTGCATTCTTGAGAAAGATCATCGGCGCCTGCAGGCCAAGATAGGCGGCACCGAGGCACATGCCGATCTTGATGGGCATCGACTGTTCCATGCGCGAGATGACGAACACATAGAGGATCGCGAAGACGAGGAACACGATCGGCGTGACGGCGCGGAAGAACAGGAAGGTGATATAGGGCGCTTGGCCGCGATAGCCGGCCATGACCAGCTTGTCGAGCGCGGCTTCCTGCGCCAGCCATTTGCTGAGGTTGAACTCGGTCACGACCTTGGAGACCAACTGCTTCGGCGTCTGGCGCAGCGACACTCTCTCGCCTTTCGCCATGCGGTCCCGCTCGCGCTGCCGCAGCCGCTCCCGTTCGCTGGCGACCGCTTTCATTCGCTTGGCGAGGCCATCGCCGGCGAATAGCGGCGTCAGCAGGCTGTAGGCCGTTGCCGCAACCGCGATCGCGGCCAGCAGCATCGTCATGAAACGGATGTCGTGAAGCTTTGCTATCAGGAGATCGAGCATGCTGGCACCATCAGAAGTCGAAGTTGATCATGCGCTTCATGACGTAGATGCCGCAGGACATCCAGACCACGCAGGCCGCCAGCATCAGGCGGCCTGTCGGATGGGTCCACAGCAGCGAAATATATTCAGGCGTGCTGAGATAGACGAGCAACATCACGATCGGCGGCAGCGAGCCGATGATGCCGGCGGACGCCTTGGCTTCCATCGACATGGCCTGGATTTTCTCGGCCATCTTCTTGCGGTCGCGCAGCACCTTGGAGAGATTGCCAAGAGCTTCCGAGAGGTTGCCACCCGACTTCTGCTGAATCGCGATGACGATGCCGAAGAAGTTGGCCTCCGGAAGCGGCATGCGCTCATAGAGCCGCGCACAAGCATCGCCGAGCGGCATACCTATGGTCTGAGTTTCGATGATGGCAAGAAATTCGCTGCGCAGGGGTTCGGACGCGTCGGCGGCGACAACCTTGATCGAATCGAACAGCGGCAGGCCGGCTTTGATACCGCGAACGATGACGTCGACGGCATCCGGCAGCGCCTTGAGGAATGCGGCTTCGCGCCGCTTCTTGAGAAAGCTGAGAATCCAGCGCGGCAGGCCGAAGCCGGCGGCGAATCCGAGACCGGCGGCCGCGAGCAGACCGCCGCCAAACATCATGGTCATTAGGAAGCTTCCGCCTCCCAGAATGCCGGAGATCACCATGAATTTCTGGTCGCTCCAGTCGAGGCCGGCCTGCGCGATCCGGATTCCGAGCGGGATCTTCTTTTCCTTCTGGAGACGTGCTTCGACTTCCTTGAGAGATCCTTCGACCTGCTCGCGCCGGGACCGCTGGTTTCTGTCGACCTGGCGCGCCACGGGCTCCGTCCGCGCGACCGATGCACGGCGGGTTTCGGCCTTCTTCTCGCCGGACAACAGCGGATAGAGAAAAACCCAGGCCAGACCGCCGACAGCGATGCTGGCCATGAATGCCAATGCGAGCGCCTGCATGTTCATCATTCGCTCCTCAGTTCGGCGCTATGACTTCGGCAGCATCGAGCGCCGCCGCGAGCCGCTTCTCCTCGCCGTAATAGCGGGCACGATCCCAGAACCGCGGGCGGCCAATGCCGGTCGAGCGGTGCCGTCCGATGATGTTGCCGTTGGCGTCTTCACCGACCATGTCGTAGACGAACAGGTCCTGCGTAATGATGGTGTCGCCTTCCATGCCCATCACCTCGGTGATGTGCGTGATGCGGCGCGAACCGTCGCGCAGACGGGCCGCCTGAACGATGACGTCGATCGACGCGCAGATCATTTCGCGAATGGTGCGCGAGGGCAGCGAGAAGCCACCCATGGTGATCATGGATTCGCAGCGCGACAGCGCTTCACGCGGATTGTTGGCGTGGAGGGTGCCCATCGAGCCGTCATGGCCGGTATTCATCGCCTGCAACAGGTCGAATGCCTCGGGTCCGCGGACTTCGCCGACGATGATCCGCTCCGGACGCATACGCAGACAGTTACGCACCAGTTCGCGCATCGTGACCTGGCCTTCGCCCTCGATGTTCGGCGGCCGGGTTTCGAGCCGAACCACGTGGGGCTGCTGCAGCTGAAGTTCAGCGGCGTCTTCGCAGGTGATGATGCGCTCGTCGTCGTCGATATAGTTGGTGAGACAGTTCAGCAGCGTGGTCTTGCCCGAACCGGTACCGCCGGAGATCAGCACGTTGGCGCGGCAGCGGCCGATGATCTGAAGGATCTGGGCGCCGTCCGGCGAGATCGCGCCGAATTTGACCAGCTGCTCGAGCGTCAGCTTGTCCTTCTTGAACTTACGAATCGTCAGCGCAGGACCATCGATGGCCAGCGGCGGCACGATGGCGTTGACGCGCGAGCCGTCGGCAAGACGAGCGTCGCAGATCGGTGAGGATTCATCGACGCGGCGGCCGACCTGGCTGACGATGCGCTGGCAGATATTCAGCAACTGCTGATTGTCGCGGAAGCGGATGCCGGTCTTCTGGATCTTGCCGGCGACTTCGATGAACACCGTGCCGGCACCATTGACCATGATGTCGGCGATGTCGTCGCGCGCCAGAAGCGGCTCGAGCGGCCCGTAACCGAGCACGTCGTTGCAGATGTCGTCGAGCAGTTCTTCCTGCTCGGCAATGGACATCACGATGTTCTTGATCGCGATGATCTCGTTAACGATGTCGCGGATTTCCTCGCGCGCGGATTCGCCGTCGAGCTTGGCGAGCTGCGCGAGGTCGATCGCCTCGATCAGGGCGCCGAAAATCGTGGCTTTGACCTGATAGTAATTTTCGGAGCGACGCTCTGCGATGACGGGGGCCGCTGGTGCAGCACGCGCGGGTGACAGCGGCGGCGATGACACAGCCGGTGGCGCAGACGCAGCCATCGCGCCGGGAGAGGGCTCCGGCGCGCTGGCGGGCTTGACGGCCCGGACATCCGTATCTGTTCCGCTACGCTTACCAAACACGACAACACTCCATGCGGCGGATTATTTCGACCGCAACTTCTCCAGGAACGGACCCAGGAAGGATCCTCGTGGCTTCTTGGCCTCGCCGCGGCCCGTCAGCCGCTGCGCAATTTGCAGAAAGAGTTCGGTGGTGCGATGGCTGGCCGCAATCTCGGCAATCATCTGACCATTATTGGCGGCCGAGCCGAACATCTGTGGATCGAACGGGATCGTGACGATCGGCGGTGTCTCGATGGCCTTGGCGAATTCGCTGGCGCTGATTTCGGGCCGCTTTGGAACGCCGACCTGGTTGAGGCAGTACAGCGGTGCGCGATCATTGGGGCGTGACGCCTTGATCAGATCGTACATGTTCTTGGTATTGCGCAGGTTGGCGAGATCCGGTGCTGCAACGATCAGGATGTCGTCCGCGCCGATCAGGGCCCGCTTGGTCCAGCCCGACCATTGATGCGGCACGTCGAGCACGATGCAGGGCATTGTCGACCGCAGCGTGTCAAAGATCGAGTCGAAGGCCTCGGCGCCAAAGTCGTAGACGCGGTCCAGTGTGGCAGGGGCAGCCAGCAGACTGAGCTGGTCGGTGCACTTCGACAACAGTCGGTCGATGAAGGCGGTATCGACACGATCCGGCGAGAACACCGCGTCGGCGATGCCTTGCGGCGGGTCCTGGTTGTAGTCCAGCCCGGCAGTTCCAAAGGCAAGATCGAGGTCGGCGACAACGGAGTCCAGTGCCAGATCGCGCGCGATCGCCCAGGCGACGTTGTGAGCGATGGTGGACGCGCCGACGCCGCCCTTGGCGCCGACTACGGCAATGATACGGCCGACCGCCTTGGCTTCCGGCGCCGAGAACAGTCCGCAGATCGAACGAACGACGTCGATAGTCGCAACAGGCGCGATCACGTAGTCGCTGACGCCGCGACGAACGAGCTCGCGGTAGAGCGTGACATCGTTGACCTTGCCGATCACCACCACGCGGGTACCGGAATCGCAAACCGTCGCCAGTTGATCAAGGCCAGCGAGAATGTCGCCGCGCGGTTCGGTCTCGAGAACAATGACGTTCGGCGTCGGTGCTGACCGATAGGCCTCGATGGCCGCAGGCATGCCGCCCATCTGAATCTTGATGTGAGCCTTGCCCAGACGCCTGTCCTCGGCGGCGGCCTGCACAGCGGCAGCGGTTTCCACGGTCTCGCAGAACGCCTGCACCGACACCCGCGGTGCCGGCGCAATATGCTCCTCTGCCGCGGGTGTTGCGGCGGAGGGCTGCTCGTCTGCGGTTTTCTGCGCGTAGCTAATCATTGGCCCACATTGCTGATTCTGGTCTTGTCTTCGGGATAGGTCGTCGCAGTGCTCTCACCCTTGCGATACTTGTCCAGCACGACGGTACGTCGGCCGGCATAGACAGGGGTTTCGGCGCGCGGCTGAACCAGGTCGGAAGGATTGGCGACCATGGCGGCGAGATTGCGTTGCTGGGCGCAGCCGAGATTGTAATATGGCTTGTTCGCGAGATAGCCCTTGTTCTTGATCGACGACGCAAGGTCGTCGGGCCAGGTGCCGCACGGACCAGCCGAAGCCGCGATCAGCGGGTAGCTGACGCGGATGGTCGGCAACATACGCGGATCGCTCGGCTGATAGCTGCGCATCAGGACGCCGTTCTGGGGCACACCAATCGCCATCAGGAGCGAATGAACCTCACGATAAGACTCTCTGGCGGCGCGTGCGTTCGGTGTATTGACCGGCACCTCCGCAGTGATGACGCCGGTGCCTTCGCGCAACCAGTCCTGACCGAGCGATACGACATCCGCGCGCTGTGTGGCCGACAGGCCGCCGCGCTGGCTGCCGACGAAGACCTCGGTGGTCTTGGCCCGTTCTTCGACAACGATGGGATGCCGCAGCCGGTAATCGTCCGGTATGCTCGACGTGGTGTCCTGCGCAACGGTCTTGCAGCCGCCGAGCGCAAGCGCCAGGAACAGCAGCGCGCCAGTGGCGGTCCGTGTGCGCGAAGAGTGTATCGCTGTATGATTGATCATGGTCATCGGATACTTGCCCCGTCTCAATCCGTGATGAAACCGAAAACGCCGCGATAGCTGCGCGTCGGTTGGGTCGGCTCGGTGCGGTGCGGTGCGCCATAGATGCGGTTGACGTTGCCGAGCAGATCGGCCTGCGGATCGGATGCATCCACGAAGCCGTCATCCGGACGCGAGAGATCCTTCTGCGCGACGGCGCGGACCACATAGGGCGTTACCAGGACCATCAGCTCGGTGTTGTTGTTGACGTAATCCCGGCTGCGGAACAGCGTGCCCAGCACAGGCAATTGCGACATGCCCGGCAGGCCGCTGATGGCCGCTTTGGTCTGCTGCTTGATAAGGCCGGCCATCACCATCGAACCGCCGGACGGAATCTCGAGCGTGGTGTCCGCACGGTTGACCTTGATCGCCGGGATCGAGGTTCCGCTGATCGTGACGGAATTTTCCTGCGATAGCTCGGAAACTTCGGTGCCGACACGCAGGCTGATACGACCTTCGCTCAGAACCACCGGCGTAAAGCCCAGCGAAATACCGAATTTCTTGAAGGTAATCTGCGTCGTACAGATCCGCGTCGTGGGATCGCAGGTATTGCCGCCGGGGACCGGGAATTCGCCACCCGCAAGGAAATTGGCGGTCTCGCCGGAGATCGCGGTCAGCGTGGGCTCGGCAAGCGTCCGGATGACGCCGGCGTTTTCCATCGCCTTTAGCGTCGCCGTGACGGATGGTGTCGATCCGAAGGATGCCTTGAGGGCATTATCGGAGACCAGGCTGCCGCCGCGCGCCGTGAACGGGTTGCTATTGTTGAAGTTGACGACGGACGTGCCGTAGCTCATCGATGCCGACAGATCGACGCCGAGCTGCTTGACAATGTTGCGCTGGACTTCCGCAACGGTGACCTTGAGCATGACCTGATCACGCCCGCGCACCGAGATGCTGTTCACGACCTTGTCCATGCCGCCGACGAGGCGCGCCGCGAGGTCCGCGGCCTGCTGCGCTTCGACCTGACTCGATGCCGTACCCGACAGCATCACGCCATCGCCGAGACCTTCGATGCGAATATCCGTATTGGGCATGGTCTGCTTGAGCGCGGCCCGAATACCGTTCAGGTCGCGCGTGACGGCGATATCGTAGGCGGCGATCTGCTGGCCGTTGACGTCGAAGAATACGATGTTGGTCTGGCCTACGGTCGCACCGATGATGTAGGCGCGCTGTGCCGAACGCACGACGGCGTTGGCGATCTTGGGATCGGCGACCAGCACATCCTTGATGTCGCGCGGCAGGTCGATGACGATCGACTTGCCGATGCCGAGCGGCAGGAATTTTGCGTTCAAGGCGCCGGCGCTGCCGGCTTGCATGGACGCGGAGTCGGCCGCGAAAACGGGCGTCAATACGGGATTGATCGTGAGCGCCGTGATGGCGGTGAGCGACAGCGCGCGGGCTGCAAGAGCCCGCATCGATCCGCCTGTTGTGATGCGCTTCATCGCCTGCGTCCTCTTCATCACTTCGTCATGGTCGCGGTCGACGGGATGCCGTAACGCACGATGCTAATACTGTCGCGCTTACCGCCATTGGGATCTTCAACCGGCGCAGGCGCGTTAGCGTCGACCAGGGCCCGCAATGCCAGTGAGATCGTGCCGCTCTGCCGCGCGCGGGCGAGCAACTCGGCCTGTTCGGGCTTCAATTCGAGCGTTGCGGTCTTGCCGACGACTGAGTTCTGACCGTCCTTTTCCTTGGGCGCCTGATCGATGGCGAGGATGCGGATATTATTCAGGATGATCTCGGAGTTGATGACCTCAATGCCGCTGCGATCCGTACCGCGTTCGCGCTTCGACAGGATCACGTCGACGCGGTCGTTTGGCAGGATGAAGCCGCCGGCGCCAGTTTCCGGCGAAATTTCGGTGGAGACGGCGCGCATGCCGGTCGGCAGAACGGCGGCCATGAAGCCAGCGCCATTGGCGCGTACCAGTTTCGGTTCGCGGATCGGTTCGCCGGCAATGAAGGCCGACCGCGCGATGGAGCCAGCGATTTGCGTCGCTGCGTCCGGGCGGCTGTTACGGCTGATGACATTGGTGCTCGCCGCTGATGCGGGCCAGGACTGCCACTGGACATCATCGGGACCGAGCGCCTGACCGAGCGCGATATCGGCCTTGGCAACGAGAACGTCAGTTGTCGGGGCTTCGGCGACCTGAGGGGGCGGCGGTGCGTCCGATGTGCTCGCAAGATATAGCGCCACACTGCCAGCGCCGAGTGCAATGGCGAGGACCACAATGCGTGCGGTATTCATACGCTTCAACTTTCCACATTACGCCGCGACGCTGCCGCCGCTGTAACGGGAGTTGACCAGTTATTCGTCAAAGCATGGTTAATGAGCGGTATCTAAATCGCGTTAATAGAAAGTTCCGATCTTAGTGAAGCGCGAGACGCGCCAGGTCGATCGTCTTCACCCATCCGGTGTCGGGGTAAACGAGCAGTGCGCCGAGGGCGAGGGCAATACCGTAAGGGATGCCGGTTTCCTTGTGATGCAGACGCATCAGCCAGGCCTGGCCGCCGAGCGCATAGGGCAGCGGCCACTGCCGGAACTGGAGCAGCAGCAACGTGAGCGCGCCGCCGAACAGCGAGGCGTAAACGAGGTAGTTCAGGAGATGGTCGAAGCCGAACCACAGTCCCGCAGCTGCGGCGAGCTTGGCATCGCCGCCGCCGATCCAGCCGAACGCAAAACAGGCGAAAGCGACTACCAGCACGGTCGCCCCCGCGCCGAGATGCGACAGCGCATCGTGAAGACCCATCCCGCCGAACATCGCCAGCACGGCGAAGCCCGCCACCAGCAGCAGCGAGATACGGTTCGAAATGGTCATCGTGAAAAGGTCGCTGATCGCCGCATAGGCCATCAGGCCCGGGAACAGCAGGAGGCGCGTCAAATCGAGGATCATGGCTTCAAGGGCCCGTTACGGCGACGACGGAAAACCTAGCCAGCAGAAATGAACAATCGGACAACAAGAAAGAATTTACCAAACGCTGGCGATCCGAATCGCGACGGCGACCAGCGCGAGAATCAATGCGGCGCAGACCAGGCCGGCGGGGTCGCGGAGCGAGATCTGAAGTCCCTGCAGGACGGAGCGGGGAATGTCGGGGTGTCTCATACGCATTACACTTTTGACGACGACGGCTCAGCAGCATTCCGAAACAAAAAAGGCTCCGGACACCGGAGCCTTTGATGCACTCGTAACAGTCGCTTACTTGAGCGAGCCGTTGATCGAGGTGAACTTGCCGTTCAGGTTCGAGCCGAGGCCGTTAACGACCGCGATGATGGCCAGCGAGATGCCGGCAGCAATCAGGCCGTATTCGATAGCGGTGGCGCCGGACTCATCC
Organism: Tardiphaga sp. 619_E2_N8_4; assembly: GCF_051810905.1. Taxonomy (NCBI): domain Bacteria; kingdom Pseudomonadati; phylum Pseudomonadota; class Alphaproteobacteria; order Hyphomicrobiales; family Nitrobacteraceae; genus Tardiphaga; species Tardiphaga sp. 619_E2_N8_4. The sequence goes on from NZ_JBPWQJ010000001.1 coordinate 6,242,501, forward strand.
TTCATGAAACGCGAAACGAGGTTCTTCATAATACAAAACTCCATATGTGCACGTGGCTGTCGATCGTGATGCCTGGTCTCCCCGGCGTTCTCAGCACCGTGACCATGAGGGAACACTAGGAGTGGGGAATTGCAGTGCGGTTAATTCGATTGATGAAAGTCGGTCGCATTTGTCTCTTCTTTTGCACGGTAAATACCTACTTAAGGCGATTTTAGAATGACTTGGGTGTGATGACACCAGGCGTGTCCTTTTCGCTTCATCGCTCCTTAAGCATACCGCGGTAACTCTTGGCCTCCGGAGCCTACGAGGTCGCGATGACTATACTCCCCATGGAAGTCCTGAACATGTTCGGCGAGACCATCATGAAGGTGGTGCCGATCACGCTGGTTGTTGCGGTGGTCTTTACGGTGCTGACGCATTTCTGGGCCTGCAATCCCGGCAAGCACTGGTGGCGCAAGACGGAGATCGTGACCGACGTGGTCTACTGGTTCTTCGTGCCGCTGATCACCCGCGTCGTGCGGATCGGACTCCTCGTGGTCGGCGCTGCCGTCGTCTTCAATATTCACGATGCCGATGAACTGATTGCCTTCTACGACAACGGCCACGGGCCGCTGGCGCAGATGCCGCTCTGGGTACAGGGGATCTTCTTTCTCGTGGTGTCCGACTTCATGCTCTACTGGCTGCACCGGATGTATCACGGCGGCGGCTTCTGGAAGTACCACGCCATCCATCATTCGTCGGAAGAGATCGACTGGATCTCCGCTGCACGGTTTCATCCGGTCAACCTGTTTCTCGGCACCGTCGCGGTCGACGTGTTGCTATTGATGGCCGGTATCTCGCCGAACATCATGCTGTGGGTCGGACCGTTCACGACCTTCCACTCGGCTTTCGTGCACGCCAATCTGAACTGGACCCTCGGGCCGTTTAAATATGTGCTGGCGACGCCGGTGTTCCACCGCTGGCACCACACGTCGCTGGAGCGCGGCGGCAACACCAATTTCGCAGGCACGTTTCCGATCTGGGACATCATGTTCGGGACCTTCCGCATGCCGAAGGGTGAACTGCCGGATAATTACGGTGTCGACGGCGAGCCTTTGCCGACCGAATTCACCGGGCAACTGGCCTATCCGTTCAAGCAGTAGCACGCTCTTCCTGCTCCTCCCCCAAGCGGCGTAGCCGCGCTGAGGGAGGGATTCCTCTGGCGCCTACGCGCCATCGCAGATTCAACTGTCAAACAGCCACTGCTCTGAAGACATGCGTCATCGCCCCCATTATTTGCGGCGCGGGGGCGCCGTCGTCTCTTGCATTCCCTGCCCCTGTGAGAGGGCGTGCGGAACGCCGGGTGCCCGTTGCACCCTTGGGCCTGATGCGATGCGGTCTTCCGCAGGGTTAGAGTGCATCAGGACTTTCGGAGGCGCCGAGCGATTGCCCAGCGTTCCGCCTGCGGTGTTTTTTCGGTTGCTTGCACTTTGCCTCAGCGAACGATCCGATCACCGAATTAAAGTCCCAAGGCGATGGGAAGGGAGCCTCAAGCGAGTAAGCCGAACGCGTTTTGATTTGGTCGTCCGTCACACTGTCCAGGGCTCTTTCCATCCCAAGGCCACCCGTCTCCTTGCCAGTGGCAGTGCTGGCGCAGATCCGTCCTGCCCGAAGACAGACGTCACCCGTGAACCGCGTGACGCCGCATCTCCGGCGTCCACCGCATCCCACCCCGCGAACGTGACGATCGCGATCGCCCCTCTCGGTGGGGCAGGACAATGGGGAATATAAACCTGACTGAGATGGTGTCAACGGGAGATAGGAAAAAAATGTTTGGGCGCTGTCTTGCCGCCCCACACTGTCATTCCGGGGCGTGCGCGCATCTTTACGTGCGCGAACCCGGAATCCCGATCTGTTTTGCGCTGAACATGTCGAGATTCCCCGCTCCAGGTGGAGTGGTTGAGGTTCTCACTGCAGTGGCCTCGCCGCCTTCGAGTGCCCCGGAATGCCAGTCAATCCAGGCTTCCTAAGCCGGGACAGCGTCCATCATGCACCCTGCCACCGCCGTTTCCAGTTCCTTCATCAATTAACGGCACATTTGCCATGTCGGGCGCCGGCACCGCTGCGTATCTGCTTTTGTCGGCTTGTATCGTCCCGGAGTACAGGATGTCGTTTCAGTCGAAGCGCGCGCGGATGCGCGCGGTGTTTGTGGCCCGTGCTCTGGCGGCAGGGACCATGCTGTTGCCGGTGGGCGGTTTTGCGGCTCCTGCGAATGATCTGATCGCAGTCAGCGTCGATCAGGCCAGGCTCGTCAAATTTCCCGAGAAGATCGCGACCATCGTGGTCGGCAACCCCTTGATCGCCGATGTGACGCTGCAGGCCGGCGGCATGGTTGTCATCACCGGCAAGAGCTATGGCGCCACCAATGTGATTGCCATTGATCGCCAGGGCTCCGTGCTGATGGACCGCGTTATTCAGGTGGAAGGGCCGACCGACAAGGTCGTGACGGTCTATCGCGGTATGAGCCGGGAGACCTATAGCTGCGCGGCGAATTGCGAGCGGCGTTTGACGCTGGGTGACGGGGAAACCTTCTTCAAGTCGACGATGGATCAGGCCGGCGCCATCGGCAGTCAGGCCGCGACGATAGGGGCGAGGAGCAACTAAGCCACCACTTTTCGTCGGTCAGACCAATCCCGCCGGACACCATCGCAAGCGTCCTGCCACATGGTTAATGGCGGGTTAACGCAGCGAGCCATCTTGTCTCGATCCGGCGAAACACTTCAACAATCTGTTTCCGATACATCTTGGCGGTAGTTATTTCCTATCACCGAGGCACTTGCAGATGCTGCTACCGCTGATTTCGATGGCGACGCTCGCCGGGCGCCTGCGCCGCTTCGGCCATAACAGCAGCGGCTCGGCCGCGGTCGAATTCGCGATGATCGCGCCGATCTTCTTCGCGCTGATTTTTGCCATCATGGAAACCGGCATGGTGTTTCTGGCGGGGCAGGTCCTTGAAACCGGCGTCCAGGATGCCGCGCGGTCGGTCTATACGTGTTCCGCTGCAGCTACAGCCGTCGATTTCAAGACGTCGATCTGCGCGCGCGCATCGACACTGATGGATTGCACCAAGATCGACATCGATGTGCGCTCGTACGATCCCGGCACAGCGATCACGATTTCGGATCCGATCGACGCCAGCGGCAACTATGTGTCGACGAATCTTGTCTACCAGCCGCCGGCCTGTCCGACCAGCAAGACGGTGGTCGTGCGCGGCTTCTATCAGTGGCCGCTTTATGTGACTGGCCTCGGCTACAACATCGCCAATATCAGTCGTGGAACGACGAGCAGCAAGCGCCTGCTGGCCGCGACAGCGGCGACCGGGCCGCAGTGATGGCAGGGATCGGGACAATGCACGTGCGGATGGCAGCACTGGCAGCCTGGCGACGGGCCTTGCTGTTGCGAGACGATACGAGAGGCGTATCCGCGGTCGAGTTCGCGATGATCATGCCGCTGATGTTCCTGATGTTCTTCGGCATGTTGGATGTTTCCAACGGTTTTGCCGTCGATCGCAAGGTCAGTCAGATCTCACAGGGGATGGCCGACCTGGCGTCACGCTACACGACGCTGGCGGAAACCGATGTCTCGAACTTCTTCATCATCGCCGATGCGATGCTGACACCTTATGACAAGACGCAGCTCAAGGCGACCATCAGCCAAGTCTATATCGATCCATCGAGCAAGACCGCCAAAGTTGTGTGGAGTCGCGGCGACCAAAAGAAGGACGTGGGCACGGTCGTATCGGTTCCCACCAATCTGATCGTCAAGGACGCCAACGGAAACTATGTGGCAAACCAGTATCTGATCCTTGGCGAGGCTAACTATACCTACGTGCCGACAATCGGCTGGGTCGTGCCGAAGGGCGGGCTCACGCTGTCCGATGCGATGTACACGCGGCCGCGGCAAACGTCCTGCGTCGTGATGGTGACGAGCTGCACGCCGTAACTTGCGATCATGCGCTGCGTATTTGTAGTTGCAGCGAACGATCGTCGGTCCACTTTCTCGGATCATGCTTCAGCAAAAAGGCCGCGCTCAAGAGCGCGGCCTTTTCGTATTCAGTCGATCAATTCGCAAGCATCAAGCTTGCGAATGATCGTTTAGCCTGCGGCGCGGAGATTGTCGGCCGACGACTTGCCGGAACGACGGTCAGCAACGATTTCGTAGCTGATCTTCTGGCCTTCACGCAGGGTGCCGAGACCGGCACGCTCAACGGCGCTGATGTGAACGAACACGTCGTTGCCACCATCGTCCGGCTGAATGAAGCCGAAGCCCTTGGTCGCGTTAAACCACTTCACTGTTCCCATGCTCATGGGGGTAGTCCCTTCTCAAAGATATAGTGTAGCCCACGCAACAGATGTGGGCTGGTGACATCGAATTTTTGGAAGGGTCGTCAGTCTAGACCGGCTGCACCGGGGGATAGATAATGTCGTCCGGCCGAAAATCGATTAACTCATATTAGGGGAAGCGCCCCCTCAAAACAATCCTGACGCGCACGATTTTTTGATTGCGCACGAACGGTCAGGAACGCTTACCCATCCGCGGGATCGCGAGTGATCCGATGCGCGGATGGGTTGTCGTTGCGATTTAAACTGTCGACAGTTTAAACGCGGGATGCGCTTAGCGGCGACGGAACTGACCGCGCGGCGGTGCGCCACGCGGAGGACCGCCGGGACGCTCGTCCTTGTGGCGGAAAATCAGACGACCCTTTTCGAGATCGTAGGGCGACATCTCGATGGTCACGCGGTCGCCGGCCAGCGTCTTGATGCGGTTCTTCTTCATCTTGCCGGCGGTGTAGGCGACGATTTCGTGTCCTGCATCCAATTGCACGCGATAGCGTGCATCGGGGAGGATTTCGGTCACCAGTCCTTCGAACTGGATCAGCTCTTCTTTGGCCATTGTTAGCTCCAGATCGATCGGCTGTTAGCGTGGCCGCTGGGTGCGGTTCGGGGTTGTATTCGGTCGGCTTTCGCGGTGCAGGAAGGCAACGCCCTGCATCCCTTCTTTGGTCGCAGTTCCAGCCTGGTTGGCCGGACGTGAGATCGGCTCATGCCGTGCATTCTCGTGTCTCGCATTCTCGTTCCGACCATGATCGCGGTTCGGTTGCGATGCGCTGCCGTTGCCGCCATGAGGACGACGACGATTGCGCGCGTTCTTGCCGGGCGCTCCGTCATTGCTGCGTGATGCGTGCGGGGCGGAGCGACCGTTGCGCTGACCGCCACGGTTCTGGGAAGGCGACGGCCCCACGTCGTTGCGGCCTGGGGTGCGGCGGTCTTCCTTCGGAAGCGAAATGCGGATCAGCTTTTCAATATCGCGCAGATACGCCATTTCCTCGCCCGCGCAAAGCGAGATTGCGATGCCTTCGCGTCCGGCACGGGCCGTGCGGCCGATTCGGTGGACATAGGTTTCCGGGATATTCGGCAGGTCGAAGTTCACCACATGGGTGATGCCGTCGACGTCGATGCCGCGGGCGGCGATGTCGGTGGCCACCAGGGTGCGGATTTCGCCGGTGCGGAACTGGGCCAGCGTGCGCTCGCGGTGGTTCTGCGACTTGTTACCGTGGATCGCGGCGGCGGCGATGCCGGCGCGCTCGAGGCCCTTCACGACCTTGTCGGCGCCGTGCTTGGTGCGGGTGAACACAAGGGCGCGGTCAACCGTCTCGGTCTTGAGGATCTGGGCGAGGATCGTCGGCTTGGCGGAGTGATCGACCAGCATGATCCGCTGGCTGATGCGCTCCACGGTGGAGGCGACCGGGGTCACCGCGACGCGGGCGGGATCCTTGAGCATTGCTTCGGCAAGATCGGCGATGTCCTTCGGCATGGTGGCCGAGAAGAACAGCGTCTGGCGCTTGATCGGGAGCTTGGCGACGACTTTGCGGATGTCGTTGATGAAGCCCATATCGAGCATGCGGTCGGCTTCGTCGAGCACCAGGAACTCAACCATGTTGAGCTTCAGGCCGTTGCTCTGCACGAGATCGAGCAGGCGGCCCGGGGTGGCGACGAGGACATCCACGCCCTGCATCAGCGAACGGACCTGACGGCCCATCGGCACGCCGCCGATGGCCAGCGCCGACGACAGGTTCATATGGCGCCCATAGGCATTGAAACTGTCGAGGATCTGGCCGGAGAGTTCGCGGGTCGGGCTCAGCACCAGCACGCGGCAGGTCTTCGGCTGCGGCTTGATGCGGTTCTCGAGCAGGCGGTGAAGGATAGGAAGCGCGAAGGAAGCGGTCTTGCCGGTGCCGGTCTGGGCGATGCCGATCACGTCCTTGCCGGTGATGGCAATCGGGATGGTCTGGGCCTGGATCGGGGTCGGAGTGGTGTAGTTTTCTTCTTTAAGCGCACGGGTGATGGGATCGGCGAGGCCGAATTCCTGAAAGGTGGTCAAAAGATTAATCTTTCCAAAGTGAAAGCAGGCGCCCGGCCATGATTCAAAGACCATGGGGCCAGGGAGCGCGCGAGTGTGTCTGGGACACCCGCGTGTTTGGGGCGTCAGTTCTGGTTAGCTGAAGGGGCAAGCCAGAAACCGTCGAACTGCCCTGAGGAGATCAGAGTAAAGACGGGATCAGAACACGCGGCTCGCAAGGACCTGATGATTCTCTAGGTCGTTCGATTGATATGGAACAGCAAGGCGGCGGATTCAAGGTCAATCGGCGAGAGGGTTAAAACCAGCGACAAAATACCGCTGCATGAAATTTAGACATGAGGCAATTTTTGGCGATTATTTAAGCTGTTTGCCGTGTGCATGATCAATTTTTCTGCACAAGAAATAAACAGGAAAACCTCCGCGCTTTCCGAAAATCGGAAACATGCGAGTAATCCCAATAGCTTAACGTGTGTTCGAGGGCTGGCACACTTCTTGCGATCTCCTTAACGCGCCGGCCGTGGGGCCGTTCCGCATTGATTTCGTCTGCGTCAGGGAGAGACCGCACATGATTACCAATTTGACTCACGCAATAGCCAAGCCGATCTCGCGTCGCAGCCTGATGGCCGCGGCAACGGGTCTGGCTCTGGGCCTGTCGGCATTTTCGCCGGCCAAAGCCGCAGACGACACCATCAAGGTCGGCGTCCTGCACTCGCTGTCGGGCACCATGGCGATTTCCGAGACCACGTTGAAAGACACCGTGCTGTTCATGATCGATCAGCAGAACAAGAAGGGCGGCGTGAACGGCAAGAAGCTCGAAGCCGTGGTGGTCGATCCCGCTTCAAACTGGCCGCTGTTCGCCGAAAAGGCGCGCGAGCTGATCACCAAGGACAAGGTTGCCGTCGTGTTCGGCTGCTGGACCTCGGTGTCGCGCAAGTCGGTTCTCCCGGTGTTCAAGGAACTGAACAACATCCTGTTCTATCCCGTGCAGTACGAGGGCGAAGAGTCCGAGCGTAACGTGTTCTACACCGGCGCCGCTCCGAACCAGCAGGCGATCCCGGCTGTCGACTACCTGATGAAGGACGAGAAGGTGAAGCGCTGGGTGCTGGCCGGCACCGACTACGTCTATCCGCGCACCACCAACAAGATCCTGGAAGCCTACTTGAAGTCGAAGGGCGTCAAGCAGGAAGACATCATGATCAACTACACGCCGTTTGGTCATAGCGACTGGCAGACGATCGTCGCCGACATCAAGAAGTTCGGCTCGGCCGGCAAGAAGACCGCCGTGGTCTCGACCATTAACGGCGACGCCAACGTTCCGTTCTACAAGGAGCTCGGCAACCAGGGCATCAAGGCGACCGACATTCCGGTGGTTGCGTTCTCGGTGGGTGAAGAAGAACTCGCCGGCATCGACACCAAGCCGCTGCTCGGCCATCTCGCGGCCTGGAACTACTTCCAGTCGATCAAGAGCCCTGAGAACGAGAAGTTCATCAAGGAATGGCAGGCCTTCACCAAGAATCCGAAGCGCGTGACCAACGACCCGATGGAAGCCACCGTGATCGGCTTCAACATGTGGGTGAAGGCGGTCGAGAAGGCCAAGTCGATCGAAGCCGACAAGGTCATCGACGCTCTGCCCGGCATCGAAGCCAAGAACCTGACCGGCGGTACCTCCAAGATGCTGCCGAACCACCACATCACCAAGCCGGTGTTCATTGGCGAAATCAAAGCCAATGGCCAGTTCGACGTGGTCTGGAAGACCCCGGCGCTGGTGGCTGGCGATGCATGGTCGAAGGAGCTCGACGGCTCCAAGGACCTGATTGGCGACTGGGTTGGCAAGAAGTGCGGCAACTTCAACACCAAGACCAACAAGTGCGGCGGTCAGGGTTCGTAAGTTAGCTCCACACACTCTCCGTCATTGCGAGCGCAGCGAAGCAATCCAGTTCTTTCTTGTTTGCGGCTTCTGGATTGCTTCGTCGCTTCGCTCCTCGCAATGACGGTTGATGGTTTCGTGTCTATCTCGACTCTCGAGACTCCCAAAACTGGAGAAGGCGGTGAATCCGTCGCCTTCTCTTTTTTCTTCGGCCGGGGTTTTCCAGTGACTGATCTCCTTTATCGTTTCCGCGCGATCGCTGTTGCATTTCTGCTGATCGTCGCCGCCGCCATTCCGGCCTTTGCGGGTCCTTTCGAGGATGCCGTCGCCAAATTCGCCAATGATGATTTCTCCGACAGCGACGAAGCCGTGGGCATCATTGCCACCTCCGGCAATCCGCAGGCTTTCGCTGTGATCACCGCGCTGCAGGAAGGCCGCCTCTCCGCCGATCCCGACAGCAAGAAGGTTTATCTCACCGGCACCGACGGCAAGGTCACCGACGCCGCGACCGGCGAGGCCGTTGCCGAAGTGCCGGCCAGTGCCGCAGCGGTGCGCCTCAACAATCGTCTTCGCCGCAACATCGAATCCGCACTGGGCGGGCTCACGCTGATGTCGCCGGATCCCGCCAAACGCATTGCGTCGGCGCAATCGGTGTTCAAGAGCCACGAAACCGCGATGCTGCCGGTGATCGAGGCTGCGCTGGAAAAGGAAACCAACAAATCCGCCAAGCAGGCCTTCACCGAAGCCCGCGCCGCGATCCTGCTCTACAAGGAAGATGCGACCGAGGCCGAGAAGATCGAATCCATTGCGATCATCAAGGGCCGCGGCGATCAGGACGCGCTGGCGCTGCTCACCAGCCTGCCGGCCGATCAGACCGTTGGTGTCGCGCGCAGCGCGGCCAGCGCTGTCACCGCCATCAACAGCCGGCAGACGCTGTGGTCGATCGGCCAGAACGCCTGGTACGGCCTGTCGCTCGGCTCGGTTCTCTTGCTCGCCGCCATTGGCCTCGCCATCACCTTCGGCGTGATGGGCGTCATCAACATGGCGCATGGCGAGATGGTGATGATCGGGGCCTATGTCACCTTCGTGGTGCAGGACGTGATCCGCACCAGCTATCCCGGCCTGTTCGACTACTCGCTGCTGATGGCCGTGCCGCTGGCCTTCATCGTCGCTGGTCTCCTCGGCATCGTGATCGAGCGTACCATCATCCGCTTCCTCTATGGCCGTCCGCTGGAAACGCTGCTGGCGACCTGGGGTCTGTCGCTGGTGCTGCAGCAGGCGGTGCGCACCATGTTCGGCCCGACCAATCGCGAGGTCGGTAATCCCTCCTGGATGTCCGGCGCATTCGAGCTGGGCCAGCTCACCATCACCTACAACCGGCTCTGGATCCTGTGCTTCACGCTCGCCGTGTTCGCGATCCTGCTGGCGATGTTACGCTACACCAGCATCGGACTCGAGATGCGCGCCGTCACCCAGAACCGCCGCATGGCGGCGTCCATGGGCATCGCGACCTCGCGTGTCGATGCGCTGACCTTCGGCCTCGGCTCTGGCATCGCAGGCATTGCCGGCGTGGCGCTGTCGCAGATCGACAACGTGTCGCCCAATCTCGGTCAGAGCTACATCATCGACTCATTCATGGTCGTGGTGTTCGGCGGCGTCGGCAATCTCTGGGGCACGCTGGTCGGTGCATTCTCGCTCGGCATCGCCAACAAGTTCCTCGAGCCGGTCGCAGGCGCCGTGCTTGGCAAGATCGCCATCCTGGTGCTGATCATCCTGTTCATCCAGAAACGGCCGCGCGGTCTGTTCGCGCTCAAGGGCAGGGCGATCGAAGCATGAGGATGGCAACTACATTTCGCTTCGACGCGCTATCGTCCTGCTCCCTCCCCCCCGTGCGAAGCGAAGCTTCGCTAGGCGGGGGAGGGTCGGGGAGGGGGGTAACCCCAAGCT
>NZ_JBPWQJ010000002.1:0-57204 GCF_051810905.1 Tardiphaga sp. 619_E2_N8_4
GTATTTTATCTGCCCGATCATAATGGTTGCCACCTTGGATTTGGCGGCGGCAGAGCCGCTCGAGCGTCGATTTGGGCCCGACAGGGAGAGAGGCCATCGTTCTGCACGGGAGTTCGAGGGAACGCGCGATGGCTTTAAGAATCGGGATCGCGCGAACTTTCTTGGAGTTGAGCAAAAGTCCGATCCCGAAGCGTCAGTCATCCGTCCTGACTTGCATCACTCTCCGCGCATAGGATTGCAGCGGTAGGTTGGTGCTTCCCGGGCAACTTGATTGTCGTTGACCCGCGAAGAAACTTCCAGCCAGCGAACCTTCTATTTTGAAACAGTTTGCGGCACGATCCAGGCGTGCCGCGATATGATCCTATCGATTTCCCGGCATGAAATGGTCGGCCACGCTGGCGATCTGTCCGGTCGCGATATCAGTAGCCTGTATCGTAATCGGCGCAGGCGCGACCGGTACCGGCTGGTGCGGCACTAGGATCGAAACGCGAACTTCTGTGGTCTGGTCCTGCCCAACCTTAACGAACAGCCGCCCTCCTACCTGTTTCGCCATGATTTGCTTGAAGTCGACGCGAAGCGGTGCGCTTGCTAAACGAGCCTGCTCGACCCAGCGAATTCCTCACTGGTTGCGACTCTGACATCGTGTCCGGCTCGCCTACGCCTCCGGCCTAGAGCCAAGAAGGGTTGCGCGTCGCCCCGCGATCCCAAAGTTTGAAGCACCACCAGCATCGCGTTTCCCATGCTGTCCATCAGCGGCGGCGTGCTCCGCGTGCTTCGCGCCGTTATCCGTCCAGAATGCGTTGCGATATAGCTCCCGTCGGCACCCGATGGCGCTAAATCGCAGCACCATGACTGGCATAATCGATATTGCAGCTCGGACCGCAGGCGCAATAGTATCCGATCATCGGGTAATAAAACACGCTGCTGCGCCGCCGCAGCTGGACGGCGAACATTCACAGCACAGCTTCCTCAAGCCTCGCAATGAGTCGGCGGATTTGCTGGTTTAAGCCTGCTCTTTGGAAGGCGTGACGCCACAAGCGTTCATATAGTACTCGATTACAAAAATGCGTATGGCGGCCGAGAGGTTGGCCATGTGGTGGTTCTCACCAATTGACCGGACCAGGGCCGCTCTGCTCTGGCCCAAATTGGCAGCGATCTCGTCCAGCGCGGCTAAAAACTCCCTCTCAGTTGTAATACTGACGGACCGGTCGGCCACGAAATACTTCTGGGTATGCCGTCGCTTCAAAGCGCGTGCCTTATGCCTGTTGAACCGGTCGAATATTCCCTGAGCGAGACTATCAGGGGTCGATAGCGCTTGAAACAACACCTATTGCCATCTGCTTTCAAAATTGTCTCTTGATGTCGCGACGCGGTGAAGGCATCATCGAAATCTCGTCGGACCCGATTTTTGATCGGGTGGCTCGGCCGGGCGCCTATCCCCCGGAAACCCCTCAGCGAATAGCACTTAACTAATTCAGGACCGATTGGGCGCTGCCCGTCGCCTCGCTGGTCATATTGGTTTGAAAATGAAAGTTTCCCAATCGTTGCGCCGCGAGTGGCTGACGAACATCCCTACCGAACTGATGTCCGGTGTGCTTGTGGCACTGGCTCTTATTCCAGAGGCGATCGGGTTCTCTATTGTCGCGGGCGTTGATCCCAAAATCGGCCTTTACGCATCGTTTTCAATTGCATGCGTAACCGCCATTGTTGGTGGCCGACCAGCCATGATCTCGGCGGCAACAGCCTCTACGGCCGTTCTCATGATCACCCTGGTGCGAGACCACGGACTGCAATATCTGTTCGCAGCCACGGTCCTTATGGGCGTGATCCAAATGGCGGCCGGAGCCCTGCGGCTCGGCCTGCTCATGAAGTTTGTATCGCGCTCGGTGATGACTGGCTTCGTCAATGCGCTGGCCATCCTGATCTTCCTGGCCCAGTTGCCGCAGCTGATGCACGTCGGCTGGGAAACCTATGCGATGGTCGCCGCCGGCCTAGCGATCATCTATCTCTTCCCTTATGTGACGAAGCGGGTGCCGTCGGCCCTTGTCAGCATTATCGTACTGACTGGTTTCACCATTTATTCCGGCGTCAAGCTGCGCACTGTCGGAGATATGGGTGAATTACCGTCAAGCCTCCCGTTCTTCGCAGTGCCTCAGGTTCCGTTCAATCTGGAGACGCTGAGAATTATATTGCCCTATTCGCTGACGATGGCTGCGGTGGGATTGCTGGAGAGCCTTCTTACCGCTTCGATCGTGGACGACATGACCGACACGGGCAGCAACAAGAACAGGGAGTGCGTTGGCCAGGGCATCGCCAACTTCGTCACAGGCTTCCTCGGCGCGATGGGCGGATGCGCGATGATCGGCCAATCGGTGATCAATGTCACCGCCGGCGCCCGGACCAGACTTTCGACATTCTTCGCTGGTGGATTCCTGCTCTTCCTGATCGTTGTTCTGGGCGACTGGGTCAAGCAAATCCCGATGGCCGCACTGGTTGCTGTGATGATCATGGTCTCGATCAGCACCTTTGACTGGTCATCAGTCACTAACTTGCGGTCGCATCCGTTGAGTTCAAGCGTGGTGATGCTGGCAACCGTTGTGGTTGTGGTAGCCACGGGCGACCTTTCGATGGGTGTTCTGACCGGTGTCGTCCTGAGCGGTGTCTTCTTTGCTGCCAAGGTTGCCCGGTTGCTCGGGGTCGTCACTGAGTTGTCGGGTGACGGTCGGAAGATCACCTATTTTGTCACCGGTCAGGTGTTTTTCGCGTCCTCCAGTAGCCTTGTCGACGCCTTTGATTATCAAGATGCCCCCGAGCGCGTCTGCATTGACGTGAGTGACGCACATTTCTGGGATATCACAGCAATCGGAGCGCTGGACGATATAGTTCTGAAGCTTCGTCGCCATGGCGCGCATGTTGAGGTGATCGGCCTAAACGAGGCGAGTGCGACTATGGTTGAGCGGTTCGGCACTCACCACAAGCTGAACGCGCAGCAGAAGCCCGTGCACTAGCGCATCTGAATTCCAGACATCCGATCCGCGTCTGTCATCAGGCCGTGGCGATTTTCGTGAAGCGTCGTGTCAATGAATTAGAGCCTGGCCGCTACGGGCCAAATCCATTTGCAGATCGTGTTGCTGCCATGACCGTCTCGAGTTTATCGAAGATATTTCACGATCTCGGCCACTGCGCAGCCCCAAACGATCACTGCGACTACGGCGATTCCCGTTGCTATCAAAACGTAGATCGCAGCAAGATCGGAGCGTCTTGATCCGTTGCTTTTTGAACTGCGCCAATGCGTACCCATCGTCATCCTCGGTGATTTAGCTCCTGAAAGCCTCTCTCCGTCGGGCAAATCGCGAGCAAGGAAATGTCACCCAATGATCTGCCTCGGCCAGTCGATAGACGTGTCCGGCTTTCAGACATCAATGGCGCCGAAAGCATCGCTACCCCAGCCGAGCCGAAGAGGAAACCGCGTTGGACGCGTCATATTGACGGACTGCGGCGGGAAGGTCGCGAGCCATTCTGCAGGAAAAGGACTAGTTCGCCGGCTTTGGGCTCATCGCAAGAACAACGATACCGGCCAGCCCCGCTGCTATGGAACCCAAAAGGACGCCAATTTTCACTTCGTTCAAGAGAAGTTCGTCGCCTGGAAACGCGAGGAGACCGACGAAGAGACTCATGGTAAAGCCGATGCCACATAGAAGCGCCACGCCATACACCTGCAGCCATGACGCGCCTGCTGGACGATTAGCCAGCTTGAGAGAGACGGTCAGCCACGTGGCCAAAAAGACGCCGCATTGCTTGCCAAAAAAAAGGCCGGCGGCGATGCCTAATGTCACCGGTGCTGTGAGCACTGACAGCTTTAAGCCAGCAAATGAAACACCAGCATTGGCAAAGCCGAATATTGGCACGATGAGGTACGCGACCCATGGCCGAAGAAAGTGCTCGAGGACTAGGAGCGGCCTCTCCCCCTTCCCTCCTTCAATTCGCGGCGGCAAGGGAATCGTGAAAGCAAGTGCGACACCCGCCAACGTCGCGTGAACGCCGGATTTCAAGGTGAACAACCACAGGAACACACCAAGCAGCAGAAATACCCAAAGCGAGCGTTGTCCAGACGAGGTCAGCGCCGCAAGCAATCCCAGTGTGCCGCCTGCGGCAAGAAGCCATCCAAGATGCAGGGCATCTGTGTAGACCAAAGCAATGATGGTGATCGCGCCAAGATCGTCAAGGATGGCAAGCGCTGTCAGAAATATCTTCAGCGATACTGGAACGCGACGGCCGAGAATGGCAATGGCGCCAAGCGCGAATGCGATGTCCGTGGCCGTCGGAATTGCCCATCCCCGCGCAGTCGCGCCCGACCACCCATTGATCGCCAGATACACCACGGCCGGCACAACCATGCCGCCCATCGCCGCAACACCCGGCAGAATGCGATCCTCCCATTTGGCCAGCTGTCCCTCGATCAGCTCGCGCTTGATTTCAAGGCCGACGAGCAGAAAGAACACGGCCATCAAGCCGTCGTTTATCCAATGCAGGACGCTAAATCCCGCTATTTTGATATTCAGGACTTCAAAGTAGTGCGGCGCCAATGCCGTGTTCGCGACGAAGAGCGCCGTCGCTGCGGCGAACATGAGGACGATCCCGCCGGAAGCCTCATTGGTGAGAAGTTCGCGAAGAGCAGAGATCGGTTTAGATTTTGAATTTTTCGAATGCATATTGCTCGCTTGCACGCCTCACTAAGTCCGACAACATGCATTGGTGAGACCGTTTGATGCACCCCGTCTCGTCAGCGGAAGCTGATGCCGGTTGCTATCTGCAATGCGATCAGCAGGAAGCAGCCAAGACTCAGGATTCCAAGACATTGATGAGGAGAAAACATTCGAGCTTCCTGGGTCGTCATACAGCTTGCTGTCTAGGGGCGCCTCAGATGGTTAATGAATACTTAAAGTCAACCAACAGCGATCGAATTGCGCTCATTTGCCTCATAAAGCAGAGTTCTTCCAGAAGTACGCCGGCTGGAGATCGATAAGAAGTGCGGGACTGCCCGTCTCGCGCGCGCGGCCCGACACACCGGTTCCTCGCATCAACACTGCTTAGCGCCGCCGACGAACGCTCCGCGAGAATGATGCGCTTCTCCAACAAGGATATCGGAACCCTTTTCCTCGGCAAGGCCCTTGGTCTGACACGGGAAGGCGGTCGCGTGGCGATGATACAACCGGCGGGCACGTTGCTGCTGAACGCTTCGGCGAAACGCCAGCGGACCAAGCTGTTCGCCGCTGCTCAGGTCGAGGAAGTCGTCAATTTCACCATCATTCGATTTCATCTCTTTCCGAACGCCGCGTCGCCTGCGTGCAGCGTGGTGATCCGGAAGTCCGCTCCCGACGGCTCTCCGACCACTTACATGTGCCCCAAGCTCCTCCATACGATCGAGGACGGCTAGCGAAACGCCCAATAGCCTCCGTTAGCAGTATCTCCAGTGCGTAGGACGGCTTGATGCCTCGCAAGGCCCTCGAGATTGAGAAGAAGCGAGCCAGACGCGGCATCGCTGCGGCTCAGACCCAACATCAGGAGCACGGGGCCGACGACCCCATCGAAGAAGATGATAACCGTGAGCCATGGAACGTCTGCGAGCCGCAGCGGCGCCTCCGATGCCGGAATTCCAAATCCCGCACGTGCGCCATGCACGATCGCCAGTCCGATACGTGCGCCCAGATAAAGGAGCCCCGCCAACAGTTGAGGCTCGACGGTGCCGAGCATGGCCTTTGACAGCGGGGCGGCAGCGCCAAACAGGACCGCTGATGCAATGGCCAACGGGACGCCTGGCCTAAGCCGCGGAGTCGTGTTTCCGGATGACATTTCGACGTGTGTTGAGCCCAGAGGCCCCTTTTTAGGGCGCCTTATGAACGTGGCCCCTTCTATCGGGCCTCGGTCGCGGGCTGCGGGACGATCACGCCGCCATCCGATGCCGGACGGTTGACGTCGGTGCGGACAGGCCAGCCCCGACGGATGGCCACTCCCGTTAGGGCTTCCTTCGTCCACCGTTGAAGCGGTCGCTCGACGAATCGCCAGATAGCCCACGACATGGCGGCTATGCCAAGGACAATCGACGCCGCGTAAGGCGGTGTCTTTTGGCTGATGATTTCGTTCAAGTAGATGGTGTAGCCCATCTGCATGTGCAGCAGATAGAATGGGTACGTCAAACCGCCCAACGCCAGAACCAAAGTCGCTGGAAGGGGCAGTTTGCGGACGCGGGTGGAGGCGAATATGACCGCTATTGAAATAACACAGATCGCGACGACCACTCGTTCGTCAAAGGAGCCGCCGGTATGAACCCCAAGGCGCTCCAGCTTGTGTAGCGCCTGAAACACGGCCGTCCCTGTCGAGATCGCGAACATGCAATAGAGCATGGCGTCGCGACGTCCGCGGTAGAATTCATGGATCAGCAGTCCGACTGCAAAGAATCCGCTGTCGTCCGCCATAAATATCTTTTCGAAGATCGGCAGGTCTACAGTCAATTCGTTGGCGAAAGTGATGCCCAGCCAGACCATAATGATCGAATCGATGCGACGCGGAAACAACCCTGCCGCCATCAGCACCGCCACCCAGGCGTAGAAAACGACCTCGATAACGAGCGACCAGTAGGACGTGTCCACATACTGCTGGCCGAGCGCCGGCGCCGCAATGAAAAGGTTTGCGAGCCATTGGATGAGGGTCACGTCGAAATGCGGCTTCCCCAACGCGATAATCGCCAAGAACGTCAGCGTCATGCATAAGGCAAAAGTCGGATATATGCGACTGAAGCGCGCGATGGCGAAGCCCGTTGCCGTCCTTCCTTCCGCGGAATAGGCGATGACGAACCCGCTGATGATGAAGAACACGGGCACGCCTAAGAAACCATATTGCGCGAAACCCGCCATTGACGGTATGGCGACCTGGGGGACACCCTGAGCCGCAGGGCCCCAGAAGCCGTAGTGATAAACGACGACGGCCGCCACGGCGACAAGCCGCAGCAGATCAAGCGCCTGAACTCGCGACGAGCCTTGGTCGTTCTTTGGCGACATCCGTTCACCGTCCCATCTGCGGCGTCCAAACGTAACGGTCCTTGGTAAAGGCGCTGTTAATGGATTTGTGGCGTTTTACGGAGCTTCTGGTCCTCGCGACGACCTCACTCATAGGTGTGTGGTCGGCCGCTCGAATCAGAATTAGCTCGGAGGCGCATGTTCGTCAGACGCATCGAGTGCCTCGGGAGGGCTGCGAGGGATCGGCGTATCCACATCAGTTTGAAATAGTGGGCGCCGCGGATCAATTGCCCATGCCGTTTTCCGGCACAATTAATGGAATGAAGCCGAACACACCTGGACTATCGGGATCGACGAGTACCCGCACCGCATGCACCAGTGTCTCGCCATAGACCATCAATTTTAGCACGTTAGGTATTCGCGCACCCATGCTGTTCTTCAAAGGTGTAAGCGAAAGAAAGTGTTCGTCACCATGAATTAGCAGCACTGGTTTGCCGAAACGCTTAGCGCCGGCTTCGATTGCATCAAGGGTTTGCACGAAGCCGGATTGCCGTGGCATCGCGCCGTTCGGAAAGCGCGCTTCGTCGAACTCTGCATGCATGAACATCACCACGGCTTTGGCGCCAGTTCCCTCTGCCTCGGCGAAGGCTGCAGCAATCCATGCGACATTCGCTTTATCACGGGCGAAAAACTCCTTCGCGGACTCGGGTTCCTGAGACTCGAAGCCGTTGTTGGAGCCGGGAACGTGCACGCTCGCGAACAGCACCTCGTTTTTCGAAAAACGAACATTCTCGACATAGATTGAAAACGCTGGCATCGCCTGCGCTTGGCTCGTGACCTTGATGGGGACCTTGCCCAAGGATTGTCCGGGATTCGCGAAGAACACCTGACGCAGCTTTGTCAGCCGTTCGCGAGGATCGAAACCGCCCGCCTGTTTTCGGTGACAATCCGTCCATTCGTTGTCACCGATCGTATAGACGAGCGCACCATCGAAAGTCTGCAGCTGCGCCAGCGCTTGATGGAAGGTTTCGTCACTGCACGGGATTCGGGCTGATTTAATGTCACCTACATGCAGTGTGAAGGCGGGTTTCAGCTTGTTGATGGCCGCAATTAGTCGGTCGAATTTGATGCTGTCATCCGGCAGATTATAGGGCTGATCACCCAACGCCACGAATGAAAACGCCTTATCTCCGCCGATCTGCTCCGCCACGGCACCCTGAAACGATAAAATTAGGAACGCGGCGGCGGGCAATAGTTTTAGGTGCATAGTTGTCACTTTCGAACCAAATGGCACTTACCCGGTCATTGGTAACACTAGGCACTAGGAGTCAACACGGTCCGCGATTGCGCTGTTCGGCAAGCCAAAATCGCGGCGCCGTCGAGGATCGGCCAGTTTTTTCAGAATCGCTATTCAAAGTGCTGAGCGGCTGGCCATTCCTGATCGGCTCACGGCGGTGGCAATCCTTCAAGCGCACACATATTGTCGCATCATCCCGGCATCCCCGTATTCGGGGATGTGACACATGAATGGATGTTTCCGCGCCGCAGACGGTGGCGCGCTTGCGAGCGACAAGATTAGAAAGACAAGGTATCACATAAAAGGCCGCCGGAATCTTTGGCACACATAGGAGACCTGCCAGTAAAGATCACGTGCTTTGACTAACGCTATCGGAAACCGATAATGATGTCCGATGGTCCTTCGCCTAGCAAAGGAGAAAGCAGATGAGATCCTCGGCCGATCGGCTGCGCCTATGCCCTCCTGACCAAAATCTTTTGCACGAAGCGTGCTTCAACCGTCGTGAATTGCTGCTGGGAGCCGGCACCACGGGTCTGGTGGCTGTCGCGAGCCGCCCTTGCTACGCACAAGCAGCGCAGCCGTCTGCCGATCACACTATCCGGATTGCCCCGATCTCGCTGGAAATAGGGCCGAACAAGGTCATCCAGACCACGGGCTACAACGGCACAGTTCCAGGACCGCTGCTCCGTCTAAAGGAAGGCGCGCCGGTAACCATCAACGTCATCAACGATTCCGGCTATCCCAACCTGATCCACTGGCATGGACTGTTCATTCCGCCCCTTCAAGACGGAGCCGTGGAAGAGGGGTCGCCGATCATTCCGCCCGGGGAGTCGTTAATTTACAACTTTACGCCTAAACCCGCCGGGACGCGCTGGTACCACAGCCACGCCATGGCGATGACTGATCTCAGTCGCAGCACGTATTCTGGAGAGTTCGGCTTTCTCGTCATCGATCCGGCCGCGGGTGATCCCGGCCGTTACGACCGCGAGATCATGCTCGCTGCCCACCATTGGGAGGGCTCTTGGGTGAGTATGCAAGACATGCACAAGGGGCCTCCGCCGGACAACGGGTTGGAGGCGATGTACAGTTCGGCGACTCTCGGCGACCGGATGCTCGGGCATGGCGACCCCATTCGCGTGCGCCAAGGAGAACGAGTCCTGTTCCGCATGCTCAATGCCAGCGGCAACATGGGAATCTCGCTTGCGTTGTCCGGACACCGATTTACCGTCATCGCACTGGACGGCAACCCGGTCCCCACGCCGACAACGATCGACACTTTGAAGCTGGACGTGGCAGAGCGCGCGGACGTCATCGTGGAAATGAACAATCCTGGTGTTTGGGTATTTGCATCGACTGACGACGATGACCGTAAAATGGGTATGGGCGTTGTCGTCGAGTATGAGAATCGAAGCGGAGTTCCGGTCTGGTCTCCTCCCTCCAAGGCGGCGTGGGACTACACCGCGTTCGGCCGAAGCAGTCCGTCCGCTTCGCCGGACGAGCGCATCAACCTGAAGTTCGAGAAGATTCCGGGAGGCCGTGGCGGCTACAATCGCTGGACCATCAACGGCAAATCCTGGCCCGATACTAATCCACTATTCACCGTGCAACGCGGGAAACGTTATCGCCTCGTCATGAACAATAACAGTGGCGACGAGCACCCCGTTCACATGCATCGGCATAGTTTCGAGGTCACCAAGGTGGGTGACAAGGCCACATCGGGGCTCATGAAGGACACGATCAGTATGCCGCGCTATTCCACAGCGGAGATAGACTTCGTGGCCAATGATCCCGGCGACACGCTGTTCCACTGCCATCACCAGGACCACATGGACGAGGGTTTTGCTGGACTGATCACCTATGCGGACTAGACCGACTTGCGCCAGGCCGCTTCGTTCCTTTTTCCGTAGTCGCTAAAGGCCTTCATCAGCGCCGAGCACCTCGGCCGATGTTTCAAACGTCGCCTAGAGCCGTGGTTCATGGACCTTCTGGATGTTTTCCCGCAGATGGTGACGGTCTCTGCAGGCGCGCGTTTTCATTTTCTGGGCGTGATGTTGGGGTTTCGGTCTGCCGAGGATGCCATTATTGTTCTATGTGTGGATGGGGCACTGGAGACGCTTGGCTTCAATATCGGTTTCCGATACCGTGGGACGATAGTGGGGACCGAAAACGTGAATTTGATCGATGAGATTCGACGACCTGCTCACCGGCTTCATCCGGCTTCACATCCTGCACCATGCGGCAGAGATGGAAATCTATGGGCAGTGGATGATCGACGAGTTGGCACACCACGGCTATCGGCTCAGCCCGGGAACCTTGTACCCGATGCTCCGTGCGATGGAACACAAGGGTTATCTGATTTCGCGCGTGCAGCGCGATGGGCGCGTCGCGAGAAAGCTTTACAAGGCCACGAAGCTAGGCAAGCAGGGCCTTGCGCTTGCAAAGGTCCGGGTTCGGGAATTCACGGGCGAAGCAATGAAGCGTTGACGCTAGTTGTCGGTGCTTCGTAATGAGCATTGGCGCTTCCGAAGGTCGCGTAAGCGAGGTCTTCACAGCATTCCTGAAGCTGGGCCTGACGTCTTTCGGCGGTCCTATCGCCCATCTCGGCTATTTCCGCGATGAGTTGGTGGTGCGGCGCAAATGGCTCGACGAGACGGCCTATGCCGACCTGGTCGCGCTCTGCCAGTTTCTTCCCGGGCCGGCCTCCAGCCAGGTCGGTTTTTCCCTCGGCATTCTGCGCGGCAATGGTCTTCTGGGTGGCCTTGCGGCGTGGTTCGCCTTCACCATGCCTTCGGCCCTGATCCTGTTTGCCTTTGCGATGGGCGCGGCCGCATTCACGGGACCGGTGGCCGAAGGTTTCCTGCATGGCCTGAAGCTCGTCGCGGTCGCGGTCGTCGCACAAGCCATATGGGGCATGTCGCGAACCCTCACACCCGATCGCACCCGAGCTGGCATTGCGCTCGCCGCAATTGTGATCGTTGTTTTTTTCACTGGATCGTTTGGGCAGATCGCAGCGATCGCGCTCGGCGCGTGCGCGGGCCTTTGGCTCTGCCGAGGAGACGTCGCGCCGGTTTCCGGACATCTAAGTTTTCCGGTCACGCGGCGAGCAGGCTTCATCGCACTCGTACTCTTCGTAGGGCTTCTCTTGATCCCTCCGGTCGTCGTCTCTGCGAGCGGCTCTCAGGCTCTCGCCTTGTTCGACGCATTCTACCGGTCGGGCGCACTTGTCTTTGGCGGCGGCCATGTCGTGTTGCCTCTGCTTCAGGCTCAAATCGTTACCCCCGGATGGGTTAGCAACGAGGCGTTCCTGGCAGGCTATGGGCTGGCACAGGCGGTGCCGGGACCACTCTTCACCTTTGCCGCCTATCTTGGGGCAGTGATGGGCCCTCCGCCGAACGGCTTTGCCGGTGCAGCGATTGCCCTCGTCGCACTGCTTCTTCCGGGCATGCTGCTCGTCTATGGCATGTTGCCGTTCTGGGATGTGATGCGTACGCGCCCCGCCGCTCAGGCCGCCATGCGCGGCACCAACGCAGCCGTGGTCGGCATTCTCGGCGCGGCCCTCTACAACCCTGTCTGGACCAGTGCGGTCTTGACGCCGCGCGATTTTGCGCTCGCACTCGCAGGCTTTCTGCTCCTCACCCTTTGGAAGCTGCCGCCATGGATCGTGGTGGTGCTTCTGGCTGGTGCCGGCATCTTGTCGAAACTCGTCTGAACATCGATCCTAACGGAGACTCCATGGCCAATGATCCTGTGATCGACTCCGCCGCGCTGCTCGATCTCGGCATGGCGCGCCTTCTCGACGTGCGGGAAGCGATGACCTTCGAAGCGGGTCATCGAGAAGATGCTATTCGCGTCCCCATCGAAGTCTGGGAAGCCGCTGCGAAGTCGGGCGAGACGTCCTTCGAGAATATTGGCTATTGGGAACATGCGATCGCTGCTCTCGGTGTCGACGGCTCGGTGCCGGTTGTCGTTTTCGACGATGGGCGTATGACCGAGGCAGCGCGGGTCTGGTTTATCTTGCAGTATTTTGGGGCCGAGGCATTCATCCTCAACGGCGGATGGCCGGCGATTCAGAATCGTGAAGATCTGCGCGGGTTCATTCCAGCCTCCGCCACACCTGCGATTTTCAAGGCGCGCCCTGGATCGGGACCCGTTGGGCTCGTCGATCGACAGACGTTGAAGGCCGAACTCGACGCAGGTATTCGGATTCTCGACGCCCGGACGGTCGGTGAATTTACTGGGGAGGATCTCCGGCGCAATTCACGCGGTGGACATCTGCCGGGGGCACGCGTGCTGCCGCACGTGAGTCTGCTTGAGGGCGGTCGCCTTCGGCCTGCCGGAGAGTTGCAGCAACTACTGACGAACGCCGGGTTTCAGTCAGGGGACCATGTGGTGACCCATTGCGATGGCGGCGGACGAGCCGCGCTCGCCGCGGCGGCAACATTGCGAGCCGGATATGATGATGTCCGCGCCTACTACTTGAGTTTCGCAGATTGGGCCAAAGATGAGACCTGCTCGATTGACCGGGGGGAGAAATGAGCAGGAAGTTCCCCGTCGGGCGCATGCGACGAGTAATCGCGTCCTGCGAGATTCGGAAAATCATCAACTCAGCGAGTTATCATGCTGGCATCGATCCGGGTACGAAGCTTACACGGTCGAGTCTTTGACAGATCCAACATCGCGGCCGCGCCATTTCTGTAGCAGACGATAGCCTGGCCAAGCGAAGCGCGTCAGTGAGGCGTCGATCTGCTGATCGCTTAGCCGCGTCGATGGCCAGCGGTAGATATACCCGTGCATCAGCCAGACCACTAAAAATGCCACTATTCCGCCAGCCACCACGTCGGTAAAGAAGTGCCCGCCGAACGCCATCCGGAGCAGACTGATGACGATGCCGAAAACCGTTGCACTTGCGTAGGCCAGCGTCCGCCACGCTGGCGGGGTCAGGGCGGCAGGCGCGTAAGTCCAGAATGCCGTCGCTCCTTCTCCGGTGAAGAACGAACAGTTTCGTACACAGTGACCACGCGGATCCCACCACGGCACGAACCCAAGGGGACCATTAAATTCTGCTACCGCAACCGGCCTCGGCCGCCCCCAGTGGCTCTTGAACGTGAAATTGGTGAGGACACCCGCCGATAGAATCATGGTGACAAGAAGAAACATCACTGCGCGTCCCGATATCAAGAGTGGCCGGTTCGGACGCAGAAGTTTTACAACGAGCGCGACAATTGCGGGCATCGCGAGCCCCCATGCGACATACATCGCTCCAAAGCGCACGACAGTCGCGATCGAACTGGAACTAAGAGGAAAGGTCCGACTCGCTGGATCGTAAAACAGCGAAGCCAGGAGCAAGTCGAGTTCAGGATGAATTCCGAAAACGATTCCAACAGCCAGCGCGAGGCCGAGCGCGATAAATAGTGCTTTTTTAGTCATAGCGGAGACTGTATCTCACCGAGGTCTAAGTTAGAAGAGCGCAAACGAAATTGAGTATTTTTACAGGCTAACGACCGCAGATGCGGTGCGGCGGAAACTGCTGAACTGAAAGTGCTGGACGGTCCCCCATGGCGTCGCATGCTCATGCGGCCGCGTATCGATCAGATCGAACTGGCTTCCGAGCAACGAGGCCAAGGCGAGTGCGTCATACCGCACGATAGGTAGACCGCTGCATCGTTCAGGACCATCCAGAGCAAACGTTCCAATGATGACGTGACCTTCTGACTTAACAGCCCCTTTTAGCCGTTCGACGTATGCAAACTGGTCGACCGGATTGGTCAGAAAGTGAAGCGCGGCGCGGTCATGCCAAAGATCGTAAGTTTGGGTGGGCTGCCATTTCGTGACGTCCGCCACCACCCATTCGACGTCGGAACCGCCGCTTTGAAGGCGCCTTCTGGCAGCCGTGAGAGCGTTCGCAGATAGGTCCAGCACCGTCAGATGGCGAAATTTCTTGGCGAGCAATTCGTCGACCAGACGGGACGCGCCACCCCCTATATCGATGATATTCGCCCCCACTGAGACGCCCGTTGATGCAATCATTTCGAGTGATGGCGCTGGCGTGTCCTGGAACCAACTGACGTCTTGCTCGCCTTTAGTGCCATAGACATTTTCCCAGTAGGCTTGCCGTCTCGCATCGTCCATACACAGCTCCTAAAAGCTTAAGATCCCAAATCGGACTCAGATGGATATGCCTCCCATACTCGACAATAAGGACACTTCGTCGCCTTCAGTTTTTGCGCCGGCGGCTCTGCTGCGCGAGGCCAGGCGTCAAAAGAAAATTCCTGACGTTCCGGTCCCTTCCGTCTGCTTGCTCGATCCTGACGGCGACCTGGTGCGCGCGTTGCGTGCTTCGGGACGTGCTCGACATTTCCCCGGATGGCCATGTTACCACACTGAATTGGATACCTTTACGCTCGCAGGACAAGAAGTCGGCATTATCGGTCGCGTGGTGGGGGCGTCCTTTGCGGTCCTGGTCGCCGAAGAGTTGTTCGCAAGCGGCTGCAAACTTCTTGTGAGCCTTACCTCTGCCGGACAAATCAAACCGGCCGGGAAGACGCCCTATTTCGTGGTGATCGACCGGGCTTTACGTGACGAAGGCACCAGCTATCATTATGCCCCCGTATCCGATTTCGCGGAAGCGGATACCGAGCTAGTAGCGGCGGCAGCTTCAGCGTTGGCTATTCTCGACCAGCGAAGCGTGGTCGGCGCGAGCTGGACCACAGATGCACCATTCCGCGAGACAGCCGATGCGATCCAATCTGCACGATACAGGGACATACTTGCGGTTGAGATGGAGGCCGCCGCCCTCTACGCGTTCGCGTCTGCTGCCAAGGTTTGCGTTCTTTGCCTGGCGCACGTTACCAACACCATGGGAATGGCGGGCGACGATTTTGAGAAGGGCGAAGCCGACGGGACAATGGATGCACTGGCCGTCCTAGAAGCGACCGTGGCGGCTCTGCATCCGTCGACCTGATCGGTCACGTATTCACCCCACCCTCGGGGCTGAATCATGTGCGCGGAGCGAATAATATAACAGATGCCCGCGCTATGCAGATGATTGCCCCCGTTATGTCCCACCGGTCCGGGCGCTGACCCTCGATAAGCCACAGCCACAAAACCGAAGCCACGATGTAGACCCCGCCGTATGTCGCATACGTTCGGCCCGCAGCTTCGCTATCGACGAGCGTAAAAGGATAGGCAAACAGCGCCAGAGAAGCCATTCCGGGAGCAAGCCAAACCACTGACTGTGAATAGGCATGGCGTTTGACGGTCTTATGAGGTGCGGGACAGCCGATCATCCATCGCAGAATTGCCCAGAGATCGCGGTCCAGTACGTCACCGTCAATCGGTTCGAGTGCGTCCACCACAGCACTGATCTCGAGTCCGCAAGGAAACGGCTCGCCGCTACGGCCAATAAAGACAAGGGCATACGCGATTCCCGACGGCGCACGGACGAAGCCCGGATCGGCCAATCCCTTGCGCTCGAGATCGAAAGTCTTCGCGAAGAACATCCGGAATTCCGGATAATGCCCCAGTCGGTCTTCGACGAGTCCGAATTCCAGACGCTTGTCAGAAAGATCTTGTCTCTCGATGACGGAGACAGCGTTCATTGCGCCCTCTCCTCTGCGTCAAGACGATCGAGGAACGCTCGGATCAGATCGGCGATCTCGGCGCCAGAGTCCTCCTGGAGGAAGTGTCTACCTGTAACCATGTGTGGGCCTTCCGCATGCGGCATCATTTGCTTGAACCTGCTGGAGAACGTTGCGGCGTCAAAGACCTCGTCCTCGCGGCCCCAGATGATCATTGTCGGAAGTTTCGACTGCGACAGTGTCTGTTCCAGCCATTCGAAGCGCTCATAGGCGCGGGCCTCGCTATCTAGCGGAATCCACCGGGGCCATGCCCAGGTCAATAATCTCGACGCTGGATCAGGCAGGACGTCTTCATAGGCGGCTTGTGCCGTCGCGGCGAACTTTTCCCGATCAACCACCGAAAGGTAGACGCCTCGCCCTGCGAGCGCCTTGTGATTTCCGAGTAGATACGGGCCGACCAAGGGAGCGTGCATCATTCGCCAGGGGAAGATGCGGGTATGGAATTCGGCTGGCGGCATCGGCCATGCCCACGTGCTCATGACCGTCAGGGCCCGGATCCGCTCTGGATTACTCATAGCAAACGATAGGCCGGTAGGGCCTCCCCAATCATGGCAGACTAGTGCGATCTTCTTGAGGTCCAGTTGGCGCATAAGGGAGGTCAGGTTGGCCGTATGCCCGTCAAGCGTATGCGCCTGCTCTCGGGTCGGCTTTTCAGACAGTCCAAACCCCACCATGTCCGGAACGATGACGCGGCGCCCTGATGCCACTAGCGGACCGATTACGTCGCGGTAGAGAAATCCCCACGTCGGGTTTCCGTGAAGCAGAACGATGGGATCTCCCTCTCCTTCGTCGACGTAATGCATTCGCCAGCCGTTTACGTTGGCGAATCGTGCCTCATAGGGCCATTCGTCGCGAGCCGAAGCGGGAAGCAGGCTAGTTGTTTCTCTCATCGCGGAACTTCCAAAACACCAATCAGGCGGCACTAGCAACAAACCGGGGCCGCATCGGGGTATTTTAGAGCATACGATCCATAATATGTCGAGGCTGGGTGTTGCGATCATGCCTACCGCAGTGCGAAAGAATCGTCTTCCTAATACACCTGCGGCGGTGGTACTGAGAAGAAAGGGCTATGAGGCAAGGAGAATAGCGAAGTGGCCAGACCGCGTGAATTTGACGAAGGCGCCGTTCTCGACGCCGCTATCGAGCAATTCTGGCTCCGCGGTTACGAAGCGACTTCGGTTCGGGATCTTGCTGGCGAAATGGGTATAGCCGGGGCAAGTTTGTACAACGCCTTTGGGGACAAGCGGACCCTCTATCGAAGCGCTCTCAACCGTTACCTTGAGCAGACCTTTCGAGAACGGATACGTCGACTTGAGAGCACCTTGCCGCCGCACGATGCGATCACTGCGTTCTTCGCGGAAATCATTGAGCGATCGGTCACTGATAAGCGCAGGAAGGGATGTATGCTCGTTAATTCGACCCTGGAGCACGTTCCCGCTGATCGCGATTTTCAGCAGATCGTCATGACGTTTCTGAGCGACGTCGAATCGTTCTTTCTGCGCAGCGTGGCGTCGGGCCAGCGGGAAGGAATAATCACGAAATCCCAAACCGCCGAAGACCTTTCGCGGATGCTTCTCGGCCAGTTGCTCGGAATTCGTGTCCTGGCGCGGATCCGACCGGATCGCCCCCTTCTCGAGGGGATGCTTCGCCCGGTCTTTGCCTGCCTTTTCAACGAACATCCGCGGTCCAACCGGAAGAAATCGAATTAATCGCACGGATGCAATAAATGGCTCTGTGTGCGGATGCGTGGCCGGACAGCTTTAGCCCGCCGTTGTCCGTGTTCCACCGAAGCACACGCCCTCCTCCATTGACGAGATCGCAGTCGCGAGGCATTCTAGAGCAGATGATCCAGAAACGGATCGGCCTTGGCATAATCCAGCAGCATGTTTGCCTTGCGGAGAGAAGCGATTGAGAGAAGCTCATAACCCGGTGCTTCGTTCACTGGTCGGTACGGCCATCAGCGTGCCTATGAAGCGGCCTCTCGGGACCAGCGCCAAGAAGATTACTGAGGCCTGTCTGCTTCTGGTTGATCTCCTTACCGAGGACGGAGTCGAGGGTCGCGCTTACGCTTTTTGTTATCAGCCATCGATTGCCCGCTCGCTGGTCCCGATCGTAGCTGAGCTTAGTGAGCACCTTGCGGGCAAGCCGTTAATTCCGCTCGACCTCGCGCAGACGGTTTTGCGTTACTTTCGGCTTCCCGGCGTCACTGGTCCGCTCGCGATGGCGGCATCCTCAATCGATACTGCGGTGTGGGATGCCCTTGCCAAATCGGCGGGAGTACCGCTGGCGACGTATCTTGGCGCCGGCCTTCAGCCGGTCCCGGCTTATAACAGCAACGGCCTTGGCCTGATGTCACCGGAGGCAGCCGCCGATGAGGCGGAAGCCCTTCTTGATGGCGGCTTTGCTGCCGTTAAGCTTCGGCTCGGCCGCGACCGTTTTGAAGATGATATAGCGACGGTGCGGAAAGTAAGACGCCGGCTTCCAAATTCCGTCCGACTGATGGTCGATTTCAATCAGGCGTTGACGTTTTCGAAAGCTGTGCAGCAGGCGCTCGCACTCGACGACGAAGGCCTCTACTGGATCGAGGAGCCGATCCGGCATGACGACTATCGTCATACCGCCTTGATTGCGCAAGCCGCGCGCACACCGATCCAGATCGGTGAGAACTTCACTGGACTGCCGCCGATGGCGGCGGCCCTCGAAGCGAGCGCTTCCGACTACATCATGCTCGACCTGGATCGCATTGGCGGCGTGACGGGCTGGCAGCGCGCTGCCGGGCTGGCCGCAGCATATAACCGAGAGGTTTCATCTCATCTGTTTCCAGAAGTCAGCGCGCACCTGATGGCGGCGACGCCGGGCCGCCACTGGCTCGAATACGTGGACTGGGCGAATCCCATCTTGGAAGAGCCGCTCGAGATCAAGGGCGGTGCGGCCATCATTCCGAACCGCCCCGGCAACGGGTTAGCGTGGAAGAAAGATGCCGTCGCCAAATATCGACTCACCTGATGATGGTGGCGCGCACCATCTTATCCCAGCGATTGCGGGAGCTCGCGCAACGCCAATGGCGCGACTACCAGGCGGCGATGCCGGGCGGCGTCTTTGCCGACCCGGAGCTTTCGCTAACGCTTGAAGAAGCGTATGCGGTTCAAGTGGAGGTCGCCCGTCTCCGCTGCGCCGATGGGGATGCCGTGGCGGGATATAAAGTCGGTTGCATTGGACCCGGAGTGGTCAGCCAATTCGGAATGAGCGGACCGATCCACGCGCGCGTGTTTCGAAGTGAAGTGCACGTGTCCGGCAGCAATCTCCGCCACGGCGCCTACGCTAACCTTGCAATAGAGGGTGAGATGGCGCTCCGTATAGGCGAGAATAATCTAATCGTTGCGGCATTCCCGGTGATCGAATTGCACAACTTTGTCTTTAAGGCCCCCGTCAGGACGCTGGCTGAGCTCATCGCCAACAACGGCATCAACGCCGGCGCTGTCGTGTCTCAGGATCTCCAAACGACCCCGCTCGATTATTGGGAAAGCTCTAAGACGTTGTCGATTTCCGTTAATGGAGCGACCATCGACAGTGGCGCCTTGTGGGCGATGACAGGCGGCCCTGCCGAGGTTCTTGACTGGCTGAGGAATGATCTCGTTCGCTTCGGCGGCGCCCTGAAGCCAGGAGATCTAGTGCTCGCTGGAACACCTCTCGGACTGCATCCCGTCAAGCCTAATGATCAAGTCGCGATTTGCGTCGATGGTCGACGACTTGTCGAATGCCGCATCTCCTGACAAGAGGCGTTTCGTGGTTTGTGCAACTACTCGGACGGGAAACGCATCGCGTTTTATGTCGGGCGATAGGGCACGACACGCATCGCCGGAACCATCTTCAACTGAATAAGGACAGGTAGGCCGATGACGATTACGACCGTTATTTTTGATGCCTATGGCACTTTGTACGATGTTCAGTCGGTCGAAGGCGTGATCGACGAGGCCTACCCCGGCTACGGCGAAGTCATCACGCAAATTTGGCGCTTGAAACAACTTGAGTACACGTGGTTGCGTTCGCTCATGAGCCGTTACGAAGACTTCGCGCAAATTACGCACGACTCTCTTCAATATGCTCTCACCGTCTTAGGCTTGCGGCCGGACGCGAACACGCTGAAACTCATCATGGATAAGTACGTCCACCTCGACCTGTATCCTGATGCCAAGCAAAGCCTGGAACGCCTTAAGGATTTCAGATTGGCAATCCTGTCGAACGGCAGCACCGCCATGCTAAACGAACTTGTTTGCAACACGGGTTTGGACACGGTTCTCGAAGCCACTATCAGCGTCGATGCCAAAAAGGTGTTCAAGCCCAGCCCGGACGCGTATTCACTCGTCGAAGCCAACCTTAGCGTCAAGCGGAGCAACGTTCTCTTCGTTTCGTCAAATCCGTTCGACGCTTGTGGCGCGAAGGCGTTTGGGTTTTCCGTGGCATGGATTGAGCGAATCTCAACGGATGCGATGGTGCTCGAGTGGAAGAATAGCGGCGGCTTGCGGCCGTTGACTATGTTCAAAGCGATGCGCATGCAGATGGACCATCTGGGATTCGAACCCGATTATCGTATTGCAAGTTTGAGCGCCCTTCCTGCGCTGTTAGCCGGAATGCGCGTGGCCTAGCGTCGAATGCAAGGCCGGTTCTGCTGCACCCCACAGCCCCTCGCGAGATCGTCTGGCACGGCTTAGCGAATTGTCCAATCTTGATGTTCGCCACAAATTCCACGAATCGGCTGCGTCTAATTTACGCAACAAAGTTCCTTGTTTTCAGGCTGGGGTTTGTTGTTATCCATGGCCAGAACGATTGCCAGCCTTGTTAACGCTGGTCGTTCATGGCGGGGATCCGAGATCATGAGAAACAGGAGTTATCATGATGTTTTCATGAAAGAGTGGACGATGGTTTCCGAAGGTCGGAAGTCGGTCCAAGGATGGCCAATGCGAGGCCGAGACTTGCCATCACAAGTCCGAATACTTGGATTATCGTGGGCCACTCGTTGGCAAGCGGTATGCCGATGAGCACCGTGGCCGTCGGCACCATCGCGGGAAACATGGCCGCACGGCCCACACCCAGTTGTCTGATCGAGTAGGAAAAACACGCAGTGGCGATTATTCCCGCGACGAAACCCTGCACAAGTACCTGCGTAGCGATAGAAACCATCGGTATCGCGGCCAATCGATCGGGCCGGACAAAGACGAGATAGTACGGCACGACGATCGTCGCCGACGCAACGCTCACCAGGATCGTTCCGGCAATGGGGTCGATGCGCCACCTTCTGACCAGAAGCGTGAACATCAGCCAAAACGATCCTGCGGCTGCGAACAGCAGGTCGCCGATCCATGTCTGGCCGTTTCCGATCATAAGGGATGAGCCTCCCACAAGCATGATTCCGGCGATGATCGCCGCCACGCCGGACAACTTTCTGACGGTCAGCGTCTCGCCGAAAAGAAATGCTCCGAGAAGGAGACCTCCAATTGCCACCGTGGAAGGTTGAATGATCGCTCCATGCGCCAGTGGCGCATAGACAAAGCCGGAGGACCCCAAGAAAAAGAAGATAGGACCGGCGGCGGCCGTAAGTGCGAGCCCTTTCCAGAATCCGATCCTGCGCACGTCGCGCCAAAGAAACACGAGCGCCGGCGCAGCGATCAGCCCCGCCACGCCGTAACGAAGGAACACGAAATCCACCGCGTGAAGTCCCTGATTGGTGCCGGCCCTCACCAGCGCGAACGATGCGCCCCAACTCATCACGGCGAATAATCCACCGAGGGCTCCGGCCAAAATCGTGCGGTCGATGTTCAATTGCTGATGGCCTTTTCGTCACTGTCGTTCGATGTCCGCCGGACTGTGCGTGGCCTCAATAGCACGTCGGCTAGGGTTGACCATCACGCATCCGGCTGTGCGGCCATTGCGAGCAGATTTCAGTCACAGCGGGCACGAGGACCGCGCACGATCGCTCCGTCCATGACCGAAGTCTCAGTTTTTCATTGCCTTGCAGGGGATGTGGAAAACGATCTTGTTCCTAAGGGTGCTGCCATGGCAGCGAGGCGCCTCACAATGGAGCTACTTTGCAGCGTCAGACGCAGCGGATGGTGCGCCGGTGGAGCAGAGCGACCGCCCCCTTCGCGCCAGTACTGGCCATTCGCTAATTTTGGAAATTCCGCTTCTCTACTTCCGGGTCTGAGCAATAATTGCGAATCCGCGGGATGGCTTCTGCCATGGGGCGTTTACTCGTGCGTGAGAAAATCGTGATGAAGGCCGTATTGTAGTAAGTGATCAAGCCTTCCGCATCGGTCACATAGATAAGCGCCGGGAGCTCACCGAGCGCGGCAGTATGCCGGCGCGTGCTGTAAGGAAGCGATACATACAATTTTATGATTGTGGAACATGCCCCTCATCGTCGGCAACTACCGGTGATTACCATCGGCACTCTTTACGACGCGGAAACTACGCGATCAGAATTGGCACGCAATTAGTACGATGGAAAGTCAATTGGATTATGGTCAGGGAATTATCACCGAGGCTTTCATGTTCCGCACCTTAACGTGTCTTACAGAAGAACACGACTGGCGCCTTGTTGTTCTTGCAGTCGTGGTTTGCTTTGCCGCCAGCATCGTAGCCATCAATATCTTTCATCGCGCCAATGCGTCAAAGGCCATAACGCGCCTGATCTGGATCGCTATTGCCGGCGCCGCTATCGGATACGGGATCTGGGCAACCCATTTCATTGCCATGCTCGCCTATGAGCCGGGTGTGTCCACGGGATATAACACCGTACTGACGGTCTCTTCGCTTATCGCCGCGATGCTGTTCACCTCATGCGGCTTCGGCTTTGCCGCCAGCCCCCCCGGGCGGTGGCGCGCGCCCGTTGGCGGTGCGATCATGGGAGCCGGCATTGCCAGCATGCACTATATGGGGATGTGGGCGCTCCAAGTTCCGGGTCATGTGCATTGGTCGTTTGACCTCGTTTTTGCCTCCATCATCCTCGGAATGGTATTCTCCTGTGCCGCACTTGGCATTGCCGTCCGCTTTCAGGATGGGCCCCGGAGCTGCGCCGCCGCGCTGTTGCTGACGCTGGCCATCGTCACGCATCATTTCATCGCGATGGGTGCGGTGGAAGTCATCCCCGATCCAACGCGGACGCCCGATGCGCTGTCGCTTTCTCCGGCCGTCATGGCGCTTGTAATCGCGGGGGTCGCTATCTCGGTGCTCGGGATGAGCTTCGTCGGCGTGCTGGCTGACCGCCGGCTTGCCATACGAACCAGCAAGTTCGAGCAGATCATCAGCCAGCTGTCACTGGCACGACAGGAGGTCGAAGATTCGCAACGGCAAGTGCACCAGCAGAAACTGCGGCTAGACACCGCCATCAACAACATGGGCGAAGGCCTTTGCATGTTCGATGGGAACAAGCGACTTGTCGTTTGCAACGATCGCTATGCTCAAATGTATCGGCTGCCGCCGAAGCTACTGAGGCCGGGAACGGCGCACCATGCCATCATCCATCACCGTATTATCAACCGCATCTTAAAATGCGACGGCAGCAGCATCGCGACGGACCAGGTGCTCTCCAAGCTGAGGGCTCTCCCTAACGATGCGAGTTCCAGCCGGATCGACGAGTTATCGGATGGCCGCCTGATTTGCGTGACTCGGCAACCCATGGAAGGCGGCGGCTGGGTCGCAACGCATCGCGACGTCACGGAGCAACAACGGACCGAAGCCAGGATGGCATATATTGCCAAGCATGACGCGCTGACCGATCTGCCAAACCGCGTAATGCTTCGCGAAGAGATGGTGCACGCCCTCTCGGTGACGGCCACAGGGGGCGCGGCCCTTGCGGTGCTGGTGCTCGATCTCGACCGCTTCAAGGAAATCAATGACACGCTCGGCCACCCCGTGGGGGACAGCCTCCTGCAGGCGGTTGCTGCGCGTCTGCGCGCCTGCATCCGCAAATCGGCCCTGATCGCCCGGCTCGGGGGCGACGAGTTCGCCGTGATCGAGCGCGTCTCCGATCCTGTAGTTGAAGCGACTGCAATAGCCGAAAGTATCAGGCGGGCGCTGTCAGAGCCGTTCGATCTCGGCGACCATCAGGTGACCACCGGTGCCACCATTGGCATTGCGGTGGCGCCGTATGACGGTGTCGATTCCGACCAGATCCTGAAGGGTGCAGATCTCGCGCTCTATAGCGCCAAGAGCAGCGGACGCGGTACGTTCCGCTTCTACGAGCCCGAGCTTGACGCGGTAATGCGCGCCCGGCGCGACTTGGAGCGAGACATGCGCAAGGCGATCACCAATGGTGAGTTCGAGCTCTACTATCAGCCCTTCGTCGATCTTGAGAGCAACGAGATTCTCGGCTGTGAGGCGCTGTTGCGCTGGCATCATCCGAAGCGCGGGATGGTAGCGCCTGCGGAATTCATTCCGCTTGCCGAGGAAACTGGCTTAATCGTGCCATTCGGGGAATGGGTGCTAAGTACCGCCTGCGCCGAAGCCGCGAAATGGCCCGACCATGTCAAGCTCGCGGTCAACCTCTCGCCCGCCCAGTTCAGGAATAGGGAACTGGTGCCTTCCGTGGTCAGCGCGTTGGCCAGCTCGGGGCTCGCGCCGGCGCGGCTTGAACTCGAGGTGACGGAGACGGCCATCATACATGACAGCGAGGCTGTGTTTGCGGCGCTCGCGCGATTGCACGATTTCGGGGTGCAAATAGCGCTCGACGACTTCGGCACAGGCTATTCATCTCTAAGTTCTCTGCAGAGGTTTCCGTTCGACAAGATCAAGATTGATCGAAGCTTCGTCAACGAGCTGACCAGCGCGAGAGAAGAAGCGCGGACGATCGCCCGCGCCGTGGTTAGCTTTGCCGTGAGTCTGGGCAAGACGACAACGGCCGAGGGGGTTGAAACTAAGGAACAGCAAGACATTCTGCGTTCGGAACGCTGCACCGAAATGCAAGGCTACTATTTCAGTCGCCCGCGACCTTCCGGCGAAATTACGCAACTGCTCGCCGGTGCCACCAACAGACGAGCGACCGCGGCCTAGCGTCAGTCTGACATTCTCGAAATTGCGGCCTCTGCCGTAGACCGCGACAACTTTGCGCGCGAGCATTGGGATGGTGATTAAACGGATTAATGCCTGCAGCGTCCCGATGAGGATTCCGCCTGCACAATGCTGGCATTCTAGCTTTGCTCCTACAACAATTGTTCGCCGTTCGGGTGTTATGGAATACGGTGTCGGACTGATAATGAGCGCAGCGTGCAGGTTTCCGCGGCGTTAATGCGGTCTGACAGCGCTCGCGCTCCTAGAGGGCCTTATCAAGCTGGAGCCTCTCGGAGAGTTTAGCCGCAGCTTCCCGTCGCTCGCTATAGCGATCAGTCAGGTAAGGCGACACCGCCCGCGTGAGCAGCGTGAACTTAACGAGCTCTTCCATCACGTCCACGATGCGGTCGTAATACGGAGAAGGCAGCATGCGGCCAGTCTCGTCGAACTGCTCATAAGCCTTGGCTACCGACGATTGATTGGGAATCGTCACCATCCGCATCCAGCGCCCGAGCACCCGCAGCTGGTTGACGGCATTGAAGGACTGCGAACCTCCGCTGACCTGCATGACCGCAAGCGTCTTCCCCTGCGTGGGCCGCACAGCGCCAATCGCCAGCGGGATCCAATCGATCTGCGCTTTCATGATGCCGGTCATCGCGCCGTGACGTTCTGGGCTGCACCAGACCTGGCCTTCAGACCAGGCTGAGAGCTCACGCAGCTCGGCTACCTTCGGATGGTTAGCGGGCACTCCATCCGGCAGCGGCAATCCGGTGGGATTGAAGATACGGGTTTCAGCACCAAAGGCTTCCAGGAGCCGGGCCGCTTCTTCCGTCGCGAAGCGGCTGAACGAGCGCTCGCGCAAGGACCCGTAAAGCAACAGGATGCGCGGCTTGTGGGATGGTGGCTCCCCATGCAACAGCGCGAGTTCTGGCAATTTGACGGAAGCAATGTCGAGGTTCGGCAAGGAGAGATCAGTCAGCACTGCTAACCTCAATCACTTCACCATCTTCCTTTACGAACCGGCCGATATGCGGGTTCGGCAATAATTCCACTACCGCCTCTGATGGACGGCACAGCTTGACGCCATGCGGCGTCACGACGATAGGCCGATTGATCAGGATCGGATGCTGCATCATGAAATCGATCAGCTCGTCCTCGGTCCACTTCTGGTCCCCAAGACCAAGCTCAACGAATGGCGTCCCCTTCTCGCGCAACAACGCGCGGGCTGGCATCTTCATCGCCGCCAGCAGCTCCACCAGACGTGCGCGCGATGGCGGCGTCTTCAGGTACTCGATGACTTCCGGCTCTTCGCCGCTCTGGCGTATCATCGCCAAGGTGTTGCGGGACGTGCCGCAGTCAGGGTTGTGATAAATCGTTACGGTCATGGCCGCGCCTCCACTTTGTTTGTTGTGGGCTTCGGCGCTCCCTCCTCGTACCAGCCACGCGTGGCTTTCACGATTTTGACCACCGACAGCATCACCGGTACTTCCACCAGCACACCCACCACGGTCGCCAATGCGGCCCCCGAGTTTAGGCCAAACAGGCTGATGGCCGCTGCGACTGCCAACTCAAAGAAGTTGCTCGCACCAATCAGCGCAGCAGGAGCCGCAACACACCACGCCACTCCAAACTGGCGGCTGAGCCAGTAAGCCAGGCCCGCATTGAAGTAGACCTGGATGAGGATTGGCACCGCCAGGATGGCAATCACCATCGGCTGCGCAATGATCTGCTCGCCCTGGAAACCGAACAGCAGCACCAGCGTGGCCAGCAGGGAAACCAAGGAGACAGAGCCCAGACGCCCGACCGTCCGCTCAAACGCGACCGGCCCTTGGTTGAGCAAGGCGCGGCGCCAGAATTGCGCAACCACCACCGGCACCACGATATAGAGCAGCACGGAGAGCAGCAGCGTATCCCACGGCACTGAGATGGACGCGACGCCCAGCAGCAATCCCACCAGCGGCGCGAACAGGAACACCATCAACACGTCATTCAGTGCAACCTGGCTTAGCGTGAAGTGCGGCTCGCCTTCCACAAGGTTGGACCAAACAAACACCATGGCGGTGCAAGGCGCAGCCGCCAGCAGGATAAGCCCCGCGATGTAGGACGACACCTGCCCGGCTGGCAGCATCGGCGCGAACAGGTAGCCGATAAAGAAGGTGCCAAGCAGCGCCATCGAAAATGGTTTGACCGCCCAATTGATGAAGAGGGTTACGCCGACGCCCTTCCAGTGCTCGGCCACCTTGCCCAGCGCCCCAAAATCTATTTTGAGGAGCATGGGAATAATCATCAGCCAGATAAGCACCGCCACCGGCATGTTGACCTTGGCGACCTCGGCGCTCGCAATGACGCCGAAGACACTTGGCATCAGGTGTCCAAGCGCCACGCCCACCACGATGCAAAGGGCAACCCATAAAGTCAGGTATCGTTCGAAGACGCTCATGTTAGGCGACCTGCGGCCGCGTGGTGCTGGCCCCCTCGCCGTCACCGATCTCCTTCAAGGTCGCACGCAGCGACATCTTGTCGATCGAGGCCAGCGGCAAAGCCGAGAACAGCGCGATCCGGTTCTTCATGTATTTGAAGGCGGCAACGAACGCGGCTTCCTGCTCAAAATCCGAGCCGGTTACAGCCGCCGGATCTTCAATGCCCCAATGCGCAGTCATCGGCTGCCCCGGCCACACCGGGCAGGACTCGCCCGCAGCGCTGTCGCAAACCGTAAACACGAAATCCATCTTCGGCGCATCAACGGCGGCGTATTCGAGCCAGCTCTTGGATCGCAGACCG
This sequence comes from Tardiphaga sp. 619_E2_N8_4, assembly GCF_051810905.1. NCBI lineage: Bacteria > Pseudomonadati > Pseudomonadota > Alphaproteobacteria > Hyphomicrobiales > Nitrobacteraceae > Tardiphaga > Tardiphaga sp. 619_E2_N8_4. Next base: position 27,777 of record NZ_JBPWQJ010000002.1, read on the forward strand.
TCGGTTGGATAATCGAAGCTCTTGAGGACCTTCACAGCGATGGGATGGATATCACCCTTGGGCTGGCTGCCTGCGGAGAACGCCTGAAAGCGTCCACCCCCGTCTTTTCGCAGAATGGACTCGGCAAGAACCGAACGCGCGGAGTTGCCGGTGCAGAGGAACAGTACGTTGTAAATACGCTCGGTCACGGGTGCCTCCATTAGGCTTTGGTGTTGGCTTTGGTTTTCCGCTTGCCCGCAGTCTTCGGGGGGCAACAGGGTATCAGGCTGGCTATCAGCGGCTCACATTGTGCGGCATCGCCACCGCAACAGTCCTCGACCATGAACAAGGTCAGCGCCTGGAACGTCTTGAGGTTGGCGCGATAGATGATCGAGCGGCTTTGGCGCTCGCCTACCACGAGCCCCGCCCGCGCCAGGATCGCCAGGTGCGCAGACATGGTGTTCTGCGGAATACCGACCGAGCGGGCCAGTTCTCCAGCCGGAATGCCTTCCGGCTCGCTCTTTACCAGCAACTTGAACGTATCAAGCCGGGTGTTCTGAGCGAGGGCGGCAAAAGCCAATATTGCGTTTTCTGATTCCATATATCCAGCTTTATGGATTCATTGGGGCGCGTCAAGAGGGGAGATGGAATACCTATTTCGAATAAACTAGAAATACGGTTGACATGGGCAGGCTTAGGAGCTTCCATGCGGCTATGAAATTAGATGACGCAGCTGCCCGCCTTGAAGCCCTTGGCAACCCAACGCGCCTGAAGATCTACCGCGCGCTTGTCCGCGCGGGTCAGGCAGGGATGCCGGTCGGTCGCCTTCAGGACAAGTTGAAGGTCGCGCCATCAACCCTCTCTCATCATATCAAGACGCTGATGGTTGCTGGGCTTATTACCCAAGTCAGGGAGGCAACCACTCTGGTGTGTCATGCCAACTACGACATCATGCAGGGATTGGTGGACTTCCTCGTTGCCGAATGCTGCGCGGATGCAGTGGACTGTGCGCCGGCAAAGAGCTCCGCAGCATGAATATTTTTGACTTTTATTTCTATAATTCTAGCAGAAAGGGATAACGCTATGATTCAGACCAAGACGGTTGCTGTCATCGGAGCAGGCCCGGTCGGGCTCGCTGCCGCAGCCCACATCCTGGAGCGGGGCATGACGCCCATTGTGCTGGAGGCGGGCCCCAAAGTCGGCCACGCAGTCCGGCAATGGGGTCACGTCCAGTTGTTTTCACCCTGGGAGTACAATGTTGACCCGGCCGCCAAGCGCCTGCTTGAGGCCACGGGATGGAATTCCCCGGCACCTGGTGACTATCCGACGGGGTCTCAACTCGTTGAGCAGTACCTGGAGCCATTGGCGAACAGGACTCGGCTGCAGGACCATATCCTCACCTCAAGCAAAGTTACGGAAATCAGCCGCCAGGGTTTTGACAAGCTCAAGAGCAAAGGACGCGCCTCTGCGCCTTTTGAGATCCGCTATCAGACGTCGGCCAATGGGACGCAGGTGACCCGCGCCGATGCGGTGATTGATGTCACCGGTACCTGGGCCACGCCAAACCCCGCTGGTGCGAACGGTCTCTATGCCATCGGCGAGAAGGACGCAGCCGACAGGGTCGCTTACGCCATGCCGGACATCCTTGGTTCCGACCGGGCGCGCTATGCCGGAAAGACAGTTGCTGTCCTGGGCGCAGGCCATTCGGCGATTGGTACCCTCACCAGTCTCGCCCACCTCAAGAGCGAAGTACCCGAGACGACCGTCATCTGGCTTCTTCGCGGCGAAGATCACGCAAAGGCATTTGGCGGCGGAGCCAACGATAAACTTGCCGCGCGAGGCGAACTCGGTTCGGCGTTTGCCGCTCTCGTATCAGCAGGTCTGGTGCAGGTCGAACCGGGATTCCGGGCAACGCATTTGAACCTTGAAGAGGGACGTCTGCGCATCTCTGGTGGCTCCGCCTGCTGCGGGCGAAACCTCAAAGCTGATGAGCTGATTGTGGCGACCGGTTTCCGCCCAAGCTTCGACTTCGTGCGCGAGCTGCGCATCAAACTCGACCCGGCCATTGAATGTCCGGTGGCCCTGGCACCGTTGATTGATCCCAACGAACACAGCTGCGGCACAGTTCGTCCCCACGGCGCACGGGAGCTGGCGCAGGATGAACCGGGCTTCTACTTTGCAGGCATGAAGAGCTATGGACGTGCACCGACTTTCCTCATGTTGACCGGTTATGAGCAGGTACGCTCGATTGCAGCTGACATTGCGGGCGACCATCAAGCCGCTGAACGCGTAGAACTCGTTCTTCCCGAGACCGGGGTCTGCTCACGTACATCTGTCGAGAAGACAAGCTGCTGCGGCGATCCTGAACCGGCCGTGAAAAGCAGCTGCTGCGCATGATGAGAAGGGAGCAACCCCTGCACCGACTACAAGCGTCAGGAAGGGACAGTCATAAGTGACTGCGTTTGGGACCTGGCAGGGACGCCCGGCAATTGTCGCCATGTGCATCGGGCAGCTGGGAAGCCTGCTGCCGCACGTAGTCGTGCCGTCGATCCTTGCCCAGTTTCTGATTCCCGAGTGGCATTTGACCGGCGCAAATGCAGGATTGCTCGCTGGCAGTTACGCTGCAGGCTACATGCTTGCGGTGCCGTTCCTCGCCACGCTCACCGATCGGATAGATGCGCGCTATGTCCTGATCGCGGGCTCCGCCCTCAGTGCTCTCGCAACCCTGTTGTTTGGTGTGTTCGCGCAAGGCCTCTGGTCGGGCGCGGCTCTTTGGGCGTTTGCCGGGGTTGGGTTCGCGGGAGCCTATATGCCGGGCCTCAAAGCCCTGACCGACCGGCTCAACCCGGGCGACTCGTCCCGCGCGGTGACATTTTATACGTCAAGCTTTTCGTTGGGCGTCGGCCTTTCATTTCTGGTCTCCCAGCTGGTCGCCGAGAACATCGGGTGGCGCACGGCGTTCTACGTCACCGCAGCGGGACCGCTGGTGATGATTGTCGCCTGCCTTCTGTTGAAGCCTCACACCCCGAAACCGAGCAAGGGACGCCTTCTTAATTTCGTACCTGTCTTCCGCAACAAACCGGCGATGGGCTTCGTGCTCGGTTACGGCGCCCACTGTTTTGAGCTCTACGGCATCCGCACTTGGTTGGTGGCATTCTGGACTTTCGTCGCAAGCAACAGCGGCGGACCTTCTCTGCTTACGCCCATTGCCATCAGTTTTGCGTTTTCCATTCTGGCCATGCCATCCAGTATTTTGGGAAACGAGGTTGCACTTCGGCTCGGTCGGCACCGTGCCGTTACTGCTATCATGGTGATGTCTGCCTCCATCGCCGTTCTCATCGGTGCTATGGCCGGTCAATCACCTTGGCTGCTCCTGCCGCTCATTCTGCTTTATGCAGTCACGGTTCCCGCCGACTCCGGCGCGTTGACCGCTGGTATGACCATGGCGGCCAATCCCGATAATCGTGGGGCAACCATGGCCGTGCATTCCACCGTTGGCTTCGGGTTCTCGGCACTTGGCGCGTGGTGCGTGGGTTCGGCCCTCGATCTGGCCGGTGGGCCGCACGTCGCCTCCGCGTGGTTCTTCGCCTTCTGCGTTCTCGCGGGAGGCATTCTGCTCGGCCCCCTCGCCCTTGCTTGGTCCCGAGCGAAAGCCACCTAGGACATCCATGGAATCCCCAGCCAGCGAACGACAACTTCCCGTTATCCTTGCGCTTGGCACGACACAGACGTTGGCATGGGCATCGAGCTACTATCTTCCCGCTATCCTTGCGGACCCCATTGCACGTGATCTGGGTATCTCCAGCAACTGGTTCTTCGCCGCCTTTTCAGCGGCACTGGCCATCTCTGGCCTGCTCGGCCCACGCGTTGGCAGGCAGATTGATGTTGTCGGTGGACGTCAGGTCCTTTCCATCTCAAACGTGACCTTTGCTATCGGCCTGGCGCTGCTCGGCGCATCGCATTCTCTCTGGATGCTGGCAACCGCCTGGCTCCTGCTGGGCATTGGCATGGGCCTCGGGCTTTACGACGCGGCATTCGGCGCACTCGGTCGCATCTATGGCGACAAGGCCCGTCGCGCGATTACGGGGATCACGCTGCTGGCAGGATTTGCCAGCACCATCGGTTGGCCGCTGACCGCATGGGGCCTGGAAACCATCGGATGGCGCAACACCTGTTTCGCATGGGCGGCCGCGCACGTCGTCATCGGCCTGCCCCTTAATGTGTTTTTCCTGCCAACCGTCCGGCGCGTGGCGACGGCCACGACCGAGGCGGTCAAGCCGCACATTCCGATTGACCGCACGATGGTACTGCTTGCCTTTGCATTCGCTGCCGCATGGGCGGTTACGGGCGCGATGGCGGCCCACCTGCCCCGCATCCTTGAGTCCACAGGGGCCACCACCGTGCAGGCGATTGCCGCTGGCGCGTTCATCGGACCGGCCCAGGTGTTTGCCCGTGTTATGGAGGTCAGCGTGCTTAGTCGCCTCCATCCGTTGACCACCACTCGCCTAGCTTGCATCACCCATCCGCTCGGCGCGATCATCGTAGCGGTTTTTGGTGGTGGCGCTGCCAGCGTATTCGCGGTCTTCCATGGAGCGGGCAACGGCATCCTCACGATTGCTCGCGGCACCTTGCCGCTCGCCATCTTCGGACCGCAGAACTACGGCTATCGACTGGGCCTGCTGGGAGCTCCCGCCCGCATCGCGCAGGCACTGGCCCCCCTCGCCTTCAGCCTCTTGATTGATGTTCTGGGCGGCCGCGTGCTGCTGGTTTCATCTGCGCTGAGCATCCTGGCGTTGCTGGCCCTCAGCTTTGTCCATTCGCGACAACCAGCGAGAGCAGCGAGCAGTGAAAGCACCGCGACCACATAGCCCCTGTTGTCGGTCGAACGTGGGTCATGCGGTTTAGGCGATGCCAAGCTGCTTCTCGACCGACGGGCTGGCTAGATCCGTCACTAGCCCTCGATCGCCTCGCCCGCGGGCAAGATGTCGCCGGCGAACAGCTTGTCCTTGCTGAGCAGGCCGGCGTCCTCGAGCGCCTCCATGTCCGGCAGGTCGCGCAGCGTGTCGAAGCCAAACTGCGCCAGGAAGGCCTTGGTCGTCACATAGGTGTAGGGCGCGCCGGGCTGCGGCGCCCTTGGGCCGGAGCCGATCAAGTCCAGCCTGCGCAGATGCCCGATCACGTCGCGGCTGACCTCCTTGCCGAAGAACCGGCCGAGCTCGCCGCGGGTGATCGGCTGGAAATATCCCACACACAGCAACACCTGCATCTCGCTCGCCGACAGCGCGCTGCCCGGCTCCCCTGCCCCGGTCGCGGTGCGGATCGCATCGGCGAATTGTTTGCGGGTGCGGTGCTGCCAGCCGCCGGCGACGGCGACCAGCTCATAGGGGCGGCCGCGCAGTTCGGCCTGGATGTCGTCGATGATCAGATCGAGATTGCAATCGGGTCCGACGACCTTCGCCAGCATGGCGCGGGTGACGGGTTCGCGCGATGCAAAGATCACCGCTTCGACGCGGCCCATCCATTCGCGCCAGCGCAGCGCGGTCGGCAGATCCGTGAGTTTGGTGTCCAGCGTGAGTTTGGCTTTGGCGCGGCGTCCCATCTTACAGCCCGTACAGTCTGAACGTGGGGCGGCCGGTCAGTTCGCGGACGACGCCGAGCGACACCAGACGTTCGAACAGCCGTCGGCTGGAACGATCGCTGGCGGTCTGCCCTCCCCGCGCCGGTTGCGCGTCCTCGCTGAGCAAGGTCGCCACCATGGTGTCGGCATCCCGGCTGCGCAGTTTCGGCGCCGCGCCGAGCAAGCGATCGGCGCGGTGTCCGAGCTCGGCATAGCGATCCCAGGCGGCCGCCGCGGCGCGCGCATAAGCCAGGCTGCAGACCTGCATCCAGCCTTGCTCATCGCCGTTAGTTGCCGCCCGGCGCAGACCATTGCCGGTGAGATGCGCCGCCAGCAGCGGCACCGGCGCCGGCCAGCTCAAGCGATGGGCGAGCACGGCATCGGCCAGCCACAGCGCCAGCGGCCCGCAGTCCGGTCGCAGCCGCAGGCTCATCGCCGCCGTTGCCGCGGCGGCCTGCACCGGATTGCCGTCGCCGATGCACTGCGCCAGCGCGCATGCGATCGCCTCCTGCAGCGCTTCGTCGTCGCGGCACGCCAGCAGCGCCGGCAGCATCGTCGGCCACGTCTCCTTCAGCGTGAGCGCCTTGCCGGTCCCGAGGCGACGCCAGGCGCCGAGCAGTCGGCCGGCGGGGCCCGGATCATCGCGGCTCTGGCGCAGATACCAGTGATCACGCAGCATCGCTTCGTCTTCCGTGCGACCGCCCTGCCCGGCCAGCCTGGCTGCGCATGTCAGCGCGAGGCGCTGGCGCCACAACGTGCCGAGCAGATGCTCATCGCGCGCGATCGGATGCAGCGCCGCCAGCGCTGCGCCGGCGGCAAATAACGCATCGGATGCAGTGTTTGACGTGTCACAGGGACGCGCCCAGCCCGGCATCGGCGGGAAGCGGCGGGGCGGTGCCGGAATCATGCGGGCGCGGGATGACATGCCGCAGTGTAAGTCGGCGCGGCGCTTTGCGCCATGAAATCCGCCCAAACCGCCCCAGGTTATGGTTAATAAAAACGAACGATAATGTTGCCTTATCGTTCGTTTTTCGAATACTCGCCGCGATGAGTCTTGCCGTCCCCTCCAGCGCCGAATCCGAGTCCCAAGACGGCGCCGTGCCGCCCGATGGCGCGACTGCCGCCGGCGATCGTGCGGTCGCAGACCTCGCGGCCGAGGGCCCAAGCGCCCTCCCCGCCCGGGCCAGAGATTCCCGGATGCCGCCGCAGCTCGCCCGGCTGGCCGATCGCGCCCGCGACTATGTCGATGCCGCAAGCTCCGCCAACACCCGCCGCGCCTATGCCGCCGACTGGAAGCATTTTGCCGCCTGGTGCCGGCGCCATCATCTCGAGGTGCTGCCGCCCTCCCCGCAGACCGTCGGCCTTTACGTCACCGCCTGCGCCTCGGGCGCGGCGGCCGCCGATGGCCTGCCGAATTCCGTCTCCACCATCGAGCGCCGGCTGTCGGCGCTGAGCTGGCACTTCGCGCAGCGGGGCACGGCGCTGGACCGGGCCGACCGTCACATCGCCACCGTGATGGCGGGCATCCGCAACACTCATGGCGTCCCGCCCCGGCAGAAAGACGCCGTGCTGCCCGAGGACGTCATTGCCATGCTGGAGACACTGGATCGCGGCAGCCTGCGAGGGCTGCGCGACCGCGCCATGCTGCTGCTCGGTTTTGCCGGCGGGCTGCGGCGCTCGGAGATCGTCGGCCTCGACCTGCACCGGGACGACACCGAGGATGGCCGCGGCTGGGTCGAGATTCTCGACAAGGGTATGCTCGTCACTGTGCGCGGTAAGACCGGCTGGCGCGAGATCGAGATCGGCCGCGGCTCGTCGGATGTCACCTGCCCGGTCACGGCGCTGCAGACCTGGTTGAACCTGGCCCGCATCGGTCACGGCCCGCTGTTCCGCCGGGTGACCGGGCAGGGCCGGGAGGTCGGGCCGGATCGGCTGCACGATCAGGAGATCGCCCGGCTGGTCAAACGCGCCGCGCTTGCCGCCGGCGTCCGCGCCGATCTGGACGAAGGCGACCGGCCGGGCAAGTTCGCTGGGCATTCGCTGCGGGCCGGCCTCGCCTCCTCCGCCGAGGTCGACGAGCGCTACGTCCAGAAGCAGCTCGGCCACGCCAGCGCCGAGCAGACGCGGAAGTACCAGCGGCGCCGCGATCGCTTCCGGGTCAATCTGACCAAGGCGGCGGGGCTGTAGTGTTGTTTGGCGTGGGCTTGCGAGGATCACTTGCAGCATTGCCGGACGAACCAGACGATCGGAAACTAAGCTGCCTCAATATCGGTCTGCGGAAAATCGCCACCCTTAAACATCAGAGGCTCGCCAAGATGACGAGCACACGCGTAAGCGAAGCAGTCCCCGAAATTCAGCCGAGCTGGGTGTCGACCTTTGCCGAAACGGTCGAAAGCGTTGAGTGCAATCTGGGCCGCCTCAGGCGGTACAGGCACCGCCGTGATCTCCATAAGCGACAAGTAACTTTCAACAGCCTCAGCAGCATCGGCTATCGGAAGATTAAGAACGCGCGCGATGGCGATCGCTGTTTCCCATACTGCGAGAGGCGAAGTCAGTCGGGTTTTCGCGCGCTGGACCCGGGCGAGCAACTCCCGCGCCTCATTTTCGTCGGTCAGCATCGCCGTGAGCGCCGACGCGTCGATAAACATCAGGCGTCTTCATATAGGCTGTCGCGGAACGCCTTATCCGCAGGCTTACCATTCTGCGGATCAGCCTTGGCTCTCAGATCACGACAGAATTGTACCCCAAGATCGACTAAGCTCGGCGCGCCCTGTTCGCGCTCAAGTTCGTGAGCCAAGGCAGCATGCACGGCCTCGGTCAAACCGATATTCTTAAGCGCCGCAACGCGCCGGGCTAACGCGTCCGTCTCGGGATTTTTAATATGGAAAGCCATGGGACGGCCTCTACCTTGCGTCGTGTAGCCTAATATAACGAGAAGGATAGACGATTAGAAGTGGCCGGTGAACGGGAAAAGTATCGACGCTCTGCCCCCGCCCCGATCCGACGTTCGGACTTTCCAGCACCTGATCACCACCTGTCCCAGACAGCGATCGTCCCGGCCGCAAACCTAGTCGCTGATCATTCCGGCGCCCTTCCACCCGGCAGCCGACGGGATCATCCGCTCCCGCCATTTGGCCAGGAGACCGCAGCCGTGGTGCCTGGAGCGGTGGCCCGCGGGGGCCATGCGACCTGTTTTGCGGGAGAAGTCCGTGGCGCGCCGCCTAAATTGACAGCCGTGCAGAATCCAAAATATCCTAGTGATTTCAAGGAACTAAACATACGTTCATTGCGCTCTGGGCGCAATATGACGCTCTTTTCGAGCGCACTGCAGGCAAGATCTCGACGTAAACTCTCCGCTTCCGGCCCGTCACGCCGCGCACACGCGATTCAATCCGCCGTAGACCCGAATATGGCGCGTTAACCTTTCATTAACGGAAAAATCCTTGCCGGATTTCAAGAATCGGGCACATTCACACTTGAACGGTGATTTGCGTCGGAAAAGCGTTTTTTGGGACTGGTCTAATGGATGCGAACACAGATATCGATTTTGACACGACCATCCTGCAGCAGGGTGAGCTTGTCTCCGAGAAGCTGAACATATTGCGATTCGAGCAGTTCCCGCCTGATGCCACCAAAGGGCTTCGCGGATTCTCGCTGGCCGAAGTCGCTGCATTCTTAGGCGTCACCGCCAGTCACATCAAAAAAATCCACCTCGAAGGCAAGGGGCCTGAACCCGCCACCACGCCGTCGGGACGGAGGACCTACACGGCCGAGCAGATGATGGAGCTTCGCCAATTCCTGGACAAGAACGGGCGGGCCGATGTCAAACGGTACGTACCCCGGCGCCGGGCAGGGGAGTCGATGCAAGTCATATCGGTCGTAAATTTCAAGGGCGGTTCGGGCAAGACGACGACGGCCGCCCATCTCGCGCAATATCTGGCGCTGACTGGTCATCGTGTTCTCGTAATCGATCTGGATCCCCAAGCCTCGCTCTCGGCTCTGCATGGGATCCAACCGGAACTCGACAAAAACCCGTCGCTGTATGAGGCCCTACGCTACGATTCTAACCGAAAGTCGATTAGAGAAACGATCCGTCCTACGAACTTTCCTGGGCTGGACATCGTGCCGGCCAACCTCGAACTTCAAGAATACGAATACGAGACGCCTCTTGCTGCAGCGGACCGCAGCTCCAACGAAGGGCGAACATTCTTTACGCGCATATCGTCGGCTTTGAAGGACGTGGACGACCGATACGATGTGGTCGTGATCGATTGCCCTCCGCAGCTTGGCTATCTCACACTTACGGCGCTGATGGCTTCGACCTCGGTCCTGATCACCGTCCACCCGCAGATGCTCGACATCCTATCGATGTCGCAATTTCTGCTGATGCTCGGGGGCATCCTGCAATCGATTAAGGGTGCTGGCGCCGCCGTAAAACTCAAATGGTTTCGTTATCTCGTTACGCGCTTTGAGCCGACCGACGGGCCGCAGGCGCAGATGGTCGGGTTTATGCAGGCTATGTTCGCCGGCAATGTGCTCTCCAACCATATGTTAAAATCAACGGCTATCTCGGATGCCGGCATCACCAAACAGTCGCTCTACGAGGTAGAGAAGTCGCAGTTCATCCGCTCGACTTACGAGCGCGCCGTTGAAAGCATGAACGCGGTCAACAGCGAAATCGCCAGCTTGATTCATAGCGCATGGGGCCGGCGATGAGCGCTAAATTGACAGCCGTGCAAGACGCGAGATTTCCTAATCGGATCAACTGTCTAGCTCCTCGATGGGAGGACCGGTCATGAGGAAGAATTTGCTCGGCACCCTCTCTGGCGCTGATGCGACGCAACGGGGGGCTGAGGTTCCAGCTGGGGCTACGACTGCTCGCGCTGACTATGCGATGCGCGGTGCTTCTGGCGCTATGCGCCGCTCTTTGGATGAACTCGCACAAGCATCCCAAAGGTTGATGGAAGGCGAAACTATCGTCAGCCTCGACCCCGCGCTGGTAGACCAGTCGCCGATCCTCGATCGCATCCAGGCAGATGATCAAGAGTATCAAGAATTGTTAGAGGCCATTCAAGCCCGCGGCCAAGATACCCCGATCCTAGTGCGGCCTCATCCCAAGGAGGCGGGCCGTTACGTCATTGTCTTCGGGCGCCGGCGGCTGAAAGTCGCGCTTGAGCTCGGACTTCAGGTGAAGTCCGTGATCAAGCAGCTAGACGACACTACTGCCATCGTCGCTCAGGGACAGGAAAATGCTGCTCGTTCCAATCTTTCATTTATCGAGAAGTCGCGCTTTGCAAGGCGTCTTTCTGATCTCAGCTACGGCAAGGACACGATAAAGGCGGCGCTGGCCATCGACGATACCTTGCTGTCGCGCATGCTCTCTGTCGCGGAGTTGATCCCGGACGACGTGCTTGAGGCTATCGGCGCCGCAAAGGGTGTCGGCCGCGACCGTTGGGAGGAACTCAAGAAAATTGTGCAGACGCCGACGATGGCCGCCAAGGCCGTCGCCTTCGTTGAGGGCGAGAAATTTGCCGAGGCACAATCGGATGACCGCTTCAACACGTTGTTGAGCCACCTGCAATCCCAACGCAAACCTCAAGGTGGGCCAAAGCTTGCGAAGCCGACGACCTGGTCGCCGTCGGATCAATCCGTAAAGGTCTCAGGCAGGCGTTCCGGAAAGTCTTACACCCTTGCGCTGTCGGCTAAAGACGGGCCGCAACTCGGCGATTGGATTTTGAACAACCTGGAGTCCATTTATCAGGATTTCAGACGAGCGAAGAAGAAAACAGGAGATTAGACGAGCAAAAGAAAAAGGCCCCCGTCACGTCGCCGTTCCGGAAGCCCTTCTCTAAGTTGGCACTCTGAGAATCACACTTCCGCGAATCACTGTCAAGTCTCGGCGCCGTTTTCGGCGAGCGGATTTCTTTTGCCCTAACTGAGGGCGAACATATGAATACGCATACCCCCACGACGCCCTTTGGGCGGCGGTCGCTGACGCTTGCCCATGTGGCAAGTCAGATGGTGGCCACTGAGAGGCCGCCTGAGAAGGTCGTGCACAAATGGAAGGTCTATCAGACCATCTGTGCCGCCCGACCACGGCTCGCGGTTTCCGAGCGATCGCTCTCGGTACTGAATGCGCTCCTGACATTTCATCCGGAGACCACATTGACGGGGGAGGGCGATTTGATTGTCTTCCCGTCCAACCATCAATTGTCGTTGCGTGCACACGGGATGCCGGCATCTACGTTACGGCGCCATCTTGCCGTGCTGGTCGATGCCGGTTTGGTGGTTCGGCGCGACAGCCCCAACGGCAAGCGCTACGCCCGCAAGGGCACTGCTGGCGAGATCGAATTCGCTTTCGGCTTTGACCTGTCCCCGCTGGTTGTCCGATCGGAAGAGTTCGCAGGCCTCGCCGCCGAGATCCAGGCGGAAGCGCGGGCCCTCAAGCTTGTTCGCGAGCGGATCACGCTATGCCGGCGCGACATCGCCAAGATGATCGCTACGGGCATCGAGGACGATGTCCCGACACGTCGGGGAGGGCAGGGCCCGGCCGACTGGCAGGAGGTCCACACGGCCTTCCGCTCGATCGTGGACGGGATTCCGCGCACGGCGACCAGGCAAGAACTTGAGCCGATTGCCGAGGAGCTTTCGCAGCTTGCCGACGACGTCCTCAATGTTCTCGAAACACACATTAAATCCAAGAATACGAGCGCCAATGAGTCCCATTCCGAGCGTCACATACAGAGTTCAAATACAGACCCCCTTATTGATCTTGAACCTAGCCTTGCAGAAGGCAGGGCTGAAACTCTTGAGACAAAGCCGCGGGCAGAGGCGAGGGTGGAAGCGACCTATCCGTTAGGGATGGTGCTGAACGCTTGCCCCGACATCGTCGATTACGCCAAGAGCGGGATTGCCAACTGGCGCGATTTTCTCGCCACCGCCGCGGTCGTCCGGTCGATGCTGGGGATCAGTCCAAGCGCCTGGGAGGAGGCCGAAAAGGTGCTGGGCGAAACGCCGGCCGCGATCGTGGTTGCCTGCATCCTGCAGCGCGGCGAGGCGATCAGATCCGCCGGCGGCTACCTGCGCGGGTTGACACAGAAAGCCAAGGACGGGGAGTTCTCGCTCGGTCCGATTTTGATGTCGCAGATCAATTCGAAGCTTCGGGAAAAGCGGCGGGCGTGACGCGCAACCTAAAACCCAGCTACGAGACGAGTATCCGCCGTTGCGCAGCGACCGACTGCGTCCCAGTCAAAACCTGTACCATCGGCGTACAGGTTATGATGGTCGGATTTCACGCAACACATGCGCAAATCCGAGGGGAAAAACCCCTTCCGATCAGGAAGGGGTTTTTGGGCTGAAACTGTTCTACGTCGGAACAGTTTCTCGAACGCCTCCGCTTTGGAAGACCCCAGTGGCAGCCAAGCCAGGGGCCGGCGTCGGAGCCTCAGTTGGCCCGGGCACCCAGATCAGAAGGTCAATCCGCAAGCTTGACGGATGGCGATCTGAACCGGGGAGGGTGGCAAGCACGGATCGAACTCGTCCCGTGGTAACAGCGGGGGTTGCGCCATGAATCGAGGACGCTGACCGCGATGGGGTTGTGCCGCGTGAACGAGAAACGGATGGCATAGATAGACTGTGCCTGCGGATCCGGTCGCGGCGTCGATCGGGCAGTCCGCGCTGGAGGCGTAACCGTTCGCGGATATCTCCCGGAGTGTAGCTCCCTTTTCGCCATAAGGCAGAAGCTCCCGTGCAATCATGGCATGGGAGCCCCGGCGAATTCTTGTAGGAGCATCGTCAGGGCCAACATCCGACAGTAGGAACAGCATAAGGAGGGCTCGTCCGCTGCTCTTCACATCGGCTCGCCATTCCATAAAATCCGGATTGTCGACGCCAAAGCTCACATCGACATGCCAGCCATCATCCCCCGGCGCTTCCTCCGAAGGGAACCGAATCGGAAAGGTCCCAAGCCCCTTGGGAGCAATCCAACGGTCTACGCCGACGAGCTGATCATAGGCCTCGTGCAGGGCCGGCGTATTGGCCGCCTGAATAAAAGGAGGGGTGGATTTCGAGTTCACTCGGATGACCGGTCGAGTCCAGCCTTTCGGTTCGCTGGCTGACAAGCCGATATCTGTCCACAATTCATCTCGGCATTGCCTTGCAAGGTCAGCACTGAAGGCATTCTCGATTTTAACAAATCCGTCGTCAATGAAGCTCTGGACCCGACGGGAGGTCAGGCCAATCTGCGCACTATTCGGCATTGCATGAATCTCCGCTCGGCTATCGCATTAGCGAAGCCGTCCTGATCTGATCGGCGCGAAAAGCGCCGGACGGCTGGGGGCCGTTCAGGAGAGCGGAAAGAACGTAGAAACGAACATCATGACGCTAGAATACCATGACAGTCGGAGCAGCCTCAAGGTCCACGCCGTGAATGCCAGATCTTACCGCAGCCTGCCGAAAGTCAGCGAACGCGCGTAGCCGCGCCGCGTTTTCTCAAAGCTGCGGGTGTGCCTACTACAGATCGAAGAAATGTTCCTCAGCTGAACATTTCTTTCCTCGCCCAGGACAAGGGTTGCAGCGAGCGTCTGCGTTGTGGACCTGTCCGACTGAGGGTCGGATATGCGCGTGCGTTAAAGGCCGAGGTCTATCCCTCGGATACGGTGAGCCACAACTGGATCGCTCGCGTGGCACGCGTCCACTCTCTGGAACTTTGGGGTATGCTCCGTCCGTACTGCGCTCCGGCAAGCTCGCGGAGGGCGGCGAGCGCTGCTCGTTCAGCCTCGGCCATTGCAGCCGACGTGTTCGGCGTCGCTTGTTCTGTGGCCAGACCGTTAAGCAAAATGCGGGCTTCGTGATCCGTGCTGATCGCGGCGACCTTCAAAATCGATCGGCAGTAGCGGGCCTTGATGAGGCTTTGTTCGTCGCCCGTCTGAGCAGGCTTACGGAGAGACACAGTCATACTGTTCGAATGTCGCGTTGGTCGATGAGACCAGTAGAACGGGGATGGGAGGTGTGAGTTCCCCTCCGTTCAACCCAGGAGGAAGAGAGGACGAAGTTGCATCTCGATGCGCGTCACAGTAGCGGGGAGGTCAGGGTAATACTGTCGTTCAGCAGCGTTCGTGAGTGCGGACCAAATTGCCGCTACCGATCGGAATAATTGCAATCCGGGCGTTGCGGAGAGGCATGCCTGCTAGCCTCTCGTGGAAAAACCAGATTAGCTCGTCGGCGGTCGCATTCGTTTGGGTCACAGAGGTGATGCCATCCGACAGGAGTGACGTGCTGACCTGTCGGTCACTCCGGCGCGCGCAGTTCGTATCGATGGCGCAGCTTGTCTACCGTGGTCTCCAATGCGCGATGCAGGACATCGGGATCGATGCCACCTTCAGCAAATGCGAAAAGGGTCCAGTTGGTGTCGGCCCTAAGATCGGTGTACTGGACGTCGACCGCTCTCAGCGTCTCGCATCCGGGGAGAGTACGCATTTCAGCCAGAGCCTCGCGCTCCAGCTCTTCTTTCGAAAGCGTAACCTTCATCGCGTGCTCCACGGGGGTTTTCTGAAGAACAGTCGCGTCGACGCATCGTTCCTAGCCGTCAGCGTCCGATCGGCGAGCATCGGCTCTACTTGTTCCGATCCGGAACAGGTAGCCGCATCGTTCCGCGGCGGTTGGCGCGCCAGCACGATCACTTATTCGAGCTCATCAGGAGTGGGCCGAAAGCCTCTCGTAGTTATCTTTCACCACTGCTCTGAGATCGGAGCAAACCGCTGAATGGGACGACCCGCCGGCAAGATCGAAGAAAGCCTGGCTAAAGGCCGTTGTCTTTTCGCGCACCATCAAGTCAGCCTCATCCCAGGCCGCCGTCCCGCCCAGCATCAAAACCTGCATACGCAGGGCGACGACCCGACTTGCTTCGAGGGTGAGGAGGGCCGCTTCAGTCATTGCGATGAGGGGTGATGCAAACATGTGAGCTCCGATGGGGCGACATTTTCTGAACAACGGCTATCCAGCATCGTTCCCAGCTCGCACTCGGCATTGAGGTGCTTGACTTGAATGGCATGAATCAGACCTTGGTTCGCACGTTAGGCCTCTGCTTGTAGCTGCTTCTTCGGAAGGGAGTCTCGCAGATGGCGGATTGGAGGAGCAAACCGCTTCTCTGCGAAGCCGGTGGTGTGTCTAAAGCAGTACATCCCGCCGGTCGGATGGTCGGGATCACTCCAAGCGCGTTGGAGTATGGGCGAGAAGGTGTTCGGAGAGATCCCGGCTGCGATCGCGGTCGCCTACCATCCTGTGGCGCGCGAGGGCAGTGGTGTCACTTGTCTTTATTGCACCTCGATGTAAAAATGGGCATCTGATTCTTGGTTGAAGTGCGGTTCGAGGTATCGAGCCAATCATCAGCCACACCCTCAGCCACACCCTCAGCCACACCCTCAGCCACACCCTCAGCCACCCTGGGGTGCTACTGCTGTGGGAGATCGCTACCTGCGACTCGTGCTTCGATCTTTCCATTTGCAAAGACGAGCAGCCGTTCAGCGTGCTTGGCAGAGACGTACTGGACGATCAAGCGACTCAGCGTTATCCAAGTATCGACGCCTGCAACGGTCTGGATACCGATGCAGCTCTGTTCGGCCTTGCATCCGACTGGATGCCGGAACGGATCGTAAGGGACCTCGGGGTTTCTGCGCCGGCAAATCTCGGAAGGAGATTTGCTTCCGAGAATGACGCCTACTCATTGGCAGCCTCGGAGAGCTCTACCAAGCAATGTATTAACGCTCGAAATCGTTGGGATGCTTCCATGGGGACCTTCTTGCTATGAGGGCAATCTGGACTGTCGAGCGACTCAGCGTTATCACTGCCGGGACGCCTGCAACGGTCATTGTGATCGAAGCAGATCGATCTGGTTTTGCATCCCACGGATGTAGGCACGGATTGTGAGGAGCTTCAGAGCTTCGGTGCACCCATGATCCTCACCGAGGAAATGGTACCGCGCGAAGCGCGCCCTGATCTTGGCGATCGCACCGAAGTGTAAGACGCCGAGGCGCCATAACCTTTCGACACAGACAAACATACGTGCGGAGCGCGCGGCCTCAACAGGCTGATCAAACTGCCGTGCTGATGCGCAGGCAGTCAAGCCGTTTCATTTAGATGTAGTGTCGGTTTGGAGTAGCGCCTTGCTCAGTAAGTGCAATGGATCAAAGGTATAGATCCATCCGTGAGGACAACGGCCAACCACCTTAGCTAAAAGTGATGGATTCCTAAAAGCCCGGCTGCCCGCCGGGCTTTTGCGTTTCTGCAGCATGGGATGTGGAGCTCATTCCACACCTTCGATCATCCCCGCGCCGACGTCACCGCCCCTCCGTACGGGCGGCGTTTCTGCTTGAGCACGTCATGCCCGGCCGAAGTCCCTACAACTGCAAGTAACGGAATAACGTCTGTGACGATCATTCGAAGAAAACACACGTCTCGCTATGCCTCATTTCCGAATGCGATCTGGGAAGATCAGCGGATCGGCATCGATGAAAAGGGTGCTCTGGGCTACCTGCTTTCGCGCCATCCTGATTGGAAGGTAAGGCTAAGGCATATCGGCAACGAGTTGGGCGTTGGCAAGGATCGCATGCAGCGGATATTCCGCACATTGATCGCCGCCGGTTATGTTACGCGCGAAATCGTCCGCGACGAACACGGCATGATTGTCGCCCATGAATACGTAGTTACGGACGAGCCTAACGCCTCGACGGACGTTGAAGAAGGTGTGGCCTCACCTTCCGTAGAGCATGTGGCATCTCTACCACAGCCTGAAAACCCGGCTCCGGCTGACCCGGCGCCGGGTAAGGCGGCTGCATATAAAGAAATGAAGACACTAAATACTGATCATACTAAACCCTCTCTTCTTGCAGCGAGCTCTACTGCTGCGCGCGCGCGACCCCCTTCAACGTCACCGCCTCTCGGAACCCACGAGCTGCAATGGCAAGTCGCCAGCCGGCTTGGCGAAGGCGATGCCGAGCGGGGTTGGGGAATGCTCGGCGAACTTAGCCCTAGCAGGATTGACCAGCTTACCGCTCAGCAGCGATCAGGCAGACTATCTGAACAAGGCTTGGCAAAGGTTCGGCTTGAGCTGTTGGCCGGGAGGTTCTCATGACAGGCAGCATTTCAATGGACCGTCTGTCTCGCTTAGCGGACACACTACGCAAGGTCGACGATGCCGATGCGAGATTGCTGGGCAAGCTCATCGAGGGTCTAGTGCGCGTTATGGAGGACGACGGGCGATCTGACGAAATAAGGCAGCTAGACACACCAGCCACAGCTGTGCCCGTTGTTCGCTCCGATCCGTTCGACCGGCCCGACATGCACCCCTTACTGGCCGCGGTGGCGTCGCGTCTTCGGGTCCGGCTTGGCGATGATAAATGCGCCACCTGGATCATGAAGCTGAGCTTTGTCGGTGAAAAGGCGGATACCGTGACGCTGACAGCACCGAACAAGTTTACAGCGGACTACGTCAACGACCAATTCGGTGTGCCGCTGCTCGATGAATGGCAAGCCGAGCAGCCCAGCGTCGTACGGGTGGTGGTTCGTCCTCCAGCCTGAGAGCCATGTTAACTGATGTGTGCCGCTGCAGTAGGCGAGGGCAGGTGAGAGAAGGCTCGTCAACGCGCATCGGTCCGCTTGGGCGCCTCGCCGGCCCTGCAGGCTTCTGTCCGCTGCCGCGGCTGCCGGGCAGGGCAATTCAGCAGGTTTTGCTGGCGAGGCCACCCCCGGTGTAGGGACCGTATGCGGGATTTTCCGCATTACACGGGGTCGCAGCCCCTGGAATCTCGCCAGTAGATCGCTCTGAAAGCGGTACACGCGAACGCGTGCGTCGCACACGTCTGCACGCATTAGCTCATCTACACCCACAAAGTCTGATCGCCGCCAAGCGAGATCCCTGCGCGGCCCAGAGGACGGCTTCTTCATGCGACGTATGGTGGCATGGTGCAGGAAGCGTTGTCCGAGGCAATATGGCCAGATCACGGGCGTGCCCCCTTTGCAGCGGGCCAATCCGATCGGGTCCAGGAACAAATTGGAGCGAATCCGGCTTGAGTCTGATGGTCAGTTATCGGAGTTGCCGCTTGTGTCTAGGTCGCCCGCTTTCCGACCGGTCTGATTCTTTCGTCGACAAAGTCCCGAAGTGGGGCAACCGTCCCAGGCGTGTGAGGGACTTGTGAGGGATCACATCGGCCCATTTCAGTTCCGGCGCGCCTTTGCCCTTCTGTAACGGCCGCCGTCGTCTTTGCGACGGCTGTTTCGATCAAGCTGCTAACTGGAGTCCTGCGATGAAGGATGCAGATAAGCTAGCAAAGGCAGTTCTGGATATTGAATTGCTGATCGCGGATTACCTTTCAGCCGGAGGCGGGGATGCGGACCGCACGATCACCGAGATCATAGAGCTGTTGGATCGCGACAACGTAGTGGTAGCTGCCGAGCGCGTTCAGCAGGGCTGGGGCGAGCGCGCCGGCGGTTCAACGAAGCGAGGCGCAAAGAGTCATGTCGCCTGGACGCCGCAAGAAGACGCACGACTTCTTGAAGAACTAAAGACCGAGCGTCCTTTCGGGATAGTTGCTCGCGCGCACAAGCGCACGGCGAGCGCGATCAAGGGGCGCGTTGCCCGGCTACGGCGGCTCTTGAAGCAGGAAGGTGCGCCACGAAGAGATGGCCCGGTCGATGCGACAGACGACAATTCTTCATCGCCGCAAAGCTGATAGAAGACGACAACTCGGCGAAGGAAGGACTACACAGTGAAAAGGTAACACTCATGACAATTGCGCTCTGTCCTCGTTGTACGTTGCGCATGATGGTCATTAGATCCGTCCCTCATACCTCCGAATACGAAACGGTCGTTTTGCGCTGTGCGCGATGCGCGGTCGTCAAAAGCGTGACCGAGGCGATCGATCCAATGAAATCTCCGCTGGCCGGCTGGTGCAACGCCGATCTCTGTGGGCCGAGCTAAGACCATGGTATGCTCGCCGCTGGACGCAGATGATCTTGTTCGCCTCGTTTAGCTTGCCGACAGCGGAGCAACGCTTATGCGAGCGTGATGATCCTGCAGCGGCGGAACAGACCTCCTTTGGCGCATTCAATTAACGCTCATTCAAAGGAGAAAATAATGCGCAAAGTTCTTTTGGCCCTCGCTGCCTTCGCTGCCATCGGCATCGCCGTTCCGCCGCCACCTCACAGGCTGATGCACAGACCGTAGTAGTTCGGCATGGCGGCGGTCATCAGGGCGGCTACCATGCGCCGAATCTCGCCAAATGCGCACGCGCGACGAGAGACGGCTCAGAGAACGCCGCCGAGCCATCCAGCCTCTGCAAAAGCCGCTTTAAGGAAAATGGGACTAAAGGGTTTCGTTAAGGCTGAGCTCCATCAGCTTTAATAAAAGATGGAACGGCTCCGGCTAGCAATGTCCGATGAGCACAATTACTGCAGAGTGCTGTCTTCCGTAAAGTCGCAAAGCGCAATCCGCGCCCGGGACAGATCTTCGTGAGCGACCCTGACAAGCTGCTCGGCAGAATCGAGCGCTGCGAAGGCTGCCGCGGAAGGTTGGGGGCGCTGCGCTGTGATCCTGACCCAAGCTGCATCGACCTGCATAAGTGCTGCATGCAGATTAGCGACCGCACGCTCAATCGCGTCGTAAAGTTCTGCCTCCTGGATTGCTCGCTGAGCGAAGGTTTCTACCATGACCCGTCCTCCGTTAACGGATGGCCGGTTTCTCGGAGCTGTTGGGAGACGAAGCGGCCCTGTCGCCCGTTAGCAAAGGCCACCACGACAGCGGCTCACTCCGTTCGTATCGCTCCTCGATCGCACCGGCGAGAACCGAGTGCTACCAGCGGTGCCAGCCGCGGTGGTGGTGGCGCCAGCCCCAAGGGCGATGACCGAAGCGCGGTGCAGGGTAGAAGCCGTATGCTCGATAGTAGTTTGGCCGCCACCAACAACGCCCCCAGGGGTTGCACACCCATCGGACTTGCTCGACGTTCGAGATCTGATTGGCATGCGGGAGCCCGTTAGGCATTGCCGTCGCCGATTGCGGGGCAAACCCGATCGCGCTGATGGCAACCAAACCAATGAAGGCAGCTTTGACTTTCATATCGTCCTCCTGAATTAGAGGCTCGGAAAACTCAAATCAGCGCCCGAAGTTGCGGAATATCCAAGATTTAATTTTGATGAACTGGCGCTCTATGGCCACTGCCTCTCAGGCGCAGCCATACCAACGGATGGCCGTTAAAACGCTGACATCGAAAGCCTGCTCGGAACAAAATTCCTATGAAGGATGTTCAATGCCGCGGAGCCATCGCCCGCCGTTCACATCGGCGCCTGTCGCGGATAGCCAAAGGTCAACTGACCCGCTGTTATTCAACTAGCGCTCGCGCGGATAGCCAAAGGCGATGGCTGCCGTCACGTGAACCAAGATCGCACTTTAACTGCAAATGGATGACGTACACGACCTGGTGCTGGCCATGTTTACCTTGGTAATTGCTGCCGTCATGCTGGTGGCCGGAGAGCTTTATCTTGTCGCGCGATCAGATCATCCAGAAGCGACCACGCCTCCCTCGGTCAACATATCATTGCTCAAGCCTTAGCAAGCTATCATCGGCGAATGCGAGCTTTACCGAACCGTTGAAAACTTCCGATGCGTTCCGTTAGCCGCCAGAGGTCCTTCCGTTCTCGTCAACAGCCCCTGCAGATGTCAGGGATCAGCGTTTCGACGCTCCGGTCCGTCGCTTTGCGGCGGGAGGTTTGAGGAACCAGGAGGCGCTTGGGGGACGAAGGGACGGAAGCCGCAGGCCGGTCACTGGCTGGGCTGGTTGATCGAGGGTCACCCTGCTTCGTTTGCGAAACACCGGTTGCCGCAAGGAAGATGAGAGCTGTCGCCAAATATCGGATATTACGGTTCTTCATTGCCTTCAATTCTGGCCACTAATTCGGCGCATGAAAATGAAGCCTGCGGGGCAGGGCACTCAAGCTTGCTACGTCCGCGCAAGCACTCGCGAGTTCACCAGTCGGCAATAACGTAAGGTGGCGGCGCGGGGGGCAGCACGGGTACATAGCTCGGCCGGTTTACGATGATGGTCCTGTCTCGTACGATGGGAGACGCAACAACCGCCGGGCGTACGATGTAACGAGGCGCCATAACGACCGGGTGAGGCTCAACCACGGCGAACGGCTCGGCATAAGTCTCGACATATATGCCTTGCGCTAAAGCGCTGCCGGCCCCGATGCCGAGCGAGCCGAGAAGTGCCAAGCAACGCAGCGAGAGTCTTAAATAATTCCGTTTCATGACGACATTTCCATTAGTTGGATCGGATGTCCAGTAATCCAAATCGTCCCAGGCTTGTTCCTGTTCTTGGCCATTTTTTATGAGTTTGAGTATGCCTCTTTCGCTGTCTTAATCGGATCGGCCGATGTCCTCGATTTTGACGCGGACTGACGTCAGGCCGTCCTTGCGCTTCACCGAGAGTTCGATTTCCCGCCCGACGCCGACGGTCTCGAGCTGGTCAGTCAAATCTGACAGCCGTCTCGCAGGCTGTCCGTTTGCGCTCACGATGATGTCGCCGAGTTCGCCCATCTCGTCGATTCCGCGAAGCCCGGCTTGCGCGGCAGGCGAACCGGGGATGGCGCGCACCACGACAACGCCTTCTATCCCGAGCCGCGTTGCGACTGCCTCGTTGGCGGCGACGATGCCGATGCCCGGTGTCGGAACGCGCCCGTTTTTAATCAATTCGGGAACGACGCGGTTCACCGTATCGACCGGAACCGCGAATCCTATGCCGGCACTGGAGCCGGACGGGCTAATGATAGCCGTGGTGACACCGATCAACCGGCCGGCGGAATCCAGCAGGGGGCCTCCGGAATTGCCCGGATTAACGGCGGCGTCGGTCTGGATGACATTCCCTATTTCGCGTCCGCCGTTCGTTGGCAGCCTCCGCTTGAGGGCGCTGATCACGCCCGTCGTCAAGGATTGATCGAGGCCAAACGGATTACCGATCGCGAATGCTGCCTGACCGACTTTGAGGTCGGCTGAGCTTCCGACTGCGATGGGGCTGGGCAAGTTTCGCGTGCTTCGGAGCCTGACCACGGCCAGATCGTAATTCGGAGCGGTCCCGACAATCGAGGCAGCGACGACTTCGCCGGTGGCCAAGCGGATCGCAACCTCCCTTGTCCCGCTCACCACATGGTTATTGGTAACCACATGACCGGCGCCATCCCAGACGAAACCGGTCCCGCTTTGCCCTCCGCCCTCACTCTCAGCGTATGCGGGACTGGATACATTTGCCGTACCGACCACCTGAACCACGGAAGGAGATACCCGTTCGAAAAGCTCAATTGTCGCACGCTCTGCCTCAGCCAAGTCGCTTCGTGCTGCAATGGGCCTTGGCGATGTCGCCGAAAACAGCGGGCTGTCGACGTAGGGTCGTCCAATCACGACGGCGAGCAGGACGAGCAGGACGACAATAGCCGCCCGGGAAAATTGTTGGCGCACGAGATTACTCCAGAGTGGCGGTTTTCAGCGGGGAGGTCCGATCAGTATGGCCCGCTACTGGGTTCGTTCCGCCCCTTCCGGGTGCGGCAAAATTTCCACTCACTTGAAACCAAAATAAGGCCTTCTAATTTTTTGATAGCCACACGCGGAGTGTGGGCCCCGGGTTCAAGGACTGCGGCGGCAGGCCGTGAAGCTCTCGCTATCGACGTCGGATGAAACGACAGCTGACGATGATACGCGGAGCATCCCATGGCTACGGTGTACGTCTTTGAGCCCTAAACGCGGCAGGCCATTGCAATAGAAAGGAGAAAGGAGAAAATCATGGCACTTCGCGATCTTGTTCCGTGGAACAACAGATCTAGTAATGTGACAGCTCACGGCGGCGAAGCGGGCAATCCGTTCTTTGCGTTACATCGCGAGATGAACAGGCTGTTCGAAGACACCTTCCGAAGTCTTGATCGTCCATTCGGCTCGTCGTCGCTGGGTTGGCCCAACATTGAAATTGACGACAGCGACAAAGAGATCAGGGTCATGGCCGAGCTTCCCGGTCTCGAACAAAAGGACGTCAACGTCGAGCTTGCCAATGGTGTATTGACGATCAGCGGCGAGAAGAAGAGCGAGACCGAAGACAAGGAGCGGCTCTTCAGCGAGCGCTACTACGGGCGCTTCGAGCGGCGCATCCCGGTCGACGATGTCGAACAGGACAAAGTCGCCGCGTCCTTCAAGAACGGCGTCCTCACAGTCACGCTGCCGAAGTCCCCGACTGCACAACAGAAGGTGAAACGGATAGCGATAAACGGCAAGTGAGAGAAAAAAGAGCGGCGGGGAGTGAGTGCCCCGCTCGCTCCTGTTCCCAGGAGGCATCAATGCAGAACCTCGTGTCTCTATCTGAGCCCGCGCACCTTACGCCGCGCGAGCCAGCCCTGCGCGCGGCGCTGACGAAGTCGCCGTTCCCTTCGGACGCCCACGCTGTGATCTACCGGTCTGCTCCCTCGCCGATGACCTCGGGACGGACACGTCTGGACCAATGGAAGCTGCGTTTCGAGCGACGTTCTGCACCCTACATCGAGCCTCTGATGGGCTGGACCGCAGACGATGACACGCTCAGTCAAGTGGAGCTCTGTTTTCCGTCCATGGAATCCGCCGTAGCTTATGCGCGCCGCCAAAGCCTTCAATATACGGTGCAAGGTGCGCCTGAGCGGGAAGGTAAATCGTTCCTGATCTCAGACAATCGCCGCTCCGGCGAAGCACCTGCAACCGTCCATCAACGTCGCCGGCGGTTGGAATGGGTCGAGCGCACGCTTGGACCTGACGTGTCCGGCCAGTCCGGTCGGGGAATTGATCCGGCCGCAACTTACCCGGATCCTCAAGACGTCCTGCGGGACCCCACGCTGACGGAGGAAGAGAAGCGCAACGTGCTGCAACGCTGGGCTTTCGACGCCTATCAAATCGAGATCGAGCATTCAAAAGGCAAACTGCTGGCTGAGCCGTCCCGCCTCCAGCAGGTAATCGATGCACTGCTCGATCTGGAGGATCCGCAGTCTGCCGGCGCATTATTCCACAAGAGCACGAGAAAGGATGATGAAAGTGCTTTGCCGCCACCCGGCTTGGCCGCGTGAGCGAGACTCATGAACAATCAAACACGTTTCAACGTCAGGTATGCGATCGCGGCGGCTTTCGTGATCGCGCTAGTCCAATACGTGGTTGCGCATCCTTCGCGAGCGCCAGGCCCTACTAGAGCAGGCGGCCAAGCGGCTCATGGAAAAGGAAACGATGGAAGAATCGGAGATCGCCGAATTGTCGCGCTCAGCCGCGCCGAAGCGGGAAGCTGCCGAATAGAGCGGCTCGACCGGTACGGTTTCGCCGCCGCAATTGGGCTCAGTTCCGGAGTTGAACGGGTGCTCTGAAGACTTCCTCCCCGCTTTCATCGATGACGACGACAAAGCGACTGGGCCCCGCATAATTGGGAGTGCCCTTCGCGACCCCACGAGCGATGCGTGCTGCATGTTCGATCGCGGCTCGTTGGGACGGAAAGTCGATCCCTGAGTCGTCACAGAGCGGTCTGCCCCCGCGCAAAGGAAAAAAGTACTTAGTCATCTGGACGAAAAACAGATTGCAGCGTGTGAGCCCGCCGTACCTACAGCGGGCTCGCCATCAGTCGCCATGATTGGCTGAGGAGGCTACGTGAGCTTAAAAGCCGACCGCCATTTTCGGCTCCTCGAGCGTCGGAAAACGCATAGCCGGCGCTCCACTCAGAGGCGGAGGATCGTCCTCCTCATCGAGCTTTCTTAAAGCACTCAGGATGCGTCCGACCGGGATAGCAGTGGACGAACCCGGAAGTTGCCTCAGCCAAGGGCTGTTCTCCACGGCGAATGCGTCCGACGCCCACGCCGCCAGCACGCACCGCTTTTCAAGGTTTGAGAGGATCGGGTTGGCCAGCACCTCGGACGGGTCACTGTAGGTCGCTGCCAGAAGTGAGTTTGCATGAATGTCGAAGAGTGTCTGGTTCGAGTTCATGGTCGCCTCCTTTACTCCTTTCTTTTCAAGACGGCGATCAAGATGTAGAGCGGTCGGCGGGCCGGTCAAGAACATCGCCCTGGCAGAAGCCAAAAAATTTGCGGCGCCCCCTTGAAACTTTCTGCCGGTTTTTTCTATTTTAGAACCGTTGGATGCCAAATGTCGGGTCCAACGTGAGGCTGACGCCGGGAGTGTCCGGCGCCTTCTCATACCCATCTTGCTCATTGGAGGATTTGGCTATGAAGACTTATGACTTCGCTCCGCTTTGGCGCTCAAGCATTGGCTTTGACCGCTTGGTTGATCTCGTGGATGCCGCGCAGCGTGCCAACGAGGGCAGTTATCCGCCCTATGATATCGAACGTGTCGAGGATGACCGATACCTCATCTCGCTTGCTCTGGCGGGTTTTTCTCCCGACGAGATCAGCTTGACGGCAGAGCAGAACGTTCTGACGGTCGAGGGCCGCAAAGAGCAACAGAAGCGCGATTTCCTTTTCCAGGGCATCCCCGGTCGCGCGTTCAAGCGGCAATTCAACCTGGCAGACCATGTCCAGGTCACCAGCGCGACTTTCGAGAATGGACTTCTGCAGATCAATCTGGTCCGGGAGATTCCAGAGGCCATGAAGCCGAGGAAGATCGACATCAACGGCGCTTCTCGCTCGAACGTCGAGCAGCTAGAAGCCAAGGCCGCCTGACGCCTTTCGATCGCTCTGTGCAATCATCTGCGACGGCTCCGGCCGTCGCAGGTGTGGCACTTTGGAATGTCCGTTTGATCATTCGCAAATCGACAGGAGGCAGGGATGACTCAGTTCGCGCTTCCAACCTTGGCGGCTGGAGAAGGCCTTACAAATTATCTCACCGCCATCAAGCAGTTTCCTCTCCTCAAGCCTGAAGAGGAGCTCGCCTATGCCAGGCGCTTACGCGAGGACGGCGACAGGGAGGCTGCCTATCATCTTGTGACCAGCCATCTCCGACTGGTCGCCAAATTGGCGATGCGCTATCGGGGCTATGGGCTTCCGATCGCCGATGTCATTTCGGAAGGCAACATCGGCTTGATGCAAGCTGTGAAGCGATTTGATCCGGCCAAAGGTTTCAGGCTTGCGACTTATGCAACCTGGTGGATCAAGGCAACGATCCAGGATTACATCCTGCGGTCCTGGTCGATCGTCCATATTGGCGCCACTTCGACCCAGAAGCGCCTGTTCTTCAACTTGCGTCGCTTGAAGAGCAAGATCGCAGCGCTCGATGACGGCGATATGCGGCCCGATCACGTCGCAACGATAGCCCGCCGCTTGAATGTGCCCGAGCGCGAGGTCATCGACATGAACCGCCGGTTTCTCGGAGACATGTCGCTCAATGCAACCTCAAGGGATGACGACGAAGAGGGAACTGAGTGGCAGGAGCGCTTAGCCGATCCTACGTTCAATTTTGAAGAAGATGTCGCGGAACGCAGCGAGCTTAGCTGGAGGCGGCAGATCCTCAGCCAAGCGCTCGCCCATCCTAAACCGAGGGAGCAGCGCATCATCGAAGCACGATGGCTATCGGACGCCCCGCTTACACTTGACGAGCTGGCCGCAGAGTTGAAGATCTCGCGGGAGAGGGTACGTCAAGTAGAAGTGAAAGCGCTCGAAAAGACCCGCGCGTACGCAGCTTCGTTGGTCTAATTTTGATGCGACGCATACGCGTAGTGCGCGGGCCACGGCACCTGAATGAGAAAGAACAGTGGGGGAAGGCGGGTAGTTCTTCCTGCCACCGCTAAGCAAGCATGGAACCGCTGGACGGCATTCACGAGGCCAAGGCCGCCACCTGGCCCGAATTGAAACTGAGAGACATCGAGGCGAGCCGACGACGACCGGACTATCAATTCGCGAAACTGCCACAAGAACTCCTCATCTCGTCCACAACCAAAACGGCCCATCCTCGTTAGTGAGACGTTGTCATCAACAACAATGGAGAGATCCAATGGCAGACAATGAACGTGGTGGTTCTGGTAATTTTGCTAACGATCCGCAGCGAGCGTCCGAGGCTGGCAAGAAGGGTGGCCAGCAGAGTCATTCCGGACAGCAGCAGCAAGGCGGCGGCTCGCAGGGTCAGCAGGGTAGTGGAAACACTAACCCGGGAAACTTTGCCAATGATCGAGAGAAGGCAAGCGAGGCTGGCCGAAAAAGCGGCCAGAGCTAGTCGAGAGGCCCGGCTTCGGCCGGGTCTTTCTTTTTTCTGACGGCTAACGTATCCACTCGTTATGCAACACACCTGTCGCGCTGTGTGCTAGGTTTGGTCAGCGGTCGAACATCGCAAGTGCGCAGAGTTGCACTCCTAAGACTCCAAGGACGACGCCTTTAACTATCCAGAGCTCTGCACCGCCGCTAGTAGGTTTTTATTCCATAATGTAAGTTATGCGACTCGGGCTTGTTGCAGAGCACCTAAGCAAATTGCGGCGCCGCCAGGCTCGAGGGCGTTCACTTCGATTTCAATATCCGTCGGCCGAAGATTGCGCGGTGAGATCGTCACTTGCCGCTATCCGCTGATCCGTTCAGGGGTTGTTCAGTCCGGCCGGACCATGCTGCTGCTTGTGCAATATACGCCGGCGCGTTGGTACCTCCCCTTGGCAGGCCAACGTCATCTTTGTACCGGACGAACGCCGTCTTACATATGGATTGGCCCGCTGTAGACGGCTCGCCAGCGCAATCCGGGCAGATCGCTTGCACTGCGACTGGCAACCGGCGCGGGACGCGCGGAAGAACGGATTGGCGCATGGCCCTCAAGTCTCTGATCGTCTTCGTCGATCCGTCGCCAGGAGGCGCGGCCCGGACCCGCTATGCCGTCCGCCTTGCTGCTGAGCACGACGCGCACCTGATCGGCGTGTTCATCGCGCCCACAGGCTGGCGGCAAAATCCCGCCGATGGCTTCGTCGCCGGAGCTGGCGCCGTGCGCGAAATGGTGGAGCGCCACAGCCTGTTCGAACGGGAGGCGGCTGCGGGGGCCATCAAGAATTTCGAGACCCTAGCCGGCCGCGAGCGGGTGACCTTTGAATTCAGGTCCATCGAGGCCAACAACGCCGACGAACTGGCACGTCTGCATTCGCTTCACAGCGACTTAGTCATCGTTGGCTATCCGTCGCCAGGCGGCCTGCCAGCGCAGGGAACTCCGGCGGGCATGTTGCTGGCGACCGGAGTTCCGTTTTTGATCGTGCCGGAGAGCTGGATCAGCGACGATGTCGCTAACAGAATCCTGTTTGCTTGGAATGCGAGCCGCGAGGCGCGGCGGGCGATTAGCGATGCACTGCCGCTAATGAAGACCGCGCAATCTGTTACCGTGCTAGTGATTGATCCGAAGAAGAATGCATCTCACGGCGAACAGCCGGGCGCCGATGTAGCGCACTATCTCTGCCGGCATGGCGTCATCGCGACCGTCGAACAACGCAGGTCCGATGGCAAAGCCGTCGCCGACGTGATTCGCGAATTCGCGACCCACGACAGGTCGGACCTGATCGTGCTTGGGGCCTACAGCCATGCCAGAACCAGAGAATTCATCTTTGGCGGCGTCACCCGATCACTGCTCAAGAACATCACCGTGCCGACGCTGATCGCCCATTGATCGTATTTATTGGACGTCTCCGCCGACTAGTTGCGTAGTTCGACTGCTTATTATGCGAATCGTATCGGTGATGCCATTCGAAGCGGCGAGCTCGCCCGAATATGGGCGGCGAACGCCTAAAAAGCCGTCGTAGATTCGCGCGTTTTCATTAAAAGTGTGGATCGGTCGGAAGCAGCAGGTTCAACGTGCGGGAAAGGAACCAGACAGATGAAACTATC